>CAVWLC010000008.1:0-25836 GCA_963755835.1 uncultured Actinomycetota bacterium | reverse complement strand
GGAGCCGCAGATCACCATCGGCGTGCGCCATGAGGCGCTGTGTGTTCGGGGGAGGTGGGAGACCTCCCTGGCCTGTCTGTCGCAGGAGGTGGGTTGAAGCTGAGGGCAGCCTGGCCCGTGCGGGAGTGTTGCGGGCTGGGTGGCAAGCGGCCCTGACAAAGTCGGGACGTGCCAGCACTGCCAGATGGCGCGGGTCCGGCGAGCGAGTCGAGAAGGTATACGCAAGGAACCAGTGTGTGATTCCCCGTTAGGATCACCCGGCTCGAAATCTGGCGGATATGGGCCGGTATTTGCGGTGCGGGCAGCGCTCATCCGATAGGCGCTGCCCCCGTCTGGGCGGGAGCCGCTCGTCCGGGAAGCCTGTCCCGCGAGTCTGCGTGCGGGGCGGGGGCCGCCGGGGCTGAGCTGGGTGCCTCACTCGATGACCGGGACACAGTGAACATGGGAACCGTGCCGGCTCGGCCCGTGCAGCACCAGCCAGGTGTCGCGGGCGAGGCGCACTGCCCGCTGAGCGGGCTGGCGCGGGGCGGAGTGGCCGTAGTACTCCGAGGACGGGAGAGCCGTCTGCATGGGGAAGGGCCACAGCGAGGAGCGCAGGAACGGCATGGTCATGCCACAAGGCGCGCCGGTGAACATCGGCGCCTGGACAGGTACGCCTGCTGAGGCGGCTGACCGGGTAGTGGGGATTCAAGCCAAACTGCATAGATGGGCGGCGGCCGAGCCGGGCCGCCGGTTCGATGATCTGTTCAACCTGGTCGCGGATCCGGCGTTCATGCTCACGGCGTGGACACGGGTCCGGGGCAACACCGGGGCGCGCAGCGCGGGGATCGACGGGCGCGTGGCGTCTCAGATCGAGGCGCTGACAGGCGGGGTGGAGGGGTTCTTGGCCGATCTGCGTGAGCAGGTGCGGTCGGGTGCCTTCGCTCCGCTCCCGGTGCGGCGGGCGATGATTCCGAAAGCGGGCGGAAAGCTGCGGGCCCTGGGTATCCCCACGGTCGCTGACCGGGTGGTCCAGGCCGCGTTGAAGCTCGTGCTGGAGCCGGTATTCGAGGCGCAGTTCTCCTCCTCAAGTTACGGCTTCAGGCCTGGACGCCGTGCCCACGATGCCATCGAAGACATTCGCATGCATGCCCACAACGGGTATGTGCGGGTGTTCGAAGGTGACATCCACGCTTGCTTTGACGAGATCTCACACACTGCCCTGCTGGACAGGGTGCGAGACCGGATCAAGGACAAGCGGGTCGTGGCTCTGGTGCGCGCGTTCCTGAAAGCCGGGGTGCTAGCGGAAGATGGGTTCGTCCGCGACACCCCTGCCGGGACACCGCAGGGCGGGATCCTCTCACCGCTGCTGGCCAACATCGCCTTGAGCGTGCTCGATGAGCATTTCGATGCGAAATGGGGCGCGCAAGGCAGCACAGCCTCGGCACGATGGTGGCACCGCAAGAAGGGCGGCGCGTCCTACCGCCTCGTCCGATACGCGGACGACTTCGTCGTGCTGGTCCACGGCACCGACTCTCACCTTCACGCCTTGCGCGAGGAAGTCGAGACGGTGCTCGGCACTATGGGGCTGCGCCTGTCGCTGGCCAAGACTCACGCCGTGCACATCGACCAGGGATTCGACTTCCTCGGGTTCCGCATCCAGCGGCATACCCAGTGGGGAAGCAACCGGCGATACGTCTACACCTACCCCTCACAGAAGGCCCTGCTTTCGGTCAGGAGGAAGATCAAGGCGATCACCAACCGGCAGGTCACCGGCCGCGACCCTATGGTCGTGATCCTGGAACTCAACCGGATCACCCGCGGCTGGGCGAACTACTTCCGGACCGGCGCGTCAAAGCGAGCGTTCCGAGACATCGACCGCTACCTGTGGTGGCGGACGTGGCGGTGGCTGCGCGCGAAGCACCGGCAACGGAATGCCCAGTGGGTCAAACGGACGTATTACCACGAAGACCCGTGGTGGCCGTCCGCTTCGGGATACCTCCTGGACCACCCGGCACGTGTCCGCATCCGGCGGCACCACTACCGGGGCAACCAGATCCCTGCCCCCTGGGCCGCCTGACCCGCGAAGTCGAACACCCATCTTCCTCGGGGAAAGCCTGGTGCCGGGAAACTGGCACGCCAGGTTTGGAGGAGCGGCCAAGGGAAACGGACCCGCCGCAAGACGGGCACCGCGCCCTTGGTCAACTCCTACCTGCTCACCGGCGCCGACGGGTTCCCGCTCATGGTGTCCGCGTTCGAGGGCAACAAGGCCGAGACCAAGACGATGCTGCCGGTCATCGAATCGTTCATGGCCGCGCACCAGCTCCCGGACGTGACCGTGGTCGCGGACGCGGGGATGGTGTCCGAGAGCAACCAGAAGCAGATCGAGGCCGCGGGCCTGTCGTTCATCCTCGGTGCGCCGTATCCCGGACGTCCCGTACCTGGTCGCGCAGTGGCGGCGCGAGCACCCCGGCCAGGACATCCCTGACGGGCACGTGTTCACCCAGCCCTGGCCGGCCGGCCCGGCGGCGGCCGCCGCGACCAGGTCATCTACTACCAGTACAAGGCCGACCGGGCCCGCCGCACGCTCCGCGGCATCGACGAGCAGGTCGCCAAAGCCGAGAAAGCCGTCGCCGGGCAGACCCCGGTGAAGCGGAACAGGTTCGTCCGGCTGTCTGGCGGCACCCGCACCGTGAACCGCGAGCTGGAGGACAAGGCCCGGGCACTGGCCGGGCTCAAGGGCTACGTGACCAACCTGCGGGCCTGCCCCGACGGCACCCCGGTCACGCCAGAGTTCGTGATCGGCGCCTACCACCAGCTGTTCCAGATCGAGAAGTCATTCCGGATGGCCAAGAGCGACCTGCAGGCCCGGCCGATCTACCACCGCAAACGCGACTCCATCGAAGCCCACCTCACGATCGTGCTCGCCGCGCTGGCGGTCAGCCGCTGGATCGAGCACGCCGCCGCTCACGAGGCCTGGTTCCTGATCCTTCTCGGCCGAGCTGCGGATGCGATCGCCGTAGTCGAGAACGAGCTGGGACGCCTCTCCCGCCCGAGCACTCTTTCGCAGATCTACCAGGCGCTCGCGGAGAACCTCGCGCTCGCCCACATCGCCGTCGGCCGCTGGGACGACGCACTCGAGGTGGCCGCCACGGCTTTGGGCGCGGTCCCCAGCTGGGCGACGAGGACGAGGTCCTCTTGCCCAGTGACCTCCTCCGCACCCACATCGCCGAGGTCCATCGCCGGCGTGGCGATCTGGTCGCGGCACGGCGCATCTCGCGTCGCGTGGAAGCGCACGCCGGACCGGATCCCTGGGCCGATCGGGCACCGCCGATCTACGTCCTCGCCCAGCTCGCCGCGCTCGCGGCTGCCGAGGGCGATCTGGCGCAGTGCCGGGTGGTGCTGTCCCGCGCCTGGGAGTCGACGCCGCATGGCCGGACCGAGGAGCTTCCGTTCGCCGCCCTGACGGCGCTCCGAGCCGAGTCCGCCTTGGTGGAGCGGCACGATCACGTCCATGTCGCTGAGTCCGCGGCCCTCGTCGACCGCATCATGGTCGCCGCCCAGCCACTGGCCCATCCCGGCCCTCGCGGCGCGGCGTGGTGGGCCGAGGCCCAGGCGCACGCAGCCCGCAGCCGCGGTGGGGACACGGCTGCGGACTGGGTGCCGGCGGTGGCCGGCTGGCGAGAGTGCGGCCAGCCGTACGACGTCGCCACCTGCCTGCGGTTCCTCGGGGAGGCGGCGCTCGGTGACGGCGACGCGACTGCCGCCACCGAGGCGCTCTCCGAGGCCCACGAGATTTGTCTCCAACTCGGCGCGAAGCCGCTGGGCGACGAGGTCCTGGCGGTGGCCCGGCGTGGCCGGCTCACGGTCGGGCCAGTGGCTCCGCGAACAGGCCCGGGACCGCTGACCGCCCGCGAGGTCGAGGTGCTCGGCCTGGTCGCCGACGGGCGGAGCAACCAGCAGATCGCGACCGAGCTGTTCATGTCGCCGAAGACGGTCTCGGTCCACGTGTCGCGGATCCTGACCAAGCTCGGGGCGGCGAACCGCACCGAAGCCGCGGCCACGGGTCGTCGGCTCGGGCTCGTCGACTGAACGTCAGGCCAGCGCGGCCGGGCGCGTCCAGGGCCGGGTCGGCCACCAGTAGGCCTTCCGGCTGCTCTCGACCTTCGGCTGCTTCGGCGTACGACGGGTGGGGTTGGCCTGGCGGCGGTGCTCGTCCTGCATGGCGTGGGCGAGGTCGAGGGCCATTCCGGGGCTGTTGGTGATCGAGTACATGACGTCCTCCTGAGTGAGGTCCTGCTGACGTCATCAACACTCGTCGTGAGTCGGCTTCGGGGAATCCGGCTAAATCCTTATCTTCGACACCGGTCTCGGGCCGCTGCGGGCTAAGACCCTCAGGCCTGGGCGCGGAGGTAGCGCCCGAAGTGCGGCACCGTGAACGCGATCCGGCCCCGCTCGCCGGAGTAGATCAGCCCCTTCTTTAGCAGCGAGTCGCGCGCCGGGGAGAGCGACTGCGGCTTCTTGCCCAGGACGTCGGCAACCTCGGCGGTGGCGACCGAGCCGACCGCATCGGAGTGGGGACCAGCGGCATCGGCCATGGCTCGCAGGTAGTCGCGCTCGCCAGGCGTCGCGCGGTCGTAGCGGCTGCCGAAGAAGCCGACCGCGAGCTCGCGCTCCGCCTCGGGAGCAGCGACCACGACGTCGGCGACCGTGATCGGCGAGCGCGGCGCCTGGTCCCAGACCGTCTTGCCGTAGGCCTGGATGAAGTAGGGGTAGCCGCCGGTGGCGGCGTACATCGCGGCCAGCGCGTCGTCGTCGTAGGCCGCCTCCTCCTCGGCGGCCGGCGCGGTCAGCGCCCGGTCGGCCTCGTCGCGGGTGAGGCGGTCGATGCGCTGGTAGGAGAACAACCGCTCGGAGTAGGACTTGCTGGCGCTGAGCACCGCCGGCAGGTGCGGCAGCCCCGCACCGACCACGATCACCGGCAGCCCGGACTGGCTGACCTCGTGGCAGGCGGCGCAGAGCGCGGAGACGTCGTCGGGACCGAGGTCCTGCATCTCGTCCACGAACACCGCCACGCCCTTGCCGAGGTCGGCGGCCAGGCCGCCCACGTCGTTCATCAGCTCGACCAGGTCGATCTCGATGTCACCGGAGTCGGCTCTTCCGCGCACCGCCGGCACGTCGATGCCCGGGCTCCACCGGTCGCGCAGCTTGGCGTCGGGTCCGGCCTGCCGCTCGGCGAACGAGCGGACCACGCCGAGGACGTGGTCGGCGTCCGGGTGCGCGAGCTCGCGGACCGCCTGGTGGAGTGCGCTGGACAGGGGCCGCCGCAGCGACTGGTCCGGGCGGGCCTCGAGCTTGCCGGTCCCCCAGCCCTTGCGCACCGCCTGACCGCGCATGGCGTTGAGCAGCACGGTCTTGCCGACCCCGCGCAGCCCGGTCAGCACCAGCGAGCGCTCCGGCCGGTGCCGCGCGACTCGCTCCAGCACGACGTCGAAGGCGCGCAGCTGCTCGTCACGGCCGGCCAGCTCGGGCGGTCGTTGACCCGCGCCGGGCGCGTAAGGGTTGCGGACCGGGTCCATGGCTACGACGGTATGGGCGTCTCTAGCGGATATCGTAGATTTCGGGCCACGGCGCGTCCTGCCCTCGCGAATCTGGCGCTTCCCCCGTCAAGTTTCATGCGGGAAGGAGGAGTTTCACCGGGTACCCGGTGAATCTCCTCGAGGGGTCAGGCCAACCGGCTGCGGCTGGCGTCGTACGCGCGGTCGAGCCCCTCGCGGAGCAGGTCGATCAGCACCGGCACCTCGTCGACGGCGAGCCGGAACGACGCAACGCAGACGTTGTCGCGCCACAGGGAGAGCACCACGAGGTCGGACTCGGAGTGCCAGGAGACCCGGAGCGCACGGTCGTCGCCGCGGGCGTCGAAGAAGATCGACCCCACCGCGGGCAGCGGCCGGGCGGCACTCATCTCGCAATGATGCCCCTCGTCCAAGTGGCTGTCACCGGTTCGCCCAGCCGGGATAGTCCGTGACGCTTGTGCGGTTCAACCGGCGTACGACCCACACAAACGTCACGGACTATCCCGGTGGGCGGGCCCTCTTAGACTTCAGGAGTGCCCGAGCTCCCCGAGGTGGAAGCGCTGGCCCTGGACCTCAAGGGCCGGCTGGACGGGCACGCCATCGCGACCGTGCACATCGCGGCGTTCAGCGCGCTCAAGACCTTCGACCCGCCCCTGCGCGCGCTCGAGGGGCTGCTGGTCGACGACGTGACCCGGCACGGCAAGTTCCTCGACCTGGACGTCGGCGGGCTGCACCTGGTGATCCACCTGGCCCGCGGCGGCTGGATCCGCTGGCGGGACGAGGTGCCGACGGTGCCGCCTCGGCCAGGTGGGAAGAACCCGCTCGCTGCCCGGGTGATCCTCGACGACCAGTCCGGCCTCGACATCACCGAGGCCGGCACCAAGAAGCGGCTGGCGATCTACCTCGTCCGCGACCCGCAGGACGTCCCCGGCATCGCCACCCTCGGCCCCGACCCGCTGACCGACGACTTCACGCTGGAGAGGTTCCGGGAGATCCTCCTGGCCGAGGGCCGCAAGCAGATCAAGGGCGTCCTGCGGCACCAGGGCACCATCGCCGGCATCGGCAACGCCTACTCCGACGAGATCCTGCACGCCGCGCGCATGTCGCCGTTCAAGCCCGCAGCCTCCCTGCTGGAGGGTGAGGACGACACCGACCTGGTCGTGTTGTACGACGCGATCCGCATCACCCTGGGCGACGCCGTCGAGCGCTCACGCGGTCTGGCCATGAGCGAGCTCAAGGGCGAGAAGAAGTCGAACCTCGCCGTGCACGGCCGCACCGGCGAGGCCTGCCCCGTCTGCGGCGACACCGTGCGCGAGGTGTCGTTCGCCGACTCCAGCCTGCAGTACTGCCCGACCTGCCAGACGGGCGGCAAGCCGCTCGCCGACCGGCGGATGAGCAAGCTGCTCAAGTAGTCACGCCACCCCGAAGAGCAGCAGCAGCCCGGACACCACCAGCCCCGCCTCGACCACCACCACGAACGCCCGGTCGCTGATCCTGTGTACGACGTGCCGACCGACCCACGTTCCCACCATCGTGGCCGGGGCGAGCAGCACTCCGAGCACGAGCACGCGGGTCGAGAGCAGGGCACCGACGCCGTAGGCCAGCAGCTTGGCGGCGTGCATGACGACCGCGGAGGCGGCTTCGGTGCCGATGTAGGCGTCTCTCACCAGCCCTCGCGCCAGGAAGAACGGAGCGGTCAGTGGACCCACGCTCCCCACCAGCGCCGAACCGAGGCCGGACGCGGCGCCCACACCGACGAAGGCCGTCGACGACAGCCGCGGAGGCCGGGGCCACACCCTGCGCCACACCACGAACACGAGCAGCAGCACCCCGAGCAACCGTTCCAGGAAGTCCAGCGGGGCGGCCACGAACAGCAGCCCCGCGGCCACGGCGCAGGGCACGGCGCCGAGGGCGAACCAGCCCACCAGCGGCCGGTCGATCCCGCGCCGGTTCAGCGCGACCCGGCTTCCGTTCGAGACGAGCTGGGTCAGCGTCAGCACGGGTACGGCGACCCGGAGGCCGAAGAGGGCCACGAACACCGGCAGGAGCACCACGCCGCCACCGAACCCGGCCACGGCCGATACGACGGCGAGAAGAAGCGCCGCCACCATCGCCACCACGAGGGTGGTCAGATCCAGGCCGGCCGGCACGTGGTCAACTTGACCACATGGACGGCACCCCCACCGTGGCAATTTCCGGCGTACCGGACCCGCTGCCCGAGGGGCTCGTCGTCCTCGACGTCCGCGAGCCGGTCGAGTGGCACCACGGCCACATCGACGGGGCGCTCCACGTCCCGATGTCCGAGCTGCCGGGCCGCCTCGACGAGCTGCCGGACGGCCAGACCCTGGTGGTGTGCAAGGTCGGCGCCCGGTCGGCGCGCGTGGTGACGTGGCTGGTCCAGCAGGGCCGAGACGCGGTCAACCTCGACGGCGGGATGCTCGAGTGGGAGGCCGCGGGCCGCGACATGGTCAGCGAGAGCGGCCAGCCGCCGGTCGTCGTCTAGTCCCTAGCTGGTCTCACCGCTGGGCTGGTTGCCGAGCTCCGGGCAGGTCTTGGCGACGTAGTCGCCGAACGCGTCGAGCTTCTTCTGGTCGGCCTCGTCGACGTCGCCGAGCTGCGCGAGGTCGTCGACCGTCGCGCTGTCCGACAGGCCCTTGATCTTGGTGACCGTGAGGTCGAAGCCGGCCTCGGCGTCGGACGGGATGCCGTCCGGCGTACCGCCCTTCGCCAGCTGGGCCGCGGCGTCCTTGATCGTCTTGACGTAGGCCTTGAGGTCCTTGGTCGGGTCCGCGGCCGCGTACTGGGTCTGGAAGTCCTGCAGGGCGCCGCAGAACTCCTCGGTGGTCGGCGCGTCGGCACCACTGCTCCCGCCGTCGTCGTTGCCGCCGCAGCCGACCGCACCGCCCGCGACGAGGACGAGGCCAGCGACGAGAAGTCCGAGCTTCATGTGTCCTCCTGGTTCGGCGCGTCAGCGACACGATTCCATGCCGACGGAGCCGGCAAGGACAGGGCCCGGTCCACCAGCTCGAGATACCTCCGGCGCGGAACCTCCACGGCTCCGAGAGAAGCCAGGTGCGGCGTCACCCACTGCACGTCCAGCAGCCGGCCCTCGACGTCGTCACCGGTCAGCAGCGAGACGAGCGCGACCAGCGCCACCTTCGACGCGTCCCGAGCGCGGTGGAACATCGACTCGCCCGCGAACAGCCCGCCGATCCCGACGCCGTAGAGCCCGCCGGCCAGCTCGCCGTCGCGCCACGCCTCGACCGAGTGAGCCCAGCCGAGGCGGTGCAGCTCGCCGTACGCCTCGGCGATGTCGCGGGTGATCCAGCCCGAGTCGCGACGCGGGTCGCCGCAGGCCGTGATCACCTCATCGAACGCCGTGTCGACGCGGATCTCGAACTCCCGGCAGGAGCGGCGCAGCGACCGCGAGACGAGCAACCCGTCGAGCGGCACGATCCCCCGGTCGACGGGCGAGAACCAGTGCATCGGCGGCCGCACGCCGTGCTCGGGCATCGGGAAGATGCCGCGGCGGTACGCCGCCAGCAGCGTGCCCGGCGCCAGGTCGGCGCCGATCCCGACCAGGTCGTCCTCGGCGTCGCGCGGGTCCGGGAACACCCAGGGCGTCGGAGGTGGCTCGACCGGCACGCGGCCGACGCTAGCGGCCCCCGCCGAACTGCGGTCACCATGAGGCTCACCGGCCCCTTCGTAGGATCGATCCCATGGGTGTGACCAGCAAGGCCGCCGGCGCTGTGGGCAAGCAGCTCGGGCCGCGCATCGGCGAGCTCGCACCCGGGCTGACCACGTCGTTCGTCCGCGAGGCCCTGCACCGCGCGATCGCCGGCGTGGGGCCGCTGCCGCCGGCCGCGCGAGCCGCCGACGCCCAGCTGAAGGAGCAGAAGGGCGACGTCGAGCGAGCGGTCCACGAGGTGATCGAGAACCACGTGCGCTACGCCGGCGCGCAGGGGTTCGTCACCAACCTCGGCGGCGTGGTGACCATGGCGCTCACCATCCCCACCAACATCACCGGGCTGGCGCTGATCCAGTCCCGGATGATCGCGGGTATCGCACACCTGCGCGGCTACGACCTCGAGGACCCCAGGGTCCGCAACGCGATCCTCACCACGATGCTCGGCGAGGACGTCGTCGACGCGCTGGTGAGGAAGCGCAAGCTGCCCGCGCCGCCGATGGCGATCGCCACCGCCCCGATCCACGATCCCCACCTCGACAGGCTGATCTCCGCCGAGGTGGCCGCAGAGCTGGTGACCAAGGTGGCCGGCAAGCGGCTGGCCACGACGGTCGGGCGGCGGATCCCGATCGCCGGCGGCTTCATCGGGCTGGGTGCGGACGCCTTCATCACCTGGCGGGTGGGCCGCTACGCCGACCGTGAGCTCCTGCCCCGCGCCCGCCGGTAGACACCGAGCGCCGCACGACCGAGGCGACTGCCCTCCAGGCGTGCGACGATCCCGCGCCGGAGCCGGTACGACGGGGTCGCGTGGGCCCGCTCGAGCGCGCGGCGCACGTCGGCCAGCTCGGCGTGCAGCCGGGCTTCGTCCTGGCGCATCCGGGCGTTGTCGAGCAGCAGGGCCGTGATCGCATCGACGGCGGCCGACGCGACCTGCCGTTCGCGGGGCCGGTCCGGGTCGGCGTACTCACTGACCGGCGGGGCGCCCACCAGGTCGCCCAGGTCGCCGACCACGTCGTACCCGCGGGCCTCGATCTCCGCGATCCACGATGCGGAGAGCTCCTGCACCCACGGGTGCAGGTCCGGCGGCAGGGCCAGCCTCGGCGACCGGGTCCGCCGGGAGAGGGTCTGGTGGGCGAGCAGCTCGCGGACCAGTGGGCGGTACTCGGCCGGAGCCAGCTCGGCGTTCGCCCTGCGGTTGATCCGGCGCACCAGCGTCGTCTCGGGTGCGCCGAGGGACGGGTTCTGGCGCTCGCCCTGCAGGTCGAGGTCGATGCCGTCGAGACCGAACGCCTGGCTGAACCGCTTCCACAGCAGCTCCGGCGCACCGCCGGGCGGCGGCACGGTGACCAGGTGGACCTGCGCCGGCGAGAGGTCCTGTCCCCAGCGGTCGAGGATCTCAGGGATCTCCTGGACGCCCCAGAACCACGCGCCGATCCGGCTGGTGCGCTCGGGGTCGGTGATCTGGTCGAGGAAGGCGCCGTAGGACAGCTGGGCGCGGTGCTTGACGTTCTCCTGCCACTCCGCCGGGATCTGGCGCACCAGGTCACGCACGGAGAGCACGAGGTGCACCTCGGTGCCGTCGCTGTGGCCTAGCGACTCGAGCGCCCGGCCGATCTGGGCCCGCGACGCGGTGGCCAGGATCTCGTGGCTGACGATCGCCGTCCCGTCGTGGTCCCGAACCTGGCGGGCGAGCTCGTCCCAGGCGCCGATCGCCTCGGCCTGCAGCCCGCCCCACGGCAGCTGCATCAGGTCCAGCGCGGCCAGGAAGTGGCTGTCGTGCCGGGTGGCCGGATAGGCGATGCCGGCCTGGGCCAGGACGTCGTGGTTCCGGAACAGCACGTCCTGGAGGTACGACGTCCCGGTCTTCGGCGTCCCGACGTGGAGGAGGACCTTGCGGCTCATCGCCCCTCCTCCTCCAGCAGCAGCTCGATCGCCAGGTCGAGGACCGAGCCGGACGCGCGCCCGCGGACGTCGCCCGGCGGGGTCAGCAGCACGTCCAGGCCCCCCAGCACAGGGTAACGAGCGTGGAGGAGCCGCTGGCGCAGGGCGAATCCCGCGTCCTCGACCCAGTCGTGGTGCTCGGGCGGCACCGCCGGGAGGCCGCCGGCGACCGTCGCCAGCCGGGGCCGCAGGACCGTGTCGAGCAGCCGGGCCTGTTCCGCCGGGAGCACGTGGAGGCTCAGGGCGGCCCCGACCTGGCGCGCGAGCTCGGTGGCGTGGGCGGCCACGTCGGCCACGGCGTCGAGCCGGCGTACGCCGACCAGTCGGGGCAGCGCCGAGACGTCGAGCACCACTGCGACCTGGCCGGTGTGCGGCCGGGCCCGGAACCGGTCGACGACCTCGGGCAGCGACACCCGCCGCGGCAGCCGCCGCCGAGAGCGCACCCTGGCCAGGAACTCCGGCCAGCTCGGTGCACCTTCACCGAACGCACGCTCCGCCCAGGTGTGCGCGAGCATCGTGGGCACGTCGGCACCGAGCACGTGCACCGATCGGCCGCCGCCGCCGGGCGGCCGGCCGTCGGCGACCAGCTGGGCGGTGTACGCCGCCGCCAGCCACGGGTCGCCGGCCAGCTCGTAGCGCACCCTGACCCGGCGGTTTCGGCGCGATGGCGCTGGTCCGGTCGATCCCGAACGACCGGATCGGCGCGATTGCGCTGATCCGGTCAGTTCGGAGGCGAGCAGCCCCGTGGCCACCCGCAGCAGCTCGTCGTCCGGGAGGGCCGCGGGGTCGACCGCGGGCGGGCCGAACCGGCGCTCCTCGTCCACTCCGACCAGCTCGAGGTCCGGGCGGCCGCGGCCGGGCGCGGACGCCGAGAGGACCCCGTCGACCAGGGCGGCGGACGGCTGCCCGGCGAGGTTGAGCCGACGTACGAGCTCCAGCTGCTGGGCACCCGGCAGGAACCGCCCCTGGTCGGCCGCGTCGGCCGAGGTCCACGACCGCCACGGCGTCGTACCGCCCGAGCGCAGGTGCGCGACCCAGGCCCAGGCGCGCGCCCGACCGGTGTCGACCGAGCTCTCCACTGAGGGAGTCATCGGCGGAGGTACCTGGCCAGGCGGGCCGCCCGCGAGGTCAACGTGTCGTCCGGGTCGGGACGGCGCGCGGCCTCCAGGGTCAGCGCGACGACCGCGTCGATCGCCGCCGAGGTGACGTCGCGAGGCCGGGGACGGTCCGGGTCCTGCCACTCGCTGCCGGGCGAAGGGCGCAGCGGCCGCAGCTCGTCGAGGTCTCCGACCACGTCGACGCCGGCCTCCTTGACCCAGTCGACCCAGCCCTGCGCCACCTCCTCGGCCCAGTCGTAGGCCTCCGGCGGCAACGTCACCGGCCGCATGCCGGGCCGGGCGGCGAGGGTCTCGTGCACGACGAGCTGGCGGACCAGGGCGCGGTACTGGTCGGACGGCAGCCCGGCCTGCTTCAGCCGCGCGTTGACCCGGCGCAGCAGCGTGCTCTCGGCGGCGCCGATGGACGGGTTGCGACGAGCGCCCTCCCGCGGGGCCCAGGCCGGGTCGATGCCGAGCGCGGTGCAGAACCGCTGCCACAGCTCCTCGGGCGGCCCGCCCGGCCGAGGCACGGTGACGACGTGCACCTGGGCGGGAGCCAGGCCGTGGCCCCAGCGCTCGAGGACGCCGGGCAGCCCCTGCACGCGCCAGAACCAGCGGGTGGCCTTGCGCTGGTCGGTCTGCCGGAGCTGCTCGAGGAAGGTCCGGAAGGTCACCTTGCGCCGGTGCTTGAGCTGCTCCTGCCACTCCGCCGCCACCTGCCGGGCCACGTCTCGTGCGCTGTAGACGACGTGCACCTCCGCGAAGGACAGGTCGGAGAGGGCCCGGGCCGCTTCCGCGGGCTTGGCCCCGGCCAGGATCTCGTGGCTGAGGACGACGGTGCCGCGGGCGCGGCGCGCCCGGCGTACGAGCGCGTCCCACTCGCCCGCGGCCTGCGGACGCATCCCGCCCCAGGGCCGGTCGAGGAGGTCGAGCGCGGCCAGGAACATGTCGCCGTGCGGGCCGATGGGGTAGCGGTAGCCGTGCCGGCGCAGCGACGCGGCGTTCAGGGCCAGCCGGTCCTGGAGGTAGGTGGTGCCGGTCTTGGGCGCGCCCACGTGCAGATAGACGCGCTTGGTGCTCACGTGTCCGATTGTGACAGCGCGCGGACCACGGCCGAGGGAGACGGGCGTCCGAGCTCTCCGGCCATCCACGCACTGGTGGCCACGAGCGCCTCGAGGTCGACGCCGTGCTCGATGCCCAGACCGTTGAGCAGCCAGACCAGGTCCTCGGTGGCGAGGTTGCCCGTGGCGCTCTTGGCATAGGGGCAGCCGCCGAGGCCGCCGGCGCTGGCGTCGTACGTCGTGATGCCGGACTGCAGCGCCGAGTAGGTGTTGGCCAGTGCCTGCCCGTAGGTGTCGTGGAAGTGCATGGCCAGGTCGTCCTTCGACATGCCCGCGGCCGCGAAGGCCTCGATCAGCGTGGTCACCTGGCCGGCGGTTCCGACCCCGATCGTGTCGCCCAGGCTGAGCTGGCTGGCGCCGAGGTCGAAGAGCCGCTTGCCCACGCCGACCACCTGCTCGACGGGCACCGCGCCCTCCCAGGGGTCGCCGAAGCACATGGAGACGTACGCGCGGACGTCGAGCCCGGCGTCACGGGCCCGCTTCACCGTCGGCTCGAACATCGCGAACTGCCCGTCGAGGCTGCGGTTGAGGTTGCGCTGCGCGAACGTCTCGGTCGCAGAACCGAAGATCGCGATGTGCCTCAGCCCCAGCTCGAGGGCCCGGTCCAGGCCGCGCTCGTTGGGGACCAGGACGGGCAGCTCCTTGCCGGCCGCGCCGAGCCGCGTCATCAGCTCCTCGGCGTCGGCCAGCTGGGGGACCCACTTGGGGTGCACGAACGAGGTCGCCTCGACCACCGGCAGCCCGGCCGCGAGCAGCCGGCGGACGAACTGCTCCTTGACGTCGACGGAGACCATCGACTTCTCGTTCTGCAGCCCGTCGCGCGGGCCGACCTCGTAGATCGTGACCTGGTCAGGAAGCGTCATCTGCACCCTCCACCACGAACAACGTGTCGCCGAGCGCGACCTGTTCCCCCTTGGCGGCGCCGACCGTGGTGACGGTGCCCGCGAACGGCGCCTTGAGGCTGAGCTCCATCTTCATCGCCTCGAGCACGCCGAGCACCTGCCCCTCCTCGACCGGCTCGCCCTCGGCCACGCGCACGTCGAGCACGGTGCCCGGCATCGGCGCGGTGAGAGCCCCGCCGGCCACGGCCGGACCGTGGTCACCCATCACGTCGGGACGCTCGAAGACGAACCGCTGGCCGTGGTGGACCACCTCGACCCGGTCGTGCCTCACGGCAGCGACCGGACGGGTGGCCGGCGGAACGGTGAGGGTGACCGGCTGGTCGAGCTGGACCACGACCGGCGCCGGGTCGGCACCGAGCCGGAACCCGTCCGACGCGAACGGACCTTCCTGGGTCTCGTCGCGGAGGAACACCTCCCAGGCTGCGAGCTCACGCGCGGGCGCGGGGTCGGGCGGCGGGACCTCGTGGCGATCGAGCCAGGCGGTGTCGATGGTGGCGTCCCGGAACTCGTCGCTCGCGACCAAGGTGCGCAGGAAGCCGGCGTTGGTCGTGAGCCCGAGGATCGCGGTGCCGTCCAGCGCGGCGACCAGCGCCTGCCGGGCCTCCTCGCGGGTCGCGCCATGGGCGATCACCTTGCCGAGCATCGGGTCGTACGCCGTGGAGACCACCTGCCCGGTCTCGAGCGCCTGGTCGACCCGCACGCCCTCGGGCCACCGGACGAAGGTCGCAGTGCCGGCCTGCGGGAGGAAGCCGCCGAAGGAGTCCTCGGCGTACACCCGCGCTTCGATCGCGTGGCCGGTCAGCTCGACGGCGCCGATGCTCAGCGGCTCACCCGCGGCCACGCGCAGCTGGTGCTCGACCAGGTCGATCCCGCCGCAGACCAGCTCGGTGACCGGGTGCTCGACCTGGAGCCGGGTGTTCATCTCGAGGAAGTAGACCTCGCCGGTGTCCGCGTCGAGCAGGAACTCGACGGTGCCGGCGTTGACGTAGCCGACGTGGGCGGCCAGGTCGACCGCCGCGCTGGTGACCCGCTCCCGGGTGGCCTCGTCGATGGTGGGCGCGGGCGCCTCCTCGAGCACCTTCTGGTGCCGGCGCTGGGTCGAGCAGTCCCGCTCGAAGAGGTGCCGCACCGTGCCGTGGGTGTCGGCGATCACCTGGACCTCGATGTGGCGGCCGTGCTCGACGTACTTCTCGATCAGCATGGTGTCGTCGCCGAACGCCGACGCCGCCTCCCGCCTCGCGGACGCGATCGCCTCCTCGAGCTCCTCCTCGGCGCGCACCACCCGCATGCCCTTGCCGCCGCCGCCGGCGGCCGCCTTGACCAGGACAGGGAACCCCGCGTCCTCACCGCGCGGCACGACGGGCACACCGGCGGCCACGGCGATCTCACGCGCGGCGTCCTTGCGGCCCATCTGCTCCATCACCTTCGCGGGCGGGCCGACCAGCGTGATGCCGGCCTGCTCGAGCGCCTCCGCGAACGCCGCACGCTCGGAGAGGAAGCCGTAGCCGGGGTGCACCGCCTGCGCTCCGGTGCCGCGCGCCGCTGCGACGACCGCCTCGATGTCGAGGTAGCTCTCGATCCGCACCACCTCGTCGGCCGCGCGCACGTGCGGCGCCACGGCGTCGACGTCGGTGTGCACGGCGACCGTGGCGATGCCGAGCCGCCGGCAGGTGCGCATCACCCGCAGTGCGATCTCGCCCCGGTTGGCGATCAGGACCTTCTCAAACACGGTCCGGCTCCGTTCCTGTGGACAACGCCGCGATAGTCCGTGACGGAACCGTTGTGGAGAACGGTGTTCGACCCACACAAATGTCACGGACTATCCCGGTGGTCCAGCTGCCATCCACAGCCGTCACATCCGGAAGACGCCGTAGGAGGGGGCCGGGATGGGGGCGTGGGCGGCGGCCGCGAGACCCATGCCGAGGACCCGGCGGGTGTCGACGGGATCGATGATGCCGTCGTCCCAGAGCCGGGCCGTGGAGTAGTACGGCGAGCCCTGGCGCTCGTACTGCTCGCGGATCGGCGCCTTGAACGCGTCGTCGTCGGGCCGTCCGGCCACGGTCGCGAGCACCGAGGCCGCCTGCTCGCCGCCCATCACCGAGATGCGGGCGTTGGGCCACATCCAGAGGAAGCGGGGGTCGTACGCGCGGCCGCACATGCCGTAGTTGCCGGCGCCGAACGACCCGCCGATGACCACGGTGAACTTCGGGACCACCGAGCAGGCCACGGCGGTGACGAGCTTGGCGCCGTCGCGGGCGATGCCCTTGTTCTCGTACTCGCGGCCGACCATGAAGCCGGAGATGTTCTGCAGGAACACCAGCGGGATCCGGCGCTGGTTGCACAGCTCGATGAAGTGCGCGCCCTTGAGCGCGGACTCGCTGAACAGGATGCCGTTGTTGGCGACGATGCCGACCTCGTGGCCCCAGACCCGGGCGAAGCCGCAGACCAGCGTCTCGGCGTACAGCTGCTTGAACTCGTGGAACCGGCTGCCGTCGACGACCCGGCGGATCACCTCGCGGACGTCGTACGGCGTCCGGGTGTCGGTCGGTACCACGTCGTAGAGCCCGAGGGGATCCTCGTGCGGCTCCTCGACCTCGCTGACCCGCCCGTACTGTCCGGGCGGGTCGGCATCGGGCAGGGTGTCGATGATCGACCGGACGATCTCGAGCGCGTGCGCGTCGTCCTCGGCCAGGTGGTCGACCACGCCGCTGGTCCGGGCGTGGACGTCCCCACCGCCGAGCTCCTCCGCGGTCACGACCTCGCCGGTGGCCGCCTTCACCAGGGGTGGGCCGCCGAGGAAGATCGTGCCCTGGTTGCGGACGATCACGGTCTCGTCCGACATCGCCGGCACGTAGGCGCCGCCGGCCGTGCACGACCCCATCACGCTGGCGATCTGCGGGACGCCCTGCGCGGACAGGTTGGCCTGGTTGAAGAAGATCCGGCCGAAGTGCTCCTTGTCGGGGAACACCTCGTCCTGCATCGGGAGGAACGCGCCGCCGGAGTCGACCAGGTAGACGCAGGGCAGCCGGTTGTCGGAGGCGACGGTCTGCGCCCGGAGGTGCTTCTTCACCGTGACCGGGTAGTAGGTGCCGCCCTTGACGGTCGCGTCGTTGGCGACGACGACCGTCTCGCGGCCGCTGACCCTGCCGATGCCGGTGACGATCCCGGCGCTCGGAACGCGGTCGTCGTACATCCCGGTGGCCGCGAGCGGGCTCAGCTCGAGGAACGGGCTGCCCGGGTCGAGCAGCCGGTCCACCCGGTCGCGCACCAGCAGCTTGCCGCGAGCGGTGTGCTTCTCCCGGGCCGACTCCGAGCCACCCTGGCGAGCCACGGCCAGCCGCTCGCGCAGCTCCGCGACCAGGTCGCGCATCTCCTCTGCCACGTCGACTAGGTTAGCGATCATTAACCTGTGGGGCCAGCGGTACGCCGGATGACAAGGTCAACGCATGACACTCCGCTGGCAGTGCGTCGTCGTCGACTGCGCCGACCCCGAGCCCGTGGCGTCGTTCTGGCAGGCGGCGCTGGGCTGGCGGCGTACCCATGTCTCCGCCGACGGCGGCGAGATCGTCCTCGAGCCGCCGGAAGGCAGTCCCGAGGACGGGGTCTCGCCGGACCTGCTTCTCGTCCGCGTCCCCGACCCGACGCCGGGTAAGAACCGGCTCCACCTGGACCTGCGGCCCACGGACCAGGCGGCAGAGGTCGCCCGGCTCGAGGCGCTCGGCGCCACCCGGGTCGACGTCGGCCAGGGCGAGGGCAGCTCCTGGATGGTCATGGCCGACGTGGCCGGCAACGAGTTCTGCGTGCTCCAGCCGTTGCCGGCCGGCGCCGACTGACCCGGCCGCGGCGATGAGTCGCGGCGGCGCCTCCGGTCTGTCCTCCCGATCTCCGACACAGATCTCCGACACAGGAGGAGCCATGGGCAAGGTCGTAGCCGCCATCACCACGTCAGTCGACGGGTACATCACCGGACCGGACGACGGTCCCGAGCTGGGTCTCGGCCTGGGCGGCGAGCGCCTGCACTACTGGGTGATGGGCGGCCCATGGACCTACGACTCCGAGCACGAGCCGGGAGCCGACATGACGGCCGAGGACCGGGTCTTCTTCGACCGGATGGTCGCCAACCTCGGCGGCGCGCTCTGCGGCCGTGGCATGTTCGAGTCGGCCGGCCGGTGGGGCGGAACGAACCCGTTCGGCGTACCGCTGTTCGTGGTCACCCATCGCCCAGCGGACGACCCGCCCGCACCCGACTCGGGCTTCGTCCTCGTGACCTCGTTCGAGGAGGCCCTCAGCGGGGCCCAGGAGGCCGCGGGTGACAACGACGTCAGCATCAGCGGCGGGGCCGACGTGATCCGCCAGGGACTCCAGGCCGGCGAGGTGGACGAGCTCGTCGTCTCGACCGCACCGGTGATCCTCGGGGCCGGCAAGCGGCTGTTCGACGGCTTCGCGAAGGACATCGACCTGCGCATCCTGGAGGTCGCCCACTCGCAGCTCGTCTCGCACGTGCGCTACGCCGTCGAGAAGTGACGTCGGTCTGCTGAGGAACAACCGCCCGCCGGCCGGCGTTCTCTCGACATGAGCGCAGTCCCGCTGACCTCCGCCTCCTTCGAGGAGACCGTCACCAACAGCGACATCGTGCTGGTGGACTTCTGGGCGTCGTGGTGCGGCCCGTGCCGGCAGTTCGCGCCCGTCTACGAGGCGGCCTCCGAGCGGCACGAGGACGTCGTGTTCGGCAGCATCGACACCGAGGCCGAGGTCGGACTGGCCCAGGCAGCGCAGGTCACCGCCATCCCCACGCTGATGGCGTTCCGCGACGGGATCATGGTCTTCCGCCAGGCGGGAGCGCTGCCGGCGCCCGCGCTGGAGGAGCTGATCACCGCCGTCAAGGGGCTCGACATGGACGACGTCCGCGCCCAGGTCGCCTCTGCGGAGCAGTCCCAGTCCTGACTCCCGCCCCTTGTAACTAACCGTTACGTCCACTGGCCTGCGGTCCCAACCGCATGGAAGACGGCGTAACAGTTAGTTACAAGTGCGGGAGGGCGGTGGCGCAGGTTAACCAGCGCTAACCTCGTCACATGGCCACCGAGCAGCTCCCGCGCCGCGAGCAGATCCTCGCCACCGCGGCGGAGCTGTTCGCGGCCCGCGGGTTCCACGGGGTGAGCGTGGCCGACATCGGCGCGGCCTGCGGGATCAGCGGTCCGGCGCTCTACAAGCACTTCGCGTCCAAGGACGCCGTGCTGGCCGAGATGCTCGTCGCCATCAGCGAACGGCTGCTCGCGGTCGGCCGCGAGCGGTCCCAGGCCGCGCCCGGCCCGAGGGCCGCGCTGGTCGCGCTGGTCGACTGGCACGTCGACTTCGCGCTCCGCGACCGGCCGCTCATCGTCGTCCAGGACCGCGACTGGGAGTCGCTGCCCGACGAGGCGCGGGAGCGGGTACGCAGCCTGCAGCGGGAGTACGTCGACCTGTGGGCCGACCGGCTCCGCGAGGTGCACGACGGACTACGGCCGGACAGTGCGCGGGCGATGGCGCACGCGGCGTTCGGGCTGATCAACTCCACACCGCACAGCGCGCTGCTGCCCGACGTGCGGATGCGGGACCTGCTCTCGCAGATGGCGTACGCCGCTCTCGGGATTTCCTAGGATCCGGGGGTGCGCGCACGAGTGGTCGCCCCCCTGGTGGCCGCGGCCCTCGGGATCGCCGGCGGAGTGATGACCGCGCTGGTCGTGCCGGACGACGACCAGGGATCGCAGGGCGCCAGCGACCCGCTCCGCCTCGGCATCCCGCTCGAGAACCAGGACTGCACGGAGGACTCGCTGCTGGTGGTCGGCTACGGCAACACCGTGGCCGCGCTCAGCAGCGCCGTGGCCAACAGCGGCAAGGACGGGTTGCACTATCTACGCAGTGCCGACTCCTGCGACACGATCCTGGGCCCGGAGACCAAGCCCACGCCGACGTACGTCGTCTACCGAGGGCCCTACGAGACCCGTCGGGAGCCGTGCGAGACCCGGATGTCCGGCGCGGACCCCGGCAGCTTCGTGGCCCGGCTCCGCGAGGGCAACGAGCAGCTGGTGAAGTGCCCGTGCGAGATCCCGAGCAACGAGGCGCCGCGCCTGTTCCCGAGCATGGACGCGGACGCATCGGAGACGCTCTGGATCCGCGGGCTGCAGAACATGTTCCACGACGACGACCCGCAGGGGTTCCCGCGCACCGCGATCACCGGTGACTACGACCAGGCCACCTCCGACCGGGTCGCGGCCTTCCAGGACCATGCGCCCGGCAAGGTGACCACGCGCGGTGAGGTCGACGAGACCACCTGGGGGATCCTCACCGACCGGCTCTGCCGCAACTACGACTACTGACCGGCGGCGTCGAGCTCGGCCAGCATCGCGGCGGCGCGCAGCGCGGCGTCGACGGCGACGTCCACGTCCGGATCCTCGGGTGCGGGAGCGGGCTCGGTCCGCTCGTGCAGCCGGGCCAGCAGGTCGTCGCGGGCCAGCCCGCGCAGGTGCAGCAGCACGAACGGGTCGTCGTCGATCAGCCAGGCCAGCTGGTACATCACCGCCAGCGCATGCGGGCACGGGTCGGTCCAGGCGTCGCAGGTGCAGGTCGAACCGAGCTCGCCGCCGTAGGGCAGCAGCTCGACGCCGGCCTCCTCGGCGTGCTCGACCAGGGTGTGCGGCAGGTCGCCGGCCAGCAGCGCCGCCACCCGGCCGGCCTCGGCCGCCACCGTCTCCACGAGCGCGTCGGCGGCGCGACCGTCGAGCACCGGCACGGTGCCCAGCACCGCCCACAGGCCGTGCTCGTCCTCGACCGCGGCCACGAACCGGCCCGGCTCGACGCTGATCTGGCCGATCCGGCCCGACCGCGAGATGGCGCGCGCGGTGGCCAGGTCGGCCGAGGAGTACGACGCCTCCTCGACCGCCCGGACCCAGGCCTTGGCCCACCAGCGGGTGGCCCGGGCGGCGCCGCGGCGGGCCGGGGTGCGCGGGTGGACGACGGTGGTCACGGCCACTCGTCCCGGCCGGAGCGGCGGGCGTCCTCGCGGCGCAGCGTGACCAGGTCGCGCAGCTCGTCGTCGTCGAGCTCGGTCAGCGCCGCCTCGCCGCCGCCGAGCACCGCGTCGGCCAGCGCGCGCTTGCGCTGCAGCAGCTGGGCCACCCGCTCCTCGATCGTGCCCTGGGTGACCAGCCGGTGCACCTGCACCGGCCTGGTCTGGCCGATGCGGTAGGCGCGGTCGGTGGCCTGCTCCTCGACCGCCGGGTTCCACCAGCGGTCGAAGTGGATGACGTGGTCGGCGCGGGTGAGGTTGAGGCCGGTGCCGCCGGCCTTGAGCGAGAGCAGGAAGACCGGGACCTCGCCGGCCTGGAACCGGCTCACCATCGCTCGCGCTCGCGGACCGGCGTGCCGCCGTGCAGGAACTGGTGCGGGATGCCCGCCTTGGCCAGGTGCGCCTCGAGCAGCCGGGCCATCGCGACGTACTGGGTGAAGACGAGCGCGGCGCCGTCCTCGGCCAGCACCGTGCCGAGCAGCTCGTCGACCAGGTCGAGCTTCTGCGAGCGGCCGCTGAGCCGGACGACCGCCGGACTCCTTGAGGAAGTGCGCCGGGTGGTTGCAGATCTGCTTGAGCCCGGTGAGCAGCGCGAGCACCAGACCGCGGCGGGTCACCTGGTCGTCCGGATGGGCCCGCTCGATGCGGGCCATCGTGTCGCGCACGAACGACTCGTAGAGCACCACCTGCTCGCGGGTCAGGTGCAGCGGGTGGTCGGTCTCGGTCTTGGCCGGCAGCTCGGGGGCGATGCCGGGGTCGGACTTGCGGCGGCGCAGCAGGAACGGCCCGATCAGGTCGGCGAACTGCCGGGTCTTGCTCTCGTGCACACCGGCCTCGATCGGGCTGGCCCAGACCCGGCGGAACGCCTGCCGGCTGCCGAGCAGCCCCGGGATCACCCAGTCGAGGATCGCCCAGAGCTCGGTGAGGTTGTTCTCCATGGGGGTGCCGGTGAGCGCGACCCGGACCGTGCTCGGAACCCGGCGCAGCGCCTTGGCGGTGGAGGAGCGCGCGTTCTTGACGTGCTGGGCCTCGTCGGCGACGACGAGGTCCCAGCCGACCTCGGCCAGCTCCTCGTGGCTGACGCGCATGGTGCCGTACGTCGTGAGCACGAACCCACCCGCGAGCCCGTCCAGCGAGCGGCCGCCTCCGTGGAAGCGGCGCACGGCCACGCCGGGAGCGAACCGGGCGAGCTCCTGCTCCCAGTTGCCCAGCAGGCTGGCCGGGCAGACCACGAGCGTCGGCCCCGGGTGACCCAGCTGCACGCGGTGCAGGTGCAGGGCGATCAGGGTGATCGTCTTGCCGAGCCCCATGTCGTCGGCCAGGCAGGCGCCGAGGCCGTGCGAGGTGAGCTCGGCCAGCCAGGTCAGCCCCTGGCGCTGGTAGTCGCGCAGCGTGCCGTCCAGCGCGGCCGGCACCGGCACCGGCTCCTGCCGCGCCGCGTTGAGCAGCCGCTCGCGGACCTGCAGGAGGCACGCGCCCAGCTGCACCTGCTCCTCGACCGGCTGCTCGGCGGTGCCGAGCTGGACCACGCCGGTCAGCGCCGCCGCGATCGCCTCGGCGGCGGTGGCCGTGCGGACCACCCGCTTGCGGGCCTTGCGGGCGATGGCCGGGTCGATCACGGTCCAGTTGCCGCGCAGCCGCAGCAGCGGTGCCGCGCTGGTGGCCAGCTGGTCCATCTCCTCCTCGGTGAGCGGGTCGCCGTGCAGGGCGAGCTGCCAGCGGAAGCTGAACAGCTCGCCCTCGCCGAACATCCCGGTCC
The DNA here is from genome assembly GCA_963755835.1 of uncultured Actinomycetota bacterium. GTDB lineage: Bacteria > Actinomycetota > Actinomycetes > Propionibacteriales > Nocardioidaceae > Nocardioides. The sequence continues at coordinate 2,731 of CAVWLC010000008.1, read as the reverse complement.
GCAGCTGGGCCTCGCGCTGCGACATCGGCCGAGCGCGGTCGAGCACCGTCGTCGCGGTCAGGTCGCGGCCCAGGCTGCGCGGCCACAGCACGTCGACGCCGCGGCCGGCCAGCGCCGCGACGCCGTCCTCGAGCAGGCTCTCGAGCTCGTCGCCGTCCAGGGTGATCTGGTCGGGCACCCGGAGCTCGAGCAGCCGGTCGAGGACCGGCCAGGCCTCGGCAGCGCCGCGCAGCGCGATGGCGGCGTGGGTGCGCGCCCGGTCGCCGAAGCCGTGCTCGTGCTGGTCGCCGGTCCACAGCACCGCCGCGTCGCAGAGGTGCAGCGGGTTCTGCTCGTCGTGGACCTGCAGCACCAGCCGCACCGACCCGGCGACCAGCTCCTCCTCGTCGGCCTCGACCCGCAGCGAGATCCGCACCAGCTGGGGCAGCTCGGGCCGGGGCTCGGTGTAGCGCGCGAGCCGGTCGCGCAGCCGGCCCTCGAAGTCCGGCTGGGCGGCCGGCGGCCTGGCTCGCGTGGTCGGCGCCGCTCGCGGCATGGCGTCGGCGACCGCGTCGAGCATGGCGCGGACGACGTCCTCGGCGGCATCGGGCGCCGAGCCCGTCGTAGGCCCGGGCCGCGCCAGCCGGAGCACGCCGGTCCTCGTCGTCGGCCGCCAGCGGCCCCATCCGCCAGCTCGGCTCGCTGCCCGTCGGGCTCGATCTGGCCCGGCCGCGACCAGCCGAAGCCCGAGCAGCGCCGCGCCCGGACAGCAGCCCGACGCTGGGGTGCAGGTCGTCGCGGCGGTGCGCCTTGGTGAGCACCGGCAGCGCCGCCCGGATCGGCAGCGCGACCGTGCGCCGGTCGTCGGTGAACTCGACCACCCCGTCCCGCGGCGGCTGCGCGGCCCGGAAGGTCGCGGTGCCGGTGACGGGGACGAAGCTCACGGCACCGAAACTAGCCGGGTGCACCGACTCTCAGTTGTCGCTGAGGTACGTCGCCTTCTCGGTCGGCGTCAGCGCCCTGGTCACTCGGGTCCTGGCCAGCTCCACGAGCGAGTCGAGGTCGCCGCACACGTCGCACGCGTAGGTCTGCAGCTGGCCGGTCTCGGGGTCACCGCCCCGTCCCACGACCTCCAGCGTGCTCTCGTCAGCACCGAAAACGACATCGCTCACCATGGCCGCGTTGTCGATCACGTCGGTGAGCAGCCGGCCGTCACGGCCGTCCCACAAGCGCACGTTGCCCAGGTACTCGGACGTGACGAGGAATCGTCCCGAGGGAGAGAACGACGCCCCGAAGACGCCCCCATCCCGGCCGCCCTGAAGGGTGGCCACCTGTTCTCCGGTGCGGAGGTCCCACAGCTTGCCGTCGGTCTCCCAGTTGATCGCTGTGAACAGGAGGTGGCCGTCCGGGCTGAACAGGACCTGAGCCTGGTCCATGGAGTTGGGCGTGCGGGGTCCGAACGCCTGGAAGGTGCGGAGCAGCTTTCCCGAGTCGGCGCCCCAGACGCGCGCGGTCCCGTCCGTCTCGGCGCTGGCGAGCTCGGTGCCGTCCGTGCTGAACGCCACCCCGCCGACACCTACGTCTTTGGCCAAGCCTTCGAAGGTCGCGTCCCGGCGGCCGGTTGCCACGTCGAACACGGCGATCTCGCCCCGGGCCGTACCGATGACCACCCGCCTGCCGTCCGAGTCGAACGCGGCCGACTCGGCTCCTGCTGCATCGACCGTCGAGACCACGGAGCCGTCGGCGGTGCGGCGGAGCTGCACTCCGTCGCCGATGGTGACTGCGACCGTGGCGCCGTCCGGACTCACGGCCTGCAGAAGGTTCCCGTCCGGACTGAGGTCGAACGCCTTGCGCACTTGGCCGCTGTGACTGTCGACGACCTCGACGGCGTACGAGTCGCCGTCCGCGACCCGAGCCACCGCGAACCGGCCGTCGGCGGAGAAGGTGCCCTCGTCGGCATCGCCGAGATCCACCGTGGCCTGGGGATCGAAGGCGCCCCCAGAGGGGGACACGCTCCACAGTCGTGCCGTGGAGTCGTCGCTGGCCGACAGCAGCGTCTCACCGTCAGCGGCGAAGTTGACCGCGGTCACGGCGGCGCGGTGTCCCACGAGTGATGCCAGCACGCCGCCACTGTCGGGTCGCCACAGCTGGATCCGGCCGTCGCGTCCGCCGGACGCCACCTCGGTGCCGTCTGGAGAGAAGGTCACGGCCTGGACAACGCCTTGGTGGCCGCTGAAGGTGGTCAGCGGCTGGCCGCTGCGCAGGTCGGTGATCCGCACCGTTCCGTCGTCGCTCGCGGTCGCGAGCTGCTGCCCGTCCGGGCTGAACGCCGCCGACTCGATCGCACCGTCATGGTGCACCGTGGCGACCAGCGAGCCGTCCATCGTGCGCACCGTGGCGCTGCCATCGCCCCAGGCGCTCACGAAGCGCTCGCCGTCGGCGCTGATCGCCAGCACGGGTGGTCCCCCCGAGCCGTCCGGCCAGCTGTTCACCTCGACCGGCCCGTAGGCGCTCCACAGCTCGACCCCGGTATCGCTGGCCAGCAGCATCCCTCTCTCGTCGGGGAGCAGGGCCATCCGGCTGACGAACCGGCTGGGTATCGAGGCGATCTGCTCGCCCGTGGTCGCGCTCCAGATGTGCACCTTCTTGGCCACAAAGCTGCAGGTCATCACCACCGAACCGTCGGCCGTGATGGCGACATCGCTCAGCTTCTCGGTGTCCGGCTCGTGGATGGTGATGACCGGAGTACCGG
>CAVWLC010000007.1:0-1396040 GCA_963755835.1 uncultured Actinomycetota bacterium | reverse complement strand
GGCCCGAGAAGAGACAGCCGCCGAGGAAGGTCCCCTCGAGCGCGTTGTAGCCCATCATCCCGCCGCCGCCGAAGCCGTTGACCTCGCCGGCGGCGTACAGACCGGGGAACGGCTGCCCGTCGGCACGCAGGCACCGCCCGGACAGGTCGGTCTCGAGGCCGCCCAGCGTCTTGCGGGAGAGGACGTTGAGCCGGACGGCGATGAGCGGCCCCGCCTTGGGGTCGAGGATCTTGTGCGGTGTGGCCACCCGGATCAGCTTGTCGCCGCGGTAGCTGCGCGCACCGCGGATGGCGGTCACCTGGGCGTCCTTGGAGTAGGGGTTGTCGATCTCGCGGTCGCGCGCCTCGATGACCTCCCGCAGGGCCGGCTCGGTGAGGGCTGGCGCCTCGTCGTCGGCGACCTCGTTCATCCCGTCGACCAGCTCCCGCAACGAGTCGGCGACCACGAAGTCCGGCCCGTGCCGCTTGAACGCCTCCACCGGGCCCGGGGCGCCCTTGCCCACCGCGCGCTTGAGCAGCAGCCGGATGTCCTTGCCGGTCAGGTCGGGGTTCTGCTCGGAGCCGGAGAGCGCGAACTCCTTCTCGATGATCTTCTGGGTCAGCACGAACCACGAGTAGTCGTAGCCGGTCTGCCGCAGGTGGCGCAGGGTGCCGAGGGTGTCGAAGCCGGGGAAGTACGGCGCGGGCAGCCGGTGCCCCTCCGCGTCCAGCCACAGCGACGACGGGCCGGGCAGGATCCGGATGCCGTGGTTGTCCCAGATCGGGTCCCAGTTGCGCAGCCCCTCGACGTAGTGCCACATCCGGTCCGGGTTGATCACGGTGGCGCCGGCCGCCTGGGTGGCCTCGAGCATCCGGCCGTCGACGTGGGCCGGTACGCCGGCCACCATCGTGCGCGGCGGGGTGCCGAGCCGCTCCGGCCAGGCCTTGCGGACCAGGTCGTGGTTGCCGCCGATGCCACCGCTGGTGACGATGACGACCTGTGACGTGAGGGCGAAGTAGCCGGTCTCGTCGCGGTTGGTCGGCCTGCCCCGCTGCGCGGGGTCCACGGCCAGGGTGTGGCCCTCCACGCCGACGACCGTGCCACCGGCGACGACCAGCCCGTCGACCCGGTGCCGGAACTTCAGCGTGATCCGGCCCGCGGCCACGTGCTCGCGGACCCGCCGCTCGAACGGCTCGACCACGCCCGGGCCGGTCCCCCAGGTGATGTGGAACCGCGGCACCGAGTTGCCGTGCCCGTCCGCCCGCCCGTCGCCGCGCTCGGCCCAGCCGACGACCGGGAAGATCCGGTGGCCCATCTCGCGCAGCCACGACCGTTTCTCGCCCGCCGCGAAGTCGACGTAGGCCTCCGCCCAGGCCCGGGGCCACCGGTCCTCGTCGCGGTCGAACTGCGCGCTGCCCATCCAGTCCTGGAGCGCGAGCTCGTGGGAGTCCTTGATGCCCATTCGGCGCTGCTCGGGGCTGTCCACCAGGAACAGCCCACCGAGGCTCCAGAAGGCCTGGCCGCCCAGGCTCTGCTCGCCCTCCTGCTCGAGGAGCAGCACCTTCCTGCGCGCGTCGGCCGCCTCGGCCGCGGCCACCAGGCCCGCCAGCCCGGCCCCGACGACGATGACGTCAGCATCCACGACCGAAGTATGGGGCCTCACACGTCGTACTCGTCGGGCAGTCGCATCGAGGGACCGCCGACCTGCAGCCCCAGGGGGGTCGCCCGCCCCTGCGGCTCCTCCCACTCCTCCTGCCGGCCCAGCACGGTGAGGTCGAGCCACGGGTAGGCGTTGTGGAACTCCTCGATGCCGCGGCCGAAGGCGTTGTAGGTGAGGAAGACGTCGTCACCGTCGCGCAGGAAGGCGCTGATCCCCGGGAGCTCCGAGCCGTTCATCTCGTCGGTCCACGGGCCCCCGCTCCACGGCGTGCCGGCCGCGGCCAGCTCCTCCTCGGTCCGGAAGTGCAGGACCACCGGGGCGACGCGGTTGTCGAGGGTGGCGTGGAAGTCGTAGTTGAAGTCGCTGCCGTGCGAGGAGTACCACGGGAACTCCCAGCCCATCCGCTGCTGGAGCGCCGCCAGGGCCGGGTACGGCGCCCGGGAGACCGCCACCAGCGAGGTGCTGCGCACGTGCAGCTGCCGCAGCCGGGGGAGCTGGTCGGCGGCCGAGGAGCAGCTGGGACAGGCCCGGTCCCAGTCCGGGCCGTACATGAAGTGGTGCATCACGAGCTGCGGCCGGCCCTCGAACAGGTCGGCCAGCCCCACCTGCCCGTCGGGACCCTCGAACCGGTAGTCCTTCTCGATCCGCAGCAGCGGCAGCCGTCGCCGTTCGGCGTTGAGCCGGTCGCGCCGGCGGGTCAGCTCCTTCTCCTTGGTCAGGAGCTCGCGGCGCGCCGCCCACCACTCGTCCTCCGACACGACCTCGGGCAGGTTTCCGATCGTCACGCTCCCAGTCGTACCCGACCGCGGCGGCGACCGGCCAGACCACGGGGTCACTCGAGCGTGAACTCGACCTTCCGCCGGGCCACGTCCGCGGTGGTGAGACGGACCCGGACCTGGATGCCCAGCGGGAGGTCGGAGGCCGACACCACGGGCGCCTCGACCGCCGGGTCCTCCACCGTCACGATGCCCCGGGTCGGTTCCTTGTGGTTCACCTCGACGACCACGGCGTCGAAGCTCTCGCCGACCCGGTGCTGGAGCAGTCCGGCCTCGACCAGGTCGAGGATCATCCGCTCATAGCGGTTGGCCCGCTGCGACGACTCCTGCATGGTCCTGGCCAGGCCGGGCAGCGCGGCGTGCACCCAGTCCGCGACCTCGGTGCCGGCGCACAGCGACACGCAGACCTCCGAGGCGTAGCGGTCGCCGAGCCGCCGCAGCGGGGCGGTGACGTGGGCGTACTCGGTGTTGAGCGCGCTGTGCAGCGGCTGGGCCGGGGTCTCGCCGTCGAAGGCGACGTACCCGCTCCCCCGCAGCAGCCGGGTGCAGGCCGAGATCATGGCGGCGTGCTGCGGCCTGGCCGGGTCGAGGGTGCGGATGAAGTCGGCGAACAGCAGCTCGGCCGGCCAGCTCAGGCCCAGTGCGTGCGCGGTGCGGTGCAGCCGTTGCAGGTCGCGCGGGTCGGCAGGCGGGAGGGTCCGGAGGAAGCCGACCCGTGCGTACATCATCAGCGACGCCGCGGCGAAGCCGGTGAGCAGCGACATCTGGGCGTTCCACTCCTCGACGGGCCGGAGGTCGCGGTAGGTGAGCTCCCACTCCGAGCCGATCGTGCTGACCTCCTGCTCCGGCAGGGGCAGCGAGACGCCGCCACGGGCCTGCTCGCGCTTGAGGCGGAGCTCGCCCAGCTCCTTGAGGAGCATCAGGGACTCGTCGGCGGTGCCGTCGTCGATCTGCTGCTGCACGCCGGGGTAGTCGAGCTGGGCCCGGCTGCGCACCCGCGCCCGCACCACCTCGACGTCGGTGCGCGCTCCCTCGCCGTCCATCGTGACCGTCCACAGCAACGCCGGTCGCAGCTGGTCGGGAAGCAGGGACCCGCCGTCCTCGGAGATCGAGGTCGGGTGCAGCGGGATCCGGCTGTCGGCGCCGTACAGCGTCTGGCCGCGCTTGTGCGACTCCACGTCGACAGGGTCGCCGGGGGTGATGAACGCCGCCAGGTCGGCGATCGCGTAGTAGAGGACGTAGCCGCCGTCGTCGGTGCGGGCGATGAACAGCGCCTGGTCGAGGTCCTTCGCGCCGGCCGGGTCGATCGTGACCACCGGCAGGTCGGTGCGGTCGAGGTCGGGCAGGCGGGGGTTCGCGACCGCCGCAGCGGCGGCCTTCTCCACCTCGGCCGGGAACTCCGGAGTGACCTCGAGCTCGCGCTGGATCTCGGCGATGCCGTCACGCAGCACCTGCGGCGCCACGCCGCCGTCCGCCGGGCGGACCCGGACCACGCGGCTGCTGGCCATGCGTTCCAACCTATCCTTCTGACCTGTGCTGATCCTGCTCCCGCCGAGCGAGGGCAAGGCGGCTCCGCGGCGCGGACGACCACTGGACCTCACGGCGCTGTCCGCGCCCGGACTCACCCCGTCCCGGGAGCGGGTCCTCGACGCCCTGGTCACCCTCTGTTCCGGTGACCCGGCCGCCGCGACCGCTGTGCTCGAGGTACCCAGGACGCAGCTCGAGCTCGTCTCCCTCAACGCCGGGCTGCGCAGCGCACCCACCGCGCGGGCGGACACGGTCTACGCCGGGGTGCTGTACGACGCGCTGGGCCTGGCCACGCTGTCCACCGCCGCCCGACGCCGGGCCACCGCGCGGGTGCGGATCACGTCGAGCCTGTTCGGCGTCGTGGCGCCCACCGACCGGATCCCGGCGTACCGGCTGTCCGGCGACGCCGCACTGCCGGGCCTCGGCACCGTGGCCGGGGTCTGGCGGGACGCGCTCGGCCCCGAGCTCACCGAGCTGGTCGGCGGCGGGCTGCTCGTCGACCTGCGCAGCGGGATGTACGCCGCGTTCTGGCGGCCCGCCGGCCTCGGTCGCGTGGCCACGGTCCGGGTGCTGCACGAGGTGAACGGGAAGCGCCAAGTGGTCAGCCACTTCAACAAGGCCACCAAGGGCCGCATCGTGCGCGCCCTGCTGGAGGAGGGCGCGAACCCGCGGACGCCGGCGGCGCTGGCCGCGGTGCTGCGCGACCTCGGCTGGACCGTCGAGGAGACGCCGGTCAGGGAGGCGGTGCAGCTCGACGTGGTGGTCGCCGAGCTCTGACGATTCGTCTGTGGTCTGACGTGGGATCGTCTTCGTGTGGCCACAGACGAATCGTCGGAACTGGCCGGAGTCAAGCTCTCGCACCTGGAGCAGCCGGTCTTCGACGGCGCCGGCGCGACCAAGGGCGACGTGGTGGCCTACCTGGACGCGGTCCACGAGCGGCTGCTGCCGGAGCTGCGCGACCGGGCGCTGTCCGTGGTCCGGGCGCGGCTGGGCCAGGCGCCGTTCATGCAGAAGAACCTGCCGAAGTACGCCCCTGACTGGATCCGTACGACGACCGTGTGGGCGAACGCGTCGAAGCGCGAGGTCCACTACCCCGTCTGCGACGACCGGCGGACCCTCGTCTGGCTCGCCAACCAGCGGGCGGTGGAGTACCACCCGGCGCTGGTGCGCGTCGACAGCCACACCCAGACCCACCTGATCCTCGACCTCGACCCGCCCGACGACGTCGAGCCGGACCAGGGGTTCCGGATGGCGGTCGCGGCGGCCCTGCTGGTCCGGGAGGCGCTGGACGATGCCGGTCTGTCGGGTGGGGTGAAGACCAGTGGCGCCAAGGGCGTGCACGTGTTCGTTCCGCTGGCCGACGACCAGGAGATGCCTGACGTGGCCGCGGCGACCCGGGCGCTGGCCGCCCGGGCGGCGCGGCGGGACCAGCAGGTGGCCACCACCGAGTTCGTGCGCGAGGAGCGGGGCGGCAAGGTCTTCGTCGACTCGACCCGCGCCGGTGGCGCGACCGTGGTGGCGGCGTACAGCCCTCGGGCGAGGCCGGGCGTTCCCGTCTCGTTCCCGGTCACGTGGGACGAGCTCGAGCACGTGCGGCCCGGCGAGTTCACGGTGCTGACAGCGGTGGAGCGACTCGGCGAGCCCGACCCGTGGGCCGCCGCCCTGGCCTCGCCGCAGCGGCTGCCGGCCGACCTGGTGGCCGAAGGCCACGAGATCCCCATCGCCCGCGTGCTGGCCATGCACGAGGGCAAGCGGCGCAAGCGCGAGCTCAATCGGGACTGACGAGCCAGCGGTACCGCTCGGGCTCCGGGTCACTCGCCACCCTGAACGCCAGCGCCCGCCGCAAGAGCTCGCGGTCGGTCGTGGAGCTCCAGGCCGCGAGCACCGAAGGCGGCGCCACCGCGTCGGCCACGGCGTCCAGCACGGCGACCGCCTCGGCCCAGCGCGCGGGGCGCCAGGCCGGCGAGACGTCGATGACCACCGGAGCTCCGTGGCCGTCGAGCAGGACGTTCCCGAAGAGGTCGGCGTGGACCAGCTGGCTGGGCAGGTCGATCTCCCAGTCGGCGAACGCGGCGCGCTCGGCGACCGCCCAGCGGTCGGTCCGGGCGTCCAGCCCCGCGGGCCGGGTCGGCACCCAGGCCGCCAGCTCGGCGTGCAGCACCCGGCCGGCGGCGAGGGTGACGTCGAGGTCCCGCGTCGCCACCGTGTCCGGCTCGTAGCGGCTGGCCGCCCAGCCCTCCACCACCCAGGAACCGTCGCGGGCGGGGACCGGAACGGCGAGCCGCAGGTCCTGCAGGCGGCGCCGCGGCCGGGTGTCCATGGTCACCGCCAGCCGGGCCAGCAGCGGGCTCAGCCACTCCTGGACCGCAGGATCGCGGTCGGGTGAGAGCACCAGGTCGCCGGAGACCACGCTCCGTCCCTGGCCTCCCGGGACAGGCGTGACCGCGCCCGGCACGGCGAACAGGTCGAGGACCCGCTCCGAGGGCGCGTTCACCAGGCCGAGGCGGCCGGCGAGAAGGCGTCGTCGCCCGGTGGCCGCGCGTTGTAGAGCCGCATCAACGCCCGGGGGCGGCCGTCCACCTCCGGGTAGAACGACAGCACGGTCACCGAGGCCGGACTGAGCTCCATCCGCAACACCGACTCCAGCGGCGCCCCGAGCGCCCGGGCGACGAGCGTCTTGATCGGCGTCACGTGGCTGACCACGACCACGGTCCGGCCGGTGTGGGTCTCGACGATGCGCTGCAGACCGGCCAGCACCCGCTCCTCGACCTCGCGGAACGACTCCCCGCCCGGCGGTGCCGTGTCCATCGACCCGAGCCAGGCGTCGAGAGCGGACTTGTCGCGCTCGGCGACCTCGGCGTAGGTCAGCCCGTCCCAGCGGCCGAACTCCATCTCCGCGAAGCCCGGCTCGACCTCGACGGTCCGGCCCAGCCGCTCGGCGAGGATCTCGGCCGACTCCAGCGTGCGGCGTACCGGCGAGGACACCACGGCGTCGACGCCCTCGGCGATCGGCGCCAGCCAGTCGGCGGTGGCGCGCACCTGGGCCCGGCCCTCGTCGCTCAGCCCGGGGTTGGCGCTGCGCAGGCCGCCCGAGAACTTCTTGGCGGCCGTGTGGGGGGTGAGCCCGTGCCGGACCAGCAGCAGCGTGGTGGCCGGGCCGGGCGGCCGCCACCCCCAGCCCGGCTTCGTCTCGGCCCCCTCGACGACGGGTTCCGACTGCGCCTCGTCCGTCTCCGGCTCGTCCACCAGCGCGGCACCGGCCGCGGTGACGCCACTCCGCTTCCCGTCGAGCGCCTCGTTGACCAGCCGGTCGGCGTGCTGGTTCGCCTCGCGCGGCATCCAGGTGTAGGTCGTCCCGAACGGCGCCAGCCGGCTCGCCTCCATGGCCAGCGGCTTCATGTCGGGGTGCTTGATCTTCCAGCGCCCCGACATCTGCTCGACGACGAGCTTGGAGTCCATCCGGACCTCGATGTCGGCGTCCGGTGCGAACTCCTCCGCCAGCCTGAGCCCGGCGATCAGGCCGGAGTACTCGGCCACGTTGTTGGTGGCGACCCCGATCGCGGTGCCGTCCTCGGCGATGACCTCGCCGGTCTCCGCGTCGCGCAGCACCGCGCCGTACGCCGCAGGGCCGGGGTTGCCGCGCGAACCCCCGTCGGCCTCGATGACGACCGAGGTCGGTCCCGAGCCCCCTGTCACAGACCTGACTCGGGCGTCCGGACCAGGATCCGCTGGCACTCCTCGTGCCGGATCACCTCGTCCGGGTCCGCCGCCCGGATCGCCCCCAGCTCGGCCGGGTCGAGCGAGAGCCGGCAGCCGCTGCACTCGCGGGCCCGCAGGGCGCCGACGGCCACGCCGCCCTTGGACTCGCGCAGCCGCTCGTAGAGGGCCAGCAGCTCCTCGGGGATCGACGCGGCGGCCGGGCCGCGTTCCTCGGCCACCGACCTCAGGTTGTCGTCCAGGTCGTGGGTCTTGGTCTCGCGGGCGGCGCCGAGCGCCGCCAGCCGCTCGTCGGACGCCATGACCTGCTCGGTCAGCGAGTCCAGCTCGCGCTGCGCGTCCTCGAGCCGGGCCATCACCTCGAGCTCGTCGTCCTCGAGGGTGGTGATCCGCCGCTGCAGCGAACCCAGCTCGCCCTGCATCCGCTCGAGGTCCTTCGGGCTGGTGATCAGCCCCTGGTCCATCCGCTCCTGGTCCCGCACCCGGCGGGCCTTGACCTGCTCGACGTCGGCGTCCACCTTGGTCTGCTCGGCGGTGAGGTCGTCGACCGAGATCTGCGCGTCGCGGCGCCGGCCGTCCAGCTCGGCACGGCTGGCCGTCAGCGAGTCGATCTCGGCCAGCTCCGGCAGGGTCTGCCGCTGGTGGCGCAGCTGGTCGGCGCGCGAGTCGAGCTCCTGGAGGCCCAGCAGGGCGAGCTGGGCGGCGGGGTCGGCTTTCAGCGCTCTTCTCCTGTTGCTCTGTACGTCGAGATGTCCGTCCACGGATCGGTGCAGATCGAGCTGACCCGGGTCTCCACCGTATCCCCCAGCGCGTCCGCGACTCTTCGGGCCACGACCGGCAGCCAGGTCCACTCCGCGGCCCAGTGCGCCACGTCGACCAGGGCGGGCCCGCCGTGCTCGAGGAACTCGGCCGCCGGGTGGTGGCGCAGGTCGCTGGTGACGTAGACGTCGGCGTCGCTCCTGCGTACGGCGTCGAGGAGGAAGTCGCCGGCTCCCCCGCAGACAGCCACCCGGCGCACGGCGCGGTCCGGGTGGCCGCCCACTCGGACCCCGGTGGCGGTCCGCGGCAGCCCGTCGGCCACGGTCTGCGCGAACTCACCGAGCGTGGTCTCGGCGACACTCCCGATCCGGCCGGAGCCCGTCGCGGCCACGCCGGGATCGGCCAGCTCGACCACGTCGTAGGCCGGCTCCTCGTAGGGATGCGCGGCCAGCAGGGCCGCGACGACCCGGGGCCGGGCGGCTCGAGCCAGGACGCACTCGATCCGGGCCTCGTCGACCACCTCGAGGCTGCCCACCTCGCCGATCGTGGGGTGGGCCCCCTCGAGCGGACGGAACCGGCCCTCGCCCCGCGTCGAGAACGACGCGCTGTCGTAGTCGCCGATCACGCCCGCCCCGGCCGCGGCCAGAGCCAGCCGGACGCGGTCCGCGTCGGCCGCCGGGACGTACGTCGTCAGCTTGTCCAGCCGGTCGTTGCTGGTGGCGCTGATCGGCTCGAGATCGGTCAGCCCCAACGCGTGCGCCATCGCCTCCGACACCCCACCCACCGCCTGGTCGGCGTTGGTGTGCGCGGTCAGCAGCGCGCAGCCTGCGTCCTGCAGCGTCCCGAGGGTCCGGCCCTTGGGCGTCGTCCGGGCCACCCCGTGGACGCCCTTGAGGAACAGCGGGTGGTGGGTCACCAGTAGCTGCGCTCCCCACTCGGCAGCCTCCTGCGCCACCGGGAGCACCGGGTCGACCGCGAACAGGACCCTGCCGACCTGCTGGTCCGGGTCCCCGGCCACGAGCCCGACGGCGTCCCACGAGTCCGCCGTGGCCGGCGGGTACCAGCCGTGCAGGAGGTCGACGAGCTCAGCGAGGGTGGGCACGTCGCGAGGCTAGTGGGTCGTCATGGTCCCCGACTGCACCGCATTTCGTCGCCCGGGCGGCAAATCTGCTGCACAGTCGGAGTCGCCAGCTGGTCAACGCCGGGCCACGACGCATTTGCACCGCATATTCGCGCTCCACACGCCAAATGTCGGTGCAAACCGCTGCACTCCACGGGGAACCAGACTGCACCGCATTTCGTCGCTACCAGCGCCGATTTGCAGCACAGTCCCACGCCGGGGCGGCGAGCTCGCAGCGTCAGTTCACCTGGCGCTCGCGGCCCTCCCAGTACGGCGCGCGCAGCTTGAACTTCTGCAGCTTGCCGGTCGCCGTGCGGGCCAGCTCGTCGCGGAACTCCACCGAGGTCGGCGCCTTGTAGCCCGCGGCGCGCTCCTTGCACCACTTGATCAGCTCGGCCTCGGTGACGTCCTCACCGGCAGTGAGGACGACGAGGGCCTTGATGGTCTCGCCCCACTTCTCGTCGGGCACGCCGATGACGCAGACCTCGGCCACCGCCGGGTGGGAGAAGATCACGTCCTCGACCTCGATGGAGGAGACGTTCTCGCCGCCGGTGATGATCACGTCCTTCTTGCGGTCGCTGATCGTCAGGTAGCCGTCCTCGCCGATCGACCCCCCGTCACCGGTGTGGAACCAGCCGTCCTTGAGCGCCCGCTCGCTCTCCTCGGGCTGTTCCCAGTAGCCCTCGAGCACCACGTTGGAGCGGGCCAGCACCTCTCCGGTGCCGTGCTCGTCCTCCTCCGGCACCTCGATCTTGAGGGACACCCCGAGCGCGGGCATGCCGGCCCGGGTGAGCTTCTCGGCCCGCTCCTGGGCGGACAGGTGGTCCCACTCGGCGCGGGTGCGGTTGACGGTGAGCAGCGGTGAGGTCTCGGTGAGTCCGTAGATCTGGACGAACTCCCAGCCCAGCTCCTCCTCGACGCGCGCCACCGTCTTCGTGGGCGGCGGAGCCCCGGCCATGATGATCCGCACCCGGTCGCGGCCCGGGATCTCGCCCTCCCAGGACTGGGAGGCCTCGAGCACGGCGGCGGCGACGGCCGGCGCCGCGCACATGACCGTGACGCCGTGCTTCTCGACCCGGCGCAGGATCTCGGCGCCGTCCACCTTCCGGAGCACGATGTTGGGCACGCCCATCCCGGTCATCGCGAACGGCATCCCCCAGCCGTTGGCGTGGAACATCGGCAGCGTGTGCAGGTAGACGTCGCGGTCGGTGACCCCGGCGTGCAGTGCGAAGGTGACCGCGTTGACCCAGATGTTGCGCTGGGTGATCTGCACTCCCTTGGGCCGGGCCGTCGTGCCGGAGGTGTAGTTGATCGTCGCCGTGGCGTTCTCGTCGTGCTCCCACGGCTTGGGCTCGGATCCCTCGGAGGCGTAGAGGTCGTCGTCGCGGCCCAGCACGAACCGGTGCTCAGCGGTCACCTCCTGCAACGACTCGTCGAGCTCCGGGTCGACGTAGAGCACCTTCGCGCCGGAGTGCTCGACGATGTAGCGCACCTCGTCGGGACGCAGCCGGAAGTTGATCGGCACCAGCACCCGGCCATAGCCGGAGACGCCGAAGAACGAGGTCATCAGCCGCGCACTGTTCTGGGAGACCACGGCCACGCGGTCGCCGAAGCCGATGCCCAGGCTGTCGAGATGGGCGGCCTGCCTCCGGGCCAGGTCACCCACCTGTGCATAGGTCAGGTCACCGAGCGACGGCGCGGGCTGGTCGGGCTCGTCGACCACGCCCACCCGGTCGCCGTACACCTGTACGGCGCGATCGATGAAGTCGGTGACGCTCAACGGGACGAGCACGGCGGCCCCCTCCTGACGCGGTCTGTGACCCGATCCAGCCTAGTCGCGTGAAGCGGTCGTGCTCCGGGCGCAGCCGGACCGGGTTTCCTCGCATCGGGGAGCGGTCACCGGGCCACTGGTGAACCGGGGGTGGCCCTGACCCGTGCAAAGGACATCCGAACAACGAGGCGCCGAGGAGGTCTGACGTGCCCTGAGTGGGCCGGATGAGAACGCTCTCACGTGATTCTCACCTGTGGCCCACCTCGGGAGATGATCGTGGACCCATGCGCAGCTTCTGGAAGGTCTTCGCCGCGCTCGCCCTGATGCTCCCCCTGGGAGCGTTCGTGGCGGGCAACCTCGTGGCGTCCGCGGCCGACGACCCCGCCCCTCGGCACACGATCATCATCGACCAGCAGAGCGGTACGCCGTCCGGCAACCCGACGCCCAAAGGTTCCCCGACCTCGTCCGCGACCGGCGGGGCCGACGACGGCGCGACCCACGACGCGGGCGACGACCACGGCGGCGACCGAGGGGACGGCCTCGACGAGGTGACGCCCTCGCCGGACGACTGGGACCACGGCGACGACCACGGCGACGACCACGGCGACGACCACGGCGGCGACCACGGGAGCGACAACTCCGGTCCGGGGAGCTCCGACGACAGCTCCGGCTCCGGGTCGTCCGGAGACTCGGGCTCGGGACACGGCTCCGGCTCGGGGGACGGCTCGTCAGGTAGCAGCGGAAGCAGTGGCAGCGGAAGCAGTGGCAGCGGAAGCAGCGGTGGTGGCGGTGAAGACTCGAGCGGACCCGGCGGCGGTGACGACGGTGCCGGACCCGGCTGACCTCGAGCAGACCTCGAACGCCCGACCGGAGCGGTCGGGCGTTTCCGTACGCATCCGCATCACAGCGGCGGTCGCGCTGCTCACTCTGCTCGCCCTCACCTCCGCCGGTGTGATCGTCTACGTGATCGAGTCCAAACGGATCGACCAGGACATCTCCCGGCGGGTCGACCAGCAGTTCGAGGAGTTCGACAAGTTCCAGGCCAGACAGGGAGCGTCGTACGACACGGTCGGAGCGCTCCTCAACGCCTTCCTGCGCTCGCAGGTGCCGGACGAGGACGAGGCCCTGGTCTCCTGGTACGACGGCGCCCCGCAGAAGGTCTCGTCGCACGGCTACACCGGTGCCGACCGGTCAGCGTTCGAGAAGGGCGCGGCCGGCATCGCCGGCAACAACGGCACCGTACGAGTCCCCGATGCCAAGGACGAGCTCGTGCTCAACGCCCAGACCGTGGAGCGCGGTGGCGAGACCGGTGCCCTGATCGTGGTGACCTACTACGGCGACGCCCGGGCGGGGCTCCACGACACCATCCAGACCTACGCCGTGGTGGCACTGCTGTCCCTCATCGTGATCACCGGCTTCGCGGCGGCGCAGTCGGGCCGGCTGCTGGCTCCGCTGCGGTCGCTGCGTCAGACGGCAGACGAGATCACCGACTCCGACCTGTCGCGGCGGCTGCCCGAGACCGGCAACGACGACATCACTGCCCTCACCCGGACCTTCAACCGGATGCTGGACCGGCTCGAGGCGGCGTTCGTCGGGCAGCGCCAGTTCCTCGACGACGCGGGCCACGAGCTCAAGACCCCGCTGACGGTGCTCCGTGGGCACCTCGAGCTGCTCGACGTGGGCAGCCCGGAGGAGATCGCCGCGACCCGCGAGCTCCTGCTCGACGAGATCGACCGGATGTCCCGGCTGGTCGGCGAGCTGATCCTGCTCGCCAAGAGCGACCGTCCCGACTTCGTCACCCGCCGCCCGGTCGACCTCACCGGGATGACCGTGGACACCCTGGCCAAGGCCCGCGGTCTCGCGGACCGCACCTGGACCCTCGACGAGACCGCCAGCGTCACGGTGCCGGTCGACGAGCAGCGGCTCACCCAGGCGCTGCTGCAGCTGTGCGACAACGCCGTGAAGCACACCTCGGTCGGCGACGTCGTGGCGCTCGGCTCGTCGTACGACGGCGCCACCGCACGGCTCTGGGTCCGCGACTCGGGTCCAGGGGTGCCGCCGGAGGACCGGGAGCAGATCTTCGAGCGGTTCGGGCGCAGCTTCGTGCCCGAGTCCGACGAGGGGTTCGGGCTCGGCCTCTCGATCGTCCGGGCCATCGCCCACGCGCACGGGGGCTCCCTGTCGCTGGAGGACGAGGAGCCCCATGGCGCGCGGTTCGTGATCGGCCTGCCCATCCCGGGTGTTGAACCGATCGACCCCGGTAACCGTAGTCAGGGCGAGACCGTGGAGGAGGTCAGTCTGTGGCCCGCATCCTGATCGTCGAGGACGAGGAGCGCATCGCGTCCTTCGTCTCGAAGGGGCTGGCGGCTGACGGCCATCGGACGACCGCAGTCGCGGACGGACGGGTCGGACTCGACCACGCACTCAGCGGCGAGTTCGACCTGATGGTCCTCGACATCGGACTGCCCGGCATGGACGGCTTCGAGGTGCTCGACCAGCTCCGCTCGCAGGGCTCCAGGCTCCCGGTCATCGTCCTCACCGCCCGCGACTCGGTGACAGACACCGTCTCAGCGCTCGAGGGCGGCGCGGACGACTACATGCCCAAGCCGTTCCGCTTCGCCGAGCTGCTGGCCCGAATCCGGCTCCGGCTGCGCGCCGCTTCGGAGAACGGCGGCCCCGCCCGCGACGACGTGCTCCAGGCCGGCGGCGTCCGCCTCGACGTCCGGACCCGCCGCGCCACCGTGGGCGAGCGCGAGCTCGAGCTCTCCGCGCGCGAGTTCTCCCTGGCCGAGACGCTGATGGTCAACGCCGGCCAGGTGCTGTCGCGCGAGCAGCTACTCGACCAGGTCTGGGGCTTCGACTTCGACCCCGGGTCGAACGTCGTCGATGTCTACATCGGCTACCTGCGGAAGAAGTTCGGTCCGGCCGCGATCGCCACCGTGCGCGGGATGGGGTATCGGTTCAACAACTGAGCCGTTTCGGTGGTGAGCCCCGAGGCTGCGGAGCAGGCCCGTCTCCCCGGCCAAGCATCCGCTTGGTGAGGTGTTGCACACTGCTTGGCACCGGCGTACGTTGCCGCAGCGTTCCGCACCCGTGCGGCGCCCACCTGCCCGTGAAGACGTGGCGAACCGATTGGAGCTCCATGCCCCGCCTCTCCACCGCGCTGGCCGCCACCGCCCTGTTGGGGGCGACCGCCCTGGCCGCCACGTCCGCGACCGCGGCGCCGGTCCCGGCCGGCTCCCCGCACCGCGACCACGGCACCGCCGCGAAGGTCTCGTCGTACGTCGCGATGGGCGACAGCTACTCGGCGACCGGCATCGCGCCACTCGACCCCGGCCCGGCGGGCAGCGAGTGCGGGCGCTCCGACGCGACGTACTCCCACCTCATCGCGGCCAAGCTCGGCGTGAAGTCCTTCCGCGACGTCGCGTGCGGCGGGGCGGACACCTCGGACTACTTCCACTCCCAGTACGCCGACATGCCGGCCCAGCTCGAGGCGCTCAAGAAGAGCACGCAGCTGGTCACGATGACCATCGGCGGCAACGACGAGAACGTCTTCAGCGGCCTGGTCACCTCCTGTGCCATCGCGTCGGCGGCCGAGCGGCAGACGACCGGGTCGATCAGCGGTGCCCCCTGCAAGGCGCTGTACGGGAGCTCCTTCCGCAAGAAGGTGGAGAAGGAGACCTATCCGAACGTCGTCCACGCCCTGCAGGCGGTGCGCAAGCGCGCGCCGCAGGCGACCGTGGCGATCCTGGGCTACCCGGGGATCCTGCCCGAGGCCGGCCTGCCGGCGTGCTACTCCAGCGTCCCCATCTCGATGGGTGACGTCCCCTACCTGGACCGCGCGCAGCGCACCCTCAACCGGGTCATCGAGAGGGCTGCGAAGAGGAACGGCGTCCGCTTCGTCGACATGTCGAAGGCCTCCCTGGGCCACGACGCCTGCCAGCCCGTCGGCACCCGATGGATCGAGCCGCTCATCGGCGGTGTGTCGACCGCGCTGCACCCCAACGTCATCGGGCACCAGGCCATGGCCGCGAAGACCCTCAAGCGGCTCGGGCTCTGAACCACGCCGGGTCGTCGGCCCCTCGGTCAGTGCCCGAGGTGCTCCTCGAGCCGCCGTACGGTGCCATCGACATCGGTGAGCTTGTCCAGGCCGAACAGACCGACCCGGAAGGTGGAGAAGTCGTCACCCTCTCCGCACATCAGGGGTACGCCCGCGGCCACCTGGAGACCGCGCTGCTTGAGCTTCGCGCCGCTGCGGATCTCGGGGTCATCGGTGAAGGCCACCACCACACTGGGTGCCGCGAACCCTTCGGCCGCGACCGAGGGGAAGCCGAGCTCCGCGAGGGTCTCGCGGACCCGGGTGCCGAGCGAGATCTGGGCCTGACGTAGCTCGCCGAGCCCGGCGGCGCGGGTCTCCAGCATGAGCGCGGCGTCGTGCGCGAGAGTGTCGGTCGGCATCGTGGCGTGGTAGGGCGTCTGCCCCTGGGTGTAGGCCTCGGTGATCGTCAACCACTTCTGGAGGTCGACCGCGAAGCTGGTCGAGGTCGTCGACATGACCTGGGCCCGACCGGCCTCGCCGAGCATCACGTAACCCGCGCACGGAGAGCCGCTCCACCCCTTCTGCGGCGCGCTGAGCAGGACGTCGACGCCGAGCTCGGCCATGTCCACCCACAGGGCCCCGGACGCGATGCAGTCGAGGACGAAGAGCCCACCGACGCCGTGCGTCGCCTCGGCGACGGCGCGAAGGTAGTCGTCGGGCAGCAGCATGCCGGCGGCTGTCTCGACGTGTGCAGCAAGGACGACCTCCGGACGGCTTCGCTCGATGGCTTCGACCACCTCGGCGACCGGAGCCGGGATCCAGGGAGCGTGCCGCTCGTCGGACACCGGGCGGGCGCAGCAGACAGTCGTCTCACCGGCCACGGACCCGGCATCGAAGATCTGCGACCAGCGGTAGGAGAACAGGCCGTTGCGGACCACGAGGCAGCGCCGGCCCGTCGCCAGCTGCCGGGCGACGGCCTCCATGGCGTAGGTGCCGCCTCCCGGCACCACCGCGACCGTCTCGGCACCGTAGGTCGAGCACAGGACGTCGATGATGTCCTGCATCACCCCGACGAAGCGCTTGGACATGTGGTTCAAGGACCGGTCGGTGAACACGACCGAGTATTCGAGCAGTCCGTCGGGATCGACTTCGGGGCGAGGAAGGCTCACGTCCGCAGATTGCCACAGGTCCACTCCTCGCGCGGGGCTCGACCATCCGCTGGCAGGGCCGCGTCCCGGCCGGTCAGCTGACGAGCGCGGTCAGGTAGAAGCAGCCGACCTCCTCGGTTCCCCCGTAACCCTCCGGCAGGTACGGCGCCGGGCCGGTGATCTCCAGCGGCGTCCAGACGCCGTCGTCCTGCAGCCGGTCGACCACGGCCCGGCAGTTGCGGGTGTGCCACAGGTCCTCGCGCTGCGTCGCCACGACGACTCCCCGCGGCCGGGCCACCCTCGCGAACTCTCGCCACACCGCCTCGACCTCCGGGAGGTAGGTCATCACCCCGACACAGACGACCACGTCGACGCTGTCATCCTCGAGGGAGAGCCGCTCCTGGAGGTCCGCGCGCTCGAGCGCGTCATACCCGCCGAACTGCCGGGCAGCGTCGAGAGACGCCTCCGAGATGTCCAGGCCGAGGATCCGTCCCGCGAATCCCCGGGTGCGAAGGGCTCGGCCGACGAGGCCGGTGCCGCAGCCCACGTCGAGCACCGAGTCCGCCTCGGGCCGCCGGGTGACGACGGTCTCAGCCACGACCCCGGGACCCTGGTAGGACCAGGAAGCCAGGTCGTCGTCGTAGCTCGGCGCCCATCTGTCGTATCGTTCAGCGACCTCCCGAGGGTCGCTCGTGCCCTGGTGCAACCAGTCGCCGATCGGGACCTCGTCGGGAGCCATCGCGCCAGCGTCGCACAGCATCCGCTCAGGGTCGGCGGCTAGCGTGGCACAGCCACTCTCATCGACATAGAAGGTTCGAACCTGTGCATCGACGACTCCGTCGCCCCGCGGCTGCCCTGGCCGCCGTACTCCTCGTCCCCGCGCTGGCCGCCTGCGGTGACAGTTCCGGGAAGGACTCCGACACCGACGCGAAGGCGGGATCGTCGACCGGCGCCAGCGCGCCTGGCGAGCTGAAGGCCGTCACCTTCAGCGGCGACGTGGGCAAGGAGCTCACCTCGACGTGGCACTCGACGGTGGACGCTCCGAAGTCGTCCACCGTCACCACCCTGGTCAAGGGCACGGGTTCGGCGATCGCCGACGGGGACACGGTGAGCGCCTACCTCTACCTCGGGGACGGCACCACCAAGAAGGATGCCTACAACGACTACACCAACGGGTCCCCCGAGTCGATCCCGAACAACGACCAGCTCAGCGACCTGTTCACCAAGCTCCTCTCGGACGCGACGTACGGCTCCCGGGTCGCTGCGGTGACCTCCGCGACCGAGCTGTTCGGCCCCTCCGGGAACACGCAGCTCGGCATCGGCGCCAACGACAGCCTGGTGGTCGTGGCCGACCTGGTCGAGAAGGCCGCCGTCTCGCCCACGCCCACGGACGACAAGGCGCACGACGCGGCGCCCAGCACGCAGCCGAAGGTGATCGAGCACAAGGGCGTTCCCTCGGGGCTGGACTGGAAGGGCATCGCCGAGCCGGCACTCGACACGCCGGTCCAGCGGGTCGTCCTCAAGGAGGGCACGGGGCCGGCCGTGAAGTCGTCCGACACCGTCACCGTGAACTACCTCGGCGAGACCTACCAGGCGAAGAGCCCGTTCGACGAGAGCTACACCAAGACGCCCCTGACGTCCGCGCTGAGCGGCCTGGTCCAGGGATGGACCATCGGCCTCACCGGGGTCAAGGTCGGCAGCCGCGTGCTCCTGCAGATCCCTCCGGCCTACGGGTACGGCGCGCAGGGCAGCGGATCCACGATCCCCGGCAACGCGACGCTGTGGTTCGTGATCGACGTCCTCGAGGTGAAGTAGGCCGGTCACAGAGGTGGACCCGGCAGGCCCATCCGCCCGCCGGGTCCAGCTCCCCGGAAGTCCCCGAGAGCCCCGAGAGTCCCCCGTGGGTCCCTCGCGTCCTCGTCGCCTCAGAACGCGATGGTTCCTGTGCACACCTCGCCGCTGTGCGAGGCGCGGAAGGTCACCTTGTCGGTGCCCGCGCGGTTGGAGATCTTGCGCTCCACGCTGAACGAGCCGCTGCGCCCGCCGGTCGTGGACGAGCCGGACGCGGCGACGCTGCCGTTGTCCTTGATCTTCCAGCTCCACGTCTGACCCGAGACGTTGCTGTCGACCTCGCCCTCGGCCTCGAGGCGGCCGTCGTCGTCCTTGACCTTGAGCTTCCAGCGGGAGCCGTCGGTGCAGGACCCGGTCTTCACGACACGCCCGTCGCCACCGCCGCCGCCACCGCCGTGGTCGTCGCCGGCGGGGTCGTCGCCACCGTGGGAGGCGTACGCCGGGGCGCCGAGCGTGAGCAGTGCGGACACGGACAGGGCCGCCAGGGCCTTGGGAAGCTTCGTCATGGCTCCACCTTGAGCCGTCAAGGTGAGCCGACGATGAGCGAGGCGTGAGAGCGCTCTTAGCGTCGGCCCCACGCTCGGAGCCGACGGCCCGGCCCGGTGTCCGAGGACGGCGACTCCGACTGCTCCCAGACGCGGCGCCACTGGGCGACCTTCGGCCCGGACGGGTCCGGGGTGGCGCCCGAGGCGGCGCGCCGACGGGCCTCCCACCAGGTGGTCCGGTCCTCGTCGAGCAGCGAGCCGACCGCGGCACGGATCCGCGGCGCGAACTCACGCACCGACTCGCCCTCGGCCGGGCGCAGCGGCTCACCGAAGCGGATGGTCAGCTGGCGGCGGCCGGGCGACGGCCAGCCCTGCCCGCGCGGCATCGCGGCGAAGGTGCCGCGGTGGGCGACCGGGACGACGGGGACGCCGTGCTCGTGGGCGAGGAACGCCGCGCCCATCCGGAAGCTGCCCATCCAGCCGTCCTTGGAGCGGGTCCCCTCCGGGAAGATCACCAGCGACCAGCCGTCGGCCAGCACCTCTCCCGGGGTCGTCGCCATCGAGCCGCCGCGGCGGTCGATCGGAAAGGTGTTGAAGATCAGCGACGACCCGACCGCGCGCCACCAGGTGTCGAAGAAGTAGTCGGCCGCCGCCGCCACCGCCGTACGCCGCCGCCACTCGTCCGGGAGCGACAGCAGGATCAGGGGCGTGTCGAGGTGGGAGGCGTGGTTGGAGGCGAAGATGACCGGTCCGTCGATCCGGTCGAGGATGTCCAGCCCCTCCACGCGGGTGCGGACCTGGGAGCGGAACAGCGGCTCCAGCCCGGCCTTCTGCGCCACCTCACGAGCCGCGATGGCGGGCCGCTTCCTGGACCAGTCCGAGGGGAAGACCGTCTGCTTGGCCGGCAGGACGTAGGGCTCGGCCGAGCGCGGCACCAACGAGCGGCGGCCCCAGCGCCAGCCCCTGGCCATCTGGCGCACGTCGGCATTGGTGTCCCTAACGAAGCGCACGGTGACTCTCGCCCCTCATCGAACGTCCGCGAGCAGGTGCGGAGGGTTGTGCAGGTAGGTGATCGACGGCGAGGTACCGACGGTCCCCGACGCCATCTCCAGCGCGTCCTGCAGCGTCGACGCGGCGCGGAAGCCCAGGCGGGCCGCGGCCCGGCGGTCACCACCGACCCAGATCACCTCGTCGACGTGGTCCATGGCGTGCGCCGCCCAGTACCACATGTAGAAGGGGTGGACGCCGTGGTAGGCGTGCGAGGTCCGGTAGAGGTGGATGTACCACGGGTCCTGCGCGAACTGCTGCTCGTACTTCTCCCCCACGACCGCCGGGTCGGTCGACTCCGCGAGGACCTCCTCGTAGAAGTCGACGTACGACGGGTGGTGCAGCTGGTTGAACCCCTCGTTGAGCGGGTGGTAGAGGATCACCGCGCCGCCCTTCCGGACGACCGGCTGGCCGCGGTAGGAGTTGAAGTAGTAGCCGAGCCCCATGCAGGTGGCCAGGATCGGGTTCATCGACGAGTTCACGTTGTAGGGGCCGAGGTAGGGCACCCCCATCACCAGGACGTCGGACTGGCCCTGCACCTCGACCAGGTGCTGCTGGTGCACCTTCTCCAGCGTCTTGTCGTGCACCGCCTCGACCTCGCCGGCGTTGACCCCGGTGAGCCCGTAGACCGAGCGCAGGTCGTGGAACATCTTGTGCTTCAGCTTCGGCGGCGCGACCGACAGCCCGCGGCGCACGGCGAGCATCGAGGCCTGGTCCTTGACCGACCACTCCCACTCACGCTTCATCAGGAAGTCGTAGGGCTTCGGGAACACGTCGTTGTTCAGCGTGGTCTCGATCTGGAACACCTTGAGGTGGTCCTTGATCATCCGGCCCATCCGCCACGCGGACTGGTGCATCGCGGACGCCTTGTGGTCCATGAACGACCGCGAGTTGACCATCGTCCTGGCGTTGTGGTGGTGGCGCAGCGAGCTGTAGGGAGCCAGTCCGATGCCGACGGACTTGTGGCCCCCGTCCATGGCCACGAGGTTCACGTTGACGTAGACGAGCAGGTCGGACTCCGCGGCCCGCTTGCTGATCTCGACGTCCTCGCCCTTGTCGGTGGTGCCGAGGTGGGCGATCTGGTCGCGGTCCTCGGCGTCGAAGTTGTAGAGGTCGCCCTGCGGGTAGAAGGAGCGGAACACGCGCTCGCCGACGATGTGCTTCAGCTCCGCGGCGGTCATCCGGCGGTGCAGCGCATTGGCGGCGATCAGCTTCACGTCGTCGACGCCCGCGTCCGCCGCCATGGTGAGGACGGCCTCGATGATCCGGCCCCGGATGTCCGGCGCCTTCATCGCCGGGAGCGGGATCGACAGGTCGTCGAAGGCGATGGTCAGCCGCATCCCGGCCTTGAGCAGGGCCGGCAGCGGTTCGGAGTCGAGCGGGTTGAGCAGCGCGTGCTGGATCGCCTCGTCGACGTCCGGGACCGTGGGGATCGACTCCGGCGGGTAGACCACGCGGGTGCCGAGCGGGAAGCTCTCGAGGCGGAAGCCGAGCCCCTCGTGGACCACCATGGGCGGGGTCCGGTCGTCGACCTCGAGCACGAATCCTGGGCGGCTCATGCTTTTCGGGGTCCCCGCGGAAGCGTGCGGCTCCGCGCGGAGCGCTCCTTCGAACGCTTTCGTGGGGTGTTCACTGCGCACTCCTCATTGGGAACTCCGGGGGTCGAACGCGACCTTCACCGTACCGAGCCGGCCGGCCGCGTGGGCATGGTCGATGGCCTCACGCCACCGGTGCAGGGGGTAGCTGGCCACGGACTTGGAGAGCCGGACGACGGGGTCGAGCTCGGCCAGCTCCCTGGCGATGTCGAACGCGCCCCTTCCGTCGGCTTCCCGCTGCGACGAGGCGTACGTGCCGACCACCTCGAGCTCGCGGAACCACGCCGCGCTCAGGTCGGCGGGCGCCGGCATCCCGGAGAGCACCACCCGGCCGCCGGCGCGGGTCGCGTTGAGCGCGGTCTCCAGCGACTGCTTGCTGCCGACCGCGTCGACCGCGACGTCGACGCCGCCGAGGAGGTACGGCGCGGAGAACTCGGGCTTCAGCTGGAAGGCGCCGGTCGTGCGGCGGACCCGGCGCAGCACCTCCTGCGGCTGCACCACCTCGGTGGCCCCGAACTCCAGCGCCAGCTCGCGCTGGTGGCCGTGTTTCGCGACCACGACGATCTCGCCGGCCGGGGTGAGCTGGCGGAGCGCCAGGGTGGCGAACAGCCCCACCGAGCCGGCGCCGCTCACCAGCACCCGGTCGTTGGACCGGACGCCGGCGCGCAGGGCGGTGTGCACCGCGCACGACAGCGGCTCCATGAGCAGCGCCTGCTCGTCCGACCAGCCCTCCGGGACCACGTGCATCTGGCTGCGGTGCGCGGCCAGCTGCTGGCCCCAACCGCCGCCGGTGTCCTTGCAGAAGCCGGTCTGCAGGCCGGGTGAGAGGTGGCCGACGGTGATCCGCGAGCAGCGGTTGGTGTGCCCGGACACGCAGTTCTCGCACGCCTCCACGCCGCGGGCCGCGCAGGTCAGCACCGGGTCGAGCACGACGCGGGTGCCGGCCGTCAGGTCCTCGCAGTCGTCGAGCAGCTCGGCGACCACCTCGTGGCCCGGCACGAACGGCAGTGAGACGACGGCGGAGAAGTAGAGCGAGGTCTGCCCGGAGAGTGCGCCCAGGTCGGAGCCGCAGATGCCGGAGAGCCGCGACCGCAGCCTGGCCCAGCCGGGCCGGTCCACGACCGGTGCGTCGATGGTCATCAGCCGCAGCGGCGCCGCGAAGCCGGACAGGATGCCGGGCATCCGGCTGCCGACCGCCTTGCCCGCCACCGTGCGCGGCAGGCTGCGGAACATCTCCAGGGCGAGCATCATCGGGCGCTCGCAGGGTCGAGGGCTCGGACCGAGCCGGTCGGGCTGGCCCAGTCGACGACGTCCCAGTGCGACCGGCGGGCGTGCCGGTAGAGCGGCACGTCGGGGCGCACGGCGACCGGGTGGCCGACGGCCTCGAGCAGCGGGAGGTCGGAGTGGCTGTCCGCGTACCCGTACGACGCCTTCATGTCGAAGCCGTTCTCGGTGGCGTACGACTGCATCCAGGCCGCCCGCGACTCCCCCACCAGCGGCGACGAGGCGAGGAAGCCGGTGCAGACGCCGCGCGCGTCCACCGCCAGGTCGGCGGCCTCGATGTGGTCGAACAGCGGGGACAACGGCCGGGTCAGCGGCCGGATCGCGCCGGTGATCAGCACCGTGTGGTGGCCCGCGGCGCGATGCGCGCGGATCCGGCGTACGGCGTCCGGAGAGAGCCGCGACAGGACGTGGCTGGTCAGGTGCTCGTCGACCACCGCGTCGAGATCGGCGAGACGGGCGCCTTCGTACTCGCGGTAGATCCCGCGCAGGAACTCGCTGCGTGACCGCCGCTCGGCCTGGACCAGGTTCGGCACCTTGGCGGCGATCCGGCCCAGCTCGGCCAGCCGCTCGCCACTGTCGAGCTCGCGCAGCCGGACCCACAGGTAGGTCTCGATCACGTTGGAGGACAGCAGGGTCCCGTCCATGTCGAAGAACGCCGCGACGCCGTCACCGGACGACCCGACGCCGCGCAGCGCGTTCGGGGCGGGCTTCTTGCGCAGGGCGCGGAGCTCGTCGAGGCGGCGTACGGGTGCGGTGACGGCCGGGCAGTGGACCTCCATCAGGTAGTGCCTCCAGTCGACCACCGAGGTGTCGAACGCGAACGTCTCGCGGTCCTCGGGCGACAGCGACTCGAACAGCGCCAGCGTCTGCTTGTCGGAGAAGCGCAGCTCGGCGGTGGCGTACTCCATGTAGAGGTCGAGGTAGCGGCGCAGGAACTCCAGCCGTCGGCCCTGCTGGTGCAGCTTGCGGGCCAGGTCGCGGGTCCGGTCGCTGCGCGGCGCGTGGCCGATGGCGTAGTCGGCGACCTTCCAGGCCTTCTCGCTCGTCGACAGCAGCCGCTCCACCGACCTCGCTCCGGGGAACCGCCAGTCCGGAAGCCGGGCCGCGCCGCGGTCGCCGGCGGTGAAAGGGTGCTCGTCGAAGTACGCGCGGACGCTGTCGTAGAGGACCCGGAAGGTGAGCGGGTTCCGGTCGCCGGAGGAGACGTGGAAGTAGCGCACCTCGCCGGGCTCCGCCGGGTGGGCCAGCACGGCCACGATCGCGCTGACGACGTGGTCGACCGGGACGATGTCGATGGTGGTGTCGCCCGCGGCCGGGAACTCCGGGAGCTCACCGCGGCCGTAGGCCAGGATCAGCGGCTCGGCCATCTTGAAGCCCTCGATCCAGCCCACGTGCGGCCGCTCGAGGGCGGACTCGATGATGCTGGGCCGGACGATCGAGGCCCGGCGCGGCCGTCCTCCTGGTCCGCCACCCAGGGCCCAGCGCTCGACGACGCGCTCGCCCAGCGCCTTGGTGAACGTGTAGCAGTCGGTCCAGCCCAGGCTGCGGGCCCGCTCGGTGCCGATCCGGACGAGCTCGTCCTTCACCCACTGCTTGCGGGCCGCCTCGGTGGCGCGGGCGGCGGTGAGCAGCCCGGCCCGGCCGTGCTCCTTCTCCGCCTTCTTCCGCTCCTTGCCCAGGATGTCGACGTCGCGGGACCGGGCCTCGACCAGCCGGCGCTGGCCCAGCCCCCAGGCGAGCTCGGCGTCGAGGTCGACCTCGTGCTCGACCGGGCCCTCGAAGATGTGGCCGCGGCGCCGACCGGCGACGTACGCCGTGGAGATGTGGACGTAGTGGATGTCCCGGCCGGACTCGGCCAGCTGCCGGGTCCGGACCTCGTCGACCCGGTCCAGCAGGTCGCGGGCGCCGACCACGTTGGTGGTGAACCCCTCGTCCACCGGCGGGTCGAACGACACGTCACCCGCGCAGTGCACGACCGCGTCGAGACCGGCCGGAAGGGCCGGTACGTCGGCCAGGTCGCCCTCCACCACGGCCACCCGGTCGGCCATCAGCCGGTCGGCACCGCCGGCGGCCTCGACGACCCCGGCGAAGACCGGCTTCTCCAGCAGCTTCGCGATGCGTTCGGCCCCGCTGATCGACCCCTTGGGCCGGACCAGGACCGAGGTGCGGACGCCGGGCACCTCGCTGAGCAGCAGGTGCAGCAGCGCCTCGCCCACGAAGCCGGTCACGCCGGTCAGGAGCACGTGCTGACCCGCCAGCCGGTCCGCGACCGATCCCTCCTCGCTCACGGTTGCGATCGTGCCATGAGAGTCCGGGCCCGGACGAGAGGGGTGCGTTCCTCCCGACTGCAACGCAGGACTGCTCAGGCGCGCCGCTCCTCGACCTTCTTCTTGACGAAGATCAGAGGCAGGACGAACACGCCGAGCAGGGACACGAGCCAGACGATGACGGTCGCGGCGATCCATGTCACGCCGCCGCTGATCGACAGGCCGTCGGAGAGCAGGGAGGTGATGATCAGGCCGACCAAGGTGGCCACGAGCGCAACACCACCGCGCAGCGCCGGGATGTTGACGGCCCACATCGTGAAGACCGGCTGGGCGATCGCGTACACGACGGTGAAGATCACGACGGCCACCACGAACGCGGTACCGGAGATCGTCACGTCGTCGAGGACCCAGGAGGCCACGACCAGGCCCAGCGCGTTCGCCGCCAGCTGGATGACGAAGCCGATCAGCATCCTGATCACGTGGGCACGCTATCGCACCCCGTCTCGATGGCTGAGGTGCCGGGCCGTCCACGTTGACACTGAGGTGCGAGCTTGCTCGCCTCAGCCAACGTGGGTGCTCATACCGGCCAGGCGGCCGACGTCACCTCTCCCCCGCGGACGTCGACCTGGAGGCGGACGTCGTCGGTCCCCTTCGGCACCAGTGCGTAGCGGCCCTCCACGAGCTCGGGGAAGACCAGCGACGGCACGGTGCCGTCGCCGAGCGGCCGAGGTACGACGGCCACGTGCGGCCGGTGGTGGCCGACGGCATGGTGGCCGGCGACCACCTCGACCTCCTCGCCCAGCATCGAGGACGGCATGGTCACCACGAGGGCGCCGACGTCGCCGCCGATGTCGAGGAGGACCGAGCCCTGGCCGGCGTGCGGGTTCTCGTGGCCGTGGTCGCCGCTCATGACGCCGCGGTGGTGCCGGGCACCGTCTGGTAGCCGCCACCGGGGAGCCCGAGGTACGGGAACGTCCCGGTGATCGCGGCGTTGGTGTTGGTGGTCCCGTCGGCTACCGCGCTGGCGGCGCCGTCCGGCGTGAAGGAGCTGTCCACCAGCGGGATGGTCAGCCCGGCCACCGCGCGGAGCTCGATGGTCACTACGTCGTCGCCGAGCCGGCGACCGTTCGGGAACCCGGCCGCGTCGCCCGCCACCAGGCCGAGCGGCTTCTCGGTCGCCGAGGGTGGGATCGCCATGTTCAACCGGAGCATGTCGGACGGCACCTTGCCGGTGAAGTTCTGGAACCCGGGCACGACCCCGGCCGGGATCCCGGTGAGCAGGATCGCGTTGAGGTCGGCCCGAGCCTTGCCGTAGGCCGCCAGGTTCGGGAACACGCCCGGGTAGAGAACGGGCAGGAGCTTGGCCAGCTCCGGGTGGTCGACGTACCTCGCGAACCGGGCGTCCTTGCTCGGCGGCCGGGCGTTCCAGATGTCCTTCTCGGCCATCGGCACGATGACCTCGTTGAACAGCGGGTTGCCGAGCCTCGAGACCTGCTTCCACGGGCCGTGTCCGACGTACTTGCCCGCCCGGGAGTCCCAGATCTGGGACTTGCGCCGGCTGGCGGTGGCCCACACGCCGATGACCGACTTGCCGGAGCCGACCGCGGTGGGCACCGAGCCGTCCTTGGTCAGGTCCCGCTTAGGCACCTGGAGAGCGAGGGTGTGCACGTTGAACCCCTGCACCGAGTTGACCCCCGTGGTGTCCGGCATCGAGATCAGGTGCAGGTGGTTGACCGGCCGGAGCGCCCCGAGGTCGAAGACGCTGCCGAGATCGACGTGGAAGGCATCCGCGCGCTGTCCGGCGAAGACCTTCCGCCCGCCGTCGATGGTGTGCACCGCCTGAGCGGCCAGCGCGGCGTAGTTCGGCGTGCTGCGGGGGCCGACGTTCACCGGCGGACACCTCAGCTCCTTGGCGAGCACCTTGGAGCGGCCGTTCTCGACCCGCGTCACCGAGTAGAACTGCGGCCGGTTCCAGGTGCCTGACTTGATGCTGGTGATCGGGCCGGTGTTGTAGAGGAAGCTGTCCTTGTTCCGGATCTTGGTGGTGAACTCGAACTGGTAGGTGATGTCCGCCTCGGCCTTCTGGCCGTTGGAGATGTGGATCTCGTAGAGGACGTCGTCCCCGAACTCGTAGAAGTTCGGCCCGCCGTCCGGGGCCTGCAGCGGGATGTAGTTGGCGATCAGCGTGACGGTGTCGGGACTGTCCGGGCTGACGAAGGCGTAGACGTCGGTGCTGTCCGCGACCGGGTCCTTGCTGATCTCTGGTGCTTCGCGGTGGGACGACATCTCACTGGCCTCCCGCCGCGTTGAGGATGCGCGCCACCAGGTCGTGGTCCTCCACGATCACCTCGTGCTCGCCGACCATCAGGTGCAGGACGCCCGCACTGGGCTCCGGCACGTAGGCCACCACCGGGTCGGTGGCGGCGTTCTTGTGACGTCTGGTCGCTGCGTCCGCCGTACCTCCCGCCACACCGACGACCGCAACGCCGGCCACGCCGGCTCCGGTCGCGGCCAGGAACTTCCTTCTGCTCGTCTCGCTCATGAAGGTGCTCTCTCCCTGTCGACCGGCTCGGTGCGAGCCGGGTCAGGAGGACTTCGGAGTCGCCGCCAGCCCGGATGGGAAGAGCCGCTGCTCGTGGGGGGTCCAGACTGTGGAAGGCGTGGTTTCCGGCGACCGCCGCCCGGGCACCAGACAGTTGTCGACAGCGACCCGGTCGAGATCGTCAGTCCCGCGGGGCTCGCTGCGACCAGTGGTCTGTCTCGGCCGGTCCGGAACGGTCGGGGCGGACTCCGTGCGTGAACCGGCCCGAGGTTCGGCGTTGGGCACGCTGCTTGTGGCCGCGTGGGCGCAACAGGGATCGAACCTGTGACCACCTCGTTGTAAGCGAGGTGCTCTACCGCTGAGCTATACGCCCGTTCGCCGGAGCACAGTACGGGAGGCTGCAGGACTGCAGGAAATGCCCGTGAATGCGAGGCAACGTCTCGAAATTGAAAGTTGAGCCGCTGGCGTCTCGGGTCACCAGCGGCTCAACGGGGTAGAAGTTACTGCCCACGCCGCCGCGGCGACAAACCATCGAATGGATTATTTCTCAACTGGTCCAGACCGCTGGTTCACCTCGCCCGATCGGGCCATCCGGGCGCTGGGGATCAGGTCACGGCCTGCAGCTGGCGCAGGTGCTCGTCGAGGTCGCGGCCCTCCGGGTTGGCGTTGTGGACCGACCAGCGGACCATCCCGTCCTTGTCCACGATGTACGACGACCGGCGGGCCGAGCCGCTGCGCTCGTCGAACACGTCGTAGGCGCGGCAGACCTCGCCGTGCGGCCAGAAGTCCGAGAGCAGCGGGAAGTTGAGGCCGTCGGCGTCCGCGAACGCGCGGAGCGAGTATCTCGGGTCACACGAGATGGCCAGCACCTCGGAGTCGAAGGTCAGGAAGTCCGCGAGCCGGTCCCGGATGCCGGACATCTCCCCGGTGCAGACGCCGGAGAACGCGTAGGGGTAGAAGAGGATGGCCACCGCCTTCTGGCCGCGGAACGACGAGAGCGTCACGTCCTGGCCGAACTGGTCGCGCAGGGTGAAGTCGGGCGCCGGTCCGCCCAGCTCGAGGCCGCTCACCGGTCGTCCGCTGGGTCGCTGGAGTCGCTGGAGCCGGGGTTGCCGTCCTCGTCGTACTCGAAGAGCTCGCGCTTGAGGACCTTCCCGGTCGCGTTGCGGGGCAGCTCGTCGAGCGTGATGATCTCGCGCGGCACCTTGTAGCGCGCCAGGTTGTCCTTCACGTGCGCCTTGAGCTCGTCGGCGTCGGCCGAGGCGTTCTCGCGCAGCACGACGAACGCTCGCAGCCGCTTCCCGAAGTCGTCGTCGTCCACGCCGATCGCGGCCACCTCGACGACCGCCTCGTGGCGGGCCAGGCAGTCCTCGACCTCCTTGGGGAAGACGTTCTCGCCGCCGGAGATGATCATCTCGTCGTCGCGGCCCTCGACGTAGAGCAGCCCGTGCTCGTCGAACCGGCCCACGTCGCCCGAGGACATCAACCCGTCGATCATGTCCTTGTGGCCCCCGCCGGTGTAGCCCTCGAAGAGGAGGCTGTTGCCCACGAAGATCCGGCCCGACTCCCCCTGCGGACGCTCGTTGCCGTCGTCGTCGAAGATCTTGACCACGGTGGCCCACGGCGGCTTCCCGGCGGTGGCCGGCTGCTTGCGCATGTCCTCGGGGGTGGCGATCGAGGCATAGGCCACCTCGGTCGAACCGTAGGTGTTGTAGAGGTTGTCGCCGAAGCGGTCCATCCAGCTCACGGCGAGGTCGCCCGGCAGCGCCGAGCCCGACGCGGCGACGACCTTGACGGTGTCGAGGCTGAACCTGTCGAGCTTCTCGTCCGGTAGGGCGAGGATCCGCTGCAGCATCACGGGGATCACGACCACCTCGTCGCACCGCTGCTCCTCGACCAGGTCGAGGGTGGCCTCGGGGTCGAACTTGCGCCGCAGGACGATCGTTTGGCCGAGCAGCAGCGACAGCATCAGGTGCGCGAAGCCCCAGGTGTGGAACAGGGGTGCCGCGACGTGCACCCTCCAGCCGTACTTGAGCGGCATCCGCGACAGCAGCGAGATCGCGGCGTCGATGCCGGCCTCGTTGCGGGGCGCGCCCTTCGGCGTACCGGTGGTGCCGGAGGTCAGGATGACGATCCGGCTGTGGTGGTCGGGTACGGCGACCGGCCCGTCGTCCGGCTCGCCCTCGATGAGCGAGTCCAGGGTGTCGAGGTCCGTCTCGTCGTCCACGAACGACAGCACCCGCTTGTCGACGTGTGCCTTCCCGAGCATGCCGGTGAACTCCTCGTCGTGGATGACCACGGCGGGGTCCTCCCGCTCGAGGACGTCGACCAGCTGCGGGCCGGCGAACGCGGTGTTGAGGAAGATCAGGTCGGCGCCCAGCTTGGCCGCAGCCACGGCGGCCTCGACGAAGCCGCGATGGTTGCGGGCCATCAGGGCGACCGAGTCGCCCTCCTCGACGCCGAGTCCCTCGAGCGCGCGGGCCAGCCGGTTGGTGCGCTGGTCCACCTCACGGAACGTGAGCTCGCCGCGCTCGTCGGCCACCCAGGTCCGGTCGGGCAGCAGCGTGGCCATGGCCAGGAAGCCGCCGGCGGGGCCGGTCCCCCACTGCTGCAGGGTGCGCCCGGCCCTGGCCAGCGCCAGCGGCGAGTAGGGGCGCAGGATCCCCGAGCCGGCCAGCACCTTGATGCCGTAGCCGGCCGAGGCGGCCTTGGTGGCCAGCCTGTCGAACGGTGACGGGAGCGGGAGGGAAGGCACGTCCTGCAGGATGCCACGCGGGCGTCAGGCGGGAGTCTTCGGCGCGATCAGCCGGGTGGCCGACCACTCCTTGCTCACCGCCGCGGTGGTGGTCTGCGACAGGCCGGCGATCGGCGCCGCCTCCGCGATGTCGGAGGGGTCGACCGCGTTGGGCCGGCCGACCTTGGGGGTGAGCAGCCAGATGGCGCCGCCCCCGACGAGGTCGGTGAGGGCGTCCACCAGGCCGTCGACCAGGTCGCCGTCCTCGTTGCGCCACCACAGCATCACCGCGTCGACCACGTTGCCGTAGTCGCCGTCGACCATGTCGGCGTCGATGGTGTCCTCGATGGCCACGCGCAGGTCGTCGTCGGTGTCGGAGTCCCAGCCGAGCTCCTGGATGACCATCCCGGGCTGGAACCCGAGCCGCGCGGCGGCCCCGAGAGCGCCCGTCTGGGTGGAGCTACCACCCTCGGTCGAGCTCACGCCGTCCTCCTTCGGTCCGTCAGTTGCAGCGAACCCCCGCGGCCGCGGGGGCGAATGAGCG
Source organism: uncultured Actinomycetota bacterium (assembly GCA_963755835.1). Classification (GTDB taxonomy): domain Bacteria; phylum Actinomycetota; class Actinomycetes; order Propionibacteriales; family Nocardioidaceae; genus Nocardioides. The sequence goes on along the minus strand of CAVWLC010000007.1, from coordinate 1,365,195 downwards.
ACAGTCCACCCGAGTTGGGCGGTCGGCGCAAGCGAGCGGCGTCGTGTCGCCGCTGGTGAGACGGCCACGGAGCCCATTTCGGCATACTCACGGGTAGCAGGATCGAGCGTTCGTCCGGCTGGTCCGGCCGTGACACGATGAGTGGGTGACCGAAGAATCACCCGACACCTCCGGCACCGTCCGAGCCACCAGCAGCGGCACGCCCACGACGGTGATCCACGAGGGGCTGCCGACCCAGCTGCCCGACATCGACCCCGACGAGACCACCGACTGGCTCGAGTCCTTCGACCAGCTGGTCGACGAGCGCGGCCGCGACCGGGCCCGCTACGTGATGCTCCGGCTGCTCGAGAAGGCGCGGGAGATGAACGTCGGCGTGCCGGCGCTGCGCAGCACCGACTACATCAACACCATCCCGCCGGAGCGGGAGCCGTGGTTCCCCGGCGACGAGGAGATCGAGCGCCGGATCCGCGCCTTCATCCGCTGGAACGCCGCGGTGATGGTGTCCGACGCGAACCGGCCCGGCCTCGAGGTCGGCGGTCACATCGCGACGTACCAGTCCGCGGCCAGCCTCTACGAGGTCGGGTTCAACCACTTCTTCCGCGGCAAGGACCACCCCGGCGGCGGCGACCAGGTCTACATCCAGGGCCACGGCTCGCCGGGCATCTACGCGCGCGCCTTCCTGGAGGGCCGGCTCGACGAGGACCAGCTGCTGCACTTCCGCCAGGAGGTCCAGCACGGCGTGGGCAAGGGGCTCTCGTCGTACCCGCACCCACGGCTGATGCCGGAGTTCTGGGAGTTCCCGACCGTCTCGATGGGGCTCACCGGCATCAACTCGATCTACCAGGCCCGCTTCAACCGCTACCTGCAGAACCGCGGCATCAAGGACACCTCGCAGCAGAGCGTGTGGGCCTTCCTCGGCGACGGCGAGATGGCCGAGCCCGAGTCGCTCGGTGCGATCCGGATCGCCGCTCGTGAGGAGCTCGACAACCTCACCTGGGTGATCAACTGCAACCTGCAGCAGCTCGACGGGCCGGTGACCGGCAACGGGAAGATCATCCAGGAGCTGGAGGCCAACTTCCGCGGCGCCGGCTGGAACGTCATCAAGGTGATCTGGGGCCGCGAGTGGGACGAGCTGCTCGCGCGTGACGTCGACGGCGTCCTGGTCAACCAGATGAACAAGACCCCCGACGGCGCGTTCCAGAACTTCTCGGTCGAGGACGGCGCGTACAACCGCGAGCACTTCTTCGGCCCGGACCCGCGGCTGCGCAAGATGGTCGAGCACATGACCGACCGACAGATCGAGAAGCTGCCCCGGGGTGGCCACGACTACCGCAAGGTCTACGCCGCCTTCGACGCCGCGTCGAAGCACACCGGCCAGCCGACGGTGATCCTGGCCCACACCATCAAGGGCTGGACGATCGAGGCCCTCGAGGGCAAGAACGCCACTCACCAGATGAAGAAGCTCAAGCTGCCGGACCTGCTGAAGTTCCGCGACCGGCTCTACCTGCCGATGAGCGACCACGAGATCGAGGACGCCTACGAGTCCACCGGCACCGCGCCGTTCTTCCACCCGGGCAAGGACTCCCCCGAGATCCAGTACATGCTCGAGCGGCGCCGCCAGCTCGGTGGCTCGCTCCCCAAGCGGTCGGTCCGGGCCAAGTCGCTGATCCTTCCCGGCAAGGAGATGTACGACGAGCTCAAGGTCGGGTCGAGCAAGAACAAGGTGGCCACGACGATGGCCACGGTCCGGCTGCTCCGCGACTGGATGAAGGACCCCAACATCGGCCAGCGGATCGTGCCGATCGCACCGGACGAGTACCGCACCTTCGGCATGGACTCGATGTTCCCGAGCGCGAAGGTCTACAACCCGGGTGGCCAGCAGTACGAACCGGTCGACCGCAAGTTGTTGCTTGCCTACAAGGAGTCCGCGCAGGGCCAGCTGCTGCACGAGGGCATCAGCGAGGCCGGGGCGGTGGCCTCCGCGACCGCTGCCGGGTCGGCGTACAGCACCCACGGCGAGCACATGATCCCGTTCTACATCTTCTACTCGATGTTCGGGTTCCAGCGCACCGGTGACTCGATCTGGGCGATGGCCGACCAGCTCGCGCGCGGCTTCCTGGTCGGCGCCACGGCCGGCCGGACCACGCTGACCGGTGAGGGCCTCCAGCACGCCGACGGCCACTCGCCGCTGCTCGCCGCGACCAACCCGGCGGTCGTGCACTACGACCCGGCGTTCGCCTACGAGGTCGCGCACATCATGGAGTCGGGCCTGGCCCGGATGTACGGCGAGACCGAGGCGCACCCGCACGGGGAGGACGTGATCTTCTACCTCACCGTCTACAACGAGCCGGTCGCCCAGCCCAAGGAGCCGGACGACGTCGACGTCGAGGGCATCCTCAAGGGGATGCACCAGGTCGCCAGGGCCGACGGCGAGGGCCCGCGGGTCACCCTGATGGCCTCCGGGGTCGGCTTCCCGTGGATCGACGACGCGAAGCGGATCCTGGCCGAGGAGTGGGGCGTCCAGGCCGACCTGTGGTCGGTGACGTCCTGGAACGAGCTGGCCCGCAACGCCACCGCCGCCGAGGAGTGGAACCTCCTGCACCCGGGCGAGAGCGCGCGTACGGCGTACGTCTCCGACCGGCTGGCCGGGGTCTCCGGCCCGGTGGTCGCGGTGTCGGACTACATGCGAGCCGTGCCGCTCCAGATCGCGCGCTGGGTGCCGGCCGACTACCGCGTGCTCGGCGCCGACGGCTTCGGTTTCGCCGACACCCGCCCGGCCGCTCGCCGGTTCTTCCACATCGACGCCCAGTCGGTGGTCGTCCAGGCGCTCCAGGCCCTGGCCGACGCCGGCGAGATCGACCGCAGCCAGGTGGAGAAGGCCTTCGCGGACTACCGGATCGACGACCCGACCGCGGTTGCCGACGTGAAGCAGGAGGGCGGCGACGCGTAGGAGTCGACCCGTCGCGGACTGACGCCGTTCGTCGCTGACCCGCCACCAGCTTTCTGACGGGTCAGCGCGGTGCCGCCGCCTCGAAAGCCTGGTCGACGGCGTCCGCGAAGGCACCCATGGACGGGAACTCGAGGGCGTAGGACCACTCGTCGCTCGGCTCGGGCGTCGCACCCCACCCCGACTTGTCGTGGCGGCGGTTGATCCACACCGACGACAAACCCTCCCGCTTGGCGGGGACGTGGTCGTGGAACAGGCTCTGCGCGACGTGCAGCAGCTCGGACCGCTCGACGCCGAGCTCGGGAAGCGTTCGGTCCAGCGCCCGGAAGTGGTTCTCGGCCGGCTTGTACGCCCCCACGTCCTCGGCGGTGACGACGGCCGCGAACTCGCCTCGCAGCTGCCGGTTGCTGCCGGCGAACCCGTCGCGGTGCACGTTCGACAGGATGATCAGCTGGTAGTGGCTCCGAAGACGCGCCAGCGCGTCGGCTGAGTCCGGGAACGCCGGCCAGTCCGGCACCGAGTCACCCAGTCGGTGCGCCCACTGGTCGCTGACCACCGTGCCCAGCCCCTGACCGGTCCGCCGGAACGCCTCCGCGAGGACGTCCGGGTAGCGAGCGGCCGGAGTCTCGCGCTCCACGGCCGCCTCGTTCTCGGCGTAGGCGAGCAACAGCTCCTCGGCGGTCAGGTCGAGGCGCTGCTCGTGCGCCCAGGGCCCCATCACCCCGACGATGCCCGCCTCCCAGTCGATGAGCGTGCCGTAGCAGTCGAAGCTGAGCGCGCGGTACGAGGTCAGGTCGAGGGTCATCGGAGCGTTGCTTCCTTGGTCGGGGTCGCGGCCCATTCTCGCCACGAGGTGGTCGAGATGATCGTCTGGTTGTCGGGTTTGTCCAAGAGCCGGTCGCTCGGGTCGGACAGGCTGGAGCCATGACGAAGCTCGCGATGCTCACCCTGGACTGCGCCGAGGTCACTCCGGTGACCGACTTCTGGAAGGCCGCGCTCGGCTACGAGCAGCTGGCCGGCGACGGCGAGAACTACGCCATGCTCGGCAACGGGTCGGGACCGGCGATCGGCTTCGGCAAGGTCGAGGGCTACCAGCCGCCGGGCTGGCCGAACGAGTACGGCAGCAAGCAGTTCCATCTCGACCTCGCGGCCGACGACGTCGAGGCGGAGACCGAGCGGCTGGTGGGCCTGGGCGCAACCCTGGCCGAGCCTCAACCAGGCGAGACCTGGCGGGTGCTGCTGGACCCGGCCGGCCACCCGTTCTGCGTGACGAACGCCGCGAACTGGGGGTGATGTCCGGGCGCGTCGGCGATCAGGCCGTCACGTCCCGCAACGGCGCCACCGATGCGATCCGGCGGGTCGACGTCGTACGCCCCGACTTGAGCAGGCCGCGGAACCGGGCCCGGGAGTAGCTCGCGGGCTCGGTGGAGCGGATGAACTCGTGGAGGACCTTGGCGAACCGCTGCGGATGGTCCTTGTGGGGGAAGTGGCCCGCGTGCGGCAGGACCTCGACCCGGGCGTTGGGCGCGAGCGCAGCGGCGTTGCCGGCATGCCGGACGGGGATGACCCGGTCGTCGGCGCCCCAGATCACCGCCATCGGCAGGGCCTCGGTGAGGTAGGCCCGGTCGGCCATCGACACGATCTGGCCCCGCCAGTCGACCACCGCACTGACCACTCGCCGGATCGCGGCCCGCGCGGCCGGGTCCTTGAACGACTCATAGATCGCTGCCACCTCGTCGAGGTCGCGGGTGGCCCCGATCCGGGTCCGCGACAAGGCGACCAGCCCGGCCTTGCCGAGGTGGCGTACGCCGGGCAACGTGAGCAGCCCCATCACCTGGTGGAAGCCGGGCGTGCTGATCGCCCGGATGGCGGGGCTGACCTCGGGGCCGAGACCCCCGGAGGCGACCACCACCAGCCGCTCGGTCCGCTCGGGGAACTGGTAGGCGAACTGCATCGCCACCCCGCCGCCGAAGCTGTGACCGACCACGGTCACGCGGTCGATGCCCAGGACGGTGATCAGGTCGCGCATGCCGTTGGCGTAGCCGCCGACGCTGTAGTCGGCCCGCGGCTTGTCCGAGAGGCCGTGGCCGAGCAGGTCGGGCGCGATCACGGTGTAGCGCCGGGCCAGCGCGTCGATGACCGGCTCCCAGGTGGTGTGGTCGCAGCCCAGCCCGTGCAGGAGCAGCAGCGCGGGCCCCTCGCCGACCTTGACGAAGGCCCGGCGGTGGCCGTGGAGCGTGACGTACTGGACGTCGTGCCGTGCTTCGTGCTGGAGCTTCGGCACCGGTCCCCCATGCAGTTGAGACACGAACGCGGCCCGGCGGCCGCGTGCTGAACTGCCTAGATTCAACAGACCGACGGCGTGAGGAAGCAAGCGTTGTTCATCACGTGTTGGCTTCTTTTCTCTTGCGTCGGGCCCCGGTTGGCGCGCCCGCAGCCACAGCGGGGTCGGGCCGGCTCCGATGGGTGGACCGGCACGCTCCGGGTGACAGGATGCAGGTCGTGAGCCCCCGCCGGGCCGACCCGCGCAGCCGGGTGGCCGAGCAGCTGCGCCGTTCGACCGGCGCGCTGAGCACCGCCGCGACCTCGCGGATGGCCGAGGACCTGCCGTGGTTCCGCGAGCTGGACGCCGAGGACCGATCCTGGGTCGGGATGATCCTGCAGGCCGGTGTGCGGGGCTTCGTGGACTGGTTCGAGATGGGGGGCGACTCGCCCGCGGTCGCCACCTCGGTCTTCGGCGCGGCCCCGCGGGCCCTGGCCGGCGTGATCACGCTGCAGCAGACCGTCGAACTGGTGAAGCTCTCGATCGAGGTCGTGGAGAGCAACGTCGAGGAGATCGTGGCCGCTGACGACGCGGCCGAGGTGCGCCGGGCAATCTCCCGCTACGCCCGGGAGGTCGCCTTCGCCACCGCCGAGGTCTACGCGCGTGCGGCCGAGGTCCGGGGCGCGTGGGACGCCCGGCTCGAGGCCCTGGTGGTCGACGCGGTGCTCCGCGCCGAGACCGACGAGGCGGTGCTGTCGCGGGCCAGTGCCCTGGGCTGGAAGGCCCGCGGCACGGTGTGCGTGGTGCTCGGCGCGTCACCCGAACGCCGCACCGAGACCGACCTGTTCGACGACGTGCGCCGGACGGCCGGCGCCAGCGGCATGGACGCCCTCTGCGCCGTGCAGGGCGAGCGGCTGGTGGTGCTGCTCGGTGGGGCCGCCGAGCCGCGTCAGGCCGCCGCGGTCATCGCGGACCTGTTCGGCGACGGGCCGGTGGTGAGCGGTCCGGTCGCGGCCGACCTGGCAGGAGCGGCGGTCTCCGCCCGGGCCGCGGTGTCGGCGTACCGCGCTGCCCCGGGCTGGCCGGACGCGCCCCGGCCGGTGCTGGCCGCGGAGCTGCTGGCCGAGCGCGCGCTCGGCGGTGACGGGCACGCCCGGCGGCAGCTGGTCGACGACGTCTACCTCCCACTCCTGCACGCGCGTGGCGCCCTGGTCGAGACGCTGAGCGCCTGGCTCGACCGCGGCTCGTCGATCGAGGGTGCGGCGCGCGCGCTGTTCGTGCACCCGAACACGGTCCGCTACCGGCTCCGGCAGGTGGCCGACCTCTCCGGACTCACTCCCAGCCAGCCCCGCGACGCCTTCACCCTCCAGATCGCGCTGGTGCTCGGCCGGCAGTCCGGCCGCTCGTCGGAGACGGCACACGGTCACGTCGGCGGCCAGGTTGACGTCGCCTCCGACACGGCGTAGACCGGTACCAGTCTTTGTAGGAACCCTACAAAGACGCCCCGAGCAGTTTCGTCGGTGCCGGAGGCGAGGCGGGACCCCGCAGGAGGGCAGAGTGGAACCGTGCTCGTGATCGTTGCGCCCGGGCAGGGCGCCCAGACTCCCGGTTTCCTGGCCCCGTGGCTGGAGGATCCCGAGTTCCGGATCCGGTTCGAGTGGCTGTCGACGGTGGCAGCTCTCGACCTCGTGCACTACGGCACCGAGGCCGACGCGGACGCGATCCGGGCCACCGAGATCGCGCAGCCGCTGCTGGTGGCGACCGGGCTGGTCGCGGCCCTGGGCATCTTCCCGCACCCGACGGACGCCTTCGGCAAGGTGAGCGCGGTGGCCGGCCACTCCGTCGGCGAGCTCACCGCCGCCGCGGGCGCCCGGGTGATCACCGCCGAGCAGGCGATGGTGCTCGTCCGGGAGCGTGGCAAGGCGATGGCCGAGGCCGCCGCGGTCACGGCCACCGGCATGACCGCCGTCCTGGGTGGGGACCGGGAGAACGTGCTGGCGGTCCTCGAGAAGCATGGCCTGGTGGCGGCCAACGACAACGGCCCCGGCCAGGTGGTCGCCGCCGGCACGCTGGAGGAGCTGCAGGCGCTGGCCGACGAGCCGCCGGAGAAGGCCCGGCTGGTGCCGTTGAGCGTGGCCGGAGCCTTCCACACCCGCCACATGGAGCCCGCGGTCGCGCACCTCGGCTCGCTCGCCCGCTCGGTCTCCGTGCACGACCCGCGCACCCGGTTCGTCTCCAACCGGGACGGCCAGGTCGTCCACGACGGTCACGACGTGCTGCGCCGGCTGGTCGGCCAGATCGCCAGCCCGGTCCGCTGGGACCTGTGCATGGACACCTTCGCCGACCTCGGCGTCACCGGGGTGCTCGAGATGCCGCCGGCCGGCACCCTGACCGGGATCGCCAAGCGGGCACTCAAGGGGGTCGAGACCTTCGCGCTCAAGACCCCGGACCAGCTCGACGGGGCGCGGGCGTTCTGCGACAAGCACGGCGAGTTCGCCGAGCTCGACACCTCGCCGACCTGGCGGATGGTCGTCTCGCCCGCGAAGGGCACCTTCCACATCGCGGCCGAGGCCGCCGCGGCCGACCTGCTCCCGTCCGGCTCGTCGATCGGCGAGGTGGCCAGCCTGCGCGACAAGATCTCGGTGACCGCCACCCACGGCGGCCAGGTCGTCGAGTGGCTGGTCGAGGACGGCGACCTGGTCTCACCCGGACAGCCCCTGCTCCGGTTGCACCCCGAGGGAGGCACTTCATGACCGTGATCGAAGGAGCCAGCGGGGCGACGCACGCGCGCATCCACGGCATCGGCGCCTACCGTCCCTCGCGGGTGATCCCCAACAGCGAGGTCATCGAGGCGATCGACTCGAGCGACGAGTGGATCCAGCAGCGTTCGGGCATCAAGCAGCGCCGCTGGGCCGCCCCCCACGAGACCGTCCAGTCGATGTCTGTCGCCGCCGCGCGCCAGGCGCTGGAGCGAGCCGGCGTCGACGCGCGGCAGATCGACTGCGTGGTCGTCGCGACGGTCAGCCACATGTTCCAGACCCCGGCCATCGCGACCGCGATCGCCCACGAGCTCGGCACCGACCAGGCCGCCGCGTTCGACATCTCGGCCGCGTGCGCCGGCTTCTGCCACGGCGTCGCCCTGGGAGCCGACATGGTGCGCGGCGGCAGCGCCGGCTACGTGCTGGTGATCGGCGTGGAGCGGCTCTCCGACCTGACCGACGTCGGCGACCGCGGGACGGCGTTCATCTTCGCCGACGGTGCGGGCGCGGCCGTCGTAGGTCCGAGTGAGACCCCCGGCATCGGCCCGGTCGTCTGGGGCTCCGACGGCGAGCAGTTCGACCTGATCCGGCAGCGGGAGGACTGGCGCGACGTGATCGCGTCCGAGCACCCTGTCATGCCGCACCTGGTCATGCAGGGCAACCCCGTGTTCCGGTGGGCGTCTTTCGTGATGGCCAAGGTCGGCCAGCAGGCGCTCGACCGCGCCGGGATCAGGGCCGACCAGCTCGACTGCTTCGTGCCGCACCAGGCCAACATGCGGATCACCGACGCGATGGCCCGGTCGATGAAGCTGCCCGAGACGGTCAGGATCGCCCGCGACATCGCCGAGCAGGGCAACACCTCGGCGGCCTCGATCCCGCTGGCGCTGGACCGGATGTACGCCGACGGCGACGCCAAGTCGGGCGACACCGCGCTGCTGATCGCCTTCGGCGCCGGCCTGGCCTACGCCGCGCAGGTCGTCGTCCTGCCCTGACCACCGCCCGAACCCCAACGCACCACCAGCCAAGAACCACCCAACCAAGAGGAGAGAAACGCCAGATGGCAACCACTGAGGAGATCCGCGCCGACCTCGCCGAGATCGTCAACGAGGTCGCCGGCATCGATGCCGATGACGTCCAGCTCGACAAGTCCTTCGTCGACGACCTGGACGTCGACTCGCTGTCCATGGTCGAGGTCGTCGTGGCCGCCGAGGAGAAGTTCGGCGTCTCGATCCCCGACGACGAGGTGAAGAACCTCAAGACGGTCGGTGACGCGGTCGCGTTCATCGAGCGCGCCCAGTCCTGAACCACCAGGGCTGAACGACCCGTCCCCAACCTCCCGCAGTCAAGTCAGCACGGAAGCGAGCAGCAATGAGCCGCACCCGAGTCGTCGTCACCGGCCTCGGAACCACCAACCCGGTCGGTGGTGACGTCGCCAGCACCTGGGAAGGCATGGTCAACGGGCGTTCCGGCGTCCGGCACATCGAGGCCGACTGGGCCGATGGGCTGGCGGTGAAGATCGCCGGCGTCGCCGCGGTCGAGCCGACGGAGGTCCTCGAGCGGGTCAAGGCCCGCCGGCTGGACCGGACCGCGCAGTTCGCGATGGTCGCGACGATGGAGGCCTGGGCCGACTCGGGCCTGGCCGAGGTCCAGGACGACCTGGACCACGAGCGGCTCGGCGTCGCCTTCGCGACTGGCATCGGCGGCGTCATCACGCTGCTCGACAACTACGACTCGCTGAAGGAGAAGGGACCCCGCCGGGTCTCGCCGCTCGCCGTACCGATGCTGATGCCGAACGCGTCGGCGGCCAACGTCAGCCTCTATCTCGGCGCGCGGGCCGCGGTCAACACGCCGGTCTCGGCCTGCGCATCGGGCAACGAGGCGATCGCGCTGGCGGTCGACCAGATCCGGCTCGGCCGGGCCGACATCGTCGTCGCGGGAGGCACCGAGGCGGCCATCCACCCGCTCAACATCTCGGCGTTCGCGAACATGATGGCGCTGTCGAAGAACCCCGGTGATCCGGCCACGGTCTCCAGGCCCTGGGACACCGGGCGCGACGGGTTCGTGCTCGGTGAAGGGGCCGGCGTACTGGTCCTCGAGTCCGAGGAGCACGCCAAGGCGCGCGGCGCGCGGATCTACGCAGAGGTGCTCGGCGCCGGCATCACCGCCGACGCGCACGACATCGCCCAGCCCGACCCCGCGGGTCGGGGCGGGTCGCGGGCGATCCTGCGGGCGCTGGCCGAGTCCGAGATCGGCCCGGAGTCGATCTTCCACGTCAACGCGCACGCGACGTCCACCCCGCTCGGCGACATCGCCGAGGGGCTGATGCTCCACGCGACGCTCGGCGAGCACGTCGACCAGGTCGTCGTGACCAGCACGAAGTCGATGACCGGCCACCTGCTGGGCGGCGCGGGTGCGCTGGAGGCGGTCGCGGTGGTCAAGGCCATCGAGACGCGCACCGTGCCGCCGACGATCAACCTCGACAACCAGGATCCCGAGGTCGACCTCGACATCGCCACCAAGCCGCGCGACCTGCCGGTCGGCGACATCGCGGCGCTGAACAACTCCTTCGGGTTCGGAGGCGCGAACGTCGCAGTGGCCTTCGGGTCGGTGTGATCACCCGATGACGGCCACGCAGGAAGCGCCCGCGAAGCCTGCGAAGCTGCCGCGCGAGGAGGACCCCCGCAACCCGGTCAAGCGGCTCACCGCGCTGTTCGACGTGGGCTCCCTCGAGCTGCTCACCGCGGACGACGACTCCGGGATGCTGGCCGCCATCGGTCACGTGGACGGCTCGCCGGTCGTCGCGTTCTGCTCCGACGCCACCACCATGGGTGGCGCGATGGGCGACGTCGGCTGCCGGGTGGTGGTCGACGCCTACCACCGCGCGATGACCGACGGTGTGCCGATCATCGGGCTGTGGCACTCCGGCGGCGCCCGGCTGGCCGAGGGTGTGCTGTCGCTGCACGCGGTCGGCCGGATCTTCCACGCGATGACCCAGGCCTCGGGCAAGATCCCGCAGATCTCGGTGGTCCTCGGCCCGGCAGCCGGCGGGGCGGCGTACGGGCCCGCGCTCACCGACATCGTCATCCTCGGCCCCGAGGGCCGGATCTTTGTGACCGGCCCGGACGTGGTCCGCTCGGTGACCGGCGAAGACGTCGACATGCTGCGCCTCGGCGGCCCGGAGCCGCACGGCCGGCGCTCGGGAGTCGTGCACATCCTCACCGACTCCGAGGCCGAGGCGCTGGAGCGGGCCCGCACGGTGGCCTCGCTGCTCGGCGCGCAGGGCAGCCTGGCCGTCGAGGAGGTCGAGGATCGCGACCTCGGCGCGATCCTGCCGGAGTCGAAGAAGCGCGCCTACGACGTTCATCCGCTCGTGGAGTCGCTGCTGGACGAAGGCACCGCCCAGGAGGTGCACGCCAAGTGGGCGCCCAACATCGTCACCGTGCTGGGCCGGTTCGGCGGCCGCACGGTCGGCGTGATCGCGAACAACCCGCTGCGGCTGGGCGGCTGCCTGGACTCGCTGTCGGCGGAGAAGGCATCGCGGTTCGTGCGGATGTGCGACGCGTTCGGCGTACCCCTCATCGTGGTCGTCGACGTCCCGGGCTACCTGCCGGGCGTCGGCCAGGAGTGGGACGGCGTCGTACGCCGGGGAGCCAAGCTGCTGCACGCGTTCGGGGAGTGCGTGGTCCCGCGGATCACGCTCATCACCCGCAAGACCTACGGCGGCGCCTACATCGCCATGAACGCCCGCGCTCTCGGCGCCACCAAGGTGTACGCCTGGCCGGGTGCCGAGGTGGCGGTGATGGGGCCGGTGGCCGCGGTGCGGATCCTGCACCGCCGCAAGCTGGCCGAGGTCACCCCCGACATCCGCCCGCAGGTCGAGGCCGAGCTGGCCGCCGAGCACGAGCGGATCGCCGGCGGCGTGGAGCGCGCGGTCGAGATCGGCGTGGTCGACGAGGTCATCGCGCCGGTCCGCACCCGCTCGACGATCGCGCGGGCCATCGACGACGCCGTCCAGGCGGTCGGGGTCCGCAAGGGCCAGCACGGCAACATCCCGCTGTGACGTAACCGTCCCTCCAGGGTCTCGTTGGACCCAGGAGACGGTCGTCACTGGAGGGAATCGTGATCCGAAGCGCTCTCGGCGGGACTGCCGCGGCGCTCGTGCTGACGCTCGGAGCAGGGCCGGCGCCGGCACCCTCTGCCGCGGCTCCGGCGAAGACCCGCCCCGACCCGCTGGCCGGCGTGCCGATGCACCCCGAGTGGGGCACGGTCACCGGGGCGTCCGGCGTCCTCAGGCGGGGCTGCCACTCCTACACCTTCAGCTACACGGTCACCCCGCCCGAGGGGATCTGGGCGCTCGAGGTCTTCGTGACCGGCCCCGGCTTCAAGCACGTCGCTGCCGGCGCCTTCCTCGACGGCTACGACCCCGCGTCCGGCACCGGCAGCTACAAGCTGTGCCAGCCGACGGTCCGCTACGGCAGGTTCCAGATCGAGGCCAAGGTCTCCGTCGACGACGGCACGGGCAACATCGTCGAGGGCCGGACGGCCACCGACTCCTACCGCCTCCACCGCCGCCACCACTGACGCCGACCCGTCGCGAGCCGTCGTCACCCGAGTCGAGTGACGACGTCTGCGTCGAACGATTTGTCGCTAGACGACCTGGTGGAGCCAGCGGACCGGGGCGCCCTCGCCGGCGTGCCGGAAGGGCTCGAGCTCGTCGTCCCAGGGCTTGCCGAGCAGCTTGTCGATCTCGGTGAGGAGCGTGGTGTCGCCCAGCGCGGCCTTGACCACCGCGGCCTTGAGCCGGTCCTCGGGGATCATGATGTCGCCGTGCAGTCCGGTCACGGCGTGGAAGACGCCGAGCTCGGGGGTGTAGGAGTACCGCTGCCCCTCGCTGGACGAGGTCGGATCCTCGGTCACCTCGAAGCGCAGGTGGTTCCAGCCACGCAGCGCGGAGGCGATGCCCGCCGCCGAGCCGCTGTCACCGCTCCAGGACAGCTCGGTGCGGTAGGTGCCCGACTGGGCGGGCTGCGGGATCCACGCCGGGCTGACCGCCGTGCCGAGCACGCCGCCGACCGCCCACTCGATGTGGGGGCACAGCGCGGACGGCGCCGAGTGGACGAAGAGCACACCACGAGCGGTGCTCTTGCCCTCGGGGCCGAGCATCATGCGGGGTCCGTACATCGGCGTCTCCTTCATCCCTCGGCGCGAGCTGCGCCTTCCCCAGCGGGCTCGTCGTGGGACGTGAAACGGCGTACGAACGACATCGATGTAGTTGTGCGGCCATTGTGACGCATGGGGCGGCTGTAAACCAGCGCCTGTCTGGACGAGTTTCGCCGGTCGACCGGCGGAGCTCCGGTCCGCGGGACCCTCAGTCGTCCTCGCGGCAGGGCAGGACCGCGTGGAGCACCCGTTGCTGGTCGATGTGCGGGCTGTTGAGCTGGGCCGGTGTGAACTCGTTCACCAGCCGGTCCGCACCACACCGCGCCACCTCGACGTCGAGGCCGGCCCTGACCAGCTGCAGCGACAGATAGGTACGGGTGATGGCCAGCCCCAGCGCGTCCTTCGAGCTGCCGGAGGCGACCTTCGCGGCATCCTTGCCCGGGTCGCAGGAGTGGAAGACCAGGGTCTGGTCCTCCTTGGTCACCTCGGCCGAACCCTTCGGACCCCTGGCCACCCACTTCTGCAGCGCGCTGTGCATCTGGGCGAGGTCCTCGGGGGTGTCGCCCCGGTAGTCGATGGTCACGCAGCTCACGCCGTCCTGCTGGTACGCCGCGTACGAGTCGCCGCCCCAGCCGTCGACGGCGGTCAGCGCCTGTGGCGTGGACAGTCGCTCGGAGAGCACCAGCAGCCAGCCCACGGAGCCGAAGGCGCCGTCGTCGAAGGACTTCGTACCGGTCGGCAGCTCCGGCGCCGGGACGCTCAGCAACCCCTGGTGGTCCGCCACCAGCGTCCAGGGGTCGAGCTGCTGCTCCTCGGTCCTGGGCGGGGACCGGAACAGGTCGTCGACCGCGACGCCACCGCCCTGCTGCACGGCCACGTCGAGCAGGGCCTGCCCGAGCTCGTACGGCGCGGCCAGCATGGTCACCATCGCCTCGGGGACGTCCTTGGCGTCCTTCTCGAACCCCTGCTGCCCCTTCTTCTGCTCCTTGTCCAGCGCGGCGCGATCCTTGCCGGACAAGTGGTCTCGCCACAGCCCCTCGATCCGCCGGGCGTCGCCCTCGACCAGCGCGTGGAAGCCCTCCGAGGCCGCGGAGGCGCCGGCGTCGTCGGCCTTGTCCAGCTCGGTGAACCGCTGGCCGAGGTCGAAGTTCTGGTCCTGCACGGCGTGGGTGAGCTCGTGCACGATCGTCGACTCGACCGCCGGGGTGATCTCGGTGCCCCGGATCCGCAGCCGCTCGTCCTGGTAGGAGTAGAAGCCGATGATCCCCGTGCCCTGCAGCTCGTTCTGCTTGTCGAACAGGTCCACGTCGCCCTCGACCAGGCCGAGGGCGCGCATCATGCCGGCGTACTCGTCCAGCTGCTTCAGGTCGTCGTCGCTCAGCTCGTCGCGGTCCGCGGTGACCTGCTTCTCGAACGCGTCGTCGGAGAGGAAGTCGACGTAGACCGGGTGCTTGAACGTCAGCTCGCGCCGCTTCTCGACGAAGTCGACGTACTTCTGCACCCGCGGGTCCCACTTCGAGGGATGCGGCGGCCCCTGCGGTCCGGAGCGGTAGTGCGCGACACCCACGGCCGCCAGCGCGGCCGCGATCACGGCGAGCGCGACGGCGACGTACGGCCACCGGCGCCGGGGCGGCGGCTCCGGTGCCAGCAGTGCATCGAGAAGTTCGGCTTGACGCGTCAAGGCCGCGTGGACGTCAGTCACCACGTGAGCGTAGGTGGGCGTCCCTCGCCCGATCCGACGAAGTCGGGAAGCCTGTCCGATCGGCCGCTCCGACTAGTCCGTCACGACCCTGGCTGCGAGCGGGGTGGCCGAGCGCGGCGCGGGCCGAGCTCCATCAGGGCGGAGATGACCTCCTCGGCGATGCCGAGGCCACCGAGGTGGCTCTCGCCGTCGATCGTGGTGAGGGTCGCGTCGGGCATCCGGGACACCAGGTGCTGTCCATGGCGGTACGGCACGATGTGGTCGTCGTCGCCGTGCCACCAGCGCACCGGGACGGAGACGTCGGCCGCGGTGAAGCCCCAGTCGCGGGTGAACAGCAGCAGGTCGTTGAGGGGCGCCGAGGTCTGGAACCGGCTGCCGTTGAGCAGGTCGTCCAGGAACATCGCCTTGAACTCGGGGCGGGACAACAGGTTCTTGTCGCCGGCCGGCTGCACGGCGGCGTAGAGGTCGAGCGCCCGCCCGGCCAGCGGCCGGACCAGGCGGATCGCCTGGGTGAGGGCCACGCCGAGCGGTACCCGGGCGACCTGCAGCAGCGGCGCCAGCTTGACCGCGAGCTCGATCGCACCGCCGTCGATCGCGTCCGGGCCGCGGGTCGGTACGACGCCACCAAGGACGCCCACGCCGTGCACGCGCTCCGGGAGCCTGGCGCCGGCGGCCAGCACGTACGGACCGCCACCGGAGAGCCCGATCAGCCGGCAGGTGTCGATGGCCAGCGCGTCGAGCAGGAGCTCGAGGTCACCGGTCCAGTCCCCGATCCGGTCGTAGAGCCAAGGGCTCGACGAGCCGATGCCCGGACGGTCCACGCCGATGATGCGCAGGCCGTGGGCGTCGGCGTACGCGCGCGCCTCGACGGGGATCTGGCGGCGGGCGCCGGGCGTGCCGTGCATCCAGACGATCGCCGGCCCCCGCGGTGTGCCGTACTCCGCAAAGCTGAGCCGGCGGCCGTCGCGAACCGCGACCGTTCCCTCCAGGGCCGGGCGCTGGACGTCGCTCACGTCGAGGAGTGTCGCAGAGCCTGGCGGGTCACGCGCTCCGTGGCTCGGGCAGGTGGACCATCGCCGGGTCCACGACGTTCCACGGGTCCTGCAGCGCGCCGAGCAGCTTGCCGTCCCCGACCACGCGCGGACCGTCGACGAGGTCGGCGACGACCACGGTGATGTTGTCGTGGCCGCCGGCGTCCAGGGCCAGGTGGGTGAGCGTGGCCACGGCGTCGTCGCCCTCCTCGGTGGCGAGGACCTCCCCGATGACGTCGTCGGGCACCAGGTCGGTCAGGCCGTCGCTGGCCAGCAGCAGCCGGTCGCCCACCTCGACGTCAAGGCGGACCACATCGGGGCCGCCGCCCTCGGGGTCGCCGTCGACCGAGCGCACCACCACGTTGCGCCACGGGTGCGAGGTGCGCGCCTCTGGTGCCAGCTGGCCGGTGTCCACGAGGTGCTGGACGTAGGTGTGGTCCCTGGTGATCTGGCGGAGCTCGCCGCGGTGGAAGAGGTAGCCGCGGGAGTCACCGACATGTCCGAGCGCCACGCTGCGGCCGTCGGTCACCAGCATCGTGAGCGTGGTGGCCATGCCGAGCCGGTCGAGGTTCCGCTGGACCCCCAACCGCACCCCGGCGCCGGCTGCGGCATGGGCCCCGGCCAGCACCGCCTCGGGCCGGTCACCGAACCGGCCGAGGGCGACCGCGCTGGCGGAGTAGGCCGCCGTCGCCGACGCGATCTCGCCCGCGGCCGCGCCGCCGACGCCATCCGCGACGATCGCGACGTACGGGCCGACGAACCCGGAGTCCTCGTTGTGCGCGCGCACCCGCCCGACGTCGCTCACCCCCGCCCCCGAGAACCGCAGCACGATGACTCCTTCCGGAGGACACGCCCCCGAGACGGGCGTGAGTCCATGCAGTAGACCCCGAAGGCGCGACGACCGTCAATCGTCCGTGGGTACCCGGATGGCAGCCGCGACGGCACTACCCTCCGGCCATGACGTCGCTCACACCGCGGCCCGCCGAACCCGGCCGGCTCGCGGTGACGCCGTCGCGACGTGGCTGGCGGATCACGGCGTACGTCGTGTTCCTGCTGGCGATGCTGGCCGTGCTGGCCTGGGTCAGCACCCATCCCGAAGCCCTCGCCACCAGCAGCACCCGCGTGCAGGCCGAGTCGCCGGTGGGCCGACCGGTGTACGTCGGAGTGTTCGGCACGCCTGCGGACTTCGACCGCACCCTGCACGTCTCGGGCGTCCGGGTCTTCGCGAGCTCGACCTCCGAGGTAACGATCGTCCCGCACGTGTGCCACGGCGGCTCGGTGAGCGTGACGACGACGCCGGCCACCTTCTGCCGGGCCTTCGGCCCGACCGAGGGCGCGACGCTGGAGGCCGGGGACGAGATCGTCCTCGAGGTGGCGGGCGCCGCGCCCGGTGTGGTCGAGATCGACCGGGTCCGGATCGCCTACCGCGACGGGCTGCAGTGGGCCACGCAGGATGCCGGTGCGCCGTCGCAGGTGGCCATCCTCGCCAGGTGAGCGACCGCTGGCTCACCGCCCGAGATGAGTGAGCGCGCAGACCTCAGGAGCCGGCGGACTTCTCCAGGGCAGCGGCCCGCGCCGCGGCGTCGGTGAAGTCGTCGGCGTCGATCGCCTGGGTGCGGTGGAACCAGGCCAACGCCTCTTCGTTCCGACCCGCCTCCTCCAGGGCGTCGGCGTACGCGTACCGCAGCCGCACCACCCACGGCTCGCGCGACTTCGAGTTCAGCGGAGCCTGCTCGAGGACGCGCAGCGCGGCGTCGACCTGGCCCAGGTCGCGGCGCGCTCCGGCCTCGACGATCGTCATCTCCGCCTTCAGCGCCGGCGGGAACGACGCCACCGAGGGGCTGCGGGCCAGCTTGACCGCCTGGTCGGGCTGGCCGAGGGCGCGATGGCAGTCCGCCATGATCGGGAGGTACGCCGTCGCGCCGTTCATCCGCTTGGCGGCCCGCAGGTCGGCCAGGGCCTCCGCGTAGTGACCCGCGGCGTACGCCGCCTCGCCCGAGGCCTCCCGCACGACCGCCAGCCGTGACGCCCGGGACCGGGCGGCGAGCGCGTGCCGGTAGGCCAGCTCGGGATCCTGGTCGATGTACAGCCCGGCGGCGGCCAGGTGGCGGGCGACGCGGGCGGCCAGCTTCTCGGGCAGCCCCTTGAGCTGGGCGCTCACCGAGCGGTCGAGCTCGGCGCCGGTGATCCCCTCGGGCAGGTCCGGGCCGTCGTAGGCCTCCTGCTCCTTGGTGCGGGCCGGCTGCTCGGCCCGTTTCCGGGTCGCGTTCTGGGGCCCCCCGCGCCGCTCCTGCGGGCGCCCGCCGCGCTGCGGAGCCCCGCTCCGGCCGCCCTTGGCGGCCGGCTTCCCTCCGGTCTTCCCGCCCGTCTTCCCGGTGGGCTTCCCGGTGGGCTTCCCGGTGGGCTTCCCGGTGGGCTTCCCGGTCGGCTTGCGGGCGGGCTTACCGGCGGAGTTCTCAGCAGGGTTCCTCGCCGGACTCCTCGTGGTCTTCCGGGCGGGGTTCTTGGCGGTGGAGCTCTGCGGGCGACGGTTCTCGGGCACAGTTCCCCAGCCTACGGATGGCTGACGTGGATGCCCGCGAAGGCCTTCTTGCCGCGCCGCAGCACGAGCAGCCGGCCGCCCAGGAAGTCGGACGCTGCAGGCACGTGGTCCGGGTCGTCGACCCGCTCGTTGTTGACGTAGGCGCCGCCCTCGTTGACCGCGCGACGCGCCTCGCCGTTGCTCTGCACCAGCCCGGACTCGACGAGCAGCTGCACGACCGTGCGGTCGGTCGAGGCACTGTCGAGCTCGAGCAGCGGCCGGGCCGTGGCCAGCGCTTCTGCGAGGTAGTCGACGTTCGCGTCCGCCAGCGAACCGCCCCCGAACAACGCCTCCGACGCACGCTCGACGTGCTCGGTCGCCTCGGCACCGTGCACGAGGGTGGTGACCTCGGCGGCCAGCCGGCGCTGGGCAACGCGCAGGAAGGGCCGCTCAGCGTGCTCGGCCTCGAGTGCCTCGATCTCGTCGCGGGAGAGGAAGGTGAAGACCCGGAGCAGCCCGCCCACCTCGGCGTCCCCCTGGTTGAGCCAGAACTGGTAGAAGGCGTACGGCGACATCATCTCCGCGTCCAGCCAGAGTGCGCCGCCCTCGGTCTTGCCGTACTTGGTGCCGTCCGCCTTGGTGATCAGCGGCGTCGCGAACGCGTGTGCGTGGCCGCCGTCGGCGCGGCGGATCAGCTCGACCCCGCCGGTGAGGTTGCCCCACTGGTCGGACCCACCGAACTGCAGCACCACGCCGTGCTCGCGGAAGAGGTTGAGGAAGTCCATCGACTGCAGCAGCACGTAGGAGAACTCGGTGTAGCTGATCCCCGCCTCCAGCCGGGTCCGCACCACGTCGCGGGCCAGCATCCGGTTGACCGGGAAGTGCTTGCCGATGTCGCGGAGGAAGTCGATCGTGGAGAGGTTCTCGGTCCAGTCCAGGTTGTTGACCATCGTGGCGGCGTTCTCGCCCTCGAAGGAGAGGAACGGCTCGATCTGGCGCCGCACCCGCTCCACCCAGTCCTTGACGGTCTCGGCCGAGTTGAGGACTCGCTCGCCGGAGTCCTTGGGGTCGCCGATCATCCCGGTGGCCCCGCCGACCAGGACGTACGGCGTGTGGCCGGCCCGCTGCAGCCGCATCGCCGTCACGATCTGCACGAGGTTGCCCATGTGCAGGCTGGGCGCGGTCGGGTCGAAGCCCACGTAGTAGCGCACGCTCCCCGCGGTCAGGGCCTCGCGCAGCGCGTCGAGGTCCGTCGAGTGCGCGAGGAGGCCGCGCCACTCGAGGTCGTCGAGCAGGGTCTGCTCGACCTGGGAGGAATCGGTGGGCACGGTCACAATCCTCGCCCATCGCGCGCGAACCACGCGAACCGGTTCCACCGGGTACTCGTACTGTGGAGGGCTGCGGAGGAGGGCGCAGGGTTGGGCATGACGGTGATCGCTGGCAGGTACACGCTCGAGACGGAGATCGGCCGCGGCGGCATGGGCGCCGTGTGGCGCGGCCGCGACGACGTCCTCGGACGCACCGTCGCGCTCAAGGCGATCGGTGTGGCCCCGGGTGGCATCACGCCGGACGCGATGCGGGCCGAGCGCGAGGCGAAGCTGGCCGCCAGGCTCAACCACGCCAACGTGGTGGCGGTCTTCGACCTCGTCGAACAGATCACCGCCGACGGGCTGAGCCAGCAGTGGCTGGTGATGGAGTACGTCGAGGGGACCGACCTGGCCGAGCTGGTCCGGACTCGCGGCCGGCTCGCCCCGGACGATGCCGCCCCCGTCCTGGCCCAGACCGCGAGCGCGCTGGCCGCCGCGCACGGCGCCGGCATCGTCCACCGGGACGTGAAGCCCTCCAACATCCTGGTCGCTCCCGACGGACAGGTGAAGCTCTCCGACTTCGGCATCGCGCGGACGGCGTCCGACCCGTCGCTGACCCAGACCGGGCTGGTCACCGGCTCACCGGCGTACCTCTCGCCCGAGGTGGCCTCGGGCCAGCAGGCCACGCCCGCCAGCGACGTCTGGTCCTGGGGAGCCACGCTCTTCCACGCGCTGGAGGGCCGGCCGCCCTACCAGGTCGGCGACAACCTGCTCGGCGCCCTCTACCGCATCGTGAACGAGGAGCCGCCGCGGACGCGGGCCGCGGGGTGGCTGGCACCGGTGCTCACGGCCACGATGACCCGCGACGCCGCGCAGCGGTGGCCGATGGCGCGGGTGCACGAGTTCCTGGAGCGCGGCCCGGGCCAGCGACTGGACGCCGCGACCATGGGTGGGCTCGCGGACATCGGGCTGGCCGAGCCGGCGCGCACGCGCTCGTACGACGACGGCGGGAGGACCCAGGTCCTGCCGCTGTCCGCGGCCGCAACCGGCTCCCCGCCACCGCCGCCGGCACCCGGATCGGCACCGGACCGAGGATCCGGCCCCGAGTCGCGGCGCCGGCCCTGGCCGATCGTCGTCGGCGCCGCCGTGGTGGTGGTCGTCGCGATGGTCATCGCCTTCGTGATCGGGCTGCACGACGGCGGGGGCGACAACCATGCCGGCGGCCGGTCCAGCCCGTCGGCGAGCACCAGCGGCTCGTCCAGCCCCGACGCCCCCAGCTCGGCCGGCCCCACGGAGGACGGGATGACCGCGTTCATCCGGGACTACATCGACGCTGCGGTCTCGGACCCGGCGTCCGCCTACGACATGCTCACGCCGGCATTCCAGGAGCAGAGCCACGGGCTGCAGGGCTACGAGGACTTCTGGGACCAGGTGCGGACAGCGAAGATCCTCTCGATCTCGGCCGACCCGGATGCTCTCGAGGTCAGCTATCGCTACCGGTACGTCCGACCCGGTGGCCCGACCGTCGAGGACGTCACGCTCCAGCTCTCCTACGACAACGGCACCTATCTGATCGCCGGTGAGCAGTGACCCCACCCTTGGGGTGAGGTTTGGATGACTTCTGCAACAGAATCACCCCTGCGGGTGAGGCATTCCGCGGTAGCAGCCGATCAACAACGCCTAGATTCGCCTCATCATGAAAGTGGCGGCCCGTTCTCGGGGAAACAAGTCGCCCATCGCCGTCGGCGTCTACGACGAGCCCGAGCTGATCGTCTGCGGAGTGGAGCACATGCTGTCCCGCTCCGGACGTCGGGCTGACGTCGTCACCATCGCTCCCGACAGCGGGCTGGAGGCGATCGAGGTCGACGTCCTGCTCTGCGACCCGGTCGGCCGGGCGGTCCAGATCGAGGACTACCTCGGCGAGATCACGGCGCTGACCGTGGCGCCCGTCCTGGTCTTCACCTGGAGCAGCAGCCCGTCGAGCGTGCGCCGCTCCCTGGCCACCGGAGCCTGTGGTTTCGTCTCCAAGGGCGCCAGCTCGGAGACCCTCGCGGCCGCTGTCGAGGCCGTGCGTCGCGGGGAGACCGTGGCACCGTCCGCCGGTCTGGGCACCATTCCCGTCGGCATGGCCGGCCTGAGCACCCGTGAGGCCGAGGTGCTCGACCTGATCTGCCGCGGCATGAGCAACCTCGAGATCGCCGAGGAGCTCTACATCAGCGTCAACTCGGTCAAGACCTACGTCCGGCAGATCTACCAGAAGGTCGGCGTGGCCCGCCGCGCCCAGGCCGTCGCCTGGGGGCTCGCGAACGGGTTCTAGCGATCAACCCCGGCGCCGTCACCGGTCCGGGTCACGGTCGAACCCGGTCCGGGGCCGGTCGTCGCCGCTCGGCGGCTGGCTCTCGTCCAGCGCGCCGAGGTTGGCGAGCATCGCCGCGACCGGCGGGATGAGCGCAGCCACCGCACTCATCACCACCGCAGCCGTGGTCGACCAGAACCGCACCACGTTCCACGCGAGCAGGATCAGCAGCAGGCAGCCGCCCATGAGCGCGAAGTAGGCACGCCGGCGGATGGAGCGCTGCACTCCTTCACGCTACGACGGCCAGTGGTCGCGTCCGGAGGTCTCGTCACCAGCGGTCGGTCAGCTTGACGATCGCGTAGACCACCAGAGATCCGCCGACCACGACGCCGAGCACGATCAGCAGCCCCTCGGACCCGTTCACGGGGGGAGCCTTGCAGTGCGGAGGCCGGCATAACCATGGCCTGTCCGGGTCCGCCCCCGGGGGTGGCTGGTGGTTCACCTGGCATGGGGGCCATGGCCCGGTCGGACCATTCGGCACCCCGCTTGACCTGCGGGAACGCCGTCAGGACGACCCGTACGCAAGCCGTTGGCCGGCGTAGGACCGCTCGGCGTCGGTCAGGGCTGCGAGCCGCACCTGGAGCAGGTAGTCGTCGACCCACAACGTGTCGGCGGCCGTCTCGAGATGCCCGCGCGCCCACGACAGCGCGTCGACGAGCTCGCGCACGTCCGGGATCAGCAGCCTGGCCACCAGCTGGTCGACGATGAGCTCCTCGCGTCGGGTCTCGTGCGGCGCCACGGGGCCGCGCTCGATGTGCTCGGTCTCGTGGGCGATCGTGCAGCGGCGCTCGGCCTGGCTCATCCCGAGCGCGAGGGTGACGGTCCGGGTCCGGTGACAGGTGGAGCCCATCACCCCCGGCGGCAGCTCGGCCCACCTCAGCGTCCAGGCGGACAGCTTGCCGAACCGGCGCCACGGGTCGTGCGCGAGGCTCACTCCGGCCGGCTCCCGAGGACGCATCCCGCGAAGATAGGTCGGTCCGCCGACAGGCCGGCTCCGGCTGTCCACAGGCTCGGCCAACGTGCCCGATCAGTCCCGTCTAGCGGTCGCCGTCCCTGTGTTGCTGGCCCCGCGTCCGGCGACCGGACGGCGTACGACGCAGCTGGATCGCCTCCTCGCTGATCGGCGGCTCCGGAAGGTAGCCGGCGTCGTTCAGGACTGCGTCGAGGACCCGTTGGTAGGGCGTACCGGACAGGCTCGCGAACCGGGCCAGCGCCTGCGCGCTCGGCAGCTGCCGGGGGTCGCGCCAGTTGGTGAAGACTCCCGAGGACGAGTAGCCGAGCCGTTTGGCCAGCTGTCGCTCGGAGGTGCCGTGCCGGTCGATGTAGGCCTGGACCTGGTCCCACAGCTGACCCATCCGACCTCCCTCTCCCGTGGCCCGCGACACGCCGGACCATTCCGCGGCTGGGCACCAAAGTATCCCCACCCGGCTGCTCTGTTTGCGCTGGTCAGACGGGCCAGCTCGGGCCCGGCCTCGCATGATTCTCTCTCGACGGGCACCATCTGTGCACAGAACGTCAATCAGTACTGGACATTACGCCCAGCGACAACGTACGTTTCTGGCGATCGAAAGAGCACCATCTCGGGAGCAGTCATGCGTGTTCACAACCTCAAGGGCCTCCGCACCCTCATGGTGGTCAGGGAGGTCTCGCAGCGGCGACTCGCTCGTGCGGCCGGCTACCGGTCGCACGCCTACATGGGCCGCATCCTGCGCGGAGAGGTCGACACCCTCGAGCCTGAGGCCGCCTTGCGCATCGCGAGGTTCCTCCAGGTCGGCGTTGACTTCTTGTTCGCGCCCTCCGTGTCCAGCGGAACTGCGCACCACGCGCGCCCGCAGGGCAAACACCCGGGCATTCGTGAACCCGACCGCCGCCAGGTGGGCTCACCCATCACGAATCGAAGGAAGAGATAGATGAACCAGCCAACGAGGCGCCCGGGCCTCACCCTCACCCTCACCCTCGCGCTCGTCTTCGCGCTGCTGGCGGTCGCTCTGGCACCGGCGCAGGGGGCCACGACACGAGCCCCGCACGTGGACCCACCCGCGACGTACACCACGACGATCGTGGTCGAGGACCTCGACGCCGAGGGACACGTGGTCGCCTCCCAGACCATCAAGGGAGAGCCGCAGCCCCTCGGCACCCGGCAGACGTTCAGGGGCGACCCGCGGCCGTTCCTCGACAGCGGCTCCGGCGGGCAGCCCAGCGGATCGGGCTGCCGCGTGCTGACCGTGACCAACAAGACGACCACGACGCTCGGCTTCACCGCGTTCAAGTTCATCACCGAGGTGCACTGGTGCTGGAACCTCAACCAGCACCGCACCACGCTCGACGGTGTCGACGTGCGAGTGGCCGACGTCGACTCGCAGTACCGCTACCGCGGGCTGAACAACGCGTTCAACGCCGACCTCCCGAACGGCAAGCGGGTCTACCGGCAGGGCTACTTCGAGAACTGTCTCGTGCACTACGGCTGCATCAACGCCTACTATCCGTCGAACGACTCCCGGGTCTACGACAACGGCGCCTGGTACTGGATCACGAACGGCTGAGGGGACCCGCATGAGGCTCGTTGTCAGGCTTCTCACCGCGTTCGCCCTGATGGTCGCGCTCCTTTGGGCGACCGCCCTCCTGGGCGGTGTCGGCACGGTGGAGCTGAGCATCTGGACGGTCCTGCTGGTGGTCGTGCTGGTCGTGGTCGTCGTGCGCTCGCGACGGCACGCGAGCAGCTAGGCCCAGGCCCTATCGCGTCGCGGCTCGACGCGAGGCCCGCCCTCGGGGGGAGGGCGGGCCGGTGCGCAGCTTCAGCGTGACGGCGCGGCTGCGGCCAGCGTCGTGGCCACGACAGGGTCAACCGACCTGCGTCAGCCCGGTGTCGCTCGGCTGCGAGGCTCTGCTCGTCAGCGGCAGGACGAGCAGCGACCCGACGGCCGCCACCGCCAGCGCAAGGGCCGAGCAGACCAGGTAGACGTGCCCGTAGCCCTCGGTCCCGCGCGGGTCCGAGTGGGTCAACATCACGGCCATCCCTGCGACGCCGACTGCGCCGCCGACCTGACGGATCGCCACGTTGAGTCCGGTGGCGGCAGCGAACTCCACGGGCGGTGCGGAGAGGGCTGCCGCGCTCGACACGCCAACGCTGATCGCACCCATGCCGGCACCGACGGTGACTCCGAGTGGGAGCCACAGGTGCCAGAAGTCCGGGCTCGAGGGCAGGACCAGACCGATGACCAGCCCACTGGCAGCCATGACCAGACCCCCGCCGGCGACCAGGAGCCTGGGAGCGACACCTCGTGCGACCCGACTGACGCCGACGCCCACCAGCATGGCCACCGCGGCGCCAGGGGTCATGGCCAGGCCGGCCCGCAGCTCGGTGTAACCCCACACGGAGGTGAGGTACAGGACTCCGACCAGGAGCCAGGTGAACAGGGCGGCGCCGAACAGCAGTGAGACCACATTGGCCGCGACGTACGCCGGACTGCGCCACAGGCGGACGGCGATCGCGGGGCTCGGGTGGCCGGCGGACCGGATGGCCGCGACGGCACAGGCGAGCAGACCGCCGACCAGGCAGGTGGTGGTCCGGAGGTCGACCCAGCCCCACTGCGAGCTCTGGGCGACGCCGAAGACGAGGGCGAACACACCACCCCCGAAGGCGGTGATGCCGAGCGGGTCGGGCCAGCGCTGAACGGAGCCGCCGTCGCGCGGTAGCCGCCAGGCGCTCACCAGGAGCCAGCCGCCGATCGGGAGGTTGATGCAGAACAGCCACCGCCAGCCCAGACCGTCCACCAGGACACCACCCAGCGCCGGGCCGAGCGCAGCCGCCGCCGACGCGGACGCGCTCCACAGACCGATGGCGGCCGGTCGCCGCTCCCCCGGGACGCTCGACAGCACCAGGGCCAACGAGGCGGGCAGGAGCAGGGCCCCGCCGAGTCCCTGCGCCGCGCGGGCGGTGAGGAGCAGACCCAGACCGGGTGCAGCGGCCGCGCCCAGGGAGCCCAGGACGAAGACGGCCATGCCGACGAGGAACAGCCGTCGTCGCCCGACCACGTCGGCGATCCGACCGGCCGGGGCAAGTAGCGCCGCGAACACCACGGTGTAGAGCGTGACGATCCAGGACAGGTCGGCGATGTCATCGACGGTGAAGTCGCGCCCCACGGCCGGCAGTGCGAGGTTCGCGATCGTGACGTCGAGGAAGGCGAGGAAGGAGCCGCCACACGCGACCAGCAGCGCGGCGTTGCGACGGGTAGGTGTAGGGGACATGACGGGCCTTTCCAGGGGGAGAGAGACAGACGAGTTGGTCGGCCCTAGGGGCTCGCGGGGCAACCAGGTCGAGCGAGCTCCTTGAACCCGTCGCGCCAGGTGCTGTAGCGGGGCCGCCAGTCGAGGCCGAGCCGGGCGCGAGCGTTGTCGGCGCCGCGCAGCCGGGTCATGAAGGCCACGCCGAAGCTGCCGGCGACCATCCGGGCCACGAAGGCCGGCACGTTCCTGGGCGGCTCCGCGCCGACCTGCTCGGCGAAGTACGGCAGCCACTCGGACATCGGCGCCGGGTCGTCATCGACGACGTTGACCGGTCCGACCGGACGCCGGTCCAGGGCGGCCACGATCGCGGTCGCGACGTCGTGGACGTGGCTGAAGGAGAAGACCGAGGTGCCGCCACCCACCAACGGGGCCTTGCCGGCGCGCACCTGCTGGGTGAACGTGCCGTCGGCCGCGTAGATGCTGCCGGGGCCGTAGAGGTGACCGACACGCAGCACTGCGCCTCCCGCGCCCACGGTGAGCCGCTCGAGCACCTCGAGGGCCTCGACGTTGGGGACGAACTGCTTGGGCGGCTGCGCCCAGAGCGGGGTCTCCTCGTCGGCCGCGCCGCCGACGGAGCCGCCCATCTGCGTCGGTTCGTAGGCGTAGGCCAGCCCTTCCGAGACCAGGTAGACGCCGGGCAACCCGCGGGCGGCTTCGACCAGGTGGGCGGTGGCCTCCCTGCGCAGCCGGTTGGTCAGCTCGAAGTCGCGGGCCAGGTGGCGCGGGTCGACTCGGTGCGGGATGGCGGTGAGCAGGTTGACGATCGCATCCGGCCGGACCCCGGTGACCAGCCGGTCGACCGCCACAGGGTCGAGGGCGTCCGCCTGGACGGTCTCGATCTGGCCAGATACGCCGTCGAACGCTGTCGACGGCCGCCGGCTGTGGGCCACGACGTCGTGGCCCACCGAGCTCAGGACCGGAACGAGCGCCCGACCGATCGCTCCGGTCCCGCCTGCGATGAGCACTCTCATCTGACTTCCTCTCGTCGGGCCCCTGCGAGTCAGGGGCACTCGAGAAGGAAGACTTCGGCGCCTTGGCGCACGTGACCGGTTCAGCCGTGGGTCATCTCACCCGTGTCGTTGTCACGCCACGGACGGCTGTTTCGTCGCGTCGAGCCTGGTCAGCTTGTCCGGGTTCAGGACTGCGTAGATCTGGGAGATCCGCCCGTCACGCACATCGACGGCGACGTACTGCTCGGAGCCGGCCACGGCGATGCGCATGGCCGTCTCGCCGTTGGCCTCGATGAGCCGGCCGGAGGCGACCGGGTAGCGCCGCAGCAGGCCCAGGACGAACGCGATGACCTGGTCGCGACCGCGGATCGGGCGACGTGCCGCGCGAACCCGTCCGCCGCCGTCGTTCCAGGCCACGACGTCGTCCCTGAGCAGCTCGGTCAGCACAGCCAGGTCGCCGCTGCGGGCCGCACTCACGAACGCGGTGAGGAAGCCGGCGTGCTCGCTGCGGTCGGGGGTGAACCGGTCGGCACCCTGTTCCAGCTTCTGCACCGACCGGCGGTAGAGCTGTCGGCAGCTCGTCGCCGACGTCCCGACCACCGGCGCAATGTCGTCGTAGGTGTACTGGAAGGCCTGCCGCAGCACGAAGACCGCCCGCTCGGCCGGGTTCAGGCGCTCCATCATGTGCAGCGTCGCGAAGGAGACCGTGTCGCGGAGCTCGGCGTTGTCGAGGGGGCCGAGACGCTCCGAGGCCACCGGTTCGGGCAGCCACGGACCCGGGTAGGTCTCGCTGCGCGCCCGCGCCGAGGTGCGCAGGTCCATGCACAGGTGGGTGACCGTGGTCATGAGGTACGCCCGCGGGTCCCGGACGTCCTCGCGGCCGCTGCTGCTCCAGCGGACGTAGGCGTCCTGGATGACGTCCTCCGCGTCCCACATGCTGCCCAGCAGCCGGTACGCGAGCCCGAGCAGCGTCGGGCGGTGCGCCTGGAAGTCGTCGAGGGTCGTGGTCATGTCAGCTCGTTCTCTCGGTGTCGATGGTGTGGCCCAGCCGGACCCGGCCGGGGTGGACGACCTCGGCGTAGCTGCCGAAACAGGCCGCCCTCCCCAGGCCGGGGACCGGGATTCGATGGTGGCGCGCGAGCGCACTCAGGAGCGCCCGGTCGGCGACGAGGTCGCCGTGGGCGAGCCCGGGGACGACGCAGCGCGGCGTCGGCAGGACCACCCGCAGCACGGCGTCGCCCACTCGAAGCTCCGTGCCCGGCTGCGGGTCGGCCGGCGCGTCCAGCACGAGGTTGGGCCGGAACCTGTGGGCGTCCACCGCGCGCCCGCCCAGGTGTTGCGCGAGCCGGGCCAACGCCCCGGTCGTCACCAGGTGGACGGCCCCGAAGTCGACGAACCGCCCGACCCGGGCCACGCCGCTGACCGGGGTGACGGTCTCGCCACCCGGTTCGACGTCGGCGAGCCACTCCGGGACCAGGCCCGCGTCATCGGGGAGCCGACGGTGCAGCCGCGGATCGGTGGGCGCCCGGTCGGTGAGCCGCACCCCGCGGCCCAGGTGGTCGCTGAGCGCGCGTTCCACGGCCGAGCTGCCGGCGACGTACGCGCGGCCATCGACCAGCACCTCCACCGTGTAGCCGTCGGTGGTCAGTGCTGCGCGCACCCCGAGCAGGCGGCCCCAGCGCGACGGATGCTTGGCGCTGCCGACGGTCCCGTCCCCGCGGTCGAGACAGGCCCAGGTCCGGTCACCTGGTAGGCCGGTGCGGTCCAGGTCGACCTCGTCGAGCCGCTCGCCACCGGCACTCTTCAGCGGGTAGCGCGCGATCGCGACGACGGTCGACCTGGCCACGGGTGCAGGGTTGGTCCGTGGTCACTCGCAGAACCGCACGCCGGCGTACGCCGCTTCGGCGGGCTCGGCTTCCGGAGCGTCCCCGGTGTTGACGGTGTCGGCGGGCTCGAGCAGGAGGATCTCCGCGCCGTGCCGGGACACGGGCCGGTGCTCGACGCCACGCGGCACGACGAAGACGTCGTTGGCGCCGAGAGAGACCTGGCGCTCACCGTCCGCATCGCGCAGGCCGATGTCCAGCTCTCCGCTCACCACCAGGAACAGCTCGTCGGTGTCGCGGTGGCGGTGCCACACGAACTCGCCCTGCACCTTGACGGCCTTCACGGCGTAGTCGTTGATGCGGGCCAGCGGACGTGGGCTCCAGAGCTCGTCGAGCTGAGCCAGGGCCTCTCGGATGTTGCTGACGGCTTCCTTCATCTCTCCTCCTGTCAACGGTTGGTGGTCAGCGGTGCGCGTCTCAGTGACGGCGTCAACGGTCCTCGAGCAGTGCCGCCGTGGACGTGACGGTCGCGAACTCGTCGTGCAGGTTGACCGCGGTCGCCGTGGCCAGCTCGTCGGCCGTCAGGGTTGTGCCGTCCGGGCCGGTGCGGTCGAAGGTGTGCGTCGCGTCGAGCGCGAACAGGACGTCGTAGCCCAGGTTGCCGCCGACGCGCGCGGTGGTCTCGCAACAGTGGTTCGTCGTGATGCCGCAGATCACGATGCCCGCTATCGACTCGTGCTCCAGCCACGCGTTCAGGTCGGGATGGCCGTGGAAGGCCGAGTTCACCTGCTTGGTCACCAAAAGGTCTGGGTCGTCGGACAGGTAGCCCTTGAGCCGGTTGCCCTGGTTGGCCGGGTGAAGTGGCGAGTCCGGGCTGGCGGAGTCGTGCCGGACGTGCACGAGCGGGCGGCCGAGCCGGGCCCATTCGCCCGCCAGCGCGGCGATGTTGTCGTCGCACGCGAGGTTGTTCCGCCGGCCCCACCAGGGATCGTCGAATCCTTGCTGGGCATCGATGACCAGGAGCGCGTGGCGTGACAGGTCCATCGCCTAGTGCCTGTCCGCCGGGGCCAGCCGGGCGCGCGCCGGCGCCTCGGTCGTCCGGGCCGGCAGCCCGGGATCGGCGACGGTCAGTCGGATGAAGGGCATGCGCTTCCTCGCTTCACTGTTCCGGGTGGTGGTTCGGGTCCCCGCTCGTGCTGTCCACAACTCTCATCCGCCAGTGATCACGGCCGGCTCTCCCGTGAACCACACGCAGTCGATGTGCATCCGTGAGATCAGCCAGCGCGACCCGTCACGGACCAGGTCCACGTCGTACAGGTTCTTCAGCAGTGCGTGTCGGGAGTGGTCGGCCGATGGCAGGTGCTGCGCCTCGACGATCGCCGTCAGCCGAGCGTCATCCCCGTCGATCGTGACACGAGGGTTGGTCACGACGTGCGTGGTGTCGATCCGGGTCCGGGGGTCGAGGATGATCGAGGTGATCGTCTCGCGGCCGACCATGAGCGGCACCTCGAGTCCGCACTTCGCCGCCGCCGGGCGGAAGTCGAGCTCGGCGTCCTCGGTGAATGCGGACCTGAACAGGTCCCGGGCCCACGGCTCGTAGCGCCGGTCCTGTCCCAGCCCGAACCGGTAGACGGCGTCGACGATCTCGGCCCGGTCCAGCAGCATCTGGACCCGGTCGGCCGAGGCCGGTTCGAGCGCCTGGTGGGTGTTGACGTACATGCCTGGGCTCCTCCTGGGTTCAGACATCGGCCGCGACGACCATGGTGACTGCACGCCGACGCTGCCTCTCGGGCGGTCGTCGAGACATCGGCCAGATGACGGACGTTCGGGATCGGGTGGGGCCGACTACGGAGCACTGGCAGTAAATCCTTGCCGGCTGGCCGTGACACGTCTGGGGAAGCGCCGAGACCGGCCGCAGAGTCGATGAATGACAACCTCCCCATCCGAGAACGCCGTCGAGAACCCCGGGGAGACCTCCTTCGAGACCTTGCACGTCGACGACGTGCCGGCCGAAGAGGTGGCACCGGGGATCACCCGCAGGCGGCTGACCCGGTCGGCGCACGCCCGCGGCTGGCTCATCGACTTCGCACCGGGCACGACCTGGCCCGCCACCGACCACCACGAGGACGAGGAGAGGTACTTCGTGCTCAGTGGCGAGGTGGTGGAAGGCGCGGACCGGTATCCGGCAGGCACCTACGTCACCTTCCACGCCGGGTCCAGCCACCGCCCCGGCTCGGAAACGGGCGCGTCCATGCTGGGCATCAGCCTGCTCACCGGATCGAAGGCCTGAGCACACCGCGGTGGCGATATCGGCCGGATGGCGGATGTCCCGCGCGTGATTGCGTACGAGCGTCCTCGGTGACTGCACCCCATCAGTGCGAGCTCCGGCGAGCAGGACGCGAGGACCGGCACCGGCATGAAGATCGTGATCACCGTTGAGTCCCTGGACCCGCCCCTCGGGTGCGTCACGTCCTCCACCGACGACCTCGAGAAGTGCGGCGAGATCGACGGCGGAGTCGAGTTCGTCGGCTGGCTCGGGCTCCTGCGGGTCCTCGACGACCTCATCGGCCGGCCGGGTCGCTCCCCCGCGTCGCCATGACTGCGCGGCCCGCGGAAGGCATCTTTTCGGCGGGTAGCATCGCGGCTATGGCAGGGGCCGTGCCCGTCACATCGGTGCACGGCCGCGACCCCGAGCTCGGCGCACTCGATGAAGCGCTCGACGAGCTCACCGCCGGTCGCAGCGTCGTGCTCCTGGTCGAGGGTGAGGCGGGCATCGGCAAGTCCCGCCTGCTGGACGACGTGCTCGACCGGGCCCGCGGCCGCGGGCTCCTGGTGATGTCGGGACGGGGCGAGGAGCTCGAACGCACCCGCCCCTTCGGCGTCGTGGCGGAAGCCCTCGGCTGCCGGGAGTCGTCTGCGGACCCCGAGCTCGCGAAGGTGGGGCGGCTGCTGAGCTCGCACATGAGCTCCGACGGAGGTCCGGTGACGGTGACCAGCGACCCCGGACTGCAGTTCCGGGTCCTCGACGCCTTGGTGGACCGGGTGGAGGCGCTGGCCATCGGCGGCCCGCTTGTCATCGGGATCGATGACCTCCAGTGGGCTGACCCTTCGAGCCTGATGACGCTCGGCGCCTGGAGCCGTCGCCTCGCCCATCTGCCCGTGGCCCTCATCGGCTGCCTCCGGCCGGCGCCGCGCACGCCGCAGCTGCAGCGGCTGCTCGATGCGCTCACCGGAGATCACGCCCGCCGGATAGGGCTGGGTCCGATCTGCGACGACGCGGTGGCGGCCCTGGTCGCCGAGGCCGTCGACGCACCGCCCTCGACCCGGCTGCTGAGCCAGCTCGGAGGAGCCGGAGGCAACCCGTTCTTCATCACCGAGCTGCTTGCGGCCATCCGCGAGCAGGGCAGCCTCGTCGCCCAGGACGGGCTCGCCGACGTCACGCACGTCACCCTGCCCCCGACGCTGCGGCTGACGATCCTCCGACGGCTGGGTTTCCTGTCCGAGGAGACGATGCAGGCGCTCCGCGCGGCGACGATCCTCGGGAGCCACTTCAGCCTGGCCGATCTCTCCACCACCACGAACGGCAGCGTCCTCGCGTTGTCGGAGGCGATGCGCGAGGCGATCCGGGCTCACGTCCTGGCCGACCAGGACGGACGGCTGCGGTTCCGCCACGACCTCATCCGGGACGCGATCTACGACGACCTGCCGCGGAGCGTTCGCCTCGCCCTGCACAGCGAGGCGGGCCGTCGTCTGGCCGAACGCGGAGCACCCGTGCGCCAGGTGGCCGAGCAGCTGGCCCGCGGTGCCGTCACCGGCGACCGGGAAGCGATCGCGTGGATCACCGCGGCAGCAGAGGAAGCCGCGCAGCGGTCACCTGAGATCGCCATCGACCTCTTCGATCGCGTCCTCGAGCTGATGCACCCGACCGACCCTGATCGCGACCGGATCCAGACCGCACGGGCGGTCGCCCTGATGTCGGCCGGGCGCGTGGCCGAGTCCGAGCAGGCGTGCAGAGAGGTGGTCGACCGGAGCCGTGACGCCGAGGCCCAGGCAGCGGCCCGGGCCTGCCTCGGCCTCGCACTGCTCACGAGCGGACGGCCGGCCGCCGGCCTCGAGGAGCTGGAGCGGGCGGCAGGTTCCCCGGAGCTCGACGAGCCCGACCGTGCTCGGGCGCTGGGCTGGGTCAGCATCGCCCGACTCTGGCTGGGCGACCTGGAAGGCGCCACGCGTGCCGCGGGCGACGCCCGGGAGGCAGCCGCAGGTTCCGACGACGAGCTGACCTCGAGCATCGCCGCCTCGATCGACTCGATGGTGACGCTCGGAGCGGGGCGGGTGGAGGATGCGCTCCTCCAGATCGAGAGCGCCATCGCCCGAGCCGGCGTAGGCGTTGACCGCGGAGGCATGGACTACCCGCTGCACGCCCCGAAGGCGTTCGTCCTCATGGAGCTCGACCGTTTCGACGAGGCCCGCTTCGAGCTGGACACGGGCGCCCGCCTCAGTGACCAGCTCGGGACGCACTGGCACCAGGCGAGCTACCTCATGGCCCACGCGGTGCAGCGCTACCTCTCCGGCGAGTGGGACGACGCCGGCGACGACGCGGACACCAGCGACGAGCTGGCCGATATGACCGGTGAGGGCTACCACCTCATCATCACCCGCGGCATCCAGGCCCTGATGCGGCTGCATCGCAACGACGTCCAGGCAGCCGCGGACACCGCCGAGCGTGCCATGGCGCAGCTGGCCTCGACCGGTGCGCGCTATCACCAGCAGTGGGCGCTGCTCGCCTCCGGGCTCGTCCGCGAGGCCCGGGGTGACCTCGCCGGCGCCCTGGACGTGCTGGCCGAGGCCTGGGAGCAGTGCGTCCAGATGGGCCTCGTGGTCGACTACCGGGTGATCGGTCCTGAGCTGGTGCGGGTCGCCCTCCTGTGCGGAGATCCCGAGCTCGCCCGGCGAGCGGTCGCCGGCCTGACGTCGTTCGCGGCCGCGAACGACGTGGGTTCCCTCGACGGAGTCGTCCTGCGCTGTCGAGGGCTGCTCGAGCGCGACACGACGCTGCTGGACGCGGCTGTCGACGCCTACGCCGCGAGCCCGCGCGTCGTCGAACGGGCCGCAGCGCAGGAGGACGCCGGCGCCGCCCGGCTTCGCCGCGGCGAGCTCGACCGGGGGCGAGCGCT
Organism: uncultured Actinomycetota bacterium; assembly: GCA_963755835.1. Classification (GTDB taxonomy): domain Bacteria; phylum Actinomycetota; class Actinomycetes; order Propionibacteriales; family Nocardioidaceae; genus Nocardioides. The sequence continues at coordinate 1,330,915 of CAVWLC010000007.1, read as the reverse complement.
GGTGGAGCAGGCGCTCGAGGTGTACGAGACGAGGAGCATGCACCGTGACGTGGCCCGCGCCGAGGCCGTCCTCAGAAGCGCCGGCATCCGGCGGGGCCGCCGCGTCGCCCGGGGGCGGCCGGCGTTCGGCTGGGCAAGCCTGACGCCCACTGAGGAGACGGTCGCCCGTCTGGTCGCGGAAGGGTTGTCGAACCCCCAGATCGGGGACCGCCTGTACGTCTCCCGGCGCACGGTGCAGACGCACGTCGCCCACGTGTTCGGGAAGCTCGGAGTCACCTCGCGCAGCCAGCTCGCGGCCGAGGTCACGCGCCAGGGTTCATGACCTGCTCCGTGCTTCTTCGGACCGGCCGGCGCCCCTGAGGAGAAGACCGACGACGACGAACCCCACGGCCACCACCGCGGCAGCCCACATCAGGGCGCTCTGCATCCCGTCGACGAAGGCGGCCTGTGCGGGCTCGGCCACGCTCGTCCCGAGGTGGGCGGCCACGGCCAGCGAGGACCGCGCCTGATCCGCGGCCTCGGGCGGCAGCCCCGGGAGGGTCAGGTCGTTCCGGTAGACGGTCTGCTGCAGGCTGCCCACGACCGCGATGCCCAGGGCACCGCCGAGCTCGCGCGCCAGGTCGTTCATCGCCGAGCCGACACCCTGCTTGGCTCGCGGCAGGGCTTCGGTGATCGCTGAGGTGGCCGGTGTCATCGCCAGCCCCATGCCGGCGCCCAGCGGAACCAGGCCCGCGAGCATCAGCCAGTAGGAGCTGGACCGGGACAGCTGCGCCAGCACGAGCAGGCCGCCGACGATCAGCGCCAGTCCCAGCAGGCACCCGGCTGCCGCGCCGACGCGCGCGGTCAACCGCGGGGACAGGGTCCTGGCCGACGGCATCAACGCCAGCGTCATCGGGATCAAGGAGATCGCCGCGACGATGGGCCGCTCGCCACGCACCAGCTGGAGGTACTGGAGCACCAGGAAGATGAAGCCGTAGAAGGCGAAGAACTGCAGGGTGATCGACACGATCCCGGCACTGAAGCCACGGTGGGCGAACAGCCGTGGGTCGATCAGCGGGTACGCGCGGGTCAGCTCCCAGAGGACGAAGACGCCCAGGACACCCACGCCGGTAGCGATCCCAGCGACGGTCCGGGTGCTGCGCCAGCCCTCGAGGGGCGCCTCGATGACGGAGTAGATGGCGAGGCCGAGTCCGACCACCGTCAGGAGGGCACCCACGAGGTCGAGCCGAGGGGCGCTCTCGTCGGCCGACTCTGGGATCACGCGTGCGGTGGCTGCCAGTGCCCCGAACGCCAGCACCACGTTCACGGCGAACACCGACCGCCAGGACCACTGCTCGAGCAGCAGGCCGGACAGCACCAGGCCCAGGATCGCGCTGGCACCGGCGACCCCGGCCCACGCACCGACCGCGCGCGCCCGCTGATCGGCCGGGAAGGTGCTCGTGATCGTGGAAAGGGTGGCCGGCATGACCAGGGCCGCACCGACCCCGAGCAGCCCGCGCAGCACGATCAGCCAGTCCGGGCTGTCGATGAACATGGCGGCGACCGACCCCGAGCCGAAGACGGCCAGGCCGACCAGCAGGGCCCGCCGGCGGCCATAGCGGTCCCCTATCGCACCGCCGAGCAGCAGCAGTGCCGCGAAGACCAACGCGTAGGCGTCGACGATCCAGGACAGCTGGGTCTGGCTGGCCCCGGTGTCGCGGGCGACCGACGGCAGGGCGACGTTGAGCGACGCGACAGCGGACACGACGGCGGCCAGCGCCACCATGATCACGGGAAGCACCGCACGGGTCTGCGGCTGGCTGGGTCGGAGGGTCGGACTGGTGGTCATCGCTGCTTCCTGCCGGAGGTGGGTCGGTCTGGGATCTCCAGCCTGTGCAAGCCGGCGCGGCCGGACATCCGCCAGCGCGCTGACATCCGGGCGCCGTCTGCGGCGCCGGGGACACGCGCGGGGCGAGGTGCCAAAGCGAGTCCGGCCAGGGCCAGCGCGGTGCCCGCGACGCCGTCGAGCCAGAAGTGGTTCGCGGTCACGACCACGACGAACGCGGTCACGACCGGATGTACGAGCGCGACCCAGCGCCACGGCGTCCGGAGACTCACGATCACCGCCACGGCCAGCAGGACGGCCCAGCCGACGTGAAGGCTCGGCATCGCCGCGAACTCGTTCGCCAGGTGGTCGTGTCCCCGCGGGCCGTAGACCGACTGGCCGAACCGCAGCCCGGTGTCGACGAAGCCCAGCTGAGGGAGCATCCGGGGCGGAGCCACGGGGTAGACGATGTGGACGACCATCGCGGCCGCGGTCGCATAGGCCATCGCGGTCCGCACCCAGACGTACCGGGCCGGCCGGAACCGGAAGAGTAGGGCCAGGACGACGACGGTCAGCGGCAGGTGGACCCACCGGTAGTAGTCGTCCGCGACCCGAACGACGACCAGATCGTGGCCGAGCACGAACCGCTGGTCGTCCACCTCGTCGGGAAGGTGCAGCCGGCGTTCGAGGTGCCAGACGCGGGCGGCATGGGCGAAGGCGCGTCCGGTGTGCTGGGCCGCCAGGAACCTCCCGGCGTTGTAGACGAGCCACAGCCCGACCACGAGTGCGGCCTCGGGCAGGATGCGCGAGCGCGACAGGTGGGCCGGCCGCTGCCGGCCCGTCTCACCGCCGCCGGCAACGATCAGCGGGTCCGTTGCCGGCTCGACCGATCTCATGCCGTGAGGTTCGTTCTCACGGTGCGAGCAGACATCGGTCAGTTGACGGAGATCGGTGTCGGTGCGTGTCGAGATCCGTCAGGTGGCGGATGTCGCCTGCCCGCGTAGGGCGCAGGCTGTCCTCATGCATGTGTTCCTCGCAGGCGCGACCGGCGTTCTCGGCCGGCGGATCGTCCCGCTCCTGGTCGCGGACCGGCACCGCGTCACCGGCCTGACCCGCGACCCGCGAGCGGCGTCCAGGTTGCGCGACGCCGGAGCCGCGGCCGTGGTCGCCGACGCCACCGACTCCGAGGCGATGACGCGCGCCGTCTCGGCCGCAGCTCCCGACGTGCTCATGAACCAGCTGACCGACCTCCGCGGAGGCGTGGGCGCGGCGAACGCCGAGCTGCGACTGGCCAGCAGCCGGGCGCTGGCCGCTGCGGCCGGAGCAGCCGGCGTACGCCGGGTGGTGGCGCAGAGCATCGCGTGGGCCTACGGGGCCGGCGACCGCCCGGCCCGCGAGACGGAGCCTCTCGACGTGGGCGCGGCCGATCCCCGCGGGACGACGGTGCGCGCCGTGTCCGCGGTGGAGACGGCGGCCTCGGAGCGCCCGGAATGGGTCGTCCTGCGCTACGGGATGCTGTACGGACCCGGCACCTGGTTCGCGGCTGACGGCGCAAACGCCGACAGCGCGCGCGCCGGTGACCTGCATCCCGACGCGGACGTCACCAGCTTCGTGCACGTCGACGACGCCGCCCGGGCCGCGGTCGCGGCACTGGACTGGCCGAGTGGCGCCGTCAACGTCTGTGACGACGACCCGGCCGCGTCGCACGACTGGCTCCCCACATTCTGCGCAGCCGTCGGCGCACCCCCGCCCTCCAACTCCCGGGGCTCGCGACACGACTGGGCCCGCGGCGCGGACAACACGTGGCTGCGCTCCGGGCTTGCCTTCGAGCTCGAGCGCCCGTCGTGGCGCCCGGCGTTCGGCACCGCAACCGCCGTGCCGGACCGACCTCGCGCGATCGATCACGCTCCGTGATCGCGACGAGCGCGATGAGTGGCTGGTTCGCGAGCGCACCCAGTGGTGACATCGGACGACCACGACCAGGACCACGACCAGGAGGAGCCATGACCACCGCCACCAGCACCACCGAGCAGACCCGAACCGTCGTCGAGGCGTACGTCGCCGCGCTGCAGCGCGGCGACATCGACGCGCTGCGGGCCAGCTTCGCCCCGGACGCGACGTGGTGGCTGCGCGGCGGCCTACCCACGTCAGGCACCTGGACCGGACCCAGCGAGATCCTCGACGGGTTCCTCGCGCAGATGACCGAGCGGCTCGACCCGACCCAGCCGCTCAGCCAGGAGCTGTGGCGGGTGATCGCCGACGGTGACCACGCCGTGGCCGAGTGGACGAGCCGGGCGACGACCCGCTCCGGCACGACGTACGAGAACGACTACGCGGTGGTCTTCCACGTGCGCGACGGCCTGATCCAGGCCGTCCGCGAGTACTTCGACACCGCCTATGCCGCCCGTGTCCTCTTCGACCGATGATCCTCGAGCTGGAGACCTACGAGGTCCTCGACGACCGCTTCTACGCGTTGCGCGGTGACGCTGCCCTGACCACGCACTACACCGGCTGCCGGTGGGCCGAGGGGCCCGCCTACTTCCCGGCGCACCGCACCGTGGTGTGGAGCGACATCCCCAACGACCGGCTGCTCCGCTTCGACGAGCTCTCGGAGACGGTTTCCGTCTTCCGCAGCCCGGCGGGACATCCGAACGGCAACACGACCGATGCTCAGGGCAGGCTCGTCACCTGCGAGCACTCGAACCGCCGGATCACCCGGACCGAGCACGACGGCAGCATCACCGTCCTGGCCGAGCGCTACCGTCCGGACCAGCGGTTCAACAGCCCCAACGACGTCGTGGTGGCCGTCGACGGAGCCCTCTGGTTCACCGACGCCAGCTACGGGATCGACAGCGACTACGAGGGCCGCCGGGCCACTCCGGAGCTCGACGGCTGCTACCTGTTCCGGGTCGACCCGGACGGCGGCGAGGCGCAGATCATGGCGGACGGTTTCCAGCGGCCCACGGGGATCTCGTTCTCGCCCGACGGCACCCTGCTGTACGTCGCCGACAGCCGCGCCAACACCATTCGCCGCTTCCACGTCGAGTCCGACGGGTCCCTCGAGGGCGGTGACGTGCTGGTCACCGGCACCGCTCCGAGCCTCGACTCGATGCGGACCGACGTCGAGGGCCGCGTGTGGATCGCCTGCAGTGACGGCGTCCGCTGCTACGACCCCGACGGCACTCACCTCGGCACCATCCGCACACCGGACGCCGCCGCCAACGTCGTGTTCGGTGGTCCGCGGCGCAACGTGCTCTACATCTGCGCGACCACGAGCCTGCACTCGATCATGCTCGCCACGAACGGTGCGCCTTCTCCGGTTCGCTGACCACGCGGATCCCGAGGAGCGCCTCGGCCCAGGGGGGCCGCGCCTCAGGGACCTCGACGTAGTGTGGGAAGCAATCAGCCCGCCGCGTGAAGTCTCGTCGAGTCTCAGCGGAGGGGGACGGAAGGCGGACGTCGTGACGACGTCACCGGGCACTATCCAGCTCACTTCCTCGGACGGCCGCGCAGCCCTGCTCATCGAGTCGCGCGCCGAAGGCAGATGGTGGCCGGCTCACGGTTCTCGCCGTGCCGAGTGGCACCCCTCCGGGCGCTCCGGGGGGCGTGGCCTGACCGATCTCCGTTCGTGACGAGAACGCGCGGCCGGACCTGGGTCGACCTCGGGCGGAATCCTCGGCGAAGTACCTCAGAAAGAGAGACGATCATGCACCTGCCGCAACGTCCCGAGCGTAACGAGGGTTTGCTCATCGCCTTGCTGTTGGAGGTCAACCGCGCCCGATCTGCCTTCCGTGCCGGTCGTGCCCGGCCCGTCAACTCCTCCAACCGACTCGAACAAGCTGAGCGCACTGCGCACCTTGCCAAGGCCATGGAGGCATACGCAGACGCGGCGGCCTCGGTAGGAGTTCCGCTGCCCTACCGGTACCGCGATGAGCTCCGCATGTATCAGGCCATGAAGCGTGTTCCTCAAGACGCCGCCTCCTGATCCACCCATCGCCGGCCGGTCAGCGCCAAGCTCCAGGACGTCGTACGTCCCGAGGTTCGCGGACGGCCTGCCGCAATCGGACAGGCTGGGGGCGGCGCGTAGTGTTGAGCACAATCAGCTACCTAGCGAGCTCGCCGAGTTCTCGAGGGCAGCGCGAAGGGTGGGCGTCATGCCGACGTCACCAAGTACCCCCGTTGCACCTACCGAGATGCCGGCCCGGATCCCGCTACGGCTGGAGCTGAGGCCGTCCGGTCCTCCCGGCAACGTGGACGGAGGCTGGTGGCCGCAGTCGCGTGACCTCCAGGCCGAGGCAGCAGACCTCGTTGACCACTTTCCTCCCGAGGTGGGTCGCATCAACAGACTGTTGTTCTCTCGCCCCGACTGGGACAACGTTGTGGTCAACAATCGTGGCCTTCGCCGCATCAAAGCTGCCCGTGGACCGGTCAAGGTCGGTTCGTTCCCCAGCGACGACAACCACCAGATGGTCCTGACCATGGCCTCTGGCCGGCCACTACGGCTGCTCGTCATCCCCTCGGCCACCGATGACTCCGAAGGAAACCGACTGCTGCAGGCATCCTCCGCGGAGGCACCTTCGGGGCGCTCGACCGCGATCGACCGGAGCTGATCGGTAGTCCACCTGTCGGGACCTCTCGAGTGGTACGGCAACCTGGTCGGCTGGCCTGCCGGTTCCTGCTCGGCGGCGCCCCCTCCTCCGCACGCTCTCGGCGTCGTACCGATGCCCGCCATCCCGGCTCCTGGTGGTGCTCGGCCGAGTTCCCTCGAATCCCGGAGACCGGCGAGGGGACGAGCGCCTGGGAGGCACTGACCTCCCGACAAGGTGGAACTCGCTACCGAGGCACGGTCTGCTCACCACCCGGTGGGCGCCGATGTAGAGAACTGGGCAACGGCTCCGTTCAGACGGCGACAGACCACCAACAGATCGAGGAGCAGACCATGAACGTCGCCGAGGTTCACGAGGTTCTCGCCAAGCCGCTGTCCGAGGAGCTGCTCGCCTCGCAGATCCCGGCGCGGTTGGCCTACACCGGCGTCGACGGTGACCCGCGGGCCATCCCGATCGGGTTCCTGTGGACCGGATCGGAGCTGAAGCTCTACACCGTGCCGACGTCGGCCAAGGTGAGAGCGCTCGAGCGGAACCCGAGAGTCGCGATCACCATCGACACCGAGGCCTTCCCGCCGCACGTCCTGCTGATCCGCGGCTCCGCCACTCTCGAGCTGGTCGACGGCGTCCCGGACGGGTACGTCGAGGCCGCCCGCAAGGTGGTCCCGACCGAGCAGATGCCGGGCTGGGAGGCCGGCGTGCGGCAGCTGTACAGGCAGATGGTCACGATCACCGTCACTCCGGACTGGGCCAAGCTGCTCGACTTCGAGACCACGCTGCCGAAGGCCGTCGAGGAGCTCGTGAAGGCGTACGGTGACCCGCGATGACCAAGTTCCTGCTGCTGACCCGGCATGACAGCGAGCTCGGCGTTCCGCCGATGGACCAGTGGGATCCGGCCGACACGAACGCGCACCTGGCGTACCTGACCCGGCTCAACGACGAGCTGGCCGCGAACGGCGAGCTGGTCGAGATGAACGCGCTGGTCGCGCCAGAGCTCGCCCGGACCGTGAGTGCCGACGGGTTCAGCACGCCGGTGATCACCGACGGCCCGTTCCCCGAGACGAAAGAGGTGCTGGCCGGATACCAGCTGCTCGACGTCGATTCCGAGGAGCGCGCGCTCGAGATCGCCGCGCTGGTGTCGGCGGTGCCCGGGCCGGACGGCGTACCCATGCGGCAGCGGATCGAGGTCCGCCAGGTGATGTGGACGCGCTCCGAGCACGTGTGACCACCTCGGACGCCATAGAGGACCTGCTGCGCGAGCTCGCGCCGCAGGTCCTCGGCGTCGTGATCCGTCGGTACGGCGACTTCGACCGCGCCGAGGACGCCGTCCAGGAGGCGCTGATCGCAGCGGCCATGCACTGGCGGCGGGACGGCATCCCGGAGAACCCGCGCGGCTGGCTCCTCCAGACGGCCGGGCGCAAGCTCACCGACATCCACCGCAGCGAGCAGGCCCGCCGCCGTCGCGAACGATCCGGGACGGTCGACGACGTGCCAGAGGTGTCCGACACCGAGGACACCCTCAAGCTGCTGTTCCTGTGCTGCCACCCGGCGTTGACGCCCGCGTCGGCGGTCGCGCTGACGCTGCGGGCGGTCGGCGGGCTGACCACCGCCGAGATCGCCCGAGCGTTTCTCGTGCCCGAGGCCACGATGGCGCAGCGAATCAGCCGGGCGAAGCAGACCGTGGCCGGCGAGACGTTCGCGATGCCCAGCGACGACGAGCGTGCGCAGCGGCTGCTGGCAGTGCTCAAGGTGCTGTACCTGATGTTCAACGAGGGGTACGCCAGCACCGCCGGCGCCGACCTGGTGCGCGTCGACCTCGCCACCGAGGCGATCCGGCTGACCCGGATGCTGGCCACGGCGGTACCCGACGACGGCGAGGTGACCGGCTTGCTGGCCCTGATGCTGCTGACGGACGCGCGACGACCGGCGCGGACCGGTCCGACGGGCGAGCTGGTGCCGCTGATCGAGCAGGACCGCTCGCTGTGGAACCGCGAGCAGATCGCCGAGGGGGTCGTCCTGGTCACCCGCGCGATGGCCGGCGGGGTGGTCGGCGAGTACCAGCTGCAGGCGGCGATCGCTGCTGCCCACGACACGGCGTCGTCGGCGGAACAGACCGACTGGAAGCAGATCCTGAGCCTGTACGAGCTGTTGGCCCGGGTCGTCGACAGTCCCGTGGTGACGCTCAACCGCGCGGTGGCGGTGGCGATGGTGCACGGCCCCGCGGCCGGGCTGGAGCTGCTCGAGCCTCTCGACGAGCAGCTCAGGGGCAGCTATCGGCTCGACGCCGTACGCGGCCATCTCTACGAGATGCTCGGCGACGGCGATCGCGCCGCAGACCACTTCCGACGGGCCGCACGGAGGACGACCAGTCTGCCGGAGCAGCGCTACCTCGCCGCCAAGGCCGCGTCCCGCACGGCGTTGACGCCACCCGCCCGGCGGACCGTGCAAGTTCGGGACAGGAGTTCGGTAGGGCAGGCGGGACTCGAACCCGCGCGCGGGAGATTATGAGTCTCCTGCTCTAACCAGCTGAGCTACTGCCCCCTGCGGCGAACGGCAACCCTACTTGGCGGCACGCTGCCCAGGGACCTGAAGGTCAGGAGTCCTCTCCTCCCACCGACCGAGCCGTCGCAGCACGTCGACGGGTGATCACCGGGAGAACGACGAACGTCGCGAGCGCCGCGACTCCGACACCCAGCCCGGTCTCCAGCACCCGCTCCCAGAACCGTGCGGCCGCATCGTCCGGGTCCCGAGCCAGCAGCAGAATGAACACGAGGTACGTCGTGAAGGTCGGGAGGACGTACCAGCGACTCAGCGCGGTCGCTGTCGCCGCGGTGACGACGAGCCCGATCGCGGCCGCGAAGACCCAGGCCTGCGGGTCGAGTCTGATCAGCACGATGGCAGCGGCGGCACCGACCACGACATCGGCGACCCGGTCGAACGACCGCATCTGCTGCATGGGCGGTCTCGGCCGCATCACCAGCAGCGCCGCCGCCGGGGCCCAGCCGACATGCTCGAGGCCAGCTGCGAACCCGATGGCGGCACAGATTGCGCCGACGAGGCCGGCGAGCCATCCGTACGCGATCAGGAACGCGGCGGGGGGCATCTCCGGCGCGGGTCCCGTGGCGTCAACCCGCGCGGTCGCTCGCCCCGTGGTCGGCCAGGCCAACGCGACCAGCACCGCCCAACAGGTTCCAGCGAGGATGTCGACGGCGAGGCCGGCAACCTCGTCGGTCCCGGGGTAGCTCAACCCCACGGCGAGCAGCGGCAGGCACAGCAGCAGACCGATCATCAGGCCCGGCCGGCCGCGGGCGACGGCATGCCCGATCGTTCCGCCGGCGATGAAGATGCCGGCGACCGCCAGGACCGGCCACTGGGCGAGGAACCCGCCAATGAAGATCGACGCCGCCGCGAGGACCCCGAACACGCCGGACCGCAGTCTCTCGCGCCGGACCGGAGAGAGCGGTCGTGAGCAGACCGGCAGCACACCTACCGCGAGCGCCGCGGCGAGCTGCACGTCGTCGAAGGCCACGACCACCGACGGGACCGCGATGGCTGCTCCGCGGAGCGCGGACCACCAGCTCCAGGCCAACGCGGGCGGCCCCGGCTCGTTCCGGTCTCCCGAGATCACCTCGCTCCCACCTGACTCCTTCCACAGCTCGTGCCGGGCACGATGCGATGCCGCAGGTCGACCGGCCTCCCCCGGTGTGGGTGATGCTGCGCAGCCGCACCGGAGGAGAGGACGCACAGTGATGGCTGAGGTGTGCTCCGAGCACGGACCGGCCGCTCCCCCAAAAGTGGGGAGGATGAGCTCGACCTGCCGCAGCCATGGGGCATAGTCGTCGAAGGTCGTGAGTCTGGGCGTGCCCGATGCCGGCCAGTTCGACCTCGGACGTCCAGGCGTTCTTGGGCCGCGCTGCTCCAGGCGCGGACGGGGTCCAGGAACACCTCACCGGGACACCGGGTCGGTCATTCGCGCCACAAAGCATGGGGATCAACCCACCAGGAGACTGTTTTCATGTCGAAGCGCACCCTGATCCCCCTTGCCGCGGTGGCGCTCGTCTGCGCCGGCACCGTGGCGGTGGCCCATGCCGCGACCACGCATGGGAGCACCAGCCGGGCGACCTGTACTGCCCGGCCGAACGTGACCGACGTGGGGACGAGTCAGCAGATCACCGTGGTGTGCACGGTGCCGAAGCCGCCCGGGGAGACGGTGACCAGCACGGAGACCAGTGACGTGACCGCCACGACGACCGTCACCACCACGGCCACCGGACCGGCGAGCCCGAGCGGTGCACCTACGGACCCGGGCACGCCCACGCAGGCGCCACCGACCACCTTGCCCCCCACGCAGACATCGGGCCCGACCCCCACGTCACCCGCGACGCCCACCACGCCCACGCCGACCAGCAACCCTGGCGGCTTCCCCGACGGCTCCAACACCGGGGTCCCACGCGGCACGGCACTGACCACCTACACCGGCTCCTGCACGATCACCTCGACGGTCAGCATCGACGCCAAGACCGTCAACTGCCCCGGAGGTCTCAACATCCGGGCCGCCGACGTGAGCATCACGAACAGCAAGGTCAACGGCCGCATCGTGGTCGACACCGACGCGAACCGCACCTGGTCGCTGACCCTGTCCGACTCCGAGGTCGACGCGTCGTCCGGTGACCTGCCGGCGCTCTACAACGGGAACATCACCGTGCTGCGCTCCAACATCCACGGCGGCCACAACGCCATGGAGTGCCAGGAGCACTCCTCGTTCTGCTCCATGCACGACTCCTGGGTCCACGACCAGTGGCAGGCCCCCTCCGGTGACACCCACCTGGGCGGCGTGCTGTTCCTCGGCGAACAGGTGCCCTGCACCGGGCCGGCCCTCAACGGCGTCAGCAGCTGCGGCGAGCTGGTCCACAACACCATCGTCTGCGACGCGCCGGTCAACTCCTCCGGCGGCGGCTGCACGGGCGACATCAACCTGATCAACCACTACGGCCCACTGCGCGGGATGCTCATCGCGGACAACCTGCTCGGCGCCAACGCCGGAGCGTCGTACTGCACCTACGGCAGCGCCGGGTTCGAGTACCCGGCAGACCACATCGTCTACAAGAACAACGTCTTCCAGCGCGGCACCAACGGGAAGTGCGGCTCCTACGGGCCGGTGACCAACTTCGACTCCGGCGCGGCCGGCAACGTCTGGTCAGGCAACGTGTGGGACGACGGCTCGCCGGTACAAGCGGCGAGGTAGCGCCCGGGCTCGCTGACGCTCAGCTCGCGAGCATGCGCTCGCGTGCCAGCGGGTCGGACAGGTACACCGATCCTGCGCGCCCGCAGGTCTTGTCTCGTTCACGCCTGTCCCTCCTCGGCTGCCCAAAACGTGTGACTGTCACTTCCGAGGCTCCCGTGCTTCCGGGACCGAACGCGGCGATGCGCGAACCCATGAGACAGATTCGAGCACTTCGCCGTCTCCCCGGAGCCCATCAGCCAGTGCCGATGGGCCGGGCCCAGCCCGCAATCACCCCCAGCGGTCGAACGGCTGCATCTTTACAACGGGGATGCGGAGGACTACATCTGGTATGTCTCCCAGGAGGGAGGGCGCATGGATCGGGTGCACCAGCTTCTCGCTGCGTCGGCGGCGCTGTTGGTCAGCTCAGGGCTGCTCGCGGCCTGTTCGGCCGGCGCCTCGTCCGGCGACGTCCTGAACTGGTACATCAACCCTGACTCCGGGGGGCAGGAGAAGGTCGCCGAGAACTGCAGCACCGACGACTACAAGATCGCGGTGCAGGTCCTGCCGCAGAACGCCAGCGAGCAGCGCATCCAGCTCGCGCGGCGACTCGCGGCGGAGGACCCCGAGATCGACATCATGAGCATCGACCCGCCCTACACCGCAGAGTTCTCGAACGCCGGCTTCCTGGCCACGATCCCGGACGACCTGCAGACCAAGCTGAAGCAGCAGTCGTTCAAGGGTGCGGTGGACGCCGCCACCTGGGGAGGTCAGCTCGTCGTCGCGCCGTTCTGGTCCAACACCCAGGTGCTCTGGTACCGCAAGTCGTTCGCCGAGAAGGCCGGCCTCGACATGGCGCAGCCGGTCACCTGGGACCAGATCATCGATGCCGCTGCGGGCAACGGAGGCAAGGTCGCGGTCCAGGCGAACAAGTACGAGGGCTACTCGGTCTGGATCAACGCGCTGATCTCCGGGGCCGGGGGCGAGATCGCCACCAACACCGACAAGGGCGTCGACCTCACCCTCGAGGTCGACTCCCCCGCGGGCGAAACCGCGGCGACGATCATCCAGAAGCTGGCGCACTCCCCCGCCGCGCCGCCCGACCTGTCGGTCTCCAACGAGGGCACAGCAGGGGGCACCTTCGGTGGGCCCCAGGGAGCGTTCATGGTCAACTGGACCTACATCTGGACGAACTACGACAAGACCCAGCCAGACGTGAAGGCGGACCTCGGCTTCGCCAGGTACCCGCAGTCGACGCCGGACCAGGCGTCCCGGCCGCCGTACGGCGGGATCGGCGTCGGGGTGAGCGCGTACTCCAACCACAAGGACGAGGCGATGCAGGCGATCGCGTGCATCACCTCCCCCGAGAACCAGGGTGTGAACGCCGAGCTCACGGGCAACATGCCGGCCAGCTCGGCCGGCTACGCCTACCCGGCGCTGGCCAAGATCTACCCGCAGCCGCTGCTCGACCTGTTCCAGCAGAGCCTCGATGCCGCGGCGCCACGCACGGTCACGCCGTACTGGAGCGACATCTCCGGCGCGCTCCAGAGCTCGTGGCACCCGACCGACAGCGTCAACGACCAGACCCCACCGACCTCACAGCAGTTCATCGAGGACGTGCTGCAGGGAAGGCGCCTCCTGTGAGCGCCGTGAACACGACCGCACCGGCGATGCCGAGCGACAAGCCGGCCGTGCGGAAGAAGCGCACCGACCGGGCGCGCGCCGAGAACCGGCTCGGTCAGCGCCTGGTGGCACCGGCCGTGATCGTGATGCTGGGCGTCACCGCGTGGCCGATGATCCAGGCCGTCTACCTGTCACTGTTCCGCTACCGGCTCACGTCGCCCGACGACAAGCAGTTCATCGGCCTGAGCAACTACGGGACGGTGCTCACCGACTCGCTGTTCTGGAAGGACACCTGGAACACCGTGCTGATCATGGTGTTGACGGTCGCGGTGGAGCTGGTCATCGGCTTCGCGTTCGCGATGGTGATGCATCGGATCATATTCGCGCGTGGCGTCATCCGGACGGCGATCCTGATCCCTTACGGCATCGTCACCGTGGTCTCGGCGTACGCCTGGCAGTTCGCGTTCAGCCTCAACAACGGCTGGGTGAACTCGGCGTTCTCCTGGTTGCCCTGGATCAATCCGGAGACCAACTGGTTCGGCAGCCACTGGCCGGCCATGTTCGCGATCATGATCTCGGAGATCTGGAAGACCACGCCGTTCATGTCGCTGCTCCTGCTCGCGGGCCTGGCGCAGATCCCGGAGGACATGATCGAGGCGGCGCAGGTCGACGGCGCCACCTGGTGGCAGCGGCTCTACAAGGTGATCCTCCCCAACATGCGGGCCGCGATCATGGTCGCGGTGCTGTTCCGGGCGCTCGACGCCTTCCGCATCTTCGACAACATCTACGTGATGACTCGTGGAGCCCAGGACACCGAGTCCTCGTCGTTCCTGACCTACAGACAGGTCATCGAGCAGATGCAGCTGGGCCTCGGCTCCGCACTGTCGGTGCTGCTGTTCCTCTCGGTGCTGTTGCTGGCGTTCCTGATCGTCAGGCTCTTCAAGGTCGACCTGGCGCAGGCGAGGGGTGGGGGCTGATGAACCAGACGCGGAACAGGATCGGCACCTGGGTGGGCTTCCTGCTCATCCTGGTCTGGTGCCTCCTGCCGGTCGTCTGGATCATCTCGTTGTCCTTCAAAGGGCCGACCGAGACGGCCGCGGGAAGCCCGCAGTTCCTGCCCAAGGCGCCGACCCTCGAGAACTACACGGACATCCTCAACAACTCCGACTTCCGGGACTCGCTGGTCAACTCGTTCGGCATCGCGGCCATCTCGACGTTCCTCTCGGTGATCCTGGCGACGCTCGCGGCGTATGCGATCGCCCGCCTCGAGTTCCGCGGCAAGCGTCTCGTGCTGTCGATCGCCCTGGCGATCGCGATGTTCCCGGTGGTCGCGCTGGTCGGGCCGCTGTTCGACCTGTGGCGCGCACTCGGCCTGTTCAACACCTGGCCGGGGCTGATCATCCCGTACATGTCGTTCACGCTGCCGCTGGCGATCTGGACGTTGTCGGCGTTCTTCCGGGAGATCCCGTGGGAGATGGAGCAGGCGGCCCAGGTCGACGGCGCGACCTCGTGGCAGGCGTTCCGCAAGGTGATCGTGCCGCTGGCCGCGCCGGGCGTCTTCACCGCGGCGATCCTGACCTTCTTCTTCGCCTGGAACGAGTTCGTGCTCGCGCTCTCGCTCACGTCGACGACGCGGTCCCGCACGGTCCCGGCACAGCTCTCCTACTTCGTCGGTCCCGACCCGTTCAACCCGCCGTACGGACAGCTGGCCACCGCGTCCGTGGTGGTCACCGTCCCGATCATCATCATCGTCCTGTTGTTCCAGCGGAAGATCGTCTCCGGGCTCACGTCCGGTGCGGTGAAGGGGTGACTCGATGACCACCATCGAGATGAAGAACATCGTCAAGGAGTACGGCGACGGGTTCGCCGCGGTGAACGATGTGAGCATCGAGGTGCACGATGGCGAGTTCATGATCCTCGTCGGGCCGTCCGGCTGCGGGAAGTCGACCCTGCTGCGGATGATCGTCGGCCTCGAGGACATCACCTCGGGCGAGATGATGATCGGCGACAAGCTGGTCAACGATCTTGCGCCGCGAGATCGCAACCTCGCCATGGTGTTCCAGAACTACGCGCTCTACCCGCACCTGACCGTGTACGAGAACATCGCGTTCCCCCTTCGGCTGGCCCATGAGTCCGAGGAAGAGATCGACAGGAAGGTCCGCGACGCGTCGAAGACGCTGGAGCTCGACGAGCACCTCGACCGCAAGCCGGGCCACCTCTCCGGCGGTCAGCGGCAGCGCGTCGCGATGGGCCGTGCGATCGTGCGCGAGGCCGACGCCTTTCTCTTCGACGAGCCTCTCTCGAACCTCGACGCCAAGCTCCGTGGGCAGATGCGCACCGAGATCTCGCGGCTCCAGAAGCGGCTCGGTATCACCACGGTCTACGTCACCCATGACCAGACCGAGGCGATGACCCTGGGCCACCGGGTCGCAGTGCTCAAGCGGGGCGTGCTGCAACAGCTCGCGACGCCCCGTGAGCTCTACGAGAATCCCGCCAACCTGTTCGTGGCCGGGTTCATCGGCTCGCCGCCGATGAACTTCCTGCCCGCCACCGTCGAAGGCACCTCGGTCAAGTTGCCGTTCGGCACCGTGAAGCTGCCACCCGAGCGGGCCGAGAAGGCCGCCGGCAAGGGACTGCTCATCGCCGGTATCCGCCCTGAGCACTTCGAGGACGCGTCGGTGCGGACGGAGCAGGACCCCGCTTCGACGTTCCACGCGGAGGTCGAGGTCGTCGAGTGGCTGGGCAACGAGACCTACGCCTACATCCCGTTCGAGGCGCCGCCCGAGGTCGAGGCGCAGCTGCTCCAGCTCGAGCGCGACCTGGACGGGGAGGCACTGCACACCCAGCTCGTCGTGTCGCTCGACGGGGCCAGCAGGATCGAGGAAGGCGAGCAGGCCGAGATCTGGGTCGACGGGACGCAGATCCACCTCTTCGACCCGGGCACTGGCGAGAACCTGACTGTCGATCCCGACAAGGCTGGCCGGATTCCGTCGCAAGCGACGGCAGAGGCGGTGCCGCGCTGATCACCGCGGCCCTGGGAACCGAGCAGGGCTCGTCGACGGACGCTCGGGTCCCCTGTCAGGCTGATCGATCCGCCCGGACCCCTGCCTTGTGAGTTGATCGTCCTTGTCGCTCGCATCCCTACCAGGCCCGGCCCGCCCGACGAACGGCGCGGTCGTCGCGCCGGGTAGGGAGCTCCGATGCGTTCCTCGTTCGACAAGCTCATCTCCTGGACCGGGTTGTTGCTCGCGGTCATGCTCCTCATCGCCGGTGCGCTGCTGACCTGGGCCCATGTCTTCATCGGGAACGAGGTGGAGAAGCAGTTCGCGATCCAGGACATCACGATGCCCGAGGGTGACGCGCTCACCTCGCTGCCCAAGGCCGATCAGGACGCTCTGAAGCCGTACGCCGGTAGCAAGATGGACAGCGGTCCGGAGGCCAAGGCCTACGCGGACCACTACATTCTCGTGCACTTGAACGAGGCGAGCGGCGGCAAGAGCTACTCCGAGATCAGCGGCGAGCTCCTCTCGATGACCCCCGAACAGCAGGCCTCGCCGGAGGGCCAGCAGCTGGCGGCCCTCAAGAACACGTTGTTCCAGGGCAACACCCTGCGCGGCCTCCTGCTCTACGGCTACGCGTTCGCCACCATCGGCACCATCGCCGGGATCGCGGCGATCTGCGCATACGTCGGTGCGGTCATCCTCCTCGTCCTTGGTCTGCTGGGCCTGCGTCACGCCCGCCGGACCGCCGCACAGGAACAGGCGACGGGTGCTCACACGCAGACGGGATCGCACACGGCAACCTGAGCCAGGTCCTCTCGGCATACGTGTCCACACCTACATGGCGGCGCTCATCTGACGAACGTCGCCGGGCGGAGGCGCGCTCGATGCTGGCTGCGAGCCGGCGGGGCCGGAGAAGCGTCACTCCGGTCGAGTTCAGATCCCGCATACTGATCCGTGATGACCGACGACGCCGACGCCACGGAGACGGTCGAGATCGACTGGACCCGAGCGGTCGCGGGAGCCCTAGCTGCCGTGGCGTCGGCGGTCCTGCTCTCGACGCTGGGGGCGGCCGGCACGATCATCGGCGCCGCGATCGGCAGTCTCGTGGTGTCCGTGAGCAGCGCTTGGATCGCCCAGGGTCTCTCGACGAGCAAGCGCTCGCTGACGAAGAAGCAGAAGGGCGCGGCCGAGAAGATGGGCGTCGCCCACGCCGAGGTGTTGCGGGCGACGCGCGCCGACGACACCGCGTCCCAGGAGAGTCATCTCGACCACGCAGAGGAACGGCTCGAGGAAGCGCAGCAGGAGCTCGACGAGGCGATCGTGGCGGCGGCGCCGATCAGATGGAGAGAGCGGCTATCCCAGTTGCCGTGGAAGCGTGTCCTGCTCGTGACCGTGGGGTTGTTCGTGGTCACACTGGTGGTGATCACCGCTTTCGAGCTGGTTGTCGGCCGCAGCATCTCCTCGATGACCGGCGGATCCGGCTCCGGTGACACCACGATCGGGCAGGTCAGTGGGCACGGCTCCGGGGGCGATGACCAGAAGGATCCCGACCAAGGCCCGACCGGATCCACCAGCCCGAGTGGGACATCGGAGCCCTCCAACGAGCCGACGGACAGTGCGTCGCCCTCGCAGGGCCAGGAGCCGACCCCCACCGACTCCGCGTCCGCGGCCGTGTCAACAGCGCCGCCCGGGTCGACGACGCCGCCCCCCGCGGAGACGACCTCGCCCTGAGGCGTGGACGTGGCCTCTTTTTGCTCCCCCGGCTGGACTCGAACGAGCAACCCTTCGGCTTCCGGCGACTGGTCCCGGAGTACGTGACGGTGTCATTCCCGCGGCAGAGTTAAGGATTCAGTCCCCCGGAGTACTGGTAGGTCTCTGGAACTGCCGCCCAAACTGCCGCCCAGACTGCCGCCCGCCCAGACTGCCGCCCGTTCAGCCGTCCTAGCCCTCTTCCCTTCGGAGGGCTGCACGGGAGAGGCAGGAGACGAGGCCAGGCCGACATGGTCGTGTCGACCATGACCCGGGAGGAGGAGAGCCTCAAGCGTTCCCTCCTGGTGCTCAGACGAGCGCCGTCTCCAGCGCCGGCAGGGCTCGCCGATCGAGCTCGGCGATGTCACCGGTTACTGCGGGCATGGGTGCCCGGGGACCAGTTGGTCTCACGCCAAAGTGATCGCCCCGCAGACGGTGGACTGACCACGGCTTCCTCCGGAAGACTCGTCAGGGTGTCGACCGACCTTCGACTGCCTCGATGCGACAACCCATGCCTGGGCGATCTGCAGCGGCAACAAGGACGTGGAGAACCGAACGTGGTGATTCCCGTCTGAGATGCCCTGCACTATCGGCATCCAGGCCGGCGTCCGTCTCGATCCTGACGGTCTCGACGCGCCCACGGACGTGCCCGATCACCTGCCCCGTGGCTGCGCACTCGGGGTAGTCGACGTTATCTCGGACCCTTACAGCTCCGAGTGCCTCAAGGCCGAGGGCGCCTTGTGCTCGCCGTGGGCCGTGACAGGTCACCGGCATTGGGATCTGGCCCACCCACGCATGCTGGACCACCCGATTCCGTGCCGAGGGCTGCTGAAGTTGTTCCGACCGCCTCCGGAGGTTGCAGACGCGCTGAGTCGTCTCGCTCGCGAGAGGTAGCCCGAGGGCAGCAGCGGATCCGTTCTGCGGTGCATCGTGGCTTGCCCCTGCGTCGCTGGGACCAGCTGGAGCGGCCACACGATGCGGCCTACTGCCGCTGGCGACGGCGATCGCCAACTCCAGCGCGCATGTTCCGGCCCGTACCCGGGCCTGAGTCAAGGCGACCCACGGCGTCGGAGGGCCCGGCGGATGCCGAGGCCCTCCTTGGGTTGTGTGGTCACCACTCGCTCGGCAGCGCCTTGTTGTAGCCGGGCGCGTGGCTCGGGGCCGGAGCGTGGCGGTCCCGCGCCTCCTGGATCGACTGACGCCGGTCGTCGCCGAAGCCGGGTGTCGGGCGAGCGGCGTCGGGGCGCTGGGCCTTCAGCTGGTACGTGTACTCCCAGATGTTCGCCTTCGCCTTCTCGGCGAGATCCTTCGACGCGGGCTGGTACATGTACTCCCAGATGTTCGCCCTCGCCTTCTCGGCGAGCTCCTTCGACGCCGGCGCCGGCGCGCCGACGCCCTGCGCCGCCTGGTGGCCGAGCTGCGGGCTGGCGGTCGTGGTTGCGTCGTCGTTGCCGCAGGCCGTCGCGCCGGCGAGGACGGCGCCCAGGCAGGCGGTCGCGGCGGCGGAGCGGGTGACAAGCCGGCTGGTCTTGTTGGTGTTCATGGGGTTCCTTTCGGGGTTCTGCCGAGCGCCTCGGGACGAGCGCCGGTGCTACTCAGATCCCGGAGGCAGCCCAGGGATACGCGCTGCGGGAGGGCCGCGAGCGAGGCCCGAGCACCCAGGGTCGGGCGATCGAGGTTGTGGCCCAGCGGTGGGGCGTGCGGGTACTGGTATGTCGGAGCTGTGCGCCGTACAACGATGAAGTAGCTACACCGAACGCAGCACCGGACCTGATGTCCGAGGCCCCTGCGGGCCAACAGCCACAGCTCGTGGGGGTGTATGCCGGGGCACGACATCGGTGGTGTATCGCAGCCGGCGGCCACGGAGTGGTCCGGGGATCGCGAGGCTCCCCGGCGGCGTGTCGAGCGCCTGTCAGGCGATGAGCCCGTAGGTGACCGGGTTGCCGTGTGACCTGGGCACGGGCTGCAGGTGTCCCACGAGGGGCTGGCCGATCATGGGGCTGCCGACGAGCAGCCAGCGGCCCTGGTAGCCGCGGGAAGCGGGCACCGGTTCCACTCCGGATGCTTCGGCGACGAGAACCACCACGCCTCCATGGGAGAGGACCGCGAGGTCGCACCTTTCCACCCGCGCCGGATCCAGTTTCCACGCGGCCCGATTGGCTTCCCAGTTGTAGGCCGGCGACTGGTTCGAGTCGTAGCCGAGCCACGACCGACCCAGCGGGTCATCATCGCGAGCTGGCCGGGACTTGCCCGCTACCACCTGCTCCGACACTCCGCAGCCTCGGTCATGCTCGCCAGCGGCGCGTGTCGGTGAGAGTCGCGGCGTACCTTGCCGACGTGGCCGACGACGACCTGCGCCATCTGGTGGTGCCGCTCCGCTCGAACGCGCACTCGCTGATCGCTGGCCCCGCTGCCGTTGCGATGCGCAAGCGGCTGAAGTTCGCCTCACTGGTGTTCGACCGGGTCATGTTGGAGCAGGGTCGGCTGACGATTCACCTCGGGCCTCATGGGGCAATGGAGATGCCTTACCCGCAGGAAGCCGACGAACGGCTGCAGAGCCCCCGTCAACGACACCTGAAGACCGGGGAGCGGTTGCAAGTCTTCTTCACCGAGACCAACCCGATGCTCGACGAGAACACGGCGGGCCTGGAGGTGCTGCAAGAAGCGTTGCCGATGATCGACAGCCCATTCGTGTACCGGTGGTCGCCGACTCTGCTGCCGTTCGCTCAGGAACTCCCGGGTGACTGCGACCGGATGCACTGGGTGTCCGCACCTACTCCCGGCTCGGGGTCAACATGCGCGCCCAGGCCGTGGCCTGGGCGATCGAACACGGCTACGCCAACCTCGCACCACGACCCTGTTGAACGCCCCTCTCCCGACCTGACCAGACCCGATGCCGGGGCTAGCCACCGCCGGTTGCTTGCGCCGGATTCGCCCGTCATGGCCGATGTGCGGGTATCGGTGACCGGCAAGTGAAACGGCCCGCCAGGTCGTGTCGGCGCGCCGCGGCTGGGCTCATCGTGTCGGCGAGGCCGCTGCTGTTCACTGTGACGGTGATCGGAGCCGAGCTGTCGCGGTTGTTGCGGTATGAGGAGAGACACCGTCGGCTGTTCGCCCGGATGCTGCTCGCCGCCGCCCTCTCATTCGTGGTGCTGGTGATCGGGACGTGTCTGGTGTGGCTCACCGAGAGTGGCGTGAAGGGCAGTGACATCCACGGTCTGGGCGATTCCGCGTTCTTCACCGCAGTGCAGTTGTTGACGGTGTCTTCCTCGATGCCGAACCCCGTGACGACCGCGGGCAAGATTGTGGACGTGGCCCTGGAGGCCTGGGGCATCTTCGTCATCACCGCGATGGCCGGGAGCTTCGCCACGTTTTTCGCAAGCGGCGATTCCGGACACGGCTGAACGCCTCACCGGCCGCTGTCGGGCCGCCGCCGACCGTGCCGCTGTCGGCGCCGCCGGACCATCGGAATGCGGGGAAGCCTGGCCGTGCTTGTGTTCACGGCACCCAAGGCGCGCGGAATGCGGCTGGTCCGCTGTCGCACACCTCCGTTCCTCAGCGGCCGATGCTTGGTCGCGGCTGGAGGCGCTTGGGGCCGCCCAGGCCCAGTTCGGTCACGAGAACAGCGACATCACCCGAGACTTCTACCTGCACAAGGCCTCGCTGGCGCCGGACCTGACCGCGTACCTCGAGCAGTTCCGGCCCGCGACCTGACCCCGGTCATCTGCCAACGAGACGCCCCTCCGAGTGCACGCAGTGGCGGGGCTTATCGAGCGCTGCGGGTGAACCTTCAGGGCCCGAAGACGTCGACGTTTTTGGACGGTTTGTGGATAGTTCTGGCGTCAGATTCAAATCTGAGAAGGCCCCTGCCTGGACGTTTCCGCAGGTCACGGCCTCACTTTGCTCCCCCGGCTGGACTCGAACCAGCAACCCTTCGGTTAACAGCCGAATGCTCTGCCAGTTGAGCTACAGGGGATCGGGTTGCAGCGCTGAACACTAGCAAGCGCGCGAGCGGTCTCGTAATCCTCGAGCTCCGATCAGGCCGGCGGCGCGGTGCTCTCCCGCACGACGAGTGACGTGGGCAGCAGGATCCGCTCGACCTGGTCGGGAGCCTGGTCCCTCATGACGCCCATCAGCGCGTGCACCGCCTTCTGGCCCTTGCTCGCCACCTCCTGGTGGACCGTGGTCAGCCGGGGGTTCGACGAGACCGCCTCGGGCGAGTCGTCGAAGCCCACCACCGACAGGTCCTCGGGGACCCGCAGCCCCAGCGACTGGGCGACGCGCATGGTCGCAACAGCGAAGGCGTCGGAGAAGCAGAGAACGGCGGTGGGCCGGTCCGGTCGGTCGAGCAGCGCCCTGGCGGTGGACTCAACGGCGTCCCGGGGCCGCCACTGGGCGGCTGTCACCACCGGGTCGATGCCGGCCGCCTCGAGCGCCTCCGTCCAGCCCGACATCCGCTCGCGGGCGGGCCAGTTCCAGCTCGGCACGCCGTTCTTCTCGTAGTTGCTCTGCAGGGCGACGATGCCGACCCGGCGATGTCCCAGGTCGACCAGGTGCTGGGCGGCGGCGCGGGCGCCGGCCCGGTCGTCGACGTTCACGCTGGGTGCGTCGGGGCTCGGGTCGTGGTCCACCGAGACCAGCGGCAGGCCGCGACGCTCCAGCATCGCGATCTCCGGGGACGCCGGGTCGCAGATGTAGACGATCGCTCCGTCCATCGCCACGTCCCGCGCGGGCACATAGTCCGGCGGGGCGCCGGTGTCGTCGCCCGACGTCAGCAGGGTCAGGGCCATGCCCTCGCGGGTGAGCGCGTCGGCCACCGAGCTCATGAACTCGGTCGCAACCGGGTCCTGGAAGGCTTCCGACAGCTCGTCGGTGAGCAGCAGCCCGATCGAGCCGGTCCGGCCGCGGGCGAGCGCCCGGGCCGCCGGGTCGGGCCCGGCGTACCCGAGCTGGTCGGCCGCGGCCAGGATCCGCTCGCGGAGCTCGGCCGAGAGCTGGTCAGGACGCGAGAACGCGTTGGAGACCGTCATCCGGCTGACACCGACGCGGTCCGCGATCGACTGGAGCGTCACCTTGGCCATGGGAGACCCAGTATTCCGGGTCACCCCAGCCCGAGGGCCGCTCAACTGGGCTGGCAGACCTTGGCCGGGCGCGGCTCGACCCGGGCGGCGACCGCGCGCAGGCTGCCGGCCAGCCGCAGTCGGGCTCCAGCGATCCGGGCCGGGCGGACGCGCTGGTCGGACACCACCGGAGCGTCCGGGCGGGCGCTTCCGACGTGACGGCGGGTCAGCTCGACGGCGAGGCCGGCGGCGATGGGTTCGTAGGTCATGGCTCCTCCTCAGGTGCCTTCTTTAGCGGTACAGATCTTTACCGATACAGTATTCACCGCTTCTGTACCGGTCAAGTCCTTTTCGACGAAAAGTTCGGACGCCCGAGGGTCGGGGGCAGATCAGCCGTCGATCTCGCCGTGGGCCGCGGCCAGCGCCTCCTGGGCCGCGTGCTCGACGAAGGGGTCCTCGGGGTCGATGCCCTCGTCGTACTCGAAGAGCCAGGTGAGGCCCCGCTCGCCGGTGAGCGCCCGGCGGGCGATCACCCGCACGCCGCGCTTGCCCCGGATGGGGACGTGGCGCTGCAGCACCACGGTGGCCGTGACCCGCTCCCGGACCAGCTGCAGCAGCAGACCGGAATCGCCCAGCACGAAGGAGTACGTCGGCCGGGGCTCGCCCCACGAGCCGACCTCGCTCACCTTGAAGGTGTCGGAGTCGCTGTCCCAGTCCGCCGCCTCGACCTGCTCCCACGGGATCCGTCGCCCCCCGGGCAGGTAGAGCGCCGCGCGGGTGCCGGCCACGACGTCGCCATCGGCCGAGGCCCAGGCCAGCACCTTCTCCCCCGTCGCCACCTCGACCCGGGGAGAGGTACGCCGCAACCTCACTGCGCTCCGGCGATCCGGTCGCGCAGCTTGCGCCGGTGTTCCTCGAGCGCAGCGAGCTCGCCGAACATCCGGTTGTAGGCATCCACCTGTTCGACCGGGTTGGTGCGCTGGATCTTCGACTTCACCTGGTCGATGCGGCGCAGAGTAGTGAGCTCCAGGAGCCGGACGACGTACTGGAGGACGTAGTCGGGGTTGGGAGCCTTCGCGGTCGGCAGCGGCTCCACGCTCAGCTCGCTGATGGCCGAGGCGACGACCGGGTCGGTGGCGGCGTCGCGGAGCCGGCCGGACCAGGACGCGTCCCCGGCACCGGCGGCCGGCCCGCCGCCGGCCTCGATGGCCTCCCAGACGGCGCGGTAGGTCGGGTGCATGAAGTCCTCGGGCCCGACGTCGGCCGTGGTCCGGCCGATCACCATCGGGTGCTGGAGCACCACCTTCAGCGTCTCCCGCTCGATGGCGAACCGCGGGTCCCGCAGGCTGGGCAGCTCCTGGCGCGACGGCCGTTCGGCCGCCTGGTCCTCCCGCGCGGGCGCGCCGCCCGGCCGCGAGGGACGCCGCGTCGACGCCCGCCGGACCTCGGCCCGCGCCTCCTCGACCTCGATGCCCAGCATCGAGGCGATCTCGCGGGCGAAGGCGTCCACCTTCGAGCGGTCACGGATGCTGGACACCAGGCGGGCGCTCTCGCGCAGCGCGTCGACGCGACCGTCGGCGCGGTCGAGGTCGTACTTGGCCACGATGTTGGTGAGCACGAAGCGGTAGAGCGGCACCCGGCGGGCGACCAGCTCGCGCACTGCCGCGTCGCCCTTCTTGATCCGCACGTCGCACGGGTCCAGGCCGTCCGGCTCCACCGCGACGTAGGTCTGCGAGGTGAAGTTCTGGTCGCCCTGGAACGCCTTCAGCGCGGCCGCCTGCCCGGCCGCGTCGCCGTCGAAGGTGAAGATCACCTCACCGCGGAACTCCTCGTGGTCGGCCATGAACCGGCGCAGCACCTTCGCGTGGTCGTCGCCGAACGCTGTCCCGCACGACGCGACCGCCGTGCCGACACCCGCCAGGTGGCAGGCCATCACGTCGGTGTAGCCCTCGACCACGACCGCCTGCGCCGAGCGCGCCATGTTCCGCCGGGCCAGGTCGATGCCGTAGAGGACCGTGCTCTTCTTGTAGATCGGTGTCTCGGGGGTGTTGAGGTACTTCGCGTCGATCCGGTCGTCCTCGAAGATCCGCCGCGCACCGAAGCCGATCGTCTCGCCGCTGGCCTCGCGGATCGGCCACAGCAGCCGCCCGCGGAACCGGTCGTACGCCGACCGGCCGATCGCCACGAGCCCCGCGGTGACCAGCTCGTCCTGGCTGAAGCCGCGGCTGCGCAGGTGCTTGAACAGCGCGTCGCCGTCTCGCGGCGCGAAGCCGACGCCGAAGGTGTCGGCGGCGGCACTGTCGAAGCTGCGTTCGGTGAGGAACTGCCGGGCGGGCGCCGCCTCCGGGGTGAGCAGCTGCTCGGCGTAGTACTCCTGGGCGACGCGGTGCGCCTCGACCAGCTTGCCGCGGGACGGCCCTCTCGGGCGGTCGTCTCGGACGTCGCCGTCCTCGCGCCTGAGCTCGACGCCGTACTTGTCCGCCAGCCGCTCCACGGTCTCGGCGAAGCTGAGCCCGTCGATCTTCATCAGGAACGAGATGACGTCGCCCCCCTCACCGCAGCCGAAGCAGTGGAAGGTGTTTCTCGACGGGTTGACGTTGAACGACGGCGTCTTCTCGTCGTGGAACGGGCACAGCCCCTTCTGGGAGCCGCCGCCGGCGTTCTTGAGGGTGACGTACTGGGACACGACCTCGTCGATGGCGGCCTTCTCACGCACCTCGGCGATGCTCTCCTCGCGGATCCGGCCTGCCACGTGTCGATCCTAGGTGGAGCTCAGTAGTCGCCGGTCATGATGTTCACAGGCTCCTTGCCGGCCGCGATGCGATTCAGCTGGTCACGGACCAGGCGGTACGCGCGGGGCCACATCGCGCTGCTGGCGCCGCCCACGTGCGGCGAGATCAGCAGCCCAGGCGCCTCGAAGAGCGGGCTGTCAGCCGGCAGCGGTTCGGGGTCCACGACGTCGACGGCGGCGGTGATCCGCCCGACCTTCAAGGCGGCGACCAGGGCGTCGGAGTCCACGATGGCGCCGCGGGCCACGTTGACCAGCAGTGCGCCCTCCTTCATCCGGCCCAGGAAGGTGTCGTCGACCAGGCCGCGGGTCTCCGACGTCAGCGGCAGGACCAGGATCACGACGTCGGCCTCCGGCAGCAGCTCCGGCAGCGCGGAGATCGAGTGCACGCCGTCCCGGGCCGAGCGGGCGACCCGGACCACTGAGCACTCGAACGGCGTCAGCCGGGCCTCGATGGCCTCGCCGATCGCGCCGTACCCGACCACAAGCACGGTCTTGTCGGCCAGAGCAGGGTGCCAGCCCTGGTTCCACTCGTGGCGGTCCTGCTCGCGCACGAACTGCGGCACTCCACGCAGCGAGGCGAGCACCAAGGTGACCGCCAGCTCGGCGGTCGAGGTGTCGTGGATGCCGCGGCCGTTGCAGAGGATGGCACCGTCCGGGACGGCATCACGGAGGTTGTCGACGCCGGCCGTCAGGGTCTGCACGATCCGCAGCGAGGTCATCCGCGGGAGCACCTCGCGCACCTCCGGCCCGACGGAGTACGGCGGCACGAAGACCTCGACCTCCGCCACCGTGTCCGGCACGACCTCGAGCGACGCGACGACCTCGTAGCGCAGTGAGTCCGGCGGGTCGCCCAGCTCCGAGGGGTCGAAAGGGAGCCAGACCAGGGGCTTCACGCGCGCCAGCCTGACGCCACATCCGAACCCTGGAGCACCACCCGCTCGTGCCAGGCGACCGCGCTGGCGTCGGTGAGCGAGGCGACCTGGTCGATCACTGCCCGCAGCCGCTCGGCGTCGTCCGCGGCAGCTTCCCAGTCGTCGGCGAAGGCGCGCTCCAGCGAGGCCGGGGCGTGGGCGACGAGAGCCTCGACCAGCTCGGAGACCAGGTCGCGCTGGCGGGTCATGAGCGCGACCCGGTCGTCGGCCTGCATGACGTAGTGGGCTGCGATCCCCTTGAGCACCGCCATCTCGACCAGCGTCCGGTCGGGCACCACGAGGTCGGCCCGGTAGCGCACGAACGGCCCCTCGGCGGCGGCGAAGGTCGCGGCCTGGACCTCACCGCAGAACCGGCCGATCAGGTCACTGGTCAGGTTCTTCAGGGCGGCCAGGCTGCGCCGGCTCCCGTCGTACGGCGCGTCCGGCCAGCTGTCCACCTCGGTCAGCGCCGACAGGGCGGCATCCAGGGCATCGTCCTCGGCCTCCGGAAGGTAGAACGACCGCACCGCCTGCCAGATCGCCGGCCGGTCGAGCCGGGCCAGGTCGATCCGCTCGGCCACCACGCCGTCCTCGACGTCGTGGACCGAGTAGGCGACGTCGTCGGCCAGGTCCATGATCTGGGCCTCGACGCAGCGGCGCGAACCGTCCGGTGCGCCCTGGCGCAGCCAGGTGAAGACCGGCAGGTCGTCGGCGTAGACGCCGAACTTGCGGGTGCCCGGGGTGCGCGGCCAGGGGTACTTCGTGCTGGCGTCCAGCGTGGCCCGGGTGAGGTTGAGCCCGACGGAGGCGCCCGACTCGTCGAGGGTCTTGGCCTCGAGCCGGGTGAGGAGTCGCAGGGTCTGGGCGTTGCCCTCGAAGCCGCCGCACGGCTCGGCCACCTCGTGCAGCGCCTGCTCGCCGTTGTGGCCGAAGGGCGGGTGGCCGAGGTCGTGGGCCAGCGCGGCCGTCTCCGCGATGTCGGGCTGCGAGCCCAGGGCCCGGGACAGGTCGCGGGCCACCTGGGCCACCTCGAGGCTGTGCGTGAGCCGGTTGCGGACGAAGTCGTCCATCTGCGGACCGTGCACCTGGGTCTTGGCCGCCAGCCGGCGCGAGGCGGCGGCGTGGACGACGCGGGCGCGGTCGCGCTCGTAGGGCGTCCGCTCCGGGGCCTCGACGCGCTTGGGTGGCTCCGCCACGACCCGCTCGCGGTCGTGCTCGTCGTACAGGTCCGTGCTGTCCATCGATCGTGACTCTAGGTCAGCGGCGCCAGCGCACGGTGGCTGAGGTATGAGGAGCGCCAGCGACGAGCCTCGAAGCGCCCTGACACAGGCCCGGAGGCCAACTGCGTCCCAGCCCCGCGCGTCGAGGCTTCGAGGCTCGGCCGCGAACGGCCTCGCACCTGCGCCACCGTCGTGACGCTGGCTCAGTAGACGCTTACGTGCACGTGGTCGAAGTGGTTCGCGGTCGCCGACCCCCGGCTGGGGAACAAGCGCCAGCCCTCGGAGGCGCGGACCGGTGTCCAGATGTGCTGGCGCCAGAGGATGTCGAACAGGTGCAGCTCGGAGGCGTGGGCCTGCAGGAACTCCGCGATCGCGTAGCCCAGCTCGACGTCGCTGGTCATGATGTCGAGCGCCTTGCCGCTGGCGTGCTCGCCGTGGGCGTCCCAGCCGCCGTAGGAGGTGATCTGCGGGAAGGCGTGGCAGACCGAGCGGTAGACGTAGACCGCACCGTCGGTGAGACCGTTCTCGACGCTGCCGTCGGGGCACGGTTCCATGGACAGGCCGGCAGCGGCCGCGAGCGGCTTGTCGTCGGACAGGTAGCCGTCGGTCACCCAGCGGGACTCGCCCTTGAGCACGATCTCGGTGCGACCCCACATCTCGCGCCCGGTGACCAGGACCTTCTTGCCCGAGTCGAGCTCGCCGAGCTGCTTGGCCTTGTCACCCGGCTGGTTCCAGATGTTGAGGTCCTCGGTGGTCCACTGCCGGGTCTTCGCGGCCTTGATGGCGGCACCGATCGCGGTCTTGGACATGAACGCGGGCGGCGGCAGGTCACGCGACGTGGTGGCCTTGACGCGGTCCTCGGACCGGGTGATCGGGTCCTCGCTGCGCTCGGCCGATGCGCCGGAGGCGCTGGAGGCGCTGGAGGCGCTGGACACTCGAGATCGACGCCAGCGGCGTCAGGTCGGAGGCGGCGGGGTCGGCGGCGATCACGCCGATCGTCACGGACGCGGCGGTCGCCAGGACGGCCAGCGGGCCGATGACGGCCACGGGCTTGGGTTTCGGGCGGCGGGCTTCGGGCTCCCGCTTGTGGCGGTGGTCTGCCACGGCGCTGATTCCTCTGCTTGTCGGTTACACAGTCATGCGCCGGCCGGAATGGTGGCTCCGGGCCGACGCGATTCAAGACTCAACCACAAGGTCGAGCGGCCAGCCAATCCCCAAGGTGCGGGTCGGCGTGTCCCCGGTCACGGCCAGCGGAGCTGCTGAGCGTGGATCTCGTTGTCGAGCGCGCCGCCTCGGGTGAGCGGGATCTCACCCGCCGCTGGTACCCGATGCTTCCTCCGCCAGACACCAGTCGGTGCCGTCGGTGTCGTCCAGCCAGTGCTCCGGCAGGGCCACCTTGTCGCGAGGCGAGCCCTGCCTGCCCCGCGGCGCACCCAGCTCCGAGACCGGGAACGGCTCGGACCAGTCCAGCCGGGCCAGCAGCGCGTCCAGCTCCGCCAGCGAGGTCACCATGGCCAGGGCCCGGCGCAGGTCACCGCCGGCGGCGAAGCCCTTGAGGTACCACGAGACGTGCTTGCGGAACTCGACGCAGCCGCGCTCCTCGCCCAGGTGCTGGGCCAGCAGCTCGGTGTGGCGGCGCATCATCGCGGCCACCTCGCCGAGACTCGGGAGCGTCGCGACCTTCTCGCCGTCGAAGGCAGCCGCGAGGTCGCGGAACAGCCACGGCCGGCCCAGGCAGCCACGCCCGACCACCACGCCCGCCGCACCGGTCTCCTCGACCAGGCGGAGCGCGTCAGCGGCCTCCCAGATGTCGCCGTTGCCGAGCACCGGGATGTCGACGTGCTCGACCAGCCGCCCGATCGCGTCCCAGTCGGCCGCGCCGGAGTAGGCCTGCGCAACGGTGCGGCCGTGCAGGGCGATGGCCGCGCAGCCCGACTCCTGCGCGATCCGGCCCGCGTCGAGGTAGGTCAGGTGCTCGTCGTCGATGCCCTTGCGGGTCTTCATGGTCACCGGTACGTCGTACGGCGCCGCCGCGGCGACGGCCTGCTCGAGGATCTCGCCCAGCAGCTTGCGCTTCCACGGGAGTGCCCCGCCGCCACCCTTGCGGGTCACCTTCGGCACCGGACACCCGAAGTTGAGGTCCACGTGCGCCACGCCGTACTCCGCGCACAGGATCTCGGTGGCCTTCCCGACGTAGACCGGGTCGGTGCCGTAGAGCTGGACGGACCGGACCGTCTCGGCCTCGTCGAAGACGAGCATGTCGAGGGTGTGCCGGTCCCGCTCGACCACGCCGCGGCTGGTGATCATCTCGCAGACGTAGAGCCCGGCACCCTGCTCGGCGCACAGCCGGCGGTACGCCGCATTGGTGATCCCCGCCATCGGCGCGAGCACCACGGGCGTCGCCACCCGAAGCGGGCCGAGAGTGAGACCGGTCATGACCCCATTGTCGCGAGCCGGTCCGTATTCGCCGAAATTCAGCGTTGGTCAGGGTGACGCGCTGCCCGAGGGCTGGTTGCCGTCCCCCTTGCCACCCTTGCCCTTCGGCGGCTTCGGTGGCTTCGGCTTCTGCAGCTCGCCGGTCCACGTGATGGGGTCGAACTCCTGGGTGGGCCGGAAGCTGACCGCGGTCAGCTCGCCCTTCTTGGGCGAGAGGAAGACCAGGCAGGCCTTCATGCTCTTGCCCGACTTGAACTTCTTCGGGAACACGCCGGGCTGGCAGGGCGGGAAGGCGCTCGCGAAGGTCGTGGCCTCCACCAGCGTGTTGTTCCCGTCCACGATGTAGAGCGGGATGTGCTTGCCGCCGAGGTCGGTGTCACCTCGGTTGGTGAGGGTCACCCGGACGAAGTAGGGGTTGGAGTTCTTCTGCGCCTGGTCGAGGTCCCAGCCGACGAAGGACTTCTTGAACGATGTCTTCTCCAGCCGGGTGACCTTGATGTCGAGGACGCCCACGACGCCCTGGCGCAGCTCGTAGGCCACGGTCGCGGGCTCGCCCACCGCGAGCTGGCTGCCCTCCGGGCTCAGCTCCACGCCGGCGGGCACGGGCAGGGACGGGGTGGCCGACGCGCTCGCGGTGCCGGTCGAGCCGGAGGTGCTCGCCGACGAGGCGCCCGCATCCACGTCCGGCCCCTTGCCGTCGTCCGAGCAGCCGGCCAGCAGCGCGGCAGCTGCCAACAGTCCGACGAACGCCCTTCCCACCGACACCCGGCCATTGTGCAAGGCGAAGGGCATCAGCAACCGACGAATCGCTCGGAGAAGTAGGCGGTGATCCCGTCGATGGGCACCCGTTCCTGTGCCATCGTGTCCCGGGCCCGGACCGTGACCGCGTTGTCGTCGAGCGTCTCGAAGTCGACGGTCACGCAGTAGGGCGTCCCGACCTCGTCCTGTCGCCGGTAGCGGCGGCCGATCGCGCCGGAGTCGTCGAAGTCGACGTTCCAGCTGCGCCGCAGCTCGGTGGCCAGGTCACGCGCCTTGGGTGACAGGTCGGCGTTCCGGCTCAGCGGCAGCACCGCGACCTTGATCGGGGCCAGCCGCGGGTCGAGCCGGAGCACGACCCGCTTGTCGACGCCGCCCTTGGTGTTGGGGGCCTCGTCCTCCTGGTAGGCGTCGACGAGGAAGGTCATCAGGCTGCGCGAGAGGCCGGCGGCCGGCTCGATGACGTACGGGTAGTAGCGCTCGTTGGCGGCCTGGTCGAAGTAGGACAGGTCCTGGCCGGAGTGCTTGGCGTGGGTCTGCAGGTCGAAGTCGGTGCGGTTGGCGATGCCCTCGAGCTCGCCCCATTCCGAGCCCTGGAAGCGGAAGCGGTACTCGATGTCGACGGTCCGGGCGGCGTAATGAGCCAGCTTCTCCTTCGGGTGCTCGTAGTGCCGCAGGTTGTCCGGGTCGATCCCGAGGTCGGTGTACCAGCGGGTCCGCTCGTCGATCCAGTACTGGTGCCACTCTGCGTCCTCGCCGGGCTTGACGAAGAACTCCATCTCCATCTGCTCGAACTCGCGGGTCCGGAAGATGAAGTTCCCCGGGGTGATCTCGTTGCGGAAGCTCTTGCCGATCTGGGCGATGCCGAACGGCGGCTTCATGCGCGAGCTGGTCACGACGTTGGCGAAGTTGACGAAGATGCCCTGCGCGGTCTCGGGACGCAGGTAGTGCAGCCCGGACTCGTCCTCGACGACGCCGAGGTAGGTCTTCAGGAGACCGGAGAACTGGCGCGGCTCGGTCCAGGCCCCGCGGGTGCCGCAGTTGGGGCAGGCCAGCGTGGCCAGGTCGACGTCGTCGGGGTTGTCGATGCCGTTCTTCTCGGCCACCGCCTCCTGGAGGTGGTCGGCCCGGAACCTCTTGTGGCACGACTGGCACTCGGTGAGCGGGTCGGTGAAGGTGTCGACGTGGCCGCTGGCCTCCCACACCTGGCGCGGCAGGATGATCGACGAGTCGAGCCCGACCATGTCCTCGCGCTGCTGCACCGTGGCCTTCCACCACTGGCGCTTGATGTTCTCCTTCAGCTCCACCCCGAGCGGGCCGTAGTCCCAGGCGGACTTGGTGCCGCCGTAGATCTCGCCCGACGGGTAGACGAAGCCGCGCCGCTTGGCGAGCGAGACGACGAGGTCGACGGTGGACGCGGGGGGCTTGGCCACAACACTGCTCCGATGGTCACGGCCGGCTGGCTGCCGGTCTGGCGTCTTGTCCGGTGGGGAAGGTGAACCCTCAGCCTAACGACCTGGTCGACTGGATATTGAGCTCGGTCCCCGGCTCCACGACCTCGTAGGCACTCGGCTCGTCCAGGGCCCGGCTGAGCAGTTGTACGGCGTTCAGCTTCACGTCGTACGACGAGAGCGCGCGGCGGTACGCGCCGACGTTCTCCCACCGAGTGACGAGCGCCCACAGCGTCGGGTCGTCGAGGTTGCGGCCGACCTGGCCGTCGACGTAGCCGACGCAGGTGGCGAGCACGGCGTGGGCCGCGGCCAGCTCGGCACGGAACGGCTCGCCATCCTCCACCGGGACGCGGAAGCGGGAGACGACCAGCACGGTGACCACTAGCCGCCGACCCGGACCAGCACGTCGCGGGTCAGCTCGGCCAGGCCCGCGTAGCCGTTGAGTCCCATCGTCAGGTCGGCCTCGGCCAGCAGGCAGGACAGTACGAACTCGACCCCGGCCGTGCCTCCGAGGACGGCGCCGTAGCCGTAGGGGCGGCCGACTCCGACCGCCGTGGCGCCCAGCGCCAGCGCCTTGACCACGTCCACGCCCGAGCGCACGCCGGAGTCGAAGAGCACCGGCAGCCCCTCCGCCGCGTCGACCACCGCCGGCAGCAGGTCGAGCGCCGGAGCGCTGGCCGCCTGCCGGCCGCCGTGGTTGGAGCAGTAGATCCCGTCCACGCCGGCGTCCCGCGCCCGCCGTACGTCGTCGGGGTGGCAGATGCCCTTGAGCAGCAGCGGCAGTCCGGTCAGGCCGCGGAGCCAGGCCAGGTCGGCCCAGGTCAGCGTGGGGTTGCCGAAGGTGAGCGCCCACTGAACGGTTGCGGCACCGGGGTCCTCCTCGGGCGGCGCCGCCAGCCGGGACCGGAACACCGGGTCCGAGAAGTAGTTGGCCAGGCAGTAGCCCCGCAGCTGCGGAAAGGTGGCGTACTGCAGGTCACGTGGCCGATAGCCGAGGGACCACGTGTCGAGCGTGACGACGATCCCGGTGAAGCCGGACGCCTCGGCGCGGTGCACGAAGCTCTCGGCCAGCTCGCGGTCGTTCGGGGTGTAGAGCTGGAAGAAACCGGGCGTCTCCCCCAACGCGGCGGCCACGTCCTCCATCGGGTCCTGCACCAGGGTCGAGGCCACCATCGGTACGCCGGTGTGCGCCGACGCGGCAGCCACCGCGAGATCCCCGTGCTCGTCGTCGGTCATGACGCCGAGCACGCCGATCGGGGCCAGGAACACGGGGGCCGGCCAGGTCCGGCCGAAGACCGTCACCGTCAGGTCCCGGTCGGCCGCGCCGGCGAGCATGCGGGGCAGGATCCCCCACCGCTCGAAGGCCGCGACGTTGCCGCGCTGGGTGTGCTCGTCGCCGGCGCCGCCGGCGACGTAGTCGAAGAGGCGGTGCTCCAGCTTCTCCTTGGCCGCGGCCTCGAGCCCGGCGAAGGTGAGCGGGTACGGCGGCACCTCGCCCCCGAGGCCGGCCAGGTAGATGCCGGTCTGGAAGTCCGCGAAGTTCGGCACGGTCGACAGTCTGGCAACCCGCTCCCATATTGACAATGATTCTCATTCCCGATGAGAATCGTTCTCATGCGGTTCCTGCTGGCGACCACGGCTCTCCTGCTGGCGACGACCGGCTGCGCTGCATTCACCAACGAGGCACCGGCCGGCAACAAGGGCCTCGACGTGGTCACCGCCTTCTACCCGCTGCAGTTCGTCGCCCAGCAGGTGGCCGGCGGCCATGCGCACGTGGTCGACCTGACCAAGCCCGGATCGGAGCCGCACGACCTGGAGCTGTCCGTCGCACAGACCGCCGAGGTGGTCACCGCAGACGTGGTCGTCTACGAGAAGGGGCTGCAGGCAGCGGTCGACGCGGCCGTCGGTCAGGCCTCCGGCGTACCGGCCGTCGACGCCGGGGCGGTGGCCGGGCTCGAGCCGATCTCGCACGGCGGCCACGACGACGCGGACCACGACTCGCCCGGGAGCGTGGAGCCGTCCGACCTCGGCGACCTCGACCCCCACTTCTGGCAGGACCCGCTCAAGCTGGCCAAGGTCGTGGACGCCGTGGCCGACGCGCTGGCGAAGGCCGATCCCGACCACGCCGACGACTTCCGCGCCAACGCGGCCCGGCTGGACGACGAGCTCGCCGCCCTCGACCACGACTACGCGACCGGGCTGCGGGGCTGCGAGCGGAACACCGTCGTCGTCTCGCACAACGCATTCGGCTACCTGGGCCGTTACGGCCTCTACATCGAGCCGATCTCGGGCCTCTCACCGGACGCCGAGCCGACGCCGGCGGACCTGGCCCGGCTGCAGAGGCTGATCGACGCGGACGGCATCACCACCGTCTTCGGTGAGCGGCTGGTCGAGCCCCGAGCTGGCAGAGAGCCTGGCCGAGGACATGGGCGTGCGCACCGCGATCCTCGACCCGATCGAGGGGCTGAGCTCGGAGACGGCCCACGACGACTACCTGTCGTTGATGCGCGAGAACCTCGCCGCCCTCCAGGAGGCGAACGGGTGTCCCTCATGAACGACGCGCTCCCCGTCGCCCTCGAGGACGGCGCCGTCGCGATCGGCGGCCGGCCGATCCTGCGCGGCATCGACCTCGAGGTGCCGGCCGGCCAGTTCCTGGCCCTGATGGGCGCCAACGGCTCGGGCAAGTCCACGCTGGTGCGCGCGCTGATCGGCCTCCGGCCGCTGGCCGCCGGCCGGCTGATGCTCTTCGGTACGCCGATGGAACGGTTCCACGAGTGGTCGCGGATCGGCTTCGTCCCCCAGCGCGGTGGGGCCGCGTCCGGCGTCCCCGCCTCGGTCTGGGAGGTGGTCGCATCGGGGCGGCTGACCCACCGCAGGGTGTTCCGGCCGCTCTCGCGTGCGGACCGGGCGGCCATCGCCGACGCGCTGGACGTGGTCGGCCTGGCCGGTCGTGGCGGCGACGGCGTCGCCACCCTGTCCGGCGGCCAGCAGCAGCGCGTGCTGATCGCGCGCGCCCTGGCCGGTGAGCCCGAGCTGTTCTTCCTCGACGAGCCGGCCGCGGGCGTCGACCTCGCCAACCAGATCTCGCTGGCGACCTCACTGGGCCGGCTCAAGGAGCGCGGCGCCACGATCGTCCTGGTCGCCCACGAGCTCGGCCCCCTGGCCCCCCTCGTGGACCGAGCCGTGGTCATGCGCGACGGCCGGCTGGCCTACGACGGAGCACCCCTGGCCGACCACGCGGTCCACGAGCCGGTCTTCGGTGACCCGCACACCCATCACCACCACGCGTCGCACCACCAGCACGACCACGTGCCGGACGTGCGCTCCCCGCTGGAGGCCGGCCAATGACTTTCTGGGAGCTGTTCCAGTTCCCGTTCATGCAGCGGGCGCTGATCGCGGCGGCGTTCACCGGCGTCGCCGCACCGGCGGTGGGCACCTACCTCGTGCAGCGCCGTCTCTCCTTGATGGGCGACGGCATCGGGCACGTGGCCGTCACGGGTGTGGCGTTGGGCCTGCTCACCGGGACGTCGCCGACCTGGACCGCCGTGGTGGTCTCGGTGATCGGTGCGGTGGTGATCGAGGTGATCCGTTCGCGGGGCCACACCAACGGCGACGTCGCCCTCGCGCTCCTGTTCTACGGCGGCCTGGCCGGCGGTGTGCTGCTCAGTGGGCTCGGCGGCCAGAGCTCCGCACGGCTGCAGGAGTACCTGTTCGGGTCCATCACCACGATCTCGATCGCCGACGTCATCGTCACGATGGCGCTGGCCACGGTGGTGCTCGTGGTCGGCATCGGGCTGTCACCGCAGCTGTTCGCGGTCGCGCAGGACCAGGAGTTCGCGCGAGTGGCCGGGCTCCGGGTCGGCTTCTACAACGTGCTGGTCGCCGTGCTCGCGGCGGTGAGTGTGTCGGTCGCGATGCGCACGGTCGGGCTCCTGCTCGTCTCCGCGCTGATGGTGGTGCCGGTCGCCACGTCGCAGCAGCTGACCAGGTCGTTCCGCACCACCCTCCTCGCGGCCATGGTGCTCGGTGCCGCCGCGTCCGTGGGCGGACTGGTGCTCTCGGCGTACCTGTCCTTCCACGCCACGGTCGCGCCGGGCCCGACGATCGTGCTGCTGTCGCTGGCGGGTTTCGCCGTCACGTGGCCGGTCGGGGCCTGGGTCCGGCGCCGGGCCCGGCTGCGAGAACCGTTCGCGTCGGTGTCGGCGCCCGAGCACGAGCCGACCGAGCACGTTCACCAGCACGGACCCGAGTGCGGCCACGTGGCAGTACGGCACGGGGACCACGTCGACTACGTTCACGACGGCCACCGCCACGCGGTGCACGGAGGGCACTATGACGAGCACTGACGGCCCCATGCGGCCGACCAAGCAGCGGCTGGCCGTGGCCGAGGCCATGGCGTCCTTCGAGGACTTCCGCTCGGCCCAGGAGATCCACGACCTGCTCGGCCGGCGCGGCGAGCCCGTCGGCCTCGCCACCGTCTACCGCACCCTGCAGCGGCTGGCGGACGCCGGCGAGGTCGACGTGCTGCGCACCGAGGAGGGCGAGGCGATCTACCGGCGCTGCTCCGACACGCACCACCACCACCTCGTCTGCCGCGGCTGCGGGCGGACGGTCGAGGTGGAGGGGCCGACCGTGGAGCGCTGGACCCGGGCGATCGCCGCCGAGCACGGCTTCTCCGAGGTCAGCCACAACCTCGAGATCTTCGGGACCTGCCCGGACTGCGGCTAGCTCGAGGTCCGCCTAGGCGGCGGCCTCCGCGACGTCCTTGTAGAGGGTGAGCATGCCGCCCCAGGCGTCGGGACCCTCGAAGGTCTCCTTCATCCGCGCCGCCTCGTCGCCGTAGGCCTCGAGGCCCCGGTGCTCGAGCTCCACCAGCGTGCGACCGTCGTCGGTGGGGGTGAACCGGACCTCGATGGTGGTGACCAGGTCCTCGTGGAACTCCCAGTCGGCCCCGATCTGCCAGGTGACCGTGAAGTGGTCCGGCGCGTCGTACTCCGTCACCACGCCCGTCGACGTCTCCGACCCGTCGGTGTGCCGGGTGTACCAGCGACCACCAACGAACGGCTCGACGATGATCCTGTCGATCGGCGCCTCACCGATGTGGTGGCTGGCCGGCCACCATGACGTCATCTCGTCGGTGAACACCTCGAAGCAGCGCTTCTGGTCCAGGCCCACGGAGACGCTCACGCGCACGGGGTTGATGGTCTGCTGCTGCTGGGTCATCGGTCGTCCTCCTTGTGGAGCTGCTTCTCGGCATCGGTGTCGGCGTACTGGTCCTCTGCGTACTGGGCGAACGCGACCATGGCCCGCTGCCAGAACCTCTCCAGGTAGGTGCGCAACGGCACCAGCCCGTCCGGGTCCACCCGGTAGACCCGGCGGGTCCCCTCCTGGCGGTCGACCACGATCCCCACCTCCTTGAGCACCTTCAGGTGCTGGGAGACCGCCGGCCGGCTGACCGGCAGCTGGGCGGCGAGCTCCCCCACCGGCTGGGGCCCGTCCAGGAGCAGGTCGAGGATCGCCTGCCTGGTCGGGTCGCCGAGGGCGGTCAGAATGGTGTGTGCGTTCGTCATTACTTACCGTAAGTTACAACTAACGGTAAGTGGTTGTCAACCGTTGACCGAGGCGTGCTGCAGGTCGAGGAGGCTGGGCTCGGCCGGTACGTCGAGGGGCAGCCGGACCCGGAAGGTGAGGGTCGCGCGGCTCCAGCCACAGGCGGCGGAGCTCCTCACTCACGCGGGCCCTCACCCGAAGACCTTGACACCTCCGCCTCGCCCGTGCGGATGAATCACCGGATTGAGAAGGGCGTCGGCGCCCATCT
This sequence comes from uncultured Actinomycetota bacterium, assembly GCA_963755835.1. Classification (GTDB taxonomy): domain Bacteria; phylum Actinomycetota; class Actinomycetes; order Propionibacteriales; family Nocardioidaceae; genus Nocardioides. The sequence goes on along the minus strand of CAVWLC010000007.1, from coordinate 1,292,469 downwards.
CGAGATCAGGCCTTGCCGTACCGCCGGCTCCTGGCGGCGTACGCCTCGATCGCGGCCCAGAGGTGCCGGCGGTCGACGTCCGGCCAGAGGACGTCGCTGAAGACGAGCTCGCTGTAGGCCGCCTGCCAGAGCATGAAGTTGGAGAGCCGCTGCTCACCCGACGTGCGCCAGACCATGTCGGCGTCGGCCACCTCGGGCACGTAGAGGTGCGCAGCGACGGTGCGCTCGTCGATCTTGTCCGGTTTGAGCCGACCGGCTGCCACCTCGCGTGCGATGGAGCGCATCGTGTCCGCGAGCTCGGCCCGCCCGCCGTAGTTGACGCACATGGTCAGCGTCAGCACGTCGTTGTCCTTGGTCAGCTCCTCGGCCACCTGGAGCTCCTTGATCACCGAGCGCCACAGCCGCGGCGCCCGGCCGGCCCAGCGGACCTTGACGCCGAGCTCGTGCATCTCGTCGCGGCGGCGCCGGATCACGTCACGGTTGAACCCCATGAGGAAGCGGACCTCGTCGGGCGAGCGGGTCCAGTTCTCGGTCGAGAACGCGTACGCCGAGATCGCCTTCACCCCGACCTCGATGGCGCCCTCGACCACGTCGAACAGTGACGACTCCCCCGCCTCGTGGCCCTTGGTTCGTGGCAGCCCCTGCTGCCTGGCCCAGCGGCCGTTGCCGTCCATCACGATCGCGACGTGGCGCGGGATCAACTCCTTGGGCAGCTGGGGCGGCCGGGCGCCGGAGGGGTGCGGGGTCGGCTGTCGGACCTGCCTCTTCACCAGCGGTCAGCGTTCCACGTAGGCCAGAGAACGCAGCCCTCGCTCGATGTGCCACTGCAGGAACGCCGCGACCAGGCCGCTGGCCTCCTTGAGGTGGCGCGGGTCGGCCGCCTCGACCACCGGCCAGTCACCGGCCAGCAGGGCTCCCAGCAGCGTGACCGTCTCCGGGGCCGGGCCGGCCGAGCCGGGGACCCGGCAGGTGGTGCAGAGCATGCCGCCGTACGACGGGTTGAACCAGCGGTGGGGCCCCTCCAGCCCGCAGCGGGCGCAGTGCTCGAACGACGGCGCGTAGCCGGCCACCGAGAGGGAGCGGAGCAGGTAGGAGTCGAGGACCTGGCTCGGCCGGCGCTCGCCGCCGACCATCGCGCGGAGGCCGCCGACGAGCAGCAGGAACTGCTGGGTCGACGGCTGCTTCTCCTCGGTCACGAGGCGCTCGGCGGTCTCGAGCATCACCGTGCCGGCGGTGTACCGCTCGTAGTCCGCGCCCAGCTCTGCCGCGAACGCGTCGTGAGTCTCGGCCTGGGTGACCGTGTCGAGGTTGCGTCCCTCGGCCAGCTGGACCTCGACGTGGGTGAAGGGCTCCAGCCGCGACCCGAACTTCGACGTGGTCCGGCGCACCCCCTTGGCCACTGCGCGCACCCGCCCGTTCTCCCGCGTCAGCAGGGTGATGATGCGGTCGGCTTCGCCCAGCTTGTGGGTGCGCAGCACGATCGCCTCGTCGCGGTAGAGAGGCACCGTCCTAGTCTGCCGCGTTCAACGGACGGTACGGCGGCGGCGCGTCGGTTGCCTACGCTTTTCGGGGTCCCCGACGGCTTGTCCTGTCGGAGGAGCGAAGCGGGGGAGACAGAGAAGTCGGTGGGGTGATCTCCCAGACCTCCTGCGCCCACTCCGCGGCCTCGTGGTTGAGCCGCTCGGGCCAGAACCGCCACTCGAGGACGGTGTGGGCCCGGACGAACCTGGCGTCGGGGAGCTCCTCCGCGAGCATCGCGGCGTCGGCAGCCGGGTGGATCGGGTCGGAGGGGTGCCCCACGACGAGAGCGGGCACGCCGATCTCACGGCGTCGCCTCGTCGGGGGCGCGATCCGGCCGAAGAAGATGCCGTGCACCATCGCCGCCACCGCCTCGGACCGCTGGTCGAGGGTGTCGAGGACGATGCCCGCCCAGAACGGCACGATCCCGCGCGGGACCGGCCGGGTCAGCGCTCGGACCCCGTCCACCGTGAACGGCAGGAAGCGGGCCGCGAACATCAGCGGGGCGAAGGCGAGGATCCCGGCCTCGACGGCGTTGTCGAGGACCGGCATCTCGGCCAGGATCCCGCGCACCCGCTCCGGCGCGAGATCGGCGACCTCGAGGGAGATGTTCGCACCGAGCGACGTGCCGCCGATGATCGCCTCGGGGGCCTCGAGGTGGTCGAGCAGGGCGACCACCTGCTCGGCGAACGCCGTCGTGGAGTACACGAGCGGGTCGGACGGCCGGTCCGAGCGGCCGTGGCCGAGCAGGTCGAGAGTCACCACGTGCAGCCCCTCGGCCGCCAGCGACCGCGCCAGTGGCTGGTGCATGCGGCGGGTCATCAGCTGGCTGTGCAGCAGGACCACCCAGTGGTTGCCGGCGCCGTACTCGGTGTACTCCAGCCGGTCGCGTCCTGAGCCGGCGTCCACGAAGAACTGGCCGATGCGCTCGGAGACCAACATTCGGCCAGCCTAGGGCGTCAAGGACAGGCTGACATTCTGGCTCTCGGGACGTCCCGAAACCGAGCGCGGGGCGGCTCAGGTACCCGACACTGAAATCGTGACCTCCCGGGCCGATCGACCCCTCGGCTGGGCGACCTCGTTCGCCCTGCTCGCAGGTGTCGTCGCTGCAGGGGCCGTCGCGGTGCGGTTGGCCCCCGACGGCCAGGCAGTCGCGACCTTCTGGCCGGCCGCCGGGCTCGGGCTGATCCTGCTCGCTCTGACCGTGGGTCGCCGCTGGCTGGTTCTGGCACCTCTCCTCTTCGTGGCGACAGCGCTCGGGGACCTCATCGCCGACCGCACGCTGCGGCTCGGGGTCACGCACGGCGTGGTCGAGACCGTCGCGCTGGGCATCGCCGCGCTCCTGGTCACGCACGGCGGCCGGATCCGGCCCAGGCTGGTGGACCAGGAGGACTTCGTCCGGCTGCTGGGCGCGGCCGTGGTCAGCGGCGGGATGCTCGTCGCCGGCGGGGCCAGCGCCTCGAGGGCGGTGACCATCACGCCGCTGGGCGTCTCGCTGGCCACGACGTTCGTGGCGCACCTGGCCGCCGTACTGCTGATCTTCCCGCTGGCGGTGGTCACCGAGAACCGCTGGACCGGCAGGAAGCCCGAGCTGGCGGTCCAGGTCCTCCTGCTGGCGGCCGCCAGCCTGCTCAGCTTCGTGCCCGACGCGAGCTCCACCCTCACCTTCGTCCCCGTGCTCTTCCTCGCCTGGGCCGCGCTCCGGTTCGACCTGCGGGTGGCGTGTGCGGAGCTGGTGCTGCTCGGCATCTTCGTGACAGCGCAGACGGTCGCCGGCATCGGCCCGTTCGGCGACGCCGTGAACAGCGGCCGGGTCAGCGCGCTGACCGGCGGTGCGCTCACCCAGGGCTACCTGGCCTGCGCCGCGCTGCTGGTCGTGCCTCTCGGCATCGCCGTACAGCGCAACACCATGTTGATGGACCGGATCACCGCCGACGGCAAGCTGTTCCGGCGCAACTTCACCGAGTCGCTGGTCGGCATGGCGTTCCTGGAGCCGGACGAGTCCGGCCGCGACCTGGTCATCGTCGATCTCAACGAGACCGCACTCGGCATCCTCGGCGGCCACGAGGACGCCCTGCTCGGCAAGAGGCTGACCGAGGTGATGGACGTCGGCCCGGAGTACGAGAAGACAGTTGCGCAGCTGTTGGCCGGCATCACCGACGGGTGGCGCGTCGAGGGTCCGCTCTCCTTCCGGCGCGCCGGCCGGGTGACCCTCCAGATCTCGTCGCTGGGCGACACCGGCGACGAGCCGTTCTTCGCCGCACAGCTGCTCGACGTGACCGCGGAGTACGACGCCCGGCACGGGCTGGAGGCGGCGCAGACGCTGACCAACGCCACGCTCGACACGACGAACTGCATCATCATGGTGACCGACCTCGACGGCATCGTGGTGCGCGTCAACCAGGCCACCTCGGTGATCACGGGCTACCGCGAGGAGGAGCTGCTCGGCCGCAAGGTCTGGGACACCGGCATCACCCCGTCCGACGCCGACGACGTCGAGGCACTGTTCATGTGGCCGAACCGGTCCGGCGTACCGATCGTGCGGGAGTGCGACGCGATCACGAGGTCCGGCGAGAAGCTCCGGATCGTCTGGAACACCAACATGGTCCGCGACGAGCTCGGCAACCCGATGTACGCCGTCATGACGGGCATCGACGTGACCGCGGAGCGGACCACCGCCGGTCTGGTGAACCACCTGATGGAGGCGTCGCTGACCACCGCGATCGTCGGCGTCGACACCGCGGGCCGGGTCTCGGTGGCCAACTCGGGGATCCAGCACCTGCTCGGCTACGAGCGCGACGAGCTGGTCGGCGAACCGTTCCACAAGCTGCTCAAGCCCTCGGAGCTCCTCGAGCGGACCGGGGCCGACACCCTCGACGAGGCCTTCGACATCCTCGTCCGGGGGCTGGGGCGTGACGGTGAGACCCGGGCCCGCGACTGGACCTGGGTGACCAGGTCCGGCGGCGAGCAGCTGGTCTCGATGACGCTGTCGGTCGCTCAGGACGCGTTCGCGGCGCAGAGCGGCTACCTGTGCGTGGCCCGCGACGTGACCGAGCAGCGGCACAGCCAGGAGATGCTGATCGCCGCCCTCGACAAGGAGCGCACCGCGGTGGAGCGGCTGCGCGCCCTGGACCAGGCGAAGAACGAGTTCGTCTCCACCGTGTCGCACGAGCTGCGCACGCCGGTCACGAGCATCGTGGGCTACACCGAGATGATGTCCGACGGCTCCGTGGTCGAGCCGCTGCCCGACCAGGTGCCGCTGCTGGAGACCATCAACCGGAACGGCCAGCGGCTGATCTCGATGATCAACGACCTGCTGATGCTCTCCGGCCTCGACTCGGAGACCGTGCAGTGGCGCCACGACCAGGTCGACCTGGCCGCGACCATCGGCCCGATCGAGGACGCGATCCGACCACTGCTGAACGGGCGCCACCTCACCTTCGAGATCGAGCGCCCGGCGTCGAGGGTGCCGGTGCTCGGCGACCGCGCCCAGCTGGAGCGGGTGATCATCAACCTGCTCTCCAACGCGGTGAAGTTCACCGAGGACGGCGGCACCATCGCCTTCTCCGTCGGCATCGAGAACGACCGGGCCGTGATCATGGTCCGCGACAGCGGCATCGGGATCCCCACGGACGAGCAGGGCGACCTCTTCCAGCGGTTCTTCCGCTCGTCGACCGCCCAGGTCCGACAGATCCAGGGCACCGGCCTCGGCCTCTCGATCGTGCAGGCGATCGTCTCCGGCCACGGCGGCACCATCGAGGTCAGGTCCGCGCACCTGCAGGGCTCGACGTTCACGGTGAAGCTGCCACTGGCCCGGGCGGAACGGCTCACGCACGCAGGCTGACCGCCATACTCGTCCCATGTGCGACGGCCGGTACCGCGACGGCGGCTCCGCCCTGTACGCCTGGGTCGAGCCCGAGGTCCTCGTCGTGTGTCCGCGCTGCTCGTCCCGTGCCGCCGTACGCCGCACCTCCAGCTCGGCTCGTCGTCTCACCTGTCCGTCCTGTGGCTTCTCCCACGAGGCAGCCAGCACCACGAGCACCTGGGGTGAACCCGTCGACCCGTGGTTCGGCGAGCCGCTCTGGCTGCGGGCCGAGCTGCGCGGCCACACCGTCTGGGCGTTCAACCACCGCCACCTCGACGCACTCCGGGCGTACCTCTCGAACGGCCCTCGCGAGCGCACCCCTGTCGACAGGGCAGCGATACCGGTGCCGCAGCACCTTCGGACTGGATGACGTCAGACAAGAACCGCCGGGGCGTGGTCGCCGCGTTCGACCGGCTCAGTTGCGTCGGTTGAAGGTGTACTTGCCGGTGGGGAGTTCTGTCATCTGGTAGCGGGTGTCGTGGGCTCGGGTGTGGTGCCAGGGGCAGATCATGATCCCGTCGCGGTCGGTGCGGCCGCCGTCGACCCAGCGGACCGGGTGGTGCAGGTGGCACGTCCCGGGTGGCCGGTCGCAGCCGTCTGCTTCGCAGCCGCCGGCCTCGATGGTCTTGGCGATCCGCTGGGTCTCGGTGTGGAACCGGGTCTTGCGGCCCAGGTCGAGGACCTGGGAGCTCCCGCCGAGGACGGCGGGGATGATCCCGGCCTCACAGGCCAGCCGCCGTGCCGCGCCCGGTGAGATGGTCTCGCCGGTGTCGAGCTGGGCGGCCTTCGAGGCCGCCCATCAGCGTCTCCAGGGTCATGGTGACCACGACGGTGGCGGTGAGCCCACCGGCCTTCGGGAGGCGGTTGGCGGGGTAGCGCTGGATGTACTCGACGAAGGCCTGGCCGAGCCGCTCCGGTGTCGGCCGGCGTTCACCCACCGGACCGAGCGGACCCTGGGCGGCTTGGTGTCGGGGGGCGGCGATCGCCCACAGCGCCTTCTTCAGGGCGGCGCCGGTCAGGGTGTCCAGGGTGAACCGGCCGTGGACCTGGCCGTGGCCGTCGTCCCACAGGGTCAGCCGGGTCGCGGCCGCGGCGGCGCGTTCCTCCTTCTCCAGCAGGCTGGCTTGGTGGGCGTCGGCGGTCTCGGGGGAGACGACCTCGAGGATCCGCCGGCCCAGGACACGGAGGGCTTTGGCGTCGTGGTCGGCGGCGAGGTCGAGCAGCCGCTGTCTCGGCTTCCTCGAGGATCTCGGCCTCGAGGTCGTCGGGGAGCTCGGCCAGCGCGCCGCAGGATCACCTCGGCCTGCTCCACCTGGATCCTGCCGTCGGCGAGCGCGGTCCGGGTCGGCTCGTGCTGGTCGAGGCCGTGGGCGGTCCGCATCATCCGGTGCGCGGCCGACCGGGTGGTCCGGGTGGCGACGGCGTGCCAGTTCGCGGTCGAGGACGCCGCGGTGCTGCCGGCGATCTGGAGCCGGTCGGCGTGGGCCAGGAGCCGGGCCTGCAGCTCGGCCACCTGGGCCGCCAGAGCGTTGAGCTCGCGGAGGGTGGCGGTGGTCTCGGTGGGGTCCATCGACCACACCGAGGCATCGGCGACCGAGGACAGCTCGGAGCGTGCGTCAGCGACGGCGGAGCTCACCCGGTGGGGGTGGTTCGCGATCGCTGTCATGGGTCCATTCCAGCATCGACCACCGACAGTCGAGGGCCCCGTAAACGGTTGTCCACAAGGGATTCCGAAACTATTTCAAGCTTTCTTTCGAGCAATTTCTCGACCACCGCCGGACCGCAGCCAGCCCGCCGGCGGCAACCCGATACCCAGCCTGCCTTTGGCGCGTGGTGGGGCTGTCAACCCGCCCCAGGAACCGCAGCGAAGGCACTCTGCTTGACAGCCCCACCACGCGCCAGACACTGGCGTATCGGGTTGCCGCACCCAACCAAGGTCACCGGGGTTTCGAGACGGGCGCAGAGCGCCCTCCTCAACCACCGATGGTGGACAGGCGCAGAGCGCCCTCCTCAACCACCACCGGACCGCAGCCAGCCCGCCGGCGGCAACCCGATACCCAGCCTGCCTTTGGCGCGTGGTGGGGCTGTCAACCCGCCCCAGGAACCGCAGCGAAGGCACTCTGCTTGACAGCCCCACCACGCGCCAGACACTGGCGTATCGGGTTGCCGCACCCAACCAAGGTCACCGGGGTTTCGAGACGGGCGCAGAGCGCCCTCCTCAACCACACCGACCGGTGAACCGCAGCGAGAGCGCACTCTGCCTTGACAGCCCCACCACGCGACCAGACACTGCGCAGCACCGCGCTCGCCGCACCCGACGCACCCGGCCATTTCGGAGCGAGTCAGTGCCTGGCAGTCGGAAGCGCGTAGGCCACGCCGTCCATGGGGTAAGTCGGCTTGATCCCCATCGCCTTCAGGATCGTCGGCATGATGTCGACCGACCGGACCTCGCCGTAGATGTCGCGGCTGGACAGCCCGGCGCCGGCGAACACGATCGGGATCTGCTGCGTGGCTCGCTGGATACCACCGTGGTCCCCGGCGATGGAGTACGTCGTGTCGTCGGGCAGCGTCGCGATCAGGTCGGGTCCGTAGACGGCTGCCTCGGTGTCGACCAGCTCCTGGGCCTTCCGCGAGAACCACAGGCGTTCACCGAGGGAGTGCATGCGGTCCCACCGGATCGGGGTCACCCGGTCGTAGTGATCACCGTGACGGCGCCACACGGCTGTGACCGCAGGCATCGTCTTCATCGCCGCGGCGGCCTCGGCCACCTTCGCCGGCGACTGGTCCTTGAGCCACACCCGCAGCATCGAGTCGCTGTAGGAGAGCCCGACGTTCCCGGTGTTGACCAGAGGCAGCAGGGCGTCCTGCGGGCGGTTGTAGAAGATGTCGTTCTCGGGATCGCCGTAGTACCAGTTGTAGTAGCCGTAGTCGCGCTCAGCGACCGACTTGCCGTAGAAGTGCTTGCCGGCGACCGAGCCGTGGTCGGCCGTCACCACGACCAGGGTGTTGTCCAGCTCACCCTCGGCCTCGAGCTCGGCCATGATCTTGCCGACCTGCGCGTCGGCGGTCGCCGCCGCGGCCGCCAGGTGGGTCATGGGGTCGCCGTCGGAACCGGTCGGGCCGGGGTCGGTCACGCCGCCCCACATGTGCGCGGCCTTGTCGACCCCGGGCAGCGTCACGAAGATGCCGTTCCAGTTCGCCTCGTGGCGCATGACCTCGATCGCCGCGTCAGCGGCCCACACGTCGCCACCCTGGTGGGCCGGGTCGTGGCCGGTCACGTAGCGGTCGCTGTCGAGCGGGTACATGACAGCCGGCAGCTTGGTGGTGTCGTAGGCGTAGTTGGTGTTGACCGCCGGGTCCGCCGGGTAACCGCTGTGCACCCAGAACCTGCTGCACTCGCCGCCCAGGATGTACGACGGCACGTTGATCCCGCCCGGCTTGCGCCACGACCCAGGGGCGTTGGAGCAGGTCGCGCTGCTGAAGGTGATGATCGAGTCGGAGCCGGCACCGCCGAACGCGTAGGCGGCGTACGTCTTGGGGCTGATCGTGAAGGTCTTGGCAGCGGGATCCGCGGCACCCAGGTAGTCCATCAGCTTGGGGTAGCCGGCCGCCTGCTGGAGCTTGAACATCTCGGTACTGCCGAAGTCGCTGGTGATGTAGAGCTGGTCCGGGTTGGTCGGCTCCGGGTCGCCCAGGAGCCCGGCGACGTCGCGATACCCCTCGTCGGTCCAGCCCATGTGCTTGGGCAGCTGACCGGACGTGATCACGTTGTGGGTCACCACGGTGACGGAGCCGGTGTGGCCCACGTAGCTGCGTGGGGTGTCCACACCGTCCTTCATCAGGTGCTGGACGTTGCGCATGCCGTACTTGTCGACGATCTCCTTGCTCAAGGCGTCGACGACGATGATGACCACCTTGTCCGGCTTCGCCGGCGGGTGGGGATGGTGCCCCTTCGCCACGGCACCCGAGTGGGTCCCGGCGGTGAGGGTGACGACGACCACAGCCGAAGCCGTGAGCGCGAACAAAGGACGAGTGCGACGAAACATGACGGGTGACCTCCCAGCGCGGCTCGAGCCGCGACCCTTCTCGGCAACCTAGACCTCGCGGTGGCTGTCAGGGAAGGTGCAGGTTGGACGTCGTACCCAAATGTCAGCGGTGCGCGAAGAAGGAGATGACCTGCTGGAACGTCGGTCGGTTCTGCCAGTCGATCGGCCGCACTCCGACGATGCCCGCCGTGCTCGAGCGGATGTCGTCCTCGGACTTGTCGTAGGTCAGCTGGTTGACCGAAGACTTGTGCTGCTTCCTCAGCACACGGTCCACGGCCGCGGCGAGAGACGCACGCAGCGTCGCGCGGCAGGCCTTGAGCGAGCCCTGGCCGCAGTAGCCGGTCGAGTACGGGTCGACGACCTTCTGGCCGAGCACCGTGCGCAGGTCCTTCGAGAGATAGCCGTACCAGGCGATGCCGTTGAACGACGAGCCCCCACCCGACCGTGGGTGGTCGTCCAGGCCCTGGGGCAGCTGACGGGTCAGCGGCCCCAGCCGAGCCGACATCGCGTCGTACGCGACCGAGCTGGAGCCGTCCTCCCACCAGGTGTCGAAGAGCGCGATCGCGGCCTGGTACTCGTAGGACCCGTTCCGGTCCCGGTCGGCTCGCGGCGCACCGGCCTGCAGCCACTGGGTGAGCAGGGCGCGGGCCGGCGCCGTCTTCTTGTCGTCGCCGATCACCTTGAGCAGCCACGGCAGGGTGTACGCCGCGCGTGAGTCGGCGGTGGCACCGCCGGCCATGACACCCACCAGGCCGGGCAGGTCGATCTTCTTCTTGCCCTTGATCTTCGCGGTCAGCCGCTTCGACAGCGCCAGCGACCGGTAGACCGGGCCGTAGCTCCAGGTGTCGTCGGCGGCCGCGAAGTCCGGGGCCGGCTTGTTGTTCCAGCTGACCAGGTAGCCCCGCTTCGGGTTGGTCTCGCGCGCGTGCTTCTTGTCCGGCAGCCAGCCCGTCCAGTCGTACTTCTTCCCGGCCCAGTGCGGCAGGTCCGGCTCCACCTTCTTCGACCGCCGTGGCAGGAGCCCGGAGGAGTAGTAGGAGATGTCCTTCGAGTCGGCGTAGAACCAGTTGAACGTGTAGTCGACGTCGCTCGCCGCCTTCTGGAACGTCTTCGCGTTGTGCACGAAGCCCGGGTCGTTGAACTCCCCGAAGCCGAGCACCGAGTCGATCTCGTGGCCGTACGTCGACCGCTGCAGCACGAGCGCCACCGGCTTGCCGCCGACCGTGGTCCGCTCCTGCACGATGCCGTGCCGGGTCCTGAGCACCTGGAACTCGTAGGTCCGGGCCGGGGCCGGCGCGGTGAAGCTCGGCGTGGTCGTCTCGGAGTGGACGTCGGACTGCATCGGCACGCACTTCTTGCCCACCAGGTAGGCCGTCGACCTGACGCTCGCCCTGGAGCCGTCGACGTTGCACAGCTTCTCGGCGACCGTGTCGATGTTGTCGCTCCCCGCCGAGGTCGCCGACCAGGCGTAGTCGACGCCGCGGCCGAGCTGCACGAAGAGGTTGACGCCCGCGAACGCGACTCCCCTGGCCTGGATGCCGGGGCCGTTGAGCACCTGCTCGACCAGCAGCTGCGGCGCGTAGTAGCCGGTCTGCGGCCCCATCACCGCGAGGGGCTTGCCGGTCTTCGACTCCTTGCCGGTCACGAGCAGCGCGTTGCTCATGCCGTGCGCGCCCAGCTGGGACAGATCGACGTGGACGCCGTCGGGCAGGTCGATCCGCGGCTTCGCCTTCCCGGGTGCGGGGGCCGACCCACGGAGGACCGCGCCGGTCCCCGAGGCGGTGGGGCCGCCGCGGTCCGGGAGCGCCACGCCGGGCAGGTCGGGGTCGAACGCCCTGCGGTCGTACGGAGCGCTGGCGCTGGACGTCGTCGGCGCCTCCGGGTCGTTCTTCTCGCGCAGGTCGCCGTAGATCCGCAGCGCCTCCTGCTTGCCGAACCTCGCCCTCAGGGCCTGCCACCACGCCGCGTTCTCGGTCTCGTGGCCGCCACCCTTGCCGAAGATGCCACCCACCAACGACGCGACGTAGACGATGTCCGCGCGGGTCCAGTCGGTCGGCACCTTCTGCAACCCGAGGTACTCCGCGGGGCAGGTCGTCGCAGCGACGGTGGGGCAGAGGTCGTGCTGGGCCTGGTTGATCCCGGCGAGGAACGCGTCGACGCCGCTGAGCAGCTGCTGTCCCCTGGCGCCCGCATCCGCGGCCGCCCTCACGACCTGCTGGTTCGCCTCGGCGGGCGTGTAGTAGGACGACCGCAGCTGCGCCTGGTCCGCCGCGACGTTGCCCGGGGTGTTGCCGACGAACTCGGCCAGCCGCGCCGCACCGGTGTGCCGCAGCACGTCCATGAGGAACATCCGGTCCTGGACCGCGGCGTAGCCGGCGCCGTACTCGACGTCGTCGAAGGTCGTGCCGGTGATGAACGGCACGCCGAACCCGTCGCGCTGGATCGTCACGCCCGGCCTGGGTGACTGGGTGCTCACCACCGTCGCGGGCGTGAGGTCCTCGCGCTTGTAGAGCCGATCGATGTCGCCCTGGTTGATGCGGTCCGGGTTCCGCTTGGTGAGGGCGTCGTACATCTCGAGCTGGTCGGCGACGTGCGGCGGCGCGGTCGGTGTGGCGGTGCTCCCGACGAGCGTGGCCAGGTCGAGCGTGGTCACGTTGCCGTTCGAACCCGGCGGAAGGATGTTCCAGAGGTTGCCGTAGGTCGGCCCGGCCTTCGCCGGCTCAGCAGCGCTGCTCCCGGACGCGACCGACGGGGGTGCTCCCACGGTGCTGGCGAGGAGCACTCCCGTCGCGATCGCTGCTGTCAGGCCACCCGTTGCTCTCCCCACGAGCGGTCAAGGTACCGGGCGAACCCCGGCCGCGCCATCGACCGGGCCGTCACGCTTCTTGCAGGGGAGTCACCCGTTCGTGTGGTCGGCCCTTGAACCAGCGGCCACGGGTGCCGCCCGGTTGACCGCACTGATCACGGCCTTGAGCGACGCGGTGACGATGTTCGCGTCGATGCCCACGCCCCAGTAGACGCTGTCGCGAACCAGGCACTCGACGTACGCCGCCGCGACGGCGTCGCCTCCCGAGGACAGCGCGTGCTCGGCGTAGTCGAGGACCCGGACGTCGTACGCCTCCGGCAGCTCGTTGATCGCCGCGACGAACGCCGAGAGCGGGCCGTTGCCCTCACCCTCGAGCGACTGCATCTCGCCGTCGACGTACACGTTGACGAAGAGCGCGTCCTTCTCCCCCGCGGCCGACGAGGTGTGCACCGAGTTGAGCTTCAACGGCACCTCGCGATCGAGGTACTCGGCCCGGAACACACCCCAGATCTCGTCGGGCGTCATCTCGCCGCCCTCGGCGTCGGTGTGCTCCTGGATCACCCGGCTGAACTCGATCTGCGCGCGCCGCGGCAGGTCGAGCTTGTGCTCGGCCTTGAGGATGTAGGCCACGCCGCCCTTGCCGGACTGGCTGTTGACCCGGATCACGGCCTCGTAGGTGCGGCCGACGTCGTGCGGGTCGATCGGGAGGTACGGCGCCTCCCAGGGCAGCCGCGCGACCGGGACGCCCTGCTCGGACGCCTGTCGGTCGAGGTCCTCGAGCCCCTTCTTGATGGCGTCCTGGTGCGAACCGGAGAAGGCCGTGTAGACCAGGTCTCCCGCGTAGGGGTGGCGCGGGTGGACCGGCAGGTTGGTGCAGTACTCGACCGTGCGGCGGATCTCGTCGATGTCGGAGATGTCGACCTGCGGGTCGACGCCCTGGCTGAACAGGTTCATGGCCAGGGTGACGAGGTCGACGTTGCCGGTGCGCTCGCCGTGGCCGAACAGACAGCCCTCGACCCGGTCCGCGCCGGCCATCACGGCCAGCTCGGTGGCGGCGACCGCCGTACCCCGGTCGTTGTGTGGGTGCAGGCTGATCACGGTGTTCTCGCGCCGGGTCAGCTGGCGGGAGAACCACTCGATCTGGTCGGCGTACACGTTCGGCGTCGCCATCTCGACCGTGGCCGGCAGGTTGAGGATGATCTCGCGACCGTCGTCGGGCTGCCAGACGTCGCTGACCGCCTCACACACCTCGACCGAGAACGGCAGCTCGGTGCCGGTGAAGATCTCCGGGCTGTACTCGTAGCCGATCACCGTGGTGTCGAGGTAGCTCTCGATGCCCTTCATGACCGCCCGGGTGCCCCGGACCGCGATGTCCTTGATCTCGTCCTTGCTGGCCCGGAAGACGACCCTCCGGAAGAGCGGCGCCAGCGCGTTGTAGAGGTGGATGTTGGCCCGGGGTACGCCGACCAGGGACTGCACGCTGCGCTCGATGAGGTCCTCACGGGCCTGGGTCAGGACCGAGATCGTGACGTCGTCGGGCACCCTGTCGCCCTCGATGAGCTGGCGCACGAAGGCGAAGTCGGTCTCGCTCGCGCTGGGGAAGCCGACCTCGATCTCCTTGTAGCCCATCTTCACCAGGAGGTCGAACATCGCCATCTTGCGGGCCGGGCTCATCGGGTCGATGAGCGCCTGGTTGCCGTCGCGGAGGTCGGTGGACAGCCAACGCGGCGCCTCGGTGATCACCCGGTTCGGCCAGGTGCGGTCGGGCAGGTCGATCGGTTCGAACGCCCGGTAGCGGGCGTAGGGCATCGGGCTGGGCTTCTGCGTGCCCATGGGGGTCAAGGGGCTGGTCATGGTCTGTCCTCGCTGGCGCTGCCCGACGTCAGGCAGTGGCCGGTGGTCCGGAGGCCGGCGCGCACGTTCTCACTCCGCAGCGAGGGGGTCCGGCTCTGGCTCAGACCTCGCTGCGGCGACCAAGGAGGAGGCGACGCGTCATGACCCGGTCACGGTACCGCACCTCGCGGGGGCGGTGAGATCGTGTCCACGTGAAGACGCGCATTCAGTGCCCCTGCGGCGAGACGATCGTCGGCAAGGACGAGGACGAGCTCGTCGAGCTCACCAACGCCCATCTGAAGGAGCAGCACGACGGTCGGACCTACGACCGCGACATGATCCTGATGATGGCCACCTGACCCGTCGTTACGGCACCAGCCCGCGCAGGATCTCCCCGGCTGGTCGCCCGGACACGTTGCGGTGGCCGGTGCCGGCCCAGAGGTTCACGTGCTCCGGGTTCGCGCGCTCGGCCGCTGCCTTGCGGATCGGGCTGGTGAGGTGGTGCAGGGCCGGGTAGCCCAGCGGGCCGCGGCCGTCGTACGCCGCGAGGAAGCCGTTCGGCAACCCGCTCGCCGGCCGGCCCGAGAACGCGCTCGTCGTGAGCGGGTCGCCGCGGTCCCCGGCGAAGCCGGCCCGGTGGGCCGGGTTGGTGCCGGCCTCGTCGGCGAGCAGCAGCAGGGTGCCGACCGCGACCGCCTGGGCGCCGGCCTGCACTGCGGCCGCGACGTCGGCGCTCGTGCCGATCCCGCCGACGGCCATGACCGGCAGGTCGGTGACCGCGCGAACGGCACGGACCAGCTCCGGGAGCCGCAGCCGCTCGGGCACCCGCTCCGGCGTGAACGTGCCCCAGTGACCGCCGGCGTCGGCGGACTGGACGATCAGCGCGTCCATCCCCGCCTCCTGCGACTGGAGCGCCTCAGCGGCCGAGGTGACGGTCTGCACGAGCGCGCAGCCCGCGCGGCGCAGGGCCGTCGCAGCGGTCGGCTCCGGCAGCCCGAAGGTGAACGACACCAGTGGCGGCGCGGCCTCGACCAGCACGTCGACCTTGGCCTGCCAGCCATCGTCGTCCTCCACCGGTGTCGCGGGAAGGTCGACGCCGTAGGTCGCGGCCAGCGGGAGGAGGAGCTCGCGGTAGGCGGCGTAGGCCGCGCGATCGACCGGCACCTGGTTCGGCGAGAAGAGGTTGACGCCGTACCGCCCGGTCGAGGACCGCACCTCGTCGACCTGCTCCGCCAGGGCCCGGGCCGTCTTGTAGCCGCCGGCCAGTGAGCCTCCGGAGCCGGCCGCGACGGCCGCGAGAACGAGGGCCGGCGTGGTGGGGCCACCGGACATCGGCGCGGCCACGACCGGGAGCGAGCTCCCCAGGAGCTCGAGCATGTCGGCGGCCACGCTCCTAGCCTGACACC
The DNA here is from genome assembly GCA_963755835.1 of uncultured Actinomycetota bacterium. Taxonomy (GTDB): domain Bacteria; phylum Actinomycetota; class Actinomycetes; order Propionibacteriales; family Nocardioidaceae; genus Nocardioides. The sequence goes on along the minus strand of CAVWLC010000007.1, from coordinate 1,276,995 downwards.
ATGGCCCGCCTGCTCGTCGTCCACCACTCACCGACCCGGACGGTCCGCTCACTGACCGACGCCGTGGTCGCCGGCGCGAACGACGACGCCATCGAGGGTGTCGAGGTCGTGGTCCGGCCCGCGCTGGAGGCCGGCGCCGACGACGTGCTCGCCGCGGACGGCTACCTGCTCGGGACGACGGCCAACTTCGGCTACATGAGCGGGGCGCTCAAGCACTTCTTCGACACGATCTTCCTCGAGGCCGGCGGGGCGCTGAGCGACGACGGCTCGGCCCGGGCTGCCGCCGGCGGGAAGAAGCCGTTCGGGCTCTGGGTGCACGGACGGTACGACACCACGGGCGCGGTGCGGTCGGTGCTGTCGATCGTGCAGGCGCTGTCATGGACCCAGGCAGCCGAGGTGCTCGAGGTGCTCGGCGACGTGACCGAGGAACACACCGCAGCGGCCTACGAGCTCGGCGGCACTCTGGGGGCGTTGCTGACCGACTGAGTGCTCCCACCCCCTCGGTAGGCTCTGGTCGGTTCCGAGAGGGGAGGTCACGTGCGCGCTCGCGCCGTTCGGCGCCTGGTCCTCCCCGCCGCCGTGGTCCTCGCCCTCTCCGCCTGTGGTGACGACAACGGGACCGGCAACGTCGATCCGGGCCAGGTCGACGCCGTCAACGCACCCGACGTGGGCGCCTGCCGGGTCCTGACGCCGGACGACGCCGATCAGCCGACCAACGCCACCCGCGTCGTCGACTGTGAGGACAAGCACACCGCCGAGACCTTCGCGGCGGGAGACCTGCCCGACGACCTGCAGAGCGAGGACTACGACTCGCCGAAGCTCGGCGCGTTCGCCTACCAGATCTGCTCGGCGAAGTTCCAGCAGTTCCTCGGCGGCGACGAGAGCACGGTGATGCGGGCCATCGTGAGCTGGGTCTGGTTCCGGCCGTCGGAGAAGGCGTGGGAGAAGGGCGCCCGGTGGTACCGGTGCGACGTCGTGGGTGGCGGCGCGGAGAGCACGTCGTACGTCGCCCTGCCGCGGACCACGCAGGGGCTGCTGGCGGCGCAGCCGGCCAACGACGAGTGGATGGCGTGCGTCAACGGCAGCTCCGTGCAGGGCGCGCCCAAGATCCCGTGCGACCAGAAGCACAACTGGCGGGCGGTCTCGACGATCAAGGTGGGCGACCCAGGCGACCCGTATCCGGGCGACAAGGCCGTCGAGGCGACCACGCGCGACTACTGCTCGAGCTCGGTGGGCGCGTGGCTCGGCTACCCGAAGGACTACGACTTCGGCTACACGTGGTTCCACGAGGCCGAGTGGGACGCCGGCAACCGGCGTTCGGTCTGCTGGGCGGCGACCACCGCATGAGGCGCATGGCGGTGCTGGCCCTGGCGACGACGGCGGCGACAACGGCGGTGCTCACGCTGGTCGGCTGTGACTCCGGTGACCAGAAGGAGCCGGTGGCCGAGGAGACCCCGTCGGCGACGCCCACCCCGGTCGTCGCGCCCCCACCACCGCCCGCGCCGCTCGTGGGCGCGTGCTACCGGCTCTCCTACGACGAGGCCCTGGCTCCGACCAGCGACGACAGTCCCGCATCCTGCGCCAAGGGACACACCAGCCAGACCTTCGCGGTGGGCCAGCTCGATCTCGTCACCAACGGCCACCTGCTGGCCGTGGACTCCGACTCGGTCCAGAAGCAGGTCGCCCATCGGTGCCCGACCCAGCTGGCCTCCTACCTCGGAGCCACGGAGGCACAGCTCCGCCTCTCGCTGCTCAGACCGGTCTGGTTCACGCCGACCGTCGACGAGTCCGGCGCCGGCGCCGCGTGGTACCGCTGCGACGTCATCGCGGTCACCGGCGACAAGACCGTGGCCAAGATCGACCACGACCTCGCCGGTGCGCTGAAGAAGCCGGAGGGCCGCACCGAGTTCGCCATGTGCGGCACCGCCCAGCCGGGCACGCAGGAGTTCAGCAGGGTCCTGTGCCGGGAGGACCACACCTGGAAGGCGATCTCGGTCATCGACCTGGCCGACCAGGCGGGCAAGAAGGGCGCCTACCCCGGCGAGGACGCAGTCAGGAACGCCGGCCAGGACCGGTGCCAGGAGGCCGCCCGCGCGATCGCCTCCGACGCCCTGGACTACGAGTGGGGCTACGAGTGGCCCACCAAGGACCAGTGGGACGCCGGCCAGACCTACGGCCGCTGTTGGTCGCCCGATCCCGCCTGACGGCGGTTGGGGTTGGGTCTGGGGCCTGCGTTCGTGGCACCGGGTCGGGGTGGGCCCGGGGGCTGTCGTCCCCGGGGCTGGGGCGGCGCGTCGCGGGCAACGGCTCCCAGCGTGGTTGCGTAGCGCTACCCGCGCCGCGGCCAAGCCCCTTGATGCCCCGGGGACGCCACCCCCGGTCCCACCCCGCGCGTCACCCTCACTTCGCAGGCCCCAGACCCACCCAACTCTCTAGCCGAAGAGCTGGGCGGCCATCTTCTCGATCAGCTTCTCGAGCCCGCGGATCGGGCGGACCATCACGGTGAACTCGATCAGCTTGCCGGCGTCGTTCCACTGCAGCAGATCGATACCGTGCAGCTTCAGCCCGTCGAGCTCGGCCTCGAACTCGAGGACGGCGTTCGACTCGGCGTACCACTGTCGGCGGTAGGTCAGGGTCGGGCCGAGGACGACCACGGCAGCGGAAAGGTACGCGGTGGTGAGCTCCTTGCCCTGCTGGTCACCGTGCACAGCGGGTGAGCGGAAGACCACGTCGTCCGCGAGCAGGTCCGCAAGGCCGGCCGGGTCGCGGGTCCGGGCTATCGCGTGCCATGCGGCGACTGGTGCCGGCATGTCGGCCATCAGAAGCCCAGCTTCCGGAGCTGCCGTGGGTCGCGCTGCCAGTCCTTGGCGATCTTCACGTGCAGGTCGAGGTAGACGGGCGTACCGAGCATCGCCTCGATCGAGGCCCTGGCCCGCGTGCCCACGTCCTTCAGCCGCGCACCCTTGTGGCCGATGACGATGCCCTTCTGGGAGTCGCGCTCGACGTAGAGGTTGGCGTGCACGTCGAGCAGCGGCTTGTCGTCCGGGCGGTCCGGGCGCGGCCCCATCTCCTCGACGACGACGGCGATCGAGTGCGGCAGCTCGTCTCGTACGCCGTCCAGCGCGGCCTCGCGGATCAGCTCGGCGACCAGGATCTCCTCGGGCGCGTCGGTGAGGTCGCCATCCGGGTAGAGCTGAGGTCCCTCCGGCAGCAGGCCGAGCAACAGGTCCGCGAGCAGCTGCACCTGGTCGCCGGCGACGGCCGAGACGGGGACGATCTCGGCCCACTCGGTGTCGGTCTCGGCGCCGAGCCGCTGGATGTCGAGGAGGTGCTCCCCGATCCGCTCCGGGGAGGCGAGGTCGGTCTTCGTGGCGACCGCGACCTTGGTGGTCCGCCGCACCTTGGACATCTCGGTGACGATGAACCGGTCGCCCGGCCCGATCTTCTCGTTGCTCGGGAAGCACACCGCCACCACGTCGACCTCGGCCCAGGTGGTGCGGACCAGGTCGTTGAGCCGTTCGCCGAGCAGGGTCCGCGGCCGGTGCAGTCCGGGGGTGTCCACGAGCACCAGCTGTCCGTCCGCGCGGTGCACGATGCCGCGCACCACCGTCCGCGTCGTCTGCGGCTTGTCGGACGTGATCACGACCTTCTGGCCGACCAGCGCGTTGGTGAGCGTCGACTTGCCGGCGTTCGGCCGCCCGACGAAGCACGCGAAGCCGGACCGGAAGCTGTCGCTCATGAGCGGGCCTCGTCATACCGGGCCCAGATCTGTTCGTCGCTGAGCCCCTGCGCCTTGCCCTCGCGCCAGATCGGCCCGGGGTCGACCGCCCGCGGCTGCCGACCGGTGGACGAGCGCCAGTAGCCCATGACGTCGTAGGCCGTGGCGGGCAGCTTCCGCTCGCGCATCAGGTGCTTGCGGATCGCCCGCATCTGCGCGGACTCACCGGCCATCCAGAAGTAGCCCTCTCCCGGCGGCCAGTCGATCGACTCCACCACCTCGGCCAGCCGGGACGACCCGTCGGCCGGCGACTCGAGCCAGGTCGCCTCGGCACTCGCCGGGAGGTACGACGGCAGCATGTCGGGCACCTCGGCCCAGATCCGCGTCGGCAGGCCGGAGGCCTCGGCGATCCGGGCCATCGCCGGGAGCCCGGTGAGGTCACCGACCAGGAGCTGCCACTGGGCACCCTCCGGGAGGGCGTAGGACCCCTTGGGCTCGGAGACGGTCACCGTCGAGCCCACGCAGTCGTCGCGGACCACCCACTCGGTGACGAGCCCCACGTCGTGCAGCACGACGTCGAGGACGAGCTCTGACCCGGCGTACGAGCGGACGGTGTAGTAGCGGCTCTGGAACTGCCCCGGCACCACCAGCCCGACCCACTCGTCCAGGACGCCGGTCGAGGTGAAGCCGGGGTCGACGGCCAGCGTGAGCCGCACCAGGTGCGGCGACAGCTTCTCGCGCGCCTCCACGCCCGCGGAGAACTGCGACGCCCGGGTGCTCACTGAGGCAACGGTAGTGGTGCAGCACCAGCGCGGGCTCCCTGGCTTCGAGGCTCAGGCGCCAGAACGCCTTCGCACCTCAGCCACCGCGACGGTGCTCAGACGCCGAAGGTGTGGCGGAGCGGGTACCCGCTGACGCCGTCCTCGGTCTTGGTGGCCAGCACGTGGTGCAGCTGGATCTCGTCGCGCTCGAAGCCGATCCGCGAGCCGGCCATGTAGAGGCCCCACACCCGGGCGGTGCCCTCGCCGACCTCGGCCACGCACTCGTCCCAGTTGTCGGCGAGGTTCTGGCACCAGCCGGCCAGGGTCTTGGCGTAGTGGATCCGGAAGTTCTCCTCGTGCTGCACCTCGAGGCCGGCGTTCTGGACCTCGGTGATGATCTTGCCGCTGCCGATCAGCTCACCGTCCGGGAAGACGTAGCGGTCGAGGAACTGCCCCGTCTGCTCGAACCGGTTGTGCGGCCGGGTGATGCAGTGGTTGAGGAGCCGTCCCTGTGGGCGCAGGTGGTCGCGGATGAACCCGAAGTAGGCCGGGTAGTTCTTCACGCCGATGTGCTCGGTCAGCCCGATCGACGAGATGGCGTCGAAGTCGGTCTCCTCGACCAGCCGGTAGTCGAGGAACCTCACCTCGGCCAGGTGGTCGAGCCGCTCCTCCTTGATCCTCTCCTGCGCCCACCACGCCTGCTCCCGGGAGAGCGTGACGCCGATCGCGCGCACGCCGTACTCGCGTGCCGCGTGGCGGACCATGCCGCCCCAGCCGCAGCCGAGGTCGAGCAGCCGCTGGCCGGACTGGAGGTCGAGCTTGCGGGCCACCAGGTCGTACTTGTTGAACTGCGCCTCCTCGAGCGACGCGTCCTCGCGCGGGAAGACCGCGCAGGTGTAGGTCATCGACGGGCCGAGCACCAGCTCGTAGAAGCGGTTCGAGACGTCGTAGTGGTGGTGGATCGCCTCGGCGTCGCGGCCCAGCGAGTGGCGCAGCCCCTCGAGCGTGCGGCGCAGCGGGGACGGCCGCTCCTCCGGAGGCGGCGTGACCGGGCGCAGGTGCTGGATCCCGAGGCTCCGGACGACGCGGAGGACCTCGGCCGGGCTGGGCCGGCGGAACGAGAGCCTGCCCTGGACCAGCCTGAACGCCTCGTAGGGGTCGCCCGGGTGGACGCCCTTGATCTCGAGGTCACCGGAGACGTACGCGCGCCCGAAGCCGAGGTCACCGGGGGCGGTCAGGATGTAGTTGAGGCCTCGCTCGTTGGCCAGGTGGATCCCGTACGGCGAGTCGGCGGGGCCCGTCGCGCTGCCGTCATAGGCCGTGAACCGCAGCGGCAACGGCTCCTTGAGCAGGGTGTCGAGCGCGTCGGCGATGGAGAGCTTGCTGCTGGCAGGAGATGTCATGCGTCGCGTACCGCCTTGTCGTAGAGGCTGAGAAGCCTGTCATCGGGGTCGTAGCGCCTCTTGACGGCGGTGAGGTTGGCGCCGTCGTAGAGGCGGTCGAACGTCTCGCGGTCGTAGAAGGCCTCGGAGTAGAGCGACTTGTGGCCGCCGAGCTCCGCGACCTTCGCCTCGATCGCGCGGTTGCGCGGGGCGTCGGGGGCGTCCGGTCCGACGTGCACCGTGCCCCAGAAGCCGACGTTGACGTAGCTCGTGCCGGGGTGGAGCGGGTACGTCGGCCACTGCGCGCCGGTGTTGGTGCCGGGGCTGACCAGCGGGCACAGCCACACCGGCCGCATCCCGACCTCGCCGTCGAACCAGGCCAGGAACTCCTCGAGCCGCTCGACCGGGAGCTCGACGTCCTGCACGACCATCTCGCGCTGGGGCCGGCCCTTGCGCCGGTCGATGAAGTCCATGAAGCCGGTGCGCTGGTTGAGACCGATCAGGTGGTGGTAGACGTCACTGCGCCGCCAGCGCCTGGGCCACAGCCGCCGGACGACGGGGTTGTGCACACCGAAGGCGCCGGAGCACCAGAACCAGTCGGTGTCCCACCGCCACAGGTAGTCGTACATCGTGAGCAGGTCGGTCTGCCGCTGCTGGATCGAGCGGTAGTAGATCCGCTGCCCGGTGTAGTCGCTGGTCTGCTGGAGCGCCTTCGGCTCGCCACCGATCTCGGCCGCGTCGTCGGCCTCCGCGCTGAGCCAGCGCGCGAGGGTGAGGTAGTACTCCCCCGGCTGGAAGGCCACGCCGTCGACGCCGTCTACCTGCAGGCCGTCGTACTCGCGGGAGTCGACGATCTCGGCCACGGTCTTGGCCAGCAGCCCGGCGTCGTCGAACCGCACGTGCCGCAGCTCGACCCGGTCGGGCACCTGCTCGAGCCTGATCCGGAGCCGCGTCGCGTAGCCGAGGCTGCCGTAGGAGTTGGGGAAGGTGTCGAACAGGTCGTCGCCGGGCCGCGTGGTGATTACCTCACCCGCACCGGTGAAGACGTCCATCTCCTCGACGCTCTCGTGCGGCAGCCCGCTGCGGAAGCTCGTGGACTCGATGCCGAGCCCGGTCACCGCGCCACCGAGGGTGATGGTCTTGAGCTGGGGGACGACGTACGGGATCAGCCCGTGCGGCAACGTCGCGTCCACGAGGTGCTCGTAGGTGCACATCCCCTGCACCTCGGCGGTCCTCGTGCCGGCGTCGACCGCGATCACGCCGTCGAGGCCGCTCACGTCGAGCCCGGGTGTGGTGCTGCGGGCCCGCGGCCGGAACAGGTTGGAGGTCTTCTTGGCCAGCCGCACCGGTTCGCCGGCCGGGATGGCGTCGTAAGACGCCTTCAGCCGGGCCACCGCAGCCTCGTGCGCCTCCCACGCAGACCCTCGAGTCACGCGAGGCAGGTTACTACTGAGCCACGTCAGGCGGATTTCGGGCTGCTGAGCGAGCTGAGGACGCGACCGGAGTCAGCCGCGCCGGATGCGGGGGCCGGCCTTGAAGGCGAGCCCGACGTGCAAGGCGTTGAACGTCGTTCGCATCGCGTCGTCGACGAACACGTCGCGGCCGGTGAAGCTGAAGGACCCGGCGCCGACCCTGATCTCGGGCGCGTCGGCCACCAGGCGGGAAGGGACCGTGGCGCGGAAGGCGGCCCGGTGGCGGTTCACCCGCCACGTCAGGTCATCGGGGCAGGGCACCGACGTCTCTGGGTCGGTGGACAGGAGCATCGCGCAGCTCCAGTCGCCGTGCTTGCGGTGGAGCCCCAGCGTCAGCCACGTCTTCGGCGCGTATCGGAGCGTCCACACGATCGTCCCGCGTCCGGGGACCGCGCGAAGGGTCGCGGACAGCCGCACCTGGCCGCCGTAGCGGGCCCGGAACTGCACGATGTCTGCGTCGGGCCGGTCGATGCGCTGGCAGTCACTGCACGTCGAGCCGTTCCGAGGGACCCGCACGACGTCCTTGGTCGAGTCGCGGTGGACGTAGCTGTCGGCATACCCCGGAGCAGCCGGGCCCAGCAGTGCGAGAACCAGCAGCGCGACGACTCCCGCGAGCGTGGTGCGAGGCATGGCGCGCACCCTAGCGCGTGCTCTGGCCGTCAAGTCGTCTGTGACCTCGAGATCGTGCCGCGCGGGTCGCCGACGTGGACCGTGACGCCCTCGCCGCCGAAGTCGCGCAGCACGTTGAGGTCGAACGGCGAGACCCCTTCGTTGTCCGTGAGCAGAACCGCGGCCTCCAGCCCGCGAGAACCCGACGAGACCGCCATGGCCACGCAGACGCCGAGCGCGGAGACCTGGAGCGAAGGCAGCGCGACGCTGGCGGCGGCGTAGGTCCGGCCGTCGGAGTCACGGAGGGCGGCGCCCTCGGGCCCGCCGGTGCGGCTGTGGGTGGCGCGGGCCAGCGTCACGAGCTTGCGGTCCTCGGCGGAGAGTTCAGTCACGGACGGACTCCTTCGCGGGTACGTCGTCGTCCCGGGGCTCCGGCTCGACGCGGGCGATGCGTACGGTGCCGATCTTGTTGCGGCGGCCGGCGGTGTCCTCGGCGGTGAACCGCAGCCCGTGCGCGACCACCTGCGAGCCTGGGATCGGGACCAGGCCGAGGTGCTTGGCCATCAGACCGCCGACCGAGTCGACGTCCTCCTCCACGACGTCGAAGCCGAACAGCTCGTCGAGGTCGTCGACCGGGTAGCGCGAGGAGACCCGGATCGAGCCGTCGTCGAGCCGCTCGGTCTCGATCTCCTCCTCGTCGTACTCGTCGGTGATCTCGCCGACGATCTCCTCCAACAGGTCCTCGATGGTCACCAGGCCGGCGCTGCCGCCGTACTCGTCGACCACGATCGCCAGGTGCTGGCGGCGGGTCTGCATCTCCGAGAGGAGCTGGTCGATCGGCTTCGACTCGGGGACCCAGTACGCCGGCCGCATGACCTCGTCGATGCGCTGGGTGAACTCCACGTCCGGCGCCTCGAAGTCGCGCCGGACGATGTCCTTCATGTAGGCGATGCCGACGACGTGGTCGAGGTTGTCGTCGATCACCGGCACCCGCGAGAAGCCGGAGCGCAGGAACAGCGACATCGTCTGGCGCAGGTTCTTGTGCCGCTCGATGAAGATGACGTCGTTGCGGGGCACCATCACCTCGCGGACCGTGGTGTCGCCCAGCTCGAAGACGGAGTGGATCATCTTCCGCTCGCCGGCCTCGATCAGCGCCGATGCCTCGGCGATGTCCACCAGCTCGCGCAGCTCGGTCTCCGTCGAGAAGGGCCCCTCGCGGAACCCCTTGCCCGGGGTGAGCATGTTGCCGATCAGGATCAGCAGCCGCGGAATGGGGCCGAGCACCTTGGTCACCCAGGTCAGCGGCGCGGCCGACCACAGCGCGACCCGCTCGTTGTGCTGGCGACCGAGGGTGCGCGGGGCCACGCCGATGACCACGAACGAGACGACCAGCATCACGCCGATGGTGGTGAGGGCGCTGGGGAGCCAGTCGCCGTCGTAGACGCGGAGGAACTCGCGGGTCACGATCACGATGGCCGAGACCTCGCAGAGGAGGCGGAGCAGGATCGCGGTGTTGAGGTACGGCGCGGGGTCGGCCAGCATCGTGACCAGCCGCTTCGAGCCGGCCTGGCCCTCGGCCTGCAGCTCCTCGGCCCGGGCGCGCGAGAACGACGTGAGCGCCGCGTCGGCGGCCGAGAAGAGACCGGCCAGCACCACCAGCGCGGCAGCGAGGACGACGATCATCGCTTGGTCAGCGGCCTCTCATCGACCCTCAACGGCCCCGCCAGGCGGCGAGCAGCTCGTCCTGCAGCCCGAACATCTCCGCGTGCTCGTCGGGCTCGGCGTGGTCGTAGCCGAGCAGGTGCAGGATCCCGTGCACGGTCAGCAGCTCGAGCTCGGCATCGGTCGAGTGTCCGGCCGTGACCGCCTGCCGCTCGGCGACCGACGGGCAGAGCATCAGGTCGCCGAGGATGCCCTCCTCGGGCTCCTCGTTGACCAGCCCGGGCCGCATCTCGTCCATCGGGAAGGCGAGCACGTCGGTCGGGCCGTCGCCCTCCATCCACTTCTCGTTGAGCCCGGCCATCGTGTCCTCGTCGACGGCCTTGATGCACAGCTCGGCCAGCGGGTGCACGCGCATCCGCTCCAGCACGAACCGGCTCAGCCCCACGAGCTGGTCGGCGTCGAGCGCCGCACCGGACTCGTTGAGGACCTCGATGCTCATCGCTTTTCGGGGTCCCCGCGGAAGAGCGGGCGGGAGGAGCGAAGCGGGAGGAGCCCGTTCTTTCGTGGGGTGTTCACGGTCTGCCTGTGGTCCTGGGCCCGCGCTGCTCGTTGCGCACGTCGAACTCCTCGTAGGCCGCGACGATCCTGCCGACGAGCCGGTGCCGGACCACGTCGTGGGCGGTCAGCCTGCAGAAGCTGATGTCCTCGACGTCGTCGAGGATCCCCTCGACGACGCGCAGGCCGGAGTGGGTGCCGCTGGGCAGGTCGACCTGGGTGACGTCGCCGGTGACCACGATCTTGGAGCCGAAGCCCAGCCGGGTCAGGAACATCTTCATCTGCTCGGGCGTGGTGTTCTGCGCCTCGTCGAGGACGATGAACGAGTCGTTGAGGGACCGTCCACGCAGGAACGCCAGTGGCGCGACCTCGATCGTGCCCGCGGCCAGCAGCTTCGGGATCGACTCCGGGTCGACCATGTCGTGCAGCGCGTCGTAGAGCGGCCGCAGGTAGGGGTCGATCTTCTCGGTCAGGGTGCCGGGCAGGAAGCCGAGCCGCTCCCCCGCCTCGACGGCCGGCCGGCTCAGGATGATGCGGTTGACGCTCTTCGACTGCAGGGCCTGGACCGCCTTGGCCATCGCCAGGTAGGTCTTCCCGGTGCCGGCCGGGCCGATGCCGAAGGTGATCGTGTGCTTGTCGATCGAGTCGACGTACCGCTTCTGGTTGAGCGTCTTGGGCCGGATCGAGCGGCCGCGGTTGCTCAGGATGTTGAGGCTCAGCACGTCGGCCGGCCGCTCGGTCGTCTCGGCGCGCAGCATCGCGAGCACGCGCTCGACCGTCTCCGGGGTCACGCCCTGGCCGGTGCGGATGATCGCGACCAGCTCGTCGAGCAGCCGCTCCGCCAGGGCGATCTCGGCCGGCTGGCCGTCGAGGGTGATCCGGTTGCCGCGGACGTGGATGTCTGCGTCGAAGGCCTGCTCGATGAGACCCAGGTGCTCATCGCCGGGCCCGAGCAGGCTCACCATGTTGATGCTGTTGGGGACCACGACGGTGTGCTTGGCCGTCTGTGGGGTCGTCGTACCCAGATCAGAGTTGGTGTCAGTCATGTGTGCCCGGGCGGGCAGGCCTTCCTGGTCGGCGGTGGACCGCATCCATGCTACGGGCTGAGCCGGCCGTCGCTCCCACCGTGTTTGCAGCCGCGTGTCGTCGCTGAGCGGTGGCGCCGGCACGTAGGGTCTGGTCATGCCGCCCGTCGAGGAATCCTTCGACTACGACGAGGAGTACGGCGACGAGAACACGCCGCCCTCGTGGTTCCCGGGTGGCAACCTGCCGGCCGACGCGGTCCGGATGGGACTCACCCACCACGTGCCGGACGGTGCGCTGCTCGACTTCGCGGGCAAGCTCGACAGCACCAAGCCCTACCACCGGATCACCGCGTGGGTGCTGCTCGTCGTGTTCGGGCTGCCCGTGGTGTTCGCGCTGCTGCGGGCGCTGTCGGCGCTGTCGCGCTGAGCGCGCAGGGCACGCCCTAAGAGCCGTCGTCGTAGGCCACCTGCAGCAGCCCGAGGCACATCTCATCGGTGCTGCCCTCGGCCCACATCACGTAGCGGTCCTCGCGCTGGCTGGCGAAGGCCGGGAGCTTGTCGCGCAGCCACTGCTGGTGCACGCAGGTGACCCGGACGGTGTCGCCGGCGTCCAGGTGGACCGGGTCGATCGGCTTGGCGCCCTGGTTGTCGAAGTCCCAGACCGGGATCCGCAGCAAGGTCTTCGCCCGGTCGGTGCCCGGGTTGGCGTCGATGGTGATCTTGCGGCCCAGCAGGTGCATGTGGCCGGCCGCGCCGATCACGGTCATGCCGCGGCTGATCGGACGGGTGCAGGACGTGGTCTCGCTCGGCACGATGTCGGTGCCGCAGAGGATGTGCAGGAGCGTGTTGGTGTTGCCCGTGGTGCCGAACCGCTTGTGCACGTCGATCGCGGCGGCGTCACGGTCGCACAGCGGTCCGTCGCTGTGGTCGGGACGGCACGGCAGCTCCACCGGCGCCGGGAGCAGGAACGTGTGCAGGGGTGTGAGGTCGGTGCTGCCCGGCATCCAGCGCAGCTGGGTCGAGGAGGTGTCGGGCGCGGCGCCCTTGAGCAGGTTGTAGTGGACCTGCATCACGATCCGGGAGCCGGCCTCGAGCTTGACGCCGTACCCGTCCTTGGTCTTGTTCTCGTCTCCCCCGGGTGCCCAGGCCGCCAGCCAGTTGGCGTCCTCGAGGCTGCCGAACTCTCCCGAGAGCCCGGTGCCGCCGAAGCAGGTCCAGCCCTCACCGGCGTCGCCCTGGTCCTTGGCCTCGGCCTCGGCCACCGAGTCGGGCGGGATCTTGAACAGGATCACGTGGTGCACGACGTTGGGGTTGCCGGGCAGCACGTTGCTGCCGGTGAGCCACATGTCCTGGTCGACGTGCGGGTCCAGCAGGAAGCATCGGTAGTCGTCGGTGCCGGTGCCGTAGGGCGCGGAGGGCGTGTAGGCCTCCGGCATGGTCAGCGTCATCCGGTGCTCGTCCTTGCGCAGCGGCAGCAGCTTGCCCTTCGGGATGTTGGCCAGCTGCTGCGCCTCGACCGCGGGCGGCACGGTCGGCTTGAGCAGCGTGCCCGGGTCGCCGGCCCGGTTGCCCTCGCTGCTGGTGCCTCGCCACGCGACGGCCAGCGCGACCACCACCACGGCGGCCACGGCCACGGCCAGGACCCGAGCGACCCCCGCCCTCATCCTGGCGGCCAGGTGAACGCCCGCCCGGCGAGCAGGTGCAGGTGGGTGTGGAAGACGGTCTGGCCCGAGCCCGGCCCGGTGTTGAAGACCAGCCGGTAGTCGTCGTGCCCTCCGGCCTCAGCCACGGCGGCGGCCGCGGTCACCAGCTCGGCCGCACCCTCGGGGTCTGCGGTCGCCAGCGCAGCGGCGTTCTCGTAGTGCTCGCGAGGCACGACCAGCACGTGCGTGGGTGCCTGCCCGTTGATGTCGCGGAAGGCGAGGGTGCGCTCGGTCTCGTGCACGACGTCGGCATCGACGTCACCCGCCACGATCCTGCAGAACAGGCAGTCCGTCACAGCACCTCCCTCCGGCGACCAATGGTGGCACAGTCATGTCAACCGTCCGGTCGGGTGCGGCGTCAGACTCGTATGACCACGCCGACCCTGACCGTCAGGGAGGTGCTCCTGGACGCCGACAGCGCGCTCGAGCAGCTGTACGTCGCGCACTGGCGCGGTCTCGTACGGCTCGCCGTGCTGCTCCTGCGCGACCAGGGCGCGGCGGAGGAGGTCGTGCAGGACTCGTTCGTCGCCATGCACCTGCGCTGGCGGTCGCTGCGCGATCCGGAGAAGGCTCTCGCGTACCTGCGCCAGTCGGTCGTCAACCGGTCCAGGTCGGCGCTGCGGCACCGCGGGGTCGTCGAGCGGTACGTCGCCAAGCAGCGCGCGGTGCCGGCGCCGGCCGACGCAGCCGACGCGCCCGCGCTCGTGCAGGACCGGCGCGACGCCGTCCTCGATGCGCTCCGCGAGCTGCCCACCCGCCAGCGCGAGGTGCTGGTGCTCCGGCACTACCTCGAGCTGTCCGAGACCGAGATCGCCGAGACGCTGGGGATCAGCCGTGGCTCGGTGAAGGCCCACGCGTCCAGGGGTGGCGCCGCACTGCGCGCCCTCCTGGCGGACGCGCACGAGGGGAAGGACCTGTGATGGACGACCTGGGCACGCTGATGCGTGAAGCGGTCGAGCACGTCGACCCTCCCCACCGCCAGCGCGAGCTGTGGGACGGGGTGAACGTCGCCACCCACCGACGCACCCGCAACCGTGTGGTCGGGGGGCTCGTGGCTGCCGCGGTCCTGGTCACCGGTGGGGCGCTCGCCGCGCACCAGTCCTCCGGCTCCGAGCCCGAGTTCACCGGACCGCCGCACGCCATCGACCGCGGCACCTCGCGCGCGGTCTACGGGATCTACTACGTCGGGTCGACGCCGACCGGTCCACGGCTCTACCGCGAGTTCCGGGCCGGCCCGGCGAAGGACAAGACCCTCGCCGACGCACTCGACCTGATCCAGGCGACGCCGACCGACCCCGACTACGTGACCTACTGGTCCGACGGACAGCTGCTCGGCGCCACGGTCGACAACGGCGTGGTCGACGTGGAGGTCGACCCGTCCCTGACCCGGCCCGGCGCCGGCGTACCGGACGGAGCGCTCGCGATCCAGCAGCTGATCTACACGGTCCAGGGCGTCGTCGGGGACCGGCTCCCGGTCCAGTTCGTGCACGACGGCAACCCGGTGGCCCACGTCTTCGGCGTGCCGACCAACGTGCCCGTGGCCGACTCCCCCGAGCTGGACGTGCTGTCGCTGGTCAGCATCAGTGACCCGGCGGAGCGACGGGTGGTGGAGGGCTACTTCAGCGCCCAGGGCCGGGCCAGCTCGTTCGAGGGGAACGTGCCGTGGCAGCTGAAGGCAGCGGACGGCACCGTGGTCCGGTCGGGCCATGCCACGAGCTACGGCTACGAGGGTCACCTCTACCCGTGGGCGACCGGGCACATCGACGTCTCCGGCCTCGACCCGGGTGACTACACCTTCGTGGTCATGACCGACGACGCGTCCGGCGGTGAGGGGCCCGGGCCGTACGTCGACACGCGGACGATCATCATCAAGTAGGCCGACACGCTCCTAATCCCACGAGTCACACCCGTCCCAACGGAGGATGGACGACATGGCCTTCTCCACGCACGCCCGCCTAGCCGCCCTGCTCGCGACGACCGTGGTGGTGCTGGGCGCGTGCGGGGCGGACGCCGAGCCCCAGGCCAGCGACCCCGGCGACCAGCCGACGCACTCGGGAAAGCCCTCGAAGACTCCCTCAACGACCGCCGACCCGTCGGCCACCCAGTCAGGGGGCGGTACACCGAGCACGGTCGCCGTCCCGCTCTACTTCGTGGGCGACACGCCGCAGGGGCCGCGACTGTTCCGTGAGTTCCAGCAGGTGGAGGCGGACAACCCGGTCGACGAGGCACTCGCGATCCTGACGGCCGGTGCGGCCGACGACCCCGACTACAGGACCCTCCTCGACGGCACCTCCCTGAAGGCCGGGACGACCGACGAGGACATGAACGTGGAGGTCTCCGGCTCGGCGACCACGGACAGGAAGCCGCCCAAGTACGCGAAGCTCGCCGTCCAGCAGGTCGTCTTCACTGTCCAGGGGATCCTGCAGGACCGGGTCCCGATCAGCTTCGTGACCTCGGACGGCGCCAGCACCACGTTCTACGGACTGAGCGCGCCGGACGGTGGCTTCGGTCAGGACCAGGACGTGCTGGCCCTGGTCAACGTGACCGAGCCGGAAGAGGGGTCGAGCCCCGGTGACACCTTCACCGCCAGCGGGGTCGCGAACTCGTTCGAGGCCACCGTCCCGTGGGAGATCCGCGACGCGGGCGGCAAGAAGGTCCTGGACGGGTTCTCGACCGCCGACGGCTGGGGCGACAAGCTCTACCCGTGGCAGGCCCAGGTCGACGTCAGCAGCCTCGCGCCCGGGACCTACTCGTTCGTCGCGATGACCGACGACGCCTCGGGCGGTGAGGGCGGCGGCCCGACCGAGGACTCCAAGACCATCATCGTGGAGTGAGGCTTTCGGCTCGCCGGCTCAACCGGACCCTGCTCCAGCGTCAGCACCTGCTCTCCCGCACGCACGCGACGCCCCACGAGCTGGTGCGCCACCTGGTCGGGCTCCAGGCCCAGGAGACCCTGTCGCCGTACCTCTCCCTGGCCGCCCGCCTGACGTCGTTCGACCCGGACGAGATCACGGCCGGGCTCGAGGACCGGTCGCTGGTCCGGCTGCTCACCTTGCGCGGCACCGTGCACCTGCTCGTCGCCGACGACGCGCTGATGCTGCGGCAGTGGACCGCGCCGGTGCACGAGCGGGAGATCAGGATCAGCCAGAGCATCGGCCCGGCGCGGGACGTGGACCGGGAGAGCTTCCTCGACGCGCTCTCGACGCTCCTCGCCGGCGCTCCCCAGCCCCAGAAGGCGCTCGGGTCCGAGCTGGCCGAGCGCTTTCCCGGCGTACCGCCGACGCAGCTCGGCCAGCTCGCCCGCTCGGTCGCGCCGCTGGTGCAGTGCCCGCCTCGTGGAACCTGGCGCGGGAGCGGCGGGGTGGTCTACCAGTACGTCGACCGCTGGCTCGGCCGGCCGCTCGTCGCGCCGGACGTCGCCGAGGTCGTGCGCCGCTACCTGCGCGCCTTCGGACCTGCATCGGCTGCCGACGTCACTGCCTGGTCCGGCGTCACCCGGCTCAGTCCTGTGCTCAAGGGGATGGACGACCTGGTCGCCCGTCAGGACCCGGACGGAAAGCCCCTGTTCGACGTTGCGGAAGGCGAGCTGGCCGACGAGGACGTCGAGGCGCCGGTGCGGCTCCTGGGCCAGTACGACAACGTCTGGCTGTCCCACGCCGGCCGTGACCGGGTCACCACGGCCGAGTCCCGCAAGGGCTGGATGGGCCCCAACGGCGGCATGGCGAACACCGTCTTCGTCGACGGCATGCTCGCGGGGCTGTGGCGGGCCACCGACGGCCGGTTCGAGCTGCTCGAGACCTTCCGGACCCTGACCCGCCAGGAACGCTCCGAGCTGGACGACGAGGTCTCCCGGGTCGACGACCTGCTGTCCCGCTGACCCGCCCGTACAGAACCGGCGGGTCAGCGCCAACGGGAGGTGCGGGAGAGCAACGCGGCCACGGCCGCCACTCCGGCGGTCGAGGTCCGCAGCACCTCGGCGCCCAGGCGGACCGTGCGGGCCCCCGCCTCGTCGAAGGCCGCGAGCTCCTCCGGTGCGAGCCCACCTTCGGGGCCGACGACCAGTACGACGCGACCGGGCAGCTCGTCGGGCAGCTCGTCGGGCAGGGCTTCGGCAGCCCCTTCGTGGAGGACCAGCGCGAGAGGCGCATCCGCGAGCAGGGCGACGACGTCGGCGGTGGACGCCAGCGGCGACACGTCGGGGAACCAGGCCCGGCGCGCCTGCTTGGCGGCCTCGCGCGCGGTGGCCTGCCACTTGGCCAGCGACTTGGCCGCCCGGTCACCGCGCCAGACCGCCACCGAGCGCGAGGCGGCCCAGGGGACGACCCTGGCCACGCCGACCTCGGTCAGCAGCTCCACGGAGAGCTCCCCGCGGTCGCCCTTGGGCAGGGCCTGGACGACGACGATCTCAGGCGTCGGCCGCGGCTCCGTGGAGACCGAGCGGACCAGCACCTCCAGCCGGGCCTTGCCGGTCGCGGCGACCTCGCACGTGGCGACGTGGCCGACTCCGTCGGTCAGGAGGACCGGCTCGCCCACGGCCAGCCGGCGTACGGCGACCGCGTGGTGCGCCTCCGCACCCTCGACGGTCACCGTCGAGCCGGCGTCGACCCCCTCCAACGACGGGACGAGGTGGACGTGCAGGGACATGACAGTGACGTCAGTGCGGGTTGAAGGCGTCGCGCAGCCGGCCGAAGGCGCCCTTGCGGGCGGACCCGGCCTTGAGCCTGGCCGCCGGCTGCTCCTCGCCCCGGATCGCGGCCAGCTCGCGCAGCAGCTCCTCCTCGCGGGGTCCCAGCCGCGTCGGCGTCTCCACCGCGACCGTCACGACCAGGTCGCCGCGGCCGCCCCGCAGCCCGGGGACACCACGACCGCGCAGCACCTGCTCGGTGCCGGACTGCGTCCCCGCCCGCACGTCGAGCTCGAAGCTCGTCTCGAGGTCGGTCGACGCACCCTCCGGGGGCACGACATCGGCCTCGAGGGTGGGCAGCTCGAGCGTGGTCCCCAGAGCGGCGGCCGTCATCGGCACCGTCACCGTGCAGTGCAGGTCGTTGCCGTGCCTGCTGAACACCGGGTGGTGTGCGACGTGGATCTCGACGTAGAGGTCACCGGCCGGACCGCCGCCGGGGCCGACCTCGCCCTCGTCGGCCAGCTGGACCCGGGTCCCGGTGTCGACACCGGCCGGGATCTTCACGGTCAGGGTGCGGCGCGACCGGACCCGGCCGTCTCCTGAGCACTCCCGGCAGGGGTCGGGGATGATCGTCCCGAACCCGCGGCAGGCCGCGCAGGGCCGCAGCGTGCGGATCTCGCCGAGGAACGACCGCTGCACGTGCGCCACCTCGCCGGCGCCTCGGCAGGTCTCGCAGATCTGGGCGTGGGTGCCGGGCGCGGTGCCCTCGCCGTGGCAGGTGCTGCAGACGACGGCGGTGTCGACCTTGAGCTCGCGCGTCACCCCGAACGCCGCCTCGGCGAGCTCGATCTCGAGCCGGATGAGCGCGTCCTGGCCGCGCCGAGTGCGCGGCCGCGGCCCGCGGGTCTGGCCCGCCCCCTGGCCACCGAAGAAGGCATCCATGATGTCGGTGAACGAGAAGCCGGCGCCCTGCCCGAAGCCACCCATCCCGCCGAACGGGTCGCCACCGCGGTCGTACGCCGCCCGCTTCTGCGGGTCGCTGAGCACCTCGTAGGCGCGCCCGACCTCCTGGAACCGCGCCGACGCGTCCGGGTCGGGGTTGACGTCCGGGTGCAGCTGGCGGGCGAGCTTGCGGTACGCCTTCTTGATCGTCTCGGCGTCCGCGTCGTGGCCGACGCCGAGGATGGCGTACAGGTCGGGCTGGCTCATGGTTCCTTTCAGGCCTCGTCTCAGGCCTCGTCGAGGATGCGGGAGACGTAGCGCGCGACGGCGCGCACGGCGGCCATCGTCCCGGGGTAGTCCATACGGGTCGGACCGACGATGCCCAGGGTCGCGACCGCCTCGTCGTGCGGCCCGTAGCCGGTGGTGACGACGCTGGTCGCGGACAGCTTCTCGTAGGGCCCCTCGGCGCCGATCGTCACGCTGATCAGCCCGCCGGTCGAGGCCTCACCGAGCAGCTTGAGCAGCACCACGTGCTCCTCGAGCGCCTCGAGCAGGGGCCGGACCGCGGAGTCGAAGCTGTCGCCGTACCGCGCCAGGTTGGCCGCGCCGCCCACGGCGATGCGCTCGTCGGAGCGGTGGTCGACCATCGCGTCGACCAGCGCCTCGACGACGGCGGCGGTCGTGGCTCCGTCAACCGGTGGCACCGAAGCCCGCAGCGCGGTGACCGCGTCGGCGATCACCTCGCCGGCGGCCGCGGAGTTGAGCCGGGTGCGGAGCTCGGCCAGGTCGAGGTCGGGGAGCTCAGCGGCGAGCTCGACCACCCTCTGCTCGACCCGCCCGGTGCTCAGGATGAGTACGACGAGCAGCCGGTTGGGCGCCAGCGCGACCAGCTCGATGTGACGGACGGTCGAGCGCGAGAGCGTCGGGTACTGGACCATCGCCACCTGGCGGGTCAGCTGGGACAGCACCCGCACGGACCGGGACACCACGTCGTCGAGGTCGACGGCACCGTCCAGGAACGTGGCGATAGCGCGCTTCTCCGGTGTGCTCATCGGCTTGACCGTGGTCAGCCGGTCCACGAAGAGCCGGTAGCCCTTGTCGGTCGGCACCCGGCCGGCGCTGGTGTGCGGCTGCATGATGTAGCCCTCGTCCTCGAGGGCCGCCATGTCGTTTCGGACCGTGGCCGGAGAGACCCCCAGGCCGTGCCGCTCGACCAGTGCCTTGGACCCGACCGGCTCCTCGGTGGAGACGTAGTCCTCGACGATCGCGCGCAGCACGGCGAGCCGGCGCTCCTCCTGCATCGCCACCTCCCTGTCGCTCGCCGCTCGGCCGTCGTCGTTGGCACTCTTGTTTGTGGAGTGCCAATGCTACTCGGCCGCCCGAGCACGCCTCGGGAGCATCTGCTGATATCCACTTGGTTGTTGACCGACTGGTCAATATTGTTGACCGCATGGTCAATACGTCACCGGTTCCCCAGCCCGTTCCCCGGTCGGTCACTCCCCTGGTCACGGCGTACGTCGTCCTGGCCCTCGGCACCCTGGTCGTGCTCGGCGCGGTGAGTGCCAGCGACCCCGCGCAAGCCGGGCAGGACGCGTGGGTGCACGCGGTGCTCGTCGCGGCGTTCGCCGCGGTGCTGCCGCTCCGGCTGCGCGCGGCTCGGCGAGGCAGCCGACGGGCGGAGACCGCGGTGGTCGTGATCGCTGGTGTTCTCGCAGTGGCCAACATCGTCGAGGCCGCGCTCCCCGGTCTGTTCCCCGACTGGATGCGGCTCGAGATGCTGGCCATCGCCGGGCTGATGCTCGCGGTGCTGGTCGTGTGCGCCGGGCACACGCGCCGCCGCTGACCCGCGAAGATGCTCCCGTGGCACCCCGACAACGGCTCAGCGCGGACGAGCGACGTCGCCAGATCATCGAGGCCACGGTGCGCGTCCTCGCCAAGGAGGGCTACCAGCGCGCCTCGGTGAGCGCCATCGTCGCCGAGGCGGGTGTCTCGAAGGGGCTGGTCTGGCACTACTTCACCGACCGCGACGACCTGATGACCCAGACGGCTCAGCAGACCCTGGTCGACCTGCGCGACGACGTCGCCGCCGGGCTCGACCTCAGTGCCGACGTACCGACCATCGTGCGAGCGGCGGTTCGCGACGCCGCCGGGCTGCACGTCGCACAGCGCGACCGGCTGGAGGCGATCCGCCAGGTCGTCCAGAACCTCCGGGCGCCGGACGGCACGCCACGGCTCGGCCTCGCGGACTACGAGGAGACCTACGGCCACCAGACCGAGCTGTTCCGGCGGGGCCAGGACGAGGGCACCATCCGCCCGGACCTCGACCCGAGACACCTGGCGGTCCTCTACCAAGGTGCGGTCGACACCATGCTCGCCCACCTCGACGCCTGGCCGGACGCCGACCGCAGCGCATTCGTGACCAGCGTCGCCGAGCTCCTCCTGGCGGGCATGGCCGTCGAGCCTCCCTCCTAGGCTGGCCGGGTGCCGTTCACCGAGGTCGCCGACGACGTCTGGGTCGCGCGCTACGAGTGGTTCGACGTCAACATCTCTGTCGTCCGCGGCTCGTCCGGCCTGCTGGTCGTGGACACCCACGCGTCGGCCCAGGCGGCCCGGGACGTGGTCGAGGACGTCCGCGCGCTCGGCGCCGGAGAGGTGGTGGCTGTCGTGAACACCCACGAGCACTTCGACCACACCTTCGGCAACGGCGCGTTCCGCGCGGCGTACGGCGCGGTGCCGGTGCACGCCCACGAGGTGGCGGCCGCGAACACGGTGGCCTCCGGGGAGCGGTACAAGGCGCTGTTCGCCGACGAGCCCGACGACCCGCGGCTCGACGCGATGAGGGCGACCGAGATAGTCGCGGCCGACACGACGTTCTCCTCCGCGGTCGCCCTCGACCTCGGCGACCGGCTGGTCGAGCTGGTCCACCCCGGCCGCGGTCACACCGCCGGCGACCTGGTGGTGCGCATCCCCGACGCCGACACGCTGTTGGCCGGCGACCTCGTCGAGGAGTCCGGTCCGGCCAACCTCGGCGACGACTCCTGGCCGATGGAGTGGCCGCTCGCGCTCGACATCGTGCTGGGCCTGCTCACCTCGTCGTCGGTCGTGGTCCCCGGCCACGGCGCCCCGGTCGACCGGGAGTTCGTGGAGGAGCAGCGCAACACGATCGGGATCGTCGCCGAGACCATCCGCGACCTGGCCACCCGCGGCGTCCCCGTCACCGAGGCACTGGCTGCGGCAGAGTGGCCGTACCCGCGCGAGCACCTGGCCGCCGCCGTACGCCGCGCCTACGAGCAGCTCCCCCGCAGCCAGAAGCGCCTACCACTCGTCTGACGGCGAACGGGTACCTGCGGTCATGACGAACTCGAGGGAAGAGGAGCCGGAGGGCCGGGGCATCTCGGACGAGGACCTGCCCGAGGACCTGCAGCCGGGCGAGGACAACCCGCTGGCGGAGCCGCTCGGCGACGCCGAGACCGCCGGTGACCTCGAGCCCGGAGGCCTGCTCGACGAGGGCAAGAAGCCCGACCAGTGGGACGACGAGGAGCTCGAGGACTAGTGGGTCACAGCCGCTGAGCGGCGTGTGCTCCCGGGCGGCGTCGGCGCCCCCGCCTACCGTCGTGGCATGGCTGACCGCTACGGGACCGACGTCCTGGCCACCGACTGGCGCGCACCCAAGCGCGGCCGCGCCGTCGAGGCGGTCGCCGAGCTCGGTGCGGTGGTCGAGGAGGTCACCACCGACTGGTGCGGCGAGATCGTCGCGGTCGACCGCGACCTCGACACGCTCACCCTCGAGGACCGCCGCGGCCGGCGGCGGTCGTTCCCGCTCGGAACCGGCTTCCTGCTCGAGGGCAAGCCGGTCATCCTCCGCGCACCCGTCCACGCGGCCGCTCCTGCCAAGCCCACCCGGACCGCGTCCGGCTCGGTCGCCGTCCACGACGCGAAGTCCCGGGTGGCGCGGGCCAGCCGGATCTACGTCGAGGGCCGCCATGACGCTGAGCTGGTCGAGAAGGTCTGGGGCGACGACCTGCGGATCGAGGGCGTGGTCGTCGAGTACCTCGGCGGTGTCGACGACCTGGCCGCCCACCTGCGCGACGCGCGGCCCGGGCCCGGTCGCCGGGTCGGTGTGCTGGTCGACCACCTCGTCGCGGGCTCCAAGGAGAGCCGGATCGCCGCCGAGGTGACCAGGTCGCCGCTGGGCGCGCACGTCCTGGTCGTGGGCCACCCGTTCGTCGACATCTGGCAGGCGGTCAAGCCCGACCGGATCGGGCTGGCCGCCTGGCCGGCGGTGCCACGGAGCGTGGAGTGGAAGAAGGGTGTCTGTGCCCACCTCGGCTGGCCGCACGCCAACCAGGCCGACATCGCCCGCGCCTGGCAGCAGATCCTCGGCCGGGTGCGCTCCTACGACGACCTGGAGCCGGCCCTGCTGGGCCGGGTGGAGGAGCTCATCGACTTCGTCACCGGGTCGGAGTGACGGCCACCTATGGCCTGAGGATGTAGCCGTGCGCGTCCTTGGTGTCGTCGTGCACCAGCATCAGGATGCCGTCGATGAGCACCCAGATGTGCGCGAGGCCGCAGGTGAGCACGGTGGCCACGGTCTGCCACACGCCGGTCTTGGTGTCGCCGATGTAGTAGCGGCCGATGCCGAACGGCAGCAGGATCTGCAGCAGGCCGGCGATCAGCTTCTGCTTGTCCGAGTAGGGGATCCCGGTCCTGGGGTCCAGGCCGTAGGGCGCGGCGGAGCTCACGCCGTACGCCCCGGCCGGTGCGCCGGGCGGCGTGTAGCCCGCGTACCCGGGCGAGGGTGTCGTGGGCGGCGTCGTGGGCGGGGGTGGTGGCGGCGGCGGGGTCGAGCCCAGGGGCTGGGTCTCGTCCGGCTGCGGGTTCTCGGGACCAGTGGTCATGGCCGACAGCCTAGGGCTCCGAACACCCGTCGAAGCCCGACGTCAGGGTGGCTTCAGGGTGGGCTCAGGTCCGAGCCGGGGCCGCGCTTGCGCGGCCCGAACGCCGAGACGTCGCGAAACTAGATCAGGTCGCGGACCACGCCGTCGGCCAGCAGCCGGCCACGCGGGGTCAGGACGAGACGGTCGCCCTCGAGCAGCGCCAGCCCCTCCTCCAGCTGCCGGTCGACCGCGGCCCGGCCGGCGTCGTCCAGCACGGCGAGCGGCAGCCCGTCGCGCAGCCGGAGCTCCAACAGCACCCGCTCCACCCTGCGCGTCTCGGCGTCCAGCCGCTCGCGTCCGTGCGCCGCGCTGAGCCCGGCTGCCATCCGCTCGGCGTACGCCGCGGGATGCCGCACGTTCCACCAGCGCACCCCGCCGACGTGTGAGTGCGCGCCCGGCCCGACGCCCCACCAGTCCGCGTCCGTCCAGTACAGGAGGTTGTGCCGGCAGCGTGACTGCTCGTCGCGGGCCCAGTTGGAGACTTCGTACCAACCGAGCCCGGCGGCCGACAGCCGCTCGTCGGCCACGGCGTACTTGTCCGCGAGGTCGTCCTCGTCCGGCATCGGCAGCTCGCCGCGCCGGACCCGCCGGGCCAGGGCGGTGCCCTCCTCGACGATCAGCGAGTACGCCGACACGTGGTCGGGCGCGCAGGCCAGGGCGGCGTCGAGCGAGGTCTCCCAGTCGGCCAGGGACTCCCCCGGCGTCCCGTAGATCAGGTCCAGGCTCACCTGCTCGAAGCCGGCCGACCGAGCCCAGGACACGACGTCGGGCACCCGGGCCGGGTCGTGCGTGCGGTCGAGGACCGTGAGCACGTGGTCGACGGCGGACTGCATCCCGAACGAGATCCGGGTGAACCCGGCCTCTCGCAGCGCGACCAGCCCGGCCTTGGTGACGCTGTCCGGGTTCGCCTCAGTGGTGACCTCGGCGCCCGGCGCCAGGCCGAGCTCGTCGTCGATCGTGGCCAGCACTGCGCCGAGGTCGGCCGGGCTGAGCAGCGTCGGCGTGCCGCCACCGAAGAACACGGTCTCGACCGGCACCTGCCGGCCCAGCACCCGCCGGGCCAGCCGGACCTCGTCGGCCGCGGCCCCGGCGTACGTCGTGCGAGACGCCCCGGGCACGCCGGTCGCGGTGCCGAGGTCGGCGACCGTGTAGGTGTTGAAGTCGCAGTAGCCGCAGCGCACCGTGCAGAACGGCACGTGCACGTAGACCCCGAACGGCCGCTGACCGAGCTCGGCCAGTGCCGAGTCCGGAAGGCTGCCGTCGCTCGGTGCCGGCTCTCCTTCGGGCAGGGCGGACGGCACCGCACCAGTGTGCCCACCCAGTGACTAGACGGGCACGTTGAGGCTGAACGTGTAGCCCTCCTCGGCCGAGCCGGTCACCGTCGCGAGCTGCAGCGAGTAGCCGTCGCTGAACACCAGGTCGGTGTCCACGCCCAGGAGGCCCAGGAGCCCGCGCCGCCCCCAGGCCCTGCGCTCGTTGGCGACGAGCTGGGGCAGGTCGTGCGAAAGGCCGAGGTCGTGGTCCGCGAGCTCGTCGGGCGCGTGGCGGTGGTCGCTCATGACGCCAGCATGGGTGGCGTCCCTGTGCGGCTCCTGTGCCGTGGCTCGGCTCAGGCCGAGTAGAACGCGTCGATGCGGGCCTTGTTGTTGGCCTCGACGATGTTCCGCTTGACCTTCATCGAGGGGGTCAGCTCGCCGGACTCGACCGACAGGTCGTGGTCGAGCAGCTCCCACTTCTTGATGGTCTCCCAGCGGTTCAGCTTCTCGTTGAGCTGGCCGACGTAGTCGCCCACCATCGCCTTGACCTGGTCGGAGCCGACGATCTCGGGGTAGGCCTGGCCGGCCATGCCGTTCTCGGAGGCCCAGCCCGCCATCGCGTCCTCGTCGAGCGTGATCAGTGCGACGACGAAGTTCTTCTCGTCGCCGAAGACCACGAACTGGCTGGCGTAGGGGCACAGCGCCTTGAACTTCGACTCGATCGCCGACGGGGCGATGTACTTGCCGCCGGAGGTCTTGAACAGGTCCTTGATCCGGCCGGTGATGGTGAGGAACCCGTCGGCGTCGATCGAGCCCTTGTCTCCGGTGTGCAGCCAGCCGTCCTCGGTGAGCGCCTTCGCGGTCTCCTCCGGGAGGTTGTGGTAGCCCTCCATGACGTGCGGGCCGCGCAGGAGGATCTCGTCGCCCTCCCCGAGCTTCACCTCGCTGCCGGGCAGCGCCGGGCCGACCGTGCCCATCTTGTAGTCGCCGGGGTGGTTGACGGTGGCGCCCGCGGCGTTCTCGGTCATCCCGTAGCCCTCGAGGATCAGGATGCCGGCGGCGTTGAACCACTCCGCGATCTCCTGGTTGAGCGCCGCGGCACCGGAGATGAAGAACCGGACCCGGCCGCCGAACCGCTCCCGGACCTTGCTGAACACCAGCCGGTCGAACAGCTGGTGCTGGGCGCCGAGCAGGAACGGCACCGACTGGCCGGCGCGCTTGCGGCGGTCGACCTCGAGCCCGACCTTGAAGGCCTGGGTGAAGATCTTCTCCTTCAGCCCGCCCTCGGCCTGCTGCATCGTGATGATCCGGCCGTGCGCCTTCTCGAAGATGCGCGGTGCGGCGCCCATGAACGTCGGCTTCACCACGCCCAGGTTGTCGACGATCTTGTCGACCCGGCCGTCGATCGCGGTCGCGAAGCCGCACGCCAGCTGGGCCGAGAGCAGCACCTTGCCGAACGAGTGCGCCATGGGCAGCCACAGGAACTGCAGGTCGTCCTCGTGGAGGATGTCGTAGACCTGGATGGCGGCACCCTCGTAGACCCAGGCCTTGTGGCGCAGCCGCACGCCCTTGGGACGGCCCGTGGTGCCGGAGGTGTAGATCAGGGTCGCGAGCTGGTCGGGGCCGATCGCGGCCACGGTGTCCTTGATGGCGTCCGGGTGCTCGACGAGGTGCTTCTCGCCCAGGTCGGCGAGCTGGTCGAGGGTGATGACCCAGTCGTCGTCCGCACTCTGCTGGTCCGAGGGGGCGTCGAAGGTGACGACCTTCCCGACGCTCGGCAGCTTGGCCCGCATCTCGGTGAGCTTGGCGAGCTGGTCGTCGTCCTCGGCGAAGACGACCCGGGACTCGGAGTCACTGAGGATGTACGCCGTGTCGTCGGCGTTGGTCGACGGGTAGACCGTCGTCGTCGCTCCGCCGGCGCACATGACCGCGAGGTCGGCGAGGATCCACTCGTACCGGGTCGAGGAAGCGATGCCGACGCGCTGCTCGGGCTGCACCCCCAGTGCGAGCAGCCCGGCCGCCAGGGTGGTGACCCGGTCGCCGGCCTGCTTCCAGGTGACGGACTCCCAGGAGTCGCCCTTGGGGAACCGGTAGGCCTCGAGCGAGGAGGACTTGGCGACCCGGTCGAGGAACAGCTCGGCGAAGTTGGGGGTGAGGTGCTCGACGAAGTTCGGATCGGTGATGCGCGGCATTGCTACTCCTGGCTGGCCCTGCGGACCACTCGCGTGCGACGTTCGCGAATCAACCTAGTTGACAGGGGCTACCGGTCGGTAGGCAGCGGTCCCACTCGCGACGTACTCGTCAGCCCTGCGCCGGGCCTGCGCCACCAGGCCGTCGACCTCGAGCAGCCGCGGCAGCAGCTCGGGTTCCCGGGTCAGCGCGCGGAACATCAAGGACGCCGTCACGCCGTGGCCCGGCCGGTGCACGACCTCGACGGGGTCGCCCGCGGCCAGCACGCCGGGCTGCAGGACCCTGAGGTAGGCACCGACCCGCGCGTGCTCGGCGAACCGGCGGACCCACGCCCCGTTGTCGTGGCCGTTGCGGCCCATCCACGACTTGAAGTCGTTGCACGGGGTCCGGACCGACGCGACCTCGAGGAGCACGGTGCCGACCCACCACCGTTCGCCGACCTCGGAGTCGTCGATCGCGAGCCCCTGGGTCGTGAGGTTCTCGCCGAACTCACCATCGCGGAGGTCGTCGCCGAGCTGCCCGGCCCACCAGTCCAGCTCCTCGCGCGCGAACGCGTAGACGGCCTGGTCCGGCCCTCCGTGGTGACGGGTGTCGGAGACCTGGTCGCCGGCCGGCCCGAGCCGGCGCACCTCGACCGGACCGGCCACCGGTGCCTTGTCGATCGACGTCCGGCCGATGCCTGCCCAGGGCGCCTCGCGCGGCATCCCGACGTTGACCGACCTCAGCACTCCATCACTCACCCGACCATCATCCGGCCGCCCCGAGGTGCCGATCCAGCGCAATTGCGTGGAACCGGTCATTCCTGGACCGCCTTGCAGATCGCGACACAGGTGGTCAGCCAGTCCTGGTCGGGGTGGTCGGGATGGTCCTCGAGCTCCCAGAGCATGTTGTAGACCATCCGCACGACGACCCAGTCCCGCGCCAGCTCCTCCTCGAGACCGGCGGCGTCGACCAGGGTGTGGAACCGGCGGCGCAGCGCGAACCGCAGGTTGCCGGACGCGACCGCCTCCTCCCAGCGGTTCCACAGCATCGGCGCCGGCTCGTAGTGCCGGTCCCCGGCCATCGGCTTCGGGTCGATGACCAGCCACGGCTCGCGGTCGCCGGCCAGCACGTTCTGGTAGTGCAGGTCACCGTGGATCATCACCGGCGCCGGGCCGCCGGCGGCGTCCGCAGAGTCGGCGGCGTCGCCGAACAGGTCGCCCACCAGGGACAGCGCCTGCTCGACCAGCCGGCGCGGGATCGGGGCGTCCCGGGGCAGGGCGCGGAGCTGCGGCGTCCAGCGGTCGAGGTACGCCGTCACGGACAGCAGCTGCGGCAGCGCGGGCACGTGGATCCGCGGGTAGAGCCCCGCCACGACCTCGCAGGCCTCGAGGACCGGAAGCGAGTCCAGGTCGGTGAGGTGCAGCCGCTCCAGGAGCATGGCCGACCGGTGCGGGTCCGCGCTGAGCAGCCGCACGGCCCCGTCTCCGCCCAGCCGCTGCAGCGCCAGCCCCTCGTGCCGGCTCTCGACGTCGGGCATCGACAGCTTGAGCACGGCCGGCTCGCCCTGGCGCCGGACCGGCACCACCAGCGAGACGTAGCCGTGGGTGGGCTCGCCGTCGACGTCGAGCCCCCACTCCTCGGTCACCTCGCGGAACAGCCGCGGCAGCCGTTCGACGTACGCCGCCCACTCCGGGCTGCGCTCGGCGAAGGCGAGCACGCCCGGCGGCAGGGTCACCCCGGCCAAGGCCGGCCGTTGCGTTGCGCTCGCACCCACCCATCATGGACAACTGGGGCCAGCTGGCGTTTCATGGCCACGACGGCGCACTACAGGGGGTTGCGCCGAGCGCAGGTGGCTGGGGGGCAATCTGTGGCTGCACGGCTGCGCCGACGGGTGCCCTGGTTCGGCACGATCGGACCGGTCCTGACCATCGCCGACGTGCCGGCGGTCACCTGGCTGCCCGTCCGGGTCTTCAAGCGGCTGGTCGAGGTGCTGGTCGCCCTGGTGACGCTGGTGGTGCTGCTCCCCCTCTTCGCCGGCCTGGCGCTCCTGGTCGTGGTCGAGACCGGCGGGGTCCTGGTCCGGGCGCCGCGCCGCGAGGGACCCGACGGTCCGGCCCCCCTGCGGTTCCGCACCCGCCGGTCGCGGTCGGTGGCGCGGCCGGGCACGACGTTCTCGGTCGCCGTCCCCGGCCGGACGGGACCGGTCGGCCGGCTGCTGCGGCGGACCGGGCTGGCCGCACTCCCCGAGCTCGTGAGGGCGCTGCTGCGGCGGGTCCGGTACGCCGGCGGTGTGCCCGACGCGCCGGCGCTCTCAGCGACCGCGCCGCGCGCCGACGAGCCGCAGGTAGACCCGCGCCAGCTCACGCGTTGAGGTCGTCACGTCGTGATGGGTCTCGACGTGTGAACGGCCCTGCCAGCCCTCCTCGTCGGCCAGCTCCGGGTCGACCAGCCGGTGGGCCAGCGCCTCGCTGAGCGCCTCCGGGTCGTCCAGCGGGACGACCGCGCCGGCACCGGGCGGGACGCTGTCGACCACGCCGTTGACGTCGGTGGCCACCACACTGCGGGCGCAGGCCATCGCCTCGAGCGGCACCAGCGCCATCCCTTCCCAGCGCGACGGCACCGCGACCACGTCGGCCGCGGCCATCCAGAGCGGGACGTCGGTCCGTGCGCCGGCGAAGGTGACCCCCGGGAGCTCGTCAGCCAGCCGCTCCAAGGCCCGTCGGTCCGGTCCGTCGCCGACCAGGACCAGCTGCGCCTCGGGCACGCGGAACCGGATCGCCGGCCAGCTGGCGAGGAGGTCCTGCTGCCCCTTCTGCACCGTGAGGTCGCCGACGCAGACGACGGTGGGCAGATCGTCGAGGCCGAGCACCTTGCGGGCGTGGATCCGGTCGCGGGGGCCGGACGGCCGGTACTGCGTCAGGTCGATGCCGTTGGGGATCACGGCCGAGGGCGCGTGGATGGCCAGGCTCTCGCCGAGCTGGCGCTCGGTCGTGCTCACGCACACGAGCTCCGTGGTCCAACGGGCGGCGTACCGCTCCCACCGCAGGGAGGCGCCCTGGATGCCGCCGCGGGCGGCCAGGAACGACCACGCGTGCGGCTGGAACACGGTCGGCACCCGGTCGCGCACCACGAGCCGGCCCACCAGGCCGGCCCGGCCGCCGTGCAGGTGCACCACGTCCGGCCCGGTCTCGTCCACGATCCGCTTCAGCCGGAGCACCGCGCCCGGCAGGGTGCTCTCGCCGGCGTCCGACCGCCACCAGCGGACGGTCGCACCGGCCTCTCGGGCGGCGTACCCCAGGTCGCCGCGCGACGGGCAGGCGACCGTGACGTTCCAGCCGCGCTCGACCTGGTCGCGCACGTAGCTGGTGGCCACCGTGGCCACCCCGCCGGAGGTCGGGACCGAGACGTGCAGGACGTGCAGCCGCCGGTTGGTCGGGATCTGCTGATCTCGCCCAGCCATCACGCCGCCGTCCGCTCGGGCTCCCTGCTGACGAGCACCACCCCGAGCAGACGAGCGCCCACCGCCCGGATCCGGTCCGCGTGCACGCGCAGCGCGCCGGCCGACACCGAGGCTTCGACCAGGGCCAGCACGATCGAGCTCTCGACGGCCATCGCACGCGAGTCGTCGCACATGTCGAGCGGTGGGCCGATCACCACGATGTTCTCGAAGTCTGCGGCGGCCGAGTCCATCACGGAGCTGAAGCGCTGTCCGATCAGCTCGGAGATCGACGTGTCGCCGTAGGTCCCGGCCGGGAGGACCTGGAGCAGGTCGACCGGCCCCGGGCTCAGCGCGGTCTCGAGGTCGGCGCCCAGCAGTACGTCGTACAGCCCGGGCGTGTCGGGCGCCTCCTCCAGCGGAGTGCCGAACCGCTCCCCCATCCGCCCGTCGACGAGGAGCACCCGGCGGCCGGTGCCGGCCAGGGAGAGCGCGACGTTGGCGCCGATCCAGACGTTCACGTCACCGTGGGTGACGCCCGCGACCACCACCCGCGGCGACCCCGCGTCGGCCTGCGTCTCGAGGGCGAGCCGGAGATGGCGGAACAGGTCCGCCTCGGCGGTGCCGGGTTGGAGCGCCGGCATCGTGGTCAGGTCTCCAGGCCGGCTCAGGTGTGCCAGCAGCGGGGCGGTCGCAGCCTCCTCGACCGCGGCGGCGTCGTCGACGGTGTGCGTACGCCGGTCCCGCCAGATGGCGCCGGCCACGGCCAGCCCGATGGCCAGCAACAGCCCGACGGCGATGGAGTACCGCAGGTCCGGGCTGGTGAAGGTGTCCGGTGCCCGCGCGGTGTCGCTGGTCTTGAGCAGCAACGCCCGGTCCAGCGACGGCCCGGCAAGCTCGGTGACCGTGCCACCGTCGACGAGGACCGCCGCCACGGTGTTGGCGAGGGTGGCGGCGATGTCCGGGTCACGATCCTGGACGGTGATCTCCACGAGGATCGTGCCTCGGACCCAGTCGCCCTCGATCGAGCGACGCAGCTCGGCCTCACTCCGGTCGGTCCCGGCCCGGTGCCGGACCTCGTCGACCACCCCCCGGGAGCTGGCCAGCTCGGCCAGGGTCGCGCGCAAGGCGTCGGGGTCGTCGCTCGCGACCGCGCCAGGCTGCTCCGCGGCACTGATCGTGGCTGTCGCGGCGTACGACTTCGGGGCAAGGGCGATCCCGGCAGCCACTGCTCCGCCGGTGATCACCAGGATCAACGCGACGAGCGGTCGCTGCCGCCATAGCGCTACCCCCAGGTCGCGCACGTCCATATGTCCCCACGCTTTGCTCAGACGGCTGGTGCCCAGACCCCCCTGGAGCATCCGCCGTCGTGTGACGTCAGTATTCCTGTGCCGCTTTCCGTGTCGACGTCACGTCCCCAGTGCGGCAGCACCTCTGTGTTGCGCATCCGACGCACCACCGCCGAGACACATTTTCCTGTCGGAGGCCCGTCGGGGAGAGGGAATCACGATCTGACCCCCACCTGTCCAGACGACCTCGCCTCGAACGAGGCCGGGAACATCGGGGTCCGGACCCGTGCCGGACGGCCCAGCGCGACCGCCATCGCGGCCAGGAACCACAGCGCCAGCACCCCCTGCTCGGACTCCAGGAGCGACGCCGTGAGCAGGCCGCCGAGGGCCAGCAGAGCACCCGCGACCAACGGGGAGCGGTCGCGCCGCCAGCGCCGGCGAGCAGCCGCTGCGGGCACCAGCCACACGGCGTACAGCGCGGCCAACCCGAGCAGCCCGAGCTCGGCCGAGGCCTCGAGCGCGGTGCTGTAGGCGGTGTCGAGGTCGCGCTCCACCGCGCCGACCCGGTGGTAGTCCTGGTGCAGGACGAGGAACGCCGCCGGGCCGAGGCCGACCACCGGGCTGTGCCGGGTCATCTCGACGGCTGCGAGCCGCAGGTCGTTGCGCTGGGCGATGTTGGTGTCGGAGAGCCGCTGCGGGTCGGTGATCGCCTGCCCGAACGACAGCGGCAGTACGGCGATCACGAGTGCCACACCGGTCGTCACCACTGCGATCAGGGCGCCGGCGTGGCGGAGCGCGAGCAGCCCGGTGGCCACGGCCACCAGCACCATTGCGACCAGGGCGACGAAGGCTGGCCGGGACTGGGTGCCGAGGCCGGCCACCATCAAGGTCGCGAAACACGCCCAGACCCACCAGACCGGCTGTCGGGTGCTGGTCCGGACGGTGCCCACGAGGGGGACGGCGGCGACGAGGAAGAACGCGAACGTGTCGGCGTTGGTGACCGGGCCCACGACCCGATGCCGGTCGTCGACCAGCGCGGTGACGATCCCGCACACCGAGGCGGCCACGCAGGCCAGCACGTACCAGCGCGCCGCGCGCACCGGCCGCAGGGGACCGCACATCACGTCGGTGAGCACGAGCATCACCACCGCGAGCTCGGCGTACCTCGCACCCACCTCGACGCCGGGCCGGCCCTGCGGGTGCACCAGGAAGGAGAGGACGATCGCCGTGGCCAGGGCCAGCACGGTCAGGGCCGTCGAAGCCAGCCGCCGGGAGTGCAGCGGCCCCTGCGCCCGGCGTACCGCCCAGGCCACCAGCAGCACCGCGGCCAGCCACTCGGTTGCCCAGGGCGAGACCAGCGAGAGGTAGGCCCCGAACACCGAGCCGCAGACCACGGCCAGGGCAGCCCACTCCACGCGGCCCACCAGGACCGCAGCGGACACGACGGCCGCGACCACGAGCAGCGTCCGGTCGGGCGCCAGGCCGGCGCCCAGGCCCAGCCCGGCGGCCACCAGCAGCGGGAGAAGCAGGGCGGCCAGGCCACGTGGTCTGGTGATCGGGAGCGGGCGGTGGTCGGGGCGAGTGGTCACCGCGAGGACCTCGAGACCCGCGACGGGCTAGGACGAGGAGCGGAACAGCCAGCCGAGTGGCTTGCCGGATGTCTCGGTGCCGTCACCGTCGTCGTCGGCGGAGGTGCGCTCGTCGGGACCGGACCTGCCGTTGCGACCGGGCTTGTGCGAGGAGTCCCGCCCGGGCAGGACCTCGAGAGTCTCCTCGTCCTCCCGGCTCCGTACCCGGGCGGTGGCTCGCACGGCGTCGCCGGCGTAGCGGGCGCCGACATCTGCGTCGTCCATCGGCGGCAACGGCGGGTCGTCGTGGTCGAGGTGGGCCGAGCGCAGGAAGGCCTCGGTGGCCGTGCGAGGCGGGTCCTCGTCGTCGGGCCCGTCGCCGACATCAGTCGCCTTGTCGAGGTCTGCGAGCGCGTCGACGAGGTGGCCGGACCGTGAGGTCCGGCCGCGGGCTGGATCCGGGTCCTCGTCATCCTCGTCGTCCTCGGCGTCGTCGCCGCCGACCGTGTCCCCCGAATCCTCGCCGTCTGCCGAGTCGCCCGAGTCGTGGGCGTCGCCGGTGTCGCCGGTGTCGCCGAGATCGGCCGGGTCGGAGCCGCCCTCGACGTCGTCGTCCGGGTCGGTGACGTGGCGGGGCGAGCCGGTCATCGGGACGTTCGCGTCGCCCAGCGACTCCGCGGTGTGCGCGCGCAGCGAGTCGAGGGCGGAGAGCATCTCGGCGATGTTCGCGACCGCGGCCTCCATCGACACGCCCAGGATCCTCACCGAGGCCTCGATGTCGCCGATCATGCCCTGCTGCCGCTCGTGCACCCGGGCCAGCTCACGCCGGCTCTGCTCGGCGACCTCGCGGGTGACCTGCTCGGTCAGCTCGGCACGGACCCGCTTGCGGTGCTCCTCGACCTGGGCCTCGGCGCGCGCCCGGACCGCGTCGGCCGCGGCCCTGGCCTGTCGGGTGATGTCCTCGGCCTCGGTGCGTGCTCGGGCCACCACACCCTCGGCCCGCAGTCGGGCGTCGGTGGTGGTGCGCTCGGCCTCGGTGCGGCTCTCGCGCAGCAGCTGGTCGGAGACCTGCTGGGCCTCCTCGATGACTGCGTCGGCGTCGGCGACCGCGGCCTCCCGCGTCGCGCTCGCCTCGGCCAGCAGCGCCTCCACCTCTCGGCGGGCGCCCAGGCTCGCGCGCAGCTCTTGTGCGCGCGCGCTACTGCTAGCGGTGGCGTCGCTCGCCTCCATCCAGCCCCCCTGTGGCTCTGCGCCGGCTCCCCACAAGCCAGCCCGCGAGACGACCCCCACGATGCGCGACCACAGCGGGTCGAGGGCAGCTCGCGGTCAGGATATCCCCTTTTTGGTCGACCGTTTCTGCTGCCCGGTCGGGGTGTCGCGAGGCTGCAGTGGCCGCTGGGACCGGCGGGGCGGCTGTTACTTCGCGCTACGCTCGGTGGTGGAGAGCGCGGCCACGAAGGCCTCCTGTGGGACCTCGACGCGGCCGACCATCTTCATCCGCTTCTTGCCCTCTTTCTGCTTCTCGAGGAGCTTGCGCTTGCGGGTGATGTCGCCGCCGTAGCACTTGGCCAGCACGTCCTTGCGCATGGCGCGGATGTTCTCGCGGGCGATCACCCGGGCGCCGATCGCAGCCTGGATCGGCACCTCGAACTGCTGCCTGGGGATCAGCTCCTTGAGCTTGGCGACCATCATGACGCCGTAGGAGTACGCCGCGTCCTTGTGCACGATCGCGCTGAACGCGTCGACCGGCTCGCCCTGGAGCAGGATGTCGACCTTGACCAGGTCGGCCGCCTGGTCGCCCGACCGCTCGTAGTCGAGGGAGGCGTAGCCCTTGGTCCGTGACTTCAGCTGGTCGAAGAAGTCGAAGACGATGTCGCCCATCGGGAGCGTGTAACGCATCTCGACGCGATCCTCGGAGAGGTAGTCCATCCCGAGCAGCGTGCCGCGCTTGTTCTGGCAGAGCTCCATGATGGTGCCGATGTAGTCGCTGGGAGACAGGATCGTGGCGCGTACGACCGGCTCACGGACCTCGGCGATCTTCCCTTCCGGGAACTCGCTCGGGTTGGTCACCTCGTGCTCGGAGCCGTCCTCCATCACCACCTCGTAGACGACGTTGGGCGCGGTCGATATGAGGTCGAGCCCGAACTCGCGCTCGAGCCGGTCGCGGGTGATCTCCATGTGCAGCAGCCCGAGGAAGCCGCAGCGGAAGCCGAAGCCCAGCGCGCCCGAGGTCTCGGGCTCGTAGGTGAGGGAGGCGTCGTTCAGCTGGAGCTTCTCAAGTGCCTCGCGGAAGTCACCGAACTCGTCGCCGTCGATCGGATAGAGGCCCGCGTAGACCATCGGGTTGGGGTGCTTGTAGTCACCCAGTGACTCGACGGCGCCATGGTGCTGGGTGGTCACGGTGTCACCCACCCGGGACTGGCGGACGTCCTTCACACCGGTGATCAGGTAGCCCACCTCGCCGACCCCGATCTCGCCGGCCCGGACCGGCTCGGGGCTGATCACCCCGAGCTCGAGCAGCTCGTGGGTGGCCCCCGTCGACATCATCCTGATCCGATCGCGGTGGCGGAGCTTGCCGTCGATGACGCGGACGTAGGTGATCACGCCGCGGTAGGTGTCGTAGACGGAGTCGAAGATCAGCGCCCGGGCCGGGGCGTCGGCGTCACCGACCGGGGCCGGGGTGCTCCTGACCACCTCGTCCAGCACGGCCGCGACACCCTCGCCGGTCTTGGCGCTCACCCTCAGCACGTCGCCCGGCTCGCAGCCGATGATGTGCGCGAGCTCCTCGGCGTACTTCTCCGGGTTGGCGCTCGGCAGGTCGATCTTGTTGAGCACCGGGATGACATGGAGGTCGGCCGCGAGCGCGAGGTAGAGGTTGGCCAGGGTCTGCGCCTCGATGCCCTGGGCGGCGTCGACCAGCAGGATCGCAGCCTCGCAGGCTTCCAGCGACCGGGAGACCTCGTAGGTGAAGTCCACGTGCCCCGGGGTGTCGATCATGTTGAGCACGTACGTGCCGGGCTCCGCGCCCTGCTCGTTGCCCGGCTCGGCCGTCCAGGGCATCCGGACGGCCTGGCTCTTGATGGTGATCCCGCGCTCGCGCTCGATGTCCATCCGGTCGAGGTACTGCGCCCGCGCGCTGCGCTCGTCGACCACGCCGGTCAGCTGCAGCATCCGGTCCGCGAGCGTCGACTTGCCGTGGTCGATGTGCGCGATGATGCAGAAGTTCCGGATCGTCGCAGGGTCAGTGCGACCGGGGGGCGGGGCGTTGCGCGTCATGTCGAGGGAAATCCTCGCACGGCTCAGGTACCGGACCGATTCCTCACTCGCTGGGCCAGCCGGAACACCGGGCCCTCGAGCAGGAGCAGCAGGATCGGGTAGTAGCTGGAGCCTGGGAAGGCCAGCATCACCACCAGCGCCCCCACCAGCAGGCCGGCCGAGGCGAAGGCGCCGACCGCACCGCGCCGCTGCGGCGCATCCGTGAGCTCGGGGTGGCGGGTGATCTCGACCCTGAGCAGCCCGACGAGGACGAGGCTGAGTGCCATCGTGCCGACGTACAGCGTCTTGGTGATCGGCTGTTCGCCGGCCCGGGCGACCAGCGCGGTCGAGAAGGGCTGTACGACGACGGTGAACGTCCACACCAGGAGCAGTCCGGTGATTCGCCCACTGCCGTCCACCAAGGGACCGACCACCTGGTGCTGGCCCATCCAGATCCGGGCGATCACGTAGAAGCTGAGGGCGAAGGACCACAGGTCACTGGCGTGCTCGTGGAGAACCGTGCCGACCCGGTCGTCCGCGGTGATGTCTGCGGTGAGCTCGACCAGGGGCAGCACCAGCAAGGTGATCGCGATGGCGACGATGGCGTCGACGAAGGTGAGCAGCCGGTCGAGATCGCGTTCGCGCGCCGCGGTCTGCGTTGCTCCCTCGGCCACCGGCGCAGGTTACTCGTTGCTATATACGTTGACATGTATATACGGGTACGCATATGTTCTGGTCATGGACCTGCCGCGCACCCTCGACGCGATCGCCGAGCCGACCCGGCTGGCGATCCTGGACGCGGTCCGGGACGGGGAGCGTTCGGTGGGCGAGCTCGTCGAGCTCGTCGGCATGCACCAGCCCGGTGTCTCGCGGCACCTGAAGGTGCTGCGCTCCGCGGGGCTGGTCGACGTACGCCGCGACGGCCAGCGCCGCTGCTACCGGGCCAGGTTCGCTCCCTTGCAGGAGCTGGACGCCTGGCTCGAGCGACACCGCCGAGCCTGGGACCAGCGGCTCGACCGCCTCGAAGCCCACCTCGACCGCACCGGAAAGGACTCACGATGACCTCCACGACCCACCCCTCTCCCCGCCACGGCGCCGTCACCCGCGACGGCGGCCACGGCACGATCCGCTTCGAGCGGCTGCTCGCTCACCCGGTCGACCGGGTGTGGGCGGCGATCACCACCCCCGACGGGCTGGCCGGGTGGTGGCTGCCGTTCGATGCGACGATCACCGTCGACCTGTCCGCCGGGGGTCAGATCTCGTTCGCCGCGCCCGAGCTGGGCGAGGAGCCGATGCGGTGCGAGATCGTGGAGGTCGACCCGCCGCACCGGCTGGTCTACCGCCACTTCGGCCCGGGCACCACGCTCACCTGGGAGCTCGCGGCCGAGGGCGACGGGTCCCGGCTCCGGCTCACCGAGGACACGCCGGACATCGCCGCAGCGCTGGGCCAGGGCCACATCGTGGGGCTGCACCACTCGCTGGACCGGCTCGAGCCGAAGCTCGACGGCACTCCCGAGCCGTGGGACTGGGACCGGCTACCGGTGATCGAGGCCGAGTACGCCGAAGTGATCGGCGGCTCGTGACCCGGCAGGAGGTCGTGAGCGCTACGTCGCCGGCTTCCGGGCCGGCGACCACGAATTGATCCTCGGCTGCCTCACCGAGGTACGCCGTGCCGACCTGGTCACGGTCTAGGCGCCACCCGGAGAGACCAGTCCTCGGTCGAAGGCGTAGACGATCGCGGCGGCCCGGTCTTCAGGACCCGACCCGTCACCTCCAGCACCTCGCGCTCGCGCGGCCCGATCGGACCACCTACTCGGAGCGGCGGCGGTCCGGCCGCGAAGATGGGCGGGTGCAGCCCTCTTCTCTCCCGCACGGACGGACCGCCCGCCGCCTGGAGTGGGCCCACCTGCCACCCTCGGTCCGTGCCGCGGTCGAGCAGCGGTGCGGTGCGCCGGTCGCCTCCGCCGCGTCGCAGAACGGTGGCTTCACCCCTGGCTTCGCGTCGGTGCTGGAGTGTGAGGACGGCAGCCGGCACTTCGTGAAGGCCGCCTCCACCAAGGCCCAGCGGATGTTCGCGGACGCCTATCGCGAGGAGGTCCGCAAGCTGGCCGCGCTGCCGGCGGGCGCCCCGGCGCCCCGGCTGCTCTGGAGCGAGGACGTGGACGACTGGTTCGTGCTGTCGACCGAGTACGTCGAGGCGCGGCCCCCGCGCCGGCCGTGGCGCCACGACGAGCTGCGGCAGTGCCTCGACATGCTCGCCGACGCAGCCGCGCTGCTCACCCCGCCGCCGGTCGAGCTGGAGCTGCCGCACGCGACGGAGGAGTTCGCGGCGTGGCCGGCGTTCTGGGACGTGCTGCGCGTGAGCCACCCCGAGCTGGCGCACGCGGACGAGGCCGCCGGGCTGGCAGCGAGGTACGCCGAGGCGATGGCCGGCCAGACGGTGGTTCACACCGACGTCCGCGACGACAACATCCTGCTGACCACGGACGGCCGGGCGCTGCTGTGCGACTGGAACTGGCCGTTCGTCGGCGCGGCCTGGCTCGACTCCCTGTTCCTGCTGATCGGGCCCCGCGGCGACGGTCTCGACGTGGAGCAGGTCATCGCGAACCACCCACTGCTCTCCGTCGTACCGGCGGACTCGATCGACGTGGTGCTGGCCCTGATCACCGGTTACTTCCTGAAGAGCGCCGACGACCCGGTGCCGCCGACCTCGCCGTTCATCCGTGACGTCCAGCGCTGGCAGGGCGAGGTCTGCTGGGACTGGCTCCGCGGGCGCCGGGGCTGGAAATGACCGCACCCCGCGCGGCGGGGGCACACGCGCCCTACCCCTCGGTGCCGGAGCCCGTCCGCGCGTGGGTGGACCGCACCCTGGGTTCACCCGTGATCGCCGTGGCCGAGCAGCAGGGCGGGATGTCGCCCGGGTGCGCCTCGCGGGTGGTGTGCGCCGACGGCACGCGCGCCTTCGTCAAGGCGGTCGGCGCCGAGCTCAACGTCGGATCGCTGGTGCTGTTCCGTCGAGAGGTGGAGGCACTCACCCTGTTGGGCGCTCACGAGCTCTGGGCCGAGCTCCTGGCGTCGTACGACGACGGCGAGTGGGTCGCACTCCTCCTCGAGGACGTCGAGGGTCGTCACCCCGACCTGGCCGACGACGCCACGATGGAGCTGTTGCTCGCCCGGACCGACGAGCTCGTCGCGGTCATGAACGAGCGGCTGCCGACGCCGCCGCCACCGGGTCACCGCACCGAGGAGCCTCCACTGTTCCGGCCGGGACCGGTCGACATGGGCGAGGTGTTCGCCTTCTGGCGCGAAGGACTGGAGGCCGCGCCCGAGCTTCCCGACGATCTTCTGCCGCGCTGGGTCGTCAACCGGCTGCCCCACCTGCTCGACCTCGCGGACGGGCTGGCGGAGTCCCCGAGTGACCACGTCGTCCACTACGACATCCGCAACGACAACCTCCTGCAGCGCCCCACCGGCGAGCTGGTCTTCGTCGACTGGGGCGCCTTCGGTGTCGGGCCGGGCTGGCTGGACCCGCTCCTCGCGCGGGCCGAGCGGGTGCACTCGGCCTGGTTCGACGCATCGCTCGCCTCCTCCCCCGCGCTGCGCGCAGCCGGTGACGCGGTGGTCGACGGCTGGCTGGTGGCGATCGGGGCGAACCTCGCCTGGCGGGCCCACACCGACCCGGCCACCAACCTGCCCACACTCCAGACCTTTCGGCGGGCCGAGTCGGCCCGGTTCCTCGCCGCGGCGCGCCGCCGCCTCGATTTGAGGGGCTGAGCCGCCCGCTGTTACCGTTGTCCGTCGCGCTGGCGGTGGTCCGCCGCGCCCACGAACTCAAGTCATCCACCACGCACCGGAAGAGCACCTGTGGCCAACATCAAGTCCCAGATCAAGCGGAACAAGCAGAACGAGAAGCGTCACGAGCGCAACAAGGCCGTCAAGACCGGCCTGAAGACCGCCGTGCGCAAGTTCCGCGAGGCCGCCGAGACCGGCGACGCCGCCCAGGCCAAGGAGCTGGCGCACGACGCGTCCCGCAAGCTGGACAAGGCCGCCTCGAAGGGCGTCATCCACAAGAACCAGGCCGCGAACCGCAAGTCCGCGATCGCCAAGAAGGCCGCCTCTCTCTGAGCGCCTCCCCCATCGACCCGTCAGAGACCTTCTGACGGGTCGACGTGTTTCGGGGCAGCTGGCGCCGGGTCAGCGCGGCTCGCGCAGCGCGGTGATGGTGAGCACCAGGCGCTCCAGGGTGTAGTTGGCGTCGCTGGCCGCACCCTTGATGTCGGCGTCGGCCTGGGCGACCGCGCGGATCGCCCGGCCAAGGCCGCCCTCGCTCCAGCCCCGGGACTGCTCGCGCAGGCTGCGCAGCTTCCAGGGCGGCACCCCGACCTCGCGGGCCAGGTCGGCCTCCTTCATCCGCGGCGGAGCACCGTGGTAGCGGGCCAGGCCGCGCGCACCACCCGCGAACGCCGAGGTCACCAGCACGGGAGGGGTGCCACCGTCGAGCGCCCAGCGGAGCTCCTCCAGCGCGGCCTGGCGCCGGCCCGAGAACGCCGCGTCGGCGACCGCGAACGACTTGGCCTCGGCTCGCCCGCCGAAGTACTTCTTCACCGTCTCGATCCCGATCGACTCGCCGGGGAAGTCGCTGGTGAGCTGGTCCGCGGCGGCCGCCAGCGAACGCAGGTCCTGGCCCACTGCCTGGACCAGCGCGTCGGCTGCCTCGCGTTCGATCCGGGAGCCGTGGGTCTTCACCTCGGCCGCCACGAACTGCGGGAACTCGCTCGGCCGCAGCTCGGCCGACTTGTGCTCGGTGACGGCCGGGAGCTTGCGCAGCTTGGCCAGCACCCCGCTGCCCTTGGCCCCTCCGCCGTGCACGAGCACCAGCGCGACGTCCTCGACCGGCGCAGCGGCGTAGTCGAGCAGTCCGTCGACCGACTCGTCGGGCAGCTCCTCGAGCCCCCGCACCACCACGCACCGGACCGCGCTGAACAGTGAGGGGGCGGCCAGCTCGCCGAAGGTCGCCAGCGTCAGGCCGACGGCCCGGGTCTCCGAGAACTCCGCCTCCGGGTCCTCCCGCCGGACCGCGGCGCGCACCGTCGAGACGGTGCGCTCGCCCAGGAACTCCTCCTTGCCGGTGACCAGCACGACCCGGCCCAGCGGGGTCTCGTTGCCGGTCATGCGGCCACTCTAGAGCCGCGCACTGACACTCGATGTGCGCTCCCCCGCACCGAGGCCACGCAGCAGAAGTAGGCACAGACGTGGGCGCCGACAGCTCACCTGCTGGTCACCGCCCGCGGCCCACCGCCGTCGGAGACCACCGCCAGGTCGCCGTGCTGGTCGGTGCGCAGCACCTGGGCGCCCGCGTCGGCCAGCGGTTGAAGCGACGAGGCGGCGGGCTGACCGTAGTCGTTGTCGGCTCCGACCGAGACCAGCACAACGCGCGGCTGGAGGGAGAGCAGCCAGTCCTCGTCCTGGTAGCGGCTGCCGTGGTGGGGCATCTTCAGAACGTCGACGTGCAGCCCCGGCACCAGGCGGGCCAGCACCGCCTGACCCTCGGGCTCGACGTCGCCGGTGAGCAACAGCCGGAGGCCGGCCACCTGCACCAGCAGGACCACGCTGGCCTCGTTGGCGGTCGATCCGTCGCCCGGTCCGGCCGTCGGTGAGTCGGGCAGGGGCCACAGCACCTGGAGCGTCACCGGCCCGACCGCCAGGGTGGCGGCGTACGGCGCGGGCGAAGGCGTCAGCCCCGAACCCGACGCGGCCTCCTCGACCTCGTGGACGCCGCCGGGTGGGTCGAGCAGCCGGGTCGTCTCCACCGCTCCGACCCGACGGTCGGCGAAGACGCCGGCGATCCCGTCGACGTGGTCGGCGTGGAAGTGCGTCAGCACCAGCAGCGGGACTTCCCGGACGCCCAGCCGGTCGAGACAGCGGTCCATGGAGCGCGGCTCCGGCCCGCTGTCGACCACCACGGCCCGGCCCCGCCCGGCGTTGAGCACCAACCCGTCGCCCTGGCCCACGTCGCAGGCCACGAGCACCCAGCCGTCAGGCGGCCAGCCGAAGGTCGGCGGCCGGACCAGCACGGCGATCACCAGCACGCCCGCGGCCCCGAGTGCGGCGACCGGCCGCCGGAGCAGCCGCGGTCCGGCCACGGCCAGCACGACGGTCGCCAGGGTGAGCAGCGCCAGCGCGACGGGACCGGTCCCCCAGCCCACCGCCGCCGTGGGCAGCGCCGCACCGTGCGTGGCCACGGTGACGAGCCAGGCCACGCACCACGACGCGAGCGTCCCGCAGACCCGGCCGACGGGCGCCCAGGCCAGGGTGAGCAGGCCGCCGGCCAAGCCCAGCACGGTGGCCGGGCCGACCAACGGCGCGACCAGCAGGTTGGCCGCCACGGCCACCAGGCTGACCTGGCCGGAGATCGCGGCCACCAAGGGGGTGCAGGCCAGCTGGGCCGCGGCCGGCACCGCGACCGCCTCGGCCAGCCACCGGGGCAGCCACCGGGCGAGCGCGTCGCGCCACGGCGGCGCCAGCAGCAGGATCCCGCCCGTGGCCAGCGCCGAAAGCGCGAACCCGGCCGAGACGGCCAGGCCGGGATCGACCAGCACCAGCACGACCACCGCGCTCCCGAGCCCGCGCAGCGCCCGGTGCCGGCCGTCGGTGCCCAGGGCGACCAGCCCGATCGAGCCCATGACCGCTGCCCGCAGGACGCTGGGCTCGGTGCGCGCGATGAGCACGAACCCGGCAATGCCCGTCGCCGCCACCAGGTGCAGCCATCGTCCTCGCACCCGGAACCAGCGAGCCAGCCACAGCAGGAAGCCGACGACCAGGGTGAGGTTGGTGCCGGAGACCGCCAGCAGGTGGGTCAGTCCGGTCGTGCGGAACGCGTCCTGGAGCCCGGGGTCGACCCGGGCGTCGTCGCCGTCCACCAGGGCAGGCACCAGGGCCCGCTGGTCGGCGGGCCGGTGGGCCACGGAGTCGCGGAGCGCCTGCCGGACCGTCGCTGCCGCCCGCCACCACGGGCCGGGCGGCTCGACGACCTCGACGCCACCGCTCGGTCGCAGCAGTGCCGCCAGGTCCCGGTCGTCGGCCGGGACCAGCCGGCCGTGCATCCGCACCGTGGCACCGAGCGGCACCTCGGCGTCGTCCGAGCTGCCCAGGACCAGGACCGGCGCGACCAGGTCGACGGTGCGGCCGCGGCCGGTGACCCGGTGCACGGCGAGCCGCCAGACCACCTGGTCGCCGGCGAACGAGCCGGACGAGCCGGCGACGGTGTGCGGGTCGGAGGCGACCGTGCCGACCACCGTGACGGCGGCGCCCTCGTCGGCGAGCGCCGAGACCGGGTTGTGCGCGACGCGCTCGGCCCGCAACATCGCGATCGACCCGGCGGCCAGCGCGACGAGCACAAGAGCTCCCACAGACCGGACGACGCCCGGGCGGTGCCAGCAGGCGCCCGCCACCGCGCAGCCCGCGAGCACGACCGCAACCAGGAGCAGGACCAGCACCGGCCCCCGGGCCAGGGTGCCGCCCACCGCACCCAGCCACGCCGCGGCACCGAGGAGGGGCATTCGCAGGTCGAGGCGGCGGCCCGGGGCGGCGGCGTCGAGCTCGGGTTCGAGGTCGAGGTCGAGATCGACATCGAGGCTCACACCGTCACGTAGGGCGCGAGCTTGCCGAGGGTGACCTCACCGATGCCGTCGACCTCGAGCAGCTCGTCGACCGAGGTGAAGCCGCCGTGCTGGTCGCGCCACTGGAGGATCGACGCCGCGGTGACCGGTCCGACGTCCGGCAGGGTGTCGAGCTCGGTCTCGGTGGCCGTGTTGAGGTTGACCAGCGTCGCGGGCCCGGACGGCCCGCTGGACGGCACCGCCTCCGCGGCGGCACCCGAGGGTGGGGTGCCGCCGACGACCACCTGCTCCCCGTCGACCAGCACCCGGGCGAGGTTGAGACCGGTGAGGTCGACCCCCGGCCGGGCGCCGCCGGCCGCCTTGATGGCGTCGACGACGCGCGCCCCGGTGTCGAGGACGGCAATGCCGGGGTGGCGGACCTTGCCCGCCACGTCGATGGTCACGGTCGCCGGAGCGGCAGTCGGAGCGGCACTGCTGCCGGCCCGGGAGCCGGCCGGGTCGGCCACCGGCGCGACCCCAGGACTGACGGGGACCAGCCCCGGCGCAGCCGCGGCAGCGAGATCGGGAGCGGGATGAGCCGTGCCGCGCACCAACCACCAGCACGTGACCGCCAGGCCGACCGCCACGACCACCGCGACGGCTGCCAGCTGGGCAGCGCCGAGCCCGCCAGGGATGCGTTGCCGCGGCGCGGCGTGCCGACCTGGCGGGCGCGCGAGGGCCGCGGCCGGCAGCGGGCGCGGAACCGGCTGCGTCGGCCGGCGCCTCGGCGCGGCGGGCCGGGTGTGGTCGTCCCACCAGGACGCCGTGGTCAGGTCGGAGGGCGGCGGCTGCGGTCGGGCCGGGCGAACACCGCCGGGGTGAGCAGAGAGCTCGTCGCCGAGCTGACCCAGCCGACGGGAGAGGGCCGCGTCGTGGTCGAGGGCTCGTCGGGTGCGCATGCGACGAACCTAGGAAGATCCGGCGACGGCCGC
Organism: uncultured Actinomycetota bacterium; assembly: GCA_963755835.1. GTDB lineage: Bacteria > Actinomycetota > Actinomycetes > Propionibacteriales > Nocardioidaceae > Nocardioides. The sequence continues at coordinate 1,232,039 of CAVWLC010000007.1, read as the reverse complement.
GGCGGCCGCGGCCGCCACCTGTGGACAACCGGCCCGCGCGGTCCGGCTGTGGACCGGTGGTGGACGGACGAGGCGTCAGGGTCCCGGCCATCACCTCAGAGCAGGGGCGCCACACAGACCGCGAGCATCCCGGGCCCGACGTGGGCGCCGAGCACCGCGCCCAGCTCCGCGCAGGTCACCTCGCGCCCCTCGAGGTTGTCCGCCAGCCGCACGGCCAGCTTCTCCTGGAGCTGCCTGGCCCGCTCGGACGAAGCCAGGTGCGCGACGGTGACGTCCACGGCCTCGGACCCGGCGGCCTGCACCGCGAGCTCCTCCAGCCTGGCCAGGGCCCGCGCCGCCGTGCGCACCCGCTCCAGGGAGGCGACCCGGCCCTCCGCGATCTCCAGCAACGGCTTCACCGCGAGGGCACCACCCAGCAGGGCCGCCGCCGCACCGATCCGTCCGCCGCGCCGGAGGTACTCCAGCGTGTCCACGTAGAACAGCGACCGGGACCGCGAGGCGCGTTCGAGGGCAGCCTTGGCGGCCTCCTCGGCCGAGCCCCCGGCGTCGACCACGTCGGCCGCGGACAGGGCGGCGTACCCGGTGGCCACCCCGACCTGCCGGCTGTCCACGGGTACGACGGGGACCGGCGCCTCACGGGCGGCGAGCTGGGCGGACTCGAAGGTCCCGCTCATGTCCGCGGACAGGTGCACCGAGACGATCTCGGTCGCTCCGTTGCGGGCGCACTCCTCGTAGACCTCGAGCAGCGCGGCCGGCGTGGGCCGGGAGGTGCTCACGGGCCGGAACTCCTTCAGCGCGGCGGCCACGAGCTCCGGTGTCGCGCCGTCGGACCCCTCGTCGTAGACGTCGGCGCCGATCACCACCTGCAGCGGAACCACGACGATGCCGCGCTTGTCGGCCAGCTCCGGCGAGAGGCTCGCCGTGGAGTCGGTGACCACGACGACCGGCATGGACGCGAGGCTAACGCGTGACCCCTGCCGTCGACATGGGTGCTCGGGCTCAGGACGCGGCGCGGTCCAGGACCTCCCGCAGCCGGGCCGCGAACCCGTCCGGGTCGCCGTCGCCGGGCATGAACCCGGCGTGACCCTTCGGGAAGATCGCCACCTCGCTGCCCAGCCGGGCCGCGACCGAGTGGCCGCCGCGAGCGGCCATCTGCTGGCCGGAGTCCGCGCCGACCGCGATCACCAGCCCGTCACCCTTCGCCGCCAGGGCGTCGAGGTCCGGCTCGTAGGCGTTGCAGGTCCCGAGGTTGCGCATCAGGGCGTTGTCCCGCGAGCCGTCGTCCTCCGCGGACATGCCGAACATCGCCGGGTCGGGTGCCGGTCGGTCGAGGTAGTCGTCGGGCAGCTCGCCGTCGAGCATCACCAGGGCGATGAACTTCGCCATCGCCGGCCCGTTGCCCTGGGTCTCGTACGTCGCGCGCATGTCCTCGGCGACGGCGAGGATGCGGTCGCGGTCCGGCAGCAAGGCGGCGGTGGGTGGCTCGTGAGCCACCGCCGTGCGGACGTCACCGGGGTGGGCAGCGACGAGCGCGAGAGTGTTGACCGCTCCCCCGCTGCTGGCGAAGACGTCGACCGGTCCGGCCCCGGCCGCCTGGATGACCCGGTGGATGTCCTCCGCGTGCTGCTCCGGCGTGAGCGGCGAGGTGCCGTGCGGGTTGCGGGCGGTGCCGCGCGGGTCGTAGGTGATGACCGGCCGGTCCGTGAAGTGCTCGGCCAGCGGAGCGAAGTACGACGCCTCCATCGGCGAGCCCAGGATGAACAGGGGCGTCCCCGACGAGACGTCGCCACGGACGTCGTAGGTGATCAGGTCGTCGCCCTCACCCACGGTGAAGGTCTGCACGGCAAGAGTCTCGCTCATGTGGCATCAGACCTCGACCTGACCGAGAACTCATCGCGCGGTCAGACGACGATGTTGACCAGCGACGGCTCGCGGACGATCACCCGGCGCACCTCACGACCGTCGACCGCCGTCGCGACGGCCGCGTCGGCCAGCGCCAGCGCCTCCAGGTCCGCGGCGGTGATGTCGGGGCTGACCTCCAGCCGCGTCTTCACCTTCCCCTGCACCTGGACGACCGCCGTCACCGACGACTCGACCAGCAGTGCTGGGTCGACCTCCGGCCAGCCGGCCCGCGCCACCGTCGGCTCGTGGCCCAGCCGGGCCCACATCTCCTCGGCGGTGTACGGCGCGACCAGCGACAGCAGGATCGCCACCGCCTCGGTGGCCTCGCGGACGGCGGGGTCGGCGGGTCCGCAGCCGGAGTCGATCGCCTTGCGGGTGGCGTTCACCAGCTCCATCACCCGGGCGATCATCACGTTGAACCGGAAGGCGTCGACCAGCTCCGCGGCATCGTGCACCGCGCGCGCGGTCGCACGCCTCAGCTCCTCGTCGCCCCCGGCGGCAGGGGTGCCGGCGGGCGACGTGACGTCGCCGCTCAGCCGCCACGCGCGCTGCAGGAAGCGCACCGACCCGGACGGCGACATGTCGGCCCAGTCGATGTCGTCCTCGGGCGGTCCCGCGAAGACCAGGGTCAGCCGCACCGCATCCACGCCGAAGGCCGCAAGTTGCTCCCCCAATCGCACGCCGTTGCCCTTGGACTTCGACATCTTGGCGCCCTCGTTGATGACGGTGCCCTGGTTCAGCTGCGCCGAGAACGGCTCGCGGAAGCCGACCAGCCCCATGTCGTTCAGGACCATCGTGAAGAAGCGTGCGTACAGCAGGTGCAGCACCGCGTGCTCGACGCCGCCGATGTAGACGTCGCACGGGCCCCACTCGTTGACCAGGTCGGTGTCGAACGCCTGGGTGTCGTCGTGCGGCGAGCAGTAGCGCAGGAAGTACCACGACGAGTCCACGAAGGTGTCCATCGTGTCGCTGTCGCGCTTGGCCGGGCCGCCGCACGACGGGCAGTCGACGTTGACCCAGTCCTCGGCGGCAGCCAGCGGCGAGACCCCCTTCGGGGTCAGGTCGGAGCCGCGCAGCTCGGGCAGGACGACGGGCAGCTGGTCCTCGGGCACCGGCACCTCGCCGCAGGACGGGCAGTGGATGATCGGGATCGGTGCACCCCAGTAGCGCTGGCGCGACAGCAGCCAGTCGCGCAGCCGGAAGTTCACCGCGCGCGTGCCGGCGCCCTTCTGCTCCAGCCAGTCGATGATCGCCGTCTTCGCAGCGGCGATCTCCATGCCGTCCAGCGAGATCTCGTCGTTGGCGGAGTTGATGGCGGTCCCCTGGCCGACGTACGCCTTCCCGCCGTCCTCCTCGAAGCCCGCCGGGGGCTGGACCGTGCGGACGATCGGCAGCCCGAACTTCTCGGCGAACTCCCAGTCGCGCTGGTCCTGCCCGGGCACCGCCATGATCGCGCCGGTGCCGTAGTCGGCCAGCACGTAGTCGGCCGCCCAGATCGGGATCCGCTCGCCGTTGACCGGGTTGACGGCGTAGCGGCCCAGGAAGACGCCGGTCTTGGGTCGGTCGGTCGACAGCCGCTCGATGTCGGAGGCCTTGCGGACCTCCTCCAGGTAGGCGTCGTACGCCGGGCGCTGCTCGTCGGTGACCAGCCGGGCCGCCAGGTGGGCGTCCGCGGCGACGACCATGAAGGTCGCACCGAACAGGGTGTCCGGACGGGTCGTGTAGACGGTCAGCGGCTCACCGTCGACCACGTCAAAGGTCACGTGCGCGCCCTCGGAGCGGCCGATCCAGTTGCGTTGGGCGTTGATGACGCGGTCGGGCCACGTGGGCTCCAGCACGTCCAGGTTGTCCAGCAGCTCCTGCGCGTAGTCGGTGATCTTGAAGTACCACTGGGTCAGCTCGCGCTTGGTGACCTCGGCCCCGCAGCGCTCGCAGTGGCCGTCGATGACCTGCTCGTTGGCCAGCACGGTCAGGTCGACCGGGCACCAGTTGACCGGGCTCTCCTTGCGGTAGGCCAGGCCGCGCTCGCGGAACTTCAGGAACAGCCACTGGGTCCAGCGGTAGTACTCGGGGTCCGAGGTGTTCAGCGTCCGGCTCCAGTCGAAGCTGGTGGCGAACCTCTTGCAGGACTCGGTCGAGATGGCGATGTTGGCGTAGGTGAACGTCGCCGGGTGCTCGTTGTCGCGGATCGCGGCGTTCTCCGCGTTCAGCCCGAAGGAGTCGAAGCCCATCGGGTTCAGCACCTCGTAGCCGCGCAGCCACCAGTAGCGGGCCACCACGTCGTGCAGGGCGAAGACCTCGGCGTGACCCATGTGCAGGTCCCCGCTCGGGTAGGGGAACATCGTCAGCGCGTACCGCTTCTCCCGCGGAGAGTCGTCGTCCGCGCGGAACGGGTCCAGGTCGGCCCAGACCTGCTGCCACTTGGCCTCGACCGCGGTGGGGTCGTAGCGCTCGTCTTCCTGCTCAGTCATCTCAAGTCCTCGTCGTGGGTCCTGTCCTCGGGCACAAAAAAGCCCCTCATGGCAGAGGGGCGGCCGCGTCGACTCCCGAATCGGGGCGTCGTCGACGCGGCTAGGTAAGGAGCAGGGTCCTGCGCATGCCCCCAGACTACCCGACGGCGAGGGTCAGGGGCATCAGCGCATGCACCTGCTCGACCAGGGTCGGCAGCGCGGCCGCGTCACCGGCCACGTGGCCGAGCAGGGCCTGCTGGAACAGCCCGTCCAGGACGCCGTACGCGGCGGCCGGGCCCATCGCCGGCGGCCGCCCGGCGAGCTCTGCGTAGCGGCTGACGACCCGCCAGATCATCTCCTCGAGGGTCTTGTCGATGAGGGTGACCGCCTCGCGGAGGTCCAGCTCGAACATGCTCTGGGTGCGCAGGTCGTACCAGAGGCAGTGCATCGGCGCTTCGTCCTGCACCGTCTCCACCAGCTTCGCGGCGAACGCGTCCAGGAGCTCCTCGGGGGTGGTTGAGTCGGCGACCACGCCGTCGTAGCGAGTGACGCAGCGGGCCTTGTAGTGGCGGACGCTGTAGACGACCAGCTCGAGCTTGTCAGCGAAGTAGTAGTGCACGACCCCATGGCTGAACTCGGAGTTGTTGGCGATCTCTCGGAGGCTCGTGCGTGCGTAGCCGCGCTCCCCCAGGGTCCGCAGCGCCGACTCCGCCAGCTCGTTGCGGCGTTCGTCGAACTTGTCCACCGTGGAGCGACGGTTACGGGTGGACGGGGTCACCCCCGCATCTTGGCACGTGTCCAGCTATTTCTGGACATACGTCAAGAGTTTGCTTGACAGCCGTCCAGACGAGGGGGACGGTTGAGGTTCCCCACGAAAGTGATCAGGGAAGAAGGCGGGACAGGGACGCGACTACCCCCCGGCGTCTCTCTCCCGCCGGTCACGCGTCCACGCGCTCGCGCGGTCGGTCTCCCCGACGCTGATCGAGTACTCCTCGTAGTAGTCGCGTACGCCGGCCCGCTGCGCCTCGCGGTGCTCGGGGTGCCGCCCCCACACGTCGTGCGACGCCCGGTCGGCGAAGGTCACGAGCGTGACCCGCTCGCCGTCCTCGGCGGTGAACGTCTTGTGCTCGACGTACCCGGGCATGTCGCGGGCCAGCGCGCTCATCCGTGCGGAGTGCTCGGCGTAGGCGTCCGCGTCGGGGCGGAGCCGGTTGCGGAACACCGTGACGACCTGACCGGGCTCGGGCTGCATGAGCCCATTGTGGCCGTGAGGAGCACCAACCCCGGGTCACCGGGTTTCGAGACAGTTGCTGCGCAACTTCCTCAACCACCGGTGGATGAGGAGGGCGCTCTGCGCCCGTCTCGAAACCTCGCGAGCGAAGGCTGGGACGGACACCCCTACGATCGCCACCATGGCCGACCGACCTGTCCTGGACCGCTTCCGGCTCGACGGCAAGGTGGCCGTCGTCACCGGCGCATCCAGCGGCCTGGGCGTCGCCTTCGCCCAGGCGCTGGCCGAGGCCGGCGCCGACGTCGCGCTCGGCGCCCGCCGGGTCGAGCGGCTCGCCGACACCGCGGCGCTGGTGGAGCAGACCGGCCGCCGGGCGCTCACCCACGGCACCGACGTGTCCGACCCGCAGTCCTGCACCGACCTGGTCGCCCTGGCGATGGAGGAGTTCGGCCACGTCGACGTCCTGGTCAACAACGCCGGGATCGGCACCGCAGTGCCGGCCACCCACGAGACGCCCGAGCAGTTCCGGCAGGTCATCGACGTCAACCTGAACGGCTGCTACTGGATGGCCCAGGCCTGCGGCCGGGTGATGCAGCCGGGCTCCAGCATCATCAACATCAGCTCGGTGCTGGGGCTCACCACCGGAGGCCTCCCCCAAGCGGCGTACTCCTCGTCCAAGGCTGCCCTGATCGGGCTCACCCGCGACCTCGCCCAGCAGTGGACCGGCCGGAAGGGCATCCGCGTGAACGCCGTCGCTCCGGGGTTCTTCGAGTCCGAGATGACCTCGCAGTACCCGCCCGGCTACATCGAGTCGAAGCTCCCCCGCATCCCGGCCGGCCGCGAGGGCGACCCCGCCGAGCTGGCGGCCACGGTGGTCTTCCTGGCCTCCGATGCGGCGGGCTACATCACCGGCCAGACCCTCGCGGTCGACGGCGGGATGACCATCGCCTGATCTACTCTTGTAACTCTATCAGTTTGCTCTACATTGGTGGAAAGCCCTTCGTCCGAGGAGTCCGCCCATGCCCGTGACCGACCAGCTGCTCGAGAACAACGAGAAGTACGCCGCCGATTTCGACGGCCCGCTCCCCCTCCCGCCGGCCAGCAAGCTCGCCGTCCTCGCCTGCATGGACGCCCGGCTCGACGTCTACCGGATCCTGGGGCTCGAGGAGGGCCAGGCCCATGTGATCCGGAACGCGGGCGGCGTGGTGACCGACGACGAGATCCGCTCGCTCGCCATCAGCCAGCGGCTGCTCGGCACCGAGGAGATCATCCTCATCCACCACACCGACTGCGGCATGCTCACGTTCACCGACGACGACTTCAAGCAGTCCATCCAGGCGGAGACCGGGCTCAAGCCGCACTGGGCGGCCGAGGCCTTCGACGACCTGGCCACCGACGTGCGCCAGTCGATCTCCCGGATCAAGGCGAGCCCGTTCGTCCCGCGCACCGACCAGGTGCGCGGCTTCGTGTTCGACGTGGCGACCGGCAGGCTCGACGAGGTCGTCTGACCCGGCGTACGACGCCACCGGCAGCGAGTCCTTGAGGCGAGTGCCCGCATCATGGTGAAGAACAGGTCCCTGTCGTCGGTGATCCCCACGACGTTCGCGGCCTGCGGGCCGTACGCGGCCAGCCGGACCTTGGTGCCGGTGTGCTGCTGCGACGTGGTGGTCGAGGGCCGTAGTTGCGGGTCATCGGCGCGCCGTTCGCGGTCAGGAGCGTCACGGTCTGCCCGGCGACGAGCTGCCGACCTCGACGATCTGGCTGGTGTGACCATGGTCAGCGGTGACGAACACGGAGGTGTCGCCCTTGGCGTCCGCGTGGCCGATGGCGACCCGCACGGCCTCGTCGAGTCGATCGTCTCGCCGATCTGGCCGCAGGCGTCCGAGGCGTGGTCTCCTGCTTGTCGATGCTCGCGCCCTCGACCTGCAGGAAGAAGCGGTTGCCGTTGCCGAGGAGCTTGATCGCCTTCTTGGTCATGTCAGCCAGCGACGGCTGCGAGTCAGCAGGATCACGTTCTTCGCCTTGCCGCCGACGATCGCCTTCTTCACCGCCCGGGTCTGGTCACCGTCGAGGCGCTGGGGGCCCCTGTGCTCGTCGAGGCCGCTGGTGTCGGTGACGTCGGTGTGGTTCCCGGCGGCGTAGGCGAAGCCACCGGAGACGGCAAGTCCGAGCCCGGCGGTGGCCACGAGGGTCCTGTTCCGCCAGCGTCGCGATGAGGTCATTCTCTGGTCGTTCCTTTCGGGATGGGGTCCGTCCGACCCAGCCGAAGCCGACCAGCGACCGGTGAACAACGTCGTCGCTGCAGTTGACCCGCACGTGACCTGCGCCCGTGCATCCGTGCCCTTGGTCCTAAGGTGCGTGGACGTGAGCCGACCCCGCTGCCTGATCATCGGCGCCGGCTTCGGCGGGCTCGGCGCGGCGCACGCGTTGCGCCGGCAGGGCATCGAGGACGTCGTGGTGCTCGAGCGCGCGGACGCCGTCGGCGGCGTCTGGCGCGACAACACCTACCCCGGCGCGGCCTGCGACGTCCCGTCGCCGCTCTACTCCTGGTCGTGGTCGCTCAACCCGTCGTGGAGCCACCGTTACTCCGGGCAGGCCGAGATCCTCGCCTACCTCGAGCGCGCCTCGCGTGAGGCCGGCCTGCTCGACCTGGTGCGCACCGGGCAGGAGGTGTGCGAGGCGACGTACGACGACCAGGCGGCCGAGTGGCGGTTGCGGACCACCGACGGCTCCACCTACGAGGCGGACGTCGTGATCTCGGCGATCGGCCAGCTCTCCGACCCGGTGGTCCCGGAGCTGCCGGGCCTCGGGTCGTTCGCGGGGCCGGCGTTCCACTCCGCCCAGTGGCGCCACGACGTGCCGCTCGAGGGCACCCGCGTCGCGGTGGTCGGCACCGGGGCGAGTGCGGTCCAGTTCGTGCCGGCGATCGTCGACCGGGTGGCCTCGCTGACGGTGTTCCAGCGCTCGGCGCCGTACGTCGTGCCGAGGCCGGACACCGAGTACCGCCCGTTCCACCACCGGCTCTTCGACCGGTACCCGGCGGTGATGCGCGGCGAGCGCGGCGCGACCTTCCACCTCACCGAGCTGCTCAACCGGGCCCTGGGCGGCGACTCGGCGATCGCGGCGCCCTTCCTGGCGACCCTGCGACAGGTCTGGAAGGCGCAGCTGCGGCTGCAGGTCAAGGACCGGGCGCTGCGCCGGCAGCTGGAGCCCGGCTACCCCATCGGCTGCAAGCGGATCCTGTTCAGCAACGACTGGTACCCCGCGCTGGCCAGCGACCGGGTCGACGTGGTCACCGACGCGGTCGTCGCCGTCGAGCCGACCGGCGTGGTGAGCGCCGACGGCACCCACCACGAGGCGGACGTGCTGATCTGGGGCACCGGGTTCTCGGCCACCGAGTTCCTGAGGACGATCCGGCTCACCGGTCGTGACGGGATCGAGCTGCACGACGTGTGGCGCGACGGCGCGACGGCGTACCTCGGGATCGGCGTGCCCGGCTTCCCCAACCTGTTCTGCGTCTACGGCCCCAACACCAACCTGGGCGGGAGCTCGATCATCGCGATGATGGAGGCCCAGGCGACCTGGATCGCGCAGGTGGTGCGACGGATCGCCGACAGCGACCGACGCTCCTTCGAGGTGCGGCCCGAGGCGGCCGACGCCTACGACCGCGAGATGCAGGACCGGCTGCGCGACAGCGTCTGGGCCGGCTGCGACAACTGGTACCGGGACGGCGGCAGGATCACCACCAACTGGCCGGGCCTGGTCGGTGAGTACCGCGACCGGCTGGCCAGCGTCGAGTGGGCGGACCTGGTGTCGTCCTGACCGATGAGCCGGGGCCCCGGCCCGGGTCTGACGCGGCATGACCTTCGTCCTCGTCCCCGGCGCCGGCGGCGACGCGTTCTACTGGCATCGGCTCGCTCCCCTGCTCGGCCCCGACGTGGTGGCGGTGGACCTGCCCGCCGCTGACGACGAGGCCGGGCTCGCGGCGTACGCGGAGGCGATCGTCGCGGCCGCGCGGGGCGCGGAGGACGTGGTGGTGGTCGCGCAGTCGATGGGCGCGTTCTCGGCGCCGCTGGCCGTCGACCAGCTGGACGTGCACCGGATCGTGCTGGTCAACGCGATGGTGCCCAGGCCCGGCGAGACCGCCGGTGAGTGGTGGGAGGCGGTCGGGCAGCCGGAGGCCCGGCGAGCGCACGAGCTCGCCGAAGGCCGCGACCCGGACGCGCCGTTCGAGGTGGTCGAGGGCTTCTTCCACGACGTGCCCCGCGCGGTGACCGAGGCGGTGTTCGCCCGCCCGGAGCCGCGGCAGGCCGACCGGCCGTTCGGGGAGCCGTGGCCGCTCGACGCGTGGCCGGACGTGCCGACCAGCGCCATCACCGGCCGCCACGACCGGCTGTTCCCAGAACCGCTGCAGCGCGCGTACCTGCGCGACCGGCTCGGGATCGAGCCGAGCGTCATCGACGGCGGACACCTGGTCGCGCTGTCGAACCCACGGGGCCTCGTCGAGCTGCTCGACAGGTGACGGCCACCGGGCGCAGGTTGCTGGCTGACCGCCCCCTCGAACACGACGAGGTGGGCGGTCAGCCCAGCAACCTCCGAGGAGGCCGCGTAAGCCGACGGCCTGGCGATACCCGTCCGTCCCGACGGTGCAGCAACTTCGGGCTTCCCCGACACTTCCGCGGGTGGAGGTCAGGGTGGTCACCGGCCCAGGTGCCGGTGGGCCATCAACCGGTTCCGGGCCCAGACCGGTTGATGACCCACCGCCACCGTGGACGGCTCGCGGGTCGCGACCAGGTGGCGGTGGCTCTTCAACGCCCGGCGACTGAACCAGTGCGACTGCGCGGATGACCCCTAGAACGGATAGGTGGCGGGCTCCCCACGCACGGTGATCCACCGGGTCTCCGTGAACGCCTCGATGTTCGCCGCCGCGCCACCGATCCGGCCGATGCCCGAGGCTCCGACGCCGCCGAACGGCACGTTCGCCTCGTCGTTCACGGTCTGGTCGTTGATGTGCACGATGCCGGTCGGGATCTGCTCGGCCAGCGCGAGCCCGCGCATCACGTCGCGGGTCACGATGCCGAGCGAGAGCCCGTAGTCGCTCTCTGCCGCGAGCCGCACGGCCTCGTCGACCCCCGAGACGCGGGTGACGGGCGCTACCGGGCCGAAGATCTCGGTCGTGAACGCCGGCGAGGTGAGAGGTACGTCGGCCAGCACGGTCGGCTGGTAGAAGAGCCGGTCGTACTCCCCGCCCGCGGCCAGCCGGGCGCCCTGGTCGACGCTGGACGTCACCAGGCCGTGGATCTTGTCGCGCGACGGCTCGTCGATGACCGGGCCCAGCGCGACCTGCTCGGTGGCCGGGTCGCCGACCGGCAGGTGGCCGGCCTTGGCGGACAGCTGCTCGACGAACTCGTCGTAGATGCCGTCGGCCACGAAGTAGCGGCCGGTCGTCATGCAGATCTGGCCCTGGTTGAGGAACGACGCCCAGCCGGTCAGCCCGACCGCCTTCTCGACATCAGCGTCGTCGAGCACGAGCAGCGCGGAGTTGCCGCCCAGCTCGAGGTGCGCTCGCTTGAGGTGCCGGCCGGCCAGCTCGCCGATCGACCGGCCCACCGCGGTCGAGCCGGTGAACGAGATGACCCGCACGTGCGGGTCGGTCACCATCGCCTCGCCGACGTCCTTGCCGCCGGGCAGCATCTGGAGCACGCCGGCCGGCAGCCCCGCCTCCTCGAAGATCCGCGCCATGATCGTGCCGCCGGTCACCGCGGTGCGCGGGTCCGGCTTCAGCACCACCGCGTTGCCGAGCGCCAGCGCCGGCGCCACGGATCGGATGCCCAGGATGATCGGGACGTTGAACGGCGAGATCACCGCGACCACGCCGGCCGGCACCTGGCGCGCCATCGACAGACGGGGCTGCTCGCTCGGGAGCACCTGCCCGATCGGCTGGCCGGGCAGCGCCGCGGCCTGGTAGCACTCCTCGGCCGCGACGTGCATGGCGAAGTCGGCCATCGGCGGGATCGCGCCGACCTCGCGGACGTTCCAGTCGCGGATCTCGTCGGCGTGCTCGGCCCACAGGTCGCCGGCCCTGCGGAGCACGGCAGCACGCGCCGTGTGCGGCTGGGCCGCCCACTCCTGCTGCGCCGCCGCGGCCGCCGCGGAGGCCTCGGCGACGTCCTCGGCGTCGGCGTTGCCCATCACCCCGAGCTCGTTGCCGGTGGCCGGCTCCATGACGGCGTACGTCCCGCCACGTCCGTCGGTCCACCCGTCGCCCTTGTAGACCTTGCCCTCCCAGGCTCCGTCCAGCAGTGCCATGACTACTACCCCCAGACTTCCTCGGCGGTCTCGACCACGAGCCGCAGCTTGGCCCGCTCCTGCTCCACGGTCAGCTCGTTGCCCTCCACTGTGGAGGAGAACCCGCACTGCGGCGACAGGCAGAGCTGCTCGAGCGGCACGTACTTCGACGCTTCGTCGATGCGCCGCTTCAGGTCGTCCTTGTCCTCGAGCTCGCCGGTCTTGGTCGTGACCAGGCCGAGCACGACCTGCTTGCCCTCGGGGACGAACCGCAACGGTTCGAAGCCGCCGGAGCGCTCGTCGTCGTACTCGAGGAAGAACCCGTCCACGTCTAGCTGGCTGAACAGCACCTCGGCCACGAAGTCGTAGCCACCTTGCGCCGCCCAGGAGGACCGGAAGTTGCCGCGGCACATGTGCGTGGTCACCCGCAGGCTGTCCGGCCGGCCCGCGATCGCGTCGTTGACGTTCTTCACGTACTGCTCGTGCAGGTGGTCCGGGTCCCCGCCCTGGGCCGCGACCATGGCCCGCTGCTCGGGGTCGTTGAGGTAGGCCAGGCTGGTGTCGTCGAGCTGGAGGTAGGTGCCGCCGAGCGCGGCCACCCGGCGCACCTGCTCGGCGTACGCCGCGGTCAGGTCGGTCCAGAACTGGTCGAGCTCCGGGTAGACCGACTCGTCGATCGCGGCCCGCCCGCCGCGGTAGTGGACCATGTTCGGCGAGGGGATGGTGAGCTTGGGAACCTGCTCGCCCTCGACCACGGACTCCAGGTACTCGAGGGCATCCCCGAAGATCGTGTGCCCGAGCCCGACCCGGTCATGGACGCTGAGCGCGGCCGCCTCGAAGTCGAGGTCGCCGCCCTTGTTGTGGAAGTGCACGGCGAGCTTCTGGTCGGTCGGGTCCACGCCCTCGAGCTGGTAGATGAAGTCCATGTGCCACGACGTACGCCGGAACTCGCCGTCCGTCGCGGTCCGCAGCCCGGCGTCGCGCTGGAGCGCGACCACGTCCCGGATGGCGGCGTCCTCGACCTCGCGCAGTCCCTGGTCGTCGAGCTCCCCCGCCTTGTGCCGGGCGCGGGCCTCGAGGAGGTCCGGCGGCCGGAGCAGGCTCCCGACGTGGTCGGCACGGAACGGCGGAAGCGTTCTTGCTGCCATTCCACGAACGTACTTGAACCGTCAACCGCGCCAAGTGGTGTGTTCTGCCCAGCGAAAGTTTCCCGCCGGCGGGGTTGCGGACGCAGGTCGTCCGGAACCGGTCGTAGCGTCGGCGACATGGCAGACGTACTCCTCTTCCACCATGTCCAGGGGCTGACACCCGGAATCGTCGCGTTCGCCGACTCGCTCCGGGAGGCCGGCCACACGGTGCACACCCCGGACCTGTTCGACGGACGCACCTTCGACTCGATCGAGGCCGGACTGGCCTTCGCACAGGGCGACGGCGCCCCCGACTTCGACCAGCTGGCCGACGAGACCGCGGCCGCGCTCCCCGAGTCGCTGGTCTACGGCGGCTTCTCCATGGGTGAGGCCCAGGCGCAGCGGCTGGCGCAGACCCGGCCGGGTGCGGCCGGCGCGCTGCTGTTCGAGTCGTGCATCCCGCTGACCGGCGACTGGGCGTTCGGCCCGTGGCCGGACGGCGTACCGGTCCAGATCCACGGCATGGACGCCGACCCGTTCTTCGCCGGCGAGGGCGACATCGACGCGGCCCGGCAGATCGCCGCGACCGTGCCGGACGCCGAGCTGTTCACCTATCCCGGCGACAAGCACCTGTTCGCGGACAGCTCCCTGGCGTCCTACGACGAGGCGGCGACGACCCTCATGCAAAAGCGGGTGCTGGAGTTCCTCGGTCGTGTCTAGGCTCAGGCCCTGTGGCGGCCCGACTCCTGGCTCTGTGCGTCGACGCGCACGACCCGGACGCGCAGGCAGCGTTCTGGGGCGGGCTGCTGGGCCGGCAGGTGGACGGCGCGGTCGTCCGCGCGGGTGAGGACCCGGAGTTCGAGCTGCGGTTCGTGCCCGGCGCGACCGAGAAGACCCGACCGAACTGGATCCACTTCCACCTGACCAGCGCCCGTCCCGGGGACCAGGAGCGGACGGTCGCCCGGGCCCTGGAGCTCGGCGCCACCCATCTCGACGTCGGCCAGCTCCCCGAGGAGGGTCACGTCGTTCTCGCCGACCCGGACGGCAACGAGTTCTGCGTGATCGAGCCCGGCAACCGGTTCCTCGCCGACACCGGGTTCCTCGGCGAGCTGGCCTGCGACGGGACGCGTGAGGTCGGCCTGTTCTGGAGCGCCGCGCTCGACTGGCCGCTCAACTGGGACCAGGACGAGGAGACGTCGGTGCAGTCACCGCTCGGCGGCACCAAGATCTCCTGGGGAGGTCCGCCGATCGCACCGAAGGGAGGGCGACGGATGTGGTTCGACGTCGCCGCGGCCGAGGACGAGGTCGAGCGGCTGGTCGAGCTGGGCGCCACCCGGCTGGGTGCGAGCGTGCTGGCCGACCCGGACGGCAACGAGTTCAGCCTGGTCTCGGGCTAGTCCTACGCCAGCGAGTCCAGCAGCCGCTGCCCGACGTCCCGGACGGCCGCGCGCAGCTCCGGGCCGCCGACCACCCGGTACGGCGCAGGGAGCTCCGCTATCTCGGTGGCGTACCAGTGCAGGTTCTCGGTGGTGCCGGTGAGCCGGGTCCGGTCGGCGCCGATGGGTTCCAGGGTGCCGAGGCTGCGCCGCACCCACCGGCGCACCTCGTCGTACGGCGCGTCGATCTCGACGTCCACCTGGTAGGGCCAGCCCTGGGACATCTGCTCCTCGAGCGCGCGGAACGGGTCGAGGTCCTCGGGCGGCGTGAACGGTTCCGCCAGCACCTCGACCGAGGTGACCCGGTCGATGCGGTACATCCGCCGGGCATCGGCCGCGTGCGACCAGCCCAGGACGTACCAGCGGCCGTGCCGGACCACCACGGCCCAGGGGTCGACCTGGAGGGTGCGCTCGCGGTGCGGGCCGAGCGCGTAGCCCATCCGGACCCGGCGACGGTCCGCACTGGCCCGGACCAGCGTGGCGGTGGTCTCGGGGTGCGGAGGGTCGGGGTCAGTACGCCGGGCGCTCACGGCCCGCAGGGCCTCGAGGGGGCGAGCCACGTTCTCCGGCAGGACCCGCACCATCTTGCCGACCGCCGTGGCCACCGGGTCGTCACCCTCGGTGCCGCCGTGCGCCTCCAGCACCGCCATCACCAGACCGAGCGCCTCGGTCGCGGTGAACATCAACGGCGGCAGCCGCAGCCCACGGCCGACGCGGTAGCCGCCGTAGGGCCCACGGACCGAGTCGATCGGGACCTCGGCCTCGCGCAGGATCGCGACGTACCGGCGGGCCGCGCGCTCGGAGACGCCGAGCCGCTCGCCCAGGCGCTCGGCGGTGATCCCGGGATGGCCCTGCAGCAGCTCGAGGGCCAGCAGGGCCCGGGCGGTCGGGCTGCTGTCGTCGTACATGCCCGGCACGGTAGTGCAGCTACCGGAAGCCGAACGTCCGGAACCGCCCATAACCTCCAGCCATGACCTCCACTGCTGACGTCCCGGGCCCCGTCGAGCTGCCGGCGGCCGGCCCCGAGCTCGACACTCTCCTGGGAGCGCTCGACCGCAACCGCCGGACCTTCGCGTGGAAGGTCTTCGGGCTTCCCACCGAGGAGCTGCAACGGACCCTGGGTCCGTCGACGGTCACGCTGGCCGGGCTGGCCAAGCACGTGGCGCTGGTCGAGGACTACTACTTCTCGCTCGGCCTCGGCGAGGTGATGCCGCAACCATGGCGCGACGTGGACTTCGACGCCGATCCGGACTGGGAGTGGCGCACCGCGACCGACGACTCCGCCGAGGAGCTGCAGGCGCTCTGGCAGGCCGCGGTGGCTCGCTCGCGGGCGGCGACCGCCGCGTTCCTCGTCGACGGCTCGGCCGACTCGCCCGTCAGCTGGACGCAGTGGGACGAGCCCCCGAACCTGCGCCGGATGCTGGTCGACATGGTGGAGGAGTACGCCCGGCACACCGGCCACGCGGACCTGATCCGCGAGTCGATCGACGGGCTGGTCGGTGAGGGGCTGCCTCCCGAGGAGCAGGCGTCGTGACCGACCCTGCGTGGGAGCCGCCCGGTCGTGGCCGAGGCGCGGCACCGGACTGGGGTGCCAAGAACCTGCCTGGTTGCCCATAGGCACGGATTAGGGTGGCGGTATGTCAGCAGCGCAGCCGCTCCCGGTGGCGGTGTGCAGTCCGCACCCGGTCGTCCGGACCGGCCTGAAGGCCCTGCTCAGACGCCATCCCGACCGGTTCCGGATCGTCCCCCCGCCGGACGGGCCGCAACGCGACGGCCCCGACGTCGTCCTGTACGACGTGTTCGCCCTGCGCAGCGGCGACCACGAGCTGGCCCAGCTGCTCAGGCAGACCAGCGCCCGCGTGATCGCAGTCGGGCGGGAGCTGCGCCCCGACCTGACCAGCCGTGCCCTGGCGGCCGGCGTGGACGGGTCGGTGTCGCTCGGGGCGGAGGAGGACGAGCTGTTCCACGCGGTGGAGTGCGCCGGCACCGGCGGGTCGGGCAGGACACCGCGGGGAGCCACGGTGTCGATCACCGGGGCCGGCCGGCTCGGCGTGAGGTTCGGCCTGTCCCCGCGCGAGACCGACGTACTCGCCCTCATCGTGCAGGGGCTGACCAACAAGCAGATCGCAGACCGGCTCTTCCTCAGCATCAACTCGGTCAAGACCTATGTCCGCAACGCCTACGGCAAGATCGGCGCGGCGAACCGGTCCCAGGCCGTGGGCTGGGCGATCCAGCACGGCTTCGGGACCTCCGCCGAGGACGCCACCTAGGCTAGGCCGGCGCTGACCCCAGGCCGTTCGCCTGGAGCCACGCCAGGATCGCCTCGGCCACCTCGCGCCACCCGCTGTCGATGGTCAGTGAGTGACCCCGCCCCTCGAACTGCTTGAGCTCCGTGACGGCTGTCGAGTCGCGGTACTGCTTCAGCGTGGACCTGGTCACCACGTCCGGCACCGTGTGGTCCGCGGTGCCGGAGATGAGCAGCAGCGGCCCTCGTTCGGAGTTCGCCGTGTCCACCTTGGCCTGGGAGTGCATGACGAAGTTGGCGGCGGCGGCCTGGAAGAGCGGACGCGCCGGCGAGGGGATCGTCCACCGGTCGTGGAGTTCCTCCGACTCCTCCTCGCTGACGGCGTTGCCGAAGGCGAACCGGAACTCCTTCTGGGTCAGCGAGACCGAGCGGTGCAGGTTCGCGGGGTTGCCCAGGGCAGGAAAGCCCGAGCGCAGCTGCGCGAGGGGAAGAGGCAGCACGCCCTTGATCTGGGCCGGGTCGATGGCGACGGCCGCGGCCCCGAGCCCTTGGCCGAGCAGCTTCTCGGCGAACAGCCCTCCGAAGGAGTGCCCGATGATGACGGGCGGCTCGTCCAGGCCGGAGATGATGCCGGCGTAGTGGTCGGTGACCTCGTCGATGCTCAGGTTGGCCACCGCATCCGCGTTCTCCCGCGCCTCCGCGACCGTCGGCGGCTCGTGTGGCCAGCCGGGAGCGGTGGGGGCGTAGCCGGAAGCGGCGAACAGCTCGAGCCAGGGTTGCCAGCTCGTGGCGTGCAGCCACAGGCCGTGGATGAAGACGACTGGACGGGTCATGGGTCAGCTCCTTCTGTCAGAGGGTGGTGATGAGGCCGCCGTCGATGACGAAGTCGGCACCGGTCACGTTCGAGGTGCGGTCACTGGCGAGCAGCAGGACGAGATCGGCGACCTCGTGCGGGCGGGTGAACCTGCCGGTCACGCTCTCGGCGGCGGCACCGGCCTGGACGTCGGCCGCCTGGGTTCCCTGCGCCGTCGCCAGCGTGGCGGCCACCCCCGCGTCACCGAGCCACAGGTCCGTCTCCACCGGACCGGGGCTGACCGTGTTGACCCGGACACCGCGTGGCCCGAGCTCCTTCGACAACGACTTGCACAGGTTGCTCAGCGCAGCCTTCGCGGCGCAGTAGTCGATGACGACCGGGTCGGGCAGGAAGGCGTTCACGGAGCTGATGGTCACGATGGACGACTTCTTGCGCCTCAGCAGGTGGGGTACGGCGGCCCGCATCGTCCGCAGGGCCGCGAAGAAGTTGATCGTGAACGTGGTCATGCAGTCTTCGTCCGTCAGGGCCGTGAAGCCACCCGGTCGCGGCCGCACGGCGCCGACGTTGTTCACCAGGACGTCGAGGTGCTCGTACTGCTCGATCGCTTCCGCGACGAACGCTGCCGGTCCCGTTTCCGTGCTCAGGTCCACCTGGACCGAGTGCACGTGCCAACGCTCGGCCAGCAGGTCCAGCTCGGGACTTCCGTGGAGCGAGGCGGCGGCCACCAGCGCACCCTCCTCGGCGAGGGCTCGGGTGACAGCGAGCCCGATCCCCTTGCTCGCTCCGGTGACGACCGCGACCTTGCCGGTCAGGTTCAGCTCCATCGGTCGACACCGTAGGGCCGCCGCCCGTCGACGCACCCCACGTGATCGCGTAGTTATGGCCCGCGGCCGCCGGGCTTGCTTGCTGGGACTCCGCCCGGCTGGGACGCTCTCCACACCGCAGGAGGTGGCGCTGTGAAGGGACTCGACCAACGGGGACAACTGGCGCTCCGTCACGTCCGCGCGCGCGTCCAGGCAGGTCCCTACCGTCGGGAGCCGATCCGCGACGCCGTACGCGCGTCCTGGCACCGCGACGCGGCGGCCGGACTGCAGCCGGAGCTCATCCACGCCCCGTTCGACCCCGACGTCGACGACGACAGCAAGCTCAACTGGGCGGCGGCCCCGGCCATGACCGCGGTCAGCGCAGACCTGCCAGACCTGCGTTGCGCACTCCTGCTGACGGACCGCAGGGCGCACGTGATCCAGCGATGGACCCGCACTTCCCAGACCGCACGGCAGATGGACGCCGTCGGCGCGGCCCCCGGCTTCCGCTGCGACGAGGACCTCATCGGCACCAACTCGATCGGCAAGGCCGCGAGCACCCGAGCCGCCGTGCTGCTCCGCGGGTTCGAGCACTATGCCGACGCGTTCACCCACATCACCTGCGCGTCGAGAGCCGTGCTCGACCCTTTCACCGGGCAGGTCATGGGCGTGGTGAACATGACGATCGCCGACCCGTCGCCCTGGCAGCTCATGTCGGCACTGGTGGGACGGGTCGTCCACGAGACGCAGCAGCGGCTGCTGGACGAGGCCGGATCGCAGACGATCGCTCTCTACGAAGCATTCCTGCAGGGCCGGCGCCGCGCGAGGGGACCCGTCGCGGCCGTCGACGGGAGCTCCCTCTACGTCAACGCCGCGGGCAGCCAGTTCGTGGGCTCCTCCGACCGGGCCGAGCTGTGGGAGTGGGCCCAACGCTGTGTGCATCGCGGCGGCGGCGCCGCTGAGCCGCTGCCCCTCAGGTCCGCGACGACGGCCGCCCGGTGTGAGGCGATCCATGACGGCACCCGGCTGATCGGTGCCCTGGTCCGGTTCTCCGCGATCCCGCCCGACGTGGTCGCGACCCGAGGCCCGGCGGGCTGGGCGCGCCTCACTGACACCGAGCAGAGCGTCGCGGAGCTGGTGGCCACGGGACTCACCAACCGCGAGACGGCCGCACAGCTCTTCCTGTCACCGCACACGGTCGACTACCACCTGCGTCACATCTTCCGGAAGCTCGACATCGACTCACGCATCCAGCTGGCCAGGATCGTCGAGCAGAACCAGGGTCAGGCCCGGAACCACGACTGAACCGGTACCGCAACGCTGCTGCGGCGCCACGGTCACCAACTCGGGTGACCCGGTGGCGCACCCGGTCGTCGGCTCAGTCCTCGGGGATGGTGAGCACCTCGATGACGTCGATCCCCAATGAGCTGAGCAGGTTGAGCACGCCTTGCAGCTCTTGCTGGTCGCTGATCTGGCCGGTCAAGGTCGTGGAAGCCCGGTGGTGGCGCGCCGTGAGGTGAGGGAAGGCGCCGCTGAGCTCGTCGGACATCTCGGCGTCCACCCGGATCAGCATCTTGGCCACGGCACCCACCAGCTCACCTGTTCCTAGATTCCCGCCACGCCCCTGCCGAGGATCGTGACCCCGACGACGATGAGCAGCACCGTCGTCACCGCCGCGCAGCGAGCGTCCGGCTGGACCCGGAGCTCCTCGAGCGAACACGCATCCGATCGGGTGCGACGAGGTAGCCGATCGCCGAAGGCGATGGGCGGGAGATGGCCGACAACGTCATGCACCATGCCTCCTCGCCCGACCGCCCGACCCGGGCGGCGTTCGCGACGTTAGGGTCGCCACCCGGCTCGGGGCCTCACCGGATTCGGGCGAGGCCGACGCCGGAGCGCGGCGGTGGGAGGCCGGGGAGGATCACTCAGGACCCGATCGCGACCGGCGTGACCGCCGGGCCGGCCAGCTCCGGGACCGGCACGACCACGAGCCCCGGCACAACGGAGGCCGGTGCCCGCTCCGGCCGCCCGAGGTCACCCCTTACGGGTGACACGACCCCGTTCGGAGCCGACCTACGTTCAGGCGACCTCGGAGAGGAAGGCTCGTGACGAGAGCGTTCGCGCCGTCGTTCGTGGGGTTCCGCCGCGAGTGGATCCGCAGCGATGTGCTGGCCGGACTCACCGTGTGGGCGGTGCTGGTCCCGGAGTCGCTCGCCTACGCAACCATCGCCGGCGTACCCCCGGTCGTCGGGCTCTACGCCGCCGTGCCGGCCCTCGTGCTGTACGCCGTTGTCGGCTCGTCCCGCCACCTCGTGGTCTCCCCGATGTCCGCGACCGCGGCTCTGTCGGCGGGCGTGGTGGCCACGGTCGGCGGCTCCGGCGATGTCGTGGTCCTGACCACCGGCCTGGCCCTGGCCACCGGACTGATGGCGCTGGCTGCCGGGTTGCTCCGGCTGGGCTTCCTGGCCGCCTTCATCTCTGAGCCGGTGCTCAAAGGCTTCATCATCGGGCTCGCGCTCACCATCATGATCGGCCAGGTGCCGGACCTTCTGGGCGCCTCGAAGGGAAGCGGGAACTTCTTCGAGAAGGCGTGGCACGTCGTGACCCACCTCGACGAGGCGGACGCGCTGACCCTGGTCGTCGGGCTGGTCAGCCTCGCGGCTCTCATGCTGCTCGGACGGCTGGTTCCGATGCTCCCTGCCTCCTTGGCCGTGGCGCTCGGCGGGATCGCGGTCGCCTGGCTCTTCGGGCTCGACGACCACGGACTGGCCGTGGTCGGCCACATCGACAGCGGGCTGCCGGCCCTCGGTCTGCCCGACGTCTCGGCTGACCAGTTCGTCGACCTGCTCGGTGCCGCTGTCGGTGTGATGCTGGTGGGGTTCGCCGAGGGCCTCGGTGCGGCCAAGACCTACGCCGCCCGCGAGGGGTACGACATCGATGCGGATCGTGAGCTGCTCGGTCTCGGTCTCGCCAACCTCGGCTCGGGGCTGGCCTCGGGGATGGTGGTCAACGGCTCGCTGTCCAAGACGGCGGTCAACGGCTCCGCCGGCGCGCGGTCGCAGGTGTCGTCGTTGACCGCCGCCGCGCTGGCCGTGCTCACCCTGCTCTTCCTCACCGGTCTCTTCGAGAAGCTGCCCGAGGCCACCCTCGCCGCCATCGTGATCGCCGCCGTGGTCGAGCTCGTGGACGTCTCATCCCTGCGCCGGCTCTGGCGGGTGGGGACCGGACCGATCGCCCAGGCCCACCGGATCACGGCGCGGGCGGACTTCGTCGCCGCAATCGCCGCGCTCATGGGCGTCCTCATCTTCGACACCCTCCCGGGGCTGGTCATCGGGATCGGTGTGTCGCTCGTGCTGCTCATCGCCCGCACCTCGCGCCCGCACATCGCCGCGCTGGCCCCGGTCGGGGATCGGCCGGACCGGCCGTGGGTGGACGCCGCCCGGCATCCGGACTACCCGGTGTTGCCGGGGGTGCTCGTCGTCCGGGTCGAGGCTCCCTTGTTGTTCGCGAACGCCGACCACGTGCGCGAGCGGATCCGCGAGCTGGCGGCCGCGACACCAGAGCTGCGGCTCGTGGTCCTGGACGGCCGGGCCACTCCCTCCGTGGACGTGACCGCGGCCGAGATGCTCGTCCAGCTGCGCCAGGACATCCAGCACCTCGGCGGCGAGCTGGTGCTGGCCGACGACGTCGGCGCGGTCCGCGATGTCCTCGCGGCCGCCGAGCCGCGCGACGAACCCACCATCCACGCCACGGTCGAAGAGGCCTTGCTCGCGGCCTCAGACCCTCCTCCGCCGTTCACCGGGAACGGGTGAGGCCCCTCCTTGCCCGCCGGGTGAGCGTAGGCGCACGCCGCAACTCCTGGAGGGGAGCCAGCCATGGCACAAGGCACGCTCACGGTGTGGAGGTTCGACACAGCGGGTGGCGCGGACGAGGCCGCCCGCACGCTGGAGACGCTGGCCCGGGAGAACCTGCTGACGCTGGTCGACGCGGCCACGGTCACCTGGGAGCAGGGCAAGAAGAAGCCGAAGACCCATCAGCTGACCTCCATGTCCGGCGCCGGCGCCCTGGGCGGAGCCTTCTGGGGAATGCTCTTCGGGCTCATCTTCTTCATGCCCCTGCTCGGCGCGGCTGTCGGTGCCGCGACCGGCGCGGTGGCCGGCTCGATGGCCGACGTGGGCATCGATGACGGCTTCATCAACAAGATCCGGGACCAGGTCACTCCCGGCACGTCCGCGCTCTTCCTGATGACCACCGACGTGGTCGTCGACAAGGTCCAGGACGCGTTCGTCGCCCACGGCCGGTCGGAGCTGATCTTCACCAATCTCACCTCCGAGCAGGAGAACGCGCTGCGACAGGTGTTCGAGCAGGACTGAAGCCAGCGCTACCAGCTGGTGGAGAGGCGTCGATGGAGCCCGGTACGAGCCTGACGGTGTGGGTCTACGACACGGTTATGGGTGCCGCGGCCGGCGAGGTGCGGCTCAAGGACCTGCAGCAGCAGAGCGCAGTATCGGTGGTCGACGCCGTCACCGTCACCTGGGTCACCGGTGCCGAGGAGCCCCGGGTCGGTCATCTGCGGCACAGCACGACCGGTGCCGCCGCGAAGGGATCGGCACTGGGCGCGCTGGTGGGCACCCTGTTCCTGAACCCGGTCGTCGGCGCGGCCGCCGGAGCGGGCATCGCCGCCCTCGCGCAACGGATCCGGGGCAGCGGCATCGATGACAGCTTCCTCGAGGAGCTGAAGGGAAGCCTGTCGCCGGGAACCTCCGCGCTTCTGGTGCTCTCCAGCGACGCCGACCTCGACGTCGTCCGGCCGTTCATCGAGCGGGGACTGGCCCGCGGCGACGTACGGCTGATGCACGCTCGGCTGCCGCAAGACGCGCCGGCGGCACTGCGGGCGCTGGTCGAGGACGCGTCGAAGGGTGACGACCCGGGCGGGTCGGGGTTGGCCCGATCCGGGTGAACCGGGCCGTCGCGAGGCGCTCATAGCGTCCGGGCAGCCGAGGCGGGACCTCGGGAGCGTGCGCGGTCCCGCCAACCAGGAGTCGATCCAGGAGGTTCCATGACCACCACCCCGTCGGGCAGCCGCTCTGAGGACCAGAGGAGGCGCGACAGGGCCTCGATGCTCACGGACTTCGCCGGCGTGATCCTGCTGGTCCTCTCCGTCTTCCAGGTCCTCGAAGGCATCGCCGCCGTGGCCAAGGACGACATCTACGTCCGGGGCTTCAGCTACGTCTACAACCTCGACGTCAGCACCTGGGGGTGGATCCACATCGCGATGGGCGTTGTCGGCGGTCTGGTGGGCGCCGGCCTCCTCACGCGGAAGACGTGGGCGCGGGTGGCCGGCATCGTGATCGCGTCGCTCAGCGCGGTCAACAACTTCCTGTTCCTGCCCCACTACCCGGTCTGGTCGATCGTCCTGATCGCCTTCGACGTCCTGGTCATCTGGGCGTTGTGCCTCCAGATCGGCGACGACGGCGACTACTGAGAACACCATCCGGACTAGGGAATACCGCCCAGGTGGGTGGGGTGAACCACAGCTCGGCGGGCCTACGCTGAAGGGACAGGACGCGGACGGGGCCGCGTCAGCACGCGCCGATGCCCGGCGCGAAGCACCAGACCGACAGCTCGGCGCGGCCGGGGCCTGAGAGATGGTGGGGGGAACTCGGGCTCGGTTCGCTGCTGGGGCAGGAGACCCCCATGGCTCGGGCTCACACCCGTCCGCGTGCAGACCAGCCAGAGGCCGTCGAACCGGCGCGCGCCGAGCCGGACGCCGAGCCGCGCCGGTCCGCCACACGGTGGCCCGCGGCTGCCGCGCGTGTACGTACCCCGACCCCGCCTCTGGGAGCGGCTGGACCGCGCCACCGCGTGCGCGGTCACGTTGCTGGTGGCTCCCGTCGGCGCCGGGAAGACGCTCGGCGTCGGCGGCTGGCTGCAGCACAGTGACGCACCGCAGACCACCCGGGCAGCGTGGATCCACGCGGACGGCACGTGGCTGCCGGAGCGGCTCGAAGCCGTGCTCGAGGCGGCCGCCGGTACGCCCGACGACGAAGCGGCCGGTCCCAGACTCGTCGTGATCGACGACGCCCACGCCCTCCCCGCCGCGTCCGTGCGGCTGGTGGACGATCGTCTCAACGAAGCGCCCGAGCGGCTGCGCGTGCTCCTGATCAGCCGATGGGACCTGCCCCTGACCCGGCTCCTGCCGGAGCTGCTGGGCAACCTCACGGTCCTGCGCGGCGACCTGCTGCGGATGGCGGACGCTCAGTGCGCCGCCCTGGTCGCGGAGCACGCCCGGACCACCGACCCCGAGGTCGTGCGGGCCGTGACCACTCATGCACAGGGCTGGTGCGCGGTCGTGGTCCTCGCCGCCCGGGCGGTGGGAGCCGCACCGGACCCGGTGGCGGCCGCGCAGCGCCTCGCGGCGGGGAACACCGCCATCGCGGACCGGGTCGCCAGCGAGGTCTTCGCAGCGCTCAGTCCGCGGCAGCGACACCTGCTCCTGTGCGTGGCCGGCGAGGGAGTCGTCTCGGCAGGTTATGCGGTCCACCTCACGCACGATCCACGGGCCATGGAGACCCTCGTGGACCTCGAGAACACCGGCCTGCTCGTCAGCCGGGTCCCCTCTGACGACTCGAGCGAGGACCCCCTGTCGACGCGCTACCGCATCCACCCGCTGCTCGTCGAGGTGATCCGGCGCCGTCTCGTCGCCGGCGGCGTCGACGTGGCGCAGGCCCGGGCGACCGTGGTCCGGGCGGTGCACCTCGACCTCGCGCGCGGGGTCGCTGACGGAGCGTTCAACCGGCTGGTGGGTGTCAACGCGCAGGAGGACGCCGCAGACCTGTTGGTCCGCGAGGGAGTGCGGATGGCGCTCAGCCGCCGAGGCGCCCCCGAGGTTCTGGAGTTCGTGCGCAAGCACCCCGACGTCATCGACGCACGGCCGGACACGTGGTTCGCCGTGGCCATGGACCGCTGGATGTCCGACGACCTCGAGCGGGCCAGGCACTGGATCGACAGGATCGTGGAGCACCGCCCCGGCGAGCACGAGGCCGCGCTGCCCGAGGAGGTGCGCGCGTGCGTGCGGCTGTGGAGGGCCCGGCTGGGCCTGGAGCCGATGTACGCCGCCCTCGGCTACGCCAAGCGCGTGGTCGTCGCGTCGCGCAGCAAGCCGCCGTCCGACGACGGCAGCGCCAGCGTGCTGCCGATCCTGGTCAGCGAGCTCGGCATCGCGCAGAACTGGCTGGGCGAGCTGGCCGAGGCGGAGGCGAGCCTCTCCATCGCCGTCGGCCTCGCCCAGGCCCAGGGACAGCCGGCCCTGGTCGTGTCGGCGCTGTCCCATCTCGCGTTCACCCAGTTCATGGCCGGCCGCGAGCACACGTGCGCCGAGGTCGCCACCGAGGCCCTGAGCCGGCTCGAGTCGGCTGCTGGGTACCGCACGCGGAACGCACCCTCGCGTGCCGCCCTCGCGCTCCTGCTGAGCGGGCTGGTCGACGTGCCCTGGCCGACCGAGCCCATCGAGAGCACCGGCGTCACGGGGACCACGGTCCACAGCGCCGACCTGTGCATGCGGTTCTGGATTCGCGTGCGCGACGCCCGGCTCGCCCTGACCGCAGGTTCCGTCGCGGAGGCGGAGCGGGTGCTGGCGGCTCCGCTGGAGCACCCTCGGCTGGCCGAGGTCCACCTGCCCGACCACCTGCGCTCCGCGCTGCTGGTGGAGCGCTCGTTCCTGGCCGCCCTCTCCGCGGACCGGTACACACTGAGCGAGCTCGAAGGCCAGCTCACCTCCATGGACGCCGTCGGTGAGGCCGAGCTCGTGGCCGGGTTGCGAGCCGACCTCGGCGGGGACCGGCGGGCCGCGGTCGCGGCCTTCGAGGCGGCTGCCGCGGACGTGACGTACTCCCAGCCGCCGACCCGCGCCCTGGCGCTGGTGTGCCAGGCACAGCTCCTCGACGCCCTGGACCAGCACGACGAGGCGATGGAGGTCCTGGCGGAGGCCGCGACCGCTACCGAGGTGCGCCGCAACGCCGTGCCGTTCCTGGGCTGGTGTCGCCAGGGGACCCCCGTCGAGACCCTGCTGCGACGGCTGGACGAAGTGACCACGTCGCCATGGGTGCACGAGCTGGCCGCCGCCATGCTCGACCGCCCCGACATCACCAGCGTCTTCGCTCCGGTGACGGCGACGCCTCGCGAGCGCGACTCGGCGCTGCCGTCGGTGGTCCGGCCGCTGCTCTCCCCCCGAGAGCGCGAGGTGCTGGCCGAGCTCGCCCGGGGCTCGACGTACGCCGACATCGCGGCGGCGTTGTTCGTCTCCGAGAACACCGTCAAGACCCACGTGTCCAGCCTCTACGGGAAGCTGGCCGTCTCCCGTCGCAGCGAGGCGCTCGCGGTCGCCCGGAGCCAGCACCTGCTCTGACCGCGGCCACTCACCGGAAAGGGGTGATGCCGCGCGGCGGTTGCCGGGCGAGCGTGCCGATATGGCCACCAAGTTCAACGGGATCGTCAACCTCGACGTGCGGGACTCGGTCCCGGACTGGACGCCCTTCCGCGAAGCCCCGGCGCCAGAGGGTGCCCCGAACGTGCTCCTCGTCCTCTACGACGACACCGGCCTGGCCGCCTGGTCGCCGTACGGCGGCCGGATCAACATGCCGACCATGCAGAAGCTGGCCGACGCCGGCCTCACCTACACCCAGTGGCACACCACCGCGTTGTGCTCGCCCACGCGCTCGTGCCTGCTCACCGGGCGCAACCACCACCAGAACGGCTTCGCCCAGATCGCGGAGGGCGCGCAGGGCTTCCCGGGACATACCGGCCACGTCCCGATGGAGAACGCCACCATCGGCGAGGTACTGCGCGAGAACGGCTACAACACCTACTGGGTCGGCAAGAACCACAACGTGCCGCTCGACGAGTGGGCCGTCGGAGCCACCCGCCGCAACTGGCCACTCGCCCGCGGCTTCGACCGCTACTACGGCTTCATCGGCGGCGAGACCAACAACTGGTATCCGACGCTGGCCGAGGACAACCACTACATCGACCAGCCCTACCTCCCCGAAGAGGGCTACCACCTGTCCAAGGACCTGGCCGACAAGGCGATCTCCTACATCGCGGACAGCAAGACCTCCGCACCGAAGAAGCCGTGGTACCTGTGGTTCTGCCCGGGCGCCAACCACGCCCCCCACCACGCTCCCGAGGAGTACATCGCGAAGTACGCCGGCCAGTTCGACGACGGCTACGAGGCCTACCGCGAGTGGGTGCTGCCGCGGATGGTCGAGCGCGGGATCCTGCCGGAGGGCACCGGCCTGACCGAGATCAACCCGCTCCCGGGCGAGGCGGCCCAGCCGATGGACCACGTGCGTCCGTGGGAGGAGCTCAACGACGAGGAGAAGAGGCTCTTCGCCCGCTTCGCCGAGGTGTACGCGGGCTTCTCGGAGTACACCGACGCCCAGGTCGGGCGGATCATCGACTACCTCGAGGAGACCGGCCAGCTCGAGAACACGATCGTCATGTACGCCGCCGACAACGGCGCCTCCGGTGAGGGCAGCCCGAGCGGCACGGTGAACGAGAACAAGTTCTTCAACGCCTACCCCGAGGACCTCGAGCAGAACATGTCGATGCTCGACGAGCTCGGGTCGCCGGCGACCTACAACCACTACCCGACCGGCTGGGCGACGGCGTTCTCGACGCCGTTCAAGATGTTCAAGCGCTACACCTACCAGGGCGGCGTGGCCGACCCGCTGGTCATCTCGTGGCCCAAGGGGATCGCCGCCCGCGGCGAGGTGCGCAACCAGTACCACCACGCGGTCGACATCGTGCCGACGATCCTGGAGTGCATCGGCCTGGAGATGCCCGACCAGGTCCTGGGCTACGCGCAGTCCGAGCTCCCGGGCGTGTCGATGAGGTACACCTTCGACGCCGACGGCCCGACCAACAAGGTGATCCAGTACTACGAGATGATGGGGACCCGCGCGCTGTGGCACGAGGGCTGGCACGTCGTGGCCCAGCGCGCGCCGCAGCAGGGCGGCACCGCCGCCGACCTCCTCAACGACACCTGGGAGCTCTACAACTCCGAGGAGGACCGCTCCGAGCTGCACGACCTGGCCGAGCAGCACCCCGACAAGGTCAAGGAGCTGGTCAACCTCTGGTACGTCGAGGCCGGCAAGTACGACGTCCTGCCGCTCGACAACCGCTCGCTCGAGGATCTCGTCAAGGAGATGCCGGTCGCCGACATCCCCGAGGGCGGCGTCTACCGCTACTACCCCAACACCTCGCCGGTCCCCGAGTTCGCCGCCGCGGAGATCCGTGGCCGGTCCTTCAAGATCCTGGCCCAGGTCGAGCTCGACGACGCGGACGCCCACGGCGTGCTGATCGCCAACGGCGCTCGGTTCGGCGGTCACTCCCTCTTCCTCAAGGACCGCAAGCTCTGGTACGTCAACAACTTCCTGGGCATCCCGCCCGAGCAGCAGCTGGTCTCGCCGGACGAGGTCGAGGTCGGCAACCACGTGCTCGGGATGGAGTTCACCAAGGAGAGCCACGGCGAGCACGGCGAGGCCGTCGGCACCGCCACCCTCTACGTGGACGACCTGTCCGTCGCGAAGAGCGAGTGGAAGACCCAGCCGGGCCACTTCGCGCTCTGCGGGGAGGGGCTGACCGTCGGCCGGGACAGCTCCGACCCGGTCTCCAAGGAGTACGGCGCGCCGTTCGCCCTGACCGGCGGCCGGATCAGGGTGGTGGAGATCAACATCGGCGACGACGTCTACCTCGACCTCGAGCGGGACTTCCAGGCAGGCATGGCGCGGGACTGATCGGCATGTCCACCCCTGACAGCAGTGCGCGCCACGAGAGCGCAGACGCACTCGTTCCGCAGCCACCCCTGCCGGGGGCCGACAGGATCGCCGACCACTGGGGACTCGTCCTCGCCTACGGGTTGGTGAGCGTCGGCCTCGGGTTGGTCCTCGCGGTCTGGCCGGGCGAGACGCTGGTCGTCTGCGCGGTGCTGATCGCGATCCAGATCCTCGTCTCCGGCGTGCTGCGCATCGTGATGGCAGTCGGCGGCCGGGGGCTCGACGGCGGGATGCGGGCGCTGCAGGGCCTCATCGGCGGGTTCGCACTCATCGTCGGGCTGCTCTGCCTCCGTCACCCGGTGCAGACGCTGCTCGTGATCGGGATCCTGCTGGGGGTCTGGTGGGTCGTGTCCGGCGTCATCGACGTCGTGGGGGCACTGGTGTCACCCGTCCGGGGACGCCGAGCGTGGGACGTCGTCACCGGCGTCATCAGCATCCTCGCGGGTGGCTTCCTGCTCGTGAACCCGAAGCTCTCCCTGGGTGTTCTCGTGGTCGTCATCTGCGTGTGGCTGTTCCTCATCGGGGGCATCGCCCTGTTCACGGCGTTCAAGCTCCGCTCGGAGCAGCGCCAGGAGGCCGCGGCGGCCGCCGGCCCGACCGCCGCGCCTGCCGGGTGACAACGGTTCTCCTGGTCCTCCTCGCCCTGGTCGCGCCCCTGGCCGTCCTCGCGACCTGGGCGCATGGCCAGGTCTCCGACGCCGGCCGTCGCGATCGCCACGGTCGCGCGGCTGGCCGGCCACCCCGCGGTGCTGTGGTCGGCGGCCGACCTGCTGGCCGGCGCGATCGTCTCCAGGATCGACGTCCGGGCGTCACAGCCCGGCCGGCCGAACCTCGTCGTCACCAGCCTGCTCCCGCTCGTCGAGGCTGTCGTGAGGTGCGCTCCCGGACCGGTGGCGGCGCGCACCTGGTGGCGGAGCCGGGGCGTCCGGCTCGGGCACGCTGCCGCGCGGCTCGGCCTTGCAGCACCCATCGAAGGGGGAGGTGACGAGGCCGCCTGATGAAGGCTTCGACCCGGACGCTCACCCATGACGGGTGAAGCAGACCGCTGCCGCGACCTCGATCCTGTCCGGGACGCCGACCGGAGGTGAGGAGTGCGCGCTGCCCGCTTGGGGAGGCTGATCGGGATCACGCTTCTGGTCCTGATCCTCTACTTCGTCACGCCCGTCGACGCCCATCCCCACGGCGGCCCGGTGCTTCGAACCATCCTGGCGCTGGTCGTGTTCACGTTGCTGGCTGTCGCCGTGATCGCCCAGGTCCGTCTCTCGCTGGCCGATGAGGACCGCCGCCTCGACGGCCTGGTCGTGGCCATCGTCTGTGTCTGGATCGTCTTCGCCTTCGCGTTCTACGTGCTCGCCATCCACCAGGCCGGCCAGATGGCGGGGCTGAACACCAAGATCGACTCGCTCTACTTCACCGCCTCGACGATGCTGACGGTCGGGTACGGCGACGTGCACGCCGCCGGGCAGGTCGCTCGGGTCATGGTCCTGGTGCAGCTGCTCTTCGACATCGTCTTCGTCGCCACCGCGGCCGGCACGCTGAACGCGCACGTGCGGCGCCGCGTCAACCAGAATCAGGGGCGGAACACGCAGCGGAACCCGAGGTGAGAGGTGGTGTCCCGGATGCCGTGTCCCTGGCGGGCCGCGGGCCGGTAGCGGCGGCAGTACTGGGGAGAGCACAGGTGCGAGCCGCCCTTGGTCACCATGCGATCACTCTCGGCCAGCTCCGGCCGCACCGGCCCTCCGCAGCAGCTGGTCGCGGCCGGGACCGTCGCCAGCTCCTCGCCGGCGCGGAGGTGAGTGGGTGTCCAGCGGGTCCGGGTCCACTCCCACACGTTGCCCACCATGTCGAAGAGCCCATAGCCGTTGGCCGGGTAGGCCGCCACGGGTGAGGAGCGGTGATGCCCTCTGGCGTCGTCCGAGCGCCAGGGGAAGTCGCCCTGCCAGGTGTTCGCCAACACCGCGCCCTCCGGGTGCAGCTCGTCGCCCCACGCGAAGTCCGCGTCCGCCAGCCCGCCTCGGGCCGCGTGCTCGAACTCGGGCTCGCTGGGCAGCTCGAGGCCGGCCCACGCGGCGTACGCCGCGGCATCCTCCCAGCCGACGTGAACGACCGGGTGCTCGGCCACGTCGCGCCAGTCGCTACCGGGGCCTTCCGGCGCTCGCCAGGACGCACCGGGACACCAGCGCCACCACTGCGTCCAGTCGTCGAGCGGCACCGGACCCTCGGTGGCCGTGAACAGCTGGGAGCCCGGCACCAGCAGCTCGGGGTCGGCGCCGGGGAAGTCCGCCGGATCGGGTCGGAGCTCCGCGACGCTCACGTGCCCGGTGCTCTCGACGAAGGCCGCGAACTCGGCGTTCGTGACCGGGTGCGTCAGCCAGAGGACGTCGGGCACGACCACGTCGACCACCGGGGACTCCTCGGCGTAGAACGCCGTGCTGCCCATCCGGGTCCCGGCACCGGGAACCAGCACCATCGGCCAGTCGCGGGCCCGCTGAGGCCGGCTGGTCGTGGGATGGCGCTGGACCATGGAGTGCTCCCTCGAAGCTCGACCGTCGTCCCCCACCCTCCGCCGGGCGCCGGCCGGGTCGCTCACCCGAGAAGGGTGAGGCCACCGGGGCCCCCGTGTCGTGGGGTGAGGTGTGTCCGTCCCGGAGTCGCCGCCCTCGTCCGGGCACCGCACCCTACCGGCCTGGCTGGCGCCCAGCCTGCACGGTTACCAGCGAACGTGGCTCCGCTGGGACGTGCTGGCCGGGCTGGCGGCGGGGACGGTCGTCATCCCCCAGGCGATGGCCTACGCGACCATCGCCGAGCTGCCGGTCCAGGTCGGGCTCTACACGTGCATGGCGCCGATGGTCGTCTACGCGCTCCTCGGCGGAGGGCGGGCCCTCAGTGTGTCGACCACCTCGACGATCGCGGTTCTCGTCGCCGCGACGATCGCCGGGCTGCCCGAGGACCAGACGTCCTCGACCTCGGACGCACTCGCGGCGGCGTTCACGCTGACCGTCCTGGTCGGGATCTGCCTGCTCGCCCTACGGCTGCTGCGGCTCGGCGGGCTGGTCGAGATGATCTCGCCGGCCACCCTGACCGGCATCCGCATCGGCGTGGGTCTCACCGTGGCGGCGACCCAGCTGGCGGCCCTGCTCGGCGTGGCGCCATCCGACGCCGACGGCTTCTTCGGGACGGTCGCCGACGCGGTCCGCGAGATCCCGAACGCCGACGCCGTCACCACGCTCGTGTCGGTCGCCGCGGCGGCTCTGCTGCTCGTGCTGCGCCGTGTCTACCCGACCCTGCCGGGGCCACTGATCGTCGTGGCCGGCGGCATCCTGCTCGTCGCCACCACCGACGTGGACGACCGCAGCGACGGTCACGGGGTGGCGCTGATCGACCACGTACCGACCGGGCTGCCGACGCCGTCGATCCCGGTGCTCGCCGACGTTCCCGCACTCCTGCCAGGTGCCCTGGCGATCGCGATCATGGCCTTCCTCGAGACCGTGCTGGTCGCCCGCACCAACCGTCGACGTGGCGAGCCGCCGATCGACGTCGACCAGGAGCTGGTGGCGGTCGGGACCGCCTCTCTCGCGGGCGGCCTCACCCAGACCCTGCCCCCGGCCGGGGGCTTCTCGCAGTCCGCGGTCAACCTGCGGTCCGGTGCACGCAGCCAGCTGGCGCAGGTCGTGACCGCTGGCCTCGCGGTGCTCGTGGCGCTGTTCCTGGCTCCTCTTCTCGACGACCTCCCCCAGGCGATCCTGGCCGCGATGGTGATGGTGGCCATCCTGGGGCTGCTGAGCCCGGCCGACTTCTGGCTCTACGCCAGGATCGACAAGGCGGAGCTGTGGGTGGCAGTGGTCGTCGCGGCCATCTGCCTGCTCGGCGGGATGCTGATCGGGGTGGCCGCGGGTGTGGCGCTGACGCTCGGCCTCGTGGTCCGGCACGTGAACCAGCCCCGGGCGGAGCCGCTCTACCCGACGCAGGACGGCCGCTGGACCACGACCCCGCCCGACCCCCCACCAGCCTCCACGACGTACGACGGCGCTCTCGTGCTGCACCTGGTCGGCGGCCTCTACGCCGGCAACGCCCGCCCGACCGTCGACCAGGTCATCGCGCTGGCCGCCTCGGCGGACCCGCCGGCCGACCGGGTCGTGCTGGAGGGCTCTGCGGTGGACGCGGTGACCGTCCCCATGCTCGAGGGGCTCCGAGAGCTGCGGGACCAGCTCGCCGACACGGACCAGACCTTGGTGCTGGTCGGGTTCCCGCCCGACACGCTGCGGATCTGCCGGCGGATGCCGTGGTTCGCCGAGCACGAGGCGCAGGGCCTCGTCACCTCCGGGCCCCTGCTGCCCCAGCATGACACTCCAGGTCCGGGCGGCCCCGCCCCGCGGTCACCCCGAGTCGGGTGACAGCGGGGCCGGGGCTCAGCTCGCCAGCGCCTTGGCCTTCAGCGCCTCGAACTCCGCCTGGTTGATGGAACCCGCGTCCAGCAGGGCCTTGGCCTGGCTGATCTGGTCCGCCGGGGAGGAGGAGGCCGTGGTCACCGAGCGGATGTAGTCGTCCTGAGCGGCCTTCGCCTCGGCGAACTGAGCGGCGTGGCGCTCAGCCATGCTGTTCCCTCGCGTGATCAGGTAGACGATCGCGGTGATGAACGGGAAGAACAGCAGGCAGAAGATCCACAAGGCCTTGATGCCCCCGGACGTGCTCCGGTCGCGGAACAGGTCGGCGATGATGTTGAACATCACCATCAGGTACGCCACGAAGGCGAAGCTGACGATGATGAACCAGATGATGTCCCAGAAACTCATGTCGTTCTCCTGATCTCTCCACGTATTTGCCTGCGCGCCAACAAACCACTCACGCGAGGCCAGGTCACGCCGCCACGCGGTGCCGCTCGACCAGTCCTCCGGTGATCGCGTGCACGAAAGTGCTGAGCACCGACAACGACGGGGCCGCGACGTCCAGGCAGCCGGTCAAGCCACGAGCAGCATCGCGAGCATGCGCACACGGTGGCGAGCCGCGAAGTGGCCACCCTCACCCGCTTCGGGTGAACGCGCCGCCAGGACCGATCGCCTCGCTGGGCGGGCTCGGTAGCGTCGGCGCGTGTCCCTGCCCGAGCTCGCGTGGTTCGCCGTCGGCCTGCTCGTGCTGGTGGCGGCGACGGTCGCCCTCGCCAGAGCGGCCGGCGTCGGCCTGGGGTGGTCGCCGTTGTGGTCGTTGTCCCGGGCGGCCGTGCAGCTCACGGTCGTCGCCCTGCTGCTGCGGGGCATCCTCACCGTCGAGTGGACGGTCGTCGCCTTCCTGGTCCTCATGGCCGCGACCGCGTCCTGGACCGCCGCGGGGCGGCTCCACGAGCTCTGGCACGGGCGCCGCGCGGCCGTCGCGGGGGTGGTCTGCGGCGCAACCGTCTCACTCGTCCTCATCTTCGCCCTGGGCCTGGTCGACTTCGGCGTGCGCTACCTGGTGGCCACGGCCGGGATCATCATCGGCAACGCCATGAGCGCAGCCACCCTGTCGGGTCGCAACTTCCTGCGCGCGACCCGTCTGCGACGAGACGAGATCGAGGGATGGTTGGCCCTGGGGGCCGCCCCGGCCACTGCGCACCTCGAGATCGGCCGGGAAGCGGTTCGCGAGGCGCTGCTGCCCAACCTCGACCAGACCCGGTCCGCCGGCCTGGTCACGCTGCCGGGAGCCTTCGTCGGGGCGCTGTTCGGCGGCGCCAGCCCCGCCGCGGCGGCTCAGTTCCAGCTCGTGGTGCTCGGCGGCATCGCGTTGTGCATGACCACCTGCGGCATCGTCGTGACCCGGATTCTCGGCCGGACGCCGTACGTCAACGTCGTCGAGCACGCCTGACCAGGACAGCGGAGCGCCGGGCCGCGAGCGCACAGGTCAGCACGGCCAGCCGGGCGCCCAGGAGCCTGCGCCGGGCCACGGCACCGTCGACGTCGGCGAGCGGGTCGAAGCCGGCGCCGACCAGGTTCGTCAAGATCCGGTCGAGCTCGCGCTTGTCCAGCGCGAGCTCCAGTTCTCATACCCCGGCAGCGGTGACGATCGCGTCGGTGACGAAACCCGACACCATGCCCAGCAGGACGCCGTAGGCCAGCAGGTCGGTACGCCGGGCCTTCGCGGCTACGCCGATGAGCTGGATGATGACGTAGAGCAGGGACCCGGCAGCAAGCGTCAGGAAGGCGACACTGACCGGTTCGCTGGTGAAGCCGTGGCCGAGGATCGTCCCGACGACGGTCGGTCCCCCGCCGATGGCGCCGAGAGTCAGCAGCAGGCCCCAGCTCGGTCGGGCCGACGTGTCCCCGCCCTCGGCGGCGAGCGGGGCCACGATGCCGAAGCCCTCGGTCGCGTTGTGCAGCCCGAAGCCGATGACCAGCATCAGAGCCAGGCCGATCTCGTCGCTGGCCGCGGACTGGCCGATGGCCAGTCCCTCGGCGAAGTTGTGCAGTCCGATGCCCACGGCGATGAGGAACGCGAGTTGGCGGGCCGATGACATGCTCGCGGTCCCCGGGCCGTGCCGGAGCTCTCCCACCCTCATTGCCCCAGGACCGAACGGCCGAGCCTGCGCGCGCGTGACCCGGCGAGCCATCCAACGCTCGTAGGCCACGAGCGACAGGAGCCCGATCGACAGGCCGGCCACGGCGAGGAGCCCGTAGCCCACAGCGGTGGCGAGCCCGCCGTCGCCCGCGTGCACGGATCCGAGGGCTTGGTCGATCGGCTCCCAGGCGGCGGACAGCACGTCCCAGACGAGGAACACCAGGATCCCGACCGCGACGCCGTTGAGCACCAGGCGCAGCGTCGGTGCCGCTTGCATCCTGCCCACGGGAAGACCGATCAGGATGGTGACCCCGGCGATGAAGCCCAGGAGGGTGGTCGAAGCGAGACTCACGATGAGGTCCTTGCTCGGCGAAGTTAGATGAGGCAACCCTAACCAAGACCGGCCGCGACGGCGAGGCCCCACGTGATGTGATCGACACGCAACCGGTCCTGGCCCTCCGGGTCCGGAGGGTCAGGAGCTGGCAGGGTCGGCCGTCGGAGGCGCGACGCGGCGCGGGGCGAGCGCCATCCCGAGCAGCCCGAAGGGCAGCGGGAGCCAGTAGCTGAACAGCCGGTAGGCGAAGGTGGCCAGGACCGCGTCGCCCGGGGCGACACCGGCGAGCGCGAGCAGTGCGGTCATGCCTGCCTCCACGAACCCCAGGCCGCCCGGCGTGGCCGGGATGTTCCCCAGCGCCTTGGCCCCGCAGAACGCCAACAGCACCAGGCTCGGTCGCGGGTGCGCGCCGAGCGCGGCCAGCGCCGCCAGCAAGGTCATGAAGTCCAGCAGCCAGCGTCCGACCGCCGCGACCAGCGCGCGCTTCCACCGCGCTCCCAGTGCAGACGTGATCCGGTCCCGCTCCACGAGCAACCGTTCGGGAAGGTCGACGAGCGGAGCCGAGTGCCGGCGGATCCGGTTCCGGGCGGACTGTGCGACTCGCCCCGTCCACGCCAGCGCCCGGTCCGTGGTCAGCAGCAGCGCGCCGACACCGACGATCACCGCGAAGGCGACCAGCCCGGCAATCGCGGCCTGGAGCAGGCTTCGGTCGACCGAGCCGCGGAACACGAAGGGGATGGCCAGGATCGGTAGCCCCAGCACGACCGCGAAGACCAGCAGGTTCACGGCGGTGAGCGCGCTGACCACCGCTGGTCGCTCCAGGCCCGCGGCCACGAAGATCCGGTACTGCAACGCCGCGCCGACCGGACCTCCACCGGGCGCGATGTTCGACAGCGCGTTGGACGCGAGCTGCGCGGCGATCACCGGCCGCCAGCGGACCGGGGGCAGCGACGTCCGTTGCAGATCCCACATGCACACGCACACGCCGACCTGCAGGGCGAACATGACCAGCAGCGCCGCGACGGAGAAGCGCGTTATCTGTGGCCACGACGAGAACGTGTCCACCAGCTTGGGGAACACCAGGTACAGCGACACCAGCGTGACGACGAGCCACAGCACGTTGCGCCGCAGGGACCGCGGCTTCTCCACTTCGCCGCGCGCGATCTCGCCGGGCGTGTCTGCGTGCCGTTGGATCGCACGCTCGACGCGGTCACCGATCGAGTCTGCTGCTGCCTCATCGACCACGGTGGCGACTCTCGCGTCCGAAGAAGGCGATACGCCACGGCGCCGGCTGGCACGGCCCGCGGGACACCCTGGGTCCCGTTCCCGATGCATGGGTGGCCAGCACGTCTGCCAACCTCGGCGCCGGACGCCGGTCGAGGCATCCCCTGTTTGAGGTGAGTCGCCGCTGCCGGGCCTCCGGGACGCGGACGGCTTGGTGGTGCTGGATGAGTCGGGGTCAGGCGGCCGGATCAGTGCAGTACGCCGCGCCCGTCGCCTCGCAGACGACCTCCTGGCCCGGAGCCGGTCGCGTGATCGTCGAGCCCTGGGGCTTGTGGCCGTGCCCAGCTGCGCTCAGAAATGGCATTCAGCCGCCGAAAGTCTGGACTCTCGAGGCGGAGTTTCTTACTATGCACGTAAGACCCAAGAAGGGATTGTGCCTATAACCAATTTCAGATTATCACGATTCGCTCGTGAAGGCAATTCACCCGATTTCCAGTTCGCCGGCCCGCGCGCGGGCCGGCTCGGAGACCGTCCTTCCGGGACTCGTGAGGGTCCCCGTCAACGAATGGAGCGCCGTTGCAGCTACTGCACGACAGCATGACCCGGGCCGTGATCACCGCCCGACTCGAGGAAGCTGAGCAGCTTCGTCTCGGTCGTCGCCTGGTCCGTTCCCAACGCATGAACCGCAAGGCCGCTCGCGCTGCGGCCCGAGCCCGACGTCTGAGCCAGCTGGCGGCTCAGGCGGAACGGCGAGTACGCGTCGCCCACACCCGCACCACCTGACGCAGGGGGCGGCCCTCACCGACGTGAGGGCCGCCCGGCGTCACCGGGGTCCGGGCCATGCCCTGTTCAGTCGATCCCCTGCAGGATCACTGCGGCGGCGTCTTCCAGGTGGTCGGCCAGCCGCTCATAGGTGAACAGCCCGATGCCCGCCTGCAGAAGGGCTCCACTGACCGCGAAGAAGAGGGTCATCAGCACCTTCGGGTCGACCTCTGCGTCCGTGCCGATCGCGTCCTGGAAACGCGTCACCCACAACGCCCCGATCTCCCTCCGCAGCCGCTCGACCTCCGGGTCCCCGCTGAGCAGGCTCTTGTTCACCGCGGCAGCGAGCGCCGGCGAGCCCGCGATCAGCTCCGCGAGGTGTCGGAGCAGCTGCTGGAGGCGGGTCACGGGTGTCTTGCCGGTCAGCTCCGTCCCCTCATCCGCCTCGACCAGTCGCCAGAACAGCTCGGCGAACAGGTGGTCCTTCGACGCGAAGTACGTGTATGCGGTAGCGGGCGAGACCCCGGCACGCTGTGCCACCATGCGGATCGTCAGCTGGTCGTGGCCGACTTCGTCCAGCAGTTTCGACGCCTCTGCGAACAAGCGCTCGACCGTCTCCGCCTGCCGCGCGTTGAGGCTTTGGCGAGGCAGCGTAGACATCTGACTGGACATGTGTTCAGGCTACGCCGACGTCCGCCACCGGGGCAATGGTCCCTGAGGCGGTCGGTGTCAGACCGGGAACAGCGGAAGCGAGCGACGCGGCTCGAACTGGAACGACGCTCCTTTGCTGAAGCGGGTGACCGCCACCTCGTCCGGCTCGGCCGCCGGGGTCTCGCGTTCGACGATCTCGAGGCGCCAGCCGCCGGCCACAGCTGCGATCTCGGCGTCGAGTTGCGGGGACACTCCCCAGACCAGGGACCGTAGCGCGCCGGGTTGTTCGGGGCCGCACAAGGTGACCCAGGCACGGTCCGCGTCCGCAGGTCCGGGCCGCACCACGACTGCCGAGCCGGCGAAGGTCGCGTCGACGTACGCCGCAGGGTTCAGCAGTGGATGCAGCTCCAGGACGCGGAGCGCACCCGCTGCGTCGCGGGTGAGCCCCAGAGCCTGCCCGATCCGCTCGGCGGAGATGCCGGCGATGCCCGTGAGCTGCTTGCGGCAGATCTGGTCGGCGTCGTCCGTCGTGGCGCAGCGGGCCTGGACCGCCTTGGCGAAACCGAGGAAGAGAAGGTGCATCTGGAGGCAGACCTCGTCCGCAACCCGGACGAGTGCGGAGTGCGAGAACGCGCCGAAGTCGAGGTCGCTGAGCAGCGGGCCGCGGTAGTCCGCCAGGCCGTCGTCGGACGCGTCCACCGGCTCGAGGTCGAGGGTCGCCGCCCGGCTGGTCATGGTCTCCAGGCACTGGGGGATGAACGAGACCTCCGGATGGGACTCGTCGATGATCGTCGTCCAACGGCAGTGCGGACGCTGGTCGGCCTCGATGGCCGCCGAGGTCCGAGGTGGCCGGTGCACCGGCCGGACCTGCGCCCGCGGGTTGGTGGCCACCGCGGTGGCGTCGAAGGTCGGGTCCTCGATGTCGTGGCACATCGCGCGGACGTAGTCCGGTCCCAGCGGCTCGACGTCCATCAGGGCACCGCAGTGGTCGAGCCAGAACTCGCCGTGCCACGGATCGGTGACGCGGTAGCGGAAGTCCATGAACTGCGGCGGCGCCCCGATGTCGAGCTGGAGCCCCTTGAAGATGGTGACCACGTCGCCGGCGCCGGCCACCTCCGGGGCGTAGCCCAGAGCCTGCTGCATGCGCCTGGTGTAGATCGGGGAGGCCGTCATCCACTCCTCGATCGCCACCTCGGTCATGCCCTCACGACCGAAGGCCGAGATGCACCACGGCATGCCGGCGCGGTCCATCATCTGGCCCATCAGGAGCAGCTCGGGCACCAGGACGGCGAGCTCTGCGCGCGTCAGCGACGCGTAGCGGCTGCTCATGAGGTGGCTCGGTGCCACGGCCTAGTCCTTGCCCTTCATCTCGGCCACCAGCTTCTCGGTCACGAAGAGGAGGTTGGTGCCGTTGCCCCAACCGGCGTAGTGGTGCAGGTGGTAGGCGAGCTCGCGGAGCTGGGCGGCGGTGAGCTCGCCGTTGGTCACCGCGCCGCGCAGCTGGGTCTCGAGCAGGTCCTGACGGCCGAGCATCGTGGTGGCACCGAGCACCAGCAGCCGCCGGTCGCGCAGCGTGAGGTAGGGCCGGGCCCACACCTGCGGGAAGAGGTAGTCGATGGTTCCGCTCACCGAGGCCACTGCGTCGGCCTGCTCGTCGGTGACGAACTGGTTGTAGCCCGGACCATAGGTGCGGTCCATCATCGCCCGGCCGCGGAGCCGGTTGTCGTCGGGCAACGGCTGGTCGAGCTCGGCGCCGTAGACCTTGCTCATCCGGGGTCGTACGACGTCGGTGATCGGCACCTCGACACCCACCTCGGCGGCCAGCTCCTGGGCGGCGTCCAGGTCCTTGTCGGCCAGCCCGACCGCCCAGCTCGCCTGCTCGTCGGCGATCTTGTAGTCGGCCACCATGAGCTCGAGGTGCAGTGTCGGCTTCACGCTGTCATCGGCGGTCTGCATGACCTCCAGCAGCCTCGCCGGGTCCACACCCGCGGCGGCGGCGAGCGACGTCGCCTCACGCATCGGCGGCCCACATCGCGTAGGTGACGGCGTTGCGGGCCAGCTTGGTCGCCATGCCGGCCCCCAGCGCGCCGCAGTGCACGACGTGCTTCGAGAAGGCCTGCAAGGTCGGTAGCGCACGCTGCACGGCCTCGTCAGGGCCGCCCACCATGGTCACCAAGCCGTTCTTCGCGGCCACGGTGCCACCCGTCACGCCAGCGTCCAGCAGGATGACGTCGTGCTCCGCGCACAGCGCGGAAAGCGTGCGCACTGCCTCGAGGGTGACGGTCGACAGGAGGACGACGATCATCCCGGCCTTCGCTGCGGACAGCAGTCCGCGCTCGCCCGCCAGGACCTCGTCCGCCTGCTCGGCCGTGTTCACCGCGACCAGGACGACGTCCGAGGCCTCGGCGACTGCGGCCGGCGAGCCCACGGGAGCGGGCACCCCCTCGAGGCCGTCCGCGGCGTCGGGCCGGACGTCGTACACCGCTGACGCCGGGCGGCCGCTGTTGGCGAGGCTGACCGCGACGCCGCCTCCGATCATGCCGAGGCCGACCACACCCGGACGAAGCTCGTCGTGTCCCATCAGTGCTGTCCCTTCATGGAGTCGGCTCAGTGCCGGAACGTCTGCCCGCCGTCGACGGCGATGATCTGGCCCGTCACCCAGGCGGCCTCGTCGGACAGCAGGAACAAGCAGGCTCCGACCATGTCCTCCGGCTGCCCCATCCGCTTCAGGGCGAGCCCCTTCACCAGGTCCTTGGCCGCGTCTCCGGCCTGGGTCCGGGTCGCTTGGGTGTCGGTCGGTCCCGGCGCGATGGCGTTCACGCGAACACCCATGCCGCCGAGCTCGTGGGCCAGCTGGTGGGTGAGCCCGTTGATGCCGACCTTGGCCAGCCCGTAGAAGCCGGAGTAGAGGTACGCCGCGGTGGAGCTCTGGTTGACGATCGAGCCCTTGCGCTTCTGGAGCTCGGGGTAGACCGCGCGCGTCATCACGAGCGCGCCGTCCATGTTCACCGACATGAACTTCTTGTAGTAGTCCCAGTCGACCGTGATCAGCAGGTCGAAGGCCATGTCGCCGTAGATGGCCGCATTGTTGACCAGCCCGTCGATGCCGCCGTACGCCGCGACCGTGGCCTCGACCATCGCCGCCGCGGACTCCGCGGACGAGACGTCGGTGCGGACGAAGATCGCCTTCCCTCCATCGGCCTCGATCTCCTTGGCGACCTGCTGGCCGGCCTCCTCGTTGAGGTCGGCCACCACGACGGAGGCGCCCTCGGCGGCCAGCGCCCTGGCGTAGGCCTCGCCGATGCCCTGGGCCGCCCCGGTGACGACGACGACCTTGTTGTCGAACCTCATGGTGCTCCTCACGCGGGTTCCGCAATGGTCTTGGTCTCGAGGTACTCCTCGAAACCGGCCAGGCCCATCTCCCGGCCGATGCCGGACTGCTTGTAGCCGCCGAAGGGCG
Organism: uncultured Actinomycetota bacterium; assembly: GCA_963755835.1. GTDB lineage: Bacteria > Actinomycetota > Actinomycetes > Propionibacteriales > Nocardioidaceae > Nocardioides. The sequence goes on along the minus strand of CAVWLC010000007.1, from coordinate 1,189,949 downwards.
CGTCCGGGCTGAACCAGACACCGCCGTTCACGGCGATCGTGCCGGTGCGGATCCTGGCCGCGACGGCCTTGGCGCGCTCGAGGTCTCCGGACTCCACCGAGCCGGAGAGGCCGTACGGCGAGTCGTTCGCGATGCGGACCGCGTCGTCGTCCCCGTCGTGCGCGATCACCACCAGGACCGGCCCGAAGATCTCCTCCTGGGCCAGCCGGCTGGAGTTGTCGAGGCCCGCGACCACGGTCGGCTCGATCCAGAAGCCGTCCTGGTCGATCACGTGGCCGCCGGTGGCGAAGGTGCCGCCCTCCTCCTCCGCCAGGCGCAGGTAGGCCTCGACCCGGTCCCGCTGGGCCCGCGAGATCACCGGGCCACAGATGGCGCCGGGGTCGGCCGGGTCCTTCGCGCCGATCGACTCCATCGTCGTGGCGGCCACCTGCACCGCCTCGTCGTACCGCTCCCGCGGGACGAGCAGCCGGGTCGTGATGGCGCAGCCCTGGCCGGCGTGGATCATCGCGGTGAACGCCGTGGCGCCGGCGGCCGCGGCGACATCGGCGTCGTCGAGCACGATCGCGGCCGACTTGCCCCCGAGCTCGAGGAACACCTTCTTCAACGTCGGCGCCGCCGCAGCCATGATCGCCTTGCCCACCTGCGTCGACCCGGTGAACGAGACCATGTCGACGCGCGGGTCGGTGGTGAGCAGGGCCGCGACCTCGTTGGACCGCGGCGTCACCACGTTGAGGACACCCGCCGGGAAGTCGGTGCGCTCGGCCACCAGACGGCCGAGCTCCGCGGCCACCCACGGCGTGTCGGGGGCGGGCTTGAGGACGACCGTGCAGCCCGCAGCGAGGGCCGGCCCGATCTTGGCCAGGTTGATCTGGGTCGGCACGTTCCACGGCGAGATCGCCGCGACGACGCCCACCGGCTCCCGGCGCACCGTGCGACGCGACGGGATGCCCATCGGCTTCGCGACCCCGAGGTCGGTCTCGAACTCGTAGCCCTCCAGCAGGTCGGTGACCCACTTGAGCCCCTCGACCGGTACGTCGAACCCGGCCGCGGTCTGCATGAACGCCGGCATCCCGACCTCGGCCGTGGTCAGCGCCTTGAACGGTTCCGCGTCGTCGAGCAGCGCCTGGTGCAGCTGACGCAGGCAGCGCACCCGCAGCTCGACGTCGGTCGACCAGTCCGTCTCGTCGAACGCGCGCCGGGCCGCGCCGATGGCGGCGTCCACATCCGCGGCGGTGCCGTCCGGGGCGGTGCCGATCTGCTGGCCCGTCGCGGGGTTGATGACCGGGTAGGTCGCGCCGTCGGAGGAGCCGACCAGCTTGCCGTCGACCAGCTGCTGGGGTGCCGGGGGCAGAGTGGTCACTGCATCGGTAACAGGGTCTGTCACTGGGTGGGCTCCTGGGTGATGAAGTCTCCGCGCTCGACCGGCGGAGGCCAGACGCTCGAGGGGATGTCGGCGTAGTGGTAGTGGCCCGGCACACCGTGGCCGGCCACCTCCATCCGCTTGAGCAGGGTGTCGGGGGCCTTGCCGGCCCTGATGATCTCGACGAACGTGTGCGCGGTCGACGGCATGTCGAACCAGTCACGCTGCCACGCGAACTTGATGAGCCCGTCGTCCGCGCCCCCGACCTGACGCTCGACGCCGAACCACGACCCGCCGATGCCGAGGATCTCGTACTCCTGGCCGGTCTCGTCGTTCGTGATCCCCGACCGCTGCTTCCAGAAGCCCAGCACCATGCTCTTCTGCTCGTCGATCATCGTGACCTGGTAGTCGTAGTGCCAGCCGTCGAGGCCATCCATCTCGATGCCGATGGCGTAGTCCCGGATCTCGTCGCGGCCCATCGCCATGAAGTGCTCGTCGACGGAGTACATCCAGCCGTACGTCGCATCCACGGCGTACCACTCGGCCATCACGCGCCAGTCGCCGCTGCGCTCGGCCTCACGGTTGATCTCGAGCCAGGAGTCCCAGAACTCCTCGATCTCGGCCCTGCTGAGTGACGCGGGTGTCGGGTCGGACATCAGCTCTCCTCGATGCTCAATGCCATGGCGGGGCAGTAACGAACGGCGGCCTGCACCTGCGGTCTTTGTGACTCGTCGGGCTGTTCCTGCAGGAGGACGACGCGGTCCGCGTCATGGTCGAACCCGAAGACCTCGGGCGCCTCGTGCTGACACATCTGGTGTCCCTGGCAGAGGTCCAGGTCCGCGATCACCTTCACGATTCGTCTGCGCTCTCGCGTGCGGTCTGCGCCGTACCGCGGGCAGACGAATCGCGACGCTTGTAGCGCGCCCGACAGGGACGCTGGAGCTGGATGACCATCTTCGAGTAGTCGTCGCGATAGCTCTCGCTCGGCTGCACCAGCTTGAACTCGAAGTCCTGCAGCAGCACCGAGAAGATCGCCTTGATCTGCATCATCGCGAACGCATTGCCGACGCAGCGATGCTTGCCGGCACCGAACGGGATCCACGTCCAGCGGTTCTGCAGGTCCTCCTGGCGCGGGTCCCGGTAGCGGGTCGGGTCGAAGGACTGGGCGTCGGGGAAGTCCTCCTCGAGCCGGTTCGAGACCCTCGGCGAGGACGCCACGATCGTGCCCACGGGGATTGTGTGCCCGGCGAGCTCGATCTCCTCGACGACCTGGCGCATCAGGATGATCAACGGCGGGTGCAGCCGCAGGGTCTCCTTGATGACCGACTCAAGCCTCGGGATCGACCGCAGCGCCTGGAACGAGATCTCCGAGCCGTCGGCGTAAAGGTCGTCGAGCTCCGCAACGACCTCGGCCATCACGTCCGGGTGCCGCATCAGCTCGATCAGGGTCCACGCAGACGTGCCCGACGAGGTGTGATGACCCGCGAAGAGCATCGAGATGAAGACGCCGGTGATGTAGTCCGCACTCATGTCGATCGAGATCAGCACGTCGAGGAGGTCCCGGGCGTCGCGCTCCACCGTGCCCCGCTCCTTGCGCCGGTCGATGATCCCCTCGACCAGGTCCACCAGGGTCTCCCTCGAGTGGTCGCGGATCTCGAACGCCTCCACACCCTCCATGTAGGGGTCGACGTAGGCCAGCGCGTCGGTCCCGCGCTCGAGGCCGTGGTAGGCCTCGGCGAACCGGTGGTCGATCTCCTCGCGGAACGGAAGTCCCACGAGGCAGGCCGCGGTGTTGTAGATGGTGAGCTCGGCGAAGAAGTCGAGCAGGTCGACCTCGCCCTCGTCCCCCCACCCCGCGACCATCCTCGTGATCTCGTTCTCGATCGTGGTCGCGTGACCGCGCATCTGATCGCCGCGCAGCGCCTGGTTCTTCAGCATCTGCTGGCGCTCCTCCGGCGAGGCGTCGAAGACGACGCCCTTGCCGAAGATCGGCGTCATGAACGGGTAGGCCGCCGCCTGGTCGAGGGTGGAGTCGGGCGCCTTGAAGAACTGCTCGTTGACCTCGGCCCCGGTCACCATGATCACCTCCTTGCCGGCGATCCGGAACCGCCCGATCTCGCCGCACTCCGCATGGACCCGCTCGAACAGCGCCACCGGGTCGGTGCGCATCTCCGCGAGATGGCCGTGGCCGTCCTCGTCCGGGAGCGCGACGGAGACCTCGGGGATCGCGTCGAGGCCGTCTGCGGTGGTGCTCATCGTTCCCCCACAGGTGCTTCGGGGTTGACCTCGACGAGGCTCAGGTGGGTGCCCCGCGGGGCGCTGACGACCATCGCGATGGCATCGGCGATCGCTTTGGGCTTGAGGAAGTGGCCGTGGCGGGCGTGGCCCCACTTGACCCACTCGTTGAGCACGAAGGCACCGGCCTCGGGGTCCCAGTCGCTGCCCATCTCGCTCCAGGTCGAGCCGGGCCGCACGACGCTCGCCCGGACGCCGCTCCCCTCGAGCTCCATCTGGAGCGCGGAGACCAGCCCCTCGAGCCCCCACTTGCTGGCCGTGTAGGCGCCCATGAACGGCCGGGCTCGCACGGCCACGTCCGAGGACACGAAGACGACGTCCCCGCGCCGGCGTTCGACCATGCCGGGAACGAAGGCTCTGACCAGCCGATGCGCACCGACGACGGCCAGGTCCAGCTCGCGGGCCACACGCTCCGGGTCGATCTCGACCAGGGTGCCGGGTGACACCGACCCTGCGTTGCTGACCAGCACCTCGATCGCACCGAGCTCGCCCAGCACGGTCTCCGCGAAGGCCTTGACGCTGTCCCCGTCGGCCACGTCCAGGGGCGCGACGACCGCCTCGCCACCGGCCGACCGGATCCGGTCCGCGACCTCCTCGAGCTTCTCCGTCCGCCGGGCACCGAGGGCGACCGGGAACCCCGCAGCGGCGAGGACCTCGGCGGTCGCCGCCCCGATCCCGGCCGACGCTCCGGTGACCACCGCTGGCCGACGGTCCGGCTGGTCGTACTTGCTCATGGTCAGCGGCCCTTCACCGTCATCGGCACCGAGGCGAAGCCCCGGACGCTCACCGAGTGCACCCGCCGACAGCCGTCGTGGTCGACGTCGAGCGTCCGCACCCGGCGTACCAGCTCCGTGAGGGCGACCCGCGCCTCGAGCCGGGCCAGGTTGGCGCCCAGGCAGAAGTGCCGGCCCCCGCCGAAGCTCAGCAGTCGGGACAGCTCGTCGCGGTCCCGGCGGAGGTCGTACTCGTCCGGCCTGCCGAACACCCGCTCGTCGCGGTTCGCGGACCCGAGGCAGAGCAGGACCTTCGAGCCCTGCGGCGCCACCTTGCCGTGCAGCTCGACGTCCGCGAGCAGGTAGCGCGCGAGCATCTGGCTGCTGGTGTCGAACCGCAGGGTCTCCTCGATCCAGGGCACGACCAGCTGCTCCTCGGGTCCGGCGAAGACCTGGTCCTGCTGCTCGGGATGTCGGGTCAGGTGGAAGACCGCGTGCCCCAGCAGCTTGGTGGTCGTCTCGTTGCCGGCGACGACCATGAGGAACAGGAAGCTGATGATCTCCTCGTCGGTCAGCTTGTCGCCGTCGGCGTCGGCGGCGATCAACGCGCTGGTGAGGTCGTCCTGCGGGACGCGGCGACGGGCGGCGACCATCTCCTCGTAGTAGGCGACCAGCCAGAGCGAGGCCTCCATGCCGGCCACCGGTACGTCGAAGACGCCCTCCTCGCGGTGGACGACGGTGTCGGCCTGGCGGCGAACCTCCGCGCGGTCCTCCTCGGGCACCCCCATCATCTCGGAGATGACGTCCATCGGGAGCCGCCCGGCGAAGTCGGCGATCCAGTCGAAGGTGCCCATCTCCAGGCACTCCCCGAGGTAGCGGTCGGTCAGCTGCTGGATGCGCGGGAGCAGCTCCTGCACCCTGCGCGGCGTGAACCCCTTGGAGACCAGCGAGCGCAACCGCAGCTGACGCGGCGGGTCCATGCCCAGGAACGACATGACCTTGTGCGCGTCCGGGCCCCAGGCCGAGTCCTCGATGGAGACGCCCCACGAGTTCGAGTAGACGCCCTCGGAGCGGACCGCCTCCTGGATGTCGGCGTGCCGGGTCAGCGCCCAGAGGTTGCGCACCTCGCTGTAGTGCAGCGGGTCCTCGGCCCGCAGGCGGGTGTACGTCGGGTACGGGTCGTCCTGGAACCCGTAGTCGAACGGGTCGAAGGCGATGGGCTCGGTCGTGACGGTCATGAGTCAGCCCGCGCCGTACTGAACGACTGACTGAGCATCTGATTGGACACCTGTTCAGGCTAGATGCCTGCGTCCTCGGACCGCAAGGGTCTACTCGCGCTGCGCAAAGCCCGCCTGGGACCGAGCTGGTGCCGCAGCGCTTCGGCTTGGCCAACATCAACGGCACCGCTGTTTCTCGTGATGTCGCGGATTCCCCGATTGCGGCGAAAGGGGGTCGCTGCGCGCGGTTCCCGCACCGTTCACGGGCACGCACGATGGTCGGACGACCTGAACGCCGGCCAGGAGGTAGCGGTGAGCGAGCACGCGGACGAGGGAGCGGTCCACATCCTCTGGATGAACGGTGGGCTCAGCTGCGACGGGGACTCTGTCGCGTTGACCGCGGCGACCCAGCCGAGCATCGAGGAGATTGTGCTCGGCGCGCTGCCGGGGCTCCCGAAGATCGCGGTGCACTGGCCGCTGATCGACTTCGAGTGCGGTCCGGAGCAGGGTGCCGACAACTTCATCGAGTGGTGGCACAAGGCCGACCGAGGTGAGCTCGAGCCGTTCGTCCTGGTGGTCGAGGGGTCGATCCCCAACGAGGCGATCAAGGACGAGGGCTACTGGTGCGGGTTCGGCAACAACCCTGCGACCGGGCAGCCGATGACGACCTCGGAGTGGCTGGACCGGCTGGCGCCGAAGGCGACCGCCGTGATCGCCGTCGGCACCTGCGCGGCGTACGGCGGCATCCACGCGATGTCCGGCAACCCGACCGGCGCGATGGGCGTGCCCGACTACCTGGGCTGGGACTGGAAGTCCAAGGCGGGCCTGCCCATCGTGTGCGTGCCCGGTTGCCCGATCCATCCCGACAACCTCTCCGAGACCATCACCTACCTGCTCTACCAGGTGGCTGGCCAGGCACCGATGATCCCGCTCGACGAGGCGCTGCGGCCGCGCTGGCTCTTCGGGGCCACCGTGCACGAGGGCTGCGATCGGGCCGGCTACTACGAGCAGGGTGAGTTCGCGACCGAGTACGGCTCGCCGAAGTGCATCGTCAAGCTCGGCTGCTGGGGACCGGTGGTCAAGTGCAACGTGCCGAAGCGGGGCTGGATCAACGGCGTCGGAGGCTGCCCGAACGTCGGCGGCATCTGCATCGGCTGCACGATGCCCGGCTTCCCGGACAAGTTCATGCCGTTCATGGACGAGCCGCCGGGCGCGAAGCTGTCGACCGCAGGAAGCAAGGTCTTGGGCGGCACGGTGCGCCGACTCCGGAGCGTCACCACGCAGACGCTGGACAAGGAGCCGAAGTGGCGAACCAGGGGCAACGAGCTCAAGACCGGCTTCGAGAAGACCTGGTGACGGGAGACCTGCGATGACAATGACCGAACCCAGCAAGACCGCCACCAAGGACACCGACGTCGTCGAGATGTCGTGGGACCCGGTGACCCGGATCGTCGGCAGCCTCGGGATCTACGCCACCATCGACTTCAAGCAGAAGGAGGTCCGCGAGTGCCACAGCACCTCGTCGATCTTCCGCGGCTACAGCCTGTTCATGAAGGGCAAGGACCCCCGGGACGCGCACTTCATCACCAGCCGGATCTGCGGGATCTGTGGGGACAACCACGCGACCTGCTCGGTCTACAACCAGAACATGGCTTACGGCATTGCGCCGCCGCACCTGGGTGAGTGGATCATCAACCTCGGCGAGGCCGCCGAGTACATGTTCGACCACAACATCTTCCAGGAGAACCTGGTGGGGGTCGACTACTGCGAGCGGATGGTCAAGGAGACCAACCCTGGCGTGCTCGAGAAGGCCAACAACACCGAGGCCCCGCACGCAGCCGACCACGGCTACCGCACCATCGGCGACATCATGCGCTCCCTCAACCCACTCGAGGGCGAGTTCTACCGCGAGGCCCTGCACGTCAGCCGCTACACGCGCGAGATGTTCTGCCTGATGGAGGGAAGGCACGTCCACCCGTCGACGCTCTACCCCGGCGGCGTCGGCACCACCGCCACGATCCAGCTCTTCACCGACTACCTGACCCGGCTGATGCGGTACGTCGAGTTCATGAAGAAGGTCGTGCCGCTGCACGACGACCTCTTCGACTTCTTCTACGAGGCGCTGCCCGGCTACGAGCACGTGGGCGAGCGGCGGATCCTGCTGGGCTGCTGGGGCAGCCTCAACGACCCGGCCTACTGCGACTTCCGCTACCAGACGATGGGCGACTGGGGAAAGAAGATGTTCGTGACCCCCGGGGTCATCGTCGACGGCAAGCTGGTCACCAACAACCTGATCGACATCAACCTCGGCATCCGGATCCTGCTCGGCCACTCCTACTACGAGGACTGGGTGAAGTCGGGTCGCGAGGTGTTCGTGACCAAGGACCCGGCCGGCAACCCGGTCGACGAGCGGCACCCGTGGAACCAGCACACGATCCCCAAGCCGCAGAAGCGGGACTGGGACAACGCCTACTCGTGGACCATGTCGCCGCGCTGGTTCGACGGCACCGACTACCTCGCGCTCGACACCGGTGGCGGACCGATCGCCCGGCTGTGGTCGACAGCCCTGAGCGGCTTGGTGAACACCGACTACGTGAAGGCCACTGGCAACAGCGTCGTGATCAACCTGCCGCGAACGGCGCTGAAGCCCGAGGTCAGCTTCGAGTGGAAGATCCCGAGGTGGAGCAACGCCCTGGAGCGCAACCGGGCGCGCACGTACTTCCAGGCGTACGCCGCGGGGCTGGCGCTGCACTTCAGTGAGAAGGCGCTGGCCGAGGTGCGAGCGGGCCGCACCGACACCTGGACGAAGTTCGAGGTGCCCGACGAGTCGGTGTCCGTCGGGTTCACCGAGGCGGTCCGGGGGGTGCTCAGCCACCACATGGTGATCAAGAAGGGGAAGATCGCGAACTACCACCCCTACCCGCCGACGCCCTGGAACGGCAGCGTGCGTGACAGCTACGGCACGCCCGGCCCCTACGAGGACGCGGTGCAGAACACGCCGATCTTCGAGGAGAACCCACCGGACAGCTTCAAGGGGATCGACATCATGCGGGCGGTGCGGAGCTTCGACCCATGCCTGCCCTGCGGCGTCCACATGTTCACCGGCAACGGCAAGGTGGTCGAGCAGCTCCACACGCCGACCGTCCCGGTCAAGCCCTACTGAGCCGGCGGCGCCCGGTGCACGAGCTGGCGATCACCGAGAGCCTGGCCGACCTGGTGGCCGAGCGCACCGTCGGGCGGCAGGTGGTGCGCGTACACGTGCGCGTGGGCTCCCGGTCCGGCCTGGTGCCGGACGCGCTGCGGTTCTGTTTCGACGTCGTCATAGCCGGCACCGATCTGGATGGCGCCGCACTCGTCATCGAGGACACCGACGGTGAGGAGCTCGACCTGGTGTCGGTCGAGCTGGTGAAGCAGCCCGTCGAGGAGGAGTCATGTGCCTGACCTGCGGGTGCGGGGACGTCGACCAGGCACCGCACGCCCATGGGGCGGAGGTCGAGACCCTCGACGTCGAGCAACGGCTGCTCGCCAAGAACGACGACCTCGCCGCGCACGTCCGGGCCTCGCTGGCCGAGCGCGACGTGACGGCGTTCAACCTGATGAGCTCCCCGGGCTCGGGCAAGACCTCGCTGCTCGAACGCACCATCGCCGACCTCGGCGACAGCCGACCGGTCTGCGTGATCGAGGGTGACCAGGAGACCTCGTTCGACGCCGACCGGATCCGCCGGGCCGGCGCCCGGGCGATCCAGGTCAACACCGGTGCGGGCTGCCACCTGGACGCCGCCATGGTGCACCGGGCGCTGCACGACCTCGAGCCAGAGGAAGGGTCGTTCCTCTTCGTGGAGAACGTCGGGAACCTCGTCTGTCCCGCGCTCTTCGACGTCGGCGAGCGCGCCAAGGTGGTGGTCATCTCGGTGACGGAGGGCGACGACAAGCCGCTGAAGTACCCGCACATGTTCGCCGCCGCCGACCTGGTCGTGGTGAACAAGACCGATCTGCTGCCCTACGTCGACTTCGACATCGGACGGCTGGTCCAGCAGGCCCGCAGCCTGCGGCCCGACGTCGAGGTGCTGCCGCTCTCGGTGCGCTCCGGCGACAACCTGAGGGCGTGGTACGCGTGGCTCGATGCCACCGTTGCCGGCGCAGCGTCAGAGGAAGGAGCACGCGATGGAGCCACGGCCCTCCGTCCGTGAGGTCAGCGAGCGCATCGACGTCCTGCTCGACGAGCTGGCCGAGAGTGCGCCACCCGGCGTGCTGGCACGTACCGAGGAGCTGGTGCGCTGCGTGATGAGCCTGTACGGCGCGGGGCTCGACCAGGTCCTCGCCCTGACCGGGCCGGACGCCGCCCGCTTGCTGGCCGAGGACGAGCTCGTGGGCAACCTGCTCGTGCTCCACGACCTGCACCCCGACGACGTCGACACCCGCGTCCAGCGGGCGCTGGAGACCGTACGGCCCTACTTGGGATCACATGCCGGAGGAGTCTCCCTCTCCGCCGTCGACCCGGACGGCGTGGTCCACCTCCGACTGGAGGGCAGCTGCGACGGCTGTCCGTCGTCCTCGCTGACCGTCAAGAACGCGATCGAGCAGGCGATCCTGGCCGTCGCCCCCGACGTCATCGCGGTGGAGACCGAGGGCATGGTCGAGGAGCCGTCGGGACCGGCACTGCTGCAGATCGCTCCATTCGCACCCCACGCCGACGCACCCACCTCCGGCGGTACGTGGGAGCACCTGGAGCTCGACGTCCCGCCGCGGACGGCCTCGCGGGTGGCCGTCGGTGGCGAGACGATCCTGGTCGCCAACCTCGACGGCACGCTCGTCGCCTACCTGGACCGCTGCCCCTCCTGCTTCTCCGCGTCGCTGGCCGGTGGGCGGCTCGACGGCGACCTGCTCGCGTGCGGGTGCGGCGCCGCCTACGACCTGCGGCTGGCGGGCCGGCGGCCGGGCACCGACCTCCACCTGACGCCGCTCCCCCTCCTGCCCGAGCGTGGCGCGTGGAAGGTGGCGCTGCCCCGGGGGACCCGGGCATGACCTCCGGGCTCCGCCGCCTCGCCGGCCCGGCGCCGTCACCTCCACCGGTCGAGGAGCGGTGCGAGTTCTGCGGCCTGGGGATCGACGAGCGGCACGGTCACGTGGCGGACGTCGCCGACCACCGGTTGCTGTGTGTGTGCCGGCCCTGCTACCTCCTGTTCGCGCCTCAGGGCGCCGGCGGCGGGCGCTACCGCGGCATCGGCGAGGAGGTCAGCCGGGTGGCCGACCTGGCCCTCCAGCCGACCCAGTGGGACGCCCTGCGGATCCCGGTGGACCTCGCCTTCTTCTTCCACCAGTCCCAGCCCGACGGCGACGCGCGACTGCTGGCCTTCTACCCGGGCCCCGGAGGAGCCACCGAGTCCGAGCTCGACCTCGCGGCCTGGGCCGACATCGAGGAGGCGAACCCGGTGCTGACCGACGTCCAGCCCGACGTCGAGGCGGTGCTGCTCCGGCGCCGTGACGGCGCGGTCGCCTGCTACCTCGTGCCGATCGACGTCTGCTACGAGCTGGTCGGGGTGGTCCGCTCGGCGTGGACCGGCCTCGGCGGCGGCGCCGAGGTGTGGCGACTGATCGACGGCTTCTTCGCCGGGCTCGACGACCGGGCCGCGACCGTGGGCCGGGCCAGGCCGGCATGAGCACCCCACGACCATGACCGAGACTGCCGGGCAGCCGTCGCCGGACCTCGACTTCACGTGTGTCGACGTCGTGGCGGACCGCTTCGCCGCGGGGCCGACCGTCGTCCTGCGGATGCGGGCGGTCGAGCGGACCGGCGAGCGGGTCCACGCGGTCGCGCTCCGCTGCCAGATCCGGGTCGAGCCACTGCGCCGGCACTACAGCGACACCGAGGCGGCCAAGGTGGTCGACCTCTTCGGTGGCCGGGACCGCTGGGGCCAGACCATGCAGCCGCTGCAGCTCGCGTTCCTGTCCCAGGTCCTCCCGTCGTTCACCGGCGAGTGCGACTTCGACCTCGTGCTGCCGCTCAGCTACGACGTCGACGTCGCGGCCCACAAGTACCTCGCGGGTCTCGAGGACGGGAGCGTGCCCCTGCTGCTGCTGTTCAGCGGCACCGTGTTCACCGGTCGCCCCGGCTCGATCGCGGTCCAGCCGGTGCCCTGGCACAAGGAGGCCGAGGCCCGGCTGCCGGTGGCGGTGTGGCGCGAGGCGATGGACGCCCACTTCCCCGGCCAGGCCTGGCTCCGTCTGGATGTGGCGACCTACGACCGGCTCGCCACCCGGCGCGGCGCGCTGGGCCTGGTCAGCTGGGACGACGTCGTCGACGACCTGCTGCGGCGGGCCGGCCCGTGACCGCCGCGCTCGACGCCGCCCGGGCCGTGGCCGACGCGGTGCTCTACGAGGGCTACGTCCTCTACCCCTACCGCGCCACCTCGTCGAAGAACGTGGTCCGCTGGCAGTGGGGCGTCCTGATGCCCGAGGACATCGTTCAGCGCGACCCGTCCGAACGCACCTGGCAGCGGACCGACATCGTGCTCGACGGCCCGGAGCCCACCCTGCGGCTGTCCGTGCGCTTCCTCCAGGTGCAGCGACGCCACGTCGAGGACGCCACCGGCGCCCGGGTCGAGCGCCTCGAGACCGAGGATGCCACCTACGTGCCGTGGGACGAGGCGGGCGAGCACGAGCACGTGGTGGAGGTGCCTCTCGACCACGACTTCGAGACGACCTTCGAGGTCCCTGGCGGCACCGACACCGAGACGCTGCCGGCGGGCGCCGGCCGGCTGGTGCGCGTCCGCGAGCCGCTGCGCGCGGGCATCCGGGTGCGGGCCGAGCGCCCGGAGTCGCCGTACGCCGTCACCCTGGTCTCGATCCGGGTCAGCAACCTCACGCCCCCAGTCGACCAGCCGGGGCCGGACCGGACCGCCTGGCTGCGCCGAGCCCTCGTCGCCAGCCATCTGCTGCTCGAGGTCGACGGCGCCGACCTGGTCTCGCAGCTCGACCCACCCGAGTGGGCCAAGGGGTACGTCGCCGCGTGCGCGAGCGACGGTGTCTTCCCGGTGTTGGCCGGCCCCGCCGACCAGAGCCGGGTCGCCTTGAGCTCGCCCATCATCCTTTACGACCACCCGCAGATCGCGCCCGAGAGCGAGACCACCTTCTTCGACTCGCTCGAGATCGACGAGCTGCTCAGCCTGCGGACGATGACCCTGACCGACGCCGAGAAGCGTGAGGTGCGCGGGACCGACCCGCGGGTGGCGCAGCTGCTCGACCAGGTCGAGGGGATGCCGGACGAGCTGTGGGACCGGCTGCACGGCGCGGTCCGCCAGCTCGACGAGTGGGCACCGCTCGCACCGCCGCCTCCTCCCGGCGCCACCGACCCCGGCGACGTACCGTGGTGGGACCCGGGCTCCGACTCCTCGGTGGACCCCGAGCGAGACACCGTCCGGGTCCACGACGTCGACGTGGGCCGCGGGACGCAGGTCATCCTGCGCCCGGGCGTACGCCGCGCCGACGCGTTCGACCTCTTCCTCGCCGGTCGCACCGCCACGGTGGCAGCTGTCCTGAAGGACGTGGACGGCCACGACCACCTCGCCGTGACCGTGGACGAGGACCCGGGCGCCGACCTCAAGATGGCACACGGCCGCTACCTCTACTTCGCCCCCGACGAGGTCGAACCTCTCCGGAACCTGCGATGAGCGCCACAGGTGGACGCCGGGTCCTGGTCGCCTGCGTGGGCAACATCTTCAAGTCCGACGACGCGTTCGGCGTGGAGGTGGCAGGCGCGCTCGCCCACTCCGAGCTGCCTCCCGCTGTGCACGTCGTCGACTACGGCATCCGGGCCGTGCACCTGGTCTACGACCTGCTCGACGGGTACGACACGTTGGTGCTCGTCGACACCGTCTCCCGCCAGGAGGGACCGCCGGGCAGCCTGTTCGTGATCGAGCCCGAGCTGCCGGACCGGACGCCCGGCGAGGACCTCCTGCCCGAGGCGATGCTCGACCCCCACGACCTCTCACCCGGTGGGGCGATGGAGCTGGTCCCGACCCTGGGCGGCCACGTGGACCGGATCGTCGTCGTCGGAGTCATCCCGGCGTCGGTCGAGGACGGGATGGGTATCAGCGCGGAGGTGGCCGCCGCCGTGGAGCCGGCCGCGCGGGCGGTGCTCGACGTGGTGTCTCGTGAGCTGGCCACGACCTGAGGAGGTGGAGGGATGAAGAAACTGCTGGGCCTGGTCGTCCTCGCAGCGCTCGCCGCAGTGGCGGTCGCTTCGCTGCCGGACGTCAAGCGCTACGTGGAGATTCGCAAGATGTGACGGTCCCGATCTATCCGAGTGGTCCGAGGATCCGCGGGGCGACGTCGGCCTGCGTCGGGAGCGGGCGCGGCCGCCGCAGACCCGGCCACTCGTCCCGGTCCGGCTCCCAGCTCTTGGGGTCGGTCGTGAGCCCCACGAGATAGGTCAGCGAGCACTCCAGGGCGCGCGCGATCTCCGGCAGCTTGCACACGTCCAGCCCGGCCCCGTGCTCCAGCGACGAGAGAGCCTTGTTGGTGGTGACCACGCCGAGCCGGCGCAGCCGGGCCACCACCTCCTTCTGGGTCAGCCCTAGCTCTCGACGGCGGACCCGCAGCCGTTCGCTGATGAGCAGGTGGCGATGCGTGCCCAGCTCGTCGTACGAGACGGGCCGGACGAGTTCACTGGTCATCTGCGGACTCCGTACTTCCGGTCGCGCCCGTCATGTCGGCCAGCGGGTGGACGGTGTAGCGCGCGAAGTTGAAGACCGGCGCCACCGCGAGCAGGCGCTCGAACTCCTCGTGCGACTCCACCTCGTAGATCCAGGCGCCGCCGTGCGCCCCCACGATGTGGTAGCGCATCAGCACCTTGCCGCGCTGCTGCAGGCCGGATCCGTACTCCGGCATTCGCGCGATGGCTCGCACCATCGCCTCGGACAGCAGTGACTGCTCCAGCTGCCAGAGCACCAGGAACTTCACGCCGACCCCCTCTCGGCTCAGCAGATCCGCGGCAGCTGCTCGCCGATGGGCAGGTCGACGACGCGGGACGCCCCGAAGCCGGTCGTCGCCGACACCATCCCCGGGTGGTCCTCGACGCAGCGGCCGATCACGGTCGCGTCCGCACCGGCCGGGTGCGTCCGCATCGCCGCGAGCACGTCGTCGCAGTCCTCCGGTGCCACGAAGGCGAGCAGCTTCCCCTCGTTGGCCACCTGGAGCGGGTCGAGCCCGAGGAACGAGCAGGCGTTGGCCACCACCTCGGGGATCGGGAGGGCGCGCTCGTCGAGCGAGACCCCCACCTTCGAGGCCCGCGCGATCTCGTTGAGCGAGGTCGCGACGCCACCGCGGGTCGGGTCGCGCAGGACGTGCACGTCCGGAGTGACCGCCAGCATCGCCGCCACCAGGCCGTTCAACGGCTGGCAGTCGCTGACGACGTCGGTGCCGAACTGCAGACCCTCGCGCACGCTCATGATCGCGATGCCGTGCACCCCGATGTCGCCACTCACGACGACGACGTCGCCCGGGCGCGCACGATCGGGCCGGATGTCGACGCCATCGGGGACCAGCCCGATGCCGGCGGTGTTGACGTAGACGCCGTCACCGTGGCCGGACTCGACCACCTTGGTGTCGCCGGTCACCACCCGGACGCCTGCCCGTCGGGCGGCCTCGCCGAGACGCTGCGCCACGCCGCCGACCTGCGCGATGTCCGTGCCCTCCTCGAGGATGAAGCCGACGGACAACCACTGGGCCTGGGCCCCGCTCATCGCGAGGTCGTTGACGGTGCCGTTGACCGCTAGGTCGCCGATGCTGCCGCCCGGGAAGAACAGCGGCCGGACCACGAAGGAGTCGGTCGAGAAGGCCAGCCGTCCACCGGCCACGTCGAGCACCGCCGAGTCGCCCAGCGCCACCGGCGAGCCGTCGGCGAAGGCGGGCAGGAACAGGTGGTCGACCAGCTCGGCCGACATCTGCCCGCCCCCGCCGTGGCCCATGACGATCGTCGGACTGTCGCGCAGCGGCAGCGGACAGGTCCAGCCCTCGAAGCTCGGGAGCTCGGCGGTCTCGGTGATGGCAATGTCCTCAGCCAACGGGAGTCACCTCCCGTACCGCTTCGGCGGCGGCCAGGCTCTCCATCCGCCGGTAGAGGTAGTAGGCGGCGCAGGCGCCCTCGCTGGAGACCATCGTCGCGCCGAGCGGCTTGCGCGGCGTGCACAAGGTCCCGAACGCCTCGCACTCGTGCGGCTTGATCAGCCCCTGCAGCACCTCGCCGCTGCGACAGACCGACGACTCCTGGGTGTCGATGTCGGCGACCTCGAAACGCAGCTCGGCGTCGAAGTCGCGGTAGCGCTCGGACAGCCGCCAGCCGCTCTGCGGGATCATCCCGATGCCGCGCCAGGAGCGGTCCACGACCTCGAAGACGTCCTCGAGCATCCGGATCGCGACGGGGTTGCCGTCCTCGGCCACGGCGCGGGGGTAGGCGTTCTCGACCTCGGCCCGCCCGTCCTCGAGCTGGTGCACGGTGCGCCGGATCCCCTCGAGGATGTCGAGGGGCTCGAATCCGGTGACCACGATGGGTACGCCGAAGCGCTCGGCCAGCGGCGGGTACTCCGACATCCCCATCACCGTGCAGACGTGGCCGGCGGCAAGGAACGCCTGCACCCGGCACTCGGGCGAGGTCATGATCGCCTCGATCGCCGGCGGCACGCGAACGTGGCTGACCAGGAGGCTGAAGTTCTCGATGCCCAGCTTCTTCGCCTGGTAGACCGTCATCGCGTTCGGCGGCGCCGTGGTCTCGAACCCGATGCCGAAGAAGACCACCTGGCGGTCCGGGTTGTCCCGGGCGAGGTTGAGCGCGTCCAGCGGCGAGTAGACGACGCGGACGTCGCCGCCGGCGCTCTTGACGCGGAACAGGTCCTTCTCGCTGCCCGGCACGCGCAGCATGTCGCCGAACGAGCAGAAGATGACATCCGGCCGCGACGCGATCTCGAGCGCCTTGTCGATCACGTCCAGTGGCGTGACGCAGACCGGGCATCCCGGGCCGTGGATCAGCTCGATGCCCTCGGGGAGGAGCTGGTCCAGGCCGTGCCGGATGATCGAGTGGGTCTGACCGCCGCAGACCTCCATCATGGCCCACGGCTGGGTCGTGGTCGCGTGGATGTCGTCCAGCAGCCGCTTGGCCAGGGCCGGGTCCTGGAACTCGTCGAGATACTTCATCGCACACCTTCCTCGAGGTCGGGCTGTGTCAGATCGGGGAGGGGCAGGCCGGACTGCTCGGCCGCGCGCCCCCAGTGGTCGCCGAACTCGGCGTCGAGCTCGCCCATCTGGCGGAAGATCTCCAAGGTCTCGAGCGCGGACTGCTCGTCGAGCCGCTGCAGCGCGAAGCCGACGTGGACGATCGTGTACTCACCAACCTGCAGGTCGGGGACGTACTCGAGACAGACCTCCTTGCTCACGCCGCCGAAGTCGACCAGCGCGATCAGGGTGCCGTCTCGTTCGGTGATCTCGAGGACCTTGCCGGGCACGGCTAGGCACATGGCGACTCCTGTTCCGGCGACGCGGACCGCCGCCTGTGGGGTTGGGTCGAGCTCGCGCGGTGCGCCAGCACCGCGATCTGACCGAGGGCGATGCCCGCATCGCTCGCGGGCACCACGTGGTGGACGAGGACCTCGAAGCCGTCCGCCTCGAGCGTCCGGGCACAGACCGCGGTGAGGTAGGCGTTGAGGAAGACGCCTCCGCTCAGGGTCACCGTGGTCAGGCTGCGGCGCTCGCGCAGCTGGTTCGCGGTCAGCCGGACCAGCGCGGTGACCGCGCTCTGGAACCGGGCCGCGACCAGCCCCGGCTCGACCCCGGCGGAGACGTCGTCGACGACGGCCGCAACGACCGGCCCGGGGTCGGCACCGGGTCCGAATCGATAGCCGTCCACCTCCCCGAAGGGCCGAGCCCGCGACTCCAGCTCCATGGCGGCCTGGGCGTCGTAGCCGGCCCGATGGCAGATGCCGGCGAGCGAGGCCACGGCGTCGAAGAGCCGGCCCATACTGGAGGTGGGGACACAGCGCAGGCCGGTCTCCAGCTGCCGGTCCAGCAGACCGAGCTCGACGTCGTCGCACGCACGGACGCTGGGGATCGCCGCGTCCCAGCCGACGCCGGCCGCGCGAAGGTGGGAGAGGGCCATCCGGCAGGGGTTGCGGACGCCGGCGTCGCCGCCCGGGAGGTCGACGTACCCGAGGTGGGCAGCCCGCTCGTAGCCGGCGTAGTCGGCAACCAGGAACTCCCCACCCCAGGACGCACCGTCGTCGCCGTACCCGGTCCCGTCGAAGGCGACCCCGAGCACCGTGCGGCCCGAGGGCAGTCCGTGCTCCGCCATGGTCGAGGCGACGTGGGCGTGGTGGTGCTGCACCTCGACCACCGGTCGGCCCGCGGCGTGGTCCAGGGCCCAGCGGCGCGAGCGGTACGCGGGGTGGCGGTCGGTGGCCAGCCGCTGCGGGGAGACGCCGGTCAGGAGCTCCAGGTGCTCCTCAGCCGCCAGGAACGCGGCCTGGGTGGCCAGGTCGTCCATGTCTCCGACGTGGCCCGACATCCAGGCCCGGCGCCCCTCGGCCAGGCAGAAGGTGTTCTTGAGGTCACCGCCGACCGCCAGTGCGGGCGGCGACTCGAAGGGCAGCTGGATCGGCAGGGGTGCCTGACCGCGGGATCGACGGATCGGGGCTTCCCGGCCATCGATCGCGCGCGTCACGGTGTCGTCGCAGGGCACGTGGATCGGGCGGTCGTGGGTCAGCCACGCGTCGGCCAGCCCGGTCAGCCGAGTGACCGCGTCGGCGTCCTCGGTGACGATCGGCTCGCCTGCGAGGTTGCCGCTCGTCATCACCAGCGCGACCGGGCCGGGCGGGTCTCCCGGCAGCCCGAGCAGCAGGTGGTGGAGCGGTGCGTAGGCCAGCATCACGCCCAGGTCGCCGATGCCGGGCGTCACCTCGTCCGCCACAGGCCCACCGGGACGGCGTGCCGCGAGCACGATCGGCCGGCTGCGCGCTTGGAGCAGCTCGGCCTCGGCGTCGGACAGCACCACCAGCCGTCGCGCATCAGCGAGCGAGGCGGCCATCACCGCGAACGGCTTGTCGCCGCGCTGCTTGCGCTTGCGCAACATCGCCACCGGCGCCTGCCGGGTGGCGTCGCAGACCAGGTGGTAGCCGCCGATCCCCTTCACCGCAAGCACCGCCCCGTCGAGGACAAGCCGCCGCGCCTCGGCGAGCGCTGGCTCGCCGTACGACGGGTCATGCTCGAGCCGGGCCAGCCTCAGCCTCGGCCCGCAGGCCGGGCAGCAGATCGTCTGGGCGTGGAAGCGACGATCCGCCGGGTCGGCGTACTCGGCAGCGCAGGCGCCGCACATCTCGAAGTCGGCCATCGTGGTCGCCGGCCGGTCGTAGGGCAGCCCAGTGGTGATCGTGTAGCGAGGCCCGCAGTTCGTGCAGGTGATGAAGGGGTGGCGGTGACGTCGGTCGGCTGGGTCGTGGAGCTCGCGGATGCACTCGTCGCAGATCGTGACGTCGGGCGAGACAAGGGTTCGTCCCAGACCCCCGCTGGACGTGTCGATCCTGAACCCGGTGCCACCAACTACCTCACGATGGGCGACGTCGACGTCGGTGATGACCGCCAGCGGTGGCGCCTCGGACACCAGGCGGGTCACGAAGTCCCGGACCTGGCGACCGTCACCCTCGACCTCGATGACGACCCCGTCAGGGCGGTTGCTCACCGAGCCGGAGAGGCGCAGCGCCTGCGCGAGAGTGTAGACGTGGGGCCGGAACCCCACGCCCTGAACCACCCCGCGCACGACGACGCTACGGCGCACCCGGGGAGACTCCCCCAGGATCGCCACCCGGATCGCATCCCCCACTGTGGCTGTCAGCGGTCCGGGAGGGCGGGAGCCGCGTGAGGTTCGGGTCCGGCCGGGCCGACGGCAGTCGGCAGACAACGTTTCCGGCAATCTACGACTCGCGGAACTCCGCCACCACCCCCCAAGAGGGATTTCGGCGTCGGCGGACCGATGTCACATGTGGCGGATTCTCCGGTACCGCTGCGGGCCTGGGAAGCGACCGCACCGCAATGACGAGGGCCGCCAGCACGACGACCGGGATCAGGACGAGAGAAATACGATGCCCAGGACTGTAGGTGAATTCCCGGCGAGGCGGTCAGACGGGCCCGGAGAGCCGGCCAGGTCCTCGCCGTCCGCGCTGCCGCCGATCTCGCCGACGACGAGCCTCCTACAAAGCCGTAGACCGGGAGTGCACGGGGACGAGGACGGTCGCCGGACCGGTGATGGCGAGCCTCGCAGCAGCGCGACTGTGGTCAAGCGCGCCCTCAGGACTATGGCGGTGCGCCATTTGGAACGGGGCTTGACGTCGTTGTGCGGCAAAGTCACCCTGTCAAGGAGGGCCTCACCGCTGTGGAACCCGTGGATATTTTCCGCGACCGGGGTGGCGATGCGTCGGCTGGCCTCCGTTCCTCGCTCGGGAGGTGATGGGCATGGGAGCTGGCCCAGTTGAGCTCAAGAGGGGTCTTTCGCAGCGGCACTTGACGATGATCGCCATGGGTGGCGTCATCGGGGCCGGGCTCTTCGTCGGCTCGGGCGTGGTGATCTCAGAGACGGGTCCTCCGGCGTTCATCAGCTATGCGCTGAGCGGCTTCCTGGTGATCATGGTCATGCGGATGCTTGGCGAGATGGCTGTGGCCAACCCGTCGACCGGCTCTTTCGCCGACTATGCCCGCAATGCCTTGGGCGGCTGGGCGGGCTTCTCGGTGGCCTGGCTCTATTGGTACTTCTGGGTGATCGTGATCGGGTTCGAGGCGGTCGCGGGCGCCACGGTGGTGCGGTTCTGGCTGCCCGGACTGCCGCTGTGGCTGGTCTCGTTGGTGCTCATGACCTTGATGACCGCCACCAACTTGGTTTCGGTCAGCTCGTTCGGCGAGTTCGAGTTCTGGTTCGCCGGCATCAAGGTCGCCGCGATCGTCCTCTTTCTCGCGCTCGGCGTGCTCTTCGTGGTTGGCCTGTGGCCGGACAAGGGGTTCGACGTCAGCAACCTGACAGCGCACGGTGGCTTCTTCCCCAAGGGGGGTTCTGCGATCTTCGCCGCGATCCTCGTGGTGATCTTCTCGATGACTGGTGCTGAGGTCGCCACGATCGCCGCTGCGGAGTCGCCGGACCCGGGCAAGGCCATTTCGAGGGCGACCAACTCCGTGATCGGCCGCATCGCGGCCTTCTACGTGGGTTCGGTGTTCCTGGTCGTGATCATCGTGCCGTGGAACTCCACGCATCTGGCAGCGTCACCGTACGTGGCCGCGTTCGAGGCCATGAAGATCCCCGGAGCCGCCGACGTCATGAATGCGGTGGTTCTCACGGCGGTGCTCTCGTGCCTGAACTCGGGTCTGTACACGTCCTCGCGAATGCTCTTCGTGCTGGCGGCGCGCCGGGAGGCACCGCTGGCCTTGATGAGGGTCAACCGTGCCGGCGTCCCGATGGGCGCGATCCTGGCCTCGTCGGTGGTGGGCTTCCTGTGCGTGATCGCGGCGGCGGTGTCACCGCAGACGGTGTTCCTGTTCCTGCTGAACTCGTCGGGCGCTGTGATCCTGTTCGTGTACGTGCTGATCTGTGTGTCGGAGATCGTGCTGCGTCGGCGCACCGACCCGGACCGGCTCGTGGTGAAGATGTGGTTCTTCCCTTGGCTGTCGATCTTCGTCGCCGCGGGCATCATTGCGATCCTCGTGCAGATGGCTTTCGACGAGGATGCGCGCCCGCAGCTGCTGGAGAGTCTTGCTGCCTGGGCGCTCGTCGTGGTGCTCTACTTCATCACCCGGCGGATCCGGGAGCGCGAGATCGTGGTTCCGCCCGTCCCCGAGCCCACGGCGCCGGCCGCGCGGGTGCTGGTGCTGGCGAACCAGACCGTCGAGGGTCGTGAGCTCCTGGAGGAGCTGCGGTCCATCGATCGAGCCGGCCGCGCCACGTACTTCGTGTGCGTCCCGGCCAACCCGATCGACACCGGAACGGCCATGTACCAAGGGGCGGTCTACATGTGGGAGGCCACCGCGGCGGCCGCCCAGGAGCGGTTGGACCGCACCTTGGAGGTGCTGCGCTCGGAGAATCTCGAGGCCACCGGAGAGCTGGGCAGCTACAAGCCGCTGAAGGCCCTGGCGGACGCGGTGGAGCGGTTCCGACCCGACCGGCTCGTCATCTGCACGCTGCCCGAGCAGCAGTCCGCCTGGCTGCGCTTCGACATCGTCGACCGAGCCAGAGAAGCGCACGGCCTCCCGGTGACCCACGTCGTCGTGCAGCCCGAGACCGTCCCGGCCTAGACCCCCGATGACGATCCTGATCGGACTGGTGCCCGGCCGACGCCACGACGCGGCGGTCGACCTGGGCGCCCGGCTGGCTCGCTCGTCCGCCGAAGACATGGTCGTGGTCGCCGTGGTGCCGGATCCTTGGCCACCTGATCCGCTCCAGCGCGACACGGAGTACCGCGCCTACCAGGACGCTCTCGCCGACCAGGCCCTCGGGCGTGCCCGACTCCAGCTCGGGAAGGCCTTCACCAGCGTCGAGTACTTGGTTCGCCGAGCCGAGTCCGTGCCCGCTGGGCTGCTGGAGGTCATCGAGGAGCGGCGGATCAACTCGCTGGTGCTCGGGTCGTCGTCGACGGGGCTGCTGGGTCGCGTCACGCTCGGCGGGGTGGCCGAGCGCATCCTGCACAGCGCGGAGCTGCCCGTGGTCGTCGCCCCCAGGGAGTTCCACGACGACGGGACCACCCGGGTCTCCCGGGTCAGCGCGGCGTTCGGACGGGCAGACCACGACAGTCGGCTCCTCGCGCGGGCCGCGTCGGCCGCTCGCGCCCTAGGCGCGTCACTACGAGTGGTCTGCTTTGCGGTGCGGCCCATGGCGGGGTATGTCGGCGCCATCGAGGCAAGCACCGAGGAACTGGTCATCGGCGAGTGGATGAAGAGGCTCGAGGACGACGCTGCCACAGCTCTGGCCTCTGCGGCCGAAGTAGCGGGACAGGGCGGCCCGACCGCGACCGCGACACAGGTCGAGACCGTTCTCGGGCAGGGAAGCACCTGGTCCCAGGCATTGCGTGACGTCGACTGGAGCGACGGCGACCTGCTCGTTGTCGGCACCAGCAGCGGGCCGATGAGTCGGTTCTATCTGGGATCTCACGCCATCAAGATCATCCGCAACTCGCCAGCGCCCGTGCTGTTGCTGCCGCGTGACTAGAGCAACGGGACACAAGGGCCCCGGTGGAGCGCCGCGTCACGAGGTCGAGCCGGACTATGACTCGACGCGATCGACGCAGCCGTCCTCACCGCCACCCGTGGTGGGACAGTGCATGCGCGCCCCTGGATCACCACTCGTGACGCATCCTCAGCCTCCGCCCCGCCATTCCCGAACTTTGGGCGGAGCCCGACCGTAGCCGAACCCTCGGGCGACGCCCGACCGCAGCCGAAGTGCGGGCACGGCGGCCAGCGTGTTCTCCATGCACAGCCTGGGCCCTGATACCGATCTGAGCCCTCTGGTCGGCTGCACGCTGACATTCGTTGGGTTAGGCGAGCACCAACTCCAATTGGGCTTCTCCGGCGAGGGCGATTGCTCGATCTCGATTGAGGGCGACTACACGGTCGGGGGAGGGGAGTCGGCCACGACCTACAGCCAGGCGGTGTCTGGTGCCAACGCGCTGCTCCCGATGCTTGGCCTTACCGTCGAGTCCGCCACAGTTACGAGCGATGGAACGGTGCGGGCAGTGTTTGACGATGGGTCCTTGGATCGAGGTGTTGGACTCCTCGCAGCATCTACAAGAGCTATCAGCTGGACCTTGCCGGTCGCTTGCTGGTCGTGTGAACCTCCGTCGAAGCGCCCGACTATGTGCCGCACCGCGGGCCGGCCGGCTTGTTCTCTCGGTCGTTGACCTCTCGCGTGGGTCGGCCGACGCTTTCGGACGAAACCCATCTACCCGATTTCGACGATCAACTTCGAGGGCGACGTCGTCCTGCGGCTGGCCGTGGCTGCCTACCTGGCCCGGTACATGGGCCTGTCGCGTACCCACGCCGAGTGCGACCTGCGCTCGTACCTGACCTGGACCCAAGTACACGGGCTGCACCCGCTGGAGGCCAAGCGGGCACGACCAGCCACCAGTCCGGGCCGCCGATGGTTGCCGCCAGCAACGTCACCGCACCGAGGAAGGTCAGAGAACTCGATCCCGCCACGCTCGGACCCGCACGCCCCGGAGTCGACTGCGACCCGCGTGAAGAGCGCTGGAGTTTGCCAACTATCCGGCGGGGAACCGACCCTGTGGCTGCTCGGCTCCGAGCGGACAGCACCAATAGTCAACCGGACGGAGTCTCACAGTGTTGTGGACAATCCTCATCATCCTGGCCATCGTCGCGCTCGCGATCTTCATCATCAGCCACCTCCGCGGACGTGGAGTCTGAGACTGTAGGCAACACCACGCCGCCCCCCACGCTGGATGGGACGCCGATGGACTCCGAGCCGGTGCGTCTCTCCGCCAGATAGCCGCTGCCCGCCACGATCCGCCCGCTGGCCACCATGAGGCCCGGCTCCCAGGGCTGCCTCTGGCGGCGCTCCGAGGCTAGGGTGCGAGCACGGGGTCGAGAAGCGAGAGCTGATGGCGGTTGACGAGGTCGCGACCTACGCGACCGGCCTTCGCGACGTCCTCGGAGCCGGCGCCGACCCGGTCCTGGCGTCGGCGCTCGACGAGTTGGTCGCTGCCGGCAACGCGCTCGACGCGGCGATCGCCGGGGGTGGCGACGTCACCGGGGCGGCCGATACCTGGAAGCTGCGGTTCAGCGCGGTCGCGGACCATCTGCCCGCATACCTCCTGGGGTTCCTCTCCGAGATCCCGGGGTTGGCCGGGCTGCTGGACGACCTGGACGACGTCGTGAGCCAAGGCGTCCACGCGGAGCTGGACCTCGGCCCGGTGCATCTCGTCGTCGCGTCCTCGACCCTGGTCGTGCAGCCGCCGGACGTCGGTGGCGTGACCCCGCCGGCCCTGCCGATCGGCCCCTTCCAGATCGGCGAGATCGCCGCCAGTCTCGGCTCTCCGTCCGGTGGCGGACTCCCCGGCGGTGGGTCGATCCTGCGGCTGCCCGGCGACGGCGGGTACGGCGGCACCCTGGAGCTTCCCCTCGGTCCGGTGCAGGTCAGCGCGGCGGCGGTGCTCGCGATGGTCGACGGCGAGCCGTCGTTCCTGGGCATCCTGGGCGTCGAGTTCATCCCGCCCATCCAGCTGTCGTTCGGCTTCTCGCTCGACCGGGTCGGCGGGATCATCGGCGTCAACAGGCGCGCCGACACGGACGCACTGCGCGCCGCAGTCCGCACCGGTACCGCCGGCGACGTCCTCTTCGCCACCAAGCCGCCGGCCTCGCCGCTCGTCCTGGTCGTGGCCGCCGACCACCTCTTTCCCGCCCACCCGGGGACCCATCTCATCGGGCCCTCGCTCCGGGTGTCG
Source organism: uncultured Actinomycetota bacterium (assembly GCA_963755835.1). Classification (GTDB taxonomy): domain Bacteria; phylum Actinomycetota; class Actinomycetes; order Propionibacteriales; family Nocardioidaceae; genus Nocardioides. The sequence goes on along the minus strand of CAVWLC010000007.1, from coordinate 1,164,889 downwards.
TGGCTGTCCTTCGGGCCGGCCGGCAGCCTGCTCTCGCTCGACGTGGGGGTCGTGGTCGAGATCCCCACCGGCACGGTCGTCATCCTCGGCGTGGCCAGGGCCGCGATCCCCGGGCTGCCGTTCGTGCTCAATCTGCGCCTCGACGTGCTCGGCATCATCGACCCGCAGCAGAGCCTCGTCTCGATCGACGCCAGCCTCGTCGACAGCCACGTCCTGGGCATCTTCGAGATCTACGGCGACGCCGCGCTGCGGTTCTGCTGGGGCTCGACGGGCTACCTGGTCGTCTCGGTCGGAGGCTTCTACCCCGGCTTCAACCCCGAGCCCGCCCACGTCCCCGCGATGCGCCGGGTCGGGTTCTCGATCGACAACCCGATCCCGATCATCGAGATCCGCGCCGAGGGCTACTTCGCGATCACCTCGAACTCCGTGCAGTTCGGCGGCCGGATCGAGATGGGCATCGACGTCATCATCTCGGCCCACGGCTTCGTCCAGGTCGACGCGATCGTGCAGTTCACGCCGTTCCACTTCGAGGCGAAGATCTCCGCGGGCTTCGACGTCTCTGTCGACGGCTTCAGCTTCGCGTCGGTCACGCTCTCCGGGTCGATCAGCGGCCCCGGCCCGGTCGTGATCGACGGCTCGCTGAGCATCGATGTCTTCCTCTTCTCGATCTCCTGGGACCAGACCTTCACCCTCGGGAGCGGGCCGTCCGACTCGCGGCCGTCGCCGCCCAGCCTCCTGTCGGTGCTCGCCGAGGAGTTCGCCAAGCCCAGCAACGCCCAGGCGGGCAGCATCGGCGACCCCGACGTCGTGCTGAAGCCCGGTCCGACACGCCCCGGCGTGGCCGCCGTACCGCCCACCGGGAGCCTGCGGGTCGAGCAGCGCCGCGCCCCGCTCGGCGTCCTCGTCGAGCGGGTCGACGGCGCGGCCCTCGACCACCACCAGGGTGTCGTCTTCCAGTCGCCGGGCACCGACCTGACCGACCGGTTCAGCCCCGGCAGCTACATCGCGCTCACCGACGCCGAGGCCGTGAACCGGCCCCCCTTCGACGTCCTCACCTCCGGCCGCGAGCTGGCCCCGCCCGACCCACCCCCGGTCGACGCCCTGCCCGACACCCGCAAGGTCCGTCAGATCGTCATCAACACGGGCGCCCGCAACCTTCGGCACGAGATCGAGGGCCAGCCCGTGCTGATCGCCGCGATGGCGCAGATGACCGGCGCGGCACGCCGGCCGGCGGCCCTCAGCGACACCACTCCCCTGGTCACCGCCAGTCCGGAGCAGTGGACCGCGGTCGCGGACGGCACCAGCCACGGAAGCGCCACGGCTGCGCACCAGCACGCGCGCTACCACGGCGGCGTGGCGGTGGCCGAGGCCGATGCTGCCGACCCCGTCGGCCTGGCCGGAGTCTGATGGCCACCACCTTCGACTCCTACGCCGAGAAGGCGCTGCGCGCCGAGCCCACCGGCGTCCAGGGCGGACGGCTGCAGGCCAAGCTCGACCTGGTCCTCGTCGACCAGGAGGTCGCGGCCTCGACCGCGCCGCTGTCCATCGACTACGAGCTGTTCGGCCCGGGAGACGTGGTGCGCCTGGGACGCGCGACGGTCATCCGCCGCTTCCCGATGCCGGGGACCAGCGACGCCGAGGAGACCAAGCTCGTCCACGTCGAGTTTCAGGCCGTCGACCTGCCGTGGCGCTACACGCCTGAGCCGGTGACCGGCGGACAGCTGCACCCGTGGCTGGTGCTGGTCGTGGGCGAGCGCGGGGCCGACCAGATCGTCGAGCGCCCAGACGGTCGGGTCGGCATCGGCCCGTTCACCCAGGGCAAGCATCTGCTCGGTGACTCGCACCTGTGGGCACACGTCCACCACGTCGACGACCACCACGTGTCGCGCGTCGTCTCTCCGCTCAACCTGGCGGCGCAGACCGAGTACGTCGCGTGCCTGGTCAAGGCGTTCGCCGCCGACGGAAGCCGCGCGTGGAGCGACGCCACGGCTGAACAGGTGGTGGTCGTCGACTGCTACGACCGCTGGACCTTCCGGACGGGGCCTGCCGGCGACTTCCCGGACCTCGCGTCGATGCTCCACAAGGCCGATCTGGCCGCGATCTCGGCGGCGAGCGGGACGCCGTTCGGGCGTGCGGAGGTGGGCTATGTGCACCGCTCCGACGGAACCCGCTCCGTGCTCCCGACCGCCGGGGCGCTGCGGCTCCCGCCGACCCCCGACCCGGACCCGGCCGACGCGCCGGTCGACCCACCGATCGCGGCCGAGGTCACCCACCTCTCCGACCGCATCGTCACCCCGGACGGGCGCGGCGTGGTCACCGCGCCCCGGTACGACGCAGCGTTCGTCACCGCCGCCACGCAGACCGCGTACCCGCCGGGCGGCTGGGTGGACCAGCTCCGCGGCGACCCTCGGACGCGCGGGGCCGCCGGCCTCGGCGCGTGGAACGCGATCGCGTGGCAGGACCGGATCGCTGCGGCCGCCGCGGCGAAGGCCGGCGACCTGGCCGTCGCCGACGACCGGATCAGGCACGTTGCCCTCGGGGTCGAGGCTAGCCGCTCCCTGTGGCGACGACGGGTCCCCGCCCTGACCGGCGACGAGGCCTCCGCGGCCGCAGTGCTCGACGCCCTCGGCCCGGCACTCGGCAGGCTGCCGACTGCGAGTGGGACGGTGCTGGACGCGGTCGGCGGTCGTACACCACGGCTCGCGCGAGCCCTCTTCTCCTCGGCCGCGCGACGCGCGCTGCGTCCGACGACTGCACGGGGCGCCCGGGCCGCAGAGGGCGCGGCCTCGCTCCCGGCGGCGCTGATCGCGGCGAACCAGTGCCGCGAGACCAAGGACGACCCGGCCGACGTCGAGCCTCACGACGTCACGCACGACCGGCTCGAGGAGGCCTCGAAGGACGCCCTGTTCGGGGTCGCCCCGCAGGACGGCGAGCTCGTCGACCGGATCATAGACCGGCTGTTCGCGAACGGACGGCGCCCGACCGCGGGTGAGCTCTCCGCCGCCCTCGCCGCCCTGGCCCCGGGAAAGGACGGCCGGGCCGACCCGGACGCCGTGGACCGCTTCCTGCGAAACCAGGACCACCCCGATCCCGACGACCTGGTGGACAACTGGGGTTCGTGGGTCCGCGAACGGGTCCCGCTCGAGCCGTGCGACCCCGTCGACCTGATGGGGCTCGCGTCCGCGGTGGCCGGCGCGATCGACCCCACCGTCCCGCTGCCCCCCGCCGCCGTCCGGGTGCTGGCCACCCTGCCCGGCATCACCGGCATCGGGCCGGTCGACATCGAGCCCGAGCTGGACCTGCCGCTGTGGAGCTTCCTGTCCACCTCCGCCCCGGACTGGATGCTGCCCGGCGCCGGCGACCTGACCGAGGGCGACGTCGTCGCGCTGTCCACGAACCCGCCGTTCGTCCAGGCCCTGCTGACCGGGGCCAACACCCAGACCACCGGCGAGCTGCGCTGGCGCAACCTCCCGCTGCGCAGCCGCTGGTCACCGCTGCGGAAGTTCTGGCAGCGCGACGGCGGCCAGCTCGACATCAACCCGGTGAAGGCCTGGCCGCCCACTGCGCCCCTCGGCGACGGCTCCCTGGCCGCGGCAGGCGGCGCCGCCGAGGCGGTGGTCGCGTTCAAGACACCTCTGTTCCGCCGCTACCCCGCCACCGTGGTCTACCTCTACGAGACCCTCGCCGGCGACTTCACCCCGCCACCGGTGAACGCCAGCCTCGACGCGCCCCGCCGCGTGGACCACGTCTTCACGGGCACCATCGGCGACGACATCACCTTCTTCGGCTTCCCGATCGCACCCGGCGACCTGACCCACTACTGGGTGGTGCTCGAAGAGCCCCCCGCCGGCTACCGCTTCTACCAGGCCAGCCCGGTCCCAGAGCCGGCCGGCATCAGGTCCGCGCAGTACGCCTTCAACCGGTTCGCGGTGCCCGTGCGGGTCCTGATCGGCCCACTGCTGTGACCACCGTCGAGGTCCTCGCCCCGGTGCGGCTGGAGACCCGGTTCGTCGCGCCAGCCGACCGCAGCGACGGGGTCGACCAGTGGCAGCTGCGGCTGCGGGTCTACCCCGACGAGTTCTCGATCCGGCGGGTCGTCGCGGCGCCGACCACCGAGGAGCTCGACCGGCTGGAGGAGGCGCTGGCCGCGATGCCACGGCTCGACGAGCGTGCGGCCTTCGCCTCGTTCGCCGGCGCGGTCGGAACGGCCCGAGCCCTCGCGGTGTGGCGCCGTTGCGTCGTGGGCGGCGCCGTCGACCGCACCGACGAGCAGCCGTCCGACCACCGGGTCCGGGTGCACGGCCCCGCTGGTCTGCCCGACGAGCTTCAGGTGTGGTTCGTGCGCCCGGGACTTCCCCCGGAGCTGGCGACGACACTCCTCCTCGACGTGGCCGCGATCGGTGACGACCTCGACATCGAGTCGTTCGCCGGGTCCGCCGAGCTCGCCGCCGGCACCCTGCCGAGGACGTGGTGGCTGTCCTACGAGCGCGCCAAGGAGGTCGGGCTGGGTGCCGACCTGGACGTCGGCGTCGTGCCGCCGAGCCTCGAGGCGCTGGTCGTCGTCGGCCGCAGCGACACCGACGCCGCCGACCTGGTGGACGCGCACAACGCCACCTCGCGGCTCGCGGTGCTCGCCCCCGGCACGCCCAGCAACACCGTCGAAGGCGCGCCGACCACAGACTTCGGTGACCACGCCGAGTCGCTGTACCCTCTGCTCCACCTCGACCCGGCCGGCCAACAGTCCTCGCGCGCCGTCCTCGAGGCACTGACCGGGCGGGTGCCGGCGGATGCGCTGCCGACACTCGGCGGCGAGCTCGACCACTTCGGTCCGGGCTCCCTGGCCGTGCAGGGACTGTGGCCGGTGCTGTGGGGCCGAGCGCTGCGCGACGTCACGACGACGGAGCTCGAGATCGAGCTGGCCCGGTGGGCCCTGCGCCATCTCGCCGTCGAGGGGCCGCTCCCGGCCATCCGGGTGGGCGACCAGCCCTACGGGCTGCTCCCGACCTCGGCGTACGCCGCGTGGGTGCCCGACCCGGCCGACCCCCTCGACGGCCTCGAGGACGGGATCCGCCGGTGGGCGCTGGAGTGGCGGGCCGAGGCGGCCGCAGCGGCGGAGACAGCGAACGCGTGGGTGGAGGGCGCCGACACCGAGCAGCTCCTCGACGTGCTCGGCCAGCACGCGCCGAGTCGCTACTGGGACGTGCGCCCGGTCGCGGACGCCTTCGCGGTGCAGGTCTCGCACCTGCTCGCGGGTCAACCCGCCCCGCCGGTCACCGACTGGGACATCGCCACGGCGGCGACGTGGCGCGGCACGCCGTTCCCGGCGTTCCCGATCGCGGCCGCGGCCCGCGCCGGACAGCTGCCCGGCCCCCCGGGCGACGCCGTCGAGGACCCGGACCGGCTCAAGGGCCTGCTCTCCATGGAGCCCGAGCAGCTCTACTTCCAGGGCGACCCGCCGATGGGGCTGGTCGGCCACCTCGTCCGCGAGTCGTTGATCGCCGCCCGAGCGATCGTGGGGGAGGCGGCGGTCCGGTGGACCACGAGCGGCCGGGTCGACCTGTCCGTCGCGATGCCCATCGAGGACGAGCCGACCTTCCGCGACCACGTGATGCGGGGCACCGACTCGGCCGTGGCCACCCTGGCCGGTTCAGGGGACACCGACGCCGAGCTCGTCGCCACCCGGTTCCAGGAGGTGGTGGACGCGCTGACCGTCCTGGCCGACCTGTGGGAACCGACCGGAGACGCGATGTTCCGGGCCACGCTGGCCGCACTCGACACCGCGTCGTTCCGTGTCGATCCGTGGCTGACCGGGGTGGCAGACCGGCGGCGGCAGTCGATGACCGCGGCCGGGGCGCCGGTCAAGCTCGGCGCCTACGGCTGGGTGGACTCCCCCGGTCCGTGGCCGGGGGGCTCGGCGCTCGCCCCGGGCCCGACGGAGGCGGGCCTGCTGCACGCGCCGTCGCACGACCAGGCGCTCACCGCGGCCCTGCTCCGCGACGCCGCCGTCCGGCACCCGACCGATGGCCGTTGGGACCTCACCATCGACTCGGCCAAGGTACGCGCGTCCGTGGCGCTGGCCGAGAGGGTTCGACTCGGAGTCCACCCCTACGAGGCGCTCGGGCTCGAGGTTGAGAAGGTCACCGGCGACTGGGACGTGGTCCGGGTGCTGCGCGAGAACTACCCGCTCGCGGCCGACCAGGACGGACGCCGCAGCTGCGACGGCGCCGCTGTCCTCACCGCGGCCCGGACCGACGGGTTCGCCGGAGTCGTGGGAGTGCCTGCCGACCTGGCCTCGCGGCTGGAGCCCCTGGACCACGTGCTCGACACCTACGCCGACCTCCTGGTCGCCGACGGGGTGCACGCCCTGGTGACCGGCCGTGCCGACCTCGGCAACGCCGCCCTCGAGGCGGCGGCCGGGCTGGGTGCCCCGCCCGACCTACGAGCGATCCGCACCCCGCGAGGGGCCACCACGGTCCGGGTCGCTGCATGGGCACTCCTCGACGCCGGAGCCCCGTCGCCCCTCACCGTCGGGGCCGACCCCACCGCCGTGGCCGACCCGTCATTCGCAGCGCTGGCCGTCGCCGAGGGCGCGACCACTGCCGAGGCACGCCAACGGCTCGCCGCGGTGCTCGGCGGCGGCGACAGCGACGCGCCGGTGCCCGCGCTGGTCGGCGGCTCCTACCCGGGGTTGCCGGACACCGCCGACGACGACCTGCACGCCGCGGCCGTCGCCGACCTCGACGCCCGGCTGGCGCAGCTCGGCGAGCTCGCGCAGACCGTCCATGACGCGGTCGCTGGGCTGGATCCCGCCGCGGCAGGCGCCGACGACGAGCTCACCGCGACCGCGGCACGCTGGCACGTCGAACTCCCGGCCGGCGCCGACCCCGACCCGGTGGCCGATCGGCAGGCCGCGCTGTCGGCGGCACTTGCCGACCGCCTCGCCGCACCAGCCCCCGGCCGCGCCATGAAGACCGACAGCGCGGTCAACGAGCGCCGGGCCGCGATCCGGGCCCTGGCCGGCGACCTCGGCCTTCCGGTGCTGCCGGTCGTCCCCACCGCCGTCCTGCCCACCTTCAACCCGGCCCCGGATCTCGACCGCACCTGGCTCGAGATCGTCGCGGCCGTCCGGCCCCGGCTCGCGTCGCTCGAGGCGCACCAGCTCACGACGCCGTGGCCCGCCGCACTCGCGGGCGCCGCGGACCCCTGGTCGCCCGGGGGGCCGGTGCTGGCGGCGTACGGACCGGCGGTCGGGCACGACGGCGTCGTGGCGGTCGCCGCCCTGGACGCGTGGACCGACTCGGTCCCCAGCCGCAGACACTCCACGGCGGCGACCTTCGGCTTCAACTCCCCCAAGTCGCGCGCACCACAGGCCGTGTTGCTCGCGGTGCCGCCCGACCCGGCGGTGCGTCTGACCAACGACGCCCTGCTGGCCGTGGTCCTCGAGACCCGGGAGCTCGCACACGCACGCGCCGCCAGGCCGACCGACCGTGATGGACTCCCCTGGGCGACGCCGGGTCCGCTCGTGCACGCGATCCCTCAGTCGAGCTTCGTGACGGGCTGGCACTGATGGGCGACCCCACCTACCTCTGGCTCGAGCCCGGCCGACCCGACCTCGACGAAGGGCTCCACGCCCGGATCGCCGACCCGGTCTGGTTCCTGGCCCGACAGTGGCAGCTCGGCGAACAGCGCGGCGAGGACGCCTCCAGCCCGGTCGCCGTCGACGTCACAGCCAGCCACGCACCCATCAGCTACGACCGGCGCCGGCCCGACCTGGATCCCACGGTGGTCCCGGCCGAGGCCCTGCTGGAGGCCGAGCCGGGCGACTGGTGGACGGTCGGGCGCCGGGTGCGGCTCGGCCGTGCGGCGGCCGCGCTCCTCGACCCTGCGGCGCGCGCACGATACGTGTTCGGCACGCTGCCGCCGCCGTACGAGCCTCTCTCGGCCGACGTGGACGGTCGAGCGGTCTTCGTCGCCGGTGTGCTGGCCGGTCACGCCATCTGGGCCGAGGTGCCGACGCCGCTGCCCGACCGCTGGTCGACGACCGAGCTCGACTACGCGGCCCGGTTCGAGGCCGAGGGCACGGCGCTCCTGGCACCGAAGCACGACGGCGGCGACGTGGACTGGTTCACGGTGGACGGTGCACCGGACCAGCTCGCGCTGCTCCAACCCGCCACCGAGCCGGTCCGTCGTCTGGTCGTCCCCAGCCGGCTCGACTACCCCGGGGCACCGAACCCTCGCTGGTGGGAGCTGGAGAACCGGGCTGCCGACATCGGCGGCTTCGCGCCCGACCGGTCCCACCTGGCTACCATGCTGCTCGTCGACGTGGCGGTGGCTCACGCCGACGACTGGTTCTCCTTCCACGTGCCCCCACCCGCCGAGGGCCCGTCGAGCGGCGTGCTGGTGACCCTGCCGGCGGTCACCGTCACCGACAGCTTCGACCAGGTCTGGCCGCTCGCGCCGCCGCCCGTGACCGGGCCGGGCGCCTGGTCGCTCTTCCACACCGCGGGGCTCGAGGCGGCCCAGCTGCTGGTCTGGCCGGTGGCCGTGGCCCCGAGCGGCGGGCCGCTCCTCGACGACGTCCTGATCGGCGTCGACGAGGACGCGAACCTCGCCTGGGCGGTCGAGCTGCGCGCGGACGGGTGCCAGCTCCTCGCCGACGCCGCCACCGACGCGGCACTCGTGGAGACGACGCGCACCGGCACCCGGAACTTCCGCTACCTGCCCTCCACGACGCTGCCGGACCGCTGGCACCCCTACCAGCGCGTCCGCGCCGGCGACCCGGCGTACGACGCCCTCGCGACTGCCGGGGCCGGGGACGGGCGGTCCGGGTACTGGCGGCAGGCGGTGCTCACCGACCTGACCGGTCCGGTGCCCGTGCCGCGGCCCGGCCCGGTCTCGCGGCTGATCGGCGGACCCTCGGGCGCCGGCCTGGGCCGCGGCCACGAGCTGGCACCCGACGCCATCCCCAGCACCGGCGCCCGGCTGCAGCGGCGGGCGATGCTCGCCCGTAGCACCGACGGACGGCCGGTGCTGTGGGTCGAGCGGAGCACCCGGCCGGTCAGCGGACCACCGGCGTCGCACCTGCGCTTCGACGTGTTGGCCGAGGAGGCCTGATGGCGCTCGTCGACGTCCGGGTGGTCGGCGGCCTTGCCCTGCCATACGCCCCCGGCGCAGAGGCCGCATTGACCGATCCCGGTCTCGACCCGGCGCTCGCCGCCGCCTGGGCGGCACTGGTCGCGACCTTCCCGGATGCCACCCTGACCCCGCTGTTCGCCCAGCAGCCCGTCGAGGAGCTGGCCGACATCGTCGACGCGGTCCGGCTCGCCGGCGACGAGCCGCCCGACCCGTTCTGCTGGTTCGAGATCAGCAGCCCGGACGACGTCGCCGACGCGCTCGCCACCGCGGCGCAGGCGCTGCCCTTCGTGGTGGACGCCACTGTGCGGGGCAGGGCGCTCCCGCCCGGGACGGTCTCCTACGGCACCAACCCCGAGACCGACCGCACGATCCAGATCCAGCCCGCCCCCAACGGCGTCGACGCCATCCACGCGTGGCAGACGGCCGGTGGCAGCGGGGCCCTCGCCAAGGTCGCCGACATCGAGGGCGGCTGGAACACCAACCACGACGAGCTCCTCACAGCCCGGATCAGCTCACCCTCCGGGTTCAAGCCGGACCTGGTGCCGGACGGAGGCCACGGCACGAGCGTCGCCGGCATCCTCGTCGGCGCCGACAACGGGGTCGGCACCATCGGGATCGTTCCGGACGCCGAGCTCACCCTGCTCTTCGACCTAGGGACCAGTCCAAACACCGCCGGGCTGATCGCCGCCGGCGTCACGGCGGTCGGCCGCGGCGGAGTGATCCTCATCGAGGAGGCACTCAACTTCTTCGCCCGACCGCCGCTGGCCGACGGCACACCCGATGAACGGCCCGACATCCTGATCGAGTTCCAGCCCGCCGTCCAGGCCGCGATCGGCATCGCCACCGCGTTCGGGGTCAGCGTGATCGAGCCCGCCGGCAACGGTGCCGTCGACCTCGACAAGTTCCCGTTCCTCGCGCACACCCGGCCGGGCTCCCCGACCTTCTCAGGCGCCGTGGTCGTCGCCGCAGGCGAGCAGGTCGATGGCGACCACTGGGTCCGCACGTTCACCTCGTTCGGCAGCCGGGTGGACTGCTTCGCGGCCGGGTCGCGGGTGCGCGCGCCGTCCAGCGACGGACCGAGCAGCTACACCCAGTTCGGCGGTACTTCGGGCGCCTCGGCCGTCGTCGCCGGCGTCGCGGCCGCGGTCCAGAGCATGTCGGTCGCCCACGGCAAGGGGCTGCTGGCGGCTTCCGACGTACGCCGCCTGCTCAGCGACCCCGCCCTCGGGACCGCCGCCGGGCCGGGCGTCGTCGACGGCCTGGCAACGATGCCCGACCTCCGCAAGATCGCCCGGTCCCAGGGGTGGCCACGAATCCTGCCCGTCGGTGCGGCTCGGGTCGCGGACAACGCCATGGTGATCGCCCACCTCGACGACGACGACCACCTCGTCGTGCGGTTCTGGACGGCGCTGACCCTGTGGGGCATCCCGTTCCCACCGACCCCGGGCAACGCCCAGTTCGCCCTGGTCGGCTGCCAGCCAGCGGTGACCGTGACCGCGGAGACGGACCCGGTCGAGAGGCTGGTGACCGACATCTACGTGACCGGACCGGGTGGCCTGCACCGGATGTTCGTGGACTCGCTCGGCCAGCAGGGCGACCTGACGACCGCGGTGAAGCCGGCCTCGGTCGACCCGGTCAGGTCCGTCGCCCAGGGCCGGTCCCTCGCGGCCGTACGTACCGAGTCCGACACCGTGGTCCTGGCGGCGACCAGCCCGGGCGGCCGGCTGACGGTCCTGGTCGGCGACCCCGACACACTCCTGTCGGACGGCATCAGCGACCCGCTGGTCATCTCGCCGAGCGGGATGTACCGCCGGGCGGACGGCGCGGCGATCCTCAGCCGCGGCCCGGACAGCGTCGACCTAGTCGCTGTCGAGGACGGCGGGACACTGAACTGGTTCCAGGGCAACCCAGCGGCCACCATCGGCACCGGGTTCCGCAACGTCGCCAACGACACATCCGGCGTCGAGCTCGACCCCGGGGCCAGGGCCGCCCTGGTCGCCGTCGACACCGTCATGCTCGCCGCCGCCGTCGGCACAGACGCCCGGCTGCGCGTCTTTCAGCTCGACCCGGTCGCCGAGTCGGTCTCGGCGGGCGCCGTCATCGACGCAACCGCCTCGATCGCCGCCACCGGCCCAGTGGCTCTGGCCACGACGAGCAGCCAGATCGCCGTCCTCGCGATCGACACCGACGGCGTCCTGCGGGCGGCCACCCGACCGGTCGCCGGAGCGGCGTTCTCCACCCTCACCAAGGTGGGATCACCACTTCCACTGAGCCCTTTGGGAGGGGTCACCGCGACCGGGATGGCCGACAGCGGCGTGATGGCAGTCGTCGTTGCGGCGGACGGCACCCGGCTGTCCAGCCTGTCCCTGGACGGCGTGACCTGGCCGACGCTGACCCCGGTCGTCTGAGCACTGGCCACAGCTCCCCCCGTGTGCAGGTCGGCAGCTCGTTCCATTGCTGTCGGACGAGAATGGCCCGAAGTAGCTATGTCGTGGTCCGGCCCGCGAGGGCAGGGGTGAAAGGCGCTTCCTCCATGCGCGACCACCTGCGACAGATCTCGGAGGAGGGGCCGGTGAGCTCTAGCGTCACGGGCCGCGTCCTCGACGAGAACTCGGTGCCGCTCAACGGGCTGCGGGTCTCGGTCGAGGAGCCGGGAAGCCCCGACCGACCGGATCGACGCCGACCGGGCCGCGATGCTGGCGCTGCCGCCGATCCCGCTGCAGCTGGTGACAGCCGGTGCCGGATCTGCTCACCCGACGAGGCGTCCAAGGGTGCGGTGCCGGTCCAGGACGCGAACCGGTTCCGGTTCGCGAACCGGGCGACATCGCCGACGTCGGCCAGCACCCGGGCGGCACCGACCGGACCGATCCCGGACAGCTCCATCAACGTCGAGCCACGCTCAGCGATCGCGGCCTTCAGGTCGGCCTTGATGGTCTTGATCTGGGAGTCGGTGCGGACCAGGTCGGCGAGCTCTTCCCCGGCCATCCGACGTCGGGTCGTCCCGGCCAGGTCGCGCGGCCGGACGGTGGTGAGGATAGCTTTGGCCTGCAAGTCAGAGAGGTCCTTCTTCCGTGTCCCGGGCACAAGTTCCGCGATCAGCCGGTGCAGCCGGTTCACGGTCTGGACCCGCCGCTTGGACAGCTCGTCGTAGCGGTCGGCGAGCATCCGGAGCGCCTCGAGCTCACCATCCGCCGACAGCAGCCGCAGCCCCGGACTCGACAGCGCCACCATCGCGATCGAGTGCGCGTCGACCGCGTAAATCTTCCGATGTGGCCGGTGTTCAACACCCGCGCCCGGGCCGACAGCTTGGCCGGCACGTCAACCACCAGCTCGCCGGCCGCGAGCAGCCGCTGAGCGGTCGACCGGCCCGCGCCGTTGGCTCCCTCGACCGCCCAGACCCGGTCCTCCCGAGCCGACGCGATCTGCCTGACGTAACGCATGAACGCGGCGAAACCCGCCTTGTCTGTCCCGAAGCGGCCCTGTCCCAGCAGCCGCCCGCGAGCGTCGACGATCTCATCCTGACCGACAGCTTGTGCGGGTCGACAGCGATGATCACCTGCTTGGTCCTGCTCACACTGCACCCCTCGCATCGACCTGATGGATAGCGAGGTGGGCAGAGCTACTACGAGCAGGGCAGTCCCCTCTTGAGCCACACCACGCCGCGGTGACCGGCGGGCAGCAGACCATGGGAGAGCCACCCGCTGGACACCTGGACCGAGTCTGGCCAGACACCGATCCTGACCGGAAGTCTCCTAGTAGCCGCTGTGCGCGGGCTCGTACCGACGAGCGGTCGCCACCTCTGGTGCCCCACGTCGGCCGGACCAACAGGGGCAGGGTGCAGATTCAGGCTCAGACCGTGCGGGGTAGGGATCGCCCGCCAAAGTTCAAAAGGGAGAGTGCAACTATCCGAGGGCCGCCACCGTCAATCGTCAGCCTAGAGGCGCCCGATCAGCCGATGAGCGGTCGTGCTCGATGCACGGCTTGGGGAGCTACGGAGCGGCTAGCGTTGCGAAGCCCGAAAGCCCCGGGCATGTTGTTGCGGTCGTCCAGACAGACCTGATTGAGGGCGGGGCGCTCACGTCAGTCAGGTGCTTGCGCGGGAGCGGGCGGTCGCGGTGGAGGCGAACCCGCGGGCGATCAGCCAGATGGCGAACGTCAGCTCGAACAATCCACCGGGGATGGCGGCGACCAGCGCGGCGCCCGCGACGCCGGACAGTTCCAGCAAGTTGCCCCCGGCAAAGCACGCGTAGCCGATGAAACCCCAGCCAGCGAGCCAACGCGGCACTAGCCCTGTGCGGAAGAGCACAGCGCAGAAGAAGAGGCTTCCGATACCGAGCCCAGCCTCGGCGATGTTGTAGAAGACGGCATTCGCGTGGATGGCGGAGGAGCCGGTGAGGACGACAAGGCTCACGACACCGACCGCCAGGACGACGCCCTCGAAGATCCGCGTACCCAGGTAGCCCGCAGCTACGGCCTTGTTGTGGGCTCCCAGGATCGGGAACATCAGGACACCGATGCCGATCACGACTGCCGAGTTGAGCAGCATCAGCGCGATGCCAGTGACGAACAACGCGGTGGAGTCACTGCGGTCACCGGAGTCGACGATGCCCGTCGCGATGAGGCTGCCGACGCCATATGCCAAGTAGCCCGCAAGGAAAAGGACCCCAACGATTCGGGCGGTCCGACGCAGGCTGGAGTCCGGGCGAACGGCCGACGGTGGGGTCGAGTGGTTGGAGGCGGGTATCGGGTCCACGCGAGAAAAGGCCATGGTCAGTCATCCAGTCCGCAATGCGACGTCTTGCGTCGGAAGTGGATGGAGCCCGGAAGCTGCCAGCGGCGCGATGACTACAACCACCAGCCAACCTACGCCTGACACCCGCCGATCGCCAGTAGTGGAGCCGCCGACGGCGAGCCACGGACCAGCAGGCAGCGGCCCGGCGACGAGCGGTCGCCGGGGCACGCTCCGCGAGCACGACAAGGAAGTGTCGGGCCACCGTGCGACGCGTTCGTGTGCGGCCACTTGGGCGGCAGTCCACCTAGCCTGTTCAGGTGCTGCTTCACTTCCGGCTGACGGTGCCCTCCGACCTGACGAAGGAGGTGCGGCAACTTCTGGTCGAGAGCGACCACGCCATCAACGTCACCGTCCTTGAAGGGGCGGCTGTCGACCCGCCGGGTGACCTGGTTGAGGCCGACGTGGCCCGGGAGGGTGCGGGTCCGTTGATGCACGACCTGGAGAAGACGAGGCTGCCCGACCGGGGCGGGATCGTGATCCTTGCCCCGGTGGGCACCCCGTTCGCAGGCGCGGAGCGGCTCGAGCTCGCCTCCGCTGGGCACCCCGACGACGCCGTGATCTGGGAGGCGGTCGAGGCGAAGGCTGACGCAGGTGCGCAGCCGACGGTGTCATTCCATCTGTTCTTGGTGTTCGCGGTGCTGCTCGGCGCGATCGCGGTGCTCACCGACTCCAGCGTGCTGGTGGTCGGGGCGATGGTGGTTGGGCCGGAGTTCGGCACGATCGCGGCGGTGGCCGCCGGGATCGTGCTCGGGCGGTGGGGGTTGGCGGGTCGGAGCCTGCGGCTGCTGCTGATGAGCTTTGCACTGGCGATCGGGGTGGTGGTGGTCATGGCGTTGCTGGCGCGTGCCTCAGGCACGATCGATACGGCGACGGTCACCGCCTCGCGACCCAACACCGGGTTCATCTGGCGGCCCGACCGATGGTCTTTCATCGTCGCTCTGATCGCCGGCGCCGTCGGCGCCCTGGCGCTGGCCCTGGACAGGGCCTCGACGATGGTCGGCGTCTTCATCAGTGTCACCACCGTGCCCGCTGCCGGCAACCTGGCATTGGGCCTCGCGGTCGGCGCGGAGAGCGAGATCGCCGGCTCGGCGGAACAGCTGGCCCTGAACATCGCCGCCATGGTCGTGGCCGGTGTCGTGGTGTTCGCCCTCATGCGGAGGTTCTGGTTGGGGGTCACCCGCCGGTCCGAACGGATCCCCGGCTGGGGCCCGCACCACGCGCCCTACCGAGGGTCCAAAGCCGATCGGGCCTGAAGCCCCCGCGCAGGCCACAGCAGACAACTGCCGGTGCGTCCCTCCGCCGCCGATGACGCGTCAAGTGCTCGCGAGCGAATCGACCGGCGCCGGCGCCCCGACCGCGGCGCCACTCCCTTCGCCCGGTTCGTCGCCGCCGCTGACGCCAACATCGGCAGCGTGCAACTTCACGCTTGGACCGTCCTGGGTACGTATCGCCGGACAACACGCGATAGGAGTAGGCAAGAACCGCGTGCCCGACGCGGAGCCGCGGTTTCGCGCGGTCCGCCACATACGCGCGTCGTGGTTCCTGGCCGTCAGCTGAGAGTGCCGTCGTCCTTACTCGTCGGATGCGAAGCCGTGCCGGATCGCCCAACCGACCGCCTCGGCCCGGCTGTGGGCACCGATCTTGCGGTACGCGGTGCGGATGTAGGTCTTGACCGAGTTGATGCTCAGGAAGAGACGCGAAGCGATCTCCTGGTTGCGGATCCCCTGCGCGATCAGACTCAGGATCTCGGCCTCGCGCGGCGTCAGTCCGACATCGGAACCGAGCCGGTCGGCTCGGGCAACCGAGTGGTTCGAGCCGACGATGGGATCGACTCCTGGGTCCCCGACCTCCCATCCGGTGGCGGCGGACTCGACGGCCTTCAGTAGCCCCTTCTCGTTCACTCCGACGTCGAAGAAGCCGTCGACGCCCGCCGCCAGCGCCTTGCAGACCAGGTCAGGCCTGAGGTCGCGCCCGACCGCGAGCACCTTCGAGCTGGTCATCTCGACCAGGTACGCCAAGGGGCGCGTATCACCTTCCAGCAGGGCGATCACGTCGTAGAGGACCACATCAGGATCTGGGCTTCCGTTACCTGTCCGCGTCGGAACAAGGAAGGCTTTGTCGGGGTGCTTGGACAGCAGGGCGACAAGGCCCTCGTGCACGATGTCTTGCGGGCTGTACACCCCGACCGTGCAGGGGTGGCTGGTCATCGGCTCCCTCCCTTCTTGGTCAGCCGTCCAGTCGTGGTGAGCCAGATGGAGAATCGAAGAACCTGCCCCTGTTCGGCGGTTCCGGCTGGTCGAGTAGGTGGCTGGCGTGGTGTTGGTGGAGGTAGCGCTGGAGGCGGGGCGGAACGTCGATGAGCCGGATCTGGCCGCCGGCTTCGCCGGCTTCGATGTCTGCTGCGAGGAGGGCGAACAGCCCGTCGAGGTCGATGTCGGTGCAGTCGCTCAGCCGCAGCCGGCACACCGCCGAGCAGTGTGGAGTCAGGGCGGTTCGCACCTGAGGGGCGGTACCGGCTGTCAAGGCGCCGGCCAGGGCGATGTCGACTGCATCGGGACTGACTCTCGCGCTGAGCTGCAGATCTCCCATCTCATCCTCCCCCTATTGCTCCCGGTCCCCGTCGCGGGCGGTCTCGCGACCCTTCGGCGATCCGTCCGTACTGGTCGGGTCGGGCTTGTCGCGCTTGCCGAGCTCGGCTTGGAGTTCGCGTTTCTCCCGGCGCAGTCGGCGGATCTCGTGACGGTGCGGTTCACCGGCTGCTTGGAGCTCGCCGACCTGGGCGGCGAGCCGGCGGGCCTTCTCGCGCAGTAGCAGCACCTGTTCGATGCCGGCGAGGTTGAGACCGTCGCCGAGAAGGCTCGTGATGTCGGCGATCCGGTCCAGGTCGTCGCGGCTGTACCGACGGGTCCCGCCGTCGGTGCGGTACGGGGTGAGCAGACCGCGCTGCTCGTAGGCGCGCAGCATCTGTGGGTCGACACCGCTCAGCTCCGAGGCCACCGAGATCGAATAGACGGCATGACCAGGCTCCAGCTCGCTCATGGTCCCCCTTCCGAGTACCTGGCGCCTGGGGTCGGGCGCTGTGGCGGCTGCACGCGCACCGGTCCCGCCGCCAGCCAGGCAACGCCTCTACGCCCTGACCAAGTAGCCGGGACGCCGATGGTTGGGACTCCGAGCACAACGGTCGGGACCTGCTGCACCACCTCCGCGGACGCCCGGGGAGCATCGCGTTCAACCGCAGCCAACGCGACCTGGTAAGCAGCCTGCAGTGTCCAGAACTGTTGGGTCGCGTCCGCTTCGAGACTGATGTCGGGGTGGAGTCGGCGCGCCTGCCGTCGATAGGCGCGGGCGAGCTCGGCTGCGTCCACGTGGGCGGCGACACCGAGGAGTTCATGGGCGTGGCTCAGCGACGGCTCCAGCGATTCTGACCGTCTCACCGCTCCAACCTCCGAACTGAAATTTGTGGAACTCGGCGCTTGAAACTATGCCCGTCTCCAACCATAATCTCAAGTGTTTGGTACAGATTACCTCTGC
This sequence comes from uncultured Actinomycetota bacterium, assembly GCA_963755835.1. Taxonomy (GTDB): domain Bacteria; phylum Actinomycetota; class Actinomycetes; order Propionibacteriales; family Nocardioidaceae; genus Nocardioides. The sequence goes on along the minus strand of CAVWLC010000007.1, from coordinate 1,147,431 downwards.
TCTCTGTAACCGGACCGAGCCGTCAGACTCGGGGCGGGCCACGAGGGAGATGAAGGAGGACACATGCACACCGCTGGCATGACTGGCCATCACGCCAGGTGGCCAGGTCGCGGGGCATTCCTCGAAGCCGGTGCGGCTGTCCGCACGCTCGTGGCCCGCCTCGTCACCGGGACCGGGAGCCACTTCGCCGGTGGAACCAAGCGAGCAGACGTCGAGTTCCAGGCGCGATCCCGGTCCGCACCGGTGGGTGACCAGACGCCGGGAACCATTCGTTGACGTCGATCAGCGAGAACGGAGACACCAGATGTACCCCTCCGCCGAAGCACGTGAGGTCGGGATCTTGCTGCGGATCAGCCGCGAGCTCGACGTGTGCGGGGACCTCACCGCCACCGTCGACAACCCTTCGGAGCTGATCGCCTGGGCCAGCGTGCTGGTCGATCCGACAGTCCGGGCGTGGCTCCCCCAGGACTCCGGCTCCCGGTTCGTCGAAGTCAGCGCCGACCACCACAGGGCACCGGTGCGCGGACACGTGTCGGCGGTCCTGGCGTGCGAGCAGCACATCCACTTCTGGGACGCGCTCCGCCTCGAGGACCTCGAGCCCGGGAGTGCCCGATCGCTGAGCGTGGCCGATCTCGCCCGGGCCTGGGAGGCGATGCCACTCACGCCGCCCGAGAACCCCGTCAACCCCGACCCACCAACCCCTCCACCGACCGCGCCGCCCAGCCCCGGGCCGCCCAGCGCCAGCTGACGCCGCCGGTCGAAAGCCGACCAAGCCAATTCCACCCAACAATCCACCCCAGCAATGCAAGGAGGCACCATGATGTTGCTGCGCAGCACCGACCCGTTCCGCGACTTCGACCGACTCACCCAGCAGCTCCTGGGCACGGGTTGGGGTACCACGAACCGTCCGGCAGTCATGCCCATGGACGCTTGGCGTGAAGGTGACCGGTTCGTGATCGAGTTCGACCTGCCCGGCGTCAACCCGGAGAGCATCGACCTCGACGTCGAGCGCAACGTGCTCACCGTCAAGGCCGAACGCGTCGCCCGCAACGGCGACTGGGAGATGCTCGCCACCGAGCGCGTCCGCGGCGCGTTCAGCCGCCAACTGGTCCTCGGCGACAACCTCGACCTGGACCACATCGAGGCCAACTACGACGCCGGCGTCCTGCGTCTGGTGGTCCCGGTGGCCGAGAAGGCCAAGCCACGCAAGATCGAGATCACCGGCACCCAACCCGACACCGCCGCCATCGAGGCCTGAGCCACATCACCTGGCAGGTGTCACGCACGCCTGACACGGAGTATCGGCCCGCACCCGCGGGCCGATACTTCATTTCCGACGAGGGTCTAGCGACACAGTCACGAGCTCACCCACCGGCCGGGCCTCACCTTGGCTGCCAGCGCACTGCCTCCCTCGGATGAGTGCGCCGGACAACACGCGACAGGGAGAGCAAGACTGCCCGACGAGGGAAGGCCTTCGCCCCGGCTGTCGGGGTGTTGAGCCGGGGCGAGAGCTGCTCGAGCCAGCGCCAGCGAGGGTTTGAAGTTCCGGGCCACGGCTACTTCATGACCCAGCCTGTCCCGAATTCTCGTCGGGACAGGCTGCACGTCTCTGGAGTGTCCATGGCACCCAGCGCGAGACGCATTTCCATGCTGGACCCGACTTGTCCGAGGTCGCACCATCCCGGCGGGTGGAGTTCGGCCTCCGCGACACGAGATTGCGCAGGGCGTCGCTGGGAGCGCACATGAAGGGGACAAAGCCCCATGTGCTCGAGAGCGGAGCGGGCTTACGGTCCCCCATGAGGTTCTTCCGGGCGATCGAGATGGGCCACGGCACCTGGACCTGTCGCATTGGCAGGGAGATCCTTGATGCGCACCGCAGCCTCGAGGATGCCAAAGCTCACCTGTTCGAGATGGCGCAGACACATGCGCCGGCGACTCTGTTTGCTCACTGGCTCGATGGTCGCATCGAGCAGGTCGGTCTGGTTCCCGGTCCGGCATCAGGGTGACGAACGCCCTCCACGGCTCGGGTTGCGGAGGCCGTTCTGCGGACTGGGGTCAGGCCAGGGTTACCCGACCGCGGCCGTCGTGCACCGTCACCGACATCGGCCGGCCCGCGAATTCCAGGCGCTCGAGCGACAGGTCGGCCACGGCTGACAGGTCGGGACGCACCAGGTGGACGTCGGAGCCGTCGGCCGTCGGCTCGAGCCCGAGCATCGTCCGCACGAGCAGCAGAACGGAAGCCGACGCCCACGCCTGCGGGGAGCACGAGGACGGATACGCCACCGGCATGGGTACGTCGTCGCGGGCGACACCGGCGAAGAGCTCCGGCGGACGACCCTCGAAATGACGGGTCGCCTCGAGGGCACCGTCCACCATCAGGTCCACGGCGTCCCAGCATCCGTAGCGCGCGGCGCCGGCTATGCACAGTGCGGTGTCGTGCGGCCAGACCGAACCGTTGTGGTAGCTGAGCGGGTCGTAGGCAGCCATGGACGAGGCGAGGGTGCGCAGTCCCCAGCCGGTCCAGAGGTCCGGGTGGACCAACCATTCGACGTACCGGCGAGCCTTGTCGTCGTCGGCGATTCCCGACCAAAGCGCGTGACCGGGGTTAGTGGTGAGCGAGTCGATCGGCGAGCCGTCGGCGTCGACGCCGAGAACGAACCAGCCGCGCTGGTCCCAGAAGACCTCGTTGAACCGGTGCTTGAGGGTCGTGGCCCGCCGGCGGAGGTCGCCGGCGGAGTGGCCGATGTCTACGACCGCGGCCAGGGCCGCGGCGCCCTCGAGGGCGGCGTACACATAGCCCTGCACCTCCGCCAGCGCCAGCGGGGCCGCCGGGAGCGTGCCGTCGGCGCGGGTGATGCCGTCCCACGAGTCCTTCCAGCCCTGATTCGCGAGTCCGCGCGGGTCGCGTCGGCGGTAGTCGACGAAGCCGTCCCCGTTGGAGTCTCCGGGTCCGATGATCCAGTCGACGGCGCGACCGATGGCCGGCGCCAGGCGCTGGAGCGTCTCCTCGTCGATCGCCCGCCACCGCCAGGCCTCCGCGGCCAGGCCGACGAAGAGCGGGGTGGCGTCGACCGTCCCGTAGTAGCGGCTCCTGGACGAGAACGCGCCGCTGCCGCCGTGCCGGCGTAGCTCGTGGAGGATGCGACCAGGCTGCTCCTCCGACACCGGGTCGTCCTCGCGGCCCTGGAGGTCGGCGAGGCTGGTCAGCACCCCTCCGGCCAGGGAACCGTCGAAGGGCAGGGTCATCCACGCGGTCAGCAGCGAGTCACGCCCGAATATCGTCATGAACCACGGCGCACCGGCGGCCACCACCGCGCGTTCGGGGTGTTCTCGGTCGACGATGCGCAAGGCGGCCAGGTCAGCCAGCGCCTGGTCGACCGCGACGGGCAGCCGCGGGTCGAGGGAGACGACTGTCGGGACCGTCGCGCGCCAGGCGGCCAGCTCACGGATCGCCACCCCGTTGGCGAGCCGCGACGGACGCTCGAGATCTGCGGGTACGCAGGCAGACACCGGCTGCACCTTGACGGTGACGCTGAGTTCGTCCCCGCCGCCGATGCACAGGCGCCAAGCCGCGGTGCCGGCGTCCAGGTCGGACTCGTCCGGCACGGGATCCATGATCACCTCGGTGCTGTCTTGTGGGTCGAGGTGGGAGCGCATCGTCCAGCGTCCGGGGGACCCGCTCTCGGCGGGGCGGGCCGTGTCTCCACTGCCGGTGCCGCTCTTGACGTCGAACACGTGGGCGAAGTCGGCCGCGACCTCCAACTCGAGGTGCACCGTCACGGGCTTCGCATGCGAGTTCCTCAGCGTGAGCTCTTCCACCAAGCTGCCGGCGAGCCAGCGGCGGCGAACCAGGAGTACCTCGCCGATGTCGTCGAGGAGACCGTCCTCTCGGCTGGGGACGGACGCGTCGACCGCCCTCGTCACGCGGGAGACCACCACCGCTGAGAGCGGGGTCGGCGTGCTCGCCGCCAGCAGCTCGACGCGTCCGCCCGCGATGGTCATCCGCAGTCGGCTCAGGTGGCGAACGTCGTCGTACACCAGGCCATGGGTGGGGGCGGCCATGTCACCCCCCTCGCCGCTGATGGCGAAGCTGCGGCCGTCGACCGTGACCAGGTCGTGCCGTCCGCCGGCAGTGACATTGTCTGCTCGGAGATGGAGCTCGGACATCCGCCCACTGTGCACAACGCCGCCTCCAGAAGCACATCGCGGCGTCTCGCAACCCCCAGGGGTGAGGCTGTTTCGGCGGCTCATGGGTACTTTCTCACCAGGGAGCGCATGTCGCTCCGCCCGGGCGAGATCTGGCGGAGGGAACGTACCGTGAGCACGATCTTCGAAGTGCCGTGTCCGGAGTGCGGCCGGAGCATGTCAGCGTCGGGCGGGGACTGGCTGGAGTGTCCGACCTGCCAGCGCACCTACCAGTCCCGGATGGGTCACCTGTTCCTGTCGGGCGAGCGCCCGACGTCGACCATCACGGCATCCGCGACCCGTCCTCCCGTCCCGGCCCGGCCGTGAGGATCGCGCAGGTCGCCCCGCTCTACGAGGCCGTCCCGCCGGGGGCGTACGGCGGGACCGAGCGCGTCATCGCCAGCCTCTGCGACGGTCTGGCGGCCCAAGGGCACGAGGTCACGTTGTTCGCACCCGAGACCTCGGAGACGGCTGCGGTGCTGGAGTCCTACGGAGAACCACTGCGCACGCGGTTCACTGGGGAGGAGCTGGTGAACCTCGCACCCCACCTGCACCTCGAGATGCTCGCGCACGTCTACGAGCGAAGCGACGACTTCGACGTGGTGCACTCGCACCTCGACATCTGGACCTTTCCCTTCACGCGGCTATCGGACGTGCCGACAGTCCTGACGATGCACGGCCGGCTGGACCTGGACTTCCTTCGAGACCTGATGCCGCGCTACGGCTCGGTGCCATTGGTCTCGATCAGCGACGACCAGCGTCTCGCGGTGGCGGACCTCGAGCTCACCTGGGCAGCGACGGTCTACAACGGACTCGACCTCTCGGCGTACGCCGAGGTGTCCCACGACGCGGACGGCTACCTGGCATACGTCGGCCGCATCGCGGAGGAGAAGGGTCCGCTCGCGGCGATCGAGATCGCTCGTCGCTCGGGCCTGCCCCTGCGGATGGCGGCCAAGGTCGACCCGCTGGACGAGGATTACTACGAGCAGGAGGTCGAGCCACACATGGGGCATGGCGTCGACTTCATCGGGGAGATCGACGAGCTCCAGAAGCCGGAGTTCTACGCCGGCGCGCGAGCGACGTTGTTCCCGAGCGACTGGCCGGAGCCCTTCGGTCTGGTGATGATCGAGTCGCTGGCCGCGGGGACTCCGGTGATCGCATTGCGCCGTGGCTCGGTGCCGGAGGTGATCGTCGACGGGGTCACAGGCTTCATCTGCGACGACGTGGACGAGATGGCCAAAGCAGCCGAGCGGATCGGGGAGATCGATCCTGAGGAGTGCCGCCGGCACGCGGATCGGTTCTCTGCCGAGGCGATGTGCCGTGGCTACACCGAGGTCTACGAACGCCTGGTGGAGGAGCGGCCAGGAGAAGACGCCTGAACGTCGCGTCCTACCACGTCGCCGGGGTGAACCCCTGGTCTCGAAGCACACTCACACGGCTGCGATGAGGGCGCCCTTCCATGGGCGCACCCTCCCCGCTGGTGACAGTCCTGGATCTCATCCGGGGTCCACCGCTGGCGACGCACGGAGCCGCGACGCGCGCCCGTTCGGGACCTGCGTCTTTCCGCGTATGACTGGACGCGGGGTCCGGATCTGTCGCGACGCTTGCGTTCCGAACGGCGCGTCTTACCGCCGCGTTCTCACGATGACGGCTTCTCGTCTCGCTTGTGCGGCTGTGCCGGAAGCCGCTGGGTCTCGGCGTCGGGCGAGACTTCCGGTGGCGACGTGGTTGGCGGGGTGGCGGGGGGCCGGGGCGCGGCTTGCGGGCCGGCGGGGCGGCCGAGGTACGGCGCCCGGGGGCGTGTCGGACGCCTGAGCTGCACCTGTCGTCGTACCCGCTGTTCCAGGTCCATCTCACGAAGGAGCCGCCGGACCGTCGAGAGCACGACGGCGTCGAGCTCGCGCAGCTGGGGAGTCGGCTCGACAGTGAGCAGATCCTCGAGCCGAGCCCGCGCCTCCTGGAGTCCTTCGAGAGCCGCTTGCACCGCGCGAGCGTCCTCGGCGCTCAGCTTCGCCGTCGGACTGGCGTCGTTGCGGACGAGCTGCCCGAACGCGTCGATGCCGGCGGCCATCTCATGGAGCGTCTGGGCGAGTCCGAGGAAGAGGTCGGTCACGGCCTCGTGCGGCGTGGGGAGTTGCTCGGAGGTGGCGTCCACCAGCGCGCGGAACATCGACCGAATCGCGACAGCGCAATGCTCGAGCGCCTCCAGCCCCTGGCGCAGACCCGGCCCGAGATCAGGTGTGCGCACAGCTCGCACGTTCAACCGGCGACCCTGCTCGGCGTGGGCCAGGGCAGAGCCGGCTCGAGGTACCTCTTCGTGGGTGATTCGACGCGCCTCGTCCAGCCACCTCTGTGCCGCCGGTGCGATGTCACCACCCTGCTCGACCAGCTCCGAGAGCTGCGTAGCGGCGTGGTCGACCAATTCGCTCATGGAGTCAGCCAGTCCATCGATGGCCTGGGCCGCGGAGGTGGTGGCGACCTTGGGAGGGAAGAGCAGGTTCGTCGCGAGCCCGACCGCGGCCCCCACCAGGGTCTCCACGATCCGCTCCCACGCCGCAGACCCCGCCCCCAGCGCTCCCACCCCGAGCACGAGCATCGCGCTGATCGGTACCTCGACGAGGTTGTCGCGTAGGCGCAACGCCTGTCCGACCGCCATCGAGACGAAGATCAACAACCCCAGGCTCCACCACTCCAGTGGCACCACGGAGGCGAAGAGCACTGCCACGGCGACGCCGGTGACCACCGCCAGCACGCGGTCCAGTCCGCTGGCCAGCAGCGAGACCGGGGTGACCTGCACGACGAGCATCGCCGTCAGCGCCGCCAGCAGCGGCTGGGTGCCAGGGAAGAGAAGCTCTCCCACGACATAGCCTGCAACCGCCGCGACCGTGATCCGCATCGACCACGAGACGCCCGCTCGCCATCCGCTTCGCAGCAGGGTCAGCTCGCGGTGGAGCCTGCGTGGCCAGACGTCGCGCACGATCCATCATCATCCGCTACACCACGCCGACCACCACTGCCGGCCGGCGGAGCGGCGTCATTCCGCCGCGTCTGCAGCGAGCCGGAGAGAGAAAAGCGCCCAACCATTCCGCGCTGACATGCCTCGGGCCACCGCCCAGCCATGCCGTGGAGCCCTACCTGGCATGCCACGACATCCCTGTGGGGTGGAAGCCCCGAGCTTCTCGAAGGAGCTCGTCGGGATTGAGGCCGAACACCCTGCAGCCGGCGGCAGCGGCGGAGGGTGGACTGCCCGTCTCCGGGTATGTGACCAGGAGCTGCCGGCCATCGGCTCCTTCAGCCGCCTGGGGGGCTGGAGGGGCTCATCCGGCGTGTCGTTCCGCCGCCGCCCTACTTCTTGCCAGACCCGCTGTGGCGGGCCTGGCCGTCGCGCTATCGGTGTACCTGTTTGGCGAGGACCACGATGTAGCGGGTGTAGTGGAAGTGCCCGTTGGAGAAGACGACCTTGGCGGTGCAGCTGACCAGGGCGAGACGGTGTCGACCGGTGGTGGCGAAGTAGCGGTGCGGCAACTTGTGACGACGGTCGAAGGTTGCCTTGCTGACGATCTCGAACCGGTACGGCGTCCCGCCCTTCATCACCGTGATGAGCTCCCCGGCATGAGCGCGGTTGAGGTGGAACATCGCGCCGGGATTGTCGTGCCGGTCCGACACGTGTCCGCCGATCACCGCGGTGCCGATCTTGTCGTCGATCCTGGCCGACTCCTGGAGCCATCCCACCTCACTGACGTGGCCGGGCAGTGTCATCCGCCCGTCGACGACGCCTTCGGGGAGGACCGCGGCGTGCATGCCCATGCCGGGTATCTGGATGGTCACCGGGGCGCGGCGGTCGGAGTCGGCAGGGGAGTCGATGGTGCCGGAGAATCCGCCCTGGATCGCTGGGGCGACGTAGCCGGGCTTGGCCACCACGACGGTCTCGTCCACCTCGCCGCAGGGGTGGGTTGCCGGTGCGGTCGCATCATCGGCGTTGATGGTGACTTGCCACGTGTACACGCCGGGTGCGTTGACCGTGACATCGTCGGTGCGGTTCAAGCCGTTACTGACAGGCAGCGTCTGCGATCGAACCAGCTGGGCCGCGTGGCAGCTGGCGTCCGCGCGGGATTCGAACGGCCCGTACAGCCGCGCGACGGCGGTGGCCACGTGCCCGGCGGCCAGTCCGCTGACGTGGATCTTGTCGCGGAACGGCTTGCCTGGTTCTACGCGACTGGCGGAGGCGACGGTGCGGACCTCGGGGGTGCTCGGCGGTGGCGGCGGTGGCAACTGGTTGGTCACCGTGAACAGCAGCGGCTGTCCACCATTGACGGTGATCAGCTGCGTCGTGCCAGGCGCGTAAGTCGGATTGCCCCCGCGCTCCTGGATGGTGATCTCGGTGCCAACGGGGAGTTGCTGCGGGACCGCGGGCGATGTCTCGCCGGAGCGGATCTGGAAGGTCGCCGGGTTGACGGTGCCGAGCACGTCGTCCCCGCGGAAGTTGGTCGCCGCCGTGACGTCGAAGGTGAAGGTCTGGCCCGGGGCGGGCGGGCCGCCCTCGGTGAGCTTTTGGATCTGGAAAGCCCCGGTGGTGTGGAACCCGGCGTCGATGGTGTGGTCGTTGCGGCCCGGGGAGCCCAGGTCGACCGGTGCGCGCCCGGTGGCCGGGTCGGGGTTGGAGTCGCGTTGGAGGGCAGCCGAGGCCTGCGTGGTGAAGTCAAGGTCTGCCCAGGTGATACCGGCGAAGCCTGGATCGTTCGCATTCGGCCCGGTCAGGGTGACCGCGCCGGTGCCGCGGCCGAAGACCACCACGTACGGGTTCGTGTCGCCCGCGGTGGCGGCCGGGTCGAGGCCCGGGATCTGGTCACTGCGGAAGTAGTACTCGCCGGCGGCGTCGGTCGTGGTCGATGCGAGCGGTGGACCGACGGGCGTGCCGCCAGGGCCGCGGGCGAAAAGCCCCACCGGTGCCCCTTGGATGGCGGGTTCGTCGGAGTCTTGGCGTCCGTTGAAGTCGGCGTCCAGCCAGACCCGGTTGCCGATCTCGACCGGTGGCTCGCGGGTGAGGATGGACACGGCACCGAGGCCACCGCCTTTCTGGAAGTACGCCGCGGTGGGTGCGGTCGGGTCGCTGGACAGGGGGCCCGTGAGCGGGTCATCGCCGTGGTTGTACCCACGCTGGGGCGCGCCGTTGGCCAGCGAGAACCACGCCAGCCCGGCCAGCCGGATAGCGCCGAGGGGATCCATGGCGGTGGAGGCCACCTGCGGTACGCCAGGATATGTGGCGATGCCACCAAGGGTGTTCTCGTAGTGGTTCGGCCCTGTCCCCAGGTTCTGCCGGTCGTAGATGAACTCGCCGCCGCCTGGACCCTGGTCGGTCCCGCCGGCACCGGTCCGGCCTCCCGCCACGCCGTTGTTCTCCAGCGTGAACCCGCCGCCTGGTGCCGGTGCAGCGACGAGGATGTCTCCGCTGGAGACTGTCTCAAAGAAGCGACCGTCCTGGGCGGGGCCACACGGTGCCGCACATAGCGGTGGCGGGACGGCGGCCCACTGTCGATTTCCGGCTTGCACGCTGGACCGGTCGAGGAACCCGAGCACCAGGAACCCCTCGGCGTCAAAGGCCAGGCTGCCCAGGATGGCCTGCGGGTAGATGTGGGTCCATCCCCAACTCGTGTTGAAGCCGACAGACTCGTCGGTCCCCCAGTACCAGCTGTCGGTCCAGGAGTTCCAACGCTTGACCTGGGCCGGCGGATTGCCGAGGGGGGTTGGTCCGAGGCCGTCTCCGGCCGGGATGGTGGCACCCCAACTGGTGATGTTGCTGCCCTTGGTGTAGCTCAGGGGCGCGGTCAGGTCAGTCTGCCAGCCGGTGCCACCAGCGACAGCGTCGGCAACTGGCTGGGAGTCGACGTAGAAGCTCCCGGTGGCCGCGTTCCCGGGGTCGGCGCCGTCACCACCGGTGTCGACGAAGCCGACGTAGACCCGGTCGCGGTGCACTGCCACGGCCCAGGGTCGCTGGTCGGCCCCGAGGTTGAGCGGGATCCGGGTGGCGCTGGTCGGAGTGCCGCCCCCGGCGATGTCGAGGGCGTAGAGGTTCTTGTCGAAGAGGTTGACGAAGAACAGAGTCGAGCCGTCCTCTGTCACCGCGATCCCCCCGATGCCGACCTTGCCGGCTTGGGTGAAGGCGTCGGAGTCGCGCACCAGGGCGTTCGGCGCTGCGAGGCCGCGGTTGACGGGGATGACGCCGAGGTCGACGCCGGGCAGAGCGTCCACGTCCAGCCACTGCTCAACGCCACCGGGGGAACCGTTTAGTTCGCCGGTGGCCTGGTTGACGACCCCGGGGATCCGGTAGATCCCGCCGAGCCCCAACGGTCCCATGTCGGAGACGCGCTTGTAGGTCGCGGCTGCGTAGGCGACGTTCTGACGGCGGTTGAACGCGGTGCCCCACACTGAGCCGACAGCGCCATATGAGGCCAGAGCGACACGGCCCGGGAAAGTCGTGTTCTGGCCCGCGGGCGGGTCGTTCGCAGGCACCACCCAGGGGTTCGCCACCACGGCCGGCAGATCGGTGCCGGCCGGGTCCGTGCGGAGGCCGGCGTACTGGATGGCGGTGAGGATCGGGGCGTTGTTGTCGGCGAAGTCCTCGGGTTCGAGCACCCCGAAGTCGACGTTCTGGTCCCCGGCCGCGGCGAACTGCACACTCGTGCCGTTGTCCGCGCCGTGGAAGGAGGACCGGTAGTCGCCCGGGAGCTGGGGCGTGGTGCCGCCGTTGGCGTCGGTGAACTCGATCCGAAGAGGCGTCCCGTCAGGGACCGAGGCGGTGTTGATCGTGTAGCTGCCGTTGCCCGCGGTGGTGGCGGTCCCGACGACCTCGTTGTGTGGGCCGTAGGCGGTGACCGTCACACCGGCGAAGCCGATGTCGGTCTGGACGCCGGCGGCGGTGTTGCCCGCGTCGCGCGTGCCGTCGCCGTCGAAGTCCTGGAAGACAGACCCGGTCACCGTGCCGGGCGCGGCATACGACGGCGGCGCCCCGGCGATGCCGAGGCCGGTGATGGCGACGGCGGCACACGACGCGCATGCGAGGATCGCCCGCGCCGCTGACCTCCGGCCCTTACCGATCGATCTCATACCGTCCCCGATGCCGACATCCGGAGCGGACGGCCCGGACGCCGCATCCCGGTGTCCGCCCGGTCCTCACTATCACACACGGCCAGCGTGGAGCCCAGCGCTGCGCGAGGCGACCTGACCGCCGAGCTGCCCTCGTACTCTTTCCGCATGGATATCGGCCGGGCGATGACGCTGGGCCTGGTTGGCGCCATTTGTCTCGCCGCCTCGGCCTGCTCGCCTGACTCGCCGCCGTCGGGCGGCGGCTCCGACCTCGTCCGTGTGCCACGGGATGCCCCCTCGATCCAGGCGGCGGTCGACAAGGTCGCGGACGGCGGCATGGTGCTCGTCGATGCCGGCGTGTACCGCGAGAGCGTTGTGGTCTCGACCAAGGACGTGACGGTGCGCGGCGCCGACCGGAACCGGACCGTCATCGACGGCGAGGGGCTGCGTCCCTACGGGGTTGTCGCCATCGCCGACGGCGTTCGGGTGCAGAACCTCACCGTCCGCAACCACACGTTCTACGGCGTGCTCATCACCGGGGTCCACGACAAGAACGGCCCGAGAGCCAACAACGGCGACGACTACGACGAGTTCGACCCCGCTGAGTTCCCCCCGCTGCAGCGGTTCGCGGTCGACCACGTGACGGCCTACGACAACGGGCTCTACGGCATCTACGCCTTCGACGCCCAGCACGGCGTGATCACCGACTCCTACGCCTCGGGCTCCGCGGACAGCGGCTTCTACGTCGGCCAGTGCCACAGGTGCGATGTGCTCATGGAGGGCAACGTTGCTGAGCGCAACGCGGTCGGCTTCGAGAACGCCAACGCCTCCGGGCCACTCCTAGTGACCAGCAACCGGTTCACGGGCAACCGGGTCGGCATGACACTGCTGTCGAACTACCAGGAGGCGTTCCTCCCCCAGCGTGGCAACCAGGTCGTGGGCAACCTGATCGGCGACAGCGGCTCCGGTGACTCCCCGGCGCAGGCCGACGGCGGCTTCGGCACCGGCCTGGGCATCGCCGGCGGCGTCGACAACGAGATCTCACGCAACCGGATCGCCGGCAACCCGCGCGCCGGCGTGCTCATCGTGAACACCGAGGACCTGCCGGCCACCGGCAACCGGCTGACCGACAACCTCTACACCGAGAACGGTGTCGACGTCGCGAACATCTCCGCCGAGCGTGCCCCGGCCACCAACAACTGCGTACACGAGCGGGTCACGACCCTCCCAGCCACCCTCGCCACGACGCTCGCCTGCGGCACGGCCGCCCGGCCGCAGCCCGCCGTACCAGGCGCTGAGGTGGCCCGTCTCGCCAAGGCGCCGCCGGGGATCAGCTTCCTCGACGTGGCACCACCCCCCGACCAACCCGGCCTGCCCGACGCGGACGGCCGGCCCCAACCGCTGCCCGGCAACGTCGAGATGCCGGACACCGCCCAGATCGGAGTGCCGTCCACCTCATTCCTCGAGAAGCTGATCAGTTGAAGCTACGAGGGTGGCTGGCCGGCCTCGCGGTCGTGGCGCTCTCGGCCGCGGGCTGCGGCAGCGGCGCTTCCCCTCCATCACCCCCAGCATCAGCCGCACCCCGCCCGGTGACCGCTGAAGAGGCGCAAGTGCTGGCCACCACACTGTTCCGCAACTACGACGCCGGCAGCCGCTCACTCCACACGCAGGTGGCCGTCAACAACCAGAACGTCCGGCTCGACGGCTGGATCGACTACCGGACACACACCGGCTACGCGCTGGCGTCCGGCGTCGGCTTCGCACCCCAGCTGGTGCGGTGGAACCTCCGCCAGGTCGGCCTGCGCCCGACCACCACGACGGCCACCACCAAGCCCCCGCTTCCGATGCCGGGTGGACCCTGGCAGACCCGGGCCATGGACCCCACCCGCTCGGTCCTGGACACCGTGCTGGTCGTCGTCGCCGGTCTTGCGCAGGACCGCCCCGAGAACCCGCTCCTGCTCCAGCAGGCCGGCGCGCTGTGGTTGGGCCGGGAGAAGCTCGGTGACCGAGAGCTCACCCAGTACGCAGCACCACCCTCCGACCAGCGCGCCACCGGCCCGGTCGATGCCGACGACTCCGGTCTTCGACTGTGGATCGACGCGACCGGGCTCGTACACCGAGCCCAGATCCGAACCGGCGAGGACTGGGCCGACGTCGACTTCGGGGACGCGGCTGGGGTGTCGCTCCCGCGGCTGCCGGGGACAGGCCGATGAACCTCGACCGCAGAAAGGTGCTGACGTCCGCGGCCGCCCTGGCCGCCGGCGCGGCGGGCGTGTACGCGGTCGGCCGGACTACCCAGGGGAACGGGTCGGTCCGCCCCGCCAGCGCCGGCGCGCCGGCGTACGGCGCACATCAGGCCGGCGTCGACCGACCGTTCGACCCCCAGAGGTTCGCACTGCTCTCCGTGCTCGAGGTCTCGGCCAGGACCCGGGGCGAGGTCGCCGACCTCCTCGCCCGGCTCGGTCGCATGATCGGCGCCAACACCTCTGATCGCTACGGAGAACTCACTGTCACCGTCGGGATCGGCCCTCGACTGGCCCGGCTGGCCGGCGCTGCAGGGCCTGGCCGGGACCCGCTGCCCACCTTCGCCGGAGACGACCGCATCGCCGCCTCCCTCTACACCGGCGGCGACCTCCTGCTCGCGATCCACGGATCCGACGCTGACCGCATCGAGCGGGTCCGCGAACGCCTGCTCTCGACGATGAGTGCGCACGAGCGCTGGGCGCAGCACGGGTTCCGCAACAACGCCGGCGATGGCCGCGCCCGCAACCCGCTCGGCTTCCTCGACGGAGTCGTGATCCCCCGCACCGGGGCCGAACTGCAGGAGAACGTCTGGATCCCCGACGGCCCGGCCGCCGACGGCACCGTCTGCGTGGTACGCCGGCTCAAGCTGGAGGTCGAACGCTTCCGGTCACTACCCGTACGCCGTCAAGAGCGCATCATCGGCCGGCGGCTCTCCGACGGCGCGCCACTGTCCGGCGGTGGGCCGTTCGCCCAGATCGACCTCGAGGCAAAGACCCCCGAGGGTGAATACGTCGTCCCCGAGCACGCACACACCCGCGCCGCGCATCCGTCGTTCACCGGCAGCCACCTGATGCTGCGCCGCAGCTACAGCTACCAGAACAGCAGCGCCGACCAGGGCCTGCTCTTCGTCTGCTTCCAGCGCGACCTCGACACCTTTGTCCGCACCCAGCAGCGGCTGGACGAGGTGGACGAGTTGATGTGGTTCGCCACGACGACCGCATCAGGCAGCTTCTTGGTGCTTCCGGGTTTCGATGACCGACGCCCGCTCGGGGCCACTCTCTTCAGATGATGTCCGGGGGGACATCGGGACTACGGAGCGATGCCGGCTGCGGTCTGGCCAGCGCGGCCGCGCCGTACACGAGCTTCGTGCACGGTCGGCGAGCTGATCGTGCCGAGCCGGGAGAGGATGTCGGTCTGGCGGGCGAGGTCCATCCCCGGTGGGTTGAGTGCGAGTTTTGGCGTGGCGCTGCGCTTGTGCTCGTCGGGAACGTGTGCTCCGAAGAGGCAAAGACATGTCGGAGTTTCGGACACCGCGAGGGCACGCAAGGGCACGCGACCCGCGGTGAACTCCCGGCGAGGCGGCCAGACGGGGCCGGAGACGCCGTCTGACCTGCAGTGATCTTGGTGGAGCTGAGGGGACTCGAACCCCTGACCCTCTGCATGCCATGCGGAATTTCGCCTCGAGCATTCGTGCAGGTCAGACCATAAATTTGGGGTCTGACCTGGGGAAACACTAGCCGATCGTGGTCCGTGGTTGTCCACGACGATCCAGAAATGACAGGTTATTTGGGCACGTATGGGCACGACCGCGAGGTCGCCCGCGCTCAGTACGACGGTGCGGACCCTGGATCCGGGAGTGACCCAACCGACTCCGCTCCACTTCGACCGGAGCGTCCATGTCAATCGACCTCCGGACGGGTCGGCAAATGCACTCTCTTCCTCTGTTCTCCCCCGCCAACATCGCAAAGGGAGGGGGCAAACACCGGCCTCGACCTGCGACGATCTTGCCGCACTCCCACGCACCCACGCACGCGGATCCGCGCTGTCATGCCGATGAGCGGTTGCCCACCGACGAGCGTTGCGGCGTCCGAAACGTTGACACATGTCCATATGGAGATATGTTTGACTAGTGGCCCGCGCCTCGACAACTTCCGATGTCTTCAACGCAGTCGGTGACGTCCACCGCCGCGCGATCCTCGATGTGCTGCTCACAGGAGAGAAGGGGGTCGGGGCGATTGTCAGCGACGTCTCGATGCCTCAGCCCCAGATCTCGAGGCACCTACGGGTTCTCGGTGAGGTGGGACTCGTTAGGTGCCGGGCCGATGGCCGCCGCCGGCTCTACCGCTTGGCTCCAGAGCATCTTCAACCCTTGCACGACTGGGTGGCCAAGTATGAGCGGGCGATCAACGACCGACTGGATCGAATCGAGGACTACCTCGAAGAGTTGCAACGACAAGGACAGGACAGTGGCACCTGATCGGCATGGCTCTGCAGTCATCACGTTCCCAAACGAGCTCGAGGTCGCCATCACCCGAGAGTTCGACGCTCCGATCGCTCTCGTCTTCGACGTGCTGACGAAGCCCGAGCACGTGAGCAAGTGGGGTGCGACACCCCCGGACCGGATGACCGAGTGCTCCATCGACATGCGGGTCGGAGGCAACTACCACTCCTCCTTCGTGACCGGAGACGGAACCGTGTTCACTTTCAGCGGGACATACCTGGAGGTCGAGCCGCCAGTCCGAACCGTGGAGACGTGGCACTTCAACTGTTGGCCCGATGTTGAGGCAGTCGAAACGATGGAGCTCCAGGAACGCGACGGAGTAACAACATTCACCTGGAGGCTGGCGTTCCGCGACCAGGCCGGACGCGACCACATGACGAGTTTCGACGGCCAGCAAGACAGCCTCGACGAGATCGAACACATCCTCAGGTCACTACTCAACCCGAGCCGCGCCTAACAAGCGGAACGCACTCTCATCAGCTGTCGGGCCCGCCCGACCGCTGTCCGCTCGACCATTCCGATGAGCGGTCGTCGGATGCGATGGCGCTACTCTTACGTCCCTGGGGACGACCGAGGCGGATCGCATGGCTGAGCTGGTCAGAACGAACGACCCCGGACTGTTGTCCGTGGTCGAGGGCTTGCTGAAAGCGGCGAAGATCCCTCACCACGTTGCCGACCGCAACATGAGCGTCATGGAGGGCTCCAGCTTCGCCATTCAGCCGAGGATCATGGTGCCGGATGAGTGGAAAGAGGAAGCACGCGCGCTACTGGTCGACGCCGATCTGGGCGAATGGCTGCGCCGCTGAAGATGGTTGTCGAGTAGCAACTCGGACGCACTCTCATGCCGCTGTCGGGCCCGCCCGACTATGACCCCGCTGTCGGACCAGCGTCGACCATGCCGATGGTCGTGCGCTTTACGACCTGCGTCACTCTGCCGCTATGGGGCCGCGACCGTTCGCTGGCCGGACGTGGCGATGGGCTGGGGCTCGTCACCGCCTGACCCGGCTGCGGGGCGTGACACCGGGGTGTGGGGCACCCATGATCGATTCATGGCAAAGGACGCAAACTCGATCAGCACCAGCGTCTACGACGCCGAGCTGTTACGGCTACAGGCGGAACTGGTCAAGGCCCAGGAGTGGGTCAAGGTCGAGAAGCGGCGCATCGTGGTGATCTTCGAAGGTCGCGACGCCGCCGGCAAGGGCGGCACGATCAAGCGGATCACCGAGTACCTCAGTCCACGCACCGCCCGGATCGCAGCGCTGCCCACTCCGTCTGAGCGTGAGAAGACCCAGTGGTACTTCCAGCGCTTTGTCGAACACCTCCCCGCCGCTGGTGAGATCACCCTGTTCGACCGGTCCTGGTACAACCGAGCCGGCATCGAGCGGGTGATGGGCTACTGCACACCCGACGAGTACCGACGGTTCCTGCACCAGTGCCCGATCTTCGAGCGGCTGCTCGTAGAGGACGGGATCATGCTGCGCAAGTACTGGTTCTCCGTCAGCAACTCCGAGCAGCAGCGACGCTTCAAGTCGCGGCTCAACGATCCGATGCGGCAGTGGAAGCTCTCCCCGATGGACCTAGAGTCGATCACCCGCTGGGAGGGCTACTCCCGAGCCAAGGACGAGATGATGGTGCACACCGACATCTCCGAGGCACCCTGGTACGTCGTGGAGTCAGACTCCAAGAAGCGCGCCCGGCTGAACATGATGGCCCACCTGCTCTCCACCATCCCATACGTCGAGGTGCCGCCGCCGACGCTGGCACTGCCCGAGCGTCCCGCGCCGAAGGGCTACGAGCGGCCGCCGCGCGAGCAGACCACGTACGTGCCGGACTACAGTGCCACCATCAACTGACGCCGGTCTCTGCAAGTGGAACCGGTTCGGACGCCGGCATCCCGAGGACGACGCGCAGTCGTCTAGGTAGGAGCCGACCGGGGTGTATCCGGACGGGCGCACATGGCGCGTGCGCGCAGGGAAGCCACGTCTTATAGCCGCCGACTTGTGGAGACACGTATGTCTTGTGGGAAGCCCCTGTCGGCCGAGGCACGCCGCGCAGCCCGGTGCGATCGTGTGCTTGAGCGATGAGTTGCGCGGCGCGTCGGCCGGGGGCCGATACCTACTGAGTGTGCGTGGTGCGTGCAGCCCGGGCGGCTGCGTAGGTGATGTAGTCGTGGGCCATCTGCGTCTTGCGCATGGCCACCAAGTCGCCTTCGTCGAGGGCGGACGTGGTTGCCCGGTCGCCGCCACAGGAGCCGGTCTCGGCGTGTGCCGGGGCGAGCCAGATTCCGGTGATGCAGAGCGCGGCGACGGTCCCGGTCAAGATGGCCTTCGTGGTGTTGGTGGTGGTCATGTCCTTCTCCTTGTGTGGGGTTGGACCATCACGGTCGGGCCGACAGAAGCCTGCTTTCCGGGGACCTGACAGAACTTTCCAACTGGAGAATGCTGGGGTTACGGGTCTCGCGCTGGAGGCGCTTTTGGGAGGGTTGCAACGTCCAGAGGTCCCGCCGGGTGCCCAGCGGGATCTGGTTGACGCAATGCATGCGCTGCACCTCGAGGCGGGCTGGCCGAGCCTGCGGACGCTGGCACGGGAGGCGGGTTGCTCGCACACCACGGTCTCGAACGTGTTCTCCACGACCCGGATCCCGTCATGGGGAGTGCTGGAACTGGTTGTCGAGGCGATGAGCGGGGACACGGGGGCGTTCCACCGGTTGTGGCTGGCCGCAAGCAGCCCCGCTTCGACCTCGGGGCCGCGGATCGCGGGTCGCAAGGAAGAGTTGGTCGTGGTTCGGCGTCACCTCGAGCAAGGCACCGGGCTGCTTCTGGTGACCGGTGAGGCTGGGATCGGGAAGACCCGGCTGGTCGACACCGCAGTCGCCAGTACGAGCGACGTTTTCGTGGCTCCGGGGCTCCGCGCTGCCGTTGTCGGTTCAGGTGCCGTTGCTCCCGATCACCGACGTGCTGCGCACGGTGTACCGGGTGGATCAGGGCCAGTGGCTTAAGGAAGCGCTCTACGACTGCCCGACCTACGTGCCTGCCGTGCTGCGCCGGCTGCTACCTGAGCTCGAGGAGGCCGCTGACGCTCTGATCGTGTTCGAAGACGACTGTTCGCGCCAGCGACTGTTCTCGGCGGTCGCGACGACGTGGGCAGCGCTTGCTGCCGCGTTTGCACCCTCAGCCGGAGACAGGACACCCGCTGCTGGGCCTGCTGCACTCGTGTGCCTCGCGCGCTTCGACACCTGGCCGTTCCGCGGACTGTCAACGAGCTGTAGCGCGGCCCACCGGGCGACAATCAACGGAGGATGATCCGGGTTATGCTGCCTCGGTCGGCTCCGGGTCAAGAAGGAACTTGGTAAGCGCGATGGGCGATCTGACTCAAGGTGTGACCGCCTCGCTCTGGGCCCGCAGCGTCAGCGCGATGTCGACGATCATGTCTTCCTGACCACCCACCAGGCCTCGGTCCCCAACCTCCAACAGAATGGTGCGCACGTCGATGCCGTACCGCTCCGAGGCCGCTTCGGCGTGCCGGAGGAAGCTGGAGTAGACCCCGGCGTACCCGAGCGTGAGCGTCTCACGATCGACCCGGACCGGACGGTCTTGCAGGGGCCGGACCAGGTCCTCGGCGGCGTCCTGGAGGGCGAACAGGTCGCAGCCGTGTTCCCATCCCTGGAGGGAGGCGACGGCGATGAACGGCTCGATTGGACAGTTGCCAGCGCCCGCGCCCTGCCCGGCCAGCGAGGCGTCCACCCGGGTCACACCCTCCTCGACGGCGACGATCGAGTTGGCGACCGAGAGCGAAAGGTTCTCGTGGGCGTGGATGCCCAGCTCGGTGCCCGCTTCCAGGACATCGCGATAGGCGCGCACCCGCTCGCGGACGCCGTCCATGGTCAGCCGACCTCCGGAGTCCGTGACGTAGACGCAGTGGGCACCGTAGGACTCCATCAGCTTGGCCTGCCTCGCGAGCTCCTCGGCCGACGCGAGGTGGCTCATCATCAAGAAGCCGGAGACGTCCATCCCCAGGTCGCGGGCGGTGGCGATGTGCTGGGCCGAGACGTCGGCCTCGCTGCAGTGGGTGGCTACGCGGACCGAACGCACGCCGAGGCTATAGGCGTGCTTGAGCTCCTCGATGGTCCCGATTCCCGGGAGCAGCAGCGTGGTGAGCCTCGAGCTCGTGAGGTTGGCGGCTGCAGCCTCGATCCACTCCCAGTCGCTGTTCGAGCCGGGGCCGTAGTTCAGGCTGCCTCCGGCCAGGCCGTCGCCGTGGGCCACCTCGATGGCGTCCACGCCGGCTGCATCGAGCGCCGCCACGATCCGCCCCACGTTCTCCGGCGTTATGCGGTGTCGCACGGCATGCATGCCATCGCGCAGGGTGACGTCCTGGATGAAGAGCCTGGTCGGTGACGAGCTCATGTGACTGCCTCCAACTGCTGCGCGTCGGCAGCGATCTGCTCGGCGACGCGCACGGCGGCCGAGGTCATGATGTCGAGATTCCCGGCGTAAGCCGGGAGATAGTGCGCGGCGCCCTCGACCTCGAGGAACACTGAGACCTGGTGGGTGACGGGCGTGTCACCGGCGAGGGTGTGCACCGGCTGGTCGGCGGGCACCGGGGTGATCTGCACCTGCTGCTTGAGGCGGTAGCCCGGCACGTACGCCGCGACAGCAGTCACCATCTGGCGGATCGAGTCCCGGATGGCCTCGGCGTGGCTGCCGCCGGGATCGGCGACGAGCGCGAACACGGTGTCGCGCATGATCAGGGGCGGCTCTGCCGGGTTCAGGATGATGATCGCCTTGCCGCGGATGGCACCGCCAACCGACTCGATCGCGTGCGAGGTCGTTTCGGTGAACTCGTCGATGTTCGCGCGAGTCCCGGGTCCAGCCGACCTGGAGGCGATAGAGGCGACGATCTCGGCGTAGGGCACCGGGACGACACGTGAGATCGCGGCGACGATTGGGATCGTCGCCTGGCCCCCGCACGTCACCATGTTCACGTTGGGTGCTGCCGCGTGCTCATCGAGGTTGACCGCGGGGACGACGAACGGCCCGATCGCCGCCGGAGTCAGGTCCACCAGTCGCTTGCCGTACGGCGCGAGTCGGGCGGCGTTCGCCCGGTGCGCGCCGGCAGACGTGGCGTCGAACACGATCTCGATGTCGTCGAAGCCCGGCAGGGCGATGAGCCCGTCGACGCCCTCGTGCGTGGTCGGCACCTTGAGCCGGCGTGCCCGGGCGAGGCCGTCGGAGTCGGGGTCGATGCCGACCATGGCACCCACCTCGAGCGTCTCCGAGAGGCGGAGCACCTTGATCATCAGGTCGGTGCCGATGTTGCCCGAGCCGATGATGGCGACCTTGGTCCTCGTGGTCATGCGTCGTCCCTTCCGCTGAAGCTTGTAGTGACCGACCCGAGGCCGGAGATGTCCGCGCGGACCTGGTCTCCGGCGTACACGGACCGCATCGGGCCGAGCGCGCCGGACAGCACGACCTGGCCGGCCAGAAGCGGCGTGCCGACCTCGCGAACCGTCCTGGCCAGCCAGGCCAACGCCGCGAGGGGGTCGCCGAGGCAGGCGGCGCCGCTGCCAGTCGAGACGACATCGCCGTGGATGCGCATCTCCATCTCGGCGGTCGCCGGCTCGAAGTCCTCGAGCCGGGCCGTGGTGTGGCCCAGGACGTAGAGCCCGCTGGACGCGTTGTCGGCCACGGTGTCCCCGAAAGCGATGTCCCAGTCCGAGACGCGACTGTCGACGATCTCGAGCGCCGCCACGGCGTGGTCGACGGCGCCGCGCACCTGCTCGACATCGAGGGGACCGTCCACCAGGTCCTGGGCGAGCACGAAAGCGATCTCCGCCTCAACCTTGGGCTGCAACAGACGCTCGATCGGCACCTCGGCGCCGTCGGCGTAGCCCATGTCGTCGAAGAGCAGACCGAAGTCGGGCCGGTCGACGCCCAGCTGCTGTTGCACGACCGGAGAGGTGAGACCGACCTTGTGACCGACCACGCGCGCACCGGCAGCGACCCGCGCGGCGGTGACCTGCTGCTGCACGGCGTAGGCGGCGACGACATCGGTCGACCCGATGAGATCACGCACCGGCGGGCAGGGATGTCCCGTCCCGGCCGCCGACAGCAGGCGGGTTGCCGCCTGCTCGATAGCGGCCGTCGTGACACTGGTGGTCGAGGTCATGGAGCCAGCGTGTGGGCAACATCGACCGGAACCCAGCCACGAGGTCCGTACAGCGGCACGAACCGGTCGCCGCGTCGCCCTCCACACGGCACCGTGGTGTCATGAGCCAGCCCATGAGCACGCTTGCGCCCGTCGACCCCGCGGCGTACCGCGAAGTACTGGGCCACTACCCCACCGGCGTCACCGTGGTGACCGCCTTCGACGGCGACCAGCCAGTCGGCATGGTGGTCGGCACCTTCACCTCGGTCTCTCTCGACCCACCGCTGGTGGCGTTCATGCCCACCCGTGGGTCCGGCACCTACGCCCGCCTCGCCAGGGCGGAGTCGTACTGCATCAACGTTCTCGCCCACGACCAGCTCGAGGTCTGTCGCACGATGGCCGTCCCGAGCGACGACAAGTTCGCCCGAGTCGCCTGGCAGCACAGCGAGCACGGCGCTCCCTCGCTCGACGAGGCCGTCGCGCAGATCCACTGCACGCCGGAGTCGCAGATCGAGGCCGGCGACCACTACATCGTGCTGTGCCGCGTGCAGGCGCTGGAGGTCAAGCGCGCCGTGACGCCGCTGCTGTTCTTCCAGGGCGGCTACGGAGGCTTCTCCCCCGCCGGCATGGCGGCCAAAGGGGACGCCGACCTGATCTCGGCGATCCGACTGGCCGATCCCGCACGCGCCCACGTGGAGCAGCTCGCCCAGAGCCTGCAGTGCGAGGCGGCCGCACTGGTCGGCGTCGGGCCCGATGAGCTCACCACCGTATTCAGCGCCTACGCTGGATCGGCCGAGATGGCCGAGCCCCTCGGCGAGCGCATCCCCCTGATCCCCCCGATCGGCGAGGCGTATGTCGCCGGTGCGGCCACCGAGGTGGTCGAGCGCTGGCTGGCCAAGGTCTCCCCCCAGGACGAGGAGCTGCTCGGCCAGTACCGCGCCCGCCTTGCCGCCGTCGCCCGCGACGGCGTCGCTGTGTCGGTGCTCGGCGAGCGCGAGCAGCACGAGTACGACGCCCTGAGGGCGGCGCTGCGCGAGTACGGCGAGGGTGAGCTCACACCCGCCCGCGAGCGCGAGTTCCGCCAGCTGCTCGCCCAGAACAAGTGCTTCTTCGAGGACGTAGAACTGGTCGCCGACCGGACCTACACCGTCGGCGGGATCGTCGCCCCGGTTCGCAACCCCGAGGGCGACATCTCGATGGTCCTGCGCGTCACCCAACTCCCCGGCGCGGTCACCGGCGACGTGGTCGTGCACTGGATCGCGGCCGTTAGGCAGGCGGCCGCCGAGGTCGAGCGCGACCTGGCCAGGACCGCCGGTCGCGACATTCTTCAGGGCTACCGCGACTGGTACGCCGCGGACTTCCCAATGTGACGCCATCGACATGGGGCCTGCCCGTCGATTCGGTCCCGGCAAGAAGCGCTGTCGGTTCGCGAACTCGCCGTCCAGGCCGAGGTGAACCACGAGCTGATCCAGAACGTCGTCGACGGCAAGAGTTGGCCGGCCATGCACCGTGGTGCGGCTGTGCAACGTTGTCCATCTCAAGATCGCGACCCCTCTACCCACGCGATCCGGGGAACGATCCGCCTGACGCGTTGGGCTGCCAGCGCCCTCAGCGACCGCGCCGAGCCTGCCGTCGACTAAGCGTTGTGGCTTGCACCCGCGTCATTGGGTCATGGACAGCCGCCCAGTCACGGTGTGCGTCGTCTCCGGCCACCCGATCGTGGCCGCCGGCATCCGCACCCTGCTCTCCGAGCACCCCGATCACGACCAGTTCGCGTTCGTCGTGGACCCGGTCGACGCCTATGTGGTCATCTACGACGCGTTCAACCTCGCCGTCGCCGACGACCACACCGTCGAGCTGGCCATGCTCGTCGGCTCCCACCCCGGTCGTGTCCTCGCACTCTCGCGGCTTCTCCAACCCGGCCTGACCGCTCGCGCCCTCGCTGCAGGTGCAGTCGCCCCGGTCTCCATCGGTGCAGACGCCTACGAGCTGGTCGCCCTCATCGAAGCCACCGCGAGCGGCGCGATCGCGACCGACGCCCAACTTGCCAGGGAGAACCTCGACCGCCTCACCAGCAAGCTCCGTGCTGACATCGGTCTCACTCCCCGCGAACAATCCGTGCTCGCCCTCAATCGCCGCCGGCTACAGCAACGACCAGATCGCCGCCGAGCTCTACGTGAGCATCAACACCGTCAAAACCAACATCCGCAGCACCTACTCACGGCTCGGTCTGCGCACCCGAGCCCAAGCCGTCGCCTGGGCGATAGAGCACGGGTATGCCACCCTGCCCTCCACCCCACTGGCGACAAAGGCCATCGCTACGAACTGAACCGACACCTGACACATCCGGGCTGCTCTTGGTCTCCTCGCGGCTGCCCCCGCACGACCGTTGACATTCGGGCGCCAGACACGACAGCGACGCGCGGGAGCTTTGCTCCCAATGCGGCCTTGGACCTCAGCGCACAGATCAGTGCTCGGCGGGCGGGCGCCGCCGCGCTCGCCCACGGGCATGAGCGTGTGTCACCCGAAGGAATGACTCGACGGACCCGCACCCATTTCGGTACTCCGTCGCGCGGCGGAACGCCTGGTCGCGACCGACGCGGACGCGGTCAGTGTTGGAGGCGGTGCACCACCCGCTCGGTCAGCGCGGTGATCTTTGCCGCTGCGTAGACGCACCCGCCGATGAGCAGGATAAGGACGACCTTTTCGATCAAACCCGTAGTCGAGGTCCCGAGCCCGATGCCGAAGGAAATAACCAGCACGGCCAGCACAAGGATGAGCAACACCCGAGTAGCTCGGACGACGGCGGTCATGCTCGTTACGCTACGTCGCTTGGCGACTCGTTGAAATCCTGTCTTCGGCGCTCACCGGGAGGCACCGGGACCCACGTGGTCGGCGACAGCGTTGAGCACGATCTAATGCAATGGTGGTGACGCACTACACGGACGCGCTTCCGCCGATTGATGGCGGTGGAGCAACGACCCTGCGCAGGTGACGTTGGCGGTGCTGCAACACACCGCCATCTCGACGCAACTCCACATCCGGTCGACGTCTGCGGAGGCGCGGGGGTCATGGCAGGGCGTGCATGATGCCCGGCGGGCGGTTCTTGGCCTCGGGGTCGAGGTGGTGGCCCCAGATGGCGGTCCGCTCGTAGACCTGCGGCACCCAGTCGCCTGTGACCTCGATGCCGTCGTAGCCGAGCTCGACGTTGAACAGCGACGGGGTGGCGCAGTAGAAGCTGAACGTCTTGTCGTTGGTATGGCGGCCCAGCGAGAGGGTGAGTGGCACGTCGTACTCGTCAAGGAGGTCGTAGGCCTGTCCGACGTCGTCGATGTCCTTGACCTGCAGCATCAGGTGGTTGAACCCGGCCACGCCCGGCGGGCACTGGCCCAGCGCGAGCGTGTGGTGCCGGGCGTTGACGTGGTAGAACCGCGCGTTCAGCTGACCGGGGACGATGATCTTGTCCGACAGCTCGAAGTCCAGGACGCCGGAGAAGAACTCGTGGCCGGCCTCGATGTCGGGCAGGAGGAGCAGCACGTGACCGAGGCCCTGGGTGCCGGTGACGAAGCCGGAGCTCGCCCGGCCGGGCCGGAAGGTCGACGGGGAGAGGTGCTGGCCCCAGATCACCTCGTGGGGGAAGCCCCACGGGTCTGTGAAGGTGATGATCCGGTTGACGTTGCGCGCGTCAGCCAGCTCGGTCGAGCCCTGCTCGGCCGTGGTGCCAGCGGCGGCCAGCTTGTCCGCAACTCGGTCGAGGTCCTCCTCGTGGTCGACTGCCCAGCCGAAGAACGCCACCGAGTCCTCCTCGGCGGGGTGGATCTCCAGGCGCCAGGCGGCGTCGTCGACCCGCAGCCGCACCGCGCCGTCGGGACCGTCCGGGGCCAGCTCGGCACCGAGGAAGCCGGTGCCGAAGCGGCGCCAGTCCTCTGCTCGGGGAGAGTTGACTCCCACGTAGGCCAGCGACTTGATCATGGTTGTCTCCTTGATGAGTTCGGCTCAGACGTAGAGGGCGGGGGCGGCCTTGCCCCCGAGGTCGTGGGCGCCCCAGGCGGCGTAGATGTTCTCGGCCACGTTGCAGACGTGGCTCAGCCCGACCTGCAGGTCGCGCCAGTAGCGCTCGTTGGGGAAGTCGGTCCGGATGCCGCTGGCGCCGCTGATCTTGTACATCCTGTCGATCGCGTCTGCCGCCCGGCGCGAGGCGCGGACCTGGTCGCGGCGGAACGTCAGTCGCTGCTCGTAGGTCACCTCGCCGCCACGGGAAACGTAGTCGTAGAGGTCGCGCATCGAGTTGAGCAGGTGCGACCGGCTGGCGGCCACGTCGGCGGCGGCCTCGCCGTACACGACGAGCTGGGCGACGTCGTTCTTCGCCACGTTGCCGCTGACCGACACTCGCGTGGTCATGTAGTCGTGGTAGACCTCGAGTGCACCCTGAGCGATGCCCTGGGTCCCGGCCGCGATCGCCGCGGAGAAGATGATCGGGAACTTCACGCCGTATAGCGGGTTTCCCTGCTGACGGTGCTCGTAGCCACCCTCGACCATGGTCATGGCGTCCACCACGCGGTGCTCGGGGACGAACACGTCGTTCATCCGGACGTCCTTGGAGCCGGTGCCCTGCAGGCCCATCACGTTCCAGGAGTCCTCGACGATCTCGTAGTCCTTGCGGGGGATGACGAAGTGCCGCATGTCTGGCGGCGCGCCGACCTCACCCTGCTCGTCGAGCACGAAGCCACCGAGGATGACCCACTCGGCGTGGTCGGTCCCGGTCGAGTAGGGCCACTGGCCGGTGAACAGGTAGCCGCCGTCGACGCGACGGGCGCGACCGAACGGCGCGTAGGGCGATGCCGTCCAGGTGTCGGGGTCCTCGCCCCAGATCTCCTCCTGGAGGCGCGGGTCCATTAGTGCGATCTCCCACGGGTGTACGCCGACCACGCCTGCCACCCAGCCGGCTGACGGGGAGGCGATCCCGGTCGCCATGACGGCTTCGAGGAAGTCGTTGGGGTGGGCCTCGAACCCACCGAACTCCTTGGGCTGCAGGAGACGCACGAGCCCGGTATCGCGCAGCGTCGCCGCCGACCGGTCGGTGAGCCGCCCGAGCTGATCGCTGGGAACGGACTCCTCGCGCAGAGCCCCTGCGGCCTTGTGAACCTTCTCGACGACGTCGTGCATCGGACCAACCTTTCCGTCGGACGAACCGGGGATCCCGGATCCATTCCTGTAACGATCACTACATGGAACGCTAGAGTCGTGTGGCCCGGGCCACAACGACGGCGTTCCGGTGTGCAGCACGGCGCCCCCCACCGATGCCGGCCCGGTCAGTACTGGGCGTTGGGGGGGACCGGGGCGCCGAAGCGGTGGGCGCCCCACGCGGTGTACGGGAGCTCGGTGGTGTTGCAGACATGGGTCCCCGCGACGTGGAGGTCCCGCCAGGCCCGCTCGACCGGGTGGCCGAAGACCATCGACCCCGAGCCGGCGCCCCGGAAGAGGTCGTCCACCGCAGTGATGCAGCGCTGGGTGGCCCGGACCTGGTCGCGCCGGAACTGGATCCGCCGGCTCACGCTGATCTCGCCGCCGGACTCCACGTGGTCGTAGAGCTGGCCGATGATCGACTGGAAGTGGTTGATGCTCGCGTCCACGTCGGACTCCGCGGTCGCCAGGCGTTCCAGCTGTCCCGGACTCGTCCTCGCGGACACACCTTGGGTGCTCACCCGGGTCTCCATGACGTCGGTAAACGCGCGCAGGGCGCCACGGGCGATGCCGAAGGTGCCCGACGCGATCGCGGCGTTGAACATGACCCCGAACATCATGGCGAAGAGCGGCGAGCCGGGTCGGCGCTCGGCGGCGTAGCTGCCGTCGTACATGCGCGCACCGATGGACACGCGGTGGTCCGGCACGAAGACGTTGTCGACGATGACGTCCTTGCTGCCCGTGCCCTGGAGGCCCATCACGTTCCACGAGTCCGGGACGATCGTGTAGTCGGTGCGCGGGAGCACGAAGTGCCGCACGTCGGGCGGGGTCTGCGACGCACCGGTGGTATCGGTCACCTGACCTCCGAGGATCACCCATTCGCTGTGGTCGGTCCCGGTGGAGTACGGCCAGCGGCCCGTGAACAGGAAGCCCCCGTCGACCGGCACGGCCTTCCCGAAGGGGGCGTACGGCGACGCCACCCAGACGTCCGGGTTCACACCGTAGATCTCCTCCTGGACCTGGGGATCCATGATCGAGATCTCCCACGGGTGCACTCCGACCACCCCGGCGACCCAGCCCGCGGAGGCGTGCTCGATGCCGACCGTGATCACCCAGTCGAAGAAGTCGTTGGGGTGGGCCTCGAAGCCACCGAGGTCCTTGGCCTGGAGCAGCTGCATACCGGCCGACTCTCGAAGGATCCGCACGGACTCGTCGGTGAGGCGCGCCAGTGAGTCGCTCGGCGCGGTCTCCGCCCTGAGTGCAGCTGCGTTGTGCGTGATGCTGGCGACGGACTCGTTCATTCGGGGTCAGCCCTTTCGGGAGCGGTCGCGCACGACCTTGGCGAGGGTGACGGCGACCACGAGGCCGCCTCCGTAGAAGGCGTTCTGGATCCAGCCCGAGTAGCCGAGGAGCTGCAGCCCGAAGATGCCGGTGGCCAGGAAGTAGATGGCCACCATGGTCCCGATGGGGTTGAAGGCGCCCGGCTGCACGACCGCCGTGCCGAGGAAGACAGCGGCGAGGGCAGGCAGCAGGTAGGTCTGCGACGTGGCCGAGTCGAAGCCGCCGACGGTGGCGACCAGGATCAGCCCGGCGAGGCCTGCCAGGAGTCCCGCGGTGACGTAGGCACCGAACCTGATCCGCTTGACCCGGATGCCTGCCAGCCGGGCAACTTCACGGTTGGCACCGACGAAGACCATGCTGCGGCCCATCGGCGTCCAGGCGATCACGTAGGCCAGCAGGGCGGCGAGGGCGATCCCGTAGTAGAAGGAGACCGGCATCCCGAGCACCTCCCCCACCGAGAGCCTCGCCAGCGCGGGGTTGTTGACGGAGACGATGTTGGTGCCCGAAATCATCTGCGCCAGGCCGATGAGCAGGGTTCCGGTGCCGAGGGTGACCACGAACGACGAGACGTCCATGACCACCACGAAGAACCCGTTGACCGCGCCGGCCAGGACGGCCGCACCGACGCCGAGGACACAGGCGAGGACGATGTTCATGCCGTGGACGCCGGCGAGCACGGGGATGGTGGTCGCGGTGATGCCCATCATCGAGGCGACCGACAGGTCGAACTCCCCGACCACGAGGGTGACCAGGGCCGACATGGCAAGGAAGACCAGCACCTGCTGGGAGCCGAAGATCGACGAGAACGCCCCACTGGTGCCGAACGTCTCGGGAACAACCGCGTAGAAGTACAGGGCCATCACGGCCCAGACGCCGATCAGGGCGTACTTGGCCAGAACGGTCGACAGCAGGCCGCGGGCCCGGCTCGGCTTCGACGCCAGTGGTGGGACCGACCCGACCTCGGCGGGGCGGGTGTCCCTGAACCTCCGTTCGCGCGTGTCGGCGTCGTCAACGACAAAGCTTGTCGGCTGTCCGTGCGTGGCGTGCTCAGGCATGAGGGGCTCCGGTGGTGAGGGGTTCGGCGTAGATGGCGTCGAGAACGTCGTCGGGGTCGTTCGTGCGCAGCTCCTGCGGCGCGCGTCCTGGGTGGAGGACGAGGACCCGGTCGCACGTCTCGACCAGGTCCGAGGGCTCGGTGGAGACCAGCAGCACACCGGTCCCGGACTCGGCGATCGTGCGGACGGTCATGAGCAGGTCGGCGCGAGCACCGACGTCGACCGCCTGGGTCGGCTCGTGCAGCACCAGCAGTACCGGCGCGACCGAGAGCCACTTCGCGAACAGGACCTTCTGCTGGTTGCCGCCGCTGAGCTCCTTGACCAGGTCGGCGCCGCCGCGGGTCTTGATGTCCAGACGCCGGATCGCCTCGTCGGTCAGCGTGTCCTGCCAGGCGCGCGAGACGAACCAGGGCTTGCCCTTGCGGTGGACGTTCGGCAGGGCCAAGTTGTCCCGGATGCTCAGGTCGGCGGCGAGGCCGTCGCGGTCACGCCGTTCGGGCACCATCGCGACGCCGGCCGCCAGGCACTGGTCCACGTGACACGTCGTGAGGTCGACGCGACCTGCGTCGGTGGCAATCATGCCGCCGCGAGGACGGGCCGCCCCTGAGACAAGGGCAGGGATCTGCTCGAAGCCCGTCCCGGGCAACCCGGTCACACCGACGACCTCACCGGCCTGCACGGAGATCGAGAGCGGTTCGTGACCGTCGAGCAGCAGCCCCTCAATGCGTGCGGCCACGGCTCCGGTGGCCCGGGTGTCGCCCTTGGTGACCACGTGAGCGGTCTTTCCCAGCATCAGCCGGGCGAGATCGGCCTCGGTCAGGCTCGCCGTCTCCAGGCCCGCGCCGGCCACCGCTCCGTCGCGCAGCACAGTGACCCGGTCACTGAGCGCCAGCACCTCCTCCAGGTTGTGGCTGACCATCAGGACCGACGCACCGGAATCCACCACGCGCCGCAGCAGTCGGTGGAAGTGTGCGAGCTCCTCGCGAGGAAGGCTGCGGGTCGCTTCGTCCAGGATCATCAGACCCTCCCCCGGCACGGCATCGCGCAAGGCGCGGGCGATCGCCACGGCGGCGCGGTGCGAGGCCGGCAGTGAGCCGACCTTGTCGCGGGGCGACACCGGGATCTCTAGGCGGATGAGCACCGCGTCGGCGATGCGGTCGTGAGCCTTCCAGTCAATGCGTCGCAGTACCCGCGACCTGCGGAACCCGCCGACGCCGATGTTCTCCGCGACGCTCAGGTCGTCCAGCAGGCCGAGGTCCTGGTGCACGACCGAGACTCCTGCCGCTTGGGCGGCACTCCACTGGACGGGCAGCGGCAACGGCTTCCCGTCCACCTCGATGCGCGCGCCGGTGTCGGCGCCGTGGTAGCCGGTGAGGATCTTGACCAGGGTCGACTTGCCCGACCCGTTCTGGCCGACGAGCGCGTGGATCTCCCCCGGCTGGACGAGCAGTCCGGCGTCGTGCAGCACCGTGTTGGGGCCGAACGTCTTGCTGACGCCGCGGGCGTCCAGCCGAGGGAGGTTCGCCATGGTTACTTCACGCCCCACGCGTTCAGGAAGGCGTCCTTGAAGCTCTCGTCGCCGAACCACTTCATCGTGAAGTAGGCCGAGTCGCTCAGCTCGAGGTCACCCACGTTCTGCGCGTTGAAGTCGCGGGTCACCAGTGCGTCAGCCTTCTGGACCGGCTCGCCCGCCAACAGCTGCATGAGACCGTTCGCGAACTTCCAACCCTCGTAGATGACCGGTGTGCCCAGGTCGCTGACCTGCTGACCGTCCTTGATGCGCTGCAGACCGGCGAGGTCGGAGCTCGACGAGATCACCTTGATCTTGCCCGCCTTCCCGGCGGCCTGAACACCTTGGAGCGCGGGCGGCACGAAGCTGTCGACCGGGACGACCAGGGTGTTGGTGCCCGGGTGCTGGACCAGGGCCGCACTCACGGCCGACGGCAGCTTGTCGATGTTGGCGGTGGTGAACTCGGCGGTGGCCACCTTGCAGGTCGGGCAGAGCTCGCCGAACCTCCTAACGGCTTCAGCGCTCGCGTCGCGCGTCGTGCTGGAGTCCATCAGGGTGAGGAACAGGGCCTGGGTGTCTGCCCCTCCGTTGGCGACAGCCGATGCCGCCATGGCGTCCCACAGCTTCTTGACCCGGCCGGTGTTGTCGTAGAACGCCAGCGTCGCGTCGGCCGTGCGCCCACCGGTCGGAGCAACGCCACCGATCAGGACGTGCACGCCCTTGGCGGCGAGCGCGTCGAAGGCCGTTCCGGCCATCGCGTAGTCGACGAAGAGGCTGACCACCGCGTCCGCCCCCTGGTCGCCGGCCTGCTTGAGACAGTCGGCCACGGAGGTGGGGTTGAACTTGCCATCGCAGATCGTGGTGGTGGCGCCGACTGCCTTCAGGGCGTCCTCGATGCCCACCGCGACGCCGTGGATCACGGGAATCTGGTCACCCAGCGGAATGATCACGACCTTCTTGCCCTGGATGTCCGGTGTGGTCGCCAGTGCCGGCTCGGCGGGGTAACTGGTCAGCGGCTGGGCGAAGGCCGCCATGGCGTCTTTCGCCTCGGCGATGCCCGCCTTGGTGTCGGAAGCCGTGCCGCTGCCGGCGGCATTGTCTTGGGCGCTGCTCTGGGCGCAGCCTGCGAGGAGACCCATGACGGCGAACGCCGCGACGAGCACGGCGCCCGACCGGCGGAAGGTCTGACGTGGAAGTGGCATTGCTGGTCCTCTTGTCGCGAACACGGCCACGCGGGGCCGCTGGGCGGATGTCGGAAGGTGACCCGAATCACTCGACTTGACTGGAACGGACGCTACAAGCGGAGTCTTTGATCCGACCGGCTTGCGTGCCGCAGAGAGGAACAACACTCGGCTTCTCCGAAATGATCGCTACAGAACGCGTGCCGTGCCGGGCACAGGAACGCGTGAGTGGCCCCCATAGATCACGCCGACGACAGTGAGCCCATGACCTACCCAACGGCCACCCAGGCCCCAACCGGGACGACCCTTGGCCGGGCCGCTCTGGTCACCCTTGGGGGCGTCTCCGCCGCCGGGCCGCTGGTCACCGACCTCTACCTGCCGGCGCTCCCTGACCTGGCACGCTCCCTGGGTAGCTCGGAGGCCACCGCACAGCTGACCTTGTCGGTGAGCTTGGTAGGCCTGGCCCTCGGACAGCTCGTCGCCGGACCGTTGAGTGACCGGGTCGGTCGCATGCGCCCGCTGCGGTGGGGCGTGCTCCTCCTCGCGCTGACCTCCTTCCTGTGTGCTGTGGCGCCGACCATTCAGGTCCTGCTCGGTCTCCGACTGGTCCAGGGCCTGTGCGGCGCTGCGGCGCTCGTGGTCGCCCGCGCGGTCATCCGCGACGTCTACCAGGGGGCCCGCGCCGCCAAGGTGTTCTCCGAGCTGGTGCTGGTCGTCGGGCTGGCCCCGGTGGTCGCGCCGATCCTGGGCGGTCAGCTGCTGCGGTTCACCGACTGGCGGGGCGAGTTCGTCGCGCTCGGCGTGATCGGCGTCCTGCTCCTGGTCGCGAGCTGGCTGACCTTGGCGGAGACCCACCCGGGGGCCGCGGCGGCCGCTGCCGGCCCGTGGCGTGCGTTCGGCACCTTGCTGACCGATCCCCGCTTCCTGGGTTACATGATGATGAGCGGCCTGCTCGGCGTGATGCTGTTCAGCTACATCTCGATGAGCCCGTTCGTGCTGCGCGACCTGTACGGCCTGAGCCCGGTCGGCTACTCACTGGCCTTCGGCTGCAACGCGGTCGGCATGATCGTCGGTGGCCGAGTCAACGCCCTCGTGGTCCTGCAGCGCGGACCCTCGACGATGCTGCTGGTCGGCCTCCTGCTCGCATCGGTCTCATCGATCGCCGTAGCGCTGGCGTTGTGGAAGGCGGCCCCGCTCGCCGTACTGCTCGTCCCGTTGTGGTTGGTACTGGCCAGCATCGGACTGTCGATGGGCAATGCGATGGCGCTGGCGCTCACGCCCCACGGCATGATGGCGGGGACCGCGTCGGCGCTGCTCGGCGCCTCCCAGTTCCTGCTCGGTGGCTTGGTGCCGCCGGTCGCCTCACTCGGTGGCGTCGGTGGCCCGGTGATGGGCGTCACGATGACCGTCGCCGCGCTCGCCGCCCTGTCAACGCTGATGGCGCTGCGCCACCGATGGTCCCCGGCCACCGCAGCGCGAGTCACTACCCTGAGACCCCTACCTAGATCGAAGCGGAGCCATGGCACGTAAGACCTCCCGGATCCACGCCCAGGGCGAGGCGTCCCGACGCTCGATCCTCGAGTCCACCGTCCGCATCGCCGGCGAGCGGGGGTACGTCGGCGCCACGATGGCCCAGATCGTCAAGGCCTCCGGCCTGCCCGCCAGCTCGGTGTACTGGCACTTCAACAGCAAGGACGACCTTCTCGCCGACGCGATCGAGCACGGCTTCCGGACCTGGGAGGCGGTCGCTCCGCGGTGGCCCGCTGCCGATGAGCCCGCCACGGCCGACCGGATTCTGCACGAGTTCCGTCTCGCCACCGAGCAGGGCAGCGAAGATCCGGGGTTCTGGCGGATGGGACTGCTGCTCGCGCTCGAGACCGGCCCCGCCGTGGGATCGGCGCCGCGCAACCGCTTCCTGAAGATTCGCGCTGACGCCATCGGGGTCCTACGGTCCTGGTGGAGGGCCTCCCTGTCGGCGGCAGGGAACGCGTCGTCGTTGGACGCGGACACTCTCGCGCTGCTCACCCTCGCGATACTCGACGGCGCCTACGTCTCGCGTCAGTCCCGGTCCGCGGAGGACCGCGAGGAGATCCTTTCGCTGTTGGCCAACGGCCTCGCGGCGGCCGCGCGATTCGTGGGCACCAGGGGCAGCCCACGCCCGACCCCGGCGCCCCGGGCCGGCGGACCGGAGCCGTCGACGAAGGACTCTGGTCGAGAGCAGCTGCTGCGTGCCGCGGCCGAGGTCGCCGCTGAGAGCGGCTACGACGGGGCCACCATCTCGCGGATCACCCAGCGGGCGGGATTGCCCGCCAGCTCGCTCTACTGGCACTTCAAGGACAAGGACGACCTCCTCGGCGCGGTCGTCGAGTCGTCGTACCAGGAGTGGAATGCGCGCCAACCTGTCTGGCTGCCGGTCGCTTCGGGACGCACCTGGCCCGAGGACCTGCGCGCACATCTCGGGGTGAGCCTGCGCCATGTGCAGGACAACCCCGCATTCCTGCGGATCGGGTTCCTGCTGTTGCTGTTGAACCGCGCCGACCCGCCCTCAGGCCGCGCCATCTTCCTCGCTGTACGCCAGCAGGCGCAGCTGATCCTCACGGACTGGTTTCGCACCGTGCTGCCTGAGCCGGCGGCGGCCCAACCCGACCTCCCCCGGCGGCTGTCCGTCGTGCTGATGATCCTGTCCGACGGGCTGTTCTTCTCCAACCAGCTCGACTCCCCGTCGTGGGACATCGACCTGTTCGCAGACCTGGCCACGGCCGTGCTCGAAGGCGCCGTGGCCGGCGCGTACGCCGCCCTTGACTGAGCACCTGTCCATCAAGCGCTGGAACGGTCCCTACAGTCCACACTCGAGGCTTGATTGGCAATTTGGCTACCTGCTTATGGACATTCCCTGTAGTGATCGCTACAGTGACGGTTGTCACCAGGTCCGCACCCCGCGGCCAGTCGTCGAGGAGGCTCTCCGTGAGCACAGCCGTTGCAGCTATCTCGGGAACCAACGCCGTTGACCGGGAGAACGTCCCGTCGGTCACCAAGGCCCTGCAGCTCCTGGAGGCGTTCCGGAGCTCGGGGCCCGTGGTCGGGGTCAGTGAGATCGCGCGGCGGGCCGAGGTGTCCAAGTCCACTGCGTTCCGGCTGCTCGCCTACCTCGAGAAGAGCGGGTTCGTGGACCGGCGCGGGCGTGGCTACAGCCTGGGCCAGCGACTCTTCGAGCTGGGCAACAGCGTGCCGGTGTGCCGGCCCCGCGGTCTGCGCGACGTCGCGATGCCGCACCTGAGCGACCTGTTCGTCGCGACGGGCAGCGTCGTGCACCTCGGTGTGCTCGAGGGCACCGACGTGGTCTACCTCGAGAAGATCTTCGGGCGGACCACCCTCCAGGTCCCCACCATGGTCGGCGGCCGGATGCCGGCCTCGAGCTCCGCCCTCGGCAAGGCGATGCTGGCGGTCAACGGCAGGACGGCGATCGCACCGGTGCTCGAGAAGGGCCTGCGTCGGCTGACGCCGTACTCGATCTCGGACCCGGCCCGCTTCCTGCAGCAGCTGAGCAAGGTGCGCGCCGAGGGGGTCGCCTACGACCGCGAGGAGGTCATGCTCGGGATGGTCTGCGTCGCCGCTCCCGTCGTCTCGCAGGGGCGCGCCATCGCCGCGGTCTCGGTCTCCAGCCCCACGGCCCGCTTCAACGAGGCCGTGGTAGCCGCCCAGGTCCGTGCCGCCGCCGAGCGCATCTCCGACGAGCTCGACGCCAGCGCTGCTGCCTGACGACGGCAAAGCAGGGCCCGGGAGCGCACCCGCTCCCGGGCCCCCGTGCTGAGTCCCGCCCGCCGGACACGGCGGTGAGAGCCGTCAGTTGTGCACGATGAAGTCGCGCACCAGGCGGTTGAACTCGGCGGCGTGCTCGAGCTGGGCCCAGTGGCCGCAGCGGTTGAAGAGGACCAATCGCGAGTCGGCGATCATGGAGACGAGCCGCAGGGAGTGCTCGAAGTGGACCACACGGTCGTCTCGGCCGTGGATGAGCAGCGTCGGGGCCGCGATGCTCTGGATCTGGGCCGGGGTGGCCACCGTCGGCACCGGGCCGGGGCCGTGGGTGAAGCTGGTCAGGAAGTTCTCCAGGTGGTCCGGCCGAGACGCCGCGTTCTCGGCGCGCTGCTGGGCGAGCTCGTCGGTGGCGCTCTCCGCGGAGAAGCTCATGATCTCGACCAGTCGCTTCATCACCTCGGGCGTCGGGTTGCGGTAGCCCTCCTGCAGGATCTTGAGACCCTCGCTGGGTCCGTCGTTGGGGCTGAACAGCGTGGGGATGAAGAAGCTGCCCGGTCCCATCGTGATCAGGTGCGAGATGCGGTCGGGGTAGCGGGCCGCGAAGGTGATCGCGGTCATTCCGCCCATCGAGTTGCCGACCAGGGCCGCCTTCTCGATGCCGAGGGCGTCCATGAACTCGAGCACGGCCGCCGGGTGGTCGTACTTGTCGGAGGTCGCTGCGTCGGAACCGCCCCAGCCGGGTGCGTCGAGCGCGAGGACGCGGAAGTCCTCGGCGAGGGTGGGGATGTTGGGCGAGAAGTTGCTCCAGCCGGTCGCACCGGGACCGCTGCCATGCAAGAGGATCACGGGGTGGCCCTCGCCGGCCTCGTTGTAGTGCAGCTTCCAGCTCTTGGTCTGCACGAAGCGGCTGGTGCCCTCGTTCGTCAGCGCGGCGGTCATGCGGGTCTCCTTGTTCGTCGCGAAGTGCGGTGTCGATCGATTCAACTCCGGACCACGGCGATCACCCGCCACTGTCGTGCCGCCCTGCGGACCGCGACCCGGGACTCCGATCCACTCCCGGTGACACCGTGGCGGCACCCCTCCCCGACCACTTCCGGAGAAGCCCCATGCCGCTGGACCTGTCCGCCCTGACCGGCGTCGGCCCCATGCCGAGTGCCCACGAGCGCCGCACCGCTCTGCGCGACGCCCTGGCCACAGGTCGGTCGCTCGTGCTGCCGGGCGTGACCGACGCGCTCGGCGCGCGGCTGGTCGAGGCTGCCGGCTTCTCCGCGGTCTACGCCACCGGAGCCGGCCTCGCCAACGCACAGTACGGCGTGCCCGACCTCGGACTGGTCTCGCTGCGCGAGGTCGTTGACCACGTCGAACGGCTGACCGAGGCGACCAGGCTGCCCGTGGTGGTCGATGCGGACACCGGGTACGGCGGACCGCTCAGTGCCATGCGGACCCTGCGGCTCCTGGAACGAGCAGGCGCTGCCGCGATTCAGCTCGAGGACCAGCAGATGCCCAAGCGCTGTGGGCACTTCGACGACCACACGCTGATCCCGGTCGGACACATGCAGGCCAAGCTGGCTGCGGTCGCCGATGCCCGGACCGACCAGGCGCTGGTGATCATCGCCCGGACCGACGCCCGCAGCGCCTACGACCTCGACGAGGCGATCTCCCGCGGCCACGCCTATGTCGAGGCCGGCGCCGACGTCCTGTTCGTCGAGGCACCCCGATCGGTCGAGGAGCTGGCCGCTGTCGGCCGGGAGCTGGCAGGCGTGCCACTGGTGGTCAACGTCGTCGAAGGCGGCAAGACCCCGCAGCTCGACCTTGAGCAGTACGAGGACCTCGGCTTCGGAGTCGTGCTCTATGCCAACTACCTGATGCGCTCAATGATGGCGGCCGGCAGCGAGGCACTGGCCCACCTGGCCGAGCACGGCGAGACCGCCAGCCGCACCGACCGGATGGCCACCTGGAGCGAGCGTCAGGAGCTGTTCAACCTGCCGCAGTTCACCGCCGCCGAGGCGGCGCTCGACCAACCCTGGAGTGCGACGTCATGATCCCCGGGCTCCCCTACGAGAGCGAGCTGCCTGACCGGGTCGGCGTCCTCGTGCTCGGCTCCGGCCTGGCCGGCTGCGCGGCCCTGCTGGCGGCTGCCGAGGCCGGTCAATACGCCGTGATGCTCGAAAAGACCTCCGAGATCGGCGGCTCGACGGTCAAGTCGGCCGGACTCTCCGCGTTCGCCAGCACCCGCGAGCAGGTCGCCCAGGGCATCGCCGACTCGGTCGAGCTGCTCCGCAAGGACCTGCTCGAGGTCGGCCGTCATCGCAACGACGAACGGCTCGTCGACCTCTACTGCGACCACCAACTCGAGACCTACGACTGGCTGACCGCGCACGGCGTGGTGTACGGCGAGGTGCACGCTGCCTCGGGACAGTCCGCTCCCCGCTCGCACCCCACCGACACGACCGCGATGCTGGTGCACCTGCTCAAGGCGGCCGGCCGGCTCGGCGCCCGAGTGGTGATGGACGCTTCTGCACAGCGGCTCTTGCGTGAGAGCGGACGGGTGGTCGGCGTGGATGTCACGATCCCGGGGGGCGCCCGGCGGGTCCTGGCGGACGCGGTGGTGATCGCCACCGGGGGCTTCTCGCAGAACCCCGAGCTGCTGACCCGGTTCGCGCCGCAGATGGAGCACGCCCTGCGAGCCGGCGGCCTCGGCTGCGAGGGCGACGGTCTGCTGATGGCGTGGCAGCTGGGTGCCGGCGTCGTGGACACGCCGTACATCAAGGGCACCTACGGCCACTTCCACGAGCCGCACCCCGACGAGGACGGCACCGGCGTCCTTGCCGTCTACAAGGGTGCGATCGCGGTCAACCGCGAGGGGCGCCGGTTCGTCGATGAGTCGCGCAACTACAAGGAGATCGGCGACGCCGCCCTGGCCCAGCCCGGGGTGACCACCTTCCAGGTCTTCGACTCGCGGGTGCTGGCCGCCACCAGCGACGAGGTGCCGATCTACGACTTCGGTGGTCGCGAGCGCGCCGGGATGCTGGTCCGCGCGGACTCCATCGAGGAGCTCGAGGACACGCTGGGCCTGCCCGAGGGCATGCTGGTGGCGACCGTCGAGGACTACAACACTGCCCTGCGCACGGGGCAGCCGGACGCCCTGGGTCGCACCCACCTCTCCGGCGCCGTCGGCGACCCGTTCCCGTTAGAGGCGCCACCGTTCTTCGCCCACCGGACCGGCACCGTCGTCCTGGCCACCTACTGCGGCCTCACCGTCGACACGGAGCTGAGGGTGCTCGACGTCTTCGGCGACCCCATCGAACGGCTCTACGCCGCCGGCGAGGTGCTCGGTGGCTTCCACGGCGCCGGCTACATGACCGGGACCTCGATCGGCAAGGCCGGGATCTTCGGCCGGCTCGCCGGTCGGCACGCCGCCGCCGAGGAGAGCGAGCTCGCATGGTGACCTCCGTGTTCGACCTGACCGGCGAGGTCGCCCTCGTGGTCGGCGCCGCCGAGGGTGGCCTCGGAGCCCGCGCCGCCCGCGCCCTCACCGAGGCAGGCGCCACCGTCGCGATCGCCGACGTCCCGGGACGCAAGGACGACCTGCTGGCCACACCCCACGCGTCGGCCCACGAGGTCGACGTCACCGACGAGGCCTCCGTCGCCACCCTGGTCGCCGACGTGGTCGCGCAGCACGGCAGGCTGGACGTGCTCGTCAACGCCGCGGGCGTGATGCTCCGCAAGTCCTACGACGAGACGAGCCTCGCCGAGTTCGAGCACGTGGTGCGGGTCAACCTGACCGGCTCCTGGTTGCTCGGCCGCGAGGTCGCCCGGGCGATGACCGCCGCCGGCACCCGCGGCCGCATCGTCAACCTGACCACCGTGTACGCCGAGCGCGTCGGACCGGTGCCCGAGTCGGCGTACTACGCCTCGAAGGCCGGCGTCGCCAACGTCACCCGTGCCCTCGCAGCCGAGCTCGGCGGGCTCGGCATCGTCGTCAACTGCCTCGCACCAGGAGTCTTTTACCCGACGCGGATGACCGCGCCGCTCGGTGCGGATCCCGACCGCCTGCGCTGGTTCGCCGAGCGCACGATGCTCGGCCGCCTCGGCGACCCCGAGTCCGACCTCACCGGTCCCCTGCTGCTGCTGGCCTCCCGCGCGTCGTCGTACCTGACCGGTCAGGTCGTGTACGTCGACGGCGGCTGGTCGGCCTGGTGATCCCCCGCTACCGCGACCCCGAAGGAACCCTCATGACCGAGACTCGCGACCCGAACCGCACCGCCCTGCTGCTGCTCGACTACCAGGTGGCCCTGTGTGAGGAGGGCCCGCACCTGCGGATGCCTCCGCTGGCAGCCCAGGTCGCCGAGCGCGGCGTGCTGGCGGCGGCGGAGAAGCTGCTGGCAGCCGCCCGCACGGCCGGGTGGCTCGTCGTGCACATCCGGCTCGCCTTCGACCCGACCTACGTGCTGCGCACCAACAGGCTGCCCCGCTTCGCGTCGTACGCGGAACAGCGGGCCATGCTCGCCGACTCCCCCGAGGCGGAGATCGTCGCCCAGCTGGCACCTGTCGACGGTGAGCCCGTCATCGACAAGGGCTGCGTCGACCCGTTCGTCGGCACCCCCTTGCGGGAGGTCCTCGCCGCCGAGGGCATCGACGAGGTCGTGCTGGGCGGCGTCGCCACCAACCTGGTCGTCGAGTCAGCCGCCCGGCACGCCAGCGACGCGGGTCTCCAGGTGACGGTCGTCGAGGACCTGTGCGCGTCGTTCCGACCTGACTACCACGACTTCTCGGTGCAGAACATGCTGCCGCTGTTCAGCACCGTCACCACCTCCGCGGCAGTGATCGGAGCCCTGTGATGTCCCGACAGTCGTACGACGTCGTGGTGGTCGGTGCCGGTGTGGCCGGTCTGTCCGCGGCGTGCGCCGCTGCAGAGCACGGCGCCCGGGTCGCCATCCTCGAGCGGTCCACCGAGGCCGAGACGGGCGGGAACACCCGCTACACCGAGGCATTCCTGCGCATGCA
The DNA here is from genome assembly GCA_963755835.1 of uncultured Actinomycetota bacterium. Lineage (GTDB taxonomy): Bacteria > Actinomycetota > Actinomycetes > Propionibacteriales > Nocardioidaceae > Nocardioides. Next base: position 1,106,457 of record CAVWLC010000007.1, on the reverse strand, counting down.
CTCCGCCGACTCAGTCGTCGACGGGCTCGAGGAGACCCTGGTCGACGACTTCATGGGCCACCTCGACCCGTCCCTGATGGCCGATGCGGCGGTGGCGCCGCCACGACGCGGCCCGCTCTACCGAGCGCACCACGCGGTTGACCCCGACTACGTCGCGGAGCTCGCCGCCTCGGCACCCGAGACGCTGGCGTGGATGGGCACCCACGGGATGCGCTTTGACTTCCTGCCCACCCCGTTCCTCACCACCTCCACCACCCGGATGGCGCCCGTCGGGGGCGGACTCGCGATCGTGGAGACAATGGGCAAGGCGGCCCGCGGACTCGGGGTGGAGTTCCACTTCGAGACCACGGCACGCTCGCTGATCACCGACGGGTCCGGGGTCGCGGGGGTCCTCGCCCAGACTCCGTCCGGGCCGGCCGAGTTCACCGGCCAGGTGGTCCTCGCCTCCGGTGGGTACCAGGGCAACGCCGAGCTGATGGCCCGCTACCACGGCGAGCGTGCGCTCACCACCCGTCCGGTCGCCCGCGGGGGCCACTACAACAAGGGCGAGGGTCTCGAGATGGCTCTCGCACTGGGCGCCGCCACCGCCGGCAACTTCTCGCTGTTCCACGCTGAGCCCGTCGACCCGCGGTCCGGCGCGGCCGAGGCGGCGATCTTCTGCTTCCCCTACGGCGTGCTGGTCAATGCTGAAGGCCGGCGGTTCGTCGACGAGGCCCGCGGGCCGATCGACGCCTGGTACGAGCGGACCACTCGCGACATCCAGGCCCAGACCCGCGGCACGGCCTGGGTGATCATGGACCAGCAGGCGCTGTCAGTGCCGAACGTCCGCTCGGGCATCCGCTCCGACATCGCCCCGGTGGTGGCCGACTCGATCGCCGGCCTTGCGGTGGCTCTCGGCCTTCCGGTCGACGAGCTCGAGGCAACGATCACGGCGTACAACAAGGCCTGCGGCGACGGGGAGTTCGACTTCAGCACCCCGGACGGGCTCGCGACGACCGGCGTCGTTCCCGCCAAGTCCAACTGGGCGCGTCCGGTGAGCCAGGGGCCGTTCGAGGCATACCCGATCATGGCCGCCAACGTCTTCACCTTCGGAGGTCTCAAGACCACCTCGGCGGCCGAGGTGGTCGACCGCGACGGCCGGGCGATCCCCGGGCTGTGGGCAGCCGGCGAGCTGACCGGGCTTTACTACTCCAACTACACCGGCTCGACGTCGGTGCTACGGGGGGCGACGTTCGGCCGGATCGCAGGAAGTCGCGCGGCGAGGTCCGTCGGCGCGGGCGTCTGACATGAGGATCTGGCACCAGAGCTTCACCGTCCTCGACGACGTGCCGAGCTACCGCGACGCGCTCGCCCGGCACCTCGCGTCCCAGGCCGCGCAAGGCACGAAGATCGACCTCCACGGCATGCGGCCCGGCACCTATCCATCGGACTACCCGGGCACCCACATCGGTTACGCCTATCTGGCCGGGCTGCACAAGGAGCAGTTCGTCGCGGCAGCCCTGCGCGCCCAGGACGAGGGGTACGACGCGTTCCTCATCGCCACCATCCCCGACACGGGGTACGAGGACGCCCGAACCCTGGTCGACCTGCCTGTCGTGACGTTCGGCCAGACCTCGGTGCTGCACGCAGCGCAGCTCGGCGACTGCGTCGGCATCGTGAACTTCATCGCCGCCCTGGAGCCGCAGCTACGCCGGAACATCCGCAACTACCGACTCGACGGGCTCGTCGGACCGATCGTCCAGGTCGAGGCCGGGTTCACTGACGTGATGGCGGCGTACGCCGACCCGACGGCGCTCATCGACGCGTTCAACGTCGCGGCCCGGCGGGCAATCGCGGCAGGAGCCAACGTGATCGTGCCCGGGGAGGGACCCCTCAACGTGTTCCTGGCCGACCAGGGAGTGACGCGCATCGACGACATACCCGTCCTGGACTCGCTGGGGACCTGCGTCAGGATGGCCGAGGTCCGCGCGGCGCAGTACCGGTCTTCCGGTCTGCGTCCGTCGCGGGCCGGGTTCTACGGCGCGCAGCCGCCACGGCCGCTGGTCGACGCGGCGCGGGACTTCTACGGCACTCCAGCGGCTCTGGCATGACCGACGTCGACGTCGCGATCGCCGGAGGCGGCGCTGCCGGGATCATGACAGCGCTGCGGGCCTCGGAGGACCCTGACCTGATCGTCGCGGTCTTCGAGAAGTCGACCCGAGAGGGCAGCAATGCGGCCATCTCCAGTGGTTCCCTGGCAGCGGGTGGAACCCGGTTTCAGCGAGCCGCCGGGATCGAGGACTCCCCGGCCCGGCACGCTGCCGACATCCTGGCCGCCAGCGGCGACGAGGAGTGGCGTCCCGTCGTGGAGGCGGTGTGCGCAGCCGCTCCAGCGATCGTGGAATGGATCGCCGACTCGGGCTACCCCGTCGAGATCGGCGTCGACCTGCCACGGGCCGGGATGTCGGTGCCTCGACTGCACTCCGACACCGGCCGGTTGGGGGGTGGCCGGCTGATGCGCCACCTGCGGGGGGTGCTCGACACGAGGCCGAACGTCGCCTTCGTCGACGAGGCGCCCGCGGTGGGGCTTCTGACAGAGGCGGGGGCGGTGACCGGGATTGTCGTCGCGCAGAACGGCAACCGCGAGCACGTCCGGGCCGCTGCGACCGTGCTCGCCGTGGACGGGTTTGCCGGCAACCAGCGGCTCGTCTCGGAACACCTCGCTGCCCTCGGCAATCCGTTCTACGGCGGCGTCGCCACGAGCACGGGGGACGCGCTGCCGTGGCTCACCAAGCTCGGGGTCCCCCTACGCAACCTCGGCGCCGCGCTGCGCTCGGGGCTCGTCGTTGTCGGACACGGCACCCGCGTGTCGCCGGGACTGCCCTTCAACGGTGCGGTCCTGGTCAACCTGCGGGGCGAGCGCTTCGTCGACGAGGAGGCGCACGGCTACTCGTCCCTGTCGGGCATCCTGCAGCAGCAGCCCGACGAGAGGGCTGCCCTGATCTGGGATGGGACCGCCATGGCGGTTACCCGAGAGTCGGAGATGATGCGGGAGAGCCTCGCTGCCGGCGCGATCACCGATGTCGCGACGCTGCCGGAGCTCGCTCGGCGCCTCGGTCTGTCGGAGGCCGACACTGATTCGGTGCTCACGCCGCTGCCCGGTCGGCGCCGCCTCGAGGCGCCGTACCACCTGGCCTGGGTGACTCATGGCATCCTCGCGTCGCAGGGCGGAGCAGTCATCGATCCCGACGGTCGCGTCCTCGATGCGACCGGCGAAGTCATCCCGGGCCTGTACGCCGCTGGGGGCACCGCCTGCGGTTTCGCCGGCGCCTCGTCGGATGGCTACCTCTCCGGCAACGGCCTGCTCAGCGCCTTCGGCCTGGGCTGGATCGTCGGCAACGCACTCGCTGGTGCGGAGGACAACCAAGTCGTCGCGGGCTCGCTGGGTCAGCAGTGATGCCGGCCTCGGGCCGTCATGAGTGAGTCCCGGATCTGCGTCGACGGGCCTTCGGCCGCGACCAGGGTCACGGCCGTGGGATGACCGTGAGGACCCGCTCGATGTGGACTCGGAACTCCTGCATGAAGTCGGCCAGGAACGCCGCCGTCGACTCGTCGGTGACCTCGCCGTCCTCGGTGAACAGGCCGGGGCGGAAGGTGATGTAGGCCTCGGGCGCGGTCATCTGACGGGCGTTGCAGAAGCTCAGCACCGCGCGCAGGCTCTGCTGTGCCACTGCGGTGCCGATCTGGCCGGGCGAGGCCCCGATCACCGCCGCGGGCATGTGGTCGAATGCGTTCTGTCCCCACGGTCGGGAGGCCCAGTCGATGGCGTTCTTCAAGGCACCCGGGATCGAGCGGTTGTACTCCGGGGTGACGAACAGAACGGCTTGGGAGCTCGCGATCGCGTCCTTCAGTGCCTGCGGCTCGGCGGGGTAGTCGGCGTCGAAGTCCGGGCTGTACAGGGGGAGGTTGCCGATGGGGAGCTCGGTGAACTCCAGGTCCTGGGGCGCCAACCGGATCAAGGCCCGGCTCAGGACCCGGTTGATCGATGTCGACGACAGGCTCCCCACGAAGTAGGCGACCTTGTACGTGCCCATGTTGTACTCCTTCACGCCGACGAACGGGGTGCGGTCCGAGTCGGGGCCACAGGGGTTTCCTCTCCCTTGCACGTTTCCAGACCCCAACGGGTTTCGGTACCCCTGACGGCGGCCGCCACAGTTGCCCGGATGCCGCCGCCTGAACGACGCGGCAGCAGGCCGTCAGCGCCGCGGCTCGAGGTCGGCGTACTCCTGGGCGACCCGGGCGCCGAGTCGGGCGTTGTTGTTGACCAGGGCGATTTGGCCGTCAGGCTCGCCACGCCCGTGATCTCGACAATGCGGCCGAGGAGGCACGGCGTGGCCTCGTCGATGGTGCTTTTGAGCTGGTCCGCGGGGATCTCGTCCTCTTCCGGGATCGGGGGTGACCACGGCGATCCCGCGGCGATGGCGCCTCGCGGGCTCCGAGATCAGTGCCGGCGCCACCAGTAGCCAATCCCGCTCGGAGCAGCCACGCTGAGAGAAGTCTCGGAACCACCTTCACAAGGACGGAAGGGAAGAGCATGAACAGGCTCGAAGGTCGCGTCGCGCTCATCACCGGTGCGGCAAGTGGGATCGGCAAGGCGACGGCCCAGCGGCTCACTGACGAGGGCGCGGCGGTGCTCGTCACCGACATCCAGGTCGACGCCGGAGAGGCCACGGTCAAGGAGATCAACGGAGGCGGAGGCAGGGCAGCGTTCTTCAAGCACGACGTCACCAGTGAGACCGACTGGGAGGCCGCGTGCTCTGCAGCGGTCGAGGAGTTCGGAGGCCTCGACATCCTCGTCAACAACGCCGGCATGGGTGACATCAAGCCCATCGAGGACACGAGCCTGGCGGAATGGGACCGCACCGTGGCCATCGACCAGACCGGCGTCTTCCTCGGCATGAAGACCGCCGCACCCCACCTGAAGGCATCCGAACACGCATCCGTGATCAACATCAGCTCGATCTTCGGCACGAGCGGCGGCTTCGGAGTTTCCCCGGCCTACCACGCAGCCAAGGGCGCCGTTCGCACGCTCACCAAGAACGTCGCGCTCCACTGGGCCACCGACGGTGTCCGGGTGAACTCGATCCACCCCGGATTCATCGCCACCCCCATCCTGGAGCAGTCACGCGACACCCCGATCTGGGACGGCATGACCGCCCTGACACCCATGGGCACCCTGGGCCGTCCCGAAGACATCGCCGCCGGCGTGGCCTACCTCGCCAGCGACGACGCGGCCTTCATCACCGGACTCGAGCTCTACATCGACGGCGGCTACATGGCCCGATAGGTGCACCACACCACGTGGCTGTCTGCTTCCGCGACGAGAGTCGCCTCAGATTGCCCGACGCGAAGGCGACCCGCGCAGCGTCAGGTTGCGCTCGCCTGCTCCTGTTCCGGGTCGTAGAGCCCGGTGAGTCGCCCGTCGGGGTCGAGTCGTGTGAGAAGGGCGTACGAGAGGCTCTGTTGCGTTGACGCGTCGCGCCGTGGCGGTGTGGGTGGCTCGGTGAAGCGCACTCGCCGTCTGGGACCACCTGTGAGGATGCCGTCGGGCTTCACTGGATTCCGTTTCCCGCCCGAGGTGATCTTGTTGGCGGTGCGCTGGTACCTGCGGTACGGGTTGTCCTACCGGGACCTCGAAGAGCTTCTCGTCGAGCGTGGCGTCGAGGTCGACCACGTCACCCTGTATCGGTGGGTGCAGCGGTTCACCCCGTTGTTGCTCGACGCGGCCCGGCCGGTCCGGCACCTGGCCGGGGATCGCTGGTTCGTCGACGAGACCTACGTCAGGGTTGCTGGGGTCTGGTCCTACGTCTACCGGGCGGTCGACCAGCATGGCCAGGTGATCGACGTGTACGTGTCGCGGCGTCGCGACACCGGGTCTGCGCGTACGTTCTTCACCGCTGCCCTGAGTGTGCACGGCGACCCGGGCGAGGTCATCACCGACCGGGCACCGGCGTTGGCCAACGTGATCGAGGAGCTGATTCCTGCCGCGTGGCACAACACCGGCCGATATGAGAACAACCGCGTCGAGTGCGACCACGGCCGGCTCAAGGCCAGGCTCAGACCCATGCGCGGGGTGAAGACGAATCGAACGGCGAGTGTGGTGATCCGAGGGCACGCCTTCATTCAGAACCTGCGTCGTGGCCACTACGAGCTCGCAGCCGACGCCACACCGGTGTTCCGGTTGGCCACCGCGTTCGAGGAACTCAGACCCGCCATCTGATCAGCACAGGAGCCCAAGGTCCTCCTCGGCATGGCCTGCCATCGAACAACGCAACGGAGCCCATCAAGCAGATCACGCCAACTGGCCACGGCCAGCAGCAACTACGAGCCCGCATCCCCTGCGTTGCGCTCGAAACACACGTCCGCGATCACCCTGCAATCAGTCGTCGACCACGACTCAGTGAGGAGCCAACATCGCGGGCAAGTTCGCCGGGTACACGTACCCGTCGTCCCAGAAGGGGTTGTGGCCGTAGTGGCTGTAGATCCTGCCGTGAAACTTGGAGTCAGCGATCAGTTCCGGGTCATAGGGTGGCGCAGCGGCGACGTGCTCACGGCTGTGATTGATGGCTACCTCGTGCTCGCTGATCGCGGTGATGGCGTCGACGGGGATGAACGAAGTGGTGTGTCCGAAGCCGAGGAACCCGTGGTGTTCGACCAGCAAGAAACGGACCTTGCGCTCCTGATCGTCGATGAGCAGGTCGTGCACCTTTCCGATGGCCTCACCGTTCTTGTCCTTGACGGTGCGGCCGCGGAGGTCATCGGCGGCTGGCGTGATCGTGTTGCCGCTTTCGCTCAACTTGTGGATGGTCGCATCGGCGGGGGTCGTCATGACGGTTCCTTTGCGGAGCGCTCGGAGTTGCTTTCGGTGGGGTGAATGGCAAGGAGTGCGACATCGGGGTCGTGGGCGACCCTGTCCGCTTCGTTGCCTACGAGGTTGCGCAGCGTGTCGATGGCGTCCCAGTCGTTGACGTGCATGCCGGCGACGACGCGGCTGCCCTTGATCCAGAGTGCTGTGAAGACGCGTTCGGCTGGGTTGCCGCGGATGACTACTTCGTCGTAGCCGGCCGGGCCGACGTGGCCGACGTACTCCATGCCGAGGTCGTACTGGTCGGTGAAGAAGTACGGCTGCCGGGCGTAGGGGGCATCGTGACCCAGCATGCTGCGGGCTGCGTGCTGCCCTTGGTGGATGGCGGTGTCCCAGTGCTCGACGCGGATGCGGCCGAGGGTGGGGTGGTCGTGGGTGGCGACGTCGCCGGCGGCGTAGACGTGTGGGTCGCTGGCGCGCAGGTAGGCGTCGACGACGATGCCGTGGTCGATGACCAGACCGGCGGTGGCTCCAAGCTTGGTGGCGGGTTCGGCGCCGATGCCGACAAGGATCAGGTCGGGCCGGACTTCGTGGCCGTCCGTAAGCCGAGCGATGGTGCCGTTCGGTGTGTGTTCGATCGTTTCGACGGAGGTGTTGAGGCGGAGGTCGACGCCGTGGTCGCGGTGGAGGTCTGCGAAGACTGGTGCGACTTCAGGCCCGAGGACGCGGGCCAGGGGTAGGGCGGCAGGTTCGACGACGGTGACGGTGCCGTTGGCCTGGCGTGCCGCGGCCGCGACCTCGAGGCCGATCCAGCCCGCGCCGACGATCAGCAGATGCTCGCCGAGTCTGGCGTTCAGGTCGAGCGCGTCGTCGAGGGTGCGCAGATAGACGACGTCAGCTCCGGACCGGTCAGCGAGCGGGAGGCGCCGGGGAGTGGCTCCGGTGGCGAGGAGCAGCCGGTCATAGGACCACTGTCGGCCGCCCACGTCGACGTGACCTCTGTCCAGGTCGATGTCAGTCACGCGCGCTCCGGTGACGAGGTCAACCTGCTGGTCGGCGTACCACTGACTGCTGTGGACGAACACCGAGTCGGGGTCAGCGGTTCCCAGTAGCAGCCCCTTGGACAGCGGCGGTCGTTCGTACGGCGGGTGCGACTCGGCTCCGATCAGTGTGATGTCGCCGGTATAGCCCTGGGTGCGGAGCTCCTCGACGGCCTTGGCGCCGGCGAGTCCCGCACCGACTACGACGATGTTCATCGGGTGCCCTTGGTGAGCGCGAGGAACTCGGCGCGGCTGCCGGGATCGTCCCGCAGTTGTCCGAAGAGGGCAGAGGTGGTGGTGCGGGCGCCGACAGCGCGTGCGCCGCGAAGGCTCATGCAGGTGTGCTCGGCCTCGATGACCACTCCGACACCTCGGGCCTGGAGCTGGTCCTGGAGGTGGTCGGCGATGCGTTTGGTGAGTCGTTCCTGGGTCTGGGGTCGGCGTGCGTGAAGGGCGACCAGCCGGGCGAACTTCGAGAGACCGAGGATGCGCTCACCGGGCAGGTACCCGATGTGGGCGACGCCGACGAAGGGCAGCATGTGGTGCTCGCAGAGGGACTGCAGCGGCAGGTCCTGGACCAGTACGAGGTCGTCATATCCCTCGTCGTTGGGGAACGTGGTGAGGTCGAACTCCGGGCCGCTGGTCATCTCGATCAGTGCGTGGGCCATCCGCCGCGGGGTCTCGACGAGGTTCTCGTCGGTCAGGTTCATGCCCAGGGCGATGAGCAGGTCGGCGGCCGCCTGCTCCGCCGCGACGGCGTCGACGACCGGTCGAGGCCACGTGGTCCGGGTCCGCCACCGACCTAGAAAGTCCGGGCCGGCGTCCGCCGCGACGGTGCTGGTCATGCTGACGTCGAGGGCTTGCCGCGGTGTGTGGCCAGGATGGCGAGCGCCAGGGCGGCGATCAGCAGTCCGAAGTCACGCAGGGCGATGTCGTAGAAGTCGCCGATGGATACCAGGTTCACGATGATGCCGGCCAGCCAGCCGGCCACCAGGAGTGCGCCGTAGCGGGGGATGACGGCAACGGCGACGCCGGCGATGATCTCGATGACTCCGACGGCCAGCATCGCCTGGTGGGCGCTGCCGGGGACGATGTCGTTGACCCACGGGGCGAGGTAGCCCTCCCAGTTGTCGGTGAGCACCTCCGCGAACTTGTCCAGGCCGAAGGCGATCGGCGCGATCGTGAAGACAGTCCGCAGCAGCATGAACGCGCGTTCGGCGCCCAGCTCGGTCCGTGTGGGTGTGGTAGCGGTAGTGGTCGTCGCAGTTGTCATGTGACACCTCATCCTTCTAAAAGAGACAATTTTGTTTACTAGATATCTTCTGAGCTTCTATATCAAGTCAAACTCTGTTTTAGAGTGGGTCCGGATCGAGGTGATAACGCTTACCGGCCAGCCGCGGCGATCCCGGGTCGACTTGTGCCTGTCGCGCGAGTCGCTCGAGGGCTCGCACCACGATGGATGCCGCGTCGACCCGGAAGTGCCGCCGCAGCGCCGGGCGGGTGTCCGACATGCCGAACCCGTCGGTGCCCAGCGAGGACCAGTCACCTCCGATGAACGGCGCGATCTGGTCGGGGACGGCCCGCATCCAGTCCGAGACGGCGACGACCGGCCCTCGCTGCTCCAAGAGCCGAGCGGTGACGTAGGGAGTCCGCGGCGGTTCGTCGGGATGGCGGTGGTTCCAGTCGTCGGTGGCCAGCGCTTCTCGACGCAGTTCCGTCCAGGACGTGACCGACCAGACGTCTGCCTGCACTCCCCATTCGTCTCTCAGCATGACCTGTGCCTCGAGCGCCCACGGGACGGCGATACCGGAGGCCAGGAGCTGCACGCCGGGCCCAGGGTCCGTGCCGGCCGGTGAGTACAGGTGCATACCGGCGATAACGCCCTGGACATCCACGCCCTCGGGCTCGGGAGGCTGCACGATCGGTTCGTTGTAGAGGGTGAGGTAGTAGAAGACATTGGGGTCTTCCCCGGGTTGCGGGTCGCCGTACATCCGGCGTAGCCCGTCTCGGACGATGTGGCCTAGCTCGAAGCCGAACGCTGCGTCGTAGGCGACACACGCTGGGTTCGTCGATGCCAGGAGCAGCGAGTGGCCGTCCTGGTGCTGCAGTCCTTCACCGTTGAGCGTGGTTCGGCCGGCGGTGGCGCCGAGCAAGAACCCTCGGGTCAGCTGGTCCGCGGCCGCCCACAGCTGGTCGCCGGTGCGTTGGAAGCCGAACATGGAGTAGAAGATGTAGAGCGGAATCATCGGCTCGCCGTGTGTCGCGTACGCCGTGCCAGCCGCGGTCCAGGACGCTGCGCAGCCGGCCTCGGTGATCCCTTCGTGCAACAGCACCCCCTCGGTGTCTTCCTGATAGCTGAGCATCAGGTCGCGGTCGACCGAGAGATAGTGCTGTCCGTGCGGGGAGTAGATCTTCTTGGTCGGGAAGAAGGCGTCCAGCCCGAAGGTGCGGGCCTCGTCGGGAATGATCGGGACGAACCGGTCACCGATCTGTGGGTCCTTCATGAGGCTCTTCAGCAGACGGACGAAGGCCATGGTGGTGGCCACGGGCTGGCGTCCTGAGCCCCTGGCCGTGACGACGTACGCCTCATCGCCCGGCAGGCGCGCGGACGCGGTCGCGGTTGCGACGGATCGGCTCGGGAGGTACCCGCCGAGCTCGCGACGCCGCTCGTGCAAGTACTCGAGCTCGACGGCGCCGGCCGCGAGGTTGACGTAGGGAGGGAGGTCGGGGTCGAGTTGGCTGTCGCGAAGTGGGATGCCAAGACGGTCGCGGAACGCTCGCAGGTCATCGGCCGAGAGTTTCTTCATCTGGTGGGTGGAGTTGCGACTCTCGAAGTGGGAGCCGAGCATCCAGCCCTTGATGGTCTGGGCCAGGACGACCGTCGGTTGGCCGCGATGCCGAACGGCGGCGGCGTAGGCCGCGTAGACCTTCCGGCTGTCGTGTCCGCCACGCCGAAGCCCCCAGATCTCGGCGTCAGTCATCTCCGCAACCATCCGGAGGGTGCGAGAGTCACGCCCGAACAGGTGCTCGCGGACGAAGGCGCCGGACTCTCCCTTGAACGTCTGGAAGTCACCGTCGGGCGTCTCGTTGAGCAGATCAACCAGGGCCCCGTCGTGATCGGCGTCGAGAAGCTGGTCCCACCCATGTCCCCAGACGACCTTGATCACGTTCCAGCCCGCTCCACGGAAGTAGGACTCGAGCTCCTGAATGACCTTGCCGTTGCCGCGCACGGGTCCGTCCAGTCGCTGCAGGTTGCAGTTGACGACGAAGGTGAGGTTGTCCAGTCCCTCCCGAGCCGCCACACCGAGGGCACCCAGTGCCTCTGGCTCGTCCATCTCGCCATCGCCGAGGAACGCCCAGACGTGCTGCTTGCTCGTGTCCTTGATGCCGCGGTCGTGCAGATAGCGGTTGAACCGTGCCTGGTAGATCGCGCTGATCGCTCCCAGGCCCATCGACACGGTGGTGAATTCCCAGAAGTCCGGCATCAGCCGGGGATGCGGGTACGACGGCAGGCCACCACCCGACGCAGCGTGCGAGACCTCCTGGCGAAAGCCGTCCAACCTGCGTTCGCTCAGCCGTCCCTCCAGGAACGCGCGAGCGTAGATGCCCGGTGACGCGTGGCCCTGGAAGTAGATCTGGTCTCCACCGCCCTCAACGTCGTGACCACGGAAGAAGTGGTTGAACCCCACCTCATACAGGGTCGCGGTCGAGGCGTAGGTCGAGATGTGTCCACCGACACCGAGGCCAGGCCTCTGCGCGCGGTGGACCATCATGGCCGCGTTCCAACGAACATAGGCGCGGATCCGGCGCTCGATCTCCAGGTCCCCCGGATACACCGGTTCGTCCGCGCTCGGAATGGTGTTGACGTAGTCAGAGGGCCCGGGACCCGGTAGGGCGACGTGGCGGTCTCGGGCGCGTTGCAAGACATTGAGCATGACCGCTCGTGCTCGGGCCGGACCGGCGTGGTCGACGACCGCGTCGAAAGACTCCAGCCACTCTTGGGTCTCTGCGGGGTCACTGTCAGGGCGCCTCTCCTGGCTGTCACCCTGCCCGTCAACTTGGCCGGCCCACGCGCGGGAAGTGCCCTCGGCGCCGCTCCTCACCGGTTCGACCCAGCCATGGCTCATCGGTTCGTCCCGGCCATGGCGCACCCGCCGGCACGCACGATGCGGACAACGTGGGCCCGCTCGTCCAGGTCACGCTGGCAGCGGCTGCACAAGGGGGCCATCGGGAGGGCAGCCAGTCGCGCGTGCGACAGGCGAGCGCCACAAGCGTGACAGGTTCCGTAGCCGCCTTGGTCGATCCGACGAAGTGCCTCCTCGATGTCGACCAGGGCACTGCGTGCGGCTGTCACCAACCTTCGATGGACCTCGTTGCGTGCGGGGTCTGGATTCACGTCTGGGGCGGCGGTGCCGAGCTGGTCTAGCTGGTCGACACGGAAGCCTCGCTGTCGCTCGAGCAGCCGCTTCGCGGCTCGGACGAACTCCGCAGGGAGCGCGTCCGGGGAGGTCGGGTGATGTTTCCTTTGACGGGTGGAGCTGGCTATGTGCGGGTTCCTCCGACCTGGTTGGTCGGAGGAACCCGCGTTGTGCCCTCCGCGGCTGCGTGAGTGCGGAGGAGGCGAGAGGAGCTGGAGACCGCCTGGACGCGAAGCGGGCATGTCGATGCACTCCATCGGGTGGCGAGAGCGTGTGGACCGGCCAGGAAGGTGTGGCCCGGTATGCAATCAACTCTGTCTGTCGCACTGGCTGCCTGCCAGATGCCCGATCGGCCAACGTGGCGCCGCCTTCCTTGCCGAGTGCCAGCAATGGCGGCTCACACGTACAGAACGGCGTCGACCACGGACCGAGGCAACTCCTCCGGGCTGGGGTGGGCCACCAGGATCCGGATCCCATCCGGGTCACGGCTATGGAGGAACCGGACCTCGCCCGTTGCACGGGTGTACGTGTAGTGCCCGCGGTCTCTCATGACGTGTTCGAGGTCATCCAGTTCCGCTGCCGTACCGACGGTCCAGATGAGGCACTGGACGCCGATCCCGCCCGAAGCGTGCGCAGCCCGGTTGCCCTTCGCGATCAGGTAGATCTGAAATCCGGCCGGCGTGATCACCAGCGCCGAGTATGTGCCCTGGATGCTCGCCTTGCACGCGAAGACATCACGGTAGTACTCAACCGACCGGCCGACTTCCGAGACAAGCAGGACGGACGAGGTGACCCGGGCTTCGTACGTCACGAGCCTTCCTCCCCCGGTTGTGTGGATCGGTCTCCACCGTCCGGGTCCGCGCGCTTGACCAACCCCTCGCGGCCCTGCATGTCGGGCGCGTCGGGCGCGTCGGCTACCCGGCCCTCGGCCGCGGCGTCGTTCTGCTTGAGTTCGATGGCAGCGATCTCGGGATGGTGCAGGTCGAAGGCGGGCGACTCCGAGCGGATCCGCGGGATGGTGACGAAGTTGTGCCGAGGCGGCGGGCAGGACGTCGCCCACTCCAGCGAGCGGCCCCAGCCCCAGGGGTCGTCGACCTCGACCAGCGGCGCCTTCCGGGAGATCCAGACGTTGTAGAGGAACGGCAGCGTGGATGCGCCTAGCAGGAACGCACCGATCGTCGATACCTGGTTGAGGGTGGTGAACCCGTCGTCGGGGAGGTAGTCCGCGATCCGGCGGGGCATGCCCTCCACGCCCACCCAGTGCTGGACGAGGAACGTCGTGTGGAACCCGACGAAGAGCAGCCAGAAGTGCACCTTGCCCAGCCGCTCGTCGAGCATCCGCCCCGTGATCTTCGGCCACCAGAAGTAGAAGCCGGCGAACATCGCAAACACTACGGTGCCGAAGACGACGTAGTGGAAGTGCGCGACCACGAAGTAGGAGTCGGTCACGTGGAAGTTCAGTGGCGGGCTGGCCAGGATGACGCCAGTCAGGCCACCGAACAGGAACGTGGTCAGGAAGCCGATCGACCACAGCATCGGCGTGTGCAAGGACAGGCTTCCGCCCCACATCGTGCCGATCCAGTTGAAGAACTTGATCCCGGTTGGAATGGCGATCAGGAAGCTCATGCCGGAGAAGAACGGCAGGTTCACCGCACCGGTAGCGAACATGTGGTGCGCCCACACCGACACCGAAAGCATGGCGATCGCGGTCGTGGCGCCGACCAGGCCGATGTAGCCGAAGACCGGTTTGCGGCTGAAGACCGGGAGGATCTCGGTCACGATCCCGAAGAACGGCAGCGCGATGATGTAGACCTCCGGGTGCCCGAAGAACCAGAACAGGTGCTGCCACAAGATCGCACCACCATGGGCTGCGTCGAAGACATGAGAGCCGAGCTGCCGATCGGCCTCCAGCATCAACAACTCACTGGCCAGCACCGGGAACGCGATCAGCACCAGCAGGCTGGTGACCAGTGTGTTCCACGTGAAGATCGGCATTCGGAACATGGTCATGCCGGGCGCGCGCATGCAGATGATCGTCGTGATGAGATTGACGGCGCCGAGGATGGTCCCAAGACCTGCCAGCCACAATCCCATGATCCAGAGGTCTCCACCGACACCGGGACTCCGGACCGCGTCGTTGAGGGGGGCGTAGGCGAACCAACCGAAGCTGGCGGCGCCCTGGGGGGTCAGGAAGCCGGACGCGGCGATCAGACCGCCGAAGAGGAAGAGCCAGTAGCTGAACATGTTCAGCCGCGGGAACGCGACGTCGGGCGATCCGATCTGGAGCGGCATGATCGCGTTGGCGAAGCCGAAGAACAGCGGCGTCGCAAACAGCAGCAGCATGATCGTGCCGTGCATCGTGAACAGCTGGTTGTAGAGCTCCTCGTTGACGACCTGCTGGCCGGGATAGGCGAGCTCGGACCGGATCAACATGGCCATCACGCCACCGACCATGAACCAACAGAACGAGGTCGTGAGATACAGCCTGCCGATCATCTTGTGGTCGGTGGTGGTCAGAACCCGCACGATCGAGCGACCCAACGTGGTGGTCGGAGCCTCGGCTACTGAGGACGCAGCCTTGGTGGTGGTCACCCTCTGCCGCCAGTCTGGACAACGGATGTCAGGAGATCGCAACTGAGAGCCGAGGCAGGATGCGTCATCCAACCCTCACCAGTTCGCCGGCGGGTCACTGGCGGGAAACGACTGTGAGCCCCACTCGTCGACCAGGTCCCAGACCAGGAACAGCGCGCCCGCCTCGACGCGCGCCGAATCGGCGTCAGGTCGCGAAGGAGGGTCGGTCGGCAGGTCAGACGGCAGGTCATCAGGGGTCGACGGTTCCACCGGATGTGGCAAGCGAGAGCGCGCTGAACTCATGACGGGCTCCCTTCATGAGTCCCTCGAGTTGATTCAGACTGGCTGGTGGCTAACGTCCCGGCCAGTGGCTGACTCGGCGAACATCCGCTCTCGTGGTTGCCTGCCCCCGGCAACCGTCTCGCCTGGGCTGTCGCGGGGCAGACCGGCGGTCCGCCTGTCGTGCCAAGGTGTGGCGGGTGCGGACTACTGGTCCAACCGGTGGCTACGGAGCCGCCTCTGGATGGGGCAGAGGCTTCTCAGGCCATCCGAGCAGTTTCGCTCCGAGCGCGGCGGCCTGCAGTGTGAAGCGATGCCCCGGGTCGAGCGGATCGAACCCGGTCAGTGCCTTGACCCGATCGAGTCGGTAGGTCACGGCCCGCACTGAAAGATGGAGCTTGGAGGCTGTCGCCGTGGCGATGCACCCACACTCGAAGTAGGTCTGCAGTGTTTCCACGAGTGGGCCGGCCCCGCCTCGCGCCTGGTCCAGCGGATTGAGGACGGAGTGGACCAGGTCCACGAGGGCTGGCTGATCACGGGCCAGGACTCGATAGGTCAGGACGTCCCTCATCTCGACGATGGGCCTGTCGAGGTTCATGCGGTTCGCCATGGCCAGGCCCTCGCGGGCCTCTTCATACGAACGTGCGATCCCGTACGCGCCCGGGTGCGCGCGGCCCACTGCAATCCGCCAGGGGGATCCACGCCGCAGGCGGTTGAGCTCGCCATGGACGATCTTGCCGAGGTCACCGGTGGTCGTCAGGCCACCTGCGCTCGCCGTGGCTCCGGTGATGTCTGCCAGTGCCAGGACGACAACCAGGCCTTCCTTGGTAGCCACCAGTACGTCTCGATCACCAAACCGATCAAGTACAACCCGTTCGAGTGCGCTGGTGGCGGCCGTGATCGATGGGAGTCGCTGCGAGGGTTGGGCCAGGGCGACTTGATGGACGCGGGTCAGGTCCAGGCCGAAGGGTTCTGCTCGTTCCACGAGCTGGCTCAGATGCGCGTCTCCGCGAAGCAAGTCATCGACGAGCTCTCGACGAAGCGTCTCCTCTCGGCGGATCAGCTCGCGACCGGCCTCCGCGTGCCCGTCCGCAAACGACGCCACCGCATCGTCCACCACCTGCAGCACAGCCTCGGCCGCCGCCCGCACCGCCTTGTTGTCGCGTTCCCTAATGACCGCCGGGAGCTCAGTCCACACGCGTCGAGCTGCCGAAAGGTAGAGGTCTACCCCTCGACCCGCGGGCACTCCTGCCTCGGCCGCGCGACGGCCCTGGAGCCGCACTGCGTCAAGCTGCGCCCGCCCCGGGAACTGGCCGAAGGTGGCGGCGTCGGCGAGAATCGGTAGGTAGTCCCCGAGGAACTCGCTCGACACGCCCCCGGCGTCGCTGCTGGCGAGTTCGGCCACGCGAACCAGCCACTCATCGTCGTCGATCGGGGGCTGATCGGTTCCAGACGCGGCGCGTCTGCCTTTGGATCGGTCACTCTTCACTGGCACGTCCGTCCATCGCCGCAACGCGGCCTAGTACACGGCAGGCTCCCCGAGTCCGGCAAGCGGGCCTGGGGATCAACGCGCCGACGTGCAGCCGTCAGGCGCGCAGTATCTCCGCGAGGATCGCCGCCTGGCTTATTTCGGCGCGCTTGGTGGCGGTGAGCAGTGTCAGGCGGCTGTGGGCCGTCATGAGCTGCAAGTACCGCAGGGCAGAAGCTCTTTCAGGGTCTTGGAGTTCCTTGCGATAGCGAGACCCGAACTCTTCGAACTTCTCTGGAGCATGCCCGTACCACTTGCGCAGCCCGTCCGATGGCGCAACGTCTGTGCACCATTCGTCCAGCTCGGCGCGCGCCTTGCTCACCCCACGTGGCCACCTTCGGTCGACCAGCACGCGGATGCCGTCATCGTCCGAGGGGTCGTCGTAGATTCTGCGCACCTGGACGTCGTGCTGGTGTGTCACTCTTCGCCTCCGGATCGACTTCTCGGGCGCAGTCTCGGCATGTCGAGGCTCCGGCTGCTTGTGCGATAGTGCCCGTTTCGCGCGGAGAAGACATCGCGAGTCCCCGGCCGAAACCTGACCTTCGAAGGTGCTGATGGTCGGCAACCGAGCGGATCGGGCCAACGGACTGCAAGGGCTCGGTTGCGGTAGCCGGCAGTGCCGTCGTCGGCGTCATTGCGTCTCCCGCAGACGCGTGGTTGCCCACCGTCGGCAACAAGACCGCGCTATTTCAGCCGATCGCTCACAGCGACTCGAGAGGCAACTCTCGCGCACCGTGAGCTGAAGATCTCGATCCTCCGCGCGGACATCACCCCGGTCAGGTTGTCTGGCTCCGGCGACAAGAGCGGACGGCTTGCCCGCCCTCGCGTGCCCAGGACCGACCGTTCGCAGGGTGGGTGAAAGCGATGAGGCTCTATACGAGGTTGTGGCTGTTCGTGTGCGTTCCGCTGGCCGCGGTCGGCGCGAGCCTTGCCTTCGTGAAGTTTCCCGTAGCCGTGACGTTCTTGTTCATCTACTTCGGGGCTCTCGGGATGCTGCTGACGCTGGGATTCGTCGCCGAGTATTGGGAGTGCTCTTCGCATGGTCGGATGCGCCTCTTGGCCTGCGGCGCCGTGGTCGGCGGAAGCGTGGCCTGCTCCTTCATCGGCCTCGCCTCGGTTCTTGGCCCCCGGGTCTTCCTTCTTGGCGTCTTGGTCCTGGCCGGCTCGCCGTACGCCATGAGGCGATACCGTCGCTGGCTGGGGGTGGCCCGACAAACCGGATGTCTCCGGAGCTTGGCGCGCGCAGGCGCCCGCGCCCGTCCGCACTACGCCTCTCGGCCCCAGCCGGATCTGAGCACGCTCACCGATGAGCAGTTGTGCCAACTCTGGCGCGCAAGCTACCTGGCGTTGCTGAACCCTTCAGCGAGCCCGGTGAGCACGACCGTGGTCGAGAGACAGCGGTACCTCGATGAGTTCGAGCGGCGGAACCGCAGCGGATTCGCCATCTGGCTTGCGTCGGGTCCCCGGGCGTCGGCAAGTCCATTGCCATATCTGGTCGGTGTTCCGACGATCAACTGGGACGACCTGACTCGCGGGCAGGACTGAGATGGACTGGGCCGGCTGGGCATTGTTCGGACTGCTGGCCACCACTGTCCTGACCGCGGTGATGATCGGCGCTCAGCTGGGCGGCCTCAGTCGCCTGGACCTTCCTCTGATCCTCGGCACCGTCGTGACCCCGGATCCCGACAAGGCGCGCGTCGCGGGTTTCTTCATCCACCTCGTCGTGGGTCAGGCCTTTGCCCTCGGCTACGCCGCCAGCTTCGCACTCCTGGGCCGGGCGACCTGGTGGATCGGTGGCCTCCTCGGCGTTCTGCACGGCGCCATCGTCCTGATGGCGCTCCTCCCCACGCTCGCGGGCATCCATCCGCGGATGGCTTCCAACCGCGCCGGTCCCGGATCAACCGCCGTCCTGGAACCGCCCGGACTGCTCGGCCTCAACTACGGCCCGCAGACCCCACTTGTCGCCATGGCCGCCCACCTCGCCTACGGCATCGCCCTGGGCCTCCTGCTCGACGTCCACTGAGAGCCCCTGGCGATGGCGACGGCTGCCCCGAACTCTCCACCCTCGGGACGGCACGCTTCGCGCGGCGGTCACCAAGCTCCCGACGTTCCGATCGAGGACTATGGGCTGCTCGGAGACACCCGAACCGCGGCGCTCGTCAGCTCCGACGGCTCCATCGACTGGCTGTGCATCCCCCGCTTCGACGGGCAGCCGGTCTTCGGTCGCCTGGTCGGCCGACCGACCGCGGGCGGCTTCCGTCTCGCCCCCGCCCACGCCGCCACCGTCATCTCTCGCAGCTACCGTCCCGACTCCGCCACCCTCGAGACGACCTGGCAGACCAAAGATGGGCGGCTGACGCTCACCGAAGCAATGGTGGCCGAGGTCGACGGTCGACTGCTCCCCTCCACCATGCTGGTCCGCCGGCTCACTGCCCCCGATGGCCCGGTTGAGGCGATCATCGAATTCGATCCTCGCCTCGGCGAGCGGCATCGCCGACCCCGGGCCGCACGCCGAGGTGCGGTCCTGGTCTGCGCCTGGTCTGCCACAGCGATCGCGCTCAGCACGACCCCCGTGGTCCAGGTTGAACCGGGGCATTCCCACGCAGTCAGCGTCACCCCGGACCAGCCGTTCACCTCCGTCATGTCGGTCGCCGAACGTGAACCGCTGGTCTATGTCGACCCGGATGCCGCGTGGGAAGCTCTCGTCGGCGATGAGCTGAGGTGGCAAGCCTGGTGTGCCGGCATCGACCAGGCCCTGCCTCATCGCGACGCCGTGGTCCGGAGCCTGCTGACTCTCCGATTGCTGACCTACTCACCCTCCGGCGCGCCCGTTGCCGCCCCGACCACCTCGCTGCCGGAAGCGCTCGGAGGCGTGCGCAACTGGGACTACCGCTACGCCTGGCCGCGGGACGCCAGTATCGGCATCGGCGCCTTCCTGAGGGTCGGCAAGCAGGACGAGGCCCGAGCCTTCATGTCTTGGCTGCTCAGCGCCACCAGGCTCCACCGTCCACGACTGCCGGTGCTGCTGACCCTCTACGGCAAGCACCCGGGACGCGAACACGACCTGGCCGGCTGGCCGGGCTACGCCCACAGCACGCCTGTGAGGGTGGGTAACGCGGCATCCGAACAACACCAGCTCGACGGCTACGGCTGGGTCCTTGACGCCGCCTGGCTGCTCACCCAAGCCGGTCACCGGCTGTACTCCGAGACCTGGCGGACCATGGCGGGCCTGGCCGACACCGTGGCAGACCGATGGCGAGAGCCGGACGCCGGGATCTGGGAGGTGCGCGCGGACACCGCTCACCACGTGCACTCCAAGCTGATGGCCTGGCTCGCCCTGGACCGCGCACTGCGCGTCTCCGTCCACCACGGGACACCGGCCAGACGCATCCGCCGATGGAGTGCCGAACGCGCATCGCTGCGCGAGGAGATCGAGAGGCTCGGCTTCGACGCGGAAATCGGCAGCTACACGCGCAGCTACGGTTCGCACGACACCGACGCGGCGCTGTTGATCTTGCCCCAGCTTGACTTCGAGCCGGCCGACTCGCCACGGATCCGCGGAACCATCGACGCCATCACCCGCGACCTCGACGCCGGAGCCCCGTTGCTCTACCGCTACCTACCCGGACACGACGGCCTTCCCGGCACCGAGGGTGCCTTCCTGCCATGCTCATTCTGGCTCGTCCAGAGTCTTGCCCGCAGTGGACGAGCCGACGAAGCTCACGCACTGTTCCGCGATCTCCTCGAGCTCGCCAGCCCGGTGGGGCTCTACGGCGAGGAGATGGACCCCCTCACCCGCCACCATCTCGGCAACTACCCCCAGGCCCTCACCCATGCCGGTCTCGTCCAAGCAGCCGTGGCGCTGCGCGACGTCGGGCTCAAGTAGGCCGTCGCTGTGCACCGGGGTCGCTCTAAAACCCTGACAACCCCGCCACCCGAACCGAAGGCCCGATTGCCTACCTCCGGCAACCAGCGCCACCGAAGGTTCGCCGACCAGGTCACTCACGACCGAGGCCGCGCACCGCCAACGTTGACGTAGCCGAACAACCAGCCGGGAGGGTGTCATGCAGTCCCTTGTCGCCACCCGAAGCGAGCTGCTCGACCGGCGTCGCCGAACCGTCTTCGTCTCTCAGGGCCGAGATCTGCTCAAGGACAAGAGGACTGCGCTTGTCCGAGAGTTCGGTCGGCACCAGGCCGAACTCCTCAGCGGCCTGGAGCAGCTGCGGAACCGCTCGGTAGAAGCTCTCGCGTGACCTCGATCGGAAGGCCGTCTCACCACCGATCGACGTACTGCCTTCCCTGTCTCGCCTGATGAACGCAGGCGTTGGCGCCGGTAAGGCCCGTGCGGACCATCGCGGCCTCGCCGACCAGCTCTACGCCTGCTACGCGCGTGGCCGCGAGGTCCGCCGCCTGATGTCCGTCGTCGGCGAGAGTGGCCTGCCGCAGGAAGACCAGCGCTACCTGGCCTTCGCCGCCGCGTTCGAGAACACCTACCTCGACCAAGGAGACACGAGGCGGACCCTTGCCCAGACCCTCGACCTCGGCTGGCGGCTGCTGGACCCCTTCCCCGGCACCGAACTGAAGCGGCTCACCGCTGACCAGTTGGCCGAGCACCATCGGTCCGAATCGAGGTCATGACCGGTCAGCGGACAGCGCTGTCATCACACGACGTCATCCAGATGAGCGGCCATAGGTCTGTGGGTCATGCCGCTTTGCTGGCTGCACACGGGACGCATGTCCGCGTCCACGGGCGCAGCTCGAGCCGTTCGACCGGTATTGCCGTCCCGCAACCCTGACAGCTGCCGAACCTGCCGGCGTCCAGTCGCTCTTGAGCCGCGCCGATCTCGGCGAGAACCCGCTCTAGACCGTCGCGGTGGGCGGCCGCGACCGGGTCGTCGTGTGATGAAGGCAGGTCGTCCAGCTGTCGTTGGCGGCTGGTTGCGGCCGCGTCGAGCGAGATGCGGAAGGTGTCGAGCACCTGCTCGTGGTCAAGTCGAGGGGTGGTGTGCACGGTCATGTCAGGTTCCTGTCTCGGTGGTTGTTGATGAGGGCGCAGGCGATAGACGGCCGGTCACGGGCGGAGTCCTCGGCGCCTCGAGTGGGTCAGGGAGATCGGCGTGCCACAGCCAGCGCATGTGGCATAGACGGCGATGCCGCGGCGGCTGTCGTGGTTGCGGTTGCTGCTCACGGCTCGGTCGCTGTCTACGTGTCGGTCCGTCGCGATCGGCTGCGTCGGTCCTACGCCCGGCGGCCAGGCCGGCGGCACGGAGGGCGTGTACTTCCTGGTTCGCGCACGCCGCGCAACAAGGGTTGCGAGGCCTGCCAAGGTCGCGTGGATGACGACGGTGAGCAGGAAGAAGGCAACTACCAAGGCGTGAACGCGGGTCATGGAGAGCTCCTGATTTGGAAGGAGTGGGACAGCAGTGGAACCTGGCAGCGTCGGTGCCGACGACACGATCCGTCAGCCCGCCGACCGGCCGACGGCCTGGTGCTGACGCTTGGCCGTCAAACCTCGACTGCTGGAAGTAGTAGGCGTAGGCCGATCTTGTCGGCATCGCGTCGGCGCACCAGCGGGTTCGGACAGTCGGGCCGGCGAAGATGGAGGCACTGCCTCGTTCTGTCGGCAAGTCACATTCGTGCTGGGGGCGCGCTCGGCATCTGGGCGAAGGCTCAGGAAGCCGACCAGGGGCCGGTTGCCGGGAGAACGAGCAGTCAGATGCAGGAAGGCGGGGCGCGGTCGACGCTGCGACGCAGCACGTCAAGACCGCGCATGCCGCGAGCGATCTCGCTCAGCTCCAACGCCAACAGTGTGGCGCCGGAGGGCACGTGAGACGGCTCGCTTGTCACCGTCTGCGTCGCAGCCCGGTGCTCGTTCATCTGGGCACCATAGGCGACCGCTCCGACGAATCCCAGTCGTCGTTCTCCTCCCCCAGCGCCGTCGTCGTCTCTGCGAGCGAATCCGCCCTTGGGAGACGACATTTCGGTCAGGACTTCGCCACCTGCCCAAGCCCTCCGCTTCGCTTGGCCACAGTCAGGAGAACGACAGAGCTCTCAACAGCTTCGAGGGAATGCCGGGACTCCGGGATCGTCAGGAGATCGCCCGGCGAGCCGTTCCATCGGTTGTCGCCCGCAACGAGAGTCACCCGGCCGTGGAGGACCTGAACGGTGGCTTCCCCGGGGTTCTCGTGCTCGTCCAAACTCACGCCTGCCTTTAACGCGATCAGTGTCTGGCGAAGGACATGCTCATGCCCACCGTAGATGGTGTGCGCGCTGCGGCCGCTCGACGCTGTCGATGCCGTCTCCAAGTGATGCCGTATCAGTGCGGTCAGTGACTCTTTCTGCATGGCGTCCTCCCTGAGACGTCGCGTGCCGCCGATCCTGTCACTCAGGGCTGCCTGTCGGGGTTGCCCGCCACCGGCAAGGAACCCTCCGTCCTGTTGGCCCACCGCTGGCGATGACCTCACAACAGCTCCGAGGCATCCTCAGGGTGAAACCCATTCACCCGCTAGCAATTGGTTCTCAGGTCGGGCCGACGTCGGGTCTGGGTGAGAGACAAGCCCCGCTGATGAACGCTGCGCACATGTCGTCGGCACCGAGCAGTTTCCCTCGCGTGTGAGCTCCACAGGTGTATTGACGATGAAGGTGGATGCGATGCCCAGCACCCCCAAGCAGGAGGACCTCTCCGGCTCAACGGACAGCCGGACAGCCGGACATGCGCGAAGCCGAGTTTGGGCGTCGCCATCCCCGTCATTCGCGGTCGAGCCGCGCACCGTCAGGGCCGAATCAAGCCACCACACACTGCCCCCGCGAGCCGGCCGGCCGGCAGGGTTGCCCCATCAGCCTCTGACCGTAGCTCGACGGATTTCCGGACCTAGCACGCTGCTCCGTCTAAACGTCGAACGGGGCCAGAGTCCCTGGCTCGACCACCTCACTCGGGGGTCCCTCGAGGACGGCAGCCTGGGTCGAGTGATTGCGGGAGGCATCCGTGGTGTCACCGTCAATCCTGCCGCCCTGGATAGGGCGATCGGCGATTCGCCGGCGTACGACGAACAGCTGTCATGGCTTTTCTCGAGAGGATGGTTGTTGGACAAGGCCTACCTGGAACTCGCTGCGACCGACGTCCAGGCGGCGTGCGCCCTCCTGCTCCCGGTCTACGAGAGGTCTCAGGGCCTGGACGGGCTCGTCTCTCTCGAGGTGCCACCTCTCCCGACGCCGCCCCGCACGGAGGACGGCATCCTGGCTGCTCTTCGACTGCACCAACGGATCGGCCGACCCAACTTCCTGATCGCGATCCCCGCCACCTCGAGCGGTCTCCTCGTCATACGAGCCATGATCTCCGCCGGTCGCAACGTCAACGTCACGTCGATCTTCTCGATTGATCGCTACTCCAAAGTGATCGATGCCTATCTCACCGGCCTGGAGACGCTCATCGGTCGCGGCGGAGATCCTGCGACTGTTCACAGCGTCGCCTCATTTCCTCTCAGCATGGTGGATGAAGAGGTGGACCGACGGCTCGAGCGTCTCGGAGACAGCCGTGCGCTCGAACTGCGCGGCCTGAGCGCAACAGCCCAGGCCAAGCTCGCCCACCGGCAGTACGAAGAGTGGTTCTCCAGCGATCGATGGTCGCGACTCGCACGCGCCGGCGCCAGGCCACAGCGGTTGCTGTGGACGTCCTCAGAGTCGAGCGCGGAGACCGATCTCGTGACCCGCTACATCGAGGACCTGATCGCGCCCGACACGGTCCATGCCTTCTCCGAGTCGACAGTCGCGGCCCTGCTGACAGGTGGAATGGCCAGCCAGGCTCTGCGCATCGACACTCGTGATGCTGCGGCCATCCTGTCGGGGCTGGCCGCCAGAGGTATCGATTTGGACGACATCGGTGCCGTTCTCGAGCACAACCGTGCCATCGGCACCCAGAGGGCTCGGGTTCGCGCATTGAGCCGGCTGTCCGAAAGGCGGCGACACCGATGAGGATCTATCAGATCGTGTGGCTGTCCTGCTGTGCTTCGCTGATCGTGGTCGGCGTGAGCGCGGTTGTCGTTCTCGCCCCCGCAGCCCTTGCGCCGTGGGTCGTTCTGTTCGCCGTGGCGGGGGCCATTCTGTCGCTGTTTGTTGCTGGCTGGTTCGGACAGCTTCCCCTTCGGCGTCGACCGCGGTTCGCGGTCGGCAGCGCCCTGATCGGAGCAGCAACGACCTGCGCCATCGGTGGCGCTTCGCGGTTCTCTGGGGTGCACCCGTCCTCCTGTTGATGCTTGTCGTCGTGGTCACCTCTCCTGGCTTTGTCGGTGGGTACGTTCGCTGGTTGAACCCGCCTGCAAGCCCACCGGCCACTCAGATCGACTCAAGGAGTCGGGTGGTCGGGTGCCCCGGCTCGGAGTACGTGCCAGCCGCCCAGCCAGTCGCATCGGCAGAGCTGTGCGACCTCACCAACCTGCAGCTGTGCCGGGCCTGGCGCGCCAGCCATGGGGCGTTGACGAGTCCGTCATCGGTGGCTCAGTTGATGGCGGCCGTGACGGAGCGGCAGCAGTACCTCGACGAGTTCGAGCGACGCAACTCGAGCGGCTTTGCCGCTTGGCTTGGCTCGGACGTCGAGAGCCTGGGCAATCCGCTCCCTTTTCTGATCTTCAGTCGAGGTGGTCTCCCCACGATCGACTGGGACGACCTGACCCGTCTGCGGGATTGAGGACAGCTTGAGACGCTCCCCCGCTTCGCACGCGAGAGTCAGGCAGCCCGACCGTGCGTCGGGTCCTCGTGGTCCCCATCGGAGTTCACCGCTGCCGCGCCTTTCGGGTGCCGGACGAAAGCGAGACTGGAGCCCAGCGGCATGAGGGCGTCCACTACGTCGGCGTTTCGCTCGGCGGTCGCCTTGGACTGTGAGTCCCGACGAGTTTTTGTGTCTCCCGGCTGGTCCTCGAGGCGGTCGTTGTCTGAACATTCTGCTTCGTCGCTCCTGTGGCGACGATGGAGCATGTCGGCAGCGCCGAGTGTTCCCACCACGAGAATTGTCATGGTCGCGACGGCCATGAAGATGAATGAGATCACGAACTGGGTGACGCTCATTGTTGACTCCTCAATGTGTTGATGTGGCTAGCCGACGCATTCGTGCGGCGGAGTTTGGGACTGTCCCGACCGACGGGGATGCGCCGACGAGACGACCCGAGGCGCTTGCGCTGACGACTGTGGTCGGCGACCCCGGCCACTCGCTCCACGGCCACCCTCGGGACAAGGTCCGCGGTCGCTCGACCATGTATGGCATCAGATGACCGACGCCCTCGGCTGGGGCAGCGGTGGCGACACCCGTCAGGGAGGCCGGCCCGCCGACCCTTTCGGGAGCGTCCTGGCTCCCTGCGCGGACGCCCTAGTGACCCTCATTCGTAGCGGCGTCGCCGCCGGAGGGCTCCACGTCGACCTGGACACGGGCGCCGCGGTCAGTCTCTTCGTCGGGCTTATGTCGGGGAGCTGGTGCGACGTGGCACTTTCGATGAGGGGTTCACCGAAGGGTGCCTGCACCTGATGGGGGTTGTCATGACCGGAGGCCAGGAGGGAACTTGGAGCCCGCTGCGGCGCATGTGCGCGGGACTTTGTCTCGAGGGTGCCGAGCACGTGTGCGACGGAGGCGTCGAAGGCGTCGATGCCTTGGTCTTCGAGCGTGTGGCCGACGTCGTCCATGTCGACGCCCACCCTGGGGAGTGCGCCCACGACGGCGAAGGAATCGTCGACATGGGTGTCGATGGTGCGGGCCACGGTGCCGTGGTCGGCAAACGCCTCCAAGGTGCTTTCGGGGAGCGTGTTGACCGTGTCGGGGCCGATGAGGTTGTCGACATAGAGCGTGTCCGGGTAGTCCGGATTCTTGGTGGACGTGGACGCCCACAACGGCCGCTGAACTCGGGCGCCCTGTTGCTCAAGACGTTCCCAGCGCTCGCCTGAGTGGGCGTTGCGGAACAGCTGGTAGGCGAGCTTGGCTTGGGCGACTGCGCTCCGGCCTCGCAGTCTCAGTGCCGCCGGGGTTCCCGCTCCGTCCAGCCGTCGATCGACTTCGGTGTCGACTCGGCTGACGAAGAAGGAGGCCACGCTGTGTACCGCAGAGAGGTCGCCACCGCGTCGGGACAACGTCTCGAGTCCGGAAAGGTAGGCGTCGAGCACCTGGTCGTAGCGGCGCAGGGAGAAGAGCAGGGTGACGTTGATGCTGCGCCCTTCCCCGATCATGGTCTCGATGGCGCGCACCCCCTCGTCGGTTGCGGGGATCTTCACGAGGAGGTTCGGTTCCCTGATGCGTTCGTGCAGGGCGCGGGCGGCCACGACGGTTGCGTCGGCGTCGTGAGCCCACCGGGGTGCCACCTCGATCGAGACGAACCCGTCTCCGCCCCGGCTCTGGTCGAACGTCGGCCTCAGTATCTCGAGTGCCCAGACGACGTCTGCGATCACGAGCTCCTCGTAGGCGTCCGCCACCGGGTGGCCGGCGGAGAGGAGGGTCGCGAGCTGTTCGTCGTAGGCGTCCGAGGCCTCGATGGCGCGCGCGACGATCGTGGGGTTGGCGGTCACACCCCGAATCCCCGACGCGACCAGGCGGGCCAGCGTGCCGTCGCGCAGGTCGGTGCGAGCCAAGTTGTCCAGCCACAGGCTCTGGCCCTGCTCATCGAAGATCCGGTCGACTGTGGTCATCGGTCGGTCGCCTGACCTCCGGTGAGCTCATCCCAGTCGAGGGTGGGCGGCACTGGGCGAGACGCGGCCGTGTCGAGCAGGAGGCTGTCCGACTCCTCGGCATCGGAGACGAGCCAGGCCCTGAGCACGCTCGGGCGCCTCATCTCGAGCTCGTCCAAGTAGCGGCCACGCTCTGCCACCACACGCGACAGAGCGTCCGGGCCGGCAGGGCTCGTCAGCTCGGTCCGAGTGCGGCGCCAGTCCTCCGCGAGCTGCTCGTCGGTGAGCAGGCGCAGGTCGAAGGGCAAATCGAAGGGGACGTAGGTCGGGCTCATGTAGGCCAGGGAACGAGCCAGGGCCTCGAGCTGGGCCTCGGTGGGCCGTGGGCACGAAGCCCACCAGCGTCGACAGGCGCGCACCGCACGGGTCGACGCCGCTGCGACCAGGACTGCCATCAGCATGCCCACCGAAGCCCCCAGAACGACGGACGCGCTCACCTGCTGCACCCCGGGCGGCGGCCCCACACTGCATTGCTAGTCACACCCCCAACCTGCCTCGGAGTCACCGGCACAGTCAGATCTCACATCGGCTGACATGGACGCCACTTCGTTGCCGAGGCCCCGCAACCGCGACGACGTCGGCCCGCGGTATATCCCGTACTAGGAACGCGGGGCACTCTCGTGCTCGGTTGCCGAGCAGCTGGTTGCCGAGCAATGGAAAGGAGCAGGCCTGGAGAGTCGCCGACGACGGCTCTCACAATCGCCCGGCCGGTGTCGCAGAGTGGATTGGAGAGCGAACCTTCGGGTGCGGCGCCGCAGTGGGGGGCGGCGCCGGCTCTTCTCGACGATCGGTTGCGGTCGCGAGCGAGCTGGAGAACGGAGACGGCGATGGTGTTCCTTATCTGGACGCTGCTGATCCTGGGCGCCGCGGTTGTGGTGGTCATCGGAGCCAGCGTCCGAGTGATCAAGCAGTACGAGCGCGGCGTCGTGTACCGGCTGGGACGCGTTCTGTCTGACCCGCGCCTGCCAGGCCTGGCGCTACTGATCCCCTTCGTGGAGCGGCTGCAGAAGGTCAACATGCAGATCATCACGATGCCCGTTCCGGCACAGGACGGGATCACCCGCGACAACGTCACCGTGCGCGTTGATGCCGTCGTCTACTTCCGTGTGATGGACCCGGTCCGCGCGGCGGTGGACGTCCAGGACTACCTCGCCGCGATCGGGCAGGTCGCCCAGACCTCGCTTCGCTCCATCATCGGCAAGAGCGACCTCGACGACCTGTTGTCGGACCGGGAGCAGCTCAACCAAGGCATGGCGCTGATGATCGACAGCCCTGCACTCGGGTGGGGCGTCCACATCGAACGCGTCGAGATCAAGGACGTCGCGCTGCCCGAGTCGATGAAGCGATCGATGTCGCGGCAGGCCGAGGCCGAGCGCGAACGGCGGGCACGGGTCATCACCGCCAACGGAGAGCTGCAGGCCTCCGAGGAGCTCGCCCAAGCCGCCGAGGTCATGGCGCAGCATCCGGCCGCCCTGCAGCTGCGGCTTCTCCAGACCGTGGTCGAGGTGGCTGCCGAACGCAACTCCACCCTGGTGCTCCCCTTCCCCGTCGAGCTGCTCCGGTTCCTCGAGCGCACCACGCCACCCGAGCACACCCGGGTAGCCACGAATGGCACCGAGCCTCGCGTCGAACGGCCGACCGCCCAGCCGCCGGCATCCGTCCTGCTCGGCCGGGACGAGGATCTTGAGCACCGAGCTGCCGCCCAGACACCTCTCCAAGCCCTCCCCGACGCCCACGGCTTCCTTGCCGGCCAATGCGGCTGACCGTGCGCACCCTTGTACAGACAGAACTCTGTTTTAGACTCTCTCCATGGACCTCGGCGCACGCGCTTCCGGAATCGGCGCCCTTGCCGACGACACGCGCCGCGCTCTGTACGAGCACGTGGCGTCGCAGCCCGACCCCGTGGGGAGGGAGCAGGCAGCGGCCGACCTCGGGTTGGCGCTGCACACGGTGGCCTTTCACCTCGATCGGCTCGTGGACGAGGGCCTGTTGGAGGTCGAGTTCCGTCGCCTCAGTGGCAAGGCGGGTCCTGGCGCGGGTCGGCCCAACAAGCTCTACCGCCGCGCAGTGCAGGAGTTCGTCGTGTCACTGCCTCCGCGTCACTACGACCTGGTCGGTGACATCTTGGCCACCGCGGTGACGCGAGCCGGCGCAGAGGGGTCCCTGGACCAGGCGCTGCATGACTGCGCGCGCGAGGAGGGCCTCGCGTTGGGAGGCGCCGCCGAGACACCCCATCCGACGCTGGGGACCCTGGCGGAGGTGCTCAGGAGCCAGGGCTTCGAGCCTCACGTCCAGCACGACGTCGTACGGCTCGCCAACTGCCCCTTCGACGCGCTGGCCCGGAAGCACACGGCGTTGGTGTGTGGGCTCAACCAGACCTTCGTGCAGGGCGTGGCCGACGGCCACGGGGGTGACAAGGTCACCGCCAACTTGGAGGCGGAACCGGGGCGGTGCTGCGTCGCCGTCCGGGCCGGCGGTCCTCAAGCTGGCCCAAAGCCGTGACGACCGATAGCGACAGCGTGGTGGCAGTGCTGAGTCGCTGGGAGCTCTATGGCGGTCGGTGGCAGGTGCTGGCCCGGACCGAGTCGGACGTGACAGTGGGCCTGTTCACCTGCGACGGCGGCCAGGAGATGTCGCGGGTGACGGCGACGAGTGACGATTTCGACGCCTTTCTCAGCGAGCGCGAAGGCAGCAACCACCGCTGACGGCGCTGGCCCCTGCCCGATCAGGTCACTGGTTCATGACCAGGACGCCTGTGATCGGGAGCGTGACGAGCTTGACCACCTCGAGACCGACGTACCAGTAGTGCGCCCTGGACCGAGGAGTGTTCTCGCCGGCCAGCACACGGTCCGAGCGCCGGGTGAGGACCGGCCGCACGATCGCGACCTGGACCACCAAACAGGTGACCGCGAGCGCGACGCCGACCGCGACCCGGGCGGGAGGGGCTCCTACCAGGAGCGCGACGACCAGAGCAGACGCGAGGACCAGCTCGACGACGTTCAGGGCGCGAAAGACCAGGCGTCCGATGCCGAGTCCGATCGGCACCGTGACTCCGGGCGCACGGAACTTCAGCGGCGTCTCCAGGAAGGAGATCGCCAGCACCATGCCGAGCCAGACGAAGACGACTGCTGCCGCGAGCGACGACGAGGCGCTCACCGGGGAGCCCCGCCGGAGCGAACGTGCTCGGGTCGACGGAGGCCCGTCATGACACCGGCTCCGAAGGACCGGTGTGCGCCAGGCACAGGTCGGTCGAGACGAAGGGCTCGAGCCGCGTGACCGTGATCCCGGCCTCCAGCGCATCCAAGGCGCCCTGCATGAGTCCCAGGTGCAGCGGACAGATGACCGCGGCGTGCTCCGGAACGAGGTCGAGGAAGGGGCAGTGCCGCAGCCCGATGGGACCGGTTCGCGCCGGGTCGCGCTCGGGGGCGAAACCGAGGTCGTCAAGCAGCGCCACCAGCCGCCCGGCGGCTTGCTGATCCGTCATGACGGCGCCCTCCTCGGCGTCGGTGTCGCTCCCGACGAGCCGGCGCCCCAGCGTGCGCCCCGCCTCCGTCGCCCTGCCACCGGGATCGGGGCCGGAAGCGAGCAGCCCGGCCAAGGCGCCGGCGAGCAGCCCGTAGTTCCGGGGACCGGTCGGATCCATCCCCACGTGAGCACGGAACATCAGGGCCGGACGCCCCGGCACGCCGCGGGTGTCCTCCACCTGCTCGACCCGTCCGTCGTCGACGAGGGTCCGGAGGTGGAATCGCACGGTGTTGGGATGCCGGCCGATCCGGCTCGCGATCTCGACGATGCTCATCGGCGAGGGGTTAGACCGAAGCGTGTCCAGGACCTCGCGACGCCCGTCAGGCATCGACCGCCTCCTGCGAGGGCAACTCTGCCACCCGGGGTGTGTCCACGCCGACCGGGCCGACCTTCGCCGCACCACCAGGGGACCCGAGCGGCTCCTCACGGCCCTCGAGCGCGTCACTGAAGAAAGCTGCGTTGTCGGCCAGGTACGGCACCAGCTCCGCCGGCAGGTCGGCCTCGTAGTAGATCGCCTCGACCGGGCACACCGGCTCGCACGCCCCGCAGTCGATGCACTCGTCGGGCTGGATATAGAGGCTGCGCCGGCCTTCGTAGATGCAGTCAACCGGACACTCGTCCACGCAGGCCCGGTCCGTCACGTCAACGCACGGCTGCCCGATCACATAAGTCACGGGCTAGAGTTTACACAACTCACAGTTATAGAAACTAGACATGGGACCGCCCGCGTAGTACTTCGCCTTTGACCGACGACCAGCTCACGGCCGCTGGCTGGGAGTTCGCCTTCAAGGAGGCCGATAGTCCAGCGCGGTCAACCGCGCACAGCCACGGTCAGCAGCACGGCGGAGTCCTGGACTGCCTCGAGGGAGTGGCGAGCGTCTGGGATGGTGATGAGGTCCCCGGGCGACCCGTTCCACGCGTCGTTGCCTGCGGTCAGGGTCACGCGACCATGGAGGACCTGGAGTGTCGCTTCCCCGGGGTTCTGGTGCTCGTCCAGCTGCGAGCCGGCGCGCAACGCGATGAGCGTCTGGCGGAGGACGTGCTCGTGTCCTCCGTAGACGGTGTGGGCACTGCGACCGCTCGAGGCTTTCGACGCCGTCTCCAGGTGCTGGCTGACAAGCGCTGTGAGTGACTCTTGCTGCATGTGCTTCTCCTCGTTGATGGATGCACCGGGCTGAGCGGCGTCCTCCGTCAGGAACGTCTCGGGTGGGCGCGCGGTGGCGTCGGGTCCAGCAGGAAACTCGGTGCCTTCGCGTGGGCCCGCTCCACGGTCGTCCACCCGACCGCTCCCAGGGTGACGACCGAGACTGGGAAGATTCCGTAGTCCTCTCGGTCGACATGGGATGCGAGGTCGTCCAACAGACTCGACACCGCCGCGTGGAAGTCGCGGGCATCAGGGTCGAGGGCGGCGATCGCCTGCTCGAAGTCGTGGTGCTCGCCCTCCAAGGCGTCGACCTCGTCGAGGAACTCGCCGGAGTCTCGTAGGGCCCGGAAGATCCCGTCCTCCTCACGCTGCACGTGCCGCTGCAGGCGGGAGACGAGTTCGGTCAGGAGGGTCATCGCCTCGGCGGGGTCGCCGGTCTGCAACGCCTGTCGCACGCCGTACGACTCGTCGACAAGCGCGGTGTGCTCGTCCATCAGCTCGCGGATAGCGTCGACTCCTCGGCAGCCGCAGTGGTCGCACACGTCAGCCGACCCGGTCCCAGCCGCGGCGGGGGCGGTGACTGCCGAGCTGGGTGTCGTCACGACTGCGATAGACGATGTAGGGGCGGGTCAGATACCCCACGGGTGCGCTGAAGACGTGGACGAGGCGGGTGAAGGGCCACAGCGCGAACAGCCCGAAGGCGACGAGGGCGTGGAGCTGGAACCCGAGTGGCGCGGCGGCCATCAGCTGGGGGTCAGGGTGGAAGGCGAGGAACGAGCGGTACCAGACCGAGACGCCCTCGCGGTAGTTGTACTCGCCTCCGACGTGGAGGATCGAGCCGGCGATCGTGTTCCACATGCCCAGGACGATCACGGTGGCGAGGAAGGCGTACATCACCTTGTCCATCGGCGTGGTGGCGGAG
Source organism: uncultured Actinomycetota bacterium (assembly GCA_963755835.1). Taxonomy (GTDB): domain Bacteria; phylum Actinomycetota; class Actinomycetes; order Propionibacteriales; family Nocardioidaceae; genus Nocardioides. The sequence goes on along the minus strand of CAVWLC010000007.1, from coordinate 1,073,485 downwards.
AACACGGGGCCCACGGTGCGGCGGCGGTAGATCAAGATGGCCATGCCGACGACGGTCATCAGCCCGGAGACGAGTCCGCCGGCGACGGCGACCACGTGGTAGGCGTGGTTGCTGATCCCCAGGGCATCGGTCCACGACTGCGGTACGAGGAGGCCGACGAGGTGGCCGCCGACGACGCCCAGCATCCCGAAGTGGAACAGCGGACTGCCGATCCGCAGGAGCCGGTTCTCGTAGAGCTGGGAGGACCGGGTGGTCCAGCCGAACTTGTCGTAGCGGTACCGCCACCAGTGACCGACCACGAAGGTCGCGAGACAGAGGTAGGGGACGACGACGAAGAGGAACTCGTTCATCGGCGTGCTCCCGGGAAGGACGGCATGGGGAGCAAGGTGGTCTCGGGCTCGCCGGTCGCAGCCGCGCCGGGGCTGAACTGCGGGGCCGCGAACGGGGCCAGTCCCACTTCCTCCTCGGGTGGGCCTTCGGCCGCGAGCCGGCGTACGGCGTCGCGTTCGTCGCCCCGTAGGGGCGGGAGGGTGGCGGTGACGGCGTCGATCAGGGGCGCCCACGGTGAATCGATGTCCTGGAGCGAGAGTCGCAGCAGCTCCAGGCCGGCCCGGTGGTCGAGCATCAGGTCGCGGCCGCGGACCTGGTCCAGGGTGGCGGCGTACTCGAGGACGACGCAGAGGTGGTCGGGGAGCTCGGCGTCGTCGAGCTCGAACCCGGACGCGAGGTAGGTCTGCTTGAACCGGAGCAGGGCCATCCCGCGCTTGCGTGTGTCGCCGTGGGCGAAGTAGGTGAGGAACAGGTTGCAGCGGCGGCGGGTGTCGAAGGTCTCGACGTAGTCGGCCTGGAGCTCTGGGAGCGGAGTGGACTCCAGGTGGACCAGGAAGGACCGGAGGGCGTCACCGATCGTGGTCGGCAGGATGTGCGAGGCGGTGCGGATCAGCTCGGCCCGCGCCACGAAACTCTCGTCGGGGTAGTCGAGCAGCAGCGAGACCGACTGCCAGACCACCGTCAGCTGCTCCGGGGGCAGTGTCGGCTTGGGACGACGGCCGCTCACGAGTCGTCCCCCTTGGGTGGGAACAGACCGGGCGGGGAGCCCTTGCCGTCCCAGTTGAGGAGATTGACCCGGGTGCCCTTGTTCTCGGGGCCGGACAGTGAGTCGGCGGTCTGCCGGTCCTGGAGCATCTGGAAGTTCTCGACCGCGATCGGCGTCGGCGCCCCGGAGCCCTCGCCGAACAGTCCCTGCTGGCCGCCGCCGTACTCGGAGACCGAGCATTCGGTGGCGAGCTCCTCGAGGGAGTGAGCCTGTTCGGCGTGGGCGGGCGGGATGACGTAGCGCTCGTCGTACTTGGCGATGGCCAGGAGCCGGTACATGTCGTACATCTCCTGCTCGCTCATCCCGACCGCGGCCGGGATCGACGGGTCCGGGTCGCGGCCCATGTTGATGTCGCGCATGTAGGACCGCATCGCGGCGAGCTTCTTCAGCACGGCGTCCACCGGGACGACGTCGCCGGCGGTGAAGAGCTCGGCGAGGTACTCGACCGGGATCCGCAGGGCGTCGATGGCGGCGAAGAGGTTGCCCTTGTCCTCGGCGTCCTCACCGGTCTCCGCGACCGCGTCAACGACGGGCGACAGCGGCGGGATGTACCAGACCATCGGCATCGTGCGGTACTCCGGATGCAGCGGCAGCGCGACCTTGAAGGTGTTGATGAGAGCGTGGATCGGGGAGCGCTGGGCCGCATCGACCCAGTCACGAGCGATCCCGGCCTTCTCCGCCTCGCGGATCACCTCGGGGTCGAAAGGGTCGAGGAAGACGTCACGCTGAGCCTCGTAGAGGCCCTGGTCGTCCGTGGTCGCGGCGGCCTCGAGCACCCTGTCGGCGTCGTAGAGCATCAAGCCGATGTAGCGCAGCCGTCCGACGCACGTTTCGGAGCAGACCGTCGGCAGACCGACCTCGATGCGCGGGAAGCAGAACGTGCACTTCTCGGCCTTGCCGGTGCGGTGGTTGAAGTAGACCTTCTTGTACGGGCACCCCGACACGCACATCCGCCAGCCGCGGCACTTGTCCTGATCGACCAGGACGATGCCGTCCTCCGCGCGCTTGTAGATCGCGCCGCTGGGGCACGACGCGGCGCACGAGGGGTTGAGGCAGTGCTCACAGATCCGCGGCAGGTAGAACATGAAGGTCTGCTCGAACTCGAACTTCACCTTGTCGGCGATCTTCTTCAGCATCGGGTCGCGGTGGGTGTTCGCGGTGGAGCCGCCGAGGTCGTCGTCCCAGTTGGCCGACCACTCGATCTTCATATTCTTGCCCGAGATCAGCGACTTCGGCCGCGCCACGGGCGTGTGCTCCTGGGCCGGGGCATCGGTCAACGTGGCGTAGTCGTAGGTCCAGGGCTCGTAGTACTCACCGATCGAGGGCAGCTTCGGGTTGGAGAAGATGGTCATCAGCTTCTTGAACCGGCCACCCGCCTTGAGCTTCAGCCGACCGCGGCCGTTCAGCTCCCAGCCGCCCTGCCACTTCTCCTGATCCTCATACGTGCGGGGGTAGCCGAGACCGGGGCGGGTCTCGACGTTGTTGAACCAGATGTACTCGGTGCCGGAGCGGTTGGTCCACGCCTGCTTACAGGTCACTGAGCAGGTGTGGCAACCGATGCACTTGTCGAGGTTCATCACCATCGCCATCTGCGCCATGACCTTCATCAGTAGGTCACCTCCTGCGAGCGCTTGCGGATGACGGTGACCTCGTCGCGTTGGTTGCCGGTGGGGCCGAGGTAGTTGAAGGCAAAGCTCAGTTGGGCGTAGCCGCCGATCAGGTGGCTGGGCTTGACCAGGATCCGAGTCAAGGAGTTGTGGATGCCGCCGCGCTTGCCGGAGGTCTCGGCGAGCGGTACGTCGATCAGCCGGTCCTGGGCGTGGTACATGTACACGGTTCCTTCGGGCATCCGGTGCGAGACGATGGCGCGGGCCACGACGACGCCGTTGCGGTTGACGGCCTCGATCCAGTCGTTGTCCTTGATGCCGACCTTGGCGGCGTCGCGGTCGCTCATCCAGATGTTCTGACCGCCGCGCGAGAGGGAGAGCATGAACAGGTTGTCCTGGTACTCCGAGTGGATCGACCACTTGTTGTGGGGGGTCAGGTAGCGCACCGTCAGCCCCTCGACCTGGTCGACGCCGTCTATCGCCGAGCCGTCGGAGACGTTGCCCAGGGCCGGTTCGGCGAACAGTGCCGCCATGTTCAATGGCGGCCGGTAGACCGGCAGCCCCTCACCGAGCTCGGTGATCCAGTCGTGGTCGAGGTAGAAGTGCATCCGCCCGGTCAACGTGTGCCAGGGCTTCTTGCGCTCCACATTGATCGTGAACGGCGAGTAGCGCCGGCCGCCGGTCTCCGAGCCGGACCATTCCGGTGAGGTGATCACCGGGACGGGTGGGCCTTGGGTGTCGGCGAAGGTGATCCTTTTGCCCTCGTGCTCCTCGGCGAGGTCGGCCAGCTTCACCCCGGTGCGTTTCTCGAGGGTCTGGAACCCCTGGGTGGCCAGCTGTCCGTTCGTCGTACCGGACAGGGCGAGGATCGCCTCGCAGACGTGGACGTCGCGCTTGAGCGAGGGCCGGCCGTCGGCGACACCGCCGCGCACGGGACCGTTCTTCTGGCGCAGGTAGTCGACCTGCTTGCTGAGCTCGAAGGTGACGCCCTTGGTGGTCGCGCCGAGGGTGTCGACAAGGGGACCGAGGGCGTTCATCTTCTCGAAGACCGCGCCGTAGTCACGTTCCACCTCGACCAGCTTCGGCATGGTCACGCCGGGGATCGGCTCGCACTCGCCCTTCTTCCAGTCGCGGACGACGCCGTGCGGGTTGGCCATCGCGTCGGGGGTGTCGTGGGTGAGGGGGACGGCGACGACGTCCTTGCGGACACCGAGGTGGGTCGCGGCGAGTTCGCTGAACTTCTCGGCGATGGTCTGCCAGGCATCCCAGTCGGTGCGGGTCTGCCAGGGCGGCGCGATGGCGGGGTTGAACGAGTGCACGAAGGGGTGCATGTCGGTGGTGTTGAGGTCGTGCTTCTCGTACCAGGTCGCCGCCGGGAGGACGACGTCGGAGAAGATCGTGGTGCTGGTCTGCCGGAAGTCGATCGTCATCAGCAGGTCGAGCTTTCCCTCGGGTGCCCCGTCGCGCCATCTCACGTCCAAAGGGCGTTGGCCCTCGGGTGTCTCGGTGGCGCGGACCGAGGAGTCGGTGCCGAGCAGGTGCTTGAGGAAGTACTCGTTGCCTTTACCAGAGGAGCCGAGCAGGTTGGCCCGCCAGATCGACAAGATGCGGGGGCCGTTTCCGGGCGCGTCCGGGTCCTCGCCGGCGAAGTCGAGGTCGCCGGACTTCAGCTGCTCAACGACGTAGTCGGCCACCGGCTTGCCGGCGGCGGCAGCGTCATCGCTGAGGTCGAGCGGGTTGCGGTCGAAGGTGGGGTACGACGGCATCCAACCCATCCGCGCGCTCTGGGCGACCACGTCGGCAGTGGACTTGCCGGCGAGCTGCCCTTTGCCGGTGGTTGCCGAGAGCGTGTCGGCGCCGAACTGGTCGTAGCGGAACTGGTCGGTGTGCAGGTACCAGAACGCGGTCTGGACCATGTTCCGCGGGGGGCGGTTCCAGTCCAGGGCGTTGGCGATCTGGGTGTAGCCGGTGATCGGCCGGACCTTCTCCTGCCCGACGTAGTGGGCCCAGCCGCCGCCGTTGACGCCCTGGCAGCCGGTCAGGTTGGTGAGGGTCAGGAACGCGCGGTAGATCGTGTCGGAGTGGAACCAATGGTTGGTGCCGGCGCCCATCACGATCATCGAGCGACCGTGGGACTCCTCGGCGTTCGCGGCGAACTCGCGTCCGATCCGGGCGGCGGTCGCAGCTGGAACTCCGGTGATGGTCTCCTGCCAGGCCGGGGTGTACGGCGAGTCGGCGTCGTCGTACCCGCTTGCCCACTCCCCCGGCAGAGCCTGCCCGCCGACCGAACGCGCGACGCCGTACTGGGCGAGCAGGAGGTCGAAGACGGTGGTGACCAGGTGTCCGCCGATGCGCCTGGTCGGTACGCCACGCGGGAGATCTGCGGCCGCGCCGTCGGGGGTGTCGAACCGCGGCATCCTGACCACGACCGACTCCTCGGCGGTGTCGAGCAGCGAGAGAACCGGGTCGACGTCGCCGAGCTCGAGGTTCCAACGACCCACGCCCGCGTCCCCGTACCGGTGGCCCAAGGAGCCGTTCGGCACGACTGCGGCACTCGTGCCCGCGTCGATCAGGACCGTCTTGAAGGGCGCGTTCTCCTCATGAGCGTGCTCGGCGAGGTCGGCGGCGGTCAGGAACTTGCCAGCTGTGTACTCACCCTCACCCGACTCCTCCAGCCGCACCAGATGGGGCAGGTCGGTGTAGGTCTTCACGTAGTCGGTGAAGTACGGCGTCTGCCGGTCGACAAAGAACTCCTTCAGCACGACGTGGCCCATCGCCATCGCCAGTGCCGCGTCGGTGCCAGGCTTCGCCGGCAGCCACTCGTCGGCGAACTTGACGTTGTCGGCGTAGTCCGGAGCGACCGCGACCACCTTCTGGCCGCGATACCTCGCCTCGGTCATCCAGTGCGCGTCGGGAGTCCGGGTGACCGGCAGGTTGGAGCCCCACATGATCAAGTAGCCGGCGTTCCACCAGTCTCCCGACTCGGGCACGTCGGTCTGGTCGCCGAAGACCTGGGGCGAGGCCACCGGGAGGTCCGCGTACCAGTCGTAGAAGCTCAGCATCGAGCCACCGATCAGGTTCACGAACCTCGCGCCCGACGCGTGGGAGACCATCGACATGGCCGGGATCGGTGAGAAGCCGGCGACCCGGTCGGGGCCGTACTTCTTGATCGTGTGGACGTGCGCGGCGGCCACGATCTCGGCCGCCTCGTCCCAGGTGGCGCGGACCAGCCCGCCCTTGCCGCGAGCCGACTTGTACGCCCTGGCGCGCAGGGGGTTCTCGACGATGTGCTCCCACGCGCGCACCGGGTCACCATCGTGCTGCGCCTTCGCCTCGCGGAACATCGACAGCAGCACGCCGCGGACGTAGGGGTACCGCACCCGGGTCGGCGAGTAGGTGTACCACGAGAACGCGGCCCCGCGGGGACAGCCACGGGGCTCGTACTCCGGGGAGTCAGGGCCGACCGAGGGGTAGTCGGTCTGCTGGGTCTCCCAGGTGATGATCCCGTCCTTGACGTACACCTTCCACGAGCACGACCCCGTGCAGTTCACGCCATGGGTCGAGCGGACGACCTTGTCGTGGCTCCACCGGTCCCGGTAGAAGTCGTCGGCCTGCCGCCCGCCGACCTGGGTCAGGGTCCGCAGGTCGTCGGACACGACGCCCTTGGTGAAGAACCGTCGGCTCCGCACCAGCGCCTCGGTGATCGGGTCGTCGAGAGCGGGCACGTTGATCGGGTCCTTCATGCGGCGTGGGGGGTCGGCGTACGACGGATGGAGAGGGCCAGCAGCAACACCAGCACGGCCATCGCCGAGAGCGCGAGAAGGCCGGTGCCGTAGTCGCCCGAGTGGCCGAAGATCGAGCCCATAACCAGCGGGGGAATGAAGCCCCCGAGGCCACCGGCTGCGCCGACGATGCCCGTCACGGAGCCGACCTTGGCCGCGGGTGCGCGTTGCGCCACCAAGGCGAACGTGGCTCCCGACGCGGCCCCGAGAGCTCCGGCCATGGATAGGAACACGATGGTGCCCACAGGAACGAGTGCCGGCGTCGTCGACTGGATCAAGGCATCGACGGCGACCACGGCGAAGGCGACCGTCAGCACCGATGCCGCGCGTACCCGGTCCGAGAGCCAGCCGCCGACGGGTCGCATCAGGACGGCGACGACCACAAAGCCTGCCATCCGGTTCGAGGCGTCCGCGGGGGTGAGGCCATAGGCATTCTTGAGGTAGGTGGGCAGGTAGACGCTGAAGGCGACGTAGCCGCCGAACCCGATGGCATAGAGCGCAGCCGCCTGCCAGGTGATCCGTAGGGAGGCGGCTCCACTCAGGCGGCGGCCGAGTGACTCCATGGGGATCGAACGGCCAGGGGCATCACGCAGGACCAGCGCGGCGATCACTCCATACACCGTCAGTACGACGGCGGTGATCACGAACGGCGTGCTGGTGGTGTGAGCGTCGACCAGCTTCACCGTGGTCAGGGCGCTGATCGCGGTGCCCCCCATGCCGGCGCCGAACACGCCGACCGCGAACCCACGACGCTCCGGTGGGAACCACGCGCTGACGAACGGGACCCCGACCGCGAACGCCGTACCAGCGATGCCCAGGAAGAAGCCGCCCACCAACAGCGCGGCCAGGCTGGAGTGACCGAACAGCCCGAGGTAGAGCACAGGCACAACGGTGACCAGGGAGATGATCGGGAACATGACGCGGCCGCCGAACCGGTCGGTGAGCGCACCGACCGGGATGCGTCCCAGCGAACCGACCACCACAGGCACCGCGACCAGCAGCGACTGTTGAAACGGCGTCAGGTGCAAGGCCGCTGTGAACGACACGGCCAAGGGCGAAAGAAGGGCCCAGGCCCAGAAGTTGAGTGCAAACCCCAGCGTCGCCATCCCGAGCATCAGCCCGGCCCGGCCATTGGTCGCAGTGGGTGGACCCGTCCTGGACATGTGCGGCTCCTTCGCCACTCGTTCTACCGCAGATGTTTGCGCTGACGCCAACGTTGCTGGTTCGCAGTCATTGCGGTCAGGGACCTAAGTCACTTCGTTCTAGGCATATCGACGAGGGGTCCGAGCCCCGGACCGATCTACAGTCATGACCGTGACCTTCGCCGCCCATGCCGCCGACCCTCGCTCCCAGGTCGACATCGCTCCCCTCATGTTGGCCAGCCGCGCGGTAGCCGCGGCCATGGTCCGCTCGCTCGAGAGCGTGGACGCCTCCGTCTCGGTGACGCAGATGCGGGTACTGGTGCTGCTGTGGACCGGCGAGCCCCTCAACCTTTCGGCCGTCGCCGAGGGACTCGGCGTCAACGCGTCCAACGCCAGCCGCACCTGCGACCGGTTGGTCTCGGCCGGACTCGTCGATCGTGGCGAACTCAGCGCCGACCGACGACAGCGCGTGCTCACCTTGACGCGCAAGGGGCGGACTTTCGTCGAGCGGCTCATGGACCGTCGCGGGCAGGAGCTCGCAGAGATCGTGCGCCGCATGTCCGACACCGACCGCGACGCGCTGATGGTGGCCCTGAGACCGTTCAACGAGGCCGCCACCGCCGACCTCTACCCGACCGGTCGGCCCGGCACCAGCCGCGACCCTCGTCTGCACGAGTGGGGCATCTGAAGTGACCACCATCGGCCTTCGACGTGGCCGATTCGACGTCCACCCTCGGGGCCCGATTCGGCAATGCCAGAACACCGAATGCTTCCGCCGACCGCGGCCTGAAGGACTGTGTCGCGGTCGACTAGCGCAACGGTGCGCCGGCTCTCGGCTGGAGACCCGCGTCCGAGTGGGCCTTGATGGCCGGTGAGAGAGCGTGGCGCTGGCTGCCACGGTGGTGGCCGCGTATGCAACTGCAAAGCGCATCAACGCGCAGTGGACAGACCGTTGACGAATGCCTCGAGATCGCAGGTCCGGACCCGACGGCATCCATCAACCTTGACTGCCGGCAGACTGCCGGATGCGATCAGTTCGTAGACCTTGGCTCGGCTCACGCCCAACCGGGCAGCGACTTCCGGGACCTTAATCAGCAGTGCATCCATGCTTCCTCCTACGGTCTTCGCGAACACGTGGCACTGAAGAAAGCAACGCGGCGTGGACGAATTCGGACACATGCGCGATGAGGCGGATAACGCGCACGCCTGGTGCTCATCTGCGACTTGGCTACCACCGGTTGGTCCTCGAGGTCGCGCGATCGACTCCTGGGCTGACATCAGCCCATGTGGCGATGTTTCTCCAAGCGATGGGGTCGAGTCCTGGTCACCGACTCTTGACGATTGTTGCGTTGACCCCAGCCGGCGACTCGGCAGTCTCTTCGCCGTGCTCGGGCCTATCGGCCTCCCCCGGCCTGGCCGCACGAGACAAATCATCCGCCCTCGGCCACCGACGTCGACCCGGATCCAGAGCCGTCGAGCCACGCTGGTTGGCGGCACGGTCTGCCCACAAGTCAGCCATAAGGCGTTCCGAGACAGTCAGAAGCCGCCTCCGGATCACTCCGAAAACGGGCCTCTGACCTGCAACTTCCCTTCGTAGCGGGGGCAGTCTTTGGACCTACCTCTGGGCTATGCGACCGTCGGGTCATTCGTTGACTTCGCGTCCTCTGATCGGGACGACGTTGGGCGTCGGCGGGGAGGCGAGCTGGCTCATGGCCTGGGCGAGCTCGCGGTCGCGTCGGGAGTCGGCGTGCTGGTAGATCATCGCGGCTCTCACGGTCGAGTGGCCGAGTCGGTGTTGCAGCTCTCGGAGGCTGGCGCCGGCCTGGGCTGCGATGGTGGCGCCGGTGTGCCGCAGGTCGTGCCAGGTGAGGTCGGGGCGGTCGATGGCGTTGCGAGCCCGGCGGAAGGAGCGCTGCCGGAGCTTGGCCGGTGCGATGCGGCCGCGTTCGTCGGCGAAGACCAGGGCGTCCGGTCCCGGTCGCGTGTAGCGCTCCATGTGCTCGGCGAGGAGTCTCACCACGTGCGGGGGCAGATGGACCGTCCGTCGTGAGCTCTCGGTCTTGGTCGTGCCGAGGAAGGGCGGTTCGCCGGGCAGGTAGGTCACGGCGCGTTCGACGCGGACGGTCCCTGCCTCGAGGTCGACGTGGCGACGAGCGAGGCCGAAGAGCTCTCCGGCCCGCAGGCCGGACCAGGCGGCGACTTGGACGGCGGCGGCCCATCTGGGGGGCATGGCGGCGGCGAGGGCGTCGATCTCTTCCGGCGTGGCCGGGACCCTTTCGGGGGTCCTGATCAGCCCGGCGGCGGGGATCTGGCAGGGGTTGGCCTGGATGCGTCCGTCGCGGACCGCCTGCTGCAGCACGGTGCTCAGGTACCGGTAGGCCTGGGCGACGCGGGCTCGGCCCGGCGGGTTGGCGCGTGCCGTGATCCCCTGGGGGGCTACTTCAGCCCGGACAGCGGCTGAGGTGTCGGGCACCGGTGAGCCGGCGTCCTTCCAGGCCTGCACGACTGCTGCGGGGAGCCGGCCGGTGGCGCCGACCCGTAGCCCCCGGTCCTGGGCCCAGGACCGGGCGGCGCTGAGGTTGGTGCGCTTGCGGACAGCCCGTCTCTCGGCCTCCTCGGCTCGCCTCGCGGCTCGCTGGTCGGTGGTGTGGATGGCGGCGGCGTACCAGTCCCGGATGGTGGCGACGGTAAGCGAGCCGAGCTCCATCTGTCCCAAGTTGATGGTCCGCGGTTGCCGGCCCGAGGTGGCGGGGAGCTCGTGGGGGGCGTCGATCCACAGCCGCTGGAGCTCCTCGTAGAGCTGGCGGGTCTTGGGCGCCAGGTCGACGCGGACGGCGAGCAGGCTGGCGGCGTAGTCGGCCACCGTGACCGCGCCCAGCTCGGGGGCGCGCCAGGTGCCTCGGAACATCTCGGCTCGGATCACGGCCAGGTAGTCCACGGCGTCCCGCCGGGTCGCGAACGTGTCCGGCGCGGTGTGGCGGTTTCCGCCGGCGTCGCTGAAGCGGACCTGGTAGCGGCCGCTGGGCAGCCGGCGGACACTGCCGAAGGAGTCGCGGGTGTTCTTCCGGGCTGGGCGTGGTCTCCGCGCGGACTCGGACGATCGCGGGGTCGGTCCGGTCGGGTGTCCGGTGGTTCCGCTGGGTTCCTTGGAGTGGTTCACGGGTGCTTCTCCTGGCCGCCAGGCGCCGCCGTGTCTTCTTCGCGACTCCCCTACATAGGCAACCGAGGGGTCGAGAGTTCGGACAGCTTTGGGCACGTTTGGGCACGAGACCCGATGCGAGCTCCCGGCGAGGCGGTCAGACGGGGCCGGAGACCCCGTCTGACCTGCAGTGATGTTGGTGGAGCTGAGGGGACTCGAACCCCTGACCCTCTGCATGCCATGCAGATGCGCTACCAGCTGCGCCACAGCCCCAGGTGTTGCCCGAGGTGGAAGCCCGGCGGACAACTCGCGGAATCTTAGCCAACCGCCCCCGGCTCGATGAAATCGGGCGGCACCGGGACCACGCGGTTGTACGCGTGCAGCCGCCACGGCGCGTCGGGGGCGGGACGGCGAAGGATCGCGTAGCCGCAGTTGTCCATGCCCCGCAGGCAGAGGGCCTGGTGCTCCTGCCACCCCAGCAGGGTGGCGACGGCGGTGCGGATCGCGGCGCCGTGCGAGACGGCCAGGGCGACCCCGTCGTCGGGGACCAGCGCGACCAGCTCGGCGAGGGCGGCGACCATCCGGGCGGCGACCTGGTGGTACTTCTCCGCACCGGCGACGTTGTCCCAGTCCAGGGCGAGGAAGGAGCGGTACTGGTCGGCGTCGGCCATCTGGAACTCGTGGTGGTAGAGCCCTTCGCGGGCGCCGAAGGAGTACTCACGCAACCGCGGGTCGAAGGTCGGGGTGAGGCCGCAGACCCGGGCGACGTACGACGCCGTGTCGCGGGTCCGGTCGGAGTCCGAGGACCACATGACCGAGGGGTCCAGGGCCGCGATGGCGGGCGCTACGGCTTCGGCCTGGGCGTGGCCGAGGTCGTCGAGCTGCGAGTCGGACTGCCCCTGGATGCGATGTACGGCGTTCCAGTCGGTCCGGCCGTGCCGGAGCAGGACGAGCTCAACCACGCCGGGCTGAACCAGATGGGGAGTCGGTGACGTCTGCGGGCAGCGGGATGGTCGGGCAGTCGCGCCACAGCCGCTCGAGCGCGTAGAACTGCCGCTCCTCCTCGTGCTGGACGTGCACGACGATCTCGCCGTAGTCGATGAGCACCCAGCGGCCGTCGCGCTCCCCTTCGCGACGGATCGGCTTGGCGCCGATCTCACGAAGCTTGTCCTCGACCTCGTCCACGATGGCGCGGACCTGACGGTCGTTGGTGGCGGAGGCCAGCAGGAACGCATCGGTGATCGCGAGCTGCTCGCTCACGTCGAAGGCGATGATCTGCTGGGCCAGCTTGTCGGAGGCCGCGCGGGCGGCGGTCACGACGAGCTCGACGGCGTGGTCGGTGGCGGTCACTTTGGCTCAGGGGCTCCAGGGTCGGGCGGGTAGAGGTGGTGCTTGGCGATGTACTGGACGACACCGTCGGGGACGAGGTACCAGACCGGTTCCCCGCGGCGGGTCCTGGCACGACACTCGGTGGAGGAGATCGACAGCGCGGGGATCTCGACCATCGTCACCTTCTCGGCCGGGATCGCGGCCAGTGTCTGCGGGTTGATCTCGTGGCCGGGCCGGGTGCAGCCCACGAACTGGGCCAGCTCGAACAGGTTGTCGGCTGCCCTCCACGTGAAGATGTCGGCCAGCGCGTCGGCTCCGGTGATGAAGTAGAGCGACGCGTCGGGCATCACCGCCTGCAGGTCCCTCAGCGTGTCGATCGTGTACGTCGGCCCGGCCCGGTCGATGTCGACCCGGGAGACGTTGAACCTCGGGTTCGAGGCGGTCGCAATGACCGTCATGAGGTACCGGTGCTCGGCGGTCGTGACCTGCCGATCGGACTTCTGCCACGGGTCGCCGGTGGGCACGAAGACGACCTCGTCGAGGTCGAACCAGGACTGGACCTCGGACGCGGCCACCAGGTGACCGTGGTGGATGGGGTCGAAGGTCCCGCCCATCACGCCGACCCGGCGGGTCACGCGCTGCCCACCGAGGTCAGGAGTGCTCGCGTCCGCCGCCGAAGGCGACCAGGGCGGCCAGCATCCCGAGCAGGATCAGCAGCACGCCGCCGCCGACGGCGAAGCTGATGCGCTGGTCGGCCGCCATCGCCACGATCTGCGCGGAAGTCATGGCCACACCCTACAGATCTCAGCGGACGTGCCCGTCGCCGACCACGACGTACTTCGTCGACGTCATCTCCGGGAGCCCCATCGGGCCGCGGGCGTGCAGCTTCTGGGTGCTGATCCCGATCTCCGCGCCGAACCCGAACTCGGCGCCGTCGGTGAACCGCGTCGACGCGTTGACCAGCACCGCCGCCGAGTCCACCTCGGCCGTGAACCGGCGGGCCGCACCCTGGTCCTCGGTCACGATCGCGTCGCTGTGCTGGCTCGACCACCGCCGGATGTGCGTGATCGCCTCGTCGAGGTCGGGCACGACGCGGGCCGAGATGTCGAGCGAGAGGTACTCCTCGCCCCAGTCGGCGTCGGTGGCCGGCTGCACCTCGTCGTACGCCGCGAACGCGTCGTCCCCGTGGATGGTGACGCCGGCCTCCTGGAGGGCGACCACCACCCGGGGGAGGAACTCCTCGGCCACGTCGGCGTGCACCAGGAGGGACTCGGCCGCGTTGCAGACGCTGGTGCGCTGGGTCTTGGCGTTGAGCACGATGGCCAGCGCCTTGACGAGGTCGGCGGCGCGGTCGACGTACACATGGCAGTTGCCGACGCCGGTCTCGATCACCGGCACCGTCGACTCCTCGACCACCGACCGGATCAGCCCCGCTCCCCCACGCGGGATGAGCACGTCGACCAGACCGCGAGCGCGCATCAGCGCCTTGACCGAGTCGTGCGAGTCGCCGGGCACCAGCTGGACGGCGTCCGCGTCGAGACCGGCCGAGACGGCGGCGTCGCGCAGCACTTCGACGATCGCCGCGTTGCTGGAGCTGGCCGACGACGAGCCCCGCAGCAGTACCGCGTTGCCGGACTTCAGGCAGATCCCGGCGGCGTCCGCGGTGACGTTGGGCCGGGCCTCGTAGATCATCCCGACCACGCCGAACGGCACCCGCACCTGCCGCAGCTCCAGCCCGTTGGCCAGCGTGCTGCCGCGGACCACCTCGCCGACCGGGTCCGGCAGGGCCGCCACCTCGCGCAGCCCGCGGGCCATGTCCTCGAGCCGCGGCCGCGTGAGGCGCAGTCGGTCGACGGTGTTGGCCGGCGTACCGTCCGCCTCCGCGCGGGCCACGTCGTCGGCGTTCGCGTCGAGCACCTCGCCGGCCCGCGACAGGAGCGCGTCGGCCATGGCCAACAGGGCGGCGTCCTTCTGTGCGCGCGTCGCGAGCGCCAGCCCGTGGCTGGCCTCGCGGGCCCGCCGCGCCGCGTCGAGGACGTCCTGGCTCATGCGGAAAGCCTAGGTGGCGGCAGACTCGAGGCCGATGACCCCGTCCGAACCCCTGAGATTCGTGGTCAACCGCCACCACGCCACCACGCTCCACTTCGACCTGCGGCTCGAGGTGGACGGCGTCCTGGTGTCGTGGGCGGTGCCCAAGGGCCCGACGCTCGACGCCGCTGCGCAGCCGGCTGGCCGTGCAGGTCGAGGACCACGAGCTCGACGAGCACCTGATGCTCGAGGACGACCGCAAGGTCGTCTGGGACACCGGCCTCTACCGGCCCGCGACCGACCCCCGGCCGGCATTGGACGGCGGGCACCTGCGCTTCGTGCTGGCCGGCCACAAGCTGCGGGGCGCGTTCGCGCTCTCCCAGACCCGGATGGGCGGCGACGAGCGGAACTGGATCCTGGTCAAGGTCGACGACGAGTACGCCGTCCCGGGTCACACGTGGGCGCGCGCGGACCACGGGTCGGTCCTGACCGACCGTCGGCTCGAGGTCGACCGGTGAGTGGTTACCGGAGGTCATGGCCGAGCTCCGCGAGTACGAGAAGAAGCGCGACACCAAGAAGTCGGGCGAGCCGTCCAGCAAGCGACGGAGTCGCCGGAAGAAGAGTGATCCCGTCTTCGTCGTCCAGCGACACGACGCCACCAACCTGCACTTCGACTTCCGGCTCGAGATCGACGGCGTCCTGGCCTCGTGGGCGGTGCCCAAGGGCCCCTCGCTCGATCCGCGGGACAAGCGGCTGGCCGTGCACGTCGAGGACCACCCGCTCGACTACGCCGACTTCGAGGGTCGGATCGAGGACGGGTACGGCGAGGGCACGGTCGTGGTCTGGGACACCGGCTCCTACGAGAACGTCACGGAGAAGAACGGCGACCCGGTCGACGCCGCCACCGCGCTGGAGAACGGCCATCTCAAGGTCGAGCTGCACGGCGAGAAGCTCACCGGAGCGTTCGCCCTGACCCACACCAGGATGGGCGGCGACGAGCAGAACTGGATGCTGGTCAAGGTCGACGACGCCGGCGCCGACCGCCGCCGCAAGCCGACCTCGACGCAGAACGAGTCGGTGCTTTCGGGCAAGACCAACGAGGACTTCGAAGCCCACGATGGTTGAGGAGGTTGCGCAGCAACCGTCTCGAAACCGCCGCAGCGAGGGCAGCCGACCGGCCGACGTCCAGCACCGGGTCGCCTGGTTTCGACGGCGCGAGCGCCCCACACCGGGCGCAGAGCGCCCTCCTCAACCAGCGACGGCGAGCTTCTTCCGCGCCTTGGTCAGCGTCTGGGCATGGCGGCGTACGTCGGACCACGGGCAGTCGCGGCGGGCCAGGCGGCGCCGCACCGACCGAATGGTGAACTGCGCCGGCTTCACCCTCGAGAGCTCGTCCCACGTGATCGGCGTCGAGACCGGCGCACCCTGCCGGGCCCGGACGGCGTACGCCGGGACCGCGGTCTGGCCGTAGGCGTTGCGGCCGATGTCGACGAAGACCCGGTCGCCCCGCTTGGCCTTGCGCTGCTCGACGGTGAGCAGGTCGGGCTCCTTGTCGACCAGCCGCTCGGCACAGCCCCGGGCGAAGTCGCGGACCTCGTCGAACCCGAGCGTGGGCCGGAGCGGCACCAGCACGTGGTAGCCGCGCGAGCCCGTGGACTTGAGGTACGTCGTGAGCCCGAGGTCGTCGAGCAGCTCGCCCACCAGCCTCGTCGCGCGCCGTACCTTGGCCAGGCTGTCGTCGGACGGGTCGAGGTCGAAGACCAGCTGGTCGGGCCGCTCGAGGTCCTTCTCGGTGCACAGCCACGTGTGCGGTGTGAGGCAGGCCTGCTGGGCCAGGTAGACCAGGCTGCGACGGTCGTCGACGACCACCTGCCGCTGCGTCCCGCCCTCGGTGTGCACCTCGACCGTGTGGAACCAGTCCGGGAAGTGCGAGGGCACCTTCTTCTCGTAGAAGGCCATGCCGTCGATGCCGTCCGGGAACCGCTGCATGTTGACGGGCCGGCCGCGCAGGTGCGGCAGCATCACGTCGGCGATCGCGTCGTAGTAGTCCGCGAGGTCGAGCTTCGTCACGCCGTCGTCCGGGAACAGCACCTTGTCCGGCTTGCTGATCTCGACGCCGGCGACCTCACTCGCGGACGACATCGGCTGCCTTCTTGTCGGTGCGCAGCCCGAGGTACCGCGGGTGCCGGAGCTGGCCGTCGCGGGTCCACTCGGTGAACGCAACCTCCGCGACCAGCCGCGGCTGGGCCCAGTGCACGGCCTTGCGAGGGATCGACGAGCCGCGCGTGCAGGGCGTGGAGTCGCGCTCGATGCGCGACAGGCGCGCGTGGAGGTCGCGCAGGACCGACTGCGAGAAGCCGGTGCCGACCTTGCCGGCGTACACCAGGTCGTCGCCGTCGTGGTAGGCCAGCAGGAGTGCGCCGAGCGCCACTCGCGATCCCTCTGGGTCGGTCCAGCCCACGACGACGAGCTCCTGCCCGGCCTCGCACTTGAACTTGAGCCAGCGGTCGGTGCGGCCGGTCGCGTACGCCGCGTCCGCACGCTTGGCGATCAGCCCCTCCCAGCCCTTGCGGCAGGCCTCGGCGAAGTAGTCCTCGCCGGCCTTGCGCCGGTGCGGCGTGTAGCGGATCGGGCCCTCGAAGGTGAGCAGCTCCCGCAGCTTCCGCTTACGGGCGAGCAGCGGCTCGCCTCGCACGTCCTCCCCGCCTGCCCGCAGCACGTCGAAGACGTAGAAGTAGACCGGCACCCCGCTGCGCCGCGCCTTGTCAGCACTGCTCACATGGATGCGCGGCTGCAGCCTCTCGAACGACGTGCGGGATCCCTCGAAGGCCACCACCTCGCCGTCGATCACGAAGTCCGTCGACGCCTGCTGCTCGAGGGCCTCGGCGATCTCGGGGAACGCCACGGTCACGTCGCGACCCGAGCGCGAGTAGAGCTTGGTGCCGCTGCGGTTGCGGACCGCCAGACAGCGCTGCCCGTCGAGCTTGCGCTCGTAGACCCACCCGGGCTCCCAGAACCGCTCGTGGCTCAGCGTGGCCAGCGCCGGCTGCGGGATGTCCGAGACGCTCACGGACCATCTGTACCCCAGGCCGCCGGGTCATGCATACGGTGAGCCGGTGACGCAGCCACCAGACGCGACCCAGCCCGAGAACCCGGTGCCGCCCTTGCCGCCGGTGCCGCCGGTGCCGCCGCCCCCGGTGCGACCGCCGCCACCCCCGGTGCGACCGCCGCCACCTCCGGTGCGACCGCCGCCACCCGGGACCGGCACGCGGCCGATGCCGCCGGTGCCGCCTCCGCCGCCCACCCGGGCGCCGCGGCAGCACGCGGACCGCGGTCCGATGATCAGGGCCGCCCTCGCGGTGCTCGTGGTCGGGCTGACCGTCCTCGCGCTGGCGCTCATGGTCAACGGCCAGCGCGGCTACACCGACTGGACGACGTGGGCGATCTTCGCAACGGTCATGGCCGCCGCCCACCTGCTCCCGCTCGTCTGGAGGGGCGAGCCCCGCCGGGTCTGGGACGTCGTGGCCGTCGCCACGGTCGGTCTGGTCTTCTACTGGGTGGCGATCGTCCTGCCGTTCATCGGCTTGTCCACCAGCTTCGCGCAGACGATGGCCGTCGCCTGCGCCCTCGCCCACCTGTGGCTGCTGCCCGGACGGCGATGAAGGCGCGCACCCTCGTCTGGGTGGGGACGGCGCTCGCCGTCCTCTCCCTCGGGCTGCCCTGGCGTTCCATCGTGGGCACACCGGGCTACCTGACGGCCGGCTACTACACCAACTACTGCGACTACGACGGCTTCTGCACCAGCACGTACACACCGGGCGTCTTCATCCCCGGCCTGACCGGCGGCAGCTACGCCGGGACGGGCTCGGTGGCCCGGTTCTTCATCGCCGGCGCGGTCGCCCTCGCGCTCATCGGCGGCGTGTACCTCGGCTCGCGCCGGTCGCTCCGCTGGGCGGCGTACGTCGGTGCGGCCGGCGTTCTGCTCTACGTCGCCTACGGCCTCATGGGCGGCCTGTTGGCCTTGGCCGGCGCGAGCGTCTGCTTCTGGCTCGCGTCGCGCCACATGGCACTCGGAGTGGCCGAACCCGGTGGCTGAGGTGCGAGCAGCGCCAGCGACGAGCCTCGAAGCCAGCGTCGAACGCGTCAGCCCTTGCGCTCGTTGACCTTCTCGGTCGCGGCCGGGAGGACGGTCTTGAGGTCGCCGACGACACCGAAGTCGACGAGCTCGAAGATCGGGGCCTCTTCGTCCTTGTTGACCGCGACGATGGTCTTCGAGGTCTGCATCCCGGCCCGGTGCTGGATGGCACCGGAGATGCCCGCCGCGATGTAGAGCTGCGGCGAGACGGTCTTGCCGGTCTGGCCGATCTGGAACGAGTGCGGGATCCAGCCCGAGTCGACCGCGGCGCGGGAGGCGCCCACCGCCGCGCCGAGCGCGTCGGCGAGCTCCTCGACCGGAGTGAAGTCACCGCCGGTGCCTCGACCGCCGGACACGATGATCGCGGCCTCGTTGAGGTCCGGCCGGCCGGTCGCCTTGCGCGGCTGGGAGGCCACGATCTTGGCCGTCTTGGCAGCGTCGGAGATCTCGGCGGTGAACTCCTCGACGGCGCCGGCTCCCTCCGACTCCTCCGGGGCGGCCGAGTTCGGCTTCACGGTGATGATCGGGGTGCCCTTGGTGACCTTCGCGGTCACGGTGAAGTTGCCCGCGAACACGCTCTGCGTGGTGACCGGGGCGCCCCCGTCAGCGGCCTGCACGTCGACCGCGTCGGTGATCAGCCCGGACTCGAGCTTGATGGCCAGCCGGCCGGCGATCTCCTTGCCCTCCACGGTGGACGGGATCAGGATCGCCCCCGCAGACGACTTCTCCGCGAGCTGCTGCAGCGCCTCGGCCTTGGGCGCGACCAGGTAGCCCTTGATCTGGGCGTCGTCGACGACGTAGACCTTCTCGGCGCCGTACTTCTTCACCTTCTCGGCCACCTCGGCGCCCTGGCCGCCGTCGCCGATGAAGACGGCCGACGGCTCGCCGAGCCGCTTGGCGATGGTCAACAGCTCGTAGGTCGGCTT
Organism: uncultured Actinomycetota bacterium; assembly: GCA_963755835.1. Classification (GTDB taxonomy): domain Bacteria; phylum Actinomycetota; class Actinomycetes; order Propionibacteriales; family Nocardioidaceae; genus Nocardioides. Next base: position 1,054,301 of record CAVWLC010000007.1, on the reverse strand, counting down.
GCGGACCGCTCCGTCGAGGTGGTCGACCAGGACGAGTACTTCAGACATGGCTAGGGCTCCCGTTCGGGGTCAGATGAACTTCTTGGCGGCGAGGAAGTCGGTCAGCGCACCTGCGCCGGAGCCGTCCTCGTCCTTGACGATCTCGCCGGCGCTGCGCGGCGGGCGCTCGGTGGTGTCCTCGACCTCGCTCCACGCCACGGACAGCCCGACCTCGCCAGCGTCGACGCCCAGGTCGGACAGCGACCAGACGTCCAGCGGCTTCTTCTTGGCCGCCATGATCCCCTTGAACGACGGGTAGCGGGCCTCGCCGGACTGGTCGGTCACCGACAGCACCAGCGGCATCGTCGCGCCGATCACCTCGGTCGCGGTGTCGCCGTCACGCTTGATCCGGACCTGGTCCCCCTGCGACTCGATGACCGAGGCCATCGTGACCTGCGGCCAGGACAGCCGCTCGGCCAGCATCGCCGGCACCACGCTCATCGAGCCGTCGGTCGACGCCATGCCGCAGATGACGAGGTCGACCCCGCCGGCGTCAGAGCCGGCCTTCTCGACCGCCTTGGCGAGCACCAGCGAGGTGGCCACGGCGTCGGAGCCGGCGATCGCGTCGTCGACGACGTGGATGCCCTTGTCGGCACCCATCTGGAGCGCCTTGCGCACCGCGTCGACCGCCTTCTCGGGGCCGACGCACAGCGCCGTCACCTCGACTCCCCCGTCGTCAGCGCCCTCGCCGGCCTTCTCCTTCAGCTGGAGCGCCTGCTCCACGGCGTACTCGTCGAGCTCGGACAGCAGGCCGTCGACGCCCACGCGGTCGACGGTGTTGTCGTCCTCGAACTTGCGGTCAGCGGTGGCGTCCGGGACGTACTTGACGCAGACAAGAATGTTCATGGTGGTTCGGAGGTTACCGTCGTGGCACCCCGAGTCACACCGAGTCCCAGCGTCGCCTTCCTCACACCAGAACGGTCACCGTCGTGGGTACGCCGGCCGGGCTCAGGGACGGATCGCGCGGTACAGGATCCGGCCCACGAACAGCCACGCGGCGGCGCCGAGACCCCAGTTGAACAGGGCGTTCTTGGTCTCCGCGTCCGGGCCGTGGAACTGCTTGATCCCGTTGTCCTTGGAGAAGATCCCGAGGTCCACCCGGTCCGCGCCCGCGAGCACGAACTTCACCAGCTCGTTGTCGCGGTTGGCGTCCAGGGCGATGAGCAGCGCGCCCACGGCCAGGAACAGCGCCGCGGTCAGGAACAGCAGCCACACCACCTGTGCGACGACCATCCGGGTCCGCACCACGGTGCGGGCGCCGCGGCTGCGCGCGCCCGAGGTGCCCGAGGCCTCGGCCTTGGTGTCCGCCTTGTCCGCCATCACTCCCTGCCCTGCTCAACGACCTTCGAAGGTGGCCTTGCCCGGTCCCTGCTCGACGAAGGAGCGCATGCCGGTGCTGCGGTCCTCGGTGGCGAACAGGGCCGCGAACGCAGCCCGTTCGATCTCCAGCCCGGTATCCAGATCGACCTCGAGGCCACGGTCGACCGCCTCCTTGGCGGCCCGGAGTGCGAGGGCGGCCGCGCCCTTGAACTGCCCGGCCCAGGCGAGCGCCTCGTCGTAGACCCGCTCCTTGGGCAGGACGCGGTCGACCAGGCCGATGGCCAGCGCCTCGTCGGCCTTGACGAACCGGCCGGTGTAGATGAGCTCCTTGGCCTTGCTGGGGCCGACCAACCGGCCCAGCCGCTGGGTGCCGCCGGCGCCGGGGATGATGCCCAGCAGCACCTCCGGCTGGCCGAGCTGAGCGTCCTCGGCGGCGAACCGCACGTCGGCGGCCAGCGCCAGCTCGCAGCCGCCGCCGAGCGCGTAGCCGTTGATCGCGGCCACCACCGGCTTGGGGATCCGGGCCACCGCGGTCACCGCGGACTGCACCGATGCACCGAGCTTGAGCATGTCGGCGTACGACAGCTCGGCCATCTCCTTGACGTCGTTGCCGGCCGCGAAGACCTTGTCGCCGCCGTACACGACCACCGCGCGTACGTCGTCGCGCTCGGTCGCCTCCGCGGCGGCCTCGCGCAGCTCGGCCTGGACCTGGAAGCTGATCGCGTTCATCTTCGGACGGTCGAGGCGGATCACGCCCACCCCATCGGCCACGTCGAGGCTGACAAACTCTCCGGCGGACTCACCCATGCTCGGCATTCTGCCGGGAGGCTCCCCGGCGCCGGCACCGGCCTCTCTAGAGTTACCCGGTGCCCGGACTCTGGCGGACCCGCGACGAGGTGGCGCCGATCTGGCCCGGCTCCAACCACCACCTCGGGTCGACCTGGTCGGAGGAGTCGACCAACTTCGCGGTCTGGGCGCCGGAGGCCACCGCCGCCTACCTCTGCCTGTTCGCCGACGACGGCACCGAGACCAGACACCGGCTGACCGAACGGTCGCTCGGCATCTGGCACGGTGCGGTGCCGGGGATCGAGCCGGGCCAGAGGTACGGCTACCGGGTGGCCGGGCCGTGGGCGCCGGACCAGGGGCTGCGGTTCAACCCGCAGAAGGTGCTGCTCGACCCGTACGCCCGCGCGATCAGCGGCGGGCTCGTCCAGGACCCGGCGATCTTCGGCTACACCCTCGGCGCGCCGACGGTGCGTGACTTCCAGGACTCGGCCGGGGAGGTGCCGCTCAGCGTGGTCGTCGACGACCGGTTCGACTGGGGCGACGACCGGCCCATGCGACGGCGCTGGCGGGACACCGTGATCTACGAGCTCCACGTCAAGGGGATGACCCAGCTCCACGACCGGGTCCCGGAGGAGCTGCGCGGGACGTACGCCGGACTGGCCTCGCCCGCCGTCATCGACTACCTCCGCGACCTCGGGATCACGGCGATCGAGCTGCTGCCCATGCACCAGTTCCTGACCGAGCCCGCCGTGGCGGCGCGCGGGCTGACCAACTACTGGGGCTACAACTCGATCGGCTTCTTCGCCCCGCACGCGGCGTACGCCTCCAGCGGGGACCGCGGGCAGCAGGTCACCGAGTTCAAGGCGATGGTTAAGGCGTTCCACGACGCCGGGCTCGAGGTCATCCTCGACGTGGTCTACAACCACACCGCCGAGGCCGGCGTGGCCGGGCCGACCCTGAGCCTGCGCGGGCTGGACGACAAGATCTACCACCGCGTGTCGCCCGGGCCGGCCGGAGCGAAGTTCCAGGACGCCTACTGGGACGTCACCGGCTGCGGCAACACGGTGGACGCCAGCCACCCGTTCGCCCTGCGGATGATTCTCGACTCCCTGCGCTACTGGGTCACGGAGATGCACGTCGACGGCTTCCGGTTCGACCTCCTCTCCGCCCTGACCCGGACCGGGCGCACGGTCGACATGCGCAGCCACCTGCTGGTCGCGATCGGCCAGGACCCGTTGCTGCGACACGTGAAGCTGATCGCCGAGCCCTGGGACGCCTCGACCGACGGCTACCGGGTCGGTGAGTTCCCGCCGCCGTGGATCGAGTGGAACGACCAGTTCCGCGACGAGATCCGCGACTTCTGGAACGGTCGCTCCTCCGGCATCCGCGACGTCGCCACTCGCCTGGCCGGGTCGTCGGACCTGTACGCCGACGACGGCCGCTCGCCGTACGCCTCGGTCAACTTCGTCACCGCCCACGACGGCTTCACGGTGCGCGACCTGGTCAGCTACGACAACAAGCACAACGAGGCCAACGGCGAGGGCAACCGGGACGGCACGGACAACAACCGGTCCTGGAACCACGGCGTCGAGGGGGAGACCAGCGACTCGCGCATCGTGCGGCTGCGCCGCCGGCAGGCCGCGAACCTGATGGCGACCCTGTGCCTCTCGAACGGCGTACCGATGATCACCGCCGGCGACGAGCGCGGCCGGACCCAGCGCGGCAACAACAACCCCTACTGCCAGGACAACGAGGTCTCCTGGATCGACTGGCGGCCCGACGACGCCTGGCTCGACGTCTACGAGGTCACCAAGGTCGCCCTCCGGCTGCGTCGTGAGCATCCCGCGTTGCGGCAGCGGCACTTCTTCGAGGGCCGGCCCACCATCCGCGGCGGCCCGAAGGACCTGGCCTGGCTGCACCCGTCCGGGCGCGAGATGACCGGCGACGACTGGCACGACCACTCCCTCACCACGCTGGGCATGTTCGTGTCCGGTGCGCCGCTGCGCTCTCCCGGTCCGCGGGGCGAGCAGCAGGTCGACTCGTCGTTCGCGATGTTCTTCAACTCCGGCGCCCGTTCCGTACAGCTCGTGATCCCCGAGAACGACTGGGTCCAGACCGGGGAGATGGTGCTGTCCACGGACCCCAAGCTGCCGGTCGGTACGCCGGTCAAGGCCGGCGACCGGATCCGGCTGGGCGGACGGAGCGTGGTCGTGATGCGGGAGACCTGACGCCTCTTGGTTGGCGGCCTGGCCGCGGTGGCCAGAGTGGCTGAGGTGTGAAGGCGCTCCACGGTGGTTGAGGTGCGAAGGCGCGCAAGCGCCTGAGCCTCGGAACCATCCCGCCGGAGGCAAGCATGAACTCTGGTCCGTCATGACCCTCCGAATGCCCGGCGTGTCAGCAACACGACTGCCGAGGGACGTGATTCGTGAATGAGGCTTGCGCTGCGACGTATCTACGTATCCGTCTCCGCGCTCCTCCCGATGTGTCCGTCCGCGCCAGCACGGCACGGCAAAGGCATTCCACGACGCGCCGGAAGGAGCCGTCCGATGAAGCAGATCCGCATAGTGCGGCCCAGGCCGGTCCGCCCCCGTCAGACCCCCATCGACACCCGCACGCCCTCAGGCCGCGTCCTCCCCTACTGATCAGGACGCGCAATGAACAAGCAAGGGCTCGGATCACCGACCCGCAAGCTGCCACACGGCTCGACCCGTAGCTACGTCCGCTTCGCCGCGCTCGGCGACTCGGCCACCGCCGGCGTGGGCGACCGCGCCGACGACAGCTGGCGGGGCTGGGCACGCCTGCTCGCGGCCTCCATGGCCGCATCGCACGACGTCTCGTTCTGCAACGCTGCCGTGCCCGGAGCCACGGCTGCGCAGGTGCGTACCCACCAGCTCGCGATCGCTCTGGAACACCGACCCCACCTGGCCAGCCTGGTGGTCGGCATCAACGACGTCCTGCGTGCGGACTGGGATGCGCAGGAGTTCCGCGGCGACCTGCTCTTCTGCGCCGACCGGCTCAGTGAGCAGGGTGCCGTTCTCGCGACCGTGCGCTTCCACGACCACGGGCGTGTCTTCGGGCTGCCCCGACCGGTACGTGGGTTCCTGACCCGGCGGATCGACGAGGTCAACAGTGTGTACGAGGAGATCCTGGCGCGTTGGGACGGGATCCAACTGGACCTGGGCGCCCACCCCGGGATCTACGACCGGGAGTTCTGGCGCCGTGACCGCCTCCACCCCTCGGAGCTGGGTCACCGCGCCATCGCCCAGAAGTGCGCCGAACTGCTCAGGACCCGTGGGCTCGCGTTCGAAGGTCCTACCCTCGAGCTCGACGGTGACCCGACCCATCTGCTGCGCGAGCTGCACTGGGCCGCAACCGAAGCGACGCCCTGGCTTTGGCGACGCGCCTTGGACGTGACGACGGCCCTGGCGCGGCCCCTGGTCACGAGGACGAGCTAGGCACCGGCATTGCTGCCGGTTCCGAGCAATCCGGGCACGATGCGACAGGAACCGCTGGGTTGCCGCACCAAGCGATGCCGACCCGCAACGATGGCTGGCTGCCGCCGGGCACGGCAATCGGCACTACGGACCTGGGGCCCCATGATGTGCGGAACATGCCAACGATCTAAAGCAGGGCGTTGGTGAGTGTGGTCTCGACGAATCGTGCGTAGCGCCGCAAGGACCAGTGTCCGCGCACGACGAGTAGGTCGTACATCTCGGGGGAGGACACCGCGAACATGACGTCGGTGGCCATGGCCAGCGATACGCCGGGACCAAGGTGTCCGGAGCGTTTCAGCGCGCGGGCGTTGGCGTGCATGCGGCGGCGGCGGTCGGCATCCAGCTCGTCGAACAGCCTCCGCATCGAGCCGTCGGCTACCGACGCGTCGCGAACCAGGAGAAGTATCGGTGCAACCTTCGGTGCCACCTCTGCCGTGAGCTGGGCCCAGCCGCGCACTATGGCCCGGGGATCGGCCAGGTCGCGCAGCCGGTCCGAGCGTTGCTCGGCGGGCACATCGCCCAGACCGAGGAGGGCTCGGCCTCGAAGCGCCCTGACCAGACCAGGCTTGCCGCCGAAGTACTTGTAGACCGTCTCAGGGGACACCCCCGACGCGGCGGCGATGCCGGCGACCGTGGTCGCGGCGTACCCCAGCTCGAAGAACAATGACTCGGCCGTATCCAGGACGGCCTGCTTTCGTCGCCTTGCCTGATCCTGCCGCCCGGTCCTGTCGTAGCGGCGGGTCTTGACGGAAGCATTCAACAGGGCCATCCTCGTAATTGGTTACAGTTCACTGTATCCAATATGGAGGCTCCTATGGGACACGCCGCATTCGCCCTCAACCTCGAGGATGCGACCAACACGCGTGACGTCGACCGCGTCGTCGCATGCTTCGCCGAGGACTACGTCAACCAGACGCCCGCGCATCCCGCACGAGGCTTCACGGGTACCGAACAGGTTCGTAGCAACTGGACCCGGATCTTTGCTGCCGTCCCGGACCACACGGCGGCACTCGTGGCTTCTGCCCAGGATGGAGAGACGGTCTGGACCGAATGGGAGATGAGCGGTACCCGCGTCAACGGCACTAGGCACTGCATGCGCGGAGTCATCGTGTTCACCGTGCGCGGGGATCTCGCGTCCGCAGCACGGTTCTACCTGGAACCCGCCGACGACGAAGACGTCGACGCCGAAGCAGCAGTACGCCAGATCGTGATTCGATGATCCTCGTCGCCGGGGGCAGCGGCAGGCTGGGCTCGCTCGTCGTCGCACAGCTCGAGGCCGCAGGTGAGCGGGTACGAGTCCTGAGTCACGCCAGCGACGGTGACCTCCGGGACATCACCAACGACAGCTTCGAGGGCGTGTCGGTAGTCATCTCGGCCGTCACCGGATTCCCGGCCCAGCCACCAGCCGACGTCGATCGGGACGGCAACGTAGCGCTGATCGACGCCGCGGAGCGGATGGGCGCCGACGTCGTTCTGGTCTCCGTGCTCGGTGCCTCAGCAGACAGTCCGATGGAGCTGTTCCGGATGAAGTATGCCGCTGAGGAGCACCTGCAGCGGAGTCGGTGTTCCTGGACAATCGTCCGGCCGGATGCCTTCGAGGAGACCTGGGTCGAGATCTTGGAGCAGACCGCGGGCAGGCGACACCGACCCATGGTCTTCGGTCGCGGTGACAACCCCTTCGCCTGGGTGTCGGTCCAGAAAGTCGCCGCGGAGGTGGTCCGAGCCGCGACTGATCCGTCGATGCGCGGCTGCATCCTCGACGTTCGAGGTCAACAACAACGAACACTCGACCAGCTGGCAAGGCGCGTGATGGCCGAGCACGGTTGGGAGGGCGCACCGCGCCACGTCCCGCGAGCGATTCTGCATCTCATGTCGCTCGCCCCGGGCAAGCAAGGGCGGATGGCGCACGCCTCCCTGGCCATGGACGAGGTGCCTGGTCGCTAGGCGACAAGCGCGTCATACCGAGTTGGACACACCACGTGTGGGCGGAGCTGCTGCGTTCCGCGCACAGTCAGGCCTCGAGGGCAAGCCGATAGCCAGCCTCCTCACGGCTGAGCGGGGGCAGTCGTGACGCCGTGGCGAGCCCTGACGGCTCGCGTAGAGCCATGCTGCTCAGCCGATCGGCATCGGGGCACCGGCCGACGACACCGGCTCGTTGACATCGGTCTCGCCGACCTGCTTGCGGGCGCCCGAGCGTTCGGCGCCGATGCCCGCCACGACGACCAGGCCCACCCCGACGACGGCGATCGCAGCCGGCGACTGTTGCAGTGCGATGAAGCCGATGGTGAGCGCGAACGCCGGCTCCAGCGCCATCAGGGTGCCGAAGGCGCCGGCCTCGAGACGCCGCAGCGCCAGCAGCTCCAGGATGAACGGCACGACCGGGAGCAGGATCGCCAGGCCGATGCCGATGAGCAGCAGCTCGGGGGTGAGCCGGCCGACCACCTTCCAGCCGACGGCCGCGGTCGCGACCAGGGCGGCGACCGGCATGGAGATCGCAAGCCCGGTGATCCCGGTGACGACGTCCCCGATCCTCTGGGTGAGCAGGATGTAGACCGCCCAGCACCCGGCCGCGCCCAGCGCGAACGCGACACCGGCGACATCCACGGTCCCCGTCCACGGGTGGGTCAGGCACAGGACGCCAGCGGCCGCCGCGAGCGCCCAGAGCCGGCCCAGCCCGCGGCTGTGGGCGAGCGCGACCGTCAGCGGACCCAGGAACTCGATCGCGCTCGCCGTGCCGAGCGGCAGCCTGGCCACCGCCGCCATGAACAGCAGCGTGACCCCGGCCGTGACGACGCCCAGCGCGATGCCCGCGCGGACGGCCGGCCGGCTCAGCTGGGACGGGCGCGGCCGCACGAGGACCAGCAGGATGATGCCCGCCCAGAACAGCCGCAGCCAGGCCGCGCCGCTCGCACCGATCTGGTCGACCAGCCCGACCGACACCGCCAGCCCCAGCTGGACGCAGAGCATCGACACCGTCGCCATGGAGGCTCCGATGCGGGCCGACGACCTGGACATGGCTCCAGTCAACGTCTCGGGAACGTTCGCGTCCACGTGATTTTACTGGACATACCGTTCGTTTCAACGAAACAATTCGTGGATGGACGTCCGACGGCTCCGGATGCTGCTCGAGCTCTCGCGGCTCGGGTCGATGCGCGAGGTGGCGGCCGCGCTGGGCACGACCACGTCGACCGTCTCGCAGGCCATCGCGGCGCTGGCCCGGGAGGCCGGCACGGCGCTCGTCGAGCCCGACGGCCGCCGGGTCCGGCTCACCCCCGCCGGCCACCGGCTGGCCGAGCACGCCGTCACGATCCTCGCCGCGATCGATGCAGCCCGGCTGGACCTGGACCCGGCCGCGGAGCCGGTGGGCGCCGTACGCGTGGCCGGGTTCGCCACCGCCATCCGGCTCTCGCTGCTACCGGCCGTGGCCGAGCTCGCCCCCCTCCATCCGGGCGTCGAGGTGCAGATCCTCGAGCAGGAGCCACCGGAGGCCCTGGACCTGCTCGGCCACGACGACATCGACCTCGCCCTGACCTACGACTACAACCTCGCGCCGGCGTCGTGGCGCAGCGAGCACGACGTCACCCCTCTGTGGGACGTCGAGTGGGGACTCGGCGTGCCGTCCTCCGACCAGCGGGCACCCTTCGCGTCGTACGCCGACCATGACTGGATCGTGAACTCGCGGCACACCGCGGACGAGGACGTGCTGCGCACGCTCGCGTCGCTGAACGGGTTCACCCCTCGGATCACCCACCGGGTCGACGCACTGGAGCTCGTCGACGACCTCATTGCGGCGAAGCTCGGCGTCGCGCTGCTCCCCCGGGGCCGCGCGTCCCGCCGCGGCGTCACCGTGCGACCGCTCAAGGAGCCGAGCGTCTTCCTGCACGGGTACGCCGTGTGCCGGCGCGGGCGGGACCGGTGGCCTCCGCTGCGCGTCGTGCTCGAGCAGCTGACCCGTCCCGGCGGCGGTCGCTGACGGAGGTCAGCGGCCAGGTCGCCGGCGTGGCAGCCGCCCAGCTCCTCGTCGCCGGGTGCGGGTCATTAGTGTGGCGTGGCACCCAATCGCCGGGCGCGCCAGTTCCGAGGTCCCAGGCATGTCGTCGATCATCATCGGGTCCGTCCCCATCCACGGGCACCTCACGCCGCTGCTGTCCGTGGCGCGCCACTTCGCCGAGCGCGGGGACCGGGTCCGCATCGTCACCGGCGCGCGCTTCGCCGATGCCGTGACCGCCACCGGCGCACAGCACGTCCCCCTGCCCGCCGAAGCCGACTTCGACGACCGGCAGGACTGGGAGCAGACCTTCCCGCAACGGGCTTCGCTCAAGGGCGCGAAGGCCATCGCCTTCGACATCGAGCACGTCTTCGTGCGCCCGGGCCGCGCCCACTACGACGCGATCATGGCCGCCCAGGCGGAGGAGACAGCCGACGTGCTGCTCACCGATCCCGCGTTCGCCGGCGGCGCCTTCCTGCTCGGCCACGCCCTCGGCAAGCGCCCACCCATCGTCGTGTGCGGAGTCGTCCCGCTCACGATCGCCAGCCGCGACACCGCTCCCTACGGGATGGGGCTGACCCCTCTCGGCGGTCCTCTGGGCCGACTGCGCAACCGGCTGCTGAGCACGCTCGCCGCGCGCACCGTGTTCCCGAGGGCCGAGCGGATGGCCCGGGAGATCAGCCGGGAGCTGTACGGCAAGCCGCTTTCGTTCCCGGTCCTCGACTGGCCGCGCCATGCGGAGGCGATCGTCCAGTTCACCGTCCCCGAGTTCGAGTACCCCCGCTCGGACGCGCCCGAGACCCTGCACTTCGTCGGCCCGATCTCGGGCACCGGGTCGGAGGCGCCGCGGCCACCATGGTGGGACGAGCTCGACGGCTCCAGGCCGGTCGTCCACGTCACGCAGGGCACGATCGCGAACCGCGACTACCGGCAGGTCATCGCACCGACGCTCGAGGCCCTGGCCGAGGACGACGTGCTCGTGGTCGTCTCCACCGGCGGACGGCCGCTCGAGACACTCCCCCCGCTTCCCGCCAACGCCCGAGCGGCGACGTACCTGCCGTACGACGAGCTGCTGCCCGTGACCGACGTCTACGTGACCAACGGCGGGTACGGCGGGGTGCAGTACGCGCTGCGGTACGGCGTGCCGATCGTGACGAGCGGTGGCCAGGAGGACAAACCCGAGGTGGCCGCCCGGATCGCGTGGTCCGGCGTGGGGCGCCGGCTCAAGTCCGAGACCCCGGAGGCCTCGGCCGTTGGCGCTGCCGTCCGCGAGGTGCTCGGCGACCCGGGCTACCGGGAGCAGGCACGAAGGATTGCCGCGAGCATGGCCGCGGCCCGCGGCCTGCCCGGGCTGGCCGAGATCGTCGACGGACTCGCCCGGCGACCGCCACCACGCGCGGCCGTGCCACCGGGGTGAGCACCACACGGTCGACATTGTCGAGACCCTGGGGCGACGGCCTTCGGTTGGGTGCGGCAACCCGATACGCCAGTGTCTGACGCGTGGTGGGGCTGTCAAGCAGAGTGCCTTCGCTGCGGTTCCCGGGGCGGGTTGACAGCCCCACCGCGCGCCAAAGGCAGGCTGGGTATCGGGTTGCCGCCGGCGGGCTGGCTGCGGTCCGGCGGTGGTCGAGAAAGAGCTCGAAAGAAAGTTCGAAATAGTTTCGGAATCCCTTGTGGACAACCGTTTACGGGGCCCTCGACTGTCGGTGGTCGATGCTGGAATGGACCCATGACAGCGATCGCGAACCACCCCCACCGGGTGAGCTCCGCCGTCGCTGACGCACGCTGCGAGCTGTCCTCGGTCGCCGATGCCTCGGTGTGGTCGATGGACCCCACCGAGACCACCGCCACCCTCCGCGAGCTCAACGCTCTGGCGGCCCAGGTGGCCGAGCTGCAGGCCCGGCTCCTGGCCCACGCCGACCGGCTCCAGATCGCCGGCAGCACCGCGGCGTCCTCGACCGCGAACTGGCACGCCGTCGCCACCCGGACCACCCGGTCGGCCGCGCACCGGATGATGCGGACCGCCCACGGCCTCGAGGCCCACGAGCCGACCCGGACCGCGCTGGCCGACGGCAGGCTGCAGGTCGAGCAGGCCGAGGTGATCCTCCGGGCGCTGGCCGAGCTCCCCGACGACCTCGACCCCGACATCGTCACCCAGGCCGAGGAGCGGCTGCTCGACCTGGCCGCCGACCACGACGCCAAAGACCTCCGTGTCCTGGGGCGGCGGATCCTCGAGGTCGTCTCCCCCGAGACCGCCGAGGCCCACGAAGCCCGACTCCTCGAACGCCAGGAACGCGCTGCCGCGGCCGCCACCCGGCTGACCCTCTGGGACGACGGCCACGGCCAGCTCCACGGCCGGTTCACCCTGGACACCCTCACCGGCGCCGCCCTGAAGAAGGCGCTGTCGGCGATCGCCGCCCCCCGACACCAAGCCGGCCAAGGCACCCTCGGTCCGGTGGGTGAGCGGCGACCGACCCCGGAGCGGCTCGGCCAGGCCTTCACCGAGTACATCCAGCGCTACCCCACCCACCGCCTCCCCAAGGCCGGCGGCCTCACCGCCACCGTCGTGGTGCTCCTGGACTACGACAGCCTCCTCGGGGGGCCTTGAAGGCCGCCCAGCTCGACACCGGCGAACACCTCAGCCCGGGCGCGGCACGGCGGCTGGCCTGCGAGGCCGGGATCATCCCCGCCGTCCTCGGCGGAAAGTCCCAGGTCCTCGACCTGGGCCGCAAGACCCGGTTCCACACCGAAGCCCAGCGGATCGCCAAGACCATCGAAGCCGGCGGCTGCGAAGTAGACGGCTGCGACCGGCCACCCGGGACGTGTCACCTGCACCACCCGGTCCGCTGGGTCGACGGCGGCCGCACCGACCGCGACGGCATCATGATCTGCCCCTGGCACCACGCCCGAGCCCACGACACCCGCTACCAGATGGACCGAAGCTCCCCACCGGCAAGATACGGCTTCAACCGACGCAACTGAGCCGACTCATCGTCCACACCACCAACGATCCCACCGCATCGACCGACGCTCGGGTGGTACTCATGAGCGGTGGCGTCCGACCGCGGTCCGGCCTTCCGGATGTGGCCGCCCGTGGCCGTGGGCGGGCCGCTGGTGCTCGGGCTCCTCGTCTCGTGGTTCCTCGGCGATCCACTCGCCACTACGCCGGTGACGGCCGGGTTGGGGTGGCTGCTCGTCGCTGCCTTCGTGGTGTGGAACGGCTGGGCCCTGATGACGATCGCGCGGCATCGCACCGCGCTGCTACCGGGCGAGGCGACCACGGTCGTGATCGACCACGGACCCTTCGCCTGGTCGCGCAACCCGCTGTACATCGGTCTGCTCGCCGGATCGGCGGGCGTGGGCCTGGTGGTGGGATCGGCGTGGGCGCTGGTTGCCCTTCCCCTGGAGTGGGCGCTGCTCCGATGGGGCGCGGTCGTTCCCGAGGAGCGGTACCTGGCTGCGAAGTTCGGGGCGGCGTACGCCGACTACACCGGCCGGGTCCGGCGCTGGCTCTGACCGAAGACCCGCGAGAACCCGAGAGGAGCGCGGATCGGCACGGATCAGGTTCGAGCCGATGCCTTCGGGAGTGCGTCGCACATGCGGTCGAGCTCGCTGTCGGTGTTGTAGTAGTGGACCGAGGCACGGACCACCGCGTCCAGCCCGCGTGGTTCGAGGTCCCATCGTGCGTAGTCGGCGATCGAGACGGAGACGTTGATCCTTTGGGCTTGAAGCTGTTCGGCGATGCGATGTGGGTCATGGCCGTCGATGGTGAACGTGACGATGCCGCACCGGCGCTCACCCTGGTCATGCACGAGCACGTCCGGCCGGGTGAGAAGTCGTCGTCGGAGGGACTCGGCGAGGTGGGTGACGCGCTGCTCGATGGAGTCCAGGCCGAGGTCGACCGCAGCGCTCGCAGCGACGCCGAGGCCGATCTTGCCGGCGTAGTAGGTCTCCCAGGTCTCGAACCGGCGAGCGTCGTCGCGGACCCGGTAGCTGTCGGGGGTCGTCCACGTCGCGGCGTGCAGGTCCAGGAACGGCGGCTCCAGGTGCTCGAGCATGCTCCGTGCGCAGTACAGGAACCCCGTGCCGCGGGGTCCGCGCAGGTACTTGCGGCCCGTGGCAGTGAGCAGGTCGCATCCGATCTCGGCGACGTCGATGGGCAGCTGACCAACCGACTGGCAGGCGTCCAGCAGATAGGTGATGCCGAACTCGCCAGCGACCTCACCGATGCCGACCGCGGGGTTGACCAGCCCGCCCTGGGTGGGCACATGAGTGACGGCGATCAGCTTGACCCGCTCGTCGACCATCTCGCGCAGCGCACTGACGGACAGCTGCCCGCTCTCGTCGTCCGGGACGACCTCGACGCTCACGCCGTGCGCCCTTGCGGTCTGCAGGAACGCGATGGCGTTGCTCGCATACTCCGCGCGAGCGGTCAGGATCCGGTCGCCCTCCTGGAACCGAAGGCCGTAGTAGGCCATGTCCCAGGCCCGGGTGGCGTTCTCGACAACCGCGATCTCGTCGCGGTCGGCGCCGATCAGGCGGGCGATCGCGTCGTAGGTGTGCTCGATCTTCTCGGCCGCGGCGGCAGCAGCTTCATAGCCCCCGATCCGGGCCTCGAGCTCGAGATGCGAGGTGACCGACTCCAGGGTCTGGCGCGACATCAGCCCGGCACCGGCACTGTTCAGATGAATGCGCTCAACGCAGCCGGGAGTGTCGCGGCGCAGTGCCTCGATGTCCATGAACAGTCCTTCCGGTCCACCGATCCCTCGCGGCCCACGACTCTCTCAGCGCTACGACACGCGAACAAGGAGCCGAGGCAGGCTGGAGCGTCGGACTGCGTCAGCGCCGGTGCCCTCGACGAGCCCGCGCCAGCACGGCCAGACGGTCCCGCACACCATGCAGAAGCCCTGGGCCGAGTGATGGTGGATACCGCGGGCGGGTGACGCCTTGCGAGTGGTGATGGTGTCCACGATGGTCTCCTCGGGTTCGGCCGGCTCAACTTTCCGACGACTCCGATCGTCGTCGTCGCGCCGGCGCGGGGCGATCGTGCTGACCGCTGCGACGGCAGAGGAGACCGCCGCACTCGCGTGGGGTTGTTCCACGGGCGGGGTTCGGTTCACCGCCCTCGCGGGTGGGGTTGGCCGCACCCGGGGGGAAGGGCGGAGGAGCTCTAGACCCGCCCCGCACGCATGTCCATCAGCCGGCCGAGCACCCGCGCCCCGTCGGCGCGCAGGCCGTCGTGCTCGAACTCGTTGGTGACCCACGTGCGCACGTTGCCCACCCGGCGCGCGGTGTCGAGCTGCAGCCCGGCGTCGACGTACATGTCGTCGTGGTAGACGGCTGCGAGCACCGGCACCTCGTTGGCGGCCAGCCGGTCGAGGTCGTAGAGCGGTCCCCAGTCGTCGTACGCCGCCAGCAGCTCGGCCGCCCCCCGGAACGGCTTCAGCGCCCGGATCTCGTCGAACATCCAGCTGTAGAACATCTCGCCCGTGAACAGCAGCGGGTCGTGGTGCTCGGCGAACTCCGGGTGCTGTGCCATCGCCCGCTCCGCCGCCCAGGCACTCGCGGCCGAGCCGGGCTGCCCGTAGAGGTACTCCTGCAGCGGGAACAAGGGCCCGTCGATGTGGGCGGTCAGCTCCAGCACGCCGTGCAGGAACACGTCCGACAGCTCACGGCCGTGCCATGCCTCCTCGAGCAGCCAGTGCACCCGCTCGAACCCGTAGCTCATCCCGAACTCCCCGCCGAGCCGCCGCAGCCTCCGCGTCGTGAGCCGGTCACCGTCGGGCAGCTCGACAACGTGCGCCTCGAGGTGGTTGGCGATCCGGCGCACGAGCGCCGCGTCGTCGGGGTAGCGCGCGTAGAACTCGGCGTTCTTGCCGGCCACCCTCGGATAGGTGCGTGCGTAGACGTCATCGGCCGTGGCGGTGAGGCCGGGCAGTCCGCCGGTGACGTAACAGGCGTCGAGGCCCTCGGGCGCGACGGACAGGTAGGTCATCGTCACCCAGCCGCCGTAGCTCTGGCCCAGGGTCTCCCAGGGCCGGCCGCCGGCGACCCGGTCGCGCAGCATCTCGCAGTCATGAACGATGCTGTCCGCTCGCATCAGCCGCAGGTACGCCGCGATCTCGGGGTCGGACCAGCCCACGACCGCCTGACGGGTCAGGGGCGTGCTGCGGCCGGTGCCCCGCTGGTCGAGGAGCAGCACCCGGTGCGTCCGGGTCGCCTGCTTGAGCCACCCGTCACCCGGACCGCTGCCCGGACGCGGAGACTTCCCGCCCGGTCCGCCCTGGAGGAACAGCAGCCACGGGAGCTCGTCGTGGTCGCGACCCGCGGCCGCCACCTCGCGCGCGAAGACCTCGATCGTGCGCCCGTCGTCCGGTGCACCATGGTCGAGGGGCACCTCCACCACGTGGTCGGTGAGTACGAAGCCAGGGATCCGCGTCGTGACCATGCCCCGAGTCTCGCCCAGCCACACGAAGGGCGAAGGGCGAGGGCTGGTGGACCCAGGTTGGGTATTTCGGGCCTGCGGCCTTGCCGGGGGATCGATCGCGGGTGGATCGTTCGACGGCACCGGGCCGAGAGCGCCCGCCAGCGGGGGGTTCGCAAAAATGCCCAACCATCGACTCGGTCGCGTCATCGCTGGGGTGGCCGTCGTGGCCGCAACCGTCGTCCCTGTGGCCACCGGCCCCGCGCACGCCGCCGCTGCGGGTGATCCAGGTGCCACGGCCGCCTACCGCGCAACCCTGGCGACGTACGCCGCCCAGACGGTCGACTGGCAGCCCTGCTACGACGACGGCTCCTTCCCGGAGTACCAATGCGCGTCCCTGACCGCTCCGCTGGACTGGGGCCGCCCGGCTCGCGGGGACATCGACCTGTTCATCACCCGGGTCAGGGCGACCGGCGCTCGCCACGGCATCCTGCTCACCAACCCTGGCGGCCCGGGAGAGGCCGGCTACTGGGTGCCGCTCTACCTCGAGGACGCCGAGCCGGAGCTCGCCGCGCACTACGACCTGATCGGCATGGACCCTCGCGGCACCTACGCCTCGAGCACGATCGAGTGTGGTGGGACCGACAACCTGACCAAGCTCGACGCCCTCGACGGCCTGGACCGCTCACCGGCGAACACCGCCCGGTTCCTCGCCCGGTCGAACGCCGAGGCAGTCGACTGCGCCGGCGACCCGATGACGCCGTACGTCAACACCGACCAGACCGCGCGCGACCTGGACCTCGTGCGCGCCGCCCTCGGGGAGGCCCGGACGAGCTACCTCGGCTGGTCGGCCGGCACCTGGCTGGGCGCGTGGTACGCGACGCTCTTCCCCAGCCGGACCGACCGGTTCCTGCTCGACTCGAGCTGGGACTTCACCCAGCCGGTGTACCAGAGCTTCCGCACCCAGCCGGCCGCGTTCCAGCGTCGCTTCGAGGAGGACTTCGTCCCGTGGGCGGCGAAGTACGACACGCTCTACCACCTCGGTCGTACGCCGAACGCCGTGCTGCGGACCTACCAGGAGCGGCGGGACGCGCTCACCAAGAAGCCGATCACCCTCAGCGACGGGACTGTGCTCACCGGGGCGCTCTACGACTACGGGATCGTCGGGCCGCTGTACTCGGCATCGGCGTTCCCAGACCTCGGGGCCGCCATGGCCACCATCGAGCGGTACGGCCGGGCCGACAGCGGCGCCCGCGACCAGGTCGCCTCCGTGTTCGGCTATGCCGGCGCGGACCAGTCCGAGCACACCTTCTGGTCCACCGTCTGCAACGACACGAGCGTCTCCGACGCGCAGCTCCTCAGCGACTGGACCGCGTTCACCAAGTATCCGCTCACCGGTGCGACCTGGCTCGACAACCCGTGCCCGTTCTGGCGGTTCCCGGCCATCGGCTCGCCGGTCACTGGCAAGGGGATCCCGCCCGTCCTGATGCTGCAGAACGACGGCGACCCGGCCACGCCGTACGCGATGGGGCTCAATGCTCACAGCCGCACCCCCGGTTCGGTCCTGGTCACCGTCAAGCACGAGGGCGACCACACGATCTACGGCTCCGGCGACGGCTGCGTCGACTCGATCGCCAACCGCTGGCTGATCGACGGCAAGCTGCCTCGCAGTGACCAGAGCTGTGCAGGACTTCCGCTACCGGACCCCACCGCGGCGTCGACGCTCAGCCTCTCCGGCCCCAGCCTCTCCGTGATGCAGTGGGGCGAGGAGTTCATGGCCGACCACGCCCACCCGGCGGGCTGAGTCTGGTCAGGCGACCGCCACCACGCCCAGCTCCGCCACCGAGGTGAGCAGCTCGTTCTTGGGGATGACCCGCACCGTGTAGCCGAACGGCCCGCCGCGGTCGAGCTCGACGTCGCCGTCGAACCGGTAGCGGCCGCCGTCGTAGGTCTCGGCCAGCGACAGGTCCTTGACGGTGACGTCGGTGAGCACGTCGTTGCTGTCGATCTTGCCGTGCAGCACCTGGACGTGGACGTCGTCCGGGTCCAGCTCGCCGAGGGAGACGAAGGCGCGCACGTTCAGGATCGCACCGACCTCGGCGGCGTCGCCGACGCCGGAGGACTCGACGTGCTCGACGCGGACCGACGGCCAGGCGGCGCGGACCTTCTTCTTCCAGGCCGCCAGCCGGGCGGCGCCGGCGTAGTCGGCGTTGAGCAGCCGGGAGTTGGCGGCGGCGGGCGCGTAGAGGTTGCGCACGTAGTCGCGGACCATCCGGGTGGCGAGCACCTTCGGGCCGAGCGACTTCAGGGTGTGGCGGACCATCTCCAGCCAGCGGGTCGGTACGCCGTCCTCGTCGTGGTCGTAGAAGCGCGGGGCCACGTCGTTCTCGATCAGGTCGTACAGCGCGGCGGCCTCGAGGTCGTCACGCTGGTCGACGTCGTCGACGCCGTCGGCGGTGGGGATGGCCCAGCCGTTGTCGCCGTCGTACCACTCGTCCCACCAGCCGTCGAGGACCGACAGGTTGAGGCCGCCGTTGAGCGCGGCCTTCATGCCGGAGGTGCCGCACGCCTCATAGGGCCGCAGCGGGTTGTTCAGCCACACGTCGCAGCCCGGGTAGAGCGGCTGAGCCATGGCGATGTCGTAGTTGGGCAGGAACACGATCCGGTGCCGGATCTCGGGGTCGTCGGAGAGCTTGACGATGTCCTGGATCAGCTTCTTCCCGCCGTCGTCGGCCGGGTGCGCCTTGCCGGCGATCACGATCTGGATCGGCCGCTCGGGGTGGAGCAGCAGGCTCTTGAGCCGCTCCGGGTCACGCATCATCAGGGTCAGGCGCTTGTAGGACGCAGCCCGCCGCGCGAAGCCGATCGTGAGCACGTCCGGGCTCAGCGCGCCGGAGATCCAGGCGAGCTCGGCCCTGGCGACGCCGCGGTCCTGCCACGACTTCGTCAGCCGGCGCCGCGCGTCGAGGACGAGCCGCTCGCGCAGCTGCCGCTTCGCGGTCCAGACGTCGGTCGCCGGGACCTTGTCGACCGCGGCCCAGAACGCGTCGACGTCGTCGGTGTGGGTGTCGGCGCCCTGCGCGGCCGCGAGGTCGAACAGCTCCCGGGCCACCCAGGACGGCGCGTGCACACCGTTGGTGATCGAGCCGATCGGGACCTCGGCCTCGTCGAAGGCCGGCCAGAGCCCGTGGAACATGTCCCGGCTCACGTGGCCGTGCAGCTTCGAGACACCGTTCGCGCGCTGGGCGAGCCGGAACCCCATCACCGCCATGTTGAACACCGTCGGGTCGCCGCCGGCGTAGTCCTCGGTGCCGAGGGCGAGCAGCTTCTCCAGCGGTACGCCGGGGGTGGCCCCCTTGTCGCCGAAGTACTGCTCCACCAACGTGCGCGGGAACCGGTCGATGCCCGCCGGCACCGGCGTGTGCGTGGTGAAGACCGTTGACGCCCGGCCCATCTCGAGCGCGGTGTCCCAGTCGACCTTGGGGCCGTCCTTCTCGACGGTCAGCTCGCGGATCCGTTCGATGCCCAGGAAGCCGGCGTGCCCCTCGTTGGTGTGGAACACCTCCGGCATCGGGTGACCGGTGAGGCGGCAGTAGACGCGGAGCGCACGGACGCCGCCCACGCCGAGCAGCAGCTCCTGCCGCAGCCGGTGCTCGCTGTTGCCGCCGTACAGCCGGTCGGTGACGTCGACGTAGTGCTGCGGGTTGCCCTCGACGTCGGTGTCCAGCATCAGCAGCGGCACCCGGCCGACCTGGACCACCCAGATCCGGGCCACCAGCGGCGGACCGTCGGGGAGGTCGATCGAGATCGTGGCCCGGGCACCGTCCGACTCGCGCAGCAGCGAGATCGGGAGCCCGTCGGGATCGAGGACCGGGTAGCTCTCCTGCTGCCAGCCCTCGCGCGACAGGGACTGCTTGAAGTAGCCGTGCCGGTAGAGGAGGCCGACGCCGACGATCGGCACACCCAGGTCGCTGGCGGCCTTGAGGTGGTCACCGGCCAGGATGCCGAGGCCGCCGGAGTACTGCGGGAGCACCGCCGTGATGCCGAACTCGGGCGAGAAGTAGCCGATCGCCTCCGGACCGTCCTGGACCCGGCGCTGGTACCACAGGTCCTCGGAGAGGTACGCCGCCAGATCGCTCTCGGCCGCGCCGAGCTGCTCGCAGAAGGCGCCGTCCGCGGCCAGCTCCTCGAGCCGGGCCTTGGTCACCTCGCCGAGCATCTTGACCGGGTCGCGCCCGGTGGACTCCCACAGCTCGGGGTCCACGGAGGCGAACACGTCCTGGGTCGGCGGGTGCCACGACCACCTCAGGTTGTTGGCCAGGTCCCCCAGCGCAGAGATCGGCTCCGGGAGCACGGGGCGGACGGTGAAACGTCGGATCGCACGCACCGGCCTGACGCTAGCGTGAACCGTTTGATCGTTCCAAGCCCACGGCGGGACCAACTCGGCCCGACCCGCTCAGAGGGAAGGGAACTCGGTGCCGCGGTGGTGCGACCCGATGGCCGTCAAGACCTGCATAACGCATGGCGGCACGGCTCGTTGACGGGTAGAGCGGGTGGGTGCGACATGGGGACGCGCCCACCCGCATCTGGTTGTGCACCGGTGCCCGCAACCGATCAGGACCAGTTTCACCCTGGAAGAACACACACCCCTCGTCGCTCGGCGCGTGGGTACCGCGCGGCGAGAGGCGGCCTCGCCGCTACCCCGCGCCATCGCTAGGTTGGTGAAATGGTCGGACGCATCCCCGTCATGGACGTCATGCCCGTGGTCGACCTCGGTCGGCTGCCGGCCAAGGCGACCGCCGGCGAGCCGTTCCCGGTGCGCGCGACCGTCTTCCGAGAGGGCCACGACCGGCTCGCCGCCGAGGTGGTGCTGACCGCGCCTGACGGCAGCCGACGCCCGCCGGTGCGCATGGTCAAGCACGAGACCGTCCCCGACCGCTACGACGCCTGGGTGACGCCCGATGTGCCCGGGGCCTGGACCTTCGAGATCCACGCCTGGTCCGACCCGATCGCGACCTGGGAGCACAACGCCGGGCTCAAGATCCCGGCCGGCGTCGACGTGGAGCTGATGTTCGAGGAGGGCAGGCTCCTCTGCGAGAAGGTGCTCGCCGAGGTGGACCCGGCCGACCGCGAGGGCAAGCTGCTGCAGGGGGCGATCGAAGCCGCCGGCGACCCGGGCCGCCCTCCGGCAGCACGGCTCGCCGTGCTCCAGGACCCGGACCTGGTGGCCGCCATGGAGGCGCACCCGATCCGCGAGCTGCTGACGGTCGAGGGTCCCTACCCGGCGTACGCCGACCGGCCGCGAGCGCTGTTCGGCAGCTGGTACGAGTTCTTCCCGCGCTCGGAGGGCGCCACCGTCGGTGCGGACGGCAAGGTCGTCAGCGGCACCTTCAAGACCGCCGCCAAGCGGCTCGACGCGGTCGCGGCGATGGGCTTCGACGTCATCTACCTGCCGCCGATCCACCCGATCGGCGAGGTCAACCGCAAGGGCCCCAACAACACCCTCTCCCCCAGCCCGGACGACCCGGGCTCACCGTGGGCGATCGGCTCGAAGGACGGCGGCCACGACGCCGTCCACCCCGACCTCGGGACCATCGAGGACTTCGACGACTTCGTGGCCCGGGCCCGCGACCTCGGCCTCGAGGTGGCCCTGGACCTCGCGCTCCAGGCGGCACCGGACCACCCGTGGGTCACCAGCCACCCGCAGTTCTTCACCACCCGGCTCGACGGCACGATCGCCTACGCCGAGAACCCGCCGAAGAAGTACCAGGACATCTACCCGATGAACTTCGACAACGACCCGGTCGGCATCTGCCGCGAGGTGCTCCGCGTCGTCAAGCACTGGATGAGCCACGGCGTGCGGATCTTCCGCGTCGACAACCCGCACACCAAGCCGGTCGCGTTCTGGGAGTGGCTGCTCAAGGAGGTGCGCCGCACCGACCCGGACGCGATCTTCCTGTCCGAGGCCTTCACCCGGCCGCCGATGATGCACGGGCTCGGCTCGGTGGGCTTCCACCAGAGCTACACCTACTTCACGTGGCGCAACGCCAAGTGGGAGCTCGAGGAGTACCTCCGCGAGGTGTCGCGCGAGTCCGACCACCTGATGCGGCCGAACTTCTTCGTCAACACCCCCGACATCCTGCACGCCTACCTGCAGTACGGCGGCCCGGCCGCGTTCAAGATCCGCGCCGCGGTCGCCGCCACCGGCTCGCCGAGCTGGGGCGTCTACGCCGGCTACGAGCTGTTCGAGCACGTCGCGGTGCGTCCGGGCAGCGAGGAGTACCTCGACAGCGAGAAGTACCAGATCAGGGTCCGCGACTGGGACGGCGCGGCCGCCGAGGGACGCACCCTGGCGCCGTACCTCACCCGGCTCAACGAGATCCGTCGCGAGCACCCGGCCCTGCAGCTGTTGCGCAACACCGTCGTGCACCACAGCGACGACGAGAACGTGCTGGTCTTCTCGAAGAGCGCTGCCCTCGAGCACGGCGCGACCGACACCGTGATCGTCGTGGTCAACCTCGACCCGCACGCCACCCGCGAGACGGTGGTCCACCTCGACCTGCCGGCGCTGGGTCTCAGCTGGGGTGACTCGTTCGCGGTCCACGACGAGATCACGGGAGCGGACTGGAGCTGGAGCCAGCACAACTACGTGCGGCTCGACCCCGGCTACGAGCCGGCCCACGTCCTCAGTGTGAGGAGCGGCCGGTGACCCCGGAGGCGAGCACCGAGACCGAGGCCCGGTCGACCTCGGACGCGATGACGACGCCGCCGGTGGACGTCCAGACCGTCGACGGCGTCGAGCCGACCCACGTCGACACCGAAGCGCCGCCGGACACGGACCCGTTCCCCGACTCCGAGGGCAGCACGCCGGACTGGTTCAAGACCGCGGTGTTCTACGAGGTCCTCGTGCGCTCGTTCCGCGACTCCAACGGCGACGGCACCGGCGACTTCAAGGGGCTGATCGAGAAGCTCGACTACCTCCAGTGGCTGGGCGTCGACTGCCTCTGGATCCCGCCGTTCTTCGCCAGCCCGCTCCGTGACGGCGGCTACGACGTCGCCAACTTCACCGACATCCTCCCGGAGATCGGCACCGTCGAGGACTTCCACGAGTTCCTCAACGAGGCGCACAAGCGCGACCTCCGCGTGATCATCGACTTCGTCATGAACCACACCAGTGACCAGCACGCGTGGTTCCAGGCCAGCCGGGAGGACCCGGACGGACCCTACGGCGACTTCTACGTGTGGTCCGACACCGACGAGAAGTACCCGGACGCCCGGATCATCTTCGTCGACACCGAGCCGTCGAACTGGACCTGGGACCCGGTCCGCCAGCAGTACTACTGGCACCGCTTCTTCAGCCACCAGCCGGACCTGAACTTCGACAACCCCGCGGTCCGCGACGCGATCCTCGACGCGGTGTCGTTCTGGTTCGACATGGGACTGGACGGCTTCCGGCTGGACGCGGTGCCCTACCTCTACGAGCGTGAGGGCACCAACGGCGAGAACCTCCCCGAGACGCACGGCTTCCTCAAGGAGCTGCGCAAGTACGTCGACGAGAAGTACCCCGGCAAGATCCTGCTGGCCGAGGCCAACCAGTGGCCCGCCGACGTCGTCCACTACTACGGCGACTACGAGTCCGGCGGCGACGAGTGCCACATGTGCTTCCACTTCCCGGTGATGCCGCGCATCTTCATGGCGGTCCGGCGCGAGTCCCGGTTCCCGATCTCGGAGATCCTCGAGCAGACGCCGCCGATCCCCTCCGGCTGCCAGTGGGGCATCTTCCTGCGCAACCACGACGAGCTGACCCTCGAGATGGTCACCGACGAGGACCGCGACTACATGTGGGACGAGTACGCCAAGGACCCACGCATGAAGGCCAACATCGGCATCCGCCGCCGGCTGGCCCCACTGCTCGACAACGACACCAACCAGATCGAGCTGTTCAGCGCGTTGCTGCTCTCGCTGCCCGGCTCCCCGGTCCTCTACTACGGCGACGAGATCGGGATGGGCGACAACATCTGGCTGGGCGACCGCGACGGCGTACGCACGCCCATGCAGTGGACCCCCGACCGCAACGCCGGGTTCTCGTCCGCCACGCCCGGGAAGCTGCACCTGCCGGCGATCCAGGACCCGGTCTACGGGTACCAGAGCGTCAACGTGGAAGCGCAGCTGGAGAACCCGTCCTCGCTGCTGCACTGGACCCGGCGGATGATCCAGGCGCGGCGGCGCTACGACGCGTTCGGGCTGGGGTCGTTCGCCGACCTGGGCGGGTCCAACCCGTCGGTCCTCAGCTACGCCCGCGAGCACGTCACCGACGACGGCTCGACCGAGGTCGTGGTGTGTGTCAACAACCTCTCCCGCTTCCCGCAGCCGGTCGAGCTCGACCTGCGCCGGTTCGAGGGGCTGCGGCCGGTGGAGCTGATCGGCGGCGTGCAGTTCCCGGCCATCGGCGAGCTGCCCTACCTGCTGACCCTGAGCGGCTACGGCTTCTACTGGTTCCGGCTGGTGCCGGCGGACGACGTCGAGGAAGGGCAGCTGCTGTGACGCCCGCCCATCTCGACCCCGACGTGTTCTCGGCGTTCCTCGACCGGACCCGGTGGTTCGGCGGCAAGGGCCGGCCGTACGCCGTCAACGACGTGCGGACGATCGGCGTGCTGCCGGGCGGCCCACCCCTGGTGGTGGTCCACCTGGTGGAGGTCACCTACTCCGACGACGAGAACGGGACCGAGCTCTACCAGGTGCCGCTCGTCTTCTACGAGGACCCCGAGCACCGGCTCGACCACGCCTTCGTGGGCTGGTGGGAGGACCCCGACCACGGCTGGCAGCACGCCTACGACGCGGTCCACGACCGGGATGCCATGGCGCTCTGGCAGCGCGCCTTCGCCGCCGCCAGCGCCGACGGGGAGGGCGGCGACCTGGTCTTCCGTCGGCTGCCCGGCTACGAGCTCGACCTCGACGCGACCTCCACGCTGTTCAGCGGCGAGCAGTCCAACTCGTCGGTCGCGTTCGGCGAGGACGCGCTGATGAAGGTGTTCCGCAAGGTCACCCCGGGCGTGAACCCGGACATCGCGGTGCACGAGGTGCTGACCCGCGCCGGCTCCGATCACGTCGCCGCGCTCTACGGCTGGCTGGAGGCGCCGCTGGGTGGGCGCGGTGACGACGTGCTGCAGCTGGCGATGCTGCAGCAGTTCCTGCGCACGGCCAGCGACGGTTGGGACCTGGCCCTGGCCAGCGTCCGGACCCTGTACGCCGACCCGGAGGTGCACGCCCACGACTCCGGCGGCGACTTCGCCGGCGAGTCCACCCGGCTCGGCGAGGCGCTGCACGAGGTCCACCAGACGCTGCGCGAGCACTTCCCGGCCGAGACCCGACCGGCCTCGGAGGCCGCGGAGCTGGCGGCCACGATGACCGGCCGGCTCGACGCCGCACTGGGCGTCGTACCGGAGCTGAAGGAGCATGCGGCGTCGCTGCGCGCTGCCTTCGCCGCGGTGTCGAAGCTGGACGGGCTCGATGTCCAGCAGGTCCACGGCGACCTGCACCTCGGCCAGACCCTGAGGACCTCGCAGGGATGGAAGATCGTCGACTTCGAGGGTGAGCCGGCCAAGCCGCTGGCGGAGCGGCAGCTCCCGGACTCGACGTGGCGCGACGTGGCCGGGATGCTGCGCAGCTTCGACTACGCCGCCCGCGTCGTCGAGCGCTCGCTCAGCACCAGCGAGGCCGACGCCGAGCTGATCGACACCCGGGCCCAGGAGTGGTCCGAGCGCAACAAGAACCACTTCCTCTACGCCTACACCGGTGGCGGGCTGTCCCCGGAGGACCGGGTGCTGCTCGACGCCTACGTCGCGGACAAGGCCGTCTACGAGACCGTCTACGAGACCCGCAACCGCCCGTCCTGGGTGGCGATCCCGCTCCAGGCCGTGGCCAGGATCGGAGCGGCATGAGCAGCCCAGAGAACAGCCGGACCCGGCCCAACGTCCAGCCCGTCCCGGTGGGCGAGCTCGAGCTGCTCGTCCGCGGCGAGCACGGCAGCCCCCACTCGATCCTGGGCCCTCACCCGTACGACGGTGACGTGACGGTCCGGGTCCTCAAGCCGCTCGCGAAGCGGGTCACGGTCCAGCACGGCGACGGCACGTCCTACGAGCTGTCGCACGAGCACGAGGGGATCTGGGTCGGCGTGCTGCCGGGCGAGGACGTGCCCGACTACCGCGTCGAGGTGACCTACGACGACGGGCATCCGCACACCGTCGACGACCCCTACCGGTTCCTGCCGACCCTGGGCGAGATGGACCTGCACCTGGTCAACGAGGGGCGCCACGAGCTGCTCTGGACGGTCCTGGGCGCCCGCGTGCACCACTACCAGCCGCCGCTGGGCGAGCCGGTCACCGGGACGTCGTTCGCGGTCTGGGCCCCGGCCGCTCGGGCGATCCGGCTCAAGGCGGACTTCAACAGCTGGGACGGTCGCGAGCACCCGATGCGCCAGCTGGGGCAGTCGGGCGTGTGGGAGCTGTTCGTGCCCGGCGTCGGCGCGGGCCACGCCTACAAGTACGTCGTGCTGGGCGCCGACGGCCAGTGGCGCGAGAAGGCCGACCCGATGGCGTTCTGGGCCGAGGTGCCGCCGGACACGGCGTCGAGGGTCTACGAGTCGCGCCACCAGTGGGGCGACGACGACTGGATGTCGTCGCGGCCGAGCAAGCGGCACGTCCAGGAGCCGATGTCGATCTACGAGATGCACCTGGCCTCGTGGCGGCGCGGCAGGACCTGGGAGCAGCTGGCCGAGGAGCTGCCGGCGTACCTCTCCGACCTCGGGTTCACCCACGTCGAGCTGATGCCGGTGATGCAACACCCGTTCGGCGGCTCGTGGGGCTACCACGTCACGTCCTACTTCGCGCCGGACTCCCGGTTCGGGGAGCCCGACGGCTTCCGGCTGCTGGTCGACCGGCTGCACCAGGCCGGCATCGGCGTGATCCTCGACTGGGTCCCGGGCCACTTCGCCACCGACGAGTGGGCCCTGGTGCGTTTCGACGGGACGCCCCTCTACGAGGACCCGAACCCACAACGCGGCTGGCACAAGGAGTGGGGCTCGCACATCTTCAACTTCGGCCGCAACGAGGTGCGCAACTTCCTCTACGCCAACGCGCTCTACTGGCTCGAGGAGTTCCACGCCGACGGGCTCCGCGTCGATGGCGTGGCCTCGATGCTCTACCTCGACTACTCGCGCGAGGAGGGTGAGTGGACGCCGAACAAGTACGGCGGCCGCGAGAACCTCGAGGCGGTGCAGTTCCTCCAGGAGATGAACGCCACCACCTACAAGCGCACGCCCGGCATCACCACCATCGCCGAGGAGTCGACGTCCTGGCCCCAGGTCACCGGGCCGACGTCATCGGGTGGGCTGGGCTTCGGCTTCAAGTGGAACATGGGCTGGATGCACGACTCGCTGGGCTACGTGGAGCAGGACCCGATCTACCGGTCCTACCACCACGGGGAGATGACTTTCTCGCTCGTCTACGCCTGGTCGGAGAACTACGTGCTCCCGATCAGCCATGACGAGGTCGTGCACGGCAAGGGCTCGCTGCTGCGCAAGATGCCCGGTGACCGGTGGCAGCAGCTGGCCAACCTACGTGCCTACCTCGGCTACATGTGGGCGCACCCGGGCAAGCAGCTGCTGTTCATGGGCTGCGAGATCGGCCAGGAGTCGGAGTGGGCCGAGTCCCGCGAGCTCGACTGGTGGCTGCTCGACCACCCCGAGCACCGTGGCGTGCACTCGCTGGTGCGGGACCTCAACTCGGTCTACACCGGGTCGCCTGCGCTCTGGCAGCGCGACGACGACCCGGGTGGCTTCCAGTGGGTCGACGCCAACGACGCCGGGCGCAACGTCTTCTCGTTCGTCCGCCGCGCCGCCTCCGGACCGGACCTGGTCTGCGTCTCGAACTTCGCGGCGGTCCCGCACGAGGGCTACCGACTCGGCCTGCCTTCCGCGGGCGCCTGGGAAGAGGTGCTCAACACGGACGCAGAGAGCTACACCGGCTCGGGCGTCGGCAACATGGGCGGCATCACTGCGGTCGAGGGCGACCACCTGGGCCAGCCGGCCCACGCCGACATCGTCGTGCCGCCCCTGGCCACGGTGTGGTTCCGAGCCAGCTCGGGTTGATCCCGCGAAGGCCGAAGGACGGCGAGGTCGCGACCCGCGACTGGAGCCGGGACACTAACCTGCAGGGCGTGACCGACCCCGCCGGCGTCCGTGTGTCGACCGTCGCCGACGGCGTGGCCCGTCTCGAGTGGCCCGACGGCCAGCCGATCGAGGACGTGCAACGCGCCGTCGCCAGCGCGCTCGAGGACCATGCGCGGGTCGAGGCCTGGGTCGATCCCGACGACCACCCGGCCCAGCGCGTCGCGACCTGGTCGGGGCTGCGTCGCGAGGGTGTGATGCGCGGCGTGACCCTCCAGGGCGCCGCGGTGGACCGCATTGTCTACGCCCGGCTCGCCGACGACCTGCCACCGCAGGAGCCGGAGGGCTTCCGGTCGCTGCTCAACTCCTTCCTCCCTCGCAAGCGCGCGATCAGCCAGATGCTCGTCCGCGACCACGACCGCCGGGTGCTGCTCTGCCGGCTGACCTACAAGCAGGACTGGGACCTGCCGGGCGGCGTGGTCGAGGTCGGCGAGTCGCCACAGCTGGCGGTCTCCCGTGAGGTCGAGGAAGAGCTCGCCCTGTCCATCCCGGCCGGGCGGCTGCTGCTCACCGACTGGCTACCCCCCTGGAGCGGTTGGGACGACGCCCTGTGCCTGGTCTTCGACGGCGGGGAGCACGACCCATCGCTGCTGGGGGACGTCGTCCGCCAGGAGCGAGAGATCCGCGAGGCGGTCTTCTGCACTGTCGAGGAGGCGCGCGAGCGCTGCGCCGACTTCACGGCCCGGCGGATCGAGAGCGCGCTGGCCAACCTGGACGGCGGCGCGCCGGCGTACACCGAGTCCGGTCGCTAGAAGAGCGCGGACGCGAGGTTCTGCCGGCCCTTGAGCACCCGCGGGTCGTCGTTCCCGACCGCCCCGAACAGGCCGATCAGGTGCTCGCGGGCCTGGTTGCGGTCGTCGCCGGCGGTTCGGCGTACGACGTCCACCAGCCGGTCGAAGGCGTCCTCGACCTGGCCAGCGAGCAGGTCGAGGTCGGCCACCAGGGTCTGCGCGGCGACGTCGTCGGGGTCGGCGTCGGCGGCCGCGCGGGCGGCGGTCGGGTCGGCGTCCTTGGTGCGCTGCAGCAGCCGGGCCATGGCCAGCCCCGCCGCCGCCTCGGTGTCGGCCGGGTTGGCCGAGATGAGCTTCTCGTACTCCGCGACGGCGCCGTCGTAGTCCTCGCGTTCGAGCGCGTCCTGGGCCGGCGCGTAGCGCGGGTCGAGCACTGGCTCTCCGTCCTCGCCGTCCTCGGTGGTCACCACGGTCTGCCGGGGCTGGTGCCGACCGGTGATGCCCTGGGCGGTCAGCTGCTGCATCACCTGGTTGACCGCCGCGCGCAGGTTGTCGAGGGTGAGCAGGTCCTGGATCAGGGGTTGCGGTCGCCCGTCGATCACCGCGAACACGAACGGCACCGACTGCAGCTGAACCGCCTGGGCGATCGCCGGCTGGGCGTCGATGTCGACCAGCCCGGCCAGGAAGCGGCCCTCGAACTCCTCGGCCACCTGCGCGAGGTCCGCAGCCATCTGCGCGCTCTCCGCCAGCCGGGTCGGCGAGTAGAAGGCCAGCAGCACCGGTGCGGTGAGCGAGGCCTCGACGGTGGACTGGAAGTTGTCCTGGGTGACGTCCAGCCAGTAGGACGCCCCTCCGGTGGCGGGTGGAGCACCGGCGGGAGCGCCCTGGCCGGCAGCCCCGGTGGGTCGGTTGAGGCCGGACAGGTCGACCGCGCCGGGGCGCGAGAACGGCTGCTGCGACATGTCCCCAATCCTATTGACGGGCAGCCGGCCCCGATCCACTGGCCGGGCGGCAGCGGTGGGCGGGACTCGGCGTCATCGGCTCCAGCGGTAGATCTGGCCGTCGCGCACCTCGACCTCGGTGGGCGGCCTGGGCGTCGGCACCTGCTGGAGGTGACGCAGCACGTTGGTCCGGCCGCGGAGGGAGAGGTCGCCGTCCTGCCAGCGCAGGTAGGGGTGGAGCAGCGGCCGCAGCTCGCCCCACTCCGCCGCGTCCAGTGCCCTCCAGGCGGCCGCCGTCGGCACCGGCATCTCGGGGAGCTCGTGCAGCATCTTCGGCGTGCACATCCGCCAGGCGTCGATGACCAGCTCGCGCATCTCGTCGTGCCCGAGCCGGTCGAGGTGGGCGCAGACCCACTGGTAGCGCAGGTCGCTCGGAGGTGGCAGGAAGAACGTCTCGGGGTCGGACTCGATCAGCCCGTCGCGCTCGGCCTTGGGGAAGCCGAACCCCATGTCGGTCTCGTCCCGGCTGAACGCCGTGAACACGATCTGGCCGACCTTGAGCTTCCAGCGCCGGTTGACCATCCGCTCGTAGGCACGCGGCAGCCCGAGCCCGACGGCGCGTACGTCGTCCGCGGTGACCACGTTCCGGAGGCTAGACGCGGGAACCGACAGAGCGCGCCCGGCTATCGGGACGGGCGCTGCACCGTGGTCAGGGGTGTTCGACCCACCGGGTGGTGTTGTCCCACAGGATCCGGCCGGCCTCCTCGTCCTGGGCGTCCGCCGAGGGTGTGCTCGGTGCCGAGGAGCGGTGGTACCCGCCCGGCTCGGCCAGGGGCGAGGTGGCGCAGAACACGACCGAGCGGGCGGCATCGGTGGGGCTGCGCAGCGAGCGTCGCTCCAGTGGGGCCGCCAGCTTCCGCAGCTTTCGGAGCATGGGCGAGGTCTCGAGGCCACGGTCGGCGATGTTGGTGGCCACCGAGCCCGGGTGCACCGAGTAGCCGTGCAGCCCGCGCGCGCCGTACCGCCGCTCGATCTCGTGCGCCTCGTGCACCAGGGCGAGCTTGGAGGTGCCGTACGCCGTCCAGGAGTCGTACGGCGTGAGGTCACCGTCCAGCCCGTCGTTGCGGCCGCGTGCGTGGAGCTTGGAGACGACCTCGACCACCCGCGCCTCTCCGTGCCGCTGCGCCGTGTCGAGCAGCAGTGGGATCAGCAGCCGGGTCAGCTGGGCGGTGCCGAGGTAGTTGGTGCGCCAGTGCACCTCCATCCCGTCGACCAGGTGCGGCTCGTGCCAGGCCGAGCGCAGGTCGAGGTGGACCCCGGCGTTGTTGACCAGCACGTCCAGCCGGTCGGTGCTGTCCTGCACCCACCGCGCGAACGCGGCCACCGAGTCCCGGCTGGTCAGCTCCATCGCATGGGTGTCCGCGGCGGTCGGGCTGGTCCGGGTCGAGGTCAGCACCCGGAACCCGAGGCCGCGCAGCGAGGACGCGACCGCCTCGCCCAGGGAGCCCGCCCCGACCCCGGTGACCACGGCCACCTGCTCCCGGCTGACCGGTCCGTCGGCGACCACGATCGGACACTAGCGCCCACCCACCCGGATCATTTCGACCCCAGTCCTGCCCAGACGAAGGCGCGTTCGCTGTCACCCGGGTGCCCAGACGTCGTTGACTGGACCCGACGCCTTTCCCCCATGGTGTCGATCCCCCGGCGAGAAATGTGGGTCTCCCCCGATATGGCCATGCCCAGCTCATCGTTCGTCCTGCTCTACGCAAGCCTGGCCCGCGCGCCGGAGTACGCCATGACCCTCGCCTCACGGATGGCCGCCACGTCGTTCGAGGCGCGCGACCTGGGCGGCGTGCAGCGCTGGACCAACTGCTACGCCGAGCTCCGGTCGGTGTTCGGCGACCCCGTGGACGAGACGGTCCCGGTCAGCCACTGACGGGCCAGCACACCTCCGTGCTGTGGGCGAGGAGGTCGTCCTCGTCGCCCAGCGGCAGGTAGCGCTCGGTGACCGGGCCGTCCGCGGCGATCGCTCGGTCGAGCACGGCCCGGCCCAGCGCCGAGTAGGCACCGTCCAGGTCGACCATCGGGCCGTCGTGCCGCGCCACGGCGTACCGCGCGGCCGGACGGGTGACCGCCTCGACCCGACCGGCCAGTGACGGCACCCGGTCGACCGGGACGAACGCCACCAGCTCGGCGGCCCCTTCGGTGAAGAACTCGGTCGGGAACTCCGCGCCGTCAGGGCCGGTCCGGGTGATCCCCGCCGTCCTGAGCAGCCGGTGCAGCTCGGTGAAGGCCTCGATCCACCACGAGACGACCGTGTCGCCGTCGACCTTGCCGCGGATCGCGACCACCAGCTGCGCCGGCTCGTCGCGGTAGGTCACCTCGACCTCCTCGCCGTCATCGGACAGCATCCGGCGCAGCGACTCCACCGTGTCCTGGACCTGCTCGAGCTGCTTGCTCATCCGGTCGAGGTGCTCCACCATCACGGCGTTCCGGGCAGCCTCGTCGGGCGCGGTGAGCACGGTGCGGACGTCGTCGACGGGCAGGTCGAGATCGCGCAGCCGGCGGATCAGCCGCGCGTCGGCCACCTGCTCCGGCCGGTAGTAGCGGTAGCCACTGCTCGGGTCGGTCCGGGCCGGCTCCAGCAGCCCCACCTGCTGGTAGTGGCGCAGCGCCTTCACGGTCAGGAACGTCATCCGCGAGAAGTCGCCGATGCTGAGCAGCTCGGTCATCGCGTCCACCTCATGCGGTCCAGCCTGCACTCTCCCCCAGGGGGAGAGTCCACCGGCAGGAAAAGGGTGTTGACCCTCCCGTTGCGGGAGGGCCGAGAAAAGTCCCATGAACAAGACAGACACCACCTTCCGGCGCGGACCGCTGGCGGTCCTGCTGACCGGGATCTTCCTGATCGTCCTCGACTTCTTCGTCGTGAACGTCGCGCTGCCGTCCGTGCAACGCGATCTCGATGCCGACGCCACCGCGCTCCAGTGGCTGGTGGCCGGCTATGCCCTCACCTTCGGCGGACTGCTGCTGGTGTCCAGCCGGATCGCCGACCGCTGGGGCCGACGGCGGATGTTCGTGCTCGGCACCGGCCTGTTCGTGCTGAGCTCGGCGATCTGCGGTTTCGCACCCGACGTCCACACGCTGCTGGTCGCCCGGCTGGTGCAGGGCGCGGCGGCTGCCATGGTCGGCCCGACCGTGCTGTCGCTGATCGGTGACGTGTACGCCGGCCCGCAGCGGGTCCGCGCGCTGGGTGCGTACGCCACCGTGATGGGTGTGGCCGCCGCGTCCGGCCAGCTCATCGGCGGGCTGCTGATCCACCTGGACATCGCCGGCTCGGGCTGGCGGTCGATCTTCCTGGTCAACGTGCCGATCGGCATCGCCGCGCTCGTCGCCGCTCCGCGGCTGCTGCCGGACACGCGCGTCAACACCCCGCGCCCCGACGCTCTGGAGACCGTCCTGGTCGTCGGCACCCTGACCGCGCTGGTGCTGCCGCTGGTCCAGGGCCAGGGACAGGGCTGGCCGGCCTGGACCTGGGTCACGCTCGGCGGTTCTGCCGTGCTCGCCGGCCTGGCCGGCTGGCGGGGCGTGACGCTGCGCCGTCGCGGGATCGCGCCGCTGGTCGACGGCACGCCGATGCGGAGCCGTCCGGTCGGGGCGGGGCAGCTCGGTCAGTTCCTGCTCTTCACCGGTATGGCGGCGTACTTCCTGGTGCTGGCGCTGTACCTCCAGGAGGGGCGTGGCCTCGGCCCGCTGGCTTCCGGCACCGTCTTCACCGCCGTGGCCCTCCCCTACATGGCCGGCACCCGCAACGCGGCCCGCGTGCTCGGCCGGTTCGGTGTCCGCACCGGCATCACCCTCGCGGCGCTGGCCTTCGGCGCCGGCCATGCGTTGTTGCTGGCCGCGGTGGCGGAGATCGGCACCGGCGGCTCGGTGCTCTGGCTGGTCCCCGGTCTCGCGGTCGGTGGCGTGGGCATGGGGGTGACGCTCTCCGGGCTGGTCGGCACCGTGATGGCCTCGGTGCAGCCGCAGGACGCCGGCACGGTGTCCGGGACGTCGTCCACGCTCCAGCAGGTGGCGAACGCCCTGGGCGTGGCGCTGGTCGGGATCATCTTCTTCGGCCGGCTCGACCACGGCATGGTCGGCGCCTTCGAGGCGAGCCTGGTCTACCTGGTCGCGACGACGGTGGCGGTCGCGCTGGCCGCGGCGTTCCTGCCGGGTCGCCCGAAGTCCGTCGCCGCCCAGGCGGAGGCCGAGGCTCAGGAGCCGGCGGTCGCCACCAGCTCGTCGGCCGCCGCGTAGGGGTCCTTCTCCCCGGCCACGACGGCCTCGGCCAGCGCGTCGAGGTCGTCGTGGCCGCTGACGTCCTCCCAGCGGTCACGCAGGGCGGCGACCGCGATGGCCTCGATCTCCTCGCGGGCCCGTCGGGTACGACGCCGGGCGAGCTCGCCGCTCTCCTCGAGCCAGTGGCGGTGCAGGCCGAGCTGCTCCGCCAGGTCGTCCAGGCCACGGCCGGACTGGGCCACGGCCATCACGATCGGCGGCGTCCAGTCACCCTCGCGTCGGTCGGCGAGCGCGACGGTCGAGCGCAGCTCGCGGCGTACCTGCTGGGCCCCGTCGCGGTCGGCCTTGTTGACGACGAAGACGTCGCCGATCTCCAGGATCCCGGCCTTGGCGGCCTGGATGCCGTCGCCGAGGCCGGGCGCCACCAGCACCACCGTCGTGTCGGCCAGGCCGGCGATCTCGACCTCGCTCTGGCCCACGCCGACCGTCTCGACGATGACCACGTCGCAGCCCGCGGCGTCGAGCACCCGCAACGCCTGCGGTGTCGTCCAGGCCAGTCCGCCGAGATGCCCGCGCGAGGCCATGGACCGGATGTAGACGCCGGGGTCGGTCGCGTGGTCCTGCATCCGGACCCGGTCGCCCAGCAGCGCCCCGCCGCTGAACGGCGAGGACGGGTCGACCGCGAGCACGCCGACGCGCTGGCCGGCCCGGCGGAGCTCCTTGACCAGGCCGTTCGTGGCCGTCGACTTGCCCACGCCCGGGGACCCGGTGATGCCGACGACCTGGGCGTGGCCGGCATGCGGCACCAGGGCAGCCATCACCTCGCGCAGCTGCGGCGAGCCGTCCTCGACCATCGAGACCAGCCGCGCCACCGCCCGGGACTCACCGTCCCGGGCGCGGGCGACCAGGTCTGCTGGGTCCTCAGCCCCTCGGGACA
This sequence comes from uncultured Actinomycetota bacterium, assembly GCA_963755835.1. GTDB lineage: Bacteria > Actinomycetota > Actinomycetes > Propionibacteriales > Nocardioidaceae > Nocardioides. The sequence goes on along the minus strand of CAVWLC010000007.1, from coordinate 1,019,134 downwards.
CGGACGATCAGGGCGTCGCCCTGGCCGCCGCCACCGCAGAGCGCGGCCGCGCCGACCCCGCCACCACGACGCTTCAGCTCGAGCGCGAGGGTGAGCACGACCCGGGTCCCGGACATGCCGACCGGGTGGCCGAGTGCGATCGCGCCGCCGTTCACGTTGACCTTCTCGTCGTCGAGGCCGAGCTCGCGGGCCGAGGAGATGCCGACCGCGGCGAACGCCTCGTTGAACTCGACCAGGTCGAGGTCGGTGGGCTCGATGCCTTCCTTGCGGCAGGCCAGCGCGGTGGCGTTGGCCGGCTGCAGCTGCAGGCCCGAGTCGGGGCCGGCCACCATGCCGTGCGCGCCGATCTCGGCCAGCCACTCCAGGCCCAGCTCCTCGGCCTTGGCCTTGCTCATCACCACGACGGCGGCGGCGCCGTCGGAGATCTGGGAGGACGAGCCGGCCGTGATCGTGCCGTCCTTGCTGAACGCCGGGCGCAGCTTGGACAGCGACTCGGCCGTGGTGTCGCCGCGGACGCCCTCGTCGGTGGTCACCATCACCGGGTCGCCCCTGCGCTGGGGCACCGCCACCGGGACGACCTCGTCGTCGAACAGGCCGTTCTTCCACGCCTCGGCGGCCCGCTGGTGCGAGCGGGCCGAGAACTCGTCCTGCTCCTCACGGGTGAGGTTCTGGGCGGCGCCGTTGACCTCCTCGGTCAGCAGCCCCATCGCCTGCTGGGTGAGCTGGTCGAAGAGCGCGTCGTTGGCCATCGAGTCGACGAGCGTGGTGTCGCCGTACTTGAACCCCTCGCGCGACTTCGGCAGCAGGTGCGGCGCGTTGGTCATCGACTCCATGCCGCCGGCCACCACGATCTCGACCTCGCCGGCTCGGATCAGCTGGTCGGCCATGGCGATCGAGTTGAGGCCGGAGAGGCAGACCTTGTTGATGGTGATCGACGGGATGGTCATCGGGATCCCGGCGGACACCGCGGCGCCGCGGGCCGGGTTCTGCCCGGCGCCGGCCAGGATGACCTGGCCCATGATCACGTAGTCGACCTGGTCGGGGGCCACGCCGGCCTTCTCCAGGGCCGCCTTGATGGCCACGCCACCGAGGTCGGAGGCGGAGAGGTCCTTGAGGCCACCCAGCAGCCGTCCGATCGGCGTACGGGCGCCGGCGACGATGACAGACGAACCGGCGGACTTCGTGTCGGACATGGCGAAACCTCCACTGCTGACAGGCGTCTCGACGTGACGAACAACTCGGCACGGATGCTGGGATCGACCTTACTTCGCAGGTTAGTGCTCTGTAACCATGCCCGGCATGACCTCGGACACGTCCGACCTGTTCACGGCCATCGACCACGTGGGGGTCGCCGTGCGCGACCTGGACGAGGCGATCGCGTTCTACGAGCGGACCTACGGCATGCGGCTGGCGCACCAGGAGGTGAACGAGGAGCAGGGCGTCCGCGAGGCGATGATGGCCGTGGGCGACTCGGGCTCCTGCATCCAGCTGCTGGCGCCGCTCAGCGAGGAGTCGACGATCGCGAAGTTCCTCGAGCGGTCCGGCCCTGGCATGCAGCAGCTGGCCTACCGCGTGACCGACGTGGAAGCCGTCAGCGCCACCCTGCGCGAGCGCGGCCTGCGGCTGCTGTACGACGAGCCGCGTCGGGGCACCGCTGGTTCCCGCGTCAACTTCATCCACCCCAAGGACGCCGGCGGGGTCCTCGTCGAGCTCGTTGAACCCGCCGCGGACGGTCACTGACCTGCCGACCCGTCGAATGGGTCACAAGCAGTCGAATCCCACCACTACTGACAGGTAACTTCACGTCATGCAGCAGATCCTCGACGCGATCCTCGCCGGCGACACTGCACCTGAGGAGTTCGCCGACCTCGACATCCCGGAGTCCTACCGCGCCGCCACGGTGCACAAGGACGAGGTGGAGCTGTTCGACGGCATGGAGTCGCGCGACAAGGACCCGCGCAAGTCGCTGCACGTGGAGGAGGTGCCGCTGCCCGAGCTGGGGCCGGGTGAGGCGCTGGTGGCGGTCATGGCGAGCGCGATCAACTACAACACCGTCTGGACCTCGATCTTCGAGCCGGTGCCGACCTTCGGGTTCCTGGAGCGCTACGGCAGGCTCTCGCCGCTGACCGCCCGGCACGACCTGCCCTACCACGTCGTCGGCTCCGACCTGTCCGGCGTCGTGCTGCGCACCGGCCCCGGCGTCACCAGGTGGAAGCCCGGCCAGGAGGTCGTCGCCCACTGCCTCAGCGTCGAGCTCGAGGACCCTGACGGCCACAACGACACGATGCTCGACCCGCAGCAGCGGATCTGGGGGTTCGAGACCAACTTCGGCGGGCTGGCCGACGTCGCGCTGGTCAAGGCCAACCAGCTGATGCCGAAGCCGGCCCACCTGACCTGGGAGGAGGCCGCCTCCCCCGGGCTGGTCAACTGCACGGCGTACCGCCAGCTCGTCTCCAAGAACGGCGGCGACATGAAGCAGGGCGACAACGTCCTGATCTGGGGCGCCTCCGGTGGGCTGGGCGGCTTCGCCACGCAGTACGCACTGAACGGTGGCGCGACCCCCGTCTGCGTGGTCTCCAGCGAGGACAAGGCCGACATCGTCCGCTCCATGGGCGCCGAGCTGGTCATCAACCGCAGCGAAGAGGGCTACCAGTTCTGGAAGGACCCCCACACCCAGGACCCGAACGAGTGGAAGCGGCTGGGCGCGAAGATCCGCGAGCTCACCGGTGGTGAGGACATCGACATCGTCTTCGAGCACCCGGGCCGGGAGACCTTCGGCGCCTCGGTCTACGTCACCCGCAAGGGCGGCACCATCACCACCTGCGCCTCGACCAGTGGCTACATGCACGAGTACGACAACCGCTACCTGTGGATGAACCTCAAGCGGATCATCTCCTCGCACTTCGCCAACTACCGCGAGTCGTGGGAGGCCAACCGGCTCATCGCCAAGGGCAAGATCCACCCCACGCTCTCCAGGACCTACACCCTGGAGAACGTCGGCCAGGCCGCGCTGGACGTCCACCACAACACCCATCAGGGCAAGGTCGGCGTCCTCTGCCTGGCCCCCCAGGAGGGGCTCGGCGTCCGCGACCCCGAGTTCCGGGCCCGGCACGAGACCGCCATCAACCGGTTCCGCGGCGTCTGAGGCGCTCCTGCCAGACCGGGTGTGCCAAAACCCGGGCCGATCATGGAGGATGGGCGCGTTCGCCCCACCCATGCGAAGGAGCTCGTCCCTCAATGAGCAACCAGGACCAGGGCCTGTCCATCTTCGACGACGACGAGGAGCCGGAGACCGGCTCCACGAAGGATGGATCGGTCGAGACCGCGGCCGACGCCGTCGCCGCCGAGAAGACCCAGGTGCTCCCCGCGGTCACCAAGGACGTGACGCCGGACAAGGCCGAGGAGGCGGACGAGGCGGACGAGGCCGAGGAGGCGGAGGAGGCGGAGGCGGCCGACGAGCCGGACGAGGTCGAAAGCGCCGCTGACGACACCGCTGACGACACCGAGGGCGACACCGAGGACGACACCGCAGCGGCCGCAGCGACGCAGGCCAAGCCCGAGCCGACCCGGCAGGTGCCGGTCCAGCAGAAGGCCGCCCAGGCGCGCCCGGTCATTCCTCCGGCGCCGGCGGCCCAGGCCGCATCCAGCGCGCCGTCGGGCGGCCAGGCTCCGGCGGCCCCGGCCGCGGCGGCCACCGCGGCCCGGCCGCTCCCGCCACTGCCGACGGTGCGGCGCGGTGGCTACGACAAGGGCGCCGTGGACGCGCGGCTGCGTCAGCTCGCCACCGACCACACCGAGCTGGGCCAGCGGACCGCCCGGGCGGAGGCCCGGGTCAGCGAGCTCGAGGCGACGCTCACCGAGGCCCGTTCCAAGATCGCCGAGGTCCAGGAGCCGCCGTCGTACGCCAGCCTCGGCGGCCGCGCCAGCGCGATGCTTCGACTGGCCGAGGAGGAGGCCGCCGAGATGCGAGCGGTCGCCCAGCGGGACGCCGAGGAGATCCGCGAGCAGGCCGCCCGTGACGCCCAGGCCATCAAGGCCGACGCGACCCGGGAGGCCGAGGAGCTTCGGATCGTCCACACCAAGGAGCTCGACGACCACCGCGCCCGGGTGATGACCGAGGCCGAGCAGGAGCGCAGCAGCGCCAAGAGCGAGTCGACCGACATGGTCGCCAGTGCCGAGCGGGAGGCGGGGCAGCTGCGGCTGGCCGCCCAGCAGGAGGTCAGCGAGCTGCGCACCGGCGCCCAGCGGGAGGCCGAGCAGTCGCGGGCGGCCGTGGACCGCGAGGTGCAGGAGGCGCGCCGGATGCTGGCCGTCGACCGCGAGCGGCTGGCCCGCGAGGCGTCCGAGCACCACACGAGCGCCCTGGCCGAGACCAAGCGGCTGGTCGAGGAGGCCGAGGCGCGCGCGACCTCGGCCGAGGAGCGGGCCAAGGAGGCGAGCCAGCAGGCGTCCCAGGCGCGGTCGGCCGCGCAGACCGAGGCCGAGGGCATCCTCAACCGCGCCAAGCGGGAGGCCGACCAGATCATCAAGGCCGCCAACACCCAGGCCGAGTCTGTCATCGCCGGCGGCGACGCCGAGCAGGAGCGCCAGGTGGCCACCCTGCGGTCCGAGGTGGACCGGCTGGCCAAGCGCCGGGACGCGATCACCGCCCAGCTCGCCTCGCTGCGCGACGTCGTCGCCGGATTCGGTGACGACGAGGACGCCTGAGCCTTCTGGACCAGATGACCCGGACACCGGGCGGACCGTGAGCGCTCAGCCACCAGGGGGCAAGGGCGATCCGCCCACGTCTGAGGAGCGCGAGCGGGTCGACGACGACTCCTCGGAGACCGGCGACAAGGGCGCGGTCGGTGGTCCCGGCTACCTCGGCGAGCCCGGTCCTCCGCTCGACCACCGGGCGCCGTTCTACCTGGGGTTCGTCGGCGCGTCCGGCGCGCTCGTCGCCTACTGGCTGCTGACCAACATCGCCGAGATCGGCAACACCCTGCTGCTCATCGTCGTCTCGTTGTTCCTGGCCGCCGGCCTCAACCCCGCGGTGAGCTTCTTCGAGCGGCGCGGGCTCAGGCGGGGTTACGCCGTCCTCGTCGTCATCGCCTGCGTGGTCATCGGGGTCGTGCTGTTCCTGGTCGCGATCGTCCCGGTGATCACCGACCAGGTGAAGTCGATCACCGACCAGGCGCCCGACTGGCTGGACCGGCTCCAGCACGACAAGACGGTGCAGGACCTCGACAACGAGTACGACATCATCGACAAGGTCCGTTCCTACGTCACCGGCGGCGACTTCGTCGGCACCCTGTTCGGCGGCGCGCTGGGGGTCGGACTGGCCGTGCTCGGGGCACTGTTCAACGCGTTCATCATCCTGGTGCTGACGCTCTACTTCCTGTCCTCCCTGGACATGACGAAGGGGGCGATCTACCGCCTCGCGCCGGCCTCTCGCCGGGACCGGGTCAGCCGGCTCGGCGACCGGATCGTCGAGAGCGTCGGCGGCTACGTCGCGGGGGCGTTCATCGTCGCGCTGTGCGCCGGCCTGTCGTCGCTGGTGTTCCTGTTCGTGGTCGGGCTCGGCAAGTACGCCGTCGCACTGGCCTTCGTCGTCTTCCTGCTCGACGTGATCCCGATGATCGGGGCCACGATCGGCGCCTTCGTCGTCACCGCGATCGCGTTCGCCGAGGACCCGAAGATCGGCCTCTTCTGCATCATCTTCTACGTCGTCTACCAGCAGTTCGAGAACTACGTGATCTACCCGCGGGTGATGTCGAAGTCCGTCGACGTCCCCGGCGCGGTCACGGTCATCGCCGCCCTGACCGGCGCCGCGCTGCTGGGCGTGGTCGGGGCGCTCCTGGCGATCCCGACCGCGGCCGCGATCCTGATGCTCACCCGCGAGGTGTACGTACGGCGCCAGGACCAGCGCTGACCCATGGAGCTCGAGTTCACCGACGCGGTCTTCGAGTGGCGGGGGCCGGCGCCGTACCACTTCGTCCGGGTGCCCGAGGACGACGCGCTGGTGATCGAGGACGTCGCCGCCGCGATCACCTACGGCTGGGGCATGATCCCGGTCGCGGTCACGATCGGCGCCACCACCTGGACCACCTCGCTGTGGCCCAAGGACGGGTCTTATGTCGTGCCGCTCAAGGACCGGGCGCGGAACGCGGAGGGCATCGGGCTCGGCGACACCGTGACAGTACGGCTCCGGATCGAGGTCTAGGAGTCTGCTGACCAAGGGCGTGGATGCCTGCGTCGCGAGAGTCGTGCGATGGCAAGGCGTCCGTCCCGAAGGCAGGCTGGGCGCCTTTCGAGGGTCGGCGACGCAGCCAGCGTGCGGCTATCGCGGCGCTGGCGCCGCGCAGTTGTTCAGCAGGCTCCTGGGCCGGGTTAGGGTGCGGCTGTGACGGCGGACCAGTTCCACTACGACCTCGACCAGACCCGTGGCGTGCTCACCCTCCATGGCGAGCTCGACGAGGTGGCCAGCCTCGAGCTGCGCGAGGTCCTGACCACGGTGACCGATGAGTTCACGACCGGCCTGGCCATCGACCTCGAGAACGTCACGTTCATGCCCAGCGCGGCGATCGGAGTCCTGGCCAGCTCCCGGGAGAAGGCGCGGCGCAACGGCGCGACGGTGACCTTCGTGGCCCCTGCGGGCACCATCGCCGCCCGGCTGCTGACGATCTGCGGACTGGAGTACGCCGAGGCGATCTAGCTCGCCGCGACCGACTTCTCCCCCAGCTTCACCGCGACCACACCGGCCAGGATCAACACCCCGCCGACCAGCTGGACAGCGTCGGGCAGCTCGTCGAGCAGGAGCCAGGCCCAGCAGACGCTCGCGACCACCTCTAGCAGGGCCACGAACGACGCCAGTCGTGAGCCGAGCCGACGGCCGGCAGCGATGCCGGCGACATAGGCGAGCGCGGCGGTGACCAGGCCCAGGACCGCCAGTGGGATCCACCACGTGACGTGCAGCCCGGCGTACGACGGCATCGCGGTCGACGCGTGCAGGGGGAGCACGCCGGAGACTCCGAGCAGCCCGAGCACCAGGGCACCGGCGACCAGGCCGCCCCAGGCCAGGACCAGCGGCGGGAGCCCGTTGCCCTCGTCCGCACTGATGATGAAGTAGGTCGCGCAGCCCACCATCGCCCCGAGCGCCCACAGCACCCCGGGGACGCTCAGGTCGGCACCCGAGAGCAGGTTGAGCACGAGCACCAGGCCGAGCGCCGCCAGGCCGGCCCCGGCCAGCGTCATCGGACCGGGCCGCTGCCCGTGCCGCAGCCACAGGTAGACCACCACCGCGGCAGGTGCGGTGAACTCGATGAGGATCGCCGGACCCACCTGCATGTGCTGGATCGCGGAGAAGTAGCAGAACTGCGCTCCCGCGACCGCGATGGCGCCGTAGGCCAGGAGGAGGCCCAGGTTACGGCGCAGCAGCGTCCACCGGCCGCGCAGGGAGGCCACGCCGAAGGGGGTCAGGGCCACGCCGGCCAGTCCCACCCGGACCAGGGTCATCGCTCCGGGGCTCCAGCCGGTCTCGACCAGACCGCGCGCCAGCGCTCCCGACAGCCCGAAGGACACCGCCGACACCACCGCGAAGGCCAGGCCCGCTGAGAGCCGCGCCCGGGCAGCAGCCTCGACGCCGGTGGGGGTGGCGTCGAAGCTGCCGTCATGGGTCAACGTGCTCATGATCCATGACACTAGGCGGGCTCCGGTAATCTGTCAAAGTGGTTTTCACCCATGACACCGAGCTGGCTCTCCAAGCGGCGGTGACCCTGGCCAACAGCGCCGAGGAGCCGGACACGCTGACCGCGGTGGCCGACCTCGACCGGGTCTGGGACGAGTTCTCCTACACCGGCCGGCACGACCGCACCCGGGACGAGCTGGACGCGGTCCGAGCCCTCCGGCCGCGGCTGCGCCAGCTGCTCACCGCCGACCGCGCCGGCGCGGTGACCGTGGTCAACCAGATGCTCAGCGAGGCCCGGGCGGTCCCCCAGCTGGTGCGGCACGACACGTTCGACTGGCACATCCACGCCATCGAGCCCGAGCAGCCGCTGGACCGGCGGATCCTGGTCGAGACGGCGCTGGCCATGATCGACGTCATCCGCGCCGACGAGATGTCCCGGCTGGCAGTGTGCGACGACGACACCTGCGACTCGGTGGTGCTCGACCTGTCCCGCAACCGCTCGAAGCGGTTCTGCTCGACGACCTGCGGCAACCGGAACGCCGTGGCGGCGTACCGGGCCCGTCAGAAGTAGTACCAGACGTTCACCGCTGGGAGATGAACTGGCGCAGTACCTGGGAGAACACCTCCGGTTGCTCGCTGTGCACCCAGTGGCCGGCGTCCTTGATGGTGACCCGGCGGTTGCGCGGGAACCAGCGGTCCATGGCCGCCGCGTAGTCCTCGCGCACGTACTTCGAGTCGGCGCCACCCACCCACAGCACCGGGCCGTCGTACGGCGTCGTGGTGGCCAGCGCCTGCTCCGGCCAGTCGGTGATGGCGTCGAGGTCGCGGCCGAGCAGCGCCAGGTTGGGCTGCCACCGCCAGTGGGCCGTCTCCCCGGTGCCCTCGTGGCGCAGGTTCTGCAGCAGGAAGCCGCGCACCGTGGGGTCCGGCACCGCCGCGCGAAGCGCCTCGTCGGCCTGCGACCGCCGCTGGAGGCCGTCCAGGTCGACGGCGCGCATGGCGGTGATGTAGCCGTCGAACTCGGTGGCGTGGTCGTACGGCACCGGCGCCACGTCCACCACGACCAGCCGCTCGACCAGCTCGGGGTGGCGCAGCGCGACCAGCATCGCGATCTTGCCGCCCATGGAGTGGCCGACCAGGGCGACCGGGTCGTCGGCGGAGAGCAGGGCGGCCACCTGGTCGGCCGCCGTCAGGTAGTCGAAGTGGTCGCTCCACGGCGAGCGACCGTGGTCTGGCATGTCGACGAGCGTGACCCGGTGCCGGTCCGCCAGCTGCTTGGCGATGGCGGTGAAGTTGCGCCCCTGTCCGAACAGCCCGTGGCAGAAGACCACCCGGCTGCCGGACTCCCCCAGCTCGGTCGTGTGCAGAGGTTGGCCGGTCATCAGCACCACCGGTGCACGCCGGTCGGCGTGAGGTCGAGGTCGCGCAGCTCCACGGCGTGGGTGGGTCCGTACGACGCGCACGTCTTCGCGAAGTCCTGCGGTCGGTACTCGACCATGAGCACCTGGTCGCCGAAGTGGTCGACGTAGCGTCGGCACTCGTCGTACCGCCCGCACTCCTCCGCCACGGCGAAGTCGTAGCCGATCCGGGTGCCGTCGAAACCGGCGAGGTTCTTCTGGCCGGCCGCGAGACCGTTGCGGTGCGCCTGGTCGACGAGCAGCCCGGCGAACCGGACCGCCTGCCCCTTCGAGACCAGCCCGTCGCTGCGGGTGAACGAGTCGAGGTTGTCGTACTCCACCGCGGCGTACCCGTGCCTGGCGCAGCCGCGCACCCACCGACCCTCGATCCGGGCGAGCGCCTTCCGCTTGGCCCGCGACCGTACGTCGAGCAGGGTCTCGCCCCACGTCTCGTCCACCACCACGTGCCCGTCGGCGTCGTGGAGCAAGAGCTCTCGGTGCTGGTTCCAGAACCTCGCCTCGTCCGGCTGGGTCTGGAAGCCGTTGACGTAGCAGACGTTGAACCGGTCCGCCGCCGGCGGCTCGGTCCGGTCGCGGACCACGATCCCGACGTTGGCGGGCGGGTCGGCAGGTCCTCCGAGCTGGTAGTCGACGTCGGTCCCGGTCGGCAGCGCCGGCACCGTCAGCGCCGCGGCCGCGAGCATGCTGACCAGGGCCGGGACCACCTGACGAACCTACCGGGGTCAGAAGTCGAACCCGCCGAAGTCACCCCCGAAGTCCCCTCCGCCCAGGTCACCGCCCAGGTCACCGCCGCCGTCACCGCCGCCGTCACCGCCGCTGTCGCCGCTGTCGCCGCTGTCGCTGCCGCCGTCGTACCCGCCGTACCCGTCGCCCCAGCCGAGGCCACCGTCCAGCAACGAGCCCACCAGCAGCCCGGTGAACAGCATGTTCATGCCACCACCGAAGTAGCCGGCGGCGTACGGCGCGTAAGCGGGCCCGCCCTGGTAGTAGGGCAGCCGCTGCGCTCCCACCATCACCTGCCGGGTGTCCGGCTCGGCGCCGGACCGGACCCGTTCGGCGTCCAGCGCGCAGGCCGGGACCTGGCGCGGCGTGCCGCCGGGCGGCGTCCACTCGACGTCGGTCACCGACAGCCCGTGCCGCGGGTCGAAGAAGCACGGTGGTCGCCGGGTCGGCAGGGGCTCGCCGGCCACTCGGGCCCGGACACACGCGATCGCGTAGCGGCCGTCCTCCAGGATCTCGGTCACGTGCCGGACCTGCTCGGGCTCGGTCAGCCGGTCCGCGGACAGCTTGGCGGACTCGTAGGCGTCCAGCGCCCGCTGGTAGTCGGCGCGGGCGCCCGCGTCGAGCTCCCGGCCGGCCAGCTCCGCGTCCAGCTCCTGGAGATCGGTGCCGAGGGCGGTGACGTCCTCGAACGCCAGCTTCTGGACCGGCTCCAGCTCCACCCGCCGCTGCTCGAGCTGACGCTCCTTGCCGCGACGGCTGGCCACCACCGCTGCGACGACCAGTGCGACGAGGACGAGGACGACGAGCCACTCCATGGGTCGAGCGTACGGTCGTGGCCATGAGCGACCCGGGCTGGAACCAGCTGCTCCGCGACCAGCTCGAGTGGCACTGGGACCACCAGCTGCGGCCGCGCTTCGAAGGGCTCAGCGACGACGAGCTGCACTGGGAGCCCGGCGGCGACGTGACCACGATCCAGTGGCGGCTCGACCACATCATCTGGACCCTGGCCGACCGCTCCGCCCGCCACTTCGGCCGCTCGCCGGTCGACGAGGAGACCTTCCCGTTCTCCGCCACCGCCGAGGGAACGCTCGAGCTGCTGGACCGGGAGTACGCCACCTGGGTCGAAGGGGTCCGCTCGCTCGGGGAGGACGGCCTGCTCCTCCCCTGCGGCCCTGCCGAGGGTCCGTGGCACGCCTCGCCCAAGGCCGCGATCGTGACCCACGTCCACAAGGAGGTCATCCACCACGGCGCCGAGGTGGCACTGCTGCGGGACCAGTACGCCGGGCGCAGGAAGCTCCGGGGCGCGAGGTTCGAGGACACCGACCTGCGCGAGGCCAGGTTCGTGAGCTCCACCCTGGCCGGCGTCGTGATGCGCGGGGTGGACGTCCAGTCCCTCCAGATCGACGCACCGTGGCTCCTCGAGGACGGAGAAGGCTCGCTGCTGGTCAACGACGTCGACGTGGCCCCGTTCGTCGAGGCCGAGCTCAACCGCCGCTTCCCCGGCCGCGCCGACCGGCGCGCCACCGACCCGGACGGCCTGCGCGCTGCGTGGGCCGCCCTCGAGCGCGCCTGGGCGGCCACGCTGGCGCGCACGGACGCGATGCCGGCGGGCAGCGTAGACCGCTCGGTGGACGGCGAGTGGTCGTTCGCGCAGACCCTGCGGCACCTCGTCCTGGCCACGGACATGTGGCTGGGGCGGGCGATCATGGAGCGGGACCAGCCGTTCCATCCCTACGGCCTGACCGACTCCAGCCTCGACGACGAGGGCTTCGACATCTCGGTCTTCGCGACCGAACCACCGTCGTACGCCCAGGTCCTCGAGGCCCGGGCCGGCCGACAGGCGATGGTGCGCGACTTCCTCGCCGACGCCACGGCGGAGGAGCTGGCCGAGCGCCGCACGAACCCGCATGACCCCGACCAGCCGGCGACCACGCTCAGCTGCCTGCACGTGATCCTCGAGGAGGAGTGGGAGCACCACCGCTTCGCGGTCCGCGACCTGGCGGCGATCGAGAACCCCGGTGGCTAGCGACCCGTCGTGAGGGCACCGATCGGCCCCGGCGTGAGCTCGGGGGCCTGCTCGACGAAGCGGGTGGCGAGGTCGCCGAGCGCATCGGAGAGCAGAGCGTCGTCGGCGCCCCAGTCGGCGAGCTCCTCGGCCAGCCAGCCCCGGAGCGCCCTGACGACCTTGTCCATCTCGTCCTGGCCGACCCGGGTGAGCTGGACCTCGCCGTCGGCCTCACTGACGTAGCCGCGCTGGACGGCGCCGGCGAACGCCGGCTCGAGCACCGCGGCCGGCAGGTGGAAGCGTCGGCTGATCTCCTCGATCGTGGCCGGCCGGTCGAGCCGGGAGCGGAGGTAGACCTGCCCGACCACCCAGCTGTCCGAAGGCCCGAACCCCGCCCCCGAGCGCTGGCGCACCAGTGGCAGGTGCGTGCGGCCCTTGCGCTGGAGCAGGCGGGCGATGGCCAGCTGCAGCTGCTGCCGGGCATCGGAGCCCTCCGGCATGCTGAACCCCTCGCCCACGTCAGCGGCGGTGCTCTGCGCAGTGCCGCGCAGCGGGACCTCCTTGAGGAAGATCGCCAGGACCAGCGCGACCAGCGGCACCGGCACCGCAGCCAGGAACACCACGTGCACCGCGTGCGCGTAGGCCGCGACGATCGGCGCGATCTGGTCGGCGGGATAGGCATGCAGTGCCGTCGGCGTGCTGACCGCGGCCGGATCGACGCCGGGCGAAGCGGCCACGGCTGCGGGCAGCCGGTTGTTGAGCACGTTGGCGAAGACGGTGCCGAAGACCGCGGCACCGAACGAGCTGCCCAGGGTGCGGAAGAAGGTCACCCCCGAGGTCGCGACCCCGAGGTCGGCGTACCGGGCCGTGCTCTGCACCACGATCGTCAGGACCTGCATGGACGATCCGATGCCGATGCCGAGCACCAGCATTCCCAGCGCCATCTGCCAGTACGGCGTGTCCACGCCGAGTCGGGACAGGAGGTACAGGCCCACCGCCATCACCGCGGAGCCGACCACCGGGAACACCTTGTAGCGGCCGGTCCTGCCGACGACCGTGCCCGAGATCAGCGACATGGTGAGGAGCCCGAGGACCATCGGCAGCGTCTGCAGCCCCGACTCGGTGGCCGACGACCCCTTGACGTACTGCAGGTAGGTGGGCAGGAACGTCATCGACCCGAGCATCGCGAAGCCGACGATGAACGCGAGCACCACGCACACGTCGAAGACCGACGAGGTGAACAGCCGCAGTGGAAGCACCGGCTCGACGGCGCGGTGCTCGACGAACACGAACACCGCCAGCGACACGAGTGAGCCGACGAACATCAGGACGATGGTCCAAGAGGTCCACGGGTACTCGACCCCGCCCCACGACAGCGCGAGCGTCAGCCCGGCCGCACCGAGCGACACGAACACGATGCCGAGGTAGTCGATCGAGGGCCGGCCGCCCGGACGGATCGACGGCATCGTGAACGCCGCCAGCACGATGACGGCCAGGCCGACGGGCAGGTTGATGTAGAACACCCACCGCCACGACAGGTGGTCGGTGAGCAGGCCGCCGAGCAGCGGGCCGAGGACGGTCGTGACGCCGAAGACCGCGCCCAGTGCGCCTTGGTACTTCCCGCGCTCGCGCAACGGGATGATGTCCGCGATCACCGCTGTGGCGGTGACCATCAGACAACCGGCGGCGAACCCCTGGACCGCGCGCCAGCCGATCAGCCAGCTCATGCCTTGGGCCAGCCCGCACAACGCCGAGGCCACGACGAACACTGCCGCCGAGACCTGGAACAACAGCTTGCGGCCGAACTGGTCGCCGAACTTGCCGGCGAGCACCGTGGCGATGGTGTCGGCCAGCAGGTACGACGACACCACCCACGACAGGTGTCCGGCGCCGCCGAGGTCGCCGACGATCGTCGGCAGCGCCGTCGAGACGATCGTCTGGTCCAGGGCGGCCAGCAGCATCCCGACCAGGATCGTGATGAACACCAGGTTCATCCGGCGCCGGTCCAGCGGCTCCACCTCGGGCGGGCGCTGCGGCTCCACCAAGGTGGCCATGGGCACCTCCAGGGACCGGGAGCGGCGGGCGAGGGGCGCCCGATCCAGTCCTATCACCATCGGCAGGTCGAGCGCCCGGACCGCCGAGGAGCGCGCGCGGTCAGAAGTCCGCGGGCTCCACTCCCAGCAGCTCGCGGACCCGTGGGACCACCTGGGTGCCGTAGAGCCGGATCGACTCCATCCGCAGCTCGTGGGGCAGCCCGCCCACGGCGTACTTGAGCTGGAACCGCGACAGGCCGACCGTCCGCATCGCCCAGGCGATCTTCTGGGCCACGGTCTCCGGAGATCCGACGAACAGCGAGCCGGTCGGGCCGGCGTTGGCGTCGAACTGCTCGCGCGTGTAGGGGCCCCAGCCGCGTTCGCGGCCGATCCGGGTGAACGAGTCGGACTGGTAGGGGAACATCTGCTCGCGCGCATCGTCGTCGGTGGCGGCGACGTGACCGGGGCTGTGCATCGAGACCGGCCGGGTCGGGTGGCCATAGTGCTCGAGGGCGCGGTGGTAGAGCTCGACCAGCGGCACGAACCGCTCGGGCGATCCGCCGATCACCGCGACCACGAGAGGCAGGCCGTACGACGCCGCGCGGACCACTGACTCCGGCGTGCCGCCCACGCCGACCCAGACCACGAGCCCGTTCTCCGTCTTCGGGAACAGCTCGACCTCCTCCAGCGGCGGCCGGACGGTGCCCTGCCAGCTGACCGGCGTCTCGTCGAGGAGGGCGGCCAGCAGCTGCAGCTTCTCGGTGAAGAGCACCTCGTAGTCCTCGAGCGACAGCCCGAACAACGGGAACGACTCGGTGAAGGATCCGCGCCCGGCGGTGATCTCGGCCCGGCCGTGGGACACCGCGTCCAGGGTCGCGAACCGCTCGAAGACCCGCACCGGCTCGTCCGAGCTCAGCACGGTCACCGAGGTGCCGAGCTGGATCCGGCGGGTGCGGCCCGCGATCGCCGCCAGGAGCACGTCGGGCGCGCTGATCGCGAAGTCCGGACGGTGGTGCTCGCCCACGCCGAAGAAGTCCAGGCCCAGGCTGTCGGCCAGGACCGCCTCCTCGACCACCTGGCGCAGCGCGACCGCGTGGTGGACCGGGCTGCCGGCCGGGTCCTCGGGATCCTTCTCCAGGTCGCCGAACGTGTCGAGGCCGAAGGTCGGGCGCTCCGGCGAGCCCAGGCGGCGCAGGTCGACCACGGAAGCACCCTAGGCGCGATGATGGCGGCGTGGAGCAGCGGCTGTCCGAGGCGCGGCTGCCGGACGGCACCCGGATCGCCTACGCGTCGGTCGGGCGCGGCCCGGTCCTGCTGCACGCGCCCGGGTGGCTGACCCACCTCGAGCACGGCTGGGCCATCCCGCAGGAGCGGGCGTTCTACGAGCGGCTGGCCCGGGGAAGGACGCTGGTGCGCTACGACCGGCCCGGCTGCGGCCTGTCCGGACCCAGCGACAGGTCGCCGTCCCTCGAGCTGGAGGCCGAGGTGGTCCAGGCGGTGGCGGACGCGACCGGCGCCGAGCGGGTCGAGCTGTTCGGCGCGTCGCTGGGTGTCGCCGCGGCCGTGGCGTGGGCCGCACGCAACCCCGACCGGGTGTCCAGGCTGGTGTTGTACGGCGGCTGGGTGCGCGGCGCCGAGGTCGCCGAGCCCGACGTCCGGGCGCACGTGCTGGGGCTGATCAGCACCCACTGGGGGCTCGGCTCCGACGTGCTGGCCGACATCTTCGCGCCCAGCGCGGATGCCCCGACCCGGGCGGCATTCACGTCGTACCAGCGGGCCGCGGCCGA
The DNA here is from genome assembly GCA_963755835.1 of uncultured Actinomycetota bacterium. Lineage (GTDB taxonomy): Bacteria > Actinomycetota > Actinomycetes > Propionibacteriales > Nocardioidaceae > Nocardioides. Next base: position 1,003,502 of record CAVWLC010000007.1, on the reverse strand, counting down.
GCCGGCCACGGTCCGTGCCCTGCTGGAGCTCGCGCACGCGCTCGACCTGACCGACCTCTTGCCGCAGGTCAGGGCGAGGACCCTGGTGATCAACCGGGAGCAGGACCGCGCGGCGCCGTACGCCCAGGCCGAGGAGCTGGCGGCCGGGATCCGGGGCGCCCGCCTCGTCCGGCTTCCCGGCCGCGACCACCTGCCCTACGTCGGCGACGCCGATGGCCTGGCCGACACCATCCGGGGCTTCCTCGGACTGTCCACCGGCCATGCACCCGGCGGGGTGCTGACGCCGCGGCAGCGGGAGGTCGCCGCGCTGGTCGCCGAGGGGCTGAGCAACCGCGAGATCGCGGACCGGCTGGTGATCACCGAGCGGTCCGCCGAGTCCCACGTCGAGCGGATCCGTACCCGCCTCGGGTTCCGCTCGCGGGCCCAGGTGGCCGCCTGGGTGGCCCGCGGCGGCGCCTGACTGCGGTAGTTCCACGGCTGCTCCGGGATCGCGCTGGACGCCATCCTCGACGGATGCTCCGCGTCTACTCACTCGCCTGCTACCTCGGCTTCTGGCTCACCACGGCGTGGGCCGTCTGCTTCGTGGCCGGCTTCGACGCGCTGCCCTCCATCGACGGGCGCACAGGAACGTCGGCGGCGAAGGCGGTGGCCATCGACCTGGGTCTGCTGCTGCTCTTCGCCGTCCAGCACACGGTGATGGCCCGGGCGGAGGCCAAGCGGTGGCTCACCCGGTGGCTGGACGAGCGCGCGGAGCGCAGCACCTACGTGCTGGCCGCCAGCGGCTGCCTGGCCCTGCTGTTCTCCCAGTGGCGGGCGCTGCCCGAATCGGTGTGGCACGTGTCGGCCGACCCCGCCCGGGCCGCGCTCTGGATCGCCTGCGCGGCCGGTTGGTGCCTGGCCATCGCTGCCACCGTTCCCGCCGGCCACCTGGAGTTCCTCGGCGTCCGGCCGGAGCGGGACGGCGGGCTGGTCGTCGACGGTCTCTACTCGTGGACCCGCCACCCGATGATGCTGGGGGTGCTCGTCGCGTTCTGGGTGACCCCGGACCTCACCGTGGGTCACCTGCTCTTCGCGGCGGCCGCCACGGCGTACGTGTTCGTCGGCATCCGCTTCGAGGAGCGCGACCTGCGCCGGCGGTTCGGCGTGTCGTACGCCGACTACGCGCGCGCGGTTCCTGCCGTGCTCCCCCGCCCTGGCGTCAGACGGCCGCCAGTCGGCCGTCCGGCGTCTGGTGCGCCAGCCCGTCGTTGAGGACCAGGGTCACCGCGCGCTCGAAGCGGTCGCGCTCCCAGTACGGCGCTCCGACGAGCTGAGCCAGCCGCTCGGGTTCCTGAGGGCCGTTGGCCTCGAGGGCCCGGACGATCTGGCCCATCTCGTGGAAGGTCTGGCGGTCGCGCCGGCGCTCGGTGGTGGCCGGAGGTGGCGGCATCGGCATGAGGTGTCTCCGATCTGTCGAGCGGTCAGGTGGTCGCCGGCTGCGGCGTCGAGCCGGCCCCGGCGTCCGTGCCGGTGTCCTCGTCGGCGTCCTCGGCGGTCAGCGGGGTGGCGATGTCCTCCAGCGGCCGGCCCTCGGCCTTGACGCCGAGGAACGCTGCGACGATCCCGCCGCCCACCATCAGCGCGGCGCCGACGAAGTAGCCGATCGCGATGACGGTGATGTCCTTGTCGGCCGAGCCCTTGTCGATCAGGTAGCCGAAGAACAGCGGCCCGGAGATTCCGCCCACAGCCGTGCCGATGGCGTAGAAGAACGCGATGCACAGGGCCCGGGTCTCCATCGGGAAGACCTCGCTGGCGGTGAGGTAGGCCGCACTGGCCCCGGCCGACGCCATGAAGAAGATGATCGCGCCCATCAGGGTCAGCGTCTTCGCGTCCAGGCTGCCCAGGATGAAGCCGGTGAAGGCGAGAAGGAGGCCGGAGGCGATGTAGGTGCCGGCGATCATCTTCACCCGGCCCACCGAGTCGAACAGTCGGCTCAGGAGCAGCGCGCCCAGGAAGTTGCTGGCCGCGAAGACCGCGATGTAGTAGCCGGTCTGGCCGACGCCCATGAACGTCGTCAGGGTGTCACCGTAGGTGAAGAAGAAGGCGTTGTAGAGGAACGCCTGACCGACGAAGAGCGAGAAGCAGAGCACGGTGCGCTTCGGATACAAGGTGAACACCGTCTTGGCGATCAGCACCATGCCGATCGACTTCCGCTGGCGGACGGTGATCTTGCGGTCCACCGCCTCCAGCTTCTTGCCGGACTCCTCGCTGACGACGCGCTCGACATCCTGGACGACCTCCTCGGCCTCGTCCTCGCGGCCGTGGATGAAGAGCCAGCGCGGGCTCTCGGGGAGGTTGCGCCGGACGAGCAGGATGCCGACCGCCAGGATCGCGCCCAGGCCGAAGGCGAGCCGCCAGCCCCAGGCCTGGTTGATCACGGTCGGGTCGAGCAACGGGATGGTGAGCAGCGCGCCTGCTGCCGCGCCGACCCAGAACGAGCCGTTGATCGCGATGTCGACCCGGCCGCGGTACTTGGCCGGGATCAGCTCGTCGATGGCGGAGTTGATCGCGGCGTACTCGCCGCCGATGCCGGCTCCGGTGATGAACCGGGCTCCGAAGTACCACATCGGGTTCATGGAGAACGCCGTCAGCACCGTCGCCACGGTGTAGACGCCCAGCGAGACCATGAACAGCTTCTTCCGCCCGTGCCGGTCGGTCAGCTGGCCGAAGAACAGTGCGCCCAGACAGGCGCCGGCGACGTACGACGCGCCGGCGAAGCCGATCTGGAAGCTGCTCATGCCCAGCCCGTCGGTGGGCGACTTGAGGGCGTCGGACATCGAGCCGACGATCGTGACCTCGAGCCCGTCGAGGATCCAGACTGTGCCCAGCCCGATCACGATGAGCCAGTGCCATCGAGCCCACGGGAGCCGGTCGAGGCGGGCCGGGATGTCAGTGGTGATGCGACCTGTCTGCACGCTCATGCAGAAGTCGGTACCCCTGAGACGATCATCACATGAGGGTCGAGCTGACGGATTGCACCGCGCTGCGGTTCACCGACGGCACGCCGGTGCGCGCCGCCTCCGGCATCGCGCGGTTCGGCGCCGGCTGGCTGATCCTGCAGGACGACGCCACCCATGGCTGCCTCTGGGCCGATGGCAGCGGGCGGGCGCTGCGGCTGCTGCCGCCGGTCGAGGGGCTCGACTCATTCGAGGAGGCCAGCGGCACCAAGGCGCTGAAGCCGGACCTCGAGGCCGTGGTCGGCCTGCCGTCCGGCCAGACGCTCGCGTTGGGCTCGGGGTCGTCGGAGGCCCGGATGCGGTCGGTGCTGGTCACCCCCGGCGGTGAGACCGTGGTGGCCTCGCTCGCGCCGGTGTACGCCGCGGTGACCGCCTCCCTCGGGATCCCGGCAGACCAGCTCAACCTCGAGGGTGCCTGCCTGGTCGAGGACGTCCTGCGCTGGTTCCAGCGCGGACTGCCGTCAGCCGGCGCGGCCACCGCCAGCGTCGACCTGCCACTGGACGCCCTGCTCGCCGCCGCGGCCGGCGGGCCGCTGGATGTGCCGGTCCTGGCGTCGCACTCCTACGACCTGGGCGAGCTCGCCGGCGTGGGGCTGGCGGTCACCGACGCGGTCGCGCTGGGGGACGGGCGAGTGCTGGTCTGCGCCGCGGCCGAGGACGCGCCGTCGACGTACGACGACGGACCGGTGGTCGGCTCAGCGCTGGCCCTGCTCGACGGGGACCGGCTGGTCGAGGTGGTCGAGCTGCCGCGACTGGAGGGCGAGGTCGCCAAGGTGGAAGGGCTGGCGCTGGTCGGTGTCCTCGACGACCGGTTCGACCTGGTCGCGGTGGTCGACGCCGACGACCCTGCGGTCCCGTCGTTGCTGCTTGAGCTCGTCGTGACGGTCTAGGGTGCGCTAGTTCTGCTGGCCGATCACGCCGCCCATGCAGAGGATGAACCGGGTGCTCGCCTCGACCCGGCCGGTCTGGGCGTTGCCCTGGGCCTTCTGGTACTGCTTCACCACGGCCGTGGTCTGGGGTCCGAAGCGGCCGTCGACCACGATCGTCCCGCCGGCGGCCCGCAGCGCCCGCTGCAGCACGACGACCGCGTGCCCGTGATCTCCCTCGACCAGCTGGCGGTCGGGCAGCTGGCACCCGAACAGCAGGGTCCACATCCCGTTGTTGATCCGGAACGGGTGCTCCGGCAGCCCGCCCTCGAAGTGGCTGACGATCCGGTAGACCGCCTTCCTGGTCTGGCGGCCGTAATAGCCGTCGACCACGACCGGACCGAGCCCGAGGTCGTTGAGGGAGCACTGCAGCGTCCGCACCTCCGGACGCCGGTCGCCCAGGTGCAGGATCGGGTACGACGGCAGCGTGCGCTGGCAGGCTGCCTTCTCCGCGACCGGGTGCGGCACTGCCTGAGCCGGAGCGGCCACGGCAAGGCCGGAGAGCATGGCGAGGAGCGCGAGGACACGGCGTACGGACGTCATGCCCTTGAGACCACCGCACGCGGGCGATGGTTGTCCACCCCACGGTGGCTGAGGTGCGAGTCCGGCTACGGACTCGCACCTCAGCCACCGTCAGCGGGTCGAGTAGTCCCGGAAGCCGCGCTTGGTCTTGCGGCCCAGGTAGCCGGCGGTGACCAGGTGCTCCAGCAGCGGCGCCGGCGCGAAGCCCGGCTCGCGGAACTCGAGGTAGAGCTCGCGCTGGATGGCCAGCGAGACGTCGTTGCCGACCACGTCCAGCAGCTCGAAGGGGCCCATCGGCAGCGCGCAGCCCTGCTTCATCGCGGTGTCGATGTCGTCGGCGGTCGCGTAGTGCGCCTCCAGCATCTTCACGGCGTCGTTGAGGTAGGGGAACAGCAGCGCGTTGACGATGAACCCGGCCCGGTCGGCGCACGACACGGCCACCTTGCCGATCTTGTCGCAGAGCGCGCGGGTCGTCTCGGTGACGTCCTCGTCGGTCATCACCGTGGAGACGACCTCGACCAGCTTCATCTGCGGCGCCGGGTTGAAGAAGTGCATCCCGATGACGTGCTGGGGCCGCTCGGTGGCCCGGGCCAGCTCGATCACCGGCAGCGAGGACGTCGTGGTCGCCAGGATCGCGCCGGCCTTGCAGATGTCGTCGAGGTTGGCGAACAGCGTCTTCTTGATCGTCAGGTCCTCGGCGATCGCCTCGACCACGATGTCGACGTCGGCGAGGTCGTCGAGCGACGCAGTGCCGGTGACCTTGGTGAGCGCCGCCGCCTTGTCGTCCTCGCTGGCCCGGCCGCGCTGGATCTGCTTGTCGAGGCTGGTGGTGATCGCGGCCAGCACACCGTCGACCTTGTCCTGGCTGCGGCCCACGAAGAGCACGTCGTACCCGGCCCTGGCGAAGACCTCGATGATGCCCGTGGCCATGGTGCCGGTGCCGACCACGCCCACCCTGGCGATGTGGTGCTGGAGCTGGGGCTGGTCGTCCGCTCTCGGCGTGAGGTCGTCGGCGACCGTCACCGGGCTGTCCGGGCCGTCGTAGGTGTAGAAGCCGCGGCCGGTCTTCCGCCCGAGCATGCCGGCGGTGACCAGCTGCTTGAGGATCGGCGCGGGGGCGTGCAGCCGGTCCCGGCCCTGGCGGTACATCGTCTCGAGGATCTCGTACGCCGTGTCGAGGCCGATCAGGTCGAGCAGCTGCAGCGGCCCCATCGGGTAGCCGCAGCCGAACCGCATCGCGGCGTCGATGTCCTCGCGGGTGGCGAACTTGCCCTCGTACATCGCGACCGCGTGGTTGAGGTAGCCGAACAGCAACGTGTTGGCGATGAAGCCCGCCTTGTCGCCGCAGACGACCGGGTTCTTGCCCATCCCCTCGACCAGCACCTTGACGTCCTCGAGCACGCGCGGCTCGGTGACCACGGTGCGGATGATCTCGACGAGGTTCTGGACGGGGGCCGGGTTGAAGAAGTGGACGCCGATCACCCGGCCCGGGTGTGCGTTGGCGGTCGAGATCTCGGTGACGCTCAGGCTGGAGGTGTTGGTGGCCAGGATCGCGTCGGGCGCGACGATGCCCTCGAGCTCGGCGAAGATCGCCTTCTTGACCTCCAGCGACTCGACCACGGCCTCGACGACGAAGTCGGCTTCGTGCAGGTCCTTCATCGTGGTGGTGAACGAGATCAGGCCGAGGAGCCCGGTCTGCTCGACCTCGGACAGCTTGCCGCGCCGCACGGCCCGACCGGTGGAGTGCTCGAGGTGCTGGCGGCCCCGGTCGACGGCCTCGTCGTTCAGCTCGACACCGATGACGCTGAAGCCGTTGCGCGCGAACACCTCGGCGATGCCGGCGCCCATGGTGCCGAGGCCGACGACGCCGATCGTCTTGAAGGTCCGGCCCGCGGTGGCTTCTGGAGCGCCCTGCTCAGTCATGCCGCGGAGCCTAGTTGACCGGTTAGTGGGTGTTCACCCGAGTGCGATGCTCATCACGACCCGCACGCCGTTCACGTCCAGGCCGAGCTCACGCTCCTTCTCGCGCAGCCGCGCCTCGTACGGCGCGAGGTCGGCCTCGGCGACCTCGCGGAAGCCGAGGCTGCGGTAGTAGGGGCCGTTCCAGGGCACGTCCCGGAAGGTGCACAGCGACATCCGCGTGAAGCCGCGGCTCCTGGCCTCGTCCTCCGCGGCCTCGACCAGCATCCGGCCCAGGCCCCGGTGCTGGTGGTCCGGCAGCACCGAGATCTGCTCGAGGTGTGCGTTCCCGTCCAGGACCAGGACGTGCACGAACCCGACCGGCGGGCTCGTCTGATCGGCGGCCGCCACCAGCAGGAAGCCCGGCTTCTCGGCCCGCTGCCGCCCGTCCGTGGCCGGGCTGAGCAGGATCGGGTTGATGTCGGCCCCGAAGTGCTCCCGGAACTGCGGCCCGCCGGCGTCCTCGATGGCCGCGATGTGGGTCAGGTCCCGCGCTCGGGCCCGCCGGATCCGATGAGCCCCCGGGTCGGTGGGAGTCTGATCGACCATGGCAGAGATCTTCGCGACCGGCATCCAGATGGGCGAATCGCCGCGGTGGCACGACGGACGCTTCTGGATGTGTGACTGGCTGGCGGGTGAGGTGCTGAGCTTCACCGCCACTGGTGACCGCGAGGTCGCGGCCCGGGTCGACGGGCTGCCGTTCTCGATCGACTGGCTGCCGGACGGGCGACTGGTGGCGACCACGCCCCGCGGCGTCCTCGCGGGGCCGGACCTGGCGGCGTACGGCGCCGAGGGTCGCCCCTTCAACGAGATCGTGGTCGACGCGGCCGGCAACTGCTGGGTGGACATGCCGGGGTCGATGCCGTGGGAGGAGAGCAAGCCGGGCATCGTCGCGGTGGTCCGCCCGGACGGCTCGTGGGCGCAGGTGGCCGACGACGTGTGGTTCCCCAACGGCATGGCGATCATCGACGAGACCACGCTGGTCGTGGCCGAGTCGCACGCCGACCGGCTCACGGCCTGGACCATCGGCGCCGACGGGACCCTCGCCGACCGCCGGGTCTGGGCCGAGATCGGCGAGGCGCCGGACGGCATCTGCGTCGACGCGGAGGGGGCGATCTGGTACGCCACGGTCCCCGGCCGGCGCTGCGTGCGCGTCGCCGAGGGCGGCGAGGTGCTCCAGGTGGTCGAGGTGGACCGGGGCTGCTTCGCGTGCATGCTCGGCGGTGACGACGGCCGGACGCTCTACGTCGTGGCCAACCACTACGGCCCGCAGGGCGCCTCGGACGGGATCGTGCTGACCGAGCGGGTCGGCGTACCGCACGCAGGGCGGCCGTGACCACTGGGTAGATTCGGCGCTCGTGAGGTTGGTCGTCGCTCGCTGCCAGGTCGACTACGCAGGGCGGCTCACCGCTCACCTGCCGATGGCCAACCGGGTGCTGATGATCAAGGCGGACGGCTCGGTGCTCGTGCACTCCGACGGCGGCTCCTACAAGCCGCTCAACTGGATGTCGCCGCCGTGCACGGTCCGCGAGGCGGTCTCCGAGGACGGCGTGGTCGAGTGGACGGTCACCGGCAAGGAGGGCGACACGCTCCGGATCCTGCTGGAGGAGATCGCGCACGACTCCTCCCACGAGCTCGGCGTCGACCCGGGGCTCCAGAAGGACGGCGTCGAGAAGCACCTCCAGGAGCTCCTGGCGGAGCACCCGGCCACCCTCGCCGACGGGCTGACGCTCGTCCGCCGCGAGTACCCGACCGCCATCGGCCCGGTCGACCTGATGTGCCGCGACTCCTCCGGCCTCTCGGTCGCCGTCGAGATCAAGCGCCGCGGCGAGATCGACGGCGTGGAACAGCTGACCCGCTACCTCGAGCTGCTCAACCGCGAGCCGCTGCTCACCTCCAAGGGCCCGGTTCGCGGCATCTTCGCCGCCCAGCTGATCAAGCCGCAGGCCCGCGTCCTGGCCGAGGACCGGGGCATCACCTGCGCGGTCGTCGACTACGACGGCCTGCGCGGCATGGACGACTCAGAGCACCGGCTGTTCTGAGCCGGACACTTCCACCGCCACGGAACCGTCCGGCTCATAGCGTCGTGGGGTGGACAACCCGGGCATCGTCGTGGAGCAGGCGGTCGAGCAGTGCCTCGAGATCGCGCAGACCTGGCTGGCGTGGGACGGCCGGCCCTGCGTGAGCGAGGACGGCGACCGGATCTACACGCCGCACAAGGCGGCCCGCCGGATCGGCGACCACCTGGTCGACCACCTGGCCGAGGTGGAGGCTCTCCTGGCCGGCGTCGAGACGATGCCGGACGCATGGCAGGCGAGCCTGGTCACGTTCGAGAGCGACTGGGCGCGGTTCACCGAGCAGGACCTGGTCGAGGCCCAGCAGCGGCTGCACCGGCTGGGCCGGACCTTCGCGCTCCGGATCGGGGCGGCCGGCCCCGACGAGTGGGACCGGCCCCGGACCCCCAACTGGACGCTCCGGGAGATCTGCGATCACCTCACCGGCGTCGTCTGGTACGCCGAGCAGGTCGGCCGGCTGCCACGATGACCGCATGCGGATCTACCACCTGGCCACGGCGAGCGACTGGCAGCGGGCGCAGCAGGACGGGGCCTACACCACCTCCACGCGCGGCGTGACGCTGGAGCAGGAGGGCTTCATCCATGCGAGCCGCGTCGACCAGTGGGAGGGCGTACGGGACCGCTACTACGCCGACGTCGAGGAGCCCCTGGTGCTGCTCGAGATCGACACCGACCTGCTCGACGTCCCATGGGTCGAGGAACGGCCGGCTCCCGACGTCGAGGAGACCTTCCCGCACCTCTACGGGCCGCTGAAGCCGACGGCGGTCGTCACCGTCACTGCGCTCTAGCTGCCGCGCGAGCGGTCAGCCAGCAACCCGATCACACCCGATCAGACAGCAGCCAGGTTGCCCACTGACCGCCACACCGGCGCAACCCCGGCCAGCGGTCAGCCAGCAACCCGATCACACCCGATCAGCCAGCAGCCAGGTTGCCCACTGACCGCCACACCGGCGCAACCCCGGCCAGCGGTCAGCCAGCAACCCGATCACGCCCGATCAGCCAGCAGCCAGGTTGCCCACTGACCGCCGCGCGGGGCGCGAGCGACCGCTACTGGCAGGTCGCGCCCGCGCAGTCGACCAGCCGGTCCAGCGCCGCCCGCAACGTGTCCACGGCATGTCGGCCGGCCGGCGTCATGGCGGCGTACGACGCGGCGTCGTCCGCCAGCAGGTTGTTGAGCTCGTAGGGGTCCTGGTTGAGGTCGTACAGCTCTTCGTGCGGCAGGTGCGTGTAGCGGATCAGCTTGTAGCGCCCGTTGGTCACGCCGGTGAAGTCGTTGAGCTCGCTGGAGCGGTCGTTCTCGCCGTCCGGGTCACTCGGCTCCTCCAGCCCGTCCGCGGAGGTCGCGTTGGACGGGGTCAGCGCCCGGCCCAGCAGGAAGTACTTCCTGGTCAGTGGGGGGCCGCCGTGCAGCCGCGGCAGCAGCGACACCCCGTCGACCTCGGGAGTCGACGCTCCCGCGATGTCGGCGATGGTCGGGGCGATGTCGATGTTCCCGGCCAGGTCGTTGTAGGTCGAGCCCGGCGTGATGCCAGGGCCGCGGATGAAGAACGGCACCGACACGTCGTTCTGGAACTGCGTGTACTTGCCGATCTCGCGACGGTGGTTGCCCATGTGGTAGCCGTTGTCGCTGGTGAAGATGATGTAGGTGTTGTCGAGCGCGTCCTGGTCGGCCAACGTCTGCACCAGCCGCGCCACCGTCTGGTCGAGCACCTGGACCGACCGGATCCGCTTGCGGAACGTCTCGTCGATCGTGCGGACGTCGTGGTGGGTCAGCAGCGCACGCTGCCGGGTCAGCCCGAACTTGTCCGAGGTGTCGGCCTCGTCGAAGTCCGGGGTCCGCGGATACTTGGCGTCCGCGAAGCTGTCCTGCAGCGACTTGGGATAGGCGTACGGCGTGTGCGGGCTGTACGACGCGTAGTAGATGAACTGCCCGCCCTGGGCGAAGTCGAAGCCGTCGCCGCCGTCGACCAGGTCGAGGGTTCGCTGCCCCAGCCAGGTGTCGAGGTAGTCGGAGTGGAACTCCTGGTCGACGTGGCCGTCGACGTTCAGCTTGTAGTGGTCCTGGGCGTAGGCGTTGCCCTGCACCGGGGACGCCCACGAGTGCCAGCCCGGCGGGACGTACTCCCGGAGCCTGGTCTTCCGGGCCTCCGAGAGGTGGCTGCCCGGGTGGTAGGGGTACTCGTTGAAGTACTTGCCGAGCATCGCGTTCCGGTAGCCGGCCTTGGAGAGCCAGACGGCCAGGTCGTCGTCCTGCTTGGTCTGCTTCCAGCGGTCGTAGCCGCCCTCGGGCCAGGTGTTCCCGATGACGCCGTGGTTGTGCGCGTAGTCGCCCGACAGGATCGAGGCCCGGGACGGGCAGCACGACGACTGCTCGACGTAGAAGTTGGTGAAGTCGGCACCCTGGTCACGGATCAGCCGGGTGGTGTTCGGCATGTACGGGATCAGCGACGTGTCGAGGTCGTCGGTCAGGATGAACACGACGTTCGGCCTCTTCTGGGCCGCGGGAGCCGGCTTGCCCTCACCGCGGGCCGGGGCCAGCTGGGCTCCGTCGGGGTGCGTGCCGGACGCCGCGTCGACGTCGCGGAGGCCGAGCCCAGCGAAGCCGAGCACCACGAACGCGGCCAGCACGAGGGCGACCAGACGGGACCGAGGCACCCGGCCGACAGTACCGGCGGCCCGAGGCCCATCCCCAATCCCCCAACCGGTCAGGCCAGGAGCCCCGCCACCTCGTCCGCGCAGCCCCAGCTCAGGGTCACCCCGGCGCCACCGTGGCCGTAGCAGTGGACCACGTCACCGACCCGCTCGAGCCGCACCGCCGGGCGCGCGGGTCGCAGCCCGACCTTGTGTCCGACCACCTCCGCACCGGCCAGCGCGGGCACCAGCCGCAGCGCCCGGCGCAGGATCGAACCGGCCACGTCCGGGGACGGCGTGCGGCTCCACTCCCCCTCGACGTCGGTCCCGCCGACCACGATGTCGCGCGAGCGCGGGACGACGTACGTCGGCCCTTCGGCGTTCGTGTCGTCGATCCACCAGCGCTCCAGCCCCACCTGCTCGACCAGCACCACCTGCCCCTGGACCGGGTACAGCGACGGGTCGGCGGCGAGGAACTTGGCGCCGATCCCGGAGCAGTCGACCACGGCGTCGGGGCCGCCTCCGCCCGTGCCCGGGAGGCCGTGCAGGTTGAGCCGGGTGATCGAGCCGCCGGCGGCCAGCACCTGGCCGGCCAGCCAGTCCAGGTAGACCGGCATCTCGACCAGCGGCGCCGTGAACGCCCAGCCGCCGTCGCACCCCGACGGTACGTCCAGGGTCTCGTGCAGGTCGGGCACGGCGTCGGACCACCACGGCTTCTCACGGGTCGATCCGCTGGGGCTGGCCACCACCTCGGTGCCCTCGCGCAGCACGACCCCGCTGTCCGGGTGCTCGGCCGCGAGCCGCGCGAACTCGTGGTACGACGCGCGCGACCAGGTCAGCACCAGGTCGTGCGGCCAGGCGCGGTAGGGGTGCCAGATCGCGGCGGCCGCTGCCGATGTCGTCTCGCGAGGGAGGTCCCGGGCCACGACGTCGACCCGGTGGCCCGTCTCGAGCAGCCGCAGCGCGCAGGACAGGCCGATCACCCCGGCGCCGACGACGATCACCCTGCCCATGGCAGGAGGTTACGGTCCGCAGGGACACCCGGCTGCCCCGGCGGCGACCCCGCCCGAGCGGTGCTAGGCGCCGGCGACCCTGGGCGCGGTCGGGTCGTCGCCGCCGCGGCCGGCCTCCCGGGCGACGTACTCCTCGATGTCCTCGAGGTCGTCCTGGTTGCGGGTCACCACGGTGAGCAGGTCGGACATCGTCGCGACCTCCTCGACCTGCTCCTTGATGAACCACTGGAGGAACTGCTCGGAGGCGAAGTCGGACTCCTCACGGGCGATCCGCAGCAGGGAGTTGACCTGCTCGGTGACGCGCTTCTCCTGGTCCAGCGCCAGCGCGACTGGCGCGACGACGTCGGGGAACGTGCTCTGCGGGGCCTCGACGCCGGGGATGACGACCTCGGCGTCCGTGTCGAGGAGGTAGCGGACCATCATCATCGCGTGGTCGCGCTCCTCGAGCGCCTGGGTGTAGAAGAACGCCGCCATCTGCGGCATCGTCTCGGCGTCGTAGTGGATCGCGCAGGCGAGGTACTGGTTGTGCGCGGCCAGCTCGTTGCCGATCTGGGCGTTCAGTGCCTCCACGAAGCGATCTGCGGACACCGTGCCTCCTCTGCCGTGATGGCTCAGGCGGCCTTTTTCAACCGCTTCTTCGTGACCTTCTTGCCGTCCACGCGGACCAGCTTCCGTTTCTTGACCGTATACCCGGTCGGCAGCGTGCCGTCCCTGAGCATGCGCAGCGGGCAGCGGTCGCACCGCTTCTTGGACACGCAGCACTCCGTCTTCGGGAGCTTGCGCACCTTGCCCTGGCCCATGGAAGGTGAGACTAACGTAGGGAAGCCTTACCTAGCCAGGTGGCGTCCGTCACGAGCCGGTGCGAATCGGCAGGTCAGTCGAGTCCGTTGGCCCTGCGGATCACGTCGACGATGCCGCCCATGATCTCGGTGAGCCCGAAGTCCTTGGGGGTGTAGACGGCGGCCACGCCGGCCTCGGCCAGCTTGCGAGCGTCGGAGTCGGGGATGATGCCGCCCACGATCACCGGCACGTCCATCCCCTGCTCCTTCAGGCCGTCGAGCACGGCGGGCACCAGCTCCATGTGCGAGCCGGACAGGATCGACAGGCCGACGCACTGCACGTCCTCGGCCACGGCCGCCGCCACGATCTGTTCCGGGGTCAGCCGGATGCCCTGGTAGATCACCTCGAAGCCGGCGTCGCGAGCCCGTACGGCGACCTGCTCGGCGCCGTTCGAGTGGCCGTCGAGCCCGGGCTTGCCGACCAGCAGCCTCAGCCGGCCGCCGAGCTCGTCGCCGGTCTCCTTGACCCGCTGGCGGACGGCAGCCAGCTCCTCGCCGGCCCGGCCGACCGACTGGGCCACACCGACCGCGCCGGAGACACCGGTGGGCGCCCGGAACTCGCCGAACACCTCGCGCAGGGTCCCGGCCCACTCCCCCGTGGTTGCGCCGGCCCGAGCGGCGGCCAGGGTCGCGGCCATCAGGTTGGTGTCGGTCTTGGCGTCCTCGGCCAGCTGCTGCAGCGCGTTCGCGACCTCACCCTCGTCGCGCTGCTGCTTCCATGCCTCGACACTGGCGATGGCCGACCTCTCGGCCTCGGGGTCCGCGGCCTGGATCGCGGTGTCCAGGTCGGCGGTCAACGGCGAGCGCTCGGTGGTCTCGAACCTGTTGACCCCGACGACGACCTCCTCGCCGGACTCGATCCGGGCGCGCCTCGCGGCGTGCGAGCTGACCAGCGCCTCCTTCATGTAGCCCGACTCGACCGCGGCGATCGCGCCGCCCAGGGCCTGGACCCGGTCGATCTCGTCCCGGGCCGACGCGACCAGCTCGGCGACCTTGGCCTGGACGACGTGCGACCCGTCGAAGATGTCGTCGTACTCGAGCAGGTCGGACTCGTAGGCCAGCACCTGCTGCAGCCGCAGCGACCACTGCTGGTCCCAAGGACGGGGCAGGCCCAGCGCCTCGTTCCACGCCGGCAGCTGGACCGCCCGGGCCCGGGCGTTCCTGGACAACGTGACGCCGAGCATCTCGAGCACGATGCGCTGGACGTTGTTCTCCGGCTGGGCCTCGGTCAGACCGAGCGAGTTGACCTGCACGCCGTACCGGAAGCGGCGCATCTTCGGGTCCTGGACGCCGTACCGCTCACGAGTGATCTCGTCCCACAGCTCGACGAAGGCGCGCATCTTGCACATCTCCTCGACGAACCGCACGCCTGCGTTGACGAAGAACGAGATCCGCCCGACGACCTTCCCGAAGTCCTGCTCGTCGACCTGGCCGGAGCTCCTCACCTGGTCGAGGACGGCGATCGCGGTGCAGAGCGCGTAGGCGAGCTCCTGGGTCGGCGTGGCGCCGGCCTCCTGCAGGTGGTAGCTGCAGATGTTGATCGGGTTCCACCTCGGGATCTGGTGGACCGTGTACGCGATCATGTCGCTGATCAGCCGCAGTGAGGCCTCGGGCGGGAAGACGTAGGTACCGCGGGAGAGGTACTCCTTGATGATGTCGTTCTGGGTCGTCCCGGCCAGCTGGGCGGCGACCTCTTCGGGCGTGAGGTCCGGGTTCTGCTCCTCGGCGACGACCTGGTAGAGCGCCAGCAGCCACATGGCCGGCGCGTTGATGGTCATCGACGTGTTCATCTCGACCAGAGGGATGTCCTGGAAGAGCTTGCGCATCTCGCCGAGGTGCGGGACCGGTACGCCGACCTTCCCCACCTCGCCACGAGCCAGCGGCGAGTCTGGGTCGTAGCCCGTCTGGGTGGGCAGGTCGAAGGCGACCGACAACCCGGTCTGGCCCTTGGCCAGGTTGCCGCGGTAGAGCGCGTTGGACGCCTCGGCCGTCGAGTGGCCGGCGTACGTGCGCATCACCCACGGACGGTCCTTCTCGGTCACTCTCCGAGGGTAGGACCGGCCCTACCGCTTGGTAACCGTGCTGCCGTGTGGGTTATCCGACATCCGCCGCGTCGCTCGGCACGACTTCGACGACGCGGGCCAGGTGCGACAGGTGCAGCATCCGGCGTACGGCGGGTGACGGCTGGCGCAGCGTGAGGTGGTGCCCGTCGCGGACCGCCTGGACGGTGGCGGCGGCGAGCACCTTGAGCGCGGTGAGGTCGGCACTCTCCACGGCGCTGAGGTCGATGGCGACCGCGTCGTAGGTGTGGAGCAGCTCCTGCACGGCCGTGCGCACCTGCATCGTGCTGCGAACGTCGAGATCACCGCTCAGGACGAGGACGGGACCGTCGCTCATGATGTCCACGGGCTGCTCCACGGTGTCGTGACTCACATCACTATGACGCCCGAGCGCGCCGTGAAGTTGCGCGCCGCGCCGAGCGGTTGCGTCCAGAGTCCCTCGGACGGTCCCGTCCTGCCTCACCCCAACGGCTACTGTGCGCCCCATGGTCAACCTGACCCGGATCTACACCAGGACCGGCGACGGCGGGCAGACCCGCCTCGGCGACAACTCGGTGACCTCCAAGAACGACCTGCGGCTCCATGCCTACGCCGACGTCGACGAGGCCAACGCCCACCTCGGCCTGGCCATCGCGGTCGGTGCCCTGGAGCCCGACGTGGTCTCGGTGCTGACCCACGTGCAGAACGACCTCTTCGACGTCGGAGCCGACCTCTGCACCCCGGTGGTGCCCGACCCGGAGTACCCCGCGTTGCGGGTCGAGCAGGCCTACGTGGACCGGCTCGAGGGCTGGTGCGACCAGTACAACGAGCACCTCGAGGGGCTCCGCTCGTTCATCCTCTCCGGCGGCACCCCCGGCTCGGCCCACCTCCACGTCTGCCGCACGATCGTGCGCCGCGCGGAACGCTCGGCCTGGGCGGCGTACGACGAGCAGGCGGACACCATGAACCAGCTGGCCGTCACCTACCTCAACCGGCTGTCCGACCTGCTGTTCATCCTGGCCAGGTACGCCAACCGCGACCAGGGCGACGTCCTCTGGGTGCCGGGCGGCGAGCGATAGGTCTGGGGTTGGGTCTGGGGCCTGCGTTCGTGGCACCCCCAGCGGGCCCGACCCGACCCGGGGGACGAATGCAGTCCCCAGACCCAACCTCAGACCAACAGCAGGACACCGATCGCCAGGGCGGCAGCCAGACCGAGAAGACCGGCCCCGAGGACCAGATAGGTCTGAGCGCGGTGGCGGAACGCGCCCGGGGAGGGGTGCAGCTCTTCCTGGTCGACCTCGGGCATGACCAGCGTCTCCAGCGCGGCGCGGGTCATCTGCAGCCGGCGGTCGACCTTGGCGGCCACGCTGCCCGACGGCGCGACGGGGATGCGGGTGGACCCGGTCGGGGTCAGCTCGTCGAGCTGCCGCCCGGCCCAGAGCAGCCGGATGCCGCCCCAGACCAGGACGACGAGGACGATGGCACCGAGGACTGTCAGCGCAAGCACGTCCTCCACGGTGCCCAGTTCGACCCGGAGGTCACAAACCGAAACGCCGCGACGTGGCGCTACCTCACGTGGGTACCCGGAGTGAGTGGTCGGCCGGTACGTGGGCGTCTCGGGGTGGACCTACCCGCCCTGGCGGGGCGACTTCTACCCGAAGGGGCTCCCCCAGCGCGAGGAGCTGGCCTACGCCGCGGGCCGCCTGACGAGCATCGAGATCAACGGCTCCTTCTACGCGCTGCAGAAGCCGGAGTCCTACCGCAAGTGGCGCGACCAGACGCCCGACGACTTCGTGTTCGCGGTGAAGGGCAGCCGGTTCATCACCCACATGAAGCGGCTCGCCGATGCCGAGCAGCCGCTCAAGAGGTTCTTCGACTCCGGGGTCTGGGAGCTCGGCCCCAAGCTCGGACCGGTCCTGTGGCAGCTCCCCGAGAACTTCGAGTACGACGAGGACCGGCTGGCCACGTTCTTCGACCAACTCCCCCGCGAGACACCCGACGGCATGAGGGTCAGGCACGCGCTCGAGTTCCGCAGCCGGACCTTCGAGAACACCCAGACCTACGACCTGCTGCGACGCCACGACATCGCCTGCGTCCTCGCCGACACGGCCGGACGTTGGCCGAAGGTCGACCAGGACACGTCGGACTTCCGTTACGTACGTCTCCACGGCGACGCCGAGCTCTACACGAGCGGGTACGACGACCAGGCCCTCGACCGCTGGGCCGACAAGGTCAAGCGGTGGCGGAAGGACACCCACGTCTACTTCGACAACGACGCCAAGGGTTACGCCCCGTACGACGCGGAGCGGCTCATCGCGCGGCTCGGACGGGCCGGGTCGCGAACACGCTGAGCGCGGCCGGAGCCATCAGCAACGCCACGGCGAGCAGCGCGTCCAGGGTGCCGACGCGGTCGCCCAGCCAGCCGAGCAGCGGCGGTCCGGCCAGGAAGGCGCCGTACCCGATGGTGGACACGACCGAGACCCGGGCGGCCGAGCGGGCGGGGTCGTCGGCACCCGCGCTCATGCCGACCGGGAAGCCGAGCGAGGCGCCGAGCCCCCAGACCACGATGCCGAGCACGACCAGCACGAAGCCGCCGCCGAGCACGACCAGCACGATGCCCACGGCGGCGGCCAGTGCGGTCGACCAGAGGACCGGGGCACGACCGAACCGGTCCAGCACGGTCGTGCCGGTCAGCCGGCCGAAGGTCATCGCGGAGACGAACAGCGCGTAGCCGGACACACCCACCCAGTGCGGGACGCCGTACCCGTCGATCAGGGCGAGCGACAGCCAGTCGTTCGCGGAGCCCTCGACGACCGCGAAGCAGAGCACCATGACGCCGATCGCCAGCACCCGCGGCTCCTTCCAGGCACTGCCCGGGGACGCTGTCGGCTTGTCCTCCTCGGCCGGCAGGAACGCGCGGGTGCCGTTCAGCAGCAGTACGGCGGCCACGAGGCTCAGCACCCCGAGGTGGATCGGCTGCGGGACCGAGAGGAGGGCCACGGGAACGCCCAGCGCCGCGCCGGCGATCGACCCCAGTGACCAGGCGGCGTGGAAGCGCGGCATGATCGCGCGGCCCAGCCGGCGTTCGACCTCGGCCCCCTCGACGTTCATCGCGACGTCCCAGATGCTCGTGCCGATCCCGTAGAAGAACAGGCCGATCCCCGAGACCGCGACGGCCCCGAGCGGACCGGCACCGACCGCGGCGACGAACAGACCGGCACCGGCGATCACGACGCCGAGTCGCACCACGGCTCCCGCGCTGGCGCGGTGGATCAGATAACCGGCCGAGGGCAAGGCCAGCACGGCCCCGGCAGCCGAGGTCAGGAGCAGCAGCCCGAACGACCCGTTGTCGAGGTGGAGCCCGGCCCTGACGTCGGGGATCCGCGAGACGAACGAGGCGAACAGGAAGCCGTTGAGGACGAACGCGAGCACCACCGCGTTCCGAGCCCGCAGCAGCTGAGGAGAAGGAGTCAGCGGGACCAGTCCGTCCCGGGCGGACCAGCCTCCAGCCAGGCCTGGAAACCGGTCAGCGACTCCCGGCTCATGGCGAGCTCCACGGCACCCTGCGGGCTCTGGCAGTCGACCACGAGGTGGTCGGGGTAGAGCACGGTGCGCTCCAACCCCTCGGGTTCACGAGCGCCGGCGTAGGTCAGCCGGGCCCGATGCCAGGCGCGCTTGGGCCGCGGGGCCAGCGTGAAGATGCGAAACCACTCGAGCTCCTCGCCGGAGTAGCGGCCGAGGCCGAGCAGCCAGCCGTGGCCCGGCTCCTCGCCGGCCCGCATGCGGTGGCTCAGCTCGAAGGTGCCCCCGTTGCGTGAAAGGACCCGTC
The DNA here is from genome assembly GCA_963755835.1 of uncultured Actinomycetota bacterium. GTDB lineage: Bacteria > Actinomycetota > Actinomycetes > Propionibacteriales > Nocardioidaceae > Nocardioides. The sequence continues at coordinate 984,673 of CAVWLC010000007.1, read as the reverse complement.
GGCGCGCGACGAGCAGGAAGCCGTAGAGCAGGATGAGGAGCACCACGAGGCCGGCCGCGTCGAGCAGGTCCAACCACAGCGGCACGTGACCCCCTTTCGGTTGAGTCCTTCCTGGACCGTGCTCCTACGCCGGGAGGGGAGAGCCTATGACGACGAGCCCGTGTCCCTCTCGACGACCCGGATCCGGGCCTCCGCCATGCGGATCTGGCGCTCCTCCTCGGAGCCGTCGGTCCAGTGCCCGGTCTGCGCGTCCTCGAGCTTCGCGCGCGCCTCGTCGACGTCCACCTCGGTGGACAGCACGGCGTGCTCGGAGAGGATCGACACCCGGTCGTTGGCCACCGAGAGGAAGCCACCGTCGGCCACCGCGAAGACGACGTGCCCGTCCTCGGTGGTGATCTCGACGATCGCCTCGGTCAGCACCGACAGGACGGGGGCGTGACCGCGGAGAACGCCGATGTCGCCCTCCACGGTCCGCGCGATGACGAAGTTGGCCTCGCCCGACCAGACCATGCGGTCGGCCGCGACGAGCTCAACGGTGAGTGCGTCAGCCATGAGTCCTCTTCTTCACAGGCTCTTCTGGATCTCGTCCCACTTGCGCTCGACGTCGTCCAGACCGCCACACATGAAGAACGCCTGCTCGGCCACGTGGTCGTACTCCCCGTCCGCGATCTTGTTGAACGCCTCGATGGTCTCCGACACCGGGACGGTCGAGCCCTCGATGCCGGTGAACTGCTTGGCCACGTAGGTGTTCTGCGAGAGGAACCGCTGGATGCGGCGCGCCCGCGAGACGATGATCTTGTCCTCCTCGGAGAGCTCGTCGACACCGAGGATGGCGATGATGTCCTGGAGCTCCTTGTTGCGCTGCAGGATCTGCTTGATCCGGATCGCACAGTCGTAGTGCGCCTGGCCGATGTACTCGGCCGACAGGATCCGCGACGTCGAGGTCAGCGGGTCCACGGCCGGGTAGATGCCGAGCGAGGCGATCTCGCGCGACAGCTCGGTGGTGGCGTCGAGGTGGGCGAACGTCGTGGCCGGCGCCGGGTCGGTGTAGTCGTCCGCCGGCACGTAGATCGCCTGCATCGAGGTGATCGAGTGACCACGGGTCGAGGTGATCCGCTCCTGGAGCTGGCCCATCTCGTCGGCCAGGTTGGGCTGGTAGCCCACCGCCGAGGGCATCCGGCCCAGCAGGGTCGACACCTCGGAGCCGGCCTGGGTGAACCGGAAGATGTTGTCGATGAACAGCAGCACGTCCTGGTTCTGGACGTCGCGGAAGTACTCGGCCATGGTCAGCGCGGACAGCGCGACCCGCAGGCGGGTGCCCGGCGGCTCGTCCATCTGGCCGAAGACCAGTGCGGTCTGCCCGATGACGCCGGCCTCCTCCATCTCGGCGATGAGGTCGTTGCCCTCGCGGGTGCGCTCGCCGACCCCGGCGAACACCGACACACCACCGTGGTCCTTGGCGACGCGCGCGATCATCTCCTGGATCAGCACCGTCTTGCCCACACCGGCGCCGCCGAACAGGCCGATCTTGCCGCCCTGGACGTACGGCGTGAGCAGGTCGATCACCTTGATGCCGGTCTCGAACATCTCGGTCTTGGCCTCGAGCTGGTCGAAGTCCGGCGCCTTGCGGTGGATCGACCACCGCTCCTTGACGTCGAGCTCCTCGCCCTCCTCGAGGTTGAGTGCCTCGCCCAGCATGTTGAACACGTGGCCCTTGGTCACGTCGCCCACCGGCACCGTGATCGGGCTGCCGGTGTCGCGGACCTGAGCACCGCGGACCAGGCCGTCGGTCGGCTGCAGCGCGATCGCGCGGACCATGCCGTCGCCGATGTGCTGAGCCACCTCGAGGGAGAGGAGCCGGGTGTCACCAGCGACCTCGAGATCGGTCTCCAGCTTGTTGTAGATGTCGGGCATCGCGTCGACGGGGTACTCCACGTCGACGACCGGGCCGATCACCCGCGCGACCCGGCCGGTCGCGCCAGCCGTGGTCTCCTTGGTCTCTTCGACCGTTGCGGTCATGTCCTTCTCCCTTACTACGCTTCTGCCTGGGCGTCGGCCAGCGCGTTCACGCCACCGACGATCTCGCTGATCTCCTGGGTGATGCCGGCCTGCCGCGCCTGGTTGGCCACCCGGGTGTACTTCTTGATGAGCTCGTCCGCGTTGTCGGTCGCCGACTTCATCGCCTTCTGCCGGGCCGCGAGCTCGGAAGCGGCGGCCTGCAGCAGCGCGTAGAAGATCCGGCTCTGGACGTACTGCGGCAGCAGCGCGTCGAGGACGGCCTCCGGGGAGGGCTCGAACTCGTAGAGCGGGTGGACCTCGGCGTCCTCGGGCCGCTCCTCGCCCTCGACCACCTCGAGCGGCAGCAGCCGGATCGCGGTGGGCTCCTGGGTGAGCATCGACCGGAACCTCGTGTAGACGACGTGCACCTCGTCCACGTCGCCCTCCTCGCCCGGCTCCTTGACGAAGCTGTCGATGAGGGTGCGGCCGATCTCGGCCGCCGCGTCGTACGACGGCTGGTCGCTGAAACCTGTCCACGACTGCACCACCGGACGCTGGCGGAACCGGTAGTAGGCCTCGCCCTTGCGCCCGGAGATGTAGAGGTCGACCTCCTTGCCCTCGCCCTTGAGGCGCTCCACGAGCCGCTCGGCCTCCTTGAGCACGCTCGCGGAGTAGGCGCCGGCCAGGCCGCGGTCGCTGGTGATGACCAGGAGGGCGGCCCGCTTCGGGTCCTCCTCCTCCACGGTCAGCGGGTGGTCGACGTTGGAGTAGGTCGCCACCGCGGAGACCGCGCGGGTCAGCTCCCGGGCGTACGGCGCCGCCGCCTGGGCCCGCTGCTGCGCCTTGATGATCCGGGACGCAGCGATGAGCTCCATGGCGCGCGTGATCTTCTTCATCGACTCGGTCGACTTGATCCGCGCGCGGTACTCACGCAGCGATACAGCCATCAGCGACCACCACCGCGGGTGGCGTGATGGCAGCCGTGGTCCAGGTGTGTGCCTCGCAAGGCGGACGAGGGAAGAAGGCTGGGCGCCTTTCGACCGAGGACAACGCAGCGAGGCGCGTGCCTGGGCCGCGGGGGCCGCGCGCCATTCGCGGTGGTGGTCACTCTAGTTACTCCTCTAGCCGCGCTTCTGCTTGACGATCTGCTCCTGCTCGAGCTCGTCGTCCTCCATGGCCTCTTCCTTGACCGAGTCTCCGACGTGGATCGAACCGCCCTCGGAGGTCTCGAACTGGTCGAGGAAGGAGTCGTAGGCGGCAGTCACCTTCGACTCTGTGTCGTCGTCGAAGGCGAGCGAGTCGCGGATCGCGCCGAGCGCCTCGGCGTGCGAACGGCGCAGGTAGTCGAGGAACTCCGCCTCGAAGCGCGCCACGTCCTCGGTCGGGACCTTGTCGAGGCGGCCGGACGTGCCGAGCCACAGCGACACGGTCATCTCCTCGAGCGGGTACGGCGAGTAGGCCGGCTGCTTGAGCAGGGCCATCAGCCGCTGCCCACGGTCGAGCTGCTGCCGCGAGGCCGCGTCGAGGTCGGAGGCGAACATCGCGAACGCCTCCATGGCCCGGAACTGCGCCAGCTCGACCTTCAGCGAGCCGGTGACCGACCTCATCGCCTTGGTCATCGCGGCGCCGCCCACGCGCGACACCGAGATGCCGACGTCGATGGCCGGCCGCTGGTTGGCGGCGAACAGGTCCGACTGCAGGAAGATCTGGCCGTCGGTGATCGAGATGACGTTGGTCGGGATGTAGGCCGACACGTCGTTGGCCTTGGTCTCGATGATCGGGAGGCCGGTCATCGAGCCCGCGCCCAACGCGTCGGACAGCTTCGCGCAGCGCTCCAGGAGGCGGCTGTGCAGGTAGAAGACGTCGCCCGGGTAGGCCTCGCGGCCCGGCGGGCGGCGCAGCAGCAGCGACACCGCGCGGTAGGCCTCGGCCTGCTTGGTGAGGTCGTCGAAGATGATCAGGACGTGCTTGCCGTCGTACATCCAGTGCTGGCCGATGGCCGAGCCGGTGTAGGGCGCGAGGTACTTGAAGCCCGCGGAGTCGGACGCCGGTGAGGCGACGATCGTGGTGTACTCCAGCGCGCCGGCCTCCTCGAGCGCGCCGCGCACCGCGGCGATCGTCGAGCCCTTCTGGCCGATGGCGACGTAGATGCAGCGGACCTGCTTGTCCGGGTCGCCGGACTCCCAGTTCTGCTTCTGGTTGATGATCGTGTCGATCGCGATCGTGGTCTTGCCGGTCGAGCGGTCGCCGATGATCAGCTGACGCTGGCCGCGGCCGATCGGGGTCATCGAGTCGATCGCCTTGATGCCGGTGGCCATCGGCTCGCGCACCGACTGGCGCGCCATCACGCCGGGCGCCTGGAGCTCGAGGGCGCGACGCTCCTCGGACTCGATCTCGCCCAGACCGTCGATGGGGGTGCCGAGCGGGTCGATGACCCGCCCCATGAAGGCATCGCCGACTGGGACCGAGAGGATCTCGCCGGTACGGCGGACCGCCTGGCCCTCCTCGATGCCCTCGAAGTCACCGAGGATGACGACGCCGATCTCGCGGGTGTCGAGGTTCAGCGCGAGGCCGAGGGTCCCGTCCTCGAACTCCAGCAGCTCGTTGGCCATCGCAGAAGGGAGGCCCGCGACGCGGGCGATGCCGTCACCAGCTGTGGCGACGGTGCCGACCTCCTCCTTGGCGGCCGCCGACGGCTTGTAGTCGTCGACGTACTTCTGGAGCGCGTCCCGGATCTCCTCCGGACGGATGGACAGCTCCGTCATCTTCTGCCTCTTCCCTGTTGTTTCGTTAGGTCTGGTGGGTCAGCCGGCCATGCGCCGGCGGGCGTCGTCGAGCCGGCTGGCGACCGAGCCGTCGATGACGTCGTCGCCGATCTCGACCCGCAGGCCTCCGATCAGCGACGGGTCGACGACCACGTGCAGCTGGACGTCCTTGCCGTACTGGCGGCCGAGTGCGGCGACGAGCCGCTGCTGCTCGTCGGCCGACAGCTCGCGGGCGGTGTGCACGGTGGCCACCGCCTCATCGAGTGCCTCGGCGGCCAGGTCGAGGTACTCCTGCAGGGCGGTCTCGACCGGCCCGCGCTCACGGGTCACGGCCTGCCCCACGAGCACGGCGGTGGCCGGGAGCGTCTTGCCGCCGAGCAGGCCGAGGAGAAGCCCACTGCGGTCCTCGGCCGACCGTGAGTGGTCGGCGAGCGCACCACGGAGTGACGGGTTCGCCTCGATCATCTGGTTCACCGCGAACAGCTCGTCGCCGACCTGGTTGCCCTTGGCACCGGCGGAGCGGACCGTGGCCGCGACCGCCACCCGCTCCAGTGCCTCGGGCAGGTCGGCGGACGCGATCCAGCGCCGGCCGGCGGCGTCGGCGACCAGCTTCAGGGCCGGCTCGTCCAGCGCCCGGCCGAAGACGGCCTGGGCCAGCCCGACCCGTGCCTCACCCTCGACCGAGCTGTCGGTGAGCGCGCGCCGCAGGGCCACGTCGCGGCGTACGACGGTCGCCACACCGAACAGCTGCGCGCCGAGGGTCGCCGCCTCGTCGAGCGTTCGGGTCCGGGCGGCCTGCTGGCCCAGCTCGGCCAGCGCCTCGGCGGAGGCTCCGCGCAGCATCAGGCCGACGCTCCGTCCCGGGCGTTCTTGCTGGTCTCCAGAGTCTCGAGGTCGGCCAGGAACCGGTCCACGACGCGGGAGCTCCGGTCGTCGTCCTCGAGGGACTCGCCCACGATCCGGCCGGCCAGAGAGGTGGCCAACGTGCCGACCTCGGCCCGCAGGCTGGTGAGCGCCGCCTGGCGCTCGGCCGCGATCTGGGCCTGGGCCTGGTCCTTGACGCGCTGCGCCTCGACGTGGGCCTGCTCCTTGGCCTCAGCGATGATGCTGGTGCCCTGCTCGCGAGCCTCGTCGCGGATGCGCGCGGCCTCCTTGCGGGCGTCCGCGAGCTGGGCCTTGAACTCCTCCTCGGCGGAGTGGGCGTTCTGCTTGGCCTCGTCGGCCTCCGCGAACTCCTGCCGGATCGCGTCCTGGCGCGCCGTCATCGCCTTGTTGATCGGCGGCACGACGTACTTGGCCAGGATGAAGAAGATGATCGCGAACGCGATCAGCTCGACGAAGAAGGTCCCGTTGGGGACGAGGAAGTTGTTCGTCTCCTCGGCCATGGGGACGACATCAACGGGTGCCATCTGGATTTCCTTCGGTCGGCGGGCTCAGTGGGTCTTCGTCACTTGCCGAGCACGAAGACGAACAGCGCCATGAACGCCAGGTTGATGAAGAACATCGCCTCGACCAGACCGACGGTCAGGAAGAAGATCGTCTGCAGTCGGCCCTGGGCCTCGGGCTGCCTGGCCACGCCCTCGATGTAGGACGCACCGGCCAGACCGTCACCGACACCGGCGCCGATCGCGCCGCCGGCCAGGGCGATGCCACCGCCGATGAACGCGCCAGCAGCCTTGACGGCCGCATCGCTTACTGCCATATCAGTTTCTCTCCTAGGTTCGGCGACGACAGGTGTGCCGCCGCTCTGCTTACTTCTGGGAGCCCGCCTCAGTGAGCTGGTTGAGGCGTCTCTTCCGTCCTGGACTCGTCGTGCTCGTCGTGGTGCTCGTCGTCGTGGTCCCCGGCGCCCGCCATCCCGAAGTAGAGGACGGTCAGCAGCGCGAAGATGAAGGCCTGGAGACCGCCCAGGAACATGGTGTCGAACAGCTTCCAGATGACGTTGAAGACGATGGTCAGGAAGCTGCCGATCGGGAGGGGCCCGAGTGTCAGACCCACCATCCCGGAGATCAGGGCGAGCATGATGCCGCCGGCGAAGATGTTCCCGAAGAGTCGCAGTGCCAGGGTGACCGGCTTGAGCAGGTCCTGGAGGATCTCCAGCGGCAGCATGGCCGGGTACGGCTCGAGGTAGTGCTTGAAGTAGGCCTTCGCGCCCTTCTTGCGGATGCCGTAGGTCCACACGCTGACCATGGCGAGGAGCGCCATGGCGTAGGTGAGGTTGGTGTCCCCCGTGGGCGAGGGCAGGATGTGCGTCTTCTCGTTGAGCTCGCTCGGGATCACCTCGAGCCAGTTGGCGACGAGGATGAAGACGAACAGCGCAGTCGCCAGTGGAACGACGTAGGGGTGGAGCCGGCCGAGGTTGGTCTCGACCTGCTCGTTCACCGCGCCGACCACGGTCTCCCAGAACAGCTGGATCTTCGTCGGCACGTGGTCGTCAGGTCGCTCGGTGAGCTTGTGGCGTGCCCAGAAGCCCAGCGCCACGACGATCACACCCGCGACCAGGGTGACCCAGATGGTGTCCATGTTGAACGTCATCCCCAGGAACTCGCGCGTCGGGTGCTCGCCCGGGTGGATGTTGATCTCGAACGGAGTGATCACTGCTCCTTCAGCTCCTTGAGCAAGGGGATCGTGGTCATCGTCAGCGCGATGAGCCGGAAGATGGCCAGCCCCAGCAGCACGCCGATGCCCTCGGGCCAGAACAGCACCGCGATGGCCACCGCCACCACGGTCAGGATCACCAGCCGGACCATGGTCGCGCGCATCATGGCGGCCCGGGTCGGCTCCCGGCGGCTGCTGAGCAGGCCGAGCAGCCACCGCTCGGTGGCCAGGTGGTTGGCCAGCCCGAGCGCGACCCCGATGGCGAGCGAGGTGGCGAGCCGCCACTCGTCCATCTGTCCGAGGAACCAGAAGGCGGCGATCGCGAGCGCCAGCGCCACGAGGATGGTCTTGCGCTGGTCGCGGATCACCTTGAGCAGGCTGGCCTTCTCCGGGCCGGGCTGCTCGGTCGTCGGGGTCACGAGGTGGTCAGCCATGGGCCACCACCTCACGGCTGCCTGATGGCATCCCGGACACGGACCCAGAAGCCGGCTGCTCCGGCCACCATGCCCAACCCGATTCCGATGAGCGTGAAGACCGGCTCGGTGCCGGCCATCTGGTCGATGACGATCCCGGCCACGGTGCCGAAGATGACGGCAGCGGAGACGAGACCACCCAGCCCGATGAGGTCGCGGCCACGGAGACCGGCATCCCCGGGCGACTGAGGGCCGGGCTCTGGCATCGACCGAACGTAACACGGCGCGCGCCTGCCAGGAGACGGGGAAGCGGGGCAGTCGTCATCGTCGGCGGCCGTCCTGGTCGGGGGGTGAATCTGAGTGCAACCTGAGTGCTTGTGAAAACTAGCACAAAGTCTGCGGGGGCTCGAACGGAGGGTCGCACCCACCTTCTCAGCCAACTTCGGGCGCAGGCAACCGTGGGCGGTGCAGCCTGGGCAGCAGGAAGGTCAGGATCACCGTCACCAGCGTCATCCCCCCAACGACGGCCACCACCCACGGCCCGCTGTAGAGGCTGGCCAGGACGGTGCCGAACGCGACCAGCGCCGCCCACATCCACATGATGAACACGGCCCGGCGCTGGCTGTGCCCGATCTCCAGCAGCCGGTGGTGCAGATGCTGCTTGTCGGGCGAGAAGGGCGACCGGCCGGCCCGCGTGCGGCGTACGACGGCCAGCAGCAGGTCCGCCAGCGGCACGACCAGCAATGAGATCGGCAGCAGCACCGGCAGCAGCGTCGGGAGCAGGCTGGCGGTCGCCCCACCACCGCCCTTGCTGAGCTGGTCGGGGGTGAACTGCCCCGACAGGGTCACCGCGCTGGCCGAGAGCACCAGCCCGATCAGCATCGACCCGCTGTCGCCCATGAACAGGCGGGCTGGATGGAAGTTGTGCACCAGGAAGCCGGCGCACACCCCGGCCAGGGCCACGCTGAGGAAGGCGGCGGTGTTGGACCGGTCGAGGCCGTTGAGCCGGGTCACGCTGTAGCAGAAGACGAAGAAGGCCAGCGCAGCCACACCGACCACGCCGGCGGCCAGGCCGTCGAGCCCGTCGACCATGTTGACCGCGTTGATGGTGGCCACCACGACGAGCCCGGTCAGCAGGGCGCCCTGCGCAGGGTCGAGCGAGTACTGGTTGCCCTTCACGTCGGAGAAGAAGATGAACTGGATGTTGAAGGCGACCAGGAACCCGGCCGCCAGGATCTGCCCACCGAGCTTGGTGAGGGCGTCCAGCTCGAACAGGTCGTCCAGCACGCCGACCGCGCAGATCAGGGCGCCTGCGATCAGCACGATCCCGGCGTCGTGGAAGACGAGCGGCGAGCTGCCGGAGAGGAAGGGCAGCTCGCGGCCGACGAGGTAGGCCGCCACGAGGCCCCCCAGCATGGCCAGGCCGCCGAGGTAGGGCACCGGCTCGTCGTGGACGTCGCGGTCACGGACCTTGGCCACCGCGCCGGAGCGCAGTGCGATCTCGCGCGCGATGACGGTGAGCAGGTAGGTCACCGAGGCGGCCACCAGGAGGACGAGGAGGTACTCCCTCACGCGGAGGCGTCCTCGCCGGTCGTCTCGCCAGTGGTCTCGCCGGTCGTCTCGCCGGCGTCGTCGGGTGCGTCCGGGTCGGGGATCGGGTGGCCGAGTGGCTCCAGGACGCCGTTGAGCTGCTCGAGGCTGATCGCGCCGAGCCGGAGCACCCGGCCCGGGGTCGTGGTGCAGTCGACGATCGTCGAGGCCTCGCCACCCGGCGACGTACCTGCGTCCACGATCACCTCGACCTCCTCGCCCAGCATCTTCTCGGCCTCGTCGGCCTCGGTGGCTGCCGGCTGGCCGGTGAGGTTGGCCGAGCTGACCGCGAGCGGGCCGGTGCGCTCGAGGATCTCCAGGGCGACCGGGTGGTCGGGCATCCGGACCGCCACCGTGCCACGGGTGTCGCCGAGGTCCCACTGCAGCGACGTGTGCGCGTGGCACACGAGGGTGAGTGCTCCCGGCCAGAACTCCTCGACCAGCGTCCGGGCCCACGTCGGCACCCGCACGGCGAGCGCGTCGAGCGTCGTGGCCGCCGAGACGAGCACCGGCGGCGGCATGTCCCGTCCCCTGCCCTTGGCCAGGAGCAGCTCCTGGACCGAGTCCTTGTCGAAGGCGTCGGCGGCCAGGCCGTAGACCGTGTCGGTCGGCAGCACCACCAGCCCGCCGCGCTGGATCGCGAGGCTGGCGGCCTCGACGGCGGCCTCGCGCTCCTCGTCGGAACCGGTGGGGTAGAGCACCGACCTATCGTGCCAGCCGGGCGGTGGTGAACCGCGGACGGCCCGCGAGGTCGCGGTGGTCGCGGACGTCGGCCCAGCGGCCGGTCCCGGTGAGGACCGCCGGGACCGACTCGCCCTGGACGTCGGCGTGCTCGACGCCGAGCACTCCCCCGGGCCGGAGCAGCAGCGCGGCCCGCACCGCCAGCGCCCGGACCGCGTCCAGGCCGTCGGCACCGGAGAACAGGGCCAGGTGCGGGTCGTGGTCGCGCGCCTCGGGCGCGACTGACTCCCACGCCTCGAGCGGGATGTACGGCGGGTTGCAGACCACGACGTCGACGGTGCCCGCCAGGTCGTCGAAGGCCGTGGTGAAGTCGCCGAGGCGCAGGTCGACGCCGGTGCCGGCGAGGTTCCGCTCGGCCCAGCGGTGCGCGCTCTCGTCGAGCTCCACCGCGTGCACCCGTGCCTCGGGCACCTCGTCGGCGACTGCCGCGGCGATCGCCCCGGAGCCGGTGCACAGGTCGACCACGACGGGAGCGTTCCGCTGCCCGGCGGCCTCGACGGCCCAGCCGGCCAGGAGCTCGGTCTCGGGACGGGGCGTGAACACGCCGGGGCCGACCTCGAGCCGGACGTGCCGGAACCAGGTCTCGCCGGTCAGGTGCTGGAGCGGCTCGCGCCGCGCGCGGCGGCTGACGAGGGCGTCGTACCGCTCGACGGCCTCGGGCGGGGCCGCGCCGAGCAGCGGCAGACGGGACCTCTCGGTGCCGAGCACGTGGGCGAGCAGTTCGGCCGCGTCGTGGTCGGGGCTGGGCACTCCGGCCTCGCGCAGCCGCGCCGACGCGGAGGCGACGAGCTCGCGTGGGGTCACTGCTCGAGCGCGGAGAGCCGCTGGGCGAGGTCCAGCTGGACGCAGGATTCGAGGACCGGTTGCAGGTCGCCGTCGAGCACCTGGTCGAGGTTGTAGGCCTTGTAGCCGGTGCGGTGGTCGGAGATCCGGTTCTCCGGGTAGTTGTAGGTGCGGATCCGCTCGGACCGGTCGACGGTGCGGACCTGGCTGCGCCGCGCGTCGCTGGCTGCCGCGTCGGCCTCCTCCTGGGCCTGGGCGAGCAGCCGGGCGCGCAGGATGCGCAACGCCTGCTCCTTGTTCTGGAGCTGGCTCTTCTCGTTCTGGCAGCTGACCACGATCCCGGTCGGCAGGTGCGTGATCCGAACGGCCGAGTCGGTGGTGTTGACGCTCTGCCCGCCCGGGCCGCTGCTGCGGAAGACGTCGATCCGGAGGTCGTTCTCGTTGACCTCGACGTCGACCTGCTCGGCCTCCGGCAGCACCAGGACGCCGGCCGCGCTGGTGTGCACGCGCCCCTGGGACTCGGTGACCGGCACCCGCTGCACGCGGTGGACGCCGCCTTCGAACTTCAGCAGGCCGTACGGCGCCTCGCCGGGCTCGGAGGTGCCCTTCGCCTTCACCGCGACGGTCACCGACTTGTAGCCGCCGAGGTCGGACTCGGTGGCGTCGAGCACCTCGGTCTTCCAGCCCCGGCGCTCGGCGTACCGGGAGTACATGCGGAACAGGTCACCGGCGAACAGGGCTGACTCCTCGCCGCCCTCGCCGGACTTCACCTCGAGGATGGCGTCCTTGTCGTCGGCGGGGTCCCGCGGGACCAGCAGCATCCGGATCCGCTCCTCGACGGTGTGCCGGCGCTGGGTGAGCGACTCGACCTCGTCTGCGAAGCCCGGGTCCTCGGCGGCGAGCTCGCGGGCGGCCTCGATGTCACCTCCGAGGTCGTCCCACTCCTTCTTGGCGGTGAGGACACGGCTCAGGTGCGCGTAGCGCTGGTTGAGCTGCTTGGCCAGCCGCGCGTCGGCGTGCGTCTCTGCCGCACCGAGCCGCTGCTCCAGCTCGGCGTGCTCGTCGGCCATGCTGTCGACTGCCTCGAACACAGCTCCTCCTCGTCGGGCCCTTGAACCGAACCAGCGCAACTGCGCCGGATCGGTCTTGTTCCACGCGTGAAACGGGTCATTCCCAGCGCGATTGCGCTGAACAGGTCGATCCCCGCGGAAAACACGAGCGCCGACCCATGCCCCTGGGGCACGGGTCGGCGCTGTGGAGAAGCTACTTGTCGGCGTCGGCCTTGTCAGCGTCCTTCTTCTGCTGGGACTTGGCGTAGCGGGCCTCGAACCGGGCCACGCGGCCTCCGGTGTCGAGGATCTTCTGCTTGCCGGTGTAGAACGGGTGGCAGTTGGAGCACACGTCGGTGTGGATCACGCCGTTGCGCGCCGTGCTGCGGGTGGTGAACGTGTTGCCGCAGGTGCAGGTGACCTCGGTCTCCACGTAGTCCGGGTGGATGTCAGCCTTCATGGTGTCCTCTCTCGTGCCCCGGGTCGCCATCGCTCTGACGCGAGACGTGAACCGGGGCCAGCGGTCCATGTTACGGAACGCCAGACGCACCCGTCACATTCCCGGATCCCGGTGGTTGCGGAGGCTGCGCAGCAACCGTCTCGAAACCCCGGACCCGGACGGTCCCGGCCCGCTCACCCGGTTTCGAGACAGGCGCTGGCGCGCCTTCCTCAACCAGCGGTGGTTCAGCCGGTGCGAGCGAGCAGCGCCTCGACCCGGGACGCCAGGTCCTTGGGCGAGAACGGCTTGGTGATGTAGTCGTCGGCACCCGAGTCGTAGCCGGTCTGCACGTCGGACTGCTGGGCCCGCGCGGTCAGCAGGATCACCGGGATGTCCTTGAGTGCCGGGTTGCTGCGGATCTCGCGGACCGCCTCCAGGCCGGTCAGGCCGGGCATCATCACGTCCAGGACGGCCAGGTCCGGACGCGAGGTCCGGCAGGCGTCGACGGCCGAGCTGCCGTCGGCCACGGTGACGATCTGGTGCCCGAGCGTCGCCAGCTTGAACTCCACGAGGTCGCGGATGTCCACGTCGTCGTCGGCCACCACGATCAGCGCCACAAGCAGTCCTCTCCCCGGTCGGGTCTGACCCGAGTATCAGACAGGGGCCGGGTCAGTGTGGAGAAACGCCGGAAATGGGGCCGACGCGGCCGCTACGAACGCTGCGCCGCGTTGAGCACCTCGTCGTTGCGCTGGGTCTTGCGGAGCTTCTCGAGCAGCCCCGCCACGCCGTCCTTCGCGGCCAGACCACGGCGCAGCCGCTCCAGTACGGCGTGCGCCTGGTCGCCGACCAGCGCCGCCTCGTGCCGGGTGCCGGACTGGACCAGGTCGACCGCCGGGAAGACCTGGTCCTCCGCGAGCGAGCCGTCCAGGCGGAGCACGAGGTTCTCGGTCCCGGTCAGCTCCTCGAGGACCAGCTCGTCCACGGCGGAGCCCGAGTCGACCAGCGCGGTGGCCAGGACGGTCAGCGAGCCGCCGTCCTCGATGCTCCGCGCGGCGCCGAACAGCCGCTTGATCGCGGTCAGCGCCGTGGCGTCCACGCCGCCGGCGAGGTTGCGGGCAGTTGCCGGCGCCGCGGCGTTGTACGCGCGGCCCAGCCGGGTCAGCCCGTCGACCAGGACGACCACGTCGTGGCCGAGCTCGACCAGTCGCTTGGCCCGCTCGACGGCGAGCTCGGCGACGGTGGTGTGGTCACCTGGTGCCCGGTCGAAGGTCGAGGCGATGACCTCGCCCTTGACCGTGCGCTGGAAGTCGGTGACCTCCTCGGGGCGCTCGTCGACCAGGACCACCATGACGTGGCACTCCGGGTCGTTGGTGGTGATCGAGGTGGCCAGCGACTGCAGGACCGTGGTCTTGCCGGCCTGCGGCGGGGCGACGATCAGGCCGCGCTGGCCCTTGCCCACGGGCGTGACGATGTCGACGACCCGGCCGACCAGGTCGTCGGGACCGGTCTCGAGCTTGAGCCGGCGGTACGGATGGACGGGCGTCAGCCTGGCGAAGTCGGCCCGGTTCTTGACCGACTCGGGATCGGCGCCGTTGACGCTGTCGATCCGCACCATCGGGTTGAACTTCTCCTTGCGCTCGCCGTCGCGGGGCTGGCGGACCTGGCCCACGATGGCGTCGCCGCGGCGCAGGCCGTACTTGCGGACCATCGACAGCGACAGGTAGACGTCGTCGGGGCCGGCCAGGTAGCCGCTGGTCCGGACGAAGGCGTAGTTGTCCAGGACGTCGAGGATGCCGGCGGCGGGCACCAGGACGTCGTCCTCGAGGATCGTGGTGTCGGGCTCGGTGCGGCCGCCGCGGGTGCGTTCGCGATCGCGACCCCGGCGGCGCCGGTTGCGCCGGCCGCCCTCGCCGTCGTCGTCCAGCTCGCCCTGGTCGGCGTCCTGCTGGCTCTGCTGGTTCTGGTTGCGCTGCTGGTTCTGGTCACGCTGCTGGCCCTGGTCACGCTGCTGGCCCTGGTCACGCTGCTGGCCCTGGTCACGCTGCTGGCCCTGCTGCCCGCCCTGGCGGTTCTGCTGGCTCTGGTTCCGCTGCTGGTTCTGCTGCTGGTTCTGCTGGCGGTCCCGGCCACCGGAGGAGCGGTCGTCCTCGCCCTTCTGGTCCTCGCGGCGCTCCTGGCGCTCCGGGCGTTCCTGGCGCTGCGGGCGCTCCTGCCGCTCCTGGCGCTCCTGGCGCTCCTGCTTCGGCTCGTCCTGGCGCGCGGCCTGGGCGGCACCGGCCTGGCCGCCCTCGGCCCGGCCACCCTCGGCCCGGCCACCCTCTGCCCGGGCCGCCCGGGGCTGGCCACCGGACTGAGTGCTCGACTGGCTGCCGGACTGGTCGGCCTGGTGCGCCTTGATCGCGTCGACGAGCTGGGCCTTCTTCATCGAGCCCGTGCCCTTGATGCCCAGGCCTCCGGCCAGCGACTTGAGGTCGGCCAGCAGCATGGTGTTGAGACCGCCGCTCTTCTTCTGCGCCTTCTTGGCGGGGGCGGCCGTCGTCTCGTTCTGGGTCTCTGTCACTTTGTTCCTTCGCTACGCCGAGCAGCCCTGCAAACAGGGGTCAGCGACAAATCGGAAGAGGTTCTGGCACCTCAGATGCGGTGCCGCGCCGAGAACCGGCGCACTGCAAATGTAGCAAACCGCTACTCCACCACGGCGCCGCGGGTGTCGACGGCGAGCCGGCGGTGGGTCCACCCGTCGGGGCAGTACGCCGCGAGGTCGGGGCCCTCCGGGAGCAGCGCCAGCACCGACGGGCCGGCGCCGGAGACGACGGCCGCGTGCCCGTCGGCTCGCAGCCGGTCGACCAGCCCGAGCGAGGCCGGCATGGCGGGGCGGCGGTAGTCCTGGTGGAGGTAGTCCCGGGTGGCCCGCCACAGCTGGTCGGGACGGCCGGCCAGGGCGGTGACGAGCAGGGCGGCCCTCCCCGCGTCCGCGGCCGCGTCGGCGTGCGGCACGGTCGAGGGCAGCAGCCCGCGGGCCACCTCGGTGGACAGCGGCTCCGGCGGCACGAACACCTCGGCCCGGATCCGGACGTCGACGGACGCGCCCACGGCGTAGCCTGAGCCGCTGTCGTCCCGGCCGGAGATGACGAAGCCACCGAGCAGCGCCGGGGCGACGTTGTCCGGGTGCCCCTCGAGCTCGATGGCGACATCGAGCACCGCCGCATCGTCGAGCCGCTCCGGGCCGTCCTCGACCAACGCCCGGGCCAGCAGCAGCCCAGCGACGATCGCCGCCGACGACGAACCGAGCCCGCGGGCGTGCGGGATCGAGTTGTGGCACCTGAGCAAGAGCCCCGTCGGCTGCCCGCCCAGCGCGTCGAACGCCGCACGCATGGCCCGCACGACCAGGTGGTTCTCGTCGAGGGGCAGGACCCCCGCACCCTCCCCCGTCACCTCGACGACCAGCCCGGAGCCGGCCAGCTCCGCCTCCAGCCGGTCACGCAGGTCGAGGGCGAGGCCGAGCGAGTCGAAGCCGGGACCGAGGTTCGCGGAGGTCGCCGGGACGCTGACCTTCACCGGACCCGCGCCATCACGCCAGGCCGGCGGCGCGGGCCGCCTCGGTCACGTCGGGGTCGACGACCGACTCGACCAGCGGGCCGAAGCCCTCCAGCGCGGTGGCGGTGTCCTTGAGCCCGTGGCCGGTGACGGTGACGACAACGGTGTGCCCGGCGTACGAGTCACCCCGGGCCACGTCGGCCAGCAGGCCGGCGATGCCGGCGGCCGAGGCGGGCTCGACGAACACGCCGTCCTTGGCCGCCAGCTCGCGCTGTGCGGAGAGGATCTGGTCGTCGCTCACCGCGCGGAACCGGCCGTCGGACTCCTCGGCCGCGGCCTCGGCGAGCTTCCAGGACGCGGGGTTGCCGATCCGGATCGCGGTGGCCCGGGTCTCCGGGTCGGGGAACGGCTCGCCGGTGACCAGCGGCGCCGCGCCCTCGGCCTGGAAGCCGTGTATCCGGGGCTTGCGGGTGGCCAGGCCGAGGTCGAAGTACTGGGTGTAGCCGAGCCAGTACGCCGAGATGTTGCCGGCGTTGCCGACCGGCAGCAGGTGGTAGTCGGGGGCGTCGCCGAGGAAGTCGACGATCTCGAAGGCCGCCGTCTTCTGGCCCTCGAGCCGGACCGGGTTGACCGAGTTGACCAGCGCGACGGGGTACTCCCAGGCCAGCCCCTTGGCCAGCTCGAGGCAGCCGTCGAAGTTGCCGCGCACCATGATCACCCGGGCGCCGTGCACGATCGCCTGCGCCATCTTGCCGGCCGCGATCTTGCCCTCGGGGACCAGCACCAGCGGGGTCAGCCCCGCCTTCGCGGCGTACGCCGCCATCGAGGCCGAGGTGTTGCCGGTGCTGGCGCAGACGACCGCCTTGGCGCCGTCGTGGACCGCGACCGAGATGGCCGCGGTCATGCCCCGGTCCTTGAACGACCCGGTCGGGTTGTCGCCCTCGACCTTGAGCCAGACCTCGGCGCGGGTCAGCCCGGAGAGCCACTCGGAGTGGACCAGCGGCGTACCGCCCTCGCGCAGCGTGATCGCCGGCGTGCCCTCGGGGAGCTGCAGCAGGTCGCGGTACTCCTCGATCACGCCGCGCCATTGGTGGGTGCGAGCGGTCATCGTCTTTGCGGGGTCCCCGACGAGTTGTTCACCGGAGGAGCGAAGCGGGGGAGGTGAAGAACTCGGTGGGGTGCTCATTCCTCGCCGCCCTCCACGCGCATCACCGAGGTGACCTCGCGGACGATGTCGAGGCCGCGCAGGTGCTCGACGGTCGCGGCCAGCTGCGCGTCGGTGGCGCTGTGCGAGACGACGACGAGCTGGGCGTCGTCGTCGCGGCCCTCCTGGCGCACCGTCTGGATCGAGACGCCGTGCTCGGCGAAGGCGAGCGCCACCGTGGCCAGGACGCCCGCCTTGTCGTCGACGTCGATCGCGACGTGGTAGCGGGTGACGGTGTCGCCCATCGGCAGCACTGCCCGGTCGGCGTACGCCGACTCGCCGTGGCCGCGCTTGCCGGCCAGCACGTTGCGGGCCACCGTCACCAGGTCACCCAGGACCGCGCTGGCCGTGGGCGCACCGCCGGCCCCGGGACCGTAGAACATCAGCTGGCCCGCCGCCTCCGACTCGACGAAGACCGCGTTGTAGGCCTCGCGCACCGAGGCCAGCGGGTGGCTCCGCGGGATCATCGCCGGGTGGACGCGGACCGCCACCGAGTCGTCCTTGAGCTCGCAGATGGCGAGCAGCTTGACCACCGAGCCCATGTCCTGGGCGGACTGGACGTCGGCCGCGGTCACCTCGGAGATGCCTTCGCGGTGCACGTCGGAGGCGGTGACCCGGGAGTGGAAGGCGAGGCTGGCCAGGATCGCGGCCTTGGCGGCGGCGTCGAACCCCTCGACGTCGGCGGTCGGGTCGGCCTCGGCGTAGCCGAGCTCCTGGGCCTCCTCCAGCGCCTCGGCGAAGCCGGCACCGGAGGTGTCCATCTTGTCGAGGATGAAGTTGGTGGTGCCGTTGACGATCCCCAGCACCCGGGTCACCGAGTCGCCGGCCAGCGACTCGCGCAGCGGTCGGATGATCGGGATGGCGCCGGCCACCGCGGCCTCGAAGTAGAGGTCGCGCCCGGCCTTCTCGGCCGCCTCGAACAGCGTGGGGCCGTCCTCGGCCAGCAGGGCCTTGTTGGCGGTGACGACGCTGGCGCCGTTCTCGAGCGCGGAGAGGATGAGCGTGCGGGCCGGCTCGATGCCGCCGATCACCTCGACCACCAGGTCGACGTCGTCGCGGGACACCAGCCCTTCGGCGTCGGCCGTCAGCAGCCCCTCGGGGACGTCGACCTCGCGGGGCGCGTCGAGCCGGCGTACGGCGACACCGACGAGCTCGACCCGGGCGCCCACCCTGGCCGCCAGGTCGCCGGACTGCTCCTGCAGCAGCCGCACCACCTGCGACCCGACCGAGCCGCAGCCCAGCACTGCGACCTTGAGCCGTCTGTCGGTCACGCGTCGATCCCTACGTCGGTTGCGAGAAGGTCGTCCAGAGTCTCGCGGCGTACGACGACGCGCGAGGCACCGTCCCGCACCGCGATCACCGGCGGCCGGAGCGCGTGGTTGTAGTTGGAGGCCATGGATCTGCAGTAGGCGCCGGTGCCGGGGACCGCGACCAGGTCGCCGGGGCGTACGTCGCCGGGCAGGAACTCGTCCTTGACCACGATGTCCCCTGCTTCGCAGTGCTTCCCCACGATCCGGGCGAGGACCGGCGGTACGTCGGAGCGGCGGCTGGCCAGGGTGCACGAATAGTCGGCGTCGTAGAGGGCGGTGCGGATGTTGTCGCTCATCCCGCCGTCGACGGAGACATAGCTGCGCGCGGCGCCACCGTCGAGCTCGACCTGCTTGACCGTGCCGACCGCGTAGACCGTGCACATGGCCGGCCCGACGATCGCCCGGCCCGGCTCGATCGAGAGCCGGGGCTGGGCGATGCCGAGCGCGCGGCACTCGTGGGCCACGATCTCGCTCATCTCGTGGGCCAGCGCCTTGGGCTCGGAAGGGTCGTCCTGGGTGGTGTAGGCGATGCCGAACCCGCCGCCCAGGTCGAGCTCGGGCAGCTCGGCGCCGAGCTCGCTCCGGATGTGGGAGTGCAGCGCGAGCACCCTCCGGGCCGCCACCTCGAACCCGGACGAGTCGAAGATCTGGCTGCCGATGTGGCTGTGCAGCCCGAGCAGGTCGAGGCTCGGTGCGTCGAGCACCCGGCGTACGGCGTCGAAGGCCTGGCCGTTGCCGATCGAGAAGCCGAACTTCTGGTCCTCGTGGGCGGTGGCGATGTACTCGTGGGTGTGCGCCTCGACTCCGGCGGTCACGCGCACCATGACGGGTTGGGTCCGGCCGAGGCCCTCGGCGACGTCGGCCAACCGCTCGATCTCCTGGAAGGAGTCGACGATGATCCGGCCGACGCCGAGCGTGACCGCCTTCTCGAGCTCGGCCAGGCTCTTGTTGTTGCCGTGGAAGCCGACCCGGGCCAGGTCGAGGCCGGCCCGCTCGGCCACCGCGAGCTCGCCGCCGGTGCAGACGTCGAGGTTGAGCCCCTCCTCCGCGGCCCAGCGGGCGGTGGCGGTGCAGAGGAACGCCTTGCCGGCGTAGAAGACGTCGTAGTCGGCGAAGGCCTCGCGGAAGGCACGGGCGCGGGCCCGGAAGTCGGCCTCGTCGAGGACGTACGCCGGCGAGCCGTGCTCCGCGACCAGGTCGGTCAGGCTCACTCCCCCGACGTTGAGGACACCGTCCACCTTGTGCGCGGTCTGCGACCAGAGGTGGCTGACCAGGGCGTTGGGGTCGGTCGGCTCGCGGAGCCAGGACGGGGCCCGCAACGCGCCGGGCGCGTGGGCCCAGCCGGCCTCGTGGGTGTGGCTCATCTCTTGGTGCCCTCGCGGCGTCTTTCGGCGGAGGGGCGTGGGGAGCTCACATTCGCTCCGGGGCCGTGACGCCCAGCAGCGCCAGCCCGTTGGCGAGGACGGTGCGGGTGGCGTCGACCAGCAGCAGGCGAGCCCGGTTGAGGTCCGTGGCTTCCTCGTCGCCCATCGGGAGCACTCGGCAGTTGTCGTAGAAGCGGTGGTAGTCCGCTGCGGTGTCCTCGAGGTAGCGGGCGACCCGGTGCGGCTCGCGCAGGTCGGCTGCGGCCTGGACGACCCGAGGGAACTCCGCCAGCGCCCGCAGCAGGTCGCCCTCCTTGTCGTCGGTGAGCAGCTCGGGGTGGGACTCCGGTGCCAGCCCGAGCTCACTGGCGTTCCGCAGGATCGAGCTGACCCGCGCGTGCGCGTACTGGACGTAGAAGACGGGGTTGTCGCTGGTCGCCTTGGTCCAGAGGTCGATGTCGATGTCGAGGTTGGTCTCGAGGGAGTTGCGCACGAGGGCATAGCGGGCAGCGTCGACGCCGATCTCCTCGACCAGGTCGAGGAGGGTGACGATGTTGCCGCTGCGCTTGCCCATCCGCACCACGGTGCCGTGGCTGAGCAGGTTGACCATCTGGCCGATGATGATTTCGAGGTTCTTGCCCGGCTCGTCACCGAACGCCGCGCACATGGCCATCAGCCGGCGCACGTAACCGTGGTGGTCGGCGCCGAGCAGGATCAGGCAGCGGTCGAAGCCGCGGTTGCGCTTGTTCAGGTAGTAGGCCAGGTCGCCCGAGAGGTAGGCCGGCTGTCCGTTGGACCGGATGATGACGCGGTCCTTGTCGTCACCGAACTTCTCGGTGGCCAGCCACAACGCGCCGTCCTTCTCGTAGGTGTTGCCGAGCTCGGTCAGCCGGTCGATGGCCTGCTGGACGGCACCGCTCTCGTGCAGGTCGTTCTCGTGGAACCAGATGTCGAAGTCGACCCGGAACTCGCTGAGGGTCTGCTTGATCTCCTCGAACATCAGCGGGACGCCGTAGGCGCGCATCGACTCCCGCGCCTGGTCGTCGTCCTGGCCCTCGACCTCGGGATGTTCCTTCAGCACCTGCTGGGCGATGTCGTTGATGTAGCTGCCCTGGTAGCCGTCCTCGGGCACCTCGCGGCCCCGGCCACGGGCCAGCAGGCTGTTCGCGAACCTGTCGATCTGGGCGCCGTGGTCGTTGAAGTAGTACTCGCGGGCCACGTCGGAGCCGGTCGCCTCGAGCAACCTGCTGATCGTGTCGCCCACCGCCGCCCAGCGGGCGCTCGCCAGCGTCACCGGGCCGGTCGGGTTCGCGCTCACGAACTCGACGTTCACCCGCTCGCCGGCGCCGGTGTCACTGGCGCCGTAGTGCTCTCGCAGGGCCACCACCTGCTCGGCGATGACACCTTGTGCACTCGCGGACACACTGATGTTGAGGAAGCCCGGGCCCGCGACGTCGACCGCCTCGATGCCCTCGACCTTGAGCAGCCGGTCCTGGATCTGCCCCGCGAGGTCACGCGGGTTCAGCCCCGCCTTCTTGGCCAGCTGGAGCGCCACGTTGGTCGCGTAGTCGCCGTGCTCCTTCTGCCGCGGCCGCTCGACCGTCACCACGCTGGGCACACCGTCCGGCAGGGCGAGGTCTCCCTCCTCGGACAGCGTCGCCAGCACGCCGACGATGGCTGCGGACAGCTGCTCGGGAGTCACCGGGCAAGGGTATCGGCGCGCTCGGGGCCCTCAGTCACCAGTTTCTCCGCGCGGACACGCCCCGGGTATGGTTCCGGTCGTCCCCAACCAGGACTGGGCCCCCGTAGCTCAGGGGATAGAGCACCGCCCTCCGGAGGCGGGAGCGTAGGTTCGAATCCTACCGGGGGCGCCCTCTTCAGACCGGGGTTGACCTGCGGAAACGCGTTTCGACCGTACTCGGTCAGGTCGGGTTCGCCGGGCGGCTGAATGCCGCTCCCGCCCGGGCGCGCGACCGATGGCACGGGGAACAACACTTTCGGTCCTGATGAATTGGCGTGTGCGGCGCTGCCGGTTCGCGGGTCTGCCGTGCGGGCTCCCAGGACGTCCGGGGCGCTTCTGGACACTGGTTCGGAGTACCGGCCCGAACAGCTGAGGTGCCGCACGACACGTGGCCGTGACGGCACCTCAGCGCGCACGTGACAGGAATCCCCTCGGATCAGGCGAGCGCCTTCGCCTTCAAGGCCTCGAACTCGGCCTGCGTGATGGCGCCGGAGTCCAACAGCGACTTTGCCGAGGCGATCTGGTCGGTCGATGAGCCACCCGAGGATCCGGCGACCGAGCGGATGTACTCCGTCTGCGCCGCATGCATCTCCTGTGCCTGCTCCAGTTGGCGCTCCTGCATGCCGTGGCCGCGCGCGATCAGATAGACCAGGATGCCGAGCCAGGGAAGGATGATGACGAAGAACACCCAGAACGTCTTCGCCACCCCGCTCAGGTCCTTGCTGCGGAAGATGTCGCCGATCACCCAGAACAGGCACATGAACCAGGCGAAGAACAGGAAGAACTCGAACAGGGCAAGCAGGAATGATCCATTGTTGTCAAACATGGGTGCTCTTTCTGTTGATGAGTGAGACGGGGCTGAGTGGTTGCGAGTTCAGCGTGTCTCCATGCGTTTGATGGGGCGCCACCATGGTGGTCCGCAGTCGAACCACATCGCCCCGGCCCCGACAACCTACTGGTGGCAGTCCGCCGATCCCATGGGCAGGGTGAGATGTGTGGTCGGCCAGCCGGTCGGGGCTACCCGTGGCACCTGGGCGATGTCACGGGTCGCCGTTCGGCTGGCTTCAGGTGACGGTCGAGCAGCACGGTCGAGCAGCACTGCGTTGAGCCAGGTCGCTCAGCCGGTCTCGGCCGTGAGGCGTCCGTCGTCGACCGCACGTCGCAGGGCCGCGTAGTCACGCTCGTTCTGGTTGGCGTAGGACTCAGCGAATGTCGCGAGGGCGCGGTCGAATCGGTCACTCGAGCCGAGGTAGCTCGCGATGGCGACCGGGTCGCCGGAGCGTGCGTGCGCTCGTGCCAGTGTCCAGCCACACAGCCGGGCGTAGGCAGTCAGGGTGGCTGGCTTCATTGCCTCGATGACTGCCGATCCTTTGCCGTCCCACAGTTGGCGGACGTAGAAGTCCCGCTCCACCCCGTCTATGCCGGGCATGCGCACCCAGCCGAGCATGATGTCGCTGGCCGACTGCATGAGTCGCTGCCCTTCGACGATCCGTTGGCCGTGGGTGTGGTGCGCACTCGTTCCCAGGAACGGCTCCAGGACCGAGGTCTGGGCCTCCTTGGCCTGGAGGAACAGCGGGTCGTTGTCGTCGTTGCCGACCAGCAACATGATCCAGGCGCGGGTGCCCACGCTTCCTACCCCGACCACCTTGCGGGCGGCGTCGGCGTAGCGGAAGCCCTCCAGGAGGTGCCGGTGATCGCCGGACAGCGTGCGGCGATAGGAACGCAGGATGTCCTGCAGTCCGTCCTGGATCTCGATGTACGCCTGGTCGCCAAGCAGCTCCTGGAGCCTGACGATCATGGGCGGGTCGCTGATCAGCCGCGGGCGTCCGTCGACGGTCTCGACCAGCTTGGTGAAGGCCCTGATGCTGTCCTTGGCCCTGGCCTTGGCGAGGTTCTTGCGGAATCTCTTGAGCTCTCCGGACTTGACTTGGAGTTTCAGTACCGCCTCCAGTTCGTCGACGTCCAACCGGGCGTACCAGACGTCCAGCTTCCGCATCCCGGCCATTTCGTGCATGGCTTCCCGGTACGACGCCGCCACCGCGAGGTTGGTGGTCTCGCGCTGGGTCTCGTCGAAGCCGCGGTCTCGTCCGGCGACCGCGAAGCTGGCCACCAGCCGTTTGACGTCCCACTCGAACGGGCCAGGAAGAGTTTCGTCGAAGTCGTTGAGGCTGAAGACGAGCCGGCGGTCCGGGGCTGCGAAGGTCCCGAAGTTCGACAGGTGCGCATCTCCGCACAGCTGCACCGTCAGTCCGGTGCGGGGCACGCCAGCGAGGTCGGCAGCCATGAGGTAGGCGGCGCCGCGGTAGAAGGTGAACGGTGACACCAGCATTCGGCCGTATCGGATCGGGACCAGTTCCGGCACCCGGCTTGCCCCCTGCTCCTCGAGCAGGCCCACCGGATCCTTCCGATCCGGCGCCGGCTGCCACTCCCCGTGCACCCGACGGGGCACCAGCTCTCGGGCGGCCCGTCCCACGGCGGCCCGCTCCGCCGCGGTCTGATGTGCGCCGCCTCCCGGGTGCCCGGCTCGCGGGGTCGAACCTTCCATCGTCGGTGTCACCGTTTGGCTCGTGTTCATCGACCCATGGCACCACCTTTTGCACAGCAACGGCATCACCTAGCCCGAGTGAGACGCCTTGGCCAGCAATGGCTCTCCACCGACCGGACCAGCAGCCGTGTTCACGCACAACGATTCGATGGAATTGCCTGCGCCGGGGCTCGCCCGACCCTGCCGGGATTGCCGCATCCTCACCCTGATGCCGTTCGACTGGGTGGCCCCGTGAGTGCAGTAGAGCCATGTCCGCGGCGGCTTGCGACGGTTACAGTCGAAGGAGCACGACCGCTGGCGTAGCGCTAGCGACCGCCTTCTTGTCGGCGCGGCAGGTATCTCGGGCAGTGGCCCCCTCGCCAGCGGAGCCAGGAGCAGGCAGATGCGCGAGGCGAGCACAGCTGGCACCGCCGCCTCTCAGGAGGTAACTGTCGACGATGCGGCCCTCCTGCGGAACCTCGGCTATCAGCAAGAGCTGAAACGCGGTCTGCGGCCATTCGAGAACGTGGCCATGGGTTTCGCGGCGATCTCCCCCGTGGTCGCTTTGTACGGGATCGTTGGCGTTGGGCTCGTGTTGGCCGGCCCGGCGTGGGTGTGGGTGCTGCCGACCGCACTGATCGGCCAGTGCCTGGTGCTCGTGGTCTATTCGGAGCTGGCCTCGGAGTTCCCGGTCGCTAATGGGTCGTACCAGTGGAGCAGGAGGCTGGTCGGGCCCGCATTCGGTTGGTTCAACGGATGGGTAGTCCTTTGCGCGTACACAGCGGCCGACACCACCATCGCCTACCTCGGCGCGCCGTGGGCACTCACCCTGGTGGGCATCGACACGTCGCCGGTCGCGCTCGTAGCCGCTGCGGCCCTGCTGCTCCTCGGATGCGCTGCGGTCAACCTGGCCGGCCTCGACACGCTCAAGCACGTCATCAAGGTTGGGATCGCGGCCGAGGCCATCGCCTCGGTCGGGGTCGGTCTTGTCCTCCTGCTTGGTCACCGTCAGCACGGCGGAACCATCCTGAGCGCCACCCTCGGAGCTGAGTCGACCTCGGGCGGATCGACGACCGCCGCGTTCATTGCTGCGCTCGCAGTCGGCGGCTGGGTGTTCATTGGGTTTGACGCCTGCGGGTTGAGCGCCGAAGAGACCAGGGGCGCGGCACGGCAGGTCCCCCGGGCCATCTGGATCGCCATGCTCAGCGTCGGCGCCATCGTCATCTTGGACGCAGTCGCGATAACACTCGCGCACCCCCAGCTGGGGGAGGTCATGAACGGCAACGACACAGATCCGGTAACAAGCACTGTTGTAAGCGCGCTCGGCGCAGACGCAGCCAGACCGTTTGCAGCGGTCACACTCGTGGCGTTCATCGCCTGCGGGGTGGCGGCTCAAGGCATGACTGCTCGAGCGGTCTACTCGGTCGCACGAGACGGCGTCCTGCCGGGCTCGGCCGTGCTTCGCATGGTGGGCGCGCGACAGGCACCGGTCGGCGCGATCGTCGTCACGACAGTCTTGGGGGCGGCTGGCCTCCTTCTCGGACTACGTGCAGCAGCGATCGGCAGCCTGATCACGTTCGGGACTGCGGGCATCTACCTCTCATTTCTCCTCCTCGTGTCTGGGGCGTTCGCAGCGCGTCTGCTTGGCAGATGGACTCCATCAGGGACCGTGCACTTGGGGCGGCTGGGCGTTGCGGCAAACGCCCTCGCCGTCTTATGGCTGATCGGCGAAACCATCAATGTCGCGTGGCCTCGCGAGTCGATCGCGCCTCCTGGGGCTCCCTGGTACCAGGTGTGGGCAGCGCCGCTGCTCATCGTTTCGGTGACGGCGGTTGGGCTGACCTATCTAGGGGTTGCCAGGCCTCATCGACGCAACGCCGACGCCCGCCTCGACCCCGCATCTGTCGACCGGCCCCCGGTTCCATCCGACCGGCCGCTCGGCTAGGGCTGGATGATGATGATCGGCCGCGCACAGGAGGAGGCTTTGATCAGCCAGCTGCTGGCTGACGCGGCGCAGGGGCAGAGCGCTGCTCTCGTCGTGCGTGGTGAGCCCGGCGTGGGCAAGTCAGCGCTTCTCGACTACGCCATCCGCCAAGCCGCCGACTTCACCGTGCTGCGCGGGGTCGGGGTGGAAGGGGAAGCCGACCTTGCCTATGCGGCGCTGCACCAGATCCTTCGTCCGGTGTTCGATCTGATCCCTCGGCTGCCGCCGCCCCAGAGGGCCGCGCTTCAGGCGGCGTTCGCGCTCACCGAGGACATGGTGGAGGAGAGGTTCCGTGTTTCAGTGGGCGTTCTTGGTCTCCTCTCCGAGGCGGCCGAGGACCGACCAGTGCTGTGCGTTGTCGATGACGCACAGTGGCTCGACCAGGCCTCGGCAGACAGCCTGCTCTTCACCGCTCGTCGGCTCCATGCGGAGTCTGTGGTTCTCGTCTTCGGGGTCCGAGACCCAACGACACGTCCGTTCGAGGCGCGCGACGTCGCTGAGCTGCGGCTGAACGCGTTGAGCGCGCAGGACGCCAGGGAGCTCGTCAACTCACTGTTCGCCCAGCCGGCCTCCGCCGAGGCGGTCGAATGGCTCGTCGACAACGCCCGTGGCAACCCCCTGGCGTTGATGGAGCTCCCGGCGACACTGACCAGGCGGCAACTGGCCGGACGCGATCCGATCGAGCGAAGGGTGGCGTCGCCGACGACGGTCGAGCAGGTTTACCTCGAGCGTGTGGCGCAGCTCCCCGACGTGACTCGCCAGCTGTTGCTGCTCGCGGCCGCTGAGGACTCGGGCGCGCGGGAGACGATCGAGCGAGCGGCGATGGCGATGGGCCTGGACGTCGTGGACCTCCGGTCGGCGGAGGCGGTCGGCCTGATCCGCGTCGATCCCGAGCGGCTCGAGTTTCGTCATCCCTTGGTGCGAAGCGCCGTTTACCGGGCGGCCTCCTTTACCGATCGAGAGGCCACGCACCGGGCGCTCGCTGTCGCCTCATCCACCGAAGGCAATCCCGACCGGGCGGCCTGGCATCGAGCCGCCGCGACCGTCGGGGCCGACGAGGACGTCGCGCGCGAGCTCGAGACCACCGCGGAACGTGCCAGGCTCCGCAGTGGCCATGCGGCCGCGGCCTCAGCGCTCGAAAGAGCGGCCGGGCTCAGCCCCGACGCGCCGTCGCGGGGTCGCCGACTTGTCGGCGCGGCGAAGGCCGCCTGGTCCGCGGGTCTTCCGGAACGCGCCATCTCGATGCTCGACCGTGCCGCCGGGCTGGTCGAGCAGACGGCCCTGCGCGGAGACATCGCCGGTTTACGAGGAGTTATCCAATGGCGTTGCGGCTCCCTCGTGGAAGCATGCGACACCCTCGTAGCAGGTGCTGCGCTTATCTCGCCGGTAGACCAACAACGCGCACTGGAGATCCTTGCCGATGCAGCCCTCGCCGCGTGGGACATGGGCGACTACGGGCGGCTAGCCGACATCGGTGACCTGGTCGCGACGCTCGACGTCGGCGGTGAGGTGTATCCCCTGTTGAGGCGCGTCCTGCTGTCGTCGATCGCCATAAGCCAGGGAGATCCGCCACCAGATCCCGCCACCCTCACAGATGACCTGACCCGGGCCCTGGAGCTGGAAGACGCGCGACTGGCAGTCTGGTCGGCCATCACCGCTGAACTAGCCGGCGATGAGGCGCTCGAGCGCACGCTGATCAAGCGGTCAGAAACCCTCGCCCGCGCCACCACTGACGTCGGCCGACTCATCGTGGTGCTCGAGTCCACCTCGGTACAAGGTTTCCTCGCAGGAGACATGTCTGTGGCCTCAGAGGCCACCGAGGGACTCCAGCTGGCCCTGGAAGCAGGGCTGTCCAACGCCGGCAACCTCAATCGCGCCGCGCTGTCATGGATAGCGGCCGTCCAGGGGCGCGCCGACTCGTGCCGCGAGCAAGCGGCCATCGTTATCGCGCTCGCAAGGCCCAACAGTCAGGGCATCGCCCTGGCTATTGCCGAATGGGCCATGGCTCTCCTCGAGCTCGGGACCGGACACCCAGACGAAGCAGCGGCACGGCTGGTTGACCTGCACCGCTCCCCCTCCGGAACCGGCCACCCGTTCTACACCCTCAACTCCGCACCGGACCTCATCGAGGCCAGCATCCGCTGCGGACGTCGCGAGACGGCCGAGCATGCGATGGCGCTACTGCCGGCCGCCAACAGCGACAACGCTCCCTGGGCCCTTGCCTACGCGGCACGTTGTCGTGCGCTGCTGTCCGAGGGCAGGGATGCCGAAGCGCAGTTCCAGCTGGCACTCGAACTGCACGGCCTTGGCGAGAACCGGTTCAACAAAGCCCGCACCGAGCTGCTGTTCGGCGAGTTCTTGCGCCGGGAACGGCGTCGTGGGGACGCACGCGACCAGCTCCGCAGCGCGCTTACAACGTTCGAGACAGTGCGGGCTGAGCCGTGGGCAGAGCGGGCCCGTGCCGAACTGCGAGCGACGGGTGAGACCGCCCGGAAGAGGGACCCGTCGACGCTCGATGACCTGACACCCCAAGAACTCCAGATCGCTCGGCTTGTCGCCGAGGGCCGCTCGAACAAGGAGGCCGCCGCCCAGCTCTTCCTTAGTCCACGCACGGTCGAGTACCACCTCGCGAAGGTGTTCACCAAGCTTGGCCTCGGGTCGCGCGCCGAGCTGATCCGATACGGCGTCGTCCGTCGAGAGCAAGCCACCGCCCAACGGGCGTGATCGCGCACCCGCCGCGTGATCGAGCCGCCGCGTGATCGAGCCCGTCAAGCACGTGCGGCCGGCCCTTGGGGCCGGCCGCACGCCGCATCCTTGTTGATCACACCAACACTGGCGGCGCCTTCCTCTGAGAGGAGTCGGCTTCGTCCGTTGGCTCCTGCTCGTCGCCGTCGTGCGCACCGCCCTCGATATCGATCGTCGGCAGCCGGCTGTTGAGCCACTCAGGCAGCCACCAGGCGTGGTGACCGAGCAAGCTCATGGCTGCCGGGACCAGCACCATCCGCACGAGCGTCACGTCTAAGAAGACGGCCACGGACAGGCCGACGCCAAACATCTTGGTCGTCACGTCGACGTCGAGGATGAACGATGCGAACACGCAGATCATGATGAGTCCCGCGCTGGCGATGACGCGTGCCGTGGATCCGAGGCCCTCGACTACAGCTCTGCGTGGGTCGAAGTGGCGGCGGTACTGCTCCCGCACCCGGCTCAACAGGAATACCTCATAGTCCATCGACAGACCGAACAGGATGGCGAACATCAGCATCGGGGCCAGGGGCATGATCGGCACCGTCTCGTGCACACCGATCAGACTCGCCCCCCAGCCCCACTGGAAGACGGCCACGACCACGCCGTAGGCAGCTCCCACACCGAGCACGTTGAGGGCAGCAGCCTTCAACGGCACGAGTACCGACCGGAACACCATCATCAGGACCAGGAACGACAACCCGATCACGGTTCCAAGGAACCAGGGCATCCGCTGCTGAAGTCGCGACGAGACATCGTCGGTCAACGCCGTCGAGCCTGTCACCGATGCCTGCACCTCCGACCCGCTCACCGCCGCCGGGATGGTGTCCTGGCGAAGATGCTGGAGCAGGTCACTGGTACGCGCATCCTGCGGTGAGGTGGTCGGCGTCACCATGATGATCGCCAGGTCCCCAGACTTGTTCCTCGATGGCGTGTCGACCGAGGCCACCCCTGGTTCGACGGAGAGAGCTCTCACTACGCCGTCGAGCGTCGGGGCGGTGATCTCTGCCCCGTCGCCGTCCAGGACCACCTCGAGCGGACCGTTGGTTCCGGGGCCGTAGCCGTCGGCCATCAGGTCGTAGGCCTTGCGGGCGGTCGACGTCGGGGCGTTGTTGCCTGCGTCGGCGAAACCGAGGTGCATCGAGAAGACCGGGACGGCCAGGATGCCGAGCACCAGGGCTGCGGAGGCACCGTAACGAAGGGGCTTGGCGACGACCCGTGCGGCCCATCGTGCGGATGACCCGTTGGGGTCGTACGCCGGCTTGGGCCTGATGAAGGGCACGCGAGCGCTGTTCACCTTGTGCTTGACGACCCCGAGCATCGCGGGCAGGAGGGTGATCGCGGCGAGCATGACGATCGCGACCATGATGGCCGAGCCGTATCCCATCATCGTCATCATCGGGATGCCCGAGACCTTCAGACCCAGAATGGCGACAATCACGGTGATACCTGCGAAGAGCACCGAGAGTCCGGCGGTCGCGTTCGCACGGCCGATAGCCACGGGAACGGACTCTCCTGCCGCAAGGTTCTGCCGATGCCTCGACAGGATGAACAGCGCGTAGTCGACGCCGACACCCAGCCCGAGCATCATGGCGACGATCCCGGTGATCTCTGGGACCGCGACGACGCCCGACAGGATGCCGATGGTGCTGCTCCCGACCACGATGGCCGTCAGTGCGGCCAGGATGGGCAGGCTCATCGCGACCAGCGAACCGAAGGCGATTGCCAGAATGATGATCGCGATCAGGATGGCGGGCATGGTGCTGCTGCCGCCGGTGGGCACCTCCGCATCGGCCAGTCCTCCGTCGTACTCAACCTGGACGCCCGCGTCACGGAGCTCCTTGACGGCCTTCTGGGCCGCGTCGAACTCATCGGACCCAACCTTTTCGGTGTCGAACGCGACGGTCGCGAAGGAGGTCCGCCCATCGGCGCTGACCGTTGGCCCTCGGGGGTCGTAGGGGCTAGTAACGGTGATGACGTGCGGCCCTTCAGAGAGCTTCTGGACGGCCTGTTCGATCGCCGCCTTTGTCTCGGGACTGGTGAGCCCGTCGTCGGAGTGGAAGATGACGTCGGAGGTGTACAGAGTCTCCTGGGGGAAGCGGGCTTCGATGGCGTCTGCGGCCCGCTGTGACTCTGACCCGGGAAGACTGAAGCTCTCGTCGTACTGACCGCCCGAGGTTCCGTTGAGCATGTAGATCGCGCCGGCGACGAAGATCCAAGCAAGAATGATCCGCCACGGGTGGCGTCCGGCGAAGTGGCCGATGCGGTACAAGAAGTGAGACATCCTGGGGCCTTTCAGAAGAGGGCTTGCGGCGAGAAGTGGTCCGAGATCGCCCGTCACCCAAGGTCTCTGAGATCGGCCCCCGTGGAATCCGTCAGGTCCCTAGCCGATCCCCAGTGACGGGTCCACGCCTCGGTCCGGCGCTCGACCAACACGCGGTCGGGAGCGCAATGGGCGGCCCCGATGGGGGTCGGCCCGCCGGAGCATGACCCCGCTACCGCCTCAGCCATTCATCGCCGCCGGGCAGCCATGACCGGTAGTACCCCAGTGCACCTACTGATTCGACCAATCGGTGGAGCGATGACAGTCGGGAGCAACCGATCAAGGAAGGCCCCAGCCATGACCACATGCACCTTCGACGTCCGATGCCCCGACTGCGGAGTCGTCGAGCTCCAATGCGACCAGCTCTGGCTGGTGCTTGCGCCGGCTCCCGCACCCGACCACATCGCCTTCTACTGTCCGGTCTGCGGCGCTCTCCACCGCGAACACGCCGGACCGGCGGCCGTCGCGCTTCTCGGCGGCCTCGTCGCCGTCGAGGAGCTCGACATCCCAGCCGAAGCCCTCGAGCGCCACGCAGCTGAGCCACTTGCCGCCGACCACCTGATCGAGCTGATGCTCGAACTGGAGCGGTGGACCGCCAGGCCGCCCGGGGCATGACCCCGGCCCCAAGCACTCACCAACAGCCAGCGGAACCCGGCAGCCCTGGGTGACCGTCCGTGAACATCCCTCCGAACCAGGATCGACATGACTACACGCCGAGCGAGGACCTTGAGGCCACGGCCGCGCGCCATCCTGCCCCGCGGGACTCGGCTTGCGCGAGTCGCCCTCGGCGTCGTCGCGCTCCACGTTGTAGACGACAACTACCTGCACCCAGCGCCAGGCACATCAGCTG
Organism: uncultured Actinomycetota bacterium; assembly: GCA_963755835.1. Lineage (GTDB taxonomy): Bacteria > Actinomycetota > Actinomycetes > Propionibacteriales > Nocardioidaceae > Nocardioides. The sequence continues at coordinate 952,718 of CAVWLC010000007.1, read as the reverse complement.
CGGACCACCTCGTCAGCGGGCTGGTGCCGCTCGCACTGATCGTCGCTGCAATGAACTGTTACGGCCGCGCACGCGCCGGGGTCCGCGCATCCCTCGCTCTGGCAATCGGATTGTTTGGGATCACGGCAGGCACCGAAGCGGCGTATTACACGGCCAACGGCGCCATGTCCGGCGACGACGTCACGGGGTGGTTGGCCGGGGCTGCCGGCATCCTCCTCGTTGCTCTCGGTGGACTGACGTTGTGGCAAACACGTCGTAGGGATGACCCGCTCCGGCGCCGCTACATCAGGCGCTCCCTCATCACGGTCGTGTGCGTGGTCGTGGCCACCCAACTCTTCCTTCCACTGGTACTCGCCTATGTCTTCACGCACACGGCACGAGTGCACGTTCCATCGCCCGAACTCGGTGCCGCACCCGAGAACGTAGCCTTCGCAACCACCGACGGCCTCGTGCTCCACGGCTGGTTCGTGCCTTCACGCAACGGAGCCACCGTGATCGCCTTTCCCGGGAGGGCGGGACCTCAGAGGCAGGCACGGATGCTCGTGCAGCACGGCTACGGCGTGCTCCTCTTCGACCGTCGCGGCGAGGGCACCAGCGAAGGCGACCCCAACATCTTCGGCTGGGGCGGTGATCGCGACCTACTTGCCGCCGCCGCCTACCTCCGTTCTCGCCCCGACGTCGACGACTCACGAATCGGCGCAATAGGCCTCTCCGTCGGAGGCGAGATGTTGATCCATGCCGCAGCGCACTCGGATGCCTTCAAGGCCATCGTCACCGAGGGCGCCAGCGGCCAGTCGCTGCGCGACACGCTAGCGAACACCGGGTTCTCGCATCGGGTCTCGGAGCTGCCGACCCAATTCAGTCTCACGGCCGCCCTGACGGTGCTCACCAACCAGACTCCGCCACCCAGCCTGAGGAGCGAGGTCGCCAAGATCGCCCCCACGGCGGTGTTCTTCATCTTTGGCGAGCGCGGGCAAGGCGGCACCGAAACCGGACCCAACCGAGCCTTCTACGCCGCCGCCCACCAGCCGAAGCAGATCTGGGAAGTACCTGACGGGCAACACATCGCCGGCGTCACCACCAGACCGAGGGAGTACGAACGACGCGTGGTGGCGTTCTTCGACCACTTCCTCTTGGGCAAACAGTGAACTCGCGTACCGCAGCCGCGCCGGACCCCCCGGTCCGGCCATCACCAACACCGCATAGCCGCGCCCCTGCCTCGGGAGCACCGGGGTCGTGGCTCGGGCCCTCATCGGGACCATGACGCCCCACCCCTCAGGGCCCAGGCGCACTACCCGTGACCGCCCGCGGCGCGCCCAATCAAAGTGCACGCCGCCTCAGCCACGACATACCCCACACCATCCAAGGAGCAACCAAATGACCGCTACACAAACGCCCACGCCACGTTCCACGCCACGTCCCCCAACGGCATCCGCCTCGAGGTGGAACGCCTCCCGCGTGCTCTGCCTATGCCTCGGCTCCACGGCACTCCTCGCTGGCGGCGCCATGGCCGCGACGGCCGGTGTGGTGAACCACGTCGACCACCAACACCGAGACGGACGATTCTTGACCAGCCACACCACCCACATCACCGCCGGCGGACATGCCGTGACCGTGGACAGGATGAAGCTGGATGGCCTCGCCGGCGACTGGCTTCTCGGCACCGCCCGGGTCCGGGTGAGCAGCCCCGATCCAGGCGATTCCGTCTTCGTCGGAATTGCCCGCTCCGACGACGTTGATTCCTATCTCCAGGGAGTGAGCTACTCCTCACTCACCGAGATCGACGACCCGGCCACCACCTATGGCCAGCACGACGGCGGGCGACCTGCCGTCACGCCGGACCAGAGTGACATCTGGACTGCACAGTCCAGCGGCCAGGGCACTCAGACGTTGCAATGGAAGCCCCAAAACGGCACGTGGACCTTGGTCGTCATGAATCAAGACGCTTCGTCTGGCATCAATGTCACAGCAGACGTCGGCGCCACCGCACCTATCGTTCCGCGGCTAGTTCACTGGATGTTCGCTGCTGCGATCGTCTCTGGACTTGCGGGCGCTCTGGCACTCCTGCTGCTGGCCCGTCCAATGGGCATTCGCCGGACACTCCGCTCATGACGACTCACACAACCATGACGAGTTCATCCGTCCACCCCTTCGACTCGTCAACGCGGCGAAGCGACGTCGTGGCGGTGAGCGGCACCTCGGGCGGCCTCTTCGGACCCATGACACGATCTACCCCTCGGGGTATCCAGGCGGACTCCAAGGGGATGGGGCCGCCCGGTCTCCTCAACGGACGGAAGTGACAAGCTTCGTGCTCGGACTTGAGTACGTCATCCATGCCCAGAGCGACACAGGCCTTGTGAGTCGGGTGTTTGGACGAGAGCAGGAGGAACCGGTCTCAGGTGCGGTTGGCCAATCTGGAGGACTCATCCGCCGCCTGAGCTGAGCCGGTTGAGGACCTGCACCATCTGCTCCTCGGTGTCGCTGCCGATCTTCTCGAACACGAGCTTGACGACCGGACTGGCGAGCTTGGCGGCGCCCTTCATCTCGATCACGGCTTCGTAGGTGACCTCGCTGCCCTCGCCGTGCGGACGCACGGTGATGGTGTCGGTCGACGTGGCCGAATCGTTGGTGCCGACCAAGACCATGCGGCCCTCGGTCAGTTCAGTGAGCTGGTAGGTCAGCTCGGTGGTGATGCCACCGATCTTGGACGTGTTGAGCCACCGGCTTCCCGTGGAGACCGGCCCTGAGTCGAGGCGACGACAGCTCTCGGTCCCGGGATCCCATTCCTCAGCGTGGGTGAAGTCCTTGAGGTAGTCGACGACCACCTCCGGCGGAGGCGCGACGGTGAACGTACGGGTGACGGTGGTCATCACCACCGGTAACCCGACGCCGACGCCATCTCCTCACCCCAGAAGACGAACTGTCGCGTGGTCACCCGAACAAGATGGCTGTCGCACCCGGCCAACACCTTCTCCGCCGGCCAACGAGTTCTTCGTCGGTGAAGGTCAAGCAGGATATCGGCCCCAGCCTCCGCTCGCGGCTATCCTGACGTCAGTGGAGTTCCACCTGCCCCGGCCACGCACTTCCCGCCTCGCGCGCGCGGTCCGCGGGTGCTTGGCGTTGTCTCCAGTGGGAGGGCTGGCGTCCTGGTCAGCACGTCGAGCCAGCCGGTCACGCCTGCTCCAGCTCTGCGACGAGCAGCCGCAGGTAGCTCGCGAAACCTCCGGGGGTTCGCCCTACGGTGCGGCTTGACGTTCGCACCGTCGGCCCTCCCGCAGCCCACTTGCTGCCTGCTCGAAGCGCGGCCCGGACGAAGGCAACGTCCTCGTGTTCGGTGACAGAGGGGAACCCTCCGGCTCGGAGAAAGGTGGCCGCGGAGAAGCCGAGGTTCGCCCCGTGCACGTGGAGCTGGTCGGGTTCCTGGTGTCGTGCCCACCACTCGCGCAGGACGGAGGACGCGATGCCGGCCGGGTCGGGGTGCACGGGACCGACCAGGAGGTCGACCCCCTCGGTCGCCGCCCGGACTTGTGTCTCCAGCCAGTTCGTCGGAACAGTCGAGTCGGCATCGGTCATGGCGACCCAGACTCGCGACGAATCCAGTGGTCCGGTTGCCGCCAGCGCGTGCCGGACGCCGGCGTCGCGTGCTCGACCTACGCCGTGGACATCGGTCTGGAGTGCCTCGACGCCGTGCCGGCCAGCGACCTCGACAGTCGAGTCGGTGCAGCTGTCGGCCACGACGGTCACGGTGGTGCGGACTCCGACGGTCTCGAGCAGCTGCGCAGCAGCGAACGCGACCGACGTGAGACACCGCCCGATGAGCTCGGCCTCGTTGTGCGCAGGTATGACGACGTGCACGACGAGCGGCACATCTCCTGAGCCCGGACGGCGGACCCGGACCGTCACTCGTCGACTTCCGGCCAGGCCGAGTCTGCACACAAAAGGAGCGCTTCGAAGTCCCGTTCGCGGTACCGGGCTTGGACCGGTCGCAGACTCGCATTCTGAAAGGAGGCGTGGACCTGCGCGCCGTCGAGCACCCAGCCCACGACCGGGTGGCGCCAGTGACAGAGCAGGATCACGCCGTCCGGAGTGAGCGACTCCCGCACCCGCGCGATCAGGTCGTCGAGGCCTCGGGGGCTCAGGAAGTAGCCGACCTCGGAGAGCACGATCAGGTCGAAGCGGCCGGCCGGCCACTCGGTCGGCACGTGCATCTGACGCAGGTCCACCTGGCCCGCGGACACAGCCGTCGCGAGTCGTTGGCGCGCCGACGCGAGCGCCGCGGCGCTGGAGTCGACTGCGACCAGGGCGTCGCAGCGGTGCGCGAGCTCATGGGTCAAGGCTCCGACGGAGCACCCGATCTCCAGGCCACGGGTGTACCGCTCGCGCGGAAGCATCGCGACGGTGAGTGCACGCTTGCGCAGCTCATAGCGCCGCTCGTCCACTCCCCAGGGGTCGTGCTCGGCGCGGTGCAGTCGGTCCAGGGCGTCGTCCGGGGTCTCCTGCAGGATGAATCGCTCTCGGGGGCCGGTGAAGTGGCGGAGGAAGTCGGAACGGAGCAGGGCTTCGTCGCCGGGCGCGTCGGACAGCGGCTCGGTCTGGCTGCGGTGGTGGGTCAGAGCGCGCCGGCGCCGGGTCGTGGCAGCCTCGGTGAGTGACAGCTGTCGCAGCTCTTCCCACGGCGCTGCGCTGGGCTCGGCCCAGTGCCACCACCAGATCGGGTACTCCCACAGCGTCGCACCGGTGCGATGCGTGGCGGTGGCGGCTGCGCGGCCTGCCGCGTCGTGGTCGGGGTGCCCGTCGTGGCGCCAAGGGGCGACGACGAGGGTCCGGCGTCCGTCCTTGACCACGCGAACGAGAAGTCCGCTCAAGCTCTCTTCGTGCTCGGCCAGGTGTCCGTCCGCGACGTTCAGCAGGGTGATGCCGGCGTCGGGCGCCAGCTCGCCCAGGGCCGACCGCACCTCGACCTCGCGCAGCACGGCGAGGTCCTCGGGTCGGTGGGTGGTCGAGTTCGGATGGCTGTGCTCGCCGGTCGTGCAGACGAACAGGTGCACGTCGAGGTGTGCGGCCGCGGCGGTCGCCATCAGACCACCGGCGCCCAAGGTCTCGTCGTCGGGGTGGGCAGCCACGACCACGACGCGATCGAAACCATCGAACTCCGCCGGACGGACGTGCTCCCACTCCGGCCGCTCCGCCCACGCGCTGGCCGGCGTCCCCGGTCCGTCGTGGCTGAACGGCGTCACCACTGCTGGTCCGGGGCGGCATGCACGGCTCTGCCCAGCGCGGCCGCGTCGCGCTCCGCGTGGTGCTGGCGAACGTAGATCCGCAGGTCGGAGACGCGGGTGGCGTGCTCGGTCTCGGACGCAAGTGGCCCGGGTCCGAGGGCGTGGTCGGCGGCCCGGATGGTCGTCTCCACAGCCTCGGCCACGATCTGTCGGACCCGCAGGGCAAGCAGTACGCCGCTCTGTCCCTGGGCCCGGCCTCGGTCGATGTCCCCTGCGGACTCCAGCAGCACGGACCGGGCGGCGTGGAGCGTCGCGTCGACCGTGCCGAGGTGGGCCCAGCCGATCTGGTCCAGCTCTCGCTCACTGGCCTGTCGGAGGAGACGCCGGGCGATGCCGACAGCGCCGCCGTACCAGACGGCAGCCACGCCGATGCCGCCCCAGGCGAAGCCGTCGCGACGGAGGTACCAGCCCGGAGAGCCGATCAGCGTGGCGTCGGCTGACCGGTACGTCGTCGGCGTGCTGCGGACATTCCTGAGTCCGTGGGAGACCCACCCACCGGACGCGGTGGTCACCGACGGCTGGCGTAGCGACACGGCGAACATGCCTCGCTGCTCCTCGTCGATCCATGCGGTGACCAGAGCGTGGTCGACGACCTCGGCGAGCGAGCACCAGGGCTTGACGCCGTCCAAGTGCCAGGCGTTCGGCGCCCGGGCGTCAGAACCTGGGTTCGGCTGCGCGCGGAGGCGCGTACTGGGGCTCTCGGCGGCGTACACCCCCCATGAGCCCGCGAGAGCGTCGTCGCCGAGCTCGGGGTGGCCGGCCTCCGCCAGTATCGCGAAGGCGTCGAGGTGCGGCTCCGCCACACGTGCGACGGTCAGGTCGACAGCTCCGAGAGTGGCCAGGGCGGACCATCGGTCGCGGGTCCGGCCGGCACCCGGTGCCGGAAGCTCGGCACCCAGCTCCCGGGCGAGCGCCACGCCCCGGTGAACATCACCAGCAGCGGCCGCGGTGCGGATGGCCAGCTCGGCGAAGTAGTCATGGCCGCCTGCCTCGGCGCAGTCCAGCCGCACGCCGTTCGGCACGTGCGTCTCCGCGTCCTGGACAGCCACGACTGCGCGGTGCCCGGTGACGCGTTGGCTCATCCAGCCCCCGAAGGGTGAAAGTGGGGCAGTCCTGGATCCGTCCCCCCACGGGGTGAGGTTCCCAGCAGACGCCACGGGTACCGCGGCCTCCTACTCAGGAGGCAAGCATGGTTGCGAGCAAGTCGGCCAAGGCCGTGAGGAAGGCCGTCAAGGCGACCGTCGAGAGCGCCGCGGCTCGGGTGGCCGAGCTGGTGTCGGAGCGCGACGCTCCGACGGTGCCCGGGGCACCCGGGTCAGGAACTCCGCCGCTCGGCGAGCCCACGAAGCGCCGCGACCCGTTGCCGCCGAAGCCGGACCAGGCCGCTCCCGAGCGTCGTACGGCCACGGGTGCCCCGACCGACGTCGATGCGGGCGAGGTCGGCCAGCAGGGCCGGTTCCTCACCACCGCCCAGGGGGCGCGGCTGCGCGACAGCGACCACTCGCTGAAGGCCGGCGAGCGCGGCCCGACGCTGCTGCAGGACCACCACCTGCGGGAGAAGATCACCCACTTCGACCACGAGCGCATCCCGGAGCGGGTCGTCCACGCCCGAGGTGCCGGCGCGCACGGCACGTTCATCGGCTACGGCAACGCGCGCCCGGTCACGAAGGCCGGGTTCCTCGCCAAGGACGTCGAGACCCCGGTCTTCGTCCGGTTCTCGACCGTGCTGGGCTCACGTGGCTCCGCGGACACGGTGCGCGACACCCGCGGCTTCGCCACGAAGTTCTACACCGACGAGGGGACCTTCGACCTGGTCGGCAACAACATCCCCGTCTTCTTCATCCAGGACGGCATCAAGTTCCCTGACATCATCCACGCCGGCAAGCCGCACCCCGACCGCGAGATCCCACAGGCCCAGAGCGCCCACGACACCTTCTGGGACTTCGTGTCACTGCACACCGAAGCCCAGCACCACACCCTCTGGAACATGTCCGACCGTGGCATCCCGCGGTCCTACCGGATGATGGAGGGATTCGGGGTCCACACCTTCCGCTGCGTCAACAACGCCGGCGAGACGTCGTTGGTGAAGTTCCACTGGAAGCCGGTCCTGGGTGTGCACTCGCTGACCTGGGAGGAGGCCCAGCTGCTGGCGGGCACCGATCCGGACTTCCACCGCCGCGACCTCGCCGACGCCATCGAGGCAGGCGCCTACCCGCAGTGGGAGCTGGGTGTCCAGGTCTTCCCGGACGACCCCAGCGAGATGTTCGAGGACATCGATCTCCTGGACCCCACCAAGCTGGTGCCCGAGGAGCTCGCCCCGGTGCAGGCGATCGGGCTGCTCACGCTCACCGCCAACCCGACCAACTTCTTCGCCGAGACCGAGCAGGTGGCCTTCCACGTCGGCAACCTCGTGCCGGGCATCGACGTCACGAACGACCCGCTGCTCCAAGCCCGGCTGTTCTCCTACGTCGACACCCAGCTGAGTCGCCTGGGCGGGCCCAACTTCACCCAGATCCCGATCAACCGACCACACGCACCGGTCAACGACATGCTGCGAGACGGCTTCCACCAGCATGCGGTCCACGCAGGGGTGGCGCCGTACAAGCCGAACTCGCTCGACGGCGGCTGCCCCTTCTTCGCCGGCGGCGCTCGCGAGGGTGCCTTCATCGACGTGCCGGCGGTCGTGGCCGAGTCCGTCAAGACCCGCGAGGCACCAGCGTCGTACGACGACCACTTCAGCCAGGTTCGCCAGTTCTGGCTCAGCATGACGGCGCCGGAGAAGGAACACATCGTGGCGGCGTACACGTTCGAGCTCGCCAAATGCTTCGAGCAGGCGATCAAGGAGCGCCAGCTCCTGGCCCTGGCCAACATCGATCCGGAGCTGTGCGCCCAGGTCGCGCTCGGCCTGGGCCTCCCGGCGCCGGACCCGACCGAGGCCCTGGTTGAGGTCGAGCCCAGCGCCGCCCTCTCGCAGCTAGGTCGTCGCTGGCCGACCGATGGGCGCGTGGTCGGGATCATCGTCGACCCGGAGGGCGACCTGGAAGGCCTGGATGCAGTCCGGGAGGCGGTCTCGAGTGCCGGCATGGTTCCCCTGGTTGTCGCACCGCAAGGTGGAAGTCTTCCGGGCGGCGCCGGCGTGCAGCGGACCTTCGCAGCGACGCGGTCCGTCGAGTTCGACGCGATCCTCATCGCGGGGTGTCCGCGCCCGGCGGGCGACTCCCTGAGCGTTCGCGACAGCAAGGCCGACGAGGGGAGCGCATTTGGCCTGGATCCCCGCGTCGCGCTGCTGGTGCAGGAGTGCTTCAGGCACGCCAAGGCCATCGGCGCCTGGGGCGACGGCCGCGAGGCCCTCGAGCTCGCGGCCATACCCGCCGCGCCAGGAGTCGTCAGCGGCGATCGTCCGACGGCGGTGTTCGCCGACGTGCACGAGGCGCTCGCGACCCACCGAGTCTGGGAACGGTTCGAGACGGTGCTGACCTGAGTGCCTCGCGTCCGCTGTCCTGGCCGGTACGACCAGCGGTCAGGAGATCACCGCGTCCACGGTCTTCTTCAGCGCGCTGGGCTGGGACGGCTTGCGCGGAGCCTTCTTCCTGGCTTTCGCCAGCTCGGCGCCGATCTCCTGGAGAGCCTTCCGTCCGAGGCCCTCTCGGACCTTCGGGAACCACTCCTGCTCTTCTTCCTCGATGTGGTGCCGGACGTTCTCGATGAGGACCGTGGTCTTGGCCCGGAACCGTTCGTCGTCCGACTTCATGCCGTAGAGCTCCATCACGAGGACGTCGGCGACGTGGTGCTCCTCGTAGGACTCGAGCACGTCGTCCTCGAGGTCCGGCAGCAGCGTGCGCACTCGTGGGTACATCACCTCGTTCTCGATGTAGGTGTGCACGGTCAGCAGCTCGATGATCTGGTCCACCAGCCGGCCCTGGGTCTTGTGCGCGTCGTCTCCCGCCTGCTCGAACTCGCGGAACAGCCGGCGGATCTCCTTGTGGTCTTCCTTCAGGTGGACGATGGCGTCGGTGGACTTCGCCTGCTTGCTCGCGGTCGTGGCCATGGGATCTCCTGGTGTCGTCGGGTGAAGGCGGAGTACCCAGTCAGGCGGAGCCCTCGACGACCCCAAAGGGTGAGTCAGCCGGTCTGCCGGTGCACCAGGCCCGCGACCGGTGGGCCGGGCCGAGCAGACCGTCGTGGGAGCCACACTCGGCTGTCGGCGGCCGCGCTCAACCAGGACGCGACTCTTCACGGTTCGTGAAGGGCCTCCAGACCAGCTTGATGATCACAGGCGAAGGTCTCGGTCGCCTGGGCGAGTGGTCGGGTCAAGTAGGTGGCCGGCGTGGTGTTGGTGGAGGTAACGCTCGATGACAGGCGGGACGTCCAGGAGCTGGATCTCGCCGCCGGCTTCGCCGGCTTCGATGTCCGCTGCGAGGAGGGCGAACAGTCCGTCGAGGTCGATGTCGGTGCAGTTGCCCAGCCGCACGCGACTCGACGCAGAGCGGTGCGGGCTCAGGGCGGCTCGCACCTGATGGGCGGTGTGGGATGTCAACGGGCCGAGCACGTCGATGTCGACGGCACCGGGACGCACTCGCGTCTCGACGTGAAGGTCTCCCATCTCATTCCTCCTTTCTGTCTCCGACCGGATCTCCGATGATCACGAGCCTTCTCGGGTCGGCGGACTGATTCGCTCGGGCCCGACGTCAGTCGCCCGGCCACTCGCCGGTCCAGCGTTCGAAGACGCGGGCGCCGCCGCGGTCGATGAGTGCCCGGACGACGGTGAAGATGGCTCCCTGGATGGCTGCGGCAATGAGGATCTTGCGTAGTCCGTACTCCGACTCCAGCGGCCTCGGCGGGTCATCCGAGCTGTCGGGATCCAGCCGTTTCCAGACCTGTTGGAAGATCTGGCCGGCTATGACGCCGCCGGCGAGGCTGGCCACAAGGCCCCAGGGCCGGTAAAGGAGCTTTGCGGACTTGCTGGTCTGCTTCTCCGGCATCATTGCGCCCTTCTCTTGTCGGAGCTTTCTGGACCGTCACTGTCTGCGCCGTCCTGGTCGCGCCCTCGGGTGAGGCGGAGTCGGCGGCCGCGTTGGACGTAGGCCCGTTCCTTCTCGGCGGCCTTGTCGCTGGTGCGGGTGTCACGGGCGGGAAGCTGGATGACCTCCTCCGCGGGCATGCCGGCCTGAAGCTCCCGGCCGCGTTCGAGCTCCGCGTCGAGCTCGGCCCCGAACAGCAGCGCGAGGTTCGTGATCCACAGCCAGAGCAGGAACGCGATGACACCGGCGAGAGAGCCGTAGGTCCTGTCGTAGCTGGAGAAGTTCGCAACGTACAGCCCGAACGCCGCGGAGGCGAGCAGCCAGATGAGGATCGCGACGGTGGCGCCAATGCTGATCCAGCGGAACTTGGGCTGCTTGACGTTGGGTGTGGCGTAGTAGAGGACTGCGACGATGACGATGACCACGGCCAGCATGACCGGCCACTTGGCGATGTTCCAGACCGTGACGACGGTTGAGCCGAGTCCGATGGCGTCGCCGACTGCTTGGGCGGCCGGGCCCGTGAGGACGAGGCCGAGGGCGACGATGGCGGTCAGAACGACGGTGACGATGGTGACCAGCAGCATCGCTGGTCGTAGCTTCCAGATGGGCCTGCCCTCGTCGATCTCGTAGACCCGGTTCAGGCCCCGGCCGAACGCACCGACGTAGCCGGAGGCGGACCACAGTGCCGCGCCGAGACCGAGGATGAGGGCAAGGCCGGCGTTGGGCGTGTTGCTCAGCTGCGTCAGTGTGGGTTCGAGGGTGTCGGCGGCGCTGGAGGCGCCGACGTCGCGCAGGATCTGCAGGAGCGTGTCGACCGTCTTCGGGCCCTGACCGAACAGCCCGACCAGCGAGAGCATCGCGATCGCGGCCGGGAACAGGGCGAGCACCGAGTAGTAGGTCAGCGCGGCCGCGAGGTCGGTGCACTGGTCGTCGGAGAACTCACGAACTGTCTTGCGCACGATGTAGAACCACGACTGCTTGGTCAGGTCCGCGGGCGAGTCCGGCTTGTCCGCAGCTTCGTGGCTGGCCTCATCACGATGGTCGGCACGCCCCTCGGCGCGCCGGTCGCCGTCGTCGCTGCGGCGCCTTCCCACCATCAGTGTCCGGCCCGGGGGCTGCGACGCCGGCTGCGACGCTTGACGGGGCGTGTGGCCGCTCGCCGCCACAGCTTGACCAGCACCACCGCGGCGACAGCCGCGAGCACCCCGCCACCGACACCCAGTACGCGCGGCCTCGGTTTCCCGTCGGCGCCGACGAGCTGCTGGCGCGCCGACTGCACCTGCACGGTCGCGGCGTCCTTGGCCACGGTGGCGCGGTGAAGGACACGGGTCTTCACGTCCAGCTTGGCGGTGAGCTGGTCGACAGTGTCCGCCAGCTCCGCGCGGGTGCGCGCGATGTCGGCCTCGAGCTCGGCCATCTCCGGTGTCGCGGAGACCTCGGCGGCGTTCTCGGCGTCCTGGCCGGTCTCGGCACCAACGGTGTTCTCATCCATGGACAGCACTCCTGAAGTCGGTCGACCCGGCCCAGCCCAGGTGGCCGCGCGGGCGCGAGCGGCGGGGCAGCCGCGAAAAGGCTCGTCAGTGGTTCTCGGGGTGACGCACGGCGTCCACGTCCTGCTTGAGGTTCTCCACAGCCATGGTCGGGACCGGCGGTGCGGCCTCTTCGACGCGCCTCTTCCCGAGCAACGCCGTGATCCCGGCGCCGGCGAGAAGCACGACGGCGACGATGAGGGCGGCGAGCCAGGCGTCCATCACCAGGGCGAGCACAAGGACGACGGTGGCGAGGAGAACTCCGACGCCATACAGGGCGAGCAGACCCGCGACACCGAACATGCCGAACCCGAGACCTGCCTTCTTCGCCTTGCCGCTCACCTCGAGCTGCGCCAGGCGGAACTCGTCGCGCAACAGCTGGGACATCTCGTTGGACAGCCGGGAGACCAGCTCGCCGGTCGACGGCTCACCGGTCGACGGCTCACCGGCCGCGGCTGACGTGGCGATCGGGCGGCGCTGTGGCTCGGTGGACTGGCTCACGATGACTGCGCACCGCCCGCGCCAGAGCGGGTGCCGGTGCGGGTCGGCGACGGAGCGGTCCCGGTGGACGCGCTCGCGCCGTACGCCGCACTCGCACCCGAGTGGGCGCCGGCGCCGTTGCCGCTGGTCTTCTCGGCGACCTTCTCCTTGACGACCTGCTGCGCCTGGTCTGCCTTCTCCATGACCACCTGCTGCGCCCGGCCGGCCTTCGCCTGGACCCGCGGGTCGCTCCACAGCTGCTGGGCCTTCCCCGCGATCTGGTCGTACCGCGCACGGCCCGCGCGTGCCCCGAGCACGTACCCGGCACCGAAACCGACAACCCACTTCAGCTTCCCAACCATCTGACCCTCCCGAGTCTCGTGGCAACCGGCCCCTCCCACGGCGGGACCGTTTACGACGTAAACGTGTTGAGACTCCGGTGCCCACCCGCCCGCGGCACCTCTCCACCCCTTCGGGTGGAAGCGCGCCGCAGATCCCGCCGCCCGAAAGCACGGGTACCTACCAGCACGTGAGGAGAAGCTGACATGACTGGACGTGAGGACGCCGAGCGACCCGGCACCGCGGCGTCCGCACCCCTGGACGGGGACGCGGCTGTCGTGCGTGGCGACGAACCACCGTCGGCCCGGGTGCCGTTGAGCCGCGAACGGATCGTGGACACCGCGCTCGAGTTCATCGACGACCAAGGACTGCCCGGCCTCTCGATGCGACGGCTCGGCACCATGCTCGGGGTCGAGGCGATGGCGCTGTACCGCTACCTGCCCGGCCGCGAGCAGCTGCTGGACGCCGTGGTAGAGCGCATCGTCGACGCTGTGGCCAGCGACCCGGAGGTGCCCGAGCGGCCCGATCACGGCTGGCAGGACTACCTCCAGCGACTCGCGCACGGGATCCGTCGGGTCGCGCTCGCCCATCCGAAGGCGTTTCCACTGGTGGCATCCCGGCCCACCGAGGCACCGTGGCTCCGCCCGCCGCTGCGGAGCCTGCGCTGGGTGGAGTCCTTCCTCCAGGGCCTGCGCCACGAGGGGTTCAGCGACACCGCGTGCGTGGAGGCGTACCGCGCGTTCACCAGCTTCCTGCTGGGTCACCTGTTGCTCGAGGTCTCCGCACTCGGTGCCGACCTCGGACCACTCGACGTCGTCGACGAGGAGGGCGACGCGTCGCTGGCGCCGTATCCCATCGTCCGACGACTCCGGGCGCCCCTACGGGAGGACCACTCCGCGACCGAGTTCGAGGACTCCCTGGAGAACCTGCTGCAACGGCTCGCGCTCATCCGCACAGAGAGCTGAAGGTCCGGCGCCGGCGTGCCCAGCGTGGTCACACCTTGCGACTGGACGGCGTTCCGCCTCGATGCCTGACGGAAGGAGGAGCTCGCGGCGGCCTGGTGACGCTTCGACACCTTGCCGCCCGCTCAGCGAGCGGTGACCCCACCGATGGACAGGAGCCCCGCTTCGGCCGGTGCGCAGCAACCGCCGCCTTCGCCAGCGTCGTCGAAGGTTCCGGAGCCGCCGCAGACCCCGGTGTCGGGGAGGACGAGCTCGACCCGCTCGGCGGCCTCGTGGTCGCCGGCGATAGCGGCCACGACGGAGCGGACCTGTTCGCAGCCGGTCAGGGTGAGGAACGACGGCGCGCGGCCGTAGGACTTCATGCCGACCAGGTAGAAGCCCGGCTCGGGCTGGACGAGCTCCTTGGCGCCGTGGGGGTAGACCGTGCCGCAGGAGTGGACGTTGGGGTCGATCAGCGGCGCGAGGGCGCGGGGCGACTGCAGGACCGGGTCCAGGTCCAGCCGGATCTCGGACAGGAAGCCGAGGTCGGGTCGGAAGCCGGTGACGGCGACGATCTCGTCGACGTCAGTGACCGTCTGGCCGCCGAAGTCGGTCACGGTCAGCCGGCCGTGGTCCTGCTGCTCGACCGACGCGGAGCGGAAGGAGGTGCGAGCGCTCACGGCTCCGCTGCCTGCGGCGCGCTCGGCTGACTTGCCGAGCGCCCCGCGGGCCTCGAGCTGGTCGTTGTCACCGCCTCCGAAGGCGTTGCCCACGCTGGGTCGACGGACCAGCCAGGTGACCCGAGTGGCCGGTGCGGATTCAGCCAGGTGGGCAAGCTCGACAAGAGCGTTCTGGGCGGAAGCTCCCGTGCCTGCGACGACGACGTGCTTGCCGGCGTACCGCTGCCTGCCCTGCTCGCTGCGCAGGTCGGGGACGCGGTAGCTGATCCGATCCGCGTACGTCGTCTCGCCCAACGCGGGGAGGCCGTCGCCGCCCAAGGGGTTGGGGCCGCCCCAGGTGCCAGAGGCATCAATCACAGCCATAGCGGTGAGCCGCTGGATGCCGAGCGCGGTCTGCACCTGCAGGACGAGGGGCTCGTCCTCGCGCCCGGAGTCCACGAGTCGGTCGCGGCCGAACCGGGTCACGCCGACGACCCGGTGTCCGTAGCGGACCTCGACCTCGTCGGTCTTGTCGAGCGCGTCGGCCAGGGGCTGGAGGTAGCCGCCGACCCAGTCGTCGCCGGTGGGGTACACCGTGGCGACGGGGGCCTCCCAGCCGGAGCCGTCGAGGAGGGCGGCAGCCACCGGGTCGATGAGCTCGGACCACGGCGAGAAGAGGCGGATGTGGCCCCACTCGCTCACTGCGGCCCCGGCCCGAGCGCCGGCCTCGAGGACGATGGTGTCGAGTCCGCGCGACTGCGCGTGCGCGGCACCGGCGAGGCCGATGGGTCCGGCGCCGATGATCACGACGGGGTGGGGCATGGAGGCTCCTCATATCGATGACTGTCGATGCGTTGGAATGATCGTATCGACCTGTGTCGATGGATGCAACCATCGATCGTGATCGATAAGATGGCCTCATGACGGCGGTGACGGAGAACGAGGTGCAGACGGCCGCGAGCCTGCTCAGTCCAGATGTGGCGGCGGAGTACGCCGAGTGGTTCGGCAGCATCTCCGACCCCACGCGGCTGAGGTTGCTGCATGCCGTTGCCTCCTCCCCCTCGGGAGCCCTCACGGTCGGCGCCCTCGCCGTTCGGCTGGGGATCAGCCAGTCGACCTGCTCGCACCACGTGCGCAAGCTGTCCGAGGTCGGCTTCCTGGTTCTCGACCATGTGGGGCGCACGACGATGGTCTCGGTGAACCAGTCCTGCTGCACCGGGCTCCCGCACGCGGCCGACGTGGTGATGGGGACGATGGAGGCCCGTCCCTGCTGTCCGACCGACTGGCCGTCGTCGGTGACCACCCGCGCCATGACTGACGACGACCTCCCGATCGTCCGGGAGATCTACGCCCAGGACTCCGCGAGCACGAAGCCGTCCAGGCCGCCTACTACCCGCCACCACCCAGAGCAGCCCGGACGACCACCAGGCCTACTAGGCCGGCGGCAGCCCTCGGCCTCAGCTGATCTTCTTGCGGTAGATGGCGATGGCGAAGGTGTAGGCGGCGACGAGAATCGCAGCGAGCCAGGCGAGAGCAATCCAGATGTCACTGCCCACGGGCTCTTGGGCGAACAAGGCGTGGATGGTGTTCACGATGGAAGTCACCGGCTGGTTCTCGGCGAACCATGCGACCGGGCCGGGCATCGTGTCCGTGGGCACGAAGGCGGAGCTGATGAACGGCAGGAAGATCAGCGGGTAGGCGAACGCGCTCGCGCCGTCGATCGTCTTCGCAGAGAGCCCGGCAATGACGGCGAGCCAGGTCAGCGCGAGGGTGAACAGGGTCAGGATGGTGCCGACGGCGAGCCAGGCGCCCACGGATGCTCCCGTGCGGAATCCCATGATGAAGGCCACTCCGATGACCACCGCGACCGAGACGAGGTTCGCGGCCAGCGAGGTGAGCACGTGTGCCCAGAGCACGCTCGACCTGGCGATGGGCATGGACTGGAACCGTTCGAAGATGCCGCCTTGCAGGTCGAGGAACAGCCGGTAGGCGGTGTAGGCGATGCCGGAGGCGATGGTGATGAGCAGGATTCCGGGGAGCATGTAGTTGACGTAGGACTCGTCGGATCCGGTGTCGATAGCGCCACCGAGCACGTACACGAACAGCAGCATCAGCGCGATCGGGGTGACCGCGGTGGTGACGATCGTGTCGGGGCTGCGCAGGATGTGGCGGAGCGACCGGCCAGTCAGGGTGCCGGTGTCGCTGAGGACATGGGTGGTGGTCATCGGGGTTCCTTTCCTGCGGACACGTGGGTGCGGCTGTCGTGGGGGGCCTCGGTCTCGCCGGTGTCACCGACCAGTGCGAGGAAGACGTCCTCGAGGGAGGGCTGCTTCTCGACGTACTCGACCTTGGCCGCGGGGAGGAGCTGTTTCAGCTCGGTGAGGGTGCCGTTCTGGATGATCGTGCCCTCGTGCAGGATCGCGATCCGGTCGGCGAGCTGCTCGGCTTCGTCCAGATGCTGCGTCGTGAGAAGCACCGTCGTGCCGCTCTTGGCGAGTTCCTTGACGGTGTTCCACACCTCGATCCGCGCCTGCGGGTCGAGACCCGTCGTGGGTTCGTCCAGGAAGATGATCGGCGGGTCGCCGATCAGGCTCATCGCGATGTCGAGCCGACGTCGCATGCCGCCCGAGTAGGTGGCCGTCTTGCGCTCCCCGGCGTCGGTGAGCGAGAAGCGCGCGAGCAGGTCGTCGGCGACGGCACCCGGGTCCTCCAGGTGCCGCAGCTTGGCGATGAGCACGAGGTTCTCCCGACCGGTGAGCACCTCGTCGACCGCGGCGAACTGCCCGGTCAGGCTGATCGCGTCGCGGACGTCGTCAGGATTTGCGGCGACGTCGATGCCGTGGACCGTGGCGGTGCCCGCGTCGGCCTTGAGCAGCGTGGCCAGGATCTTCACGACAGTGGTCTTGCCTGCGCCGTTCGAACCGAGCAGCGCGAAGATGCTCCCCGCTCTCACGTCGAAGTCGACGCCTCGCAGCACGTGCAGGTCCTTGAAGGACTTCTCGATGCCTCGAACCCGGATCGCGGGTTCGGGAGTCTGCTGGATGGTCATGTTCGAGTCTCCGGTCTGGCGTTGTCTTCAGGCCTGGTCGGCGGCGGCCTTGTCGATGGCGTCGGTCAGGCGCTTGCGCTCCTTGTCGATCCACTGCTTGCCGGTGTAGGCCTGCGCGAAGGTCTCGGCGAACTCCACCGGGTCGTCGCCGACGATCGCGCGAACCGGCGTCCCGTCGACCGCGGCTCGCTCCCAGAGGTCGGCGAGGTCGCCGAACATCGTCACGAGGGTGTCGCCGTCGGTAATGCCTGCGTAGTACATGAAGTACCGATGCATCGCCTGCGCGGCGGTGGCGTAAGGCTCGGGCAGGGCATCGATGCGGGCCTTGTCCTGCTTGTACTGCTTCTTCTGTTCGAGCGACCCGGTGAGGGCCTCGATCCACTTCGCTGCCATGTCTACTTCTCTCCTTCGTCGTGATGTCCCGTGTTGTGCTGGAGCTGTTCGATCCGTTCTGCGAGGAAGCTCCAGCTCCTCCAGAACTCGTCGAGGTACTCGCCGCCCTGGGTGTTCAGCGAGTAGACCTTTCGCGGCGGCCCCTTCTCGGACGGAACCTTCTCGACGTCGACGAAACCTCGCTGCTCGATCCTGACCAGCAGGGCGTAGACGGTGCCCTCGACGATGTCGGCGAAGCCCTGCTCGCGCAGCCGGGCAGTGATCTCGTAGCCGTATGCCGGCCGCACGGCGAGGATCGCGAGAACGATGCCCTCGAGCGTGCCCTTGAGCATCTCGGTCATCTGCTTGGCCATGAACCCTCCCTCCCGCTACTCGGTGTTGCTGACTACCACTAGATAGTAGCGCTGACTACCACTAGATAGCAACACCGAATAGCGACGCCGAGCGCCACCCGTATTGGACGATGTCCCGGCTGCCTCTCCGGCCTGATGCTGGGCGGACCGACAGTGGGATCCGGGAGGGTGTGCGCGTGAGGAACCTCGTGTTCGACGTGGTGCTCGTCCTGGTCGCCACGGCGCTGGCCGTGGGCGCGATGCTGCTGGTGCGCCGGCGGGCGCCACACGGCAGCTACTTCCACGACGGTGACCGTGCGGCGGGCGTTTTCGGCGTACTGGCAACCGGATTCGCCGTCCTGCTCGGCTTCGTGGTCTTCCTGGCGTTCACGAGCTACGACTCCGCGAGGTCCGGTGCGGAGACCGAGGCGCTGATCACCTCGCAGCAGGTCGAGACGGCGGAGCTCTTCGCGTCGCCCCAGCGCGAGCAGCTCATCGGTGAACTGGTCTGCTACGCGCGCTCGGTGGTCGGCGTGCAGTGGGACCGGATGGAGAACGGGACGCTGGGCGAGGAGCGCAACCCCTGGGCCGTCGAGATGTTCCGCACGCTGCGTACCGTCGAGCCGAGCACCGCGTCCGAGCAGTCGGCGTACGACGTCTGGCTGACCCAGCGCCAGGACCGGGAAGCCGCGCGAAACGACCGTGTCCACGGGGCAGTCGGTGTGATCCCGACGCCGCTGTGGCTCGTGTTGTTCTTCACCTCAGGACTGATCGTCCTCTACATGCTGTTCTTCGCCGACTCCGGCGAGCGGGCGATCGTGCAGGCCCTGATGATGGGCACCGTGGTCTCGGTCATCACCTCGATGCTCCTTCTGCTCAACCTGCTCAACAACCCGTTCCACGAGGGCATCGGTGGTCTCCAACCCGTGGCGATGGAGCGCGCGCTGAAGGTGATCGACCAGGAGGTCACCGACACCGGGTTCGACCAACCGCTGCCGTGCGACGACCGCGGCAACGCGCTCGGGTAGGCGCGGATCGTCACCTGGTTGGCAGAGCGCCCGCCGCGGCCCGCCGATGCGGCACCGAGTGCCAGGAGCGGTCCCGCGAGGCGATGCGTCCGGACGTCGCCTCGCGGGACCGCCTGGTGGTGGCCGCTTCTCGTACCCGTTCATGGGCCCTGCGGCCGAGGTCTTCGCTCGATGACTGACGGAGGCCGGTACCACCCCGCCAGATACATGCCTGTGGACCCGCCGGTGGGAGAGATGACCGCGGATTGCCGTGCGACTCACCCGAGGTGGATGAGGACAGTGACGTTTTCCTCCACCACTCTGACGACGTCCGACGAGGAGGGAGACGACGATGGGCCTGAGAGACCGGCGCGAGAACCGCCGCGAAGAGCGTGAGACCTTCGGGCGCAAGGGAACGGCCAACCGGTTCCAGATGCGACAGAAGCTGGTCTCCATCGGTGACGACTACTGGATCGAGAACGACGCCGGAGAGCGGGTGTTCCGCGTCGACGGCAAGGCCATGAGGGTGCGCGACACGCTCGACCTCGAGGACGCACACGGATCGAAGGTCTGCCGCATCCAGACGCGGGTCATGCACGTGCGCGACTCGATGGCGATCGAGGATCCGGGCGGCGACCGGCTCGCCCTCGTGCACAAGGCGCTCATCTCGCCCCTGCGCGAGCGATGGAAGGTCGACGTCGAGCACGGTGATGACTGGACCGTCCAGGGCAACATCGTCGACCACGAGTACGAGATCGAGGCCGACGGCCGCAAGATCGCAGAGGTCTCCAAGAAGTGGTTCCGGGCCCGCGACACCTACGGTGTCGAGATCGCGCCCGGCGAGAACGCCGTACTCATCCTGGCCGTGACCGTCGCCGTCGACACGATGGCCCACCCCGCGAAATGACGTGGTCTCGGGACGATTCCGCGGCGACCCCGGGGCGGACCTAGGCTCACCCGCGTGACGGAGTACCAGGTGACCCGGTGGCGCGAGCTGCCGTCGATGGTGGTGGCGCGGGCCGGCGACGAGACCGTGAAGGCGCAGCTCGCCCAGCGGTTCCAGGACGCGATCGACGAGGCCGCGATGCGGCTGGGCGACACCGGTGCCGACGACTACCTGGCCGGGTGGGAACGGACCCCATGGACCGCGGCGGACGGTGCGCCGGCGGAGGTGCTGGACCGGGTGACGGCCGTCCTCGACGCCGAGTGGCCGGCCGACCGGATCTCCGGCTACCTCGACGGGCTGGGTCGATGAACCGCCTCGCGGCGCTCTTGGGACCGGCCCGTCCCGTGCTGCTCGACGGCGCCATGGGAACGCTGCTCCAGGACAGTGGCCTGGAGGACGGCGCACCCGGAGAGCTGTGGAACCTCGAGAACCCGCAAGCTGTCCGCGCGGCCCACGCGGCGTACGCCGACGCCGGGGCGCGGGTGCTGACCACCAACACCTTCGGCGGCACCCGGCCGCGGTTGGACATGCACGGGCTCGGCGGCCGGCTGGCCGAGGTGAACCGGAACGCGGCT
This sequence comes from uncultured Actinomycetota bacterium, assembly GCA_963755835.1. Lineage (GTDB taxonomy): Bacteria > Actinomycetota > Actinomycetes > Propionibacteriales > Nocardioidaceae > Nocardioides. Next base: position 932,168 of record CAVWLC010000007.1, on the reverse strand, counting down.
CGGATCGCGCGGTCGGTGGCCGACGAGCGCGGGCTGCTCGTCGCAGGTGACCTCGGTCCGACCGGGGAGCTGCTGGCACCGCTCGGCACCATGAGCCTCGAGGACGCCCATGGGCTGTTCGCGGAGCAGGTCGCGGCGCTGGTCGAGGGTGGGATCGACCTGGTGCTGGTCGAGACGCTGAGCGACCTCGGCGAGGCGGACGCGGCCCTGGCCGCGGCACGTCAGGTCGCCCCCGACCTGCCGGTGATGGTCACGATGAGCTTCGACACCAACCTGCGCACGATGATGGGCGTCCGCCCGGGCGAGGCCGTGACTCACCTGGCCGAGGCCGGCGCGGACGCCGTGGGAGCCAACTGCGGTCGTGGTCCGCAGGAGATGGAGGTCATCGCCGCGGAGATGGCGCAGGCCCGCGCCGGGGACCTGCTCCTGATCGCCCAGTCGAACGCCGGTCTCCCGCAGGTGGTCGGCGACCACTTCGAGTACGACGCCACACCGGGCGACCTGGCGGCACACGCCGCCCGCCTCGCGGAGCTCGGGATCGACCTGGTGGGCGGCTGCTGTGGATCGACGCCGGCGCACGTCGCCGCCATGGGCGTCCTGCTGCCGACCTGAGACAACGGCGACCTGTACTCGGACGACGCGTCACTCCCAGATGGCATCGGGGCCAGTACCGCACGGCACTCGCACGACTTCCGTCTGGACCTGTCCGGCGCGGACTCAGGAGCGCATGCTCCGAAGGGCACACTGATTTCTGCCTGCCACCCATGAGGGAGGGCCGTTGAGCAGATGCGAGCGCGCCGCCTCGTCGAGGGCGACAGGGGCCGAAGGCCAATGACGGGCTTCAGCACTGCTGAGGCGATCGAGACCGCGGTCTCGCCTCTGCCGGCGACCTCCAGTTGACCTTGCTGCGCCCGCACGAGACCGACGTGCCGGTCGTCGGCCGGCGCTTCGTCGTCCTGTACGCCGCGGCGTACATGAGCACCAGCCTGCTGTTCGTCGCGCCGCTGTTGGTGACCCTGGCGTTGAAGGTGGACTCGTTGGTGCCGGACCGAGAGGCACCGGACCGCCTGGCCATGGTGATCGGCGTCGGTGCCCTCGTGTCGTTGTTCGCGAACCCGTTCTTCGGCCGGATGAGTGACCGGACCACCTCACGGTTCGGTCGGCGCCGTCCCTGGATGGTCGTCGGCTTGGTCGGCGGAACACTGGGAATCCTGACGGTGGCGCTGGCTGGGAGCATCGCCGTGGTGCTCGTCGGCTGGTGCGCGGCCCAGCTCTTCTTCAACGCGCTTCTGGCGGCCCAGGTGGCAGTGCTGCCCGACCAGGTGCCACCCGAGAGGCGAGGTCTGGTGTCGGGTGTCCTCGGAACGTGTCTGCCCATCGCAGCCCTGACGGCGACGTTCCTGGTCGACCTGTTCAGCGGGCACCGACTGGCGATGTTCATGGTGCCCTGCGTCGTCGGGGGAACTTTCATCCTGCTCTTCGTCGCCAACCTGGACGATCGCCGCCTGCCTGTCGCAGGCAGGCCGCCCTGGTCGATCCGCGAGCTGGCCGGCACCTTCTACTTCAGTCCGAAGACGAGCCCGGACTTCGCGTGGGCCTTCGTCAGCCGCTTCACGTTCGTCCTGGCCTACGCCTTCCTGGTCACCTACCAGGCCTACTACCTGATCCACGGACTCGGCACCGCGAAGGGCGACGTCGCTCACCAGATCTTCCTCGGCACCCTTGCGCAGACAGCCGTGGTGCTGGTGGTCTCCCTCCTCAGCGGCCGGCTCTCCGACCGCACCGGGCGCCGGAAGGTCTTCGTAGTCACCGCGTCCGTCGCCTACGGGTTGGCGTTGCTCGTCATTGCCGGCGCGTCCGACTTCAACGGCTATCTCGTGGGCATGGCCCTCAGTGGAGTCGGATTCGGCATGTACTTCGCGGTCGACCTGGCGCTCGTGGCCGATGTGCTGCCCGACGAGCGGAGCGCCGCCAAGGACCTGGGAGTCCTGAACTTCGCGGGTGCCCTTCCCTTCTCCGTCGCCCCAGCCCTGGCCCCTGTGGTGTTCGCCATCAGCGGCGGCAGCTACGCCGCGCTCTACACCGTGGCCGCGGCCTGCGCGATCTCGGGCGCGGCGGCCATCACCCGCATCCGCGGGATCCGGTGAGCTGTCCGAGAAGTGTTCGCAGTCGTGGCCCGGCCAGGTCACGGACTCAGTGACGTCCCGGAGCGCACGGCAGTGACTACATCGAGGACCGCTCGACTCGAGGATCCAGCCTCCGTCTCGTCCTCGGTCAGTGACGCATGGGTGGCGTCGGCGAGGAGCCGTTGCACGCTGTTGGTCGACAGACCGGTCATCTCCTTCTGCAGTGGCAGCCACCCGGTCATCGCGTCCTTCAGGGCCGTCAGGACGATCAGGGGCTTGTCGCCGATGCTCGTGAGCGCCTGGGACTCGGTGAGAGCTTTCGGAAGTGCGACGAGCTCGTCTCGAAGGCTTCGGTACTGGCCCGGGCTTGACCACACTCTTCTCACTTCGTCGCGCGCTTCGGGCGGCAGGCCGGCGACCGCGGTCTTGTAGAAGAGCCGCATGGCGCCGGTCCGGGCCAGCGACGGTGCCAGGGCCATCCCCTTGCGAAGGCCGGCGTACGCCGTTGGGTAGTCGGGCAGGCGAGTCATGGCCTCGCTGGGCTGAGCGTCGAGGAGCACCATGCCCGCGACCTGGTCGGGGTACTGCGCGGCGTAGACCTTGATGTAGACGCCACCCGAAGAATGCCCCACCAGGACGTAAGGACCGCCGACCCCGGCCCGGGCGAGGAGCCTGTGCAGGTCAGCCGCGTTGGCGACAGCGTCCTGCGCGTGGGGGGCCGGCTCGCTCCAGTCCCTGCCGGAGCGGTCGTAGACGCACACCCGGGTCGACTTCGCCACCGCCGGCTGGATCCAGCCGGCCATCATCGCCCCAGCCTCACCGAGCCCGGGTTCCAGGACCACCGTGGGGCTGCCCGAGCCGGTGCAGCTGATGCGCATCGTGTGGTCCCCCACGTCGATCAGCTCGCCCTGCATGACAGCGGACGAGTCGTCTCGTGCCGCGCTGAACCTCTCGTAGCCGCCGCCGACCGCGGCGAGAATCGTGAGCGCCACGACCGGGTAGAGGACTGCTCGACGCGACCAGCTGTGGAGCGTGCGGCGCGCCTGCATCACGATCCAGACGGCGAGCGCGAACAGCAGCACCGGCCACACCCACCCGACGGTGCGCATGACGCTGTCCGAAGGACGGAACACGAGACTGCCGACGCCGAGCGCGGCCAGCAAGGTCGCGGGGACCCACGCCCAGGTCTGAGGCTGATGGGTGCGACGCAACGTGAAGGCGAGCACTGCCCAGCCGACGGCGAAACCCAGCAGGGCCAGGCCCGTGATCACAGGTTCAACAGCGCCGTCGAACACGAGCAGCACGAGGACGAGCGCGGTCACCACCCCCGCCAGCATGCTCCCGGCGACCCTGAGTCCGACGCGACCCTCTCCGGAGCCCTTCGGGTCGAGGAGCTCCTCCTCCGGTCCTGCTTCTCGGGCTGTCCGGGCGACGGTGTTCGACATCGGGTCTCCTCAGGTGACTGCACTGGGTCCGTCGGTGGACCTGGTCGGCTCACCGTCCCAACCAGCCGACCTGGCCCGCGCCGGTGAAACCGCCGGGTCCCACGCGGCGCGCCACCCCGGTCATCATCCGCCCGTATCCCGGTGATTTTCCCGGCGCGGTCCCGGTGCCTTCGACGCGAGGCTCGACCCACTCGCCACCGAAGCCACCAGGAGCCCTCATGTCCCACTCAGTCCACGCGGCCCCGGCGCCGCACACCACCCCCGACGAGCGGGAGGTGCGCCGTCCCTGGACGGTGCTCGGCCTCATGCTGGCCGCTCAGTTCATGGTCGTGCTCGACGTCAGCGTCGTGAACGTCGCGCTCCCCAGCATCGGCCACGACCTGCACTTCAGCTCCTCGGACTACCAGTGGACGGTGAGCGCCTACGTCCTGCTCAGCGGCGGCCTGCTGCTGCTCGGCGGACGGCTGTCCGACCTGTTCGACCGGCGCCGGATGTTCCTGATCGGCATCACGCTCTTCACCGCCGCCTCGCTGGTCAGCGGCCTGGCCGACTCGGCGCTCACCCTGGTCCTCGCCCGTGGCGCCCAGGGCGCCGGGGCCGCCATGCTCACGCCGGCCGCCATGTCGATCGTGATGACGGCGTACGCCGGCCGTCAGCGCGCCACCGCCCTCGCCGTCTGGGGCACCATCGCCAGCATGGGCATCGCCGCCGGCGTGCTCTTCGGCGGCCTGCTCACCAGCGCTCTCGACTGGCGCGCCGTGTTCTTCATCAACGTCCCCATCGGCATCGTCACGCTGCTCGGCGTCCTCCACGTCGTGCCCAAGGGGTCGGCCAGCGGTGCCGGCTTCCGCGGTCTGGACGTGCCCGGCGCGGTCACCCTCGTCGGCGGTCTGCTGCTGCTGGTCAACGCCGTCGAGAGCACCAACAGCCACGGCTGGACCTCGGCCACCACTCTGATCTGTGGCGCCGGGGCCATCGCGCTGCTGGTCGCCTTCGCGCTGACCGAGCGCAAGGTTGCCAAGCCACTTGTCCACCCGCACATCTGGAAGCTCCGCTCCCTGGTCTCGGCCTCCACCGTCATGGCCGGGGTCACGGGTGCCCTCGTCGGCGTGATCTTCCTCAGCTCGCTGTTCCTGCAGCTGGTGCTGGGCTCCTCCGCCATCGTCACCGGTCTGGAGTTCCTGCCGCTCGCGGCGATGGTCACCCTGAGCGCGGCGGCAGCGTCCCACCTGATGGCGCACGCCGGGCCGCGGCTGCTCATCGGGTTCGGCCTGGTCGTCTCGGCGGTCGGAGCGGTCCTCCTGAGCCTGGCCGGCGCGGACGCGACGTACGCCGCCGACGTACTGCCCGGCTTCCTCGTCATCGGGCTCGGCGTCGGGCCCGTGTTCGTCGCCGTCTCGGTGGGCGCGATGAGCGAAGTACCGGACCACGCCTCCGGGCTCGCTTCCGGCGTGCTGATGACCGGCCACGAGGTCGGCGCGGCCATCGGCGTCGCCGTGCTCACCGCGGTCGCCGGCGACATCACCACCAAGGCCGGCTTGGTCGCGGGTCACCCCGAGGCCTTCGTCGCGGTCGCCGTCCTGCTGCTCGCCCTGTTGGTGCCGACCGCCTTCGTGCCGAAGACCGCCGGAGCCGGCGGCGGCGGCCACGGCCACCTGCACTGATCCGGGACGTGACCCCGGCGCGACGGCCCAGCCGGCGCGCCGGGGTCACGTCAGCGGCAGCCGGGTCAGCGCGCCACGCGAGGTGATCCCGGTCTTGGCGAACACGTTTCGCAGGTGGAAGTCGACCGTGCGGGGGCTCACGAACAGCTGCGCCGCGACCTCACGGTTCGAAAGGCCCTGCTGGACCAGCTGGGCGACCTGCAGCTCGGTGGGGGTGAGCTCGACCTCGTTTCCCTGGTCACGTTTGCGCACCGTCTCGCCCGAGGCCCTCAGCTCCTGGGAAGCGCGGTCCGCCCAGGGACCGGCCTTGAGGTCCTCGAAGGTCTCGAGGGCGGTGCGCAAGTGCCCGCGGGCGTCGACCCGCCGACGCCGACGCCGCAGGTACTCGCCGTAGGCGAGCTCGGTGCGGGCTCGCTCGAACGGCCGGACGGAGTCGACGTGCAGTGCGAGGGCCCGCTCGAACCAGGATCCCGCCTCGTCCTCGTCACGGCCGACCGCAAGCACCGCCCGCCCATGTGCAGCCATCGCGGCCGCCCACGACTGCCCCGTGGCCGCGGCGAACGTCTCCAGGTCCTCGGTCCACAGCCGAGCGGTGTCCGGCTGGTCGGCGTACACAGCAGTCTCGATCCGGTCGAGGCCAGCGGAGCGCTGGATGATCGGGTGGCTGATCTGGGCCAGGTGGTGGAACGCCGTGGGCCACGCCGGCGCCGCATGCACGCCCTTGGCCCACTTCGTGACGTCACGCAGGATCACGTCTAGGACGCCCAGCGGTTGATCGTCGAGGCAGCGTTCCAGGTCCTCGAGCCGACGCTCGTAGGCGTCGTCGCCGCGGAGCGCGGACAGCAGCAGGAGCGTGGCGAGTGGCATCGCGGCCAGGACCGTCTGGCCGGTGCTCTCCCCGAGCCGGAGCGCCTCCTCCTGCCGCGCGGCTGCGGTGGACCAGTGGCCGTGGGGTACGTCGCTGAAGGCGAGCCGGGTCAGGGCGTAGAGCACCGTGACCACGGCTCCCGAGCTGCGGGCCGTGGTCAGCAGACGCTCCTGGTAGTCCTCGGAGGAGAGGGTGTCGCCGACGTGCAGCGCCGCGATGGCCAGGTTGGGCAGCAGCTCCTGGTCGTCGAGGTCGAGGGGTACGCCGGTGGCGAAGGCGCGGGCGAGCAGGGTGCTCGCCGCGGTCCAGTCGCCGGCGACCACCGCCCGCAGCCCGAGCGTCAGCTCGGCGTAGCAGCGCTGACGTGGCGTCCCGTCCGTCGGGATCGTGGCGAACGTGGCGGGCTCGATGGCGACACCGGAGTCGCCATCGAAGGCCGCGAGGGCGGCCGCGATCATCGCCATCTCCCTGGCCCGGTCCGCGTCATGGCCCGCGACGTCACGGGCTGCTTCGAGAAGCATCCGATGAGAGACAGGCACCAGGCCGATGTTCCACTCGATGCAGGCCCGCAGCTTGGTCACGTCGGCCAGGAGGAGAGGGTCGGCGGCGGTGGCGCGGGCGGCGTCCGCGAGCCTGAGCGACTGGCCCGGCTGACCGGCCAGCCAGGCGGCGAGGGCCGCCGCGTACCTTCGCCTGGCCCGCCCGTCCGTGTCCGCACTGAGCTCGGCTGCGCGCTCCCACGCCGCGGCGGCGGCCTCATGACCGCCGCGCTGGGCGGCCCGGGTCGCGGCGACCTCGAGGTCGGCGACCACCTCGGCGTCGGGCTGGTCGATCGCGGCCGCCCGGTGCCAGGCGCGCCTGTCAGCGTCGCCCGGCAGCGGCAGCGCATCGGCAAGGGCGGCGTGCACCCGGCGACGCTCGGACCTGTCCGCGGCGGCGTACATGGCGGAACGGACCAGCGGGTGCCTCATCTCGACGGTGCCGCCAGCGATCCGGACCAGTCCGGAGAGCTCCGCTTCCGCCAGCGCGGCAGGCTCGACACCCAGGTCCGCCGCGGCGCGCTCCACGGTGGCCACCTCCATCGAGTCGTCGGCCGCGGCCACCAGCAGCAGCTGCTGGGCACCGGCCGACAGCCGGCGGGCCCGGTCGAGGAAGACCCGCTCGATCGTGCCGGTCACCGGCAGACGAGCGGGCAGGCTCGTGCGTCCGGCCAGCTGGTCCGAGGAGAGCACCTGTGGCATCTCCACCAGGGCGAGTGGGTTCCCGCCGGTGCTGGCCAGCAGCTGGGCGGCCACCTCTGGGCTCACGTCCGAGTTCGCACGCTCCCGGAGGAGTCCGGTGACGGCCTCCAGGTCCAGTCCCGACAGAGGTAGTACGGGCAGGTCGCCGAAGTCGAGGGTCCGCGCGTCCGTCTCGCGCGCCGCGAAGAGGATCGCCACGCGTTCTGCCTCGAGCCGCCTCGCCACGAACAGCAGCGCCGCCGCCGACGCGTCGTCCAGCCAATGGGCGTCATCCACGACCACCACCTGTGGCTGCGTCTCAGCGGCCTCCGCGAGCAGGCTGAGCGCCGCCAGGAAGACCAGGTACCGGTCTCCACCGGACTCGTCCGTCTCCAGGCCGAAGGCGATCCGCAGCGCCGCCGCCTGGGGCACTGGAAGCTCAGCCGCCAACGGCATCAGAGGCCGGAGAAGCCGCTGGAGGGCAGCGAAGGCAAGGGGTGCCTCCGACTCGATCCCCTGGGTCCGCAGCACCCCCATGTCTGCCGCAGCACCGTCCGCAGCCTCGGTCACCAGTGCGGTCTTTCCGGAACCCGCGTCTGCCAGGACCACGAGGGCTCCACCGTGACCGGATCGCGCAGCGTCGAGCAGCTGCGCCACCCGGCCCCGCTCGTCATCCCGGCCGTGCAGCACGCGGCGACCCTACGTGGCCCGGCTCCGTGCCACCGAGCACGTTTCTAACTGGTGAGAGCCGCCCATGGCGACCAGGGAGGGCGCCCCCGTGAGGGCGCCCTCTCCACTAGTCGTCGGTCTCTTGCGCTTCCTTGGCTGCGGCCTTGATGTCGTCAGCCTCGACCTGGTCGATCGCGGACTCGACGATGCGGTCGGCCCTCTCGAGCGCCTCCCGGATCTTGACGGCGCCAGGATCGGAGACCAGCGCGACCAGCCCCGAGTGCCCGGGCGGGATCGCGTCCTCGAGCTGCTGTTCCAGCTCGCTGTGGTGATGGCGCTGACGCAGCTTGCCGGCGAGGGCGCCGGCGGAGCCGGCCACCGCAGCGCTCCCGAGGATCGACGGCGGGAAGATCACCCCGAGCGCGATGCCGCCCACGACGCCCCACTTGAGCCCGGACTTCGTGCTGTGGTCGGTCGCCTTCTGGACCTCGAGCTTGCCTTCCGTGGAGCGACTCACCACGATCACGCCCTCGATCTCGACGGTCCGGCCGTCCTCGACGGACTTGAGAGCGTCGTAGGCCTCCATCGCCATGGTGGTGTCACTGAAGTCGGCGACGAGGAGGGTGTAGGCCCCGTCGGAGACGGCGGCCGCGCTCATCTCAAGGTCGCCAGTGTTGCTCTCGTCTGTCATTCCGCAAGCTCCTTAGTCGTGTGGGCCTCCAACTCTTGAGGGCGCCGGACCTCGACGGGCTCACCCGGTACGGGTGGATCGGTGGGAACCGAGCCTCTCGAGCGCCAGTGCCTGGGAGTGCACGTCGCCCCAGATGACCTGGAAGCCGACGGGCGTGAGCTCACCGCGGTCCAGCGCGTGTTCGGCGTCGATGAGGGTCGAGCCGAGCGACACGAGCCGACGGCAGCGGGCCAGGTCGGTGGCGGCGCTGGGACCGTAGAAGTACTCCGCGTGCACGACGACCAGGTCGCGGCGCGGCCGCGTCAGGGTGCGTCGCAGGACCAGGAACGGCCCCAGGAAGAGCGTGGCCGCCAGGACGAGGGCGACCGGGAACCCCACCGGGTCGCTCAACACTCCGAAGGCGGTCGTGGCCAGCAGCGCGCCCCCGTACGGCCACCAACGCCAGGTCTGCAGCAGCCTGCGCTCGCGCTCGTCAGTGCCCGGCGGGTAGACGACCAAGCGGTAGTGGCGGCCACCCAGCCGGACCGGCCCGCCGACCAGCGAGCCCCAGCGGCAGCCGACGCGGGGCCAACCTCTGCGCACACCTCAACAGTGCGTCGAACCGTTCCGGATCGGGAGAGGCGAAGCGGCCAACCGTGCGCCAGAAACGGTCACGGTTCGGCGCGGTGCTGCATCCACTGGTACGTCGCCGGCTGGCCGAGGTTGAACTCCGCCTCGTCCTCGGGGCTGCACCGCGCGAAGCCCGCGCTGGCGTAGCAGCCGATGGCGACCTCGTTGTCGTGGTGGACCCGCAGGAAGACGTTCGTGAGCCCGCCGGCCCGGGCCCGGTCGACCAGCGAGACGGCCAGGGCCCGGCCGAGGCCCTGGCCGCGCGCGGACGGGTCCACGACGAGGTGGGCGAGCTCGGCCTCCGCGTCGTCGGGCTCGAGCCACAGCTCCCCGTAGGCGGCCGGGATCCCGGAGCGCAGCAGCAGGAAGCCGGTGATGTCCGGGTCCTCCAGCCAGCCGGACAGCACCGCCTCGGGCGCAGTGGCGTCCGGGACCCACTCGGACGAGAACGGCGAGGCGGCGCACCAGTCCACGACCCGCGCCGCACAGGCGCCGTCGTACGGGACCAGTCGCAGCCCAGCCGCCATGGGCCGACGGTACGGCGCGACCGCCGCGAGTTCGAGCGTCAGCAGTAGCCGAGCATCTGGAGCAGCGCCCGCTTCTCCGGCCGGTCCACGGTCAGGTCCCAGCGCGTCTTCGTGTCGATCCAGCCGACGGCGTACGTGCACTGATAACCCTTGCGAGGCCGCCAGGCGGCCGGGTCACCGTCACCCTTGCTGGCGTTGGTGGGTCCGTCCACGGCGAGCAGCTCGTCGAGGTCGTTGGCGAACTGCTTGCGCCGGTCCGCGTCCCAGCGCGAGGCACCGGACGCCCAGGCCTCGGCCAGCGGCACCAGGTGGTCGATCTGGATCGCCTGGGCCTGGGCCGGGTCCTTCAGATCGGTGAAGGCCAGGGTCCGGCCGGTGTAGGGGTCGACCCAGGTGCCGGCCAGCACGTCGTGGTCGCACCGACCCTGCTGGGCGTAGCGGGCGGTGCCCGGCACCGCGTCGCGGAGCAGTACGTCGTCTCGCTGGTTGCAGCCGTTGCCGTCGATGTCGAGCCATGCCGAGCCGAAGGCGTCGCGGACGTACCCCACCGGTGGCCGGCGCGGCGCCACCCGCAGCGCCCGGAGCCGGGTCCGGGCCTCGGCCTCGGTGCCGACCGGAGGGGGCGAGACCGACGACACGGTGGCGCGAGGCGACCTCGAGGGCACCGGCGCGGGCGTCTTCTCCGCGCTCGAGCACCCGGCCAGCAGGAGTACGGCGGCCAGGGCCGCCGACCGAGCGGAGCGGCCGGTCAGCCCGTCGCCGCGTCCTGGGCGGCGGGGAGCCGGCACGGCTGGGGCGCGCCGTCGCAGCAGGGCTCGATGTAGAGGCAGGACGGGCACCGGTTGTGCGCCTGCTCGGCGTACATCTGGGTCCCGCAGAACGGGCACGGGAGGTCGAGGGCCACCAGCCCAGCATCGGGGTAGTCACGGACAAAAGGCAGGTCAAACGAGCGTGTCGACCCTCCTTTCGTCCGTGACTATCCCGACTTCTTGAGCCCGAGCGCCTTGGTCAGCTCGTCGGACAGCGAGGCGGCGTAGACGGTGGTCAGGTGGCCGCGGTCGCGGTAGGGCAGCACGTCGCCGATGACCGTCGGACACGAGCCGTCCCAGCACAGCCACTTGGTCGGGTCCACGACCTCGGTGTCGGTGGACCGGGCGGCGTCCTCGGAGATGTCCGCGTCGTCGACCGACGCGGCCAGCGGCTGGAACAGGCAGTCGCCGAGGTCGTTGCCCTTCTTGGTCAGGCACTCGTCGGGCAGGTCCTCGGACTTCGGTACGTCGCGGAGCAGGACGGTGCGGTCGGAGGTCTGGGACAGCTGGTCGAACAGGTCGACGTAGCCGTCGCGCACCGCGAACGGGATCCCCTCCTTGGGGATCCGGTTGCCGTCCTTGTCGTAGAGCACCGGGTTGGGGCCGCTCGAGGCGACGACGACCAGGTCCGGGTGGATCGACTGGATCTGGTCGAGCGCCCACGACCGGAAGTCGTCGCACTCCGGCCACAGCGGCGAACCCGGGACCAGCTCACCCACGGACACGAGCGAGGCGGCGCAGTTCGGCTTGACGAAGTAGTAGGTCTTGTAGCCGAGCTCCTGGCCGATCTTGTCGAAGGCCGGGATCCACATGCGGGCGTGGCTGTTGCCGAAGACGACGATGGACCGGTCCGCGTTGGGGTCGCCGCGCGGGCAGAGCTCCCGCGAGTCGTGCTCGTAGTCGCAGGCGCCGACGTCCGGCTCGTCGTCACGCACGGTCAGGATGTCGGGCTCGAGCTTGCTCGGGATCGCCATGTGGTGCCGGGCCGCGATCACCGAGGCCTGGACGAGTGCGACGCTCTTGTCCTTGTCGAGCTGGTACTTCGACGGGTCCTTGACCCCGAAGTTGCTCAGCGAGATGGCCGGGTTGTCCCCGAGCGCGCCGGACGCCCACTCGCTGTAGTAGCGGCCGCCGAGCGACGCGACGAGCACCAGCGCCACCGCGGCCGGGTAGAGCATCAGCGCACGGCGGACCGGGAACCGACCCGGTGACCGGAACGGCTGCTCGACGTACCGGTAGGTCAGCGCGGACAGCACGAAGACCACCACCAGGCAGGCCGCGGTCCGCCAGAAGCCGAGCCCGTGGCCGAGGTCGGGGTCGACCTCGCGCGCCGCGATGATCAGCACCGGCCAGTGCCACAGGTAGAGCGAGTAGGACCAGTCCCCCACCGTCCGCATCGGGCGTACGCCGAGCGCGCGGATCGGCGCCGGCTGCGTCGCCTGCCCGCCGGCCCCGGCGAGGAGCACGAGCGCCGACCCGACGACCGGGAGGGCGGCGGCGTACCCGGGGAACGGCGTGGCGTCGGAGTAGAAGAGGCACGCGGCTGCGATCAGGACCAGACCGACCGAGCAGACCAGCCCGCGCAGGAGTCCGGACCAGCGCGCGGCGATCCGGGTGGCCACCAGGGCGATGAGCGCGCCGAAGCCGAGCTCCCAGACCCGCGCGAGCGTCGAGAAGTACGCCGCCAGCGGGTCTGACGCCGTGTAGACCACCGACCAGGCGAAGGACGCGGCGGTCAGCAGGGCCAGCACGGCGAACACCAGCCGCCGGGGCAGGGCGCGGCGCCTCGAGACCAGCACCAGGACGAGCAGCAGCGCCGGCCAGACCAGGTAGAACTGCTCCTCCACCGACAGCGACCAGTAGTGCTGCAGCGGCGAAGGTGGCTGGTCCTGGGCGAAGTAGTCGGTGCCGACCGCGGCGAAGCGGATGTTGGCGGCGAAGAACACCGTCCACACTGCGTCCTTGCACACCTCGAGCAGGTCGATCGCGCTCAGCCAGACCGCCGAGGCCACGATGGTCGCGAGGGTGACCAGGGTGGCCGCCGGCAGGATCCGCCGGGCGCGACGGGCGTAGAAGGAGGGGATCGAGAGCCGGCCGGACCTCTCGACCTCGCGGAACAGCAGCTGCGAGATCAGGAAGCCGGAGATCACGAAGAAGACGTCGACGCCGACGAAGCCGCCGTCGAGGTACGGCACCGATGCGTGCGAGGCGATCACGATCAGCACTGCAACGGCGCGCAGCCCCTGGACGTCGTTGCGGTGCCGGAGGGTGGGCGTCGTGGTCGACTCGGCCGACGGGGTGGTGGCGGTCGCCGTCATGGGGCGCCGGAGCTGGTCGAGGCGACGGTGCCGGTGGACGGAGAGGGCGAGCCGCTCGGCGCGACGTACGACGGGTCGAGGTGGATCTGGCCCTCGAGCTCGTCGGTGAGGTAGCCGGCGTAGCTCTGGCTGATGTGGGTCCGGTCGCGGTGCGCGATGTAGTCGCCGACCACGCTCGGACAGAGGCTGTCGTAGCAGAACCACGCCGCCGTCTCGACGAACTGGATGTCCTTGGCGGCGGCCGCCTGCCGGAGCGAGTCGATGAAGGTCAGCGACTCCGGGTCCTCCGTGGACAGGCAGCTCTTCAGCGTCGCGCCGCGCTCGGACAGGCAGCGGCCCGGGTGCTCCATGACCGCGGGTGGGTCGCCGATGACGATGACTCGGCCGGCGTCGGGCGAGAGGTCGTCGATCTCCCGCTCCATCCCGTCGCGGTACATCGTGGCCATCGTCGGTACGTCGTCGACCAGCTTGCCGTCGTCGGTCGTGAAGCCGCGCCGGTTGGCCTCCGAGCCGAGGACCACGACGTCCGGCTCCAGCTCGGCGACCTGTTGGCGGGCCCAGTCCTGGAACGCCTCGCAGTCGGTGCTCGGCCCGCCGTGCACCATCCAGGGCGTCACGTCGGAGGACGGGCAGCCCTCGCGGATCAGGTAGTAGGCCGTGTAGCCGTACTCCTTCGCCAGCACGTCGAGGGCCGGCACCCACTGGCGGGCGTGCGAGTCGCCGATCAGCACCAGCGTCTTGTCACCGTCCGGGTCGCCCCGCGGGCAGAGCGGCCGGTCGTTGTTGATCTCGAAGTACTGGCACTTGCCCAGGTCGGGGATGTCCGTGCTCAGGTCGAGCAGCGGGGGCTTGAGGTCGGCCGGGATCTCGTACCCGTTCTGGGCCGCCTTGACCGATGCCTGCACCAGCGCGACCACCTGGTCCTGGCTGAACCCGGGGTTCGTCGTGTCCTTGCCCTGGCCGAAGCTCGAGGTGGTGATGGGCGGCCCGCCTCCGTTGAGCTCGTCGGTCACCACGGTGTTGGCGGCCGCCAGCATCGGCAGCGTCAGCACGACGACCGCCGGGTACAGCAGCACCCCGCGCAGCCGCCGCCCCTTGAAGACCTGGGCCCGGCGCACCGGGTTCTCCACGTAGTGGTAGGTGAGCGCGGAGAGCGGTATGACGGCCGCGATGACCAGCGCCCCGCGCCAGCCGACGGCGGGCAGCCAGGCCTCGCTGACGATGATCAGCGCCGGCCAGTGCCACAGGTAGAGCGAGTAGGACCAGTCACCCATCGCGCGCACGGGCCGCACCGAGAGCAGCCCCTGCGGTCCCCACCGGGCCGGACGCAGGCCGCCGGCCAGCAGCGCGGCCGTCCCGATGACCGGGAGCGCGGCGGCGTACCCGGGGAAGACCGTGGTGCCGTCGAAGACCAGGGAGGCGACCGCCACCGCCGCCAGCCCGCCCCAGGACAGCGCCGCCTGCACCGCCGGCTTGAGCAGGATCAGCCGGGTGCTGAGGCAGGCGGCCAGGGCGCCGATGCCGAGCTCCCAGGCTCGGGTGAACGGCGAGAAGTACGCCGCCACGGGGTCGGTCGTGCTGTAGGAGACCGAGTAGGCGAACGAGATGCCGATGATCACCACCAGCGGCGAGACCCCCAGGTCGCGCACCCGCGGGCCCAGGCTGCGCTGGCCGGCGCTGCGCCGGACGCGCCACGCGGCGTACAGGCAGAGCAGCAGGACCAGCAGCGGCCACACGACGTAGAACTGCTCCTCGACCGCCAGCGACCAGTAGTGCTGCAGCGGCGAGGGCGGCGTGTCGTTCTGGAAGTAGTCGGTGCCGTCCTTGGCGAACTTGAAGTTGGCCGCGAAGAACGTCGCCCAGACCGCGTCCTCGATGACCCCGTTCGCCTCGACGGCGCTCAGGAAGATGATGCTCGCGGCGACGGTGACCAGGATGACCAGGGTGGCCGCGGGCAGGATCCGGCGGGCCCGGCGGGCGTAGAAGCCCAGCAGCGACGCCCGGCCGGTGCGCTCGGCCTCCGAGACGAGCAGGCCGGTGATCAGGAAGCCCGAGATCACGAAGAAGACGTCCACGCCGACGAAGCCGCCGTGGAACGGCCCGATGTCGGCGTGGTCCAGGATCACCAGCAGGACGGCCAGGGCCCGGAGCCCCTGGATGTCCTGTCGGAAGCCCGGATGCATGGCCGCCATCGTAGGTCGGGAGACGCCCCGGAACCGCTTCGGCGCGGCCCTCTCAGCGCCCTCTCAGACAGCCTGCTCGTAGATGGTCAGGTCGTTTGCAAAGTGCGCCTCGAGCCGGGCGCGGGTGGCGGCATCCATCTCGCCCTCACGCGCCGGGGAGACGTTGGTGGGCGCCAGGACCGGAGGAGCGATCCCGAGCCGGTCGGCCATCCAGGTCGTGGCCGCGTCGAGGTGCTCGTATCGGTACATCCGGTCGACGACCACCGTGCCGTCGGCGTCGGTGACGAAGTTCGACGACGTGCCCAGCGGCACCTCGCCACTGACCAGCCGGTCCGCGAACTCGGCGAAGCTCAGGTCACCGGTCCAGTTCGGCTGGCCCTGTGCCTCCGGGCGGGCGCGGTACTTCCACCACGACACGGCCCGGTCCAGAGGATGGCGGACCAGGCACATGGTCTCGTAGGAGCCGCGCGGGTGGCCGTACCGCTCCAGCCACGGCGCCATCACCGCCTCGAAGGTCACCGCGCTCATGTGCTTCATGCCCGGCGGCTGACGGAACACGATCATCGCGTGCCGCGCGAAGTGCTTCTGGAGCACGGTCGACCCGGCCTTGGGCATCGACAGGAAGACGAAGCCACGGTCGGCGAAGCACATCACGGCGTACATCCTGCCGTGGCTGTCTGCGTGTCCACCGCCTGCCGGTCCCTCGCGGCCGGCGGGAGGCGGGGGTTTCGGAATTTCCTCGACTGTCGAGTTTTTCCCGAAGCCGCCGAGGGTGTGCGGTCGGGTTTGCCGAGGGAAATCGGCACCAGGTGCCGAATTTCCTCCGCAGATGGCCTCGATCCATGGACGGCCTGCAACGCGCGGCCGCCTCGCCAGCGGTGGCGGTGACCTGTCAACCGGAACGCACGCGAGAGCCGTTGATCAGCCACCGTCACACTCGGGCCGCGAGTCCTGACCGCGCGGGCACGTCAAGCGAGAAGACAAGCGGAGAGGCGTCAGTCGCAGCTGTCCAGCGTGGCGTCGTCACGAGCCTCGTCGCCGAACCGCTGGGCCATGTCCGTGTAGGGCAGCACGACACTGGCCCCGCCGATGTCGCCGATGCCGCCCAGGAGGACGCACTGGGTGATCTTCGACGGCTGGATCGCGGCCACGGCGCGGGCGAGCCGGTAGAGCTCGGACGGCGAGGCGTTGGTGTCCATGTTCTGCGTCGCGGTGAGCACGTGCTCCTCGATCCAGCCCGGCCGTTCGGCATTGTCGCGGATCTTGGCCTGGATGCCCTTGAGCACACGTTGCTGGTTGGCCGAGCGGTCGAAGTCGCCGCGGAGCAGGTCGTGCCGGATCCGCGAGAACGCCAGCGCGTCCCAGGGGCCGAGGTGGAGATGGCCCTCGGGGAACCCCTTCGGCTTCAGCGAGGAGTCGCTGAACGCGATCGGGTTGTCGACGTCGACGCCGCCGATCGACTTGATGAGGTTCTGGAAGAACGTGAACCGGGTGACGAACACGTAGTCCGGCTGGATGCCGATCAGGTTGCCGACGGTCTCGCCCAGCAGCTGCGGGCCGCCGTAGTAGAGCGAGGCGTTGATCTTGTCGTTGCCGACGCCGGGAATGTCGACCCAGGAGTCGCGGGGTACGCCGATGTCCGCGGCGGCCCCGGTCTTGGAGTCGATGCCGATCAGGTGCAGGGCGTCGCCGCGGGTGTGCGTCATGTCCTCGCCCGGCCGCGCGTCAGAGCCGACCGCGAGGATCCAGACCACGTCGGGGCTGGTGTCGACCGCCCGGGCCTGCTTGAGCTTGATCAGGGCCATGTCGGTCGGCTTGACCGACGACGACGGCGCCAGCGTGGCGCACACCGCGAGCACCAGCCCCAGGACCACGAGGCGGGTCACCCGCCAGAAGCGGGGTCGGAGGGCGGTCATGCCGGCTCCGCCTGGTCCACGTCGTACCCGAAGATCTTCCACTCCCCTTTGTCCTTGGCGAGGTAGAGGTCGCCGCGCAGCTGCATGGACTCGGCCAGGTCGCCCTTGGTGGTGAAGTCGAGGACGAAGTGGGCCGTGGCGCCGCGTGGGTGGCCCTTGTAGGTGAAGACGTTGAGCCGGACCCGGCGTCGGGTCGCGCTGGCGGAGTCGATCTGGCCGGCGATCGCGGCGTTGGTGAGGAGGTCGAGGTCCCGGGCCTGGGCGTCGGCGGCCGCGCCCTTCGTGAACCCGGTGAACGCCGCCGACCAGTCCGACCGCGGGAAGTCACCAAGGAAGGCGCCGTCGAACCATGGGTCGATGACCTCGGTCACCCCGGCCTTCACCCGAGCCCGGTGGGCCGAGTCCAGCGTCTTCCCGACCGCGTGCAGGGTCGTGAGCGTCGTCGCCTTCGGGGCATCGGTGGCATGGGCCGAGGAGGAGCCCTTGTCATTGCCGCCGCCGAGGTCGTCGCCGGAGTCGCAGCCGACCGCGCCCGCCAGCAGCAGCAACACGGCCCCGCTGACCAGCGCGGGGCGCGCTCGCGGCCGGGTGACGGACGTCATGGGCACAGCCTCACATGCAGAGGCACCGCGACCCTGCATTTGCTGGCATGGAGGACTAACGTTGACAACCGAGGCAACCTGCCAAATCACCACCCACCTGTGCGCATGAAAGAGGCGAACCACGCCGTGCCCGAATCAACCCCCTCGTCGTCCTCGTCGGCCACCGTGCCGGAGGAGTTCGGTGCGAACGAGTGGCTCGTCGAAGAGATGTACGACCGGTTCCGGGCGGATCCGTCGAGCGTCGACCAGACCTGGGTTGACTACTTCAAGGCGCACGGCAACGGCTCCCCGGGCGGTGCCGCCACCAACTACACGGTGTCGAACGGCGCGCCCAGCACCACCAGCACCACCAGCACCAACGGCACCGGTGGCACTGCGACCGCCGAGCCCCAGGGCCAGCCCGAGGCCAAGGAACCGGAGGCCAAGCAGGAGGCCAAGCAGGAGGCCAAGCAGGAGGCCAAGCGCGAGGTGAAGGCCGCTCCGGAACCGCACGTCGACCCGACGCCGACCCCCGCCCCGGTGGCCAAGCCGCGGCCGGAGTCGAAGGCCGCCGAGCCGGCCAAGGGCACCAGCAACCCCGTGCCCAAGGAGCAGTCGCCGACCGAGCAGGCCGACGCCAGCGACGAGCCGACCTACACGATCCTGCGCGGCGCGCCGGCCCGCACCGTCCAGAACATGGACGCGTCGCTCAGCGTCCCGACCGCGACCTCGGTCCGGTCGGTCCCGGTCAAGCTGCTGTGGGACAACCGCACGGTCATCAACAACCACCTCGCCCGGGCCCGCGGCGGCAAGGTGTCGTTCACCCACATCATCGGCTACGCGATGGTCCGGGCGCTCAAGGAGACCCCTGAGCTCAACGTCGGCTTCGACGTGGTCGACGGCAAGCCCAACCTGGTACAGCCGGCCCACATCAACCTCGGCCTGGCCATCGACCTGCAGAAGCCGGACGGCTCCCGCCAGCTGGTCGTCCCCTCGATCAAGGCCGCCGAGAAGATGGACTTCGCGGCCTTCTGGACGGCGTACGAGGACATCGTCCGCCGGGCTCGCCACAACAAGCTCACCGTCGAGGACTTCCAGGGCACCACGATCAGCCTGACGAACCCGGGCGGCATCGGCACCAACCACTCGGTCCCGCGCCTGATGAAGGGCCAGGGCGCGATCATCGGCGTGGGCGCCATGGAGTACCCGCCGGAGTGGCAGGGGGCGTCGGAGGACGCGATCGCCCGCAACGCGATCAGCAAGGTGATGACGCTCACGTCCACCTACGACCACCGGGTCATCCAGGGCGCGCAGTCCGGTGAGTACCTCAAGCGGATCCACCAGCTGCTGCTGGGCGAGAACGGCTTCTTCGACGACATCTTCCGGGCGTTGCGCATCCCCTACCAGCCGATCCGCTGGAGCCACGACATCTCGACGTCCCACGACGACGAGATCAGCAAGCAGGCCCGCATCCTCGAGCTGATCCACGCCTACCGCGTGCGCGGCCACATGATGGCCGACACCGACCCGCTGGAGTACCGCCAGCGCAGCCACCCCGACCTCGAGGTCGAGTCGCACGGACTCACGCTCTGGGACCTCGACCGCGAGTTCGCGACCGGGTCGTTCGGCGGCGAGGGCCGGCGCTTCATGAAGCTGCGGCACATCCTCGGGATCCTGCGTGACTCCTACTGCCGTACGACGGGCATCGAGTACATGCACATCATGGATCCCGAGCAGCGCCGGTGGATCCAGGAGCGGGTCGAGCAGCCGCACACCAAGCCGCCCCGCGAGGAGCAGCTGAGGATCCTGCTCAAGCTCAACCAGGCCGAGGCCTTCGAGACCTTCCTGCAGACCAAGTTCGTCGGGCAGAAGCGGTTCAGCCTCGAGGGCGGCGAGACCACGATCCCGGTCATCGACGAGATCTGCGAGGCGGCCGCCGAGGCCGGCCTCGACGAGGTCGCGATGGGCATGGCGCACCGCGGCCGGCTCAACGTGCTCGCCAACATCGTCGGCAAGAAGTACTCCCAGATCTTCCGCGAGTTCGAGGGCAACATCGACCCGCGGACCGTCCAGGGCTCCGGCGACGTGAAGTACCACCTCGGCGCCGAGGGCGAGTTCGAGGCCGGCTCGGGCGACACCATCAAGGTGTCGGTGGCCGCGAACCCCTCGCACCTCGAGGCGGTCGACCCGGTGCTCGAGGGCATCGCGCGCGCCAAGCAGGACGTGCTCGACCAGGGCGCGGCCTACCCCGTGCTGCCGCTGCTGGTGCACGGCGACGCGGCGTTCGCCGGCCAGGGCGTGGTCGCCGAGACGCTCAACCTTTCGCAGCTGCGCGGCTACCGCACCGGCGGCACCATCCACGTGGTCATCAACAACCAGGTCGGCTTCACCACCTCGCCCGGGTCGTCACGCTCCTCGCTCTACTGCACCGACGTGGCCCGGATGGTCCAGGCGCCGATCTTCCACGTCAACGGCGACGACCCCGAGGCGTGCATCCGGGTGGCCCGGCTGGCCTTCGAGTACCGCCAGGCGTTCAAGAAGGACGTCGTCATCGACCTGGTCTGCTACCGCCGCCGCGGCCACAACGAGGGCGACGACCCGTCGTACACCCAGCCGTTGATGTACGACCTGATCGAGCAGAAGCGTTCGGTCCGCAAGCTCTACACCGAGTCCCTCATCGGCCGTGGTGACATCACGATCGAGGAGGCCGAGCAGGTGCTCCGCGACTACCAGCAGCAGCTGGAGCGGGTCTTCACCGAGGTGCGCGAGGCGACCAGCCAGCCGTCGGAGTGGACGACGGTGCCGGACTACCCGGACAAGCCGCAGGGCGAGACCGCGACCGCGGTGGTGCCCGAGGTGCTCAAGCGGATCGCGGACGCCTACGTGACGCCGCCGGAGGGCTTCACCGTGCACCCGAAGGTGATGCCACAGCTCCAGCGACGCGCCCAGGCGATCACCGACGGTCCGATCGACTGGGGCACCGGCGAGATCCTCGCCCTCGGCGCCCTCCTGATGGACGGCCGTCCGGTCCGGCTGGCCGGTCAGGACTCGCGACGCGGCACCTTCGTGTCCCGGTTCGCGACGATCATCGACCGCCACAACGCCGACGAGTGGACGCCGCTGTCCAACCTCACCGAGGACCAGGCCAAGTTCCACGTCTACGACTCGCTGCTCTCGGAGTACGCCGCGCTCGGCTTCGACTACGGCTACTCGGTCGCGCGGCCCGAGGCGCTGGTGCTGTGGGAGGCGCAGTTCGGCGACTTCGTCAACGGCGCCCAGACGGTGATCGACGAGTTCATCACCTCCGGTGCGACCAAGTGGCAGCAGGAGTCCGGCGTCGTGCTGCTCCTGCCGCACGGCTACGAAGGCCAGGGCCCCGACCACACCTCGGCCCGGATCGAGCGCTGGCTGACGATGGCGGCCGACGATGCGTTCGTCGTCGCGCAGCCGTCGACCCCGGCGTCGTACTTCCACCTGCTGCGGCGGCACTCGCTCGGCCGGCAGCACCGGCCCCTGATCGTGTTCACGCCCAAGTCGATGCTGAAGCGCAAGGAGGCGGCCTCCCAGCCCGCGGACTTCACCTCCGGCACGTTCCGGCCCTTCATCGGCGACGAGACCGCCGACCCTCGGTCGGTCGACACGCTGCTCCTGTGCTCGGGCCGGATCACCTGGGACCTCATGGTCGAGCGCGGCAAGGTCGAGCGCAGCGAGCGGTTCGCGATCGGCCGGGTGGAGCAGCTCTACCCGCGGCCGCTGGACGACATCAAGCACGAGATCGCGCGCTACCCCAACCTCAAGCAGGTCCGCTGGGTGCAGGACGAGCCGCTGAACATGGGCCCGTGGCCCAACTACGCGCTGAACGTCTGGCCGCAGCTCGACGCCAGGGTCGAGACGGTGGCCCGGCCGGAGTCCTCCTCGCCCTCGGTGGGCACCGCGAAGAGGCACACCGAGGAGCAGAAGGACCTGCTGGCCCGCGCCTTCGCGTAGGCCGTGCCCTGATGTACTTCACCGACCGCGGCATCGAGGAGCTGGCCCAGCGTCGGGGCGACGAGGAGGTCTCTCTCGCCTGGCTGGCCGAGCGGCTCAGTGAGTTCACCGACGTGCACCCGGAGTTCGAGAACGCCGTCGAGCGGCTGGCCACCTGGCTGGCCCGGCTGGACGACCCGGAGGACTGAGGCTAGTAGTCCTGCGGCTGGGTGAAGAACCGGTCCGGGTCGTACGCCGCCCGCACCTGCGCGAGCCGGGCGGCGTTGGCTCCGAAGTACGCCTTCTTGTAGCCCTGGATCGTCGGGTCGGAGTAGTTGACGTAGGCGTGGTTGCCCCAGTGCGGCACCATCGCTCCGCGGAAGCCCCTCACGTAGCTGTCGGCCTGCTTGGCCGTGCCGGGCGGGAAGGTCGCCGTGTACTGCACGGTGGCCAGCGCCGCTCGATGCACGAAAGCAGTCGCAGCGGGGGCCTGGTCCGCGACCTTGCCGCCGAGGGCGTCGATCGAGATGCCCGCCTCGAGCAGCCCCGTGGCGTCGTGCGCCTGGCCGATGACCGTGTCGATGCCAGCGTCGTCGAGACGGTCGTAGGCGACGTGGGAAGTTCCGGCGAAGGCCTCGCGCTGGAGTGCGCCGCCGGGGCCGGTGGTGCACTCGTTGACGGGGATCTTGCTGCAGCCGGCGTAGGAGAACATCGCCTGGCGGTAGCTCCGGGTGGCCCGGCTGTTCACCGACGGTGGTGGCACGTGCGCAAGCAGGCCGTTCAGCTGTCCGGAGAACTGCGCTGCAGGCCCGGTCCAGGTGACCGAGACCAGCACGATCGGGCCGCTCGCGTGTTGCGTGCCGCCGAGCACCTTCAGCGTCGACCAGAGCCGGGCGTCGGCGGTCGGCGCCCAGGCCTGCCAGGCCGGGATGACCTGCGTGGCCGCCGACGCGGGCCACTGGAGGAACGCCGTCTGCAGGGTCGGCGCCGGGACCGTCCTCAGCTTGAACGAGGTGACCACGCCGAGGTGCCCGCCACCGCCACCGCGCAGCGCCCAGAACAGGTCTGGCTCATGGTGCTTGTCGACAGTGCGCACCTTCCCGTCGGCGGTGACGACCTGCATCGCCGTCACGAAGTCGCAGGTGAGGCCGTACGCGCGGGTGAGCACGCCCACCCCACCGCCCAGCGTGAGGCCGGCGATGCCGACGGTCGGGCAGGAGCCGGCCGCGATCGCGCGACCGCGCGCGCTGACCGCGTCGTAGACATGGGCCAGCGCGGCCCCGGAGCCGATCGTCGCGTTCGGGCCGTCGAGCGCGACCCGGTGCAGTGGGCGGACGTCGATGACCAGTGCCTTCGGGGAGCCGCCTCCCGACCAGCCCGGGTAGCTGTGGCCGCCGGAGCGGACGGCGACCGGGACGTCCTGGTCCTGCGCGAAGCGGATCGCCGTGGCCACGTCCTTGGCGGAGGCAACCGACAGGACCGCGAGCGGTCGCTGTGCGTCGTACCTCGGGTTCTGGGTCAGTCGCACCCGGTTGTAGCTCGCGTCCGACGGCAGGGCGAGGCTGCCTTGGACCGCCCGACCCAGCTGGCTCCAGTCGATGCCGCTCGCACTGCCGCTCGCACTGCCGCTCGCCCTGCCGCTCGCTGGCTTCGAGTCGCCGCCGCTCCGGCACCCGGCCAGAGCCACGAGCGCCCCACCGGTCAGCACACCGCGCCGGCTGAGCGTTGACATCACCCGACCAAGGTACGGCGTCGCGGTGTCCGATTCCCGCCAGAACTGGGGTGCGCCGACGACCAGAATTGGGTCATGCACCGAGTCGTACCGCTCAAGGTCCACTACTACGGAACCCCTGTCGTCCTGGTCTCCTCGACCAACCCGGACGGCACCACGAACGTCGCGCCGATGTCCTCGGCGTGGTGGCTGGGGCAGAACGCAATGCTCGGTCTTGCGGCCTCCTCGCGGACCACCCAGAACCTGATGCGCACTGGGGAGGCCGTCCTCAACCTCGCGTCATCGGACCTGGTGGACCACGTCGACCGGCTGGCGCTGCTGAGCGGGTCTCCGGAGCTCTCGCCGCACAAGTGCGAGACCGGCTACCGCTACGAGCCGCGCAAGTTCGAGGCCGCCGGCCTGACACCCGAGCCTTCCGACCTGGTCCGCCCCGACCGCGTCGCCGAGTGCCCGATCCAGCTCGAGTGCCGGGTGTCGGGCAGCTACCCGATCCGCGACGAGGAGAAGGTGTTCGCGCACGCGATCCACGTCGAGGTGCTCCGCGCGCACGTCCATGACAGCGTGCGGCTCCTCGGCACCGACTACGTCGACCCCCAGGCCTGGGACCCCCTGATCATGAAGTTCTGCGACTTCTTCGGAGACGGTCAGTCCCTGGCCCCGTCCCGGCTGGCGACCGGCTGGCAGATGCCGGGCCGGGTGGAGGAGCGGGCCAGCGCCTGACGCGCAGTGACCCTAGGCTGGTCGCGTGACCGCGCAGATCGACTGGCTGCAGTCCTCCGTCGCCGAGGACCTCTCCTACCCGGCCGCGCCGTGGCAGATGGTCGGCTCGATGTGGCTGTCCGTGTTCCGGCTCGGGTCGCCGGTCGACGACCGCCACCCGGCCGGCGTGTACGGCGCGGCGTTCGTCACCTACGAGGAGGGCAGCCCGCTCACCTACCACGAGCTGGTCGTCACCCGGGTCATGAAGGACGAGGGCCATGGCCGGGCGGTGACGACGCCCGACATCTGGGTCGACTCCCCCGAGTCGAAGGCGGGCGGGCGCGAGCTCTGGGCGATCCCGAAGGAGCTGTGCGACTTCACCCTCGAGACGTCCCACACCGGCCCGCTGACGACGACCGAGTGGACCGCCACCACCGGCCGCACTCCGATCGCCACCGCGGGGTTCCGCGACGTGTCGCGGGTGGCGCCCCGGCTGCCCTTCAAGGGCACGATCTGGCAGCCGGGTATCGACGACACCGACGGCGAGGACCGCACCACGCCGATGCGCGGCTCGGCGAGGTCGTTCCCCGCTCGGTCGCACTGGGACATCAACCCGGACGGACCGCTCGGCTGGCTGGACGGCGCCCGGAAGCTCGCGACGTTCCGCCAGGTCGCCTTCCGGATGTCGTTCGGCTGATCACTTTCCTGGCTACAGGAGGCTGCGGAGGCGGTCGGCGAGCGAGTCCTTGACCGCCTGGGTGACCGCCGCGTTCATCTGCTGGTTGAGGTCCTGCTGGTCGTCGAGGTTGGCCAGCACGCTGCGCAGGTCGAGGTCGTTGATGGTCCGGTTGAGGACGTCGTCGACCTGCACGGCCGCGTTGATCACCGAGTCCGGGAGGGCGCGGATCGCGGCCTTGATGAGCGGGTTGAGGTCGGTGTTGTCGAGCGCCTCGTCGACCAGGTCCGACGCCTCCGGCAGGGAGCCGTCGGCCTTCATCCGGCTCACGGCGTCCAACAGCCCCTGGCGCAGGGCGTCGATCTCGGCGTCCGTGCGGGGACCGGGTTGCGCGAGCTCCAGGGTCAGCGCCTCGCGGCTGACACCCAAGCGGCAGGCGGCGCCATCGAGACCGAGCAGCACCAGGCTCTCGGTCAGCGCGTCTATGCCCTCGGCCTGAGAGGTCACGGTGCGCGCGACGCAGGGGTCGGCCGAGTGGAGCGGCTCGAACTTCCCTCCTCCGTGGGCGAGCTGTACGCCGAGCACGCCGCCCACCAGGAGCAGCGCCACCGCGGGCATCCCGACCAGGCCCAGGCGACTGGTCACGGGGTCACCCGCCTGGGGGGCACGACGATGGACGCGAGCACGCTGAGCAGCGCGACGAGCGCGAGGCCGGCGCCGATCAGGAACGAGTCGCGGAAGGCGCGCGTGGCGGCGCGCTCGAGCTGTTCGTCGAGATCACGCTCGAGCTGGGCCGCGGCCGGCCGGGCCGCGGGTTCGAGGTCGGCCGTCGCGAAGGCGCGGTGCAGGTCGGGCACCTGGCCGTGTTGCTCCGACAGCTCCTGGCCGAGCGCCTGAGCCACGGCGATCTTGTCCTCCGGCTTCAACGGGGCATCGAGCACCAGGGACGTGATGGCCTCCTGGGCCGGCACCTGGGCGTCCTGCAGGTCCGCGGTGAACACGGGCGTCAGGATCACCAGGCCCAGGACCACGCCGACATGACGTGCGCCGATGGTCCAGCCGGCGTGGTGCATCCGCGGCAGCCGCATCTCCATCGCCTGGGCGCTGAGCCGGTCGACGGTCAGCCCGAGCCCCAGCCCCACCAGCGCCTGGGGCGCGACCGTCCAGGCGAGGTTGGCCGACGGCAGGATCGCGAGGCCCGCCAGTCCCCCGGCGATGAGGAAGCACCCCACCGCGACCTCGACCTCCGCCGGCGTCCGCAGGAGGCGCGCGAGCGGGCGAGAGGCGAGGGCCGCCACCGGTACGACGGACACGGTCAGGGCCGCGATCGCCGGGGAGCGGCGCCAGCCGTCGACCAGCAGCAGGACCAGCAGGAACAGCGCCGCCGTGAGCGCCGCCGACAGCAGGGCGAGCGTGACGTTGGGACGGATGGCCGGGCGATGCCGGTCCAGCGGGAGCGCGGGTGCGGCCCGGACGGCGAGCGCCGCCGGTACCGCCAGCACGGCACACGGCACCTGCACGACGAAGATGGCCTGCCACGAGAACGCCTCCGTCAGCAGTCCGCCCGCGACCGGGCCCATGGCGGTGCCGACGACGCCGGCGGTGACCCAGACCGTCACGCCGCGGCGTTCGCCGTACACCGCGACCAGGAGCTCCAGGCATCCGACCAGCGCCAACGCGCCGCCGAGCGCCTGCACGCACCGCGCCGCGATCAGCACCTCGATCGAGCCCGCCAGCGCGCACGCCGCCGAGGAGCCGGCGAAGACCGCGATACCGACGGCGCTGATGATCCGCGGCTGGGCCCGCCCGAAGATCACGGCCGTCGGCACGGCCACCAACGCCAGCACCAGGTTGAACGAGATCAACACCCAGGCGACCTGGCCGACGGTGGTGTCCAGGTTGCGGAGGATGTCGGGCAGGGCGAGCGTCACCACCGCCGAGTCGGCGAGCACCAGCGCCACGGTCAGCGCGAGCAGAGGGGCCACGGCACGACGCACCGCGCCATCCTCGCAGCGGCGCACAGGGCGCGCGCGCCCAATCCCTGGCGGCGTGTCCGGCGCCGCCAGGACATCGGAGGCACGCCCTAGAGTCACGAGGGTGAGCGCGAAGTCGTCCCAGCTGCCGATCCTGCCGACCTCCCTGGTGGGCAGCTACGCCCAGCCGGACTGGCTGATCGACCGGGCCAAGCTGGCCGGCCGCTTCCCTCCGCGGGTGCGCGCGAAGGAGCTGTGGCGGGTCGAGCCGGAGTACCTCGAGCAGGCGCAGGACGACGCCACGGTGCTGGCGATCCGTGCCCAGGAGGAGGCCGGCCTCGACATCGTCACCGACGGCGAGATGCGGCGGGAGTCCTACAGCAACCACTTCGCGACCGCCCTCGAGGGCGTCGACATCGACAACCCGGGGACCGGTCTCGATCGCAGCGGGCATCCCAACCCGGTGCCGCGGATCGCCGGTCCGATCGTGCGGCCGCGACCGGTCGGCGTCCGCGACGTGGAGTTCCTGAAGGCGAACACCGACCACACGGTGAAGATGACCGTCCCCGGCCCGTTCACGATGTCGCAGCAGGCCCAGAACGAGCACTACCCCGACCTCGCGTCGGCGGCCCTGGCGTACGCCGCCGCGGTCAACGCCGAGATCAAGGACCTGCATGCCGCCGGCGCCGACCTGGTGCAGATCGACGAGCCGTACATGCAGGCCCGGCCCGAGGCGGCCCGCGAGTACGGCCTCACCGCGCTCAACGCGGCGCTCGACGGCGTCACCGGCACCACCGCCGTCCACATCTGCTTCGGGTACGCCGCGATCATCCACGGCCGTCCCGAGGGCTACTCGTTCCTCCCCGAGCTGGCGGACTGCTCGGCGGACCAGATCTCGATCGAGACGGCGCAGTCGGGCCTCGACCTCGGCGTCCTGAAGGACTTGAGCGAGAAGAAGATCATCCTGGGCGTCATCGACCTGTCCGACCACGAGGTCGAGTCCGCCGAGCTGGTCGCCGACCGGGTGCGCCGGGCCTTCCCCTACACCTCGCCGGAGCGGATCACGATCGCCACCGACTGCGGGATGAAGTACCTCCCCCGCGCCAGCGCCGAGGGGAAGATGCGCGCCATGGCCGGCGCTGCCGCGATCCTGCGTGCGGAGCTCTAGCTCGACCGGCGGAGGCGATCGCTGACCCGGCGTACCGCGTCCATCGCGTGGGTCACGTCGTCGCGACTGTTGTAGAGCGCGAAGCTCAGTCGGCAGCTGGCAGGAGGGTCCATGCCGAGGTCGCGGTGGGCCAGCGTCGCGCAGTGGCAGCCCGCCCTCGCCTCGACCCCCTCCCGCCCGAGGTCTTCGGCCAGGGTGAAGGGGTCGACCCCGGCCACGTTGAACGCCAGGAGCGGTGATCGCGGCAGGCCCGCCGCCGGCCCGTAGGAGGTGAGCCCGTCGATCGTCATCGCCGGCCCGCGACCCGTTGCGCCGGGGGCTCGACCTCGCCGAGCGCGGCGGCATGACGCGCCTGGCCCGCCGGGCCCGGCTCGAGCTGCGGGCGTGCGGCGCCCGTCCCCGCCGGAGCGCGGTCACCGGCATCGAGTCGCTCACCCCCGCAGAGCGCCAGGTGGCCGACCTGGCCGCGGCCGGCCACGGCAACCGGGAGATCGCCCAACGGCTCTACGTCACCCGCCGGACCGTGGAGACGCACCTGACCCACGTGTTCGCGAAGCTCGGCATCTCCGGCCGGCCCGAGCTGGTCGACCTGTTCGCCCGGGAGCTCCCTGCCGTCCATCAGCCGTGACGGTCCGTCGGCAGCCACGCCGCGGCGGCCTGCGTCGGTGCTCGCTGCCAGACTCGACGTCGTGCCCAAGACGCCGCGCATCGAGCCGGACGGCGAGGTCGTCGCCCGGCTCGCCGGGGTCGCGCTGGCGCTGCCGGAGGCCTACGAGGAGGACGCGTGGACCGGCGTCCGCTGGCGGATCCGCGCCAAGACCTTCGCGCACGTGATGGTCGGCCAAGCCGGTTACGAGTCGTCGTTCCGGAGCATCACCGGGGTGGCCGACCCGACCACGCTCCTGACCTTCCGGGCCACCGGTGACGAGCTGCTCGCGCTCGTGCACACCGGCCTGCCGTTCTACAAGCCGCCGTGGTCGCCGACGATCGTCGGCATGGTGCTCGACGGCGACACCGACTGGGGCGAGGTGGCCGAGCTGGTCACCGAGAGCTACCGGTTCTGCGCGCCGCAGAAGCTGACCCGGCTGCTGGACGCACGCTGACCCGGCGCGAGGCTGGTGTCAGTCGTCGAGCTGCTGCTCCACCGCCGGGATCGGCTGGTCGGCGGCGTCCTGGGCGGCGTCCTCGGCGGCCTTGCGGGAGGCCTCGCGGATCTCGAAGACCTCGGTCGCGAAGTCGCCGATCGCGGTGGCCACGTCCCGGACCGCGTTGGTGACGATGGTCGCCACCTCGCCCACCGTGCCCGCCGCGGCCTCGATGGTGGCCTGCACGGCGTCCTTGCCGATCTCGGCGCCGGAGAGCCGCTCACCCCCGTTGTCAGCTGCGGAGCCCTCGGTCATGTGGCCCAGTGTGGCAAGGATCGGTCAGGCAGCCAACGGGTCCTCGGTCACAGCGGCCGGATCGGTCCGCTTCGACGTACGGTCCGGCAGCGCCATCCGGCAGATCTTGCCGGCCACCGAGAACAGCTGCTTCGACAACCGGCCGCTGTTGTAGGCCAGCCCGTACCGCTCGCAGATCTCGC
Organism: uncultured Actinomycetota bacterium; assembly: GCA_963755835.1. GTDB lineage: Bacteria > Actinomycetota > Actinomycetes > Propionibacteriales > Nocardioidaceae > Nocardioides. The sequence goes on along the minus strand of CAVWLC010000007.1, from coordinate 902,746 downwards.
GGACCTCGACGGCGATCTCCGGGTAGCGCCGGGCCGGCAGGTCGGGGTACAGGTGGTGCTCGATCTGGTGGGACAGGTTGCCGGACATGAGGTGGAACAGCTTGCTGCCGGTGATGTTGGCGGAGCCGAGCAGCTGCCGGTAGTACCAGTGGCCGCGGGTCTCGTCCTCGCACTCCTCCGGGGAGAAGGTCGCCACGCCGGCCGGGAAGTGGCCGCAGAAGATGATGTTGAACGCCCAGATGTTCCGGACCAGGTTGGCGGTCGCGTTGCCGGCCAGGGTCAGCGGGAACAGCGGCCCGGTCAGCGCCGGGAACAGCAGGTAGTCCTTGAGCGTCTGGTTGCGGATCTTGCGGATCAGCCCCGGGTAGAGCGGCCGGTTGTCCTCGAGCTTCCGCCGGCCGGCGACGATGTTCTCGACCTCGAGGTCGTGCAGTGCGACACCCCACTCGAAGAACGTCATGAGCAGCAACGCGTAGAGCGGGTTGCCGAGGTAGTACGGCTTCCAGGGCTGGTCCTCGTCCATGCGGAGGATCCCGTAGCCGATGTCCCGGTCCTTGCCCAGGATGTTCGTGTAGGTGTGGTGGATGTAGTTGTGGCTGTACTTCCACTGCTCACCGGGGCAGACGGTGTCCCAGTCGTACATCCGGGAGTTCAGGCCGGGGTCGCCCATCCAGTCGTACTGCCCGTGCATCACGTTGTGCCCGATCTCCATGTTGTCCAGGATCTTGGAGATGCTCAGCGACGCCACGGCGAGCGGCCAGAGCGGCGGCACGTAGAAAAGCACCCGGCCGGCCACCTCGAACTGCTGGCGACGCCTGACCACGTCGCGGATGTACGCCGCGTCCTCCGCGCCGAGCTCGGCCAGGATCCGCTGCCGGATGGTGTCCAGCTCGGCGCCGAACGCCTCCAGCTGCTCGTCGGTCAGAGAGGTCTGGTCGGTCTTCATGTCGGATGCCTTCCGTATCGGTGGCTGAGGTGCGAAGGCGCTCTGCGCCTGAGCCTCGAAGCCGCTAGAGGTCCACGACGCAGTCGCCCACGGGCGCGCTGACGCAGACTCGGATCTCCTCGTCCGGCGCGGAGGACTCCTCGCCGGTCAGGACGTTGCGCACCGTGCCGTCACGTTTGACGGAGGTGCAGGTGAAGCAGATGCCCATCCGGCAGCCGAACTCGGGCTTCAACCCGACGGCCTCGGCCTGCTCCAGGAGCGCGGCGCCGGTGTTCGGCGCCTCCAGGCCGGACCTGGCGAACGCCACCGTGCCTCCGGAGCCGCCCGTCGAGACCCGCGGCGGCTGGAAGTACTCGACCCGGAGGGTCTCCGCACCGCGGTAGGCCGCGCGAACCGCCTCGATCATCGAAGCCGGCCCGCAGGCCCAGGTGGGGAGGTCGCGGTAGCCCGGCACCAGCCGGTCCAGGAAGGCGGGCGACAGGTTCGGGTCGCCCAGCTCCGGGTGCATCAGGTGCAGGTCGACGCCGTGGCCCGAGCGGCGGATCTCGTCGAGCTCCCCCGCGAAGATCTGGTGCTCCGGGCTCCGCGCGTAGTGCAGGAAGGTGACCCGGCCACGATGGGTGCGCCGCTGGAGCGAGCGCAGCATCGACATCACCGGAGTGATCCCTGAGCCGCCGGAGACGAGCAGCACGTGCTCCGGCACCCGGTCGGGCAGCACGAACTCGCCCTGGGCCTGCGACAGGTGGACCATCGTGCCGGGCTGGGCGCGCTCGACCAGGAATCTCGAGACGACGCCGGCCGGGTTGGCCCGCAGGGTGACGGTGAACCGGTCACCGGACCGGGAGTCGGGGCTGGAGATCGTGAACACCCGCGTCGTGCGCCGGGCACCGTCGAGCTCGACGCCGAGCTGGACGTGCTGCCCGGCCCGGTGGCCCCGCCAGGTCGAGGTCGGCTGGAGGGTGACGGTGGCCACCGGCGGGTGACCCGGCACGTCGACCTCGCGGTGCACGTCGACGACCCGGGCCCGGACCTCGTGGGCGGCCCACATCGGGTTGACCTGCTCGAGGTAGCGGTCCACACCCTGGGGTGAGGTGAGCGCGGCGACCGCCCGCGACCTCAGGATGCTGGCGGTGAGACCCATCGGGGACCTCCTTCCGGAGAGTCGGTGGCTGAGGTGCGAGCGGGGCGAGCTTCAAAGTCAGTGAACGTCTGTACACCCAAACCATCGCCGCCCACCGGCGCTGCGGTCAAGATCCTGGCGTCGTGAGGGTGGACACATGTTCACGAACTACGATGACCCGGTGGCGGAGACGAGAGTCGAGCGCAAGGAGCGCACCCGTCGCGCCATCCTGGATGCGGCGCTCCGCCTGTGCGAGGACTCGTCGCTGGTCGCCCTGTCCCTGCGCCAGGTGACCAAGGAGGTCGGCATCGTGCCCACCGCCTTCTACCGGCACTTCGACTCGATCGAGTCCCTCGGCCTGGCGCTGGTCGACGAGTCGTTCGTGTCCCTGCGGGCCATGCTGCGCGACATCCGGCGCGGCGACCCGTCCTACGCCGACATCGTCGACCGCTCGGTCGACACCCTCCACGAGCACGTCGAGCAGCAGCGCGCGCACTTCCAGTTCATCGCCCGCGAGCGGGCCGCCGGCCCGCTGTCGGTCCGGGAGGCTATCCGCCACGAGATCGAGCTGTGCGAGCGAGAGCTGGCCACCGACCTGGCTCGGCTGCCCGGCACCGACGCGTGGTCGGCCGAGGACCTGCGGGTCGTGTCCAACCTGATCGTCACCGCGATGGTGGCGACGGCCGAGCAGCTGGTCGTCGCCGCCGGCCGGCCGGGGACCGAGAAGCAGATCGCCGAGAACGCCCGGACCCAGCTGCGGATGGTCCTCGTCGGTGCCCTCAACTGGCGATCGCGGACCTGACCCTGACCTGCCAGGCCGCGACGCCGCCCGCGGCCACCGCCAGCACCACGCCCACGACGCCCACCGCCCCGGTCAGCGCCATCGCCAGACCCAGCAGGCCGACGCCCAGCACGGCTCCTGCGACCAGGACGTAGATGACGCACACGAACGCCGCCGTCACCTCGGCCCGCCGGTCGGCCGGCGCGATCGAGTTGAGCTCGTCCTGCGCGTCCAGGAACGCCACTCCGTGCCCGACGCCGATGACCACGGCCGCCAGCAGCACCGTCACCAGCGAGTGGAGCGCCGCCGAGAGCACGAGCAGCACCAGGCCGACGGTGAGCAGCCCCAGCCCCAGAGCCTGTCCCGTACCGGCTCCGGCCCCACCCCGGGTCCGGCGCTGGGAGACCACCTGGGCGGCAGCCGACGCGGCGCAGGCCAGCGCCGAGTTGGCGCCGAGCAGGGCCAGGTTGCTCGTGGAGAGCAGCTGGCCGACGTACGACGGCACGACCGACAGGTAGAGCGCCAGGGTGGCCCACACCAGCCCGGCGGTGATGCTCACCCGGGCGAAGGCCCGCCGGATCTCCCTCGGCACGCGCGGCCACTGCGGCCGCCAGGGCTCGGGGTTCGGGTCGCGCGGCTCGGGCAGCACCCAGACGAACCCGGCGGCCACCACCGTCCCGACGAGGACAACCACGAAACAGGTCTGCAGGGGCGCGGGGAACCACTGGGCGAGGATGCCCCCGACCAGCGGTCCGAGGCCGCTGCCGCCGGCCTGGGCCAGCCCGGCCAGCAGTGCGGGCCGGCGCTCGTCGCGCTTCGGGTCGATCTCGACGAGCGCGGCGGTGGCCGGGCCGCTGATCAGCCCCACCGCGACGCCCTGGAGAGCCCGGGCGGCGTAGAGCCAGAGGGTCCCGCCGGCCAGGGCGAACAGCAGCGCCGCGGCGGCGGCCACGGCCAGGCCGGCCAGGATCACCGGCCGCCGGCCGAACCGGTCGGACAGCCGCCCGCCGACCAGCAAGGTGCCCACCAGCGTGACGGCGTACGTCGCGAACACCGTGGTCAGGACGATGCTGGAGAAGCCGAACCTGCCGGCGTAGACCGAGTACAGCGGCGCCGCCACGTTGGCACCCGCCATCACCCAGAGCCATCCGAGGAAGACGGTCAGCAGGGGCCGGCGGTGGTCACGGCCGGCGGTTCGGGGAGCGGAGAAGGTCACCATTCGACCCTCACCCGGTGACCGTTCCGCGGTGGTGGAAACGGCTCGCGGGGCGCCGCCGCCGCGTGGGTCTTGCCACGCCTGTCGCCCCGGCGACTACTGTGCCTCCACCTGCACCGCCCGGGGAGCCGACACGAGGGGGCGCAGCACCACACTCAGCGCCGAGGGAGTCACCGTGCCGAAACAGCCAGACCAGGAGCCGATCGAGCTGAGCGAGCTCGACAGCAGCCTCTCCCGCAGGGCGTTGCTCGGGACCGGTGCCGCCGCCGGCGTGGCCGTGGGCGCCGGTGCCTTTGACCCGGCCGAGGCGCGTCGGGGTGGACCCGACGGGCGCGGCACCACCCTGGAGAGGACGCTGCTCAAGGGTGACAAGGGGAAGCACGGCTACCGCAAGATCGTGGTCGGCCCCGGCGAGCCACATCTGGTCCGCGACGACCTGATGAAAGGGGTGGGCCGACCCGGCCGCGCACGGCGGCGCGGCATCCTCGCCATGGGCCAGCTCACCGACATGCACCTGATGGACGCCCAGTCCCCTGCCCGGGTGGAGTTCCTCGACCGGCTCGACGACAAGGGCTCGCCGTTCGCCGCGGTGCTCCCGTTCCAGGGCGCCTACCGCGCCCAGGACATGCTCACGACCCACGTCGCGGAGGCGACCGTCCGGGCCCTGCGCCGGGTCGGGCGCGGACCGGTGACCGGGCTGCCGCTGGCCTTCACCGTCACGACCGGCGACAACGTCGACAACACCCAGTACAACGAGCTCCGCTGGCAGATCGACCTGCTGGACGGCAAGCGGATCGTGCCGGACTCGGGCGACCTGAACAAGTACGAGGGCGTGGCCGACCAGACGTCGTACGACGTCCACTACTGGCACCCCGACGGCCCACCGCCCGGCCAGCCGACGGACATGCGGATCAGCCAGTCCGGCTTCCCGCGGGTCCCGGGGCTGCTCGACGCCTGCCGGCGACCGTTCGGCACCAAGGGCCTGGGCATGCCTTGGATGTCGGTCTTCGGCAACCACGACGGGCTGATCCAGGGCAACGTCCCCTCGAGTCCCCTGGTGGCCCAGATCGCGACGGGGTCGACGAAGATCGTCGACCTGCCCCCGGGCGTGAACGTCGGCGAGCTGGCGGCGCAGCTGGTCACCAACGACCCGGCCGGGCTGCAGACCCTGTTCGGCGGACCGTCGCGACAGGTCACCGCCGACCCCAACCGGCGGCCGCTCAGCCGCGCCGAGACCATCGCGGAGTACTTCAAGTCCACGGGCACCCCGCACGGGCACGGCTACACCGCGTGGAACGTCGCGACCGGCAACGCCTACTACACCTTCGGCAAGGGCCGGGTCCGCGGCATCTCGCTCGACACGGTGAACCCGTTCGGCGGCTCCGAGGGGTCGATCGACCAGACCCAGCTGGCCTGGCTCACCGAGCAGCTCAAGAAGGGCAGCCGGCACTACCTCGACGAGTCGGGGCACGTGGTGAAGGGCGGGAAGCACGACCGGCTGTTCGTGCTGTTCTCGCACCACACCATCGGGACGATGGACAACAACACGGGCCCGGGCCGGGTGCTCGGTCCCCAGCTGACCGAGCTGCTGCTGCGGTTCCCGAACGTCGTGCTCTGGGTCAACGGGCACACCCACCGCAACACCGTCACGCCCTACGCCCGGTCGCGGCACGCCAAGGTGCCCGGCGGCTTCTGGGAGGTCAACACGGCCGCCCACGTCGACTGGCCCCAGCAGGCCCGGACCGTGGAGCTCGTCGACAACCGCAACGGCACGCTCTCGATCTTCGGCACCATCGTCGACCACGTGGCCCCGACGTCCTACGGCAAGCACCCGAAGTCGCCGCTGGAGCTGGCCTCCCTCTCCCGTGAGCTCGGCGCCAACGACTGGCAGGAGAACGGCAAGTCGCCGCACGGCCAGGACGGACGCCGCGGGCGGGTCGAGGACCGCAACGTCGAGCTGCTGGTGCCCGCGCCCTTCAAGTTCTGAGCTGGTTGCCCCCGGAGGCTCAGCGCGGCCGGATCGTCAGGTCGCTGATCGTCGCGTCGGCCGGCAGGTCGAGCACGTGCAGGATCGCGTCCGCAACGGTCGCCGGGTCGATCCAGTCGGACGCGTCGTACTCCTTGCCCTCCTGCTCGTGCACCTTCTGCTGCATGGGCGTCGCGGTCCGGCCGGGGAAGACCGTGGTGACCCGGACGCCGTGCTCCTGCTCCTCCGCGCGCAGCGAGTCGGCCAGCGCTCGCAGCCCGAACTTCGAGGCGGCGTACGCCGACCACTGCGGGTTTGCGGTGAGCCCCGCGCCCGAGTTCACGAACACGACGGTGCCCCGCGCCGTGCGCAGCGCGGGCAGGGCGACCCGGGTGAGCACCGCGGGCGCGACCAGGTTCACGGCCAGCTGTTCCTGCCAGACGTCGGTGCTCAGCGAATCCAGCGGGCCGAGCTCGACGACGCCCGCCGCGTGGACCACCGAGTCCAGCGAGTCGGGGAGCTGGTCGACGACGGCCTCGACCGCGGCCGGGTCAGCCAGGTCGGCGACCAGGACGGTGGCGTCCGGCAGGTCGGAGCGCAGGTCGTGGGCCCGCTCGGTGGAGCGCGCCAGCAGCACCAGCGCGTCCCCGCGCTCGAGCAGCCGCTCGGCGAGCACCGCCCCCATGCCCGAGCCCGCGCCGGTGACGAGGTGCGTGGCCATCAGCGCGTGCTCTGTCCGAAGGTGAAGGCGATCTTGCCGAAGACGTCGCCCCCGGCCATGGCGGCGAACCCTTCGCGGGCGTCCTCGAACGGGATGGTCCGGTCGATCAGCGGCCTGGTGCCGGTCGAGTCCAGGAACCTCATCAGCGCGGCCAGCTCGTCGCGGGTCCCCATCGTCGAGCCGATCACCGACAGCTGCAGGAAGAACGTGCGGGTGAGCTCGGGATCCTCGACGTCGGCACCCGAGGTGGTGCCGGAGGTGATGATCCGGCCTCCGGGGCGCAGCGACCGGATCGAGTGCGACCAGGTGGCCTTGCCCACGGTCTCGACCACCGCGTCGACCCTCTCCGGCAGCCGGGCTCCGCTCTCGAACGCCTGGTGGGCGCCGGCCTCGACGGCCTTCGCCCGCTTCGCCTCGTCGCGGCTCGTCACCCAGACCCGGAGCCCGGCCGCCCGGCCCAGGACGACCGCCGCGGTGGCCACACCGCCGCCCGCGCCCTGGACGAGCACGGTCTCCCCCGGCTTGAGCTCGCCGCGGGTGAAGAGCATCCGGTACGCCGTCAGCCACGCGGTCGGCAGGCAGGCCGCCTCCTCGAACGACAGCGAGTCCGGTTTGGGCACGAGGTTGCGCGCCGGCACCGCCACCTTCGCCGCGAAGCTGCCCTGGTGGCGCTCGGAGAGAAGGGATCGCTTGGGGTCGAACGTCTCGTCGCCCTCCCAGCCGGGGCTGCTGACGACCGCGTGCACGACGACCTCGTTGCCGTCCTCGTCGAGCCCCGCAGCGTCGCAGCCCAGGATCATCGGCAGCTGCTCCTCACGCAGCCCCACGCCGCGCAGCGACCACAGGTCGTGGTGGTTGAGCGACGCCGCCTTCACCTCGACCGTCGTCCAGCCGTCCGGCACCTCTGGATCGGGCCGCTCGCCGACCACCAGGCCGGAGAGCGGGTCGTCGGTGTTGAAGGACTCGGCGTAGACGGCGAACACGTGGTCCACGCTAGCCACGGCGCTGTGCGGTCCACCCAGCGGTCAGCCAGCAACCCCATATCGGGCTTCACTCGGCAACCCCGGTTGCCTGCTGACCGCCACCCCGGCGACCGGACGGCGACCACCCACCCAGCGGTCAGCCAGCAACCCCACATCGGCCTTCACCCGGCAACCCCGGTTGCCTGCTGACCGCCACCCGGGCGACCGGCTACCACCCACCCAGCGGTCAGCCAGCAACCCCACATCGGCCCTGACCCGGCGATCCCGGTTGCCCACGGACCGCCACCCCGGCGACCGCCCACGCCCCGCCAGCTCAGGCCCGCGCGACGCCGTCCTGCCGGGCGGCCTCGGCCACGGCGGCCGAGACGGACTGGCCGACCCGCGGGTCGAACGGTGAAGGGATGATCAGGTCGTCGGCCAGGTCGTCGCCGACCAGGCCGGCCAGCGCGGTCGCCGCCGCGATCTTCATCCCCTCGGTGATCGCGGTGGCGTGGACGTCGAAGGCACCGCGGAAGATGCCGGGGAAGGCGAGCACGTTGTTGATCTGGTTGGGGAAGTCGGAGCGACCGGTGGCCACTACCCGGGCGTACTTGTGCGCCACGTCGGGGTGCACCTCGGGCACCGGGTTGGCCAGCCCGAAGATGATCGACTCGTCCGCCATCCGGGCGACGTCCTCCTCGGGCACCGTGCCGCCCGAGACGCCGATGTAGACGTCGGCTCCCTCGAGCACGTCGGACAGGGTGCCGCTGCGCCCGGTCTGGTCGGCGGTGAGCGCGGCCAGCCCCCGCTTCACCGGCGTGAGGTCACCTCGGGACGAGTGGAGCACGCCCTTGCGGTCGGTCACCGCGAGGTCCTTGATCCCGGCCTCGAGCAGGATCCTGGCCACCGCCACCCCAGCCGCCCCGGCGCCGGAGATCACCACTCGGGTGCCCTCGGGGGTGCGGCCGGTCAGCGCGAGCGCATTGGTCAGGGCGGCCAGCGCCACCACGGCGGTGCCGTGCTGGTCGTCGTGGAAGACCGGGATGTCCAGCCGCTCCTTGAGCCGGTCCTCGATCTCGAAGCACCGCGGCGCGGAGATGTCCTCGAGGTTGATGCCTCCGAACGACGGCGCCAGCCGCGCCACCGTCTCGATGATCTCCTCGACGTCGGTGGTGTCGAGGCAGATCGGTACGGCGTCCACGCCACCGAAGGCCTTGAACAGGACCGCCTTGCCCTCCATCACCGGCATCGCGGCCGCGGGGCCGATGTCGCCCAGGCCCAGCACGGCCGTGCCGTCCGTGACCACGGCGACGGTGTTCGGCACCCACGTGTAGTGCCGACTCAGGGACGGGTCCTCGGCAATGGCCTCGCAGACCTTTGCGACCCCGGGTGTGTACGCCAGCGAGAGGTCCTCGCGGCTGCCGAGACCGACGGTGGAACGTACCTCCATCTTGCCGCCCAGGTGCAGGTCGAAGACCGGGTCGCCAGCGCGTGGATGGGTGGGGTCAGGCACCGTTGGAGTCTGGCACAGCACGTCTGCGCATCAGGGGCCAGATCCGTCTGACGACGACGGCCACGACGTCGCTGTCCGCGACCGCTCCGAAGGTCCGCGAGTCGGTGCCCACAGCCGGGTTGTCGCTGAGCAGCCACCAGCCCGGCTCGCCCAGCTCGGTCGTACGACGTTCGGCGGCGCGCTTCACGGAGACCGGACGGCCCGGCGTACGGGCGACGACGAGGTCTCCCGGCGAGGGCCGCCGGCGGTAGTCGACAAGCAGCCGGTCGCCCGGTTGCAGCCCCGGTTGCATCGAGTCCCCGGCCACCACCGCGAAGCCCCACCGCGGTGTCGCCCCTCGATCACCGGGTACCGATCCAGAGCTGCCCGACACGCGGAGTAGTGTCGCAAGCCCGCGACGTTTCTCCATTCAACGACCACCGGAAGGACCGGCATGTTCCGTCGACTTTTCGCGCCCACCATCGAGGTCTCGGCCCACTGCGACCTGCCGTGCGGCGTCTACGACCCCGCCCAGGCCCGGATCGAGGCCCAGTCGATCCTCGAGATCTGCAAGAAGGTCGCCGACAACGACGACCCCGACTTCCGGGTCCGGGCGCTCATCATCAAGGAGCAGCGCGCCGAGCTGGTCAAGCACCACCTGTGGGTGCTGTGGACCGACTACTTCAAGCCTCCGCACTTCGAGAAGTACCCCGAGCTCCACCAGCTCGTGAACGAGGCCACCAAGCTCGCCGGCGCCAGCGGCACCAAGGGGTCGCTCGACGGCGACGTGGCCCAGCAGCTGCTCGACAAGATCGACGAGATCGACCGGATCTTCAAGGAGACGAAGCAGGGCTGACCACGTCACCTTCAGCAGGGGTCCGGCCGCCGGCCGGACCCCTGCTTGCGGGTTTCGGCGCCCCAGCAGCGGGCAGAGGGCTGTACAGGTGCCCCTGACCGCGGGCACGGTCCGTTCACCTGAAGGGGTGAAATCAGCCGGAAATCAAGGTTTCCAGGTTTCTGCCCTCTCGTGCCCGGGGTAGGGACCTCCCCATGACGATCTCGGCACCAGACGAGGCACCGTCACGGGCACTTCGCCGTGAGGAAACTGCCAGGCTCCTGCAAGAGGCCTCGACCCAGAAGGGCACGGCCAGGGAACAGCTCATCGACCAGGTGATCGTCCTCAACATCGGAGTCGCGCACGCGATCGCGCACCGCTACCGCAACCGGTCGGTCCCGGTGGAGGACCTCGAGCAGGTGGCGTGCATGGCGCTGGTCCGGGCGGCCCAGAAGTTCGACGTCGACCAGAACCGCGACTTCCTCACCTACGCGGTGCCCACCATCTCGGGAGAGATCAAGCGCCACTTCCGCGACCAGGGCTGGACGATCCGGCCGCCCCGCCGGGTCCAGGAGATCCAGTCCAAGGTCATCCACGCCTACCACCGCGGCGAGGAGCACGGCGCTCCCCCGTCAGCGGCGCGGATCGCCGAGCAGCTCGACCTGCCGGTCGCCGACGTCTCGGAGGCGCTCCAGGCGGAGGGCTGCTTCCGTCCGGTCTCGCTCGACGTCCCGGTCACCGAGGACGGTCGGCCCGCGATCGACCAGCTCACCGCCGACGAGGACGGCGACGAGCGCGCCCTGGAGGCGCGGCTCATGCTCGGCCCGGCGGTGCGACACCTCAGCGACCGCGACCGCAAGATCCTGCACATGCGCTTCGTCGAGGACCGCACCCAGCAGGAGATCGGCGACGCCCTCGGCGTGACCCAGATGCAGGCCTCCCGGCTGCTGAAGCGGATCCTCGATCAGCTACGTTCAGAGCTTGGAGCGGATGCGGTCCCGGCTTGACGCATACGAGCGGGGCCCGTCGGGAACCGTGTCACCGCTGATCAATCTGGGGATGACACGGGAAGAAGTGGTCGCGGTGTCGCAGCGACGAGAGCTCGGTCAACTGATCGACGAGCTCGGAGTCAGGCAACAGATAGACCCGGACGAGACTGTGTGTGGCGCTGTCGTGCTGCTCACCGTCGAAGAACCGGACGGGCACATCTCGCTGCGCTGTGCGTGGTCGGACGGGATGACCTGGATCGAGCGGATCGGGCTGCTCCGAGCCGCCGAACGGGCCGAGCTCCCGGCCGACGGCGCCCACGACTGGCGCGTCTGACGCGTGCCTCCAACCACGACGCCTTCGAAGGACTGACAACCATGTCCCCGACCGGACCCGCCGGCGAGCCGCGAGCAGACGTCGAGCTGCGCGTGCCTGCCGACAGCGCGTTCGTGTCGGTGCTCCGCACCACCTCGGCCGGGCTCGCGGCCCGCCTCGACTTCACCATCGACGACATCGAGGACCTGCGGATGGCGGTCGGCGAGGCCAGCGCGCTGGTGCTGCCCCAGGCCGAGCCCGGCTCGGACCTGACGTGCGAGTTCTTCATGCGGCCCGCCGAGCTGACCATCCAGGTCAGCGTTGCCTCGCACCAGCCCACCCCGCCGGATGAGGACAGCTTCGCCTGGCAGGTGCTGACCACGCTTGCGACCAAGGCGTCGGCGTCGGCCGACGACCGCCGGTTCGCGATCACCCTGTCCATGCGTTCGGCCCTCCAGGAGCCCGACTCCTGACATGACTGGTTGATATGTCTGGCGACCCGACCAAGGACGACTACTCGGATGCGTCCGCCGGGGTCGAGGCCACCCGACGGAGGAGCGCCGAGCTGTTCGCACAGCTGCGCGAGGACTCCGCACCGGAGCCGGCCCGCGACGCGGCCCGCGAGGGGCTGGTGCACCTGCACCTGCCGCTGGTGGAGCACTGCGCACGGCGGTTCCGCAACCGTGGCGAGCCGTTCGAGGACCTGGTCCAGGTCGGCACCATCGGGCTGCTCAAGTCCATCGACCGGTTCGACCTCGAGCGCGGCGTCGAGTTCTCGACGTACGCCACCCCGACGATCATCGGCGAGATCAAACGCCACTTCCGCGACAAGGGCTGGGCCATCCGGGTCCCGCGTCGGCTCCAGGAGCTGCGGATGCAGATCGGCTCGGCCGGTGCCGAGCTGACCCAGAACCTCGGCCGCTCCCCGACCCCGCGCGAGCTGGCCGAGAAGATCGGCTGCTCGGTGGAGGACATCCTGGAAGGGATCGAGTCGAGCAACGCCTACTCGACCCTGTCGCTGGACGCCGGAGACGGCGACGACGATGGCGCGGCCACGATGCTCGACGCCATCGGCATCGACGACGAGAACCTCGAGCACGTCGAGATCCGCGAGTCGATCAAGCCGCTGCTCGACCGGCTCGACGCCCGCGAGAAGCGGATCCTGCTGCTGCGGTTCTTCAAGAACATGACCCAGTCGCAGATCGCCGAGGAGATCGGGGTCTCCCAGATGCACGTGAGCCGGCTGCTCTCCCGGACCCTGGAGCAGCTGCGCACCTCGCTCGAGAGCGACGACCCGCCGGCCGGGTGACCTCGGGCGTGGCTGCCCTACTGCTCGTCCGCCTCGTCAGCGGTGGCCAGGGCCTGGGTAGAGCGCGGGTGCAGCACGCCCACCAGGACGAGCAGCGAGACCGCGAGGATCACCACCGCGCCCGGGGTGGTGTCGCCGCCCCAGAAGCTGAACGAGAGCAGGACACCGATCAGCTGGAGCGCGACCACCGGCCCGCGCGCCCACGAGCGGACGCGGGACAGCCCCCAGGCGCAGAACACCAGCCCGCCGCCCATGGCCAGGAAGAACAAGGCGGTGGTGATGGCCAGCGTCGCCCGCCCGGAGCTCAGGTGGACCAGCTCCAGCACGGCGAGGAACACCAGGACCAGCCCCTCCAGCCCCACCAGCCCCGCGGCCACCAGCAATGACCACGGCGCCCGGGGCGGGTGGGGATCGTGCACGGCAGGGAGCCTAGGCTTGGGGGCGTTGGACTCCTCGGCCGGGGCGCCTGTGATCCACGAGACCTGGCTATGCCCTTGTGTAACGGTCCAATTCTCGGCAGGCTGGATGGAACACGGCGGCGGATTGGTCCTGCCGTGCCCGCGGTGTGCTCGCCGCGCGACCCCACGGGGGCGAGACAGGCCCCATCCCCCCACGACGCCAGACTGTCCGGAAAGAAGGAACCCCAGCCATGGATTGGCGCCACCGTTCCGCGTGCCTCGACGAGGACCCGGAGCTGTTCTTCCCGATCGGCAACACCGGTCCGGCCATCCTCCAGATCGAGGAGGCCAAGGCGGTGTGCCGTCGCTGCGAGGTGCGCGAGCAGTGCCTGCAGTGGGCCCTCGACGCGGGACAGGACCACGGTGTCTGGGGTGGCCTGAGCGAGGACGAGCGTCGCGCGCTGAAGCGCCGCACCGCCCGGGCCCGCGTCCGGACTGCCTGAGCAGCACTGCCACGCACCAAGGGCGACCGGTCAGCTCAGCGGTACGTCGATCTCCGCTCTGGTTCCCCGTCCCGACGGGGCCGGGCCGAGCGTGAGCCGACCGCCGAGCTCCGACTCGACCAGCGTGCCCACGATCGAGAGCCCGAGCGTGCTCGACCCCGCCAGGTCGAAGTCCGGCGGCAGCCCCTGCCCGTCGTCGTCGATGGTGAAGACCAGGCGGCCGGCGGGCCGGTCCGCGGTCACCAGGATGGTGCCGCCGGCTGCGTCCAGCCCCGGGTAGCCGTGCTCGACGGCGTTCTGCACCAGCTCGGTCAGCACCATGGCGACCGTGGTCGCGGTCTCCGAGGGCAGCTCGCCGAAGGACCCCTCCCGGCGTACCCGAAGCCGGCCGCCCAGCGACCCGACGTCGGCCACCATCGCGCCGAGCCGGTCGGCGACGTCGTCGAAGTCGACGCTCTCCTCGACCGCCTGGCTGAGGATCTCGTGCACGATCGCGATCGAGCCGACCCGGCGTACTGCCTCCTCGAGCGCAGCCTTGGCGTCCGGGCTGTCCATCCGTCGGGCCTGCAGCCTCAGCAGTGCCGCCACGGTCTGCAGGTTGTTCTTCACCCGGTGGTGGATCTCGCGGATGGTGGCGTCCTTGGTCACCAGCTCGCGGTCACGTCGGCGCAGGTCGGTGACGTCGCGGACGAGTACCAGCGCGCCGATCAGCCGGCCGTGCGGCCGCAGCGGGATGGCGCGGACGATGAGTGAGACCGACTCGGCGCCGATCTCGGCGTCCCGGTTGGCCCGTCCGCCCAGGACCGCGCTGAGCGCCTCCTCGTCAGGGCGGAGCCGGATCGGCACCAGCTCCCGGGTCACCTCGCTGAGCCGGAGCCCGTCGAGGTCGCCGGAATGGCCGAGCCGGCGGTAGACCGACAGCGCGTTCGGGCTGGCGTAGACGACCCGGCCCTGCTCGTCGACGCGCAGGAAGCCGTCTCCGACCCGCGGGGTGTCGGCGTGGTCGCTGCGCTGACCCGGCACCGGGAAGTGGCCACCGGCGATCATCTGGGTGAGGTCGGCCGCGGTCTGCAGGTAGGACAGCTCCAGCCGGCTCGGAGTGCGGACCCCCAGGAGGTTCGTGTTGCGGCCCACGACCGCGATGACCCGCTGGCCGCGGCGCACGGGGATCGTCTCGGCCCGGACCGGTACGTCGTCGCGCCACTCCGGGTCGCCCTCCCGGACCAGACGACCCTCGGCGTAGGCGATGTCGAGATGGGGCCGCCGGCCGGTGGGCACGAAGGTGCCGACGATGTCGTCGACGTACGCCGTGGGGCCGGTGGTGGGCCGCATCTGCCCACCGGCCCAGAAGCCGGTGCCCGCGCGGTCCGGCAGCCACAGGATGAGGTCGGCGAAGCTCAGGTCGGCGATGATCTGCCAGTCCGCCTGGAGCAGCTGGAGCCAGGCGACGTCGTCCGGGTCGAGGTCCGTGTGGGCACGGACGAGCTCGATCAGCGACGCCACGCAGGTCAGCGTAGGGGTGGGCGACATCCCCTGGGCCAATGCACGTTTCGGCACACAAGACAAGACTCCCCTCGGCTCCGCGCTGACCACATGCTTTGGCAGGATGGGGTCCATGCCGGGTCAGTACTGGAAGCAGGTCGTCGCTTCCGGACTGGCAGTTCCGCAGGACCGGCCGCTCGACGACCTGACCGCCGAGCTCACGCGGATGCTCGGCGACACCGACCCCGAGGCGCGGGACGGCACGGCGTACCCGACACTGGCCACGTGGGTGGCCCGCGGGGTCTACGACGACCTGCTGTCCGGCCTGGGCGACGGGATGGCCGCCGGTCTGGGAGTCGGTCTGGGCGAGCGGGACACCGACTCGGTGTTCCGGCGCAGCTTCTCGGCGCTGATCCTCGGCGAGTGCATCGCCCGCGACAACCAGCGTCCGCTGGTGCCGGGCAACAAGGTGCTCGAGTGGGGAGACCGGTTGGCGACCTGGCTGCTCCGCGAGCGCGACCTGCGCGGCTTCGTGCCGGACAAGGGGTGGGCGCACGCCGTGGCGCACGGCGCCGACGCGCTGGCCACCCTGGCGAAGTCGCCGCACGTCGCCACCAACGAGCTCACCGTGGTGCTCGACGTCATCGCGGACCGGGTGCTGCTGCCGGTCGACCGGCTGTTCTCCAACGGCGAACCGGACCGACTGGCCGGCGCCACCATGGCGGTGCTGCGCCGCAACATCGTCTCGCTGCGGGTCATCGAGCCGTGGATCGCCCGGTTGGCCGCCACGGCCGGCGCCCTGGCGTCGTACGACGACCGCGACCCCAACCTCAAGAGCGGCAACGCGGAGGCGTTCCTGCGGGCCCTCTACCTCCAGCTCGCCCTCGGTCCCAAGCCGCCCGAGGTCCGTCCCGACCTCCTGCTGGTGCTGGTTGACGCGCTGCGCGCGAGCAACCCGAGGTTCCTGCAGGCCCGCCAGCCGCAGTGAGCCGGGCCCTGCAAGAGTGGGCCGCATGACGGAGACCATCGAGGGCCACAGCGGCCAGCTCGCCGTGGCCGTGGCGCGGGCGCACGGTGTCGAGACCATGTTCACGCTCTCGGGCGCGCACGTCTTCCCGATGTACGACGGCGCGGTGAAGGCCGACCCGCCGATGAGGCTGCTCGACGTACGCCACGAGCAGACCGCGGCCTTCGCGGCCGAGGCGACCGGCAAGCTGACCCGGGTCCCGGGCCTGGCCGTGCTCACCGCCGGGCCGGGGGTCACCAACGGGGTGAGCGCGATCGCGCAGGCCCAGTTCGCCGGCTCTCCGATGGTTGTCGTGGGCGGCCGGGCTCCGCAGAACCGCTGGGGCAGCGGGAGCCTCCAGGAGCTCGACCAGCCGCCCATCGTCTCCTCGGTGTCCAAGCTCGCGCGCACCATCATGACGGCCGACGAGGTCCTGGCCGGGATGGACGAAGCGTTCCTGGCCGCCCGCAGCTCGCACCGCGGGCCGGCCTTCGTCGACGTACCGATGGACGAGTTCTTCAACAGCGCCTCCGGGCGGGCACCGCAACCGCCGGAGCGCGGGCGCCTCGAGCCGGACGGTGACGCGATCACCCGGGTGGCCGCGCTGCTCGGCGAGGCCCGCCGGCCCGTCCTCGTGCTCGGCACGGACGTGTGGGCGGACGGCGCAGAGGAGGCCGCCCTGCGGTTCGTCCAGGAGCTCGGCATCCCGACGCTCACCAACGGGATGGGCCGGGGCATCGTGCCCGGAGGTCACGAGCTGCTGGTGACCAAGGCGCGCAGCGTGGCGCTCGGCGGCGCCGACCTCGTCGTGGTGGTGGGAACCCCCCTCGACTTCCGGCTGGGCTACGGCGTCTTCGGCGGCAAGGAGGAAGGCTCCTCACCTGCGCGGGTCGTGCACGTGGCGGACTCGCCGGGCCAGGTCGCGGCCCACGCGGAGCTCGCGGCGTCGGTCTCGGGTGACCTGACCGCGGTCCTCGACGGGCTCCAGGCGGCGGTCGAGCGCGGTGCCAAGCCGGACTGGTCCGACTGGCGCGCGACGCTGGCCGACACGGTGGCCGCGGCCGCGGTCCGCGACGCGGAGCTGCTCGGCGCCGAGGCCGACCCGATCCACCCGGCCCGCATCTACGGCGAGCTGGTGCCCCGGCTGGCCGAGGACGCCGTGGTGATCGGCGACGGCGGCGACTTCGTCAGCTTCGCCGGCAAGTTCGTCGAGCCGAAGAAGCCCGGGAGCTGGCTCGACCCAGGACCGTACGGCTGCCTGGGCGCGGGACCGGGGGCCGCCATCGCCGCCCGGCTGGCCCGGCCCTCGTCGCAGGTCGTGCTGCTGCTCGGCGACGGCGCGGCCGGGTTCTCGCTCATGGATGTCGACACGCTGGTGCGCCACCAGCTCCCGGTGGTCATGGTGATGGGCAACAACTCTGCCTGGGCGCTCGAGAAGGGCCCGATGCAGATGCTCTACGGCTACGACGTGATTGCCGACCTCGCGCCCCGGACGCCGTACGACGCGGTCGTGCAGGCGCTCGGCGGCGCCGGCGAGACCGTCACCGACCCGAAGCAGATCGGCCCGGCCCTCGACCGCGCCTTCGACAGCGGCGTGCCGTACCTCGTCAACGTCATCACCGATGTCGAGGCCGGCTACCCGCGCTCGACGTTCGGCATCTAGGCACCCCGGATGCACATCCGCCCGGCTCGGCTCGACGAGGTGGCGGCGGTCGGCGACCTGACGGTGGCGGCGTACCAGGAGTGGCTGGAGGGCGAGCGCGACCCGTACGCCGACCACCTCCGCAACGCCGAGGCGCGGCTGCGCGAAGCCGAGCTGCTCGTGGCCGCCGACGAGGACGACCGGACCCTGCTCGGCACGGTGACCATCTGCACCGAGGGCTCCGCGTGGCGGGAGATCGGGCTGGCCGACGAGGGTGAGTTCCGGATGCTCGCGGTGGCCCCGGAGGCACGCGGGCGGGGCATCGGGCGCGCGCTCACCGACTTCTGCATCGACCGGTTCCGCGAGGTGGGCGCCAGCGCGATCGTGCTCTCGACGCTCCCCGAGATGGTGGCGGCACACTGGATCTACGAACAGCTCGGGTTCGTCCGCACGCCCGAGCGGGACTGGCGGCCCTATCCCGAGACCCTGCTCATCACCTATCGCAAGGACCTGGCGTGACCGCGCTCCGGTTCACCGTCACCGACGACGACACCGCAGTCGCGCTCGGCTCGGGCAGCCTCGCGGTCCTGGCCACGCCGCGGCTGCTGGCCTGGTGCGAGGCGGCGACCTGCGCCGCGCTCGAGGCCGCGCTCGCGGAGGGCGAGACCTCGGTCGGCACCCGGGTCCAGCTGGAGCATCTCGCCGCGAGCCCGGTGGGCGCCGAGGTCGAGGTGACGGCCGAGACGGCGTACGTCGACGGCCGGCTGCGCCGGTTCAGCGTCGCCGCCCGACACGTCCGCGACGGCAAGGTGGTGGCTTCCGGCGAGGTGACCCGTGTCGTGGTCGACGCGCAGCGGTTCCTCGCCCGGATTTCGCCGTCCTCCTGACCCCTGAGAGACTGGACCCCTCGATCCAGGAGGTCACCATGAGCAAGACCGGACGCAAGCGCCGCGGTCGCAAGAAGAAGAAGGCGAACCACGGGAAGCGCCCCAACGCCTGACCGGCGTCGATCGCACCGAGCCCCAGCCAGCGGCTGGGGCTCGTGGCGTCTGGGAGACTCGATACCGGTGACCCCTCGCTCACCCCGCCGCCTGGCCAGGACGTCAGCGCTGATCGCCGCACTGACGCTGAGCGGCGCGCCCTCGGCCTGCTCCGGCCCGGACGACTCGCCCCGGGCGGACCCGACGAGTGCGCCGACCGCCGCCGCGCGCTCCGCGGCTCCCGCGACGCCGACGCCCTCCGCGGTCGCAAGGGTCCACCACGCCGGTCCGCCGCTGCACCACACGCGCGCCTGGCTGGCCGCCATGCGCCAGCGACGCATCGACGCGCAGAACCCGCTCGCGGGTCGGCCGTGGGGCGTCTACGAGGGTGACGGCGAGATGGCGTGGGCGCCGTACGAGCGCGCCGGCGGAGAGACGAAGGAGCTGCTCGGCAAGATCGCCCTCGCACCCAAGGCGAAATGGTTCGGGGGCTGGATCTCCGACGCGGCGATCGCCGACAAGGTCCGTGGCTACATCGCGAGCTCGCAGCAGCAGGCCGGCTCGACCGACGCCCTGGTCCAGATGTCGATCTTCCGGATGCACCCGTGGGAGGACGAAGCCTGTCACCGGCTTCCCACACCCGCCGAGAGCGCGTCGTACCGGACCTGGATCGAGCGGTTCGCCTCAGCGGTCGGCGACGCCCACGCCGCCATCATCCTCCAACCCGACGGACCCTTCGCGCTCTGCGCACCGCACGGGTCCCAGGCACCCTCGGACCTGATCGCCTTCGCAGCCCGGACACTCTCGGCTCTCCCCAACACGTCGGTGTACATCGACGTCGGCGCAGCGGACTGGCCGATCGAGTCGCAGGGTGGCGTGCCGGCGGCGACCCGGATCGCGATCCAGGATGGAGTGCGGTACGCGCGGGGCATCGCTCTCAACACCACCCACTACTCGTCCACGGTCGACGAGGTCCAGCGCGGCGCGGACGTCGTCCGAGCCCTGGCCGCCCAGGGCATCCCGGACAAGCACTTCGTCGTCAACACCTCCTCGAACGGCAAGGGCTTCGTCTTCGGCGACTACCGCGCCCCCGACCCGGACAACGCACGGGTCTGCGAGAGCCAGCAGGACGCCGGCCCCTGCGTCGCCCTCGGCATCCCGCCCACCTACGACTTCGCCGACCCGGAGTGGGGCCTGCCCCAGCGCACCGTCGAGCTGGCCCAGCAGTACGCCGACGCGTTCCTGTGGATCGGTCGCCCCTGGCTGTACGACCAGAACGAGCCGTTCGTCGAGTCCCGCGCTCTGACCCTGGCGCGCGTCAGCCGCTGGTAGCGCTGGCCCCGCACCTGGCCCTCAGGCGCTGACCGACGCGCCCCCGCCCGCCGGCCGCCGGCTCGTCGCGTCACTCGAGTCCTCCCTACGGACGAGCAGCAGGACGACGAGCGCGCCGGCCAGCAGGTAGCCGCACCCCTGCCAGGCCATCACCGACACGATGCCCAGCACGCCGCCGAGCAGTCCGGCGGTGAGGCTGCCCAGCACCTGGAACGTCGAGCGGACCAGCAGCAGCAGGGCGAAGACCCGGCCGCGTTCGCGGTCGTCGGTGTGCTGTTGGAACAGCGTCATCATCCCGGCGCTCATCACCGCACCCGGCAGGCCGACCACGACCATCAGCGCCGCGGCCGGCCAGGCGTGCACGTAGCCCAGCGGGTAGAGCGCGATGGCCAGGTCGACCGCTCCGAAGACGAGGGCTCCGAAGCCGAGCATCCGCACCGGCCGCCAGCGGCTGCCGTACGACGCCGCGAACAGGCCGCCGATCACTCCCCCGACGGCCTGGATGCCACTGATCAGCCCGAGCGCCTCGGCGCCGCCGTCCAGCACCGAGCGGACGTACGGCGCGAAGAGGGTGCCCCAGATCCCCTCGCCGAACGACGTGATCAGCCAGAACACCGCGAGCACCCGGATCACCCGGGAGCCCAGGGCCACGCGAGCGCCCTCCACCCAGTCCGCGCGGAGCTCGGCGAAGCGACCGCGGACGACGTCCTCGGCGGTCTCCTCGCGAGGCGCGACCGCGCCCGACGTACGGATCCGGGCGATGAGCAGCGCCGCCAGGAGGAAGGTGCCGCAGTCCGCCAGGGCCACGAGCGGGATCCCGCCGAGGGCGGCGAGCACGCCACCCAGCGCGCCACCGACGAGCCGGGCGACGTTGCGGGCCTGGTCGTTGAGGGCGTTCGCGGTGACCAGGTCGCCCGACTCCGAGCCGCCCACGACCCGGGGCAGCATCGCCTGCTCGGCCGGGGCGAACAGCGTCTCGACCACTGCCTCGAGCACGAGGACTGGGTAGACGATCCAGATCGAGCTGGCGTCCTCGACGAGCAGCAGCGGCAGGAGCCCGGCCGCCAGCACCAGGTTGGCGACCAGCATCGTGCGCCGCCGGTCCCAGCGGTCGACCAGGACCCCGGCCACCAGCCCGACCAACACCTGCGGCAGCAGCGCGGTGAGGAACACTCCGGCCGACGCCATCGTCGAGCCGGTCAGGTCGTAGACGACGTACGACAGCCCGACCGCCAACAGCCAGTCGCCGCTCATCGAGACCAGCCCGGCGCCGACCAGCCTGGCCAGGTCCGGCCGGGTCCGGAGCAGCCGCCACGGTGCCGTCAGTGCTGATGTCACAGCGACACCATAATGACGTCACTCGTGACGCGCAATGCCGTCACGCCGTTGGTGGGGTACTCACGGACGTTCTTGTCGGGTTGACGGCCCAGAACCGACAGAACCGTCCGTGACTACCCCGGCGGCGGGGTGATCACGGACGGTCGAAAAGCGGCTCAGACGTCGGTGATGTGGACCTGGACCTCGCGGATGCGGAGCAGGACGCGCTGGCGGAGCTCCTCAGGAGCGGCCTCTGAACACGAGCGGGCCACGATGGACTTCACGGTGCGCTGGAGGTCGTACTTCTCCAGGCACGGGTTGCAGGTGTCGAGGTGGGCGCGGACCACGGCGCAGTCCGAGGCGGCCAGCTCGTTGTCGATGAAGTAGACGATCTGCTCGAGGAAGTCGGCGCACTCGCTCGCGGACGGGTCCACGGCGTGCTCGTGGTCGTGGCTCACGAGTCCCCTCCGTCTCGTCCGGCCGGGAGCAGGTCGTTGGCCCGCACGTAGTCCGACAACATGTCACGCAGCTGGCGCCGGCCGCGATGGAGCCGCGACATCACGGTGCCGATCGGCGTGTCCATGATCTCGGCGATCTCCTTGTAGGCGAACCCCTCGACGTCGGCGAGGTAGACCGCGAGCCGGAACTCCTCCGGCAGCCGCTGCAGGGCGTCCTTGACCTGGGAGTCCGGCAGGTGCTCCAGCGCCTCCATCTCCGCCGACTTCAGCCCGGACGAGGCGTGCGACTCGGCGCGGGCGAGCTGCCAGTCCTCGACGTCCTCGGACATCGACTGCTGCGGCTGGCGCTGCTTCTTGCGGTAGTTGTTGATGAAGGTGTTGGTGAGGATCCGGTAGAGCCAGGCCTTCAGATTGGTGCCCGGCCGGAACTGGTGGAACGAGGAGAACGCCTTGGCGAACGTCTCCTGGACGAGGTCCTCTGCGTCGGCGGGGTTGCGGGTCATCCGCATCCCGGCGGAGTAGAGCTGGTCGAGGTACTGCAGCGCGTCGCGCTCGAAGCGCGCCGCGCGCTCCTCGTCGGTCTCGGTGGCGACGTCGAGCTCGGACAGGTCGTCCGGCGCCTGCAGGTCTGGGGTGTCTGTCATCGTCTCCCAGCCTACGCGTGCGGGGGGACGCTCCAGTACGGCGATCACGACTGGTTCAACAGCCACCTCGCCGACGTCATTCCCCGGTCGAGCCCGCCACCTCCCGCACCAGCCACTCCAGCGTGGACTCCACCACGATCTCCATGGCCTCGGCCTCGCTGAGCCCAGCGGACTTCGGCACCCGCAGCCCGTGGTCCCCGCCGGGCACGACCGCGAAGTCGACGTGGTCCAGGTCGTCGGGGAACTCCTCGGGCCGGCCCATCGTGTCCTGCTCACCCTGGACGACGAGGGTGGGTACGCCGCTCCCGCGAAGCTCGTCCAGCCGCGACTTCTCCGGGCGGCCCGGCGGGTGCAGCGGGAACGACAGGCACAGGCAGCCGACCGCGCCCAGCCCGGACGCCGACCGGGCACCGGACCGAGCCCCGGCGGACCGGCCGCCCACCACCAGCGGGGTCCGGAACCGCAGGCTCCGCGCCGCGGCCACCAGCGCGTCGTCCAGCGTCGGCGGCGCCGTCGCGACCTTGCGGCCCGCGAGCCGCCACGGCTGCTCGAGGAGTACGACGTTGGCCCCCTGGCCCGGCAGCTCCCCCGCCAGGGCCTGGAGGTCCCGGGCGCCGGTGCCGCCGCCCGCGCCGTGGCTGAGCAGGAGCGTGACGAACGGCGACCTGGCGCGGAACGTCTCCAGCCGCGCCTCGCCGTGCGGCGTGTCGACGCTGCGGGTCGCGCTCATGGCTGCCTCATCTCCGGGTCACGACAGGTCCAGCGGCTCGACCAGCTCCGGACCGTTGTTCTTCACGGCGTTGACCGCGAGCGAGACGGGGTAGGCCTCGAGCCGCCCCGGCGCGGCGGGCACCAGAAGGTCCAGCACGGAGTCCTTGTCGGTGCGCGGGTCCAGCCACGCGGCCCACTGCTCCCGCTCGACCATCAGCGGCATCCGGTCGTGGATCTTCCCGAGGTCGTCCGGGGCATCGGTGGTGATCACCGTGCAGCTCCACAGGAAGCGGTCCTCGGCGTCGTCTGCCTTCTCCGGGTCGCGCCAGATCTCGTAGAGGCCGGCCATCGCGAGCGTGCTGCCGTCCTTGGGATGGATGAAGAAGGGCTGCTTCTTGGGCTTGCCGGCCTTCGTCTTGTCGTCGGTCGGGTACCACTCGAAGTAGCCGTCGGCCGGCAGCAGGCAGCGCCTCGAGGCCAGCGCCCGGCGGTACGCCGGCTTCTCGGCCACCGTCTCCATCCGGGCGTTGATCATCCGGCTGCCGATCTTGGGGTCCTTGGCCCAGGACGGGACCAACCCCCACTTGAGCGTGCGAAGCTGCCGCTGGGGCAGCTCTCCCTCATCACCCGCCACTTTGGAGGGTGGCCGCTCCACGACGGCGTAGACCTCCTTGGTCGGGGCCACGTTGTAGTCGGGCGCCAGCGGCGCCGGCACCTTGCTCTCGACGACCTCGAACTCCTCGATGAGGTCCTCGGGGCGCCGACTCGAGGCGTAGCGGCCGCACATGCACCCAGCCTAGAGGCCACCGGCGACGGGGTGGTCCGTCACCTTTTGTGCGGTTCTCCGGGCGAAAAGCGTCAGGAAGGCGACTACCCCGTCAGGACCAGAGCCCATGCACCCGCGGCTCCCGACCTCACGGAACGTGTTTGACTGAGCCATGGCCATCAGCAGACTGTTCGCGCGTCCGATGCTCGCCTCTATGTTCATCGTCGGTGGCATCGACTCCGTCCGAAACGCCGGACAGAAGGCGGGCGCCGCTGAGCCGGTCACCGAGAAGCTGGTGCCTCTCCTGCAGCGGGTCGTCCCACAGCTGCCGTCCGACCCGGCCAGCCTCGTGCGGATCAACGGCGTCGCGCAGATCGCGGCAGGTCTGGGACTGGCCAGCGGAAAGGCGCCGCGGCTCTCGGCTCTCGTGCTCGCAGCCACCCTCGTGCCGACGACGGCGGCGGGCCACCGGTTCTGGGAGAAGTCCGACCCTGGCGAGCGGGCCCAGCAGCGGGTGCACTTCTTCAAGAACGTGTCGATGCTCGGGGGCCTGATCATCGCCTCGGGTGACACCGAGGGCCAGCCCGGCCTCGTGTGGCGGACCCGTCGCGTCGCGAAGGACGCCCGTCGCGAGGCGAAGCACCTGGCCCGCAGCGCCCGCCGCGAGGCGACTCTGGCCAAGGCCAGGGTGACTTGAGCCGTCCGTCGACCGCACCGTGGCCTGCCCCTCGGGCGACCGGCCCGGTCGACAGCGTCGTGTCCCTGCCCGGCAGCAAGTCTCTGACCAACCGCGCGCTGCTCCTGGCGGCGCTGGCCGACGGCCCTTCCGTCGTACGCCGGGCGCTCAGGTCCCGCGACACGCTGCTGATGGCCGCGGCCCTGACCGGGCTCGGGTCGGACGTCGAGACGTGCGACGAGGACTGGGCGGTCACCCCCGGCCGGTTCGACCACGACGCACAGGTCGACTGCGGGCTGGCCGGAACGGTGATGCGGTTCGTGCCGCCGGCCGCCGGCCTGTCCAGCGGCACGGTCGGCTTCGACGGCGACCCGCACATGCGCACCCGGCCCATCGGTGAGGTGCTGGCCGCACTGCGCACGCTGGGTGCGGACGTCGAGGACCGCGGCCGGGGCGCCCTGCCGTTCGAGGTGCGGGGCACCGGGTCGGTCCGTGGCGGCCGGGTGGTCATCGACGCGTCGGCGTCCTCGCAGTTCGTCTCGGCGCTGCTGCTGGCCGGTGCGCGGTACCACGAGGGGGTCGATGTCCGCCACGACGGCAAGCCGGTCCCATCCCTCCCCCACATCGACATGACCGTGGCCATCCTGCGCGAGCACGGCGTCGAGGTGGACGACTCCGAGGCGAACCGCTGGTCGGTCGCACCGGGCGTGATCAAGCCGGTGGACCACCTGATCGAGCCGGACCTGTCCAACGCGGCGCCGTTCCTGGGGTTGGCGGCGGTCACCGCCGGGCGGATCACGGTCCGGGACTGGCCGACGTCGACCACGCAGGCCGGTGACGGCCTGCGCGACATCCTCGAACAGCTCGGCTGCACGGTCACCCTCGGCGACACCGGCCTCACCGTCACCGGACCTGCGCGGCTCGCGGGCATCGACGTCGACCTGCACGACCACGGCGAGCTCACTCCGGCCGTCGCGGCGCTGTGCGCGCTCGCTGCCGGCCCCAGCCACCTGCGCGGGGTCGCGCACATCCGCGGCCACGAGACCGATCGGCTGGCGGCCCTGGCCGCCGAGCTCGGCGGCCTGGGCGCCGATGTGGTCGAGCACCCGGACGGCCTGTCGTTCCGCCCTGCTCCCCTGCACGGCGGGGTGTTCCACACCTACGCCGACCACCGGATGGCGCACGCCGGCGTGGTCGTCGGCGCTGCTGTCGACGGCGTGCTCGTGGACGACATCGAGACGACCTCGAAGACCTTCCCGGACTTCGGCGCATTCTGGTCCGGGTTGTTCTGATGCCCACGGGCCGGTACTCCGACCAGGACGTCGAGCACTACGACCGTCCCCGGCGCCGGACCCGGCCGCGCACCAAGGAGCGCCCGACCTACGAGGACGCCGCCGACGGCGTGGTCGTCACCGTGGACCGAGGCCGCTACACCCTGCTGGTCGACGGCCGCGTCGTCACGGCCATGAAGGCGCGGCCACTGGGCCGCCGCGGCGTGGTCGTCGGAGACCGGGTCCGCGTGGAGGGCGACGTGTCGGGCGACGAGGGCTCACTCTCGCGCATCGTCGAGGTCGGCGAGCGGACCACCACCCTGCGCCGCACGGCGGAGGACGACGACCCGGTGGAGCGGGTCATCGTCGCGAACGCCGACCAGCTCGTGGTCGTGGTCGCCCTCGCCGACCCCGACCCGCAGCCGCGGCTGATCGACCGCGCGCTCGTGGCGGCCTACGACGCGGGCCTCGCCCCGCTGCTCTGTCTCACCAAGTCGGACCTGACCTCGCCCGACGACCTGCTCGCGACGTACCGCTCCCTGGGCGTGCCGTGGGTGGTCACCCACCGCGGTGGAGACCTGTCCGAGCTGAAGCAGCGGCTGTCCGGCCGGGTGAGCGTGCTGCTCGGGTCCAGCGGCGTCGGGAAGTCGACACTGGTCAACGCCCTGGTCCCGGACGCGATGCGCGAGGTCGGGATCGTCAACGCCGTGACGGGCCGTGGTCGGCACACCTCCACGTCGGCGTACCTGCTGGCGCTCCCCGACGACGACGGCTGGATCATCGACACCCCCGGCATCCGGTCCTTCGGGCTCGCGCACGTCAAGCCGGAGGACCTGATCAAGGCGTTCCCGGACCTGGACGAGATGACCGAGGACTGCCCGCGCGGCTGCACCCACGGCGCCGGCGAGCCGGAGTGCGGGCTCGACGAGGCGGTTGCGAACGGCCAGGCCGATCCGGATCGGGTGGCGTCGTTCCGGCGGCTGCTCGCCGCGCGGAGCGAGCCGGCGTACTAGGCCCTAGGTTCCCCAGACGGCCCGAGCCCCGGCCTCACCCGTGAGGAAGGTCCAGACCAGGGTCAGCACCGCACCGACCACGACCAGCACCGCGAGGACCGTCCGCGTCGGCCCCGTGCGGCTGTGCAGCGACACCGCGACCAGCGTGACGACCCCGAAGGCGGAGGCGATCCAGCGCAGCGTTCGGGCGTAGCTCTGGTGGGTGTGGATCCTGTCGAGGATCGCGCCCGAGAAGTGGTCGAACCGGCTGCTGGAGAAGAAGTTGTTCCCGGAGAGGTACGCCGCCCAGACGAGTACCACGGCGATGACGGCCGCGGCGGCGGTGGGCCATCGCAGCCAGTCGCGGTACTTCGGCCAGGTGGCGTAGGCGATCGCCACGAGCGCCGCGACTGGCGTGAGCACCACCGTGGCGTGGACCACGAGGACGTGCAGTGGCAAGCCTCTGATCTCCCACATGTCGTTGCCTACGTCCCTCCGCCGGGAATGGTTCACCGCAGCATAGGGTGATGCCGTGCCGGTTCAGGGTCAGGACTACACCGACGACCTCCGCCTGGCCCACGTCCTGGCCGACGACGCCGACTCGCTGACCACCGGGCGGTTCAAGGCGCTCGACCTCCACGTGATGTCGAAGCCGGACCTCACCCCCGTCACCGACGCCGACGAGGCGGTCGAGGAGAGCATCCGGCGCACCCTGTCACGGGTGCGCTCGCGCGACGCGGTGACCGGTGAGGAGCAGGGCTCGACGGGGCACAGCCAGCGGCGCTGGATCATCGACCCGATCGACGGCACCAAGAACTTCGTCCGCGGCGTACCTGTCTGGGCCACGCTGATCGCGCTTGCCGTCGACGACGAGGTGGTGCTGAGCGTGGTCTCGGCGCCGGCCCTGCAGCGGCGGTGGTGGGCGTCCTCCGGCGCGGGCACGTGGACCGGTCGGTCGCTGCTGAAGGCCACCCAGTGCCACGTGTCCGACGTACGCCGCCTCGAGGACGCCTCGCTGTCGTACTCATCCCTGCACGGCTGGGAGGAACGCGGCCAGGGCGACGACTTCATCGCGCTGATGCGCCGCTGCTGGCGGTCTCGGGCCTACGGCGACTTCTGGTCCTACATGCTCCTGGCCGAGGGAGCCGTGGACATCGCCACCGAGCCGGAGCTCGCCCTGCACGACATGGCGGCGCTGGACGTGATCGTGCGGGAGGCGGGCGGTCTCTTCACCTCGCTGGCCGGCGAGGACGGGCCGTGGAGCGGCAACGCCCTGGCCACCAACGGCCACCTGCACGATGCGGTGCTGTCGTTCCTGGGCTCGGTGGACGACGATGACGGCGACCCGGACTGGCAGCCGTCCGGGCCCGGGTCGGTGTCCGAGCTGCGGCCGCGCGCCCCGCGTGATCCCGAGTCCTGAGCGATCCCCTGTTCAGCGACCCGTCCGCTCGCTACCGTCGGGTTTCCAACCGTTTCGGGAGGTCGCGATGAAGATCGCCGAAGTGCTCAGCGCCAAGCCAGCCGGTGACGTGGTCACCATCACGCCGGACGCCGGTGTGCGCGAGCTCATCGCCAAGCTGGCCGAGCACAACGTCGGCGCGCTGATCGTGAGCACCGACGGCCAGTCGGTCGACGGCATCGTCAGCGAGCGCGACGTCGTGCGCCACCTCCACCACGACGGCACCGTCGTCAACAACACCGTCGGCGCGATCATGACCGAGGTCGTCGAGACCTGCGCGCCCAGCGACACCCTGGACGCCCTGATGGAGATCATGACCAGGCGCCGGTTCCGGCACGTTCCCGTGGTCAAGGACGGCAAGCTGGTCGGCATCGTCTCGATCGGTGACGTGGTCAAGCACAAGCTGAGCCAGCTGGAGTTCGAGCGCGACCAGCTCGACTCCTACGTGCACCAGACTTGACCGGGTCCGCACCCAGGCCACGCACCCTCGTCACCGGCGGCACCCGCGGCATCGGGGTCGCGATCGCGCACCGGCTGGCGCGGGCCGGGCACGACCTCGTGCTCGGGTACGCCCATGACGACGCGGCCGCCGAGCTGGCCGAGGCGGACGTCGAGGCGGCGGGCGGCGGGTGCACGCTGGTGCAGACCGACCTGCTGGAGCCGGGGGGCGTCGACAAGCTGTTCGAAGCGGCCGGTCCCCTGACCGGCGTGGTCAACAACGCCGGGGCGACGTTCCACATCGGGTCGCTGGCCGAGACGCCGGTGGACGTGATCCGCAAGACGATCGACCTCAACCTGACCTCGGCGATCCTGGTCGCGCGCGCGGCGGTGCGCGCGCTCTCCACGGCGTACGGCGGACCGGGCGGCGTGATCGTCAACATCAGCTCGGGTGCCGCCACCAAGGGCTCGCCCGGTGAGTACGTGCAGTACGCCGCGGCCAAGGCCGGCATCGACGCGCTCACCCTCGGCCTGGCCGAGGAGGTGGCCGACCAGGGTGTCCGCGTGGTCGGCGTCGCACCCGGGCTGATCCGCACGAGCATCCACGCCGACGCAGGCGAGCCCGGCCGGCTGGAACGGGTCGCGCCGCTGATCCCGATGCAGCGGGCCGGCGAGCCCGAGGAAGTGGCGGACGCCGTGGCCTGGTTGATGAGCGACGAGGCGTCGTACGTCACCGGCACGACGCTGCGGGTGGCCGGCGGACGCTAGCCCGGACGGCGGTGGCTCCTCAACCGGTCCGGACGCTCGACAGGTTGATCTCCCACCGCCACCCCGGCGAGGTCTCGCCACCGGCTCGCTAGGGTCGGAATCATGGACAAGCCCGAGATCGACTTCGTTGACCCCGAGCCGCCGACCGACCTGGTCGTCATCGACCTGATGGAGGGCGACGGCGAGGAGGCGCAATCCGGCCGGACCGTCGAGGTCCACTACGTCGGGGTGAGCCACGAGACCGGCGAGGAGTTCGACGCGTCCTACAACCGCGGCGAGCCGCTCAGGTTCCGGCTCGGCGTCGGTCAGGTCATCCAGGGCTGGGACACCGGCGTCCAGGGCATGAAGGTGGGCGGCCGGCGACAGCTGGTGATCCCGCCGCACCTTGCGTACGGCGACCGGGGCGCCGGCGGCGTCATCAAGCCGGGCGCGACCCTGGTCTTCGTGGTCGACCTGCTGGGTGTGAGCTAGACCCGGACGAGAAATACGTGCGCTATGTCGTGGTCAGAGTGCGGGCATCGCAAGGCGGCGGAGCGCAGGCAGACTGGGCGTCTTCCTAGCTCTGCCAACGCCGCGAGGTGCGTGCTCAGGCCGCGAGATAGCGCGCGGAGTTCGAGTTCGGGTCACTCGGCGCTCACTCCCACTCGCGTTCGCCGCCCACCCGGGCGGACTTGGCGGCCACGCTCACGATGTCGCCGCGCTCGAGCTGGCGGCCGCGGCGGGTCTCGACCTCGCCGTTGACGCGGACGATGCCTCCGGCGAGCACCTGCTTGGCCTCGCCGCCGGACTCGATGAGGTCGGCCAGCTTGAGGAACTGACCGAGCTTGATAGAGGCGTCCTCCACAGGAACGTCTTTGTAGTCCGTCACGCTCCCATTGTCCCCCCGGGCGTGTCGCGCTCCCAAATCACACGCCGGTCAGGGCAGCACGACGCTGACGGCGTGGATGACCACTCCGACCAGGCCGCCGACGACGGTGCCGTTGATCCGGATGAACTGCAGGTCGCGCCCGACGTGCAGCTCGATCCGGCGGGCGGCCTCGCGGCCGTCCCACCGCTCGATGGTGTGGGTGATGACAGCGGTGACCTCTGCGCCGTACCGGTCGACGACGAAGACGGCGGCGTCCGCGGCCAGCCCGTCCAGCCGTTCCTGCAGGGCCGCGTCCGAGTTGAGCCGGGTCGAGAACGCCTCGACCTCGGTCATCATGCGCTGGCGTACGGCGCCCTGCGGGTCCTGGAGCGACGTGGTGAGCGCTCGCCGCAGCGCGTTCCAGAGCGAGACCGCGGACCGCATCACCGCCGGGTTGTCGAGGACGCGCTCCTTGAGCGCCTCGGCGCGGGCCTGGGTGTCGGGGTCGTGGAGCAGGTCGTCAGCCAGCTGACGCAGCACCGAGTCGAGGGCGACGCGGGCCCGGTGCCCCGGGTCCTCCCGGATGTCCGACACCCAGCGGACCAGCTCGGTGTGGATCCGCCCGGTCACCGCTTCGTTGAGCCGCGGCGGCGTCCACCAGGGCGCCCGCTCGCCGAGCACCTCAGCGACCGTCTCCGGGTTCTCGACCAGCCAGCCGTACAGCTCGTCCAGGGCCAGGTCGACCAGCCCGTGGTGGAGGTCGTCCTCCAGGGCCTCGGTCAGCAGCCCGCCCAGCAGCGGTGCGATCGGCTCCTCCCGGAACCGCGGGGTGAACGCGTCGCGGACCAGCGACTCGATGTGGTCGTCGCGGACCTTGGACAGCGCGATCGCCGTCACCTCGGCCACCTCGTCCACCACACGCTGCGCGTTGGCCGGCTGGCCCAGCCAGCCGCCCAGCCTCCGCGACACCCCCGCCGCGCCGATGCGGTCGCGGATGATCGCCTCCTGCAGGAAGTTCTCCCCGACGAACTCCTCCAGCCCGCGACCCAGCTCGTCCTTCTTGCGCGGGATCAGCGCGGTGTGCGGGACCGGCAGCCCCAACGGGTGCTTGAACAGGGCGGTGACCGCGAACCAGTCCGCGATCGCACCCACCATCGACGCTTCGGCTCCGGCGTTGACGAAGCCGAGGAAGCCGCCGCGGTCCCGCGTCACGACGTACACCACCGCAGCCAGCACCAGCAGCCCGGTGGCCACCGTGCGCATCCGCCGCAGCCCGGCGCGGCGCACGGCGTCGGCGGCGGGATCCCCGGCGACGAGGGGTCCGAGGGGGGCCGGGGCGGTGGCGGTGTCGTCCATTTGCCGTCGATTCTCCCGGACGCGTGGTGGCTGGGAGAATCCCGCCCATGCCTCGCACCGTCCTGACCTTCGGCACGTTCGACGTCTTCCACGTCGGACACCTGCGGGTCATCGAGCGCGCGGCCCACTACGGCGACCGGCTGGTCGTCGGCGTCTCGTCCGACGCGCTCAACGTGGCCAAGAAGGGCCGCGAGCCGGTGTTCAGCCAGGCCGAGCGGCTGGCGATCGTGGGCGCCCTGAAGCCGGTGGACGAGGTGTTCGTCGAGGAGAGCCTCGAGCTCAAGCGTCACTACATCGAGCAGTACGCCGCCGACGTGCTCGTCATGGGCGACGACTGGAAGGGCCGGTTCGACGAGTTCATGGACATCTGCGAGGTGGTCTACCTGACGCGGACGCCGGCCATCTCGACCACCGCCCTGATCGAGAAGATCTCCGACCTGACCTGAGCGCTGCCGACCAGCGTCAGAGCTCCTCTCCTGGCCGATTGGCCTGCGCAATCAGCCATCGATTGGCCGTTCTGTCCGGCCATTGTCACGGCCAGAATTGGGCCATGACCTCGGTGGCGCCGCCCTCCACTCCCGCCGACCCGCAGGCGACGGCGGGTGGCCGGCTGGACGTCCCGCAGGGCGCGGCGCTCACGATCGGGGCGGTGCTGGGGACCGGTGTGATCTCGCTGCCGGCGCTGGCGGTGCACGCCGCCGGACCGGCCTCGCTGCTGGCCTGGGCAGGGCTGCTACTCCTGTCCGTGCCCCTGGCCACGACCTTCGCGGCGCTGGGCGCGCGCTACCCCGACGGCGGCGGCGTCTCGACCTACGCCCGTCGCGCGTTCGGTGCTCGCGCCGCGACGGTCGTCGGCTGGTGCTTCTACTTCGCGATCCCGATCGGGGCACCGACCGCGGCCGGGTTCGCCGGGGCGTACGTCGCCGACTCGCTCGGCGGCGGTCGGCAGACCCAGCTGCTGGCCACCGGCGGGATCATCGCCGTGGTCGCCGCCATGAACTGGTTCGGCCTGCGGGTCAGCGGCCGGGTGCAGCTGGTCATCGCGTTCGTCCTCGGCGCGCTGCTGCTGGCCGCGACCATCGTGTCGCTGCCCCACGCCCGGCTCGACAACCTGACGCCGTTCGCCCCGCAGGGGTGGCTGGCCATCGGCTCTGCGGCCGCGCTGCTGGTGTGGGCGTTCGCCGGCTGGGAGGCGGTCACCTCGCTGAGCGCGGAGTACCGCGACCCCGCCCGCGACATCGGCCGCGCCACCGGCATCGCGATAGCGGTGATCAGCGTGCTCTACCTCGGGATCGCGTTCGCGACGGTCGCCGTGCTGGGCGACCACCCCGGCCCGGCGCCGCTGTCCGACCTGCTGGTGCTCGGCCTGGGCGAGTGGGCGCGGCCGGTCACGACGATCGTGGCGGTGCTGCTGTCGGTGGGCGCGATCAACGCCTACTTCGGTGGCGGCGCGAGGCTGGGCGCCGCGCTGGGCCGCGACGGGTCGCTCCCGGCCTGGCTGGCCCAAGGGTCGAGCGCGGGCGAGGTGCCCCGCCGCTCGCTGGCCGTCGTGGCGCTCGGCGCACTGGCGTCCCTCGGGGTGATCACGGTCGGGGACCTCTCGCTCAACGCGCCGTTGCTGGCCACCACCGGCGCCTTCGCCCTCGTCTACGCGGTGGGCACCGCCGCCGCGCTCAGGTTGCTCCCTCGCGGCACCTGGGTACGACGCGGGGCGGCGGTCGGCTTCGTGGCCACGCTCGGCCTGCTGGCCCTGACCGGCACCCATCTGCTGGGCCCGGCGCTCATCGGGGCGGGTGCGCTGGCGTGGACGGCGCTTCATCGAGGAGCTGAGCCAGCCGCGCCAGCCCCGGCGTGATCGACGCAGGGTCGGCGGCGCCGTAGCCCATCACGATCCCCCGCGGCTCGCCGCTGGTGGAGTACTGCGAAAGCGGCTCGACCGCGACGCCCAGCTCGGCCGCGCGACCCGCCACCGCGGCGTCGTCGGCCGTCTGGTCGCGCAGCAGGGTGGTGACGTGCAGCCCGGCCTGGCACGGAACCAGCTCGAGGTGCCGGGCGAGCGGGCCGTGCACCGCCTCGAGCACGAGCTCACGGCGCTCGGCGTACGCCGACTTGGCCTTGCGGAGGTGCCGGGCGAACAGCCCGTCCTCGAGGAACCGGGTCAGGGCAGCCTGCTCGGGCACGTCGATGTAGCCGACCGACAGCTGGAGCGCCGCCCGCAGGGCGGCCTGGAGCGGCTCGGGCGCCACGAGGTAGCCGAACCGAAGCCCCGGCACCAGGGACTTGGAGAACGTGCCGAGGTAGAGCACCCGTCCGGCGTCGTCCATCGAGTGCAGGGTCTCCAGCGGTCGCTCGGTGAAGCGGAACTCGCTGTCGTAGTCGTCCTCGACGACCGCGCACCGATGCCGGCCGGCGAAGTCGAGGAGCGCGTGGCGCCGGTCCAGCGAGAGCGGCGGTCCGGTCGGGAACTGGTGCGACGGCGTGGTGAAGACCAGCCGCGTCGACGCGGGAAGGTCGTCGACCACCAGCCCCTCGAAATCGACCCGGACCGGCACCACCTTGGCGCCGTAGGACGCGAACACGTCGCGCGCCAGCGGGTAGCCCGGCTCCTCGATCGCCACCACGTCGCCCGGGCCGACCAGGACCCGCGTCACCAGGTCGAGCGCCTGCTGGGTGCCGTAGGTGACCAGCACCTCGTCGGAGCGCGCGGTCACGCCACGGGACAGGGCGAGCTGGCGCGCGATCGCGGCCCGCAGCGGCGGGTAGCCGGCCGGGTCGGCATAGACCCCGAGATCGTGGGCCCCCACCCGCAGCTCCGCGGTGACCAGCCTTCGCCACGTGTCGAACGGGAACAGCCGCGCATCGGGGATCCCCACCCGGAAGTCGTGGACCGGCTTGGGGGTCGACCCGCTCGTCGGGTGCGGCTCGCGGTCCCAGTCCGGCCGAGGCGCCAGGTCGGTCCCCCGTCTCGGCGGCCGCACCGGACGGGCCGCGTCGGCCACGAAGGTCCCGGCGCCGACCCGGGCGGTGAGGAACCCCTCGGCCACCAACCGGTCGTAGGCCGTCGCCACGGTGGTCCGGGACACCCCCAGGTCGGTGGCCAGCGCCCGCGTGGGTGGCAGCCGCTCCCCCGGCTCGAGCCGTCCGCCGCGCACCGCGTCGAGCAGCGCCCGGTAGACCGCGGTGGCCCGGTCGCCGCGCGTGCTCAGGTCGACGACCAGGTCACCGAGCTCACGCATGCGGAGAAGCGTGTCACGGAGCACCCACAGGCTTCGAGGCTCGGCCGCTGGCGCTCCTCGCACCTCAGCCACCGAGGTCGCCCGGTAGCGTGAGCCGGTGCTCATCTCCGACTCGCACCGGTTCCTCTTCGTGCACGTGCAGAAGACCGGCGGGTCCACGATCGACAACGGGCTGACCACGGCCCTGGGCGACGTACGCCGGATCTCGGCCGCCAACCGACACGCGCCGCTGGACCGGCTGCTGCAGCTCGAGCCGGCCCTGGCCGACTACTGGACGGCCGGGTTCGTCCGGAACCCGTGGGCCCGGATGCTCTCGTGGTGGCGGATGATGGAGCGGTTCCGGGACGGCGCGGCGCAGGGGATCGAGCGCTACCTCGACCACCTGCAGCGCAACCGGTTCGTGGCCGGCATCATCGCCGCTCACCCCGACTTCGAGTCGTTCGTCATGCACGCACCCGACGAGCACCCGCGGCTGCGCAAGCCGCAGGTGGCCTTCCTCAACAACGACCAGAAGCGGGCCGACTTCACCGGCCACCAGGAGAGCCTCGAGGCCGACCTGAAGCAGATCTACGACCACCTCGGTCTGGAGTGGATCGCGCCGCAGAGCGTCAACATCGACCCGGGCCGGCCCGACTACCAAGACGTCTACAGCTCGACCACCCGCCAGCGGGTGGCCGAGCTGTTCGAGGCCGACCTACGTGAGTACGGCTACGAGTTCTGACCTGCGGTGCAGCCGGACCAGGACGAGCACGACGAACAGTGCCTCGGGGGCCAGGGACCACAGGCCCAGGCTGCTGTCGCTGGTCCACCCCTCGTGGTAGTCGGGCAGTCCGATGGCCCGGCTGACGACGAACGCGCCGGCCATGCCGACGCACAGTGCCGTGCCGAGCAGCCACCCGGCGGGACGGTCGGCCAGCACCAGCAGCAGCGCGACGGCGCAGAGCACGGACGAGACCACGAAGAGAACCCCGATGTAGGGCACCTCGGTCAGATGGTCGGGCGCGAGGTAGACGTGGATGGCGACCTCGACGGCGAGCGCGAGGACCGCGGCAGATCGGATCAGCATGGCGAGCGTCGCCCGGTGGTGCCGGCGCTCCCGTACCCGAACCAGTGGGTACGGGAGCCCTCCCTCGTCCCCCGTCATGGGCAGTGGACGTCCGGGTTCCACATCGAGAACCGGCCCGCCGGGTTGGGCTTGAACGCCCACACGTGCAGCGAGTAGAAAGTCGGGAGGCCGAAGCGGTTCGGCGCCTTGGTCAGGTTGAACCGGTGCCCGAACAACGAGGGTCGCGACGAGTGGGTGGCGTCCCAGTCGGCCTTGATGACGACGTACTCGACGGCGGCGAGCTTGAGCGTGCCGTCCGCCTGGGGCTCGTAGACCAGCGCCTCGGGCTTGGCGACCTTCTCGGCGGGGTCGCCGACGCGCTTGCCCTTGACCCAGTGCACACCCATGCCACCCATGCCGGGCATGTCGATGCAGGTGATGCCGTTCTTGTCGGTGAGCAGCCCGAAGCCGGCCTGCTCGGCGTTGGCGACGTTGTGGAACTCTTTCGTTGCCGTGCGCAGCTTCCCCAGGTCATGTTGCGAAGTGGATGCCCCGGCCGGAGCCGTCCCCGTGAGCAGCGCGGCGACGGCCACGCACGACAGCACGATTCGGGTCTTCATGGTCAGACTCCTTCTTGATTCGGTGTGTTCGGATGCGCCGAAAACCTAGGACGGCGACACCGCGACCCGGATCGGGAGAACCACCCATGTTGGCCGGCTGGACCACCCACATTCGCGGCTGACCTGCAGGCATCAACCATCCCCTGACGGGGAACCGGGTGTGCATGTCCGCCCCGCCGCTCCTGCGGCAGCCGCTCGCCACGCCGACCCGCTGATGGCAGACGACGACACCGTCCTCACCGACATGGCCACGCTGCTGGGCGACGCGATGGCGCCCGGAACCGTGGCGGACCGCTACCAGCTGCACCGCGTCCTCGGGTCGGGCGGCGTGGCCGACGTCCACGAGGCGACCGACACCCGGCTCGACCGGCCGGTCGCCGTGAAGCTGCTCCGCGACACGACGACCGGCGAGACGGACCGGGCCCGGTTCCTGTCGGAGGCCAGGCTCCTGGCCAGGCTGTCCCACCCGCACCTGGTCCGGGTCCTCGACGCCGGCGTCGACCGGGACCGGCCGTTCCTGGTCCTCGAGCTCGTGCGCGGCAGCACCCTGGCCGACCTCATGGGCGCGCCGCTGCCGCCGGACCGGGTGGCGGAGCTCGGCGTCGACATCGCTGCCGCCCTGGTGCACGTGCATGCGGCCGGCGTGGTCCACCGCGACGTCAAGCCGGGCAACGTGCTGCTGGACGAGGACGGCTCAGCGATGCTGGCCGACTTCGGGATCGCCCGGATGGTCGACGACACCCACCACCACACCCGCACCGGGCACGTCGTGGGCACCATCGCCTACCTCGCGCCGGAGCAGGTGGCGGGCGAGAGCGTCACGACGGCCGTCGACGTGTACTCACTCGGGCTGGTCCTGCTCGAGGCCCTCACCGGCGTCCGGCCGTACGCCGGCACCTCGGTGGAGATGGCACTGGCCCGGCTCAACCGCGCGCCGGAGATCCCCGGCACGCTCCCGCAAGAGTGGCGTGCGCTTCTCGTGGCCATGACCGCGCGCGACCCGCGCGACCGGCCGACGGCGGCGCAGGTCGTGGCCCGGCTCCGCGGCGAGACCGTCCCGGACCGGCCGGTGCCGGTCCGCCCCGCTGTGTCGCCCCGCGTGGCCCTGTCGGGCGTCGCCGTCGCCTTCGCGCTGCTGCTGGGCACCGCATGGTGGAGCTCGCTGCCGTTCCCCTCGGGCGCCGCTTCCGCGGCCGCGGTCCACCGCGCTCACGCCGCAATTGCCCCGCCGCGCCCGGCACGTGCCCAGACGACCACACCGGCCGTCGTACCCGCCCCGGCCACGGTGGCCCCGCCCGGACCCGTCTCCCAGCCGATTGCCGCCCACCACGCGCGCCACCACCACCGGCACCACGCGCGCCACCACCACCGGCACCACCACCGGCACCACCACCGGCACCGTCACCCCGGCCACGGCCACCGGAAGCACCACCGCCACCACTGACCTCGACGCGACCGCACATCAGTGGTGGAGTGACGGGCGTGTATCCCGGCACGTTCGCAGCCAAGAACCCCGACAGGCCGGCGCTGGTCATGGCCGACACCGGAGAGACCCTGACCTACGGCGAGCTCGAGGGCCGGTCCGTCCGTCTGGCCCGCGTGCTCCGTGATGCCGGGCTGCAGAAGGGCGACGCGGTGGCCCTGCTCAGCGAGAACGATCCGCTCTACCTCGTCGCCTACTGGGCGGCGCTGCGCAGCGGCCTCTACCTCGTCGCGATCAACTTCCACCTCACCGCCGACGAGCAGGCCTACATCCTCGACGACTGCGGGGCGGCCGTGTTGCTGTCCTCGACCGGCCAGGCCGGCCGCGCCGCGGACATCGCCGACCGGGCTCCGGGCGTGCGCACGCGGCTCCTCGGGGCCGACGTCGACCGGGCGATCGAGGCGGCCAGCGGTGCCCCCCTCGGTGACCAGCCGGCCGGCGCCGACATGCTCTACTCCTCGGGCACCACCGGCTTCCCCAAGGCGGTCCGGCCACCACTGCGCGACCACCAGGTCGACGAGCCCGGCAGCATGTACGTGGCGCTGTTCCAGCCGATGTTCGGCTTCGGCGAGGACACGGTCTACCTCTCGCCGGCACCGATGTACCACGCGGCACCGCTGCGCTTCAGCATGGTCATCACGGCCACCGGCGGCACGGTCGTCGCCATGCGCAGGTTCGACGCCGAGCAGGCGCTGGCGCTGGTCGAGCAGCACCGGGCCACGCACAGCCAGTGGGTGCCGACGATGTTCGTGCGGATGCTCAAGCTGCCTGACGACGTACGCCGGAAGTACGACGTCTCCAGCCTCGAGGTCGCCATCCACGCGGCGGCGCCGTGTCCGGTCGAGGTGAAGCAGCAGATGATCGAGTGGTGGGGGCCGATCCTCTTCGAGTACTACGCCGCCACCGAGGCGGTCGGGCTCACGTGGATCACCCCGCAGGACTGGCTCGCCCACCCGGGCTCGGTCGGAACCGCCGCGCTCGGCGTCCTGCACGTGGTCGACCAGGACCACCCCGACCAGCCGGAGCTGCCGGTCGGCGAGGACGGCCTCGTCTACTTCGAGCGCGACGTGATGCCGTTCGCCTACCACCACGACCCCGGCAAGACCCGCCAGGCGCAGCACCCCCGGCACGACAACTGGGCCACCACCGGCGACATCGGCCACGTCGACGAGGACGGTTACCTCTACCTCACCGACCGCCGTGCGTTCATGGTCATCAGCGGCGGCGCGAACATCTACCCGCAGGAGGTGGAGAACGCGCTCACCCTCCACCCGGCCGTCTACGACGTGGCGGTCATCGGCGTACCCGACGCCGACATGGGCGAGGTGGTCAAGGCCGTCGTCGTACCCGCCGAGGGCGCCGAGCCGGGGCCCGCGCTGGAGCGCGAGCTGATCGAGCACGTCCGGGCGCGGATCGCGCACGTCAAGGCGCCTCGTAGCGTGGACTTCGTCGACGAGCTGCCGCGCACGCCGACGGGCAAGCTGGTCAAGCGCAAGCTGCAGGAGAGGTACCGGTGAAGTACGAGCGCAAGGTCGAGGTGCCGGCGTCCGCCGAGGCGACGTGGCGGGTGCTCGAGGACGTCGAGAGCTTTCCGAGCTGGACGCCGACCTTCCAGCAGGTCGACCTCCAGGGTCCGCTCGAGAAGGGCACCAAGGTGCGGATCAAGCAGCCCGGGCGGGGCGCGGTGACCTACGAGGTCCAGGAGCTGGAGCGGGGGCGGCGGTTCCAGTGGGGCTCGCGGGGCGCCGGCAGCGACCAGCGCGCCGACCACGTCGTCGAACCCACCGGTCCCGAGAGCTGCTCGGTCACGCTCACGTTCGAGATGACCGGTCTGGTGGGCGGGATCGCCGGTGGACTCTTCGGGGCGAAGATCCGGGGGATGGTCGACACCGAGGCAGAGGCGCTGCGGAAGCGGCTCAGCTCCTGACTCGTTCCTTCCCTAGAACGCCACCGCTTCCGTGAGCTGCTCCAGGGAGTACTCGGTGATGCGGATCAGCGCCTGCTTGCACGAGGTGCGGTCGCGGGCGTCGATCTCGATCATCGGCACGTGCTCGGGAACGGCCAGGGCGGCGCGGATCTCCTCGAGCGGATAGTGCTGGGTGTTGTCGAACTGGTTGACCGCCACGATGAACGGCAACCCCTTCGACTCGAAGTAGTCCAGCGGCGAGAACGCCTCGTCGAGCCGGTTGGTGTCGACGAGCACGATGGCGCCGATGGCGCCGAGGCACAGGTCGTCCCACATGAACCAGAACCGACGCTGGCCCGGCGTACCGAAGAGGTACAGGACCAGGTCCTCGGCCAGCGTGATGCGGCCGAAGTCCATGGCCACGGTGGTCGTGGCCTTGCTGGGGACGGCGGCCAGATCGTCAACGCCTTCGGACTCGTTGGTAACGAGAGCTTCGGTGCGCAAGGGCATGATCTCCGAGACAGAACCCACGAGGGTCGTCTTGCCCACGCCGAAGCCACCGGCGATGACGATCTTGGTCGACGCCGCGGAGCGCTGGGCGCTAGAGCGTGCGTAGTCCACGGAGGGTCCTTTCGATGAGCTCTCGTCGCTCGTCCTGCGACGACTCGGCGGTCAGGGTCGCCTGCACCCGGACGTGTCCCTGCTCGATCAGGTCACCCAGGAGAACCCGGACGACACCGATCGGCATGTGCACGTGCGCGGACACCTCGGCGACCGATCGTTTGTCACAAAGCTCGAGGATCTGCTTCAGGTTGCCATCGGTGGGTTCCTCGACCCCACCTCGCTCCCGGCGGAGCGTGGCTTCGAACGGGAGCTCGACCTTGGGCGCAGTCCGGCCACCGGTCAGCGTGTAGGGACGGACGACACGCGCCGCTGGCGCGTCCTCGTCCGGCTCCCACGGCTGGGTCGGTAGTGCCATGACTGGTCCCGGTCGCCCGTCAGATGCCGCTGAGCGGGACGCGGGCCGTCGCCTGGACCATGCGGCCCACGCGGTCGACCAGAAGGGCCATCTCGTAGCCCACCTGGCCGATGTCGGCGGAGTCCTCGGTCAGCACCGCGAGGTGCGAACCGTCTCCGACGCTCATCAGGAGGAGGTAGCCGTTCTGCATCTCGATCACGGTCTGCAGGACGGCGCCTCCGTCGAACAGGCGGGCCGCGCCCACCGCGAGGCTGGCCAGGCCGGAGGAGACGGCGGCGACCTGCTCCGCGCGCTCGTCCGGCAGGCTGAGGCTCTTGGCCATCAGCAGTCCGTCCGCCGAGACCAGCACGGCGTGTGCCGCGGACGGCACCTCGTCGACGAACTTGCTGACGACCCAGTCGAGCCCGCGCTCGTCGGTCTCGGTCAGGTTCTCGGTCATGCGGGACCTTCCTCGGTGGGGGTGCTGTTTGCGGGTACGTGCTCGTCCACGGCGGCGGTGCGGCCCCGGGTCACGCCGGCAGCGTGCGCGGCGAGACCGGCCCGGATCGCCTCCGGGTCGCGGTTGACAGCGACGGCGGGCGCCGTGGAGACACCGCCCGGCACCAGCCGGTTGCCGGGACGCCGCATCGGGAGTCCGGACTGGCTGATCGGAGCCGGTGCCTCGGCGACCTGCTCGGCGGCTTCCCACCCGGCCTCGATCTCGGACTTCGTCCAGGTGGCCTCGTCGCCGGAGCTGAGCCAGCGCGACCGCAAGGTGCGGAAGATCGGCGTCTCGTCCTCGGTCAGCTCCGGCATCGGGCTGCGCGAGTCGAGGGCGTCGTAGACCGGCGCCGGGGCAGGAGGCGGAGTCGGTGCGCTGCCGAACGACGCCGTCCAGCTCTCGGCCGGGGCCGTGTCGTCCTCGGTCGCCGGCTCGGTGTCGGCCACCGCCTCGACCGGCGGAGTCGTGCCGTTGCTGGAGCCGTTGCTCCGGCTGACGCTGCCGTTGAGCGCGTGGAAGTTGCTCAGACCGCCACGGCGCGGGATGGCCACCGGCGTGGCAGGCGCGGACGGCAGCGGCGTGACCACGTCGTCCAGCGTGGAGGACGCGTGCTGCTCTGCCTCATCGTGCAACGCCTCGGGCGAAGAGGGCGCCAGGTCGAGCCCGGCCTTCTCCGCCTGCGGTGCCTCGGACTTCGCGGCCCGCTCCGTCGCCTCGTCGATGGCGTCGAACGCCGTCGTCGGCGTGGCCGGCGCACGCTGCGGCAGGTCGGACTTCCCGGACTGCGCGGCCTCGCTGGCCCGGAGCCGCTGGAACAACGAGCCGCCGGTCGGCGTGACCGGAGCACCCGGCATGGTGTCGCCGGTCCGGGTCGCGCCCGGCGCCCGCTGCGGCAGCCGGGTCACGGCGTTGATCGCGGCCGCGATGGAGTCCACCTCGACCTCGGGCTCGGCGGCCTTGGCCGCCGGCGCCTCTGGCTGGACCGGAGCGGTCCGAGCTGCGGGCGCCGCGGCAGCGGCCGGGGTCACGGGAGCCACCGGGGCCACCGGCGTGGCTGGGGCCAGCGGCGCGGCTGGGGTCAGCGGTGTCACCGAGGCCGCCCCGGCGGGGCGGGCGAACGAGGTCGCCGACGCCGCGGGGGCCGCGGGAGCTGCCGGCGCTGGGTGGGCGGGCTGCTTCGGCTCGGCCTCGTTGCTGAGCTGCTCCGTGACGGTCGCGGGCAGCACCGACTTGGCCGAGGCGAGCCCGGTCATCCCCGGACGCTGCTTCGGCTGGACCTCGGTCGGGCGGCCACGCAGCAGCGCCGGCGGCAGCAGGACGGTGGCCGTGGTGCCGCCGCGGGCGTTGCGGGACAGGGAGACGGTGATGCCGTGCCGGTTCGCGAGCCGGCTGACCACGAGCAGACCCATCCGGCGCGCCGTGTCGACGGTGACCTCACCGCCGGAGCGCAGGTCCTCGTTGAGAGAGTTCAGGACGTCCTGGGCGATACCGAGGCCGCCGTCGCTGATCTCCACGATGGTGCTGTCGCCGGCCTGCTTGGTCGAGATCTTCACCGGGGCGGTGGGCGGCGAGAACGCCAGCGCGTTGTCGACGAGCTCGGTCATCAGGTGGACGATGTCCGCGGCCGCGGCGCCGTTGACCTTGTCGCCCGGTGCGGCCTCGATCTGGACGCGCTGGTACTCCTGCACACCGGCCATCGCGGCCTGGAGGACGTCGCCGAGGGCGAGAGCGTCCTGGTCGCTGGTCTGGGTCGGCGCGTCGGCCAGCACCATGAGCGAGTCCGCCGTACGACGCATGCGAGACGCGAGGTGGTCGAGCCGGAACAGCGACTCGAGGCGGTTCGGGTCCTCCTCGTCCTTCTCCAGCCGCTCGATGAGACCGAGCTGCTGGTTGATGAGCGAGGTGTTGCGCCTGGACAGGGTCGAGAACATCTCGCCGACCTGGGTGCGCAGCTTCGCCTCGCCGGACGCCAGCGTGACGGCCTGGCGGTGCAGGTCGTCCACCGCGCGGGCCAGCTGACCCGTCTCCTCGTGCGTGGTGACCGGGATCGTGACGATGTCGCCCGGGTCCTCACCCGACCGGATCTTCGCGACCATCTCGGGCAGCCGGGTGTTCGCGACCTCGAGGGTGCTCTCACGCACCCGGCGGATCGGGTTCAGCAGCATGCGTGAGACGAACAGCGCGAGCAGGAACGCGGCCAGCAGCAGCGCGATCGTGATGACGGCGTTGGCGATGGCCAGGCCTCGCGCGTCGTTGGCGGCGCTGGTGAGGTGCTTGTCGATGTCCGTGAGCAGCGTCGTGGTGAGGTTGTCGTAGGACTCGAAGTCCTCGGCGTCACCGATGTTGTGCTCACCGCTGCGGATCACACCGAAGTGGGCGGCGTTCTGCTGGTTGAGCTTCTGGATCTCGGCCTGGTCCGTGCCGAGGTAGGAGCCGAGACGGTCGATGATGACCTGCTCGACGCCCAGCTCGGCCGACAGGTCGACCTGGTTGATGGTCTTGGGATCGGCGGCGTTGGTCATGAAGATCTGCATGGCCAGGGACACGCGACCGTCGAGTGCCTGCTGCAGCGCCGCGAGCTTGGGCTCGGGGTTGATCTGCGCGGCCACGATCGAGTCGATCAGCTGGGTCACGCCGCGCTGGAGCTGGCGGACCTGGGAGACCGTCTGGCCGGCGGAGAGGAACGCCGAGCCGTCGCGCAGCTGCGAGCTCAGGCTGATGACCGAGCCGAGCCGCTCGCGCTGGGCGGTGGTCAGGTCCGCGGACTTGCCGGCGTCCTCGAGCCGCTTCCCGGCCACGTCCACGGCCGAGATGGCCGACACCCGACCGGGGTCGTCGAGGGCGGGACGCTGACGGGAGATGATGAGGGCGCGCTCGGCCGCGGCCAGGTAGCCGGCGGCGGGCGCGAGCACGTCGGTCTGCTTCGCGGTGGCCGAGTAGTTGTCGGACTGACTCAGCTCGGTGTGCACGCGCAGGCCGCCGAAGGTCGCGGCCAGCAGCATCGGGATGGCCAGGATCAGGGCCAGCTTGCGACGCAGGGACCATTCGGGAAGGGCGATCGCAGACGCGACGCGCCCAGCGCTGTCGCGCCGCTTCTCCTCAGACATTCGCCCCACCCAGGTCTATCGAGTTCGAGCCGCCGTCGCACCGTAGGGCGACGCCCGCCAAGATCGAGTTCACGATAGGTTTCACTCCCCCCACCCCGCGGCAGAATCGGGGAATCCGCGGGGTATCAGCCGGTTCAGTCAACCCGGTCTAGTCCTCAGTGTCCATGCCGGGCGCGGCCGCGAAGCCGCAGTCCAGAGGCTACGGCTCAGGTGGAGGGGGCACTGCCGGATTGCAGCAGATGCTCCTCGCGGGGTGCTCAGATGATCGCGCTGAGGACGATCCCCCCGACCACCAGCAGGATGTTGAGGACGGCCACGAACGCGCCGACGATCCCGGCCACCCGCGCCGCACCTCCCAGCGGCCGGCCCCCGCGGGTCAGCCCGGCCAGCCACGCCG
The DNA here is from genome assembly GCA_963755835.1 of uncultured Actinomycetota bacterium. Taxonomy (GTDB): domain Bacteria; phylum Actinomycetota; class Actinomycetes; order Propionibacteriales; family Nocardioidaceae; genus Nocardioides. Next base: position 857,796 of record CAVWLC010000007.1, on the reverse strand, counting down.
CCGCAACACCGAACAGGCCCGGTGCCCCGGACCAGAAGACCATCACCGTGAGCACCGACAGCGCACCGAAGACGACCGCCCCGATGCGCGCCCGCTCGGGGTTGCGCACCAGGAGCGCCGAGACTCCCAGCGCGATCACGAGCGCGGCGCCTCCGACGACACCGATGCTGACGATCGAGTCGACCGGGCCCTCGTCCCGGTAGGGGTCGTTGTCGGTGAAGACGATGTCGCCGAGGAAGACGGCGAACGGAAGCACGATGCAGGCGCCGACGACGGCGCCGAAGAACGCCCGGGCGGACGGGAGCTGGATGGTGCGCGCCGCCGCTGGGGTGGTGTGTGTGGTCATGATGTCCTCCGGTCTCGGTGGGACCGGGGGCTCCGGCCCGCTCACACCGTCGGTCGCGGCGCATCCCGCTCACCAGATCCTGCGCGACCCCGGCCCTCCCTGAACAGTCCCGAGGTGTCCCGCAGCTGTCCCTGGGACGCCCGCGGTCCTACCGGAGGCACGACGGGAGCCTCATGCTGTGGACGTGACCACGCCACGGAAAGGCACGAGCGTGGCTCCGGCGGACGAGGTCCCGCGCGGACTGTCACTCGAGGTGGCCGTGGCTGGGGCGGTCTTCTGTGCCTCGATGTCGGCCGTGGCGCTGACCGCGTTCCTGCGTCAGCAGCCGCCCAGCCTCATGCTCCTTGCCGGGTGGCCGCTGCTCGCGCTGGCCGCAGCGGCCGTGCTCGACCGGAGGCCGGGCTCGAACACCGGGCGAGCACTCGAGCTCCTCGCCCTCACGGTGTTCCTCGACTGCTTGCTGGCGCTGGGCCGCTCCGGGCCGGACGTCACCTCCGCCGATCTCGTCCACGCAGTGACCGATCTGGCCGGCGTACAAGCCGTGCTTCTCGTCGCGGGCGTGCTGTGGACCACGCGACCTCCGGTCAGCCGGTCGCTCGGTGTGGCCACGCTCGCGGTGGCGGCCGCCGGCGCCCTGCTGGTCCTGGTCGATGTGCCGCTCGCGGGATGGGTGCTCGTCCTCCTCGGACTGGGCGGCCTGGCGGGACTGCTGCTCTCCGAGGTACGCGCGGACCAGCGGACCGAACGACGCCGGCTGGCCCTGCTGACGGCGACGTTCGCGGCCGGCGGGCTCGTGGTCGGGCTGGCCGCGGTCCTGGTCAGCGGTGACGTCGCCGGCTACGTGTTCGCCTCGACGCTGATCCTCAGCATCGTGCTGCTGACCAGGCTCGTTCTGGCCGAGGACCTCCGGCCGCTCAGTGACGACCTGCTCGACCTGGTGCTCGGGCTGGGTGCAGTCGCGGTCGCGGCGCTGGCGGCGCTGCTGGTGTGGATCGGGTCCAGCGTGGTGACCCTGGCCTCGGGACGGACCTCGGCGGCGTTCACGGCGGTCGTGACGCTGGCGCTGGCCGTGCCCGGGGCCGTCTGGGTGCGGCGCTCGGTGCTGACCCGCCGCTACGGAAACGGCGTGATCTCCCCCGCCGACGTCGCGGCGATCACCGCCGACCTGAACGCACGGATCGACCCACGCGACCTGCTCGACAAGGCGGCCCGGATGGTGGCCACGGCCAGCGGCAGCCGCGAGGCCCGGATCATGCTCGGCGACGACGAGCTCGAGGTGCCCGAGGGCTGGGTCGGCAACGAGCTCCTGGTCGGCGGCGAGCGCGTCGGCGCGCTCCTGGTCGACGCCGGCGGCCCCGAGGGGCTCGAGCCTCGCCAGACCAGAGTGGTCGCACAGCTGCTGCCCACCGTCGGCCTGGTCGCGCGGGCGGTCGGCCTGGCCATCGAGGCCGAGCACGCGCGGTACGACGTGGCCCGAGAGCGAGACGCCGAGCGGGCCCGGATCCTCGGGGACCTGCACGACGGACTGGGCCCCGCCCTGGCCGGGATGAGCATGCGGGTGCAGGCGAGCCTGCGCTCGGCGCCGTCCCCGGAGCATGCGGCGCTCCTCTCCGACCTCGCGGACGGCCTGGCCGCCAGCCGCACCGATCTGCGCCGCCTGGTCTCCGGGCTCACCCCGTCCGCACTCGACGAGGGCGACCTCGACGCGGCGCTGCAGGCCCTGGTGGCGTCGTTCCGCGGACGTCACGACGGGCCGTCGCTCTCGCTCACGACCGCGCTGCCCGGCGCCCTGGACAAGGAGGTGCAGGTCGCCGTCTACCGGTGCGTGGCCGAGGGCGTGACCAACGCCCTCAGGCACGCGTCGGCCAGATCGATCTCCGTCACGGTGGCCCGCCGCCGGTCGTGCGTCAGCGTCGACGTGGTCGATGACGGCGCGGGCGGCGCCGTGGTGCCCGGCGTGGGACTGTCGTCCCTGGCCGCCCGGGCCGAGGCCGGCGGCGGCAGGCTCGTCGTCCGACCCGAGCAGCCGCGGGGCACCCGCCTGCACCTCGAGCTGCCCGTGGGTTCGGTCGCATGACCACGCCGCGGGAAGGTATGAGCATCGGCGTCCTGGTCGTCGACGACCACCCGGTGGTGCTCACCGGGCTGGCCGCGCTGATCTCCTCCGACCCGGGGCTGTGGGTCGTCGGTACGGCGAGGTCCTGCGCCGCTGCGCGCGCGCTGCCGGACGACGTGACTCCCGACGTGGCGGTGCTCGACCTCCAGCTCCCCGACGGCGACGGGATCGCCCTCGGCGCCGAGCTCAAGCGGCGCTGGCCAGGGCTGCGGGTGCTGATCCTCACCATGCACGCAGGCGAAGCGACCGTGATCGAGTCGCTGGCCAGCGGGCTGGACGGCTACCTCCTCAAGGACGCCGATCCGGAGGACGTCCTGGCCGCGGTGCACTCGGCCGCCGGCGGCTCGCTGGTGGTCGGCAAGGGCGCGGCGGCCGCCGTGGTCGCCGCCGCCGCGTCGGCTCCGCGCACCGACGCGCTCTCGGTGCTGGACGCCCGCGATCTCGAGATCCTCGAGCTGCTCGTGGCCGGGCTCCCGACCTCGCAGGTCGCCTCGAGGCTCTATCTCGCCCCCAAGACGATCCGGAACCGGATCTCGTCGATCCTCACCAAGCTGGGCGTGGCCACCCGCGACGAGGCCGTGGCCATGGCGCGGACCGCCGGGCTGGGCGACCGCCGGAGGTGATGGTCAGCGCCAACCGAGCTCGGGAGCCACGTACTTCAGCACGCTCTCGATCACGTGCGCGTTGTAGTCGACGCCCAGCTGGTTGGGGACGGTCAGCAGCAGGGTGTCCGCGGCCGCTATCGCCTCGTCCTCGGCCAGCTCCTTGACCAGCTGGTCCGGCTCACCGGCGTACGACTTGCCGAACCGAGCCAGCCCGCCGTCGATGTGGCCGACCTGGTCCTGGCTGTCGCGGTCGTTGCCGAAGTACGCACGGTCCAGGTCGCTCACGAGCGGGAAGATGCTGCGGCTGACCGAGACCCGCGGCTCCCGCGGCCAGCCCGCCGCGGTCCACGCGTCGCGGAACATCTGGAGCTGCTCGGCCTGGAGCTGGTGGAAGGGGACCCCGGTGTCCTCGGTGAGCAGCGTCGAGCTCATCAGGTTCATGCCCTGCTCGGCGGTCCACACCGCTGTCTTCCGGCTGCCGGCGCCCCACCAGATCCGGTCGCGGAGCCCCGGCGAGGTCGGCTCGATCGGCAGCAGCCCCGGCGGGTTGGGGAACATCGGCCGCGGGCTGGGCTGGGCGAACCCGTGGCCCTCGATCACCTCGAGGAAGACACGCGTGTGCTCACGCGCCATCTCGGCATGGTCGCTGCCCTCCGCCGGCTGGTAGCCGAAGTAGCGGAAGCCGTCGACGACCTGCTCCGGTGACCCCCGGCTGATGCCGAGCTGGAGCCGGCCGCCTGCGATCAGGTCGGCGGCGCCCGCGTCCTCGGCCATGTAGAGCGGGTTCTCGTAGCGCATGTCGATCACACCGGTGCCGAGCTCGATCCGCGACGTCCGGGCGCCGGCGGCGGCCAGCAGCGGGAACGGCGAGGCCAGCTGCCGGGCGAAGTGGTGGACCCGGAAGTAGGCACCGTCCGCTCCCAGCTCCTCGGCCGCCACGGCCAGGTCGATCGACTGCAGGAGCGCGTCGGACGCCGACCGCGTCTGCGACTGCGGCGACGGAGTCCAGTGGCCGAACGAAAGGAAGCCGATCTTCTTCATGTTTCAACCAACGTCGAGGGTAGGTGCCGGATTCCCTGTCGGTGCACTCCCCTAGTTTGACTTGGTGCGCGACTCGTTCTGGCCGGGCGTCCGGCTGGGGATCCCGTACGCCGTCGTGGGGTTCGTGCTGTCCCTCTCGTTCGGCGTGCTGGCCCGGCAGGCCGGCTTCTCGGCGCCGCAGGCCATCGTGACCTCGGCGATCGTCTTCGCCGGGTCCGCGCAGTTCGCGGCGCTCGCCGTGCTGACCGGCGGCGGGACCGCCGCTGCCGCGGTCGCCGCCGGCACCATGATGAACGGCCGGTTCCTGGCCATGGGGATGGCTCTCGCGCCCTCACTTCCCGGTGGTCCGGCCAAGCGGGCCGCGCAGGGCCAGGCCGTGGTCGACGCGTCGTGGGCTCTGGCCAACCGCGGTGACGGGACCTTCGACCGCTGGCTGCTGTTCGGCACCACGGCCCCGCAGTACGTCACGTGGTTCCTCGGCACACTGATCGGCGCCTACGCCGGCAACCTGCTCGGCGACACCGGCCGCTTCGGCCTGGACGCGGTGTTCCCCACCTTCTTCCTCGGCATCCTCATCGACGAGCTGCGCCAGCCGCGGTCGCGGACGGTGGCCATCTGCGGAGCGGTCATCGCGCTGGCGCTGGTGCCGTTCACCCCCGCCGGAGTGCCGATCCTGGCCGCCGCCGCGGCCGCACTCCTGGGGCTGCGCCGGTGACGATCTGGTGGATGATCGGTGGGCTGGCCCTGACGACCGCGGTGGTCAAGGCGGCCGGGCCGGTCGTCTTCGGTGGTCGTACGCCGAACCCGGCGTTCCTGCGGGTGGTCGCGATGATGGCGCCGGCCCTGCTGGCCGCACTGGTGGTCACGTCCGCTCTCGCGGATGGCAAGCAGGTCGGCGTCGGCGCGGACACCGTGGGCGTCCTGGCCGGCGGAGTCCTTCTGTGGCGGGGTCACTCGGTGGTGCTCGCGGTGGTCGTGGCGGTGGCCGTGACTGCGACGCTCCGGGCCGTCGTCTAGACGAGTAGCTCGCGGAACGGCTCCGGCTCACCGACGCTGGTGGCGGTGGTGCCCCGACGGACGTACTCCTCCCCCGGCGGCCAGGTGGTGACGTACTGGTCGCCGCTCTCGTGGTCGTAGCGGACGAAGGCGACCTGCTCGAGGTCGACGTCGAACAGGTGGAAGCGGCCGACCTCGGGGCTCCAGCCGAGGTCCGCGGCGACGGCAGCGGCGTAGCGCGCCTCGGTGTCCGGGTCTGACACCACGACGGCCCGTCCGCGCACCTTGAGCTCGCCCGCGCCGCCATCGGGGCCGGTCACGATGCCGTGGACCAGCACCCGCGGGTCGCGCTGCAGGTCTCGAGCCTTGTGCGAGCCCCAGAGCATGGACAGCAGGAGCCGCCCGTCCATGACGTAGGGCTCGACCGGGCTCAGCCGCGGCGTACCGTCCCTGCGCAGGCTCACGACCAGGAGCACCCCGGGCTCGACCAGCCGCTCCCTGGCCTTGGCGGCCAGCCGGGGTTGGCGTTGCTCGAGCTCGCTCCAGCGCATCGCTCCTGTCTAGCGCTGAGCACCGACATCCCGGGCGTGCTGCCGCTGCTCGGCTCCGACGTCGTGCAGGTGCCGGAAGCCCTGGGCGTAGGAGTCCCACAAGCTGGTGATCGCGTAGGGCACGCCCAGCTCCGCGCAGTAGGCCTGGACGATCGGCTGGGCCTTGGGCAGGTTCGGCGTCGGCATGGCCGGGAACAGGTGGTGCTCGATCTGGTGGTTGAGCCCGCCCAGCGCTGTGTCGACCAGCCAGCCGCCGCGGACGTTGCGCGAGGTCAGCACCTGCTTGCGCAGGAAGTCCTCGGTGCCGTCCGGGTGCGGCATGCCCTTGTGGTTGGGCGCGAAGGTGAGGCCGAGGTAGATCCCGAACAGCGCCTGGTGCACGACGACGAACGCGACCGCCTGGAGCGGGTTGAGCACGGTGAGCACCAGCGACAGGTAGACGACGGCATGGACGGCGAGGAGGGCGCCCTCGAGCCGCTTCCGCTTGACGGTGCCGTCCCTGAGAGCCCGGACGCTGTCCAGCTTGAGCGAGATCCCCAGCAGGGTGAGCAGCGGGAGGAAGAACCACGCCTGGTGGCGGGTGAGGAAGCCCCGGCCGCGGGCCGCCGCACGGCTCCAGACGAGCAGCCCGGGCCTGACGTCCGGGTCGAGGTCGTCGTGGTTGGGGTTCGCGTGGTGCCGGGTGTGCTTGACCATCCAGTAGCCGTAGGACATGCCGATGCCCAGGTTGCCGGCCACCAGCCCGGCCCGCTCGCTGGGCCGTCGCGTGCGGAACACCTGCCGGTGGGCGAGGTCGTGGGCGACCAGCGCGACCTGGGCGAACACGATCGCGAGGAAGGCCGCGACCGCCAGCGTCCACCACGAGGAGCCGACCAGCACGAAGGCGGTCCAGCCGCCGACGTACGCCGCGGACACCAGCCCCAGCCGCACGGCGTAGTAGCCCGGCCGCTTCCGCAGCAGCCCGGCCCGGTTGATCCTCCGGTTCAGCTCGGCGAAGTCGCTGCCCGTGCCCGTGAGGGGGCGCTCGGTCGTGGTCGTCGTCATGAGTCCAGCCAACCGGCGCGGCGACCGGCGTTCAGGAGTGTCAGGTCCCCGATCCCGGTGGGGCTAGCACCACTGCTGTCGGCCGGCCCTGCGGAGCCGGGCCCTCCTCACCCGTGCAAAGGGACCCCACGACCCGCGGTGAAAACCTCTACTGGCCCGTGGGTGCTCGCCGTACGCTGTGCGCGTGACCAGGGCTTGTCCGCGCGCCCTCGCGAGCCACGACGTGGCCCGCGGGTTGCGTCGCGCCTGTCCGGGCGTCGCTCAACCCACGCCGTTCGCCATATGACCAGAAGGAGGTGTCGGCGGTGTCTGCTCAACAAGTAGTCCTGCTGAACGCCTCCTACGAGCCGCTGGGCAAGGTGACCTTCCAGCACGCCGTCCGGATGCTGTTCCGCGAGGTCGCCCTGGTCGAGGAGCCGCACGGCGACCGGATGATCGGCCCGCACCCGTGGCCGCGGGTGATCCGCCTCGTGCGCTACGTCGCCGCGCACTGGCTGCACCGTCCCGCCGGCTGGTCGCGCTCCGGAGTGCTCGTCCGCGACGCGCAGACCTGCGCCTACTGCGGCCGGCACGGCACCACGGTCGACCACGTACTGCCGCTGAGCCGCGGCGGTGGGTCGAGCTGGCTGAACACCGTGGCCGCCTGCGCGGGTTGCAACCACCGCAAGGCGAACCGCACTCCGGCCGAGGCCGGTATGCGGCTGCGGGTCACGCCGTACGCGCCGACGCGGGCGAAGCTCGCCGCACTCTGACCGGCTCGGAGCGGGCTGCGCTCACGAGGCCTGTGCGGGCGCACTGCTCTCGGCGCAGATCGCCAGGTCGGCCGCGAGCTGGGCGCACGCCACGCATCCGGGGCTGAGCTCGAGGGTCAGGTGATCATGCAGCCGGTCGCTCATGCCAGTCGCAGTGCCCCGATCCACGGCCGGCATGCGGGGTGGTGCAGCACTCAGGCTGGGACGGCGTCGCGCAGCCGGCGTTGTTCTCCTCGGCTCAGACTCTTCGAGTAGAGCGCGGTGTCGAACCAGGTCGGGAAGGCCTTGGCCAGTCGGCTGGGTCCGAGGAAGCGCGCGTGACCGCTGGCGATGAGGTCACGGAAGGGTACGAGCCCGATCAGCCACCGCTGCATCGCTGCGGTGTCGGCCTCGAGGGCAAGGTCGACGGCCAGGCCCTGGTCGTCCTTGCAGACCGTGATCCCCGGGCGTTCGATGTCGAGCCAGCCCTGGGCGCCACCGACGCCGGTGAGGACCAGGTGCACCACCGTGCGGGCCTCGGGCAGCTTGGCGGGAATGGCGAACTGGTGGGTGCGCCAGATCAGTGACAAGCCGTCGCAGTCGTCTGCGCCCGGGTCCCCGAACACCCACTCCGCGGCCCAGTGCCCCATCGCCCACACGATCGGGGTCAGGGCCTGCCCCGAGGCTGTCAGCTCGTATGCCCCGGATCGCCCGGGTCGGCTCGCGGTGTGCTCGACCAGCCCACGACGCTCGAGGTCGCGCAGTCGTTGAGCGAGCAGGCTGCGGCTGATCCGAGGCAGGCCGCGATGGATCTCGTTGAACCCGCTGGCACCGACCATCAGCTCGCGAATGATCAACGGGGTCCAACGGTCACCGAGTACGTCGACCCCGCAGGCGATCGGGCAGTACTCCCGGCGGCTCGTCATTGGTCCATCCTCCACCCGAACGGTGCCATCGAGTAGTACGAATCCTGTACCGCCTCAGAGCCTTCCGCGCCGCCCGGCCCGGGGTCCGTCGCTCGGCTTCCGCGGTCCGTCGACGACCTCGAAGGCGATCGGCGGTGGTACGACTTCGCCACTCGTTCCCGCACAGCTGCCCACCGCATCCTCGTTGTTGACCGGCGCGCACTCGGAGCCAACGCCAACTCATCGAGGAGATGTGTTCATGATCGCCGAATCGTCAGCCACCGAGACCGTCGTTCGGAACCACCTGCAAGCGTTTCTCGAGCAGCAAGGCATCGACTCGATCGTGAGGGACTACGACGAGGCGGCGCTGTTCTACAGCGAGGCCAGGATCTACCGCGGGAAGCAGGAGATCCATGGCTTCTTCGGGGACTTCATCGGTTCACTGCCGGCCGGGGGAATCGATCGGTTCGAGCTTCGGAGCCTCCGTGTGGAGGGGAACGTCGCCTACATCACGTGGAGCGTGGGTACGGAGATTCCTCTCGGCACCGACACGTTCGTCGTGGATCGCGGCCAGATCGTTGCCCAGACATTTGCCATGTACACCGCGCAGGCTCCGTAGGTCTCACGAGGCCCGTTCGCGGCTCATCGGCGCGCGGTGGTCCGGCTGGCCGGACCACGCCACGCCCTCACCACTACACACCCATGTTTGAACAGAATCGGTCCGTCGATCGAGGTCGACGGGCCCAACCAGGAGGAACCATGACCACGACCCAGACGGCGCCGAACCTGATCGGGAACGCCACCTTCACCGGGTTCACCGCCGGGCTGCGCGGCACCGCCGTACTGCCTGGCGATCCCGGCTACGACCAGGCCCGCCGAGTCTGGAACGGTGCGCACGACCGGCGACCGGCGCTGATCGTGCAGTGCGCTGGTGTGGCCGACGTGATCCGCACGGTCGACCTCGCGCGCACCGAGGGGCTCCCGCTCGCGATCCGCGGCGGCGGCCACTCCATCCCCGGCTTCTCCACCGTCGACGGCGGCATCGTGCTCGACCTGTCCCGGATGACAGGCGTCGAGGTCCGTCCCGACGACCGCACCGTGGCCGCGCAGGCCGGGTGCACGTGGAAGGACCTGGACAACGAGACCCAACAGTTCGGCCTCGCGGTGACCGGAGGCCTGGTCTCCTCGACCGGTATCGCCGGTTTCACCACCGGCGGCGGCATCGGCTGGCTCATGCGGAAGCACGGGCTGGCCTGCGACAACCTCGTCGGAGCCGACGTCGTGACCGCTGACGGCCGGTTCGTGCACGCCAGCGCCAGCGAGAACGCCGACCTGTTCTGGGGTCTGCGCGGCGGCGGCGGCAACTTCGGGGTGGTCACCTCCTTCCACTACGAGCTCCACGAGGTCGGCCCGACCGTGCTCTCCGGCTTGGTCTTCTACCCGGCCGAGGAGGCCGAGCAGGTGCTGGCCGGTTACCGGACGGCCTGCGCGGCAGCGCCTGACGAGCTGACCACACTGGTCAACCTGACCACCGCGCCTCCGGTGCCGTTCCTACCCGAGTCGGTCCACGGCACCCCGATCATCGGTGTGGGTGGCTGCTGGTCCGGCGACCTCGACGCCGGCGAGGCGGCCACCGCACCCTTCCGCACCCTGGGCACCGTCATCGCCGACGTCTTCGCGGCCAACCCCTACGCGGGATGGCAGCAGGCGCTCGACCCGCTCTACCCGCGCGGAGTCCACAACTACTTCCGCTCGGCGTTCCTGCCCGAGGTCGACGACCGTGCCCTGCGCGTGCTGCGCGAGTCGTTCGCCACCTTGCCCAACGCACTGGCCGAGATCCACCTGCAACACCTCGGAGGCGCTGTCGGGAGGGTCCCCGCTCAGGAGACGGCCTACGCACTCCGCGACCAGGAGTTCATCGTCAACGTCATCGCCCGCACACCAGACGCCGACGGCTACGACGACGCTGTCGACTGGGCGCGCGGCGTGACGGCTGCCCTCGGACCGGACGCCAGCACCTACGTCAACTTCACCGGCGAGCCCGACCCGTCCTTGGTGCGGGCGTCCTACCCGCCCGAGACCTACCGGCGACTGGTGGAGCTGAAGGACCGGTACGACCCGACCAATTTGTTCCGGCTGAACCAGAACATCGCCCCCACCCCCTGACCTCGTCACCCCTCTGACTCCCACCGGGGCTCCGTCACGGCGCTGTGGCGGAGTCAGTGCACCGCCGTCGTCCAGTCGAGTACTGCGTCGATGTGCTCGAGCCGCAGGGGTGATGCCAGTGCTTCGGCGATCCGTCCAAGGCTGTGGGCCTTCGTCGCCTCCGAGGCGTCCGGTGCGAGATAGGCCTCTACGTCCTTCTGCCAGAAGTGGCCGAACTGGGCGATCACCATGGTGAAGTCTCCACGGCGGAGGAGTCGGGCGGGCCCCCCGGCGTCCAAGTACGCGGCGTACAACGTCGTAGTGCGGCCGTGGTCGTCGTAGCAGAAGTCGAGCAGTGCCATCGGGAGCTCTTGAGCCTGGGCTGCTAGCCCGCAGTTCTCCCAGTCGATCACGCAGACTCCACCGCTCGCGGCCGGCGGCAGGTTGTCCGACCACAGGTCTCGATGACACATCTGGAGCTCCGTGGGAACCGAGAGCAGTCGCTCGAGCTGAATCAGGAACGGAATCTCGGCAGCAAATGTCGTCGCGAACGGAGCATCGGCCTCTTCCGACAGCTCGAGGAGCTCGGCCCAGCGGTCAGACCCGACGGGATCGGTGTACCAACCGATCAGCGGCCTGGCAGTCCCATGTCGCACCTGGTGGACAGCGGCGTACGTACGTCCGATCAGAGCCGGGTCCTGGGTGCGGTCGATGCGAAGCAGGTCCAGCCACTCGTACACCCGTACCTGATGGGGTCCGTGCTCGCTCAGAACCGCCCCACTCGCAGTCCGGATCGGGGAAGGAAGCCGCACGTCACCGCCGGCGAGCACAGCCTCTTGGTACGACACGTCCTGCCTGGCCTCGGCTTCACTCTGGCGGACGATCAGCTCCTTGACCGCGAACGACCCACTGTCGGTGTCCAGACGCCAGACCATTCCCTGCTCGCCGCGAGCCGACAGCACTGGCGGACGAAGCGCAGTCCCGAGCTCGTATGCCGCAGCGATCTCGGCACAGTGGTCAGGAAGCACCCCTCACAGTCGCACTGTTGTGGTTCAGCCGGCAGTCCGTCGGCCTTGCGGGTCGCTCTGGTCGCTCGGGTTGCTCACGCTGACTGCGCTTCTTTCGCAATCGTGAGGCGGGTCGGTAGGGAGTCGACGCTGTGCACGATGGAGAGCTCGCGGAAGGAGGGCTCGGTCCCGGGTGCGAGTGCGAGGTCGGGGAACCGCCGAGCGAGACCGGTGAGGGCCGCGCGGATCTCCATCCTGGCCAGCTCGGCACCGACACATCGGTGCAGGCCGTGGCCGAAGGCGAGGTGGGCGGTGCGGTCGCTGCGCAGCGTGAACTCCTCGGGGTCATGGATGGTGCGCGGGTCGCGGTTCGCTGCTGAGAGGGACACGAGGACCACGTTGCCCTTGCCGACCCGTTGCCCTGCGAGCTCGAGGTCCTCACGAGCGAAGCGCGGGAAGGCGAGCTGTACCGGGCAGAGCAGCCGCAACAGCTCCTCGACCACTCCGTCGATCTCGGCGGCGGTGCCGGTGCGCATGGTCTCCCAGGCGGCTGGCTGCTGAAGCAGCACGTAGGCGCCCATGGACAGCATGCTGGCGCTGGTCTCGTAGCCGCCGAGGAACACCCCGTCGACGAGGCCGCCCAGCTCCACATCGTCGAAGTCGTCCGCATGGTTCCTGAGCAGTGCGCCGATCAGACCCTCGCCCGGCTCACGCCGTTGGCGCCGTACGGCGTCGATCAGGAACGTGCGCGACTCGGTCGCGGCGCCGAAGACACCGACCCCTCCGTTGGTGAGGTCGAAGCGGGCGATCCCGAGCTCGTGGAAAGGCGCCTGGTCCTCGGCCGGAAGCCCCAGCAGGTCGCAGATCACTCGGAACGGGATGGCGAACCCGAAGTGCGGGACGAGGTCCACGTCAGGCCCCCGTGCCTCGAGGTCGTCGAGGGCTTCGGCCACGATCTCGTCGATGCTGCCCTGGAGACGGCTGAGGCGGTGCTTGGTGAACTCCGGGGTGAGCAGTCCACGCAGTCGGGTGTGGTCGGGTGGGTCGGTCATCCCGAGCCCGCCGATGGCTTCGGCCGCGGTGCGCGGCCGGTTGCCGACCACATGGCGCATGTCGTTGCTGTAGCGGTGCGTTGTCGGCGAGGACCTCTCGCGCCTCGTCGAAGCCGCTGACCAGCCAGATGTCCACCCCCAGCAGGGTCGTCAGCTTGGTGACCGGCTCGCGGTCGCGGGTCTCGCCGAGCTGTGGCACGGGGTCGATGCCATGGCGCCGCACAGGGAACGTCGAGGAGGCCGGCAGCCGGCGCAGCGTCGTGATGTCGGGCATCAGGCTCTGACGGCGGGACAGCACCATTCGCAGGGTCCGTCGGCGCAGCGCGGAAGGCCGCAGATCCGGCACGCGGAGTCGAGACACGTGCCAAGTATCTTCAGCCGGTCGTCTCGGCCACCATCGCCCCTGTCCGCGGGACGGTCACCTGTCAGGTTCTCGTCAGGCTGTGGACCTACCGTGGGGGCCGAGGAGCGTGTGGTCGGGTGCCAGTAGCCACCGCTGTTCGAGCAAGTACCGTCGACACGTCACGGCGAGAAGCTCCGTTTCCAGCTGAAGGTGAGTCGACATGATCGAGGCGCGCGCGTTGACCAAGAGGTACGACGACAAGCTCGCCGTCGACGCTCTGACGGTCACCATCCGGCCTGGGGTGGTGACCGGGTTCCTCGGCCCCAACGGGGCCGGCAAGTCGACCACCATGCGGATGATGGTGGGGCTCGACCGGCCCACCTCCGGGTCGGTCCTGGTCAACGGCAAGCCCTACGCAGAACACCCGGCGCCGCTGAACGAGGTCGGTGCCCTGCTCGAGGCCCGGGCGATCCACCCGGGGAGGAGCGCCCGGAACCACCTGCGCGCCCTGGCCCTGACGAGCGGGATCAGCCGAAGCCGCGTCGACCAGGTGCTGGACATGGTCGGGCTGACGGCGGTCGCGAGCCAGCGCGTCGGCAGCTTCTCGCTCGGTATGGGCCAGCGCCTCGGTGTCGCGGCCGCCCTGCTGGGTGACCCGCACACGCTCATCCTCGACGAGCCGACGAACGGTCTCGACCTCGATGGCATCCGCTGGATCCGCGCGCTCCTCACCCGGCTGGCGGACGAGGGGCGCACCGTGTTCCTGTCATCGCACCTGATGAGCGAGATGGCTGTCACCGCTGACCACGTCATCGTGATCGGCCAGGGTCGCCTGCTGCGCGACCAGCCGATGGCAGAGTTCATCCGGGAGGCATCGGTCCAGTCCGTCCGCGTCGTCAGCCCCGAGCACCAGCGGCTCGCCGACGAGCTGCGGGCCAGCGGAGCAACGGTGACGGCGGCCCCGGACGAGTCGTTGACCGTGGCGGCGGCCACCGCCCGCGAGGTGGGCGAGCTCGCCGGCCGCGCAGGCATCACCCTCTGGGAGCTGGCGCCGCAGGAGGGCTCGCTGGAGGACGCCTACCTCGCCCTCACCCGTGACTCGCTCGACTACCAGGACCTCGACCGTGCCAGCCGTGCCGATCAGGCTGCCGCCACGCCCGTCCCCGACGAGGAGCTCGCCTCATGACTGTCACTGCTGACGTCGAAGGACCTCCGGCCCGCGGGACCCGCCACGGCGGGAACGTGGCCGGCCGGGTCGACGGGCCGGTGACGCAGTGGGGCGTCCTCGCCTCGGAGTGGCTGAAGTTCCGGAGCCTGCGTTCGACCCTGCTCGTCCTCGCTGCGGCGGTGGTCGGGATGGTCGCCTTCGGGGCGATCATCGCCTACAACACCCGCAACCCGGCCGGACTGGACCCCGAGGACGTCGTGGCCTCGGGCCCGCTGCAGGGGTACTACCTCGGCCAGCTGCTCATGGGGGCGCTCGGCGTGCTGGTGGTCAGCAGCGAGTACAGCAGCGGCATGATTCGCGCGACGCTCGCCGCGGTGCCCCGGCGGCTGCCGGTGCTCATCGGCAAGACGCTGGTGTTCACGGTGGTCGTCGGCGTCTCGATGGTCGCCGCGTCGATCGTGGCCTTCCTCGTGGCCCAAGCCGTCCTGTCCGGCCACCGACCGACGTTCAGCCTGGGCGACGGCAGCACCCTGCGCGTCGTCGTCGGTACGGGTGTCTACCTGACGCTGGTCGGCCTGATCGGCAGCGCCCTGGCCTGGATCGTCCGCAGCACCCCCGGTGCCTTGGTCGCCACCCTGGCCGTGATCCTCGTCGTACCGATCCTGTTCGAGCTGGTCTTCCCCAGCTGGGGCAGCTACATCGCCGCCTACCTCCCCACCGGTGCCGGCCAGAGCTTCTCCACCAGCCTCGCCCAGCCTCACGCGCTCTCGCCCTGGGTCGGCCTGGGCGTGATGGTCGCGTGGGTGGTTGGCGGCATGGTCGCCGCCGCGGTGGTCCTGGACCGCAAGGACGCCTGACCGTCGAACGACTCGACGCCTCGGAGCGAGTCAAGTGTGCCCACCTCGGTCGGACCGGCCGCTCCACGATGCGGACCAACGGTCAGAGGCGGTTTTCCGGTCTCTCGGATAACCGCCTCTGACGCGCCGGGCTCCGTAGCCAAGCTGGGCCGGCTCGGCCTGGTCAGACCGATCTCGGTCCTATGCCTCCTCGGAGCGCTCCGTGCATCTAGGCGAGAGCCTTGGCCTTCAGTGCGTCGAACTCGGCCTGGTCGATTGTTCCGGAGTCGAGCAGTGCCTTGGCGCTGGCGATCTGGTCGGCAGGTCCGCTCGAGGAGCCGGCGACCTGCTGGATGTAGTCGCGCTGCTGAGCCTCCACCTGGGCAACCTCTGCCATCTGCCTCTCGGTCATGCTCCGTCCCCGAGCGATCAGGTAGATCAGTGCGCCCACCCACGGCACGAAGATCAGCAGGATCGCCCACCCGGCCTTCCCCCAGCCACCAAGGGAGCTGTCACGGAAGAGGTCGAACAGGCAACGGAACCAGACCATCAAGGCGGCGATCCAGATGAAGAACCAGAAGCTCCACAGCAGGACCTCCCCGAAGTCGGTGGTGATCGCATCCATCGCGTGCGTTTTCCTTTCGGAGTCAACCCGAGCACCATGCCCGTCGGGGTAGAGGCTCCCAGACCCGGGCCGCCTCGTTGACTCGGGTCCCGAAATCGTGCCATGAGCGGCGACGGGGCTCGGATAGGGCTCGTCAGTCAGATTGGCTGTCGCGACGAGCGCTACGTGCGGCTGCGAAAGATCTGATCGCTCACTGGGCCCAGTAGTCAGCCACGACCGAGGCGGGGTAGACCGTCTCGCAAGGGATCCCGTTCACGTCGTCGTCCATCCGGGGTGGCTGGCCCTCGCTGTACCAGTAGTCGACGGCTTGCCCGTAGCTGTATCCGGCGGCGAAGAGGTCGCGGCAGAACAGCCCGTGGGCGGGAGCGACGACGGACCCGCCCGCGGGCACGCGATCGCCCCAGTAGGCCACCACGTCGCTGGAGGAGTAGACCGTCTCGCACGGGATCCCGTTGCGGTCCGCATCCATCTGGTTCGGTTCTCCGTGCAACCGCCAGTAGTCAACGGCCGCTGCGTAGCTGTAGCCACCCGAGAGCAGGTCACGGCAGAACAGGCCTGAGCCGAGGTCGGACACCGGACCGGGACCGGAGGTGGCAGCACCCGACGCAGCCGGTGAGGCTGGGGCCGAGCCGCCGCTCGCACCCGACGAAGCAGCCGGCGAAGCAGCCGGAGAAGCAGCCGGAGAAGCGGAGTGTGAGCTTCCGCGGACCACCTCGAACAGCACCAAAGACATCATGAGGACCACTGCGACAGCACCTGCCGCAACCGCCGGGATCACCCACGACGAACGATTCCTGGTCGGTGCGTTCTGGGTCGCCGGTGGCGTGCCGGACGGCGTCCCGGCGCGGAGCAGAGTCGGATCCCCGGACGCGAGGTCAGGGGCGCGCCCCCGAACCACGGTCGGAGCCGTGACGGGCACGTCGGCTCGCGAGGGCGCCGCACGCAGGTCGGTCTCCAGATCGGCTGCGTCCTGGTAGCGGTCGTCCCGGTCCACCCACAGGTCGACGACTTCCGGCTCGCCCGCGTGCACCAGTCCGTCAAGGGTCTTGATCAGTCGGGTGCAGTCCGCGGCGAACGATTCGTGCGTCAAGTTGATGGCTTGGCGTGTCGCCAGCTCGGCTAGCGCGGGTGGCAGCTCATCTTGCTCGGGCATGCGCGCACCATCAACGAGTACAGGGATGACGGCAGTGCCGCGACCCAACGCGGTGCCGATCTCCAGCGCAACCCAGTCCCGGGGCTTGTCAATGCGTCGAACACCCGTTTCGTCGGCCGACGTCAGCCATGCCGGTCCGATCACGGCCAGGACGACGTCGGCCTGGTCAACTGCCTCGCGCACCACAGCGGCGAAGTCCGAGCCGGGCTGGATGCTGTCGATGTCCATGAACAACCGGAAACGCTCGTTCAGTCGCTCCCCGAGGCGGGCGGCAGCGTGCCTGCTGTCATCACGCCGGTAGCTGACGAACACAGATACGACCACGAACTCGGACCTCCGTGCATGACGCACTCACCCGAGAAGGACGTTTCAAGCTCAGTGTGACGCGGCCGAAGACACACAGCAACGATGGGCGTTGAAGTCGCTTGCCGATCGGCGGCTTCCAAGCCTGCCGCGGCCCGTCTTTCCGCGATCCGGCGCGGCAACGGAGAGCGGTGCTGCCGGAGCGCGGGCATGACACCGGCGTGGGGGCCGGGCCTTCTGCAGGTGGCTCGACCCCTCGCTCAGCCTCAGCGAGACTTGAGTGCGGGCGACGTGGCCGCAAACGTCGTCGCGGTGGGCATGACCACGACCACGTAGGTCGTCTTGCGCCGGCCGTTGCGGTCGCTCACAGCGACGGTGGCCTTGCCGCCCGCGTCGAGCCTGAGGCCCTTTGCCTTGACGCGTTTCAGCTTGGAGCCCTTGACGCGGTAGACCGACACCGACGCTCCAGCCGCCACCTTCGACGCATGGACCGTCAGCTCGTCGGTCGTGCCGGCCTCGGACTTCCGGTCCTTGGTCTTGGCGCCGCCCTTGGTCGCGGTGAGCACAACGGAGACCGGGAACCGGAACCGCACCTCGCTGACGAGGGTCCGGTGAGAGACGCCATCGCTCACGACCGCGGTCACCCTGGCAGTCCCAGGGTCCGCGCCGACGAACGAGTAGCTCGCCTGACCCCGGCGGTTGGTGATCTGGTCTGCGCGCCCCTCGCCCCCGCCCGACTCAGGCCCGAACCGGAAGAACCGCACCTCGAACCCGCGGACCGGGTTGCCGCGCTGGTCGACGACGGTGGCGATCTGGGTGATGGTCGTGCCCACGGCCGCGTCGCCGATGACCGAGGGGGCGAGTCCGAACGACGTGGCGTTGAAGTCGACGTCGTAGAACGAGGCCGTGGCACCCCCGGACACGTCCGCCGTGCTGCTGGTCGCAGCGCCGGCCGTGTTGGAGTAGCGGTAGCTCGGAGCGTCCCACGTGCCGGTCACGGCGAGGTCACCGGGGACGAAGGAGACCACCCAGAAGTCACCTTCGTGCCCGAGGTCGCTGGTGACGAAGTCCTCGCTGTAGTCGTAGTCGTCGAGCTTGCCGGCGAAGTCGAGGTAGACCGGCTCGCCAGCTACGGGGTTTCCGAACTGGTCCCGGGTGAACACGTCGTACCAGGTGCGGTCACCCGACACGGCCGGCGCGACCGGGTTCTCCTGGCGTGCCGACGGCGACAGGACGACCTCGACCTGGCCGTTCAGGGGGCTCGCCGAGGTCCACCCGGCGCTCCCGTGCTGGGTGAGCGTCTCGGCCTGCGCGGTGACCTGGGCTGCGACGCTGCCGTCGTCGTCGAAACCGGGGTCGCGCTCGATGCCGACCTGGAACGACACCTCGCCGTTGATGTCGGTCTTCTCCGTGATGCTGGTGCCGAGCTGGACGAGGTTGCCGGCCGGCGCACCGACCACCGAGGGCAGCTCCTCCGCGCCGGTGGTGAAGAACCCGTGGTCCACGCTCAGTGTGACGTCCTGGTCGACCAGCGCGTCCCGATCGGTGTCCACGTCGCCCTGCACGCCCGGAGTGTTCGGGTCGCGGTCGACGGAGTCGTCGGGCGCCGTGAGGGTGACCGCGGCGGCCTGGGCCAGGCCGGGAGTGGAGCTGCCCAGCCCCGACAGCACCAGCGTGCTGCCGGCGGGCAGGGGGTCCGCCGCCGAGGCCGCCTGCGGAGCGCTCACGGCGGTCGCGACCGCGGTGAGTGCCAGCGCAGCGACGGCAATGGCCAGGCGGGGCAGGGTGGGCTGGGAGGAGCGACGGGGGGTCATGGTGTCCTTCGAGTGGTTGCGCGGTCGGGAGTCAGGCAGCTGGTCGGGCCGGTGGTCAGGTCGTGGTCATGCGGGTGCGCGGCCGTGGAGTCATCGGGTCTCACAGACGAACCTCCTGCTGTCCGGGTAGGGGACGAGGCGCTCCGGCCCCGGGACGGCCAGCTCGGAGGAGCCCACCGATCCCGTGGCGGCCACCAGCTGGCGCAATGCGGAGACCATCGACGAGCTGACGCTGTTGGAGACGGCGCCGTAGCCGGACCCGGAGCGGCACACCTCGTAGTGGTTGATCGGGCCGCGCCAGTCGATGAGGCGGTCACCCTGCACGCGGTGAGACGCTCCCCCGTCACCCTGGTCGGCCTGCAGGCCGTCAGCGCCCGAGCCGCCGTAGAGGACGTCCTTCCCGTTCGCCGTACGGCGCAGCCGGTCGGTGTCCTCGACCGGCGCGACGAGCCGCCAGAGCAGCGGGTCCCGCGCGCGCTCCTTGATGTCGAGGAGGTCGCTGCCGGCGCCGCCGAACAGCCGGTCGTGGCCGGTGCCGCCCCACAGCGCATCGGAGCCGCTGCCGGCGAACACGACGTCGTCGCCTCCGCCGGCGTTGCTCACGTCCTTGCCGGCGCCAGCGTGCAGGGAGTCCTCGCCGGGACCGCCGACCAGGACGTCGTCGCCGCCGAGCGTGTCCTGGCTCAACGTGGCCACCCTGACCAGCGTCCCGGTCGGGCGCACCAGCTCGCGGATGAACCCGGCGCTGTCGCTCACCGTGCGGCTGGTGGCACCCAACACGGCCGCCGGGGTCGGTACGTCGACCCCCTGGTCACCGAGCAGGGCGTCGTCACCGGCGCCGCCGTCGAGGACGTCCCCGGGCACGCGCTGGCCCAGGAACGTCTGCTGGGGACGCCGGGTGAGCGTGGCGTCGAACTGACCGTAGAGATCGTCGTCACCGGGGCCGCCGGTGAGCCGGTCGCTGCCGGCCCACGGGCCCGGGCCCTCGTCGGCCATGGCCACCTGCCGTACGACGTGGGGCCCGGAGGCGCCGCCGGCGAGGATCTCGCCGGCTCCGTCGCGGGTGATCCGACCGTTGTCACCGAGCAGGACGTCGGCGGATCCGCCGCCGTCGATGGTGTCGTTGCCGTCGGTCAGGCCGGCCGCCGACCGGTCGGTGGCCGCCTCGACCGGCGTCACGAGCCGGCTGCCGGTGTCGCCCAGCGGTCGCCCATCGGCCGCGGAGGCGCCGCCGATCACGTCGTCGTCCCCGTCGCCGGAGCTGATGACGTCAGCGCCCGCGGCGCCCTCGACGTAGTCGTCGCCGGCTCCCGTGGTGATGGTGTCGTCGCCGCCCTGGCCGAACACCCGATCACCGGTGCCGGCGAGCCCGGTGGCCAGCTCGCCGCCGGAGATCACGTCGCCGCCGCTGGTGCCGGCG
Organism: uncultured Actinomycetota bacterium; assembly: GCA_963755835.1. Taxonomy (GTDB): domain Bacteria; phylum Actinomycetota; class Actinomycetes; order Propionibacteriales; family Nocardioidaceae; genus Nocardioides. The sequence goes on along the minus strand of CAVWLC010000007.1, from coordinate 837,595 downwards.
GCCGGCGTGGACGCCGTCGTCGCCACATCGGCGAGCTGCACGAGACTGGTGCTGCCGGCCCCGAGGACGGTGGCGTTGTCGCCGATGAGCAGGTCCGGGGAGATCGCGCCCGGCGTCGTCAGGTCGCCGAAGATCGTGTCGCCACCGTCGAGCTGGGTGCGGGCGCGGGTGACCGCGTCGTCCAGCGTCCCCCGGCCGTCGGGGCTCAGGGACGACCCGCCGATGACCGTGTCGCTGCCGAGACCACCGACCAGGGTGTCGGAGCCCTCGTTGCCCTCGACGTGGTCGCCGGCGGGGCCCGCGTCGATGGCGTCGTCCCCAGCCTCGCCGAAGAGGCGGTCGTCGTCGTCGCCACCGGTGATCACGTCGGGCCCGGACGTGTCCACGGTGGTGGTCTCGTCGGCCCGCACGATCTCGCGCAGCCAGAACAGGGGACGGGTGACCCGCCCGTTGTCGCCGAGCGCGACGTCGGCACCGTCGCCGCCGTCGATCTGGTCGCTGCCGCGGTCCAGGAGACCGGCGGCCGAGCTGTCGAACGCCGGAGCCAGGAGGTCGGCCAGCCGCGTCCCGCTGCTGCCCAGGGGGCGCCCGTCCGCGCTGGAGGAACCGCCGAGGAGGTCGTCGTCGCCCGGGCCCCCGGTGAGGACGTCGGGTCCGTCGTTGCCCTCGAGGTAGTCCTGGGCGTCGCCGCCGTCCAGCTCGTCGCCACCGCCCTGACCGAAGACGGCGTCGCTCCCCCCGTCTCCGCTCAGCTGGTCGCCGCCGCTGGTCGTCGCGGCGGGGACCCAGGAGGTGGTGGCCACGTCGTCCAGCTGGAGCACGTACGCCGGCCCCGCGCCGTTCAGCCCGGTGGGGTCGGCCACCCGGGTCGCCAGGGCGTTGTCCCCGGCGAGCAGGTCGGAGCCGTCGAACCCGTCGGGTCCCCCGTCACCGCGGATGACGTCGCCCGCGTCGGGGACACCGGCTCCGTCCCGGTCGGTGGTGAACGGGGTGCGCAGACCGGGGTCGAAGGAGGAGCCGCCGACGACGACGTCGTCGCCGTCGTCGCCGTAGGCGATGTCGGCCCCCGGCCCCGCCTCCACGAGGTCGTCACCGGTGCCGCCGCGGACCAGGTCGTCGCCGGGTGAGCCGACCACGAGGTCGCAGTCGTCGCCGCCGTACAGCTCGTCGTACGCCGTCGGCGTGCCCGGCGAGGCGACCGGCACCCCGGCCTGGCCGTCGTCCCTGACCATCGTGAGCCAGCGGGTGGCCGGCTGTGGGCCGCAGCCCACGGCGCTGTCGTCGAAGACCAGCGGGGAGCCGGCGGCCGCGGTGACCGCGGCCGGCACCCCCGCGTCGGTGCGCCACGGCACGGACGCGTCGCTCACAGCGGCCACGATCGAGGCCGAGACGGCGATGCCGTTCTCGGCCACCAGCACGTCCTGCGAGCCTCCGCCGAGCAGCACGTCCTGACCGTCGCTCGCCCCGCCGGTGGCGCTGCCGCCGACGAGGTCGTCGGCGCCCTCGTTGCCCCGCAGCCGGTCGTCGCCGTCGCCGCCCACCAGGGAGTCGTCACCGGTGCCACCGACGATCACGTCGCTGTGCGGCCCCCCGAGCAGCACGTCGGTCCCGTCGTCGCCCAGCAGCAGGTCGTTGCCGTCGCCGCCGTCGACGAGGTCGGTGCCGGCGCCGGCGCCGAGGTAGTCCGACCCGGTGCCGCCGCCGAGCTGGTCGTTGCCGTCGCCGGCCAGCACGCAGTCGCCGTCGGTGTTGGTGGCGTCGTCGACCATCGAGGCCAGGGGCACGGTCCCGGTGTCGTCGGCGTCGCCGACGACCTTGCCGTCCCGGTCGAGGTCGACCCGGCCGTCGATCACGGTCACCGAACCGCCGAGCAGCCCCTGGAAGGCGACCGAGCTCGAGGCCATGATCTGGCCGTCGACCACGTCGAGTCCCGCGAGCCGCCCGGTGTCGGGGGCGATCCCGTCGCCCCCGGGGCCGGCGAGCAGGTCGTCGTCGAGGTCGACCAGACCGCGCACCACGCGGGTGACCGAGTTGCACGAAAGGAGCCGCTGGGAGACCGGCGGTGCCGGGCCGCCCGCCGCCACGGTGTCCCGGCCTTCGCCGAAGACGGTGTCGTCGCCGGTCGAGCCCAGCAGCAGGTCCGCGCCGCCGCCGCCGGCGAGCACGTCGTCGCCGACCCCGCCGTCGAGGTAGTCCAGGCCACTGCCGGTCGCGTCGGGCCCGAGGGAGCCGTCGAGGACCCGCGTGCCGCCGCGCACCAGCGCCACGTCGTCTCCGAAGACGAGGTCGTCGCCGGGGCCGGCGTCGACCCGGTCGTCGCCGGTGCCGCCGCGGATGACGTCGGCGTCGGCCGAGCCGTCGGTCGGGCTGCCGACCGAGCCGGCGTCGCCGGAGATCTGGTCGTCACCGGCCCGCCCGCAGATCTCGTCCGGTCCCGCGCCGCCGTCCAGTGTGTCGGGACCCTCGCCGCCGATGACGACGTCCTTCTCTGCGCCACCGGTGACGAAGTCCTGGTCCGTCGTCCCGGACGCCGGGACGCCGGAGGCGCAGAGGTCGTCGAGCTCGGCGTCGCGGGGGACCTTCGCGGTGTCCGTCGCGACGGCGCGCGTGCCGATGACCGACGGGTCGCTGGTCGTGGCGCCCTGGGTCAGGACGTTGACGGTGCGGGTGCCCGTGGTGAACAGCGAGCCGAGGGGCGCGCCGGTGAGCGACGGAGCCGTGCCCCCGACGACGACGTCGGAGCCGTCGCCGCCGTCCACCGAGTCGACTCCGAGACCGCCGACCACCACGTCGCCGCTGTCGAACCCGAGCCGGACCTGGTCGGCGATCACGTCGTCCGTCGTGCCGCGCGGCTGCACGAGCAGGGAGCGCACGTCGCGACCTGCCCCGCCGACGAGGCTGTCGTTGCCGTCCTCACCGTTCAGCCGGTCCGCGCCAGGACCGCCCTGGACGCGGTCGTCGCCGGAGCCGCCCAGCACGTCGTCGCGGCCGGCGCCACCGGTGATCGTGTCGTTGTCCGCTCCGCCGGTGGCCCGGTCGTCGCCGAGGCCGGTGTCGATGGAGTCCGCGCCGGGACCGCCGTCGATGCCGCTGTCGTCGCCGGCACCGGTGGTGAGGACGTCGGCCCCGGGACCACCGGTCAGGGCGGTGACAGGGGTCGAGAACGGCGTGCTGCTCAGCTCGGGCTCGCCGGCGGCGTCGTCGACGTACTCCTCACCGCCGAGGAAGGAGAGCTTGTCGTCCCCCGTCCCGCCGTCCGCCTGGAACGTCGGTGGGGAGGACTGGGTGTAGGTCTGCGGGTTCTCGGTCGAGGTGGTTATTCCTGAGCCGTAGATCGTGACGTCGTACTGCGTGGCGCTCTGCTTCTGCACCTCGACGGTCTGCACCCGCCCGAAGCCGCTCACCTCGTACGCCGTGCGTCCACTGCCCTTGTCGAACTGGCGCACCTCGTAGTCGTCCGCGGAGTCCGCCGCGCCGGTGTACCGGCTGCCGCTGCGGCTCCCACTGGTGAGGACCAGCTGGTTGCCCGAGCGCTGGACCAGGCTCGGGACGACGTCCGGGCAGCCATAGCTGAACAGCTCGTACGGGCCCAGCCTGAGCAGGTCGAACTCGTACTCAAGCGAGGTGAACAGCAGCTCGATCTCGACGTAGACCGAGATCGAGGCCTCCAGCTCGGCGCTCGCGTCGAAGACGCAGGCGGCGTTGCCGCTGAACAGCGTCCGGATCTCACCACTGCGCAGCTTGCCGTCGTCGTTGGGGTCGTTGAGGTCGAGGTTGATGGTCAGCGTCACGCTGCCCTTGAGCCCGGCGGTCACCAGCCCGATCGAGACGCCCGCCCCCGCCTCGAGGGTGGTGACGAGCTTGACCTCGGGCACGTCCTCGCCGTCGGAGTCGAGGTCGTCGAGGTAGAACCCCTCGCGCAGCACGTCGCCGCCGTCGAAGTCGTTCTTGTAGATGTCCAGCAGCGCGCTGACGTCGCCGGGCTTGACCGACTGCGCCGCCAGGGTCTGCGCGTAGGAGTCGAACCCCATCGCGAGCCGGCCCTCGATCGAGATCGAGCCGCCGACGAACGGCGTGATCGGGATCGGTCCTGCCATGATCGGCCCGAAGGTCTGCTTGTAGGCGACCTGCGCAGCCAGGGTCCCCAGGTCGAGGCGGAAGTACGACGCCTCGCCCTCTCCCGTCAGCGTGTCGATGAGCTGGTCGGGGTCGGTGAGGAACGGCAGCGAGAACCCGGGCAGGGAGCCCGTGATCTCCCGGGTCTTGGTGGCGACCTGCTCCTTGGTGTGCCGCGTGCCCTTGCGGTTCTCCTCGGTGGTCTGACCGGGCGCGCCCGCGTCGTTCTGCTCGTCGGCCAGCGCATCGCCGTCCGGGCAGGGCTCGGGGGCCTTCTTGGTGGTGCTGGTCGTGCTCGTCCCGTCAGGGTTCTTCTTCGTCGTCGAGGTGCTGACCGCCTGCGTGCACTTCTCGTGCAGCGCCACGTCCGACGGGTCGAGGCTGAGCAGCGCGCCGGCGTCCGAGAGGTTCTCCAGCGCGACGTCCTTGGCCGCGAGCTGACCCAGGGCGTGGATCGTGTCGGTGACCCCGCCGACCAGGCCGATCACCCGGTGCGCGAGCTCGAGCTGCGGCTTGCGGGTCGCGTCCGACAACGTCTCGAGCAGGCTCAGCAGCGACACCTCGTCGCCACCGGCGAGCTCCGAGAGGTCCGAGACGACCGGGATCGGGGTGCGCAGGACGTCGACGACGTCGCGGACCGGAGCCAGGTAGGGGTCGACGACCGCGAACGGGGTCGCGACCGCGGAGACCACATCGCCCACGTCGAGCTTGACGTCGTCGTAGGTGACGTCCTCGGTGAACCCCTCGTCGGCGGTCCAGGGGATGTCGACGTGGCCCGAGAGGCCGAAGACGCCGGCGTCCTGCGCCAGGGTGTCGAAGCCGAGGCTCAGCCCGGTCTCGTCGGCACCGGTGAAGCTGGGCACCGCGGTGAGGTCCCCGTCGTACAGGTCGAAGAGGTCGTAGGTCGCCGCCTGGGGCTCGATCACGATCGAGGTCTCGACGGCCCCGTCGCGCCCGGGCCCGTCGGTCGACAGGTGCACCGGCAGGTAGCCCATGATCGCGTCGATGCCGGCCGTGGGCAGGCTGGCGGCGACGTCGATCTGCAGGGCGTCGCCGCTGCCGACGACGATCTGGGGGCCCACGCCGCGCTTGAGCTGCAGGGTGACCGGCAGCGTCCACGAGGTCGTGGTGTCCACCTGGTTGTCGGAGCGGACCTCGAGCCCGGCCAGGCCGGTCTCGAAGGGAACCTTGGCCTGCTTCTCCGTGCCCATGAGGTTGGTGGCGACCGTGATCGTGTCCCAGCCGGTGGGCCCGTCGGTCGTGCAGGGCGGCGCCGGGGGGTCGGCGGCCGGGTCGACAGTGGGACACGGGGTGCAGGCGCCGCCCGCCCCGCCGCAGGTGACGGTGACCGTGACGTCGCCCGCCGCGAGGTCATCGAGACCGGCCGTGCTGTTGACGGCGGTCGCGACCGCGTCGTCGAGGGCATCACCCAGCGCGTGGGCGTCGGTGGCCGCGCTGACGGCCGGGGTCTCGAGCTGGTCGCGCAGGTTGGAGGTCAGGTCGGTCAGCAGGTCGGGTACGCCGGCGCCCGCGTCGAGGTCGGTGCCGATGAGCGGCGCGGAGATCGGCGCGTCGCCGTCGGGGCCCAGGTTGCGGGGGGCGTCGCCGTCCATCGCGGAGCCGAGGGCGGCGGAGAGCCCGTCCAGCCCCTCGGCCAGGAACTGCACCTGCATCGGGTCGGGGGCGGGCTGGGTCGCGCCCTCCCCACCTGCGGAGTCGGTGGCGTCGGCGGTGTAGCTGATCACGTCGCCGGCGCCGACCGTGAGGTCGGCGTGGGCGGCCGGGCCGGACGGCCGGGCGTTGGTGCGGCGGGTCTCGAAGCGGCCGCCCTGGGCGCCGTCGTCGGCGTACTCGGTGCGAACGCGCACCCCCAGGTCGGCCGAGCTGCCGGCGTCCTGGACGGTGAGGGCGCCCACGCCTGCGTCGAGTGGGTGGCCGGCGAGCTGGGCGCCGGTGCGGCTCAGCGTCGCGGTCGAGTCGGTGCCGGTGGGGACGGCGACCGCGGGCCGCGCGGTGGAGCGGTCGACGGTGATCGCCAGGGTCGTCGTGGACGTCACGCCGACAGGCACGGTGGCCGGGCCCGCCGCCGTCGAGCCGCTCGAGACCTGTCCGCGGCCCGGCGCGGTGCTGGTACCGACGTCGTCGAGGCGCAGCGGGGCCTGCAGCTGGGTGCCGGCGGGGGCGTGGGCCACCAGCTCGACCCCGAGACGCTGAGCGCCGAGGGTGAAGTCGAGCGACGGCGTGTAGTCGCCGCTGGTGCCGGCCACCTTGACCAGGTCGTCGATCGACGCCGTGAGCTCCTGGGCCGTCGAGACCGGCGTCGCCGACACACCCTGCTCGTCCTCGGTGGCTGCCTTGTCCAGTGCCGTCAGGCCGCTGCGCAGCGCGTCGCGCTCGACCGCGAGCTGGGCCGGGGTCAGGCCGACCAGCGGGAGGGTCGAGGTGTACTGGTCCGCCGGTACGGCGGGACTCTCGGTCACGTTGTCGCCGTCGATGCGGTCGAACTCGGCCAGGCTCGAGGCCAGCCCCTCGATCACGGAGTTGCGCAGGGCGAACGGGTCGCCGAGCACGACGACGCGGGCCTCCGCGCCGTCGGTCCAGGCCGCCGTACCGTCGGGCGCGAACCCGTCGCAGGTCAGGGTGTCGGCGTCGACCAGGGTGACGTTCTGGCAGCCGATGCCGTCGGAGACCAGACGGCGGGCCACCTCGACGGAGCCCGAGCCGGGGTCGACGTTCAGCGCTTGGTAGAGAGTCTGTCCGGCGGGCAGCGTGTCGACGTCGAGCAGAACGGTGTCGGGCGTGGTGCCGGTGCCGGGCTGCACGCGGACCGTCCCGCCGAGGAAGCGGGCCGGCACTGGGTCGAAGACCCGCAGCGGGGTGTAGCCGGCGTCCGCGGTGACGTCCGGGAGACCGGAGCCGTCCCAGGTGACCGAGACCGATCCGGACGCGGGCCCGTCGGCCCCGGTGGCGTAGGTCTGGCCGGTGACCGGCTGCTCGGTGGCCTTGAACGAGATCCCGGCGGTCACCGCTGAGGTGAGGTCGAGCTGGTCGGGGTCGAGGGAGCCGTCGCCGGCGAAGAGGTCGTCGATGGCCAGCGGATCGGTCACGGCGGTGCCGGCCGGGGTGACTCGGTCGAGGGTCACCGCCGGGCCGGACCCGGTGCGGCCGAGGTCGAGGCCGGTGACGTCGGCCTTGACGCCCAGGAAGCCGATCCGGGCCGGCAGTCCGGTCAGGCCGGCCGGCGCCGACGCCGACAGGTCGTCGATCCGGAGCAGTGACGCGTCCTGGGGCAGCAGGTAGGTCTGGCGGCTCTCGCCGGCCTCCGGGGTGTCGGTCTGGATGCCGAAGCCGACGTCGAAGCTCGCCCCGTGGGCGGTCGCCCGGGCGGTGGCGGGGTGCGCCGGGTCCGGCGAGCGCAGGCCGGTCAGACCGACCAGTGCACCAAGGGTGCCGGCATTGCCGAGCGGCAGGTCTGCATCGTCCTCGTCCTGCACGATCTTGACGTCCACGTCGAGGCGACCGTCGCGCAAGCGCGCCGAGGCGGCCGAGCCGTCGATCTCGTCGACGCGGTCGACCACCTCCTGCACGGTGCGCGGCGTCGAGCGCGCGGTCAGCGGCTCGCCGCCCGCGGTGAAGTCGACCTGGAGGTCGGGCTCGCCGTCGGAGCCTGTGATCTTGACCGTTCCGGTGGGCGACGCCCCGATCGCGCCGGGGTCGGTCGCGGCCACGGTGCCCTGGTCGTGGAGTGTCCATGTCGCCCCGCTGACGGCGCCGAGCCCGTCGGCCGTGGTGGCCTGGCAGTAGACGGCGTCGCCGGGTGCAGCCACCCCGGTCGGCGGGTCGCCGGGCGAGGCGCCGCAGACGATCTGGGCCGACGCCGCCGTCGCGAGCAGGTCGAGGAGGTCGTCTCCGGGGGCGAAGAGGTCCGAGGTGCCACCGTTGAGGTTCGGGAACGTCACGTCGGCCGCGTCCTGCAGCGCGAGCACGCTGCCGGTGTACTGCGCCAGCGAGGTCAACCCGTCCACCATGGACAGCCCGGTCGCCTGGGCCAGCTTCGCGCCGTACGTGCGCACCGCGTCCGCCGCAGTCGGCCACACCTCGGCGCCGGGCTGACCGCTGCGCTCGAGGGTCAGGGTGCCCTTCCGCTCGGCGGCGGTCCCGCCGGCCAGCGAGCCGGGCACGGCCAGGTCCAGCCCGATGTCGAGCGTGTTCGACTGGGTGGTCACCCGGAAGAGGTCGGGCAGCGTCGAGTAGCGCAGGTCCTCCAGGGTCAGCAGGCTGCGACCGTCGGGGTCGCGCATGTCGACGACCTGGTCACGGTGGACCCGGTAGTGGCCGTCCTCGACGGCGACCTGGGTGAACCCCTGGCGGGCCTGGAACGGCGTGAGGTGGTCGGTGTCGATGTCGACCGACAGGTCCATGCGAGGCTGGCTCACCAGGGCGACGCGCAGCAGCGGATCGGTCTGGGCGGGATCGACGGCGACCGTGAACGGTGCGTCGTCGCGGGTGGTCAGGGACACGGTCACCGAGCCCGCGCCGTCGTTCGCACCGAACCTCAGGTCGCCGTCGTCGTGGACCAGCTCGAGGCTGGTGGTCACCGTGCGGTCGTAGGTGAAGGCGATCGTCGTGGGGTCGGAGTCGGGGAGCACGGTGACGCCGTCGATGGAGGCCAGCGCGGTCTCCAGGTCGGTGCCCTGCAGCGCGTCCGCGACGTTCTCGCTGAGGGTGCGGTCGAGGTCGAGCACGTCGGCGAGGGACGTCGTGGTGAACGGAAGGTCGGTGGCCAGCGCAGGAGTCTGTCCCACCGCGGCGATCGAGGCCACCAGGGCCAGGACCCCGACTCGCAGCGCGGAGGCATCGCTGACCGGAGGGGCTGCCGCTTCCGCGGGCGAGGTCGGCAGCGCCGCGCCGGACACCCCGATCGCGCCGGCCACCACGGTCACCAGCAGATGACGGCACCGCAACGACGAGGTCATACCCACCAGCAAGCTCCCATGACTAAGCACTCACCCCGCGGATGCATGCGGGTGAAGATCTACCGCCTCGAAGTTGCCCCCGTCCTTCTTATGGGCCAGAAGGGGTCATCAAGCGCGCTCAACTGACCATCCGCTCTGGCTGTTCGGAGGATTGCGCAAGCGTCGTTGACGTGGGCGGACCCACCGAGCGCGTCCCTTGGCTCAGCCCCGAGCCACCAGGGCCTGAGGGAATCGGTGGCGAGGGGGTGTCGTTGGGGCATTCATGGCGCAGCGCTGGATCGCCGCACGACCGGGGGGCATGGAGGTCTTCGACTTCGTGTCGTACGACGTACCGCCGCCGGCTTCTGGCGAGGTCACTGTGGAGGTGCGGGCCGCGGGCGTGAACCCGGCCGATACCTCGCATGTGGCCGAGGGCAAGCGAGCCCCGTTCCCTCGGGGTGTCGGGTATGAGATCGCCGGCGTGGTCACGGCCATCGGTCCCGACACCGAGATCGCCTCCGGCGGCGGCGCTGTCGGTGACGAGGTGTTGGCCTTCCGGGTGCTCGGCGGCTGGGCCAGCGACCTGAATGTCCCAGCGCGAGACGTGTTCACCAAGCCGAGTGTCCTCACCTTCGAGCAGGCCGCCAATCTTCTGCTGGCCGGCACGACGGCCTCCGAGATGCTGCACGTCAGCGGGGTTGTGTCCGGTGAGACGATCCTGGTGCACGGCGCCTCGGGAGCCGTCGGGGTCAGCCTTCTGCAACAGGCCGCGCTGCTCGGAGTGCGCGTTGTCGGCACCTGCAGTCCCACTCGTTTCGACGAGGTACGCCGGTACGGCGGAGAGCCGGTGTCGTACGGCGTCGGACTGGAGGGTCGGGTCCGTGAGGCCGCACGCGAGCGTATCGATGCGGCGCTCGACTGCGTCGGCACCGACGAGGCCATCGACGTGTCGTTGGCGGTGGTGCCCGACGCTGTCCGCATCGTCACGATCGCGGCAAAGCAGCGCGGCGCCGAGCTGGGAATCCGGGTGATCGGCGGCGATCTACCCGACAGCGCGGCCTATCGCGACGGGGTTCGTGCAGACGTCGTGCGACTGGCCGCTGAGGGGAGCCTCGAGGTCCCGGTGGCCCACACGTTCCCGCTCGAGCGAGCGCTGGAGGCCGCGGAGCTCGTCCGCGGTCGCCACCCCGGCGGCAAGGTGGCGCTCCTCCCCGCGCACTCCGACGCAGCCGGCTTCTCCATGAGTTGATGGTGTAGACGGCCATCCAACAAGTCGTCCGTTGCCGTCCAAGCCGATCGGCGACGGCCCCTCAGACAGTCGAAGGCTCACCCGAGCTTGGCCAGCCCTGCCTCGGTGATCACGCGGTCCTGCTTGTCGGTCCGCAAGAGGGGCGGGTCACCGTTGTAGAGCTTGGCCAGAGCGGCGCGCTCGAGACCAACTTCGCGGGCGAGCTGGTGAACCTCGAGCTTGTTCATCCGCCCACCTTCCGCCGCTGCCACCTTGCGCAGGAGCGCCACGGACGGGTCTGCACCGCTGGGCTCGTGTTCGTCATCGGGAACGGGTGGCTCGAGGAGCGCCTCGAGCTGGAGGATGATCCCGTGCAGCGCCTTGCGAAGGACGGCGGCCTGTGACTCGTCCGTAACTGCGCCACCTGAGCCCTGCCAGGTGCGCTTCGGGTGGCGGCGCAGGTACTCCTGCTCCAGCTCGAGCATCCGCGCGGTGTGGGTCGCGAACTGGTCGGCTGTCCCGTGCAGGAAGACCCAGTTGCGGGTCTCGTGGGCGTTCTTGCCCTGCTGCTCGAGCTCCTCGTCGCTGAGCTCGCGCGCGGGTCGTCCGAGGTACTCCGGTCGTGTCGTGGTCGTCATGCTGCTCCCTTGCCTGGTCGAGTTCCGATCCGGATGTCCCCGAAGTCGCCCCGGAACACCGCGCCGGGCCAGACCGTGCTCTCCGCTCCAATGCTCACGCGACCGATGACGACCGAGTCGGTATGGACGTAGGCCTCGGGGTGGATCTGCGGCTCGTGGTCACCCAGCGCGTAGATCGGCATCAGGAGCGTCTCCTCGGTAAGAGATGGTCGAGGCCGGCGTAGACCCTCCCTGCGTTGCCGCCCAGGACAAGGCCGGCCAGCTCCTCGTCCAGCCCGAGGTCGACGACCGCCCGCGCGTTGGTGGCGGTGCCAGGAACGCCCGGCCAGTCGGTTCCGAAGATCCACTTCCTGGCGAGCCGGCCGAGGTCGTAGCGGTGGTAGTACTCCGGCAGCCGTTTTGGAGGCAGCCCGGACAGCTCGATCCACACGTTGGGGTGGCTGAGCGCCATGAAGCCCGCAGCGTCGTACCACCAGCCGCGTCCGCCGTGAGCCAGGACGATGTCGAGCTCGGGGAACGTCCGGGCCACGGGCAGCAGGTACGCCGGGTCCGCCAGCTCGTTCATCGAGCCGGGGAAGCTGCTCGTGCCGCAGTGCACGACCAGGGGCACGCCGCGCTCGGTCAGCACTTGGTAGGCCGGGTAGAGCTCCGGGTCGTCACACCGGAAGCCACCGTGGACCGGATGCAGCTTGAGCGCCGCCGCACCGAGGTCCAGCTGCCGGCGCACCTCGTCGGCGATCGGGAAGTGCAGATGGGGGTTGACGTTGGCCACCGGCCGGAACCGCTGTGGGTTGCGCTCGACGATCGGCAGCAGGTCCTCGAAGGCCTGGTAGCCGGTGGCCTTGGGGCTGTACTCACAGAAGAGAAGGGCAGCGTCGACTCCCTGCTCGTCGAAGAGGTCGTCCAACGCTTGTGGCTTCGGGCGACCGTCGGTGTCCCAGAGCTGGTCGAGGATCCCGGGCGGGCCGAAGTCTCGCGCCCACTGGATCCACGCCGGCCGGAGGCTTCCGAGCACCGGGACGTGGACGTGGGCGTCGATCAGGACGTGGCCGTCGAGCATTGCCCCTCGCCTACCAGTCGACGACGAGCTGGGTGTCGGTGCCGAGCTCGCCCACCTTGGATGCGCCGCCTGGGACCCCGAGGGGCTCGTCGCGGCCGGGCAGCACCTCGGTGAAGAAGATCCCGTTGTCGTTGACGAACGACTCGTCAGCCTCTGGCACCCGTCGGTCCTGGCTGATGGCCTCGACGGGGCACACCGGCTCGCAGGCACCGCAGTCGATGCACTCCTTGGGATTGATGTAGCTCTTGCGGCTGCCCTCGTAGATGCAGTCGACGGGACACTCCTCGACGCACGCCTTGTCGTTGACGTCGATGCAGGGGCTGGCGATCACATAGGGCATGCCCGGTCTCCTCCTCGCTGTGGTGTGTCCGGTACCCGGGGTCAGGCCGGCACCGGCACGGCATGCGGTACGTCGGTCGAGTGGCCGGGGACGAGCTGCGCGTCGGGATCGATGCGAACAGCGACGTTGTTGACCGCCGTGGCGACCTCGCCGGAACCGAGCATGAGGCACCAGTCGATGGCGCTGTCGCCTCCACCCACGAAGACGACGTCCTTCCCCACGTAGGCAGCCGTGGAGGGCACGAAGTACCGGGTGGTCACTGGCTGGCACCCGTCACGTCAGGGGCGCCGGTGGTCTCCGCCACCGCCGCCGGCTCAGTCTCGACGAGGAACGCTCGCACCTTGAAGCGCTGCAGCTTCCCGGTCGCGGTCTTCGGGAGGTCCTCGACGAACACGACCTGCCGAGGTGCCTTGAAGTGAGCCAGGCCCTCGCGACACCAGGCGATCAGCTCTTCCGGGCTTGCTCCGTCGGCCACTACGACGGCGACAGGTTTGTCCAGGCCGTCAGCGTCTGCGAGTCCGACGACTGCGGCCTCACGGACGGCTGGGTGCTCGAGGAGACGGCTCTCGACCTCGGCCGGTGACACCCAGATCCCACCGGCCTTCAACATGTCGCTGTTGCGGCCCAGGCACCGGAAGTAGCCGTCCTCGTCGCAGACATAGGTGTCGCCGGTGCTCAGCCATGAGCCCTGGAACACCTGCCGGGTGGCGTCGGTCCGTCTCCAGTAACCCAGAGCGAGCGACTCCCCGCGCACGTACAGCGCGCCTGGCTGACCGGGCGCAGCGACAACGCCCGCCTCGTCGCGCACCTCGACCTGGTAGCCCGGTACTGGTCGCCCGGTCGTGCCCGGCTTGATGTCGCCTGGCTGGTTGGACAGGAAGATGTGCAGCGCCTCTGTGGACCCGATCCCATCGAGGATCTCGACGCCGAACCGCTCGGTGAACCGCCTCTGCAAGGGAGCAGGCAGTGCCTCCCCTGCGCTGGCGCACCACCGAACAGATGAGAACGTGTCATCCGGGATGTCACTCGCCGCGAGCGCGGCGTAGAAGGTCGGAACGGCGAAGAAGAGCGTGGGACGGTCGCGTTCCATCCGCTCCTGAACGACCTGCGGGGTCGGCCGTCGCGGCTCGAGGACCGTCGTCGCTCCGACAGAGAACGGGAAGAAGAGAGAGTTGCCGATCCCGTAGGCGAAGAACAGCTTCGCCACGGAGAAGGTGACGTCGTCGGGCGTGATGCCGAGCACCTGCCGCCCGTAGGTCTCGCACACGTGACGGATGTTGGCGTGACGGTGCATCGCGGCCTTGGGCAGCCCGGTGGTGCCCGAGGTGTACAGCCACAGCGCCCAGCTGTCCTCGTCGGTTTCCGCCACCGCTCCGTTGGTCTCATCCGCGGAGTACGAGGAGGCGCCCAGACGCACGAACGCCTCCCACTCCTGTGCGACGTACGTGGGCTGGCCCATCAGGTCGCCCAGGTCACCGACACCGATCACGAACTCGACCTCGGGTGCGGCCTGAAGGGCTTCAGCAACTGACGCCGTGAACTCCGGGGTGCAGACGACCAGCCGAGCACCGGAGTCGGCGATGATCTTGCCGAGCTCGGCGCCGTTGAACATCGTCGACACCGGGACAGCCACGAGGCCGGTGTGGAACGCGGCCAGGATGGCCGCGAGCATCGAGACGTCGTCGGAGGCGACCAGGACCAGTCGGTCGTCAGGCCGCAGCCCAAGCCCGCGGTAGGCGGCGCTCACGTGACGCACCAGCGTGGAGAGCTCGGCGTAGGTCAGCTGGCTGTCGCTGCCCTTGACCGCTGGATGGTCGCCTCGACCCTCGTCGAGGCGTCGGTGAAGGAGGTACTGCGCCGCGTTGAACTGCTCGGCCATGGGCTCAGACCCGCGTGTAGTCGTAGCTGCCGCGCTGCCCGGTCCCGTAGCGACGCAGGGCGCCCTCCGGGCCAGATGCGTTGGGCCGGTTGAAGATCCAGTTCTGCCACGCGGTGAGTCGTCCGAAGACCTTGGTCTCCAAGGTCTCGGGCCCGACGAACCTGTGGTTGGCCTCCATTCCGGTGAGCGCGTCCGGTGAGAGCGAGGCACGCTCCTCCAGCACGATCCTCAGCTCGTCCTCGAAGTCGATGTCGTCGAGCGCCATGGTCACCAGCCCGACCTCGTCGGCAGCGGCGGCGTCCAGGGACTGCCCGATCTTGCCGCGCGCGGCCTCGAGGTCATCCTCATGGCCCCAGAAGCGGCTTTCCAGGCGGGTGATGTCGTTGCCCATGGTGAAGGTGCCGTCGTTGGACTCGCTGAGGGCGATGGCGGCGGGCGTGGCGTCCGGGGCGACGTCCTCGTACACGCCGTCGAGCATGTACTGCCGGTCGCAGGCGAGCGGGATCTCCAGCAGCAGCCCGGCGAAGCAGCTGCCGGGTTCGATGACCGCGATCAGGCTCCGGCTGGTGACGTCCAGCCGTTTGAGCAGCCGCTTGTAGAAGTGGATGGTCTCGTTGACGAGCCAGTCATCGGCCAGCTCGCGCAGCTGGGCGTCGTAGGCCACCACGAGGTCGGAGTCGCCCTCGCTGCGGAACACCCACGTTCCGAGGTCCTGCTCGTTGGTGCGCAGCCGCAGGACAAGGTCGTCCAGCGCGCGCGTGACCGCGAGCGGCCAGTAGTCGACACCGCGGTCGAGGACGGCAGCCGCGTCTGCGGGCGGGGGTTCGGAGGGGCCCTGGACAGTGATGTCGACGCGGCGGGCGTCACGGTCGATGGTCGCGGTGACGTGGGGGTAGGTGATCGTGTCGCCGTCCTCGGCACGGTCGAGAGGGGTCAGCTCGACCCCACGATCGCCGCTGCGGGCGGAGCGGTCCGCGGCAGCCGACGCGCGCGCGCCGATCTGCTCCTCCCACTGGCGCTTGGGAAAGGTGGCGTCGATGAGGCCCCACTGCACCGCCGTGTCACCGCGATAGCCCTCGGACTTCGTGGCGAAGAGGTCGGCCCGGTCCTTGCGGACGTGCCGCTTGTCGACCACGCGGGTGAGCCCGCCGGTCCCGGGAAGGACGCCCAGGAGCGGCACCTCGGGCAGGGATACCGTCGAGGAGCCGTCGTCGATGAGGACGATGTCGTCGCAGGCGAGGGCGAGCTCGTAGCCCCCGCCAGCGGCAGTGCCGTTGAGCGCGGCGATCCAGGTCTGCCCGGAGTTGTCGGTCGCGTCCTCGATCCCGTTGCGCGTCTCATTGGTGAACTTGCAGAAGTTCACCTTCCACGCGTGGCTCGACTGGGCGAGCATGCGGATGTTCGCACCGGCGCAGAACATGCGGTCCAGGCCGCCCGTCATGACAACAGCCTTGACCTCGGGGTGCTCGAAGCGCAGCCGTTGGACCGCGTCGTAGAGCTCGATGTCGACGCCCAGGTCGTAGGAGTTCATCTTGAGGTCATAGCCCGGCACCAGCCCCCCGCGCTCGTCGACATTCAGCGTCACCGTCGCGACGTCGCCGTTGATGTCCAGCCGCCAGTGGCGGTAGCGGTCCGGGTGGGTGTCGAAGTCGACCACGGGCGGTGCCGTGGTCTCGGCGTCCGCCGTCGGTTGGGCAGAACCGGCCGGCTCGTCGGTGCCGGACCTGGTCGCCTGGTCGTCGTTCTGAACGGCGGTCATCGGGCGTACCTCCCTGAGGTCTGGGTGCTCGCCAGCGCGATCGATAGGACCCATCGGGCTACGAATACTCTACGTATTTGTAGCCGTACGTCAATACTTTGTGGAATGATTGGATGACGACGATCGCAGGCCGCGCGGCGCAGAAGTCGCAGGTCTGTCCGGCAACGTGTCACCGTTGGCCACACCAGAATCGGTGCGGCGCCAGCTGACAAGGAGGCTGATGTGAGCGACAGTCCGGCCTCGTCGCTGAGTCGTCGCCGCGAGCTCGGCTCGGCCAGCGCTCGCTCACTCCTGCTCACCGTGCTCGGCGAGTTCGCCCTCCCGAGGGACGAGCCCGTCTGGACGTCGACAGTGCTCGACGCCCTGGCGCAGCTGGACGTCGAGCAGCGAGCCTCGCGCCAGGCCCTCGCCCGGACCAGTGCCGAAGGGCTGCTGGTTTCCGAGCGTCACGGGCGACGGACCGCTTGGGCGCTGACCGAGCGCGGTCATGCCCTCTTGAGCGAGGGCACCACGCGCATCTACAGCTTCATGCGCGAACCGCACGCGTGGGACGGCCGGTGGCTGGTGCTCACCGTCTCGATCCCGGAAACCCAACGCAAGCTGCGCCACCGCCTCCGGACCCAGCTGACGTGGCTCGGGCTCGGCTCCCCCTACTCCGGCATGTGGATCTCACCCGACGTCAGCAAGTCTGACGAAGTGCGCCGAGTCATCGTGGAGCTCGAGCTCGAGGCCCAGTCGTTCGCGTGGGTGGGTCCGACAGCCGGGATCGGCGACGAGGGCCAGCTCGTCGAGGCTGCCTGGGACCTCGCTGACGTCGAGAAGCGCTACCTGCAGTTCCTGGACGCGTTCGAGGGTCGCCGTGCCACCGTCGTCAGCGATGCCTTCACGGCGCAGGTGGAGCTGGTGCAGGAGTGGCGCCGCTTCCCCTTCCTGGACCCCGACCTGCCGCGCGAGCTGCTCGACCACGACTGGCCCGGCCCTCGTGCGGCAGCGGTCTTCCACGATCGGCACGCCCAGTGGCATCGACAGGCCCAGCAGGAGTGGGAGCGGCTGCAGGCCGAGGCCTCGGAGCGGAGCTGAGCCTCGAGGCGCCCGGCTCAGTACTGGTGCTCCTCGACGTTCACGTAGCCGCCCTGCTCCTCGTGCCCGGGCGCCTGGTCGGCGGGGTCCAGCGAAACGTCGTACGCCTCTCCCTGCCGGCGGGTGGGGGACCCGGTCTCGTGCTTGATCCCCACCCGCTTGCGGAGGTCGCCGTCGATCGGCCCACGGAACCCGCGGACGACGAGCCAGTCGTGCACGAGGTCGCGCCGCTCATGATCACCGATCCGGTTGTGGACGTAGTTGATGCCGCGTGCGGCGGCCTCGTCGTCCAGTCTGTCGAGGATGAAGGTGCCGATCCCGGACTCCTGGCGAACGGGCGCGACGGCAAGGAGGATCTCGGCGTCACCGCCCCACGTCGTGTCGAGCCGCCCGTAGCCGACGACCTCGTCGTCGGCGTCCCGGACAGCCCACCACTCGCCGGGCAGCGCCTGACCGTCCTCGAACCCCAGGACGAAGGCGCCCTCTGGAGCCCCGCCGATGACCCTCGACTTGTCGGCATCCCAGACGGGATCCTCCTCACGGACCCAGGTCAGGCCCGCGGCGGAGTCCGTCGTCACGTCAAGCCACGCCTTCCTCGGCGAGGTGTACGTAGTCGAACTCGACCGGCTGGTCGTTGATGCCGGTCTTCGGCGCTGCGATCCAGCTGGCGAACTTGCCGTACTCGTACTCAGGAACCATGAGGTCGGCAACGGCCTGGCGGTCCTCCGGCGTGGGCAGCCAATCGCCGAGCTGTTGCTCGTACGTCGCCTCATCAAGCACCTCGCCCCCGGGGCTGACGAAGTGGCCGGCGTAGACGCCCACCTTGCGGTTGAACCCCTCGTGCGGGAGGAAGAGACGGTCCTCGAGCTCGGCATCCTCGAGCTCCTGGTTCCAGCGCCGGACGCCGTTGGCGCAGTCGGCGGCGTACTCGTCGCGCAGATCGAGGTTGAGGGCGCTCAGCATCCGGACTTCCTTCTCCTTGATCTCGCCGTCCTCGATGTAGCTCATCATCCGGCTGTCCTCGAGCAGGACGTGGTCGTCCTTGCGCCGGGTCTCTTGCCAGCGGCCCTTGAGCCCGGAGCTGTAGTAGTTGCCCGCGTTGGTGGACTGCTCGGACCCGAAGAGGTCCATCGAGACCGAGAACTGGAAGTTGAGGTACTTCTGGATCACCTCGAGCGGGATGACGCCGTCCTCGAAGGTGGCCTTGCCGCCGTTCTCCTTCATGACCTGGGCGGTGCGCTCGACGGTCCGCTGGACCCCGGTGGTCCCGACGAACATGTGGTGCGCTTCCTCCTTGAGCATGAACTCGCAGGTGCGCGCCAGCGGGTCGAACGCCGACTCCTTCAGGGTGCCGAGCTGGTACTTCCCGTCGCGGTCGGTGAAGTAGGTGAACATGAAGAACTGCAGCCAGTCGGTGGTCGCCTCGTTGAAAGCGCCGAGGATGCGCGGCGCGTCGAGGTCGCCGGAGTTGCGCTTGAGGAGCTGCTCGGCCTCCTCGCGGCCCTCGCGGCCGAAGTAGGCGTGCAGCAGGTAGACCATCGCCCACAGGTGGCGGCCCTCCTCGACGTTGACCTGGAAGAGGTTGCGGAGGTCGTAGATGCTCGGCGCCGTGTTGCCGAGGACCCGCTGCTGCTCGACGCTGGCCGGCTCGGTGTCACCCTGGACCACGATCAGCCGCAGCAGGTCGGCCCGGTGCTCGCCCGGGACCTCCTGCCAGGCCGGCTCTCCCTTGTGCTTGCCGAAGTTGACCGTCCGGTCCGGGTCGGCTTCGGCCAGGAAGATGCCCCAGCGATACTCCTCCATGGGCACGTGGGCGAAGTGCGCCCAGCCGTCGCGCCCGACCGCGATCGCGGTGCGCAGGTAGACATCCTTGGTCGGCAAGGCCGGACCGAGGGTCTTCCACCAGTCCAGGAACTTCGGCTGCCACCCCTCCAGGGCGCGCTGGAGGCGACGGTCCCCGGCGAGGTTGACGTTGTTGGGGATCCGCTCGCTGTAGTCGATCTTGCTCAGCGGTCCAGCGGGCAGCGGCGCTGCGCCGGTGCGGTCGTCGACGGAGGACATCGCAGGCTCCTAGAGAAGGTCGTGGACTTCTCTACGTTCTACACTCATTCGTCGATGTTGCCAAGTAAGTGTCGAATGTTTCAAGGACGAGCGTGACGCCGGGATCCGCGCCACCACCGAACGACGAGCCGATCATGGATTGCTCCTGAACCGCACCTCCCGAGAGTTGGACCAGTTCCCAACAGTGTGACTTGGCTGGAGTGTCAGCCGACCTGCACCACATACTTTCCCTCTCCCGTGCCCGCCGCGAGAGCATCGTGAGCTATCGGCACGTCACTTAGATCGGGAACCGTGGTCAGCGATGGCGTGAGGACCCCGTCGCGCAGGAGATGCAGGACCTGACCCATCGTGCTGGTGACCAGGAGCGGCTCGCCCGCCATCATTGCAGCGAGACTGAACCCGCCGATGTGGACGCCTCGCCCCATCAGGATCGGGATCTTCGGGGGATCGGCAAGGGGCGCGCCCCCTGCGTTGCCGTAGATGATGATCTTCGTCCCTGGGTGGGCGAGGTCGAGGTCGAACTCCAGCATCGTCGTCCCCAGAGGGTCAAGGATGAGGTCCGCCCTGGCACCGTTGAGTCGGTCCTTGACCTCATTTCCGGTGTACTCACCGCGGACGAAGACATCGTCGTACCCGTTGGCGTGGGCTGCTGACACGCGGGAGGCTGCTCCGACCACACCGATGAGGCGTGTGGCGCCGCGGTGCCGGGCGAGTTGAGCGACGGCTGCACCGACTGCGCCGGCCGCTGAGTGAACCATCAGGACGTCCCCGGCCCGTACGCGACCGAAGGTGTCTACGAGTAGGGCTGCGCTCGTGAGCGCTCCGGGCGCCGATGCGGCTACACGTAGGTCGAGATCGTTCGGAACGGTTGCGATGAGTGAGCGGTGAGCTACGACCACTTCGGCGAGCCCGCCTTGGCCGGTTACCGCGGTCACGGTGTTGCCGACGATGTGGCCTGCGACGCCTGGACCGACGGCGGTCACCGTTCCTGATACTTCGAGTCCGGGGATGAAGGGATAACTGTCGACGTATCCGGGATCTCCCCGTCGCTGCATGACGTCCTTGAAGTTGACGCCCGCCCACGCCACGCGGATGGCAACTTGGTCAGCGCCTGGCGTGGGTGCTGCGACCTCGGTGACGGTGCTCGTAGCTGCGTCCGTTGCTGGTCCGGTGAACTGCAGTGCTCGCACGACATTCCCTTCTTTGCGGGTGACGGTTGACACATTCACCGCGGTAGCCCAATATTGGTTGAGCCAATGTACCAGTAGAGGATTGATCGTGACCGAGCCGTTCGCAAGCATCCAGCGCACCAACAGCGTTGGAACCTCCTGCGAGACCCACCTCAAGTCACTGATCGCCGCCCGCCGCCTCCTAGCCGGGGACCGGCTGCCGCCTGAGCGAGAACTGGCAGCACGTCTCGACGTCTCGCGGGGCACACTTCGAGGCGCGCTGCAAAGCCTCGCCGAGCAAGGAGTTCTAGCCGCCCGGCAAGGATCGGGATGGGTCGTCACGCCCCGTCCTGAAGTAGTAGCAAGCAACCTCGCGGTCTACCTCAGCCTGGAAGAGGTGACCTTCGATCAGCTGTTCGCCGCGCGCCGCGCAATCGAACCCCAGGCCGCAGCCAACGCCGCTCACAACCACACCGCCGATCAGCTTGAGGCGATGCGCCGTTGCATCAAGGCAATGCGTAGCGCCCCAGACGTCAGCACCTACGTACGGGCAGATGCGGACTTCCACGCCCTGGTGACCGCCGCCTCAGGAAACGCACTCTTCTCCATCATGCTCGCGCCGACCCTGGACCTGCTCAGCTCCATGCGCGAGGACGTCGCAGCACACGCAGAGGTAACCGCCGCGAGCCACCACGAACACGACGAGATACTCGCCGCCGTCGAAGCACGCGACCCTACCGCTGCGGAGGCGGCCATGCTGCACCACATCGACCACTTCGTCACGAGCGGCAGAGGCCTGCTCGCAGACGACCAGCCGTCCATGCCAGCTCCCATGTCAGATCTCGGTCGACACCGCAGCAAGCACGAACCCCTAGCCGACTGACACACAACACGAAGAACATTCACCACCTGCACGCACACCCGCTGCCGCGACCCACGCCGAACAAGCGGTCGCTCTAGCTCCCCTTGCCCACAGGCAGCACCCAACCAACCCAAAGACAGCTCGACGCCGACCCGGCCACCCCGAAGTCCGTCGCGCCCGCGCGCACGCCCCGCCGCCCTGTGGCGCGACTGGCTCCGACGCGCACGCCCAACCGCGGCTGACACGGCCACACCGCTCTCCCGCACACCGATCACATCCACCCAGCGAAGGAATCAACGGCCATGAAGTATGCAAGTGCAGCTGACGTACCCGCCGGGATCGTCGAGATGAAGACCGCCGGCGGCGAACTTCGAACCCAACAGGTTCTCGGCTCGGAAGCCAGCATGACCATCGCTACCCGGACCCCCGGCTACCACTCGCAGCCCCACGCCCACGACTGCGAACAACTCAACTACGTCAGCCGAGGAGAGGTCTGGGTCTTCGTCGAGCATGAAGCCTTCCACCTTCGAGTCGGAGACTTCCTCCGCATCCCGCCGTCTGCAATGCACTGGGCCTGGAACCGGTCCAGCGAAGACGTCGAGCTGATCGAGGTCCACACGCCCGGCCTCCTCCTAGACGGGGTCGACGCAAAGGTCCTCGTCGAAGCCAACGAAGCCAGCGCGGCCCTCGTGCCCTCCACCTGGGGATCGACCGATCTCTGGCAGCGCGAAAAGGCAGCCCTCGCAGCCCACGGAGAGTCCCGGTGAACCGCCGCCAGCGCGTTGCGCGCACCGGTGGCGCCGCCTCCCTGATCGCCAGCACTCTGGTGGCCGCGGCATGCTCCACCACCACCTCTTCGAACGTCACCGGCTCGATAGACGACACCGCCGGTGTGACCGGCTCCGAGATCCGCCTCGGCATGTCGAACGCGCTCAGTGGTCCTGTGGCTGCCGTCTGTCTGCCGGCGTCGGAAGGCGCGAAGGCCTGGCTCGAAAAGGTGAACGCCGACGGTGGCGTTCACGGTCGCAAGCTCACGGTCGACGTCCTGGACGACGGCTCCGAAGCCCCCCGAGCGGCGGCGAACGTTCGAACGCTTACCGACAAGAACGTCTTCGCGATCCTCGGCGGCTGCGGCACGGTCTCGGCAGCAGCGATCGAGACCGCGCTCAAGGGGTCCGATGTTCCCTACCTCTTCCCGTACGCCGCGCTCCCGGATCTGATCGAGCCGGTCCAGTCGAACGTCTTCAGTCTGCTTCCCCTGTACCGCGACCAGATCTACACCGCTGTGGATCAGGTCGTGTCCAAGGATCCCGGGTCCGTCTACACGGTCACTTCACAGATCCCTGGCTACGAGTCGACCGTCGCAGGGGCTGAGGCAGGTACCAAAGAAGCCGGCGGGGACCTCATCCACTCGGCGCTCCTGCCTGCCACGAACGCTCCCGCTGAGCAGGAGGCAGCAAAGGCCGGAGAGAACCACATGGACTACCTCGCCATGACGGTACTGGCTCCTGATGCGGCCAGGATGCTCAACGCGTTGGCCGACGCCGACGAGTTGCCCTCCAAGGCGGTGATTGGCGCCTCTCCCTTCGCCGCGCAGAGCTTCGCCGCAGCGCTCTCGCCGAGGGCAGGGCAGCTCCTCGAGACTCTCTCACCGACTGTCCCTCCCACCGATCCGGCCGCGAAGGACTGCGTCGACGCCCTCACCAAATACAGCCCCGACACCAAGCCGGACGCCCTTGCTCTGTTCGGTTGCGCAGGCGCCCAGGTGCTCGTGGCGGCCTTGGAAGCCGCGGGGGACGACCCAACCCGTTCCAAGCTCACAGCCGCTCTCGAAGACATGAACGATGACCAGGTCTCATCGATGCTGCCGCCAGTCTCGTTCAGCGCGAAGAGTCACCTCGGCCTGAACTCCATGTTCCAGCTGACCCTCGACGACACCAGCCAGTACCACGTCGTCGACACGGTCCCCCTGCAGACGGCGCCCTGAGGAGCCCAGTCATGACATCAGCCATCGTGACCGGCATGACGGTGGGGCTCCTCTACGGTCTCATGGGGTTCGCGATCGTGACTCTGTTCAAGATGACCGGCGTCGCCAACTTCGCCGCTGGCACGACGGCGACCCTCGGGGCCACGATCGCGCTCAAGCTCATCAACGGCCACCACGTGCCAGCCTTCGCCGCCGCCGGCATCGCAGTCGTCCTGACCGGCCTGATCGGAGTTGCGGCCTACCTCGTTGTGATGCGTCTAGGCGACGATGTTGACCATCTCAGCCTGACCGTTCGCACCGTGGGTATGTTCCTGCTCGGGCAGGCTCTCCTCGAGACGTGGCTGGGCCAAGGACAGCCCTTCGCCTTCCCGCGGATCCTGCCCGACATTTCGACCCACGTTTCTAGCACACGGGTGCCGTCCGCGACCGTCTGGTTCCCGATCATCGGTGCCGTGATCCTCGCTGGCTTCGCGGCGCTGTTTCGTCTCACACGCGCCGGGCTCCTGATGCGAGGAATGGCATCGGACGCGAGCACGGCGGCGCTGCTTGGAACCCACAAGGGGCCCCTGACTGCCTCCGCGTGGGGACTGTCATCCGCGCTCGCCGCGGTTGTCGGTGTCCTTGCTGCACCGAGCCGGCTGGTGTCCTCGGACATGATGACCGGCTGGCTGCTCTATGTGTTCGCGGGCGTGGTCATCGGTGGGTTGACGAGCCTCACCGGAGCCATCGTCGGCGGTGTCGGGGTTGGGTTCGTGCAGGGCGTCACCTATCAACTGGCGAGCGACGAGGCGGCACTCCTCGCCGTCTTTGCGCTGTTCCTGGTCACGTTGCAGCTCAGGCCGCATGGGCTCTTCGGTGTCGCGGTAGGTGAACGCCTGTGAACACCGCGAAGCGAGCCGCCGCAGCGCACAGCCACGTCTGGCCCGCGTGCCTGCTGGTACTTGGACTGCTCGCAGGACTTGGCCTCGCTCCAATTTCGCCAAGCCTGATCTTTCTCGCCGCAACCGGAATGGCGTGGGCGGTGGCCGCCGTGGGCTTGGACGCATTTAGCGGCTACTTGGGTCAACCGTCCTTCGGGCATGCCGCGTTTGTAGCGGCTGGGGCATACGGATCGACGATCCTTTCCACCCACTACCGGCTCGCGTTCCCCCTCGCGGCAGTCGTAGCTCTTCTAGCGGTAGGGGTACTCAGCGTGGTCATCGGAGGGCTACTCCTACGGTTGCGTGAGTTCGGGCTGGTGCTTGGAACCTTCTTCCTCACCTTCGTGACGACAGCGCTCCTCACCGGCACACTGCTCGCGCCCTGGACTGGCGCCGCCTCGGGACTGCAGACGCCCCAAGTGATCCTTGGCAGAGGCATCAACATCTCTGAGGGTCGCGCCTACTACTACACGTGCTTGGTCTTCCTCGCCGTTGTCGCGCTGCTCAGCGCGGTGCTCGTGGATGCGACCCCCGGCCGTGTGTTGCGCCTGGTCAAGCGTTCCGACATTGTTGCCCGTTCGGTGGGGGTACACCCGCAGCGCGTCAGGCTTGCGGCGTTCGTATGGTCGGCGACCCTGGCCGCGTGCGGCGGCTGCCTGCTGTCCCTCGGCGCCGGCTACATCGCGCCGGACAACTTCGGGGTCCAGGCCTCGATCATGCTGTTCGCGATGGTTGCCGTCGGTGGACTCGGCAGCATCGTCGGCCCGATCGTCGGCGCAGTCGCCCTCGTGACACTGCCGGCGCAACTCCAGTTCGCCGAGACCGCTCAACAGGTGCTTTTCGCGGCGCTGCTCCTCGTCGTCTTTGTCCTCGCCCGAGGAGGGCTCTATGGAGCTTTCGCCTCTCAACTCAACGCGCCAGGAGGCCCTCGCCGCCGAACGCCAGCCGCGGTCGACGACACAACCCCAGAGGTAGCCGCCGTGCCAACTGAAGGTCTCGAGGTCCCTCGCGCGAGCACGGCGTCCTTCGGCCTGGAGGTGCAGGACGTTTCACTGCATTACGGAGGCGTTCAAGCGCTCCGGGACGTCACTCTCGACGTGCACGCCGGTTCGGTGCACGCACTCGTGGGCCCCAATGGGGCCGGCAAGACGAGTCTGCTCAACTGCATCACCGGGCTTGAGGCGACTGACGCAGGAGCAATCCGCCTCGTCGATCCGGACGGTGGCAGGACTGAGCGCCTGGTTCATCGAACGTTCCAGAACCAGTCCATCGTGCCGGACCTGACGGCACTTGAGAACGTTGTGCTGGGGCTGCATCGCGACCGGCGGTTGTTCGGTCGAGGACGCAAGAGCGCCGCCAAGGTTCGAGGTCAAGCCGGTGCCGCCCTGGCAGCTCTCGATATCCCCCAGACCCGGCAACACACCCGCGGGGCGGACCTCTCGCTTGCCGAGGCCAAGCTGGTCGACATCGCACGAGGGCTGGTTGGTCATCCCGCGCTTCTCGTACTGGACGAGCCCACCGCTGGACTGAGCGCCCAAGAGATGGCTGTGATCCGAGAGGCCGTCATTCGCCTCAACCGGACAGGTTTGACGATCTTGGTCGTCTCTCACCACGTCGGATGGGTCCGGTCGGTCACTCAACGCGCCAGCGTCCTGGTGGCCGGGCAGGTGCTGGCACACGGTCCGACGCAGGACGTACTCGAGTCCGAGGTCACGCGTCGTGCGTTCCTTGGAGCACACCCTGACGAGGTTGCGTCGTGAACCGCGAGCCGGTACTCGAGGTATCAGGGCTCTCGGCGGGATACGGGCGAACCCGCGTCCTCCACAACGTCTCGCTCACCATTCCCGCGGGGGCGGCGGTCGGCCTCGCTGGCCTCAACGGGGCAGGGAAAACGACCCTCCTCCGTGCACTTTCGGGAACCATCTCGCACCGAGCCGACCGTTTCCGTCTGACCGGTACATCCATGCCTCGCAGCACCCATCGAAGGGCAGTCGCTGGTCTGGCCCACGTGCCAGAAGGCCGACGGGTCTTCACCGATCTCAGCGTCGTCGAAAACTTGCTGTACGGCGCAGCCGCTGTCGGCGTAGAGAAGCGACAAGCTCGCGCCGACCTGACTCGGGCACTCGACCTGTTCCCCGCCCTACGTCCCCTTCTCAACCGACGAGCGGGACAACTCAGCGGCGGCGAACAACAGATGCTCGCCATCGGAAGAGGGCTCATGGCACGCCCATGCCTACTCCTCATCGATGAAATGACCCTCGGTCTCTCTCCCCGGGCGAGTAGGGAGATCGCAGCCTCGCTCGCGGAGGTTCGCGCTCAGACCAACGCCGCCCTCCTTCTCGTGGAACAGAACGTCGATCTGCTCCACTCGGCTTGCAACGAGGTCTATGTCCTCAGCGACGGTCAGCTGACCCTCAGCACGCACGACCCGGACGCTGATGCCAGGACCTACTTCTAGTGCACGCTTCAAGAGAGACCACATGCGCACGGCCCGGAGGCCCCCAATGACCACGCACGAAATCCACCGACTCAACTTCGGCTCCGTCCGGGTCGACGCCTCCATGCTGGTCCGAGGTCGACGCCAGGGAACCAGGGTTGACGTACCGGCGCAGGGCTACTTGATCACCGGAGATCACGACCCCGTCCTGGTCGACGCCGGCTACCGGGATGCATCGGTCCTCGGGAGCGGAGGCCAAGTCGAAGAAGGGCAAGGTTTCGAAGAACAACTTGCGACCCACGGAGTCACACCAGACCAACTCGCCTTTGCGGTCCCCACCCATCTCCACCGCGACCACGCAGGGCACCTCGACAAGATTCCGATGCACGTCCCCGTCATCGTCAACCGCGAGGAGTTGCGGTGCGCCTTTAGCGGCATACAGGGAACCGCATACGCCCGCGACGACCTGCTTCACCTCGTGTATCGCATGTACACGCCCGGCGCCCTGCGGGTCCTCGACCTGCACCCAGGCACCAAGACCGCCCTGATCCCAGGCATCGACGTGATCTGGTCTGGTGGCCACACCGCGGGCTCGATCAACGTCCTGGTGACCACAACCGACGGCACAGCCGCCCTGATCGGAGACCTCCTGTATGACCTGGAGGGATCACTACGCGACATCCCGTCCGGCACCCCGATGGCCGGTGTACAGAGCTACGCGTTTGCGGACCAAGAGCCGGCAACGACGGACAATTTCACCCCCGCCGTCGCCCAAGAAGTAGCCGCCATCAAAGCGGTCCTGAGCCACCGATTCCTACTCCCCGCACACGACCGACCAGGCGTCCTCGACAACGGCCGCCTCGTGGGTCGCATCAACGGGTCGAGAGTGCCCGGACCCGTCACCCCGATCCACGACTGAAACTGCGCAACCCCAACCACTTGATCAGGAGACAACGTGACCGCATACGTACTGTCCGAAGTAGAGATCCTCAACCGCGCCTCGGTGGACGCCTACAAGCAGCAGGCACCAATCTCCATCGCCAAGTACGGCGGGACCTATCTGGCAAGGGATGCCGTCCCTAGCACCTTCGAGGGTGTCTTCGACCCGGCAGAGCGCATCGTGCTGATCGCCTTCCCAGACCAGGCCGCGGCAGAGGCTTGGTACAACTCGCCGGAGTACCAAGCCGCCATGGAGACCGCGAATGGCGGACTCCGCAGGCGTCTCTTCACGTTCGCCGGCCTGCCGCAGTCCTGACCTCCATCACAGGTCGGGGCAGTTCCTCGCGAACCTACCCTGCGTCCTCAGACCTGCGGCTTACCGCCCAGAACGCAGTGACCGGCCGGCTGCTTCGAGTCGCCACAGACCTCGGCCCAACGGTGGGGAGGACGCGTTTGGGCACCTACTCGGACGCTGCTTCATTCCCTTCGCCATTTCCGAGGGGGTCGTAGGTCACCAGCACCTCTTGAATGGTCACGGCGACTTCCTGAATGCACCCGTCGCAGAAGCTCAGTGCGTCACGCGGCTCGTAGGGCCGCCAGTGACGCGGCGCCCGTGATCGGGTATGCCGCGTGTAGGGGGCCGGCCCACCAGGACCGACCACCCACACGCTCGTGTCCGACTCGTCGATCAGGCGGCCTCCAGCGCCAGCTCGACCTCTGGCTCGGCGACCACTTCCGGCTGCAGCTCGTTGCGGCGGATCAGGGTCAGCGCGGCGACCAGACCGAGCGCGGCGAAGATCGCTCCTACCAGGAACGCCGAGGAGAACCCGTCGACCAGGGCCACGGGCAGGACCGAGCCGCTGGCCACTGAGTCCTGCGTGCGCGACGTGGCGATCGTGGAGAGGGCGGCGATACCGAGCGCGCCGCCGATCTGCTGCGAGGTGTTGATCAGCCCCGAGGCGAGCCCCGCCTCGGACGGCGTCACCCCGGCCAGCGCCGCGATCGAGATCGGCACGAAGGAGAAGCCGATCCCGACGCCGATGATCAGGAAGCCGGGCATCAGGTCGCCGAGGTAGCTGCCGCCGACCGACACCTGCGTGAAGTACAGCAGGCCCGCGGTCAGCATGGCCATGCCGACCACCAGCACCGGCTTGACCCCGACGCGGGTCACCAGCTGGGCGGCCACCGCGGACCAGATGATCGCCGTACCGGCGACCGCGAGGTACGCGACACCCGTCTTCATCGCGGAGTAGCCGAGGACCTGCTGCATGTAGAGCGTCAGCATGAGGAACATCGAGAACAGCGCGGTGCCCATGATGAATCCTGCGACGTTCGCCCCGCTCACCGTCCGGGTCCGCAGGATCCCGAAGCGCATCAGCGGGTCGGGGTGGCGGAGCTCCCAGCCCACGAACGCGGCCAGGAGCGCCACGGACGCCGCGAACACGGCCAGCGTCTCCGCTGCCAGCCAGCCGTGTTGGCCGGCCTGGGTCATCGCGTAGACCAGCGAAGAGAGGCCGCTCGTCACCAGGACGGCGCCGGGCAGGTCGAACCGCTTGACCCGTGCGTCGCGGCTCTCCTGCAGGAGGAACGGCGCGAGCGCGAAGCCGACGACGCCGACCGGGACGTTGACGAAGAAGATCCACTCCCAGCTGAGCGCATCGGTCAGCACGCCTCCGAGGAGTACGCCCGCCACGGCACCGAAGCCTCCGACGGCCCCCCAGGCACCCAGGGCGATGTTGCGCTCCCGGCCCTCGGCGAACGTGGTGGACAGGATCGACAGCGCGGCCGGCGTGATGATCGCCGCCCCGAGGCCCTGCACGGCACGGGCGCCGATCAGGGACGTCTCGGACCAGGCGAGCCCGGCCAGCAGCGAGCCGACGGTGAACACCACGATGCCTCCGAGGAAGATCCGGCGGCGTCCCAGCATGTCCGCCGCGCGCCCACCGAGGAGCAGGAACCCGCCGAACACCAGCGCGTAGGCACTGATCACCCACTGCAGGTCGCCCTGGGAGAACCCCAGGTCGACCTTGATGGAGGGCAGCGCGACGTTCACGATCGCGACGTCGAGGACGACCATGAACTGGACCACGCACAGCAGGGCGAGAGCGAGCCACCTCCGGCGGTCCGCCGAAGCCCGAGTTACTTGCACTTCTGAAGTCATGCACGCGACCGTAACAGCGGAAACTTCATTTTTGCAAGTATTTTCTTCAAAATCGCGATCGAGTGGTATCGTTTGGGGGTGGTCAAGCGCTACGAGCAGTACTGTCCGATGGCGCACGCCCTCGACCTGGTCGGCGACCGATGGGCGCTGCTCGTCATCCGCGAGCTGATGCACGGGCCCAAGCGCTACACCGACCTCGTCGACCACCTGCACGGCATCGGGACCAACATTCTGGCCGCGCGGCTACGTGACCTCGAGCGCAACGGCGTGGTCTCCCGGCGCACCCTGCCGCCGCCGGCAGCGTCGAAGGTCTACGAGCTGACCGACTACGGTCGCGAGCTCCGGCCAGCGATGCGCGAGCTGGCGCTGTGGGGTGCCCGCTCCCTGGGCCCCCCCACGGACAAGGACGAGCTGTTTGCCGGATGGCTGGCCAACGCCATGGACATCGTGATGGCACCCCTCGCACCACCCGGCCGCTTCGAGTTCCGGGCCAGCCCCGAGATCGCCGCGCTGGTCGATGGTGAGGTGGTGGCCGGCCCGATCGACGACCCCGACGTGATCGTGGAAGGCGATCCGGACGGGATCTACTCACTGTTCGTGGACAAGTGTTCGGACCAAGTCACGATCCAGGGCGACCGGGCCCTCCTCGACGCACTGCTCGAGGCGGCCCCGCCGCGGGCCGAGACGCCCGCGGCGAAGTAGGGCGCATCCTTTCGCCGCGTTCCGGCGCGTGCTTGCCCGGCGCCGATTCCGATCTGCGCCCGAGATGCTCTATGTCGGTGGAAACGGTGGACCCCGATCCGTCTTTGCCGTGGATCGCTGCGGCGCTTGGAAGACGGCCTCGGCATCGAACTCAGAGTCGTCCGACGGGCAGGTGGGTGAGGAGGAATTTCAGCTCGGCTTCGACCACGGCCTCGTGCTGTTCCAGGAAGGGCGCGTAGTGGCCGCCCGGCACCTGCACCAGGGCCGCGTTGGCGCGGGCGGCTACGCGGACGGCCGGCTTTGCGAGCACCGACTGGTCATGCTCGGCCACGACGACCAGCAGCGGGACCCGGACCCGGCGCGCGGCGCGCCCGGGACGGTAGGTGAACATCGGCATGACCGAGCGGGCCGCGATCGTCTGTTGCCACTCGGGGTAGCGGCCACCGGGATCGAGAGCGCGCTGGCTGTCGAGAGCGTCGGGTGTGGTGAGCATGGCGACCTCGCCCCGCCGTCCGGCCAGCGGGACGACCAGTGGGGGCCGGCGCAACAGGCCGCGCAGCAGGTCGACCAGGGCGATGAAGGGGAAGCGGAGTACGACGCCGGCAGATTCGTGTCTCAGTGAGTTCGGTCCCGACACCAAGCCGTCCACGAAGGGCGTTTGAGCGACCACGGCCGCGACTTTCCCGCCCGCTCCGACCCGGAGCACGTGACCACCTGCGGATGAGAAGCCCCAGGCGGCGACCCGCAGCGGGTCCACCTCGGGCAATGCCTTGGCGCAGTCGACCGCGGCATCCCAGTCGGTCAGTTGCTCACGCACGCGCATCACCTGTCTCGGCGTACCTCCGCTCTCGCCGAAGTGGCGATGGTCGAAGGCGAGGAGGCTGAAGCCAGCGGCGTGGAACCGCGCCGCGAACTGATCGGTGCCGGGCTCCTTCGTGACTCCGGCACCGCCGGCCATCACCACGCACGCACCGTTGGTGCCGATGTAGTGCCAGGCGGCGCACTCGACGCCACCGCTGCTGAACCAGACCTTCGATCGCTTCGGTGTCTCCATCCCGCAAGTGAACCACGTGGTTCACTTCGGTGTCGAGGCTGATTAAGCCCGGCTACGCGCCTGCGATCTCCTCGCGGTCGAGCGCGCGGACGAGTGCGGTGAGCCCCGGATCGATCCGAACGACGCTGCGGGTCGTCTGCCACTCCATGAGGAAGCCCCGCATCGCGGCCAGGATCAGAGCGACCACCTCCTCCTTCCTCTGATCTGTCCACCCTGGCGGGCACAGCGTCAGTAGCGGGCCGTGGTACAGGGCAGCGGCGTCGTTGGCGAGATGCGCATACCGCAGCGGGTCGTACATGGCCAACCCGATCGCCTGGTCGATCACCCGGAGCCCGGTGGCGTCCTGCATGAGGATCGGCCACATGGCCCGGACCCGCTCGCCCAGCCTGTCGTGTGCAGTCGCGGCCGTCAGCGCGTTTGCGATCCGGCTCTCTCTCAGGGACGCGATTGCTTGGCCGAGCAACTCCTCAGCGCCGTCGAAGTGGTAGAGCAGCACCTTGTGCGTCGTACCGGCGGCTCGCGCGGCCCGGCGCAGGGAGAAGTCCGCCAGCCCGTTGGCTTTCAAATCGCTCGCCACGGCCGCCAGTAGCTCCGCGCGCCGGGCCTCGCCACGGGGTGTACGCACCGAGCGGGGATAGCCGGATGCACCCCTGCTCTCGCGAGAAGTCTCCATGGCGCCGATAGTCCCACGCAGGCAGACCCCTGGCTCCGGACGGAGTGCACTCATCGGCCCCTGACATGGATGGCATCGCGTGACAGCTCACCGGCATGAGGGGCGTCCATCCGCCAGCGCAGTGCCCCATTCACCGGGACATTGGCAGTGTCATTCCGAGTCTGGCCAGCTCCAGCAACCGCGTGTTCTGGTGTCGCGTCGTTGGGCTCGCTCGAAGAGTCCTTCACCTTTGCTGTGACCCGGACCTCGTCACGTTGGTCGTGCCGCATCCGACTAACTCTGTGGACGCGCGGAATCACCGTGCCAGGGCAGCAAGGACTCAGCTCATGCAGATCGCAGTCTTCGGGGCGAACGGGGGAACCGGCCGGTTGTTGACCCAACAGGCACTGGACGCCGGCCATGACGTGGTGGCTGTGGTCCGGACGCCGGTGCAGTTCCCCCTCGCTCACGAGCGTCTCCGGGTCGTCGAGGCGGACGTACACGACGTTGAGGCAGTCACGCGAGCCGTTGCCGGCTCCGAGGCGGTCCTCTCCACGCTTGGAGTGCCGTTCACCCGGAAACCCATCAACGTCTACAGCGCAGGCATCGTCAGTATCGGTGCAGCCATGAAGCAGCACGGGATCGCCCGAGTGGTTGTCGTCAGCTCGGCCGCGACCGAGCCGCGCCGCCACGACGGCGCAGGGTTCCTCTTGAACAGGGTGATGCAGCCCCTGGTGACCGCGACAATCGGCAAGACGACGTACGTCGACATGCGAAACATGGAGGCGCATCTGCGGTCCAGTGATCTCCACTGGACGGTGATACGCCCGAGCGGCCTCTTCGACGCGCCAGCGGTGAGCAGGTACCAGCTGCAGGAGAACCACGCCGACGGCGTCTTCACGAGCAGGGCCGATCTCGCCGCCAGCATGCTCGCCCAGATCACCAGCACTCAGTGGATCCGCAAGATCGTCGCTGTCACCACCTCGCAGGGCGCGCCGACCCTGCTGCAGATGATCCGACGCGAGGCGTTCGCAGGGCACTGAGACCCGCATCGAACACCACCAAGACCCACTACGAACAGGAGCAGATCATGTCCAACTACACAGAGTCGAAGGCCGACGCCTGGCGACGGCGCCAATCGCTCAGCGGCAGCGTCGACTTCACGATGATGTACGTCGCCCACGACGCGTTCAACCGCGATCTGAAGCGACTCATCGGTGCGAGCCAGACAGGCAGCGGGCTCACCCCGGCGGCGATCGCCACCTGGCGATTGTTCAGCAAGCAGCTCCACACCCACCACAACGCCGAGGACGCGGTCCTGTGGCCTCGCCTGTACGCGGCCGTCACCGACACGGCCGAGATCCAGATCCTCACCGAC
The DNA here is from genome assembly GCA_963755835.1 of uncultured Actinomycetota bacterium. Lineage (GTDB taxonomy): Bacteria > Actinomycetota > Actinomycetes > Propionibacteriales > Nocardioidaceae > Nocardioides. The sequence continues at coordinate 804,218 of CAVWLC010000007.1, read as the reverse complement.
ATGGAGGCCGAGCACGGCTCGATCGACCCCCGACTCGACCAGATCGACGCAGCGATCAAGGCGCGCGACCTGACCGCGCTCGACGCCGAGCTCAAGTCCCTGGCCCACGGCCTCTCCGAGCACATGATCCACGAGGAACTGGCCGCCCTTCCGCTACTCGAACGCCGTGCGGGCCCGGCAGGATGGGAGGCCTTCAGCAAGGAGATCCGCGACCAACAGGGCGGCCTCAAGGGCGCGGCAGAGTATCTTCCCTGGGTGCTCGACGGTGCCACCGACGAGACCAAGTCCCAGGTCCTCAAACTCCTCCCGCCTCCGGCCCGGCTCCTCTACCGCCGCGTCTGGGAGAAGAAGTACCGCAGCTCCGAACGGCTTGCCTAGCCGATGGGAAACACGACCGTGGACGACAACCAGTGGTTCGCCGACCAGTTCGAGGCCCACCGACCCCACCTGCGGGCGGTGGCCTACCGGATGCTCGGGTCGGTCACCGAAGCCGACGACGCCCTTCAGGAAGCCTGGCTCAGGACCATCCGCTCCGACAGCACCACGATCAACAACATCAACGGTTGGCTGACGACCGTGGTCGGACGGGTCTGCATCGACATGCTCAGGACACGGCAGTCCCGCCGTGAGAGCCCGACGGGCACCTGGCTGCCCGAGCCCCTCGTCAGCACCGACGCCACTGTCGATCCCGAGCATGCCAGCCTGCTCGCGGACTCAGTCGGAATCGCGTTGCTGGTTGTTCTCGAAAGCCTCGAGCCCGCCGAGCGGCTGGCCTTCGTCCTCCACGACATGTTCGGGGTGACGTTCAACGAAATCGCGCCGATCGTGGAGCGCACACCAGCAGCCACCCGCCAGCTCGCGAGCCGAGCCCGAAGACGACTCCAGGGCACGCCAACCGTCCCAGACGCCGACCTGCCAACCCAACGTCGGGTCGTGAACGCCTTCCTCGCAGCCTCCCGTGCCGGAGACTTCGAGGAACTCCTCAAGGTGCTCGACCCCGACGTCGTCTTCCGCGTGGACACTGGGACACGCACCTGGCTCGCTCCGGCTCTCCTCACGGGAGCCATCGAGGTCGCCAAGCACGCCGCCACCCAAGGCCCCCGGTTCGCCAGCTTGTGCGAACCCGCCCTGGTCAACGGCGCTGCCGGCATCGTCGCGAAGACCCGCGGGGGAATCGTCGCCGTCGTCGGCATCACCGTCATCAACCAACGCATTGCAGAGATCGACCTCATCCTCGATGCGGGCAAACTCGACAGGCTCACCATTCACGAATCATCCGAGATCCCACCAGAGACCACAGCCCACGTCGAGAACTGCTGACGACCCCCCCTGGGACCTTGATCAACAGGGCTTCCATGACTCCTCCTCGCTTCGCCACCACTGTGCTTCCATAGGGATACGCAACGCGGCCCGGACGACCTCGGACATCTGTGGGCTGACGATGGATGGCATGACAAATTGCTCCACTGCCACACCGACTTGCTCCCCGATCCCCCCGGAGACAGCACCTGCGGGACGAACTCGGTCTGAGGACACACGCCTCGATGAGGGAAGCGGTAGAGAGAGGCGTCAGCTCGCGGACCTGGCCGCACACAAGGTCCGCCACGTTGATGCGCTGGAGGCCTCCGATTTCATCCTGCGCCAGCGACGCAGCCGGTGATGAACATGCAGACCCGGATGGATTGATCTGGGCGCCAGGAGATACTCCGGGCATCGCGCCGCCACGACCGCGACAGAGCTGAGCAACCCAACAACGATGGGTGACCCTCGACCTACACACGCGATCCGCTCCAGCCGAACAGCCCCCCGCGCCAACTAACCCGCGCAGCTCAGCCTGACTGCGCGTCGAACGACACGCTCAGCCACCACGCCGGGAGACCAAGATGAGGCGCCCGCCCCGAGCGATCGGAACGCGCGCCTCACCATGCCCGTTGACAGGAACGCTCTACACAGCAGCTCTGCTCAGCCCCTGGCTCGACCCAAGCCGGATCCTGCCGCGCGGCGATGGTAGGACCAGGTCAGCGTGAGTAGTGCCGGGGCCCAGAGATTCAAGGGCGCATAACACATGGTGAAGACGGCCGCCCAGAACGGGCTCGCCATGGGGCCTGGTTGACCACTTGTCCAGACCTGCCAGAACCCCACGGTCCAGATCAAGAACAGCGCCACTGAACCCACTGTGGCGGCAATGATCACGGCCTTCGGACGGACGGCGCGGCCGCCCAAGAACGGCGACCATCGCGGGACCTCCTCTCCCAGCGGTTGGACCAGGCCGAACGCGGTCAGAGCGACAGCCTCTGTCAGGAGACTGATGACGGCGATGTAGACCGCTGGCCAGCCCCGCACGACGTCAAGATCCCCCGAGCTGTTCAACATGCCCATGGGGAAGCCGAAGGCGACGGCCCAGCGCCACAGAGCGGAGGGCAGAGCCAGCAACGGGATGAGGTGTGCCAGACGTGTGGCCCAAAGGGGCACCGGCCACTTCGCGAGGGATTCGAAGGCCGGGGTGTCCTCGGACAAGGCCCCGGTAGGTGCCGACTCGATGACTCCGACGAGCTCGTTCCTGGGCAGCCGGTCTTCCGCAGGGCCTGGCCCACGGCGGTTTAGGGAGCGGGTTGGCTGCTTGCGGTAGAGAGTGGCGAGGAGCCAGAAGATGATCCCGCCGGCCAGGAAGTAGGCATCGATCGTCCAGTCTGCCCAGCGGAGATGGTCGTGCCCCGTCGTGGCCTTGATGGAGAGCCCAGTGATCCCGTTGGGAAGGAGGCCAGTGGCGCGCGTCACGTCGTCGAGGATCCCCGAGCCGCCGCGCAGGAGCAGCACCACGCAGCCGACCCAGACCAGGGCCCTGGTGACCCGCGCAAGTCGCCCTCGAGCCCATCCGCGAGCGATCGCGAGACACACCCACGCACCGATCGGCCAGGCGGAGTCGACCGGCACTTCGACGATCATGGCAACCAGCTGGACTCGTGCATGCGCTGAGCCGGCCGCAGCCGAGTGCGTGCCGGGCGTGAGGGGTGGCAGCTCGCCGGGGCTCGCAAGGGAGCCGCCGAGGTACCAGTAGACGTGGAAGGAGAAGAACAGCACCACCCATCCCAGTGCCGTGTACGCAGCGTATGCGGTCCGCCTGGCACGTCTGTCCGCGGCGGCAGCTTGCGTGGCTGGGGCGTCCACGGCTGGCAGAGTGGTCGAGATGGTCATGGATCCACGGTCGCCGCAAACCAGCAGGCGCCCATCCCCCTGCGGAGTGGACCTCCTCCCTCGATCGAGGGTGGTTCGCGACGAGCGTCGCGTGCGAGGCTGGGGGTGGTGAGTGGTCCGGCGACATCGACATGGGGCGGCGTAGCGCACGCGTTCCTCGCGGTCGCGCTCTGCCTGCCGCTGGTCGCCGCGACTGCAATGATCGGTGCGTCGATGACCGTTCCGGATCAGAGCATTCTCGATCTCTGGTTGCTGGGCCTGCTGGCGGCCGCCTTCCTCGTCGTGGTGGTGTGGGCCTCCCTGTTGCCGCCCGTGCGGCAGGTGGAGGTGTCGACGGCGCGGGCGCTGCTCGACCACGACCACGCCGCGCTGCCTGACGTACGTTCGCCGCGCGCCTGGGCCTCCCGACGACGCGGTGCCGCCTGGCTGGCCCTGCTCGCTGGGGTCGGGCTGGTGGTTGCGGCGGCGATCCTGTACCTGGTGCCGTTCGGGATCGGCCTACTCTCATTTCCCTTGTCTGGGGACAGCACTTTGAGCTGGCCGGTAGTCGGGAGGGACACCCACACCGGAGCAGGTTGGCACGCAATCTGGCTGGTCGCTCCCGGTGTGCTGGCCCTCGTCGCGTGCCTGATCATCGTGTGGGCGGCCTCCCGTCTCCTGGTGGCGCTGGCGCCGCGCGTGCTCGGCCCCACCCTGATCGAACGGGTCGGCATCGCCGCCGACCGGGAACGGGGGCTGGCCCGTGCCAACGCGTTGGCCCGCGACCTGCACGACCAGCTCGGTCACACCCTGACCGCGATGACGGTGCAGGCCACCGCCGCCCGTCGGCTGCTGGCCAACGACCCGAAGGCTGCGGAGCGTGCCCTGGCCGCGGTGGAGGACCTCGGCCGAGGCGCGCAGGAGGTCGTAGACAGTGTGGTCCGCATGCTCCGCGACGGCGCTCAGGGCGGCATCGAGGTGCCGGGCGAGACGGTGGACCTGGTGGGCGCTGCCCGTGTGCTCGGCCACGCGTCCCCGCTGGACGTCGAGTTCGTCGTTCCCGCGAAATTGCCCGTCGACCACAACTGCGCCGACACCGCTCGGGCTGTGATCCGCGAAGGGCTGACGAACGCCACACGCCACGGCACCGGATCGGCCACACTCCGGCTGCAATCGAACGAACTTTCAGTGTGCATCGAGCTCCGCAACCCGATCAGACGCGGCGCCCTGACGGCACCGCAGCGCGCGGGCCTGGGCGGACTGCAGGAGCGCGTCCTCCTCGCCGACGGGCAGATCACGGCCGGGCCGGAAGGGGGTGACTCGTGGCTGCTGACCGCCAGACTGCCGATCAGCCGGCCGGCACCGATCACGTGATCCGGCTGGTGGTGGTCGACGACGACGATCTGGTGCGCTCCGGCCTCGTTGCGATCCTCGACCTCGAACCCGACATCGAGGTGGTGGGCCAGGGCGCCGACGGGGTTGATGTGCCCGCGTTGGTGGCGCGGAGCCGGCCCGAGGTGGTGCTGATGGACGTGCGGATGCCCCGCGTCGACGGCATAGCCGCCACCGCCCGGCTCACTGAGCAGGCCAACGGTCCGGCAGTAGTGGTGGTCACCACGTTCGAGAGCGACGACGCCGTGCACGACGCGCTGCTGGTCGGGGCGCGTGGCTTCGTGCTGAAGCGGGCACGTCCCGAGGAGCTGCTCGCCGCCGTGCGTACCGTCGCCCATACCGACTCCCTGGTCTTCCCCGACGCGATCCGACGGGTCGCGGCTCGTCGGCGTTCAGCGACGAAGCCGGGCTGGGGGCAACGGCTAACCGCGCGGGAACGCGACGTCCTTACCCACGTGGCTCGCGGCCAGACCAACGCCGAGGTCGCCGAGTCGCTCGTGGTGTCGGTGGAGACCGTCAAGAGCCACCTGCGTTCCCTGCTGGCCAAGTCCGGATCCCGGCACCGCACTGAGCTGGTGGTCCGATGCTACGAGGCCGGCGTGCTCGACTAGCTCGACGGCGTCACCGTCTCACTGGAAATGCTGCGCCACGTCGTGTCCCACGCTCGAGCGGCGAGGACCTGCGTCATATCGCCGCGTATGACTGTCGAGCATTGAGCCGCCATCAATGATCGTGCGTCAGGCATGTGCAGGTGTCGAGGGATCCTGGCAAGGATCCACCACATCTGGGAGCCGCGCTGCCCGAAACACAGACCGCTTCATGAGTTGACTCTGTGTCATGCGTTGCGCTTGTCCTTGTTCGCGTTGTCGGCGTCGCGGGAGTAGTTCGGGTCCGTGGCCAGCCGACTGTGGCCGGCGGAGTAGGCGAAGTAGACGACGAGGCCGATGGCCATCCAGATGAAGAACCGCAACCAGGTGGCGGACGGAAGGTTCAGCATCAGGTAGACCGCGGCCAGGACGGCGAGGACAGGGACCACAGGTACGCCGGGGCAGCGGAAGGCGCGCTCGAGGTCGGGCCGGGTGCGACGCAGAACGAGCACGCCGATGGCAACGAGGACGAAGGCGAAGAGGGTGCCGATGTTCACCAGCTCGGCCAGCTCGGTCAGCGGCACGAACGTCGAAATGAGGGCGACGGCGCCACCGGTCAGAATCGTGGTCCGCACGGGTGTGCCGAACCGGGGACTGACCTTGGCGAACGTGGCGGGCAGCAACCGGTCTCTGCTCATGGCGAAGAAGACCCGACTCTGCCCGAGCATCAGGATCATCATCACGGTCGTCAGGCCGATCAGAGCGCCCACCGAGATCACGGTCGCGAACCCGGGCTGACCGACGGAGCGAAAGGCCTCCGCGAGTGGAGCCTCCACCTTGATCTCGTCGTACTTGACCATGCCGGTCACCACCAGGGAGACCGCCACATAGAGCACTGTGCAGATGCCGAGCGACGCCAGGATGCCAATGGGCATGTCGCGTTGCGGGTTCTTGGTCTCCTCCGCCGCCGTGGCGACGATGTCGAAACCGATGTAGGCGAAGAAGACCAGCGCCGCACCGGTGAAGATCCCGCTGACACCGAAGGCCCCAGGTGCGAAGCCCAGGTCTTGGAGCAAGGAGGAAGTGGGCGCTGCGCCGCCGGTTGCCTCGGAGCCGGAGGGTGGGATGAACGGGGAGTAGTTGCCGGACTGGATGAAGAACAGTCCGGCCACGATCACCAGCAGCACGATGGCCAGCTTGATGGCGACGAAGACGAAGTTGACCTGCGAGGTGATCTTGATCCCGATGCAGATGACGGTGGTGAGGATCAGCACGATGGCCGCGGCGACCAGGTTGTGGCCCTCGCCGTAGGCCCAGCCCGGGATCGTGATCCCCGCCTCGCCCATGACGTCCGCAAAGTACGTCGACCAGCCCACCGCCACCGTGCTGGCACCCAGGGCCAGCTCCAGGATCAGGTCCCAGCCGATGATCCAGGCGACGAGCTCGCCCAGGCTTGCGTAGGAGAACGTGTAGGCCGAACCAGCCACCGGCACCGTACTCGCGAACTCCGCATAGCAGAGCGCCGCCAGCGCACACGCGAGGCCCGAGAAGACGAACGACAACGCCACCGCCGGCCCGGCCTTCTCACCCGCCGCCTCGCCCGTGAGCACGAAGATCCCGGTGCCGATGATCACCCCGACCCCGAAGACGGTCAGCTGGACCGGCCCGAGCTCCTTGCGGAGCTGGTGCTCGGACTCCTCGGTGTCGGCGATCGACTGCTCGATGGTCTTCGTGCGCGTGAGGTTCAACTCTTCGCCTGTTCTCGAGGGCGCAAGCGGTCGGAGGAAACCCTCCGGACCCAGTCGCCGGTCAATGCCTCGACGACCTCATGGCCGTGGGGTTCCTACTGAACGCGCAACGGCCAGGTTCCGTCCGTGCACTCAGCCCTCCGCAAGAGCACCTCCGGAGCCCATGTGGATAGGGCGCCGTGTCGGCTGACAACCAGAACCTCGACGCGCGGCAAGTCGCGGTGACTGTAAGGAGATGCGGTGGGAAACCGTTACGCGGGGACGCAACTCCGCACCACCCACGGGTGACCTCTTGGCCTCTATGCGACGGTCCCGGCGGGAGGTGGAGACATGCAGGGAGGTCGGTCACCTCGGCTCGGTACCCAGGGCGGCGATCTCGATTCCCACGTCTGACCGATGGTGACCGCCAGCCCCCTAACGCTCTCACTAGGGTGATGTTCTCGCCCGCCAACATCGAAAAGGGAGAGTGCAAGCGCCTACCGGATCCCCACACAGCAGCCGTAGAGGCTCTCGCAGTCCTCCATCCCAACACGCTACATACAGAGCAGCGTCACACCACCCAGTAGGACGCGAGTAGGACGAGACGTTGTCGCGCAGCTCAGTCCCCGACCAGGCCTTCTAGGTTCTTGGTCGCGGCTCACGATCGCCTGCGGCGAGCACCCGACGCAGTGCGCTCGCCAGCACCTCGCGCTCACGCGCGGTGAGGTGGTCGGCGAACTCACGCTGAACGGCGGCGAGGTAGGTCGGTGCGGCCTTGCGCAGCGCAGCCCGGCCAGCAGGGGTCAGGGCCGCGAACGCCGACCGGCCGTCGTCCGGGTTGGGCTCCCGAGCCACCAGCCCGGCCCGCACCAGCTCGTCGACGACCCGGCTGACCCGGGTGCGGCTCACAGCCGCGACCGCACCGAGCTGGCCCATCGTGAGACGCCGTTCGGGTGCGGCGTTGAGCTCCAGCAGGACGTCGTACCACGTCAGCGGCAGGCCATGGGTGTCCTGCAGCTCGCGGTCGAGGAGCGGCACCAGTGCAGCGTGCACCTTCAGCAGCGCGCCCCACGTGTCGGCGAGGTCCTCGGGCATGGGTCTTATGCTACCAGGTCTTGTGCGTGCGCACACACTTTGATATATCTATGTGCGTCCGCACATAACTGCCATGGAGGAAACGATCATGACCACCCTGCTGCACATCTCCGCCTCGCCCCGCGGCCAGCGCTCCGAGTCCCTCGCCATCGCGACGACCTTCGTCGACGAGCTGCGCTCGACCCACCCCGACGTCACCGTTGAGCACTGGGACCTCTGGGACGGCACCCTGCCCGAGTTCGGCCCGCCCGCCGCGGCCGCCAAGATGGCGATCTTCGGCGGCGCCGATCCCGAGGGCGAGCAGGCCACCGCATGGCGTGCCGCGCGCGAGACGTTCGAGCGCTTCGACTCCGCCGACCACTACCTGTTCACCGTGCCGATGTGGAACGCCTCGGTGCCCTACATCCTCAAGCAGCTCATCGACGTCATCAGCCAGCCCGGCATGATCTTCGGCTTCGACCCGGTCACGGGCTACACCGGACTACTGGAGAACAAGCGGGCCGCGGTCATCTACACCGGCGCGGTCTACGGCCCCGACCGCGGCCCGGGCTTCGGCAACGACTTCCAGCAGCCCTACTTCGAGGACTGGCTCGCCTGGGCCGGCGTCGACGACATCCGCAGCATCGCGTTCCGCCCCAACCTGGCCACCACTGACCCGGAACCCGGACGCCGTGCCGCGCACGCCCGCGCCACCGAGGTCGCCCGAGGGTTCCTCTCCCCGGGCGAGTCCGTCTTGCTGGCGGGATGACCCGACCGTGCAGCCTGCCCATGGTCTCCTGTTCACCTTCCTGGTTCCGCTCCCGCTGCTCTCATGGGCGGTGCGTCCACAAGGCTGGAACGGTCCTCAGGTGGCTGCGATCGCACTGGCGGTGCTCCTTGCCGGCCTCGTCGGGCTCCTCGGAACCGGAATGCTCACCCGTGGGCAGGATCGCCTCAACCGTGCGCGACCAAGTGCCAGACCGGGTAACGACTCATGCCTCAAGTCGGAGCCGACGTAGACCTGCAGCGTCCTACCGCCGCCTGTCGCGTACCTCGCACACGTCTACGCCGATGCTCGGGCGTCCGATGAGCGCGTGGGCTGCCCGCTACGTGGGATGGCGGTACAGCGGCGCCGGATCCCCGTAGTGAACCCGTCGCACAGCACCGGGCAGGGCCTTGTCCAGAGCCCGGGATGCATCGACGGAACACCCCACGGTGAACTCGACCTCCTCGTCGACCTCGCAAGCCAAGCACCAGGCTTGATCCTCGGGCCACACGAGGTGCGGTTCCTGATATCCCCGGGCGGACCCGTGCCAAGCCAGAGCGGGCGCGTCTCTGAGTACTCCGACAGGTCCGGTGAACAGCAGCATCGTTCGATGCGGAATCGGCACTCGTGGCGCTTCAGGAGGCGGGTCCCCGCCGCCCCAGCCCTCCCATATCGCGGCGTAGGCCATGGTGGTTGTGGTCGTGTAGGAAGCGAGGGTCGTGAGTGCCAGGCGAAGGGCAGGATCCTCTCCTGCGACTTCCTGTGCAAAGGCGATGCGCACGTACGCGTCGAATCCTGGTGGGCCGTAGCGAACGAGATCCCACCAATGATCGCCGGGCTGGAGCAGCCATCGGGCTGCATCCGCGGTTGCAGCGGGTCGCACCTCCGCCATGCCTCCAGTCTGGCCCCACACCGCCAACAACGGTGCGCCCACATGCCACGGGTCGCGCGCTTCGCGACCTGCGTCTTGTCGCCGCCTGTCGGCGTCGCCAATTAGCCGACACCGAATGGCCGATACGTCCCCTCAGGCGGCCGTCGGGGGTGCTTGGCTCCCAGCGCGTGGGAGCCTTGTGGTTGAGTCAGGTTGCCCAATCTGGGTCGGAGCTCGAACAACGGTGAGCTGGACACTCGCACTACCTGTGGCTCAGTGCCCATGCACTTCAAGCCACACTGAGATGGCCGGGATCTTGGGATTGCTGTCGTGCATCGTGAGAGGGCCATAGCCGCGTCGTTCGCGTGAGATCAGTCCTGCTCTGGCGATCCATCGGGAACTGCGTCCTCGGTCAGTGCCTCCCGGTCATCCGCCGCCGAGGACCGATCATCCTTCGCGTGCATCCGGTCCATGGCGGCATTGCGGCGAGCGGAGGCGTTGCCCCCATAGGAGTCACCGTCCGTGGCCACGAACGCGATGAGGTCCGCTTCCCGATCGCGCGTTGATGCCGCGACGTCGCGGTGCTCTGCATCGTCGTCGCGTTCGGCCGCGGCCGCAAGAATCCCTTCGGCCAGCTCGACTCGAGCCGCCAACGCAGCTTCCCGCCGGGTCAGATCGGCCTCACGCGCCCCGGCCCACGATGCCTGGCATAGCGGCGCCTCCCCGACTCGGTCAGCATCCTGCTCAGGTTCGATCCGGATCGCTGCCGTGAACACACCAGCACCGGCGTGCCCGGCCCGGGCCGAGACCCATCCCTCTCGTGGCCGCAGGAGCCACCCACACCGGCGCTGAACCAACGAGGTCGGCTCCCGGTCACCCCTCAGGCTCTTGCGTACGAGCGCGCTGGCATGAACGCCGTTCATCAGCGCCGCCCGGCTCCAGGGGCTACTTCTTGCCGTTTCCGCCGAGGTCGACGCAGATCTCGCCGGACACCGTCTCGATGAAGCTGCCTGCTGGGTCGAGCAGGTTCTGCACTCCCGCAAGGGAGAGCGTGCCGGTCGCTCCGTCGAGTTTGCCGGTGGCCCCACTCACATCGCCCGACGCCCCGAAATCGCCGGTCGTCAGGTCGAGCGTGCCGTCGAGGTCGACCGAGAGCGTCGCCCGGTTCGTGGTGAACGTGATGTCGCCGGCGAACGCGATCCCGGTCGGCGTGGAGCCGGTTACCTGAAAGGCAGCTTCTGTCGTGCCTTGCAACAGGCCGCCGCCACGGATCTGGGCGGCGGTCCGGATCAAGCCGGGGGGGTCACCCGCCTGCGGAGGAGCTCCCTGGCCCGCGCCCTTCGCGTTGATCTGGTGGCAGGACACCCCGGCCGTGGCCGGTCCGGCCTGGACCAGAATCAGCAAGGGCAGCAGCAGGGCCAGGACAGCAACTCGTCGCATCGGTGTCTCCCCCTCCGGCGCTGGCGTGGTTGTCCTCGCCATCTCAATCGAACCTAGCGAGGTGGCGGGAGGTGTCAAGGCGCGCGACGTAAGACGCCAGGCGCGGCCCAGATCGGCCTAGGCTGATTGGGTCCGCGCTAGGGGGATTGGTGATCCGAACTTGCGCGGACGGGAGAACGCCCTCCGCACTTCTTCTACGAGAGGGCGATCGTCACGAGTCGGCAGTCAGGTCCTCGACCCTGGCACCGGCCGCGGCCCGATGCGCTGCATCGATACCTTTCTTGGCGCCCGCCAACATTCAAAAGGGAGAGTGCAAGAACGCGGCGTCCATGAGGCCACCCATTGCGCGAGTCTGCCAGACAGGCCACCCCGAAGGTGTCCCACTACGCCCACCACGACGCACCTTCCTTGGCGGCAAGAAGGCGCGACGTTGAGGGAGGCGACGTGTCGCCCTGATGAGCGGTGTTGAGCGCGACGCCCAAAGCCATGTTGTCCCAGGCGGTGGCGCTGTTGCGGCCCTGGGCGGAATTACCGCGCGTCCGCTCAGGACACTCAGTGGGACCGGAGACGCCAGCCAGCCCAGGGTGTGGCCAACCCACCCCCAGCCGTGTGGCTGCCAGCCACTGCCGGCGGGTTTGCACGACTGCGCTGGAACGGCGCAGGTCACTAGCGTTCCTGGCACATCGAGAGTCAGCGAAGCCCAAGAGGAACAGGAAGCGAGGCGGCGAGGAACATGCAAACCGATGAGACCACCAGGAAGCTGTACTCGATCCTGATCCAGCTCGCTAAAGGACAGGACGAGCTTGCGGCCAACGAGGCTGCCGCCACGCGCTACTGGGCCCCCTGCCCCCCGACCGTGCACGGGCACCGCACGGCGGCCACGTTGCTGCGTGCCGAAGCCGATCGACTCGCGACTGCCAGCTGAAGGAGCTGACCATGCACACCGTCCTCCCCCAGAACGAGAAGTATCTCCGCGACGTCTTCGGCTCAACGTTGGATGACGGAGCGTGCGTCCTCGACGCCGATCGGCAGGTGGGCTACGTCCGCCTCGAGTTCGGCAGTCACCGTGGTCCTGACTCGGCGTACTGGGACGGCTGGTTCAGCGTCACCCGCACCCGTGACGGACATCCGCTCAGCGGCAAGGTGATGAGCGGTCGGCTCGTCCAGGTGCTCGGGAGCCGGTCATGACGTGGCACACCGTGGTCGCGGCCGCCGACGAGTTCCAGCGCCTCCTCGGCGCCATTCGCACCGCGGGCGGGGTCATCACAGGCAGCTGTCCGTGCGCAGCCGGCTTCCGGGTCACCTATGTCACGAGCGAGAGCTGAGCCATGGGCCACGAGATTCCCAGTCCCGAGCAGCAGGCCGAGCTTGCCGCGTGGCGGCGTCAGCGTTCGAGGCACTCGAGCGCAGCGTGCCCCGGCGAGTGCGTGAGGGCTTCCGATCCAGCTAGTCCAAGGAGAACGACATGACCCACGCTGACCTCACCCGACCTGCCGACCAGTCAGCACGCCCCACCGACCACGTAGCGATGCCGCACAGAGCCGACGACGAGCCATCGCGAGGACGGGTCCGTGCCTGGACAAGGTCGGCCCTGCGGGACGTCGTCTACTGCGGAGCGGTGCTCGGGTGGAGCATCGCCGGCTTCACCATCCTGGTCACCGGCGCCGCCGTGACCGCCTCTCTCCTGTTCCTCGTCGTCGGTGTCTTCATCTGGATCAGCCTCGTGCACGTGCTGCGCTGGACCACGTGGGTCGACCGCAGGCTCGCGGGATGGCAACGCCACGAACACGTAGTGGCGATCTACCGCCGACCGGCTGATCGAGGCTTCATCGCCTACCTGAGGACGCTCAGCTCGGACCCACAGACCTGGAAGGACATGGCCTGGCTGGCGGTCACGTCGATCATCGGCTTCGCCGGTGGGCTCGCGGTGATCACCGCGGCGGCCCTGGCCGCGACGTACGTCTCAATGCCACTCTGGTACTGGGCGGCCTCACATCCACACCAGGAGAACGGCGTCACCAACCTCGGCTTCCTCACCGTCGACACCCCGTATGACGCCGGCATCTCCGCCGCGATCGGACTCTTACTCATTCCCCTCGTCCTACTGCTGGCGCGCTGGTGCGCGGCAGCGCACGCCGGACTTGCCGTTCGCATGCTGGCCAGCGACACGACCCCGAAGCTGCCCGCTGAGTGCAGAGCACTGACGACCATGGAGATCTACGCCGAAGGCTGAATCCGCCGCCCGAGCCGCTGTGTGCGCGCTCGTACCGACGAGCAGGCGCCATCTCTGGTGCCCTACGTCGGCACCCTTCCCCTTCGTCCCAAGGGACCAGCGTCGGCCGGCGGACCAACAGGGGGAAGGGTGCAGATTCAGGCTCAGACCGTGCGGGGTAGGGATCGCCCCGCCAACATCGCAAAGGGAGCGTGCAAGCACCTACCGGAATCCCCACGCAGAGACCGCAAGTAGAGCTGTCGCACTCCTCGTTCCCCAACACGCTACATACGAAGCAGCGTCAGACCGCCCACTAAGACGCGGCCGACGGCGAAATCCAGGTCTGCTCGACCGCCGCCGCCGACCTTTACCGCGATCTTCGGCTGACGACATCAGTGAGCCGCTCGTTTGCCCGGCCGAGTCGGCCCAAGGCCCGTGACCATCTCGACCATTGCCGCACCGGGCGCCTGAACGGTGACGATCTCCTACTCGACCACGCCCTCACATTTTGGGAGACCCGGGAAAGCGCCCATTCGGGCTGAGCGCCTCAGGCTGGAGGAGGTGATCTCGGGACTGGGATCTCGGCGCTGATGCGGGTGCCGCGCTCGGGTGGACTATCCAGGTAGAACTGGCCATCAAGGGCCTCAATGCGGTCCGCTAGCCCGCGCAGCCCGGTCCCGTGGGCGGCGTCTGCGCCGCCGACGCCATCGTCGGAGACCGTGACCGTGGCGCATTCGCTGGAGCGGCGGACGCTGACGGTGACGTGGGAGGCGCGCGCGTACTTGGAAACGTTTGTGATCGCCTCGGCGACGACGTAGTAGGCGGCCGCCTCGACCGGGCTGGCCAGCCGCTGCTCCGGCAGCTCGGTGATCTCGACCGGCACCGGCGCACGTTTGACCAGCGCTTGGAGCGCTGGGCCTAGGCCGCGGGCGGTGAGCACGGCCGGGTGGATGCCGCGCGCCAGCTCGCGTAGCTCGTCAATCCCCTGTTGAAGCTCGTCTTGCGCAACGGTCAGAGTCTTGCGGGCGGCTGGTGGATCCCTTTCGAGCGTCGCACCGATCAGAGTCAGGTCGACCGCGAGGGCTACCAGTCGCTGCTGGGCGCCGTCATGGAGGTTGCGCTCAAGTCGCCGGCGCTCGGCATCCCCGGCCTCGACGATGCGTGCGCGCGAGGCGGCCAGCTGCTCGTGGGCGTCGGCATTCGCGAGCGACTGTGCGACCAGGTCCGCGAAGTCGCACAGTTGCTGCTCGAGGCCCTCTGGCAGCGGCTCGTCGGACCGCGTGCCTGCGGCCAGCGCACCCCATAGCCGTCCAGCCACGGTGACCGGCGCCGCGACCGCCGCCCGGTAACCGGATCGCTGCATGGCCTCAGCAAGGTTCCCACTCGTGCCCTCGTAGCGGTCCACGCGCTGCGGGGTGCCGCAGCGAAGCACCCTGGCGACGACGGTGTCGCCGTCGAGGTCGAACGTGCTGCCCAACGGGAGAGTGAGCGCGCCGTCCTCGCTCCACCCCCCGACGACAGTGGCCGTCCGAGCGCCGTCGTAGCGCATGACGTTTGCTCCAGGCATCGCGAGGAGCATGGCGACCTCCTCGGTCACCTGCCCGAATACGCGGCTCGGCGGCAGTCCGCTCGCAACAAGCGTGGCCACCCTGCGCAGCGCCGCCTGCTCGTCCGCCAGTGCGCGCTGGGACGCCTCGCTTGCCGCGAGCGCCGCGCCCGCCCGGGTGCGCTCGGCGGTCTCCGCCGCGAGCACCAGCGATGTGAGCGCCGAGACGGCGATGAAGAGCTGCGTCGCGAGCAGGCTGTCGGTGATCGAGTCGCGCACGAACGGCCCATCGTTCTGCGCCGTGTTCCAGACCGTGATCGAGCAGACGACGATGACGGCCGTAGCGGCTCCGCGCGGCCCGAGGCGGACTGCCGCCCACAACAGGACCGGGAAGACGATGTAGGGCACATCGCGCTGTGGCGTCAGCTCCGCCAGCGCCACCAGAACGGCGAGCACG
Source organism: uncultured Actinomycetota bacterium (assembly GCA_963755835.1). Taxonomy (GTDB): domain Bacteria; phylum Actinomycetota; class Actinomycetes; order Propionibacteriales; family Nocardioidaceae; genus Nocardioides. The sequence continues at coordinate 788,972 of CAVWLC010000007.1, read as the reverse complement.
ACCGTGCCCTCCACGAGCTCGCGCCGCTGGATGGCCCGCAGACCCGCCCATGTGAGGACTACCGGCGCGACCACCAGGACACCGGCGGCGTCGCCAAGCGTCCAGGTGCGAAACACCTGCCCGAGCTCGTCGGCCGAGATCACGTCGCCCAGCAGCAACGACACCGGCCCGAACGCGGCACTGACCACCGCCGCGACCACCGCGCAGGCGACAAGGGCGAGCACATCGGCGACCCGATCCAGCCCGGCACGCCCACCCGTGAGGCGGCGCAGGAGCAGCGCGGCGACCACGACCGCGACGGTGTTCCCGAGCGTCTGTGCGAGCACCGTCCCGAGCGGCGTCGAGTAGTCGCCGAGCAGCAAATCGCCGATCACGACCGCGGGCCACAGTCGGACGCCGTAGAGGAACAGCACGGCGAGGCCGAGCCCCGCTGGCGGCCACAGCGCCGCCACCGCGCCGTTGAGGTAGGCCAGCTCGAGGCCGACGCGACCTGCGCCGTAGTACGCGAGCGCCACGACCGCGACCGCGACCACATAGAGCGCCGGCCCTGCGTGCTTTCGGCGGCGCAGGGCATTGATCTGCTCACCGACCGCGTTGCGGCGCGGGCCGAGTCCGCTGAGGGGAGGTGCGCTCATGGCCACAATGCAGAGTCACCCACTTCTCGGACAGCCGCGACCCGGCACGATGCCGGGGGACCGAAAGAGGATCTCGAACTCAACATAACCACGCCGCAGGCCCCGGTCCAGCGTGCTCGGCGCGGTGCATTTTCGCCGCTCGAGGTCTGGCTTCGCACCGACCCATCACGCCGGCTCGGAGTATGCAGTGAACCGGTCGAGGCGGGACCGCATGACCCTGACGGGCCAGTGCTGTGCTACCCGGGGCCCGCCGCCCTTGCTCGACGCTCGTGAGCCGCTAATCGGCGAGACGGTGCTTTCCGACACCTGGCTCATCGGGCGGCCTTCCCCCACCAAGAAGTGCGTTCGTCACCCTGGCAACGAGTCCTTCGATGTCCGAGTCGCGCTTGTCGGGTTTGCTTCCCAACAGGTCGGTGATCTGGCGGTCCGTCTGGCCATCTATGACCTGTTGCAGGATCTGACGCTCGTGTTCGGTCACCGCCGGTGAGAGCGAGTCAACGATCGACTCGAGGGCTTGCCGTGCCTCCAGCACAAGATCCTCATCCATTAGTGATCTACCGGTGCGGATCCTCCGGACGGTTCCGACGATGTCGGCGTTCCGGCCCCCTTTGACCAAATACCCAGCGGCCCCGGCAAGAACTGCGGCAACTAGGGCCACTTCGTCGTCGGCGGCAGTGAACAGCAGACCGCTCGCCGATGGATTGACCGAGCGGACCGCGCGGCAGACCTCGATTCCCGAGCCGTCTTGTAGCTGCAGGTCCAAGACCATGACATCGGCATCGAGCCTCAGGATCTCGGAAACTGCCTCTCGCGCCGAGCCGGAGTCGCCGACAACATCGACGTCGCGCGCGTTGACCAGCAAGTCGCGCACGCCCCGCCGAACGATGTCGTGGTCGTCCACCAGGTAGACACGCTGCAGGCGGCGGACGTAGGTGTCCATGGTGCCGTTGTACAAGAGGGCGGCCAATGTCTGCCAGAGTGAGGACCTTTGTGTCGTCATGATGGCGCGCACCGGGACGACCGGGCTCTGGGGTACAAACCACCTCACGAACCCGCTACCAGATATCCCGGCGACCGGAGCCCAGCGGAGAAATGAACCGGCCACATCATGGGGGCCTGGTTCCTCGGCACCTTCGTCTTCTCGATCCCGGCGTTCTGGTTCTACGACCCCTCTTGGATCACGCCCAGGACATCCGACCGCGACACCCGCGTGGCGTCCGGGGCTCTGCTCGAGATCTGTCTCGCCATCTGCGGCATCGCCACGGCAGTGATGATCTTCCCGATCGCCAAGCGCGTCAACGAAAGCGTCGCCCTCGGCTACGTCGCCTCGCGCACCGTGGAGTCGATCCTCATCCTGGTCGGGGTCCTCAGCCTGATGTCGATCGTGGGACTGCGCCAAGACGACCTCGGCACCGCCAGCACCCAAGGAGCGTTTATCGACCCTGCCCGATGCTCGGGCACCTCGGACGGGTCCTCCCACACGACTACTTCAATCGAAGCTAGCGAGGTGGCAGGAGGTGTCAAGAATCGCGAGGTGAGACGGCAGGTGGGCTGGCCCTCGCCCGCACCCAGGAGGTGTCGGCGCTGCGCTTCCGCCGCCCCACGACGGATGGACCGACGCCCACCCAGACGGTGTGAGCATGCGGGTCCGAGTCGGCACTCCGGGCGGCATCCCGCGCAGAGCCGCTGCGACTGCATAGAAACTGGACGGGATGCCGTGCACCTTGTCGGTGTCGTCGAATCGGTCCAGCCAGATCCGGCCAGCCTCGTTCGCACCTAGGTATTCCATGTCCTCCGACAGCATCACGAGACCAGGCACAGACGGATGCTCTCCCATCATCCGGGAGGCGGCGAGGAGGACCGAAGTGCGGATCCCGTGAGCGACGATCGGAGAGACGCGGTTCAGGAATGCCGACTCGTTCTCGCTGAACGGCGGCGTGCCAAGCTCGCGGTGCAGGCAGAGAAATCCCCACACGCCCGTCTTGTCGGCGAAGGCGACGCGCAGCTCGTCCCCGAGGCCCAGCGGCTCGAGTATCTCGCGGAAACGTGCGCTCTTTGCCATGTCGCTACCGGTCGCCTTGTGGATGGTGTGCATCCCGCGGAGATCTGCCGCCACTGCGGCGAACTGGTTCACGTCTTCGGTCATGAACTCGTTCTGGAGGAAAGCGGCTGCGGTCTCCGGCGGCATCGCTTCCTGCACGCCCCGGGTGAAGAGGAGCGTCGCGGGGTCCGAGATTGTCCAGAAGGCCGCGTCGAAGGGAACGGCCTGACGGATGGCCGTCGACGGCCCGGGCACGGAACGTCTCGAGGTCGAGTCCGGACGTGCCCACGTGCGCGAGCTGGTCGCTCGCAGCCTTGGCCGTCTGGCGATCGGGCATGTCCGACTCTAGGCCGCGCCTTCGGCGCTGGACATCCCAGCGACTTGGGATATCCCCCGCCCGCGGTAGCACCTACGGTTCCGCACATCCTCGAGCCAGGAGGAAGACATGGAGAGCACAAGGGAGCTGTCGGCCCGATTCACCGTCCTTGTTCAACGATTGCGATCGCAGTACAGCAGAGCACCTGCTTGCGCCGCAGGTCACGTTCCATGGTGGGAGCGCCGGTGAGCGAGACAAGTAGGAGGTAGCCCTTCCGTCGACTTCGACTGTCTTGCATTGCCAGTCGGCGGCCCTCACGGAGGTGCGTCACTCCGCCGCCAATGACCAGGACAGATCAGGAGGTCGGATGACGGCGTCCGCGTCGCCGCGCTCGATCTGCCTACCAGCCGCCGGTTCCAGGTGTCCCTTTGAACGGGCCGGTCACCTGGCTGGTGATCCAGCCCCCGTAGAAGTCGCCAGGTTGGGCGACGACCGTCTCGTCATCGACCGTGCACCGATCCATGCGGCCGGGGTAGAAGGCGACGTGGCCGCCGAGCGCCTCGTAGCCCGCGCTGGGTTGCGGGTAGCGCCACGCCGCCCGGGGAGCCACCCGACCGCTCCGGCAGGCCACATCGAAGTACGACGCGGATCCCTTGAACTCACACCACGTCCTCCCGGCGACCGGCCTGAGCACGCCGGGCGCGATGGCTTCGCCAGGGACGTAGTAGACCGGCGGATGGCTGGTCTCCAGCACCCGTAGCGATCGCCGGGTGTCCGCCACGATCTCGCCATCCAGCTCGATGACCACGCGCTCGCGCGATTGGACCACGATCGGTGGCCGGGGGTAGTCCCATACCGACTCGGTTCCCGCCCGATCGACGTCATCGCTCACCGGCCCATCATCGCTCAGTGCTCTCGGCAGGGTCTGAAGGGCTGGTCGACTCGGCCCGTTGTCGGCGATGAGGAGGCGGTCGAGCGTCGTACCGCCGCGATCACATCACCGTCGTTGCGATGATCGGCTGCCGATCCGTTCGGTCTCGGGCGCGGTCAGAAGTCGAAGCGGGCAAGGACGGGTCGGTGGTCGGAGGGCGGGTCGGTGCGAGGACTCACCTTCGGGTGCGTGCCGATCGATGGGTCATCACCGTCAACACGACGCACCCCGGGCGCTACTCGTAGAGATCCCCACCGGAATCGTCAGCTTCTCCGTCGAGCTCTTCGATTGGTCCTGGTAGATCTCAGACCTGCCGACCATGGCTGCCTCTCTTCGCCCCGACGACGCTATCCACCCGCCCGCCCGGAGTGCGTCCCTCCGCCGCTTGGTGGACGCTCGGAACGGGTAGCCGAGGTCCGTTCGCCCAGTACTGATTGGTGGGTCTGTCAGGCTCGAGATCATGTTGGTTGAGGCAAGCGGAATCGCGCGTCCCGACACGGTATGGCGGCGGTTCACCAGCCTGTCGCAGTGGCCGTCGTGGGCGCCGCAGATCCGAGACGTGACAGCCGCCGACTCCCGGCTGCGGCCGGGAGGGACCGGCCGCGTGCTCGGACCGGGTCCACTCGCCGTGGACTACGAGGTCATCGAGGTCGATGCTGGCCTGCGGGTCTGGTCGTGGGAGGTGGTAGTCGGGCGGGCGCGGGTGCGGATGCACCACTATGTGCTGCCGACCGCGGAGGGCGGCAGCCGTGCGCTCATGCAGCTGCACGGTCCGTGGGCGGTCCCGGCTCAGGCCTACCGGCCGGTGGCACGTGCAGCACTGCGCCGACTGGTCGCCACGTCTGTGCCGACGGCTGCGCTGGATCCGCCGAGCATGGACACGCCAGTGGTCGAGCCGGCTCCGCCCACCGAGGTGGTCCGCGAGTTCGACTTCGCCTTCTCCACTGCGTACGCCGCGGCCGCCCGCCCGTTCGGCATCGCCGCGACCACGACGTCGGTGGAGGTCGGCCCCCGCTGGCTCTACGTCCGATACGGGCCGTGGAAGCTGCTGACCCCGCGTGCCAATGTCGTTGCAGCGCACGTCACCGGCGACTTCAGCTTCGTCAAGACCGCCGGTCCCCCCCATCTGTCGTTGAGCGACCGCGGCGTGACGATGGCCAGCAACGGCGACCGAGCATTGTGCTTGGAGTTCGCCCAGCCCGTAACGGCCATTGACACCACCGGTGTCATCCGACATCCGGGCGCGACCCTCGCTGTCGCCGACCCTGAGGGGCTGGCAGCAGCGCTAGGTGTGGGTGATTGATCGCATCCGCGCGTGCCGTATGCGTTGGCCAAATCTTCACGGCTGGTCTCGGACAGCGAGTGCGTTCACCGATGCACCCTCACCGCCACCGTGCGATCCGTCAACGCAACAGAGACCCCTCGAGTCCATCCGCATGCTCTACGCCGGGACAGCCAGAGGCTCCCCACTCGAACTGCGTGTACGACTACTCCGCGACGTAGGCTTCATAGACCTTCGTCTTCGGGTTCCACGCGGGCGCAGTTGCCAGTTGCGCAGCCTCGTCAAGTGAGACGTCGAGCTCGCTACCGCATCATCTATCCGATCGCGACCCGCGTTGCTCTCGTCGTCTGCAATCGATGCGTCATACCGCCGCATATGACTGTCAAGTGTTGAGCTCCGGCGAGCGTCCAACGCCCGCCAACATCGCAAAGGGAGAGTGCAAGCGCCTACCGGATCCCCACACTGCCGCCGTAGAGGCTCTCGCACTCCTCCATGTCAATACGCTACATACAGAGCAGCGTCACACCGCCCACAATGACTCGACGTAGCCCGCGACCCGCATGGACACGCCCGCTCATGACATCGGGACGATTGCTCCTACAGGCTGGTGGGTACGTCCATCTGGTGAGTTCTCTACGCCAGGGACTTGCGCCTGCCTTGGCCATCGACGCCGGCCTCACCGAGATTGAGCGCAGCGTGAACCTGCTGCTCAACGTTACGCCGGTCAATGCAGCCGAGGCGTGGGCAGACTTCCAGCGGAGTGACTTCGCAACGGCCCCCAGCCTCCGGCTCCGACCGCTCGAGTTCGAGCCGGATCTGGTGCGACGCGAACTCTACGACCTTGAGATCGAGGACGTGACCGATCCTGCGCTGCACACCCTGTTCCGGACGAAGCGAGACGAGATAGCACGACAGATCACAGCCCTGGAGGATCGCGACACCGCCCGGTTCGTCTACGGGTCGCTGCAGCTGTACGGAGGGATCACCCAGCCTCTGGTGTCGGCCGCGGAGGAGCTGCTGGAGGTCATCCCCGCACAAGCCCCCAGCACCCGCAGCGTCACGGCCGGGGCGTTCGCTGAGGCGGCTCGTGCGGAGTTCGATCGCTACCGGGCTGTGTACCCAGACTTCCCGTCCTACCTGGAGGTTCGCGGCGACGTCTCCGAGCTGATGGTGTCGTTCGGTCGGCTGCTGATCCCCGAAACCGCCACCGTCCGGGCGGACCGCGTCGAGCCGTTGCTGCATCACGAGGTCGGCACCCATGTCGTGACCTTCCAGAACGGCGCCAGGCAACCCCTGAGGTTGCTGACGATCGGACTGCCCGGCTACGACGAGACCCAAGAGGGCCTTGCCCTGCTCGCGGAGTACCTGACCGGCGGGTTGGACCCGCGGCGACTCCGCGTGCTGGCGGCAAGGGTCGTCGCCATCGCCGAGATGCTGGACGGCGCCGGATTCCTCGAGATCTTCGGATCGCTGCGTACCGAACACCTGATTCCGACGAGGACTGCCTGGTCTGTCGCCATCCGGGCTGTCGTCGGCGGCGGTTCGGTCAAGGACGCGATCTACCTCCGCGGTATCGCGCGCATCCTCCAAGCCCTCGCCGAGGGCATCTCCCTCGATGTGCTGTTCGTCGGCAAGCTCGCGCTGGATCACATCCCGTTGATCCAGGACCTGCTCGACCGCAAGGTGCTCGACCCACCATGGGTCCGTCCACGCTGGCTGGACGTGCCCGGCGCTCAGGAGCGTCTCGCGAGGCTGCGCGAGGGCGCGTCGGTCAGGGATCTGTACGAAGGGGAGGGATCGGATGAGGCTCGCATTCTTGGTCAACGAGGTGGTCACCGAGGTTGACGAGTACACGACGACCCGGCTGGCGAGGGCCGCAGCCCAATGCGGACACCAGGTCTGGTACGTCGGGGTCGGAGACGCCGAGCTCGGGCAGGACGGGCAGTTGGTGGCTCGAGCTCATCTCGCAGAGTTCAAGAAGGGTGACACGCTCAAGGGCTTCATGGATCGCGTCAAGGAACGCGACGCCGAACGGGTCGTCATGGACGACCTCGATGCCTTGTTCCTTCGAAACGAATCGCTCGAAGACCTGCAGGATCGGCCCTGGGCAAGTCCGCTTGGTGTTGTTCTCGGCCAGGTCCTCAAGGCGCGAGGCGTCACGGTGGTCAACGACCCCATGTCCCTCGTACGAGCGACGAGCAAGCTCTACCTGGAGGAGTTTCCGGAAAAGGTTCGACCGCGATCGCTCGTGACGCGCGACCCGGAGGCGATCGAGCTGTTCATCGCCGAGGTCGGCCACTCCGTCGTCAAGCCCCTGTACGGAGCCAAGGGCCGGAATGTGTTCGTGGTCGAGGACGAGGGCGAAGCGAACCTCGCACAGATCACGGAGGCGGTGCTCGAGGACGGTTACGCGCTCGTTCAACAGTTCGTCGACGGCGCAGAGGGCGGTGATGTCCGGATCTTCCTGCTCGAGGGACAGATCCTCGCGCAGGACGGGACGCTGGCCGCCTTCCAGCGAGTGCCCACCGGAAACGACCCGCGGGCCAACATCAGCAAGGGCGGAAGACCGCGGCCGCTCGAGATCGGTGGCGTCGAGCGCGGCATCGTCGAGGCGATGAGCGAGAAGCTCGTGGCCGACGGCATGTTCTTCGTCGGCATCGATGTCATCGGCGACAAGGTGGTGGAGATCAACGCAGAGAGCGCCGGCGGGATGCAGGCCGTCGAGCGGCTCTACGAGATCGACGTCTGCCCCACCGTCATCGAAGCACTGGAGCGCCGCACGGGCTCGAAGTCCTGAGCTGCGGCGGTCTCCACCCTGACCGATCGCGTCCGGCGAAGTACTGAAAGGTCGACCCAGGCCGGGCGCTGATCAGGACGTCATACGGACGGTGACCTGTCTGAGCCGCGTGGCGTATGACGCCCCCGAGACATTCTCAGACCTTTCCGGGTTTGACCCTGGAACCAGACGCGGCGAACAGACCATGCTGGGTGAGTGGCGCTCGCCGTTTGCCTGCTCTTCGACGGCCGGTCCGACCACCTTCTGCGGGACCTGTGGTCGCGACTGGAGGACGCAGGCGTCTCCACGTTGGCGACCCACACTCATCGCCGGCACTACCCGCACCTCTCCACGTAGTGCTCCGCAGCTGGGAACTGGCCCGAGCACAGCAGGCGCTCTCCGTACTTCCCGCCGTCGAGCCCTTCACGATGTCGTTCCACGGCACGCTCGCCTTCCCCGCGTGGCCGGGCGGCGCTCGCGCCGGAAGTCACCGCCCACATGGCCTTGAGCCAGTGGCGCATCGTCACCGCCCTCACAGCGACCGGCGCCGAGCTGCACCGCAACTACGAGGCAGACCGATGGGTGCCACACGTCTCAGTTGCCACGCGTGCCCAGGGCGCCCAACTGACCACCGTGGTCAAGGCGATCGCCGACGTCTTGCCGCTGACTGTTTGCGTCAACAGGGCCGCAATCATCGACAGCGCCACCGGTCAGACCGGCCGCTGCCCCACATCCTGTGACCCCCCGGGCCAGGCGCGACTGACCGCGACGAAGGGGGAGTCTCCCGGTGCCGGCCCCTCGTTGGCTGCCCTTCTTCCGCGCGGTGAGTATCACCGCCGACCACGCTCACCCTCCACAGCACCTGCTCCACGAACCCACAGCCCGAACCTCAACTCACGGGCACCGGCGCAGTGCTCAACGAGCGTCCATCTGCCGCGTGACGACTGACTCGTCTTGATGCTCTCTCGCTGGCCTGGACCTACGCTTCAAGGGTGGTGGGCGGTTGACCACAGGATTCGCCCGAAGCGGCAGAATGCGAGGTGCGTGCTCATGGCAGAGATAGTGCTGCGGGTTCGCCTCGTTAGCGGTGATCAACTCGACGTCAGGTTTGAGGATGATGGCGACGAGGACGAGGTCATCGAGCGAGTCGTTGACACCCTTGCGAAAGACTCGGGCGTGCTTCGCTGCACTCATGGTGACCGGCTCGTGGTGCTCTACGGCCGGGGTGTGGCCGCCGTCGAGATGGCTCCACGCGGCGCAGTTCTTTGAGTCGCGGCCGAAAGTCCGGCCGGTCTACGCGGCACGGACATGGCGTGCCCGTCCGGGAAGACGTGCCAAACCGGGACGACGATGGTCACGACACGGCTAGACCACCGATCTCCGCTGGGGCAGGGGCACCCCAAAGCCTTGACGTCTGCGGAGGGCGTTCGGTCGTTCAGGCTTGTGCCTTCGCCTAATCCCCCAAGGATGGCGCGGACAGATCCCCCGACGATGGTTCGGAGCCACGTCCGAATCGGATTGCTACCAACCACGAACGCCCTCCGCAGACATGCGGAGGGCGTTCTCTTGGGTCACCAAGGTTCTGATCCCCCAAGTTCCCCCGGACGACCCCTTGACTGCAGCGTAGAACCCCAGTGCTGCAGGCCGGAATGGCCCGCCTGGGGGATCGCCTTCGCCCCAGCATGGGGAATCCCGAGACGAAGGCGCCCGGCCACGTCCCTGGGGGTCTTGGGACGGGCCCACATTGAACGTTACTCGCGCAGCGGGGCGCTGCTCATCCGTCGGGACTCTTACCTCAGACTGGGCACGATTCGCGCCAACGAACAGCGCCCCAGCATCCTGACACCGCTGAGGCGCTGTTCTCCGGCGGCGGCGATTTACCCCAGGGCGTCCCCCACAACACGACCAACAGGGGCACGTGCAGTTTCACGCTTGGACCGCAGGGCTACGTATCGCCCGCCAACATCGCAAAGGGAGAGTGCAAGTGCCTACCGGGCCTGCACACAGAACCGCAAGTAGAGGGTCTCGGAGTGCTCCTTCACCAACACGCTACCTACAGAGCAATGTCGGCACACACCGAGCTGGACGCGGACGCACTCGGCCCCTGGAACGCACGGATCTAGCCGATGTCAGGCCACCGACCCGCTGTGCGGCTGTCGGCCGGCATCGACACGGCAAGGCGCTCGTGACATTGTTGGGACGAGAAGACAGGAGCGCCGATTGGCGGTCCGAGGCGCCCGGTATGGGGTGAAAGATGAGCGAGTTCACGTTCCGCAATCTCTCGATCAAGGTCTTCCCGACCGCGGCGAACGACCAGGTGTGCCAGGACGGCGTCACTAAGGTCGAGGTGTGCCATCCGTGCACCAACCTGTGCACCGGGACGTACACACCGTGTGACGAGACGCACTGCACGCTGACGGAGTCGATCCCGATCGTCATGGGTCCGTACTGCAATGGTCCCGGGACCAGCCCAGGGTACGTCGACACCACGACGAACGTCATCCTTCCCGCGGGCGACGCAGGGTCCGAGCTGGCCGCGCTGAGACAGAGCCTCCAAGTGGCCATGTCGGCCGTCGAGGCGGCCGAGCAGCAATTGCGGAGCGACGAGGGGCTGAGCGCGAGGAGCGGGATCGACCGCCTCCGTGGCCAGCTCATGGACGCGGTCGCGGAGCTCGACGAGTACCGCGGTCAGATCGAGTAGACCACTACCAACCCTCGCCTTAGCAAGCTCGCCCGGTGACACTCGAGGCCGTCGGCGCCGACAGCGTGGTGCGACTCAACCCCAGGTACCAAGTACGAGACGGAGAGAGCTGGGCGGCATCGTGGCCGGTGCCGCTTCGCTCGTTTCTCGGGGAGCAGGACGGGACCGCCGTCCTCGTGGCGGCCCCTGAAGAGGAGCTGCCCGCCAAGTGGATCAGCTCGGCGGCCGCGGAGCTGCTTACGATCCTGCGTAGGCCTGGCCCGCCGCCGAGCGACCTCTCACCTGTGTTGGCGAGTGCCCTGGTACTCGACGCCGTTCTCGACGTGCTCACCCCTGACGGCTGGGTAAATGGGCCGGCCGCCTTCGAAGCCTTGTGGGGCGACGAGCCAGTCCTCAAACCGACCGGTCTGGGCCGGGTCTCTGTGGGCGCGGTGAGTTGGGCCGCCACACTTCCCGTTATGGACGTGGTCTCCGTCGTCGGCCGCCTGTATGCGTACGGGAGGTACCCGCTCTCACAACGGTGGCGCCGGCGGTACCCGGGACCGACCGCGGTCCTGGACGCGCTGGGCGGCGCCGCCGCGATCAAGGACTGGGAGATCGCAGGACACCAGGACGCGCCTCGGCCGTGGCTGTCGTTCGCCAGGCCGCGATCGCGCTCCGCGCCGTCGTCCCACTTCCCGTACAAGCTCTACCTCAGCCCCCACCCGGATGCGCTATCCGAGGTCCTGCCGATGGTGGCCCGCGAGCTCGCGGCCACGCCAGCGACCCAGTTCAAGCTGGGCGGCACGGTTGGCGGCCTGCTCCGGCCCGACAAGCTGGTGGTTTACCTCCGTGACGTCGAGGAGCTCGAGGAGACGGCGGGATCACTGGCGACCGCTCTCCGAGGTGCGCGTCCTCACGGGGTCCCGTTCTCGGCCGACCTCGGGGGTGACGGGCTGCTCTCGTGGGGAGCCGACCCGCCGCGGGAAGCCACACCGGTCGGCGACGAGGCGGAGAGCTGGCGCCTATCGGTCTGCCGACGCCTGGCGGAGGGTCTGCGGGCGGCCCGCCGCGTGCTCCTCACTCGTACGACGCCCGAACGGTTCGCATTGACTCGGCTGGCTCTGGACGGCGTCGACCTCGCCAGCTTCGCGCCGTTGAATGTCCGACCACCCGCGCCGGTCGGTGGGTCGTGACGCTAACGGGGGTGCTGGTGCTGGCCGCCGGGGTCGAGATCATCCCCGTCGCCGACCTTGACGAGCGAGTACGGCAGCGGCTCGGTGCCCTTCAGGACACGCCGGCCGACGCTCATGCGCTGACCAGGCCTCAGGGTCGTGGCACGTCCACTCTCGTGGACCAGTCGCTGGTCGACCTGCTTCGGGAGTTCGCGAGCCCGACCACGGTCGTCGACGCGGTGCTCCGCTTCTGCACCACGCGGCGACTGGAACCCAAGCGCGTGCTGGACGAGTCGTACTCGCCGCTGCGCCGATGTGTCGACCAGGGTTATCTCGTCGAAGCCGGCTCGGGGTCGGCGCGGCGCGTGACCCAGATGTACGCCTCCGGTGACCCACTTGCAGGTGGCGCCGTGGAATCCCTGATCCACATCCTCGACGACGTCGAGCTCTACCGCGTGGGGCGCCCGGACGGCTCGCCGGTCGCGGTGAAGGTGCTGCGCTCCGGGGCGCAAGACGTCATCTCTGCGGCGTTCACGCGCGAGGCGGAAGTCCTCCGAATGCTGGGCGGGGGCGTCGCGCCGCGCCTCGACGCGGTCGGAACCGACGACGACCGTGCCTGGATCGCCATGGAGTGGTGCGCCGGCGTCAACCTCGTGGAGGCAGCCGCGGCACGACGTTCCACGATCGCCGGCGATCGGTCGGTGCTGGACCTTGCGCGGGCGGTCGTGTCGGCGTATGCCGAGCTGCACGCCCGCGGTATCACGCATGGCGACGTGCATCCGGGCAACGTGCTCGTGACCGACGCAGGCGAGGTCCGCATCCTCGACTTCGGCCTGGCCGAGCTCGCAAACCCACACGCGACGCGAATGGCCCGGGGAGGGGCGCCGCCGTACCTCGCGCCCGACCACGCGGCCGCGCTCCTCGGCGGCGGGGTGCCCGGTCCGGCCACCCCGGCTTCCGACCAGTACTCCCTCGGCGCCGTCCTGTACGAGGTCTTCACCGGTGAGCCCTACGTAGAGTTCTCCATCGACCACCGGGAGGCCCTCCGCCAGATCGTTGATGCGCCGCCGCTCTCATTCAGCCGGCGTGGCCGCGCCGGCTGGCCGGCGGTGGAGCGAGCACTGCGTCGCTCGCTGGCCAAGGAACCTGGCCGCCGTTACGCGCGGCTCGAGGACCTCGCGCGGGAGCTGGCTGCCGTCGTCCCTCCACTGCCGATTGTCACTACCCCCGCGTACGGGCCTCAGGCCCTGCTCGACGAGGTCGTCGAGGCGGCCGGACCCGGGGGCGACTGGTACGAACGAGGCCTGCCCACGGCCCCCCTGAGCTCAGTGGCTTACGGCTCGGCAGGGCTCGCCTGCGTCCTGCATCACGTGGCGCTGCTGCGCGAGAATCCCGAGCTGCTGCGCCTGGCGGACGAATGGGCTCTTCGGGCGACCGCTCGGCGCGGCGACCCGGAGGCCTTCGGCGGCCCCGAGCCCACCACGGAGCCGGATATCGTTGGACCGGTGACGCCGTTCCACCGCGTCTCGGGCGCACACGCCGTCCAGGTCCTGGTCAGCCATGCGCTCTCCGACATCGGAGCCCGCCGGCTCGCGCTGCAGCAGTACCTAGCAGCGGTGTCCGTTCCTGATGCTCGCTTCGACCTGACCCTCGGCCGTGGTGGCGTGCTGCTCGGTTGCTGCCTGCTGCTGGAGGCCATGGCCGGCGATCCGCTCGGGGACCCGGCCCTCGATGTCGCGCCGATCGTGGTCCTCGGCGACGGACTGATGGACGAGCTGTGGCGCTGGCTGGACTCGCTGCCACCGATGGTCGAGGCTGCCGAGCTACCGCAGCTAGGCGTGGCGCACGGGTGGGCCGGTCTGATGCTCGTCACCCTGCGGTGGTGCGCGGCAGCCGATCGCAGGGTCCCGGCACAAGTCGGCGAGCGCGCTGATCAGCTCGCCTCGCTCGCCGTTCCGACATCGCATGGTCTGCGCTGGCCCTGGTTGGTGGGTGGCGAGTCCTGGATGCGGGGCTGGTGCAACGGCAGCGCCGGTCTCGTGCACCTGTGGACCGCCGCGCACGACCGCTGGCACGACGAGCGGTGGCTCAGCCTCGCAGAGGGTGCGGCCAGGCACGCCTCGGTAGCCGACCACCAGATCCCCCAGCTGTGCTGCGGCCTTGCTGGTCAGGCCTACGCGCAGCTCGAGCTCTACCGGCACACCGGCGACGTCACCTGGCTCAGCGAGGCCCGCAAGCTCGCCCAGACCGCCTCCGACCGACTCGATTCCCCGGGGCAATTCAATGTCACGGGCAGCCTCCACAAGGGCGACATCGGCGTGAGCGCCCTGGCCGCCGACCTAGAGCGCCCCGAAGAGGCATCGATGCCGTTCTTCGGGCCGTCGCTCTGAACACCGGCCTAGTGGCCAGGCGTCGCACGATCTGCCGAGCCATCCCTCAACCAAGTCGGGTCGACGCCCAGAGCCGGCCGTGCGTCAGCAACCTGCTTCCAAACTGCCGCTTTGTCGGACGCGCGGGTCGGCCGAAAGTCCGATCCGAGCGAGGTGCGTCGTCGCTCAGTTCGACAGTGATCCTCGACCGACAAGTCCGGTAACGTTTTGGCATGCCGCCACCGGCGTCGCCTCGGTTCGTCCTCCAGTGGGAGGACTCCTGGGTGGTGATGCTGCTCTACGTCGACCAACAGGGCAACGTCTCCGCTGACTTTCTCGAGGGTTTCCCCGTCGACAGCGTGACCGGCTCGCCTGTCGCACCCGACGGAGACCAGGACCGGTTTGTTCTCAACGTGGACACCAGTCTCATGGTGCTCAGGCCTGACGGCGGCACGTTCGTCCACGCCGTGCGGCGGGTGGGACTGGCTCATGACAGGGGACCATTCGCGATCCGGCCGCCGGTGGCGACGTCGGGCGCCGTGATCGGCGTGCGGCCCGACCAGGCCCGGTTCGTCGGACGAATGTTGGATCGCCGCATCTTTGTGGTCCAACCGGATGGCCTGACGCTCGGCTACGACACCATCCCGGATGGGGACGGCGCGATCATCCGGCCGCCCTTCGCCTTCGGCGGTGCGCAGGTCGCGACGGACGACGACGTCTTGTTCGCCGTGGGCTTCAACTTCGAAATCGTCCTCATCCGGCGGGACGGCTCGGTCACCGGCTACCTGACCGACACCAACAACAACCTTCTTCCGCCCGTCACCTTCGCCGGCCCAAAGATCGACTTGAGTCCCGCGGGTGGCGACTTCGTCGTGACGATGGGTACGACCAACGGCTTCACGCCCGGCCCCCAGGGCGCCTGCATCGTGGTTCGCCGCGACGGCAGCGTCGTCGGCCACACTCTGGCCCACCAGACTGTGTCCGAGCCTTTCGCCGTCCCGCTGCAGCCACCGGCCTGACAGTCGCAGTCAAGTATCAGAGAACCACCGACCAGACCGCCCGTTCACCAGCGCAGCCGACGGTGCGGCTTTCCGCCGCGTATGACTGTCGAGCGTCGAGCCGCCGATGACCGACGCTCACGGACGGCGATCCCGCGCTTCGCCCCTCTCGCCAACCCGACACAAGCGCCACGTGCAACTTCACGCCTGGACCGTCAGGGGTAGGTATCGCCGGCCAAAGTTTCAAAGGGAGAATGCAACTGGTCGCTTGGTCAGTCTGCCCACAACCCTGTCCCGTTGGTCGTGTGGTCGTGTCTCCCCTGGCCCGTCAGGCGAGCTGCTCTGGACCCGTCGTAACCCAACTCTGACAACGCTCAAGGGTGCCGTCGGCAGAGTCAGCGTCCATCGCGGAAGCGCTGGGCTGCCTCGATCCGGTCGCGCACTTGTAGCTTGGTGAGGATCGAGGAGACGTAGTTGCTCACGGTCTTGACGGTCAGGCCTAGCGTCGCGCCGATCGTCGCGTTGGTGCGGCCCTGCGCCAGCAGGTGTAGCACGTCGCGCTCGCGTGCGGTGAGCATCGGGAACGCCTCGGGCGGCTGAGCGGGGTGCGCCTGGGCGAAGAAGTCGAGCACCCGGGTCGCGATGCTGGGGCTGAAGATGGCCTCGCCGTCCGCCACCGCACGTAAGGCACGGAGCAGCTCCTCCCGGCCGGCGGACTTGAGCAGGTAACCGCGCGCGCCCACCCGCAGCGCCCCGAAGACCGAGGCGTCGTCCTCGAACATCGTGAGCATCAGGATCCGTACGTGCGGGGACGCGGCGGTGATCTGTCCGGCCACCTCGATCCCGCTGATCCCCGGCATGTGGATGTCGAGGAGGACGACGTCGACGCTCTCGCTCTCGGCGAGCTCGGCAGCTCCCTCGCCGCTCTCCGCCTCGCCGACCATCTCGAAGTCGTCGGTAGCCGCCAGCATCGTCCGCAGGCCGTCGCGGAAGACCGGATGGTCGTCGACCACGAGGACACGGATGCGCTCAGGCATCGTCGCTCCGGGGGTGCAGGGGCAGCTGGACCGAGACCCGCGTGCCGCCGCCGGACCGTGGGCCCATCGTGGTGCGGCCGCCCAGCTCCGCGGCACGCTCGCGCATCGACCGCAGACCAAGACCCGGCGTGGCGGTCGGTGCGATCCCTCGACCGTCGTCCTCGATGCTCAGGCGCAGCCAGACGTCGTCGGCCGTGAGCCGCACGTCGACCGCACCGGCGTGGGCGTGTCGCACGGCGTTGCGCAGCCCCTCGAGGCAAATCCGGTACGCCGCGACCTCGGTCGCGGCGGGCAGTGGCGGCAGCGGCGGGTCGGCCTCGACGTGCACCTGCAGGGATGGTGGCAGGTCCCGGGCGTGCTCACACAGGGACCCGACCAGGCCGTGCTCGTCCAGAACGGGCGGTCGGAGCTCGTGCGCGAGCCGGCGGATGCTCTCCACCGCGTCGGCCAGTGACCCCTCGAGCCGGGCCAGGACCCGGCCGGCCTCGGCCGGGTCCCGGTCGACGAGCGCGGAGGCGGTCGCTGCCGTGAGACCGGCCGCCGCCAGGGTGGGTGCCAGCTCGTCGTGCAGGTTGCGGCGCAGCCGGAGCCGCTCCTCCTCGCGCGCTGTGACGAGTCGTTCACGCGAGGCTTGCAGCTCCTCGGCGGAGGCGCGCAGCTCGGCTGCGAGCCGCACGCCCTGGACCACAGGACCGGCCTGGGCAGCGAGATCCTCGAGCAGGGCGCGGTCCTTCGTGGCCAGGCCGTCAGCCCGCAGAGCGCCGACCTCGAGCGAGCCGATCTCCTCGCCGTGGTGCACGAGCGGCAGCGACAGCTGCTGGCCCCCCGGCTCGCCGCTCTCGGCGGCGGGGCCCTCGCGACCCGCGTAGCGGATCCGCACGCCGACGTAGGGGACCTGCAGCGAGCGCCGGATGGTCTCGACCAGCTCCTGCAGCATGTCCTGGTCGGAACCGGTCTCGCCCAGCCGGTGCACCAACCGGCTCATCGCGGCGTACGGCTCGGCACGCAGGCCGTAGAGACGGCGCCGGACCCAGCCCTGGAGGCGGGACCGCACCGGCTGGAAGGCGAGTGCGACCACCGCGGCACCGACCAGGGGCGAGACCCGGCCGGTGCGATCGCCGAGCAGAGCGCCGACGCCGACCACGACGAGGTACGTCGTCGCGACCAGCGCACTGAGCATCGCGTAGACGATGGTGCGCCCGATGACGACGTGCACGTCAAAGAGCCGGGCACGCACCACTGCGACGGTGATGCTGACCGGTATGGCGACCAGCGCCAGGGTGGTGGTGATCGTGGCGAACCGGTCGTAGGCAGAGTCCGGTGCGACCGGCCCGTCGCTCCAGGCCGGCACGAAGTAGGGCAGTGACAGCACCACCATGACCCCGAAGGCCAGGCTCAGACCCAGCACGAACCACGCGATCTGGTCGCGCTCCTCGGGGCTGCGGCCACGCCGGTAACGGACGACCTGGGCGACGATCGCGGCCCCCATGGCCAGGAACATCGCCGCGCCGACCACCCATTCCGTGGCCGTGCCGTCGGGTAGCGCGAGCGCCGCACCCGTGAAGACGGCGTACGCCGCGACCACCCAGCGCAACCATGGCGCCACCCAGCCGTTCGGGAAGACCGCGATCGCCGTCACGGCCAGCACCAGTGCGACACCGGTGACCAGCCGCCCGGCGAACGTGCCGTTGAGCGCGGGGTAGGCCAGGGCGTTGGCGGCCTGCGCGAACAGCGCGACCGCGAGGAGTGCTGGCGCCCGGCCGGGGCTGGCCCGCAGGAGTATGACCGCACCCGCGACGAGCCAGGCGGCCGCCAGCACGACCTGGCTGCCGAAGTCCAGCGCGTCGACCCCCGAACACCCCGCGGCGGGACACGGGAGCAGGGCCCGAACGTCCAGCGTGAGCTCGATGGTCGCCATCGCCACGGCCACCGCCACGGCGAGGACGGCGACCAGCGCCGGCGAACGTCCCGAGGGACGTCCGCCGACGCGGGAGAGCGCTGTGGGCACGGCCACCGCTACAGGATGTATCAAGCGGCCGTGGTCAGGACAGGCTGTGGCGACGTGACGTCGGCCGGGGCGGCCCGCCGGGTGAAGGCGGCCAGCCCGAGCAGCCCCATCATCAGGTAGTTGGGGGCCGGCGTGTGCAGCGCGGTGCCAAGCGGCCCAACGACCACGGACAGCACCGTGAGCGCCAGGTTGGCGACCAGCAACCAGGCCACCCAGCGAGGGTGCAGCCTCGCCCGGAAGGTCGCCACGGTGAGCAGGATCAGCCCGAGCGAGATGGCCACCAGCCCGTAGAACTCGTAGCTCCCGGCGATGGAGGAGTGGTAGGCGTCGGTGTCGTCCAGCGCGTGCCGGTCGGCGAGCGACAGGATCGCGTGGTTGCTCACCAGCACGATGCCCAGACCGGTCAGGACAGTGCCGCACCAGCCGAGAGTGCCGGCGCGTCCGGACTGCGCGACCTGGAAGCCGACGAGACCCATCACTGCGCACGGCACGCCGAAGAAGATCAGCTGTGAGGCCGGGATGATCACGTCCGGGCCGGAGGTGGACGGATAGAGGACGTAGCCGACCGCGAGGAGCAGTCCGCCGATCAGGAGGAGTGCGCCCCAAAGGCGCTGCTGGGCGAGAGGAAAGGTCATGCCGCCAGCGTGTGGCGTCCGGCACCCAGGGCGGCAGAGGCGGCGATCCCAGGAGGCCGGGAAGATCCGGGTCCCGGACGGTCATGAGGCAACGTCCTGCCGTTCAACGAGCGCGGCGAAGACGGCCTCGAGATCGGCGTCTTCCGACCGCATGTCGGTGATCAGCACCCGGGCATCCGGGCGGTACGGCCGACCTCCTCGACGGAGAGGCTCGAGACGACCACTGTGTTGTGGCCATCGGGCCGCACATCGGCGCCGGCGCGCGTCAAAGCGGCCGCCAGGACGGCGTCGTCTGGCGTCGTGATGCGGATGCCCCATGTTGACGGGGCCACGCTCGCGACGGGACCGGCGCCGACCAGTCGACCGTGGTCGACGATGATCGGATCGTCCGCACTGTGTGCGATCTCCGAGAGCAGGTGACTGGACAGCAGCACCGTGCCTCAGGACGTTTCCGTTCGAGCAGACGTCCGAGGCGATGACGTACGTCGAGCAGGGCCGCACCAGAGCCGGCAAGGTCGTCGTCACGATGAAATCTCGTCCCGATGTCGGGTCGCCCGCGGATTGACGACCAGGCGCAGGTGCTGACTGCGGTCCATGCGGCTCACCCGAGTAGCCCTGAACGGGTCTCATCCCACTGGCGTAGACACTCGTCCTTTCGCCGCCAGTCGACCCTCGCCCCGAGCGCAATGGGGACCTTTCAGACTCCCAACCGCGCTGACCTCACGTTGTCGATGGTCTCCGGCGGGCCGTCTACATCGACGACGGCGGCGTCCTGCCGCCCGAAGAGAAAGAGCAGTAGTTCACCTGGCTGGCCAGAGACGCGAACCATGGGCTTACCGCCACGGGCGCGGACCGTCTCCCCCGTCGACGGATCATGCACCTCCAGCCCGCAACCGCGCAGTCGACGGGCGAGGATCCGCGCTCCACTTCGGACGTTAGCCCACAGCGCCTGCTTCATGGCTGGGTCGAAGTCTCGAGGCGCGCCACCGTTCGCACGGCGCACATCCTCGTGATGCACGAAGAACTCATTGAGGTTCGGAACCTTCCTGAGCCAACCAAGACGGAATACTCCGCGCGGTCCGGAGCGAACCGCTGCCACAAGCTCTGAGAAGTCCCGGCTTGCTGCTCGCCTGTGATGCCTCTCGGCGAGCCGCCTCCAAGCGCCCGGTACCACCAGTCCGGGTCCTGCCACCGGATCGTGCTCGCGCAGGTACAGGTGCACCGCGATGTCTCGGGTGGTCCACGGCGTCAACAGCGTGGCGGCATCCGGGCCGAGCTCGTCGAGGAGGTCGCACAGGCTGGAACGTTCCCGGGCGTCGAAGGTGAGCCGACTCACTCGGCCAGCGTATTCGCGTACTCACGTGAGGATTGGCACTGGCAAGGGCCGAACTCAGTCGCGTCACTTCGCCGCCTATGACTGCCATGCACACCCCGCTCTCAGCTCACCCCAGAGCCTTCTTGACCAGCTCGGCGATGGTCTTGGCGCTGTCATCGTTCAACTGCTCCAGCGCGTAGGAGGTCGGCCAAAATCCGCTCGCATCGTCGAGTTGGGCGTTGACGCTGAATCCCAGGGTTGAGTAACGCGCCTTGTCACCAAGACCGCTCCGGAAAAACACAACCACCTTTCCGGCCTTCGCCCAGCCCGGCTGACCGTAGTAGAGCTTCGGTCGCAGCTCGGGGGCTGCATCGGTCACGATCGCGTGCAGACCCTCGGCCATGGAACGGTCAGGCTGCGACATCTCAGCGATCTTCGCCTCCATCGCTGCTTCATCGGCGACCGCCTTCTCCTCAGCGCTTGCGCGTCGACGGTCCGCCTTCAGCTCGGCCGCCCGGGCCTTCATCGCCGCTCGCTCCTCTGCAGAGAACTGTCCCGTCTGATTCTTTGCGGATCCCGATGCAGCACTCACGTGCGTGGTCCTCTCGTTGAGAATCGATCAATCGCCACAGCATTCCACCGCCAACGGACACGTGGATCTGCCGAGTCGCGGGCACGCCCACGACATCGCGTCACTTCGCCGCGAGCGGGACAGGGGTCACTTGCAGGATTCGCCGACCGCGACTGGGCACAGGCCATCACGTTCGACGAACTTCCCGCATTCAGCCGGCTGCCCGGCGTACTTCCGCACCAGCCCATGTCAGCGCTCCAGGAGTGGGCGACGATGACGCTCCGCGGCCTGTGATCGCAGCGGCTCTCTGCCCCCGAGCTGGCGGCCCTGTGCGCGCCGTTCCTCGACCGTGCTGCCCGAGCTGCCGGGGCTTTTCAACGGCTGAAGGCTGGCGAATGTAGTGTGCGGCCCATGTGGCGATGAGGAGGGCGAATGGTGACCATCGCCGACGTGGCTCGCGAGGCTGGCGTGTCGCGAAGCACGGTGTCTTCGGTGCTGACCGGGCGTAAGTTCGTTCGTCCCGAGACCCGGGACCGGATCGAGGATGCGATCCGGAGGCTCAACTTCTCGGTGAATTCCGGTGCGCGGGCGCTGGCCACCTCCAGGACGATGATCATCGGTGTCGTCGTGCAGCTGCATGGTGGCGAGTTCGGCCCGGCGCTGGCGCCGTTCCTGGTGGCGCTCTCGGACTCGGCCCGCGCCGAGGGGTACGACGTCTTGCTGATCACCGAGTCTGATCAGGTCGCCGCAATCGACCGGCTGGCCCTGGAGCGGCGGGTCGACGGCGTGGTGTTGCTCAACATCATCGACGACGACCCGCGGCTGGCCGTCCTGAACGACCACGACCTGCCGGCGGTGCTGGTCGGGATGCCGGCCGACTCCCAGGGCATCGATGCGGTCGACCTGGACTTCGCCGAGGCCGGTCGCCGCCTGGTGCGTCATCTCCACGAGCGAGGGCATGAGGAGGCGTTGTTCGTCCGATGGGCGCCGGAGATGTTCGCTCAACGCAACTCCTTCGTACTCCGATTCAGCGACGCGGCCATGGCGGAGGCCGGCCGCCTCGGCTTCACCCTGAGACCCGTGGACTGTCCCGGGGAGCCCGAGCAGGTGCCTCGGGCACTCTCACGTGCCCTGGCCGACCGCGGCGACGCCACCGCGGTGCTGGTGCACGACGACGCCGCGACCGCCCTGCTGCCCTCGGCCTTGCACACCGTCGGTCTCGAGGTGCCGGCCGACGTGTCCGTCGTCAGCATCCACTCCGCCGAGCTCGCACGGGCGTTCGCGCTGCCCTACACCTCGGTCGAGACGGTGCCGGAGGAGGTCTGCGACGCCGCCATCCGGGCGTTGCTGGGCCGGATGCGCGGGGGTGGCGAGGCGAGGGACGAGGTGGTGCACCAGCTCCTGGTGCCCCGCATCACCGACCGGGGCAGCGTCCGAGCGCTCGGCTGAGCCACGCGCGACCGGAAAGGTCACGAAATGGTAACGGCGAACCGGTTCGCTTGACGCTAGCGAACCGGTTCGCTGAACTGTGACCGCCGCCACGCCCGCGGCGCGCGAAGCAGAGAGGATCCGTGTTGAACACCACCACATTTCGCCTCGGCAGTGGAGCCGTGGCGCTGGCCCTGCTCGGAGCGCTGGCGGCCTGCGGAGACGACGCCAACAGCAAGGCCGCGTCATCGGACACCATCACCGTCTGGGACCCCTACCCGCAGTACGACAAGTCCTCGGACTGGGTGAAGTACCTCGAGGCCTGTGCCCCCGCGGGCATGACGGTCAAGCGCACCTCGGCCGCGACCGCTGACCTGCTCAACAACCTGACCCAAGCGGTCAAGGCCGGCAACGCGCCGGACGTCGTCCTGCTCGACAACCCGGCCGTGCCGGACGCCGCCAGCTCAGGGCTGCTGGCCCCGGCCGAGGATGTCGGGATGGACACCGATGGCTTCGACGCGAACCTCGCCGGGCCGGGCACGGTGGACGGCACGACGTACGGCGTCCCAATCGGCGCCAACACTCTCGGTCTCTACTACAACCAGGACGTCCTGACCCAGGCCGGCGTCGACCCCAGTTCGATCACCGACTGGACCTCGCTCGACGCGGCCCTGCAGAAGGTCACCGCCGCGGGGTTCAAGGGCATCACCTTCTCCGGGATCACCGGCGAGGAGGGCGTCTTCCAGTTCCTCCCGTGGTTCTGGGGCGCCGGTGCGGACCTCAAGGACCCGGGCTCGGACCAGGCGGTCGCTGCCGGCCAGCTCGTCTCCGACTGGATCGGCAAGGGCTACGCCCCCAAGTCCGCAGCCACCGACAACCAGTCGGCCTCGTGGGACCTCTTCCTCACCGGCGACTACGCCTTCGCCGAGAACGGATCGTGGTTCGCCAAGGCCGCCTCCGAGCTCACCGACTTCAAGGCCGTCGCGATGCCGCTGCCCGGTCAGGACGGTGGCGCCGCTCCGGTCCCGACCGGTGGTGAGTTCGTGCTCGCGCCCCTGCAGAAGACCGACGCCAAGGGTCACTACGCCAACGCCTCCAAGCTGATCGACTGCCTGGTGGGCTCGGACAACCAGGTCAAGACCGCCGACGCGCTGGGCTACTTCGCGGCCAACAAGGAGCTACGCGCGGCCCAGATTGCCGCCGACCCGATCTGGACGCCGTGGGCGACCTCGATCGAGTCCGCCGAGGGTCGCACGACGGACCTGGGGCCGGACTACACCGCGACCTCGGGCAACCTCTCGACCGCGTTGCTGGCGGCCCTGAACGCAGCCGGTGACGCCGACGCCGTCGAGCAGGCCTTCGCGCAGGCCGGCGGCAGCTGACTCGGCGGCTGACCCGGGAACCTGACAAGGTCGGGCGGGGGCCCCTCGCCTCCAGGGGCCTCCGCCCGACCTGTCGCCAGCCTGTCGTCGTCGAATCGAGCTGCCATGCAGACAAAGGAGTTGGGACCAGTGGGCACCGACACCGCTGATGTCCCAGACGCCGCGGGCACGTCCACCCCGCGCCGGCCCCAGCAGGGGTCGGCCACGTCCCGAGGTCGCCGACCCTCGCCC
This sequence comes from uncultured Actinomycetota bacterium, assembly GCA_963755835.1. Taxonomy (GTDB): domain Bacteria; phylum Actinomycetota; class Actinomycetes; order Propionibacteriales; family Nocardioidaceae; genus Nocardioides. Next base: position 765,162 of record CAVWLC010000007.1, on the reverse strand, counting down.
AGGACGTGGGCGGGCCTGGGGTTCGCGAGCCCGCTGATCGTCTACCTGGTGCTCCTCTACGGCACGCCGCTCTACGAGAACGTCTCGATGAGCCTGCACCGCTACACGCGTGCCACGTTCGTCACCGGCCAGGCGCCGTACGTCGGGCTCGACATCTACCGCGAGGTGCTGGGCTCGCCGCAGTTCCTTCCGACCGTCGGCCACACGGCGTTCTTCGTGCTGGTCTCGCTGCTGTTCCAGTACTCCATCGGTCTTGCGCTCGCCGTCTTCTTCCAGCGACACTTCCCGCTCTCGCCGGTGCTGCGCGCCCTGTTCCTGGTGCCCTGGCTGCTGCCGATCATCGTCTCTGCGACGACCTGGCAGTGGATGTTCGACGCCGACTCCGGGGTGGTGAACCGCTTCCTCGGCGGCTTGGGCGTCGACTCCGTGTGGTGGCTCAACGCCGACCACTCTTTGGTTTCGGTGACCATCGCCAACATCTGGCTGGGTATCCCCTTCAACCTGGTCATCCTCTACTCCGGGCTGCAGAACATCCCCGGTGAGCTCTACGAGGCGGCGGCGGTCGACGGGGCGAGCGGCTCCCGGCGGTTCTGGTCGATCACCTTCCCGCTGCTCCGACCGGTGACCGCGATCACGCTGCTGCTCGGCTTCGTCTACACGCTCAAGGTGGTCGACATCATCTGGATCATGACGTTTGGCACCGGGACGTCGCAGACGCTGGCGACCTGGGCCTACGGCATGGCCTTCGGCAAGGGCACCTCGGCGGTCATCGCCTACTCCGAGGCCTCCGTGGTCGGCACGATCCTCCTACTGCTCGCCCTGCTGATGGGCTTCGTCTATATCGCCGTACAGCACCGTCAGGAGGTGGAGGCCCGGTGAGCGCCCGCACCTTGTCGAGCCGGCACTGGTGGAAGACGGTGGTCGGCCTGCTGCTGACCGCGATCATGCTCTTCCCGCTCTATTGGATGATCAACGTCTCGCTCACCCCCCGCTCCGCCATCCGCGACGGCAACCTCTACCCCCACGTCCTCACCCTCGACCACTACCGCGCGGCGTTGGGAGACCAGCTGCCCTACCTGACCACCAGCGTCGTCGTCGGGCTCGGCACCGTGGTCGTCACTCTCGCGGTGGCCGCGCCCGCGGCGTACGCGCTGGCCCACCTCGTCGTGCCCGGCCGGCGCGCGGTCAGCTTCCTGCTGATCGTGGCCCAGATGATCCCGGCGGTCGTGATGTCGCTCGGCTTCTACCAGACCTACAGCGACCTCGGCGTCCTCGACACCGTCCCGGGGCTGATCCTCGCCGACTCCACCCTGGCCGTCCCGTTCGCCGTGCTGCTCTTTCGCGCGTTCATGCTCGGGATCCCCCGGGAGCTGCTGCAGGCCGCGCAGATCGACGGCGCGTCTTACTGGCGCACGTTCGTCTCGATCGTGCTGCCGATCTCGCGCAACTCCGCTGTGACGGTCGCCCTGTTCGCCTTCTTGTGGGCGTGGTCGGACTTCCTGTTCGCCTCGACCCTCAACCGCGGGGGCGGTGACCGCCGCCCGATCACGATGGGCATCTACGACTACATCGGCTCCCAGAACCAGGAGTGGGGGCCGATGATGGCCACCGCGGTCCTTGCCTCGCTGCCCACTGCTCTGCTCATCGTCCTGGCCCAACGCTACGTCTCCGCCGGCCTGACCGCTGGCGCCGTGAAGGACTGACCGTGACGGCTCCCCTCGACCGCCGGGCCCCGATGTCGTCCGGCGAAGCCGTCGAGCCCCTCACCTTCGACATCCGGGAGACCCCGTTCTCCACGCGGGGCTCGTGGATCAACCTGTCGCCGGTCGTCGGGCTCCACACGACGGCCGACCAGGTCCACCTGGTCTCCCACGTCAACGGCATGCACCCGGTCTTCCGGCTAGGTCTCGAGCGCGACGGTGCGCCGTTGAAGGCGCAGTGGTGGACCTGCCCGAGTCGTCACGAGTGGCGCACTCTCGACGCCGTGGTCGCGGCCGCCTTCGACGGGCCTCGCACGCTGCGCCTGCGCGGTCGAGGAGCCCAGCTGCGGCTCACCGAGGCGGCCGGCGAGCTGACGCCGTTCACCGGCGGCTACCTCTTCCTGGACCCCGTCGACCAGAGCCTGGTGCTCACCTCCTACGAGACCGGCCGGCGCTACCGCGTCCGAATGCTCCGGGGAGAGCTGAGCGCCACCGGCACCGAGGCACTCGGCCGCTCAGAGCGGTCGGTGCTGCTCGGCGACCGAACAGGTGAGTGGGAGGCCGAGCTGGTCGAGGCGACCACCGGCGTCCGTCCCGCCGGACCGCGCCGCACCTTCGAGGAGCTCGTCGAGGCGGGCGCCGAAGCGTTCGCGACGTACGCCGCGATGGTGGCGCCGTGGCGCAGCGAGGAGCCTGCGACCACCGAGCGTGCGACGTACACACTGTGGTCCGCCACGGTCGCCCCCGAGGGGATGCTCGCGCGCGAGTCGGTGCTGATGTCGAAGCACTGGATGGACAAGCTCTGGTCCTGGGACAACTGCTTCAACGCCCTGGCGCTGGCCCCGGGGCTCCCCGACCTCGCCCTCGACCAGTTCCTGGCGCCGTTCGACCACCAGGACGAGTCCGGGGCACTGCCGGACTCGATCACCCACTCCGAAGCGCTGTACAACTACGTCAAGCCACCCATCCACGGGTGGGCGTTCGCCCGGCTGCGCGAGGCTTCACTCCGGGCCCTGACCCGACCCGAGCTCGAGCTGGTCCACGACCGGCTGTCCCGCTGGAGTGACTACTGGCTCACCTGCCGCAGGGTCCCCGGCCACGTTCTTCCCTACTACCAGCACGGCAACGACAGCGGCTGGGACAACGCCACCACCTTCGACCTCGATCGGGTCGTCGAGGCGCCCGATCTCGCGGCGTTCCTGGCTGTCCAGCTCGACGTGCTGGCCGGGCTCGCACGAGAGCTCGGCCACCGCACAGATCGGTGGGAGCACGAGAGCGAGGCGTTGGTCGCGGCCCTCCTCGACCAGCTCTGGACCCCGGAGGGCTTCGTCGCCGTCGGGGCCACGTCTGGTCGGCGAAGCGGAACGACCAGCCTGCTCACGCTGCTGCCCCTGCTCCTCGGTGATCGGCTCCCGGCCGACGTACGCAGGGTGATGGCCGACAAGGTCCGGGGGCACCTGACCGACCACGGTCTGGCCACGGAGCTGCCCAGCTCACCCCACTACGAGGAGGACGGCTACTGGCGGGGTCCGGTCTGGGCCCCATCCACCGCCCTGATCGAAGCGGGGCTCCGACGCTCCGGTTATCACGAGCTCGCCGACGAGGTCAGCCGCCGGTTCCGTGCTCTGTGTGAACGCTCCGGGTTCGCGGAGAACTTCGGTGCGCTCACCGGCGCCGGCCTGCGTGACCGGGCCTACACCTGGACCGCCGCCGTCTACCTGACCCTCAGTGCGGCAGCCGTCGGGTCAGCGGCAGGCGATCTTGCCTGATGGCGCTGGTCGTGCCGTCATCCGGCCCCACTCGATGGCGGTTGACCTTGTGATAACCGTCCCCTCGTCAGCGCTCATGCGATCGCGCGTCAGGCGAATGCAGGACCGAGCGGAATCAGGACTTCGATCGCCGACAGCGTCGCATCGGCGAGGACGAGCTTCCCCGCTGCGGCGTTCTCCCGCGTGTGAGTGACGCTCATCGACCCGCGTCATACCGCCGCCTGTCGCGTAACTCGCACACGTCTACGCCGATGCTCGGGCGTCCGATGAGCGCGTGGGCTGCCCGCTACGTGGGATGGCGGTACAGCGGCGCCGGATCCCCGTAGTGAACCCGTCGCACAGCACCGGGCAGGGCCTTGTCCAGAGCGCGGGATGCATCGACGGAACACCCCACGGTGAACTCGACCTCCTCGTCGACCTCGCAAGCCAAGCACCAGGCTTGATCCTCGGGCCACACGAGGTGCGGTTCCTGATATCCCCGGGTGGACCCGTGCCAAGCCAGAGCGGGCGCGTCTCTGAGTACTCCGACAGGTCCGGTGAACAGCAGCATCGTTCGATGCGGAATCGGCACTCGTGGCGCTTCAGGAGGCGGGTCCTCGCACGTGGCGATTCGTCGCACGGGCGCGGACCCCACTGGGTGTCGTTCGGCGGGTGAATACTGTGCGAGGTGGAGGTGGCCGAGGTCATCGAGGGCTTGGCCCGTTCTTACCTGTTCGAAGCGCTGACCGTCGAGGAGTTGGCTCCTTTGGCCCGGGTGGCGACGGCCCGACACCTTGCGCGCGACGAGGTCCTGATCCGCGTGGGCGATCCTGCCGATGAGATCTATGTGGTCCTCAGTGGCGAGCTCAAGGACTCTGTGGTCGATGCGGATGGTTGCGAGGTCGTCCACTTCCTTCACGGCCCCGGTATGACGCTGGGTGAGCCGGGCTTCTTCGCCGTCGACCATCAACGCATCGTCGAGGTGGTCGCCACGCGGCCCACGTTGGCGGTCAGGCTCACTCGTCGGCATCTGGTCCCGTTCATGGCGCAGTACCCCACGATCAAGGACCGGGTGCTGGAGAAGTTGGCGTCGAATCAGCGGTGGCAGACCACGATGATCTCTGCGCTCGCGACCAAGCCGCTGGTCGACCGGCTCGTCCTGCGGCTGATCGAGCTGGCCGACTCGAGTCCGGCCCGACGCGGTGGCAGCGCGATCACTCCGCGGGTTTCGCAGGCCACCTTGGCCTCGATGGTCGGGGTGAGCAGGGAGAACGTCAACCGCGCGCTGGCGGGTCTGCTGGCCAGCGGTGCCATCCGCCAGGAGAACGGACGCTACCTGCTGGTCGACGAGGCCCGGCTGCGCGGACTGGTGGAGCGCGGAGTCGGACCGGTGGCCCGACGACACGACCGTCGGTTCGATCCGGGGCCGGGGGTCTCCCTCGACAGTTGACCGCAGAGTGACGCTGCGACACAGCGCGCCGGGTCGCGGGGTCCGATGATGCAGCGGACCGATTCAAGGAGGCCTCCGATGGCGACCACCGTGGACACGCTGGCGGCAACATTCACGACAGGCTTCGCCAGTGACGTGACGGTGCCGGGAGATCCGGGGTATCACGCGGCCCGTGCGGTCTGGAACGGCACTGTCGACGCGCGCCCCGCGCTGATCGCACACTGTCGCGACGCGGATGACGTGGTGGCCGCGGTGAACCTGTCGCGCGACGGCGGCGCAGTCGTGGCGGTCCGGGCCGGCGGTCACAGCGTTTCCGGGTTCTCCTCGTGCGAGGGCGGTGTGGTGATCGATCTCAGGCGGATGCGTGATGTCGACATCGACCCGGACAGGCGGATGGCGACTGTCGGGGCCGGCGCCACGTGGGCGGACTTCGACGCTGCGGCGGGACGCCACGGGCTGGCGACGACGGGCGGCCTGGTCTCGACGACCGGGGTCGCCGGTCTGACCCTGGGCGGCGGCATCGGGTGGTTGCAGCGCCGGTACGGGCTGGCTTGTGACAACCTCCGCGGAGCGCGGATCGTGACCGCGGACGGCGATCTGATCGAGGCCGACGACGACCTCCTGTGGGGGCTGCGCGGCGGCGGCGGCAACTTCGGGGTTGTGACCCGCTTCGAGTTCGACCTCCACCCGGTCTCGACGGTTCTGGGCGGCATGATGCTCTTCCCGCTGGAGCGCGCCACGCAGGTCCTGAGCGCCTTTCGTGAGTGGGCGGCCTCAGCGTCGGACGAGGCCACGATGCTCGCCGCCGTCAACTGTGCGCCACCGGCGCCGTTCGTGCCGCCCGAGCTCGTGGGCCGCCCGGTGCTGGTGTTGGCCGGGTGCCTGTGCAGGGACCCAGGCTCCGGGGCGGAGGTCCTCGCGCCCCTGCGTGGCCTCGGACCGGTCGCGGACACCTTCGCCCCGACGGCCTACCCCGACCTCCAGCGGATGCTCGACGCAGGCGCGCCCCGCGGTCAGCGGAACTACTTCCGGGCCGGGTTCTGCGCGGACCTCAGCGACGACGTCATCGAGACGGTGCTCGAGCACGGCGCTCGTCTGACCTCGCCGCTCTCCCAGATCCATCTCCACCAGATGGGCGGCGCGGTGGGGCGGTGCGGCACGGACACGTCGTCGTTCAGCGGTCGCGACGCCGGCTTCACCTACAACGTGATCGGGACGTGGCTCGACGCGGCCGAGGACGACGCCCACAGGGCCGACGTCCGCCGCGCGTGCGAGGCGCTGGAGCCGTTCTCGATCGCGGGTCGCTACGTCAACTTCGATGCCGAGACCGGCGTCAGCGACGTGCAGAGCGCCTACGGCGAGCAGATCTATGCTCGTCTGGCGCGGCTCAAGCGCCAGTACGATCCGGCGAACCTCTTTCGGCGCAACCAGAACGTGCGCCCCGCGCCATGAGCCGTCTGCTGTTCGTGTCCTGGGACGGCGGGGGCAACACTCCCTCGGCCTACCACCTGGGCGCACGCCTCGCGGGGCGCGGCCATGCCGTGGCGATGATGGGCTGGCGCGCCATGACCGGCCCCGCCCGGGCAGCCGGGCTCGCGTTCAGCGAGTACCCCTCGGTCCCACCCTGGCCGCCGGACCTGCGTCACGAGGACGGCTGGGCCCGGGTGCAGTCGGCGCTGTCCGGGCACGCGACCGAGGACGACATCGTGGCCGAGGGACGGGTCTTGGGCGCGGACGCCCTGGTCGTGGACTGCATGCTCACCGCCGGATACGCCGCGGCGCGTCGCCTCGGCGTTCCCGTGGTGTCCCTGGTCCACCCGCTGTACGTCCCGTTCGTCCACGAGTGGGGCAGCCAGGTCCTCGGGGTCGACGTCGGCGAACTGCTCGGCCAGTCCGTCTGCGTCCTGGCGCTGCAACCACCAGGACTCGACGTCCCGACCGAGCTCCCCAACGGCACCGCCTACGTCGGTGCGGTCCTGCGGCACGACACGCCCCGGCCGCTCCCTCAACCGACGCAAGACCTGTTGAACACCCCCGGTGACCCTTGGGTGGTGCTCAGTCTCAGCACGACCCTGCAGGGCCAACGCGAGGCCCTCCCAGGGCTGCTCGCGTCACTCGCCCCGCTACCGATACGCGTGCTACTGACCCTCGGCGGGGTCCTCGACCCCAGCTCGGTCACCGCGCCGAACAACGCAACCGTGCGGGCCAGCATCCCCCACGAGCAGCTCTTGCCGCGGGTGGCCGCCCTGGTGACCCACGGCGGGATGAGCAGCGTGGCCACCAGCCTCGCATCCGGGACCCCGATGGTCTGCATCCCCCAGGGACGGGACCAGCCCCTGAACGCCGCCCGGGTCGAGGCGGTCGGCGCCGGCCTACACCTCGCGCCCGACGCCCCGGCCGGAGAGATCGCGGCGGCCGTCATGACCGTGCTCACCGACAGCCGTTTTGGATCGGTCGCGGCCGAGTTCGCCGACCGGACCGCCAGCCTCGGCAACGGGCGCCACGCCGCCGACCTCGTGGAACAGCTCACCCTCAACCTGCCGGTCGTCCCGAGCTGACCAGACCCGTCCCGTCCGCGCTACGCCGGACTCCGCGCTCGCTGGACTGATCTTCGCTCTCGACGGTTCACATTTGAATGCCGCAACCCCGCAGCGCCAAGGCCTCGCGCTAGGCAACAGCACACCAACCAGCACCCAGTCGAAGCCGCGCGGTACGTAGATGTTGTCGCCCGCCAAAGTTCAAAAGGGAAATGCAGAACGAGCGCCCCGCGGACTGGGCCAGCCACCCCGACGGGTCGCGAAGCGTATATGAGCTCAACCTCAGCTACCTCGATGCCTTGTGCACGGTCGAAGAGGCCCGCGACCCGGCGGTGGTCACCGCCAAGGCCTTGGCGGCGCACAGCATCCTCTTCGCCTTCCTCGGCGTGCCGGCCGTCTACTACCACTCGCTCGTCGGCTCGCCACCGGACCTCGAGGGCATGGTGACCAGCAGGATCAACCGGCGGATCAACCGGGCCATACTGGACGCCGACCGGCTTGAGGTAGAGCTGCGCGATGACCCCCGGCGCCACGGAGTCTTCGAGGGCATGCGTGCGTTGCTCGACGTACGTCGGCGGCATCAAGCCTTCTCACCCTTCGGTAGTCAGCAGGTGGAGATCCGTCGACGACCGGGTGTTCGCCGTCCGACGGGGCGCCGATGGCCCCGACGAGCTCTTGTGCGTCACCAACGTCACGAGCGGCGACGTGACACTCCCGCTGTCCGGTCGTGACGTACTGACCGACATGCAGGTCGACCGGCTGGTACTGGACCCGTGGGGCTACGCCTGGCTGCGCCCGAACGGGCGCCCAGGCGCCCCCCAGGGAACACCGTGAAGGCCCAGTTCCGGCGGGTGGCTGCTCCGCACCGATCCCTGTGCGAAACCTTCGCACCCGGACCGACCGATCCCAAAGCGTGCGCCCCTGGCCGTCCTGCTCGCCAACGGATCGTGCTTGGACCACCGCCCCATGGGGCTGACCCAAGCTGGTTGAGGGCTTGTACGGAAGACTGCTTCTTCTTGCAGTTGCGGGGGCGGCGCCGGAGTCGACGGCGCTGAAGCGGTGGCCCTCGCGTTGGAACGGCCCCTCACTCAGCTGCATCCTGACTCCCAGCTGGAACAGGGTCTCCTCGGTCGATGGCTGAAGTCCAGCAATCCATGAGTAGCGATCCAGCCGCGCCGGCGTGCGATGGCGCCTCCGCTGCGGGACGAGGAACGCCGGCTCCCCCGAGGGTCTGCGTGCACCGGCCGAGCCTCGATGGGTCGGTAGCAGCGCAGGCTGAGGGTGAAAGCGGTCAGTGGACCGCGACAGGTGGGAGGCCTTCGTCATCGAGCAGGTGGGTCTCCTCCCGCTTGCGCGGCAGCATCAGGGCTGGGATCAGCGTCAGGAGCACCATCACCCAGGCGACCCAATAGGTCTGGGCGAAGGCGCTGGCTGCGTCCTCCAGGCCCTTCATGATCGCGGCCGCCGGGATCTTGGCCGCCAGAGCCGGGTCATGCAGAGAGGCCATGGCCGGCCCGGCGAGCTTGGATTCCTGCAGGTGGTTGGTGAGCAGCACCGACATGACCGCGACGCCGACCGAGCTGGCTATCTGCTGGTTGATGTTGAGCAGGGTCGACCCGCGAGCCACCTCGTGCGCCTTCAGCGTCTTCAGGGCGGAGGTGAACAGCGGCATCATCGTCGCGCCCATCCCGAGTCCCATCACGAACAGCTCGGCGACGATGAGCTTGTACGGCGTGGTGGCGGTGAGCTGGGTCAGGCCGAACATGCCGATCAGGATCCCGACCAGGCCGAACGGCACGATCCGGCCGATCGGATGCTTGTCCACCTGGGAGCCGGCGATGGGCATCGTGATCATCGCCCCGAGGCCCTGAGGTGCGACGAGCAGCCCGGCGTGCAGGGTCGACTCGCCGCGGACCTCCTGGAAGTAGGTGGGCACCAGCAGGAGCCCGCCGAAGAACGCCGCGGCAAACAGGAACATGGTGATGACTGTGATGGTGAGGTTGCGGTTCTTGAACAGCCGTAGGTCGAGCAGGGGATGCTCGGGACGGAAGGAGTGGAAGACGAACAGCACCATCAATGTCGCCCCGACCAGCATCGAGACCCAGACCCGCGGAGCTGTGGCGGTCCCTTCGGTCGGGATGGACGACACACCGAACAGGAACAGCGCCAACCCCGGCGACATCAACGCCATACCCAGGAAGTCGAAGGACTCCGAGGGTTCTGGGGTATCCCTGGGCAGCACCCGCCACGCGTAGATGATCGCCACCACGCCGATGGGCGCATTGATCAGGAAGATCCAGTGCCAGCTGGCGACCTGGATCAGCCAGCCGCCGAGGATCGGGCCGAGGATCGGGCCGAGCAGCATCGGCACCCCGAGGATCGCCATCAGCCGACCGATCCGGTGCGGACCCGCGGCCCGGGTCATGATCGTCATCCCCAAGGGCATCAGCATCCCGCCCCCGAGCCCTTGGAGAACCCGGAACCCGATCAGGGCACCGATGCTCCAGGCAGTCGCACAGAGCAGGGAACCGGTGACGAAGAGCGCGATGGCCGTCAGGTAGAGCCGTTTGGTGCCGAACCGGTCCGCGGCCCACCCGGTCAGCGGGATCACAGTGGCCAGCGCCAGGGTGTAGGCGGTGACCGACCAGGCGACCGTCGAATAGGCCAGCGGATGGGCAGGACTACCGAACACGGTCTGGAACGTCGGCAGCGCGACGTTGACGACCGTGATGTCCAGGATCGACATGATCGCGCCGATCACCACCACGCCCGCGATCTTCAGGACGGCGCCGTCGATGTGGTCGGGCAGATCGGGCAGCTCGACCCTTCTGTCAGCGGACATGGGGCTCCTTCACCTGGCCGCCACCCTACGCTCCGCCCGCCGATCAGCCGGGCCCCGTCAACGGTGCTCAGCGGGTGCCCGCGGGCGGCAAGCGAGGTCGCCACCGGCGCGCTGCCGCCGATGCGGTTCGTCTCCAACCGGACAGCAGAGCCGGCTCTCAGGGCCTTCGCCGCAGGCCTCATTTCGATGTCCGCGCGCACACGCTCCATGCGCCAGCCAGGCAGCATCTGACCCAGGCAGCAGGGGACCGCGGTAGCCAAGGGCGTAGCTGGAGCGGGTGTGTTACTGAAGGAGCGATCACCCTCGGGATGGACCCGGCCAGCAGCGAGGCCAACTGGTCTTGGCCACCTCGTGTTACCGGCGCTGGGTGGCTCCGCCCCGGCGCCCCCTGTGGCCCGGCGTACGGCGCGTTCTGGTCCGACTACGACTCGACCAACTACGAGCGCATGGCGATGAGGCGTGTGGGCACAGGGCGCTGGTCTACGACGGCGACCGGCCCGATCGCCTGGGCGGAGTACGGATCACCCCGAGGAGCTGCCCAGCATCCTGGTCGAGCGCGGCCTTCGCGGTCAGGGCCTGGCGGCGATCGCCCTGCGCGGAGCGGTCGACCGTATTGCGCAGGCGGCGGCCTGGTCGAGGGCTACCCGCACGACACCGGCGGGGTTCGGAAGAAGAACGCGTCGTTCCTCTACAACGGCACCCGCACGATGTACGAGCGCGAGGGCTTCACCTACGACCGGCCCAAGGGCCAGGGCAACTGCGTGATGGTGCGCGAGGTGGCCCCGAGCACGTGAACCGGCCCAGCGCTCCACCCGCACCTGCACGCTCCGCGTGGCCATCCCGCTACCGGGACGCTCCGAGGGCCGTCTAGGAGTGCACGCTCATCACCGCTGTCGGGCCATCGCTCTTGGTGGGCCGGGACCCTCATGACCCAAGACCGCGGCCCCGGCCCCGAGTGATACGTCGGCCGCGTCGACGTCGCCACTGGTCGGGACCCAGATGATGCCGCGGTCGTAGGCACAGGCGGCCCGACAGCGCTCCCAGCGGAATCGTCTGGTGGCCGCCGATGACGTGCCGACGGGTTGGTCGGGCACACCACCCATCCGCGAGGTCGGCTGCCTTCACCCTCGACTACCACGCGAACAGCGGCATGGGGCTGGTCGCGATCAGGTGAAGATGCTGACTCCGCCGGGCCCCACCAGCAACCCCACGATGATGAGGACGACGCCCCAGAGAATCTGGCCACGAAACAGGGAGACGATGCCCGTGACGACGAGGATCACGGCGAGGATCCACAAGATGAACACCATGGTGGTGCTCCTTCCCTCGAGCCCAACCCCGGCTCGAACGCTGCTGGTCTGCTTCGAGGGAACCACCCCTAGGAGTGTGTCAGCACCCCCCTAGGTAGGTTAACTTCGAACGGTGCCGCCGGCGGAGCCCATCCTGGTCGCGCTCGTCGACGACTACGACGTGGTCGTAGCCGGGGTCGCGAGCATGCTGGACCCCTACCGCGACCGGGTTCTGGTGGCTGAGCTGGACTCGGACACGCCCGTTCACGACGATGTCGACATCGCGCTCTACGACTCCTTCGCCCAGCCCGAGACCGATCACGAAGAGATCCGCGTGCTGTTGGACAATCCCCGCGCGCGCCGGGTGGTGGTCTACTCCTGGAACCTTCACGCTGAGCTGATCAGCAGCGCCCGCCAGCTCGGCGTTCACGGCTACCTCTCCAAGGCACTCACCGCGCGCGAGCTCGTCGAAGCGCTGGAGCAGGTCCACACCGGCGAGGTCGTCATCTCCGACTCACCGGACAAGAAGCGCACGGCACGCACGATCAACACCTTGGCCTGGCCCGGGAAAGGCGAAGGGCTCACCGAGCGCGAGTCCGAGATCCTCGCGCTCATCACCCAAGGCAAGAACAACGCCGAGATAGCCACCCTGACCTACCTCGCCCCCAACACCGTCAAGTCCTACATCCGCCACCTCTACCGCAAGATCCAGGTGGAAAGCCGCACCCAAGCCGTCGTGTGGGGCGTCCGAAACGGGTTCCTGCCCGACCACCACCGCATCGACCACTGGCGAGGCGGACCCTGACCCGGTCACTCGGCATGACCCAGACCAGATGGCCAAGCTGGCCGAAAGGGCGACCACCGCTGTCCGGCCGACCTCCTTACACCCGTGCCGAAAGTGTGACATCGACAGTTCCATGCTGCGCCGCGCGCTCACGTGGGATCCGCCGCTGTACGCGACGGTCCTGACATTGTTCGCGGTCGCTTCCGCAGGGTTGTGTGCCGTGCGGACGCTCGGCCGACGGACGACGCTCTCGGTACGGTTGCTCGGGTGGGAATCCGATCGATGACGCCGTGGCTGAGGCCGAGCGCAGGCGGAGTATCTCCGGTCGGGACCTCTCGGCGTCCGTCCACCACTTCAGAGCAGTGGTACGCAGCATGTGCCAGGAGTGGGGTTGATGGTCGAGCGCTGGCTCGAGGGCGGAGCGGGCACGCCGCCCTTGGCTGTGAGCCGAGACGACGGGTCGGCGGCCGTCCTCAAGATCACAGAACCAGGAGTCCTCGACGCGGCCGTGCGAGTCTTGCGAGCTGATGGCGGCCACGGATACCCGAAGGTTCTGGCCTGGGAGGCAGACCGTGGCAGCCCCGCTCCTGTAGCGGCTTGGTCACGCTCTCTGGCATGAGTCGTCCACGCTGAACAGCCAGGGCCAGGTACTCGTACCGTTGCTGCGGGACGCCTGGCGAGTTCCACTAAGCGGGCGGACCGCCGCCCTTCGCCGAACGCAGTCAGCCGCCCGAGGTGTCGCTGTCTCCCTCGATGACGACCACGTGGTAGTTCTCGTCGAGCCGGGCGTCCACAGTCGCGCCATCGGGCTCGGTCACCTCGACCTCATAGGTCGCACCGTTGTGTGTGCGAGCCGATGCTGCAACGTTGTCGCTGAAGCGGCGCTGAACGTCGTCTCCAGGGCTGGGTCCGGACTCGGGCTCAGCCGCTCACCGCCCGCACGACGCCGGGGCGGCTCCCTCGACGCCGAGGCGATTGTCGTCCTCGGTGACGCGTCAGGAACGACACCTGAGTCGGACACCTGTTCCAAAGGGCTGGGAGCAACTCAGCCCAGAGTGGTGAGCAGGGAGTTGAGGGTCTTCTCCTCGGTTGGCTGGTTCGGGCTCGAGTCGCGGACGGCCGAGAGCACCGGGTCGATCTGCTGGTCGACGTAGGTCCAGGCCCGGCAGTCCTTGGGCTGCAGGGTGGCCTGGTCGTCGTCCCACGCGGTCTCGAGGTCCGTGATGCGGGACTTCGCTCCGGACTGGTCGCCCGACTGCACCATGGCGAGGGTGTCCTGGGTGATGCTCTTGTAGTTGGCCACGGAGTCGGCCGGAAAGTTCCTGGCGACGTGCTGGGTTGCCTGTGCCTGGTTGAGCGGCGAGCCTGAGGAGCAGCTGGGCGCGGGGCCTTCCTCGCCGAGCGCGCTGACGTGCGGCTGCGCGTTCGCCCAGAAGAGCAGCGCCACCGTCCCCACGGCAGTCGCGCCCAGGACGCCGAGAGCTACCCGCCGTCGCCGGGGAGTGGACACCGGCGGCTCGGACCCGACGTCCGTGTCGCTCTCGATCACGTCCGCGCGGCTGAGCGAGAGATAGACCACCGTGCCCAGGATCGCTGACAGGAAGATGATGCTGGTGACGAAGGTGCCGAGCCCGAGCCCCTTCTCGCTGCTGGGCGACCCCAGCCAGTCGCCGATGTTGGCACCGAGCGGGCGGGTGAGGATGTAGGCGATCCAGAAGGTCAGCACCGGGTTGGCCCCGAACCGCCACAGGATGGTGACGATCGCGAGGAGGGTGAGCGGGAGCAGCACCGACTTGCCCGGACCCCAGCCGGTGAGCTCGAGGGTCCAGTCACCGGTCGCAGTGCCCAGCGCGAAGGTCACCAGGACGGCGAGCCAGTAGAACGCCTCGCGGGGAGTGGTGACGATGCTGTGGATCGACAGGGTCCGCTCCCGCGCGTACCAGACCCCGAAGACAGCGGCGAGCAGCACCGCGAACACCGTGGTACTGATCCAGAGCGGTACGCCGAGCTGGTCGGTCAGGATGTCGGTGTAGAGGGTGCCGGTCACGCTCACCACGACCACGGTGAGCCAGTAGGGGAACGGCACGTATCTGCGCAGCCTCATCTGGACCGCCAGCACCACGGCGAAGATCACCGTGAACAGGACGGCGGTGTTCACCAGTCCCACACCCAGGGTCATGTTGATCCAGTCGGCGAAGCTTTCGCCCACCGTGGTGCAGAGGATCTTGATGATCCAGAACCAGAGCGTGACCTCGGGAACCTTGTTGAGCATCAGGCGCATGCCGGGCCGGTCGAGAGCGGAGCTTTGCGTCATGTATGGAACCGTCGCTGCAAGCCTCTGATCCGAACCTGACAAGCTCGCATCTCCATCAGCCTGGAGGACTCGCCCGGCACCCTCCTTCTGCGACGCCCACGTCGCGCAGGTCTTCGCGGCCAGCTGACCGGGTCACGTCAGCTGGTGACGTCCTTGCCGGCGAAGCGAGCCCACGCCGCGAGGAAGAACACCGTGGCGTATGCAGCGGCGACGTACAGCCCATGCGCAATGCCTGCCCACGCGACCGGGTCTCTGAGCAGGTCGCCGAAGGCCATCCAGTGGTGCGTGATGAGGTACGGGTGCAGCCATGAGACCTGCGGAATGGCGTCCAGGATGAGGCTTGCAGCGCTGAAGAAGAGCGTGGCAATGGTCGCGGCGATGGGCTGCTCGGTGAGCGTCGAGATGAACAGCCCGACGGCTCCGAGCGAGGCCAGGCACAGTGAGATGTACGCCGACACACCGAGCACCCGGATGAACCCGTCGGCGAAGGAGACCTGGGTGCCCGACAGCGTCGTCAGGTCGCCTCCGCCGAACAGCAGCAGACCCACGACCATCCCGGTCACGGTCACGGTCAGCGTCGCCACGAAAGCGAAGACCACCAGCGCCGCGTACTTCACCGAGAGGAGGCGCAATCGGGCCACCGGAACGGTGAGCAGGTAGCGGAGCGTTCCGACGTTCGCCTCGCCGGCGATCGAGTCGCCAGCGATCACCGACACCGCCAGGGGCAGGAACAGGCCGAGCTCGATCGTCAGTGCGGACAGCGCGACGAACAGACCGTTCTCGGTGATGGACCGGAAGAAGTCAGGGGCGTCGTCGCCGGGCTGCGAGGCGGTGCTCTTCACCGCGATGGCGATCAGGATCGGCACCAGCGCGAGGACTATCAGCCCGATCTGGTTGCGGCGGCGCCGGAAGATCAGCCGGAGCTCGGACCGCAGGAACCGCGACGACGGCCGACGAACCTGACGCAGTCCCGCGACCTGGGTCACCTCAGCCGCTGACATCGAATCCCTCCCCGGTCAGGCCGACGAAGATGTCTTCGAGGCGCGGTGCCTCGACGACGTACCCGGTGACGGACAGCCCTTCGTGCACGCAGGCGGCGACGACCTTCTCGGGGGCGACGGAGCCGAGCCGCCCGACGGCACGCCTGGGCTCGACGCGTACGTCGGTGAGGCCGAGCTCTCTCATGATCCGCGCTGCCTCCTCGGGCTGGTCGGTCTCGACGCGCGCCTCGGTCTCGTCGACGCCGCGGACATCGGCCGAGGTGCCCTGCGCCAGGAGGCGGCCCGCGTGCATGATGCCGATATGGGTGCAGACCTGCTCCACCTCGGAGAGGAGGTGGCTGGACACCAGCACCGTAGCGCCGTCGTCGGCCAGCGACCCGATGAGGGACCGCACCTCACGGGTGCCCTGGGGATCGAGGCCGTTGGTCGGCTCGTCCAGGACCATCAGGTCCTTCGGCATGAGCAGCGCCCCGGCGATGGCGAGTCGCTGGCGCATGCCGAGCGAGTACGCGCGGAACCTCTTGCCGGCAGCTGCGCTGAGGCCGACTCGTTCCAGCGCGGCGTCCACGCGGTGACCACTGGTCGAGGGGTCCGCAGTGCGGTCCGCGGCGTCGAGGCGCAGGAGGTTGGCGCGCCCCGACAGGTAGGGGTGGAAGGCCGGACCCTCGACCAGGGCGCCCACCCGGGGCAGCGCGTCCACCACGCGTTCGGGGACCGGGCACCCGAGGAGCTCGATCTCGCCGGCGGTCGGTCGCACCAGCCCGAGGATCATCCGGATCGTGGTGGTCTTCCCGGATCCGTTCGGGCCCAGGAAGCCGTATACCGCGCCGGCCGGCACCTCGAGGTCGATGCCGGCCACGGCCTGGTGCGCGCCGAAGGCCTTCGTCAGTGCCCGCGTGCGGACCGCGGGGGCGGCGTCCGGTGACGTCATCCGGCTGTCAGTGCGGAGTACAGGACGTCGGGCTGGACCGCCCCTGCCACCACTCGGCCGTCGTCGGTCAGCAGGACTGAGAACAACGTCCCCTTGAGCAGGTGTCCCGAGCCCCACGCGCCGGAGACAACGGGAAGGTTCTTGACCACGCTGTCGAGGCTGCCCAGCGGCGTCGTGACCCGTCCGTCACCGGACTGGTCGCTGGGCAGGGTGGCGACGACCACGCTGGTCCAGCCGTCACCCACGACCTTCGGCTTGGCGTCCGGGGCCGCGCTGCCCGGGGTCTCCGACGCGGAGCCGTCGCTGTGGTCCTGACCCTGCGCCTGGTCCCCGGGTGTTCCGAGCCCATCGCTGACCGTCGCCCCGGGCGGCGGGTTGAACGAGAACACCGAGTCCGACGGCGTGCTCGGGTTGAAGGAGGTGAAGCCGACCTCGAAGGCGGCCGTGCTGCTGCCGCGTGGGAACACCTGCACCCTCAGAGGGATGTGGGTGGCGCCGTCGATGGCAATCTTCACGGTGCCGATCAGGGTCGAGGTGTCCTTGGGCTCGAGCACCAGCTGGTAGGCCGGCCGGCCGGCCACCACCGCGGTCGGGTCGGTGGTCACGCTCGTCGTGGGCGTGATCGCCTGGAGTGCCTGGTCGGCAGCCTCCTGGGGCGTCATCGGGGCGTCGGTGCCGGTGGCATCCGACGGGTCGGCCGGGTCCGGGGTGTTCGCGGACTCGGGGACCGTGAAGTGCTTGGCGGTGTTGGCGCTGCTCGACCAGAGCCACACGTCTGAGCCGTTGCGGATGAGGTCGGACTCGCCGAGGTCGCCGAGCAGTGCGAGCCGCGCCTTCGTGGGTCCGGCGTACCACAGCCGCAGCGTGTGCGACCCCGACACCAGGGAGGTGAAGTCGGAGCTGGACCTGCCCCCGATGTTCGGGAGTGCCGGTAGCCCCAGGTCCGCGGTCTGCACGACGGTCCCGGACAGACCGTCGACCTGGGCCTTCTGCACGTCCACCAGGAGCTGGGAAGCGCTGCGCGGGGCGAGCGAGTCCCGGGCGTTGGCGCTGAGGGTGGCGATCGTTGCGCCGGCGGTGCCCAGCAGGAGGGCGGCGATCAGCGGCGCCAACCAGCGCAGCAGCGGACGGCGGGCGAGGACTGTCATGTCATACATCGTGCGTCGGGCGTGCTGTGAACTCGCTGAGAACCTGTGGGCCGGTTCAGGGCCGACTGTCAGGATGACGAGGTGCGGCTGCTCGTGGTGGAGGACGAGGTCCGCCTCGCGCACGCGCTCCGCCGCGGTCTGACCGCCGACGGGTACTCCGTCGATATCGCGCACACCGGACCCACGGGACTCGACGCGGCCCGCGACGGCAAATACGACGCAGTGCTGCTCGACGTGATGCTTCCGGGCATGTCGGGGTACGACGTCGTCCGCACCCTCCGGTCCGAGCAGAACTGGGTGCCAGTGCTGATGGTCTCGGCCAAGGACGGCCCGCACGACCAGGCCGATGGGCTGGATTGTGGCGCCGACGACTATCTGGTCAAACCTCTGTCGTACGTCGTCGTCCTGGCGCACCTGCGGGCCCTGCTCCGCAGGCCACAGGGCGCCCGGCCCGTAGTGCTCACCCACGGTGACGTGCGCCTCGATCCCGCGACCCATGAGGTCACGCTGGGCGACGCACCCGTGAGTCTGAGCCCGACAGAGTACCTGCTGCTCGAGTGCTTCCTGCGCCACCCGGACCGCGTCCTCACCAAGCTGGAGCTGCTGGACCGGGTGTGGGACCACGGCGCCGCGGGTGACCCCAACACTGTCGAGGTGTACGTCGGGTACCTGCGCCGCAAGCTCGGCACGGACCTGGTGCGCACCGTCCGGGGTGCCGGCTACCGCCTCGGTGACGCGGCGATCGCATGAGTCCATCGCCGTGAACGGTCCGTGGCTGCGGTGGTCGCTCCGGACTCGGCTGATGACGATAGGGCTGCTGGGCCTGGCGACCGCCTTGGCCGTGGGGAGCGTGGCCCTGGCGGCTGCATTGCACCTTGCCGCTGAGCATCGGGTCGAGCAGAGCGCGCTAGCGACCACCGCCGAGGTGGTCGACCTGATCGAGGCAGGCAATCTACCCGGCACCCTCGCGGGCTCGGGACTGGAGATCGTTCAGGTCCTCGATGAGCAAGGGAGGGTGGTCAGCGCGTCGCAGAACGCCGACCGGCTCACTGCTCTACTGCGCCCCGACGAGGTGCGTCAGGCAGTCAAGGATCCGGTCCACGTGTCGGGTTCGCGAGTGGCGATCGACTCGGAGCTCCGGGTCTGGGCGCAGCGGGTGACGGCGGGCGGCCAGCAATTCACGGTGGTTGTCGCGGAGCCGGACGAGGAGCTGGTGTCCAGTGATGCGCTGCTCCGACGAGTCCTGCTGATCGGGTTTCCGCTGCTCCTCCTCGTCTTGGGGCTGATCGCCTGGCGAGTGATCGGCGCGGCGATGCGCCCGGTCGAGGAGCTGCGCTCCGCGGCCGAGCGCATCTCCGGGTCCGGGCGGGGTGACCGGCTTCCCGTGCCGCCCTCGGAGGACGAGGTCCATGCGCTGGCGGTGACCCTGAACTCGATGTTGGATCGGCTCGACCGGGCGCGCGAACGCGAGACCTCGTTCGTCGGGGACGCGGCGCACGAGCTGCGCAGCCCGCTTGCCTCGATGCGCATGGAGATCGACGTGGCGCGCCGGCTGGGAGAGGGGGGTTCCCTCGCCGACGAGCTGGACGAGGACCTCAGGCGACTGGACACGCTGGTGGACGACCTGCTCACGCTGGCCAGGCTCGATGCTCCCGGCGGTCGGCTGGTGACAGCCGGGCGGGTCCCGGTCCGTCCCGCTCTCCATCGCGTGGCCGCGGCCTGCAGGTCCTCCCGCGCCAGTGTGAGGGTCCTCCCCGGCGAAGAAGTTGCCGTGACAATGGGCGAGGGGGAACTTGATCGGATCCTCGCCAACGTGGTCGGCAACGCGACCCGCCACGCTCGACGTGTCGACCTGTCCGTCGCGCGACGCGAGGGCCGAGGCGTCATCACGGTGGTGGACGACGGGCCGGGCATTCCCAGTGCGGACCGGGAGCGCGTGTTCGAGCGGTTCACCCGCCTCGACGAGGCACGGGACCGGGACTCGGGCGGGGCAGGGCTCGGCCTTGCCATCGTGAAGGAGCTGGTGCGTGTCCGCGGCGGTGAGCTCAGGCTGGGGGACGCTGACGGCGGCGGACTGCGTGTCGACGTCGAGCTGCCAGAGGCGGCGCCCTGAGACGGCTCGGACACGACCGGGCCAGGCTCCGAACGGTATCGAGCTCAGTCGACCGAGAACCCGGCACCTGCCGCGTCGTCGGCAGGAACGAGCAGGGTGAAGCACGTCCCCGAGCCGTCGCTGGTCAGCAACAGGCGGCCGCCCTGCGACTCGGCGAGGAGCGTGCCATGGCCAGTCCGACCGGCTGGGGAGTCGCGTCCGCTGCCGGCCACACGACAGCCTGGTTCGGCTCCACCAAGACGCTGGACGTCCACATCGCCGCACTGCGACAGCGGTTGGCCCAGGCGGCTGACAGCTTCGACCCCGCGGCCCGGGTTCCCGCGATCACGACGCTGCGTGGCCACGGCTATCGGCTGGAGGCCGACTGACGCGGCTCGGTCAGTCCGTCAGGCGACGGGCGCGTCGTGGACCACGACGATCGGGATTCCGAAGTGGGCCAGGCGATGCTCCAGATCCTGATGCGTCAGCCGCGCCAGACGATGGACCGGGACCGCGAGCATGATCTCGTCAATCGGCTCGCTGAACAGGGTCTCCTCGATCGCGTCCATCGGGTCGTGCCTGATGGACACCGACCCGATGACGTGGGCGCCGGTGGCCTGCTCCAGGGCTGGCACCACTTCGCGAAGGGTCTGTTCGGCCTTCGCCGCCTTGTCGTGTCGTTCGGGGTGGAAGAAGTGGACTTCGGCCCGGGCCGGGTTCAGGACAACCAGGCGGAACTGGACGTCGCCGGTCTGGGTGCGGTCTCGGATCTCCTCGGTCACCTCTGCGGTGGGGACGAGATGATCCGTCACGACCAGGATGCGGCGAGTGCGGGCGTCGGAGCAACTGTTCCGGTAATTTTCAGGTCGGTCGAGGCACGGTCGACGCATGCGAGGCTCCGTCGCAACCGTCGTCCTGCTTGCGACGATGGCGGCGGCCGGAGGCTGCGAAAGTAGTCCCGCACCTTCCGGCTCATCCGCCAGCCGCGGAACCGCAACCATGCCCGCAACGCTGCCTGGGAGCTCGAGCTCGACACACGGATCGCATGCGCACCAGCCGGCGCTACTGACGGCACCCTTCCGGCACCCGATCCCCGGGATGCCCGCCAATCGGGGCAACCATGTCTACGCCGCTGCCCGGGCCAACCAGTTGCGCCCCCAGATCCAGGACGAGCCGGCGTACCTGTACGTGCCCAACTCCTACGGTGCGCCGATCACCACCGTGATCAGCCAACGCACCCACCGCGTGGTACGGGTGCTGCACACCGGATTCCTCTCCCAGCACGTCACGCCCTCATACGACCTCGGGCGGCTCCTCGTCGAGGCGAGCGCCTCCAACCGGATCGACGCGATCGACCCGCACACCGCCCGGATCGTCCACCGCTACCACGTCGACCGCCCCTACAACCTCTACTTCACACCTGACGGCCGGTACGCCGTGGTCATGGACGAGGAGCACCAGCGGATCAACTTCGCCGACCCCACGACCTTTCGGGTGCGAGATTCGGTCAGCGACTCGAGCTGTTCGGGACCGAACCACGCGGACTTCTCCGCCAACGGCCGGTATCTCCTTGTCAGCTGCGAGTTCAGCGGCTCCCTCCTCCGGATCTCCACCCTCGAGCACCGGGTGACCGGTCGGTTCGATCTCGGACCGGGTAGCAAGCCCCAGGACGTCCGGCTGGCACCGGACGGACGCTCCTTCTACGTCGCGGACATGGGGCTCGACCAGCTCGACCAGGTTCCGTGGCGGCATCTGCGGGTGACTCGACGGATCCCGACCCCAGCGATGCCACATGGGCTCTACCCCAGCCGCAACGGACGCTTCCTCTACATCTCCGATCGGATGGCCGGGGAGGTGAGCGTCTTCTCCTTCGCTCGACACCGAATCGTCGACAACTGGCCGATCCCGGGGGGCGGCACCCCGGACATGGGCGGACTCTCGGCCGACGGCAACACCCTCTGGCTCTCCGGGCGGTCGACAGGCTATGTCTACGGCTGGGACACCCGCACCGGCAGGCTCATCGCCAAGATCTACGTCGGCGGCAGCCCGCACGGCATCCTGGTCTGGCCGCAACCCGGCCGCTACTCCCTCGGCCACACGGGCAACCTGCGATGACGCGACTCCTGCCTACCACGACAGTCATCATTGCGGCGACGATCGCCGCAACCGCGTGCTCGTCTAGTCCTTCCTCGACCGCCGCCCCATCCACCGCTGCGGCCGGCGCCACCTCGCTCGCCGCTGCGCCGTCGACCGGCATCTCGTCCGCACCCGGTGGCCATCGCCTGAATATCGTCGCAACGACCGCGGCCTGGCAGCTGCCCTACCCGATCGCACGAGAAGCGGTGATCCGACGGGGAGGTCACGCGGTGGTCGCCGGTGGCCTCCTGCCCGGCGACCGGTCGACCGGCCGGGTGCTGTCCCTCGTTCTGCGCACCGGCCGGACCCGCATCGAGCACCCGCTCCCGGTACCGGTGCACGACACGGGTGGCGCGTACCTCAACCGTCGCCTGCTGGTCATCGGCGGCGGCAACGCGACCGAGCAGGACCTCGTACAGGCTCGCGCCGCACCCCGGACGCCGTGGACCGCCGCCAGCCGGCTCCCGGAACCTCGCTCCGACCTCAGCGTGCTCCGCGTCGGCTCCCGGGTGGTCGTCCTCGGCGGGTACGACGGCCGTACCACCGCTGTCCGGGCGATCCTGACCAGTGCCGACGGCGTCCACTGGCGGCAGCGGGGAACGCTGGTGGTTCCGGTCCGGTACGCGGCCGCGGTGGCCGACGGGTCGTCGATCTACGTGTTCGGGGGCGAACGCAGCGGGACCATGCAACGCGTCGTGCAGCGGGTGGACGCGAACGGTCACACCGCGGTGGTCGCGCGGCTGCCGATCGCCCTGGGTCATGAGGCCGCAATCCGGTTCGGTGACCGCATCCTCGTCCTGGGCGGCCGGCGGAACGCCACGCAGGTGACCGATCAGATGTGGTGGTTCGACCCTCACACCGAGCGCTTCCGCCCCGCGGGGCGGCTGCCCACCCCACTGGCGGACTCCGGGGTCGCCGCGGGTCACCGGGTTGCCTATCTGATCGGCGGAGAGACTCCCAGGGAGACAGACCATGTCGTCGTTCTCAGCCTGGGTTCGTCCCCAGGGCCGTGACCCGCTTCTCCTGAGCAGGCCCGGCCATCGTCTCCTGCGGCCACCAACCCCTCCAATCGTCCTATCGGGCGAGTGACCGTCGTTCACCGCTGGCTCGAGTTCGTCGAAAACCCCTCACCCGTCACAGTGACACACGACGTGAGGACCGCGTCACAAGAACCTCAGCGTTCAATCGACAGGTCATCCGAACGCCGCGCCAAAGTGTGCACATCGCCTGCGGATGCGATGGCCTCAGGACTGGCCGCGGTCGTCGGAACGCTCACGTCCGGTGTATGCCGGTCGGGAAGCGCGGCACTGGAGACCACGAACCCGACGCACAGGAGGAGGGCTCCGGCAACGGCGTCGAACAGCCAGTGGTTCCCGGTGCCCAGGATGACGAACAGGGTTCCGGCCGGGTAGAGCCAGATGATGCGACGCGCGAACACGTTCGAGGAGCAGCGCAAGACGGCGACGGCGCACCACAGGGACCAGGCCATGTGCAGCGAGGGCAGTGCTGCGTACTGGTTGGCGACCGCGTCCACGGGACCTGATCCCCAGCCACCCCAGGTGTGGAACTGGACGACCGTGTCCTCGAAGGGTCCGCCGGTCAACAGTCGTGGTGGTGCCATCGGCATCAACCAGAAGGCCGCGAGGGCAAGTGCGGTCGCGGCGTACAGCGAGTTCATGAGATGACGAGCCGGGGTGTGGTGTCGCGAAAGGAGCCACAGCGCAACAGCGATCGAGACCGAGAAGTGCAGGGTGGCGTACCAGTAGTCGCACACCTGCGCGAGCCGCCCGTGGGCAGCCACGAAGTGGTTGAGGGCGAGCTCGGGGTCGAGATGGAGCGAATGCTCGACGTCGAACAGCCGTTGACCATTCGCTTCCGCCACCGAGCGATGAGCCGGAACAAGGCCCTCGATCAAGCTGTAAGCCTGGTAGAGGGCCACGAGGACAACTACATCGAGCACCCACCGTGCCCGGCGCCGTCTCGCTCCGTCGTTCACATGAAGCACCTTAAGCAACGAACGACACTGACCACCGACCCACGCAGAGGCACAGGCCACAACCGTTCCGCCTATTTTCAGGTCGGTCGAGCCACGGTCCACCCATGCGAGGCTCCGTCGCAACCGTCGTTCCTTGGCGACGGATGGCGGCCGCCGGAGGCTGCCAAAGCGGTCCCGCGCTGTCCAACTCGTCCACCGATCGCGGCGCTGGCGGCCTGCTGTTCGTCGAGGTGAGCGCCTCCGACCTGGATCGACGCGCTCGACCCGCACACCGCCCGGATCGTCCACAGCTACCAGGTCGACCGCCCCCACAACCTCTGCTTCACCCGTGACGGCCGGTACGCCGTGGTCATGGACGAGGAGCACCAGCGGATCAACTTCGCCGACCCCACGACCTTCCGGGCGTCCGACTTACGGCTCTGCGTTTTCCGAAAGCTCGGCAAGGACAACAGGGTGGTCGCTGATCGCCGTCCAGTGAGCAGACACCGACGACACCTCGAGGCCGCTGACCGCGATGTGGTCGCTCTGCCGATAGGCGTCGGCAAGACCGACCGGTCGGGGCGCGAGTTGCAAAGGCGACACCTGGGAGAGCCAGCCATCGACCTGATCGCGATCCGCGTTGTCATCACCGAGCAGGACATGCGGTCGCGGCATGTCGTTCAGCTGCGCCGCGATGGCCTGCAGGAACTCGCGTCGTCTCGGGCCGCCGATGTGCGTGTTGGCGACACTGATGGTCAGTCCGTTCGCGAGTCGAACCCGGTTGAACTGGGCTACCCGGGGCTCGGGCGCGACGTTTCGTCGGCGCCCGAACGGCATCCGGACGTAGTCGCCAACCAGCAGCCTTGTCTGATCGCTCAGGATCTCGCCCTTGACGAGCAGAGCCACGCCGTATGCGCCACCAGGGTTGATCAGGCTGAAGAGATTGGCTCCCATCGCCTTTCCGAAGGTGGCGCTCGAGTAGCCGGTCCCCCGGGCCTCGGTCAGCAGGTCGGCGAACCACGATCGCCACACGTACCGGTCGACCTCCTGCAGCGCCACGACGTCGGCGGGTATCGCCGCACAGATCTCCGCCAGCAGCCAAGGCCGGCCCAGGTAGCCAGATGCAGTCGCGCAGTGCTTGATGTTGAAGGTGGCGACACGGATCCTTCGGCCCGCACCCATCCCGTCATCCCGCCCGTGCGTGGCCATGTCGGCCATGATGCCGGTCCGTGACCGCCCGCCTGAGCCGGGCGCCTGCCGCCGCGGAAGCTCGACTTGCGGCGGCGGAAGCTCCGATTCCTCTCAGCTCTCCATGTGGCGCGACCAGGAGAACGGCCCGAAGCCCGTGGCGGTCGGGGGTTGGTGCCGCCCCGGGGTGACGACCAGCTTGAGGTACCCCAGCGGCATCGTGCTTCCGTGCACGACGATGCGGTGGAAGTTCGAGCCGTCGTACGACGGGTGGCTGTTCCAGGCGTCGTAGGAGCACACGCCCTCGTCGCCGGTGCACGACGAGCCCTTTTGGAGTGGGTTGTCCGAGCGGTAGATGTGCGAGTCGCCCTCGAGGGCCAGCACGGGCCGTCCGAACGCCTCGGTATGCTCGGCCAGGCTGTTCACGATCGGCTCGTACTGGCTGAGGTGGGTGAAAGCCTTGCCGTCGAGGTCCCACATGTCGGCTTGCTGGACCAGCACAAGACCCTGTGCATCCTCGGCCGTTGCGAGGTCGAAGGCGCGGTCCAGCCAGCGCAGGTCAGCGGCTGTGCGCTGCTGAGTCTCCGCAACCTGCTGAGCGCTCATCGACGGTGCGCCGTACCAGGGGTCGGTGTCGTTGTTCGAGCCGCCCGGGATGTTGAGCGTGGCGAAAACGAAGCCTTCTGCTTCCAGATCACGTTCTCGACGTACGCGGCGTCCTCGGGGTGCGCCGGGTCGTAGGCGTCGGCCTGCGAGATCGTGTGAAGTGTCCCGCTGCCCAGCGTGGCGCCCGGTACCGGGAAGAAGATCGAGCGAACCAGGTCGAGGTTCTGCACGGGGTTGATGGGGATGAGCGAGGTTCGCATGGCACTCCTGTGATCGACGGACTGACCCACACTCGCGACAGCGATCGTGAACCCGTTGGCCAAGGCATGAATCCCTGACGAACACTCCCTGCCATCGTCCTGATCGCCGTCAAGGACCGAGTCCTGATCGACAATGCCGGGCGCGACGACAACGCAGCGGATGCTTCTGGGACTTGTGCCCGAAGTCGGGCACCGCGACCATCGGCGGCTCCCGCCACGTCGACCTGGCGGAGCCTGCGCGCGTGGCCGGTGCTGTGCTCGAGGCCTCGTCCGCGCACCGCGAGCGCACGGACTCAACCATCTGCTGGCCGCCTGCCTCGCCGCCGGCCTGACGGTTCGAGATCTGATCGGCGGAGGAACTCTGACCAAGACAGTACCGTCGTCTCTGACTCGATCAGTCCTGATGGCCGAGAGCGCGGGCGATGACGTGAAACGTCACGGCGCATCGACCCGTCCGTCGCGCACAAATGCACCGGCGGTCACACTGAGGGCGCCGAGCTGTCTCGGCGAGAGTCTGTGGAGGTGGCAGGTGCGTTCGGGCATCATCACGATCTGCGTCACCCTCCTGGTACTCACCGGGTGCAGCTCGGACTCGTCGGCTCCGTCCACTGCGACTACCGGGTCGGCTCCGGCCACTTCGACACTGACAGCCACCCCGACCGGCTCGTCGGCACCACCTGGCCCGACCCAGACGCGCCGTCCTCATCCGCCGACGACGTCGCCTGGCTCGTCCACCCCGGGAACTCCGGACCCACCCGTGGTGAGCAAGCTTCTGGTCGTCGTGATCGAGAACCATTCGCTGGATCAGATGCGAGCCCAGATGCCATACACGGTCTCCCTGGCCCAGCGATACGGCTACGCAACCTCATACCGCGCTCTGACCCACCCCTCCCTGGGCAACTACCTGGCCATTGCCGGCGGAAGCACGTTCGGCGTCGTCGACGACGGCGACCCGCCGGCGCATCCCATCCGGGGACAGTCGGTCTTCTCGGCCGCCCTCTCGGCGGGCAAGACCGCCGGCACCTACGCGGACGGCATGAATGGAACCTGCGCGATCGAGAACGGCGGCGAGCGCTACGTCGTCCGCCACAACCCGTGGACCTACTTCATCGACGAACGGGCCGACTGCGCGCGCTTCGACGTACCTCTACAGCAGCTCTCCGGCGACATCGCCAGCGGCCAGCTACCCAACGTCGGCCTGGTGATCCCCAACCTCTGCAACGACGCCCACGACTGCGAGTTGGGCACCGCCGACGCGTGGCTACGGGACCACATCGAACCCATCTTCCAAGGCCCCGACTGGACCGCCGGCCGACTGGCCGTCGTCATCACCGCCGACGAGGATGACCACAACCAGAACAACCTGGTCATGACCACCGTGCTGCACCCAAGCCTGCACGGCATCGTGGTCGACGACCCCCTCACTCACCTGTCCCTGTCTCGGTCCTACAGCGAGGTCGCCGGCCTCCCGCCGCTCCGCGACGCAGCGACGGCTCCCTCACTCGCACGGGCATTCGGGTTGCGCCTTCCGTAGACCGCGGCGGCACGGCCAAGCGGCACCTGAATCGGTCGGCTCAACTACCCCGACCCGACGACATCCTGATCACGTGGTGAGCGAGTTCAACCCGAAGCACTCTCATGCCGCGAACAGGGTGGTCATGGCTCCATCTGAGTCCGACGGAGAGTCTTGGCCAAGAAGCCCAGCGTCGGTCGAGAGACCGCCTGGCGGCCCGAATAGGGCTACCGAGGAATCCGCAGTCCGGGGTCGAGGATGACATCTGCTTGCGGGCCGTCGGCCGGTCGCCATCGCGCTTCTGCTGGTCTAACCGTTAGTCTACTATTTACCATCTAACGGTTAGGGGTGACGTGGGATGCAGCAGGAAGTGGTGCTGGCGCTGCTCGCGAAGGAGCCGTCGCACGGCTACGAGCTGCGAGCCAGGACCGAACGAGCCCTGGGCCCGCTGGCGGCGGGGTTCAACGCCGGTCAGATGTACGTGACGCTGGGTCGTCTCGAGCAGGCGGGGCTGGTGACCTCGACGCGCGAGGCGGCGGCCGAGAGGCCGGAACGCCGGACCTACGAGCTGACTGCCCTGGGTCGGGAGCGGGTTGAGGAGTGGCTCGGTGACGTCACCTGGCCGCGTCCCGATCTGACGAACTTCCATCTCAAGCTGGTCGTTGCTGCAGCCGGCCGGCTCGCGGATCCCGTCGAGGTCATCGGCGCGCAGCGGCGTGAGCTCGTGCGGCGGCTGCGCGAGGCCCAGCGCGCGGCGATGTCTGAGCCGGACGGCTCGGAGTCTTCGCTGTTGCTCGAGGGAGTGGTCCTGAGGATCGAGGCCGACCTCACCTGGCTCGCGGCGTGCGAACGGGCCTGGGGAGGCGCTTCATGAGCACCGCCGTACGAGTCGTCGGCCTGGCCAGGCACTTCGGGAAGGGCGAGGGCCTGATCCGGGCGGTTGACGATGTCGACCTTGAGGTGGCCACCGGTGAGTCCGTCGTGGTCGCGGGCCCGAGTGGGTGCGGCAAGTCCACGCTCCTTCAGCTGATGGGCGGCCTGGACCTCCCGACCTCCGGCGAGGTCTGGGTCGGCGACCTCCGGATCGACCGCACCTCCGAGCGGGCCCGGGCGCGACTCCGCCGCGACCATGTCGGCTTCGTCTTCCAGGACTTCCACCTGATGGACGAGCTGACGGCGGTGGAGAACGTCGAGCTTCCGGCCCTGCTCGCCGGGATGTCGTCGCGCCAGGCGCGACGTACGGCGACCGCCCTGCTCGCCGACGTCGGTCTCGTCGACCGCGACCGGCACCGGCCCTCGGAGCTGTCGGGTGGACAGAAGCAGCGGGTCGCCATCGCCCGTGCCCTGATCAACAGACCCGCGGTGCTTCTGGCCGATGAACCCACCGGCAACCTCGACAGCGCCGCGACGACCGAGGTGCTCCGTCTCTTCGACCGCCTCCGTGCCGACGGGCAGACCCTGGTCGTGGTCACCCATGACCAGCGGACGGCAGCGACGGCCGACCGGATGGTCTCGATGCGCGACGGTGTGCTCGTCGACGACGTAGCACTGCCCTCCGGCACGACATCCGCCGTGGAGATCCTTGCCGCCGGGGGCCGCGAGTGAGTCGGCTCCGGCTCGGTCTTCGTCTGGCGGCGCGCGACCTGCGTCGTCGGGCCACCGAGACCGTGCTCTTGTTCCTCGCCCTCGTCGTGGCGGCCACCACGCTGACGATCGGGCTCGTGCTCCACGGCCAGACTGCTGCGCCGTATGCCGAGACGCGACAACGCACGGACGGTCCGGACGTGGTGGCGGTCCTCTTCCCGGCTCCGAACGCCACGGTCACCGCGGCCGACCGCACACGGCTCCGCGCCGTCGCTCGGCACCCTGACGTATCCGCCCGGAGCAAGCCTTTCCCGATGGCATGGACCTCGATCGACGCCGGCGGCATCTCGGGTGTCGCGGAGGTGCAGGGCCGCGACGCCTCAGGTACGGGTGTCGACCGACCACAGATCGTGAGCGGGCACTGGGTCGGTCGCGACGGCGTGGTGATCGAGCGTGCCTTCGCCCAGGCCATGGGGTTGTCCCTTGGTGACAGCGTCGACCTCGGCGGGCGACAGGTCCCCGTGATCGGCATCGCGATCTCGGCCGCGCTCCCGCCGTACCCGCAGCTCTGCACGATCGGCTGCATCCTCGACCGGCCAGGCTGGTTCTCCGCTGAGCCGGGCCTGGTTT
Source organism: uncultured Actinomycetota bacterium (assembly GCA_963755835.1). GTDB lineage: Bacteria > Actinomycetota > Actinomycetes > Propionibacteriales > Nocardioidaceae > Nocardioides. Next base: position 735,434 of record CAVWLC010000007.1, on the reverse strand, counting down.
GGGCGACCCGGCACCGCGTGCGAAAACTGGCCACCATCCAAGAACCGCTGGTCTGGTTCCAGTACCTGCAGCTCCGCGACCCCAGCTCCGCGCCGGCTTTCGCCGACCGCTACAACTCCGACGGCCCCCCCGACGGTCGTCCCGAGCTCAACCCCTGGCAAGACATCGCCGCTCGCCAGGCCGAGCAGCTCACCAACGAGCGCACCGCGGTGGTCTTCGGAAGCACCCTCCTGGTCATCCTTGCCCTGGCCACGCTCGTCGTGCTCGTCGGCGGCCGCATGAGCGACGAGGTACGACGGGTGGGCATGCTCAAGGCGGCCGGCGCGACCCCGGGGTTCGTCGCCGGACTGCTACTCGCGTCGTACCTGGCCATCGGTCTCGCGGCCGCCGTGGTCGGGCTGGGAGCGGGCCGCCTGTTGACACCCCAGCTCGTGAGCCTCAGCGCCGGCCTGCTCGGCCATGTCGGTGCCACGTCAGTCACGGCCACCGACGCCGGCGCCGTGATCGGTTCGGTCCTCAGCCTCGTGGTCGTCGCGGCCACCGTCCCCGCCTGGCGAGCCGCACGAACCAGCACCGTGCTCGCCCTCGCCGACGGCGGACGCGGTCCCCGGCGCCATGGCCTCCTCCTGGCGCTGTCCGCCCGGCTGCCGGCGCCGGCCCTGCTCGGTCTGCGGCTCTCGGCGCGCAGGCCGCGTCGCGCTGCACTCACCAGCCTCTCGGTCGCGGTCGCCGTCTGCGGCAGCACGGTCGTCCTCTATGCACAGAGCAGCCTGCACGCAGAGCGCGGGAACGCCGGTGGCCCGGCCGACCCACAGGTCGCCCAGATCCATACCGTGACGACCACCCTGTCCCTGTTGCTGGCGGTGATGGCGGCGGTCAACCTGGTCTTCGTCACGCGCGCGAGCGCGGTCGACGCTCGCCGAATGCTGGCCGTGGCGCGCACGCTCGGCGTCTCACCGACCCAGGCCGCTGCCGGACTCGGAACCGCTCAGCTCCTCCCGGCCGTGGCCGGTCTGGTGCTGGGCGGGCTCGCCGGCTCCGTCATCTTCCACGCGCTGTCATCCTCGAACACCGCAACACCGTCGACTGCTCAGCTCGCTGGACTGGTCATCCTCACCGTCGCCCTCACCGTGGCCCTGACGGCAGTGCCGGCCCGCCTGGAGGCGCGCCGGCCGATCGCCGAGATACTGCGCGAGACATGAGCCGGCTTCCTTCCTTGGCCAGGGCGTCCGGGACACCAGGCGCATTCGCGAATCCTGAACCCGCCGTCGCTGCTACTCGCCGTCCTCGACGCTCAAGGAGAACGCCTCGCCGGAACTGGCAAGCGGACTCCAGGTGCTTACGAAAAGTGACGTGAATGGCCTGGCGGGACCACTCCTCGATCCTGCGCCTACATCCACGGCCACTTCTCAAGACGTGGTCGTGGCGCAACCCGGACACGGGTAGACCTGCGTCTTTCCGGGCCCGCAGCGGACAGGTGCACTCCCCGCCTCAACCGTGCCGGTATGAGCCCGCCACGGCGTCAAAGGAGAGTGCACGGCCTGCCTGACCAGCATTCCGATGAGTCGCCGCAGACGAGCCCCAGTGTGGCGCTCATCCGACGACATATTGAGCGGCGTCACACCGCCCAGATGGACGCACGCAGCCGGCAAGCATGAGCGCGCGTTGAGGTGGCCTACGCGACGGGCATGTTCAAGGGGGAGCTCAGGGATCGGTTCCTCCCACGTGGCGGCGACCAGCACTTGACGAGCCGAAACAGCAGGGGATTTCACGCCTCCAGTGACGTCGCGGCAGGTCGGCCTGGTCGGCACCAGCGAAGTGTTGCCGGAGCAGCCGGGCCGGCCGTCAGTGTCTGCGCAGCGATCAGTGGGCCAGGAGGACCTTGTAGAGCCGCGAGCCGTCCCTGTCGGTGGTCCAGATGGTGTGGGCGCCTGCCGTCATGTTGAACGCCGGTCCGGGCAGCTCGACCAGAGAGACGACCTTGTTCGTTCGCGTGTCGATGCGCCCGAGCTGGTGGGTCGTCGTGGTTCCGTACCACAGAGAGCCGTGGTAGAGCGCGACCGCGTCGGCCGCTCCTCCCACGTCAATCGTCGCGGTGACCGTGTTGGTGCGCGTGTCAATGCGGTTCACTCCGGGCGGGCACGAGTCGCCGCCGCCCGCGCCCCACACCGCGGCGTCGTCGGCGGCGAGCTGGGCGCAGGCGTTCGGGGCCGGGATCGTCGCCAGGATGCGGTCGGTGTGCGGGTCGATGCGCACGACCGTGTTGGGGTCGCTGTTGACGTTGGTCCAGATCGATCCGGCGCTGGGCAGGATCCACACCGGCCCCGCGTCGCTCGCGGCTCCGACGGGGATCACGTCGACCACACGCATCGTGGCGGGGTCGATCTTCGACACCGACGTGGTCGGCTCACCGTTGTGGTTTGCGACCCAGACGAAGCCGTCGAAGACCGTGACGCCGATCGGGCCAGCGCCGCCGGGGGCGAGGCTGATCGTCTGGGTCACGCTGTTGTCCTGCGGATCGATCCGCGTGAGGCTGTTGCCGGGGAAGCTCGTCAGCCAGATCGCACCCGCTCCGACACCCACCACGGACGCGGGATCGGGCGTTGGGATGCGAGCGATCACCGCATTCGTACGTGGATCGAGGCGGGTGAGCATCGCCGACGGCGCCTCCGCGACCCAGACGGAGCCGAAGGCGGTCTCGACGGAACCCGGAGTCGCCATGGGGATCGATGTGACGGCACCCGGAGCCGACGTTGCGCTCGGTGTCACCGCACCTGGAGCCGACGTTGCGCTCGATGTGGCGATGGGCCGCCCTGCCGGCGCAGGCGCGGCAGCGTGGCAGGCGACCAGGGTGAGCAAGCAGAGAGCTGTCGCGCCGATCCCGACCCAGAACTTCACGGTCTTGTTGACCATCACGAGTTCCTTCGTGCGTGCCGACAGGTCACGACGAACGGGTTCGTCCCTATGGCCGCGACCGGCCGTCGAGCCGGCTGAGGTCACCGAGCCACGGACACCCTGGCCTGGATTCGAGTGAGATATGCTGTGCTATATCAGTACTACAGTGAAATCGAGCATAGATTCGTGAAGGACGCTCTGTCAACGTTTCAGCTCGATCCCCGATCGGGCCTGGGCATCGCAGCGCAGATCCGGACCCGCATCGCGCTGCAGATTGCCGACGGCGAGCTCGTCCCCGGAGACCGCCTACCTTCGGTGCGTTCCCTTGCAGGTCGCCTCCGCGTCAATGCCAACACGATCCGCGCCGCCTACGCCAGGCTCGAGACGGACGGGTTGGTGGAGACCAGACATGGCATCGGCTCAGTGGTGCGCGCGAGTGCGATGGGAGGCGCGGCCGGTGGAGCGGTTGGGTTCGGAACCAACACGATCGCCGTTCTGGTCGCAGGCCTGGACCCCTTCTATCTACCGCTGCTGCGAGGGATCGAGGACGCCGCGAGCGAGCGAGGGACGCTGGTTCTGATCGCGGACACCCGGGACTCGGCCAGCATCGCCGACGCCATGACCCGCCGACTCGTGGCCCGGGGAGTCGATGGGATCATCGCCGTCTCGGTCGGCGACCTGCCCGACCACCAGCCCGGCCACGACGACACCCGGCTCCCGCCCATCGTCTACATCGACCAACCCGACCGACACGGATACAGCCTGCTCTTCGACGCGCCCGGCGCGGGACACACCGCGGCGCGTCATCTGGTCGAACACGGTCACACCCGGATCGGCCTCATCACCGCGCCGTTGTCCTGGCCGAACGTCGCGGAGGTTCACCGCGGTTACGTCAAGGCGCTCGTTGACGCTGGCCAAAGACCATCACCCGAGCTCGTAGCCGAAGTGCCCGAGTTCAGCATCGACGACGGCCACCACGGGCTGGATCGGCTGCTGGCGCTCCCCGATCCCCCCACCGCGGTCCTCGCGGCCGGATCGACCCTCGCCATGGGAGCCACCTACGCGGCAAGGCTGCGCGGGCTGCACGTGCCGGAGGATCTGGCCATCATCGGCTACACCGACTCTCCGCTCGCACCGCTCCTGACCCCACCATTGACCATGGTCGAGGTCCCCGCGCGCGAGATCGGTCTCCGGGCAGCCCGGATCCTCTCAGCCCTGATCGACGGCAAAAAACCAAGACCACGACGAACCGTGCTCCCCACACGGCTCATAGTGCGAGACAGCTGCGGCCCCCACCGCTGATTCCGCTCACGCACTGGCGGTCTACGGCCGCACCATCAGGGTCTGCTGCACGGATAGGTGACACCTGATCCTTGTGCTCTTCCCATCGGACCGGGTTCTGCCGGACCAACAGGGGCAGCGTGCAGATTCACGCTCGGACCGTGCGGGGTAGAGATCGCCCGCCAAAGTCCAAAAGGGAGAGTGCAAGCCCGCGACGCCAGCCGCTGCGTCAGTCTGGCACGCTGGCCGCCCCGGAGGGTGTCCCACTTCGCCCACAAAGACGCGCTCTGCGTGGACCGGGCAACCATCGCCGCGTCCACGGTGGGATCGGACTTTCGTCGGCAGACGGTCCTTGGTTCTGGTGGCGGTCACCAGCTCGAACTTCGCCGGACAGTCGCGCATCTACACCGACTGGGCGACGATCAACAAGAGATCATCGACGCCCGGGTCTGGGAGGGCTTGGACTTCCGCAGCCCGATGCTGCGGGTTGTCTGCCGTGCCCGACCGCAGGCGAGGTTGCAGCAATGAAGTTCGAGCTTGACCGCGCACTGAGTGCCGCTGCCACGGTCCCGGTTCTCCCGAACGGACACACCCCTTCTGCGTACGCTGGGAGCGCGCCAATGCCCCAGGCCGACAGTACGTTCGACAGAGGACCCAAACGTGGAAGAACGCGGCAAGACTCGGATCCGGGCCGCCGAAGAAGCGGATGCCGCTGAGATCGCCCAAGTCCACATGTCTTCTCGTACGTCGACCATGCCCTATCTCCCTCCGCAGAAGCGCAATCACGAGCAAGTGACCCAATGGGTCCGCGATGTCGTGCTCGAGCAGTGCGACACCTGGGTTGCCGTGCGCGATGACGAGATCGTCGGCTATGCGGCGCTCGATGGCGACGTGCTCGAGCATCTCTACTTGCGCCCCGAGGCTCGCCGCGAAGGCATCGGCACGTGTCTCCTGAAGGAGGTCAAGCGATGCAGCCCCGGCAGGGTGGTGCTGCACGTCTTTCAGCAGAACACCGACGCGCGGGCGTTCTACGAGCGTCACGGATTCACCACCATCGAGACCACCGACGGCTACCGCAACATGGAGAAGCTCCCCGACCTGACGCTTCGATGGGTCCCGGCCGCCCCGCGCGATGTCGACAACCTCCCGCTCGGCGCGCGATGAGGGAGATTGAGGCCGAACGTCCGGATTGTGAGGGCGTGCCGGCAGCCGCACTGTGATTTGGGTGCCGATGACCCGCTGAGCGGGTCGATCACAGTTCCAGAAGGATCGGGCGATGAGCCCGCAGCCGGGTCGGTTGCTCGTCCGCGCAGGCGCTGCTTGGTGGCCAGCTGGATCGTCAGGCGGAGAGAGCCATGCGATAGCCGGACGCGGCAACCAGCCGGGGGTCCTTGAACACGGTCGCGCGAGCAATCAGGCCGTCGCGGACGGTGAGTACGCAGAAGCCTGAGGCTCGGTAGCACCCGTTCTCGTCGCGAAGGTAGGAGACCGCTGCTGGTTGACCGTTGGCCCTGGTCGGAAGGAGGCGCCAGTCCCCGGGGGAGCCCAGGGCGTGTCGCTGTAGGTAGGGAAGACATGTGCCAATGCCCTGGAACCACGTGGTGGCGGGAGGAACTTCAATGCTGAAGTCCTCATGTACCAGCTCCCGGATGATGTCGACCTCAGACCTTTCGAAGGCATCGATGTAGCGCTCGAGCAGACTGCTCTCGACGGCTGTCCGGTCGACCGAGTCCATGGTGACACCGGCTTGGTCGATGCGGCGCCGCGCTCGCTGGAGGAGGCTCTTGACCGCCGGCACCGTGACCCCGAGCGCCTGCGCGACATCCTCAGCGGGCCAGTTGAGGACCGCGCGGAGCACGAACACTGCCCGCTGCCTGGGCGGCAGGTATTGAAGTGCTGCCACGAGCGCCAACTGGACGGACTCACGCTGGAGTACGACTTGCGCGGGATCGCGAGGCTGCGGTGGGCGAACGATGTCATCCGGGAGCGGCTGCAACCAGTCCAGGCCGGGGTCGAATCCCGATGCAGCATCTGGATCGTCCGCTGGTGCCCCCAACCCCGAAGGAAGCATGCGCCGATGCTTGCTCTGTAGCGCGGTCAGGCATCTGTTGGTCGCGATCCGGTAGAGCCACGTCTTCAGAGACGAGCGTTGCTCGAAGCGGTCGATCGACTGCCGCGCACGCAGGTAGGTGTCCTGAACGAGATCCTCGGCGTCGTGAAAGGAGCCGGTCATCTGGTAGCAGTGCCGCAAGAGGCCCCCTCGGAGCTGCTGGAACTCCGCATCGAGTTGACTGCGGGGTGACTCTTCGACGAGGTCTGGACTCACCTCGACCTCCTGGTGTTTCTCGCGGGAGCACAAGCCGATGACGATGTAGACCGCCGAAGCCGGCGGAACGAATCGCTTCGAGGGCAAACGGTTCCGCTGCGGTACCGGCCCCGCGGGACACGACGGGGCTTCAACGGCGTTGTCGATCGCTCGAACACTGTGGGCCGGGAGTCTTGCGCTCCCTTTGCCCCTCCGTTCAGGTCGGAATCTGAGGTCTTCAGTCACCACCGTCGTCGACAACGGCGGGCTGAGACCGTGCTGATAGGTGCCAGCGAACCCGTCGACGCCTGGACGGAGTGTCGGCAAAGGACGGAGCGAGATGGATGCACTCAGCGGTGACGGGAGCGCGTACCGCGTGACGACCAGCCTGCTGCCTGGGTTGGATTTCGCGGTCCGGTGCGCGGCCCGTTGACAGACGAGGACCTCTACAAGCCCACCCCGTGTCCACCCTGGGCCGTGATCGATGTCCTCGCCCACCTGACGGACTCGCTGGAACGCATCGGTGCCGCCATGTGGTGCGGGAGGCTTCCGGATGAACCGAGGGAGCCGACGGGCGGTCTCGAGGCCCTTCGTAGTCGCCTCGCGGCGGTGACCTGCTCGATGGCGGATGCCGTGACCCGCAGGCGTGCCGACCACCCTTCAGATGTCAGGATCAACTACGTTCCTCTGCGGCAACAACACTTCTGCACGCCGCCGCTCACCGTCAGCGCGTCGGTTCAGAGCCTCCACTGAAACTCAGCACTCGATAAGCGCTCGCGCAAGTCTGCTCAGCGGGCTCGAGGAGATCGTCAATCCGGAGACCTCGGGCGGCTGCTTCTCGCCGCCGCGTCCATGTGCCACGGACTCACCGCCGCCCGATCGACTTCTGAGCGCCCTGGGTCGCGACCCGCGATGGCGCCCCCGAAGCAGGTGAGAGATGGCGGACGGCCCGATGGAGGCTCCATGGCGAGCGCTCCACCCAAGCCGATCACGTGCCGGTCAGCCCCCTACGGACGGCGGTTGTCTCCGGGGGGCCCGAGGGCTGGCCCGCCCAGGACGCGAACCTCGAGACGGCGTCGTCGGCCTCCGGTGCACGTCCGGCCACCATCTCGAGCTGTGCTGCTGCTCGGGGAAGATGTCGAGGCTGCTCGACACGCCGGTCGCCACCGCTCGCTCGTGCAGTTTCGTTGCGTCGCCGAGAAGTGTCTCGTCACCGCCGACCTGAATGTAGAGCGGCGGCATGCCCGCCAGGTCCGCGAAGGCCGGACTGGCGAACGGTCGCGGACATCGGTGTCGCCCAAGAACATGGCTACCAGACCGGCGACGACGTGCTTGTAGAAGTACGCGTCTCGATCGGCGTTCGTGTCGTGCTCGCGTTGCTCACCGTCATGTCTACGAACGGTGAGATCAGGTAGATGCCCGCAGGCGCCGGCAGGCGCTCCTCGCGAGCCTTCAACACGGTGCCGATCGCCATCGTCGCGCCGGCCGAGTCACCGCCGAAGATGACGCGGCCAGCGGAGATGCCCTGCTCCAGCAGCCAACGGTAGGTCGCCACGACCTGGTTCAGCTGCGCGGATGACGGTGCTCGGGCGTATGCGGATACGACACGAGGAGAGCGCGAACGCCTGCTGCCTTGCCAGGTGGCCGACGAGCTTCCTATGGGTGTAGATCGAACCGCCGACGAACCCTCCTCCGTGAAGATAGAACAGCACGCGGTCCTCGCGCGCGCCGCGCGGCTGGACCCATAGCACTTCTCCCCCGGCTGCCTCCCGCTCCAGGTAGTCGACGCCACGAGGCTCGGCGGTGAGGTCGCCCCAGTGGTCGTTGGTCTCCCGTGGCTCTTGGCGCTCGGGGTCTGGGTTGTTCAACTCTGAGGTCCAGGTGCGGTACAAGTCCGCGACCGCCTCTGACTGCCAACTGGCCATTGGTGCTCCTTCGAATCTGAGATCTGACTCGAATCGGACCTCCGAGCGGGGTCCAAGGAATCGGGCGGCGCCCGATTCCCCTGCGCCCTCCGCAGAGTCCGAAGCACAGGCCGGTGGTGCCCAGGTAGACAGAAGAGAGATGGAAAATGCGGAAACTGTTCCAGTCGGTGTTGATCTCGGTCGACGGGGTGGTGACGAACGCGGGCCAGTGGGCGATGCCGTTCTTCAACGAAGAGAGCACAGCCGACGCCGTCGCGCAGCTCGACCGATCCGATGCCATGCTCTTCGGACGCCTCACCTTCCAAGAGCTTTCCCAGCAATGGGCCTCGGCACCCGGTCCGTTCGCGGAGCGCCTGCGCGTGATCAAGAAGTATGTCTTCTCAGCCACGCTGCACGATCCCGCATGGGCGAACACCGTCGTCGTCCGGACCGATCCGGTTCAGGCGGTGCGAGAGCTCAAGAATGAGGGCCAGGGCGATCTCACCATCTACGGTACGGCGGTAGCCCAGACGCTGCTCGAAAGCGACCTGTTGAGACGGCTGACGCTCTCCATCCATCCGAGATGGTCGGAGCCGCACCAGCACGTCTCGGCGCGAGGCCGAGGCAGTTGCGTCTCCTGGACGTCACTGCGCGCAGTTCGGGAGTGCTCGTGGCACGGTACGGCGCACCTGACGTCGCTCGAGGCCGGCCGGTAGGTGGGCGATGACCAGCGTGACGCAGTCCTCAGGAGACGTGAGCGCGCTGTCCGGCCGACTGATGTGGGCGATCCTCGCTCTCGTACTGCTCGCCGACGTTGTCGATGTGATCGATTCGACCGTCACGAACATCGCCGCCCCCAGCATCGCCCACGATCTCGCAGGCGGCGAGAGCCTGGTCAAGTGGCTGGGGCCGGCGTACATGCTCGCCATGGGTGTCGCTCCTCTCGTTGGTCGACGCCTCCGGCCGGTTGCGACCAGGGTCTTACCTGATCGCCTGCCTTCAACCGTGGTCGGCCCTCGCAGTCTCTACACGAACAGACACTCCGCACGCGCCGGTGTCCAGCAGGGTTCGAGGCGATCCTGATTCCGCAAGGCGTGGCGATCATGACGAAGGCGTTCAGCCGCGAGATGCTCGCCAGGGCATTCGGGCTCTTCGGCCCGGTCCTCGGCATCTCCGCCGTCCTCGGGCCCGTCGTGGCGGGGTTCATCATCGACGCCGACTGGTTCGGCTTGGGGTGGCGCCCGATCTTCCTGCTCAATATCGTCTTGGGCGTCACCGGTCTGGTGCTTGCGAGAAGCGTCCTGCCGCTCGACACCCCCGACCGATCCACCGTCATCGACGGGTGGGGCTCCGGGTTGCTTGGGGTCACCATGTTCGGGTTGCTGTTCGGCCTCATCGAAGGCTCCAGCAACGGTTGGAGAGCCGTCCCCATCATCTCGATGATCGTCGGGGTCGGCTTCTTCGCTGTGTTCGCCTACCGTCAGCGCACCGCACCCCACCCGCTCATCAAGCCCGCTCTGTTGCGCAACCGTGGCTTCACGTCCGGATTGCTGGTGGGCCTGTTCCTCTACGCAGCGGGCAGTGGTCTGTTCTTCGTACTCTCACTCTTCCTTCAAGGGGGACTCCACGCTAGCCCCGGGGAAGCCTCCCTCGGGCTAGTCCCGCTCACCGCCGGGTCGATCGCGGCGGTGTTCACCGCCATGGGTGGGCTGGTGGCGCGCTTGGCCGCAGGCTCGTCTACCTGGGCTTGGGGATCGCGGTGGTCGGTTGCTCCTGGGTCCTCGCCCTCGTGCACGATGCCGGGACGAGCCTCAGCCTGTGGGCGTTGGCCCCGGCTCTTGTCATCGTCGGCGTCGGCACTGGCTTGTGCTACACCACGATGCCCGCTGGTCGCCCTTGAGATGCGAATGCCGACGAAGCAGGAAGCGCCAGCGGCTCCCTCAGCTCGATCCAGCAACTCGCCTCGGCGCTCGGCTCCGCCGTTGTCAGCTCGATCTTCTTCCACGCTGCCCGCAGCGGTCCGGCCCACGCCATGGCTGTCACCCTTGTCGTCGTGCTGGTCGTCCTCGTTCTCAGCGTGCCGACGGTCGCAATGATGCCGCGCACAGCGCCATCGGAACCGCCCGCTGGAGGATGAGCGTGAACGCCACCGTCGACTTGGTCCGCACATCCGACGCCGTCGCCCTCGGGGTCGAGGATTGCGGTGACCCCACGGCGCCACTTGTGCTGCTCGTGGGCGCCCCCACGATGCTCTCGTGGCCCGATGAATTGTGTGAAAGCCTCGCTCGCAACGGTCGCCACGTCGTGCGCTGCGACCTGCGCGACGCGGGCACGTCGACGACCGAGAATCCCGAGGACCCTGCCTACACGCTTCGCGACCTGGCCGCCGACGCCGTCTCGCTCGCTCGGATACTGGCCGGCCGGCCAGCCCAGCTGGCGGGCATCGGGGTCGGCGGGATGGTCGCCCACGTGGCCGCGCTCGACCATCCCGATGCGTTCTCGGCGCTCACCCTCGCCGGCACCCGGCCAGTCGCGCCGGGTCCGGTCGACCCGCACCTGCACACCCACGTCGCGGTCAGCAACAAGGTCCAAGACGGGGAGAGACGGTGGCCTCACGGATGGACGCGCCCTTTCCAGCCCAGAAAGATGCACACGACATCGGTCAGAGGTTTGACGGCAGCGGCAGGGCTTGGCTTGGCTTCTTGGCGAAGCCAATGCCCGCGGTTCGAACAGGGCCTGCTTTGGTGGGGCTAAGGGGGCTCGCACTCCTGGCGTACTCATTGCCAATGGCAGCGTGCGCTGGTCGAGACGGCGATCCCAGGCCCGCAGTCGAGTGCTTGAGCCCGGCTGGACGAGCTACTTGATGGCCTGCGGATTGATCGGCGAGCCGACCGCCTTGCTGATGTTCAACGGTGGAGCGACAAACATGAACTCGTAGACACCATCATCAGCACAGTCCTCTGCGAGGGCTTCGAGGTCGAACATCTCGCCGATGGTGATTCCGGCGTTTGCCGTCATGATCGCGTGCAGCGGCTGCCACATCTCGGGCTGCGTCTCATTCGGCTGCACCTCGAACCAGCTCGTGTCTGTAGCCACAGCGGCGACGTCCAGAGGGCAGAAGAAGTCAGCCGCGGTGACTCCGAGACCGGCAGCGTTCCCACCGGAGTACTCATCGCCCCAGCTTCCGCGCTCGCGGACGAAGGCGAGCCGTCCGGATCGCACCAGCGCGACGTCACCGGCTCCGATCGCGACGCCTTGACTCTTTGCACATCCCGCAAGGTCTTCTTCGGTGATGGACTCGCTGATGTCGAGCCACCGCTTGCCCTTGTAACGGGCGATGTCCAGCAGGACACCCCGGGTCACGACCTTGTCCTTCATTGCGGTGATCGAGTTCTTCTGAGCTCCATCACTGTTGACCGAGTCAGTGCCGTAGCCGTTGTACATCTTCGCGTCCATGAACACATGTGACAGGGCATCCCACTGGGTCGCGCACTGAAGAATCATGTACACCGCATCATCGGTGTAGCCAAGCGGCGCCATCCCCGACTGCGCCCCGGAGGCGATGTCGCCGCCATCCTGAAGCATGACGTGGGCGGGGTTGGTCCGACCGAGCGCACCTGTCATAGGACCGTCGGCATCAAACGGCAGAGAGAGCGAAAAAACCTTGCCTCGGCGTACCAGCTGCGCGGCTGCTATCACCTTCTCCGGGGTAACGAGATTGAACGTGCCGAGCTCATCGTCCGCGCCCCACCTGCCCCAGTTCCGGTATTGGGCACACATCTCCCGGATCTTGGCCAGCGAATACTTCGGCGTGGTCGTTCCTTGGTCCTGCGTCATTGCTTCTCCTTCGAAGCTGCTCCCTTTCGCGACCGTCGGAGACGGGCTCGTGACAACTGTCAGAGATTGAGTTCACCGCTTGTGGCCTCCTGCTGGAGGACGTTCTTCTTGATCTCCCGTCGGAGTCATCGGCGCGCTTCTGGACCACGAGGCTGTCCTCCACGTGGACGGCAGGTGCAGCTGTGCAGGATCCGGGAATGCCGCTCGAACGTACGCCGCGCTATCTGTCGGGATCCAGTGCGCGGCGGTTGGCCGAACTGCACGCCTCTCCCCGCAGCATCGCATGGAGGGGCCTCGCTGGCGTCGAGGCCTGGGCCGGCTCGTCGTGGACGGCCACATCGAACGTGCGGAAAGACAGAGTGCGCTACCTGCCGCACCCAAACGGGCCGGGTCAGCCACGTCGCCGCCAGTCAGGCGTTCGGTGCACCCGCTCCACGCCGCCGAGGTGTGGCCGAACGCGGCGGGCCGGCGCGCATGTGGTCGAGCACCGGCTCGAGCAAGGCGGCGAGGGCGCTGACGTCGTCATCCGTCAGGGTCGCGAACAGGAGCTCGCGCAGGACCTCGACGTGTCCGGGCAGCGCTTGGGCAAGCCGCTCGCGGCCGGCGTCGGTGATCGTCACCGTGACGCCCCGGTCGTCATCGGGCGACGGGCCGCGCTCGACCCAGCCCGCCTTCTCCATCTGCCCGGCCTGGTAGGTCAGGCCGCTGCGGCTGTAGACCACCTCGTCAGCGAGCTCGGTCATCCGCAGGCTGCCGGTCGGTGAGTCCAGGCCGAGGCGGGCCAGCACCTTGAACTGCACGTAGGTGAGGTCGGCGGCCGCCCGCAGCTGCTGCTCGACCTTGTGCCGCAGGAGCCCGGCCACGTCCATCAGCCCGAAGTAGGCGCGCAGCTGGGCCTCCTCGAGGTCCAGGTCGGAGTACGGCGCGGCGAAGGTCACGCCCAGCACTCTACGACGAATGTTCACATTCGAAGCACTTGCTTCGAGTTCAAAGCACCGTTATCGTGAGCATGTGCTTCGGATTCGAAGCATCCACCCGATGACGAGGAGCTGACCATGAAGGCGATCCGATTCCACGAGTACGGCGACCCCGAGGTGCTGCGCCTCGACGAGACCGACCTCCCTACTCCCGGCCCGGGACAGGTGCGGGTGCGCGTTGCCGCCACGTCGTTCAACGGCGTCGACGCCAACATCCGGGCTGGGCGCATGCAGGGTCCGATGCCCCTTGAGCTGCCACACGTCCCCGGCCTCGACGTGGCTGGGACCATCGACGCGCTCGGCCACGGTGTCGACGCCCTGCGGGAGGGCGACCCTGTCGTCGGGTTCCTGCCGTTCGGCGACGACGGGGCCACGGCCGAGTACGTGTTGGCCACCGCTGCAGGCCTGGCGCCCGCACCCACGAGCATCCCGCTCGCCGACGCCGCCGCATTACCCCTGGTCGGGCTCACCGCATGGCAGGCGCTCTTCGAGCAAGCGAACCTGCAAGCCGGGCAACGGATCCTGGTCAACGGTGCCAGCGGAGCCGTGGGCGGCTACGCCGTACAGCTGGCCACGTCGGTCGGCACGCACGTCATCGCCACGGCTACTCCCCGCACCCGCGATCAGGTGACGACGCAGGGAGCCGACGAGATCGTCGACTACACCGCTGGCGAGGTGAGTACGGCGATGCGGGAGCCGGTGGACGTGCTCCTCAACCTGGCCCCGATCAGTCCCGACCAGCTCACGAAACTGGCCGGCGTCGTCCGGGACGGTGGGGTCATCGTCAACACCACCGTGTGGATGCCCGCCCCGTCCGACAAGACGCGCGGCGTACGCGGCATCGACCTGTTCGTCCGCAGCGACGCCACCCAGCTCGCTGAGCTCGCCGCCCGCGTCGACCGGGGTGAGCTCACCATCGACATCGCCGAGCGCCTTCCGATGACCGACCTCATCTCCATCCACACCAGGGCCGCGGAGGGCACCCTCATTGGCAAGGTCGTCGTCCTGCCGACCAGCGCCTGACCCGGCGCGCCATGGTGTCGCCATCCGTGCGTCTATCAACATGAGTCATGCCGCCGCGAATGGGTCAACTGCATACGCCCACTCCGAGCCTGGCGGCCTGACACAGGAACGGTCATCGACTCGTCGATAGCCCTTCGACGTACGCACGAAGGTCATCCACTCCAACCTCCGGCACCCGTCAACCTTGACGGCCGGGAGCGCACCAGAAGCGAATGAGCCGTAGAGCTTGGCTCGGCTGCCCAACTGGGCGGCAGCTTCTGGGGCTTTGATCAGGAGCGCGTCCGTTCCTCATCTCTCCGCTCGTCTGCGACCGCACTCGCGGTCCTCTAAGCAGAAGCAACGCTCCGCAGACGGCATCGGACATGCCGAGCCGGATGGCGACGAGATCAGGGATGCACCAGAACGGTCACCACGCGGCTCACCATGTCGATAACGTGGGCGAGGGAGCCCGGCAGTCGCCCTCGTCGGCGGATCTGCGCGCCGGCGAGCGCCACGCAGCGGCGAGGTCTGCCCACAAGTTGCCCACAAGTCGACTGGAGACACAGCAGAGGCCGCCTCAGGATCTCTCCGAAAACGGCCTCTGACCTGCACTCTTACTTCGTAGCGGGGGCAGTGTGCTGGTTCAGGACATAGGCGACAGATGTCTCAAGACATAGGCGACACCTGTCTCAGGTCATCGGCGACAGTCCGGCTGGGCCGGATCCTCGGCCATGCCGCAGCCGCCCTCGAAGGCCCGCCTGGTCATCACCGCCCTGTTCGTCGACCACCAGACCCCTGCTGAGGTAGCCGCCCGGTACGGGGTCCACCGCGCCTGGGTCTACAAGCTCAAAGCCAGATATGAAGCTGAAGGCGACGCTGCCCTCGAGCCCAGGTCTCGGCGGCCCAAGACCATCACCAACCGCGTTGGACCCAGCGCTGGTCGACCTGATCGTGCGGCTTCGCAAGGAGCTGGCCGAGGCGGGTCTGGACGCCGGCCCTGAGACCATCGGCTGGCACCTGACACACCGCCACCGGGTCACCGCGTCGAGGGCCACCATCAGCCGCACCTTGACCCGCCAGGGCTTGGTGGTCCCCGAGCCGAAGAAGCGGCCGAAGTCGTCCTACATCCGGTTCGAAGCCACGATGCCGAACGAGACCTGGCAGTCCGACTTCACCCACTACCGCCTCACCAACTCCGATGGCAGCCCAGGCGTCGACGTGGAGATCCTGACCTGGCTCGACGACTGCACCCGCTACGCCCTGCACATCAGTGCCCACGCCCGGATCACCACCGACATCGTCAGGACCAGCTTCCGAAAAGCCGCAGGTCAGCACGGTGTCCCAGCGTCCACCCTGACCGACAACGGCATGGTCTACACCGTCCGGTTCTCAGGCGGCCGCGGTGGCCGCAACGCCTTCGAGCAAGAGCTCCACGATCGGCACGTGGTCCAGAAGAACTCTCGCCCCGGGCACCCCAGGACCTGCGGGAAGGTCGAGAGGTTCCAGCAGACCATGAAGAACTGGCTGACCGCCCAACCCGACCAGCCGGCCACGGTCGACCAGCTGCAGACCCTGCTCGACGTCTACGCGGCGATCTACAACCACCAGCGGCCGCACCGCTCGCTGCCGCACCGGGCCACCCCAGCGACCCTGTACGAGTCGATGCCCAAAGCCGTGCCCGGCGAGGTCACCGACCCCATCACCCACGACCGGATCCGGCACGACACCGTCGACAAGGCCGGCTCGGTGACCCTGCGCTACCGCAGCCGACTCCACCACATCGGGATCGGCCGAACCCACGAAGGAACCTGCGTCATCCTCATCGTCCAAGACCTCGACATCAGGGTCGTCAACGCCGCCACCGGCGAGCTCATCCGAGAGCTGACCCTGGACCCCAGCCGCGACTACCAGCCCACCGGCGCACCCAAAGGACCCACCCGACGACCCAAATGAACAACACCCGAACCTGCTATCGCAGGTCCGGGTGTCGCCGATGTCTTGAGACATCACATTCGTAGCGGGGGCAGGATTTGAACCTGCGACCTCTGGGTTATGAGCCCAGCGAGCTACCGAACTGCTCCACCCCGCGTCGTGACCTCAAGGTTACGGCACCGGTGGTGAGGGCTCAAATCCGCGTCAGCCGCCGCCCGACGGTGTGGCCGAGGGACCCGAGGTGGCGGACGGCGACGCTGGCGACGACGACCCGAGACCCTGGAGGTTCAGGGCCTGGGTGACGAAGTTCTGGGCGTTGGTGATGTGGGTCTGGTACGCCGACAGGTCGCCGGCCTTGAGCGCCTTGTCGGCCGCGACGAACTCGTCCTGCGCCTGCTGGAGCAGCCCCGCCACCGAGTCCGGCGACGCGGACGAGGTCGGCGAGCCCGACGGGTTGTTCGACGGAGACGGGGAACCAGACGGAGAGCCCGAGGGCGTTCCGGGACTCGTGGTGGCGTCGCCCATCGCGTCGGTCAGCGCGTCGGCCAGGTTGCTGTCGATGCCGACCCCGCCCTGGTAGTAGACGAGGACGTACTTGAGGATCAGGTAGTTCGCCGTGCTCTGCCCGGTGCGGCTCGCGTAGACCGGCTCGACGTACATCAGGTCGTCGCCGATAGGGATCGTGAGCACGTTGCCGAACGTCGGCGTGCTGCCGCTCTGGTTGAAGTCGTTCAGCTTGTCGGCCACGCCCGGATCGGAGCGCATGACGTTGGCCGCCTGACCCGGCCCTTGCTGCTGCTGGTCGATGACGTTGATGACCCGCATCTGGCCGTACGTCTTGGAGTTGGCGTCGGAGTCCACCGAGACGTACGCCGCCAGGTTGCTGCGCTTGACCGGGACGAAGCTCGAGGTGATCGACCACACCGGCGTCGTGGGTGGTGGGACGGAGTTCTGGTACGGCGTGTCCGACCCGTTGTCGTCGTCGAGCACCAGCCCGGGGGGCTGGGTGACGAACATGCGGTAGGGCGGCTGGAGGGTCTTCCCGTTCCCGTTCGGGTCGTCGGGGACGCTCCAGCGCTGGTCGTTCTGGAACCAGGTGTTCGGGTTGGTGACGTGGTAGCGCGCGAACTGGTAGCGCTGCACCTTGAACATGTCCTCCGGGTAGCGGAGGTGGTCCAACAGCTCTTGCGGGATGTCCGACTTCGGCTTGACGGTTCCGGGGAACGCCGAGGACCACGCCTTGAGGATCGGGTCCTGGTCGTCCCAGGCGTAGAGCGTGACGGTCCCGTCGTAGGCGTCGACGGTCGCCTTGACCGAGTTGCGGATGTAGTTGATCTCGTCGGTCGGCAGGGTCCGCAGCCCGGTCTGGTCCTGGAGGGTGTCCTCGGTCATCGTCTTGAACGACTCCCGCTCGGAGCCGGGGTACCGGTCGGTGGTCGTGTAGCCGTCGAGGACCCAGAGGATCCGGCCGTTCACGATCGTCGGGTAGACATCGTCGTCGAGGGTCAGCCACGGCGCGACCTTCTGGACGCGCTCCTTCGGGTCACGGTTGTAGATGACCTCGGAGTTGGAGTTGACCCGACCCGACAGCAGGAAGTTCGTGCTGCCGAACTTGATCGCGTAGAGCAGCTGACGGAACGTCGACCCGACCGGTACGCCGCCCTTTCCGGCGTAGGTCGTCTTGGTGTCGCTGTTCTCGCCCTGCAGGTCCAGCTCGACGTCCGGCGAGCTCTTGCTCGCCTTCCCGACCACGGAGTAGCTCGGGCTGTCCTCGCCGAAGTAGATCTGGGTCTGGTAGTCCCCGACCGCCTGCTTCAGCTCGTCCTGGCCGGGCTGGTTGCCCTCCGCCCACGGCGTGGTGTCGGTGGCCGTCAGCCCTGCGGTGTCGACCTCCTTGTTGTCGCCGTTGCGCTGGTTGGCATAGGCAGCGATGAGGTCGTTGCCGTGGGTGTAGACCGTGTGCAGGTTGAGCCAGTTCTGGACGTCGGGGTCGAGCGCGCTCTGGTCGAGCTCACGGGCACCGAGCACCAGCGCCCGGTCGACGCCGTTGATGTCGTAGTGGTCGACGTCCAGCACGTTGGCCACCGAGTAGTAGCCGCGCACCTGCTGGTTCTGCTCGAAGGTCTGGTGCACCAGCTGGGGGTCGACGAGCGGCACCGACGTGACGCTCGGGTCGTTGTTGGCGTCGATCTGGCTGGCCGTCGTACCGCTCGCGGGCAGGGTGTACTCCTCGACCTTGTCGATGTCGTACGCCGTCCTGGTGGCCGCGATGTTCTTCGCGATGTACGTCGACTCCTTGTCCGCCTCCGAGGGCTTGACCTGGAACTGCTGGACGATGCCCGGCCAGATCAGCCCGAGGAGGATGGCCGACAGGACCAGCAGGGCCAGGCTCACCGAGGGCAGCAGCCAGGTGCGCCGCCAGACGTTGGCGAAGAACAGCCCCGCACAGATCAGGGCTATGCCCATGAGGATGACCTTGGCGGGCAGCACGGCGTTCGCATCGGTGTAGGTGATGCCGGTGAGCAGCGACCCGGACTGGTAGGCGAGGTCGTAGCGGTCCAGCCAGTAGTCGACGGCCTTCGCGAGCACGAAGACGCCGAGCAGCACCGACAGCTGGGCCTGCGCGGCCCCGGACAGCCTGTCGCCCGGCGTCTGCAGCCGGATGCCGCCGTAGAGGTAGTGGACGACCGCGGCGGCCAGCAGCGCGACCACGCTCACGGCCATCACGAAGTCGACCAGGTAGTGGTACCAGGGCAGGTCGAAGACGAAGAAGCCGATGTCCTTGTGGAAGGACGAATCTTCCTTCCCGAAGGACACGCCGTTGCGCCACAGCATGTAGGTGCGCCACTCACCGGCGCCGGAGGTGCCGGCGAAGATGCCGAGCAGCACGCCGAGGCCGACCACCAGCCAGGTGCGGATCGGCGTGACGGCCTGGCGATAGCGGTCGAGCCCGGTCTGCTCCGGAGACTGCGGATGGAACAGCGGCCGCATCCGGAAGGCGACGACCATGTTCGCCGTGACCGCGACCGCCATCAGCAGCCCGAAGATGAAGAACAGGATGATCTTGGTCCAGAGCAGCCGGCTGTAGACCGAGCCGTAGCCGATGTCGCGGAACCACAGCACGTTGGTGTAGAAGTTCGCGAACGTCGTGAGCGCGAAGAAGGCGATCACGAGGATGACCGCGGTGATGATCAGCGCGCGGGAACGGCGCGACGGCGGCCGCGCGGCCGGCTCGTCGCGCTGCTCCTCGTCGAACAGCTCGCTCATGCTGTTCCCGGGTCCCCGCGGAAGTGCGAGAGCTCGCACAGTGAGCGGTTTCGTGGGGTGGTCATCGCACCTCGTCCTCTGGTTCGTCTTCGGCGGGTTCCAGCGTGGCACCCAGGAGGGCGATCAGCTCAGGGACCAGGTCTGTGCCACCCACGACCGACTGGTCGTCGTCGTGGGCGCGCAGCCGGAGGGCACAGTACGACGACCCGGTACGCGTGACGCCCACGACCATCCGGACCTCCTGGCGGTCGGGGTGCTCGGCGGCGTACGTCGCCGCCTCGGAGGGGTCCTCCGGCAGGGCGCCGTCGACCGTCGGAGGCAGCACCAGCCGCTCGACCACGGCCGCACACCCGGTCACCTCCGGACCCCAGGCGATCGAGGCGAGCGCGGACTCGAACCGGTCGGCCGGCAGCTGCTCCTGCTCGATCGGGGTGAGCGAGCCCTGCGCGGAGAAGTCGTCGAGCCCCATCGCGGAGGCCAGGACGGGCTCGCGGCGCACGAGCGCCGCGGTGTCGACCAGGGCGAAGAGACGGCCGGGCTGGTCCCAGCCGGCCTCGGCGCTGTGCGACTCGATCTCGAGGACCGCCGCGGCCAGCGCGGGGTCCACGGCGGGGTCGAGGGTCGGCAGGTCGGTCATGAGCAGCTCGGGAGCTTCGCGTCGTGATCCTTGGCCCAGGTCTCGATGGCCGCCCTCGCGGTGTCGAAGGTGTCGACCTTGACCAGCCGCATGTCGCCGTTGTGGGCGCCCTTCGCGTCGTCGCAGTTGTCGGCGGGGACGAGGAACAGCTTCGCGCCCGCCTCCCGCGCGCCGACGATCTTCTGCTGGATGCCGCCGATCGCCCCGACGGTGCCGTCGGCCGCGATCTCTCCGGTGCCGGCGACCGCCGCGCCACCGGTGAGCGAACCCGGGGTGAGCGTGTCGTAGATCCCCAGCGAGAACATCAGCCCGGCGCTCGGGCCGCCGATCCTCGGGTCGATGGTGACCGTGACCGGGAACGGGAGGATGAACCCCTGGCCGAGGAAGATGCCGAGCTGGGGCGAGCCGGTGACGGTGACCACGCCGAACAGGTCGGTGCTCGACTGCTCAGGGGTCAGCGGTACGTCGACCTCCTTGCCGTCGCGCAGCACGGTGAGCGTCACCTGCTGGCCGGGAGGGGTCGCCTTGACCGCGCTCCGGAGCTGGTCGGAGGCCTTCGTGATGTCGTCGCTGAGCGGGGTGCCGTTGACCTTGCGGATCAGGTCGCGGACCGCGAGCGCGCCGTCCGCGGGTGAGCCGTCCTTGATCAGGGTGACCTCGAGCGAGGGCGTCACCGGGTAGCCGAGCGCCTTCTCCGCGACGGCCACCGCGGTGTCCTGCGAGGACACCATCTGCACCTGGCCCTCGTCGCGCACCTGGTCGGCGGTCTTGTCGTCGGGGTAGACCGCCTCCTTGGGGTAGACCGCGTCACTGCGGTCGAGCCAGGCCGCCATCACCTCGAACAGGTTCAGGTTGGTGTCCTTGGGGGTCACCGAGACCGTCGTCATCCGGAGCTGGCCGTCGTCGCGGTAGGTCTTCTCGCCACCGCCGACCTGGATGATCTCGGTGCCGCCGGGGGCGGCCAGGACGTCGATCGTCGGTCCGGGCGCGTAGGTGGTGTAGGGCAGCGGCTTCAGAAGTGCCACCACCGCCAGCGCCGCCACCAGCACCACGGCCGCGGCCGCGGCCGGGGTGCGCTGGTTCATGCCGCAAACTCTCTCAAAGGGGTGGTTGCCGCGCCGTTTGCAGGGTCAGCCGCGGCGTACGGCCACACCGGTGGACCGCTCGCGCCGGTGCGGGAGCCGGGCCGGCCGCGGGGGCTGCGGCCGCTCCAGGGCCTCGCCCAGCCGGCGCAGTGACTCCTCCCGGTCGACCTCGCCGCGGCCCTCCCGACCGACCCAGCCGACCCACGCCATCGCGAGGAGCGTGACGACCAGGGGTGGGACCAGCCAGAGCAGGATCTGCACCCTTGTGAGGGTAGGGACTACCTTCACTGACATGTCGGAGCCCACGCCCGTCCGGCTCGTCGACCTGCGTGAGACTCCGCTGGACGTCGACGAGGTGGTCGCCGCCCTGGACGACGAGGCCTCGGGTGGGCTCACCCTGTTCGTCGGCCGGGTCCGCGACCACGACCACGGCCAGGGCGTGGTCGGCCTGGACTACACCGCACACCCCTCGGCCCTCGAGCGGCTGCGCGCGGTGTGCGACAAGGTCGCCGCCGACTTCGACGTGCAGGGGCTGGCCGCCGTGCACCGGGTCGGCACCCTGGCCATCGGTGACCTGGCGGTCGTCGTCGCCACCGCGTCGGCGCACCGCGGCACGTCGTTCGATGCCTCGCGGGCCCTGATCGACACGCTCAAGGCCGAGGTCCCGATCTGGAAGCACCAGCGGTTCAGCGACGGGAGCGAGGAGTGGGTCGGCTCGCCCTGACCCCTGACCGCCACCCGCGTACCGTTGTGGACATGGCAGACGAGCCCGAGGAGCCCCAGAACCCGTTCAAGGGCACCCCGTTCGAGCAGTTCTTCGCCCAGGGCATGGGTGGGCAGGGGATGCCCGACCTCAACCAGCTCTTCGGCCAGCTCCAGTCGATGCTGCAGCCCTACGACGGCCCGCTCAACTGGGACGTGGCCACCGACCTGGCCCGCAAGACGGTGGCGCAGTCGCCGGACCCCTCCCCGACCAGCGCCCAGCAGAACTCCGTCGCGGACGCCCTCCAGCTGGCCGACCACTGGCTCGACGGCACCACCGGCTTCCCCTCGGGCGTGACGTCCACGGCGGCGTGGAGCCGGGCCGAGTGGATCGTCAACACGATGGACGTCTGGAAGGTCCTGGTCGAGCCCGTCGCCGTGCAGTCGGTCGGCGCGCTCGGCTCCGCGCTGCCCGACGACGCCCAGGCGCAGGCCGGGCCGATCCTGGGGATCCTCGGCCGAGCCATCGGCGCGCTGCTGGCCAACCAGGTCGGCTCCGGGCTCGGCACCCTGGCCGGCGAGGTGCTGTCGGTCTCCGACATCGGGGTCCCGCTGGCCCCGGCGGGCAAGGCGGCCCTGGTCCCGGCCAACGTGGCCGCGTTCGCCGAGGGGCTGGACGTCCCGGCCGACGACGTGCTGCTCTACCTGGCCCTGCGTGAGGCTGCCCACCAGCGGCTCTTCGCCGGCGTCCCGTGGCTGCGCGAGCACCTCGTCGGCGCGGTGACGGCGTACGCCGAGGGCATCGAGGTCAACGTCGAGGGCATCCAGCAGCGGGTCGAGGAGCAGATGCGGGGCATCGACCCAGCCAACCCCGAGGCGATGCAGCAGCTGCTCGAGGGCGGCATGTTCGAGCTGCCCGACTCCCCCGCCCAGAAGGCCGCTCTCGAACGGCTCGAGGTCACCCTCGCGCTGGTCGAGGGCTGGGTCGACGAGGTGGTCAGCCAGGCCACCGAGGGCCGGATGCCGAACGCCGCGAAGATGCAGGAGGCCGTACGCCGCCGGCGCGCCGCCGGCGGTCCGGCCGAGCAGACCTTCGCCACCCTGGTCGGACTCGAGCTGCGGCCGCGCCGGCTGCGTGACGCCTCCACGCTGTGGGGCTCGCTGCGGACCCGCCAGGGCACCGAGGCGCGCGACGGCGTCTGGATGCATCCCGACCTGTTGCCGACCGCCGCCGACCTCGACGACCCGCTGGGCTTCCGCGAGGACGCGACCGCCCCGGAGACGCTGAGCGAGGAGGACTTCGACGCGGCCCTGCGGGAGCTGCTCGACGGGCCCGCTCCTGAGGCTCCCGAGGACGCGAGCGACCCGGGAACCGAGGACTGACCTCGTCCTGTGTCGGGTTGAGGTCAGTCGGTCTCGTGGCCGGGCGGGGGGTCGACCTTCGCGGCCGCCGACCAGCCGAGCAGGTAGCCCTTGGCGCGCTCGGACTGCGGGTAGCGGTCCACCCAGCCCCAGAACGCCTCGTCGTGACCCGGCTCGATCAGGTGCGAGAGCTCGTGCACGAGCACGTAGTCGATGACCCACAGCGGCATGGCCTCGAGCCGCACCGAGAGCCGGATGGTCCGGTCACCCGGCGTGCAGGAGCCCCAGCGCTGCTTCTGGTTGCGGACCCAACGGACCGAGCCTGGCACGGCCAGACCACCTAGGTAGCGGTCGTTGAGCAGGAGCGCCCGCTCCATCAGCTCCCCGTCGGTGAGCGGCGCCCTGCTCTCGGACTTCAGCACCCGCGCCACCATGGTCTCGACCCACTCGGCCTCCTCCTTGCGGGAGAGCGACGCGGGGACGAGCACGACGACCTTCTCGCCGTCGCGGTAGGCCGAGACCGTACGCCGGCGCCGCTTGCTGCGCCGCACCTCGACCTCCGGTGCCGGCTCGAACGCGACCGCCATGACCCGGAATCTATCGGTTTGCCCACTCCAGGAGCCGTTGCTTGGGCCAGGTGTTGACGATCCGGTCGGGGTCGATCCCGGCCGCCTCGGCCCGCTCCGCGCCGTACCACAGGAAGTCGAGCTGGCCCGGCGCATGCGCGTCGGAGTCGATCGAGAACAGGCAGCCGAGGTCGCGGGCCAGCTCGAGCAGGTCGGTCGGCGGGTCGCGCCGCTCGGGACGCGAGTTGATCTCGACCGCCGTGTTCCCCTCGATGCAGGCGCTGAAGACGGCCTTGGCGTCGAACTGCGACTGTCCGCGGGTGCCACGGGCACCCATCACCATCCGCCCGGTGCAGTGCCCGAGCACGTTGACCCGCGGGTTGCGGACCGCGGCCACCATCCGCCGCGTCATGTCGGCCCTGTCCATCTTCAGCTTGGAGTGGACGCTGGCCACCCGGAGGTCGAGCCGGTCGAGCATCTCGTCGGTCTGGTCGAGGCTGCCGTCGTCGAGGATGTCCACCTCGATGCCCTTGAGCAGCGAGAAGCCGCCGCGTCCCCCGGACGAGAGGTGCTCGTTGACCGCGTCGACGACGAGCAGCTGCTTCCTCAGCCGCTCGACGCTCAGTCCGTTGGCCACGGTCAGCCGGGGCGAGTGGTCGGTCAGGACCTGGTAGTCGTGGCCGAGCTCCATCGCGGTGAACGCCATCTCCTCGATCGGCGAGCCGCCGTCGGACCAGTCCGAGTGGGAGTGCAGGTCGCCACGGAGCCTGGCGTGGATCTCCTGGCCGCCCTCGATGAGCGGGCCGCCGTGCTCGGCCTCGAGAGCCGCCAGCCGGTCGGGCAGCTCGCCGCGGACCGCGGCCGCGATCACCTTGGCGGTGCTGGCGCCCACCCCCGGGATCTCGGTGATGGTCCCGCCCTCGACCCGGGCGCGGACCTCCTCGTCACCGAGGGGCAGGATCGCGGCGGCGGCGTTGCGGTAGGCCTTGACCTTGTAGGTCTCCTCGCGGCCGCGCTCCAGCAGGAACCCGATCCGTCGCAGGGCCGCGACCGGCCCGCCGTCGTACGCCTCCGCCACGACAGCAACCCTAGGAGGTCCGGACCCGGACGACGGGCTCGGACCGGAGCCGCGCGGCGGGTCAAGGTCTCGGAGCCCGGAGGAATTGGTGCCGACCTATTTTCGTCCACAGCACGTGGAATCGCGTTCGTGCAGGTCAGGGCAGAAAGTGCGGCCGCCACCCAGCTCCTGTCCACAGCATGTTTCACGCTCCCACGGCGTGTCGTCCACCTGCGAACGGGGTTCTGCACAGACTTGTCCACAGCGTCATCCACAGGGTGGCCACCCCAGGGATTGCCTCGCCCCGCGCCCAGTGCCTAGCGTGCGGTCCCAGACGAGGCCCCCGGGCCTGTCGGGAAAGATCCGCAAGGGGAAGGCGGGTCTTTGTCGGCGGACACCGGGGGCTTCGGCTTTCGCGTCAGCGGCCCCGGAACTCCGGCGCCCGCTTCTCGCGGCTGGCCCGGATCCCCTCCTGCAGGTCCTCGGTGGCCAGGGTGATCGGCTGGGCCATCGCCTCCCACTGCAGGGCCGCCTCGAGGTCACGATGACCGCCGTCGAGGAGCGCGAGCTTGGTGAGCCGGCTGGCGACCGGCGCGGTCGCCGCGATGCCGGCGGCGATCTCCAGCACGTCGTCGAGGAACGTCGCCGGCTCCAGCACCCGGGACACCAGCCCGATCCGGAGCGCCTCGTCGGCGTCCACGACCCGGCCGGTCAGCAGCAGGTCGCGCGCCTGCGCCTCCCCCACCACCTCGGGCAGCAGGTAGGTGCCGCCCATCCCCGCGTGCATGCCGAGCTTCACGAACGGCACGCCGAGCCTGGCGCCGGTCGCGGCGTACCTCAGGTCACAGGCGAGCGCCAGGCACAGCCCGGCGCCGATCGCGGCGCCGTTGACCGCAGCGATCGTCGGCACCTCGAGGGACCGGATCGAGAGCCAGGCGCGGTAGAACGGCAGCATCCGGGTGCGGAGCTCGTCGACCGTGGCGTCGGGCTCGCCGGCGATCCAGGAGGTGTTCCCGCCCGAGCAGAACGCCGAGCCGGCGCCGGTCACCACCACGGCGCGCAGCGACCGGTCGGCGGCCAGCTGGGCCACCGCCGCGGCCCACGACGCGGTCATCTCGTCGGACATCGCGTTGCGCATGTCGGGGTTGTCGAGGGTCAGCAGGGCCACGCCGGCGGCCGGTCGATCCACCTGCAGGTGCTCGTAAGCGGGCATGCGCGCACCCTACTGAGCGCCGTTCCGGGCCGCCGAAGGCGGTTTCACCTGCCGGTTGTGCCGCCGAAGGACGAATTTCGGCGCGCCGAGCGCCTGACCCGGGTTGGGGCGGGCGTGCAGTACGGTCGAAGCGGCTCGAGGACACGTTCCAAGAGGCGACCGGACAGAAAACCGAGCAAGGAGGCCGTCATGGCGGAGACCTGGAGCGGCGAGTTCTACTGCGTGAAGTGCAAGGAGAAGCGCGAGGCCGAGGGAGAGGTGCGGGTCAACGACAAGGGCACCCGGATGGCCAAGGCCGTCTGCCCCGTGTGTGGGACCAACCTCAACCGCATCCTCGGCAAGGCCTGACACAGGCTCGCCCAACGACATCAAGACCGCGCCTCGGCTCTCGGCCGGGGCGCGGTCCCCTGTCCCGGGGCCTGTGGACAGCGGCCGACGCTCGCCAGCGATCCGTGTGACCGTGCAGGGATGACCACGCCCCGCAGCAGCATGACCTGGCACCTGCGTCCCGGGGTCGGCCTGGCCCGGCGCGACGCCGGCCAGCTCCAGCTCGGCGTGGACCCGCCCCTCGCGGCCGTGCTGCCCGACTCGGACGCCGTGCGGCTGTTGCTGGTCGAGCTGGCGCACGGCGGTCCGCTGACCAGCCTCGACGCCGTCACCGGCCCCGTCCTCGACACGCTGGTGGCCACCGGGCTCGTGGTGGCCGCGGACCGCGACGCCGTACGCCGCGACCGGCGGGCCGGCTGCATCGTGCACCTCGATGCCCCGGCGGGCGTGCTGCCGGACCTGGTCCGGCTGGTGGAGGCGGCGGGACTCGGTGTCTCCCGCAGCGGGTCCTCGGCCACCGTCGCACTGGTGTGGACCGAGGGCGAGCCTCCCCGGGAGCGGCTGGACGGCTGGATGAGGGCGGGCACGCCGCACCTGGTGGTGCGCGAGGACGCGAGCGGCGTCGTGCTCGGCCCCTACGTCGTGCCGGGCCGCACCGCCTGCCTGCGCTGCGTCGACGCGCACCTCGGCGAGCACGACCCCCGGCGGGCGCTCGTGGTGGAGCAGCTGGCCGCCACGCCGCCCCTGCGGCCGGCGGCTCCCGACCCGGTGCCGCGGGCCCTGGCCGCCGCCTGGGCGGTGCACGACCTGTCGACGGCCGTGGACGACGGCTCGCCGGCCACCTGGTCGGCCACGGTCTCGCTGGCGGCGCTGCCACCGGTGGTCACGGCGTACCGGCGGCACCTGCACTGCGGCTGCGCCTGGGCGGAGGAGCTGGTCGAGCAGGCGGGGTGAGCCAGCCTCCAGCATCACGTTGCGCGGGTTTCCACACGCTTCGATCACCAGTACTCGCTGTCGAGCTTGCCCTCCATCGACCGCAGGTTCTCGCGCGAGCAGCTCTCGCAGTAGGTCTTGAGCCGTCCGTTCTCGACCGCGGTGCTCCACGTCAGCGTCTTCGCCTCGTCGGCCTCCTGCCGGCCGCAGAAGTCGCACGTCTTCACGGCTCGAACCTATCCAGAAATGCCGCGGAGCCGGGTACGACCATCGATGGTCGTACCCGGCTCCTGGTCGGCACCCGCGATCAGGGTGTCCCTGCAGAGGGCCGCTGAGGCGGCATCCCTTTCGGGTCTTTACAGAGCGCGGGCGAGGGCGAGACGCGCCTGCTGCGCAGCCTGCTCAGCCCTGCGGCTGAGCCGACGGGCACGGACCAGCTGGTGGCCGCGCCGCAACTGTTGCGCCTCTCCCAGGCGCGCGGACATCTGCGCGCGCGCCAAGTTTTCGTTCATGAGATTCATCTCGGTGCTCCTGGTCTTGTGGGTCTGGCTCATGGATTGATTCGGTCCTTCTCGGAAAGGGATGCGGCCGTCGGGTGACGGACGCCTCGTGGCTGCCTACGCGGCCACCTCGTTCTTGCGGGGGCGGCCACGCGGACGCTTGCGGGGAACGACGACGCCCTGGATGAAGAGCTGTCCACCCCAGACGCCCCACGGCTCGTGACGCTCGAGGGCGCCTTCGAGGCAGAGCGAGCGCACCGGGCAGTCGATGCACAGGGTCTTGGCGTACTCCACATCGCTGGGCGACTCGGCGAACCACAGTTCCGGGTCGTACACCCGGCACGGCAGCCCCGTCTCGTCCACCTTGCCGGCCTCGTCGTGGAGGTTGCCCAGAGTCGGCTGGTCGGCGGTGCTTGTGCGGTCGAGAACGCTGATGGTCATGTTTCTCACCTCCTCTGCTCACCTTGATCGCGGATGTTTCGGTCATCTGGTCTGCGGTGGGACTTCGACCCTGGATCCCTGGTTGCGGGAAACAGAAAGGCCGCGGATCCCTTGTCGGGTTCCGCGGCCTGGAGGCTGCCGATCAGTTGGTGTCAA
This sequence comes from uncultured Actinomycetota bacterium, assembly GCA_963755835.1. Taxonomy (GTDB): domain Bacteria; phylum Actinomycetota; class Actinomycetes; order Propionibacteriales; family Nocardioidaceae; genus Nocardioides. The sequence continues at coordinate 707,055 of CAVWLC010000007.1, read as the reverse complement.
CTGGACGGTGGACTCCAGGCACTGGTCCCCGGGACGTAGCCGGCAACGAGACCCATGTCGCCCTTGAACTGGGCGGCCTGGCGCTCGCGCACGACAGTCGTCGTGCCGAAGCCGGCGGAGGTCACGTCGGAGGCGTGGCCGCAAATGGGCGCGCCGAAGTACGACGGGATAAACGCCGGCATCTGGTTCGAGTTGAGCTTCATGACCACACCTCCTTCATTTCGTCTCGGCGCCGGGGTTGTCAGGCCCGATGTGCGCACGTCTTCGATTGGGACCGTCAAGGTACCGCTGCCCCGCGGTAAGGAGCAATTGATTTTATGGGTATTTCTCGACAATTTTCTGCCACCTTGCGCCGGCTCACCCGACGAGCTCGAGCAGCTCCTCGCCGTACTTGTTGAGCTTCTCCTTGCCGACCCCGCTGACCGCGAGCAGCTCGCGGGTGGACTGTGGACGGCGGGTGGCGATCTCCTCGAGGGTGGCGTTGCTGAACACCATGAACGCGGCGATCTCCTCCTCGCGGGCCCTCTCCGTGCGCCACAGGCGGAGCCGCTCGAACAGCTCCTCGTCGTAGGGAGCCGGGCAGTCGGCACAGCGCCGGCGGGCCTTGTCGGCAGCGGTCTGGAGCGGGCGACCGCACTCGAGGCACATCCGCGCCCCCTTGAGCTTGGGCGCCTTGGGCGGCGGGAGCGCGTCCTGCGGCAGCAACGGTGTGAGGAACCGGGACGGCCGGCGGGAGGCGCGGCCGCCCGGGTTGCGAGCCATCGCCCACGACAGCGCGAGATCGCGCCGAGCCCGGGTCATGCCGACGTAGAGCAGCCGGCGCTCCTCCTCGACCTGGGCCGGCGTCTCGGCGTAGGTGATCGGGAGCGTGCCGTCCTGGAGGCCGCAGAGGAACACCGAGTCCCACTCCAGCCCCTTGGCGGCGTGGAACGTCGCCAGGGTGACGCCGTCCGCGACGGGTGCGTGCTGCTCAGCGGCTCGGCGGTCGAGGTCGTCGACGAACTCCGCGAGAGTCCCTCCGGAAGCCGAGAACTCGAGGGCCTGGTCGACCAGGGCCTGCCACGACTCCCAGCGGTCGCGGGTCTGGCCGCGCGCGGCCGGCGCCTCGGGCGTCCAGCCCATGCCGGCCAGGGTGGCCCGAACGGTCTCGAGGACGCCCTCGCCCTCCCCCGAGCGGGCCGCACCGCGGATGCGGGTCACCGCCTCGCGGACCTCGGGCCGCTCGAAGAACCGCTTGGCGCCCCGGATGACGTAGGGGACGCCGCGGGCCGACAAGGCCTCCTCGAACGCCTCGGACTGGGCGTTGATGCGGAACAGCACGGCGACCTCGCGCGGCCTCGCGGCCCTGCTCGCGCAGCCGCACGATCCTGGCCGCGACCGACTCGGCCTCGGCGATCTCGTCGGGATGAGCGTCGTAGGTGACCTCCGGGCCCGCGGACTGCTGGGCACGCAGCTCGACCCCCTGGCTGGAGGTGCCGTCCAGAAGGGTGTTGGCGGCCTGGACCACCTGGGGGGTGGACCGGTAGTTGCGGACCAGCTCGACCGAGGTGGTGCCGGGGAACTTGGCCGGGAAGTCGCGCAGGTAGTCCGCGTTGGCGCCGGCGAAGGAGTAGATCGTCTGGGCCGGGTCGCCGACCACGCACAGCTCGTCGCGCCCACCGAGCCACAGGTCGAGCAGCGCGGACTGGAGCGGCGAGACGTCCTGGAACTCGTCGACGACGAACCATTTGTACTGCCGGCGGACCTGGGCGGCGACCCTCTCGTCGTCGGCCAGCAGCCCGGCGGTGAGCAGGAGGACGTCCTCCATGTCCATCCGGCGCTGGTCGCGCTTGACCTCCTCGTAGGACTCGAAGACGCGCGCCACGACGTCGGGCGCGTGGCCGGCCACCGAGCGGCCGCGGGCGTCCGCCACCTCGGCGTAGGACGCCGGGCCGACGTTGCTCACCTTGGCCCACTCGATCTCCGACGCGAGGTCGCGCAGCAGGGCCTGGTCGGTCGCGAGCCCCTTGCCCCTGCTGGCAGCGGCCAGCAGCCCGAGCTTGGACTCCACGAGCTGGGGCAGCTCGGTGCCGTGCACGTGCGGCCAGAAGTAGCGCAGCTGGCGCAGGGCCGCCGAGTGGAAGGTCCGCGCCTGGACGCTGCCCGCACCGAGACCGCGCAGCCGGGTCCGCATCTCCCCGGCGGCGCGCGTGGTGAAGGTCACCGCCAGGACCTCGGCCGGCGCGTAGACGCCGCTGGCCACGCCGTAGGCGATGCGGTGGGTGATCGCCCGGGTCTTGCCGGTCCCGGCGCCCGCCAGCACCCGGACCGGGCCGCGCAGGGCCTCGGCGACCTGGCGCTGCTCGGGGTCGAGAGCGGACAGCAGGTCCTCAGCGGCCAAGGAACAACTCCCGTGGATGTGTGGTTGAAACGTGTACGGCGGCGGATACCGTCACGCACGATCACGATAGAACCCGGAGGCGACAGTCCCTGATGACCGACAGCAGCACCGCTCCTGAAGCGGCATTCACGATGTACTCCACGCCGTGGTGTGGGTACTGCCACCGCCTCAGGAGCCAGCTCGACCGGGAAGGGATCGCCTACGAGGTCGTCGACATCGAGCAGCAGCCCGAGGCGGCGCTGATCGTGGAGTCTGCCAACGGCGGCAACCAGACGGTGCCGACCCTGGTCTATGCCGATGGCACGGCGCAGACGAACCCGTCGCTGGCCCAGGTCAAGGAGAAGCTCGCATCGCTGGACGCGCTCGCGTCCTGACGCTCACCACTGGCCCGGCAGCGGCCCGCCGTACCAGTGCTCGACCAGCGACCTGCTGATCGACACCCCGGCGGGCAGGACCAGCGACCCGGCCTCGGCCTCGGCCTTCATGTCCGCGCGGGTGAACCAACGCGCGTCGTCGATCTCGTCGTTGTCGACCGAGATCTCCGTGGAGACCGCCCGGCCGACGAAGCCCAGCATGAGGCTGGCCGGGAGCGGCCAGGGCTGGTTGCCGAAGTACTCCACGTCGCCCACGACCACGCCGGTCTCCTCCAGCACCTCGCGGCGTACGGCGTCCTCCAGCGTCTCCCCCGGCTCGCAGAAGCCCGCCAGCGTCGAGAAGCGCCCGGTCGGCCAGACCGCCTGGCGTCCGAGCAGGCAGCGCTCGTCCTCGCTGCCGGGGTCACCGGACGTGACCACCATGATCACGGCCGGGTCGGTGCGCGGGAACTGGACGTGTCCATTGGGACAGGCGAGCTCGTGGCCCGCGGCGCGGGGCGTGAGCGGCTCACCGCAGCGCGGGCAGTAGCGCGTCACCCACATCCACTCGGCCAGGCCCAGGGCATGGAAGACGAGCGGGGCGCTGGCCACCGTGTCGTCGCTCAGGCTCGGTAGCAGCCCGCGCAGCGGGAGCCACTCATCCTTCGCCGCCGTGGAGGCCTCGGGTCCGGTGACGACCGCGAACCACGCCCTGCCGTCGTGCTCGCCCAGCAGGACGCGAAGCCCGTCCGGGGCGTCCTGCGGCCCCACCCACGGGAGCCGGCCCTCCACGGGGCGGATCCGCGTCCCGGACACGACCAGCACCCGCGTGTCCGGGTCGGCCCACCGCTCCTCGAGCCACGCCTGGTCGCGACGGCGTACGGCGAGGCGGTCGTGGGCTCCGTCGGCCAGACGCAGGTGCTGGTACTCCACCCGCCCGACGCTAGCGCCAGGCCACTAGTGTCCCGCCGGTGAGCACCCACATCGGAGCGGCACCCGGCGACGTCGCCCCGCTCGTCCTCATGCCCGGAGACCCGCTCCGCGCGAAGTGGATCGCCGAGACGTTCCTCGAGGACGCGCGCTGCTACAGCGAGGTGCGCGGCATGCTCGGCTTCACCGGCACCTGGCGAGGCCGGCCGGTGTCGGTCCAGGGCTCCGGCATGGGCCAGCCGTCACTGGCGATCTACGCGACCGAGCTGTTCCGCGAGTACGACGTCCAGTCGATCGTCCGGGTGGGCTCGGCCGGCGCGCTGGCCGACCGCCTGAAGCTGCGGGACATCGTCATCGCGTCGGGCGCCTGCACCGACTCGAGCATGAACCGGATCCGCTTCGAGGGGCTCGACTACGCCGCGGTCGCGGACTTCTCGTTGCTCTCCGCCGCCGCCGCAGCGGCCGGGCCGCGCGACGACGTGCACGTGGGGCTGGTCTTCAGCGCCGACTCGTTCTACGCCGCCCGCCCGGAGCTGTTGACCCGGATGGTCGAGCACGGCGTCCTGGCCATCGAGATGGAGGCCTCGGCGCTCTACACGATCGCCGCCGGGCACGGCCGCCGGGCGCTGGCGATCTGCACGATCTCGGACCAGGTCGTCACCGGTGAGGCCACGTCGGCCGACGAACGGGAGCGCACCTTCGGCGACATGGTCGAGATCGCCCTGACCGCCGGACTTGATGTCTGAAGCGCCCCCTGGCGACATGACGCGGGCGCGGAGTAACAGCGTGGCGGTGGGTGTTCACCCTCCATGGAGGTCCTCGACGCGGTGGTGATCGGAGCCGGCCAGGCGGGGCTGTCGGCGTCGTACCACCTGCAGCGCCGCGGGATCGCCCACGTCGTGCTGGACGCCGACGAGGCCCCGGGTGGTGCCTGGCGGCACCGCTGGGACTCACTGACCATGCACGACGTGCACGGCATCGCCGCGCTGCCGGACGCCGAGCCGCCGGAGCTCTCGACCCGACGAGCCAACGTCGTGGTGCCGGAGTACTACGCCGGCTACGAGCGCGCCCATCGCCTGCCGGTGGTGCGGCCGGTCCGCGTCGACGGGGTGCTCGAGGCGGAGGACGGTCTGCTCGAGGTCCACGCCGGCGATCGCCGGTGGCTGACCCGGACCATCGTGAACGCGACCGGGACGTGGTCGCGACCGTTCGTGCCGTCCTACCCAGGAGCGGAGACGTTCCGCGGCCGGCAGCTGCACACACACGACTACCCGGGCCCCGAGCCGTTCCGCGGGCAGCGGGTCGTGGTCGTCGGCGGCGGCGCCTCGGCGGTGCAGCTGCTCGGGGAGATCGCGCCGGTCGCCGCCGACACACTCTGGGTCACCCGGCGGGAGCCGGTCTGGCGGACCGACGACTTCACCCCAGAGGTCGGCCGCGCCGCCGTGGCCCTGGTCGAGGAGCGCGTACGCCGCGGCCTGCCGCCTGCCAGCGTCGTGAGCGTCACCGGTCTGAAGCTGCGTGAGCAGGAGCGCGAGGCCGAAGGGCTCGGCGCCTACGAGCGGCACCCGATGTTCACCTCCATCGAGCCGGACGGCGTCCGCCTGCGCGACGGCACGGTCTGGGCGGCGGACGTGATCCTCTGGGCCACCGGCTTCCGACCGGCCGTCGGCCACCTGGCCCGGCTGCACCTGACGTCCGAGTACGGCGGCATCCAGCTCGAGGGCACCGCAGCGGTCGCCGACCCGCGGATCCAGCTGGTCGGCTACGGCCCCTCGGCGAGCACCATCGGTGCCAACCGGGCCGGCCGGGTCGCGGCCCGCGGCGTGGCCGCTTGGCTGGACCGCGACGCCGAGGAGATCGGCGCCTGAACGCTCGTCCCCAAGTTGGGGGACGCCGCCACATGCTGGCGAAGGTTGGGGGTACCGTCGGGCGCTCGCCCTCGGGGGCCCGTTCTCGGGCTTGCTGATCGGTTCCCGAACACCGGCGACAACTGACCGCACGGGGACCGACAGAAGGAATCCCCCCATGCGCAAGTCGAAGCGCGCCCTGGTGGCAGCCGTGGTTGTCACCGCCGCCGCATCGTTCCTCGTGGCCGGAGCCGTTCACGCGGCGACCACGTCCACCAAGGCGTCCTGCACGGCGAGTCCGGCGGTGGCCAACACCGGGACAGGGCAGCGGATCACCGTGACCTGCACGGTGCCCAAGCCGTCAGCCGCCACAGTCACGGTGACGCAGACCGTCACCGCCACCGTGACCGCCACGGTCACCGCGGCGCCGAGCCCCTCGCCCGGTCAGTCATCGACACCGACCGCCACAGCCACGGCGGCGCCCACAGAGTCGACGACCCCCACGGTGACGTCGAGCCCGACGCCCACGGCACCTCCCACGCCCACGGCTGCCCCGACGGATGCTCCGGGCTGTGCCGCCACGGGGTCGTACGTGCCGGACGGGTCTGACGGCCGGGGTGGCTGCTTCCCCGGCACCGCCAACACCGGGCCGAACGCCGCGGCCAGCACCATGGCGACCTACACCGGGTCCTGCACCATCACCGCGGCCAACACCGTCATCGACTCCAAGGTGGTCAACTGCCGGTCGATCGACGTGCGGGCCGCCGGGTTCGTGCTGAAGAACTCCTACCTCAACGGCGGGATCGTCCAGTCCGGCGGCGCGCCGTCGTTCACGGTGCAGGACTCCTTCATCGACAGCGGGGTCCAGTTCCCGGCGTGCTCCAACGGGTCCTGCCCGGCCGGGAAGTACGCCTGTGGTGACACCGGGAACGCGACCACGGACTGCGGGGTCACCGGGTCGAACTTCACCATCGTGCGCACCGAGATCATCAACACCAACCGGGCCGCCTACTGCGAGGCCCCGGGTCCGTGCCTGATCCAGGACAGCTACTTCCACGGCACCAACCTGTGGCCCGACGCGTCCAACCTGGCCCACGCCTCCTCGGTGCGCGAGGAGCAGAACCTCACGCTGCGGCACAACTCGCTGCACTGCTCCTACCCCGGCCCGTTCGTCAACGGCGACATCGGCTGCTCCGCGGACCTGACCGGCTACGCCGACTTCGCCCCGATCAGGAACAACACCGTGGACGCCAACCTGTTCGTGGCCAACACCGGTAACGCGTTCTGCGCCTACGGCGGCGCCACCACCGGCAAGCCCTTCTCCGGCGACCCCACCAACGGCACCAACCAGAAGTTCACCAACAACGTCTTCCAGCGCGGCACCAACAAGAAGTGTGGCGACTACGGAGCAGTGACCAGCTTCAACTCCAGCGGCGCGGGCAACGTCTGGTCGGGCAACGTCTGGGACGACGGCACGGCGGTGGCCGCCGCCAACTAGACCGAGGAGGGGGCGCCCACGATGGCCTCCAGCGCCTGACGGTCCGGCAGGTCGTCCGGCTCGACGGTCCTGCCGGTGCGGACATAGTGGAACGCGGCGCGCACCTTGTCCAGCGGTAGGCCGCGGAGCTCGGACCACGCCAGCCGGTAGACGGCGAGCTGGAGCGGGTCGGCGTCCTCGTGCCGGTTGGTCTTCCAGTCGACGAGGAGGAAGCCGCTGGTCCCATCGGGTGCCGGCTCCTCGTAGACGGCGTCGATGCGTCCGCGCACCACCTGGCCCGCCAGGACCAGTGCGAACGACGCCTCGACGGCCTGCGGGACCCGGTCGGCGAACGGGCCCTTCTCGAACGCCTCGATGACCGCATCGAGGTCGGCGTCGTCGCCGATGCCGGTGTCGTAGCGGCCGGGCAGCTCGTCGGGGTCGAGCAGCGGCTGCTGGCCGAACCGGGCCTCGACCCAGGCGTGGAACACCGTGCCGAAGCGCGCGGCACGCGACGGCGGCCGCGGCATCGGCCGGGCCAGGTCCTGCGCGAACGCCTCGGGGTCGCCCCGCAGCCGCAGCAGCGCGGTCGCGGACAGGCTGCCCGGCAGCGGCACGGCGATCGTCGTGCTGCGCTGCTCCCGCGCCTCGGACAGGAGCCGCTCCAGCTCGGAGTCCCACTCGGCCACCCGCGCGACCTCCTCGAGGTCGAGATCGCCGTCCTCGGCCGCCGGGTCCGCGGCGCGGACCAGCTCGGCCGCGGCGCGCCGACGCTGCGCCTCGACCCCCAGACCGGAGGTCGGCCACGGCCGGGACTGGTCCTCGTCGAGCAGTGGGTTGGTCGTGCCCTTGGCCGGCTTGTCCAGCCAGGCCGGCGCCGGCTCACCCCACTCCGCGATCAGGTCGCGGACGACCGACTGGTAGTCCGACGGGCCGTAGGAGGTCGGCCGCACTCCCCAGCAGTACGACGTGACAGACAGCCGGTGCGCGGCCCGCGTGAACGCGACATACGCCAGCCGGAGCTCCTCGGTCGCGTCGTGGGTCCGGGTGGCGGCACGGTAGTCGTCGAGCGCCTTCTTGTCGTGGCCGTGCAGCTGGGGCAGGTCGACCGCGTCGCCCCGCAGCGGCGCCGGCAACACCGCCGGCGACGAGGTCCAGAGCGTGCGCGACCGGTTGGACGGGAACCGGGTCTCGCAGACGCCGACCAGGAACACCGCATCCCACTCGAGCCCCTTGGACCGGTGCACGGTCAGCAGCTTCACCGAGTCGGCTGCCGTCGGGGTGGCGACGTCGAGGCCGTTGCCCTGGTCGTCCTCGGCGGTCAGGTAGGCCAGCAGCGCGGCCAGCGACACGTCGCCGTCGACGGCCTGGAAGTCGGCCACCGCCTTCACGAACAGGTCGAGGTTGTCGCGGCGAGCCGCCGCGGCCGGGCTCACCGCGGAGGCCAGCTCGACGTCGGTGCCGGTGGTGTCGATGATCCGTCGCACGATGTCGAGCAGCGGCTCGCCCACGTGCGAGCGGTACATCCGCAGCTCGCTCGCCAGCAGCGCGAACCGTTCCAGCGCCTCGGGGCTGTACGCCGCATCGCCCGGATCGACGAGCGCGTCGTCGAGGCACGGGACCTCAGCCGGGTCGATGCCGTCGGCGATCTGCACGAGGTGCGCGTCGAGGTCCGCGGGCTCCGGCCCGCGACCGCGCTGCCCGGACAGCTCGCCGGCCCGCAGGCTGAGCAGCCGCAGGTCACGCGGGCCGATCGCCCACCGCGGCCCGGTCAGCAGCGACAGCAGCGCGTCGTTGCGGGTGACGTCGTGCATGAGGTGCAGGACCGCGACGATCTCGGCCACTTCGGGCAGCCGCAGCAGGCCCGACAGGCCGACGATCTCGACCGGGATCCCTTCACCGGTCAGCGCGTCGAACACCTCCTCGGCGTGTGCGTTGTCGCGGGTGAGCACGCCGATGTCGGACCACCGCCCTGCGTGCGCGCCGGTCACCCCCTCGACGAGCGCGGCCAGCTCGTCACGGTGCGTCTCGAAGACCGCAGTGGAGACCACGCCCTCGAGCGCCTCGGGCTTGGGCTCGAGCTCGGCCACCGAGGCATGCGCGGCGTAGAGGGGCTGGGCCAGCCGGTTGGCCGCCTCGAGGATGCGCCGGTCGGAGCGTCGGTTGACCGTCAGGGGGTACGTCGGGACGGACCCGGACACCGCAGGGAACGTGTCCGAGAAGTTGAGGATGTTGGAGACCGAGGCGCCGCGCCATCCGTAGATCGCCTGGTTCGGGTCGCCCACGGCCGTGACGGCATGGCCGCCCGAGAACAGGCGGCCCAGCATGGTCGCCTGTGCGACCGACGTGTCCTGGTACTCGTCGAGCAGGACCACCTTGAACCGCGCCCGCTCCAGCGCGCCCACGTCGGGCTGGTCGCTGGCCAGCCGCGCCCCCAGCTCGATCTGGTCGGAGAAGTCCATGACCCCGAGATCGGACTTCATCCGCCGGTAGGCCCGGACCAGCCCCAGCAGCTCACCACGGCGGTCGATCGCATTGACGGCCTTGGCCGCTGCCTCGACGTAGGTCTTGCGGTTGCTGCCCGCCCGCTCGGCCTCGACCGCGCGCACGAAGCCGGCCCGCTCGCGCTCGTCGAACGCGCGCACGTCGTCCGGGCCGACGAGGTGCTCGCTCATGGCCGAGTCGAGGGCGAGGAGGTTCTGGATGACGGTCTCGGGGTGGTCGCTCAGCAGCACGATCTCGCCGGTGTAGCGGTCCACCACCCTGGCGCCGAGCTGGTAGCGCGCCGCGTCGGTGATGACCCTGGTGTCCGGCTCGTGGCCGATGCGCAGGCCGTGGTCGGTGAGCAGCCCGGCGGCGTACGCGTTGTAGGTCGCCACGGTGGGCTCCAGCACGTCCTCGTCATCCGGGTCGTGGACGCCGACCTCCGCCAGCATCCCGGCGTCGCGGAGCGCCTGCCGGATCCGGCCGCGCAGCTCGCTCGCCGCCTTGGTGGTGAAGGTCAGCCCCAGCACCTCCTCGGACTGGACCTGGCCGGTGAGCACCAGGTAGACGACGCGGGCGGCCATCAGCGTGGTCTTGCCGGAGCCGGCACCCGCCACGACCACCGCGGGCGCGAGCGGCGCGGTGATCGCGGCCCACTGCTGGTCGCTCGCCTGCCACGGTGTCTTCATCGCCGCCGCCAGCTCGGCCGGCGAGCTGATCGCTCGTGGGGCGCTCACTGCGCCACCACCGCTCCGGCGCTCTTGATCGGGCAGAGCGGCACGAAGGCGCAGTCGCGGCAGTGGTCGCCGGCGACGGCCGGGAACTCCTCGGCCCGCACCTGCGCTGCCGTCCAGGCCAGCCGTTGTCGCAGCTCCTCGCGCTCCGGGCCGTCGTCAGGCTGCTCGGGCTGGGCCTGCACCTCGGCGTCCGGACCGCCTTCGGTCAGCCCGAGCTGGACCAGCTCAGCGCCGCCGGCGTGGGCGTGGCCCGGCGGCAGCCCCTCGAGCCCGTCGACCGCGCCGTGGTCGACCGCGAGCTGGTAGAGGCCGAGCTGGAGGTTGCCACGCACCTGCGGGCCGCTCGGCTTGGTGCGACCGGTCTTGAGGTCGACGACCACGACCCGGCCGTCCGAGCCGAGCTCCAGCCGGTCCGCGAAACCGGTCAACCGGACCTGCTCGCCGCTGGGCAGGTCGAGCACCGCGTGGAACTTGCTCTCGACCCCGATCACCTGCCTCGGGTTGGCGTGATGCCAGTGCAGGAACCGGCCCAGGGCCGCCTGGACCCGGTCGAGCTCGCGGGCCCGCGCCCAGGGCGTGCGGAACTCCATCCGGTCCCAGACCGCCGCGACGTGGTCCATCAGCCGGGCCGCGTCGTCGGGTCCGGCCGTGAGCTCGCCGCCGGCGACGCGCTGGGCGATCGCGTGCACGATCAGCCCCATGTTCTGGGACTGGTGGGCCCGGACGATGCCGCCGGCCTCACGGGACAGGAACCAGCGCGTGGGGCAGACGGCGAAGGCGTCGAGGAGGCTGGCCGACACCGGCACCGGGGCGTCGGGGTCGCGCACCGGCGTCACGGACCGGCTGGCCGCGCGGGTGCCCCACCACGATGAGGGGTCGGCCATCGCGACCTCGGGGGCCAGCCGGGCGAGCCGCCGGGCCGCCGCGGCTCGCAACGGCTCGCTCACTGCGGGGTCGGCCGACGTACGGCGCAGCTCGCTGACCAGCCCCGCCATCGACAGTGTCCGGGCGGGCCGGCCCGCGACCTCCTCCACGGTGACGCCGAGCTCGCCGAGGAACCGGGAGGGCTGGTCGCCGTCGTCGTCGGGCGAGGCGACGGCGGTCACGACGAGCCGCTCGCGGGCCCGGGTGCAGGCGACGTAGAAGAGCCGCCGCTCCTCGGTCAGCGCCTCCCGTGCGGTGGTCTCGGGGATCAGCCCACCGGTCCCGATCCGGTCGGCTCCGAGCAGTGACGACCTGCGGCGCAGGTCGGGCCAGCCGTCCTGCTGCACGTGTGCCACGACCACGAGCCGCCACTCCAGGCCCTTGGCGCGGTGTGCGGTCAGCAGGCGTACGGCGGCTCCCCGCGCCCCGCGTTCGGCGAGCGTGTCCGCCGGGATCTGCTGGGCGACCAACGTCGCGAGGAACTCCCGGACGCCGACGTGGTCGCGCGTCTCCTCTGCGCGCGCCGCGGACTCGAACAGCGCGCAGATCGAGTCGAGGTCGCGATGCGCCCGCCGCGCTGCTCCCCCGCCACGCTCGACACCTCGCCGGAGCCGGTTCGGCCAGCTGGTGCCGGACCACAGCGTCCAGAGCAGCTCCTCGGCCGTGGCGCCGTCGTCGAGCTGCCGACGGGTGCGCGCGACGAGCTCGGCGACGGCGCGGGCCCGCTGCGGCTCGGGGCCGTCGAGCCCGTCGAGGCGACTCGGGTCGAGCACCGCCTGCCGGACCAGCTCGCGCGACGGCGTGGGCAGCCGATGCTCGGCCTGGGCCAGCTCCTTGTCGCGCTGACGCAGCCGCCGCGCGAGGCGACGCACGTCGCCCGCGTCGAGGCTGCCCAGCGGTCCAGTCAGCAACCCCTCAGCGCGGGCGGCGTCGACGTGGTCGACGTGGTCGGGGTCGTCGTTGTCGAGGTTCAGGACCGCGCGGAGTGCGTCGATCAGCGGCAGCGCCGCCGGGTCGCGGACCAGGGGCAGCTCGTCGCTCGCCACCTCCACCGGGACACCCGCGGCCCCGAGAGACCGGCGCAACGGCGGGATCGTCTGTCGGCCCGACCGCACCAGGACGGCCATCTGGTCCCACGGGATGCCGTCCTCGAGGTGCGCGCGGCGAAGGAGGTCGGCCAGGTGCTCGGCCTCGGCCCGGTCGCTGTCGAAGGTCTTCACGACCACCCGGCCCTCGCCGTACGGTCCGGGCTCGGCCGACGGCGACAGGAAGGCGGCCCGCGCCTCGTCGCCGATGCTCCCGGGCAGACCGATCCGGCCGGCCACGCGCTGGGCGGCGGTGAGCAGCCGCGGCCCGAACCGCCGGGTGGTGCCCAGCGCGACGACCGCGGCGGGCCGGCCGTCGGCCTGCGGGAACACCGCCGGGAAGTCGAGGATGCCTCGGACCTCGGCGCCCCGGAACGCGTAGATGGACTGGTGCGGGTCGCCCACCGCGACCAGGTTGCGGCCGTCGCCGGCCAGCGCGCGCAGCAGCGCGACCTGCCCGGAGTCGGTGTCCTGGTACTCGTCGACGAAGACGTGGCTCAGCTCGGCGCGGAGCTCGTCGCGGTGGGTCCAGGCCTCGATGGTGGCCCGCCGGATCAGGTCGGCGTAGTCGACCGCACTCCGGCTGTCGAGAATGTCGAGATACTGCTCGAGGAAGGCTCCGGCCGCGACGAACTCGGGCAGGTCGTGCTCGGCGCCGAGCCGGCGCAGTGCGTCACCGTCGAGGCCCTTCTCCCGAGCGCGCGACAGGACCGCGTGCACCTCGCCGGCGAAGCCGCGGGTGCCCAGGGCCATCCGGAGCGAGTCCGGCCACCGCACCGACTCGGGGTGATCCTGCAGCAGCTCGCGCAGCACGACGTCCTGCTCCGGCGCGGAGAGCAGGCGCAGCGGACCGACGTAGAGCTGGGCCGGTGCGTAGCGGCGGATCAGGCCGTAGGCGAAGGAGTGGAACGTCGAGCCGATGCTGGCCGACATGGTGCGACCGACTCGCGCAGTGACGCGGTCGCGGAGCTGCTCGGCGGCCTTGCGGGAGAACGTGAGAGCGAGGATCCCGTCCGGGTGGGTGCCCTCGTCGACGCGCCGGACGATCGCCTCGACCAGGGTCGTGGTCTTGCCGGTGCCCGGACCGGCCAGCACCAGGAGCGGCCCGGAGGTGTGGTCGACGACGCGCTGCTGCTGCTCGTCGAGGACTGGCGGGGTGACGGTGAGGGAGGGCCGGACCAAGCGGTAGCTGGTCGCTGTCTCCGTCACCCGGCTACTTCATCACAGGGCGTCGACAACGGCCTGGGCCAGCGCCTGGCTCTTTGGCAGGTTCTCCGCGTCGCTGCCGGAGAACGTGTACCACTGCGCGAAGAAGGACTGGTCCCCGACGTAGACCCACATGCTGCCGAACGACGCGCTGAACGCCCGGTCGCCGATCCCGGCCACGTCCTGCGAGTCGTCCTCGCGGGCGGAGTCCGCGGCGTCGGCATTGGGGTAGATCGTGACCGTGGCCGTGTCCGCCGGGTTGTCGGGGTCGGCCGACTGCCACAGGCAGCTGGTGAAGGAGCCGCCGGTGAGGGCCGGCCCGGAGCTGGGCGTGCCCGGCTCGACCGGGCTGCCGACGGCCGCCGCCACCTCGTCGGTGGTGAGCAGGTCGCAGGCCGCGGCCTCGCCGCTGCCCTGGCTCGCACCCTGGCTCGCACCCTGGCTCGCAGTGGCGCTCGCGGTCGCGCCCTGGGTGTCGCTCTGGGTGACGCCGGTGTCGTGGGCGGATGCGCCGCTGTCGGAGCCGTCGCCCCCGCACGAGGTGAGGGCCGTCGCGGCGACGAGGACGAGGGGCGCGAGGGTCCGGCGAATGGTCACGGCCGGATGCTATGTGGGCCGGCGGGGTCGTGCCGCTGCACTTGTCCCGGCTGGTGTCCCGCGTGTTGTCCCGAGTGACGCACGCGCAGTCGCGCTGCTCTGCCACAGTGCTCCCATGACTGCGGTGTCGCAGGCCGCCACGGATGCCAAGCGACGTTCGGGCTGGGCTACGGCGGCGACCCTCGTCAGCGTGCTGGTCATCGGGATCACCATCACCTGGGCGTTCTTCGCGATGCGCTCGGTGATGGCCGTGGGCGGCTCGTGTGCCGACGGGGGTCCCTACGTCAGCTCGCAGCCGTGCCCCGACGCCTCGTGGCTGCTCCCCGTCGCCGTGCCGGTCATGCTGCTCACGGCGATCTTCGGCTCGATGGCGGCGATCTCGATCAATGCGCCGAACCTGCTGATCCTGATGTGGGCGCTGCTGTTCGGCTCGCTCGGCTGGAACTTCCTGGAGTACGCGTTCAAGGGCCAGGACCTGGTCTGGGGCTGGCTGGTCTGCGGAGTGCTGTTCTGGCTGATGGCCGCGCCGGCCGTCTACCTGATGCTCGTGGCCCTCAGGAACGCCCTGGTGCCGCCTCGGGAGAAGGCTTCCGCCGGGTCGCGCTGGTGGGTGCCGGCGTACTCCGCGTTGACGGCGGTGGGCTTCCTGGTCGGGGCGTGGAGCTTCCACGCCTTGAGCTGAGCGGCGTTCGCTCAGTCCGCCGGCCGCTCGTTGTAGACGCCGGCCTCGACCTGGCCACTGAGCTCCTGGATCGCAGCCATCACCTCGTCGGTCACCTGGCGCCGGGCCCGTCCTGACGGGACACCTTCGAACCGCCCCTTGAAGTCGATCGGCTTGCCGAACTCCACGGTGATCGGCACGACCCGCGGCCGGCTGGACCCGACCGGCTGGACCTTCTCGGTGCCCTTCAGGCCGACGGGTACGACGGGGACACCGGCGGTCAGGGCCAGGTGGGCGACCCCGGTGCGGCCGCGGTAGATCCGACCGTCGCGCGAGCGTGTCCCCTCGGGGTAGATGCCGAAGGCCTCGCCGTCGGCGAGGACGGAGAGCGCGATGTCGAGGCTGGCGATCGCGGCCCTGGTGTCGTCGCGGTCGACCGGCAGCATCCCGAGCCCTTCGAACCAGGCCCGGGAGGCCACCCCCTTGAGCCCGGTGCCGGTGAAGTAGTCGGACTTGGCCAGGAAGACGACCTTGCGCGGCACCACGGAGGGGATGACGACAGAGTCGACGAAGCTGAGGTGGTTGCTGGCCAGGATCACCCCGCCAGCGCGAGGCACGTGCTCGAGGCCGTGCACCGTGGGCCGCCAGACTGCCCGGAGCGCCGGCGGCAGCACCGCATGCATGACGTCGTAGAACACGGATGAGAGTCTGGCGGCTGGCGACCCGTCGCACAAAGCCGTCCCAGAACGGTGCGGAAAAGGCGAAGGGCCCGAACAAGTATGAGTTGTTCGGGCCCTTCTTGCGCCTCCACCGAAGTGGCGGCGCTGAGAAAGTTCTATGCCCTCGGGAAGCCCTGCCGCAAGAGGTTCGCCGAACATTCTTCTGGTTCCACAGTCTCATCCACCGACGTCCCGAACTTCTCCACCGATCACCGGGCTTTGTCCACAATCTCGGGCAGCACGATCGGCTCCGGATCCCAGAACGCCCGCGCCATGTCGACCGCTCCCGAGTCCCGCAGCGGGGTGCCCTCGTCGAGGTAGTGCGGACGGGCGTTGTCCTCGTGGCTGGGTGGCAGGGACCCGTCCGCGCGCACCACCCGCCACCAGGGCACGGGTCCGCCGTGCCGCGCCATCACCGCGCCGACCTGGCGCGGACCGCCCCCCACCACGCCCGCGATCGCGCCGTACGACGTCACCCGGCCCCACGGGATCGACTCCACCACCGACAACACGCGCTCGACGTACTCCTCGGGGTCGAGCGAAGTCACGTCTGATCCTCGCGCACCGTGACCGCGATCGCCGCCACGATGCAGACGACCACCGCGCAGACCAGCCCCGAGACCCAGATCCCGGGCGGCTCCGGCTGGCCGTCCACCGCGACCGCCACCAGCCAGACCAGCGGTGCGGCGACCGCGACGCCGGCGGCACGGCGCAGCCAGCGGCCCAACAACGCGCCACCGACCGGGAGCTTCGAAGGTCCGTAGGACAGCAGCACCGAGGCGACGTGGGCGGCCAGCAGGAGGAGGGCGGCGGGGACGGCGCCGACGGGCACGCCGTCGGCAGCGGCCAGCATCCACCAGAACACGACCACGCCCAGGCACATGGTGCCGAGCGCGGACTCGGGCATCGCGGCGAACCCGACCGACAGCACCAGTGTGAGCGCGAGGAACCAGCCGTTCGGGACGTCCTCCGGCCGCGCGGCGAGTACCGCCAGCACCGGCGCGACCAGCAGGACGCCCCGGAGCAGGAGCCGGGCGCGGGTCTCGCGGGCGAGCAGGTTCATCAGGCTGGTCACCTGGTCACCACCTGCGGGACGCTGCGACGGCGGGACAGCCGGCGCAGCACGTCGTCGAGGGTTCCGGCGCCGCGCCAGGCGATCACCGGGCAGCCGAGCGCGGCCAGGCCGGCCAGCACCTGGTCGCGCTCGAGCTTGCGCATCCGCCAGGCCAGGTCAGCCAGCCGCGGGTCGACACCGTCCGGCACCCGCGGGCTGACGCCGGGCGGAAGGGTGTCGACGACGACCACCGGCAGCCCACGTTGGACCAGGCTCGCCGTCGCGGTGACGATGGTCTGCCCCAGCATCGGCGAGAACACGAACACCACGCTGCCGCCGGTGACCCGGAGCTGCAGCCTGCTCTCGATCCCGTCGGGCAGCTCACCGGCGCGTACGCCGGCCAGCAGGTCGAACACGGACCTCAGGTGGCGCCTGCCCGAGCCGTACCCGAGCACGCCACCGTCCCCACCGATGATCCGCAAGCCGACCCGGTCGCCGGTCCGGATGTGGTGCTCGGCCACCGCGGCGGCCGCCCGCACGCCCTGGTCGAGGCTGCTGGCGGTCCCGTCGAGCCCGCCCGACCAACCGTGGTCGCCGAGCGCGTCGACGACGAGCATGACACCGCTGTCCTCCTCGGCGGGCGAGGTGGTGACGTGCAGCTCGCGGCTGCGCACCGACACCCGCCAGCTGATCCGGCGCAGCCGGTCGCCTGGCCGGAACGGCCGGATGTCGGCGAACTCCACCCCGGCCCCGAGCCGGGGCGAGCGGTTGACGCCGACCAGTCCGACGGGACGGGGCGTGTCCGTGCGGGAGTCGAACCGCCGCGTGTGCGGCAGTACCCGCAGGCTGTCGCCGGGCAGTCGCACGGGCCCCCAGCGGTAGCCGGCCCACGGCGTGGTGAGGCACACCAGCTCCTCCCCCAGCACCCGGCGGCCCCAGCGGCGGGGCCCGATCTCGATCGTGGGCGGGGCGTCCGCGAGACCGGCCGCCAGCCCGGTGGACGGATGCAGGGCGACGTACGGCGTCTGGGCCATCAGCCTCGCGACGTGCTCGACGTCCTCGCCGTGGTGAATGGCCAGCCGGGACGTGGTGCCCTGGCCCTCGTGCAGCCAGCGGTGGTCGAGCACGGCGCTGATCACCGGCTCGGAGTCAGGCCGGTGCAGCAGGCCGAAGCACGCCAGGAGGATGAACGGAGCCCCGAGGACCATGACCGCGGGCGCCGCGCCGATCACCGACATGACGACCGCCAGCGCGGCCACCACGACGGCCCGGGCCAGCGCCGGGGTCGGCCGCCAGCGACCGGTCACCGGGGTGTCATCGCGACTCGAGCGTCGCGGGAGTCGGGACCTGGACCATCACGGCATCGACGATCGAGCTGCCGGAGGTCTGGGTCATCCAGAGCTCCGGACGGACCGTCACCCGGTGCGACAGGACGGCCCGGGCCACCGCCTTCACGTCCTCGGGGATCACGTAGTCCCGGCCGCGCAGCACCGCGAACGCCCGCGCGGTCAGGACCAGTCCGAGCGAGCCACGCGGCGACGCACCCGTGAGCGCGTCGCGGTGCTCGCGGGTGGCGGCGGCCAGGGCCACGCAGTAGCGGCCGACGCTCTCGTCGACCCGTGCGGTCTCCACGGCCTGCTGCAGGCCGCGCAGCCCGCCCGGGTCGGTGACCGGCTCGAGGTCGACCTCCTCCTGGCGGCGCTCGACCCGGCGCGCGATCACGTCGTACTCCTCGTTGGAGGAGGGGTAGCCGAAGCTGACCCGGAGCAGGAACCGGTCCAGCTGCGCCTCCGGCAGCGGGTAGGTGCCTTCATACTCGATCGGGTTGGCGGTCGCGAGGACGTGGAAGGGATCGGGCAGCGGGAACGTCTCGCCCTCCACGGTGACCTGACGCTCCTGCATCGCCTCCAGCAGCGCGGACTGGGTCTTGGGTGGCGTGCGGTTGATCTCGTCGGCCAGGAGCAGGCCGGTGAACAGCGGGCCCCGACGGAAGTCGAAGGCCGAGGTCCGCTGGTTGTAGAGGAACGAGCCGGTCAGGTCGGAGGGCAGCAGGTCGGGCGTGAACTGGGCCCGGGCGAAGTCCAGCCCGAGCGCCCGGGCGAACGAGCGGGCGGCCAGCGTCTTGCCCAGCCCCGGGTAGTCCTCGAGCAGGACGTGTCCCTTGGCCAGGATCGCGCAGAGCACCAGCCGCAGCGCCTCCCGCTTGCCCACGATGGCCTTGCCGACCTCGTCGAGCACGCGGCCCGCGACCTCGGCGGTCTCCTCGATGGTGGGGGTCCGCGGGGATTCCGATGTGGCCGTCACAGCTCCTCGATCCTCTTCACGCAGCGTTCCATCTGGTCGGGATGCAGCCTGGTCGGCGCACCGTTGAGCACCTGGCGCAGCTCCTCGCCCAGCAGGTCCGCTGCGCGGGGGTCGTCGACGGTGAGGTCGTGGCGGGCACGCAGTGTCTGGTCGGTGAGCTCGCGGAGCCGGCCGCGCAGCCCCGAGTCGACCTCGCGCGCGGACAGGTGGCTCTCGAGGATGCGGAGGTACGACGCGGTGTGGGGGTCCACGCGAGCCAGCCTGTCCTCGGGATCGGCGTGGCCGGTCCACACCGCGGGCTGGACCGGGCTGGCATCGACCAGCAGCCCGCTGGCGCACACGACCAGCGCGATCACGAGGGCCAGCCGCAGCTCGTCGGCCTGGCCGTGGATGACGGCGAGGGCGGCCTCGATGCCGGCGAAGGCCAGGACGCCTCCCCCCACCCGCCACCACCAGCGCCGTGGGCCGGTCATCGGGACACTCGGGGTCGAAGGCTGCGGTGGATCGCATCGAGGGACTCGAGCGCGTGGCGCCGGTGCGCGTCGGTCATCGGGTGGTCGGAGAACCGGGCCTCGCGGTAGAGCTCGGCGAGCTCGGCCACCGCGCCCTGGTCGGCGCCGACCAGGTCGAGCAGGCCGAGCACGAACTCCGACGTCGTCTGCCAGGCCCGGCGCTCGACCCCGGCACGCTCGGCCTGCTGCTCGAAGCGGTGCCAGCACGCGACGATCGCGTTGCGGGGCTCGCCCTCGACCTCGAGCAGGGTGCGCTGCTCCTCGGCGTCCTCGGTCATCGCCTCGGTGACTTGATGGGCCGAGCCCAGCACCTCGAACTCGACCTCCTCCGCCTCGCCCTCACCACGTCGGCGGCGCCTGCGAGAGGCCCAGGCCTGCCGGAGCCTGCCCAGCAGCCGACCGGCCAGGTACAGCACCACGCCGATGGTGAGGAGCTCCAGACCGAACGCGACGGCGTACTGCCAGCCGGGGGGCTCACGGTCGTGCTTCCTGCGCGCCTCCTGCTGCGGGTCGGGCGCGTGGGAAACGGTGATGCCGGCGGTCGGCTGGAGGGGCTGGACCGGCTCGAGGTGGCCGCCGGAGACGACGCGGTCCGGGCCGATCGAGGCCGCCCAGGTGACCAGGACGAGCAGCAGCCCGGCCGCGCCGAGAACGGCGACGACCGCCGACGTACCTGCTCGGACCGGTGTGGTCACTCCAGGAACGTAACTTCAGCCGTGACCCAAGGCGAGCACGTACCGGTCACGAAGTTCCTGGCGCGCTCACCGCAACGCGGCCGTCCTCAGGCTGTCGTGGATGGCATCGAGAGCGCCGAGCGCCCTCCGCCGCTGCACCTCGGTCAGGCGGTGGTCGGAGTACCGCGCCTCGCGGTAGAGGTCGGCCAGGTCGGCGACGGCGCCGTGGTCCGCGTTGACGAGGTCGAGGATGCCGAGGACGTACTCAGCGGTGGTCTCCCAGGGCCGGCGCTCCAGGCCGCCGCGCAGTGCCTGCACCTCGAACCGGTGCCAGCACGCGACGATCGCGTTCCTCGGCTCGGCGTTGACCTCGAGGAGCGCCCGCTGCTCCTCGGCGTCCGCGGTCATCACCTCGAGGATCGGGCGGTCCGTCGACTCCGCCCCGGACCCGTTCGTGACCTTCGGAGGTGACCGGCGCCGGCGTCGCCAGCCCGACCCTGTCGGCCGTAGCCAGTGCAGCATCCAGACGACCCCGACGAGCATCCCAACGGCGACGAGGAGCACGAGCGCGGTGGCCACCCACACCAGCCAGCCGGGCGCCTCGCCGCCCCCGCTCTGGCTCAGCTCGTCGAGCCCGTTGCGTCCCAGGGAGCGGGTCGTCGGCGAAGGCTGGGCCGTCGCCCTGTGCGCAAGGCCGGTGGAAACGACCCGGTCCGGGCCGATGGACGCCGTCCACGTGACGAGGAGGAGCAGCAGCCCGACGGCGCCGAGGACGGCAACCACCGCCGACGTGCCTGCTGCGGCCGGCTTGGCCATCCTCGGAAACTAGCGGTCGCCGGGAACCCATGACGAGCCCTGTGTGACACCAAGAGTCCGAACCCCGCCCGGGCCGGCGCATGAGCCCGGGGCGGGGTCCAGAGGTGGTCCGCCGAGCGGAACCGTTGCTCCCTCGGGTGGGTCAGAGAATCGGGCTGAACGGCTCTGTGCCCGGGACCAGGGCCAGCCCGGCGATACCGGAGTGGGCCTGGGCGAAGCTGAGCTCCTTGTTGAGGTCGCCGATGTTGTTCGACAGCGGCAGCGGGGCCAGGCCGAGCGTGGACAGGACGCCGATCGCCTTGCCGTCGGCAGAGACGAACCCGGACCCGGAGTCGCCGGGGATGCCCGGGCTCACCGTGTAGAGCGGGTGCGACCAGCCGCTGTCGGCCGGGTCGTCGCCGAGGCTGAGGCCGGTGTGCGGCGACAGCTGGCTGATGCCGGCGCGCAGGCTGGAGTTGCCGTAGGTGTAGACCCGGTCGCCGGCGGCGGTGCCGTCGGTGTCGATCCCGGTCGGTCCGCCCCAGAACGGGATGGACGGGTTGACCTTGCCGGCGTCGGCCGCGTCGACCTTGACCAGGGCCAGGTCGTTGTAGGCGCAGGTGTTCGCGTCGGTCGTGCCGAGGGAGTGCATGGTCACCCAGGACGAGTAGACGAGCGTTCCGTGGCCGACGATCGTGCCCTCACTGGCCAGGTTGCCGTCGTTGGTGAAGTCGACCGGGGTCCCGAGCGGGACCGAGCCGGTGTCGCAGCCGTTGGTGTCGGTCTGTCCACCGGTGCCGGCGCAGTGCGCGGCGTACCCGGCGTAGACGTTGCCCGCGGAGTCGGTGTAGACGAAGTTGGCGGTGCACTGGGCGCCGGCGGTGTACATCATCGTGCCGGGGTGGATCGGGGCGCTGGCGGCAGGAGCCCACTGAACGGCGGCAGCGTGCGTCGAGTGGGCAGGCACCCACCGCGCGGCCTGGGCGGGCGCGGTGGTCACGGACGCGGCACCGAGCAGCGCGGTCGCCACCACGGCGAGGACGGCGCCGGTGCGGCGGAGCATCGAGTGGGTCATGACGACTTCAACGAAGGGGGTCCGATCGGGTTACGTGGACATGGTCACTTCTGACTAGTCAGGCCCGGTCCCGAACGTCTGGGACGATCGGCTCATGGCTGACGGTCCACTGTCCGACCTGCTCGTCCTCGACCTCACCCGGGCGCTGGCCGGGCCGCACGCCGCGATGATGCTCGGCGACCTCGGTGCCCGGGTGATCAAGATCGAACCGCCCGCCGGCGACGACACCCGGTCGTGGGGGCCACCGTTCGTGGGGCCGGAGGACGCCCGCGAGTCGACGTACTTCCTCTCCGCCAACCGGAACAAGGAGTCACTCGTCCTCGACCTGAAGGACCCGGCCGACCGCGACGTGCTCGCCCGGCTGGTGGAGCGCGCCGACGTGCTGATGGAGAACTACCGGGTGGGCGTGCTCGACCGGCTGGGGTTCCCCGTGTCGCGGCTGCACGAGCTCAACCCCGGGCTGGTCGTCCTGTCGATCACGGGCTTCGGCCACGACGGCCCAGAGGCCACGCGCGCCGGCTACGACCAGATCGCCCAGGGCGAGGGCGGGCTGATGTCGATCACCGGTACCGCCCTGCCCACGAAGGTGGGCGTGCCGATCGCGGACCTGATCGCCGGGATGAACGGCGCCTTCGGTGTGGTCGCCGCGCTGCACGAGCGCGCCAGCACCGGCCGGGGGCGCGTGGTCCGCACGTCGCTGCTGGCCGGGATGATCGGCGTGCACGCGTTCCAGGGGACCAAGTGGACGGTGGCCGGCGAGGTGCCCGGGCTCTCCGGCGACCACCACCCGTCGATCGCGCCGTACGGCATGTTCGCGACCGGTACGGCGCCCATCCAGATCGCCTGCGGCTCGGAGGGGCTGTGGAAGGCCCTCTGCTCGGCGCTCGGCTGGGACCCGGCCGAGGCGGGGTTCGCCACCAACCCGGAACGCGTGTCCAACCGGGATGAGCTGATCGACCGGCTGGAGTCGCTGTTCGCGGCGGACGACGCGGAGCACTGGCTGTCCCTGCTGGCGTCCGCCGGCGTCCCGGCCGGCAAGGTGCGGTCGATGGACGACGTCTACTCCTGGGACCAGACCCTTTCGCAGGGGCTGTTGCTCGCGGTGGAGCACCCCACCCTCGGCTCGGTGGAGCTGCCCGGTTCCCCTCTCCGCTTCGACGACAACGCCTTCTCGGGTGGTCGCGCCAGCCATGTCGCGCCGCCCACGCTCGGTCAGCACGACGAGTCCATCAGGGAGTGGCTCGACTCGTGACGCGGGACTGGCACGAGTGGTACCGCGAGTACGACGACCCGGCGTCGTCGCTCTCCGAGCGGCTGGCTGTGGTCCGGTCCCGGCTCTCGTCGTTGCTGGCCGCGGCCGCTCCGGGACCGGTCCACCTGCTCGGCCTCTGCTCGGGTGACGGCCGGGACACCCTGCCGGTCGTGGCCGAGTCCGGTGTCCAGGTGACGGCAGTCCTGGTTGAGCTCGATGCCGAGCTGGCCTCGGCTGCGCGTGAGTCGGCGGCCCGGTTGGGACTGGGCGCCGTCGAGGTCCGCATCGCTGACGCGGGCGACACCTCGTGCGCCGTCGACGCGGTCCCCGCCGACGTCGTGATGGCCTGCGGAATCTTCGGCAACATCACCGACGACGACATCGCCCGCACCGTCGCCACGCTGCCGACGCTGCTGGCGCCCGGCGGCGCGGTGATCTGGACCCGCGGCCATCGCGCGCCCCATGACCCGAGCCGACGGGCGGGCGACCCCGCTGAGCACGTCCGCTCGATGTTTGCCGCCGCCGGGTTCGAGGAGGTCGACTTCGTGGGTCCGGAGCACCGCTCGTTCCGCGTCGGCGTGCACCGCTGGCCCGGCCCGTCGGCGCCGTACCGGCCGGGTGCGCGGATGTTCGATTTCGTCGAGCCGTGAGCGCGGTGGACCAGCGGCTCCTGGCCGCAGTCGGCGCGAGCCGCAGGTGGTACGACGACGTCTTCGCGCTGCACCACATCGCGGTCGGGTCCGACCGGCTCCTGTGGTGGGCGGAGGGCACGCCGCCGCGCTGGCACTCGGCCGTCAAGACGCTGGCGCCGGCCACCGACCCGTCCCAGGCCCTACGCCGGATGGAGCGGCACCCGCACGGCACGGTCGCGGACTCGTTCGGGCTTCTCGACCTGGCCCCGCACGGGTTCGACCTGCTGTTCGCGGCGACCTGGCTCCACCACCCCGGCGTGGCCGCGTCCACGTCGCCGCCAGGCTGGGGCAGGGTCCTCGACGCCGAGGTGATGGCCCGGTGGAACCAGCAGCACGACACCGTCGGTGTGCTGCCGGCGGACCTGTGGGCACACCCACACTTCACGATCCTGGCGCGACACGACGGCGACCGCCTGACCGGTGGCGCGATCCTCCACGACGCCGGGACCGTGGCCGGGCTCTCCAACGGCTGGTCCTCCGGCGCGGTCCCGCTCGATCCCGGGGAGCTGCTCCTCCTCGCGGCGGAGGCGCACCCGGGCCGCGAGGTCGTCGACTACGCCTGGGGTGACGACCTCGAGGACATGCTGGGCGCGGGGTTCGAGCCCGTGGGGCCGCAGCACGTGTGGGTGCGCTGAATGGCTGGGGCTGGGGCGGCCGCGCGTGCGATCGGACAGGCGCGCGGGAGCACCCCAAGCGGGTGGAGCAGATCAGCCCAGGTCGACGATCGCGGCCACCGGGCCGCCGCCGTCGGGGCCCTGGTGGGCCGCGGACACCGAGACGAAGACCGCCGGGTCGCCGGTGACCGCCGCGGTCACGCCGCCCACCGCCGCCTTGATCTGGCGGTGCCAGTGCACGTCGGAGTCGTCGAGCATGGCGTTGCGGCGGCCGCGGACCTCACCGTCGGCAGACGCCTCGCACTTGAGGAAGACGTTGACGAGCCTGCCGTCCAGGTCGCTCGGGTGCGGGCGCTCCGGCAGCGAGAGGCCGGCGTCCTTGATGGCGTTCCAGATGCCGTCCTGGTCGAGGGCGTCCTCCATCACCGAGTGGCCGATGCGGTAGCGGCCGCCCACGCCGGTGGCGTTCCCGACCACCACGACCTGCGCGCGGTCGAGCTCGACACCGGACGAGCACGAGGCCACCGACGAGTAGAGCGACCGGTCGTGCATCACGTCGGCGTCGGTGGGCATCTCGATCTCGCCGAGGGCGACTGCGATGCCGAGCGCCGTGCAGCCGTTGGAGAGGTCCATCGACAGGTGCGTCTCCTCGGTCCACACAGACTTCCCGCGCGACTTGGCGTCGCGGATGGTGTGGATGGTGAGCAGCGGGGTCTTGGTCTGCACGTAGTGGACATCGGCGGGGTCGGTGATGCCGGCCCGCTCCATGGCCACCTTCACCGCGTCGGCGACCTTGGTGATCATCGGCGTACGTCCGATGTCCTCGGGCAGCAGCTGCTCGCTCATCGCGTAGCCGACGGTCAGCCGCGGCTCGTCGGTCTGCACGACGTCCTCGGGCGGCACGGTGGCGAAGATCGTGGCGTGCGGGCTGATCACCCCGTCGGTGCCGCCCGACCAGACGATCGGCACCTCCTTGACCTGGTCGGCAGGAGCGCCCTTGTCGACGAGCACCTCGCGGAAGGCCCGGTCGGCGATGATCCGCGTGTAGTCGTTGACGCCACCGTTCCCCTCGGTCTTGCCGATGATCGCGATCACGCGGTCCGCGTGCAGGACGCCGTCGTCGATCAGCTTCGCGAGCTCGCTGGCGTCGGCCACGGAGTGGATGGGGACCTTGCGTACTTCGATGGCGTCGGGCATGAGGCCACTCTCTCCCAGGGCGTGTCCCGCAAGCCAGCGTGGGTGGTCAGTCGGGGACGACGACGGTGCCTCCGTCGCCGTGCACGGCAGCGCTCAGATGGGCGAGGTCGGTGATGATGGCGCGGGACCCGCCGCGCTCGACGAACCGGCACACGGCCTCCACCTTCGGTCCCATCGAGCCGCTGGCGAAGTGCCCCTCGGCGGCGTACGCCCGCAGCTGTCCGACACCCACGGTGCCGAGGTCCGAGGCCTGCGGAGTGCCGTAGTGCAGCACCGCGTGCGGTACGTCGGTGGCGATGACCAGGACGTCGGCCTCGACCGTCCGGGCCAGCAGCGCCGCGCCGAGGTCCTTGTCGATCACCGCCTCGACGCCGCCCAGGTTGCCGTCACCGTCTCGGACGACCGGGATGCCGCCTCCGCCGTTGGCGACCACCACGAAGCCGGCCTCGACCAGCGCCTGCACCGCGGGCGCGTCCACGATCTCCAGCGGCTCGGGCGAGGCGACCACCCGGCGCCAGCCCTTGGCACCGCGGTCCTCCCAGCTCTCGCCGTGGTCGACGAGCACCTGCGCCTCCTCGGCGGGCAGGAACCGGCCGATCGGCTTGGTCGGCCTGGTGAACCCAGGGTCGTCGCTGTCCACCAGCGCCCGCGTCACCACGGTCGCGGTACGCCGGAGGATGCCGCGCCGCATCAGCGCTGCGTCCAGAGCATCCATGAGGACGAACCCGAGCGTGGCCTGGGTCTGCGCGCCGCACCAGTCCAGCGGGACCGGGGGCACGACGGTCGCGGCCAGCTCGTTCTTCACCAGGAGGTTGCCGACTTGCGGGCCGTTGCCGTGGGTGATCATGACCTCGACGTCCTCGGACAGGAGCTCGGCCACCGCCTCCATCGCCACCTGCGCGGCCGCGATCTGGTCTTCCGGCCGCGCCCGGCCGTCGGCGTTCGTCATGGCGTTGCCACCCAGCGCCAGCAGGACCCTCATGGGCTGCAACCTAGTACCGCGACCGGCCGCGGCTCAGGAGGCGTCACGCCACGTGGTCCGTCTCGTGATCGAGCCGCACGCCCGGCGGCACAGTGAGCACCGCGTTGCCGCGGACCTGCCGGCTCCGCAGCAGCGCGATGACCTCAGGGGTCTCCGTCCACGGACGGACCAACCCGACCTCCGGGTGCAACCGGTCGGTCGCGACCAGGTGCACCAGCGTGGCCAGGTCCTCGCCGTACGTGCGGTCGGCGCGGGTGTAGTCGAAGTGGGTGATCGTGGCCTGGACCGGCCCCTTCCAGAAGTCGAAGAAGTCCAGGCGCGCGGGCTGTCGCCCCGCCTGGCCGAACCACAGCAGCTGTCCCTCCTCGCGCAGGAGCGCGAGTGCACCGCGCAACGTCTCGCCGCCCACTGACTCCATGACCACGTCGAACGGCGGGCCGTCGGTCGGCAGGGTCGGGCGGACCTCGGCCGCGCCCAGGGCGAGCAGCCGCTCACCCCGCACGGCGGAGGCGCTGATGGCGGTGACCTCCGCCCCCGCGGCGGCCGCCAGCTCGACCACGTAGTGGCCGACGCCGCCGCTGGCGCCCGTCACGAGGAGTCGGGCGCCGGCCAGCGCGCCGGCCCGCCGGACGAGCCGGAGGGCGGTGAGGCCGGCGAGGGGCAGTGCCGCAGCGGTGCTCGCCGGCACCGACGGCGGGAGCACCGCCAGATCACGGGTGGCCACCGCGACCAGGGTGGACCAGCCGCCGTGCGGCGGGTGCGCCACGACCCGCGTCCCCGGCTGTGGCCCGGACCCGTCGGCCGCCGCTCGGACCACGGTGCCGGCCACGTCCTTCCCGGGACGGTGACCCGGTCGGGGGTGCTCGAGCAGGAGCGTCTCGCCCCGGTTGACCGAGAAGGCCTCGACGGCCACGACCACCTCGTGGGCTCGCGGGTCGGGCGCGGCCACCTCGGCCAGCCGGACCATGGCTCCAGCCGGGTCCGCCGGGACCCAGGCGGGAGCGGTCTCTGTGAGGGCCGGGCCGCGGCGGGACCGGGCCGTCACTTGTCCGAGGTCAGGGCGCCGCCCTGGCCCCAGCTCTCGGGGGGCGTCTCCTGGATCCACACCTGGACGCTCTCGGCAGGTACGCCGAGGGTGTCGACGAACGAGTCGGTGATCCGGGCGACGAGCTCACGCTTGAGCTCGGTCGAACGCGGGCCCTGCAGGACGGTGACGGTGGGCATGGTGACCTCCAGATCGGTGCCGGCGGCCCGGTGCCGCGGCCTTCCCAGTCCACCGGCGCGGACCCTCGAGAACCAGACGCACCTCACACCAGCAGCGATCACGCACGGTGATGGATCTCGCGCCGGATCAGTCGACGGCCGCCGCCGAGCAGGCCCTGAGCAGCGGGGCCAACGACGTCGTGGTCGCGCGCTTCCGGCACCGCGAGCGCGGTCATCAGGCCGAGCGGCGGGTCGGTGGCGCGGAAGACCACGCGGTCGGTGCTCAGCATCCGGGCATGGGTCTCGTAGAGCACCGACCACGAGGGCGGGCCGGACGCGACCGCAGCGAGCACGTCCTCGACCGCGTCCGGGTGGGCGGCGAGCCTGGGGCTGAACCCGGCATCCGCGCAGGCGCCCATCACGAGATCGACCAACGGCGGGTTGGCGCGACGGCCGACGATCCGCAGCGGCAGCCCCGCCAGCTCACGGAGCGGTACGACGTCCCGGCCCGCGAGCTCGTGCCGGGCCGGCAGGAGCACGAGCAGCCGGTCCTGCCACAGCTCGATCAGCTCGACGCCGGGCGCCGAGGTCAGCCCGCGGACGAACGCCGCGTCCAGCTGGCCGGCGGCGACCCGCTCGAGGCGAGCCCTGGTCGGGGCCGTCACCAGCTCGGCGACCACCGGAGGCTGCATCGACTCCAGCTCGGCCAGCACCCGGCCGAGACGGTCGCCGAGGCCGGCGCTGCTGCCGATGCGCAGAGTCGTGACCGGATCGCTCGGTGCGGACTCGGTCGCCCGCGCTCGCGCGACCTCGACGGCTGCGAGCACCGCCCGCGCCTCCGGGAGGAACTTCGCCCCGGCCGGGCTGAGCCGGACCCGTCGTGAGGACCGGTCGAGCAGGCTCACCCCCAGCTCGCGCTCGAGCCGGGCCAGCTGCTGGCTCACGGCCGGCTGGCCGATCGCCAGCGCCTCCGCCGCGCGACCGAAGTGCAGGTGCTCCGCAACCGCCACGAAGTACTCGAGCTGACGCAGCTCCACCCTCTCAGCGTGCCACGGGCCCAGGGCCGGCCAGGAGGGCGTGGAGCGTCCGGGTGCCCACTGGCAGCCCGTAGTGGTCGTAGTAGGCGAACATCGCACCGAGCCAGCCGTCCGGCCGCTGGTCGGTACGCCGCGCCGGGACACCGGCCTCGGTGGCCAGCTCGGCCACGGTGGCCACCCGCGAGGCCAGCTCGTAGGTCGCGCCCACGTGGCCGTCCTCGGTCAGCACCAGCGCGGCGGCCTCAGCGACCTCGGCCAGGTCCGCGAAGCCGAAGACCGCGTCGACGTCGTAGGGCACCTCGACCGGGCCGCTCAGGTCGAGGTTCTGCAGGTAGGCGCCCGGCTGCAGGATCGTCCAGGCCAGCCCGGACCGCCGGATCAGGTCCTCCGAGACGGCCTTGCCGAGATGGTGCGGCATCTCCGGGGCGTAGGGCGACGCGACCGAGTGGTAGACCACGCGCCCGACGCCGGCCTCGGTCAGGGCGGCCAGGGCCTCGGCGACGTACGCCGGCTCGTCGGGGTGCAGGTTGGGCGCGATGAGGTACGCCGCGGCGCAGCCGGCCAGCGCCGCCGCCAGGTCCGGCCAGTCCGCCCGACCCACCGGCCGGGACTCGACACCTCGGTCGGCCAGCGCCGCACAGACCGCCCGGCCGGTCTTGCCGTGGCCGCCGAGGACCGCGATCAACCGCTGTTCCCGGAGAACCGGCGCTGCAGGTCGGCGTAGCCGATGGCGCCGCCGAGGAAGCCGAGGGTGCCGGTGTCCAGCAGCTCCCGGCCGGCTCGCTCCAGGGCGCTGAGCGAGGCGCGGGCCAGGCTCCCGCCCAGGCTGACCCGCTTCACGCCGAGCGAGAAGAGCGTCGGCGCGTCGATGACGTTGGAGAGCCCGGCCACCAGGTTGAGCGGGGCCGGGATCTCGGCCGCCAGGCGGCGGATGGTGTCCTCGTCGTTGACTCCGGGTACGAAGATGCAGTCGGCGCCGGCCTCCACGTAGCGCGTCGCTCGTTCGACGGTCTCGGCGAACACGTCGCCGCTCACGTCGGAGAGGTAGGTGTCGGTGCGCGCGTTGATGACGAAGGTGCCCGTCGACGCCGCAGCCCGCGCGGCGGAGATCCGGTCCGCGGCCTGGTCGGTCCCGAAGAGCCGGCCGCCCACCTGGTCCTCGAGGTTGGCCCCGACCACGCCGAGCTCCGCGGCCCGGACGATCGTGCGCCCGACGTCGTCCGGGGTCTCGCCGTACCCGGCCTCGAGGTCCGCCGTCACGGGAACGCCCACCGCGGTCACGATCCGGCCGACGTGCTCGAGCATCGTGTCGAGGTCCAGGCTGCCCCCGTCCGGGACGCCACAGGACCAGGCGATGCCGGCGCTGGTCGTGGCGATGGCCGGGAACCCGACGTGCTCGAGGATCCGCGCGGAGCCCGCGTCCCAGGCGTTGGGGACCACGAACCCGGGACCCGAGTGCAGGGCGAGGAACGCGGCCGCCTGGTCGGTGCTCATCGGCCCACCGTAGAGCGACGTCAGCCCTCGGAGTCGTCCGGGACCAGGTGGATCGTCACGTCACCGTCGGTGAGGGTCGCCCCGTCCGGGTCCACGGTCATCGCGACGCCCCCGGTGAACAGGTCGGTGACCCAGGCGTCCTGGTCGGTCAGCGAACCCGGGCAGGCCATCATGGTCGAGGCGGGCGGACCGGTCCAGCGCAGCGTCGAGCCTTCGACGGAGTACGGCGCCGAGTGGGTGTTGCAGCCCGCCTGGACCGCCAGGCTGCCGTCCTCGAAGGCCAGCCGGAGCTCCGTGCCGTCGGCGAGCTCACGCCCGGTCACGTCGGTCGAGACGAACGTCGTGCCGTCGAGCCCCTGCGGGGCCTCCTGGGTCCCCACAGTGGTCGGGGCCGCCGACGGGCCGTCGTCCGAGTCACCGCAGGCGCCGAGGCAGAGGAGCAGGGCGGCGGCCGCACCCCAGGCACGGACGGACATCAGAACTCGACCGGGTCCCGAATGATCGGGCAGGTCATGCAGTGGCCACCGCCACGGCCGCGACCGAGCTCGGCGCCCACGATGGTGATGACCTCGACCCCGGCCTTGCGGAGCAGGGTGTTCGTCAACGTGTTGCGGTCGTAGGTGAACACCACGCCCGGTTCGAGCGCCACGGCGTTGTTGCCGCTGTCCCACTGCTGCCGCTCGGACTGGTAGACGTCACCCCCGGTCTCGATCACCTGCAGGGCCGGGAGCCCGAGCGCCCTGGCCACCACGTCGGTGAACGGCGTGGACCCCTCGTCCACGACGTCGACCCCGGGCTCCTTGTCGGACGGCAGCAGCGTGAAGGTGTGGACGGCGTTCATGATCTCCGGGTAGAGCGTGACGATGTCGCGGTCGGCGAAGGTGAAGACGGTGTCGAGGTGCATCGCGGCCCGCAGCTTCGGCATCCCGGCGATCACGACGCGTTCGGCCGCGCCCTGGGCGAACATGGCCGCGGCGACCTGGGTGATCGCCTGCCGTGAGGTGCGCTCGCTCATCCCCATCAGCACGGTGCCGTTTCCGACCGGCATGATGTCGCCGCCCTCGAAGGTGGCCTGCTCCCAGTCCTTCTCGGGGTCGCCCCACCAGACCGTCGAGCCGACGTAGTCGGGGTGGTGCAGGTAGATGGCCTGGTAGATGAGGGTCTCGTCCTTGCGGGCCGGCCAGTAGAGCGGGTTCATGGTGAGCCCGCCGTAGAGCCAGCAGGTCGTGTCCCGCGTGTAGAGGGTGTTGGGCAGCGGCGGCATGAGGTACTCCCGGGCGCCGGTCGACTCGCGGGCCAGGGCGAGGTACGGCGTCCGGTGCTCCTCGGGCAGGTCCTGGGTGGCCATCCCGCCGATGAGCAGCTCCGCGAGCCGGGGCGAGTCGAGCGACTCGAGGTAGGCACGGGTGGGGTCGACCAGCCCGACCCCGACGCGGTTCGGGACGATCTTGCGGTCCAGCAGCCAGTCCCGCGCACCGGGAACATCCATGGTCTGGGCGAGCAGCTCGTGCAGCTCGACCACCTCGACACCGCGCTGGGCCAGCTTGTTGGCGAAGTCGGCGTGGTCGCGCTGGGCGTTCTCCACCCACATGACGTCGTCGAACAGCAGCTCGTCGTTGTTGGTCGGCGTGAGGCGACGGTGTGCGAGGCCGGGCGCGCAGACCAGCACCTTGCGCAGCCGGCCGACCTCGGAGTGCACGCCGTACGTCGAGGAGACGCTCATGGTTGTTCCTTCCTGTCAGGGACGGTCAGGGGGTCGGTTCAGAGAGCGATGCGGCCGGTCCACAGGCCGATCGCCCCGATCACGCCGCCGGCGACGATCAGGCCGAAGAGCCCGATCTCGGCGGGCGAGAAGAGGCGCCGGCCGTGCTCGCTGCGCGCCTTCACGTAGAGCAGGGAGGCGGGCGCCAGGAGGACGGTCATCAGCAGCACGAACTTCATGCCGGCCGCGTCGAACAGGAAGATCGTGTACGCCGTCGCCGCGCCGGCCATGATCGTCTCCTTGCGCCGTACGCCGGCGGCCACGCCTTCGTAGGCCTCGCCGGTTAGCCCCAGCTTGAGCGCGTAGGCGGCGGCGAGCAGGTAGGGCAGCAGGGCGAGGCTGGTGGAGAGGTCGAGCATGAAGTTGAGTGCGTCGTTCACGAAGAGGGTCAGCGCCAGCAGCCCCTGGACGCCGAGCGAGGTCACGACGAGTGCCGTGATCGGGGTGCCGTTGGCGTTCTCCTGCCCGAGGAACTGCGGGAAGTCGTCCTGGCGCGCGGGGATGTACATGACCTCGGCGGCCATCAGCGTCCAGGC
This sequence comes from uncultured Actinomycetota bacterium, assembly GCA_963755835.1. GTDB lineage: Bacteria > Actinomycetota > Actinomycetes > Propionibacteriales > Nocardioidaceae > Nocardioides. The sequence goes on along the minus strand of CAVWLC010000007.1, from coordinate 674,472 downwards.
GAGGTAGGCGCCGAGCACCGACACGATGACGGCCACGCTGATGAAGACCCGGCCCCAGTCCCCGACGACCGACTCGAAGACGCCGACCATCGACGGCTGCCGGGTGGCGGCCAGCTCGGGCTGCGGCACGACCGAGTAGCTGGAGAGCGTGACGAGGGCGAAGATCGACAGCACGCTGAGGAACCCCAGCACGGTGGCCCGGCCGACGTCCTCGCGGCGCTTCGCGTACCGGGAGTAGACACTGGCCCCCTCGATACCGATGAAGACGAACGTCGTGATCAGCATCGTGTTGCGGACCTGCTCGTTCAGGCTGCCGAGGTCGCCGTACCCGTAGGCCGTCCAGTTGTCCGCGAAGACGCCCGCGTCGAAGTAGAAGAAGAGCACGACGATGAACACCAGGATCGGGAGGACCTTGAAGATCGTCACGATCCGGTTGATGGTGGCTGCGTCGCGGACCCCGCGGGCGATCATGTAGTGGAACATCCACACGCCCGCCGTGCCGAGCGCCACCGCGAGGACGGTGTCACCGTCGCCGAAGCTGTTGAAGAACGCCCCCAGCGTCGATCCGATGAACACCCAGTAGAAGGTGTTGCCGGCCACCGAGCTGGCCCAGAAGCCGATCGCGGAGTTGAAGCCGGCGTAGTCGCCGAAGCCGGCCTTGGCGTAGATGAACACCCCGGAGTCCAGCTGGGGCTTGCGGATCGCGAGGCTCTGGAAGACGAAGGCCAGCATCAGCATGCCGGTCCCGGCCACGGCCCAGGCGATCAGGGAGCCGAGGATCCCCGTCGCCACGCCGAACCGGGCAGGCAGCGAGAAGACCCCGGCACCGACCATCCCGCCCACCACCATCCCGGCGAGGGTGGGCATGCTCATCTTCGCCACGGCGCCGCCGGGGGGTGCTTCGGTCTCCGTGCTCATGCTTTCTCCTCCAGCACGTCGGTCGGGTCCGTCTTCTCGATGCGGAAGCCCGTGACGCCGTACAGCACGCTCAGCGCAGGGCTGACGTAGCAGAAGACGGCGTAGGGCAGGTAGAGCAGGGTGGAGACGCCGAGGGTCGCGCCCATGAACGCGCCGCAGGAGTTCCACGGGACCAGCGGTGAGGTCACCGTCGCGCTGTCCGCAGCCAGCCTGGACAGGTTGGTCGGCGCCAGCCCGCGCTTGGCGAACTCGGCTCGGAAGATGCGGCTCGGCAGCACGAGGGCGATGTACTGGTCTCCGGCGACGACGTTGAGCCCGAAGCCGCACGCGAAGACCGTGACGTAGAGACGGCCGGTGCTCTTCGCGGCTGCGATCATCGGGAGCACGAGCCGGTTGATCAGGCCGAACTCCTCCAGCATCGCCCCGAAGGTCACCGCACCGAGGATCAGCCAGATCGTCAGCAGCATGCTGTCCATGCCGCCCCGCGACAGCAGCCGGTCGACGTCGGGGATGCCGGAGTCGATCGCGAAGCCGTTGGCCATCGCCGACCAGATCGCCTTGACGGACTCAACGACCACGTTGCCGCTGCCGCTGACGAAGTCGGCGTAGACGTCGGGCTGGAGGAACGCGCCGAGCACACCGGCGAAGAGCGTGGCCGCCAGGAGGGCCAGGGAGGCCGGGACCTTGCGGATCGACATGTAGCCCAGCAGCACGATCGGGAGCAGCGCCAGGGGCGTGATGTTGAAGATCTGGTTGAGCTGGTCGAGGTCGGACGTGGTCTCGGCCTCGGTCACCGTGTCCGGACCGGTCACGCCCAGGATCAGGAACACGACGAAGGCGATGACGAACGCCGGGATCGAGGTCCACACCTGACGTTTGATGTGCTGGTAGACGTCGACCTTGACCATCTGGGCGGTCAGGATCGTCGTCTCCGAGAGCGGTGAGGTCTTGTCCCCGAGGTAGGCGCCGGAGATGACCGCGCCCGCGGTCATCGCCGACGAGACGCCGATCAGTGACGCGATGCCGACCAGCCCGACGCCGATCGTCGCTGCGGTGGTCCACGAGCTGCCGATGCTGAGCGCCACGATGCCGCAGATCAGTGCCGTGGCCGCGTAGTACCAGCCTGGCGACAGGATCTGGATGCCGTAGTAGACGAGCGTCGGGATGGTCCCGCTGAGGTTCCAGACCCCGATCAGCGCGCCGACGGCGAGCAGGATGAACACCGCACTGGTGACCGAGGCGAAGGCGCCCTGGCCCGCAGCCTGGACGGCGTCGAACCGGTGACCGTTCCGCATCGCGATGAGGGCGACCACCGCGCAGGACAGGATGAGGGCGACCTGGATCGGGCCGTCGAGCGCATCCAGCCCGAAGAGGGCCAGGGAGCCACCGATGAGGGCGGCCAACACGGCGAGCGGGACGATCGCGTCCACGAGGGACGGTGGCCTCAGGTCCTGCTCGAGCTCGGTGCCCGCCACCGTGCCTCCTCACTCCATGCGACAGGTTCGGGCAGCCTCTTTTCGGTCCGCCTCCCCCGAGTTGGGTGAGTTGACGGGGGTCAGACCAGGTCGACCTCGGCGTGGTCGGCGCCACCGGCGAGCCGCGCGTACCCGGGGCCGCGGTCGAAGAACACGCCGGTCGGAGCCGGGCGGGCGTCGCGCTCGGCCTCGGTCGCGGCGGCGTCGTGGGAGAGCGTGTCATCGTCCAGCGAGCCGGTGAGCACCACGCCGTAGTCGGCCCTGGCCGCCTCGGGCGACACCTTCCGCCAGACGACGTCACGGACCACCAGGGCCGGGTCGCGCTCGAGCGGGTGGCCCCAGCCGCCGCCTCCGGTGGTGCGGATCCGGATCACCTCGCCGGCCACGACGGGCTCGGCGTCGGCGAGGGCGTCGACCTCGCGCTCGTTCGGGCCGCCCGGGTCGATGGTGACCTGGAACGGCTTCCCGGCCTTGCCGCCCCGGACACCCCAGCAGGCCAGGATCGACCGGTCCGCGATCGACATGAAGTGGCCGTCCTTGAGCATCCGGATCTGCTTCTCGTAGCCGAGGCCGCCGCGGAACTGTCCTGCTCCCCCGCTGTCGACCGCGAGCGAGAGCGACTCGACGCGGAAGGGGAAGCGGGCCTCGGTGAACTCGGTGGGCAGGTTCCGCGAGTCCGGTACGACGTGGATCGTGTCCTCGCCGTCGGCGTAGTAGCGGCCGCCCGAGCCGCCGCCGAGCACCTCGCGCATCAGGTAGGAGCGACCCTCGAGGTCCTCGCCGTAGACCCCGGTGTAGCGGATCGTCTCCTGGTCGGCGGGCATCCGTCCGTCGACCGCCTTGGCGAGCACCCCGGCCAGCACGCCGAGCAGCCGCAGGATCACGAAGGTACGGGCGTTGGTCGGCGCCGGGAAGACCGGCGTGAGCAGCGTGCCCGGCGGCGGGAACCGCATCTCGATCAGCGGCACGACGCCCTCGTTGACGTCGAGCTCGGCCATCCGCTCGGGGGTGTCGGCCAGGTTGCGCAGGATGGGCGCCAGCCACTTCTTGAGGAAGACGCCGTCACTGGCGTTGCCGACGTGGTTGATCGGCCCCTTCGCCTGTGGGCTCGTCCCGCCGAAGTCGAGGACCAGCCGCTCGCCGTCCGGGTCGTCGGGACCGGTGCGGGTCAACGTGATCCGCTGGGTGTGCAGCATCGGCTCGTCGACGCCGTCGTGCTCGGCGTAGTCCTCCCACACCCACGACCCGACCGGGATCTTGCCCAGGATCTCGCGGCGATAGGTCTCGGTGGTGCGGCTCAGGATGGCGTCGAAGCAGGACTCGACGGTCTCGACGCCGTACCGGTCGAACAGCTCGCCCAGCCGCCGCGCGCCCATCAGGCAGGCCGAGCACTCGGCGTCGAGGTCGGCGGCCAGGGACTCCGGCATCCTCGAGTTGCGGGTCATGATCGTGAGCGCGGCGCGGTTGGGCACGCCGGCGTCCCACAGCCGGATCGGCGGGACCATCAGCCCCTCCTCGAAGACCGTGGTCGCGTGGCTCGGCATCGAGCCGGGCACCGCCCCGCCGATGTCGTCGTGGTGGCCGAACGCCTGCACGAAGGCGACCACCTTGCCTCCGCTGAAGACCGGCACCGTGACGCAGAGGTCGGGCAGGTGGCCGATGCCGCCCTCCGAGCGGTAGACGTCGTTGTGGAAGAAGACGTCACCCTCGCGCATCTCGTCGAGCGGGAAGTCGCGCGCGACCGGATGGACGAGCGCCGAGTACGAGCGGCCGGTCAGCTTGCGCAGCAGCCGGTCGTGGATGCCGGCCCGGAAGTCGTGCGCGTCCCGGATCATCGGGCTGCGGCTGGTCCGCCCGATCGCGGTCTCGACCTCCATCTCGACACTGGCCAGCGAGCCCTGGACGATCTCGACCAGCACCGGGTCGGCGCTCGCTCCGGCGTCGGCGGTGAGGTGGCCGTAGGGGAACTGGGTCGGCGCCCTGCGGGACTCGCTCATGCGTCGCTCCTCGTGACGATCAGGTTGAGGAACTCGTCCACGCGGACGGCGAAGCCCGGGTGCACCGGCACCGTCGACCCGAACTCCTCGATGATCACCGGACCGGCCACCACCTGCCCCGGCCCCAGCTCGCTCCGCTGGACGACCGGCGTGCCGACGTACCCCTGGTCGGCGTCGAAGCACACCTCCCTCGTCGACGTTGAATAGGGACTTGCGCCGGTTGATTCCGGACTTGCGCCGGTTGATTCCAGACTTCTGCCAGTCGATTCCGGACTCCTGCCGGTTGATTCCGGACTTCTGCCAGTCGGCGGAACTCCCGACTCAACCGGCGGAACTCCCGACTCAACCGGCGGAACTCCCGACTCAACCGGCGGAACTCCCGACTCAACCGGCGGAACTACGGAATCGACGTCGTGGCGGAGGATCTCGGGGCGCTTGATGGGGCCGATGCCCGAGACCCGGAGGTTGACCCACTCGACCTGCTGGGTGGGGTCGCCGGAGAAGTCGTAGCCGTAGAGCGTCCGGTGCTCGGCGTGGAAGCGGCCGGCCACCTCGTCGAGGACCGATGCGTCGACGGCTCCGTCGGGCACCGGCACCCGCACCTCGAAGGCCTGGCCGAAGTAGCGCAGGTCGGCGGTGCGGGCGTACTGGTGCTGCTCGGGCGCGAACCCCTCCTTGGCCAGCGCCACGGAGGCGCGGCCCGCGAGCTGGTCGTACGCCGAGGCGACGGCCGCGGGGTCGAGCGCCTCGGCGAGCGCGACGTGGGTCTGCACGTAGTCGTTCTTGACGTCCACGGTGAGCAGGCCGAAGGCCGAGACGTTGCCTGGGTTGGGCGGCACCAGCACCGTCGGGATGCCGAGCACGTCCATCAGCCGGCACAGCAGCAGCGACCCCGACCCGCCGAAGGTGGTGAGCGTGAAGTCCCGGACGTCCAGGCCGCGCTTCACGGTGACCTGGCGGAGCGCGTTGGCCTGGTTCCAGGCCGAGATCTCGAGGATGCCGGTGGCGCAGGCCTCTGGTGAGAGCCCGAGCTTCCCGGCCAGCGCGTCGACCCCGGCCCGAGCCGCGTCGACGTCGAGCGGGATCTCGCCGCCCAGCAGGTGCGGCGGGATCCGGCCCAGCACGACGTGGGCGTCGGTGATGGTGACGTCGGTGCCGCCCTTGGCGTAGCAGAGCGGCCCGGGGTCCGCTCCGGCCGACTGCGGCCCGACCTTGAGCGTGCCCTCGGGCGACAGCCACGCGATGGAGCCACCGCCGGCGCCGACGGTCACGACGTCGATCATCGGGATCTTCGAGGGGAACGCCCCGACCGAGCCCTCGGTGGTCAACGTGGGCTCGCCGTCGATGACGACTGACACGTCGGTCGACGTACCGCCACCGTCGGAGGTGAGCACCCTGTCGAAGCCCGCGACCTTGGCGATCAGGGCTGCTCCGAGAGCGCCCGCCGCCGGCCCGGACAGCACGGTGGTGATCGGCTGGTGCACGACCTCGTCGGCCGAGAGGACGCCGCCGTTCGACTTCATGACGTAGAACGGGATGGTCCGGTCGTCATAGGCGGTCAGCCTGGCCTTGATGTTGTTGACGTACGCCGAGAGCCGCGGCTTCACGGCCGCGTCGACCAGCGTGGTCATCGCGCGTTCGTACTCGCGGTACTCGCGCAGCACCTCGCTGGACAGCGAGACCACGGCGTCCGGATGCTCCTCTTCCAGGACCTTCCGCATCCGCTCCTCGTGCACCGGGTTGGCATAGGCGTGCAGGAAGCAGACCCCGAGCGTGTCCACCCCGTGCGCGCGGAACCACCGGGCGACGGCACGGGCGCCGTCCTCGTCGAAGGGCCGCACCTCCTCGCCGTTCACGTCCAGCCGGCCCTCGACCCCCTTGACCAGGTCGCGCGGCACGATCCGGTCCGGCTTCACCCAGAAGTAGCTGTTGCCGTAGCCGTCCGGCACCGACTGCCGGGCGATCTCGAGCATCGCCTCGTAGCCGGTGTTGGTGACGAACCCCAGCCGGTCGACCTTGCCCTCGAGGAGCTGGTTGGTCGCCACCGTGGTGCCGTGCGAGACCGCGTCGATGTCCGGACCGCCGGCGCCGAGCAGTCCGAGCACCTTGTCGATGCCGGCGAGGAACCCGTCGGCGGGGTTGCCCGGCGTGGACGGGGTCTTGGTGGTGACCAGCTCGCCGGTGTCCTCGTCGAAGGCGACGACGTCGGTGAACGTGCCGCCGGTGTCGATGCCGATGCGGATACGTCGGGCCATGCGGTCCACTCTGTCAGCCGCCCCGCCGAACCCGGCAGGGGTGGATCGGGTCAGGCAGGCTGGAAGAGCTCCACGACGTTCCCCGACGGGTCCTCGCAGAGGATCTGCTGCCCGCCCGGGCCGGTGACGATGTCGTTGCGGAAGGGCACACCGGCGGCCCGCAGCTCATCGACGGTCGTGCTCAGGTCGTCGACCGTGAGCACCAGCCGGTTCCAGCCTCCGGGTTCGGGCCGTCGGCCGTCCGGCATCGGACGGGAGGCGGACGCGTTCGGTCCGGCGAGCCACAGCGTGAGGTCGTCACGCTCGACGATGGCCATCGTCGGGCCGAACTGCTGCTGCACCTCGAAGCCCAGCCGGGCGTAGAAGCCGACCGCCGCATCGACGTCGGCGACGATGTAGCGCATCACGGCCATGGCTTCTCCTTCCGGTGGGCTGCGCGCGAGGTTCGGCTGCGTTCAGGACCCCCCGGCCAGAGGACGTCGGCGCGACTGTAGTGACCCGCAACGTCGAACCATCGCTTCGCGTGCAGGGTGCTGCCCAGGTCGCAGTCGGCCACCACGATCCCCTCCGCGTCGTACAGCGGGCCGGCGATCACCTCGCCCTGCTCGGGCTCGACCACGGCCGCGCCACCGCGTCCGAAGACGTCCCCGTCGGGGAGCGGCCAGGGGAAGTCGTCGGGGAACGCGGTGCGCGGGATGTACTGGGGTACGGACACCACGAAAGCACCTGACTCGATCGCGATGTGCCGGATCGTCGCCTGCCAGCCGTCGGAGTCGTCGGCGGTGGGCGCCACCCAGATCTGCGGACCGCCCTGGTAGACGGCCCACCTGGCCAGCGGCATCCGGTTCTCCCAGCAGATCAGGCCGCCCACCCGCCCCAGACGGGTCGGGGTGACGTCGAGGTCGTCCCCGGCCCCGAAGCCGTGGAAGAGCCGCTCGTGGTAGGTCGGCATCAGCTTGCGGTGCCGGCTCAGGAGTCCGTCCGGGCCGAGCAGGAGCAAGGTGTTGTAGAGGGTGCCCGGCCGCTCGGCCTCGCGCTCGTTGACACCGATGGCGACCAGGACGTCGTGCTCCCGGCAGGCGGCCACCAGCTTGTCGACGACCTCCCCGGGCACCTCGACGGCACTGCCCCAGAACCGCTCCCAGAACTCGTTCCGGACCGACTCGTCGCTCGGCAGCCGCGCCCACGCGTAGGACGGGTACAGCGACAGGAAGGCCTCCGGGAAGACGACGAGCTGCGCGCCCTGCGAGGCGGCCTCGCCGACCAGGTGCAGCGCCTTCTCGAGACTGGCGTCGAGATCCAGTACGACCGGGGTGGCCTGCACCGCCGCCACTCGCACGACCGGCAGGGTGTCCATCTCCGGAGCCTAGGGCGGTGGTCGGCCGCTCCGGAAGGAGGTGCGGGTGCTCAGGCCACGACCCGGCCGGAGGCGACGACGTGCGCAGGAGGGGCGTGGTGGGCCAGCACCTCGCGCACGGTGGCGTGGTGGTGCACGACGAGGTCGGCGTGGCCGCCCGGCTCCAGCCGGTGGTCCGGTACGCCGAGCACGGTCGCCGCCGTCGTGGTGACCGCGTCGTAGACCAGGTCGAGGCCGGGCTGGTCGAAGGCGCCGAGGGCGTGCGCGGCCAGGAACGCGACCTCCAGCATCGAGTGCCGGCCGAAGGGGTAGTAGGCGTCCTCGATGTCGTCCTGGCCGAGCGCGACCGGGAGGCCCAGAGCGGTGAGCTCGCGCACCGGCAGGTGCAGGGAGCCGGTGTGCGGGTCGGAGACGAAGCCGAGCCCGGCCCGGCGGGCCAGCCCGGCCAGCCGCTCGAGGGTCGGCCGGGGGTAGAGGCCCAGGGCGCGGGCGTGGTTGGCCACGCCGCGACCCACCAGCCCGTGCTCGAGCAGCGCAGTGGCCAGCATCTCGGTGGTCCGTAGTGAGGCGTCGCCGGCGTCGTCGACCAGCATCGCGACCCGCCGGCCGTGCCCGGCGGCCAGCGAGCACATCCGGCGTACGTGCTCGCGGGCCTCGGCGTCGGTGTGCTCGATCCAGGGGATCCCGCCCACGACGTCGGCGCCGAGGTCGACCGCCTCGCGGACCAGCTCCTCGGCGCCCGGGTCGCGCAGCAGCCCGTCCTGCGGGAAGGCGACCACCTGGAGGTCAACCACGCCGCGGAACTCTTCGCGCAGGGCCAGCAGCGGGATGACGCCCTCGAGCCGGGCCGAGGTGTCCACGTCGGCGAAGGCCAGCACGTGCCGGACGCCGTGCCGCACCGCCTCGACCACCGCCCGGCGGGCGTTCGGCTCGATCCAGGACCGGTCGTAGTCGGCCTTGACCGCCGAGGCCAGCTCGATCGAGGTGAGCGCGGAGGCCATCTCGCCGGCGGTGTACGCCGTCAGCGCGGCGTCGCCGACCTTCTCGACGACACGGTCGAGTGTGTGCACCTTGTCGAGGTGCAGGTGCGCGTTGACGAAGCTCTCGGTGACCAGCCCATCGGCAGCGTCGATCTCCTCGCGGCCGGTGACGGCGTCCCGGGTGACGGCCGCGATACGGCCGTCGTCGATGCCGATCCGCCAGCGGCCGTCGCGACCGCGCAGCGTCGCGTCCGCGACCACCAGCTCGTGGTCGGTCACCCGACCGCAGCCTCGAGGGCGGCCGCCACCTCCAGCAGGAAGCGGTCCGCGCCGTGGGGGGCGACCAGCTGGACGCCGACCGGCAGGCCGTCCGGAGTACGCCCGAACGGCACCGAGATGGCCGGGCAGCCGGTGACGGTGATCAGGTAGCAGGCCCGCATCCAGTCCAGGTAGGTCGCCATCTGCTTGCCGTTGATCTCGGCCGGGAACTCCTGGTCGGCCGGGAACGGCGGCACCTGCGAGGTGGGCAGCACCAGCAGGTCGTGGTCGGTGAAGAACTCCCGCATCCGCTCGGACAGGGTGGTCCGCTGGGCGTACGCGCGAGCCACGTCGGCGCCGGTGAGGTGCTCGCCCGCCCGGATGTTGTCGGCCAGCGACTGCTTGAAGTCGTCAGGATGCTCGGCCAGCAGCCGACCGAACCTGGCCTGGAAGTGCCAGGCCCGCAGCGTCCGGAACGTGTCGTCACCCTCGACCAGGCTCGGGTGGGCGGTGCCGACCGACGCACCGGCGCTCTCGAACACCTTCCTGGAGCCCTCGACGACGGACGCCACCTCGGTGTCCACCTCGAGCAGCCCGCCCAGCTCGGTCGAGACCGCGACCCGCAGCCCGGTCAGCGAGCCGGAGACCGGCGGGGCGAAGACGACGCCCGGGTCACCCAGCGCCTGCGGGGCCCGCGGGTCCGGACCGGCCAGCACGCTCAGCAGCAGCGCGAGGTCGGCGACGTTGCGGGCCAGCGGGCCGCCGACCGAGGTGGTCTCCCACTGGTTGACGTGCGGCCACTGCGGCACCCGGCCCAGGCTCGGGCGGAGGCCGACGACACCGCAGAACGACGCCGGGTTGCGCAGCGAGCCCCCCATGTCGGAGCCGTCCGCCAGCGGCACCATGCCCGCCGCGAGCGCGCACGCCGCGCCGCCACTCGAGCCGCCGGCGGAGCGGCTCGGGTCGACCGGGTTGAGCGTCGTACCGAAGACCTTGTTGAACGTGTGCGAGCCGGCCGCGAACTCCGGCACGTTGGTCTTGCCGATCACCACCACCCCGGCGGCACGGACCCGCTCGACGATGAGCTCGTCCTGCTCGGGAACGAAGTCCTTGAACAGCGGCGAGCCGAACGTCGTCCGCCAGCCCGCCACCGCGTGGGTGTCCTTGAACGCGAACGGAAGCCCGTGCAGCGGCCCGACCTCGCCCTTGGTCAGCGCCTCGTCGGCGGCGGCCGCGCCCTCCCGGGCGCGCTCCTCGTCGAGGCTGACGATCGCGTTGAGCTCCGGGTTGCGCTCGGCGATCCGGGCCAGGTGGAGGTCGAGCAGCTCGCGGGCGGAGATCTCCTTGGCGCGTACGGCGGCCGCCTGGTCGCGGGCGGTCGACTCGACGCTGACACCCATCAGACCGTCACCGCCGCCGCCCGAAGATCGACCCCACGACGACGCCCAGGACCACCAGCCCGGCGCCGACCACGATGCCCTTGAGGAAGTCGTCCTGCGACGAGATGCCGCCGGCCTTGGCGGGTGCGTTGAACACCGCTGCCCCGGACGGCGAGGTCGAGGTCTCGACCGGCTCGGCCGAAGGCGGTGCGGAGATCGCCTGACCGACGTTGGAGAAGAACTCCCCCGCCATCCGCTTGGACACCGAGCTCAGCATCCGCTGGCCGACGCCGCCGACCATGCCACCCACGACCGCGTCGGCGTCGTAGGAGATCTCGGTCTGCCCGGCGGCCGGCTCGGAGAAGCGCACGTTGACCGTGGCGTCGACGGTGCCCGGTGCGCCGGCACCCTGGAGCTTCATCACCAGCGACTCCCGGTCCTTGAGGTCGGAGAGCGAGCACGAGCCGGAGTAGGTGCCCTTGATCGCCGCGACCCCCGCCGTGACCGTCATCGCGTAGGTGTTCTCCCCCGTCGACTCCAGCCGGGAGCAGCCGGGGATCGTGGCCACCAGGACCCGCGGGTCGAGCAGCGCGTCCCAGACCTTGTCGACCGGCTGGTCGATGACGTTGGCTCCGGAGATCTTCATGAGTGCTCCTGTCCCTGTGACTGGCGGAGGGCGAACAGCTCGGACGGTGAGATCGGCATGGCCGTGATGGGGATGCCCTCGGCGTCCTCGATCGCGGCGGCGAACACCGCCGCGGACGGGATCACCCCGGCCTCGCCGGCCCCCTTGATCCCGAGCGGGTTGAGCGGCGAGGGCGTCTCGAGGTGGTCGATGTCGATGCCGTCGGGCACCTCGGTGACGTAGGGCATCAGGAAGTCCATGAACGACGCGTTGAGCAGCTGCCCGGACTCGTCGTACGCCATCCGCTCGTAGAGCGCGCCGCCCACGCCCTGCGCCACACCGCCGTGGATCTGGCCCTCGACGATCATCGGGTTGATCAGGTTGCCGCAGTCGTGCACCACGGCGTACTTGAGGATCCTGATCTCCGCGGTCTCGGGGTCGGTCTCGACGATCACCGCATGCATGCCCGAGGCGAACGTCGCCCGCTCCGGTGAGTAGAAGTCGCGGCCCTCGAGACCGGGCTCGTCGTCCTCGGCCACCGGTGGCTTGCCGGGGTCGCCGACGTGGAACTGGGTCGCCGCCCTCGACGCCTCGTCGAAGGCGTAGCGAAGGGGGTTGGAGAGCACCGAGACGGTGCCCAGGTCGATCGTCGACTCCGGCGCGCCCTTGACCGAGACGACGCCGTCGACGATCTGCAGGTCCTTCTCGTCCACCTCGAGCGCGTCGGCGGCGATCCTGAGCACCTTCTCCCTGGCCCGCTTGGCGGCCAGGTGGATGGCCGAGCCACTCATCACCGCGGCCCTGGAGGCGAAGGTGCCGACGGCGTACGGCATCCGGCGCGTGTCGCCGGTGACCACCTCGACGTCCTCGAACTTCACGCCGAGCTCGTCGGCCACCAGCTGGGCGAAGACCGTGGCGTGGCCCTGCCCCTGGGTGGTGAGCCCGGTCGCCACCTTGACCTTGCCGGAGGTCTCGATGTGCACGTGCGCGCCTTCGTAGGGGCCGACGCCGGTGCCCTCGACGTAGCAGGCCAGCCCGATGCCCACCCGGCGACCCTGCGCGGCCATCTCGGCCCGGAACGCCGGGAACTCGTCCCACCCGACCAGCGCCTTGATCTTCTCCAGCGAGGCCGGGTAGTCGCCGGAGTCGTACTCCAGCTCGCGGCCGTCCTGGAAGACCAGCCCGTGGTCGTAGGGGAACTCGTCGGGCTGGATGAAGTTGACCGCCCGGACCTCGGTGCGGTCCTTGCCGAGGTACTTCGCGATGGCGTCCATGGTCCGCTCCATCGCGTAGCAGCCCTGGGGCCGGCCGGCGCCGCGGTACGGCGTCACCATGACGGTGTTGGTGTAGATCGACTCGAACACCACGCGGTAGCTCTGCGGCTTGTAGGGCCCGAGCAGCTGGGTGGAGGTGATGATCGGCACGATCAGGCCGTACGGCGTGTAGGCGCCGTGGTCGTGCCAGAACTCCACGTCCAGCCCCAGCAGCCGGCCGTCGTCGTCGAAGCCGACCTCGATGTGCTGCTCCTGGCCGCGCTCGTGGGCGGTGGAGATGAAGTGCTCGCGGCGGTCCTCGGTGAACTTCACCGTCCGGCCCAGCTTCTTCGCGGCCAGCGGCACCAGCAGCTCCTCGGGCCACGGGTGGTTGATCTTGACCCCGAAGCCGCCGCCCACGTCCGGCGTGATCACGTCGACCTGCCCGAGGTCCAGCTCCAGCTTGACCGCGATCGCGGCCCGGACGCCGGTCGAGGTCTGGGTCGAGGTCCAGGCCTGGAGCCGGTTCTGGTCGGGGTCCCACCGGGCGACCGTGCCGCGGCCCTCCATCGGCTGGCACGAGCTGCGCTCGACGGTGAGGTCGAGGGACAGCCGGTGCGGCGCCCTCGCGATCGCTGCGGGAGCGTCGCCGACGTTCTGCTCCAGCCGGGCACCGATGTTGCCGGGCACGTCGTCGTGCACGAGGTGATCGGCCGCCCGGGCGGCCGGGATGCCGACCACGGGTGGCAGCAGCTCGTAGTCGACGCGGATGCGCCCGACCGCGTCCTCGGCGACGTAGCGGTCGTCGGCGACCACGAAGGCGACCGCCTCGCCCATGTAGTTGACCTCGCCGTTGGCCAGTGCGTACTGCGTGCGGCCGTGGGTGAGCGCCGGGTGCGGGATCAGCAGCGGCAGCGGCTCGGCCATCGGGCCGGTCAGGTCGTCGTAGGTCCACACCGCGTGCACGCCCTCGAGGTCGAGCACGTCGGAGACGTCGATGTCGAGGATGCGCGCGTGGGCGTGCGGCGACCTGAGCACGGCGGCGTGCAGCGCCTCGCTCCCGACCGCCACGTCGTCGACGTACCGTCCCTGGCCCCGCAGGAACCGCTGGTCCTCGACCCGCTGGACCTTCTGGCCCATCAGCTTGGTGGTCATGCTCCGAGCCCCGTGGATGCGTTGTCGTCGTCGCGGTCCTCGTACTCCAGCTGCCCCGACTCGGGCTCCGGCGCCTCGGGGGTGGCGGCGTGGGTGCCGGTGCGGGCGAGCTCGGCCGCGCGCTCGACCGCCTTGACGATGTTCTGGTAGCCGGTGCAGCGGCACAGGTTGCCCGCCACCATGTCGCGGGCGTCCTCGTGCGTCGGGGACGGGTTCGCGCGCAGCCCGGCGGTGATCGTGGTCAGGAAGCCCGGGGTGCAGAAACCACACTGGAGGCCGTGACACTCCAGGAAGGCCTGCTGCACCGGGCCGAGCGTCCCGTCGGAGTTCGTGAGCCCCTCGACGGTCGTGATCTCGGCGTCCTGGGCGGAGACGGCGAAGATCAGGCAGGACCGCACCGGCCGGCCGTCGACCAGCACCGTGCAGGCGCCGCAGACGCCGTGCTCGCAGCCGACGTGGGTGCCGGTGAGGCCGAGGTCGTGGCGCAGGGCGTCGGAGAGCAGCCGTCGGGCGGGCAGCGCGACCGGGTGCGACGTGCCGTTGACCGTCAGCACGAACTGGTGCCGCTCCTCGCTCATCTGCCTGCCCCCTCCCGCGCCGATCGAACCACGCGTGCGGTCAGCACGCGCACCAGCTGGGCGCGGTAGTCCCCGGTGGCGTGGATGTCGTCGCCCGGGTCGAGGTGCTCGAGCGCGGCGTCACCGAGGCGATCGTCGGGTACGCCGGAGAGGTCGACGACCGTCGGGACCTCGGCCACCGACAGGTAGCCGACCTTGACGGAGTCGCCGTCCACCAGGGCGGCCGCGCCCACCAGGGCGTAGTCGCCGTGCCGCCGGGCGATCTCGTCGAAGGCCACGCCTGCTCCCGGAGCCAGCGCCGGGAAGAAGGCCGCCACTGCGATCTCGTCGTGGTGCACCGACGACTCGAGCGGGCCGACGTACAGCTCGTCGGCGGGGATGGTGCGCCGGCCGCCCGGCCCCTCGACCTCGAGCGAGCCGCCGAGGAGCGTCAGGACGACGGGCATCTCCGCGGCGGCGTCGGCGTGCACCAGCGAGCCGACGGTGGTGCCGCGGTTGCGGATGGTGGCGTGCGCGACGTGCGAGAGCGCCATCGGGACCAGCGGCTGCACCCGGCGTACCTCCTCCGAGGCGAGCACGTCGGCGTGCCGGGCCAGCGCACCGACGGTCACCCCGGACTCGTCGGCGTCGATGTCGGCCAGGCCGCCGATCCCGTTGATGTCGACGAGCATCGAGGGGGCGGCCAGCCGCATCGAGAGCAGCGGGACCAGGCTCTGGCCGCCGGCGAGCACCTTGGCCCCCGGTTCGCCGGCCAGGGCCGCCACCGCTTCGGTGAGCGACCCCGGCCGGCAGTACTCGAACGGCGCTGGTTTCACGCTGCCATTGTGGTCACAGGGCCTCGGTGACCTCGCGTGCCCCGGTATTGCTGCCGCGGCGGCCGCTGTTCACGATGTGGTAGTAGACGATCACCATGATCGTGCCGAGCGCGATGCCACCCAGCTCGAAGTTGTCGGTGATCTGGAGGGTGACGCCGCCGATGCCCGCGATGAGGCCGGCGGAGAGGCCGACCAGGTTCACCGGGTCACCGAAGTCCACCTGGTTCTCGACCCAGATCTTGGCACCGACCAGGCCGATCATCCCGTAGAGCACGACGGTGATCCCGCCCAGGACGCCACCGGGCGTGGCACTCACGATCGCCCCGAACTTCGGGCAGAGGCCGAGCAGGATGGCGACCGCGGCCGCCACGTAGTAGGCCGCCGTCGAGTAGACCTTGGTGGCCCCCATGACGCCGATGTTCTCGGCGTAGGTGGTGGTCGGGGAGCCGCCGAACAGGCTCGAGAGAGCGGTGGCGAACCCGTCGGCCCCGAGCGCGCGACCCATGTAGGGGTCGAGGTCGTCACCGGTCATCTCCGCGACCGCCTTGACGTGTCCGGTGTTCTCCGCGATCAGCGCGATCACGCCCGGCAGCACGAGCAGGATGAACGTCATCGAGAAGCTCGGACCGTGCACCACGTTTACGCCGTCGGCCAGCTTGCCGCTCGGCAGGCCGATCCAGTCGGCCGCCTTCACTCCGGTCCAGCTGATCCGGTCATGGTCGGTCGCCTCGGTGGCACCACCCAGGACCGAGTTGATCTGGCCGAAGATGCCGTCGAACAGCCACGAGATGACGTAGCCGAACACCAGCGCCAGCAGGACCGCGATCCTGGCCCAGAAACCGGGGAGCATGACTGCGGCGAAGACCAGGAACGACGCGGTCAGGATCGCGACCCACTGGTCCTGGGGCCAGTAGATGCCGGCCACCACGGGCGCGAGGTTGAAGCCGATCAGCATGACCACCGCGCCGGTCACCGCCGGGGGCAGGATCTTGTGGATGAGCCCGGAGCCGGCGAAGTGGACGAGGATGCCGACCGCCAGCAGCACGAGGCCGCAGACCATGATCGACCCGGTGACATCTGCGGAGTCCCCGCCCTGGGCGCGGATCGCCGTCACGCCGGCGACGAACGACGCGCTGGTGCCGAGGTAGCTCGGGACCTTGTTGCTCGTGATGAGCAGGAACAGGACCGTGCAGATGCCCGAGAACATGATGGCGAGGTTGGGATCCAGGCCCATGACGAGCGGGAAGACGAAAGTGGCGCCGAACATGGCCACCACGTGCTGGGCGCCGACGCCGATCGTCTTGCCCCACGGGAGCCGCTGACCGGGGGCAACAGGCTCGCCGGGCGCGGGTTCGACCACGTCCCACTTGAACATCGACATTGATGTGCCTTTCGCTGGGTGCCGCCCGAGCCACGGCACGTCCGATGCTGCACATGACACACCCGCGCGGGCCCCAGTGGTGCGACCTGAGCGTTACCGGTGGGTAGGGCGTGTCTCCCGGTCCGGGGTGGATGCGGGCGTCGTCCAGGCGCGCGATGGCAAGGCGCCGGCGCGCGCGCAGACTGGGCGTCTTCGACGCGTCGGCAACGCCGCCGGCGCGTGATCTGTTCGGGGTCCGGCGCCGGCGCGGACGGGGAGGCGCGCCCTGCGTGTCGCGGCGGCTAACGTCGGTCCCGTGACCCCGGTGAGCGCGCCCCCCCGAGTGGCCGCTCACCTGCGGGCCGCTGGTGACGGACCGGCGCGCGTTCTGCACCGCGGACCTGATGCGGTCTACGTCGAGGTGGCCGGCAGCTGCGTCGGCGTGGTCGGCACCCGTGCGACGGCAGTGCCCTGCGCCCTCCGCAGCTCCCTGGACCGGCTACCCGACGTGGTCGCCGCGTCCGTGGCCGGCGGGGTGCTGCACCTGGACGGCGAGCCGCTGGTCATCGGGCGGATGGTGGACGTCTCCGTGCCCCGGCTGGCGATGACCGGCACCCCCGGCCCGGTCGACGTCGCGTCGCTCGTGGGTCGCGGCGACGGGCTCACGCCGTACGGCGACGACGTGCTGTGCGGCTGGCTGGCGGTGCACCCGCGCGGCCGGCCTGCCGACCCCGCAGGTCGATGCCCAGGTGCGGTTGCTTGCGCCCACGACGACGCTGCTCTCCGCCACGCTGCTCGACTGCGCGATGCACGGCGAGGCGCTCCCGGAGTTCGTGGCCTGGCTGGCCGGCACCGGCCCGGTCGAGGCGGTCGAGCGGATCGGGCACACCTCCGGACGCGGGCTGGTGGAGGGTGCGCGGCTGGCGCTCTCGGGACTTGAAAGGGTGGCTGCGTGAACCACGTGGAGCTGCGCAGGGGCGCGTACGCCGACTCGGTGACGCTGCTGCAGGTGAGCCGGGCCGTCCAGGGCGTCGAGGGAGTCGCGGCCGCGCAGGTC
The DNA here is from genome assembly GCA_963755835.1 of uncultured Actinomycetota bacterium. Classification (GTDB taxonomy): domain Bacteria; phylum Actinomycetota; class Actinomycetes; order Propionibacteriales; family Nocardioidaceae; genus Nocardioides. The sequence goes on along the minus strand of CAVWLC010000007.1, from coordinate 657,010 downwards.
GCGATGGCGACCGGGCTCAACATCGAGGTGCTCACCGAGATGGGCTTCGAGGTGCCGTCCGAGGCGACGCCGAACGACATGGTGGTCGCCGTCCGGCTCGCTGAGGGCGGGACGCTCGAGGCGGCGCTGGCCGGGGTGGAGCGAGCGCTGTCCGAGTCCACCCGCCGCGAGAGCGGACCGACCGAAGAGGCGCCGCCGCGGACGACGGCCGCCGCGCTGCGGCGTGCTCCGGGTGCGATCGCGCTGGTCTCGGTGCCTGGTGCGAACGCCTTCGTCGAGGCCATGGACGCCGTCGAGTCCGGACACGACGTGATGGTGTTCAGCGACAACGTGCCGGTCGAGCAGGAGGTCGCGCTCAAGCGCGCCGCCGCAGGGCAGGGGCTGCTGGTGATGGGGCCGGACTGCGGCACCGCGGTGATCGGCGGCCTGGGCCTCGGGTTCGCCAACGTCGTCCAGCCCGGCCCGGTCGGCCTCGTGGCCGCCTCCGGCACCGGGTGCCAGCAGGTCCTGGCGCTGCTCGACCACGCGGGTGTCGGGGTGACCCACGCCCTCGGGGTCGGCGGGCGGGACCTGTCCGCCGAGGTCGGCGGGCTGGCCACCCGGGAGGCGCTGCGCCGGCTGGACGCGGACGCGTCCGTGGAGCTCATCGTGCTGGTCTCCAAGCCCCCGGCCCCCGAGGTGGAGGCCGAGGTCGAGGAGCTCGCCGCCTCGCTCGGCACCCCGGTGCAGCTGGCCCTCCTCGGCGCCGGCCATCCGGACCTGACCGAGGCGACCGAGTCGGTGCTGACGAGGCTGGGCCGCGACGTGCCGGCGTGGCCGGTCGCGGGCTCGGCCGGCGAGCCGGCCGGCGGTCGCTGGCTGCGGGGCCTGTTCGTGGGCGGCACCATGGCGACCGAGGCGAAGATCATCGCCACCGGGCTGCTCGGACCTCAGCAGCCGGACGGCCACACGTTCGTGGACTTCGGTGACGACCAGTACACGACCGGGCGAGCGCACCCCATGATCGACCCGACCCTCCGGCTGGAGCACCTCGCGCGCGCCGCGGCCGACCCGGACACCGCCGTGCTGCTGCTGGACGTCGTGCTCGGACACGGTGCCGAGCCCGACCCGGCGGCGCTGCTGGCGCCGGCCCTGTCCGGCGTCCGGCAGCCGGTGGTGGTCGCGGTCGTCGGCACCGCGGCGGACCCGCAGGGGCTCGACCGCCAGGTGCGCGCCCTGGCCGACGCGGGTGCCGAGGTCCACCTGTCCAACGCCGGCGCTACGCGCCGTGCGGTTGCGTTGCTGGAAGGTCTGCGATGAATCTGCCTGGAGCCGTCGTCAACGTCGGCGCCGACCTCCTGGCCGACGCGATCGCCGACCAGGCCGTCCCGGTCACCCGGGTCGACTGGCGCCCGCCGATGGAGGGCACCGAGGCCGACCTCGCGGCCGTGGCCGCCGACCCGAGGCGTGCAGCCGCGAACGCGGAGGCGCTGGCGGCGATGCTCGCGGTGACCGCGACGCTGGTCGACGTCGCACCGGCCTCCGAGCTGCTCGGGCTGGACAGGGGCCAGTTCCTGCACGCCGGCCCGCCGATCTCCTGGGACCGCGCCTCCGGGCCGCTACGCGGAGCGCTGTTGGGCGGGGCCGTGCTGGAGGGGCTGGTCGACGACCCCGAGGACGCGGTGGCGCTGTTCGAGGCCGGCTCGTCGGTCTCGCTGGAGCCGTGCCACCACCGCTCGGCAGTCGGCCCGATGGCCGGCGTCATCACACCGTCGATGTGGCTCTGGGTCCTCGAGGACCGGGCCAGCGGCCGGCGTACCTTCTGCTCGCTCAACGAGGGGCTTGGGCAAGGTGCTGCGGTACGGCGCCTACTCGCCCGACGTGCTGACCCGGCTGCGCTGGATGGGCGGCGTGCTCGGGCCGCTGCTGCAGGCGACCGTACGCACGGCCGACCCGGTCGACGTCACCGGCATCCTGACCCAGATGCTGCAGATGGGCGACGAGGCGCACAACCGCAACCGGGCCGGCACGCTGATGCTCCTGCGCGACCTCGCGCCCGCCATGGTCACCAGTGGCTGGGACGGTGGGGACGTGTCCGAGGCGCTCCGCTTCATCGGCGGCAACGACCACTTCTTCCTCAACCTGGCCATGCCGGCCTGCAAGCTGGCCCTCGACGCGGCCCGCGACATCGACGGCTCGACGATGGTCGTCGCCATGGCCCGGAACGGGACCGACTTCGGGATCCAGGTCGCTGGCAGCGGCGACGAGTGGTTCACCGGCCCGGCCCAGCTGGCCGACGGGCTGTTCCTGGGCGACTACGGCCCCGACGACGCCAACCCCGACATCGGCGACTCCGCCATCACCGAGACCGCGGGCATCGGAGGCTTCGCGATGGCCACCGCACCGGCGATCGTCCGCTTCGTCGGGGGCTCGGTCCCGGACGCGCTGGCCACCACTCGCCGGATGCACGAGATCACCCTGGGTGAGAACCCGCGCTGGTCGGTCCCGGTCCTGGAGTTCCAGGGGACGCCGACGGGCATCGACGTCACCAAGGTCTGCCGGACCGGGATCCTCCCCCAGATCAACACGGGCATGGCCGGCAAGGTGGCCGGGGTCGGCCAGGTCGGCGCCGGGCTCGTCACCCCGCCCGCCGAGATCTTCCCGAAGGCGCTTCGCCGGCTGGCCGAGCTGGCAGAGCAACGCCCCGGCCGGTAGCAGACGGCCGGGACGTCGCGTCCGGGGTGTCAGCGCGTCAGTAGGACGGCTGGCTCGGGTCGATCTGGTTCACCCACGCGGCCACGCCGCCACCCACGTGGACGGCGTCGGCGTACCCGGCGCCCTTCACGATGGCGAGCGTCTCCGCCGAGCGGACGCCCGTCTTGCAGTGCATGACGATCTGCTTGTCCGACGGCAGCTGCTCGAGGGCGCTGCCGTTGAGGAAGTCGCCCTTGGGGATCAGCACCGAGCCGGGGATCTTGTTGATCTCGTACTCGTTGGGCTCACGCACGTCGACGAGGACGAAGTCGCGCGTCCCCTCGTCACGCTCCTTGAGCATGTGCTCGAGCTGGACCACCGAGATGGTCGAGCCGGCGGCCGCCTCCGCGGCCTCCTCGGAGACCGCACCGCAGAAGGCGTCGTAGTCGATCAGCTCGGTCACGGTCGGGTGCTCGCCGCACAGCGCGCAGCTGGGGTCCTTGCGGACCTTCAGCTTGCGCCAGCTCAGCTCCAGGGCGTCGTAGATGACCAGCTGGCCGACGGCGGGCTCGCCGATGCCGGTGATGAGCTTGATCGCCTCGTTGACCTGGATCGAGCCGATCGAGGCGCACAGGACGCCGAGCACGCCACCCTCCGCGCAGCTCGGCACCATCCCGGGCGGCGGCGGCTCCGGGTAGAGGCACCGGTAGCAGGGGGCGTCCTCGGCCAGCGTGGGTGCGAACACCGAGGCCTGGCCGTCGAAGCGGTAGATCGAGCCCCAGACGTAGGGGATCCCGAGGAAGTACGCCGCGTCGTTGACCATGTAGCGCGTGGCGAAGTTGTCGGTGCCGTCGACGATCAGGTCGTAGCCCTCGAAGACGCCCATGACGTTGTCGTTGTCGAGCCGCTCCTCGTGCAGGACGACGTTGACGTAGGGGTTGGTCTCGAGGACCGACTCCTTGGCCGACTGGGCCTTCGACTTCCCGATGTCGGACTGCTGGTGGATGATCTGGCGCTGCAGGTTGGACTCGTCGACCTCGTCGAACTCCGCGATCCCGAGCGTGCCGACGCCGGCCGCGGCCAGGTAGAGCAGCGCCGGGCTGCCCAGGCCACCCGCGCCGATGACCAGCACCTTGGCGTTCTTCAGCCGCTTCTGCCCGGCCATCCCGACGTCGGGGATGATCAGGTGGCGGCTGTAACGGCGCACCTCGTCGATGGTGAGCTCGTCTGCGGGCTCCACGAGTGGGGCCAGGGATGTCGGCACGGATGCTCCTCGAAACGGTTCTGACTGCACTGCTGATCGACTGCTGATCGACTGATCGGTCGACTGATCGGTCGACCAACGGCGACCATCAGGGTGAACGCCGGGTGGCCGCCGGTCTGTTCCCTCCATGGTCGCCGCGGCACGCCGTACCGCCAGACACGTCCCGTCATCCGGTCAACCGGGTCGGCTTGGGTAGGGTCCTAGCCGTGAGTACCGGCCAGTACGACGTGGACGCCGCGCGACCACGCGGGGGGCGGCTGCCCCGCCGGGAGCGGCGCGCCCAGCTGCTGGAGTCCGCGCTCGAGGTCTTCGTGGCCCAGGGCTACCACGCGGCGGCGATGGACGACATCGCCGACCGGGCCGGGGTCTCCAAGCCGGTCCTCTACCAGCACTTCCCCGGCAAGCTCGACCTCTACCTGGCCCTGCTCGACTCCTCCTGCGACACGATCATCGCCAACACCCGCGCGGCCCTGGAGTCCACCCAGGACAACAAGCAGCGCGTCGAGGCGACCATGGCGGTCTTCTACGACTACGTGGCGAGCGACACGGGAGCGTTCAAGCTGGTCTTCGAGTCCGACCTGGTCAACGAGCCCGCCGTGCGCGAGCAGGTGGAGCGGGTGACCAACGAGACCGCGGCGCTGGTCGCGGACGTGATCCACGAGGACACCGGCCTGTCCGACGAGCAGTCCCGGCTGCTCGCCGTCTCCCTGGTGGGAATGGCCCAGGTCAGCGCGCGGTTCTGGCTGATCGAGGCCGGCGGCATCGAGCGGCCCGACGCGGCGGCGCTCGTCGCAGGGCTGGCCTGGCGGGGGATCCGGGGATATCCCCGGACCGATGAACCGGCGTCCGGCGAGCACTGACCGACCGCTACCAACGCAGACTTTCTCAGGAGGAACGACCGTGGAGGTCAAGATCGGCGTCCAGCAGGCCCAGCGCGAGCTGGTCCTGGAGGTGGACGGGTCCGTGGAGGACATCGAGAAGCTGATCAGCGAGGCGCTGGTCAGCGAGACGGGCGTGATCGCCCTCACCGACAGCAAGGGCCGCAGGGTCGTCGTACCCGGCGCCAAGGTGGCGTACGTCGAGATCGGCACCGGCGTCGCGGGGATGGTCGGCTTCCGGAGCTGACCTCCTCCGAGGCCAGCTCCGCAGGTCGGGACAGGAGCACCACCACCATGATCGGCACCATCCTCTGGGCGCTCATCGGCGGCGCCATCATCGGGACGTTGGGCAAGTGGGTCGCGCCCGGCGACCGCGACATCCCGCTCTGGGCCACGGTCCTGTGCGGCGTCGGCGGGGTCCTCCTGGGCAACTGGCTCTACGTCGGCGTGTTCGACTTCCGCGGTTCCACCGGCGGGCTGGACTGGTGGCGCCACATCTGGCAGGTCGCGGTGGCCGCGATCCTCGTGATCGGCGCCGCGAGCGTGCTCGGCCGCCCCAACCGCCGCGCCTGACGACCCGCGGCGGGGGCGTCAGGAGGCGAGCCCCAGCTCCGCCATCCTGGCGGCGTGCCGCTCGGTGATACGGGTGAACATCCGGCCGATCGCGGCCAGGTCGAGCCCGGGCCGGTCGACCCCGCCGGCCAGCAGCGCCGAGAGCGCGTCCCGCTCGGCGGCCACCCGCTGGGCCTGGGTGAGCGCCTCCCCCATCAGCCGACGCCCCCACAGGGCCAGCCGGCCGGCCAGCCGCGGGTCGGCGGCGATGGCAGCGCGCACGCGGTCGACGACGAACGCCGCGTGGCCCTCGTCGTCGAGCGAGGCCACCACCAGGTCGCGCGTCTCGGTGTCGAGGTACGCCGCGATCTCGCGGTAGAAGTCGTCGGCCAGGCCGTCGCCCACGAAGGCCTTGATCAGGCTCTCGAACCAGTCCGAGGGCGCCGTGTGCTCGTGGAAGAGGTCGATCGGGTCCCGGAACGGCGCCATGGCCGCGAACGGGTCGGCGCCCAGCCTCCGGATCCGGTCGTGCAGTGCGGCCACCTTGCCGAACTCCGCGCTGGCCATGGTCGCGATCGCGACCTTGTCCTCCAACGTCGGAGCCATCCGGGCGTCCTCGGCCAGCCGCTCGAAGGCCGAGATCTCGCCGTACGACACGGCGCCGAGCAGGTCGACGACGGCATCGCGGTAGGTCGGGTCCTCGAAGACCAGGGGACTCTCGTCGGGCGGAGATGCAGCCACGCGCGCACCCTACCGATACCATTGATGCTGGTAGAGGCCGTCGTCCGATGGCCTTTCGAGTATGTGCGCGGCAGACATGTGTGACTTGGTCCGCCGCACCGAACTGACAGTTCCTGGTTCCGGACTCACCGGACGGCTGACCACAACCACACACGAAAGCGACAGAACCCTGACCACGTTCAGAGAGCTCGGGGTGCTCCCCGAGATTTGCGACGCGCTCGAGCGCGCCGGCATCACCACCCCCTTCGCGATCCAGGAGATGACCCTGTCGGTCGCCCTGCTGGGCACCGACCTGATCGGCCAGGCCCGCACCGGCACCGGCAAGACCCTCGCCTTCGGCATCCCGGTCCTGCAGCGCAGCGTCGCGCCGAGCGACCCTGCCTACGTCGAGATGCCCCAGGGCAAGCCACAGGCCTTGATCGTGGCCCCCACCCGTGAGCTCGCGCTGCAGGTCTCCGGCGACCTCGCCCTGGCCGGCAAGGACGTCGGTCTGCGTGTCCTCACCGTCTACGGCGGCGTGGGCTACGACACGCAGCTGGACACCCTCAAGGCGGGCGTCGACGTCGTCGTCGGGACGCCCGGCCGGCTGATCGACCTGGCCGACCGCCGCGCGCTCGACCTGTCGCACGTGCACGCGGTGGTGCTCGACGAGGCCGACGAGATGCTCGACCTCGGCTTCCTCCCCGACGTCGAGAAGCTGCTGTCGAAGACGCCCGAGACCCGGCAGACGATGCTGTTCTCGGCCACCATGCCCTCGGCGATCGTCACGCTGGCCCGCCGGCACATGCGGCACCCGATGAACATCCGCGCCGAGTCGTCCTACGACACCACGATGGTCCCGGCGACTGCGCAGTTCATCTACCTCGCGCACGACCTCGACAAGCCCGAGATGATCGGACGGATCCTGCAGGCCGAGGACGCCGGCAAGATGATCGTCTTCACCCGCACCAAGCGGCAGGCCCAACGGGTCGCCGACGACCTGCAGGAGCGCGGCTTCAAGACGTCCGCACTGCACGGCGACATGGCCCAGGTGGCCCGCGAGAAGGCCCTGACCAGGTTCCGCGAGGACAAGCTGCAGGTGCTGGTGGCCACCGACGTGGCCGCCCGTGGCATCGATGTCCAGGGCGTCACGCACGTCATCAACTACAGCTGCCCCGAGGATGACAAGAACTACGTGCACCGCATCGGTCGCACCGGCCGCGCCGGGGCGTCGGGCATCGCCATCACCTTCGTCGACTGGGCGGACCTGCACCGCTGGAAGATGATCAACAAGACCCTCGAGCTGCCGTTCGACGAGCCGCAGGAGACCTACTCGACGTCCGAGCACCTCTTCCACGACCAGGGCATCCCGAAGGGCACCAAGGGCCGGATCGTCGAGCCCGCGCCGGCCAAGCCGCGCGAGGAGCGTCCCGAGCGCACCGAGCGCCCGCGCGGGGAGCGGCCGCCGCGCAGCAACCGCAACCGGACCCGCACCCGCAGCGGGGAGAAGGTCGACGCAGCCGCCTCGTCCGAGGGCCAGCCGTCGGCCGACAAGCCCGAGGGCTCGTCCGGCTCCGGCAACCGGCGGCGGCGCCGCCGGCGTTCCGGGTCGGGCGCCGGGTCGGGCTCCGGTGGCAGCCAGACGGCCGCGACCGCCTGAGGCCAGGCCCAGAGACACCCACAGGGTCACTAGCCTGACGCGATGGACCGCGCGTTCGTCGTCGCCCTCCCCAAGGCCGAGCTGCACCTCCACCTCGAGGGCACGCTCGAGCCGGAGCTCGCCTTCGCCCTGGCTGCGCGCAACGGCCTGACGCTGCCGTACGCAGATGTCGCAGCGCTGCGCCGGGCGCACGACTTCAGCGACCTGCAGTCGTTCCTGGACCTCTACTACGCCTGCATGGCGGTGCTGCGCACCGCGGACGACTTCCACGACCTGGCGGCGGCGTACCTGGCCCGGGCGCGGGCCGACGGCGTGGTCCGCGCGGAGGTGTTCTTCGACCCGCAGGAGCACACGTCCCGCGGCATCCCGCTGGCCGAGGTGGTGGGTGGTCTGTCCCGGGCCGCCGACGAGAGCGCCGCCGCCGGCGGACCCGAAGTGGCGCTGATCGCCTGTGCCGTACGCCACCGCGGTCCCGAGGCGGCACTGGAGATGGTCGAGTCGCTCGAGCCGCACCGCGAGGTCATCGCCGCGGTCGGGCTCGACTCCACCGAGACCGGCCACCCGCCCCGCCTGTACGCCGCGGCGTTCGAGGCGGCGGACGAGCTGGGCTTCCACAAGGTCGCGCACGCGGGCGAGGAGGGGCCGCCGTCGTACATCTGGGAGGCGATCGACGTGCTGGGCGTCCAGCGGGTCGACCACGGCGTCCGGTGCGTCGAGGACGAGGCACTGGTGCGGCGGCTCGCGGCGGACGGCACCCCGCTGACCATGTGCCCGCTGTCCAACGTCCGGCTCAAGGTCGTGCCCGAGCTGGCCGGCCACCCGCTGCCGCGCCTGCTCGACGCCGGTGTCCGGGTGACGGTCAACTCCGACGACCCGGCCTACTTCGCCGGCTACGTGGCCGACAACTACCTGGCCCTGGCCGAGGCCTGCCACCTCTCGGAGGCCGACCTGTCGGTGCTGGCCCGGGCGTCGCTCGACGCGACGTTCTCGTCCCGCGGAGTCAGGCCGTGACGTCGACCTCGGTCCCCACCGGGGCGAAGTCCCAGAGCGCAATGGCGTCCGACCGCAGCTGGCGGATGCAGCCGTGCGACTGGGGCGTGCCCAGCTCGGCCGCCGTCTGCACGAGCTGACCGTCGTCGATCGGGATGTCGTGGAAGCCGATGGCGGCGCCGTTGGTGCCCTGGGTGAACCGCACGAAGTACTTCATGGTCCCCGAGTCGTCGACGCCCCACGCCTGCTCGGACTTGGAGTAGACCGCATAAGTGCCTGGGAAGAGGTTGTCGTAGAGGCTGCCCGAGACCAGGTAGGTGCGCTCGACGTGGTCGTCGTCGTCGACCAGCCAGACCCGCTGGTCGCTCTGGTCGAACACGATGCGCTTGCCGTCGCCGGAGTCGGCGGGGACCGCCGGGTCAGCCGGCGCGGTGGGCGTGGAAGTGGGCGTGGCGGTGGGCGTGGAAGTCTGCGTGGTGGCCTGTTGCTTGGCGGCCTGGCCGGCAGCGCTTCCGGTGCCGGCGGCGGCCGGAGTCGCCGCCGTCGACGGGTCGGCCGAGGGCGTGGAGGTGGCGCCGGCCAGCGTCTGTCCGACGTCGGCGTGGTCACCCGAGTCGTTGGCCACGGACGGGAGGACGCCGACCCCACCCAGCATCGCGACACCCGTGACGCTGAGCGAGGCGCCGAGGACCGCGAGCCGGCCGTAGCGGGGACGGGCCTTCTCCGCGCGGCGTCGACCGGGCGGCGCCGCGTGACGGCGCGGAGGCTCTGCCCGATGGCTGACCACGGCCTCAGGACGCGGCGCGAGCCGACAGGTTGGCGGCCACCTCGCGGTAGGCCTGGGCGCCCTTGCTGCTCCGGCTCGTGGCCAGGATCGAACGGCCGGCGGCCGGAGCCTCCGCGAACTTGATGGTCTTGGGGATCGGCGGTTCGAGCACCTCGAGCTCGTAGGTGTCGGCGATGGTGTCGAGCACCGCCCGCGCGTGGTTGGTGCGGCCGTCGTAGAGCGTGGGCAGCACGCCCCAGACCGTGAGGTCGCGGTTGGTGAACCGGCGTACGTCGTGCACCGTGTCGAGCAGCTGGCCCACGCCCCGGTGCGAGAGCGTCTCGCACTGGAGCGGGATCAGCACGCCCTCGGCCGCGGTGAGCGCGGCCACGGTGAGGACGCCGAGCGACGGCGGGCAGTCCAGCAGGATCCAGTCGTAGATCTCGCCCTGCTCGGCCAGCTCCTCGATCACCGTCCGGAGCACGTGCTCGCGGCCCGTGCGGGTGAGCAGGTCGGCCTCCGCGCGGGCCAGCTCGATGGTGGCCGGCAGGAGGTCGACGCCGTCCTCGGTGGTGATGATCGCCTCAGTAGCCGGGATCCCCTTGGTGAAAACGTGGTGGACCGACAGCTCCAGGTCCTCGGGGTCGATGCCGAGCGAGAAGGTCAGGCAGGCCTGCGGGTCGAGGTCGACGAGCAGCACCCGCTTCCCGAGCTCTGCCAGGGCCGCCCCGATCGACGCCACAGTCGTCGTCTTGGCGACGCCACCCTTCTGGTTGGCGATCGCGAGCACGGTCGTACGTCGGTCGCTCATGTCGAACACCATCATGCCGGACGAGCTCTCTCGAGTGATGCACCCACCTGTCAGACTCCTGCCCATGTCCAAGACCGCGCTCGTGACCGGCCCGACGGCGGGCATCGGCCACTCGTTCGCCCAGCAGCTCGCGGCCCGCGGATACGACCTGGTCCTGGTCGCCCGCGACGCGGAACGGCTGGAGAAGACCGCCGCCTCCATCCGCGCCGACCACGGCGTCGAGGTCGAGGTGCTCCCGGCCGACCTGACCGACCGCGACTCGCTCGCCCGGGTCGAAGCCAGGCTCCTGGACCGCACCCGCCCGGTCGACCTGCTGGTCAACAACGCGGGGTTCGGGCTCAAGGGCCGCTTCCTGGACAACTCGGCCGACGCCGAGACCGCGATGCTCGAGGTGCTGGTCGTCGCCGTGATGCGCCTCACGCACGCGGCCCTCCGGGCCATGTCCGAGCGCGGCCAGGGCGGCATCATCAACGTCTCCAGCGTGGCGGCGTTCCTGCCGCGGGGCTCGTACAGCGCGGCCAAGGCGTGGGTCAACAGCTTCTCGGAGTGGGCGGCCAACGAGTACAAGCCCCAGGGTGTCAGGGTGATGGCCCTGTGCCCCGGGTTCACCAAGACCGAGTTCCACGAGCGGATGGACGTCTCGCGTGGCTCGGCGCCGGGCTTCATGTGGCTGGACGCCGACAAGCTGGTCGCCACCGCCCTGTCCGACTTCGACAAGGGCAAGGTCTTCTCGATCCCGTCGCCGCAGTACAAGGCGATCGCCACCGCCTCGCGGCTGGTGCCCAACAGTCTCCTGCAGCGGTTCCAGTCAGTGGGGCGCAAGTAGCGCCTGGACCCGCTCGGTCGGCACGATCCCCTGCGCCCTCGCGGCCATCGCCTCGTCGACGGTGACGAAGGCGTCGGCCTGCAGCTTCGCGACCGCGAGGTACTCCGCGTCGTACGTCGTGTCCCAGCCCTGCTCCCGGGCGATCTGGAACGACGTCCAGCGAGACACCCGGTCGCCGAGCGTGCGGATCTTCAGCTCGGTGAGCCGGGTGTGCAGCTCGCGGGCCTCCTTCTCGGTGAGCCGGCCGCTGCGGACCAGGCCCAGCAGGAGGGTCAGCGCAGCGGAGCGGATGCCGTTCGGTGCCACGAGCTGGTGCGCCGGGTCCACCGGCGGCTGCTCGGTCACGAGGTACAGAAGCGTGGGCGCGTCGATGGCGTAGCGGGTCATCCGACCAGCTCGGGCGTGGTGCGTCCGGACCGGACCGAAGCCGCGTCGGCCAGGGCCAGCAGCCGCTGGTACTGCTCGGGCGCCGTCGTGTGGCAGCCCAGCTCGTGGTCGAGCTTGCCGGCACCGTGGTGGTCGCTGGAGCCGGTGACGACGAGGTCGAGCCGCCCGGCGATGGCCCGGAGCCGCTCCCGCACGGCCGGGGTGTGGTCCTGGTGGTCGACCTCCAGGCCGGCCAGCCCCAGGCCGGCCAGCTCCGTGATCGACTCCTCGGTCATCGACTCCGGCCCGTGCCGGCCCCACGGATGCGCGAGCACGCTGACTCCCCCGGCCTCGCCCACCAACCGGACCATCTCGACCAGCGGCGGCGCGTAGCGGTTGACGTACGCCGGCCGGCCCGGCTTGAGGTACCGGTCGAAGGCCGTGCTCCGGTCAGGCACCACGCCGAGCGTCACCAGCGCGTCCGCGACGTGCGGCCGCCCGGTCGCGGCCGTTCCGTCCGCGGCCCGGCGTACGTCGGAGATGTCGATCTCGATCCCGAGGTCGCGCAGCCGCTCCAGCATCGCCGGCACCCGGCTGCTCCGGCCGTCCAGGACCTTCCGCAGCTGCTCGACCAGGGGCGGGTAGGTCGGGTCCAGGAGGTAGGCGAGCAGGTGGGCGCCGCGCCCCCGGTGCTTGGTGCTGATCTCCACCCCGCGCACCAGCGTGGTGCCGACCTCCTCGGCGGTGCGGGCCGCCTCGGCCCATCCGGCTGTGGCGTCGTGGTCGGTCAGCCCCAGGACGTCAAGCCCGGCCACCTTGGCCGCGCGCACCAGCTCCTCCGGCGTCTGCGTGCCGTCGCTGGCCCGCGTGTGGGTGTGGAGGTCGATGCGCACGTGTGGAGCCTAGGTGGCGACCGCCGTCAGTCCCCGCCTCGAGACAGCGCAGCGGTCAGCAGGCAACCCAGACCAGCAGCTCACCAGGCCGGCGCGGGACCGCCGAACGGCAGCTCGACCAGTGGCGGGCCGAGCCCGGACACGTCACGCAGGATCCAGTCGTCGCGGAGCAGCAGCATCGCCGAGGCTGGGCGGAGCACCAGCCACAGCCAGCGGCCGTCGGCCTCGCCGGCCATCACGGAGCGGTCCCACTCACCGCCCACGGCCGAGGTCGAGACCGGCCAGAGCGGAACGGCCTGGGAGTCGACCCGGACCCGCACGCAGGGCGGCCCCTCGCCCACCTCGCTGCCGGGGTCGTCGTGCCAGGTGCCCGCGATGCGGGCGCCCAGGCCGGTGCCGGGCTCCTCGTTGATCACGAGCACGTCCACCGGGCCGTCCAGGGTGGAGGTACCTGACACGCAGGTCATCGCCGCGCGGCCGCGGCCCTCGGTTCCGACCCCGGCGAAGTCGGTGACCCGCCAGCCCGGGCTGAGCGGCCACGGCAGGTAGGTCGGGAACCGGGCGGTGGCGCCCAGGTGCTCCACGAACGTGTCGTACGACGCCTCCGCAGGACGCCGCAGCGGCTCGACGATCCCGTGGTCGGGGCACGACCACGAGCCGCCGGACTCCGCGACCGGCGTCGAGCAGCGGGGGCAGCCCACCGAGAGAGCCATGCCCCACCGTCGAGGACAGGCTGGAGGCAGGTCAATAGTTCCAGCGCAGCAGCGCCGGGGACTCGCGCTCGTGGCCGAGCACGGAGACGGTGGCCGTCTCGAGCACGAACAGCCCTCCGTCGGCCACCGGCAGCGCCAGCCAGCGGGCGGTCAGCACTCGCAGCCCGTGGCCGTGGCCGAACAGCAGCGAGTCGCCCTCGGCCCCGCGGCACCGGGCCACCACCCGGTCCAGCCGGCGCCCGACCTGCTCCGACGTCTCGCCGCCCGGGCACGGAGCCGAGAACACCGTCCAACCCGGCACCGTCTCCCGGATCTCGTCGGTGGTGAGGCCCTCGTAGTCGCCGTAGTCCCACTCGCGCAGGTCCTCGTCGACCTCGGCCGACGCGAAGCCGGCGAGCTCGGCCGTACGCCGCGCCCGCAGCAGCGGCGAGGTCAGCACCAGCGCGAAGTCGTGGCCGCGCAGCTTCGCCGCGACCGCGCGGGCCGCGACCTCACCGGCCGGCGTCAGCGGCAGGTCGGTCGTGGACGTGTGCCGCCCCGCCTCGCTCCACTCCGTGGCGCCGTGCCGCACCAGCCAGACGTCGCCCACCCGAGGAGGCTAGTCCTCGGCCAGCACCACCACGGCGTCGCCGGGCCCGATCGTGTAGGTCTGCGACTTCGGCGGGTTCACGACCACCCCGAACCTCAGCCCCGGGTCGGCCAGCAGCGCCGACTTGAGCCCGATCGCCGTCTCGCTCCGGCGGGCCGCACCCGCGACGACGGTGGACCACGAGACGTCCTCGCCCGGCTCGACGTACCACTCGGCCGGCCGCAGGTAGATCTCGCTCCCCTCGGCGCCGAGCAGCTCCTTGAACACCGCCTCGAGCCGGCCGTCCTCGGAGAGCTGGGTGACCAGCAGGGACACGATCTCGCCGCTCACCACGATGTCGTCGACGTCCGCGACGGACGCCAGCACCCGGTTGCGGTCGTCGATCATCTCGCTGACCACCGGCGTCTCCGAGCCGAGCTTGCCGAGGATGTCGCGGACGTGGAGCAGCGTGACCAGGGTGCGTGAGTCCGCGGTCTGCACGTCGAGGTCGTCGTCGTAGCAGAGCACGATGATCTGGTCGAGGTCGGCGCCCACGTGCTCCTCGAGCACGGCGCGGTTGGTGGAGGACGCCTTGACCACGGTGACCGCGAGGTTCTGGAACGCCGGCACCACCGGCTCCCCGTACGCCGCCACCACCGTCAGCGTCGAGCCGGGCGGTGCGTAGCGGTCGAGCTCGCGCAGCACGATCGGGGCACGCTGGTTCCAGCCGACCACGAGCGCCTGGGTGGGCCGGGTGTCGGAGGCGGTCGCCTCGCCGAGCTTGTTGAGCGCGGGCTCGGTCATCGACCGCGACTGCCCCTCGAGCGCCGAGTCGTCCTCGACGACGACGATCAGCGTCTGCTCGGCGGTGATGGTGGTGTCCGGCGGCGGGTTCAGCTTGGAGGCCCCGTCGGAGATGATGCCGACGACCGACGCGGCCTCGAACGCCAGCTGCGCCTCGGCGTACGTCGACCCGGCGATCCCGTGGTCCTCGAAGAAGTAGAACTCGTCCCCGGAGTAGTCGAACAGCTCGGTGTAGACGGCCGCGGCGCCGGACTGGCGCGAGGTCTGCACCACCAGCTTGGCCACGGTCTCGCGGATGTCGAGCAGGGTGGTCCGTCCCTTGCCGACCAGGGCCGCCGCCTCGAGGTTGCTCGGGTCCTGGATCTCGGCCACGATGCGCGGCCCGTCCTCGCCGCCGTGGGTGAGCGCCAGCAGGGTCTTGATGACCTCGGAGTCCGGGTCGTCGGAGTCCGGCGCGAGCAGGATCACCGAGCGGGCGGTGTCGTGGCTGCTCAACCGCAGGTCGTCGAGGTCCATCGGCGAACCCGAGCGGCAGATGATCCGGGTGCCGCGGCGGTCGGGGACCTTGATCTTGAGCTCGTCCTCCATGTCGACCTTGTCGCGGTCGGCCAGGATCACGACGACCGGGTCCTTGCGGCTCTCGTTGGCCAGGGTCAGCTCGGAGAGGATCGTGAAGATCGACTCCGACCAGCCCAGGATCACCGTGTGGTCCTTCTCGAGGACGATCGAGCGGCCCCGGCGCAGGTCGGCCAGCTTGCTGTCGATCCCGGTGGCCAGCACACCGATCAGCGCGCTCACGATGAACAGGCCGCCCAGGGTGAGCGCCAGCATCGCGAGCTTCCAGCTCCAGGTGCCGGTGTCACCGCCCACAGTGCCGGGGTCGAGCGCGTGCAACAGGTTGTAGAACAGGTCGGGGAAGAAACCACGGCTCTCGCCCTCCTGGTGCATCCCGGTGATCGCGAGGATGAACGCGAACACCACGATCAGCAGCAGCGTCGCCGCGGTCAGCCAGGCGATCAGGGCCGGCGTACCCGACGACATCGAGTTGTCGAACATGTAGCGCAGCCGGTCACCGAAGCCGGACTTCTTCTCCGTGGCGACCTTGACGCTGGAGCCGCCGCTCCGATCGGCCATGGCCTTGGCCGTGCGGACCCGCAGCTGCTGTCCCGTGCGTGCCATTCGTCACCTCTCCGAACGCCGGCCGTACGCCGGACCGGGCCCCAGAATGGCCCGGAAGATCCTCCCTCACCCGCAAAGGTGCAGTCACTGGCACGATCGGGCCATGCAGACCACCCCCTCGGCCAGCAACCGGGCGGCTCGACGGGCCGCCGCCCTCGCGTTCGCCACCCAGGGCCTGGTCTTCATCAGCCTGACGACGCGGCTGCCGCGGTTCTCCGACCGGTGGGACCTCTCCGACGTCGAGCTGTCGCTGGTGCTGCTGATGATCGTGCTGCTGGCCGGGGCCGGATCGGTGGTCTCCGAGCTGGTGGCGCGCCGGAGCGACAGCGCCCGCACCCTGCGCGCCGGGCTGCTCACGATCGCGGTCGCGGTCCCTGTCGTCGCTGCCGCCCCTGACGTCGGGGTCTTCGTCGCCGCCCTGGCCGTCTACGGCGTGGGGCTGGGCATGGTCGACGCGACCAGCAACATGCAGGCGGTCGCGATCGAGCATCGCTACGGCCGCCCGATCCTGCCGTCGTTCCACGGCGCCTGGACCTTCGGCGGCATCGTCGGGGCCACCTACGCGCTCGCCTCCGCGCACGCCCCACTCTGGACCGCGGGGCTGGTCGCGCTGGTCCCGCTGGCCGCACTGTTCGCCCGGTACCTCCCCCGCGAGCACGGTGAGGCCCTGGCCGAGGCCGAGCACATGCAGGTGCCGTGGCGGCCGATCATGCTGGTCGGACTGGGGATGGTGCTCTTCTACATGGTCGACACCGCCGCCCAGACGTGGGGACCGACCTTCCTCGACGACGTCGTCAATGCCCCGCAAGAGCTGGTGGCACTCGCCACGCTGCCCTACCTCGTGGCCAGCCTGGTGCTGCGGCTCGCGGGTGACTCACTCGTGTCGCGCTACGGCGCCGTGCCCGTCCTGCGCACCGGCGCGGTGGTCGCCTCGCTGGCGCTGCTGATCGTGGTCACCTCGCAGACGTGGCCGATAGCGGTGCTCGGGTTCACGCTGCTCGGCGCGGGAGTGTCGGTGATCGCGCCGCTGAGCTTCTCGGCGGCGGCCCGGATCGCCGGCGGCGAGCAGGCCAGGGTGGACGCGGTGATCGCGCGGTTCAACCAGTTCAACTACGTCGGCGGCCTGCTCGGGGCGGTCCTCACCGGTCTGGTCGGAGCGGGCTCCCTGCGGGTCGGCTTCGCGGTGCCGATGGTGCTGATCCTGGCCATGCTGCCGCTGGCGCGCGCGTTCGCCCCCGCAGGAGAGGTGACCGCCGCGGCCGCCGACCCGGCCGACCGGCCGGTCAGCGCACCCCCGCCATCAACCTCCTGAGCGCTACTCCGCGGCCGCCGCCGGGCCGGGCCAGCTCTTGTCCGGCTGCGGCACCGGACGGCCGGGCTGCTCACCGCCCCGTGCGTCGAGGTAGTTCCGCTTCGGGACCATCACCTTGCGCCGGAAGATGCACACGACCTTGCCGTCCTGGTTGTAGCCGATCGTCTCCACGTGCACGACGCCGCGGTCGTCCTTGGACGTCGACTCCCACTTGTCCAGGACGGTCGTCTCGCCGTACAGCGTGTCGCCGTGGAAGGTCGGCGCGACGTGGCGCAGCGACTCGATCTCCAGGTTCGCGATCGCCTTGCCGGAGACGTCCGGCACGGACATGCCGAGCAGGATCGAGTAGACGTAGTTGCCCACCACGACGTTCCGGCCGAACTGGGTCGTCTCCTCCGCGTAGTGCGCGTCGAGGTGCAGCGGGTGGTGGTTCATGGTGAGCAGGCAGAACAGGTGGTCGTCGTACTCGGTCACCGTCTTGCCGGGCCAGTGCTTGTACGTCGCCCCGACCTCGAACTCCTCGTAGCTGCGTCCGAACTGCATGGGCCCATCCTCCCCGGCCCGAGCGGGCGGAGCACCCGGGTGGGCGCGTGGCCTATCTCACGAGCCCCCTCCACCGGCCTTACGCCGGTGCACCTTCGGGCCGGCGCCGCCGACGACCTCGGAGCCGTGCGCCTTCTCGCGCAGCGGGCCGTCCTCCTGGACGCCCTTGGCCTTCTTGTTCTTGCGGTCCAGTGCCTCCCGCATCTTCGCCTTGAGGTCGTCGTTGCCTGGGGACTGGTCGGACATCACGTCTCCTCCGTCATCGTTCGTAGGGCAACAGGATGCCTGTCCGACCGGTGACCTGTCCGCTCCAATTGAGGGTGAGTGTCCCGATCGTCACCGGGTCGGGGTCGACCCGGACCCACTTCTTGAGCCCGCTGCGCACCGTCTCCCAGAGCCGGCTGTGGTCGCGGGCGTCGCGCACCTTGACCGCGTAGTCGCGCAGGGTCACGTCGATGCGGTCGTCGTGGATGTCCAGCAGTGCGTACGTCGTGAGCCCGAACTGGAAGGCGCCACCGTGGGCCAGCTGCACGATCCCGTCCTGCGTGGTCGCGGTGGTGTCGTGCACCTCGCCACAGAGGTAGATGTCGACGCCGTACCTCTCGAACAGCCTCCAGAGCCGCGAGCGGGCGCCGCCCGGGTAGTGCAGCTCGCTCGACCCGCGCGACCGGACCGGCTCGAGGATCGGTACGTGGCCCTGGACGATCGTCCACCGCACGCCGTCGCGCTGGGCCTGGCGCAGCACCCCCGCCAGCCACCGCAGCTCCTGCCGGTCGACCCTGATCCGGGCGTGGTCGGGGGCGATGTCGAACGGGTCGATCGTGACCACCTGGACGTCCGGAGCCGGGCGGAAGGCGTACGCCGTCCCGGCGTGCGGGCCGGTCGGGTGGTCGCGGAACCGTGGTCGCCCAGACGGGGTGCGGGTGAAGTAGTGCGCGAACTCCTCCTGGAAGACCGGGGCCAGCCTGCGCTTGGACGTGGTCCAGGGGTTGTCGCCGTACTCGTGGTCGCCGGCGGCGGGGTAGAGGTCGAGGTGGTGGTCGCGGAACCGCCGGAGGTACTGCGGGTAGTAGGTCGCCGCGGCGAGCCGGGCGGCGGCGGCCCGGTGCGCGGTGTCGTCGACCGGCCCGAAGTTGCCGGTGTGCTGTGAGTCCCGCCCCCAGCGCCCGTCGACCAGGTCACCTGCCACCAGCACCGCATCCGGCTGCTGCCGCTGCCAGTCGTCCAGGACGTGGTCGATGGCCCGCTCGTAAGCCGGGCTGGTGGAGTTGGCGGACCGGTGCGGGTTCCAGAACCCCGGGCCGCGCCGGAGGTTGCCGACGTCGGCGTTCAGGAAGTCCGGGCTCGAGATCAGCCGAAGCAGGCGTGGGGTGTCCGGCTGTCCGGGCAGGAGGGCCCGCTGCGGTGGCGCGGCCACGGTGCCGCCCTCGGTGACCGCCACGGCCAGCGGCCCCGGGGCAGCTCCGGCCCGGACCTCGACGGACAGGTCCTGGGCGCGCTGGTCGACGACGTCGCAGTCGAGCAGCGTGCCGTCGCTGGAGATGTACGAGCGGCGGCGCACGACGGAGCTGGCCGCGCAGGCATCCGGGAGCCCGGCCACCGTCCCGCCGGTCACCCGGATCCTCACCTCGGTTGCCGTGCCCGAGGCCAGGGTGATGCGCGCCGTCAGGTCGGCGCCCTCGACCGCGACGGCCGAGTCGTCGGCCCACGCCACGGCGGCCACCCGGCGCACCGCCGCCGGCTGCCCGCTGCCGGCCGGCGCGGCCAGCACGAGGGCCGGCACCGTCGCCGCGGCCGCCGCGAGCAGCGGCGTACGTCGGAGCAAGCTGCGTCGACTCGGCGTCATGGCGGTCCGAACATAGGCGCCCTCGACCCGGCAGAGTGGGTGCATGGAACCCGACGCGCCGAGGAGACGTCCGACCCCCATGCGTGCCGTCGCGTTGTCCGCCGCTGCCCTGCTCCTGCCGCTCGCCCTGGCCGGGTGCGGCTCGGACGACGGGAATGTCGCCGCCGACCCGGCTCCCACCGGTGGCACCAGCGCCACCGGCAGCGCGACTCCCACGGCCAGTCCCACGGCCAGTCCCACCGCCAGTCCCACCGCCAGTCCGACGGTCGGGAGCTATCCGGAGTTCGCGCCGACCGACTACACGTTCCAGCTCACCGTGGGCTGCTTCTGCATGGGTGCCGGCGCGCCCATCGTGGTGACGGTCACCGACGGCGAGGCGGTCGGGGCCGTCTACGCGCAGGACGACACCGGCCGGGGCGGCGCCCAGGCCGGCGACCAGGCCGACGCGAGGTACCGGATGACCATCAACGACGTCATCGCCGAGGCCAACGACACGACCGCGCAGAAGGTGACCGTCGACTGGCCGGCCGGCCAGGACTACCCCAACCAGGTCTTCGTCGACAAGAACAAGCAGGTCGCCGACGACGAGATCAGCTACTCGATCGAGGACGTCCAGGTCACGAGCTAGCCCAGGGCCTCGACCGGGAGTGGCGGGCTCAGCGAGACGGTGGCTGGACCTCAGCGCAGCTTGTAGTCCTTGAGCAGCGACCGGCCGATGATCATCTTCTGGATGTCGCTGGTGCCCTCGCCGATGAGCATGAACGCCGCCTCGCGGTAGAGGCGCTCGATCTCGTACTCCTTGGAGTAGCCGTAGCCGCCGTGGATGCGGAAGGAGTCCTGGACGACCTCGTTGCAGTACTCCGAGGCGAGCATCTTGGCCATGCCGGCCTCGACGTCGTTGCGCTCGCCCTTGTCCTTCATCCGGGCGGCGCGGACCATCATCGCGTGCGCGGCCTCGACCTTGGTCGCCATCTCCGCGAGCCGGAACAGGATCGCCTGGTGCTCGGCGATCGGCTTGCCGAAGGTCTCGCGCTGCTGGCTGTAGGCGATGGCCAGCTCGAACGCGCGGTTGGCGATCCCACAGGCCCGCGCCGCGACGTTGACCCGGCCGACCTCGACGCCGTCCATCATCTGGTAGAAGCCCTGACCGGTGTCCCCGCCGAGGACCTGGTCGTCGGTCGTCCTGTAGCCCGCGAAGACGGCCTCGGTGGTGTCGACGCCCTTGTAGCCCATCTTGTCGATCTTGCCCGGGATGGTCAGCCCGGGCGCCGTCTCCCCGAACCCCTCCTCCTTCTCGACCAGGAAGGTGGTCATGGACCGGTACGGCGAGTCCTCGCCGCTCTGCCCACTTTCCGGGCCGGTGCGCACCAGGGTGGCGACCAGGTTCGACGTGGCGCCGTTGGTCAGCCACATCTTCTGGCCGTCGATGGTCCACTCGCCGTCGTCACCGCGGACCCCCTTGGTCTTCACCGCGGCCACGTCCGAGCCCAGCCCCGGCTCGGACATCGAGAACGCACCCCGCACCTCGCCGGCCGCCATCCTGGGGAGGTACTTCTTCTTCTGCTCCTCGGTGCCGTGCCGCATCAGCATGTAGGCCACGATGAAGTGGGTGTTGATGACGCCGGAGACGCTCATCCAGCCGCGGGCGATCTCCTCGACACACAGCGCGTAGGTCAGCAACGACTCCCCGAGCCCGTCGTACTCCTCAGGGATGGTGAGCCCGAAGATCCCGAGCTCCTTGAGCCCGTCGACGATCTCCTGGGGGTACTCGTCGGCGTGCTCCAGCTCGGTCGCGACCGGGATGATCTGCTCGTCGACGAAGGTGCGGACCGCCTTGAGGATCTCGGTCTGGTCCTCGGTCAGTCCATCGGTCTCGCACAGGCGCGGCATGACGCTGAGGTTACCGATCGTTCACCTGGGCCGCCGTGGCCGGGATCACGCTCAGGGTGTGGCCTGCGTCGGGGTCAGCGTCGTCGTCGGCGTGGGCGTCGTCGGGGTCACCGTCGGGCTGACGGTCGGGGTCGGGGGCGGCGGGATCACCGGCTCGACCGGCTGGACCACGGCGTCGGCCACCAGCAGGTGGTGGTCGGTGGTCCGGGCCACCTTGCGGCTGCGGTCCTGGAGGTAGTTGGAGAACTGCACCTGCGAGCCGAAGATCCAGTCCACCACCATGCTCTTCGGCGGCCTGGCAGGTCGTCGGGCTGCGGTAGCCGCCGCTCGCCGACACCATGCCGGCCTGCATCGTGACCCGGCAGAAGACCTGCCGCTTGGCGTTCATGTCGCCGGTCCACACGATCGGCAGCTGGTTGCTGGCCCTGAGCTGGTTGACCAGCGCGATCTGCAGCCGCTGACCGATCAGCCGCCACTTCATCGCGTTGCCGCGGACGTCGGCGGGGTTCTGGAAGTTGATGAAGTAGATCTGCTGGCCGGTCTGCAGCGACTGGAGCAGGACCACCGGCATGCGCAGCACGTCACCGTGGAAGTAGGGCAGCTTGAGCCAGCTGTTGCTGACCATCCGGAACTTGTCCTTGCGCCAGGCGATCGAGTTGCGCAGGAAGCCGATCGTGTCCACGTAGCCCGGGAAGATGTCGTAGAGCCCCGACGCCCGCTTGACCCACTTGTTGTACTGCTGCGGCTGGAACTCCTGCAGCCCGACCACGTCGACCTGGTGGCTCTTGAGCAGCTGCACGCCCCACTTCATCCGGACCGCGCCGTCCGCGAACCCCTTCTTCTGGCCGCCCTTGGCGGTGTGGTCGTAGCCGAGCACGTTGAACGAGCTGACCCGGAACGACGTGGGTCCGCTGACCGTGCCCACCACCGGGACCGGGCTGGCCCCCATCTCGCCGTACTCGTCCGACTTCCGGTCCGTGCCGGCGACCGCCAGGGCGGTGCCTGCGACGAGGGTGCCGACGACGAGCGCACTGATGGACCAGAAGCGCAAACGAGAGCGGACGACGGTGGGGAAGCCCGTCATGGTGGTGTTCCTCCGAGGGTCGACGGTGTCGCGGGAGCAGTGTGCCTCGTCCGATGCTAAGTGCACAACTGCCCCACTGGTCACAATCTTCACAAAATCGTACGACGACCCGGCCATCTTGCCGTCTCCTCCACGACGGAACGGAACCGTCAAGGGTTGGCCGCCGTCCGCAGAGTTGTGAGCACCACCGGTGGGAACAGGAGGCACACTGTTCGCATGAACGGGATCCCGAAGGCCGTGGCAGGGCTGGCGCTCGTCGCCGTCACTGTCGTCGGGTGTGGCGACGAGGGCGGCGACAGCCCGAGCGCGACCGACCCGACCACGTCGGGCTCCATCTCGCCCTCCCCGACGGCCAGCGCCGACCCTCCGGCGACCGAGTCGTCGCCGGCCGGGCCCACGACCGACAGCGGCGACCCCGTGCCGTCACCGATCATCAACAAGGCCGTCAGATCCGCGATCCAGGACGACTTCCCGGCCCTGGTCCCCTCCGGCGTGCCGGAGGGCTGGACGGTCACCAAGGCGACGTACTCCCCGAAGCGGGGCGGCCAGTGGTGGATCCACCTGACCGACCCGAACGGCGCGGAGGTGTCGCTCGCGCAGTCCAAGAAGCCGGTCGACGGCATCGTCAACCAGTACCTCCCGGACGCCCAGCCCGCCGGTGCGGTCGACCTGAGTGGCTACGGCACCGGCAAGTGGTCCGCCTACACCGGCATGAACGCCGCCGCTCTGGCCAAGGCGCTCTCCGGTACCTCGGTCGTGGTGGTCGGCCCCGACCAGGCCACCGTGGTCACGCTGGCCCAGGACCTGCTCACCGCCGAGGACGCCGGCAGCAGCGACGGCGGCTGACGCCCTCAGTCGCCTTCCCAGAACCGGCCACCGGCGTGAGCCGGGTCGCGCTCGACGGTGGTCACCGGACGCCGCACGGTGACGTAGACCTTCTTGTAGCTGCCGTCCGCCTGGCGCTCCATGCGGGCGACCCGGAAGTCGGTGTACGTCGTGGTGTAGGCGTTGCGTGACCAGCGGCCGTTGTTCCAGAACGAGTTGAAGTTGGCCAGGTAGCGCTTGGCGTTGTTGCGACCCTGGATGGTGAAGAACACCTCGTCCTCGGCGGTGCCGAGGCTGGCCCAGTTGGAGGAGCCGGTGAGCACCATGTTGGTGTTGGGCACGCCGTTGTAGGTGCCCTGGATGACGAAGTACTTCTGGTGCGTGTAGTAGTCCAGGATCACGTCGTCCTCACCGTCACCGTTGAGGTCGAAGTCGTCGTCCGGGTGGTAGTCGAGCCCGGTGGAGCGCAGCGGGATCCGGCCGCGTGCCGTGGACGCGCCGAGGATCTGCTTGGTGTGGTAGCCGATCAGCCCGTAGCTGACCCGGAAGTCGCAGCCCTCGGCCCACTTCTGCCGGATCGCGGAGGCGAGGTAGTCGCCGCGGGCCCCGCGCATCGTGTGCATGGACAGCGCGAGGTGGGTGCGGGTGAAGCCGCCGCTGCCGTTGGGGGTGAGGCACTGGATCTTGTGCAGCATGTCCAGCACGACGTCGTCGGTCGGCTTCGAGGTCTTGGGGAAGATCCAGGTCGTGTACTTGTCGACCGAGTCGTCACAGGCCTGGCCCACCGGGGTGCCGCAGAAGCGGATCGGCGGCTGCTTGGTGTTGTAGTCGTGCTTCATGTCCTTGAACACGCCGACGAACTGGCCGAACAGCGCCTGGTTGCCGGACATGAAGTAGCCGTCGTTCCACTGGTGGTAGACGGCGTTCCGGGTCAGGTTGACCGATCCGGTGATCAGGACGTCCTTGGACTTGCCCGCCTGGGTGAAGGTGTAGAACTTCGAGTGCAGGTTGCGGTACTGGTCGGCGAAGGTCCGGCAGCCCTGCTTGCACTTGTAGATGAAGCTCTTGGCGAACCGGTTGGTGCCGAGCACTCCCCGGACCATCTTCATCGCGTGGGTGTCCTGGTGGTCGTTGAGGAGCATCTGGATCTTCACGCCGCGCTTGTGTGCCGCGATCAGCGCGTTCGCGACCCCGACCCGGTCGAAGGAGTAGACCGCGATCCGGATCGTCTCGCCCTTCTGGGTGTGCCGGATGGTGTCGATGATCCGGCGCTCGATCTTGAAGCGGTCGGCGTTGACGTGCGGGTTGTTGAAGAAGGCACCCTTGTAGGCCTTCCAGCGCTTGGGCTTGGGCTTCTTCTTGTCGGCCGCGGCCGCCGGGCCGGTCGCAGCAGCCGAGGCGGCCGTCGTGTGCGCGGTCGCGCCGGCCACGACGGCCTGCGCGGACGGGACCGTCCCCCACAGGGTCAGGACCAGCGCGACGGACACCGCGCAGGCGCCATACGTCGAGAGCTTCTTCACCGAACGCCTCTCCCAAGTGCTCAGGTGTGTCTGACGGACGAGGTCACACACCCTCTGTCATGCCGGGCGGGTTCTCGCGGGCGATGCGACGTACGTCCGCGAGCATTTCCGCGACGAGTGTAGTGGCAGATTCCAGTAAGGCCGCATTCGACACGTCCTCGGGATGTGGGCGAGTCGGGAGGTCTACGGGGACCCGGAGGCTCTCCACGTCCCCCACGACCTGGTAGCCGCGCCTCCGGATGATCCCCACGGCACGGTCGGCGCGCTCCCTGCACTCGGCCTCCTGGGCGGCGTCCGCGCCCAGCCGCTCGCCCGGCTGGCGGACCAGGTGGCCCTCGGCGAGGTAGCCGCGGATCCAGGTCCCGCGGTCGACGGCCTTCCGGAACGCGGTCAGGTGCGGGTTCACCCGGCGCAGCAGCTCGATCTGGACCACCCCGAGGGCCGGGTTGCTGGGCTCGTCCGGGGCGTCGTACCGGTCGGGGTCGAGGCCGAGCACGCCGGCGAAGTTGCGCCAGTGCTGGTCCCGTGGGGCGCCGGGTCCGGGCATCGGCAGCACGTGCACCCGCTCGGGAGGCACGTGCCGGGCCCAGCGGCGCAGGACGCCGCCGAGGTCCCAGGTCCGCCAGCCGAACTCCCCTTGCCCGCCCAGCCGGTCGCCGCGCATCTCGGCCAGCGGCTTGGTGCCGCCGTTCTTGACGTACTCGGCCCAGCCCGCGGTGAGCATGCCGAGGGTGTCCCGGGCGGTGATGACGACGTGTACGTCGGCCGGGGCGAGCGACTCGACCAGGCCGCGGGCCTGCTCCCGGCCGGCGCCGCACATGAACTCGTGGGTCAGGACGGCCGGTCCCTGGTGCCGGTTCACCGCCTTGACCAGCCGGGCCAGGGTGCCGGGCGCGTTCGGGTGACGCTGCTCGAGGTTCGGCCGCCCCTGCAGCTCGAGGGCCGCCCACAGGTGCTCCCGGTGACCGCTGCCCGGCAGCAGGTAGCCGTCGCGGGCCAGCGAAGCGTTCGCATCCCAGAGCACGGACTGGAGGTAGGTCGTGCCGGTCTTGGGCAGACCGATGTGGAGGTAGACCTGCGAGGCCATGTCGGTGTGGGGACGCCTAGACGCTCTGGCGGTACTTCTCGAGCAGCTCGCCCAGCTTCTGCTCGTCGCGGGCCGCCACCGGCAGCAGCAGCTCGGTCACGATGTCGGTCAGCTCGGCCAGCCGGATGTTGAGCGCCCGGCACTCCTGCACCTCGGCCTCGAGCCGGCGCACCCGGCGGCGCAGGTCCAGGGCCTCCCCCGCCCTCGTCGAGCGCAGCCGGTCGACGATGCCCGGCCCCTTCGAACCAGCTGGTTCAGCCATCCTCACGTCTCCATTCCACGACCATGCGGCCCACCTTCGACGACTTCGGGGAGTCTGACACCCGGATGGTCTCGCGGTGCACCACCGTCGCACCAGCCTGCTCGAGCTCGGCGACCAGCGCGCGCGTCCGGCGCCGCTTCACGTGCAGCTCCTTGGCGTAGCCGTCGTCTCCGAACCGGGCCAGGAACTCCAGGTAGAGGCGGCCACCGCCGGCCCCGGCGAGGACCATCCGGGCCAGCCGCCACAGGTGCTGCCGCGCCTCCGGGCCGAGCGTGTCGACCAGGTGCCGGGCCACCAGCAACCGTGGCCCCGGGCGCCGGGCCAGCTCTGCCCCGGCCGGGAGCACGTCCCGCAGCTCGAGGAGGTTGCAGCGCCAGAACTCGGCGTCGGGTACGTCGCGGGCCGCCGCCTCGGCGTACGAGCGCGGCTGGAAGTCCAGCCCCACCGACGGCACCCCTCGCCCGGCCATCCAGAGGACGTCCGCGCCGCGGCCGCAGCCGAGGTCGACGTACGTCGCCGCTCCCGGCTCGCGCTCGGCGGCCCAGGCCGCCAGGGCTGACGGCTCGTCTCCGAGCGGCCGCTGCTTGCGCGAGTAGACCCGGTCCCACTTGGCCCGGCCCACCCGGAGCCCACGGAACCAGCCGTTCAGCCGGCGCACCGTCGTGGCCGGCGGCGCGAAGTGGAAGGCCGGGTCGGGTACCCGCCATGACGCGCCGTACATGGCCGTGAGGACCCGGTCCGGGTCTGCTGGCGCCGGGAACGTCCGCCCCTCGAGCGTGGTGGTGCCGAGCGGGTGGATCCAGGACTCCTCGAACGGCTCGCGGATCTCGCCCATCAGGTGGAGGTTGCCGTCCATGAAGAAGCCGCCGAAGACGTCGAGGCCGCGGACCACCCCGTCGCCCTCGTCGACGTCGATCTTGAAGGCGAGCGCGGAGTAGCGGGTGATGTGGTAGCCGTGCTCGACCAGCCGGCGCTGCATCCGGAACGACTCACGGATCACGTCGACGGGGTGGGTGTACCGGCTGACGTAGGCGACGTCGGCGTCGGCGTCGTTGCCGATCACCCGACCCTCGCGATGGGCGCCGAGCAGGGTGCCCCAGGCCAGGAACGCCTCGGTGCCGACGTCCTTGAGCGCCGCGATGACCTCGTCGATCGCGTCCAGCAGCGGTTGGAGCTCCTCGGGGCTGCGGTTCTCGAAGGCGACGACCCGCTTGAGGTACTTGTCCAGGCTGATCGGTTGGCCGCTTCGGTTGACCACCGCGACCCGGCCCCGGCCCGAGCCGAACGCGACCTCTCCCCGGAAGACCTCCTGGCCGGTGGTGGTGACGACCACCCGGACGTCGGTCCTGCCGTCCAGGAACTCCCGCAGGGTCTTGGGCCAGGCGAACAGCCAGCCCCGCCCGTCCCGGACCGCGTCGCGGTGCAGCCAGAAGGACAGGATCCGCCGGCCGTCGAAGAAGACGTCGAGCACCGCCTCCTGCCGGGAGCGGGCCCGGACGCCCTCGGCGTCCACGGTCACGTCGCTCACCCGGCTCACGGCCCGCGACTCTAGTGCCATGGCGGCATCCAACCGATTTCGTGCTGGGTGCGTCTCCGTGATGAGGTGACCCCTCGACGACGACCTCGTACGACGTTTCGACCGCATTGGGTGCGCATGTCTCTGGCTCGCAGAACGTCGGTCGCCGCTGTAGCGGTGGCCGCCTGCACGATCCTCACTGTCCTCGTTCTCGTGGCGACCCTCGTGGCGTCCGGGTCCACCAGCAGCGCCGCGGAGCGCAGCTCACGCGCGGCCACGGACGCACACTGGCTGTCGCAGGCCGGCCTGCTGAAGGTCCAACAGCAGTCCGTCCGCCGCGCGGCCCACCAGGGCGCCCGGTTCCGGACCTACAGCGACCGGGTCCTGGGGGCGCAGCCGGTGCTGTCCTACCGCGGTGTGGCCGACCCCACAGTCGCTCGCTACGCCGGCGGCTGGGTGGCCGTCTCGACCGGACCGGGTGCGCCCCGCGCGGTGGCCCCGCAGCCGGGCGGCCCGTGGCAGAACATCCCGTCCGCGCTGACCGTGCAGCCGAGCTGGGCGATCAGCGGCCGCTACTGGGCCTCCGACCTGGTCCAGGTCAACGGGATCTGGCTGCTCTACTTCTCCGCCGAGGTGGCCGGGCTCGGCCTCGACGGCCGCTGCATCGGGGTGGCCACCGCCACCGACCCGACCGGCGCGTTCGTCCCCGACGAGCGGCCGCTGGTCTGCCCGAAGCAGGCCGCCACGCCGGCGGCGTACGACCGGATCAAGCGGCGCCCCAAGGGCATGCCGCGGGCGGGGGTCATCGACCCGGACTTCTTCAAGGACAAGGGCGGCCACCAGTACCTGCTCTACCGCACCCAGAGCACACCCTCCTCGATCCGGATGGTGGAGCTGCCGTCCAGCGGTCTGCCCCAGGGGAAGGCGCGGAGCACGGAGCTGGTCCGCCGCGGCGGCGTGATCGAGAACCCGACGATGCTGCGCCGCGGCCGCCAGTACGTCCTGCTCACCTCCGAGGGCGACTTCGGCGAGTGCAACTACAAGACCACGTTCCGCCGCTCCTCGAAGCTCTCGGACTGGTCGCGGGCCAAGCGCCAGGTCCTCGTCGACAGCCGCAAGAGCGGGCTGTGCGGCCCCGGCGGCGCCGACCTGGGCCGCGGACCGAACGGCGAGCCGATGCTGTTCTTCCACGCCTGGACCTGCCCCGAGCTGGGCGGGAACTGCCCGGGCGGGCACAACTACGACCGCGACAACGTCTATGACGCCCGGCGGTCGCTGTTCGCGGGTGTGCTGCGCTTCACCAGCCGGCAGTCACCGCGCGTCGCGTCGTACGTCACGCCGATCCTGCCGCCACCGCCCCCGCCTACGCCGACCCCGACTCCGACCGGGTCCCCGACGACGACGATCAAGCCGAAGCCGCAGCAGGGCCGCTGACCACCAGCCGCGGTGTGCGCGATCAGCCAGAACTGCCGCCGGACGGCGAGCTGCCGTCGGACGGCGACGCGGTGCCGGTCGGCTGGTCGTCCGGCGACGGGCTGCCCGAGGGTTCGCCGGGAAGCGGCTCCTCGGGGATGTAGCCCTGGGCGTAGACGAACGGGTGGTCGCTGACCCGGCCGACGATGCCGTTGCTCGCGCTGACGTAGTTGGAGAACTGGATCCCGGAGCCGAAGATCCAGTCGACGTCCATGTGGTCGGGGGTGGCGCAGCCATCGGAGTAGCCGCCGCCGTTCGCGGCCTCGAGGTCGGTGCCCCCGACGATCGGGCAGAACACCTCGGCCCGGTCGTTGTAGTCACCGGTGAACACCACCGGGGTGCCGTCCGCGGCCAGCTGGTTGGCCAGCCGGACCTCGATGCCGACCGCCACGCCGCGCCAGTGGGCGTTGTTGCCGTGGTTGGGCGTGGTCGCCGGGTTGTGGGTGTTGAAGAACCACACCTCCCGGCCCGACTCCTTGTTCTTCAGCTTGATCACGGGCCGCCGGATCATGTCGCCGTGGAAGTAGGGGATGGCGATGCTGTTGGCCTCGACCAGCTCCCACTTGTCGGTCCGCCAGGCGATCGAGTCGCGGATCGAACCGCGGTCCAGGGTCGGTCCCGGGTAGAGGCCCCAGCCGGAGCCGGCCAGCGAGCGGAACCGGGCGTACTGGGGGTCCTCGAACTCCTGGAACCCGATCACGTCGAGGTCGGCCTGGTTGATCAGGGACCAGGCCATGCCCATCCGGGTCGGGCCGGAGGAGTAGCCGCGCTTGTTGCCGCCGAACTTGGCGGTGTGCGAGCTGCCGAGGACGTTGAAGGTCCCGACCCGGAACGTCGTCTCGTCGGCCAGCCCACGGCGCAGCCACGCCAGCGACCGCTTGAGCTTCTTGGCGTCCTTGACGTCCTGCGGCGGCACGTCGGTGACGACCTGGGTCGGCTCGGCCGAGGGCGACCCGCCCGAGGCGCTGGCCTGGCTGTCGGGCGAGGACGCGACCGCGCCGACGTCGGTCGCGGAGCTGTGGCCCGCTTCTTCGTCGTTGGGGCCGATCCAGCCGGCCGCGCCGCTCACGAACAGGGCCATGAAGGTCACGACCAGTGCAGCGGTCGCGGCCACCTTGACATGGCCCAGGCGCCTGGAGCGCGGCATCGCGTGCTTCGACACGGGCCCCTCCAAGTACCAGTCTGCGGCCACCCGAGACGGGCCCCGCGCGGCGAAATTCGGCTATCACAGGGTACCCCGCACGTGTGCGGCCAGTCCCGTTGTTGACGGTTCTGCCCCCGGCTCCGTTCCCTCGTCGCGGCGGCTTGCCCCGGTAGCGTGGCCGCGTGAGCACGGCCCCTTCCCGCGTGTACGTCGCCCGTCTGGTCGGCCTACCGATCTTCGACCCCCAGGGGGACCAGGTCGGCAAGGTGCGCGACCTGGTGGTGGCCATCCGCTCGGAGGCCAGCCAGCCGCGGGTGCTCGGGCTGGTGGCAGAGGTGTTCGGTCGGCGGCGGATCTTCGTCCCCATGACCCGGGTGACCAACGTCGACAGCGGGCAGGTCTACACCACGGGGCTGCTGAACATGCGCCGGTTCGAGCAGCGCTCGACCGAGACCCTCGTGGTCGGCCAGCTGTTCGACCGGACCGTGACCATCTCGGCGACCGGCGTCACCGGCACGATCTACGACGTCGCGATGGAGCAGGCCCGCAACCGCGACTGGGTGGTGAGCCGGATCGCGATCACCGAGCCCGCCAAGGGGCTGCGCAGGCGCGGCCAGACCCACGTTGCGGAGTGGGGCGAGGTCGAGGGGCTGACCCGGCGCGAGCCGGCCCAGGGCGCCACCCAGCTGATCCATGCGCTCAACGAGCTGCGGCCGGCCGACGCGGCCAGCGTGATCCACGACCTGCCCCCGGAGCGGCGCACCGCCGTGGTCGCCGCGCTCACCGACGAGCGGCTGGCCGACGTGCTCGAGGAGCTGCCCGAGGAGGACCAGGTGGAGATCCTGGGGCTGCTCGAGGGCGAGCGCGCGGCCGACGTGCTCGAGGAGATGGACCCCGACGACGCGGCCGACCTGATCGCCGAGCTACCTCCCGAGACCGCCGAGATGCTGCTCCAGCTGATGGAGCCGGACGAGGCCGAGGACGTCAAGCGGCTGATGTCCTACGTCGAGAACACCGCCGGCGCGATGATGACCTCCGAGCCGGTGATCCTCGGGCCGGACGCGACGGTCGCCGACGCGCTGGCGCACGTGCGCAACCCCGACCTCACGCCGGCGCTGGCCGCCCTCGTCTACGTCTGCCGACCGCCGCTGGAGACACCGACCGGCCGGTTCCTGGGGGTCGCGCACATCCAGCGGCTGCTCCGCGAGCCGCCCTCGTCACTGGTGGCGGGCGTGCTCGACGAGTCGATGCAGAACCTGCGTTCCGAGGCCACGATCGACGACGTGGCCGCGCACCTGGCGACGTACAACCTCGTGGCCGCACCGGTGGTCGACGAGAACGGCCACCTGATCGGCGCGGTCACCGTCGATGACCTGCTCGACCACATGCTGCCGGAGAACTGGCGCGACCGGGCGGTGCACAGTGGCTGACACCAACCGCCGGACCCGGCTGGACACCCCGCGCGACGTACGCCGCCAGCTGGTCCGCCGCCCCTCGCGAGACACCGACCGGTTCGGCGTCTTCGCCGAGCAGTTCGCCCGGTTCATGGGCACCGCGACGTTCCTGATCTACATGACGGCGTTCGTCGTCTTCTGGCTCCTCTGGAACATCGCGGCGCCGGACTCGCTGCAGTTCGACGGGTACCCGTTCATCTTCCTGACCCTGATGCTCTCGCTGCAGGCGTCGTACGCCGCCCCGCTGATCCTGCTCGCCCAGAACCGTCAGGAGGCCCGGGACCGGGTGGTGGCCGGCCAGGATCGGCAGGCCGACGCCCGGGCGCACGCGGACATGGAGTTCCTGGCCCGCGAGGTGGCCTCGCTGCGGATGGCGGTCGGCGAGGTCGCGACCCGCGACTACCTGCGTTCCGAGCTGCGCTCGCTGCTCAGCGACCTGGAGGAGCGATCCGACAGGACCGAGCGCTCCGAAGACCCTGACGAGGCCGCCGCGGGGTGACTGCGGGCGGCCCGTCTACCCTTGGAGCATCATGAGCACCCCCCTCCTGGAGCAGGTACGCGCGGCCCTCGGCACCGTCAACGACCCCGAGATCAAGCGCCCGATCACCGACCTCGGCATGGTGGACACGCTCGATATCGACCCGGCGGGCGCCGTGCGCCTGACCGTGCTGCTCACCGTGGCCGGCTGCCCGCTCAAGGACACCATCACCCGGGACGTCAACGCCGCGGTGCGCGCGGTGCCGGGCGTCACCGACGTCGACCTGACCCTGGGTGTGATGTCGGCCGAGCAGCGGGCCGGGCTCAAGGAGCTGCTCAGCGACGGGAAGGCGCAGCGCGAGATCCCGTTCGCCCAGCCGGGCTCGCTGACCAAGGTCTACGCGGTCGCGTCCGGCAAGGGCGGCGTCGGCAAGTCGTCGGTGACGGTGAACCTCGCGCTCGCGATGGCCGGCCAGGGGCTGAAGGTCGGAGTGGTGGACGCCGACATCTACGGCCACTCGGTGCCGGCCATGCTCGGCATCGCCGACTCCCGGCCCACCCAGGTCGACGACCTCATCATGCCGGTGCCGACCGCGTCCGGGGTCTCGGTCATCTCCATCGGCATGCTCAAGCCTCGGCGCGACCAGGTGGTCGCGTGGCGCGGCCCGATGCTGGACCGGGCGCTGGTGCAGATGCTGGCGGACGTCTACTGGGGCGACCTCGACGTGCTGCTCCTCGACCTGCCGCCCGGCACCGGCGACGTCGCCATCTCGCTCGGCCAGCACCTCCCCAACGCGGAGGTCCTCGTGGTGACGACCCCCCAGGAGGCTGCCGCCGAGGTGGCCGAGCGGGCCGGGACGATGGCCTCGATGATGCACCAGCGCGTGGTCGGGGTGCTCGAGAACATGTCCTTCCTCCCCTGCCCCCACTGCACCGCCGCGGGCCAGGAGCACCGGCTCGAGGTGTTCGGCTCCGGCGGCGGCGCCCGGGTGGCCGAGACCCTGTCGCGCCGGTTCGGCTACGACGTCCCCGTCCTGGGCGAGGTGCCGCTGGACATGTCCCTGCGCGAGGGTGGCGACGCCGGCAAGCCGGTCGTCGAGTCGGACCCGTCCTCCCCGGCCGCCGTCGTGCTGCGCTCGGTCGCGGAGGCGCTGGCCGGCCGGGGCCGCGGCCTGGCCGGCCTGCAGCTCGGGCTGACCCCCGCCGGCCGGCTGTAGACCGTGTTCGGAGTCGGCCTGCCGGAGCTCGCCGTCATCGCGCTGGTGGCGGTGCTGGTGTTCGGGCCGGACAAGCTGCCCGACCTGGCCCGCCAGGCCGGACAGCTGATGCGCAAGGCGCGCCAGTTCGCCGACGCCGCCCGCGACGAGCTGCGCGAGGAGCTCGGCCCGGACTACGCCGACCTCGAGCTGCGCGACCTCGACCCGCGCACCATCGTCCGCAAGCACATCATCGAGGCGATGAACGAGCCGGCGGAGCCCCGCCCCAGGCGGAGGGGGCTGCGTCCGCTGACCGAGGGCGAGCTGCCGCCGTACGACGTCGAAGCGACCTGACTCCGGACGAATTCGGGCTGGTGAACGACCGGTGGCCGTTGACCGAACGCCGGTGGACGGCGCTACCGTCGCCTTCGTGCCTTCCGACCAGCTGAGCTGCGCCACCTGCGGCGCCCCCGCGCTCGTCGTCGAGCACCACGAGCCACCGCTCCGCACGCCCGTCGCACGCACCATCTGCACGAGCCTGATCTGCCCGACGAACCTCGAGGGGCTCGACGACATCGACGGGCTCGACACCCTGCCTCGGGTCGCCGGCTAGCAACACACCAACCGGCCCCGTCCACGAGGGACGGGGCCGGCCGATCAGCTCACTGGGTCAGTGGCTCAGTGGTGGTGCTTCTTCTTCTCGACCTTCACCTTGACCGTCGTCGAGCTCGGGCTGGCGCTGGTCGAACCCCCGTAGCTCACGGTCAGCGTGTGCTTCCCGGACTTGAGGTTCTTGGTGATGTGGACCTTCACGGTGCCGTTCGACAGCGTGCCGGTCCCGAGGACCTTCGAGCCCTCCGTGACCGTGACGGTGCCGGTGGCGCCGGCGGTCACGTTCGCGGTGACGTCGAAGTCCTTCTTGAACTTCACCTTGTGCGGGGCCGAGGCCGTCGTGGTCGTGGCCATCATGGTCGGCGTCGGCGTCGGCGTGGCCGTGACGTCCGGGACCAGGCTCCAGGCGAGCTTGACGGTCCCGCTGTCACCGTCGTAGCCGTCGGCCGCGATCCGGTACGTCGTACCGCCGGTCACGTGGGTCACCACCTTGCTGGTGATCACCGATCCCGGGGTCTCGTCGTCGTTCGACTTGACCAGGGTCAGCGCGTTGACGGCGGAGCCGGTGTAGACACCGAGCACCGTGTCGAAGGTGCTGTCCTTCATCGTGATCGTCGCGTTGCCGCTGACCGACGGCGTCCAGCTGTACCAAACCGACGCCTTGCCGTGACCCTCGGGCGCCGGCTCGCCGGTCTCCTCGGTCGCGTGCTGGTTGTTGCCGGTGGTCGAGCCGGTGTTGCCGGACACGGTGACCGCGTTCGCGAAGTTGTCGTTGGCCGGCAGCACCGGCACCGGCGATGCGTCGCCCACGTGGGTGACGTCGACGGTCATCGTGGACGCGCACGAGCTGTTGTCGACGTGCAGCGCCAGGTTCGACGCGACCCCGTCGTGGAACTTCGAGTTCGGCGTGGTCGTGTTGCTCAGGTCGTGGTTGCCGGAGGTGCCCGGGTAGGAGTCACCTGCGTCACCGCGGTTGGTGCCGGCCTCGAGGTCCTTGTGACCGTCGGCCTGGATCACCGCGACCAGCGGGTCGTTCTCGTTGGCGTTGGCGCCGTTGCTGGAGGTCACGGTCTCGTCGACGCGGTAGATGACGATCCCGCAACCCGGGGTCGACTGGTCGTACCCGGTCTGGGTGCGGTTCTCGAGCAGGAAGTACTCACCGGCCCCGGGGTGCTCCCCGAACAGCCAGTCCGAACCGTTGGCGTTCGGGTTGAGCAGCAGCGTGTCGTGCGGCCCCACGGCGATGTCGTTGGTAGCCGTGGTGATCGCGGTCGGGTTCTTCCAGCCCTGGTAGTAGAGGGCCCAGGCGTCCGGGTAGCTCGGGGAGTCACCGGGCAGGGTGTTCTCGCCCCACGAGCCGCTGGCCATGAGGCTCCACTCGCCGATGCCCTCACCCGACTGGTCGGTGTCGTAGAGGTCCGGCCAGTTGATGTCGTGGCCGAACTCGTGGGCCATGATGCCGATGGTGGCCTTGTGGCCGAAGGCCACGCCCTGGCTCGCGGCGCAGTGCCACTCGCCGAAGGTGGTGTAGCCCTCCTTGGCGACGGTGACGCCGTCGACGTGCGGCGCCGGGACACCGGCGTCGTCGAGGCTCCACTCGTGGCCCCAGATGCTGGGCGCGTTGTTGCAGGTGTTGCCGGGGCCTGAGTACGACGTCTCGTCGCCAGCGCCGATCACGGTCACGTGCAGCTCGTCGGTGTTGAGGTCACCGTCGTGGTTGGTGTCGAACTGGGAGAAGTCGACGCAGGCGCTCGCCGCGCTGATCGCGTCGGCGATGTACTGCTCGTTGTCGCCCGCGACACCCGTGTTGGGGTGGTTGTACGGGAGCGTCAGCCAGTTGGTAACTCCGTTGTTGGCGGTGCCACAGCTCTCCGCGGCGGGCGCGAGGCCGAACTGGCCCTCGGTGGCCTCGTCGTAGAAGTCGTCGACGCTGCCGGTGGGACCGAAGTAGTGGGTGGCCCACTGGGCCTCGGTCGAACCGAGCGAGGCCTGGTTCTGGAACTGGACCAGGATGACCAGCTCCTTGTCCTTGCCCGTGCCGCCGAGCGGCGTCTTGGGCTGCGTCACCTTGGCCGACTCCGCCGGCTGCAGCCCCTTGGCGGCGGCCGGAGCGGCACCCTGACCGGCGACGACGTTCGACGGCTTGAGAGCACCGGAGGAGTTGAGCCCCGCGGCGTACCGGTAGTAGCCGTCGCTGCCCTTGACCACGCTGTAGTCGCCCTTGACGGTCGCGATGCCGTTGGACACGAAGGTGCCGAACCGGTGCACCTTGACCTTGGTGCCGTCCGGCTGGGTCACGGTGAACGGCGCCGGGTTGACCGGCGCACCGCGGTAGCTGGTCTTGACGGGGGCCTGCTCGGCTGCCGGAGCGGCCTCGGTGGAGGTGGACATCAGCGCGAGGCCGGCGCAGGCCAGAGCGGTGGCTCCGACGGCTGCGACGGCGACTTTCAGGCGCTGCCCGGTAGATGTGTTGGGAAGGGACATGAGCCGCACCCTAAGCCACGCTGTCAATCCCGGACTCACCCGGATGGATCAAGGGCGTGTCGCGACTGAACGGCGGCAAACCGGGCGAACGGGATCAACACCGTCCGACCCGCCTCGCCGGCCGCGACCTCGGCGAAGTCGGCGCCGACCCGCTGCAACCTCCCGTCGACGCGGCCGCCCTCGGTGAGGTGCACCGAGCAGACCTCACCGACGTCGGCCAGCCGGCGGAGCGCGGCGCCGAGCCCGAGCTTCGCGACTGCGGGCCAGGCGAGCTCCGGGACCGCGCGGTCGGACGCGCCGCGCACCGCGGTCACGGCGTCGAGCCCGACCAACCACTCCTGGCCGGGCCGCTGCAGCAGGCACCAACCGGTGCCGACCCGCGCGAGCCGTCCCGACACGGCCCCGACCCCGGTGAGCTCCAGCGCGAGCTCCAGGTCGAGGCTGGCCATCAGCCGGGCGGCCAGCGTGACCGAGCGGTACTCCGCGCGGCCGCGGTCGGCGATCTCGGGGCCTCGCTCGGCGTCGTACAACGCCGCGGCCTGCCCCTCGAGGTCGTCGAGGTAGCCGAACAGCTCCTCCTCCCAGGACACGCGACGACCCTGCCACGCCGCCACCGGCCCTGTGGAGAGCTACTTGACCCTCCGGTCAAACCGGCGTTGAGTGAAGCAAACAGAAGTAAAAGTAAGGAAACTCTCGGAATGTACGTCGTCGCGGCGGCCAGTCGGCCGCGCTGCCTGGTCGTGGCCTCGGGCCTCACAGCGGCCCTGTGGGGGGCGGCCGCGGTGCTGGCCCGGGCCGCGTCCGGGCTGCCGGACGGGTCGGGGGCCCCGGCCCAGGCGCTGGTCCGCCTGTGCCTGGCGGCTCTGGCCGTCGCCCTCGCGTGGGCCTGGTTGCAGGGGCTCGCCGCGGTGCTGGACGCCTGGCGGGGCGCTCCGGCCCCGGCGGGCCATGGCCTGCGGCGGTTCGTGCTGGCGGCGTGCGGCGTCGCCCTGGCCGGGTCTCTGGCGGCGCCGGCTTACGCCACCCCGGACCGATCCGGCCCGGATCTGCTCTCCGGCCTGCCCCTCCCCGACCGTGCCCAGGGCCCAGCGCACCCGGCCGCGCGCAGCGTCGTCGTCCGGTCGGGCGACTCGCTGTGGCGGCTGGCCGAGCACGAGGTCCGCACCCGCGCCACGGACCGGCAGGTCAGCGAGGGGTGGCACGCGATCTACCGCCGCAACCGCGGCGTCATCGGCCCGGACCCGGACCTCATCCACCCCGGTCAGGTCCTCAAGATCCCCAAGGAGCAGTGATGACCACCACCCCGACCGCGTCGGTCACTCCCCTCCGTGTCCCGGTCGCCTCGGTCCAGGGCACGCTCGCGCTCGACCTGGGCCCGCGGCACGAGCCCCCGGACCTGCCCGACCCGAGGCTGCGCCGGGCCGTGGCCGACGTCGTGCCGATCGACGCCGACCATCGCGGCCGGCTGGAGCAGTGGGTGCACCGCTATGTGCAGGCGACGGTCGAGATCGTCGGGGGCGACCGGCCGGTGAGCCAGCTACTGCGATGGACCTCGGGCCCGGTCTATGCCGACCTCCACCGACGGGCCGTGCTGGTCGGGCGAGCCGGCGGTCACCAGCCGGGCGCCCGCCGGGTCCAGCCGGTGCGCCCCCAGGTGGTCAGCGTGCACGCGTGCTTCGTCAGCCCCACGGTCGCCGAGGCGAACGCGCGGATCCGCTACGGCGCGCGGTCACGGGCGCTGGCGCTGCGCTTCGAGAGACGCGGCGACCGCTGGCTGTGCACTGCCATGGAGTTCGCCTAGGAGACGGCCCCCAGGGGCAACGGCCTGACCCAGGTCGCCTCCCCACTGTCGAGCGCCAGCTCGCCGTCCGCCGCCTCGGCCGCCTCGGGGTCGTGGGTGGCCAGCACGACCACGGCTCCCCGGTCGGCGGCGGCGCGCAGCGCGTGGAGCACGACCTCGCGGTTGCGGCCGTCGAGGTCGCTGGTCGGCTCGTCCGCCAGGAGCACGGATGCCCGCGCGGCCAGCGCCCGAGCCACCGCGACCCGCTGCTGCTGACCTCCGGAGAGCTCCTCGACCAGGTGTTCGGACCAGTCCTCCAGCCCGACCGCCGCGAGCGCCTCGCCGGCCCGGGCGTCGGCCTCCGTGGGGGTCAGACCACCGTCGAGCAGCGGCACCACGATGTTCTCGTACGCCGTGAGGACGGCCGCCAGACCGTTGCCCTGCGGCACGATCACCACGCCTCGCGCCGCCGCCTCGGGCCGGTCCCCGACCGGCGAGCCGTCCATGCTGACCGTGCCCCGGTCGGGCACCAACGCGCCCGCCATCAGCCACAGCAGCGAGGTCTTCCCGGCACCCGACGGACCGGTCACGGCCAGCACCTGGCCGGCCGAGACCGTCAGTGACAGCGGGGCGACCGCGACCAGCCCGCCGTACCTGACCTCGACGGCGGCCAGCGTCAGCGCGCTCATGTCCGGTCCTCCTCGACCCGCAGGTGGTACTCCCCGTCCTCGAGCTCGAGACGCACCAGCGTGCCGGGCGGGAGCAGCTCGAGCGCGTGCGCGGGCAGGGGCAGGAACCCGTCCGCGGTGACGACGGCGTACTCCTCCCCCGAACGGCCCTCGCCGCCGATCCGCCCGTCCCGGATCGTCACCGTGCGCGGCATCCAGCGCGCCACGTCCCGGTCGTGC
Source organism: uncultured Actinomycetota bacterium (assembly GCA_963755835.1). Lineage (GTDB taxonomy): Bacteria > Actinomycetota > Actinomycetes > Propionibacteriales > Nocardioidaceae > Nocardioides. The sequence goes on along the minus strand of CAVWLC010000007.1, from coordinate 617,934 downwards.
GTCACCACCACGACGGTGGTGCCGAGCTCGCGGTTCACCTTGGCCAGCGCGGCCAGGACCCGGTCGCGGGCCTCGTGGTCGAGGGCGCTGGTCGGCTCGTCGGCCAGCAGCAGTCCGGGCCCGATCGAGAGGACGACGGCCAGGGTGACCAGCTGCAGCTGTCCGGGCGTGAGGTGCGACAGCGGCTCGTCGCCGACGTCCGGCAGGCCGACCATGGCCAGCAGCGTGGGGGCTGACGGCAGCCGGTCATCGGCCCCCGTGTCGCCGCGCGCCGCCTGCTGCGCGAAGGCGATGTTCTGGTTGGGCGTCAGGAACGGCAGCAGGTTGCGGCCGGCGCCCTGGAGCATCAGCGAGACGTCGGACGCGTGCATCTCGTCGAGCTTCCGCTGGGCGGCCGAGGTGAGGTCGAGGTCGCCGACCACGACGTTGCCGGCCGTGGGTCGGAACAAGCCGGCGAGCAGGGACAGCAGCGTGGACTTCCCCGCGCCCGACGGGCCCAGGAGCGCGATCATCTCCCCTGCCCGCACGGTCAGGTCGACCCCGGCCAGCGCGGCCACGTCGCGACCCTCGCCTCGGTAGACGTGCACCAGCCCTCGGGTGCGCACCGCCAGCCCGTGCGGGGTCGTCGCGGTCGGCTCGAGGATCAGCTCGGTCGTCATGGTTTTTCGGGGTCCCCGCGGAAGCGGTCGGCCTCCGCGCGCAGCGCTCCCCCCGAGCGCCTTCGTGGGGTGAACATCAGACCACCTCCCGGATCCGGCTCAACGGGGCCCGCCGCGCGGTCCAGCGCGCAGTGGCCATCGCGACGGCGCACAGCACCAGCAGCGCGACCGCGGCGGCGACGGCCACGACCCCCCACGGCGTCGAGAAGTCGGTGGTGTCGACGGCGGGCGGGTCGGTGAACTGGCGGACGCCGGGGAGCGCCAGCACGGCGGCCACGACTCCGCAGACCGACCCGGTCACGGCACCGACGAGCACGACCGGCAGCTGGCCGAGCACCTCCATCCGGCGCAGCGAACGCCCCGGCAGCCCCGCCATCCGCAGCGCAGCCAGGTCGGTGGCCCTGGCCCGCCAGGTGGTGGCGGTGGCCACCACGATGACCAGCATCGCGACGAGCATCGCCGCGCCGCCCACGAGCACCGACAGAGCCAGGCTCCAGGCCGCAGGTGAGGCGTCCAGTCCGGCGCGCACGTCGCCGATCGTGGTCAGCTCGTCCACCGCCACCCCGCGCTTCCTCAGCTCGTCCCCGGCCCGGTCGAGGGCCCCCTTGTCGTCGGACCAGACCTCCACGACGTCGCTGGAGACATCGACGTCGCCGCGCCGCACCAGGCCCTCGGTGTCCACCACCCGCGAACCCGGCGGGGAGCCGGGCACCCGCGGCAGCGTGCCGACCTTCAGCATGTCCACGGTGTCGTCCACCGCCGCGGCCACGAACAGCCGGTCCTCCTGGGTGGTGACCAGCACCGGGACCGGCTGGGGCACCCAGGCGCTGACCATGACCGGCGGCTCCGAGCCCGACGTGTTGACGTTCACCGCGAGGTTGCCGGCGGCGTCGGCGGCCGGGAGCAACGAGCCCCCGGACCCTTCGACCCGCCGCCACGAGGTCGGGGGGCCGAGGGAGAACGGCGCGCCGTCCACGGAGAGGTCGTGGAGCATCAGCGTGCCCAACGCGCTCCCGCCGGGGGGCGTGGACACGATGATCCCCGTGACGGTGCACCCGTCCGAGCAGGGGACAGCCGCCTGGAAGGTGAGCGAGCCGGTACCGGTCGGGAGCTGGGACAGCTCGTCCTGCTCGGTGGTCCCGTCCGCCTTCAGCAGCTGGAGCCCGAGCCGGAGCTCGTCCACGCGGTCCCGGGACGGCCCGGTCAGGCGGAGCCCGTCCGAGGTGAGCGTCCCGGCCATCGTGGCGCCGGTCAGCAGGAGCGGGTCGACGCGTGGCGGGGCGATGGCCGCCCAGTGCCCTGCGTCGGGGCTGGACAGCGGGAAGTACGCCACGCGTGGGAAGGCCGTCGAGTCGACGGAGACGGTGGGTCCCTCCACCCCCGAGCCCTGCGGCGTGGTCACGACCGGGGTGAGGTGCTCGTGTCCCGGGTCCGCCGCCGCCAGGGCCGCGACCACAGCCACCAGGCTGTCGGACCGGATCCCCAGCGAGTACGGCGCGCCGTTCTCCTGCTCGGCGGCGTTCTGCCGGAGGTGCTGCCCGGTGACGAGCGCGTCGACGCAGAACCCGAACAGGGCGGTGGCCACCACGACCATGACGAGGATCCGGCGAGCCGCGGGCCGCCGGGCCGCGTTGACGATCCCGGCCGCGGCCACCGCCCGTCCCCTGCGGAGCAGCCTGCGGGCGACGGCTCGGGTGACCGGGCCCAGCGCCCGGCCGAGAAGGAGTCCCGCCGCGACCGCGAGCAGCGTGGGTGCCACCGTGGCCAGCGGCCCTTCGAGGTTGCCGGTGACCAGAGCCACCACAGCGGTCAGCGAGAAGACGACCAGCGTGACCTCGGCGGCTCCCGCCCCGCCGCCGATGTGGCGGGCCCGCACGGCCCGGAGCAGCGAGTCGACCGGCTCCGCCACGGCTCGCTGTGCCGCCGCGAGCACCACGGCGAGAACGGCCACGACGGAGCCGACGGCCGCGAGGAGGAAGCCACCGGGCAGCTCGACGGGCACCTGGACCGGGAAGACCACCTTGGCCACGAGCGACATCACCACCGGCGCGAGCAGGATCCCGATGGCGACGCCCCCGAGCGTCAGCGGGAGCAGCTCGGAGAGGAGGTACGCCGCGGCGCCCTTCCGCCCCCGGCCCCGAAGCCGGGCCAGGGCCAGCTCCGGGCGCCGGTCGTCGGTGGCGGCCACCAGGACCATCCAGAGCACGACGGCAATGAGGACCAGCAGCTGGACGACGAGCACGACGACCGTGGTCCGGCCCTGGTCGCTGCCGGTCGCGACGCGCTGGGACAGCGCTGGGATGTCAGAGGTGAACAGGATCCTCGATTCACCGGGGATCGCCAGCAGCTCCTGGTGCAGCCCCTGGACGATCGGGCCCATGAGGACCAGCTCGTCGACGCCGACCTTGTCGGTGTCGACCGACCAGACCACCGACGTGTCGACGAGCTGGAACGCGGCGCCCGAAACCGTTGCGGCGTCGGTCACCCAGTCGTCGGTGGCCGTCCCGACGTCCTGGAGGTCGAACCCGGCCCGGCCGGTGAGCGGTGCGTCCAGCCAGTCCTCGGCGTCCGGGGGTGGCTCGTAGACCCCGACGATGGTGACGTGACCGCTGCCCGGCTTCGGGTAGAGGGCCGGGTCGAGCCGCTCGGCGTACCTCACGCGGCTGCCCACCGTCCAGCCGTTCACCTTCACGTCCGCGCTGCTGACCATGACCTCGTTTGCGTCGGACGGACAGCTGCCCTCCACGATCTTGAGCCGCTGGCACGCGTGGTCCGCGGCGTACAGGCGGGTGGCCAGCTCCCCCGTGTGGTGGGGGAGCGTGACCGTGACCGGCGCCGCTCGTGAGACAGCCGGGGCAGTGAGGTAGGGGTCGAGCCTCGCGGGCAGCTCGCGCTCGATCTCCCCGGGAGCGAGGTTGGCGCCACTGAGCCGGATCGCCTTCTGGTCCGGCGACGCGCCCGCCAGGACGGAGCCCGCCAGCGCCTGCTCCATCGACCGCTGGTACAGCGGGCCCAGGCACAGGCTCGTGGTGAGCAGTGCGGCCAGGGCGACCAGGGCGAGTGCCTGGAGCCGGCGGTGGCGCACCCTGCTCCACACAGCCGACTCGCCCCTTCCCCGTTGCCTGAAGTCCTCGGACGCTAGTTGGCCATGGTCACGAGAGGGACACGGATGGGTCTCCGCAGCGCAACGCCCGTCGGGTCGACCGGATCAGTCGCCAGCCGCGCGGGCGGTCAGGTCGGCGTAGGTCACGTGGTCGCCGGGCTCGAGGTGCCCGACGTACCAGCCCGGCACGCCGGGCTGCTCGAAGCGGTGCCGCAGGGTTGTCGAGCGCGTGTGGACGGAGTCGGTCCAGAGCGGCTCGGGTTCGCGTCCGGGGAGCCAGACCTTGAAATCGACCCGGCTGCCCTGGGCGCGCAGGCACGCCCGCCACGGGAGGGGGAGCAGCTTCAGGTCCGAGGAGACGACGGCGCTCATGTCGAACTGAGCGAGGGGGCGCCACGGGTCGCCAGTGCGGTCGGTGTCCCACGTGAGCAGGTTGAAGACCCAGCCGTAGTTCGCAAACGTGTTCTTGGTGAGCGTGACGGCCCGCATGCGGCCATCCGGCCCGGCCCGGACGCGGACCGCTAGCCCTTCCTGGTCCAGGTGGCGCGACTGCTCGGTCCAGGTCGCACAGACAGTCTGGTCGCGGGAGCGCGGGTCGCCGGGCCGGACCAGGATCTCCCGTCGGTTCCAGTCCAGCGGCAGTCCGACGAGGGGCGCCCGGGCGGACACCGTCACCTCGCCGGAGGGTCCGGTCCGGACGGCGTACCGCTCCGGACCAGGGGTGAGGGTCTCCGACGCGAACCCGGGAGCCGCGGGCACCGGCGGTGTCGCCATCGAGAGCAGCAGAGCCGCGACCAAGCCGCCCACCACCAGCCTCGCCGACCTCACATCAGCCCCGCGACTGGTGCGGATCAGCCGCCGGCCGCGCGGGCGGTCAGCCCCGTGGGGCCGCCGGGGCGGCCGTGGCACATCTTGTACTTCTTGCCCGAGCCGCAGGGGCACTGCGCGTTGCGGCCGACCTTGGCGAACGGGTCGTCGTCCGTGGTCACCGTGCTGCCGCGGACCTCGGCCTCCCCGGCCTCGGAGGGTGCGGAGTAGGACAGGTTCTGCGGCTGGCGGGTCTGCTGGAGCCCCTTGGCCCGGATCTGGGGTGAGCGCACGAACGCCGCAGCCGGCGACTCGAGCTCCTCGTTGGGCTGCTCGGAGGGGCCGGAGGCGATCAGCGGGTCGTCGGCGGACACCTCGTCCTCGGCGTCGGGGACGAAGTCGCCGATCACCCGGCGCATCGGCTCCTCGACCTCGAGCTCCTCACCCTCGATGCCGGCCAGCTGCTCGGCATCCGCGTCCTCGTCCTCGACGGAGACCTCGAGGTTGAACATGAAGCCGACGGACTCCTCCTTGATGCCGTCCATCATCGCGGCGAACATGTCGAAGCCCTCGCGCTGGTACTCGACCAGGGGGTCGCGCTGCGAGTAGGCGCGGAGGTAGATGCCCTCGCGGAGGTAGTCCATCTCGTAGAGGTGCTCGCGCCACTTGCGGTCCAGCACGGACAGCAGCACCCGCCGCTCCAGCTCGCGCATGACCTCTTCGCCGACCTCCTGCTCGCGGACGTCGTAGGCCGTCTGCGCGTCCTGCTGCAGCACCTCGATCAGGTGGTCGCGGTCGATGTTGACGACCCCGCCGGACTCCTCTGCGAGCTGCCGGTGGTCGACCGACACCGGCCAGATCTGCTTGAGGTCGGTCCAGAGCTGCTCCAGGTCCCACTCCTCGGCGAACTCCTGGGTCGCGCCGGTGACCACACCGACGACGACGTCGTCGATGAAGGTGCGCACCTGCTGCTCGATGTCGGCGCCCTCGAGCACCTCGCGGCGCTCGCCGTAGATCACCTTGCGCTGGCGGTCCATGACGTCGTCGTACTTCAGGACGTTCTTGCGGGACTCGAAGTTCTGCGACTCGACCTGGCCCTGCGCGTTGGCGATCGCGTTGGTGACGCGCTTGTTCTCGATCGGGACGTCGTCGGGGATCTTGAGGACCTGGAGCACCCGGTCGACCCAGTCGGACTTGAACAGCCGCATCAGCTCGTCCTGGAGCGAGAGGTAGAACCGCGACTCGCCCGGGTCGCCCTGGCGGCCGGAGCGGCCGCGCAGCTGGTTGTCGATGCGCCGTGACTCGTGGCGCTCGGTGCCGACGACGTAGAGGCCGCCGAGCTCCTTGACCTCGTCGTGCTCGCGGGCCACCTGCTCCTTGACCTTCTCGAGCGTGGCGGGCCAGGCGGCCTCGTAGTCCTCGGGCGTCTCGACCGGGTCGAGGCCGCGCTCGCGCAGCTCCTGGTCGGCGAGGAACTCGACCGACCCGCCGAGCATGATGTCGGTGCCGCGTCCGGCCATGTTGGTCGCGACCGTCACCGCACCCTTGTGGCCGGCCATGGCGACGACCTTGGCCTCGTCGGCGTGCTGCTTGGCGTTGAGCACCGAGTGCGGGACGCCGAGCTTCGTCAGCTTCTGGGAGAGGTGCTCGGACTTCTCCACCGACACGGTGCCGACCAGGATCGGCTGCCCCTTGGCGTTCCGCTCCCGGATGTCCTCGACCACCGCGTCGTACTTGGCCTCCTCCGTGCGGTAGACCAGGTCGGGGTTGTCGAGGCGGGCCATCGCCTTGTTGGTCGGGATCGGGACCACGCCGAGCTTGTAGATCTTGTCGAACTCCGACGCCTCGGTCATGGCCGTACCGGTCATCCCGGAGAGCTTCTCGTAGAGGCGGAAGTAGTTCTGCAGGGTCACCGTGGCCAGGGTCTGGTACTCCTCGCGAACCTCCACGCCCTCCTTGGCCTCGATCGCCTGGTGCAGGCCGTCGTTGTAGCGGCGGCCGGCCAGCATGCGGCCGGTGTGCTCGTCGACGATGAGCACCTCGCCCTGCATGACGACGTACTCCTTGTCGTTGTGGAAGAGCTCCTTGGCCTTGATCGAGTTGTTGAGGAAGGAGATGAGCGGGGTGTTGACCGACTCGTAGAGGTTCTCGATGCCGAGGTGGTCCTCGACCACGGTGATGCCGGGCTCGAGGACGGAGATGGTGCGCTTCTTCTCGTCCACCTCGTAGTCGACGTCGCGCTCGAGCCGCTTGGCGATCTTGGCGAACTCGTCGTACCACTTCACCTCGTCCTGCGTCGGACCGCTGATGATCAGCGGCGTCCGGGCCTCGTCGATGAGGATCGAGTCGACCTCGTCGACGATCGCGTAGTTGTGACCCCGCTGCACGCACTCCTCGATGGAGCCGGCCATGTTGTCGCGGAGGTAGTCGAAGCCGAGCTCGTTGTTGGTGCCGTAGGTGATGTCGCAGCCGTAGGCGACCCGACGTTCGTCGGGGCGCATCTCCGGCAGGATCACGCCGACCGTCAGCCCGAGGAAGTGGTGCACGCGGCCCATCCACTCCGACTGGAACTTGGCCAGGTAGTCGTTGACCGTCACGACGTGGACGCCCTTGCCCTCGAGCGCGTTGAGGTACGCCGGCAGGGTCGAGACCAGGGTCTTGCCCTCACCGGTCTTCATCTCGGCGATGTTGCCGAGGTGGAGCGCGGCACCACCCATGACCTGGACGTCGAAGTGGCGCTGGCCGAGCACCCGCCTGCCCGCCTCGCGCACCGTCGCGAACGCCTCCGGCATCAGGTCGTCGATGCTCTCGCCCTTGGCCAGCCGCTCCCTGAACTCGTCCGTCATGCCTCGGAGCTCTGCGTCGCTCATCGCCACGAAGTCGTCCTCGATGGCGTTGACGGCCTGGGAGATGCCTTCGAGCTGGCGCAGGATCTTGCCTTCGCCGATACGGAGGATCTTGTCGAGGATGGCAGGCACGGTGCGGTGACTCCTGGGTCGGTAGGGGCGGCGCGGACGGCGCACAGGGCGCTGGGGCGCCGTCGTTCATCGTAACGGGCGAGAGGTCAGGACCGTTCCTCCCCGTCGCGCCTCGCTGGCACATTTGATGTAAATCATGGTTGACACCAATTCTTTTTTGGTGTGAACTACGGCTGACATGAAAACGACACGCACCTACACGATGACGGCCCGGGCCGAGGCCGCGGAGCGGACCCGGGTCGGCATCCTCGAGGCCGCGATCCGGCTCGCGACCACCCGGCTGCTCGCCGACGTGTCCCTCGACGACATCGCGGCCGAGGCGGGGGTCAGCGTGCAGACCGTCCTACGGCGCTTCGGCAGCCGGGCCGGTCTGATCGAGGCAGCCACCACCCACGCCAGCCAGGAGGTCGGAGAGGAGAGGCTCTCGCCCGTCGGCGACGTGGCCGCCGCCGTCGACGTGGTCATCGACCACTACGAGCTCCGCGGCGACGGGGTCGTGCTCCTGCTCGCCCAGGAGACGACGGACCCGCAGGTCCGCCGGATCACCGACAGCGGGCGCCGGCTGCACCGCGACTGGGTGGAGACCGTCTTCGCGCCGTACCTCCCCGACTCTCACGCGGCCCGCACCGAGCTCATCGACCTGCTGGCCGTCGCCACCGACGTGCACACCTGGCGCCAGCTGCGCCGCGACCGCGGCCTCGACCGCACCACGACCACCCGGCGGATGAACCGACTGGTCTCCGCCCTGCTCGCCACGACCAAGGAGTAGAAACCGTGTCCGACATCCTCTTCGTCACCTGGGACGGCGGCGGCAACGTGCCCCCGGCGCTCGGCATCGCCCACGAGCTGCAGGCCCGCGGTCACACCGTCCGGGTGCTCGGCCACGCCTCGCAGACCGACGCGCTGGCCGCGGCCGGGCTCGAGGTGGTGCTTCCCCGGCACGCCCGGGAGTTCTCCTCGCACGTCACGAACTCGCCCTTCGCGCTGATGGCCGCCTTCGGCGACCGAGGTATGGGGCACGACCTGCTCGACGCCGTGGCCGCTCGGCCCGCCGACGTGGTGGTCATCGACTGCATGATGTTCGGCGCGCTCGACGCCGCCCGGACGGCCGGTCTGCACTACGTCGTGCTCGAGCACTTCTACGACGGCTACTACGAGCGCGGCTGCCTGCGCGGGCCGCTCGGCCTCAGCCTGGCCCTGCGCCGGCTGGCCCCGCGCCGCGCGCTGGCCGCGGCGGCCGGCCGGATCGTGACGACCCTCCCCGACCTGGACCCGAGCTCCGGCCAGGTGCCCGGGCTGACCTACACCGGGCCGGTCGTCGACGTCGCTCCGTTGGCCCCCGAGCGTGACGCCGAGCCGATGGTGCTCGTCAGCCTCAGCACTTTCGCGTTCGCCGGCATGACCGAGGCACTGCAGCGCATCCTCGACGCGACCGCCGGGCTGGACGCCCGGGTGGTCGTCACCACCGGCGGCACCCTCGACCCGGCCGCGCTCAGAGTGCGGGAGGGTGTCGAGGTCCACCGCTACGTGCCGCACGCCGAGCTGATGCCGCGTGCCTCGCTCGTCGTCGGCCACGGGGGCCACGGGACCACCATGCAGGCACTGGCCCACGACCTGCCCGTCGTGGTGATGCCGATGGACGGTCGCACCGACCAGCCGCTGGTCGGCCGTAGCCTCGAGCAGGCGGGCGCGGGCCGGGTCGTGGCCAAGAAGGCCCAGCCCGAACAGCTCGCACCCGTCCTGGCCGAGCTGCTGGCCGACGGGCCGCACCGCGCCGCGGCCGCTCGACTCGGCGCCGCGATCCGGGCACTCCCCGGGGCGGCCCGGGGTGCGGACGCGGTGGAGGCCCGGCTCGGGGACCTCACGGGCGGAGCATCGGCGCCAGGTCCCCCCGCGGCTCGATGGTGATGTCGGTCAGGTCCAGCCAGCACGCGAGCTGACGCAGCTCCTCGCCCAGCTCCTCGGCGGTGTCCTCGGGGGCGCCGTCCTCGGCCCAGGCCGACTTGACCACGAGTCGGCCCTCCTTGCGGTCGGCCTTGAGGTCGACGCGAGCGACGATCTCGTCGCGGAGGAGGAACGGCAGGACGTAGTAGCCGTAGATCCGCTTGTCAGCAGGCGTGTAGATCTCGATGCGGTAGTGGAAGTCGAACAGCTTCTCGGTGCGCTCCCGAAGCCACACGACGGGGTCGAACGGGCTCAGGAAGGCCCGGGCCTCGACCTTGCGCGGTCGGCGTGCCTCCGCGTGGAGGTAGGCCGGCCGGTTCCAACCCTCGATCTGCACCGGCAACAGCACGCCCTGCTCGACCAGGAGGTCGACCGCCGGCTTCACCTCGTCGATCTTCATCCGGTAGTAGTCGGCCAGGTCGCGGACGGTCGCCACGCCGTGGGACCCGGCCGCCCGGCGTACGAGCTCGAGCACGGCGTCCTCCTTGCTCGGCGTGGGCAGGGCCAGCACGTCAGCCGGGATCACTCGCTCGGGGACGTCGTAGATGACCTCGAACTGGCTGTTTCGGCCCGCGACGGCCAGATCACCGGCCATGTAGAGGAAGTCGAGGGCCTTCTTGGCCTCCGACCAGTTCCAGCCCCAGTGCTTCTTGTCACGAGGTGCACCGTCGTCGAGGTCGCGGGCGGTGCTGGGACCGCGCGCCGAGACCTCCGCGAGCAGCCGCTCACTGAGGTCGTCGTCGACCTCCTGCCACCACTTGCCCTGCTGGGCGCGGTAGGACGCCATCCGGTGCTGCATCACCGGCCACAGCTCGACCGGCATCAGCGCCTGGACGTGCGCCCAGTACTCGACCAACCGACGCGGCTTCCTCTCGGCGGCCCGGGTCAGGAGAGCGGTGTCGTAGGGGCCCATCCGGGAGAACAGCGGCATGTAGTGCGCCCGCTGCAGCACGTTGACCGAGTCGACCTGGAGCACACCGGTGCGCTCCAGCGTGCGGGCGAAGGTCCGCATCGTCGGCTTCGTGTGTCGCGGGTCGAGGAACCCCTGGGCGGCCAGCGCGATCCGGCGCGCCTGGGCGCGGCTCAGCGAGTCGGTCACACGCTAGATGCAACCAGAAGCCACCGACGCCACCCGCGTGGGTCAGGGGAGGTCGAGCAGCTTCTCCTTGACGGCGTACATGACCGCCTCCATCCGCGAGTGCAGCTGGAGCTTCTCGAGGATGTTGCGGACGTGGTTCTTGACGGTGTTCTCCGAGATGAACAGGTCCCGGGCGATCTCGCGGTTGTTCATCCCCTTGGCGACCAGCCGGAGGACCTCGAGCTCACGGTCGGTGAGCCGCAGCCCGGGCACGTGCTCGCGCTCGGGGCGTGACATCTGCTTGAACTCGTCGATCAGCTTGACCGCCATCGACGGGCTGATCAGCGACTGACCATCGGCCACCACGCGGATGGCCTGGGCCACCTCCTCGATCGAGGAGTCCTTGAGCAGGTAGCCCGAAGCGCCGCTCTTGACGGCCTCGTAGAGGTCGGCCTCCTCGTCGGACACGGTGAGGATGATGATCTTGGCCGAGGGCACGGCCTCCTTGATCGCCAGGCAGGCCTCGATCCCGGAGCGCTTGGGCATCCGGATGTCCAGCAGCACCACGTCGGGCGCGGCGGTTGCGGCCAGGCTGGTGCCCTCGAGGCCGTCCCCCGCCTCGCCGACGACCTCGACGCCGGGCTCCGCGGCGAGCAGCATCGTGAGCCCCCGCCGGAACAGCTCCTGGTCGTCAACGACCAGCACCCGGATGGGCTCCGGTTCCCCGTGCTTCGTGTCCGCCACCCGCGCATCATGACACGAATGGGCGATGGCCCGGGCACGTATGGGTGATGCGGGCACCTGCCTGGGTGACCCGAACGGGCCACCCGCTCGAGCCTTCTCCTGGGGTCAGTCGACGTCGAGCGCGATGACGCCGTAGTCGTAGCCGCGGCGGCGGTAGACCACCGATGGCCGGTCGTTCTCCTTGTCCACGAACAGGAAGAAGTCGTGCCCGACCAGCTCCATCTCGTAGAGGGCCTGGTCGAGGGTCATCGGGCTGGCCGGGTGGACCTTCTCGCGGACCACCAGCGGACCGTCGCCGGTGACCGCGATCGGACCGACCCGGCGCTCTCCGACCTGGGCCTCGTCGGTCGAGGGCTCCGCACCGTCGTCGACGTCGGCCAGGGCCTGGCCGACCGAGACCGGGGCGTGCCTGCCGTGGTGGACCCGCCGCCGGTCGGCCGCGCGCCGCATCTGGGAGGCCATCTTGTCCAGGGCCATGTCGAGCGCCGCCATCTTGTCGCCGGCCGCGGCCTCGGCGCGGATCACCGGACCCCTGGAGAAAGCCGTGAGCTCCAGCCGGACGGCCCGGTCCCGCTGACGCGGGTTGGCCTCGCAGTCGACCTCCACCTGGACTCGCATGATGCGGTGGTCGTGCTTCTCCAGCCTGGCCAGCTTCTCCTCAACGTGACTGCGATACCTGTCGGTGATCTCGCAGTGCCGGCCGGTGACCACTACATCCATGTGAACCTCCCGCGTAGGCGTTCGTCCTGTCGGTGGGTCAGGAGCCTGAGAACGGGAAGAGCCCGGGAGTCTCCCCGGGCTCTCGCTCATTCAGCGTCCTCGGTTGGACTCCATACACAGACGTTAGACGTCGCCCCGTGGTCATGGAAGGGAGATACCGGCTTTTCAGGAACTCATCAGCCCCACCGGCGCGCGGTGGCCGCCACCGTGGCCACCCGGACCACGTCGAGACCCGCCTCCTCGAGCGCTCGCTGGGCCTCCCGGGCCGTCGAGCCCGTGGTCAGTACGTCGTCGCAGACCACCAGCCGGGTCCGTCCCCGGCGGCGCCCGAGCTCGCGGACCGCCCAGGCCGTCGCGCGCATCGAGCCGCCGAGGTTGGCAGCTCGCTCGGCCGCGTCGAGTCCGGACTGGTCGGCCACACCGCGGCGCACCCGGAGCAGCCGCCGGACCTCGACGTCGAACCCGGCCCGCCTGAGCTGGCGTGCCGCTCGCGCGGTGATGGTGTGCGTGGGGTCGTGGCCGCGCGCCCGCACCGTCCGCGGCCGGGAGGGGACCGGCACCAGCACCAGAGGACTCCCCCGCGGCAGCTCGCTCGCGACCGCGGCGGCCAGCAGCCGCGCCAGCGGCACCGCCAGCCCGAGCAGCCGCCGCTCCTTGAGCCCGAGCACCATCGACCGGACGGTCGCCTCGTAGGCCGCCGCCGCCCACGGCTCCACCAACCCGGCCGGCACCGGGGTCGGCCACGCGGGCGCCGCGCCGCCCGGCAGCTCGTCGCGGCAGCGCGGACAGAGCAGCCGGCCGGGCCGGGCACAGCCCACGCACGACCCACCCAGCAGCAGGTCGATCGCTCCGTCCAGCACGGTCTCGCTCATGCGCAGAGTCAAGCCCGGGCCACCGACCGGGCCTGTCGGACCAGCGCCCCGCTGTGCAGAACGGCTCCGCGGGGTCCAGCTGTGGACAGGAAGCGGACGACCCGGGCGAGCCTCCGGCTCAGCCTGCGTACGAGAGTGACGTGACCCGCTGGTCGACCTCGATCGAGTTGGACCGCGGACCGGCCAGGTCCACCAGTGCGGCCGGCGTACCGGTGTCGGCTGCCTCGAAGGCATAGAGCTTCTCGTCCGGCACCGGGGTGCCGGCGAGGCCCACCACGTTGCCGTCGACCGGCACCGGGAACGGGTCGAAACCGCTGGCGCCGTCCACCGAGGCGCTGCCCACCTGGAACAGCTGCCGGCTGACCGGCCGCAGCACGGCAAGGCTGGTGGGTGAGCTCCACGCGATGTCGCGGATCTGGCCCTCGGGGTTCAGCGGGTCGGTGATGTTGTCGGCGGCCAGCGCCTGGACGACCTGGCCATCTCCGGTGGTGAGGATCCGGCTCACCACGATGGAGTCCTGCTCGGCACTGTCCCGGATCACCGCGATCAGCCGCGAGCCGTCCCTCGAGACGAGGAAGTGCTTCACGTCCGCACCGCTGATTCCGGGCACGTCGAGCGGCACCAGCTGGCTCCCGCCGCGGTGCTTGCGCAGGTAGTAGACGACCGCGCCGGTGCTGCGGCGGTCCACCTCCCACAACCGTCCGCTGAAGTCCCAGGCCGGCCGCAACAGGTCCTCGCCCGAGCCCGTCAGCTGGACGGGTGGGTCCCCGCCGTCCTTGACCGGTGCCAGCCACAGGGAGCTTCCATCGGTGGAGACCCCAGCGGCCTGCTCGGCCCAGCACGTCCGCGGAGACCTCCCGCAGGCTGAAGCCCGGCTGGCCGAACGGCCCGGTGACCGGGGCGAGGTTCTGCGGGCTGCCGCCGACCATGAGTCCGTCCCGCAGGCCGAACAGCTGCGTGCTCGAACCGCCGACGTACGGCGCGTACTGGTGTCCGTGCTCGACGCTGAACTCGGACTCCCCCGGCAGCTGCACCGGGCGGTCGTCGATGCTGACCCGGAACCTGGCGATCGTCGGGTCCTGGCGCAGGGTCCACGCCAGCTGCGAGACGAGCATCTCGGACTGCTCCCCGGAGGGCATGGCCGCATCGGCGGTGTCACTGGTCAGGTCGACCTGTGCCACCCCACCGGCCGAGACCGGTACGGACACGAGCGAGCGCAGGTCGCTCGGCAGATAGCTCTGCTCCATCCCGGAGAGCTCGTGGGAGGGCCCGGCCAGCAACGCGTTCACCAGCGCGGAGGCGAACTGCGGCCCGCGCGGCACGAACACCGGCTCGGGGATCAGCATCGTGTTCGACGGGTCGAAGAAGTACAGCGAGACCTGGCGGAACCGGGCCGCGAACCACGTCTGCGGCACCAGCAGGTTCGCCGGCGGCTGCGAGATCCGCCACTCTCCGTCCTCGAGCTCCATCGGGAACTCGACCGTGGCCTGTGCGGCGGTGGCCGGTCCGAGCCAGGCACCGCGCGCGTCGGTCCGGTAGGCGTCGATGAACTGCTGCTCGATCGGGTTGTTGCCACGCGGGCTGAGGGGTTCGCGGTAGATCAGCATCCCGCTCGGCTGCCAGGTGTCGCTCGCCTCCTTGGTGAGGTACTCGCGAGCGACGGAGGTGCGGACCGCCGGGGTGGCCGTCATCGCGTCCAGGAACCCGGCCACGATCTCCTCGCGGGACGCGCCCTTCGTGGGCCGGGGCGGGTCGATGTTGGGCGGCAGCTCGTCCCGGTCCGAGCCGGCCAGGGTGGTCTCGTGCACCGGCCCGCTGTGCGGCATCGCGACGCCGCACCCGGTGAGCACCAGACAGGCCGCGGCCAGGGCGGCCCACGCGGAGGCCCGGGCCGTGGTACGCCGCCTCATCGGACCGGCTCCGGGGCGTCGTCGGGGACGAGGGGCAGCGGGCTCTGGCGCAGCGAGCCACCGACCCGCCGCGGCAGGGTGAGCCGGAACTGCGAACCCTCACCCGGGCGGCCCCAGGCCTGCAGCCAACCGCCGTGCAGGTGCGTGTCCTCCATCGAGATGGACAGCCCGAGCCCGGTGCCACCGCTGGTCCGCGCTCGGGCCGGGTCGGCCCGCCAGAAGCGGTTGAACACCATGGCCGACTCGCCCGGCGCCAGTCCGACGCCGTAGTCGCGCACCGCGATCGCCGCCGCCTGGTCGTCACCCGCGACCCGGATGAGCACCAGCGCGGTGGTGGAGCGCTCGCCGTCGGGGTGCGCGTGGTCGATGGCGTTGGTGACGAGGTTGCGCACGACCCGCTCCACGCGGCGTACGTCGGCCTCGGCCAGGCAGGGGTGGTCGGGCGCCTCGACCTCCAGCCGCACGTTGCGCTGCTCGGCCAGGGCGCGGGTGGTGTCGACGACGCGGTGGGCGACGTCGACGAGGTTGACGTCGTCGGCCTCGAGCACGGCGGCGCCGGCGTCGAACCGGCTGATCTCGAGCAGGTCCACCAGCAGCGTCTCGAACCGGTCGAGCTCAACCTGGAGCAGCTCGGCGGCGCGGGCGGTGACCGGGTCGAAGTCGCGCCGCGCGTCGTGCAGCACGTCGCCCGCCATCCGGACCGTGGTGAGCGGCGTGCGCAGCTCGTGGGAGACGTCAGAGACGAACCGGCGCTGCACACGGCTCAGCTCCTCGAGCTGCCGGATCTGGCGCTGGAGGTTCGAGGCCATCTGGTTGAACGACGTCGCGAGCCGGGCCAGGTCGTCCTCGCCGGTGACCCGCAGCCGCTCCTGGAGCCGGCCGGCGGCCAGCCGTTCGGCGACCTGGCGGGCCAGCCGCACCGGGGTCACGACCTGACGGGTGACCAGCCAGCTCACGCCCGCCACGAGCAGCAGCATCAGCACGCCGGCGGTGAGCAGGGTGCGGGTGACCAGCCCCATCGTGTCCTGCTGCTCCTTGAGCGGGAACAGGAAGTAGACGTTGTACGTGCTGCCGTCGGACGGCAGGGTCACCTGCGAGCCGACCACGATGCCGGGCTCGTGGCTGACCACGGTGTCGTCGCCGTTGGTGCGGGCGATCGTCGTGAAGGTCCAGGCCGACGTGGCCCCCGACCGCTCGAAGTGGCGTTCGAGGGACAGTGGCACGCTGCTCGGGGAGAAGTCGGCACTCGACTCGGTGCCGCCCTCGGCGATCCGGGCGCCGCCGCCCGCCGGCCCGGCCACGACGACGCCGTACCCGCGGGTCGAACCCCGCCCGATGATCAGGTCGGTGATGTCGCGGCGCTGCTCCGAGGGGTCGCTGTCCTGTCCCGGCGCGGACACGAGCCGGCCGTTGGCCTCCTGGACCTCGTCCGCCGCCTCGCGGGTCACCGCCGCCACCCGGTCGTTGAGCAGGCCGTCCCGGGTCTGCTGGAGCAGCAGCCAGCCGACCCCGGCGATGACGAGCGCCGTCAGGATGACGGTGCTGGCGACCACCCGGGCCAGGATCGAGCGGCGCCAGAACGTCAGCCCGCGGCGGAGGGCCCCGGGAAGACGGCGCGGCGCGCGGGCGCGGAGCACAGGGACCTGCCTACCCCGTCCCGGCCTTGTAGCCGACGCCGCGCACGGTCACGACGATCTCGGGGTTCTCTGGGTCGTGCTCGACCTTCGAGCGCAGCCGCTGCACGTGGACGTTGACCAGCCGGGTGTCGGCGGCGTGCCGGTAGCCCCACACCTGCTCCAGCAGCACCTCGCGGGTGAAGACCTGCCACGGCTTGCGGGCCAGGCAGACCAGCAGGTCGAACTCCAGCGGCGTGAGGTTGATGGCCTCGCCGTCGCGGGTCACCGAGTGACCGGCCACGTCGATCTCCAGGTCGCCGATGGTCAGCGACTCCTGGGCGGCCCGGTCGTTGCGGCGTACGCGGGCGCGGATGCGCGCCACCAGCTCCTTGGGCTTGAACGGCTTGACGACGTAGTCGTCGGCCCCCGACTCCAGACCGACCACCACGTCCACCGTGTCGCCCTTGGCGGTCAGCATCACGATCGGTACGCCGGACTCGGCCCGGATCTCCTTGCACACGTCGATGCCGTCCTTGCCGGGCAGCATCAGGTCGAGGAGCACCACGTCGGGCCGGTAGTCGTGGAACGCGTCCATCGCGAGGTCCCCACGGGTCACCACGCGCCCGTCGAACCCCTCCTGACGAAGCACGATCGTGAGCATCTCGGCCAGTGAGGCGTCGTCGTCCACGACGAGGACGCGACCCTTGGTCGCGAGGTCGGCCGCGACGGCGGCATGCTCAGCCATGCTGCCAGTTTGCAGCACGGCTCTATGAAAAACCTTAACAAGCGATGCGTTGACCCGTCACAGGCCGACCACACCCGCAGGCGGAGGAGTCAGTTCGTGACGGGTCAACGGCTGCTCAGTAGCGGTAGTGGTCCGACTTGTAGGGACCCTCGACCGCGACGCCGAGGTAGCTCGCCTGGTCGTCGGAGAGCTGGGTCAGCCTCACGCCCAGGGCGTCGAGGTGCAGCCGGGCGACCTCCTCGTCGAGGTGCTTGGGGAGCACGTAGACGCCGGTGGGGTACTCGTCCGGCTTGGTGAAGAGCTCGATCTGGGCCAGCACCTGGTTGGTGAAGGAGTTCGACATCACGAACGACGGGTGGCCGGTCGCGTTGCCGAGGTTCATCAGCCGGCCCTCGGAGAGGACGATGATCGACTTGCCGTCGGCGAAGGTCCAGACGTCGACCTGCGGCTTGACGTTCTTGCGGACCACGCCGTCGTAGGACTCGAGGCCGGCCATGTCGATCTCGTTGTCGAAGTGGCCGATGTTGCCGATGATCGCCTGGTGCTTCATCCGCGACATCTGGTCGGAGGTGACGACGTCCTTGTTGCCGGTCGCGGTGATGATGATGTCGGCCTGGCCGAGCACGTCCTCGAGGGTGGAGACCTGGTAGCCGTCCATGGCCGCCTGGAGCGCGCAGATCGGGTCGATCTCGGTGATGACCACCCGCGCGCCCTGGCCACGGAGCGACTCGGCGCAGCCCTTGCCCACGTCGCCGTACCCGCAGACGACCGCGACCTTGCCGCCGATCAGCACGTCGGTGGCGCGGTTGATGCCGTCGATGAGCGAGTGCCGGCAGCCGTACTTGTTGTCGAACTTCGACTTGGTGACCGAGTCGTTGACGTTGATGGCCGGGAAGAGCAGCGAGCCCTCCTTCATCATGTCGTAGAGCCGGTGCACGCCGGTGGTGGTCTCCTCGGTGACGCCCTTGATCGGCTCGGCGATCCTGGTCCAGCGGTCACTGCTCTCCGCCAGGGAGTCCTTGAGGACCTGGAAGATGACCTGCTGCTCGTGGCTGGTCGCCGTGGCCGGGTCGGGGGCGACGCCGTTCTTCTCCGCGTCGAGGCCGAGGTGCACCAGCAGGGTGGCGTCACCGCCGTCGTCGAGGATCATGTTCGCGAAGTCGTCGCCGGGCCAGTCGAGGATCTGCTGGGTGCACCACCAGTACTCCTCCAGGGTCTCGCCCTTCCAGGCGAAGACCGGCACGCCCTGCGGCTCGTCGACCGTCCCGTTCGGGCCGACGACCACCGCGGCCGCCGCGTGGTCCTGGGTGGAGAAGATGTTGCACGAGGCCCAGCGCACATCGGCGCCGAGCGCGACCAGCGTCTCGATGAGTACGGCGGTCTGGATGGTCATGTGCAGCGACCCGGCGATCTTCGCGCCGGCGAGCGGCTTCGAGTCGCCGTAGCGCTCGCGCATCGCCATCAGGCCGGGCATCTCGTGCTCGGCAAGGGTGATCTCGGTACGGCCGAAGTCGGCCAGGGAGAGGTCGGCGACCTTGAAGTCCATCAGCTATCTCCTGGGAACGGTGGAGCCAGGTCTGCGCCGCGCATCTGCGCGTAGGCGGGATCTCCCGACGCGGACCTTCGAAGCGTAGGACGGCGGCCGCCGGAAGGGGGAATTCTCGACGCGGCCTCAGTGCGCCCGGCGCCGCGGCAGCAGGTGCACGACCGCGACCACGATGCTGCCGACCACGATGCCGACGACCGCCGACACCGCGGTGTTGAGCAGCCAGCCGACGATGCCGCCCACTCCCGGAACGGCGTCGTGGACCGCCTCCTCCCAGTGGTGGACGGTGTCGTAGGGCCAGTGCCACCCGACCTCGGCGCTGTTGACCAGGAGGATGTGGCCCCCCACCCACAGCATCGCGACCACACCGACCGCGGAGATCACCGTCAACAGCCGGGGCATCGCGCGGACCAGCCCCAGGCCGAGCCGCTGCGCGAACGGCGACCTCCGCTCGGCCAGATGGAGGCCGACGTCGTCCATCTTCACGATCAGCCCGACCACGCCGTAGACGAGGATCGTGATGGCCACCGCGACCACGAGCAGGATCAGCGCCCGCGGGACCAGCGCCTCGTCGGCCACCTCGTTGAGCGCGATCACCATGATCTCGGCCGACAGGATGAAGTCGGTGCGGATCGCGCTCGACACCATCGAGCTCTCGGCCTCGGGTCCGTCCTCCACCGCGAGGTGCTGCTCCTGGTGGCCGCCGAGCTTCTCCCAGACCTTCTCGGCCCCCTCGTAGCAGAGGTAGGTGCCGCCCAGCATCAGGATCGGCGCGAGGAGCCAGGGCACGAACTGGCTGAGCAGCAGCGCGGCCGGGAGGATGAAGATGATCTTGTTGCGCAGCGACCCGACCGCGATCTTGCGGATGATCGGCAGCTCACGGTCGGCGGCGACACCGGCGACGTACTGCGGCGTCACCGCGGTGTCGTCGACCACGACGCCGGCGGCCTTGGCACTGGCGCGCCCCGCGGCCGCGCCGACGTCGTCGACCGATGCGGCTGCCATCCGGGCCAGGGTGGAGATGTCGTCGAACAGGCCGAACAGCCCGGCGCTCATGCCAAGAGGTTAGTGGTCACCACCCGCGACAACGCCTAGCGAGCCGGGACGGCCTCCTCGGCCACGGCCTCCTGCACCGCCTCCGCGATCTCCTCGGCCTGCGCGGGCGCCTCGGCCAGCCGCACCGCCGTGCGCACGTGCTTCTCGGCGGTGCCGAACGGGTCGACCGCGTGGCTGAGCACGCGGGCGACCGGCGGCCAGGCCAGGAACATGGCCAGCCCCGCGGCCAGGACGGTGGTCAGGCCGAACGCCACGGCTCGGTGGTCGTCCGCCCAGCTCATGTACCCGGCGTACTCCGCGCCCTTGATGACGAAGCCGTGGAACAGGTAGACGACCAGCGTCGCCGCCCCCATCCGCGTGAACCAGCCGCGGCTGCGGGGCACCAGGGCGAGGAACGCGAGCGCGCCGAGCGTCCCGACGGCGAGGAGCGCGGACCGCAGGACCACGCCATGGGTGTCGGTGACCCCGAGGTCGCGGTAGCCGTAGCTGTAGTAGAGCCAGTCCGTCGTCCCGACCAGCTGGTCCATCCAGGTGGTGGCCACGGCGATGCCGAGGAAGACGAGGACGGCGGCGTTCCGGGCCCAGGGCTCACGCAGCCGCTCCAGGCGCTCGGGGGTCGCCATCAGCCCGAGGACGAAGAACGGCAGGAGACCGCAGATCCGGAAGAAGTCGAAGGTGCTGTCCGCGACCATGCCGCCGACCAGGCTGACGGCCACCGCCACGGGCAGCGCGAGGAGCGCCGGCATCGCCTTGAAGACCGGCGTGCCGAGCCGCCAGAAGAACAGCGCGGAGAGGTACCACATCGGCCAGTGCGGGTCCTGGAAGATGTCCCGCATCTGCTCGCCACCCACGTAGATCCGGAAGAGGGCGAGCGCACTCTCGAAGATGACGTAGGGGATCGCCACCGTGCGGACGAGCTGCCACATGCGCCGCGGCTCGTAGGTGAAGGAGCGCGACAGGTAGCCGGTGACGAAGACGAACGCCGGCACGTGCCAGAAGTAGAGGAAGTCGTAGAGGTGGGACACCGCCCCCGCCCGCGGCAGCAGCGTCCAGGAGTGGCCCACGACGACCAGCAGCACCAACGCCATCTTGGCGTTGTCGAACCACGGGTCGCGGACAGGTGGGGACTGGGTCGTGGGAACGGCCACGTGGGACCCGTACCCGACTCGGCGGGGGGTCAAGCCTCGACGAGGCCGACCCCCAGGTACGCCGAGCCGTAGGTCCCCGCGAGCAGCAGCGACGCGTAGCACGCCACCTCCGAGGGTGCGTCGGTGCTCACTGTCTCCACGCGGATGCCGCGCGAGGACGCGGCGGCCAGCAGCCGGCCGCGGTGCTCGCGGACCACGGGATCCTCCGACGCGTCGTCCAGCACCAGCAGCATCGGCCGCCGCTCGGGCTGGGCGTCCGCGAACGGGTCGTCGAAGACGTCGCGCTGCGGAGCCGCCTCGAGCACCGGTAGCAGGTGCTCGGCGTCGCCTGCCAGCGCGGTCCGGCCGCTGGCGCGCCGGATCGACTCCGCCACCCGGCGGGCGGCCCGGGCGGCCAGCACGGTGCCGCCCCACACGAGCGGGTTCGAGTCGGCCAGCGCGATGGCCAGCATCTTGGCCGGGTTCACCGCCAGGTCGCGCTGCGGAGACGACGAGATCGCCACGTCGTCGAGCGCGTTCGCCACCTGCTCCGCGTCGGCCGCCGGCCCGAGCTGCACCTGGTCGAGGTAGGTCAGCATCACCATGGCGGTGGCCAGCTGGTCCCGGGTGGACGTCGGCAGGATCGTGCTCCAGCGGCCGGCCGCGTGCTCGGCGACCAGCGACGCGGGCGGGCAGGCCACCACGACCTGGCAGCCGCGGCGGATAGCCTCGGCCACGCCGGACGCCGTCCCGGTGTCGGAGCCGTCCGGCGCCAGGACCACGACGAGGTCGAGGCTTCCGGCCCAGCCCGGCAGGGCGATGCCGGGCCAGGCCACGAACGGCACCGGGCACCACGGCTCCAGCACCGCGCGCAGCAGGCGGGAGTCGGGCCCGGCCGCGATGACGGCGCGGGGCCGGGCCAGCTCACGGGCGCTGGTCACCGCCTCCTCGATCGCAGCCGCGGCCGCGCCGGCCTCTCGGCGTACTCGCGCGCCGGACTCGGCCAGCGCCCGCAGCCGCGCGTCGTGGGCTGCCAGCACCGACTCGTCGTCGAGTCGCGACTCGTCGAACCAGGTGACCACTGGGGCGGGCCCGCTCAGCCCGGTCGGCGGGCTTCGTCGACCAGCAGGACGGGGATGTCGTCGCGGACGGGGTAGGCCAGGCCGCAGACCTGGCAGACGAGCTCGCCGCCCTCCTCGGTCTCCACCGGCTCCAGGTCGCCGTGGCAGTCGGGGCAGACGATGATCGCCAGCAGCTCGGCGGACAGGTTCATGGGCATCAGGGTTCCCTCCGGATCAACGCGAGCGCATCATCGCGCACCCGCTCCATGGTGGCGCGGTCCCGGCCCTCGGCGTTGAGCCGCAGCAGCGGCTCCGTGTTGGAGGGCCGGACGTTGAAGGTCCACTCGGCGTGGCTGACGGTGAGCCCGTCGAGCCGGTCGAGCGTCACGCCGTCGCGGCCGTCGTACGCCGCCGCGACCGCCTCGGTCACGGCGGCGGTGTCGGCCACCTCGGAGTTGATCTCGCCGCTGAGCGGGTAGGGATCGAGCTCGGCCATCAGCTCGGAGAGCGGCCGGTCGGTCTCCGAGAGCGCGGCCAGCGCGTGCAGCGCGGCCAGCATCCCGGAGTCGGCCCGCCAGAAGTCGCGGAAGTAGAAGTGGCCACTGTGCTCGCCCCCGAAGATCGCGTCGGTCTCGGCCATCGTCGCCTTGATGAACGAGTGTCCGACCCGCGTGCGCACCGGCACCCCGCCCAGCTCGCGGACCAGCTCGGGCACCGCCCTGCTGGTGATCAGGTTGTGGATCACCGTGGCGCCCGGCTCCTTGGCCAGCTCGCGGCGGGCGATCAGGGCGGTCAGCGCCGACGGCGAGACCGCGACGCCCCGCTCGTCGACCAGGAAGCAGCGGTCGGCGTCGCCGTCGAAGGCCAGGCCGACGTCGGCGCCCACCTCGATCACCCGCGCCTGGAGGTCGCACAGGTTCGCCGGCTCGATCGGGTTGGCCTCGTGGTTCGGGAAGGTGCCGTCGAGCTCGAAGTACATCGGCACCAGCTCGACCACCCCCTCAGGCAGCCGGCCGAAGACCGCGGGCGCGGTGTGGCCGGCCATCCCGTTGCCGGCGTCGACCGCCACCTTCAGCGGCCGGCCGCCCGCCAGGGGCACGAGCTCCAGCAGGTGTGCGGCGTAGGCGTCGAGCAGGTCGACCGTACGTATGTCGCCGACCGGGCCGGGCGCGGGCCGGGGGGCGATGACCAGGTCGCGGATGTCGGCCAGCCCGGACTCCATCCCCAGCGGTACGGCGTCCGCCCGGCACAGCTTGATCCCGTTGTACTGCGCCGGGTTGTGGCTGGCCGTGAACATCGCGCCGGGCACACCGAGGTGGCCGGAGGCGAAGTAGAGCATGTCGGTCGAGGCCAGCCCGATCATCACCACGTCGGCGCCGGCCTCGGCCGCACCGGCCGCGAACGCCTCCGCCAGCCCCGGTGAGCTGGGCCGCATGTCGTGTCCGACGACCACGGTGGCGGCTCCGGTGACCTGGGCGTGCGCGCGGCCGGTCGCGCGGGCCAGCCGCTCGTCGACCTGCTCCGGCGCCAGCCCGCGCACGTCGTAGGCCTTGAAGACGGCGCGCACGACGTCCGGGTCCGGTCCACCCATGGGCGAGACCCTAGTTCGTTTCAGGAGCTCGGGGCCTCGTCGTGGGTGAGCACGCGGAGGTGACCGCGGCGGAAGGTCTCGCGCATACCCTGCTCGGCGACCGGTGGCGCCGCCGTCGGCAACGGGCGCGCGGCCTCGCGGACCGCGTTGGCCAGGGCCAGCAGGTCGTCGTCGGAGGGCCCGCGCGGCGAGAGGTCCGAGACCAGCCGCAGCACCTCCCAGCCCCGTGGCGCGGAGAGGCGTTCGGCGTGCCGGTCGCACATGTCGTAGGCGTGCGGCTCCGCGTAGGTCGCCAGCGGTCCGAGCACGGCGGTCTGGTCGGCGTAGACGTAGGTGAGCGTGGTGACTGCGGGGCGGTCGCAGGCAGTGCGCGAGCAACGGCGGGCAGGACTCACTTCAGGAAGGTACCTCCGTACTAACCTCACGTCGTGGAGAACCGCCGCGCACGCCCCTCGGGCCGCCGCGACCGGCGCGGCCGAGGGATGCGCGGCCCGGGTGTGGTGCCGCAGCAACCCGGCCGCCCGGAGCTACCGACCCGCCGGGAGCGGTTCGACGACCTCGCGCTCGCCATCGTGACCAGCGTCGACCGGCGGTGGCAGGACCGGCTCGGGCTGGTGGAGTACGCCGTCGAGGACGCCCCGCAGCTCCCCGACGACTGGGAGACCGACCAGGTGCCGCTGTCCTCGCTGGTGCGGGGGAGCGGCGCCAGGCCGACCCGGCTGGTGCTGTTCCGCCGGCCGATCGAGCACCGCGCCGAGACCCGCGCCGACCTGGAGGCGCTCGTGCTCACCATCGTGGTCGAGCAGGTCGCCGAGCTGCTCGGCATCGACCCGGATCAAGTGGACCCACGCTACGAAGGAGAGCCGTGATGGGGCTTTGGCCGTTCGGCAGGAAGAAGGCCGACGACATGAGCGTCGAGACGCTGCTCGACCGCGCGAACGCCGCCAGCCCCACCGGCGCGGTGCCCACTGCCACGCCCTCGAGCGCGAGCGAGGCCGGCGCCGCGGGTGACGGCACGTTCCGGATGCCCGTCGAGGACATCTTCTCCATCCAGGGCCGCGGCACGGTCGTGACCGGTCGGGTCGAGGCGGGCACCGTCCGGGTCGGCATGCCGGTGAACGTCGTCCGGGACGGCGGCGTGGCCACGACGACGAAGGTCACCGGCGTCGAGATGTTCCGCAAGGTGCTCGACTCCGCCACCGTCGGCGACAACGTCGGCCTGCTGCTGGAGCGGCTCGGCAGGGAGGACGTCCACCAGGGCGACGTGCTCCAGGGCTAGGGCACACCCGGGCGTACGTCGGGGACCAGCCCGGTCAGCACCAGCTCCCTCAGCGGCACGACCGCGGTCCCGGTGCCGGTGAGGAGCACCGCGGCGCGCACCGTGGTCCGCTCCGGCGCCAGCGTGACCAGCGCGGCGTCGTCGGGGAGGGTGACGTCCGCACCGGCACCCGGCGTCAGCTCCACGCGCTGCTGGTCCAGCTGCTTGCCCTTCGGGGTGTACGACGTCACGGTGGCGACCCCCACCGCGTCCGGATCACCGAGCAGCAGGTGCTTCGGGCCGGCGGGCACGACGGCGGCCGTCGTCGCGTCGAGAGCCGGCGCCGGGGAGAGCAGCGACAGGTCGCCACCCACCACCTGCCGCAGCGAGGCGGTGACCGGGCCCGTGGCCTCGACCACGACTCCGAGGGCGCCGTCCTTGGCGGCCTGCTTCAGGACGTCGTCGAGCGACACCGCCTCGGTGGTGTCCGGCGCCACGCGGACCTCGTCCAGGCCCGACGGCGCGTAGACCGAGGAGGCGGTCACGACCTTGACCGTGGCGCGCACCTCGTCGGCCCCCGGGTTGGCCAGCACCAGCGTGCGGTCGCCGGCTCCCTTGACCAGCCCGAGCAGCACCGAGGAGGTGGCCGGCGCGTCCTGGCCGGGGAGCCAGTCCTGCGCGCTGACACCGTTGCCCAGCTCGTCGTACGAGTCGACGACGTGTACGGCCAGGCGGCCCCGGCTGGTGTGCACCTCGACCGAGAGCTCGCCACGCCGCGGCACGACCTGGCCGAGGTCCACGTTGCTGCTGCTGTGGCCCGGCACCGAGATCCCGCGCAGGGAGGGTACGTCGAGCAGGCCGCCCGGTGAGCGGACGCTGATGTCCGCGATGGCCGGCCCGGCGTTCGGGTTGACGAGCTCGATGACCGAGTCGTGCGTGGCCGCGGCGCCTGCTGCCGTGAACCACCGGTCGGCCAGCGGTGGGAGGCAGTCGGTGGCGGCGAGCGGCGCCGACCGCGAGCGGCCGGCCACCAGCCCGGGGGCCAGGTCGTCGGAGCCGCTCACCACCGTCGGCCCCGACCCAGGGGCCGCGGTGCTGACCCGGCCGCTGCGCACCTTGAGCGACGTGGTCGAGGGACCCAGGCCGACCTGGACGTCTCCGGACACCTTCGTGCCGGGGGTGGCGCCCAAGGTGCTCACCCCGACCAGGTCTCCCGAGCCGGGCAGCGCACCCGGGCAGACGACCAAGGCGGAGGTGAGCGGCGTCTCGACCGGCGCCTGGCCCTGCGGCTGACTGCGGTCCGGGTGCAGGGCGAGCAGCGCCAGCACGCTCGCCACCGGCAGCACGACCGCGAGGACCACGTCGGCCCCGAACCGGCGCCTCATCGCCTGCTCCGGTCCGTCGTCGGCGCGCACAGCACCAGCACGGCCAGGACCGCGAGCCCCTGCACCACCAGCAGTCCGACCCGCAACCACGAGCGCGGCCCGTCGAGGTCGGCGGCGGAGAGCGGCCGGTCGACCTGCCAGGCTCTGGTGCTGCGATTCTCGGCGCTGGCCTGCTCCAGCCCGGCCGTGGCGTCGAGCGCGGCCGCCACCTGACCATCGGCCGGCGCCGGCAGCACGATGTACTGGATGCCGCGCGAGGCCAGCTGGTCGACCGCCTCCGGCGAGGGCTGGGCGGCGAGCTGCTGCACCAGCTCGGTGAACGCGTGGTCCTCTGCAGTCAGGTCGATCACCTCGTCCTCGCCGGTGGTGACGCCGTCGTCGCGGCGTACGGCGTAGCTGAGCCCGTCCGCGACCGTGCCGCGGACGACGAGGATGCCGTGCTCGGGACCGAGCTCGGAGCTCTGGACCATGTACGCCGGGATGCCGGCGTCGCGGTCGTCGGTGAGGTCGCCACCGTCGACCACGAACCACGCCAGGCCGCCCAGCGGCACCACCACCGCGGCCACGGCGAGCACGGCCCCCGCCGCGCGCAGCTTCCGACCGGGGTGCTCGACACCGAGCGCTCCGAGCACCACCGCGGTGATCAGCGCGGCCTGCACGACGAGGAGCAGGAAGCCCAGTCCGGGCGGGGTGTAGAGAGCGGCCAGGTCGAGCCGCACGGCACCCAGCGCCACGGCCGCCAGCACCGAGACCAGCGTGACCACCCAGCAGATGAGGACCGGGATCCGGGTCCGTCTCGGGACCAGCGCCAGCGCCGCCAGCACGGGCAGCACGACGCCCAGCCACCACGGCGCGCCGATGTCGTGGAACCGGCCCAGCCCCAGCTCGACGCCGTCCGGAACCGGCAACGGGAGCAGCCCTCCGTCGAGGAGCAGCCCCTCACCGGCGCCGTGCATCAGGGCCGGCAGCCACCAGGGCGCCAGCAGCACGGGCACCACGGCCAGGGCCACGACGGGCGGGCCCCAGGCCGAGCGGTCGTGACCGACGCCGGGCAGCAGGGTGAAGGCGAGCACCACCACGACCACACCGACCAGGGCCGCGACCAGCCAGGCCAGCGGCGTGCCGCAGCTGACCACCGCCAACAGCAGCCCGGTGCGCCAGGCGGCTCGCCAGCGCCGATCCGCCTCCGGGTCGGCGAACCCGAGCGCCGCGTGCGCCAGCCACGGGAGCACCGCCGCGGCGAGCACCGTCCCGATCCGGCCCTGGCCCCAGGCCCCCGAGACCACCGCCACCAGCGCGTAGGACGACGATCCCCACAGGATCAGCCAGCGGTTGGCGCCGGCCGGGGTGGCCAGCCGGCCGGCCACCCGCAGGAACCGCCAGGCACCCCACAGCGAGAAGGGCACCGCGAGCACCAGCAGCACCGAGACCGCCGCCGCCGGGCTGCCCCACAGCACGGTCGACAGCAGCGCCATGGGGAGGACGTACGGCGGCGCGGGCACGGCGGTGCCCAGTCCGAGCTCGTGCCACGAGGACAGGTGCAGCGACCACCAGTCGCGCCACTGCTCCGGCGCCGGAGAGAGCCCGGGGCCGGAGACGTGGCCGAACGCGGAGCGGGCCCCGACGACCATGGCCAGCACCGTCAGCGCGAGCAGGACCGCCACCGGGTTGGTGAGGAACCGCGCGACGATGCCGGTGTCCTGGACCACGTCCTCGTCCTCGAGCCGCTCGCGCTCCGCCGTACGGCGGGCCGCGAACGACGACGGGTCGGCGGCCGCAGCGGCGGCGCGGCGCCGGTCGGCCACGTCGCTGGCGGACTGGGTCAGGGCGGTGGTGAGGTCGGTGACCGCATCGAGCCCCTGGCGGTAGGGCAGCCAGCGCGGGGCGAGCAGGGCATTGACGCTGTGCGGGTCGGCGGAGGCGGCGGTCCGTCGCGCCCGCCGGGCGGCGAGCAGCTCGCCCGGGTGTGCGACGACGCCGAGGTAGGCCGCGAGGTCGTCCAGCGCCTGGCCCGGTGAGCGGATGGCCAGGAACCCGAGCATCCGGACCAGGGTCCCGAGGCCCAGTCGGACCGCATGCAGCGGCCACAGCCGCGACCGCGAGTTGGCCAGCAGGGTGAACAGTGCGGCGCGCCGCTCCTGGTAGTGGGTGTGCCGGCCGGTCAGCGGCGTGCGGCGCAGCCCGCGGTGCGCGGCCTCGGCGTGGAAGACCACGGCCTGGGGAACCGCGACGGTCTTGTGGCCGGCGGCGGCCGCCCGCCACCCGAAGTCGAGGTCGTTGCCGAAGATCGGTAGCTCGTCGTCCAGCCCGCCGAGCTCGTCGAGCACCCGGCGGCGGACGAGCATGCCGGCGGTGTTGACCGCGAGGACGTGCTTCGGCTCGGAGTACTGGCCCTGGTCGTACTCGCCGCGCTCCAGCCCCGTCTCCCGGCGGCCGGTGCGTGAGATGGTGACGCCGAGCTCGAGCAGCCGCTTCAGCGAGGGCCACTCGCGCAGCAGCGGGCCGAGCACGTCGGCCTCGGGGTCGTCCGCCGCCCCCGCCAGCAGCGCCAGCAGCGCCTCCGGATGCGGGTTGGCATCGTCGTGCAGCACCCAGACCCACTCGGTCTCGGCGCCGAGGAGGTCGAGCCGGTCGAGCCCGGCCTGCAGGGCGGCCGGGAAGGTGGTCGTGGCCGGGGCCGCGACCACGCAGTCGCTTCCGAACGCCTGGTCGAGCAGGTCGGCGCTGGCGTCCTTGCTGCCGGTGTCGACCGCCACCCGGTGCGCGATCGGTGCCAGCTGGGCAGCAAGGCCCTCGAGCACGGTCGGCAGCCAGCGTTCGCCGTCGTGGCTGACCAGCACCACCGACACGTCCTCACGGGCACGCACGGAGTGCGGGGCGTGACGAGGGTCGGCTGTGGACACGATCGTTCAGGGTAGGGGGCGCCCCGAAATGCTCCCGACCTGCGGTGCCGCGAGCCTCGAAATGAGAGGAGCCCGGACCGCAGCCCGGGCACTCTCGGCAGAACTAGATCGCGCGCTTCTTCAGCTTGCGGCGCTCCCGCTCGGAGAGCCCGCCCCAGATGCCGAACCGTTCGTCGTTGCTGAGAGCGGAGTCCAGACACTCGGTCCGGACCTCGCAGGTCAGGCAGACCTTCTTGGCCTCCCTGGTGGAACCGCCCTTCTCAGGGAAGAACGCCTCGGGGTCCGTCTGTGCACACAGAGCACGCTCCTGCCAGCTCGCTTCATCTACGTCCCCGTCGAGGAGAAAGAGTTCTCGCATGTGACTGCCCTTCGACCCTTGGTATCCATGGTGTTGCTGTGGACCTCGACCCGGCCGACCGACCTCAGATCCCCCGTCCCGAGATTTGTGGAGTGTGTTGAGCTCGACCCTGCTCGACCAGCGTGTCGTGTGGATTTCTGGCTGAAATCCTGAACGACACTGATGGAATTACATGCCTGTCGCGCCCCCCAAGTCAAGCCCTGGTCTGGTATGGAGACCGCGATAGGCAAGGCTGGGTCCATGGCCGGCCTGCAGCAGCTCACCGTCCTGTCCGGCGGCATGGGCGGCGCGAGGTTCCTGCAGGGGCTGCGGCACGGCATCGCAGCGGGCCGGCTGCCGGGCGTCGCGGCGGACGCCGAGGTGACCGTCATCGCCAACACCGCCGACGACCTGTGGCTGCACGGCCTCAAGGTCTGCCCGGACCTCGACACCGTCATGTACACGCTCGGCGACGGGATCGACACCGAGCGCGGCTGGGGCCGGCGCGACGAGACCTGGAGCGTGAAGGAGGAGCTGGCGGCGTACGCCGTGGAGCCCACCTGGTTCGGGCTGGGCGACCGCGACGTGGCCACCCATCTGGTCCGCACGCAGATGCTCGATGCCGGCTACCCGCTCTCGGCGATCACCGAGGCGCTCTGCCGGCGCTGGCAGCCCGGAGTCAGGCTGCTCCCGATGACCGACGACCGGGTCGAGACCCACGTGGCCGTCCCGGATGCGGAGTCGACCAGCGGGCGCCGCGTGGTGCACTTCCAGGAGTACTGGGTCAAGCTCCGCGCCGAGGTCCCGGCCGAGGCGGTCGTGGTGGTCGGGCTGGACGAGGCCACGCCGGGACCGGGTGTGATCGACGCCATCACCGATGCTGACCTGGTGCTGCTGCCACCCTCGAACCCCGTGGTCTCCGTCGGCACGATCCTCGGCGTCCCGCGGGTGCGCGAGGCGCTGGTCGCCACCGCGGCGCCGGTGGTCGGCGTCTCCCCCATCATCGGCGGCAGCCATGTGCGCGGCATGGCCAACCAGCTCCTCGCCACGATCGGGGTGGACGTCACCGCCGGGGCCGTGGGCCGCCACTACGGCGCCCGGTCCCAGGGCGGCGTCCTCGACGGCTGGCTGGTCGACGAGTCCGACGCCGACCAGCTGCCCGGACTGCACGAAGCCGGGCTGGCGGCCGCCGCCGTCCCGCTCTACATGACCGACCCGGACGCCACCGCGGCGATGGCCGCGGCTGCGGTCGAGCTGGTGTCGTGACCCTCACCGTCTTCGCGCCGGACGGAGTGCCCGAGGTCCGGCCCGGCGACGACCTGGCGGAGCTGGTCGTGGTGGCGCTCTCGCCCGTCGACGGCGACGTGGTGCTGGTCACCAGCAAGGTGGTGAGCAAGGCCGAGGGGCGGCTGCGCGCGGGCACCGACCGGGCCGCTGCGGTCGAGGCCGAGCTGGCCGAGCCCGGCGCGCGCGTGGTCGCCCGGCGCGGCCCGACCACGATCGTGCGCAACCGGCTCGGCCTGACGATGGCCGCGGCCGGGGTGGACGCCTCGAACGTCGAGCCGGGCAGCGTGCTCCTGCTGCCCGCCGACCCCGACGGCACCGCCCGCCGGCTGCGCCGGGAGATCGCCGGGCGCTCCGGCGCCAACGTGGCTGTCGTGGTCACCGACACGGCCGGGCGCGCGTGGCGCACCGGCCAGACCGACATCGCGATCGGCGCGGCCGGGCTGGTGGTCCTCGACGACCACGCCGGGCGCACCGACGGCTACGGCAACGAGCTCGTCGGTCACCGCGCCGGCGCTGGCCGACGAGCTGGCCGGAGCAGCCGAGCTCGCCCAGGGCAAGCTGGCCGCCCGGCCGTTCGCGCTGGTCCGGGGCCGCCACGAGCTGGTGCTGCCTGCCGGGGAGGACGGGCCGGGCGCCGCGGCACTCGTGCGGCGCGAGGGCGAGGACCTGTTCGGGTACGGCGCCCGCGAGGCGGTGGTCCGGGCCCTGGCCGGCGACCCGGCCGACCTGCTGCCGTTCGGGGCACCCGCGACCGCGGAAGAGCTGGCGGCAGCGGTGGCGCTGGTGCTGGGGGAGCCCGCCGAAGCGGTCGAGGGTGGTCTGGCGGTCCGGGCCGATCCTCGCCTGGCGCCGCTGGCCTTCGCCCACGGCTGGCGAGTCGAAGAAGGCCCTGAGGAAGGTGCCGAGAAAGCAGTGATCCGACCAGCCACTCCGTAGAATCTTCCGTCGGGCTCCCCAGAGTCCCTGACCCATGTCCAGCACAGCTCTGTGCACCCACCCCGAGGTACTCCGTAGCCGTGGCCAAGAAGCCGACCAAGTCCGACCGCCAGGCGGTCATCGACGAGATCCGCAAGAAGCAGAAGGGCTCCGACCGCCGCCGTGGCTTCGCCATCGTCGGCGTCTGCTCGGTGATCGCCATCCTGATCGTCGTGGCCGCGGCGTACCGCCCGGTGAAGAACTGGTGGGACCTGCGCAAGTTCAACGACCTCGACCTGGCCTCGATCGGCGCCCCGGCCTCGGTGTGCGACAAGATCACGACCAAGAAGGCCGACGGCAACCAGCAGCACGTGCCGACCGGGACCCAGGTCACCTACTCGACCGCGCCGCCGGCGTTCGGCTCGCACTGGAACGAGCAGGGCGTGGCCCCCGCACCGTTCAACCGGAAGTTCTACACCGAGAAGGACCGCCCCGAGCTCGAGGCGCTGGTCCACAACCTCGAGCACGGCTACACGATCCTCTGGTACGACCAGTCGATCGCGGACGACGGCGACCAGCTCAACGTCATCGACGGCATCGCGAACAAGTTCCGCGCCGACTCCAACAACCTGCGCTTCAAGTTCATCGCTGCGCCCTGGACCGCGCAGGACGAGAAGGAGAGCGGGAAGTTCCCCGACGGGATGCACATCGCCATCTCGCACTGGTCGGCCGGCGGCTCCGGCGAGACCGATGTCTCGAAGCAGGTCGGTGTCTTCCAGTACTGCGGCCAGCCGAGCGGCGCGGCGCTCAAGGCCTTCATGCTGAAGTACCCCTACACCGACTCGCCCGAGCCGGACGCGATGTGACGTGACCGGGCCCGACCGCATCGCCATCGTCAGCGGGTACTTCAACCCGATCCACATCGGCCACCTGCGGATGATCAAGGACGCCCGGGCGCTGGCCCCGCACCTGTTGGTCATCGTCAACAACGACCGGCAGCAGCTGCTCAAGAAGGGCCGGATCCTCATGACCGAGGACGACCGGCACGCGATCGTGGCGGAGCTGCGCTGCGTGGACGAGGCGTTCGTCGCGGTCGACGACGACCCGACCGTGGTGGCCTCGCTGCGCCGGGTGCGCGAGCTGCACCCGCAGGCCGAGCTGCTGTTCTGCAACGGCGGTGACCGGTCGCCGTCCGGTGACCCGGCGCCCGAGGTGGTCCTGACCGAGGAGATCGGGCTGCGGATGGTCTACGGCGTGGGCGGCGAGGAGAAGTCCGACTCGAGCACGCGGATCAACGCCGAGCTCAGCCTGGCCGACAACCCGGTCCAGGCCGACCCCGACCGCGTCTGACCTTGGTCTCGTTCGGCGAGCTGCTCGCCGCCGAGCTGCGGCGCGAGCCGGGCCGGCCGCTGGTGACGTTCTACGACGAGTCGACCGGTGAGCGCGTCGAGCTCTCGGTGACGACCTACGCCAACTGGGTGGCCAAGGTCGGCTCGCTGCTCGTCGACGAGCACGGCTTGGAGCGTGGCGACGTCCTGCTGCTGGACCTCCCGGCGCACTGGCTCGGCCCGGTCTTCCTGGGCGCGGCCTGGACCGCGGGCCTCGCCGTGGCTTTCCCGTCGTCGGACGCCGACCCGTCGGCCGTCGTCTGCGGCCCGGCCGGTCTGCGGGCCTGGGCGGACCGCGCAGCGGACCTCCCGGTGCTGGCCTGCTCGCTGCTGCCGATGGGCGTCCGGTTCGCCGACCCCCTGCCCCCGGGCGTGCACGACGTCGGTCTCGAGGTGTGGGGTCAGCCGGACGCGTTCACGCCGTACGACCCACCCGGAGCGGACGACGTCGCGCTGGTGGACGGCTCGGTGACCCAGATCGAGCTGTTCGAGAGCCCCGCCGCCGCCGGGAGCCCTCGGACTGCGACCGGCGGCGTTCGGCTCCTGCTGACGGCGAACCCGGCTTCCCCACCAGGTGTCGCCGCCCTGACCCGGCCGCTCGCGACGAGTGGCTCAGTGGTCCTCGTGACCGGAGCCGACCCGGCCCGGTTGGATGCGATCGCCGAGGCCGAACGGGTCACCCACCGCTTCGGCTGACCGCCCCGCCCCTTTCGTGGCACCCACGGTGCCTGCCCTCGCGCTCCGCGACCCGCGGGCTGCGCTGAGCACACTGCATCCGCTCGCGGGCCATCGTGGGCGCCACCGAGATCGACGGCTGCGCGACTCCCTGCCCGGGCTGCACGCCCACCACGTCGAGCGACACCACCCGGGTGGCCGGCACCAGCGCGATGACCACGACACCGAGCGCCAGCAGCTGCTGGCAAACGGTCACGTAACGGGCGCGCATGGCCGACATTCCGGAGTGCTCCTGGTGGCGGGGGAAGGTCACACTGGTTGCAACCTTCACACGCGTCACAGGGGCCGCGGTAGGGAAACTGAGTAACTACAACGCTGTAATTGCCAGTCGACACGCCGTTGAGTTCCAGATTTGTCAAGAGTCGATCGGCAACGTGATGGCGTGCGCCCGCGCCGCCGCAGCGGTCAGCCAACAACCCGGAAGACGCGGAAACGAGTAGGTCGAGGTTGCCAGCGAACCGCTGGCGAGTGCCGAGCCCGGTCAGGGGTCAGCCAGCAACCGGCAGCCACTTCGACAGTGGCTAGATCTCCGACCCCAGCTCCGCGGCGACCGACTCCTCGTCGGCGACGTCCAGCTCGTCGTCGTCGTCGTAGTGCAGGTAGTGAATGCCCTCGTCGACGTCGCCGTCGAAGCCGACCCGGCCCTTCTCGAGCACGATCACGCGGGTGCACATCTTCCGCACCGAGGCGGCCGCGTGGCTGACGTAGAAGAGGGTGACGCCGCTTTCGCGGATCTCGTCCATCTTCTTCATGCACTTGCGCTTGAACGGCTGGTCACCCACCGCGAGCACCTCGTCGGCGATGAAGACGTCGCAGTCGACGTGCACGGCGACCGAGAAGCCGAGCCGGGCCGACATGCCCGAGGAGTAGTTGCCGACGGGCTGGTCCATGAAGTCGTCGAGCTCGGCGAACTCCGCCATCGCGGGGAACTTCGCGTCCGTCTCGGCCTTGGTCATGCCGAGGATCGCGGCGTTCATGTAGATGTTCTCGCGACCAGTCATCTCGGGGTGGAAGCCGGCGCCGGTCGCGATGAGACCGGACACCCGGCCGCGCGTGCGGACCTGGCCGGACGTCGGCTTCATCACACCCATGACGTGCTTGAGCAGCGTGCTCTTGCCCGAGCCGTTGAGCCCCATCAGCCCGATGGCCTCGCCCTGCTGGACGTCGAAGGCGACGTCGTCGAGCGCCCAGAAGGTGTCCTTGATCTTCTGGCCCCGCATCCGGGCCACCATGGTCTGCTTGAGCGTCCGCTGGTAGTGCTTGTGGAACAGCTTGGAGACGTGGTCCACCTCGATCGACGTGGTGGCCATCAGATGAGCCGGTCCGGGATCTTGTCGTCCAGCCTGGTGAACACCCACTGCGCGAACGCCAGGAACACGATGCCGACCCCGATGAAGATCAGCCCCCGCTCCCACAGGTGCGGTGGGAAGCTGCCGTCCAGCTTGAAGCCCCACTCCTTGCCGGCTGCCTTGGCGTCCTCGGGGCTCACGGTGGTGATCCAGAACGCGCGCTGCATCAGCAGCACGGCGCTGGTGATGGGGTTGAGCAGGTAGAAGTGCGCGATGACCGGGAAGTCCTTGAACCGCTGCGCGACCAGCGTGTAGGGGTACATCATCGGGACCGTGAACGGCAGCATGCCGGTGAAGATCTGCACCACGCGGGTCCAGTCGCGGTACATCACGTTGATGGCCGAGAACATCAGCCCCATGCCCGTGCCGAGCAGGATGACGATGGCGAACGCCATCGGCGTGGCCACCAGCGTGCCCAGGTCGGGCGTGAACGAGCCCGTGATCAGGCAGGCGCCGATGAGGATCACCAGCTGCGGGACGGTGTGGTAGAGGCTGACCAGCATCGCGGAGATCGGGAAGATCTCCCGCGGCAGCGGCATCTTCTGCACGATCGACTTGTTCTGCATGATCGAGCGGGTGCCCGAGTTGAAGGACGTGGTGAAGAGGTTCACCACGACCATGCCGGCGAACAGGTGGATCGCGAAGTGCGGGACCTGGCCGCGGCCCAGGATGATCCCGAACACGAAGAAGTAGGTCAGGAAGCGGCTGAACGGGTCGATGTAGGACCAGGCCAGCCCCATCTTCGAGCCGATGTAGCGGGCCCTCAGCTCACGCTTGACCATGAGCGTGAGGAGGTAGCGCCGCTTCAGCACGCCGACCAGCCCGCCCTTGGCGGCGGGGTCGATGAGCGGCACGTGCTCGAGGTCGTGGCGTACGGCGACGCTCGCCGTCGCGGTCTCGGGGCTCAGCTGGTCGGTCATGGCGCGTCAGACCCCTCGGTCCAGGGTCGGAACGTCTCCTCCCACCGCTCCGGCGACGTGACGTCCGGCAGCGCGGCGCGGTACTCGGCGGCCAGCTCCGGCCACTCGCGGGTGAGCCGCTGGTGCAGCTCGGCGGTCTTCTTGACCAGCTCACGGAACTTCTGCGGGTCGCGACGGTAGAGGGCGGCCGAGGTGCCGTCGTTCATCGACACCACCGCGGAGTCGTACGACGCGAGCCGGTACCACTTGGCGTCCACCGCGCGGATCTCCACCTCCGGGAAGGTGCGCGACAGCTCGCGCGCCGGGCGCAGGTGCCGGATCGGCGAGAGGCCAGCCGTGATCAGCTGTGAGAGCCGGCCGGGCACCTCGACCACGTCGCGACCCTTGCGCGGCGGCTTCTTGCGGCGTACCTCCGGGAAAGCCTCACGGTCGGCCTGCAGCTGCGCGTCGGAGAACTGCTTGCGGTGCGCGTTCACCTCTGCCAGCCGGGTCGGCAGCATCGCGTGCAGCCCCTGCGGCCCGGCCAGCACGTCCTCGAGCGCCAGGTGCCGGATCTCGACCGTGGAGTACTGCATCGACACCAGGTGGGCGATCGTGTGGTTGAGGTCCTCACGGATCAGCCGGCCACCGCGCGGATAGGAGGAGTGCAGCAGGGCCGACACGAACCGGTTGCGCACGTGGAAGTAGGCCTGCCAGTCGACAGCGTCGTTCTTGTCGGTCCACGGCACGTGCCAGACCGCGGCGCCGGGGAAGGTCACCGTCGGGAACCCCGCCGCCTTGGCGCGCAGGCCGTACTCGGCGTCGTCCCACTTGATGAACAGCGGCAGCGACAGCCCGATCTCCGCGATCACCACGCGCGGGATCAGGCACATGAACCAGCCGTTGAAGTCGACGTCGACCCGCTTGTGCAGCCACCGGGCCGAGCGGATGTTGCGGGCCGAGAGGTCCCAGCGGCTGAAGCCGTCGAGAGGCGTCATCCACCAGAACCGCCACGGCTGGACGATCTCGCCGAAGCTGTGCAGCTCGGACTTGTTGTAGAGGCTGAACATGTGGCCGCCGACGATCGTCGGGCGGCGGGCCAGGTCGCCGAAGGTGATGGCCCGGATGATGCCCTCGGGCTCGCAGATGACGTCGTCGTCCATCATCAGGGCGTACGTCGCGGTGCCCTTGCGCAGCGACTCGAGCTGGCCGCGGGCATAGCCGCCGGAGCCGCCGAGGTTGCCCTGCTCGATGACCCGCAGCTTGTCGCCCAGCGCGTCCTGGGCCGTGGAGAAGAAGTCCGAGCCGGTCACGTGGTCGGTGCCCTGCTCCATCACGAGCACGGTGTCGAGGTAGGGGCCGAGCACCTCGTCGCCGAGCTGGGCGAGCAGCTTGGCGCAGAAGTCGGGCCGGTTCATCGTGGTGATCGCGATGTCCGCAGTGCCGTGCCCGAGCCGGTCCTCGGGCACCTCGGCGGACCACTCGGCGGACTCGACGATCGCGTCGTCGTCGCCGGCGATGACGTTGTACCAGTACCAGCCGCCGTCGATGAACGGCTTGAGCGGCAGCTCGAAGGCGAAGGTGCCCTTGGCCTCCGAGCCCGTGCTGGCCGAGTCGACCCGCTGGGAGCGGCCGTTGGCCAGCGAGCGGTAGACGATCACGGTGGCACCGCGGCCGGACACGTCGACGGTGAGCCGGACGTCGGAGACCACGGTCCAGCGCCGCCAGTAGGACGCCGGGAAGGCGTTGAAGTAGGTGCCGAACGACAGCCGCTCGCCGGACCGGACCCGCAGCGCGGTGCGTGACTCGATCTGGTCGGGGTGGATGGCCTTCCCGGTGGAGGTGGCCTGCCGGATCGCGGCGTTGTTGAGGTCCTTGGCCGACCTGGTCCCGCCGATCTCGTACTTGTCGGCGTCGAGGGTGGCGTCCTCGGCGTCGACGTAGAGCGCGAAGACGTCGAAGTCGCGGTCGATCGGCATGATCTGCCGCTGCAGCACCCGGCGGTTGGCCTCCGCGCGGTGGGCGCCGCCCTGGGCCGCCGCCTTCTTCGTCGTACGGCGCCGCGTGGTCGCCTTCGTCGTTGCCGGCTGCGTCGACTCGGTCACTGGTCCACTCCCCCGGAGCTCAGCTCGGCGCCCTCGACGAAGTGCGGCCGGAGCTTGTTCTCGAACATCGACAGCGCCGAGCCGATGGCCATGTGCATGTCGAGGTACTTGTAGGTGCCCAGCCGGCCACCGAAGAGCACCATCGGCTCCTGCTGGGCCAGCTCGCGGTACTTCATGAGCTTGGCGCGGTCCTCGGCGGTGTTGACCGGGTAGTAGGGCTCGTCGCCCTCCTCGGCGAACCGTGAGTACTCGTGCACGATCACGGTCCTCCCCGGCAGGTGGGTCTTCTCCCGCTCGGGGTGGAAGTGCTTGAACTCGATGATCCGCGTGAACGGCACCTCTTGGTCGTTGTAGTTGATGACCCCGGTGCCCTGGAAGTCGTCGACGTCCTCGACCGACTCCTCGAGGTCGACGGTCCGCCACGACAGCCGGCCCTCGGAGTTGCCGAAGTACTCGTCGACCGGGCCGGTGTAGACGATCGGGACCCTGCCCCGGTAGTCGTCCGCGACGTCGAAGAAGTCGGTCTCCAGCCGGACCTCGATGTTCGGGTGGTCGGCCATCTTCGTCAGCCACGCGGTGTAGCCGTCGGTGGGCAACCCCTCGTGGGTGTCGCTGAACCAGCCGTTCTCGAAGGTGTAGCGGACCGGGAGGCGCGTGATGATCTCGGCGCTCAGCTCCCGGGGGTCGGTCTGCCACTGCTTGGCGGTGTAGCCCTTGATGAACGCCTCGTAGAGCGGGCGGCCGATCAGGCTGATCGCCTTCTCCTCGAGGTTGGTCACGGCCTCGGAGCTGATCTCGCTGGCCTGGCTCGCGATCAGCTCGCGGGCCTCCTGCGGAGTGTGGCTCTTGCCGAAGAACTGGTTGATCAGCCCGAGGTTCATCGGCAGCGAGTAGATCTGCCCTTGGTACTTGCCGAAGACGCGGTGCTTGTAGTCGGTGAAGGTCGTGAACCGGTTGACGTAGTCCCAGACCTTCTCGTTCGAGGTGTGGAACAGGTGCGCGCCGTACTTGTGCACCTCGACGTTGGTCTCGGGGTCGCGCTCGCTGTAGGCGTTGCCGCCGAGGTGGTGGCGGCGCTCCAGGACCAGCACCTTCAGCCCGAGCTCGTTGGCGCAGCGCTCTGCGATCGTCAGCCCGAAGAACCCGGAGCCGACGACGACGAGATCAGGCAGGGAGCTCTCCGGCGGCACGACAGATCAGTCTACGGACGAGGGTGCATCGACTCGATTCGGCGCGCCCGCCGCGCGGGCCAGCGCGCGGAGGCTGCGACGAACGTCACTTTGCGAGGTCGACCAGTTGCTCACCGAGATGCGCAGCACCGCCCGGCCGCGCCAGACCGAGCCGCTCATCCACGCCTCGCCGTCCGCCAGCAGGCGGGCGACCACCGCCCGGGTGCGATCGTCGTCCCCGAAGCTGACGCAGACCTGGGTGAAGACCACGTCGTTGAGCACCTCGACGCCGGGGAAGTCGGCGATCTCCCGCGCGAACCCCGCGGCGTGGCCCGCCATCCGCTCCACCAGGTCGCCCACGCCGCTCCGACCGAGCGCGGCCAGCACGGCGTACACCGGCAGGCCGCGCGCGCGGCGGGAGAGCTCCGGAACCTTCTCGAGAGGGTCGCCGGCGGCGTCCTGGATCAGGTAGTCGCCGTGCATGCCCATGGCCGCCTTCAGCGCGGCGGGGTCCCTGACGACCGCGATGCCGCAGTCGTAGGGCACGTTGAGGGTCTTGTGCGCGTCGGTGGCCCACGAGTCGGCCGCCTCGGCACCCGCGGTCAGGTGGCGGTACGCCGGCGCGGCCGAGGCGAACAGCCCGAACGCACCGTCGACGTGGACCCACGCCCCGGCCTCGTGGGCCGCGGCGATCGCCTCCGGGAACGGGTCGTACGCGCCGGAGTGGACGTTGCCGGCCTGGAGGCAGACCAGCGTCGGCCGGTCGTCTCCCCGGAGCGCGCCGGCCAGGGCCTGCGGATCGATGCGGCCCTCTTCGTCGGCCCGCACCGGCTCGGGAGCCCCGAGGCCGAGGTAACGCAGCGCCAGGTCGACCGTGTCGTGCCGCTCGTCGCCCACCAGTACGCGGACGCCGGGGCTCCCGACCAGGCCGCGCGTCGCGACGTCCCATCCCGCCCGGCGCAGCACCTCGTCGCGCCCGGCGGCCAGGCCGGTGAAGTTCGCCATCGTCCCGCCGGTCACGAACCCGACCGCGCTCCCGGACGGCAGCCCGAGCAGGTCGAGCAGCCAGTCACCGGCCACCTGCTCGGCCGCGGTCGTTGCCGGGGTCACCCGGGCCAGCCCGGCGTTCTGGTCCCAGGCGCTGACCAGCCAGTCCGCGGCCAGCGCCGCGGGGTGGGTGCCCCCGATCACCATCCCGTAGAAGCGTCCGGACGGCATCGCGGTCAGCCCGGGCTCGAGGGCAGTGGCGAGGTGCTCGACCACGGCCGCCGCGTCCTGGGGGCCGTCCGGCAGGTCCGTGCCCAGCCGCTCGACCAGCTCCTCGACCTGCGCCTGCGGTGGCACCGGCCGGTCCTCCAGCGAGTCGAGCCACCGCCGGGCGTGCTCGAACGCCACCGGAAGGGCCTCGCCTCGATCGCTCACGACTCCACTCTCCTCGGTCTGGCGAACTCCGCGTAGACCCCGTGGCTGAACGCAACCCGGTCCGGGGGACGGCTGCTGACTCCTGGTAGCCCGACCGCGGCCAGCAGCCCGTCGTCCAGCTCGACGACCTCGGCGTGCTGCAGCTGCCACGGCGGGTGCTGGTTGGGGACGAACACGGTGCCCCGTCGGCGCCGGGAGTGCGCGCCCCAGCGGGCGGTGAGGAAGTCGTCCAGCGGGGTGGCGACGTACGGCTCGCCCAGGCGTACGACGACCCGGCTGGCCGGCCGCTCCCCCAGCCCGCGGACCCGGGTCTCGTAGGTGAGCGTGTCGCCCGAGCGGTCGAAGCGCATCCGGGCCCAGCGGTACGGCGGCCCGACGAGCAGCCGCACCGTAGGCACCACCACGGCCCGCTCGGCGTCGAGGCTCAGGAAGACCACGCCTCGCCGACCGGTCTCGTCGACGGAGTAGAGGCGGACGTTGGTCTCGAGGAAGGAGCCGACGTAGGGCAGGGCGGGGCCGCGGCCGAGGGTCACGTCGACCATCCGGAAGGGCACCAGGCCGACGTACGTGCGGTCCTCGAACACGTCCGGGCGGGTGCCCGGCGGCAGGAGCGGCGCGACCCGCGCGGGGTCGACCGCCCAGTGCAGGAAGGTCACGTCCCGCCACGACTGGGTGGAGATCACCCGCCCGCGCAGTGGCGGGCCCTCGCGGACGACCGGTTCAGCGGGCCCCTGCACGCGCGTCCCTGAGCGCCCGACGGACGTTGTGGGCCTCGGCCCGGCCGCCGCGGACCGGTGACATCGCCACGACGCCCGCGGTGATCAGCCACGGCTTGGCCCGGACCAGGGCGTTCTCGCCGTAGCGCAGGTGCACCGTGAACAGGTTGCGGTACATGTAGTAGCCCTTCCACCCGGCCAGGTCGTGCTGCTGGTCGAAGTCGAGCTGGCGGACGAGCACCGCGTCGCGCACCGCATAGATGTGGAAGCCCGCCCGGCGGGCGCGCAGGGCGAAGTCGACGTCGTCGTAGAAGATGAAGAAGCTCGGGTCGGGCAGCCCGATCGCCTCGACCACCCGTCGGCGGACGAGGAATCCCTCGAAGGGGACGTTCTCCAGCTCGACCAGCGCCGGCATCGCGGCGCGGGTGCCGTACGTCGTCTCGACCATCGCGGTCTTCGGCTTGATCCTGAGCGGGTTGCGGAGGTCGAACCTGAGCGCCGCCTTCTCGACCAACCGCCCGCGGGTGTCCTCGCGGACCACCATCAGGCAGTCGGCCAGCTCGTCGTCGACGGCCAGGAGCACGCTGAGGCAGTCCGGCGCGGGCACCACGTCGTCGTCGAGCAGCCAGATCCGGTCGAAACCCTGCTCGTAGGCCGCCTGCACGCCGAGATGGAATCCGCCGGCCCCGCCCAGGTTCTCCTCGGGCCGGATCACCTGGAGCTTCAACGCAGTCTTTTCGATGCCGGCCGCGTCGAGGACGGTCGCGGTGTGGTCGGTGCTGGCGTTGTCGACCACGATCACCGCGTCCGGCGTGCGGTCGAGCGCGGCGAGCCCGGCCAGCATCCGCGTGAGCAGCGCGGCCCGGTTGTAGGTCACCACCACGACGGCGATGGTCTCGGAGTCGGACCGGTCGGTCATCGGAGGTACTTCCGATGGCCGGTGAAGTCCCCGCGCAGTCCGGCGTACGCCGCCCGGGCGCTCATCGGGAGCCGTCCCGGTCGCCGCCTGGTCAGCAGGTAGAACCACCCCGTCTTCGCCCAGAACATCAGCACGTGCGGCCAGCCGCGGTAGCGGCGCAGGTTGACCGTGTTGTTGCGGGCCATGCAGTAGTGCTTGAGGTCGCTCGGGCTGTGGTTGTACGTCGTCCGGCCGAACATCATCGGCGTCCCGAGGTCGTCGGTGGCCGGGTGCAGGACGTGCGCGGCCACCACGGTGGCGATCCGGGCACCGGCCGCCTCGGCTCGCCAGAGGTACTCCACGTCGTCGCCCCAGATGAAGAACTCGGCGCGCGGGTAGCCGATCCGCTCCACGAGCTCGCGGGTGACCAGCACGCCGTTGAACGGGATCACCACCTCGCGGATCAGCCCGTCCACCGCGGCCCGCTCGACGGAGGCCATGTCGTGGACGACGCGGGTGCCGCCGGGGAGCCGGATCGGGAAGCAGAGCCGGGTCGGGTCCTGGGCCGCCAGTACTGCGGGCCCCCAGAAGTCGAGGTCGTCCCGCTCGAGCAGGAGCTCGAGGCAGTCGGGCTCGGGCAGCCCGTCGTCGTCCATGAGCCAGACCAGGTCCGCGCCCCGCTCGACCGCCTTCCTGAGGCCGTGGCTGAACCCGCCGGCGCCGCCGGTGTTGGTCTCCAGCAGCTCGGCGACGACGTCCTGGCCGGCCAGCCAGGCGCCGGTCCCGTCGGTGCTCGCGTTGTCGACGACCAGGACCTCGTCGAGCTCGTCGAGCTCCTGCAGCCGCTGGAGCTGGCGCCGGAGCATCTCGAGCCGGTTGAAGGTGACGACCACGGCGACGATGCGGCGCCCGTGCTGGTCAGTCACGGCTCCACCGTCTCAGAAGAGCGTCTCCTGGACGTACGCCGGGCCAACCGGTGCCGGGACCAGCTTGGGCAGCGGACCGAGCTTGGGTCGGGGTGCGCCCTTCCAGCGCGGGTCGACGTAGGGCTCGGTCACCGTGCGGGTCGGCTCGCGCAGGGTCAGCGCGCGGATCGCGCCGGCGACGTGGAGCTCGAACCGGGAGTAGGTCGCGCGCACGGCGTCCTCGTCGAGCGGCAGCCGGCCCCGGCCGAGAGTCTGGTCGAGGCCCACCTCGGCGGTGGTGACCATCTCCATCACCTCGCAGTTGTGCTGCCACCGCTCGCGGGCGCCGGGCGCCGCCAGCGCGTTGGCCCGGGCCTTGCCCACCGCCGTCGCGCACCTGCCACCGCCGCTCTCCGCGTCGTCGAACGCCGCCTCCGCCGTGTCGAGCGCCTGGAGCAGCCGGACCGCGGTCTTGGAGCCGAACCCGGTCACGCCGGGCAGGTTGTCGGAGGTGTCGCCGCGCAGGGCGGCCAGGTCGAGGTACTGCTCCGGGCGCACCCCGGTCAC
This sequence comes from uncultured Actinomycetota bacterium, assembly GCA_963755835.1. Lineage (GTDB taxonomy): Bacteria > Actinomycetota > Actinomycetes > Propionibacteriales > Nocardioidaceae > Nocardioides. Next base: position 574,139 of record CAVWLC010000007.1, on the reverse strand, counting down.
CATGGCCAGCCGCTGCGGGTCGAGCAGCGGCGAGGCGTCGACGCCGCCGTTGAGGATCCGCAGCATCCTCGTGTTGTCGTCGATGAGCGCGAAGCTGTCGCGGTCGGACGTCGCGACCACGGTCCGCGCGCCGAGCGCCGGCGCCTGGGCCGCCACGCTGGCCAGCACGTCGTCGGCCTCGAGCCCCTCGGGCACGACGACCACCACGCCGAGGTCGCGGAGCACCTCCACGGCCAGGTCGAGCTGGCGCTCGAGGCTCTCCGGCTTGGGTGCCCGCTGGGCCTTGTAGGACGGCCAGCGCCGCTTGCGGCTGCTGTTGCCCCGGTCGTCGAAGCCCACGACCACCACGTCGGCGCAGACCCGGTCGACCGCGACCACCAGCTGGCTCAGCAGCCCCCGGACGGCCCAGCCCTGAGCGCCGTCGGGCGTGCGGTACATCGTCCTGGCCTGGGCGTGGAAGGACCGGTGCAGCAACGAGTTGCCGTCGACGGCGAGCACGGTCGGGATGGGTTGGTCAGTCATGCTGCGCCCACCCTAAGTCCGCTCGGGGACAAGGCTGCGGACCCCAGCCCCGGCTCACCAGGTTTCGACACGGGATCAGCAGGCGCTGTCGAGGTCCTGGGACTCGTTGGCGGCGTACCCGTCGTGCAGCGAGCCGATCGAGCCGCCCGTCACCACCGCCGGGGTCTTCGGACCCTTGGCCGGCTTGCCTCCGGCCTTCCCGGTGGCCGCGCCGCCGCTGCCCGAGGAGTCGACCACGGTGTCGGAGGTCTTCTTCGGCGCCTTGCCCTCGGCGGCGTCGATCGCCTCGGCCACCTTCTGGTGGATCAGGTGGGCGTTCGGCTGGTAGGTGTCGAACACCGGCGGCACGATCGACAGCGTCGAGACCTTCTGGTCCTTGGCCTTCATCGCCAGGTCCAGGAACCGGTCGACCTCGCTGGCCGGGATGCTCGTCGAGATCATGGCCGCCGAGGCCTTGGCGATCTTCTCGAAGTTCTTCAGCACGACCGTCGGGTCGACCTGGTCGAGCATCGCGCCCATGATGCACTTCTGCCGCGCCATCCGGGAGTAGTCGTCGGAGTCGGTGCGGGCCCGGGCGTACCACTGGGTCTGGAAGCCGGTCAGCTTCTGCACGCCGGGCTCGATGTAGTCGTAGACGTCGGAGCCCAGGCCGCCGATCGGGATGCGCGAGCGCACGTTGAGGGTGACGCCGCCGACCGCGTCGACCAGGTCGCGGAACCCCTTGAGGTTCACCATCGCCCAGTAGTTCATCTTGAGCCCGGTGATCCCCTCGACGGCCGAGACCGTGGCGTCGACGCCCGGGTTCTTGGACTTCCCGAACAGCTCCTTGTTGTCGAGCGCCCACGTGAAGGCGCCGTTGAGCATGCAGTGCTCGCAGTCGAAGCCGTGCGGGAACTGCTGGTGCATCACCGACCCCTTGGCGAAGGGGAAGTTCTGCATGTTGCGCGGCAGCGAGATCAGCACGGTCCGGCCCGTCTCGGCGTCGATGCTGGCGACGGTCAGCGAGTCCGGGCGCAGCCCCCAGCGGTCGATGCCGGAGTCACCGCCCATGAGCAGCACGTTGTAACGGCCGTCGTGCGCGCCGCTGGCCGCACCGGAGCCGAACATGGTCTGGATGAAGTCGCGCTGCACACCGACCAGGTGGGCGCCGAACAGCAGCACCGAGGCGACCGAGAAGCAGAGGATGCCGTTGATGCCGACCGCCGCCCGCCGGTGGCCCATCCGCAGCGTCAGCGGCTGGCCGAGCCGCCACGCGTCGAAGAACAGGGCCGCCCAGCCCACCGCCAGGAGCATCAGCACGATGCGCACCGTCTGGAGCGCAGCCAGGTCGGAGACCAGCCAGAACGCGAGCTCATGGTGCACCGCTGCCCCCACGAGGCAGCCGATGCCGAGCAGCAGCAGCACGCACCAGAGCCGCAGCGCGGACCGGCCCACCCGCTTGTTGCCACAGGCCAGCTGCGCGCTGCCGGGCAGCACGAACGTCATGGCCATCAGCGATACCGCCCGCCGGAAGCGCACCCGAGCGGCGCGCTCCTCGGCGCTGCCGGTCGCTGTGTACGTCGTATCGCCGTCGCGCTGGCCGTGGCCTGGCATCTGTTGCTCCTGAGGGGAAGATCAGGTGTGCTCGGCCAGTATCACCAGTCACAGTGGTCACATCGGGGTGCGACGCGCCGGTGACCCGCTACTCCCCCAGCGCGTGCTCCTCGATGGCGGCGACCAGCTCGTCGGTCGGCTCGCGGTCGACGTACACCAGCCGGATCGCGTCCGGGTCCGGGTTGGGCCGGTCCGGGCCGCGCCAGGCCAGCCGCATGCCGAGCCGTTCGGCGGTACGCCGGGAGGCCAGGTTGTGCTCGAGCAGGTAGGCCAGCACCGGACGGTCCGGCTGCACGTCGCGCGCGGCCTCGATCGCCCGCGCTCCCATCTCGCTGGCGTAGCCGCGGCCGTGGGCCGAGGTGGCGAACCGGTAGTAGAGGTTCCACCACACCCGTCCGGTGGGAATCGTGCAGCCGCCACGCCCGAGGACCGGACCGCCGGGCTGGTCGCGCACCGACCAGTAGCCGAGTCCATGGGTCGCGAACTGCCACTGCGACTGCGTCACCATCTCGGCCGCCTGCGCCGGCGAGGTGTGCCGGCCGACCGGGAAGTGCCGCCACGAGTCCGGGTCGGAGTGGATCGCGTGCAGGTCGTCGACGTCGGCCTCGGTGGGCAGGTCGAGCCAGAGCCGGGCGGTGGTGGTGTGCCGCCAGTCGGTGCAGGTCACGAGCCTTGCGACGACCCGCACGACGGTGGTCGGACGTCGCGCATCTCACCCTTCCCGCGTTTCTCGGACCCTTCACCGCGCACGGTAGCGTCCACGGCATGCCTGATCGTCCCCGGAACGGCGGTCCCGAGGACGGACCCGACTACACCTGGCTCTACGGCAAGGGTGGCTCTGCGCAGCGACCCGAGGACCCCCAGGCCACCCGTCCTGTCCCGCGCCAGCAGCGGTCGTCCGCCCCGCGACCCGACGAGACGAGGGTGATGCGCGCCCAGCCACGACCCGACGTGGAGCGGCGGGCGAGCGCGCGTCCGACGCCCCCGCCGCTGGCCCCACCGGTCCAGTCGTCGGGCCAGCCATCGGGCCGGCCATCGGGTCGGCCACCGGCGGCCAAGGAGCGCAAGCGACGCCGGTTCCGGGTCCGGTACCTGTTCGTGCTCCTGCTGCTGTGGCTGGTCTACCTGGTGGTGGTCCCGATCATCGCCTGGAACAAGGTCGACAAGGTGGCGTTCGAGCCCACCGGCGACCGGCCCGCCGAACAACCCGGGACGACGTACCTGATGGTCGGGAGCGACTCCCGGGCGGGCCTCTCGAAGGAGGACCGCCAGAACCTCCACACCGGGAACGCCGGCGGCGGCCGCACCGACACGATCATGCTGATGCACACCGGCTCGGGGCCGAACCTGCTGATGTCGATCCCTCGAGACCTCGAGGTGGACATCCCGGGTCACGGCAGCGGCAAGATCAACGCGGCCTACGCCATCGGGCAGGCCCCGCTGCTGGTGAAGACGATCGAGAACCTGACCGGCATCCGCATCGACCAGTTCGTGGAGATCGGGATGGGCGGCGTGGTCGGGGTGGTCGACGCGGTGGGCGGCATCGAGATCTGCCCGAAGGACAACTACGTCGACAAGGACGCCGGGCTGAACATCAAGAAGGGCTGCCAGGAGGTCGACGGCAAGACCGCACTCGCGTACTCGCGCTCTCGCCATGCACAGACCCTGGGAGACCTCGACCGGGTCCGACACCAGCGCGAGGTGGTGGCGGCGATCGGCGACAAGGTCCTGTCCCCGTGGTCGGTCATCAACCCGGTCCGCTACTGGAAGCTGAACATGGCCATGCCTGACTTCTTCAAGTTCGGCGAAGGCATGGGTCCGATGCGAGCACTGCTGTGGGCGACCGCGATGGCCAATGTCGGCGGGAAGAACGGGCTGCTCTGCACGGTGCCGCTCACCAACGGCTCGGCCACAGCGCTCGACGACAAGCTGGCCGATCAGCTCTTCACCGACATCAAGGAAGACAAGACGGACAACGTGACGAAGGCCGTCTGTCTCTCGTCGGGTCTGGTCGGTACGCCGTGACGTTCTCGCTCTACGAGACCCTCTCGGTCTCGCTGGACGAGGACGGCGTCGCGACCTTGACACTGGACCGGCCCGCCCAGCTCAACGCCTTCGACCTGACCATGGCCCGCGAGCTGGAACGGTTCTTCCTCACCGACGCGCGCTCGGACGACGTACGCGCGGTGGTGGTGACGGGAGCCGGGCGGGCGTTCTGTGCGGGGATGGACCTCTCCCGCGCCGGCAACGTGTTCGGCCTGGACGAGGCGCTCGCGCCGACGCCGGAGGAGTTCCGGGCGCACTACGACGAGCCGCCGTACCACGACGGACTGCGCGACACCGGTGGCCGGGTCACGCTGGCCATCCACGCGCTGCCGAAGCCGGTGATCGCCGCGATCAACGGCGCCGCGGTCGGCATCGGCGCGACGATGACGCTCGCCATGGACATCCGGATGGCCTCGACCGAGGCGCGGATCGGCTTCGTGTTCGGCCGGATCGGCATCACACCGGAGGCGGCCTCGTCCTGGTTCCTGCCGCGGATCGTCGGGCTCCAGCAGGCGCTGGAGTGGATCTACTCCGCCGACATCCTCACCGCCGAGGCCGCCCTGGCCGGCCGGCTGCTGCGCTCTGTGCACGCATCCGACGAGCTGTTGCCGGCGGCGCAGGAGCTCGCGCGCTCGTTCGTGAAGGACCGCTCGCCGGTCGCGCTCGGCCTGGCCAAGCAGCTGCTCTACCGGCACGCGGGATCGGCCGACCCGCTGCAGGCGCACCTCTCGGACTCACTGGCGGTCTTCTTGTCGTCGATGGGCGACGGCAAGGAGGGCGTGGCGGCCTTCCTGGAGAAGCGGGCACCGTCGTTCGAGGGCCGCGCCTCGGAGCTGCCGCGGATCGACTGACGGCTGCGACCCGAACCGGCTACCGCAGCGTCCTGCCCAGCAGCCCCTCGAGCTCCTTGAAGTGTCGCTCGGCGCCGGCCTCCTGGTACATCGAGGTGTCCGCCATCGTGTAGCCGTGCGGAGCGGCGTCGTAGACCTCGTTGAGGTGCGGGCGGCCGGCCGCCTGCAGCGTCTCCTCGAGCTCGGCGACGTTGTCCGGCGTCATGCCGCGGTCGTTGTCGGCGTGCCCGAAGACGTACTCGGCGGTGCTGTCGTCGATCGACCGGTGCGGGCTGTCCGATGCGTCGGTGACCAGGCCGCCACCGTGGAAGCCGCCCACCGCGGCCACGGTGTCGGGGAACTGTCCACCGGTGCGAACGGCGAGCCGGGCGCCCATGCAGTAGCCGGTCACGCCGACCGGCCCGTCACCAGCCCGCTCGAGCAGGGTCCGGACCCACGCGTCCGCGTCGGGCCCCGACTTGTCCGATGTGTATCCCGGCACGCGATCACCCAGGCTCGCGAAGAACTCCTCGCGGGCCCCGGGCTCCCTCAGGTCGTTGTGGGGCGCGAGGTCGGCCGCCCGGCCCTCGCGGTAGAAGACGTTGGGCGCGAGCACGACGTACCCCCACGAAGCGATCCGGTCGGCCATCCCCTCGATCTGCGGCCGCAGCCCGATCGCGTCGATGTAGAACAGCACGCCCGGGTCACCCGGGGTGCCGGTGAGGTAGGCCTCGGCGGCGCCGTCCGCCGCCTGGATCTCGATCGTCTCGCCCATGGCACGGACTGTAACCGGTTGTCGACGTCAACCGGACCGGAGTCCGCGTCAGAGATGCGACTGCACCCCCGCCAGCAGCTGGCGGGCCATCACGATCCGCTGGACCTGGTTGGTCCCTTCGTAGATCTGGGTGATCTTGGCGTCGCGCATCATCCGCTCGACGGGGTAGTCGCGGGTGAAGCCGTAGCCGCCCAACACCTGGACGGCGTTGGTCGTGACCTCCATGGCAACGTCGGACGCGAAACACTTGGCCGCGGCGCCGAAGAAGGTCAGGTCTGGGTCGTTGCGCTCGGAGCGGCCGGCTGCGGCGTAGGTGAGCTGGCGGGCGGCCTCGACCTTCATGCCCATGTCCGCCAGCATGAACTGCAGCCCCTGGAACTCGGCGATGGGCTTGTGGAACTGCTTGCGCTCCCGGGCGTAGCCCAGCGCATAGTCGAGGGCCCCCTGGGCCACGCCGACGGCCTGGGCGGCGATGGTGACCCGGGTGTGGTCCAGGGTCCGCATCGCGGTCTCGAAGCCGGTCCCCTCGGGCCCGATCATCCGGTCCGCGGGGATCCGGACGTGGTCGAGGTAGACCTCCCGGGTCGGGGAGCCCTTGATGCCCAGCTTCTTCTCCGGCGCCCCGAACGAGACGCCCTCGTCGGACTTCTCCACCACGAACGCCGAGATCCCCTTCGCCCCCCTCTCGGGGTCGGTGACCGCCATGACCGTGTAGAAGTCCGAGACACCGGCGTTGGTGATCCACCGCTTGACCCCGTCGAGCACCCAGAAGTCACCGTCCCGGGTGGCCCTGGTCTTCATCGCCACCGCGTCCGAGCCCGCCTCGGGCTCGGACAGGCAGTAGGAGAACCCGCCCTCACCGCGGGCCAGCGCACCCAGGTAGTGCTTCTTCAGCTCCTCCGAGCCGGCCAGCTGCACCGGCAGCGAGCCGAGCTTGTTGACCGCCGGGATCAGCGAGGCGGACATGTCGACCCGCGCGACCTCCTCGATCACCAGCGCTGTGGCCAGTGCGTCCGCGCCGGCACCGCCGTACTCCTCGGGCACGTGCGGGGCGTGGAAGTCCGCCGCGACCAGCGCCGCGGCGGCCTCCTCGGGGTAGCGGGCCAGCTCGTCCACCTCGGCGGCGTACGGCGCCACCTTGGCCTCGCACAACGTCCGCACCGCGTCGCGGATCGCCCGGTGCTCCTCGGTGAGGGCGAACAACGGGGCGCCGTCTGCGTTACTCATGGGTCACATCGTAGGAGCGCGTGCTGATCCGAGCCGAGCCGGAGTCAACGCAGAAGGACGACCTGACGGGACCTGGTCAGCGGACGACCGTCACGCTGATCCGCTTCTTGGCCGGGTTGGTGTACCCGTTGCCGAGGAAGCGCAGCTTGATGCTGTTCTTGCCGAGGCTCAGCCCCTTGAAGATGAACCGGACCTTGCCGTTCTTCAGCGCCTTGGTCTTGGCCTGTGCGCCCTTGGCCTTGGCGACGATGCTGCCGACGCCCTTCTGGCCGGCCGTGGTCTTCACCTTGGCGGTCACGACCGCCTTCTGACCGTGGTGGATGACCTTCTTCGCGTGGGCCTTGATCTTGGCGCCCTGCTTCGCGACCACGACCGTGCCGCCCTGGTTGACCGAGCCCGGGTTCAGCGCACAGTTGACGCCGAGTCCGGCCAGCGCGCCGGCGGCCGGAGCGAAGTCGAAGGAGGTCGGGACCGGGACCGGCAGCGGCCCGGCGCCCGGCGTGAAGGACCCGAGCTGGGCAGTCACCGTCGCAGCACCGGTGGACAGCTGGGTGAACACGCCGTCCAGCGGAGTGGCCGCGGCACCGGCACCGGGGACGTTGGCCAGGATCATGTCGACCCCGCTCTGGAGGGCGAGGATCACGCTGGGCACCAGCCCGGTGGCACTGAAGTCCAGGGTGCCGACCAGCGGCACGCCGGCGGGCACGGGCAGGTTGGCGGTCAGCACGTCAGGCAGCGTCTCGAGCGAGAAGGTCGCCGGGACCTGGAAGCTGGAGAGGGGGCCGGGCAGCGGGGTGGTGCAGGTGTAGGAAGCGGCGGCCGACGGGGTCGCCGCCTCGGCTGCCGGAGCAGCGAGGGTGAGGCCGCCGAACGCCAGACCAGCGGTGACCGCGGTGCTCGCGATCAGGCGGGAGCTGCTGCGCTTGAACATGCTGTCTCCTGTTGATGTGGGGAGGAGTGGACGGGGACTGGCGGTACAGCCGCCCGTAGTCCTCAACGCAGCTGGGCCCAGACCGTTACGCCCAGTTCCCGCTCACGACACCCGACTACGCTCGGAGCGTGACTTGGCAGGACCCAGAAGCCGTCCGGTTCATGCTCGACGACTGCAAGGTGTGGGCAGTGGTCGGACTCTCCGGGGACACCCGGCGTACGGCGTTCTCCATCGCCGCCCTGCTGCAGGAGCGGGGCAAGCAGATCGTGCCCATCCACCCGGCCGCCGCCTCCGACGCAGGGCTGACCGTGCTGGGCGAGAAGGGCTACCCGACGCTCGCCGACGTCCCGTTCCCGGTCGACGTGGTCGACGTGTTCCGCCGCTCGGAGTCCGCCGGCGAGTTCGCCGACCAGGCGGTGGAGATCGGCGCCAGGGGCGTGTGGTTCCAGCTCGGGGTCATCGACGCCGCCGCGTTCGACCGGACGGTGGCGGCCGGGGTGCCGATGGTGATGGACACCTGCCCGGCCATCGAGTGGCGGAAGCGCTGAGCCGGTGTCCTAGAAACCCACCCGGTGGCCGCCGGCGCCGCGCACGGCGGCCCCCTTGGCCTGTGCCGCCTCCTTGAGCGAGGCCTGGAACTCGACCATCTTCTCGCGCAGCTCCTCGTCGGACGCGGCCAGGATCCGGACGGCGAGCAGCCCGGCGTTGCGGGCGTTGCCCACGGCCACGGTGGCGACCGGGACGCCCGCAGGCATCTGCACGATCGAGAGCAGCGAGTCGAGGCCGTCGAGGTTCTCCAGCGGGACGGGTACGCCGATCACCGGCAGCGGTGTCACGGAGGCGAGCATCCCAGGCAGGTGGGCGGCACCTCCGGCCCCCGCGATGACCACCTTGAGGCCGCGGCCCGCGGCGTCCTTGCCGTAGGCGAGCATCTCCTCCGGCATCCGGTGGGCCGAGATGACGTCGGCCTCGTAGGGCACGCCGAACTCCTCCAGCGCCGTGGCGGCGGCCCTCATCACCGGCCAGTCGGAGTCGGAGCCCATCACGATCCCGACCTGCGGAGCTTCAGTCCCTGTCATCCCAGCCTCACTCGCTCTCGTCTCCGAGGTCGCCCCGGAACCAGGCCGCCGCGTGCCGGGCGCGCTCGAGGCAGTCCTCGAGGTCGTCGCCGCAGGCGTTGACGTGGCCGACCTTGCGGCCGGGCCGCAGCTCCTTGCCGTACAGGTGCACGCGCAGCCGCGGGTCGCGCGCGAGTGCGTGCGGGTACCCGTCGTAGAGCCTTCCGACCTGGTCCGACGGCCCTCCGAGGATGTTGACCATCACCGTCCACCTCTCGCGCGGCGCCGGCGAGCCGAGCGGCAGGTCGAGGACGGCGCGCAGGTGGTTCTCGAACTGGCTGGTCACCGCGCCGTCCTGGGTCCAGTGGCCGGTGTTGTGGGGCCGCATGGCGAGCTCGTTGACCAGCACCCGCCCGTCGCGGGTCTCGAACAGCTCCACGGCGAGGACCCCCACGACGTCGAGCTCCTTGGCGATCGTCAGTGCAACCTGCTGGGCGTGCGTCGCCAGCCCCGGGTCGAGGTCCGGCGCCGGGGCGACCACCTCGTGACAGATGCCGTCGAGCTGGGTGCTCGCCACGACCGGGTACGCCGCGGCCTGGCCGCTGGGCGACCGCGCCACCAGCGCGGCCAGCTCGCGGCGGAAGTCGACCAGCTCCTCGGCCAGCACCTGGACACCCGCCGCTCCCGCGACTCGGAAGGCCTCCTCCGCCTCGGGAACCGAGCGGACCACCCAGACCCCGCGGCCGTCGTACCCGCCGCGCGTGGTCTTCAGGACGCACGGCAGCCCGAACGCCTCGACCTCGGCCGCGGTCCGCACGACGGCCCACCGCGGACACGGCAGGCCCAGCGACGTGAGCCGCTCCCGCATCACGGCCTTGTCCTGGGCGTGGACCAGCGCCTCCGGCGCCGGGCGCACGGCGACGCCGGCCTCGGCCAACGCGTGGAGATGGTCGGTCGGCACGTGCTCGTGGTCGAAGGTCACCACCGCCGCCCCGCTGGTCACCTTGCGCAGCGCCTCCAGGTCGCGGTGGTCGCCGACGATCGTGTCGGGGATCACCTGCGCGGCCGAGACGCCCTCGGCCTCGGCCAGCAGCCGCAGCGGGACTCCGAGGGCCGCGGCGGGCTCGGCCAGCATCCGGGCGAGCTGCCCGCCGCCGATGACGGCGACGGTCGGCGCAAGATCGGGCACGGGACAACCCTAGGGTGCGTTGGTGCACCCCAGGTGGATGCCGGCGTCGTCCAGGTGGTGCGGGGGCAAGGCGCCGGAGCGTGGGCAGGCTGGGTGTCTTTCGAGCGACGGCAACGCCGCCAGCGCGCCGCCTGGGCGGCGGTGGCGCCGCCTCGGGGTGCACCAACGTGCCCTTGGGCCTGCCGAAACCCCGCATCATGGGTGCGTGACTCTCACGATCTCCGTCCTGCGGGACCGGACCGACCTGCTCGACGCGTTCTGGGGCATGGAGAGCCCCTGGCCCGAGTTCATGCGTCACGACCCGATCGGCGGCCTGTTCTACGGCAACCTCGAGGAGCGCTTCGCCGACTACGTGCTCGTGGCGCAGGACGAGGTCGGCGAGGTCGCCGCGGGCGCGTACTCCGTCCCGTTCGTGCTCGACGGCGCCGAGCTCCCGGACAACGGCTGGGACGCGGTCATCCGCAGCGGCCTGCTGGCCAGCATCCAAGGCAGCACCCCGAACGCCGTCTCCGCGGTGGAGATCGCCGTCCGCCGCGACCGACAGGGCACCGGCCTCTCCTCCCAGCTGCTGGCGGCCATGCGCACCAACGCCGCACGCCTGGGTTTCGAGGAGCTCGTCGCGCCGGTCCGGCCGAGCCACAAGGCGGACGTCCACGAGCCGATGGCGTCCTACGCCTTCCGCACCCGCGACGACGGCCTCCCGGTCGACCCCTGGCTCCGCGTCCACGTCCGCGCCGGCGGCCGGATCGACAAGGTCGCGCCGCGCTCGATGGTCATCCCCGGCACGCTCGAGGAGTGGCGGGAGTGGACCGGACTGCCGTTCGACCGGACCGGCCCGATCGAGGTGCCGAAGGCACTGGCTCCCGTGTGGTGCGACGTCGAGCACGGTGTTGCGACGTACGTCGAGCCGAACGTCTGGGTTCGGCACCGGACGAGTGGTTGAGGGCTACTGGCGGCGCACGGCCACCGGCTCGACGATCCCGAACCCTCGCACCGGCCGAGCCGGCAGCCGGCGGGTCTCGAACTGGTCGGCCGGCAGCAGCCCCGCGGTCTCCAAGTCGATGATGATCCGGTTGCGGCGGGCCACCCCGGTGAGCCGGGCGGCCATGTTCACGGGCGGGCCGAACACGTCACCGAGCCGGAGCACGACGAGCCCGGAGGCGAGTCCGACCCGTACGTCGGGCATCCGGGAGTCGCGGCCGATGACGGCGATGATCCCCTCGGCGATCTCGTAGGCCGCGATGGGGTCCGCGTGCACGAACAGCACCGAGTCGCCGATCGACTTGATGATCCGGCCGCGCTGGGAGGCGACCACGTCGGCGCAGCGGGCCTCGAACAGCTCGACGAGGTCCCCGATCCGCTCCTCGGAGAGCTGGTTGGACAGCGCGGTGAACTGCACGATGTCCGCGAACCCCACCGTGAGGCGGGTGGTGTGCAGGTCCTCCTCGCGGGCGCCGAGCGCCTCGGTGCGGGCCACGGCGGCGGCGAGGTGGCGGCGCCACACGTAGAGGAGCAGCGACTCGAACGGCTCGGAGAACTCCTGGATCATCCGCAGCCCGATGGCCAGCCGGTCGCCGGAGTCGTCGTCGGGGTCGTCGGTCTGTTCGCGGGCCAGCTCGAGCACCCGGGTGAGCAGCGCGGAGACCTCCCAGTCCGAGAGCCGGGCCATGGTCTGGCCGACCGCGCGGGTGAGGTGGACCGCCAGGTCGAAGTCGATCAGCCCGGAGTCGACCAGGCCGACCAGCGTCGAGAGGGCTTGCGCGTCGGACTGGGTGAACGCCGTGGCCGCGCCGTGCTCCGGGAAGCCGAGCGCCCGCCACAGTCGGCGCGCCTTCTCCAGGTCGACGCCGGTGGCGGCGGCCAGCTCGGCGGCGTTGAAGACCCGGGGCTCGCCGAGGATGCGCTGCTCGAGCTCCTCGGAGGAGTCGCCTGCGGGCGCCGGTTCAGACACCTTCGGTGCGCGGGCCTTCCGCGTCGTGCAGGTCGTGCAGCAGGTCGTTGAGCTTGCGCTGGACGTCCTCGACGTGCGGGATGTCGGGCAGCGCGACCTGGCCGTGCGTGCTGGCGTCGCTGATCACCAAGGTGCCGCAGCCGAGCATCCGGTCGATCAGGTCCTTCTCGTAGGCCACGTCGCTGACCCGGGTCAGGGGGATGTCGTGGCCCCGCCGGGTGATCACGCCGTGGCGGGTGATCAGGCGGCGGGTGGTGATGGTGTACGTCGCGGTCAGCCAGATCAGCAACCGGCGGACGAAGAACCAGAGGATGCCGACCGCCACGACCGCCCAGACGACCTTGTGGACGATGCCCTGGTCGGTCTGGGTCTGCACGAACACACCGATCGCCAGGAACACCACGAGCGCGAAGATGGGCAGCAGCAGCGCCTTCGGGTGCGTCCGCGTGTCGACGACGACCGACTCGCCCTCGTTCAGGAGGTTCTTGGAGATGGCCACGGACGGATCATGTCACCGATCGACCCGCACGTGGATGACATCCCCCGCGCTCACGGCGGTGCCGTCGACCAGCAGCCGCCCGCTCGGGTCGACGCCGGTCGCGGTGCCGGTCAGCTCCTCGCCGGTGGGCAGGACGACCCGGACGGCCTGGCCGATCGTCGAGCACGCCGCGACGTACGACTCGGCCAGCCGCATCCCGGCCAGGTCGCCACCCTCCTGCCAGGCCACGTAGGACTCCCACACCGAGGCCAGCACGTCGATGAGCAGGTCGGTGCGGTCCGGCACGGCCGACCCGGCCAGGGCCAGCGACGTCGCCTCCGGCACCGGGAGCTCCTCGGCGGTCATGCCGACGTTGAGCCCGACCCCCACGACCGCAGCCGGACCCGACGTCGTCTCGATCCGCTCCACGAGGATGCCGGCCACCTTGCGGCTCTGCCCGTCAGGGAGGGCCAGGAGGACGTCGTTGGGCCATTTCACCGACGGCTCGAAGCCCGCCGCCTTGAGGGCCTTGTCCACGGCGTAGCCCGCCAGCAGGGGCAGCCACGGCCAGCTCTGCGCCGGTGCCGTCGGCCGCAGCAAGGCCGAGAACGTCAGCGCGGACCGGGCCGGCGTCTCCCAGGTCCGGTCGAGCCGGCCTCGGCCGGCGGTCTGGTGCTCGGCCACCACGACCAGCCCCTCGGGGGCGCCGGACCGGGCGCGCTCGGCGACCAGCGCGTTGGTCGACGCGGCCTCCTCGACGACCTCGATGCGAACCCCGGGCAGCACGTCCGGGTCGACGGAGGCCAGCCGACCGGCGTCGAGAGGCGAACGTCCGGCGGGGTCCGAGATCACGAGCACTAGCCTGTCACGCGTGAGCGCGCACCCCGGTGAAGGCACGGACATCCACGACGACATCGACACCCACAGCACCGCCGGGAAGCTGCAGGATCTCGAGCGACGGCTCGACGAGGCGGTGCACGCCGGCTCGGCCAAGGCGGTAGAGAAGCAGCACGCCAAGGGTCGCAAGACCGCCCGCGAGCGGATCGAGCTGCTCTTCGACGAGGGGTCGTTCGTCGAGCTCGACGAGCTGGCCCGGCATCGCTCCACCGCGTTCGGCCTCGACAAGCGCCGGCCGTACGGCGACGGCGTGGTCACCGGCTACGGCACCATCGACGGCCGCCAGGTCTGCGTGTTCTCCCAGGACTTCACGATCTTCGGCGGCTCCCTGGGCGAGGTGTACGGCGAGAAGATCACCAAGGTCATGGACCTCGCGATCAAGACCGGCTGCCCGATCATCGGGATCAACGAGGGCGCCGGTGCGCGGATCCAGGAGGGCGTGGTCTCGCTCGGCCTGTACGGCGAGATCTTCCGGCGCAACGTGCACGCCAGCGGCGTGATCCCGCAGATCAGCCTGATCATGGGCTCCTGCGCCGGCGGCCACGTCTACTCCCCCGCAGTCACCGACTTCACGATCATGGTCGACGGGACCTCGAACATGTTCATCACCGGCCCCGACGTCATCAAGACGGTCACCGGCGAGGACGTCACGATGGAGGAGCTCGGCGGCGCCCGCACCCACAACACCAAGTCCGGCAACGCCCACTACATGGGCTCTGACGAGGAGGACGCGCTCGAGTACACCAAGGCGCTGCTGTCCTACCTGCCGCAGAACAACCTCGACGAGGTCCCGTCGTTCGACGAGGAGGCCGACCCAGAGTTCACCGACCTCGACCGGTCGCTCGACACGCTGATCCCCGACTCGCCGAACCAGCCGTACGACATGCACGACGTCATCAGGGCCGTGGTCGACGCCAATGGAGATGAGCAGGGTGAGTTCCTCGAGGTCATGGAGCTCTTCGCACCCAACATCGTGATCGGCTTCGGCCGGGTCGAGGGACACTCGGTCGGAGTGGTCGCCAACCAGCCGATGCAGTTCGCCGGCACCCTCGACATCGATGCCTCGGAGAAGGCGGCTCGGTTCGTCCGGTTCTGCGACGCCTTCAACATCCCGGTGCTGACCTTCGTCGACGTACCCGGCTTCCTGCCCGGCACCGACCAGGAGTGGAACGGCATCATCCGCCGCGGGGCCAAGCTGATCTACGCCTACTCCGAGGCGACGGTCCCGCTGGTCACCGTCATCACCCGCAAGGCCTACGGCGGCGCCTACGACGTGATGGGCTCCAAGCACCTCGGTGCCGACATCAACGTCGCGTGGCCCACTGCGCAGATCGCGGTGATGGGCGCCCAGGGCGCGGTGAACATCCTCTACCGGAGCGAGCTGAAGGACGCCGAGGACGCCGACGCCAAGCGCGCCCAGCTCATCGACGACTACGACCAGGCGCTGGCCAACCCCTACCTGGCCGCCGAGCGCGGCTACGTCGACGCGGTGATCAGCCCGCACGAGACCAGGCTCGAGATCGTCCGGTCGCTCCGGCTGCTCCGGTCGAAGCGGGAGACCCTGCCGGCCAAGAAGCACGGGAACATCCCCCTGTGAGCGAGCGCCCACTCCTCCGCGTCGTCAAGGGCGACGCCACGCCGGAAGAGGTGGCGGCCCTGGTCGCGGTGGTCGCAGCCCTGGGCAGCGCCAACGGCGAACAGCAGCCACGGCGTACGCCGGAGTGGTCGGCGCACCACCGGAACCTGCGCCGGAGCCTCGCCCACGGCGCCGGAGGCTGGCGGTCCAGCGGTCTGCCGCGCTGAGCGCGGCCGGGTGGTCAGTGCCATAGCCCGGTCAGGCCATTCCTGACGCTGCCGTAATGGTCCGGGCGGGCCATCGCCAGCAGCGGCCCCCTGGCCGCAGGATCGACTCGACCCCCGGACCCGAGACCCGGGGGCCATCGCGGGGACATGACGCGGGTCCGTCGCAGGGGGGCGACGGACCCGCGTTTTCGTCCGGGTCAGTACTGGGTGCGCGGCCTGCCCGGGGCGAAGATCGCCGCGACAGCCGCGACCGCCACCGCGGCGGCACCCGTCAGCAGCGCGGGGCCGATCGCTCCGTCGTACCCGACCGGCGAGATCTGGCCGCCGTTGCCGAGGAAGACCGCGGTCAGCAGCGCGATGCCGAAGGCGACGCCGAACTCGCGGACCGTGGAGTTCGACGAGCTCGCGATGGCGAAGTCCTCGTCCGGCAGCCCCTGCAGCACGGCGGTGGCGGTCGGCGCGAACGTCAGCCCCATCCCGACGCCGGCCATGGCCAGCGGCACGACGAACGAGGTGTACGCCGAGCCGTGCTCGGCCAGCCACGCGAACCAGACCAGGGACGCGGTCTGCAGGGTCAGCCCGACCAGCAGCAGCGCACGCACACCGGTCCGGTTGACCAGGATCCCGGCGATGGGGGCGACCACCATCGGGGCCGCGGTCCACGGCAGGGTCCGGAGGCCGGCCTCGAGCGGGCTGTAGCCCTGGACGACCTGGAGGTACTGCGAGAGGAGGAAGACCGCGCCGAACATGCCGATCGTGAAGGTCAGGCTGATGACGTTGGCCACCGAGAAGCCGCGCGACTCGAACAGCCGGAGCGGCAGCACGGCGTACGAGCGACCGTGGGCCCAGACGCCGTACGCCGGCACCAGCAGCCCGGCCGCGACCAGCGGGAGCAGGACGGCGACGGAGCTCCAGCCTTCGTCGTTGCCGTGCACGATCCCCCAGATCCCGAGGAAGACCGCACCACCGAGCAGCGCGGTGCCGACCAGGTCGAGCCGCTGCCAGGTGCCCTTCGACTCGCGCACCGCGACCACCAGGAGCGGCAGCGCGACCAGCGCGACAGGGACGTTGAGCCAGAAGATGGCCTGCCAGCTCACGCCCTCGACCACCGCACCACCGATGACCGGGCCGAGCGCGACGCCCAGGCCGGACACACCGCCCCAGACGCCGATGGCGACGGCCCGCATCCGCTCGGGCACCGACGAGGCGAGCAGGGTCAGCGACAGCGGCATGATCGCGGCGGCACCGAGCCCCTGGACCGCGCGAGCCGCGATCAGGGCCTCGGACGAGGTGCTGAGCGCCGAGGCGATCGACGCGAGGGTGAACACGAGCACCCCGGCGATCATCACCCGACGCCGGCCGAGCCGGTCGCCGAGCGTGGCGGCGGGAAGCATGAAGGTGGCGAAGACGAGCGTGTAGGCGTTCATGAACCACGACAGCTGGTTCACCGACGAGCCGAGGTCGGCCCGGATCACGGGCAGCGCACTGGTCATCACCAGGTTGTCGAGGGTGGCCATGAACATCGGCAGCGAGGCCGCGACCACGGCCAGCCAGACGGGCACGCGGCGCGCGGTGGCGCGGCCGCCGTCGCCGGCGACTGCCGTGGTGTCCGGTGCGTCGGCCCGGACGTCGAGGGTGGTGGACATCCTGGATCTCCGATCAAGAAGGCATTGAATGATTACTTCTGCTCCCAGACGCTAGTAATCAACTGATAACATGTCAAGCGTGAATGCGAACACGTCCCGGATGTCAGGTGCCGACCGGCGCGAGCTGGTCCTGGCCGCCGCCACCCGCGCCTTCTCCCGGGGCGGCTACGCGGGCACCAGCACCGACGCGGTCGCCAAGGAGGCCGGCGTCTCCCAGCCGTACGTCGTCCGCATCTTCGGGACCAAGCTGGCCCTGTTCCTCGAGGTCCTCGAGCGCTCCTGCGACCGGATCCGGGAGGCGTTCGAGGCGGTGCTGCACGACGGACCCTTCGACCCGGACAGCGACGACGACTGGTCGCGGCTGGGGCTCGCCTACACCGAGCTGCTCCGCGACCGAGACCTGCTGATGGTGATGATGCACGGTTTCTCCGGCGGCGACGTCGACGACATCGCACGCTGCAGCCGCGAGGGGATGAGCCGGATCTTCGCCACCGTCCGGTCCACCGGCTGCACCGACGAGAAGGCTCAGGACTTCATCGCGCAGGGCATGCTGCTCAACGTGATGCTCTCGATGCGCGCCACCGAGCACCTCGACGACGACCCCGACCTGGCTGCCCTGACCACCTGCGCGTTCGGGGACGCGCTGCCCTTCGTGCTCGCATGACCACCCCGCACCCGTGATCCCGTTCGTCCTGGCCTCCCAGTCCCCGGCCCGGCTGGCCACGCTGCGGGCCGCCGGCATCGAGCCGGTGGTGGTCGTGTCGGGCGTCGACGAGGACCAGCTCGGGCCGCTCCCGCCGGCCGAGCTGGCACTCCAGCTGGCCGAGCTCAAGTGCGCCGCCGTGGCCGGCCGCGAAGACCTCCCGGGCGGTGCGCTCGTGCTGGGCTGCGACTCGGTGCTCGAGCTCGACGGCGAGCCGCTCGGCAAGCCCGGCACCGCCGAGGAGGCCAGCCGGCGGTGGCGCTCGATGCGCGGCCGGTCCGGCGTACTGATGACCGGCCACTGCCTGCGCGACACGACCACCGGCCACGTGGCCTCCGCGACCGCGACGACGATCGTTCACTTCGCCGAGGTGAGCGACGAGGAGATCGCCGCGTACGTCGCCACGGACGAGCCGCTCCACGTCGCGGGAGCATTCACGATCGACGGGCTCGGCGGCGCGTTCGTGACCGGCGTCGAGGGCGACCACCACAACGTGGTGGGGGTCAGCCTCCCGCTGGTCCGCGAGCTGGTGGCGGAGCTGGGTCACCGATGGACCGACCTCTGGCGAGCGCTGCCGACTCGCTGACGGGGCCCGCACCCGCGTCGAGGACGTGGACCTCCTCGATCAGCCCTGGCTCGTCGTAGATCTCGACGATGCTGATCGGGCGACGGAACACGAAGGTGCGGAACAGGTAGAACCGGGCCGAGAGACCGAGCATCAGGCCGATCACGTTGGCCGAGACGTTGTCCGAGATCGGGTCGTCGTGCCCGAGCACGTCGCGGCTGATCGCCAGACAGCCGATCGGGATCAGCATCGTGAGCAGGTTGATCGCGACGAAGGACGTCTTCCCGCCGTCGGAGGCGACAGGCTGGCGGTCGCGGAAGGCCCAGTGCCGGCTGCCGTAGTAGCTGATGCCCATGCCGACGGTGTTGGCCAGGGCGAAGGCCAGGATCGGCTGGTCCTGGAGCACCGCGTGGTCGCCGGTGTTGAAGCCGTGCACGAGCAGGTTGAAGATGAACAACGCCACGATCGTGGCCGCTCCACCCACGACGAGGAACCGGCCCACCTCAGCGATCAGTCGCTGCGTCCGGTCCGACATGATCACCGATGCTAGACGGCCCGGGCTCACTCCACTGGTAGGCCGAGCCCTCTGGCGATGAGCATTCGCTGCACCTCGGAGGTCCCTTCGCCGATCTCGAGCACCTTGGCGTCCCGGTAGAAGCGGGTCACGGGGTACTCCTCCATGAACCCGTAGCCGCCGAAGACCTGGGTCGCGATCCTGGTGGCGGTGACCGCGGACTCGGTGGTGTAGAGCTTGGCGACGGCGGCGGCCTGCTTGAACTCCTTCACCGGCGCGCCCGCATCCTTCATGGCGGCGGCCCGGTAGGTCAGCGCCCGGCCGGCGTGCAGCATCACCTCGAGGTCGGCGATCTGGAAGGCCAGCCCCTGCTTGCGCCCGATCGGTACGCCGAACGTCTGCCGCTCCCCGGCGTACTGGACGCTCAGGTCGAGGCAGGCCCGGATGCACCCGACCGCCAGCGCGGCGATCGCGACCCGGCCGTCGTCGAGGGTGGCGAGGAACTGCGCGTAGCCGCGGCCCC
Source organism: uncultured Actinomycetota bacterium (assembly GCA_963755835.1). Classification (GTDB taxonomy): domain Bacteria; phylum Actinomycetota; class Actinomycetes; order Propionibacteriales; family Nocardioidaceae; genus Nocardioides. Next base: position 554,888 of record CAVWLC010000007.1, on the reverse strand, counting down.
GGTCGCCGAGCAGGTTGTCCTCGGGCACCCGGCAGTCCTCGAAGGTGAGCGGGTGGGTGTCGGACGCGTGCCAGCCGAGCTTGTCGTAGGGCTTCTCGGCGGTGAACCCGGTCGTGCCCGCGGGCACCAGGATGGCGCTGAGCTCGGCCTTGTCGCCCACGGTCCCGGTGCGGGCGGTCACCGCGACCACGCTGGTGATCTCGGAGCCGGAGTTGGTGATGAACTGCTTGGCGCCGTTCACGACCCACTCGCCGTCGACCAGCTCGGCCCTGGTCCTGGTCGCCCCCGCGTCGGAGCCGGCGCCCGGCTCGGTGAGCCCGAAGCCGGCCAGGGTCTGCCCGGCCACCAGGTCGGGCAGCCACGTCTGCTTCTGCTCCTCCGACCCGTAGGTGAGGATCGGGTTGATCCCGAGCCCGACCGCCGCCTCGAGGGTGATGCCCATCGACTGGTCGACCCGGCCGATCTCCTCGATGGCGACGCACAGGCTGGTGAAGTCGCCGTCCTCCCCCGCACCGCCGTACTCCTCGGGCGACGTGAGCCCGAACAGCCCGAGCTTGCCCATCTTCTGGACGACGTCGACCGGGAAGTGGTGGTCGCGGTCCCACTGCGCGGCGTACGGCCCGATCTCCGCCTCGGCGAACTCGCGGACGCTCTGGCGGAACTCCTCGTGCTCGCGGCTCAGCTCGAAGCTGTTGGTGCTCATGGCGCGCAGGCTACTCCGTTCGGTTAACGATCGCTAACCTGTCATCGACGGAGCGAGGGGCCCCGCACCACCTTGATGTTGAAGTCGTTGCCGCCGAGCGCGAGGTTGATCCGGATCCACAGCGGGAGCCACATCTCGGGACCGCGCGCGGTGTCGATACCGCCCAGGTCGATGACGTCGCCGTGGCCCAGCTGGCGCAGCAGCTGGACCACCGTGGCCTTGGCCTCGGCGTCGTCGCCGGAGACGAAGACCGTGCTGTCCTCCCCCAGCCGCTGCGGGTCGACCATCAACGAGTTGTTCATGGTGTTGAGGCTCTTGACCACCCGCGCGTCCGGATGCGCCCGCTGGATCATCTCGCCCAGCGAGTCGTCGTCCTTGACGAACAGCGTGGGCGGGAAGCCGGCCGACCCGTCCAGCGGGTTCGAGATGTCGAGCAGCACCTTCCCGGCCAGGTTCTGGGTGCCGGCGGCCTCGAGGATGCCGAGCGCGACGTCGCCGCCCGAGGCGTTGACCACCAGGTCGGCGCCGGAGGCGGCGTCGGAGAAGGTCGCGAGGCGTACTTGGGGGTGCTCGGCGGCCCATCCGGCGTAGTCGGCCCGGGCCGCGGTTCCACCCGGGTCCCGGGTGCCGACAGTGACCGAGTGACCGAGCTGGGCGAGGCGGCCCGCGACCGCGCGGCCCACGGGTCCGGTGCCCAGCACGGCGATGTCGAGGTTCTCCACCGGAGTGACGCTAGGACCTCAAGCGCGGATGAGGTCAAGCACCGGTCCAGAGGGCGCCGTCGATGACCGTCCAGACCCGCTCCTGGTCGCCCAGGTCCCGCCGAGCGGTGACCAGATGGCCACTGGGCAGGTCGGCGCCCGTCCAGCCGTCGTCCGTCCGGGTCCACAGCTTCGGGCCGTCGACGGTCTGCAGGGCGAGGCTGAGGGGCTCGTGCTCCGGACGTTCGCTGGCCAAGCTCACCATGGGGTACGACGGGTCCAGCATGACGTCGGGCACCTCGAGCGACGTGCCGTCCTGGCCCCAGGCGAGCGGCCGCAGGTCACGGTGGCCGGCGGCGAGCGGCTCCCAAGCCTCCACGAGGTCGGTGAACGCGTCGGGCGCTGGATCCACCTGGATCCGGCGCCAACCCTCCTCGACCTCGAAGCAGGTCCACCACTGCGGACCGGCGCCATCTGATGTCCGGAGCCGACCCGCGACACAGACGCCGACCTCGCGACCGGCCACCAGCAGCGGCGCCTCCGTCTCGAGGAACAGGCCGGACGGACCGCCGGCCAGGCCGATCCCAGGGTCGACCGCGAACAGCTCGCCGTCGGCGCGCACCGCCACGTACATCGGGTCCTCGTCGCCGCAGGTCACCCAGAGCCGCTCGGCGTCGTCGACCACGGTCCAGTCGGCCTCGTAGAAGTGGTCGTCGACGAACCCGCCGGGGAAGTCGCCGGCCACGTGCAGGGGCGGGCTGCCGATGGTCAGCTCGTACTGCTCCTGGTGCGTCGCGGACGTGATCGGCCCCCGACCCGGGAGCACGGCCACGGCCACCGCGCCGTCGGGCCCGACCTGGGCGGCGTACGGCGCGTCCCCGTCGGCACCCCAGGCGAGCACGCCCTCCTGGCGCAGCACCAGCCCGTCGATGCGGGCGCTCCCGAAGTCGATCCGCGTCCAGTCCGCCATGCGTCCACCCTGCCAGCCAGACGATCCCGACGCTGGGGAGTCCGGGTCGGGCGATAACCTGCGCTGGTGCCTGAGACCACCCCGTTGCAGAAGGTGCTCATCGCCAACCGCGGCGAGATCGCGGTCCGGGTCATCCGGGCATGCAAGGACGCCGGCATCGGCAGCGTCGCCGTCTACGCCGACCCCGACCGGGACGCGCTGTTCGTCCGGATCGCCGACGAAGCGCACTCGCTGGGGGGCTCGACCCCCGCCGAGTCCTACCTCGACATCGAGAAGATCATCGCCGTGGCCGAGCGGGCCGGCGCGGACTCCGTGCACCCGGGCTACGGGTTCCTGGCCGAGAACGCCGACTTCGCGAAGGCGGTGATCGAGGCGGGGCTGACCTGGATCGGTCCGCCTCCCGAGGCGATCGAGTCCCTGGGCGACAAGGTCAGGGCCCGGCACATCGCCGAGAAGGTGGGCGCTCCGCTGGCGCCCGGCACGAAGGACCCGCTGGACAACGCCGACGAGGCCGTGAAGTTCGCGGAGGAGTACGGCCTGCCGATCGCGATCAAGGCGGCGTTCGGCGGCGGCGGTCGCGGCCTCAAGGTGGCCCGCGAGATGAGCGAGGTGGCCGACGCCTACGACTCGGCCGTGCGCGAGGCCGTCTCGGCCTTCGGCCGGGGCGAGTGCTTCGTGGAGAAGTTCCTCGACAAGCCGCGACACGTCGAGACCCAGTGCCTGGCGGACCAGCACGGCAACGTGGTCGTGATCTCGACCCGCGACTGCTCCCTGCAGCGGCGGCACCAGAAGCTGGTCGAGGAGGCGCCCGCACCGTTCCTCACCGACGACCAGATGAGCCGGCTCTACGAGTCGTCGAAGGCGATCCTGCGCGAAGCGGGCTACGTCGGCGCGGGCACCTGCGAGTTCCTGGTCGCCCAGGACGGCACCATCTCCTTCCTCGAGGTCAACACCCGCCTCCAGGTCGAGCACTGCGTCTCCGAGGAGGTCACCGGGATCGACCTGGTCCGCGAGATGTTCCGGATCGCGGCCGGCGAGGAGCTCGGGTACGACGACCCGGAGGTGCGCGGTCACTCGATCGAGTACCGCATCAACGCCGAGGACGGCGGCCGCAGCTTCATGCCGGCCCCCGGCACGCTCTCGGCGTGGAGCCCGCCGAGCGGTCCGGGCGTCCGTCTCGACGGAGGCTACGAGAACGGCGAGACCATCCCGGGCTCGTTCGACTCCCTCATCGCCAAGCTGATCGTCACCGGCCGCGACCGCACCCAGGCGCTGGAGCGCTCGCGCCGGGCGCTGGACGAGTTCGTGGTCGACGGGATGCCCACGGTGATCCCGTTCCACCGCGCGGTGGTCTCCGACCCGGCCTACGTCGGGAACGGCGAGAAGTTCGACGTCTACACGACCTGGATCGAGACCGAGTTCGACAACCAGATCGAGCCGTACGCCGGCGACACGACAGAGGCCGACGAGCCCGATGAGCGGCAGAAGGTCGTGGTCGAGGTCGGTGGCAAGCGGCTCGAGGTCGTCCTGCCCGGAGGCCTGGGCGCGCTCTCCTCGGGCGGCGGCGCCAGGAAGCCGAAGCGCGCGGCCGGCAAGAAGGCGGGATCGGCGGCCAGCGGCGACGCGGTCACCTCGCCCATGCAGGGCACGGTGGTCAAGGTCGTGGTCGAGGAGGGCCAGGAGGTCGCGGAGGGCGACACCGTGGTGGTCATCGAGGCCATGAAGATGGAGCAGCCGCTCAAGGCGCACAGGTCCGGCACCGTGACCGGGCTCCAGGCCGAGGTCGGCGCCACCGTCACCAACGGGGCAGTCATCTGTGAAATAAAGGACTGACGATCTCCGTCACTCCCTCCCTGCGCCAGCCGAGCCAGCGGGTCAGCCCGCGCGCCCGGCTGATGTGGACCGTCGAGACCCTGGTGCAGGCGGTGGTCCTCACCGTGGTCCCGGTCGTGCTCGTCGGCCCGATGGACCTGTTCGACGTGCCGTGGTGGGCGTGGGTCCTCTGGGGACTCGTCCTGGCGGCGTACGTCGCCGTGGTGCCGAGCTGGCGCTACCTGGTCCACCGCTGGGAGGTCACCGACACGGCGGTCTACACCCAGACCGGCTGGTGGACCCGCGAGCGCCGGATCGCGCCGATGTCGCGGATCCAGACCGTCGACCACGTCGAAGGCGCCATCGCACGGCTGTTCAGGCTGGCCACGGTCACCGTCACCACCGCGTCGGCGGCCGGGGCGCTCGAGATCTCGGGACTGGACAAGGACGTCGCCCGCCGGCTGGTCGACGACCTGACGGTCAGGGCGGACGCCGTGGAGGGCGATGCCACATGACCCAGATGACCGAGCTGGCCCGGGACGCGCAGTGGCAGCGGCTGGACCCGCGCATGCTGCTCGTCCACCCGATCCGGGAAGTGCTGCGCTTCCTGCCCGCGATCGTGGTGATCGCGCTCGGCAGCGCCGCCTCGGGCGGCGAGCGGTGGCAGCTGATCGGCGTGGCCATCCCGATCACGCTCGGCCTGATGCGCTACCTGACCACCAGCTTCCGGATCAGCGGCGGCCGGATCGAGCTCAAGCGAGGACTGCTCAACCGGCATGTGCTCTCGACGCCCATCGACCGGGTCCGCACCGTCGACCTCACGTCCTCCCCGATCCACCGGCTGCTCGGGCTGACCAAGGTCCGGATCGGCACGGGCACCGCCTCGACCAGCGACGAGGACCGTATCGACCTCGACGGGCTGCCGCTGGACCGCGCCCGCGAGCTCCGCGCCGAGCTGTTGCAGCGGTCGACCGCCGACGACGAGGTCGCCGTCACCGTCGCCCCCGACATCGCCGTGATCAGCTTCGACCCGGCCTGGCTGAGGTACGCCCCCCTGACCGGCAGCGGTGTGGTCATCGGCGCGGCCGCGCTCGGTGCCGGCAGCCAGCTCCTGCAGACGGTCGGCTTCTGGGAGTGGTTCAACCCGGACAACGTCGACGTGCCCGGCCTGTCCCTCGCCGTGCTGGTCCCGCTGCTGGTGCTGGCCGTTCTCGTGGTCGTCTCGCTCCTGTCGATCGGCGGGTACGCCGTCACCAACTGGAGCTTCCGGCTCACCCGCGACCGGGTCGGCTCGACCTGGCACCTGACCCGCGGCCTGTTCACGACCCGCGAGACCACGCTCGACGACTACCGCCTGGCCGGCGTCAACTTCTCCGAGCCGCTCGGGCTGCGGCTCGGCCGGGCAGCCCGGCTCTCCGCGATCGTCACCGGGCTGGGCCGGGGCCAGCAGGGCAGCTCGGTGCTGGTCCCACCGGCGCCTCGCGCCGTCGTCGAGCGGGTCGCCGGGGAGGTCCTCGACACCTACGAACCCGTCTCGGCTCCCCTCACCGCGCACGGCCCGCGCGCCACTCGCCGCCGCTGGAGCCGCGCCCTGTTGCCCGCCGTCGTGCTCGCCGTCGCCGTCGCGAGCCCGGTGGCGCTGGATGGCCCGTGGTGGCTGCTGCTCGGGGTGCTGGCCATCCCCGTCGCGGTCGCGCTGGCCTGGGACCGCACCCGGTCGCTGGGCCACACGCTCGTGGCCGGCTACCTCGTCGCTCGCTCCGGGTCCCTGGTGCGCCGTCGGCGGATCCTCGAGGTCGACCACGTCATCGGCTGGAACCTCCGCGCCACGTGGTTCCAGCGCCGCGCCGGCCTCACCACGCTCGTGGCCACCACCGCAGGCGGCAACCAGGCGGTCGAGGTGCTCGACGTACCCGACGCCGAGGCGGTGCGAGTCGCGCACGAGGCGCTGCCGGACCTGATCGCCCAGTTCCAGGCCTGATCCGGCGAGTTCCGGCCAATTCGGCCATTCGCCTGCAAACAGGCGCCGTACTGCCTAGCCTGACCCCATGGTCGAGTTCGTGAGCTGGACGTGCGTCGCGATCATCGCGCTCTTCGCGCTCGTCGGCTTCGTCGGCGTGGTCGCCACCAGCGTGCTCACCGCTGTGCGCGCGCTGCGCCACCAGGCCGCCCCGCACCGGGTCGACGTGCACGAGCGGCTCGCAGCCTAGCGGTTGCCGCTAGCCCGGGACGTACTCCAGGATCCGCGCCACCGTGCGGAACCCGCACGCCGCGTAGACCCGCTCAGCCATCGGCGTCGACTGCAGGGTCGCGGTCGTGCAACCGTGGTCGACCGCCACGTTGACGAGATGACTCGTGAGCGCGGTCGCCAAGCCGCGCCGACGCGCGTGCTCGTGGGTGCTCACGTTGTAGATGCCGAGGTCACCGTCTTCCTCGAAGGCGATGGCGACCGAGGCCGGCGCACCGTCGAGTAGGGCGGTGACAACGTGAAAGGCCTTCGGATCGGTCTGGGCCAGCAGCCCTCCCGGCAGGAACTCCTCGACGTAGTCCGCCCACGTCGTGGAACCGGGCTCGAACGCCAACGCCGGCACCGGGCCGTCGACCTCGAGCGCCATGGCTGCAGTGGTGGTGTCCAGGGTGTAGCCACGCCGCTGGAGCTCCTGCAGCGCCGCCGTGTCGTCGTCGGTAACCCAGACAGCGAAGCGGTCCACTCCGGCGTCCGCGTATCTCCGCTCGACCAGGTCGACGGCCCGGCCGAGCGCAGTCCCGGCGAGCCCCTGATCGAGCACCGCGTTGTTGAGGAACTCGCGCTCCGGTCCGGTCGGGAAGATCGCCGCCACGGCCCGCTCGTCCCGGTGCACCTGCGCACCCGCCGCCCCGGCGGCCCACACGACCCAGGCGGCGACGGCCGTGTCGATCCCGCGCTGGTACCCGTTCACAGATCCATCCCGAACCAGACCTGGTCCCGGAGCGGCATCCCGTCGATCTCGATCGGTTCCGGGTAGCCCGTCGCCGGCCCGAACGCGTCCGGCACGATCCGCTCCATCCGGAACCCGCAGCGCTGGTAGAAGCGCAGGTTGCCGGTGTCGGCGGCCGCCGTCGCGACCACCACCCGGCGGGCTCTGGCCGCCCGGGCCGCCGACACGGCGTGCTCGAGGAGCCGCCGCCCGATCCCCGTGCCCTGCCGGTCGTGGGCCACTGCCGTGCTGCGGACCTCCCACGCGTCGCCGTCAGGTATGGCCTGGAGGTGACCCACGACGGTTCCGTCGTCGTCGCGGGCCACCCAGACCGTCCCGAGCCCGAGGTACGACGCGAGTGCGGACTCGGAGTCCTCGGCCAGCCGGAAGGACCACAAGAGGTCGGTTCGCGGACCGGCGTACTCCTCGATGATCACCAGCATCGGTGTCGCGAGCCGGCCCTGCGTTACAGCGGCATTCTCCTACCGTGGGCGGTCGGGCCGCCGGGGCCGCGGGCGCTTGTAGCGTTGCGCGCATGTTCTCGAAGGTCCTCGTGGCCAACCGCGGCGAGATCGCGATCCGGGGGTTCCGGGCCGCGTACGAGCTCGGCGCCCGCACGGTGGCGGTGTTCCCGCACGAGGACCGCTGGTCCGAGCACCGGCTCAAGGCGGACGAGGCCTACGAGATCGGCGAGCGCGGGCACCCGGTGCGCGCCTACCTCGACCCCGACGCGATCGTGGCGGTGGCCGTGCGGTCCGGAGCGGACGCTGTCTACCCGGGCTACGGCTTCCTGAGCGAGAACCCGGCGCTGGCCGAGGCGTGCGCGAACGCCGGCATCACCTTCGTGGGGCCGACCAGCGAGGTGCTGACGCTGACCGGCAACAAGGCGCGAGCCATCGCCGCGGCGAGGAAGGCCGGCGTGCCGACGCTGCAGAGCGTGGCACCCGGCACCGACCCGGACGAGCTGATCCGGGCGGCCGGGGCGATCCCCCACCCGCTGTTCGTCAAGGCGGTGGCCGGCGGTGGGGGCCGCGGGATGAGGAGGGTCGACCACCCGGAGGACCTCCGCGAGGCGATCGAGACCTGCATGCGCGAGGCCGAGGGCGCCTTCGGTGACCCGACCGTCTTCATCGAGCAGGCCGTCGTCGAGCCCCGCCACATCGAGGTGCAGATCCTCGCCGACGGCGAGGGAGGCGTGATCCACCTCTACGAGCGCGACTGCTCGGTCCAGCGGCGCCACCAGAAGGTCATCGAGATCGCGCCGGCGCCACACCTCGACCCCGAGCTGAGGGACCGGATGTGCGCGGACGCGGTCCGGTTCGCCCGGGAGATCGGCTACCGCAACGCGGGCACGGTCGAGTTCCTGCTGGCCCAGGACGGCAGCTACGTCTTCATCGAGATGAACCCGCGGATCCAGGTCGAGCACACGGTCACCGAGGAGGTCACCGACGTCGACCTGGTCCAGGCCCAGCTGCGGATCGCCTCCGGCGAGACCCTGGCGGACCTGGGGCTGACCCAAGAGGGCATCCAGGTGCGAGGCGCCGCCCTCCAGTGCCGGATCACCACCGAGGACCCGGCCAACAACTTCCGCCCCGACACCGGCGTGATCACGACCTACCGCTCCCCCGGCGGTGGTGGCGTGCGCCTCGACGGCGGTACGACGTACACCGGTGCGGAGATCTCCGCCCACTTCGACTCGATGTTGTCCAAGCTCACCTGCCGCGGCCGCACCTTCGAGCTGGCCGTGCAGAAGGCGCGCCGCGCCGTCGCGGAGTTCCGGATCCGGGGCGTCACCACCAACATCGCGTTCCTGCAGGCCGTCCTGGACGACCCCGACTTCCGGGCCGGCCGGATCACCACCAGCTTCATCGAGACCCACCCGCAGCTCCTCAAGGCGCGGGCCAGCGGCGACCGCGGCACCAAGCTGATGACCTACCTGGCCGACGTCACGGTCAACCAGCCGCACGGCCGGGCCCCGGTGACCCTCGACCCCGTCACCAAGCTGCCCGGCCTCGACCTCGACGTGCCCGCCCCCGACGGCACCCGCCAGCTGCTGCTCGAGCTCGGGCCGGAGGCGTTCGCGCAGCGGCTGCGCGAGCAGAAGGACGTCGCGGTCACCGACACCACCTTCCGGGATGCCCACCAGTCGCTGTTGGCCACCCGGGTGCGGAGCACCGACCTGCTGGCGGTGGCGCCGTACGTCGCGCGCAGCACCCCGCAGCTCTGGTCGCTCGAGTGCTGGGGCGGCGCGACGTACGACGTGGCGCTGCGCTTCCTCTCCGAGGACCCGTGGGAGCGGCTGGCCGGGCTGCGGCAGGCGGTCCCGAACCTCTGCCTCCAGATGCTGCTGCGCGGCCGCAACACCGTCGGCTACACGCCGTACCCCACCGAGGTCACCACCGCGTTCGTGCAGGAGGCGGCGGCGACCGGCCTGGACGTCTTCCGCATCTTCGACGCGCTCAACGACGTCGAGCAGATGCGCCCGGCCATCGAGGCGGTCCGCGAGACCGGGACCACCGTGGCGGAGGTGGCCCTCTGCTACACCGGCGACCTCTCCAGCCCGGGTGAGCAGCTCTACACCCTCGACTACTACCTGCAGGCTGGCCGAGCAGATCGTCGAAGCCGGGGCACACGTGCTGGCGATCAAGGACATGGCCGGGCTGCTCCGGGCGCCGGCCGCCCGCACCCTGGTCACCGCGCTGCGCGAGCGGTTCGACCTGCCGGTCCACCTGCACACCCACGACACGCCGGGCGGCCAGCTCGGCACGCTGCTCGCGGCCATCGACGCGGGCGTCGACGCCGTGGACGCGGCCGCCGCGAGCATGGCGGGCACGACGTCCCAGCCGCCGCTGTCCGCGCTGGTGTCCGCGACCGACCACTCGGCCCGCGAGACCGGCCTCTCGCTCGCGGCGGTCAACGCGATGGAGCCCTACTGGGAGGCGGTGCGCCGGGTCTACGCGCCGTTCGAGTCCGGACTGCCCTCCCCGACCGGCCGGGTCTACCGCCACGAGATCCCCGGCGGACAGCTCTCGAACCTCCGCCAGCAGGCGATCGCACTCGGGCTGGGCGAGAAGTTCGAGCAGATCGAGGAGATGTACGCCGCGGCCAACGACATCCTCGGCGACATCCCCAAGGTGACGCCCTCCTCGAAGGTGATCGGGGACCTCGCCCTGCACCTGGTCGCCGCCGGCGCCGACCCGGCCGAGTTCGCCGAGGACCCCGGCCGGTTCGACATCCCGGACTCGGTCATCGGCTTCCTCAACGGCGAGCTCGGCGACCCGCCCGGCGGCTGGCCCGAGCCGTTCCGCACCAAGGCGCTGGCCGGCCGCAGCTGGAAGCCCCCGGCGAGCGAGCTGACCCAGGACCAGGCGGAGGGGTTGAGCGGCAGCCCGCGGGTCCGCCGCGAGACGCTCAACGAGCTGCTGTTCCCGGGTCCGACCCGCGACTTCCTGGAGACGCGGGAGACCTACGGCGACGTCTCGGTGCTGCCGACCATCGACTACCTCTACGGCCTGCGCCACGGCGAGGAGCACGAGGTCACCCTCGAGGAGGGCAAGACGATCATCTTCGGGCTCCAGGCGATCAGCGAGCCCGACGAGCGCGGCTACCGCAGTGTCATGACCACGATCAACGGCCAGCTGCGGCCGGTCTCGGTCCGCGACCGCTCGGTGGCCGCCGTGGTGGCCGCGGCCGAGAAGGCCGACCCGAGCAGGCCCGGGCACGTGGCCGCGCCGTTCCAGGGCGTGGTCACCGTCGTCGTGGCCGCGGGCGACAAGGTCGGCGCCGGCGAGGTGGTGGCCACCATCGAGGCGATGAAGATGGAGGCGTCGATCACCGCCCCGATCGAGGGGACGGTCGAGCGGGTCGCGCTGTCCGGGACGCAGGCGGTCGAGGGCGGCGACCTGGTGCTGCTCCTGGCCTAGTGCTAGGGGAAGGAGAACGAGAACAGCTGGCGGACCAGGTCCTTCGCGGTCGCGGGCTGGAGCTGGAACCACGTCGACCGGCCGTCGTCGCCCAGCAGCGAGCGGACGTCGTCGCCGGGAACCGTCACCGAGCCCGTGGACCCCGAGAAGGTCGCGGTCAGGATGCGCCCGCCGAAGTCCCCGTGGCCGTCGCGGGCGATCGAGATGTGCTGCAGCTGCCCGATGGAGGGCCACTCCTTCTCGACCCGGGCACTGGTCAGCGTGGTCGTCCAGGTCGCGTAGGGGTTGCCCGACGAGGCTTCGTACGGGTCGGGCTGGGCCGCGAGGTACGGCTCGCTCCCCGCCGAGCTCCACCCGCCGTTGCTCGACGAGAACTGCGTGAACGCCGGAGCGCCCTGGTAGGTCACCACCCGGCCCCGCGTCTTCTTGACGGCGGCGTTGGAGGCGGGGTCCTCGGCGTCCGCTCCGCCGTACACCTGGCAGGAGGTGGTGTCGCAGATGTCGTAGTACGACGTGGCGTGCGCGCGCTCGTAGGCCGCATAGGACCGAGCCGCGACCGCCTGGGCCCGCACCGCGTCGGAGGGCCACGAGGTCGGGACCTCGCTCGGCACGACGCCCTGCACGTAGCGGTCGAGCGGCAGCACGTTGACCGTGTGCTTCTCCGCCGAGCGGAGCGCACCGCGGTAGGACGCGGTGTCGTGGTGCGGCAGCCTCAGCGTCATCGGCTGGTTGCCCGCGGTGAACTCGGCGGCGCCCGGGAAGGACGCCCATCTCTTCCAGGCCGCCCGGACCTTGAACTGGACGACGCTCCTCGTCCCCTTCGGCAGGATCCGCCAGCGGGTGGCCCGGGGCCGCACCTTGGCGAGCACGAAGGTCTTCTTGCCTGTCAGCGGCCGGAGCCGCAGCCCGTCGCGGGCATCGACCTGGACGTCCCGCTTGTCGGCGGTGAGCAGCACCTTGATCGGGCCGTGGGCTCGGCCCAGCCTGGTGCCCGGGTAGTAGAAGCCGAGGATCTGCTTCCAGCCCACGCCCTGCGCGGCCGCTCCCTTGGCGCCGTACTGCGACATCCCGTGGCCGTGGCCCCAGCCGTGGCCGGTGACCGTCCAGGTCATCGGGGTGCTGACGTCGATCTCCTCGGCCGAGGCCGCAGGCGCCACCGCGACGACGAGGGCGACGCCGAGGCCCAGCCCGAGGAGGCGAGAGCGGGTCATGGCTCAACAGGCTATGCGGACGGGCCAAGGCGACCCCCGCGTGGGAGTGTGGCCCATGGCCCTGCACTCCCAGGCCGAGGCGTTCGAGACCGTACGCCGGGTCGCGGACGAGGACGTGCGCGCGTTGACCGCCGCGGTGCCCGACTGCGCGTCCGTGCGCGCCGCGCAGGACGCGCTCGACGCGGCCACCACCGCCGAGGACGTCATCGCCCTCGAGCACCTGGTGGTGGCCGCCTGGTCCGAGCTTCGGCTCACCATGGTGGACGACCGGGTCGTCCGGATCGGCGACCGATGGGTTCCGTGGGAGGAGCTCGGCTGCTATCGGGGGGTGGTGGAGGCCGCTAGCCGCGACGTGCGGTGAACAGCAGGTACTCCCACTCCATCACACCGTCGCGGGACGCCTCGTCGCCCAGGGCGGCCAGGGCCGAGTCGAGCTCGGCAGTGCGGCCCGGGTCCTCGGCCAGGGAGCGGTAGACCGCGATGGTCGGGCCGTAGGTCCGCTTGAAGAAGTCGCGGAACTCGGCGCCGTCGCGAAGCCGGCCGACCGGCAGGCGGCGCTTCTGGGCCACGACGTCGGTCACTCGGTCCCCGAGCAGCTCACGGACGTGCGCCTCGTCGCCCCAGAGCGGCGGCGGCTGGGCGCCGGGTGGCGGCGCCGGCGCGAAGGGCTTCATGGTCGCGAACATCCGGCCGATGAAACCCTCGGGCGTCCAGCTCAGCAGCCCGATGCGCCCGCCCGGACGGACGACCCGCGCCAGCTCGTCGGCGGCCTGCTGGTGGTGCGGCGCGAACATGATCCCGACGCAGGAGAGGGCCACGTCGAACTCGGCGTCGGCGTAGGGCAGGTGCTCCGCGTCAGCGGTCTCCCAGCGCAGGGTCAGGGCGGCACCCTCCGCGGCCTGGCGGCCGGTCTCGAGCAGGTCGGGCGTGAGGTCACTGGCGACGACCTCGGCGCCGGTGCGCGCCGCGGGGATGGCCGCGTTGCCGGAGCCTGCGGCGATGTCGAGGACGCGGTCGCCGTCAGCGACTCCGGTCGCTGCGACCAGGGCTGGGCCGAGCGGAGCGATCAGCTCGGTGGCGACGGCCGGGTAGTCACCCATCGCCCACATGGCGGCGTGCTTGGCCTTGAGGGCGGCGTCATCGGAGGTCGGGGTCGGGGTCTGTTGGGTCTGGGTCATGGCCGAGAACCTAGGTAACACGGACCGGTCAGGACATCGGTGGAACCACTCATCCCATGGTCGAGGTCCGGAGCCGGCCACTACGTGCCAGCGTCGCCGCCGCGGCCGCCCGGGCCGACGTGCCGTGCAGGTCGAGCTTGGTGTAGACGTTCGCGAGGTGCCGCTCGACGGTGCGCACGCTGAGGTAGAGCTCATTGGCGATCTCGTCGTTCGACCGGCCCTCGGCCACCAACGTCAGCACCTCGCGCTCCCGCCGCGTCAGGAGGTCCGGGTCGGGGGCGGGCGCACCGTCCGATGCCATGAACTCACGCACCTCGTCGACGAAGACCTGCCAGGCGGGCTCGTCGCCCAGGATGATGTGGTTGTCGCTGTCGAGTGGGACCAGGCGGGCGTTCGCGACCCGGTTGGCGATCTGGCGACCGAACTCGAAGCGGGACATCTGGTCGCGCAGGGAGTGCAGCACGAGCGTCGGCACCGCGATCTCGGCCAGCAGGTGCCGCGAGTCCGCCGATGTCCGCGCGCGTAGCGCGGTCGAGGCGTTGGTCGCTGAGGTGGACACCCGTTGCAGCTCGTCCAGCCAGAGCATCTGCTCCTCGGTGGCGCCCGGGATCATCATCGAGGTGAAGACCCGCCGGAAGTGGTGCTCCGGCCGGCCCCAGCCCACCTTGATCAGCTGGGCGAAGGCCTCTCGCTCCTCGGCCAGACCCGCGTCGGCCAGCGACCCGGCATGGCTGCCGTAGAACAGCAGCCGGGTGACCCGCCCCGGGTGCCGCGCTGTGTAGGCGATCGCCGGCGGCCCGCCCTGCGCCATCCCCATCAGCGCGAACCGCTCGAACCCGGCGTGGTCCGCGACGGCCTCCAGGTCACCGATCCGCGCCTCGAGCGAGAAGTCGGTGACGTCCCAGTCGGAGAGGCCGAAGCCCCGCTCGTCGTACCGGACGATCGTGACGAAACGGCCCAGCTCGTCGAGGAAGTGCCGCCACACCGGGCTCTCCCAGTCGTGCTGGAGGTGGCTGAGCCAGCACGTCGACACCAGCATCGGCGGCCCCTTGCCGGACACGGCGTAGGCGATCCGGACGCCGTCCGGGGCCCGGCAGAACCTGATCTGCTGCACGGGACCCGCGACGGTCATCCAACGAGGCTAGAGCAGGTTCAGGGTCATGTGCACGGTGCGGTTGCCGGGGACGACGTGGAGGAAGCCGTGGGCACCGGCGTAGCTCCCGGTCCCACCGGTCACCGCCCAGTCGAACGGCGGCGGGGCACCGCGGCCGGAGGTGTTCAGGCCGAAGAACGTGACGCTTCCGCTCGTGAGCGCCAGGACGCCCGAGCACTGCTCGTCCACGGACTTCCGGGAGACCCGCATGGCCTGGCAGGTGATGGTGCCGTGCCCGGCGGGTTTCCCGCCGACCTCGAGGGTCATGCTCGAGACGTCCTCGTCGCCGGCGCCGAAGCCCTTGTGGCCAAGGTCGACGCGGGCGTTGGTCCGGTCGTGCGAGACCACCTCCAGGGTGGTGCCGCGGGTCTGGGTCGGGGCGGCCGAGCTGGCCAGGGCGGCGTGGCCCCCGGCCAGGAGACCGAGGGCGGTGAGCCCGGCGGCGGCGAGAACTGTGGATCGCATGGTGTGCTCCCTTGACTTCGTCTTCACGGTGGTGCCGCCGGGATGGCGACGCCAAGGACCGTAGGAACCAGCGACCGGCGGCAACTTCCCCCTCCGGACGGAACCCGCTCACCGCGAGGTGGAACGTCGTTCCCCCTCGAGGCGGAGGTCAAGGGGCCTACTGAGGACCTACCGTGTCCGCCATGTCGCGCATCTGGCCCTGGCGCAACCCCGCGGTCCGGGACTGGACCGTGGCCCTCGCGCTGCTCGCCCTGGGCCTCGCCGACATCGCCATGCACCCGCACAGCAAGCAGTTCCCGGACCCGCTCTGGGCCAACTACGCGTTCCTGCTCGCCGGAGCCCTGCCGCTGGGGTTCCGGCGGAAGGCGCCGGCCACGGTGGCCGTGCTCGTCGTCGCGGCGTTCACCGCCTGGTCGATCACGATGTACCAGCCGAGCCAGCAGAGCAGCTTCGAGGCGTTCCTCGGCATGCTCGCGGCCTTCTACATCCTGGGTGCCGACCTGGTCGGCCGTCGGCAGCTGGTGGTGACGCTGGCCGTGGTCGTCTGCACGATCCCGAGCTGGTTGCTGTCCCTCGGCTACGGCAACAGCCCCGGGGACACGATCCCCGCCCTGGTGTTCATCGGCCTGGCCTGGACGGTCGGCTACGTGCTGCGGCGCCGCCGGGAGCAGCTGGCCGAGGAGCGCCGCCGGGCCGACCGGCTGGCCTACGAGCAGGGCCGCCTGGCCGCCGAGGCGGTGATGGAGGAGCGGTCGCGGATGGCCCGAGAGCTGCACGACGTCGTGGCGCACGCGCTGTCCCTCATCGTGGTCCAGGCGGCCGCCGAGCGCCGGGCCCTGGCCCAGGAACGGTCGTCGGCCGAGGCCAGCCAGGCGGTGCTGGAGGCTGTGGAGAAGGCCGGTCGGGAGGCGCTGGCGGAGCTACGGCTGCTGCTGGGGCTGTTGCGCCGTCCCGACGAGGAGCCGTCCCTGCGTCCCCAGCCCAGCCTGCGCCACCTCGACCAGGTGGTCGACGCCGCCCGGGCCAGCGGGCTCGACGTCGAGCTGTCCCTCGACCCGGAGACGCTGGCCGCGCTCAGCGCCGGGCTCGATCTCACGGCGTACCGGATCGTGCAGGAATGCCTGACCAACGTGGTCAAGCACGCAGGCGCCCGGCGGGTGCGCATCGACGTGCACCGCACCGCCCGCGACCTCGAGGTCGACGTGCAGGACGACGGTTCAGGGTCGGGCCAGGGGCTGCCGGAGGGCGGCCACGGGCTGACCGGGATGCGCGAGCGGGTCGCGATGTACGGCGGCTCGCTCCAGGCCGGCCCCACCGAGGCCGGTCCCGGGTTCCGGGTGCACGCCCGGCTCCCCCTCACCGGTCCGTTGACCAGCAGCGCCTCGCCGGCCCGGCCATGAACCCGCTCCGGCTGCTCATCGTCGACGACCAGGCCCTGGTCCGCGCCGGCTTCCGCAAGCTGCTGGAGTCCGAGGACGGACTCGAGGTGGTCGGCGAGGCCGGCGACGGGGTCGAAGCCGTGACGGCGGCTCGCCGGCTCGCGCCGGACGTCGTCCTGATGGACATCCGGATGCCCAAGCTGGACGGGATCGAGGCGACCCGGCAGCTCGCGACCGGTGGCCGGCCGGCCGTGCTGATCCTGACGACGTACGACCTGGACGAGTACGTCTTCGAGGCGCTGCAGGCCGGCGCCAGCGGCTTCCTGCTCAAGGACGCGCCACCCGACGACCTGGTGGCGGCGGTGCGGACCGTGGCCCGGGGCGACGCGCTGCTCGCGCCGTCGGTCACCCGGCGGCTGATCGCGGAGTTCACGAGCCGGAGGCGGCCGCGGGCCGAGGCGGCCCTGCCGGCGCTGAGCCAGCGTGAGACCGAGGTGCTCAAGCTGGTGGCCCGGGGCATGTCGAACGCCGAGATCGCGCGGGCGCTGTTCCTCGGCGAGGCCACGGTGAAGACGCACGTCGGCTCACTGCTCGCGAAGCTCCAGTGCCGCGACCGGGTGCAGGCGGTGGTGCGCGCCTACGAGTCCGGGCTGGTGTCCCCGGGCCAGCCCGACGACGGCTGAGCCTTCAGGCGCGGAAGTGGTGAAGCCGCCGGGCCGCCTCGGCGACCGAGCCGGACATGGACGGGTAGACGGTGAACGCCTGGGCCAGCTGGTCGGCGGTGAGCGACTCGGCCACCGCGATCGAGACCGGGTGGATCAGCTCGCTGGCCCGGGGGCCGACGACGACCCCGCCGACGATGATGCCGGTGCCCGGCCGGCAGAACAGCTTCACGAAGCCGTCGTGGACACCCTGCATCTTGGCCCGCGCGTTGCCGCTGAGCGGCAGTGTGACCGCCTCGGCCTCGACCTCGCCCGCGTCGATGGCCTGCTGCGACCAGCCCACGGTGGCGATCTCGGGGGCGGTGAAGACGTTGGAGGAGACCTTCTTGAGGTCGAGCGGGGTGACCGCGTCGCCCAGGAAGTGCCACATGGCGATCCGGCCCTGCATGGCGGCCACCGAGGCCAGCATCAGCACACCGGTGCAGTCACCGGCGGCGTAGACCCCGCGGGCCGAGGTCCGCGAGACCCGGTCGACGTTGACGAAGCCACCGTCCGTGACCTCGACCCCGGCCTCGTCCAGGCCGAGGTCCGCCGTGTTCGGGACCGAGCCGAGCGCGAGGATGCAGTGCGAGCCCTCGACCACACGCCCGTCGGTGAGCGTCACCGCGACCACGTCTCCCGACCGGGTGACCGACTCCATCCGGGATCGGGACAGCACGGTCATGCCGCGGCGGGTCAGCACGTCCTCCAGTACGCCGGCCGCGTCCGCGTCCTCGCCCGGCAGCACCCGGTCGCGCGACGAGACCAGGGTCACCGGGATGCCCAGGGCCAGGTAGCCGGACGCGAACTCCGCGCCCGTCACGCCGGACCCCACCACGATCAGGGACGACGGCACCTCGTCCAGGTCGTAGACCTGCTCCCACGTCAGGATCCGCTCGCCGTCGGGCTGCGCGGTCGGCAGCGTGCGGGGCGAGGCACCGGTGGCGACGAGCACGGCGTCGGCCTCGAGGGTCTCGTCGCCGGCCACGACCCGGGCCGGACCGTCCAGCCGGCCGCGGACCTGCAGGACGCGCACGCCCTCCTTCTGCAACCGCCGGGCGATGTCCTCGCTCTGGGCATGGGCCAGGGCCCTGACCCGCGCGTTCACCCGGGCCAGGTCGACGCGGACGCCGTCCGCCCCGATCATCACGCCGAGCTCGTTGGCGCCCTCGACGTCCGTCATCAGCTCGGCGGTGGCGATCAGGGTCTTCGACGGCACGCAGTCGGTGAGGACGGCCGACCCGCCGATCCCGTCCGTGTCGACCACGGTGACCTGGGCTCCGAGCTGCGCCGCGACGAGCGCCGCCTCGTAGCCGCCGGGTCCGCCGCCGACGACGACAACGTGGTCGGACATGCTAGGAGCCTGCTGAACAATCGCGCGGCGCCCGCGCCGCGACAGCCGCACGCTGGCGGCGTTGCCGCCCCTCGGAAGGCGCCCAGCCTGCCATCGGGGACGGCGCCTTGCCATCGCACGACTCTCGCGACGCGTCCATCCACGCCATCGTTCAGCAGCCTCCTAGAGGTTGATCATGTGGCCGGCGATCCCCTCGACGGCCTCCTTCATCGCCTCCGAGAGCGTCGGGTGCGCGAAGACGTTGCGGGCCACCTCGTCGGCGGTCAGGTCCCACTTCTGGGCCAGCGTCAGGGCGGGCAGCAGCTCGGTGACCTCCGGTCCGATCAGGTGCGCACCGACGATCTCGTTGTGCGCGGCGTCGGCGACGATCTTCACGAAGCCGGCGGTCTCGGCCATGCCGCGCGCCTTGCCGTTGGCCGAGAACGGGAACGACGCGACCTTGACGTCGTACCCCTTCTCCTTGGCCTGTGCCTCCGAGTAGCCGAACGAAGCGATCTGCGGCTGGCAGAACGTCGCCCGCGGGATCATGTCGAAGTCGATCTCGATCGTCTCCGCGTCCGCGATCGTCTCGGCCGCCACGATGCCCATCGCCTCGGCGGTGTGGGCCAGCATCAGCTTTCCGGTGACGTCGCCGATGGCGTAGATGCCCTTCACGTTGGTGCGACCGCGACCGTCGATCGCGATCGCGCCCCGGTCGGTGACCTCGACGCCCGCCTTGTCGAGGCCGTAGCCGTCGACCCGCGGGGCGAAGCCGAACGCCGCCAGCATCTTGTCTGCCTCGATGACCTGGGAGTCGCCTCCGTCGGCCGGGCTGACCGTCACCTTGACGCCGCTGCCGGTGTCCTCGACGTTCTCGACCTTGGTGGACAGCAGCACCTTCACGCCGAGCTTCTTGTACTGCCGCAGCAGCTCCTTGGAGACGTCCTCGTCCTCGGTCGGCACCATCCGGTCGAGGAACTCCACGATCGTGACGTCGACACCGAAGTTGGTCATCACGTAGGCGAACTCGACGCCGATCGCTCCCGAGCCGCCGATGATGACCGACCCCGGGAGGTTCTCGTCGAGGATCTGCTCCTCGTAGGTGACCACGTTCTGGCTCACCGACATCCCCGGCAGCATCCGGACCTTCGCGCCGGCGGCGATGATGAGGTCGTCGCAGGTGTAGGACGACGTGGCGCCGTCCTTGTCGACGGAGACTCCGTGCTTTCCGTCCTGCTCGCCGGTCAGGGTCCCCCAGCCGTCGATCTCGGTGATCTGGTTCTTCTTCATCAGGTAGTGGACGCCCTTGGCGCTGGCGTCGGCGACCTTGCGGCTGCGCAGGTGGGTGGGGCCGAACGCCATGGTGGCGTCGCCCTCGATCCCGAACGTCTTCTTCTCGTGGGTGATGATGTGCGCGAGCTCCGCGTTGCGGAGCAGCGCCTTGGACGGGATGCAGCCGACGTTGAGACACACGCCGCCCCAGTACTTCTCCTCGACGATCCCCACGTTCTTCCCGAGCTGAGCGGCGCGGATCGCGGCGACGTACCCACCGGGCCCGGCGCCGAGGACAAGGACATCGAAGTGGGTCACGTCGCTCACACCTCCAGCCTAGTAGTGCCCATTACCCTCCTCGTGTGCCGCTCTACGCCGCCTACGGGACCAACCTCGACCCGGCGCGTATGGGCGAGCGCTGCCCGCACTCACCGCTGTCCACCACCGGGTGGCTGACCGGCTGGCGGCTCACCTTCGGCGGCGAGGACCTGGGCTGGGACGGCGCCCTCTCCACGATCGTCGAAGACCCGCTGGAGCAGGTGTTCGTCGCGGTCTACGACGTGACCCGCGAGGACGAGGGCGACCTCGACGGCTGGGAGGCGGCGGACTCCGGGCTCTACCGCAAGACCAAGGTCCGCGTCTCGACACTGACGGGTGAGCTGCTGGTGTGGACCTACGTGCTGGACGCGTACGAGGGCGGGCTGCCCTCGGCGTCGTACCTCGGCCTGCTGGCCGACGCCGCCGAGGCGGCGGACGCGCCGGTCGACTACGTGGCCGCCCTGCGCCGGCGCCCCTGCCGGTCGAACGAACTGTAGGGGGAGCTACCCGACCGGGAGGTCGTCGCCCGGCTCCGCGGTGTGGCAGACCGCCTCGACGTTGTTGCCATCCGGGTCGCGCACGAAGGCTCCGTAGTAGGCGTCGTGGTACTCCGGCCAGAACCGCGGCTCGTGCAGCACCTCCGCGCCCAGCGAGGTGGCCGCCTCGAAGAACGCCCGTACCGCAGCTGCGTCCTTGGCCTCGAACGCGGCGTGGATCTCGCGGTTGGGACCGGCGGCGGGGCCCTCGACCGGCTGCCGGCCGAGCCAGAAGTCCGGCTTGGCGTCGCCGTACCCGATGGCCTCACCGAAGTCCATGAGCCGGGTGTAGCCGAGCGTGCCGAGGACCTTGTCGTAGAAGGCGGCCGCCGTGTCCAGGTCGCTGCAGTTGATGCCGAGATGATCGAGCATGTCGGCACAGTAGTGTCCGGCAGGTGACAGAGGAATCACCGTACGACCTCGCGGGCCGGGCCGCCGAGAAGCTGGCCGGGCTGACCGGCGTGGCCCGCCACGACGTGGCCCTGGTGCTCGGGTCGGGCTGGCTCCCGGCGGCCGAGATGCTGGGCGAGACCGTGGCCGAGGTCGCCACCACCGACCTGCCCGGGTTCAGTGCGGCCGCCGTGGCCGGCCACTCGGGCAAGATCCGCTCCGTCCGCGTCGGCGACCTGAGCGCGCTGATCTTCCTCAGCCGCACCCACTACTACGAGGGCCGCGGCGTCGCTGCGGTCGTGCACGGCGTACGCACCGCGGCCCGGGCAGGCTGCCGCACGATCGTGCTGACCAACGGCTGCGGCGGTCTCGACGAGAGCTGGTCACCCGGTACGCCGGTGCTGATCAGCGACCACATCAACCTCACCGGCCGCTCGCCGATCGTCGGCGCCAACTTCGTCGACCTCACCGACCTCTACAGCAGCCGGCTGCGGGCGCTGTGCCGCGAGGTCGACCCGACCCTCGACGAGGGCGTCTACGTGCAGTTCCCCGGGCCGCACTACGAGACCCCGGCCGAGGTGCGGATGGCGGGCATCCTCGGCGGCTCCCTGGTCGGCATGAGCACGACGCTCGAGGCGATCGCCGCCCGCGAGGCCGGGATGGAGATCCTCGGCATCAGCCTGGTCACCAACCTGGCCGCCGGCATCAGCAACGAGCCGCTCAACCACGCGGAGGTCCTCGAGGCCGGCCGTGCCGCCGCCGAGCGGATGGGCTCCCTGCTGTCCCGAGTCGTCCCCCGGCTGTGAGGGTCCTCCTCACCGGTGCCGCGGGCAGCATCGGTCACGTCCTCTCCGTCGGGCTGAGCGACCGCGGCCACGACGTGGTCGGGGTCGACGTCGTACCGCAGCCCGACGGCCTGGACGGTGCCTGGCACACCGCCGACTGCGCCGACCCGGACGCCGTCGCCGACATCTTCGAGGCCGAGTTCGCCGAGTCGTCGCTGGACGCCGTCGTCCACATGGCCGGCCACCCCGGCGAGCTCTCCCTACCGGACTCCCTCACCTCACACGTGGTCACCACCGCAGCGCTGCTCGACTCGATGGTCGAGCACGGCGTACGCCGGCTCGTCTACGGCGGCTCCAACCACGCGGTCGGCCGCACGCCTCGGGCCGGCCTGCCCGAGGGGCTGCTGCCGGTCGAGACCCGGCTGCGCCCGGACACCTTCTACGGCGTGGCCAAGGCGGCCGCCGAGTCGCTGATGAGCCTGTACGCCGACCGGCACGGTCTCGACGTGGTCAGCTGCCGGATCGGCACGTTCCGGGCCGAGCCCGCCACGCTCCGCCACCTCGCGACCTGGCTGTCCCACGACGACTGCGTGCGGATGGTCGACGCAGCGCTCAACACACCGGCGCCGGGCTTCGCGGTCCTCTACGGCATCTCCCACAACGCCCGCGGCTGGTGGGACCTGGCGCCCGGCCGAGCGCTGGGCTACGACCCCCTCGACGACGCCGAGGGCTGGGCGGACCGGGTCGAGTCCCGACTCGAGGACGCGATGGAGAACGCCCACGTGGGCGGGCCCTACCTCGCGGAGTCGATGGAGCGTCCGGCGCTCGACCGGACCTGACGGTCTTGACTTGGAGTGCACTCCAAGGACGAGACTGGAAATGTGTCTGGATCCAGGGCAGCACTGACCATCGCCGAGGCCGCCGAGCTGACCGGCCTGACCGCCGACACGCTGCGCTACTACGAGCGCGACGGGCTGATGCTTCGCTCGGTGCCACGGGCCACGTCCGGCCACCGGCAGTACGCCGAGGACGACATCGACTGGATCCGGCTCATCACCAAGCTGCGCTCGACCGGCATGCCCATCCGCGACGTACGCCGCTACACCGACCTGGTCCGCGCCGGCCACGGCAACGAGCAGGAGCGGCTGGAGCTGTTGTGTGCGCACCGGCAGGTGGTCCTGGCCCGGCTGGCCGAGGTCCAGGACCACCTGGGTGCGATCGACTACAAGATCGGCCTCTACGAGGCGCGGCTCAGCGCCGTGCAGGAGCTGTCGGCGTAGTCCTCACATCGCCGCGGCCACCGCCGTGCCGTCGTCCCAGACGTTGCCGGACCAGACGTTGCCCGTCCTGGTCTTGTCGAAGCTGGTCACCGGTCCGTAGGAGCTGCACTTGCTGTTGGTGCCGCGCTGGAAGACGTTGTTGGTGAACTTCTGGTTGGTGGCGTTGGTCGGGTCGCCGGAGAAGGGCTTGCCGGGAGTGGCGCCGCCGTAGGAGCAGAACGCGCTACCGGGGCTGGCCACGAACAGGTTGGCGTCGATGGTGTTGTTCCTGATCGGGGCGAAGTCCGGATACCCGGTCAGGTCCGCGGAGCAGCCGATGTCGCCGTTGACGAACGGGCCGGTGTAGGAGCAGTGCAGCGAGTTGTGCCGCAGCGTGAGGTTCTGCTCCTCGCGCACCGAGGAGGCGTGGGCCAGGTTGGACGCGTCGGGCCACAGGTTGGTGCCGTGGAAGTAGCTGTCCTGGATCAGGCACGGACCCGGGGCCTCGCAGTAGGCGGCCCGGTTGGAGTTGATGATCTCGGTGCGCACGATGGTGAAGTTCGACCCGGTGACCCCGCAGTCCGTGGTCGCGTTCCCGGTGTCACCACAGGCGTACTTCCCGGCCGGGCAGGACCCGTTGGAGCACGCCGGGAACTGGACCCCGCTGTCGATGAAGGAGTCCTGGACCGTGAACGACGGCGTCCCGCCGGACTGGACGATCCCGCCGTTGAGGTAGGAGTTCTTCAGCACGAACCCGGCGGCCCGCACGTCGATCGACCGGCAGTTGACCACCTTGGAGTCGATCACGGTGTTGGCCGCGGTGATCGTGCAGGACCCGGTGTAGGTCGCCATGGTGCTGGCCGCGGCGTTCGGCCCGGTGTTGGCGGTGCCGGGGAAGCAGCCACCCCGGCCGTCAGACCCGTCGGGCACGTTCGACGCAGATGAGGCACAGCCCGGAGCACCCGTCGGAGTGGGCGTCGGGGTCGGCGTCGGGGTGGGCGTCGGGGTCGGCGTCGGGGTCGGCGTCGGAGTGGGCGTCGGAGTGACCGTGGGCGTCTGCGACTGCAGCGGGGCGGTCGGGGTCGACGACGGTGTGACGGTGACCGTGGCGGTGGTCGTGGCCGTGGCCATGGCGGTGACCGTCCGGGTGACCGTCGCGGTGGCGGTGACCGTCTGGGTCACGGTCCCGCCCGGCGGCCTCGGCGTCACGCAGATCACCTTGATCCGGTGCCCCTTGCCGTCGGTTCTCGCCGCCGGCTTCGCGGTGCAGGATCCCCTGTCCTTGGTCGGCCCGGTCGCCGCCTGGACCACGCCCACGGCGACACCGACGACGACGAGGACGGCGGTAAGAGCAGCGATGGCAGCGCGCTTGGGTGTCATGTGTCCCTCTCCTGTTTGACACCCGCGGCCATTGGCCGCTGCCCCGCCCAGAAGGCTGCACGGCACCCACGCCCGCTACGTCCCAAACCGGCGAAGATACCCAACCCGGACCAGACCACTGACCGCTTGACCTGGAGCGCGCTCCAGCCTGTTCAGTGGAGGACATGACCCTCACACGACGCACTCTCGGCCACCGCGACAAGGGCGGGACCGCCCTCGAGGTCTCCGAGCTCGGCCTGGGCTGCATGGGGATGTCGGAGTTCTACGGGACCACCGACGAGCAGTCCGCCGTCGACACGATCCGCCGCGCTCTCGACCTGGGCATCACCTTCCTCGACACCGCGGACATGTACGGGCCCTTCACCAACGAGCAGCTGGTCGGCAAGGCGGTCAAGGACCGTCGCGACGAGGTCCAGCTGGCCACCAAGTTCGGCAACGAGCGCAACCCGGACGGTTCCTGGGTCCGCATCAACGGCACCCCGGAGTACGTGCGCCAGGCCTGCGACGCCTCGCTCCAGCGGCTGGGCGTGGACCACATCGACCTCTACTACCAGCACCGCGTGGACAGGACGGTCCCGATCGAGGAGACCGTCGGCGCCATGAAGGACCTGGTCGAGGCGGGCAAGGTCCGCCACCTCGGGCTCTCCGAGGCCGCGGCCGACACGGTCCGGCGGGCACACGCCGTGCACCCGGTCACCGCGCTGCAGAGCGAGTACTCGCTGTTCACCCGCGACATCGAGGACGAAATCCTGCCCACCATCCGCGAGCTCGGCATCGGGCTGGTGCCCTACTCCCCGCTGGGCCGAGGCATCCTCACCGGGTCCCTGACCAAGGAGTCGCTGGAGGCCGGCGACTCCCGGGCCACCGGCCGGTTCCCGCGCTTCGCCGGCGAGGCCCTCGACGCCAACCTGGCGCTGGTCGAGAGGGTCAGGGAGCTGGCCGGCGAGCACGGCTGCACCCCTGGCCAGCTGGCCCTGGCCTGGGTCCTCGCCCAGGGCCCGGACGTGGTGCCGATCCCCGGCACCAAGCGGATCCGCCACCTCGAGGAGAACCTCGGGGCCACCGAGGTCCAGCTCAGCGACGACGACCTCAAGGCGCTGGAGGAGGCAGTCCCGCGCGACGCCGTCGCCGGTGCCCGGTACGCCGACATGAGCACCGTCAACGCCTGAACTCCTACAGGACCGGACCGTCGACCAGGGTCGCCGGACCCGAGTGGGCAGCTCCGGTCGGGTCGCTCCAGGTGACGGTGACGGTGTCGCCCGGCTCGCGCGCGCCACGGCCGCGCGCAGCTGGTCGGCCGTGGCCACGCTGGTGCCGTCGAGCTCGGTGATGGCGTCGCCGAGGAACGGCGTACCACCGATGACGACCGAGCTGCTCGCGGCGCCGGCCTCCACCCGCCGGAGTCGCCGGGCACGACGTCCGAGGTGACCTCGATGAGGCGGGCCAGTCTCCGGTCCTGTCCGGAAGAGATCGTCCTGGACGGTGATCGTCCGTCTGGGATCGGTCACCCGGCCGGGAGCCGCGGTCAGGCTGCCACCGTTCCCTCCACGTCGTACTGCTGGCCCGTCGACGGCACCGTCACGGTGATCGCTCCCTCCACGACGTGGTGGTTGGTCACCACGAGCCCGTCGCTGTCGAGCACGAGGCCGGTGCCGGCCGCCTCGCCCTCGCCGTAGTCGATGACCGTGCCGATCTCGACGATGCCTGCCGACTGGGTCCAGCTGTGTGGCGGACGCAGACTGAAGGGGACCGGAGGCCGCGGCCGTCAGGCCGAGCGGCGGGACCAGCGCAGCCGCGGCCACGCTGCCGGTCAGCTTCGGGTGCTCTTCATGTCCTCGACGCTCCACCGCGTCCTTTGCGAGCGCTGTGGACCGGCCCTGAGGCCGATTCGTGAGGATTCGCTGAGATCGCCCTAGGGTGCGCCTATGACCACGTCAGCGGCCACCGACGTCCTGCTGGAGCGTGCCCGGGCCTGGGCGGCGGAGGACCCCGACGACAGCACCCGCGCGGAGCTGGAGCAGATCATCGCGGCCGTCGAGGGCGGGGCCGAGCCGGAAGACCTGGCCGACCGGTTCGCGGGCACCCTGGAGTTCGGTACGGCGGGTCTGCGCGGCGCGGTCGGCGCTGGACCGAACCGGATGAACCGGGTCGTGGTCATGCGCGCCGCCGCCGGGCTGGCGGCCTATCTGACGGAGCAGGGTGCCGCCGGACCCGTGGTGGTCGGCTTCGATGCTCGGCACCGCAGCGACGACTTCGCCCGCGACACCGCCGAGGTGATGTCGGGCGCGGGGTTCAAGGTCTGGATGATGCCGCGACCGCTGCCCACGCCCGTGCTGGCCTTCGCGATCCGCGAGCTGGGCTGCTCGGCCGGCGTCATGGTCACCGCGAGCCACAACCCTCCGCAGGACAACGGCTACAAGGTCTACCTCGGCGACGGCAGCCAGATCGTGCCCCCGGCGGACGCGGCCATCGCCGCGAAGATCGACGCCGTCGGTCAGGTGGCCGACCTCCCGCGCGGCGCCGGGGCGACGGTGCTCGGCGAGCACCTCGTGGACCGCTACCTCGACACGATCGCAGAGCTGGCGGAGGACGGCCCTCGCGACCTCGACCTCGTCTACACGCCGCTCCACGGGGTGGGGGGCAGCTCGGTGCTCCAGGTGCTCGAGACCGCCGGGTTCTCGGCGCCGCGGGTCGTCGAGCAGCAGGAGCAGCCGGACCCGGACTTCCCCACAGTCGCCTTCCCCAACCCCGAGGAGCCGGGCGCGATGGACCTGGCCCTCGCCCTGGCCGAGGCCCACGACGCGGACCTGGTCGTGGCCAACGACCCGGACGCTGACCGCTGCGCCGCCGCCGTGCCGACGGGCCACGGCTGGCGGATGCTGCGCGGCGACGAGGTGGGGGCGCTGCTGGCCCATCACCTGATGTCGCGCGGTCGCTCCGGCACGTGGGCGACCTCGATCGTCTCCTCCAGCCTGCTCGGCAAGATGGCGGGCGCCGCCGGGCAGCCGTACGTCGAGACGCTGACCGGCTTCAAGTGGATCGGCCGGGTCCCCGGACTGGCGTTCGGCTACGAGGAGGCGCTCGGCTACTGCTGCGACCCCGACCACGTGAAGGACAAGGACGGCGTCTCGGCGCTGCTGCTCCTCTGTGAGCTGGCCGCGCAGGCCAAGGCGGCCGGCCGGTCCCTGGTCGACGTGCTCGACGACCTCGCCGTCGAGCACGGCCTGCACGCGACCGACCAGGTGTCGGTGCGGGTCGCCGACCTGTCGCTGATCACCGCCGCCATGGAACGGCTCCGGGCCACCCCGCCGACCGAGCTCGGCGGGCTGGCCGTCGAGCAGGTCGACGACCTCGCGCTCGGCAGCGCCGACCTCCCGCCGACCGACGGGCTGCGGTTCCGCCTCGCGGACAGCGCGCGGGTCGTCGTACGCCCGAGCGGCACCGAGCCCAAGCTCAAGTGCTACCTCGAGGTGGTCGTGCCGGTCGACGAGGAGGCGGGCGTCGACGCGGCCCGGATCTCGGCGGCGTCCAGGCTGGACGCCCTGGGCCGGGACATCGAGGCCGCGCTGGGGCTGTAGGAAGCCCAGCTGGGTCGGCTGGTGTCAGCCGTCGTGGCGGCGCTTGATCCCGTCGATGACGAGTCCCAGCCCGATGCCCAGCATCCAGACATCCTTCGAGATCGCGGTGCCCTGCTGGGTCGGCCAGATGCTGCCGGGCTTGCGCATGCCTTCGGTGCGCAGGTACATGGTCAGGAGCGCGCCCGAGAAGCCGGTCAGGGCGGCGCCCGCGATCACGGGCGGCACGACCGGCGCAAGGAGGGCGGCGCCGACCGCCATCTCCCCCGCGGAGAGCAGCTTGAGGAAGTCGGTTGGCTCCATCTGGTCGAACACAGGGAACGCACCCGCTGCCATGGCGTGCACGCCCGTGGCGCGCTGCTCGTTCGCGTGCCACTTCTCCCAGCCGGTGTGGAGGATGTAGGCACCGGTGGCCACACGGGTGGGCAGGTTGCGCAGTCTCATCGGGACTCCCGGGAGCGAGAAGATGGTTGGCCCGGTCAACGATACTTCGTTAGTCTGTTGAACCGGACCAGAGTCCGCTATCGGCTCTGCAGCTCGGGACCGGGAGGACCCATGGGTAACTGGCAGCTTGACCCTTACCACACGCAGGTGGAGTTCGCGGCGAAGCACCTCGGCATGATGACCGTGCGCGGGCACTTCGCAGACGTCACGTCAACGGCTGACATCGACCCGGACCATCCGGAGACGATGCGGGTCGAGGTCACCATCCAGACGGCCAGCATCAAGACCCACAACGAGATCCGCGACAAGGACGTGCGCTCGGAGAACTTCCTGGACACGGACAACTTCCCGGTCATGACGTTCAAGAGCACCGGGGTCGAGCCGGCCGGCGAGGACCGTTACACCGTGACCGGCGACCTGACGATCAAGGGCAACACCCGGACGGTGGCGTTGCAGATGACAAGGCTCGGCGAGTTCAACGACCCGATGATGGGGCACCGGATCGGCTACAGCGGGACCGCGAAGATCAACCGCAAGGACTTCGGCCTGACCTTCAACCCGGTCCTGGACGGACGGTTCGTCGTCAGCGACGAGGTCAACATCATGCTCGAGGGCGAGCTGGTCGAGCAGCCCGAGGAAGCCGAGCAGACCACGGCCGACTGAGCCCGCCGTCCCCGCATTCCGGAGCAGGGGCCTTCAGCCGACGGTCACTCCGACCACGACGAGCAGCACGGCCGCGGCCAGGGCGGCGATCACCGGCCAGTCCACCTGCCGGCGGACCTGCTTGGCCAGCTCGTCCGCCTCGGGTGAGAACTTCTTGACCCCGCGCCTCATCCGGTCCTCGTTGATCAGCTCCTGGACCCGGATCTCGACGAAGTCGGCATAGTCCATGCCGGGCTCGGGCACCTTGGCCAGCTCTCCGCGCAGCCCGCCCAGCTGCTGGCGGGCGCGCTCCGCGGCCGAGCCCTTCATCGCCTGGCGCATGGTCCGGCCCGCACCGGCGCAGACATACCGCTTGTCGCCGGCCCGCACCGCCATCACCTGACGGACCGCGACCTCCTCGATCGAGGCGAGCGGGAGGTACGTCGTGGTGAGCATGTTCTGGAGGACCAGCTCGCGGTTCTGGACCCGCACCCGCGGGCGCACGGTGCTGATCCACACCACACCGGCGCCGAGCACTGCGACCGCCGGCACCCAGAGCGCGACGCGGTGGATGTCGATCGCCCAGGCCAGGATGAAGGCCAGCGCGACGAGCCCGGCGACGACGGCCGTCAGGGTGCCGCCGTTCGGGGAGAACTTCTCGACTGCGGGGTCGCTCGCCTCGGTGCGAGTCATCGGGCCACCCTATGCTGGACCGCATGGTCGCAACCGATCCCGAGGTCGAGACGAGACCGATCCGTGACCTCGGCGTCACCGGGTCGGAATCCTCCCTGCGGCGCTTCCTCCACGGCCTGCCGGGGGTCGACCAGGTGGGCGCCGAACAGCGCGCCGCGCAGCTCGGCACCCGCTCGATCAAGACCTCGGCCAAGGCCTACGCCCTGGACCTGGCGATCTCGATGGTCGACCTGACCACGCTGGAGGGCCAGGACACCGCCGGGAAGGTCCGCTCCCTGGCCGCCAAGGCCATGCATCCGGACCCGTCGGACCCCAGCTGTCCTGCGACTGCGGCCGTCTGCGTCTACGGCGACCTCGTGGCCACCGCCAAGAGCGCGCTCAAGGGCAGCCAGGTCAAGGTCGCCGCGGTCGCGACGGCGTTCCCCAGCGGGCGCGCGGCGATGGACGTCAAGATCGCCGACACCCGCGACGCCGTGGAGGCGGGCGCCGACGAGATCGACATGGTGATCGACCGGGGTGCCTTCCTGTCCGGCCACTAC
Organism: uncultured Actinomycetota bacterium; assembly: GCA_963755835.1. GTDB lineage: Bacteria > Actinomycetota > Actinomycetes > Propionibacteriales > Nocardioidaceae > Nocardioides. The sequence goes on along the minus strand of CAVWLC010000007.1, from coordinate 524,569 downwards.
CTGGAGGTGTTCGAGGAGATCGCCCAGGTCCGTGAGGCCTGTGGCAGCGCCCATCTGAAGGTGATCCTCGAGACCGGCGAGCTGCAGACCTACGACAGCGTGCGCCGCGCCTCCTGGCTGGCCATGCTGGCCGGCGGCCACTTCATCAAGACCTCGACCGGCAAGGTGCAGCCGGCGGCGACGCTGCCGGTCACCCTGGTGATGCTCGAGGCGGTCCGCGACTTCCGCGAGGCCACCGGGACCATGATCGGAGTCAAGCCCGCCGGCGGCATCCGGACCGCCAAGGACGCCATCAAGTACCTCGTCACCGTCAACGAGGTGGCCGGCCCTGACTGGCTCGACCCGGACTGGTTCCGGTTCGGCGCCTCCACGCTGCTCAACGACCTGCTGATGCAGCGCATGAAGCTCAAGACCGGCCGCTACTCCGGTCACGACTACGTCACGGTGGACTGAGACCCATGGCTGCAACGTCGCAGAAGTTCGAGTACGCCCCGGCCCCGGAGTCGCGGTCGATCGTCGACATCAAGCCGTCGTACGGCCTGTTCATCGACGGCGAGTTCGTCGACGGGCACGGCAAGGCGTTCAAGACCGTCAACCCGGCCTCGGAGGAGGTGCTGGCCGAGATCGCCGAGGCGGACGAGAACGACGTCGACGTGGCCGTGAAGGCGGCCAGGCGCGCCCACCGTGGCTGGTCGCGGATGCCCGGCACGGAGCGGGCCAAGTACCTCTACCGGATCGCCCGGATCATCGCCGAGCGGTCGCGCGAGCTGGCCGTGCTCGAGTCGATCGACAACGGCAAGCCGATCAAGGAGTCGCGCGACGTCGACGTACCCATCGTCTCGGCGCACTTCTTCTACTACGCCGGGTGGGCCGACAAGCTGAAGTACGCCGGCTTCGGGGAGCAGTCGCTCGGCGTGGCCGCTCAGGTGATCCCGTGGAACTTCCCGCTGCTGATGCTGGCGTGGAAGATCGCCCCGGCGCTGGCCTGCGGCAACACCGTCGTGCTGAAGCCGGCCGAGACCACACCGCTGACCGCGCTGCTGTTCGCGGAGATCTGCCAGCAGGCCGACCTGCCGCCGGGCGTGGTCAACATCGTGACCGGCGCCGGCTCGACCGGCCAGGCGCTCGTGGGCCACCCGGACGTCGACAAGGTGGCGTTCACCGGCTCCACCGACGTCGGCAAGGCCATCGCTCGCACCGTGGCCGGGTCGCACAAGCGGGTGACCCTCGAGCTCGGCGGCAAGGCGGCCAACATCGTCTTCGACGATGCGCCGCTCGACCAGGCGGTCGAGGGCATCGTGAACGGCATCTTCTTCAACCAGGGCCACGTGTGCTGCGCGGGCTCGCGGCTGCTGGTGCAGGAGTCGGTGGCCGAGGACGTGCTGCACCGGCTCAAGCGCCGGATGGCGACCCTGCGGGTCGGCGACCCGCTGGACAAGAACACCGACGTCGGGGCCATCAACTCCGCCGAGCAGCTGGCCCGGATCCGCGAGCTGTCCGACATCGGTGAGGCCGAGGGCGCCGAGCGCTGGTCGGCGCCGTGCGAGCTGCCCTCGCACGGCTACTGGTTCCCGCCGACGCTGTTCACCGACGTCACCCAGGCGCACCGGATCGCCCGCGAGGAGATCTTCGGGCCGGTCCTCTCGGTGCTCACCTTCCGTACGCCGAGCGAGGCAGTGACCAAGGCCAACAACACGCCGTACGGCCTGTCGGCCGGGGTCTGGACCGACAAGGGCTCGCGGATCCTGCAGATGGCCAACCAGCTGCGGGCCGGAGTGGTGTGGGCCAACACGTTCAACAAGTTCGACCCGGCCAGCCCGTTCGGCGGCTACAAGGAGTCGGGCTACGGCCGCGAGGGCGGCAGGCACGGGCTGGAGGCCTACCTCAGATGAGCCGCGCGGACGTTCGCAAGACCTACAAGCTCTACATCGGGGGCGCCTTCCCGCGCTCGGAGTCGGGGCACTCCTACGTCGTCGACGACGCCAAGGGGAAGTTCCTGGCCAACGCGGCGCTCGCGTCGCGCAAGGACGCGCGGGACGCCGTCGTGGCCGCCCGCTCCGCCTTCTCCGGGTGGGCCGGCCGCACGGCCTACAACCGGGGGCAGGTGATCTACCGGATCGCCGAGGTCATGGAGGACCGCCGCCCGCAGTTCGTCGACGCCCTGCAGTCCTCCGAGGGGCTCACGTCCCGTCAGGCGTCGGGCGTGCTCGACGCCGCGGTCGACCGGCTGGTCTGGTACGCCGGCTGGGCCGACAAGCTGACCCAGGTGATCGGCAACGCGAACCCGGTGGCCGGACCGTTCTTCAACCTGTCGACGCCCGAGCCGACCGGTGTGGTCGCGGTGCTGGCACCCCAGTCGTCGTCGCTGCTCGGCCTGGTTTCCGTCGTGGCGCCGGTGATCGTCTCGGGCAACACCTGCGTGGTCGTGTCGTCGTACGACCGGCCGCTGCCGGCGGTGACCTTCTCCGAGGTGCTGGCCACCTCCGACGTGCCCGGCGGGGTCGTCAACCTGCTGACGGGTTCCGCGGAGACCATCGGGCCGTGGCTGGCGTCGCACATGGACGTCAACGCCATCGACCTGTGCGGGTTGGCCGGCTCCGACGAGCTCGCGACCGAGCTCGAGGTGGCCGCGGCCGAGAACCTCAAGCGCGTCCGCCGCGCGCCCGCCGCCGAGCCGGACTGGACCGAGGAGCCGGAGCTGTCGGCAATGACCGCCTACCTCGAGACCAAGACGGTCTGGCACCCGATCGGGGTCTAGGAGACCAGGTCGGCCACCGCCGCCCGGACGTCCTTGCGGTCCGTGCTGCTGACGGCGGTGACGGTGACCTGCGTGACCAGGTCGCCGCTCCGCTTCACCAGCACCTTGGTCTGGCCGACGTCGCCCGTGGGCTCGACGGCGCACGCGGTGACCCCGGCGAGCCAGTCCGCGGGCTTCCCTGGTGCCACTCCGCCGGAGCGGTTGAGGGTCTGGCAGAGCTTGTCGTAGTCGCCGGGGCGGTCGCGGACCTCGACGTAGCCCTGGTCGGTCTCCCGGTGGCAGCCGCTGACGGTGGCCTCGGCATCCTTGGGCGGCGACCAGCGGAGGGTGTCGAAGACGGTGGTGGGGATCCGCTCGGCGCAGTCGGCGTCCGTCGTCTGGCCGGAGCCGGGTTCGTCGTCGCCGTTGCCGCCGGAGCACGCGGTGAGTGCCAGCAGCAGCAGGAGGCCCGCGGCCCCTAGGAGACGCCTCGTCCCTCGGCTCCTCAGGACGAGCACCCGAGTTCTCATCCGCCGAGAGTGCCACGGCATGATGTGCAGGTGCCTGCAAGGGTGATCGTCCTGGCCGGCCCCTCCGGCTCGGGCAAGTCGCACCTCGCCGAGCGACTCGCGCTCCCGCTGCTCCGCCTCGACGACTTCTACCGCGACGGGTCGGACCCGGAGCTCCCCCGCATCACGTCGGGTGCCAACACCGGGCTGGTCGACTGGGACGACCCCGCGTCCTGGCTCTGCTCCGAGGCGGTCGAGGCGCTGGCCACCCTGTGCCGGACCGGCACGGTAGAGACGCCGGTCTACTCGATCTCCGCCAACGGCCGCACGGGCACCCAGACCCTCTCGATCTCGGGCTCGCCGCTGGTCGTGGCCGAGGGGATCTTCGCCCACCACGTCGTGGCTCCGCTGCGGGCGGCCGGCCTGCTCGCGGCGGCGTACTGCCTGCGGCAGCACCCCGCCGTCACGTTCTGGCGGCGGCTCACCCGCGACCTGCGCGAGCACCGCAAGCCGCCGCTGGTGCTGGTCCGCCGCGGCCTGGCGCTGGCTCACGACCAGCGCCGGCTGGTCGCCGAGGCGGTGTCGCTCGGCTGCACCCCCGTCTCCGCCGACGAGGCCCTCCGGCTCGTCCGTGCCCTGCCGGTGTCGTGAACCTCGACGCCATCCGTGGCCTGACCCAGCCCGACCAGCGCAGCTGCGGGCCGTCCTCGGTGGTGGCGGCGCACATCCTCCTCGACCCGGCCTACCGGCCCGCCGCGTTCTCGACCGACGTCCTGGCCCTGCACCGGCAGCTGACCTCGGCGTCGTACGCCGGCCGCGCCCAGCTTCCCTGGCCCAGCGCACTCGGTACGCCGCCGTGGGCGGTGGCCAGGGCCATGCAGTCGTTCTCCGGCCTGGCCTACCGCACCCGCGTGGTCCGCTTCGGCGCTCGTGACGCCGACTTCGCCGCCCTGGTGTCGGCGCTCACCGGCGGACGGCCGTGTCCGCTCTACGTCGGGTCGACCTGGCTGCCCCGGCACGTCGTCCTCGCCGTCGAGCCCTCCGCCGACGGGGTACGGGTCTACAACCCCGGCCGCGGCAGCATCGACGAGCTGACGCGGTCGTCGTTCCTGGCCGGCGAGCTGACCATCTTCGGGCGGTGGCGCCACCCGTGGTTCGCGGTGCTCCCGGGGACCGTCACGTGAGCTCGGCCAGCCGGGTCACGCCCGGACGGACCGCCGCCTGCAGCCGCTCCTGAGCTGCTGACAGCTCCGGGGACGACGGGTGGTCGGGCGGGACGCGGGAGGCGTTGAGCGAGACCCGGTTGGCCCAGTCGCGGACGTCCGGCTCGGCGTTGAAGGCGGCCGAGTTGCGCAGCCCGTGCACGTTCATGGCGGCCCACTGGATCAGCGAGTTGCCGAGCGGGGAGGGTGCGGCGATCGCGTTCTTGGCCTGGTCCGAGGACGTGCGACGGGTGCCTTCGACGTAGCCCGCGAGGGCGGCCCCGAAGCACGGGAAGCCGGCCCGCACCGGCTGGAGCGTCATCGCGGTGCGCTGCCAGATCGGGACCAATGGCGGGTTCTTCAGCGCGTCGGCGGCGCAGTTCACGACCACCGCATCGGCGGCGACGCCGACGACGCCATCGGTCAGCTCCAGGCGCCCGGGGCGCACGGTGAGGAGGTGGCCGAGCCGCACCACGTGGGTGACCGAGCGGAGCAGCTCCAGCTCCCAGGTCCCGAGCGTGGGGGCCTTGGCCATGGTCGGGGTGACACCCCGGTCGACCCGGAGCATGATCCCGGCTTCCTCAAGCGCCAGGAACAGCGTGTCCAGCGAGTGGGCGGAGGCGGCCGCCTCCATCATCGTCGCCACCATGCCGAGGTAGATCTCGGGTGACGGCTGGATCAGGGCGCGGTTGAGCATCCACGGATCGCGCGGCCGCACCCAGCACAGCGAGTCCGGGTCGACACCGCGAGCCAGCAGCCACACGATGGCATCGGTCGCGGTCTTGCCCGAGCCGACGACGACGTACTGGCTCGGTGCCTCCTCGAGTCGCACCAGGTCGTTGACCGCGACGACACGTGCACCACCCTCCGCCTCGAACCGCGGCGGCATCTCGGCCACGATGTCCGGGGCCAGGTAACGCGCATCCACCACGCGGCAGCGCTCCGGGACCTCGAACCGCTGCCCCGAGATCCGGGACCGGAACGTCCGCTCGCCGTCGTACTCACACCCAGGGTGGAAGCTGACCCGGCCGGACCCGAGCATCCGCTCGGACAGCACCTGGTCGTAGTACGCCACGATCGCCGGCTGGCCGGCCCGCTCGTGCAAGCCCGTCTCGGGTCCGGTCACCTGCACCGAACCGCCGAGGACGGTCGAGGCCACTCCGTAGAAGGTCGAGGCCTGGTGCAGCCGCACGAACGGGTACGCCGCCAGCCAGTGCCCGCCGACCCCGTGCCGACGGTCGACCATGGCCACTCGGACGTCGGCGTGGTCGATCAGCGCATCCGTGAACGCCATCCCCATCGCGCCCGCGCCGACAACCAGGTAGTCGACGTCGAGGGTGGTCATGGGGAGAACGGTAGTCATCAGTGGTTACCGATGACATCGTGCGAGGGCGGGCCGCGTGGTGGACTGTTGCGTCGCGAGACTCAGGGGTCGGCGGGTGGATCCGGATCCGAGCAGCCAGATGTCGGAGCGCGGCCGGCGCGTGTGACATCGCGGGTGCCGGTGTGGTCGCGGAGGTAGTGGTAGCCGTGGGGGCTCGACCAGAGATAGCTGGTCTCGTCGAGCTTGGTGTAGGTCCAGCCGCTGTGGGTCTTGAGGCGATGGTGGCCGCGGCACAGGGGCGCAATGTTGCAGCTGCAGGTCGAACCGCCCTGCTGGTAGGCGACCCGGTGGTCGCAGTCGCAGCGGCGCGCGGGGCGCGTGCAGTACGGGTAGACACAGATGACGTCGCGGAGCCGGACCTGCTGGGCGAGCCGGTCGGGGACCTCGTAGGCGTCGGTGTGGATGTGCTCCGCCAGATCGATGACCGGCAGCACGTCGATCTGCCGGGCCGGCTCGGTGGCCAGCGCCTCGGCAGTCGTGTGCACGAGCAGGACTATCCGCCGGCCGCCAGACGGTGAGTTGTCCGGGCTGAGCTCACCGCGGGCCAGCATGCCGAGGGCTTTGGCTCGGCGTACCGCGAGGGTGTCCGTGGAACCCTGCTCGGCCAGCCGCGCGGCGCCCTGGGCGAGGACGTCGTCGACGTCGATGGCGTCAGGCAGGTCCAGCGCGGCGGTCATCTCCGCGATCCCGTCGAAGCCGACGCCGTCGAGGTGGACGTCCGCGTGCCTGATCTCGGCGGCTTCGGCGGCCTGGGCCTCGGCCTCTTCCGGGTCGAACCGGACGAGTGCCTCGGTCACCAGCCTGTCGAGGATGACCAGCCCCACCTTGTGCGCCACCGGCGCGACTTGCCGGTCGACGAACGCCGCCGCCTCAGCCGGCAGCGCCCTGGTCGCGGCGGCGATCCGGCGGGCCCGCCAGACCGGCAGCGAGTCGTCCTGGATCCGGTCCCAGCAGTTGTTCAACCGGTGGAACAGCTCGAGGGCGTCGCCGAGGTAGCGGCGGCCGGCGTCGCTGGACATCCCGATATTGAGCGCGAACTCAGCGACCGAGAACTCCGCGACGTCCGGGGTCCCGGGACCCGCCAGCGGCAGGGAGCGTTCACCCCCGAGCTCTTCCCAGTCCTGTTCGGTGATCACCCCGAAGCCCGGGTGCAGGTGCGCCCACTCCAGGGCCAGGGCCAGCAGCTCAGCCTCCGCCCGGTCGGCGATCCGACGCTGCTCGCGGGCCAGCCGCAACAGTGTGGCGGCGTCGGTAACGACGTCGTCGCGCTGGAGCTCCCGGGGCTGGCCATGCACCTACTCAACCATCGAGCACCGACAGTCGAGGGTCGAAATCCCCTGTATCCACAGGGCTTCCGGAAGTGCATCGAGAAAAACCGGCAGCCGTTGGCCGCACCCTGGCGTCGAGAGCGTCGATCGGGTGCACCGGTCAGCCGATCCGGTGGTACGGCGAGCTCTCGTAGATCGTCGTCTGGGCAATGAGCTCGCCGGCCGGCGCCGCGCCCTGGTCGCTGCCCTCGCGGCAGGCGTCGTCGCTCATGTCGTACCGGACCAGTCCTCGCTCGGCGTGCCGCCGTCCCGCGTCTCGAAGACCACCCAGTAGTCGTCGGTCAGCTTGAGCGTGAAGACGACCTGGTGCACGCCGTCGTACCCGCTGCGAACTCGGCCACGTCCTTCTCCTCGAACCCGGCCTGCCGGGCCACGTCGACGATCTGGGTGACCGCGATCGGGTCGGTGGCATAGCTGCCGGCCAGCAGGTTGGCGGTCGAGACGGCTTCGGTCGCGGAAGCCGGGGCCAGCGCGGGCGTGTCGGCCTTCACCACGCCGTCGGGATCGCTCGAGCAGCCGGCCAGCAGCAGCGTGGCGACGAGTCCGGTGTGATGCGTGCGTTCATCGGGTCCTCACGGTCGAGCCGCCGGTGGCTGCCGTCCGACCCGAGTGCTGACGAGGGGCACTTCCTCACCTGGACGGGCACCGGGGCCGACATCGACCGGGCGCTGCGGTTCCTCTCACCGGTCGGCCTCTACGAGCCGGCCCACCCGCACAAGCTGGTCTCGGTTCCCTCCGACTACCTCGGCTACCTCCAGAGCCTCTCGTCGTACGGCGCGGACATCTCGGCGCCGACCAGCGTCACGGTCGACGGACACCCGGCCACCATCGTCACCACTGGGACGCGATCGGGTCTCGACGGATCCCTGGGCTGTCAGTCGCCCGAACTGGACGCGAAGGACTGCTTCGGCGTCCAGGAGTTCGCCGTGCTGCACCTCGCCGTCATCGACGTCGACGGCACGCTCCTGCTGGCCTGGGCCCGCGTGGTGCCGAACTCACCAAACACCGAGGCCGACTTCGCCTCGTTCGAGAGGATGCTGCAGACGGTCCACTTCCGCTAGCAGCTCGCCGAGCGGCGCGACACCAGGGGAGGTCGGCCGGCATTCGCTCGTCGCGGCCGGGTCAGACCTCCGCGGCCAGCTTGGCGTAGGCAGGCTTGATCAGGTCCGCGATCAGCGTCAGCCGCTCGTCGAACGGCAGGAACGCCGACTTCATCGCATTGACCGCGAACCACTCCAGGTCGCGGACCGTGTAGCCGAACGCGTCCGCCAGCGCGGTGAGCTCCGAGGTCATCGACGTACCCGACATCAGCCGGTTGTCGGTGTTGACCGTGACCCGGAAGCGGAGCCGGGTGAGCAGCCCGATCGGGTGATCGGCGATCGACGCGGCGGCGCCGGTCTGGACGTTCGAGGCGGGGCACATCTCGAGCGGGATGCGCTTGTCGCGGACGTACGCCGCCAGCCGGCCGAGCTCCACCGACCCATCGGGCGCGACGGTGATGTCGTCGATGATGCGGACGCCGTGGCCGAGGCGGTCGGCGCCGCACCACTGGATGGCCTCCCAGATGGAGGGCAGGCCGAAGGCCTCGCCGGCGTGGATGGTGAAGTGGGAGTTCTCGCGCTGGAGGTACTCGAAGGCGTCGAGGTGCCGGGTGGGCGGGTAGCCGGCTTCGGCACCGGCGATGTCGAAGCCGGCCACGCCGCGGTCGCGCCAGGCGATCGACAGCTCGGCGATCTCCCGGGAGCGGGCCTGGTGGCGCATCGCGGTGAGCAGCTGGCGGACAGTGATGCCGGTCGAGGCCATGCCTTCGTCGAAGCCGGCCTGCACGGCGGCGACGGCCTCGTCCAGGGACAGGCCCAACGTGACGTGCTGCTCGGGTGCATAGCGGACCTCGGCATAGACGACGCCGTCGGCGGCCAGGTCCTCGACGCACTCGCGCGCGACCCGGGTCAGTCCGGAGGGAGTCTGCATGACTCCCACCGTGTGGTCGAAGGTCTCGAGGTACTTCACCAGCGACCCGGAGTCGGCCATCGTGGTGAACCACGCACCCAGCTCCTCGGGGTTGGACGCCGGAAGCGCGTGCCCGACCTCGGCCGCCAGCTCGACGATGGTGGCCGGCCGCAGGCCACCGTCGAGGTGGTCGTGCAGCAGCACCTTGGGCGCCCGCTGGACCTGCTCCCGGGTGACCACTGGACCTGCACTAGGTTCGGTGAGGACGGCACTCATGACCGTCATCCTGTCAGGACGACGGAGGGGACCGACGTGCGCACCTTCACCGACGTCGCTGAGCTCGAGGCTGCGGTCGGCGAGGAGATCGGGACCAGTGACTGGTTCGAGATCACCCAGGAGCGCGTCAACGAGTTCGCCGACGCCACCGACGACCACCAGTGGATCCACGTCGACGTCGAGCGCGCCGCGGCCGGTCCCTTCGGCGGGACCATCGCGCACGGCTACCTCACGCTCTCGCTGATCCCGATGTTCAACACCCAGCTGATGCGCGTCGAGACCACCGGCGCCCGGCTCAACTACGGCCTGAACAAGGTGCGCTTCCCCAACCCGGTCAAGGTGGGCGCCCGCATCCGGTGCACCGCGACCCTCGGCTCGCTCACCGACATCCCCGCCGGCAAGCAGATGATCACCAGCTACGTCATCGAGATCGAGGGCGAGGCCAAGCCGGCCTGCGTGGCCGAGATGGTCGTGCTGCTGCTCACGTGACGAAGCGGGTGAGCTTGGCCAGCCCCTGCGTCGGCACCGTGATCGGCACGCCCTCGCCGACCGCGTGCAGCACCCACCCGGACGGCGTACGCCGCAGCAGGGCCAGCACCGCACCGGTCTCCTCGACCGACAACGTGAGCGTGAACCGGGCCAGCTCCTCACCGGACCCGTCGTCGACCAGCCGGCAGTAGGCGTTGGCGACCCACTCCAGCGAGTGGCCCTGGTAGCTGCTGACCAGGAACAGGATCGTGTCGACCGGTCCGTGGACCCGCTCGAGGTCGACCAGGATCGACTCGTCGTCGCCCTCCCCGCTGCCGGTCTGGTTGTCGCCCTGGTGGGTCACTGACCCGTCGCGGGTCGTGAGGTTGTTGTAGAACGCCAGGTCGAACAGCTGTGCCCCGGTGAACTGGAGCGCGGTCGCGTCCAGGTCGACCTCGGGCCGGCCGGTCCGTGCCACGCCGGCACCGGCGTCCTTGTCCCAGCCGATCCCCATCCGGATCTTCGGAGCGGAGACCTCGTAGGCGTCCCCGGCCTGCAGCTGGGTCATGCGCCCACCCGGTCCATCACGATCGGCTAGGCGGCGTAGGAGGCGTCCGCCTCGACGTCGTAGGAGCCGTCCAGGACCGCCAGCGCCCGTTCGAACCGGTCGGGCTCGTCGGTCAGGAGCGTCATCAGCGGCTGGCCCTCCGTCACGGTGTCGCCGGGTCGCGCGTGCCAGCGCACGCCGGCGGCCGCCTGCACCGGGTCCTCCTTGCGGGACCGGCCGGCGCCGAGCCGCCAGGCAGCGGTGCCGACCGCCAGCGCGTCGAGCCGGGTGAGTACGCCGGACGACGGTGCCAGCACGTCGTGCGACTCCCGGGCGACGGGGAGGTCGGCGTCCGGGTCACCGTCCTGCGCCCGGATCATCTCCTTCCACTTGTCCATCGCCGAGCCGTCGGCCAGCTTGTCGGCCGGGTCGACATCGGTGACCCCGGCACCGGCGAGCATCTCGCGCGCCAGCGCCAGCGTGAGCTCCACGACGTCGGGGGGACCGCCGCCCGCGAGCACCTCCACGGACTCCGAGACCTCGATCGCGTGGCCCGCGGTCAGCCCGAGCGGCGTCGACATGTTGGTCAGCAGGGCCACGGTGTGGACGCCGGCGTCGGTGCCGAGGGCGACCATCGTCTCCGCGAGCTCCCGGGCCTGCTCGGCGCTCTTCATGAACGCGCCGGTGCCCACCTTCACGTCGAGCACCAGCGAACCCGTGCCCTCGGCGATCTTCTTGCTCATGATCGACGACGCGATCAGCGGGATCGCTTCCACCGTGCCGGTCACGTCGCGCAGCGCGTAGAGCTTCTTGTCGGCCGGCGCCAGCTCGTCGCCGGCCGCGCACACGACGCAGCCGACCGACTCCAGCTGGGCGACCATCTCCTGGTTGGAGAGCGCGGCCCGCCAGCCCGGGATCGACTCCAGCTTGTCGAGGGTGCCGCCGGTGTGGCCGAGCCCGCGCCCGGACAGCTGGGGCACGGCCACCCCGCAGGCGGCCACCAGCGGTGCCAGCGGCAGCGTGATCTTGTCGCCGACCCCGCCGGTGGAGTGCTTGTCGGAGGTCGGGCGGGAGAGGCCTGAGAAGTCCATCCGCTCCCCCGACGCGATCATCGCCGCAGTCCAGCGCGCGATCTCCCGCCGGTCCATGCCGTTGAGCAGGATCGCCATGGCCAGCGCCGACATCTGCTCGTCGGCGACGACGCCCCGGGTGTAGGCGTCGACCACCCAGTCGATCTCCGCGTCGGACAGCTCCCCATGGTCCCGCTTGCGGACGATCACCTCGACCGCGCTGAACGGCTCGCTCATCTCGTACCTCCTACGGGAACCCTATGAAAGCCGCGCAGGACGAACGTCCCCCGGCTGGTCGGCTCGCCTGCCAGGTGCAAAGACGGGAAGGCGGACCACAGCGCCCCCAGCGACTCCGAGAGCTCCATCCGCGCCAGCGGAGCGCCGAGGCAGAAGTGCACACCGACCCCGAACGCCACGTGGTTGTTCGGGTCCCGGTCGACCACGAACTCCTCCGGGTCGTCGAAGACCGCGGGGTCCCGGTTCGCCGACCCGAGCAGCAGCGCGATCTTCTGCCCCGCCTCGACCGTCACCCGGCCCACCTCGACCGGCTCGGTCGCGGTCCGCTCGAACAGCTGCAGGGCGGAGTCGAAGCGCAGCATCTCCTCGACACAGCGCGGCACGTCGGGACCGGGGCGCAGCCCGCGCCGCAGCATGGCGGTCAGCCCGTTGCCGAAGACGTTCACCGATGCCTCGTGACCGGCGTTGAGCAGCAGCACGGCCGAGGCCACCATCTCGTCCTCGGAGAGCTCGGTGGCCGCCAGGTCGCTGAGCAGGTCGTCACCGGGCCGGGCCCGGCGCTCCCCGATCAGCTCGCGGACCAGACCCGCGAAGTCGACGGCGGCGGAGACCGCGGCGTCGACGACGTCCGGGCCCGGGTCGACCTCGTACATGCGAACGATCGCCTGGGACCAGTCCCGGAGCTGGGGGACGTACGACGCGGGGACGCCGAGCAGCTCCGCGATGACCAGCACCGGCAGCGGTTCGGCGTAGTCGCCGATCACGTCGAACCCCGACGGGTCGACCTCGGCCAGCAGCTCCCGGGCCAGCTCGCCGACGCGCGGACGCAGCCGCTCGATGTGTCCGCGGCCGAAGGCCTGGGCGACCGGGCGACGCAGCCGGGTGTGCTCGGGCGGCTCGTTCTCCATCATCTGGTTGCGGTGGAGGAGGTTGAAGGGCTCCAGGTAGGCGGCCGGCTCCCTGTCCCGCCAGAGGCGACCCAGGCGACGGTCTCGCTGGACCGCGCTCACCGAGGCGTGGTCGAAGGCCAGCCACCGTCGCGTGGGCTCGTGCCAGGCCACCGGGTGCGCGGCCCGCTCCTGGGCGAAGAACGGGTAGGGGTCCGCGACGACGTCCGGAGCCGACAGGTCAATCGAGGTCGTCGGCGTCGAAGGCATCCGGCAGCACCTCGGTCATCGGCTTCACGCCGGAGACGGTCCACAGCAGCATCTCCGGGCCGCCGTTCTCCCACAGGAGCTGCCGGCACCGGCCGCACGGCATGATCACCTCGCCCTTCGCGTTGACACACACCACGTGGGTCAGCCGGCCGCCGCCGGTGATGTGCAGCATCGAGACCAGGCCGCACTCCGCGCACAGGGCCACGCCGTAGGCGGCGTTCTCGACGTTGCACCCGGTGACGATGCGGCCGTCCTCGACCCGTCCGGCCACGCCCACCTTGTAGTGGGAGTACGGCGCGTAGGCGTGCTCCATCGCGGCCACGGCCTCGCCGCGCAGGGCTTCCCAGTCGAAGCCGTCCGTGGGCGTCGTCAACCCGCGCTCCCCTTGCGGTAGACCTGACCGTCCGCCGCGGGCATGCGTAGCCGTTGCGACGCGAAGGCCAGGACGACCATGGTGATGACGTACGGCGTCATCCGCGTGAAGTCGCCGGGGACCTCGTCGATCAGGAAGTAGACGATGCCGAGGCCGATGCCGACCACGCCGATGACCACGGCGGCCAGGCGGTCTCCGTGGCGCAGCTGGTTCACGGCCAGGGCCAGCGCCAGCACGGCCACCGCCAGCAGCAGCGCATGGACCGAGGTGCCGCCCTGCCGCAGACCCAGCGTCTCGGTGTAGCCGAACAGTCCCGAGCCCATCAGCAGCCCCCCGGGCCGCCAGTTGCCGAAGATCATCGCGGCCAGGCCGATGTAGCCGCGGCCGCCGGTCTGCCCGTCGCGGTAGTTGCTGGACGCCACCATGGCCAGCACGCCGCCGCCCAGGCCGGCCAGGCCGCCGGAGATCAGCACCGCCACGAACTTGTAGCGCAGCACGTGCACACCGAGCGACTCGGCAGCGACCGGGCTCTCGCCGCACGACCGGAGCCGGAGGCCGAAGGACGTCCGCCACAGGATGACCCAGGTGAGCACCAGCAGGACGAGCGAGATCAGGATCAGGGAGGACAGGTTGGTGCACAGCGCCCGAAGCACCGATGCCACCTGGGAGACGAAGAAGGTGTCGTTCTGCTCGATGTCGCCGAGCTTGTTGCTCAGGGAGTCGATCGTGATCGTGGGGACGTCGGGGATCTTGGGCGACTGCGTGGAGCCACCGCCGGGCAGCCCCACGAAGGTGTTCGAGGCGAGGTACTGGACGGCGCCCAGCGCGATGATGTTGATGGCCACGCCGGAGATGATGTGGTCGACGCCGAAGATGACCGTGGCGATGGCGTGCAGCAGCCCGCCGATCATGCCCATCATGACCGCGCCGAGCACACCCGCCCAGGCGCCGTAGTGGTAGCCGAAGTAGCCCGCGCCGTAGGTCCCGAGGATCATCATCCCCTCGAGGCCGATGTTGACCACGCCGGCGCGCTCTGACCACAGGCCGCCGAGGCCGGCCAGCATGATCGGCGTGGTCGCGACCAGGGTTGCGGCGATGGTCCCGGACGACGTCAGGTCGTTGGCGTCGGTGACCTTCTCCAGCACGGCCAGGAACAGCAGCACGGCCGGCAGCGCCGCGATCAGGGCCCAGGTCGGGATCCGGCGCTTGTTCGGCGGGGGTGCGGCGACGGGAGCGCTCGTCGTGGCCGGGACGCTCATGCGGGCGCCTCCTCGGGCTCGCGGCGCTCGGGGACCAAGGCCTTCGCCACCGCCTGCTGCTCGAGCCGGACGCCGTACCGGCGGACGATCTCGTAGGAGATGACCACGGTGAGCACGATCACGCCCTGGGTGATCGCCACGATGTCGGGTGAGACCCCGACCAGGATCTGGAGCGGGTTCGACTGCTCGTTGAGGAAGGCGAAGAGGAGGGCACCGATCGCCACGCCGATGGGGTGGTTGCGCCCCAGCAGTGCGATGGCGATGCCGGCGAAGCCGAGGCCGGACTGGAACGTCGAGCCGTACTGGAAGCTGTCGCCGAACAGGATCGGCAGCCCGACGAGCCCGGCCACCGCGCCCGAGATCAGCATCGCCAGGACCACCATCCGGGTGATGTTGACCCCGCTGGCGGTCGCCGCCGTGGTCGAGTGGCCGGTGGCGCGCAGGTCGAACCCGAACCGGGTCTTGTTGAGCACGAACCAGTAGAGGAAGCCGACCAGCACGACGATCACCACGAAGCCGTAGATCTCCTCGCCCGGTCCGCTCCCGATCGAGATGTTCGGGATCTGGCTGCTCTTGGGGATGATCTTGGTGCCGATCGCGTTGGAGCCCTCCACCCGCACCGCGGCCTTGCGCAGCAGGTAGGCGACCAGCGCCGTGGCGATGGCGTTCAGCATGATCGTCGAGATGACCTCGCTGACGCCCCGGGTCGCGCGGAGTACGCCGGCGATGCCGGCCCACAAGGCGCCGACGGCCATGGCGCACACGATCGCCAGGGCGGTGTTGAGGTAGCCCGGCAGCCACGCCTCGCCGGCCACGACGGCCGCGGTGAACGCCGCGATGCGGTACTGGCCGTCGACCCCGATGTTGAACAGGTTCATCCGGAAGCCGACGGCGGCGGCCAGGCCGGAGAGGTAGAGCACCATGGCGTTGTCGATGATGTTGGCGACGTTGCGCCGCTCGGGGACCGACAGGATCTGCTTCCAGACGTCGAGCACCGGGTCACCGGCAGCCGCCAGCACGAGGCTGGTGATCACGAACGCCGCCAGGAGGGCGAGGATGGGCGCGCTGATGGCCAGGACGAACTTGGTCATGCGGGGGGTCATGCTCCGGCTCCCGTCATCGCCGAGCCCAGCTGCTCAGGCGTCACGTCGTCGGGGTCGAAGGTGCCGACCAGGCGACCACGGAGGATGACCTCGATCCGGTCCGAGAGGCCGATCAGCTCGTCGAGGTCGGCAGAGATCAGGAGCACCGCCAGCCCGTTGCGGCGGGCCGCCTTGATGTGGCCCCAGATGGCCGCCTGGGCGCCGACGTCGACGCCGCGGGTCGGGTGGGCGGCGATCAGCAGTATCGGGTCGCCGCTCATCTCGCGCCCGACGATCAGCTTCTGCTGGTTGCCACCGGAGAGCGCGCGGGCCAGCACGTCGGGGCCCGGCGTGCGTACGTCGTACTCGTCGATGATCCGCTCGGTGTCGGCGCGGGCGGCCCGCTTGTCGATGAGGAAGCCCTTGGCGCTCGGTGGGCGGTCCTGGTGGCCCAGCACGCGGTTCTCCCACAGCGGCGCGTCGAGCAGCAGCCCGTGCCGGTGCCGGTCCTCGGGGATGTAGCCGATGCCTGTGTCGCGGCGCTCCCGCGTCGACTGGGAGGTCAGGTCGGCTCCAGCCAGCTCGATGGTTCCGGTGGCGCCGGGGCGCATGCCCATGATCGACTCCACGAGCTCGGCCTGGCCGTTGCCCTCGACGCCGGCGATGCCGAGGACCTCGCCCTTGTGGATTTCGAAGCTGATGTCGTCGAGCAGCGGACGGGCCCCCAGGCCGGGCAGGTTCAGCTGCTTGACCGACAGCAGGACCTGGTCGGTGACCGTCGAGGTCTCGGTGCTGGGCGAGGGCAGCTCGGACCCGACCATCAGCTCGGCCAGCTGGCGGGCGGTCACCTGGTCGGGGGTGACCGTCCGGACCGTGGTGCCACGGCGGATCACGGTGATCTCGTCGGCGACGCCGAGGACCTCGTCGAGCTTGTGGCTGATGAAGATGACGGACAGGCCCTCCTTCTTCAGGCCGCGCAGGTTGCCGAAGAGCTCGTCCACCTCCTGAGGCACCAGCACCGCGGTGGGCTCGTCGAGGATCACGATCTGGGCGCCGCGGTAGAGGACCTTGAGGATCTCCACCCGCTGCCGGGCCCCGACGCCGAGCTCCTCGACCAGACGGTCCGGCTCGATGTCGAGGCCGTAGGAGTCCGAGATGCGCTGGATCTCGGCGCGGGCCTCGGCGCCGATGCCGTGCAGCTTCTCCGCCCCGAGCACGACGTTCTCGAGCACGGTGAAGTTGTCGGCCAGCATGAAGTGCTGGAACACCATGCCCACGCCGGCCTTGATCGCGTCGGCCGGCGAGTGCAGCGTGACCTGCGCGCCGTTGATCTCGATGGTGCCGGAGTCGGGCGGCTGCACGCCGTAGAGGATCTTCATCAGCGTCGACTTGCCGGCGCCGTTCTCGCCGACGATGGCGTGGATGGTGCCCCGGCCGACGTCGATGTTGATGTCGTCGTTGGCGATGACACCCGGGAACCGCTTCCCGATCCCCCGCAGCCGGACGGCCACTGCTCCGGTCTGGGCCTCCGCGGCCGGCTCCTCAACGGTGCTCGTCACACCCGATGCCCTCCTGCTCGCTCAGCCTTGCCCTGACGGCGTCGGGCCGACCCTACTCAAAGTCCTCGGACTCAGACAGAGGACCCGCGGACACCCCGCTCTGGGCGGGGGGTCCGCGGGTCCTGGTGCTGTCGGACGGGTTCGTCCTCGCGTCGAGCTACGGCGTGGTCGGAACCTTGATCTCGCCGGAGATGATCTTCTGCTTGAACGCGTCGAGCTGGTCGGTGATGTCGTCGATCTTCCCACCGCTGGTGGCGTAGCCCACGCCGTCGACCTTCAGGTCGTAGGTCGTGACACCGGTCGGGAAGGTCCCGCCGACGACCTCCTTCAGGTAGTTGTAGACCGCGACGTTCACGTTCTTCAGCATCGACGTCATGATGACGTCCTTCACCGAAGGGTCAGCGGTGTTGTACTGGTCGGAGTCGACACCGATCGCAAGCTTGCCCGCGTCGGAAGCCGCCTCGAACACACCACCGCCGGAGCCGCCGGCCGCGGCGTAGACGATGTCGGCACCGTTGTCGTACATGCCCTGGGCCGCGGTCTTGCCCTTGGCCGGGTCACCGAAGCCCGAGAAGTCCGGCGGCTGGGTCAGGTAGGTGACGTCGACCTTGATGTCCGGGTTGACCGCCTTGACGCCGGCCTCGTAGCCCGCCTGGAACTTCTCGATCAGGGGCACCTGGACACCGCCGATGAAGCCGACGTGGTCCGACTGGGTCTTCAGGGCCGCGGCCGCGCCGACCAGGAACGAGCCCTGCTCCTCGGCGAAGACCAGGCTGGCGACGTTGGGGACGTCGGCGAGCGTGGAGTCGTCGATGATCGCGAAGTGGGTGTCGGGGTACTGCTTGGCCACCTTGCCCACGGCCTCGGCGTACGCGAAGCCCACCGCGATGATCGGGTCGTAGCCCGCCTCGGCGAACGTCACGAGCCGCTCCTCACGAGCGGACTCGGCCTCGCCGTCGGTGGCCTCGGACTCGTCGGCCGTGAGGCCGAAGTCGGTCTTGGCCTTGTCGAGGCCGGCGGCAGCGGAGTCGTTGAACGACTGGTCGCCACGCCCGCCGACGTCGTAGGCCATGCCGACCTTGATGTCCGACTTGGCGCCGGACCCGCCGCCGCTACCGCTGCTGTCGCTGCCGCTGTCACTGTTGCCGCCGCACGCGGTCGCCCCGAGGGCGAGAATGCCGATCGTCAAGATCGATGCGAACTTCCTACTGCGTCGCAAGACGCCTCCTTGAGATTTTTGGGCCTCCGGGCCTGTGATCGGGTGAACGTTATAGGTTCCGGCGCCCTTTGACGACACCTGCCGCACCAAGCGTTCGACGGTTGTTACCCAGCGGTGACCTGACCGGGTGAACCCGGTCGCCAACCTGGTCCGTCCGGGCCATGGCGCGGGTGCTGACCGGGCCACTCGACGGATCCCGTCCGGGCCATGGCGTCAAGGACGCCCCGCCATGGCTCGCAGGGCGGTCTCGGCCAGGAGCTTGGCACCGATCCCGGTCGCGCGCTCGTCGACCCGCAGGTTGCCCTGGTGCAGGTCGTACGTCGCCCCGCCGGGCGTGCGGGTGCCGAGCCGCATCATCGCGCCAGGGACCCGGTCGAGGTACCAGCCGAAGTCCTCCGCGCCGAGGCTCTGCGGGGCCGAGACCTGGCCACCGTCACCGAGGACCGCCCGGACCGCCTCGGCCAGGATCCGGTTGGAGCGCGGCTCGTTGACCACCGGTGGGACGCCGCGCTGGTAGTCGACCTCGGCGGTCACGCCGTAGGGCCGGACGAGCTCGTCCACGACGGTCCGGACGACCGCCTCGCAGTCGGCCCAGGCCACCGCGTCGAGGATCCGGACGGTCCCGGTGACCGTGCCGTGGTCGGGGATCACGTTGGGCGCCGAGCCGGCGTGCAGGCTCCCCCACACGACGCTGACCCCGGCGCGGGGGTCCATCCGGCGGCTCAGCACCGCCGGGAGCTCCGTGGTCACCTTGGCCAGCGCGAAGGTGAGGTCGCCGGTCAGGTGCGGCCGGCTGGTGTGGCCACCGGTGCCGCGGAGCCGGACCTCGACGCGGTCTGCCGCGCTGGTCAGCGGACCCAGCCGGAGCCCGATCTGCCCGACGTCGATCCCGGGGTCGCAGTGCAGCGCGAAGATGCACTCGACCTCGTCCAGCGCTCCCTCCTCGATGAGGTGCAGGGCGCCGCCGGGCATCACCTCCTCGGCCGGCTGGAAGAGCAGCCGGACCCGACCCGGCAGCAGTCCGCGGTCGTGCACCTCGGCCAGCGCGAGGGCCGCACCGGTGAGCGCGGTGGTGTGCACGTCGTGGCCGCAGGCGTGCGCGACCCCCGGGACGGTGCTGGCCCACGGGTCGCCGGTGAGGTCCTGGACCGGCAGCCCGTCCATGTCCGCGCGCAGCCCGACCCGGGGCCCGCGCGCGCCGAGGTCGGCGGCGAAACCGGTGCGGCTGAACCGCGTGATCTCCCAGCCCGCCTGGGCGACGCGGCCCGTGACCGCCTCGGCGGTCCGGGTCTCCGCCCACGACAGCTCGGGGTGGGCGTGCAGGTCGCGGCGCAGGTCGACCAGGTCAGGGGCGTACTTCTCGACGACGTCGGCGATGACGGTGGAGGCGGTCGGGTCCGCCTTGGGCTGGTCGTGCATGTCCCCCGAAATGTAGTTCAGCCACACCAGCCCATCCTCCGGCGGGTCACCGCCGGAGGATGAGCCGGCTCAGCGGGTCAGGGAGTGATCGTGATGACCTGGCCCTTCGGCTTCTTGCCCATCGGCACCGAGTTCGCGGTGGCCAGCAGCCCGGTCGGCGTGACCTCCACGGCCGCGGGGAACGGCACCTTGGCATAGGTCTTCACCTTGGACTTGCCAGCCTTGATCTTCGAGATCTCGCCCTTGAACAACTGGGCGACGTAGAGGTCGCCGTTGCTGGCCACCGCCACGCCGGTCGGGCTGAGCAGCCCGTCCGCGACGGTCGTGACCTTGCCGGTGGCCGGGTTGATCTTGAGGAGCCGCCCGTTCAGCCCGAGGCTCGGGTCCTCCGGTCCGCCCGGCAGGCTGGTGACGTACAGCTGTCCGTCCGGCCCGTACTCGACGTCCGTGGGGACGGCCTCGACGGCGTACTTCTTGCCAACGGTGCAGCGGGGCAGGTGGTTGGCCTCTGCGGCCTGCGCCGTGACCTTGAGCTTGACCGGCTTGAGCGCCGCCACCGTGGAGAAGACCCCAGTGGGCGAGATCGCGACGACCGCGTTGGCTCCGGCGTCGGCGACGTAGGTGACGCCGTTCGCCACAGCGGTCGCGTACGGGTGGCTCTCCTTGACGCCCGAGTAGGAGCCGGGCACCTGCTTGGGCAGCTGCGAGAGGCAGGACTTCGGAGTCTTGAGGAAGCCGTACTTGAACTTGCCGTCCGGGTTGGCACTCTTCTCGTAGGCGAAGGTGTCACCGATCAGCACCGGCGCTCCAGTCGAGCTGAGGGTCCAGACCTTGCCGCCCTTGTTGTTGCTGGACCCGGTGGTGAATCGCAGCACCCCGCCGTCGGCGGAGACGCCCTCGGCGGCGGCCTTCTTCGAGCCGGCGAAGACGACCGTCGGCTGACCGCCGGGAGCCTGCTTGTACAGCGGGCCGGCGAAGCTGTCGGTCCAGTAGCGGGTGCCGTCCGGCGCCTGGGCGACGCTGAGCGGGCCGACGAGGTGCTTGGCGACGACGGCGACGGTGGGCTTGGCCTTGTGGGCCGACTGGCCGGCCGTCGCCGCGCTGGCACCGGCGGTGGTGCCGGCGAGTGCCAGCGCCGCGGCAGCGGCGAGGAGATGACGGGTGGACATGCTGACCTCCGATGGTCGGGGACGAGGAGATGACGGGTCGAGGCTCACGGTTGCGCTCCCCCTGTCGCATCCGGGCCTACCCGGAGATTTCTACGCGAGCTGTCCCGACCACAAGGGGTGATCTGTCCCGTTCCGCCGGGACAGTCGGTATTTTCACCTTTAAGGGTGAGGCTCGTCGTACGCCGCGAGCAGGCGGTCGGCGGCGACCGGGGCGGGCAGCTCACCGGCCAGGACGGCGTCGCGCACCTCGTCCCGGATCCGGCGTACGCCGGCCGAGTGGCGCAGCCGCTGGTCGAGCTCGTCGCGCACCAGGGCCCAGGTGAAGTCGAGCTGCTGCTGGGCGCGCTTGTCGGCGAGGCCGTCGGCGCCGAGGTGCTCGCGGTGCCCGAGCACGCGGCGCCACAGGTCGTCGACGCCGATGTCGTGCAGCCCGGACACGGTCACCACCGGCGGTGCCCACTCCCCCCTGCCGCGGACCAGCCGCAACGCGCTGGCCAGCTCCCTGGCCGCCTCGCGGGCCTCGCCCTCCCGGTCGCCGTCGGCCTTGTTCACCGCGATCACGTCGGCGATCTCGAGAATGCCCTTCTTGATGCCCTGCAGCTGGTCGCCGGTCCGAGCCAGGGTCAGGAACAGGAACGTGTCCACCATCCCGGCCACGGTGACCTCGGACTGGCCGACGCCGACCGTCTCCACCAGCACCACGTCGTGGCCCGCCGCCTCGAGCACCGCCATCGCCTGGACGGTGGCCCGGGCGACGCCGCCGAGCGTGCCGGCGGCGGGCGAGGGGCGGATGAACGCGTCGGGGTCCGCCGACAGCTTCGACATCCGGGTCTTGTCCCCCAGGACCGAGCCGCCGGTGCGGATGCTGGACGGGTCGACCGCGAGCACGCCCACCCGGTGGCCCTCCCCGGTCAGCCTGGTGCCGAGCGACTCGATGAACGTCGACTTCCCGACGCCCGGCACCCCGGAGATGCCCACCCGCACGGTTCTCGAGCGGACCCCGGAGCCGGCGTCCTCGGCCAGCGTGGTCAGCAGCTCCCGCGCAGCGGCGCGGTGCTCGCGCTTGGAGGACTCGACCAGCGTGATCGCCTGCGAGATGGCCGAGCGGCGCTGGGCGTGGATGCCCTCGACGAGGGCGTCGACGTCAGGCCTGGGCACCGTGGTCCAGCTGCTCGCGGAGCCGGGCCAGCAGGTCGAGTGCGGACTCGGCGATCACGGTGCCGGGCAGGAAGACCGCGGCGGCACCCATCTCCTTGAGGGTCGGCACGTCGTCGGGCGGGATCACACCCCCGACCACCACCATGATGTCGGGGCGGCCCTGCTCCTCGAGCGCCTTCCTCAGCGCCGGCAGCAGGGTCAGGTGGCCGGCGGCCAGCGACGAGATCCCGACGATGTGCACGTCGGCGTCCACCGCCTGCTGGGCCACCTCCTCGGGGGTGGAGAACAGCGGCCCCACGTCGACGTCGAAGCCCATGTCGGCGAACGCGGAGACGATCACCTTCTGACCGCGGTCGTGGCCGTCCTGGCCCATCTTCGCCACCAGGATGCGGGGCCGCCGCCCCTCGGCCTCCTCGAACTCCGAGGTCGCGTCGAGGACCCGCCGCACGAGGGAGCCGCCCGCCTCGCCGGACTCGTCCCTGAACACGCCGCTGATCGTACGGATGGTGGCCTGGTGCCGGCCGTACACCTTCTCGAGCGCGTCCGAGATCTCTCCGACCGTGGCCTTGGCCCGGGCCGCGTCCACGGCCAGCGCCAGCAGGTTGCCGTCCAGCGAGGCCTGGCTCGGGCCGTTCTCGGCCGACCGGGTCAGCGCCTCGAGCGTGCGGCGTACGTCGTCGTCGTCCCGCTCGGCCCGCAGCCTCTCGAGCTTGGCCACCTGCTGGCGGTAGACGTCGTCGTTGTCGACCTTGAGCACCTCGAGCTCGTCCTCGGCGGCGAGCCGGTAGGTGTTGACGCCGATCACCTTCTGGGTGCCCGAGTCGATCCGGGCCTGGGTGCGGGCGGCGGCCTCCTCGATGCGCATCTTGGGGATGCCCTGCTCGATCGCCTTGGCCATGCCGCCGGCCCGTTCGGCCTCCATGATGTGCGCCCAGGCCCGCTCGGCCAGGTCGTGGGTGAGCCGCTCGACGTAGTAGGAGCCGGCCCAGGGGTCGATGGTGCCCGTGGTGCCGCTCTCCTGCTGGAGCAGCAGCTGGGTGTTGCGGGCGATCCGGGCCGAGAAGTCACTGGGCAGCGCGATGGCCTCGTCGAGGGCGTTGGTGTGCAGCGACTGGGTGTGCCCCTGGGTGGCGGCCATCGCCTCGATGCAGGTGCGGCCGACGTTGTTGAAGGCGTCCTGGGCGGTGAGCGACCAGCCGCTGGTCTGGCTGTGCGTGCGCAGGCTGAGCGACTTGGGGTTCTCGGGGTCGAACTCGCGCACCAGCCGGCTCCAGAGCGCCCGGGCGGCGCGCAGCTTGGCCACCTCCATGAAGAAGTTCATGCCGATGGCCCAGAAGAAGCTCAGCCTCGGGGCGAACTGGTCGATGGTCATCCCGGTGGCCAGCCCGGCGCGGAGGTACTCGACGCCGTCCGCGAGCGTGTAGGCGAGCTCGAGGTCCTGGGTCGCCCCGGCCTCCTGGATGTGGTAGCCGGAGATCGAGATCGAGTTGAAGCGGGGCATCCGTGCCGCGGTGAAGCTGAAGATGTCGGAGATGATCCGCATGCTCGGCTCGGGCGGGTAGATGTAGGTGTTGCGGACCATGAACTCCTTGAGGATGTCGTTCTGGATGGTCCCGCTGAGCCGCTCCGGCTCGACGCCCTGCTCCTCGGCCGCGGCGATGTAGAGCGCGAGCACCGGGAGTACGGCGCCGTTCATGGTCATCGACACCGACATCTCGTCGAGGGGGATGCCGTCGAACAGCGTGCGCATGTCGAGGATCGAGTCGATGGCCACCCCCGCCATGCCGACGTCGCCGCGGACCCGCGGGTGGTCGGAGTCGTAGCCCCGGTGCGTGGGCAGGTCGAAGGCGACGCTGAGCCCCTTCTGCCCGGCGGCCAGGTTGCGCCGGTAGAACGCGTTCGACTCCTCGGCGGTTGAGAAGCCGGCGTACTGCCGGATCGTCCAGGGCTGGGTGGTGTACATCGTCGGGTAGGGCCCGCGGAGGAAGGGCGACAGCCCCGGCCAGGTGTCGAGGGCGTCCAGCCCCTCCAGGTGCTCGGGTCCGTAGACCGGCAGGATCTCGATCCCCTCGGGACTGCTCCACGGCTCCCGGTTCGTCTGCGCGGTGACCTGTCCTTCCCCGTTCGGATCCGCAGACGAATCGCGAAGGGGAAGCCCGGCGAAGCTCTTGGGAACGCTCATGCCAGCTTCTCCCTCGTACGCCGGAGGAAGTCGAGGGCGTCCACGCCCGTCGCGGCCGCGTCGTCCGCCCAGTCTCGGGGCCGGCCGGCGATCAGCACCGACTCGGCACCGGCGTCGCGGAGCCTCGCCGCGGCGTCCTCGCCCCAGTCGGCGTACGCCGGGTCCGCGCCGGCCAGGCAGACGACCTTCTGTCCTTCGTAGGCCGCGACAAGGGCGCCGGCGTCCTCGGTGGCGCCGGCGACGTCGACGGAGATGCCGCCGGCCCCCAGCAGGTTGGCGGCGAAGGTCGCTCGCGCCGTGTGCTGGGCCACGGAGCCCATGGTGGCCAGGAAGACGTGGGCCTGCGGCGGGTCGTCGCGCAGCGCCTCGAAGCTCGAGCCGTAGGACCGGACGGCGTCGTTGGCGGGGTCCGGAACGCGGGGCGGGAGCTCCTCGGCGAGGTTCGGGTACTCGCTCAGCCCCGTCAGCGGCCGCTCGCGGGTCGCCACCTGGCGCTCGCGCTCCGCGACGACGACCCCGACCCGCTGCTCGAAGCCGTCCAGCCCGTCCTCCTCGATCCGGCCCAGCTCGGCCCAGGCGGCCGCGGCCAGGTCGTCGGTGAGCTGCTCCACGGCGAACGCGCCGCCGCCCGGGTCGGACACGACGGCGACGTGCGACTCGTCCACGAGGAGGTGCGAGATGTTGCGGGCGATCCGGCGGCCGAACTCCTCGGGCACTCCGAGAGGGCTGTCGAACGGCAGCACGGTGACCGCGTCGCCGCCGCCGACTCCTGCGGCGAAGGCGGCGACGGTGGTTCGGAGCAGGTTCACGTACGGGTCGTAGCGGCTCATCATCGGCCGGCTGGTCACGACGTGCTGGCGCTGCGGGGACGTCGGGGCGTCACTGAGCGTGAGCATCCGCGACCAGAGGCGCCGCGCGGCCCGGAGCTTGGCGATGGTCGGGAACTGCTCGTCGGTCGCGGCGTAGCGGAACTCCACCACCCGCGCTGCCTCCTCCACCAGGAGGCCGGCCGCCTCAGCCGTGCGCAGGTAGGACGCCGCCGAGGCCATGGACCAGCCCAGCTCCTGCGCGTCGCTCGCGCCTCGGTCGTGAACCGTCGTCGCGTCGATGACGAACGCCCTGATGTCGCGGTCGAGCGCGAGCCGGGCCACCTCGGCCAGCTCCTCCCGGGTGACCGTGTCCGGGGCGACGCCCAGGTTGGTGCCGTCGGCCAGGGCCTGGTCGCGCGCGTGGTCCACGAAGGCGAGGGCGGTGGAGAGCGTGCCGTCGCCCACCACCGCAGCCAGGTCGAGCAGCACACCGTCCAGGACCGTCGCGAGGTCGTCGCCCGAGGTGAGCCACAGCGAGGTCACGCCGCCCTCGAGGTCGGCGAGGGCGGCCTCGTTGAGCTGCTTCGGATCCGCGCCGGCGAGGCGGGACCGGATGTCCCACGCCCCGCCGCGCAGCGGCCGCGCCTGCGTGGCACGCGGCCCTGGGACGCCCAGCGGGGTGATGTCGATGCCGTCCAGCGTCGTCCGGGTGAGCTTCTCCCAGACCCGGTCGTCCGGGTCGTCGTCGCCGAGCCGGCGGGCCTTGCGGAGCACCGCCGCGGCCGCGGCCTCCCAGTCGGAGCGGTCGTGGCGGTCCTCGGGCCCGGCCAGGTCGAGGGTGCCCTGGTCCGGCTCGAGCTCCTCCGGCTCGGCCAGACCACCCTCGACGGTCTGCTCCTCGGTCACGCTCGAAGCGTAGGTTCGCCGCCGCCGCAGGGCCATCGACTGTGAATTTCTCCATGCCAGGGGTTGAGGTGCCCCCCTCAACAGGAGCAACGTGTCCCCATGGTGGACAAAGGAGCTCGCGCAGCCGGCAGACAAGATCTCGAGGCCCTCAAGCCCGATGAGATCAGGAACGTCGTGCTGGTGGGCCCGAGCTCCGGCGGCAAGACCACGCTGCTCGAGACGCTGCTCGTCCACAGCGGCGCCCTGACGCGCGCCGGCACGGTAGCGGAGGGCACCACCGTCTCCGACTTCGAGACCGGCGAGCGCTCGCACGGCCGGTCGATGAGCCTCTCCGTGGCGCCCGTCCTGCACCGGGGGGTGAAGGTGAACCTCATCGACACGCCCGGGTACGCCGACTTCGTCGGCGAGCTCCGCGCCGGGCTGCGAGCCGCGGACTGCGCGCTGTTCGTGACCGCGGCCAACGAGCCGGTGGACCAGGTCACCGCCCTGCTGTGGCGCGAGTGCGCGGACGTCGGGATGCCGCGAGCGGTGGTGGTGACCAAGCTGGACCACGCCCGGGCCGACTACCCCGGGGTGCTGGCGGCAGCACAGGAGACGTTCGGGAGCACCGGTGACAAGGTGCTCCCGTTGCACGTCCCGGTCATGTCGGGCACCGAGGTCACCGGCCTGGTCGGGCTGCTCGGCTCGGACGGGGGTGACGAGCACGCCGAGGCGCGCGAAGCGCTGATCGAGGGCATCATCGAGGAGTCCGAGGACGAGGGGCTGATGGACCGCTACCTCGCCGGCGAGGCGGTCACCGAGGACGCTCTGCTCGAGGACCTGCACCGCGCGATGGCGCGCGGCACGTTCTTCCCGGTCGTCCCCGCCTGCTCGCAGAGCGGCGTGGGCTGCGACGAGCTGCTCGACCTGATGGTGCGCGGCTTCCCGGCACCCAGCGAGCACCCGGCCCCCGCGACGTACACCCCGGCCGGTGCCGCCGCCTCGGACGTCGACTGCGACCCGCTCGGGCCGCTGGTCGCCGAGGTCGTGAAGACCACCAGCGACCCGTACGTCGGCCGGATCAGCCTGGTGCGCGTCTTCTCCGGGACCCTGGACCCGGACAAGCCGGTGCACGTCTCGGGCCACCTCACGTCGTTCTTCGGCGCGGAGTCCGGCCACGCGGACCACGACGACGACGAGCGGATCGGGTCGCTGTCCTACCCCTTCGGCCAGGGTCTCCAGCCCGCCCCTCGTGTGGTGTGCGGCGACATCGCCACGGTCGGCCGGCTGACCCGCGCCGAGACCGGGGACACGCTGTCCTCGGTCGATGACCCCCGGGTGCTGCGGCCCTGGTCGCTGCCCACGCCGCTGTTGCCGATCGCGATCGAGGCGGCCACGAAGTCCGACGAGGACAAGCTGTCCACGGCACTGTCCCGGCTGGCCGCCGAGGACCCGTCCCTCCGCGTCGAGCTGGGGGCCGGTGAGTCCGCCCAGCTGCTGCTGTGGACCATGGGCGAGGCGCACGCCGACGCGGCCATCGGGCGGCTGGCCGAACGGTTCGGCGTCTCCGTCAACCAGCTCGAGGTGACGGTGCCGATGCGCGAGACCCTGCGCGCGCCCGGCAAGGCGACGGGCCGGCACGTGAAGCAGTCCGGTGGCCACGGCCAGTACGCCGTCTGCGAGATCGAGGTCGAGCCGCTCCCCCGCGGCTCCGGGTTCGAGTTCGCCGACCGGGTGGTGGGCGGCGTCGTGCCCCGGCAGTTCATCCCCTCGGTCGAGAAGGGCGTCCGCGCCCAGATGGAGCGCGGCTGCGGCGGGGCCCAGATGGTCGACGTCAAGGTGACGCTCATCGGCGGCAAGGCGCACAGCGTCGACTCCTCCGACATGGCGTTCCAGAGCGCGGGGGCGCTGGCCCTGCGCGAGGCCGCGGAGACCGCCGGGCTGGTGCGGCTGGAGCCGTACGACGAGATCGAGGTGACCGTTCCGGACCACCTGGTGGGCACGGTGATGAGCGACCTCGCCTCGCGCCGCGGCCGGGTGCTCGGGCAGGACGCCTTCGAGGGGATGGCGGTGGTGCGCGCGCTGGTCCCCTCGCTGGAGCTGATCCGCTACCCGATCGACCTCCGGTCCGCCACGCACGGCGCCGGGTCGTTCACCCGCTCGTTCTCGAGCTACGAGCCCATGGCGACCTGAACGTCGTCGGGTCAGCCGCAGATGTCGGGAGTGCGCGCGTCGATCCTGCGGTAGATCGCCCGGCGCGGGTTGGCCTCGTCGGAGGCGTTGGCCCAGCCCTGCAGGATCATTGTCTTGCCGATGTCCACGCCGTCACGGTCCACGTAGCGCAGCAGTCTGCCGTGGGCGTCCTTGTCCGGGCCGCTCCCGGTCAGCTCCACCGTGTGCCCGACCAGCAGCCTGGCCAGGACGCCCGTGGAACAGCTGCCCGCGATACCGGCGAGCCGCACCTCTGTGCCGTTGGTCAGCTCGAACGTGGTCCCGTCGATGGCTGCCGCGACCTCCCAGGTCCGCTGTCCGGCCGGTGGCACGGGCATGCTGTCCGGCCGCGGCGAGCCGGTGTGCGACGACCCGGTCTCTCGGTCACCGAGGACCAGGACCGCCAGGCTGGTGATCACCAGGACCGTTACGGCGGCCAGGACCCAGCGCGCGTACCACCTGGTCGCGGGCGACGGGGTGGCGGCGGGCGCGTCGAGGCGGCGCCGCTCGGTCCACCTCACGCCGTCCCAGTAGCGCTGGTGGCCGGGCGATGCCTCGTAGTCCGGGTACCAACCCGGCGCGACGCCCCCCATCACGCCTTCTAGGAAGACATGGAGCCTTGGCGCAGGTCAAGCCCTTGCAGCGGGCCGCTTGACCGGGCTCAGCTCCCGCTGAGGAGCGGCCTCGCGGCCGTGGTTGTCCTTGTTGCGGATGCCGATCTTGTTGCCGAGCCAGACCAGCGGGTCGAACTTCGCGTCGACCACGCGCTCCTTCATCGGGATGATCGCGTTGTCGGTGATCTTGATGCCCTCGGGGCACACCTCGGTGCAGCACTTGGTGATGTTGCACATCCCGATGCCGGCGGCCTCCTGGGCGAGCTCGCGGCGGTCGTGGGTGTCCAGGGGGTGCATGTCGAGCTCGGCGTACCGGAGGAAGAAGCGCGGCCCGGCGAAGGCCGGCTTGTTGTCCTCGTGGTCACGGATGACGTGGCAGACGTTCTGGCACAGGAAGCACTCGATGCACTTGCGGAACTCCTGGCCACGCTCGACGTCGACCTGGGCCATCCGGCGCTTGCCGTCCGCGTCGCGGGGCGGGAGCGAGACCGCCGGCAGCTCGGAGGCCTTCTCGTAGTTGTAGGACACGTCGGTGACCAGGTCCCGGATGATCGGGAAGGTCCGCACCGGCGTGACCGTGATCGTCTCGCCGGGCTCGAAGTCGGAGAGCCGGGTCATGCACAGCAGTCGCGGCCGGCCGTTGATCTCGGCCGAGCAGGAGCCGCACTTGCCGGCCTTGCAGTTCCAGCGCACCGCCAGGTCGCCGGCCTGGGTGGCCTGCAGGCGGTGGATGGCGTCGAGCACGACCTCGCCCTCGGAGACCTCGACGGTGTAGTCCTGGAGCGCGCCGCCCTCGCCGTCGCCGCGCCAGACCCGCATCTTGAGCTGGGTCGTCTCAGCCATCTCGCCTCACTTGTCCTCGAAGAACGTCTTGAGCTCGTCCGGCATCACCGGCAGCCGCTTCTCGGTCAGGTCCACTCCGTCGCCGGCCGAGTTGAGCGTCAGCACGAGGTTCTTGGCCCCCCAGGTCGGGTCGGGCCCGGGGAAGTCGTCACGCGTGTGGCCGCCCCGGGACTCCTGCCGGGCCAGCGCCGCCTTCGCGATGCACTCCGAGACCAGCAGCATGTTGTGGATGTCGATCGAGAGGTGCCAGCCCGGGTTGTACGCGCGGCCGCCCTCGACCTTGAGCTTCGCGGCTCGCGCCTTCAGCTGCTCGATCTCCTTCAGCGACTGCTCGAGCTCGTCCTCGGTGCGGATGATGCCGACCAGGTCGTTCATCGCCTGCTGCAGGTCCTGCTGGATGGTGTAGGCGTTCTCGTCGCCCTTGGACTCGAACGGCGCCAGCGCGGCCTGCTCCGCAGCCGCGATCTCGGCGTCCGACACCGCGGCCCGCGCCGACCCCTTGGCGGCCCGCTCGGCCGCGGCCTCGCCCGCCCGCTTGCCGAACACGATCAGGTCCGACAGCGAGTTGCCGCCCAACCGGTTGGAGCCGTGCA
Source organism: uncultured Actinomycetota bacterium (assembly GCA_963755835.1). Classification (GTDB taxonomy): domain Bacteria; phylum Actinomycetota; class Actinomycetes; order Propionibacteriales; family Nocardioidaceae; genus Nocardioides. The sequence continues at coordinate 494,329 of CAVWLC010000007.1, read as the reverse complement.
TGCCGCCGGAGCACTCGCCCACGGCGTACAGCCCGTCGATCACGGACAGCTCGGTGTCGGGGTCGACCTCGACCCCACCCATGACGTAGTGGCAGGTCGGGCCGATCTCCATCGGCTCCTTGGTGATGTCGACATCGGCCAGCTCCTTGAACTGGTGGTACATCGACGGCAGCCGCTTGTGGATGAACTCCGGTGACCGCCGCGACGCGATGTCGAGGTAGATCCCGCCGTGCGGTGATCCCCGGCCGGCCTTGATCTCGGAGTTGATCGCGCGCGCGACCTCGTCACGCGGGAGCAGCTCGGGTGGCCGGCGGTTGTTCTTCTTGTCGTCGTACCAGCGGTCCGCCTCCTCGACGTTGTCCGCCGTCTCGGCCTTGAAGAACTCCGGGATGTAGTCGAACATGAACCGCTCGCCCTCGGAGTTCTTCAGGATGCCGCCGTCGCCGCGGACCGACTCCGTGACCAGCAGCCCCTTCACCGAGGGCGGCCAGACCATCCCCGTGGGGTGGAACTGGACGAACTCCATGTTGATCAGCGAGGCCCCGGCGCGCAGCGCGAGCGCGTGTCCGTCGCCGGTGTACTCCCAGGAGTTGGAGGTGACCTTGAAGGACTTGCCGATGCCGCCGGTGGCCAGGACGACCGACGGGGCCTCGAACGCGATGAACGACCCGGTCTCGCGCCAGTAGGCGAACGCACCGGTTATCGCACCGTCCGGCCCCTTGAAGAGGTCGGTGACCGTGCACTCCATGAAGCAGTCGATGCCGAGCGCGACAGCGCGCTGCTGGAGGGTGCGGATCATCTCGAGACCGGTGCGGTCGCCGACGTGCGCGAGCCGTGCGTAGCGGTGGCCGCCGAAGTCCCGCTGGGAGATCAGCCCGTCCTCGGTGCGGTCGAAGAGCGCGCCCCAGTCCTCGAGCTCCTGGACCCGCTCCGGGGCCTCCTGGGCGTGCAGCTGGGCCATCCGCCAGTTGTTGAGCATCTTCCCGCCACGCATGGTGTCGCGGAAGTGGACCTCCCAGTTGTCCTCGGGCCAGCGGTTGCCCATGGCTGCGGCGATGCCGCCCTCTGCCATCACGGTGTGCGCCTTGCCGAGCAGGGACTTGCAGACGATCGCGGTCTTCGCTCCGGCGTCGTGGGCGGCGATGGCCGCGCGGAGGCCGGAGCCGCCGGCGCCGATCACGACCACGTCGTACTGGTGCCTCTCGACGGCGCCCTTCTCGGCGGGCGCGGGGACGGTTGTCTCGGTCATGTCAGCGACCTCCTCAGAAGAACCGCGGGTCGTCGAAGGCACCGGAGGCCAGCAGCGCGATGTAGAGGTCCACCAGCGCGACCGAGAAGAGCGAGAACCACGCGTACTGGGCGTGCCGGGCGTTGAGCTTCGACACCCAGGTCCACAGCTGGTAGCGGACCGGGTGCTTGCTGAAGTGGCGCAGCCGGCCGCCGGTGATGTGCCGGCACGAATGGCACGAGATCGTGTAGAGCCAGATCAGCACGACGTTGGCGACCATGAACACGGTGCCGAGCCCCATGTGTATGCCGCTGGACTCACCCTCGGCCGGGCCGAAGGCGAGCACCGCGTCGTAGGTGAGGACCAGCGCGACCAGCACGGCGGCGTACCAGAACCAGCGGTGCACGTTCTGCAGGATCAGCGGGAACCGCGTCTCGCCGGTGTACTTGCCGTGCGGCTCGGCCACGCCGCAGGCCGGCGGCGAGAGCCAGAACGACCGGTAGTAGGCCTTGCGGTAGTAGTAGCAGGTCAGCCGGAAGCCCAGCGGGAAGATCAGGACGATCAGCGCGGCGGACAGCGGCCAGCCCTCGAACGGCTGCCCGAAGTCGGACGAGCCCCTGACGCAGTCGCCGAGACACGGCGAGTAGAACGGCGAGAGGTAGGGCTTGGAGTAGTAGGCGCTGCCCCAGAACGCGCGGATGGTGGCGTAGACGACGAAGCCGAAGAAGACCGTGAACGTCGCGGCCGGGTAGAGCCACCACCGGTCCTGCCGGAGCGTCCGGGCATCGATCTGGGCCCGCGTCGGTGAGCCGACGCCCGCCGCCATGGGTCCGCTCGACGTCTCTGTCGACTCACGCGCGTCCGTCGACGCCATTGCCACCTCCACTGCTGGGCCCGCTACCAGAGCGCAGTCTGCACATTGCCACGCCGAAGCGGAACCGGCTGCACCCGGGGTACCCGGGCAACGCGGGAAATGTCACACCCTCGCCGACCGGGGAGAGCTCGCATCGGCCGCGATAGCCTCGTGCGGTGGCGACCACGCGCCCCAGCCCGGGTCAGACGACGGGTCTCGTGACCGGCGCCAGAGCGGCCCGGTCGACCATCGCGCTGAAGATGCTCATGGCGGTCACCGGCATCGTCTTCATCCTCTTCGTGCTCGTGCACATGTACGGCAACCTCAAGGCCTTCAGCGGTCCCGTGGCCTACGACGAGTACGCCGAGCACATCCGCACCATCGGGGAGCCGATGCTCCCCCGCACCGGGCTGCTGTGGCTGATCCGGGCCGTGCTGATCGTCTCGCTGGTCGTCCACGTCGCGTGCGCACTGGTGCTGTGGCGGCGCAAGGTACGGGCCCGCACCACGAAGTACGTCATGAGGAAGAGCAACCACTCGACGTTCTCCTCGCACTGGATGCGCTGGGGCGGCATCGCGCTGCTGCTCTTCGTGGTCTGGCACCTCATCAACTTCACGATCGGCAAGGTCAACGTCTCGGGGGGCCCGACCGACGACCCCTACGACCTGCTGGTCGACTCGTTCAGCACGTGGTGGCTCACGCTCATCTACCTGCTCGCCATGGGCGCGCTGGCCATGCACCTGCGACACGGAACGTGGAGCGCCGCGCAGACCCTCGGCCTGACCAACAACGCGCGGGCCCGCCGCAACGCCAACGTGCTCGGCTACGTGCTCGCGATCGTCATCGCCGGCGGCTTCTCGCTGGTGCCCATCTTCGTCCTGTTCGGAGTCATCTCTTGACACTGGGTTCTTCATGACCACGCCGCACGGCACGTCGGACGACAAGCCGGACATGCCGGACACCACGCTGTCGTTCGACTCCTCGCACACCCGCGAGCCCGGCGACGAGGTCTTCGACGACGCGGCCGGCTACTACGTCGACGGCGACCCGATCCAGGACACCAAGGCACCCGGTGGGCCGCTGGAGGAGCAGTGGGGCACCCGGAAGTTCGAGGCGCGGATCGCCAACCCCGCCAACCGGAGGCGGCTGTCGATCATCGTGGTCGGCACCGGCCTGGCCGGGGCGTCGGCGGCGGCGACGCTGGGCGAGGCCGGGTACGTCGTGAAGTCGTTCTGCTACCAGGACAGCCCGCGCCGCGCGCACTCGATCGCGGCGCAGGGCGGCATCAACGCGGCCAAGAACTACAAGGGCGACGGCGACTCCGTCTACCGCCTGTTCTACGACACCATCAAGGGCGGCGACTACCGCTCGCGCGAGTCGAACGTCTACCGCTTGGCCGAGGTCAGCGTGAACATCATCGACCAGTGCGTCGCCCAGGGCGTCCCGTTCGCCCGGGAGTACGGCGGGCTGCTCGACAACCGCTCGTTCGGCGGCGTCCAGGTCTCGCGGACCTTCTACGCCCGCGGCCAGACCGGCCAGCAGCTCCTGATCGGCGCCTACCAGGCGCTGGAGCGGCAGGTCGCAGCGGGCACCGTGCGCTGCTACACCCGCCACGAGATGCTCGAGCTGATCGTCGTGGACGGGCGGGCCCGCGGGATCATCGTGCGCGACCTGGTCACCGGCGAGGTCGAGACCTACTTCGCCGACGTGGTCGTGCTCGCCACCGGCGGCTACGGCAACGTCTTCTTCCTGTCCACCAACGCGATGGGCAGCAACGTGACGGCCACCTGGCGCGCGCACCGCAAGGGCGCGCTGATGGCCAACCCCTGCTACACCCAGATCCACCCGACCTGCATCCCGGTCACCGGCACCCACCAGTCGAAGCTGACGCTGATGTCGGAGTCGCTGCGCAACGACGGCCGGATCTGGGTGCCGAAGAAGAAGTCGGACTGCGACAAGGATCCCCGGGAGATCGCGGAGGAGGACCGGGACTACTACCTCGAGCGGATCTACCCGGCGTTCGGCAACCTGGTCCCCCGCGACATCGCCTCCCGGGCGGCCAAGAGCGTCTGCGACGAGGGTCGCGGCGTGGGCCCGGAGGTGGACGGCGTACGCCGGGGGGTCTACCTGGACTTCGCCGACGCCATGGACCGGCTGGGCCGCGAGTCGATCGAGTCGAAGTACGGGAACCTGTTCGACATGTACGCCCGGATCACGGGCGAGGATCCCTACGAGGTCCCGATGCGGATCTATCCGGCCGTCCACTACGTCATGGGCGGGCTGTGGGTCGACTACGACCTCCAGGCCACGATCCCCGGCCTGTTCGTGACCGGTGAGGCCAACTTCTCCGACCACGGGGCCAACCGGCTGGGCGCCTCGGCGCTGATGCAGGGGCTGGCCGACGGCTACTTCGTGCTGCCGAACACGATCCGCGACTACCTCGCCGACGGGCCGTTCGACCGTGTGCCCGAGGACCACCCGTCGGTGGTCGAGGCCCAGGAGTCGGTGCGGTCGCGGATCGACGCGTTCCTGACCACCAGCGGGACCCGCAGCGTCGACTCCTACCACCGCGAGCTCGGCAACATCATGTGGGAGTACTGCGGGATGGAGCGCACCGAGGACGGGCTGCGCAAGGCCATCGACCTGATCCGCGGTCTGCGCGAGGACTTCCACCGCAACGTCAAGGTCCTGGGCAGCGCGGAGAGCTTCAACCAGTCGCTGGAGAAGGCGGGCCGGGTCGCGGACTTCCTCGAGCTCGGCGAGCTGATGTGCATCGACGCCCTCAACCGGCGCGAGTCGTGCGGCGGCCACTTCCGCGCCGAGTCGCAGACCGAGGACGGCGAGGCACTGCGCCACGACGACCAGTACGCCTACGTCGCGGCCTGGGAGTGGGCCGGCGAGGGCCAGACCCCCGTGCTGCGCAAGGAGCACCTGACCTACGAGTTCGTCGAGATGAAGCAGCGGAGCTACAAGTGAAACCACCCCACGACGTTCTTCTCCTCCGCTTCGCTCCCCCGAACAACGCCGCGGGGACCCCGATATCGCCAGCTGGTGCATCGACGTGAAAATGACTCTCAAGATCTGGCGCCAGCCGGACGCCGCGTCGGGTGGGGAGATGGTCACCTACCAGCTCGACGACGTCTCCGAGGACATGTCGTTCCTCGAGATGCTCGACGTCCTCAACGAGGAGCTGATCGGCAAGGGCGAGGATCCGGTCGCCTTCGACTCCGACTGCCGCGAGGGGATCTGCGGCATGTGCGGGCTGATGATCAACGGCCAGGCCCACGGCCCCGAGGTCACGACCACCTGCCAGCTGCACATGCGGTCGTTCCAGGACGGCGACGAGATCGTCATCGAGCCGTGGCGGGCCGACCCGTTCCCGGTCATCAAGGACCTGGTCGTCGACCGGCGCGCCTTCGACCGGATCATCGCCTCCGGCGGCTTCATCTCGGTCAACACGGGCGCTGCGCCGGACGCCCACGCCGTACCGGTGCCGAAGGAGAAGGCCGACCGGGCCTTCGACGCTGCCACGTGCATCGGCTGCGGCGCCTGCGTCGCCGCCTGCCCCAACGGCTCGGCCTCCCTCTTCCTGGGCGCCAAGATCACCCACCTCGGCGAGCTGCCGCAGGGGCAGGCCGAGCGCGACCGCCGGGTCGTGCACATGGTCGGCCAGCACGACGCCGAGGGTTTCGGCGGCTGCACCAACATCGGGGAGTGCACCGCCGCCTGCCCGAAGGAGATCCCGCTGGACGTGATCTCGAGGCTCAACTGGGACCTGCACGCCGCGCTGCGGCACGGGCACTGACGGAGGCAGTCAGCTGCCCCCGAGGCCGTCCAGCGTCGCCATGTCCTCGTCGCTGAGGCTGAACCCTTGGACGTCGAAGTTGCTCCGGATCCGCTCGCTGCGGACCGACTTGGGGATCACGACGAACTGATGCTGCAGGTGCCAGCGGATGATGACCTGGGCCGGAGTCCGGCCGACCCGCTCCGCGATCTCCACGATGGCCGGATGGTCCAGGGTGCCGCCGCGCAGCGCGCTGTACCCCTCCAGCACCACGTCGCGGGCCCGATGGTCGGCCACGACGCCCGCGTCGTAGAGCAGCGGGCTCCACTCGATCTGGTTGACCGCAGGCACGACGCCGGTGGGCTTCGACACGGCATCGATCAGCTGCGCGTCGAAGTTGCTCACGCCGATCTCGCGAGCCAGGCCGGCCTCCCGGGCCTCGACGAACGCGTGCCACAGGTCCACGTTGGTCGACCCACCACCAGGCCAGTGGATGAGCCAGAGGTCCACGTGGTCGGTCTGGAGGAGGTCGAGGCTCCGTTGCAGCGTGTCGAGCTCCCGTCCCGCACGGTCGGGCGGGCACTTCGTGGTGAGGAAGACCTCGTCGCGGGGCACACCGCTCTCGGCCAGCGCCCGGCCGACCTCACGCTCGTTGCCGTAGACGGTGGCGGTGTCGAGATGCCGGTAGCCGGCCTCCAGCGCGGCCGCGGAGGCACGCACCGCCTCGTCGTCGTGGATCTGCCAGGTGCCGAAGCCGAGCAGAGGCATCCGGGAGCCCATGGCCAGGGTGACGGTGTCGGTCATGTCGCGATGCTAGTGAGCCGTCAGTCGTCGCCGCGGCCGGCCCGGGCGATGGCGGTCGCCGCGGCCACCCCGACCGCGGCCCCGGCGGCGAAGGCGCCCTTCTTGAGCCGTGTCTCGCGCCCGCTCGCCGCGATCAGCTGCTCCGTCGAGTGGACCGGAGGTCCCTGCACCGGGTCCGCGGGCGCGACCACCCGCTCGGCCCGGGCCAGCGGATGCGTCCACGTCCACGCGGCGGCGTACAGGATGTCGCGGGAGAAGTAGTTGATCCAGACCAGCAGGATCAGCGCGATGCCGAACACCTGGAACGCCGGGTTGCCCTGGGTGATGCTGAGCAACAGCCCCGACACCTGCTTGAGGATCTCGAAGCCGACCGCACCGAGCAACGCGCCGGACCACATCGCACGCCAAGGCAGATCCGGAGCCGCCAGCAGTCGGAACATCGAGAGGAAGAGCACGGCGTTCGCGAGCAGGCCGAGCACGATCGTGAGGATGTCGACCAGCCAGCCGAGCTCGGTGCTGAGTCCCGCCCACCCCAGCAGGTCGTGCGAGAAGCCGGAGACCACGCCGGTGAACCCGACCGCCACCAGCAGCACGGTGCCGATGATCACCAGTGTCACGAGGTCACGGACCTTGCCCATGACGAAGTTCGGCAGCTCCCGGTTCGGCAGCTCGAAGACCGTGATCAGGGCATTTCGCAGAGCCGACAGCCAGCCAAGGCCGGCATAGAGCAGACCCACCAGTCCGATCAGCCCGACGGTCGCGGCGGAGTCCTCGATGTCCTTGAGCTGGATCTGGCCCTTCCCCTCCCCGATCATGCCGGGGAACATCTGGTTGATCGCCCTGACCAAGGTGTCCTGGGCGTCCGGGAACACCTGCGCGATCCAGCCGACGACGAAGAAGGCCAGCGCCAGCACCGGGAAGATCGACAGGAAGCCGAAGTAGGTGACGGCGCCGGCCTGTTGGCTGGCGTTGGTCTGGCCGTAGTGCTCCTGCGTCCGGAGCACGTGGTCGATCGCCGGCCGGCCCTCCCGCACCTCGTGGAGGCGACGCTTGAACCTGTCGACGAAGGCCGGCACGCCGTTCAGGTACCCGGCGACAACGGGAAGCAGCGGGTGGGCGTCCAGCCGCGCAGCTGGTCGTGGACGTAGAGCCCGAAGTGGCCGACCACGAACCGGCACTCGAAGTCGGCGAGCTCGCCGAAGGCCCGGTCCAGCTGCTCCTCGGCGACGTCGTGCGCGATCGTGACGTGCGGGTGGTAGGGGTAGGCGAGGTCGACGGCCAGCGGCCCCTGGCGGACGGCGTCCGCGAGCTGCTCGCACTGGGAGATGCCCTCGGCCAGGCCCACGAAGACCACCGGCGAGACCGGGCGGAACGAGCCGGTGCCGCGCAGGTGCACGTCGAAGGGCCGGACGTCGGACGCCACGGCGGCCAGGTGCGCCTCGATCTTCTCCAGCTCGTCGTCGCCCACACCGGTCGGCGGGACCAGCGTGACGTGGGTGGGGATCGTCGCCGCCATCGCGTCGCCGAGGCTGGTGCGGTAGTCCTGCAGCTCGGTCGCCCACGGCTCCGGGATCGCTACCGCCACTCCGATCGTCGGCATCGTCCGAATCTACTCGGAGCTCACCTGGCGGCGGCCACGAACCCCACTCGTCGGTAGACGTCCTCGAGGGTGGCCTGGGCCACCGACTGTGCCTGCACCCGGCCCTGCTCCAGCACCTGGGACAGGTGGGCCTGGTCGTCGAGGAGCTCCAGGGTGCGGTCGCGGAACGGCGTCACGAAGTCGACCACCACGTCGGCCAGGTCCTTCTTGAGGTCGCCGTAGCCCTTGCCGGCGTACTGGTCCTCGAGGTCCTGGACGCTCGCCGCCGTCAGCGAGCTGTAGATGGTGAGCAGGTTGCTCACGCCCGGCTTCTCGTCCGGGTCGAACCGGATGTCGGAGCCGGAGTCGGTGACCGCACTGCGGATCTTCTTCGCGCTCGACGCCGGGTCGTCGAGCATCTCGATGATGCCCTGCGGCGACGACGCGGACTTCGACATCTTGGCGGTGGGGTTCTGGAGGTCGCCGATCTTGGCCGTCGCCTTGAGGATGTAGGGCTCGGGCAGCCGGAAGGTCTTCTTGTAGCGGCTGTTGAACCGCTGGGCCAGGTCGCGGGTCAGCTCGAGGTGCTGGCGCTGGTCCTCGCCGACCGGTACGTAGTGGGGGCGGTAGAGCAGGATGTCGGCCGCCTGGAGCACCGGGTAGGTGAACAGCCCGACACTGGACGCGCCCTCGCCGCCCTTGGCCGACTTGTCCTTGAACTGGGTCATCCGCCGGGCCTCGCCGAAGCCGGTCAGGCACTGCAGCACCCAGGCGCCCTGGGCGTGGGCCGGGATCTGGCTCTGGATGAAGATTGCGGACCGCTCGGGGTCGATGCCCATGGCCAACAGCTGGGCGGCGGCGCGGAGCGTGCGCTCGCGGAGTGCCTTGGGGTCCTGCTCGACGGTGATGGCGTGCAGGTCGGCGATGAAGAAGAACGGCGCGTGGTCGCGCTGGAGGTCGACCCACTGCCGCAGGGCGCCGAGGTAGTTGCCGAAGTGGAACGAGTCCGCGGTCGGCTGGATCCCGCTCAGCACGCGGGGCCGGGCGCCGCCCGAGACCACGTCGGGCACGCTGACCTCGGGCTCGGTGGCGGGTGCGGCGGACATGGGTGGCATTCTCCATGGTCGTGGTCAGCACCGCCGAGTTGGTCCACAGCTTCTACGACGAGCTGTGGAACCGATGGGACGACACCCTCGTGGGCACCGTCCTCACGCCCTCGTTCGAGTTCCGCGGGTCGCTCGGCACCTCGACGGCCGGGCGCGACGGCTGGCGGGCGTACCGCGACCAGATCCGGGCCGGTTCGTCGGACTTCCACAACACCGTGGTCACGCTGGTCTGCGAGGGATCCTCGGCCGCGGCGCGGCTCCGCTACTCCGGCACGCACACCGGTCCGCTGCTGGGCCTCGCGGCCACGGGCCGGCGGTTCGGGTACGCCGGCGCTGCGTTCTTCACCGTCCTGGACGGGCAGCTCGCGTCGGCCTGGGTGCTGGGCGACCTGGATGGGCTGCGCGGCCAGCTCGGCGGCTGACGGCCCGCGGCTCAGCCGACGCTGCCGTCGATCGCCGCTCGAGCCAACTTCCTCGGGTCGACCTTCGTTTTCACACGCTGGACGTCGGTACTCCTCGAGGAGCGGCCTCGGGTCGGCGGGCTCGCTCTGCACCGCGTCTAGGGAGGCGCTGAGCCCGCGTCCAACTTCCTCGGCCGCTCGGCGGTGAGCAGCCTCTAGCTCGAAGCGCGGTCGCCGCCCAGATCGTGGCCTCGGGCGTCGACGTCACGCTTGCGGTCCGGGGCCGACGACTCGTGCACCCAGACGTGCGATCGGCCGTTGCAGACCGGGTTGGCGCAGGCCAGGCGGCCACCCGGCGACAGTTCCTGGCACATGGCGTCTCCTCCCTCCTTGTGAGAACGGAGCCGGCGCGCGCCGTGCTGATACCCCTGACCGACATCGAGGCAGACTGGAACCCCCGGAGGAGGTCTCGACGATGAATGCACAGATCCACGGAGCAAGCGCCCTGCGCGTCGGCGTACGACGTGTGATCCCGAGGTGGGAGTTCCACCATCTTCGCGCTCTGGGATACGCCCGCGTCGGAGGTGGACTCGTGCTCACGACGTGCAGTCTCCTGACCATCAGCTTCGGCGGACGCGATGCGAAGACCTACGGATGGGCAGTCGCCTTCCTGGTGCTGGCGGCGCTCAGCTTCGCTGGTGGTCTTTGGGAGCTGACGATCGCCCGCTCGGCGGCTTCCCGGAGCTGACGGGCCCGGGGCGCACGGCGGCTGCGCTCCACTGAGTCGGGTGGGCGCTGTGGGACGGCTCCTATCCGAACCCGTCTGTCCGGACTTCCAGCTCTGGGCCGTCAAGTCCCGTCCGGAGCAGCTCGGCGATTGCGGGAGGTCGCACCTCGACGGCGCCCAGCTCAGACAGCTCGAACCACTCGAAGGCGATGTGCTCCTCTCGAGAACCGCCGATGTCCTCGCCGACGGCTACCCGGTGGACCAGGTTGACCTCATGGTGTTCCCCGCGCTCGTCTGCGTACCTGTTCTCGGTGACTGCCAGCACGCCTCCGACCTGGACGTCAGAGACGCCGAGCTCCTCTTCGAGCTCACGGCGCAGCGCGTAGGTCGCGGGCTCGCCCGGCTCGAGGTGGCCGCCGGGAAGGAAGTACCAGGTCTCCCCGGTCGGCTGTGCCAGCAACAGTCGCGAGCCTCGAGTGATGACAGCGCGCACGATCAGCTCGATCTCCGGCGGACCCACGACCGAACTCTATGGCGAGGAGGGCAAGCGCCTAGTCCAGCCGCAGGATCGTCTCCTCGATCTCGCCCCGCCGTGCCGATGCGAACGCCATCTCGGTGCCGATGACTCGGAACCCGTTCTTCTCGAGCACCCGGAGCGACCCGGCGTTGTCGCTCGCAGCCCGGCCGTAGACGGGCCGGGTCCCGATCTCCTCGAGAACCAGGGCCAGAGCCTGACCGGCGATGCCCCGCCCCCAGAAGGCACGGTCGATCCAGTACGTGACCTCGGTCCGCCCCTCGAGGACGAAGTAGCCGATGCTGCCCACCACCTCGCTCTCCCGGGTGATCGCGAGCAGTGTGTTGTCGGGCGAGCCCATCACCCTCGCCATGTGTGCGTCGAACCGCTGCCGGTCAGCCGGGTCCTCGGCCGTGAATGCCGCCATCCTGACCGACTCCGGATCGCTCATCTGGCGAAACAGCGCGTCCAGGTCAGATTCGCGCACCGGCCGTAGTGCCATCGTGTTCTCGCCAGTCTCGTTCACGACTCGGACCCTACGGAGCCGGACCGACACTCACGTGACTCCCGCACCAACAGGCAGGACTGACTAGGGTCGCTGCCGTGGGCAGCGAATCGGCGTCCGACAGCCTGGATGTCCGCTGGATCCATGGGTCGCCGGCCCGTCGGCGGCGGACGGACCCGCCGTGGCAGGTTCATCGGTACGGCGACGACACCGTCATCATGCGACAGAGCAAGGACGTCACCTTCGAGGCGCCTTTCACGTTCCTCCTGCTGGGCGGCGAGCGGGCGCTGCTGCTCGACACCGGTGCCGTCGAAGACGAGCTGCTCAGGTTCACGGTCGACGGGCTCATCGCCGACTGGCTGACGAGCCGCCGCCCCCGACCCGGCTACCAGCTCGTCGTCGCCCACACGCACGGTCACGGTGACCATGTGGCTGGAGACGCGTCCTTCGCGGACCGTCCCGACACGGTCGTGGTGGGCAGGTCGGTGCAGGACGTGCAGGCGTTCTTCGGTTTCACGGGCTGGCCCGACCAGGTCGTCGACTACGACCTTGGTGGGCGTGCCCTCCAGCTGGTCGGGATCCCGGGTCACCAGGCCGCCTCTGTCGCGCTGCACGACGAGCGGACCGGTCTGCTGTTCACCGGGGACTCCGTCTATCCCGGGCGGATCTATGTCGCCGACTTCCCGGCCTTCGTGGACAGCATGAACCGGCTGGTCGAGTTCGCGGACGCGCGCGAGGTCACGCACGTGCTCGGCTGTCACATCGAGATGACGAGAGAACCGGGACGTGACTACTACTTCGGCTGCCGCTACCAGCCCGACGAGCCGCCGTTGCAGATGACCGTCGGGCAGCTGCGGACGCTCCGGGATGCCGCGGTGTCCGTCGCGGACCGCCCCGGTCCACACCGCTTCGACGACTTCGTGCTCTACAACGGCATGGGGGTACGCACGCAGCTACCCCTCGCCGCCCGCGGGCTGGCCTGCCGCGCGATGGATGCACTTCGACGCCGATGGCGGACATCCCAGATCTGAGGCACTGCCGGCCCTACATTGCTGTCATGGCCGACATCCTTCTGGGCATCCTCGCGATCCTGGCCGGGGGCGCGATGCTCCTTTCCGGCCAGTTCGTGCTGCGGCTCGTGATCCCCATCTGGGGCTTCTTCGCCGGGTTCGCCTTCGGCGCCGGACTCGTCGCCGGGTTCGCCGACGAACACTTCCTCGGGACCGTGCTCGGCTGGGTGCTGGGCCTGGTGTTCGCCCTGGTCTTCGCGGTTCTCGCCTACCTCTACTACTACGTGGCCATCGTGATCGCCATGGGCGCGTTCGGCTTCGCGATCGGCTCGGGGCTGGTCGTCGCCCTCGGGATCGACTGGAACTGGCTGGCGGTGCTGGTGGGTCTGGCCGTCGGCCTGGTGATCGGTCTGGCGTCGATCTTCGCGAACATGCCGATGATCGTGCTGGTCGTCCTCGGCGCCTTCGCCGGTGCCGTCGGCGTGGTCGGCGGCCTCATGCTGCTGGTCGGCTCACTGAACTCCGCCGACTTCAGCAGGGGCGACTTCACCGACACCGTCTCCAACAGCTGGGCCTGGGCCTTGCTCCTGCTCGTGCTCGCCATCGCCGGGGTCCTGATCCAGGTGGGGCAGCGGGCCCTCATGCGCCAGAACATCCAGGAAGTCTGGTACGCCGAGGTCCCCTGATCCGGGCCGACGCGGCATGACGACCGCGCCTTTGCCCGAGCAGCAGGGGCTGAGGTTCCTGCCGATCGTCGGCCAGCTGCGGGCCTACCGGCAGGAGTGGTTGCGCCACGACCTGGTCGCCGGTGTCGTTGTTGCCGCCCTGATCATCCCGAAGAACCTGGGCTATGCGGGCATCGCCGGGGTGCCGCTCGAGAACGGGCTGTACGCCGCGGCAGCAGGCGCCATCCTCTACGCCCTGTTCGGCAGCTGCCGGCAGATCTCGATGGGTCCGAGCTCAGGAATCGCTGCGGTCGCAGGTGGTGCAGTCCTCGCCACCGGGATCACCGACACCGGGGACGTGGCGACCCTGGTGGCCGGGATCACCCTGGCCAGCGGCCTGCTCTTCGTGGTCCTCGCGGTCTTCCGGATGGGGTGGCTGTCGCAGTTCCTGTCCCGTGCCGTGGTCACCGGCTTCCTGTTCGGCGCGGCGATCGACGTGGTCATCGGTGAGCTGCCCAAGCTCACCGGCACCGACACCGAGGGCGACAACCCGTTGCAGGAGCTGCGCTCCTGGCTCTCCACGCTCGGACAGGCTCACCTGACGACCGTTGCGGTCGGAGTCATCGCTCTCGTCGTGGTGTTCACGCTTCGGTGGGTGGCCCCTCAGGTGCCGGGGTCGCTGGTGCTGCTCGTGGGTGGGCTGGTCGCATCCGGCCTGTTCGACCTCGAGGACCACGGAGTGGCCCTGGTCGGGGACATCCCGCGTGGTCTCCCGTCCGTGGACGTGCCCGACCTCGGGCTGCTGGCTGATCACGCGGGGACGGTGGTGGTGGCCGCGTTCGCATTGGTGATGATCGGGTTCTCCCAGACCGCGGGGGACGCCCGGGCCTTCGCGGCCAAGCACCGCTACCAGGTCGACATCGACCAGGAGTCGGTCGCGCAGGCTGCGGCGAACATCGGCGCGGGCATGCTGCAAGGGATGCCCGTCTCGACGAGCCTGTCGGCGAGCTCGCTCAACGACAGGTCGGGGGCCCGGACCGGCCTCGCGTCCTTCACGTCGGGTGTCACCGTCCTGCTGGCGCTGGTCATCCTCGCCCCGCTCTTCTCCTCCCTGCCCAAGCCCGTGCTCGCCGCCCTCATCATCGAAGCCGTCGTCTTCGGGATGATCGACCTCCCGGAGATGCAGCGCCTGCGCAGGGTGTCGAGAGTCGACTTCTGGGTCGCCGTCGCGGCGATCCTCGGGACCCTGGTCTTCGGCATCCTCGCCGGGGTCATGATCGGCGTGGCCCTGTCCCTGATCTGGCTCGTCCACGTCGTCACCCACCCACGGATGTCGACGCTCGGCCGCGAGCCCGGGACCCAGGTGTTCCGGGACCTGGCGGAGCACCCCGACGACGAGACGTTCCCCGGCTTCGAGGTGCTTCGGATGGACGGTGGCGTCTTCTTCGCCACCGCCGACGCTCTCGAGGACCGGGTGCGCACCGCTCTGCTGGACCCCCACCTGCGCGGCATCGTCCTGCACTTCGCGGGGATCAACTTCGTCGACTCCCAGGGCGCTGCGACGGTCTCGGAGATCATCCGGATGGCGGAGGAGTGCGGAGTCGAGCTCCGGCTCGCCGCTGTGCGACCGGCGGTTCGCGGCGTACTCGAGCGCGACGGTGCGATGACCCGCCTCGGAGCCGACCACGTCCATGGCAACGTCCACCGAGCCCTGGCCGCCATGAGGACGGGCGACCAGGGTTCACAGGGGCCACCGCAAGGCGGATGACGCGGCCTACTGGGGACGCGGTCCCTCGGCGGGGACGGACGCGAAGAGGTTGAGCCCGAGCCGTTCGGAGAGGTACTTCGTCACCAGCTGGCCGCGGATGCTGTTGCCGGCTGCGTCCAGGGGCGGCGAGTACGTCGCCAGCCCGCCCTTGCCCGGAGCGACCGTCACGATGCCACCGCTCACGCCGCTCTTGCCCGGGACCCCGATCTGGTAGAGCCAGTCGCCCGACAGCTCGTAGAGCCCGGCACTCGCCATCACGGCCAGCACGCGCCGGCAGACACCCGGCCTGAGCACCGTCTCACCGGTGACGGGGTTCACGCCTCCGTTGGCCAGGGTCGCCCCCATCACGGCGAGGTCGTGGACGGTCACGTCCAGCGAGCACTGCCGGGTGTAGATGTCAGTCGCCTCGTCGGGGTCGAAGTAGAGCCGGCCGTAGCTCTGGAGGAGATGGGCGATGCCCTGGTTGCGCAGGTTGGTGGCTGACTCGGAGGCGTAGACCTCCTCACTCATGGTCAGCTCGCGTCCCGCGAACATCGAGAGACGTTGCCTGATCGACGCCCACTTCTCGTCCGAGGTGGCGCCCGGCGCGAGACTGGTCGTGGCGATCGCGCCGGCGTTGACCAGCGGGTTCATCGTCCGCTCGGTGTTGAGCTCGACGGCCATGAGCGAGTTGAACGGGAAGCCCGTGCTGTTGACGCCGAGCCGCTGCCGAGCCTCCTCGTACCCGACCGCGTCGCAGACGAGGGCGAACACGAACGGCTTGGACACGCTCTGGATCGAGAACCGCGCTGCGACGTCCCCGATCTCGAACGACCGGCCCCGGGGTCCGACGACGGCGATCCCGAACAGGTCCGGCGAGGCCTCCGCCAGCACCGGGATGTAGTCCGCGACGGTGCCGCTGTTGTCGCCACGGTAGAGCTCATAGGCCTCGGTGACGAGCTGCTGGAGCTCCGCAGCAATCGGAAGATCGCCCGTGGACACCCGCGGCGGCGTCGTCGTCTCGTCGAACGGGAGGTCCTCGTTCATCGTGAGCTTGGTCATCGAGTCTCCCCACCGACGGCTTTCGCCGACTATGGCACGGCCGGGTCGAATCGGCTTGCGCCGTCGACGCCCGTCGACCACTCTGCCCAAGTGCCCGCGCCGCTGACCACCCCCACCCTCACCGACGGCGTCGTCACGCTGCGCGCCCACCGGCGCGGACGACGTACCGCGCCTGGTCGAGCAGGCCCGCGACCCGGAGTCGATCGCGTGGACCATGGTGCCGACGCCGTACGACGAGATGGACGCCGAGGAGTTCGGGCTGCGGGTCATGCCGCAGGGCTGGGTCGACGGGAGCGAGTGGGCTTTCGCGGTCGAGCTCGAGGGGCGGTACGCCGGCACGGTCTCGCTGCGCAACGAGGGGGTCGGCCGGGCCGAGATCGCCTTCGGCTCCCACCCGGACGTGCGCGGCACCGGCGCCATCGAGCGGGGCTGTCGGCTGCTGGTGGACTGGGGGTTCGCCGAGCTCGGGCTGGAGACGATCGTCTGGCGCGCCTTCACCGGCAACTGGGCCAGTCGCAAGCTGGCCTGGCGGCTCGGGTTCACACAGGAGGGCACGCTGCGCAGCTACCTCCCGCAGCGCGAGGGAGGGCGGCGCGACGCGTGGGTCGGCACGCTGCTGAAGCAGGACCCGCGCGAGCCCCGCACGACCTGGCTCGACGTGCCGGTGCTCCAGGGCGACGGGTTCCGGCTGCGGCCGGTCCGCGAGGACGACGCCACGCGCATCCAGGAGGGCACCGCGGAGCCGGAGGCCGCGCACTGGCTGGGCCACAAGCCGGCGCCGTACACCATGGACGACGCCCGGGCCTACGTGGAGAGGCGCCGCGAGCACGCCGCCAGTGGGCAGGCCGTGACCTGGGCGATCGCCGACGGCGAGGACGACCGCATCCTCGGCACGGTCCTGTGGTTCGACTGGAGGCCCGGGGTCGAGTGCGAGGTGGGCTACTGGACGCACCCGGACGCGCGGGGCCGGGGGCTGGCCACGCGAGCCACCCGGCTGGTGGTCAGCCACATCTTCGACAGCCTCGGCGTCAAGCGGGTCAAGCTGTCCGCCGCGGTGGAGAACGCTGTCTCACGACACGTGGCGGAGAGGGTGGGGTTCCGGCTCTACGGCATCGAGCGGTACGGCGCCCAGGTGCGTGACGACTGGGTCGACATGGCGCTCTACGACGTGACGGCCTCGGAGTGGGCCGCCGGTGAGCGGTCGAGCGCGAACCCGGCCGCGAGCACGGCGAACCCGGCCAGCGACAGCACGGCACCGATCGCCAGCGGCGAGCGGTAGCCGTACCCCGCGGCGATGGTCAGCCCACCGAGCCCCGCGCCGAGCGCGTTGCCGATGTTGAGCGAGCCGTGGCTGAGCGCGGCGCCGATCGTCTCGGCGTGCTCGGCTGCGTCGATCAGCCGCATCATGAGTCCCAGCGCCATGACCGAGCCGAAGGTGGTGACGGCGAACAGGGCGGGCAGCGCGGCGTAGCCGTACGGCGCCAGCAGCCACGACGCCAGGAGCGCGAGGGCCAGAGCGACCGGGGAGCCGAGCAGCGACTTCCGCAGCGACCAGTCCATGGCCCGCCCGGCCAGCCAGTTGCCGAACACCATGCCGAGCCCCAGGGTCAGCAGGAAGACCGGGACCGCGGAGTCGGACAGGTCGCCGACCCGGGTGGCGAGCGGCGCGACGTACGAGAACAGGGCGAACATGCCGCCGAAGCCGATCGCACCGGCGACGATGGCGAACCAGACCTGCGGCTTGCGCAGCGCCAGCAGCTCACGGCGGCCGGTGGCCTCGGGGTTGCCCGGGCAGTCCGGCACGTAGGTCAGCACCATGACGATCGTGAGCGCGGCCAGCCCGGCCACGACCCAGTAGGACGCCCGCCAGCCCAGCGTCTGGCCGAGCCAGGTCGCGACCGGCACCCCGAGCACGTTGGCCACCGGCAGCCCCATCAGGACCAGCGCGATCGCCCGCCCGCGGCGCTCGGGCGCGACCATGCTGGCCGCCACCAGCGACGCGACGCCGAAGTAGCCACCGTGCGGCAGCCCGTCGAAGAACCGCGCGACCATCAGCGTCGGGTAGTTCGGCGCGAGTGCGCTCAGCGCGTTGAACGCGGCGTAGGCCGCCATCAGGCCGATCAGCAGCTTGCGGCGGGGCAGCTTCGCTCCGAAGTACGCGATGAGGGGCGCGCCCACGACCACGCCCAGCGCGTACGCCGAGATGACGCGGCCGGCCACCGGGATCGACACGCCGACGCCGTCGGCCACCTGGGGCAGCACGCCCATGGTCACGAACTCGGTGGTCCCGATCGCGAAGCCGCCGACAGCCAGGGCGAAGACGGCCGGGCCGAAGCTCCGCGGACGCACCGTGGCGCCGACCGCGTGGCGGGTCTCGGTGGTCTGTGACATCGCCACCATCGTCCCGGCCGAGAGCCCCCGACGCCTATTCCGCGGCGACCACCTTGGGCTCGGACTGCACCAGGAACACCTGCCCCGAGGTCGGGGCGCAGGCCAGGCCGGCGTACTGGCCGACGTCGGCGAAGCCGCCGCCGAGCTCGATCGTCTGGGCGCTGCGGGCCACGATGTCGCGGGCCGGGTCGTAGACCTTGATCTGGTCGGCCGAGCCGACCCGCTGGACGGTCGCCTCGTAGTCCTTGGGCCACACCAGCTCGGTGGTGCCGAGCCGGAGGCAGCCGTCGTCCCCGAGCGCCAGCTGCCCGGTCACCTGAGCGGTCATCGCCGGGTCGTCAGGCGTCCAGTCGGAGGTGAGGATGTGCAGCCGGGTGCCGCTGACCAGCTGCTCCTTGTCGTAGTGGAAGTGCAGGAACGTGAACCCCGCCGCCGCGATCAGGAACGGTACGACGACACAGACGGCGTACCCGAACGGCGTCAGCGTCCGCCGGCCGATGTCAGGTGGCTGCGGAGCGTGCGTCGGGACCTCGCTCACAGTCCTGCCAGTGCCTCGTTGAAGGTCTGGGAGGGGCGCATCACCGCGGACGCCTTCTCCGGGTCGGGCCGGAAGTAGCCACCGATGTCGGCCGGGCTGCCCTGGACCGCGAGCAGCTCGTCGACGATCTGCTGCTCCTGCGCGGCCAGCGTCTCGGCCAGCGGCTTGAACGCCGCCGCCAGGTCGCTGTCCTCGTCCTGGCCGGCCAGCTCCTGGGCCCAGTAGAGGGCGAGGTAGAAGTGCGAGCCGCGGTTGTCGATGCCGCCGACCTTGCGGGTCGGCGACCTGTCTTCCTCGAGGAACGTCCCGGTGGCCCGGTCGAGGGTGTCGGCCAGGACCTGGGCGCCGTGGTTGTCGGCGTACCCGGCGAGGTGCTCGAACGACGCGGCGAGCGCGAAGAACTCGCCGAGGCTGTCCCAGCGCAGGTAGTTCTCCTTGACCAGCTGCTGGACGTGCTTCGGCGCCGAGCCGCCGGCGCCGGTCTCGAACAAGCCACCGCCGTTCATCAGCGGGACGATCGAGAGCATCTTGGCCGAGGTGCCGAGCTCGAGGATCGGGAACAGGTCGGTGTTGTAGTCGCGGAGCACGTTGCCGGTCACCGAGATGGTGTCCTCGCCCTTGCGGATCCGCTCGAGCGAGTACGCCGTCGCGTCGGCCGGCGTCATGATCTCGATGGTCAGCCCGTCGGTGTCGTGCTCGGGCAGGTACTCGTTGACCTTGGCGATCAGGTTGGCGTCGTGGGCCCGGGACTCGTCGAGCCAGAAGATCGCCGGGGCACCGGATGCGCGGGCCCGGGTCACGGCGAGCTTGACCCAGTCGCGGATCGGGTCGTCCTTGGTCTGGCAGGCGCGCCAGATGTCGCCGGGCTCGACGGTGTGCTCGATGAGGGTGTCGCCGGCGGCGTTGACCACCCGGACCACTCCGGCGGCGGGCACCTCGAAGGTCTTGTCGTGCGAGCCGTACTCCTCGGCCGCCTTGGCCATCAGGCCGACGTTGGGCACCGAGCCCATCGTGGCCGGGTCGAAGGCGCCGTGCGCGCGGCAGTCGTCGAGCACGGTCTGGTAGACGCCGGCATAGGACGAGTCCGGGATCACCGCGAGGGTGTCGTGCTCCTCACCGTCGGGCCCCCACATGTGACCGGAGCTGCGGATCATGGCCGGCATCGAGGCGTCGACGATCACGTCGGACGGGACGTGCAGGTTGGTGATGCCCTTGTCGGAGTCGACCATCGCCAGGTCCGGGCCGTCGTCGAGCCCCTGCTGGACCGAGGCCTTGATCGCGTCGCCCTCGGGCAGGGCCCCCACCGCGTTGAGGAGCGCCCCGAGGCCGTCGTTGGGCGAGATGCCGGCGGTCTTGAGCGCGGCGCCGTACTGCTCGAACAGGGTCGGGAAGAACGCCTGGACGACGTGGCCGAAGATGATCGGGTCGGAGACCTTCATCATCGTGGCCTTGAGGTGCACCGAGAACAGCACGTCCTCGGCCTTGGCCCGGGCGATCTGCTCGGTGAGGAACCGGCGCAGCGCCGCGACGTTCATGTAGGTGCCGTCGACGACCTCGCCGGCCAGGACCGGGATCGACTCCTTGAGCACCGTCACGGTGCCGTCGGCGGCCTCGTGCTCGATGCGCAGCGTGTCGTCGCCGTCGAGAACCACCGACTGCTCGTTGGAGCGGAAGTCGTCCTTGCCCATCGTCGCGACGTTGGTCTTCGACTCGGGCGACCAGGCGCCCATGCGGTGCGGGTGCGCCCTGGCGTAGGCCTTGACGGAGGCGGGAGCGCGCCGGTCTGAGTTGCCCTCGCGCAGCACCGGGTTGACCGCCGAGCCCATGACCTTGCCGTAGCGGGCCCGGATGTCGTTGTCCTCGTCGGACTTCGGGTTCTCGGGGTAGTCGGGCAGGTCGTAGCCCTGCTCCTGCAGCTCCTTGACGGCGGCCTTGAGCTGAGGGATGGACGCCGAGATGTTGGGCAGCTTGATGATGTTGGCCTCGGGCCGCAGCGCGAGCCGGCCGAGCTCCTCGAGCGCGTCGTCGGTCCGCTGCTCGTCGGTGAGCACGTCCGCGAACTGCGCGATGATCCGGCCGGCCAGGGAGATGTCGCGGGTCTCGACCTCCACGCCCGCCTTGGCGGCGTAGGCCTGGATGATCGGCAGGAACGAGTACGTCGCCAGCAGCGGCGCCTCGTCGGTGTGCGTGTAGATGATCGTGGCCATCTCGTCGATCGCTCCTGTGCGCTGAGGCGGTCTCATCAGTGAGAATGTCTTGACGTCAAGATACCTGACGTCGCCCGGACGTCGGCACCACCCAGCCTCGCACGCCTGCGCGCCCGGCCCAACCGGGGCTGGAGATGGCTAGGCTGCGACCATGGCCGACACCTCCACCACCGTCCAGAAGGTCGCCGCAGAGGCGCTCGGGACCTTCGTGCTCGTGTTCATCGGTTGCAGCGCTGCCATCACCACCGGCGCCGACGTGCCCGCCACGGGGCTCGCGTTCGGCATCACGGTCCTGGCGGGCGCCTACGCGTTCGGCCGGATCTCGGGTGCGCACTTCAACCCGGCGGTGTCGGTCGGTGCGGCGCTCGGCGGCCGGATGGCCTGGCGCCAGGTCCCGGTCTACGTCGGTGCACAGCTCGGCGGTGCGATCGTCGCCGGCCTGGCGCTCTTCGTCATGGTGCACGGCATCGACGGCTACAGCATCAGCAACAACGGGCTGGCCCAGAACCACTTCGGCGACCAGAGCCCCAGCAACTTCGCATGGTGGGCGGCGTTCCTGGTCGAGGCGATCACGACCGCCATCTTCGTCTACATCATCCTCTCGGTGACCGACGGCCGCTTCGAGCACCCGGCGCTGGCGCCGGCCGCCATCGGCCTCACGCTCTCGATGATCCACTTCGCGTCGATCAACCTGACCGGGACGTCGGTCAACCCGGCCCGCTCCATCGGCGTCGCCCTCTTCGCAGGCAGCGACGCGATCATCCAGCTGTGGCTGTTCATCCTGGCGCCACTGGTCGGCGCGGCGATCGCCGGTGTCACCTATGCGCTGCTCTTCGGTCAGGGCGCCGAGCCGATCCCCGGCTCGGGCTGGCAGTTCGCCCGTACGGCCCCGGCAGCGGTGCCCGGGTACGGCGCGCCGGACCAGTTCCAGCAGGAGTGGAACCAGCAGGCCCAGGAGCAGGCCGCGTGGGAGCAGGAGCCGATCATCCAGGACGGCTGGCAGTGGGACCACGCCGCCCAGGAGTGGAAGCCTTTGGAGCAGTGGCAGCCCGCGCCGCCGCCCCAGGCTCAGCACGCTGCGCCGTCGGCGGGCCATGAGCCCACCCAGGTCACGCCACGGACGCCCGAGCCCCCGGCGGACCCGGCCCCTCCGGCGGAGCAGCCGCCTACTGACCCCTACCGTCCGCCGCAGTGACGGACTGCAGCTCGGCGAGGTAGACCGGCCCCTCGGTCGAGATCTCCTCGACCAGCCCCAGGCCGCGGGCGAAGAACCTGCGCCGCTGGCTGTCCGGCTCGAGCGCGTCCTTCACGTCGATGCCGAGCAGGTCGGTGTAGCGCCCGGCCGGCGTCGACTCGGTCTGGTCGCGGGTGACCACGGTCTCCCGGACGTCGACGACGCCCGGGGCGTACGCCGCCCGCCAGCCGTCGCCGACCCGGGCCGTGGCCGGCATGGCCAGCCCGGCCTCGGCGCCGCTCTCCCCCGCCCGCCACACCCCCTCCCGGCCGAACCACCACACGTTGCCGTGGCGGTCCTGGGCGTAGTAGTCCCGGGTGCGGTCCGGGGTCCCGTGCGGCTGCCCGTCCAGCGCCGGCACGGTCAGCGTCTCCACGACCGTGGTGGCGACGCCCGCGACCTCGAGCCGGTCCGGGAGCACGGTGACCGAGACCAGGTACTCGAGGTCGTCGGTCCGCAGCGTGTAGCTCCAGACCGTGCCCGAGACGTACGGCAACCACGGGTTGTCGATGCTCGGCACGAAGTCCGCGGGGTCCGGCGACGGTGTCGGGATCACCAGCTGGTCGATCCCCGTGGGCGGGCTCTGCGGCGACGCGGAGGAGCACCCTGCGGCGGTCAGAACGGCCACCAGGGCGAGCGCGACGTACCCCCTCGGTCGGCTCGCCACCCTCCCATCGTGGCAAACAGTTCCGCTGCTAGCGTCGCCAGTGCCACCCTTTCCGACCCAGGAGTACGTCGTGAGCTCTTCCCCAGTGCAGGCACCTCTGAAGATCGCTGTGACCGGTGCGGCCGGCCAGATCGGCTACAGCCTGCTGTTCCGCCTCGCGAGCGGCGCGCTGGCCGGCGACCGTCCGGTCGAGCTGCGACTGCTCGAGATCGAGCCGGCGCTCAAGGCACTCGAGGGCGTCGTCATGGAGCTCGACGACTGCGCGTTCGCCAACCTCGCCGCGGTCGAGATCGGGAGCGACGCCGAGAAGATCTTCGACGGGGTCAACCTCGCCCTGCTGGTCGGCGCCCGCCCGCGCGGCCCGGGCATGGAGCGCAGCGACCTGCTGTCGGCCAACGGCGCGATCTTCACCGAGCAGGGCAAGGCGCTCAACGCCGCGGCCGCCGACGACGTACGAATCGGCGTGACCGGCAACCCGGCCAACACCAACGCCCTGATCGCGATGACCAACGCACCCGACATCCCGAGGGAGCGCTTCTCGGCGCTGACCCGCCTCGACCACAACCGCGCGATCTCGCAGCTCGCCGCCCGGACCGGGGCTCCCGTCACCGACATCACCCAGATGACGATCTGGGGCAACCACTCGGCCACCCAGTACCCCGACGTCTTCCACGCGCTGGTCGGCGGCCAGAACGCCGCCGAGGTCGTCGACGACCAGGACTGGGTCGAGAACACCTTCATCCCCACGGTGGCCAAGCGCGGTGCCGCCATCATCGAGGCCCGGGGCTCCTCCTCGGCCGCCTCGGCCGCGTCGGCCACGATCGACGCCGCCCATGACTGGCTCTTCGGCTCCGCCGACGGCGACTGGGTCTCCATGGCGGTCGCCTCGGACGGCTCCTACGACGTCCCCGAGGGGCTCGTGTCGTCGTTCCCCGTCACCACCGCCGACGGCGACTGGACCATCGTCCAGGGCCTCGAGATCGACGACTTCTCGCGGGGGCGGATCGACGCCTCGGTCGCCGAGCTCGGCGAGGAGCGCGACGCCGTCAAGGAGCTCGGGCTGATCTGAGCGCGGGGCCTGAGCTCGCGATGGCCCCGATCAGCCCGGCTCAGCCGGGTTGGTTGGGGATCGTCGTCGCGAGGAAGAAGATCGCGGCGCCCAGGCCGCCGAGCACCAGCACGTCGAAGAAGCGGTTGCGGACCGCGAGCATGCCGGCGTCCCGGGCCGGCAGCACCAGCCGGACCACCGCGGCGAAGCACAGCCCGCCGGCCAGGCAACGCATGCCGAGCCGCCAGTTGCCGCTCCACACGATGGCGATGCCGACCGCTGCCAGCGCCAGCACGACCAGGTAGAAGGCACCGCCGATGGTCGAGGGGTAGCGCCGCTCCTCGTGCTCCTCCTGCTGCTCCTCCGCGGCCGCGTCGAGCTCCTCGGCGATCTCCTCCGGGGAGGGCACCGGCTCGGCGGGAGGCTCGTCGGTCACCCAGGTCACCCGGCAGCCCGCTCCGCAGAGAGCACGATGTTGGTCAGCAACATCGCCCGGGTCATAGGTCCGACACCGCCGGGGTTGGGCGACACCCAGCCCGCGACGTCCCAGACGTCGGACGCCACGTCGCCGGCGAGCTTGCCGTCGACGCGGGAGACGCCGACGTCGAGGACGGCCGCGCCCGGCTTCACCATGTCGGCGGTGATGATCCCGGGCACGCCCGCCGCGGCCACGATGATGTCGGCCCGCCGGGTGTGCGCGGCCAGGTCGCGGGTCCGGGTGTGGCAGAGAGTCACGGTCGCGTTCTCGGACTTACGGGTCAGCAGCAGGCCCAGCGGGCGGCCGACGGTCAGCCCGCGGCCCAGCACGGTCACGTCGGCTCCCTCGATCTCGACGCCGTGCCGGCGGAGCAGCTCGATGCAGCCGATCGGGGTGCACGGCAACGAGCCGGGCTCGCCCAGCACCAGCTTGCCGAGGTTGACCGGGTGCAGACCGTCGACGTCCTTGTCGGGGTCGACCCGCGACAGCAGTGCGAACTCGTCGAGCCCGGTGGGCTGCTGCACCAGGAAGCCGGTGCAGGCCGGGTCGGCGTTGAGCTCGTCGATCACCGCCTCGACCTCGGCCTGGGTAGCGGTGGCGGGCAGGTCACGGCGGAGCGACTCGATGCCGATCTGGGCGCAGTCCTTGTGCTTGGCGGTGACGTACCAGTGCGAACCAGGGTCGTCACCGACCAGCACGGTGCCCAGTCCGGGCACCACCCCCTTCTCGCGCAGCTTGGCCACCCGCTCGGTGAGCTCGGCCTTGATGGCCGTCAGCGTGGCGGAGCCGTCAAGTTTCTGGGCTGTCATGGGTCCCTTCCAGCTCAGTGTGCGAAGTGCCGGGTGCCGGTGAGGTACATCGTGACGCCCGCGGCCCTGGCCGCCTCGACGGTCAGCTCGTCGCGCACCGAACCCCCCGGCTGGACGATGGCCCGGACGCCGGCGTCGATCAGGAGCTGCGGACCGTCCTCGAACGGGAAGAACGCGTCCGACGCCGCCACCGAGCCCTTGGCGCGGTCACCGGCCCTGGACACCGCGAGCCGACAGGAGTCGACCCGGTTGACCTGACCCATGCCGATCCCGACCGAGGCGCCGTCGCGGGCGAGCAGGATCGCGTTGGACTTCACCGACCGGCACGCCCGCCAGGCGAAGGCCAGGTCCGCGAGCACGTCGTCCGGGGCCGCGACCCCGGTGGCCAGGGTCCACGTGGCCGGGTCGTCACCCTCGGCGTCCACGTGGTCGACCCGCTGCATCAGCACCCCGCCGCTGATGCCACGGAACTCCACGGGGTCCGGGTGCTCGTCGGCCGGGCAGACCAGGATCCGGAGGTTCTTCCTGCCCTGGAGCAGCTCGACCGCGCCGTCGTCGTACGCCGGTGCCACGATCACCTCGGTGAAGACCTCGGCCACCTGCTCGAGCCATCGCGAGCGAGACCGGCCGGTTGACGGCGATCACGCCGCCGAAGGCGGAGGTCGGGTCGCACTCGTGCGCCAGCCGGTGCGCCTCGGCCACGTCTCGACCGATGGCGATGCCGCATGGGTTGGCGTGCTTGATGATCGCCACGGCGGGCTGGTCGAAGTCGTGGGCCGCTCGGCGGGCCGCGTCGGTGTCGACGTAGTTGTTGTAGGACATCTCCTTGCCGTGCAGCTGCTCGGCGGAGGCCAGGCCGCCGCGCCAGTGGCGGTAGAGGGCGGCCGGCTGGTGCGGGTTCTCCCCGTAGCGCAGCACCTCGGCCTTGTCCCAGGTCGCACCGGTCCAGGAGGGGAACCCGGTGCCCTCGGAGGTGTCGGTGAGCACGTTGCTCATCCAGCTGGCCACCGCCACGTCGTAGGTCGCGGTGTGCTGGAAGGCCTCCGCGGCCAGCCGCTGCCGCTGCGCCAGGGTGAACCCGCCGCCCGCGACGGCGGCGAGCACGTCGGCGTACCGGTCGGGGCTGGTCACGATCGCGACGGAGGGGTGGTTCTTGGCCGCCGCGCGGACCATCGATGGTCCGCCGATGTCGATCTGCTCGACACACTCGTCCGGGCCGGCCCCGGACAGCACGGTCTGGCGGAACGGGTAGAGGTTGGAGACCACGAGGTCGAACGGCTCCACGCCGAGCTCTGCGAGCTGCTGGACGTGGGAGTCGAGACGGCGGTCGGCCAGGATGCCGGCGTGCACCTTCGGGTGCAGCGTCTTGACCCGGCCGTCCAGGCACTCGGGGAAGCCGGTCAGCTCCTCCACCCTGGTCACGGGGAGGCCGAGCCCCTCGATCAGCGCGGCCGAGCCGCCCGTCGACACCAGCTCGACGCCTGCGTCGTGCAGCCCCTGGACGAGCTCCTCGAGCCCGGACTTGTCGTAGACGGAGACCAGCGCCCGCTTGATCGGGACGCGGTCGCGCACTGGGTCAGCCACGGGGCACACTCCTCACCTCGTCGGATGAGGGCACCCAGGCGTTCGATGGCCTCGACTTCACTCCCCGGTGGTTGACCCACCTGCGCCAGTCGTGTCCGAGCAGCATAAGACCCGTCAGCCTCCCACCACGACGTGGCGTCCCCGGACGGTGAACCCGCCCCTGGCCATCGCCCCGATCGTCTCGACCAGCATCGCCCGCTCCGCGACCTTGATCCGCTCGTGCAAGGTCTCGGCGGTGTCGTCGTCGGCCACCTCGACCGCGCGCTGGGCTGCGATCGGGCCGGTGTCGACACCCTCGTCGACGAAGAACAGGGTGCAGCCGGTGACCTTGACGCCGTACTCCAAGGCCTCAGCGGCGCCGTGCATCCCCGGGAACGACGGGCTCAGCGCCGGGTGGGTGTTGACGAACCGGCCGCCGAACCCGGCCAGGAAGTCCTGCCCCACGAGCTTCATGAAACCAGCCGAGACGACGAGGTCGGGCTGGTGCTCGGCCACGGCCTTGGTCAGCGCCAGGTCCCACGCGGCACGGTCCTCGAAGTCCTTGACCCTCAGCACGAAGGTGGGTACCCCGGCACGCTCGGCCCGACCCAGCCCCTCGATGCCGTCGCGGTCCGCTCCGACGGCCACGACCGTGGCGGCGTACGCAGGGTCGGCCGACGCGTCGAGCAGGGCCTGCAGGTTGGTGCCGGAGCCCGAGACGAGGACCACGAGGCGCACGGCTAGCGAGTCTAGGACTCGGGCTCCTCGACGGCGTCAGGTGGTGCGAGCGGCTCGAGCCGGCGGCGCTGCCACCAGGTGGCGAGCAGGCCGCCCAGCAGGCCACCGATGCCGAACGCGGTGACGCCGTGGACCAGCACGGCGCCGACCAGCGGGCCGACGTCGCTCATCCGGCCCGGCCCGACGGAGCCGCCGCTGAGCAGGGCCAGGAATCCGAAGACCGCTCCGGCGAGCATGCCTCCGCCGCAGCCGTGCAGGGCGCCTTCCTCCCAGCGGTACGTCGGGTGGTGCCGTTGGGCCCGCATCGCACCGAGCGCCCCGACCAGGGGCCCGACTCCGATGAGGGCGGCGGTCCAGGCCGGCGTCGGACCCGTGTCG
Organism: uncultured Actinomycetota bacterium; assembly: GCA_963755835.1. Classification (GTDB taxonomy): domain Bacteria; phylum Actinomycetota; class Actinomycetes; order Propionibacteriales; family Nocardioidaceae; genus Nocardioides. Next base: position 466,293 of record CAVWLC010000007.1, on the reverse strand, counting down.
GGCAGGGCGGCGAGCAGCGGGAACATCGGCAGTGCCCCGATGGTGACGACGGCCGGGGACACGATCGTGTGGGTGCCGACGGTGAACCCGGGTCCGAGCAGGTAGGAGCCGGAGAAGGCCACGGCGTTCGGGACCACCAGGAGCGAGACGACGGCGAGCTGCACGTTGGCGCCCGCGTCGGTGTGCAGCTGGGAGGTCACGTTGAGCGCCGTGTCGAAGTCGGTGAGGAGCGCGACCGCGAAGGCCGCGAGCGAGACCAGCAGCCAGAGCCCGATGATCCGCCGGCAAGCGGCGGCGGTGGCCACGACGGACGCCGGCAGGGTGGCGGTCCAGATCGCGGCCCGGCCGGAGCCGACCGCGATGGCCGGCGCGCCCACCAAGCCGCAGAGCAGGAACGAGAACAGCACCACCCGGGTCGTGTCCGGGGCCGTGGCCGCGGTCGTGGCCAACGCGTCGGTGGCCACCCCGACCGCGACGTAGCCGGCGGTGTAGAGCAGGGCCGCGGCCGGCACCGTCCAGTCGCGCTCTCCGTCGGCGATCCGCTGGGCGTCCGGTCCATGGCCGGAGATCGAGTCGCCGAGCCGGTGGCCGATCCGCCACGTCACCCAGCCGCAGACCAGGGTGATGCCCAGCGGCATCGCCGAGACCAGGGCCCCGCCGGCGTGGACGCCCGAGCCGTGCGCCATCAGCCAGGCCAGGGCGCCGACCCAGAGCCCGTCCCGCGGGGTCCCGTGCGCGCCCGCGTCGGTCAGGAACCAGCCGGTGACTCCCAGCGCCAGGCAGACCATGAGCGTGCTCGCCGCTGCGACGGCCCCGGCGAGCGGAGCCAGCAGCACCAGCGGACGCCGGTGGCGCAGGTCGCGCCGTAGCTCGCCCGCCGACGGGCGGGTGCGGTCGGGCATGAGCGCGGTCATTCCACTCATCTTCGCCGCGCCTGCAGCCGGGGAGGTGCCGCCACGCCGACTCGCTGGGTTCAGGGTCCGGCGGATACCGTGGTGCGGCCATGCCCCGCACGCTTCTTCCCCAGAAATCCAGCAGAGACGTTGCGCGGAGTCCGGAGGGTTTCGAGTCCTTCTACAAGGACGTCCGTGCCCGGCTGCTGCTGCAGACCTACGCGCTGACCGGGGACCTGCACGCCGCGCAGCGGGCCGTGCGCGACGCGATGGTGGTGGCCTGGCACCACTGGCGGAAGGTGTCCCGGCTCGACGTGCCGGAGGACTACGTCCGGCCGCTGGCGTGGACCCGCGCCCAGCGCCGCAGCACTGCCCGGTGGTGGGCCCGGCAGAAGGACATCGACGCCGAGTCCCGGGCGACACTCGACGCGCTCGGCAAGCTGAGCACCACCCAGCGCAAGGTGCTGCTGCTGGCCCACCTGACCGGCCTGCCCATCGACGCCATGGCCCGGGAGGTCGGTGTCACGCGCGTCAACGCCGAGCGTGAGCTGCAGATCGCCACCGCACAGTTCTCCGTGCACCGGGAGGTCCCGTCCCCCGGGGTGCGGAGCGCCCTGGAGGCCCTGGCGCCCGCGCTCGACTCGGTCCGCTGGCCGCGGCCCTCGATCGTGATGCGGGCCGGCTCGGCCCGCCGCCGTACGCACACGGCGGTGGGGGTCGTCGGCGCGGTGGCCGCCGTCCTCGTCACCGGCTCGCTCGTGACCGACGCCTCGGGCGCCCGGCCGGCCCTGGCCTCCAAGGGCATCCTCGAGGGGAGCAGCTCCAGCTCGCCGCAGCCCAAGGAGACGGCGCCGCCCGCGCCCGATCCGCTGACGCCGGAGGCACTGCTCGGCGTACAGCAGGTGTCCGCCGCCATCCCGGGGACCTGGTCCGAGGGCACCACCAGCACCAACACCGCCGGCGACGGACTGGTCTTCACCTGCCAGGGGGGCCGGTACGCCGACATGCACGGCATCGGTGCGCTGGTGCGCACGTTCACCGGCACCGCCAAGACCGATGCCTCCAAGACAGCAAGACAACGCGGCCAAGCCCGGCACCGCCAAGCCCGGCCCCCTGACCGCTGGCCAGTCGGCCGAGGCGTCGGCCGACGCCGACGCGGCCGAGCGGACCTACCAGACCATGCTGAGCTGGTACGCCGGCTGCACCAGCCCCCGGGTCCAGCTCCTGTCCACCCACCGAGTCACGGGGGTGGGTGACGAGGCCATGCTGCTGGTCCTGCGCAGCTGGGCCGACCCGGTCACCACCCAGGTCGTCGGGGTGGCCCGCACGGGCGGGCTCACCACCACCGTGGTCAACACGCTCACCGGGCTGACCGATCCGGCCAAGGAGCCGGACCTCGCGCCCAGCGCCGGACTGCTGGCCAAGGCGGTCACCGGACTGTGCACCCTGCCCGACGCGGGCACCTGCACGGCGGAGCCCGAGGTGAAGGACTCCGCCGTGGTCCCGGTCGGCCGGCACCCCTCGCTGCTGATGGAGGCCGACCTCCCGCCGGTGCCGACGATCGACGAGCCGTGGGTGGGCACCGCCCCCACCAAGGCCAAGCAGAACTCGGCCGCCACCCGCTGCGACAACACCGACTTCAACGGCCCCGACTTCACCAAGGCGTTCACGCGCACCTTCGTGATCCCGGCGGCCACCCAGCTTCCCCCCGAGTTCGGCCTGTCCGAGACCGTCGGCGCACTCCCGCCCAAGCAGGCACAGCAGTTCGTCGACGACCTGCGCGGCAAGCTCGCGAAGTGCCCGGACGAGGACCTCGGCACCACCGTCGAGAAGCTGGTCGAGGAGGAGAGCGGCCCCAAGGACCTGTCGGTGTGGCGGCTGAACGTCGAGGTCTCCCAGGACCGCTCCGTGCGGTTCCTGATGGCCGTGATCCGGTCCGGCAACGCGGTGGGTCAGCTGAGCTTCGTGCCCTCGGACGACGTGAGCATCGGTCCCGACGCCTTCGTCACGCTGACCCGGCGGGCGCAGGAGCGCCTCGGGCAGCTCGCCACGCCGTCGGCCTAGAGGGGCCTAGAGCGCCCGCAGGATCTCCCGCATCAGCTCGGCGGTCTCCGACGGCGTCTTGCCGACCTTCACGCCGACCGCCTCGAGGGCCTCCTTCTTGGCCGCCGCGGTCCCGGAGGAGCCGGAGACGATGGCGCCGGCGTGGCCCATGGTCTTGCCCTCGGGAGCCGTGAAGCCGGCGACGTACCCGACGACCGGCTTGGTGACGTTCTCCTTGATGTACGCCGCCGCACGCTCCTCGGCGTCACCGCCGATCTCGCCGATCATCACGATCGCCTGGGTCTCCGGGTCCGCCTCGAACGCGGCCAGCGCGTCGATGTGCGTGGTTCCGACGATGGGGTCGCCGCCGATGCCGATCGCGGTCGAGAAGCCGAAGTCCTTCAGCTCGTACATCATCTGGTAGGTCAGCGTGCCGGACTTGGAGACCAGCCCGATCGGGCCCTTGCCGGCGATCGTGTGCGGCGTGATGCCGGCCAGCGACTCCTCCGGCGTGATGACGCCGGGGCAGTTGGGGCCGATCATCCGGGTGCCGCCGTGGTTGGCCGCGGACTGCAGGTAGGACCAGACCTCGGCCGTGTCCTGGACCGGCACGCCCTCGGTGATGACCACGAGCAGGCCGATGCCGGCGTCGATGGCCTCGATGCAGGCGTCCTTGGTGAACGCCGGCGGGACGAACACGACCGACACGTCCGCTCCGGTCTCGGCCATCGCCTCCTTGACCGAGCCGAAGACCGGCAGCTCCTGGCCACCGAGCTCGACCTTGGTGCCCGCCTTGCGGGCGTTGACGCCGCCGACGATGGCGGAGCCCGCGTCGAGCATGAGTGCGGTGTGCTTGGAGCCCATCCCGCCGGTCATGCCCTGGACGATGATCCGGGAGTCCTTGTTCAGGTAGATCGACATTGCTCTCTCGTTCTCTCGTCAGGAGTTGGCCAGCTCGGCGGCCTTGTCGGCCGCGCCGTCCATCGTGTCGACCTGGGTGACCAGGGGGTGGTTGAGCTCGTCGAGGATCCGGCGGCCCTCGACGACGTTGTTGCCGTCCAGGCGGACCACCAGCGGCTTGGAGGCCTCGCCGCCCAGGATCTCGAGCGCGCCCTTGATCCCGTTCGCGACCTCGTCGCAGGCGGTGATGCCGCCGAAGACGTTCACGAAGACGGCTCTGACCTGCTCGTCGTGGAGGATCACGTCGAGGCCGTCGGCCATCACCTGGGCGTTGGCCCCGCCGCCGATGTCGAGGAAGTTGGCCGGCTTGACGCCGCCGTGCTTCTCTCCGGCGTACGCCACGACGTCGAGGGTCGACATGACCAGGCCGGCACCGTTGCCGATGATGCCCACCTCGCCGTCCAGCTTGACGTAGTTGAGCCCCTTCGCCTTGGCCTTGGCCTCGAGCGGGTCCGTCTCGTCCTTGATCTCGAACTCCGCGTGGTCCGGGTGCCGGAACTCGGCGTTGTCGTCGAGCGAGACCTTGCCGTCGAGCGCCTCGAGCTTGTCGCCCTCGAGGCGCGCGAGCGGGTTCACCTCGACCAGGGTGGCGTCCTCCTCGACGAAGACCTGCCAGAGCGCCAGCACCATGGCCACCGCCTGGTCGACCAGCTCGGCGGGGAACTTCGCCTCGGCCACGATCGCCCGGGCCTTCTCCTCGTCGACGCCGGCACCGGGGTCCACCGCGATCTGCTTCACGGCGTCGGGGTTGGTCTTGGCGACCTCCTCGATCTCGACGCCGCCCTCGACGCTGGCGATGCAGAGGTACTGCCGGTTGGCCCGGTCGAGCAGGAAGGAGAAGTAGTACTCCTCCACCGGCGGCGTGGCCGGCGTGACCAGCACCCGGTTGACCCGCAGCCCCTTGATCTCCATCCCGAGGATGTTGCCTGCGTGCTCGAACGCCTCGTCGGGCGTCCTCGCGAGCTTCACGCCCCCGGCCTTGCCGCGGCCGCCCGCCTTGACCTGTGCCTTGACCACGCAGAAGCCGTACTTCTCTGCTGCGGCCCGGGCCTCCTCGGGGGTGGTGACGACGGTGCCGAGGGCGGTCGTGACTCCGTGCTTGGCGAAGAGCTCCTTCGCCTGGTACTCCATCAGGTCCACGAGGGATGTCCTTGTCCGGTGTTGCCCGCAGGATCGGGGGTTCGAGGGTGGAGAACGGCGTCCGGGACGCCCCTCGCGCACCATAGTCCCGGCGCTCGGGCCGTTACGAGGGCCCCGCTTCCGACGTGATGCAGAACACCACGACCTCCGGGTCCAGGGAGCCCTGACGGCACTCTGGACGAGGAGATGCATGAAATGTGGCGGCTCGGGTACAGCGGGTCGTTCGCATGTCCACAAAACGCCTTGACATGGATTTCGGGGGTCCCGAGGCATCGGCTATGGTCTTGCGCGCTGTTGCTTTCACCCGTCGTCGGCCTGGGGGGACCCTGACTCGTGCCTGGTCATCGAGCTGAGCCTCACGTACTCGAGGCAGGCTCCGCGACCCCGAACGACCGCTCCGACAGCCTCTCGGGAGGCCGCCGGCGGGCCGATGTCCCCGTCGACTGGGTCCGCCCGATCGAGGCCCCGGAGACCGCGTACGTCGGTCGTCGTAGGGCTGCGGTGCCCGTCGACGCCTCGGTCCAAGCAGCGCCGGCCGAAATTCACCCGAAGGTAGATGTCGCTCCCGACCCGGTCCGCGAGCTCGACACCCAGGCCATCGACCTGGCCCTGAGCGCCCTGGAGCCGGTCGACCACACCACGTCCTTCGAGCACGAGCTCACCACTCCCCTCCCGATGCTCCGCGCCGAGCCTCCGGCTCCTGGCGGCAAGCGCCGGGCGGTCAGGCGCGCCGGCGGCCGCGGCCCGTTCGTCAAGGGGTTCGTCTCCGCGCCCGTGCTGGTCGGCATCGCCGCCCTGGCCGTCTCGATCGGCGGGGTGGTCACGGTCAACGACGCCAGCCCCGCGAGCACGGCCACCGCCACGGACTCCCACGTCGCCGCCTCCGCCCTCGGCGGCGCGAGCGGCATCAGCCACTTCTCGGCGCGCAACCCGGTGGTCACCCGCGGAGGCGGTCGCGACGGCCAGCCGTCCGGCACCAGCGGCCAGGACCAGCTCCAGGCGGCGGCCCAGGGCGCGGCCGACGAGCGCAGCCAGGCGTTGCAGGGGATCAACGGCAAGGCCGACTCCCACGACAAGTACCTCGCCAAGAACCTCTGGATCTACCCGCTCGAGCCGGTCATCCTGACCGCCCGCTTCGGCGACTACGGCCTGTGGTCGAGCATGCACACCGGCCTCGACTTCAACGGCGAGACCGGTGACCAGATCCACGCGATCGCCGACGGCACGGTGATCTCCGCCGCCTACGACGGCTCCTACGGCAACAAGACCGTGGTCCGGCTCTCCGACGGCACCGAGCTGTGGTACTGCCACCAGAGCGCGTTCATGGTCTCGCCGGGCGACACCGTGCACCAGGGCGAGATCATCGGCCTGGTCGGCGCCACCGGCCACGTGACCGGCTCACACCTCCACGTGGAGGTGCACCCGGGCGGCGGCGACCCGGTCGACCCCTACACCGCGATGCAGCAGCACGGGCTGTTCCTGGGCAGCGAGGCCCAGCCGGGTTAGAGCTTCTCGACGGGCGCATAGCGCAGCAGCAGCCGCTTCACGCCCTCGCTGCCGAAGTCGATCGAGGCCACCTGCTTCTCGTCCACGCCCTCGAGCGCCACGACCGTCCCCATCCCGAACGAGTCGTGCAGCACGCGGTCACCCGGCTCGAGCGTGGGGATCTCGCGGGCGGGCTTGGCCTTGGCCGCCACGTCGGCGCGGGCTGCGGCCGAGGAGAAGTTGCGGCGGCCGCGGTCGGTGGGGGTGCCCCAGGAGCCGCCGTACGACGAGGAGACGTCGGGCCGGTCCCACACGGTCTGCGCGGCCTCGGTGCGCCGCCAGTCGACCAGGTCGACCGGGAGCTCGTCGAGGAACCGCGAGCCGGGGTTGTGCGAGGGCGCGCCCCACGCCGAGCGGACCACCGCGCGGGAGATGTAGAGCCGCTCGCGGGCGCGGGTCACGCCGACGTAGGCGAGCCGGCGCTCCTCCTCCAGCTCGGGCTGGTCGCCCAGTGAGCGCGAGTGCGGGAACACGCCGTCCTCGAGCCCGGTCAGGAAGACGACCGGGAACTCCAGCCCCTTCGCGGTGTGCAGCGTCATCAGCGTGACCACGCCGTCCTCGTCGTCGGGGAGCTGGTCGGTGTCGGCCACCAGTGACACCCGCTCGAGGAAGTCGGCCAGCCCGGGGGCGACGATGCCGGCGTCGACGTCGGCCGGGTCGGCCGAGGGCCCGGCCACGGGATCGTCCGCGAACTCCCGGGCCACCGCGACGAGCTCGCCGAGGTTCTCCCGGCGCGTCTCGTCCTGCGGGTCGTCGGAGTCCTCGAGCCACTTGAGGTAGCCCGACCGCTCGAGCACGGAGTCGAGCACGACGTCGGGCCGCTCCCCGGCATCGACCATCGACTGGAGCTCCTCGACCATCGCCACGAACGCCTCGATGTTCGCCTGGGAGCGGGTGGCGAGGCCCGGAGCCTCAGACGAGCGCCTCAGCGCCTCCCAGAAGGTCAGCCCGTCGCGGGTCGCCAGCGCCTGGATGCTCTCGACGGCGCGGTCGCCGATGCCGCGCTTGGGGACGTTGAGGATCCGCTGCAGCGAGACCACATCGTCGGCGTTGACCAGCAGCCGGAGGTAGGCCAGCGCGTCGCGGATCTCGCGCCGCTCGTAGAAGCGCACCCCGCCGACCACCCGGTAGGGCTGGCCGGTGCGGATGAAGACCTCCTCGAACACCCGTGACTGCGCGTTGGTGCGGTAGAAGACCGCCACGTCCGCGGCCCGGTGGCCGCCGTCGACCAGCGCGTCGATCTCCTGGGAGACGAACCGCGCCTCGTCGTGCTCGTCGTCGGCGACGTAGCCCACGATCCGCTCGCCGTCACCGGCGTCGGACCAGAGCTTCTTCTCCTTGCGGCCCTTGTTGTGGCCGATCACCGAGTTGGCCGCGGTCAGGATGGTCTGGGTGGAGCGGTAGTTCTGCTCCAGCAGGATCGAGGTCGCGTTGGGGAAGTCCTGCTCGAAGTCGAGGATGTTGCGGATGTTGGCGCCACGGAAGGCGTAGATCGACTGGTCCGCGTCGCCGACGACCATCAGCTCGGCCGGCTCGACCCGCTCGCCCCCTGACCCGACCTCGTCGGCGTCCTCGAACCGGTCGGCGCACAGCTCGGCGATCAGGGCGTACTGGGCATGGTTGGTGTCCTGGTACTCGTCGACCAGCACGTGCCGGAACCGGCGGCGGTAGACCTCACGCACGTCGGGGAACTGCTGGAAGAGGTGGACGGTGAGCATGATCAGGTCGTCGAAGTCGAGCGCGTTGGCCTGCCGGAGCCGCTTCTGGTAGAGCGTGTACGCCGCGGCGTACGACTCCTCGAGCTTGTTCTTGACGTCCTGGGTGGCGTCCTCCTCGTCACGCAGCTCGTTCTTGTGGTCGGAGACCCAGTGCAGCAGCGACCCGGGCTGGAAGCGCTTGGGGTCGAGGTCCAGCTCCTTGGCCACGTTGGTCATCAGCCGCTTCTGGTCCGCAGCGTCGTAGATCGAGAACGACGACTTGTAGCCCAGCTTGTCGATCTCCTTGCGCAGGATCCGGACGCAGGCCGAGTGGAACGTCGAGACCCACATGATCCGGGCCCGCCGGCCGACCAGCTCCTCGACCCGCTCCTTCATCTCCGCGGCGGCCTTGTTGGTGAAGGTGATCGCCAGGATCGAGCCCGGATGGGCCTTGCGCTCGCTGATCAGCCAGGCGATCCGCCGGGTCAGCACCCGGGTCTTGCCGGAGCCGGCACCCGCCACCACCAGCAGCGGTGTCCCCTCGTGCACGACGGCCGCCCGCTGCGGCTCGTTGAGCCCCTCGAGCAGCTCCTCGGCGCTCGGACCGCTGCGCCGCGACTGCTGCTCGGCGGGCGCGGCGAGGTGCTCGAAGCCGGGCAGCGGCTCTGCGGTCGGGCGGGTCGTCATGTCCTCTTCACCCTATGCGCCGGCACCCCCGGGCGGGTGGGCGAGCAGGGTGCGGAGCAGTACGTCGGCGAGCAGCTCGGCGTACTCCTCGGGAGTCCGGCCGCGACCGGTGACCAGGCCGAACCACTCCGGGCTGTTCAGTGACCAGATCAGGTCCGCCGCGTCGTCGTCGGACAGCTCGGGCCGCAGCTCGCCGGTCCGGCGCAGGTCGGCCACGAACAGCCGCATGTTCGCGGCCCGGCGCTCGGAGAGGGCGTCGGCCTGGGCGGCACAGTCCGGCTCGGTCACCCCGGCCTCACGCAGCGCCCGCATGATCGGCACCGTGTGCGGCAGGACCCGCGCCATCGCGGCAGCGTAGGTCCGGATCATGGCTTCCGCGGTCGGCGCTTCGTGGACCGCCCGCACATAGGCGCGCTGGCCGGCGGGCAGCGGCGCTGGCCCCTCGGCCAGCGCCATGTCGTGGACGGCGAGCAGCAGCTGCGGCTTCCGGCCGACCGACGCGTAGACCGTGTCCAGTGAGACACCGGCGCGGTCAGCCACCGCCTGTACCGACGTGGCCGCATAGCCGCCCTCGGTGAACAGGTCCCGGGCCGCAGCGAGGATCCCGAGCCGCCGCCGTTCGGCAGCGGCCCGCCGTCGCGAGCCGTCGTAGGGCCTCTTGACCGCCCGCACCATGAGGTCTAGTTTATCCGAAAGAGCTTCGGATGAATTAGCAGGAAGGCCCGGCATGTCGGAGACCGAGCAGGTCGTGGTCCGCGAGCCGGGGACCGGCCGCGCCACGTGGGCGATGGGATCGCTGTTCGAGCACCTGCTCGAGCCGCAGCAGAGCAGCCGGCTCGGCGTGGCCCTGGTCACCCAGCCACCGGGGATCGCCACGCCTCTGCACCGCCACGACAAGGAGGCCGAGGCGTTCTACGTCCTCGAGGGCCAGATGTCCTACCAGGCGGGCGACGACCTCTTCGAGCTCTACGCCGGCTGCTTCATCCACCTGCCGCAGGGCATCCCCCACGCGTTCCGGATCCGCGGCGACTCACCGGCGAAGTTCGTCGCCCTCACCACCCCGTCCGGCCTGCTGCACCTCTACGACGAGGTCGGCATCCCAGCCACGGAACGCCGGCTACCGGGCGCCGACGGCCTCACGGCGGAGGTCGAGATCCCGAGGTGGGTCGAGGTCGGCCCGCGCTACGGCCTCGAGGTGGTCGGTCCGCCGATCCCGGAGTGACCGCTCACAGCAGCCTGCGGTCCGAGGCCCATCGGCTGAGCTCGTGGCGGGACGAGAGCTGCAGCTTGCGCAGCACCGAGGACATGTGCGTCTCCACGGTCTTGATGGAGATGAACAGCTCCTTCGCGACCTCCTTGTAGGCGTAGCCCCGGGCGATCAGCCGCATCACCTCGCGCTCGCGCTCGGTGAGCCGGTCGAGGTCCTCGTCGACCGCCGCCACCTCGATGGAGCCGGCGAAGGCGTCGAGGACGAAGCCGGCCAGCCGCGGCGAGAAGACCGCGTCGCCGTCGGCCACCCTGCGGATGGCGGAGACCAGCTCGGGGCCGGTGATGGTCTTGGTGACATAGCCGCGGGCGCCGCCGCGGATGGTCCCGATGACGTCCTCGGCGGCGTCGCTGACCGAGAGGGCCAGGTAGCGGGTGTCGGGCACGCTCAGCTGGGACCTGCGCATCACCTCGGCTCCTCCGCCGCCCGGGAGGTGGACGTCCAGGAGTACGACGTCCGGCCGGTGCTCCGCGATCGCGGCCACCGCCTGGTCGACGTCGGCGGCCTCGGCCACGACGTCGACCAGGCCGGCGCCGGCCGAGGCGAGCTCGGCGCGGACACCGCTGCGGAACATGGCGTGGTCGTCGACGATGACGACACGGACGGGGGCGCTCACTGGTTCTCCTCTGGATGGGGTCGGGGCAGGTGCAGCCGCACCTCGGTGCCCTCGCCGGGGCTGGACCGGACGTCGGCGGTGCCGCCGTGGCGCTCCATGCGGTCGAGGATGCTGCGGCGCACGCCGTACCGGTCCTGGGGCACGTCGTCGAGCGCGAAGCCGGCGCCCCGGTCGCGGACGTAGACGTCCACCGCCGCCGCCGAGATCTCGGCGTAGACGTCGACCCGGCCGGTGCCGGCGTGCTTGGCGGCGTTGGTCACCGCCTCACGGGTGGCCTGGACGACCGGGCGCACCGCCTCGTCCATCTCGCAGTCGCCCACGGCGACCACGTCGACCGAGACGCCGTGCGCGTCCTCGACCTCGGCTGCCGCCGAGCGCAGGGCGCCGGCCACGCTCGACTCGTCGGTGGACTCCCCGGCGTACAGCCACGACCGCAGGTCGCGCTCCTGGGCCCGGGCCAGCCGGGCGACGGTGGCCGGGTCGTGCGAGCTCTTCTGGATCAGCGCGAGGGTCTGCAGCACCGAGTCGTGCAGGTGCGCAGCCACGTCGGCCCGCTCCTCGACCCGGATCCGCTCCTCACGCTCGGCGCCCAGGTCCGAGGCGAGCCGGAACACCCACGGGCCGACGACCAGCGCCAGCCCGGCCACGCCGATCAGCCCGGCGATGAGGGCCACCCTGGCCTCGCCGAACGAGCTGCCGTTGAAGCCGACGACGACCAGCGCGACGACCACGAGCAGCACGCCCGCCGCCACCCGCGCGTACGCCGCCACGCCACCGGAGCCGAAGACCATCCGCACCGGGTCCAGCCGGCCGGAGGTGTCGAGCCAGCGCTCCCGCTGGACCTCGTCGGCCTGGCGCCACAGCAGCGCGACGCCGGCCAGCCCGATGACGATCGGCCAGAAGACCGCCGCGCTGCCCAGGGTGGCCTGCGCGACGAAGATGACGCCGAGGCCCAGCGCGGCCAGGGCCACGGCCGGGCCGGCGTCGCTGAGCCGGCGCACCCGGCTTGGGCGTCGGCCGGTGCGCGCCGCGCTCTCACCGCCCGGCGTGCTGACCTCGAAGCGGGAGTCGGACGGCACGACCAGCCACAGGCCGATGTAGAGCGCGATGCCGAGCCCGCTGGCGGCGGTGGCGACCACGAAGGCCACCCGCACCCAGATCACCGGAACGTTCAGATGGCGCGCCAGACCTGCCGCGACACCGCCCAGCACGGGGTTCTCGGAGTCGCGGGTGACCCGCCGCCAGTCGCGGGGCGGATGCGTTGGTGCGCTTGTCATGACAGGTCAAGGATCGCAGAGCGGCACCCCGCATCCCATGGAGAAGCACCCCGAGCCGACCCTGAGGCCGTCGCGGCCCGGTCAGGCAGGTTTCAGGGTCGTCCCCGATGGTGGGCAGCCCCGAGAAGACGCAACCTTGGTGCCATGACCACGACTCCGCCCGACGCCCCAGCCGGGCCACCGCCGGCTCCCGAGGGGCCGCGCGTGACCCGCGAAGAGGTCAAGCAGCTCGGGCGGATCCGCCGGACCGTCGGGCCCGACCGCAAGATCGCCGGTGTGGCCGGCGGGCTGGCGCGCCACCTCGACATCGACCCCATCATCCTGCGGGTCGGCTTCGTGGTGCTCGTCTTCTTCGGCGGTGCCGGGCTCATCGCCTACGGCGCGTGCTGGCTGTTGATCCCGGAGGACAACAGCCTCCGCCGGCCGCTCGGCCTCGACGACCGCAGCCGCGGCATCGCGCTGATCGGCGCCGGGCTCCTGGCCGGGATCATCATGCTCAGCGGCACGCTGGGCAACGACTTCTTCCCCTGGCCGGTCGCGATCATCGGCGTGATCGCGTTCCTGGTGCTCGGGTTCGTCGACCGGGACAGCAAGCCCCGGCCGAGCGCCCCACCCGTCCCCCATCTTCCCGACCCGATCAGCGGCACCTTCGCCCCCGCCGCCCCGGGGACCTACGTCACGCCGCCGGCACCCCCGGCGTACCGGCCGCCGCCCCGCAACCCGCGCAAGCGTGGTCCGGTCCTCTTCTGGTTCACCCTCGCGCTCATCGCCGTGGGCCTCGGGGTGCTGGGCATCCTCGACCTGGCCGGCGCGCCGATCGCGGCTCCGGCGTACCCGGCGACGGTCGTCGGCATCTGCGGCGTGATGCTCCTGCTCGGCGCCTTCTACGGCCGGGCCGGTGGCCTGATCCTCGTCGGACTGGTCGCCGCGGTGGTCCTGTCCGTGACGACCGTGTCCGAGCGCTTCGACGGTGAGGACATCACGCGCACACCGACCACTGCGGCCGACGTGCCGACGAGCCTCGACACCTCCGCCGGCGAGATCGTCCTCGACCTCAGCGAGGTCCAGGACGTGGCCGCCCTCGACGGCAAGGACGTGGACCTGCAGGCCGACGTGGGCCGGATCGTCGTGATCGTCCCCGACGGGCTGAGCGTCCTGGTGGACGCCAACATCGACGGCCCGGGTCACCTCGAGCTGTTCGGGAACGAACGCGGCGGGATCGGGATCGGTGACCAGGTCCGCCACAACGCCGGGATCGGCACCCCGGAGCTGTCCATCGACGCCAACGTGTCGGTCGGCGAGATCAAGGTCTACCAGGAGGGCCAGCTGTGAGCACTGACGAGACCCGCCCCGGCGGACGGCACCAGACCAACATCGGCCACCTGGTGATGGGAGTCGCCTTCGTCTGCATCGTGGGCGTCTGGGGGCTGATCCAGACCGACACCGTGACCGGCCACGACATCCGCTGGCTGATGCCGATCCCATGGGTCGTCGCCGGTGTGGTCGGCCTGGTCGCGACCGCGATCACCGGCTCGCGACGCTACGCGGTCAGGCAGACCGGCTGGGTGGGCGAGCGACCCGCGGAGCCGGAGACCCAGCCCGAGCCAGGGCCCCAACCGTTGGTCGACGAGACCGCACCCCTGACCGCACCCCTGACCGCACCCCTGACCGCACAGCAGCACGAGCCGAACGACCCCGATGAGGAGACCCCATGACCACCGACCCCACCAACCAGCAGGCCGACCAGCCGCCGAGCCAGCCGACGGCCCAGCCGACGCCGCCGCCGGCCAGCCCGAACGCCGACCAGCAGTACGCCTCGTCGGCGAGCGTGCCCCGCCGCCTGGTGCGGCGCACCGACGACAAGATGCTGGGCGGCGTCTGCGCCGGCCTGGCCGACCACCTGGGCCTGGACCCGACGCTGGTCCGGGTGCTCGCGGTCCTGGCCACGGTCCTCGGTGCCGGTTCGGTGATCATCGCCTACCTCGTCGCCTGGGTGATCGTCCCGAAGGACGTGGACGCCTACCCGGTCAGCCCGGTCACTGCGCCGGCTCCGGTGCCGCAGCCACAGCACGGCTGAGCCGCTCCACGGCCCACTGGTCGCGGACCAGGAGGGTCGTGTCCGGGTGGTCGCTGAACAGCCCGTCGACGCCGGCGTCCAGCAGCAGACGGACCTCGGCGTCGGCCAGCTCCGGCCCGCCGGGGTCGTCGTCGCGGACCGTCCAGGCCAGCACCTGCAGCCCGGCCAGGTGCGCATCGTCGACCAGTGCGGGCCGGGCCAGCAGCCGGGTGCGGGCCACGCCCAGCGCGTCGGCGTACCGCGCCACGGCCCGGAGCCCGTCGGGGCTGCACAGGTCGTCGTAGGTCGTCGGGTCGCCCACCGCGGCCAGGTCGGCCGGGGCGCCGGTCGCCTCGACCAGCTGGACCAGCGGAAGGTCGGTGCGGTCGCGCAGCCGTCGCAGGTTGCCGGTCTCGAAGGACTGGAGCACCACCCCCGAGTCGCGGCGGTCCAGGCCGTGGTCGCGCAGCGAGCCGAGGACGGCGTCCTCGAGCGGCAGCCCGATCGAGGCGAAGTACGACGAGGACTTCAGCTCGACGGCGATCCCGATCGTGCGGTCGCACCGCCTGGACTCCTCGGCCACGAGCATCAGGAGCTCGTCCAGGGTGGCGATCTCGAGCTTGCCGTCCCAGCGGGTGTTGCGGGGCCGCCGTTCGGGCAGCCGCTCCACCGCCCGCAGCGTCTTGAGCTCGGCCAGCGTGAGGTCCTCGCAGAACCAGCCGTGCACCTCACCCTCGGCCAGCTCCTTGACCGTGTGCCGGTCCGCGAGCTCCGGGTGCGCCGCCACGTCGGTGGTGGCGCCGAGCTCGCTCTCGTGACGCAGGACCGCGACACCGTCGGCAGTCATCACGACGTCCGGCTCCACCGCGTCCGCACCGAGCGCGATGGCCAGCCGGTACGACGCAAGGGTGTGCTCGGGCCGGTAGCCCGGAGCCCCTCGATGGCCGATGACCTGCGGCAGCAGACCGCGTCGCATGCCTCGACGGTGCGGAAGCGAAGTGACCTGATCGCGGGAACGACGTGAACGCGCGGTGTCGGGACGGCGTGAGGTTGGCGCTGTGTCGGCTGTTGTTGGATGGGGGCATGCCCCTGCCCACCCTCGGCCGACTGGAGTCCCTGGCTGCCCTCGAGCACCCCGAGCTGCTGGCTCCGCCGGTGGTGGCCGCGCTCGAGGCGTGGGAGCACGCGAGCGAGCTGGCCGTGGTCGAGATCGACCCTGCGGTGGCCGACACCGCCGCGATGAGCGCGGCCTACGACCTCGGGATGGACACCGGCGCCAACTGTGTCGTGGTGGGTGGCAGCCGCGCCGGCGACGAGCGGGTGGCCGCCTGCCTGGTCCGCGCCGACACCCGCGCCGACGTCAACAACGTCGTGAGGCGGACCCTCGACGTCCGCAAGTGCTCGTTCCTGCCGATGGACAAGGCGGTCGAGGAGTCCGGGATGGAGTACGGCGGGATCACGCCGATCGGGCTCCCCGGCTCGTGGCGGCTCCTGGTCGACTCCCGGGTGCTGGACATCGAGGTCGCCGTCATCGGCTCCGGCGTACGCCGCTCGAAGCTGCTCCTCCCCGGCCGGCTGGCCGGCGCACTGCCCGGGGCGGAGGTAATTGACGGGCTTGCGGGGTGACGGTGGTGCACACTGTCGCGGTGCGTCGACTCCTCGCCGTGCTGCCCCTCCTCGCCGTGCTGGCCGCGTGCGGCGGGAACGATGACTCCGACGGTCCCGCCAGCGCAGCCCCGAAGCCCAGCCCGAGCAAGACCATCACCATGGTCCCACTGCCCCCGGCGCCGCCGCCGACCGGCAAGCTGATCGCGGACATCGAGCAGTGGTCGCTCGACGCCGCCAACGGCCGGTTCGAGGTCTACATCGACAACGACACCGACTCCCTGATCAAGCCGACCCGGGTGCGCTACCGCGACGACCGGTTCCGGACGCCGCTGCCCGGCACCCGGCTGCGCGACATTCCCTCCCAGTCGCGGCGGGGCTACCCGATCTACATCCCGGACCAGCCGGCGTGCGACCGGACCGCCACGAGCGGCACGGTCACCGTCGACTACACCGTCAAAGGCGAGAAGAAGAGCTCGACCGTCCCCGTCTCTGACGTGAACGACGTCGTCCAGAGGGTCGCCTCCGCGCGCTGTCTCGAGCTGTCCGTGGCCCAGATCGCGCACCTGAGCTGGGCCCACGAGGTGAGCGCCAGCGGCAACGGCGGCAAGGGCTCCGTCGGGGCCCTCTCGTTGGTGGTGGACACGACCGGCCGGCCCGGCCACACGCTGGTCATCGACACCATCACCGGCAACCCGCTGTTCTCGCCCGGCGACCTGGGCGTCTACAAGGCGAACATCACGATCAGGGGTGACCAGCCTTCGCGCACCGAACAGGTCCCGATCCTGCCCGCGCGGTGCGACGCGCACGCGTTCGGCGAGTCGGGAAACTTCGCGGCCTTCGCGTTCAACGTGCACCTCGACGGCCAGCCGGGCCAGTTCATCGTGCGGATGGACACGACCACGGCGCGCAACGCCATCGCCTACGCCAAGGCCTCGTGCGGGTTCCTCGTCTCCATCGGAGGCGGCGAAGGATGACGATGGTCACGTCGTTATTGATTCGCTCCCGAAAGGTCTGCTCCGTAGCCTGAGCGGGTGCGGCGCCTCCCTCTCGACCACCCAGGGACGGCAGTCCACACCTCACCGGGCGCGTTCCTGTGGTGGATGGCCCGTGGGCAGTGGCACACACTGCTCGGCGGCATGCTCTTCGGCATCGTCTGGATGAGCTGCCAGGCGGTGATGCCCGCCGTGATCGGCCTCGCCATCGACCACGGTGTCGCGGCCAAGGACGGCCGTGCGCTGCTCACCTACGCGGGGCTGATGCTCGGCATCGGGCTCGTCCAGGCGGTGACCGGGATCATGCGCCACCGGTTCGCGGTGACCAACTGGCTCACCGCGGCCTACCGGACCGTGCAGCTGGTCGGCCGCCAGGCGGTGCACCTCGGCGGCACGCTGCCGCGCAAGGTCTCGACCGGCGAGGTGGTCGCCATCGGCACCAACGACCTCTCCCACCTCGGGCAGGTCATGGACGTCTCCGCCCGGTTCGCCGGAGCGGTGGTGTCCTTCCTCCTGGTCGCGGTGATCCTGCTGAGCACCTCGGTCCCGCTCGGCCTCGTCGTGCTCATCGGCGTCCCCGCCCTGACGCTGCTCATCGGCCCGCTGCTGCGCCCGCTCAACCGGCGTACGGCGCACCAGCGGCACCTGATGGGCGACCTCTCCAACACCGCCAGCGACATCGTCTCCGGGCTGCGGGTGCTGCGCGGCATCGGCGGCGAGCAGGTCTTCCACGACCGCTACGTGCGCGAGTCGCAGGCGACGCGGCGGGCGGGCGTGCAGGTCGCACGGCTCCAGTCGGTGCTGGACGCACTGCAGGTGTTCCTGCCCGGGGTGTTCGTCGTCGTCGTGGTCTGGCTGGGCGCGCGGTATGCCGCCCAGGGCCAGATCACCCCCGGTGAGCTCGTCGCCTTCTACGGCTACTCGGCGTTCCTGATGATCCCGCTGCGGACCGCGACCGAGTACGCCAACAAGCTCATCCGGGCCCGGGTCGCGGCCGCTCGGGTGTGCCGCGTCATGGCGCTCACCCCCGACCACCTCGACCCCGTCGACCCGGGCCCGCTGCCGCCGGCCGGTGCCGAGCTGGCCGACGCGCGGACCGGCCTGCGGATCCGGCCCGGGATCGTCACCGCCGTGGTCAGCGACCAGGCGGACGAGGCCGCGGCGCTGGCCGACCGGCTCGGCCTCTGTGCGCCCGAGGCCGACGACGACGTCACCCTGGGCGGCGTACCGCTCACCGCGCTGCACCGCGACGACGTGCGCCGGCGGATCGTGGTCTCGGACACCGGGGCCATGCTGTTCTCGGGGCGGCTGGGCGATGTCCTCGCCGCGGCCGGCGGCCGGGACGACGCCGTGGCCCGCGCGCTCGAGACGGCGTCCACCACCGACATCCTCGAGGCACTTCCCGACGGCCTGGAGTCGCACGTGGCCGAGAAGGGGCGGACGTTCTCCGGCGGGCAGAGGCAGCGCCTGGTGCTGGCCCGGGTCCTGGCCGCGGACCCGGAGATCCTGGTGCTGGTCGAGCCCACCTCGGCGGTGGACGCCCACACCGAGGCCCGCGTCGCGGCCGGGCTGCGCGGCCACCGGGCCGGTCGTACGACGGTCGTGGTGTCGTCCAGCCCGCTGGTGCTCGACGCCGTCGACGAGGTGGCGTTCCTGCGCGCGGGCCGGGTCGAGGCGAGCGGCACCCACGCCGAGCTGCTCGACAGCGTCCCCGCCTACCGCGCCGTGGTCACCCGCGAGGTCGAGCCCGCGGGAGCGCTGTCATGAGCGTCGGCACCGCCCTGCCCGTCGCCGACTCGCGGTCGCTGCGCCGCTACGTGCGCGACCTGTCCCGCCGCCACCCGCGGATGCTGTGGACCGCGCTGACCCTGCACGTGGCCGCGGCCCTGACGGCGCTGGCCGCACCCCGGCTGCTCGGCGGCCTGGTCCAGGCCGTCGAGGACGGCACCACGGTCGGGCACGTCGACCACGTGGCCGCCGTGCTGGCGGCGTTCCTGCTCGCCCAGACCGTGCTCACCCGCTACGCCCGGCTGACCAGCCAGGTGCTCGGCGAGCAGGTGCTCGCCGAGCTGCGCGAGGACTTCGTCGAGAACACGCTGGCCCTGCCCGTGGGCGTCGTCGAGTCGGCCGGCTCCGGCGACCTGCTCACCCGGACGAGCCGCGACGTCGACCAGCTGAGCTGGTCGGTGCGCTGGGCCCTGCCGGAGTGGACCATCGCGGTCGTCACCGCCGTCGTCACCTTCGTCGCCGCGATCACCGTCGGCTGGTGGGTGCTGCTGCCGGTCGCACTCGGCCTGCCTCCGCTGGTCGTGGGACTGCGCTGGTACCTCGCCCGAGCCAAGAGCGGCTACCTGCGCGAGTCCGCGTCCTACTCCGCGATCAACGCGACGCTCACCGAGACGGTCGAGGGCGCCCGCACCGTCGAGGCGCTCGGCCTGGGCGAGGAGCGGATCGGGGCGATCGACGCCGACGTGAAGGAGTCCTACGACGCGGAGCGCTACACGCTCTACCTGCGGACGGTGTTCTTCCCGAGCATGGAGCTCTCCTACCTGATCCCCACGGTGTGCACGCTGCTGCTCGGTGGCTGGCTCTACACCCGAGGCGACGTGAGCCTGGGCGAGGTCACCACCGCGACGCTCTACGTGCAGATGCTCATCGACCCGGTCGACCGGATCGTCTCGATCCTCGACGAGCTGCAGATGGGCGCCGCGTCGCTGGCCCGGCTGCTGGGGGTGGCGCAGGTGCCGGACGACCGCCAGGTCAGCGGCGCCGAGCCGGCCGGCGAGAACATCGACGCCAGCGACGTGCGCTTCTCCTACGTCGAGGGGCGCGACGTCCTGCACGGGGTCGACCTCGAGGTCGGGGTGGGCGAGCGGATCGCGATGGTCGGGCCCTCCGGCGCCGGCAAGTCCACGCTGGGCCGGCTGCTGGCCGGGATCCACCCGCCGCGGACCGGCGCGGTGACCGTCGGCGGCGTCGGCCTGGTCGAGCTGCCCCTGGGCGAGCTGCGCGGCCACGTCGCCCTGGTGACCCAGGAGCACCACGTCTTCGTCGGCACCCTGCGCGAGAACCTCGCACTGGCCGCCCCACCCGGCGCCACCGACGAGGAGCTCCGCTCCGCGCTCGAAGCGGTCGACGCGCTGGAGTGGGCGGAGGCGCTGCCCGAGGGGCTGCAGACCGTCGTCGGCTCCGGCGGCCGGACGCTCACCGCCGCCCAGGCCCAGCAGGTCGCGCTGGCCCGCCTGGTCCTGGCCGACCCGCACACCCTCGTGCTCGACGAGGCGACGTCGCTGATCGACCCGCGCGCCGCCCGGCACCTGGAGCGCTCGCTCGCCGCCGTACTCCACGGCCGGACCGTGATCGCGATCGCGCACCGGCTGTTCTCGGCCCACGACGCGGACCGGGTGGCCGTGGTCGAGGACGGCGTCATCTCGGAGCTGGGCTCCCACGACGACCTGGTGGCGGCCGGCGGGCCCTACGCCGCGCTCTGGGACTCGTGGAACGGCAAGCACTGAACCCACCGCTGGTGAGCGGTCAGCCAGCAACCCGCGGACCGTCCAGAACGTCGCCCTGAGGTTGCCAGCCAACCGCTGCCCAGCGCCGCCCCGCACCGGCGGTCAGCCAGCAACCCGAAACCATCCAGAACGTCACCCTGAGGTTGCCAGCCAACCGCTGGGCCCGGATGGCCTCAGCAGCTACTCGCCGACGTGCTCCAAGCCCGTGATCCGGATGCCGGAGTTCACCTTGTACTTCCGGTTGATCGAGATCAGCACCGCGGTCAGCGGCTCCAGCTGGCGGGCCAGCCGCAGCTTGCCGGCGCTGATCCCCTCGCGGCCGGTGACGGCGCGGGCCAGCTCCATGGCCACCGCCTTGCCCTCGTCGGAGTCGCCGACGCAGAGCACGTCCTCGTCGAGGTCGTCGTCGTCCTCCCAGAGCAGCACCGCGGAGACGTTGTGGAAGGCGCCGACCACGGTCGCCTCGGGAGCCAGGGCCTGGGCGCGCTCGGCCGCCGAGCCCTCGCCGCCGTCGATGACCAGACCATGGGCGCCGCGCTTGTCGAAGGCCAGCGGGTTGACGCACGAGATGACGGTCTTGCCGGCCAGCGGCAGCGAGGCCACCAGCTCGTCGTGGCCGTCCCACGGCACCGCGAGGAACACCACGTCGGCGTCGGCACAGGCGGCGGCGTTCTCGTCGCCGGTGACGCGACCGGCACCGGCCACGCCGGAGAGCCGTTCGGAGATCTCGTCGGCCACTCCGGACGCCCGGTCGGCGGCCCGGGAGCCGATCACGACCGAGTGCCCGTGGCGGGCGAAGCGGTAGGCCAGCCCCTTGCCCTGCGGACCGGTTCCGCCGATCACCGATATCCGGTATGACGTCACGGCGGGATGCTCCCATGCCGCGCAGCGTGACCTCATGGGGGATCGGCAGTTGATACCTTCATCACACCAGAGACTCGAACGGCGGGGCGGTGCCCAGGGAGCTCAGGGGGGACATCCAAGGGCTGCGAGCGGTCGCGGTCCTTGCTGTCATCGCTGCCCACGCAGGCGTGCCGTTCCTGCGCGGCGGGTTCGTGGGCGTCGACGTCTTCTTCGTCATCTCCGGCTACCTCATCGCGGGGCTGCTCTACCGCGAGGTGCTGCTGACCGGCAGGGTCTCCATCGGCGCCTTCTGGGCCCGCCGGGCCCGCCGGATCCTGCCCGCCGCCACCCTGGTCACCGTCGTCACGGTGCTCCTGTCGCTGGCCTGGATGAGCCTGGTCGACGCCCGCCAGGTGGTCGTCGACGCGCTCTGGGCCTCCGCGTTCGCCGCCAACGTCCAGTTCGCCCAGCAGGGCGTCGACTACTTCAACGCGGTCGAGGGCGTCGGCCCGTCGCCGCTCCAGCACTACTGGTCGCTGGCGGTCGAGGAGCAGTTCTACGTCGTCTGGCCGCTCCTGCTCGTGCTCTGCGTGGTCGTCACCACGTTCTTCACCAAGGGCGGGCAACGACGGGTGGAGCGGCTGCCGCGGCGCGCCGTGCTCACGATGCTGGTGGTCCTGACCCTGGCGTCGCTGCTCTGGTCGGTCCACGCGACCCAGACCTCGCCCGCCACGGCGTACTTCTCCACCCTGACCCGGGCCTGGGAGCTGGGCGTGGGCGCGATGGTCGCGCTGGTGCCGCAGCCGTCCCTGCGGCGCCTCACCCGGTCCAGCCTGGAGACCATCGCGGTGATCGGGGCGGTCCTCCTGCTGGCCGCGTGCATGCTGATCAGCCGGCAGACGCCGTTCCCGGGCCTCGCGGCGGTGCTGCCGGTGACCGGCGCCGCGATGCTGATCATGGCCGGCGGGGCAGGGGACGGCCGGCGGACCGTCTCGAGCCAGGTGCTCGCCGTGGCGCCGATGCGGGTGCTGGGCGACTGGTCCTACTCGCTGTACCTCTGGCACTGGCCGGCGTTCATCCTCGCGCCGGTCGCCCTGGGCCGTCCCCTGTCCTGGACCGAGAAGGGCCTCGCAGTCCTGGTCGTCATCACGCTCTCGGCGTACTCCTACCGCTTCGTCGAGCAGCCGTTCCGCGCGGGCCGGCCCGCGCACCGACTGGTCCGCCGGCGGGCCCTGCTGCTCTACCCGGCCAGTGCGGCGCTGGTGACCGTGACCGCGTTCGGCGCCTGGACGTGGATCGGCTACGCCGCCGGCGAGCACGGGAACAACCCGCCGATCACGGTGGCGGGTGCGCCGATCGACGGGCTCCACGACAGCACCGTGGCGCTGGTGCGCGCCTCGGTGACCGCGGCCAAGGACCAGCAGGCCGTGCCCAGCGACCTCACCCCTGACCTGCTCAACCTGCGCAGCTCGATCGCCGACGTCGGCGCCTGCGACTACGAGGACAACGTCCGCAAGCTCTGCCCGCAGGGCGACGGCGGCAGGACGGTCGTCGTGATCGGCGACTCACACGCCCGCGCGTGGATCCCGGCGTTCAACCGGATCATCGACGCCGGCGGCTGGACGGCGTACTACCTGGTCAAGCCGCAGTGCACCGCCGCGCACATCTCGATCGCCTCTCTCGAGTCCGACGACCCGTTCACCGACTGCTCGGACTTCCAGGACTGGGTCGTCGACCAGGTGCGGTCGCTGCGGCCCGATCTCGTCGTGGTCGCCTCCTCGCCGCCGGTCAACGGCGTCTTCATCGGCGACACCCGGGTGACCTCGACCGACCAGGTCATCCCGCTGCTCCGGGTGGGCTACGACGACCTCTTCACCGAGCTCGGCCGGTACGCCGGCCAGGTGGCGCTGATCCGCGACGTACCCAAGTCGCCCGACGACCCCGCCACCTGCCTCTCGTCGGGCAACCCCAGCCTCGGCGACTGCATGTTCGAGCCGGTCGAGCGGTCCACCGTGCTGGGCGACGTGGCGGTGGACTCCGCCCGGTCATCCGGCATCGAGGTGGTCGACCCCACCCCCTGGCTCTGCTACCAGGGCGAGTGCCCGATCGTCATCGGCGGCACGCTCAGCTACCGAGACACCGACCACATCACCACCGAGTACGCCGCCGACCTCTGGGGCGAGCTCGGCAACGCGCTGCACATGCTGCCGACCACGAGCGAATGATCTGCCCGACCGGTGGCCCGGCCCACCTTGCACCCTGACAGTGTCACTGTCACAGTTGCGAGGTGCAGCTCTCCTACCCCCTCCAGTACGACGGCAACCCGCGCGCGACCGCCGACCAGGTCGCCGAGCTCGAGAAGGCCGGGCTGGACATGGTCTGGGTGGCCGAGGCGTACGGCTACGACTCCCCGACGCTGATGGGCTACCTGGCCGCCAAGACCGAGCGGCTGCAGATCGCGGCGGGCATCCTCAACGTCTTCTCGCGCACCCCCGGCGCGATCCTCCAGACGGCGGCGGGGCTGGACAACGTCAGCGCCGGGCGCGCGGTGCTGGGTCTGGGCGCGAGCGGCCCGCAGGTGATCGAGGGGTTCCACGGGCTGCCCTACGACAAGCCGCTCGGCCGTACGCGTGAGGTGATCCGGCTGGTGCGCAGCGGCCTCAGGCGCGAGCCGCTGGAGTCGCACGGGATCTTCGACATCCCGCTGAGCGAGGGCAAGGGGCTGGGCCTCGGCAAGCCGCTCAAGATCCTGGTCCACCCCGAGCGCGACACCGTCCCGATCTGGGTCGCGAGCCTGGGCGACAAGAACGTCGAGATGACCGCCGAGCTGGCCGACGGCTGGCTCCCGATCATGTTCGTGCCCGAGAGGGCGAACGACGTCTGGGGCGACGCCCTCGAGGCGGGCCGCGCCAAGCGCGACGAGAGCCTGGGCCCGCTGCAGATCAGCGCCGGCGGCATGGTCGCGATCGGCGAGGACGTGAAGGGGCTGCTCGACTTCCTGAGGCCGATGTACGCGCTGTACGTCGGCGGCATGGGCGCCCGCGGCAAGAACTTCTACAACGAGCTCGCCTGCCACTACGGCTACGAGAAGGAGGCCAAGGAGATCCAGGACCTCTACCTCGACGGCAAGAAGAAGGAGGCCGAGGCACTGGTGCCGATGGAGTGGGTCGAGGCCAGCAACCTGGTCGGCCCCGCGTCGTACGTCCAGGAGCGGATCGCCGCCTTCCAGGAGGCCGGTGTCAGCCACCTCTCGATCGTCCCGGCGTCGGACAACCCCGCCGCGGTCGTCTCGCAGCTGAAGGAGTGGGTGTCGTGAGGTTGGGGTCCCGCGGCCGCTTCGACCACCTCGACGAGATCCGGACCCTCGACCCCCTCGACGACGCGGACCGCGACCGCATCGTCACGCTCACCGCCCGCCACGACTTCCCCTGGGACTTCGACCAGGGCACCGCGATAGCGTTCCTGCGCGACTACGGCGTGCCCACGATCGCCGAGCTGCTGGACCGCACCGGGCAGTTCGAGGAGCACGGCATCAAGCGGTACGACGACACGCTGGTCTTCCAGGAGGAGGCGGTGGCCGAGGGGGTCGACTCCCCGCGCAGCAAGGCGGGCGTCGACCGGCTCAACCGGATCCACGGCCACTACCCGATCCCCAACGACGAGTTCCAGTACGTCCTGGCCACCACCATCGTCGGGCCCGTCCGCTGGATCAGCCGCTACGGCTGGCGGCCACTCGACCCGGTCGAGCTGGTCGCGCTGACCCGGTTCACGACCCGGTTCGGCGAGCTGATGGGCATCACCGGGCTGCCCGACACCTACGCGGACTACGAACAGCTGCTCACGTCGTACGAAGCGGAGCGGTTCGCGTTCCACCCGGCCAACCGGCGGGTCACCGAGGCCACCATCCGGATCGGCCGGGCCACCGCGCCGTGGTACCTCAGGCCCGGCTTCCGCCGCGTCACCATCGCGCTGATGGACGAGCCGCTGCGGGAAGCACTGGGCATGGAGGCTCAGCCGCGCTGGCTGGTGCGCGTGGTCGACCTCGGGCTCCGGCTGCGTGGCCGGGTGCTGCGATACTTCCCGCCTCGCCGGACGCCGTACGACCGCTCGCACCCGACGTACCCCAACGGCTACCAGCTGTCGCAGATCGGGCCCGCGAAGATGCTCGACGAGCTGAACGCAAAGGAGCCGACAGTTGCCTGACCGCCACTCCATCTACGAGCAGGAGCACGAGGACTTCCGGCAGACCGCGCGCACCTTCCTGGAGAGGGAGGTCAAGCCCTACCACGACCAGTGGGAGAAGGACGGCCAGGTCGACCGCGAGGTCTGGCGCAAGGCGGGCGGGGCCGGGCTGCTCTGCTTCGACGTCGACGAGCAGTACGGCGGGGCGGGGGTCAAGGACTTCCGCTACAACGTCGTGTTCACCGAGGAGATCACCAGGGCCGGCGCGAGCGGCGTCGGGTTCCCCGTGCACAACGACGTGATCGTCCCCTACATCTCCGCGCTGGCCGACGACGAGCAGAAGCAGCGCTGGCTGCCCGGGCTGGTCTCCGGCGACCTGGTCTCGGCGATCGCGATGACCGAGCCGGGCGCCGGCTCCGACCTCCAGGGCATCCGCACCTCGGCGGTCGACAAGGGCGACCACTACGTGCTGAACGGGTCGAAGACGTTCATCAGCAACGGCATCCTGTCCGACCTGGTGATCGTGGTCGCGCGCACCGACCCGGACGCCGGCCACCAGGGCATCTCGCTGCTCGTGGTCGAGCGCGGGATGGACGGCTTCGAGCGCGGCCGCAACCTCGACAAGATCGGGCTCAAGGCCCAGGACACCGCCGAGCTGTTCTTCGACAACGTCCACGTGCCCAAGGAGAACCTGCTCGGCGCCGAGGGCAGCGGCTTCGTCTCGCTGATGGAGAACCTGCCCCAGGAGCGGATCTCCATCGCTGCGATCGCGGTGGCCGCGTCCGAGGTCGTTCTCGAGCTGTGCCTGGACTACGCGAAGACCCGCGAGGCGTTCGGCAAGCCGATCGGCAGCTTCCAGCACAACCGGTTCCTCCTCGCCGAGATGGCCACCGAGGTCCACATCGCCCGCGTCTTCCTCGACGACTGCGTGACGAGGCTGAACGCCGGCCAGGTCGACACCGCGCTGGCCTCGATGGCCAAGTGGTGGACCACCGAGCTGCAGACCAAGGTCGTCGACCGTGGCGTACAGCTGTTCGGCGGCTACGGCTACATGACCGAGTACCCCATCGCCAAGGCGTTCGTGGACTCGCGGATCCAGACGATCTACGGCGGGACGACGGAGATCCAGAAGGAGATCATCGGGCGGATGCTGGGGCTCTGACTCCGGACGGACTGGTCCAGACCACTTCCCTCACGGTCACCGTCCTGGCGAAGCGTCAGGTGTCGATGAGTTCGGCAGGCTGCGCGGGTCGATTCCGGCAGCCTCTCGGGGAAAACCCCGATGCCGACTGTCCCCACCTTCTGATGGAGTGAACCCATGCATCGCCAGATCGCCGGAAAGCTCACCTCCCCCGTCACCAAGTGGATCGTCCTGGCTGCCTGGATCGTGGTCTTCGGCGTCGCGGGCATGTTCGCCTCGAAGCTCGCCGACGTCCAGGACAACGAGGCGTCCTCGTGGCTGCCCGCGAGTGCGGAGTCGACCAAGGCGCTCGACAAGCTCGCGCCCTTCCAGGACGAGAACGACCTCCCGACGATCGTCGTCTACTCCCGCGAGGGCGGGCTGACCCAGGCCGACCTGACGGCGATCCAGGGCCAGGTCGCCGACATCCAGGACATGAAGGGCGTCACCGGCCAGGTGGTCGGTCCGGCGGTCTCCGATGACGGCGTCGTCGCGCAGACGCTGGTCACGTTCAACTTCGGCAAGAACGGCTGGAACGACCTGCCCGACACCGCCGACGCCCTGCGCAACATCGCCCAGATCGACGGCGTGACCGTCAACATCGCGGGCCAGGGCGGTCAGGGCGCCGACTCGGCCGAGGTGTTCGCCGGTGTCGACGGGACACTGCTGTTCGCAGCCCTGGGCGTGGTCATCCTGATCCTGCTGTTCACCTACCGCAGCCCGGTCCTGTGGATCCTGCCGATCTTCTCGGCGGTGGTCGCCCTGTTCACGGCCGAGGCCCTCATCTATTTGCTGGCCAAGTACGCCGGACTCACCGTCAACGGCCAGAGCCAGGGCATCCTCACGGTCCTGGTCATCGGCGCCGGGACCGACTACGCGCTGCTGCTCGTCGCCCGATATCGAGAAGAGCTCCGCCGCCACGAAGACCGTCACGAGGCGATGGCCTTCGCGCTGCACCGCGCCACCCCGGCCATCCTGGCCAGCGCCGCGACCGTCGCGATCGGCATGCTCTGCCTGACCCTGGCCGAGATGAACTCCACCGCCGGCCTGGGTCCGGTGCTCGCGATCGGCGTCGCCGTGACCCTGCTGGTGATGATCACCCTGCTGCCGGCCCTGCTCGTCATCGTCGGCCGGTGGGTCTTCTGGCCGAAGCGCCCGGCGTTCGGCTCGACCGAACCCACCGCCTCCGGCCTCTGGGCGAAGGTCGGCAGCCGGATCGCGGTCCGGCCGCGCGCGGTCTGGATCGGCACCGCGATCGTGCTGGCCGTCGCCTGCCTCGGGCTGTTCAAGCTCGACGCGACCGGCCTCAACTCCGCCGAGCAGTACACCAAGGTGTTCGACTCCGTAAAGGGCCAGCAGATGCTCGACGGCGCACGGCTTCGGGGACGACTCCAGCCCGGTCCAGGTGGTGGTCAACGCCGACAAGGCCGACGAGGTGGCCGCGGCCATGCAGGGCATCGACGGGCTCGGCCCCCCCAACACCGACATCCCGCCCGTCGACGGGGTCAAGCTGATCACTGCGCCCATCGATGGCGACGTGGCCGACCAGTCGGCGTTCGACACGATCAAGGCCGTCCGGGACAAGGTCCACGCGGTCGACGGCGCGGATGCGCTGGTGGGCGGCACGTCCGCGATCTACCTGGACATCCAGAAGGCCTCGACCCGCGACAACTGGGTGATCATCCCGATCGTCCTCCTTGTCGTGATGCTGATCCTGATGCTGCTGCTGCGCGCGGTGTTCTCGCCGGTGCTGCTCATCGGCACGGTGATCCTCTCCTTCGGCGCCGCGCTCGGCCTGTCGACGCTGCTGTTCCACGGCGTGTTCACGCACCTGTTCAGCCAGGGCGGCGGGTTCGCCCACGCCGACGCGTCGTTCCCACTGTTCGTCTTCGTGTTCCTGGTGGCCCTGGGCATCGACTACAACATCTTCCTGATGACCCGGGTGCGGGAGGAGACCCAGACCAGGGGCACCCGGCAGGGCTCCCTGGTCGCACTCCGCGCGACAGGCGGCGTGATCACCTCGGCCGGCCTGGTGCTGGCGGCGACGTTCGCCGTGCTGGCCTCGCTGCCTCTGGTATTCCTGACCGAGCTCGGCGCAGCCGTCGCGCTCGGTGTCATCCTCGAGACTGTGGTCGTGCGGCCGGTGCTGGTCACCGCGCTCAACATCGACCTCGGTTCCAGGATCTGGTGGCCCAGCAAGCTCGATCGCGGGGACAACGCGGTCGATCCGGGCGCCGCCGAGCCCGAGCGCGAGACCATCACCGTCTAGAAGGTCCCTCACGGACCAACCGGCAGGTGGGCCGGGCATCGTGCCCGGCCCACCTCTGGCTAGCCTTGCCATGGTGCACGACTCCCCCACTCCTCAGCAGGTTCGCCGGGCGCTCGCCCGCGCGGAGCGGGGCGCCGCGCTCGACCTCGCCGAGGCCACTGCCCTCCTGGCGGCCACCGGCGACGAGCTGGACCGGCTCTGTGCGACGGCGGCGCGGGTTCGTGACGCCGGGCTCAGGGCCGCAGGTCGCGCGGGTGTGGTCACCTACTCGCCGAAGGTGTTCATCCCGGTGACCCGGCTGTGTCGCGACCGGTGTCACTACTGCACCTTCGTGGAGTCGCCCGGCCAGCTGACCCGAGCCGGGCACGGGATGTTCCTCTCCCCCGACGAGATCCTCGAGATCGCCCGTCAGGGGGCGGAGCTCGGCTGCCTGGAGGCGCTGTTCACACTCGGCGACCGGCCCGAGGACCGGTGGCCGGAGGCACGGGAGTGGCTGGACGAGCAGGGCTACGACTCAACCCTGGCCTACGTCCGCGCGATGGCGGTCCGCGTGCTGGAGGAGACCGGGCTGCTGCCGCACCTCAACCCGGGCGTCATGTCCTGGGAGGAGCTGAACCGGCTCAAGCCGGTCTCCCCCTCGATGGGGATGATGCTCGAGACCACGTCGCGGCGGCTCTACGAGACCAGGGGCGAGGCCCACTTCGGCTCGCCCGACAAGGACCCGGCGGTCCGGCTCAGGGTCCTGGAGGACGCCGGCCGGCTGTCGATCCCGTTCACCACCGGACTGCTCGTCGGCATCGGGGAGACGCTCACCGAGCGCGCCGAGACGATCCTGGCGCTGCGCGCCACGTCCCGCGCGTACGGCGCGGTGCAGGAGGTGATCGTCCAGAACTTCCGGGCCAAGCCGGACACCGCGATGCGGCACGCCGACGACCTCGGCCTCGACGAGTTCCGCGCGACCATCGCCGTCACCCGTCTCCTCCTTGGTCCCAGGGCACGAGTGCAGGCGCCGCCGAACCTCGTCGACCTCGAGGAGTGCCGGGCCCTGCTCGGAGCGGGCGTCGACGACTGGGGCGGCGTCTCCCCGCTCACCCCGGACCACGTGAACCCCGAGCGCCCCTGGCCCAGCATCGAGCGGCTGCGCGGCATCAGCGCCGAGTGCGGCTTCGAGCTCGCGGCGCGGCTCACCGTGCACCCCGAGTACGTCCTGCGCGGCGAGCCCTGGCTCGACCCCCGGATCTCGGCCCACGTGGCGGCGTTGGCGCGCGAGGACGGGCTGGCGAAGCCAGGCGTGCGCCCGGTCGGGCTGCCGTGGCAGGAGCCCGACGGCGGGTTCACCTCCGTCGGCCGCACCGACCTGTTCGAGGCCGTCGACCGTGAAGGACCGGGAGGGGGCCGCACCGACGACCGGCGCTCGGACTTCTCCGACGTCTACGGCGACTGGGACTCGGTGAAGGCCTCCGCCGACGGGGTCTCGAGGCTCGCTGCGCTCGCACCTCAGCCACCGTCGGAGGGCCTCGAAGCGTTGCGGGCCGCCGAGAAGGACCCGGGGAACCTCTCCGACGAGCACGCGCTGACCTTGATGACCGCCGAGGGCCCGCTGCTCGAGCAGGTGTGCCGGCTCGCCGACGACCTGCGCCGCGAGACCAACGGCGACGAGGTCACCTACGTCGTCAACCGGAACATCAACTTCACCAACGTCTGCTACGTCGGCTGCCGGTTCTGCGCGTTCGCGCAGCGCCGCACCGACGCGGACGCCTACTCCCTGTCCCTCGACGAGGTGGCCGACCGGGCCGCGGAGGCCTGGGAGCTCGGCGCCACCGAGGTCTGTATGCAGGGCGGCATCGACCCGGAGCTGCCGGCCACGGCGTACTTCGACCTGGTCACCGCGGTCAAGCAGCGGGTGCCGGAGATGCACGTGCACGCGTTCAGCCCGATGGAGGTCGTCAACGGCACCTCGCGCACCGGGCTGTCGATCGAGGACTTCCTGATCAAGGCCCGCGAGGCCGGGCTCGGCTCGCTGCCCGGTACGGCGGCGGAGATCCTCGACGACGAGGTCCGCTGGATCCTGACCAAGGGCAAGCTGCCGACCCGGACCTGGATCGAGGTCGTCAGCACCGCGCACCGGGTGGGCATCCCGACCACCAGCACGATGATGTACGGCCACGTGGACAACCCCCGCCACTGGGTCGGCCACCTGCGGGTGCTGAGCCGGATCCAGGACGACTCGCTGGAGTCGGGGGGAACGGGCTTCACCGAGTTCGTGCCGCTGCCGTTCGTCCACCACAGTGCGCCGATCTACCTGGCCGGCGTGGCCCGCCCCGGCCCGACCCTGCGCGACAACCTGGCCGTGCACGCGATGGCCCGGATCCTGCTCCACGGCCGGATCCCCAACATCCAGACGAGCTGGGTCAAGCTGGGCGTGGACGGCACCCGGGCCATGCTCCAGGCCGGCGCCAACGACGTCGGCGGCACGCTGATGGAGGAGACCATCTCCCGGATGGCCGGCTCCGAGTACGGCTCGGCCAAGACCGTCGAGGAGCTCGTCGAGATCGGCGCAGCCATCGGCCGCCCGGTCGTGGAGCGGACGACGACGTACGACAGGCGCTAGCTCCGAGCCGCGCCACACCTCGGGTCTCGGCACGGACGGGTCATGCGGGCAGCACTCCTTCGGTCCGTTCGAGCACGCGCGCGGGGTAGGCGAGGAGGGGTGCGAACACGAGCTCCGCGGCCCCGCGCCAGGGCGAGTCGAGCCCGAACGCGGAGGGTCGGATGACGACGTCGCGCCGGGGCGTCATGAGCGTCCACTGGTCCACGGTCGCGTCGACGATGTCCCGGCGCGCCTCCCAGACGGCGGTCATCGAGCCACCGAGAACGATGATCTCGGGGTCGAAGATGTTGATGACGGTCCGCACCCCGACGCCGACCCAGTGGCCCACCTCGTCGAGCGCCGCGATGGCCCGCCGCTCACCCGTAGCCGCCGCCGCGATGACGTCCGCGACACCCTCGGGACCGCCACCCGGCAGCCTGCCGGCGATCGTCAGCAGGTGGTTCTCGCCGACCTTGGTCTCCCAGCAACCGATGTTGCCGCAGCGGCACCGCTCGGTGCTGTGACCGTCCACGAACAGGTGACCCACCTCGCCGGCGTACCCGCGGGCTCCCGAGAGCGGCACCCCACCGACCAGGAACCCACCCCCGATGCCCACGCTTCCGTTGAGGTAGGCAACGTCGGAGTAGCCCACGGCGGCGCCGCGCAGATGCTCCGACAACACGCCGAGGTCGGCATCGTTGCCGGTGAACACCGGCATCCCGACGCGTTGGGAGAACAGCTCGGTGAACGGCTGGTCGACCCAGCCGAGGTTGGGAGCGAAGCGGACCAAGCCGTCGGCCTGGCGGACGGCACCGGGAATCGAGACTCCTACGCCGAGACAGCGCACGCCCGGCTGGGCCGCCAGCAGCTCGCCGACCATCTGGGCCGCGGAGTCGATGACGTGCTCGACGTCGTGCTCGCCCGGCGCATGCAGCCGCTGGCGCCGCTGCAGCACGTCCCCGCCGAGTGCCACCAGCGCCGTGACGATGCGGTCGACGCCGATGTCGATCCCGACCGCAACGTTGTCACGCCGCGGCTCCAGCACCAGTGACGGGCGCCCAGACCCTCGAACCCCGGACGGGTGCCGCTCGTTGACCAGGCCGAGCTCCTCGAGCGTCGTCGCCAGACCGCCGATCGTGCTGCGGTTCAGGCCGAGGTCGCGGGTGAGCGCCGCCCGGCTGATGGCGCCGTGGACGTGGACCCGGGTCAGGAGCGCGCTCAGGTTGTTCCGGCGCAGCTCCTCCTGCCCAAGACCCGTCTTCGTCGGCGATGCAGGAGGGCTGCCGGATCGAGGGGACATGACCCTGGCCCCGGCTAGGCTCTACCGGATGCAGTGGCCTGCCTGCGGCTGATCGCGTCGACGCCCGCGGCCACGAGCAGCACCAGGCCGGTGATCATGTAGACGTTGCCGGTCGACTGGCGCAGCAGCCCCATGCCGTTGTCGATGACGCTGATGACCAGGCCACCGATGATCGCGTTCGACACCCGTCCCCTGCCACCGAACAGACTGGTGCCGCCGATCACCGCCGCACCGACGCCGTACAACAGGAACGTCCCGCCGCCGGTGGTCGGTGACGCCGAGTTGTTGCGGCTGGCGATCAGCAGGCCGGCCAGCGCCGCCAAGGTCGAGCACATGATGAAGCAGGTGAGCTTGATCCTCGCGACGCTGATGCCGGACCGGCGCGAGGCTTCGGCGTTGCCGCCGACGGCGTAGATGTGCCGGCCCCAGGCGGTGCGGTCGAGCAGGTAGGTGAGTACCACCAGCAGCCCCACGATGATGGCGACGACCAGCGGTACGCCCTTGATCGACTTCAGGGTGGGGTTGGGGCTGCGCTCCTGCGACAAGAAGGCGACGAACGCGAGGACCAGGACCACCAACGCGCCGGTCTTGATGGCCCACAGCAGCACAGGCTCGGCCTCCAGCCCATGCCGGCGCCGACGACTGTTCGTACGCCAGGTCAGGAGGGCGTAGAGGGCGAGCGCGACCACCGCGAGCGTCCAGCCGAGCCACACCGGCATCGGGTTGTTGTTCAGCTTGAGGATCACCGCGTTGCGGTAGGCGATGGTGCCGCCCTCGCCGATGATCACCAGCACGACGCCCTGGAGGCCGAGGAAGAAGGCCAGGGTGACGACGAACGACGGGATCCCGAGCCGCGCGACCAGGAGACCGATGACCGCGCCGATCAGCGCACCGGTCGCCAGGCCGGCCAGGAGGGAAGGGATCCACCCCCACCCGTGCTCGGTCATCACCACGCCCGTGACTGCGGCCGCCGTCCCGCCGGTGAACCCGGCCGACAGGTCGATCTCGCCGAGCAGCAGCACGAAGACCAGGCCCATCGCGAGGACCACGACCGCGGCGGACTGGTTGAGCAGGTTGGCGATGTTGAACGCACTGGGAAACCGCTCGGGCCGTAGTGCCGAGAACACGACCACCAGCACGATCAGGCCGAGGACAGCGGGCAACGACCCGAGGTCGCCGCCGCGGAGCCTGGCGATGTAGGCGCGGACGATGTCGCCGAGGTTCCCCGAGGAGCTGGGCGGGACGTCCGGTTTGTCCGCGTGCGGGTCGGTCTCCTGCGTGGTCGGAGTCGTCACTGGTCCTCCTCCTCCATCTTCGCGGCCGCATTGGAGCTGAGCCCCACGTCGCCGTAGCGGCCGCTGGTGATCAGCTCCACCACCTGGCTGGAGGTGACGTCCGTGCGCTTGACCTGGGCCACCATCGCGCCCAGGTAGAGGACTGCGATGTCGTCCGCCACCTCGTAGACGTCGGTGAGGTTGTGGCTGATGAGGATCACGGCGAGGCCGTTGTCGGCCAACCGGCGTATCAGCCGCAGCACCTGCTCGGTCTGGGCGACGCCCAGGGCGGCGGTCGGCTCATCGAGGACGACCAGCTTGGAGTTCCAGAGCACCGACCGGGCGATGGCCACCGTCTGCCGCTGGCCACCGGACAGTGAGGCCACCAACGTGCGGACCGACTGCAGGGTCCGGACGGACAGCCCGTCGAGCGTCTCGCGGGCGCGGGCCTCCATCGCGTCCTCGTCCAGCGCCGCGACGCTGCCGAGCTCACGACCGAGGAACATGTTCTGGACCACATCGAGGTTGTCGCACAGCGAGAGGTCCTGGTAGACGACCTCGATCCCGAGCGCGTTGGCGTCGCGAGGCCCGTGGACGGTGACCGGCTGGCCCTCGAAGAGGTACTCACCCTCGTCGAAGCCGTGGATCCCGGCGATACCCTTGATCAGCGTGCTCTTGCCGGCGCCGTTGTCACCGACCAGCGCGGTGACCTGGCCGCGGCGTACGTCGAGGTCCACACCGCGGAGCACATGGACGGCCCCGAAGCTCTTCTGGATGCCACGCAGGCTGAGGATCGGCTCGTTGTCGGCGCCGGCATCCTGCGGCGCAAGGGCCTCGGCGGTCATGGACGGTCCTTCCGCTGGGCTGTTCGTCGAGGCCGAGCGTCGGCCCCTTCGTGAAGCGAGGGCGAGAGGTACGACGGTCCGGCCGCTGAGGGAGCCGGCCGGACCGCCGCAGTTGTCAGCTGATGCCGGCCTTGGTGCAGGCGGCCGCAACCGGACCGGTGCAGACGTCGGACGCCTGGGCGAAGCCGTCGTCGAAGGGCTGCTTGATGTTGTCGACCGTCACCCACACCGGAGTGGCCAGTGCCGACGGCACCTCCTTGTTGGTGTCGGGGTCGGTCACCGAGCCGGTGGCCAGGGCGGCCGCACCGGAGGTGTCACCCTTGATCAGGGCGATCGCGAGCTTGGAGGCCGCGTCCGCCTCGAGGTTGGTGTTCTTGTACACCGTGCCGGTCTGGTAACCGAGCAGGATGTTCTGCAGGCCCTCCACGCTGGCGTCCTGGCCGGTCACCGGGATGGTGCCCG
This sequence comes from uncultured Actinomycetota bacterium, assembly GCA_963755835.1. Taxonomy (GTDB): domain Bacteria; phylum Actinomycetota; class Actinomycetes; order Propionibacteriales; family Nocardioidaceae; genus Nocardioides. The sequence goes on along the minus strand of CAVWLC010000007.1, from coordinate 431,052 downwards.
CGACGCCCGCAGCCTTGAGCCGGGCGACGATGCCGCCGGTCATGGTGTCGTTCGCCGAGATGATGCCGTCGATCTTGCCGCCGTTGTCGGTGTACATCTGCTCGAACACCGTGCCGGCCTTGGTGGCGTCCCAATCGCCGGCCTGGTCACCGACGAGCTTGTAGTCGCCGGAGTCGATCTTGTCCTTCAGCGCCGCCTCGTAGCCGCTCTTGAACAGAGCCGCGTTGTTGTCGGTGGCCTTGCCGTTGACGTAGACGATGTTGGCCTGGGTCTTGCCCGCCGCGTCGAGCGCCGCGATCAGACCGGTGCCCATCAGCTCGCCGACCTTGACGTTGTCGAACGACACGTAGTACGACGCGCCGCCACCCGGCGTGAGCCGGTCGTAGTCGATGCTCTTGACGCCGGCGCTGGTCGCCTTGTCGAGGCAGGCCTTGCCCGACTCCTGGTCCAGGTTGACGATCATCAGGACCTTGACGCCCTCACCGATCATCTGGTCGCAGAGCTGACCGAACTTCCCGGTGTCGCCCTGGGCGTTCTGGATGTCGTAGGAGACGTTGGCGGCCTTGAAGGCGGCCTCGAGGCTGGGTCGGTCGTTGGCCTCCCAGCGCGGCGAGGTGGTCGTGTCAGGAAGGATCACCCCGACGTCGGTGCCGCCACCGCCGCCACCACTGGCGGAGCCAGACGAGTCGCTGTTGCTGCCGCAGGCGGCGGCGGAAAGGGCGAGAAGCGCCATCACCGACCCCGCGGCCAGGCGCTTGAACACAGTGCTACGGCCCATGCTGCTGTTCCCTCCGGTTTCGTGGTGATGCGCCCGCGCATTCCGAGGTTCGTCTTGTGGAACACCATCACGCGTATGTTGTCGCGCACAACTTAGTGACGCCTCCACCCCACCGCAAGGGGGCTGGGCCCGGCACTATGTTGCCGGGCGTAACAAATCGGTCACGGAGCTGAAACGCTGACCGGTGACGACATACCTCGAAAAGTCCTCTTGGCCGTCGGCTGTCGACAGAGCCACGCACCCAACCCGTCGACTGGGGACTTGCCCGGTGGTTACCGTGGCAGACGTGACGGAACGAGACTTCGAAGGCGGGGACCAGGAGTCCTACGGCGACTACAGCGTCGACGACGAGGACCAGCCCGGCAACATCGACAGCCTGCCCGACCCCGACGTCGTGGACGAGCTGGACCGCGGCTACTCACCGCCCGAGAAGTGGTCCGCCGGGCAGGGCTACGGAAACACGGCGTACGAGGAGGCCAGCGGCGAGTCGCTCGACCAGCGGCTGGCCCAGGAGGACGCCGAGTCCGACCCCTACGACGCGACGGACACCGACGACGAGGAGCTCGACGACGGTGAGGTCGGCGACCAGCGAGCCGGGCGGCTCGTCGACCCGGACGAGGGACTGGGCGAGGACACCGAGAAGGACCTCGTTGCCGACGACGTCGGCATCGACGGAGCGGGCGCCTCGGCGGAGGAAGCCGCCGTACACATCGTTCCCGACCAAGAGGGGTACTGACGCCTTTGTTGCGGTCCGCCACCAGGCGGCTCGTGGGAAGGGAGTACTGATGTTTCTGATCTGGTTGCTCGCGGTCGTCATCGGCATCGCGGGCATCGTGTCGCTGTTCCGAGGTCAGATCCTGTGGGGGATCATCCTGATCATCCTGGCCTTCATCGTCGGGCCGGGTGGATACAGCATCTTCAAGTAGTCGGGCGGCACCGGCGAGGGCCTCGGCGGCGACCAAAACAGGTCGCCACCGGGGCCTTCGTCTGGAGCTGGCGCAGCCGCTGAAGTAGAACAGGTTTCAGTTCTGGGCCTAGCATGGGCCGGTGCGGTTCTCGATCAGCACGGCGTTCCTGCCCACCGACCAGCTCGTCCCGATCGCCCGGGCGGCCGACGAGCTCGGCTACGACAGCCTGGCCGTCCCGGACCACGTCGTCGACCTCGAGACCCTGCGCACGCCGTACCCCTACACACCTGACGGCGCGCGCCGCTGGGGCCCCGACGCCGAGTGGCCGGACCCCTGGGTGCTGGCCGGCGCGCTGTCGGCCGTGACCAGCCGGCTGCGCTTCGTCACCACGGTCTACGTGCCGGCGGTTCGGAACCCGTTCCAGGTCGCCAAGTCGGTCGGTACGGCGGCGGTCCTCTCGGGCAACCGGGTCGCGCTCGGCGTCGGGATCGGCTGGTGCGAGGAGGAGTTCGAGCTGCTCGGGCAGGAGTTCCGGACCCGGGGGAAGCGCACCGACGAGGGGCTGGCTCTGATGCAGGAGCTGTGGCAGCCGGGCTGGCGGGAGTTCCACGGCGAGTACTACGACGCCCCGCGCCTGGTCATGGAGCCGACGCCGACCGCCCCGGTGCCGATCTACGTCGGCGGGCTGTCCGAGGTCGCCTTCGCCCGGGCCGCCCGCCACGACGGGTGGATCGGCGACATGTACCCGACCGAGGAGGCGATCGGCTGGGCCACCCGGCTCGCCGAGGTCCGGTCCGCGGCCGGGGCAGAGGGTGACTTCTCGGTGTTCGTGGCCCTCACCGACGCATTCCTGCCCGAGCACTTCGAGCGGGCCGAGCGCGGCGGGGTCACCGACTGCATGACGATGCCGTGGATGTACTACTCGGGCCGCGACGCCACCCTCGACCAGAAGCTCGAGGCCCTGGAGCGGTTCGCCAAGGACGTGATCGCCCCGTTGGCCGGCCGGGTGTAGCTAGGTGCGGGCCGAGATCGGGTCGTCCACGGTGAACGGGATGTCGAGCTCGCTCGAGGCCGGCATCTTGAAGTGGTGCAGCCGGGCCACGTCGGGGTCGAGCACCACGTGCTTGCCGCGGTTGATCTTGTGCACGGTCGCGTTCAGCTTCGCGCAGCGGTAGCGCACCAGGGACTTCACCCGTTTCGCCCAGCGGGCGTCCTCGTGGCCGAGCAGATCCTCACGTGACCAGCGCCGGGAGTGCTGCTCGAGCACCGGCCGGCTGGGGTCGTACCCGGTGGTGTCGACGTTGAAGTTCAGGAACCGCACCCGGGGCTCGGTCTGCTCGGCCATCAGCTCGCCGATCGTCGCGTGCTGCGCCAGGACCATGAACTCGTCGACGTCCACCAGGCCGAGCCAGCCCTTGCCCCGCTCCCCTGCGGCGTACGGCGCCAGGAGCGGCCCGAAGTGCCGGTGCTGGCGCCAGGCCAACGCGTCCGTGCCGCGCAGCTCGCCGGAGGCGCGCTCGGCGGCGTGCTCCTGGCGCCACAGCTGCACCCGGTGCCGGCGCTCCTCGGGCGACAGGCCGTCGTAGTAGTCGCCGACCTCCGCGCGGGGATGCACAGCCACCTCGGACGGCAAGTCCAGCGAGCGGAGCAGCTCCTCGGTGCCGTCGACGTCGCCGTCCAGCACGATCTGGAAGTCGTCGAAGCCCAGCCGCGCGTGGTAGTCGAGCCACTCCGCGATCTTGTGACCGTCGCCCCGGGTCATGGTCACGATCGTGTGGCGCACGACCCCGACCCTACGAGCCCGGCGAGCCGGGCCGGGTGCGGGAAGGCTCAGAAGCGGGGCAGCGCCGGCAGCCGCAGCGTCTCCGCGACACCGCGGGCCAGCCGCAGCTTCTCGTCTCGGGTCAGGGCCTGGCGAAGGGACTGCACGACCTCCACCTTGCCGCAGCCCTCCAGCCGGTCCTGCGGGTCCACCGCGCCGACGTAGGTCACGTAGCCGTCACCGAGGTTCTTGGCCTCCTGGCGGCAGTAGACGATGTCGAAGACGCCGTCGTTGGTCAGGATGATGTGGTTGGAGCCCTCTTCGCCATAGATGTGGTCGGAGCCCTCGCCCGGCAGGATCGTGTCGTTGCCCTCGTCGCCGGTCACGTTGTCGTCGCCCGCGCCGAGGTCGATGTAGTCGTCGCCGTCCCCGCCGTCCATCGTGTCGTTGCCGTCGCCACCGGACAGGGTGTCGTTGCCCGCACCACCGGAGACGTGGTCGTTGCCGGCGTCGCCGGTGATCGTGTCGTCGCCGTCCTGGCCCTGGATGCCGATGCCCCGCTGGGCGACGTCGCCGTCGTTGCCGTCGCCGCCGTGGCCGATGTCGTTGCCGGCGCCCAGCATGACCTTGAGGTCGTCGCCGGGACCGGCGTCCACGGTGTCGTCGCCCGAGCCGGCGTTGATGGTGTCGTTGCCGTCGTCGCCGGTCAGGCTGTCGTTGCCTGCGTTGCCGTTGATCGTGTCGTCGCCGACCCCACCGTCGAGGACGGGGTCGTTGCCGCCACCGCCGTCGAGCTTGTCGTTGCCGTCCTCGCCGTACAGCCGATCCGCGCCGGGGCCGCCCTCGAGCCCGTCGTCGCCGTCGCCGCCCCAGGCCTGGTCGTTGCCCGCCATGCCCTTGAACTGGTCGTTGCCGCCCTTGGCCTTGAACTTGTCGTTCTGGGGCGTGCCCTTGACGTGGTCGGCCCGGTTCGTGCCGTGGAGGGTCTTCGCCTGGGCAGCCATCGTGGGGGCGAGGCACAGGGCCGCGACCGACAGCGGAACGACGAGGGAGCGGATGCGATTCACGCGCAGACGCTAACCCGTCACGCACCCGTCACGGCGGCGATCGGCGACAATCGAGCCATTTCGTAGGCTCCCCCTGTGACACCGGTCCGCCGTGACGAGCTCGGCTACCTGTTCGTCGTGACCTACGGCCGGTCGGGGTCGACGCTCCTGATGGGGCTGCTCAACAGCATCCCCGGCTACCTGATCCGCGGCGAGAACTGGGACGCCCTGCACCACCTCTTCCGGTTCCACCGGACCCTCGTCGAGGGCAGCCAGAAGTGGGAGCCAGCCCGGCTGCGGCAGCGCACCCACCCGTTCTTCGGCGCCGGCGACTTCCCGGTGCGCAGGTCGCTCGAGGGCACCCGCGCGCTGGTGCTCGACACGGTGCTGCGACCCAGGGACGACACCCGGGTGACCGGGTTCAAGGAGATCCGGTGGTACCGCGACGACGTGGAGGAGTACGCCGCGTGGCTGGGCGAGGTCTTCCCCGGAGCGCGGTTCGTCGTGAACACGCGGGACCACGACGAGGTCCTGCGCAGCGGGTGGTGGGCCAAGCGGCCCGAGCACGCGGAGACACTCCCGGCCGTCGAGGCGCGGATCCTGGCCCTGGCCGACGGGCTGGGCGACGCGGCGTACCGGGTGCACTACAACGACTACGTCGCAGCCCCGTCCGTGCTGCGCGGGCTGTTCGAGTGGCTCGGCGAGCCCTACGACGAAGCCGCCGTGCGGACGGTGCTCGAGACCCGCCACTCCGTCTGAGAGAGCCGCTGGCTGACGGGCGGCGGGCAGTTGCGGATGTCGTCGAGCGGGTCGCGGCCGTTGACCAGCACCACCTTGTCGCCGGGCTCACCGCCGGCGACGGTGCCGCAGTAGACGATGTCGGGGGCGCCGTCGTTGAGGAGGTAGATGGTGTCGCCGCCGGACTCGCCGTAGACCTCGTCGGCACCGGGGCCCACGCGCAGCACGTCGTCGCCCTCATCGGGCGACAGGTGGTCGTTGCCGTCGCCGTCGTCGAGGACGTCGTTCCCGCCTCCGCCGTCTTGACGACGAGGGACTTGACCATCAGGTTGCGACGCACGTCCGGACCGTAGCCGTGTAACGCTCGGCGGCCTCCCGTCGCTGTCAGGAGTGGATGCGCGTCCTCCCATCCGACATGCAGACGAGAGGTGAAGCATGACCAGCAGACGTACGAGCGTGATGACGCTCGTCGTGGCCGCGGTCGCCGTGAGCACGGCCGCCGTAGGAACGATCGCCGCACCGGCCCAGGCGACGCAGGCGCACGAGAGCACCATCTCGATCCGGATCCCGCATCCGCGGATCGAGAGCGGGGACTCCACCCGGGTCCTGGGCGACCTGCACATCCGCGGCCCGCAGGACCCCAGCGGGCGCACGGTCACCCTCGAGGCCAAGGCCCAGGGCGCCTCCGTGTTCACGCCGGTCGGTACGACGGTCTCCGGCCCGCGCGGCGGGCTGAGCGCACAGGTCGCCCCGACCGTCACCACGCGCTACCGCTGGTTCTTCGCCGGCGCGGAGGACGCCCGGCCCGGCAAGAGCGGCGTCGCCCGCGTCGTCCTCGTGGCGGACCAGCACCACGGCCACCGGATCCCGACCAGCCTCTCGGTCCGGGCCGCGCACCGCATCGTCGGCGACGACGGACGCGACCTCGTCCGCGGCCGTCTCCGTACGCACGGGATCGGGCTGCGCAGCCGCGTCGTTGACCTGCTCACCCGCACGGCCGCCGATCCGACCTGGCAGCTCATCGGCCAGGACCTCTCCGACCGGGCCGGTGCGGTGCAGTTCCCGATCCAGCCCAGCGCTCCAGCGGCGTACCGGCTGGTCTTCGAGGGCACCCCGGTCTTCCGCCCCTCGCACAGCGGCATCGTGCGGATCGGCGTGCGCCCGGACGTGACCGCGGTCGCGGTACCCGACTCGGTCGATCCCGGCGAGACCACCACGGTCTCGGGCGTGGCCACCCTGGCGGGTCAGCCGCTGAGCGGGGCGACCGTCGACCTGGTCGCCCGTGCGGCGGGCCACCAGGGCCACAGCGTCGTCGGGTCCGGCACCACCGCGGCGGACGGCTCGGTGGCGATCACCGACACTCCGACCGTCACGACGGTCTACCGGCTCGTCGTCCGGCACTCGACCGGCGTACCGCGCGGCACCAGCCCGGCGGTCCGCGTCCACGTGCGGGCTGCCAGCTCGCTCTCGATCCGCGGGCGGCACGTGCCCGCCGGGTTCCTGGTCAGCGGCGTGCTGCGAGGCAACCACCATCCCGTGAAGCACTCCCTGGTCAACCTGGAGACCCTCGCGGCCGACGGGGTGACCTGGACCGTGGTGACCACGGGGCTCACCAACCACCACGGCAAGGTCGCCTTCCTCCAGTCCGGCTCGGCGGGCGCCAGCTACCGTCTGACGTACGCCGGCAATGACAGGCTCGCGCCCTGCACCAGCGGAACGGTGGTCAGCTGAGCCTCCTCGACCTCACCGGAAGGAGCCGGCGCTGGACCAGAGCGCTCTCCCCCACGACGACCTGTCGTCGGCCCTGGCTGCGGCCAGGGCCGGCGACGAGGCCGCGTTCGTGACCGTGTGGCGTGCCCTCCATCCGCCGCTGCTGCGCTACCTGAGCGTGCGGGGCGACGAGGCGCCCGAGGACATCGCGTCCGAGACCTGGATGCACGTGGTTCGCGGGCTGCCCGGCTTCTCCGGGGACGCAGCCGCCTTCCGCGCGTGGCTGTTCACGATCGCGCGGCATCGCGCGATCGACCAGGGCCGGGCCCGGGGCCGACGGCCGGTCGTGGCCCTGGGCGAACCGGCCGAGCTCCCGTCCCACGGCGTCGAGCCGAGCGCGGAGGAGGAAGTGATGGTGAAGGACGCCACGGCCCGTGCCCTGGAGCTCGTGGCGACCCTGCCGCCCGCCCAGGCCGAGATGGTGATGCTCCGCGTGGTGGCAGGACTCGAGGTGGCCGACGTGGCCACCCTCGTGAACAAGAAGCCCGGCGCGGTGCGGGTGGCCGTGCACCGGGCGCTGCAGACCCTGGCTCGGCACCCCGATGCCAATGCCGACCGAGAGGTGGTGTGACGTGACCGAGCCTCCCGACCAGCCCAACGACTCGGAGTCGCTGACGCGTGCGCTGCGGGCCCCCGGCTCGGAGAGCGAGCTGCGCGAGGAGCAGGAGTACGTCGCCATGTTCCGGTCGGCGCAGGCCTCCCCGGCCCCGCGAGGCCGGCGCGCCGTCTCGCGGTTCGGCGCCGGGACCGCCTTCGTGGTCGCCCTGGCCGTCGGCGGCTCTGCCGCAGCGGCGTACACCAACCACCTGCCGGAGCCGATCCAGCGGTTCGCACACCGGGCGCTCGGACCGGTCGCCCCGCCGGCGCCGACGCCGACCCACCACCACGCCAGGGACCACGTGACCGCGACCGACCGGACGCCGACGCCGACGCCGTCGGAGACGGGGACCCCGTCGTCCGCGCCCTCGCAGTCGCCGACCCACGCACCGTCGCCCTCGTCGTCGCCCTCGCACTCGCACTCACCGAGGCCGACGCCCACTCCCACCCCCACCTCGACCCCCAGCGCGACGCCGACGCCCACCTCGACCCCCAGCGCGACCCCGACCCCGACGCCCACCCCGACACCGACCCCGACCGCGACCCCGACCCTGGTGCCCGTGGCTCCGGCCGCGCTCTCGATCGCCGGCTCGACGCACAAGGCGGACCCGGGTGAGTCGGTCGCGTTCGGCGGCGTGGTCTCGTCGGCGGACGGCGACCCCGTCCGCCGGGCCAAGGTCGCGCTGCAGCTGTTCTCCGGCCGCTGGACCACCGTCGCGAGCGCACGGGCCGACTCGTCCGGCGCGGTGTCGCTGGTGCTGCCGCCGGTGACGGCCACCACCGCCGTACGACTCCGCACCACGAACGGCGTCCACTCCGCCCGTTGGCGGGTCACGCTGCACCCGGAGCTGTCGGTCACCTCAGCCACGGCAGGCGACCCGGGCAGCGTGGTGATCACCGTGCGGGCGTCGGGCGCCCAGCCCGGCGACCGGGTCCAGCTCCTGACCAAGACGGGCCAGGTCGCCTCCGGGACGCTCGGCTCCGACGGGTCGGTGTCCTTCTCGGTCGCGCCGACCACCAAGCGGACCCGCTACGTCGCCCAGCTGGCCGGCACCTCCGCCCACGGACCCGACCACGCGAGCATCACGGTGGTGGTCAAGAAGGCGGGGTGACACCCCGCGCTGAGGCATCATCGGGCCGTGGACACCTACGTCGTCCGTCCTCTCGACCGCGCCACGTGGCCGGACTTCGCCCGGCTGGTGGAGGCCAACAACGGCGTGTGGGGCGGCTGCTGGTGCATGGGCTTCCACCCCGAAGGGCTGGACCGCGAGACCAGGGGCGCCAACCGCGCGGCGAAGCAGGCACACGTCGAGGCCGGCACCGTGCACCAGATCCTCGTCTTCGACGGCGACGACTGCGTCGGCTGGTGCCAGTACGGCGCTCCCGCCGAGCTGCCCAACATCCAGAACCGGAAGGCCTACGACAAGGAGCTCGTCGACCCGCCGGACTGGCGGATCGGCTGCATCTTCACCGGGTCGCAGCACCGTGGCCACGGAGTCGCCCGGGCGGCGGTCAGCGGCGCCCTCGAGGCGATCCGGGCGGCCGGAGGTGGCCTCGTCGAGGCCTACCCGGAGCAGGTCGAGGGTCGCCCGCCGCAGCGCGGCGCGTACTTCCACACCGGCCCGGAGAACCTGTTCGAGGAGCTCGGCTTCGTCCGCGACCGGCAGATCGCCAAGTGGCGCTGGGTGCTGCGGCTGCAGGTCTGAGCCGAGGGTTGGCGAGCAGACCCGCCGGACCGTCAGACTGTCCGGGTCATGCCCGCCGTACCCGAGCCCCCGGTGGAGCCCACCGGCGACGCCCGCGACGCCGGCGGCGTCCGCGAGGTCAACGCGGTCATGGACCTCGCGCTCCGGATCGGCGAGCAGCTGCTGTCGTCGGGCGCCGGCGCGAGCGACGTCAGCGCGGCGATGAACAACGTGGCGTGGGCCTGCGGGCTCCGTGGCTTCACCGCGGACGTGACGTTCACGGCGCTCACGATGACCCAGCAGTCAGCTCCGGACGAGCCGGCCGTGATCCAGATCCGGCAGGTGCGCTACCGGGAGGTCGACTACGGGGACCTGACCGAGGTCGACCAGATCATCCGCGACGTGGTGGCCGGCCAGATCGACCGCGTGGAGGCGGCGACCCGGCTGAACCGGGTCAGCTCCACCGGCCACGCCCGACCGCGGTGGCTGGTCACCCTGGCGCTCGGCGTGATGGGCGGGGGCGTCGCCATGGTCCTCGGCGGGGACTGGCTGGTGGTGGTGGTGGCCGCCGCCGCCGCGGTGCTCGTCGACGCGCTCCAGCGGCGGATGCGCCGCCGGCGGCTGCCCGGCTTCTACCAGCAGGTGGCCGGAGGGCTGCTGGCCACGCTCATCGCGGTAGGCGTGGCGGCGACCCCCGCCGACGTCTCCCCCAGCCTGGTCATCTCGAGCAGCATCGTCATGCTGCTGGCCGGGGTGAACTTCCTCGGCGCGATCCAGGACGCCCTGACCGGGTTCCCGCTGACCGCGGGCGCGCGGATCCTCGAGGCGTTCCTCGCGACCGCGGGCGTCGTGGCCGGGGTCAGCGGGGGTCTCCAGGTGGCGGACGTGTTCGGCGTGGACCTCGGCCCGGTCGACCCCGGCGCCTACTCGACCGCCGCCACCCCCCTGATGGTGGTGGGCGGTGCCATCGCGGCTGCGGCCTACGCCTTCTCGGCGTACGCACCGTCCCGGTCGCTGGCGCCGATCGCCGTCGTGGCCGGTGCGGCGATCGCCGTCTACGCCGTGGTCAACGACCGCGGCTTCGGCATCGCGTGGTCCTCCGCGCTGGCCGCGCTGCTGCTCGGCCTGGCCGGCTACCCGGTCGCTGCCCGGGTCCGCATCCCGTCGCTGGTCGTGGTGGCTGCGGGCATCACCCCGTTGCTGCCCGGTCTCTCGATCTACCGCGGGCTCTCGCTGCTGGCCACCAGCGCCAGCGGGGCCCTGCTCGCCATGGCCACGGCCGGCGCGATCGCCATCGCGCTGAGCTCGGGCGCCATCCTGGGTGAGTACCTCGCCCAGCCGATCAAGCACGAGGCCCGCCGACTCGAGGGCAAGCTGGCCGGACCGCGCCTGGTCGGTCCGCACACCGTGCGAGCGGTTCGCGGCGTGCGCCGCCGGGCCCGCAGACGCGTCCAAGGGGGCCCGGACTAGATTTTGGCTGATGCGCTACCTCAACCTCGGCAACACAGGTCTCAAGGTCTCCGCGGTCACCCTCGGCTGCATGAGCTGGGGCGACGCCTCGAGAGGCCGGGCGTGGACGAAGGACGAGTCGTTCGCCCACGAGACGATCAAGGCCGCACTCGATGCCGGCGTCAACACCTTCGACACCGCCAACGTCTACTCGTCCGGGACGAGCGAGGAGTACACGGGCCGGGCACTGACGGAGTACGCCGACCGCGAGGACGTGGTGCTCGCCACCAAGGTGCACGGCCGGATGCGGCCCGGCCCGAACGGCGCCGGCCTGTCCCGCAAGGCGATCCTCCAAGAGGTCGACGCCAGCCTGACCCGGCTCGGCACCGACTACGTGGACCTCTACCAGATCCACCGCTGGGACCCGGAGACGCCGATCGAGGAGACGATGGAGGCGTTGCACGACGTCGTACGCGCGGGCAAGGCCCGATACCTCGGCGCCTCGTCGATGTACGCCTGGCAGTTCGCCAAGGCCCAGCACGTCGCGGAGCGGCACGGCTGGACGCCGTTCGTCTCGATGCAGAACCACTACAACCTGATCTACCGCGAGGAGGAGCGGGAGATGATCCCGCTCTGCGTCGACCAGGGCGTCGGAGTGATCCCGTGGAGCCCGCTGGCCCGCGGCCGCCTGACGCGCCCCTGGGAAGCGTCGACCACCCGCAGCGAGAACGACGAGTTCGGAAACTCGCTCTACCGCGACGAGGACGCGGACGTCGTGGCCAAGGTCCTGTCGATCGCCGAGAAGCGTGACGTGTCCGCTGCGCAGGTCGCGCTGGCCTGGTTGATGGCGCAGCCGGGAGTCACCTCGCCGATCGTGGGCGTGACCAAACCGGAGCACCTGTCGGACGCGGTCGCCGCGGTGGACCTCGAGCTCACGGCAGACGAGATCGAAGAGCTGTCCGCGGGCTACCAGCCCCGCGGCATCGCCGGCCACAGCTGAGCACCGGCCCGCGCTACAGCGGCTACCCGTTCGACCTCGAACAGTTGCGAGCAACCAGCATCACTTCAGCCCAGAATGACGCAAGGCCTGTGGCGGCCGCGGATGTGACGCTGATGCGAGCGACCGCGATGGGGCCGTACCCGTTGCCCCTGGTCGTGGGCGCGAGGTTGTAGCCGCGGCTGGTAGAGCTGTCACCGGAAGGTGAGAGTCGGGGGTGTGGTGCACAGCGCGGGGTCGGGGGCGGTCGTCGGCGTGGAAGCCCAGGCGTTGCGTATCGAGAGGCCGCACTCGTCGTAGCCGAGGGTGTTGTGGGTGTTGTTCGGGGCGGTGAACGTCCACGCGTGCTGCCACTGCCCGGCACGCGCCTGGGACCACTCGGGTCGGGAGAAGGAGTCGAACTGTCCCGGCAGCAGCAGCAGCGATGTGCTGTTCGGGTCCGCGGCCGGGGGTGCCTCGGTGCCGGGCGTGTTCCACGTCGCGCATGCCTCGACGTAGGGCGACCGGGTGAAGACCTGCTGGTACGCCGGCTGGCTCGCCACCGCCTTACTCAGCGCGGCCGGGTCGACGCCGGGGAGCTGCTCCTTGCACAGCACTGTGAGGTAGGCACCCAGCGCGAAGCTGTCCATGTTCCGGCACTGGGGCCGGTAGCCCGCGCAGAACAGCGGGTCGCTCGCGACCAGGTCGGCGAGGTGGCGGTTGAGGTGTCCGGCGGCGGCGTCGGTGATGATCCGGGGCAGCCAGGCGAGGTTCTGGGTGCCTTCGCCCCCCAATGAGTACCGGACGAAGCGGAGCAGCTTGGCGTCGTCGACGAGCACGTCGATTGTTTGATGGTCAGCGGTCTGGCCGGTCCCGGTCAGCGGAGTCGTGCCCGTGCGGGCGAGGGCTCGCTCCCACGCGGCCTCCAGATCGGGGTAGCGCTGGTTGCAGTGGTCGTCGGCCGCGCAGGCCGTGAACAGCTCGGCGAGCGCCGAGCGGGTCCCGAGTGCACCGCCGGTCAGGTCGTCGGTCTCCGGGAACCAGGGCGAGTCCAGCCATGCGGCCCCGAGCCGGCCCGGGAAGTCGTGCAGGTAGCGAAACAGCACCCGCGACTGGGTGCCGTAGGAGCCGGCTCCCCACCAGGCGTCGATGCCCATGGCCTTGCGGAGCTCATCGACGTCGGCCGCGGCGGCAGCGGTGTCGAAGTTCGCGGGCTCGATGCCGCTGGCTCGCAGCCGGACGGCGCAGGCGGTCACGCTCTCCAGGAAGTGGGTGCGGAGGCCCGGGTCGTCGTCGGGCCGATCGGGGGCCAGGTTGGCCAGGGCGTCCACCTCGGGGCACGTCAGGGTGGGTGAGGACGGGTCGGTGCCGCGGAACGCCAGCTCGATGTCGACGCTGCGGAGGCGGGTGGCGCCGGCGGCTGACCCTCCGCCGAAGGCTCGCGGGTCGCCGATGTTGGCCGCGAATCCGGTCGCCAGCCCCTCCCGCGGCTCCACGCCGACCGGCCAGACCTGCAGTACGGCCAGGTCGATGGTGGGGCCGTCGGGAGCGCTGTAGTCCTGAGGGACCGTGAGGGTGCCACAGCGGTGCTCGGAGAGGAAGGTCGCCTCGATCGCAGCGCCGCACTTGTGCCAACGCAACGCCGACCCGGATGCGGTGTTCTCCTGCTGCGGGTCGCCGGTGCAGGCGGCGACGGCCACCGCGACCGCGATGGCCCCAAGGATGGCTGCTGTCGGTCTCATGACTTCAGGGTGTAGACGCCTTCGGTGACAAAGCGGACGAGGGCAAGATCCTCCGGCCCGTCGGACGACTCGTGGCCGACGATGGTCAGGGTGAGCGCGTTGCCGTCGAGCTGCCAGTCGTAGATGTAGATGCACGCGCCGCATCCGTCGCTTTCGCTCGTCAACACGGCATTGCCCTGCTCGTCGTAGGTCATGGGGCCTCCGTCTCCGGGCTCCGGCGCGCCGCCGCCCGGGGTCACGAACAGGGTCCACCTGTCGTCCCCGAACTTGTAGGTGAGGGTGGTCGAGCCGTCCTCCCCGAAGTTGTTGCTCAGGAACTCCTCGTCGGTGATGCCGATTGCCCTGGCGTCGGCCACGGTGACGGACCTGGCGTAGTCCCCGTCCGGGATGGTCGCCGCGCTCGACGCCGGTGCCGAGGTCGCGGAATTTGCTGGCTGCGCGGGCGTCGCGGTCTGGGAGTCGTCGTCACCGCAGCCGACCAGGAGGGCTTCGAGCAGCAGGGCGACGAGGATCAGGTGGGGATGACGCATCGGAACCTCCCGGCTCGTGGTTGGTCAGTCACCACGTACACAGCCGTGACTCGGCCTCTGGGTTGACGCTCACGGCGCGGAAACCGCGAACCAGGTGTTCTCGGTGAGGAACTGACTCCGCGCGGCGCACGGCTCATCGCTGTCGGCAAGGGTTAGACGCGCTCCCGAGCGGGTCCAGGAGAACTCGCCGTTGCCCAGGTCGGCGCACACATCCTGGGAGAACAGGTTGGTGCGCAACCTGGAGGCATCGGCGGTGAACAGGGTGCCCGACACGACGCCGGCGTACCCGTCCGGGGGCGTGACCAGGACCGTGCCGTTCCCATCGAACTCCAGCACCCAGTGCCCAGCAAGGCGGGCCGGCCGCGTGACGTCGGACTCGTAACGGCCGAACAGCGCAGCAGTCGGCGAAGGTGCCGGTGTCACGGGCGGAGGCCGGTCCGACACGTCGGGCCTGGCCACGACGACCAGGATCGCGACCCCGGCAGCGACCAACCCCGCCGCCGCCACTCGGGCGGTGCGTCGGCGCCGGCCCCGCCCCCGGACCTCGTCGAGGCCCGACTCCACCGCCGGCTGGAACGCCGTAGCGTTCGCGTGCAGGCCGGCCCGAAGTCGGTCGTCAACGGACATCGTCAGCCACCTCCTCCCCCAGCAAGCTGGCCAGCCTCGCTCTGGCGCGGAAGAGGTGCTGTTTCACCGTCGACTCCGACACCTCCAAGGCACGCGCGATGTCGAACACCGACTGGTCCTCCCAGTAGAAGAGCACGACCACGGCTCGCTGCATCGGACTCAGCTGCGCGACGCTGGCCGCGAGGTCAGGGTCCGGAAGCGGTGTCGGGTTGCCGCGCACTACTGCCAGCCGCTCCCGCTGCCGGCGCATCCGCTCCCGCTTCGCCTGCTTCACCGCCATCCGGATCGCCACCCGACGCACCCAGCCGTCCGGTCGCTCGTAGCCACGCACACTCGACCAGTGCCGCCACATCTGCACGAAGGCGTCCTGGGTGATCTCCTCGGCCCGCCCCCGATCACCGACCACCAGGAAAACCGTGCGCGCGACCGACGAGTAGCTGGCACGGAACCACCAGTCGAACTCGACACTCGCCTCGGTCCTCACCGGCACCTACCTGTCGTGGGCACTACCCCACCAACAGTCTCGGGCACACAGGCCGGTTGACACCCTCGTCCAAACAGTCCTCGAACGGAGGCTCGGCCGCTACACAACCCTCGTCACTCCGCCGCCTGCGGGCGCACCACGGAGCGCGCGATCTCACGTAACCGACATCAGGAGGTCACTCTCCTCCTCAATGGCGTCTACCGCACGGCCCTCGGCTCGTGCACCATGATGCGCAACAGGAGGTGGAGATGGGCGACGAGACCCGTGATGCGATCGAGCGGTTCCATGACGCGCTCAACGGCCACGACATCGACGCGCTGCGAGGCCTGGTGCACGAGGAGTGCGTCTTCGAGACCACCGACCCACCTGATGGCACACGCCATGAGGGCCGTGCCGCGGTGTTGGAGGCGTGCCGGGAGTTCTTTGACCAGTCCCCGGAGGCGCGGTTCGAGATGGAGGAGGTACTCACGCTCGATGACCGGGCGTTGGTCCGATGGCGATATGCCTGGGCCGACGGGCATGTGCGTGGCGTTGACGTGATGCGTGTGCGGGACGGCCAGGTCATTGAGACGTTCGCGTACGTGAAGGGGTAGCAGTCCCGATCTCGGTGGCAGTGGCCGACGACTCTCACGACCACGCGCGCGCCCCGAACGACTCACCTCAACGATAGACCGTACGTAAATCCGGGTGCCAAGTATCCGCGTCTGAGAGGCTTCACCGGTCGGCCACGGCTGAGTAGTGCAGTCTCCGTGAGGGTTGGTGTGGAGCGGCCGGTCACGACCGGGCGACCGTCGCCGGGATGTCGTGCACGGTGGACCTTCGGGGGTCTGACCCGATCGGAACCGCTGCGAGGATGGCGGCCGTGCGCCGCTACGAGGGGACTGTCTACGACAGCAACCGCTGGGACGGCTTCGAGCTTCGCCCCGGTGACATCATCATCGCTCCGCCGCCGAAATGCGGGACCACGTGGACGCAGATGATCTGCGCGCTGCTCGTCCTGCAGGAACCGGAGCTCCCGCTCCCGTTGGACAGGCTCTCGCCGTGGATCGACATGGTGACCCGGGCCCGCACGGAGGTGTTCGCGGACCTGCAGGCCCAGACGCATCGCCGGTTCCTCAAGACCCACACGCCGCTCGACGGGATACCCAACGATCCGACGGTCACCTACATCTGCGTGGGGCGTGACCCCCGCGACGTTGCATTGTCGATCGACCACCACATCGACAACACGGACATCGGCGCCTTCCTGATAGCGCGCGACCGGGCGGCAGCGATCGACGGCATCGAGCTCGGACCGTTGCGACCAAGACCGCCGCGCCCCGACGGCGCGCGTGACCGGTTCTGGCAGTGGGTCGACGACGAGACGCCGTCCACGCTGGTCGGGTCGTCGCTGCGGCGGACCGTGGAGCACCTGCAGACGTTCCGCGACGCCGCAGACCAGCTCGACATCGTGCACCTGCACTACGACGACCTGAAGGCGGACCTGGAGGGCCAGATGCGGCAGCTGGCCGCCCGCCTCGGCATCGACGTCGACGAGCACCGGTGGCCCCGACTGGTCCAAGCGGCGAGTTTCGAGTCGATGCGCAGCAGGGCCGAGACGACCGTCCCCGGCGGTGGACGTGAGCATTGGATCGACCCCGCCGCCTTCTTCCACCGCGGCACCAGTGGCCAGTGGCACGACCTCCTCGACAACGCCGACCTCGCCCGGTACGCAGCCCGCGTGCGGACTCTCGCCTCCGACGAGCTCATCGACTGGGTGCACCGCGAGGCGATCACCTAGATCCCGTTCAACGATCTCCCCGCACTGCCAAAGCCGACCGTCAGCCCGGGATCGGCGACATCACCAGGTGGGCGCCGACCTTGCCGCATGACCAGTAAGCCTGCCGCAGTCGAGGCGCTCCTTGTGAATCGCTTTGGATCCCGGTGCCCCTCGCTCTGCTGCTCTGCACGCTGGTGCACCGATGGCCAGAACGATCCGATCGGCAACGAGCGAGGCGCTCACCTGCCGCGCGTCCGTTTGGCCGTGGCCTGCGTCCTAGCGGCGCCTGTTGGGCATCTTGCACCTGAGCAGTTGATCCCCGACCGTGGCTCTTCGCACGGCGCGATCGAGTTGTGGTCCGGGAGGGATGATCAACCGGAGGAGCCCGCCGACCACAGCACCGCGGTCGGTGAGGAAGCGGTCAGCTGCTGGCTGCCGTGCCAGGAGACGAAGGACGCCTGCGGAAGGTAGTCGGGGCCGAGGAGGAACGCCCGGTCGATGTCGGTCACGGTGAGCGTGGCGCCGTTGTCGGTCAGACCGATCGGGACTCGCCGCACCGACACGGAGACCACGTCGGCGGGGGTGGTGCCGACCGGCAGCTCCACAGTGGTGGCGGCCGGGACGTCGCGGTTGACGCTCCACTCCGGAACCTGGTGGTCCGAGGAGTACGTCGTCGGGTCACCCGCGAGCCGGACGTCGACGGCGAGCCCCACTCCGGCCTCCGACGCGGCCGGGGTGGTGTCGTGGTCGACCGCCACGTAGAGGTAGCTGCGCTGGTCACCGACCGCTGGGGTGGCCGGGTCGGAGGGAGTCTCGATCTTGCCCTCGCGCAGCATCTCCTGCGCCATGACGGAGTAGGTCCAGGGATGGGTGTCCATCAGGTATTCGCGGGGCTGCTCGACGGGCCGGACCTCGCGCGTCGAGAGCGCGAAGCGCATCGGGTCGTCCACCGTGTCGCACATGTTGTTGTTCGACGTGCAGGTCTCCAGCAGTGGGTGGGTCCCGTCGTACCGGCCCCTGAAGCGCAGGGTCTGGTGGCCGCCCGCCTGGTAGACCCCCGACCCGTGGACGCGGTGGCCGGCCCGGTTGACCTCCACGCGATAGACCCACTCGATGTCGGTGCTGCGACCCCAGCGGGCCATCAACCCCGTGGTGTCGGTGCCGCCGTCCTCGTTGCTCCAGACGACGGAGTACTCGATCACCGAGTGCCCAGGCTTGGCCGCCGGGGTGATCTCGTGCCAGGCCACCAGCGGGGAGTCCGTGACGGCGCTCTGGAACGGCCCGCCCAGGCTCGGCACGTTGCGGCCGTACAACACCGGCGCGTACCGGGCGGCGACGTACTCCGGGTTGTTCTTCGAGACCGTGTGGACGTGCAGGTGTCGGAGGCTGGCGGCTCCTGCCCGGCTCCGGGAGCGATGTGCGGCGTAGTGGATCCGCAGCGTGTGCACGCCGGCCGCGAGGGAGCCGAGCGCGAACTCGCGCGGCGTGGGCCGGTTGGAGCTGATGACGACATCCGTGGCGTAGTGGCCGTCCACGAACAGCGACACCACGGCCGACTCGCGCCCCGGCTCGGCCCAGGAGACCCTGCGCGCGGCGACGCTCATGTCGAGGAACGCCTCGCCGGGACGGCTGGTTCTGAACTTGACCTGCGCATCCGGTCCGCCGCGACGGACCTGGATGCCGGAGTGCGGCGCAGCGTCCGCCGACGGCGGTGACAGTGCCCAAGCGCTGGACAGGGCCAGGACGGCGAGCAGCGCGGCCCACGAGCGGGCGCGGGCGAAGGGGACTGCCAATTCACTCTCCAGAGGTCGACGACATGCGGCCCCATGTGACACCGGGACGAGCTGCGTACGCAACAGCGAGCGAGAGGGCGACGAGGCTGCGAACGCCACGCACTACTCGTCCGAGGACGGCGTCGAGGGGTTCAAGGCGTTCGCACTGGCCACCCAGTCGTCAGCGAGGTCGATCAGGAGGCGAGTGCCTTGGCCTTGAGCTGGTCGAACTCCGCCTGCGTGATCGCCCCGCTGTCGAGGAGCCCCTTGGCGTCGGCGATCTGGCTGGCGCTGCCGCCCGAGGGTGCGGCGACGGACTTGATGTAGGCCGCTTGCGCCGCTTGGACCTCCCTGGCCTGCTCGAGCTGGCGTTCCTGCATGCCGTGCCCACGAGCGATGAGATAGACCAGGATGCCCAGCCACGGGATGATGATCACGAAGATCACCCACAGCGTCTTGGCGCCTCCGCCCAGGTCCTTGCTTCGGAAGATGTCTCCCAGGATCCAGAACAGGCACATGAACCAGGCGAAGAACAGGAAGAACTCGAACAAGGCGAGCAGGAACGAGCCGTTGTCGTCGAACATAGGAACCTCTCATGGGGGCCGATCCGGTGGGTGCCACCGGTTTACGGACGCAGCCTTGTGCGATCGCCCACAGATGGCATCCCCCGACCCGGATGAGATGACCTCTGACTTCAAGTATTGAGGTTCCTACCGTCGAGGTGAGGACATCGCCGTGCGGCAGCCGCATGTGAGTTCGAAAATCGATTACTGGCAAGCGGTCGAGGCAGCCGCCTCCGAGGGGTCGGACCCCGTTGTCAGAGCACGCCCGCGGTCTCACCGTCGACCTCGAGCGGCCGAGCCGATGACGGCAACTGGGCGCTTGCCTTCAAGCGCGCTCGAATCCTTAACGTCAAGGCCATGAACACGACCATCGACACCACGACGTGGATCATCACCGGTGCGACCTCTGGACTGGGGCTAGCCCTGGCCGACGCCGCACTCGAGGCCGGCGAACGCGTGGTGGGCACCGCCCGACGCGTGGACCGATTCGACTCCCTCAAGTCCAAGTACGGCGATCAGCTCCTTGCACTTGAGCACGATGTGCGCGACACCTCGTCCGCCGCCAAGGTCGTTCAGAACGGCATCGACGCCTTCGGTCGAATCGACGTACTCGTCAACAACGCCGGCACGGGCCAGGTCGGCGCCGCCGAGGAAGTCACCGACCGCGAGCTGCGTGACATGCTCGAGCAGCACCTGCTCGGGCCGGCCGCCTACGTGCGAGCGGTGCTGCCGCACATGCGTCGCCGGCGCTCTGGCGCGATCGTGCAGATGAGCAGCCAGGGTGGACGGATGTCGTTCCCCGCGGTCGGCAGCTACTCTGCCGGGAAGTTTGCACTCGAAGGTTGGTCCGAGGCCCTGGCCGGCGAGGTCAGGCCGTTTGGTGTCCGCGTCCTGATCGTCGAGCCCAGCCGGTTTCGCACGCAGTTCAACGATTCCGACGTCCTGAACACCGCTACGCAGCACTCCGGTTACGACGATGTCATCGGTGCAGTGCGGGCGAACATGGCCGAGGCCGACGGGAACCAGGAAGGTGACCCAGACCGCGCCGCAACGGTGATCCGCGACATCCTGGAGACCGCGGGCGCGCCATTGCGGCTGCCGCTGGGCGCCGAGGCGGTTCGCAACCTGACCCGCGTCTATCAGCGAGACCTCGACGACGTCCAGAAATGGGCGGCTGTCAGCGAGTCGGCAGACTTCCCCGGACTGCCGCCAGCCGTTCGCGCCTTCTGAGCGACCTACGATCTCATCATGGCCATTGACGCACTGGTCGCGCGAGTCCTCGCGGCCGAGGATGACGTCTCTGTGTCCGTCATTGATGCGGTGCACCAGTTGCTGGACGACTCATCGGTCGACGCATCGGCGACACCCAAGAGTGTCGCCGAGGCGGCAGCGCTCGTCGGCCTGTCGACGCACACGCTTCGGTACTACGAGCATCAGCGTCTTGTCCGCCCCGCTCGCAACGCGTCTGGCTACCGGCAGTACACCGAGGCAGACCTTCGGCGGCTGGTCTTCCTGACCCGGATGCGCCTGTCGGGAATGACCATCCAGGACCTGAAACGCTACATCGCGCTTGTGGAAGCCGGCCCGAGCACCGTCCCCGAGCGCCGTCAGATCATGCTGGAGCAGCGGGCCCGAATCCGCCGCCAGCTTCGTGAGCTCGCGCTCGCGTTGGAGACCACCGAGTACAAGATCCGCACCTACGACGGTCACCCGGAAGGCTGACGCAACCTCTGGGTGCCGTCACGGCAGGCCAACAGTCCCGGACACGCGATCAGCCCGACATCGTCGGGCGTAACACCCGCGAGTGACCTACTCCCACTCGATGGTGCCGGGCGGCTTGCTGGTGACGTCGAGCGTGACCCGGTTGATCTCGGTGACCTCGTTGGTGATGCGGGTGGAGATGCGCTCGAGGACGTCGTAGGGCAGCCGCGCCCAGTCGGCGGTCATCGCGTCCTCGGAGGTGACCGGCCGGATGACGACCGGGTGGCCGTAGGTGCGGCCGTCGCCCTGGACACCGACCGAGCGGACGTCGGCGAGGAGCACGACGGGCATCTGCCAGATGTCGCGGTCGAGACCTGCGCGGGTGAGCTCCTCGCGGGCGATGGCGTCGGCCTGGCGGAGGATGTCGAGGCGCCCCTTGGTGACCTCACCGATGATCCGGATCCCGAGGCCGGGGCCGGGGAAGGGCTGGCGCCACACCATCGTCGACGGGAGCCCGAGCTGCTCGCCGACCAGGCGGACCTCGTCCTTGAACAGCGTGCGCAGCGGCTCGACCAGCTCGAACTGCAGGTCTTCGGGGAGGCCGCCGACGTTGTGGTGGGACTTGATGTTCGAGGTGCCGGCGCCACCGCCGGACTCCACGACGTCGGGGTAGAGCGTGCCCTGGACGAGGTACGCCGTCCGGCCGGCGTCATCGAGGTCGCCGAACACGCGGACCTCGGCGGCCTCGAACGTGCGGATGAACTCGCGGCCGATGATCTTGCGCTTCTCCTCGGGGTCGACGATCCCCTCGAGCGCACCCAGGAACTGCTCGTTGGCGTCGACCACGTCGAGGGTGTCGAAGACTGCCTCGAAGTCGGACCGCACCTGCTCGGTCTCGCCCAGCCGCATCATCCCGTGGTCGACGTAGACACAGGTCAGCCGGTCGCCGATCGCTCGCTGCACGATCGCGGCGGCCACCGCCGAGTCCACGCCGCCGGACAACGCGCAGATCGCGCGGCTGTCGCCGATCTGCTCGCGGATCGCGGCCACCTGCTCCTCGACGATGTTGAGCATCGTCCAGGTCTGCCGGCAGCCGGCGATGTCATGCAGGAAGTGCTCGAGCACCTGCTGGCCGTGCTCGGTGTGCAGCACCTCCGGGTGCCACTGCACGCCGGCCAGCCCGCGTGCGACGTCCTCGAACGCCGCCACCGGGGTCCCCGCCGTCGAGGCGAGCACCGTGAACCCGTCCGGCGCCTGCGACACCGAGTCGCCATGGGACATCCAGACGCTGTGGTTGACGGGTACGTCGGCCAGCAGCGTCCCGGCCTCGCCCACGGTGACCGGGGTGCGGCCGTACTCCCGGACCCCGGTGTGCGCGACCTCGCCGCCGAGCCCCTGGGCCATCAGCTGGAAGCCGTAGCACATGCCGAACACCGGCGTACCGGCCGTGAACAGGTCGTTGTCGATGGCCGGCGCTCCGGGCTCGTAGACCGACGACGGTCCCCCGGAGAGCACGATCGCCTTGGGCTCGCGGGCCAGCATCTCGGCCACCGGCATGGTGTGCGGCACGATCTCGGAGTAGACCCGCGCCTCGCGCACCCGCCGCGCGATCAGCTGCGCGTACTGAGCCCCGAAGTCGACGACGAGGACCAGGTCGTGCTCACCAGCCGTCATGCAAGGAGCCTAGTGCGCGCAACGATGAGCCCCGCGGTGGTCCCGGTCTGTACTCGCATCGATCTTCCGCACCCGAGGAGCGAACAGTGACTGCCACCTACACCTTCGACGTGTTCTCCAGCCTCGACGGCTACGGCGCTGCCACCGGCGACTGGACCGGCTACTGGGGTGCCGCCGCATCGACCTCGAGCTGCTCGAGCACCGGACCCTCGACGGCCACATCCAGGGGCTCGTCTACCGACCGGCCCTGCACTGACCCACGTGGCCTCAGCCGATGCGCTCGGCGACCGAAACGACGAGCCCCTCCGGACCGCGGATGTAGGCCTGCTTCCACGTGCCTTCGTACTCGCCGATACCGCCGACCAGTCCATATCCGGCCGCCGCGGCCTTGTCCACGGCCGCCTGGATGTCGTCGACCTCGAGGCCCACGTTGCGCAGCCCAAGCTCGTTGGCCATGGCGTCGGGTGACCCCGGCGTGTGGTCCGGGTGGATGAACCTCGCCAGCTCGAGCCACGTCCCGCCGCCCGGGAAGTTCAGCGCGACGATCTCGGTCCGCGAGCCAGGGATGCTGCACACCGTGTCGATGAACTCCCCCTCCACGAACATCCGTCCCCCGACCTCCAACCCGAGCGCAACGAAGAACTCCGTCACGAGGTCGAGGTCCGCGACGGTGATCCCGAGATGGTCGAAACGAGGTGTCTGTGCCATGCCAGTACCCGACCACACTCCCCCGCCGATCTCATCTGTCATCGGCAGCGCATGACCGCGGGCGAGCCACCAGTCCCAACCCCAACCCACGACAGTGCCCCGCGAAATGCACCAGGGCCCGGCCGGGGAGGGAGGGTGGCCGGGCCCTGGATCGTCCACGCATCCGTTGGACGGCGCCTGGACCTGGAGACCGGTCAGAGGAGGGAGCGTTGAGGACCGGTTCCGACCGCTCAACGAGCACCCTGCAGGCGGGTTACGCCTGTAGAAGGGCAATTCAGCTGACGCCGACGATCGGGAGACGCAGGGCGCCGGGCGCAGACTCGGGTACGACGGGAGCCTGTGGGGCGACCGGCTGGATCCGTGCGTACTGGTCGCCCAGGGCCGGCCGCGGGTCGGGGTCGCCCTTGTTCGGCCAGAACGCCATCGCCCGCTCGGCCTGGGCGGTGATGGTCAGCGACGGGTTCACGCCCAGGTTGGCGGTCACCGCGGCGCCGTCGGCCACGTGCAGGCCGGGGTGGCCGTAGACACGCTGGTAGCCGTCGATGACCCCGGTCTCGGCCGAGTCGCCGATCGCGCAGCCGCCGATGAAGTGCGCCGTGAGCGGCATCCCGAACGGCTCGCCGATGTTGCCGCCGGGCGTGCCCCCGATCTTGGCCGCGATCCGGCGTACGGCGTCGTTGGCCACCGGGATCCAGCCCGGGTTCGGGGCGCCGTGCCCCTGTCGCGAGGTCATCCGCCAGACGCCGAAGGTCTTCTTGCCGTAGGTCGTGATCGAGTTGTCGAGGCTCTGCATCACCAACGCGATCACGGTCCGCTCGGACCAGTGCTTGAAGTCGTAGAGGTCCTTGACGGTGGCGCGCTGCCGCCACATCTCCTCCAGCCACACCCGCCAGCGCGGTCCGTCACCGTCGCCGTCGGTGAGCACGGTCTGCAGCATGGCCATCGTGTTGAAGCCCTTGCCGTAGCGGACCGGCTCGATGTGCGTGTCCGCGTCGGGGTGGAACGACGAGGTGATGGCAACGCCGTAGGAGTAGTCGGTCGCGTCGTCGACGGCCCCGATCGCCCCCAGGATCGACTCGGAGTTGGTACGCGACAGGTAGCCGAGCCGCCCCGACAGCCGCGGCAGGTGACCCTCGTCCTTCATCCGGTGCAGCAGCTTCTGGGTGCCGAGCGAGGCGGCCGCCATGACGACGTGCTCCGCGGTCAGCACCTTCTGGCCGCGGCCCGTCTTCGCCTTGGTGAACCTCACGCGTACGTCGTACCCGCCCTCGGTCCGCGGTGAGATCCGGGTGACCGTGGTCAGCGGCAGGACCGTGCAGCCGTTGTGCTCGGCCAGGTGGAGGTAGTTCTTGACCAGCGTGTTCTTGGCGTTGTGCCGGCAGCCGCTCATGCACTCGCCGCAGTTGAGGCAGGTGTTGCGCGCCGGGCCGACGCCGCCGAAGTAGGGGTCGGGGACCTCCGTGCCCGCCGGCTGGCCGGGTCCGCCGAAGAAGACGCCCACCGGGGTCGGGTGGAAGGTGTCGGCCACGCCCATGTCGGTGGCGACCTTCTCCATCACCTCGTCCGACGGGGTGCGCACCGGGTTGTCCACCACGCCCAGCATCCGCTTGGCCTGGTCGTAGTAGGGCGCGAGCTCGTCCTTCCAGTCCGTGATGTGGGCCCACTGCGGGTCGTTGTAGAACGCCGGGAGCGGTTCGTAGAGCGTGTTGGCGTAGACCAGCGAACCGCCGCCGACCCCGGCACCGGCGACGATCATCGTGTCGCGGACTGCGTCGATGCGCTGGATGCCGTACATGCCGAGCGCGGGCGCCCACAGGTAGCTCTTCACGTCGAGGGTGCCCGACGAGAAGTCCTGGTCCTCGAACCGCGGGCCGGCCTCGACCACCCCGACCCGGTAGCCCTTCTCGGTCAGCCGGAGCGCGGTGACCGAACCGCCGAAGCCGGAGCCGACGACGAGGACATCGAAGTCGAACGGCTCAGCCATCAGGGTCGGCCCAGCTTCTTCATCAGCCGGAGGTTGGCGTTCATGACCCTGGCGTAGGCCTGGTCGGACATCCCGAGCATCGGTGCGAACCTGATCAGCCGCTGGGTGGCCACCGACTGCGACTCGGTGTAGCGGTGGATGCCCTCGCTGCCCTGGCGGCGGCCCATGCCGGACTGGCGCATGCCGCCCATCGGGCTGTCGATGGAGGCGAACGTCGCACCGAAGGCCTCGTTGATGTTGACCGTGCCGCACTTGACGAACCGGGCGATCGCGCGGGCCCGGGCGCCGTCCTGGCTGTAGATCGAGGCGTTGAGGCCGTACTCGCCGGCGTTGGCCCGCGCCACCGCGTCCGCCTCGTCGTGGAACCGGTAGATCGAGATGACCGGCCCGAAGGTCTCCTCGCCGAAGCAGGTCATCTCCGGCGTGACGCCCTCGAGGATCGTCGGCTCGTAGACGTAGGGGCCGAGGTCGGGCCGGGCCCGACCGCCGGCGAGCACCCGGGCACCCTTCGACACGGCGTCCTCGACGTGGCGGGTGACGGTGTCGAGCTGGGCCTGCGAGACCAGGGAGCCCATGTCGAGCCCCCAGTCGAGGCTGGCGCCGAGGGACATCGCCTCGGTGCGGGCCACGAACCGCTCCACGAACCGGTCGTAGATCTGGTCGGCCACGAACATCCGCTCCATCGACACGCAGAGCTGGCCGGCGTTGGAGAAGGACGCCCGCACCGCGCCCTCGGCCGCCTTCTCCAGGTCGGCGTCGCGGAGGATCAGGATCGGGTTCTTGCCGCCGAGCTCGAGCGAGCAGCCGATCAGCCGGTCGGCGCAGCCCCTGGCGATGAGCCTGCCGGTGGCGGTCGAGCCGGTGAAGCAGATGTAGTCGGCGCGGCTGATCATCTCCGGCCCGATGTCGGCGCCCGGGCCGGCCACGACCGTCCAGAGGTCCGGCGGGAAGCCGGCCTCCTCGAGCAGCTGCGCGCCGAGCAGGGCGGAGAGCACGGTCTGGGCGTCCGGCTTGGCCACCACCGCGTTGCCGGCCAGCAGCGCGGGGAGCCCGTCGCAGAGCGCCATCGTGAACGGGTAGTTCCAGGGCGAGATGATCCCGACCACGCCCTTGGGAACACGGTTGACCTCGACCCGGGTCAGGCCGGGTACGACGCCGAGCTTGCGCTGGGTGTCGAGGTGCTCGTGCGCCGTACGGGCGTAGTAGCGCGCGGTCAGCGCGACGTGCAGCGGCTCGTCGAAGGCGTGCTTGCGGGCCTTGCCCGACTCCAGCACGATCAGGTCGATGATCTCGTCCTGGCGGTCGAGGATCAGGTCGTGCAGCCGGAGCAGGTTCCCGGCCCGGTCGTCGAGGCTGACCCGGCTCCAGGCCAGCTGGGCCTTGCGGGCGCGCGAGAACGCCTGCGCGACGTCGTCGGCGCTGGACTGCGGGATGTGCGCCAGTGGTGCGCCGTTCAACGGGCTCTTGACCTCGACGGTCTGCCCCGTGGTGGCCAGGATCCGCCGGGTCAGGCTGGCGACGTAGTCCGGCTCCAGGGCGTACGACGCGGTCGCGTCGTGCTCGGGATCACGCGGCCCCTCGACCAGCGGACCGCCGGCAGGGCTCGGGTTCCGGTCGCTCATGCGTCGAGACTAGGCCTTTCCCCTCGGCCGCTAGGCGAAGAGTCCGGGGTTGGTGGCGACCGGCCGCGCGAGCTCGGGACGCACGGCTCGGTACGCCGACACCATGGGCGCGATCTCGGTGGGCTCGGCGCCGTGCAGGATCACCGAGTGGCAGCCCAGCTCGAGCTCCCGGGCGATGGTGCGGGCGGCGTCCTCGGGACGGCCGTGGGCCGACGCGTCCAGCCACTCGTCGGGCACCATCTCCCCCAGCCGCTGCAGCGTCTCCGTGGACGCGGTCGCGTCGATGGCACCGCCGGCCGAGGCCGCCGCGGTGAACAGCTCGGAGCTCTTCAGTCGCTCCCAGGTGCCCCGGTCCCAGCCGTTGACCGAGACGAGCGTGTCGCCGTACGCCTGGAAGTAGGTGACCAGCCGGCCGACGCCCCGGCGCAGCTGGTCGTCCTCGGAGAGCCCGTTGGGCACCGCGGCGAGGCAGGACCAGATCCGGATCGCGTCCGGGTCCCGACCGGCCCTCTCCGCGCCACGGCGAATCGCCTCGATCGATGACGTCGTCGCCTGCTCCGAGAAGAAGGTGTGCATCACGACGAAGTCGCACAGCTCGCCGGCGAGCTCCATCGTCTTCGGCCCCACGGCGACGAGGCCGAGCGGCGGGCCACCGCCCTCGAGGCCGTGCAGGTTGTGCAGAACCGGCCACTTCCCCGAGGGGCCGTCGTGGTCGAGCACGAAGCCGTCGGTCCACAGCTGGCGCAGCAGTCCGATGAAGTCACGCAGCACCGCCTCGGTGACCACCGGCAGGCCGAGGGTCTTCCAGTGCTCGGACGAGCCGCGGCCGAACGCCATCGCGTACTTGCCCTCGGTGATCGCCTTCAGCGTCGATCCCATGGCAGCGGTGATCTCGGGGTGCCGGGTGTGGTGGTTGATCGCCGCACTGGCGATGCCCAGCGACGGGGCGCGACCGGCGACGGCACCGGCGAGGGCGCCCATCTCCTTCACCGTGAACCGCTCGCTGATCATGCACGACCCCAGCCCCAAGCGCCTCCGCGTCGGTGGCCTCGGGGAAGACCTTCCGAGCGTCGGCGGGGTGGTGGGTGACGGCGTAGTAGGCGAGCTCGTTCAGCTGGTCGGTCACCCGGCAGGAGCCTCGGTGTAGATCGACTTCAGCTCGGTGTACTGCGCCAGCCCCTCCGGGCCGAACTCGCGGCCGATGCCCGACGACTTGTAGCCACCGAACGGCGCCGCGAAGTCCATCGTGTAGGTGTTCACGCCGTAGGTGCCGGCGCGGACCCGGCGGGCGACGTCCATGCCGGCCTCCTTGTCCGCGGTCCACACGGTGCCGGCCAGGCCGTAGTCGGAGTCGTTGGCGATCCGGACCGCGTCGTCGACGTCGTCGTACGGGATCACCGAGAGCACCGGCCCGAAGATCTCCTCCTGCGCGATCCGCATCCCGTTGTCGACGTCGGCGAAGACGGTCGGGCGGACGTACCAGCCCGAGGACAGGCCGTCGGGCATGCCGTTGCCGCCGAGCGCGACGCGGGCGCCCTCCTCCTGGCCGAGCGCGATGTACTTCTCGACCCGCTCCTGCTGGCGCTGCGCGACCAGCGGCCCGATCTCGGTGGCCGGGTCCATCGGGTCTCCCACGGGCATCGACGCGACGGTCTCGACGAGCGCGTCGAGGACGGTGTCGTAGCTGGCGCGCGACGCGAGGATCCGGGTCTGCGCGACGCAGGCCTGGCCGGAGTTCATCAGCGCGGTGAACCGCAGCCCCGCCATCGTGGCACTGAGGTCGGCGTCGTCGAGCACGATCGCGGCCGACTTGCCGCCGAGCTCGAGGGAGACCCGCTTCAGCTGCTCGCCGCAGACTGCGGCGATCTGGCGGCCGGCGGCGGTCGAGCCGGTGAACGCGACCTTGTCGACGCCCGGGTGCGCGACGAGGTGCTCGCCGACCTCGCGGCCGGCGGCGACGATGTTGACCACGCCGTTCGGTACGCCGGCCTCCGTGAGCAGCTCGGCCAGCAGATAGCCGTCGAGCGGCGTCTCCGGCGCCGGCTTAACCACGATCGTGCAGCCGGCCAGCAGCGCCGGCACCAGCTTGGACATGATCGTGAACTGCGGGACGTTCCACGGCGGGATCGCCGCGACCACGCCGACCGGCTCCCGGCGTACGACGACCGGGGAGCCCATCACGCCCGGCCGCTCCTGCTCCCACGCGAACTCGCGGGCGATGCCGAGGAACGCCTCGATCTGCATCCACGGCGCGGGTGACTGGGCGAGGTTCGAGAACGATGTGGGCGAGCCCATCTCGAGGGTGATCAGGTCGGCCATCTCGGCCAGCTTCCCGGCGTACAGCCCGGAGAAGGCCTGGACGACGTCGATCCGTTCCTGCGGAGACAGCCGCGGCCACGGCCCGTGGTCGAAGGCGCGCCGGGCCGCCGCGACCGCGGCGTCGATGTCGCCGACCGAGCCCTCGGGGACCCGCGCGACGACCTGTTCCGAGTGCGGCGAGACGACCTCGAGCACGTCGGTGCCGGTAGGGGCGGCCCAGCCGCCGTCGATGAAGAAGGTGTCGCGGTCGTGGGACATGTTCAGTCTCCGTTCAAGGTTGCGAGGCTTCGAGGCTCAGGCGCCAGAGCGCCTTCGCACCTCAGCCACCGTGCGTCAGGGGGCGTGGATGAACCAGTCGGTGAAGCCGGTGGGCTCGTGCAGGCCGAGGACCCCGTGCTCGTAGAGGCCCCAGCCCTCCTGTGGCGCCTTGCCCTCCTCGTGCCAGACGGCGCGCCCGACGCTGTCGGTGAGCCCGAACGGCACGCGGCCGACGACGGCGGGGTCGTTCATGTCGTAGGTGACCCGCTCGGTGAAGCCGGGTCCCTTCCACTGCCCGTGACCCCAGTCCGGGTCCCCGCCGTAGCCCCCGCCGACGTGGATCGGCACAGGCAGCAGCGACTCGACCTCGATGGACACGGGAGTGCCGTCGGGCAGCGTGCACTCGACCACGCCGCTCTTCGGCGTCCGGGTGCCCGAGACGTACGTCGTGCGAATCCGCGGCCAGCCGAGCTGCTCGATCCGGCCGTCCTTGAAGATCCGGGTGCAGTCGTTGAGGAGCCGGTAGCCGTCGGCCTCCTCCTGGATGATCAGGCAGATCCCGAAGTCGTCGAAGGCGACGGGCAGGTACAGCCACCACATGCCGCCCCATGCGGGGTCCGCCGGCCGCCCAGGCGGCTCGGACTCTCCGGAGGGGCGGATTCCCCACGACCGGTCGCGGGACCCGATCCAGCGGTCCGGCGTCACGGCGATCTCCTCGCCGTCGATCACGATCGTGCCCTCCCACGAGCCGCACTGCGCGAACCGCTGAGCGTCGAGCACCTTGCGCAGCGTGCCCGTCCGCATCACGTGCGGAGCCTCCTGGATCACCGGGAACAGACCGCGCCAGTGCAGGTCCATGGCGATGCCATCGGTCTCCTCGAGGACGACGCGGAGCTCCTCCAGGGGTTTGACGACCTCGACCCGGTAGCGGCCGACTCGCTGGTTCAGCCGGTCGTGGTCGAGCGCGTCGCTGAGGTGCACCGCGGTCTGCTCGTCGCCCCGACGGACCAGGACGAACGCGTCCTTGGTGCCGAGGTTGGGGTAGTAGCCCATCCCGGTGATGAGAAACAGGTCGCCGGTCCGGTCGTGGGCGTTGAGGTAGCAGCGGTCGTAGAAGTTGCGGTCACTGCTGCCGACGTCGGCCATCGGCTGCGGCAGCTGGTGGACCGGGTACTCGTCCATGGGCGACAGCATCAGGCGCCGACCTCCGCGAGCAGCCGCTCGATCAGGGGCTTGCAGTGGAACAGGGTCTCGACGTCCTCCGGCCTCTCGACCTCGCCGAAGTGGACCGACCGGAGACCGGTCCGCATGAAGACCACGCACCACTGGACCCCGTTGTAGAGGTGGTACCAGGTGAGGTCGCCCAGCTCCTTGCCTGTCTCGGCGGCGTACGTCGCCAGCACGTCCTCCTCGCGCATGAAGTGCGGCATGCCGGGCATCTGGAAGACCTCGGTGATCGACTCGAAGACCTGGTGCGCGAAGACCATCCACGACAGGTCCATCTCGCGCGGGCCGATGCAGGCCATCTCCCAGTCGAGGACGCCGACCGGGGCGAAGTCCTGGTACATCACGTTGCCGATCCGGCTGTCGCCCCAGCACAGGACGGTGTCGGTGGAGGTGGCTGGCTCGTTGGCCTCGAGCCAGGCCAGCGCCCGCTCGACCATCGGGGAGCCGCCGAGACCGGGCACGGCCCACTCGTACCAAGCGCGCGCCCACGCGAGGTTGCGCGCCAGCGGCGTCTCGCCGGGGTACGACGCGCGGTCGAGGAAGCCGAACACGTCGACGGGGTCCTGGATCGAGTGCAGCCCGGCGATGGCCTTCACCGTGTTGTCCTGCAGCCTGCGCTGGTCCTCCGGTGCGGCGTCGGCCAGCCAGTTGTCGCCCCAGTTGTACGGAGGGACGTCCGGCGGAACGACGCCGTCGATCCGGTCCATCAGGAAGAACGGCGTCCCCAGCACCTCGCCGGTCGGCTCGAACAGCCCGACGGTCGGCACCGGCACGTCGGTGCGTTCGCCGACGATCCGGATGGCGTCGTACTGGTCCTGCAGCGCGTAGTCCCGGAACACCGGGAACTCGTCCGGCGAGGGCGCTACGCGGGCGACGTACTCCCCCGTCTTCTGCACGCCGTCCTCGGTCCAGGACGCGTCGAAGACCAACGTCTCCGAGGACATGCCGTTGGCGTCGATGCCGCTGTGCAGCGTCACGGTGGGTTCGGCGCCGGTGGGCAGGGCTCCGGACAGCCAGCCCTCGAGGAGGGCGGGGACGGTGGCGGCGTCGCGGGCGGTGCGCTGGAGCTTGAGGTCGGCAGGCGGCCCCTGGGTCACGGTCCCTCCCTGGTCTGACGCAGATGTCGAGTTGACACGCGTCAGAATTGTGGAACGTGTTCTAGTTTGTCAACGCGAGGGGTCGCGTCAGACGACGTCGCGAGCCCTCACGCGGGCCTCGTCGGCCTCCTGGTCGGTGAGCTTCGCCTGCGAGTCACGCTCCGCGGCCACCCGCCGGAGGTAGCGGTCCACCTCGTCGGCCAGCTGGGCGTCGTCCCAGCCCAGCTCGGCGGCCATCAGCGCAGCGGCCACCGGCGCGGCCCGGACGCCGCGGTCGAAGGTCTCGATGGAGACCCGGGTCCGGCGGGTGAGGACGTCGTCGAGGTGACGGGCGCCCTCGTGGGTGACGGCGTAGACCACCTCGGCCGCCAGGTAGTCCTCGGCGCCCTCGAGCGGCTCGGCCAGCTCCGGCCGCTTCTCGACCATGGCGAGGAGGTCGTCGACCAGGTCGCCGTACCTCCCGAGCAGGTGGTCGACCCTGGCCAGGTGCAGCCCGGACCGGCGGCTCAGCTGGACGCGCTGGTTGGTGCGCGTCTCGAACCCGTCGGCGCCGATGAGCGGCACCCGGTCGGTGATCGAGTCGCGCACGGTCGTGCCGCTGCTGGTGAGCGAGTGCGCGGCGGCGTCGACGGCGTCGCGGGCCATGACGCGGTACGTCGTGAGCTTGCCGCCCGCGATCATCACCAGGCCGGGCACCGGCGTGACCACCGTGTGCTCCCGGGAGATCCGGGAGGTCGGCTCGGACTCGCCGGAGAGCAGCGGCCGGAGCCCGGCGTACACACCCTCGACGTCCTCGTGGTCGAGCGGTTCGCGGAGGATGGCGTTGACGTGGTTGAGCACGTAGTCGATGTCGGTGCGGCTCGCGGCAGGGGTCGCCTTGGCGAGGTTCCACGGGGTGTCCGTGGTGCCGATGATCCAGTGCCGGCCCCACGGGATCACGAACAGGACCGACGTCTCGGTCCGGACGATGAAACCGGCCTCGGAGCGGATCCGGTCGCGCGGCACGACGAGGTGGATGCCCTTGGACGCCTGCACGTGCAGAGCGCCGCGCCCGCCCACCATCTCCTGGATCTCGTCGGTCCACACGCCCGCGGCGTTGACCACGACGCGGGCCCGGATCTCGAGCTCGCGTGCGTCCTCCAGGTCGAGCGCGCGGACGCCGACCACCCGCTCCCCCTCGCGCAGGAAGCCGACGACCTTGACCCGGTTCGCGACCTGCGCCCCGTGGGCCGCCGCGGTGCGGGCGACCGTGAGCACGAGACGGGCGTCGTCGACCTGGCAGTCGTAGTAGCGGATCGCGCCCGCGATCGACCCCAGCGCGAAGTCCGGCGCGATCCGGGCCACCGCCTTGCGGGTCAGGTGCCGGTGGCGGGGCAACCCGGCGTCGGCCTGGCCGAAGCGGGCCATGGTGTCGTACAGCAACAGCCCGCTGCCGACGTAGGGACGCTCCCAGCCGCGGTGGGTCAGCGGGTAGAGGAACGGCACCGGGCGGACCAGGTGCGGCGCCAGCCGGGTGAGCAGGAGGCCACGCTCTTGAAGCGCCTCGCGGACCAGGCCGAAGTCGAGCATCTCGAGGTAGCGCAGCCCGCCATGGATCAGCTTGCTGCTCCGGCTGCTGGTGCCGCTGGCCAGGTCGCGCTGCTCCAGCAGCCCGGTGCTGAGCCCGCGAGTGACCGCGTCGAGGGCGACCCCCGCCCCGACCACTCCGCCTCCGACGACGAGGACGTCGAGCTCCTCCGCACCCCGACCGATGGCCGTGCCCGACATGGCTGCGAGCGCGCGGACCCGAGCTTCCGGGCTGAGCGCACTGGGACCGCGGTCCATGCCCTCATTGTCTCAGGCGTCCGCGCGGCCGGGTCTCAGGCTCACCCGCCGGTGGCGATGCAGGCGGTGCCCACGCGCCGGAACCCGACGCCCTCGTAGATCCGGGCCACGTCGTCACTGCCGGCGGACATGAACGTGGTGCGGACCCCGGACTGCGCCGCATCCTGCGCAAGGACCCAGGTCAGGTGACCGGCGATGCCTCGTCGACGGAGCGCCGGG
Organism: uncultured Actinomycetota bacterium; assembly: GCA_963755835.1. Lineage (GTDB taxonomy): Bacteria > Actinomycetota > Actinomycetes > Propionibacteriales > Nocardioidaceae > Nocardioides. The sequence continues at coordinate 397,233 of CAVWLC010000007.1, read as the reverse complement.
AGCACACCGACGCCCACGATCTCGGTGACGTCGCCGCGAGGGTTGTGGCCGCCACCGCCGACCGCACCGAGCTCCGGGTCGAAGGCGCCGAACATCACTGACCGGCCGGCCGCCAGCAGCGCGGACAGCGTCTCGACGTGGGGGCTGCCCTCGGCGACCAAGGCGTCCCGCTCGGCCACCGAGACCGGGCCCACCAAGGTGTCGTCCTGGCCGAACCCCAGGGTGATCGCGGCCTGGACCGCGGGGAGCTCCGGGTCGTCCGGCTTGATGCGGCGTACGACGACCGGGCCGGCCCACTCCACCGGGTCGCCGGCGAGGACGAGCATCGGGTGGTCCGCGACCTCGACGCCGGCGGCCACTGCGGCCGGTCGCAGGGACGGCGTGGTCTCGTGCACCCACTCGATCGAGGGTGGCAGTCCGAGCTCCTCGAGCCGCGCGAGCACCGACCCGACGTCCTCGGGTGTCACGTCGTCGCCGAGGCCGAGCCGCGGCCGTGCGTAGTAGGGCCAGCCGCCTCGGGACCGGAAGATCGTGAACGGGCCGTGCTCCTCCGCGTCGGCGTTCGCGCGGGGCGCCCGGTCGTAGTACAGCTCGAGCCGGGCCAGCAGCTCCTCGTCCATCGGTCCCATCCTCGCTGGCGGGCCGGCAGGCGGCACACTGGTTTTGTGCTGTCCCTCGAGCTCGCCCGTGCGCTGCGCGAGGCCGGCGTGCGCTGGCAGCCGCAGCGGGGCGACGTGTTCGTCATCCCGGACAGGGAGCTGGACGACCAGGTCTTCGTGCTGAGCGACATGGTGGTGGAGACCGTGAACCCCCCTGACGGCCCGCCGATCCTGGCCTTCAACGGCACCACCGAGTGGGCGCTGGACAGCCTCGAGGCAAACGAGGCTCTCTGGCTCCCGCACGAGGACCAGCTGCGCGCGCTGCTCGGTGCGGCGTTCGTCAGCCTGGAGCGTGTTCCCGGCCCGCCGGAGGGGTACGCCGTCACGGCCGACGGCTCCCGCTACGTCGACGTCACTCCCGAGGCGGCGTACGCCCGGGCGGTGCTCGCGCTACTCGACTAGGGCCTCGATCTCGAAGACGACCTCCCGGCCGGTGGGCGACGCCGGCACGTCCCAACGAACCTCGGCACGGCCGGACAGCTGGAGCACCCGGCCGGTCACCGGGTCCACCAGCAGCAGGGCGGCTGTCGGATCGGCGGCCAGGTTGCCGAGGCTGTTGAACATCTGGTTGCCCGGCAGGTCGTCCCACACCAGCCGGCTGCCGGACTCGACGCGCAGGAAGCCGGGCCCGCCTCCCCGGTGCGACGCGTCGTTGCCGCGCTCCGGGTGCGTCGTCCCGAGCACGAACGTGTCCACCGACTCCACCAGGGCCCGGTCGACCTCGCTGAGGTCGCGGCGCCCCGCGGCGCTCCGTCCCGCGGGATCCAGCGGAGGGAGCGGGCGGGGCGGGATGTACTGCGGGCAGTTGCCGTAGGCCTCCGCCACGTCGATGTCGAGCCGGTCCGGTCCCGTCGTGACGAGCCGTCCGTTGACGCGGGCCCGACGGCGGACGGCGTACTCGATGGCCAGCAGCCCGACGGGCTGTCCCGCAGGCAGCCCGTGCAGCGGGTCGCCGGCGGGCGGGACCGCGTGGACCGTGAGCGTGTCTGCCCCGGTGGGCTGCAGGAAGCCCGGGGCGCCGGTCAGCGGCGAGACCCAGAGCCGGTCGAAGCCGTCACGCGCCGAGATGGCGGCGTAGGTGCGGCCGGCCAGGAACAGCCCGAGCCCACCGCGGAGGTCCGGCGCGGCCAGCATCCCGGTCAGCCGCGCGGCCTCCGCCTCGACGCCCGCACGGCGCTGCACAGCCAGCTCACCATCGTGGAAGCCTCTCACGGTAGAACCAGCAGCTCATACGTTAGACGCGTACTAACGAAATCAAGAAGCAGCAACCGTTAGAATGACCATCGTGCCAGCGCCACGCCTCGACCAGGGCTCGACCGTCGACCTGCTGAACACCGTCTGGGCCGACCGGGCCGGCGTGCACGACGAGCTGGCCGAGGTCGACGGGTTGCGTGAGCTCCGGGACGCGTTGCGGGTGCTGGCCGCGGACCGGACCGCTGACCCACGGCCGGTCGCGGCGGGTCACCACGACCGGGTGGCGGAGGCTGTGGCCACGGTCAACGCCGCCTCGGCGCTGGCCCCGAGCTGGCCGGTCCTGGTCGACGGGGCCGTGACGATCGCGTGCGACGCCGGGCCGGAGGAACGGCGGCTGGGCGAGCTGGCGGCGGAGGCGGTGCGCTTCTTCGGGTCGGACCCCGAGCTCCGCGCCTGCCTGGCCCCGGGCTGCGTCCTCTACTTCGTCAAGGACCACCCGCGCCGGGCCTGGTGCTCGACCGCGTGCGGCAACCGGGAGCGGGCCGCACGCCACTACGCCCGGCACCGCTCGAGCTAGTCGACGACGACGACCTCGACCCGCTGGAACTCCTTGAGCTCGGTGTAGCCGGTGGTGGCCATGGAGCGCTTGAGGGCGCCGATGAGGTTCATGGTGCCGTCGGCCACCCGGGAGGGGCCGAACAGGATCTCCTCCAGCGTGCCCACGGTCTCGAACTCGACCCGCTCGCCCCGCGGGAGCGCCTTGTGGTGGGCCTCCGCACCCCAGTGGAAGCCGTGACCGGGCGCGTCAGAGGCGCGGGCGAAGGGCGACCCGACCATGACCGCGTCGGAACCGCAGGCGATCGCCTTGGCGATGTCACCGGACTTGCCGATCGAGCCGTCGGCGATGACGTGCACGTAGCGGCCGCCGGACTCGTCGAGGTAGTCGCGGCGGGCGGCGGCCACGTCGGCCACGGCGCTCGCCATGGGCACGGCCACGCCGAGGACGGTGCGGGTGGTGTGGGCGGCGCCGCCGCCGAAGCCGACCAGTACGCCGGCCGCCCCGGTGCGCATCAGGTGCAGGGCCGCCTGGTGGGTGGCGCAGCCACCGACGATGACCGGCACGTCGAGCTCATAGATGAACTCCTTGAGGTTCAGCGGCTCGGCCTGGGACGAGACGTGCTCGGCGCTGACCGTGGTCCCCCGGATCACGAACATGTCCACGCCGGCGTCCACCACGGTCTTGGCGAACTCGCGGGTCCGCTGCGGGGACAGGGAGCCGGCCACGGTGACGCCCGCGTCGCGCACCTCGCGAACCCGCTCGGTGATCAGCTCCCCCTTGACCGGCTCGGTGTAGATCTCCTGGAGCCGAGCAGTGGCCTGCTCACCGCGCAGGCCGGACACCTCCGCCAGGAGCGCGGCCGGGTCCTCGTAGCGGGTCCAGATCCCCTCGAGGTTGAGCACGCCGAGGCCGCCGTACTTCCCGAGCGCGATGGCGCTGGCCGGGGACATCACCGAGTCCATGGGCGCGGCCAGGACCGGAAGCTCGAACCGGTAGGCGTCGATCTGCCAGTCGACACTGACCTCCTCGGGGTCGCGGGTGCGTCGCGAGGGCACGATGGCCACGTCGTCGAAGGAGTAGGCGCGACGTGCGCGCTTGGCCCGGCCGATCTCGATCTCGGTCATGATTCGCAGTCTTCCATCGCCCGCACTTGGGGCGAGAAATGCGGCACACTCCTAGGCCGTGACTCCCAATCCCTGGCGGCGCCAGCGCCGCCCAGCACGCACGCTGGCTGCGTTGCCGGCGCTCGAAAGACGTCCAGCCTGCCTTCGCTTCGGCGCCTTGCCATCGCGCGCCCTGAACGACGCTGGCATCCACCCCGGATTGAGAGTCACGACCTAGCGCCATGCTCGTGCTCCCTGAGAACCTTGCTCCGCTGCTCCGACCCGAGCCGCACCTCGACGTCCTCGGCACCAGCGACCCGTGGGTGCTGCCCGCCGACTGGCTCGCGACCACGCAGCAGAAGGTCAGTGCGCTGGCCGAGGACCCGCGCGGCCAGGGCGGGACGCCACCGGGCGGGAGCTGGAAGACCGGCACGTCGGGCGCGGTGCCGTTCCTCTGGAACCTCATCACCTACCTGCCCAGCGCCATCCCCGTCTGGGCCGGGAGCCACGCCAGCCTGGGCGACGAGCTGCTCAAGCCGTGGCTGGCGGACACCTACACGCCGACCTTCCCGCGGATCACCTACTACGTGAACAGCGACGACACGTGGCACCTCGACCTGTGGTGGCGCCAGCGCGATGCCGGCGCCGAGGCCCGCATCAAGGCGCTGGAGCTGACCCTCGAGTGTGTGGCGGTCTTCGCCGACGTGCCTCAGTACGCACCGCGCGCGGCCACGTTCACCGCGATGCTGCACAAGGTGCTCGACGACCCCGAGCTCCGCAAGCTGCACGAGACCGCGCCGTGGGACACCATCGCGAAGACCTGGCGCGAGCAGGTCTGCACCGAGCAGGATGCCCAGACCTTCTCCGAGGGCCGCGGCTGGACCTCCCAGCTGGTGTGGTCGATCAACGGCCTCGACGCCGCCCACCAGGTGCTGACCAACACGGTCAGCCGGGCCCAGGCGGTCGACGAGGTGATCGCCGCGATGGCTCTCTACGACACCGTCGACGAGCTCCCGGCGGCACTGGCCGCGGCGGTCGGCAGCGAACGGTTCGGCAGCGTCAACGCGGCGTTCGAGCGGCTCGAGCCCGGCTTCGACGGGCAGGACTGGATGTCCGACAACCGGGGCTGGCTGGCGCGCGGCATGGTGAGCGGCGAGATCGACGCGGTCCGCCTGTGGCTGGCCATGGCCACCCAGGTCGCCGAGCTCGTGGCCGGCCTCCCGTCGTTCGCGCGGTCGACGTCGTGCCCGAGCCGCACCGGCTACCTCGACGACCTGACCGGCGTGTTCCAGGCGCCGCCGGTGGCGGTCAACCCGATGGCCAAGAAGCTGCTCGACGACCACCGCAACCATCGGCCTCTGCTCCCGGCCGGGGCCACGGTCACGCCCGAGGGCGTCCGGCTCGCGTCCACCGAGGCTGGGGACGGGGTGCCCGACCTGGCTGTTCCCGAGGTCGAGATCGGCGACCCGATGGCCGAGCTGGAGGCGCTCGTCGGCCTGGCCCCGGTCAAGGAGCAGGTGCGGCGGCTGGTGGCCGAGCTCAAGGCCGAGAAGCTGCGCACCGAGGCCGGCATGCCGCCCTCGGAGAAGTCACGGCACATGGTGTTCTCCGGCAACCCCGGCACCGCGAAGACCACCGTGGCGCGGCTGCTGGCGCGGATCTACGCGCAGCTCGGCGTCCTGGCCAACGGCCACCTCATCGAGGTGAGCCGGGCCGACCTGGTCGGCGAGTACATCGGCCAGACCGCGCCCCGCACCGCCGCACGGTTCAACCAGGCGACCGGCGGCGTCCTGTTCATCGACGAGGCCTACTCGCTGGTGCCGCCCGACTCGTCGCGCGACTTCGGCAACGAGGCGATCGCCACGCTGCTCAAGCTGATGGAGGACCACCGCGACGAGGTGGTCGTCATCGCCGCCGGCTACCCCAAGGAGATGGACCGGTTCGTCCAGTCCAACCCCGGCGTCGCCTCCCGCTTCCCGACCACGGTCTACTTCGCCGACTACGACCCGGACGAGCTGTGGGCGATCTTCCGGCTGTACGCCGCCAAGGCGGGCTTCTCCCTGCTCGACGGTGTCGAAGCGGCGTTCCGGCGGCTGGTCCCGGACCCGCGGCCCCCGGCGTTCGGCAACGGGCGGTTCGTGCGCAACGTCTTCGAGGACGCGACCACCCGGCAGGCCCTGCGGATCACCGCGATGACGGACCCGGTCAAGGAGGTGGTGACCCAGCTGCGGCCCGAGGACATCCCCGACTCGGCCTCGGCCGCCGGCAAGAGCGACGGCACCGGGCTCTACCTGTAGGCGCGGCCCAGCTCGACCACCCGTTCGTGCCATGGGCACCCTCGGGTTCCGGATCCCTAGCGTGGAGGTTCCAAGGCTGCGTCCGGGTTGCGGCGTCCCCTTCCCGAGGAGGATCGCCATGACCCAGACCGCCGAGAGCCCGATCACCACCCTGCGGTCACGGATGAGGGGCGACGTCGTGGACTCGACGGCCTCCGCGTATACGACGAGGCCCGCAAGGTCTGGAACGCCGGCATCGACGGGCAGACCGCTCGTGATCGCGCGGTGCCTGGACGAGGCCGACGTCCAGGCCGCGGTACGGTTCGCCACCGAGCCGGGGCTCGAGATCGCGGTGCGCGGCGGCGCGCACGCCATGTCCGGTACCTCGGTGGTCGACGGTGGCATCGTCATCGACCTCGGCCGCATGAACCAGGTGCGCGTCGACCCTGACGCGCGACGCGCCGTCGTCGCTGGCGGTGCCCTGCTGGGTGACGTGGACGCGGCCACGCAGGCGCACGGCCTGGCGGTGCCGGCCGGGCTGGTGAGCCACACCGGCGTGGGCGGCCTGACCCTGGGCGGCGGGATGGGCTGGCTGGCCAGGCTGGGCGGGCTCACCATCGACAACCTGGTGGCGGCCCGCGTGGTGACCGCCGACGGTGCGGCCCGGGTCGCGTCTCCCGACGGAGAACGCCGACCTGTTCTGGGCGATCCGGGGTGGTGGCGGCAACTTCGGGGTGGTCACGGAGTTCGAGTTCGCACTGCTCGAGGTCGGGCCGATGATCCACTTCGGGCTGTTGTTCTGGTCGCTCGACCAGGGCCCCGCGATGCTGCGCCACGTCCGCGGCGTCATCGACGGGTTGCCCGACGACGTCAACGTGATGGTCGGCGGCCTCAACGCGCCGCCCGCGCCCTTCGTCCCCGAGGAGCACCAGCTCGCGCCGGGGTACGCGGCCATCGTGGTCGGCACCGGCTCTCCCGAGCACCACGCCGAGACCTGCGCAGCGCTCGAGCAGGGCGTGTCCCCACTCTTCGAGTTCGTCGACGCCCATGCCTTACGTCGAGCTGCAGAAGATGCTCGACGAGGCCAACGCCTGGGGGCTATACTGCCTACGACAAGGGCTGCTACGTCGAGGAGCTGTCCGACGACGTGATCGACGTCATCACCGAGCACTTCCCCCAGAAGACCTCCCCGCTGTCGCTGGTGCTGTTCTACCGCTTAGACGGGGCGTACTCGCGGGTGGCCGAGGATGCGACGGCGTTCGGCGGCGGACGCTCGCCACGCTTCGGCGTGTTCATGATCGGCGTCTGTCCTGTTTCGGAGATGCTGCCCGGTGAGCGCGAGTGGGTGCGGTCGATGGCCGACGCCCTGCGCCCGTCGGCCGCCGATGACGGCCTCTACGTCAACGGGATGACGGACTTCGACGCGCGGAGCTCGGTGGAGATGGCCTACGGGCCGGAGAAGTACGCGCGGCTGCGTGGAGATCAAGTCGAAGTACGACCCCGACAACGTGTTCCGGCGCAACGCCAACATCCCGCCGACGCCACGCTGACCGTCAGCCGGAGTAGTTCGGCGCCTCGATGGTCATCTCCACGTCGTGCGGGTGGCTCTCCTTGAGCGAGGCGGAGGTGATCCGGATGAACCGGCCCTTCTGCTGCAGCTCGGGGATGGTGCGCGCGCCGACGTAGAACATCGACTGGTTGAGGCCGCCGATCAGCTGGTGGGCCACCGCAGCCAGCGGGCCCCGGTAGGCGACCTGGCCCTCGATGCCCTCCGGGACGATCTTGTCGTCGCTGGTGACCTCGGCCTGGAAGTAGCGGTCCTTGGAGTAGGACTTCTTCCCGCGCGACGACATCGCGGCCAGCGAGCCCATGCCGCGGTAGGACTTGAACTGCTTGCCGTTGACGAAGACCAGCTCGCCCGGCGACTCCTCGCAGCCGGCCAGCAGGGAGCCGACCATCACGCTGTCGGCGCCGGCCACGACCGCCTTGGCGATCTCGCCGGAGTACTTCAGCCCGCCGTCGGCGATCACGGGTACGCCGGCCGGCCGGCAGGCGAGCGCGGCCTCGTGGACCGCGGTGACCTGCGGCACGCCGACGCCGGTGACCACCCGCGTCGTACAGATCGAGCCCGGTCCGACCCCGACCTTGACGGCGTCCGAGCCGGCGTCGAGGAACGCCTGCGCACCCTCCCGGGTGGCGACGTTTCCACCGATGACCTGGACCTGCGCGGTGGCCGGGTCGGACTTCAGCCGCTTGACCATGTCGAGCAGCATCCGGACGTTGCCGTGCGCGGTGTCGGCCACGAGGACGTCGACGCCGGCGTCGATGAGGGTGGTCGCACGCTGCCAGGCGTCCCCGAAGTAGCCGATCGCGGCGCCGACCATGAGTCGGCCCACGGCGTCCTTGGTGGCGTCGGGGAACTGCTCGGACTTCACGAAGTCCTTGACCGTGATCAGGCCGCCCAGCCGGCCCTTGTCGTCGACCAGCGGGAGCCGCTCGCGCTTGTGCTTGCGCAGCAGGAGGGTGGCGTCCTCGCGGGAGATCCCGACCGGGCCGGTGATGAGCGGCATCGGGGTCATCACCTCGTCGACCTTGGTGGTGGCCCACTCCGCGACGGGGGTGAACCGCAGGTCGCGGTTGGTGATGATGCCGAGCAGCCGGCTGTCGGTGTCCACGACCGGGAAGCCGGAGATGCGGTACTGGCCGGCCAGCTGGTCGAGCTGCTCCAGCGTCGCGTCGGGGCCGATCGTCACCGGGTTGGAGATGATCCCGGTCTGGGTCCGCTTGACCAGGTCGACCTGGTAGGCCTGATCGTCGATCGAGAGGTTGCGGTGCAGTACGCCGAGGCCGCCCTGGCGGGCCATGGCGATCGCCATCCGGGACTCGGTCACCGTGTCCATGGCGGCGCTGACCAGCGGCACCTTGAGGGTGATCTCGCGGGTCAGCCGGGTGCTGGTGTCGATGTCCTGCGGGGCGAGGTCGGAGTGACCGGGCAGGAGCAGGACGTCGTCGTAGGTCAGACCAAGGGGGGCGAACTTCTCGGGCAGCTCCATCCCGCGCAGTCTATCGAGCAGTCAGAAGCCGAGCGTCCGGGCCGGCAGCGAGTCGTGCGGGGAGTTGCGCACGCCGCCGAAGCGGGAGAAGACGTGGAACTCGAACGGCAGGGTCGAGGGGCGCGACGCCTGTCGGCAGGACTGCGGCCACACGACGCTGACGGAGCTGCTGGCCTCGTGCCAGCGCACCTGGAGGTTGCGGCACTTCACCAGGTGCGGCACCGGCTGGTCGGAGTCCTCGAGGCTGTTGTCGACGAAGTAGACCTTGCCGACGACCTTGCCGTTCTCCTTGAACACGGCCAGTCGGTCCCAGGCGTCGGTGAGCGGCCAGATCTCGAAGGCCAGGAACGTTTTGTCGGTCAGGTCCCGCACCTTGGCGGTGAAGGTCGCCTGGCGCCTGTTGACCCCGTAGGTCCCCGAGAGCAGGTCGACCCCGGCCGGTGCGTCGCCGGACGGGTCGTGGACCCGCGCGTGGGTGGGATGCGGCTTGGCGCTGGCGGGACCGGCCCCGGACAGGGCCAGACCGACGGACAGGAGCATGGTGAGGACCGCGGACGAGGTACGGCGCATCCAGGCAACCTAGCCGCCGCTGCTCGCGACCCGCGATGGCCGGGACGGGGCATTGACATGATCTCCCGGTGATCCCGCGGCTGGTCGACTCACGCTGGACGGTCGCGGTGGCAGCCGCCGTGGCCGGCGCGGTCCGGCTGATCGGACTGGCCCGACCCGTCCGCGCCGACGAAGCCGGCTTCGAGCTGGTCGCCCGCTCCTGGCACCCGAGTGGTGGCAGCCTCTACGGCACCTACTTCGTCGACCGCCCGCCGTCCCTGATCGCGCTCTACAAGGTGGCCGACGCGCTCGGCGGCCCACTGGCCATCCGCGTCGTCGGAGCCGCGGCCTGCGCGGGGCTGGTGCTCCTGGCCGCCTGGCTGGGTCGGCTGGTGGCCGACGAGCGGTCGGCACGCTGGACGGCCGTGGCCGCGGCAGCGCTGGTGTCCACACCGGCGATCGACCTGGTGGCGACCAAGGGCGAGGTGCTCGCGCTACCGGTCCTGGTGGCCGCCGCCGGGCTGGCGGTCGTGGCCGCTCGCGACCGGGCCGCCTGGCCGGCGTTCGCTGCGGGTGTGCTGGCCGCGCTGGCGCTGGGGCTCAAGCAGAACCTGGCCGGCGCTGCGGTGTTCGCGGCCGTGCTGTTCGTCGGCAGCGCGCTGGCCGGCCGGCTGGTCCGCCGCGACCTGGTCCGGCTGGGCGGCGTGGCCCTCGCCGGGTTCGCGCTGCCGGTGCTGGCCACGATCGGATGGTCGCTGGCGGCCGGCGTCCGGCTGCACACGCTGTGGTACGCCGTGTACGGCTTCCGGGCCGACGCCTCGGCCGCGCTCGGCGAGGGTCCCGCGGAGGCCCCGACGCGACGGGCGCTGGTCCTGCTGCTGGTGCTGGCCGTCACGGGAATCGCCGCCGTGCTCGCGGCGTACCTCGTCCGGGTGCGAAGCCACTGGCGCGAGGACCCCGCGCTCACCGCCTCGGTCGTGGCCATGATCGCGTTCGACGTGGTGGCGCTGGCTCTCGGCGGCAGCTTCTGGCAGGACTACGCGTTGGGGCTGGTCCCCGGGACGCTGCTGGCCGTGGCCCTGCTCACCGTTCGGTGGCGGGAGCGGCTGGTGCCGCTGATGGTCGCCTCGACCGTGGTCTGCCTGGTCGGCTGGAGCGCCTGGAACCTCGCCGGGCAGCAGGAGCTCGACGAGCACGACACCGGGGTGGCGCTGAAGGAGGTGGCCGAGCCAGGCGACACGCTCGCGGTCTTCGGCGGCCGGGCCGACCTCCAGCTGGAGAGCGGCCTGCCCTCGCCGTACCCGTATCTGTGGAGCCTCCCGATGCGGGCCCTCGACCCCGACCTGACCAGCTTCCACGCGATGGTGAGAGGCCCGGACGCGCCGACCTGGCTGGTCGAGTGGTGGCCGTTCGACACCTGGACGCCGGAGGGCGAGACACTCGAGCGCGACGTTGAGCAGAGGTACGTCGAGCACGGCACCGGCTGCGGCGGCCGCACCATCTGGCTGTTGAAGGGCGTCGACCGACCCGTCCCCGAACCGGACTGCCACGGGCGAAAATGACGCTGACCCGCCCGTACAGAACGGGCGGGTCAGCGTCAGAGCCGGGTCAGTGGCCGTGTCCGTGGCCGTGACCGGCCGCGGCGGGCTCCTCTTCCTCGGGCTTCTCGACGACCAGGGTCTCGGTCGTGAGCAGCATGCCCGCGATCGAGGCGGCGTTGACCAGCGCGGAGCGGGTCACCTTGACCGGGTCGAGGACGCCCTGGGCGACCAGGTCGCCGTACTCCTCGGTGGCGGCGTTGTAGCCGTTGCCGACCCCGAGCTCGCGCACCTTGGTGGTGACGACGTAGCCGTTGGCCCCGCCGTTCTCCGCGATCCAGCGCAGCGGCTCGTCGAGAGCGAGGCGCACCACGCGGACACCGGCGGCCTCGTCACCGTCGAGGCCCAGGCCCTTGTCCAGGACGGCCGCAGCATGGATCAGCGCCGAGCCACCGCCGGGGACGATGCCCTCCTCGATGGCCGCGCGGGTCGCCGAGACGGCGTCCTCGATGCGGTGCTTCTTCTCCTTCAGCTCCACCTCGGTGGCGGCGCCGACCTTGATGATGCAGACGCCACCGGCCAGCTTCGCCAGCCGCTCCTGGAGCTTCTCGCGGTCCCAGTCGGAGTCGGTGTTCTCGATCTCCGCCTTGATCTGGTTGACCCGGCCCGCGACCGCGGCGGCGTCTCCCGCGCCGTCGACGATCGTGGTGTTGTCCTTGGTGATCACCACGCGCCGAGCCTGTCCCAGCACGTCGAGGCCCACCTGGTCGAGCTTGAGCCCGACCTCGGGGGCGACCACCTGGCCACCGGTCAGGGTCGCGATGTCTTCCATCATCGCCTTGCGGCGGTCACCGAACGCCGGGCTCTTCACCGCGGCGGCGTTGAAGGTGCCGCGGATCTTGTTGACGACCAGCGTCGAGAGCGCCTCGCCCTCGACGTCCTCGGCCAGGATGAACAGCGGCTTGCCGGACTGGATGACCTTCTCCAGCAGCGGCAGGAGGTCGGCCACCGCGGAGATCTTGCCCTGGTGGAGCAGGATGTAGGGGTCCTCGAGGACGGTCTCCATCCGCTCCGGATCGGTGACGAAGTACGCCGAGATGTAGCCCTTGTCGAACTGCATGCCCTCGGTGAACTCCAGCTCGGTGCCCATGGTGTTGGACTCCTCGACCGTGATCACGCCGTCCTTGCCGACCTTGTCGAAGGCATCGGCGAGCAGGCCGCCGATCACCTCGTCGCGGCTCGAGATCGTCGCGACCGAGGCCATGTCCTCCTTGGACTCCACGTCGCGGGCGGCCGTGAGCAGGGCGTCGCTGACCGCGGTGGCGGCGGCATCCATGCCGCGCTTCAGCCCCATCGGGTTCGCGCCGGCAGCGACCGCGCGCAGCCCCTCGTGGACCATCGACTGGGCCAGGACGGTCGCCGTCGTGGTGCCGTCGCCCGCGACGTCGTTGGTCTTGGTGGCGACCTCCTTGGTCAGCTGGGCGCCGAGGTTCTCGAACGGGTCGTCGAGCTCGATCTCACGCGCGACGGTGACGCCGTCGTTGGTGATGGTCGGCGCGCCCCACTTCTTGTCGAGGACGACGTAGCGACCCCGGGGGCCGAGCGTCACCTTGACGGTGTCCGCCAGCTTGTTGACGCCGCGCTCCAGCGCCTGACGCGCGCGCTCGTCGAACTCGAGGATCTTGGGCATGGCACTCCTTCATTGGAGGTTCTTGGGAGGTTCAGTCGAGCTGGTGGAACGGAGAACGGGTCGCGTGGCGGAGGCTCTCCCCCGCCACGCGACCCGCAGAGATCAGGAGACGACCGCGAGGACGTCGCGCGCGGAGAGGATCAGGTAGTCCTCGCCGGCGTACTTGACCTCGGTGCCGCCGTACTTGCTGTAGATGACCTTGTCGCCGATCGCCACGTCGAGAGGGACCCGGTTGCCGTTGTCGTCGATGCGACCGGGACCGATGGCCAGGACCTCGCCCTCCTGGGGCTTCTCCTTGGCGGTGTCCGGGATGACCAGGCCGGAGGCGGTGGTCTGCTCCGCGTCGAGCGGCCGGACCACGATGCGATCCTCGAGGGGCTTGATGTTGACCGACACTGTGTCGACCTCCACTTTCGTGTGCTGCTGTGTCGTTGAGTGGTGGAACTGGGCTCTGCTGGGTGTACGTGGGCTGGCACACTCACGGGGAGAGTGCCAACGACGAAACTAGCACTCTGGTCAATGGAGTGCCAGCGTGGGTCCGGGAAGGATGAGCCGTGGACGTCGAGTCCGTGCGTTGGCTGCGGTCCGAGGACGGGCAGCTGGTGCTCGCCCGGGCCACCGGGCTCGACGAGCCCGACCCGCTGAAGGCGCACGCGGCGCTGGAGCGGGCCTGTCCCGGTACGCCGTCCGAGCTGCTGGCGGTGGCCCTGACCCAGGCCGAGCTGCGGGTCCGCGCGGTGGACAAGTTCGGAGCGCTGGCCGGGTCCATGTACTTCACCCACGACGGGCTGGAGCAGGCCACCCGCCTACCGGTGGCCACCCACCGCGCCGCCCGGCTCTCGGTGTTCGGCGCCTTGACGGTGGTCGACCTGGGCTGTGGCATCGGCGGCGACCTGGTCGCGTTCGCGCGAGCGGGGCTGACCGCGGCCGCGGTCGACCTCGACCCGGTGCGGGTGGCCGTCGCCGAGGCCAACCTCGAGGCCCTCGGGCTGCCCGGCGCCGTCGGCGAGGCCGACGCCCTCGAGGTGGACATCAGGCCGTTCGACGTCGCCTTCGCCGACCCCGCTCGGCGCAGCGGCCGCGGCCGCACCTTCACCCCCGACGCCTGGACCCCGCCGTGGTCCTTCGTCGAGTCGTTGCTGGCCGGCGAGGCCTGCGTCAAGACCGCCCCGGGCATCCCCCACGAGCTGGTCCCGGCCGGCGTCGAGGCCGAGTGGGTCAGCGACCACGGCGAGGTGAAGGAGGCGGCGCTCTGGGGCGGCCGGCTCGCCACCGCGGCTCGCCGCGCGACGGTCATCGGGGACGGCGGCCTGGCCACCCTGACCGATGAGGACGACCCGGGAGCCGACGTCGTACCACTGGGCCGGTTCCTCTACGAGCCGGACGGCGCAGTCATCCGGGCCGGCCTGGTCACCGCCGTCGCCGCCGGCGTGCGCGGCGGCCTCCTGGACCGGCACATCGCCTACGTCACCGCCGACGAGTCGTTCCGCAGCCCGTTCGCCCGGTCCTACGAGGTCCTCGACACCCTGCCGTTCCGCGAGAAGCAGCTCCGTGCGGCGCTGCACGAGCGCGGGATCGGCCGGCTGACCATCAAGAAGCGCGGCGTGGACGTGGTCCCCGACGAGCTCCGCAAGCGGCTGGCCCTCAAGGGCGACGACGAGGCCACCATCGTGCTGACCCGGGTCGACGGCCAGGGGACGTGCCTGCTGGTGCGGCCGTTCTGAACCCACCGTGGCCTACCAGTCGGCCGAGGCCGCCTTCTCCGCACCGATGGTGGTGTCCTCACCGTGGCCGGTGTGCACCACCGTGTCGTCCGGAAGGCCGAAGAGCTTCTCCCGGATGGAGGACTCGAGCACCGACCGGTCCGAGAAAGACCGCCCGGTCGCGCCGGGACCACCCTGGAAGAGGGTGTCGCCGGTGAAGACGCAGCCGAGGTCCTCGACCAGGAAGCAGCAGGCGCCGGGCGCGTGGCCCGGGGTGTGCAGGGTCCGGATCGTCGCTCCGGCGAGCTCGAACTCCCAGCCGTCCGGCAGGTCGAGGTCCCAGAGGTAGTCCTCGTGCACGAGGGACCAGAGCGGCTTGTCGTCGGGGTGCAGGAAGATCGGCGCGACGACGGCCTCACGCAGGGCCGGCGCGACCCGGGAGTGGTCGTCGTGGGCATGGGTGAGGAGGATCGCCTTCACGCTGCGGCCGGCGACCACGGCCAGGATGTCGTCGACCGAGTGCGGGGCGTCGATCACGACGCACTCGTCGTCGTCGCCGACCACCCAGATGTTGTTGTCGACGTCGAACGTCTCGCCGTCCAGCGAGAAGGTGCCGGACGTGACCGCGTGGTCGACCCGGAGCGGACCGCCCATCAGTCGAACAGGACGACGGACCGGAGCACCTCACCGCGGTGCATCTTCTCGAAGGCCGCCTCGATGTCTCCGACGCCGATCTCCTCCGAGACGAACGCGTCGAGGTCCAGCCGACCCTGCTGGTAGAGGTCGACGAGCATCGGGAAGTCGCGGGAGGGCAGGCAGTCGCCGTACCAGCTCGACTTGAGCGCGCCGCCGCGGCCGAAGATGTCGATCAGCGGGAGGTCGGGGAGCTTCATGTCCGGGGTCGGTACGCCGACCAGCACCACGGTCCCGGCCAGGTCGCGGGCGTAGAACGCCTGCTGCCAGGTGTCCGGGCGTCCGACCGCCTCGATCACGACGTCGGCGCCGAACCCGCCGGTGAGCTCCTGGATCGCGACCACCGGGTCGGTGGCCGACGAGTCGACGGTGTGGGTCGCGCCCAGCTTCTTGGCGGCCTCGAGCTTCTTCGCGTCGACGTCGACCGCGATGATCGGCGAGGCACCGGCCAGCGCGGAGCCGGCGATCGCGGCCACACCGACGCCGCCGCAGCCGATCACGGCCACCGACTTCCCGCGGGTCACCGCTCCGGTGTTGATCGCCGCGCCGATGCCCGCCATCACACCGCAGCCGAGCAGCCCGACCGCGGCCGGGCGGGCCGACGGGTCGACCTTGGTGCACTGGCCGGCCGCCACCAGGGTCTTCTCGGCGAACGCGCCGATGCCCAGCGCCGGCGAGAGCTCCGTCCCGGCGTCGGGTCCGTCAGCCAGGGTCATCTTCTGGGTCGCGTTGAACGTCGCGAAGCAGTACCACGGCTCACCGCGTCGGCAGGCCCGGCAGTCGCCACAGACCGCGCGCCAGTTGAGCACCACGAAGTCGCCGGGCTCGAGCCCCGTCACGTCCGGACCGACGGACTCCACGACGCCGGAGGCCTCGTGGCCCAGCAGGAACGGGAAGTCGTCGTTGATCCCGCCCTCGCGGTAGTGCAGGTCGGTGTGGCAGACCCCGCAGGCCTGCACCTTGACCACCGCCTCGCCCGGGCCCGGGTCCGGGACGTTGATCGTGACCAGCTCGACCGGCGCGCCCTTGGCCCGCGCCACCACCGCCTTCACCTGCTGCATGGCGCCACGGTAGCGGCTGGACCGGCGCGGGTTTTCCGGCGCGGGAGCGTGGGCACTTAGGAGGTAGGGGGGCCGCCGTCGGAGTCGGCTCAGGTCTCGCCGGTTGTTCCGTGACCGGCGGTCGGGGGGCTGAGCCGGACATGGGACTCCGCGGCGGCACTCCCTCTCAGACGAGGACGCTGGTCACCGGCTGGCTGCTGTCCGCCGGCAGGTCGAGGTGCGACGGCGTCCGGCCGCGCGCCACCATCTCCGACCCGAGCGCCGCGACCATGGCGCCGTTGTCGGTGCACAGGCCGGGCCTCGGCACGCGCACGCGCACGCCGACGACCGCCGCCCGCTCCTCGGCCATCGCCCGCAGCCGGGAGTTGGCGGCGACGCCTCCCCCGATGAGCAGGTCCTCGACCCCGGTCGAGGTGGCGGCGTCGAGCGCCTTGCGGACGAGCACGTCACAGACCGCCTCCTGGAACGACGCGGCCACATCGGCCACCGGCACCGGCTCGCCAGAGCGCTCCCGGGCCTCGACCCAGCGCGCGACCGCGGTCTTCAGCCCCGAGAAGGAGAAGTCGAACCGGTGCCGCTCCAGGTCGCGCCGGCTGGTCAGCCCCCGAGGGAAGTCGATCGCGACCGAGCTGCCGGACACCGCGGCCCGGTCGATGTACGGGCCCCCCGGGAAAGGCAGCCCCAGGAGCCGGGCCACCTTGTCGAACGCCTCGCCCGCCGCATCGTCGATCGTGGCCCCGAGCGGCTCGACCGTGGTGGTCACGTCCTCGACGCGCAGCAGCGACGAGTGGCCACCGCTGACCAGCAGCGCCAGGCACGGGTCCGGCAGCGGCCCGTGCTCGAGCTGGTCGACGGCGACGTGCGCGGCCAGGTGGTTGACGCCGTACAGCGGCTTGCCCAGCCCGATGGCCAGGGCCTTGGCCGCAGCGACGCCGACGAGCAGGGCGCCGGCCAGTCCCGGCCCCGACGTCACCGCGACCGCGTCGACCTCGTGCAGCCGCACCCCGGCGGTCTCACAGGCTCGCTCCAGGGTCGGGACCATCGCCTCGAGGTGCGCCCGGCTGGCCACCTCGGGAACGACACCGCCGAACCGCGCGTGCTCGTCCACACTGCTCGCCACGGCATCGGCCAGCAGGGTCCGCCCTCGGACGATGCCGACACCTGTCTCGTCGCACGACGTCTCGATGCCGAGGACGAGCGGCTCAGTCACGACCCCATTGTGCTGGAACCGCAAACCTGGCCGAGCGGGCGCACGAGCACCACCGCGGCAGCGCCGTCGCGGTAGTAGCGGCGCCGCCGGTCGACCTCGACGAACCCGTGCCCGGCGTAGAACGCCAGTGCCGGCTGGTTGTCCTCGCGAACCTCCAGGAGGACCCGCTCGGCCCGCGCGCGTACGGCGAGGGTCACCACCTCGTCCAGCAAGGCGGCGGCCAGGCCGCGGCGCCGGTGGTCGGCGGAGACCGCGATCCGCTGGAGCTCGGCGACGTCGTCCACCAAGCTGGCGACCGCGTGCCCCACCACTCGGCCGTCCTCCTCGACGACGCGGTAGTGCACGGTGGGAAGCCGGCCGGCGACGCCCTCCTCGACCAGCGCGAGGGACCAGGCGTCCGCACCGAGGTTGTCGGCCTCGGAGGCGGCGATGGCTTCGACGTCCTCGAGGGTCGCGGGCCGGACCGTCACGACACCCGCTTGGGCACACCGGGCGCGGCCGCGTCGGGCCGCCGCAGGTAGAGCGGCTCCGGGTCCTGCAGCTCGGCGCGTTCGTCGGCGACCACCCGGGCCAGCCAGCCGGCACTGGGCATCCTCGGCCCGGCAGGATGCGGGAACGCCTCGGGATGGAGCAAGGCGCCCTCTCCCACCACCGGCAGCCCGGTCGCGGCGTCGGCGGGCTTCGCGACCGACGGCCCCTCGAGCCGCGCGCCTCTCTCGTCGTACGACGCGAGGTAGACCTCCTTTCGCCGGGCGTCGGTGGCCACGACGAAGTCGCCGGCGACGGCGCCGGTGTCGACGGCCTCGACGGCCAGGACGTCGAGCGTGCACACGCCGTAGACGGGGACCTCGAGGACGTAGCCGAGCGTGCGCGCGGTCACCAGACCCACCCGCAGCCCGGTGAACGGACCCGGGCCGACGCCCACCGCGACGGCCGTGAGGTCCTGGCGGACGAGCCCCGACTCGCGCAGGGCGCGGTCGATGAGCGGGGCGAGCTGCTCGCCGTGCTGGAGCGGCCGCTCCGAGACGCCCTCCCAGACCACGTCGTCCCCGTCGTGCAATGCCACCGTGACCAGCGGGGTGGCGGTGTCGAAGGCCAGCAGCATCAGAGGGCCCTCCAGTGCGTCGTGAGCCGCCCGTCGTCGTCCAGCAGGTGGAGGGCGAACGTCGGCGGCGCGCCCTCCCAGATCCGGGGCACGTCCTCGGCGTCCATGGTCACCGTCGAGGCCGAGCCACCACCGATCAGCAGCGGACGTCCGGCGAACGTCGTGGCGCAGGCCGTGTGCGCGTGGCCGACCAGGGTGGCCACCACGTGGGCGTGTCCCTCGATCACCCTGGCGAGCGGCTCGGGGTCGCGCAGCAGGATCGGCGCCATCAGCTCCAGGCCGATGTCGTCGGGCGGATGGTGGAGGGAGACGAACGTCGGGCGGTCGTCCTCGGCCAGCCGCTGGTCCAGCCAGTCGAGCTGGTCGGAGCCGACCACGCCGTGGTCCTGGCGCTGCCCGTCGACGGCGTCGACCAGCGAGTCCAGGACGAGCAGCCGGCAATCAGACACCTCCAGGACGAAGACGACCGGGCCGTCGGCCTCGCGGTCGAGCAGCCCGCGCACGAACTCTTCGCGGACGTCGTGGTTGCCGGTGACCAGTGCGAGAGGCCCGGTCCAGGCGTCGAGGACGGCTCGGGCCTCGGCGTACTCCTCCGCCTTGCCGTGGTCGGCGATGTCGCCGCTGACCAGGAGCGCATCCGGTCGCGGGTCCATCGCGTCGAGGTGGGCGAGGATCCCCTCCGCCCTGGCCCGGGCGTCGGGCGGCCCGCCGAAGTGGGTGTCGCTGACGTGGGCGATGACGGTGGTCATCCCAGCCCCCGGAAGGAGAAGGCGTGCCAGCGCGGGCCGACCGGCGTGATCTCCACGCGGCGGTTGTCGCCCTCCTCGTCGCCCTCCTCGTCGTCAGCGTCGTCGCGGACGAGGTTGACCTCCAGCCGCGACTCCGAGAGGCCTTCGGCCAGCCCCTCGCCCCACTCGACCACGGTGACCGCCTGGTCGAGCGAGGTGTCGAGGTCGAGGTCGTCGAGCTCGCCGATGCCGCCGAGGCGGTAGGCGTCGACATGCACCAGCGCCGGGCCGCCGACCTCGCTCGGGTGGACGCGGGCGATGACGAAGGTCGGCGAGGTGACCGCGCCGCGGACGCCGAGGCCGGCACCCAGCCCCTGGGTGAACGTGGTCTTCCCCGCACCCAGCGACCCCGTGAGCACGATCAGGTCACCGGCGGCCAGCTGGCCGGCGATCGAGCGGCCCAGCCCGCGCATCGCGTCCGCGTCCGGGGCGTGGTGGACCGCGGTGCGCAGCGGCCGGCGCAGCTCGACGTTCGGTGGGTCGCGACGGACCTCGCGGAACCCGTGGTGCTCCCAGAACCTGATGGTGGCCGGCAGCTCGTCGCGCGCGACGACCGTGAGGTCGTCGTACCCCTCCGCCGCCTCGACGGCCGCGTCGATCAGCGCAGCGGCCACGTGGTGGTGCTGCATGGCGGGCACGACGCCGACCCGGCGGAGGTACATGGTGCTGCCGGCCGGGTCCAGGACGAGGGCACCGGCGGGGACACCGTCGACCCGGGCGAGCAGCCCGCCGTGCCTGGCCAGCCGGGCCTCCAGCTCGTCGCGGGACTCCGTCAGCGCGGCGGCCGGAGGGTCGAGCGCCGGCCGGGCCTCGAACGCCGCGTGGATCACCGCGTGCACGGCCGCGGTCTCCTCCGCGCCCGCCGGCTTCACCTCGACACTCACCGGAGGTTCACCGCTGGCCGACCAGCTCGGTGGCCGCCGACAGCAGCTGGTCGAGCGCGGCGTTGACCTGGTCGTGCCGCTCGAGCAGCACCATGTGGCCGGCGTCCTCGCACTCGACGAGCGTCGACCCCGGTATCCGTTCGTGCAGCTTGCGGCTGTGGCCGACGGAGGTGAGCCGGTCCGCGGTCCCGCAGATGATGGTGGTGGGCACCCGGCCGAGCACCTCGACGGCGTCGAACTTGTCGAGGCCGCGCAGGCTCGGGAAGAAGTCGGCCACCACCTCGAACGGCGTCTCCGACAGCATCCGGTCGACGAACTCGACGTACGCCGCGGGCACCTCGTCGCCGAACGCGAAGAGGTCGGTGGCCACCGTGGCGACCGACCGGCCGGCCCGGCGTACGCCGTCGACGAGCTTGTGCCGCCGGGCCAGGGTCCGGACGGTGCGGCTGGTCAGCTCGCCGCCCAGCTTGGCAGGGAGCATCGGCAGCAGGATCCGGCCAGGGTCCAGGCCTCCAGCGGTCGTGGAGATGAGCCCGACGCCGACGACCCGGTCGCCGATCAGCTCGGGATGCTGCTCGGTGAAGGCCACGACCGTCATGCCGCCCATCGAGTGGCCGACGAGCACCACCGGACCCTCGGGGACCACGTGGTCGAGGACGGTCCCGAGGTCGTGGCCGAGCTGCTCGATCGTCGCGTGGTCGTCCGGCGAGCGGCCGGAGCGGCCGTGCGAGCGCTGGTCGTAGTAGACCGCCCGCACCAGGCCGCGGTAGGCCGCGCGCTGGAAGTGCCAGCTCTCGAGGTTGAGGGCGTAGCCGTGGCAGAAGACGACGGTGAGCGGGCTGGCCCGGCGGCGCACGTCGGGGTCGAGCTCGTCGACCTCGACGTGGAGGGGTACGCCGTCGTCGGCGACGACCGTCATCGGCGCCGAGTGCAGGCTGCCGAACGGCGTCCCGTCGCCCTTGCGCCGCTCGATGGCGCGGCTCTGGCGACGGATGCCGACCGCGGCGCCGGCCGCGGCCAGGCCCATCGCGCCGGCGGCGGCCCCGAGGATGCGGCCACGCGTGCTCATGGCTCGATCCTCTCAGTGCCGTCCGGAGTCGACGTACCGCCTCGTGAACCGACCCCCGATCCTGGTCACGATCTCGTAGCTGATCGTCCCGCAGGCCTCGGCCCAGTCCGTGGCGGTGGGCTCGCCGTGCTCGCCGGTCCCGAAGACCGTCACGTCCGCACCGGCTCCCGGGTCGTCGCCGTCGAGGTCGACGACGAGCTGGTCCATGCAGATGCGGCCCCTGATCCTCCGCCGCCGGCCTCCGACCTGGACCTCGGCACGGTTCCCGCCCACCCGCGGGAGCCCGTCGGCGTACCCGACCGGCACCAGCCCCAGCGTGGTCGCGTGGTCGGCCACCCAGGTGCGGCCGTAGGAGACGGCGCCGCCCCCCTCGATGTCCTTGACCATGGCCAGCGTGGCCCGCGCCGTCATGGCCGGGCGCAGGCCGAGGTCGGGTGTCTCACCGGGAGCCGGGTCGAGGCCGTACGACGCGATGCCCACCCGCACCAGGTCGCGCCGGCTGCTCGGCCGCAGGATCGCGGCGGCCGAGTTGGCCAGGTGGGTGACCTCGGGCTCCAGTCCACGACGTCGCGCCAGCGCCAGGCCCTCGTCGAACAGCCGCTCCTGCTCGTCGTTGGCCGGGTCGTCGGGCTCGTCGCTGGAGGAGAAGTGCGACCAGATGCCGGTGACCACGATCCGGCCCTGCTCCTCGGCGGCCCGCGCCTTCGCGAACAGGCCGTCCCAGGTGTCGTGCGGGGCGCCGCCGCGGTGCAGCCCGGTGTCGAGCTTGACCTGCACCCTCGCGACCAGGCCGGTGGCCAGGACCTCGTCCAGCTCGGCCTCGGAGTAGACCGTGACGTCGACGTCCCGCTCGATGGCGGCCCCCCAGTCGTCGCCCGGGACGGTCAGCCAGCAGAGCACCCGGCCCGGGTCGCCGGCCTCGCGCAGCGCGACCGCTTCGTCGATGGTGGCGACGCCCAGCCAGTCCGCGCCCGCCTCCCGGGCTGCGCCCGCCGACTCGACGAGGCCGTGGCCGTAGCCGTCGGCCTTGACCACGGCCAGGTAGCCCGTGCCGCAGAGGTCCTTGAGCAACCGCACGTTGTGGCGGATCGCGGCCAGGTCGACCACGATCTCGGCCCGCGGGGTCATGTCAGGGATCCTCGCACCACGTCCGGGACGGCGCGGGCCACCTCGCTGGCCACGAGCGGCCCGCCGTCCGAGGCCAGCATCGCTGCGGCACCGTGCAGCCAGGCACCGACGCTCGCGGCGTCGTACGGCGTCAGGCCGGCCGCCAGCAGCGCCCCGATCACGCCGCCGAGCACGTCGCCCGCTCCGGCGGTGGCCAGCCACGACGTGCCGGTGGTGTTGACCCTCGTCCGGCCGTCGGGGCGGGCGACCACCGTCCGCCGTCCCTTGAGCAGGACCGTGGCTCGGTAGTGCCGAGCGGCCTCCCGCGCGAAGTGCAGCGGCCGGGCCTCGACCGCCTCTCGCTCCACGCCGAGCATCGCGGCGAGCTCGCCGGCGTGCGGCGTGAGCACCGCGCGCTCGACCGGGCCCGTCAGGTGCTGGAGCGCGTCCGCGTCGACGACCAGCGGGACCGCGTCGGCCAGCGCCTGCCCGAGCTCGTCGCCGGCGCGGTCGCCGCCGCCTGACCCGACCACCCAGGCCTGGACGCGTCCCTCGCCCACCACCTCGGGGTGCTGCTCGCGGACGGTGTGCGCGACCGGCTCCTCGCCGACGTACCGCACCATCCCGGCCAGCCCGCAGGCGGCGCCGGCGACGCTGAGCAGGGCGGCGCCGGGGTACTGCGCGCTCCCGGCCCGGACCCCGACCACCCCTCGCGCGTACTTCTGGCTGGTGGACGCCGGACGTGGCAGCAGCGCCGCCACGTCCTCGGGCTGCAGCGCCTCGACCTCCGGCTCGGGGAGCTCGAGGCCGATGTCGACCAGGTGCACCGCACCGCACGCCTCGGCCGCCGGATCGACGAGGTGGCAGACCTTGTGGGTCCCGAACGTCACGGTCAGCGCCGCCTCGACCCGGTCGCCGTCGACCTCGCCGGTGTCGACGTCCACCCCGCTTGGGGTGTCGACGGCCACCACGGGCACGCCGTAGACCAGCTTGAGCGCGTCGGCGGCGTTCTCCCTCAGCCCGGCCCGCCCGCCGATGCCGACGATGCCGTCCACGACGAGCTCGGGCCTCCCGCTGGGTTCGGCCACGACCCGGCCGCCGGCGCGCTCCAGCGCCCTCCTGCCCTCGTCATGGGCCCTCTCGCCCATCAGCCAGGCCTCGACCCGCACGCCCCGCCGGGCCAGCATCGCCCCGGCGTACAGCGCGTCCCCGCCGTTGTCCCCGGAGCCCACGAGCAGCAGCACCCGGCGCCCGTACGCCGACCCGAGCAGGTCGACGATCGCCGCCGCCAGTCCGGCCGCCGCCCGCTGCATCAGCGTCCCCTCAGGCAGCCGCGCCATCAGCGCCCGCTCGGCTGCGCGAACCTGCTCGACCGTGTGCGCGTGCAGCATGCGTTCACGCTATCTGCGCGGCTACCGCCCGGGCACGTCGCAGTCCAGCCGGTCGACGACGCGCCGCTGGCTCTTCGGCAGGTCCTTGTAGTCCTGGGTCGAGCCGTCGCTGGAGAAGTTGCCGACGAACAGGCAGTTCAGCTGCCGGTTGTCCACCTGCGTCTGGTGGACCGTCCAGGCCACGTAGCCGACGCCTGCGACGACGAGGAAGACGCCCGCAGCAATGACCTGGAGCAACAGCCGGATCGGGTCCCGCTGCCGGGGCTCGGGAACCGGCTGCTCCGGGTCCGTGCCCCCGCTGACGACGATGTCCATGCGGCGAGTGTCGTCCATGGCGCGCCCTCGGCCCGTCAACCGGTCTCGCAGCCGGAACCGGGCTCGCTCGCCGTCACCCCTCCAGCACCACCATCGCCGACGCGATCCCCGCGTCGTGCGACAGCGACAGGTGCACCGAGGTGACACCGAGGTCGTCCGCGCGGGCCAGGACCGTGCCGCGGAGCTCCAGCACCGGGCGGCCGGACTCCTGCGGGACGACCTCGGCGTCGTGCCAGTGCATGTCGCCGGGCGCGCCGAGGGCCTTGGCCGCCGCTTCCTTGGCCGCGAACCGCGCGGCGAGCGAGGCGAGCGGACGGGTGAGCTCCCGAGCGGTGAACAGCCGCTCGGCCAGCCCGGGCGTGCGGTCCAGCGACGCCCCGAAGCGGGCGATGTCCACCACGTCGATGCCGACGCCGACGATCCCGCCCATGGCAGGCGACCCTATCGAGCCCGCGCCGCGGGGCCGCGTCAGGCAGGGCGCGCGCCCGGGCCGGCCGGCGGGCTGAGAGAATCGCCGCCATGCCGAACGGCGGGGGCCATCCCAGTGGTCCGGAGGCGACCCGCGAGGCCACGCCGTACATCGAGCTCGACCGTGCCGCCTGGGCCAAGCTCGCCCACGAGGTCGAGGACCCGCTCACCCAGGACGAGATCTCCGCGCTCCGCGGCCTCGGTGACCAGCTCGACCTCGAGGAGGTCCGCGAGGTCTACCTGCCGATCAGCCGGCTGCTCAGCCTCTACGTCGAGGCGGCGGGCCGCCTGCACCGCGACCAGGAGGCCTTCCTCCACCAGGACACGCCGCCGCGGACGCCGTTCGTCATCGGCCTGGCGGGCTCCGTCGCGGTCGGCAAGTCCACGACCGCCCGCGTGCTCCAGCACCTGCTCGCGCACTGGCCGGAGCACCCCCACGTCGCCCTGGTCACCACCGACGGCTTCCTCTACCCCAACGCCGAGCTCGAGCGGCGTGGACTGCTGCAGCGCAAGGGCTTCCCGGAGTCCTACGACCGCCGGGCCCTGCTCCGCTTCGTGGTCGACCTCAAGTCCGGCCGCGACGAGGTGGCGGCACCGGTCTACGACCACCTCACCTACGACGTCGTGCCCGACGAGAAGCTGCACGTCAAGCACCCCGACATCGTGATCATCGAGGGGCTGAACGTGCTCCAGCCGGCACGGGTGCGCGACGACGGCCGCACCGGCCTCGCCGTCAGCGACTTCTTCGACTTCTCCGTCTACGTCGACGCCAAGACCTCCGACATCCGCGACTGGTACGTCTCCCGGTTCCTCCGGCTCCGCGAGACCGCGTTCCGCGACCCGCAGTCCTACTTCGCGCGCTACGCCTCCCTCACCCGCGACGAGGCGGTGGCCGAGGCGATGCGGATCTGGGACTCGATCAACGGCCCCAACCTGACCCAGAACGTCATGCCCACCCGCTCGCGCGCCGCCCTGGTGCTGCGCAAGGACGCCGACCACTCGGTCCGCTACGTCCGGCTGCGGAAGCTCTGAGACAGCCGGGTCCGCCGCACTTCGTGGTTCGATACCCACCGTGGCAGGTCTCTCGCGCAGGGGCGGCGACACCGACGGAGCCGTCGGTGACCTGCGCGGCTGGCTGGAGCGGTACGGCGCCATGTCACCGCCGCAGGCGCTCCGACTGGTCGCCCAGCTCTGTGCGGAGCTCGGGGCGGCGCACAAGCAGGGCCTCGTCCATGGCGCCGTCGAGCCGGGCTCCGTCCTGCTCCGCACCGGCCGCGACGGCACCCTCGTCGGCCACCTGCGCGATGCGACCACCGACGTCGGCGAGGTTCCCGGCTACTCGGCGCCCGAGCGGCACCACGAGCCGACGGCGACGTCGCGCGGTGACATCTACTCCATGGGCTGTGTTCTCTGGGCCTGCCTGACCGGTGCCCCGCCGTACGCCGGGGCCGACCCCCACGAGCTGCGGCTCGCCGACGGCCGGCCGGTCCCGGACCAGCTCGCGGCGCTGCTCGAGGGAATGCTCCGCGACGACCCGGTCGAACGGTTCAGCTCCCTCGCCGAGATCGGCCGGGAGGCGGACTGGATCGCGGACCGGCTCCACCCCGGCCCGGAGCCGCTGGCCGCCAGCCCCTCGTCGACGTCGTGGAAGAACGTCGGCATCGTCGGGGTGGTGGGGCTCGCCCTGCTGGCCATCGCCGTCGGCGGGTACGTCGTCACGAGCGTCGGCCGCGAGTCGGCCGCTCCCCCGGCGGAGGCCGCGCCCGTCGAGCCGGTGTCGAGCAGCCCGGCGCCGGTCCCTGCCCCGTCGCCCAGCGCCGTCGTGCAGAAGAAGAAGACCTTCAGCTGCTGGAACGGCCGCACCGTGAAGTCGCGCAAGAAGTGCCGGGAACCTCATGGCACCCGCGGTGTCTACTGGGTCTTCCCGTTGCTGGACGGGCAGAACTGCCGCCCGCGCATGTCGGACCCGACGCCGGGCCGACGGACGCTCCTGGAGTGCTACTTCTACGGACGACAGGTGCGCATGGACGTCTCCCTGTGGCGCGATGTCTCCACCGGCGTGGCGAACTACAGCGCACGGCTGGGCGAGCCCGCCGGCACGGGCGGGTCGGCCGGAAAACTTGCCTGGGACGGCCGGATCGGCCGGCGGGGCTACCGGCACCTGACGGCCTATCTGTGGACCTCGCACGCCTACAGCGTCGCGGTGTACGCGACCAGGCCGGTGCTCGGCGCCGCCGTGCGGAAGTCGGGGTACGCCTCCCCCGTTCCTGACGATCGCTACTACGGCTCACCGACCGACTGAGGCCGTGAGCTCCGGTCAGGCCAGCAGCTTCTGCACCTCGAACACCCGGTCGACCAGCCGATAGCCGAGCTGGTCGTTGACGGCGTTCATGAAGCTGTTGGTGGTGGCGTTGCCGGTGGCGATGAGCTCGGCACCCGGGTAGAGCTCCCGCACCTTCTGGTGGAGCAGGACCTTCATCCCCAGCCCCAGCCGGTGGCCTCGGTGGTCCGGCAGCACCAGGGTGTCGCCGATGTCGGCCAGCCGCGGCGCATGCGGCGAGAGATGGGCGTTGGTGTAGCCGGCCACCTCGCCCGAGGGAGCGAGCGCCGCCACCGTGAGCTGGGTCCGCCGCTGACCGGCGTGCCGCTCCTCGCGGACGCGCAGCCGGTCGGCGGTCCACGCCTGCGGCCTGAGGTCGAGGTCTCCGAGCGGGATCTCCTCGATGAACCGGCTCATCGCGGCGGCCAGCGAGGCGAGGTGCTCCTCGGGCGCGGGGTCGGTCCACCACGCCAGCCGGTAGCCAGCGCTCCGCTCGGCTGCGTGCGCCGCCAGCGCCGGTAGCCGGTCGGCGGTGGCGGCGAGGTCGACCACCTTCATGCCGTCCTCGTTGGCCTTGGCGTAGCCGCGGTCGAGAGCCCAGCGGCTGTCGTCACCGTCCTCGTCGAGAGGCGCGCGAACGTCGGCCAGGAGCGTGGTGCGGCCGTCCGCTACGGCCAGCGCCTCGCACCGGGCCAGGAGTGCGCTGCCGATCCCCTGCCGCCGGTGGTCGGGCGGCACGTGGACGTCGAAGGCGCCGAGGTGGACGTTGTCCTCGAGGGGCATGAAGACCAGTGCGCTACCGACCATGGTGTCGCCGGCATACGCACCCAGCAGGTCGATGCGGTTCTCCGGGTCGGCCTGCGGCAGCGAGTAGCGGGAGACCTCCCAGTCCGGCCAGAGGTCAACCGGCCGCTGGGACATGGCGGCGTGCCCGCAGGACCACCAGTCGTGGAGCTGCCCCTCGTCGGAGCGGTCGATCTCACGGACCTCGATGTCAGCCACGGTCCCGTGAGCCTAGGGCGGGTCTCGGTCGGAGCCGAGCGAGAGCCGCTCGCGGACGACGTCGGCGAGCCATGTCGGCCACCTCGCGGGCGGCTTCGTCGGTGGGCGCCTCGACCATCACCCGGACCAGCGGCTCGGTGCCGGACGGACGCAGCAGCACCCGGCCGCGGCCGCGCATGCCGGCCTCTGCGGTCGCCACGGCCTCGGCCAGCACCGGGTCGTCGGTGCGGTCCTTGTCGACGCCGGTCACGTTGACCAGCACCTGCGGCAGCCGGGTCATCACCGAGCCGAGCGACTGCAGGTCCTTCCCGGTCGCGACCATCCGCTGTAGGACGTGCAGTCCGGTGAGGATGCCGTCGCCGGTGGTGGCGTAGTCGCTCATGATCACGTGACCGGACTGCTCTCCGCCGAGTACGTAGCCGCCGGCGCGCATCTCCTCGAGCACGTAGCGGTCGCCGACCCGGGTCTGCCGGACCCGCAGCCCGGCGGCCTCGATCGCCTGGACGAAGCCGAGGTTGCTCATCACGGTCACGACCACCGTGTCGTCCACGAGCCGGCCGCGCTCGGCCAGGTCGAGCGCCAGGATGGCCAGGATCTGGTCGCCGTCGATGTCGCGGCCCTCGTGGTCCACGGCCAGGCAGCGGTCGGCGTCACCGTCCAGGGCGATGCCGGCGTCGGCGCCGTGCTCGACCACGGCCGCCTGCAGCGGGCCGAGGTGGGTCGAGCCGCAGCCCTCGTTGATGTTGAGCCCGTCGGGCTCCGCGCCGATGACGACGACCTCGGCACCCGCGGCCCGCAAGGCCATGGGGGCGGCCTCGCTGGCGGCGCCGTTGGCGCAGTCGACCACGACCTTGAGCCCGGTCAGCGGCCGGTCGAGGGTGGCCAGCAGGTGCTCGACGTACTCCTCGACGGGTCGTTCGTAGGGCCGCACCCGGCCGACGTCGCCGCCGATCGGTGCGTCCCAGGCGCTGCCGAGCAGCTCCTCGATCTGGAGCTCGACGGCGTCGTCGAGCTTCCGGCCGCCGCGGGCCAGGAACTTGATGCCGTTGTCGGGCATCGGGTTGTGCGACGCGCTGATGACGACACCAAGGTCGGCGTCGAGGGCGCCGGTGAGGTGGGCGACCCCCGGGGTGGGCAGCACCCGGAGCCGGAGCACGTCGACCCCGGCCGAGGCCAACCCGGCCACGACGGCGTGCTCGAGGATCTGGCCGGAGATCCGGGGATCCCGGCCGACCACCGCGAGGGGTCGCTCGCGGGTGCGGTCGAAGTCGCCGCGGTCGATGATGACGCGCGCCGCCGCGACCGACAGGTCGAGTGCGAGCTCGGCCGTGACCTCGCGGTTGGCGAGGCCACGGACCCCGTCGGTGCCGAAGACGCGCGGCGGCATCCTCAGCGCTTGCTGTACTGCGGAGCCTTACGAGCTTTCTTGAGGCCGGCCTTCTTGCGCTCGATGACGCGGGCGTCACGCGTGAGCAGCCCGGCCTTCTTGAGCGTGGGGCGGTTGGTCTCCTCGTCGATCGCGTTGAGGCAGCGGGCCACGCCGAGGCGCAGGGCGCCGGCCTGGCCGGTGATGCCACCGCCGTGGATGCGGGCGATCACGTCGAAGCGGCCCTCGAGCTGCAGCGCGGCGAACGGCTCGTTCACGACCTGCTGGTGCAGCTTGTTGGGGAAGTAGGAGTCGAGTGCGCGGCCGTTGACCGTCCACTCGCCGTTGCCGGGGACGATGCGGACCCGGGCGACGGCCTCCTTGCGGCGGCCGGTGGCCGCGGCGGGCGCGATGGTCGCCGGTCGGGCCGGGGTGTCGGCGGACGGCGCGCTCTCGGAGCTGTAGGCGACGCCGCTCTCGTCGGCGGTGTAGGTCTCCTCGACCTCGGTGCTCTCAGTCACTGTGTTTCCTCTGCTGGGCTGCGTCAAAAGGTCTGGGGACGACTACTGCGAGATCTGCTGGATCTCGAACGGAACGGCCTTCTGGGCCTGGTGGGGGTGCGTCGGGCCCGAGTAGACCTTCAGCTTCTTGATGATCTGCCGGCCCAGCTTGTTCTTGGGGAGCATGCCCCAGACGGCCCGCTCGACGACCTTGCGCGCGTCCTTGTCGAGCTGCTGCCCGATCGGAGTGGCGGTGAGGCCGCCCGGGAAACCGGAGTGTCGGTAGGTCAGCTTGCTGGTCAGCTTGTCGCCGGTGAGGGCGACCTTCGCGGCGTTCACGACGATCACGAAGTCGCCGGTGTCGACGTGCGGCGCGTAGATCGGCTTGTGCTTGCCGCGCAGCAGGGTCGCGGCCTGCACCGCGAGGCGACCGAGGACGATGTCCTCTGCGTCGATGACGTGCCAGGCGCGCTGGATGTCGCCGGGCCTGGGGCTGTAGGTGCGCACGAAAGTGTCTCTCTCGTTCGTCGGGACCGCTCCGGAGGTGTCCGGTGCGTCGGTGGTGCCACGCCTTCTGACGAACACGGCCCGGCTCTGGTGTTGCTCTTGGGTGGTGCTGTCCGGGACTGCGACCGGATGTCGTGCGGACGTCCGGGCGCGGCAGGAGGCGCGAGGACCAAGGTTACGGGTTCTGGTCCGGGTGGGTCAAAACTGCGAAAGCCCAGTTCACAGGGGGCGGTCGCCGGTCGCTGGACACTGGTTGGCGAGTGTTCACGGGCGCCGACTAAGTTGGCAAGGTGACCCAAGAGCAGACCCGAGAGCAGACTGAGTCGCTGACCGTCCGGGACAACCGCACCGGACAGGAGTACGACGTACCGATCACCGACGGCACCATCCGGGCCGCGGACATCGGCCAGATCAGGACCGACGAGGACACCCCCGGACTCGCGGTCTACGACCCGGGCTTCGTCAACACCGCCTCGTGCCGCAGCGCCGTCACCTTCATCGACGGCGAGCAGGGGATCCTGGAGTACCGCGGCTACCCCATCGAGCAGCTGGCCGAGAAGTCCAACTTCCTCGAGGTCGCCTACCTGCTCGTGCACGGCAGCCTGCCGTCCAAGGCCGAGTACGACGCCTGGGTGCACGAGATCACCTACCACACGTTCGTGCACGAGAACGTCAAGGAGTTCATGCAGGGCTTCCGCTACGACGCGCACCCGATGGGGATGCTGATGGCGTCGGTCGGGGCCCTCTCGACGTTCTACCCGGACGCCCGCAACATCAGCGACGCCGACAACCGGCACATGCAGATCGTGCGGATGATCGCCAAGATGCCGACCCTGGGCGCCTGGTCGTTCCGCCACGCGCAGGGCAAGCCGTTCGTCTACCCCGACAACGAGCTCAGCTACACCGCGAACTTCCTGTCGATGCTGTTCAAGATGAGCGAGCAGAGGTTCGACGCCGACGAGCGGCTGGTCCGGGCGCTCGACGTGCTGTTCATCCTGCACGCCGACCACGAGCAGAACTGCTCGACCAACGCCGTCCGTTCGGTCGGCTCGTCGCAGGTCGACCCCTACTCGGCGGTGGCCGCGGGCATCGCCGCCCTCTACGGACCGCTGCACGGCGGCGCCAACGAGGCCGTCCTGCGGATGCTCAGGCGAGTCGGCTCCAAGGACAACATCCCCGACTTCATCAAGGGCGTGAAGGACGGCAACGAGCGGCTGATGGGCTTCGGCCACCGGGTCTACAAGAACTACGACCCACGGGCCAAGATCATCAAGAAGTCCGCCGAGGACGTCTTCGAGGTCACCGGCACCAACCCGCTGCTCGACATCGCGCTCGAGCTGGAGAAGATCGCGCTCGAGGACGAGTACTTCGTCAAGCGCAAGCTCTACCCCAACGTCGACTTCTACTCCGGGCTCATCTACGAGGCCTTCCAGTTCCCGCCCGAGATGTTCACCGTGCTGTTCGCGATCGGCCGGACGCCCGGCTGGCTCGCGCAGTGGCTGGAGCTCGTGCAGGACAAGGAGCAGAAGATCGCCCGGCCCAAGCAGATCTACACCGGCGACCGGACCCTCGACTTCGTCCCGGCAGCGGAGCGCTGGGCCTGACCGGCCGGCGGGGCACCCTGCTCCGCACACCCGGCGTACCAGCGCTGGTCGTCGTCTCGCTGACCGCGTTCAGCGGGTACGCCGCCCTGCTCGCCGTCGCGCCCGCCTGGGTGATCCACGGTGGCGGCAACGAGGCCGGCGCCGGGCTCGTCAACGGGGTGCTGCTGTCCGCGACGGTGGCGACCCAGCTGTTCGTGCCGCGGCTGCTGCGCCGGTTCGGCACCACGCCGGTCCTCGTCACCAGCCTGGTGCTGATGGGCGTCGCGGCGCCCGGTTACGCCCTCTCAGACGCGCTCGCGCCGGTCCTGGCCTGGTCGGCGGTCCGCGGCGTCGGCTTCGGCATCGTCACGGTGCTGGGCAGCACGATCGTCACCCATCTCGTCCCGCGCGAGCGGCGCGGTGAGGCGATCGGCGTCTACGGCCTGGCGGTGGCGGCGCCGATGGTGCTCCTGATGCCGGCCAGCGTCGCGGTCGCCGAGGAGTGGGGCTACGGCTGGGCCTTCGCGGTCGCGACGCTGCCGCTCCTCGGCGTCCCCTGGGCGGTCACCCTCGGTCGGCTGGTCGACGCGACACCGTCGGCGTCCATCACCGGGGCTGCGGACGAGCCGCACCTCACCGACCTCGACGCGGTCCGCAGGGTGCTCCGCCCGACGCTCGTCCTCTTCGTGGTCACGATGGCCGGCGGGGCGGTGATGACCTTCGCGCCGCAGCTGGGGTTCGACGGCCTGTGGGCCGCCGCCGCCCTCCTGGTCGTCGGGCTCAGCTCGGCGGTGGCGCGGTGGCGCGTGGGCGGGATCGCCGACCGGCGCGGTGCCGAGGTCTTCGTGGTGCCGATGCTGCTGCTCTGCGCCGCCGGCGTGGGCCTGTGCGCCCTGGCCGTGCGCAGCCACAACGACTGGCTGCTGGTCGCCGGCGCCCTGGCCCTCGGCATCCCCTACGGCGCGCTGCAGAACCTCACCCTCCTGATCGCCTTCGCCCACGTGCCCACGCCCGGCATCCCGACGGCGAGCGCGGTCTGGAACATCGGCTTCGACGCGGGGACCGCCACCGGAGCGGTCATGGTCGGCGCGATCGCAGCCGCGACGTCGTTCGGCGCCGCGTTCACGGTGGTGCTGCTGCTCCTCCTGGCGATCCTGACCGTCGCGCCGCGGCCGTCCACGGACCGCCTGGTGTCCTGAATCAGAGGTCCGCAGGCGGTAGGCGTGCTCAGAGTGTGTGCATCGCAAGGCGGCGGAGCGCAGGCAGACTGGGCGTCTTCCCAGCGACGCCAACGCAGCGAGGTGCGTGCTATGTGTGCGCGTAGCGCACGCGGACCTCTGATTCAGGACACTAGGCTCGAGCGCGTGAGCCTCCGCCCGAGCGGGGTCATCTGGGACCTCGGCAACGTCCTCATCGACTGGCAGCCGCACGCCGCGGTGGCCGCCGGCATGGGTGAGGAGGAGGCGACCCGCTTCCTCGGAGCCGACGACTTCGACTTCGGGGCGTTCAACCACGTCCTCGACGGCGGCGTGACCTGGGAGGAGAACTTCGAGGAGCTGCGGCGCTCCCACCCGCACTGGGTCGAGCACGCGACGGCCTACCGCGCGAACTTCCCCGCGGCCCTGGTCGGCGAGATCCCCGGCACCGTCGACATCGTGCGCGAGCTGCACGACGCCGGCGTGCCCATGTTCGGGCTGACCAACTGGCCCGACGAGTTCTGGCCGCACGCGCCGCGGCGGTTCGAGTTCCTCGGGCTCCTCGACGACATCGTGGTCTCGGGAACCGAGGGCTTCGCGAAGCCGGACCCGGCGATCTTCGAGATCGCGGTGGCCCGCGCCGGCCTCCCGGCGTCCGATCTGGTCTTCGTCGACGACAAGGAGGCCAACGTCGCCGGCGCGATCGAGTTCGGCCTCGACGGCGTCCTCTTCACGACAGCCGACGGCCTCCGGGTGCAGCTGCGGGACCGCGGGCTCCCGGTCTCACCGCCAGACCTGTGATGGACCGCGCAGCGCTGCGGGCCCTGGCCCACGACGTGCTGCGCGAGGAGCTGGGCGCCGCTTCGGTGGGCCGGCTGTGCCCCCGGTGCGGCAGCGCCGAGCACGGGCGGCCGTACGCCGTGGGGGCATCGTCCCGGGTGTCGATCTCGTACGCCACGGACCTGGTCGCCGTGGCCTGGGCCGACGGGCCGGTGGGCGTCGACGTGGAGGACGACGGTCCGCCGGTGGACGGGGTCGACCGGCGGGAGCTCAGCCACCGGGAGGCGCTGTTCAAGGCCAACTCGGACGTGCCCGTGCGCGAGCTCGAGCTGCCCCGCGGCTACGTGGGCTGGCTGGCCGGGACCGGGGTCAGCTGGCGGCTGGCAGGTCCGGCAGCGGTTCGGCGGTGAGCCACTCGTCGAAGAAGTCGTCCAGGACGACCCCCGCGTGCTGCTCGGCGTACGAGCGGAACTCCTCGGTGGTCACCGAGCCGCCCGAGTGGTCGGCGACCCAGTCCTTGAGCAGCCCGAAGAACCTGTCGTCGCCGACCGTGAGCCGGAGCGCGTGCAGGGTGAGCGCCCCGCGCTTGTAGACCCGGTCGTCGAACATCACCTCGGGTCCGGGGTCGTCGAGGGCGAAGTCCTGGTCCAGCTCCGAGAGCAGCTCGTGGTGGTGCCGGGCCCACTCCTCGGCGCTCTCGCCACCGGACGCCTCGGACCAGAGCCACTCGGAGTAGCAGGCGAACCCCTCGTGCAGCCAGATGTCCCGCCACCGCGCCAGGGTCACGGCGTTGCCGAACCACTGGTGGGCCAGCTCGTGGGCGACCAGCCGGATCGCGTCCCAGTCGTCGCGGCAGAAGTTCCGGCCGAAGGTCGAGAGTGCCTGCGACTCCAGCGGGATCTCGAGGTCGTCGGCGGTGACCACCGAGGTGTAGGCCGCGAACGGGTACGGGCCGAACCACTCGACGAACCTGGCCAGCATCTCCGGCTGCCGGCCGAACGCCGCCTCGAAGCCGTCGCCCACGTCCGGAGGAACCGCGGCGACCATCGGGACCGGCGTGCCGGCGTACGGGCGCAGCTCGTAGCGGCCGATCTGGACGGTGGCCAGGTAGGTGGCCATCGGCTCGACCTGCTCGTAGTGCCAGGTGACCGTGGAGGCGCCCCGCTTCGACGCGACCAGCTCGCCGTTCGAGACCACCGTGTAGTCGGCGGCCGCGGTGACCGTGATCGAGTACGACGCCTTGTCGTCGGGCCGGTCGTTGCACGGGAACCAGGTGGGCGCGCCGTGCGGCTGGCCGGCCACGATCACGCCGTCGGCGAGCTCCTCCCAGCCGGCGTCCCCGTGGTGTCGCTCCACCAGCGGACGGGGTGCGCCGGCGTACTTCACGACCACCCGGAAGGGCCCTCCGGCCGGGACCGGCTCCTTGAGGGTCACGACCAGCCGGTTCCCGCGGGTGGCGTACTTCGCCGGCGGCCGGCCGTCGACGGTCACCTTGCTGACCTCGAGGCCGGCCAGGTCGAGGACGACCCGCGACAGCTGCTCCTCCGCGACGGCGTCGATGACGGCTTCGCCGCGGAGCTGGTTGCCGGCCAGGTCGTAGTCGAGGTCGAGCGCGTAGTGCGCCGCGCTCCACGCGGGGTCGCCGTGGCCGGTGAGATAGGGGTCGGCGGTCGGCAGGTCGGAGGTGAAGGGCAGCCTCACTAGACCCACGGCCCGATCGGGTTGCCGATCCAGAACGTCTTGTCCGGCACCGACTCACCCCTCATGACCAGCGACACGGGACCGACCGTAGCGTGCCGTCCGAGCGTGGCCGCAGGGAGGATGACGCTGTTGGGGCCGAGGGTGGCGCCGCGCTTGAGGATGACCCGGTCCATCGCCAGCATCCGGTCGTGGAAGAGGTGGGTCTGCACCACGGTCCCCTGGTTGACCGTCGCGCCGTCACCGAGCTCGACCAGGTCGGTCTCGGGCAGCCAGTACGTCTCGCACCACACCCCACGTCCGATCTTCGCGCCCATCAGCCGGAACCACGCGTTGAGCAGCGGCGTGGCCGCGACGTTGTGGGCGAACCAGGGTGCCGCCACCACCTCGACGAAGGTGTCGGCCAGCTCGTTGCGCCAGACGAACGAGCTCCACAGCGGATACGCGCCCGGGCGCAGCCGGCCCACCAGCAGCCACTTGGCGGCGGCGGTGACCAGCGCGGCGACCAGGCCGGCCACGGCGAGCAGCGGCGCCGCGAGGACCAGGGCCAGCACGACGCCGTACCGGTGGTCGAGCAGCCAGGCCAGCGTGATGGCCACCGACGCCGCCAGCCCGGCGCCGACCGCGACCGGCAATATCCGGCAGGCCTCCACGAGCGCGCGGGCCACCTTGAGGCGAGTCGGCGGGCTGTAGGTGCGGCCCGCGTCGTTGTCGACAGCGGTACGCCGGAGGGTGGCCGGCGGGCTGCCCAGCCACGACTCCCCCGCGTGCGCGGACTTGCGCCGCGGCGCCGCGGAAAGCACCGCGACCAGGGACGACTTGGGGACCCGTCGGCCGGGCGCGGCCATCCCGGAGTTGCCGACGAACGCGCGCTTGCCGATCTTGACCCGCTCGACCCGCATCCATCCGCCTCCGAGCTCGTAGCCGCCGAGCAGGGTGTCGTCGGCCAGGAACGACTGGTCGTTGACCTGGGTGAGACTGGGCACCATCAGCACCGTCGAGGCCTCCACGTCCTTCCCGATCCGGGCGCCGAGCAGCCGGAGCCAGGTCGGCGTCAGGCTCGAGGCGTAGAGGGGGAAGAGCCAGGTCCGGGCGTCGTCGAGGACCCGCATCGTCGTCCAGACGGCCAGGGCCGCGCCGCTGCGCACGGGGTGCACGCCGGGCCGCACCGACAGGGCGGCCACGCGGACCACGAGCCACACCAGCAGGGCACAGCACGAACAGCCCGATCAGCGCCGAGACCGGCAGCCAGGCGAGCAACGGCAGCAGGTCGGCGTACGACGTGGGGTCAGCGGCCAGCAGCACCGGCAGGGCCGCGCCCGCCAGCACCGCGAGGATCGGCAGGCACGAGAGCAACACCGCCACGACGCCGTAGGCCACGATCCACGTGCGAGTGGCCGACGGCCGGTCGGACCACGGGCCCCGGGCTCGCTTCTGGATCCGCACGGCCGGCGAGCCGGACCAGTACTCGCCGTCCGGCACGCTGCCGAACACCGCCGAGCCCGGCGCCACCTCGGCGTCCTTCCCGACGTCCGCGCCCGGGCAGAGCATGCTGCGCGCGCCCACCCTGGCCCGCGCGCCCACCCGCACCGGCCCGAGGTGGACCACGTCGCCGTCCACCCAGAACCCGCTCAGGTCGACCTCCGGCTCGATGGACGCACCGGAGCCCAACCGGAGCAGGCCGGTGACCGGCGGGATGGAGTGCAGGTCCACGTCGCGGCCGATCTTCGCCCCCAGCAGACGGGCGAACCAGGTCATGTACGGCGCCCCGGCCAGGCCGGTCGCGCCGAGCTGGTCCACGACGCGCTGGGCCAGCCAGAGCCGGAGGTGCACGTGGCCGCCGCGGGGATGGTCGCCGGCCTCGACGTTCCTCAGCAGGAGCCGGACCCCGGCTGCGGCCAGCAGCATCCGGCCCGGCGGCGTGACGAAGACCAGCCAGCCGAGGACCAGCAGCAGCCAGGGCGCTCGTGGCAGCAGCGTCCAGCCGAGCGCGTCGGCCAGCAGCCGGGAGCCGATCCCGATCCACACCAACCAGCGCGGCCCGGCCAGCACCCGGACCAGCAAGGTGGCCACGACCTGTCCGGCCTGGGTCTTGAGCGGTGTCGGAGGGACGGTCCGGTCGCTCGCGGGGTCGGCCACCGTCAGCCCGTCGAGGTACGCGCCCAGCGTGCCCACGGTCGGGTGCTCGTAGAGGTCACCCACCGCGACCTCGGGGAACCTGGTCCGGAGTCGGGAGACCATCTGCGCCGCGGTGAGGCTCCCGCCGCCGAGGTCGAAGAAGTCGTCGGACGCCGTGCGGACGTCGGCGCCCAGCACCTCGAGCCACAGCTCGGCGATCCACGCCATGGTCCCCTCGAGGCCGCGCTCCTCCGGTGGCTCCGCGGCCGACGGCAGCGGCCAGGGCAGCGCGTCGCGGTCCACCTTGCCCGAGGTCTTTGTGGGCAGCACGTCGACCTGGGCGAGCCGCGGCACGAGCGCAGCCGGCAGCGAGTGGCGCAGGAGCTCCATGGCCTGGGCGTGGTCGAAGGCCGGGTCGGCCGAAGGGTCGGTGGCGACGTACCCGACCAGCAGCTGGTTGCCGGCGCCGCTGCGGCGGACGGCGGCCGCGGCGCCGACCACGCCCGGGACCGCGAGCAGCGCCGAGTCGATCTCGCCGAGCTCGATCCGCCGGCCGCCCAGCTTGACCTGGTCGTCGGCGCGACCTGCGAACAGCAGCCCGGCCGGGTCGTTCACGACCAGGTCACCACTGCGGTAGGCACGCGGCCAGCCCAGGCTGGGCATGGCGGCGTACTTCTCGGCGTCCTTGGCCGGGTCGAGGTAGCGCGCCAGCCCGACCCCGCCGATGATCAGCTCGCCGGTCTGGTCCTCTGCCACCGGTTGGCCCGCGCCGTCGACGACCGCGAGGTCCCAGCCGTCCAGCGGCAACCCGATCCGCACCGGGCCCTCACCGGTGAGCAGCGCCCCGCAGGCCACCACGGTGGCCTCGGTGGGGCCGTAGGTGTTCCAGACCTCGCGGCCCGGGGCCACCAGGCGCGTGGCCAGCTCCGGCGGGACGGCCTCGCCGCCCATGATCAGCAGCCGCAGGCCGGCCAGCGACTCGAACGGCCACAGGGCGACCAACGTGGGCACCGTGGACACGACGTTGATGTCGTTGGCCACCAGCCACGGCCCGACGTCGATCCCGCTCTTGACCAGCGCCCGAGGCGCGGGCACCAGGCAGCCGCCGTACCGCCAGGCCAGCCACATCTCCTCGCAGCTCGCGTCGAAGGCGACCGACAGGCCGGCCATCACCCGGTCGCCGACCCCTAGCGGAGCGTCCTGCAGGAAGAGCCGCGACTCGGCGTCCACGAACGCCGCGGCGCTGCGGTGCGTGACCGCCACACCCTTCGGCGTACCCGTGGAGCCGGAGGTGAAGATCACCCACGCGTCGTCGTCGAGGCCGGGCTCCTCGGGCTCCCGCGGCTGTCCCTCGCGGCGCATCACCACGGTCCGGTCGTTGCCGACGATCGCGGCGACGTCGGCCTCGTCGAAGACCAGCCGGGCGCGCTCGTCGGGGTCGTCGACGTCGACGGGAACGTACGCCGCGCCGGACAGCAGGATGGCGAGGATCGCGACGTAGAGGTCGGTGGTGCCGCTGTTCACGCGGACGCCGACCTTGCCGCCCCGGCCCACGCCGTGCGCGTTGAGCTCGACCGCGAGCTCGTCGGCGGCCTCGGCGAGCTCGGCGTAGGTCAGCACGTCGTTGCCGGCGTCCACCGCGGGCTCGTCGTCGGCCTGCTCGACCGTGGCCCGGAAGACGTCCACCAGCGTGCGCGGCGGCGGTGCCAGCTCGCCTCGACGCAGGGGGTCCACGTCCTGAACGTGCTGCATCGAGGTGAACGGACGGTGACAGCTCAGGTGCGGCGGGCCCGTGCGGCGGGGCGCCGCTTGGACAGCTCCGCGTCGATCGCGGCCTGCTCCACCTCGATGAGTGAGGCGCTGTTGCGTTCGGCCTCGAAGGCCCCGCGGCCACCACGCAGGCCGAAGAGACGCTTGGTGTAGAGCAGGTAGGCAACCGCGAACACGTTGACCAGGAGGGCCAGGACCCGCAGCACGGTCACCCGGTCGAGGAGCTCGTGGACCTCGACCGGGATGAACAGCGAGGTGCCGACCACGGCGACGTACTCACCCCAACGCTTCAGCATCCACAGGCCCACGCCCTCGAGCAGCTGCAGGGCCCCGTAGGCGAGGATCCCCCAGACCAGCAGCGAGAGCGTGTCCTGGCGGGCCTCGAGCGCCCGCTGGATGAGGTGGACCGGCCCGGAGTCCTGGAGGTCGATGCCCAGCCGGTTCCCGACCGGGGTGAGCAGCGGCAGCTCCTGGTCGAACAGCTGCTTCAGCGCGTCCTGGGAGCCCTCGAACCGGTGCACGCCGTAGGCCAGGGCGACGAGCAGCACGCCGCGGACCAAGCGTTCCACGGCCAGCAGGCGGAGCACGAACGCGTCCCGGAGCGCCCGCCCGCGCAGCACCAGCGGGGCGTGGTCGGCCGGACCACTGCCGTTGGGCCGGCCCGGCACGAAGGCGCCGCACCGCAGGCACCGCCACGCCTCTCCGACGGCGGTGTCCGCCCGCAGCCGGTCGGCCAGCTCCTCCTCGTCGGGGCGGTACGTCGCGTGACCGTGCCGCGCGCACGAGCGCAGGTCCCAGTTGCGCCGCCGGCGTGACCAGAACTGCCACCATGGGGACTCCTCGGCCGCCTCTGGAGCAGCCACGCTCAGTTCACCGCCCGGTCTCGCCCTTCCCAGTACGGCTTGCGCAGCTCGCGCTTGAGGATCTTGCCGGTGGGGTTCCGCGGCAGCGCCTCGACGATGTCGACCGACCTCGGGCACTTGAACCTCGCCAGCGACTCCCGGCAGAACTCGATCAGCTCATCCTCGGTGGCCGTGGTGTCCGGCTTGAGCGCCACGACGCCCTTGACCGACTCGCCCCAGGTGTCGTCGGGCACGCCGATGATCGCGACCTCCATCACCGCCGGGTGCTCGGCCAGCACGCGCTCGACCTCGGGCGAGTACACGTTCTCCCCACCGGTGATGATCATGTCCTTGAGCCGGTCCTCGACGAACACGAAGCCGTCCGCGTCCACCTTGCCCATGTCGCCGGTGCGGAACCAGCCGTCCTCGGTGATCACCGCGGCGGTCTCCTCGGGCTTGCCGAGGTAGCCCTTGAACAGCTGCGGGGTCCTGAGCCAGATCTCGCCGGCCTCGCCGGTCGGCAGCTCCTCGAGGGTGCCCGGGTCGACTATCCGCAGCTCGACCCCGGGGACCGGCCGGCCGGCGGAGACCAGCCGTTCGGGGTGGCCGTCGGCAACGGCGTCGCGGTGCTCGTCGGGCATCAGGTGGGTGGCCACGCCGGACACCTCGGTGAGCCCGTAGACCTGCATGAAGTCGGTGTCGGGCCAGGCCTCCATCGCGGCCCGCAGCAGCGGCGGCGGCATCGGCGCGGCGCCGTAGGTGTAGGTCTTCAGCGCCCCGAACAGCTTGACGGCGTCCGGGCCGGCCTGCAGCACCTGGGCCAGCACCGCCGGGACCAGGAAGGTGCGGTTGGCGCCGTTGAGGATCGCGCCGGCCAGGGAGGCGCCGTCGGGGTCGCGGGTCATGCAGCTGGGGATGCCGTCGTGGATCCCGAAGAGGACGTACGACGAGCCGCCCACGTGGAACAGCGGCATCGCGACCAGGTTCTTGTCGCCCGGCTCGAACTCCCAGCCGTCGTGGGAGTTCACGGTGTGGGAGACCATGTTGGTGTGGGTGAGCATCACGCCCTTGGGGCGTCCGGTGGTGCCAGAGGAGTACATGACCAGGCACACGTCCTCGGGTGAGACGTCGTCGGGCCGGGTCACCCTGGGCGACGCGGCCAGCCACGCTTCGTACTCGTCGCCCTCCCCGCCGTCCGGGGTGACCTCGATGATCTTCTCGACGTTCGCGAGGTTCTCGCGGATCTTGTTGATCGCCGGCATCAGCTCCTGGCCGACGACCAGCAGCCTCGCTCCGGAGTCGTTGACCGCGTAGTCGACCTCGTCACCGGCCGAGCGCCAGTTGACGATCGCGTTGGCCGCTCCGAGCGAGGCCGCCGCCATGGACAGCTCCACGCAGGCCGGGTGGTTCTTGTCGAGGAAGGCCACGACGTCCCCGCGGCCGATGCCGAGCGCGTGCAGCCCACCCGCGCAGCGCCGGACCCGGTCCTCCCACTCCCGCCAGGTCCAGCTGCGCTCGCCGTAGGTGAACGCCGGCCCGTCGGGCTGGTGCTCGGCCCAGTGCGCGAGCCGGTCGTCGACGAAGGTCGGGGTCGGTGCTGCCATGGTGGATTGTGGTCACGGCCACCCACGTGTCACAAGGCTGTCAGCCGGCCGACTCCACGTGGACGTCCTCGCAGTCGTCGCTGACCACGCCGGAGGGCGGGGACTGGTTGAAGACCACCTCGTCGGTGCCACGCCCGCACTGGATGAACATCGTGGGGTCCGGGTAGGCGGCGACGATCCGGTCGTCGCCGTCGCCGGCCGAGACCTCGTCCGGCCCGAAGACGAAGAAGACGTCGTCGCCGGGACCGCCGTAGGTGCGATCCGTGACGTTGTCGAAGCCGGCGTTGATCCGGTCGTCGCCGGTGCCGCCACCGA
This sequence comes from uncultured Actinomycetota bacterium, assembly GCA_963755835.1. Taxonomy (GTDB): domain Bacteria; phylum Actinomycetota; class Actinomycetes; order Propionibacteriales; family Nocardioidaceae; genus Nocardioides. The sequence continues at coordinate 355,217 of CAVWLC010000007.1, read as the reverse complement.
GGTCGTCCACGCCCTGGCCGCCCTTGACGGTGTCGTCCCCGGGGCCGCCGACCACCAGGTCGTCGCCCGTGAGGCCGTAGAGCCGGTCGTCGCCGCCCCTGCCGTGGAGGGTGTCGTCCGCGTTGGTGCCCCGTAGCTTGTCGCTGCCGGACCCGCCGTTCCTCACGACGGCGGACGCGGCGCCGCTGCCGAGGAGACCGAGGCAGATGACGAGCGCGGCGGTCAGGACGATCGCAGGTGGTCGCTGCATGGCGGCATCGTGCCATCGAGAGCCGCAGATGTTCTTCAAAGACACCCAGCGACGTCTCAGGATGGTCACAGTTCCGCCGGGCATCGTCCTACTCGTGACCGATTCGGAGCCTACGACTCCCCTCCCGCCTCAGAGCAGCCAGCCGCCGCTGGGCAACCAGCCGCTGGGCAACCAGCCGCCGCCGTCCTGGCGCCCGTACGGCAGCCCGGTGCAGCCGTACGCCGGCCCGGCGCAGCCGTCCCCCACCCCCGCAGCACGGCCACGACGTGGCCGTCGCGTCGCCCTCGCCGGCTCGGTCGTGGCCGCGTCCCTGCTGGTCGGGGGCGCCGCCGGAGTGGGCGGAGCCGCCGCCTACACCGCGTACCACGACGACAACGGCTCCTCGGCGGGCGGCTCGGCAACGGCCACCACCTCCAAGGTCGTGAACACCCCCAGCTCCCCGGCCCCGCAGGGCAGCGTCCAGGCGGTCGCCGCCGACGTCCTGCCCTCGGTGGTCAAGATCGACGTCAGCGGCCCGCAGGGCGCCGGCTCCGGTTCGGGCATCATCCTCAGCTCGGACGGCCAGATCCTGACCAACAACCACGTGGTCGAGCTGGCCGGTGACAGCGGCACGCTGCGGGTGACCTTCAACGACGGCAGCCAGGCGGACGCCAAGGTGCTCGGCACCGACCCGCTGACCGACACCGCGCTCATCCAGGCCGCGAACGTCTCCGGCCTCACCCCCGCCACCATCGGCAAGTCCGGTGACCTGGCCGTCGGTCAGGGCGTGGTGGCGATCGGCTCGCCCCTGGGCCTCAACGCCACGGTGACCAGCGGTATCGTCAGCGCGCTCAACCGTCCGGTCGACGTCGGGTCCGACGGCCAGGGCAACAGCACCGTGTACCCGGCCATCCAGACCGACGCCGCGATCAACCCCGGCAACAGCGGCGGCGCGCTGGTCGACCTCAGCGGCAACGTGGTCGGCATCAACGCCGCGATCGCCACCGCCGGTCAGAGCACGGGAGAGCAAAGCGGCAACATCGGTGTCGGCTTCGCGATCCCGATGGACGAGGTCATGCCGATCGTCGACGAGATGGCGAAGGGCGAGACCCCGACCCACGCGCGGCTCGGAGTCTCGGTCGCCGCGAGCGCCAGCTCCGACCCCACGCAGAGCGACGAGGGTGCGCCGATCGAGAAGGTCAACGCCGGCTCGACCGCGCAGAACGCCGGCATCACCGCCGGTGACGTGATCACCAAGATCGACGACCACCTGATCACCGACGCCGACTCCCTGATCGCCACCGTCCGCTCCTACCGGCCCGGCGACAAGGTGACGGTGACCTACGTGCAGGGCGGTCAGACCAAGACCGCCGACCTGACCCTCGACTCGGACCAGGAGGCCTCCAACTCCTAGAGCCTCCCCCGTCCGGTCCGCCGAGCGACGACGGCTGGCCGGCACCGGGGGAGTTGAGAAAGGCGGGACCCCGCGGCTCGCACCGGGTCCGTCAAAGCCGCAGCCGCGGGGCCCCGCCGTCTTTCCCCTCTCAGCGTCCCGCTCGACCTCCCGGTCGAGCGGGACGTTGTGTCCTGTCGGACGGGACACGTCGCGCGCGACCGTGTGGTCATGACGATCCCGGCAGGTTCCGTGCCAGCACCGACGCCACGGACCGACGGATGCACCTACGGTCCGGTCATGAGTCGATTCCTGGCTGTGGCCGTCGCCGCTGTCCTCGGCCTCGAGGTGGAGGGATGCGCGACCGATGGGGGCGCCGTGCTGGACTTCGGACTGGAGCCGCAGGACCTGACCCCCGACCTGAACCACCTGATGCCGTCCGGTCAGGCGAAGATGGCCACGATCGTCTGGGACCAGCTGCCCCCGAGCTGGAAGTGACCTACAGCTTCTTCTGGAGCTCGCCCAGGTACGCCACCGGCCGGAAGCCCAGCTGTTCGTTGATCGCGACCATCGGGGCGTTCACGTCGGCGTTGTAGGTGACCACGGTCGTGATCTGGGGCTGGGTCTGCTGGAGGAGCCGCAGGTTGGCGACCTTGACCGCGACCCCGAGCCGGTGGCCGCGGTGGTCCGTCCGGACCAGCGTCCCCCACTGGTAGGCGCGCTCGGGCTCGTGCACCGTGACGGCGATGTCGGTGTAGGCCACCACGGCACCGTCCGGCGCGAGGGCGGCGGTGTTGATCTTGACGCGGCCCTGGGCGGCGATCATCGCCTCACGGGCCCGGAGCCCGGCCACGTCGGCCCGCTCCGCCTCGCGCTCGATGTCGCCCGTCGGCGCCTCCGTGACCAGCGTGGCGTCCAGGCCCACCCAGCCCTCGGCCAGCTCGTCGGGCACCGGGCCGACGAACGAGCGCAGCTCGTACCCCTCGTGGCGGGCCGCCGCCTCGGCCGCCCACCGGTCCAGCTGCTCGCCACCGACCGGCAGGACGAGCCGACGCTGTACGTCGACCAGGCCGACCTCGAAGCCGTGCCGCCGGGCCCACGCCAGGTCGGTCGACCCGTCGCCGGACGTGCCGGCCGAGTAGGCCCAGGTGATGTCGGCGATCAGCCGGCTCCGCCCCAGGGCTCGGGCCTCGTCCTCGACGTGGTCGAGCATCGCGGTGGCGTGACCGTGCCCGCGGTGGTCGGGGTCGGCGCAGACCAGGACCATCGCCAGGTCGGTGTTGTCGACGGTCGACGCCTCCATCCAGCCGGTGGCCACGACCGAGCCGCCCTCCCAGCCCGCCCAGGCGAGTCTCAGCCTGCGCCGGTCGGGGTCGACCATCGCGACGCGGACCTCCTCGAGCTGCCAGATCGTGGCGAGCTCGCCGGCGGGGCCGGCGCGTGACGCCGCGGCGTACACCGCGTAGAACGCCTCGAGCCCGGCCGGGTCTCCCGGGTCGACCGGTTCGATGTTCATCGCGTCCGCTGGACCCGGCCCTCGTCCCACACCGGCTCCTTGGTCTCGTAGACCTCGCCGTCGGCGCCGTACACCAGGAACCGGTCGAAGCCCCTGGCGAACCAGCGGTCGTGGGTCACGGCGACCACCGTCCCGTCGAAGGCCTCCAGCCCGGCCTCGAGCGCCTCGGCCGACTGGACGTCGAGGTTGTCGGTCGGCTCGTCGAGCAGGAGCAGCGTCGCACCCGAGAGCTCCAGGAGCAGGATCTGGAACCGCGCCTGCTGGCCGCCGCTGAGCGACTCGAACCGCTGCTCGGAGGCGTGCGCGAGCTCGTAGCGGTCCAGCACCCGAGCGGCCTGCTCGCGGCCCATGCCGGCGCGGCCGTCCGGCCGCCCATCGCCCCGGTGCAGGATCTCCAGCAGCGTCCGGCCGATCAGCTCGGGGTGCTCGTGGGTCTGGACGAACCAACCGGGCCGCACCCGGGCACCCAGCTTGGCCTTCCCGGTGTGCCGGACCGGCTCGACCGGGGTCTCCTCGACCGGCCGGTGCTCCACGTCGGGGTCGGTGCCGCCGCGCGCCAGCAGCCTCAGGAAGTGCGACTTGCCCGACCCGTTGGAGCCCAGCACAGCGACCCGCTCGCCGTACCAGACCTCGAGGTCGAACGGCTTCATCAGCCCGGTCAGCTCGAGCTGCTCGCAGATCACCGCGCGCTTGCCGGTGCGGCCACCCTTCAGCCGCATCTGCACGGCCTGCTCGCGCGGCTGCTCGGTGGGCGGCCCGGCCTCCTCGAACTTCCGGAGCCGGGTCTGGGCTGCCTTGTACTGGCTCGCCATGCCGTCGTTGTACTCCGCCTTGATCTTGAGCCGGAGCACCAGGGCCTTGATCTTGGCGTGCTCCTCGTCCCAGCGCCGGCGCTGCTCCTCGAAGCGCAGGAACCGGTCCGTGCGGGCCTCGTGGTACGACGCGAAGCCGCCGGGGTGCGTCCAGGCGCTGTTGCCGGCCCCCGAGGCGCCGAGCTCGATCGTCACGACCCGCGTGGCGGTGTTGTTGAGGAGCTCCCGGTCGTGGCTGATGTACAGGATCGTCTTCTCGGACTCACGGAGCCGCTGCTCGAGCCAGATCTTGCCGGGGACGTCGAGGAAGTTGTCGGGCTCGTCGAGGAGCAGCACCTGGTCGGGGCCCCGGAGCAGGAACTCCAGCACCAGCCGCTTCTGCTCACCGCCGGACAGGGTGCGCAGCTCGCGGTACTTGGCCCGCTCGTAGGGCACGCCGAGCCCGGCGACGGTGCACACGTCCCAGACCACCTCGACGTCGTAGCCCCCGGCGTCGGCGTACTCGGCCAGCGCCTCGGCGTACTTCATCTGGGTCTTCTCGTCGTCGTGCTCCATCAGCGTCAGCTCGCAGCGGTGCACCGCCTCTGCGGCGTCGCGGACGCGTGGTGGGCTGACGCTGAGCAGCAGGTCGGCCACGGTGGAGTCGGGCCCGAGCCCGGCGCCGACCATCTGGCGCATGACGCCCAGGCCGCCGCTGCGGGTCACGACACCGGCATGCGGGGTGAGCTCGCCGGTGATGATGCGGAGCAGCGTGGTCTTGCCGGCGCCGTTGGCGCCGACCAGCGCGACCTTGGCTCCGTCGCCCACGCGGAACGAGACGTCGTCGAGCAGCACCCGCCCGTCCGGCAGGTCGTAGCGCACTCCGGCGATGTCGACATGTCCCACGTCGGAGCATTGTGCTCGCTCGGCGGTCCCGACCGCACCGGCTTTGTCCGCGGGTGGTCGCTAGTGGTCACCACTGGAAGTTCGTCGGGGGTGGCCCGTGCTCCGGGTGCGTGCATGCCTTTCCGGGGTCCCCCGCGGAATCGCGAGCGCAGCGAGCGATTCTGTGGGGTGGATCGCAAGGCGCCGGAGCGACGCTCTACTTGTTCGTCCAGCGAGCGACGGCAACGCCGCGACGTTTTTCCCGGGGTCCCCGCGAAAGCGCGAGCGCAGCGAGCGTCTTTCGTGGGGTGGGAGGTGCGTGCCCGGGGTGCGGGACACCCGACGAACTTGCGGTGGTGACCACTAGACGGTCGCGCTCACCGACTGCAGGATCCGGCGCACGACGGCCTGGTCGGGGTCCGCGACGTCCACGACGACGTCACCACGGGTGACGTAGCCCGCCCACCCGCCGTCGGGCAGGCTCTCGGACGCGGGTGCGGTGTGCACCCCCGGGTCCAGGCTGGTGTCGAAGGTGGCCGCCTCCTGGAACCACAGCCCCGCGTCCGGCGCGCACGGGTCGAGACCGGCCGGCCCCCACCGCTCCGTCGGTCCGTCGCAGCCCGACATGTCGAGGCGCCGCCAGTCCGGTGGGACCTCGAGGTGCACCCCGCGGTAGGTCACCACCTGCCAGCCGTCGTCGGTGGTGCCGGTGCTGCGCGAGACCGGGGCCGCATGCTGCTCGGGCTCCTCGGTGACGAGGCGGTAGCCGGCGTAGCCCGCCAGCGCGAGGCCGGCGACGAGGAGCACGACGATGACCGCGCGCACCTTCTTGAGCACGGCCACCTCCCGCTCACTGTTGGCCTCACTGTTGGCGCAGCTGCTCCGGCAATGGGACGTTGCCCGGGAGTGATCCGTTCCACCCGGGCGAGAGTGCCCAGTACAGGACGTCGGCGGTCAGCTCGCGGTCCGGGCCGAGTCCGTGGATCCTCGCGCAGTCGCCTCCGAGGTCGACATTGGCGTGGATACGCGGCGTGTGCAACCGCACGATCGGGTCGCTCCGCACCGCGTCATCGGGGCAGGACGCCTTCGGGTCGATCTCGGGCGCGGCCTCCAGCGCCGCGATCGCCGCGGCGGTGTCCGACGCGGAGAGTGTCTCGCTCTGCTCGAGCAGCCCCGCGTCGTCGTACCGGCAGATCCGCATCGCGCCGTTCGCCACCTCCGCCGGCGGAGCCTCGCCTCGCGAGGAGGTGCAGCCGTTCGGGTCGCCCTCGCGGCCGATCGGGTGCACCGTCGCGAGCACGGCCTGCGCCTCCTCGTCCGTCTTCGCCGTCACCTCGACCAGGACGTCGCCGATGCCGTGCGCGCCGACGTAGGCGTCCGGCGGCCACCCCTTGCTCGTCTGGAGCGTGACCGGCCAGTCGAACACCTGGTCGCGGTCCTGGCCGGGGGGCAGCTGCTGGAAGCTCAGGCCGTACGTCGACGTGGCGCACTTGACGTCGAGCGAGACGTCGCCCGGCCGCGCGACGCGGGGCTCCAGCTGTCCGCCGTCGGCGCACCAGTCGTCGAGGCTGCCGTACGCCCACGTGTCCGGGACCAGGGCCGTCACCCCGTGCCAGCTCTCGACTCGCTGGCCGGCGGGCACGCCCGGTGTGTCGGTGGCGCCAGCCACCTTCGACGGGCCCGGTCGGCCGCCGTCGGAGCCGCGGAGCGCCACCACTGCGGTCGGCACCGCGATGCACAGCGCGACGACCGCAGCGACACCCGCCAGGTTCGCACGACGCCTCCGTCGGGCTCGCGAACGGGCCGCGGCGGCCAGCCCGGTCGCGGCCGGCGCGCCCTCCGCGCCGTGCTCCAGCGCTTCGGTCACCCGCTGGTCGAAGTCAGTCATCTGCGTCTCCCATCGCCTCACGCAGGGCCGAGAGCCCGCGCGACACCCGCGACCGGACCGACCCCTCCCGAACGCCGGTCAGCTCGGCGATCTCGGCGTACTCCAGCTGCTCGTAGTAGCGCAGCACGATCGCGGTCCGCTGTGCCTCGGGCAGCCGCTGGCAGGCCTGCCACAGACCGGCCCGCTCGTCCGACGGCAACGCGGCAGGGGTCACCGCGGAGTCCCGCACCTGCTCCACCGGGGCCTCGCGGCGCCGGAACCTGCGCCACCACGAGGTGTGCGCGTTGACCACCATCCGGCGGACGTAGGCGTCGACGTTCTCCATCCGGGAGATCCGCTCCCACCGTGGCAGCGCCCGGGCCAGCGCCTCCTGGACGACGTCCTCGGCGTCGGCGGCGTTGCCGGTCAGCGTGTAGGCCAGCCTGAGCAGCGCCGGGCCGCGCGCGGCCACCCAGCCGTCGAACGGCGTCGCCTCGTGACCAGGCACGGACTGCGCCACCTGGACTCCTTCCAGAGCCACCTGCATGCATCATCAACGCTCGATCGGCCGATCGTGTTGCAGCGGCTCAGATGACCGCCCGACTGAGCGCGGCCAGGACTGCGCCGAAGCCGCGGACGTCGCGCAGGTCCAGCCCTGCGACCAGGTGCTCCTCGTGGGTCAACAGCTCCGTGACCGCCCGCTCAACGGTTCGGTGGCCCAGCGGGGTCAGGCTGACCCCGACCGCGCGCCGGCTCCGGTCGGACGCCGCCCGGGCCACCAGGCCCCCCACCTCGGCCCGGGCCACCCGCTGGGAGATCGCGCCGGCGGTGACCAGGGTCCGCTCTCCCAGCTCACGGGTGGTGAGTGTGTAAGGCGGGCCGGCTCGACGCAGTGTGCTCAGGAGGTCGAGCGTCGACTCCTCCAGCCCGACCCGGCGCAGCGTGCGCCGACGGTCGTCCGACAGCAGCTTGGCCACGCGCCACAGCGGCGTGATCACGCCGATCGACGATGTCGGCACGCCGGGCAGCTCCCGCTCCCAGGCTGCCCCGATCGCCTCGGGACTGCTCGTGCTCATGGCGGCTCCGTTATGTTTAGTACTAAACATAACGGAAGGAGCGCGAGATGGACACCCGCGTGGTCCTCGTGACCGGGGCAAGCCGCGGCATCGGGAGAGCGGTCGCGGCCAGGTTCCGCGCCGACGGAGCCGACGTCGTCGTCACCGGCCGGGACGAGGCGACGCTGTCGAGGACGGCCGCGGAGACCGGGGCCAGCGCGGTGCGGTGCGACCACACCGTGCCGGGGGAGGTCCGCGACCTGGCCGCCGCACTCGCCCTGGGTGGGGTCGACGTCCTCGTCCACTGCGCCGGGGGGAACGTCGACCTCCAGGAGCCGCTGCCCGAGGACTCGACACTGGAACAGGTCGCCGAGCGATGGCGGTCCAACCTGGACCTCAACCTCGTGAGCGCGGTCCTGACCACGGCGGCCCTCAAGCCCGCCTTGCGTCGGGGCGGCTCGGTGGTCACCGTGGGCTCCATCGGCGCGGAGTACGCCGGTTCGTCCTACGGCGCCAGCAAGGCCGCGCTGGCCGCCTGGACCGCGGGCGTCTCGGCGGAGCTCGGCGCGGTGGGCGTGACGGCCAACACCGTCTCTCCGGGGCTGGTGGAGGAGACCGACTTCTTCCACGGCCGCCTCAGTGACGAGCGCCGGGCGCGGTTGGTGGCCGCCACCCACGACGGTCGGGCCGGCACGGTGGCGGACATCGCCGAGACAGTCTTCTTCCTCGCCTCCGAGGGCGCCCGGCATCTGACCGGTCAGGTGCTCCACGTCAACGGCGGGGCGTTCACCACGCGCTGAGCCCGCATTGTGCGGAGCGCCCGGAGACGCTGCTGGAGCCATGGTGTGTACTGGCCAGTAGCAAGCCCCGAGAGCGAGGAAGACCGATGCAGCTCGAGCTGACCGAGGAGGAGCGCGCGTTCCGTGACCAGCTGCGCGACTTCTTCACGACCAAGGTCCCCCAGGACATCAGGGACACCGTCGCCGCCGGCCGGGAGCTGACCAGGGACCAGCTGGTCGAGAGCATGCAGACGCTCAACGCCGCCGGGTACGCCGTGCCCCGCTGGCCGGTCGAGTGGGGCGGCCAGGACTGGACCGAGGTCCAGTTCCACATCTGGCACGCCGAGATGGAGCGCGCCTGCGTGCCCACTCCCCTCGCGTTCAACGCCAGCATGATCGGCCCGGTCATCGCGCAGTTCGGGACCGAGGAGCAGAAGAAGGAGTTCCTGCCCAGGACCGCGAACCTCGACATCTGGTGGAGCCAGGGCTTCTCCGAGCCGGACGCCGGCTCAGACCTGGCCGGTCTGCGCACCACGGCGGTCAAGGACGGCGACGACTGGGTGGTCAACGGGCAGAAGACCTGGACCACGCTCGGCCAGTACGGCGACTGGATCTTCATGCTGGTCCGCACCGACCCCGAGGCCAAGAAGCAGGCCGGCATCTCGATGCTGCTCATCGACATGGAGGCCGAGGGGCTCGAGGTCCGGCCGATCCAGCTGATCGACGGTGGCCACGAGGTCAACGAGGTGTGGTTCGAGGACGTCCGCGTGCCGGGCGCCAACCTCGTGGGCGAGCTCAACGGCGGCTGGTCCATCGCCAAGTTCCTGCTCGGCAACGAGCGGGTCGGCGTCGCACCGCCCGGGATCGTGAAGCGGGTGATCGCCCGGGTGAAGGGGCTGGCCGAGGAGCGGTACGCCGACGACCCCCTGCTGCGGTCCAGGATCGCCGGCCTCGAGAACGAGCTGCTGGCGCTCGAGCTGACGGCGGTGCGGGTGGCCGCGAACTCCGCCGAGGGCAAGCCGGACCCGGCCTCGTCGGTCCTCAAGCTGAAGGGCAGCGAGCTCCAGCAGGCGGTGAGCGAGCTGGTGCTCGACCTGGCCGGCCCGGCCGGCCTGGCCAGCGGTGCGAGCGAGGGGAGCGAGCTGTCGGAGTGGGAGCGGCTGGCCGGCCCTCAGTACCTCAACCTGCGCAAGGCCTCCATCTACGGCGGCTCCAACGAGGTGCAGCGCCAGATCATCGCCCGCAACATCCTGGGCCTCTGAGCCGAGTCAAGGAGAGCATCGAATGGACTTCCTCTACGACGACGAGCAGGACGCCCTGCGCGATGCCGTCAAGGGGCTCGTCGGCAAGGCGTACGGCGACTACGAGAACCGTCGCCGGGTCGTCGAGAAGGATCCCGGCTTCGACGAGGAGCTCTGGGGCCGGATGGCCGAGATGGGGCTGCTCGGGCTGCCGTTCGCCGAGGAGGACGGCGGCGTCGGCGCGGGCCCGGTCGAGATCGGCATCGTCTGCCAGGAGCTCGGCCGCGTGATCGCGCCCGAGCCCTACCTGACGTCGGTGGTGCTGGCCGGCGGGCTGGTGTCGGCCTGCGGCACGGCCGAGCAGCGCCAGGAGCTCCTCGGCGCACTGTCGGGCGGCGAGTCGGTGCTGGCCTTCGCACACGACGAGCCCGGGCGAGGCTGGACCCCGGCCGCCGAGCAGGTGACGGCAGCGCAGGACGGCGACGCCTGGACGCTCACCGGCGTCAAGGAACCGGTCCCCTTCGGCGCGCGGGCCGACGTCCTCGTGGTCAGCGCCAAGCTGCCCGACGGCGGCACCGGCCTCTTCGTCCTCGACGGCGCGGAGGCCGAGCGCACCGGCTACTCGGCGTACGACGGCAGCCGCGCCGCCCGGGTCTCCTTCGACGGCACGGCCGCCACGCCCCTGGGCGAGCCCGGCGCGGACCTGACCAACAGCATCTCGACCGTCCAGGACATCGCCCGGGTGATGGCGGCCAACCAGGCGCTGGGCGCCATGCAGTTCCTGCTGCCGACGACCTGCGAGTACCTCCGCAGCCGCAAGCAGTTCGGCGTTCCGCTCAGCACCTTCCAGGCCCTCACCTTCCGCGCTGCCGACATGTACGTCTCGCTGCAGCTCACCCACTCGATGGTCGACTGGGCGACGATGGTCGTGGCTCGAGGTGAGCCCGAGCCGGTGGCCGACGCCGCCCGCCGGGTCTCCTTGCAGGTGTCCAGGGCCGGCCGGCACGTCGGGCAGGAGGCGATCCAGCTGCACGGCGGCATCGCGATGACGATGGAGTACTCCGTCGGCATGTACACCGCTCACCTGACTGCGCTCGACCACCTGCTCGGCGACGGCGGCCACCACCTCCGGGAGCTGGCCGGCGCGGTCACGACGTACGACGCTCTCGACCCGTTGGGCTGACGCTCGGAACCCGCGCGCGGTGTCGGGCAGCGTTCACGTAAAGTTCGCCCGTGGCGCAGGGGCTCGAGGAGAACGCATCCGCGCCCGCTCCGAAGGTCACCGGCCTCCCTCCGGTCACCAGACGCCGCTCGCGGGTCATCGCGATGCTGGCGTACGCCGGACTGCTGGCGGCGTACACGAAGCTGCTCGGCATTCCCAACGACACGATCTCGGTCTTCGTGTGGCTGTGGTTCGGCACCATCGCGTGGAACATCGAGGCGCCGTGGCGCTCCCACCTGCGCTTCGTGCGGGACTGGTCCATCCCCATGGTCGGGCTGGTCATCTACTTCTACAGCCGCGGCCTCACCGACAACCTCGGGCTGGGCTCGATCCACTACTCGTTCCCGATCCGCTTCGACGAGTGGCTCTCGCGGTCGTTCGGCGGTGGGAACACGCTGCCCACCGTGCACCTCCAGCACGCGCTGTGCGGGAACCCGTGCCTGCGGACGAGCGACCCGCGCTGGTACGACGTCCTCTTCACCACCGTCTACGCCAGCCACTTCCTGACCGGCCTGACCATCGCGGCGGTCCTGTGGGTCCGCAACCGCGATGAGTGGCTGCGCTGGATGCGCCGCTACGTCGCCATCAACTTCGGGGCGCTGGCGGTCTACATCGTCTACCCGATGTCACCGCCGTGGATGGCCTCCGAGGACGGCTACATCCGTGAGGCGATCCCCCGGCTCACCGGTCGCGGCTGGCGCGACCTCGGCCTGGGCCGCTTCGATCTCGTCCTCCAGGGCGTCGGCAACCCGGTGGCCGCGATGCCCTCGCTCCACGCCGGCATCACCTTCCTGGTCGCGATGTACGGCATCTGGCGGCTGCGCAGCCCGCTGCGGTGGCTGCTCGTCCTCTATCCCCTGGCGATGTGCACGGCGCTGGTCTACTACGGCGAGCACTACGTCGTCGACGTACTGGCCGGGGCTGTGCTCGCGGCGCTGGTCATGGTCGGCTGCGGGCTGTGGGAGCGGCAGCGAGCTCGGGAGCATGCGGTTGACGACCTGACCGGGTGAGCAGTGGCTGGTGCCCTGTCATGCTGAGCAGAGCGAGACCTGACACGCAGGTTCCCGCTCCACAGTGAGCCAGGGTGGCGAGATGAGCGGTGGCACCACGCAGTCGATGACCTTTCAGGCGGAGCCGCCGAACGTCTTCGCGGCGCTGCAGGAGGCGGCCAAGCGCACCGGGTTCCAGTACCTGTCCGGCGACGTGGGCACCGGCACTGCGGTGTTCACCTCGGGGAGGTTCCTGCTGGGTGTCGGCGAGAAGGTCACTGCTCGAATCGAGGAGACATCGCCCGGGACCGTTCAGGTGACGCTGTCCTCCGATCCGAAGCGCGGTCTCTTCGGCCGGTCGGGCCCCAGCGTTGCCGGAGCAGACCGGATGGCGCAGGCGCTGAGCGGGCTTCTGCCGCACACCGGATAGGCGACCGCGGTCGACATGCCCGATGCGGCGGGTGTGGCCAACCCACCCCTCAGTGGTGTGGCTACCAGACAACGGAGGCGGGTCTGCACGACCGACACGGAGTGTCTGCGTCACTAGCGTTTCTGGCACGTCGAAGGTCGACGGACCCGGACCAGGAGTCACTCATGAACATGAACTACGACCTCGCCAAGACCGAGATCGCCACCCGCCTGCACCATGCCGAGCGCCGCCGCACAGCCAAGCATGCACTGACCCAGCAGCGGCCGGCTCTCACGCGCCGGTGGCAGCGATTCCGATCTGCGTGACCCTCGCCGCGCAGGCGTGGAGTCGCAGTGGCCGAACGTCGTGCGCGCAGATCTTCAACTCCCCTACGCAGATCGGGCGCCCCTACATGTTCTTGTGAGGGGCGCCCCTGCATGCGCCACCATCCGCCCGGATCGCGGATCCGGATAGTCACGTCGAGTCCTTCGGAGCCGGAAGGAAGCGCTTTGGCCCGCGCTTCCGCTCGGTCAACAGATGGACATTCAACTCCCCGGACAGATGCCGGTCACGGTTCCCGAGGTGGCGTCAGTGTGATCGCTCGGCGATGAGCCAGCCGATTGACGCGTTCATCCTGATGCCGTCGGCGGCTGAGTACCGCGAGTGGAGATCATCCATGACTTCGGCCCGCAGGTCCGTCTCCGCGTCGTCTTGGACAATTGGGTAGATCATTCCCGTCGAGGCCAACCCTCGGTAGGCCGTCTCCGCATCCGCGAACTCGCTGACGCAGTGGACGGAGCCGGAGTCGAGTACGTCGAAGCCGGCCGCCGCGAGCAGTTCACGCGCCCTCCCTGGCTCCGACATGGCCAAAGGGGTGTGGGTGCTCGCCGGGGCGACATACGGACCCAAGGCCCTTCCCAAGGCAGTCATGCAGAACACGAAGTCCATCGGGTCGGCCCAGAACCCGATCCCCAACCTTCCTCCGCGCTTGAGCACCCGAAAGGCTTCCGAGAGTCCGCCGTCGTCGGCGTACACGAAGGAGTTCACGCCAGTGACTGCGTCGAAGGTGCCATCCGGCCAGGGCAGCTCGGTCAGAGAACCGTGTCGCAGGTCGGCCCGCGGCGCGCGGAGACGCGCGATGCTGAGCAGACCCTCTGCGGCGTCGATACCAGCGACCTGAAATCCCTGCGCCGCGTATCCCTGCAGGGCGCGGCCGCCTCCGCACCCGATGTCGAGCAGCGAGTGGGTCGGCTGGGGAGCGAGAGACCTGCCGAGCGTTTCATAGACAGGAGTGAAGAGCGGCTCCATCAAGTACGCCCAGTCAACTGCGCGATCGCTCCAGGCAACACCCGCTTCTTCCCAGCCCATCGGAAACTCCTCAGCTCGGCACGCTACGGCTACTCGGATGGGCGGTCCGCACGGGCAGTGACTCAGACTAGAGCCCCAGCCACCCCCGCGGTCCGAAAGTCCGCGTAGAAAGCGCCAGGGCGACTGCGTCTAGCCCGAACTCAGCGTTCCGCGCCGCGGACGGCGGCTCCTGCAGTAGCTATCGTGGACGGGCATGGTCGCCAGGTCGCACTGGGGGATGACACCGCAGCAGAGTGTCGAGCAGGAGTGCGCGCGTCGGGGCGAGAGAGCTGTGGTGTCGGGGTGCGTGGCGATACTCCGCGGCAGAGCCGTCGACGGTGAACTGATCATGGCGCTCGGCGGGCCACCCGCGGCCTGGGTCCGGACCGGTGGTGAAGCCGGCCCGGACTACTGGCTCCGCGTTTGGGCGACTCGCGGCCTGTTGTATGCGTGGCACGGATCGGCACGCGCCGCCGTCCGGTCGGCGCTGAGTGATGAAGCGTGGCGGGTGCGCGAGATGGCACTGCGAGTGGTCGCCGAACGAGGCCTGAGTGAGGAACGCTCCTCCGTCGAGTCGATGTGCCAAGACGAGTCGGCTCGGGTGCGGGCGGCAGCCACGAAGGCCCTTCGACGCATGGATGGTTAGATCGCAGAATGCGTCGGCCTCGACCTGAGCCGTGCTCTCACGCGGAATGACGCGCTGTTCGCGCCAGGAGCGGATGTCTAGGACTCGTCGGCCGAGGCCGCCGGTACATCGGGCCCTGCGATCGTGGGCCGCATCCGTTCACCTGGCGCCGTCGTCACGAGCGCACCGCCACCCAGAGCTCCTCGGCGGGCCACCGGGTCGCCCAGTCCTTCGACACGATCTCGTAGAAGGCGTGGTCGCTGCCCTCTGGCGGCGCATAGATCTCGTGCATGGCCACGACCACGAAGCCAGCCCCGCGAAGCAGCCGCACCCAGTCCCCGTGCGAGGGATGGAACTCGACCCCTCCGCCGGGCCAGCGCACCTGGTACGCCTCGCGCTGACCACGCAACAGGTGTTCGCCGGCCACCCCTTCCTCGGCCGGGACGCACAGCGCGGACAGGTGGCTGTTGGTCATGAAGACCAACCGCCCTCCCGGTCGGAGCAGCCGGGCGGCTTCCGGCAGCCACAGCTCCGGGTCGCACCACACGGCGGCTCCGTGCTCACTCACCACGAGGTCGTACCGTCCACCGGCCAGCGGGACCTGCTCCCCGTCCGCTTGGACCAGAGGAAATGCCGGTCCGACCTGGGCCTGCATCCTGCGCGCGGTCATCAGCTGCTCGTGCGAGATGTCCACGGCCACCGTCCTGGCGCCGGCGCGGGCCAGCCACGCGGAGAAGTACGCGGTACCGCACGCCAGCTCCACGACGTCGAGCCCGCGGACCGGGCCCAACACTCCGAGCTCCCGCTCCGGGACCGCGAAGAGCCCCCAGACCGCGTCCGGTCGAAGCCACAGCTCCTCGGCCGCCGAGTCGGTGAACCGCTCGTTCATCACCGCCCAGAGTGACCGGTTCAGCGCCTTGTCGGAGTCCCTGACCTCGGCCACCCGATCATGCTATGAGGTTGCTCAGGCCCAGCGCGGCGCCCAGCTCTGCGGCACGGTCGACGAGCACGTCGGCTCGGGCGCTACGGGTCACCAGCCAGAGGTGACAGTCGACGGCGAGCCTGAGGTGCGCCGTGCGGTCCTCAACCACTCCGTGCGGAGCCAGTGCCGTGTGGGGGACGGCCGCGAGCCAGCCCGGCTGGCGAGCCATGGCCAGCGCCGTGGTGGTGGATGCGGCCCGCACGGGCGCACCACCCCAGCGCGCCACCCGGTCCTCGACGGAAGAGGGCTCGTCGTCGTAGGTGGCCACCGCCACCCGGAGACCCGTCAGCGGGCGACGCCGCGACCGGGGGCTGTCGAGCGTCCCGACCAGCACGACCCGATCGCGACCCAGCTTCGTGCGGCGTACGCCGAAGGCAGGCGACTCGGCCGGGCCCAGTCCCACGACCGCGGCGTCGAGCGCACCGTCGGCGACGGCGCGCACCAGCGGGCGTCCGTGGTCGGTGCGGTGCACGATGAGGTGCTCGGCGAGCAGGTTCTGCAGCGCCGGGTAGACCACCGGCGCCAGGCTCCCGATCGTGCCGACGGCCAGCCGCAGCCCCGCCGGCGAGCGGGCCGCAGCCACCGCCTCAGCCACCAGGTCCAGGGCGCGCCTCCCGTGCTCGGCGAGCAGCAGACCCGCCGGGGTGAGCCGGGCCCCGGTGGTGTCGCGCTCCACCAGCGCG
This sequence comes from uncultured Actinomycetota bacterium, assembly GCA_963755835.1. GTDB lineage: Bacteria > Actinomycetota > Actinomycetes > Propionibacteriales > Nocardioidaceae > Nocardioides. The sequence continues at coordinate 339,204 of CAVWLC010000007.1, read as the reverse complement.
ACCCCGACGCGGCGTTCGAGGACGGCGAGCCGCTGGCTCGCGCTCGGCTGGCTCAGGTGCAGCAAGGTCGCGGCTCCGCCGATCGACCCCGTCTCGTCGATCGCGAGCACCAGTCTCAGGTCGGTGAGCGAGGCTGCGTCGGCCATAGGCACAGCCTATGAGGAGCGGCCCAGGTTCACCGGGTACCACGCGCAGCTGGCTTCGACCACGGTGGGGGGATGGACCGGTCCGTGGTACGTCTCCTCAGCGCCTGGACGCTCACTCACTTCGGGTACCGCGCGGCCCTCGTCGCTCTGCCGCTACTGGTCCTGGACGAGACCGGCTCCGCCTGGGCGGTCGGCCTGGTCGCGGGAGCGGCCGGGCTCCCGACCGTGACGGCTCCGTGGTGGACCCGTCAGCTGCAGCGCCGGCTGGACTCGGCCGCCTCCCTGGCCATGCTGCTGGTCGCGGAGGGCCTGGCCACGTTGGTGGTGCCCGTGGCCGCCGTGACGGGCCGTCTGTCCGCGGAGGTCCTGGTCGGGTCCGGGCTCGCGATCGGGGTCCTGAACGCCGTCTCGGGTCCGCTCGACTCGGCGCTCCTCGCCGCGCTGGGCGACCGCCGCGACCCGCAGCACGGTGCCGCTCGCTTGCTGGCGACCCAGGACGCCGGCGTGCGGCTGGCCATGACCGTCGCACCGCTCGCGACCCTGCCACTGATCGCGTGGGTCGGCGCCGCCGCCGCGGTGGCGCTCGAAGGGGTGCTCTCCCTGGTCGGTGCGCTGCTCGTGGCGACCGTTCGGGTGAGTGCGCACGTGGACGCCGACGAGCCTCTGCCGACGGTCCGGTCGCTGCTGTCCCGCCACCCGGTCATCCGCGCCGGCTGGCTGGTCCGCGGAGTCGGCTGCGCCGCCTGGTTCGCGTTCCCGCTCGGCCTGGCCGTGCTCGGCGCCGAGCGGGGGGCCGGGGTGCTGCTGGCCACGGTGGGCCTGACGGCGTACGCCCTCGGGTCGTTGCCGGGCTCGGCCATCGGGGTCGCGGTGATGCGGTGGGATCGCCCGTCCCTGCTCAACGCCGGTGCCTGGGTGGTCGCCGGGCTGGGATGGATGGCCATGGCCGCCCACCCGACACCGGTCGTGATCGGTGCGGCCGCCGTTGTCATGGGGCTGGCGGTGCCCGCGGGCAACGCGGCCACGACAGCGCTCGTGACCCGCTCGACGTCCGGCCTCGAGCGGCGTTCGGCTCTCACGGCGCAGGCCACGGTCGTCGTCGGTGCCTCGTCGCTGGGCAGCCTCGTCGGCGGCCCGCTGATCGCGCTGTGCGGCGCCCGGGCGGCGATCGGTGCGGCCGGCGTCACGGTGCTGACTGTTGCGACCGCCGTGGCGGTGGTCTCGGTGGGGGCGTCGCAGCAGCAGCCTGTCTGCGGATCGCCTACGCCTCAGCGACGACGGGCACGCTCCCGAGCCGCATGCTGAAGACCACGACCGGCACCCCGCTCTTGACCATCGTTCCTGGCCGCAGGGTCATCCCGACATGCACGGCCACCCGCTGGGACGGCAGGTTGTCGGGGCCGATGATCGCTATCAGGTGGTCGATCCCGCGAGCCCGGGCCAGGTCACGGCACGCGGTCGCGGCCTCCGAGGCCAGCCCCTCGCCCTGTCGGTCCGGCACGACGTGGTAGCCCAGCTCGAGGTGCTCCTCGTCGTCGACCACCTGCCAGGTCAGCCCGCAGTCACCGACGAAGCGACCCTCGACGTCGTGCAGGATCCAGAGCCCGAACCCGTCGCGGGCGTAGTTGGCCTGGTTCCAGCGGATCCAGGCCAGGGCCTCGTCCCGGCTCCGCGGACGTGGGTAGTGAGCCATCACCGCGGGGTCGCCGAGCAGGCGAGCGATGTCGTCGAGGTCGTCCTCGCACATGCGCCGGAAGGTGAGACGGGGCGAGGTCGGCACGCCGTCGTTCGCCACCGCGCCGACGCTAGGGGCCGTGGCGTCCGCGGGCAAGCACGGCGTGGTCGATCTGCCAGTGACTCATTCGCCTCTGGCTCGTTGGACCTCCAGACGACGCCATCGGGGGGAGGTGTTGGGTGCCATGAGCTTCATCGAACGACTCCAGCAACGCCGCGTCCAGAGCCGCCGCGGCTGGGCGCTGGCCATCCTCGCGTCACATGTCGAGCGGAAGGGTGGCTGTGTCCACTGCGAAGCGATGACCGGCACGAAGGTCGCGTGGCCGTGCATGCAGGTGCGACTCGCTGCGCACTACCTGGAGCAGTCGTAGGCAGGGTGATGGCTCCCGACCTTGCGCGTCGTCGCGAGGTGGCCGCCGAGGTAGCCGCCCATGCCTGACACGACCGCCCCGGCCATGGCGAGCCTGGCCCCGGCCCGGGGCCGTCCCCGCTTGCGGGCGACCCACGACGACGCGTAGACGCCGATGGCCAGACCGTTGGTGACAGCGTGGACGAGGCCAGTCCGCTTGTCGCGCGACCCGGCCGCCGACCACTCCGCCCATCCGGTCCAGGCAGTCGGACCAGCGGCGAGCAGACCGATGCCGATGAGTCTCCTGGCCGGCTCGGAGGAGCTGCGCCCGCCGAACAGGTCAAGCAGCGTCGCAGAGGTCCACGTGCCGAGCACGACGTCGGTCAGTATCGGGTGGACCGCGTGACCCAGCCAGTCGCCGCGCAGCACCGAGCCACGCGTGCCGCTCCCGAACAGTGCGCGGACGGCAGGCTCCAAGGCACCTACGGGCGCGTCGAGAGCCGTGGCATCCTCCAGCCTCCGGGTCCAGCGCACGATCGAAGCGGGCGGTTCGGTGGCGGGCATCTCGGGTCTCCTCGACAGTGTGTGTCCTTCCCGATCGGTTCCCCGTGCCGCGGCGGAGAAACAGCGGATGGATGGTCCCGGCCCCTAAGAAGTTCCTGAGTTATACAACTTGTGGATCAACGAGTTGTATAACGGAAGGCGTGCCTCCCAAGAGACGCCCCACGGGGAACCCGGCCAACCTGTCCGCACCCGGCTCCAACGCGGCCGCCTCGGCGAAGGCCGAGGAGCGGCGAGCCAAGCGGGTCGCGGCCGCCGAGGAGGCGCGGCGCGAGCTGGCCGCGCGCCAGCGGCGCAGCCGGCTGCTGGGCGTCGGCTCGATCATCCTCGCCGTGGTCGTGGTGGTGGCGATCGTCGTGGCGGTCGGCCTCCTGCACAACGACAAGGGCGCGAAGACCACAGCGGCGAGCGACGAGGTGATCAGCGGCGTGACGTCGATCCCGGCCGCGACCTTCGACAAGGTCGGCGCCGGCAACATCAAGACGCTGCCGAGCGCCATCACGGCCGACCCGCTCACCGCCGACGGCAAGCCGCGCATGCTCTACGTCGGGGCGGAGTACTGCCCCTACTGCGCGGCCGAGCGCTGGTCAGTGGTGGCCGCCCTGGCTCGGTTCGGCACCTTCACGGGACTCGGGCAGACCGCGTCCACGCCGAAGGACGTCTTCCCCAACACCCCGACCCTCAGCTTCCACGGATCGTCGTACACCAGCCAGTACATCTCGTTCTCCGGCTACGAGCTCGAGGACACCAACGGCCAACCGCTGGACACGCTGACGTCGGACGACGACGCCCTGGTGCAGAAGTACAACGCCCCGCCGTACGTCGGGACCAGTGACACGGCCGGGTCCATCCCGTTCATCGCGATGTTCGGCAGCCACGTGTCGCAGGGGGCGAGCTACTCCCCTGACCTCTTCAAGGGCATGACGCACGCCGAGGTGGCCAACGCGATGCAGGACCCGACCACCGACGTGGCCAAGAACGTCGACGCGATGGCCAACTTCTTCTCCGCGATCATCTGCAAGGCCACGGACGGCCAGCCCGAGGACGTGTGCACCTCCTCCGGCGTGCAGGCCGCGGCCGCGAAGCTCCCGACGACGTGAGCCGGGTCCCCCGGTCACTGGTGTGGGCGTCGTTCGTCCTGGCCATCGTGGGGCTGCTCGACGCGGCGTACCTCGCCTACGAGCACGGCTCGGGCTCGAACAGCCTGGCCTGCCCGGAAACCGGCCACATCGACTGCGCGAAGGTCACCACGAGCACCTACTCGGAGCTGCACGGCATCCCGGTCGCCTACCTGGGGCTGGCCTTCTTCGTTCTGCTGGTCGTGGTGATGAGCCCGTGGGCCTGGGCGAGCCAGTCGCCGCTGCTGCGCTGGGGGCGGGTGGCGCTCGTGGCCGGTGGCCTCGTGTTCGCGATCTACCTCGTGTGGGCGGAGCTCTACCGGCTCGACGCCATCTGCCTCTACTGCACCGGCGTGCACGTCGCCATCTTCCTGTTGTTCGTGGTCACGCTGCTGGCCGAGGCGGCGCGGATGCCGGCGGAGGACGGATGAGCACGCGCAGGGCGCGCGGCGCGCTGAAGGCCGAGCTCGAGGCCCGGCTGACGCACGCCGCCGGCCCGATGACCGCGCGCGACCTGCACGAGTCGTTCGGGGCCGATGCGCCGCCGATGACCTCGATCTTCACCGTCCTCGAGCGGTTGCGGAGGGCCGGCACGGTGCAGCGGGTCACCGGCCCGGACGGCGAGCTCGAGTTCAGCCTGGTCCGGACCGACCCGCCGCGGACGGCTCAGGCGATGCTCGAGCAGCTGCTGCGCAGCGACGACCGCACCGGGGCGCTCTCCCGGTTCGCCGGCAGCCTCGGCGCGGACGACGCAGCCGCCCTTCGACGTGCCCTCGAGGACAGGCAGCGATGAGCCTCGCCGTCTCCGGCAGCCTGTTCGCCTGGGCGTGGGCGGCCTACCTGGTGGGGCCCGCCCTGGTCGGACGGCGACAGTGGGCGGTGCGTCACCCGGGGCTGGCGATCCGGGCCTGGGCCTGCCTGTTCCTCACCGGCGTCATCGGCGCCGTGCTGGGCCTGGCCCTGGTGCTCCGCTCGGCGGTCGAGGTCACCCGCGAGGTCGGGACGGGCCAGGGGCTGACCGCCTGCCAGACCTGCCACGCCGCCGCGGTGTACGGCGCCAGCTGGCTGATGACCGCGGCCGTCGGGACGTTGGGGTGCCTGGCCGTCTACCGCGGGGTGGGCCTCGCCGTGCACCGCCGCCGGGTGCGGCGCGCGACCCGGGGGGCCGCGGCCGAGCTCCCCGGCCAGCTGGTCGACGGCGTGCACGTCTCGCTCCTCACCAGCGCGACGTACGCAGCCGCGTGCACCCCCGGCCGCGGTGCCCAGGTCGTCGTCACGACCGCGCTGCAGGCGCTGCTCAGCAACGACGAGCTTCGCTCGGTGGTCGCACACGAGTCCGCCCACCTGCGGTCGGGCCAGAGGTTCCTGGTGGGCCTGGCCCACCTGCAGGGACGCTGCCTGGCCGGCCGCGCGAGCGCCGCCGAGGTGCAGCGATCCGTGGCGCTGCTGGTGGAGCTGGCCGCCGACGACGCGGCCGCTCGGCACTGTGGCCCGGCAGTGACCGCGTCCGCGCTGTCGAAGGTCGCCGACGCGAGCGCCGACGAGGCCATGCGGCTGCGCGCCCGGCGTACTGCCCTCGCGGTCGCCTGAGCTCGGTCTCAGCCGGCCCGACGGTCCGCCTCGTCGACGGCCCGGCGTACGTCGTCCGGCGTGAGTTCGAACGCCGCCAGCAGCTGCCGCACGGTGGGGTCGTCGGCCCGGATCAGGCCGAGCAGGAGGTGCTCGGTGCCGATGAAGCCGTCGCCGAGGCGCAGCGCCTCGCGGAGCGACAGCTCGAGCACCTTCTTGCTCTGGCGGGAGAACGGCTTGTGGCCCTTAGGGAAGGGGCCCCGACCATCGTTGAGATCGCTGTCGATCCGGTTCAGCACCTCGTCGAGGTCGATCCCGAGCAGCCGGAGCGCCTCGGCGTCATCCGCGTCGAGACCGTCGGCGTAGTGCGTGACCAGGCCGCGAACCACCCGGCGGACCTCGTCGCCGGGTGCGCCCAGTGCCGCCAGCACCCTCATGGCCAGGATCGAGTCCGTCGACACCAGCGACTCGAGCAGGTGCGCGGGGCGCACCTCCGGGGCGTTCGCCTGGACGGCGGACTGCTGGGCGCCGACGACGACGGCGCGGGCGTTGCGGGTGAACCGCTCGAACATTCCGGCTCTCCTATCTGCGTGCGTGTTTCTTGTGGACGGCCTGCCGGCTCACCTCGAGGACGTCGGCGATCTCCTGCCACGACCAGCCGGCCGCGCGGGCGCGGTCGACCTGGGTGCGCTCGAGGTGCTCGAGCAGCCGCCCCAGTGCGCGGACGGCGCGCAACCCCGCCCGAGGGTCGGACGCCGTGGCGGCCGCCGTGAGCTGGTTCAGGTCGGTCGACATGGTGTCAACTCTAGTTGACGAGTGCCGATCTGTCAACTGAAGTTGACACGTGGTTGTGTGGGTCCATGCAGGTGCTGCAGGACGCCGGCGCGGTGGTGACCGGCGCCGGCCACGGGATCGGCCGGGCGCTGGCGAGCCGGCTCGTCGCCGAGGGCGCGCGGGTGGTGGTCAACGACCTCGACGAGGACGCCTGTCGCTCGGTGGCCGAGGAGCTCGGCGCGACCGCGGCGCCTGGCGACTGCTCGTCGGACGAAGGGGTCCGCTCGCTGATCGCAGCCACCACGGAGACGCTGGGCCGCATCGACGTCTACCTGGCGAACGCGGGGATCGACCGCACCCGGCCCGACAGCCTGCAGGCCTCCGACGACGACTGGGCCGCGATGATCGACACCAACGTGATGGCCCACATCCGGGCGGCTCGCCAGCTGGTCCCGGGCTGGCTGGCCGACGAGAAGGGCGGCCGCTTCGTCGTCACCGCGAGCGCGGCCGGCCTGCTGACGATGATCGGAGCCGCGCCGTACTCGGTCACCAAGCACGCCGCTGTGGGCTTCGCGGAATGGCTCTCGGTCACCTACGGCCACCGCGGCATCGCCGTGCAGGCCATCTGCCCGCAGGGTGTCCAGACCCGGATGCTCGAGCAGGCCGGGCCGCTCAAGGAGCTGCTCACCCGCGACGCGGCGCTCACGCCCGAGGAGGTGGCGGACGCCTGGGTGGAGTCGCTGGCCGAGGACCGGTTCCTGGTGCTCCCCCACCCCGAGGTCGCCCGCTACTACGCCGCCCGCGCGGCCGACACGGACGCGTGGCTGGCCGGGATGCGGAAGCTCCAGGCGCGGGTCGACGTGCTGACGGGCATCGGCCATGAGTGAGGACGTCCCGGGCCTGGACCTCGGCCGGTTCCGGGAGTGGTACGACGGACAGCGGCCGGGCGAGATCGACGGCGAGCTCAGCGCGCAGCTGGTCGCGGGCGGGAAGTCCAACCTGACCTACGAGGTGACCGACGGCAGCTCGTGGTGGATCGTGCGCCGCCCGCCGCTGGGCCACGTCCAGGCCACGGCGCACGACATGGGCCGGGAGTACACCGCGATGTCCGGGTTGGTCTCCACCGACGTACCCGTCCCCCACACCTACGCCCACTGCGAGGATCCCGACGTCCTGGGCGCGCCCTTCTACGTGATGGAGCGGGTGGACGGCCGCGCCTACCGGCGGGCCGAGGAGCTGGACGAGCTCGGTCCCGAGCGCACCGGCGCCATCGCCGAGCGGCTGGTCGAGGTGCTGGCGAAGCTGCACGCCGTCGAACCCGGCGCCGTCGGCCTCGGCGAGCTCGGCCGGCCGGACGGCTTCCTCGAGCGACAGGTACGCCGCTGGGGCAAGCAGCTCGCGGGCTCGAAGACCCGCGAGCACCCGGACGCCGACGAGCTGCACCGGAGGCTCGCCGAGCACGTGGCGCAGGTGGCCGCGGACCCCTCGGTGGTGGGGATCGTGCACGGCGACTACCGGCTCGACAACTGCCTGGTCGGCACCGACGACCGGATCCATGCCGTGGTCGACTGGGAGATGGCCACGCTCGGCGACACCCGCACCGACCTGGCGCTGATGCTGGTCTACGAGACGCTCGGTGCCTCGGCGGGCGGCGACCTCGTGTCGGACGTGGCCAAGGCGCAGGGCTGGCCCGGCAACGACCACCAGCTCGCGGCGTACACCGCGGCCAGCGGCCGGGAGCCCGGCGACATGGGCTTCCACCTGGCGCTGGCCTACTTCAAGCTCGCGGTGATCCTGGAGGGGATCCACTTCCGTTACCTCCAGGGCCAGACCGTCGGCGAGGGCTTCGACCGCATCGGCGAGGGGTTCGACCTGATCATCGCCGCCGGACTCCACAGCATCGAGGGGAACTGACATGGACTTCGCACTCGACGCCCGCACCCAGGAGCTGCAGGAGGAGCTGCTCGACTTCATGGCTGCGAAGATCGAGCCGTCCGAGCAGGTCTTCCACGACCAGCTGGAGGCGATGGAGGACCCGTTCGCCTGGTCGGCCGCACCGGTGCTCCAGGAGCTCCGGGCCGAGGCCCAGGAGCGTGGGCTCTGGAACCTCTTCCTGCCCGGTGACGAGTTCGGTGCCGGGCTGACCAACCTCCAGTACGCACCCCTGGCCGAGATCACCGGCCGGGCCGGCCACCTCGCCCCGCCCGCGCTCAACTGCTCCGCGCCCGACACGGGGAACATGGAGGTGCTGGCCATGTTCGGGAGCCCCGAGCAGAAGGAGCGCTGGCTGACCCCGTTGCTCGCCGGCACCGTCCGCTCGGCCTTCGCGATGACCGAGCCCGACGTGGCCTCCTCCGACGCCACCAACATCGAGACGTCGATCGTGCGCGACGGCGACGAGTACGTCGTCAACGGTCGCAAGTGGTGGATCACCGGCGCGATGAACCCGCAGTGCGAGATCTTCATCGTGATGGGCAAGACCGACCCGGAGGCCGAGCGGCACCGCCAGCAGTCGATGGTGCTGGTCCCCCGCGACACCCCGGGGCTGACCGTCGTACGCCCGATGACGGTGTTCGGGTACGACGACCACGAGCACGGCGGCCACGCCGAGCTGCGCTTCGAGGACGTCCGGGTACCTGCCTCGAACCTGGTGGCGGACGAGGGGCTCGGCTTCGCGATCGCGCAGGCCCGCCTCGGCCCCGGCCGGATCCACCACTGCATGCGCGCGGTCGGCCTGGCCGAGAAGGCGATCGAGCTCATGTGCGCCCGGGTCGAGAGCCGCGTCGCCTTCGGCAAGCCCCTGGCCCGCCAGGGCGTGATCCGCGAGTGGATCGCCGAGGCCCGGGTCGCCGTGGAGCAGCTGCGGCTGCTGGTGCTCAAGACCGCCTGGCTGATGGACACCGTCGGCAACCGCGGCGCCCACACCGAGATCCAGGCGATCAAGATCGCCACCCCCAAGGTGGTCCAGGAGATCGTCGACCGCGCCATCCAGGTCCACGGCGCCGGGGGGCTCTCCCAGGACTTCCCCCTCGCCTCGTCGTACGCCGCGATCCGCACGCTCCGCTTCGCCGACGGACCCGACGAGGTGCACAAGGCCTCGCTGGCCCGGGCCGAGCTGGCTCGCCAGGCCGCCACCCGCCGGGATAGTCCGTGACGTTCTGGTTGTGGAGAACGGTGTTCGGTCCACATTTCCGTCACGGACCATCCCGACCGTCCCGAACCCGTCCACAGGCAGGATGACCGCATGGACATGTCACTGAGCGAGGAGCAGGAGGCGTTCCGCTCGCTGGCGCGCGACTTCCTCGAGAAGGAGGCCGTGCCGCACCGGACCGAGTGGGACCGGGCGGAGTCGGTCGACCTCGGGATCATCCCGAAGATGGCCGAGATCGGCTTCTTCGGGCTGACCATCCCCGAGGAGTACGGCGGCCTGGGCGGCGACTACGTCACCTACGCCATCGGCATGGAGGAGCTCGGCCGCGCCGACTCCGCGCTCCGAGGCATCGTGTCGGTCTCGAACGGCCTGGTCGGCAAGTCGGTCCTCGGCTTCGGCACCGAGGAGCAGAAGCAGGAGTGGCTCCCCGGCATCGCGACCGCCGCCAAGCTCGGCTGCTTCGGGCTCACCGAGCCGGGCCACGGCTCCGACGCCGGCAACCTGACCAGCAAGGCCACGCGCGACGGCTCCGACTACGTCCTCAACGGCCAGAAGGTGTTCATCACCAACGGCACCTGGGCCGACGTGGCCCTGGTCTTCGCCCGCACGTCGGACGACGGGCCACGCGGCGTGACGGCGTTCCTCGTACCCACCGACGCCGACGGCTTCGAGGCCCGCGAGATCAAGGGCAAGCTCGGGCTGCGTGGCCAGGCCACCGCTGAGCTCTTCCTGGAGGACGTGCGGCTGCCCGAGTCGGCCCGCCTGGGCGACGAGGGCCAGGGGTTCAAGATCGCGATGGCGTCGCTGGACAAGGGCCGGGTCTCGGTCGCCGCCGGCTGCGTCGGCCTGGTCCAGGCCTGCCTCGAGTCGTCGGTCTCCTACGCGAAGGAGCGGACCCAGTTCGGCCGTGAGATCGCGGGCTTCCAGCTGGTGCAGGACATGATCGCCGACATGTCGCTCGACGCCGACGCCGCCCGGCTGCTGGTCTGGCGGGCCGCCGATCTGATCGACCGCGGCCAGGACTTCCGGATCGCGGCCTCCAAGGCCAAGCTCTACGCCTCCGAGGCCGCGGTGCGCGCGGCCAACCACTGCATCCAGGTCTACGGCGGCGCGGGCTACGTCGACGAGTACCCCGCCGCGAAGTACCTCCGGGACGCCCGCGTGATGACGCTCTACGAAGGCACCAGCCAGGTGCAGAAGCTGCTGATCGGCCGGGCGGAGACCGGGATCTCGGCGTTCGTCTGAGCTACTCCGTCTGCCGCTCCGGAACGTCCGCGCGCCCGGCGTAGTCGCTCGCCTCGCTCACCCACCACGCCTCCACCGTCCTCAGCCCGGTCGGCGGCTCGAGCGTGCCGGCGCAGATCGACATGCGGTCGGGCGTGCTCGTGCCCATCCAGAAGAGCGACGAGCCGCAGCGACCGCAGAACCCGTACGCCGCCTCGTCCACGGGTTGGAACCACGTGAGCTCCCCCTCCACGTCGTCGATCTCGACCTCACCCACGTAGGCACTCGTGGCCGCCAGGTGGTGACCGGTGAACCGGCGGCAACGGTGGCAGTGGCAGTCGATGACGTCGCGCAGCTCTCCGGTGACGCGGAACGTCACGGCGCCACACAGACAGCGGCCCCGGGCGCGCGGCTGGTCGTCCTCCACGAGCCGGACACTAGAGCGCGCCGGGAGTAGCGTGAAGGCATGCGCGGTGATCGCGTGGAGATCGTCATCGATGCGGGCAAGGACGTCCGCACCTACGACATCGTCGCCACCCGCAACGGCCGCCGCGTCGAGGTCGAGACCGGACGGGCCCTCGTGACCGTGACCGAGGTGACCCGCTCGGGCAACCCGGTCCGAACAGCGCGCTTCATGGCCAGCCGCGTCCTGGCGCTGGTCGAGCACCCGGCGGCGGACCGGGCCGTCGAGGCGCCCGTCCCGCCGCAGGCCTAGCCGCGACGAAAAACCACGCGACGTACGCCGCGGGGGCCAGATACCGTTCTCTCGATGTCGAGAGACCTGTCTGCCGTCCTGCTCCGGATCGCCGGCCCCACCCCGCTCATCCGGAGGCTGTCCACCCAGTCGGTGCTGTCCGCGTTCGGCGACGGGGTCTTCCTCACCGGCAGTGCGGTGTACTTCACCCAGATCGTCGGGCTGTCCGCCTCGCAGGTCGGCCTGGGCCTGACCGTCACCGGCATCGTGACCTTCGCCCTCGCCGTACCCCTCGGCAAGCTCAGCGACCGGCTCGGCGCGAAGCGGGTGTGGGCGGGCGCCTCCCTGTTCGAGGCGTTGCTCTACCTGGCCTGGCTGGAGGTCGGCGGCTGGGCCGGCTTCGTGGCGGTGATGATCGCGGTCCAGGTGGCGAGCACCGCGAGCCGGTCCGCGCGCAACGCCTACCGGTTCGACGTCTTCCCCAGGGAGCAGCGGGTCGCGTCGAACGCCTACTTCCGGGCGGCCCGCAACGTCGGCTACACGCTCGGGGCGCTGCTGGCCGGAATCGCGCTGGCCACCAACAGCGACGACGTGGTCCGGCTGGTGCCGGTGGCCACGGCCGCGTTGCTGCTGGCCAACGCGACGCTCGTCTCCCGGCTGCCCCGGACCACCCAGCACGCCGAGGAGGAGTCGGCGCTCGAGGCCGCGCTCGGCGACCGGAGCCGCACGAGCGCACTTCGCAACCGCGGCTACCTGCTGATGTCGATCCTGGGCGGGGTGCTCGGCACCCACCAGGTCCTGCTCAACGTGGTCATCCCGCTCTGGCTGGTGGAGGAGACCGACGCGCCGCGGGTTTTGCTGGCCTGGCTCTTCGGCACCAACACGGTGCTCGCCGTTCTCCTCCAGGTGGCCGCCGCGCGCGGTGTCGTGACGGTGGAGGACTCCCTGCGGGCCCTGAGACGCGGCGCCGCGTTCTTCGTGCTCTCCTGCGGCATCGTGATGGTCACCCACGACACCGTCGGCTGGGTCACGATCGTCCTGGTCTGGGTCGGACACGTCACGGTGACCGGCGCCGAGCTCTTCGACTCGGCCGGCGAGTGGGGGCTGCAGGCCGAGCTCTCCGACCCGGCGCGGCGCGGTGAGTACCAAGGCGTCACGCAGCTCGGCTACACGCTCGGCTCGGTGTGGGCGCCGGCGGTGTACACCTTCCTGGCCATGGAGTGGGGTACGCCGGGTTGGCTCGTCATCGCCGCGATCGTGCTCGGCGCCGCGGTCGCGATCCACCCGGCCGCCCGGGCGGCCGAGCGGCACCTGGCCCTCGGGGCCGCGCCCGCCTTGGCCGACTAGGAGACGGCGCCTCGGCAGCGTGCTTGGCCGAGCGTGCGTCACCCGTCGGGGTGGGTGTGCGTCTGCCCCGACGGGTACCGCCCGGGCATGCCTGGCAAGAAGTCACCCGGACCGAGCGTCAAGGACAAGAAGCTCTACGAGGACCTCCGCGACGAGGGCAACAGCAAGGAGAAGTCGGCGCGGATCGCCAACGCCGCGGCCGGCTCCTCCCGCAAGGCGGTCGGGCGCAAGGGCGGCAGGTCGGGGTCGTACGACGACTGGAGCGTGGACGACCTCCGCAAGCGAGCCGGCCAGCTCGGCATCGAGGGCCGGTCGAAGATGAACAAGTCCGAGCTGGTGAAGGCGCTGCGCGACCACTGACTCACGCGTCACCGCCCCCGGGTGTGACGTCGCCGGGCAGCAGCGGCCGCATGAACGTCCGCTCGTAGCGGACCACGCAGCCGCTCTGGTCACGGATCCGGTCGGCGGCCAGGAACTCCGGGTCGACGCCGAACAGCGTGCGGTACTCCTCGTAGGCCGCGAGGCTCGGGAAGCTGAACAGCGCGAGCGCCTTGTCACTGGCTCCCTCGGCCGGGAGGAAGTAGCCGTGGTGCTGGCCGCCGCGCGCGTTCACGAGGCGGATCCACTCCGCCGCGAACCGCTCGAACGCCTCGATCTGGGTGGGGTCGATGGTGTAGTCGACGACGCAGGTGATCACGGCTCCAACCTAGGTGCGCGGCGCCCGACGCTGGACCGGCCGGGTCAACGCGGGCGTGCAGGCGGATGGGCGCGCAGCGGCACGACCAGCCAGAGCCCGACGTAGCCGAGGACCGCGACGAGTGACGCCGCGACGCCCGCCGCCGGTCCGGCCGCCAGGTCGAAGGCCAGGAAGACCACGCCACACATGGAGAGCGCGGCGAGCACGAGCCCGGTGCGGGCGATCGTGTTCGCCGTCTCCACCAGCCAGGGGCGCAGGCCGCGCCGGAACAGGATGCGGTGGTAGGCGATCGGGGCGACGACTGAGGCCGAGGCAGCCACGGCGATGGACAGCACGACCAGGTAGGCCGCCTTCTCGAAGTGGTCGAGCCTGTCGAACTTCTCGGTGAAGGGCAGGGCGAGCAGGAACCCGACGAGGACCTGCACTCCGACCTGGATCGCGCGGAGCTCCTGCACGAGCTCGGTCCAGTTGCGGTTGAGCTGCTGCTCGGAGAGGTCGCCACCGGAAGGGTTCGGCTCCGGCGTCGTCATCCGACGACCGTACTCGCGTGCGCTCCCTGGCTCGCACGCGCGCGCCGGCGGGTCACTCCGGCCGGCCGTCGAGGAACATCCGCAGCCGGGTCCGCGTGTGGTCGTCCCCGCTCACGTCCGGCTGGTTGAGCGCCCGGCACACCCAGCCCAGCCGCAGCGCGGCCGGAACCGCCTCGCGCAGCTGCGGGCGGTCGGGGGCGTAGCGCATCAGGTAGGTCGCGACGTACGGCTCGATGGCCTCGGAGTCCTCGACGTCGTCGAGCCCCCACGCCACTCCGCCCTCCAACGTCACCGACAGGGTGAAGAACGGGTGCGAGATGACCGCGTCGCCCCAGTCCATGATCAGGTTGCGGCCGTCCTTCACGAAGACCTGGCCGTCGTGCAGGTCGTCGTGCTGGAGCGTCTCGGTGACGCCGTACGACGCGAGCTCGTCCACGAGCTCCCGGACGTACGACGTGGCGGAGACGAACCGCGGCTCGACGTCGAGCCGCTGCACGAGCTCGGCGTAGCGGTCGACGAGACCGGCCAGGCGGTGGTCCGGCACGCCGGCCGTCAGCAGGTCGTCGACGTCCGGCTCGAGAGCGCGGGCCACGTCGGCCGCACCCTCGAGCACGTCGTGCCACCGCTCCAGGCTGTGCTCGTCGACCACCACCTCGCGCAACCGCTCCCCCGCGTCGCCCATGAGCATCCAGCCCCGGTCGAGGTCGCGGCCCAGGAGCGGCGGCACCCGCGCGGGCACGCGGTCGGAGACCCGGTCGACGACCAGCACCTCGTGCGCGAAGGCGGGCGCGTTCGCCTTGAACCACACCGGTCCCGCGGCGGTGGGCACCCGGAGCACGGTCGACCACGACCTCACGTGGGGCTGCTCCACGTCGCCGGTCCTCGCCAGGCCGAGCCCGGCCAGCTGGTCGTCGACCCAGGACACCGCCTCGGTCAGGAACGCCGGGTCCTCCCACACCTCGGTCATGAGCGCAGAGTCTCGAGCACCCGGAACCCCTTCGCGCTGCCGACACGCGAGGTCGGGTGGCCCTGACCGTCGAGCCAGCGCTGCAACGAGTCGCCACCGAGGTTCTTGCCCACCACCATGACCGCGCGCCCGCCCGGCACCAGCCGGGCCAGCCAGGTGAGCAGCAGCTCGTGCAGGGCCTCCTTGCCGATCCGGATGGGCGGGTTCGACCAGAGCTCGTCGTAGGTCGCGCCCGCGGGCACGGAGTCCGGCGTGAGGGCCGCGAACCGCTCGCCGACACCGAGGGAGGTGGCGTTCTCGTTGGCCAGCAGCACCGCTCGCTCGTTGACGTCCACCCCGGTCACCGTGGCACCGGGTACGGCGCGCGCGATGGTCAACCCGATCGCGCCGTACCCGCAGCCCAGGTCCAGGATCCGGCCGGCGGGAGGCGGCGAGGTCTCCCGCAAGAGCACGGCGGTGCCGATGTCCAGCCGCCCCTGGGCGAAGACGCCCGAGCCGGAGTCGAGCGAGAGCGAGTGGCCCCATGCCGAGAACGTGACCGGCACCCGGCGGAACGGCACCGACGGGTCGGCCGAGAAGTAGTGGTCCTCGGAGGAGTCAGCCACGGCGCGCCCTCGTGATCTCCACCCGGGCCCCGAGCTCGGCGTCCGGCGGGTAGCCGACCTCCTCCAGGGTCAGCCCGTGCGCCGGCGCCACCGCGACGGCGGAGTCCCGCTGGGCCGCGGCCAGCACCCCGGCCGCCCACTCGGCCGGTCGACGGGCCTCGCCGACCGTCAACAGGCAGCCGACGAGCGACCGCACCATCGCGTGGCAGAAGGCGTCCGCCCGCACGTGCGCCACGAGCAGGCCGTCCGGCTCCCGGGACCAGGACAGGTCGAGCAGGGTGCGGACCGTCGTCGCCCCCTCGCGCCGCTTGCAGAACGACGCGAAGTCGTGCTCACCCAGGAGGTCGAGGGCGGCGGCGTTCATCAGCCGCTCGTCGACCGACCGCGGCCAGGCCAGCACGTAGCCACGCCGCAACGGGTCGGCCAGCGCGGGCCGGTCGGCCACCCGGTAGGCGTAGCGGCGCCACAGGGCCGAGAAGCGCGCGTCGAACCCCGCGGGCGCCTCCACCACCCGGAGCACGCGCAGGTCGGCGCCCAGGACGCCGTTCAGCCGCCGGGCGAGCCGCTCCGTCCCCTCCGGCAGCTGGTCGAGGTCGGCGTGCACGACCTGCCCGCGAGCGTGCACCCCGGTGTCGGTGCGTCCAGCGCAGGTCAGGTCGACCGACGGAAGGCGCAGCACGGTGGCCAGCGCTGCCGACAGCTCCCCCTCCACGGTCCGCAGCCCCGGCTGGGCCGCCCACCCGTGGAAGCCGGCGCCGTCGTAGGCGACGTCGAGGCGGATCCGCACCCCGGCATCTTCTCAACTCCGGCCCAACCGCGGCGGAACTAGGCTGGCGACGTGGCAGACCCCGCAATCATCCTGGTCTCCGGCGACCACGCCGACGTGCTGCTGGAGGAGTTCCAGAGCCGGTACGCCCGCGACTACGACCTCCGCACGGCGGCCGGCGTCGACGAGGCCGAGTCGGTCGCCCAGCAGATCTGCGACGACGGCGGCCAGGTGGCGCTGTTCGTCTCCGACTCCCGGCTCCCCGACACGGACCAGATCTTCGAGGCGATGCATCGCTGGCGCGTCGTCGTCCCGAACGCCCGGAAGGTCATCACCGCGCACTGGGACCACTTCGTCGAGGACGGCCCGCGGCTGCGGGTCGGGCTGGCCAAGGGCAAGTACGACGCCTACCTGCTGATGCCCCGCGGCCGCCGCGACGAGGAGTTCCACAACGCGATCACCGACCTGCTCTCGGACTGGGGCTCCACGGTGCCGCAGCCCGAGGTGGTCAGCGCCAAGATCCTCTCGCCGCGCCACGACGCGCTCACCATGGCGATCCGCGACTTCCTGGACCGGATGGGGATGCAGAACAAGGTCTGGGACCCCGCCGACCCGGCGATCCAGGACTACCTCGGGATGATCAAGGACCAGCTGGGCGTGGACGAGCTCCGCTACCCGGTGGTCTACGCCGCCAACCGCGTCCCGATCCAGGCCACCAGCGTCCACGACGTCGCGGTGTCGATCTACGGCCGGCCCGACGACTTCGAGGTCGAGGGCGTGGTCGACCTGGCCATCGTCGGCGGCGGCCCGGCCGGGCTCGCAGCGGCGGTCTACGGCGCCTCCGAGGGGCTCTCCGTCGTCGTCATCGAGGCCGAGGCGATCGGCGGCCAGGCCGGCACCAGCTCGATGATCCGGAACTACCTCGGCTTCCCGCGGGGCATCTCCGGCATGCGGCTGTCGATGCGCGCCCGCAACCAGGCGCTGAGGTTCGGCACCGACTTCTTCACCGGCTGGGAGGTCACCGAGCTGGTGGCGGGGACCGACGGCGAGCCGCATCGGCTCTGCACCGACGGCGGCGACGTCCGGGCCCGGACCGTGCTGATCTCCAGCGGGGTGGCCTACCGCAAGCTCGGCGTACCACCGCTCGAGGAGCTGGTGGGCGCGGGCGTCAACTACGGCGCCGCCATGACCGCGGCCCGCGAGATGGAGGGCAACGACGTCGTCGTGGTCGGCGGCGGCAACTCCGCCGGCCAGGCCGCGCTGCACCTGGCCCGGTTCGCAAGCTCGGTGACGATCGTCGTCAGGCGCCCCGCCCTCGAGGAGACGATGTCGCAGTACCTCATCGACGAGATCAGCTACAACGACCGGATCTCCGTCGTGCCCTGCACTCGCGTGATCGACGGCGGCGGCGAGGGTCAGCTCGAATGGCTCTGCCTGGAGGACATCAACACCGGCGAGCGGACCACCAAGCAGGCGGCGGGGCTGTTCCTGCTGCTGGGCGCCGAGCCGCGCTGCGACTGGCTGCCGGCGGAGCTGGCCCGCGACAAGAACAGCTTCGTCCTCACCGGCCGCGACGTCCCCCGCGACCAGTGGCTGGACGGGCTGCCACCGGCCAACCTGGCCACCACGGTCCCCGGCATCTTCGCGGCCGGCGACATCCGGTCGGGGTCGATGAAGCGGGTGGCCGCGGCCAGCGGCGAGGGTGCCTCGGTCGTGCCCTTGGTGCACGCCTACCTCGCCCCGGTCCCGGAGGACGACGTCACCTCAGTCCCGGTGTCGTAGGGCGGCTCCTAGCGCGGATCCTGGAGCTCGTGGCGGTAGGGCGGGTCGGCGCCCGGCCGCGAGACGGTGACGGCCGCGGCCCGGGCGGCGTGCACGAGCACGTCGGTGACCTCGGCGCGCGGGAGCGAGGTCAGCGCCGATCGGCCTTCGGCGCCCAGGCGGCCCCGCGTCCAGAGGGCGTCGATCAGGGCCGCTCCGAAGGTGTCGCCGGCACCGATCGTGTCCGCCACCTGCACCGGCCGGGGCTCGACCTCGACCGCCCCCTCGCGGTCCAGCCAGAGCGCACCGTCGGCGCCTCTCGTGACCACGACGGCGGCCGGGCCGAGCGCCAGCAGCGCAGCGGCGGAGTCGACGTGCGGCCGGCCCGGGTAGAGCGTCTCGAGGTCCTCGTCGCTGGCCTTGACCAGGTCCGCCACCGCGACCATCCTCTCGACCCGGGCCACCACGTCGGGGCCGGTGCCGGTCACCGCGGGGCGGGCGTTGACGTCGTAGGTCACGGTCGCCCGGTCCCGCAGCCGGGTGAGCAGCGCGAGCACGTCGTCGGCGCCGGGCAGCAGCACCGCACCGAGGGAGCAGGTGTGCGCGACCAGCGGGTCCTCGTCGTCGGGGACCGGCAGCAGCCGCCAGTCGATGTCGAAGGTGTACGACGCCGCACCCGCGGTCCCGAGCGTGGCCTGAGCCGTCGAGGTGTGGTCGACGGCCGCGGGATCGCAGGCCAGCGCGACCCCGGCCCGCTCGAGGTGGGCGGCGATCATCTCGCCGTGGTGGTCGCGCGCGAAGCTGGTGGCCAGCCGGGTCGGCCGGCCGAGCCGGGCCAGGGCGACAGCCACGTTGGCGGCGCTCCCGCCGGCGTACTCGTGGAGGTTGCCGCTCAGCGTGTGCACGACGTCGACCACAGACTCCCCCACCACCAGCACGCCGCGCTCCATGGGCTGTCTCTACCACGTGGAATGATCGCTCGCGTGTCCGGCTCACGCGCGCAGAGCTACCGGGTCCTCGGCCTGATGGGCGCCGGTGACCTCGTCGTGGGCCTCGTGTGCGCGGCGATCGGCCTCTCCCGGGACATCCAGGTCCTGGCCATCGTCGGGACCGTGCTGATCATCTCCGGCGCCGGCATGCTCGCCTACGTCGTCTGGTCCAAGAGCCGGCCCGAGACCCTGTGAGCTCCTTCGTGCTCTACGGGGCGGGGGCCGTGGGTGGCGTGATCGGCGCCAGGCTCCACCTCGCCGGCCACGACGTCACGCTGATCGCGCGCGGTGAGCACCTGGCCCGGATCCGCGCGGACGGACTGCGGCTCGACACCGCCGAGGGCGTGCACGAGATCCGGACCGCCGCCACCGACACCGCCGCCGACGTCGACTGGTCGGACGAGCCGGTGGTCATCGTCACCGTGAAGTCACACCAGACCGAGGCCGCTCTGGCCGACCTGGTCAGGTTCGCACCGCCCGGCACGCCCGTGGTCTGCGCGCAGAACGGTGTGGCCAACGAGCCGGCCACCCTGCGGCTGTTCCCGAACACCTACGGCATCACCGTGATGCTGCCCTCGCTGCACCTCGAGCCCGGACTGGTCGTCCAGGCCTGTCACCCGGTGCCGGGCATCCTCGACGTCGGCCGCTACCCGAACGGCTCCGACCCGGTGGCGGGGCGTGTGGCCACCGACCTGCGGTCGGCCGGGTTCGAGTCCGTGCCGCGGCCCGACATCATGGCCTGGAAGTACCGCAAGCTCGTGACCAACGCCGTCGGCGACGTGTCTGCGGTGCTGCCGCACGAGGCCGACGAGCTGAAGCCGCTGGTCCGCGCCGAGGCCGAGGCGGTGCTCGCGGCGGCCGGCGTGCCGCTGGTGACGCACGAGGCCGACCTGGCCCGGCGTGGTGACCTGCTCGACCACCGGCCGGACGTCGACGGGCCCAACTCCCTGGGGCAGAGCCTGGTCCGCGGCACCCCGGGCACCGAGGTCGACTTCCGAGCCGGCGAGATCGTGCTGCTCGGCCGGCTTCACGGCGTACCGACGCCGGTCAACGAGCGGATGCAGCGCGAGGTGCGTCAGCGATCCGTGACCACGTGGGCGTCGCCGCCGGGATAGGTCAGCCCCTCGTGGCCGTCGGACCACCGCACGACGTACGGCGGCGTGCCGTCCGCACCGCGCACCTCTATGACCTCGCCCTCGCGACGCGAGTCGTGGTCGGTCCTGCCCTCGACGACGAGGTGATCACCCACCTTTGCGTGCATCGCGCACCTCCTCGCCCCACCATCCTCTGGCGACGCGACCCGGACAACCCCCGAAATCACGTCGACCCGCCCGAACAGTACGGGCGGGTCGACGTGCGTCGTGCGGGATCAGGCCTTGTCGGCGTCCTCGTCGGACTCCTCGGCGGCCTCGGCCTCGTCCGCCGGAGCCTCGTCCGCCTCGTCAACCGCCTCGGTCTCAGGCTCCTCGGCGGGCGCCTCCTCGGCGGTCTCCTCGACCTCGGCCTCGGCGACCACGCTCTCCTCCGGCGAGGCCTCCTCGGCCAGCTCGGTCGGAACCTCGGTCTCCTCGACCTCCTCGGCGGCGGGCGCCGGGGCGGCCTTCTTCGCGGGCTCGCTCTGCTTCTTGGCGCGGGCCGGCTTCGGGTCGTACTTCTCGGTCACCAGCTCGATGACCGCCATCGGGGCGTTGTCGCCCTTGCGCGGACCGATCTTGGTGATCCGGGTGTAGCCGCCGGGCCGCTCGGCGAAGGTCGGCGCGATCTCGGTGAACAGCATGTGCACGACCGACTTGTCGCGGACGGTCTTGAGCACCTCGCGCCGGTTGTGCAGGTCGCCCCGCTTGGCCTTGGTGATCAGCTTCTCGGCCACCGGCCGCAGCACGCGGGCGCGCGCCTCGGTGGTGGTGATCCGGCCGTGCTCGAACAGCGCCGTGGCGAGGTTCGAGACGATCAGCTTCTGGTGCGCGGGGCTGCCGCCGAGGCGGGCGCCCTTCTTGGGAGTGGGCATCGTGTCTCTCGTTTCTCTCCGGCCGTGTCAGGTACCGGGGTAGACGACTGAACGGGATGTTCGGTCGATTTCTTCAGTTGAAGGACGTGTACCGAGCCTGCGGCGAAACTCAACCACAGAGCAACTGGACCTAGCGCGGCAGCGTGGCGACCCGGCCCCTAGTGGCACCGAGGTGACCACAGCGCCGGGGCGACACGCTCGCGCAGTTCAATCAGAGCTGCTCGTCCTCGACGTACGCGTCGTCGTAGTCGTCGTCGCTGTACGCCGCCAGGGCCGCGTGCGGGTCGAAGCCCGGCGCGCTGTCCTTGAGCGAGAGGCCCATCTCGGCCAGCTTGGCCTTGACCTCGTCGATCGACTTGGCGCCGAAGTTGCGGATGTCGAGCAGGTCCTGCTCCGAGCGGCTGATGAGCTCACCCACGGTGTGGATGCCCTCGCGCTTGAGGCAGTTGTAGGAGCGGACGGTCAGCTGCAGGTCCTCGACCGGGAGGGCGAGGTCGGCCGCCAGCTGCTCGTCGACCGGCGACGGGCCGATGTCGATGCCCTCGGCCTCGACGTTCAGCTCGCGAGCCAGGCCGAACAGCTCGACCAGCGTCTTTCCGGCCGACGCGATGGCGTCGCGCGGACGGATCGACGGCTTGGTCTCGACGTCGATGACCAGCTTGTCGAAGTCGGTGCGCTGCTCGACACGGGTGGCCTCGACCTTGTAGGTCACCTTGAGGACCGGGCTGTAGATCGAGTCGACCGGCATCCGGCCGATCTCGTTGTCGGCACCCTTGTTCTGGACGGCGGAGACGTAGCCGCGGCCACGCTCGACGACCAGCTCCATCTCCAGCTTGCCCTTGTCGGACAGGGTGGCGATCTTGAGGTCGGGGTTGTGCACCTCGACGCCGGCCGGCGGGGTGATGTCGGCCGCAGTCACGTCACCGGCACCCGACTTGCGCAGGTACATGGTGACCGGCTCGTCGTGCTCCGAGGAGACCACGAGGCCCTTGAGGTTGAGGATGATCTCGGTGACGTCTTCCTTGACGCCCTCGATGGTCGAGAACTCGTGGAGGACGGAGTCGACGCGGATGCTCGTGACCGAGGCACCCGGGATCGACGA
Source organism: uncultured Actinomycetota bacterium (assembly GCA_963755835.1). Taxonomy (GTDB): domain Bacteria; phylum Actinomycetota; class Actinomycetes; order Propionibacteriales; family Nocardioidaceae; genus Nocardioides. The sequence goes on along the minus strand of CAVWLC010000007.1, from coordinate 317,112 downwards.
GAGCAACGTGCGACGCAGCGAGTTGCCGAGCGTGTAGCCGAAGCCGGGCTCCAGCGGCTCGATGACGAACCGCGAGCGGAACTCGTCGACGGACTCCTCCGACAGGGTGGGGCGCTGTGCGATGAGCACTGGTTTCTTTCCTTTCCGGGCACGACCGCTATTTGACGGGCCCGAACATGTTGCGGTGGCGGAGTTGTGAAGTTGTGGTGAAGAGCTACTTCTTCGAGTAGTACTCGACGATGAGCTGCTCCTGGACCGGGATGTCGATCTGGGCCCGGACCGGGACCGAGTGCACGAGGATCCGCATCCGGGTCGGCAGCGCCTCGAGCCACGCCGGGACGTGGCGCTCACCGTGGGTCTCGCGAGCCACGATGAAGGGCGTCATCTCCAGTGACTTCTCGCGGACGTCGATGACGTCGTGCGCGGAGACCTGGAACGACGGGATGTCGACCTTCTTGCCGTTGACCTTGAAGTGGCCGTGGGCCACCAGCTGGCGGGCGTGGCGGCGGGTCCGGGCGAAGCCGGCGCGGTAGACCACGTTGTCCAGACGGCACTCCAGGAGCTGGAGCAGGTTGTCACCGGTCTTGCCGGAACGCCGCGAGGCCTCGGTGTAGTAGTTGTGGAACTGCTTCTCGAGGACGCCGTAGGTGTAGCGGGCCTTCTGCTTCTCGCGGAGCTGAAGCAGGTACTCGCTCTCCTTGATCCGGCCGCGGCCGTGCTGGCCGGGCGGGTAGGGGCGGCGCTCGTAAGCCGCGTCGCCGCCGACGAGGTCGACACCGAGACGGCGCGACTTCTTGGTCATGGGGCCGGTGTAGCGGGCCATGGTTCAGTCTCTCCTTCAGGTCTCGGTGGTCAGACGCGCCGGCGCTTGGGCGGGCGGCAACCGTTGTGGGGGGTGGGCGTGACGTCCTGGATGGTCCCGACCTCGAGGCCGATCGCACCCAGGGAACGGATCGCGGTCTCGCGGCCCGAGCCCGGGCCCTTCACGAAGACGTCGATCTTCTTCATGCCGTGGTCCATCGCCCGGCGCCCGGCGGCCTCGGCGGCCATCTGCGCGGCGAACGGGGTGGACTTGCGCGAGCCCTTGAAGCCGACGGTGCCGGCCGAGGCCCACGAGATCACCGCGCCGGTGGGGTCGGTGATCGTGACGATCGTGTTGTTGAACGTGCTCTTGATGTGGGCCTCGCCCTGAGCGACGTTCTTCTTCTCCTTGCGACGGACCTTCTTGGCCGCGCGAGTCTTGGGGGGCATCTCTAGATCACTTCGCCTTCTTCTTGCCGGCAACGGTGCGCTTCGGGCCCTTGCGGGTGCGAGCGTTGGTCTTGGTGCGCTGACCGCGGACCGGCAGGCCCTGGCGGTGACGGCGGCCCTGGTAGGAGCCGATCTCGATCTTGCGGCGGATGTCGGCCTGGACCTCGCGACGGAGGTCACCCTCGATCTTGAAGTTGCCCTCGATCTCGTCGCGGAGCTTGACCAGCTCGGCGTCGCCCAGCTCGTGGACGCGGGAGTCCGGGTTGACCCCGGTCGCGGCCAGCACCTGCTGGGCGCGGGTTCGGCCGATGCCGAAGATGTAGGTGAGTGCGACCTCGATGCGCTTGTCGCGCGGGAGGTCCACACCAACGAGGCGTGCCATGTTGGCCTTCCTTCAAGGGCAGTGCCCTTAGGTGGTTCGCAGCGGTGTCGGTCGTGTCGCGTCCGATCGGTGGAACCGATCGGCTCCGGCCGTCTGCTCCGGAGGTGGCTTCATCCGTCGTAGGACGGACTAGCGATCACGATGTGCGTTGTTTCGTGCGTTGTTCAGTTGTGGGGCTGGGGTTCAGCCCTGGCGCTGCTTGTGACGCGGGTTCTCGCAGATGACCATGACGCGGCCGTGGCGACGGATCACCTTGCACTTGTCACAGATCGGCTTGACGCTGGGGTTGACCTTCACGGTCGTCCTCTTCTCGGCTGGTGGCGTTACTTGTAGCGGTAGACGATGCGGCCCCGGGTGAGGTCGTACGGCGAGAGCTCCACCACCACGCGGTCCTCGGGGAGGATCCGGATGTAGTGCTGGCGCATCTTGCCGCTGATGTGGGCGAGAACCTTGTGCCCGTTGCTCAGCTCCACGCGGAACATCGCGTTGGGGAGGGCCTCCACGACGGTGCCCTCGATCTCGATCACGCCTTCTTTCTTCGGCATGTCCTCCACAATCCGTTGTCTGTTTGTCTACCGTCGGCCCGCGAACCTCCCGGCCGGTGCTGCTGGCTGGGTGGACCTCATGCGGCCATCCGTCGCTCCTCGTTCCCCAGGCACGCGCGTCACCGTTACGCTGAACGACGTCGCAGGTGTTCCGGGCAGCCGTGAGGCGCCACGAGACGGACCCATGTTGGGCCGACTGTTCAGTCTAGTGCGCGGCGGCTCAGAAACCGAATCGAGCTCGGGTCAGCCGGCCAGCAGCCGCAGGGTCTGCTCGCGGGCCGGGCTGCGCGCCGGATCCGTGCCCTCGTGGGCGGCGGCCACCGGGTGGACCATCACCTCGTCCACGCCGTACGTCGCCGCGAGGCCCTCGAGCTGGGCGCGGGCCGAGTCGGCGTCACCGACCACCCAGCGCGGCCGCATCGCCTCGATCAGCGGCCGGTGCGCGTCCGGGACGTCGACCTTCTCCGCCTCCTCGACCAGCAGCTGGGGGCCGAGAGGCGCCCCGGTGCGGAGCGCCACCATCATCAGCAGGTTCGGCAGGGCCAGCCGCTCCGCCTCCTCGGCCGACTCCGCCACGACCGCATTGACCGTCAGGAACGTCCTCGGCTCCGCGAGCTCTGGCGACGGCCGGAAGGTGGACCGGTAGAGCTCGAGCGCCTCGGCGGTGCCGGAGCCGCTGAAGTGGTGGGCGAACACGTAGGGCATCCCCTTCTCCGCGGCCAGCCGGGCGGAGTAGTCCGAGGAGCCGAGCAGCCAGATCGTGGGGACGGTCCGGGCGGCGGGGGTGGCCCGCAGCGCGTGGGTGCGGCCGGCCACCGTCAGCCCGACCCCCGCGGGCTCCATCATCGCCAGCACGTTGTCGACGTACTCCGGGAACCGCGAGACCGCCTCGTCGGTGACGCCACCGGCGCCGTGCCGGAGCGCGAACGACGTGACCGGGTCGGTGCCGGGTGCGCGGCCGATGCCCAGGTCGATCCGGCCCGGATGGGCGGCCTCGAGCAGCGCGAACTGCTCGGCCACCACCAACGGAGCGTGGTTGGGCAGCATCACGCCGCCCGACCCCACCCGGATCCGTGCGGTGGCCGACGCGACCAGGCCGATGAGCACCGGCGGGTTCGTGGCGGCCACGGCCGGCATGTTGTGGTGCTCGGCCAGCCAGTAGCGCTGGTAGCCCAGCTCGTCGGCGGTCCGGGCCAGCGCCAGGGTGGCCGCCACCGAGTCGGCGGTCGCCTGGTCGGTGCGCACGGGCACGAGATCCAGGACGGACAGCTGTAGCGAGCTCACCACACCTCAACCAGTGGAGGACTCGGTGCTATTCCTGCGGTCCCTGGCGTCCTTGGCCAGGCTCAGGACCGTGGTCACTCCCAGGATGGCCACGATGGCCACGAGCGAGAGCCAGATCGGGATGTCCGGGGCCCAGCCGATGGGTTGGCCGCCGTTGACGAACGGCAGCTCGTTCTCGTGCATCGCGTGCAGGATCAGCTTCACGCCGATGAACGCGAGGAGCACCGCCAGGCCGTAGGAGAGGTAGACCAGCCGCTTCAGGAGGTCCCCGATCAGGAAGTACAGCTGCCGCAGCCCCATCAGCGCGAACACGTTCGCGGTCAGGACCAGGTAGGGCTCGTTCGTGAGCCCGTAGATCGCCGGGATCGAGTCGAGCGCGAACAGCAGGTCGGTGACGCCGAGTGACAGGACCACGATGAACATCGGCGTGACCAGCCGGGAGCCGTTCTCGTGGACGAACAGCTTCACGCCGTTCCAGTCCGGCGAGACGGGGAACCGGTTGCGAGCCATCTTGACGATCCGGGGCTCGTCGTACTGGCTCTCGTCGAGGTCGTCGTCCTTGGCCAGCTTGTACGCCGTCCAGATCAGGAAGAGCCCGAACAGGTAGAACACCCAGCTGAACTGGTTGATCGCCGCCGCACCCACCGCGATGAAGAGCCCGCGCATCACCAGCGCGATCACGATGCCGACCAGCAGCGCGGTCTGCTGGAACTGCCGCGGCACCTGCAGCCTGGTCATGATGATGATGAAGATGAACAGGTTGTCGATCGAGAGGGAGTACTCGGTCAGCCAGCCGGCGAAGAACTCACCGCCGTACTGCCCGCCTGCGAACACCCAGACGCCGATGCCGAACGCCACGGCCGCGCCGACGTAGAGGACGAGGTCCCGGGAGACCTCGCGGGTCGACGGCTCGTGGGGCCGGCGGCCGATGACCAGCACGTCGACCAGCAGGAACCCGACCGTGACGACGATCGTGGTCCACCAGAGCCAGGTGGGGACATCCACGGGAACACTCCTGTGCGAGGGGACGAAGAGACCACCGAAGGTCTCTTCCACCGCGCCCGGCCGGTGTCGGCCGGGGCGGCCCGCGGGCCCGGAGCGCTCGGAAGCGCTCGTGCTGACGATCCCGCGGCGAAGGAGTACTCCCCTCCCGCGCGGTCAGCCTAGCGGGCCGTCACACATCAGTCGGAACCACCGAACGGCACCCCCAGCGCCGCGAGCGCCTCCCTGCCGCCGTCCAGCGCGGTCAGCACCCACGCACCGCGGTCGGTCAGGGCGAAGGTGTGCTCGACGTGCGCCGCCCACGACCCGTCGGCGGTGACCACGGTCCAGTCGTCGTCGAGCACCTCGGTCTCGTGGCTCCCGAGGGTGACCATCGGCTCGACCGCGAGCGCCATGCCGGGCACCAGCCGGGCCCCCCGGCCGGGCCGGCCGACATTGGGTACGTCGGGTGGCTGGTGCATGGCCGTACCGATGCCGTGGCCGGTGTAGTCCTCGAGGATCCCGTAGCGGCCCTCCTCGCGCAGCCGGCCCTCCACCGCCGCGGAGATGTCACCCACCCGGCCGCCGGCCCGGGCCGCGGCGATGCCGGCCCACAGGGCCGCCTCGGTGTCGTCGACCAGCGTCAGCAGGTCCTCGGGCACGTCGCCCACCGGGACCGTGATCGCCGCGTCGCCGTGCCAGCCGTCGACGATCGCGCCGCAGTCGATCGAGACCAGGTCGCCCTCGCGCAGCTCGCGCTCGCCGGGGATCCCGTGCACGACCTCGTCGTTGACCGACGTGCAGATGGAGGCGGGGAAACCCTGGTAGCCGAGGAACGACGGTGTCGCCCCGGCGGTGCGGATGGCGTCCTCGGCGATGGCGTCCAGCGCCGCCGTGGTCACCCCTGGACGCACCGCGGCCCGCAGCACCTCGAGGGTGCCACCCACGACCAGCCCGGCCCGTCGCATGGCCGCGACCTGCTCGGGGGTCTTGATCTCGATGCCACGGTCCCGCCAGCTCATGGCTGTGCGGCTGGCTAGCTCTCCGAGACGACGTCGAGGGCGTCGAAGATGCGCTGGGTGACCTCCGCGACCTCACCCATGCCGTCGGCCTCGATGAGGATGCCCCGGTCGCGGTAGATGCCGATGAGCGGCTCGGTCTCCTCGGCGAAGACCTCCTGCCGGCGCCGGATGACGTCCTCGGTGTCGTCGGCCCGGCCCTCGACCTCCGCGCGGCGGATCAGGCGGGAGACGATCTCGTCGCGGTCCACGGTCAGCACCACGACCGCGTCGAGGCGGTGGCCGGTGAACTTGATCATCCCGTCGAGCTCCTCGACCTGCGACAGCGTGCGCGGGTAGCCGTCGAGCAGGAACCCGGAGACGGCGTCGGGGTCGTCGATCCGGTTGCGCACCATGAGGTTGGTGAGCTCGTCGGGGACGTACTCGCCGGCGTCCATGAACCGCTTGGCCTCCACCCCGAGCGGGGTGCCCTGCGAGACGTTGGCGCGGAAGATGTCACCGGTCGAGATCGCCGGGATCTTGAAGTGCTCGGCGATGTACTTCGCCTGGGTGCCCTTGCCCGCCCCCGGCGGACCCATGATCAACAGACGCACGCGGTGTTACCTAGCCTCATCAGCGCAGGAATCCTTCGTAGTTGCGCTGCTGGAGCTGGCTCTCGATCTGTTTCACCGTGTCGAGGGCGACGCCGACCATGATCAGGATCGACGTGCCGCCGAAGGGGAAGCGCTGGTTCGCGTTGACGATGACGAGTGCGATCAGCGGGATCAGGGCGATGAGACCGAGGTAGAGCGCGCCCGGCAGCGTGATGCGGGACAGGACGTAGGACAGGTAGTCCTCGGTCGGCTTGCCCGCCCGGATCCCGGGGATGAAGCCGCCGTACTTCTTCATGTTGTCGGCCACCTCTTGCGGGTTGAAGGTGATCGACACGTAGAAGTAGGTGAAGAAGACGATGAGCAGGAAGTACGACAGCATGTAGAGCGGGTGATCACCCTTGATCAGGTAGTTGTTGATGAACCGCACCCAGGCCGTGTTGTTGGTCTGGTTGAACTGCGCGGCCATGGCCGGGAGGTAGAGCAGGGACGACGCGAAGATGACGGGGATGACGCCGGCCTGGTTGACCTTCAGCGGGATGTAGGTCGAGCTGCCACCGAACATCTTTCGGCCGACCATCCGGCGGGCGTACTGGACGGGTATCCGGCGTTGCGCCTGTTCGATGAAGATGACCGCGGCCATGATGCACAGGCCGATCACCATCACGAGGGTGAAGGTCCACCATCCCTTGTCCTTGCCGACCGCCCACAGGGTGGCCGGGAAGGTCGCGATGATCTGGGTGAAGATGAGGAGCGACATGCCGTTGCCGACGCCACGCTCGGTGATGAGCTCAGCGAGCCACATGATCACCGCAGTGCCCGCGGTCATCGTGACCACCATGACCAGGTAGGTCTGGGTGCTGTCGTCGTGGAGCAGGCTCTTGTCGCAGCCCTGGAGCAGGTTGCCCGAGCGGGCCAGGGCCACGATGCCCGTCGCCTGGAGCAGAGCCAGGCCGAGGGTCAGGTAGCGGGTGTACTGGGTGATCTTGGTCTGGCCGGACTGGCCCTCCTTCTTGAGGGCCTCCAGCCGCGGGATCACCACCACCAGCAGCTGCAGGATGATGCTCGCCGTGATGTAGGGCATGATCCCGAGCGCGAAGATGGTCAGCTGCAGCAGCGCGCCACCGGAGAACAGGTTGATCAGGTTGTAGACACCGGTGTCGCTGACGTCGTTGATGCACGACTGGACGTTGCCGACGTCGACGCCCGGGGCAGGGATCTGGCACCCGGCCCGGAAGACCACGATGATCCCAAGGACGAAGAGCAGCTTGCGCCGCAGGTCCGGAGTCCGGAAGGCGTTCACGAACGCGCTAAGCACCGTTTACCTCTGTTCCTGTTCAGCCTGTCTTCCGAGCCGTGGAGGACCACGGAAGCCTAACCCAGCCGGGACACACGTCCCGCACGGGGAACGGTCAAGCGACCGTGGCAGTTCCGCCGGCGGCCTCGATCTTCTCCTTGGCCGAAGCGGAGAACGCCTGGACCGTCACGTCGACCTTGACGGAGATGTCGCCCTGGCCGAGGATCTTGACCGGCTGGCCGTCGCGGACCGCACCCTTGGCCACGAGCCCGTCGACGGTGACCTCGCCACCCTCGGGGAACAGCTCCCCGAGCCGGTCCAGGTTCACGACCTGGAACTCGACCCGGAACGGGTTCTTGAAGCCCTTGAGCTTGGGCAGCCGCATGTGGATCGGCATCTGCCCACCCTCGAAGGCGGCGGGCACCTGGTAGCGCGCCTTGGTGCCCTTGGTGCCGCGGCCCGCGGTCTTTCCCTTGGAGGCCTCGCCGCGACCCACGCGGGTCCTGGCGGTCTTGGCCCCCGGGGCCGGGCGCAGGTGGTGGAGCTTGAGCGTCATCTCAGTTCACTTCCTCGACCGTCACGAGGTGACGGACGGTGTGGACCATGCCGCGGATCTCGGGGCGGTCCTCCTTGACGACCACGTCTCCGATCCGCTTCAGGCCGAGGGTGCGCAGGGTCTCGCGCTGGTTCGCCTTGCAGCCGATCGTCGAGCGCTTCTGCTGGACCTTGAGCTGAGCCATCAGGCGGTCACCTCCGCCGGCGCGGCGGCCGGCTGCTCAGCCCGGGCCTTGAGCAGCGCCGCCGGGGCGACGTCCTCGACCGGGAGGCCGCGACGGGCGGCGACGGCCTCGGGCTGCTCCAGCATGCGGAGCGCCTCGACGGTCGCGTGGACGATGTTGATCTGGTTGGACGAGCCGAGCGACTTGCTCAGCACGTCGTGGATGCCCGCGCACTCGAGCACCGCACGCACCGGGCCGCCGGCGATGACGCCGGTACCGGGGGCGGCGGGGCGCAGCAGCACGACACCGGCGGCCTTCTCGCCCTGCACCGGGTGCGGGATCGTGCCCTGGATGCGAGGAACGCGGAAGAAGTGCTTCTTGGCCTCCTCCACGCCCTTGGCGATGGCGGCCGGCACCTCCTTGGCCTTGCCGTAGCCGACGCCGACCATGCCGTCGCCGTCACCGACCACGACGAGTGCGGTGAAGCTGAACCGCCGGCCGCCCTTGACGACCTTGGCGACGCGGTTGATCGCGACGACTCGCTCGACGTAGGCGGTCTTGTCGGCGCCCTGGCCGCCGCGACGGTCGTCGCGGCCACCACGCCGGTCGCCACCCCCGCGGTTTCCGCCGCGCTGGGATCCGCTCATGACTGGTTCCTCATCTCAATTGCTACAGACGACTCAATGTGTACGCGCGCTACCACCGCGGTGATGGGGGCGTGACCTGACCACGACATCAGAACTTCAGGCCACCCTCGCGAGCGCCGTCGGCCAGGGCCGCCACGCGACCGTGGTACTGGTTGCCGGCCCGGTCGAAGACGACGCCCTCGATGCCGGCGGCCTTGGCGCGCTCGGCGACGAGGCCGCCGACCAGCTTGGCCTTGTCGGTCTTGTCACCCGACTGGGACCGCAGGTCGTTCTCCATGGTGGAGGCCTGGACCAGCGTCTTGCCGACCGAGTCGTCGACCACCTGGGCACTGATGTGCTTGGACGACCGGGTGACGACCAGGCGTGGGCGCTCCGGGGTGCCGGAGACGTGCTTGCGGCCGCGGACCTGCCGGCGCAGCCGGGCCCGGACGCGCGACGCGGTGTGCTTGTGCTGCTTGAGCGAGATCGCCATGGTCACTTACCAGCCTTTCCGACCTTGCGTCGGACGTGCTCTCCGGCGTACCGGACGCCCTTGCCCTTGTAGGGCTCGGGCTTGCGGAGCTTGCGGATGTTGGCCGCCACCTCGCCCACCAGCTGCTTGTCGATGCCCTGGACGCCGAAGCGCGTCTGGTTCTCGACCGCGAAGGTGATGCCGTCGGGGGCGTTGAAGATGATGGGGTGGCTGTAGCCGAGCTGGAACTCCAGCTGGGTCGGACCCTTGGACAGGACGCGGTAGCCCACGCCGACGATCTCGAGCCGCTTCTCGTAGCCGTCGGTCACGCCGACGACCATGTTGTTGACGAGGGTGCGGGTCAGGCCGTGCAGGGACCTGCTGATCCGCTCGTCGTCGGGGCGCCTGACGTCGAGGACGCCGTCGTCACCCTTCTCGACGACGATCGGGGCGGCCACGGTGTGGCTCAGGGTGCCCTTGGGACCCTTGACCGTCACCACGTTGCCGTCGATCTGGACGTCCACGCCGGTCGGGACCGGGACGGGCAGCTTGCCGATGCGCGACATTGCTTTGTCTCCTCCTGGTCTCTCGTCACCAGACGTAGGCGAGGACTTCCCCACCCACGCCCTTCTTGTTGGCCTGACGGTCGGTGAGCAGCCCCTGGCTGGTCGAGATGATCGCGACGCCCAGGCCGCCGAGCACCTTGGGCAGCCCGGTGTGCTTGGCGTAGACCCGCAGCCCGGGCTTGCTGACCCGGCGCACACCGGCGATCGAGCGCTCCCGGTTGCGGCCGTACTTGAGCGTGATGGTCAGCGTCTTCTGGACCTCGCCCTCCTCCGGGTCCTGCACGGAGAACGAGGTGATGTAGCCCTCCTGCTGGAGGATCTCGGCGACGCCCTGCTTGATCTTGCTGTGCGGCATCGACACGGAGTCGTGGAAGGCCTGGTTGGCGTTGCGCAGACGGGCCAGCATGTCTGCGATCGGGTCGGTCATCGTCATGGTGATGGTTCTTTCTCGGTGTGGTTTCCGGTGGCCCTCGGCTACCGGACCTGCAACGTCTCTAGTTGGGTGCCCTTGCTGCGGTGGGTTTCGAGACGGGCGCAGAGCGCCCTCCTCAACCTCCTCGCTTCGCTCGGAGTTACCAGCTCGACTTGGTCACGCCGGGCAGCTCGCCGCGGTGCGCCATCTCCCGCAGGCAGATCCGGCACAGGCCGAACTTGCGGTAGACGGCCTTGGGCCGGCCACAGCGCTGGCAGCGGGTGTAGCCGCGGACCGCGAACTTGGGCTTGCGGGCCGCCTTGACCCTGAGTGCAGTCTTTGCCATGTCTCTCAGCGCTCCTGGAAGGGGAACCCGAGCTGCTTGAGCAGCGCGCGGCCCTGGTCGTCGTTGGTCGCCGTGGTCACGATCGTGATGTCCATGCCGCGGCTGCGGTCGATCCGGTCCTGGTCGATCTCGTGGAACATGACCTGCTCGGTGAGACCGAAGGTGTAGTTGCCCTTGCCGTCGAACTGCCGCGGCGAGAGGCCACGGAAGTCGCGGATCCGGGGCAGGGCCAGCGACAGGAGCCGGTCGAGGAACTCCCACATGCGGTCGCCGCGCAGCGTGGTGTGTGCGCCGATCGGCATCCCCTCGCGCAGCTTGAACTGCGCGATGGACTTGCGGGCCTTGGTGACCAGCGGCTTCTGGCCGGTGATCGCGGTGAGGTCCTTGACGGCGCCCTCGATCAGCTTGGAGTCGCGAGCGGCCTCGCCCACGCCCATGTTGACCACGATCTTGACCAGGCCGGGTACCTGCATCGCGTTGGCGATGTCGAACTCCGACCGCAGGGCGGGGACGATCTCGTCGCGGTAGCGCTGCTTGAGGCGCGGGGGCACCGGGGAGGAGGACGAGGGGCGCGCGGGCTTCGCCGGCGCCTCGGCCTCGGTCACTTCGGTAGCGGTGTCGGTCATCAGATGTCCTTGCCGGTCTTGCGGGAGATGCGAACGCTGCGCTCGGCGGAGTAGGTCGAGCCGTCGGGGCGGCGCTTGGTCACGGCGTCGCGGCGGAACCCGACCCGGGTCACGCCCTTGCCGTCGACCAGGAGCACGTTGGACAGGTGGATCGGCGCCTCGGCGGTGATGATCCCGCCGGTGTTGCCGGCCCGACCGCCCTGGTTGACGACCTTGGTGTGCCGCTTGACGCGGTTGACGCCCTCGACGATCACCCGCTGCTCCTCGCGGAGCACGCCGATGACCTTGCCCTCGGCGCCCTTGTCGCGGCCGGCGATCACCTTGACGGTGTCGCCCTTCTTGATGCTCGGAGTGTTCTTGCGACCCATCACAGCACCTCCGGGGCGAGCGAGATGATCTTCATGAACCGCTTGTCGCGCAGCTCGCGGCCCACCGGGCCGAAGATGCGGGTGCCGCGAGGCTCACCGTCCTGGCGGAGGATCACCGCGGCGTTCTCGTCGAAGCGGATGTAGGACCCGTCCGGACGGCGGCGCTCCTTGGCGGTGCGCACGACGACCGCCTTGACGACGTCGCCCTTCTTGACGTTGCCGCCGGGAATGGCGTCCTTGACCGTGGCCACGATGGTGTCACCGATGCCGGCGTAGCGCCGGCCCGAGCCACCCAGGACCCGGATGCACAGAATCTCCTTGGCGCCGGTGTTGTCGGCGACCTTGAGTCGGCTCTCCTGCTGGATCACTTGGCCTTCTCCAGTACCTGAACGACGCGCCAGCGCTTGGTCGCCGAGAGCGGCCGGGTCTCCATCAGGAGGACCCGGTCACCGACGCCGCACTCGTTCTGCTCGTCGTGGGCCTTCAGCCGCGCGGTCTGGCGCATGACCTTGCCGTAGAGCGCGTGCTTGACGCGGTCCTCGACGACCACGACCACGGTCTTGTCCATCTTGTCGCTCACCACGAGACCCTCGCGGACCTTGCGGCTGTTGCGCCCCTGGGTGGCAGGGGTCTCGTTCGCTGCTTCAGTCACTGCTCGTCGTCCTCGTCGTTCGTGCCCGGCGTGACCCGGATGCCGAGCTCGCGCTCGCGCACCACGGTGTAGATCCGGGCGATGTCCTTCTTGACCGTGCGGAGCCGGCCGTGGCTCTCCAGCTGGCCGGTGGCCGCCTGGAAGCGGAGGTTGAACAGCTCCTCCTTGGCTTCGCGCAGCCGCGTCTCGAGGTCGACGTCGTTCATCTCGTCGAGCTCGTGCGCCTTGGTCCCTGACGCCATCAGAACTCACCAGCCTCTCGGGTGATGAAGCGGCACTTCATCGGCAGCTTGTGCATCGCGCGGCGCATCGCCTCGCGGGCGGTGAGCTCGTCGACGCCCGAGAGCTCGAACATCACGCGGCCGGGCTTGACGTTGGCGATCCACCACTCCGGCGAGCCCTTGCCGGAGCCCATGCGGGTCTCGGCGGGCTTCTTGGTCAGCGGGCGGTCGGGGTAGATGTTGATCCACACCTTGCCGCCACGCTTGATGTGCCGGGTCATGGCGATACGGGCGGACTCGATCTGGCGGTTGGTGACGTAGTGCCCCTCGATCGCCTGGATGCCGAAGTCTCCGAAGGCCAGGCGGGTGCCGCCCTTGGCCGCGCCACGCCGGGTGGGGTGGTGCTGCTTGCGGTGCTTGATCCGTCGCGGCATCAACATCGCTCAGCCCTCCGTTCCGGGCGTCGGGTTGGGGACGGCGCTGTCGGTGGCCGCAGGGGTGGGGTTCTCGTTGCCGGCCGCCGGCGCCTCGGGGGCTCCGCCGTCGCGGTCCGAGCGGCTCGGACGGGTGCCGCGGCTGGGTCGGTCGCCGCCTCGGGCCGGACGGCCACCGCGACCCGGTACGCCGGCGCGGGCCGCGGCCTGCGCCTGGCGCTCGGCGCGGGTGCCGGCGACCTCGCCCTTGTAGATCCAGACCTTCACGCCGATCCGGCCGAAGGTCGTGCGGGCCTCGTAGAAGCCGTAGTCGATGTCAGCACGCAGCGTGTGCAGCGGGACGCGGCCCTCGCGGTAGAACTCCGTGCGCGACATCTCGGCGCCGTTGAGCCGGCCCGAGCACTGGATCCGGATGCCCTTGGCACCCGAGCGCATCGTGGTCTGCATCGCCTTGCGCATGGCCCGGCGGAACTGCACGCGGCCGGACAGCTGCTCGGCCACTCCCTGGGCCACCAGCTGGGCGTCCACCTCGGGGTTCTTGACCTCGAGGATGTTGAGCTGGACCTGCTTGCCGGTGAGCTTCTCGAGCTCGCCGCGGATGCGGTCCGCCTCGGCGCCACGGCGACCGATCACGATGCCCGGGCGCGCGGTGTGGATGTCCACCCGCACGCGGTCGCGGGTCCGCTCGATCTCGACCTTGGCGATGCCGGCCCGCTCCATGCCCTTGGAGAGCAGCTTGCGGATGGCGACGTCCTCACCGACGTAGCTCTTGTAGAGCTTGTCGGCGTACCAGCGGGACTTGTGGTCGGTGGAGATGCCGAGCCGGAACCCGTTCGGGTTGATCTTCTGGCCCATCTCAGGCCTCCTCTCCAGTGGTCTCGGCGGTCGCCGCGTCCGATTTCTTGGCCGCGGTCTTCTTGGTGGTGGTCTTCTTCGCCGCGGCCTTCTTGGCAGGCTCAGCGGCCTTCTTCGCGGGCTCGGCAGCCTTCTTGGCAGCCGCCTTCTTGGTGGGCCTGGCCGGCTCCAGTGAGGCCGACGGCTCCACCGCCAGGGTGATGTGGCTGGTCCGCTTGTTGATGCGGGTGGCCCGGCCCTGGGCGCGGGGGCGCCAGCGCTTCATCGTCGGGCCCTCGTCGACGTGCGCCACCGACACGACCAGGTCGTGGGTGTCGAGGCCCTCGGTGGTCTCGGCGTTGGCGACGGCGCTGCGCAGGACCTTGTGCACGGTCTCCGCGGCCGCCTGCGGGGCGAACTCGAGGGTGGACAGGGCCTGGTCGACCGGGAGGCCGCGGACCAGGTCGACGACCCGGCGCGCCTTCAGCGGGGTCACCCGCACGTAGCGGGCGCTCGCGAAGGCACCGGGACGGTCGCCCAGCAGCGACTCGCGGCGCGCGCTGGTGCGCTGGCGCTCGGTGGCGCTCATCGACGACGCCCCTTCCGGTCATCCTTGACGTGACCCCGGTAGGTGCGCGTGGGCGCGAACTCACCGAGCTTGTGGCCGACCATCGAGTCGGTGATGAACACCGGCACGTGCTTGCGGCCGTCGTGGACGGCGATGGTGTGGCCGATCATCGACGGGATGATCATCGAGCGGCGCGACCACGTCTTGATGACGTTGTGGCTGCCCTTGTCGTTCTCGGTGTCCACCTTCTTCTCGAGGTGGCCGTCGACGAACGGGCCCTTCTTCAGGCTGCGAGGCATGTCAGTTACTTCCTACCCTTGCCGGTGCGCCGGCGACGGATGATCTGGGCGTCGGAGGCCTTGCGCTTGCGGGTGCGGCCCTCGGGCTGGCCCCACGGCGAGACCGGGTGGCGGCCACCCGAGGTCTTGCCCTCTCCACCACCGTGCGGGTGGTCGACCGGGTTCATGACGACACCGCGGACGGTCGGGCGCTTGCCCTTCCAGCGCATCCGGCCGGCCTTGCCCCAGTTGATGTTCGACTGCTCGGCGTTGCCGACCTCGCCGACCGTGGCGCGGCAGCGGACGTCGACGAACCGCATCTCGCCGGACGGCATGCGCAGCGTCGCGCGGGAGCCCTCGCGGGCCACGAGCTGGGCGCTGTTGCCGGCCGAGCGGGCGATCTTGGCACCGCCACCGGGCCGGAGCTCGATGCAGTGGATCGTGGTGCCGACCGGGATGTGGCGCAGCGGGAGGTTGTTGCCGGCCTTGATGTCGGCGTTGGGGCCCGACTCCACGACCGTGCCCTGGCGCAGGTCCTTCGGCGCGACGATGTAGCGCTTCTCGCCGTCGGCGTAGTGCAGCAGCGCGATGCGGGCGGTGCGGTTGGGGTCGTACTCGATGTGCGCGACCTTGGCCGGGATGCCGTCCTTGTCGTAGCGCCGGAAGTCGATGATGCGGTAGGCGCGCTTGTGGCCACCGCCCTGGTGACGGGTGGTGATCCGGCCCTGGTTGTTGCGGCCGCCCTTCTTGGGCAGCGGCCTGGTCAGGGACTTCTCCGGCGTGGTCCGCGTGATCTCGACGAAGTCGGCGACCGACGAGCCGCGACGGCCCGGGGTGGTCGGCTTGTACTTGCGAATGGCCATCAGGAAACCGGTCCTCCGAAGATGTCGATGCGGTCACCCACGGCGAGGCTGACGATGGCGCGCTTGGTGTCCTTGCGCTTGCCCAGCCCGTTGCGGGTCCGCCGCGTCTTGCCCGGGCGGTTGAGCGTGTTGACCGCGGTCACCTTGACGTTGAACACCTTCTCGACCGCGATCTTGATCTCGGTCTTGTTGGCGTCGGGGTGCACCAGGAAGGTGTACTTGTTGGCGTCGAGCAGCCCGTAGCTCTTCTCGGAGACGATCGGCGCGATCAGCACGTCGCGGTGGTCCTTGTGCAGGGTGCTCACTCGGACTCCTCCTCAGCGGTGTCGTCAGCAGCCGCGGTCTTCTTGGCGGCGGTCTTCTTGGTCGCGGTCTTCTTGGCCGCGGCCTTCTTGGCCGGCTTCTCCTCGACCTGCTCGTCGACCGGCTCGTCAGGCTCGTCGGCCTTCGCCTCGGCGGGCGCTCCCTCGGCGGTGTGGCCGCCCACGAAGGCGTCGAACGCGCCCCGGGTGAAGACCACGTCGTCGGAGGCGACCACGTCGTAGGTGTTGAGCTGGTCGACGGCGACGATGTGCACCTCGGGGGCGTTGCGCAGCGACAGCCAGGTGACGGCGTCGGTGCGCTCGAGCACCACGAGGAAGCGGTGCCGCTCGCTGATCGCGTTCAGCGAGGCCAGCGCGGTCTTGGTGGACGGGGCGTCGCCCAGGCCGAAGCCGTCGACGACGTGGATCCGGCCGTCGCGCGCCCGGTCGGACAGCGCCCCGCGGAGCGCGGCGGCCTTCATCTTCTTGGGCGTCCGCTGGTCGTAGCTGCGCGGCTGCGGGCCGTGCACGACGCCACCACCGGCGAACTGGGGGGCGCGGATCGAGCCCTGGCGGGCGCGGCCGGTCCCCTTCTGCTTGTAGGGCTTGCGGCCACCGCCGCGGACCTCGCCGCGGGTCTTGGTGGCGTGCGTGCCCTGGCGGGCCGCGGCCTGCTGGGCCACCACGACCTGGTGGATGAGCGGGATGTTGACCGCCACGTCGAAGATCTCGGCCGGCAGGTCAACCTGGTCGGCCGTCTCGGAGCTGTTCTTCGTCGCCATGCTCAGGCCTCCACAACGTTCTTCTTGGCCGCCGAGCGGAGCACGACGAGGCCGCCCTTGGGGCCGGGCACGGCGCCCTTGACCAGGATCAGGCCCTTGTCGGTGTCGACGGCGTGGATGGTGAGGTTCTGGGTGGTGACGGTGTCGGAGCCCATCCGGCCGGCCATCCGGACGCCCTTGAAGACCCGGCCCGGGGTGGCGCAGGCGCCGATCGAGCCGGGCTTGCGGTGGTTGCGGTGGGCACCGTGCGAGGACGAGACACCGGCGAAGCCGTGCCGCTTCATGGTGCCGGCGAAGCCCTTGCCCTTGCTGGTGCCGGTCACGTCGATCTCGTCGCCGGCCTCGAAGGTGTCGACCGGGAGCTCCTGGCCGACGGTGAACTCGCCCGCGGTCGTCGTACGGATCTCGACCAGGTGGCGCCGCGGCGTCGTGCCGGCGCTCGTGAACTGGCCGGCGCGCGGCTTGGTCACCTTGCGGCCGTCGATCTCGCCGAAGCCGACCTGGATGGCGTTGTAGCCGTCCTTCTCGGGGGTCCGGACCTGGGTGACGACGTTGGTGCCGGCCGCGATCACGGTCACGGGGACGATGCGGTTGTTCTCGTCCCAGAGCTGGGTCATGCCGAGCTTGGTGCCCAGCAGCCCCTTCACGTTGCGTTCGATGGTCATCTCCAGAACCTCAGAGCTTGATCTCGATGTCGACACCCGCCGGGAGGTCGAGCCGCATCAGCGAGTCGACGGTCTTCGGCGTGGGGTCGAGGATGTCGATGAGCCGCTTGTGGGTGCGCATCTCGAAGTGCTCCCGCGAGTCCTTGTACTTGTGCGGCGAGCGGATGACGCAGTAGACGTTCTTCTCCGTCGGCAGCGGCACGGGGCCGGCGACGCGAGCACCCGTGCGGGTGACGGTGTCCACGATCTTGCGCGCCGAGGTGTCGATCACCTCGTGGTCATAGGCCTTGAGCCTGATGCGGATCTTCTGTCCCGCCACAGGTGGTCTCCGTCCTTCTCGTTCTGCCGCTGTCGTTGAAGCTGGGGTGTCCGTGCACCGACCCCCGCGGTCGGGCGTGTCGCGCAGCCTTCGCGCTACACAGACCGGGATCCGTGTGCTTGTTGTGGTGGCGCCCGGCACAAACGTCCGGGCTGATCGGGCCTCCTGGTGCGGTGCGGACGCACGCCGACGACTTCTTCACGCAGGAGACGCGATTCAGTAGTCAAGCGGTGCGATGCACCCCGGCAACCCGCCAGAGCAACCGGAACATCTTGTCAGACCCCGGCGTCTGCGCCAAATTCACCGCATGATCATCGACGTACCCGACGGCCAGGACCCGATCATCCACGTCTGGGGCGAGATGGTCCCGGGCATCGGACCGGCCGCGGCCCGCTTCGCGCAGGCGGTCTACGACCACAGCACGCTCGGCCTGCGCGAGTTCGAGGCGGCCCGGCTGCGGATCGCCCAGATCAACGGCTGCCTGTTCTGCCAGGACTGGCGCACCGAGCGCGACGGGGTGACGGTGGAGGACACCTTCGCCGATGCGGTGGCCGGCTGGCGGACCACCGAGGACCTCGACGACCGGGCCCGGCTGGCCGCGGAGTACGCCGAGCGGTACGCCCTGGACCACCACGGCCTCGATGACGACTTCTGGGCGCGGATGAAGGCGCACTACACCGACGCGGAGATCGTCGAGCTGACCATGTGCCTGGGCTCCTGGCTGTCGTTCGGCCGGCTGAACCGGGTCCTCGGCCTCGACACCGAGTGCGTGCTCCCCTCGCACTGGGCACGTCGGGAGACCGCCGGCGCCTGAGCGGGGTTTCTCGACCCGGCTCTCCTCGTTCGGGGCGGCTCGCCCGCCCCGACCTGACAGGATTGCGGCATGTCGGATCCGGGGACTGGCGGAACCCCCCAGCCGCCCCCGCCCGGCTGGCAGCCACCGCCACCTCCCCCGCCGTCGTACACCGGTCACCGCCCTCCTCCGCCCGGCTGGGCCCCGCCTCCGCCCCACCAGCAGCCGTTCCTCCCGGCTCCCGGGATGCTCGGCGCGGCCCACAAGCCAGGCGTGATGCCGCTGCGCCCGCTCGCCCTGGGTGACATGTACGACGCGGCGTTCCGCATCATCCGGTTCAACCCGCAGGCCACGGTCGGCTCGGCCGTCCTGGTCGCCGGCGTGGCCTGGCTGGTCCCGGTGGTCGTCACCGCGCTGCTCAGCTTCACCCTCGACCTCTCGCTGGACGCGACCGGGAGCAGCGGAGATCCCGACACGGTCGGGCTGCTCGGCTCGTTCGGCTCCCTCGCGGTGGCGAGCGTGCTCGTCGGCTTCGGCACCATCCTGGTGACCGGCATGGTCGCCCACGTGACGGCCGCGGCGGCCGTCGGGCGCCGGCTGACGCTCGGCGAGGCCTGGGGCGCCACCCACGGCAAGCGGTGGCGGCTCATCGGGATGGCCTTCCTGCTCGGCCTCGCGGTGCTGTTGCTGCTCGGCGTCTACGTCCTGCTGTGGGTGCTCGTCGTCGTGGCCGCCGGCAGCAACGCGCTGCCGATCGTCGTCTGGGGCCTGCTCAGCGTCCCGGTGTTCATCTGCCTGATGGTGTTCTTCTGGGTCCGCGTCTACTACCTGCCGGTCCCGGCGCTGATGCTCGAGCCGGTGGGGGTCTTCGGGGCGCTGGCCCGGGGCTGGGCCCTGACCCGCAGGCAGTTCTGGCGAACCTTCGGCATCGCGCTGCTGACGCTGGTGGTCGTCGCCATCGCCAGCAACTTCATCGGCATCCCGATCGGGATCATCGGGCAGATCGTCGCGGTGGGCGCCGGCTCGCGGTACGCGGTGCTGGTGATCGTGGTCACCCAGGCGCTGACCCAGGTCGTCTCGGCGGCGTTCGTCACGCCGTTCACCTCCGCCGTCACGTCGCTGCAGTACCTCGACCAGCGGATGCGCAAGGAGGCCTACGACGTCGAGCTGATGCAGCGGGCCGGGATCACGGCGTCGTGACGCCGCTCTCCGCGTGGGCCGCCCGGCTGCCGGACCCGCCGCTGGACCCGTCCGGCTCCGAGGCCCGGTCCAAGCTGCGGCGGGAGCTGCTGCACCCGGAGTACCACCAGCAGAACCTGCTCCAGGAGATCCTGAGGTGGCTCTCGCGCAAGGTCGGCGGCGGGCTGGACCGCGCCTCCCAGGCGCCGCCCCTCTCGACGTTCATGGCCATGCTCATCCTGGTCGCGCTGGTCGCGCTGCTGGTCTGGCTCGGCTCGCGCGCCCGTCGGACGGCGCAGGAGAAGGACCAGAGGCAGACGGTCCTCACCACGGAGGTGGTGACCGCGGACGAGCTGCGGTCGCGGGCCGAGGCGGCGCTCGACGCGGGCCGGTTCGAGGCGGCGGTGGTCGACGGGTTCCGCGCGGTCGCGGTCCGGCAGGTCGAACGCGGACGGCTGGCCGACGCGCCCGGCGCCACCGCGCACGAGGTCGCGGAGACGCTGGCCAGGGAGTACGCCGCCATGGCCGGCGACGTGCACCGGAGCGCGCGGATCTTCGACGAGGTGCTCTACGGCCACCGGCCGGCCACCCGCGAGCAGGCAGCGGCCGTGCTCGCCCTCGACGACGGGCTGGTGGTGCGCCGATGACGACCACGGCCGTCCCGCCCGCCGTCGTACCGCAGGGGTTCGTGCGCCGGCACCTGTCCACCCTGCTCGTCGGCTTCTCGCTGGTCTTCGCCGTCGCGCTGGCCATCGTGCTGGGCGTCGGCACCGAGACCTCCACGCCGATGGACCCCGACAACCCCGGCCCGGACGGCGCCCGCGCCGTGGCCCGGGTGCTCGACGACGAGGGTGTCGATGTCGTGGTGGCGCGGAGCGCGGACGAGCTCGAGGCGATCGACATCGACGACCGGACCTCCGTGGTGGTGGTGCAGCCGCAGCTGCTCGGCACCAGCACCATCCACCGGCTGCACGACCACACCCTGGACGCGGCCTCCGTGGTTGTCGTCGGCGCCGGGCCCGTCGTGGCCGACGAGTTCGGGGCCATCGGCGGCGGGGCCTCGATCCCCCTGGGCGGCGGCCGGGACGCCCGCTGCGACGACCCCCGCTTCGACGGGCTCACGCTGGAGGTCGACTCGACCACCGTCTATCCCGACGGCGACTGCTACGCGGGCAAGGCAGGCGCGATCGTCAGCGCTCCGGCCGACCGGCTGCTGCTGTTCGGCGCCGACCAGGCGCTGACCAACGACCAGATCCTGCGCGCCGACAACGCGGCGGTCGCGCTGCGGATGCTCGGCCAGGACCAGCGCCTGGTCTGGTACGTCCCCAGCGTCGACGACCTGACCGGTGACGACGGCGTCAGCCTGGCCACCCTGCTGCCGGGCTACGTCGAGCCCGGGCTGTGGCTGCTCGCAGTGGTCATGGCCTCCGTCATCCTGTGGCGCGCCCGTCGGCTCGGGCCGCTGGCCGTTGAGCCGCTGCCGGTCGTGGTCCGCGCCGTGGAGACCACTCGCAGCCTCGGCCGGCTCTACCGCCGCTCCGGTGACCGCCACCATGCTGCGGAGTCGCTGCGGCGCGCCGCGCGGGCCAGGCTGGCCGAACGGCTCCGGCTCGGATCCACCACGCCGCCGGACGTGCTCGCCCGCGAGGTGGCCCGCCGCACCGGCCGCGCCGAGCAGGACGTCGTGGCGCTGCTCGGCCCCTCGGGCGTCGTACCGTCCACCGACCGGGACCTGATCACCCTGGCCAGGCAGCTGGCCGAGCTCGACAGAGAGGTACGCCGTACATGACCGAGGCTGACATGAGGGAGACGGGGACGGGGTCGGCCCGCGAGCGGCTGGCCGCGGTGCGTGTCGAGGTCGGCAAGGCCGTGGTCGGGCAGGACGCCGCGGTCTCGGGGCTCCTGGTGGCTCTCCTGTGCGGCGGCCACGTGCTGATGGAGGGGGTGCCCGGCACGGCGAAGACGCTGCTGGTGCGCACCCTGGCTGCCGCGCTGTCGGTGGACACCCGGCGGGTCCAGTTCACCCCCGACCTGATGCCCGGGGACATCACCGGCTCGATGGTGATCGACAACCGCCAGGCCGCCGAGCTGACCTTCCGCGAGGGCCCGGTGTTCACCAACCTGCTGCTGGCCGACGAGATCAACCGGACGCCGCCCAAGACGCAGTCCGCACTGCTCGAGGCGATGGAGGAAGGGCAGGTCTCGGTCGACGGCGTCTCGCACAAGCTGCCCACCCCGTTCCTGGTGGCCGCCACCCAGAACCCCGTCGAGTACGAGGGCACCTACCCGCTTCCCGAGGCGCAGCTGGACCGGTTCCTGCTCAAGGTGGTCCTGCCCATCCCGGAGCGCGACCAGGAGCTGGAGATCCTCCGCCGGCACGCGGCCGGCTTCGACCCGCGCGACGTCGAGGCGGCCGGCGTGACGGCGGTCGCCGGCGCGGCCGACATCGCCGCCGGGCGGGCCGCGGTCGCCAAGGTCGCGGTCAGCAGCGAGGTGGTCGGCTACATCGTCGACATCGCCCGGGCCACCCGGCAGTCGCCGTCGCTGAGCCTGGGCGTGAGCCCACGCGGCGCCACCGCGCTGCTGCACTCCGCCCGGGCCTGGGCCTGGCTCACCGGCCGGGACTTCGTCACGCCGGACGACGTCAAGGCGCTCGCCCACGCCAGCCTGGTGCACCGGCTCGGGCTGCGGCCCGAGGCGGAGCTCGAGGGCGTCGACGTGGCCGAGGTGCTGGCCTCCTCGCTCGGCTCGGTGCCGGTGCCGCGCTGACGATGGTTCTCACCGGCCGGCTCCCGCTGCTGCTCCTCCTCGGAGTGGTGCCCGTCGTGCTCCGGCCCGAGGGAAGCACCGTGCGGCTGTGGCTGTTGGTGGTCGCCCTGCTGCTCGTCGCCGACCTGGTGCTGGCGCCCCCGGTCAAGTGCCTCGCGGTGACCCGCCAGCCGGTGGGGACGGTCCGGATGGGGTACGACGCGGAGTCGGTGCTGCTGGTGGAGAACGTCGGCCGCCGGACGGCGCGCGGGATCATCCGCGACGCCTGGCAGCCCACCGCGGGCGCGGTCGGGAACCGGCACCGGATCGCCCTCGCCCCGGGTGACCGCGTGCTGCTGCGGACCGGGCTGACACCGCGCCGCCGCGGCGACCTGCGCGCCCTGGGTGTGACCGCCCGGCTACGCGGTCCGCTCGGGCTGGCCGGGCGCCAGAAGACCCTCGCCGTGCCGGGGACGGTCCGCTCGCTGCCGCCGTTCGAGTCCCGCAAGCACCTGCCCAGCCGGTTGGCCCGGCTCCGCGAGCTCGACGGACGCGCGGCGATCCGGGTCCGGGGCCAGGGCACCGAGTTCGACTCGCTGCGGGAGTACGTCCGCGGCGACGACGTCCGCTCGATCGACTGGCGGGCCAGCGCCCGCAACCGCAACGTGGTCGTGCGCACCTGGCAGCCCGAGCGCGACCGGCGGGTGGTGCTGGTGCTGGACACCTCCCGCACCTCGGCCGGCCGGGTCGAGGACGTCCCCCGGCTCGACTCCGCCATGGACGCCGCGCTGCTGCTGGCGGCCCTGGCCGCGCGGGCCGGCGACCGGGTCGACTTCGTGGCCGGGGACCGACGGGTCCGCGCCCGGCTCCGCTCCGCCGGCGCCCGCGACGTCGCGGCTCATCTGCAGGACACGATGGCCGACCTCGAGCCCGTCATCGCGGAGGCGGACTGGTCGGCGCTGGCCGGGGCGGTGACCCAGTTCGGCCGGCAGCGGGCGCTCGTCGTCCTGCTGACGCCGCTGGAGCCCTCCGCGGTCGAGGAGGGGCTGCTCCCGGTGCTGCCGTCGCTGACCCGCCACCACCGCGTGGTCCTCGCCTCGGTGCGCGACCCCGAGCTGGAGCGGCTGGCCGCGACCCGAGGCACCATCGACGAGGTCTACGACGCGGCGGCGGCCGAGCAGGCCATGGTCCGCCGCCGGCACACGGCCGAGCTGCTGCGCGCCGTGGGGCTCGACATCGTCGACGCGGACGCGGAGCGGCTGCCGCCGGCGCTGGCCGACCACTACCTCGCCCTCAAGGCGAAGGGGATGCTCTGATGGACGCCTTCGACGTCGTCGACTGGCGGCGCCGCACCTTCGCGATCTACGCCGAGGTCCGGGCGGCGGCCGACCCGGCCGACGGCCACGCGCGCTGGGTGGCCGGCCGCGACGAGCTGTTCGCCAGCCATCCGGCCTCCCCGCTGGTGCCCGACCGGCGCGCCGGCTTCACCGGGCTGCCGGTCCCGGCGTACGACCCGGCCTGGCGGTTCGAGGTCGACGTGACTCCGGCCGAGCCCGAGGAGTGGCCGGTCGAGACCGGCACCGACGGGACCGTGGTGTTCGAGCGGATCGGCGTGGCCGATCTCGGCGCGCCCGGCTCGCTGACCGTCTGGCGGCTCACGTCGTACGGCGGCGGCGTGTTCGTGCCGGTCAAGGACGCCGGCTCGGGACGGCCGGGCGGCAGCTACGGCGGCGGGCGCTACCTGCTGGACACGGTCAAGGGCGCCGACCTCGGCTCTGACGGCGGACGGCTGGTCCTGGACCTCAACTTCGCCTACGCGCCGTCGTGTGCGCACGACCCCCGGTGGGCCTGCCCGCTGGCGCCCGCGGGGAACCTGCTGCGCGTGGACGTGCCGGTGGGAGAGCTGAACCTGCCGTAGTAGTGGTCCCCGCTAGCTCCCGGAGTCAGGCAGCCTGTCAGGCAGCCTGCCGGACAGGCTCAGCCGGGTCCGCCTGGTCCAGCGGCTCAGCTGCAGGGCCCAATCGGGCACCAGCGCCACCAGCAGCCCACCGAAGCCGCCGAGCGCAAGCACGGGAGGCAGCGCCGGCGGCATGCCGAGGGGTTGGGTGATCGTCAGGACCACCCCCCAGAGCAGCGCAAAGGTGCCGAGGGTCACGCCGGCGAGGCCGACCACGTTCCGGACCCGGCGGACAGCAGGCGTGGAGTGCATCCATACGGTCTCGACCCGGTCGCCGAGCCACTCCTTGACCTCGGCCTCCTCCTCGAACCCGTCGCCGCCGCCCCGCAGCACGAAGGTGCCGTCGGTGCAGGTGAGCGTGAGCCGCCACCACAGCCCGCCCACCGCCGGACCCAGCCTGGCCCGGCGCACGTCGTCCGCGGCCAGCGTGAGCACCTGCTCGGTCGTGTCGCCCTGCCAGACCGCGAGCATCCGCCGGCGCAGCTCGATCGAGGCGTCGCGGGGCGCTGCGGGTCGCTCGAGGTTCCCGACCCGGCGGCCGCGGTCGTCGCGGAACACGTGCAGGGCCCGGTCCGTGACCACGACCACGCGAGAGGCCAGCCCCTGCCACGCCGCGAACGACCCGACCGGCCGCTCGGGCCGGGTACCTGCGGCCTGGTCGAGCCAGAGCGGCTCGTGCACGTCGACGCCGAGCTCGTCGAGGGCCTCGCGCAGCTCGGCGTACGCCTTGTCGCGACCGTCGCCGTCGCGGACCATGTCCAGCACCTCGGACACGATCGACTCCAGCGGCAGGGTCCAGCCGTCGCCCGCCTCGAGCGAGGTGCCCTCCGGCCAGGCCCAGCGCGGCTGGAACCGGGAGGAGTCGATGGCCGCGATGGCGACGGCCGCGGTGAGCGTGCGCGTGGTCGCAGCCCCGGGACGGCCGGTGCCGGACTCCAGCAGCCGGAGCACCGACTCCACGCTCACCCCGGGGTCGTACATGGTGCGCCGGGCCGCGTCGAGCGCCTCGGTCACCAGCACCCGCCAGTGCGGGACCGAGACCTCGGTCGGGTGCTCCTCCCACGTGATCGGCTTCAGCTGCTCGCCGCGCTCATCGAGCTCCAGCGCGACCTGGGCCTCGTGGGCGCCGACGATGGTCGCGAGCGCGCCGGTGGGCGGCCACCAGGGTCGCGGGTGCTTCAGCCAGCCCGCGGCGTCCGCTCCCTCGACGAAGTGCCGCAGGCCGGTGAACGGCGCCACGTGCCGGCGCCCGCACGCGAACGCCGGCTGCAGCCACTCGCTGCGGAGCAGTCCCCACGCGTCGGCCACCTGGTCGCGGGCCTCGATCACCGCAGCGGTCTGGCGCGAGGAGCGCACCGCGGCCCGCTCGCAGGCACCGGCCCAGTTGCCGAGGTCCGCGTCCAGCTGCGCCGCGCGGCGGCGGAGCGTGTCGGTCAGGCGCAGGGTCCACCAGGTGAGGTGCTCCCGGCGGGAGACCAGGGGCCGGCCGATGTCGCCGTGGGCGACCCGGAGCGCCCAGCGGACCATCCGCTCGTCCTCCACGGAGGCCTGCCTGGCGGCCACCGAGAGGAGCTCGCGGAGCTCGGCCCGGTCCAGGCAGGCCAGCAGCGGCATGCCCAGCACCAGCTCACCCTCGGCGAGCTCCAGCTCGACCCGCGGGACCAGCCGGACCACCGCCGGCCAGCTCACCTGCCCTTCCGGGTCGACGGCCCCTCGGAGGTCGGCCACCTCCGGCCGGCTGAGCAGCCGGCCGGTCGGTGGGTGGCGACGCGGCCAGAACCGGGTCAGGTTGTAGCCGGTGGCGGCGAGGAGCACCGACCAGATGACGACGTACACCGGCCGCACGGTGATGGCGACCAGCAGGAGGGCGAGGCTGGCGAGCACCAGGAGGACCATCGAGCACCAAGCAGCGGCCCACGCCCCGTTGAGGGCCCGGGCTGACTTCAGCAGCCGGGTCCGTGCCTCGTCCAGCGAGTCGGACACGTCGACCGTGGTCGACATCGTCACAGCACCATGATCCGGGGTTTGCCGCCGCGATGCGGCGCTTTGGCGAACTCTGCGTCAGGTGACGCCGCTCACCCCGCGGGTTCGGCGGGCAGGGTGGCCGGCGGCACCGAGGCCAACGGCGGCTCCTGGAAGGCCTGGGCGCCCACCTTGGCCGGGTCCGGATGTCCCAGACAGGTGCCGTACCGCTGGGACCGCTGGGGCAGCGGGAAGACGTTGAAGAGCGGCGTCGTGCCGTTGAACCACGGGCAGGTCACCTCGCGCTGCGCTCCCCTCCCCATGCTGGACTGCGGAGCCACCGCGATGGGGCGCCCTTTCTGGTCGTAGAGCTGGACGCCCTGGAGCGGCTGGCCGGCGGCGTCGTAGGCGTAGACGTTTCGGACGACGTCGCGGCCGAGTCGCAGGACCGGCGGGCCGTTGTCGACCGTCACGGCCCGCGCGTAGGTCGGACGGTAGATCTCGGGCTGGCTGCCGGCGTAGTGGAACGAGAACGGCACCAGCACCGCGAACACGTTGAGCCCGGCCAGGACCAGGCGGGCCAGCAGCGTCCGGTCCGGTCCGGACCCCGGCCAGAGCCGGCCCAGGCCGATCAGCGTGCTGACGACGATCGCGACGACGAGCACTGCGGGCCCCACCAGCGAAGCGCCGAGCGAGGGGACGAGGGTGATGTTCTCGTAGCCACCGGACATCACGTCGACCAGCGTCACCGCCACCCAGGCGCGCAGCACCCACCACGCCGGCCGGAGGGTCTCCAGCAGGGACCAGCTGGTGCGGGTGAGGTCGTTGTGGCGGGTCAGCTCCAGCCAGCGGGCCCGCAGGTCGTCCAGAGCGCCCGCGAGCTGCTCCTTGATCGGCTTCCGGCGCCGGCGGGCCTTCGCGGCCGGCCCGGCCGGCAGCCCCGCGGCCGCGCGGAGCTCGGCGGCGTAGCCGTCCGGGTCCGGCAGGGTGCCACCCTCCGCCAGCTGCTCGGACAGGTCCGCCTCGAGGCCGTCGAGCAGCTCGTCACGCTCCTCCTCGGGCAGGTCGGACAGGTGAGCGCGGACGGTGGCCAGGAAGGCGGTGGTCTCGGGGTGGAGATCGGTGGTGCCAGGGGTGGTCATGGTCACGAGCGGGCTCCCTCGGGCTGGGCTTGCTTGGTCACGGCGTGGGTGTCCGAGAGCAGCGCGGTCACCGTCGCGGCGAAGGTCTCCCAGTCCTTGGTCTGGGTGGTGAGCTGGGCCCGGCCGGTGGGCGTGATCCCGTAGTACTTCCGGTGCGGTCCCTCGTCCGAGGGCACGACGTACGACGTGAGCGCGCCCGCGGCGTACAGCCGGCGGAGCGTGCCGTAGACGGAGGCATCCCCCACCTCCGCCAGGCCGCCGGTGCGGAGCCGGCGAAGCACGTCGTACCCGTAGCCGTCCTCGTCCTCGACCACGGCGAGCACCGCCACGTCGAGGACGCCCTTGAGCAGCTGGGTGGTGTCCATGCATCGCACACTACTCCGTATCCCGCAGTAGCGCGGGAAAGAGGCGACCGGACGGCGCGTCGGCCGGCGCCACCGTCGAGGGCTACGCCGCAGTCGCGACCCGGTCCTCGAGGTAGCGGCTGTCCAGGTCACCGGTCACCCCACGATGGTGGGCCTGCCGGCCGAGCACGAAGACGTAGGCGAAGAAGGCCAGCTCGGCGGTGATCCCGATGCCCACGCGGGCCCAGGTCGGCAGCCCGGACGGGGTCACGAAGGCCTCGATCAAGCCGCTGACCATGAGCACACAGACCAGCCCGAGGCTCACGGTCCCCGCGGTGCGGCCCTCGCGGGCGATCGACTGCGTGCGGGTCAGCTCGCCGGGCTCGATCCAGGACCAGAAGAGCCGCAGCCCGACGCCGCCGGCGACGAACACCGCGGTGAGCTCGAGCAGCCCGTGCGGGAGGATCAGCCCCCAGAACTGGGCCCCGTGGCCGTGCCGCTGCATGATCGAGCCGATCACGGCGAGGTTCGCGACGTTCTGGTAGAGCAGGTAGATGACCGGGAAGCCGAGGATCCCGAAGGCGATGCACAGGGCCGAGACCCAGGCGTTGTTGGTCCAGACCTCCAGCGCGAAGTGGCTGGCGGCGTAGGTCGAGTAGTAGTCCGCGAAGTCGTGGTTGACCAGCTGGTCGACCTCGTCCGGCGTGAGAAGGCTCTGCTCGACGTTGGGGTGGTCGGCCAGCCACAGCATCATCACCGCGGTCACCGCGATGCTGCCCGCCATCGTGCCGAGCCACCACCAGCGCAGCCGGTAGAGCGCGCCCGGGAACCGCTCGGTGAAGAACGACGCGAACCCGCGCCACGAGCTCACCCGGGTGCCGACCGCCTTGTTGCGGGCCTTGGCCAGCAGGTTGGAGAGGTGGGCGACCAGCGACGGGTCAGGAGCCGACGTACGGACGACGGACAGGTGGGTCGCCACCTGCTGGTAGAGGTCGACCAGCTCGTCGCTCTCCGACCCGCTCAACCTGCCCTTGTGCACCAGCTGCTCGAGCCGCTGCCACTCGTACGCGTGCGCGAGCACGTACGCGTCGAGATCCACCGCGTCAGTGTAGGTAGCGATGCCGGTCGGGTTGGTCGGTTTGGGTCTGGGGCCTGCGTTCGTGGCACCCCCAGCGGGCCGGTGGCCGAGGCCGGCCACCGACCCGCACACACTGCCCTCACTCCGGCATCACGGGTGGGTGCGGGCGGCGGGCGCGCGTCAGCGCGGCGCGCTGACGCGCGCCCGCCGCCTCCCCAACCAGTGATGACGAAGTGAGGGTCACGCGCGGGTCGGGACCGGGGGTGGCGCCCCCGGGGCATCAAGCGGCTTGGCCGCGGCGCGGGTAGCGCAACGCAACCACGCTGGAAGCCGCTGCCCGCGACGCGCCGCCGCAGCCCCGGGGGCGACAGCCCCCGGGGCCGACCCGACCCGGAGGACGAACGCAGGCCCAGACCAACATCTCCTACCTAGACTGACCACACGATGGCCACGCCTGAGTTCGCGACGCTCACCTCCGATGACCTGGTCACCGGCGAGGCGGTTGCGCTCGACCTGCCGCCGTCCAGCCTGGGGTCGCGGATCGTCTCGGGGCTGATCGACGTGTTCGTGACGATGATCCTGTTCATCGCGGCGGTGTTCGTGTTCATCGTGGCCGCGCTGCAGTCGGACGAGGCACTGCTCCGGGCGTCGTTCGTGGCCACGATGATCGTGGTCTTCCTGGTCTACCCGTCGACGCTGGAGACGCTGACCCGTGGGAAGTCGCTCGGCCACCTGGTCTGCGGCCTGCGCACCGTCCGCGACGACGCTGGGCCGATCACCTTCCAGCACGCGTTCGTGCGGGCGCTGGTCGGCTTCGTGGAGATCTATGTGTTCTTCGGGGTGCCGGCGTTCTTCTCGGCGCTGCTCAGCCCGCGTGGCAAACGGCTGGGCGACTACGCCGCCGGGACCTACGTCGTCCGCGACCGGGTCCGGCTCCGGCTCGCGCCGCCGACGCTGATGCCCCCGCCGCTCGAGCGGTGGGCGCGCACGGCCGACATGGCCGGCCTGCCCACCGGCCTGGCGCTGGCGGTCCGCCAGTTCCTGGGCCGGCTGCCGACGCTCGACCCGCAGTCCCGGGCGGTGCTGGGCACCCGGCTGGCGGACCAGGTCAGTGAGTACGTCGCACCGACCCCGCCGCCCGGGACTCCCCCGGAGGCCTACCTCGCCGCGGTCATCGCCTCGCGTCGAGAGCGGGACCAGGCCCGGCTGCACCGCGAGGCCGAGCTGCGCCGTCGGTTGGTGCGCGGCCGCTCGGCGTGACGAAGGAGCGACGAGCGCCGGGCGACGTCCTGATTCACCTGCGCCGCGCCCGCGACCACGCGGACCGGCACTTCACCGAGCCACTCGACCTCCAGACGCTGGCCGGGGTCGCGGGGATGAGCAAGTACCACTTCCAGCGGCTGTTCACCGCGACGTACGGCGTCTCCCCAGCCGCGCACCTGTCGCGGCGCCGGGTCGAGCGTGCCCAGGACCTGCTCCGCGCCACCAACCTCACCGTCACCGAGGTCTGCTACGCGGTCGGGTTCTCGAGCCTGGGATCGTTCAGCAGCCGGTTCCGCGAGCTGGTGGGAGAGGCGCCGAGCGAGTTCCAGCGGAGGTACGCCGCCACGGGCGCGCCACACATCCCGGGCTGCTACATCTTCATGTGGGGACTGGCCGAGAAGAGCTCCGCAAGCGAGGAGAAGCCCAAGGCGGACGACGGGCTCTAGCGTCGGAGCCATGATCACCAACATCGCGATCGCCTCGGTCTACGTGAAGGACATCGACGAGTCCAAGGCGTTCTACACCGACGTGCTGGGCTTCGAGGAGAACAGTGACGTGACCCTCAGTGACGGCTACCGCTGGTGCACGGTCAGCCACCCGAGCCAGCCCGAGATCCAGGTCCACCTGACCGTGCCGGGACCACCGCACACGCCCGACATGGTCGCGGCCATCACGCGCGCGCTCGACGAGGGGAACATGCACGCGCTCGGCATGGCCGTCGATGACTGCCGCAAGACCTTCGAGGACCTCAAGGCCAAGGGCGTGGAGTTCCTGCAGGAGCCGTCCGACCGGCCGTACGGGGTCGAGGCGGTCTGCCGCGACAACTCCGGCAACTGGATGGTGCTGGTCGAGCAGAAGGCGTACACGGGCGCGGACTTCCCCCACGCCTGAGCGTCTGGGGCACGATGGTCGCCGTGACCGACGTGACACCGCTCTGGGACTTCGCCGACCCCGCCGGCTCCGAGCAGCGGTTCCGCGCCGCGGCCGACATCGCCGAGGGCTCCGACCGGCTGGTGCTCCTGACCCAGGTGGCCCGGGCGCTCGGGCTGCAGCAGCGGTACGACGAGGGGTATGCCGTCCTCGACAGCCTGGCCGTCGGGGATCCCGAGGTGGCGACCCGGGCCGCGCTCGAGCGCGGCCGGCTGCTCCGCTCGTCCGGTGACGCGGAAGCGGCCCGGCCGTACTTCGAGGCGGCGGCGCGGGCCGCGCGCGAAGGCGGGCTAGAGGCCCTGCACGTCGACGCGCTGCACATGGTCGCGCTCGTGGCGCCGGCCGAGGACCAGCAGCGTCTCAACGAGGAGGCGTTGGCGGTGGCCCGCGCCGCCAAGGACGAGACCGCCCGCGACTGGGACGCCTCGCTCCTCAACAACCTCGGCATGGTGCACGCCGACGCCGGGGACTGGCCCGCCGCGCTGGCTGCGTTCGAGCAGGCGCTGGTCGCGCGCGAGCGGATCGGTGACGCCGGCCGCACCCGGGTCGCGAGATGGATGGTCGGCTGGGCGCTGCGCAACCTGGGCCGGTCCGAGGAGGCGCTCGCGGTGCAGACCGCCCTCAAGGCAGAGCTCGACGCCGCGGGCGAGGAGGACCCGTACGTCGACGAGGAGATCTCGCTACTCCTGGGCTGACCCGCGGCGTACCGTTCAGTCATGCACGCGTGGCCGCGCAGCCACCACCGGCAGCAGCTGGAGCCCAAGGGACGGCCGATCGAGGTGATCGTCGTCAACCTGAGGAGGCTGTGCGCGCGCTACTACGGTCTCGACCCGCGGACGCCGTTCGTCAAGGTCGAGGCGGTGCGCGGCGCCTACGACAAGGTGCTGGGCGAGTGCTGCACCGCTCTGGGCCGCGCGCACCT
This sequence comes from uncultured Actinomycetota bacterium, assembly GCA_963755835.1. Classification (GTDB taxonomy): domain Bacteria; phylum Actinomycetota; class Actinomycetes; order Propionibacteriales; family Nocardioidaceae; genus Nocardioides. The sequence continues at coordinate 285,392 of CAVWLC010000007.1, read as the reverse complement.
GCTCGAGGTGCTGCAGGCGGGCCACGAGCTGGACGCGGAGCGGGAGCGCGTCGAGGAGCTGCTCTCCGACGCCGGCGTCCGGCTGCCCCACGCCGCCTAGTGTCCTGAGACTCGCCGGTAGGCGAGGTCCGAGATGGACCGGCCGGCCTCGAGCCCCTTGCGCTCGAACCTGGTGACCGGCCGCTCGTCCCAGCGCGGCACCGGTCCGCCGTCGAGGGACGGCTCGGCGTCGAGGACGGCGCGCATCTGCTCGGCGTAGCTCGGCCAGTCGGTGGCCAGCCGCCAGGTCGCCCCGAGCGCAAGGCGGCCGGCCGCCAGCCGCGCGAAGTCCGGGCCCACCAGCCGGCGCTTGTGGTGCCGGGTCTTCGGCCACGGGTCGGGGAAGAACGTCCAGAGCCCCGCCAGCGTCCCTTCGCCGAGCAGGTTCTCGAGCGACCAGACCGCGTCCACGGCGATCAGCCGGACGTTCTCGGCGCCCGCCTCGTGCAGCCGCCACAACGTGTCGGCCACGCCGGGCCGCCAGACCTCGAAGGCGAGCACGTCGTGGTCCGGCCGGGCGGCTGCGAGCGCCGCGGTGGCCTCGCCCACGCCCGAGCCGATCTCGACGACGAGCGGTGCCTCCCGCCCGAACCAGTCGGCGAGCGAGAAGTCCGGTCGGTCGACCGCCTCGTCGGGGATCACCCACGCGTCGTGGTGCGCCGCCCAGGCCTCAGCCTGTCGCGGCGTGAACCGGTTGCCGCGGCGGGAGTAGCTCAAGACCTCCCGCATCCGGCGGCCGTCCGCGGTCAGCTTCTGGTGCGGGCGGGCGGGGGTGACGCGCTCGTCCATGTCGTCAGCCTGCCAGCGCGGTCAGCGCCGTGGTGAACACCTCCGTGTGCCGGTCGACGTCGGCCTCGGTGTGAGCCGGGCAGAACAGCGCCATGTTGTGGAACGGCGTGAGCAGCACGCCGCGGTTGAGGCACCACAGGTGCAGGAAGGCCTCCAGCTCCTCGTCGACCGCCGCGGCTGCGGCGGCTCCGTCGGGCGGAGGCGGGCAGAACCAGTACTCCGCGCGGCAGCCCAGCCGCTGCACGTGCCACGGCAGACCGTGTGCGTCGATGGCGCCGGCGACTCCGGCGGTGAACCGCTCGGCCAGCGGTACGGCGGCCGCGAAGTCCTCCTCGCGCAGAGCGGTGGACAGCGTGGCGCGGATGGCGGCCAGGGCGAGCGCACTCCCGGTGAGCGTGCCGCCCACGCCGGCCACGTCGATGTCGTGGCCGAGCATCGGGCCGCTCAGCTGCTCGGCCACCTCGGCGGTCATGCCGTACGCGGCGCAGGGGATCCCGCCGCCGATCGCCTTGCCCACGACGAGCAGGTCCGGCTCGAGCCCCCAGGCCACCGTGGCGCCACCCGGGCCGGCGCACATGGTGTGCGTCTCGTCGATGACCAGCAGCACGCCGTGCCGCCGGGTGATCTCGCGGACGCCGGCGGAGTAGCCGGGGGCCGGCAGCACGATGCCGATGTTGGTGAGCGCGGGCTCCATGAGCAGGCAGGCCACGTCGCCCTCGGCCAGCCGGCGGTCGAGCGCCCCGAGGTCGTTGAACGGCACCACCGCGGTCGTGGCCGCGACGTCGGCCTGCGGGCCGAGGGCTCCGGGGCGCGCGACCACCCGGCCGTCGTCCGCCAGGACGGCCAGCGTCTCGTCGACGGTGCCGTGGTAGCACCAGTCCATGACCGCCACTCGCGGCCGCCCGGTCAGGTGGCGGGCGAAGCGGAGCACGAACCGGTTCGCGTCGGTGGCGGAGATGGCGAGCTGCCAGAACGGCAGGCCGAACCGGCGGGCCAGCTCGGCACCGACCCAGGCTGCGTCCTCGGACGGCAGCATCGCGGTCGCCCCGGTGGCCATCCGGCTCGCGACCGCCTCCGTCACGGCCGGGAGCGCGTGGCCGGTCATCGCCCCGGTGTCGCCCAGGCAGAGGTCGACGTACTCGAGCCCGTCGGCGTCGACCAGCCGGCCACCCTGCGCCGAGGCCACCGAGACGGGGAAGGAGCCCGGCCAGCGGGTCATCCACGGCATCGGTACGCCGGCCAGGAGGTTGGCCCGCTGCTCCTCGGCCAGCGCGGCCGAGCGTGGGTGCAGCTCGACGAAGCGGGCCTCCTCCTGCCGGCGGAGGGAAGCGAGTCGCGAACGGTCGATCACGACGCGACTCTAGGGGGCAGGATGTCGGCCATGGCCCAGCAGCCGCCGTACCCGCCCTACGGCCCGCCGCCGCCGATGCCGATCCGCCCGGCGCACCCCGAGGCGACCACCGTGCTGGTGCTCGGCATCGTGTCGATGGCGGTCTGCGGCGTGGTCGGGCCGGTCGCGTGGGTGCTCGGCAACCGCGTGGTGCGCGAGATCGACGCCAGCGGCGGGGCCCTGGGCGGCCGCAGCGAGGCTCAGGTCGGGCGCGTCCTCGGGATCATCACCACGGCCTTCCTCCTGCTCGCGCTGGTGGTCGCCGTGGTGGCGGTCATCGCCCTGCTCGTCGCAGCGGCCACTGCCAGCGGGTGACCGGCTCGGCCAGGAGCGCGTCGAGGCGGTCGCGGAGCTCGGCCGGGCCCGGTCTCGCGCCCGGGTCCGCCCGCAGGCAGTCGGCGAGCAGCGGCCGTAGCCGCGCCGGCACCCGGGAGACGTCGGGCTCGCGGCCCGGGGCCGCTCCGGTCACGCACTCGAACAGCGTCGCGGCCAGCCCCCACACGTCGGTGGCCGGTGCGACGGTCCCGCCCGCGTCCTGCTCGGGGGCGGCGTACCCGTCGGTGCCCAGGCCACGCTCGATCCGGCCCGGGCGGGTGGCCAGCCCCAGGTCGATGAGGACGGCCCGGCCCTCCTGCACGACGACGTTGTCCGGCTTGACGTCCAGGTGCACCCAGCCCTGCCGGTGGAGGTAGCCGAGCACTGACACCAGCTGCCGGCCGAGCAGGGCCGCGTCGGCGACACCGAGCCGGCGGTCGTCGACGAGCGCCGACAGCGTGGCGCCGGGCAGCGTCTCGAGGACCAGGGCCGGCGCCGGCGTGGCGACCACCTCGTAGCCGCGCACCAGATGCGGGTGCGAGAGCGTCGTGAGCAGCGCTCCCTCGGTGAGGAGGGCGGCGCGGACGTGCTCGTGACCGAGCCGGTCCGGGCGGACCACCTTGACCACGGCTCGGCAGTCCCGCGCCAGGCTCGTCACGTCGTAGGTGTCCACCCGGCCACCCCGCGACAGCAGCGCCTCGACCCGGTAGCCGGGCAGGACCTCGGCCCCGACGGGTACGACGTCGGGCATCGACGGTCACCGGGATCACCGGACCGCACCCACCTGGACGGGCTGGGTGTCCACGCCGGCGTCCTCGAGCTCGATGACGCGGTCGACGTACTCGAGCGCCACCGGGTCGTGGGTGGCCACGATCACCGTGCGTCCGGCCCGGTGCCGGGCGACGGCGTCGAGCAGCCGACGCGACGTGGCCGCGTCGAGGCCGGTGGTCGGCTCGTCGAGGAACAGCACCGGGGCGTCCCGGAGCAGCGCCCGAGCGACCGCGATCCGCTGCCGCTGGCCGCCGGACAGGCTGCGGCCGCGTTGGCCGACGCGCGTGTCGTAGCCGTTCGGCAGCAGTCTGACGAAGCCGTCCGCGTCGGCCCGGCGGGCGCCCTCCTCGACCTCCGCGCGAGAGGCGGCGGGGCGGCCGAACCCGATGTTCTCCGCGATCGTGGCGTCCATCAGCGCGGTCTCCTGCGGGACCAGCGTCACCGCGGCGCGGACCGAGCGCGCGGTGAGCTCGCGGAGGTCGTGACCGTCGATGCGGACGACACCCTCGACCGCGTCGGCGTGCCTGGTCAGGAGCCGGCTGACCGTCGACTTGCCGGCGCCGCTCGCACCCACCAGCGCGACCATCTCGCCGGCCTCGACCCGGAACGACGTCCCGTGCAGCGCGTCCCGCGTCGCGCCCGGGTAGCGCACGCGGACGTGGGACAGCTCGACCGACCCGCGCGCGTTGGTGAGCTCGCGGGCGCCGGGCGCATCCTGCGGCAGCGGCTCGTCGAGCAGCTCGACCATCCGCTCGACCCCTGCGGTGGCGGAGTAGAGGGCAGGGAGCAGGTTGCCGAGGCTGCGCAGCGGCGAGTAGCACTGCACCAGCAGGGCCAGGAAGGCCATCAGCCCACCGAGGGTGAGCCGGTCGGAGGCCAGAGCCCAGGTGCCGAGCGCGATCACGGCGAGTGTCCCGACCAGCTCGGCCAGGTCGGCCAGGGGCAGGAAGACCGCCCGGATCCGCGCCCCGACCAGCTCCGCGGACGCGATGGCGAGGGTCTGCTGGTGGTAGTCGGCGACGGCGTCCGCCTCGCGGTTGTAGGTCTGGACCAGAGCGGCGTTGGCCAGCCGCTCCTCGGTGACCGCGCTGAGAGATCCGGCCCGGCGACGCCGTTCGCGCGACACGTCCTTGACCAGCCGCGAGAAGTGCCGGGCCACCCACCACAGGATGGGCGCGGCGATCATCGAGACCAGCGCCAGCTGCCACTGCAGCCAGAAGAGCGCGCCGGCGTAGATCGCCAGCCGCAGCACGGCGCCGGTGCCCGTGGCGAACTGGCCGATCATGAACGACTCGACGGCGGCGGTGTCCGAGGTCAGCCGGGACATGGTGTCGCCCAGCCGGTTGCGGTCGTGCACGTGGCTCGGATGGGCGAGCACGTGGGCGAACACCTTGGTCCGCAGCCGGACCAGGAACTTCTGCGAGATCCAGGTGGACAGGTAGTCGTCGACCCCGGAGACGACCGCGCTGAGGAGGTTCAGGCCGACGTACAGCGCCGCGATCCACACCAGCGGCCCCAGCGTGGCCGGCACCAGCACGTCGTCGACCAGCAGCTGGAACAGCAGCACCTCGAGCACCGCGATCAGCGGCGCCGCCGCCAGCAGCACGACGAGCAGCAGCAGCCACCAGCGCAGCGGCCGTAGGTCTGGCCAGAACCGGCGGACCACTTGACGCACCGTCATGGGCTGCGCCTGGCGGACCAGCGGCGCGGCGTCGGGTGCAGGCCGCAGCAGCGTGGCCAGCTGCTGGACCAGCCGGCGAGGGCGGGCCCGGAGGCCCGCCCTCTCGGCGATGTTCACCTGGCCGATCCGGCGCGTCAGCCGTGGCTGTGCGAACGGGTGTGCGTCCCACCGCCGTGGTCGGTGTTGGTGTTCGTACCGCCGTTCGAGTGGCCGTGCCGGCCGCGGCGGCCGGTCACGCGGGCCGGCTTGAGTGCCTTGAGCAGATGCGAGCGAGCCATGGTGGTTCTCCCTTTCGTGGTGCCTTGTTCTCCTGACACCGGCAACGGTGCCCGGGCGGGGTGAGGCCACCGTGAGGCCGCGGTGAGAGGACTCTCATGGCGTCCTGGACGGCGGCCGACCGCGGACCGGCTGGTAGCCGGCGAACCTCGGCTCGGCCACGCCCTCGCCTCCGGTGAGGTCGGGCAGCTGTCGCTGGAGCTCGTGGAACCGGGCCGCGGGGAGCACGACCTCGAGGGTCGTGAACGTCTCGGTGGACCACGCGCCGGTGGTGGAGGCACCGAGCCGGCCGAGCTCCCGCTGGAGCGCCCCGGTGGTCGCCGTCGGGGCCTCGACACGTACGTCGACCAGCGGTTCGCACACCACGGTGCCGGCGTTCCGCAGCGCCTGGCGCGCCACGATCGGGGTGAGCTTGCGGTAGTCGACGGCGGCGCTGCGCGGGCCTCGGGCCGACGGCGGGCCGTCCGCGACGCTGTAGCCGATCCGGGTCAGGGTGACCAGGCAGTCGGTGACCTGCCAGCCGCGCAGCCCGGCTGCCAGCGCGGCCCGCACGTGCCGCTCGATCACGTCCCTGAATGCCTCATGGGTCTTGTACAGGTAGAGGGGGATGTGCTCGGCGGGCACGTCGGTGCGGAAGCGCAGCCCCGAGCCCGGCAGCCCCGGGTCGATCCGCAGCCCCACGGTGGCGTGGTAGGGGTTGCTCTCGGTGTTGAGCACCTCCAGCGCCTCGCCGACCCGGCCGGGCCGTTCGACGTGGACGACCGTGGCGTCGGCGAACTCGACGTCGACGCCGTAGTCCCGCGCCAGGGTCTCCGCGATGACCTCCTGCTGCACCCGGCCGTACAGCGAGACCGACAGGCGTCCCAGGTCGTCGTGGCGCACGCCGATCAGCGGGTCCTGGTCGGCGAGCTGGACCAGGGCGGAGCGCAGCAGGTGGCCGCGGGCCGGGTCGCGGGCCGCGACCACGGCCTCGAGCGTGGGCGGCGGGAAGTGGTGCTGGTCGCCGGCGGCCTCGTCCCCCACGGCATCGCCGACCCGGACCCGGGCCGGCCCGCGGACCCGGGCGATCTCGCCGGCGCCCAGGCTGTCGGTCCGCACCCACTGCCCGGCGCGGTAGCCCGCGACCTCGACCACCTTCTCCGGCGGGGCGCCACCGAAGGAGACGCGGTCGCGGAGGCCGAGCCGGCCACCGAACAGCCGCAGGTAGGCGACCTTCTCACCGGCGGCGCCGCGCTCGATCTTGAACACCCGGGCAGCCAGCGGCCCGTCGTCGTCGGTGGGCGGTGGGGCGAGCAGGTCGACGAGGGCGTCCATCAGCGGCTCGACGCCGGTGCCCCGCGCGGCCGAGCCGCTGAACACCGGGAACACGCGGCCGCGCCTGGTCTGCGTGGCCAGGGACTGACACAGGCGGGCCCGGTCGACGGCCGCCTCGTCGCGCAGGTACGCCGCGAGCAGCCCCTCGTCACGCTCGGCCAGCAGGTCCAGCAGGCCGTTGCCGGCCACGTCCACCGCGTACGGCGTGAGCCGCTCCCGCACCTCGGCCAGCACCCGGCCGACGTCAGCGCCGGTGCGGTCGGTCTTGTTGACGAACAGGACGGTCGGGACCTCCAGCCTCCGCAGGGCCCGCATCAGCACGGTGGTCTGCGGCTGCACGCCCTCCACGGCCGAGAGGACGAGCACGGCCCCGTCCAGGACGCTGAGCACCCGCTCCACCTCGGCGATGAAGTCCGGGTGGCCGGGGGTGTCGATCAGGTTGACGCAGGCGCCGTCGCGCTCGAACGCGGCGACGGTGGAGCGGATGGTGATCCCGCGCTCCCGCTCGAGGGCGAGAGAGTCGGTCTGGGTGGTCCCCGCGTCGACCGAGCCGACCCGGTCGATGACCCCGGCGGCGTACAGCAGCCGCTCGGTCAGCGTGGTCTTGCCGGCGTCAACGTGCGCGAGGATCCCGAGGTTGAGTGTCCTGCGGAGCAAGCGTGGTCTCCTGGTGAGAGTTCGTGTGGGCCATGAAGGACACGAACGCTGCGCGCATGGGAGACACCTCTCGGGACTGCTGCCTGGACCTCGCCACCGTAGGGCGGTGGGTGGTGTCGGGTCATCTGGTTTCTTGAGCCCGGCGTTCCTCCCGCGCTGCCGGACTGCTCTGCTCGGCGGTTCCGCCCAGCCGGTTCGCCGAGGAAATTCGGCACCAGGTGCCGGAAAAACTCCGCAAAGACAGGCGACCCCCGCCCCGCGACCTCGGATTTCCGTCGACAGTGGAGGAATTTCCGAGCCATCACAGCCGCCGGCCGAGTGGCGGTGGACGATCAACCACTCGACGCATCGGGGACGTTCATCGCCCACCGCCATCTCGTCGCGACACGCGAAACGCCGAGATGGCGGGTGGCGGCTCAACCCGGCTGACGACCGCTCAGGTTGAAAGGTCACCGCCACCGAGGCAGGCAGGGCGGCCGTCAAGGGTCCGGACAAGCAAGAACCCCCGCCAGCCTTGCGGCTGGCGGGGGTTCTCGGTGACTCAGTGAGCCACGGTCAGATCACTTGGTGATCTTGGTGACCCGGCCGGCGCCAACGGTGCGGCCGCCCTCGCGGATGGCGAAGCGCAGCCCCTCCTCCATGGCGATCGGCTGGATGAGCTCCACCGCCATCTCGGTGTTGTCGCCCGGCATGACCATCTCGGTGCCCTCGGGCAGCGTGACGACGCCGGTGACGTCCGTGGTCCGGAAGTAGAACTGCGGACGGTAGTTGTTGAAGAACGGCGTGTGCCGGCCGCCCTCCTCCTTCGACAGGATGTAGACCGAGGCGTCGAAGTTGGTGTGCGGGGTGGTGGTGCCCGGCTTGATCACGACCATGCCGCGCTCGACGTCCTCGCGCTTCGTGCCGCGGAGCAGCAGGCCGACGTTCTCGCCCGCCTGGCCCTCGTCGAGCAGCTTGCGGAACATCTCGACACCGGTGACCGTGGTCTTCTGCGAGCCGTCGCGGATGCCGATGATCTCGACCTCCTCGTTGACCTTCACGATCCCGCGCTCGATACGGCCGGTGATGACCGTGCCGCGGCCGGTGATGGTGAAGACGTCCTCGACGGGCATGAGGAACGGCTTCTCGGTCTCGCGCTCCGGGGTCGGGATGTACTCGTCGACCGCGTTCATGAGCTCGAAGACCGACTCACCCCACTTCTCGTCGCCGTTGAGCGCCGGGAAGGCGGCCACGCGCACCACTGGGATGTCGTCGCCGGGGAACTCGTACTCGGAGAGGAGCTCACGGACCTCCATCTCGACGAGCTCGATGAGCTCCTCGTCGTCGACCATGTCGCACTTGTTGAGCGCGACCACCAGGGCCGGCACGCCGACCTGGCGGGCGAGCAGCACGTGCTCACGCGTCTGCGGCATCGGGCCGTCGGTGGCGGCGACCACGAGGATCGCGCCGTCCATCTGGGCCGCGCCGGTGATCATGTTCTTGATGTAGTCCGCGTGGCCCGGGCAGTCGACGTGCGCGTAGTGGCGCGCGTCGGTCTGGTACTCGACGTGAGCGATCGAGATGGTGATACCGCGCTGACGCTCCTCGGGAGCCTTGTCGATCTCGTCGAACGGCGTGAACGGGTTCAGCTCCGGGTGCTTGTCGTGCAGGACCTTGGTGATTGCAGCGGTCAGCGTCGTCTTGCCGTGGTCGATGTGACCGATCGTGCCGATGTTGACGTGCGGCTTGGTCCGCTCGAACTTCGCCTTAGCCACTGTGGGCTCCTCCTGTTGTCTTCTACTGACTCGTACTTGCGTTGATGTAGCCGAGGGCCGTACGGCGGTTACTCGCCGCGGACCTTCTTGATGATCTCGTCGGCGATGCCCGTGGGGACCTCGGCGTACGAGTCGAACTCCATCGAGTACGAAGCCTGGCCCGAGGTCTTGGACCTCAGGTCGCCAACGTACCCGAACATCTCGGACAGTGGCACGAGGGCGTTGATGACCATGTCACCGTGACGCTCCTCCTGCGACTGGATCTGTCCCCGGCGGCTGTTGATGTCACCGATCACCGTGCCGAGGAACGTCTCGGGGGTGGTCACCTCGACCTTGAACACCGGCTCCAGCAGGACCGGCTTGGCCTTCCTCGCAGCCTCCTTGAACGCCGCGATACCGGCGATCTTGAACGCGAGCTCGGAGGAGTCGACGTCGTGGTAGGCGCCGTCCTCGAGGCTGACCTTGACGTCGACCATCGGGTAGCCGGCGAGCACGCCGAACTCCATGGCCTCCTGCGCACCGTGGTCCACCGACGGGATGTACTCGCGCGGGACGCGACCACCGGAGACGTTGTTCACGAACTCGTAGCCCGCGCCGGCCCCGGTCTCGGGGTCGATGCTCGGCTCGATGGAGATGACCACCTTCGCGAACTGGCCGGAACCACCGGTCTGCTTCTTGTGGGTGTAGCTGTGGTTCGCGACCTTCTGGCGGATGGTCTCGCGGTAGGCGACCTGCGGCTTGCCGACGGTCGCCTCGACGCGGAACTCGCGCTTCATGCGGTCGACCAGGATCTCCAGGTGGAGCTCGCCCATGCCGGCGATGATCGTCTGGCCGGTCTCCTCGTCGGACTTGACCGTGAAGGTCGGGTCCTCCTCGGAGAGCCGCTGGATCGCGGTGCCGAGCTTCTCCTGGTCACCCTTGGTCTTGGGCTCGATGGCCACCTCGATCACCGGGGCCGGGAAGGTCATCGACTCCAGGACGACGGGGTGCTGGAGGTCGCTCAGGGTGTGCCCGGTGCGGGTGTCCTTCAGCCCCATGACGGCCACGATCTGGCCGGCGCCGACCGACGCGATCTCCTCACGCTTGTTGGCGTGCATCTGGTAGACCTTGCCGATCCGCTCCTTGCGGCCGGTGACCGAGTTGAGCACGGTCGAGCCGGCCTCGAGCTTGCCGGAGTAGACGCGGACGTAGATCAGCTTGCCCAGGTGCGGGTCCGAGGCGATCTTGTAGGCCAGGCCGGAGAACGGCTCGGAGTCGGCCGGCTTGCGGCTCACCGGCTCCTCCTCGTTGTTCACCGCGTGGCCGACGATCGCGTCGATGTCGAGGGGCGACGGGAGGTACTTCACGACCGCGTCGAGCAGGGGCTGCACGCCCTTGTTCTTGAACGCCGTGCCGCAGAGCACCGGGTTGAGCTTGTCGGCCAGGGTGGCGCGACGGATCGCAGCCTCGAGCTCCTCCACCGAGAGCTCCTCGCCCTCGAGGTACTTCTCCATGATGTCGTCGTCGGCCTCGGCCAGCGTCTCGAGCAGCTTCTCGCGGTACTCCTCAGCCTGCGCCTGGAGCTCGGACAGGGATCTCCTCGACGACGTAGTCCTCGCCGATGGTCGTCTCGCCGCGCCACACGAGGGCGCGCATGCCGACCAGGTCGACCACGCCGATGAAGTCGTGCTCGGCACCGATCGGCAGCTGGAGGACGAGCGGGGTGGAGTTGAGCCGGTCGACCATCATCTGCACGCAGTTGAAGAAGTCGGCCCCGGTGCGGTCGAGCTTGTTGACGAAGCACATGCGCGGCACGGCGTACTTGTTCGCCTGGCGCCACACGGTCATCGTCTGCGGCTCGACACCAGCGACACCGTCGAAGACCGCGACCGCGCCGTCCAGGACGCGCAGCGAGCGCTCGACCTCGGCGGTGAAGTCGACGTGGCCGGGGGTGTCGATGATGTTGATCTGGTGGTCCTTCCACCAGCAGGTCGTCGCGGCGGACGTGATCGTGATGCCGCGCTCCTGCTCCTGCTCCATCCAGTCCATCGTGGCCGCGCCCTCGTGGACCTCACCGATCTTGTAGTTGATACCGGTGTAGAAGAGGATGCGCTCGGTGGTGGTGGTCTTGCCGGCGTCGATGTGCGCCATGATGCCGATGTTGCGGACCTTGTTGAGGTCCGTGGTGATGTCGACAGCCACTGTCTTGTCTCAGTCCCTTGAGGTTACGTACTTATAGCCCGGGCCGTCCGGACCGGGCTCTCAGATAACGCCGACGCGGTGGTCTTTGTTCCTGCTCAGCCCGGCCGGCGCGGTCACCAGCGGTAGTGGGCGAAGGCCTTGTTCGACTCGGCCATCTTGTGGGTGTCCTCGCGGCGCTTCACCGCGGCACCGAGGCCGTTGGAGGCGTCCAGGATCTCGTTCATGAGCCGGTCGGCCATGGTCTTCTCGCGCCGCTCCGCGGCGTAGCCGACCAGCCAGCGCAGCGCCAGGGTGGTGCCCCGGGTGCCCTTGACCTCGATCGGGACCTGGTAGGTCGCGCCGCCGACGCGGCGGGACTTGACCTCGATGGCCGGCTTGACGTTGTCCATGGCGCGCTTGAGCGTGACCACGGGGTCGGTGCCGGTCTTGTCGCGGCAGCCCTCGAGGGCGGTGTAGACGATGCGCTGGGCGACCTGCTTCTTGCCGTCGTTCAGCACCTTGGAGACGAGCTGGGTGACCAGCTGCGACCCGTAGACGGGGTCGACGTCGATCGGCCTCTTCGGGGCCGGACCCTTGCGCGGCATCAGCTCTTCTCCTTCTTTGCGCCGTAGCGGCTGCGCGCCTGCTTGCGGTTCTTCACGCCCTGGGTGTCGAGCGTGCCGCGGATGATCTTGTAGCGGACACCGGGGAGGTCCTTCACCCGGCCGCCGCGGACGAGCACGATCGAGTGCTCCTGGAGGTTGTGGCCCACGCCCGGGATGTACGCCGTGACCTCGACGCCGCTGCTCAGGCGCACGCGGGCGACCTTGCGGAGGGCGGAGTTCGGCTTCTTCGGGGTGGTCGTGTAGACGCGCGTGCAGACGCCGCGTCGCTGGGGCGAACCCTTCAGGGCAGGCGTCTTGTTCTTCGACACCTTGTCCTGGCGGCCCTTGCGGACCAGCTGCTGGATGGTGGGCACCTGTGGTGGTTCCCTTTCGTTCTCTGTCCACGGCCCGGCGACCTGCCGGGCACGCGGTGATGCGTTCGGACGGGCCCTTGCGCGGCATCAGCCCTTCTCCTTCTTCGCTCCGTAGCGGCTGCGCGCCTGCTTGCGGTTCTTGACACCCTGGGTGTCGAGGGTGCCGCGGATGATCTTGTAGCGGACACCGGGCAGGTCCTTCACCCGGCCGCCGCGGACGAGCACGATCGAGTGCTCCTGCAGGTTGTGGCCCACGCCCGGGATGTACGCCGTGACCTCGACGCCGCTGCTCAGGCGCACGCGGGCGACCTTGCGGAGGGCGGAGTTCGGCTTCTTCGGGGTGGTCGTGTAGACGCGCGTGCAGACGCCGCGTCGCTGGGGCGAACCCTTCAGGGCAGGCGTCTTGTTCTTCGACACCTTGTCCTGGCGGCCCTTGCGGACCAACTGCTGAATGGTGGGCACCTGTGGTGGTTCCCTTTCGTTCTCGTCTCACGGCCCGGCTACCTGCCGGGCACGGGTGTACTGCGTTGTTGCCGTGCCGTTCGCGGATCCCTTCCTGCCCGCAAGAAGGCGGGTGGCCGTGGAACACGCTCGAGCGTCTGGTTTGCCCAGACACCGAGGATCGAGCCTACCGGGCGGCTGTGAGGGGGTCAAAAGCCCGAGCCCGCTCGGGCTCCGGCTCCTGACCACGCCGGCTGGCCAGCCGGAACACCAGCATCGCGAGGGCCACGCCGACGAGGACGAGCACGCCACCGATGATCAGTGTCCACCGGGCCCCGACGTGCTCCCCGATCCAGCCGATGAACGGCGAGCCCAGCGGCGTACCGCCCATCACGACGGTCATGTACAGCGCCATCACCCGGCCTCGCAGCGCCGGGTCGGAGGAGATCTGCATCGTCGCGTTGCTGGAGTTGAGCAGGGTGATCGTCGCGAACCCGATGACCGGGGCGAAGAGTGCGAAGGCGAAGTAGGAGGGCAGCAGCCCGGCGACGATCTCGGCGACGCCGAACCCCGCGGCCGCCACGAACAGGAGGCGCAGGCGGATGTGCGGCCGCCGGGCGGCCAGGAGGGCGCCGGCCAGGGACCCGACCGCGAGACAGGAGCCGAGGATGCCGAACTCGCCGGCGCCCTTCCCGAACACCTGGGTGGCCATCAGCGCGGACGTCACCTGGAAGTTCATGCCGAACGTCCCGGCGAAGAACACCAGCACCAGGATCATCAGCATCTTGGGCTGCGACCGGATGTAGCGCATCCCCTCCAGCAGCATCCCGGGCGAGCGGCCACGCAGCTCGGGCGTGTTGAGCAGCCGGCCGTCCATCCGCCGCAGCTGCGCGATCACCGCGAAGTAGGAGACGCCGTTGAGCAGGATCACCCAGCCGGACGCGGTGGCCCCGCCGCCCAGCAGCCCGATCAGCAGCCCGGCCAGGCCCGGACCCACCAGCCTTGCGGTGTTGAAGGCTGCCGAGTTGAGCCCGACGGCGTTGGTGAGGTCGTCCGGACCGACCATCTCCGAGACGAACGACTGCCGCGCCGGCGCGTCGAAGGCCGAGGCGATGCCGAAGACGAATGCGAGGGCGTAGACCATCCACACCTCGGCGTGGCCGCTCACCGCGATCGCTCCCAGCAACAGCGACGAGATGGCCATGCCCAGCTGGGTGAGCTGCAGCATGGTCCGCTTCGAGAACCGGTCGGCCACCACGCCCGCGTAGGGGGACAGGATCAGCACGGGCAGGAACTGCAGCCCGGTGGTGATGCCCAGCTCGGTACCGCCGGTGCCGGGCAGGCTCAGCACCAGCCAGTCCTGCGCCACGCGCTGCATCCAGGTGCCGGTGTTCGACACCACGCTGCCGGCGAGGTACAGCCGGTAGTTGCGGTTGCTCAGCGCTCGGAAGGTGGGGCTCACTCAATCTCTCTCGGACAGGCTGTGGATGATCGGGGCGGCGGCGCGGAGGATGCCGCGCTCCTCGGGGGTCAGGTCGCGCAGCTGGCGGGCCAGCCATTCGTCGCGACGGCGGCGGTCGGCCTGGACCCGCTCGCGGCCGCTGTCGGTCAGCACCACGACCACGACCCGGCCGTCGCTCTCGTGGTCGCGGCGGGACACGTAGCCGCCCTCCTCGAGGCCCTTGACCTTGCGGGTCATGCTGGGGGGCTGCACCCGCTCGAGGGCGGCCAGCTCGCCGACGGTGAGGTCGCCGTAGCGGAACAGGCTGCCGAGCACGGCCATCGACGCGATGCTCAGGTCGTTGCCGGGATCACGCTCGCCGGCGAGCCGGCGACGCAGCCGCATCACGGACACGCGGAGCTCCGACGCCAGTCCGGCGTCGGTGCGGGCAACCTTCTCCACGGTGGGCATGTACTTACCCTAACTCATTACCCGTGCTAACCATTCCTCGCCGCGGGTACGACGAACGAGCGGCCACCCCGGTCGGGGGTGGCCGCTCGTCTCAGTGAACCGATGGAGTCGGGCTACTTCACGGTGACCTCGACCTTGCCGCTCTTCGCGGATGCCGTCGAGTTGGTCTCCGTGACGACCACCCGCAGCCTCTCCTTGCCGGGCTTGCCGGCCTTGGTCTTCAGCGTGTAGGAACCGGACGCCGCCAACGGCTTCTCGGCCTTCGTCTTCCACTTGCCGTTCTTCTTGACCTGAAGCTGGACCTTGGCGGCCGGTCCGACGGGCTTGGCGGTGCCGGCGACCTTGATCTTGCTGCCGGACTTGAACGGCCCGCCCTTCGCTTTGGCCGTGACGGTGACCGCAGCCTTGGGTGCGTCGGTGAAGACGTACGAGGTCGCGCCGAGGTTGACGGCGCGCAGGACACCGTCGCCCTGGACGCCGCTGCCGATCGAGAAGCCGCCGGCGTACACCTTCGCCGTGGGCAGGGCAGTCGCCCACTGCGCCAGGGTCCCGTGGCAGTTCGAGCCCGATCCGATGCTGGTCGACGGGCAGGTGATGCCTCGGCTGGCAGCCTTGGTCATGCCTCCCACGTACCACCAGTCGGTCAGCGGCTGGCCAGCCGGGTTCGTGGAGTAGAGCTGCTCGCCGACGAGGGTGTTGTCGTCGTTGCTGTTCCCGGCGGTCTGGTCCTTGTCGAACACGATGTTGACACCGGGCTGGTTCGTGGTGCCGAACCACTCGAGGCTCCCCGAGGTGGGGATGGCGCCGGTCACCGAGAAGTAGAGCGCAACCTTGGCCTGGCTCGAGTTGTCGTCGGTCTTGACGTGGACACCCTCGGCGAGGAAGTCGAAGTGGCCGGCGGTCCGGACGTCGCTGAGCGAGGTGACGAGGTCCGCGGGACGGACCTCCACATTGGTGGCCGCGTTGGCCGGAGCCGCGGCGAGGCTGCTGGTCGCAAGTCCGACCACCGCGAGGACGAGGGAGTAGCGGAGGAGCTTCTGATGCATGACGAGGATCTCCAACCGGTAGGGAGTCTCCACACTAGGGAGCCCTCGGGCGCAAGGTCCACCCTTGCGGTCCGCACGAGCGGCCACCCCCGGTCGGGGATGGCCGCTCGCGTCGGGTGGAGCAGGTCCTTACTTCTTGACGACGAGGACCTTCACCTTGTTGCTGGTGGCCGCAGCCGTGGTGTTGGTCTCGCTGACCATCACGCGGTACTTCGCGTTGCCGGCCTTGGCCGCCTTGACCTTGAGGTCGTAGGCGCCCGACGCGGCGAGGTCCTGGGTCTGGACGTCCTTCCAGGCGCCGTTCTTGGCCTTCAGCTCCAGGGTCACCTTCGCACCCGGGCCGGCCGGGGTCGCGGTGCCCTTGATGAAGACGGCGTTGCCCTTCTTGACGTGGGGGCGCTTGGCGTTCGCGGTCACGTTGACCCGTGCCTTGGCGGTGCTGGTGAAGACGTACTGGTTGGGCCCGAAGGTCGCCGAGCGCAGGACGCCGTCGTAGACGAAGCCGTTGGCGACGAAGCCGGCGGAGACGATCGTGGCGGTCTTGCCTGAAGCGGCGATGCTGCGGTTCCAGTCGTCCAGCGTGCCGTGGACCGCGGGTCGCCGGCGCCGTTGGGGGGCGTGCAGCCGTCCACGTTGCCGTTCTGCGGAGTGCCGCCAAACGCGTCGCCGCAGGGCGAAAGCGAGGTGAAGGTGCCTGCCGGGACGGTCGGCGTCACACCGGCGAAGTCCTCGGCGTCCCGGTTGAGCCAGACGTCCTTGCCGCCGTAGGCGAGCTCGCCGATGAGCTGGCCGTCGGCCTTGCCGTCGCCGTCGATGTCGATGTTGTAGTAGATGCCCGGCTCGCCGGCGTCGCTCGACGTGTGGTGGCGCGGGTGCCGAACCACTCGTAGTCGACCGCGTGCACCTGGGAGAGCGGGACGCCGACCTTCCAGTAGCCGCGGGCGGCGTCGGAGGTGTTGGTGGTCTTGATGTGGATGCCCTCGGCGAGGAAGTCCGCCTTGGCCGTCCCGGTGGTGCCGGAGGTGGTGCCGGCGGGCTGGATGAGGTCGGTGGAACGGATCTGGGTGACGCTGGCCGCCTCGGCCGGGGCGACGGCGAGAGCCGTCACCGTGAGCCCGAGGCCGGTGACGGCGAGAGCGCCGCCGATGAGCTTGGTGTGCATGGTCGGGGTGAGGCCTTTCGGAACTGCTGCGTGGATATAACTTCGAGACCGTAGGGGTCCGGCCGTCCGCCGAGCCAATCGGTTCAGGAAACGTTCAAGTTCCTAAGGAACCGCTCACACGACAACGAGCGGCCACCCCCTCGGGATGGCCGTTCGTGCCGGATGCCGCGGTGTCCTACTTGGTGACGGTCACCTTCACGGCGCTGCTCTTGGCCGCCAGGGTGGAGTTGGTCTCGCTGACCTCAACGTGGTAGCGGTTCACGCCGACCTTTGCGGGCTTGTCACCGAACCGGAAGTCGCCGCTGTTCGCGAGGGCCCGGGTCTTGAGCGTGGTCCAGTTGCCGCCGTTCTTGACCTCGAGGCTGACCCTCCCCTAGAAGTTCGGTCAGGTCAGCAACCGGGTGATCGGGTCGATCGCGAAGTAGACGACGAACGCGGCCGCAACCCCCCAGAGCAGCGGGTGCACCTGGGCGGCCTTGCCGAGCACCAGCTTGATGAACACGTACGCGATGAACCCGGCTCCGATGCCGACGCTGATCGAGTAGGTGAACGGCATCAGCACGATCGTCAGGAACGCCGGGATCGCGATCTCGAGGTCGACCCAGTCGATCTCGCGGACCTGCTGCATCATCAGGAAGCCGACCAGCACCAGCGCCGGCACCGCGGCCTCGGACGGGATGATCGTGACCAGCGGCGTGACCAGGATGGTGACGAGGAACAGCAGGCCGGTCACGATCGAGGCGACGCCGGTCCGGGCGCCCTCACCCACGCCGGACGCCGACTCGATGTACGACGTGTTGGAGGAGACTCCGCCCACGCCGCCCGCGGCGGCGGCCAGCGAGTCCACCACGAGGATCCGCTCGGTGTTCGGCGGGATCCCCTGCTCGTCCAGCAGCCCCGCCTCGGCGCCGATCGCCGTCATCGTCCCCATGGTGTCGAAGAAGTCGGCCAGCATCAGGGTGAAGATGAGCAGGATCGTCGAGACCACGCCGATCTCGCTCCAGGACCCGAGCAGCGAGAAGTGGCCCACGGTGTCGAACTTCGGCGTGTCGACCAGGTCGTCCGGGAGCTTCGGCACGTTGAGCGACCAGCCCTTGTCCGCGCCCAGCGCCTCGACGATGAGCGCGAGGACCGTGGTGGCGAGGATCGAGATGAGGATGGCGCCCTTCACCTTGCGGACCCACAGCGCGATCACCAGCAGGAGGCCGAAGCAGAACACCACGACCGGCCAGCCGGTCAGCTCACCAGCCCCGCCCAGCTGGACCGGCACCGTCGTCTGCGCGGCGTCCGGGATCCGGGTGACGAAGCCGGCGTCGACGAAGCCGATGAGTGCGATGAACAGGCCGATCCCGACCGAGATCGCGGTCTTCAGCGCCGTGGGTACGGCGTGGAACACCGCGGTCCGGAACCCGGTCAGCACCAGGACGAGGATGAGGAGGCCCTCGATGACCACGAGCCCCATCGCGTCGGCCCAGGTCATCTGGCTGGCGATCGCGAACGCCACGAAGGCGTTGAGGCCCAACCCGGTGGCCAGCGCCAGCGGGTAGTTCGCCACCGCGCCCATCAGGATGGTCATGACGCCGGCCACGAGCGCCGTGGCGGCGGCGATGGCCGGCAGGTTCGACCCGTCACCCGAGCCGCCGCCGAGGTAGTTGCCGTCCACGTCGGGCGCGAAGCCGAGGATCAGCGGGTTGAGGACCACGATGTAGGCCATGGTGAAGAAGGTGACGATCCCACCACGGATCTCCCGCCCG
Source organism: uncultured Actinomycetota bacterium (assembly GCA_963755835.1). Lineage (GTDB taxonomy): Bacteria > Actinomycetota > Actinomycetes > Propionibacteriales > Nocardioidaceae > Nocardioides. The sequence goes on along the minus strand of CAVWLC010000007.1, from coordinate 266,952 downwards.
AGCGTGGAGCCCCGCTCCGTGATCTTGAAGTAGCGATCCAGTCCGGAAGTCCCCCCGGCTGTCGTCTGCTGGGTGCTCATGGCGGCACCCAACCAGACCCGGGGCCGTCGCGGAACACACCACGCCACGGCTGGCGCCGGGGCGCTAGCCTGAGGTCGTGGACCTCCGCGACGAGCAGCCGATGAAGCACGAGATCGGCAACCGCACCTACATCGTCGCCGACGTGGAGCCCCTGGACGTGGACGGCGTCCGCACGATCGAGGTCGGCACGCTGGCCTGGCTGATCGGCTTCCTCGCTCTGCTGCCGTTCTACAGCCGGCTCGCGGACGCCGGCCGCACCTGGTGGCTGTGGACCTGCCTGGCGGGGTTCGGGCTGGGGCTCTTCGGCCTGGAGTACTGCCGCAGGCGTCGGCACGCGCGCGCGGAGCGACGAGCAGAGCAGGGCTGACGCGCCGCTGACCGGTCCGTCGGGAGCCTCGGCGGTTCCGAGACAGGCGCTAGCACGCCTTCCTCAGCCACCGGAGAGTCAGAAGGACTCGACCTCGTCCACCGTCAGCGTGTCGAACACCGGGTCGGGCAGCGGCTGAGGCTCGTGCTTCTTGGCCAGCCGCACCTCGGAGTGCGCACCGCAGCCGTGGTCGGTGCTGACCACCCGGCCGTCGTCGTTGGCGTCGCCGTTGGCGCAGACCCCGAAGGTCTCGCTCAGCGGGCCGCTGATCCGCATGAAGAAGCCGCAGGTGCGGCAGTGGTCCGGCGCGGACTGGGCCAGGGGCGACTCGGGGCCGCCGTCGCCGTCGTACCAGCGCTGGGCCGCGAGCTCGCGCCCCTCCATCGAGAGGGTGCGAACACGGCCCAGGCCGAGGTCCTGGGCGACCTGGCGGATCTGGGCCTTCTCGTCGGTGTCGAGCGGGTCGTCGCCGAAGGAGTACGTCGGGACCAGACGCGGGTCCTCGTCGCTGACCGGGAGCAGGTCGCCCGGTGAGAGGTCTCCTGGCTGGATCCGCTCGCGGTAGGGCACCCAGGCGGGGGCCACGATGGCCTCGTCGCCCGGGATCAGCACCACTTCATCGACGGTGACCGACTTCTGCCGCGTCGCCCGGGTGACCGTGACCGACCAGCGCCAGCCGACGTACCCCCTGCGCTCGCACGCGAACAGATGAGTGACCACCCGCTCCCCCTCCCCGACGGCGCCGAGGTGCTCGCCGACGTCAGCCTCGTCGACGTCCTCCAGCAGCGCGGCGCGGGCGGCGTCGGCCGCCGCGACCAGCGCGGAGTCGGCCTTGCCCCGGCGCGCGGTGGCGGTGGCGGTGGTGGTCACGCCGCAAGTCTGACTGATCGGCGGGGGTCGTGTCAGGTTGGGGCAGGGAGTAGCAGGATGGAGCCGTGGCCGAGGACCCGCAACGCTGGAGGGACGAGCACCCCGACGGGGTGCCTGTCGCCCCGGAGTCGGTGTCCGCTGCCGACCGGGCGCGGAAGGTCGGTCGCGGCCTCGCCAGCGGGACGAAGGCGACCGGCCGCGGGCTGGCGCGGGCCAGCCGGTTCACCATGGTCCAGGCGCGGCGAGCCTCCGAGGCCGAGGGCGCCGGCGAGTCCGGTCTGCACCGGCTGATCCAGCTGCACGTCTTCAACACCGCCGGGGACGCGGCGGTGGCGATCTCGCTGGCCGGCAGCCTGTTCTTCCAGGTGCCGTCGGGCGAGGCCCGCGACCAGGTTGCGCTGTTCCTCGGGCTGACCATGCTTCCGTTCGCGATCGTGGCGCCGCTGATCGGGCCGTTCCTGGACCGGTTCGCGCACGGCCGGCGCTGGGCGATCGGCGCGACGATGGCGGTGCGGGCCTTCCTCTGCTGGGCGCTCGCCTCCTCCATCGAGAGCGGCTCGGCATGGGTCTTCGCCGCCGCGCTCGGCGTGCTGGTCTCGTCCAAGGCGTACGGCGTGACGCGCGCCGCCGCCGTACCCCGCCTGCTCCCGCGCGGCTTCACGCTCGTCAAGGCCAACGGCCGGGTCTCGCTGTCCGGCATCGTCGGCGCCTGCGTGTCGGCGCCGCTCGCGGGTCTCGCCTCGCTCATCGGCCCGGGGTGGTCGCTGCGCTACGCCACGCTGCTGTTCGTGATCGCCACGGTCTGCGCGATCCGGTTGCCACCCGAGGTCGACTCCAGCGAGGGCGAGGGTGAGATGTCCTTGCGGGGCGAGGAGGGCAGCACCTCGAAGCGCGGCCGGCGGCGGACCCGGATCCCCGGACCGGTCGCGTTCGCGCTGCGGGCCAACTGCGGTCCGTGGTTCCTGAGCGGGTTCCTGCTGATGTTCGTGGCGTTCGTCCTGCGCAATCCCGATGTGCGCCCGGACAGCTCCTTGGGCCCGGGGGTGATGATCGCGATCGTGGTGGGCGCCGCCGGGCTGGGCCGCGTCATCGGCACCCTCGCCGCCTCGATGCTGCGCCGGGTCACCCCTGCACTCGCGGTCGTGCTGGCCCTCGTCGGAGGTGCCGCAGCCGCGTTGTTGGCCGCGCTCTTCTACGGCGTCTGGACGCTGGCGCTGCTCGGGCTGGTGGCCGGGCTGGCCCAGGCCCTCGCGAAGTTCTCCCTCGACGCCACCATCCAGCGCGACATCCCCACCCAGGTGCAGGCGAGCGCGTTCGGCCGCAGCGACACCACCTGCCAGCTGGCGTGGGTGCTGGGCGGCTTCGTCGGGATCGCCATCCCGCTCGACCCGCCGCGGCTGGGTCTCACCGTCGCGTTCGTGGCCCTGGCCGCATGGACGGCGTACGTCCTGGCGACCGCGCCGCGCGGACGCCGTCGTCGACGGCCCGACGCGGAGGGGCGAGCCAACCAGGCCGGCATCGACACCCAGCCGATGCCGGTCCAGCGGCGGCCCTGAGCCAGTGCCCTGAGTCGGGACTCAGCGCACTAAAGGTCGAGCTCGTCCGCGAGCGCGCGAAGCAGCTTCGCGGTCGCGCGGGCGGTGCTGCGGTCGGGGTGCCGACCGTGCCGGTAGGCCTCGCCGACCCCGTCGAGCAGCCGGATCAGGTCCTCGACGATCGTGGCCATCTCGTCCGGGTTCTTGCGCTTGGCGTTGGCCTGGTTGCGCTGCACCGACGCGGGCTTGTCGAGGATCCTGACCTGCAGCGCCTGGTCGCCGCGGCGACCCTGGGCGATGCCGAACTCGACGCGTGTGCCCGCCTTCACGGTCGTCACACCATCGGGCAGGGCGTCGGCGTGCACGTAGACGTCGGGCCCGTCCTCCTGGGACAGGAACCCGAAGCCCTTCTCGGCGTCGAACCACTTCACCTTGCCAGTCGGCACGGCCTGACCTCTCGCTCTCACGGCATACGACGCGCCGCGGTGGCGCGACCGTGAAGCCTAGCCAACCACCGTGTACTGACTCGACCGGATTGCGGGGTCAGACGAGGTCGGGAGCGAGGGTGCTGACGCCCACCACCAGCCCGGCCAGGTTGGCCAGCAGGAGCAGCAGGATCCAGAGCACCGCCGGGATCCGGGTCAGCCCCGCCAGCTGGTCGGCGTCCGACGTCCGGCCCCGGCGCCGGCCGGCGGTCAGCAGCTCGACCAGCGGCCGCGGCGCGGCCAGCAGCAGCAGCCAGGCGATGAGGTACGCCGCCACGGACTGGACCTGGCCGCTGCCGTACCAGGTGACCACGAGCACGGCCGCCCCTCCGACGAGAAGGACGAGGACGCCGTAGCCGTTGCGCACCCACAGGATCAGTCCGGCGCTGAGCAGGACGAGCAGCCACAGGAGCCCCACGCTGCGGCCGTCGGCCAGCAGGAGCGCGGCCAGCAGGCCCAGCGCGGCCGGCGCGAGGTAGCCGGCGGCCAGCATCGCGACCATGCCCGGCCCGCGCGGCTTGCCCCGGGACACGGTCAGTCCCGAGGTGTCCGAGTGGAGGCGGATCGAGCGGAGCCGGCGGCCGACCAGGACGGCGACCAGCGCATGGCCGGCCTCGTGGACGACGGTCACCCCCAGCCGCACCCGGGGCCAGGTCGCCGGCACGAGCACCAGCAGGAGCGCGAGGACGCCGGAGGCCAGGACGAAGCGCGCGTCGGGCAGCGGCTGGGTCGCCGTGGCGCGGTCCCAGATCTCGCCCAGCACGGTCAGCTGCTGGCCAGCCGGCGGGCCCGGACCTCGCCGTACGGCTGGAAGCCCGCGCGCAGCAGCACCGGCGCCGAGGTCTCGACCCGGCCCTTGACCAGCGCCATCGTGGCGCCCGACTCGGCCGCGGCGCGGAGTCGCTGGTCGAGGAGGGCGCGGTAGGCGCCGGTGTGCCGGGCAGAGGGTACGACCGCGCCACCCCACAGGCGGGCCGTCGCGCCGGCCATGACGTGGCCGCCGGTACCGATCGGCGTCCCGCCGCGGAGCACGAGGTAGCGGGAGTCCTCGCCCAGCCGCGACGCCGACAGGGCCAGCGTCTCCTCGTCGGCGTGGCTGCCGCCGAAGGCCTCGACGTTGATGTGGTCGGCGGCGCGCAGGTCGTCGATGTCGCGGATCTGCCGCACCTCGAGGTCGCTGGGTACGTCGAGGTCCGGGAGCCCGGCGGTGAGGTCGAGGGCCAGGACGGCGAGCGTCTCGGTCAGCTCGGCGCCGCGCTCGCGGAGCCGGCGCTCGAGGTCCGGCGGCCTCGTCGACTCGCTGAGCTCGAAGAAGTTGACCGAGTCCCGGCCCAGGCGGTGGGCGGCCTCGAGGACCTCGTCGATCAGCTCGTCGGCCGGCCGCTCGCTGTTCCAGCGCAGGGCCACGGTCGGGTCGGCGAAGTGCGGCGGGTAGGCGACGAGCAGGAACTCCTCGGTGTCGACGGTCCTCGCCTCGGGCGGGAACCAGACCCAGGACGCCGCCTCGGTCATGACCCGGTCGGGGTCCAGCCTCACTGGAGGAGCTCGTTCATCGAGCCGGACCGGAACCCCTCGGGGTCGACGGTGGCCTCGTCGAAGCCGGCTCCGGTCACGGCCGCGACGACGGCCCCGGACAGGTCGGGGGCGAGCGGGAGGAGGGTGCGGTCCACCTCGACCGAGGCGTGGTCGCCGAGGTCACGCACCCTGAGGTTCTGCACGCCGTACGCCGCGAGCAGCGCGCGGACCGCGGCCTCGGCGCGCTCGACGCGAGCCAGCCGGTGAGGAGTGACCTCGACGCCGTAGGCCACCCGGGAGGACAGGCAGGCCGCGGCCGGCTTGTCCCACGTCGGCAGCTCCCAGCGGCGGGACGCCTCGCGGACCTGGGCCTTGGTCAGCCCGGCGTCGCGGAGCGGCGCGACGGCCCCGCGCTCGTCGGCGGCGCGGATGCCGGGACGGAAGCCGGCCACCGCGTCGTCGGCGTTGGTGCCGGTGGCGACCACGCCGATCCCCCGCGCCTGCGCGAGCGGGGTGAGGACCTCGATCAGCTCGGCCTTGCAGAAGAAGCAGCGGTCACCGCCGTTGGCGCGGTAGCCCTCGCGCTCCATCTCGTGGGTCTCCGGCGTCAGCAGCTCCACGCCGAGGCCGGCGGCGAACGCGCGGGCCGGGTCGCGCTCGGTCTCCGGCAGCGAGTGGCTGTAGCCGGTGGCGGCGACGACGTTGTGGGGACCGAGCGCGCGGACGGCCGCGGCGAGCAGGAACGCGCTGTCGGCGCCGCCGCTGTACGCGACCATGAGCCGGCCGCGCGCCCTGAGGTCGCGCTCGAGCGCCTCGAGCCTCGCGGTGAGCAGGTGCTCGTCGAGCCAGGCGGGGAACTCCTCGAGGCTCTCCAGCACCACGTCGGTGCCGGCCTCCTCCAGCTCGGCGCGGGTGCAGCCGCCGGTCAGGACGCTGACGCTGAGCGCGCCGGCCGCCCGGGCGCCCTCGACGTCGTGGACGTGGTCGCCGACGTAGATCGTGACGCCCTCGCGCCTGAGCACCTCCGCCTTCCCGACGCCCCAGACCCAGCCCTCCGTCACGTCGACGTCGAGACCGAGGTGCTCGACGTGGAGCTGCGCGTTGCGGGGGAACTTGCCGGTCACCAGCACCACTCGGCCGCGGTGCCGGCGCACCGCCGCCAGCGCCTCGTGCGCTCCGGGAAGGGCCGGGACGGACGTGATCGCGTGGTCGACGTACAGCTCCCGGAACCGGTCCCCGGCCGGCGCCACCGCCTCGGCATGCAGGTGCGGCGCCAGCAGCTGCTCGAGCGGTGGGCCGAGCTTCGCGGTCATCTGCTCGACCGGGAACTCGACAGCCAGCTCGTCGCCCAGCACCCGGAGCACCGCGGCGAACCCGGGCACGGTGTCGATGAGGGTCATGTCCAGGTCGAAGCCGACCGCGAGCTGAGTGGACACGCCTCACAGGGTAGGTCCGAGCCGTCCCGGAACCACGGCGGTGTCACTGTTGACGCATGACCCGACCCGCGCAGCCGGAGCGGGACCCCGGCGCGCCGGTCGGGCGCCGGGTCGTGCTCGGGCTGCTCGGCCTCGGCGTGGCCGGTGTGGTCGGCGGCGCATCGTTCTCGCGCCGCCTCTCGGAGTGGCTGGCTCCGGTCGAGCTGCGTGACCCGACCGGGCTGCTGTCGACGCTGCCGCTGGGGCCGGTGTTCCGGTTCTACTCGGTCACCGGTTCCGTCAAGACCCTGGACGCGAAGACCTACCGGCTCACGGTCGGCGGGCTGGTCGCCCGGCCCTCGACCTACCGCCTCGACGACCTGCGCTCGCTGCCGCGCACGTCGTTCACCAGCGACTTCCACTGCGTGACCGGCTGGGTGGTGCCGGGGGTCGAGTGGGCCGGCGTACGACTCTCCGAGCTGCTGGACCGGGCCGAGCCCAGCTCGTCGGCGAAGGCAGTGCGGTTCCGGTCCTTCGACGGCGTCTACACCGAGAGCCTCCCCCTGGACGAGGCCCGGGAGGAGCACGTCGTCGTGGCGCTGGAGATGCTGGGCGGACCGGTCAGCCACGACCACGGCGGCCCGGTGCGGATGTACGTCGACGGGCAGTACGGCTACAAGAGCACCAAGTGGCTCTCCGGGATCGAGCTGACCGAGGACGAGGTGCCCGGCTACTGGGAGCACCGCGGCTACGACGTCGACGGGACGATCCGTGAGTGACTCCGCGGTGACCCTGAGCAGGTTCACCCGGGCCGAGCGCTGGGTGCACCGCGGCACCGCGCTGCTGATGGGCACCTGCCTGGTGACGGCGTTCGTCCTCTACTACGGCCCGATGTCCCTGGCCGTCGGCCACCGCCACGTGGTCGAGCTCGTCCACGTCGTGGCCGGCTACGCGCTGCCCGTGCCGATGCTGCTCGGCCTCGTCTCGGCGGCATACCGCGCCGACCTGGGTGTCCTCAACCGGTTCAGCCGCGACGACTGGCGCTGGCTCCGGTCCCGGAACCGCCGCGACGGGTCCTTCGCGGTCGGGAAGTTCAACGCCGGCCAGAAGCTCAACGCCAGCCTCGTGGCCGGCTCCGTGGTGGTGTTGGTCGGGACCGGGACGCTGATGTTCTGGACGGGCCTGGTGCGCCTTCCCTGGCGGACCGGGGCGACGTTCGTGCACGACTGGTTCGCGCTCGGCCTGGGCCTGCTGGTGCTGGGGCACATCTGGTTCGCGGTCGCCGACCCGCACGCCCGCGAGGGCATGCGCACGGGGCGGGTCAGCCGGCGGTGGGCCGAGAAGGAGCATCCGGCCTGGGTGGCCAGGCTCAGCCCGTCGGCAGAGGACGGTCGTGGAGCAGCTTCTGGAACAGGACGTGGTCGCGCCAGGCGCCGTTGAGGAAGAGCAGCTTCGGCGCCAGGCCGTACTGCTCGTAGCCCAGTGACTCCAGCACCCGCTGCGACGGCACGTTCTCGACCATGGTGCCGGCCTCCAGCCGGTGCAGGCCGAGCTCCAGCGCCTGCTCCTCCAGGAACTCCACCGCTGCCCGCGCCAGCCCGCGCCGCAGGTGGCCCCGGTCCACGAAGTAGCCGAGGACGCCGCTCTGCATCGGCCCCCGGACGATGTTCTGGATGTTGGCGCGCCCGACCAGGTCGCCCTCGGGCCCGACGATGACGAAGCTCGCGAACAGCCCCTGCTCCACCCGGACGAGCCGTTCCCGGGCCTCGTTCTGCTGTCCTTCGAGGGTGTAGAAGTCGTCCGGGCGGGACGGGTCCCAGCGGCCGAGGTGCTCGCGGTTGCGCTGGTACGTCGTGACCAGCAGCGCGGCGTCCTCGAGGACGAAGGGACGGATCGAGTAGCCGTCGGGAAGCACGGAGACCACGCTAGTGGCCCGCTGGACGGTGGTCAGAGGACGGTCTGGGCCCCGACGAAGGCCGTCACCGCGCCGGTCAGCGCCGTCGTCGCCACCATGAACGCAGCGGCGCCGGCCAGGCCGAGGATCCGGCGTCCCGGCGAACCGTCCTTCGGCAGGACGGCCCGGCGGACCCACGACGCGACGAGGCCCAGCCCGCCGACCAGGCTGCGGGCCCACTCGTACTCCAGGGCGAGCAGGGCCAGGCCCAGCGCGATCACGACCAGGCCGGGTCCGGGCAGGACCAGCATGGCGACGCCGGCCAGCACGACCAGCGGCCCGGTGACCGTCACGCCCACCCGGACCAGCACCTTCCGCGCCCGGCTGTGGCCCGACCACGCGTCGATGCGGTCGAGGAAGGCGCGGGCGCGCGGGGACAGGTGAGCGTGGGTCATCGGGGTCCTCGTGGCCGGGGGCGAACGCTCATCATCGCGGACTCGGCTGAGACGAACCTGAGTCGGGTCGACCCGCCCGCCGGTCGGGGGCCGGGGTCAGCCGAGCCCGAGCTGCTCCGTGGTCTCCTCGCGCATCTGGACCTTGCGGACCTTGCCGGTGACGGTCATCGGGAACTCCTCGACGATCACCACGTAGCGGGGGATCTTGTAGTGGCTGAGCCGGCCGTCGCAGAAGGCGCGTACGGCGTCGACGTCGAGCGGCTCGGCGCCGGACCTGACCCTGATCCAGGCGCAGAGCTCCTCGCCGTACTTCTCGTCCGGTACGCCGATGACCTGGACGTCCTCGATGTCGGGGTGCTGGTAGAGGAACTCCTCGATCTCGCGCGGGTAGATGTTCTCCCCGCCGCGGATGACCATGTCCTTGATCCGGCCGACGATGTTGCAGTAGCCGTCCTCGCGCATCTCGGCGAGGTCACCGGTGTGCATCCAGCCGTCCTCGTCGATCGCCTCGCGGGTCTTCTCCTCGTCCTCCCAGTAGCCGAGCATCACCGAGTAGCCCCGCGTGCAGAACTCGCCCGGCCGACCGCGCTCGACGGTCTCGCCGGTGGCCGGGTCGACGATCTTGATCTCGAGGTGCGGGTGGACCCTGCCGATCGACGCGGTGCGTCGCTCGAGGTCGTCGTCCACCCGGGTCTGGCAGGACACCGGTGAGGTCTCGGTCATGCCGTAGGCGATGCCCACCTCGGGCATGTGCATGTCGTTGACGCAGCGCTTCATCACCTCGACCGGGCAGTTCGAACCGGCCATGATCCCGGTGCGCAGGCTCGACAGGTCGTGGTCGCCGAAGGTCGGGTGGTTCTGCATCGCGATGAACATCGTCGGTACGCCGTAGACACCGGTGCAGCTCTCCGCGTCGATGCAGCGCAACGTGGTCTCGGGGTCGAACCCGGGCGCCGGGATCACCATGGTCGCTCCGTGGGAGATGCAGCCCAGGTTGCCCATCACCATCCCGAAGCAGTGGTAGAAGGGCACCGGGATGCAGAGCCGGTCCTCGTGGGTGAAGCTGATGAGCTCGGTGGTGAAGTAGCCGTTGTTGAGGATGTTGCGGTGGCTGAGCGTGGCGCCCTTCGGGTAGCCCGTGGTCCCGGACGTGTACTGGATGTTGATCGGGTCGTCCGGCGACAGCGACCAGTCCATGAGCTCGAGCAGGGTCACACCCGGGTCGCTGACGTTGTGGTCGGTCCACTCGGGGCTGTCGAGGAACCACACCTGCTCGATGCCGACGTCGTCGCGCACCTCCTCGACCATCGCCCGGTAGTTGCTGGTCTTGAACTCGGGAGCCGAGATCAGGAGTCGGGCGCCGGACTGCGTGAGGGCGTAGGACAGCTCGTGCGTGCGGTACGCCGGGTTGATGTTGACCAGGATCGCGCCGATCTTGGCGGTGGCGAACTGGGTCAGGGTCCACTCGGCGCAGTTGGGTGACCACATGCCGACGCGGTCGCCCTTGCCGATCCCGGCGCGGATCAGACCGATCGCCAGCGTGTCCACGTCGCGGTTGAGCTCCGCCCACGTCCACCGGCGCCCCGAGGCGAACTCGACCAGCGCCTCCCGGTCCGGGTGGGCGGCCACCGTCGCCTCGAAGCACTCCCCGATCGTCTGCTCGAGCAGCGGCGGCTCGAGCTCGCCCTTCGCGTATGACTCTGCTGCCTGCTGGGCCATGTCGCCGAACGTACGCCGGGTTGCACGCCGGTGGGTAGGGTCGGCGGCGTGACCAGCACGGACACGGACCCGGTCGAGTCCGAGCATCGGAACACGCCGTTCAAGGCGATCCGGGAGACCGTGCTCCTGCTGGCCTTCGCGATCATCCTGGCGCTGGTCGTGAAGACGTTCTTCGTGCAGTCCTTCTACATCCCGTCGGAGTCGATGGAGCCCGGACTCATCGTGAACGACCGGATCCTCGTGCAGAAGCCGTCCTACTGGGGCAGCGGTTCCCCGCAGCGCGGCGACGTCATCGTCTTCGACGACCCCGGCGGCTGGCTCAACGGGCTCGAGGAGGGCCAGCCGATGTCGCTGCTGGCGCGCGGGCTGGCCAAGATCGGGCTCTACCCGACCGGCGGCCACCTGGTGAAGCGGGTGATCGGCGTGGCCGGCGACACGATCCAGTGCTGCGACGACCAGGGCCGGATCATGGTCAACGGCCAGCCCATCGACGAGGACGACTTCATCGAGCCCCAGAAGGACCCGCCCAAGTCCTGCGACGGCCCGATGCCCAGCGGCCAGATGGACTGCCACTGGACCGCGGGGCCGGTGCCGGCCGGGACGGTCTTCGTGATGGGTGACAACCGGAACAACTCCGCGGACTCCTCGGTCCACCTCTGCCGTCCGAACGCCACGCAGTGCGACGCGTCGGAGGCCTACGTCCCCGTGAAGGACGTGGTGGGCAAGGTGTTCGCCCTGGCCTGGCCGCTGGGCCGCGCGCACATCATCCACACGCCCGACGACTTCGCGGACGTCCCGGATCCTTCGTAGAACTCACCGCACGGTGTCGAAGAGGTTCAGCTGGACGCCGTTCGTGTAGGTCCGCGACTCACGCAGCGTGAGCTTGGCCTTGTCCTCGGCATCGTCCGGGAACAGCCGCTTGCCGCTGCCGAGGATGACCGGGAAGACCATCAGGTGCCACTCGTCGACGAGGCCGGCCTTGTGCAGCGACTGCGCGAGCGTCGGGCTGCCGTGCACGCCGATCGGGCCGCCGTCGCCCTCCCTCATCGCGCGGACCGCGTCGAGGTCACGGACGACGGTGGTGTTGTTCCAGGCGGCGTCGCTCAGTGTCGTTGACACGACGACCTTCTCCATGGAGTTGAACTTGTCGGCGAAGTCGCCGTCCCGCGGCGGCCAGGCCTCGGCGAAGCCTTCGTAGGTGTTCCGCCCGAGCAGCAGGGTCTCGGTGCCGAAGGTCTCCTCGGCCTTGTACTCGAACCTCGCCGGGTCGTCCTCGATGTCGAAGCTCCAGCCGGTGTGCCGGTAGCCCTCCTCACCGCCGGGCGCCTCCACGACGCCGTCCAGGGAGATGAACTCGGTGACGTACAGGGTGCGCATCTCAGGTCCTCATTTCTCGTCGTGGGTGGTGGTGCCTGCACCCCCTCCACGAACAGGTTCCTCCCCATACGACACACCCCCCAGCTCGCGCACCAGCGCGGCGGTGGCCGGGACCAGGTCGGCGCCCTCGCGGTGGACGATCCCGAAGGTCCGGGTGCCGAACGACGGGTGCTCCCGCACGCGCACCTCGGGGTGACGATAGGCGTCGAGCGCCGAGCGCGGGAGCAGCGTGACGCCCAGCCCGACCGCGACGAGGTTCTGGACGACCACGTAGTCGTCGCTGACGTGCCGGACCGAGGGGACGAAGCCCGCCGCGGCGCACACCTCCATGGCATGGGCCCGGCAGCGCTCGCAGCCGACGATCCACGGCTCGCCGGCGAGGTCGGCCAGGCTCAGGCGGCGCCGCTCGGCCGCCGGATGGTCGGCCGCCAGGACCAGCGCGACCGGCTCGTCGCCCAGCGGCCGCCAGCTCAGGCCGGGGGCCGGCCCGGACCCGTCGTACGAGAACACCAGGGCCAGGTCCGCGTCTCCCGCGGAGAGCAGCGCCAGCGCCTCCGGGGGCTCGGCCTCGGTCAGCTCCACGTCGACGTCGGGGTGCCGGGCCCGCAACCCGGCCACCGCGCGCGGGACCAGGGTGGCCGCGGCCGAGGGGTACGCCGCCAGCCGGACCCGGCCGCGCCGTAGGGCCGTGAGGTCGGCGAGCTCCTCCTCGGCCATGTGCAGCTGCACGGCGAGCGCGTCGGCCCGCGCGAGCAGCACCCGCCCCGGCTCGGTGAGCTCGACGCCGCTCGCCCCCCGGAGCAGCAGCGCGCACCCGGCCCCGCGCTCGAGGGCGCGCAGGTGCTGGCTGACCGCCGGCTGGGTCCAGCCCAGCTCACGGGCGGCGGCACTGATCGACCCCGCCCGCGCGACGGTCCGGAAGATGAGCAGCCGCCGCGGATCCATAAGCCGACCTTATGGCCTGTCGTACGAAGACAGGTCTTCCTTGGAACCGCCACGGGGCCCGACCATGGAGGGCATGAAGACGATCGGCCTCGTCGGGGGCATGAGCTGGCACTCGACCGTGGAGTACTACCGGGTCATCAACGAGCTGGTGGCGGAGCGGATGGGCGGCCACACGTCGGCCCGGGTGACGCTCCAGTCGCTGGACTTCGCCGAGGTGCGGGCCTGCCAGGTCGAGGGCGACTGGGCGACTGCCGCGCGGCTGCTCGCGGACGCGGCCCGGAGCTGCGAGCGGTCGGGGGCCGACGTTGTCCTGATCTGCACGAACCTCATGCACCGGGTGGCCGACGACGTCCAGGCCGCGATCGACGTACCGCTCCTGCACATCGCCGACGCGATCGCCGACCGCGCCCGGGACGAGGGGTGGTCCCGACTCGGGGTGCTCGGCGCCCGCTGGGTGATGGAGGAGGACTTCTACGTCGGCCGGCTGGCGAGGCACGGCCTCGACGTCGACGTACCCGGTCCGGCGGACCGGACCGAGGTGGACCGGGTCATCTTCGACGAGCTCACCCGCGGGATCGTCCGGGAGGAGTCACGGGCGTCGTACGCCGGGATCCTGGCCCGGCTGGCCGACCAGGGCGCGGAGGCCGTGGTCCTGGGCTGCACCGAGATCGAGCTGCTGGTCCGGCCCGAGGACGCGCCGCTACCGGTGCTCGAGTCGATGCGGACCCATGCCGAGGCCGCGGTGGCCGTGGCGCTGGGCGACCGGGTGGCTGTGTAGGAGCCTCAGCGTCCCTCGGCCATGGCGCAGAGGGTCTCCATCGCCTTGGGTGAGTCCGCGGTCACCATCGGGCCGATGTCGTCGGCGCCCGGGCCGGTCACCCACGTGCTCACCGTCACCTCGGCGCCCTGGTCGGAGTCCTTCACCACGTGGTCGATGTGGATGCTGAGCTCGCCCATGTCGAGCCGGTCGAGGTAGCGATGCCCGGGCTCGACCAGGACCAGGGTCACGGGTACCTCGATCCCCCCGGTGAGCACCATGGTCCCGGCGGCGCCCTCTGCGAAGTGCCCCTCCAGCGCCACGCACTCGACCGACGGGTCCCAACAGTGCCAGCTGCCCGGATCGCTCCAGAGGGCCCACACGTCGTGGGCGGTGGCTGACGTGGTCACGGTCCGCGAGTGCTCGAAAGTCACGGCCCCCACCTAACCAGTGATCAGCGTGTCGAGGTAGGCCTTGACGTCCGCGTTCGACCATTCGCGGGACTCGCGGAGCCCGGTCGCCATCATGGAGAGGTACGCCGGCGCGGGCCTGGTGTGCGCGACCGCCCGGGCGCCGTGCGGGGAGGTGAAGGTCAGCAGCGGATGGCCGTCCAGGTCGCCGACACGGACCAGCGTCTCGTACCGGCCCGGTCCCAGCGAGTGGCGCTCCGACGGGCCCAGCTCCAGCTCCTCCAGCGGGTCACCGGCGGCGGGCAGGCGGTACATCTCCTGCGCCGCGATGTCCGCCAGCTGCCCGGGAGTGACGAGGAAGCCACGGGCCGCCGTACGCCCGCGCTCGTCGTGGTCGTAGAAGGCCACGCCGCCGCCCCACTGCGGCGACTCGCCGGCGAAGTAGGTCGTGCCGGGCAGGTCCACCGGCTCCGACCGGGCCGGCAGGGTGCGGTCGCGGGCGCCGGGGTTGACCCGGCTGCCCCCGGGCGGGCAGCCGCCCTCGAGGTAGCAGGCCAGCCGGGCGGCCGCCATGTTGGAGCCGTAGGCGACGTACCAGACCGCCGACGTCATGAGAGCCGGACGACCCTCATCTCACGGTCGCCGAACCGCACCCGGTCGCCGTCGCGCAGCGTGGCGGGCTTGCCGCCCACCAGCCGCTTGGTGACGCCCGCCCGGACCAGCAGCGACCCGTTGGTGGAGCCGCGGTCCATGACCACCAGCGCCCCGTCGGGCACCACCTGGAACTGGGCGTGCGTCTTGGACAGGCTCATGTCGTCGGAGGGCAGCGTCACCAGCCGCTTCACCGGCTCGCCCGGGCGGGACTCGGGCCGGCGGCCGACCAGGGTCAGGCCGCGGACCTCGAACTGCTCGCCGGTGTCGAAGGTGACCTGCCACCGGGCCGGCGGCGACGTGACGGACGCCGGCCGGGGCTGGGTGCGCTCACCCGCGGCCACGCCCGGTGGCGGCGCCGTGGGTCGCGGGCCGCGCGGCGTCCGCGCCGGCGCCGGCTCGGCCGGGACGTCTGCAGGGGCGTCCCCGACCAGCGGCCAGCCCAGCCCCTGCCGCGGCGTCACGGTGGGCGGCGCCGGCGACTCCGTGGGCGGAGGCGCCGCTGGGCGCTGGCCGCGGGTCGGGACCCGGCGCGGCGGCGTCGGCGAGGCGGGCACCAGCCGCATCGCAGTGAGGTTCACGACCTGGCGCGGCGGCTCCTCCTCCGGCTGCTCGGCTGCCGGCCGGGGTCGTACGTCGACGACCACGGTCCCGGTGCGCAGGTCGTGCCAGCCGCGCCGCCAGCCGGACGGGTCGACCATGGCGGTCCAGGCGAGGGCGGCGGCGCCGAAGCCGAGGGTGGGCAGCGTCGCCACACCGAGGATCAAGGTCCGCAGCGTCGCCCGGAGTACGCCGACCGGCCGGGCCTCCTCGGCGGACAGGGCCCGCAGCCCGACCATGGCCTTGCCCGGGGTGAGCCCGTACAGCCCGACCAGCAGCGAGGTGACGAGCCACACCAGCAGCACGGTCCCCGCGATCGCAGCGATTCCGGCCCACAGGTGACCTGGCTCGATCAGGGCGACGTAGGCGACGTACGCCGCCGCGCCGAGGATCCCCCAGGCGATGATCCGGTCGATCACGAAGGCGTAGAACCGCCGGTCCCGGCCGGCCACCAGGTGCTCGGTGGTCAGCTCCTCGGGCGGCGCCTCGGTGAAGTCGGTGGCCACTGGGGCACGCCTCAGGGGCTGGCGACCTGGATGGTCACCCCGTCGCCCAGGTCGATGATGGCGCCCGGGATCAGCTGCACGGTCACACCCGGTGACAGGTCCTCCGGGCCGATGCCGGGCTGGACGACCACGGTCCCGTTGGTCGAGCCCAGGTCGGTGACGACCGCACTGCCGTGGTCGGCGCCCGAGCCGGGCCGCACCTCGATGTGCGTCGAGGAGATCTCCAGGTGCGGGCTCGGCACGGTGACCAGCCTCGGCTGCTCGGTGTCGTTGAAGCGGCGGCCCTCGGGTGCCCGCCCGATCACGACCGCCCGGTCGACGTCGACCACCTCGCCGCTGGAGATGAGCAGCCGGGCGACCGGGACGGTCACGTCGGGGGCCGGCGGCTGGCCCGGGATGCCGGGCGGAGCCGGCGGCGGCTGCCAGGAACCGGTCACGGTGAGACCGTCGTGGTCGGTCTCCCCCGGTGGCTCGAGCAGCTCGGACAGGGACTCCGTGGGGGGCGAGTCCGGCACCGGTGGCAGCACCGGCGGGACGGGCGGGACGGGCGGGATCGGCACGGGCGGCGTGGGGATCCAGTCCGGGGGCTCGGGTGAGCGGGCCGGTGGGATCGGCTCGTCCCCGTAGTCGTACTCGTCGTCGTCCGTCGCCTCGGCGGGAAGCGGGAACTCGCGCTCGTAGGCCGGCTCCGCCTCGATCTCGTCTGGCGCCTCGTGGGCGGGCGCCTCGTCGAGCCGGGAGATGCGGAACAGGCCGCCGTCGACGACGTACGCCGGCGGCTCGAGGCCGAGGGGGTCCTCGTGGAGCACGATGCTCATCCGCTCCACCTCGGCCAGCGACCGCTCGACCCAGGTCGTGGCGTCGGAGCCCTCGAGCGCGACGGTCTCGCCGTCGACCCTGAACTCGGCACGGGCCGGACCGCGGATGACGACCCGGGTCTCGCCCTCGCCCGTGCTGACCAGGACGAACGCCGGCAGGTCGCGCAGCCCGCCCGAGATGAGCGCGTCGAGGGTGACGTCGAACCCGGCGCCGCCGTCCACCAGCTCCCACAGGGCGGCCACCCGCGGCTTCTCGGTCGGCGGGAGGATCACCACCGCCCGTTCGCCCACGATGCCGAACCAGTCCCCGGGCCGGTAGGAGCGCACGGAGTCCGATCGAATCACGGCAAGGCTCCCAGTTTCTGCTCGAGACTCGCCCGCTGTCGCTCGGAGTCGTAGGGCTGGTCGGGGACCAATCCCACCACATCGACCACGACCGCGGTGGCGTTGTCGTCGCCGCCGGCGTCGAGAGCCGCCGCGACCAGCCGGTCGGCCGCATCCCGCGGGTCGGAGCTCTGGGTGAGGATGGCGGCGATGCGGTCGTCGTCGACCAGCCCGGTGATCCCGTCGGTGCACAGCAGCAGCCGCTCCGCCTCGGCCATGGAGAGCACGAAGTAGTCTGCCGGCTCCAGCACTGGTCCGCCCAGGGCGCGGGTGATCACGTGCCGCTCGGGGTGGTCGTGTGCCTCGTCTGCCGTGATCTCTCCTGCGTCGACCAGCTCCTGGACCACGCTGTGATCGGTGCTGACCTGCCGCACCCGGCCGGCGGCCACGGCATAGATGCGCGAGTCGCCGAGATTGGCCAGCAGCCACGCCGGGCTGCCGTCGTCCTCGACCAGCAGGGCGGCGACCACGGTGGTGCCCGGCGTACGCCGCTGGCCGCGGCCCGCGCCGGCGTAGTCCGCGATGCGGTACTGGCTGGCCTCCAGCGCAGCGGCGACCGCCTCCCGGCCGTGGGTCGGCTCGAAGCCCTGCTCGGCCAGCCGCGCGAACTCCTCCACCACGATCCGGCTGGCCACGTCGCCGTTCTCGTGGCCGCCCATGCCGTCGGCGACGACGAAGACCGGCGGCGCGACGAGGTAGGCGTCCTCGTTGGTCTCGCGGAGCAGCCCGACGTCGGTCGCCGCACCGTGGTGGAGCTCGACCGGGCTCACCGCTGCGAGCCCAGGTCTAGGTGGGCCATCTCTAGAATTGGCCGGATGGCCAACGACGGGTACCGCTCGCTCGCCGACCAGCTGCGCGGCTGGCCGGACGACCGGCTGTCCCGGCTGCTCTCCGAGCGTCCCGACTTGGCCACACCCGCTCCTCATGACTCCGGCCAGCTGGCCTCTCGCGCTGCCACCCGCTCCTCGCTCCTGCGCGCCCTCGACCAGCTGAACCGACTCGAGCTCTCCGTGCTTGATGCCCTCGTCGTCGCTGGGCAAACGTCACCCCAGGCGCTGACGAGCATCGTCCACGCCGAACGGGCAGCCGTCCAGCGCGCGGCCGGCCGACTGGTGGACCTGGCCCTGGCCTGGGAGTCGCCGGGCGGGCTGCGGCCGCTGACCGGGGTGGCCGAGGGAATGACCGGCGGACCGGACGCAGGCGTGAGCGGGCTGCGTCCGAGCAGCTCCCCCACACCGTCCGCCACCGAGGTCTCCGTGCAGCTGGGCGAGCTCTCCGACGAGGCCCGGGCGCTGCTCGAGCACGTCCTGGCTGCCGGCGGCGAAGCGACCACCGAGGGTCGGCACACCGTGCTGCCCGACGACGCACAGACGCCCGCCGAGGAGCTGCTGGCCCGCCGGCTGCTGGTGGCCCGAGGGACTGGCACGGTGGTCGTTCCGGGCGAGGTCGGCATCGCCTTGCGCGGCGGTCACACGACGACCGATCCGACCGACGAGGTGCCGACCCTGGCCACCACGGAGCGCTCGCAGCGGCAGGTGGACTCGGTGGCAGCAGGCGCTGCCTTCGAGGCGGTACGCCGGCTCGAGCTGCTGCTCGACCTCTGGGGCGCCGAGCCGCCGTCGGCGCTCCGGAGCGGCGGGCTCGGGGTACGCGACCTGCGCGCGACCGCGGCCGCGCTGCACCTCGACGAGGCCTCGCTGGCCCTGCTCGTCGAGACGGCGTCGGCGGCAGGGCTGGTCGCCACCACCGCTGACGCCACGGGGCAGCCGGTCTGGCTGCCCACCGACCTGGTGGACACCTGGGTGCTGCGGCCACCCGCCGAGCGATGGGTCGGGCTGGCCCGTACCTGGCTGGACAGCCCCCGGATGCCCGGGCTGGTGGGCTCCCGCGACTCGGCCGGCAAGCCGTGGAACGCCCTGTCGCCGGAGCTGGCCGGCGTGCACATGGCCGAGACGCGGGCCATGACACTGACCGCCCTGGCCTCGCTGGCGCCCGGGGAGTGCCTGGCCACGGGCACCGGCGTGGCGTCGGTGGTGGCGCTGCTGCGCTGGCAGCGACCGCGCCGGCCACGGACCCGGGCCGACCAGGTGCTGTGGACGGTGGCCGAGGCCGCCGTGCTCGGTGTCTCGGGCCTCGACGGGCCGGCGTCGTACGCCCGCGACCTGCTGGCCGGGGAGGACGAGAAGGCGGCGAAGGGGCTGGCCGGGCTGCTCCCCGACCCGGTCGACCACGTGCTGCTCCAGGCCGACCTCACCGCGGTCGCGCCGGGACCGCTGGAGTCGCAGCTGGCCCGCCGGCTTCAGCTCGTGGCGGACGTGGAGTCGCGCGGCGGGGCCACCGTCTACCGGTTCACACCCGGTTCGGTGCGCCGCGCGCTCGACAGCGGCTGGACGGCGGTCGAGCTGCACGAGTTCCTCGGCTCGGTGTCCCGGACGCCGGTGCCGCAGCCGCTGACCTACCTGGTCGACGACACCGCCCGGACCTTCGGCTCGGTGCGGGTCGGGCACGCCGAGGCGTTCCTGCGGGCCGACGACGAGGCCGCGCTCACCGAGCTGCTGCACCATCCGAAGGCGCCCGCGCTCGGGCTGCGCCGGCTGGCTCCGACGGTGCTGGTCAGCACGGTCCCGCTCGACCTGCTGCTGCCGCGGCTGCGCGAGCTCGGCGTGGCGCCGGTGGTCGAGGCCGCGGACGGCTCCGTGCACGTGGTCCGGCCAGACGCCCGGCGGGCTCGCACCCCGCGGGAGCACCGAGGTCGGGGGGCAGCGACGGCCCGGCGTACGGCGACGGTCTCGGCCGTGGTCACCGCGATCCGCGCCGGGGACCGGGCGGCCTCGTCACGTCCCGTCGCGGCCGAGTCGGCGCTCTCGCCGTCCGGGTCGCTGGCCGCCCTTCGTGAGGCGACCGAGGGCGGCACCCCCGTGCTCATCGTCTACGTCGACAACCACGGGACCCGCAGCGAGCGCGTCGTCGACCCGGTCTCGGTCGAGGGCGGCGTGCTCACCGCGCACGACCAGCGCTCGGACGACGTCCGCACCTTCGCCGTCCACCGGATCACGGCTGTAAGACCCATTTCGGGTTGAGCCCGTAGACTCGTTCGGTGGACTTCATCCGGTACGCCGAGCGATCGGCCGGCCTCCTCAACGCGGAGATCAGCGACGTCGACGCGCTCCGGGCCCATCTCTCCGACCGGGACTGGCTGGTGCTGCAGTGCACCGACCGCGACTGCATGCTGCTGCGGAAGTTCCAGCGCGAGCTGCGGCCGGTCTTCGAGGCCTCGGCCGCCGGCGACACCCAGGCGGTCGTCGACGGCATGAACGAGCTGATGGTCCGGCACCCGATCACCCCGCAGATCTCCAGCCACGACCCCGGGCACCTGCACATCCACGCGGCCTCCAAGACCCAGACGGTGGCCGAGCTGCTCGTGGGCGAGTCACTGCTCGGTCTGGCCAACCTGGTCTGCGACCTCGGCCCGACCCGGCTCGGCCTGTGCGCGGCCGCGCCGTGCACCAACGTCTATGTCGACACCTCGCCCAACCAGTCCCGCCGCTACTGCTCCGACCGCTGCTCCTCGAGGGCCAACGTCGCGGCCTACCGGGCCCGGCAGAAGGCTGTGGCATCGGCTTGAACGACGGCCCCCTCATCGTCCAGTCGGACAAGACCATGCTGCTCGAGGTCGACCACGAGCGCGCCGCGGACTGCCGCAAGGCGATCGCGCCGTTCGCCGAGCTCGAGCGGTCACCTGAGCACATGCACACCTACCGGCTCACGCCGCTGGGCCTCTGGAACGCCCGGGCGGCCGGCCACGACGCCGAGCAGGTCGTGGACACGCTGCTGGAGTACAGCCGCTACGCCGTCCCGCACGCGCTGCTGGTCGATGTGGCCGAGACCATGGCGCGCTACGGCCGGCTGCGGCTGGAGAAGCACCCGACGCACGGGCTGGTGCTGGCCTCGAACGACCGTCCGGTGCTGGAGGAGGTGCTGCGGGCCAAGAAGGTGGCCGGGATGCTCGGCACCCGGATCGACGACGACACGGTGGCCGTGCACCCGTCCGAGCGCGGCAACCTCAAGCAGGCGCTGCTCAAGCTGGGCTGGCCCGCAGAGGACTTCGCCGGCTACGTCGACGGCGAGGCGCACGCGATCTCGCTCGACCTGAGCGAGTGGACGCTGCGCGACTACCAGCGGGACGCCGCCGAGTCGTTCTGGCACGGTGGCTCGGGGGTGGTGGTGCTCCCCTGCGGCGCCGGCAAGACGCTGGTCGGCGCGGCGGCGATGGCCCACGCCCAGGCCACCACGCTGATCCTGGTCACCAACACCGTGTCCGCCCGACAGTGGAAGGACGAGCTGCTCCGGCGTACGTCACTGACCGAGGAGGAGATCGGCGAGTACTCCGGCTCGGTCAAGGAGGTCCGCCCGGTCACGATCGCGACCTACCAGGTGATGACCACCAAGCGCTCCGGCGCCTACCGGCACCTCGAGCTGCTCGACGCCCGCGACTGGGGGCTGATCGTCTACGACGAGGTGCACCTGCTGCCGGCGCCGATCTTCCGGATGACCGCGAACCTGCAGGCCCGCCGCCGACTCGGGCTGACCGCGACGCTGGTGCGCGAGGACGGCCGTGAGGGCGACGTGTTCTCGCTGATCGGGCCCAAGCGGTACGACGCCCCGTGGAAGGACATCGAGGCGCAGGGCTGGATCGCGCCGGCCGACTGCGTGGAGGTCCGGGTCACCCTGCCCACCGACGAGCGGCTCGTCTACGCGACGTCCGAGCCGGACGAGCGGTACCGGATCGCCTCCTGCACGTCGCAGAAGCTGCAGGTGGTGCGCGACCTCATCGCCTCACATGCGGACCAGCCCACGCTGGTCATCGGCCAGTACATCGACCAGCTCGACGAGCTGGCCGCCGCCCTCGACGCCCCCGTCATCAAGGGCGAGACCCCGGTCAAGGAGCGGCAGCGGCTGTTCGACGCGTTCCGCCACGGCGAGGTCGGGCTGCTGGTGGTCTCGAAGGTCGCGAACTTCTCCGTCGACCTGCCCTCGGCCGAGGTGGCCATCCAGGTGTCCGGCTCGTTCGGTTCGCGCCAGGAGGAGGCACAGCGGCTGGGCCGGCTGCTGCGGCCCAAGACCCAGGGCAAGTCCGCGCACTTCTACGCGATCGTCTCCCGGGACACCGTCGACGCGGACTTCGCCCAGAACCGGCAGCGGTTCCTGGCCGAGCAGGGCTACGCCTACCGGATCGTGGATGCCGAGGACCTCCCCGCCTGAGCGTTGACATCAGTCGATCCGCTCGGTCAGCGCGACCACGATTCCCTCGGCCCGCGCACATGGGCCATCCGCCAGGTGTTCTCGTGCCGGCCGATCGCGCCGACCAGTCCGTAGCCCTTCGCAGCCAGTCCGTCGACCGCCCCCTGGAGGTCGTCGACCTGGAAGCAGATGCTGCGCAGTCAGCACGAGAACGAAGCTGCCGGAGCGATCTCGACATGCGGCCGAAATGACGCCGAGGACCGGGGCCGAGGGGCCGTTTCCAGCCGCGGTGCGCGACCAAGCGGGCTCTGGTGGTTAGTCTCTCGGCATGCTCATCCTCGCCATCATCCTGTTCGGCATGGTCGTCGGCGCCGGCGCGCAGCTGGTCCTCGGACGATCGCACGGCAGCATCGACTGGACGATGGCGATCGTGGCCGGCCTCGTCGGATCGTTCGTCGGCGGGCTGTTGATCAGCCTGCTGTCCGGTGACGGCCTCGACCTGAGGCCGAGCGGCCTCATCGGGTCCTTCGTCGGCGCGCTCGTGGTGACCGCGGTCTGGCGCTGGTGGGCCGGCCGGGGCACGCCGACCGCGGAGGACCGCGCAGCCAAGCGGTCGGGAGACCCCCGCAAGGCCAACCCGCGCTGAGCCGGCGAGGTCACCGGCAGTGGCCGCGCAGCTGCTCAGTACCGACCGCGTGACGGCTCGCAGGGACGACCTGCTGGAGTAGGCCCGTGAGCGCAGCCCCGACCGTCGTCGCCTACTTCGGTGAGGACGCGTCGCGGATCTACCAGCTCGACCAGTGGCTGCCGGTCCTGGAGCTGCTCGACGCCGACCAGCCGGTGACCGTGGTGCTGCGCCGCGCGGACAGCGCAGCTCTGGTACGGCCGCGGACGCGGCTCCCGGTCGTGGTGACCGAGGGGTTCGCCGACCTGCGCGCGGCGTACGCCAGGCTCGACCCCAAGGTGGTCCTCTACTGCAACAACTCGCCGACCAACTTCGACTCGCTGCTCGAGCCGCGGGCGCTGCACGTACACGTCAGCCACGGCGAGAGCGACAAGCAGAGCTCGGCGAGCAACAACGCCAAGGCCTACGACCGGGTGTTCGTGGCCGGTGACGCCGCGGTGCGGCGGTACGCGCACCGCCTGCTCGAGTTCGACACCGGCAGGCTGGTCCGGGTGGGCCGGCCCCAGCTCGACCTCCGGCACCCGTCGGTGCTGGCCCCGAGCCGTCGGCGCACCGTGCTCTACGCCCCGACCTTCGAGGGCGACGCCGACTACAACAACTACTCGTCGGTGGACCGGTTCGGGCCGGAGGTCGTGACCCAGCTGCTGGCCGTGCCCGACGTACGGGTGGTCTACAAGCCCCACCCGCGGATCCCCGGGAGCCGGGACCCGGCCGTGCAGTCAGGTCACCACGACATCGTGCGGATCGTGACCGAGGCCGCCGCGCGCGAGCCCGCGGCCGGCCACGTCGTCCTGGCGGACGCGGACATCCTGGCGGTGCTGCCGGACTGCGACGCGATGGTCACCGACGTGTCGTCGGTGGGGCTGGACTGGCTCTACCTCCGCACCGACCGTCCGCTGTTCCTCACCGACCGGTACGACGACCCCGGGCGGCTGCACGCCGAGGCGCCGGTGAGTCGGTGCGCCGACGTCGTCGACTCGACCAACGTGCACGGGTTGTCCGCGTTGGTCGGCGACCGGCTCCAGGACGACGAGCTGCACCCGGCGCGGGTCTCAGTCCGCCACCACTACTTCGACGACGTGGCCGTGGGCGAGAGCACGGCCCGGTTCATCGACGCGGTCAACGACCTGGTCGTGTCCCGCGATGCCCTTCTAGCGGCCCAGGTCGCGCAGGACCCGGTGGCTGGCCAGCCGCCCGGGTGACCCGATGACGCAGCCGCCGGGATGGGTGCCCGAGCCGCACTGGTAGTAGCCCTCGAGCGGCGTGGCGTACTGGCTCCAGCCCGGCGCCGGGCGGAAGAAGTACATCTGCGGCGCCAGGAACTCACCGGCGAAGATGTTGCCCTCGGTCAGGCCGGTGCGGGCCTCGATGTCGACCGGCGTGACGACCTCGCGGTGGAGCACCAGGTCACCGAAGCCCGGGAAGTGCGACTCCAGGACGGCCTGCGCCTTGTCGCCGAACGCGTCGCGCTCCGTCTCCCAGTCGCTGCCCCTGAGCTCGTACGGCGCGTACTGGACGAAGCACGACATCACGTGCTTGCCGGGCGGCGCCATGTCGGGGTCGACCACGGACTGGATGGCGGCGTCGATGAACGGCTGGTCCGAGTACCAGCCGTACTTCGCCGCGTCGAAGGCGCGCTCGACGTACTCGATGGTCGGGCCGATGTTGAGGAAGCCGCCGTAGTGGTCGACGGTGTCGGGCAGGGCCGGGAAGACCGGCAGCCCGTCGAGCGCGAAGTTGACCTTGGCCGAGACGCCGCGGAACTTCATCCGGCGGATGTTGTCCACCAGGTCGAGCGGGAGCTCGCGCGGGTCGCAGAGCTCGAGGAAGGTACGCCGCGGGTCGAGCGCCGAGACCACGACCGGCGCGCGGAACTCGGTGCCGTCCTCGAGGGCCACGCCGACGGCGCGGCCCTCCTGGGTGATCAGGTCGGTCACCTGGGCACCAAGACGGACCTCGGCGCCGTACGCCTGCGCGGCCCGGTTGAGGACCTGGGTGAAGCCGCCGTTGCCGCCCTTGTGGAACGCCCACGACCCGAGGTGGCCGTCGTGCTCGCCCATCTTGTGGAACAGCAGGACCAGCCCGGAGCCGGGCGACATCGGCCCGACCTTGGAGCCGATGATCGAGGACGATGCGTGGTAGCCCTTGATCGCCTCGTGCTCGAAGTAGTCGTCGAGCCAGTCCGAGGCGCTGCCGGTGAGCAGGCGGACGACGTCGTGCATGGTCTTGCGGTCGACGCTGCCGAGGTGGTCGACGAGCCACTTCACGTCGACCGCGTCCTCGGGGTCCTTGCTCCAGAGGTTCGGAGGTGGGTTGTCGAAGAGGGGCCTGATCGCCTGGCAGACCCGGTCGAGGTCGAAGTGGTAGCGCTCGTAGGCGTCCGCGTCACGGGGCGAGTGCCGGCGGACCTCCTGGAGGTTGGCCTGGTGGTCGTCGCCGAAGAGCAGGTAGTCGCCGTCCCCGGTCGGGTGGAACGACGACGGCATCATCAGGGGCAGGAAGCCGTGCTCGACCAGGTCGAGCTCGTGGATGATCTCCGGGCGCAGCAGGCTCAGCGCGTAGGAGAACGTCGTGAACTGGAAGCCCGGCAGCAGCTCCTCGGTGATCGCCGCGCCTCCGACGTCGCCGTTCTTCTCCAGCACCAGCGTGCGCAGCCCGGCCTTGGCGAGGTACGCCGCGTGGGTGAGCCCGTTGTGGCCGCCGCCGACGACGATCGCGTCGTACTCGTGACTGGTCATGCCTTCTTCACTCATCCTTTTTTCCGGGCAGGGTCGAAGAACGGCATCTTCGTGGTGCTGACCCGCACCGTCGTGTTGTGGTGGTTGACCGCCAGCTCGAGCCTCAGCTCGGTGCCGTCCGCTGCGAGGTCCGGGCGGACCCGCGCGATGCCGATGTGGCGCTGCAGCACCGGCGAGTAGACGAAGCTGGTGCAGTAGCCGACCTCGTTGCGGTCGTCGTCCAGGATCATCGACTCGTAGGGCAACGGGTGCTCGGACTTGGGCGGGAACAGCCCGGCGTCGCGGTACAGCCGGTCCCAGTCCGCCCAGTCGACGACGATGCCGGTGGTCAGCCAGCGGCTGGTGCCTTCGACGAGCTCCCGGCGGACCGCCTCCGAGCCGACGAACCGCCGGCTGCCGTCGCGGACGCCGCGCAGCATCCAGCCGAAGCCGAGCTCCTTGGGCGTCACCTTGTGCGCCTCGCTCATGGCCAGCCGGGCGTCGTGCCACTCGATGTCGATCAGCGGCAGCCCGGCCTCGATGCGCAGGGTCATCAGGGCCTCCTCGCCGAACGGCCGGATCCCGTGGCCCTGACCGGCCGCGAGGACGGCGTCGAGCACGTCGACCGCCTTCTCGTCGGGGACGGTCAGCTCGAACCCGAGGTCGCCGGTGTAGCCGGTCCGGCTCAGCGTGGCGGCGGTGTCGGCCACCTTGACCGGCACGTGGTCGAAGTAGCCCAGCGTCTCGGCCTCCGGCATCAGCGTGCTCAGCACCTGGCGCGAGCGTGGCCCCTGGACGGCCAGCATCCCGTAGCCCTCGGTGACGTCCTCCAGCTCGACGCGCAGCCCGCTGCCCAGCTCCTGGAACCAGCTGAGCGCCGGCCGGGCCGCGGTCAGGAAGAACTCGTCGGCCGAGTGCCGGAACACCACGCCGTCGTGCATGACGTGACCACCGTCGTCGCACCAGCAGGTGTACTGCGCCTGCCCCGGGCGGCACGTCGTCACGTCGCGCACCAGCGCGCGGGCCAGGAGCCTCTCGGCGTCCGGCCCGGAGACGACGTACTTGTAGAGCGGGCTGGTGTCGAAGACCCCGACCGAGTTGCGCACCGCGAAGTACTCGTGCTTGGGCGCGTGGGTGTAGCGCAGCGGCGACAGCGTCCCCTGCCAGTGCGTGTAGAGCCCCTGGTCGTTGAGCTCGCTCAGCCGCGGGTGGAACGGAGTCGTGCGCACGTCGGTCACGCTACCCGCTACTGATCCACCAGTCAGTAGTCATCGATGGCTGAGGTGCGAGGAGCGTCAGCGACGAGCCTCGAAGCCCCCGACGGCCAAGGCAGCCCACGCCACGGTGGCTGAGGTGCGAGGAGCGCCAGCGAGGAGCCTCGAAGCCCCCGACGGCGAAGGCACCCGCGCAAGCCCCAGCCCCGAGTCACCCGGCTTCGAGGCTCAGGCGCAGAGCGCCTTCGCACCTCAGCCACCGACACCGAGTCTGTCCAGCAGCCAGGCGTAGACCTCGGCCTCGTAGGCCAGGTGCGCGAACCGCCCCGACGGGCCCACGTGGGCGCCGGCACCGGTCTCGACGCGGAACAGGCAGCGCGGGCTCCAGTCCGGGTCGGTCTCGCGCAGGGCGGCCACCCACTTGGCCGGCTCCCAGACCATGACCCGGGCGTCGTGGACCGCGCCCGTGACGAGCAGGTCCGGACGGCCGCCGGGTCCGGGGATGTTGTCGTACGGCGAGTAGCGGGCCATCCACGCGTAGTCCTCGGGCCGGGAGGGGTCGCCCCACTCGTCCCACTCGTTCACGGTCAGCGGGATCGACGGGTCGAGCATGGTGGTGAGGACGTCGACGAACGGGACCTCCGCCACCACGGCCCGCCAGCGGTCCGGCCGCTGCGAGAAGACGGCTCCCTGGAGCAGCCCGCCCGCGGACAGGCCTCGGGTGGCGATGCGGGCGCCGTCGACGAGGCCGGCCGCGGCGAGTCCGTCGGCCACCGCGGCGTGGTCGTCGAAGCTGTGCTGCTTGTGCTCCATCCGGCCGTCCAGCCACCAGCGCCGGCCGCCCTCGCCGCCACCCCGCACGTGCGCGTGCACGTAGACGACGCCGCGGTCGAGCAGGGACGGGATCGCCGGGTCCCACTCCTGGTCCGGGTAGACCGACTCGTAGGCGCCGTAGGCGTACATGACGCACGGCGTGGTTGCGTCGAGCGGGGTGGCGACCCGCCGCAGGATGGTGGCCGCGACCGGCGTCCCGTCGACGGAGGGGAACGACCGCTGCTCGGCGACGTACGCCGCGGGGTCGAACCCGGGGGCCTCCTTGCGCAGCAGCTCTGTCCGCGCACCCGAGGCGAAGGAGATCGCCGACCAGACCGGTGGGTGCAGGTAGGACTCGTCGGCCACCACCACCTGGTCGGCGGAGAACTCCTCGTTGCGGGAGACCGCGACCGAGCCGCAGTCGAACGCAGGGTCGACCACGAGCCCCTCCGACGCCAGCTCGGCGACCGGCACGATCCGTAGCCGCGAGTGACCCTCGGCCCGCGACACCAGGACGACGTGCGAGGCGAACGCCTCCACCGACTCCAGCCGCTCCCCCGGCCGTGGCTCGCCCACCGGCGTCCACGCGGTGTGGTCCTGGTCGGCGTCCACCGGGACGGGCGCGGTCATCAGCCGGAACTCGGTCTCGCCGTCGTTGGTGACGACCAGCAGTGCCGACGACCCGTCGGCGAGCACGCAGTGCTCGGCGTGGTACTCGACACCCCGCCGCCGACCACCCACCGAGCGGGCCGGCGCGGTCGGCGCGGCCGCAGGCACCACCCACACCTCGCTGGTCTCGCGGCTCTCCGACCAGATCACCACCTGCTGGCCGCTGCGGGTGGCCCGCACCATCAGCTCGAACTTCCCGTCCGGCTCCTCCACGACCAGCTCGTCGTCGGCGGCCGGGCTGCCGAGCCGGTGGCGCCACACCTGGTGCTGCCGCCACAGCTCGTCGTGCACCGTGTAGAAGAAGTACGCCGAGTCCGCCGACCACGCGCCGCCGTACGCCGACCTGGGCACGACGTCCGCGAGGTCCTGACCCGACGCCAGGTCCCGGAACCGCAGCTCGTAGACCTCGTCGCCCTCGGAGTCGATCGAGTACGCCAGCACCGAGGAGTCGGGGCTCACCATCGTCAGGCCCAGCTCGACGTAGTCCGATGCGGCGGCCAGCTCGTTGACGTCGAGCAGGAGTGACGTCTCGCCTTGGTCACGACGGCGCCACAACTGGACGTACTCCCTTTCCGCCGGAGTGGCCGTGTAGTAGGAATAGCCGTGCTGTGGCCAACTGATCGACGAGTCAGTAGCCGGAACCCTGCCGGTCATCTCGGCGCGCAGCTCCTGGACGAGGGGGATCAGATGGCCGGTGGACGAGTCGTACCAGTCCCGCTCGGCGACGAGGTGGGCGAGGGCGCCGGCGTCGAGCCTGCGCATCCAGTGGTACGGGTCGGGGCGGCGAAGACCGTGCGCCACGTGCTCGTACGGCTCCTGGGGCGGCAGCGGAGGGCCGGACACAGGCCGCACCGTACTTCGAGGCCCGGTTCGCTCGCACCTCGGTCACCGACTCGCTGGCTCGTCGCGCTGGCGCTCCTGGCGCCGGCGGCCCTGGCCGGCGCGGTGGTCGGCACCCCCAGCCCCGCGAAGGCCGCCGATCCGGTGATCTTCACCGTCGGCCTCACCGGCGACGTCGACTCCTTCAACCCGTTCCTGGGCTTCGAGGCCAACTCCTACGAGATGTGGGCGCTGACCTACGACTACATGGTCGGCTACTCGATGAAGGACATGTCGCCGAAGCCGGACCTGGCGACCAAGTGGGAGACCTCCGACGACGGCAAGACCTGGACCTTCGACATCCGCTCCGGCGTGATGTGGTCCGACGGCGTGCCCCTGACCGCCAACGACATCGCCTACACCTACAACCGGGTGATCACCGAGCGGGTCGCGGGCAACAACTGGTCGAGCTACCTCACCAACGTCGACAGCGTCACCGCGCCCGACGACACGCACCTGGTGCTCCAGCTCTCGAAGCCCAACGCCACGCTGCCGCTGCTGCCGATCCCGATCGTCCCCGAGCACATCTGGAAGAACGTCGACGAGAAGGCGCTGAAGACGTACGCCGCCGAGCCGACCGGAGGCCAGCCGGTGGTCGGCTCCGGTCCGTTCCGGCTGGTCGAGGGCACCGCCGGCGGGTCGACGTACAAGTTCGAGGCCAACAAGGACTACTGGGGCGGCGCGCCGCACGTGGACCAGGTCATCTACCAGGTCTACAAGACCACCGACCCGATGGTGCAGGCGCTGATCAAGGGCGAGATCGACTTCGCCGAAGGCATCACCCCGCTCCAGGTGCAGGCGCTCCAGGACGAGCCCGGCATCACCGCTCACAACGGCATCTCCCCCCTCTTCGAGGAGATCGGGTTCAACACCGGTGCCATCGACACCGACACCGGTCAGCCGATGGGCGACGGCAACCCGGCCCTGCTCGACCCGAAGTTCCGGCACGCCCTCGGCTACGCCGTCGACACCGAGCAGATCGTCAAGACCGCCTACCAGGGCGCGGCCGAGCCGGCCACGACGATCGTGCCGACGGCCTACTCCAAGTGGCACTACGAACCCACCGACGAGGAGAAGCTCACCTTCGACCTCGACAAGGCCGGTGCGGAGCTGGACGCGGCCGGCTACAAGCTGGGCTCGGACGGCAAGCGGACGATGCCGGACGGGTCGCCGATCGGCACGCTGCGGCTGTTCGCCCGCAGCGAGGAGAAGCCGTCGGTCGACACCATGGACCTGTTCAAGGAGTGGCTGGGCCAGCTCGGCATCGACTCCGAGGTCACCGCGATGGACAGCAGCACGCTCGGCGACAAGATCCTGGAAGGCACCTATGACGCCTTCCAGTGGGACTGGTACGTCGAGCCGGACCCGGACGGGATCCTGGCCGACTTCACCTGCGACAGCCGCGGGGGGCTCTCCGACTCGTGGTACTGCGACTCGGGCTACGACGCGATGTACGCCCAGCAGAAGGAGGAGACGGACGAGGCGACGCGGGTCGACACCGTCATGAAGATGCAGCAGCAGCTCTACCTGGACTCGCCCTACATCGTCACGGCCTACACCGGCATCGGCGAGGCGGTCCGCAACGACCGGTTCGCCTGCTTCCAGCCCCAGCCCGACCCTGGCGGGGTCTGGCTGATCCAGTACGGCGCCCGCAACTACACGCTGCTGCGGCCGGCCAAGGACGCCGGCGACTGCGACGGCGTGACCACGGCCCTCGGAGTGGCGAAGGAGCCGGGCAAGAGCAGCGAGAGCAGCAGCACGCTGACCTACGTCGTGGGCGGCGCCCTCCTCGCCGTCCTGCTCATCGGAGGCGGGATCGTGCTGATCCGACGACGCTCTACCGCGGCCGACCGGGAGTGACCGGACTGCTGCCATGAGCAACGTCATCGCCAGCGCCCCGACCCAGCCGGTCGCGCGGCCGCGAAGCTACGCGCGGTACGTCGGTACGAAGGTCCTCGGCGCGCTGGGCAGCCTGATGTTCGTCCTGGTCGTCAACTTCTTCCTGTTCCGGGTGCTGCCCGGCGACCCGGCCCGGACGCTGGGCCGCGGCCGGCTCAAGTCGGCCGAGGACATCGCGGAGTTCCAGCGGGAGTACGGCCTCAACGAGCCGCTGCCCCGGCAGTTCATCACCTATCTGCACAACACGCTCACCGGCAACCTCGGCGACTCGCTGCGCTACCGGGTGCCGGTGAGCGAGCTGATCTGGGAGCGGCTGTGGCCGACGCTGCTGCTGGTCGGGACGTCGACGGTCCTGGCGATGGTGATCGGCGTCTGGCTCGGTGTGCACAGCGCGTGGAAACGCGGCGGGAAGTTCGACAAGGGCTCCACCGGCAGCACGCTGGTCCTCTACTCCATGCCCGAGTGGTGGCTGGGCCTCCTGCTGATCGCCGTCCTCGCGGTGGGGATCGGTCCGTTCAGGGGCATCTTCCCCACCGGTGGCCTGCACTCGACCGGCGTCGATCCGAACAGCGTCGAGGGCGTGCTCGACACCGCCAAGCACCTCACCCTGCCGGTGCTGACCCTGACCCTGGCCTACCTGGCCGAGTATTCCCTGGTGATGCGCTCCTCGCTGCTCGACGAGCTCGGCGAGGACTACATCACCACGGCTCGCGCGAAGGGGCTGCGCGACGTCGTCGTCCGGCGCCGCCACGCCGTCCGCAACGCGCTGCTGCCGACCACCACGGTCTCGGCGATCAACATCGGGTTCGTCGTCGGAGGCGCGATCACCATCGAGACGGTGTTCTCGATCCCGGGGCTGGGCCTGTTGTCCCAGGAAGCGCTGAGCATCCCCGACTACTGGGTCCTCCAGGGCACCTTCCTGGTCGCCTCGGCCGGGGTCATCGTGGCCAACCTGCTGGTCAACCTGTTCTACGGGCTGCTCGATCCGCGGGTGCGCACGTGACCACCACGACCGGCCACACGATCTCGGCCCGGACGCTCGCCCGGCGCCGCCGTACCGATGCCTTCCGGCGCAACTGGAAGATCTTCCGGACCAACCGGGCCGGCCTCCTGGGGCTGGGGCTGCTGATCTTCTTCATCCTGGTGGCGGTGTTCGCAGGGCTGCTGGTCGACAGCGACGACCTGTCCCTGACCTCGGCCCCCGGAGGTGTGCTGGAGCCACCGTCGAGCCAGTACTGGCTCGGCACGGACGACAGCGGCCGGCCGATCCTCAGCCTGCTGATCTACGGCGCACGCATCTCGCTCTTCGTGGGCCTGCTGGCCACCCTCATGGCGATGGTGATCGGGACCTCCATCGGGCTGGCCTCCGGCTTCCTCGAGGGCTGGCCGGCCGCGGTGCTGTTCCGGCTCACCGAGTGGTTCCTGGTCATCCCCTTCCTGCCCCTGGCCCTCATCCTCGCCACCGTGCTCGGCCGCGGGCTGTTCAACATCGCTCTGGTCATCGGCGTCACCAGCTGGCCGGCCACCGCGCTGCTCATCCGGAGCCAGACCCTCACCATCAAGGAGCGGCCCTACCTGGAACGGGCCCGGCTGCTGGGGGCGAGCAAGTGGCAGCAGGTGACGGGGCACGTGCTGCCCAACGTCACGCCGATGATCTTCGCGAACACGACCCTCACCGTCGCGGTGGCGATCCTCACCGAGACCACGCTCAGCTTCCTCGGCCTCGGCGACCCGACCCGGGTCTCGTGGGGAACCATGCTCGAGGGCGCGTTCTCGGTCGGTGCGATCACCACCGGCGCCTGGTGGTACATCGTCCCGCCGGGCATCTGCGTGGTCCTCGTGGTGCTCGCGTTCACGCTCGTCGGACAGGCCCTCGAAGCGGTCTTCAACCCACGGCTGCGGAGCCGCTGATGTCCGTGACGGACACCGAGCTCCTGTCGATGCAGGGCGTCAGCGTCTCCTACCAGACCGTCGAGGGCCCACTGCCCGCGGTCCGCGGGGTCGACCTCGTCGTCCGGGCCGGCGAGGTCGTCGGTGTCGCCGGGGAGTCCGGCTGCGGCAAGTCGACGCTGGTCAGCACGGTGCTCCGGCTGCAGCCGAGGGACGCCGCCGTGAGCGGGCTCGTCGAGGTCCTGGGCCAGGACGTCCAGACGATCTCCTGGGGCGACCTGCGAGCGCTGCGCTGGGCCGGCGCCTCGATCGTCTTCCAGGGTGCCCTGCACTCGCTCAACCCGGTCCAGCGCGTCGGTGCACAGATCGCCGAGGCGATCCGCGTCCACGAGCCCGGCCTGTCCCAGGCGAGGGTGGGCAGCCGGGTCACCGAGCTGCTCGAGCAGGTCGGGCTGACCGGGGCCCGCGGTCGCGCCTACCCGCACCAGCTCTCGGGTGGCCAGAAGCAGCGGGTGATGATCGCGATGGCGCTGGCGTGCCGGCCGCAGCTGATCGTCGCCGACGAGCCGACCACGGCTCTGGACGTGATGGTGCAGGCCCAGATCCTCGACCTGCTCGGCGACCTGGTGCGGGACCTCGGGGTCGGGCTGCTGATCATCAGCCACGACCTCTCGGTGCTCGCCGAGGTCTGCGACCGGGTGCTGGTCATGTATGCCGGCCGCGTGGTCGAGGCGGGCACCGCGGCGCAGGTCTTCACCGACCCGCTGCACCCCTACTCGCAGGCCCTGTCCGGGGCGTTCCCACGGATCGGCGACCCGGCGGCCCGCTACGCACCCGCGGGCCTCGCGGGTGACCCGCCGGACCCCCGGGCACTCCCGTCCGGCTGCTCGTTCTCGCCGCGATGCTCTCGCGCTGTGGACCGGTGCTCGGAGATCGACCCGCCGCTGGTCGAGGCGGCGGCGGGCCGGCCGGTGGCCTGCATCCGGGTGGGCGAGCCATGAGCGACGACGGCCCGGACGACGGCCCGTTGCTGGAGGCGCGCGGCGTGCAGGTCGAGTTCGTCACCCGCAGCGGGCACGCGGCCCGTGCGCTCGACAGTGTCGACGTGTCCGTACGCCGCGGCGAGGTGCTGGCGATCGTCGGTGAGTCCGGCTCCGGCAAGACCACCCTGGCGCGCACCCTGGTCGGCCTGCAGCGTCCGACCACCGGCGAGGTACTGCTCGAGGGCCGGCCGCTGGTCTACTCCACCCGCGGGCTGCGAAGCCTGCGCAGCCGGGTGCAGATGGTGCTGCAGGACGCGTCGGCCTCCCTCAACCCCCGACAGACGGTCTACGAGTCGGTCGCCGAGGGGATCCGGCTGCACAAGAGGGTCGCCTCGGACGCGCAGGGCCGCAACGAGGGGGAGCTGGTCGCGGCCGCGCTGGCCGAGGCCGGGCTGCGACCGCCCGAGCGGCTGTTCCTGCGCTACCCCCACGAGCTGTCCGGAGGACAGAAGCAGCGGGTGCTCATCGCGGGCGCCCTGGCGCTCCGTCCCGAGCTGGTCCTCGCCGACGAGCCGGTCTCCTCGTTGGACGCCTCGATCCGCGGCGAGATCCTCGCCCTACTGCTCAAGCTGCGCGAGGAGCTCGGCATGGGCGTCGTCGTGGTGACCCACGACCTGGGGCTGGCGTGGAACATCGCGGACCGGATCGCGGTGATGTACCTCGGCCGGGTGGTCGAGTGCGGCACCACCGAGGAGGTGCTCACCGCTCCGAAGCACCCGTACACGCGGGCCCTGCTCTCCGTCGTGCCCGAGATCGAGCACCTCGAGCCGGTGGTCCTCACCGGCGAGGTCCCCGACCCGAGCCGGATCCCCGCCGGCTGCCGGTTCCACCCACGATGCCCCGCCCTGGCCGACGGCTCGGCCGAGCGCGCGGGCGTCGCCGAGGCGTGCCGGACCGAGCCGCTCGAGGTGCTGCCCGGGACCGGCGACCACCGGACCGCGTGCCACCTGGACCGTGTCCTGTCCGCAACGCCGCGATAGTCCGTGACGAAACCGTCGGACGAACACCGTTCTCCACAACGGAAACGTCACGGACTATCCCACCGCTCGACACCGCGAGCCCTGAGGTGACACGCTTGGTCTTACTGACTCGCGGATCAGTAAGGGAGGTCGAGTGACTGACGAGCTGCAGGCTGCCCTCCCCCGCGCGATGTACGTCGACGCCGGACAGTGGGCGGTGGAGCGCGAGGCCGTGCTGTACGGCGAGTGGTACTGCGTCGGGCGCCTCGACGACCTCGGGCTCGCGGTCCCGAAGCGGGTGGTCGCGGTCGACGTGGTCGGCGAGTCGGTGCTGCTGACCAGCGACTCCGACGGCGGCCTGCACGCGGCGTACAACGTCTGTCGCCACCGCGGCTCCCAGCTGTGCCCGCCGGGGCAGCCGGCGCAGGACGCGGGTTCGCTGCGCTGCCCCTACCACTCCTGGACCTACGGCCTGGACGGGTCGCTGCTGCGGTCTCCGCACGCGACCGTCGACGACCCGGACGCCTTCTCGCTGCACCCGGTCGGCGTCGAGACGTGGCAGGGCTTCGTCTTCGTGCACCTCACGCCGGCCGAGGCAGGGCCGCTGGCCGGACAGGTGGCGCACCCGGAGCGGACACTTCACAACTACGGCATCGGGGACCTGGTCACCGGGCAGGTGCTGCGCTACGAGGTCGCGGCCAACTACAAGGTGCTGCTCGAGAACTACAACGAGTGCTACCACTGCGGGCCGGTCCACCCCGAGCTGTCCCGGCTGGTGCCGTCGTTCGCCGGCGGCGGGGCAGAGCTCGACTGGGACCACGGGATCCCGCACCGCGACGGTGCGTGGACGTTCACGATGTCCGGCACCACGACGCGGGCGCCCCTGCCCGGGCTCGACGAGCACGAACGGACCCGGCACAAGGGCGACCTGGCCTATCCCAACCTGATGCTCTCGGCCTCGGCCGACCACGTGGCGGCGTTCGTCCTGCACCCCCGAGCGGTGGATCGGACCGAGGTCGTGTGCTCGCTGCTGTTCGGCCGCGAGGCCGTGGCGGACCCGGCCTTCGACGCCGGCGACGCCGCCGAGCTGTGGGAGCTGGTCAACCGGCAGGACTGGGCGATCTGCGAGTCGGTCCAGCGGGGCATGTCGTCGCGGGCCTACACCCACGGCTGGTTCGCACCGATGGAGGACGACAGCCTCGACATCCGGCGCTGGCTGCTGCCCCGGCTGGAGGAGAGCGATGGCTGAGCGGTTCGACTTCGTCGTGGTCGGGCTGGGCGGGCTCGGCAGCGCCGCCGCGTGGGAGCTGGCCCGCCGCGGCCACCGGGTGCTCGGGCTGGACCGGTTCCGGCTGGGCCACAGCCACGGCGCCAGCCACGACACCAGCCGGATCCTGCGGCACAGCTACCACACGCCGGCGTACGTCAGGCTCACGCAGGAGGCCT
Source organism: uncultured Actinomycetota bacterium (assembly GCA_963755835.1). Classification (GTDB taxonomy): domain Bacteria; phylum Actinomycetota; class Actinomycetes; order Propionibacteriales; family Nocardioidaceae; genus Nocardioides. The sequence goes on along the minus strand of CAVWLC010000007.1, from coordinate 230,713 downwards.
ACGCCGACTGGGCCGCGCTCGAGCACGAGACCGGGCAGTCGCTGGTGACCCGGACCGGCGGCCTCGACCTGTTCCCGCCCGACCCGGCGATCCCCTCGATCGACTACACGGCCTCGATGGACGAGGTCGGCATCCCCTACGACGCCCTCGACGCCGACGAGGTGATGAGCCGGTGGCCCCAGCTGCGGGTGCCGCCCGGGACGCTGGCGCTGTACCAGCTCGACGCCGCGATCGTGCCGGCCGGCCGGACCACTGCGGTCCTGCACGACCAGGCCCGACGCCGCGGAGCCGAGCTGCGCGAGCGCACCCCGGTCCTGGGGCTGGAGGACCTCGGCGACCGGGTTCGCGTCACCACTGCGTCCGGTGAGGTCGACTGCAGTGGGGTAGTCGTCGCCACCGACGCCTGGGTCAACGACGTGGTCGGCAACCTCGGGGTGGCCGTGCCGCTCGAGGTGACGCTCGAGCAGGTCACCTACTTCGCGCTCGACCGGCCGCAGGACTTCCTGGACCTCCCGCTGTGGATCTGGATGGACGACCCGTCGTTCTACGGCTTCCCGCCGTACGGCGAGGCGACGGTCAAGGCCGCCCAGGACTGCGGTGGCCCGATCGTGTCGCCCGACGACCGCACCAGCGACCCGGACCCGGCGATGGAGGCGCTGCTCGTCCACCACCTGCAGCGGATGCTGCCCGGGGTCGGACCGGCGGTGCGGCGGCTGCGCTGCCAGTACACGCTCACTCCCGACCGCGACTTCGTGCTCGCTCCGGTGCCCGGCCACGAGCGCGTGGTCGTCGGGCTGGGGGCGGCGCACGGCTTCAAGTTCGTGCCGACCTTCGGCCGGGTGCTCGCCGACCTGGTCACCGCGGGCGGGACCAGCTCCGACGTGTCGGCGTTCGCACTCGACCGGGCTGCCCTCACCGAGCCCGGCTACCGAGCGCACTGGCTGGTCTGACATGCGGTTGGGTGCCTTTGCTGCGGAGGTTTCGACACGCGCGGTCGCGTCCGAGCAAGCTCGGCCGCGCGCGCTGCTCAACCACCATCGATCCGGTCCGCTGGCGCGTCCCGGATCAGTCCAGCGTCGCCACGTCCACGCCGAGCTCCACCGCGAGCTGGGCGGCCACCCAGCTGCGCAGCTGCTCGCGGGTCAGGCTGCGGTGCACCACCACGGCCACCGAGAGCCCGTCGACCAGCGCGGAGAGCCGGGCCACCGTTGCCTCCGGGTCCGGACAGGTGAACGCGCCGCTGGTGACGCCGTCGTCCACCACGCCACGCAGGATGTCCTGCCACTGGTGGTCGAGCCGCTTGAGCACCGTGCGGATGTGCGGGTCGCGCTGGGCCACCGCCCAGGCATCGATCCAGATCCGCCAGCCCGTCGCGCGGCCGGTGGGACCGTACAGGCGCAGCACCCTGCGCAGCCGCTCCACCGGGTCGCCGCCGGTGGCCGCCTTGTCGAGCCGGTGCAGGTCCCGCTCCACGGCGTGCGCGAACGCCTCGGCGACCAGGTCGTCCTTGGTCCCGAAGTGGTAGAAGACCAGCGCCGGGCTGACGTCGAGCGCCACCGCGACGTCGGCGACGCGGGTCGACGCGAGACCGAGCCGGTCGAGCAGGTCGACCGTGGTCGAGAGGATCTCCTCCCGGCGTACCTCCACCGAACGCCGCGCCCTGCCCGCCATGGCGCTGACACTAGGACACGCCCAGAACGGGAGACGGCATGACCGACGTGAGCCACCTCGCCCCGCCGGCGGACCGTGAGCTCGTCCGGATGCTGCCGGCCGAGGCCTACACCGCCGACGAGGTCCTGGCCTGGGAACGGCGGCACCTGTACGCCGGCGCGTGGAGCTGTCTCGGCCGGGTCACCGACCTGCTGCCCGCCGACGGGGCCGAGACCCAGCGCGCCGTGGTGGTGGGCGACGTGGCCTGCCTGCTGGCGCGCGAGGGCGAGACGATCAGGATGTTCGCGAACACCTGCCGGCACCGCGGCCACGAGCTGCTGCCGCAGGGCGGCACGTCCACCAAGCGCAGCGTGATGTGCCCCTACCACGCGTGGACCTACGACCTGGCCGGGCGGCTCAAGGGGGCGCCGGGCTTCCGCGACCTCGAGTCGTTCTCGTTCGAGGAGCACGGCCTGGTCGAGCTGCCGGTCGAGGTCTGGAACGGCTGGGTCTTCGGCCACGCCCTGAACCCGCTGGGTGAGCCGGGCGTGCCGTCGTTCGCGCGGTACGTCGGGGAGCTCGAGCGGCTGCTGGCGCCGTACGCCGTCGGGTCGCTGGTGGTCGCCGACCGGCACACCTACGAGGTGGCCGCGAACTGGAAGGTGATCGCGGAGAACTACCACGAGTGCTACCACTGCCCGCTGATCCATCCCGAGCTGTGCCAGGTCACCCCCCCGGACTCCGGCGACAACTACGACCTGCCGGGGGCGTGGATCGGCGGCGGGATGGTGCTGCGCGACGGGATGAGATCCATGTCGCTGGACGGCACGCTGGCCGCTGAGCCGCTGCCGGGCGTCAACCCGACCGCGGTCGAGTACCTCCACCTGCTGCCCAACCTGCTCGTCTCCGCCCACCCCGACTACGTGATGACGCACCGGATGCTTCCGCTGTCGCCGGGCCGGACCTGGGTCGAGTGCTCCTGGCTGACGCTGCCCGAGTCGGCCGCGGCGGGCGCGCCGGGGGCGGTGGAGTTCTGGGACATCACCAACCGGCAGGACTGGGCCGCCTGCGAGTCGGTGCAGCGGGGGCTGGAGTCACCGCACTTCCGGCCCGGCCCGTTCGCACCCAGGGAGGACGCCGTCGCTCAGCTGGTGTCGATGATCGGCGCCGCCTACCGCACCGGCGGGCTGTCGGTGTGAAGCTCGCCGGCATCGCTGTCGCGAGCATCCTGGTCGCGGTCGGCCTGCCGGGCACGGCCGCGGAGGCTCTCGACAGAGCCGAGCCTTCGAGGCGGGCTGCCGCGACAGGTGAGCCCTGCCGGGTGCTGCCGCACGCGCGGTGCGGCTCGATCGAGCGGCCCTGGGAGCCGGGCAACCCGGCCGCCGGCACGGTGACGGTCGGCTTCGTCCTGGTGCCTGCCAGCAACCACTCGAAGCCGGTGCTGGGGACCGTCGTGCCGCACGAGGGCGGGCCGGGCTACAGCACGACCGGCACCGCGGCGTCGTACGCCGAGATGTACGGGCACCTGCTCCGGCGGCGCAACCTGCTGCTCGTCGACCAGCGCGGTACCGGGCTGTCCGAGCCGATCGACTGCCCGCTGCTCCAGAACTCGAACGTCGTCTACGCCGACGCGGCGGCCGCCTGTGCCGCCCAGCTCGGCGACCGAGCGGACGACTACACGACCGCCCTGTCGGCCGACGACCTGGCCGCCGTGGTCTCGTCGCTGGGGCTCGGGCCGATCGACCTGTACGGCGACTCCTACGGCACCTTCTTCGCCCAGGTGTTCGCGGGCCGCCACCCCGACCAGCTCCGCAGCCTGGTGCTGGACAGCGCCTATCCGGCGTACGGCGAGGACGCGTGGTACCCCACCCAGGGTCCCGCGATGCGCTCGTCGTTCGCGCTCGTCTGCCGGCGCACGCCTGCCTGTCGAGACGCCGGCCGGCCGTTCCTGCCGACGTTGCAGAAGGTGCTCGACGCGGTGCGGGCGAAACCGTGGCGCGGGACGGCGTACGACGCGGACGGCCGGCGGATGAAGGTCACCGTCGACGGACCAGGGCTGGCCGCGGTCGCCTTCGGTGCGACGTTCACGCCGCCGTTCTACCGCGAGCTCACCGCGGCGCTGCGCTCCGGGCTCTCCGGCGACCACCGCCCGCTGCTCCGGCTGGTGGCCGAGGCCACCGGCGGCGGCACCGACGGCGGTCCGGTCAAGTACTACAGCGAGGGGCTGGACGCTGCGGTGGCCTGCCACGACTACCCGCAGCTCTACGACATGACCGCGCCGCCCGCGGTCCGGCAGCAGCAGTACGCCGCGGCGCTGGACGCCAAGAGCGCCTCGGACCCCGGCGTCTACGGGCCGTTCAGCGTCCATGACTACGCCGCCTCCGACTGGCAGGAGCTGGACTGGTGCACGAAGTGGCCGGCGGCGCCGTCGTCGAACCCGGCCGGTCCACCGACGCCGCCCACGGGCCACTACTCCGACGTGCCGGTCCTCGTGCTCAGCGGCGAGCTGGACTCGATCACCACGCCGGCCGAGGGCGCGCTGGTCGTGTCTCAGTTCCCCCAGGCGCGCCAGGTCGTCGTGGCCAACAGCCTCCACGTGACCGCGGTCGGTGACACCGACCGCTGCGCCTCGCGGATCGTGCGTGCCTTCGTGGGCGCACCCAGCGGCCGGCTGCCGGTCCGCTGCGCGAGCCGGGTCGAGCCCATCCGGGCGGTGGGCCGGTTCCCGCGCCGGCTGCCGCCGCACCCACCCGCCGCCGCGGTGGCCCGAGCGGCCGCGCTCACCGTGGCCGACCTGCAGGACCGCTGGTGGAACAGCTACAGCGGCCATGGCGTCGGGCTCCGCGGAGGGACGTGGACCTACTGGGGCTACAACCACGTCCACTTCCGCCTGTCCGGCTACCGGCTCCTCCCCGGCCTGCCGGTCTCCGGGTCCGCGTTCTGGGACCGCCTGGCCGAGACCATGACCGTCTCGCTCGACGTACCCGGCGGCCATCTCGACGGCTCCTGGAACACCCGCGACGTCGGCGCCCGGGCGACCCTCCACGGCCACCTCCGCCACCACCTCGTCCGCGTGACTGGTACCCGCCCCCTGACCCCGCTGCGATAGTCCGCCACGTTTGTGTATGTCGTACGGATATCCGACATACACAAACGTGCGGGACTATCCCGGCATGCGGCCTGTGGACAACGAAATAGGGGTCTGGCCAAAGCGGGCATGGCTTCGGCATGCCATCCTCGCCTCGACCACGTCCACGGCTGGCGACGCGTCCCCACCTCGTCCTACCCGTGGCTCGCGACCCAGCGGGAATCACCGGTCCGACCCTGCCGGAGACCCGCGGCTCGGCGTGGCGCCGTTCGAGCTGGGGTCGGTACGTCGACGCGTCCGTCGACCTTGTCCCGGCGCAGCGGATCCTCGAGGCGGCCGTCCTCGCGCCGCCGCACGGCGGCGTGACCGGCTGGGCCGGCCTGAACTGGATCGGGGCCGATCGCTGGTTCGAGGGGTACGCCGGTGACGGACGGACGCTGCTTCCCGTCGTCATGGCCGTCGGGGGCGAGAACGTGCGCGCACAGGCCGGGATCGTGGTTTCGCAAGAGAGGCTCGACCCCAGGGACCTGACGGTCGTGGACGGCATCCGGGTGACCACTGCCGTCCGTTCCACCTGCTACGAGATGCGCTACGCCGCCGACGAGCGCCGGGCCGCGCTAGCCCTGAGCATGGCGGCGTACCACGACCTGGTCTCGGTCGAGGAGATGGCCGAGTACGCGTCTCGTCACAGCGGATGGACGGGCATCCCACGGTGTCGCAAGGCCATCCCGTTCGCCGAGGAGAACTGCTGGTCCCCGATGGAGTTCGAAATGGTCTGGACCTGGCGGGTCCCCGCCGAGCTGCCGCCGCCACTGTGCAACCAGCCGCTCTTCGACCGCTCCGGCGGCCATATCGGCACGCCCGACCTCCTGGATGTCGAGGCTGGGGTCGTGGGGCAGTACCACGGAGGACATCACCTCGCGGAGGCGCAGCGGTCGATCGACGCCCGGGCCGAGGAGCTGTATCGAGACTTCGGCCTCGAATGCTTCACCCTGTTCGCCGCGGATCGAGGGAACACGGCGAAGGTGGTCGAGCGCATGCACGCTGCGCGCTCACGCGCCCGCTGGGAAGCCGAGTCGCGGCGGCGCTGGACGATCGAGTACCCGCCATGGTGGATCCCCACCAACACCGTCGAGCTCCGCCGGGCTCTGACCGCCGACCAGCAGGCCCGGATGCTCGGCTACCGGATCGCCTGATCCCATCGCCTGGATAGTCCAGCACGTTTGTGCATGTCCGCCTGCTCGTTCACATACACAGGTGTTATGGACTATCCCGACGGCCGGGCTCGACCAGCCCCATAGCCTGACCACCTTGACCACGTTGCTGGTCCCACGGCGTACAGCGTGCCGGTGCCGACGACGACGCGGGGCGGATCAGCGCCCCACGGTCTCGCGCCACTGACGGTGGCCCACCTGGTCCGCACCGTCGAAGGCATCGGCCTCGATCGCCACCTCGTAGCCGTCCGGGCCGATGTCGACGCGCAGCGTCGACACCACCCGGACCTCCACGCCCGGCCAGGTCAGCCGGAACGTCGTCTCGGCGGTTGCCCACTGAGCGAAGGTGCGCCGGTCGACACCGACCTCGCCGCGGTAGTCCTCGAGGGCCGTGCCCTCGTGCGGAGTGTCGTACGACGCCACGCTGCGGACCTTGCACGTGGTGGTGCGCCGCAGCACGTCGCGGGTCACCGACCAGGTGACGTCGGCCGGGTCCTCGGACGAGGAGTCGGCGCCGGGCCGGAACGACGGCGGCTCCACTCCGGAGTCGTTCCAGAGCGGCAGCTCCAGGGAGCCGCCGTCGACGGTCAACGAGACCGGAGCGGGCGGGGCGATCGTGTTCGGCCAGTCCGCGCCGGCCACCGACAGCCGGAGCCGGTGGCCGGGATCGGGGCGGTAGGCACAGGCGTCGAGCAGCACGGTGACGTCGTACTCCTCGCCCGCCACCAGCGGCTCCGGGGTCGACCCGCCGCGGAAGGCCAGGTCCAGGGAGCCACGGGTGACGAGCGCCGAGGTGCCGTCGGGGAAGACGTCGCAGAGCTTCACCGACAGCGACGCGGCCGGCGCGGATGCGCTGACCCGGAGCCGGACCTGCGGCTGTCCCACGACGGTCGGCTGCGCGTCCCACTCCCAGGTCAGCGAGTGCGCGTCGTCGTCCCGCTGGTCGCCCGACAGCCCCCACGGCAGGTGACCGGCGCAGTCGATCCAGGCCGAGGTCCCCACGTCGGGCTCGACGTCGAGCGAGCGCGGCCCGGCCAGGTCGTACGTCGCCACTCCCCGCTCGCGCGGCGGCCAGGGCCCGCTCACCCAGTGGCCGGCGTGCACCTCGAGGTCCGGCTCGGGGACCGTCGAGGTGCGCACGAAGACGTCAGCCCGGTCGGTCCACTCGTCGGAGGCCGTCCCGCGGAGCCAGCGGTCCCACCAGGCGACCATCTCGTGGTCGAGGTCGATGCGGGGGCCGGGGATGGCGGTGGCCGGGTCGGCGTGCGCCCAGGGACCGGCGAGCAGCCGCCACGGCGTACCGGCCGCGCCGAGCCCCTCGACGGTGCGGAAGGTGTTGTTGCGGTAGCCGTCGGCCCAGCCCGCGACGATCATCGTCGGGCACTGGACGCGGTCGTAGCCGAGGTGACGCAGCGAACCGGCGTGCCAGTAGGGGCCGTCGCGGTTCTCGCGCAGCCAGGTGAGGAGCCACGGCTCGTTGGTCTCCCACCGCCGCTGCCACTCGTCCCGCCAGCTCTGTCCCACGGGGGCGGGCCACTCGGCCGGCACCGGCGGCAGCACGCACATCGGCGTCATGTAGTGGCAGTAGTCGACCAGGTCGACCAGCCGGAGCGCGTTGCCGCGCCAGTGCACGTCGTCGTTCCACCGGTCGTCGCTGGAGTAGATCGCCACGATCGCCTTGAGCGCCGGCGGCCGCTCGGCCGCGATCTGCAGCGCGTTGAAGCCGGAGTACGACGTGCCGAACATCCCCACGTTGCCGTCGCACCACTCCTGCTCCGCCAGCCACCCGATCACCGTGCACAGGTCGCGCCGCTCGACCAGCGGGTACTCGTCGGTGGCGTCGCCCGCCGACGACCCGGTGCCACGCAGGTCGACCCGGCACACGGCGTACGAGTGCTCGTCGCGGAGCACCCGGTAGCCCTCGGCGTACGACGAGGTGAGGTCGTCCTTGCGGTAGGGCAGCGCCTCCAGCAGACAGGGTTGCGGCTCCGGCGTGTCGGGGAGGAACAGGGTCGCCGCGAGCTCGACACCGTCCGCCATGGCGATGCGGACGGAGCGCTCAGAGCCCACGGCCGTGCTCACGCAGGAGTCGTACGACGGTCTCCGGGTCGAGCCCCTCGCTGGTGTGGCCGTCCCGGCCCACGCTCGTGGGCGACATCAGCAGGGAGTTGAGCACCGACTCCTCGCTGGCGTCGACCACCGCCTCGAACAGGTCGTCCAGACCGCGCATGCCCAGCCGCCGCCCGTCGTCCAGCACGGTTCCGTCGCGGTCGGTCCGGGCGGTCGTGCTGGCGGCCAGGAAGATCTCGCCGCTGCCGTGGTGCGCCGTCGACCCGGTCCGGGCCAGGCCGAGCCCGACCCGGCGGGCCAGCCGCTCGCAGCCGAGCGGGTCGACCGGCGCGTCGGTGACGACGACACCGATGCAGGAGCCGGCGGGTCTCGGCGGGTCCTCGTGCTCGGGGAGCAGCCGCCCGACCGGGACGCCGTCCACGGTGAGCCGGTCGCGTTGGCCGAAGTTGGTCATCAGCAGCACCGCGACGGTGTGCCCCCCGGGCGTCACGCGGGACGACGTACCGATGCCGCCCTTGAAGCCGAGGCACGACATCCCGGTCCCGCCGCCCACCGACCCCTCCTCGGGTGGAGCCGCCGACCCCCGCGACGCCAGCGCCGCCTCGTGGGCCGCCCGGACGTCGTCCGGGGTCACCCACATGGTCCGGATGTCGTTGAGGAAGGAGTCGTCGCACTCGGCCACGACCGGGACGAAGATGTCCTCGACGAGCTCCGGGTGCCGGCCGAGCTCGAGCATGAACGCGGCGTCGTAGACCCGGCCCACCTGGCTGGTCGAGGTCAGGTAGACCGGCGACTCGAACAGCCCCGACTCCTGGAGAGAAAGGAAACCGGTGCAGTCCCCCAGCCCGTTGAGCACCGCGCCACCACCCACGAGCGGTCTCGGGTAGGCGTCCTCGGCGAGGAACAGGCAGCTGACGCCGGTCCGCGCCGTCTCCCTCGTGACCGTGACGTGGCCCAGGCCGACGCCCTCGATGTCCAGCACCGAGTCGGTCGGGCCGGTCGGCAGCGTTCCGATGGTGATGCCGAGGTCACGGGCGCGGGGCATGTGCTCATACTGACCCATGGATCAGTACGCCGTCCCGGTCGTCTGGTCGCCGCAGACCCGCAGCCACGACCCCCGGCACGAGGTGTGGGTGGGCGTCGCGACCGAGGGCACCGAGCGCGCCGACCGGGTGGACGCCATCCTCGACGCCCTGCGCGCCGACGGTCACGAGCTGGTCGAGGCCACGCCCCAGCCCGATGACGCGCTGCTCGACGTGCACGACCGCGAGCTCATCGACTTCCTCCGGAGCGCGGCCGCGCGCTGGGCGGCCGGGCCGTACGCCGCCCTGGTCGGCCAGGAACGCGTGGTGCCGTACCTGTTCCCCACGCCGGCGATGACCGCCGGGCTGCCGGCCCGGCCGGCGGTGGCGATCCACGCCGACGCCGGCCGGTTCGCCTACGACACGATGACGCTGGTCGGCCAGGGAACCTGGGAGGCCGCCCGCGCCGCGGTCGACTGCGCGGTCCAGGCGGCCGGGCTGTTGAGCGGCAGCGCTCCGCTGACCTACGCACTCTGCCGCCCGCCCGGCCACCACGCGACCCCGGCCGGCTTCGGCGGCTCCTGCTACCTCAACAACGCCGCCGTCGCGGCCGCGGCCCTGCGCCGGTCCGGCGCCGCCCGGGTGGGCATCGTCGACCTCGACGCGCACCAGGGCAACGGCACCGCGGCGATCTTCTGGGACCGCGACGACGTCCTCTACGGCTCGGTCCACGTCGACCCGGGCGCGGGCTGGTTCCCGCACGTCGTGGGGTACGCCGACGAGACCGGCGCCGGCCCCGGCGAGGGTGCCACCCGCAACCTCCCGCTCCCCGAGGGAGCCGGCGACGAGCCCTGGCTGGCCGCGGTGGCGCAGCTCGCGGAGTGGGTGCTCGGCTGCGACGCGCTCGTCGTCTCGCTCGGCGTGGACGCCGCTGCCGACGACCCCGAGAGTCCGCTCCAGGTCACCGCGGACGGCTACCGCGCGGCCGGCCGGCTGCTCGCCGCGACCGGACTCCCGGCCGTGGCCGTCCAGGAGGGCGGCTACCACCTGCCCACGCTGGGCCGGCTGGTCTCGGCGTACCTCGAGGGGCACGCGTCCGTGTAGACGTGGCCACCGCTCGGCGCCCGCGGCAGGATCGGCCGCTCGGCCGACAGTGGTGGAAAGGCACCCTCCGGGGGTTGCCAAGGGTCCACCGGAGCACTAGACCGGAGGTGTGGCTCGGGAGGCTCGGGGCAGAAGGCGCCGCTCAGCGGTGCGGCTCCGAAGGCTGTGTGCGCTGCTGGCCTCTGGGTGCATGGTGGCCCTCCTCGCCGGCTGCGGTGTTGGTGGCAACGGTGGCAGGACCGGCGTCTCGCTGATCATCAAGACGCAGACCAACCCCTACTTCGTGTCGATGAAGCAGGCGGCCCAGGAGGCAGCGGGAAAGAATGACGTCCACCTCTCGGTGGCGTCCGGACAGGCCGACGGGGACACCCAGTCGCAGATCAACGCCATCGACACCGCCATCGCCCGAGGTGACAAAGGGATCCTGATCACCTCGAACGGCTCGGCAGTCAACGCGGCGCTGCGCCAGGCCAAGGCCTCCGGCCTGTTCGTGATCGCCCTCGACACCCCTCTCGACCCGGCCAAGACCGCGGACGTCACCTACGCGACCAACAACTTCGAGGCCGGCAAGCTGATCGGTCAGTACGCCGCGGCCGAGCTCAACGGCCAGAAGGCCGTCATCGCCATGCTCGACCTGTACGACGACCAGGTGGTCTCCGTCGACGTCGACCGAGACCACGGCTTCCTCACCGGGATGGGCATCGATCCGGGCAGCAAGACGCTCAACGCCAAGGAAGACCGCACCGGAACCTACAACGGCGGTCAGGGCGGCAGCTACACGATCGCCTGCCACCAGGCGACCCAGGGCGCCGTCGACGGCGGCCGCACGGCGATGGAGCAGTGCCTGTCCCGTAATCCCGACATCAACGTCGTCTACACGATCAACGAGCCCGCCGGCGAGGGTGCCTACGCCGCGCTCAAGGCCGACGACCACCAGGACAAGGCGTTCATAGTCTCCATCGACGGCAGCTGCCAGGGGATGGCCGACGTGGAGAACGGGATCTTTGCCGCTGACGCGACCCAGTACCCCGGCAAGATGGCGCAGCTCGGCGTCGACGCGGTCGCCAAGATCGGCGCGGGACAGCAACCGCCTTCGCTTCCCCGGGGCGAGGACTACCTGGACACGGGCACCAAGCTCGTCACCGCCAAGCCCCTGCCAGGGATCGACAGCCAGACCCCGGACGAGGGCAAGAAGGCGTGCTGGGGCACGGCGGGCTGAGGACAGTGCACGAGCAGAGGAGCACACGATGAGCAACGACACGTCGCAGCCTGCCGAGGCACCACCCGCCTCGGCAGAAGACCTCGTCCCGACTCGGCACACACCCGCACAGCGGCTCCAGCACGTCCTGCACCGCAACCCGGCCCTGAGCCCGTTGATCGTGCTGATCGTGGCCGTCATCGTCTTCGGGATCGTCGCCGACAACTTCCTGCGGCCGCAGGCCCTGTCCCTCCTCGTCCAGCAGATGGCCGTCGTGGGTGCCCTGGCGGTCGGACAGACAGTGATCATCCTGACTGCCGGCATCGACCTGTCCATCGGGATGGCGATGGTGTTGTCGTCGCTGGTGATGGTCAAGCTCAACCACGACCAGGGCGTCCCCGGGTTCATCGCCCTGTTGATCGGCCTGGCGGTCGGCCTGCTGACCGGGTTGCTCAACGGTCTGCTCGTGACGAAGCTGAGCCTGCCACCGTTCATCGTGACCTTGGGGACGCTCTCGATCTTCACCGCGCTCTCGCTGCTGTACGCCGCCGGGCAGACCATCGCCCTGGAGCCCGACGCCCTCCTCGTCTGGACCGGCAAGACGATCAGCATCGGCAACGTCAGCGTCACGTGGGGCGTGATCCTGATGCTCCTGCTGTACGCCGTGGTCGGGTTCGCCCTCCGCAACACTGCGTGGGGCCGACATCTCTATGCGACCGGTGACGACGCCGAGGCCTCTCGGCTGGCCGGCATCAACACCGGTCGGGTGCTGCTCAGTGCCTACGTGCTTGCCGGGGCGACCGTCGGCGTGGCCGCCTGGATCGTCTGTGGCCGCGTCGGTGGTGCGGACCCCAACGCCGGCCTCAACTACAACCTGCAGAGCATCACCGCGGTCGTGATCGGCGGCACCAGCCTCTTCGGCGGACGCGGCCTGGTGGTCGGCAGTCTCATCGGTGCCCTGATCGTGCAGGTCTTCAACAGCGGGCTCGCGCTCGCGGGCGTCGACCCCAACTACCAGGTGCTCGCAACGGGCGTCCTGGTGATCCTCGCGGTCGCCGTCGACCAGTGGATCAGGAGGGTCCGGGCATGAGCACCCCACGAGATCGAGAGCTTTCCCCGCTGCGCTCCTCCAGCCCGCGATTCCGAGGAGGCCCGGCATGACCGAGACGTCCGCGGCGCCACGGCCGGCTGCCGAGGACGCCAACCAGCCCATCCTCGAGGCCGAAGGGCTGGTCAAGCTGTTCGGTCGGGTCGTCGGTCTCCGCGGCGTGGACATCCGGCTGTTCCCGGGCGAGGTGCTGGCGGTCATCGGCGACAACGGCGCCGGCAAGTCCACCTTGATCAAGTGCCTGTCCGGGGCGATGGTGCCCGACCGCGGCACCATGAAGGTGAACGGTGAGCAGGCCAGCTTCCGGTCGACCCAGGAGGCGCGCGCGGCCGGGATCGAGACGGTCTACCAGACCCTGGCGGTCGCTCCGGCGCTGGACATCGCCAGCAATCTCTACCTGGCTCGCGAGCTCCGGCGACCCGGCATCGCCGGGTCGGTGTTCCGCATGCTCGACAAGAAGGCGATGGAGCGGCACTCCGAGGAGCACATCAAGAGCCTCGGCATCTCGACGCTGCAGAACATCAACCAGGCCGTCGAGACCCTGTCCGGCGGCCAGCGCCAGGTCGTCGCAGTCGCCCGCACGGGAGCGTTCGGCAGCAAGGTGGCCATCCTCGACGAGCCGACCGCGGCGCTCGGCGTGCGCGAGACCGCGCAGGTGCTGCGGCTCGTCCGCGACCTCAGGGAGCAGGGGCTGGGAGTCATCCTGATCAGCCACAACATGCCCAACGTCTTCGAGACAGCCGACCGCATCCACGTGCAGCGACTTGGTGGCCGGGCGGCCGTCATCAGTCCCCAGACACACTCGATGCAGGACGCCGTGGCGATCATGACCGGGGCGATGACCGTCCCCGAGGAAGAGCAGAGCCTGCGGTGAGCCCCGGCCTCGGCCTGAGCTGCATCGTCGTCGGCTACCTGCCCTCGCCCGAGGGCGCGGGGGCGTACGAGCGGGCCAAGGAGTAGGCCCGGAAGGCGGCGTCGGCTGACGCTGATCTCGGCGGGCTCAGGAAAGACGTGATCAGCGCCTCACGGTCGAGACGGGACCCGTCCACCGGAGAGCCACGGTTTCGGAGCGACGGCTCACCCCTCCTACCCTTGACGGGTGAAGGTCCTCCTCCTCGAGAACATCCACCCGGTCGCCGTCCAGCTGCTCGAGGCGCGCGGCCACGAGGTCGAGCTGCGCACGAGCTCCCTCTCCGAGGACGAGCTGGTGGCGGAGCTCTCCCCCGTCGACGGGCAGGGTGTCCAGCTCCTCGGGATCCGGTCCAACACCCACATCACCCCACGGGTGCTCGAGGCAGCCACCGACCTGGTCGCGATCGGCTGCTTCTGCATCGGGACCAACCAGGTCGACCTGGCCGCCGCCGCCGAGCGCGGGGTCGCGGTCTTCAACGCTCCCTACTCCAACACCCGCAGCGTGGTCGAGCTGGTGATCGGGGAGATCATCGCGCTCGCCCGACGGCTCCCGGAGAAGACCCAGAGGATGCACCAGGGCGCCTGGGACAAGTCCGCCAAGGGCAGCCACGAGATCCGCGGCCGAACCCTCGGCATCGTCGGCTACGGCAACATCGGCACCCAGCTCTCGAACGTCGCCGAGGCCCTCGGGCTGCGGGTCGTCTTCTACGACACCGCCGACCGGCTCGCGCACGGCAACGCGCGGCGGATGGCGACGCTGGACGCGCTGCTGGCCGAGGCCGACGTCGTCTCCATCCACGTGGACGGACGGCCGGGCAACGCCGGGCTGTTCGGAGCCGAACAGTTCTCGAGGATGAAGCCGCGCTCGATGTTCATCAACGCCTCCCGCGGCATGGTGGTCGACGACGTCGCGCTGCGCGAGAACATCGAGTCCGGCCACCTCGCCGGGGCCGCGCTCGACGTGTTCCCGGTCGAGCCGAAGGCGCAGGGCGACCCGTTCGAGTCGGTCCTGCGCGGCCTCGACAACGTGATCCTCACTCCGCACGTCGGCGGCTCGACGCAGGAGGCCCAGGAGGAGATCGGCTGGTTCGTCTCCGGCAAGCTGGCGGCGTTCGTCTCCGAGGGCAGCACCGCGCTCTCGGTGAACCTGCCGGCCGTGCAGCCGCCGCCGCTCGCCGACGGGGTGCGCCTGGCCTATCTCCACGTCAACGTGCCCGGCGTGCTGGCCGAGGTCAACGCCTACCTGGCCGAGCAGGGCGCCAACGTGTCCGGCCAGTACCTCGCCACCCGCGGCGAGCAGGGCTACGTCGTCACCGACGCCACCGAGGCGATCAGCGACGCGGCGCTCGACAAGCTCCGCTCGTCCGACCAGACGATCTGGCTGCGCAGCTACCCGGCCTGACTCCTCACGACCGGCTGTCGTCGGGGTCGAGGCTGTCGAGAAGCCGCTGCAAGGTGAGCGCCGCCAGCTCGAACTCCGACTCGCCCACCGCCGCGGCCCAGCGACGCTCGATGTCGGCGACGCGCTCGCCCGCGGCGGCCATCAGCGCCCGGCCGCGCGCGGTGAGGTCGATCAGCTTGGCCCGGCCGTCGACCGGGTCCGGCCGCCGTTCCAGGTAGCCGAGCGCGACCAGGTCGTTCACCAGCTCTGAGGCCGCGGCCAGGCTCAGCGAGGCCCGGAACGCAAGCTCGGTGAGCCGGACGCCGCCGGCCCGGATGGTGCCGAAGATCTGCAGATGCGGCTCGCGGACGTCGCCGAAGCCGGCGGCCATCCGCGGCTCGGCCAGGTCCTCGCGAAACAGCCGCTGCAACCGGCCCAGCAGCTGACCGATCGCGAGCCGCTCCGTACCTCTTGACTCCGCCACGATGTCGCAGGATAGTACGGAAACCGAAGTTTCGGTTTCCGAAGTAAATGAGGAGAGCCATGACCACGACCGGGACGACCTACGTCGACACCGAACTGGGCCGGCTGCACGTCGACCGCCGCGGGACCGGCCGGCCGATCGTGCTGTGGCACAGCCTGTTCGTGGACTCCCGCTCGTGGGGGCCGCTCGTGGACCAGCTCGCCGAGCACGGCACCGTGCTGACGATCGACGGCCCCTCGCACGGACGGAGCGAGCCGGTCACCCACGAGTTCGAGCTCGACCAGTGCGTTCCGGCGGCGATGCAGGTCCTCGACGACCTGGGCCTCGCCGAGCCGGCGCACTGGGTGGGCAACGCGTGGGGCGGCCACGTCGGGCTGATGCTGGCGGCCCGGTTCCCCGAGCGGTTGCGCACCCTGGCCACGATCGGCACGCCGGTGCAGCCGTTCAGCCTGGGCGAGAAGCTGACCAAGGGCTGGCCGCTGGTCGAGCTCTACCGCTGGGCCGGTCCCACGCGGTTCATCCTCGGCCAGCTCTCCGCGTCGCTGCTCGGGAGCGAGGCGGTGGCGCGCGACCCGGAGCTCGCGGCGACGATCCTGAGCTCGTTCGCCTCGGCGGACCGACGCGGGATGCTCTGCGCCATGCGCTCGCTGATGCTCCACCGGACCAGCGCCGAGTCGCTGCTCCCGGACGTGGGCGTTCCGACGCTGGTGCTGTCGGTGCGAGACGACGTGATGGGGTGGCGGCCCGACGAGGCCCGCCGCACCTGTGCTGCGATGCCCGACTGCCGCGTCGAGGAGGTCGCGGGCACTGGTCACATCTCGCCGCTCCTCGTCGACCCCGACCGGGTGCGCTCGCTCCTCCTGGAGTTCTGGGCCGCCTCGTAGGCTCGCAGGTATGCCCTCCGTCCCGGACCTGCGCGGGCGGTTGGGGCAGGCGCTCTTCCTTCAGGTCGCCGGGCCGGACGGGCCACGGCACCGTGAGCGGATCCACTACCGCGAGGGGCCGCGCTGGTTCGAGGCGGGCAGCCCGATCACCCGGGTCCACGGCGACGCCTCGATGTTCGTCGGCGGGCTGCGGGCGCTGCTGCTCCAGACGCTGCACCCGGTGGCGATGCGGGCGGTCTCGGAGCACTCGGGGTTCCGCGGCGACATCTGGGGGCGGCTGCACCGGACCAGCACCTTCCTGGCCGTGACCACGTTCGGCGTCGTCGACGACGCGGAGCAGGCGGTGGAGGCCGTGCGCCGGATCCACGAGCGCGTGGCCGGCCAGATGCCGGACGGGACGCCGTACGCCGCCTCCGACCCGCACCTGCTCGCGTGGATCCATGCCGCGGAGGCAGACAGCTTCCTGCGCGCCCACCAGGTCTACGGGCGCCGGCCTCTCGACCGGGCCGGCCGCGACGAGTACGTCGCACAGCTCGCCGAGGTCGGGTCCCGGCTGGGCGTGGTCGACCCACCGGGCACCGAGGCCGAGCTGGCGGAGGTGCTGGCGGCGTACCGCCCCGAGCTGCGGGGCACGCCGGAGGCCCGCGACGCGATCCGCTACGTGCTGCTCAGGCCGCCGCTGCCGGTGGCCGCCCGGCCGCCGTACGCCGTGCTGGCCGCGGCCGCCGTCGGCCTGATGCCGGCCTGGACCCGGCTGCCGCTGCGGCTGCCCTGGCTGCCGGTGTCCGAGCGCACCACCGTGCGGGTGCTCGGCGGCCTCGCCACCGGGACGATCCGCTGGGCGCTCCAGCCGGCCGGTCAGGACACCGACATGTCCGCCTCGGACCAGTAGGCCCGCATCGAGGTGATCCTGCCGTCGTCGTCGAAGGTCATCACGTCGATCGGCGCCAGCGTGTAGGTCTGCTCACCGGCCCGGGTGCGCAGCTCGAAGAGGAAGGCGGCCTGGCCACCGGCGATACGCACGCTCAGCACCTCGCCCGCCTGCTCCAGCCCCTCGAGCCCGGAGTAGAACTCGCGGATCGCCGCACGGGTGGTCCGCACCTCGGTGCCGACCGGGTCCTCGACCGTGGCGTCCTCGGCGAACAGCTCCAGGACCTGGTCGGTCGTCCCGGTGGCCACCCGGGCGACGTACTGCTCGATCACCTCGCGGATCTTCTCCGGACTGGCGGACATCTCTCTCCTCAAAACTAGAACACGTTCTCGTTGTTCGGATGGAGCGTACCGGGTTGGATGTCTCCGGTGGACCTGAGTGACAGATGGCCCCTCCCGGACAGCACCAGTGTCCGCGACGAGCTCACTGCGGCGTACGCCGACCCGAGCCGCGGCTACCACGACGTCCGCCACCTGACCGAGGTCCTCGACCGGCTCGACGAGCTGGCCGGTCATGGTGCGACCTTCGACGCCACGCCGGTGCTGCTGGCCGCGTGGTTCCACGACGCGGTCTACGACGGGGAGCGCGACGCCGAGGAGCGGTCGGCGGCCTGGGCCGAGGACGCCCTGGCCGCGGTGGCGCCCGCGCCGGTCGTCGCCGAGGTCGCTCGGCTGGTCCGGCTCACCGAGACGCACCTGCCCGAGGACGCCGACGCCAACGGCTGCGCGCTGTCCGACGCCGACCTGGGCATCCTGGCCGCTCCGCGCGCCCGCTACGACGAGTACGTCGCCGCCGTCCGCCGCGAGTACGCCCACCTCGAGGACGCAGTGTTCGACGCGGGCCGGGCCGACGTGCTGCGCGGCCTGGCCGCCAAGCCGCACCTGTTCCACACGGCGTACGCCCGGGAGCGGTGGGAGGCGGCCGCCCGCGAGAACCTGGAGCGAGAGCTGGCCGGACTCGAGGCGTAGATCGCCAGCGGAGTGCCGTCCGGCAGGTTAGCCTTCGCGGCATGTCCGACGACCACGAGCCAGCACCGGCCCCCGAAGCGCCGCAGCCGGCCGCCTCCGCGCCGCCGCCGCCCCCGGTGCCAGCCCCGCCCCTGCCCACGTCCGGCGCGGTTGCGGCGGTCGGCCCGGCCGGCCAGGTCCGCAGCACCGGCACCTGCGTCCTGCTGACGATCGTGACCCTCGGCTTCTACACCTGGTACTGGTACTTCCAGACCCACGACGAGATGAAGCGGCACACGGGGACCGGCATCGGCGGCCCGGTCGCGCTCATCCTCGCGATCTTCGTCGGCATCGTGATGCCGTTCCTGAGCTCGAACGAGGTCGGACAGCTCTACGAGCGCCGCGGCCAGCCCCGGCCGGTCAGCGCCGCCACCGGCCTCTGGGCACTGCTGCTGGGCTGGTTCTTCTTCGTCGGGCTCATCGTGTGGTTCGTGAAGACCAACGGCGCCCTCAACGACTACTGGCGCTCGCAGGGCGCCCAGGGCTGACGGCGCCCAGGGCTGACGCCTAGGGCGTGTCTCCCAAGTCGTGGTGGATGCCGGCGTCGTCCAGGCGCGCGCTGGGAAGGCGCCGGCCCGCCCGCAGACTGGGCGTCTTCGAAGGGTCGGCAACGCACCCAGCGCGTGATCTGGGCGGCGTCCGGGGCCGCCAGGAATTGGGAGACCCGCCCTAGCTCCCCTTGCGGCGGCGCAGCCCGGACGCGACCAGCCGGCGCACCAGCTCGCGTGAGGACACCGGCTCGACGCCGAGGGCCAACACCTCGTCGTACCACTCCGACGGCACGTCGTAGTGGTCCCGGTCGAAGCCGCGCTCGGGGATGCCGAGCTCGCGGGCGAAGGCGTGCAGCTCGTCGTAGGACTCGTCACTGGCCAGGTGGGACCACCAGCGGCCGCGCGACGGGACCGCGGGCGGGTCGATCATCAGGGTCATCGGGCCCAGCACATCAGATGCGGTCCATGGCACTGTCGAGGAGCAGCCGCCACGAGCGGGTCAGCCCGGCGTCGACGTACGCCTTCCGGCTGCCGCCCGGCCGGGTCTGCTCGTCGACGTGGAAGGCGCGGACACCGGTGCGGACCAGCCACGGCACGTGCTCGGCCCGCAGACCGCCGCCCGGCATCAGCAGCGCGGCGACGGCGGGGTCGGTCTCGGCGGTGGCGAGGAGGTCGTCGTACCCCTCCGCCATCCCGCGCGGGGAACCGGCCGACCGCACGTTGACGAGCCCCGGCAGCCCGAGCAGGGCACGCCATGCACGACGCGGGTCGAGCGTGTCGTCGAAGGCGTCGTGGAACGTCCAGGGCACGTTGGCCAGCGAGGTCGCGAGGTGGGTGCAGACCTCGGCGTCGATCTCGAGGTCCGCGTCGAGGAAGCCGAACGAGAGCCCGGAGGCCCCCACCGACAGGTAGTCCTCCGCCAGCCCGACCAGCCGGGTCAGCTCACCACCCGTCGTGGTCCAGGAGTCGTTGAGCCGGAGCAGTACGAAGACCGGCAGGTCGGCGTCTCGGCGCACCGCGGAGACCGTGGCGATCTCCGGCGAGAGCTCACCCGACCCCACCACGTGCAGGCGGTCAGCGCCGCCCTCGACGGCTCCGGGCACGTCACGCTCGTGCGCGACCGTCACCTCGAGGAGGACCCCCACACGTGCAGCGTAGGGCGCCCTGCGGGTTGGGGGGTCACCACCCGCGACACAGAATGGGCGGGTGGACACCGTGCCGTTGTTCGACGCGAGGGCCCGAGTGCTCGCCGACCTGCAGGCCCGCAACCACGCGACCGCCCATGCGGTCTCGCTCCTCGAGGACGCGGTGTCAGCTCGCGAGTGGTGGGCCGACCAGTGGCCCGAGGGCCAGGTGTACGTCGCCGGGCTGGTGGCCCAGGACGTGCAGGACGGGCTGTTCGAGAGCGCCGGCCGGTGGCCGCTCTGCCTGACCTGCTCCGGCCCGGAGCACTCGCTGTACATCCAGCCCGACCTCGGCGGCCCGGACCCGGTGTGGGTCTGCGAGGAGAGCGGCGACGTGGTGGCGCCGCTGGGCGGACTGGGCGACTAGACGGGGGTGGGCCGGTCCCAGCGCATCGTGAGGCGACCCGGGGCTGGGACTAGAAGTCGTGCCCGATCTGGACCCAGAGCGTGAAGCGGTCGGACCGGAAGACGCTCCGCGAGACCTCGACGACCTTCTCGCCGTTCAGTGCCCGGCGGGAGTGTCGCAGCACCGGGTCGCCCGCCCCGATCTCGAGGTGGGTCGCCTCGTCCGCGTGCGCCACGTCGGCGTTGACCGAGTCCTCGGCCCAGGTCGGACGCAGGCCCCGCTGGTCGAGCGCGACGTAGAGCGAGGTCGGCATGCCGCTCTGCAGGAAGCCGGGCAGCAGCACCTCGTTGAGGAAGGCGTCCTCGATGCACATCGGGGCGCCGTCGGCACGGCGCAGCCGCTTCCAGTGGATGACCGGGTCGCCCTCGGTGACGTTCAGCGCGCGGGCCACCCCGGGGCCGGCCTGCTCACGGCGAGCGAGGAGGGTGATGGACTCGGCCAGCAGCCCCCGGCGGGCCATCTCCTCGGTGTAGCTGGTGATCGTGCTGGCGGTACGCCGCGGGCGGGCCACGAAGGTGCCCTTGCCGGGGATCCGCTCGAGCAGCCCCTCGACGACCAGCGCGTCCATCGCCTGGCGCACGGTCATGCGCGCCACCCCGAACTGGGCCACCAGCTCACGCTCGGACGGAGCCGGGGAGCCCGGGGACATGCCGGAGACCAGCGAGCGCACGTACTCGCGCACCTGTACGTGCTTGAGCGCGCGCCCGTCCTTCACCAGGACCTCCGTCATGCCAGCCAGACTAGACCGGGCTTGCGGGCCCCGTCCTCGGTTTGGCAGGACCGCCGCTGGGCCGAACGGGTGGACCTTCCTAGCCCCCTGGGGCCACCCGGACGGGCCACTCGTCACTCGACGGCGATCGCCCGCAGCACGTCCAGCCGGGCCGCGCGGCGAGCCGGGAAGACCGCCGCGAGCACGCCGATCAGCATCGAGAGCACCAGGAACACGACCAGCTGCCCGAACGGGATGTCGATCACCTCGAGCCCCTGGTCGCGCAGCGCGTACATCAGCGTGACGCCGAACACGATCCCGAGCCCCACGCCCAGGACGGCCCCGAGCACCGCGATCACGACCGACTCCAGCCGGATCATCAGCCTCAGCTGCCGTCGGCTCACACCGATCGCGCGCAGCAGCCCGATCTCGCGGGTCCGCTCGATCACCGACAGCGCGAGCGTGTTGATGATGCCGAGGATCGCGATCAGCACCGCGAACACCAGCAGCACGTAGATGATCGCGATGATCCTGTCGATCGGGGCGCGCTGCTCGGCGGCGAACGCCTGCTCGTCCTTCACCGTCACCACCGGGAGATCCTTCACGACCTGGTCGAGCCGGCCCTGGAGGCCGGTGGCGCCCGGCTCCGCGAAGACGACGACGTAGTTGTCCTGGTCGGGGAAGCCGGAGTCGAGCAGGGTCTGCGTGGTGGTCAGCACCGGCGAGAAGACCAGCGGGCTGTCCTCGACGATCGCGGCGATGCGCCACTGCTTCTTCCCGGTCGGCACGGTGATCGGGAGGGTGTCGCCGACGGCGAGGTCGTGGTCGTCGGCCCAGTCCTGCTTGACCAGGACGGTGCCGTCGGCGAAGTCGTCGAGGCTTCCCGAGACCGTCTTCAGCTCGAACTCCGCGATGGTGTCCGGCGCGGTGGCGACGACGCTGAGGCCGTCGTCCGTGCTGCCCTTGTAGAGCCCGAACGCGTACCGCTCGCGCAGCACCCTCTGCACCCCGTCGATGTGCTGCATCCGGTCGGTGATCGTCGGCGAGAACCCCTGGCCGAAGGCGCTGCTCACGATGAAGTCGCCGATGAAGTTCTCGCGCACGGTCCGGTCGACCGACGCCTTGGCCGATGAGCCCAGGATGGCGACGGTGAACGCCAGGGTGAGCCCGATCATCAGCGCGGACGCGGTGGCGGTCGTACGCCGCGGGTTGCGCAGCGAGTTCTGGCCGGCCAGCCGGCCCATCGGGCCGAACACGGCCGCGTCCACCGCGCCGGTGGCCCGGAGGAACGGCCGGCCGATGACCGGGCTGGCCGCGGTCACCCCGAGCAGCACGGACAGCACGCCGGCGCCGACCCACCAGCCGTTGTGCGGGACCGCGCCCACGAACAGGCCGACCAGGGCCAGCGGCACCCCGACCACGATCAGCGCGACGCCGAGGAGGAGGCGGCGGCGTACGGACGACTCGGGCAGCGCCACGTCGTCCCGCAGCGCCTGGACCGGGGCGATCCGGCCGGTGCGGCGCGCCGGCAGCCAGGCCGCGACCATGGTGACGACGATGCCGATGGCGTACGCCGCGATCGGCGTCCGAGCCGCGAACACGAGGGGCTGGTTGGCCAGGTCCAGGCCGAACGTCGCGACCAGCGCGCGGATCCCCATGGCCAGCAGCACCCCGAGGCCCAGCCCCACCGTGGCGCCGACCAGCCCCACGACGAAGGCTTCGAGCTGCACCGAGCGGATCACCTGCCGCCTGGACGCCCCGAGCGCGCGCAGCAGGGCCAGCTCCCGGCTGCGCTGGGCCACCAGGATCGAGAAGGTGTTGACGATGATGAACGTGCTCACGACCAGCGCGATGGCCGCGAAGATCAGCACCATCGTGGTCAGGAAGCTGATGCCGTCCAGCAGCGGACCGGCGTTCTCCTCCGCGGCGTCGTCGCCGGTGACCGCCTCGAGCCCGGCGGGCAGCACCTCGTTGGCCTGCTCGGTCAGCTCCGCCTGGGAGACACCGCTCTTGGCCGTGACCCAGAAGGTGCTGTAGGCGTCCTGGCCGTCGAGGAAGAGCTGCTGTGCGGTCGGGGTGTCGAAGGCGGCGAACGTCGCGCCGTTCAGGGAGCCGCCGGCCCGGAACCCGGCGATGCCGACCAGCGTCGGGTGGACATCCAGCGTCTTGGCGCTGGTGATGATCGAGACCTTGTCGCCGAGGGCGTAGCCCGCCTTCTCGGCCGCGTCCTGGTCGAGCACCACCTCGTCGGCGCCGTGCGGCTCGTGGCCCTCCAGGATGACCAGCCCCTCGAGGCCGTGCCCCGCCGGCGCATCGCTCCAGTTGCCCCCGAACGCCGGCGGCCCGGAGCCGCCGACCACCTTGCCCTCGGTGGAGAGGATGTAGACGCCGCTGGCGCTGACCATGCCGTCCACCCGGGCGGCCCCCGGCAGCTGCTCGAGAGTGGACTGCAGCGAGGCCGGCACTGTCTGCGTGCTGAACACGCCGCCCTGGTTGGCCACCTCGCTGTTGTCCGGCCGCACGACGGAGTCACCGACCGTGGAGTCGAACAGGGCCGTGAAGCTGCGCTCGAGGGTGTCGGAGAACATCAGGATGCCGGTCACGAACGCGACGCCCAGCACGATCGCGAACGTGCTCAGGAGCAGCCGGACCCGACGGGCCAGCAGGCTCTTCAGCGAGGCGCGGATCATGCGTCAGACGGGCTCGGGCGCCGCGAGGCGCGCCATGGTGTCCAGCACCTGCTCGCGGGTGGGGTCGCGCAGCTCGTCGACCACGCGCCCGTCGGCCAGGAACAGCACCCGGTCGGTGTACGCCGCCGCGACCGGGTCGTGGGTGACCATCACGACGGTCTGGTCGTGGTCGTCCACGCTGCGGCGCAGCAGCTCCAGCACCTCCGCGCCGGAGGTCGAGTCGAGGTTCCCGGTCGGCTCGTCGGCGAAGACGACCTTGGGCCGGCTGACCAGGGCCCGGGCCACCGCCACCCGCTGCTGCTGGCCCCCGGAGAGCTCGTGCGGCTTGTGGTCGAGCCGGTCGGCCAGGTTGACCGTGGTGATCACCGAGTCGTACCAGCCGTCGTCGGGGCTGCGGCCGGCGATGGCCAGCGGGAGCAGGATGTTCTCCTTCGCGGTCAGGGTCGGGACCAGGTTGTAGGACTGGAACACGAAACCGATCTCGTCGCGGCGCAGCCGGGTCAGCGCCTTGTCCTTGAGCACGGTGAGCTCCTGGTCACCCACCATCACCGACCCGGAGTCGGCGGTGTCGAGCGCGGCCAGGCAGTGCATCAGCGTGGACTTGCCCGACCCGCTCGGCCCCATCACGGCGGTGAACTCGCCCGCCATCAGGTCGAGCGTGACGTCGTCCAGGGCGATGACCCGCGTCTCGCCGGCGCCGTAGGTCTTGGTCAGGTTGCGCACCCGCGCGGCCACGGCTCCCTGCATGGCCCAACTCTGGCAGCCGGGGTGAAGCCGGCTCGATCGGGGATCGCCCGGAACGAGCCCCGACCCGCCCGGAAGGGTGATCGAACGTGTGTTCGACTCTGGCGTAGACTGCGGCGCATGGACTTCCAGTCGACCCTCTTCGCCCCCAGCGGGCTCGACGACCAGCCGCGCGCCATCGAGCTTCACCGGGATGGAGCGCACGGCGCTGACCCGCGGTGCCTGGGTGGACATCGCACGCGGCTGGCTGCCCGAACCCGACGACGTCTTCGAGACCTTGGTCCGGGACGTTCCGTGGCGGGCCGAGCGCCGGCAGATGTACGACCGCATCGTCGACGTGCCCCGGCTGGTGCACACCTACATGATCGGCGACGAGCTCCCCCACCCCGGCCTCACCGAGGCGCGCGAAGCGCTGACCGGGCACTACGCCGACCAGCTCGGCGAGCCGTTCCGCACCGCGGGCTGCTGCTACTACCGCGACGGACACGACTCGGTGGCCTGGCACGGGGACACCATCGGCCGCGGCAAGACCGCCGACACCATCGTGGCGATCGTCTCGGTGGGCGACCCGCGCAAGCTGCACCTGCGCCCCCGCCTGGGTGGAGCCGAGACCGTCGTGGTCGAGATGGGCCACGGCGACCTGGTCGTGATGGGCGGCTCGTGCCAGCGGACCTGGGAGCACGCCGTACCGAAGGTGGCGCACGCCGGCCCGCGGATCTCGGTGCAGTTCCGGCCGCTCAACGTCTTCTGACCGGAATAGACCCCGGAGCGCCCGGGGTTGTCAGAGGGATGACTACTTCGACTCTCGACAACATCGCGACCAGGTCCGGCAGCTTCACCATCGGCGGCGACCTGCCGGTCGTCCGGCTGGGCTACGGCACCATGCAGCTGCCCGGGCCGGGAGTGTGGGGCCCCCCGAAGGACCACGACGAGGCCATCCGGGTGCTCCGCCGGGCCGTCGAGCTCGGGATCACGTTCTTCGACACCGCCGACTCCTACGGGCCCAACGTGGCCGAGGAGCTCCTGCACGAGGCCCTGCACCCCTACGCCGACGACCTCGTGATCGCGACCAAGGCAGGGCTGACCCGACAAGGCCCGCGTCAGTGGACCGCGGTCGGCAACCCGGCCTACCTGCGCCAGCAGTGTGAGCTCTCGCTTCGCCGGCTCGGCGTGGAGCGGATCGACCTCTTCCAGCTGCACCGGATCGACTCCGACTTCCCGGCCGAAGACCAGGTCGGCGAGCTGAAGGCACTGCAGGACGAGGGCAAGATCCGCCACATCGGCCTGTCCGAGGTGTCTGTCGACGAGCTGCAGAAGGCCCAGCAGGTCGCAGAGATCGTCTCGGTCCAGAACCGGTTCAACCTCGGGGACCGCGCGTCCCAGGAGCTGCTCGACCACTGCACGGCCCAGGGGATCGGCTTCATCCCGTGGCGACCGGTGGCCGACCAGGTCGACGACCAGGCGCTCAAGGACGTGGCGGCTGCCCACGACGCGACGCCGTCGCAGATCGCGCTCGCGTGGCTGCTGCGGCTCTCGCCGGTGGTGCTGCCGATCCCCGGTACGTCGAGCGTCGCCCACCTCGAGGAGAACACCGCGGCTGCCGCCATCGAGCTGACCGACGACGACATGGCTGCGCTCGACCGGTCCTGACCTCCAGAAACTCACGCTCCCCCGACGAAGCTTCGTCGGGGGAGCGTGAGTTTCACCGGGTACCCGGTGAATCTGGTCCTGGCGCGATCAGGCGGTCGGCGGCGGGGTGCCGCCCGCCGGCGGGTCGCTCGGCGTGGCCGGCGGAGCAGCCGGCGGAGCAGCCGGCGGTGCCGCGGGCGGGGTGACCGACGGAGCCGCGGGGGCAGCGGGCTCAGCTGCTGGGGCGGCCGGCGCGGCGGGCGCAGCCGGGGCGGCGGTCGGGGCAGCCGGCGGAGCGGCCGGCCCGTTGGTGCCGAACGACACCTGGGGAGCGACCTGCTGGCCCTCGGGGGCGTCGTAGAACTCGCGCTTGTGCACGTTGGCGATGCCGGTGAACAGCATCCACGGGATGGTCATGACCAGCTTGTTCAGCGTGGCCACCGCGTCGTTGTAGTACTGCCGTGCGAACGCGATCTGGTTCTCGGTCTCGGCGAGCTGCTTCTGCAGGTCGAGGAAGTTCTGGTTCGCCTTCAGCTCGGGGTAGTTCTCCGCGACGGCGTTCACCCGGACCAGCGCCTGCTGGAGGGCCTGGTCGGCGGCGGCCTTGGCCGGCACGTCGTCACCCGCGGCGGCGGCCTGCACCCCGGCCCGCGCCCTCGTCACCTCCTCGAAGACCGAGCTCTCGTGCGCGGCGTAGCCCTTGACGGTCTCGACGAGGTTCGGGATCAGCTCGGCGCGACGGGTGAGCTGGACGTCGATGCCGCCGAGCGCCTCCTGGGCCCCGACGTCACTGGTGCGCAGCTTGTTGAAGCCGACGACCACGAAGCCCACGAGGGCGACGAGGACGATGATCACGATGATGGCGATGAGCATCTTGCGTTCTCTCTCTGTTGGGTGCTGCGTCAGGAAAAGCTCGATAACTCGGCTTCAGTATGGACGGTGCCGGGTCCTGGACGGCGTCACCACGACCCGCCGCCGCCACCGCCGCCACCGCCGCCTCCGGAGAAGCCGCCGCCCCCACCGCCGCTGGACGACGAGGTCTGAGTGGCGTTGTAGGACGAGATCGCGCCGTCCACGGTGTTGTCGAAGCTGTCGACCATGGAGCTGACGAACGCACCGGCGTTCGCGCCGGCGTAGGTGCTCGCGAAGTAGTGCGGCACCGGTGGCTCCTCGCCGACCTCGACGCGGTACTTCTGCGCCCACTCCTCGGCACAGTCGAAGGCGACCGCCCACGGGATGTACGCCGTGTAGAGCTCCTTGCGGCCCGAGAAGTCGAACCGCTGCTTGCTGGACGGCGTGGCCAGCATCCGGCGGAAGCCGCCGACCCGCGACCAGAGGTCGCGGCCGGTCCGGGTCCGGCTGGTGCCCGAGCCGGTGGCCATGAGCGACAACCCGCCGATCGCGAACGCTCCCGGGATCAGACCCAGCATCGTCATGGAGAAGGGGTTCCAGATCGCGCAGACCAGCATCAACCCGAAGCCGACCAGCACCAGCATGCCCCCGAAGCCACCCAGGCCGCTCTTGATCATGTTGCCGGAGGACCTGCCCCAGGCCGCCACGCTGCTGTCGAACCGCGCGAGCTCGTCCTTCAGCCGCAGCCCGGCGGAGACGTCCTTCTTGGCGGCGGTGAACGACGAGCCCGGACCGCCGAGGATGTGGGCGCAGTCGGTGGTGACGGCGTCGAGCCCGGCCCAGCCCTGCGGCCCGGCCTTGTCGGTGATCGTCCAGGCGTCGTTCTGACCCCGGGTGAGGTCGACGGCGCCCTTCTCGGCGGCGTACATGAGCGTGGCGACGTACGTCGTGCGGTCGACCTCCTCGCTGTAGATGTACTTGGCCTGGGCAGGGCCGACTCCGGCCGGCGGCTCGTAGAGCACCGGGAAGCCCGGTGGCTTCTCCCTCGACTTGGCCCCGAGGATCGAGCCGAACGCCAGAGCTCCCGCGGCAGCCAGCAGCACGATGACGAGCAAGCGGCAGGTGAGTGCTGAGCACGCGGTCCCAGCGGCCGGTCCAGGGCAGGTGGTTGCCCTCCGGTGGCGTCTTCATGTCCAGGGCCGTGGCGATGGTGACCGGTGTGCGGTCGGCGATCGGCCCCGTGGTCACGGTGAGGTCCTTGGTCCCGCCGCCCTCGGCGGTGCAACCGGTCGAGGAGTTGTTGCCGATCGCGCACCTGACGTCGGACTGGGCCGGCACCGGCAGGTGGACGGTGAGCGTCGACTTCGCGATCGTCTGCTGCCAGCCACGCGGGATGAGCTGCCAGTAGAACATCGTGTCGTCCTGGCTGTGGGTGACCTTCTCGTCGTTCTCGGTGAGGACGCCGTCGATGCGGTACTTGATCACGTACGTGTGCTCGCCGACGTCGAGCGTCGTGTTGGCGTCACCGATCCTGGCCACGCGCTGGCGGTGGTGGTCCTTCCAGCTGTACTCGACAGGCTCGGGCTGACCGTCGCGGGTGATCGAGATGTCCTCGGGGATCCGGCGCGCGTTCGGGGCGTTGGGGTCGACGATGTCCCAGAACCGGAAGATGCCGTGCTTGCCGTAGACCGGGAAGTCGACAGTGATCGTCTCGGAGACGTCCATGTCGCCGTTCTTGGCGACGTCGAAGTCGGCCACGTAGTTGGTGATCGAGGTCTCTTCGTTCGTCGGCTCGACGGTGCCGGAACCGTAGAAGAACGCCGGGATGCAGAGCAGGAAGATGATCACGCCGAGGCCGACGAGGGTCCCCACGAGCCGTTTCACGAGGCGAAACCATAGGGGCTGGGTGCCGATTGCGTCTGTAGCCCGGCCGGGTCAGGTCCGAGCGCGTCGTCCCGTCCGAAACTCACGTGCCGACAGTCGGTGGTCGCTGAGAGAGTCGAGGAGATGACCACCCCGGCCCCCTCCCCCGGCCTGAGCAGCTTCTGGCGCGACCTCCCGCGCGAGGGGCAGCTGCTCCTGTCCATCGTCGTGATCCAGTTCCTCGGCACCGGTCTGGTGCTGCCGTTCCACGTCGTCTACCTGCACGAGGTGCGCGGCTTCCCGCTCGGCGACGTCGGCCTGCTGCTCGGCCTGCCACCCCTGATGGGGCTCCTCGTCGTCGGGCCGGGCGGCTCCGCGATCGACCGCGTCGGCGCCCGGCGGGTCCAGCTCGGCGTGCTCTCGCTGCTCGTCGTCGGCGACACCTTGCTGGCCTTCGCCACGACCCGGCCGATGGCCGCGCTGGCCCTGGCCATCAACGGCGTCGCGTTCGGCATGATGTGGCCGGCCTCGCAGAGCCTGATCGCGACGGTGATCCCGCCACACCTGCGGCAGCGCTACTTCGGGGTCAACTTCACGCTCATCAACCTCGGCATCGGCATCGGCGGCGTCATCGGGGGCTTCCTCGTCAACGTCGCGGAGCCGCGGACGTTCCAGGCCATCTACCTGGCCGACGGGGCGTCGTACATCCCCGCCCTGCTCCTCCTGCTCGGCCCGCTGCGCCACATCGCGCGGCCGGTGGCCGTCGGGTCCACCGACGACGCCGCACCGGCGAGCTACCTCGCGGTGCTGCGCAGCCCGGCGATGGCGACGATGACCCTGCTGAGCTTCCTGTCGTCGTTCGTGGGCTACTCCCAGCTCAACGCCGGCATGCCGGCCTACGCCCGTGGGGTCGGCGAGATCTCCACCCGCGCGCTCGGGCTGGCCTTCGCCGCCAACACGGTCGTCATCGTGCTGCTCCAGCTGGTGGTGCTGCAGCGGATCGAGGGCCGGCGCCGCACCCGGGTCATCGCGGTGATGGGCGTGGTGTGGGCGTTCTCCTGGCTGCTGCTGGGCTTCTCCGGGCTGGTGCCCGGCACCCTCGGGGCGACCCTGCTGGTGGCCGCCTGCGCCTCGGTGTTCGCCTTCGGCGAGACGCTCCTCCAGCCGACCATCCCGGCTCTGGTCAACGACCTCGCCCCTGATCACCTGCGCGGCCGCTACAACGCGCTCAGCTCCGGCTCGTTCCAGCTCGCTGCGGTGATCGCGCCGCCGATCTCCGGCATCCTCATCGGCCACGCCCTCGGCAACGTCTACATCGGACTGCTCATCGTGGGCAGCCTGCTCTGCAGCCTGGTCGCCATCGCCCGCCTCGAGCCCCGCCTCGACCCGGCGGTCAACGGGGTACGCGAGGACGAGACCCAGGTCGACGGCGAGGTCGGG
Organism: uncultured Actinomycetota bacterium; assembly: GCA_963755835.1. Lineage (GTDB taxonomy): Bacteria > Actinomycetota > Actinomycetes > Propionibacteriales > Nocardioidaceae > Nocardioides. The sequence continues at coordinate 200,652 of CAVWLC010000007.1, read as the reverse complement.
CTGCCAGTCACCACGCCGGTGATCGAGTAGGGCTGGCATTGCCCGCGCGGCTCGGAAATTCCTCGACTGTCGAGGGTTATCCGAGCCGTCCCGGGCGGCAGGGCTCTTTGCCGAGCAAATTCGGCACCTGGTGCCGAAGATCCTCGGCAGAACGCGCTTGAGCTCCGAATTTATTCGACTGTCGACCTCTGTCGGAGCCAGAAGCAGGGCGACGGCTCAGAGCGCGACGATCAGGACCACGATCACGGCGACGACCACGAGCACGGCCAGCCCCTGCTTCCAGTAGTTCTTGAACAGGATCGGCAGCACCGTCGAGCCGAGGTTGATCGCGTCGTCGCCCTTGGCCGGCGGGGCGGTCGGGCGGGTGGCCGCGGCAGGTGGCGTGGCCGGGGCAGGCGGTACGTCGGCCGAGGGCGGTGTGGCCGCCCCCGCGCCGGTCTCGGGCACCGACGCGGGAGCGGGGTCCGCGGGGGCCGGCTCGGCGACCTCGTCCGTGGGCGCGGCCACCGACTGGGGACCGGCAGTGACCGAGGGGCCCGGAGCGGGCTCGGCCGACGAACCCAGCCGCTGTTCCAGGCAGGCCACGAACTGGCCGAGCAGCTTGTCCGAGACGTCCTGCATCACGCCCCGGCCGAACTGGGCGGGCTTGCCGGTGACCGCCAGGTCGGTGACCACGGACACGTCGGTGCCACCCGAGGCGCCCGTCGCCATGGCGAGGGTGACCTTCGCGCCGGCGGTGCCGTTGCCGCGCTTGTCCTTGCCCTTGGCGTCGACCACGAACCTGTGGGCGGCCTCGTCCTTCTCGACGAAGGTGCCCGACCCGGCGTACACCAGCGCGATCGGCCCGAGCTTGACCTTCACCGTCCCGCTGAACGAGTCCCCGTCCGCCGTGGTGACCTGCGCTCCCGGGAAGCACTCCGCGACGGACGCGATGTCCTGGAAGTGTGCCCAGGTCTCCTCGACGGACGTGGGGACGCTGAACTGGTGCGAGAGATCCATACCTGTGACGTCAGGCGCCGGCGGCGGCGAGCACCGCCCGGCGCGTGAGCACGCCGGCCAGGTGTCGCCGGTAGTCGGCGTCGCCGTTGAGGTCGGACGGCGGGTTGGTGCCCTCGGTGGCCCGCTCGGCTGCGGCCCGGACCGCGTCCGCCGTGGCCGGCTGCCCGGCCAGGGCCTCCTCGACCCCCCGCGCCCGCAGCGGCGTCGAGCCCATGTTGGTGAGCCCGACCCTGGCCTCCGCGATGGTCCCACCCTCCGCGCGTACGGCGGCCGCGACCGCCACGATCGGCCACTGGTGGGCCACCCGCACGAACTTCTCGTAGTGCGCGCCCCAGCCCGTGTGCTTCGGGATCCGGACCTCGGTCAGGATCTCGTCCTCGCCGATCGCGGTCTCGAACAGGTCGACGAAGAACTCGTCGGCCGTCACGGTGTGGATCCCGCCGAGCCCGGCGATCACGAACTCCGCGCCCAGGGCCAGCGCCGGCGCACCCAGGTCACCGGCGGGGTCGGCGTGCGCCAGCGCGCCCCCGAAGGTCCCGCGGTGCCGGATCTGGGCGTCCGCGAGATGCTGGACCGCCTTGTGGACGAGCAGCGCGTGCTGCTCGACCAGCGGGTCGGAGCCGACCACCGCGTGCGGGGTCATCGCGCCGATCACGATCGCGTCGCCGTCGTCGCGGATGCCACGCAGCTCCTCGATCTTGGCGAGGTCGATGACCATCTCGGGAGCGTTGAGCCGCATCCTGAGCACCGGCAGCAGGCTCTGTCCTCCGGCGATGATCTTCGCGTCGTCGCCGTGCTGGGACAACGCCGTCAGCGCCTCCTCGAGCGTGGTCGGCGCCACGTAGTCGAACTGCGCGGGGATCACAGGTCCACTCCTTCCCCGGTCTCGCCGCGGTCCTGGTTCAGAGCGTCGCTCGTGAAGTGCGGCATGGCTGTCTCCTCCGTCGGTTCTGCGCCGCCTGCGCCGCTCTGGTTGATCGCCCTCCAGACCCGCTCCGGCGTGCACGGCATCAGGATGTCGTTGACGCCGAGGTGCCGGACCGCGTCGACGATCGCGTTGACCACCGCCGGCGTGGACGCGATGGTGCCGGCCTCGCCGACGCCCTTCGTGCCCAGCGTGTTGGTGGTCGACGGCGACGTGGTGTGGTCGATGTCGAAGTTGATCGTGTCGGCCGCGGTCGGCAGCAGGTAGTCGACGAACGACCCGGAGACCAGCGTCCCGGCGTCGTCGTACACCGCCTCCTCCCACAGCGCCTGGGCGATGCCCTGCACCAGGCCGCCGTGCACCTGACCGGACACGATGAGCGGGTTGATGATGTTGCCGATGTCGTCGCAGGCGACGTACTTGCGCATCGTCAGTCCGCCGGTCTCGGTGTCGACCTCCATCGCGCACAGGTGGGTCCCGTGCGGGAAGGAGAAGTTGACCGGGTCGTACGTCGCTTCGGAGTCGAGCGACGGCTCCATCCCGTCCGGCAGGTTGTGCGCCGCGAAGACCGCCAGCGCCACCTCGCCGATCGCCATGCCCTGGTCGGTGCCCCGGACCGAGAACTGTCCGGCCTTGAACTCGATGTCGTCCACCGACGCCTCGAGCAGGTGCGCAGCGACGGGCTTGGCCTTCTCGATCACCTTGTCGGCGGCCCGGACCAGCGCCTCGCCCCCGACCACCAGCGACCGCGACCCGTAGGTGTCGAGGCCGCGGTGGCTGACCTGGGTGTCGCCGTGCAGGACCTCGACGTCCTCGAACGCGACGCCGAGCCGGTCCGCCACGATCTGGCTCCATGCCGTCTCGTGGCCCTGGCCGTGCGCGGACGAACCCGTGACCACCTCGACCTTGCCGGTGGCCAGCATCCGCACGCTCGCGTGCTCCCAGCCGCCGGCGCCGTAGTCCAGGCTGCCCAGCACCCGCGACGGCGCCAGGCCGCACATCTCGGTGAATGTCGAGATGCCGATGCCCAGCTGGACGGTGTCGTTGCTGGCCCGACGCTCTGCTTGCTCGGCCCGCAGCTCGTCGTACCCGAACATCTCCTTGGCCCGGGCGGTCGCGGCCTCGTAGTTGCCGGAGTCGTACTGCAGCCCCGCGATCGTGGTGAACGGGAACTCCTCGTGCTTGATCCAGTTCTTCTCGCGCAGCTCGAGCGGCTCCATCCCGACCGCCACCGCGAGCTCGTCCATCATCCGCTCGACGCCGTAGGTCGCCTCGGGCCGGCCGGCGCCGCGGTAGGCGTCGGTCCAGGTCTTGTTGGTGAGCACGGTCTGGCAGGCGAAGTGGTAGGCCGGGAACTTGTAGATGGCGTTGAACATGAACGCGCCCAGGACCGGCACGCCGCCGCCCACGATCGCGACGTACGCCCCGAGGTCGGCGAGGAGCTCGACCTTGAAGCCGGTGACCGTGCCGTCCTTCTCCGCCGACATGGTCAGCTTCTGCCACTGGTCGCGGCCGTGGTGGGCGCTGAGCAGGGACTCGGAGCGGGTCTCGGTGTACTTCACCGGCTTGCTGATCCGCCGCCCGACCGCCCAGGCGATCCACTCCTCGGGCGTGGCCTGGAGCTTGCCGCCGAAGCCGCCGCCCACGTCGGGCGCGATCACGCGGATCTTCGACTCGGGTACGCCGGTGGTCGCCGCCAGCGCGAACCGCAGGATGTGCGGGATCTGCGTGGCCGACCACATCGTGTACTGCTCGCCGGTCGGGTCGACGACGACCGAACGAGGCTCCATGAACGACGGGATCAGCCGCTGCTGGCGGTACTCGCGTTCGATGACCACGCCGTCGGTGCGCGCCTTGGCGATCGCCTCCTCGACGTCGCCCCCGGTGCCGGCCTCCTTCGAGTCGAAGACCCACAGGGCCGACTTGTTGGTGCCGAGGTCAGGATGCGCGAGCACCGTGTCGGCCGCCGACTCCTTGAGGTCGAGCGCGGCCGGCAGCTCGTCGTACTCCACGTCGACCAGCTCGGCGGCGTCCCGCGCCTCGGCGGCCGAGCGCGCGACCACGACGGCGACGATCTCGCCCGCGAACGCCACCCGGTCGGCCGGCATCGGCGAGTGGGTGGGTGTCACCTGGTCCGGTGTGATCGGCCAGGCGTTGATGCACACGCCGAGCTCCTCGCCGAAGTCCTTGCCCGTGAACACGTCGACCACGTTGGTCATCTGGTTGGCGGCGGTGGTGTCGATGCTCTTGATGGTCGCGTGCGCGAACGGGCTGCGGACCATGGCCAGGTGCAGCATCCCCGGCAGGCTGAGGTTGTCGGTCCAGCGCGTCCGGCCGGTGATCAGCCGTTGGTCCTCCTTGCGGCGGCGGTCCCGTCCGATCTCGGCCACGGGGGCCGGGGCGTCCTGCGTGGCGGTCATGCCGTCGCCCCCTCGGTCTGGGGCTGCGCCTCCGCCTGGGCGTCCGCTCCGCCGTGGTCCGCGGCGTACAGGACGGCCTTGACGATGTTGTGGTAGCCCGTGCAGCGGCACAGGTTGCCCTCGAGGCCGAGCCGGACCTCCTGCTCGCTCGGGTGCGGGTTCTCCCGGAGCAGGTCGACGCTCTGCATGATCATCCCGGGCGTGCAGAAACCGCACTGCAGGCCGTGGCACTCGCGGAACGCCTCCTGCACGGGGTGCAGCTGTCCGTTGGTCGCGAGCCCCTCGATGGTCGTGATCTCGGCGCCTTCGGCCTGAACGGCCAGCACGTTGCACGACTTCACGCTCTGCCCGTTCAGGTGCACGGTGCAGGCGCCACAGTTGCTGGTGTCGCAGCCGATCACGGTGCCGGTCTTCCCGAGCTTCTCCCGGAGGTACTGCACCAGCAGCATCCTGGGTTCGACGTCGTCGGCGACCTTCTCGCCGTCGACGGTGAGGCTGATCCGCGTCATGGGCTCTCCCTGGAGGTTCACGCGTGAGTACGCCGCCACGCATGTGGTGTCCGTCACGCTAGAAGCCAGTGGTTGGCGCGACGTTGGCTGAGGTGGGAGGAGCGCCAGCGACGCCTGTCCTGGGGAGCGACCTTGCGAGCCTCGAAGGGAGGCTCGAAGCCTGCCGTGCTCAGCGGCGGGCGACGGCCAGTCGGCCCTTGAGCAGGGGTACGGCGGGGTGCGGCTGGCCGCCGATCCCCGCACCACCGCCCAGCGTGGCCAGGCAGACCTCCAGCACCTCGGAGTCGTACGGCGCGAGCTCGCTGTAGCGCACGACCGCGTCGGGCTGCGGGTCGGCCAGCAGCGCCTCGCGGACGGCCACCGCGACGTACTCGGCCAGCTCCGACAGCGCGGGTGAGTTGGTGCCGGGCAGCAGGTCCCCGCCGTAGGCCTCGACGGCGCTGGCCACGTCGCCGCGCCGCAGGAGCCCCAGCACGTGCTCGACGTCGGTCTCGACGGGCATCAGCAGCCGGTACGGGCGTGAGCCGAGCTGGCCCCCGAGGGCGGCGCGCAGGTGCGAGACCTCGGCCTTCAGCGTGGAGAACGTGATCGCCTGGTCGCCGTAGAGCATGGCGTGCAGCTGGTCGAGGGAGAGGCCCTCGGGGTGCAGGGCGAGCAGGGCGAGCACCTCGGTCTGCCGCCGGTTCAGCAGCAGCCGCTGGCCGTCGACGTAGGTCTCGGCCGTGCCGAGCAGCGTCATCACGAGGCCGGGGTCGTGCACGACGTCCATCAGCGCCGAAGGGTGGTGCGCCGAGCGCGGCATGGCCGACTCGATCAGCCGGGCCATGACCCGGGCGGTGGCCAGCCCGATCGGGTGGGTGCGGTCCCAGGTGGTGGAGAGGTCGATGACGCCGAGCTTGGCGCCGCTCACCGGGTCGAGGACCGGCGCGGCCCAGCACACCCAGTTGTGCACGATGGGGGCGTAGTGCTCGGCGCTGAACACCATCGCGGGCTGGGCCAGCCGGTTGGCCAGGTCGAGGGCGTTGGTGCCGACCGACTCGTCGTCCCAGCGGCCGCCGGCGACGAAGTTCACGGTCTCGGCCTTGCGGCGCATGACCCGGCCGCCGTACGTCCACAGGATCCGCGTGTCCGCGTCGGTCACCGCGATGACCAGGTCACCGTCCTCGGCGGTGCGCCGGAGCTCCTCCTCGACGGTCTCGACCGCGGTCTGCAGGGGCGAGTCGCGCCAGATGGCGGCGATCTCGGCCTCGTCGGCGAGCGGGGCCTCCTTCACGTCGGTGGTGATCGCGGCCTCGGAACGCGTCCAGGACGAGAGGATCTCCGGCCGGACCAGCGGCTCCACCGCGTCACCGTGCTCGACGAAGGTCGTCCAGGCACGTACGGCGTCCTGGCGCCGTGTGCTCAGCTCGCCGCGCACCACATCGCCGAGGTTACTCCCGGGTCGCGAGCGTGGGTGACCGGCCGGATCAGCCCAGCGGGCTGGTCTCGCCGTGGATCCGGCCCCCGGTCGAGCCGAGCCGCTGGCCACTCCCGCCCCAGCGGCCGGCGATGATCTCGGCCGCGATGCTGATCGCCGTCTCCTCCGGCGTACGTGCACCCAGGTCGAGCCCGATCGGGCTGGAGAGCCGGGTCAGCTCCGCCTCGCTCAGCCCGGCCTCACGCAACCGGGCCAGCCGGTCCTCGTGGGTACGCCGGGAGCCCATCGCACCCACGTAGGCCACGTCGGGCAGCCGCAGCGCGACCTCGAGGAGGGGCACGTCGAACTTCGGGTCGTGCGTGAGGACCGTGACCACGGTGCGCGGGTCGATCCGCCCGGCCTCGTGCTCGGCGTTCAGGTAGCGGTGCGGCCAGTCGACGACCACGTCGTCCGCCTCCGGGAACCTGCTGGCGGTCGCGAACACCGGCCGGGCGTCGCACACGGTCACGTGGTAGCCGAGGAAGGCGCCGACCTTGGCCACGGCCGCCGCGAAGTCGATGGCGCCGAAGACCAGCAGCCGAGGCTTGGGCGCGAACGCCCACACGAACACCCGCATCCCCTCGCCGCGACGTTCGCCGTCGGGGCCGTAGGTCAGCGTGGCGTTGTGCCCGGCCGCCAGCAGCCCCATCGCGTCGTCCCGCACCGCGTCGTCCGCCCGCGGCGAGCCGAGGGAGCCGACCGGCTGCTCCCCCGGGCGTACGACGAGCCGCCGACCCAGCCAGGAGGAGTCGGGGTGCTCGATCACGGTGGCCAGCGCCACCGGGCGGCCGGCCTCGATGTCGGCCGCGACCTCGCTCAGCTCGGGGAACGTCTCCTGGTTCACCTTCTCGACGTAGACGTCCAGGATGCCGCCGCAGGTGAGCCCGACCGCGAACGCGTCGTCGTCGGAGACGCCGTAGCGCTGCAGCACCGGCCGCCCGGACTCGACCACCGACTGGGCCAGGTCGTAGACCGCGCCCTCGACGCAGCCCCCTGACACCGAGCCCACCGCCGTCCCGTCCTCGCCCACCAGCATCGACGCGCCCGGCGGACGCGGGGCGGACTGGAAGGTGGCGACCACGGTGCCGACTCCGACGGTGTCGCCCGCCTCCCACCACTTCATCAGCTCGGGCAGCACGTCACGCACTGGCGACCACCTCACTCACGGCGGTGCCGACGCCGACGGTGTCGCCCGCCTCCCACACTGCGCACATCATTGGCATCAGCTCGGGCAGCACGTCACGCACTGGCGACCACCTCCACGAGCTCGGCGTACGTCGCCAGTGAGTGGCCGGCCAGGAAGTCGTCGACGTACGGCAGCGCGGCCATCACACCCTGCTGCACCGGCTCGTAGCCCTGCTTGCCGCGGTGCGGGTTCACCCACACCACGCGGTGAGCAATCCGGTTCAGCCGGGCCATCTGCTCGGCGAGGGCGGCCGGGTCACCGCGCTCCCAACCGTCGCTGAACACCACGACCACCGCACCGCGGGCCAGACCGCGCTGACCCCAGCGGTCCAGGAAGATCTTGAGGGTCTCCCCGAGCCGGGTGCCGCCCGACCAGTCCGGCACGGTCTCACCGGCCGCGACCAGCGCGCGCTCGGCGTCCTTGCCACGCAACGCGCGGGTCACATGGGTGAGGCGGGTGCCGACGGTGAACGTCTCCACCACCCCGCCCGCCTGCGTGAGGCGGTGGGCCAGGCGGAGCAGTGCATCGGCGTACCCGCTCATCGAGCCGGACACGTCCAACAGAAGGACGACGCGGCGCGGCTTGTTCCCGCGCCGCCGCCAGGCGATCTCCGCGGGCTCGCCCATGTGCTTCAGAGAGGCCCGCAGCGTGCGCGAGGCGTCGACCGTGCCGCGGTGCCAGCGCTGGTGCCGGGCGGTACGCCGGCGCGGCGGCCGCGGCCGCAGCGTGGCGAACATGCCGGCCAGCCGGGCCTTCTCCGCCGCCGACAGCGAGGCCACGTCGCGGTGCCGCAGCACCTCGGTGTCGCTGGCCATCGCCCGCACCACCGGGTCGTCGGTGCGGTCGTCACTGTCACCGTCGCCCTCGGCCAGCGGCAGCCCGGAGTAGGTCGGCACACCCTCCTCGGCGGGCCGCGGCCGCGGCAGCCCGTCGCGGGAGTTGAAGTAGGCCTCGTAGACCTGGTCGTAGCGCGCGAGGTCGTCGGGCGAGGCGCACAACGTGGCCCGGCCCGCCACATAGGTGCCGGCGGCGTCGTCCAGGCCGACCAGCGCGGCCGCCGCGAGGAAGCCGTGGGCGCGGTCCTGGGTGACCGGTACGCCCGCGGCCCGCAGCGCCCGGGTGAAGCCGAGCAGGATCTCGTCGGGCTGGCGGACCGTCTCGGCCACCTCGACGCTCACGGTCGGAGCATCTGGTCGAGGGCCTGCTGCACCTTCTGCGCGTCCTCGCGGTACTTCACGAGCGCACCGAGCGTCCGGGCCGCGGCCTCGAGGTCGAGGTTGGCAGTGCCGAGGTGGTGCAGCGCGCGGGCCCAGTCGAGGGTCTCCGCGACACCGGGCGGCTTCTGCAGCCCGATGTGGCGCAGCTGCTGCACCACGCCGACCACCTGCCGGGCCAGCTCCTGCGACACCTCGGGCGCTCGGGTCCGGACGATCTGCACCTCGCGGTCGAGTCCCGGGTGCTCGATCCAGTGGTAGAGGCAGCGCCGCTTGAGCGCGTCGTGGAGCTCGCGGGTCCGGTTCGAGGTGAGTACGACGACCGGCGGCGTCGCGGCCGCCACGGTGCCCAGCTCGGGGATGCTCACCTGGTAGGTCGACAACACCTCGAGCAGGAACGCCTCGAACTCGTCGTCGGCCCGGTCCACCTCGTCCACGAGCAGCACGGCCGGGCTCTGCTGCAGCGCGGCCAGTACCGGCCGGGCCAGCAGGAACCGCTCGTCGTACAGGCTCTTCTCGGCCTCCTGCACGTCGACGTGGCCGTCGGCACCGGCCGCCTCGAGGGCACGCAGGTGCAGGATCTGGCGCGGGAAGTCCCAGTCGTAGAGCGCCTGGCTGGCGTCGATGCCCTCGTAGCACTGCAGCCGCACCAACGGCAGGTCCAGCGAGGAGGCCAGAGCCTCCGCCAGCGCTGTCTTGCCCGTGCCGGGCTCGCCCTCGAGCAGGAGCGGCCGCTGCATCCGCAGCGCGAGGAAGGTGACGGTGGCCAGCGCGTCGTCGCAGAGGTATCCCGTGTCGCCGAGGTGAGCAGCGACGTCGTCGGCCGACGCCGGCAGGCTCGTTCCCATGCCACAAGGCTACTGACGGCAGCTCGAGGCGACCGCAGGACGGCTCCCGACACCACCACCGTGGCCGCTCTCGGGACGCGATCCTTGCTGGTCATGACGGCCGTGGCGACTCAAACTGTCTGGCGTGACCCGTCGCCTGCTCAGCATCGACGGCGGCGGCGTGCGCGGGGTGGTGGCCCTCGAGGTGCTGGGCCGCATCGAGCAGGTGCTGCGCCACGAGACCGGTGACCCCGAGCTGGTCCTCGGTGACTGGTTCGACTACGTCGGCGGCACCAGCACCGGTGCGATCATCGCCGGCGGGGTCGCGATCGGGCTGCCGGTCAGCCGCATCCAGGAGCTCTACCGCGAGAACATGCGCTCGATCTTCACCCGGGCCGGGATCTTCGGGCTGGTCCGCGCGCGGTACGACGAGGAGGCGATCGAGACCGTGCTGCGGCGCGAGTTCGGCGAGGAGCGCACCCTCGGCTCGGCCGACCTCCGCTGCCTGCTGCTCCTCGGTCTGCGCAACACCACGACCGGGTCGCCCTGGCCGTTGAGCAGCAACCCGGCCGCGCTCTACAACCTCGGCGCGGCCTCCAACCTCGACCTGCCGCTGTGGCAGCTGGTCCGGGCCAGCTCGGCCGCCCCGACGTTCTTCGTGCCGGAGGAGGTCCTGGTCGGCGGCCAGACGTTCGTGTTCAGCGACGGCGCGGTCACCACCCTGAACAACCCGGCGCTCCAGCTGGTCCTGATGGCCACGCTGCCGGCGTACAAGCTGGGCTGGCCGACGGGCCGCGACGAGCTGCTCCTGGTGAGCGTGGGCACCGGCACCAGCGAGCGCGCGCGGGCAGACCTGCGCGCGGACGACCTCACGCTGCTCAGCTACGCCACCTCGGTGCCGGAGGCCCTGATCCACAGCGCCGCCGTGCAGAACGACTTCCTGTGCCGGGTGCTCGGTGAGTGCCGCGCCGGCCCGAGCCTCGACACCGAGCTCGGCGACCTGGTGGGTGGCGCCGGGCTGCTGAGGGAGCCGCTGTTCACCTACGTCCGGTACGACGCCGAGACGCACCCGGGCAGCCTCGAGGAGCTCGGGGTCGGCCACCTGAGCGCCGAGGACCTCGACCGGATCGACGGGGTCGACCTCATCGAGGAGATGTGTGAGTTCGGCCGAGCCATCTCGAGCCGGGTGGACCCTGCGCACTTCGCTGGGTTCGTGTAGGAGTCAGGCTCCCTGACGGTGCGTGTCGACCGAGTCGACGACCGCGCCCAGCAGGACCAGCAGCGACTTGGCCAGCGGCTCGAAGGCCCGGCCCTCTCGGGTGAGCGTGAGCCGCCGGACCGAGCGGTCCACCAGCGTGACGCCGAGGGCCCTCTCGAGCCGGATGATGCGGGCGCTGAACGCGGCCTGGGACAGGTTCATCGCGCGGGCGGCCGAGGTGAAGCCTTCGTGGTCGACGAGCTCGACGAACGAGGCGATCTCTCCGATGTGGAGCGCCAGCAGGCGCGGACGCTCCAGCCAGGACCCGTCAGCCACGTTGCCAGTCTCGTCCCCGCGGGCCGCGGTCGGGTCAGCCCGCAGTCACGGTTGGGTCACAGGTCGGCATCGAAGACGCCGTACTCACTCCTTCGGGTGTAGAGCCGGGTTCGGCCCTGCCCGAAAGCAGGGCCGAACCCGGCGTGCACTCACTGCGGGGTGGTTCCTACTTGCCGCCGTCCTTGACCGAGATGACACCCAGGTCCGGGTAGCCACTCGTGGACGCCGCGTTCACGTAGTTCTCGACGTTGGAGCCGCGCAGGAAGTAGAACTGCGAGACGTCCAGCGGGATGTAGGCAACGTCCGCGGCGAGCATGTCGTCGATGTCAGCCCACATGGTGTTGGCCTTGTTGAGGTCGGTCTGGGCCGCCGCCGCGTCGATGGCCGCGTTGACCGCGTCGCTGTGGTAGTTGCCGTAGTCCTGGCCGTTGGAGGCCTTGCTGATGTTGATCCGGCTGTCGAACAGCGGCGGGATCACCGTCGAGATCGACGGCCAGTCAGCACCCCAACCACCCCAGATCAGGTCGGAGTCCGAACCCGGCTTCTGGATCGTGTCGTAGTAGGGACCAGACGGGTCCAGACCGTCCAGCGTCACCTGGAAGCCGGCCTGGTCATAGCTGGCCTTCAGGGCCGCGAACGCCTTGTCGGTGGCGTCCGAGCCGATCGGGTAGGTCAGCTTGATCGGGTACGGCAGCGTCTCGCCGGAGTCCTGCAGCAGCTGCTTGGCCGCCGCGATGTCCGGCTTGCCGTCCGCACTGAAGTCCGGGTTCGCCCTGAACCCCGGCGTGCTCGGGTTGACGATCGACTGCGACGGCTTCGACGACTTGTCGCCACCGAGCGCCGCGCTGTAGCCCGCCCGGTCGGTGGCCGCGGCCAGCGCCTGACGGACCTTGAGGTTGGTCACCCGGTTGAAGTTCGGCAGCAGGTAGTTGCTGTACGGCGACTGGAAGTTGACCGCCCGGTCGGCCACCGCCCCGGTGATCTGCGGGAACTGGGCCGGGGTGATGTTCCGGGTCGAGATCGCGTTCTTGTCATCACCCTGGTCGGCGATCAGCCGGTCGATGATGACCTCGGCCTCGGTGCCGATCGAGAACACGAACGAGTCCGGGTTGGCCTCCCTGGTCTTGTCCTCGTTCGGATCCCACTTGGGGTTGCGCACGAAGGTGCCGCCCGAGTCCTGGTTCCACTCGCCCTGCAGCATGTAGGGGCCGTCGGAGAACGCCACGAACTGGGACTTCGCGCCCTTGTCCTGGTCCTGCCGGTAGGGGTCGAACGCCGCCAGGGCCGCGATCGCCAGCGGGAAGTCCGGCCACGGCTTCTTGAACCGGTAGGTGATCGTGTTGCCGTCGCAGGTCACAGCCTTGTCGAAGGCGGCCTGGCCCTCACCGGTGTAGGGGCCCTTGTAGACCGGCGAACCGTCGGGGCCGTCGGGGATGTCGAGGTAGCCGATGATGTAGTTCGGCCCACCCGTGATCACATCTGTGGCGAACGTCCGGGACACGCCGTACTTCAGGTCCTCACAGGTCACCGGCTTGCCGTCCTGCCAGACCGGCCCGTCCTTGAGCGTGAACGACCACTGGGTGGCGTCCTCGTTGGACTGGCCCGTGTCCGTGGCCAGGTCCGGGATCGGCTGGGCGGCCTTCACCGGGTCGGTCTCGCCGGGAGGAAAGACGACCAGGCTCCGCGCGAACAGGCGGCCCATGTTGGAGAGGTCGCGACCGGTGTAGGTGCGCTGCGGGTCCAGGGACTGCGTGACCGACTGCTCGAGCGAGTAGATCGTCCCGCCCTTGACCGCTTCGGTGCGCTTCGCCTCCGTGTTGCTGCTGACGTTGCCGCTGCCACCTGAGCTGCCGCAGCCGGCAATGCCCAGGGTGACCGCGGTGGCTGCGGCGAGCACCGCGAGCCGTCTGCCTTGACCTATCACTACGTGTCTCCTTCGTCCGTGATGTGGAGCTCCGAGCGGCCGGGGCATACGGCAGACCCGGCCACCCGGATTCCCCTCCGAGGGGCTACGCAGGCGGACCATCGGACCTCGGTCACGCCGGCTCCACACCTCCAACGTGGTCCCGGGCCGACGGTCGGGGCGCAACCGATCGACGTAATCGATCGGAATCGAGGAAAGGTGATGCTCCGGTGACCCCGCTGTGTCCGGGCTGTGACCGAAAGGTTCCCCCGTCGTGTTGCCGTCGTGTTGGCTTCGGCGCCCATGTGGGCACCGGGACGGTGGGGATGGCTCGACGTTGGAACGGCGATCCAGGGAGGGAGCTCACCGATGTTCGACGAGCCGGGGGACGAGGGACCTTTGTCGCACGAACCACCGTGCGTGCGGTGCGGCCATGCGGCGCACCCGTACCTGCCGTGCGGGGACGGCTGCGACTGCCAGGCGACGCTGATGCCAGGGGCGGACCGGCTCAGCCGGCGCTGAGAGGCCCTCGGGTCAGCCCGCTACCCGGGAGTCGACGTCGACGCCGCTGGCCAGGTCGCCGCACTCGACCAGCACCGTGTCGTGGCTGGCGAGGTAGTCGCGGGCGCCGGCGTCCGCGGTGGCGGAGCCGGTCACGGCCGCCCAGTGGGCACGGCCGAGGACCACCGGGTGACCGGGGCGGCCGTGGTACGACGCACGGGCGAGGGCCTCGTCTCCCTCGCGCTCAGAGAGCACGCGTCGTACCACGGCCGCGGTCAGGTCGGGCAGGTCGACCAGGCTCACCACGGCGGCCTCGGCGTCGCTGCCCAAGAGCGACTCCAGACCCGATCGTAGTGAGGCCGACATGCCCTCGTCCCAGTCGTGGGCGATGACGACGTCGACGCCGAGGCCGTCGAGGAGGCTGACCGCCTCGTCGGCCCCGGCGCCGAGCACCACCGTCACCCCGTTGCATCCACCGTCGAGCAGGACCTCCACCGCGCGCTGGAGCCACGACGTCCCGTCGGCGTCGCGCACCAGCGCCTTGGGCCGGCCCATTCGAGAGCCGGCTCCGGCGGCGAGAAGAAGCCCTTGAGTGCTCAGTGGACGAACGCTTCCTTGAAGACCTGCTGGAGGTCGCTGGTCGCAGGTCCACCGTAGCCGCACATCGAGACCGCGCCCTGATAGGCGGGGACGAGATAGCTCTGACCCACCTGGAAGCTCCCGGCGTTGACGAGCATCTTCTCGAGACCGGCAGGAGGAGCGGTCAGCTGGACGGTCTCACCGACCTGCCCGTTGTAGACCTCGGTGGTCTGGAACGTGATGGTGTCGCCCTCGATCGACGTGACCGTGCCCTGGAAGGCCTGGTCGTACTGGGCGAGGACGCTGGCCGTGAGCTCGGCGCACCTGCCGGTCTCGGCACCGGCCCGGAGCTCGGTGGTCTGGCCCTCGACCGGAGCGCCGGCCTTCGCCGTCGTGGACGGCTGCTGGTCCGCCTGCGGCGCGTTCGAGCCGTTGCCGGTGAGACCGGCGACTGCGAACGCGCCGCCGGCGGCGATCGCGGCTACCGCAGCGGCGGCGACCAACCAGGTCGCGCGGGTGCGGCGCGGCTCGGCCTGACCGGACCGGGTCTGCCCGGGCTCGGCCGGCCGGATCTCGAGGTCAGCGCTCATGATGTCCTCCAGGAGGCTCCTGAGAGCGGCTGGGTCAGCCGGGGGAAGGGAGCCGGCGGGGTCACCGCCGCGCAGCAGCGCGCGCAACCGGTCATCCCGGTCGAAGTCGCTGTCGCTCATGTCCCCGTCCCCTCTCTCGCCTGTTCATGTCCGGCGCCGCCGTCGATCTTTCGCAGCTCCTCGACGAACTTGCCTCGGGCACGGTGCAGCCGGATGCTCACGGCGTTGGGGGTGATGCCGAGCACCTCGGCGATCTCGGCCGGGCCCAGCTGCTCCCAGGCCCACAGGCGGAGCAGGTCGGCCTCCTCCGGCCGGAGGGCGGCCAGCGCGGTGGCCACCCGGTCGTCGGGCTCGTCGGCCTCGCGCTCGACCTCCTGGGGCGGGTCGACGACCGAGATCCGGGCCGCCAGCCGGACCTGGCGCCGGTCGCCACGCTGGAGGTTGGCCAGGCAGTTGCGCGCCACGCCGTACACCCACGGCAGCGCGTTCTCGGGCACGTGGTCGAGCCGGCGCCAGCAGACCAGCAGCGTCTCCGCGAGCACGTCGTCGGCGGTGTCCGGGTCGGTACGCCGGACCAGGAAGCGGCGGACCGGCTCGACGACCTCCGCCGCGAGCGCCTCGAACCGCTCGCGCGCGTCGTCGGGGTGCTCCTCGGCCATCCCTCAACCCTCACACAGGGATCCACGTGGCCGCTGACCCGCCCGTACAGAACCGGCGGGTCGACCTCCGAAAAGACGCTGACCCGCCCGTACAGAACGGGCGGGTCAGCGGTGGTTCCGGGTGGAGCGGTGGCTCAGAAGTCCATGCCACCCATGCCGCCGGACGGGTCGCCGCCCATGGCCGGAGCCTTCTCGGGCTTGTCCGCGACGACCGCCTCGGTGGTGAGGAAGAGCGCCGCGATCGAGGCAGCGTTCTGCAGCGCGCTGCGGGTCACCTTGGCGGGGTCGATGATGCCTTCCTTCAGCATGTCGACGTACTCGCCGGTGGCCGCGTTGAGGCCGTGGCCGGCCTTCAGGTTGCGCACCTTCTCAGCCACGACGCCGCCCTCGAGGCCGGCGTTGATCGCGATCTGCTTGAGCGGTGCCTCGGTGGCGAAGCGCACGATCTGCGCCCCGACCGCCTCGTCGCCGGAGAGGTCCAGCTTGTCGAAGGCGACATCGGCCGCCTGCACCAGGGCCACGCCGCCGCCGGCGACGATGCCCTCCTCGACGGCCGCCTTCGCGTTGCGGACGGCGTCCTCGATGCGGTGCTTGCGCTCCTTGAGCTCGACCTCGGTGGCCGCGCCGACCTTGATGACGGCCACGCCGCCGGCCAGCTTGGCCAGGCGCTCCTGGAGCTTCTCACGGTCGTAGTCGGAGTCCGACTTCTCGATCTCGGCCCGGATCTGGTTCACCCGGCCGGCGATCTGGTCGCTGTCGCCCGCGCCCTCGACGATGGTGGTCTCGTCCTTGGTGATGACGACCTTGCGGGCCTGGCCGAGCAGCTCGACGCCGGTGTTCTCCAGCTTGAGCCCGACCTCCTCGGAGATGACCTGGCCACCGGTCAGGATCGCGATGTCCTGGAGCATGGCCTTGCGGCGGTCACCGAAGCCCGGAGCCTTGACGGCGACGGACTTGAAGGTGCCGCGGATCTTGTTGACGACCAGGGTCGACAGCGCCTCGCCGTCGACGTCCTCGGCGATGATCAGCAGCGGCTTGCCGGACTGCATGACCTTCTCGAGCAGCGGGAGCAGGTCCTTGACGCTCGAGACCTTCTGGTTGGCGACCAGGACGTAGGGGTCCTCGAGGACCGTCTCCATGCGCTCCGGGTCGGTCACGAAGTAGGCCGAGATGTAGCCCTTGTCGAACCGCATGCCCTCGGTGAGCTCGAGGTCGAGGCCGAAGGTGTTCGACTCCTCGACCGTGATGACGCCTTCCTTGCCGACCTTGTCCATCGCCTCGGCGATGATCTCGCCCACGGTCGGGTCGGCGGCGGAGATCGACGCGGTCGCGGCGATCTGCTCCTTGGTCTCGATCTCGGTCGCCATGCTGAGCAGCTGCTCGCTGACGGCCTCGACGGCCTTCTCGATGCCGCGCTTGAGGCCCATCGGGTTCGCGCCGGCGGCGACGTTGCGCAGCCCCTCGCGGACCATGGCCTGGGCGAGCACCGTGGCGGTGGTCGTCCCGTCACCGGCGACGTCGTCGGTCTTCTTCGCGACCTCCTTGACGAGCTCGGCGCCGATCTTCTCGTAGGGGTCCTCGAGCTCGATCTCCTTGGCGATGCTCACGCCGTCGTTGGTGATCGTCGGGGCGCCCCACTTCTTCTCGAGCACGACGTTGCGGCCCTTGGGACCGAGGGTGACCTTGACGGCGTCGGCGAGGGTGTTCATGCCCCGCTCCAGACCGCGTCGGGCCTCCTCGTTGAAAGCAATCAGCTTCGGCATGACTGGTGCTGTTCCTCACGCTTGAAGAGTTCGGTGGCTGTCACTCTCGTGACGAGAGTGCCAGCGTCATGTTTAGCACTCGACCCCTGCGAGTGCAAGAAAGGTTCGCCGTCGGCGTACCGACGCCTACGAGCTCTCCCGCACCACCAGCCGGGTCTCGAGCAGGCGCGGCTCCGGTGGTTCGTCTGGATGACGCATGGTGTCGACGAGCAGGGCCACCATCTCCCGGCCCATCTCCTCCGGTGACTGGTGGACCGTGGTGAGCGGCGGGTGCGTGGACTGGGACAGCGGGGCGTCGTCGAAGCCGACGACCGACACCTCGCGCGGGACGTCGCGCCCCGCCTCGCGGAGCACCCGCAACGCGCCGGCCGCCATCAGGTCGTTGGCGCAGAACACGGCGTCGAGGTCCGGCCGCCGCGACAGCAGTACCCGCATCCCGGACTCGCCGCTGGCCTGGCTGAAGTCACCGCGTACGACGAGCACCTGGTCCGCCTCGAGCCCCGCTGCCCGGAGTCCGGCCAGGTAGCCGTCGTGGCGGGTCCGGCCCACGACCATGTCGGCGGGACCGGCGATCGTGGCGATGTGCCGACGGCCGCGGTGCACCAGGTGGTCCACCGCCAGCCGGGCGCCGAGGGCGTTGTCGGCGTCGACGTAGGGCGCCCTGCTGCTGCTCGGTCGCCCGGCCCCCGAGCACGACCGGCAGCCCGCGGTCCCGGATCCGCTCGGGCAGCGCGTCGTCGTCGTGGAGCGACAGCAGGAGCACGCCGTCGACGTGCTGGCGGGTGAGGTAGTCGTCGAGCCGGCCCTGGCGCTGTGCGGTGTGGGCGAGCAGGAGCACCAGCTGCAGCCCGGCCTCGCTGAGCGCGGTCCCGACACCGCGCACCACGCCGGCGAAGAACGGCTCGCCGAACACCCGCTCCTCGGACTCGGCGATGACCAGCGCCACCGCATCGGTCCGCTGCGTGACCAGGGTGCGAGCGGCCCGGTTGGGCACGTAGCCGAGCTCGGCGATCGCGCTCTCCACTGCCTGCCGGGCTCGGTCCGAGACCTTGGTGCTGCCGTTGATGACCCGGGACGCCGTGCCGCGGCCCACGCCGGCCGTCGCCGCGACCTCCTCGAGGGTCGGCCGGGTGCGGGGCTGCCGGGTCATGAGGTGAGTATCCCGGCGGTCGAGGTGGCCACGTCCCTCCTGTCGGCGCGCTCGGCTCGTGGTGCGGCTGGCGGGCCCGGCCTGTCGAGGCGAACCGGACCCGCCTGCCGAGTCTGTGGGGCTCCGAGGTGACCCGGACTGTGGGAGCGCTCCCAACAAGGTGGCGGACCGCAGCACCTCTGTCAAGAGGGCCGGCGTCCACAAATTCGGGTGCGGCTGTCGATTCGGCGGGTCCGCGGCCGTCATCGGGGTGTCAGACTTCCGACAGTCGAGAGGAAAACGCCATGACCGAGTACGTCGTCCTGCTCCCTGGTGACGAGTCCGTGTGGGAGCGCACCCCGCAGGCGGACAAGGAAGCCATGTACGCCGTCCACCGGCAGTTCCAGCAGGCGCTCGAGGAGCGCGGGCACAAGGTGACCGGCGGCTCCGAGCTGGCGCCGTCGCGTGAGGCGAAGGTGCTGCGCACCGCCGCCGATGGCACCCACACCGTCACCGACGGGCCGTACGCCGAGACCGTCGAGCAGCTCACCGGCTTCTACATCGTGGACTCCGACGACCTGGACGACCTGGTCGACGTCTGCAAGATCCTCGGCCGGGGTGAGAGCGCGATCGAGATCCGGGCGGCGGCCAGCGGCCCCAGCTCGTGAAGTTCCTCGTGCTGATGGCCGAGGAGGACCACTTCGACCGGTGGGAGGCGGCCTCCGAGGAGCAGCAGCAGGCGTTCTTCGACGGCTTGGCCGCGTTCACGGCGGCGGTCCGCGACCGGGGCGAGGTGCTCGCCGGCGAGGCGCTCGCCCGGCCAGAACGTGCGGTGACGGTGCGCGGGGACGCCACCACCGCCGGCCCCTACGCCGAGACGGTGGAGCAGGTGGGTGGCTTCTACGTCGTCGAGCTGCCCTCGCAGGAGGACGCCGTCGACCTGGCCCGCCTGCTCGACGTGCCGTCGGTCGAGATCCGGCCCATCCTCGAGATGTGACCGCTGACCCGGACGTCGAGGCAGCGCTCGGCACGGCGCAGCGCGACGAGTGGGGACGGCTGCTGGCCCTGCTCGTCGCGCGCTACCGCCGCCTCGACCTGGCCGAGGACGGCCTGGCCGATGCCTTCGAGGCGGCTTCCCGGACCTGGCCCGCCGACGGCGTACCCACCAATCCCGGCGCCTGGCTGCTGGTCGCGGCGCGGCGCCGGATCACCGACCGGCTGCGGGCCGAGGCGGTGGCCAACCGCAAGCTCCCGCTGCTGGCCGTCGAGGCCGGCCTGGCCGAGGAGGCGCAGCGCACCATGGCCGATCCCGGTGAGCCCGGCGGCGTCGCCGACGAACGGCTCCGGCTGGTGCTGCTCTGCGCGCACCCGGCACTGCCTCCCGAGGCGGCGGCCGCCCTCACCCTGCGCCTGGTCCTCGGCGTCTCGACCGAGGACCTGGCCCGGCTCTTCCTGGTCCGTACGTCGACCATGGCCGCCCGGCTGACCCGGGCCCGCAAGAGGCTGGCCGGCGAGTCGTTCACCGTCCCGGCCGGGACGGAGCTGGCCGACCGGGTGCGGGTCGTCTCGGACGTGGCCTACCTGGCGTTCACGGCCGGCTACGCGCCCGGCTCCGGCCCGGACGTGCTCCGAGCCGACGTGGCCGCCGAGGCCATCCGCCTCGTGCGCGTGCTCCGCGACCTCCTGCCGGAGCCGGTCCCCGAGGTCGACGCGCTGCTCGCCCTCATGCTCCTGCAGGACTCGCGCCGCGACGCCCGGGTGGCCCGCGACGGTCGCCTGGTCCTCCTGCCCGACCAGGACCGCCGGCGGTGGGACCAGGTCGAGATCAAGGAGGCCGTCGAGCTGCTCACCCCGCTCGCCCACGCGGCCCCGGCCCCCTACCTCCTGCAGGCCCTCGTGGCCGCCGAGCACGCGATCGCCGGCACCGCGGAGGAGACGGACTGGCCGCGGATCGTGGCGCGGTACGACGAGCTCCTCGGCCTGGCCGACTCGCCCGTGGTCCGGCTGAACCGGGCCGTCGCGGTCGGTGAGGCCGACGGTCCGCTGGCCGGGCTGGCTGCGCTCGACGGGCTCACCGACGACGAGCTGCCGGGCCACCGCCTGCCCGCGGCCCGGGCCGAGCTGCTGGCTCGGGCAGGGCGGGCGGACGAGGCCCGGGCGGCGTACGAGGCCGCCATCGACCGCTGCGCCAACGAGGCCGAACGGACCCATTTGGAGGAGCGTCTTGGAGTCCTGCGGTCATGAGGGCACTCCACAGGTCAGAATGAGCCGTGCAGCTCTTCGCCGCGTTGGTGCCTCCGACCGCCGAGCTCGACCGAGCCCGGGTCGCGGTCGCGGCAGTTGCCCCCCCGCCGGACGAGTCGACGGACGAGCCGGCCGAGGCGCGCCACCGGGCGGGAGCGCGGCGGTGGTTCGGGCGCCGCCGGACCAAGGAGCCGGAGCCGCCCGACCCGATGCTGAACCTGGTGCCCCGGGCGGCCATGAACACCCTGATCGTCAAGTTCGGCAACCTCTCGACCTCGGACGCCACGGGGCTGGCCGACGCGCTGACCCTCCGCGCGGCGGAGTGGTCGTCGCCACGGCTGCGCCTGGCCGGCGGGTTCGTCCTCCAGCTGGACGGGAGGACCTCGGTCTGGACCGGCCTGACCGGTGACCTCGACGAGGTGCGGGACGTGATCCGCGGCGTCGCCCACGTCGCGCAGGGGCTGCACATGTTCGTGGACCGCAGGATCTTCCGGCCCGACATCCAGCTCGCGACCGCCAACCATCGCACCACCACCGACTACCTCGACGCGGTGCTGGCCGAGCTCGACACGTTCGAGAGCAACGCCTGGTGGCAGAGCACGCTCACCCTGCTGGTCCCGACCGAGGACGGTCCGGGCCCGGTGCCGGTCAAGGTCTTCCGCGAGATCCCCCTGGGCCCGGCGGTCGGCCACTGAGCGGAGCGGTCAGGCGCTCGGCACCAGAACCTCGTCGTTCTCGGGCCCGTGCGCCGCGCGTCGCCGGTTCTCGCGCACCGTGGCCAGCAGCGCCTCGTACGGCATGGGGCGGTGCAGCAGGTAGCCCTGGACGAACGGCGCGTCCACCGAGCCACGGACCGCGGCCAGCTGGCCCTGCCGCTCGACGCCCTCGATGACGACGTCGAGCCCCAGCGACTTGGCCATCACCGTGACGGCCCGGAGCACCGCGCACGCGCGCTCGTCGCGGTCGATGTTCTGGGCGAGGGCCGCATCGGTCTTGACCACGTGGGCCGGCAGGTCCTGCAGGTAGCTGATCGAGGAGAACCCGACCCCGAAGTCGTCGATGGCGAACCGCACCCCCATGGCCGCGATGGTGTGCATCGCGATGAGGGCCTGCTCGTCGTTGTCGACGCCCTGCCGCTCGGTGATCTCGAGCACCAGCCCGGTGCGGCCCATCGCCCGGACCGTGCGTTCCACGACCCGCACGAAGCCGGGCTCGCGCAGCTGGCGCGCCGAGACGTTCACGCTCATCGAGATCGGGCCGCCGGCTGCCTCGCGCAGCGCTGCGGAGTCGTGGATGACCTGGTCCAGGATGAGCTCGCCCAGCGCCACCACGAGCCCCGTGTCCTCGGCGATGCGGACGAAGACCTCGGCCGGCACCTCGGTGCCGTTCAGCCGCCAGCGGGCCAGGGCCTCGACACCGGCGATCCGTCCGCTCTCCGTGGCCACGACCGGCTGGTAGACGACGTCCAGCTCGCGCTGGTCGATGGCGCGGCGCAGTGCCTCGACCAGCTCGAGCCGTTGGAGCCGGGCGTGCCCGATCGAGGGCTCGTAGGACACGTACTGCGCCTTGCCCCGGCCCTTGGCCTCGTACATGGCGAGGTCCGCCTGTCGAAGCAGCGCCTCGACAGACTCCGTGCCGTCGCCGTAGGCGATCCCGATCGAGGCGCCGAGCGACACCGAGGTGCCCGCGACGTCCACACCGGCGGTCAGCGACTCCAGGATGCGGTCGCTGATCTCGATGACCTCCCCCATCGACACGTCCTCGAGCAGGACCGCGAACTCGTCGCCTCCGAGCCGGGCCACGGTGTCGCTCTCGCGGGTGCTCTCGACCAGCCGGTGCGCGACCTCCACGAGCACCTCGTCGCCCGCGGCGTGGCCGAACCGGTCGTTGACGGGCTTGAACCCGTCGAGGTCGATGAAGAGCAGGGCCACCCGGACGCTGCGCCGGCGCGCCAGGTGAAGGCCGTGCGCGACCCGGTCGAGGAGGATGCCGCGGTTGGGGAGGTCCGTCAGCGGGTCGTGACGCGCGTAGTGAACCATCTCGTCGGTCAGCTGCATCCGTGCGAAGGCGTCCGCGATGATCACGGCGAGGGCGTCGAGGGCGTGCTGGTCGGCGCCGACGGTCGACCGGGCCCGGTCCCGGGCCGGGGCCACCACCCAGAGGACGTCCTTGCCCCGGCGTACCTGCGCACCGATCTCGTACGCCGCCGGGGGCGCGCTCCGGACGTCGACGTCGCTCAGCCGGACCAGCCGCCGGGCGTCGTGCAGCAGAGCCTCGATGATGAGGCCGGACTCGTGCAGCGACTGGACCCGGACCGCGGCCTCGAAGAGCACGGTGAGCCGGCGGGCGTTCTCACGACCCCGCGCGATCGCCCGGGTCGAGACCAGCAGCGTGACCAAGGGGATGACCAGCAGCGAGAGCATCCAGCCCGGACTGTCCCGGTGGACCACCGCGGCCAGGTAGCCGAGCAGGTCGAACGGGACGAAGCAGGCGACCGCCAGCCAGGTGCCCGGCTGCACCAGGTGCCCCCGGATCGGGGTGCCGGAGTCGATACCGATCGAGATCGCGGACAGCACGTAGTCGACGAAGAAGTAGGCGCCGGCGGCAGCCACCATGGCCATCAGCTCGCGCGGCGTGCCGATCGCGGACCCGCGGACGCTGTGCAGCGCCGCGGCGGCGGCCACTCCGGCCAACAGACCGACGCCGATGTTGAACAGCTGGGCGGTGCGTCGCTTGCCCGAGGTGACCTGGGTGACCACCACGGCCAGCCCCCAGATCGCGACCGCGCTGCGTGCGTCGAAGGTGCAGAGCAGGAACATCAGCACCGTCGAGTCGAAGCCGATCTCGATGCCGCCGTCCTGCCCGTCGAGAATCATCGGGAAGCGCGCGACGACCACGACCAGCGGCACTCCCAACAGGACAGCCAGCGCGACGTGCCAGCCCCCGGCCAAGGCGTGCGGCAGCACGGCCGCGAGCACCGCCAGGCCCACGAGGCACAGGGAGAGGTCGAACACCCAGCTGCGCGAGTCGCGCAGCCTGGTCCGGTGCTTCCCCATGACGCCCCCTAGTCCGTGGATCGGGCACGCTCAGTATCAAGTGGCGGCCGGGCCCTGCGCGGGGGAATGGGAAGGAATGGCCCGGGAGGGTCAGCCGACCGGCTCCGGTCGGCGGTGCCCGAAGGGAACGTCCTGCTCCATGTCCAGCGCGGCGAGCAGCGAGGGCAGCAACGCCTTCGCGGTGCGCTTGTAGCCGGCCGCGCTCGGGTGGAAGCGGTCCAGGCTGAACATCTCGTCCGGGTTGGTGATGAAGAAGGGACCCACGACGTGGGCCAGCGACACCGCGTGCGCGCCGGCGCGCACCGCGGCGGTCTCCTGGGCGTGGGCAAGCAGGCGGGACGCCCGCGAGCCCAGGGCGCGCAGCGGCTGGGGCACCGGCCGCAGCGCGCCCAGGTCAGGACACGTGCCGACCACCACCTCGGCGCCCCGGGCGCGCAGGTCGGCGATCGCGGACTCCAGGTGCCGGACCGACTCCGCGACCGGGACGCGGTGGGTGACGTCGTTGCCGCCGACCACGATCACCGCCACGTCCGGGCGGTAGCACGCTGGGAGCCCGGCCAGCTGGGCCTCGAGCATCGACGACTCGCCGCCGACCCGGGCCACAGTGCGCAGTCGGACCGTCCGCCGGGTCGCCTTGGCCAGCCGGGTGGCCAGCCGGGCGCCGAGTGTCTCCCTGGGCAGCTCGGCGCCGAGTCCTGCGGCGATGGAGTCGCCGACGAGGACGAGGTCGAGCGTGGCGCCGTACTTCTTCTTGTACTTCTTGTCCGCCCGGAGCGCCTCCTCACCGAGCGGCTTGCCGATCAGTCGTCGCGCGACCGCCGCCTGGCGACGCAGCACCAGCCGTCCGACGAGCACGCCACCCCCCACCGCGGCAGCCGAGACCAGGGCGGTGCGGCGCACGGCCTTGGGGCGCGTCTCGCAGTGCCTGGCGGCGCCGGACGGCATCCACCACGAATTGAGCGACACGCCCCAGTTGTGACAGGCGGCGGTGAACGAGGGGCTAACCCCCGGCGACGGCCGGGATCACCGAGATCTGGGTGCCGTCCGGGGTCGGGGTCTCGAGGTTGTCGAGGAACCGCACGTCGTCGTTGCCGACGTAGACGTTGACGAACCGGCGCAGCTCGCCGTTGTCGTCGAGGATCCGGCCCTTGATGCCCGAGTAGCTGGCGTCGAGGTCGTCGAGCACCTCGGCCAGCGTCGTGCCCGCGGCGGAGACCTCGGACTCGCCCGAGGTGTAGGTGCGCAGGATGGTGGGGACGCGGACGGAGACGGTCATGCTTCGGCCCTTCCTGTCTGAGCCAGCCCGGTCTGGGTGAAGGCGGCGTACGTCGGCTCGATGGTCGCAGCCGGGCCGACCGAGTCGGCCACGGCGTCGAGGGTCTTGAGTCCGTGGCCGGTGTTGATGACGACGGTCTCGAGCTCGGGGTCGAGCTGGCCGGTCTCGACGAGCTTCTTGAGCACGCCGACGGTCGTGCCCCCAGCGGTCTCGGTGAAGATGCCCTCGGTCCGGGCCAGCAGCACGATCCCCTCGCGCACCTGCTCGTCGGTGATGTCTTCGACGGCGCCGCCGCTCCGCTTGCAGATGTCGAGCACATAGATGCCGTCGGCCGGGTTGCCGATGGCCAGGCTCTTGGCGATGGTGTCCGGCTTGACCGGCCGGATGGCCGGGGCGTCGTTCTTCCATGCGGTGCTCACCGGGGAGCAGCCGGTGGCCTGCGCGCCGTACACCTTGTAGGGCTTGTCCTCGACCAGACCGAGCTTGACCAGCTCCTGGAACGCCTTGTCCACCTTGGTCAGCTGGGAGCCGCTGGCCACCGGGATCACGATCTGGTCCGGGAGCCGCCAGCCGAGCTGCTCGGCGATCTCGTAGCCCAGCGTCTTGGAGCCCTCGGCGTAGTAGGGACGGACGTTGACGTTGACGAACGCCCAGCCGTCCTCCTCGCCGGCGATCTCCGAGGCGAGCTTGTTGACGTCGTCGTAGGTGCCGTTCACGGCCACGAGCTGCTCGGTGAAGACCGCCGAGTTGACCTGCTTCGGCTTCTCGAGGTTGCTCGGGATGAACACCACTGTCTTGATGCCGGCCCGCGCACCGGCGGCGGCCACGGCGTTGGCCAGGTTGCCGGTGCTGGGACAGGCGAACACCGTGGCGTGCAGCTCGCGCGCGGCGCTGAGGGCGCAGGCGACCACCCGGTCCTTGAACGAGTTGGTCGGGTTGGTGGAGTCGTCCTTGACCCAGAGCTTCGCGAGGCCGAGCTCGCGGGCGAGGTTGCGGGCCTCGAGCAGACGGGTGAAGCCGGGCTCGGTGTTGGGGCTCTGCTCGATGTCGCTGGGAACCGGCAGCAGCGCCTTGTAGCGCCAGATGTTGCGCGGGCCGGCCTCGATCTCCTCGCGCGTCACCTGCGGGAAGTCGTAGGCGATCTCCAGCGGCCCGAAGCACTCCGGACAGGCGTAGAACGGCCCGAGCCCTACCTCGTGGCCGCACTCGCGACAGGACAGGGCCCTGGCGTGGCCGAAGGCGCCTTCGCGAAGCGTGGCCTTCTCGGCGACAGCGGTGCTCATGGATTCCTCCTCATCTCTCCGGGCGACCTTCGCACCGGACGGAATTGGCACCATGTCCGCCAGGTCGATGGACCTGCGCGGCGGTTGCCGGGACTTCGACGGGCCGTTTCCCTCTGTCCCTCTGGATGAGCAGTGACAACTGTACGGCGATGCGTCTCAGGGTGTGAACAGGGGTCCCGACATGTGGGACGGCATCGACCGGCAGCGCGCAATCGCGCCGGGTGGGTCCGGCGGCACGCATGAAGAAGCGACCGGACCAGCGCGTTGCGCTGGTCCGGTCGCTCTGAGCCGGCTCAGGCTGCTGCGGTGGCCTCGTCCTCCGACCGCGCGCCTTCCGCCGGGGTCAGTGCACCGCGGACGACGTCGAGGACGTCGCCGACGATGTGCACGGTGAGCGCCGTACGCACCTCGGCCGGGACGTCGTCCAGGTCGGGCTCGTTGCGCTGGGGCAGGAACACCTCGGTGAGCCCGGCCCGCTGGGCGGCCAGCAGCTTCTGCTTCACACCGCCGATGGGCAGCACCCGGCCGTTGAGGGTCACCTCGCCCGTCATGCCGACCTCCGAGCGCACCGGCCGGCCGGTGGCCAGCGAGGTGAGCGCGGTGACCAGCGTGACGCCTGCGGACGGTCCGTCCTTCGGCACGGCACCGGCCGGGAAGTGGACGTGGATGGACCGGTCGAAGAACGCCGGGTCCACGCCGAGCTCCACGGCGTGCGCCTGCACGAACGACAGCGCGATCTGCGCAGACTCCTTCATCACGTCACCGAGCTGGCCGGTGAGGGTGAGTCCAGCCTTGCCGTCGTGGGCCGACGCCTCGATGTAGAGCACGTCGCCACCCAGGCCGGTGACGGCCAGGCCGGTGGCCACGCCCGCGACCGACGTACGCTCCGCCGACTCGGGTGTGAACCGCGGCCGGCCGAGGAGCTCCTTCAGGTGTTGGACGTCGATGCCGTGACTGCTGTCTTCGCCACCTTGACTGGTGGCGAGTCTCGCCGCGACCTTTCGAAGCGCCTTCGCCAGCAGCCGCTCCATCTGGCGTACGCCGGCCTCGCGGGTGTAGTTGGCGGCCAGCTCGCGCAGGGCCGCGTCGGAGATCGACACCTCGTCGGCGGTGAGCGCGGCCCGCTCCAGCTGCCGCGGCAGCAGGAAGTCGCGGGCGATGGCGACCTTGTCGTCCTCGGTGTAGCCGTCGAGGGTGACCAGCTCCATCCGGTCCAGCAGCGCCGACGGGATCTGCTCGACCACGTTGGCGGTGGCGATGAACAGCACGTCGGACAGGTCCAGGTCGAGCTCGAGGTAGTGGTCGCGGAAGGTGTGGTTCTGCGCCGGGTCGAGCACCTCGAGCAGCGCCGCCGCGGGGTCGCCGCGGTAGTCGGCGCCGATCTTGTCGACCTCGTCGAGCAGCACGACCGGGTTCATCGAGCCGGCCTCCTTGATGGCCCGGACGATGCGGCCCGGCAGCGCGCCGACGTACGTGCGGCGGTGGCCACGGATCTCCGCCTCGTCCCGGATGCCGCCCAGTGCGACGCGGACGAACTTGCGGCCCGTGGCCCGGGCCACGGACTCGCCGAGCGAGGTCTTGCCCACGCCGGGCGGACCGGCCAGCAGGATCACTGCGCCGGAGCCCCGGCCGCCGATCACCTGCAGGCCGCGCTCGGCGCGGCGGGACCGGACCGCGAGGTACTCGACGATCCGCTCCTTGACCTCGTCGAGGCCGTGGTGGTCGGCGTCCAGCTGCTCCCGGGCGCGGGTCACGTCGTTGCTGTCGTCGGTGGTGGTGCCCCACGGGAGCTCGAGCACGGTGTCGAGCCAGGTCCGGATCCACGCGGCCTCCGGGTTCTGCTCGCTGGAGCGCTCGAGCTTGTCGACCTCCTTGAGCGCGGCCGCGCGGACGTCGTCCGGCAGCTCGGCGGCCTCGACCCGGGCGCGGTAGTCGTCGGCGCCCTCGGGCTCGCCCTCGCCGAGCTCCTTGCGGATAGCGGCGAGCTGCTGGCGGAGCAGGAACTCGCGCTGGGACTTCTCCATCCCCTCGCGGACGTCCTCGCTGATCTTGTCCGAGACCTCCGCCTCGGCGAGGTGGTCCCGGGTCCAGACGATCAGGGTCTCGAGCCTGGTCTCGACGTCCGGCTCCTCGAGCAGCTGGCGCTTCTGCTCGTCGGAGAGGTACGGCGCCCAGCCGGCCGCGTCCGCGATCAGGCTCGGGTCGGCCATCTGGTTGACCTGGTCGATGATCTGCCACGCCTCACGGCGCTGGAGCACGGCGACGACGAGCCGCTTGTACTCCTCGGCCAGCTCGCGGGCGTGCTCGCTCACGGTCTCCTCGACCGGCTCGATCTCGACCCAGAGCGCGGCGCCGGGGCCGGTGACCCCGCTGCCGATGCGGGCCCGGCGGCCCGCGCGCAGCACGGCCCCCGCACCGCCGCCCATCATCCGGCCGACGCGCTCGACGGTGGCCACGACGCCGTACGACGCGTAGCGGTCCTCGAGCCGCGGGGCGAGCAGCAGCTCGCTCTCCGAGCTGGCGCGCGCGGCGTCGACGGCAGCCTGGGCTGCTTCGTCGAGCGGGATCGGGACGACCATGCCGGGCAGGATGACGAGGTCCGAGAGGAACAGCACCGGGAGCGAAGCTTGAGTCATATCGGCTCAACTTCTTCCGGGAACGCCGTGTTCCTGCGTTCGTTGTGGGCGAACACGGCGGGATGGTCAGGCGCGGAGGGAGGCAGCGTCGGCGGTGAGCCGGCGCAGGAGGGCCATCACACCGTCGGGACCGTGGACGAGGACGTCGGAGAGCTCGACCAGGGCGCTCTCCTCGTCGGAGGCCGAGCAGACCAGCAGGGTGGACAGGCCCGTCCGGCCCAGCTCGGCCACCGCCTCGAACGCCCCGACGTCCCCGAGGTCGTCGCCGATGAACACGAACCCGCCGGCGGCCAGCTCCTCGGCCAGCTTGCCGACCACCACGCCCTTGTCCATCCCGGGCGAGCGCACCTCGATCACGTGCCTCCCGGGCTCGACCACCAGGTCGTAGCGAGCGGCCCTCTCCTCGAGGGCCGGGAGCAGCTCCTCGAAGGCCCGGTCCGCCTCGGCCAGCCTTCGCGTGTGTACAGCGACCGCCAGCCCCTTCTCCTCGACGTGCGCGTCCCCCGCGTCGTGCCGGCGCAGCAGCCGGGGCAGCTCGGCGGTGAACGAGGCCAGCCCCGCCGGCGGCCGCGGCGCGATGATCCGGCGCTGGGTGGAGCTCCACCGCTCGTTGCCGTACTGGCCGAAGAGGTAGAGCTCCTTGCCGGCGTCACCGATCGCGTTGCCGACCGTCTCCAGCCCGCCGAGGTCGAGGGCCTGCCGGGCCGGACGTCCGGTGACCACCGCGATGGCGAGCACCTGCTCGGCCAGGCCGGCCAGGACCGCGCGGGCGTCGGGATGGATGTGCGCCTCGGCCGGGTCCTCGACGATGGGCGCGAGGGTGCCGTCGAAGTCCAGCCCGACCACGGTCTCGGCGGCCGCCCGCACCACGGCGGCGTACTTCTGCTCGCCCCGCGCCGAGGTGAACTCCATGGGGCCACCCCACCACATCAGCGTGGTGTCAGCCGGTGGAGTCCAGAGGGCCGGTGAGGATCACGGTCAGCCGGTCGAGCCGCATCGGGTCGACGGCGGGCGCGGTGCGCTGGATGCCGAGGTCGAGCGCGAGCAGCCGGCCGGCCCGCTCCAGCCGCGGCGGGTAGTAGACGGTGGAGGCCGGGATGGTGCCGTACCAGTTGTCGGCCCCCACGACCTGCCAGCCGATCTGGCCGGCCTGGGCGGCGACCCGGCCGGCCAGGCCCGGCTCGTTGGAGTTGTTGAACACGACGACGTAGACCTTCGAGCGGTCGACCTTCGGCTTCTTCGGCTTGGCCGGCTTGTCGGCCGTCGGGGTGGCCGTGGGCGAGGTCGTGTCCTGGGGCTGGGAGATCGTGCTGATCTGCTTCTCGTCCGGCGCGCTGTCGCGGGTGGCCACGAAGGCGATCCCGGCCATGGCGACGGCCACGACGCTGAGGATCACCACCGGCGAGGGGAAGACCACGCCACGCTCGTCGCGCGGGTGCCGCCATGCAGTCATGCGGTCAGATCTCGAAACCGAGACGCCGCGCCGAGCGCTGTCGCTGGCGAGCCGCTCTGAGCCGGCGCAGCCGGCGGACCAGCAGCGGGTCGGCCTCGAGCGCCTCCGGCCGGTCGATCAGGGCGTTGAGCACCTGGTAGTAGCGCGTGGAGGACATGTCGAACTTCTCGCGAACCGCGGTCTCCTTGGCGCCGGCGTACTTCCACCAGTGCCTCTCGAACTCCAGGATCTCGCGGTCGCGGTCGCTGAGGGCAGGCTCCTCCGCCTGACCGGCGTCAGAACGCCCGACGTTCGCCACATCCATGTCGGTCATGGTAAGCGACGAATCACACCGATGTCATTCAGTCCCCCGGCGTGCCGTGGGCCGGTGGTTAGGCTCCCGGCATGGCCACTCGCTGGGGGATCATCGGGCCCGGACGCATCGCCCGCACCTTTGCCCGTGACCTCCGGCTGGTGCCCGACGCCGAGCTGACGGCGGTGGGCTCACGCTCCCACGCCCGGGCCACGGCCTTCGCCCAGGAGCTCGGCTTCGCCTCTGCGTACGGCTCGTACGAGGAGCTGCTGGCCGACGACTCGGTCGACGCGGTGTACGTCGCGTCTCCACACGCGCTCCACGTGGCCCAGGTGTCCGCCGCCCTGGAGGCCGGCAAGCACGTGCTCTGCGAGAAGCCCATCACCCTGCGCGCAGCCGACGCCGAGGAGCTGTTCGCACTGGCCGGGCGGCACCGGCTGCTCCTCATGGAGGCCATGTGGACCGCCTGCCACCCGGTGGTCAGAGCCGTGCGGGACCGGCTCCGCGCGGGTGAGTTCGGGCTGCCCCGGCACCTGCACGCTGAGCTCGGCTTCGTCGTCGACGCCGTCCCGACCGACCGCCTGCTCGACGTGGCGCTCGGCGCCGGCGCACTGCTGGACATGGGCATCTACCCGCTCACGTTTGCCCACCTCTTCCTCGGCGAGGCCGAGGAGCTCACCGCCACCGCGGTGCTGTCGGAGTCCGGTGTCGACCTCGACATCGCCATCGCCGGCCGCTACCCCGGCGGCGTCGTGGCCACGATGACCGCCTCGATGACCTCGTGGTCGTCACGCCGCGCCGACTTTGCCACCGACCAGGGCCGGCTGGTGCTCGAGGACTTCCACCACCCCAGCCATGCGACGTTCACCCCGACCGCCGTGGGCGGCACGAACGACGACGTGGAGCGCAGCACGTCCCGGCGGCTCGAGAGCATCGAGCAGGTCATCGGTCGCGGCTACGCGCACGAGGTGGTGGAGTTCCAGCGCTGCCTGGCCGAGGGGCTGCTCGAGAGCCGTCTGGTGCCGCAGGCCCAGACCCTGACGATCATGCGGCAGATGGACCGGCTCCGGGCCCAGGTCGGTGTCCGCTACCCGGGAGACGCCTGAGCTCGTTCGAGACCGCGCTGGGAATGGCCCCTTCGGGTCATATCTGCGCGCGTACCGACGGCTCCAAGGGGGTGACACACCACCGACTCCTCAGGAGACAACCCGTCATGAAGAACCGCACCCTCGCCCTACCTCTGATCGTGGTCGCCGCCGTGGTGGCCCTGCTGCTCGGCTCCTTCGGAACCGCCACCGCCGCGGGCCTCACCGCGCACACGGTCAAGAAGATCGCCGGCAAGGTGGTCGACAAGAAGGCTCCGACGTTGTCCGTGGCACACGCGCACACGGCCGACAACGCCACCACCCTGAACGGCCAGCCCTCCTCGGCCTACCAGACCCAGGGCTACCGCTTCCGGCTGCCGACGGCCGCGGCGGCCGGGACGCAGGACTACGTCTTCGCGGTCCCGAACGGGACCTACCGCGTCGACTACGCCGTCATCGCCCGGATGGCCACCGGCGGGACCACCGTCTCGTGCGCCGTCTACACCTCCCCCGCCACGTCCTTCAACGCTACCGAGGGCCGGACCTACGGGACGGCGTTCTCGCTCTTCAGCGCCGCGACCGGCGGAGCCGTGCTGCAGGTGAACAACGGCAAGGTGGGGCTGCACTGCTTCGGCGGATCGAACTTCACCGTCGACCCCGACACGGGGACCGTCTCGTCGCTGAGCGCCCTCAAGATCGACACCCTCGCGAACGGGACCGGCACGTTGGGCTTGGCCAAGCCCGGCAGGGGCGACAGCGGTTCCGCAGGCTGACCTCCGGTCATCCATCTTCAGTGAGCGGACGATGGCCAGCACCCACTGGGTGTTGGCCATCGTTCGCGTTCGCGGTGCCGAGCCCGGGCTGGCCATCACCCATCTGGGGGATCTCGAGGGGGCCCGAACGTGTCAGGCGTACAAGGCCCCGGCCCAGCACGATGTCCGAGGCGACATCTCGGGGTGGCCACTCGGGGGGAGCGGCATCCGGACGTCCCTGACGGAGCTGCAGCAGGCCCTTCAGTCGGGGACATCCGAAGGGAAGACTGAATGAAGAAGCGCACCTCGTCACTACCCATCCTGGTGCTGGTGGCTGTCGTGGCCCTCGTCCTCGGCTCGTTCGGCACCGCCACCGCGGCCGGCCTGACCAAGGGCAAGGTCAAGGCGATCGCCACCAAGGTCGTCAACAAGAAGGCACCGACGCTGTCGGTTGCCCACGCCGCCACGGCGGACACGGCAACAAATGCCAGCAATCTCGGAGGCCAAGCACCGACGACGTACCTGAACCGGGTCGCCTTCGCCTCGTCGACCGCGTTCCTCGCCCTCAGTGACACCACGGCGACCCAGATCCTCGGACCGACATCGATCACGGTGCCAGCCGGAACGAACTTCGTCCACGTCACTGCTGCCGTCACGGGAGCCACCGGCGGCGGCGACTTCATCGTGTGGGTTCAGAAGGACGCTGCCTGCGCGTTGAGCGGTCCCAGTTTCAACCTCCGTCAGTTCGGCAACGCCGCCCAGCAGATGTCGCTCCCTGTTGAGTTCGTCGACTCCGTCACGCCCGGGGTGCACACCTACCGCCTGTGCGGTCTTCGCGGTTCGACGGTCACCAACACACTGAACCCTGCGATGACCATCGAGACGATTCAGACCGGAGCTTCAGGCGGCACCACGATCGCCCGGCCTCCGGCCGTCCAGCCGGGAAGTCACCCCGCATCGACCCGGTAGTCACCTGCCGGTTATCGGGGGACGTCTGAGCGATCACCCTGCCTGCAGGAACCGCACGACGGCCAGCACCCGACGGTGCTGGCCGTCGGCCGTGGCTGGGGCCGCGCACATCAGCCGACCGGGTCTTTCCAAGTCACCCGAACGCGTCAGGCGAACGGCGCGGCGGCCATCGAGGATTGCTCCGGCGGCCCAAGATGTCGCCTGACTGGGGAAACAGTGTCCGGATGCCCTTCGGAGCTGCCCAGCATCCGTCGCCTCGGGGCAACCGAAGGGAACTCAGTGAACAAACGCACCTCGTCACTGCCTCTACTCGTAATCGTCGCCGTCGTCGCGCTCGTGCTCGGCTCGTTCGGCAGCGCCACGGCCGCAGGGCTGACCAAGGGCACGGTCAAGAAGATCGCAACCAAGGTGGTCAACAAGAAGGCCCCGACGCTTACCGTGGCCCACGCTTCCAGCGCGGACACGGCCGGCAACGCGACCAACCTGAACGGCCTGGCGGCTTCGGCCTACCAGGACAACGCGACGTTCATCGCGACGTCGGCCGCGACCCCGATCGCCGTGACCAACGACACCGCGGTCCTCACGGGCAACATCACCGTCCCGGCGGGGCGGAGCCTCGTGCGAGCGACCGGCAACCTGTCCATGGCGGGCACGAACGGCGATTTCGTCATCTACCTGACTGCGGACGCAGCCTGCGCGGGCGTGGCGCCGCCCCACGCCGTCTACTCAGCCGTGAGCGCGAGCCAGGTCAGCGCGACCGTCGACTTCGTCTTCGCCGCGACCCCGGGCGCGCACACCTACCGGTTCTGCGCCTCGGCCTCGGCAGGCCAGTCGGCTTACACGCGCACTCTGACCCTCATGACTCTGGCCGGCGGATCCCGAACCACCTCGCCTCGCCCAGCGTCGGAGGGGACCGGGTCACTCTCGCTCCGGTGAGACGAACCCGGCTCACGGTGACTCGTCAGCGCTCCTGACGGGCTGAATCCAACTTGGAACCGGACGACGGTCGGCGCCGCTGGCGCCGGCCGTCGTCGCGCCCGCCCGAGCCTGGCGAAGATGCATGGGATGCGCTTCTCGGCGCCGACCCCGTCATCAGCAGCGCGTCTGCGATCGAGGCGTTCGAGCGACCCTCCAACAGCCCGAGCACCTCGCGCATCG
Source organism: uncultured Actinomycetota bacterium (assembly GCA_963755835.1). Lineage (GTDB taxonomy): Bacteria > Actinomycetota > Actinomycetes > Propionibacteriales > Nocardioidaceae > Nocardioides. The sequence goes on along the minus strand of CAVWLC010000007.1, from coordinate 166,254 downwards.
CACCGGGTCAGCTCCGCCAGCGGGTACCCCCCCCCCCCGCACTCGCGGTGCTGGCCGTCGTTCGCGCCGCGGCAGTGCCCGTGTCGCGCCATCCCCCCAGATGGGTGATCGGGAAGTGGCCCGAAGGTGTCAGGCACGCGACCTGCGAGCCCAGCACGATGGCCGGAGCGGCTCGTCGTAGTCGCCCCATCGGGGGAGCAGCATCCGGATGTCCCTGACGGAACTGCAGCACGCCCATCAGCCGGGGACATCCGAAGGGAACACTTCATGAAGAAGCGCACCTCGTCACTTCCCATCCTGGTGCTGGTCGCTGTCGTGGCACTCGTGCTCGGCTCGTTCGGGACCGCCACCGCGGCAGGACTGACCAAGGGCAAGGTCAAGGCGATCGCCACCAAGGTGGTCAACAAGAAGGCAGCCACGCTGTCTGTCGCGTTCGCGGCCAGCGCCGGAACCGCCAGCAACTCGAACGCGCTCGGCGGGCAAGCGGCCTCGGCCTACCAGAGCCGGGCCGTGTTCGCTTCGTCCATTGGTACCGCGGGCGTCAACAACCCCGCCGGCGCCACTGCGCAGCTGCTGGGGCCGATCAGCATCACCGTGCCCGCCGGCCAGAACTTCGTGCGCGTGGACGCCAGCACGGACTTCTTCGGGCCGAACGGGGCAGCGACCATGTGGTACTCGGTGGACCAACCGTGCACGACGTTCAGCGGATTCGGCTTCGACCGCCGGGTCCAGGCGCACTCTGACCCGACCAACGGTGACGCCGCGAGTGTCCACACTCTGCAGCCGATGACGGGGACCCACCAGTTCACGCTGTGCGGCAACACCACCGCGGCAACTCTCATCCAGGCCAACCAGCTCCTGGTCGAGACCGTGGCCCTCAACGGCACGGGCGGCACCACCCGACCCACCGGGGGCTCATCCGCTCCGGCCAGCTCAGCATCCAACTAACGCAGGCCGGGCTGACTAGCCCACCTGTAGGAACCGGACGACGGCCAGTACCCTCCGGTGCTGGCCGTCGTCCGGGAGCAGGCCGAGCTTGGCGAAGATCCGCTGGGTGTGCTTCTCGACGGCGCCCTCCGTCACCACCAGGGCCTCCGCGACGGCGGCGTTGGAGCGGCCCTCGGCCATCAGCGCGAGGACCTCGCGCTCGCGCGGGGTGAGCGTGTCCAACGGGTCCCGGCGTCGGCTCATCAGCTGGGCGACCACCTGGGCGTCGAGCACGGTCCCGCCCTCGGCCACCGTGGCCAGCGCGGCCAGGAAGTCGTCGAGGTCGCTGACCCGGTCCTTGAGCAGGTAGCCGACACCGCCGTCGCCCGAGGCGAGCAGGTCGTCGGCGTACGACACCTCGACGTACTGCGACAGGACCATGATCCGCGCGTCCGGCCAGGCTCCGCGGACCTCGACCGCGGCGCGCAGACCCTCGTCGGTGTGGCTGGGCGGCATCCGCACGTCGACCACACCGACGTCCGGGCGGTGCTCCAGCATCGCGGCGACGTACGACGGGCCGTCGCCGACGCCGGCCACCACCTCGTGGCCGGCCTCGGCGAGCAGGAGCTGGAGCCCCTCCCTCAGGAGGAGCGAGTCGTCCGCGACGACCAGTCTCATCTGCCTCCGACCGGGATCCACGCGTTGACGACGGTGGGGCCGCCGGCGGGCGAGCTCAGCTCGAGCCGTCCGTCCGCCGCGAACACCCGCTGCTGCAGGCCGGCCAGGCCGCTGCCCTTGGCGAGGTGCGCACCGCCGACGCCGTCGTCCTCGACCCTGACCTCGACTCCACCGCTCTCCATCCACACGCCGACCGACGCGCGGGTGGCCCCGCTGTGCTTGGCGACGTTGGTGAGGGCCTCGGCGACCACGAAGTAGACGGCGGTCTCGACGTGCGGCGGCAGCGCGCCGGGCACCTCGACGGTCGCTTCGACCGGGACCTCGCTGCGCACCGTGAGCTCACCGAGCGCAGCCGACAGCCCACGGTCGACGAGCAGCGGCGGGGCGATCCCTCGCGAGAGCGAGCGGAGCTCGTCCACGGTCTCCCGAGCCTGGAGCATCGCCTCGTCGACGGTCTGGCTCGCGAGGGCCGGGTCCTCGGCCAGCTGCTTCTTGATCCGGCCCAGGTCCATCTGCAGCCGGACCAGCCGCTGCTGCGGCCCGTCGTGGATGTCGCGCTCGAGCCGGCGCAGCGAGTCGGCCTCGGCGGCGCGGGCGGCTTCGCGCCCGCCCTCGACCCGACGTACTTCGTGCTGCAGCTCGGCGCGGCTGCTCAGCAGCACGTGGGCCAGGCTGCCGTGCACCGCTGCGGCGAACCGCATCACCAGGGGCAGGGTCACCAGGGCGATGGCGCCGATCACGAGGTTGACCACTATCTCGTCGTGCCGCCCGCCGTCGAAGCCCATCAGGTCGGCGAGGCCGGTGGTGCCGTCGGAGCTCTCGGGGATCCAGCGCTGCCAGAGCCAGTAGGACAGCCCGCCGGCCGCGGCGGCCCACCAGGCCACCGCCAGCGCGAACGCGAGGGTCGCAGTCACCAGCCCGACCAGGCACCAGACCACGTCCAGCCACGACTGTGCGTCCCGGAGAGGCAGGAACGCCTTCCGCCAGAAGGAGTCCTGCGGCCCGGGGCAGAGGTACGCCGGCGTCGGGGCCGGCTTGCCCAGCATCCCGCGCAGCCGGATCCGTTCGAACCGCGCGAAGCCGCGGGCCACCATGACCGCCACCCACAGCAGCAGTACGCCGCCGATCAGCACCGCGAGGCCGGTACCGAGTGCGAGATCGGTGACGACGACGACGAAGGCCGGCAGCGCGATGAAGAACGACGAGAACGCGTAGCCGGAGTCGTAGAGCACCCGCCGCAGGCCACGAGGCCGGACCGGCTCGCTCCGGTCGGCGTAGGTGGGGGCTGTCATCGCAAAGGGCTGGGTCGTCATCAGGGTGTCCGTCATGGCCTCCAGCGTCGTCGTTGACGAGCGCCGACACGATCCTGCCAGCCCGACAGCTGCTGTCGGGCCAGCCAGACACCGCAGGACCCGGTTCCGGCCTTCGGGGTGGGCCCTGCCCACCGGCACGAGCCTATGGTGGGCAAGTGGTCACCACCGGACGTTCGTCGTGTGTCCCGCACCCCGGGCGCGCACGTCCCACCCCACGAAAGACGCTCGCTGCGCTCGCGCTTTCGCGGGGACCCCGGGAAAAACGTCGCGGCGTTGCAGTCGCTCGCTGGACGACCAAGTACGGCGTCGCTCCTGCGCCTTGCGATCCACCCCACAGAATCGCTCGCTGCGCTCGCGATTCCGCGGGGACCCCGGAAATGCATGCACGCACCCGGAGCACGGGCCACCCCCGACGCACGTCCGGTGGCGACCACTAGTGGGCTACGACCTCGTCATCGTTGCGAACCGGCTTCCGGTCGACCGGGTCGAGCAGCCCGACGGGACGCCCGCCTGGCGGCCGTCCCCGGGTGGTCTGGTGACCGCCATCGAGCCGGTGATGCGAGCCAACGACGGCGTCTGGATGGGGTGGCCGGGCGGCACCGAGCAGGACCTCGAGCCGTTCGAGGTCGACGGCCTGGACCTCTTCCCGATGTCGATGACGGCCGAGGAGATCGAGGGCCACTACGAGGGGTTCTCCAACGGGACGCTGTGGCCGCTCTACCACGACCTGGTGGCCAAGCCGGAGTTCCACCGGGAGTGGTGGGACTCCTACGTCGCGGTGAACCAGAGGTTCGCCAGCCAGGCCGCGGACCTCGCGAACGAGGGTGCGCTGGTGTGGGTGCACGACTACCAGCTGCAGCTGGTGCCCCAGCTGCTGCGCGAGCTCCGGCCCGACCTGCGCATCGGCTTCTACCTCCACATCCCGTTCCCGCCGGCCGAGCTGTTCCAGCAGCTCCCGTGGCGGCGCCAGCTGCTCGAGGGGCTGCTCGGCGCCGACCTCGTCGGGTTCCAGCTGCCCGGCGGCGCGGCGAACTTCGTCCGCCTGGTCCGCCAGCGGGTCGGCCACAAGACCCACCGCGACCTGGTCTACCTGCCCGACGGGCGGACGGTCCGCGCAGCGGCGTTCCCGATCTCGATCGACACCAAGGACTTCGAGGAGCTCGCGCAGTCGCCCGAGGTGACCGCCCGCGCCAAGGAGATCCGCAGCGCCCTGGGCGAGCCGCGGAGGATCTTCCTCGGCGTCGACCGGCTCGACTACACCAAGGGCATCTACGCCCGGCTCCGCGCCTACGCCGAGCTGCTCGGTGACGACCACTTCGACGTCGAGGACGCGGTGTTCGTCCAGGTCGCGGTGCCCTCGCGCGAGCAGGTCGAGGAGTACCAACGGCTGCGCGACGAGACCGACCGGCTGGTCGGCCGGATCAACGGCGACCGCGGCAAGATCGGCCGCCCGGCGATCAGCTACCTGCACTCGTCCTACCCCCGCGAGGAGATGGCCGCCCTCTACCGCGCCGCCGACATCATGGTCGTCACGCCCTACCGCGACGGGATGAACCTGGTGGCCAAGGAGTACGTCGCCTGCCGGTACGACGACCTCGGCGCGCTGGTGCTCTCGGAGTTCGCCGGTGCCGCCGACGAGCTGCGGCAGGCCTGGCTGGTCAACCCCTACGACATCAACGGGATGAAGTCCGCGCTGCTCGAGGCCTACCAGGCCGACGAGAAGGAGCTGACCAAGCGGATGCGCGCGATGCGCAAGACGATCCGGAACCACGACGTCAACGCCTGGGCGGAGAGCTACATGACGGCACTGACCGACGTCGGCAGCACGCACCGGAAGGCGCTGAAGCCCGCCCGCAAGAGCTGAGCGGCGACTAGCGAGTGGGCGGCTGCTCCGGCGCGGGGAGGAGGCCGGCCATCATCGTGACCACGTCCTCCTTGAGCGCGGGGCCGACCTCGCCCCAACCCGGCTGGTACCCGTAGACCTCGCGGATCCCCTCGGTGCTGCGGAGCCCGTCGACCAGGTCGACGTCGTCGGGGCCGATCAGTGCTGGATGGCAGACGCCGACCGCCTCGGACACCTTGAGCAGGTCGCGGCGAAGCGCAACGACGTAGTTCCTGACCCGCTCCGACTTCGACCCGGGATCGAGGCCCCGGACCAGCCGCGGTCTCTGGGTGGTGACCCCGGTCGGGCAGTGGTCGGTGTGGCACTTCTGGGCCTGGACGCAGCCCAGCGCGAACATCGCCTCGCGGGCCACCTGCACCCCGTCCACGCCCAGGGCGAACGCGACGGCGGCGCTCTCGGGCAGGCCGAGCTTGCCGCCCCCGAGGAACACGACGTCGTCGGTGAGCCCGGCCCGGGCGAAGCGGCTGTAGACATTGGCGAAGCCGATGCGGAAGGGGTAGGCGACGGAGTCCGAGAACACCAGCGGCGAGGCGCCGGTCCCGCCCTCGCCGCCGTCGATGTTGACGAAGTCGACGCCGCGGCCGCCCGGCGCGCGCAGCCCCTCCATGTGCTTGACCAGCGAGTCCCAGAACTCGAGGTTCCCGACCGCCGACTTGATGCCGACCGGCAGCCCCGTCTCGGCGGCGAGCAGCTCGACGAAGTCCAGCATCGAGTCGACGTCGTGGAACACCTGGTGGCGGCTCGGCGAGGCGCAGTCCTGGCCCGCCGGGATGCCGCGGGTCTCCGCGATCTCCCGGCTCACCTTGGCGCCGGGGAGCATGCCGCCGAGGCCGGGCTTGGCGCCCTGGGACAGCTTGACCTCGATCGCGCGCACCGGTGCCGAGGCCACGACTTCCTTGAGCCGGGCCAGGTCGAAGCGGCCGTGCTCGTCGCGGCAGCCGAAGTACGACGTACCGACCTGGAAGACCAGCTCGCCTCCGTTCCGGTGGTACGGCGCCAGCCCGCCCTCGCCGGTGTTCTGCAGGCAGCCGGCCGCGAGGGCTCCGCGGTTGAGCGCCTCCACGGCGTTGCGGGACAGCGCGCCGAAGCTCATCCCCGAGATGTTGACGACCGAGGCCGGGCGGAAGGCGCGGGCACGGCCACGGGCCGCGCCGAGCACCTTGGCCATGGGCAGCGGCACGGCCTCCTCGGCGTGCCGGTCGGTCATCGCGCCGGGCCCGGCGAAGGTGCGGTGCTTGATGATCGGGTAGCCCTCGGCGTTCTCGACGTTGTTGTCGGTGCCGAAACCGAAGTAGGAGTTCTCACCCTTCGCACTCGCGTAGACCCATCGCCGCTGGTCGCGGTTGAACGGCCGCTCCTCGTCGTTCGAGGCCACGATGTACTGACGCAGCTCGGGGCCGAACCGCTCGAGCGTGAACCGCAGGTGCCCGACGACCGGGAAGTTGCGCAGGATCGCGTGCTTCGTCTGCGTGAGGTCGTGCGCAGCCACGGCACCGACGACCGCGACCGCCCCGGTCACCACGCGGGTCCATTTCATGGGCTCATTGTCCGGTCGGCGGAGGATCCGGTGTCGATCCCCCGCTGAGCGACCTGGGGCGCGTCTGCCGCTGGGGCTACCGTTCGGCCATGGACCTCCACCCGACGAAGGCCGCTCACTGCGCTCGCGCTTTCGCCACCGCGGGATGAAGCTCGTGCCCAGGCCCGACCAGGTCGTCTCGGCGGCCGGCAACGTGGCGCACAAGGTCCTCTACGGAGGACTGGCCGACCTGCGCCCGATGCCGCGCACGCTCATCGACGAGGGCGAGCTGCGCGAGGTCTACCACTACCGTCCCGCAGCCAGCGCCCGTGAGCACGGCGACCCGGTCCTGCTGGTGACCCCGCTCGCTGCTCCGGCACTCTGCTTCGACCTGCGCCGCGGCTGCTCGCTCGTCGAGCACCTCGTGGAGACCGGTCGGCCGACGTACCTGGTCGAGTACGGCGAGGTGGCGTTCCGGAACCGGGCGCTGGGCATCGAGCACTGGGTCGAGGAGGTGGTCCCGACCGCGGTCCACGAGGTGTCGAAGCACGCCGGCGGCCGCCCGGTGCACCTGGTCGGCTGGAGCCTGGGCGGGATCTTCGCGCTGCTGGCCGCGGCCGACCGGCCCGCCCTGCCCATCGCGTCGATCACGGTGGTCGGCGCCCCGATCGACGTGAGCCAGGTGCCGCTGGTCGCTCCGCTGCGGCCGCTCCTGAACCTGACCGACGGACGGTTGCTGACGCCGGTCTACCGGCTCACCGGCGGCGCGCCGCGACCGCTGGTGAGGTGGGCGTTCCAGCTCTCGTCGATCCAGAGGCTGGTCACCCGGCCACTGGCCGTCGCGACCCATCTCGACGACGCCGACTTCCTCGCCCAGCTCGAGGCGGTGGACCGGTTCACCGACAACATGACCGCCTACCCCGGCCGGAGCTTCGGCCAGCTCTACCACCGGTTCGTGCGCAGCAACCTGCTCAGCACCGGTCGCTACGAGCTCGCCGACCGGACCGTCGAGCTGTCCGCGGTCACCGTGCCGGTCCTGGTCTTCGCCGGCTCGACCGACGCCATCGCGCCGGCCAACGCGGTCAAGGCCGTCGTACCCCTCCTCACCGGCTCGCCCGAGGTCCGGTTCGAGATCGTGCCCGGCGGCCACCTCGGCATGCTCACCGGCCGGTCCGCGCGCGGCACGACCTGGCGGGTGCTCGACGAGTGGGTCGGGCAGTGGTCGGCGGACCGGCCCACAGGGAAGCCCGCCGCGAGGAAGGCGCCGAAGACCTCGTCGAAGAGGTCAGCGGCCAGCACCGACACCATCGGGTCGAACCCGACCCGCCGCTACGGCTCCGCGGCCTCGCGCAACCTGGCCCACTGACGGTGGACACCGGCACGACGCTGCCGCGGTCGGTGCGGCTGGGCTACGGCTCGGGTTCGGTGGCCACCGGCGCCTTCGGCACGGTGCCGGGGCTGATGCTGCTGCCCTACCTCACCGACAGCCTCGGGATCGCGGCGGTCGCGGCCGGCTTCATCGTGTTCGCGCCCAAGGCCTGGGACGTGGTGCTGAACCCGATCGCCGGGCGGATCAGCGACCGGACTCTCGACCCCCGCGGTCCGCGGCGACCGTGGCTGCTGCGCGCGGGGCTCGGCCTCGCGGTCGCGTTCGCGCTGCTCTTCGCCGCTCCGACCCTGGACGGCAAGGTCCTGGAGGCCTGCTGGGTGCTGGTCTGCTTCGTGGCGTGTGCGACGGCGTACGCGTTCTTCCAGGTGCCCTACGTCTCGATGCCCGCGGAGATGACGTCGTCGTACGACGAGCGCACCCGGCTGATGACGTGGCGGGTGGCGATCCTGGCGTTCACGATCATGCTCGCCGGCGCTACGGCTCCGGTGATCCGCGATGCGGTCGGTGGGCGGGCCGGCTACCGCGTGATGGGGATCGCGATGGCGCTCGTCATCGTGGTCGGCGTGTTGTCCGCCTACCGGGGCACGAGGCACGCCCCTGTCGGTGCGGTCGAAGCCGGACCGGGCACGCTGCGCGACCAGCTGCGCATCGTCGCCGGCGCGCGCGACTTCCGGCTGTTGCTGGTGACCTTCGTCGTGCAGGCGCTCGCCACCGGGTGCATGCTCGCGGGCGTGGACTACCTGGCCACCGACGTGCTGGACCGCAAGGGCGCGACGACAGTGCTGTTCGTCTGCTTCGTCGGCCCGGCACTGCTGCTCACCCCGGTGTGGTCCGCGGTCGGAGCTCGCGTCGGCAAGAAGCAGGGGTACCTCGCCTCGTCCGTCATCCTCGCCGCCGGCGCCTTGCTGGCGGTGCTGGCCCGGTCGGCGCCGTTCGGTCTGGTCGTGGCGGCCGTGGTGCTGGTCGGCATCGGCTACGCCGGCTGCCAGGTCTTCCCGCTCGCGATGCTGCCCGACGCGGCCGCCGTCGACGCGAGCCGGACCGGTACCTCGAGGGTCGGCGTCTACACCGGCGTGTGGACGGCCGGCGAGACGCTCGGCCTCGCGCTCGGCCCCGGGCTGTTCGCACTGGCCCTGGCAACCGGCGGCTACCGGTCGAGCACCGACGGTGACGTCGCACAGCCGGACTCCGCACTGACCGCGATCACGCTCGGCTTCTCGATCCTGCCGGCCGCCCTCGTCGCGCTCAGCCTCGTCTGGCTGGTGCGCTACCGGCTCGACGCCGCCCAGGTCGACGGTCAGCCCGACCCCACCGGAGCAGCGGCATGACCGACGACGTCCTGGCCCGGCTCAGGGCCTTGCAGGGCAACGACCTGCCGGTGCACGGGGGCCGGACGCTGGCCTACGTCTACGACTCCGGCCTGCCCGACGTCGACGAGATCGGCCGCGAGGCGGTGGCGGCGTACGCCGGCTCCAACGGGCTCGACCCGACCGCGTTCCCCAGCCTGCTGCAGATGGAGAACGACCTGGTCGGCTTCGCGCTCCGTCTCCTGGACGGACCGGACACGGCGGTCGGCACCGTCACCTCGGGCGGCACCGAGTCGGTGCTGCTCGCGGTGCAGGCGGCGCGCGACGCGCGTCCGGATGTGGCCGAGCCCCGCATGGTGCTGCCCGCCACGTCGCACGCGGCGTTCCACAAGGCCGCGCACTACTTCGGCGTGCAGCCGGTGCTGGTCCCGGTCGCCCGCGACTTCACCGCCGACGTCGCGGCGACCGAGGCCGCCGTCGACGAGGCGCGCGACCGGACGGTGCTGGTGGTCGCGAGCGCGCCGTCGTACGCGCACGGTGTCATCGACCCGGTCACCGACCTCGCGGCCCTGGCGGCGGCGCGCGGGATCCGCTGCCACGTCGACGCGTGCATCGGCGGCTGGGTGCTGCCGTACGCCGCGCGGCTCGGCCGAGCCGTGCCACCGTGGACGTTCGCGGTGGACGGGGTCACCTCGATCTCGGTCGACCTGCACAAGTACGGCTACGCGCCCAAGGGCACCTCGCTCCTGCTGCACCGGACGCCGGAGCTGCGCAGGCCACAGTTCTTCGCGTCGGCGGCCTGGCCGGGCTACACGATGCTGAACTCGACGATGCAGTCGACCAAGTCCGGCGGCCCCCTGGCCGGCGCCTGGGCCGTGGTCGAGTCGCTGGGTGACACGGGCTACGAGCTCCTTTCCCGAGAGGTGTTCGAGGCCGTCGACGCGATCGTGGCCGGGACCACCGACATCCCGGGCGTCGACGTGCTGGTTCGTCCACAGGCCACGCTGGTCGCGCTGGTCACCGACGGGAGCTGCGACGCGTTCACGGTCTGCGACGAGATGGCGGCCCGTGGGTGGTACGTGCAGCCGCAGATGTCGTACGCCGGCACGCCGCCGACCATCCATCTCTCGGTGAGCGCCGCGACGGGCGCCCACGTCCGCGAGCTCCTCGTGGCGCTCCGCGAGTCGGTCGCGGCGGCGCAGGACGCCGGCCCGGTCACCGTCGACCCGGACGTGGTCGGGTTCATCGAGGCCCTGGACCCGCACGCCCTGACCGACGCCGACTTCGACGGTCTCCTGGCGGCCTCGGGCCTGGTCGGTGGCGGCGAGGGAGGCCTCGCCCTGCCCGAGCGGATGGCCGAGGTCAACGCCCTGCTCGACGTCGCGGCGCCGGAGCTGCGCGAGGCGCTGCTGGTCGCGTTCCTCGACCGCCTGAGCCGACCGAACCGGTGAAGGAGCTCCGCCGCCTCGAGATGGTCGAGGCCCTGCACCGTCGCGGCCTGGAGCGGCTCCGCATCATCCCGTCGATCGCACCGAGCGGGCTCTACTGGCGGCTGTCGGTACAGGCCATGAGCTGCGACGACGTCGACCGCTGGACCTCGGGCAACCCCGACGAAGGGCTCGACGGCGAGCAGCTGGCCGACCGGTTCGTCGCCGAGCACCCGGCGCTCGCCGAGGCCGGGCGAGGTCACGACCCGGCGTACGCCGCCTGGCTCAGCCGTGTGGTCGAGCTGGCCCGGCAGGACCGGCTGCCGTACTTCTTCGCCGACTGGGAGACCGACGACATCGACGGGGTGCCGCTCACCGGGCCGGAGGACGGCAGGCCGACCCTCGAGGAGCCGCCCGGCGGTCGTTAGCCGGTGGGAGGATGCTCCGCCAGCCAGGCAGCGCGCGCCCGCTTGCCGGCCCGGGCCAGCCAGGCGTCCTGCACCACCTCGCGCAGCTCGTCGAGCGAGAGCTCGCCGATCCGGGAGCCGCGCACCAGCACCGACGGGTGCCCGTCGAAGTGGGCCGTGGTGAAGAACGGCGTGGACTCGTCGAGGACCAGGGCCACCTTGTCCTCCTCGGACTCGACCCAGAAGACGATGACGTCGTCGTACCGCTCTCCGGTCTCGGGGTCCGCCGCGTCCGGCCGTGGGGTGCGGAAGAAGACGAAGCTGCGACCGCCTACCTGGTAGACGGCCCGGTCGCGGTCGGGGTAGCGGGTGGCGCCGGGCAGCGCCGCGGCCAGCTCGTGGACGTCGGCGACCTTCGCGCGGCCGGGCCATGTCAGCCGGGCGTGGTGACGGCCGAGGCCGGGTCGACGAGGATCTTCGCGTGCCGCTCGGGGTCGCCGAGGGCGTCGTACGCCGCCGCGACCCCGTCCAGCCCGACCGTGCCGGTCACGATGGCCGAGGCGTCGACCTTGCCGTCGGCCAGCGCGTGCAGGGCGTCGCGGAACTCCAGCGGTGTGTAGCAGAGCACGAACCGCAGGTCGAGCTCCTTGTTGATCGCCATCGAGGGCCGGAAGGAGTCGCCGCCCATGCAGACGCCGACCACGACCACCCGGGCGGCCAGCGGGGCCTGGGAGACGACCGACTCGATCATCCCCGGGACGCCGACGCACTCGAAGACGACCGGGCCCGACGGCGTGGCCACCCCGGCCGCTTCGGCGGCGCGGAAGACGTGGCGCCAGCCGGGCACGCGACGCAGCCTGTCCATCGAGTCGGCGGCCAGGTCCAGCAGGTCGGGCGCCCTGGTCATGAACTTCGACGAAGCCGAGGCGTACGGCGACTCCGTCGTCGGATCGACCGCCACGTGCGCCCCACACCTGGTGGCCAGCGCTCGCCGGCCGGCTGACGGGTCCGAGGCGACGATCGTGCGGACGCCGCGCGCCTTCAGCCAGCAGATCACCGCCAGTCCGACGGGACCGCAGCCCAGCACGATCGCGACGTCCTTCTTCGACACCTCCCCGCGGTTCACCGCATGCAGGGCCACGGCCATCGGCTCGGTCAGCACCGCGACCTCGGGAGCGAGGCCGTTGGGCACAACGAACGAGAGCGACTGCTCGGCCAGGACCAGCTCGGCGTACCCACCGGGCGCCAGCGGCGAGAGCCCGGTCGGGTGCACCTCGCCGTCCACGCGCTGCAGCGGGAAGACCGCGACGTGGGCACCCTCCCGGAACTCCTTGCGTACGCCGCGGCCACGCTCGCGCACCTCCCCGACGAACTCGTGGCCCATGACCGTCGGCCGGTCGCGGCGCATGAACTGGCCGTAGTCGAGCTCGACCATGACCTCGGCCAGCTCGTCGCAGTGTTCGCGGGCGTGCAGGTCGGAGCCGCAGATCCCGCACCGCAGCACACCGAGGACCAGCTGGCCCTTGGCGGGTGTCGGATCGGGCAGCTCGACGACGGACAGCTCCGCGTCGGCGCACGAGACGGCCCTCATCGGGTGCCGTCCGGGGCGGCGCTCCGTAGCGACGCGACGATCCGGTGGTCGGGAGCCATGTGCCGATTATGTTCGACCGCGCGCCGTCAGGTCGCGCCAGTACGGCCGCCGAGGTGCCGGCCGGCCCTCGATAGGTTTGGCTCGTGTCAGCGCTGGCCGGCCTCGTCGACAAGGGGCTGATGGCTCCGGACTGGGCCGAGGCGCTGGCTCCGGTCGACGACCGGATCGAGCGGATGGGCCAGTTCCTGCGTGACGAGCTGGCGGCGGGGCGGAAGTACCTGCCGGCGGGCGACAACGTCTTCCACGCGTTCCGGCGGCCGCTGGCCGGCGTACGCGTGCTGGTCGTGGGCCAGGACCCCTACCCGACGCCCGGCCACCCGATCGGGCTGAGCTTCGCGGTCGAGAAGCACGTGTGGCCGCTGCCCAGGAGCCTGGTCAACATCTATCTCGAGCTTCGCAACGACGTCGGCGTCGTACCGCCCCGGCACGGCGACCTCACCGGCTGGTCCGACCAGGGCGTGATGCTGCTCAACCGCGTCCTCACCGTGCGGCCGGGCGAGTCCGCGTCGCACCGCGGCCGCGGCTGGGAGGAGATCACCGAGCAGGCGATCACCGCCCTGGTCGAGCGGGGCGGACCGTGCGTGGCGATCCTGTGGGGCCGCGACGCCCAGTCGCTCAAGCCGGTGCTCGGCCAGGTGCCGTGGGTCGAGTCGGTGCACCCGTCGCCGCTCTCGGCCAGCCGGGGGTTCTTCGGCTCCCGGCCGTTCTCCCGGGTGAACCGGCTGCTCGAGGAACAGGGTGCGGCGCCGGTGGACTGGTCGCTCCCAGCCTAGTCTGACCCGCGTGCGCCGGCTGTTTCGATCTCGACCGATCAGGAAGCTGCTGCTCGTCGGTGTGCTGTCAGCTCTCGTAGGGACGCTCATCCTGACCGGTGCGAACGCCGTGGTGCTGGTCCGCACTCACGGACGGATCCACTCCGACGTCGCCGGCGTCGACCAGGCCGAGGTTGCGATCGTGCCGGGCGCCCTCGTGAAGCCCGACGGCAGCATGAGCGCAATGCTGCGCGACCGGGTGGCCGGTGCCGTCGCGCTCTACCGGGCCGGCACGGTCACGCGGATCCTCGTCTCCGGCGACCACCGCCGACTGGGGTACGACGAGACCGACACGATGCGCGACGCCGTATTGGCTGCCGGCGTACCGGCCGAGGCGGTCTTCACCGACTACGCCGGCTTCGACACCTGGAGCACGATGCGGCGGGCGCGGCAGGTGTTCGACGTCCAGAGTGCCGTGGTCGTGACGCAGGGCTTCCACGCCGCCCGCGCGGTCGACCTCGGGCTCGCCGCCGGCATCGACACGCAGGGGCTGACGGTCGGCGGCGCCTACGGCAGGAAGGGTCGCGAGAGCTCGGTCCGGGAGGTTCTGGCGAGGGTGAAGGGGCTCGGCGAGGCGACGTTCCGTCCCGCCGTGATGCTCGGCCCCGAGCTGCCGATCAACGGCCTGGGGCCGAGCTCCTGGGGACCTGTTGACCCCGAGGCCCCCATCCCGGCGGTCCGACCCTGACGGGACGTTTAACTCTCAACTATGATGTCCACGTGACCAGCGACCGGATGCCCGCGCTCTACATCGGGCACGGCGCGCCACCGCTGCTCGACGACCCGATCTGGTCGGCACAGCTCGCAGCGTGGGCGCAGGACCTGCCGCGTCCCTCGGCGATCCTGATCGTCAGCGCGCACTGGGAGTCCGCCCCGGTCATGCTCAGCGCGGACCAGGCGCCGCTGGTCTACGACTTCGGAGGCTTCGACGCGAAGTACTACCGGATGACCTACGAGACACCGTCGGCCACCGCGCTCGCCCAGCGGGTCGCCGCGATGATGCCGAGCACCGAGCCGGTGCACCAGCACCCCAGCCGCGGGCTCGACCACGGTGCCTGGGTGCCGCTCCGGATCATGTACCCGGCCGGCGACATCCCGGTGCTGCAGCTCTCGCTGCCCACGCACGACCCTGCCCGTCTCCTGGAGCTGGGCCGGCGGCTGCGTCCGCTGCGTGACGAAGGCGTGCTGATCATCGGCTCCGGCTTCCTGACCCACGGCCTGCCTTTCCTCAAGGAGTTCCGCATCGAGGCCGAGGCGCCCGGCTGGTCGACCGACTTCGACGCCTGGGCCGGCGACGCCCTGGCCCGCGGCGACGTCGACGCCCTGGCGTCGTACCAGAGCCAGGCACCCGGGATGCCCTACGCGCACCCCACCGTCGAGCACTACACGCCGCTGTTCGTCACCCTCGGCGCCGCCACCGATCCCGAGGAGCCCGGGCTCCAGGTGATCGACGGCTTCTGGATGGGGTTGTCGAAGCGGAGCCTGCAGGTCGCCTGAGTCGCGGCCCCACGGTTGGCCGTCACTACCGCTTGTAACTAACCGTTACGACGTCTGGCCTGCGGTTACAACCGCATGCCAGTGACCCGGACGGTTAGTTACAAGTGCTCGGACAACTTCTCCACAGGCCGAAAGCAGCGCTGGGTAACCGACGAGCGCTGTGGGCAGACCTCCGTCGTGATCTACCACAGTGTGCGAGCGGTGATGGCGGCGAACGGCGGCCTGCTGACCTGGGCAGAGGCCCGGGACGCGGGGCTCACCTCCGCCCAGGTGCGCCACCTCGTCCGGAGCGGCGTACTCGTCCCGCTCCGGCGGGGCCTCTACGCCGATGGCGACTACTGGCGATCACTGGATCCCCACCGCGAGCAGCACCGGGTGCGGACCCGGGCCGTGTTGCGCGGGCTGAAGCGCGGCTACGTCGTCAGCCACGACTCCTCGGCGCACGAGCACGCGATGGACATCCTGGTCCCGCCGGCGCCTCACACCCACATCACCCGGCCTGGTTCCACCACCGCGTGGACGAGGTACGGCGTCAAGCACCACTACGCCGGCTTCAACCGTTCGCAGGTGCTGGTTGTCAACGGGCTCGAGGTGCTCGACCTCGCGCGGACGGCCGTCGACATCGCCCGCGAGCTCGGCGAGCCGTACGGCGAGATCGCCTGCGACGCGGCGATGCGCGCCGGTGTGACCAGGGACGCGCTGCGCGACGCCTGTGCGCGGATGACGTGCTGGCCATACATCCAGCGGACGCGGCGAGCCGTCGAGTTCGCCGACCCGGGAGCACAGACGGTCATCGAGAGCCTCGGTCGGCTGCTGGTGGACGAGCTGGGGATCGGGCCGGTCGAGACCCAGTTCCCGTTCCGCCGCGAGGACGGCCGCGTCTCCTGGGCGGACATGCGCGTCGGCTGCCACCTGTTCGAGACGCACGGCAAGATCAAGTTCCTCCCGCCGGAGGCCGGAGGTGTCGCCGAGGAGCCGTCGGCCGAGGTGGCGTGGAAGCTGCGCAAGCGGGACCACGACACCTTCCGCGAAGGGCTCGGGACGTCGCACATCTACTGGGAGGACTGCTGGCCGCCCCGGCGGACGGAAGCGCTCAGGCGGCTGCGGGAGGAGTACGACGACACCGTTCGACGGTTCGGCACCCGGCTGCCGGCACGGCTCGAACGACAGGCCCGGGAGATCCGCGGGCAGCTGGGTGCGTGAGTCCGGGCGCACTTGTAACTAACCGTCCGGTCGTCTTCCATGCGGTTACAACCGCATGCCAGTGGTGCGGACGGTTAGTTACAAGCGGCGGCGGCGACGGAGATCAGCGGATCCGCGTCTTCCGCATCAGCCTGAGCCCGCTGAGCATCCCCTTGACGTACTTGTCGTAGTCCTGACCCGGCCGGGCGCCCATCACCTGCTTCTTGAGCACGGCGAGGTTCTGGACGTCGGTGTACTTCAACAGCCCCTGGTCGCCGTGCCGGGCGCCGACGCCGGACTGCTTGACGCCACCGGACGGCGTGCCCTTCGACGCGAACGCCGTGGCGAGGATGTCGTTGACGTTGACGTTGCCGGACTCGATCCGCCGACCGACCGCACAGGCGTTGGAGATGTCACCACCCCAGACCGAGGCGTTGAGGCCGTAGTCGGTGTCGTTGGCCAGCGCGACCGCCTCGTCGACGGTGGAGTACTTGTGCAGCGCGACCACCGGGCCGAAGGTCTCGGTGACGCCGGCCAGCATCTCCTTGGTGACGCCCTCGAGGATCGTGGGCTCGAAGAACGCCGGTCCGAGGTCGGGACGCGCGCGACCACCGGTCAGGACCGTGGCGCCCTTGGCCACGGCGTCCTCGACGTGGGACTGGACCCGGTCCTTGTGGTCGGGCGAGACGAGCGAGCCGACGTCGGGTCCGAAGTCGTACGACGCGCCGAGGGTGAGGGCCTCGGTGGCGGCGACGAGCCGGGTCCTGATCTCGTCGTACTTCGACTCCGGGAGGTACATCCGCTCGATGTGCATGCAGATCTGGCCGGTGTTGCCGAACGCGCCGAACATGGCTCCCTGCACGACCTCGTCCAGGTTCGCGTCCTCGAGCACGATCATCGGGTTCTTGCCGCCGAGCTCCAGACAACAACCGATCAGGTTGCGGCCGGCGCGCTCGCCGATGACCCGGCCGGTCGCGGTGGAGCCGGTGAACATCACGTAGTTGGCGTGGTCGATCAGCGCGGGACCGACGTCCGGGCCCTCGCCGCACACCACCTGGAAGAGGCCGCGAGGAAGGCCGGCGTCCTCGAGCATCTGGACGCCGTACAGCGGGGACAGCGCGGTCTTGTTGTCCGGCTTGAGCACGATGCCGTTGCCGGCCATCAATGCCGAGATCGAGTCCGAGATTCCGGTGGCGAACGGGAAGTTCCAGGGCGCGATGATCCCGACCACGCCCTTGGGCTGGCGGAGCTCGGTCGACGACGAGACCAGCGGCACCGGCCCTCCGCGCTTGACCGGCTTGAGCAGGTGCGGAGCGCGCTTGAGGTAGTGCGACATCACCATGACGGGGTCGCAGGTCTCCTCGATGGCCATCCGGCGGTTCTTGCCGGACTCGGCCTGGATCAGGTCGGTCGTCGTCTGCGCGTTGTCGATGAACAGCGTGTGCGCACGCTTGAAGACGGCCAGCCGTTCCTTGAGCGGCCGGGCCGCCCACTCCTGCTGGACCTCTCGAGCGGTCGCGTACGCCGCCGCGACGTCCTCGGGCGTGGACTGCGGCAGCTCGACGAGCAGCTCGCCGGTGTAGACCTCGGTGAGCTTCCACGTGCCGCCGCTGGTCGACGGCACCCGGGCGACGAGCCCTTCGAGGAAGGCATCGGTGAGGGTCGCGGGTCGCTGGAGTGCCATGGTGTTCAGCCCCTTCCGAGCACGAGGTCGGCGCCCCGTTCGCCGATCATGATCGCGGGCGCGTTGGTGTTGCCGCCGGTGATCGACGGCATGACCGACGCGTCGCACACCCGCAGCCCGTCGATCCCGCGGACCTTGAGGTCGGGGGTCACGACCGCCAGCTCGTCGACGCCCATCCGGCAGGTGCCGACGCCGTGGTAGACCGACGTGGCCCGGTTGAGGATCGCGTCCCGCAGCTCCTGCCCCTGCAGGCCGGTTCCGGGATGGATCTCCTCCTTGACCGCCCCGCCGAACGCCGCCCCGGCCATGATCTCCCGGACCATCTCGGAGCCCTCGGTCAGCACCGTGAGGTCGTCGGGGTCGGCGAGGTACTGGAAGTCGATGAGCGGTGCCACGCTCGGGTCGGTGCCGGCCAGCCGCAGGGTGCCGCGGCTGCGCGGATAGATCAGCGTGGACAGGATCGTGATCGAGGGCCGCGGGTCGACGTCGTGCCGGATCGGTTCGTCCTGGTTGGGCGAGACGTACGACCACGGCAGCAGGTGCAGCTGCAGGTCCGGTACGTCGGTGGCGAGCGACGTACGCATGAACGCGACGGCCTCGAAGACCGTGTTGGCCAGGAAGGACTTGCCCGGCCGCAGCACCTCCTTGGCGACACCTCGGCCGAAGAAGAGTGGCGTGCCCCGCATCTTCGACGTGGTGGTGTGGAAGGTCAGCGCGTGGAACAGGTGGTCGTGCAGGTTGTCGCCCACCGGCAGGTCCGCGAGCACCTCGATGCCGTGGTCCTTCAGGTGCTGGGCGTGGCCGATGCCGGAGAGCATCAGGAGCTGGGCCGAGCCGACGAAGCCGGCGCTGAGGACGACCTCCTTGCCCGCGCGGATCGTGCGCTTCGCCCCGCCGCCCTTCTTGGAGACGTCGGTGACCTCGATGCCGACCGCGCGGCCGTTCTCGATGACCACCTTCGTCGTGAGGGTCTCGGTCTGGAGCTCGAGCGTGCCGGGCTTGAGGTGGTGGATGTAGCCCCGGCTGGCCGAGTAGCGGAGTCCCGCAGCGGCGTTCTGCTGCATCCGGCTGACGCCCTCCTGCGACTCCGCGTTGTAGTCGTCGAGGATCTTGGCGCCGAGGGTGTCGGAGGCCGCCTGGATGAACTGGAGCGAGCCCTCCTGCGGCGTGTGGTTGCGGGTGACCCGGATCGGACCGCCGGCGCCGCGGTAGTCGTTGGCGCCGTCCTCGAAGTCCTCCATCCGCCGGTACGCCGCGTTGACGGTCTCGGCGTCCCAGCCGGTGTTGCCCTCCGCGGCCCACGCGTCGTAGTTGGCCCGGTTGCCACGCACGTAGACCATGCCGTTGATCGAGCTCGAGCCGCCGACCACCTTGCCGCGCGGGACCGGCATCTTGCGGTCGAGCAGGTGCTTCTGCGGCACGGAGTAGAAGCCCCAGTCGACCTTCTTCTTGATCTCGGGGACCGAGTGCATCGGACCGATCATGCCGGGCTTCTTGACCAGGAACTGGTCGTCGCTCTTGCCGGCCTCGACCACGATCACGCTCGCTCCGGACTGGGCCAGCCGGCCCGCGATCGCCGCCCCCGACGAGCCCGAGCCCACCACGACGTAGTCCGCCTCGTCGGCGTACCCAGCCCTCTTTGCCATGGCGGAACTGTAACTTGTTCTAGTTTCACTCGGTAGGTGCCCAAGCAGGCTCAGGAGGTCACTGCGGACCGTCACGACAGAATGCCTTGCGTGAAGATCATGTCGATCCAGTCGTCGGTGGCCTACGGCCACGTCGGGAACTCGGCGGCCGTCTTCCCGCTGCAGCGGCTCGGCCACGAGGTGTGGCCGGTGCTGACCGTGCACTTCTCCAACCACACCGGCTACGGCGAGTGGCGCGGCCCGCTGCTCGACCCGGCCGACGTGCGCGAGGTGATCGCCGGGATCGGCGACCGGGGCGTGCTGGGCGACTGTGACGCGGTGCTGTCCGGCTACCAGGGCGACCCGGCCGTGGGCGCGGTGATCCTCGACGCGGTCCGGCTGGTGAAGGCCGCGAACCCGGACGCGGTCTACTGCTGCGACCCGGTGATGGGCGACGTGGGCCGGGGCATGTTCGTGCGGCCGGGGATCCCGGAGTTCATGCGCGACACCGTGGTGCCGCAGGCAGACATCGTCACGCCGAACCACTTCGAGCTCGACTTCCTGGCCGGGCGCGAGACCACGACACTCGACGAGCTGCTCGACGCCGTCGACGAGGTCCGCGAGACGGGGCCGCGGGACGTGCTGGTGACCTCGGTGCTGCACGGCGACGTACCCCCGGACTCCCTGGACGTCGTGGCCGTGTCCGACGCCGGCGCGTGGGCGGTCACCACTCCCCTGCTGCCGATCACGCCGAACGGCTGCGGTGACGTGACCGCGGCGCTCTACCTCGCACACCTCACGTCCACCGGCTCCCCGGCCCTGGCGCTGGAGCGGACCACGGCATCGGTGTTCGCCGTGCTCGAGGCGACCCTGGCCGCCGGCACCCGTGAGATCCAGCTGGTGGCCGCCCAGGACGCGATCGCAGACCCGCCGGAGATGTTCAGCGCGCGCCGGCTGCGCTGAACCAGTACGCCGCCGTCACGCTCGACCTGAGCGGACTGGCTCGCGGTCAGATCACGTCCTGGATGGTGACCTTGTCGTAAGCCTCGGGCAACGGGTCGCTCGACGAGCACACGAGGGTCACCGTGGTGTGCTCGGGGATCTTCTCGAAACCGTCGCCCGCTGCGCAGAACGCCGTGGAGAGGACCTCGTTGTTCGACGTGAGGAGCAGGCTGATCTTCACATCGAGGCGGTCTGCCTTGCCCCGCTCGTTGGTGACCTTGAGGTTGTCGATGGTCCAGGTCTGGCTGACCGGCTCCGGGGTGATCGTCCAGCCGTCGGCGTACTTGAACCCTCGGACCTCGAACGCCTTGCCCTCGGTGATGGTCAGCGGGTTGTTGGGGCCGCCCAGGCTGTTGTCGTTCACCGCGTCGTTCACCTTGTTGCCGACCACTGCGACCACCGCGATGCAGCCGCCGACGAACAGCACGAACATCACTCCGAGGACGAGCAGGATGTTCCGCGCCGTGTGGCTCTCCTTGCCCGGCTGGACGGCGTAGGGCTGCGGCACGCCGTACTGGGGCTGGCCGTACTGGGGCTGGCCGTACTGGGGCTGGCCGTACGCCGGCTGCTGGAGCGGCTGGAACATCGCCTGCTCGGAGCCCAGCGGGCGGAAGTTGTCGCTCCAGGCCGTGCCGTCCCACCATCGTTCCTGGCTGCCCTGCGGGTACCACCCGGCCGGCGGGTTGGGTGTCTGCGTCATCGGCGTGCCTTTCGAGCCGGGTCCGGGCGTCGTTCCCCCCATCCGACGCGCAGCGTGGCACATCGGCTGCACCGGAGTCAGCAGCTCGCCCTAGGGGTGGTGCGGTCTCACCGTCTCGGCCAGTGCGGCAGCACGCGGTGAGGTGAAGACCTCCTCCAGCGGAATCGGCACACCGTCCGGGCCGGCGAGCGGCACCCGCCAGTTGGGGTACTCGTCGGTGGTCCCGGGCTGGTTCTGGGTACGCCGGTCACCGACCGCGTCGGTGAGGGCCACGCACAGCAGCCGGGCCGGGGTCAGCGTCAGGTAGCCGTGCAGGGCGCGGACGACCTGGTCGGTGTCCGCGTCCTCGGGGAGCAGCCCCCGGCTCTGCACCTCTTCGAGCCAGCGCTCGACCTGCTCGCCGGCCGAGGCCAGCTCCTCGTCGAGGTCGCCCTCGAGGATGCCGAGCTGGTGCTGGAGCCGGACCTGGTCGCCGGCCAGGTAGCCGGCCGTGGGCGGGAAGTCGTGGGTGGTCACCGAGGCCAGGCTCCACTCGCGCCACTGCTCGGCCGGCTTCGGCCCGTCGTGGTCCTGCTCGAACCACAGCACCGAGGTGCCGAGCACGCCGCGCGAGGCGAGGAAGTCGCGGGCCTCGGGGGGCACGACCCCGAGGTCCTCGCCGACGACCACCGCACCGGCCCGGTGCGCCTCGAGCGCGAGGACCCCGACCAGCGCCCGGTGGTCGTAGCGGACGTAGGTGCCCTCGTCCGGCGGGCCGCCCTCCGGGATCCACCAGAGCCGGAACAGCCCGATGATGTGGTCGACCCGCACGCCGCCGGCGTGGCGGAGCACGGCTCCGATCAGGTCGCGGAACGGCTGGTAGCCGAGCTCGGCCAGCCGGTCCGGACGCCACGGCGGCTGGCTCCAGTCCTGGCCGAGCTGGTTGTAGGGATCCGGCGGCGCACCCACCTGGACGCCTTGCGCGTAGACGTCCTGGAGCCGCCAGGCATCGGCGCCGCCGGGGTGCACGCCGACCGCCAGGTCGTGCATGACGCCGAGCCGCATCCCCGCGCCCTCGGCCTTGGCCTGCACCTGCTGCAGCTGCTCGTCCAGCACCCACTGCAGCCAGCACTCGAAGTCGATCCGGTCGGCGTGCGCGGTGGCGAACTCGATCACCGCGGCACTGTCGTGACGGCGGTAGGCGAGGGGCCACTCACGCACGTCGTTGCCGTGGTCCTCGGCCAGCACGTTCCAGGTGGCGAAGTCGGTGAGCGAACCACCCTCGCGCCGCAGGTACGCCGAGTAGTCGAGCTCGCGCCCCACGCTGCGGGGCGCCGCGTGCACGATCCGCAGGGCGGCGCGCTTGGCGGTCCAGCTGGCGTCGCGGTCCACCGGGTCCTGCGGGGTCAGCCACGGACGCAGCTGAGCGACCAGCTGGTCGACCGCGTCCCGCTCCAGCGGCGGCAGGGCGGCGTACTCGGGGATCCGCTCGACCCGCAGGTAGACCGGGTTGAAGAACCGCCGGCTGCTGGGGAGGTAGGGCGAGGGCTCCAGCGGCGCCAGGGGCTCGGCGGCGTGCAGGGGGTTGACCAGGACGTAGTCGGCGCCGAGCTCGCCGGCCGACCAGACCGCGAGATCGGTGAGGTCGGTCAGGTCGCCCAGCCCCCAGCTGCCGATGGAGCGGACGCTGTAGAGCTGGGTCGCGAACCCCCAGAGGCGAGCGCGGTCGGCGTGCTCGGGCAGGCCGAGCCAGCCCGGGGTCACGATCAGGTGGGCGGTGCCCTTCGTGCCGCCGCTGCGCGCCCGGAGCCGGTGGTAGCCGAGCGGGAGGTGCTCCGGCACCGCGAAGGTCGCCTCGCCGATCCGGCTGCCCTCGATCTCACGCGGCTCGACCCAGTGGTCGACCTGCTGGGCCCGGCGGACGCCGCCATCCTCGAGCTCGACCCAGACCTCGACCGGGGCCCCGTGCGTGACGTGCACCGGAACCCAGTGCGGCTCCCCCTGGACCGTCACCACGGTCGGCGGCAGCATTCGCAGCCAGGGCTCGTGCTCCTGGCGCGCGCGGGCCGCCTCGGGGTCGATGGTGTCCACGCCCATCGCCTCCAGGACCGCCTCGATGGTCTCGGCACTCACCTGGACCTGCCGGCCGCGCCAGTCGGCGTACTCCGTCATCACGCCGTAGGCCTGCGCCAGCTCGACGAGCGGACCGGTGGGGAACGTCACGGCCCGAGTCTCTCAGTCGCTGTCGGTCAGTAGGACTTTCCGTCGGCGTGACGCAGCCGGTGCGAGTGCCGCGTCCCCGACCCTTGTTACGCATCTTGAACGTCGGTAGCTGCGAGTCACAGTTCGGACAGATCAAGCGGAGGTTCTCACGACGGTTGTTGGTCGCGTCGCCGTCAACGTGGTCCATCACAAAGATGAGAGGCAAGCCCTGCCATTCCGGAGCTAGACGACAGATTGCACACGGGCCGTGCTGTTGCTCGGCCAGATGCAGGCGGATGAAGTGCCCCGCCCTCGTTGGCGGAGCCCCGACGAGCCCGGTCGAGAACCAGCGCTCCAGGTTCTGCCTTCGCTCGAGAGCTCGCTGACAGCGATTTGCTGCAGAACTTGCGCTCGCGACGTCCCGTCATCGTGACGCCGCACCCGAGACAGGTGAACATTGCGGCAACGTAGGGGCGCCCGCCGACAGAGCCGGTGACAGGGATCGAACCCGCGCACTTCCGCTTACAAGGCGGATGCTCTACCAACTGAGCTACACCGGCATGGTGCGCCGCACATCGTAGATGCCGAGCGCCCGTCGGCCCGATTCCGTTCCGGCTCCGAGCGGGGCAGGGTCGACCGCAACCCGAAGGCATTCGGGAGCGCGGCACCCGATCCAGCAGCTAGCCCATGCCGCCGTCGAAGGCGAGGATCGTCCCGGTGATCATCCGGGCCGCCGGCGACGCGAGGTAGACGATCGACTGGCCGATCTCGGCCGGGCTGATCGCCGGGCCGGGCAGCATCATCATCAGCCGGTCCATCACCCGCGGGTCCAGGTCGGTCGGGAAGATGCTCGCCACGTGCTGGACCAGCGGCGTGTCCACGGTGCCGGGACAGACCGCGTTCACGCGGATGCCCTCGGGCGCCAGCTCCAGCGCGAGGGCACGGGTGAGCATGGTGAGCCCGCCCTTGGCCGCGGAGTACGCCGCGGAGTAGCCCTGGGCCTTGTTCCCGGCCACCGACGAGACGTTGACGATGTTGCCCTTGGCCGCGCGGATGTGCGGCAGGGCCGCCTGGATCAGGAAGAAGGGTCCCTTGAGGTCGACCGCGTGCACCCGGTCGAACTCCTCCTCGCTGACTCCGTCGAAGCGCCCGAACTGCACGATCCCGGCGACGTTGGCCAGCACGTCGATCCGGCCCTCTGCGGCGCAGGTCGCCACCGCGGCGTCCACCGACTCCTTGGAGCCGACGTTGCACTCGACGTACGTCACCCCGTCGGGCACGGACGGCTTGATGTCGAGGCCGAAGACGGTGTCACCCAGGTCGCGGAACAGCTCGGCCGTGGCGTGGCCGATGCCGGAGGCGGCGCCGGTGATGACGACGATGCGCGGGTCGGTCACGCGCGCAGACTAGAACCTGTTCTAGTTCTTCGGCAACTTCGAGTAATGTTGAACTCATGACTGCCCTGACCATCGGCCAGCTGTCGGACCGCTCGGGTGTGGCGACCTCGGCGATCCGGTTCTACGAGAGCCGCGGCCTGATCTCGTCGCGGCGCACCACCGGCAACCAGCGCCGCTACGCACAGTCGACGCTGCGGCGGGTGGCGTTCATCAGGACCGCGCAGCGGATCGGGCTGAGCCTGGAGGAGATCGGCGCGGCGCTCGCGACGCTCCCGGACGGGCGTACGCCGACCAAGGCCGACTGGCACCGGCTCAGCAGGGACTGGCGGCCCCGGCTCGACGACCAGATCCGCCGGATCGAGCTGCTCCGGGACCGGCTGGACAGCTGCATCGGCTGCGGCTGCCTCAGCCTGAAGTCCTGCGCGCTCACCAACCCCGGCGACGACCTCGCCGAGCGCGGCCCCGGCGCCGTACTCCTCGACCCCGACCGCAAGCCCTGGTGACCTCACCGGGACAGTCCGTGACGAAACCGTCGTTCGAACACCGTTCTCCACAACGGAAGGGTCACGGACTATCCCGGCGGCGGCACTAGCGTGAACCCCATGGCGCTGCGGATCGTCGCGAGCCGGCCGGACCCTGCGATCGTCAGGTTGCCGTGGTCGGTCCCGCTCGAGGAGTGGGGGGACCAGTACGTCGTCCCGCTCCCCCGCGGCCTGTCCCGCCATGTCGTGCGCATCGTGCGGCTCCGCGACCGGGTGTACGCCGTCAAGGAGACCGTGGAGGACATCGCCTTCCGGGAGTACCGGCTCCTCCGCGACCTGCAGCGGCTGAACCTGCCCGCGGTCGTGCCCCAGGGCGTGGTGACCGGCCGGGTCGACGCCGACGGCGAGGCGCTGCCCAGCGCACTGCTCACCGAGCACCTGCGCTTCTCGCTCCCCTACCGCAGCCTGTTCAGCCACGGGCTCGCCCACGACAGCCTGCCGTCGCTCGTCGACGCCCTGGTCGTGCTGCTGGTCCGGCTGCACCTCGCGGACTTCTTCTGGGGCGACGTGTCGCTGTCCAACGTGCTGTTCCGCCGCAGCGCAGGTGGCTTCGCGGCCTATCTCGTGGATGCGGAGACCGGCGAGCTGCGGCCCAGCCTGTCGTCCTCGATGCGGGAGTACGACGTCACGATCGCCACCGAGAACGTCTTCGGCGAGCTGCTCGACCTGCAGGCCAGCGAGTCGCTCAGTTACGCGGTCGAGGCCGCCGACATCGTGGAGCTGCTCTCGTCCCGCTACCAGGCCCTGTGGGAGGAGCTCACCGCCGAGGAGGAGTTCGGCGCCGACGAGATGTGGCGGATCGAGCAACGGATCGAGAAGCTCAACGACCTCGGCTTCGACGTCGACGAGCTCGACATCGTCACCGACTTCGACGGCGACCAGGTCCGGATCCAGCCCAAGGTCGTCGAGGCCGGCCATCACCAGCGCGAGCTGCAGGCCCTGACCGGCCTGCACGTCGAGGACGCCCAGGCCCGGCGGCTGCTCAACGACATCGCGTCGTTCACGGCGTACCGCAACCTGGGACGCGAGGACCGGCACCTGGTCGCGAACCGCTGGCTGGACGAGAGCTACGAGCCGATCGTCGCGATGATCCCGGCCGAGGCGTCCGGCAAGCTCGAGCCCGCCGAGGTCTTCCACGAGGTGCTGCAGCACCGGTGGTACCTCGCCGAGCGGGCCGGCCAGGACGTCGACCTGTTCGACGCCGCCGCGGACTACATCGACGCGGTGCTGACGAAGAAGCCGGACGAGGCGATCACCTCGGCCCCGGCCACGGTGACGCCGGACGCGTGAACGCCGTCGGCAGAACGACGGCAGCTCACGCGCCAGTCCCGACCCCTCAGGACTTGCAGACCCGGCAGGCCACCAGCTCCTGCTGGTGCTCGCCCACCGGGCGCAGGTCCTCGCGGTGCGCGATGAGCGGGCAGTCGCGGCGGTGCACCGTGGTGCCGTCACCGGCCGTCACCGGGATCCCGGAGACGTCGACGCCCCGGTCGTTGACCGAGGCCGAGCGAGAGGTGACGTCGGCGAGCACGAGCAGGGTGTCGGCGAGCCGGCGCGAGGCCTCGCGGTTGTCCTCGGCGATCCGGGCCAGCCAGGAGCCGAAGTAGAGGAACCCGCCCACGAAGGTGAGGGCGAGCCCACCGAAGCCGCCGGAGATCATGTACGACTGCTGGTCGTAGCCGAACGGCGTGTTCGCGACGCCGTACCAGCCCAGGACGACAACTACGAGCCCGAGCGGGAGCAGCGAGGCGCCGACCCAGAACAGCAGGGTCTGGAACAGGCGGGAGCTGTCGTTCTTGAGCGGCGCGGCACCGCTGCGGCCCGCCCGCGGCAGGGCGGGGGTGCCGGTGCCCAGACGGGAGCCGCTGGCCGGTGTGGAGCTGGACATCGTGGTCATGACTGGACCTTTCGGAGGTCGGGCAGGCCGGACTCGAGACCGTGGGGGCAGGCGGCGCCCGCACCCAGGACCAGGGCACCCAGCCGCCGCACGTAGCTGCCGGCCAGGAGGGCGCCACCGAGGCCGGCGCAGAGCAGCAGGCCGGGGATCGAGAAGAGGGGCGGCAGCCCGGCGTTCGCCGCAGCGGGCGCGAGCACTCCGGCCGTTTCGGTGCTGGCGCCGATGGCGGTGCCCGGGCCACCCGCCGGGGTGTCCCCCGGTGGCAGCGCGCCGCTGCCACCGGGAGCCGCGCCACCGCCGGTGGCCCCACCGGACGAGCCGCCCCCGGCCTGTGCGGTCGGGCTGCCGGTCGGGTCGTTGTCGGGCACGGTGGCCGGGACCTTGATCGGCTGCACGGTGTCGACCGCGGAGGTCACGTAGCCGAGGTGCAGGACGATCTTCGGCGACAGGTTGCCGATCGCGCCGAGCAGGCTCTTGAGGGGAGCGGCCTCCGGCGGGAACGGGAGCTGGGCGAGGATCGGACCGAGGTCGATCTGGGACAGCACCGGCTTGAGCGTCTTGAGGTCGAGGGTGACGATCAGCCCCTCGACGGTGCCGGAGGCCTTGTCGCCATCGGCCTTGTACGCCGGCGTGGGCAGCTGGACGGTGATGCCGAGCGCCGCGAGAGCCGCGGTCGGGTCGTCGGGCAGCCCGGGGATCGGGCTGGGCTTGCCCTGGGCGACGTACCCCTCGGGGCCGATGCCGAAGGTCTGGCCGGCGATGGTCACGGTCCCGTAGTCGGCCCGGCCCTGGGAGCTGCCGGTGCGGCCGTCGCTGGCGGAGACGACGGTCGAGGAGATGCCCGACATCGTCACGATCCCGCCGAGCAGCCGGACCTCGCCGAGCGCGGCCCGGGAGACAGCCTGCACGGTCGCGCCGTCGGAGGTCGACCGGCTGTCGGCGACGTACCCGTTGACGTCGACGAGGGCGGACAGCGCCGCCGGCAGCTGGCAGACATCGGTGCTGGACGGGTCGGACGGTGCGTCGCCGTCGCCGCCGGCCCCGCTCGCCGTGGCCGGCCCCGAGGAGCCCCCGGACGCTGTCGACTCCCGGCCCGCGCCGAGGCCGAGCAGCCCGAGGACGTCGTCGAGGTTGTCGATCAGGGGCAGCCCGGGCAGCCCGGGCAGCACGCCCTCGCTCGACCCCGGGTCGTCCGAGTCGTCGCCGGTGCCGTCGGCGGTGTTGCAGTCGTTGGAGAAGCCGACCGTCGCGTGCGCCGCGTCCTCGTCCGAGGTCGTGGTCATCGAGGTGCCGGGGAACGGCGTGTTGCGCTGCTTGGTCGTGCTGGAGGGGTACTGCGAGTTGACCTGGACCGGGTAGCCGTTCTCCACCAGCTGGTCGGGGAGCCCGAGCTGGGTGAAGAACGTCTTCAGCCCCTCACCGATCGCGTCGCCGGGCCACATGAAGCTGGCCCGGCTGGTGTTGCCCGCCGAGTTGGCCTTGACCTTGGCGTAGCCGAAGTCGAGCTCCGCCTGAGGCGTGGTCGGCAGCGGGATGGTCGGCTCGAAGATCTCGACCTTGACCGGCGTGGCGATGCCGCTGGCGCTGTACCCGCTGTAGGCGCCGCCGCTCGCCGCGTCGGCGCGCGCCGGCGCGGCGGTCAAGGACAGCGAGCTCGCCGTGAGCGCCGCTGCGGCCAGCGGGATCAGTCGCTTCATGCCGCACCTCCCAGGATGACGTCGGACATGGTCCGCAGGATCTCGCCGGGCTCGCCGGTCGCGATGACCCGGCCACCGCTCATCACCGCCGCGTAGTCCGCCACCCGCAATGCGGTGCGGGCGAACTGCTCGATACAGAGGATGGAGACGCCGCTGCCCGCGATCTGTGACACGGTCTCGTAGAGCTCGTCGACGATCAGCGGCGCCAGGCCCATCGACAGCTCGTCGAGGACCAACAGCGCCGGGTCGCTGGCCAGTGCCCGCGACATGGCCAGCATCTGCTGCTCGCCGCCCGACATCGTCCCGGCCAGCTGACGACGGCGCTCGTAGAGCCGCGGGAAGTAGGAGAACGCCGTGTCGAGGACGGCGGGCGCCGCCACCCCGGCGTACGACATCAGCAGGAGGTTCTCCTCGACGGTCAGGTTCGGGAACACCGAGCGGCCCTCGGGGACGGTGCACAGCCCGACCCGGGCCAGCTGCTCCGGCGCGGCGTCGCGGACGTTGACGCCGCCGAGGTGGACGTCGCCGGAGGTCGGCTTCTTCTGGCCCGCGACGATCCTGGTCAGCGTGGACTTGCCGGCGCCGTTCGGCCCGAGCAGTGCCAGCACCGCCCCCTTGGGCACGGACAGGTCGACGCCGCGGAGCACCTCGATCCGGCCGTACGCCGCGTGCACGTCGCACACCTCGAGGATCGGGACGGTCACAGTGTCACCGCCGGGATGGTCGTGGTCAGCTCGACCGGCTGCAGGTCGGTGCGGGTCTCACTGTCGATGTCGGAGTAGCCGAGGTAGGCCTGCTGCACCGCCGGGTCGCCGCGGACCTCGGCCGGCGTGCCGGTCGCGATCACCTCGCCGAAGTCGAGGACGTGGATCTCGTCGCAGACCGACATCACCAGGTCCATGTCGTGCTCGACCATCAGGATGCCGCGCCCCTCCGATGCCAGGTCGCGGAGCAGCTCGCCGAACGCCTCCGTCTCGGTCTCGTCCTGGCCGGAAGACGGCTCGTCGAGGAGCAGCAGCTGCGGGTCAGCGGCCAGGCAGCGGGCCAGCTCCAGCAGCCGGGCCACCCCGGTCGGGATGGAGTCCGCGCGCTCGTCGGCGTACGCCGAGATGCCCACCCGCTCCAGCAGCCCCTGCACGTCCGCCCTGGCGGGTCGCACCACGCCGAGCAGCCCGGCGTGGATGTCGTGGGCGACCCGGACGTTGTCGCGGACGGTGAGCGAACCGAAGGCCTCCAGCCGCTGGAAGGTGCGGCCGATGCCCCGCCTGGCCCGGCGGTGCACCGGGGTGTGCGAGATGGTCCGGCCGTTGAACCGGACCTGGCCCCGGGTCGGCTTCTGCAGCCCGCTGATCACGTTGAAGCACGTCGTCTTGCCGGCGCCGTTCGGCCCGATCAGCCCGGTCACGCGGCCGGACCCGGCGAGGAACGACGCGTGGTTGACCGCCGTGACGCCGCCGAACCTCACGACCACGTCGTCGACGACCAGGAGCGGCTCAGTGCGCATGCGCCGGCACCCCCTCGGACTCGGAGGCCAGGTCGTCCCCGCCTCCCGAGCCGGGCAGGCTCGGCAGGTTGGCGCGGATGCTGGGCGCGATCCGGTCCTGCGCCCACCGGCCGAGCCGGAACAGGTAGCCGGCGACGCCGTTCGGCTCCTTGGCCAGCAGGATCGCGAAGACGGCGATGGCCACGAAGAACATGCCGGCCACCGACGGGTAGCTCGACTGCAGCTCGGGCAGCACCGTGAGCCCGAGGCCGCCCAGCACCGCGCCGGACACCGACGTGACCCCCGCGACCACGGCGAACAGCAGGAGCAGCAGGCTGTTGAAGTAGATGAAGTCGCCGGAGCCGATGTTCTGCCGCAGCCCCGCGTAGAGCGCACCACCGAGTCCCGCCATCCCGGCCGAGAGCGCGAACAGCCCGACCCGGAACCACCGCACGTCGAGGCCGAGGGTGCCGCAGGCGGCCGCGCTGTCCCGGGCCGCGATGAGCAGCCGGCCGACGACGCCGCGGCGCAGCAGGAGCACACCCCACGCGACCAGCACCAGGAAGACCGTCATCACGAACACGTAGCCCCCGGTCGAGCTCACCGCGTGGCCGGCGAACGAGAGCCGGCCGGCCGGCAGCAGCCCGTTGAAGCCGAAGGCCCAGCCGGCCTGGAAGACGACCTTGTCCATGATCGACGCGAACGCGAGCGTGGCCAGGGCGAGGTAGAGGCCGGTCAGCCGCAGCACCGGCAGCGCCACGAGGGCACCGACCGCGGCAGAGACGAGCACCGAGACGACCAGGCCGTAGAGGTTCGGCTCGTCGAGCTTGGCGTAGGTGAGCGCGCCGACCCCGGCGAAGGCGAGCTGGGCGAGCGAGATGTGGCCGCCGTAACCGGTGAGCAGCACCATCGACAGCATCACGATGCCGAACGCCGCCGCCCGGCCGACGACCAGCAGGTTGGCCTCGGAGAGCGTCCCGGCCAGCAGGGCCACGACCAGCAGCAGGCCGCCGCTGCACGCCATCGTCCGCGGCAGCGACGGGAGCGGTGCCGAGACGATGCCCTTGACCTGCCCGATGCGCAGCTGGGCCTGGGGCAGCGCGACGACCACGGCGAACAGGAACAGCGCCGGCAGCACGGTCTGGAGCTGGGCCAGGAAACCGCCGAGGTGCACGTAGCCCGGGAAGTACGACGTCAGCAGCCCGAGCCCCATGGCGCCGACGAAGGTCAGCGGGAGGTTGGTGAGCCGGCCGAGCATCGCGGCGGCGTACGCGTTGATGACCAGCAGCGTGAGGGCGTAGTAGTCCAGCCCGACCGTCGAGACCAGCAGGATGCCGGCGAGGCCGGCCAGCGAGATGCCGATCATCCAGGCCAGCGCGGCCACCTGCTCCGGCTTGCCGCCGAAGAGCCGGAGCAGCTCGGGGTTGTCGACCGAGGCCCGCATCGCGGTGCCGATCCGGGTGCGGGTGAGCAGCACGTAGAGCCCGGCCGCGACCACGACGGAGGCGAGGATGGTGATCACCTGGTGTGCGGTGATCGTCGAGCTGCCGATGGCGAACGTCTTCCCGGCGAAGAACGGCAGGACGGTCCGGGACTCCTGCGGCCAGACCTGGGTGGCCACCCCGATGCAGAGCACCAGCAGCGCGACGGTGACGACCAGCGAGACGCTGGCCGGGGCGTCGCCGAGGTCACGGGCCACGAACCGGGCGATGAACCATCCGATCAGCGGCGCGACCACGAGGAGCACCAGCGCGAGGGCGAGGAGCGTGGGCATTCCCTGTCGGACGCTGAAGTCCCAGAAGACGAAGGACAGCAGCATCCCGAAGGCCCCGTGGGCGATGTTGAACACCCGGGTGGTGCTGTAGGTCAGCACCAGGCCGCTGGCCGCGATGGCGTACGCCGCCCCCGAGAACAGCCCGAACAGGGTGTAGGCGATGAAGGAGCTCATGGTCGGCCGCCTACCCGTCGGTGGTGCCGGCGCAGGTGTACTTGGTGCTGCCCACCGGTTTCCAGGCGTCGCCGGCGAGCTGGATGAACCGCCAGCAGTCACCGGTCCGTTTGGAGCCGACGTGCTGCGGCGCGGTCATCCCGTCGGCGGTCCAGTTGTCGGTCTTCTGGAGCGCGTCGACCAGGGCGGACCGGGTCAGCCCGCCGCCCAGCGCGGCCGCCTTCTCGACGAACAGCTTCGCCGCTGACCACGAGAACACCCCGAAGAACGTCGGGTCCGCGCCGGGGCTCACCTGCTGGAGCCAGCTCAGGTAGAGCTGCATCTCCTGGTTGGAGCTCGCCTCCTCGAACGGCACGAAGTTCAGGAAGACCACCGTGCCGTCCACCGCGCTCCCGCCGGAGGCGGCGAAGTCGGGGACGTAGTCGGTGGGGTCTCGCAGATAGAGGTCCGGCTTGTAGCCGACCTGCTGCATGGCCTGCGCCAGCCGGACCGAGTACTGCTCGTTGCCGGTCCAGAAGACGACCTTGACGCCCTTGTCCTTGAGCGCCTGGGCGTACGGCGCGTAGTTGAACTCGGAGACGTCGATGCCCTGGACCACGTCGAAGTGCAGCCCCTGCTTGGTCATCGCGCTGGCCTCGGCCGGGCCGTTCTCGGCCCCGGCTCCGGCGTTGATGTAGAGCATCGCCGCGTGGGCCGCGTCCTGCGGGTAGTTCTTCTTCACGAACTCGCCGGGCGCGTTCTCCCACTCGCCGGTGTTCACCGACTGGGCCGGGAAGCAGGTCGAGCAGGCGTTGCGGTCGTTGGTCACCGAGGCGGAGCGGATGTCGGGCAGCCCGCAGGACTGCGCCGTCGACGCGCCACCGGAGTCGAAGGCCGACATCGAGCCGACCATCGCGAAGACCTCGTCGCAGCCCTTGGCGTAGTTCTGCTGGTCGGCGCCGGCGTCGGTGCGGCTGTCGTAGGTGACCAGCTTCAGCTTGCGGCCGCAGATGTCGCTGGTGGAGTTGAAGTAGGCGACGTAGGCCTTGACCGCGTCCTGGGAGGACTCGAACAGGCCGGGCACCGGACCGGAGATGTCGGAGGAGTTGCCGATGGTGATCTCGTCGTCGGTGATGCCGGGGCCGTCCTTGAAGCCGTCACAGCTCGCCGCGGCACCAGCGGTGCCGGCACCACCGCCTCCGCCGCCGTGCCCGCCGCCGGAGGCCGACGAGCTGCCACCGCCGCCCGCACTGGACGAGCCGCCGCCCGCTGCGCCGGCGCTGGTGGGCGTGCCGCCGACCGCCGACGTGCCGCTGCCTGACGATGTGCCGCCGCTGCTCGTGGTCCCACCGCCACCGGTCGTCGTGGTGCCGCTTCCACCGCCGGCGCTCGGCACCACGTCGCCGCCCGCCGGGGCGTTCGCGGCGGTGCCGCCGTTGGCGTCGACCACCTGGTTCGGGTCCAGCTGGGAGCCGCAGGCGGCGAGGCTGACGGCCAGCACGGCGGCGGCGCCCAGTGACACTGCACGGCGCGCGGCAACTCGGGGCACGGGGACCTCCCAGACGCGGAACTAGAACACGTATCAGTCCCACAACGAGGAAGTGAGGCGAAGGTGACGGCGGCCACCCGGTCGGTTTCTACGATCCGTCCGAGGGGCTCAGCGGCACGTAGTCGCCCACCGTGAAGACGCCGGTGGTGTCGAGGGTGACCGGCTGCACGCCGACCGGGTGGCCGTCGGCGTAGGTGAGCAGCGTGATGCCGGCCGGCCGCCGGATCGACGCACCCACCGCGATGGCGTACGCCGCCCCGCCGGTCGTGCCGGTGGTGTAGCTGTAGCCGACCGCGCCGTTCTCGCCGGTCACCTCGGTGGGGCCGCTCTGCACGTGCAGGTGGCCGCCGACCACGAGGTCGGTGCAGCCGCGCTCCAGGGCGTCGTCGCCCATGTTCGCGTCGTGGACCAGGATCGTGGTGATCCGGTCGCCGTCGTCCTCGGCCTGGCACGCCGCGTCGGCCAGCCGGGCGGCCACCTCGTCGAAGCTGAGCCCGGTCTCGTCACGCCAGCTGCCGAGGCCGCTGGAGCGCGGGTCGCCGACCCCGAGCAGGCGTACGCCGGCCGGGCCGTCGACCGCCTCACCGTCGAGCACGGTCCAGCCGTGGTCGGCCAGGTAGCTCCCGACGAAGGCGCCGTGGTCGTGGTTGCCGGTCACCGCCCACTTGCTGTCGGCGTACGGCCCGTCGTCGAAGGCGGCGTCCAAGGAGTCCAGGGAGAACGCCTCCCAGGTGCTGCCGGTGGAGGTGTCGTCGCCGGCGTCGAAGACGGCCTCGGCGCCGGCCGCGTCGCCGACCGCCCGGGCGACTCTGTCCATGCCGATGTTGTCGTGCCGGTCCGCGATCAGCAGCACGACGCTCTCTCCCTCCCCCGGCTTGCGCAGCTCGAGCTGGGCGGCGGCCTCGGCGGCGTCGCGGTAGAACGTCTTGCCCTCGTCGTAGGTGCCGACCGCGCTCTCGATCAGCCGCCGGGTCTGGCTCGTGGTCACGTCGCCGCGGACCTGGACCCGGTCGAGCTCCTCGGGGAGTGGCACGTCCGGGCCGAGGAAGGTCGCGAGCGGCTGCCACTGCTCCTCGCTGTCGAGGGTCTCCTCGTCGTCACCCCAGGGTTGCGCGACCGCCACGCCGATGACGACCAGCGACAGCACGAGGGCGATCGACCGGCGTCTCCGGCGGGGGCGCTCGAAGAGCACCCTGCGTCGCTGCCTGCCCACGAGCGCCCAGACCACGATCGGGACCAGCCCCAGCGCTGCGCCGCGCACCAGAGAGTCGACCATCATGTCGCCCAGCACCTCCTGGACGCGGGCCTGGGGGCCCTGGGGCTGGCTGGCGATCAGCGCGTAGCGGTCGATGAGCGCGGACGTGCTCGGCGCATCGGTCTTGCCCAGGGTGACCGAGACGCCGATCCGCTGGTCGGTGGGCACGCGCACGTCGGGCAGCACCGGACCGGTGAGCAGCACGACGTAGCCCGACAGGTCGGGCCGGATCACCGCGTCGTGGCTGGCCACGGTGGTCTCGCGGCTGCTGTTGAAGAAGATCACCGCGGCCGACGCCAGGCTGACCACGAGCCAGCACAGGAGGTACGCCGCCCCGACCAGGGATCGGCGGATCCTGACGTTCACGGCCTCAGGAGCGCGCCTGCGCCACCGTGTAGAGGGCGACCGAGGCCGCGACCCCCGCGTTCAGCGACTCGACGCGGTTGGCCATCGGGATGGAGACGAGCAGGTCGCAGGTCTCGGCCACGAGCCGGGACAGCCCCTCCCCCTCGGAGCCGACGACCACCACCAGCGGACCCTCGGCCAGGTCGAGGTCGGGCAGCGACACCTCGCCGTCCGCGGCGAGCCCGACCACCATGCAGCCCGCGTCCTGGTAGCTCTTCAGCTGTCGCACCAGGTTGACCGCCTGGGCCACCGGGATGCGGGCAGCAGCGCCCGCGCTGGTCTTCCACGCGGCCGCGGTCATGCCCGCGGCCCGGCGCTCGGGCACGACCACACCGTGCGCACCGAAGGCGGCGGCGCTGCGGACCGCGGCCCCGAGGTTGCGCGGGTCGGTCACCTGGTCGAGGGCGACGATCAAGGGAGGTTCGCCGAGCTCCTGTGCGCGGTCGAGCAGGTCGTTCGGGTGGGCGTACTCGTACGCCGGGATCCGCGCTGCCAGCCCCTGGTGGACCGCGCCGGCAGTCCTCCGGTCGAGCTCGGCCTTGGTCACCTCGAGCAGGCTGATCCCGCGCTCGGCGACGAGCCGGAACGCCTCCCGCAGCCGGCCGTCGCGCTCGGCGCCCTCGGCGACGTACACGCCGTTGACCGGGACCCCCTCCCGCAGCGCCTCGACCACCGAGTTGCGGCCGGCGATCCACTCCGAGTCGCTGGTGTTGCGCCGCTTCGGCCGCGCCGCGGCAGACTTCGCCGCCCTCTTGTTCGCGGCCTTGTGTGCCTGGTGGTAGGGCCGGTCCTTGGCCTTGGGGGTCGGGCCCTTGCCCTCGAGACCGCGCTTGACCCGCCCGCCGGACCCGGCGGTGGGCTTCTTGGCGGTCTTGCGGATCGAGCCCTTGCGCTGCGAGTTGCCGGGCATCAGCTCAGACTCCACTTGGGGCCGGCGGGGGTGTCCTCGACCTCGATGCCCGCGGCCTTGATCTGGTCGCGGATGGCGTCGGCGGTGGCGAAGTCCTTGGCCGCACGCGCGGCCTGGCGCTGCTCGAGCAGCCCCGCGACCAGGGCGTCGACGGCGCTGGTCAGCTTGGCGTCCGCGCCGCCGCTGCTCGGCCAGGCCGGGTCGGCCGGGTCGAGGCCCAGCACGTCGAGCATCGCGCGGACCTGCTCGGCCGTCTCCGTCGCGTCCTCGCCGGCGGCCAGCTGGCGGTTGCCCTCGCGCACCGCGTCGTAGAGGACGGCCACCGCGGCCGGCGTGCCCAGGTCGTCGTCCATCGCGGCCGCGAACGCGTCCGGGATGTCACCGCGCCCGGAGCTGCCCGCCCGGTCGAGGAAGTTCTCGATCCGCTGGAAGCCGGCCGCTGACTCGGCCAGCGCGTCGAAGCTGAACTCGACGTGGCTGCGGTAGTGCGCAGCGACGAGGTAGTAGCGCAGCTCGATCCCGCGGTAGGTCGCGAGCACGTTGGGGATGAGCAGGCTGTTGCCGAGTGACTTGCTCATCTTCTCGCCGGCGGTGGTGATCCAGGCGTTGTGCATCCAGTACGACGCGAACGGGTGGCCGGCCGCACGCGACTGGGCCTGCTCGTTCTCGTGGTGCGGAAAGCGCAGGTCGACCCCTCCACCGTGGAGGTCGAACGCGGTGCCGAGGTACTTCCCGGCCATCGCCGAGCACTCGATGTGCCAGCCCGGCCGCCCCGGACCCCATGGGCTCGGCCACGCGGCCGTCTCAGGCTCGGACTCCTTCTTCCAGCCCTTCCAGAGCGCGAAGTCGCGCGCGTCGCGCTTGCCGCGCGGGTCGGCGTCCTCGGCCGCCTCCATGTCGTCGATCTTCTGGTGCGTCAGCTCGCCGTACGCCGGCCACGAGCGCACGTCGAAGTAGACGTCGCCCGAGCCGTCCTCGGCCGGGTAGGCGTGGCCCTTCTCGATCAGCTGGGCGATCAGCTCGAGCATCTCGGGGATGTGGCCGGTGGCGGCCGGCTCGTAGGTCGGTGGCGCCACGTTGAGCGCCTCGTAGGCCTTGTCGAGCTCGCGCTTCATCGCGTAGGCGAGGTTGTACCAGGGCCGGCCCTGCTCCGCCGCCTTGATGAGGATCTTGTCGTCGATGTCGGTGGTGTTGCGGATGAACGTCACCTCGTAGCCGACATGGCGCAGCCAGCGCTGGAGCACGTCGAAGTTCACCGCCGAGCGGACGTGGCCCACGTGCGGCTCCGACTGCACGGTCAGGCCGCAGACGTACAGCCCGGCCTTCCCCTCCTCGAGGGGCACGAAGTCACGCACCTCGCGGGCCTGGGTGTCGTAGAGCCTGAGCACCGGTCAAGTCTAGAGAGGAGTTGGGTCTGGGCCTGCTTTCGTGGCAACGGGTCGGGGTGGGCCCGGGGGCTGTCGTCCCCGGGGCTGGGGCGGCGCGTCGCGGGCAACGGCTCCCAGCGTCGTTGCGTAGCGCTACCCGCGCCGCGGCCAAGCCCCTTGATGCCCCGGGGACGCCACCCCCGGTCCCACCCCGCGCGTCACCCTCATTTCGTCATCACGTAGGTGGGAGGCGCGGGCGCGCGAGCGCGGGCTGCGCGCGCCGGCCCCACTGAGCTGGGCAGTGCGACGCAGCAGGCACGGCCCCAGACCCGCCAGCCCCTACTCAGGCAGCTCGGCGATGTTGCCGAAGAAGTCGTCGATCTGCTTGACGACCTCGGTGAACTGGTCGAAGTCGGCCGGCTTGCTCACGTGGACGGACGCGTGCAGCTCGTAGCTCCTGGCCACGTCCTCCTGGGCCTGCGAGGTGGTGAGTACGACGACCGGGATGCGGCGGAGGTCGGGGTCCTGCTTGACCTCGGCGAGCACCTCGTGGCCCGACTTACGGGGCAGGTTGAGGTCCAGGAGG
Source organism: uncultured Actinomycetota bacterium (assembly GCA_963755835.1). Taxonomy (GTDB): domain Bacteria; phylum Actinomycetota; class Actinomycetes; order Propionibacteriales; family Nocardioidaceae; genus Nocardioides. The sequence goes on along the minus strand of CAVWLC010000007.1, from coordinate 128,037 downwards.
ATCAGGTCGGGACGGGTCGCGTCGGCGAACTGGTCGGTCTTGCGCAGGTAGGACATCGCGTCCTCACCGTCGTTGACGACGTGCAGGTCGGTCGAGAGACGTCCGGCCGCGAGCGCCTCCCGGGCGATGAGCACGTCGCCGGGGTCGTCCTCGACCAGGAGCACCGAGAGCGAGTGGTCAGGATGCAGCGCGAAGCGCGGGTTCATCGTCGTCCGCCGTCTCGAGAGGGGCTTGGGTCGTGGGCAGCGTGAACTGGAACCTAGCACCCGGTTCGGCCTTCTCCGCCAGCCAGATCCGGCCCTTGTGGAACTCCACGATCTTGCGGCACAGGGCCAGCCCGATGCCGGTCCCGCCGTACTCGGCGCGCAGGTGCAGGCGCTGGAAGATCGTGAAGATGCGGTCGGCGTACTGGGGGTCGATGCCGATGCCGTTGTCGTCGACGGCGAGCGTCCACAGGTCACCCTGCTGCTCGGCGCTCACGCGGATCTGCGGAGGCCGGTCGGGGCTGCGGTACTTGACCGAGTTGGCCACCAGGTTCTGGAGCAGCGCGGTGAGCAGCGTCGGGTCGCCCGGCACGGTCGGCAGGTCGCCGTGCTGGACCTGCGCTCCGGACTCGGCGATCGGCTGGTCGAGGTTGGTCAGGGCCCGGGCCAGCGAGAGGTTCAGGTCGACCGGCACGAAGCTCTCGGCGGAGCGACCCACCCGGGAGAAGTCGAGCAGGTCGTTGATCAGCGCCTGCATCCGCCTGGCGCCGTCGACCATGAACGCCATGTACTGGCGGGCGCGGTCGTCGAGCTGGTCGGCGTACTGCCGTTCGAGCAGCTGGCAGAAGTTCGTCACCTTGCGCAACGGCTCGGAGAGGTCGTGCGACGCGACGTAGGCGAACTGCTCGAGGTCGGCATTGGACCGGGCCAGCTCGGCGCTGCGCTGCTGGATCCGGGTCCGGGCGCGGTCGAGCCGGGCGATCTGGGAGGCCAGGGCCTCGCGCATCAGCTCGACGTCGGCGGCCAGGTCCTTGATCTCCAGTGGGCCGTCCTGCTCGATCTCGAGGTCCAGGTTGCCGGCCGCCACCCGACGGGCCTGCTCGACCAGGCCGCTCATGGGACGCAGCACCTGCCGCCGCAGCCCACGGGCCAGGACCGCCCCGGTGGCCAGCAGGACGACCGTACCGACGGCCACCACCAGCCAGACGTAGGTGAACGCACGTTCGCGCTCGTCGGCGACCTGGCTCCGCACCCGCTCGATGTGGCTGGTGAGCTGTCGCGAGGTGCTACGGATCCGGTCGAAGGAGGCGCGCGCCTCGGCTGAGCTCGCCGCCTCGGCGGCCCCGGGGTCGCCCGCCTCGACCTGGGCGATCACCGGCTCGGCGACCGTCGTCTGCCACGTGTCGATCGCGGCGGCCAGCTCCTCCTGCTCGGCCAGCAGGTCGGGGTGGTCGAGGAGGTACTTGCGCAGCGTGGCGATCCCGGCGTCGCCGAGCAGCCGTCCGAGGTTGTACGGCGCGAGCGCGGCCTCGTCCTGGGATGCGGCGTATCCCCGGACGCCCGTCTCCTGGTTGACCATCGCGGTCAGCGTGTTCTGGCTGACCTGGAACGCGGGGTCCCACTGGTCGACGAGCTCGTCGCCCTTCTGCTTCGCGTCGTCGATGAAGTAGGCGAGGGTGCCGACGAGCACCATCAGCAGGAGGAGTACGCCGACGATCGCTCGGGTGAGCCGCCGTCGGAGGCTCCAACCGGTCTCCTCGGTCACGGCCCCGGCACCGCCGAGGGGTGGTCGACGCTCAGCACCACCAGGGCGGTGTCGTCCACGGCCTGCATCGGCGCCTCCGCCACGATGGTCTCCAGCAGGTCCTGGAGCCACTCGCCGGCGGCCAGTGCCTTGGTGGTCACCTCGAGGAGCTCGTCGAGGCCGACACTGGTCAGGCTGTCGACCTGCCGGTAGGCGTCGAGCAGACCGTCGGTGTAGAGCAGCAGCGCCGAGCCCGGGACCAGCTCGGTCCGGGTGATCGGCCAGCCCGAGTGCGGCTGTTCGTCGCGGATGCCCAGGGGCGGCCCGAAGGTCACGTCGAGATAGCTGGCGATCCCGTTCACGCAGCGCATCGGCGGCGGGTGCCCGGCGTCCCGGATCGCGACGCTGAGATCGCGGTTGATGGTGACGTCGCAGGCGGTGACGAAGATGCCGCCGGAGCTCTCGGCCTCGAGCAGCCGGGACATCGTCACGAGCACCTGCTCGTCGGGCACGTCGGCGAGCACCAGGCTGCGCCAGGCGACCCGTAGGTGTACGCCGAGCGCCGCCTCGTCCGGGCCGTGGCCCATGACGTCGCCGATCACCGCTCGCACCCGTCCGTCCGGCATCTCGACCACGTCGTAGAAGTCGCCGCCGAGCACCGCCCTGGCGCGGCCGGGGCGGTAGTGGCTGGCCCAGCTGACGAAGTCGGTGCGCAGCAGCGGCTTCGGGAGCAGCCCCCGCTCGAGGCGGGAGTTCTCCGCGGCGAGGAGCCGCTCCTCACGCAGCTGCACCTCGGTCACCTGGGTCTGGCGGCGCTGCACGGCGTACCGGATGGTGCGGTCGAGCAGCTCGGGCGTGAGGTCGTCCTTGATCAGGTAGTCCTGCGCGCCGGCGGCCATCGCCTCGACGCCGATGCGGTCGTGGCGGCCGGTCAGGACGATCACGGGGGTCGCCTTGGTGACCTCGGACACCACGGTGTGCAGCGCGGTCAGGCCGTCCGCGTCGGGCAGGCCCAGGTCGAGGAGCACGCACGAAGGGAGATCGACCAGTGCCTCGACCCCCTCGGCGAGGGTCCGGCACCAGGTGATGTCGTCGTCGGCCAGCCCGGCCTCGCGCAGGCACTCACGCACCAGAAGGGCGTCGCCCTCGTCGTCCTCGACGAGCAGCACGCCCGACAGGCTCACGTTCATCCCCCGTAGCTCCTCAACCGGCACACCGCCCTGGTGGCACGGGCCGCTGCTCGACCCGCCGTGCCGCTGCGCGCAGACTACGCGTCACGAGGGGCCTGGATGAGCCCAAAGCGGAGGAGCGATCGTGTTACTGCTGTGACGGGAGTGACGTAACCTCGGAGCCGTGTCTCCTCGGCTGTCGCTGCTCGTCCCTCTCCTCGCCGCGCTGCTGGTGCCCGTGCCCGCCTCGGCGGCGCCCACCTCGCGGGACGTGGGCTTCGCCCGCTGGGAGGGCGCCCCTGCCTTCCGCACCGGTGCCTTCGCCGGGCTGCGGCTGAAGCACGGCACGCTCGTGCTCAAGGACGCCACGAAGACGCGGACCTACCACGGCCGCACCTACTCGATGGGCACCTGGACCTCGGCGGCCACCTCTCCCGGTTTCGCGTTCACCCAGCTGGTCGCATCGTGGTCCGCCGCGACACCCAGGAACAGCTGGGTCGAGGTACGCGTGCGGGCGGGCGGCCACTGGATGGTGCTCGGCCGCTGGGCGTCGTCCGACAAGCACGTCCGGCGTACGTCGGTTCCGAGGCAGTCGGACGCGGCCGGCCACGTCGACGTCGACACCTGGAAGGCGAGCTCGTCGGCCGCGTCCTACCAGCTCCAGGTGCGGCTGATGCGCCGCGCCGGCGCCGGTTCGGCGTCGCCGTCGGTGTCGTTCCTGGGCGCGATGGCCTCCCACGTCTCCGGTGTCCCGGCGGTTTCCGCACCGGGGGTGGCGCGGGGGGTCGTGCTCGGCGTGCCGGCGTACTCGCAGATGGTGCACCGGGGCGAGTTCTCCCAGTACGGCGGCGGGGGCGAGGCCTGGTGCTCGCCGACGTCGACCGCGATGGTGCTCGGCTACTACGGGCGGCTGCCTGCCGCGTCGTCGTACGCCTGGGTCGGGACGCGGGCCGACCCGTGGGTGGACGAGGTGGCGCGGCGCACCTACGACGCCGCCTACGAGGGCACCGGGAACTGGCCGTTCAACACCGCGTACGCCGCCTCGCGGGGGCTCTCCGCCTTCGTCACCCGGCTGCGGTCGCTGGCCGAGGCCGAGACGTTCATCGCCGCCGGCGTGCCGGTCATCGCCTCGATCTCCTTCCCGGCCGGTGGGCTGACCGGCGCCCCGATCTCGTCGACCGCCGGGCACCTGCTGGTGATCGTGGGGTTCACCACCGCCGGGGACGTGGTGGTCAACGACCCGGCAGCAAGCACCGCCTCGGGGGTTCGCCGGACCTACGACCGGGCCCAGTTCGAGAAGGCCTGGCTGGGGGGCTCCGGCGGCACGGCCTACGTCATCCACGACTTGACGCACCCGCTGCCGGCGTCGGCGGGCAACTGGTAATCGCCCATCTGGCGGGTCTCACACCGGTAGCGTGCGGCTCGTGTCCGAGTTCCTCGGGGGCGTGTCGTCGTTCCAGGCCGCGGCCCAGCACCACGACGAGGACGCCGTCCAGCGTCAGCTCACCCAGCTGCGGCACCAGTTCGGCCAGGCCTCCGACGAGGAGCTCGACATCGCGGCCGGGCTGCTCTCCGACGTACTCCCCGACCTGCGGGACGGGCGGGACGCGGTCGTCGCCGTCCTGGTCGGCGCGTGCGTGGAACGCGGTGCCGGCGCGGCGGGGTGCGCGGAGCCGATCCTGGCCGCTGCCCAGCGGGCGACTGAGGGTGCGGCCGACTTCCTGACCAGGTGGCCGTCGGGCTGGGAGTACCCCCGGCAGACCGGCGAGACCCCGCCACCGTCGATGTTCGAGCAGCTCGGCGAGCCGGACGACCCGTTGGTCCGCGCCGCCGGGATCGGCTGGTGGACGCTGCCGCTGTGGCAGTCCGCGGTCGCCGCGGTGCTCAGCAGCAAGGACGTCCGCAAGGCGTTCCTCCCGAACGACGAGTTCTTCTGGAACGCGCGCGAGGTCGCCATCGCGACCGGCGTCGGGACCTACCTGGCCCAGGCGCTGGCCGTGCTGGACGACGAGAAGCTCGTCGTCATCCACCGCCCGACGCTCGAGGGCTTCGAGTTCCAGATGAGCGGCGTCGCCGACAACTTCCAGCTGCACACCCTGCTCGAAGAACGGCTGGTCACCCCCGGCCACCTCCCCGGCACTCCGCCGTCCCCTCTCGCCGTCGAGGCCTGTCTCGCGTCGTCGCCCGACGTGCCTTACGAGTACGACGGGAACGGCTCGTTCAACCTGGTCGCACCGGATGGGTCCTGGATCTGGAACGAGGCCTGGCCCGTCGACATCCCGGTCGTCGGCGGCGGCCGCCTGCTGATCCTCGACCCACCGCCGTACGAGCGCAGCTGGCACGCGGCCCGGGCGTTCATCGGGATGCCGGCCGCGCTCTCGCTCGAGCGCCGGATCTCAGAGGACGGCGTGAAGCGGCTGATGGCCTTCGTGAGCCCGCCGCAGGAGCTGTTCGGCACCTCGGACTCCGAGCCCTCGGCCCACAACAAGCGGCACTGGTGGCACCGGCGAGAGGCCCGGCAGGCCGAGCCGACCGAGCACTGACGGGCTGGCGCTGCAAAGTCACTTGGTTGGGTGCGGCAACCCGCTACCTCAACCACCACCGGTGGTTGAGGAGGGCGCTGTGCGCCCGTCTCGACACCCCGGCGATCTTGGTTGGGTGCGGCAACCCGATGCGCCAGTGTCTGGCCCTCGCCGGGCCTGTCAATCTTGGGTGCCTCGACGTGGGTTGGGTGCCTGGGTTGACAGGCCCGGCGAGGGCCAAAAGCAGGCTGGGTATCGGGTTGCCGCCCGCGGGCTGGCTGCGGTCCCAGCGGGGTTGAGCCGGGACGCTGCTCCGCAAGAAATTTTCGAAGAAGTTTCCGCAATCCCTTGTGGACAACCGTTTACGGGGCCCTCGACTGTCGGTGGTCGATGCTGGAATGGACCCATGACAGCGACCGCGAACCACCCCCACCGGGTGAGCTCCGCCGTCGCTGACGCACGCTCGCGAGCTGTCCTCGGTCGCCGATGTTTCGGTGTGGTCGATGGACCCCACCGAGACCACCGCCACCCTCCGCGAGCTCAACGCTCTGGCGGCCCAGGTGGCCGAGCTGCAGGCCCGGCTCCTGGCCCACGCCGACCGACTCCAGATCGCCGGCAGCACCGCGGCGTCCTCGACCGCGAACTGGCACGCCGTCGCCACCCGGACCACCCGGCCGGCCGCGCACCGGATGATGCGGACCGCCCACGGCCTCGAGGCCCACGAGCCGACCCGGGCCGCCCTCGCTGACGGCCGGATCCAGGTCGAGCAGGCCGAGGTCATCCTGCGCGCGCTGGCCGAGCTCCCCGACGACCTCGAGGTCGAGATCCTCGAGGAAGCCGAACAGCGGCTGCTCGACCTGGCCGCCGACCACGACGCCAAAGACCTCCGTGTCCTGGGCCGGCGGATCCTCGAGGTCGTCTCCCCCGAGACCGCCGAGGCCCACGAAGCCAAGCTTCTGGAACGCGAGGAACGCGCCGCTGCGGTGGCGACCCGGCTCACCGCCTACCAGGACGGCCACGGCCAGGTCCACGGCCGGTTCACCACCGACGAATACACCTGGGCCGCACTGAAGAAGGCCCTGATGGCGATCGCCGCCCCCAGACACCGGGCAGCCGCTGGCCCGCTCGGCGAACACCGGCCGAGCCCGGAGCGGATGGGGCAGGCGTTCGCCGAGTACATCCAGCGCTACCCCACCAACCGCCTCCCCAAGGCCGGCGGCCTCACCGCCACCGTCGTGGTGCTCCTGGACTACGACAGCCTCCTCGGGGGGTTGAAGGCCGCCCAGCTCGACACCGGCGAACACCTCAGCCCGGGCGCGGCACGGCGGCTGGCCTGTGAGGCCGGGATCATCCCCGCCGTCCTCGGCGGAAAGTCCCAGGTCCTCGACCTGGGCCGCAAGACCCGGTTCCACACCGAAGCCCAGCGGATCGCGAAGACCGTCGAGGTCGGCGGCTGCGAAGCAGACGGCTGCGACAGGTCCCCGGGGGCGTGTCACCTGCACCACCCGGTCCGCTGGGTCGACGGCGGCCGCACCGACCGCGACGGCATCATGATCTGCCCCTGGCACCACGCCCGAGCCCACGACACCCGCTACCAGATGGACCGGCTTCCCACCGGCAGGTACACCTTCAACCGACGCAACTGAGCCGGTCCCAGCCCCACCCAGAGCGGGCGCCCCTCCGAACTCCTGTCGTACCCGAACGATCCCGTTCGTGGAGGAGATGAGAGCAACCACCACGCACGAAAGGCACGGACATGTGGGACACACCCCAGACCAACCAGGTTCACCTGTCGCACGACCTTCCGTGCGCGGACTGCGGCCACCCGACGCACACCTACCTGCCCTGCAGCGAGACGTGCGCCTGCGTCCCGGCGGCGTACGCAGCGGCGGTCGCGCAGGCGGCCTGAGCTCCTCAGCCGGCTGACCTGTGCTCGACCTCGGGTGGCCTCGGCTCAGACCGAGTAGCCGCCGTCGACGTCCAGCTTCTGGCCCGAGATGAAACCCGCCCGGTCCGAGGCCAGGAAGCAGACCGCCTCGGCCACGTCGGTGGCGGTACCGAAGCGGCGCAGCGGGATGTTGCGGCGGGCGACGGCCAGCGCCTCCTCGGAGAGGTCGCCGGAGGAGATCAGCCGGGCGGCCATGCCGTCGGTGAGCATCCCGGGCCCGACGGCGTTGACGCGGACGCCGTACCGGCCCTCCTCGGCGGCCAGCCCACGGACCAGGACCTCGACCGCGCCCTTGGGCGCGGCGGAGAGGCCGTCGCGGACCGGGTAGCGGGTCGTCGCCGCCGTGGTGACAGCGACGATCGAGCCCTCCGAGGCGCGCAGGTGCGCGAGGGCGGGGTGCACGACGTTGAAGAAACCGGCCGCGTCCTCGGCCAGCTGCCCGGCCAGCTCGGTGGGCGCCACCGAGGAGAGGTGCTTCATCGGCACGTGCGGCCCCGCGGCGTGGACGAGGGTGTGCAGGCCGCCGTACGTCGTTGCCACGGCCTCGACGACGGAGGCGCAGGCCTCGGGGTCGGTGACGTCGAGCTGGTGCGCGGAGGCGTGGCCGCCCCATCCACGGGCCGCGTCGACCGCGGAGTCAGCGGCACCGGCGTTGGTGCGGTAGGTCAGGGCGACCGACGAACCTCGCGAGGCGAGCATCCGCACGATCGAGAGCCCCAGCCCTCCGGAGCCACCGATGACGAGCGCGCACCCGGCACGCGGGGAGAAGTCGGAGGGCACGCGCACACCCTAGGGAGTGTCTCCCTAGGTGCAGGTGAAGTCCGCGGAGTCCCAGCCCGTGGCGCCGTCGGGGAGGACGTCCTGCAAGACCCCGGTCTGGACCAGGCCGGTCTTGTCGATGGCCCGCACCTTCACCAGGTGGTCGCCCTGCTGCACGTCGGTGACGCCCTTCCACTGCACCCAGGTGTCGTCGCTCGGCACCGCCGCGATCTCGGCGTCCGTCCACTCGCCGCCGTCCACCGCGAACTGCACCCCTTCGATGCCCGTGTGCTGGGCCCACGCCACTCCTGCGAAGGTCACGGCGCCGGCGGGCACCTCGGACCCGGACCGCGGCACGTCGACGCGCGAGGACATCTTGACCGGGCCCTTCTCGCTCCAGCCGCGCTCGGTCCAGTACGCCGAGATCTTCGAGAAGTTCGTGACCTCCATGTCCACGACCCACTTGCAGGCCGACACGTAGCCGTACAGACCGGGCACCACGGTCCGCACCGGGAAGCCGTGCTCGAGCGGGAGCGGGTCGCCGTTCATCGCCACCGCCAGCATCGCGTCCCGCCCGTCGGTCAGCGCCGACAGCGGCGTACCGCAGGTCCAGCCGTCGTCGGAGGTCTGCAGCACGGCGTCGGCATCGGCGTGGGGACCGGCCTCGGCCAGGATGTCGGCGAGCAGCACCCCGCTGAACCACGCGTTGCTGATCAGGTCGCCGCCCACGTCGTTGGAGACGCAGCAGAGGGTGACCCAGGCCTCGGTGAACTGCCGTGCGATCAGCTCGGCGAAGGTCAGCGTGATCTCGCGGTCGACCTTGCCGTGGATACGCAGCTGCCAGTCCTTGGGCTCGATGGCTGGTACGACGAACTCGGTGTCGATCCGGTAGAAGCTCGCGTTGGGTGTCTCCCAGGGAGTGATCCCCTTGACCCCGAGCTGCGCGCCGCGTGGGATCGCCGGCTCGCTGACCTGGGTGAGCCGGAGCAGCCGGCGCGACGCCTCGACCTCGCGGCGTTTCCGCCCGACCAGCTTCCCGGCCAGCGCCACGGCCACTGAGGCGGCGGCGATGAGCCCGGCCCGGATCAGGAAGGTGCGCCGGCCGGGCCCGGACGACGCCGGAACCGTCTCCAGCCGGTCGGCGTCCGCCTCGGCGGCCGGTGCCGGCCTCGAGGCCGCGAGCTCGGCCCTGCGCAACGGCTCGGTGAGCAGCGAGAGCGCGACGAGCCAGGTCACGAAGCCGACTGCCACCGGGACGAAGTCGACCGTGGTCGCGCCCCGCTCCCGGGAGATGGCCACGGCCGCGAACACGGTGAGGGCGCCGTACACGACCGCCGGGGCCCACCAGGTGCGCCGGGCCAGCCGCCCGGCCCAGGCGAACACGATCGCGAGCACCACGAAGATGCCGAGCAGGAGCAGCGGCTTGTCGAGGTGGCCCACCCGCTCGATCAGGTAGTGCGCGACCCGGCCCGGAGTCAGCTTGACGACGAGGTTGGCCACGGCGACGACGGGCGAGTCCTGCAGCGTCAGCGCCATCGCGACGAAGTAGCTCGTGGCGAGCCCGGCGGCCCCGGCGGCGATGCCCGCGAGCGACCAGGCGCCGCGGAACGTCCTCACAGCGCAATTGTCTCCCACGAGTCCCATTCGTTACGCCGCTCCGTCCGGACGGGCATGATGCGGCCATGAGCGAGCTGCCCCGCGTGGGGCTGGGGGTCGACGTGCACCGGTACGCCGACGGCGCGCCCCTCCATCTCGCGGGGCTCGAGTGGCCGGACGAGCCACGGGGTCTGGAGGGCCACTCCGACGGCGATGTGGCCGCGCACGCGCTCTGCGACGCGCTGCTGTCGGCGTCCGGGCTGGGCGACCTCGGCTCGAACTTCGGTACGGCGGAGCCCGAGTGGGCGGGCGCGTCGGGCACCGCGATGCTGGAGGAGACGGCCAGGCGGGTGCGCGCGGCGGGCTTCGGGATCGGCAACGCCGCGGTGCAGGTGGTCGGCAACCGGCCCCGGCTCGGTCCGCGCCGCCAGGAGGCCGAGCTCGCGCTCGGCCAGGCGCTGGGTGCACCCGTGTCGGTGTCGGCGACGACCACCGACGGCCTCGGGCTCACCGGTCGCGGCGAAGGGGTGGCCGCGCTGGCCACCGCCCTCGTCGTTCCGGGCTAGTACCCGGCAGCAGGCCTCCGGGACGCTGCTGAGCGCCTGTTCAGCCGAGCCCCGCGAACCGGCCGAAGGAGTTGTCGAGGATCGGGTACATCTCCGCGACCGAGTCCGCGAACTCATCCGCGGGCAGGTGCTCGATCTCGATCCCCAGGACGGTGCCGTCCTGGCGGACCCCGACGTAGACCTGCCCGTGGATGGGCGCCGACCCCTGGTTGTCGACCCACAGCGCCTCGTACTCGATCGCGGCGATGGACACCACCGAGCCGAACGGCGTGAGGGTCTGGACGTCCGACGTCCGCCGCTGGGTGTAGACGTCCGGCGGGAGCAGGCTGTCGAGAGCGGACGTGATGACGTCGCCAGCCGTCGTCGAGGGGTCCTCCACGCCGCTGAACGCGAAGGCGTAGCTGCCGTCGCCGTTGCTGAAGTAGACCTGGTTCTCGTTCTGGTTGTCGACGCTCCAGCCGGGCGGCACGTAGACGTCGACGCCGGTGGCCTCGATCGTGACCTTGCCCGAGTCGTCGGGCACCGTCGGCCCACCGCCCTCGGTGGGTGCCGGCGACCCCGACGCATCTGCACCCGGCGAGATCGATCCCACCGTGCCGGGGCTCTCGGTGCCGTCGGCGCTCGGCACCCGCACCGCGAACGGCACCTCGACGCCGCTCCTGTGCGGCGCCGAGCTCCCGGGACCGCCCAGGGTCAGCGGCGCCAGCCTGGTGCCGCTGCCGGTGGCCGGCTGGTGCACGTGGTCCTTGGAGATCGGCTGCGGGTCGAAGACGACGCCCGCGAGGCCGCCGAGAGCGCCGACGGCGACGGTCGCGACGGTGATCATGCCGATCACCCTGATCCGGCTGCTGTTGAAGTACTCCTCGCTCGACTTCACCGGCGGCTGGGCCGGCGGCGGGGTCTGCGGAGGGGTCTGCGGCGTGGTCACTTCCCGGCACCCCCGTCGCTCTCGGGAGCGTCCTCCGCGGCGGGTGGCAGCGCGAGCGTCCCCGGTGGCGCCGCGCCGACCCCGGCCGGCACCGACGGCATGCCCATCGCCAGCCTGGCCTGCCGCGAGCTGGAGCGCACCGACGTGCCGCAGACGATGCAGAACGACGCGTTGGCGAGCAGGACGTTCTCGCACTCGGGGCAGAACGTCTCGACGAACGTCGAGCGCCTGTCCTCGGACCCGTCACCCACGGCGGCGGCCTCGACCGCGGCCTCGAGCAGCGCGACCTGCAGCATCATCCGGACCTTGACGACCAGGACGGCGAGGACCACGAAGCCCCAGACCAGACCGAGCGAGTTTCCGTAAGGCAGGTAGGCCATCAGCCGGACGCCGAGCCAGTAGACGACGTTGGCGCCGACCGCGAGGCCGAAGTTGGCGAAGTACGCCGGGGTGAAGCCGTCGTACCCCTCGCCCTTGCCGGAGAACGACGCCACCGCGATCCCGGTGGCGGTGCCGTAGATCAGCGACTTGACCACCATCACGTTGACCACGACGACCATCCAGGTGGCGATACCGGAGGTCGTCCGGAAGTCCTGCGCGGTGAACACCGAGGAGTAGACGACGCACGTCTCGAACGCGGCGTACGACGTGCCGGCCGCCACGCCGAAGGTGAGCCCGTCGATCATGTCGTCGAACCGGGGCTGGGCCGCCAGCAGCACCGCGAAGACGTTCTTGGCCACCTCGGCCACGACCGGCAGCAGCACCGCGAAGATCAGCAGCGCCGGGAACGACATCGAGCCGATCCCGCCGCGCGCGCGGGTGCCACCGGCGAAGCTCGCCCACTGCGCGTCGAAGACCCAGTCGAAGAAGAACAGCGAGACCAGGACCGACAGGGCACCGGTCGCCACGAACAGCCCGACGACGACCGCGGTCGGCGCCTCCTCCCAGAGGTTCACGTCGTCGATGTAGACCAGGTAGGCCAGCGGCACGAGGAAGGCGGCCGCGGCGATCGCTATCGGCAGCAGCCCGAGCGCCGTCGCAGCGAGGACCAGCACGCCGGCGAGGATCACCGCCCAGCGGTAGTTGTCCGCGGAGTGCCGGGAGGTGTGCGGCATCACCGTCGAGATGAGCGCGAACTGGGTCACGCCCTCGGCGGACTGGACGGCGTACGACGCCGTGCGCTTGGCATCACCGGCCCGCAGCAACGTCCCGCACCGGTAGCAGTACGACGCCACCTCCGGGTTGTCGGACGAACACGTAGGACACGCCACGTGGATCACTCCTCAGCTGTCGGCGTTGCCTCCGGGGTGGCAGGCCAGCACGCCGCGACGGGGCGCACTGCTGCGGGCATGTTTTCAGTTCCGGGTCAGTACGTGCAGGGCTGGAGGCGATGAAATCCTGACTATCTTCCACGCACCCAGAAGGGTCATTGACGCCGGTGCCGCGAGCCCTCGACCATCGGGCAGCCATGATGACGAGCCGTGCGTCCGCCCCGACGTCGACCAGTGGGTTCGCCCGCCCTTGGTGGCTGGCACCGCTGGTGGTCGTCCTCGGCCTGGTCGCCACCGGCTGCGACACCGACGTCGGCGGTGTCGGTGGGTCATCGGACAGGCCCAGGACCCTCATCGTCTCCGACGCGTGGGTCCGGGACCACCAGGCCGACGCGGGCGGCGGCAACGCGGCCGGCGGCTCGGACGTGCAGTCCCGCCTGGCCTCCTTGCAGAAGGCGATCGACACGCTGCGCCAGGAGACCGGCACCGGCTGGGTCGGACGCCAGGACGACGTCACCGGCTTCCTCTCGGAGCTGACCGGCGGATCCTGGCCGGGCCCGGCGATCGCGTTCATGGACACCTACGGACCGGCCCTGTTCGGCGTCGACTCGTCGGTCCTCAAGCTGGGTGAGCCGGACGGACGGACCGTCCCCGGAATCGTCACGACCAGGGCGACCCAGGCGGTGGGCGAGGTGCCGGTCCACGACGCGTCGATCGTCTTCGTCGCCAGGGACGGCCGGCTGACCGGCGTCCACGGCCGGGTCTTCCCGGGGTTGACCGTGTCGACCTCGCCGACCGTCCCGGCCGCGCAGGCCCGGGCGATCGCCGAGGCGGCCTCGGGCGGCACCGCCCAGGAGCCCCCGTCCTTGGTGGTCATGCCGCGCGGCACCGGGCTGCTGGCCTGGCTGGTGACGGTGGCCACGACCGGCGACCCCGCCGCGCCCCTGGCCGCGGCCAGCTACTTCGTCGACGCGACCGACGGCGGCATCCTCAGCGTGGAACAGGTCACCGGGGAGGGACGGGTCGCGCTGCCCTGGGCCGCCCAGGCCGCGACGTACCTGCGCCGCGTCCACCTCTCCTCCAGCGGTAGTCACGGACGTTCTGGTCGCTTTTCGGCCGCCGAGGCGACAAATACGTCCGTGACTACCCCGGCCGCGCCCGACCCCCGCTCGGTCGAGGTCACCGGACCGAACCCGATCGGCGGCACGCTCGTCGCCCACGGGCTCCAGACCGGCCACGGCGTGCAGCTGGTCGACACCACCACCCCGTCCTGGAACGGCACGTCGGGGACCGGCGGCATCTCGACGTACGACGCCGCGCGGATCCGGAGCTCGAGCCAGCTGCCGGGCAAGCTCGTGGTCAGCCCGGACACCAACATCCGCGACCCCGAGGAGATCGCCGCCCAGGCGCTGAGCCGCGACGTCTACGACTACTACGCGACGATGGGCCGCAGCTCGTGGGACGGCCAGGGCGGCTCCATGGTCAGCTCCGTCCACTACGGCCCTTCGGACTTCTGCAACTCGTTCTTCACCAACGCGCTCAAGCAGCCGCAGATGGTCTACGGCAACCCCTGCACCACCAACCAGGGCCGGGCCGAGGTGACCGAGGTCGAGATCGACACCGCCGGCCACGAGATCACGCACGGCGTCACCGCGACCACCGCCGGGCTGAAGTACTCCGGCCAGTCCGGCGCGCTCAACGAGAGCTTCTCGGACTACTTCGGCAACGTCATCGGCAACCGGGTCAAGGGCACCGACAGCGTCGCGATCTTCGAGGGCGGCTGCACCGGCTTCACCGAGGAGACCTACTTCTGCATCCGCAACCCCGACGGCAGCCTGTCGCTGCGCTACATGCTCAACGGGAACGACTTCGACGACTACCTGCGCGCCCTCAACCCGGGCTACCGGCTCCAGCTGCTCGGCTTCGACAGCCAGGACCAGGGCGGCGTCCACTACAACTCCGCGATCTGGAACAACGCGCTGTGGTCGATCCGGGTCAACCTGGCCAGGATCGACAACCAGCCGGGCAACGACTCGCCGCTGGCCCAGGCCTTCGACAGGGTCGTGTACGCCGCACTGACCACCCGGCTCGGCCCGACGGCCGGCTTCCTCGACGCCCGCGCCGCGGTCGAGCAGGTGACCGTCGACTCCCAGCTCGACCCCGTGGTGCTGCGCACCGAGCGAGAGGTCTTCGACGCGAACAAGATCTGTGCCGGCTGCCCCGTGACCGGCGCGCTCGCGGGTGACACCGTCTCGGCCTCGCCGTCCACCCAGCTGCACCCGGTGGTGAGCGGCGACAGCGTCGCCTGGCTCGACCTCAGCGGGGGCGGCAGCTTCGACTCGTTCGGCTACCTCGCCTCGACCAGGATCGGCGGCGCCGCGACCAGCCTGGGGTCGAGCTCCAACGTCGCCGACGTCGCCTTCGGCGGCGACGCGCTCGTCACCCTCGACGTCAACGGCGCGATCACCCGCTACGCACCCGACGGGTCGTCCCGGACGCTCGACACGGTGCCGTTCCAGGCCGCCCTGGCCGCAGGGCTGGCCGGGTCCGACACCGGGACGGCCTGGACGGGCGCCGGCGACAACGTCTCGTTCGCCGATTTCGACGGCCAGGTGTCCAGCACGAAGGTCAAGGGGCTGGGCGGCGACACCATCACGGGGCTGGGCACCGGGGCCGGAGTGGTCGGTATCGGCACCGATGGCGGCAAGGTGCTGGTCTGGCAGCCCGGGGCCGGCGTCACCCAGGTCGGCCAGCTCAAGGGCGCGGTCATCTCGGTGGCGGCGTACGGCCGCAGCGTCGTGGCCGTGGACGACAGCGGCCACGAGGAGCTGTTCACGTCCGACAGGCAGACCTTCCGGCTCAGCAGCGGCGCCGCACCGTTCGGCGTCACGATGAACGGGAAGTACGTCGTCTGGGCCGAGGAGAAGGGCACCCTCACGGCGGGCGTGGCCGGTGGCGACTCGCCGTACCCCGACACCGACCTCTACCTCGCGTCGCTGGCCACCGGGAAGATCTACGACCTGGTGCCCGAGGGCGGCCAGCAGGGCTTCCCCTCGATGTCGGGCAATCGGCTGGTCTGGCAGGACGCCGCCTTCGGCGGCGACGACGTGCTGACCGCCCTGGTCCCGGACGACCTCTAGTCGGTTCGGCGGGGGACTGGGCGAGCCTGGGCCTCCCCTGGCCGCCTGGCTGCTGGGCCGCCGGGTGATCACCCGGCCGGACGAGCCGGAGGCGGGACGGAGGCGGCCACCGGCCTGCGGTGGCCGACCAGCACCATGCCATCGGTCACCTTCACGTCGTACGCCGTGACCCAGACGTGCGGGTCGTCGAGGCACTGGCCGGTGCGCAGGTCGAAGGCGTGCTTGTGCACCGGGGACGCGACGAACGGCACCGGCCCGTCCCGGCCGACGATGCCCCGGGCCAGGGTGGCGTGCCGGTCGAACGGGTCGTGGTCGGCCAGCGCGTGGACGGTGGCCGCGTCGATCCGGAAGAGCGCGATGGCCTGGCCGTGCACCAGCGCGAGCGCACCGCGCTCGATCTCCAGCTCGGAGAGCGGGCACACGGGCTGCCACTCGACCAGGTCCCGAGGTGGCGTCACGGGGCCGAAAGTAGGGACCTACTGTTTCCGTTGGCGCCATTCGTGCAACAGCCGTGTAAATGTGTGTGCGTGTCCGCGGCCGTCGTGATCCTCGCCGCCGGGACCGGCAGCCGCGTCGGTGCGCCGACCAACAAGGTGCTGCTCCCGCTCGGTGACACCACGGTGCTGGGCCAGTCGCTGCGCTCGGTGCTGGTCGTCGCCGGGGTCACCAGGCTGGTGATCGGCGTACGCCCGGGCGACGAGGACGCCGTCCGCGAGGCCGTCGCCCCGATGCTCGGCGAGCACGAAGCGAGGCTGGTCCCGGGCGGAGCCACCCGGCACGCCTCGGAGTACGCCGCCCTGCAGGCCCTCAGCAGGGAGGTCGAGGCCGGCGAGGTGGACGTTGTGGCGGTCCACGACGGCGCCCGGCCGCTGGCGGGTCCGGAGCTGTTCGAGGCAACGATCGTCGCGGCCCGCGAGCACGGCGGAGCGGTGCCCGTGCTCGACCTGCCAGGGCTGCTGCGCCGCGACCTGCGCCCGGTGGCAAAGGGGGTGGCGGGCGTGCAGACGCCGCAGGCCTTCCGCGCCGTACCGCTGCTCGAGGCGCACCGCCGTGCGGCCGAGGACGGCTACGAGAGCACGGACACCGCCGCCTGCTTCGAGCGCTACACCGACCTGCCGGTCGTGGCCGTCCCCAGCGGCGCCACCAACCTCAAGGTGACCTTCCCCGAGGACCTCGAGGTCGCAGAGAGGCTGCTCAGCGCGCGGTGAGCGCCTCGATCACGCGCAGGTCGGCCTCGTGGGCCACCCGGCGGGCCTCGGCCGGCGCCTCGAGCGTCACGACCGGGAACCGCAGGGCCAGGTCGGCCACCAGGTCGGCGAAGTCGGTGGTGGGCAGGCCGTCGAGGGCGCCGACCACGCCCGCCGGCAGCACCACCGGGGAGACGACCTGGAGCAGGTCACCCCGGTCGACGGTGGCGCCGACCCGATCCTCGTGGAGCTGCTTGACCGTGTCGGTGACGGGGCGGACGCCGACGGTCACCGCGGAGCTCTCGCTGGCGTGGGCCACGCACTCGGCCAGGAAACCGGGCGGCGTCAGCGGGCACAGGGCGTCGTGCAGCACGAATGGCGCGCCCGTATCGGCCAGGGCGTCCCAGCCGGTGCCGAGGTCCACCAGCGTCACCCCGGCCTCTCCGAGGGCCCACGCGGCCGCTGCGACCAGGGGCTCGCCGTGCACCAGCGCGAAGGGTAGCGAGCCCCGGTCGGTCTCGACGACGGTCCCGAACGCATCGACCCGCCCGAGCTCTGGCTCGAACGGGTCGATGACGTGGTCTCTTGAGGCGTCGCTCAGGAGGCGAGCACCTCGTCGAGGATGGCCTCGGCCTTGTCCTCGTTGGTGTGCTCGGCCAGCGCCAGCTCGGAGACGAGGATCTGGCGCGCCTTGGCCAGCATCCGCTTCTCGCCGGCGGACAGGCCGCGGTCACGCTCGCGGCGCCACAGGTCGCGGACGACCTCCGCCACCTTCATCACGTCGCCGCTGTGCAGCTTCTCGAGGTTGGCCTTGTAGCGGCGCGACCAGTTGGTCGGCTCCTCGACGTGCGCAGCGCGCAGGACGTCGAACACACGGTCGAGCCCCTCCTTGTCCACGACGTCGCGGACGCCCACGAGGTCGAGGTTGCACGCCGGGACTCGCACCACGAGGTCCTGCTGGGCGACGATCCGGAGTACGAGGTACTCCCGGTCCTCTCCCTTGATGGTCCGCATCTCGATGTCTTCGATGATGGCGGCCCCGTGGTTCGGGTAGACAACCGTTTCGCCGACGGTGAAAGTCATATGTGAAGTTCCCCTTCCTAGGTGACCAGTCTAACACGGCACTGGTCGCCGCCGGTCGACGTTTCCGCAGGTCAGAGGCACAATCCGGGCTTGACAAAGTAGGTGCCTCGTGCTGGGAGAGGGGTCCCGGACCGCCCCGGACTTGGCGTTCTCTCAGGCTCTCCACAGGTGAAATCGCAG
Source organism: uncultured Actinomycetota bacterium (assembly GCA_963755835.1). Taxonomy (GTDB): domain Bacteria; phylum Actinomycetota; class Actinomycetes; order Propionibacteriales; family Nocardioidaceae; genus Nocardioides. Next base: position 109,960 of record CAVWLC010000007.1, on the reverse strand, counting down.
GTCATCGGCACCGAAGCCCTGCCTCGGCACAGCGCGTGGTCAATACTGCGAGCCATGGGGAAAGAGGGTCGCTGGGGTCGCGGGCGGGCGGCCAGGACGTCGGCTGCGGAGCCCCCGGGGGCCATCCAGACGGTGGACGACACCGCGCAGGCGGCCCCACCAGCCACTTCCGCCCCGGCCGGCGGCGAGCCGATGGCTGACCCAGCGCCAGAGCCGACCGTCGAGACCGAGCCGGAGGCCGAGGAGCCGCCGTTCCAGCTGCGCAACCTGGCGCCGTTCCTGCTCATCCGCGCCGCGCACCCCCGCCAGGCCCTGGTCACGGCGGTCGGGATGGCCATCGCCGCGGCGCTGGCCGGCCGGCCCAGCCGCGAGCTGTTGCTGGTCCTGTGCACCGTGCTGGTCGGCCAGGTGATCCTGGGCTGGTTCAACGACCTGGTCGACCGGGCGCGCGACGCCCGTCACCAGCGCACGGACAAGCCCCTGGCCGACGGGCGGCTCGATCCGGGCACCGTGTGGTTCTGCCTGGCGCTGGCGGTGTTCCTGGTGGTCCCGCTGTCGATCGCCAACGGGCGGTACGCCGGGTCGGCGTACCTGATCTCACTGGCCATCGGGCTGGCCGGCCAGTGGGTGTGGCTTCGGAAGGGCTTCTTCTCGTGGCTGCCCTGGGCGGCGTCCTTCGCGCTCTACCCGGCGTTCCTCTCCTACGGCGGGTGGGGCGGCGCGGCGAAGGGCGCGCCCCCCGAGCTGCTGGTGACCGGGCTGGCGGCGCTGCTCGGCATCGGGGTGCACCTGCTGACCGCGCTGTGGGGGCTGGTGGCGGACAACGAGGACGGCTGGACCTACCTGCCGCTCAAGCTCGGGCTGAGGATCGGGGCCTCCCGGCTGCTCTGGGTGGCCGGCACCTACACCGTGCTGGTCCTGGTCGCCCTGGCCTTCGCCGGGACCTACGTCGGCCTCGCGCAGGAGCCGCTCTAGCGGGACGGATCCCGTCCATTAGTGTTCTGTGCCATGCAGCCCCGCCGCTCGCTCCGGCTGATGGCAGGAGCCCTGGTCCTTGCCCTGCCGCTACTCGGCTCGTGCGGATTCAACAAGGCGACCGACGAGGTCTACACGCCCGGCGCAGGCGTGGACGACCGCTCCCACGACGTCGACGTCCTGTCCGCGGTGATCGTGTCTGCCCAGGCCAACTCGGGCACCTTCATCGCCTCGCTGAGCAACAACCGGGACGACAAGGCGTTCGTGCTGACCGGGGTGGCCGGCTCCGGCGAGTGGAGCGACGTGACGGTCGACCCCTCGGACCTCTCGATCAACATCCCGGCGCGCGGCTTCGTCAACCTGGTCAACGAGGACCCGATCATCGTGCGCGGCGAGTTCGAGGCGGGCCAGGTCGCGGAGCTGACGCTGAGCTTCGACACCGGTGACTCGATCACGATGGCCGTCCCGATCGTCTTCGCCTGCCACTACTACGAGGGGCTCGACAGCTCCGCCTCCCAGCCCAGCGAGAGCCCCAGCGCGTCGTCCAGCGAGAGTCCGAGCAGCTCCGCGAGCTCGTCGGCCGCGCCGAACGAGTCCTACAGCTGCTCCCCCGGCGACAAGAGCTGACTGAGCCGTGACCACGCTGGTCCTGCTCCGCCACGGCGAGAGTGTCTGGAACGCCGAGAACCTCTTCACCGGCTGGGTGGACGTGCCCCTCAGCGACGCCGGCCGGGCCGAGGCCGAGCGCGGCGGGCAGCAGCTGGCCGACGCCGGACTCGCCCCGGACGTCGTACACACCTCGCTGCTTCGGCGGGCGATCACCACTGCTGGCATCTCGCTCGACGTGGCCGACCGGCACTGGATCCCGGTCCGGCGCACCTGGCGGCTCAACGAGCGCCACTACGGCGCCCTGCAGGGCAAGAACAAGGCCCAGGTCCGCGAGGAGTACGGCGACGAGCAGTTCATGCTCTGGCGCCGGTCGTTCGACGTACCCCCACCGCCGATCGACGACTCCTCCGAGTGGTCCCAGGCCGGTGACCCGCGGTACGCCGACCTGGGCGACGAGATGCCCCGCACCGAGTGCCTCAAGGACGTGATCGCGCGGTTCCTGCCCTACTGGGAGTCCGACATCACCGCGGACCTGCGGGCCGGCCGGACCGTGCTCGTTGCCGCACACGGCAACAGCCTGCGCGCGCTCGTCAAGCACCTCGACGGGATCAGCGACGAGGACATCGCCGGGCTCAACATCCCGACCGGCATGCCGCTGGTCTACGAGCTGGACGACGACCTGGCCCCCACGGTCCGGGGCGGCCGCTATCTCGACCCCGAGGCCGCTGCCGAGGCCGCCGCCGCGGTGGCCAACCAGGGTCGCTGACCTTCCTTCTGCCCGGCCGTTGGGGTAGTCACGGACGTTCTTGCCGGTTACTCGCCAGTACGCCGTCAAGAAGGTCCGTGACTACCCCAATGTGGAAGACCTACCCCGCCCGGTAACGCAGCAGTCTGTCCCGCTGGCGGTCGCTGAGCGCGCGCCGAGCGGCGACCGTCGTCGTGAGGGTCCACCAGGCAGGCGGAACGACGGTCCATTGCCGGACCGACTCGGCCTCGAACCTGGCTCGTCCGCGCGCCTCCAGCAGCCGCGGGATGATCGTGGTCTCGGGTGACTTCTGGTCGGCGGAGACCATGGCGACGTACTCGAGGCCGAGCCGTCGGTAGGCCGCCTCCTTCTGCAGGTCCTTGCCGCGGCGGCTGCCCTGGAGGTGCAGCTCGCCTTCGTACTCGCCGACCAGTCCCGCTTCGACGTCGACCAGGTCCGGCGTGCCGATGTGACGTCCCTGGAGGTCGAAAACCGGCTGGTTGCACAACGGTGCCGGCCATTCCAGGTCGATCACCCAGATCAGACGGAACCTGGTCTCCATCGGAGACCAGCTGTTCTCGCTGGCCAGGACCAGCGCGATGCGGCACTTGCCGACTCCGATCCAGCCGTTGAGCGTGGCGACGTACGCCGCCACCTCGTCCAGCGACACCAAGTCGTCCATCATCGCGGTGTCGAGGATGACCACGGCCTGACGGTCCGAGCGCGCGTATCTCATCTCGTAGCAGACCGACCGGACGTGGCTGGTGACGTCCATCCCGTCGAGCACCATCAGGTCCCGGGGCGGCAGCCGTTCGGAGGTGACCAGCAGCCCGGGCTGGGGACGGATCTCGCCATGCATCACCGCGAGCACGACGGGCCGGAACGACCCACCCGGTTCGGTGCCGTCGAACCAGCGCGCTCCTCCCCAGCGCAGACCGGCCCAGCCGGTCACGCCGCCGTAGGCCGGCAGGCACGCGGCTGCCTCACACACCCGCTGGTCGGGATCGCTCGCGTCGACCGACGAGGGCACGAACAGCCCCCGGCTGCTGGTCCGCCAACCCTGACCACGGACGTTCCTCGGCGTGGGTCCCGCCTGCCCGGTCCGGTCGACGCGGACGGGCGGAACGACCCGTGGGTGTCCTGGGTGAGGATGCGCCGGATCCGGCATTCGTTCGACCATGCCGGGATCGATTCCCCGGCGGACAGCGGTCGAATTTCTTTGTCCACAGGCTCGCCCGGCGTCGGGGTAGTCACGGACGTTCTTGTCGGTTTCTGGCTAGCAGACCGACAAGAAGGTCCGTGACTACCCCGGTCGACAGAGAAGAGGAAAGACCAGAGGAAATCAGGCGCGCATCGCGGCGGGGTACTCGCCGGTGACGACGAAGACCACCCGGTTGGCGACGGAGACGGCGTGGTCGGCGATCCGCTCGTAGTAGCGGCCGAGCAGGGCCACGTCGACCGCGGCCTCGACGCCGTGGTCCCAGCTGTCGGAGAGCAGCTCGGTGAAGCTGCGGCGGCGGAGCTGGTCCATCTCCTCGTCGTCCTGGCGGACCTCGTCGGCCGCGGCGACGTCGCGGGTGGTGATGACGTCATGGACCCGCTTGACCATGTCCTCGGCGACCTCGGCCATCCGGCTGATGGTCGGCCGGATCTCCTCGGGCACGGCGATGTTGGGCACCCGCAGCCGGGCGATCTTCGCGACGTGCACGGACAGGTCGCCCATCCGCTCGAGCTCGGTCACCATCCGCAGCGCGGCCACCACGACGCGGAGGTCGCCGGCGACGGGCGCCTGCAGGGACAGCAGCGAGAAGGCCTTGTCCTCGACCCGCTCGCGGGCCCGGTCGATCTCGACATCTGCGCTGATCACCTGCTCGGCGAGCTCGGTGTCGCCCTTGAGCAGCGCCTCGGTGGCCCGGGAGACGGCTCCCTCGACCTGGGAGCAGATCGCGGCGAGGTCGTCGAAGATCGACTCGAGCTGGTCGTGGAAGACTTCACGCATGGCGCAACCGTAGGTAGAAAAGGTGTCCGGTCGGGGTTGGGACGTGAACTGAGTATGAACGTTCGGTGCCCCACGTGGTCGAGAAGCGAACGGTTCACGACGGCAGCCCTACCATCGATGCTGTGGACCCGACGACACAGGCGTTCCTCGCCGCGGTCCTCGGGGCAGTGGTCGCCGGCGCTGCCGTGCTGGCCTGGCACATCAGCGACCGCCAGCAGTCCACGGTCACGGTGGCCGACGAGCCGGTCGTCCCGCCCGAGGTCGCGACCGTCCTGAGCGTGCTGCGCAGCAGCGCCGTGATCGTCGACGACACCGACACCGTGGTGAAGGCCTCCGCACCGGCGTACGCCCTCGGCCTGGTCCGCGGCACGCAGCTGGTCTCGGAGGAGCTCGAGAAGCTGGTCCACGAGGTACGCCGCGACGGGCAGATCCGCGAGACCGAGCTGCTCATGAACCGCTCGGCCGCACCGGCCCGGCACGTCACCGCCCGGGTGGCCCCGCTCGGGTCCCGGCTGGTCCTGGCCCTGGTCGAGGACCGCACCCGCGAGCGTCGGGTGGAGGCGGTACGCCGTGACTTCGTGGCCAACGTGAGCCACGAGCTCAAGACCCCGGTGGGGGCGATCAAGCTGCTGGCCGAGGCGGTCGCGGATGCCAGCGAGGATCCCGACGCGGTCAAGCGGTTCGCCGGCCGGATGCTCACCGAGAGCGACCGGCTCACCCGCTTGGTGCAGCAGATCATCGAGCTCTCCCGGCTGCAGGCCGACGACCCCCTGGACGCCCCGAGCGCGGTGAGCATCGACGACGTCATCGGTGTCGCGGTCGACACCAGCGCCATCGACGCGGACTCCAAGCACATCGACATCGTGACCGGCGGCGCGGCGGGGCTCGAGGTGTTCGGGAGCGAGGAGCAGGTGACGGCCGCGGTGGCCAACCTGGTCGCGAACGCCGTGTCCTACTCCGCTCCCGACTCCACCGTGCTCGTCACCACCAAGGCCGAGGACGGCTCCGTCGAGGTCTCGGTGGTCGACCAGGGCATCGGGATCCCGCCCGACGAGATCGACCGGATCTTCGAGCGGTTCTACCGGGTCGACCCGGCCCGGCACCGGTCCACCGGTGGTACCGGCCTCGGCCTGTCCATCGTCAAGCACGTCGCGGCCACCCACGGCGGCGACATCAGGGTGTGGTCCGTCGAGGGCCAGGGCTCGACCTTCACGCTGAGCCTGCCCCAGCACCTGCCCCACCACGGCGCCGAGGGATCCCTCGAGCCCGTTCAGAAAGAGGTACTCAAGTGACCCGGGTACTCGTCGTCGAGGACGAAGAGAGCTACAGCGAGGCCCTGGCCTACATGCTCCGCAAGGAAGGCTTCGAGGTCGCGATCGCGGCCGACGGCAACACCGCGCTGACCGAGTTCGACCGCAACGGCGCCGACATCGTGTTGCTCGACCTGATGCTGCCCGGCATCCCCGGCACCGAGGTCTGCCGCACGATCCGGCAGACCTCGAGCGTGCCGGTGATCATGGTCAGCGCCAAGGACGACGAGGTCGACAAGGTGGTCGGCCTCGAGCTCGGCGCCGACGACTACGTCACCAAGCCCTACTCGCCGCGCGAGCTGGTGGCCCGCATCCGCGCCGTGCTGCGGCGCGGGGCGGAGCCGGACCTGTCCCCCGCGGCCCTCGAGGCCGGCCCGGTGCGGATGGACGTCGAGCGCCACGTCGTCACCGTGGGCGGCGCGGAGCAGCGGCTGCCGCTCAAGGAGTTCGAGCTGCTGGAGATGTTCCTGCGCAACCCGGGCCGGGTGCTCACCCGCGGCCAGCTGATCGACCGGGTCTGGGGCTCCGACTACGTCGGCGACACCAAGACCCTCGACGTGCACGTCAAGCGGCTGCGCGCCAAGCTCGAGCCGGACCCGAGCGAGCCGAAGTACCTCGTCACCGTCCGCGGGCTGGGCTACAAGCTCGACCTGTGAGCCCGCCCGCCCAGCACTTGGTGACTCAGTCCGGGTCGGGCAGGGTCAGGATCCGGTCCAGCCTCTTGGTGCGCTCGACGATGTCGGCGAGGAGAGCGTGCGGGTCCGCGTCCTTCACGTCCTCGTAGTGCGGCTCCAGCAGGGCGAGGGCACCGATGGTCGCGCCGGCGTACATGCGGACGTCGTCGTCGACCTCTCTGCCCAACCGCCGGCCGATCGCCTCGGCCAGCAGCTCCATCGGCCGCATCATCTCGGCGAGCATGCCGCGCCTGAGCTCGGGTACGTCGCGGATCAGCCGGTTGCGCAGGTGCTCGAGCTCGAAGTCCTCGTCGGGCAGGGAAGCGATCCCCGTGCGTACGGCGTAGGTGAGCGCCTCGGCCAGGGACAGCTCGGCCGGCGCCTCCACGAACCGTTCGATGGTCGTCTCGTCGACGAAGTCGGAGAGGACCACGTCCTCCTTGGTCGGGAAGTAGCGGAAGAACGTGCTGGGCGAGACCTCGGCCGCCGCAGCGATGGCCTCGACCGACGTGGCGGCGTACCCGTTGCGCTGGAACAGCTTGAGGGCCTCGCGCTGGATGGTCGCGCGGGTGCGCGCCTTCTTCCGCTCACGCAGCCCGGGCGAGGTCGACACGCTCCGATTCTGCCTCCTGCGGCTTCCGGGGCAGCCGCGCCGCGGCGATCCCGGCGCCCACGATCGCGACGCCCGCCGAGATCCACAACGCGAGGTCCATGCCCTCGACGAAGTGGGCGGGGCTGTCACCGGCACCCGAGTAGTGCGCGTTCAGCGCAGCCCCGAGCACGGCGATGCCCAGCAGGCTCCCGACCTGGCGGAGGGTCTGCACCAGCGCCGAGCCGACGCCGGCGCGGTTGCGCGGCAGGCTGACCAGCGCGGCCGTCTGGGCCGCGAACAGCGCGGCCCCGAAGCCGAGCCCCACCACTGCCGTCCACACCGCGGCCCTGCCGAAGCCGTCGTGCAGCCCGGTGGTGGCGCCGTACGCCATGCCGGCAGCGACCAGCAGCGAGCCTGCCGACGCGAGAACGGCGGCGGGGACCCGGCTCCCGAACCGGTTGGACAGCTGCATCGCGACGAGCATCCCCAGGACCACCGGCAGCGTGCGCAGCCCGGTGCCCAGGGCGTCGGCGCCCAGGACCAGCCGGTAGTACTGCGGGAGCGTGAAGAAGACCCCGAACAGCGACATGCTCGCGACCGTGGCCGTGATCGAGCCCCAGCGGAACGCCGGGCGCGCCCACACGGCGTAGTCGAAGACCGGGATGGCGCCGGTCAGCCGCCGCTCCCAGACCAGGAACGCCGCCAGCACGAGCAGGCCCCCGGCCAGGCAGCCCAGGATGAGCGGGTCGGTCCAGCCGCGGTCCGGGCCCTCGATCACGCCGTAGGTGAGCGCGACCAGCCCGGTGGCCGCGAGGACGACGCCGGGCCCGTCGAAGCCGCGGCTCTCCTGCTCCACGCCACCCGCCGGCAGGAAGCGGGCCACGGCGACCAACGCCACGGCGATCACCGGCACGTTGACGATGAAGACCGAGCCCCACCAGAACGACTGGAGCAGTGCCCCTCCGACGATCGGACCGAGCGGCAGTCCGATCATCGTGGACAGGCTCATCACCATGATGGCCTTGGGCCGCTCGTGGGGCTCGAACATCACCACCACCGCCGACATCGCCAGCGGGATCAGCGCGGCGGCACCCAGTCCCATGACGCACCGGGCCGCGATCAGCGACGCGGCGCTACCGGCGTACGCGCACCACACGGAGCCGGCCGCGAAGATCAGCAGAGCCGCGATCGTCAGCCCCTTGCGGCCCATCCGGTCGCCCAGCATCCCGGCGGGGAGGAGCACAGCGGCCAGCACCAGCAGATAGGAGTCGGCGAACCACTGCAGCTGCGAGGTCGACGCATTCAGGTCGGTCGCGATGTCGGGCAGCGCCACGTTGAGGACGGTCATGTCCAGCCCGACGACCAGCAGGGACAGCGCGGTGGCGCCCAGCGCCCACCAGCGCCCGGACGACTCGATCATGACAGTGTCTCCAATCTGACGTTGACTATTTTTTGATAGTAACTGTCAGAATGTTCGCCGTCCAGCCTCAGCCCAGCAGCGGCCGCCATGACTCGCCCAGCCCGGCGCGGTCGTCGTCGGTCAGCGGGCTGCGGCCGGTCCCCTTGAGCACCGCCTCGGAGTCCCCCCACGGCTCCGGCAGCGCGCCGCCGTGCAGCCCCTCGAGCACCCGTCGCGCCTCGGCGAGGGCGGCCGCCGGTGGCACCGGCGCGCCCGCCAGGTCGACGGTCAGGTCGAGGAGGTGCGTCGTGGCCTCGACCACCAGCGTCGAGGCGAGGTCGCCGACGGTGATGACGTGGCCCTGGGTCCGCACCCTCGCCGCCGGGTCGGCCGCGGCCACGGCGCGGGCGGACGCCTCGGTCGTGGTGGTGAGGTGTTCGACCAGGACCGCGCTCGAGGAGTACGCCGAGGCGGCCACCCGGACGAAGTCCGCGTGCGGCGCGTTCCAGTCCGAGTCCGGGAAGAACGGCCGCCAGTAGGTCACGGAGTCGACGTCCGGCTCCTCCTCCGGCGCGGCCGGAGAGGCCAGGGCGACCAGCGTCCGCTGGGCGTCGAGCAGCTGGTGGAACAGCAGCTCACGCACGGTCCAGTCGGTCCTGGTCGGACGGCTGAAGTCGGCCTCGGGCCGGTCCCGGACCGCGTCCACCTCGGCGGCGTACAGCTGGATGAGGAGGCCGGGCATCGAGTCGGTCACCCTCCCATCCTCGGGCCCGATCCTGCGGGCACGGCGAGGTGGCCGGAAGTCGTGCTCAGACGTCCGATTTCCGCGTGTGCTGTGTCGGTGTCCCTCTCTAGGCTGGATGCGTGACCGCGACCACTCCCGCCGAGGAGGCGACCCAGCCCGGCGCATCCTCCGCCCCGGCGTGGCTGCCGGTGGCGGCCGTCGGCGTCACGCTGCTCCTGTGGGCCTCGGCGTTCGTGGCCATCCGCTACCTCGCGGGCACGTTCTCGCCCGGCTCGCTCTCCCTCGGCCGGCTCGTCGTCGGCGCGGTCTGCCTGGGCGCGGTCGCGCTGAGCCGCGGTCTGCCGCGGCCCACCGGTCGGCAGTGGGTGTCGATCCTGGCCATCGGCGTGCTCTGGTTCGGCATCTACAACGTCGCCCTCAACGCCGGCGAGCAGCACGTCGACGCCGGGACCGCGGTGATGCTGATCCAGGTCTCCCCGGTGCTGGTGGCGCTGCTGGCCGCCACCTTCCTGCACGAGCGGTTCACGCTCTACCTCGGTCTCGGTCTGGCGCTCGCCTTCGGTGGCGTCGCGCTGATCGCCACGGCCTCCAGCGACTCCAGCGGCGAGCGCAGTGTGCTCGGCGTCGTCCTGTGCCTGGTGGCGGCGGTCGCCTACTCGATCAGCCTCGTGCTGCAGAAGCCCCTGGTCGCGCGGCTGCCGGCGATCCACGTGACGTGGCTGGCCTGCACCACCGGCGCGATCGTGTGCCTGCCGTTCGCCGGGCGGCTGGTCGACGACACCCGGTCGGCCTCGGCGTCGGACATCTGGTGGGTGGTCTACCTCGGCATCTTCCCGACCGCGATCGCGTTCACGACGTTCGCCTACGCCCTGCGCCACATGTCGGCCAGCAACCTCGGCGTGACGACCTATCTCGTGCCGCCGATCACGATCGTGATGGGCTGGCTCTTCCTCGACGAGACGCCGCCCGGGATGGCCTACGTCGGCGGCGTCCTGGCGCTGGTCGGCGTCGCGGTGGCCCGCCGCAAGCCGCGCACGCTCGCCACCGAGCCGCCGCCCCCCAGCTGAGCGTTGCTGCCATGATGCGCCGGTGAGCATCGTGGCGGACGTCGTGGTGGGCCTGGTCGCGGCCCTGCACATCTACTTCCTGGTGCTCGAGATGTTCCTGTGGGACACCCCGACCGGCCATCGGACCTTCGGGCTGGAGCCGGCCTTCGCCACCGAGACCAAGACGCTCGCCGCCAACCAGGGGCTCTACAACGGCTTCCTCGCGGCCGGGCTGATCTGGGGGCTGGTGTCCGACCGCAACGACGTGAAGCTGTTCTTCCTGGCCTGCGTCATCGTCGCCGGCGCGTACGGCGCGGTGACGGTGAACCGGCGGATCCTGGTGGTGCAGGCGCTACCCGCGCTGGTCGGGTTCGTCCTCGTCCTCGCCTCCTGAGCCGGCCTCCAGCCAGCCGCGGAACGCCTCGAGGTTCTGCGTCGACTCCCCGCGCAGGTTGCGCCACTCCCACTCCTTTCGGATGGAGGAGGCGAACCCGAGCTCGAGGATCGAGTTGAACGACTCGTCGGCGGTGCTGAGCACCGCGCCCAGCAGCCGGTCGAGCTCCTCGTCGTCCTCGAGCACCGAGAGGGGCAGCCTGCCGTCGAGGTAGATGTCGCCGAGCCGGTCGATCGCGAACGCGACACCGTAGAGCCTCAGGTTGCGCTGGAGCAGCCACGCGTAGACCCGTTCGTGGTTCTCGTCCGGGCGGCGGCAGACGAAGGCGTGCACGCCCAGGGCGTGGCTGCCCACGTCGAGCCGGACCGGGGTCTGCAGCTTCCTCTCACCGGGCAGCGCGAACGAGAACTGCCCGGGCTGCGGCTCGTCGTAGTCGAGGTCGTTGGCCTCGAGGTAGGCGCGGAGCCGCTCGGCCCTGTCGTCCACCGAGTCCGTCACGCCACCGTTGTAGCAAGGGACGCGCGGGCCCGGTCGTAGACGTCCAGGGTGGCCTCGGCGGTGGCGTCCCACGAGAACAGGGCCGCCTGCCGCCGGGCGCCGGCCTCGAGCCGCGCGCGCAGCCCGTCGTCGGTGAGGACCCGCTGCAGCGCATCGGCCCAGTCGTCGGTGCGGTGGGTCGCGACGAGGAGTCCGCTGTGGCCGTCGCGGACGGCCGTGGTCAGGCCGCCCACGGCGGCGGCCACGACCGGGGTGCCGGTCGCCTCGGCCTCCACGGCGACCAGCCCGAAGGACTCGTTGTACGACGGCACCGCCACCAGGGTCGCGGCGGCGTACCACTGCGCCAGCTCGGCCTGGGAGACGGGCGGCACGAAGCGGACGACGTCGGCGAGACCGAGCTCGGCGGCCAGGTCCGCGAGGGCCTGGGGCTTGTCCAGCCCTGTGCCGGAGGGGCCTCCGACGATCGGGACCACGGTGCGGGACCGGCGACCGGGCTCGCGCTGGAGCAGCGTGGCCACCGCGCGCAGCAGCACGTCGGGGGCCTTGAGCGGCTGGATCCGGCCCGCGAACAGGAGGACGTCGGCGTCGACCGGCAGGCCGAGCGCCGAGCGGGCCGCGGCCTCGGGGATCGGACGGAACACGTCGAGGTCCACCCCGGGGTGGACGACGTCGACGCGAGCGGGGTCGGCGTCGTACAGCTCGATCAGCTGCTTGGCCTCGATGTCGGTGCTGGCGATGAGCCGGTCGGCGGCCTCGACGACCTGCTCCTCGCCGATCACGCGGGCCGGCGGCTCGGGGACGTCACCGTCCGCCATCGCATCGTTCTTGACCTTCGCCATCGTGTGCATCGAGTGCACGAGGGGGACTCCCCAGCGGTCGCGGGCCAGCGCGCCCACCTGGCCCGAGAGCCAGTAGTGGCTGTGCACGAGGTCGTAGTGGCCGACCGGCTGGGCGGCCTCGGACCGCAACACCTCGCGGGCGAAGATGCACAGCTGGGCGGGCAGCTCGTGCTTGGTCAGCCCCTCGAACGGCCCGGCGTGGATGTGCCGGACGGTCACGCCGTCGCCCGCCTCGACGATCGGGTCCAGGGCCGAGCTGGTGGCGCGGGTGAAGATGTCGACCGCGACGCCGCGCCGGGCCAGCCGCCGCGCCAGCTCGATGACGTAGACGTTCATGCCACCCGCGTCGCCGGTGCCCGGCTGGTCGAGCGGAGAGGTGTGCAGGCTGACCATGGCCAGCCGCTCGAGCCCGTCCACGCGCACCTCCAGGAGAACCGACTGAGTGGGGCGTACTTCCCCAGGACCTGAACCCCCGGGTGGCGTGGGGCATTCCCGAGGTACCCGGCTCAGGCGGCGTGCGACCCCCGCGACCGGCGTGACGAGGGTGGGTCGTCGCCGTCGGCTTCCTGGCTCCGCCGGGTCAGCAGGCCCACCGCGCAGTAGGCCACCATGAGAGCGCCGAGGATGCCGTCCACGACGCGGTCGGAGTACTGGTGGTGGAGGAACGACGTGACAGCCCACGCCAGCGCGACGAGGCAAAGGGCCACGACCACCCGCAGCGCGAGGAACCCCGACACCAGGCCGGCGCCGATGCCCAGCAGAGCGATGACGAGGAGTACCAGCCCGCCGTAGTGCAGCGCGTCGATCAGGGAGGTGGGGCCATCCCCGGTGTCGAGCAGCGCCCGCGCGACCCAGCACAGGCCGCCCACGACCCCGGCGTACCGAACGAGGGTGGTCGCTGTCACGAGCCGCAAGTGTGCCATCCACAATGGCGGCGTGAGCGAGACTCCCCCCAGCCCGTCCGGCCCGACGCGGACCGCGGTGGTCACCGGCGCCAGCAGCGGCATCGGTGCGGCCACCGCCCGGATGCTCGCCGGCGCCGGCTACCACGTCTTCTGCGCAGCCCGCCGGACGGACCGGGTCGAGGCCCTGGCCGCCGAGATCGGGGGCACGCCGGTGACCTGCGACGTCACCGACACCGAGTCGGTCGCGGGGCTGGCGCAGGCGGTCGGCGCCACCCTGAACCTGCTGGTCAACAACGCCGGCGGTGCCTTCGGGGCGGACCCGGTCGCCCAGGCCGACGGCGAGGACTGGCGCCGGATGTTCGACGTGAACGTGGTCGGCCTGATGCAGGTGACCCGGGCGCTGCTGCCCGCGCTCGTCGCCAGCGGTGACGGCATGATCCTGAACGTCGGCTCGACGGCCGGCCGGATCGCCTACGAGGGCGGGGCTGGGTACACCGCGGCCAAGCACGGCACCAAGGTCGTGACCGAGACCCTGCGGCTCGAGCTCTGGGACCAGCCGGTGCGAGTGTGCGAGATCGCGCCGGGCATGGTGAAGACCGACGAGTTCGCCCTGGTCCGGTTCGACGGAGACCAGGAGAAGGCCGAGGCGATCTATCGCGGCGTACCTGATCCCCTCACCGCCGAGGACATCGCCGATGCGATCACCTGGATGGCCACCCGGCCCCCGCACGTGAACGTCGACGAGCTGGTGATCCGGCCGCGGCGCCAGGCCGCGCAGCACAAGGTGCACCGAGAGCCCTCCCCGGATTGAGCGTGGAAGAGTGAGCCCATGGCGAGCGGCTCGCACGGCAACATGAAGACCATCGGCCTGGTCGGCGGGATGAGCTGGGAGAGCAGCGCCGTCTACTACCGGGACCTCAACCTGGGCGTGAGCAAGCGGCTCGGCGGCCTCGCCTCGCCCCGGCTGGTCATGAGCACGGTCGACTTCGCCGAGCTGACCGAGCTCGAGGACGCTGAGCGGTGGGACCAGATCGGCGCCCTGCTGGCCGAGGCCGGCCGCAACGTCGAGCGGGGCGGCGCGGACTTCCTGCTGCTGTGCACGACGACGTTCCACAAGGTCGCCGACCAGGTCGCCGCGGCGGTGGACATCCCGCTGCTCCACCTGGCCGACGTGGTGGCCGAGGCGTGCCGCCGGGCCGGAGTCCGCAGGCTCGCGTTCATCGGCACCACGGTGGCGATGTCCGACGGGTTCTTCACCGACCGGATGGCCAGCCACGGCCTCGAGGTGCTGGTGCCGCCGGCCTCCGAGCACGACTGGCTCAACACGGCCATCTACACCGAGCTCGTGCACGGGCACGTGCTTGACCACACCCGCAGCCGGGTGGTGGAGCTGATCGACGGGCTGTGGGACGCCGGCGCCGAGGGCGTGCTGCTCGGCTGCACCGAGCTCGAGCTCCTCATCCACCAGGCCGACGTCGACCTTCCGGTCTTCCCCTGCACCACGCTGCACGTCGAGGCGGCCCTCGACCAGGCCCTGTCCTGACTCCCACGCCGGGGTAGTCACGGACATTCTTGTCGGGTAACTCGCCAGTAACCGACAAGAACGTCCGTGACTACCCCTCCGTCGGAGTCAAGACCAAGTCGGCCACCCGGCGGAGGTCGTCGGTGAGGTGCTGCTCGGGGACGGTGGCCCGGTCGCCGCACAGGTCGAAGGCGTAGACGTACATGTCCGGCCTGGGCGTCCCGCCGGCCACCTCGCGCAGGTCGATGCGGTCGACCAGGGCGGCCAGCTCGGAGACACGGGCGTCAGGGGTGTCGAGGTCGACCGCGCCGTCGGCGGTCAGCCCCGCGAAGCCGCCGCTACGCCGGACCCGCACCGTCCGGGTGGGAACGCCGGTGGCCGGCGGCGGCTGGCCCGGACCGGCCGTCGCGGTCTTCGGAGTGACCCCCACGGTCTGCCAGGCGTCCGTCACCTGGCTCGCGTGCTCCCCCGCCGCCGCGACCGTCGCCGCGGCGAAGCCGGCGAAGTCCGCCTGAGACGACAGCCCGCCGGTCAGGGCGGCGTACCAGATCCGGCCGGCGCCCTCGGCGGACGAGCCGCCGATCGCGACCGCGGCGAGCTGGAAGGCGCGGTTGGGGATGCCGGAGTTGATGTGGACGCCGCCGTTGTCGTCGGTGGTGTTGACGTAGTGGTCCATGTCGGCCGGTTGGGGGTCCTTGCCGAGCACCGGGTCGTCGTAGGCCGTGCCGGGATGGGCCATGTCGCGCAGGGCGCGGCCCTGGACGCCGGGCAGGAAGATGCCCTCCCCGACCAGCCAGTCGGCCGCGAGGGCGTCCTGACCGAGCAGCCGCTGCTTGACGCACGCGCCGAACACGTCGGAGACCGACTCGTTGAGCGCGCCGGACTGGCCCTCGTAGACCAGCCCGGCGGTGCGCTCGGTCACCGCGTGCGTGAGCTCGTGGCCGAGCACGTCGACCGGCTTGGTGAACCGGTCGAAGGTCTTGCCGTCGCCGTCGCCGAAGACCAGCTGCGTGCCGTTCCAGAACGCGTTGTCGTAGTCACGCTGGTAGTGGACCGTCGCCACCACGGTCGCGCCGGCGTCGTCGTAGGAGTCTCTGTCGTAGACCTCGCTGTACATGGCCAGCGAGGCGGCCACCCCGTCCGCGGCCTCGTCGACGGCGACATCCCCACTCGGGCCGTCACCGGCGGTGCGCACCACGTCGCCCGGCAGGGTCGAGCCGTTGCGGGCGGTGTGCACGACCCAGTCGGGACCCGCGGCCGCCGGAGCCTGGACCGCCGTGCGCTGCAGCCGCAGCTGCTCGTCGTGGGCCAGCATCTGCAGGACCCACTCGGCGTCCTCGGGACGGTTGCGGGCGATCTCCCACAGCAGGTACGGAGGGACGAAGCAGTGCCGCGCCATCAGCTCGGCACCCGGTCCGCCGGGAATCCGCCGGTGGCCACGGGACCCCAGCGCTCGGGAGTGATCCGGACCAGGGACTTGCCCTGGCTGCGCATCGCCTGCCGGTACTCGTCCCAGTCGGGGTGCTCGCCGGAGATGCAACGGAAGTAGTCGACCAGCCCGTCCTCGGCCTCCTGGCTCGGCATGTCGAGCACCTCGGCGGTGCCGTCGACCTGCACCCACGCGTCGTTCCAGTCGTCGGAGAGGACCAGCACGCTGGTGCGCGGGTCGCGGCGCAGGTTGGTGGCCTTGGCCCGGTCGGGGTAGGTCGAGATGACGATCCGGCCGTCGTCGTCGACGCCGCCGGTGACCGGTGAGAGCTGCGGGCTCCCGTCGGCCCGGCGCGTCACCAGGACCAGGTGGTGGCGGGTGCGGACGAAGTCGAGCAGCTCCTCGCGCTCGACCCGAGTGTTCGTCGCGATGGTGGGCATGCGGCCACGGTAGCCGCGGGCGCCGACCGCCTGCGGTGGTCGAGGTGCGAGCTGAGTCAGCCGCGAGAACCGTGCCGGGGGCGGCGTCGGGGTTTGTGCAGCAATTTCGCCGCCCAGCGGCCAGGATCCGGTGCAGATCGCAGACCGGAGCGCCGCGTCCCCCGACTGCACCGCAAATTCGACGCCTGGTGGCCGGGATGCGGTGCAGTCCCGGCCCGAGGTCGCCGATGCGGGTCGCGAGCGTCTCCGAAAGTAGAGTTGACCCTCGTGCCCGAGCCCGACCAGCGCCGTGAGGCGAACCTGCGCAATGTCGCGATCGTCGCGCACGTCGACCACGGCAAGACCACCCTGGTGGACGCGATGCTCCGGCAGGCGGGCGCCTTCACCGCACACCAGGCGGAGATCGTCGGCGAGCGGGTCATGGACACCGGTGACCTCGAGCGCGAGAAGGGGATCACGATCCTCGCCAAGAACACCGCGGTCCACTACACCGGTCCGTCCGCGCCGCAGGGGCTGACCATCAACATCATCGACACCCCCGGCCACGCCGACTTCGGTGGCGAGGTCGAGCGCGGCCTGTCCATGGTCGACGGCATCGTGCTGCTGGTCGACGCGAGCGAGGGGCCGCTGCCGCAGACCCGGTTCGTGCTGCGCAAGGCGCTGAACGCGGACATGCCGGTCGTGCTCGTCGTCAACAAGGTCGACCGCGGCGACGCGCGGATCGCCGAGGTGGTCGACGAGACCTACGAGCTGTTCATGGACCTGCTCGACGAGAGCCACAGCCAGGACGCCCTCGACTTCCCCGTGGTCTACGCCTCGGCCAAGGCCGGCCGGGCTTCGCTGGAGGTCCCCGAGAACGGCGGCATGCCCGACAGCCCCGACCTCGAGCCGATGTTCAGGACGATCCTCGAGACCATCCCCGCTCCGACGTACGTCGAGGGCGCACCGCTGCAGGCGCACGTCACCAACCTGGACGCGTCGCCGTTCCTCGGCCGGCTGGCGCTGGTCCGGATCCACCAGGGCTACCTGAAGAAGGGCCAGCAGGTCGCGTGGATGAAGCGCGACGGCGCGGTGCGCAACGTCAAGATCACCGAGCTCCTGGTGACCGAGGGTCTCGAGCGCAAGCCCGGCGACCAGGCCGGGCCCGGCGACATCGTGGCCGTCGCAGGCATCCCCGAGATCACGATCGGCGAGACCCTGGCCGACCCGGAGAACCCGGTCGCACTGCCGCTCATCCACGTGGACGAGCCCGCGATCTCGATGACGATCGGCACCAACACCTCGCCGCTGGTCGGGCGGGGCACGAAGGGCGCGAAGGTCACCGCCCGGCTGGTCAAGGACCGGCTCGACGCCGAGCTGGTCGGCAACGTGTCGCTGCAGATCCTGCCGACCGAGCGTCCCGACGCCTGGGAGGTGCAGGGCCGCGGCGAGCTGGCCCTGGCCATCCTGGTCGAGCAGATGCGCCGGGAAGGCTTCGAGCTGACCGTCGGCAAGCCGCAGGTGGTCACCCGCGAGGTCGACGGCAAGGTGCACGAGCCCGTCGAGCGGCTGACCATCGACGCCCCGGAGGAGTACCTCGGGGTGATCACCGAGCTGCTCGCCGCCCGCAAGGGCCGGATGGAGCAGATGACCAACCACGGCACCGGCTGGGTGCGGATGGAGTTCCTGGTCCCGGCCCGCGGCCTGATCGGCTTCCGCACCGAGTTCCTCACCGACACCCGCGGCACCGGTATCGCCCACCACATCTCCGAGGGCTACGAGCCGTGGGCCGGCGAGATCCGCGGCCGCAGCAACGGCTCCCTGGTGGCGGACCGCTCGGGTGCGGCCACGGCGTACGCGATGACCAACCTGCAGGAGCGGGGGACCATGTTCGTGGAGCCGGCCACCGAGGTCTACGAAGGCATGATCATCGGCGAGAACTCGCGCTCCGAGGACATGGACGTGAACATCACCAAGGAGAAGCAGCAGACCAACATCAGGTCCGCCACCTCCGACAACTTCGAGAAGCTGATTCCTCCGCGCAGGCTCTCGCTCGAGCAGTGCCTGGAGTTCTGCCGCGAGGACGAGTGCGTCGAGGTCACGCCCCAGACCGTCCGGATCCGCAAGCTGGTCCTGGACCAGAACGAGCGCGCCAAGACCGCCGCCCGCGCGCGGCGGTCCAACGGCTGACCGGATCCCAGCGGGAGTTTCACCGGGTACCCGGTGAAACTCCTCGTGGCCCGCCGCCATCCGAGCACCAGGTCCACGGACTACCTTTCGGCTGTGCTCCTGGACCTGCAGCTCGACGTACCGCCCGAGCGCGCGGCCGAACGAGCCGCGGCGCTGGTGGGGGCCGGGGCGGCCGGGCTGTTCACGTTCGAGGGTCCGCACGACGTGTTCCTGCCCCTGGCCGCGGCGGCAGCGGTCGGGGTCGACACCGACCTGATGACCAACGTCGCCATCGCGATGCCGCGCTCGCCGGTGCACCTCGCGCACGCTGCGCACGACCTGCAGCGGATGAGCGGCGGGCGGTTCCGGCTCGGCCTGGGCTCGCAGGTCCGGCCGCACATCGAGAACCGGTACGGCGCCACGTGGAGCCCGCCCGCGGCCCGGATGCGCGAGATCGTGCTGGCCGTGAAGGCGATCCTGGCCGCCTGGCAGGACGGCACCCGGCTCGACTTCCGGGGCGAGCACACCCGGCACACGCTGATGCCGCCCACGTTCGTGCCCGGACCGCTCGAGTGGGGGCCTCCGCCGGTGCTGCTCGGTGCGCTCGGGCCCGCTGATGACCCGGACCGCGGCCGAGGTCGCCGACGGGGTGCTCGTGATGCCGTTCCACAGCCACCGCCACCTCCGTGAGCGCACGCTGCCCGCGGTGGAGGAAGGACTCGCCCGGCGGGGGACGGACACCCCGTTCGCCGTCCTGCCCCAGGCGATCGTGGCCATGGCCCGGCCACCGGACCGGCTGGCCGCGGCCACGCTCGGCGTGCGCGGGCTGCTCGCGTTCTACGGCTCCACGCCGGCGTACCGCCCGGTCCTCGACGTCGAGGGCTGGGGTGAGCTGCAGCCCGAGCTCAACGCGCTGTCCAAGACCGGGGACGTACGCCGGATGGTCGACCTGGTCGACGACGCCATGGTGGACACCCTCGCGGTCCGCGGCACGCCCGAGGAGTGCGCTGCCGAGCTGCGGCGACGGTTCGGGGACCTGGCGGACCGGGTGTGCTGCTACTTCCCGGGGTACGACGCGAGCCTCGACGACGTCGCCGACCTGGCTGCCGCCCTGCGATAGTCCCGGACGTCCGGCACCCGCTGGCGGGTGTTTGATCGGACCATGGAGACCCCGGACCTGATCCGCGCCGCACGCCAGCAGTCACTCGGCGACCTGCCCCGCCGTTCCGCCCGTCGCCTCCCCGACAAGGTGGCGATCATCGACGGGGACGTGCGGCTGACCTTCGCCGAGCTCGACGCGGCCGTCGACCGGACCGCGGCCGCGATGGCCGACGCCGGCCTGGCCAAGGGCGACCGGCTCGCGCTGCTGTGCCACAACTGCTGGCAGTTCGCGGTGCTCGACTTCGCCACCGCGCGGATCGGCGTGGTGCTGGTGCCCGTCAACTTCATGCTGGGCGCCCACGAGATCGCGTTCATCCTCGAGCGCAGCGGCGCCAAGGCCTTCGTGGTCGAGGACGCTCTGGTGCCCACCGCGGACCGGGCCCTGCAGGCGATCCTGGGCGGGTCGGTCTCAGCGAAGCGTGTCGTGCGGTTGGCCGGCGGTGAGGTGCCGGACGGCTGGGCAGATCTGCAGGACTGGCTCGAGCGTGACGGGGTGCCGCCGGAAGTGCTGGTCGAGGACGACGACCCGATCCGGATGATGTTCACCTCCGGCACCGAGTCCCGGCCCAAGGGCGCACTGCTCTCGAGCCGGTCGCTGCTCTGGCAGTACGCCACCTGCGTGGTGGACGGCGAGTACAGCCCGGACGACATCGACCTGCACTCGCTGCCGCTCTACCACTGCGCGCAGCTCGACGTCTTCCTCGGGCCCGACGTGTGGATCGGCGCGACCAGCGTGATCCTGCGAGGCCCGGACCCGGCCGCGATCCTGGCCGCGATCGAGGAGCACGGCGCCAACCGGTTCTTCGCACCGCCGACGGTCTGGATCGGCCTCCTGCGCCATCCCGGACTGGACGAGGCCGACCTGAGCACGCTGGCCAAGGGCTACTACGGCGCCTCGCCGATGCCGGTCGAGATCCTCAGGGAGCTGCAGAAGCGGCTTCCCGACGTACGCCTCTGGAACTTCTACGGCCAGACCGAGATGGCGCCGCTGGCCACCTCGCTCGGCCCGTCCGAGCAGCTCTCGCACGCGGGCTCCGCCGGCCGCGCGGCCCTCAACGTCGAGACCCGGATCGTCGACGACCTGGACCGCGAGCTCCCGCCGGGCGAGGTGGGCGAGATCGTGCACCGCTCGCCGCACGCGACCCTCGGCTACTACGAGAACGACGAGAAGACCCGAGAGGCCTTCCGCAACGGCTGGTTCCACTCCGGCGACCTCGGGTACGTCGACGAGACCGGCCACCTCTACGTCGTCGACCGCAAGAAGGACATGATCAAGTCCGGCGGGGAGAACGTCGCCTCCCGCGAGGTCGAGGAGGCGATCTACCAGCTCGACGGAGTGGCCGAGGTCGCGGTCTTCGGCGTCAGCCACCCGCGCTGGGTCGAGGCGGTCGCCGCGGCCGTCGTACCGAAGGAAGGCTCCGCGCTCACCTCCGAGGCCGTCATGGAGCACTCCCGCTCGGTCCTGGCCAGCTTCAAGGCGCCCAAGTACGTCGTGATCGTCGAGGCGCTGCCCAAGAACCCCAGCGGCAAGATCGTCAAGCGTCAGCTGCGCGAGGCGCACGCGCGCCTCGCCGCCGGCGAGGGCTGACCACCGACGCGAGAACGACCTGCTCACCTTGGCCTGACCGGGCAATGGCCACTTCGGGCCATATCTGACCTCCGGCCACCGGCTCAGAACGGGCATGACCGACCTGTTGCTGCCCGGCCCGGCGGTGGACGGTCTCGGTGACCGTCTGCGCGCCGGCACCCGGCCCACGCCGTACCTCGACCTCGACGTGCCGCACGCAGTGGCGACGTACCGGCGGCTGGCCGCGGCCCTGCCCGGCACCGCGCTGCACTACGCGGTCAAGGCCAACCCGGACCCGACCCTGCTGGCCGCCCTCGCCGCGGCGGGGTGCCGGTTCGACGTGGCCAGCCCGGCCGAGATCACCGCCTCAGTGCTTGCGGGCGCGACGGCGGACCAGCTCGTCTACTCCAACCCGGTAAAGCGGCGCGAGGACGTGCGCTTCGCTGTCCGGTCGGGGGTCGACCTGTTCGTGGTCGACTCCATCGGCGAGGTGGCCAAGGTCGCTGAGGAAGCGCTCGGGAGTGCGGTGCTGTGCCGCCTCGTCACCTCGGGCGAAGGGTCCGACTGGCCGCTGTCACGCAAGTACGGCTGCTCGACCGACGAGGCCGTCAGCCTGCTCCGTGAGGCGGCCCGCCGGGGCCTGCGGGTCGCCGGCGTCTCGTTCCACGTGGGGTCCCAGCAGCGCGACCCCGAGGCCTGGGGCCGGCCGATCGGGGCCGCCGCCACGGTCTTCGAGGCGCTACGCGCCGAGGGCCTCGACCCGTGGCTGCTCGACCTCGGCGGTGGCTTCCCCGCGCGGCTGGACGACCGCTGCCCGCCGCCGGAGGCGTACGGCGCGGCGATCGAGCGGCACCTGGCCGCGGCCTTCGGCGACCGCCGGCCGACCACGATCGCCGAGCCCGGCCGCGGGATCGCCGCCGAAGCCGGGGTCCTGTTCGCTTCCGTCATCGGCGTGGTGCGACGCGCCGGCGTCCGGTGGGTCTTCCTCGACGCCGGCGTCTTCACGGGGTTGGTGGAGACCCTCGACGAGGCGATCCGCTACCCGTTGGCCACCGACGTCCCGGGGCCCACCGGACCGTGCGTGCTGGCCGGCCCGACCTGCGACAGCGCAGACGTGCTCTACCAGGACACGATGGTCGAGCTGCCGCTGGCGCTGTCCGAGGGGGACCAGGTGCGGTTCCACTGCGCCGGCGTCTACGTCACGACGTACTCCACGGTCGGCTTCAACGGCTTCGCCCCGTTGAGCTCGGTCGTCCAGCCGTCCACCCCACAGAACTCCGCGGGAGGCGCGCTTCGCGCGAGGCTCACGGACTTCCGCGGGGACCCCGGAGAAGCGTAGTGAGGGGGGTCCGTCGCCTGCTGGCGGCGTACGGCTGCGCGGCGCTGGCCACCGGGCTGCCCTGGCCCCTGCTGCTGGTCCTGGTGTGGGACCGGTACGGCGACGGATCCCATGGTGCCTGGGTCGTCGGCCTGGCCGGGGCGGCCCGGATGGCGCCGTACGTCCTTCTGTCCTGGGCCCTCGGCTCGCTCGGCGACCACGTGCGACGCGACCGGCTGGTCCGGGCCACGATGCTGCTCCGGCTGGCCTGCCTGACCGCTGCTGCCGTCGCCGTGGCCGGCGACCGGATCGGGCTCGGCGTGGTCTTTGCCTCGCTGGCGGTCCTCTGCGGTACGCCGGCCTATCCCGCCGTCGCCGCCGCGCTTCCCGAGCTGGCCGGGCCGCAGCGCGCGAAGGCCACCGAGGCGCTGGTCACCATCGAGGTGTCGGCGTGGGTCGTCGGTCCCGCGCTGGGCGGGCTGATGCTGGCGCAGCCCCTGCGCCCGTGGACCCTGGCGGTCGCCGTGGCGCTGGGGGGCGCCGGGCTCGCCCTCTCCACCGGGATCTCCATCCCGGGCCCGGTGGAGCGGGCGCCCGACGCGGTGGCCGGAATGCTGCGCCACGTCGTGGGGTGCCGGCCCGCGCTGGTGGCGCTCGCGGTCGCCGGGCTGCTCAACCTCGTCGACACCGTCACCGGCTTCGCCCTGCTGCCGCTGAGCGAGGACGGCTGGCACCGCGGCGACACGACCTTCGGGCTGGCCACCGCCTGCCTCGGGTTCGGGGCGCTGGGCGCCCCGCTGCTCGCCCGGCTGGCCACGGCCACGGTCCCGCGCGGGCTGCTCGTCATCGGCGCGGCGGTCGCGCTGGTGGCGGCGACACCCGTCCCGTGGCCCGCGCTGCCCCTGCTGGCCCTGGTCGGGGCGACCAGCGTGGTCGTCGAGAGCCTGCTCACCGGGACCCTGCAGGACGCCGTACCGGACCGCTACCGCGCCGGCGCGCTGGGCGTCGCCGACACGGTCATGGTCGGCGCCTGCCTGGTCGGCAGCCTGGCCGCGCCCGGGCTCGCGCGCTACGCCGGCGCCCGACCTGCTCTGGTGCTGGTGGCGTTGGCCGCGGTAGTGCCGGTGCTCGCGGTACGGCTGGTCGCGGCGCGGCGGCCGACCACTCCCTACGATGTCGCGGGTGAGCCACCGGGAGCGCGACCCGATCCGCGAAGCGCACCGACAGTGGGTGCGTCACGGATGGGCTGACGCAGCCGACGGGATGGTCATGGTGACCTCCCTCGTCCGCGCCCAGCAGCTGCTGATGGAGCGGATCGACGCGGTGCTGCGGCCGCTCGAGCTCACCTTCGCCCGCTACGAGGTGCTGCGGCTGCTGTCGTTCTCCTCCGCGGGAGCGATGCCGATGACCCGGCTCGGTTCGCTCCTGCAGGTGCACCCGACCTCGGTGACCAGCGCCGTCGACCGGCTGGAGCGGCAGGGCTTCGTCGAGCGGGAACGCCAGGACGAAGACCGCCGCGTCGTGCTCGCCGCCATCACCGAGGCCGGCCGGGCCGTGGTCGAGAAGGCCACCGACGGGCTCAACGGTGAGGTGTTCCAGAAGCCCGGTCTGTCAGCCTCCCAGCTCTCCGACCTGACCGCTCTCCTCGGCGTACTCCGGGCGGACGCCGGCGACACCGTCGACTGACCACTTGCCATCCACAGGTCCCTGCTGTCCACAGGGCCGCCGGGATAGTCCCTCACGCTTGTGTATGTCGGGCTCCCCCGTCACATACACAACCGTGCGGGACCATCGCGCCATTGGCGTACCCATCGGTAGCCGTCTAGAATTACTTGGACGTCCAACTACCGAAGGTCCACACAACCATGAGCCAGCTCCACGTCCCGAAGCACCCGGTGCGGCTGGTGACCGCGTCCAGCCTGTTCGACGGGCACGACGCGTCGATCAACATCATGCGGCGGATCTTCATGAGCCAGGGCTGCGAGGTCGTGCACCTCGGGCACAACCGCTCGGTCCAGGAGGTCGTGGACGCCGCCATCGAGGAGGACGTCCAAGGCGTCGCGGTCTCGTCCTACCAGGGCGGCCACATCGAGTACTTCGAGTACCTCGTGCAGTCGCTCAGGGAGCGCGGGGCCGGCCACGTGCACGTGGTCGGCGGCGGTGGCGGCGTGATCGTGCACGACGAGATCGACAGGCTGCGCAACAGCGGCGTCACCATCTTCTCCCCCGAGGACGGCCAGCGGCTGGGGCTGCCGGGGATGATCAACAGCGTCGTCGCCGACCTCGACTTCGACCTCTGGGACCGCAGGCAGGTCACCGCGGACGACGTGATCAGCGGCGACCGGGTCGCCATCGCGCGGGCGATCACCGGCGCCGAGGAGGGCAAGCTCCCCCACGACGCCCTCGAGGCCCTGGCCAAGGCGGCCGCCAAGCACCAGGTCCCGGTCCTCGGCATCACCGGCACCGGCGGGTCCGGCAAGTCCAGCCTCACCGACGAGCTCGTACGCCGGCTCCGCATCGACCAGCAGGACAAGCTGCGGGTCGCGGTGGTCGCGGTCGACCCGACCCGGCGCAAGGGCGGCGGCGCGCTGCTCGGCGACCGGATCCGGATGAACGCCCTCGACGGCGACCGCGTCTACTTCCGCAGCCTGGCCACCAGGGGTGCGCACGAGCTGCCCGACTACCTCGGCCAGGTCATCACGGTGCTCAAGGCAGCCGGCTTCGACCTGGTCGTGATCGAGACCCCCGGCATCGGCCAGGGCGACGCGGCCGTCGTGCCCTACGTCGACACGAGCATGTACGTCATGACGCCGGAGTTCGGCGCCGCCAGCCAGCTCGAGAAGATCGACATGCTCGACTTCGCCGACGTCGTCGCGATCAACAAGTTCGAGCGTCGTGGTGCAGCGGACGCCATGCGCGACGTCGGCCGTCAGCTGGTCCGCAACCGCGAGGCGTTCGGCAAGCGGCCCGAGGACATGCCGGTCTTCGGCACCAGCGCGGCCACGTTCAACGACGACGGCGTGACCGCGCTCTACCAGCACCTCAAGGGGCTGCTCGGCGAGCACGGCCTCGACCTCGCGGACGGCGCTCTCCCGCACGTCGACGTGCGGCACTCCTCGAAGCTGCGCCAGGTCGTCCCGTCCGACCGGGTGCGCTACCTGTCCGAGATCACCGAGACCGTTCGCGGCTACCACGCCCACACCGACGAGTACGTCGAGCAGGCCCGACGGGTGCAGCGGCTCGACGAGGTGTCGAAGGAGCTGGACGGCGAGGACTCGGAGGCCTCGAGGCTCGCGAGCTCGCACCTCGGCCACCGACTGGCGCAGGCGCGGGGCGAGCTCGACAACGACGTCGCGAAGCAGCTCGAGGAGTGGCCCTCCGTCGTCCAGGAGTACGCCGACCACCCCGGCCGGGAGTCGCTGTCCGGCAACCGGATCCCGCGGGTCTCGCTGCCGGCGTACGTCGACCACGGCGAGCTCGTGAAGTACTTCCGTCGCGAGAACCTCCCGGGCCGTTTCCCCTTCACCGCAGGGGTTTTCCCGTTCAAGCGGGAGAACGAGGACCCGGCCCGGATGTTCGCCGGCGAGGGCGACCCGGCCCGCACCAACCGGCGGTTCAAGGTGCTCTCCGAGGGGCTGCCGGCCGCGCGGCTGTCCACGGCGTTCGACTCGGTGACCCTCTACGGCCGCGACCCCGACGAGCGCCCCGACATCTACGGCAAGGTCGGCACGTCCGGCGTCAGCGTCGCGACCCTCGACGACATGAAGGTGCTCTACGACGGGTTCGACCTGCTCGCCCCGACGACCAGCGTCAGCATGACCATCAACGGCCCGGCCCCGACCGTGCTCGCGTTCTTCCTCAACACGGTGATCGACCAGGCCCGCGAGAAGGGGATCGACCCCGCCGAGGCGCTCCGGACCGTCCGCGGCACC
Organism: uncultured Actinomycetota bacterium; assembly: GCA_963755835.1. Taxonomy (GTDB): domain Bacteria; phylum Actinomycetota; class Actinomycetes; order Propionibacteriales; family Nocardioidaceae; genus Nocardioides. The sequence goes on along the minus strand of CAVWLC010000007.1, from coordinate 83,713 downwards.
GTGCAGGCCGACATCCTCAAGGAGGACCAGGGGCAGAACACCTGCCTGTTCTCGACCGAGTTCTCGCTGCGCTGCATGGCCGACATCCAGGAGTGGTTCATCGAGCAGGAGGTCCGCAACTTCTACTCGGTCTCGATCTCCGGCTACCACATCGCCGAGGCGGGGGCGAACCCCATCAGCCAGCTCGCCTTCACCCTCGCCAACGGGTTCACCTACGTCGAGGCCTACCTCGCCCGCGGCATGGACATCGACGAGTTCGCCCCGAACCTCTCGTTCTTCTTCAGCAACGGCATGGACCCGGAGTACTCCGTCATCGGCCGGGTCGCCCGCCGCATCTGGGCGGTCGCGATGAAGGAGAAGTACGGCGCCAACGAGCGCTCCCAGAAGCTGAAGTACCACGTGCAGACCAGCGGCCGGTCCCTGCACGCGCAGGAGATGGACTTCAACGACATCCGCACCACGCTCCAGGCCCTGATCGCGATCTACGACAACGCCAACTCGCTGCACACCAACGCCTTCGACGAGGCGGTCACCACGCCGTCGACGGAGTCCGTACGCCGGGCGCTCGCGATCCAGCTGATCATCAACAGGGAGTGGGGCCTCGCGATGAACGAGAACCCGCTCCAGGGCTCGTACATCATCGACCAGCTCACCGACCTCGTCGAGGAGGCGGTGCTCAAGGAGTTCGACGCGATCAACGAGCGCGGCGGCGTCCTGGGCGCGATGGAGACCGGCTACCAGCGCGGCCGGATCCAGGACGAGTCGATGCTCTACGAGCACCGCAAGCACGACGGCTCGCTGCCGATCATCGGGGTCAACACCTTCCGGCGGGCCGGCGGCGACGACGGCACCCCCGACCACGTCGAGCTGTCGAGGGCCACCGAGTCCGAGAAGGAGTCGCAGCTGCACCGCGTGCACGCGTTCCAGAAGGAGCACGAGCAGGAGGCCCAGGCCGCGATCGCCCGGCTCAAGGAGGCCGCCGCCAGCGGCGACAACGTCTTCGCCGTGCTCATGGACGCCGCCCGCGTCTGCTCGCTGGGCCAGGTGACCGAGGCGTTCTTCGAGGTCGGCGGTCAGTACCGGCGGAACGTCTGAGCCGGCCCGCCCACACTTGTAACTAACCGTTACGGTCACTGGCCTGCGGTTACAACCGCATGGGAGATGGTGTGACGGTTAGTTACAAGCGGCCGGCGACCCGGGTGGTGAGCCTGGTCCCGAGCATCACCGAGGCACTGGCATCCGTACGCCGGGAGGCGGTGGTCGGGGCGACCGACTGGTGCACGCACCCGGCCGACCTGGACGACACCCTGGAGAAGCGGGTCCGAGGCACCAAGAACCCGAACCTCGACACCATCCGACGGCTGCGGCCCGACGTGGTCATCGCCAACCAGGAGGAGAACCGCGAGCTCGACGTACGCCGCCTCCGCGAGGCCGGGATCGACGTGCACGTCACCCGGATCGAGACGGTGCCCGAGGCGATCGCGACCTTCGAGCACCTCTTCGACGACGTGCTGGGCTGGCCGCGGCCGGACTGGCTGGCCGAGGCGCGCGACCTGTGGTGCGGCCCGCTCCCGGAGGTCACGAAGACCGTGGCCATCCCGGTCTGGCGCGACCCCTGGATGGTCGTGGGCGGGTCCACGTTCACCGGCGACCTGGCCAGGAGGCTCGGCTGGGCCAACGCGTACGCCGACAGCATCGACCGCTACCCGAAGGCCGACCCCGCGGACATCGAGGCGCGGGGCGTGGACCTGGTGCTGCTGCCCGACGAGCCCTACGTCTTCACCGCCGAGGACGGACCGGAGGCGTTCCCGGGCACCGAGACCAGGCTGGTCAGCGGCCGGCTGCTGACGTGGTACGGCCCCTCGCTGCTGGAGGCTCGCTCACTCCTGGGCTAGCGGGCGCGAGCCACCACCTTGGTCGCCGTGGACCGCGACGGGTCGGCGACGGACCGGGCCCTCACCGTGAACGTCCGGTGGTCCCCGGCGCGGGTGCGGCCGGTCCGCGCGACCACCACGCGCAGCACGAGCCGCTGGCCAGGCTCCAGCAGGTCGGTGCGCAGCGTCCCGTGCAGCACCTGCCGGGTGACGTCGCGGTGGCCCAGCTCGTAGCGGACGGCCAGCACCTTGTCGCCGCGGTTGCCCCGATCGCCGGTGAGGACGAACGAGTCGGCGTAGGTGCCGTCGTTGACCAGCGTCAGCCTGCTGCTGACCGGCTTCCCGTGCAGAACTGCGCGCACCCGGTTGTCGGTCCAGCCGGGCTGGTACGCCGCGGTGACGGTGTAGCGGCGGGTCACCGTGGTCGTGTTCCCGGCGCCGTCCGTGGCGGTCAGGTGCAGCGTGCGGCTGCCCGGGGTCGAGGTGTCGAGCCGGCCGCCCGGCCGGAGGTCGCCGCCGCACGTCTCGAGCGACGAGCCGCCCCGGTCCGTGCAACCGAAGTCGACGGTGACGGCCTGGCCCACGGCGTACGACGCCCCGTCGGCCAGTGAGACCTGGTCGACCGCCGGCGGGTCGGCGTCCCGCTCCTGCATCAGGCTGGCGCGGTAGGAGATCGGCGGCGGAGCCGGCTTCGGGTCTGCCAGGCGGAGCTGCCAGAGGAGGGCGCCGCCCGCGTCGACCTCCTCGGCCAGGGCCTTGGTGTCGGCCGCCCATCCGACCAGCGTGTCCCCGTTGGTCAGGCGCCGGGCCGACCCCATGAACCACGAGTAGTAGCCGGCCGGCGCGTAGGACCAGACCAGCGAGGCGGTTCCCTGGGCCGGGTCGAGTGCGAACTCCGCCACCCGGCTGCGCTGCCGCGTGACCGGCGGGCCGCTCGGGTCCGACGGGTCGACGCAGAGCGGCTTCGACAGGCCGGCGTCCGAGCCGTCGTCGAAGACGAGCACGTGGCCGTTCGGGAGGAGCGATGCGGTGTGCTGCGCGCACGGGCCGCCCTCGGGGTCGTCGACGAAGTCGAAGTCGCTGTTCCGGCCGCCCAGCCGCCAGACGATGTCTCCGGGTTGGAAGCCGTCGTGAGCGACGGTGGCGATCCGGAGCACCGCGCTCAGGTGCCGGAACGACGCGACCACGTCGCCGTCCGGAAGGACCTGCATCGAGTTCATGTGCGCGTAGTCCCAGCGGCCGCTCGCGGGTACGGGCGCCACACTCTCGGCCTGCAGCCCGTCGCTGCTCCAGCGGAAGAGCTCCTGCCCGTTGGCGTCGAGGTGCTGGATGACCGAGTCGATCTCGCTGTCACCACGGGGCTCGTAGGCCATCAGCCAGGACGTCCCGTCGGGCTCCAGGACCGAGTCGTGCAGGTCGGTGTTGACCAGGTCGTCGGTCTCCAGCCGTCGCACCACGTGCCACTGCGGGTCGAGCACCACGACGGCCTGCCCGGTGCGACCCGGCGACGTCGTGGGCTCGGAGTAGGTGATGCTGCCGTCCGGCTGGTCCTTCAGGTCGTAGGCGTCCGGTGCGACGCGCACGTGGGTCGGGACGCCGTTCCGGTCCACGGTGGTGACGAACCGCGGCGAGCTGTCGACGATCGTGTTGAGGGTCAGCCCGACCACCCCGGGCGCCAACCCGGTGCCGGACCCGCTCGCCGCCAGCTTGGGGAAGCCCGCAGGCAGGTAGACCAGCGAGTGCCGCTCCACCCCGGCCGAGTCCTCGATGAACACCGAGACCTCGTCGCCGGCGGCCAGGCCGGTGACGGTCGCGGCGCCGGCCGGAGCGACCCGCCCGTCCACCCGGACCACGCCCGCAGGGTCGCTGCTGGTGGCGTGCACGCTGAGCGTCCCGCCCGTGGCCGCGGTCGTGGTGACGGCGTACCGCGCCACGGCCGGGTCGAAGGCCGGGTAGCTGTCGACGCCGGCGCCCGTGACCACCAGGGTGTGGACCGGTGCGGCGGCAGCGGCCGGGCCAGTGGTGGGAAGCAGGAACAGGGTCGGTACGCCGGCCAGGAGGCTCGCGACGAGGATCGGGCTGCGGCGCACGCGCCGATTGTGCCTCGGCCTTCGGCGGAGAGCAGGACTAGTCCATTGGTGTCATCTTCGGCCGACGGACAGCCAGATTTGCTCGCCTCGCCGCCGTGGTCAGCCATGACATGCGGACGCCGCTGGCCGCCGCCCCATCGCGTGGCGCCGCTCCGGGCCTGAGCGGCGGCTAGGGCATGTCCTGGACGTACCACCGACCGAGCAGCGTCCCGTCGGCCTCGAGCAGCGAACCCAGCCGCAGGGGTACGTCGACCGGCGGCCCCGACGTGATCCGTGGGTGCTCGCCGGCCAGCAGCCGCGGGGCCACCGTCCAGTCCAGCTCGTCGGCTACGCCCTCGGCCAGCAGGTCCCGCAGCAGGTGCGGGCCGCCCTCGCCGAGCAGGTGGGTGAGGCCTCGCTCGGCCAAGGTCTGCTTGAGCCGGCCCAGGTCGACCCGCTGCTGCCCGAGCACGAGGACGTGCTCGGCGCCGAGGAGCGCCCTGGTCTCATCGAGGAGCTCCGCGCCGGCGCAGGTGGCCATGAGCACCGAGCCGGGCGCCGCGTCACGGAGCCGGTCCGGGACCCGACCGCGGCGGCTGACCAGGACCAGCGGCTTCGAGGCCTCGCGGTACCCCTCGTCGCGCGCCGTGCCGGCCCCGACCACGACGGCGTCGCAGAGCCGGCGGAGGGTGTCGAAGACCCGCTTGTCGGCCTCGTTGTTGATGCCGCCGCTGCGGCCGTCGGGGCCGGTCGCCGCGCCGTCGACGGTGCTGATCATGTTGACCCGGAGCCAGGGCAGCGACGGGGCGGCGTACACCTCGTCGAGATCGGCGTCGCTCAGCTCACCGTCGTGGGCACTGCCGGTCAGGACCCGCACATCGATGACAGTAGGTGGTCAGGAGAGCGGGCCGTAGGCCCGGGTGCCGTCCCCCGCGGCCAGGAAGAACCGGTTCGTCCCGATGGCCGGGACGCCGCCGACACCCTGCAGTGAGCCGACAGCGGCGACGACCTCTCCGGTGAGGCGGCTGACGCCGGTCACCTGTGACTGCGACGCCACCAGCAGCAGGTCCCCGGTCGACGAGAGCTGGGCGAAGTCCTCGACCGTGTCAGCGCTGCGCCAGGCCAGCTCACCGGTGGTCGTGTCGACGGCCAGGATGTGGCTGTCGGACTCGAAGCACCACAGCCCGCCGACCAGCACCCCGGAGGACTCGCCGGACCCGTAGACCCCGAAGCGCAGGTCGACCGCTCCGGTCGCCGCCTCGAGCACGGCGCGGCCGGCCGGCTCCGTGGCGTAGACCTTGCCACCGACGACCATCGGGGTCGGCGGCGACCCGGCGAAGCCGGCCACGCACTGGTCCCGCGGAGCGTCCCGGATCGGCACGTGCCAGACGAGCGCGCCGGTCCCGGCGTCGACGGCGACCACCTCACATCCGCCGGTCAGGGCGTAGATGCGGCTCCCGTCGCTGCTCAGGCTGCTGATCACACCCGTGGTCGTCGCCGGGTTGCCACCCCACAGTGGCGTGCCGTCGGAGACGGCGTAGCCACGGAGGCTGGTCGTGTTGTCACGGATGAACACGTCCGCTCCAACGACCAGGGGAGCGGTCCACCCACCGGAGACCTGGTCGGTGTGCCAGAGGTCCGCTCCGGTGCTCGCGTCGACCCCGTGCAGCCGTCCGTCGGTGTCCAGCACGAAGATCCGCGACCCGGACACCGTGGGCGCTCCCGTGTAACCCTGACCCGTCCCGGCGGATGGCAGCGCCGTCCACAGTGGCGTCCGGTTGGCCTGCGAGCCGGTCGTGTCGAAGGCCTTGAGCACGCCGTCCCACCCGACCGTGTAGAGCGTCGTCCCGCTCAGCGCCACGTCCTGGTCGTTGCCGAACTGCGTCGTCCCCGGCGGGGCGGTCTTCCACCGGAACGCGATGCTCGGGGCGGCGGACAGGTCCAGCTGGCCGGTACCGGGCTCGAACGCGTTCCGGGTCGCGTCCCGTGCGGTGGTGGTCCATGACGGTGTCCCCGACGTCACGACCGACAGCGGCAGCGAGCGGGTGATGCTCCGTCCGTTCGCAGCGGTCGCGCGTACGACGAACCGGTTGGTGCCGGCGCTCGTCGGCGTGCCGGTGATCGCGCCGCCCGCTGACAGGCTCAGCCCGGCCGGCAGCGAGCCGGAGTCGACGGCCCAGGTGATCGGGGCCACACCACTGGCCTCGAGGGTGGCCGAGTAGGACTGTCCCGTCCGGCCCAGCGGGAGCACGGGCGTCGTCACCGTGGGGCGCGGGCCGGCCAGCCCGAACACCCGCAGTCTGCTCGGGCTGCTCCCGGCGCTGCCGCCCTGGTTGATCACGACCTTGCCGTCGGCGAAGGACACGTTCTCGTGGCCGTAGCTGTTGTCGTCCCAGGACAGGTGGCGCAGCTCGGCCCCCGTCTGGCGGTCGAGAGCGATCAGGTCGGAGTCGCGGCCCTGGCTGAAGATGTCGCTCGACGTGAGCCACACGACGTCGCCGGCGATGGCCACCGCGCCCACCCGCGACGGCACGTCGGACTGCCACCGCTGCGACCCGTCGCTGGCGCGCAGGGCGTGCAGCACCGAGGGGGAAGGCGGACCGAAGTCGAAGTGCGCCTCCCAGACGTAGACCGTGTCCGCGTCGGCCGCCTCGATCGCGTAGATGTCCGAGCCGTCCGGCACGGTCCAGCCGTCCGCTGCGCCGGTGGCCAGGGAGTAGCGGCTCACGCCGAAGTCGGCGTTGGTGTAGACGAAGCCGCCCGCGATGACCAGCTGCGAGGACCACGCCCCGGTCGTACTCCACAGCTGGGCGCCGTTCGAGCTGGACAGGCCGCGCAGGCGGTCGTCGTAGGCGACGACGACGGTGCCGCCCGAGGCGGCCACGTCCGAGATCGAGTTGGCGCCGCTGGGCATCACCTGCTGCCACACGCGCTGCCCGTCGCTCAGCTGGTAGGACGCCACAGCGCTCCCCCAGGCCACGACCCGGTCGCCGGTCACCAGCACGTTGGAGAAGAACTGTCCGGGGTCGGTGTCCGCGATGTTCCACAGCAGCTCGTGCGCGCCGGTCAGTGCGTAGGCCCGGGGCTGGCTGCACCCGAGGACGATCGCCGTCGCGGTCACCGACAGCGGGCCGGAGGTGCAGGTGTCGGTGCTGACGGACCAGAGCAGGCTGCCCGTCGCCAGGTCGTGCGCCGCCAGGACCCCGTGGTTGTCCATCGGGTCGATGGTCAGGTTGTAGAGCGTCGTGCCGACCACCGCAGGGCTGCCGCCGGACGTGGTCCACTCCTCGTTCACCGACGCCGCGTTGCCGGGCGTGATGACGGTCTCGGACGGGGACCAGCTGTGGTGCTCGGGGTCGTACCGGGACTGGCTCCAGTCACCCTTCGTGCCGGTGCCCGCCGTCGCGGCCGTCACCGTCCTGGCGGCGGCGTAGTTCGGCACCCCGTCGTGAGCGAACACCGCATACGAGTACTGCGTACTCGCCGCCAACCCCGAGTCCGTCACACTCGTGCCCGGCTTGACCACATCGGCCACCAACGTCCCCGCCGACGGCGACCCCGGCGCCGTCGCACCCACCGCCCGCCGCACCATCACCCCCGCGAAGTCCGCATCCCCCGGGTTCCCCCACGACAGGCTCACACTCGACGACGACGTACCCGACACCGACAACCCCGTCACCGGACCCGGCGGCGTCGTGTCCGACGGAGCCATCGTCGCGACCGTCACCGTCCTGGCGGCGGCGTAGTTCGGCACCCCGTCGTGAGCGAACACCGCATACGAGTACTGCGTACTCGCCGCCAACCCCGAGTCCGTCACACTCGTGCCCGGCTTGACCACATCGGCCACCAACGTCCCCGCCGACGGCGACCCCGGCGCCGTCGCACCCACCGCCCGCCGCACCATCACCCCCGCGAAGTCCGCATCCCCGGGTTCCCCCACGACAGGCTCACACTCGACGACGACGTACCCGACACCGACAACCCCGTCACCGGACCCGGCGGCGTCGTGTCCGACGGGGCCATCGTCGCGACCGTCACCGTCCTGGCGGCGGCGTAGTTCGGCACCCCGTCGTGAGCGAACACCGCATACGAGTACTGCGTACTCGCCGCCAACCCCGAGTCCGTCACACTCGTGCCCGGCTTGACCACATCGGCCACCAACGTCCCCGCCGACGGCGACCCCGGCGCCGTCGCACCCACCGCCCGCCGCACCATCACCCCCGCGAAGTCCGCATCCCCCGGGTTCCCCCACGACAGGCTCACACTCGACGACGACGTACCCGACACCGACAACCCCGTCACCGGACCCGGCGGCGTCGTGTCGGTGTTCGTGTCCTGGACGACGATCGAGCGCGGCGCCGAGCTCACCTCCGCGGCACCGCCCTCGGCGCGGGCCACCAGCCGGTAGGTCAGGGTGCCCGTGGCGTCGAGGTCGACGTCGAAGGACACCTCTCCGTTGTGCTCTCCTCGTCTTCGTCGACGAGCCGCCACGAGCTCCCGGACTTCTGCTCCAGCCGCACGTCCCGACCCGGCCGGGCGGGGGTGAAGGCACCGTCCGCCTCGACCAGGTCGTCGAGGTCGCCGGTCGCCGGCAGGGCCAGCGTGGCGGTCTGGGGCTGGACGGTGACAGTGCGCACAGGCGTGGTGACTGCGGCGTACGTCGTCCGCTTGACCGCGGCGCGGGGTGCCTTGACGCGGTAGGAGGTCGAGGACGACGGGAAGGTGATGGTGAAGCTGAACTTGCCCTTGGTCGTGGAGCGAGCGCTGGCCACGGTGCTCCATCGGCTCCCCTGCTTGCTCTGCAGCTGGACCTTGCGCGCCACCTTCGTGCCGAGGCCGCCCTTGAGGGCGAGCGGTTCCCCCGCGATGCCCTGTGCCGGACTCGCCGACAGCGACGGGCTGGAGGCAGCTGTCGCCGACGGCACGTGGACCACGAGTCCGGCGACCAGGGCGAACCAGGCCATCAGTGCGAGCAGCGGCCTTGTCCTGAACGCTCCCCGTACCGCCATACCCGGCTCCCCTGCCTTGGTCCCGAGCGGTGGTCCCGAGCGTTGCTGCAGCGAACGTAGAGGGCGTCCCCGCCGGAGCTCATGCCGAATACCGGGGAAGTTCGGCGGCGGCTCAGGAGCGGAGCCGCCAGCGCATCACCCAGTACTGCACGCCGAACGGCACGTCGTCGTAGTCGACCTGTCCCTCGCCCAGCTCGTCGTCCAGCTCGGCGAGCTCGACGATCGCGTCAGTGCTCGCCCACAGCTCGCGGGCCAGGGCCACGTCCACGGCGGGGTGACCGGCGCGCAGGGACTCCCCCAGTGCCCGGTCGAACTCCTCGGCGCGCTCGTCGAAGTGGCCGGGCGCCTTCTCGGTGCGCTTGGCCGAGCCGTTGCCGACCACGACGTACGACGGGTCGTCGCCACCGCGCGACGTCGCGGCCAGCAGGTACGCCGCGACCCGGGCGCCCTGGGCGTCGGCCAGCACCGTCACATCGCGGCCCAGCCACCCGACCGCCGCGAGCGAGGCGGCGCGGAGCTCGGCGACCGGGTCCTCCAGGCCGGCGTACTCCGGCAGCAGCGCGAGGACGCCGGGCACGAGCACGACCCTGGTCATGGGTGACTCATTGAATTCCTCGGATCGCGCGCCGGGGCGGGCGCCGGCCGGCGATGGTGTTGACCATGTCGACGGTCTGCCGGGTCTCCACCACCTGGTGGACCCGGTAGATGCGCGCGCCGGCCAGCGCGCAGAGCGCGGTCGACGCCAGGGTGCCGATCAGCCGCTCACCCACCGGCAGGTCGAGCGTCTCGCCGACGAAGTCCTTGTTCGACAGCGAGACCAGCACCGGCCACCCGGTGGCGACCATCTCGTCCAGCCGGCGGGTGATCTCGAGGGAGTGGAAGGTGTTCTTGCCGAAGTCGTGCGCCGGGTCGATGACGATCGACTCCCGGTCGACCCCGGCGGCCAGCGCCCGCTCGGCGTACGCGACCGTGTCGTCGATCGCCGCCCGCACCACGTCGTCGTACTCGATCCGGTAGGGCCGGGTCCGTGGCGTCACGCCACCGGTGTGGGTGCAGACGATGGCCGCACCGTGCTGGGCAGCCACGTCGACCAGCTCGGGGTCGGCGCCGCCCCAGGCGTCGTTGAGCAGGTCCGCTCCCGCGGCGCAGACGGCGTCCCCCACCGAGGCCCGCCAGGTGTCGACCGAGATGACGAGCGCCGGGAACGACTCGCGCACGCGCGCCACGAAGTCGACCACCCGCGCCCTCTCCTCGGCCTCGCCGATCTCGAGTCCGGGCGCCGCCTTGATGCCGCCGATGTCGACGATCTCCGCCCCCTCCGCCACCACCTGCGCGACCCGGTCGAAGGCCTTGTCCTCCTCCCACGTCGCCCCCTTGTCGAAGAACGAGTCAGGGGTCCGGTTGACGATCGCCATCATCAGCATCGCGTCGTCGGCGAAGGCGGAGCGGCCCAGCTCGAGAGTCACGGAAGGGTCACCGCCGGAGGGCGCTCGGGCTCGACCTCGCCGTGCGTCGGTACGCCGGCGCGGGCCAGCGCCGCCGCGAGGATCTGGGTGGACATCCCGCTCAGGTCGCGCAGGCTCTGGTGCCGGTGTGCGCGGGTGCCGAGGTCGACCTGCGCCAAGGCGTCGAGCCCGTGCGCACGCACCGTGTCGACGAGCGCGGCGAGCTCGACGGCGTACCCGGTCGGGACGCTGAGCGTCTCGAACAGCGACCTCCGGACCGCCCACTCACCGGCCAGCGGCTGGTGCAGGCCGCCCAGCTCGGGGAAGAGCAGCCGGATCAACGGGCGGGCCACGAGCTCGGTCACCCGGCCGCCCTCGAACGGCACCACCGTCTCTCCCACCACCAGGGGCCGCTCGTAGAACCCCTTGACCAGCTGCACCTCGGGCCGGGTCAGCAGCGGTCCCAGCAGCCCGGGCACGAAGTGGGTGTCCCAGTCGAGCAGGTCGGCGTCCATGAAGACGATGACCTCGCCCTTGGTCACGAACTGCGACTTCCACATCGCCTCGCCCTTGCCGGGCACGGTCCCGAGGTCGGACCTGATCTCGGCCGCGCGGTGCACCACCGCGCCCGCGTCGGTGGCCACGTCGTAGGTCTCGTCGGTCGAGTCCGAGTCGATGACCACGATCTCGTCGAGCAGCGCCACCGTGTCGACGAGCGCCCCTCGCACCCGGCTGACCACGTCACCGACGGTGGCGGCCTCGTTGCGGGCGGGCACGACGAGGCTCACGGCCCGGCCCGCCTTGGCCTCGAACAGGAGGTCCAGGGGCCAGTCGTCCCAGTGGTGGGTGTTGCGGTCGAACCACGCCTCACCCGCCATGCTGCCGAGGTTAGACGCTGGCTCCGGCCTCGCTGTCCGAGGGACGGCGCCGGCCGCGAAGGTTCAGCCCGCCCAGATCTCCTGGAAGCCCGCCGGCCGGTCGCCCACCTTGCCCTCGCGGAGCTCCCACGAGGCCCACGGGCCGGAGAACGAGCCGATGCGCGGGTCGTCGACCTCGGTGACCTTGCCGTCCGGGTCGGTGAGCCAGACCGTGCTCTCGCGGCGCACCATGTCGAACGACGCCGAGCGACCGGCCCGGGCGTAGGTGCCGGAGGCGATCACCGACTGGCCGTGGTTGTCGAGGGCGACCAGCTGCCAGGCGCCGGGCTGCACGACCAGCCGCATCCCGGTACGAGGCACCTGGACGCCCGTCGTGTCCAGGACCGAGGTGTGCCACGCGGTGATGGCCGCGGAGCCGGAGTGGTTGGGTGCGAACAGGACGCGGGCGCCGATCCGGCGTACGTCGTCCTGCAGCCACCGCTCGAGCCAGCTCACCGAGTTCGGCGCCTGCGCGGCTCCGTGCGTCATCAGCTGGTCCACCACGCCGAGCGGCCAGGCCAGCCGTCCGGTCTCGCGGTAGCCGGCGCCGTACGGCCAGCTGTCACCCGTGGCGAAGTCGGACCGCATCCGGGTCGCGACCTTCGGCGCGTGGGCGAGGCCGGTGTTCGGCGACGGGGAGGCGGAGGCGGGCGGCTCGCTCGCGGGTGCCTGGCTGCCCGATGCCGTCCCGGACGGTAGGGCGTCCGGGTCCGGCAGCGTCGACGCGGGGCCGCCGGGCGGGTCGGAGGCCACCGCCGGGTCGGGCGGGCCCGCGTGGAGGTGGTTGAGGCCGATGATCGCGACGCCGGCGATGAGCACGGCGTTGAGGACCATGATCACCCGGCGCCGGCCGGGCCGTGTGGAGCGCGCGACGGGGGCGCGGACCGGCCGCTCAGGGCGCCGCTCGTCGCGCGGCGCGGCCGTCGTCGCCACCTGTCCCCCGTTCTCGTGCGCGTCGCCCCGCACGGCAGACACCGATGACGGAGCCTCACGATTGTCACGGGCCAGGGCGCCGTGGACAACCTGAATGGATCAACCGTGGAGATAGTTACGAATCGCCAACGCGAGCGCCCGGGCGTATCGCTCCTGGCCCTGGGCCGAGGTCATCACCGCGGCGTCGCCGCTGTCCCGCATGTTCCCTGACTCGAGCATGACCACCGGTACGTCGGAGAGGTTGAGGGTCCCGAGGTCGGACCGCTCGTCCAGACCATCGCCGCCGGCGATGTAGTTGGCGACCGAGAACCCCTTCTTGACCAGGGCAGCCTTGGTCACCTCGGCCAGCCGCTTCGACGGCTCGAAGATGTCGTCGGTCCACGGCGCGCGGTCGGGCGGGTAGATGACGTGGAAGCCGTGTGCCCCCGACGACAGCGAGCCGTCGCCGTGGATGCTGATCTTGAGGTCCGCGTGCCGCTTGTTGCCCTTGAGCCCGCGGTAGTCGACGCACGGGCCCCAGCGGTCCTCGCGGTTGGACTTGCGGGTCAGGACCACCGTGGCGCCGGCCTTCTCGAGCTTGGCCTTCAGCCTGGTCGTGACGTTCCAGGCGAAGGTCGCCTCCGGGTAACCGCCGTTGGTCGACGTACCGGTCGTGTTGCAGGGCTTGGAGAAGCCACCGGCCGGAACCAGACGGTTGATCTCCTGGGGGAAGTTGTGGTTGCCGAGCTGGTGACCCGCGTCGAGCACGACCACCTTCCCGGCCAGCGGCTCCGAGTGACGCACCGATGCCGCTGGTCGAGGAGAGCGGTCTGGGCTCGTCCTGAGGTGCGAGCTTGCGAGCCACGTAGGGCTCGTCGCGAAACCGCCGTCTCCTGGCGTCGGGACCGCGAGGAGGGCGACGAGCAACGCGCCGATGAACGGGATCATTCGTAGCCCAGGATCTCCTGGCGCTTCTCGCCCCAGGCCAGCGCCGAGGCGATCGCGTCCTCGAGGGAGAGCTCGGACTGCCAGTCGAGCAGCTCACGCGCCTGGTCGACGTTGGCGAACGCGCCGACCGCGTCGCCCGGCCGCGGAGGTGCCTCGCGGACCGGGACCTCCCGCCCGAACACGGACTCGAAGGCGGCCACCAGCTCGCGCACGGTCACCCCGGAGCCGGTGCCGATGTTGATGACGACGCTCGGCTCACCGGCGGCCGCGATCACCTCGTCGAACCTCTCGACGGCGCGCACGTGGGCCCTGGCGACGTCCCAGACGTGGATGTAGTCGCGGATCCCCGTGCCGTCGCGGGTCGGGTGGTCGGTGCCGGTGATCGTGAACGCGTCCTTCTGTCCGCGCGCGGCCATCACCAGCTGGCCGAGCACGTGGCTGGGCTCCTTGGCGTAGATGCCGGACTCGAGGTCGGGGTCGGAGCCGATCGGGTTGAAGTAGCGCAGGATGATCGCGCGCAGGTCGGTGGCCGCCGCCATGTCCTCGAGGACCTGCTCCATCATCCGTTTGGTGCGGGCGTACGGCGAGGTCGGGTCGAGGTCGTCGGTCTCCCGGACCTCGAAGTCCGGCTTGACGGCGTACAGGCTGGCCGAGCTGGAGAACAGCACCCGCGGCTTGCCCAGCTTGTCGAGCTGGTCGAACAGCTCCAGCGACTTGGCCACGTTGTCGCGGTAGTACTCGTAGGGCAGCTCGACCGACTCCGGGACCACGATCCGGGCGGCCATGTGGATGGTGGCGTCGAGGTCGGGGTGCTCCTCGACGATGCGGGCGACGAGCGCCCGGTCGGCGATGTCGCCCTCGTAGAAGATCCGGTCCCGGACGAAGACCTGGGGTCCGGTGAGCAGCGAGTCGAGGATGACCGGGACGTGTCCCGCCTCCTCCAGTGCCTTGGCCGTGACCGAGCCGATGTAGCCGGCTCCGCCGGTGACGAGGACCTTCATGCCTCCAGCGTATGGAACTCGCCCGCACGCGTCAGATCGGCGGACCACGCGAGCCACCGGCCGACCAGGAGGGCCAGCGGGATCGAGAGCACCGTCCAGCCCACCAGCCCGAGGGCCACCACCAGCGCACTGCTCATGTCCTCAAGGTTGCCCACTCCTGGCCACTTCATGTCTCGCCGCGCCTGCCGATCGCGCCGCAGGAACACTGGTCCAGACCATCTGGCCGCCGGCAACCGGTCCGATCCGATCCGGAACACTGGCCCGCATGCCCACCGCGCTGATCACCGGCGTCGCCGGCCAGGACGGTGGATACCTGGCCGAGCGGCTGCTCGCCGAGGGCGTCGAGGTGCACGCGGTCGCGCTCGAGAACGACCGACCGGTCGACGGCGTGCTCACCCACAGCGGTGACGTGGCAGACGTCGAGGCGACCCGGGCGCTGCTCCTGGAGGTGGCCCCGGACGAGGTCTACAACCTGGCCGCGGTCAGCTCCGTCGCCCGGTCCTGGGACGAGCCCGACCTCACCGCGCGGGTCAACGGGGCGGCCGCGGTGGGGCTGCTGGAGTCGGCGTACCAGCTGCAGGAGCGGGCCGGTCGGCCGGTGCGGTTCGTGCAGGCCTCCAGCGCCGAGATCTTCGGGCTGCCCGACCGGTCACCCCAGGACGAGACGACGCCGGTGCGGCCGGTGAACCCGTACGGCGCGGCCAAGGCGTTCGCGCACCTGATGGTCGGGGTCTACCGCCACCGCGGGCTGCAGGCGGTGAGCCTGGTGCTCTACAACCACGAGTCGCCCCGGCGCCCGGCCCAGTTCGTGACCCGCAAGATCACGGCGGGCGTCGCCGCGATCGCAGCAGGCCGCGCGGACCGGATCACGCTCGGCAACCTCGCCGCCGTCCGCGACTGGGGCTGGGCACCGGACTACGTGGACGCGATGGTGCGGGCCGCTCGGGCCGAGGTCCCGCGGGACTACGTGGTGGCCACCGGCGAGCCCCACTCCGTCGAGGACTTCGCTGCCACCGCGTTCCGGTGCGTCGGCATCGACGACTGGTCGTCGTACGTCGAGGTGGATCCTGCGCTGTTCCGCCCGGTCGACGCCCAGGCACTGACCGGCGACCCGACCCGCATCCGTCACGAGCTCGGCTGGCAGCCCACCGTCGGCTTCGAGGAGCTGGTCCGCCGGATGGTCGAGGCCGACGTCGCCAGGCTGGGGTAGTCCGTCACCCTTTGTTCGCCTCTACGGGCAGAACCGTCAAAAAGGTGACGGACTACCCCGCCGGAGCCACCGACGGCACGTGGGTGACCTGGTTCCAGGTGAACACGTAGTCGGCGGTGGTCGGCACCGACAGCGTGATGTTGTCGCCGCCGCCGTTGGCGCCGTAGCTGACGGTCCAGGAGTCGTTGATCGCGACCTTCCACTGCCACGTGCCGGCGGGCACGGTGAAGGTTCCGTGCCACTTGCCGTCCGTGCTGTCGAAGGCCAGGTGGGTCGTCGCGCACGCCGGGTCCCAGTCGCCCGGGCACCCGAGCTCCTGCTGCAGGTCGCCGGCCACCGTCACCGAGGCCACCGCCGGCTGCGGTGGCGCGGTGGTCACCGTGACCGGCGCGCTGGTCGCCTGCACGGCGCCGTGCTCGCTGAGGATCGCGCGGTAGCGCACCGAGGTGCCGAGCGGCAGGGCCGAGACGTCGTCGGTGGCGGTGTACGCCGGTGCCGAGCTGTCCGTGCCGAGGCTGGTCCAGGGACCGCCCGCCACGCTGCGCTGGAACTCGACCGACTGCAACGGCCGCTCCGGGTCCACGCTGGCGGTCAGCGCAACCGGGTCGATCCTGCTGACCGTGCCGCCGTCAGCAGGAGCGGTCACGGTGACCCGGGTGCGCGGCACCCGGGTGGTCCGGGTGTCCGAGCCGCGGGTGTGGCCGGCGTTGTCCAGCACCGCCGCGCGGTAGGAGACCTCCCGGTCCGGCGTCAGCGACGAGACGTCGTCGAAGACCTGGTAGGGCGCCGAGTCGTCCACGCCGATCGACTGCCAGCTCCCGTTGCCCACGCGGCGCTGGAAGGTCACCTCGTAGAACGAGTCGCCGTGCACGTCGGCCCGGACGTGCATCCGGCCGTGCGACTCCTCGGCCGGGGCCGGCTGCGCGAGGTCGACCCGGGGTGCGTGGGTCGAGCGCGGGATCCGGTCCGACGAGACGTAGACCGCTGCGGACAGGCCGGGCAGGGTCAGCGACAGGCTGCGGTCGCTGTGGCTGGTCAGGCCGGCCGGCCCGGCGCCGTACAGCTTCTTGAAGCCGCCCTTCCTGATGAACGTCGGCACGTCGGCGGAGGAGGTCGTCTCGCTGTTGTTGAGCGCGACGACGTACTCCTTCTGGTGCCTGCGGTCGATCCGCGAGAACGCGAAGACGCCCGGGCCGCTGGAGGCGAAGCGCATCTGCTCGGCGCCGTTGCGGAGCGCCGGTCGCTGCGCGGTCAGCTGCGCCAGCTGCTGGATCGCCTGGTAGAGCGGATGGCCGGTGACGAAGTTGTCCTGGGCGGCGGTCCGGTCGGTGCCGATCTGGTCGTCGTCGAGGTAGTCCGCCACGTGGCTGGCGAACATCGTCTGCCGGGCGTCCTGGTCGCCCCCGTTGCCGGTGAACCCCTGCTCGTCGCCGTAGTAGACGACGGGGTTGCCGCGGGAGAAGTACATGAGCTCGTGCGCCAGCCGGTCGCGGGCCATCAGCTCGGCGTCGTCGGCGCCGGGGTTGTCGGCCTGGAGGAAGTGGCCGATCCGGCCCATGTCGTGGTTGCCGAGGAAGGTGGGCAGCTCGTAGACGTTCGAGTCGCGGTCGGTGTACCAGTCGTCGTTGGCGAAGAACTGCGCGAGCTGGGTGTTGCCGAGGCTCTTGGACGCGAACCCGCGGGCCGCGTCCTGGAACGGGAAGTCGAGCACCGCCTGCATGTCGTCGTGGGTCGTGTAGTGCGAGGTGAAGCTCTTCTGCGCCGGGCCGCTGCCGTCCAGCGCGACCTCGCCGAACATGAAGAAGTTCGGGTTGCCGTCCCGGGCGGCGATGGTCTGCATGGTCGGCCCGAACTTCTGCCAGAACTCGTCGTTGACGTGCTTCATGGTGTCGATCCGGAAGCCGTCGATGCCGAAGTCGTCGACCCAGGACTTGTAGATCTGGATCATCCCGTCCACCACCTGCGGCTTCTCGGTGAACAGGTCGTCGAGGCCGAAGAAGTCGCCGTACTGGCTGTCCTCGCCGGTGAAGGTGGTGTTGCCGCGGTTGTGGTACATCGTCACGTCGTTCAGCCACGCCGGGGCCTTGAGGTCCTGCTCGGCCGGGGTCAGCACGGGGTGGTAGGGGAACGAGGTCGCGGGGTCGAGGGCCGGGAAGCTGTTGGTGCCGGCGTAGTCCCGGTCGTCGAACGGCTGGCCGCCGGCGGTCTTGTAGGGGCTTGCGTCCTTCGATACGTACGCCGTCCGGTCACCCTCGGAGTAGCCGATCACGTCGGCGGTGTGGTTGGTGATGATGTCGAAGAAGACCTTCATCCCGCGCTGGTGTGCCGCGTGCACGAGGTCGGCGAGGTCCTGGTTGGTGCCGAGGTGCGGGTCGACCTGGGTGAAGTCGGTGATCCAGTAGCCGTGGTAGCCGGCCGAGGGGCCGTCCTCGAGCTGGACCGCCTTGTTCTTGAAGACCGGCGTCAGCCAGATCGCGTCGGTGCCCAACCCCTGGATGTAGTCGAGCTTCGAGGTCAGCCCCTTGAGGTCTCCGCCGTTGTAGAAACCCTTGCTGGTCGGGTCGAACCCGGTGGCCAGCCGGTCACCGGTCAGGCCGCCGGTGTCGTTGCCGGTGTCGCCGTTGGCGAACCGGTCGCCCATGACGAAGTAGAAGTCCTGGTCGGTCAGCCCCGGCCGTGGCGCATGCCGCGCGTAGCTGCCGTCGTGGCCATCGCCCTGGTGGTGGCCGTGGTGGCCGGGATGGGCAGGCCGAGGCCGAGGCCGGCGCCGAGACGCCGACAGCGAGAATGATCGCGGTCAGGGGTGCGACGAGTGTCTTGCGCATGGTTCCCTCCCGAGTTCGGACCAGGCGTGTCTGCACGCTAGATCCGCTGCCTCCAGCGGAGCAAGGGTTCCAGCGCAGCGGACGGTCGCCGGGGAGCGAAGGCGCTCAGCGCCTGAGCCGCGTTGCCTGCGCGGCGGTTGCCTGGGCGGGCGTCCACCTCCGGTCGGCCTGCTCGGCTCGGTGGCCGACTCGCAGCCGGCAGGCGCCGACGAGATCGGTTGGGTCACCCAGCCACTCGGGCTCGAGATCCATCTTCGTCTCCGCCTGCAGGGTGTGGGGGCACGGGATGGTCTTGACGTACCCCTGACCGCCTCGCATCCCGGTCATGTCGTTGACCATCGTGTAGCACCGAGGCGTGTCCCGCCAGCCGACCTGTGGCTCCATCCGCAGCTCCTGCGGCAACCGCGTGTGCTCGCCGGTCGTCACTCCGTGCAGCTGCTCCGACTCGAGCCCCGTCACGTGGGAGAGGTCGGCCCCTCTCAGGTCCGCTCCCGTGAGGTCCGCCCCGGCCAGGTTCGCGTGGCCCAGGTGGGCCCCGGACAGGTTCGCGCAGGTGAAGAAGGCCGCGTTCAACGAGCTCGCGGCGCCGTCCGCCGTGAGGTCCAGGCCCGCCAGGTTGGCCCGGCGGAAGTCTGCCCCGGTGGCGATGATGTGGACGGTCGGCTCGTAGTCGGGGAGGTAGGCACCGTGCAGGTCCGCCCGGCTGATGTCGATGACCTGGGTGTTCACCTCCATGGAGGACAGCACCCGCAGGTGGCTCATGGCCCGCGGCACGATGATGGGCTGTGGGTTCTGGTACGGCGCCAGCCCGATCTTGTCGGGAGAGGCGCTCTCGTCGGCGATGAAGGCGGTCAGGGTCTGGATGGCGTTCCTGAACCCTTCGGACCACGCGTCGCTGCTCGTGAAGTTGTCGCCGTCCTGCACGAAGGCGACCAGCCGGCGCATGGAGCTGTCCTGGACGGCGACGGAGGGGCTGCTCAAGCCGTCCACGATCTGTCCGTACTCGTCCCTGCGCACACCCTGCTGGAACTCCTCGGCCGACTCGCGGGCCGACCGCTCCTGCTCGCGGGACTGCCGCTCCTGCGCTCGCACCGCCAGGATCAGGGCCACGACGCTGACCAGGACGCTGAACGCGGTGACCAGTGCGGCGATGCTCACGGTTCGTGTCTGTTGGCGCTGGTGACTGTCGCGCTGGTCGAACTCGCGCTCTCGCATTGCGAGTTCCCGCTCCCTGAATGACCTTTCCTGGTCGTCCACGACACACCTACCCGAACGAGGAAGCCCCGTACCTTCGGCGTGGGTTCAGGTGTCAAGCCGACCTTCACCCACTGAGTGAGTCCCACTGTGGGGGCGCGCGTCTTCAGCGACAACGACCCATCCTGACCAGCCCCACTAGTCCGATCGGGCCGTGGTGCTCGGGCCGCGACTGCTATACGTCGTGCAGCCCGGAGGCGGTGCGCAGCCGTGCCACTTCTGCACGGGCGTGCTCGACGGGTTCGGAGCTGGCGCCCTTGGCCTCGGCGACATCGTGGGTGAGGTCGAGGATGGCCCGGCGCAGGTGCTTGCGCGCCTTCCGGGCTCTGTGGTCGGGAGCCGACTTCCGGGACGCCCTGCGTGCCTTCCTGTCGAGGACCGTCTCGAGCTCTTCACCAGTCAGCGTCCCGGCCCGGACCTCGGGGGCGAGGATGTCCCGGACGAACTGGTGCTCGCGCGGGGCGGCCAGACGGAACGCGATGGTCAGCACCGTGAAACCTGCGACGACCGAGGCAGCCAGGACCGCGAGGACGCCCAGCCCGTTCCCGGCGCCGAGCCCGCCCGCGTCATCCCAGGTGAAGTGCAAGAACATCCCGGCGAGGACGAACGCGAGGCCGCGGCCGACCTTGCGGGGCTGCGCGGGCGTGCCGAGGAGATAGACGACGCCGCTGCAGACCAGGGCGCTGAACAGCGGGTGGGACACGAAGCTGACCGCGATGCGGGTGAAGGACATGTGGACCGCGTTGCCGAGGGGGTCGGTGCCGAACGCGGAGGCCGTCGCGTTCGAGGCGTAGAGGAAGTCCTCGAACACCGCGAACCCGAGGCCGATGAAGGCTCCGATCACGAGGCCGTCGTTCGCGGTCCTGACCAGCCTGGGGCCGAGCCCCATGATGAGGATGAAGCCGCACAGCTTGGCCGCTTCCTCGGTGAACGGCGCGATGAGACCGGCCGCCCAGTTGGCGGACCAGTCCTGGCCGAACAGCTTGGGGTAGATGCTGAGCATCGCGGTGTTGACGGTCAACGCGAACGCGAACGTGGCCGGGACCGCCCCCCACAGGGCGCCCGCCACGACCAGCCCCACGGGCTGGCGCTCCCACCGGTCGATGTGCCGGAACCACGCCCACCAGGCAGCGCCGCACAGGGCGCACAACACGGCCGCGGTGGCGAGTGCTCCGGCGTAGAAGCCGACCTGCGGGTCGTAGAACGACCAGACCTGGAAGACACCGACGGCGAAGAGAGCCAGGTAGACCCAGAAGCAGAGGTTGTGGGGCTGGACGAACCGGAACTGCTCGCCCCAGCCCGACACCTCCAGTGCCTCGGCCTGACGGTCGAGCGCATCAGCCGCCCCGGTCGCCGCCACGGGTGCGGCTCGGTCGCTCACTCGGCGCTCCCCCGAGCGGAGGTGGCGCGGATGCTGGCGAGCATCTCGCCGATGTGGTCGGCGGCCGCCCTCAGCTGGGCCGGAGGCCCGTAGGCGGTGACCCTCAGTCCGACGCCGTCGATGACGAACGCCGCGATCAGGCCATCGCCGTTGACGCTGCTGTAGGTCTGGATCACTCCGACGTCTCCGGACGGGAGCGTGATCGTGGCGGGCTCACCGTCGACCCGGAACGTCGGGTCACCCGTCGAGCTCGTGACCTTCTGGATCTGGGCGAGCAGCTCCGCCGGCGTGCCGTCGAACGTGTCGGGGAACACCGAGAAGGTGACGCCGTCACCGACCACGACCGCCGGGCCGCTCTTGACCACCGAACCATCTGCACCGAGCCGGTAGCCGCTCTCGACGTCCCACCCGGTCGCCGGGGTGAACGCGATGGTGTCCGTCAGTGCGAGCTGCTCACCCGCCCGGACCGGATCGTCCCAGGCGATGGCGTCGTTCACCCGCGGGATGAGCACGGTCGCGACCAAGAAGACCGCGACCACGAACAGCGCGTACGGGAACGAGCGCCTGTCCATGCCGAACATCCGGTGCTCTACCGGCACCCGCTCCCGCCGGTCCGAACCGGCCATCGACGACATGGGCCCTGTCCAGCTCAGCCGGCGCTCAGCGCTGGTCGAGCAGGCCGAGGAGGTAGGTGCCGTAGCCACTCTTGACCAGGGGCTCGGCCAGCTCGCGGAGGCGGGCTTCGTCGATGAAGCCCATCCGCCAGGCGACCTCCTCCGGGCAGCCGATCTTGAGCCCCTGCCGGTGCTCGATCGCGCGGACGTAGTTGCTCGCCTCGTTGAGGTCGTCGACCGTGCCGGTGTCGAGCCAGGCGGCGCCGCGGGGCAGCACGTCGACGTGCAGCCGGCCCTCGTCGAGGTAGGTGCGGTTGAGGTCGGTGATCTCGAGCTCGCCGCGGGCCGACGGCTTGAGCGCGCTGGCCTTCTCGACCACGTCCGAGCTGTAGAAGTACAGGCCGGGCACGGCGTAGTCACTCCTCGGCTCGGCCGGCTTCTCCTCCAGGGAGAGCGCGCGGCCGTCCTCGTCGAACTCCACGACGCCGTACGCGGTGGGGTCGGCCACCCGGTAGCCGAAGACGGCCGCGCCCTCGAGGTCGTCGAACCGGTTGAGCCGGGCCCCGAGCCCGTCGCCGTAGAAGATGTTGTCGCCCAGGACCAGGCCGACGCGGTCCTCGCCGACGTGGTCGGCGCCGATGATGAACGCCTGGGCCAGCCCGTCCGGGCTGGGTTGTACGGCGTAGGTGATCCGGACGCCGAACTGCGAACCGTCACCCAGCAGCCGGTCGAACTGCTCGGCCTCGTGCGGGGTGGTGATGACCAGCACGTCCTGGATCCCGGCGAGCATCAGCGTGGTCAGCGGGTAGTAGATCATCGGCTTGTCGTAGACCGGCATCAGCTGCTTGCTCACCGCCAGGGTGATGGGGTGCAGCCGCGAGCCGGTGCCGCCCGCCAGGATGATTCCGCGCATGGGCCACCACCCTAGTTAGGCGGGAACGCCCGCAGAAATTAGGCTCACGGCCCGTGGACCGCATTCTCGTCACCGGCGGCGCCGGGTTCATCGGCTCCAACTTCGTGCACCACCTCGTGCGCAACACCGACCTGTCGGTGACCGTGCTGGACAAGCTGACCTACGCGGCCAGCCGGGAGGCGCTGGACGAGCTCCCGCAGGACCGGGTCGAGCTCGTCGTGGGTGACGTGGCCGACGTCGACCTGGTGGACAAGCTGTTCAGCGACCACAGCGCGGTCGTCCACTTCGCCGCCGAGTCGCACAACGACAACTCGCTGCACGACCCGGCGCCGTTCATCCAGACCAACATCGTCGGCACCTTCACGCTGCTCGAGGCGGCCCGCAAGCACGACGTCCGGCTGCACCACGTGTCGACCGACGAGGTCTACGGCGACCTGGACCTCGACGACCCGAAGCGGTTCACCGAGGACACGCCGTACAACCCCTCGTCGCCCTACAGCGCCTCCAAGGCCGGCTCCGACCACCTGGTCCGGGCCTGGGTACGCAGCTTCGGCGTGCGGGCCACGATCTCCAACTGCTCCAACAACTACGGCCCCTGGCAGCACATCGAGAAGTTCATCCCGCGGATGATCACCAACCTCGTCGACGGCGTGCCGCCCAAGGTCTATGGCGACGGGCTCAACGTCCGGGACTGGATCCACGCCGACGACCACTCCTCGGCCGTGCTGCGGATCCTCGAGCAGGGCCGCGCCGGGGAGACCTACCTGATCGGCGCCGACGGCGAGCGCACGAACCTGCAGGTCGTCACCGCGCTGCTGCGGCTGTTCGGCCGCTCGGAGGACGACATCGAGTTCGTCACCGACCGGGCCGGCCACGACCGCCGGTACGCGATCGAGTCGGGCAAGCTGCGCTCCGAGCTCGGCTGGTCGCCGCGGTTCCAGGACTTCGAGGCCGGGCTGGCCGACACCGTCGACTGGTACCGCCGGCGCGAGGACTGGTGGCGTCCGCACAAGCAGGCCACCGAGGCGTTCTACGCGACCAAGGGCCAGTGACCACGGTGGCGTGGTCGGGTCCCGGCCTCGGCTCGCCCGGCTTCGAGGCTCAGGCGCGGAGCGCCTTCGCACCTCAGCCACCGTGCGCACCGTGGGCATCTACGGTGGCTGAGGTGCGCGGAGCGCCCCGGCGACCACGCGCACCTACGGTGGCTGAGGTGCGAGGAGCGCCAGCGACGAGCCTCGAAGCCACCGCAAGGAAGGCAGGGACCCAGCCGTGACCGAGCTGTCGGTCGAATCCACGGCGATCCCCGGGCTGCTCGTGGTCAGGCTGCCGCTGCACGAGGACAGCCGGGGCTGGTTCAAGGAGAACTGGCAGCGCGCCAAGATGACCGCGCTCGGGCTGCCGGACTTCGGGCCCGTGCAGCACAGCGTCGCCTACAACGCCCGCCGGGGCGTGACCCGAGGCGTGCACACCGAGCCGTGGGACAAGTTCATCAGCGTCGCCGGCGGCCGGATCTTCGGCGCCTGGGTCGACATGCGCGAGGGCGACACCTTCGGGGCGGTCGTCACGGTCGAGGCCGACCCGTCGGTCGCGGTGTTCGTGCCGCGCGGGGTCGGCAACTCCTACCAGGTGCTCGAGGACGGTACGACGTACTCCTACCTGGTCAACGACCACTGGCGGCCCGGGCTCAGCTACCCGGCGCTCAACCTGGCCGACCCGACCGTGGCGATCCCCTGGCCGATCCCGCTCGCCGAGGCGGAGATCAGCGACAAGGACAAGACCACGCCGATGCTGGCGGACGTCGTGCCGATGGCGCCCCGCAAGACGCTGATCGTCGGTCACAAGGGCCAGCTCGGCACCGCGCTGCAGGCCGACTTCCCCGGCGCCGACCTGGTCGACTTGGACGAGCTCGACGTCACCGACGCCGAGCAGGTCGCGGCCTGGCCGTGGAACGACTACGCCCTGGTGCTCAACGCCGCGGCGTACACAGCGGTCGACGCGGCCGAAACCCCCGACGGGCGGCGTACCGCGTGGGCGGCGAACGCCGGCGCGCCGGCCACCCTGGCCCGGCTGGCGGCTGAGCACCGGTTCACGCTCGTGCACTACTCCAGCGAGTACGTCTTCGACGGCACCGTCGACCCGCACACCGAGGACGAGCCGCTCTCGCCGCTCGGGGTCTACGCCCAGACCAAGGCCGCCGGCGACGTCGCCGTGGCGACCGCGCCGCGCCACTACGTGCTGCGGACCTCGTGGGTGATCGGCTCGGGCAAGAACTTCGTGCGCACGATGCAGCAGCTCGCGGCCAACGGCGTCAGCCCCACCGTGGTCGACGACCAGGTCGGCCGGCTGACCTTCACCGAGGAGCTGTCCCGGGCCACCCGGCACCTGCTCGACGCCGGGGCGACGTACGGCACCTACAACGTCAGCAACGGCGGCGAGCCGACCTCGTTCGCGGACGTGGCCAGGGCCGTCTTCGAGCTGTCCGGCCGCTCCGCCGACGACGTGACCCCGGTGAGCACCGAGGACTACTTCGCGGGCAAGGACCTCGCTCCGCGGCCGCTGCACAGCGTGATGGACCTGGCCAAGCTGGAGGCCACCGGCTTCGAGCCGGAGGACGCGCGGGTGGCGCTCGAGCGCTACCTCAACGGCGACGGGTGAGGCCCGCCAGCGCCGGGCGGACGTCGGCGAGGTAGACGAACGCGGCGATCGTGAACGCGATCGACAGGAAGCCCAGCGGCGCCTGGAAGACCAGCTGCACGGCCACGCCGAGGCCGAGGATGATGCACCAGGCGGCCTTGGTGAGCTTGTTGGCGGCGCTGTAGGCCTCGCCCGAGAACAGCAACGAGCTGCCGAAGGCGTAGATCTTGATCGCGAGCAGGACGAAGAAGACGACCAGCATGATCGTGCCCTCGACCTGGAAGACGTTCATGGCTCAAGGGTAGAGGAGACGCACGAGGGCCCCCGCAGACATGCTGCGGGGGCCCTCGTCACGAGGTTCAGAAGGTCACTTGGTGGTGGTCTTCTTGGCCGTGGTCTTCTTGGCCGGAGCCTTCTTGGCCGTGGTCTTCTTGGCCGGAGCCTTCTTGGCGGTGGTCGTGACGCCGGTGCTCTTCTTCACCGGGCCCGGGTCCGCGACGGACGCGGTCTGCTTGCGGAGCCGGTTCACGACGGTCTCGCCCCGCTTGACCAGGTCCCCGAAGGTCTCGGTCGCGTCGCCCTGAAGGACGACCACGCGCTTCTCGATCGCCTCACGGCGGGCCTTGGCGTCCTTGGACAGCTCACCGACGCGGGCGTTGAGGACCGTGCTCGCGTGCGACCGCAGGGCCTGCGGCTGGAGCTCGAGGTCCTTCACGGACTTCTGCGCCGACGTGAGCGCCTTCTGGGCGTCCTTCTGGTAGGCCTCGAACCGCTGCTGGGCCTTCTTCTGGGCCTCGACGACGTACTGCAGGACGGCCTCGAGCGCGAGGTCGGCGGCGCCGACACCTGCGTGCAGACCACGCTGGGCCTCGGACTTGAAATCGAACTGAGCGATGTCGAACTTCGCCATCTTGTTCACTCCTTCTCGGTGGTGGTGGTTGCTGCCGGGGACGGGTCGGTCGTCTCGCCCGTCGCGCCGTTGAGCGCGAGGAACGAGGCGTAGACGTCGAGCAGCGACTGCTTCTGGCGCTCGGTCAGCCGGGTGTCGCCCAGGACCGCGAGCTCGACCGAGCCCCCGACCCCGTCGGCCGGGTGAACGATCCCGGCCCGCACGTAGAGCGACTCCGCGGAGATCCGCATCGCCTTGGCGATCTGCTGCAGCACCTCGGCAGAGGGCTTGCGCAGGCCGCGCTCGATCTGGCTCAGGTAGGGGTTGGACACCCCCGCCTGCTCGGCCAGCTGCCGGAGCGACAGCCGCGCCTGCAGCCGTTGCTCCTTGAGGTAGTCACCGAGCAGCTCAGCAGTCTTGTTTACCTGCTCGCCGACCCGCTCACTCACCTCGCTGACGCGTCCCTTGGCCATGTCTCCATAGTGCTAACTCCAGTTAGCAAATGCAAACTGAGCGGCTGTGCATCGGGTCACACGGAGCCGAAAAGCCCTTCGTCCACGGCGAAATCGTCCGCCGGCGGGGTGCTAGCTAGAAGGCCGCGCGGATCTCCCCGATCGGCTCGCCGGCCCCGAGCACGGGGACCCGGCCGGTGTCGTCCAGTGCCTCTGCGTCCACCCCCGGGTCGGTCGGCACGCCGTCGCGCCGCAGCGCTTCAGCCATCACGACCGGGCGCGCCCGCGCGCCACCGTCGTCGATCTTGAGCGCGTACGCGCGGCCGTCCGCCAGCGCCACCGCGTAGCAGGCCTCGGCACCGGCCTTGCCGATGGCACCCGGGATGGCCGTGAGCAGCTTGAGCTCGTCGCGGGTGGTTCCGGAGACGTACGCCGGGTGCGCGCGGATCGCCTCGGCGATCCGGCGCTCGGGGCCGTCGGTCGCGAGGGCCAGCGTCCGGAAGCCCCGGGCCAGCCCGGTCAGCGAGGTCGACAGCAACGGCGCTCCGCAGCCGTCGACGGCGGTGACGGCGACGGGCTCGCCGGTCACCTCGGCGAACGTCGCGGCGATGCCCTGCTGCAGCGGGTGGTCGGGCGAGCGGTAGGTCGCGGTGTCCCAGCCGTTGACCACACAGGTGAGCAGCATCCCGGCGTGCTTGCCCGAGCAGTTCATGGCCAGCGAGCTCGGCTCGTCGCCGGCCCGGATGGCGGCCACCTTGGCCGCGTCGTCGAGGGGGTAGTCCTTCGGCGTCTGCAGCGCGTCCACATCCAGCCCGCCGAGGGCGAGGATCCGGCGTACGCCCTCGAGATGGAACGGCTCGCCGCTGTGCGACGCGCAGGCCAGCGCCAGCAGCTCGGGCGGGAGGTCGAGGCCGAGCCGGACCATGCCGAGCGCCTGGAGCGGCTTGTTGCACGAGCGCGGCAGCACCGGGCTGGTCGCGTCCCCCACCGACCAGGACGGCCGGCCGTCGGCGGCCAGCGCCACCACGGAGCCGTGGTGGTGGCCCTCGACGAAACCGGACCGGACGACCTCGGCGACGACCACGGGCGCTGGCACGAGCCAAGGCTAGGTCCTGAGAGGATGCGGGTCGTGCCCAGCCCGCCCGTGCCGCAGCACTGCCCCACGCCGGTCGAGCTCGACGACCTCGAGCTCCTGGCCAGCGGGGCGCTGGGCGAGCCGCGGGCCTTCAACCAGCCGGGTAGCCGGGTGACGCTCACGCTGCCGGAGCCGGTCGAGACCGAGGCCCACGCGGTCGGCGCCGTGGAGCTGGTCGACCCCGAAGGCCTCCCGCTGGCCCGCGTGTCCTGGCCCGGCGGTGCGGTCGACCCGCTGACCCACGCCCAGTACGGCCCGTTCCGCGAGCTGGCGCTCACCCCGACGGCGTACCGCGAGAAGTACGCCGGCCGCACGGTGGTCCCGGTCAGCGACCCACTCACCACCGCTGACGTCGAGGAGCTGTCCGGCCTCGGCCCGGTCACCCTCCTCGCGCTGAACGGCACCGGCACGCCCTGGCTCTCGCCGGTCGGGCTGGTCCGGGCCGCGCGCGCAGCCGCCCGGCTCCTGCCCGACGCCGTGGTCGTCACCGTCCCGGTCCCGTCGCACGGCGACCCCGAGGCCGACCACGCCCTCGGCGTACGGGTCGTGGCGGCGTTCGCTGCCGGCGACCCGATCCATGCGCTTCGAGACGACCGGCCGGAGGTTTCGAGACTCGCTGCGCTCGCAGGCGACGAGACCTACCCGCCCGAGATCGCGAAGATCGTCGACCACGACCGCCCGCCGCCGGACCGGCAGGGGCTGGTGGTCTTCTTCACCGGGCTGTCCGGCAGTGGCAAGTCGACGCTGGCCCGCGCCCTGGTCGACCTGCTGCTGGAGCAGGGTGAGCGGACGGTGACCAGCCTGGACGGCGACGTCGTACGCCGGAACCTGTCGGCCGGGCTGACCTTCTCGCGCGAGGACCGGGAGACCAACATCCGCCGGATCGGCTGGGTGGCGGCCGAGATCTCGCGGCACGGCGGCGTGGCCGTGGTCAGCCCGATCGCCCCGTTCGACGCCACTCGGCAGCAGGTCCGGGCCATGGTCGACGACGCCGGCGGCGCGTTCTTCCTCGTCCACGTGGCCACCCCGCTCGAGGAGTGCGAGCGGAGGGACCGCAAGGGGATGTACGCCAAGGCGCGAGCCGGGATCATCCCCGAGTTCACCGGCATCTCGTCGCCGTACGAGGAGCCCCAGGACGCCGACGTCCGCGTCGACACCACCGGCCGGACCGTCGAGGACGCGTTGGGTGACGTGCTCGACGAGCTCCAGGAGGCTGGGTTCCTCACGCTGTGAAGGTCCTGTTCGTCTGCACCGCCAACATCTGCCGCTCCCCCAGCGCAGAGGCACTTGCCCGGGCCATCGGACCGGCTGGCGTGCAGTTCAGCAGCGCCGGCACCCACGCCGTCGACGGCCAGCCGATCAACCCCGAGATGGTGGCGGTGCTGCCGGCCGACGTCGAGACCTCGGCGTTCCGCAGCCGGCGGCTGACGCCTGCGCTGGTCGAGCAGGCGGACCTCGTGGTCACCATGGAGGCCGCGCACCGGGCCTTCGTCCTCGACGACCAGCCCCAGGCGTTCCGCAAGGTGTTCACCTTCGGCCAGCTGGCCAGGGCGATCGAGGCCGCGCCCGCCGGGCTGGAGCCGACCGCGCTCATCGCCCACGTGGGCGCGGCCAGTGGGCACGCCGATCCCGCTCTCGACGTCCCCGACCCCTATCGTCGGGGGACAGAGGCCGCTGCAGGGTGCGTGGCTCGCCTCCAGATGCTGCTGCGCACCGTGCTGCCGGCCCTGTCCGAGTGAGGGTCAGCAGAAGGAGCAGCCCATGGGTGACCTGATCACCTTGACCGCGCTGTCGATCGTCATCGCCGGCCTGGTGGTCGGGTTCATCGTCGGCCTGACCGGCATGGGCGGCGGGGCGCTGATGACCCCGGCCCTGATCTTCCTGGGCGTGGGCGGCGGCGAGGCGGCCGTGGTCGTCACCGCCGACCTGACCGCCGCCGCGGTGTACAAGTCCGGCGGCGCCCTGATCCACGCCCGCGAGGGCTCCCCGAACTTCACGCTGGCCCGGTGGCTGATCATCGGGTCGGTGCCGATGGCGTTCCTCGGGCCGTGGCTGGTCCACCACGTCACGAGCAACGAGGACGAGCTCGACAAGCTGCTCAAGGAGCTGATCGGCTTCGCGCTGCTGCTGGCCGCGGCGACGTACGCCCTGCGTCTCTACATCAACCTGCGGCGGGTCCGCGGCGGCGCCCCGGACGCCGACCCCAACCCTCGCGTCCGGCCGATCCCGACCCTCTTGGTGGGCGCCCTCGGCGGTCTGCTCGTCGGCATCACCAGCGTCGGCTCGGGGTCGGTGATCATGGTCGCGCTGCTGATGCTCTACCCCGGCCTCTCGGCCGTGCGGCTGGTCGGCACCGACCTCGTCCAGGCCGTCCCGCTGGTGCTGTCGGCCGCGGTCTCCAACATCCTGGTGAACAACGGGGTCGACTGGTCGATCACGATCCCGCTCATCGTCGGCTCGGTGCCCGGCACGATCATGGGCAGCGCGGTGGCCCCCCGGGTCCCGCAGTCGGTGATCCGGCGCGGCATCGTCGTGGTGCTGACCATGTCCGGCATCGCGCTGCTGGACAAGGCCGGCTGGGGGCCGCTGGGCAAGGACACCACCCACCCCGTGCTGATCGGCCTGGTCGGGCTGGCCATGATCGTGCTGGTGCCGCTGGTCTGGGGGCTGCTGCGACGCGGTCAGGGGCTGCCGATGTTCGGCGCCCCGACCGTGGCCGAGCTCGAGGGCGAACGCCGCCCGGCCGGTCCCCCGGGCGAGTCCGTCGCGTCAGACGGTCAGGGCCGGCCCAGCGCGCGGTAGGTCCAGCCGGCGGCCCGCCAGGCCACCGGGTCGAGGCAGTTGCGGCCGTCGATGATCCGCGGCACCGCGACGTGCTCCTTCAGCGCGACCGGGTCGAGGCCGACGTACTCCGGCCACTCGGTGAGCAGCAGCACCGCCTCGGTGTCGCGGACGGCGTCCTCGACGGTGTCGGCGTAGGCCAGGTCGGGCCACTTCTTGCGGGCGTTGTCGATCGCCCTCGGGTCGGTCACGGCGACCTGGGCGCCCTGGAGCTGCATCTGGGCGGCCACCGACAGCGCCGGCGAGTCGCGGATGTCGTCGCTGTGCGGCTTGAACGCCGCACCGAGCACGGCGATCCGCCGGCCGGCGATCGAGCCCCCGCAGACCTCCCGCGCCAGGTCGACCATCCGGACCCGGCGCCGCATGTTGATCGAGTCGACCTCGCGCAGGAAGCTCAGCGCCTGGTCGACGCCGAGCTCGCCGGCCCGGGCCATGAAGGCCCGGATGTCCTTGGGCAGGCAGCCGCCCCCGAAGCCGACCCCCGCGTTGAGGAACCTCCGGCCGATCCGGGCGTCGTGGCCGATCGCGTCGGCCAGCTGGGTGACGTCGGCGCCGGTGGCCTCGCAGAGCTCGGCCATCGCGTTGATGAACGAGATCTTGGTGGCCAGGAACGAGTTGGCCGCGACCTTGACCAGCTGGGCGGTGGCCAGGTCGGTCTCGACCTTCGGTACGCCGGCGGCCAGCGCCGCGGCGTACACCTCGTCGAGGACGCGGATCGCCTGCACCCCGCCGTCACCCGGGCGGACGCCGTAGACCAGCCGGTCGGGGCGCAGGGTGTCCTCGACCGCGTGGCCCTCGCGCAGGAACTCCGGGTTCCAGACCAGCTCGGCCGCGGGCTCGCGCTCCTCGATCCGGTCCGCGATCGTCTCCGCGGTCCCGACCGGGACCGTGGACTTGCCGACCACGACGTCGCCCGGCTTCAACAGCCCCAGGATCGTCTTCGTCGCGGAGCGCACGTAGGTGAGGTCGGCGGCGTTCTCGTTCTTCTTCTGCGGGGTGCCGACGCAGATGAAGTGGACGACGGCCTCCGCGGCCCGGCTCGGGTCGGTGGTGAACTCCAGCCGGCCGGTGGCGAGTGCCTCGCCCAGCTTCTGCTCCAGACCGGGCTCGTGGAACGGCGGCCGGCCGGCCGCCAGCGAGGCGACCTGCTCCTCGACCACGTCGACGCCGACCACCTCGTGGCCCAGCGAGGCCATGCAGGCCGCGTGGACGGCGCCGAGGTAGCCGCAGCCGAAGACGGAGATCCGCACCCTCGGAGTCTAGGGACCCGGGATTCCTCCGGTTGACCGGCGCGTGAACTCTGCTCGACGTGGCATTCTCTACTTACTCACCCGAGATTGGTCACGATTTCCAGCCCTCCGAGCCTCCCGATACCCTGAGGGCTGCTCTTTCGGCCCGGAGCGACGGGCAACCCACTCTTCAGAGGTACACCGCATCCACATGTCATTGACGCACGCCGACTACCGGCTGAGCCAGCTCGACCAGCTCGAGGCGGAGTCCATCCACATCTTCCGCGAGGTCGCGGCCGAGTTCGAGAAGCCGGTCCTGATGTTCTCCGGCGGCAAGGACTCCATCGTCATGATGCGGCTGGCCGAGAAGGCGTTCTTCCCGGCCAAGATCCCGTTCCCGGTGCTCCAGGTCGACACCGGCTACGACTTCCCCGAGGTGCTCACCACCCGCGACAACTGGGTCAGCCGGCTCGGCGTCCGCCTGATCGTGGCCAGCGTCGAGGAGGCAATCGCCAACGGCGTGGTCGTCGACGACGGCAAGACCAGCCGCAACCGGCTCCAGATCGGCACCCTGCTCAACGCGCTCGAGGAGAACGGCTTCACCGCGGCGTTCGGCGGCGGGCGCCGCGACGAGGAGAAGGCCCGCGCCAAGGAGCGCGTCTACTCCCACCGCGACGAGTTCGGCCAGTGGGACCCGAAGAACCAGCGCCCCGAGCTGTGGAGCCTCTACAACGGCCGGCTCCACGAGGGCGAGCACATGCGGATCTTCCCGATCTCGAACTGGACCGAGCTCGACATCTGGGACTACATCGGCCGCGAGGGCATCGAGATCCCGAGCATCTACTTCTCCCACCAGCGCCGGGTCTTCAAGCGCGACGGCATGTGGCTCTCGGAGTCGGACTTCAACCCGACCCGCGAGGGCGAGACCGTCGAGGAGCGCACCGTCCGGTTCCGGACCGTGGGCGACCTGACCCTGACCGGCTGCGTGGAGTCCGAGGCCGACAGCATCGAGAGGATCATCGAGGAGATCGCGGTGGCCCGGGTGACCGAGCGCGGCGCGACCCGCGGTGACGACCGCTTCTCCGAAGCTGCCATGGAGGACCGGAAGAAGGAGGGCTACTTCTGATGGCCACCCACGACGACACTGACGCTCCCGTGCAGGGCCTGGCCGGCCGCGACGCCGACCTGCTCCGCTTCGCCACCGCCGGCTCGGTCGACGACGGCAAGTCGACCCTCATCGGCCGGCTGCTCCTCGACTCCAAGTCGATCTTCGAGGACCAGCTGGAGGCCGTCGAGGCGACCTCGCTGTCCAAGGGCTACGACTACACCGACCTGGCGCTGCTCACCGACGGTCTGCGCTCCGAGCGCGAGCAGGGCATCACCATCGACGTGGCCTACCGCTACTTCGCGACGCCCAACCGCAAGTTCATCATCGCCGACACCCCCGGCCACGTTCAGTACACGCGGAACATGGTCACCGGCGCCTCCACCGCCGACCTCGGCCTGGTGCTCGTCGACGCCCGCCAGGGGCTGACCGAGCAGTCCCGCCGGCACGCGGTGATCCTGTCGCTGCTCCGGGTCCCGCACCTGGTGCTGGCCGTGAACAAGATGGACCTCGTCGACTACTCGCAGGAGACCTACGAGAAGATCCACCACGAGTTCACCCAGTTCGCGACCAAGCTGAACATCCCCGACCTCGAGGTCATCCCCATCTCGGCGCTCAAGGGCGACAACGTGGTGACCCGCTCCGAGAACATGTCGTGGTACTCCGGTCCCACGCTGATGCACCACCTCGAGCACGTCCACGTGGCCTCCGACCGCGACCTGGTCGACGTACGTTTCCCGGTCCAGTACGTCGTGCGCCCCAAGTCCGACGAGCACCACGACTACCGCGGCTACGCCGGCATGGTCGCCGGCGGCGTGCTCAAGCCCGGCGACGAGGTCGTCGTGCTCCCCTCCGGCATGACCTCGAAGATCGCCGGCATCGACCTGTTCGACGAGGAGATCCCCGAGGCGTTCCCGCCGATGTCGGTGACGATCCGGCTCGAGGACGACGTCGACGTCTCCCGGGGCGACCTGATCGCCCGGGTCAACAACGCTCCGCAGCCCAGCCAGGACATCGACGCGATGGTCTGCTGGATGACGCCACAGCCGCTGCGCCCGCGCCAGAAGCTGGCCATCAAGCACACCACCCGCACCGCGCGGGCCCTGGTCAAGGACATCCAGTACCGCCTGGACGTCAACACGCTGCACCGCGACCAGGAGACCAAGGAGCTCGGCCTCAACGAGATCGGCCGGATCCAGCTGCGCACCACGCAGCCGCTGCTGTGCGACGCCTACAGCAAGAACCGCACCACCGGGTCGTTCATCCTGATCGACGAGGCGACCGGCGTCACCGTCGGCGCCGGGATGATCAACAGCGGGTCCTGAGCCAGCCCGTACGCTGCCGGTCGTGACGCGACTGTGGCGGCGGGTGGCCCCGTTCTTGGCCGGCGCGCTCGCCGCTCCGGTGGTCGTGCTCGGTCCGGCGTACGCCGGCGACGCGGTGGTCGGACCCCTCACGTCGGGTGACTCCCTGTTCCCCAACCAGGGCAACGGCGGGTACGACGTCAGCCACTACGACCTCGACTTCGTCTGGAACCCGGCGCCACCGCCGGGCGGCACCATCGACGCCACCACCACCATCCAGGCCGCGACCACCGGCGCGCCCCTGTCGTCGTTCGGCCTCGACCTCGAGGGGCTGACCGTCACCTCGGTGCAGGTCGACGGTGTCGGCGCGGCCTTCTCCCGGATCGACCAGCCGGACGGCACGACGCCGGGCCAGCACAAGCTGGTGGTCACCCCGGTCACCCCGGTCGCTGGCCCGTTCACCGTCGTGGTCGAGTACGGCGGCGTCCCGGACACGCGGCACGACACCGACGGATCGGACGAGGGCTGGATCCCCACCTCCGACGGGGCGACGTTCATGAACCAGCCGATCGGCGCGATGGCCGGCTTCCCCAACAACGACACCCCCGACGACAAGGCGACCTACACGATCTCGGTCGACGTACCGGCCGGCCTCGAGGTGGTGTCGAACGGCGAGCCCGCCCAGCCGCTGCCCGACGGTTCGGGTACGCGGAGCACCTGGGTCTGGACCGAGACCCAGCCGATGGCCAGCGAGCTGGTGCTCGTCTCGATCGGTCAGTACGAAGTGCTCACGTCGACGGTCGGCCTGTCCGGCGGGCGCACGGTGCCCGAGTGGTCCTTCGTCGACTCCGCGATCTACGCCGCCAGCCACGCCACGATCGACGCCCGACGGGCCCAGCTGTCGTCCATCCTCACCGGGCTGGAGGCGCGCCTCGGCCCCTACCCGGGCCACAGCACGGGGATCGTCGTGGACTCGACCGGGGTCGGCTACGCCCTCGAGACGCAGGACCGGCCGTCCTTCCCGTCGGCAGGGGCCGTGGGCGGCACGCTGGTGCACGAGCTCACCCACCAGTGGTACGGCGACTCGGTGTCCCCCACGGTGTGGAACGACCTCTGGATCAACGAGGGCATGGCGACGTGGGCGCCCGTCGACGTGTCCGGGGCCTCGACGTACGACGAGTTCCACGGCGAGTGGGCCACCACCCCCGCCGCCAGCTCGCTGTGGACGGTGCCGCCGGCCGGGATCACCGACCCGGCCGACCTGTTCGGCTGGCAGTCCTACGACCGCGGCGCCATGACCTACGAGGCGCTGCGGTCCCTCATCGGTGACCCGGCGTTCCGCACGCTCATCCAGCGGTGGCAGCAGCTCTACCACGGCGGCAGCCACGGTGCGGCCGACCTCGAGGCGCTGGCCGAGCAGGTCTCCGGGCTGAACCTCGACGCGTTCTTCCAGGACTGGATCCGCGACGCGGACAAGCCCGCCTGGCCCACCCCGGCACTGCCGCCCGTCGTCCAGCCGCCCACCCCGCCGACCGCGATCAGCGCGGAGTGCCGCGTGACGCTGTCCGGCCGGTCCCGGGTCGGGCACCGGCTGCATGCCCACCTGACCGGCTGTCCGGCCGGGTCCGCCTTCGGCTACCAGTGGTACGCCGGCCGGCACCCGATCAAGGACGCGACCCGCGCGGCGTACCGGATCACGCGGTCGAAGACCGGCCAACGGATCCGCGCGGCCGTCACCATCGCGGCGCCCGGCTACCTGACCGCGGTGCGGCTCAGCCCGCGGACAGGGAAGGTGCGCTGAGGCTGTGGGAGTCGGCTGAGCAGGCCGCGGCACCCGCGCCGCGATAGTCGCACGGCGCGTGCATCCACGTCCTCACTCAGCCGACTCCCAACAGCTCTCGCGCCTGGGCCGTGGTCATCGGCGTGCGCTGGGCCAGCCGGCCGGCCTCGACGGCTCGGTCGACCAGCTGCCGGTTGGACTCGACCGGCACTCCCTTGCTGATCGTGAGCACGTCCTCCATGCCGACGCGGAGGTGGCCGCCCTGGGCCAGCGAGGCCAGCAGCACCGCCAGCGTGGTGCGGCCGATGCCGGTGGCGGACCACGAGGTGACCGCGTCAGGAAGGGCGGCCACGCCGGCCACCAGCGCCGCGGCGGTGCCCGGCATGCCGCCGGGGACGCCCATGACGAAGTCGACGTGGACCCGGCCGCCGTACGGCAGCCCGTACTTGCCCAGCAGGCGGTGCAGCGCGGCGACGTGGCCGAGGTCGAACAGCTCGAACTCGGGGACCACCCGGCGTTCCTGGCTGAGCTGGTAGAGGTCGCAGACGAACGGCCACGGGTTGGAGAAGACGTCGTCGCCGAAGTTGGTGGTGCCCATGGTGAGGCTGCACGAGTCGGGCGCCGCGTCGAGGACCTTGAGCCGCAGGTCGAGCGGGTCGTGCACCGAACCGCCGGTGGAGAGCTGGACGACGAGGTCGGTGCCCTCGCGCAGCGCCGTCACCGTGTCGGTCAGCCGGCCGAGGTCGAGGGTCGGCCGGTGCTCACCGTCGCGGATGTGCACGTGGATCATCGCGGCGCCCGCCGCCTCGCACTCCTTGGCGGTGGCGACCAGCTCCTCGAGGGTGGTCGGGAGCTGGGGGCAGTCCTCCTTGGCGGTCTCGGCGCCGGTCGGGGCCACCGTGATCAGCAGCGGGTCACTCATGACGGGCATGCTGCCAGACCTGTGATGTGGGCGGTTCGGGCGTGCCCGACCGGTGAGTTTCACCCGGTACCCGGTGAAACTCACCCTTCCCCCACGAAACTTGAGGAGGGAGGCTCCAGTTCCTGCAGGGCAGGGCAGGAGATCAGGCGGCGTCGCGGCTCAGAGCCGCCCGCACGCGAGCCGCCGTGAGCTCGGGGCGAAACAGGTCGGCCCAGACCAGGCGGATGAAGGTCCAGCCGGTGAGCTCCCGGAGCATGTCCTCGCGCCGCTTCTCCCGGATCACCGCATCGGCCACTGTCTCGCCTTCGCGAAGGTAGCGAACGTACTTGCCGAGACCGTCGAACTCCCCGAAGAGCCGGCACTCGGGCCAGGCCCAGTCCGTCCGCGCGGCAAGTTGGCCGCTGGGACGGAAGACCTCGAACTGCTGCTCGGGCCGAGGCAGTCGCTGCTTGCGGAACAACAGCCAGCCCAGCGACTCCCCCACAGACTCCGACTTGCCCGTGGCCAGAGAAATGACCAGCCGCAGGATGAGAGCACCGGGCCAGTCCTTGACCGATTCGTACAGCTGCCAGAGCTCGGCGGAGTCTGTGAGGCCGCGCCGTATGAAGTCGTCAGCGACCACCACGCCGACCTCGAGCCCATGGAGCATCGCCACATCCAGCACGGTGCGAGGCGGCGACGTGAGCCAGTGCCCACATATTCGGCTGATGTCGAGGACGCCGCATCTCCCCTCGTGGTGCACGACGCCGGCGACGATGCGACCTCCGCCCGCGAAGTGCGTGAGGTGCACGCGCGAGAGATCGAGACCATGGTCGGGACCGCCATGGCGGAGCACCGCGGTGTCGTGCGATGCCGCGACGTGATCGTCGTACTGCAACATGACGGCATCGGTGAGCAGCTCATGCCGACGTCGCTCGTCCATTCCATGCCACACGTCTGCCTTGGCGTAGGCACCCTGCCGGATGCGGCACAGCCGCTTGGCCTTGACCTCTCGGGCCAGGAAGTTGTCGTTGTAGCCGTGGGCGACCGCGTCACGGCGCAGGACCAGCCCCGACGGCGTGAGCAGTTCGTAGACCATGGCCCGCACCCTGCCGCGGGTCGTCACACCCCTGAGCGGACCTACTCCCAGGCTGTGGAGCCACGCCAGCGAGCGGTCGGCTGTGGATGTGGAGCGGACGACTCGGCGATGTCCGTTCGCCTTGAGCCGGGCCTGCCCTCACGTTTC
This sequence comes from uncultured Actinomycetota bacterium, assembly GCA_963755835.1. Classification (GTDB taxonomy): domain Bacteria; phylum Actinomycetota; class Actinomycetes; order Propionibacteriales; family Nocardioidaceae; genus Nocardioides. The sequence continues at coordinate 45,825 of CAVWLC010000007.1, read as the reverse complement.
TGGAGCTCCCCCGCTCAAGTTTGGTGAGGGAAGGAGGAGTTTCACCGGGTACCCGGTGAATCTCCCCGCCCCGGCGCTGCACTGACAGGCTGTACGCCGTGCGAGCGGTGGTCCAGCGGGTGCTGTCAGCGACGGTGACGGTCGAAGGCGAGGTGGTGGGCGCCATCGACGGGCCGGGGCTGCTGGCCTACGTCGGCGTGACCCACACCGATGGCGACAAGGAGATCGCCTGGCTGGCCCGCAAGCTGTGGGAGCTGCGAATCCTCCGCGACGAGCAGTCGGCCTCCGACGTGGGCGCGCCGATCCTGGTGGTCAGCCAGTTCACGCTCTACGGCGACGCCCGCAAGGGCCGGCGCCCGACCTGGCAGGCCGCCGCGCCCGGGCCGGTCTCGGAGCCGGTCTACGAGGCCGTCTGCGCCGAGCTCGACCGGCTCGGCGCGCAGGTCGAGCGGGGTGTGTTCGGGGCGGACATGCGCGTCGAGTCGGTGAACGACGGGCCGATCACGCTCGTGCTCGAGACGGCCTGAGCCGACCTACGGCCGCAGCTCGGCCCAGGTGACCTTGCCGTCGGGTCGCGCATCGATGCCCCACGAGGCCGACACCGCGGAGACCAGGACGATGCCGCGGCCGGACTCGGCCACCGCGCTGAACGGCTGCGGCTCGGGAGTCCCGGGGTCCTCGTCGGCGACCTCGATGCGGAGCACGCCCTTGACGTGGGTGAGGCGCACCTCGTACGGCGAGCCGGCGTGCAGCACCGCGTTGGCGGCGAGCTCGGTGACGATCAGCGAGGCCTCGTCGAAGAGGTGCTCGGCCCCCCAGTCCTGGAGCAGGCCGCGGACGAACTCGCGGGCCAGCGGCACGCTGCTCGCCTCCGGCAGGAACCGGGCCGTCTCCTGCCGCGCGGCGCTCCGGCCCACGTCGTCGAGCAGCGCGACGAGGTAGTCGAGGTCGTCGCCCTTCAGCACGTAGCCGGCGGCGTGCTCCTCGAACCAGGCACGGTCCTCGCTGTCCATCCCGGTGAAGACGACGACCTTGGCCGCGGGCGCCGTCTCGCGCAGCCGGGTGAGCACGTCGCGGCCGGCCAGGTCGGGCAGCCCCAGGTCGAGGAGAACGACGTCGGGGCTGAGCTCGGTGGCCAGGTCGACGGCCTCGAGCCCGGCCCCGGCCTCGCCCACGACGTCGAACCCACCGTGGTAGCGCAGCGCGATGCGCACCAGGCGACGCACGTCCGCGGCGTCGTCGACCAGGAGGACGCGGACGCTCACGGCGTGGCGGCTGCTCGGCGAAGACGGACCACGAACGCATTGTCGCGTGCGGCGTACGTGGCGTCTCCACCTTGCGCCCGGGCGAGCTCGCGAACGATGTGCAGCCCGAGACCGGTGCCGTGGCCACCAGTGCGGGTGGCGAACCGGTCGAAGAGCCGGTCGCGCAGCTCGGCGGGCACACCGTCGCCCGCGTCGCTCACGACCAGCAGCGCGTGGTCCCCCTGGTGCTTGGCGACCACCCGGATGGGGTCCCGGCCGTGCACGACCGCGTTGCCCACCAGGTTGTCCAAGATCTGTCCCAGCCGGTCGGGGTCCACCACGACCCGCAGGCCCTCGGGCAGCTCGTCCTCGATGGTCGAGCCGGCGTGGGTCCTCCGCAGCTGCTGAAGGGCCGGCGCGAGCACCTCGGCGAGGTCGTGGTCACGCAGGTTGAGCTCCAGGCTGGCCGCCTGCAACCGGGCGGTCGTGAGCAGGTCGCCGAGCAGCCGCTGCAGCTGCTGGGCGCTGCTCTGCATGCCGGACAGCAGCTCCTCGCGCTCCCCCTGCTCCAGCCGGTCCCAGTTCTCCGCGAGCAGCTTCCCCGACATGCTCACCACGCCGACCGGCGAGCGCAGCTCGTGGGCGGTGACGGCCAGGAACCGGGCCTGCTCGTCGGCGGTAAGGGCCAGCTCGGCGTTGGCCTGCTCGAGCCGAACGTTCGCCTCGGCGAGCGCGTTGGCGTACTGCCCCTGCTGCTCGAGCATCTGCATCCGCTCGGTGTGGTCGCGGGTGACCTTGGCGAAGCCGATGTGCCGGCCCTCCTCGTCGACGATCTTGGTGATCGTGACGTGCGCCCAGAACCGGCTCCCGTCCTTGCGGACCCGCCAGCCCTCCTCCTGGTAGACGCCCTCCCGCTCGGCGACCTCGAGCTCGTGCTCGGGGTGGCGGGAGGCCTGCTGCTCGGGCGGGTAGAAGACCCGGAAGTGCTGGCCGATGATCTCGTCGGCGGTCCAGCCCTTGGTGCGCTGGGCGCCGAGGTTCCAGCTGGTGATCAGGCCGTCGGTGTCGAGCATGAAGATGGCGTAGTCGCGGACCACGTCGACCATCAGCCGGAACCGCTGCTCGCTCTCGCGGAGCTCGAGCTCGGTGGTGCGCTGTGCCGTCACATCCTGGCACTGGGCGAAGAGATACAGCGGCTGGCCGCCCTGGTCGCGGACCACGGACAGGGTGGTGCGCAGGTAGGCGTCGTCCAGCTGCGGATGCTCGAGGGTCACCACGTCGGCGCCCTTGTCGACGATCGCCTGCGTGGCCTCGTTCAGGGCTCCGGGGTCGCTGACGCACTCGCCGTACGACGCGCCGAGGAGCTCGGTCGCGGCCAACCCCAGGATCCGGCACAGCGCGTCGTTCGCCCGCACGATGGTGCCGTGCAGCGTCATGGTGGCCATGCCGATCGCGGCGTCCTCGAAGACGCTCTGGAACCGCTCGACCTGCTCGTCGAGGGTGTCCCGGCCCTCTCCCTCCGCGTCCTCGGCGCCCCGCTCATCCTCGGGGTCCCCGCCGGTCACGGCGTGCACGAGCTCGGCCACGACGGCGTCGAGCGAGGAGGTCTTGGTGAGGTAGGAGGTGGCGCCCAGCTCCAGGGCGCGAAGCGCCAGCGGCTCCTCGTCGAACCCGCTGAACATGACGATCCGGGTGTCCGGTGAGGCCTCGATGATCTGGGGCAGCGCGGCCAGGCCGTCGATACCCGGCATCGACACGTCCAGCAGCATGGCGTCGGGCTGCAGCCGCCGGGCCAGGTCGATCGCGTCGGCGCCGTCCGCGCCCTCGCCCTCGACCACCGCCTTGCCGGACAGCCGGAGCTTGGTGCGCACCAGGGTGCGGACGTCGGCCGAGTCGTCGACCAGGACCACCCGGAGCGGTCCGGCCGGGCCGGGGTTGGACCGGGCAGGCGCGACGTAGCCGGTCAGGGACCAGGCACCGGGCTGGCGCCAGGCCCGCCAGCGTCGCCCTTGCTCAGCCATGTCGCCGCGAAGGTAACCACCCGTCTCCGGCACTGGCTCACCCCCAAGGGCGAACTCGCGCGTGTCGCCCACCACGCAGTTGTACCCCGTTTTCGTCCGGGCCGGGTGGCTGGGCCCAGACCTGCTCGTCACGCACGAGCGCCCCCTCCCGGAGAAAGGGGCGCTCGCAGACCTGCGGGTCAGAGAGCGACGGTCACCTCGGCGACGGAGCCGACGTGTGCCTGCACCGCGCTGTCCACGGGCTCGGACTGGGGTGCCAGCGTGCGCAGCGTCCAGTCGCCCTCGCCGGCGAAGAACCGGAAGTGGCCGGTCGCCGAGGTCGGGACCTCGGCGGTGAACTCGCCGGTGCGGTCGAGCAGGCGTACGTAGGCATTGCCCACCGGCTGGTCACCTCGCAGCACCTGCCCCTGGATCACCGCCTCCTTGGCGACGTTGACGCCGTCCAGCGAGAGGCCACCCTTCGTCGCGCCGCACATCAGGCGCCCTGCCCGTCTGCCTCGCCACGCTCGTCGCCGAGGACGACGGGTACGCCGACCAGCGAGCCGTACTCGGTCCAGGAGCCGTCGTAGTTCTTGACGTTGTCCTGGCCCAGCAGCTCCTTGAGCACGAACCACGTGTGCGAGGAGCGCTCACCGATCCGGCAGTAGGCGATGGTGTCCTTGTCCCAGTCCACGCCGGCCTCGCTGTAGATCTCGCGGAGCTCGTCGTCGGACTTGAACGTGCCGTCGTCGTTCGCGGCCTTGCTCCAGGGCACGTTGGCGGCGGTCGGGATGTGACCGCCCCGCTGCGCCTGCTCCTGCGGGAGGTGCGCCGGGGCCAGCAGCCGGCCGGCGTACTCGTCGGGGCTGCGGACGTCGACGAGGTTCTGGGCGCCGATCGCGGCCACGACCTCGTCGCGGAACGCGCGGATCGACTTGTCCTGCTCCTGGGCGGTGTACGACGCCCGCTCGCGGGTCGGCGGCTCGTCGGTCAGCTCGCGGGAGTCGAGCTCCCACTTCTTGCGGCCACCGTCGAGCAGCTTGACGTCCTGGTGGCCGTAGAGCTTGAAGTACCAGTAGGCGTAGGCCGCGAACCAGTTGTTGTTGCCGCCGTAGAGCACGACGGTGTCGTCGGTGGCGACGCCGCGGTCGGACAGCAGCGCCTCGAACTGCTGCTTGTTGACGAAGTCCCGGCGGACCTGGTCCTGCAGGTCCGTGGTCCAGTCGAGCTTGATGGCCCCCTTGATGTGGCCCTTGTCGTAGGCGGTGGTGTCCTCGTCCACCTCGATCAGCACGACCTTCGGGTCGTCCAGGTGCTCCTCCACCCACTGGGCGGTGACTAGCGAGCTCTCGCGGGTCATGTGGTCGTTTCCTTATCTCTTGGTTTCTCTGTGCGTCTGGGGTCTCGAGACGGGCGCAGAGCGCCCCTCCTCAACCACCGGCTAGTGCGCGAACCGCTTCATGAGCAGGTACAGCTCGCAGCCCAGGCAGAAGCGGAAGACCGCGTTGAGCAGCGCGGCGACCAGGGCGAGGCCGATCGCGACCTGGCCGAGCAGGGTCAGCCCGGACGCGAAGCCCACGAGCGCCACCAGCGTGAAGGCCAGCCCCACGCCCTGCGCGAACCGCGGCGGCGCCGGGTCCTCGAGCTCTGCTGGCGGCGCGAGCCGCGGGCGTACGACGTGGCGGAACAGCCACGCGTGCGGGGTGTGCTGCACGCCCCGGGTCGCCCCGATCGCGAACAGCACCGCCTGGACGCCGGTCAGCACCGCGGCCCAGGGGCTGGGCAGCAGCAGGACGGCGACCAGCACCACCGCAGTGATGGCGGCGGTGACCTGCGGACCGCGCGGGTCGATGCCGGCCGCAGTCCCGGTGGGCGCTGGGGCGGTGGTGGTCATGGCTCTCCTCGGTCGTGGGATGCGGGTCGGGGCCGCACACGACGATACTGCAGTAACTCAGTCCAAAAAGACTGGTAAGGGCAGGGTCGTCAGGAGAGACGACAGAGAGACGAGCGCACGCGGCAGTGGTCGACTGCCCGCCGCTTGGTCAGCAATGTCGTGGACACGCTTCGAGGGTAGGGCCGCACCAGGGTGCTACCCAGCCCGAATCTCAACTTATGGATGGTCGTTCCACATTATGAGACGCAGAACGAGCGTCTCGTGGCCGACGCCGGCGTGTGAAAGCCCCGTGGATAATCCGGACCGTGAGGCGCGCCTTCATCACCGGTATCACCGGCCAGGACGGGTCGTACCTGACCGAGCTCCTGCTCGGGAAGGGCTACGAGGTCCACGGCCTGGTCCGCCGCGCGTCCACCATCAACCGGGGGCGGATCGACCACATCGACTCCCCCGACCTGCACCTGCACTACGGCGACCTCACCGACGGCGTCAGCCTGGTCAACCTGATCCACGCGATCGAACCGCACGAGGTCTACAACCTCGGCGCGCAGAGCCACGTGAAGGTCTCCTTCGAGATGCCGGAGTACACCGCCTCGACCGACGGCACCGGAGCGCTGCGGCTGCTCGAGGCGATCCGGGCGGCCGGCATCGACTGCCGCTACTACCAGGCCTCGACCTCGGAGATGTTCGGCGCCAGCCCTCCGCCGCAGGACGAGCGGACGCCGTTCCACCCGCGGTCGCCGTACGGCGCCGCCAAGCTCTACGCGCACTGGGTGACGGTCAACTACCGCGAGGCCTACGACCTGTTCGCGGTCTCGGGGATCCTGTTCAACCACGAGTCGCCGCGGCGCGGTGAGAGCTTCGTGACCCGCAAGATCACGCTCGGGGTCGCGGCGATCGTGCTCGGGGCGCGTGACTCTCTGCACCTGGGCAACCTCGACGCGGTGCGCGACTGGGGCTACGCCCCCGAGTACGTCGAGGGCATGTGGCGGATGCTCCAGCACGACGAGCCGGGCGACTACGTCCTCGCGACCGGCCAGGGGCGCAGCGTGCGGCAGTTCGTGCAGAACGCGTTCGCGCACGCCGGACTCGACTGGGAGGACTACGTGACCTATGACGAGCAGTACGAGCGGCCCACCGAGGTCGACGCGCTCATCGGCGACGCGTCGAAGGCCCGCGAGGTGCTCGGCTGGAAGGCCGAGACCGACCCGGACCGGCTGGCCGAGCTGATGGTGGACGCGGACATCCGGCAGATGACCCGGCTGCTGCGGGCCTGAGCGAGGCGCGACCGTCGGTCAGGCCAGCGGGTCCAGGCTGGCGATGACGGCCTGCCTGGTCGGGGCGCCCGACGCGCGGCTGACCTCGCGGCCGTGCGGGTCGAGGACGAGCGTGGTCGGCGTCCGCAGGATGCCGACCCGGCGGACCAGGTCGAGGTGGTGCTCGGCGTCGACCTCCACGTGGGCCACGCCGGGCACGATCCGCGCGACGTCCTCGAGCACTCGGCGGGTGGCCCGGCAGGGTGCGCAGAACGCGCTGGAGAACTGCAGCAGCGTGGCCCGCTCCCCCAGCTCGCCGGCGTACGCGGTGCCGGCCAGCAGCGACTCCGGCCCCGACGCCGGGGCAGCCGCCGTGTTGCCCCGGACCAGGTGGGTGCCCGTGAACCGCCCGTCGGTCGCGGCGCGCCACAGGCCGAACCCGAGGGCAAGCACGACCGCGGCGGCGAGTACGACGAGCCCCGTGGTCATGACTTCCTCAACGCTCCTGGTGGGGCGGCATTCCCGCTCGTGCCCTGGCTCCCACCGCCTCAGCCCCCGGCGAAGGGCGGCAGGAACTCGACCGAGGCGCCCGGGTCGACGACGTACGACGCCGGGTCGGCCAAGCCGACCGGCTGCTCGCCGACCAGCGTCGAGCAGGCCGCGAGCACCTCGGCCAGCCGGGTGCCCGGGTGGAGTGCGGCCGCCGCGGCCCGGAGCTCGGCCAGCGTGGTCGGGCCGGTCACGACGACGTCGTCGGAGTCCGTCCCGGCGGCCGCCTTGGCCGCGGCCCAGTAACGGACCCGGATGACGTTCGTCTCAGCCACGCGAATGATCCTTCAAGGTGACGGCCGGATTACCTATTCTTGACCCCAACACCGGAGCCCACCGTCGTGCCTCGGTCCGACCCCCGACTCTGGGAGGGGACCCATGAGCACCCTGCTTCTGCTCACCAACGCGCTCCAGCCGTCCGCCGAGGTGCTGCCCGGGCTCGCCCTGCTCGGCCACCAGGTCAAGATCCTGCCCGCGGAGGGCAGTGCGCTGCTCGAGGCCCCCGACTCCGACCTGGTGCTCGTCGACGGGCGCCAGGACCTCGCCCATGCCCGCGACCTGTGCCGGCTGATGCGCACCACCGGGACCGAGGTCCCGGTCCTGCTCGTGGTCACCGAGGGCGGCCTGGCCGTGGTCACCCACGACTGGGGCATGGACGACGTCGTGCTGCACACCTGCGGCCCCGCCGAGCTCGAGGCCCGCATCAAGCTGGCCATCGGCCGGCTGGCGGCGCGGCGCGAGGAGGACGACCCCGAGGCCCACGTGATCCGCTCCGGTGAGGTGGTCGTCGACGACGCGACGTACACCGCCAAGATCGGCAAGCGCCACCTGGACCTGACGTTCAAGGAGTTCGAGCTGCTGAAGTTCCTGGCCCAGCACCCGGGCCGGGTGTTCAGCCGGCAGCAGCTGCTCCAGGAGGTGTGGGGCTACGACTACTTCGGCGGCACCCGCACCGTCGACGTCCACGTCCGGCGGCTGCGCGCCAAGCTCGGGCCGGACAACGAGACGCTGATCGGCACCGTCCGCAACGTGGGCTACCGGTTCGTGGTGCCGGCCAAGGAGAAGGACGCCAAGGAGGCCTCGGCGGCCACCGCTGCGACCGAGAAGACCACCGCACAGGGGACGCACGCCTAGTCTCCGAGGATGGTGACCCGGGTCGACGGCCGCGCGGACGACTCGTGGCGCGAGGTCGTGGCCGGCGTCCGCGCCGCGCTCCGCGACGCCGGTGAGCAGGACCCCTTGGACGAGTCGGCCCGGCTGCGGGTCAAGAACCACGGCCTGGCCGACAGCACGCTCTGGCTGGCCCGCGCCGACGGGTTCGCGCTCGCGCACGCCGGCTCCGTGGACCTCGCCGTCGCGCCCGGCGCGCGCGGCCGCGGCCTGGGCCGGGAGCTGGCCGGCGAGGCGCTGGCCGGCGACGGCCCGGTGACCGCGTGGTCGCACAACGACCACCCCGCGGCCGCGGCGCTCGCCGGCCGGCACGGGCTGCGCCGGGCCCGCGAGCTCTGGGTGATGCGCCGGCCCACCAGCGAGCCGCTGCCCGGCCTCGTCGTACCCGAGGGCGTCACCGTCCGGGGCTACCGCGACGCCGACCGTGACGAGGTGCTGCGCGTCAACGCCGCGGCGTTCGCCCACCACCCCGAACAGGGCGAGATGGACGCCGACGACCTCGCCGCCCGGATGGCCGAGGAGTGGTTCGACCCGGCCGGCCTGCTGGTGGCCGAGGGCGAGGACGGCCTGCTCGGGTTCCACTGGACCAAGCAGCAGAGCGCCGAGCTCGGCGAGGTGTACGTCGTCGCCATCGACCCGTCCGCCCAGGGCCGGGGGCTGGGCAAGGTCCTCACCCTGGCCGGTCTGCACCATCTCGCGGGTCTCGGGGTGGCCGAGATCCTGCTCTACGTCGAGTCGGACAACGCTCCAGCCGTGCGTGTGTACACCGGCTTGGGCTTCACCCACGCCGACGCCGACACACACGTCCAGTACCGGCGCCCCTGACGGCGGGCCCTCGGCGGCTGAGGGTCAGCGCAGCGGGCGCACGTGCAGCCCGACCTCGGGGTCGACCACGACCTCCTGGGCGGCCGGCATGCCGTCGGCGACCAGCTCGGCGGCCAGGTCGACGTTCCGCTTGACCAGGGCCAGCGCGATCGGACCCAGCTCGTGATGACGGGCCGAGGAGCCGACGAAGCCGACCGACTTCTCGCCGAGCAGCAGGTCGCTGCCCACGGGCGGCAGCCGGTTCTCGCTGCCGTCGAGGTGGAGCAGCGTCAGCCGGCGCGGCGGCCGGCCCAGGTTGTGCACCCGGGCGACGGTCTCCTGCCCGCGGTAGCAGCCCTTGTCCATGTGCACGGCGCTGTTGATCCAGCCGACCTCGTTGGGGATGGTCCGCGCGTCGGTGTCGACGCCGAACCGCGGCTCGCCGCGCGCGATCCGCAGCGCGTCGAACGCCCACAGCCCGGCGGCGGGACCGGCCGCGTCGGCGTACGCCGGCAGCTGGTCGCGCGGGACCAGCTCGTAGCGCTCGTAGGCCGCACCTCGCGCCGGACGCCAGGTGACGGCGTGGGACGAGGTCACGTCGGTGAGCTCCACGCGCATCATGAACTTCATCCGCTCGAGGAACTCGACGAGCGCCGCCGACCGGCCGGGCTCGGTGTGCAGCGTGAGCGCGGTGCCGTCGTCGGCGCCGATGAAGGCGTGCTCGACGTGGCCCTGCGGGTCCAGGACGAGGCCGGGCAGGGTCACGCCCGGAGCCAGTGACTCGAGGTGCTGCGTGGTCAGCGAGTGCAGCCAGGGCAGCCGGTCCGGGCCCTCGACGCGGACCACCTCGCGGTGGGACAGGTCGACGAAGCCCTCGCCGTTCTCGAGCGCCCGCTGCTCGCGGTTGAACGAGCCGTAGTGGGCGGCGACCGGCGCGTCGATGCCGTCGCCCGCAACCGCACCGGGCAGGTCGAGGAGCGGGCTGCTCATGAGCACTCCTCGCAGGTGCCGAACACGGTCAGGTGGCCGACGTCGGCGGTGAACCCGAACTCGGTGTCGAGCGTGGCGAGGAGCGGCTTGAGCACGTCTGGTCCAACAGAGATCACCTTGTGGCAATTCCGGCAGACCAGGTGGAAGTGCTCGTGGTCGCGGATCGAGTGGTACGTCGGAGCGCGGTCGCTCAGGTGCGCGTGCCGCACCAGCCCGAGCTGCTCGAGCACCTCGAGGGTGCGGTAGACCGTCGAGATGTTGAGCGCCGAGGAGCTCTTGCGGACCTCGGCCAGCACCTCGTCCGGCGTCGCGTGGCCCAGGGTGTCGACGGCGTCCAGGATGAGCTCGCGCTGCGGAGTGAGCCGGTAGCCGCTGCCCCGGAGCTTCGCGCGCAGGTCGTCGGACTCGTCGGTCATCGTCAGCTCACGCTCTTTGCAGCCTGGCCCAGGTGTGCGGCTGCAGCGGCTGGCCCATCGCGGCCATGTCGAAGGCGTAGAGGAGGTCGCCCTCCACGTTGCCGTAGAGCCGCTGCCCGGCGACGTACTCCTTGGCCGACTCGGTCCGGGCCACCGCGTCCGTCTGCAGCTCGAGCTTGCCGCCCTGCGCCTCGCCGTACCAGATCTCGACGAAGCCGGTGTTGTGGGCGAGCAGCAGCTCCATCCGGCCCTCGGGCCGGCAGCGGAGGAAGCCGGTCTCGAGCGCGGCGTCTCGGACCTTCTCGCCGTCGGCGTCGACGATCCAGGCCCGCGAGAAGTAGTGGAAGAACGGCCGGCCGTCGTGGGTGAAGATCAGCTCCTGGCCGAACTCGTAGGGCTCGATGGTCGGGTAGTCCCCGTGGCCGTTGCCGCGCCACGTCCCGAGCATCCACGCGACGGGCGCGCAGTCGGGGTGGAGGTTGTCGGGGAGCTCGAACGGCACCGGTCCAGCCTAGGGTGTAGGACGTGGTCAGGCCCTTGGTCGTGAAGGTCACCTGCGGCGCGGACGACCCCGAACGGTGCAACCAGGGGTTCACCGTCGCCGCCACCGCGCTGGCGGCCGGCGCCCAGGTGTCGCTGTGGCTGACCGGCGAGGCGGCGTGGTTCGGCGTACCGGGCCGGGCCGAGGCGTTCTCCCTGCCGCTGGCCACGCCCCTGGCCGAGCTGCTCCAGGCCCTGGTGGCCGGTGGGCAGGTGACGGTCTGCTCGCAGTGCGCGGCCCGGCGCGAGATCGGCGCGGACGACGTCCTCACGGGCGTGCGGATCGCCGGTGCGGCGGTGTTCGCCGAGGAGATCCTCGGACCGGAGGTCCAGGCGCTGGTCTACTGATTGCGCAGGTCGGAGACCAGTACTCCCGACGAGTCGCTTGACTCGCCCGTGCCCAACTAGACTCGCGGCGATGACTCGCGCGGCCGATCCCCGTTCGACCGCACCCGCCCCTCCCGACGAGCTCACCGACGTCCCCGACGGCACCGAGGATGTCAAGGACTCCGGTCCTCACGACGTCGAGGCGGTGCAGGCGCGGCTGCTCGAGCACGCCCGCGCGGCCGAGCGCGCCACCTATCTGCGCCGCGCCGCCGAGGAGGCGGCCGCCCAGCAGGCCGCTGACCGCCTGGTCGCCGAGGAGGCCGCGCAGCGGGCTGCCGAGGCGAGCGAGAAGGCGGACGCACTCGCCACCCGGCACGCGGCTGCCGCCGCGGAGGCGCACCAGGCGCGCATGGTCGCCGAGCAGGCCAGTGCCGAGCTGGCCGAGGGACGCCGGTCCGCCGAGGAAGCCGCCTCGACCCACGCCCGCGAGCGGGAGCTGGCCGAGCAGGCGGCGCTCGAGCAGACCAAGGCCGCCGAGGCCGCCGCCCTGGAGCGCAAGCAGGCCGAGCAGCTCGCCCAGGCGCAGGCGCGGGCGCGGCACGCCGCCGAGCAGGTCGCCCGCCAGCACGCCGAGACCGCCGTCGAGGCGACCAAGGCCCGAACCCAGGCCGAGGAGGAGGCCCGGAGCCAGCACGACGCCGCCGCGGCCGCCCTGGCCGCGCGCGCCGAGGCCGACGAGCAGGCCCGCGAGCACGCTGCCAACGCGGCGCAGGCGCACCGCGAGCGGCTGGAGGCCGAGACCCGGCTGGCGGCCACCACCGAGGAGCTCGAGAAGGTCCGCTCGCAGGCGCTCGAGGAGACCCAGGTCGCCACGCTGTCGCGCGAGCGCGCAGAGGCGGCTGCTCGCGAGCAGGCGACGCTGCGCGAGGACGCCGAGCGTGCCGCAGCGGAGCACGCCGAGGCGCGCCAGATCGCCGACGAGGCGGCCACCCACCACGCCGAGCACGCGCAGGCCGCCCACGAGGCCCGGTTGGCGGCCGAGGAGAGCGCCCGCGACCTGGTCGCCTCCGCCGAGGAGACCGCGCGCGCCGTCGTCACCGAGGCAGAGCAGCGCGCCCGGGCCACCATCGCCCGCGCCGAGGCCCGGGCCCGAGACGCCCTGGCGCTCGCCGAGCACATGGTCCAGGAAGCAGGGGCCGCCGCCGAGGCCGCCCATGCCGCTCGCACCGACGCCGAGGAGGCTGCCCGCGAGCACGGCCACCTGGCCGGCCAGGCGGCGGCCGCCGAGCACACCGCCCACGAAGCCGCCCAGGCGCGGGCCGAGGAGGCCGAGCGGGCCCAGACGGACCGCACCACCGCCGAGGCCCTCGCCGCCGAGCACGCCGAGCTGGCCCGGCTGGCGCACGAGTCACGCACCGAGGCCGAGCAGCGGGCCCTGGAGGCGCACGAGGTCCGGACCGCCGCCGACGAGGCCGCGACCGAGCACGCGCGGCTGGCCCAGGAGGCGTACGCCGCCCGCACTCGCGCCGAGACCGGGGCCGACGAGGCGGTCCGGGCCCGGGCCGCCGCCGAGGAGCAGGCCCATGAGCACGCCAGCCGTGCCGCCGAGGCGGCCGAGGCAGCGCGCGCCGCCCACGAGGCCGCCGAGACCAGAGCCACCGAGGCCGCCGACGCCCACACCGCGCGCCAGGCCGCCGAGGCAGCCGCGGCCGAGCAGGCTTGGCTGGCCCAGGCCGCCCACGAGGGCAGGTCCACCGCTGACGACATCGCCCAGTCGGCGCAGGCCCAGCGGACCGCCGCCGAGGAGTCGGCCGCCGAGCAGGCCGAGCTGGCCCGCCAGGCCCACGAGGCCCGACTGGCCGCGGAGCAGGCCGCAGGCGAGGCGCAGACCGCGAGGCTGGCGGCCGAGCAGTCGGCCGGCGAGCACGCCACCGCAGCCGCGCTGGCCGCCGCAGCGGCGCACGCCGCGCACGGAGTCGCCGAGACCCGGGCCGGGGAGGCCGAGGCCGCCCTGGCCGCACGAACCGAGGCCGAGCTCCGGACCGCCGAGCACGCCGAGGCCGCTCGCCAGGCGCTCGAGGCCCGCACCACCGCCGAGCAGCAGGTCCGCGAGGCCCACGAGGCCCGCACCGGCGCCGAGGAGGCCGCGGCCGAGCACGCCCGGCTGGCCGAGGAGGCCCACCGGGCCCGCGCCGACGCGGAGCAGGCCGCGGTCGAGGCCGCGACCGCCGGCGAGGCCGCGCAGCGGGCCCGCGAGCTGGCCGAGCAGGCCGCCCGCGACCAGGCCGCGAGCGCTGGGGAGTCGGCGTCCGCCGCGCAAGTCGCGCACGAGGCCGCCGAGGCCCGAGCCACTGAGGCCGCCGACGCCCACACCGCCCGCCGTGCTGCCGAGGAGACCGCCAACCAGCACGCCTGGCAGGCCAGGCTCGCGCACGAGGGGCGCGCCACCGCCGAGGACATCGCACAATCCGCCCAGGTGCAGCGGGCCGCCGCTGAGCAGGTCGCCGCCGAGCAGGTCGAGCTGGCCCGTCAGGCGCACGAGGCTCGGGTGGCCGCGGAGCAGGCGGCCGACGAGGCGCAGACCGCGCGGCTGGCCGCCGAGCAGGCGGCCCGGGCACACGCCGCCCAGGCGACCCAGGCCGCCGAGGCCGAGCTGGCCGCCCACGAGAACGCCACCGAGCACGCCTCCTCCGCCCGCGCCGCCCACGACGCCCGGGCCCACGCCGAGCGGGCCACCGCGGAGCACGCCGAGGCCGCTCTCCAGGCGCACGACGCCCAGGCGGAGGCCGAGGAGCTGGCGCGCGCCGCCCACGAGGCGCGCGCCGGCGCGGAGAGCTCCGCGACCGAGCAGGTCGAGCTGGCCCGCCAGGCACACGAGGCCCGGCTGGCCGCGGAGCTGGCCGCCGACCGGGCCCAGGCCGACCGGACCGAGGCCGAGCGCGTCACCGCCGAGCACGCAGCCCTCGCCGGCCAAGCCGCGGCGGCCGAGCGAGCCGCCCACGAGACCGCCGAGTTCCAGGCCGAGGCGGCCCGGGTCGCCCACGAGGCCCGCGCCGCGGCCGACGCCGTCACCGTCCAGCACGCCGAGGCCGCGCGGCTCGCGCACGCCGCTCGAGCCGAGGCGGAGGCCGCGGCGCAGACGGCGTACGACGCGAGGCAGGCTGCGGAGGAGGCCGTCCGTCGTCAGGCCGAGGCCGCCCGCGCCGCCATCGCCGAGCGCTCCGCGGCCGAGCAGGTCGCGGCCATGCAGGCCTCGGACGCCGAGGCGGCACATGCCGCGCGCACGGTTGCCGAAGAAGCGAGCACGAGGGCCGCCGAGGCCGCCCAGCGAGCCGCGGAAGCCGAACAGCTGGCCCACGAGGCAGCCGAGGCCCGGGCGACCGAGGCCACGGATGCGCACACCGCCCGCCAGACGGCCGAAGAGCTCGCCGCCGCCCGGCTCGCGGACGCGACCGCGGCCCACGAGGCCCGCGCCGCCGCCGAGCGCACCGCAGAGGCGGCGCTCCGGGCCCGCGAGGCCGCCGACACGACCGCGCGCGAGCACGGCGCCGAGGCGGCCCAGGCGCAGGAGCAGCGCACGGCCGCCGAGCAGCTGGCCGCCGCGGCGACCACGAAGGCCGAGGAGGCGCAGCGGCTGCGCGAGGAGGCGGAGCGGCGTACGGCCGAGCAGACCGCGCTCGCCACGGCCGCCACGGCCGCCGAGGAGACCGCGCACCGCGCGGCCGAGGAGCAGGCCCAGCAGGCCAGGGAGGCGCACGCCGCGCGCACCGCCGCCGAGGAGGCCGCTCAGGCACAGTCGGACGCGGCCACCGAGGCGCTGCGGGCGCGCACCGAGGCCGAACGGGTCGCGGTCGACGCGCAGGAGGCGCGCCGGGTGGCCGAGGACGCCGCGAAGGCCCAGGCCGAGCGAGCCGCCAAGGCCGGCAAGGAGCGGGCCACTGCCGAGTGGCGTACCGCAGAGGCCCTGGCCAACCTCCAGGTCGCCGCCGACGAGCACGAGGAGCGGCTCCGCGAGGCGATGGACGCTCGGGTGGCCGCCGAGCAGACTGCGGCCGCCGCGATCTCCGCCCGGGCGGACGCCGAGCAGGCCGCGGCCCGCCTCGCCGAGGAGCTCACCGAGGCCCGGCAGCGGCTGCGTGAGCTGGAAGAGTCGGCCGCAGGCCGACAACGGTGACCCGGCGGCTCTGCTGCCCGCGCCGGAGGCCCCGCGTCGGCTGAAGCGCCGGGTCACCGCACCCGACACTGAGCCGCACGGTCAGCGCAGCCTGCCCACTCGGACTACCTTGTTGCGGCCATTCCTTGAGATCTACCCCAACGCAGCCAGGGCTCGCGCCAGCTTCCGTCCGCACAACCGGTGCCCCGCCGGGGTCGGGTGGTCGTAGTCGGGGCCGATCAGCTCGGGGTGGCCCTCGAGCCAGTGCTGCGCGTCGATGTAGGGGATCCCCAGCCGCTGGGCCGCTGCGGCCAGTGCGCCGATGACGCCGTCGGTGTCGGTGAAGCCGTCGATGGTGGGGTCCATGGTCCCCACCAGCACCACGCGGGCCTCCGGGTGCCGTTTCGCGGCCGCCGTCAGGGTCCGGACCGCCCGCCGGGTGACCAGCGCGGGGTCATGGTCCTTGTCGTTGCCCCCGCCCTCGATGACCAGCCAGTCGACCGGGCCGACGTCGAGGGCGCCCTGCCGGATCTGGCCGAGGAACGACGGGATGTCGTAGTCGGGGTTGCCGGCGACGAAGCCGGTGCCGCCGCCACCGCGGATCTGGTACTTCCAGCCGAGCCGGCGTGCGGCGATGGCGCCCATCGAGTTCTGCGGGCCGGTGTAGGCACCGCCGATGATGTAGGAGTCGCCGAAGAAGAGCGACGTCGTCCGCCCCGACGCCCGCGCCGACGTGGTCGCCGCGGGAGCGCCTGACGGAGGCTTGGAGGGGCTGGCCTGTGTCGCCACCGCGCCGCGGACCGGCTGGGCCCGAGGCGTGCCGGCGGCGCCGGCGCCACAGCCGGCCAGAGCCAGGAGCAGCGACAGTGCGGCGATCACCCGGCCTGGCACGCGCCCACTGTAGGTGGGACCACCAGAACGACGGCGGCAACGGCGGGGATCGCCCTCCTCACGACAGCGCGGCGCCCAGCTGCCGGGCGATCCGGAGGTTCGCCGCCCGCGAGGTGGTGCCCACACCGACGATGTTGAGGAAGCCGTGGATCTGGTCGGCGAACCGGGTCGCCTCGACGGGTACGCCGGCCGCGCGGAGCCGGTCGGCGTACGCCTCGCCCTCGTCGCGGAGCGGGTCGAAGCCGGCGGTGTAGAGCAGCGCGGGCGCCAACCCGGCGGGCAGCTCGGCCACCAGGGGTGAGAGCCGCGGGTCGTCGGACGGAACCCGGTCGGCGTACGTCTGGTCGCCACGCGCCATGAAGCCACGGGTGAGGTAGAAGCCCTCGGCGAACAGCTCGTGGCTGCGGGTCGACCGGCGCGCCTGCGTGGCCGGGTAGACGAGCAGCTGCACCGCGCACGGCAGCCCCCGTCTGGCCGCCTCGATGGCGACGCCGGCGGCGAGGTTGCCGCCGGCCGAGTCGCCACCGACGCCGAGCCGGGCCGGGTCGGCGCCCAGCTCGTGGGCGTGCTCCACGGTCCAGGCGTAGGCCGCGACCGCGTCGTCGTACGCCGCCGGGAACGGGTGCTCGGGCGCCAGGCGGTAGTCGACCGACAGCACGCGGGCACCGGACTGCTCGGCCAGGAACCGGCAGACCGCGTCGTGGCTGTCGAGGTCGCCGCACCAGAAGCCGCCGCCGTGGAAGAACACGAGCAGCGAGCCCGGCTCCCGTGCGCCGGCCGGGACGTAGAGCCGGGCGGGCCGGTCGGCCACCCGGAGCGACCGCACCGACCCGATCCGTTGCTCACCGCAGGTGTACGACGTGGTGCGGAGCAGCACCCGGCGTCCCTCTGCGACCGGCAGCTCCTCGGCACCGGGCAACCGGGCCACCCGCCGCATGCGCAGCATCAGCTGGACGTCGGTGGCCAGGGTGTTGCCGTCGACCGTGACCGGTCGCCCGGCCAGCGCCCGCTGAACCGGCTCCGGGAGCGACATCGCAGCGGCGAGCGCCGACCGCTCCAGCCGGGTCCGGACGGTCACGGTGCCCAAACCTAGTCGCCACTCCCGCCAGTTCACGCGACGGTGCCACACTGGCGGGCATGACCCTGGACAGCGCCGACACCGCCGTCGCGTCCCTCGGGAACGGCGTCCCCGAGGAGCCGTTCGACGTCGAGCCGCCGTACGTCGCCAGTGCCGAGGCGCTGGCCGCCGTGGAGAAGTTCGAGGACCGGTTCCTGGACCGGGAGCTGTCCTGGCTGCGGCTGAACCAGCGGGTCCTGGAGCTGGCCGAGGACGAGAGCCAGCCGCTGCTCGAGCGGGTCCGGTTCGCCGCCATCTTCACCAGCAACCTCGACGAGTTCTTCATGGTCCGCGTGGCCGGCTTCAAGCGCCGGATCGCGGCCGGCCTGGCGGTGCGGGCGGCGTCCGGGCTGCTGCCCCGCGAGATCCTGGAGCGGATCTGGGACAAGTCCCGGACGTTGAGCGAACGGCACGCGAGGCTGTTCACCGAGACGCTGGTGCCCGAGCTGAACGAGGCCGGGATCGAGCTGGTCCGGTGGGGTGACCTCGACCGGGAGGAGCAGCGCTTCTGCAAGAAGCTCTTCAAGGAGCGGATCTTCCCGGTGCTCACCCCGCTCGCGGTCGACCCGGCGCACCCGTTCCCCTACATCTCCGGGCTGTCCCTCAACCTGGCCCTGACGATCCGCAACCCGAAGACCGGCAAGGAGCACTTCGCGCGGGTCAAGGTCCCGCCGATCTTCGACCGCTTCGTGCCGCTCGGCAACGAGCGGTTCGTCCCGCTCGAGGACGTCATCAGCGAGCACCTCAAGCGGCTGTTCCCCGGCATGGAGATCCTGGAGGTGCACACCTTCCGGGTCACCCGCAACGAGGACCTCGAGGTCGAGGAGGACGACGCGGAGAACCTCCTGGCGGCCCTGGAGAAGGAGCTGCTGCGCAGGCGGTTCGGGCCCCCGGTGCGGCTCGAGGTCGAGGAGTCGATGACCCAGGGCGTGCTCGACCTGCTCGTCACCGAGCTCGGCGTCAGCGAGGAGGAGGTGTTCCGGCTCCCGGGCCCGCTCGACCTGCGTGGCCTGCACGGCATCGCCGACCAGAACCGCGAGGAGCTGAAGTACGACGCGTTCGTCCCGGCCACGCACCCGCTGCTGGCCGAGGTCGAGTCCGCGACGCCCGTGGACGTGTTCAAGGCCACCCGCCGCCACGACGTACTGCTGCACCACCCCTACGACTCGTTCGCGACGTCGGTGCAGCGGTTCATCGAGCAGGCTGCAGCCGACCCGCACGTGCTGGCGATCAAGCAGACGCTCTACCGGACCTCGGGCGACAGCCCGATCATCGACGCCCTCATCGACGCCGCCGAGGCGGGCAAGCAGGTGCTGGTGCTGGTCGAGATCAAGGCCCGCTTCGACGAGGAGGCGAACATCCGCTGGGCCCGCAAGCTCGAGCAGGCCGGCTGCCATGTCGTCTACGGCCAGGTGGGGCTCAAGACGCACTGCAAGCTGGCCATGGTCGTGCGCGACGAGCCGGACGGGATCCGCCGCTACACCCACATCGGCACCGGCAACTACAACGGCAAGACCGCACGGATGTATGAGGACCTCGGCCTGCTCACCACTGACGAGCTGATCGGCGAGGACGTCGCGCACCTGTTCAACAACCTGTCCGGCTACGCACGCAACCCGTCCTACGAGCAGCTGCTCGTGGCGCCCTACTCGGTGCGGAACGGGCTGGTGGAGCGGATCGAGCGCGAGATCGAGCACCACCGGGCCGGCCGGCCGGCGCGGATCCGGATGAAGATGAACTCGCTGGTCGACGAGGCCGTGATCGACGCGCTCTACCTCGCGGCGCAGGAGGGCATCCAGATCCAGCTCGTGACGCGCGCGATCTGTGCGCTGCGACCCGGGGTGCCGGGGCTGTCGGAGTCGATCGAGGTGCGCTCCATCCTGGGCCGGTTCCTCGAGCACAGCCGGGTCTACTGGTTCGACAACGGCGGCGAGCCGGAGGCCTGGATCGGGTCCGCGGACATGATGCACCGCAACCTCGACCGGCGCGTCGAGGTGCTCGTCCGGCTCCCGGAGCAGCAGCTGGTCGACGAGGTGAGCGAGATGCTCGACCTGGCGTTCGACCCGGACACCTTCGCCTGGGAGCTGGGCAGCGACGGCGACTGGGTGCAGAACGGCGGCCGGTTGTCCTATCAGGAGACGCTGATCGAGCGCCACCGCCGGCGGCGTACGGCCGGGTGAACAGACCCTGACTTGCGTCTGTCGCCGGGTCACCCCCTAGGCTGTCCGGCGGCCAGAAGTCCGGCCCCCCCGACCTGACCGCCGTCATGCCAGGAGTAGTCAGTGGCACTGCGCTTCCGCCCTGTCGACACGGCGTTCTACGACCTGTTCACCGAGTCGGCGCAGCACCTGGTGACCGGCGCCGGCCTGCTGGCCGAGATGCTCAGCGAGACCGCGGTCCACGAGGACGTCGCGGCCCGCATGAGGCAGGCCGAGCACGACGCCGACGAGACCACTCACGCGCTGATCAAGCGGGTGAACACGACATTCGTGACGCCGTTCGACCGCGAGGACATCTATCGGCTGGGCTCGGGGCTCGACGACGTCATGGACATGATGGACGAGGTCGTCGACCTGATCCTGCTCTACGAGGTGAAGGTGTTGCCGCCGGAGCTGTCGCAGCAGGTCGACGTGCTCCAGAGGTGCGCCGAGCTGACTGCCGCCGCCATGCCGGGGCTGCAGGCGCCCGGGAAGCTCGAGGAGTACTGGATCGAGATCAACCGGCTCGAGAACACCGGCGACAAGAACCACCGGCGGATCCTGGCTCTGCTCTTCTCCGGCGAGTTCAAGACCATCGAGGTGCTCAAGCTGAAGGACATCGTCACTGCGCTGGAGGGCGCGATCGACGCCTTCGAGACCGTGGCGAACATCGTCGAGCAGATCGCCGTCAAGGAGAGCTGAGCCCCGCCTATGGAGCTCGCGATCGTCATCGCGGTCGTCGTCGTCGCTCTGGCCTTCGACTACACGAACGGGTTCCACGACGCGGCGAACGCCATCGCCACGTCGGTCTCCACCCGCGCGCTGACCCCGCGCGTGGCGCTGATCCTGGCCGCGGTCATGAACTTCGTCGGCGCGCTGCTCGGGCAGGAGGTCGCCAAGACGGTCCAGAGCGTGCTCACCATCAGCGGGGTCTCGGACACAGCCGGGCTGGTCATCGTGCTGGCCGGCTTGCTGGGGGCGATCACGTGGAACCTGATCACCTGGTACTACGGCCTGCCGTCGTCCTCGTCGCAAGCGCTCATCGGGGGCTTGGTGGGTGCCGGAGTGGTCGGTGGTGTGACCGTCGAGTGGCAGACGATCCTCGACAAGGTCGTGATCCCGATGGTGGCCTCGCCGATCGTCGGCTTCGCGCTGGCCTTCCTGATCATGCTCTCGATCATGTGGATCTTCCGGCGCCGCAACCCGCACAGGGTCTACCGCGGCTTCCGGATGGCGCAGACCCTCTCCGCGGCCGGACTCGCGCTCGGCCACGGCCTCCAGGACGCCCAGAAGACGATGGGCGTGATCTTCCTGGCGGTCACGACGGCGGGCTACTACTCAGCGGACCAGGAGAACCTGCCGCTGTGGATCGTGATCTCCTCGGCGGCCGCCATCTCGTTCGGCACCTACTCCGGCGGCTGGCGGATCATGCGGACGCTGGGCCGCCGGATCATCCACCTGGACCCCGCGCGCGGCTTCTCCGCGGAGACCGCCGGCACCGTCGTGCTCTACACCACGGCGTTCGTCTTCGAGGCCCCGATCTCGACCACGCACGTGATCACCACCGCGATCATGGGCGCCGGCGCCACCAAGCGCTTCTCCGCCGTCCGCTGGGGCGTGGCCCGCTCGATCGTCATCGCCTGGGTCCTCACCTTCCCCATGGCCGGCTCCGCCGCCGCGCTGATCTTCCTCGTCTTGCGGTACCTGTTCCGGCTGCCGTGAGGTCCGGCGCCCAGGCCGACCGGACCCGGCTCAGCCGAAGCGGCCGGAGATGTAGGCCTCGGTGGCGTCGTTGTCCGGGTTGCTGAACATCTTCTTGGTCGCGTTGAACTCGACCAGGTGACCGGGCTGTCCGGCCGCCTTGAGGTTGAAGAAGCCGGTGTCGTCGGAGACCCGGGCGGCCTGCTGCATGTTGTGGGTGACGATCACGATCGTGTACTCGGCCTTGAGCTCGTGGATCAGGTCCTCGATGGCCGAGGTGGAGATCGGGTCGAGCGCCGAGCACGGCTCGTCCATCAGCAGGATCTGCGGCTCGACCGCGATGGCCCGCGCGATGCAGAGCCGCTGCTGCTGCCCACCGGACAGTCCCATCCCCGGCTTGCTGAGCCGGTCCTTGACCTCGGTCCAGAGGTTGGCGCCGCGCAGCGACTTCTCGACGATCGAGTCGGCTTCCTGCTTCTTGAGCCGCTTGGAGTTGAGCCGGTTCCCGGCCAGCACGTTGTCGTAGATCGACATCGTGGGGAACGGGTTGGGGCGCTGGAAGACCATCCCGATCTGACGGCGTACCGCGACCGGGTCCACGGCCGCCTCGTAGAGGTCCTGCCCGTCGACGACGATCTTGCCGTCCACTCGAGCGCCGGGGATCACCTCGTGCATCCGGTTGAGCGAGCGCAGGAAGGTCGACTTGCCGCAGCCGGACGGGCCGATGAACGCGGTCACCGCCTTCGCGCGGATGGTCATGTTGACGCCTTGGACAGCGAGGAACTCGCTGTAGTAGATGTCGAGGTCCGAGACGTCGATGCTCTTGGCCATGGCCAGGTCAGCCTTTCTTGCCCACTACTTGCTTGGGACGGCGTAGATCTTGCCGATGATGCGTGCAATCAGGTTGAGCAGCAACACCAGGACGATGAGGACGAGTGATGCTCCCCAGGCATGGGCGATGCCGGGCGGGTCGGTGCCGGGCGGCGCGTTGAACGGCACCACACCCGGCTGGGTGAACGAGTAGAAGATGTAGACCGGCAGGGTCATCATCCGGCCGCTGAACGGGTTGTGGTTCATGGTGTTGGTGAAACCGCAGATCACCAGCAGCGGGGCGGTCTCACCGATCACCCGGGCCACCGCGAGCGTGACGCCGGTGATGATCCCGCCGAGCGCGGTCGGCAGGACCACCTTCACGATCGTGCGCCACTTGGGGATGCCCAGGGCGTACGACGCCTCGCGGAGGTCGTCGGGGACGAGCCGGAGCATCTCCTCGGTCGACCGGACCACGATCGGGATCATCAGCAGCGAGAGCGCAACGGCGCCGCCGAAGCCGAACCGGATGGCCGGGCCCAGGATCAGCACGAAGAGTGACAGCGCGAACAGACCGGCCACGATCGACGGGATGCCCGTCATCACGTCGACCAGGAACGTGATCCATTGCGCCAGCCGGCTCCTCTTGCCGTACTCGACGAGGAAGATCGCCGTGAGCACGCCGATCGGCACCGAGATGAGCGCAGTGATCAGGGTGACCAGCACGGTGCCCCAGAGCGCGTGTGCGATGCCCACGTCCGCTGCCAGCGGGTTGTGCGAGTCGTGGGTCAGGAAGTCCACCGAGATGGCATCGATCCCCTTGGTCACCACGAGGTAGAGCAGCCAGACCAAGGGCACCAGCGCCGCGACGAAGGCCCCCCAGACCAGGGTGGTCATCGCCCGGTCGGTCGCCGCGCGACGGTTCTCGACGACGAACGACCAAGTGGGCAGGGCGATGAGGTAGACGAGGCCGGCGAGGACGGCCGTGGCCACGATCCCCCAGCCGAACAGGACAGCGATGAGGCCGCCGACGGCCAGCGACAGGACGCCGACCAGGATCGGCGCCCACCGCGGCAGTGTGGCATGGGTGAGCAACAGCGGAGTACGTGTTTCGGTGGCCAGCTCTGCAGTCGTCATCGCGCCAACCGCCTCTCGGAACGCTGAACGATCCATCGGGCTGCGAAGTTGACCACGAAGGTCAACGCGAACAGTGCCAGGCCGGTGGCGATCAGGACGTGCAGCTTCTCCGGGGTCGCCTCTGCGAAGCTGGTGGCGATGTTGGAGGCGATGGTGGCCGGGTTGTCGGTGCTGATCAGGTTGAGCGTGACCAACGGGCTGGCGGACAGGACGATCGCCACCGCCATGGTCTCGCCCAACGCGCGACCGAGCCCGAGCATGACCGCAGAGACGATCCCGGACCGCGCGTAGGGGAAGACGGCGAGGCGGATCATCTCCCACTTCGTCGCACCGAGGGCCATCGCCGCCTCCTGGTGCAGGCGCGGGGTCTGCGCGAAGATCTCGCGGCTGATCGCGGTGATGATCGGCATGATCATGATGGCCAGCACGAGGCCGGCGGTGAGCATGGTCCGGCCGGTGGCGGACGGCGGCCCCGCGAAGAACGGGAGCCAGCTGAGGTGCTCGTAGAGCCACTCGTAGATCGGTGTGATGTGCTTGGCCAGCGTGAACGCGCCCCAGATGCCGAAGATCACCGACGGGACCGCGGCGAGCAGGTCGATGACGTAGGCGACCGGGGAGGCGATGCTGCGCGGCGCGTAGATCGCGATGAACAGCGCGACCCCGATGGAGAACGGCACCGCGATCACCAGCGCGATCACGGCTGCGTAGACGGTGCCGAAGAGCAGGTTGCCGACGTAGGACCAGAAGTCGTCCTTCGGCGCGTAGTTCGCGACCGGCTGTGAGATACCGGGGATGCCCTCGACGGCCAGGAAGACGAACACGCCGGCCAGGGCCAGCAGGATGGTGATGCCGGCGCCGCGAGTGAGACCGGCAAAGATCATGTCCCCGCGTCGGGTCGAGGACATCGACCCGCCTTCGTCGTCCGGCGGGATGGGCAGCCCGGCCCCTCCCGTCAACGGACTGCTGGTGGTCACTCTTCGTCCTTCCTCACGTGCGGCGATCCCTGCCGGTCCGGCCGGAGTGGCTCCGGCCGGACCGGTCAGGGATCGGTGGCGTCACCAATGGGTCTCGCCGGGTCAGCTTCCGGAGATCTTGGAGACGATCTCCTGGGCCTTCGACGCCAGGTCGGCGTCGAGCGGAGCCGAGCCCGCCTGGGTGGCGGCGGCCTGCTGGCCCTCGTCGCTGACCATGTAGGAGAGGTAGCCCTTGACGAGCGCCGCCGTGTTGGCGTCGTCGTAGGTCGGGCAGGCGATCGCGTACGACGCGAGCAGCAGCGGGTAGGCGCCCTCGTCGGTGATGGTGCGGTCGATCGAGATAGCCATGTCGTTGGCGTCGCGACCCTCGGCGGGCGGCGAAGCTGCCAGCACCGCGGCTGCTCCGTCGGCGGACGGCTTGTTGAAGTTGTCACCGACCTTGATCGCCGCGATGCCGAGGCCCGAGGCCTGGCTCTCGTCGGCGTACCCGATGGTCCCGTCGCCGCCCTTGACAGCAGAGACGACACCCGACGTGCCCTCGGCCTTCTCACCGGTGCTGGTCGGCCAGGTGTCGTCCGGCGGAGCCGTCCAGGCGCCGTCGGAGGTCTTCGACAGCCAGTCGGTGAAGTTCGCCGTGGTGCCGGAGTCGTCCGACCGGTGCACCGCGGTGATCGCGGTGTCGGGCAGGTCCACGCCGTCGTTCAGGGCGGCGATGGCGGGGTCGTTCCACTTGGTGATCTCGCCCTGGAAGATCTTGGCGATCGT
This sequence comes from uncultured Actinomycetota bacterium, assembly GCA_963755835.1. Classification (GTDB taxonomy): domain Bacteria; phylum Actinomycetota; class Actinomycetes; order Propionibacteriales; family Nocardioidaceae; genus Nocardioides. The sequence continues at coordinate 20,889 of CAVWLC010000007.1, read as the reverse complement.
GGCCGAGTCCAAGTTGAGGTCGTCGACGCCACTGACGTTGAAGATGACGGCGATCGGGCTGACGTAGACCGGCACCTCGATCGCGGCCTGGCCGCCGCAGCGCGCCTTGGCCTGGTCGACCTCGGAGGTCCCGGCGGAAGCGTCGTCGCTCAACGCCGAGTCGGAGCCCGCGAAGTCGTAGGCCTTCGAGATGAAGTTGGTGCGCCCGGTGCCGGAGCCGACCGGGTCGTAGTTGATGGTCACGCCGCTGGCCTGGCCCTGGAACCCGGAGGTCCACGCGGCCTGGGCCGACTGCTGGGCCGAGGAGCCGCCGCCGTTCAGCGTGCCGCTGAGGCTCGAGACGTCGCCGCCCGAGCCGCCCCCACCGCTGGCGCTGTCGTTGCCGCTGTCGTTGTCGCTACCGCACGCGGTGAGCGCCAGCGCGAGCGCGGCGAATACGGGCACGACCCCACGGCGGAGGTTGCGTCCACTTGCAAGCGTGCTCTTCACACGTATCTCCTGAGTCATTTCGGGACTTACGGCGTGAACGTAGGGAGGCGAGGTGTCCGGCCCTGTGGGCGCGGGTGAACGGCGCATGAACGGCGGCGGTCCGTCTCATGGCGGCCACACGGGCGTGAGACGACGATCACGTGAACGACCTGGAGCAGGCTCCGCGGCCGGGTGTTTCAGCCGACGAGGTGCCGCTCGGTCGCCACGATCTGGTGCTGGCGCAGGTGAACGACCACCACCTCGCCCGGCGCGAGCCCCGGGTCGTCGAACCCGGCAGCGTCGAACACCCACGGCAGCACCGGCCTGTGGGTGCAGAGGGCCAGCCCGCCGGCCGAGGCCGGCGTCTCGTGCAGGTCGTCGACCAGCCCCGTCACCAGCTCCCGCACGGCCTTCTTGCTCGCGCCCTCCTCGCTGAGGACCTTGTCGGCGCCGAGCTGCCAGCCGGTGGCCTCGGCGTAGGGCTCCAGCGTCTGGAGGCAGCGGGTGCTGCTCGAGCTGACCATCCGCCGGACGTCGTACGCCGAGAGCAGGGGCACCAGCCTCTTCGCCTGGTGCTTCCCGGTGGCCAGGAGCGGCCGCTCACGGTCGTCCGAGCGCCAGGCCTTCCGGGACCGGGCCTGGCTGTGCCGGACGATCAGCAGGGTGCGGGTCTTGCGCGCCTGCTGCAGCGCCTCGGCCAGCGTGTCCACGTCGAACTGGTAGGTGAGCCGGCGCCGCGCCTTGTCGATCGGGAACCAACCGACCTCGTCGATCTCGGAGTTGGGCTGGTAGCCGCTCACGTCGCCGTCGCCCACCGCCCGGCCCACCCAGTAGTGCACCAGCTTGGTCCCGGCCCGGATCGGGTAGCGCTGGTCGCGCAGCGGCACACCGAGCCGGATCCGCACACCGGTCTCCTCCTCGACCTCACGGATCGCCGCGCTGGTGGCGTGCTCGCCCCGGTCCAGCTTCCCCTTGGGGAACGACCAGTCGTCGTACTTCGGGCGGTGCACCAGCAGCACCTCGGCGCCGGGTCCCAGGACCACCGCACCTGCCGAGACGACCTCACGCGCACGTCCGGTGGGCGAGGGCATGTTCAGAGTGTTCCACGCCCGAAACCGCGTGCGCTTCGCGCACTCATGGCACGCGCCCAAGCCCACACCCAAGCACTACGCGGTCTCGGGCGTGGAACACTCGTCTCACACCAACACGCGTCGAGGAGGAGACCCGGTTTGGCACAGCCGTGGGGACGTCGGCTGACCATGGTCGCGGGGGCGGTGTTGGCGCTGGTCCTCCTGACGGTCGGCACCGTGGCCGGGGTCCGGTGGTGGCGGCAGAGCCACCGCACCGACCTCGAGCGTGCGCTCGCCTACGCGCCACCGCAGACCGCGCGGTTCTCCTGGACCGACTGGGCCGGCGTACGCCGCGAGCTGGGCGCCCACCTCGACGGCCGCTCCCCGGCCGGGGACGTCGAGCGCTTCCTGTCCGACGGCTACGACGCCGACCTCACCTCCGGATCGGCCATGGTCGACTCGGCCACTGTGCTCCAGCAGGCGTTCGGCTTCTCCCCCGCCGACGTCGACTGGGAGCTGCTGGCCCAGAGCACCACCGGGTCGGTGCTGATCGCCGGGCTGCCGGACAGCCTCGACGTCGGCGAGCTCGGCGACGACTTCGAACGGCTGGGCTACGAGCGGCCCGACGCCGACGGCGGCGTCTGGAACGGCGGTGAGGAGCTGGTCTCGAACATCTCGGCCAGCAACGGCGGCAGCCTGTCACCGCAGTTCCAGTACCTCGCCCTGGACGCCGACCGCCACCTCCTGCTGGCCAGCGACAGCGGCCCGTACCTGCGGGACGCCGTTGCCCAGCTGGACGACGACCTGGACGACGACGGCATCCGCGCGGTGGCCGGTGCGGTGGGCGAGCCGCTCTCCGCGGAGGTCTACACCGGCGACTTCGCCTGCAAGTCGCTGGCCATGGCGCAGGCCGACGAGGACGACCAGAGCACTGCTGACCAGCTGGTGGCCGCCGCCGGCGAGGTCGACCCGATGACGGGCTTCGCGATGGCGGTCGAGCCGGACCGCAGGGTCCGGGTGGCCATGGCCTTCGAGTCCGACGACCAGGCGCGCCGCAACGCCGACAGCCGGGCCAGGCTGGCGGCCGGCCCGGCTCCGGGGCAGGGGGGTGACTTCGGTGAGCGGTTCAGCCTGGGACCGGTCACCGCGGACGGCTCGGTCCTGACCATGGAGCTCAAGCCGGTCGAGGACAGCCCCGTCCTCTCGGACCTCTCCACCGGGCCGGTGCTGTTCGCGACGTGCTGAGCCCGGCGCCCCTCAAGCCCGGCTGAGCGCGTGGGCCAGCACGAGCCGGACCCGCTGCCACCAACGGAGCTTCGGCATGCCCGCCAGTAACCCTGCGCGGCCGTCGCAGTCCATCCCGAAAGGGTGAAGTCAGCCGAAGCGACGGAGCCTGAGGCTGTTGCTCACGACGAACAGCGACGACAGCGCCATGGCCGCGCCGGCGACCATCGGCGTGAGCAGCCCGGCCGCCGCCAGCGGCAACGCAGCGACGTTGTAGGCGAACGCCCAGAACAGGTTGACCCGGATGGTGCCGGCCATCCGTCGGGCCAGCCGAACGGCGTCCGCCGCGACCCGGAGGTCGCCCCGCACCAGGGTCAGGTCTGCGGCGGCGATGGCCGCGTCCGTGCCGGTCCCCATCGCGATGCCCAGGTCGGCCGTGGCCAGCGCGGCCGCGTCGTTGACGCCGTCGCCCACCATGGCCACCACCCGGCCCTCCGCCTGCAGGTCGCGGACCGCCTTCACCTTGCCCTCGGGCAGCACGTCGGCCATCACCCGGTCGATCCCGACCTCGGCCGCCACCGAGCGTGCGACCTGCTCGGCGTCTCCGGTCAGCAGCACCGGCTCCAGCCCCAGACGGCGTAGCCGGCGAACCGCTTCCGCCGAGGTCTCCTTGACCGTGTCGGCCACCTCGAGGACGCCGCGGGCACGACCCTCCCAGCCGGCCACCACGGCCGTTCGGCCGTTCGAGCGGGCACGGTCCACGGCGCCGGCCAGGTCGGGTGGGAGCAGCTGCTGCTCGTCGACCAGGAGGTCCGGGCGGCCCACCACCACCTCGTGGCCGTCGACCGTGCCACGCACGCCGCGCCCGGCGAGGTTGCGGAACCCGTCCACCGGCACGTGCGGTCCGGGTCCCGCGACGGCCCGGCCGATCGGGTGCTCGGAGGCCGCCTCCACCGCGCCGGCCAGTCGGCGTACGGCCTCCGCGTCCTCTCCCGCGGCGGCGACCACGTCCAGCAGCGCGAGCTCGCCCGTGGTCACCGTCCCGGTCTTGTCGAGCACGATCGTGTCGATCCGTCGGGTGGCCTCGAGGACCTCCGGACCGCGGACCAGGATCCCGAGCTGGGCACCCCGGCCGGTGCCGACCATGAGGGCCGTGGGCGTGGCCAGCCCCAACGCACATGGGCACGCGACGATCAGCACCGCCACCGCCGCGGTGAAGGCCGCGCCGGCGCCGGACCCGGCGACGAGCCAGAGGCCGAGAGTGGCCAGCGCCAGCGCGATCACCGCCGGGACGAAGACGCCCGAGATCCGGTCGGCGAGCCGCTGGGCCTGGGTCTTGCCGTGCTGTGCCTCCTCCACCATCCTGGCGATCCGCGCCAGCTGCGTGTCCCTGCCCACGCGGGTCGCCCGGACGACCAGCCGTCCGTAGGTGTTGACCGTGGCACCGGCCACGGGAGCTCCGGGACCGACGTCAGCGGGCACCGACTCGCCGGTCAGGGTCGAGGCGTCCACCGCGGACGTACCGCTCTCGACTACTCCGTCGGCGGCCACCTTCTCGCCCGGCCGGACCACGAACCGGTCCCCCACCCTCAGCTCGGCCACCGGCACCCGGTACTCGACGCCGTCGCGGAGCACCGTGGCGTCCTTGGCGCCGAGCTGCATGAGGGCCCGCAGGGCCACGCCGGCCGACCGCTTCGCCCGCTGCTCGAGCCACCGCCCGGCCAGGAGGAAGGTCGTCACCCCGGCCGCCACCTCGAGGTAGATCTCGTCGGCGGTGCCGAGGACCAGCGCGGCGAGGGACCAGCCGTACGCCGACAGCACCCCGAGCGAGACGAGCGTGTCCATGGTGGTGCTGCCGTGCCGCAGGTTGAGCAGCGCGGCACGGTGGAACGGCCATGCGCACCACCCGACGACCGGAGTGGCCAGCGCCAGGGACACCCACTGCCAGCCGTCGAAGTGAAGCGCTGGGACCATCCCCACGAGCACCACGGGCAGGGCGAGCGCCGTGGACACCAGCAACCGCCGGCGCAGGCCGTCGGGCTCCGCGTCGCCCGCGGCCGGCTCGACGGCCGGCAGGTTGGCGGCGTACCCCGCGGCGGCGACCGTGGCCACGAGCTGCTCGGTGCCGATGCTGGCCGGGGCGGAGACGCGGGCCCGCTCGGTGGCGTAGTTGACGGTCGCGGTGACGCCGTCGAGCCCGTTGAGCCGGCGCTCGACCCGCTGGGCGCACGACGCGCAGGTCATGCCCGTGATGTCGAGCTCGACTTCTCTCAGAGCGGTCATGCCGGCGAGCGCCTCGCCTCCTCGACGGCGTACGTCCCCGTCGTCACGAGCGGACCAGCCGGGTGATCGCCTCGACGGCCTCGGTGACCTTCGCGCGGCCCTCCTGGTCGCCGGACCGGGCCGCGTCCACGACGCAGTGGTTCATGTGGTCCTCGAGCAGGCTCAGCGAGACGGCCTGCAGGGCCTTGGTGACCGCGGCGACCTGGGTGAGGACGTCGATGCAGTAGCTGTCCTCCTCGACCATCCGCTGCAGCCCGCGGGTCTGTCCCTCGATCCGCTTCAGCCGCTTGAGCACGTCGTCCTTGCGTTGGGCGTATCCGCGCACGTTCTCCATGCCCGCTACCCTACCCCCCCAGGGTATTAAGGCAAGCGCACGAAACCTTCTCCTCCCGGTACGTCGATCAGGAGGCGCGCGGGCGGACGCCGAGGATCCGGTCAATCTCCTCGGTGGTGAGATGCTCATCGGCCTCGCTGGCCGCGATGATCAGGTTGGTGGTGAGCTCCACCTCGCCCAGGAGGTCGGCGTCCTCCAGCGTCACGTCGAACTGGTCGTGCACGCCAGGGTCCTCCTCCCACGCGGCTTCAGCCATCCGGGCAGGTCACAGGGACCCGGGATTGACCTGGTTCCAAGCGTAGTGCTCACGGTCACAACAGACAGTGATCCGAATGGGTGGTGGTCACACCCCCCATCAACGCACGAGGCCCCACCCGTTCGGGTGGGGCCTCGCGACGGTGGTCCGGATCAGAGAGGACGAACGTTCTCCGCCTGAGGGCCCTTGGGGCCCTGGGTGACGTCGAACTCGACCTTCTGGTTCTCGTCGAGGGACTTGTAGCCCTGCGACTGGATCGCCGAGTAGTGCACGAAGACGTCGTCGCCGCCGTCCTCCTGTGCGATGAAGCCGAAACCCTTCTCGGCGTTGAACCACTTCACGGTGCCCTGAGCCATTGCTCGATTACTCCTTAGTCGGGGCGTGAGGCCGCCAACTCGACGGCCCCGCAATAGATGCGTTGACTCGCCGCTCCCGACCTGCAGGAAGCCCTACAAGCAGAAACGCCGTTGGTCCCAAACCCCACCGGCGTCAGACCAGCTGGATGTTGCACCTGTTGCTGCCGGAGACATTACCAAGACATCGCCCGGGTGAAACCCATCGGAGACCACTTCTGGGACGCCTCCGGTGACACTTCGGCGACGCCGACGTGACCGGCGCGTTACGTGGCCACGCAGCGGGCGGCCGGCCGGAGGCCATAGCCCTGTCACCGTTCTGTGGATCTTGGGTGCTCGTGCTGTTGCCGTGGTCTGTACCGGGCCTTGCCACATCTGTCACATCTGCCCCTTTGAACTACTTCTGTCCCGAACCACCTGACCGAACGTACTAGTCCGAAATGACTAGGCACCCGCCGATCGGCCGAAGACCGCCTGAACAGGGGCAGCCACGGTTACATGAGAGCGAGCCTTCTGGGCGTGACCTACCCCCGAGGTCACAGACCCCCACCCGGCCCGCTGGACGTGACCCCGGCCGTATCCCCCGACGGCACACGAACGGCGGACCACAACTCCCTGGATGGCCCCCCGTGTCCACGAAGCTCGGCATACCCACCCGGCTGGCAGTGCTCGCCGTCGTGGCCGCGGGCGCCTGGCTGGCCATCCCGTCCGCCTCAGAAGCAGTCGGAGCCACGACGTACTACGTCTCCCCCACCGGTTCCGACTCGAACAACGGCACCTCACCGAGCGCGCCGATCCAGACGCTGGGCCGCGCGTCGAACCTCCCCCTCGCCCCGGGTGACCAGGTGCTCCTGCAGCGGGGGGCTTCCTTCTCCGGCAAGCTCGCGATCTGGAGGTCCGGGACGGCCGGGAGCCCGATCACGATCGGCGCCTACGGCTCCGGCAGCAAGCCGGTCGTGACGGGCGACTGCCTCGAGGTCGGCGGCTCGTACGTCACGATGACCGACTTCACCGTGCAGTACTGCACCGTCAACGGCATCTGGACGGACGGCGTCGGCAACGTCATCTCCAACGTCGAGGCCACGCACAACATCCAGGGCATCGACGTCGCCGAGCATGCCAAGAACACCAAGGTCGTCCGCAACTACCTGCACAACAACGACCGGATGGCCCCCAACACCCCCGGCGAGTTCGACGACTGGGGCGCGGTGGGCATCGTCGTCCAGGGCGACGACACAGAAGTCGCCTACAACACGATCAGCGACAACTGGGCGCCGTCCCCCGACTTCGGCACCGACGGCTCTGCGGTCGAGATCTACGGCGGCATCGGCACGCTGGTGCACCACAACACGGCCAGCAACAACCGGACCTTCACCGAGCTGGGCAACAGCCGCTCTGCCGACAACACCTTCGCCTACAACCTCGTGACGTCGAACCTCGAGGACACCGAGTTCCTGATCACCCGCGGTTCGTCGGACTACTTCGGCCCGGTCAACGGCACGGTCGCGGTGAACAACTCGGTGAAGCTGACCGGCTCCAACTCGCTCGGCTTCTCCTGCTACGCGGGCTGCACCGACAGCTACTTCATGCTCTACAACAACGTGCTCGACGTGGCCGGGCGGATCGGCTACCTCGAGGGCTCGATGAGCGGCGGCAACAACGTCTACTGGCGTGGCTCGATGAGCGGGCTGAAGCTGATGCCGGGTGACCGGTACGTCGACCCGCGGTTCCGCGGCGCGCAGCTCGTCCCGTCGCAGCAGAGCCCGCTGGTCGACGCCGGCCGGCGCAGCGTGATGAAGAAGGACCTGGACGGACGCCGGGTCGGCGTCGACGGAAACGGCGACGGCAAGCGCGGCACCGACATCGGCGCCTACGAGGTCCGGCCCAGCAAACACCGCGGCGGGCACCACCACCAGCTGGCCCAGCACGGCGGGAAGGGCGGCAACCACCATGCCGCCCATCACGGCGGGAAGCACCACCACCATCACGGCGGGAAGCACCACCACCATCACGCCGGGAAGCACCACCACAAGCACCACCACAAGCCCGGAGGCGCGCACCAGCAGAACGCACGCCTCCACTGAGACCCAGTCCGGGGGACCCCAAGGGGTCGGGGTTCCCCGGACTCGGTTGGGAGCTCGACTCCCGCCCGCTGCGGGATCCTGCACTCCTCGCAGCCGGACCCGACTCCTGCTGCCAGCCCGGGGGCGGCAGGAGCAGGGCCTGACAGAACGGCCCGGTCCAGGGGGACCGGGCCGTCCTGCTGTCTCGCGGACCACCCCTGACCACGAGACCCGGGCAGCTATCGCACGGCCATCGCCCGCGGGACCCGAGGGCCCCCAGGGATGGCGATGCGGCGCCCCAGGACCTTCCGCCGCAGGACGATCACCGCGGCAAGGGCTGCGTTGACGGCCACGAAGTAGACGGGGTACATGAGCAGCGGCGCCGACAGCTGGCCCACCGCACCCACCGCCAACGCTCCGGACGCGGCGGCCAGCACGAACGTCGAGAGGGTCTCGGAGTGCGGGTCTCGGCACGTCTTCGGCAGCATCATCACGGCGGCCACCAGGTCGGCGGCGATCACGAAGGCCGTGGCGACGACTGGCGCATCGACCGCCTGCCATCCGGCGAGCCCGACACCGGCGAGGCCGAGGAGCGCGAGGTCGACCCGGCTGAGCCCCCCGCTGCCGAGCCGGACCGACAGCCCGAACACCAGGCAGGTGCCCACACACTGGGTGACCAGCGGGACCAGGCTCCACCGCGCACCGTCGGCTCGTTGCGCTTCGACGGCCACTACCTCGAGCACCCCCCAGATGAGCCAGGAGCCGCGATGCGGGACGGTCGTACGCCGCAACGTGTCGCGCAGGTACGGCACCGTGCACGCCACGGCGGCCAACCCGGCCAGCAGCGCGAAGACGGGCGCCGGCTCGCTCACGGGTTCCAACCAGCTGTGCAGGGCGGGCGTCGCACCGCGGGACCGGCCGCCATCCGGGCACCGCAACGTGGGCAGGACCGGGCCCGGCAGGTGTCCAACGCCTGGCCGCAATCGCAGGTGAGGGGTGTCTCCGCCCTGGCGCAGATGCGCACACCCGGAACGTGGTCCGGCACGGGCTTGTGGCGGCTACTCGCGGTGGTGGCCATGGTGCTGCTCCTTCGAGGTGCCGCCCTGGTCGGCGGCGATGCGCCAGCCTCGTGCGCGCACCGCACCCGCCACATCGGTCGGCCACCTCAGGTGCCGGCCAATCCCTCCTCAGATCTGGTCCGGGGCTACTCAGCCGGCCGACCCGTGTGGCCGGGGAGAGTGGACCGTCTCGCCGATGGCGCGGCAGTCCGCGCGCGCGGAACCGCCCCTGACCTGCGAAGGCGCTGGTCAGGGACGGTCCGGTGACGGTGGTGCGCTGCGACCCGGCCGGGTCAGGAGGCCTCGGCGTCGTCCAGCTCGAGCGAACAGTGCGGTAGGTGGCGGTCCAGGGCCTCGTTGACCAACCGGGCGACCGCGTCGTCGCTCACGTGGAGAGGGGTGCCGGGGAAGCCGGCCGCGACCATGGTGAGCGGCTGGCCGCACTCGCAGTAGAACGTTCTCATCGAATCTCTCCCATCGGGACGGTGGCGCCGGGCGGCGGCGCCAGCTGCGGCGCGGTTGCGCCGCGGAGTGGGTGGCGGGCGGAGGGTCGCAGGGCCTCGCGGGCGAGGACAGCAGCGACGCGCAGGGCCCGGCGTGGTGCGAGCAGCTCGCGGGGACTGCCGTGGAGGTGGCTGAGCCGGAGGAACGCCGCCGCGAGCTCGGGGTCGGTGGAGGCCGCCGACAGGTAGCGGTCGAGGTAGGCGCCGACCGCGCGTTCCGGGAACGGCACGCCGCCGCGCTGGTCGGGGGTGCCGCCGACCGCGATCGTCCACGGGGTGTCGACGGCGGTCGCCGCGGCCCGGTGGAACCGCTCGGCCAGCCGGTCGCTGCCCTCGGAAAGGCAGCGGCCGAGCGCCTCGGCCTCGATCGAGGCCACGGTCATCCCCTGCCCGTAGACCGGGTCGAAGACGCAGAAAGCGTCGCCGGTGACCACGAGTCCGTCGGGGAACCGGGCCGCACGTTCCCAGCGCCGCCGCCGGTTGGCGGGGAAGCGGTATGTCGCGCCCGCGTCCAGCGGTTGCATCCCGGACAGCACGTCGGCCAGCGCGGGGTTGGCCAACGTGCGGGCGAAGGCGACGAACTCGGGCCAGGCCACTGGTGGCTGTACCCCGCCACGACCGACGAGCGAGACGACGTACCCGCCGTCCTCCTGCGCGAGCAGGATGCCGCTCCGCGGCACACCGGCGCGCGCCGCGACCGCGACCGCCAAGGGCGCGACTTCCTCGGCGGCGGGCCGGACCCGATGGGTGGCGTACCGCTTGTCGACCCGGCGTACGTCCTCCGGAGGAGCGAAGTACCCGCGGCGCTCGAGCCACTCGGTCGTGCGCGAGTTGCGGCCGGACGCGTCCACGACGAGCTGGGCCGGGACGAGGGTCGGGACGCCGCCGTCGCGGTCGGCCACGATGACGCCGACGACCCGGGCCTCGTCCTGCGAGAAGGCCAGGTCGAGGACCGAGCTGTTCTCCCGGATCTCGACCCGCCCGTCCTGGAGGAGCCTGAGACGGACGTACCACTCGAGCAGCGGACGGCTGACCAGCAGCATCTGCAGCCCGGTCGAGACGGGGGCGAGCGGCTCGGGCCGGAGGCACCAGACCCCCCTCTCCCCCGGGTCACCGAGCCGTGCCCCCTGCGCGACCAGGTCGTCGGTCAGCCCGGGGAACCATCCCTCGAGCAGGTCGCGTCCCCGGTCGAGCAGGCCGTGCGCGTGCCGGCCCTGCGGCACGCCGCCGCGGGCTGCCGGCTCGCGCGGCAGGTCGTCGCGGTCCAGGACGGTCACCCGGTCCACGTGATCGACCAGCGCTCGCGCAGCCAGCAGGCCGGCGATGCTGCCGCCCACGACGACGACGTGGCGCGGCGCGCCTGCGCGCGTGGTGGAGGCAGCCATCGTCATCACCCGATCGGCGCGAGGATGTCGCCGACGGTCCCGCGGACGCTGTCGAGGTAGACGGTGCGGAACCTCTCGGGGTTGTTGCTGTCGAGCCGGGCGAGCAGAGCGGTGCCCGGGGTCGGGCTCGGGCAGTAGACCTTCTCCACGTCCTTCTGCCGGACCGTCGCGACCGGGACGTTGTTGACGTTGAACCTGACCAGGTACTGGGAGCCGAGGTTCGCGGAGTCCGGCACCGGCACGACGGTGCAGGTGGTCGTCTGGCCGTCGATGTCGACGTGCGGGATCTTGCGTCCGTGCTCGCGGGTCAGCAGCAGCGAGCCGCTGGCGTCGGTCACGAACGGCGCGAAGATCATCGTGTCCTTGCCGTCGTTGCCGGAGAACGCGTCGTTGCCGTCGCCGGGTGCCCAGATGTCGATGTCGTCGCCCTCGTCGCCGACGAGCACGTCGCTGCTGGGCTGCGTGCCACGGTCCGGGCCGCCGACCATGATGTCGTCGTCGTCCCCGCCCAGCAGGGTGTCGCTGCCGAGGTTGCCGATGAGCAGGTCGTCGTTGTCGCGGCCGAAGAGCACGTCGGCGTTGTCCATGTCCTGCTTGGCGGTCACACCGGGCGGCTGGATGAGCGGGTTGGCCGCGTTGTCGTTGTCCAACCCGACGGTGATGTCCTTGGCCGGCGTGCCGGGCTCGACCACCGCGTCGGCGCTCGTGGCCAGACCGGCCAGGAGCAGTACGCCGGCCGTGACGACCGCGGCGCTGAGGTGGTGACGACGCAGGGGGGTGGTGGGGGTGGTGCGCTGAGTCATGGTGCTGCCTTCCGGAAGTGGGTCGTACTGACTGGGAGCGACGCTAGGCAGCGAGCGGCCCCGTGCGCATGGGGAAGGCACCTCAGATCGCGCCCGCGCCCTCCTCAGACCGGCCTGACCACGCGAAACGGGTGAGACCTGAGCGCGGTCGGAAGGGCATCATGGGCGAGATGTCCGACGCCTCGGGCGCTCGGATGGTGGGTCGCGGGGACCACCTCCGCACGCTGCATGCCGAGCTGGCGCGGGCCACGGCGGGCCACCCCACCGCGGTCCTCGTGGCCGGCGAGCTCGGCGTGGGCAAGACCCGGCTGGTCCGGGAGTTCCTCACCACCGTTGACGCCGAGGTCTTCGCCGGCGCCTGCGTGCCGGTCGTCGGCGAGCCCCTGCCGTACGCCGCGCTGACCCAGGCGCTGCGCGGTGGCTCGGCGCTGGTCCGCCAGGAGGTCGAGCGCTCGCCGGTCCTGGCCCGGCTGCTGCCCGGTGGCGATGCGGACCTCGACGGTACCGAGGCGAGTGAGGCCGCTGCGTCCGGAGCGGCCTCCAGGCTGCGCCTCTTCCAGGCGGTCCTGACGCTGCTCGGCCGACTCAGCGCCGTCCGTCCGGTCGTGCACGTCGTGGAGGACGTGCAGTGGGCGGACCGATCGACCCTGGACCTGCTGGCCTACCTGGCCACCAACTTCACCGACGAGCGCGTCCTGGTGGTGTTCACGCTGCGGACTGACGCGGCCGACGACGCGCGGGTGGCTCGCTGGCTGGCCGAGCTCGGCCGGCTCTGGCCGGTGACCCGGCTGCCGGTCGGGCGGCTCGACCACGACGAGGTGGCCGAGCTCGTCACCCAGCTGCGCGAAGGTCAGCCGGCCGAGCGGCTGGACGCCCTGGTGGCGCGGTCGGCCGGCAACCCGCTCTTCGTCGAGCAGCTGGCGCTCGTCGATGACGATGCCCCGCTTCCGGACACGTTGCAGGAGCTGCTGCGGGCCCGGGTCGCGGAGCTGCCGGAGGAGACCCGGCGGGCCCTCGGCGGCGCAGCGGTGCTCGGCCGGCCCACCACCCTCCCGATCCTGGCCTGGACGCTGGAGGTCTCGGAGGAGGAGCTCGACGAGGCCCTGCGGCCGGCGCTCGCGGCGCACGTCGTCGAGCTCCGGCCCGACCTCCGCCTCGACTTCCACCATCCAGCGTTCCGCGAGGTCGTCGACGGCGGGCTGATGCCCCGCGAGCGGGTCCGGCTGCACCTCGGCGCCGCCGGGGCGCTGTCCGAGATCCAGGACCGGGCGCCGGCCGTGGTGGGCGAGATGGCCCGGCACTGGCACCGGGCCGGCGACCTGCCGCGGGCCCTGACCGCGTCGATGCGGGCGGGAGGGACCTACGTCCGGCTGCAGGCCTTCGCAGACGCGCACGCGGCGTACGCGCGGGTGCTCGAGCTGGTCGAGGAGGTCCCCCACGACCTGGACCTGGTGCAGGTCCGCCTCCAGGCCGCGGACGCGGCCAACCTGGCCGGGGAGACTGAGCAGGCGCTGGCCCTGCTGGAGGAGGTGCGGACCGAGGCCGCCGATCCCACCACCAGGGCCGAGGCGGCCGCCCGGATCGGAGCCATCCACTTCCGGACCGGCGACGGGGCGGCGGCCGAGGCTGCGTTCCGCGATGCGCTCACGCTGCTGCCGGCGGGTGAGGACAGCGTGCTCGCGGCGCGGGTGCACGGTGAGATGGCGCTCCAGGCCGTGGGCTGGTCACGCTTCGACGAGGCGGAGCTGCTGGCGGCCGAGGCGCTGCGCCTCGCCACCGCGGTCGGCGCGCGCCGGGAGGAGGGCGTGGCCCGCAACGCCCAGGGCACCACGGCGGCCTTCCGTGGTGACCTCGACAGCGCGGTCGAGCTGCTGCGCGCGGCGCTGGAGATCGCCCGTGAGGTGCAGGACCCCCAGGACCTCGGCTCGGCGTACGTGAACCTGAGCCACGTGCTCGGAATGGCGGGCCGGCTGGAGGAGAACGTCGAGCTGGGCCGGATCGGGATCGTGGAGCTGACGCGGGTCGGCCAGGAGCGCCAGCAGGGCAGCCTGCTGCTGAACAACGTGAGTGAGCAGCTGGCCGAGGCGGGGCGGCTGGTCGAGGCGGGCGAGCTCGTCTCCGAAGCCCTGTCCCGACACCCGCGAGGCATCCAGGCCGCACCGCTGCTGCGCCTGGGCGCCGAGCTCGCGCTCATCACCGGCGACCTGACCACGGCGTGGGAGCGGTGCGAGCAGGCTCGGTTGGTCGTCGAGGCCGAGAGCGCGCCGGTGGGATGGATCCGGGAGGTCCTGGAGACCGCCGTCGAGATCGAGCTGTGGGCGCAACGTCCGGAGGCCGCCCACGACCTCGTCATCGAGGGGCTGGAGCTGGTGGCCGGCACCGACGACGAGGCGTTCGCCACCACCTTGGTGGCGTTGGGGTTCCGCGCGCTGGCCGACGGGGCGGCGGTGCACCGCGACCACCGCTCGCGGGTCCGGCGGGCCGAGCAGCGCCAGCGGCTGCTCGCCGCGCGGGCCGCGGTCTCCGGGCACTCGTCGACCGGCGCCCTGCCGCAGGACCACGCCCAGCAGCTGTGGCTCTCCGCCGAGCTGGCCCGGCTGGACGAGCAGCCCGCGGCGGAGCTGTGGGTGGGCTCGGCCGAGGCGTGGGCCGAGGTGCGCCGGCCGTTCCTGTCCGCGTACGCGCGGTGGCGCGAGGCCGAGGCGCGGCTGAGCGACGGCGTGGACGCCGAGGCGATCGACGCGCTGCGGGCGGCGCACGACGCGGCGCGCTCCCTGGGCGCGGTCCGCCTGGTCGACGAGGTCGAGACGCTCGCACGCTGGTACCGGACCGACCTCCTGCCGCCGACCTCCGAGGTGGCCGCGGGCGGTGAGGCCGGCGACCCCCTCGCGGCGTACGGCCTGACCGACCGGGAGCGCGAGGTGCTCGTCGCGCTGGCCGCGGGCCGGTCGAACCGCGAGATCGCCGAGGAGCTGGTGATCAGCTCCAAGACGGCATCGGTGCACGTCTCGAACATCCTGCGCAAGCTGGACGTCTCCGGGCGTCAGGACGCGGCCCGGATCGCGCACCGGCTGGGCGTCACCGCCTGAGGCCCCGAGCGCCGACGGCTGCCGATAAGGTTCCGTGGAGGTTTCCGTGCACCGTTCGGTGGATTGAAGGATGGAACCCCGGGCCCTTAGCTCAGTTGGTAGAGCATCGGACTTTTAATCCGCTGGTCGTCGGTTCGAGCCCGACAGGGCCTACAGCGTGGTTCCGCAGGTCAGACGCGTATGTGCCAGCATCTGGCAGCAGGCGTGGCGGGCTCGCATGGCCCCGACATGGCACAAAAATGGCACACCAGAACGAGCAAGACCCGGCCGGGAACGCCACGGAACGGCATGGGACAGCAGTCAACGAGGGCGCGGCCGCGGGATCGGCGGGGTCGGGACGAGCTCGCCGAGGGCGGCTTCGACCGCGTCGAGGTCGTCGGGAAACAGGCCCGCGTAGACGTCGAGGGTCATGGCGGCTGAGGCGTGTCCGAGCATCTGCTGCACGGCCTTGACGTTGGCGCCCGACCTGATGGCCAGGCTGGCGGCGGTGTGCCGCAGGTCGTGGGGGGTGAGATCGGTCCGCCCGAGGGCCTGCACCGCCGGGTCGAAGACCCGCGCCCGCCAGTTCCGCAGCCGCAGCACCGATCCCTCGGGGGAGGTGAGCAGCAGCTCGTCCGGGGCGCGCCCGCGGATGCGGTCCTCGACGAACGGGGTGAGGGACGGCGGGAACGGCACCGACCGGACCCGGTAGGTCTTGGGGTCCGACCAGACCGCGCGACCGCCGACCTCGGTCACCGACCTGGCCACCGTGAACCGCAGCCGCGCGAGGTCCAAGTCACGCACGCGCAGCGCGGCCAGCTCACCGAAACGCAGACCGCACAGCGCCAGGATCGCCACGGACAGGCCGTCCTCGCCGCTCACCGCGATCAGACGGCGCCCTCACCAGCGGTGATGAACCGCGGCTCACCACGACGTACCCGCGGCAGGCGCACACCCCGAGCCGGGCTCGCGGCGAGCCGACCGTCAGCGACGGCGGAGTCGATCACCAGGGACAGCACCCGGAACGCCTGCCGCACCGTGCCCGGCGCCTGCCCCGCTGCTCACCAGGTCGCTCACCCATGCCTGGATGTCGGACCGGCGGAGGTCGCACAACCGCCAGGTGCCGAACCTGGGGAGCACGTGCAGCCGCAGGATGCCGCGGTAGCGGAACGCCGTGGACTCCTTGAGGTGCACCAGCCCGCTGCCCAGGCCTCCGCGATCTCGGCGACCGGGACCGTCGCGGCCCTCGGGTCGATGTACTGACCCCGGTGCCGCGAGGCCTCCATCTGGTCGGACCACCGCTGGGCGTCGACCTTGCGCGCGAACGACTTCTTCCGCTGTCGACCACTCGGGTCGCGCCAGCGAGCCAGCCAGTTCCCGCTCTTGCCGTCGCGGACCACGCTGACCATCAGGCGCCCTCTCGGTGCTCCCGCACCCAGGCCCGGACCACGCCCGGCTCGTAGCGCAGGTGCTTGCCCAGCTTGGTGGCCGGCGGCCCCTCACCGCGGACTCGCCACTGGTAGATCGTCGCGACCGGAACGCCCAGAAACCGACCCACGTCCCTGATGCTCCACAGGCGGTCCTCATCCGCCGGACGCGGTGGTCTCTCCGCGGCGGGCTGCTTCGGTCGCGGCTCGGGCCACAACGCCAGCTGGTCGGAACCCGGCTCGGTGTGGGCAGCGGATCGCTTCATGTCTTCTCCCTGGGTTCGAGGACTACTCGGGTGGAGTGAGAAGCAACGCGAATGAGGGGAGAACGGACGGAGGCCAGCCATCTGGGTGCCTTTGCGCCCACGAGCCAGGAGTGGATGACCCTTGCATGGCTCGGCCGGACGTGACCAGGAACCGATCGGGCGGCGTGAACGCCATGACGTCGACACGAGTGGCACCACCAGAAACCAAGGCTGGGTCCACGCCACGCACACCTCTACAGCACATGCCATGACGACTCGGTGCAACCGCGAATGACGAGCCTGTGGAGACAGGAGCGTTCTCCACATGCACGTTTGGCCGATGAGGGAGGGCGGCGGATCGTCGGCAACGAGAGCGGCCCCGGACCGGGTGCTGTCACACCGACCCGAGGCCTCGGCACGACGTGCAATGGAGGCACTCGCACCGTGACCAGAGCATCCACGAACCCACGCGCGAACGACCATCGAGACCCCGAACCAGCCACCGGCACTGACACCTACATCGTGAAGACGCGCATTCCGCCCGACATCGTCTGCCCCTCGTGGTGTACGGCGGGCCTGCGGCAGCACATCGGCGAACTGTCTGCGCACGACGGCGGGGTCGTGCACCGAGGCGACCTGCGCTCGCTTGGCCCATCGTCCTGCATGACAATCAGGCCCTTCGCCGCCTCATTCGTGGACGGAAGCGTGGATCCGGACGATCCCGGGGTGCACCTCGGGCTTACGCGCGACGGTGACGGGCCGATATCACTCGACGAGGCGATGGCCGTCGCCGAAGAGCTCGCGGCCATCGTGCGTCAACTCACCAAGTCCTGCCCGTAGATCCATCCCGCTAACCCCGTTGAGGCGCCGCCTCCGCGTTCCCGGGTGCGCGTGAGTCCGTTCTTCAAGTTGCCCGAGGCCGAGCTACGCCACCCGCGTCCGCCAGGACGACGTCCAAACGGAGAGCAGGCGACCTGCTGCCTTTCGCCCACTAGGACGCGGGGTGTGTTTCGCAGCCTGTGTAGGCACTGGCTCAGCCGGTGACCGGATCACGCCGGTCCTGACATCTCTCGGGACAGGCTTCAGGCGGAGGGCCCACGGCAGCGTCCGTGGGTGTCGAAGAAGCCGGCCCCTTCCAGCCCCGGGCCTGTCAACTGGGGGCGGTTGGCGGCGCCGCCGGTCGGGTAGGCGGTGTCGAACCACTGGGTGAAGAACGTGCCGAGCCGGGCACGGCATGCGTGGCTGTGGTTGGGCAGGAAGTCGGCGAACCCCGCCTCGAGCTCCGGCTCGGTGATGCTGTCGCCGCCGTAGTTCCGCTGGATCTTCTGCAGTGCCCGGTTGAACCTGTCCGGCCCGAGGATTTGCCGCAGTGCGATGTAGGCCGTTCCGGGCCGGGTGTAGGTCGTGCTGCCGGCGAACAGGCGGGCCGGTGTCGGGTCCGACGGGGCGCCGCCGTCCAGAGGCTGCCGGTGTTGGCGTAGTTGCGGTTGAACTGGTCGACCAGGCTCTGCTGGAACGCGGCGCGCCCGCCGCCGTGCCGGGGCCGCCGGCCGCGGTCTGGGCGTTGCGGGCGGTGAAGAGGTACTCGCCGAGGGTGGCCATCCCCTCCTTGAAGAAGGTCAGGTTGAAGTTGGCCTCGGAGACGTTGTCGCCCCACCACTGATGCATGTTCTCGTGGTTGAAGGTGTCCAGGTCGATCGCTGCCGCCGGCGAAGGTGATCATGCGTCTGCATCTCCTCCTCGAAGCTGGCGTCGGGGATGCCGACCAGCACGCCGTCGGAGGCGAACGGGAACGGGCCGTTGAACTGGCTCTGGAAGCGGGTGATGTCCTGCTGCTGATCCATGATCGCCAGGTTGGCCTGCCTTGTGCGCGGCGCTCAGCGAGCTGCGCCTGGGCCTCGTAGTAGTACCGGATGCCGTCGCAGCCCGGTGCGCTGGGTGAGGTCGAAGCTGCCGACACTGTTCTCGACCAGGTAGCTGGCCACCGGTGCACCGCGAGTGCCAGTGCCAGGTCGTCGAGCCGTGCGGGAACTGCGGGTCGGGCGGGTTCGAGCTGGTCGAGACCAGTATCGCCGTTCGCGATCGCGGTCTTGCCGGCGTTGACCGTGTCGTAGAAGTCGTACGTCGGCTTGGCGCTCGGGTGGTCGTTCAGCGGCATCCAGTCCTCGGTGCCGACCGGCTCGGTGGTGACGAAGCCGCCGTCACCGGCAGGGTCGTCGGAGCGGAACCAACCCTCGGTCGTGCCGTCGCCGTCGACGTGCACGCCGGGCCGCCCGGTGTAGGCGACGCGTCACCACGAACGGCTCACCCTTGCGCAGCGGATGCGCGCGGGGTGATCACCAGCTTGTTCGGCCGGGCACTGCTCGCCGTCCTGGCGCGTCGGCGTCGTCGCCGGTCACCTGCGGGGCGCAGGCCGGCGGCAGCGGATTGTCGTCGGGCCCGCCGACCGGTGCGTTCTGTGCCGCCTCGTGCGCGCGCGGATCGGGGTCGTCCTGCCCGTTCGGGTCGCCGGGGTAGGTCGGCTGGACGAAGCGGAATGGCGCCGGCAGGCCGTTGACGGTCACCGACTGCACGGTCATGTCGGGACCGTCGCCCGGCGAGCACGGACGTGCGCTCGAAGTCGAGGCTGAAGTCGCTGAGGCACTGGGTCGCCCGGTCGGTCAGCACCGACGTGGTTGCCGGGAAGGAACTGGTTCGACGGCGCGTCGTAGACCATGTGCACGTCGGTGTGGACGCTCCGGTAGCCGCCGTTGCCCATGTCCGGGTACACGTGGTCGCCGCTGTGGGACAGCGTGCGAGCGCCCGACGAGCAGCGGGCGGGCGACGTGTGGCCTTGACCAGGTCCGGCGACGGCGGCTCCGACCGAGGACGCGAGCAGCAGCATGGGGACTGAGATGAGCGCGAGGTGACGGAACATGCGCGATCTCCCTCCGAGAATCACCGCCGCATCCGAGGCGCGCGCGGTGCGTCAGGTGTGCTTTGGCACGCTAACCCCGCTCCGTAACGGGCCACAAGGTCCGAGCTCGCGGCCGCCGCCGGTGACAGGCGCCTAACTCGAGTGTGACCCGTCGGTTGGCTCGTCACATGGGCGACAAGTGAAAGCCTTGCTCAGCAAGCTGGCGCCTTCCAGGCTGGGGCCGAAGACAGCTGAGCAACGCCGCGATCCTCTTAGCTGGAAGATGACGTGCTGCGCCCGTACGCTCAGGTGGCCACTCGGGCGAGGGTGCTGATGCCGACGAACATCGTTCGTCTCTCCATCGTGAGCCTGCGGCACAGGCACTCGGGCGCGGAGATCAGTCCTTCTGGCGGCGGACGGCCGCGGTGAGGAGCACCACGCTGTCTTCCAGCGCCTCGAACGCATCCCACTCGAGCGGGATCACGGTGTAGTCGCCCTCAGCCAGCACCACCTCGTCGGCGGCTGCGACGACCCTGGCTCGGCCGCTCAGCAACTGGAGTGTGATCTCGCCGGTGTTCTCGTGCTCGTCGAGTCGGTGCCCGGCCGCGATCCCGATCGCGGTCTGCCTCAGCGACATGACGTGTCCGCCGTGGATGGTGACCGAGCACCGTCCGCTCGAAGCCGATCGGGCTTCAGCCAACAGCTTCTCGCCCAGGGCGCCCAGCGCAACGGTCTCCACGGGGTCACCGTAGCCGTGCCACGCGGACCACGCAGCCCAGCCTCCGCGTCCAAATCAGCTGTGCGCCGGGGAGTGCCGGGCAGTTCCCTTCTGTCGGTTCTCGCACTCATCAGTGCGTCCTACCGCCGCGTCAGGACCCCCAACACCGCGTCCAGCGCAGAACTGGTGGTGAGGGTGTCGTCCTACGATGGCTTGGTGGGTGCTTGGCTCCCAGCGCGTGGGAGCGTGGTGTTTGAGTCAGGTTGCCCAATCTGGTCGGAGCTCGAACAACGGTGAGCTGGACACTCGCACTACATGTGGCTCAGTGCAGTGTCCATGCACTTCAAGCCACACTGAGATGGCCGGGATCTTGGGATTGCTGTCGTGCATCGTGAGAGGGCCATAGCCGCGTCGTTCGCGTGAGATCAGTCCTGCTCTGGCGATCCATCAGGAGCTGCGTCCTCGGTCAGTGCCTCCCGGTCATCCGCCGCCGAGGACCGATCATCCTTCGCGTGCATCCGGTCCATGGCGGCATTGCGGCGAGCGGAGGCGTTGTCCCCATAGGAGTCACCGTCCGTGGCCACGAACGCGATGAGGTCCGCTTCCCGATCGCGCGTTGATGCCGCGACGTCGCGGTGCTCTGCATCGTCGTCGCGTTTGGCCGCGGCCGTAAGTATCCCTTCGGCCACCTCGACTCGAGCCGCCAACGCAGCTTCCCGCCGGGTCAGATCGGCC
>CAVWLC010000006.1:0-578722 GCA_963755835.1 uncultured Actinomycetota bacterium | reverse complement strand
GATCCTCAAGAACGGCGTCAGCCAGCGGACCTACAAGGTCCACGCCGGCTGACCCACCCGGAACCGCGGTCCCCACGCGCGGCTTCCCGACGGTCCCGTCCTCGCCTCGTCGCGGGACGGGACCGTTGTCATGCCGGAGCCAGCACCGCTGCTCCCACTACGCTGAACCATCGAGACGCCGGTCTTCTACACCTCGTTCGTGGGTCGCAGGCAGCTGCTGACCGACGTTCGCCAGCACCTTGCGTCGTCCCGGGTGGTCACCCTCGTCGGACCCGGCGGGGTGGGCAAGACGCGAGTCGCTCTCCGGTTCACCGAGGTCGAGGGACGTGGCTTCCGCGACGGATGCTGGGTGGTGCCTCTCGCCGAGCTGGGAGAGCCCGAGCTGCTGAGCCCGACCGTGGCCGATGCACTCGGCCTGCACGGCGGTGACCAGCCGAGGCGGGTCGAGACCCTGGCCGACCACATCGCCGAGCGCACCGCACTCCTGGTGCTCGACAACTGCGAGCAGCTCCTGTCCGCGGTCTGCGACCTGGTGGAGGGGCTGCGCGCCGCCTGTCCGAATGTCAGGTTCCTGCTCACCAGCCGGAGGCCGCTCGGGCTGAGCGGCGAGGACGTCGTCCTCGTGCCGCCGCTCGGGCTCCCGGACGAGGCGAGCGCGGCCACGCCGGAGACCATCACCCACCACGAGGCCGTCAACCTCTTCATCGACCGCGCCACGTCGGCACGCTCCGACTTCCGGCTGACCTCGGCCAACGCGCCGGCCGTCGTGGGCCTGTGCCGCGACCTGGACGGCCTCCCGTTGGCCATCGAGCTTGCGGCCGCCCGGGTCAGGGCGCTGTCGCCACAGGAGATCCGCGACAGCCTCGTCGAGCGCGTCGAGGTCCTCAACCTCGGCTACCGCGACGCCCACGAGCGGCACCGGTCCCTACGGGCCTGCATCGACTGGTCCTACCAGCTGTGTTCGGTGCTGGAACAGAGGTTGTGGGCTCGGTCGGCGGTGTTCAACGGTGGCTACGACCTGGCCGCAGCCGCCGCGGTCTGCGGCGCGGACGACCTGCCCGCCGGTGATCTTGTCGACCTCGTGAGCGCACTCGTCGACCAGTCGATACTGCTCGCCGATGAAGCCGCCGACGGCCATACGCGGTATCGCATGCTCGGCGAGATCCGGCAGTTCGGGCTCGAGCAGGCCGAGAAGGCCGGCGAGCTGCACGGTATGCAGGAGCGGCACGCGACCTGGTGCGCGGAGCTGGCGTCCCGGTTCGATGACGACGCCTGCGGGCCACGCCAGGCGGACTGGCTGCGCGTGCTCCGGCCGGAGCACGCGAACCTGCGGGCCGCCCTCGAGTACTACGCGGCGACGGCCGAGGCTGCGGCAACCGGCCTGATGATGGCGCGAAGACTCGACCTGTACTGGTCCGCCTCCGGGTTGCTCGACGAGGCGCGCCTCTGGCTGGAGGTGGGGCTGGCCCGGGGCGCCGGTACGCCGCACGAGCGGGCGATCGCGCTGGCGGTGGCCGCCCGGTTCGCTCTCCTCCAGGGCGACCGGATCCGCGCCAGGCAGCTGCTCGACGAGGGGAGCGAGCTCGCCACCGCCGACACCCGGGCGCTGGGTTGGCTGCTGGTTCCGACCGCGATGCTCGCGGTCTGGGACGGGACCCCCGCCACGGCGGCCGAGCAGGCCGACTCCGCGGTGGCGCTGCTGCGAGCCGCCGGCGACCTCGCAGGCGAGCTGCTGGCGCTCTTCGTGGCAGGTGTCTGTCACGGATTCGCCGACGACAGTGCAGCGGCGGCAGATCGGCACCGGACGTGCATCGCCCGCGCCGACGAGGTCGGCGAGCGCCACATGAAGGCCCTGGCGGTGGCCGGACTGGGTGAGCACGAGCTGGCTGCCGGCCGCCTCGACGGGGCCACTGCGCTGTTCCGGGAGACCATCGCCCTGGAACGCGAGCTCGACGACCGGATGGGGATGGCGGTCGGCCTGGACTCCCTGGGTCGCGTCGCCATCGCGGAGGATCGGGGTGAGCGAGCGGCGCTGTTGCTGGGCGCGGCCGAAGCCATCTGGGACTCGGTCGGGATGTCGGAGACCGGCAACCCGTTCGCACTCGTTCCGTCTCGGTCCGACGGCCTCGAGCGGGCAGGTGAGCTCCTGGGCACGAACCGTTTTCGTGAGCTGTTTCGCCGAGGGTCCCAGCTCGGCCTCGCTCAGGCTGTCTCGTTCGCCCTCGAGGCGAACACGGACGATGCCGAGCCACCTCCGGCGCCCGTCGAGCCGTCCCCGCTGACCAGGCGGGAGCTGGAGGTGGCGGACCTGGTCGCCGACGGGTTGTCGAACCCGGAGATCGCCACCCGGCTGGTCATCTCGGTGCGGACCGCCCAAGGCCACGTGGAGAACATCCTGCGCAAGCTCGGGTTCAGCTCCAGGGCCCGCATCGCGGCGTGGGTCACCGAACGCCGGACCCGCGCGGCACAGCCGGACGGGAACAGGTACCCGAACCCGTAGGCCCACTCGGCAGGTGACCAGCGGCTGCGGGCTTCCCAGAGCGGTACCCGACGACCGGCGGCTGGCTGGCGGCGATCGCCCAGCCGATCCGGGTCACTCGGCGGGCGGGCGGGTCGACTGTCGCACGATCAGGTGGGTCGGAAGGGGAGTGTCCTCGGTGGGCGGGCTCGACTCCTCCACGGCGATGAGGACCTTCTGCATGATCAGCTCGCCGAGCGCGGCGAACTCCTGACGGATCGTTGTGAGCGGGGGGAACAGGTAGCCGGCCTCAGGCACGTCGTCGAAGCCGACGACACTGATGTCCTCGGGTACGCGCAGGTGCCGCTCACGCAGGGCGGAGAAGAGACCGATCGACATCTGGTCGTTGCCCGAGAACACGGCGTCGCCCGGTTCCAGGTCGAGGGTCGAACCGAGCCGATAGCCGCTCTCCGCCGACCAGTCGCCGAAGGCGGGCGGGACGATCTCGAGACGGTGCTCGGCGAGCTCGTCTCGCCAGCCTCGGATCCGCTCGGTGGCGTCGGGCGCGTTCCGCGGCCCCGCGAGGTGCAGGATCCGCGTGTGCCCGAGCTCGGCGAGGTGGCGGACGGCGGACCGCGCCCCGCGGTACTGGTCGATCGAGACGATGGCCGGGCTCCGACGTGCGGTCGAGGCGGAGACAACCACCGGGATGCTCAGGTCGAGGCTGCGCACCAGCTCCAGCACCTCGACATCGACGACCACCAGCACCATCGCGTCGACGCGCTGCCGCAGCAGCGCGTCGACAACGGAGCGGATCGCCTTGGGGTCGTCCGGCGGAGCACTGACCGACTCGACCGAGTAGCGCGCCGCACGGGCCGCGAAGTTGAAGTGCATCGCGATCGACGTCGGACCGTAGTCCGAGATGCCGGGCGTGACCAGGCCGATGGTGCGGGTGCGCTTGGTGACAAGCGCACGAGCGGCCGGCGACGGGCTGTAGTGCAGCTGGGCGATCGCCTGCTCCACCCGAGCACGTGTCGAGGGCCGCACATTGGGCAGGTCGTTGATGACGCGCGAGACCGTCTGGTGCGAGACGCCTGCCAGCCTTGCGACGTCGAAGATGTTCGCGGCCCGGCGACGACCGGGACCAGGACCCGTCTGCTCCGCCTCGGTCATGAGACGACCTCTTCCGGCCGGGCCACCATCGCCGTCAGCGAGTCGGCCGTGAGCTCCTCGGACGGCAGCGTGTCTACGATCCGCCCGCCCTGCACGATCGCGACGCGGTTGCCCACCCGGAGCACCTCTTCGAGCTCGGCGGAGATGAACATGACCGAGAGCCCGTTGTCGGCCAGCTCCCCGACGAGGTTCTGCACCTCGACCTTGGCGCCGACGTCGATTCCTCTCGTCGGCTCGTCCAGCACCAGCGCGCGCGGGGCGAGCGCCAGCAGCCGGGCCAGCAGCACCTTCTGCTGGTTGCCGCCCGAGAGTGTGCCTGCGGGGCGATCCAGGTCGCGCGGCCGGATGTCGAGTGCGTCCATCCAGCTCAGTGCCAGCTCCCGCTGGCGTGAGGGCCTGATCCGTCGCAGCACCCCCCGCTCGGCCTGCAATGCGAGGGTGATGTTCTCGCCCACGCTGAGGTCGCCGATGATCCCCTCTGCGCGACGGTTCTCGGAGGAGTAGACGACCCCGAGCGAGATCGCCGACCGCGGCCCGGCGATGCTCTCGTCGCTGCCCTGGATGCGGATGATCCCGGCGTCGAGGCGGTCGATGCCGGTGAGTGCGCGAGCGAGCTCGGTACGACCGGAACCGAGGAGGCCGGCCACGCCCAGGACCTCGCCCTCGACCAGGTCGACGTCGGCCTCGTGGATGCCGGAGCCGACGCTGACTGCGCGCGCACTCAGGACGGGCTCCGTGCGGCCGTCAGCGACGTGCAGGCGGGTGCGGGTGCGCAGCTGGTCCGCGCTCCTCCCCAGCATCGCGTGCACCAGGTCGAGGCGGAGCAGCTCGCGAGTGAGGTACTCCCCCACCAGCTTGCCGTCGCGCAGCACGGTCACGCGGTCGCAGATCTCGTAGACCTGGTCGAGGAAGTGCGAGACGAAGATGATCGCGACGCCACGATCCCTGAGGTCGCGGATCACCCGGAACAGCTCGGCGCACTCCGCCTGGTCGAGGCTGGAGGTCGGCTCGTCGAGGACGAGCAGCCGGACGTCGGTGGAGATGGCACGCGCGATGGCGACCAGCTGCTGGACCGCGAGCGAGTGCCGGCCGAGCAACGACGCCGGATCGAGGTCCAGGCCGAGGCCGGCCAGCACGTCATGTGCGCGCTTCCGGGTGCGCGCCCAGTCGATCAGACCGAACCGGCGCGACTCGGAGCCGAGCGCGATGTTCTCCGCGACCGACAGGTTCGGCAGCAGGTCGATCTCTTGGTAGACCGCACGGACACCGGCCTCCTGGGCGTCGTGCGGCGAGCCGAACCGCACCTCCTTGCCGTCGAGCCGGAGCTCACCGGCCGACAGTTGCAGAGCACCCGTGAGGGCCTTGATCAGGGTGGACTTCCCGGCGCCGTTCTCGCCCATCAGCGAGTGGACCTCGCCGGGGAAGAGCCGGAAGTCGACATCGTCGAGCGCCGCGTCGGCACCGAAGTAGACAGTGGCACCGGTCAGCTCGACGAGCGGCCGTTCCATCGCACCAGTATCGCGTGCCCGGGCAGCCCCTATCGTCGACGCTCCGCCCGCACGACGATGATCCGCTGCACGACGATGAACACCAGCAGCATCAGGCCGATGATGATCCGGGTCCAGGACTGCTCGGCACCCATGTAGGAGATGACCGTCTTGATGGTGCCGTACACGAACACCCCGATCACCGAGCCGAGCACGTAGCCCGTGCCACCGGTCAGCAGCGTGCCGCCGATGACGACAGCTGCGATGACGTCGAGCTCGGTGCCGATGCCGTTGCGGGGGTAGCCGGCGCCGGAGTACGCCGTGAGCACCAGGCCGGCGAGGCCGCCGCAGACGCCGCTGATCACGTAGACCATCACCTTGGTGCGGGCGACCGCGAGCCCCATGAGACGGGCGGACTGCTCGTTGCCGCCGACGGCGTACACGGTGCGTCCGAACCGCGTGAACTGCATGACGAAGGCACCGAGCGCGGCGACCAGCAGGGCGAGGATGCCGGTCGGCGTGATGTACCACTCGCCGAGCCGGTAGCGCGTGGTCTGCAGCCAGAGCACGCTGTCGTTCTCGACCCGGATCGACTCCAGGCTGACGACGAAGGCGAGCCCGCGGGCGAGGAACAGCCCGGCGAGCGACGCGATGAACGGCTGGACGTCGAAGTACTGGACGAGGATCCCGATCATCAGACCGATGAGCGCCCCGCTGAGGATGATCGCCGGAACGACGATGACGGCCGGGTGGCCGTGGCTGAGAAGTGAGGCGCAGGAGATCCCTGTGAACGCCATGACCGAGCCCACGGAGAGGTCGATCCCGCCGGTGACGATGACGAAGGTCATGCCCACGGCGAGGATCAGGAGGTAGGCGTTGTCGAGCAGCAGCGCCGACATGGTGCGGGGCGTGACGAACTCACCGAAGTGGAGCTGCGCCCCGATCAGGAGCAGCACGAAGATCACCAGCGCTGCGAACGTCGGCATCATCGACGAGTGCCTGCTGAGGAACGTCTGGGTGTGTGCGGCCAGCCTGGCCCGGCGGTCGGTCGTCACGGTGCTCACGGCGCCACCTCCGCCTCGGTCCGGAGCTCGGGGGCGGGCCGCGACGGTCGGCCGCGGGTGAGCCGGCGTGCGGCCTGGTGCACGCGCGGCGACTGGATCAGGACCACGATCACGACGACCACGGCGAAGAAGACGGGGCTCTCCGCCGACGAGACGCCGAGGAACAGGATCGTGGACTGCAGCGTCTGGATGATCAGGACGCCGATGACGGTGCCGGCGATCGAGAACTTTCCACCCATCAGCGAGGTGCCGCCGAGCACGACAGCCAGGATCGCGTAGAGCTCGATCAGCTCGCCGGCGGCGTTGGCGTCCGCGGCCCGGATGTTCGAGCTGTAGATGATCCCGGCGACCCCGGCGAGCGTGCCGCTCGCGACATACGCCCCGAGGATGATGCCGCGGGACCGGACGCCCGCGAGCCGGCTGGCCTCCGGGTTGATGCCCACCGCCTCGGTGAGCATCCCGAGAGCGGTACGACGTTCGGCCAGCGCGATCGCGACGGCGGCGGCGACCCAGATGAAGAGCGCGAAGGGCAGCCCGAAGAGGTGGCCGCCGGCCACGAACTCCAGCGGCTTGCTGTTGACCGTGGTGATGAAGCCGTCGGTGATGAGCAGGGCCACGCCGCGCCCGGCCAGCATCAGCACGAGGGTGGCGATGATCGGCTGGATCTTCAGCACGGCGACGAGGAAGCCGTTCCAGACGCCCAGGACCAGCGCGACCCCGACGCCACAAGCGATCGCGACCAGCACGGTGCCGACGCTGCCGGGGTCGGCCGACCCGTCGATGATGGTCAGGGCGACCGCGCCCGACACCGCCATCACGGCGCCCACGGACAGGTCGATGCCGCGGGTCGCGATGACCAGGGTCATGCCGAGCGAGACCAGCATCAGCGGCGCGCACTGGCGCAGGATGTCGATGAGCGCGCCGTACAGCTCCCCGTCGCGCACCGTGATCTGGATGAACCGAGGCCGCACCGCGGTGTTGAGCGCGATCAGTGCCACGAGAGAGAAGCCGGGCCAGAACAAGCGGTGCCGCAACAGGTTGCTCACGCCACGCTCCCTTCGCCCTCGGTTGCCATGTACTCGATGACCTCGTCCACGTCGACACTGCTGGAGTCGAGCACCCCGATCTGGCGGCGATCCCTCATCACCACGACACGCTGGGCCAATCGAAGCACCTCCTCGAGCTCCGAGGAGATGAACACGACGGAGAGTCCTCGGGCCGCGAGCTCGGCCACCTTGCGCTGGATGTCCGCCTTCGCGCCGACGTCGATCCCGCGCGTCGGCTCGTCGAGGATCAGCAGCTCGGGCGCCGTCGCCAGCCACCGGGCCAGGAGCACCTTCTGCTGGTTGCCACCCGAGAGGTCGCCCGCCACCCGGTTGGGGTCTGGCGGACGTACGTCGAGCGCGCGGATGTGCTCTGAGACAACGGCCTCCTGCTCGGCGCGACGCAGCTTGCGTAGCCAGCCGCGCCGAGCCTGGATGCCGAGCACGATGTTCTCGGCGACGGTGAGTTCGGGGACGAGCCCCTCCGCCCGGCGGTTCTCCGAGGAGAAGGCGATCCCCCGGTCGATCGCGTGCCGCGGAGTCGAGAGCCTGATCGGTTCGCCGTGGACCGCGATGGTGCCGGAATCGGCGCGGTCGGCGCCGTACAGCAGCCGCACGAGCTCGGTGCGGCCCGAGCCGAGCAGCCCCGCGATCCCGACGACCTCGCCCCGGTAGACGTCCAGGTCGGCAGGGTGCAGCACACCCTTCTTCCCGATCCCCGCCGCGCTGAGCACCGGAGTGGCGGTGCGGTCGATGCTCCGCTCGGCACTGGCCGAGATCGCCTCCAGCTCGTCGAGCTCGCGGCCGATCATCTTGCTGACGAGTTCCGAGCGCGGCAGCCGGTCGGCGAGGTACTCCCCCACCAGCTTGCCGTTGCGGAGCACGGTGATGCGGTCGGAGATCTCGTAGACCTGGTCGAGGAAGTGGCTCACGAAGAGGATCGCCACCCCCTGCTGGCGCAGCCCACGGACCACCGTGAAGAGCCGGTCGACCTCTTCGCGGTCGAGGCTCGAGGTCGGCTCGTCGAGGATGAGCACCCTGGCGTCGAGCACCATGGCTCGGCTGATCGCGACGAGCTGTTGCACCGCGATGGAGTGGCTGGCCAGGACGGACTGGGGGTCCAGGTGCAGCCCCAGGCTCGCCAGGTGCCGGGTCGCCTCACGGCGCGTGGCCCGCCAGTCGATCCCGCGCAGGGTCCGCGGTTCATGGCCGAGCATGACGTTCTCGCCCACCGACAGGTTCGGGCACAGGTTGATCTCCTGGTACACCGTCGAGATGCCGGCGCCCTGTGCGTCCGCGGCGGAGCCGAAGACCCGTTCCTCGCCACCGACCGCGATCGTTCCGTGGTCGATGCCGTAGACACCGGTCAGCGCCTTGATGAGCGTGGACTTGCCAGCGCCGTTCTCGCCCATGAGGGCGTGCACCTCGCCGGCGCGCAGGCAGAAGTCCACTCCGTCGAGCGCCAGGACGCCGGGGAAGCGGATGGTGATCCCGCGCATCTCGACGACGGTTCGACTCTCGTTCATGGCAGGCATCTGTGTCAGCGGCCCTCGTCTCGGGAGCGAGAGCTCCGCCGGAGGCCGGGGGTCACCGGTCTCCGGCGGAGCCGCTCGACTGCGTCGTGCGGTGCTGGTTCGGATCAGTACGGGCGCGAGTCGATGACGTCCGCGGCCTGCTCCTTGGTGAAGGACCCGTCCTCGGCATAGTTCTGCTTCTGGACGTCGGTGCCGTCGAGGACCTTCTTCACCAGGTCGGCGGCGTAGTCGCCCAGGAGTGGGTTGCACTCGACGATGAAGTTGATCTTGCCGTCGATGAGCGCCTGCAGGCCGTCGTGGACGGCGTCGATCGACACGATCTTGATGTCCTCGCCCGGCTTGCCTCCGGCCGCCTCGATCGCCTCGATCGCGCCCAGGGCCATGTCGTCGTTGTGCGCGAAGACCAGGTCGATGCCGTCCACGCCGTACTTCTGGAGGAATCCCTCCATGACCTTCTTGCCGCCGTCGCGGGTGAACTCGCCGGTCTGGGAGTCGATCTTCTGGATCTGGGTGCCCGAGATGGCCTTGTCGAAGCCTGCGGCCCGGTCGTTCGCGGGCGCCGAACCGGTCGTGCCCTCGAGGACGACCATCTTGGTCGGGGTGTCGCCGAGGTTGTCCGCGGCCCACTGGCCGGCGGTCTCCCCTTCCTTCTCGAAGTCGTCGCCGACCCAGCTCGCGAACAGGTCGTCGGAGGACGAGACGGTGCGGTCCTCCAGCACGACCGGGATGTCGGCGTCCTTGGCCTCCTGCAGGACGTCGTCCCAGCCGTCCTCGACGATCGGCGCGACCACGATCGCGTCGACGCCCTGGTTGATGAAGCTGCGGACTGCGGCGATCTGGGCCGCGGGGTCGTTGTCGGCGGCGTTGAAGACCAGGTCGAAGCCCTTCTCCTTCGAGAACGCCTTCTTCATGTTCTCCGTGTTCGCGCTGCGCCACCCGGACTCGGACCCGGTCTGCGCGAAGCCGACCTTGATGTCTCCCCCGCCCGAGCCACCGCCCGAGCCGGAGTCGCTGCCGCAGCCGGCCGCGAAGAGTGCCAGAGCACTCAGCGCGGCGAAGCCGGTCAGGAACTTCTTCTTCACTCCCAAACCTCCTCGCTCGGACCGGCCCGCGCCGGCTGAGTATGGCGTGACGCCACCGGATCGACGCCAGAGCCTCGAATTGTTAGCCTTCACATACCGAGATTGGCCGGGACGTTAGCGGTAACAACTCGATCGCGCAAGAGGCAGTTAACGGGCCAATCTGTTGAGCCAGCCTGTGAGAGGGGCTTCCGTTAGCGATCACATTTGACTAGCATCCGGCCGGGCGGCGGCCGTACGCCGACCCGGACCTGGGGAGGGTGTGTGAGCAGCGAGGCGTGCACCGTTGGCGTGGACTTCGGCACGCTCTCAGGACGCGCGGTCGTCGTACGCGCCGCGGACGGCGCCGAGCTCGGGACCGCTGTGCACGAGTACCGGCATGGCGTGCTGGACCACTGCCTGGACGCGGGTCCAGCCGGTGGGGCGGGGCACTCTCTTCCCCTGCCCCCCGACTGGGCCCTGCAGGTGCCGGGGGACTATCTCGACGTCCTTCGCACCGCGGTGCCGGCGGCGGTGCGCGCCGCCGGCATCGACCCGGCGCAGGTGATCGGGATCGGCACGGACTTCACCGCCTGCACCGTGCTGCCGGTGCTGGCCGACGGCACTCCGCTGTGCGAGCTGGCGGACTACGCAGACCGTCCGCACGCGTACGTGAAGCTGTGGAAGCACCACGCCGCACAGCCGCACGCCGACCGTCTCAACGCGCTCGCTCACCGCCGCGCGGAGCCCTGGATCAGCCGCTACGGCGGCCTGGTCTCCAGCGAGTGGGAGTTCGCGAAGGGCCTCCAGCTGCTCGAGGAGGACCCCGAGCTGTATGACCGGACGGACCTCTTCGTCGAGGCCGCCGACTGGATCGTCTGGAAGCTGTGCGGCCACTTCGTCCGCAACGCATGCACGGCCGGCTACAAGGGTCTCCTCCAGGACGGCCGCTACCCCGACCGCGACTTCCTGGCCGCGCTCGACCCGGGCTTCGCCGGGTTCGCCGAGGACAAGCTCGGCGGCGCGATCGGCCGGCTCGGGGACTCGGCGGGCCGGCTGACCGCCGAGGCCGCCGCATGGACCGGCCTCCCGCAGGGCATCGCGGTCGCGGTCGGCAACGTCGACGCCCACGTCACTGCGCCAGCCGTGCAGGCGACCGGGCCCGGCCAGATGGTGGCGATCATGGGCACCTCCACCTGCCACGTGATGAGCCACGAGCACCTCGCAGAGGTTCCGGGCATGTGCGGCGTCGTCGACGGCGGCATCGTGAGCGGGCTGTTCGGCTACGAGGCGGGTCAGTCGGGGGTCGGCGACATCTTCGCGTGGTACGTCGCGAACCAGGTTCCGGGCCGGTACGCCGAGGATGCCGCCGCCCGCGGACGCTCGGTGCACGAGCACCTCACCGAGCTCGCCTACCGGGAACCGGTCGGGGCGCACGGCCTGGTCGCCCTCGACTGGCACTCGGGAAACCGGTCGGTCCTGGTCGACCACGACCTGTCCGGTGTCGTCGTGGGCCAGACCCTTGCCACCCGCGCGGAGCACGGCTACCGGGCACTGCTCGAGGCGACCGCGTTCGGCACCCGCGTGATCGTCGAGACGTTCGCAGCCGCGGGCGTGCCGGTGACCGAGCTGGTCGTCGCCGGTGGGCTGGTGCAGAACGCCCGGCTGATGCAGACCTACGCCGACGTCCTGCGACTGCCGATCTGGACCGCGGGCAGCGCTCAGAGCCCGGCGCTCGGGTCGGCGATCCACGCTGCCGTCGCGGCAGGGGTCCACCCGGACGTCCGCGCTGCCGCGGCGGCCATGGGCTCACGCGGGCCGGTCGTGTACGAGCCGGACGAGCACGACGCGGCGGCGTACGACCTGCTCTTCGCCGAGTACCTCCAGCTGCACGACTGGTTCGGGCGCGGTGGCAGCGAGGTCATGCAACGGCTGCGCGCGTTGCGCCGTACCACTCTCGAGGAGCAGGCGTCATGAACGTCGATGACGCGGTCGCCGCTGTACGCAGGGACGTGGCCGGTCTGCACGCGGAGCTGGTGCGGTACGGCCTCGTCGTCTGGACGTCCGGCAACGTCTCGGGCCGGGTGCCGGGAGCAGACCTGTTCGTCATCAAGCCGTCCGGTGTCTCCTACGACGAGCTCACGCCGGACTCGATGATCCTCTGCGACCTCGACGGCAACGTCCTGCCCGGCACGCCCGGCAGCGAGCGCTCGCCGTCGAGCGACACGGCGGCGCACGCCTACGTCTACCGGCACCTCCCGGACGTGGGCGGTGTCGTGCACACCCACTCGACGTACGCCGTGGCCTGGGCGGTGCGCGGCGAGGAGATCCCGTGCGTGCTCACCGGCATGGCCGACGAGTTCGGCGGCCCCGTCCCTGTCGGTCCGTTCGCCATCATCGGCGACGACTCGATCGGCCGCGGCATCGTAGAGACGCTCAAAGGGCACCGGTCGCGCGCCGTCCTGATGCGCAACCACGGGCCGTTCACGATCGGCGTCACGCCGCGCGATGCGGTCAAGGCAGCCGTGATGCTCGAGGACGTCGCGCGCACCGTCCACATCGCCCGCCACGGCGGCGACCCGTTGCCGATCTCGCCGGACGCGATCGACCTCCTCTACGCCCGCTACCAGCACGTCTACGGGCAGGCCGCCGACGATCGCCGCGAATGAGGGAGACGACATGCTGAGGAGCTTCGACGGCCAGGAGGTCTGGTTCGTCACCGGCAGCCAGACGATGTACGGCGAGGAGACGCTCCGCCGCGTCGCCGAACAGTCCAGGGATGTCGTGGCCGGACTGTCGGAGCTGCCGATCCGGGTCGTCTGGCGACCCGTCCTCACCGACCCCGACAGCATCCGTCGGCTCGCTCTGGACGTGAACGCCCGCGACGAGGTCATCGGGGTCGTCGCATGGATGCACACGTTCAGCCCGGCGAAGATGTGGATCGCCGGGCTCGACGTACTGCGCAAGCCGCTGCTGCACCTGCACACCCAGGCCAACCTCGAGCTGCCCTGGGCGGACATCGACTTCGACTTCATGAACCTCAACCAGGCCGCCCACGGCGACCGCGAGTTCGGCTACATCCAGACCCGGATGGGGATCGCCCGCAAGACCGTGGCCGGCCACGTGTCCGACCCACGCGTGCTCCGTGAGGTCGAGGACTGGCAACGTGCGGCAGCCGGACTTGCGGCGGCCCGGTCCCTGCGCATCGTGCGCTTCGGGGACAACATGCGCTACGTCGCGGTCACCGAGGGCGACAAGACCGAGGCCGAGCTGCACTTCGGTGTCCAGGTCAACACCTGGGGAGTCAACGAGCTCGCCGCCGCGGTCGAGGACGTCCCACAAGCCGACGTCGACCAACTGGTCGGGGAGTACGCGGACACCTACAAGGTGGCGCCCGAGCTGTTGCCCGGCGGTGCACGGCACCAGTCGCTGCAGGACGGGGCGGCCATCGAGCTCGGTCTCCGGGGGTTCCTGGAGGCCGGCGGCTTCGGTGCGTTCACCACCAGCTTCGAGGACCTCGGCTCGTTGCGCCAGCTCCCCGGGCTCGCTGTCCAGCGGCTGATGGCGGAGGGCTACGGCTTCGGCGCCGAGGGTGACTGGAAGACGGCGATCCTCGTCCGGGTCGCGAACGTCATGGGCACCGGGCTCCCGGGCGGTGCCAGCCTGATGGAGGACTACACCTACGACCTCACACCCGGCCATGAGGTGGTCCTGGGAGCTCATATGCTCGAGGTCGCTCCCTCGCTCACGACGGCCGTCCCGAGCCTGGAGATCCACCCGCTCTCCATCGGCGGCAAGGACGACCCGGTCCGGCTGGTCTTCACCGCCGATCCGGGGCCCGCCGTCGTGGTGGCCATGTCGGACCTACGAGACCGGTTCCGGCTGGTCGCCAACGTGGTCCAGAACGTCGAGGCTCCCGAGCTGCCGCGCCTGCCTGTCGGACGTGCCGTCTGGCGCCCGGCCCCCGACTTCCCGACCTCGAGCGTCTGCTGGCTGGCCGCCGGAGCGGCGCACCACACGGTGATGAGCAGCGCGGTGGGGGTCGACGTCTTCCGCGACTTCGCCGAGATGACCGACACCGAGCTCCTGGTCATCGACGACACCACCACGGTGCGTGCGTTCCGGAACGAGCTGCGGTCGAACCACGCCTACCTGAGGCTGGCGCGGGGGCTCTAGCGCCGAGGCAGCAGGATCGACAGCTCCTGGGCGGAGTCCCCGGTCAGCCGGCCGCCCAGCGCCGCGACCACCGCCCGGGCCTGGGTGATCGCCAGGTCGTCATCCACGCCGGGCACCTCGCGCAGGTCGGCACCGGAGATCCCGATGGACAGGTGGCCGTCGTGGTGGGCCTCGAAGACCATCCGGACCGCGCCCTCACCGCGCTTCAGCACGTCGGCCAGGACCAGGTCCAGGATGTGCTCGACCGGCCCGGGGGTGTACGTCGTCTCGATGTCGCCCTCGACCGCGGCCGTCAGCTCCCGGTCCTGGTCGGCCAGCGCGTCCGCCCAGGTCTGCGCGCACTGGGTGGCCAGGTCACGCACCGGGATCTCGGCACCGGCCACCAGGGCGCCACGGCGGGCCAGCGCGACCAGGTCGCCGGCCACGGCGTCCATCGCCTCGATCCGGCCCACCGCCCGGGTCGCCGAGGCCCGCGCGTCGGCGGGCAGATCCTCGCGCTGGGCCAGGTCCTCCAGCTCGAGCCGGACACCGGTCAAGGGGGTACGCAGCACGTGCGAGGCGTGCTCGGCGAAAGCCTGCTCCGAGGCGAGCCGCTCCTGGAGCTGACCGGCCGAGATGAGCAGCGCCTGGCTGAGCGCCCGGGCCTCCGGCATCCGCGAACGGGGCAGGTCGAGGTCGAACCGCCCCCGGCCCAGCTGACCGGCCGCGCCGGCCAGCTGGCGGAACGGGCCCGCCACCAGCCCGGCGATCACGTAGCCGACCAGCGCGGCCACCAGCGCGACCAGCAGGACCAGGAAGCCGAGCGAGGCGAGGTCCCGGTCGGCCAGGTCGTGGAGCACCGAGCCGGCCTGACGCAGGGTGAGCGTGCCGCCGCCGCTGTCGACCATGGTCTCGATGGCGTCGTCCGCGTGCTCATCGGTGTAGGCCTGGCCCTCGACGACGACCGGCTGGCCGTCACCCGCGTCGTACTCCAGCCGGTCGGCGCTGTCGACGACCCCGGCGAGGAACGCGCGGTCCACCGGCTGGCCGAGCTGCTGACGCTGCTCGACCACCAGCGCGAGCGTCGTGGCCTCCTCCCGCAGGTCACGGCTCTCGTGGGTGCGCAGGGTCGACTGCTCGGTGTAGCCGCGCAGCCACAGGGCGCCGACCACCAGGACGACCGAGAGGACGACGAACGAAGCCGTCAGCCGCGCGCGCACCGGTCACCCCCCAGCCGAGGGCCGGCGGTGCTCAGTCGGTCGAGCTGCCCTCGAGGCGGAACCCGACGCCGCGCACGGCCACGACCTTCTCCTGCACGCCGACGCTCTCGAGCTTCTGGCGGAGCCGCCCGATGGTGACGTCGAGGGTCTTGGTGGAGCCGTACCAGTTCTCGTCCCACACGTCGGCCATCAGTCTGGTGCGGGAGACGACCTTGTCCCGGTTGGCGACCAGGACGTTGAGGACCTCGAACTCCTTGCCCGTCAGCGGCACCTCGTCGTCGCCGGAGAAGACCCGGCGGGCGGCCACATCGATGCGCAGGCCACCGTCGGCTCCCAGGTCGCCGGCGCTGGCGTTGCTGTTGGTACGCCGCAGGAGGGCGCGGACCCGGGCCTGGAGC
Source organism: uncultured Actinomycetota bacterium (assembly GCA_963755835.1). Taxonomy (GTDB): domain Bacteria; phylum Actinomycetota; class Actinomycetes; order Propionibacteriales; family Nocardioidaceae; genus Nocardioides. The sequence goes on along the minus strand of CAVWLC010000006.1, from coordinate 563,131 downwards.
TCGGCCAGCCCGAACGGCTTGGCCATGTAGTCGTCGGCGCCGTAGTCGAGGCCCACCACCCGGTCGAGCTCGCCCGCCCGCGCCGTCACGATCATGATCGCGCCGTCGTAGCCCGAGTCCCTGGCCTTGCGGCAGACCTCCAGCCCGTCCATGTCGGGGAGCCCCAGGTCGAGGATGACCACGTCCGCGTGACGCGCCGAGACGTCGTCCAGCGCTTTCTGTCCCGAGTCCACCCAGGCGACCTCGTAGCCCTCGCGCTCCAAGGTGCGGACGAGGGGGAACGCGATGTCCTCCTCGTCCTCCACCACGAGGACTCTCTGCGCCATTCGGCAAGGATAGGACTAGACAAGCGGTACGCGCGGCGCAACGCACCGATCCACTCAGCGGGAGACCGCGGGCTGCCGGGGCCGGTCCGACCGGGCCACGGGCTGGGGTTGACGGCGGCCGGCGAGGAGGGCGATGACGAACGCTGCCACGGCGATCATCGCCAGCAGCACCCAGCCACCGTCCATCACGAACGGATAGCCGATCCACGGGATGGCGAGCCAGACCCGGGCGTACGCCGGGGAGGTCATCGGCACGGCCAGCGGGTCGGCGCTGCCGGTGCGGTCGGCCTGGGTGGTGGCCGCGCCGGCGCCGATCGCGACGATCCGCCGGGTGACCCGCTCGTCGGACCGGCCCCCGGGCGGCGTGAAGGTGATCACGTCGCCGACGCGCAGGTCCGAGGGCGGCACCTCGCGGGCCAGCACGACCGAGCCGCGGCCCAGGGCACCGTCCATCGACCGGTCGGTGACGACGTAGCGGTCCAGCCCGAGCACCGCCGGCAGCAGCACCAGGAGCACCACCGGGACAAGGACCGTCAGACCGAGTGCGAGCCGCCGCCATTCGCTGCGGGTCGACCGGTGCGGTACCGGCGCGATCTCCAAGACCTGTCCCCCCTTGACACGTCGGGCCGTGCAAAGGGCCCACTGGTCAAACTAGGCGGACGCTGTCCGGCCGGGTCCACGTCCGGTGCACGGCTGGACCACCGTTGGGTAACACCTTCGGGCGAGCCTTCCCATCGGTCACTACGGCCTCATTCGGGGCTCACTCGAACAGGTCGCCGTACTCCTCGACCCGCTCGAGCACCTGCTCGTAGCGGAACTGCTCCAGCGCGTCCGGGTCGTCGGCGCCCTCCTCGACCTCGTCCCAGCCGAGCGGGGTGGCGACGAAGGGTCGCTCCTTCCCGCGCAGGGAGTACGGCGAGATCGTGGTCTTGGAGCCGGAGTTCTGCGACCAGTCCAGGAAGACCTTGCCCGCCCGGCGGGACTTGGTCATGGTCGCGGTGAGCAGCTTGGGGTGCGCCTTCTCGAGCTCCTCGGCCACCTCCTTGGCCAGCGCGGTCGACTCCTCGGACGGCATCCGCTCGGCCAGCTCGGCGTAGAGGTGCAGCCCCTTGCTGCCGCTGGTCACCGGCTTGGCCGCCAGCCCCCGCTCCTCGAGCGCGTCGGCGACCAGCAGGGCCACTCCACAACACTCGTGCAGCCCGGCCGGCTCGCCCGGGTCGAGGTCGATGACCAGCCGGTCCGCGCCGCGCGGCCGGCCGTTGCGCCCGACCGTCCACTGGTGCACGTGCAGCTCGAGCGCGGCCAGGTTGACCAGCCAGGTCAGCGTGGCCAGGTCGTCGACGATCGGGAAGGTGAGCGTGCCGTCCTCCTTGGACGCCGTGCGCGAGCCGGTGGTCGGGACAGTCACCGTGTGCACCCAGGACGGCGTGCCACCGGGGATGTTCTTCTCGAAGAAGCTCATGTCGTCGGTGCCGTGCGGCCAGCGGATCCTGGTGACAGCGCGGTCCTTGAGGTGCGGCAGCAGGACCGGCGCGATCTGGGCGTAGTAGCTCAGCACCTCGCCCTTGGTGGTGCCGGTGCGCGGGTAGAGGACCTTGCCGAGGTTGCTGATCTTGAGGGTGCGGCCCTCGACGTCGACGAAGACCTCCTCGGAGTCCTGCTTGGCCATCAGCGCCCCACCGCGATCACCGGAACCTTGGCCGGGTCGAGGGCCCGCATCAGCCTGTCCATGAACACGCCGGGGGCGCTGACGCAGCCGGCGGTCGCGCCCGAGCCGTTGACGTGGAGGAAGATCCCGGCTCCGCGGTGCCGGACCTGGGACCGGTTGAAGTCGGTGACCACGGAGATGCGGTACTGCTGCCGGAAGTCGGTGAGCCGCTCGGAGCTGTTCGGGTCGCTGGTGGGCAGCCACCAGCGGAAGCCCCCGTCGGCCCGGTTGCGGTAGCGGTTGTAGTAGGCGGACCCGTTGTCCTCCACCCAGAAGTCGCCCGGCTCGACCTGCCGGTAACGCAGCCTCCAGCCGGCATCGGCGGCGCCCATGCCGAACGCCCAGGGCAGGCCGTAGGTGCCCAGCGGAGTGGTGCCGGTGCCCTGCTGGCGCCGGGTGCCGCGGACCAGGCCGCCGTACCCGATCCGGCCGTCCTCGGCGCTGAACCGGGACTTCCACCCGGCGTCGGCGAGCTTCCAGAAGGTCACCCGCGCGTGGTAGCCGTCGGTGTGGTTGACGGTGACCACCTGCTGGGTCCCGGGCTCGAGGTGCACGCGGACGCCGTCGAGGGTCGTGGGACCGGCGCTGCCCGAGGACAGCGCGGCGGCCAGCACCAGCTCGGCGATCACAGGTCGCCCGGCGCCAGGTCGTTGCGGACACCGCGGTAGGACGGCTGCCGGAGTCGCTGGTAGCCCACGCCGTGCGTCTCGACGTCGACCACCAGGACCGGATCGACCCAGAACGTGCCGCGGGCGTCGACGACCGGGACCTCGTCGTCGAACGGGCTGTCCCCGCGGGTCAGCGGGCCGACCAGCTGGGTGAGCTGCCGGCTCGCCGCGGCGCCGATCCCGCTGCCCACGCGCCCCCGGTAGGCCAGCCCCTGCTCGGTGAGCTCCCCGACCAGCAGCGCCGCCAGCCGGTCGACCGTGCCCTCCTGGGGCCGCCAGCCGCCCACGACGTAGGAGCGGCGGTGCCGGTGGGCGAACTTCAGCCAGCTCTTGGTGCGCTGGCCGAACACGTAGCGCGAGGTGAGCCGCTTGCTGACGATGCCCTCGAGCCCCTGCTGCAGGGTGGCGTCGTAGAGCATCGGGCCGTCGTCGTACGCGTCGGGCACCTGCCAGGTCGAGTGCTCGAGCCCCAGGCCGCGCAGGATCCTGCGCCGCTCCCCCAGCGGCTGGTCGCTGACGTCCTTGCCGTCCACGCGCATCACGTCGAAGACCATGTACGTCGCGGGCAGCTGGTCGGCCAGCCGGGCCGCCGCGGCGGCGTTGCGGACGTGCATCCGGTCCTGGAGCACCCGGAAGTCGGGCAGCCCGCGGTCGTTGAGCGCGATCACCTCGCCGTCCACGAGCAGGTCGCGGTCGCCCAACGGGCTCCGGTTGAGCTCGGGCCACGCCACGGTGACCGGGTTCTCGTTGCGGCTCAGCAGCCGGGTCGAGCCACCGCGGGTGGTGTCGGCCAGCACCCGGACACCGTCCCACTTCACCTCGTGCGACCAGCCCGGCTCGGCCGGCACGTGGGTACCGGCGGTGGCGAGCATGGGGCGCATGGCCCCATCCTTGCCGATGCGGTCCATCGGTGAACCGATGGATTCTGGCCGTCACACCGGTCACACTGGTCGCACCCCGGCTGGGGGGCCGGACACAGGAGGAGAGTGGGCATGCGGGCGATCTGGAAGGGTGCGGTGTCCTTCGGGCTGGTCAGCGTGCCGGTGAAGCTGTACGCCGCGACCGAGTCGCACGACGTGTCGTTCCGGCAGGTGCACGCCAAGGACGGCGGCCGGATCAAGTACCAACGGGTCTGCTCGATCGACGGCGAGGAGATCGCCTACGCCGACATCGCCAAGGGGTACGAGACCGAGGACGGCGAGATGGTCATCCTCACCGATGAGGACATGGAGCAGCTGCCCTCGACCTCGTCCCGCGAGATCGCGGTGGAGAAGTTCGTGCCCGCCGAGCAGATCGACCCGATGCTGCTCGAGAAGTCCTACTACCTCGAGCCGGAGAAGTCGGGCGCCAAGCCCTACGGCCTGCTCCGCCAGGCGCTGCTCGACGCCGACCGGATGGCAGTGGTGACCGTCGCCCTGCGCCAGCGCACCACGGTCGCCGTGCTGCGGGTGAAGGACGACGTGATCGTGCTCCAGACGATGATGTGGCCCGACGAGGTCCGCACCCCCGACTTCTCGGTCGAGGTCGGCGACGTCAAGGACGCCGAGGTCAAGATGGCGCACATGCTGGTGGAGACCCTGGCCGGCGACTTCGACCCGTCGGAGTTCGAGGACGACTACGCCGAGGCGGTCGAGACCCTGGTCAAGACCAAGATCGAGGGCGGCGAGCTCAAGCGCACCCCGACCTCGACCAAGTCCTCCGGCGAGGTCGTGGACCTGCTGGCCGCGCTGCAGCGCTCGGTCGACGCCGCCAAGCAGGGCCGCGGCGAGACCGGCTCGGAGATCTTCGAGGACGTCGAGGACGAGGCCGAGGAGAAGCCGGCCAGGAAGTCGGCCGCGAAGCGGACCACCACCAAGAAGGCCGCCACGAAGAAGGCCACGGCCAAGAGCGCGGCGGCCAAGAAGACCACGACGAAGAAGGCCGCGGCCAAGAAGACGACCACCAAGAAGGCCGCCGCCAAGAAGGCCGGCACCCGGAAGGTGGCCGCCCGCAAGGCGAGCTGACTCGGAGGTCGCCGCTGTGCGGCCTGCAGGTCGCCCAGGAAGTGACCGGTGGGGCCGAGGAGCGCATACGTCGTCCCGCTGCGTCGCAGGCTCTGCTGGACGATCCGGCCGGAGCCGTCACCGTCGCTGTCGCGGACCTCCACGGAGCTCTTCGGCGTACCGGTGGGCCGGATCAGCGTCAGCACGACGGCCTGGTTCTCGTCGACGAGCTCCACGACGTCGTTCTTGGTCTGGTCCCGGGTCACCAGCGCCTTGAGCCCCGCGCTTCGAGCGTCCGACGGTGCGGCCCGGCGCAGCAGGCCGGCCCGGGTGCCGTCGGGTCGCAGCACCGAACGGTCCGAAGTCCCCGTGTCAGGTGCGGACCGCCCGGATCGCGGCGGCGATCTCGGCGGCCACTGCGGCTGCCAGCGCCTCGCCGGTGTCGCCCTCCGGCTCGGGGACGACCTGGTGGGCGGTGCCGTGGGCCAGGAGGTCGACGGCCCGGATCCGCATCCGGCGCGCCTGCTCGGGTGCGTGCGTCGTGTCCCCGTGCACGATGACGCTGGCGCCTTCCGGAGGCAGCGGCATCAGCCACGCCTTCTCTGCCGCGATCACCCGCCTGGCCGGGAGCAGGGCCAGCGCGCCACCGCCGCAGCCCTGGCCCAGGACCACCGAGACCGTGGGCACCCGCATCGTGGCCAGCCCGGCCAGGCACCGGGCGATCTCGCCGGCGATCGCGCCCTCCTCGGCCCGCTGGGACAGCTCGGCGCCCGGGGTGTCGATGACGGTGACCAGCGGCAGCCGCATCTCGTTGGCCAGCCGCATGGCCCGGCGGGCGGTGCGCAGCGCGCCCGGCCCCATCGGCGTGGCGGGGCCCTGGCGGCTGCGGTCCTGGCCGACCACCAGGCAGGGCTCGCCGTCGAGCCGGGCCATGACCACGAGCACGGTGCTGTCCCGCTCGCCCTTCTCGGTGCCCGACAGTGGCAGCACCACCTCGGCTCCGGCTCGCAGCACGTCGCGGACCCCGATCCGGTCCTCGCCGCGGGTCTCCTCGATGGCGGCCCAGGCGTCGAGGTCCGGGTCGAGCTCGCCGGTGCGCCGGGCGAGCCGCGGCTCCGACGGAGGGTCGACCAGGATCGACAGCACCTGGTCGACCAGGGCCGGGAGCTCCTCGGCGGTGGCGATGCCGTCGATGACGCCGTGGTGCTTGAGGTTCTCGGCCAGCTGCACGTTCTCGGGGAACGGCCGGCCGTTCAACGCCTCGAACACCTTGGGTCCGAGGAAGCCGATCAGGGCGCCCGGCTCGGCCACGGTCACGTGCGCCAGCGAGCCCCAGGACGCGTAGACGCCGCCGGTGGTCGGGTGACGGAGGTAGGCCAGGTAGGGCAGCTCGGCGGCCCGGTGCTCCATCAGCGCGCGCGAGATCTCGACCATCTGCACGAACGCCGGCGTCCCCTCCTGCATCCGGGTGCCGCCGCTGGCGGTGCTGGCCAGGATCGGGAGCCGCTCGGCGGTCGCCCGGCGTACGGCGCTGGTGATGCGGCGCGCCGCGGCCAGCCCGATCGACCCGGCCAGGAAGCGGAACTCGTTGGCCACCAGCGCCACCGGCCGCCCGTGCACCAGCCCGCGGCCGGTGACCACCGACTCGTCGGTGCCGGCCTTCTCGCGGGCGGCCTCGAGCTCGGCCCGGTAGCCGGCCGGGGCGTCCGAGATGTCGATCGGCTCGTCCCAGGACTCGAAGGAGCCCTCGTCCAGCACCAGGTCGAGCAGCTCCTGGACGGTCCAGCGGTGCGGACCCTGCTCACTCACAGCCGCGAGTGTCCCACTCGGGGTCGGGCGAGCGTCTGGATCGCGGGGTGCCTACGTCGTCTCCCAGCGGAACAGCTTCGCGGAGATCAGGGTCACCACGACCGCGAAGGCGAGCAGGATCGCGATCGGCACGAGCGCGGCGGACGGCCCCTCACCGCGGACCATGACGTCGAGCATCCCGTCGTTGAGGTGCTTGAGCGGCAGCAGGCCGGAGAACGCCTGCAGCCAGCCCGGGGTGCCGTCGAGCGGGAAGAACGAGCCCGACAGGAACGCCATCGGCAGCACCATGAAGTTGGCGGCGTTGACCGCACCCTCGGTGGTCTTGGTGAGCGCACCGGCCAGCAGCCCGATGGCCATGAAGCACATCGTGCCGACGACCAGCAGCGGGACCGACATCCACCACGAACCGGTCAGGGTGAGCCCGAACGCGGCCACCCCGATCCCCACGAAGATCACCAGCTGCACCAGCGCGATCCCGACCGTGACCGAGACCCGGGCGCCCACCACGGTGCGGGTCGAGACCGGCGCCAGCTGCAGGCGGCGGATCAGCTTGGACTGCCGCCAGCCCTGGATGGTGGCCGCGGCGCCGAAGGCGGCGCTCATCGCGACCGCCCAGCCGAGCAGCCCGGGCGTGTAGTACTGGATGGTCCTGAGTGAGTCGTCCTCGACGCTCTCGGTCTTCAGGTCGAACTTCGGCGGCTGGCCGGCTGCGTCCGACAGCTGGGCGACGTTGGTCCCGTCGACGAACGCCTGCAGGGTGCCCTGGGTGACCGCGGCCTTCACCTGGTCGGTGCGCGTGTAGTGGGCCACGAGGGTGTCGCCCTGCATCTCGACCGCGACGTCCGCGTCGCCCTTCTTCACCTTGTTGATCGCCGCCTCCAGGTCGTCGGAGTGCTCGACGTCGAAGGCCTGGTCGAACGCCGCCCTGGCGTCCTTCGGGAGCTGGTCGATCAGCGAGACGTCGCCGACCTGGATCAGGGCGACCTTGGACTGGCTCGGGTCGCCGAACAGTCCCCCGAAGAGCACCAGGAACATCAGCGGGAAGATCACCGCGAAGAAGACCGACGTCCGGTCCCGGACGAAGCCCTTGACGATCGCGAGCGACAGCGCCTTGAAGGCGCGGGTGCTGTTGCTCACGCGCGGTACTCCCGGCCGGTGAGGTCGAGGAAGACGTCCTCGAGGGTGCCCGTGTGCACGCGCACGCCGTCGAGGTGGTCCGCATCGGCGAGCTGGGAGACGACGGTGGCCGGTTGCCGGGTGGTGAGCACGACGCCCTCGGAGGCCTCGATCGCGTCGTCCACGCCGCGCAGGGCCCGGCCCTGGTCGAGGGTCAGCTGTCCGGGCGCGAGGGTGATCCGGGCGGGGGCGTCGAGGCCGCGGATCAGCGCCGCCGGCGAGTCGAACCGGAGGATCCGGCCGTGGTCCATGATCGCGACCCGGTCGCAAAGCACCTCGGCCTCATCCATGTAGTGAGTGGTCAGCACCACGGTGCGACCGGAGTCGTTGAGCCCGGACAGCAGGTCCCACAGGTTGCGGCGCGCCTGCGGGTCGAGGGCGGCCGTGGGCTCGTCGAGGAAGACCACCTCGGGGTCGTGGACCAGCGCGCAGGCGATCGACAGCCGCTGGGCCTGGCCGCCGGACAGCTGCTCGACCCGGGTGTCCGCCTTGTCGTCGAGACCGACCCGGCCCATCCACTCGTCGGCCGCCGCCGGGCCCACGCCGTACAGAGAAGCGAAGGTGTGGATCTGCTCGCGCGCGGTGAGCCGCTCGAAGAACGACGAGGCCTGCAGCTGCACGCCGATCCGGGGCAGCAGCGCGGAGTTGCGCGGCCAGACCGGCTGGCCGAGCACGGTGACGCTGCCGGAGTCGGGCCTGCGCAGCCCTTCGACGGTCTCCAGGGTCGTGGTCTTGCCCGCGCCGTTGGGTCCGAGGATCCCGACGAACTCGCCCTCGCCGACCTCCAGGCTGACGCCGTCGACCGCCCGGAGGTCGCCGTAGGTCATGGTGAGGTCGACGACTTCGATCGCCCGAGCGGTCACCGGAGAGACGCTACCGAGACGCTGTGGCTGGGTTGAGACCAGGGGGCTTGACGATAGTTCGAACGTGTGTTCGAATAGGTACAGCACGCGACCCATCGAGGTCGCTGAGATGCAGTTGTCCTCCGGGTCTGTGCTTCCGGGGCTCGCCATTCGGTGGCGCGCTGGCATCGAGGTCATCCCCAGTCCCGCGGGTTGGTCCACGGGCATCGGTGCCGACTTCCGGAGCTCGTCGTGGCCGTCTGTGTGTCTCCCGCGGAGGTGCTGGCGGCTGCCCGCGCCCAGCTGGAGGTGCTCGACGATCGGCTTCCGGCCGGGTTCGGTGACGACGACCTGGTCGAGGGGCTGGCCGCCACCCAGGAGCTGAAGGGCGCGGTCGCGGCGCTGGAGGCCCGGCTGCTGGCCGAGGCCGACGTTCGTGACCTCGCGCGCACGCAGCTCCACTGGGGCTCGACCGCAGACTGGTTCACCCACCTGGCCGGCCTGACCCGCCGCGAGGGAGGCCGAGCGGTGGCGCACGCCCACCACCTCGTCACCGAGCTCCCCGAGACGCTCGAGGCCCTGCGCTCCGGGCAGGTGTCTGCCGCCCAGGCTGCGATCATCTGCGAGGCCGTCGACAGCCTCCCGTCCAGTCCGTCGTTGCGGTCCCGCGGGGAGCGGGTGCTGCTGGACGAGACGCAGCGGCTCAACGCCACCGACCTGGCCCGCACCGCACGACACCTCGCCGACGTGGTCGACCCCGACCGCGCCGAGCGGCGAGACGAGGCGGCGCTCGCCCGGGAGGAGCGTGCCGCCCACATCGGACGCTTCCTGTCGGTGGTCGACGACGGAGCGGGTGGGATCCGGATCAAGGGCCACGGGGGCAGCGAGGACGGTGCCGTGCTCCGGGCCGCACTCCTCCCCCTGACCAAGCCCGCGCCGGCCGTCGATCCGGACACTCCGGGCTGCGGCCCCGAGACAGATCCGCGGGACCACGGCGCCCGCATGTTCGACGCGCTGGTCGAGCTCGCCCAGCACGCGCTCGCCACCGACCGGCTGCCCGCGTCGCATGGCGCCCGGCCCCGAGTCGCGATCACCATCGACTACCCGTCCCTGGTCATGAGCCCGGACGTGGCTCCCGCTGCCGAGGCACTGACAGACGACGGGCTGCGGCTCTCGGTCGCCGCTGTGCGCAGGCTGGCCTGCGATGCCGACCTCATCCCGGTCTGCCTCGGCACCGACGGCGAGGTCCTCGACGTCGGACGTGCAGCGCGACTCGTCACTGCCGCTCTGTGGCGGGCCCTCGTCGTCCGCGATCGGCACTGCGCGTTCCCCGGCTGCACCCGTCCGCCGGTGATGGGGCACGCCCACCACATCGTTCACTGGGCCGACGGCGGCCCGACGTGCCTGGACAACCTGGTCCTGGTCTGCGGCGAGCACCACCGCGTCCTCCACCACACGCCATGGCAGGTCCGGCTCAACCCCGACGACGGCAAGCCCGAGTTCCTGCCCCCACGGCCGCACGGCAGCACGGAGCTGCCACGAGCCTGGATCCGGTGCCGCCCTCGGCGTGAGTGAGCCAGGTCAGGACAGGAAGGCATCGAGGGCAGCGATCGTCTCGGTGGGTGCCTCCTCGGGGAGGAAGTGCCCGCCCGGCACCGCCTGACCCTGCACGAGGTCGTCCGCGGTGGCGTACTCCCTCCAGACGCCCAGCGCGTCGTACCGCAACCCCACCAGGCCCGCGGCGCCCCAGAGGACCAGCGCCGGCCTGGCGATCCGGTCGCCGGCCTCCCAGCTCGCGTCGTCGTCGACCAGGTCGATGGTCGCGCCGGCGCGGTAGTCCTCGGTGCTGGCGTGGATCGCCGGAGGGTCGAAGCAGCGGAGGTACTCCCGGACCGCCTCCTCGTCGAAGCTCGCGTCGGGGCCGGACCACTGGTCCAGCTTGGTGCGCAGCCAGTGCTCGGCGGCGCCGCCGATCAGCACCTCCGGCAGGTCGTTCTCCTGCGCAAGGAAGAACCAGTGGTCATAGGTCAGTGCGAGCAGCTTGTCGACGTTCCCGAACACGTGCCGGGTGGGCACGATGTCGAGGAGCGCCACCCGGGTGACGGCGTCGGCGTGGTCCAGCACCAGCCGGTGCGCCACCCTCGCACCACGATCGTGGCCGACCACGGCGTACGTCGCGTGACCGAGCTCGGCCATCAACGCGGCCTGGTCGTCGGCCATGGCGCGCTTGGAGTAGGTGCGGTGCTCCGTGTCGGAATCCGGGCGGTCGCTGTCGCCGTAGCCCCGCAGGTCCGCTGCCACCACCGTGTGCGTCTCGGCCAGTCGAGGCGCCACGTGGTGCCACATCACGTGGGTCTGCGGGTAGCCGTGCAGCAGCAGCACCGGTGGACCGTTCCCGCCGATCCTGGCGTGGATCCGGACGTGGCTGACGTCCACGTCGACCGTCTCGAACTCCTCGAACACAAACCCTTCGTACCCGATGGCGTCGACGCCGTACGGTTTCGGCCATGGAGCACCAGGTCCTCGACCGGGCCGGCGCCGGAGCACTGATCGTCGAGCTGGCCGGCTGGGACGCCGGGCGGACCTACCAGCCTGGGCTGCACGCGGGTGACGTCGGCTGGCAGCTCCGGGTGGCCGACCAGGTGCTCGCGGGCACCGTGCACGGCTGGTACGCAGGATCCGCGCTGGCCGCAGTCGCGCTGATCGAGGGGTCGACCGCGCGCACCCGTGCTCGGCCCGACCTGGTCGGTGACGCCGTGGTGGCGGCAGCGGTGGCCGATGTCGTCGAGGCCATGCCCGGCCAGGAGCTGTGGGCCGACGCAGACGCCGACGCCGGGCTCCGGCAGGAGCTGGTCGCCCGCGGCTGGGCGCTGGACCCCGGACCGTGGGTCTGCCTGTACGCCGACGGCCGGCGTTGGCAGCCTGCCGACCGGGGCGACGTACGGCGCGGGTCGGCCGACGTGCCGGGCCGGGTCGCGGTACAGCGCAACGGGTTCGAGCGCTCGACGTTCGACGAGCCGAGCTGGCTGGCTGACGATCGAGAGGTGACGACCCGGGAGCACTCAACCGCGACGATCGTCCCCGCGACTACCTGCCGCCTCCACGTGAGACCAGCCAGGCGCCACCAGCATGGATCCGCTACCGCCCTCGTCGGGAGTGACGGCGCGCACGCTCAGGTCACCCGCGGCGAGTCGACGAGCCAGCATGGCCGCAACGACCAGGAGGGCGGCCAGGATCACCCAGCCGGCTCGGCCGGCCTCCGTGAGGAGCACCACCACGAGGAGCGGGCCCAGCGCCTGCTGGACCGACATCGTGGTCTTGAGCAGACCGAGGACCGTGCCGGGCGTACGGCCCTCGGTGAGCGCGACCGCCAGCCAGGCCTCGGCGGCGGTGTGGCCGCTCTCTCCGAGGGTCAGGAGCACGACCGCGCCGATCAGTACCCCGGCCGCGGCCGGGTGCGGCACCGTCGCGCTCAGTGCGAAGGTCAGGCACGCCGCACCGAGCAGCAGCCCCGCCCGGGCGTACCCGACTGAACCGCCCGAGCGGGCGACCCAACGCGCCACCCGCACCTGGAGCGCGACGACCAGGACGGTGTTGAGCGCGAACAGCGCCGGGCTGACAGCGGGAGTGACCCCGGTCGCCAGCACCCACGCGGGCAGCCCGACCAGGAGCACGCTGTCGTGGAGCGCGAGGACGCCGTGCAGCCCGAGCAGCGCTGCCGGACGAGGCTCGGAGACCAGCTCTCCGTAGGTGGTGCGGTGCTGCGGGTCAGCGGTCAGGACTGGTCGCGGGAGGGTCGCCACGAGCGCCGCACCCACGACGTACGACGCCGCATCCACGAGCAGGGCAGCCACCACGGCGGTCTCGCTGCCCACAAGGAGCGCACCGGCCGCCGCCAGCGCGCCGAGACCGTACCCCAGGTTGCCCAAGGTGTGCTGCCACGACAGGATGCCGATCCGGTCCCGGCTCAGCCCCAGCGCGAGGACCGCGGTGCCAGGTCGCTCCATCCGCGTCGCCACCTGCAGGACCGTCGCCGCGGCGAGGACAGCAGCGAACGACCGGGCTTGCGCGTAGCCGGTCAACGCGGCGGCGCAGGTCAGGAAGCAGCCGGTGACCACCCAGCGGGCGTCGAGCCGGCGGAGCAGCCGTCCCGACATCAGCGGAGCCAGCGTCCCGACCAGCCCCGCCACGGTGAGCACCAGCCCGATGTCCGTGAGCGAGAGACCCACCACTCGGTGCAGGTAGACCACCGAGATCGGCACGAAGAGTCCGGATCCAGTGCGGTCGACCAGAGCCACCGTGAGCAGGCGGGCGACCCCCGGCGTACTTCGCAGGGACGGCACGTCGGTCATTTGAAGAACGCTAACCAGTAAAACCAGTTACTGCAACCAGTTAGACTGGTGACGTGACGGAGTTCCGCCTCGGCCTGGGCAGCCTCGCCCTCGATCTCGTCGCCACGGTGGCCGACCGGCCCGGGTCGCACCGTGAGCGGCTGCAGACCCCCGACGACCTCGACCGCTGGCTGGCGGAGACGGACCTCGCCACGACCTTGGGTGCCTCGTCGGAGGACCTGGTGGACGTCCGGGCGCTGCGGGAGGCGGTGTGGTCGCTGGTCGAGCGCTCGCTGGCCGACGGGACTCCGCGCCCGGCGGACCGCAGGCTGCTCAACGACTGGGCCGCCCGACACCCCCACGTGCCCCAGCTGGGGGCCGGCTGGTCGCCGGCCCCGGGCAGCGGCGACGTCGGCAGCGCGCTGTCGGCGGTGGCGCGGGACGCGGTCGACCTGCTCGCCGGGCCGGACCGCACCCGGATCCGGCGCTGTGGCCGGTGCACGCTCCACTTCGTCGACCGCTCCCGGCCGGGCAACCGCCGCTGGTGCTCGATGGAGCTGTGCGGCAACCGCAGCAAGGCCGAGGCGTATCGGGAACGTCACAAACGCTAGGCGAGCGACTCCAGCCACGCCTTGTGCAGGTCGGAGTAGCGCCCGTCGCCACCAGCGATCAGGTCCGCCGGCGAGCCGTCCTCGACGATCCGGCCGTGCTCCATCACCAGCACCCGGTCGGCGATCTCCACCGTGGAGAGGCGGTGGGCGATGATCACCGCCGTGCGGCCCGCCAGGACCGTGCGGAGAGCATGCTGGACCAGCCGCTCGGAGGGTACGTCGAGCGAGGACGTGGCCTCGTCGAGGATCAGCACCGCGGGGTCGGCGAGGAAGGCGCGGGCGAAGGCGACCAGCTGCCGCTGGCCGGCGGAGAGCCGGCCGGCAGAGTTGGCCACGTCGGTGTCGTAGCCGTCGGGCATCGCGCTGATGAACTCGTGGGCCCCCAGGGCGGTGGTCGCCGCGACGACCTCCTGCATCGTGGCGTCGGGCCGACCGAAGCGGATGTTGTCCGCGACGGTGCCGGAGAAGAGGTAGTTCTCCTGGGTGACCATGACGACGTTCTCGCGCAGCTCCGAGGACGGGATCGAACGGAGGTCGGTGCCGTCGAGCAGCACGCGACCCGCGGTCGGGTCGTAGAAGCGGGTGGCCAGCTTGGCCAGTGTGGTCTTGCCTGCGCCTGTCGTGCCGACCAGGGCCAAGGTACGGCCGGCGGGGACGGTGAGGTCGAGGTCGGGGAGGACCGGCCGGCCCTCGACGTACTCGAAGCCGACGTGGTCGAACCGGAGCTCGCCCCGGACCGGACCCAGCTCGACCGGGGCCGTGGGCTCGGGCACCGACGGCTCCTCGTCGAGGACCCCGGCGAGCTTGTCGAGCGCGGCCGAGGCCGACTGGAAGGTGTTGTAGAACTGCGAGATCTCCATCATCGGCTCGAAGAACAGCCGCAGGTAGAGCAGGAACGCCGCGAGCACGCCCACGGTCACGTCGCCGTGATAGGCGCGGTAGCCGCCGTAGAGCAGCACGATGCCGATGGTGAGGTTGCCGATCAGCCGGATGCCCGGCATGAACCAGGCGACCAACCGGAAGGCGACCAGGTTGGCCCGGCGGTACTGGTCGTTGACGTCGTCGAAGATCTCCTGGTTGCGCGGCTCGCGACGGAACGCCTGCACGGCGCGGATGCCGCCCATCGACTCGACGAAGTGGACGATGACGAGCGCGACCTTCTCGCGGGTCACCTTGTAGGACTTCGCGGACCCACGCCGGAACCACAGCGTGAGCCAGGCGAGGAACGGCACGCAGGTGAGCGCGACCAGGCCCAGCTTCACGTCCAGGAACAGCAGCAGCCCGGCCGTGCCGACCAGCGTCAGCGCCGCGGTGACCAGGCCGTCGAAGCCGGTCTCGAGCATCTCGTAGATCGCGTCGACGTCCGAGGTCTGCCGCGAGATGACCCGCCCGGACGTGTAGCCGTCGTGGAAGGCCGGGCTGAGCGCCTGGAAGTGCCGGAACACCCGGCGCCGGATCTCGAACAGGATGTCCTGGCCGATCTGGCCCGACCGCACGAGGAACAGCTGGCGCGCGACCACCTGGACGAGGATGGACACCACCACGATCCCCACCACGACCAGCAGCGGCTGCAGGTCGTCGTGCTCGCGGATCGGCGGGATGCCGGTGTCGATGCCTTCCTTGACCAGGTAGGGGATGGCCAGCCGGGCGGCGTTCTCGACCACGACGATGGCGACGAGCAGCCTGATGGCGCCCTTGTAGGGAGTCAGCAGCTCGCGCAGCAGCCGGCGGGAGCCGCCGCCGAGGGTGCCGGCGGTCATCCGCTCGGCGGCCTCGTCGGCGTCGACCTTGGCCAGCCCTCGCCAGGTGGTGGTCTCGTCGATCGGTACGTCGGGAGGCGGTGTCGTCTCGGTCGTCATGCCGAGACCTCCTCGGGCTGGGCGTCGTCGAGGGAGTCGGACAGCTCGTCGTCGGAGCCGAGCAGGTCCCGGTAGGCCGGCACGGTGGCCAGCAGCTCACGGTGGTCGCCGACATGGGTGATCCGGCCGCCCTGGAGCAGCGCGACGCGGTCGGCCAGCAGCACCGTCGATGCGCGATGGGCGACGATCAGCCCGGTCGTGTCGGCCAGCACGCGCCGGAGCGCCTCCTCGACGAGCTTCTCGGTGTGCACGTCGAGGGCGGAGAGGGTGTCGTCCAGGACCAGGATCCTCGGCTGCGCCAGCACGGCACGAGCCAGCGCCAGCCGCTGGCGCTGGCCGCCGGACAGGGCCAGGCCCTGCTCGCCGATCCGGGTGTCGAGCCCCCAGGGCAGGTCGTGCACGAAGCCGGCCTGGGCGACCTCGAGCGCCTGCTCGATCTCGGCGTCGGTCGCGTCCGAGCGGCCGAGGGTGAGGTTCTCGCGGGCGCTCATCGAGAAGAGCGTCGGCTCCTCGAACGCCGTGGCGACCAGCGAGCGCAGGTGCCGGAGGTCCAGCTCTCGAACGTCGACGCCGTCGATGACGACCCGGCCACCGGTGACGTCGTAGAGCCTCGGGACCAGCGACGTCAGCACGGTCTTGCCCGAGCCGGTGGCGCCGACCAGGGCCACCGTCTCGCCCGGGCGGATCTCGAGGTCGAGCCCGCGGAGCACGGGTCCGTCGGACTCGGAGAAGGCGAAGTCGACGGCCTCGAGGCGCAGGTGGCCGCGCGGCTCGGCGATGGTGCGGGTGCCGCCGACGATGTCCGGCTGGGTGTCGAAGATCTCCAGGATCCGGGCGCTGGCGGTCATCGCCTCCTGGGCCATCGCGAGGATCACCCCGAGGCTGGCCACCGGCCAGACCAGGGAGAGCAGGAGCGTGATGAACGCGACCAGCTCGCCGGGGGTGAGCTCGCCCTTGCCGACGCCGATGGCGCCCAGCAGCAGCACGATGACCACCGCGACGTTGGGGATCACCTCGAGGAAGCTCCAGAACCTCGCCGAGAGGCGGACCTTGTCCATCGAGGTGCTGTAGAGCTTGCTGGCCGCAGCTTCGTAGCGCTGCGACATGTGCTCGGAGCGGCCGAACGACTTGATGACGCGGATGCCGACGGCACCCTCCTCGGCCAGCGTGGCCAGGTCGCCCTGCTCGTCCTGGACCCGGCGCGAGACCACGACGTACGCCTTCTCGAAGCGCATCGACAGCCAGACCACCGGGATCGCGCTGGCCGCGACGACCAGGCCGAGCGGCCAGTAGAGGTGCAGGAGGACGCCGGTGACGACGCTGACCTGGAGGACGTTGATGACCAGGAAGAGCAGGCCGAAGCCACTGAACCTACGGATCGCCGACAGGTCCTGGGTGGCGCGCGACAGCAGCTGGCCTGACTCCCACTCGGTGTGGAAGCTCATCGGCAGCTCCTGGAGCCGCGCGTAGAGGTCGTGGCGGATCTCGGTCTCGAGGCCGAGCACCGCGTCGGACTGCACCCAGCGGCGGATCCAGATCAGGACCGCCTCGAGCACACCGAGCCCGAGCGCGAGCAGGCCGAGCGGCAGCAGTGCACTCAGGTCACGATCGGTGATCGGGCCGTCGATGATCGCCTTGGTGACCAGCGGGATGGTGATCGAGAGCCCGACGCCCCCGACCGCGGCCGCAGTCATCACGGCGAGGGCGGGCAGGTGCGGCTTCAGGTAGTCCCGGAGCCGCCACAGCGAGTGGATGCCTGCTGGTGGGTCTGCGCGTCCAGCGAGAGGCTCCGGGGTTGTCATCGTCAACAATTTTAGTGCCATTCGCCGACAGGGGCTAACCGATATCTGGTTCTTACGCCCTTAGGGGCGGGGCGAGGCGTCACGAGACTCACGCTGCGCCTTCAACCGAGGTTGAGGTCAAGCCCGGAAACCGGTCGCCCCGGACCGGTCGCCGTCGGTAGTGTCCGCCGGATGAGCAACCCCGCGGCTCCCGCCGACGAGGACCTCGCCGAGCTGACCCGCATCGCGAGGCTGTCCGCGCAGGCCTACCTCGACGGAGACCTCGACACGTACGCCGGGCTGGTCAGGCACGCCGGCGACTTCTCCCTGATGCCGCCGTTCGGCGGTGAGACCCGGCATGGCTTCGTCCTGTCGGACGAGTCGCGCGAGAGCACCCGGCGCACCTTCCGCGGCGGCGAGGCCACGGTCGAGGTCGACGCGGCGTACATCGCCGGCGACCTGGCCGTGCTCGCCGTCGTCGAGCGGCAGCGAGGTCAGGTCGGCGAGCTGCCGGAGCAGGACTGGTCCCTGCGGGTGACCCTGGCCTTCCGCCGGACGACGACGAGTGGCGGCTGGTGCACCGGCACGCCGACGCCCTCGTGCACCCGATCGACTGGGACACGCTCGCCCGGCTCGCCCGCGGCTGAGTGTCGGTGGTCTGACGGAGACTGCCTGCATGAGCGATGCGCAGCCCTACACCGTCCAGGTCGTCGTCGACAGCGCCGAGCCGCACCCGCTCGCCGACTGGTGGGCCGAGGTCCTCGGCTGGGAGGTGGAGCCCCAGGACGAGGCGTTCATCCGGTCGATGATCGACCAGGGCTTCGCCACCGAGGCCGACACCACCCACCACAAGGGTGCGCTGGTCTGGGCGAGCGGAGCGGCCATCCGCCACCCCGAGGGCCTGGACCGGGCCCCCCGGATCCTGTTCCAGCAGGTGCCCGAGCCCAAGACGGTCAAGAACCGCGTCCACCTCGACCTGCGCAGCGCCGCGGAGCCCGCCCTGGCCGAGAGGGACCGGCTCCTCGCGCTCGGTGCCACCGAGATCGGCGGCGGCACCCAGGGTCCGCAGGTCGCCTGGGTGGTGCTGCAGGACCCCGAGGGCAACGAGCTCTGCCTGCCGGTCCCGCCTCCCGCGGGCTAGTGGTGACCACTAGCCGTCCAGCAGGCCGCGCACCGCCCGGAGCCCCACCGACATCCGGGCCAGGTCGGAGTCCTCGCCGGCGCACAGCTGCTCGAGCGTCTCGGCGGCGCGGCGCACCAGCTCGGCCTCGCCCTCTTCCCAGGCCGCGATGCGGGCCGGGGCGGGCTCGTCCGAGGAGGTACGGCGGAGCACCTGCGCGGTGAGGGCGGTGTGCACGGCGTGCAGGTCGTCGCGGAGGGCGGCCCGGGCCATCGTCTGCCACTTGTCCGCGCGCGGAAGGGCCACGATCCGCTGCAGCAGCACGGGCAGCCCGAGCCGCTCGCCCAGGGCGAAGTGCACGCGGGCCACGTCCTCGGGGGGCAGGTCCTCGCGCTGGGCGACCTCGACCAGACCGATCAGCATGTACGCCGGCTCGAGGACGGCGACCCGCCGGGCCAGGTCCTCCGGGACCCCGCGGCGCTCGTACATCTCCTGCCGAGCTTCGAACGCCTCGAGCTCGCGGCCGCTCATCAGCTCGGGCAGCTGTGCCATGGTCGCCTGGACCGGTCCCGCGAGGTGGTCGACGGTGGCCTGGCTGTCCAGCGGTGGTCGCCGGTTGTTGACGAGCCAGCGCGAGGCGCGCTCGACCAGGGTGCGCATCTGGATGCGCATGGAGGTCTGGACCCGGGCGTCGATCTGGTTGTCGTAGGACTTGAGCTCGTTGCGGAACGGCAGCGAGCCGAAGATCTCGCGGGCCACGAAGTTGGCGCGGGTGAGGTCGGCGACCGTGGCTCCGGTCTCGTCGGCCAGCCGGGGCCAGTACGTCATGCCGGCGCCGTTGACCAGGTCGTTGACGACCTGGGTCACGATGATCTCCCGGCGCAGCGGGTGTGCCTCGATCTGGGCCTCGAACTGCTCGCGCATCGGGGTCGGGAAGTAGGCCTTGAGGTCGAGGTCGAGGTAGGGGTCGTCAGGGAGGTCCCCGGCCAGCAGCTCCTCGGCCAGCACGATCTTGGTCCAGGCCATGAGGACCGCGAGCTCGGGCGGGGTGAGGCCGATGTCGCGCTCGAGCCGGCGGCGTACCTCGCGCCGGGACGGCAGCCCCTCGATCTCGCGGTCGAGGGTCCCGGCCTGCTCGAGGCGGCGCATGAAGTCCTCGTGCACGTGCAGCAGGGACGGCGCGTGCGCGACGGCGTTGGCGAGCGCGAGGTTCTGCTCGTAGTTGTCGCGCAGCACCAGCGCGGCGACCTCGTCGGTCATCTCCGCGAGCAGCGTGTTGCGCTGCTTCTCGGTCAGGTCGCCGTCCTTGACCACCCGGTCGAGCAGGATCTTGATGTTGACCTCGTGGTCGGAGGTGTCCACGCCGGCCGAGTTGTCGATGAAGTCGGTGTTGACCCGGCCCCCGTCCCCAGAGGTGCCGCCGGTGGCGTCCCCGCCGCGCAGGACGTACTCGACCCGGCCGGCCTGGGTCAGGCCCAGGTTGCCGCCCTCGCCCACGCACCGCGCGCGCAGCTGGGAGCCGTTGACCCGGATCGAGTCGTTGGCCTTGTCCCCCACCTCGGCCTGGGTCTCGGCCTCGCCCTTGACGTAGGTGCCGATCCCGCCGTTCCAGAGGAGGTCGACGGGCGCCTGCAGGATCGCCTTCATCAGCTCGGCCGGTGTCATCGCCGGCACCGACGCGTCGATGCCCAGCGCCTCGCGCACCGCGTCGTTGAGCTTGACCGACTTCAGCGACCGGGGATGGATCCCGCCGCCCTCGGAGATCAGGCTCTTGTCGTAGTCCTGCCAGCTCGAGCGGGCCAGCTCGAAGAGCCGCCGGCGCTCGGCGTACGACGTGGCTGCGTCGGGTTTCGGGTCGAGGAAGATGTCGCGGTGGTCGAAGGCGGCCACCAGCCGGGTGGTCTCCGAGCAGAGCAGCCCGTTGCCGAACACGTCGCCGCTCATGTCGCCGATGCCGACCGCGGTGAACTCCTCGGTCTGGCAGTCGATCCCGCGCTCCCGGAAGTGCCGCTGCACCGAGACCCAGGCACCGCGGGCGGTGATGCCCATGACCTTGTGGTCGTAGCCGACCGATCCGCCGGAGGCGAAGGCGTCGCCGAGCCAGAAGCCGTAGTCGAGGGCGACGCCGTTGGCGATGTCGGAGAACGTGGCCGTCCCCTTGTCGGCCGCGACCACGAGGTAGGAGTCGTCGCCGTCGTGGCGGACGACGTCGGTGGGCGGCGCGGTCTTGCCGTCGACCAGGTTGTCGGTGATGTCGAGCAGCCCGCAGATGAAGGTCTTGTAGCAGGCCACGCCCTCGGCGAGCCACGCGTCGCGGTCGCCCTGGTCGGGCAGCTGCTTGCAGAAGAACCCGCCCTTGGCGCCGACCGGCACGATCACGGTGTTCTTCACCATCTGCGCCTTGACCAGGCCGAGCACCTCGGTGCGGAAGTCGTCGCGCCGGTCGGACCAGCGCAGACCGCCGCGCGCCACCGGGCCGAACCGGAGGTGCACACCCTCGACCCGCGGTGAGTAGACGAAGATCTCGAACTTCGGCCGGGGCTGGGGCAGCTCGGGGATCTCCGACGACTCCAGCTTGAACGACATGTAGGTGTGCGGCCGGCTGGACTCGTCCTTCTGGAAGTAGTTGGTCCGCAGCGTCGCCTTGATGTGGGTGAGGTAGGTCCGCAGGATCCGGTCGTGGTCGAGGCTGGCCACGTCGTCGAGCGCGGCCAGGATCCGCTTCTCGACCTTCTCCTCGTCAGCCGGAGCACCGTTGACCGGGTCGAACCGGGCCTCGAACAGCGCCACCAGGAGCCTGGTGATGTCGACGTTCCCGCGCAGGGCGTCCTCGATGTAGTCCTGGGCGAACGGGCTGTTCCCCTGGCGCATGTACTTCGCGTAGGCGCGGAGCACGGTCGCCTGCCGCCAGGTCAGCCCGGCCCCGAGCACCAGCCCGTTGAAGCCGTCGATCTCGTTGTAGCCGTCCCACACCGCACGGAGCGCGTCCTGGAACAGCTCGCGTGAGCCGCTGGGCAGCCGGCTGCCGTAGCGCAGCCCGAACTCGTAGACCATCGACTGGCGCTCGAGCCCCTCGAGCTCGTAGGGGCGCTCGTCGACGACCTCCACGCCCATCGAGGAGAGCATGGGCAGCACCTCGGAGAGCGACAGCGGCTTGCCGATCCGGTAGACCTTCAGCCGCGCCTCGCCCTGGCCGGCGTCCAGCCGTTCGTAGAGGCTCAGGTCGAGGCCCGACTCGTCGGAGCTGTCGGTGTGGATCGCCTCGAGCCGGCCCAGGTCGACCGCTGCCGTGCGAGCGGAGTAGTCCTCCTTGTAGGCCTCGGGGAAGGAGTCGACGTACCGCCGGCCGAGGCTGGTGCCTGCCTCCTCGCCGTACTCCGAGATGACGGCCTGGGTGAAGTCGTCGCGCCAGGAGCGGGAGGCCTCGGTGAGCCGGCGCTCCAGGTCGCCGGTGTCGACGTCCGGGATGCTCTGCTCACCACTGGCGCCCTTGGGCAGGTGGACGACGAAGTGCACCCGCGCGGTGGTCGACTCGTTGATGCGGACCGTGAACTCGATCGACTCGCCGTGGAGCTGGTCCTGCAGGATCCGCTCGAACCGCTCGCGGACGCCGGTGTTGTAGCGGTCGCGGGGCAGGTAGACCAGGACTGAGACGTAGCGGCCGTAGGTGTCCCGGCGGATGAACATCCGCACCTGGCGGCGCTCCCGCGCGCTCATGGCGGCCTCGGCCATCGGCGCGAGCTCGTCGACCGGCGTGTGCAGAAGCTCGTCGCGCGGGTAGGTCTCCAGGGTGTCCATCAGGGCCTTGCCGGCGTGGCTGCGCGGGTCGAAGCCGCTGCGCTTGAGCACCTCCTTGGTCTTCTCCCGGATCAGCGGGATCCGCATCAGGCTCTCGGTGTACGCCGCGGAGGCGAGCAGGCCGAGGAAGCGGCGCTCGCCGTCGACGTCGCCGTTCTCGTCGAAGGTCTTCACGCCGACGTAGTCGAGGTACGCCGGGCGGTGCACGGTCGCCCGGGAGTTCGCCTTGGCCAGCACCAGCAGGGTCTTCTCGCGCGCCTTGGCCTTCACGGCCTCGGGCAGCCGCCCGAACGACTCCGACATCTCCTGGTCGGCCCGCAGGATGCCGAGCCCGGTGCCCGGGACGGCGCGGAGGAACTCGTCGCCGTCCTGTGCCTCGAGCCTGTACTCCTTGTAGCCCAGGAAGGTGAAGTGCTCGTTGGCCAGCCACTCGAGGAACTCCGCGGCCTGCCTGGTCTCCGCACTGTCGAGCGGCGGCGGGTCGTTGCGCAGCCCGGCCACCACCTCCTCGACCTTGTCGTGCATCTTGCGCCAGTCCTCGACCGCCTCCCGGACGTCGCGCAGCACGCGCTGGATGTCGTCGACGATCGCGTCGGGGTCGTCCCCGTCGGGCAGCCGGTCGATCTCGACGTGCATCCACGACTCGCGGACCGCCTCGCCCTCGGGCTCGAGCGATCCGTCCGGGACCGGGTCCACCTGCTGGAGCACACCGGTGATGTCGCGGACCACGTCGAAGCTGGGGTGGATGACCACGTGCACGTCGCGCAGCTGACGGGACAGCTCCATGGTCAGCGAGTCGACGAGGAACGGCATGTCGTCGACCACGACCTCGACCACGCTGTGGCCACTGGCCGACCAGCCGTGCTCGGCCAGCGTCGGTGTGGTGACCTTCACGTTGGCCCGGCCCTGGGGCCGGTTGCCGGCCAGCCGGAAGTGCGCCGCGAAGGCGCCGTAGACGTCCGCGTCACTGCGGTCGACCAGGTCCTCGGGAGCGACGTGCCGGAAGTAGGCCCGCACCAGCTCGGCGACCTTGTCGTGGGGCGGACCTCCGGTGCCCTTCCCCGCCTGCGCGAGCGCGATCGCCTTGTCGATCAGCTCGGTCTTGGACCGCTCGGACAGCTGGTGCGTCGACGTTGACACGCTACCGAGGTTATCCCCCGTCAGAGCTCCGAGCGCAGTCCCCACAGGAGGGGGTAGTAGCGCAGCGGCAGCCGGCTGCGCAGGTACATCGATCCGCTCGACCCGCCGGTGCCGGACTTCGACCCGATCATCCGCTCGACCATGGTCACGTGACGAGCCCGCCAGTTGGCGGCCAGCTCGTCGTGCTGCAGCAGCGCCTCGCTCACGGCCCACATGTCGGCGTACTGCTCGCGGTTGTGCGCGATCGTCCGCAGGGACTCGCCGACCTCCTCGTCGGTGCCGGCCGGGAAGCCGCGCTGGCGCAGCACGTCGAGGAACGCGTCCCAGAGCGACGGCTCGTCCAGGCGCCTCCGGAGACGGGCCTGCTCCTCGTCGGTGAGCCCGCGGAACCGATCGAGGTAGGCCGCGTCCTTGGCTCCGGACATGAACTCGAGCTCGCGGAACTGGACCGACTGGAACCCGCTGGCCGGCGCGAGCCGCTGCCGGAACTCCAGGAAGTCCTGCGGGGTCATCGTCTCCAGGATGTCGATCTGGTGCACCAGCACCCGTTCGATGACGTGCACCCGCTGGAGCAGGTGCTGGGCCCACCAGAGCCGGCCCTCGGACATCGCGTCGCGCGCCGCCGCCGCCTCGTGCAGGAGCTGCTTGAACCACAGCTCGTAGACCTGGTGGATGGTGATGAACAGCAGCTCGTCGTGGGCCGGCGGGTCGGACTCGAGGTGCTGGGAGTCGAGCAGCTGCGGCAGCCGCAGGTAGCTGCCGTAGGTCAGCTGCGCGCCCTGCTCGCCGAACGAGACGAACTGCTCCCCGGCCTGGTCCGTGGTCTGGTCCTGCGCCATGACGCCACCGTAGCCATGTCGTCGCGCTCGCCGTCGGTCACCTGCGGGACCGCGACGCGATCACCGCGACGAGGAGGATCGCGATCAGGAAGATGACCACCACCTCCGGGCTCACGAGGGTCGGCCCGCTTCGGCCCGGTGGAAGACCGCCACCAGCCCGGCGCAGGCCAGGGCCAGGAGGACATCGGCCAGGATCGCGGTACGGACGCCGGTCAGGACCGATCCGGCACCCGCTGCGGTGCCCATCACCGTGGTCGCGACGGCCGACATCACCGGGATGCCCAGCGCGATCCCGATCTGCTGGCTCATGGTGGCCAGGCCCGTGACGAGCCCCTGCTCGTGGTCCGGGACGCCGCCGGTCACGGTGACCATGAACCCCACGATGGCGACCAGGTTGGCGACACCACCCAGGAACGTGGCGACCAGGAGCAGCGGAATGCGGTCACCGGTGCCGTCCAGCAGCAGCAACGGGGCCGTCGCCAATGCCTGGGTGCACAGCCCGCCCACCACGGCGGCCTTGGCGCCTCGGCGCGCGATGACCCGGGGACCGAGCAGGCCACCGATCACGGTGCCGGCCCCGAGGACCGAGAAGGTCAGCCCGGCCTCGAGGGGCGAGTAGCCGAGCACCTGCTGGAGGTAGAGGGTGAGC
This sequence comes from uncultured Actinomycetota bacterium, assembly GCA_963755835.1. Classification (GTDB taxonomy): domain Bacteria; phylum Actinomycetota; class Actinomycetes; order Propionibacteriales; family Nocardioidaceae; genus Nocardioides. The sequence continues at coordinate 538,492 of CAVWLC010000006.1, read as the reverse complement.
AGGAAGACCAGCGAGGTCTCGGTGGCGAACGCGACCAGGCCGGCGAGGTTGCCCCACGCCACGGGACGCCGCCGGAGGAGGGAAACCGGCACGAGAGGCTCGCTCATCCGCCGCTCGATCGCGTGGAACACGACCAGGCAGACGAGGCCGCCGACCAGCGCCACGAGGGCCTTCGCATCGGTCCAGGACTCGGCCCCGGCGGTCGTGAGCCCGTAGACGACCGCGAGGAGGCCCACGGTCGCGGTGACGGCGCCGGGCAGGTCGAGCCGGGGCCGCTGGGCCCGCCGCGTCTCCTCGAGGACGACCGGGCCCACCACGAGCACCGCGATCGCGACGGCGACGTTGACGTAGAAGGCCCAGCGCCAGCTGAGCAGGTCGGTCAGCAGCCCCCCGGCGATCGCGCCGGTCGTGAAGCCGGCGGCCATCAGGGCTCCGTTGAGGCCCAGGGCTCGGTCCCGACGCGGGCCCTCGCCGAACACCGTGGTGAGCAGGGACAGGGCCGCGGGCGTCACGATCGCGGTGGCCAGGCCTTGCGCGACCCGGGCCCCGAGCAGCACCTCGGGCGTGGTGGCCAGCCCGCCGACCAGGGACGACACCCCGAGCAGCGCGATGCCGAGCAGGAACAGCCGGCGGCGGCCGAACAGGTCGGCGACGCGGCCGAAGACCAGGGTGAACCCCGCGGCGCACAGGGCGAAGGCGGTGGCGACCCACTGCAGGTCGTGCAGCGCGAGGCCGACGTCCGCGCCGATCTCGGGCAGGGCGACGTTGAGGACCGAGAAGTCCACCGCCAGCGTGAAGCTCGCGGTGAGGAGGACGGCCAGCACCAGCCGTTCTCGCCCGGTCAGCCCGGTCTGCTCGGGTCCTGGCGGCGGTGGGAGCGGCTGCCCCTCCGCCACCCGGGTGTCCAGTCGGCTCACGACGTCTTCCTCTCGGGATCGAAGGTCGGCGGGGTGCCGACCGGCTCCCACGCTGCGGCGCCGAGAGGGACGCAGCCAGACACCTGCTGGGAATAGCCCGGGCGAGACTGGCACTGACAGGAGCAGGCACCTTCTGGCCAGGAGAGGAACGATGGACGCGTGGAGCACGTACTGACCCGGAGCCGTGAGCTCGGCGACTTCCTCAGGACCCGGCGCGCGCGACTGACCCCTGCCGATGTGGGGCTGACGTCGTACGGCGGCCGGCGGGTGCCCGGTCTGCGGCGCGAGGAGCTGGCCATGCTCGCCGGGGTGAGCGTCACCTACTACACCCGCCTTGAGCAGGGGCAGAGCGTCAACGCGTCCGCCTCGGTGATCGACGCGATCGGTCGCGCGCTGGACCTCGACGAGGACGAGCGAGCCCACCTGCACGACCTCGCGAAGCCCGCCGGGCGCAAGGAGCGTCGCGTCCGCCGGCAGGTCCGGCTCCGTCCGGGCATCAGGGCCCTGATCGAGGCGATGGGCGACATCCCGGCGCTGGCCCTCGGACCGGCCACCGACGTCCTGGCCTGGAACCCTCTGGGGCACGCCCTGGTCGCCGGGCACCTGGCCTTCGACGCCCCGGAGCTGGCTGCCACCCGGCCGAACCTGACCTCGATGCTGTTCCTCGACCCCCACGTGCGCGAGCTGTACGTCGACTGGGAGGGCGAGGCACGCCGTGCCGTTGCGTCGCTGCGGCTCGTGGCCGGTCGGCTCCCCGAGGACCGAGCCCTGGCCGAGCTCGTCGGTGAGCTCGCCATCGTCAGCCCGGTGTTCGCCGGGCTGTGGGCCAAGCACCCGGTCCACAACTGCACGAGCGGCACCAAGCGGCTCGACCACCCCGAGGTCGGGCGCCTCGAGCTCGGCTTCGAGGTGCTGCACCTGCCCGACGACCCCGGCGTGCGTCTGCTGACCTACTCCGCACCCGCAGGGAGCCCGGCCCGCGACTGCCTCGAGCTGCTGAAGAGGTCGTCAGCCTGAGCGACGACCGGATGCGTCCTGCGCTCGATGCACCATGATGGCGCCGTGGCCACCCGACTGACCTACGACCTGACCTACGACGCGCCGCTGATCGACGTCGGCGAGATGCTGATGGAGCCGGCCTTCCGCGAGCAGGTCTGCGACGCCGTCGGGTGCCTGCGCAAGGACGTCACCATCGGCCCCGACGGCGGTGGCATGAAGGTCGTCGTCGACATGGTGCAGGCGACGCACGGCGTCCCGGGCTACGCGAAGAGGTTCGTCGGCGACGAGATCAACATCGTGCAGGCCGAGCAGTGGTCCGACATCGAGACCGGCACCCTGGAGGTCACCATCCCCGGCAAGCCCGGGCAGATGTCCGGCACCATCCGGCTCCGCGAGTCCGGGGGCACGACGACCGAGACCGTCGACATGAACATCCGGGTCAGCATCCCGCTGGTCGGCGGCCGGATCGAGTCGCTCGTCGCCGACATGCTGCGCAAGTCGCTCGAGGCCGAGAACGGCGTCGGGCGCAAGTATCTCGCCGGCTGAGCCGGCGGTCACCATGGAGATCCGGTTGGCGCGGACTCGCTTCGACCTGTTCGCCGCCGGTGTGTTGGTCGCGTACGCCGCGATCTTCATGCTGTGGCTGCTCTGGTCGCTGCTGTACGTCTTCACCTGGACCCGGATGCGCCGCGTGACGGTCCCCCTCGAGCTGCGGGGGTCCGGCATCCTCGCGCGCGGCCAGTTCGGCACCCTCGATGTGCCGTGGGAGGCCGTGCAGTCCGCCGCGGTCGAGCGGGCCTGGAACGGTCGCCGACTCCGGATCAGGCTGGTGCCACCGACCGCGCCCGAGCGGGCGCAGGTCGTCAACCACGTCGACGACCGGATGACGAAGGTCGTCGACAGGGAGGGGATGCGCTACTCGCTGCGGGTGCTGGACGTCGGCGTACAGCAGCTGCGCGAGGCGTTCACCGTGCAGTCGGGCGGTCGGGTCCGGGTCGGCTAGCGCCCTCGCGCGGCTCGTCGGCCTCGGCGTCGGCCTCGTGCCGCCGGCGTACGGCGATCACCGCGCCCAGCACGACGAACGGGCCGAAGGCCAGCACCAGGGTGAGCACCTTCTCGTAGGGGTGCAGCGCCCCCAGGTGGAGGGCGACCAGCTCCGGGCTCACCGGACCAGTCTCGCAGCCGTCAGTCCATGTAGGGGTAGCGGTAGTCGGTCGGCGGGACCAGCGTCTCCTTGATCGAGCGCGGCGAGGTCCAGCGCAGCAGGTTCACCGCGGCCCCGGCCTTGTCGTTGGTGCCCGAGGCCCGGCCGCCGCCGAACGGCTGCTGGCCGACGACCGCACCGGTCGGCTTGTCGTTGATGTAGAAGTTGCCGGCCGCGAAGCGCAGCTCCTGCTGCGCCCAGGCCACGGCCCGGCGGTCGCGGGCGATGATCGAGCCGGTCAGGGCGTAGGGAGCCGCCCCCTCCAGCTGGCGAGCGGCCTTCTCGAAGTCGCCGTCGTCGTAGACGTGCACGACCAGGATCGGACCGAAGTACTCGGTGGTGAACATCGCGTCGGTCGGGTCGGTCGAGACCACGACGGTCGGGCGCACGAACCAGCCGACCTTGTCGTCGGTCTGGCCGCCGACGACCACGTCGAGCTTGGCCTGCCGCCTGGCCCGCGCGATCGCGGCCTTGTGCTTGGCGAAGGCGCGGTCGTCGATGACGGCGCCCATGAAGTTGGAGAAGTCGGTGACGTCGCCCATCGCGATCGCCTCCACCTCCTCGAGGAACGAGTCCTTCATCTTGTTCCACACCGAGCGGGCGACGTACGCGCGGGAGGCGGCCGAGCACTTCTGGCCCTGGAACTCGAAGGAGCCCCGGATCAGCGCGGTCTTCACGACCTCCGGGTCGGCGGAGGAGTGCGCGAGGACGAAGTCCTTGCCACCGGTCTCGCCGACGATCCGCGGGTAGGAGCGGTAGCCCTCGATGTTCTCGCCGACCGTGCGCCACAGGTGCTGGAAGGTCGGCGTCGAGCCGGTGAAGTGGATGCCGGCCAGGTCCGGGTGGGCCAGGGCGACCTCGGACACCTCGATGCCGTCGCCGGGCAGCATGTTGACCACGCCCGGCGGGAGGCCCGCCTCCTCCAGCAGCTCCATGGTCAGCGACGCGGCCAGCTGCTGGGTGGGCGAGGGCTTCCAGATCACCGTGTTGCCCATCAGCGCCGGAGCGGTGGGCAGGTTGCCCGCGATCGCGGTGAAGTTGAACGGCGTGATCGCGTAGACGAAGCCCTCGAGCGGACGGTGGTCGGTGCGGTTCCAGACGCCCGGGCTGTTCGCGATGGGCTGGTCGGTGAGGATCTGCTTGGCGTAGTGGACGTTGTAGCGCCAGAAGTCGATCAGCTCGCACGCGGCGTCGATCTCGGCCTGGAACGCCGTCTTCGACTGGCCGAGCATCGTCGCGGCGTTGAGCCGCTGCCGCCACGGCCCGGCCAGCAGGTCGGCGGCCTTGAGCAGGATCGCCGCCCGGTCGTCCATGTCCATCGCCCGCCACTCCGGTGCGGCGTCCGTGGCCGCCTTCACCGCGGCCTTCGCGTCGGCCTTGGTGGCTCCCTTGAACCGGCCCAGCACGTGCTGGTGGTCGTGCGGCTCCACCACCGCGGTCTCGGGTCCGCCCAGGGCCTTCCACCGACCGCCGACGTAGCCGCGCAGGTTCTTCTCGCGGCGTCGGAGCCTCTCCAGCTCCCCCTCCAGCTCCTTGCGCTCCGGGCTGCCCGGGGCATAGGTCAGGTTCGGCTCGTTCGTGGGAGCCGGGGGGAAGGTGATGGCGTCCATGCGCCGAGCGTAGCTAGGCAACGCGGGCCCTCGGCAAACTCAGCGCGACAGCAGCTGATCCAGCTCCTGCGTGCCGTACCACCCCAGGTCCTCGTCCGGATCCGCGCCGGCGGGCCGGTCCCCGGGGTCGGCGTGCACGGCGACCACGTCCCGCAGCGCTACGACGCCGTCCGGATCGGTCACGTCGGCGACGACGACCACGCGGCGGCCCGGGCCGCCGAGCAGGGCGGCGGAGTCGGCCGCGGCCGCCATCAGGGCGGAGTACTCCTGCTCCTCGGTGTCGCCGTCGGCGACGTATCGCTCGACGCTCGCCGCCAGCGACCCGTCGTCACGGAGCCTGCCCAGGCCCGCCAGGGTCGTGGCGACGTAGACCCTCGTCACGGCTTCGGAGCGGTCTTCCGGCGCCGGCCGCGCGGGATCTTCGGTCGGCCGCCGGTCGCGGTGTCGAGCAGCTCGGTCAGTGCCTCGGTCACGCACTGGCCGAGCACGTCGGAGTCGGGGACCAGGTCACGGTCGGCGGTGATGCCGTAGAACACCCGGCCGTCGTAGGACGTCACGCCGATGGCCAGCGCCTGGCCCGGAAGCAGCGGCAGGATGGGGAAGGTGCGCACCATCTGGGCGCCGGCGGCGTAGAGCGGGGACTGCGGGCCGGGCACGTTGGTGATGCAGATCTGGAAGTCGCGGTTCGACTCGGCGGCGACGCGCGCGCCGACCGCGTGGAACGTCGTCGGCGCGAAGCCCGCGATCCCGGCGAGCCGGTTGGCCGCCACCGCGCGGCCGGTCTCCTTGTGCGCCTGGAAGGAGTAGGACACCTGGTGCAGCCGGACCACCGGGCTGCTCTCGGCGATCGGCAGGGCCACGAAGTGGGGCGCGATCTGGCTGCCCAGGGAGGTGGCCTCGAGCTCACGGTCGATGACCGAGACCGGCACGACGGCCTGGACCTGGCGCAGTCCGCCCATCGACTCCGAGCGGGTCATCAGCCAGGCCCGCAGCGCACCGGTGAGCGTGGTCAGGATGACGTCGTTGATGGTGCCGCCATGCGCGGCGCGGATGGTCCGGTAGTCGGCCAGCGCGGTCTCGACGCCGACCACCCGCCGCTGCTGGGAGAGCTCGCCGGACAGCGCGTTCCCCCGGTCGGGTCGCCGGCCGGTGAGCCCGGCCGCGACCTTGCCGGCGCCCGAGGTCAGTCGCTCCGCCGTGCGCACGGCGGAGCCGACGGCGTGGCGGAAGGTGTCGAGGGCGGTGTCGGGCTCGGTGAGGTTGTCGTGGATCGCGTCGGCCAGCAGCGCGGCCCCCGACGGGTGCCGGAGGGGGTGCCAGTCGTCGCCGCCGAGGATCCTGACCTCCGGATCCTTGTCGAGCAGGACCTGGCCGAGGTCGACGGTCTCGACCCCGTCGACCAGCGCCTGGTGGGTCTTGTAGAGGAGTGCGACCCGGCCGTCGGTCAGCCCCTCGACGAAGTAGATCTCCCACAGCGGCCGGCCCCGGTCGAGCGGTCGCGACACGATGCGGGCGACCAGCTCGCGCAGCTGGTCGGTGCTGCCCGGCCGCGGCAGCGCCGAACGGCGTACGTGGTAGCCGATGTCGAAGTGGTCGTCGTCCACCCAGACCGGGTTGGCGAGGTGGGCGGGCACGGCCTGGACGCGCTGCCGGTAGCGCGGCACGAACGAGATCCGGTCGAGGATCAGCGCCACGAAGCGGTCGTAGTCGAAGGCCCCTCCCCCAGGGTCGGCAGAGCCGGCGGGATCGAAGACCTCGACCGTGCAGGTGTGCCGGGGGGCGGTCGGGGTCTCGAGCTCCAGGAACGCGAGGTCGCGCTGGCGCAGCCGCTCGCCCATGGCTCACCTCCCCCCGTTTTCGTCGTTCGGCCGTCGTGGGATTCTTACAGAGGTCTCAGGACGCTCCTGCATGCTGTCCACCACGACCGTGGCGGCCCCGTCACCACAGCTGACACCAGGAGGAACACCTTGATCCGGCGTGCGCTCGTAGCACTGACCCTCGTCGCGTGTGCCGGCGGCCTGACCGCGTGCGGCGGCGACGACAGCTCCGGGGACGCCACGGACCTGGCGACCAAGACCATCAACATCACCATCTCCGGCGACAGCGTGACCCCGAACGGCGACCGGGTCGACGTCAAGGTCAACCAGCCCATCGAGCTGGTGGTCAAGGCGGACGCCGAGGGCGAGATCCACGTCCACTCGACCCCCGAGCACGAGCTCGAGTACGGCGTCGGCACCACCACGCTGCCGGCGTTCAAGATCGACAAGCCGGGCATCGTGGTGGTCGAGTCCCACGCGCTCGAGAAGACGATCGTCCAGCTCGAGGTGAAGTAGCGCGTTGACGGCATTGGCCATGTCGTCGGGCGGTTCGCTGGGCGGCTCGCTCGGTGACGTGCTCGCCCACGGGATCGGCGGGTCGAAGGACCTGCCCATCCCGCTCGGGCTGACGATCGCGGGCGCCGTGGCGGCGCTCACGGTCAGCTTCACGGTCCTGGCCGTGGCGTGGCGGACGCCGCGCTACGACGAACGGAACGGCCGTCCGGCACCGCCCTGGCTGACCCGGGTCGTCGAGTCCCGCCCGTGGTTCGTGCTCTGGCGGGTGTTCGGCATGGTGGCCTTCGCCTACACGGTGATGGTCGCCATCGGCGGCGAGGACAGCCTGCTCAACCCGCTGTTCGGGATCTTCTACGTCCTGCTGTGGGTGGCCTTCGTGCCGATCTCGCTGCTCTTCGGGCCGGCGTACAAGGCGATCAGCCCGGTGCGGACCATCAACTCGGCGTTCGCCAGGCTCACCGGGGGCGACCCCGACCGGGGCGTCTTCACCTACCCGAAGTGGCTGGGGATGTGGCCTGCCGCGGTCGGGCTCTACCTGTTCGTCTGGATGGAGCTGGTCTACCCGTTCGCCACCGAGCTCGGCCCGGTGCGGCTCTGGTGCGCGGTGTACGTCGCGGTGATGCTGCTGGGCGGGGCAATGTTCGGCAGCACGTTCTACGAGAACGCCGACCCGTTCGAGGTCTACTCGACCCTGGTCGCACGGATGTCGGCGTGGGGACGGCGGCGCACGCCGGACGGCGGGGACGAGCTCGTCATCCGGAGCCCGCTGGCCAACCTCGCCGCGACCCCGGTCGTGCCCGGGCTGGTCGCGGTGACCTCGACGCTGTTCGGCAGCACGGCGTTCGACTCGTTCAAGGACTCCACGCGCTGGGTGAAGTTCATCCAGGGAAACTACGTGCAGGACCACGGCCTGACCCGGCTGGTGGACAACGCGGGGCTGCTCACCTTCGTGCTGGGCGTGGCCCTCGTGTTCTGTGTCGGGACCATGCTGACCGGAGTCGGCCCGGACCAGCCGCGGCGGGAGCTGCCCGGCCAGTTCGCGCACTCGATCGTGCCGATCGTGATCGGGTACGTGCTCGCGCACTACCTGACCTACCTCCTCGAGGTGGGCGAGCAGACGATCGTCTACCTGAGCGACCCGTTCTCGACCGGCCACTCCAACTGGTTCGGGACGTTCAACTGGCAGGTCTCCTACTTCTTCTCCTACCACCCGACCGCGCTGGCCACCGTCAAGGTGCTGTGCGTGGTCACCGGACACGTGGTCGGCGTCATCGCGGCCCATGACCGCGCCATCCACCTGCTCCCGAAGCGGCACCAGCTCACCGGTCAGCTGTCGCTGCTCGCGGCGATGATCTGCTTCACCGCGGGCGGGTTGTACCTGCTGTTCGCCGCCTGAGCCTTCGCTCCTCGCCCGGCTCGGCACCGGTGAGGAGGGTTGCGGCGATCCGGTCGACCGCCACGGCCAGCGGGCTCTCGGCGTCGGTCTCGAGCAGGGTGCGGCCGGTGACCAGGGCGCGGTCGACGCTGGCACGGTCGTCGGGGAGGAAGTGCAACCCGACCGGGCGCGCGAAGTCGGCCAGCATCTGGGTGATGGCGCGTTCGGTCCAGCCGATGGTGGACCGCATCCGGTTGACCACGACCCGGGTGGCCGTCATCGGCTGGCGCTCCTGGAGGTCGACGAGCGCCCGGGCCAGCCGGGACAGGCCGACCGGGTCGGGCGTGCCCACCACCAGGACCTCGTCGGCCACCTCGAGGGCCGCCAGGGTCAGCTGGTGGCGACCTGGCCGGCCGCTCAGGTCGTCCTCCTCCAGGCTGAACCCGGTGTCGAGGACCACGTGCCCGTGGTGGCAGGCGGTCTCGGCCAGCAGCTCGACCGTGCCGGGCCGGACCTCGCTCCAGCGGTCGGGCCTGGGGAGCCCGGTCACGACCGTGAGCTGCTTGTCGAGGGCCCGCTGCACGCTGGCGAACCGCTCCTCGAGCATCCCGGTGGCCGCCAGCCGGGCCGCCGACAGCAGGCCGGAGACCTCGTCGAGGACGCCGAGCGCCTGGGCCACCGTCCCGCCGTAGGGGTCGACGTCGACCAGCGTCGTGCGTGCTCGCCCGGCCAGGGCGGCCGCCAGCGCGGTGGCCACCGTCGTACGGCCCGGCGCGCCGGCCGGTCCCCAGACGGCGAGGATCCGACCCCTGGTCGTCGGCACGGGCGCCTCGAACGGTGCCGGCGGCAGGGGCTCGGGTGGCTGGTCGGTGGTGATCGCACCGGGGAGCTCCTCGACGTCGTCGACGCAGGTGCGTACGCCGATCCGCCCGGCTCGCACGGTGCCGCCCTCGTCGGCCACGACCGCGACCGTGCGGACGCCGTGGGCACCGAGGCGGTCGACGGCGGCCCGGTCGAGGCCGGGCGCCTCGATGGCCACCACCGCGGTGTCGGCCTGGCCGGAGGTCGCGGTGGCGAGCAGGTCGTCGACGTCGACGCAGCGCTTGAGCACGACCAGGTCACGCCGGCCGGTGAGCACGCGCAGCGCGCTGGTCTCCCAGGGCGCCCCGGCCGCGAGGAGCAGGACGACCTTCATCCGCGCCTGACCACGGTCAGGCTGGGTGCGTCGTAGTCGGCCAGCAGGGCGAAGAACGCCGGCGCGGCGTCCGCGGCCACGCCGAGGACGAGCTGGCGCTTGCCGCTGGTGCCGAACGACGACGCGAGCTCGGGCGCGTCGACGACCGTGGCCCCGGTCAGCGCCGGCCCGTCCGGCCGGGGCTGCTGTGCCTTGCCGTCCGCGTCGGCGCTGATCGGCGCGACGACGTAGACGTCCACCACGTCGCCCGACTCGATGTCGGGCGGAACGAGCTCGGGCTCGACTGCGATGGGCACCTCGACCAGGCCGGTGTCGTCCGGAGTGCCGACCGCCGCCCGCGGCAGCAGCTCGCCCTTCCCGACGCTGCGGGTCAGCTCGAGGTCGGCCGGGAGCTCGTCGTCAACGGTGAAGTAGCCGGCCAGCGCATCGCGGTCCGCGAAGCGCACCCGCTGCGCCACCAGGTCATCGGCCTCGACGCGCTGGCCCGCCCCGAGGTCACCGGCCGCCGCCCAGACCTGCACGGTGTCGTCGGCCGCCGCGAGCACCCGCGCGCCGACCACGACGCTGGCGGCGACCAGCACGATGCCGATCCAGAGCCGCGGGTCGCGCCACGCGGGTCGATGACCACGCAGCGCCGGGGGCACGTCCGTCGGCGACGGCGTACGTCCACGGCTGGACGCAGCGGCCGTGGCCTCCCCGAGATTGAGAGCCACACGGACATCATGCCCAGCGAGACTTGACGCGGCCAGCGCCTCTCCACAGTTAGTGATCCATGGGACCAGTGAGAACCATGAGGTGCCACGATGGGCCCATGGCCGACCTCCCGCGCTTCCTCACCCTCGCGGACGTCGCCGAGATCCTGAAGACCTCGGTCGCGCAGGTCTACGCCATGGTGCGGCGCGGCGACCTCCCGGCGATCAAGATCGGCGGCCGCGGCCAGTGGCGGGTCAGCGAGGACGACTTGGAGAGCTTCATCGCCGAGATGAAGACCGCGACCCGGAAGTTCATCGACGACCACCCGTTCGAGCCCGCGGAGGCCGGCGACGAGACAGAGGTGTAGGCGCAGCCGCCTACCTGCCGGCAGAGCCGGATCCCGTGCGGCCCGAGACTGCTGGCGGACCTGGGGAAGATTCAGCGCTGGAGAGTCTCGCGCGCTAACCGACCTCGGAGTCCAGGGTGATGTCGAGGTCCTTCTGGTCGCCGTCCCGCAGCACGGTGAAGGTCAGCGTCTCGCCGGGCTGGTGGGTGCGGATCGAGACGATGAGCGCGATGCCGTCGGTGACCTTCTGCCCGTCGAGGGCGACGACGACGTCGCCATTCTCGAGGCCGGCGTCGTCCGCGGGAGTGTCCGCGATGACCTCGTCGATCACGGCGCCGGAGCCGTCGCGCCGGCCGGTCTGCACCTTGGCGCCGATGACGGGGTACCTCGCTTCGCCGGTGCGGAGGATCTGGTCGGCGGTGATCTTGACCTGCTCGATCGGGATCGCGAAGCCGACGCCGATGTTGCCCGCCTGGTCGCCGCCGGTGGTGCCGCCGGTGGTGGCGATGGCGGAGTTCACGCCGATGACCTGGCCGCCCATGTTGACCAGAGGACCGCCGGAGTTGCCCGGGTTGATCGCGGCGTCGGTCTGGATCGCGTTGATGTACGACGAGGCGTCGCCGTCACCGGTCGTGACCGGGCGCTCGAGGGCGGAGACGATGCCTGCGGTGACCGTGGCCGACAGCCCCAGCGGCGAGCCGATGGCGACCACCGGGTCACCGACGTGCAGGGCCTTCGACGCCCCGAGCGCAGCGGGCTTCACCTGCTTGGCCTCGGCGCTGTAGAGCACGGCCAGGTCGTAGACGGGTGACCGGCCGACGACCGTGGCGTCGTACCGGTTGCCGTCCTGGTCGACGACCTCGATCGGACCGTCGTCCTCGGCGGCCTGCTCGACCACGTGGTTGTTGGTCACGATGTGTCCGGCCTGGTCGATCACGAAGCCGGAGCCGGTTGCGCCACCCGGCTCGCCTCCGTACTCCGCGGAGATCTGGACCGTGCTCGGCAGTAGCGCCTGGGCGACGGCGGCCACGGAGCTCTTGCCGCCCCTGATCGGCGCGGCGGTCTGGACGCCGGTGGTGTTCAGCCCCGCCCCGTTCGAACCGCCGTTGTCCGACGACGCGTCGTCGGTGCGGTGGTAGATCGCGCTGCCGGCGAAGCCGCCGGCCAGTCCGAGGACCAGCGCCAGCACGGCGATGACGGGCCACATCCAGCCGCTGGGCCGGCCCGCGCCCGGGCTCGGTGGGCCGGGCGACAGCAGCTCGGAGGTCAGCGGCACGGTGCCCGGCGGTGGGTACGACGAGGGCGGCTTCCAGGTGGGCCTGGGCCCGAGCGGCGCACCGAGCGGCTGGGTCTCCTCCGAGCCCGAGCCGGCGCCGTACTCGTCGTTCACACCGTCATTGTTCCCGGTGGCACCCAATCGCACACCGGAAGGGGGGATGAATCAGGGCAGCGGCACCGCGCGACGGCCGTGCATGCCGATCCCGGCCGGGGCCGGTGTGCTGATGGAGGTGGAGGGTGCGCGCCGCTCCACGCTCGGGGCGTCGGCAGGCGCGGCGCCCAGCGCCAGGACACCCATCACGGCCGCACCCGCGGCACCCCCGCCGAGCGCGACGAGCGTGACCCGGCGCGGCCGGGGGTCGGGCGCGGACGAGAGGAAGACGTCACCGGGCGGGACACCGTGGGCCAGCGACGAGATGAGCGAGCCCTTGAGCGACGTGGGCGCGGCCGCGGTGTCGAAGGACAGGCCGGCCAGCCGGGTCTTCACCCAGCCCTCGCGCTCCACCAGGTCACGGCACTGGTGGCAGTCGTGCACGTGCGACCAGGCCCGCTCCTCCTCGGCCAGGGTCATCTGGCCGTCGAGCAGCGCGCTCACCCGGTCGCCGAGGTGGCCGCCCATCACGAGCGGCCCGGGACGGGTCGGAGCGGTGCCGTCACAGGGCCCGAGTAGCGGGCTCGCCCGGTGGCGGGCGCGCGATGGGCGAGGGCCCGCCGCAGCTGGGCACGCCCGCGGTGGATCCGTGACCGGACGGTGCCGAGCTTGGCACCCAGGATCTCGGCGATCTCCTCGTAGGACAGCCCCTCGACGTCGCACAGGACCACGGCGGCACGGAAGTCGGGAGGAAGCGTCGCGAGCGCGCGTTCGACGTCGTCCTCGAACCGCATGTCGGCGTACGCCGCGTCCGGGCTCGGGGACGCACTGGTCAGCCGGTCCGCCCGCTCGTCGGTCATCGCGTCGAACCGGATCCGCTGCTTGCGGCGAGCCTGGTCGAGGAAGAGGTTGGTGGTGATGCGGTGCAGCCAGCCCTCGAACGTCCCGGGGGTGTAGGTCGACAACGAGCGGAAGACCCGCACGAAGACCTCCTGGGTGAGGTCCTCGGCATCGTGCCGGTTGCCGGTCAGGCGGTAGGCCAGCCGGTAGACCCGGTCCGAGTGGTTGTCGACGATCTCGTCCCAGGTCGGCACGGCGCCGGGCACGGCGTCCGGGGCCTCCCGGGTGGTGTCGTCCATGCGGTTCGGCTCTCCTCTGCTGGGGCCCCGAACGCTACGCGCACTTCCTGAACGGACCCTGATACCGGTACGTCTGGCTGAACGAGCGGATGCCCGGCGGTGTTCCCGCTGATCGCGAGCGGATCGCGCTACGTTTCTGATGTGACGGACCCGATCACTGCTGCGAGCTGGTCCTACTCCGAGGCCTTCGTCGCCGAGGACGACGTCCTGGCCCGCGCCCGCGAACGCGCCGAGGAGGTCGGCGTCGTCGCGATCGGGCCCGGCGGCGGGGCCGCCCTGCGCTTCCTGGCCTCGGTCATCGACGCGCGGGCCGTCGTCGAGATCGGCACCGGCACCGGTGTCTCCGGGCTGTGGCTGCTGCGGGGCATGCGCTCGGACGGCATCCTGACCACGGTCGACATCGAGGCCGAGCACCAGCGGCTGGCCCGCGAGACGTTCAACGAGGCCGGCGTCCCGACCCAGCGGGCCCGCACGATCGCCGGCTCCGCGCTCGACGTGGTCCCCCGGCTGACCGACGGCCACTACGACATCGTGTTCGTGGACGGCGACAAGGCCGAGTACACCGCCTACCTCAAGGAGGCGGTGCGGCTGCTCCGTCCCGGTGGCGTCGTGGCCTTCGACAACGCGCTCTGGCACGACCGGGTGGCCGACCCGTCGGTCCGCGACGCGGAGACCGTGGCCATCCGCGAGCTGCTCCGCGAGGTGCAGGCGGACGACGACCTGGTGCCCGTCCTGCTGCCGGTCGGTGACGGGCTGCTGCTGGCGAAGAAGGAGTGGTCACCCGAGTCCGAGTGACTCACTCCGAGGGACTCACTCCGAGTGACTCACATGGCGACGGTCAGGAGCCGATCCCGGCCAGCGGGTCGGCCGAACCGAGCCAGTCGAGCAGCAGCCGGGCCCCGAAGCCGGTCGGCCCCTTGGTGTACTCGAAGCTGTCGTCGGGCGCGTCTCCGACCGAGGCGATGTCGAGGTGCGCCCAAGGCAAGTCGCCGGCGAAGTGCTGGAGGAACAGCGCTGCGATGATCGCGCCGGGCCCGCCCGGGGCGTTGTCGGCGTCGGCCACCTTGGACCTGAGCTTCTCCTCGTACGCCGAGGTGAGGGGGAACCGCCACAGTGGCTCGCCCTCCCGGCTGCCCGACTCGAGCAGGACCGCGGCGAGGACGTCGTCGGTGGCGAACACACCGCCGACCTGCTGTCCCAGCGCCACCTTCATGGCACCGGTCAGCGTGGCCACGTCGACCAGCACCTCGGGCTTCGAGCTGCTCGACCGCCCACGCCATCGCGTCGGCGAGCACCAGTCGGCCCTCGGCGTCGGTGTTGGTCACCTCGGTGGTGCGGCCGCCGTAGTGGGTGACCACGTCGCCGGGGCGCAGCGCGTTGCCGCCCAGCGCGTTCTCCGCGGCGGGTATGAGCCCGACCACCTTCACCGGACAGCCGACGGCGGACAGCGCGGCCAGCACCGACATGACCACCGCTCCGCCGGTCATGTCGCGCTTCATGTTGACCAGTGCCTCGTGGGGCTTGAGCGTGAGCCCGCCGGTGTCGAAGGTGATGCCCTTGCCGACCAGCACGACCGTGGGCGTGCGGCGGCCCGCCCTGGCAGGCGTGTAGTCGAGCCGGATCAGCCGAGGGGGCGTGGCGGAGGCCTGGCCCACCCCGAGGACGCCCCCGAAACCCACGTCGGCCAACCGCTGCTCGTCCCACACCTCGACCCCGAGCCCGGCCTCCTCGGCCAGCGCGACGGCCTGGTCGGCCAGCCAGGCCGGGCTCTTGAGGTTGGACGGGACCGAGGCGAGCGTCCGCGCCCGCCAGCTGGCGCCGCCCATCGCCACCGCCCGCTCCAGAGCGGGCCGGTCCGCGTCGGACAGGCCGGCCAGCACCATCCGGGCGACGGGCACGTGCTCGGGACGGTCCTTGCGCCAGGCGAAGGCGAACGACCCCAACGTCGCGCCCACCACGAACTGCTCGAGCCCCAGCGCAGGCTCCACGGTCGGGATCGTGGTGGCCACGGCCCTGCGGTCGAACGCCGCCCGGGCCAGTGCGGCGCCGGCCCGGCGGAAGTCCTCGGCCCCGGCAGCACCCAGTCCGACCAGCAGCACCTGGCGCAGCTCGGCGTTGTCCGGAGCGCCCAGCGGGACCGGCAGGGTGGTCACCTCGCCGGTCTTGCCGGTGGCGTGCTCGGCGTCGAGCACGGCCAGCAGGTCGACGCCCAGCAGCTCGCCGACCTCGGCGCTGCCCGGCCCGAGCATGACTGCGTCGTCGCCGGCGAGCACGGGGAGCGCGATCACGTCCACGCCGCGCAGGGCGTGGGGGCGCGCCGCCGTGACGGCGAACTCGGGAGGGGAGACCTGGGGCGGCAGACTCGTCGTGGCACTCACCGGGTCGCGGTCTCCCGAGCGAGACCTCGAGGCATCAGCGGGCCATCAGCCGACGACGTCCTTCAGGGCGTCACCCAGAGCGCCCGCCTCCTCGGCGTTCAGCTCCACGACGAGGCGGCCACCGCCCTCCAGGGGCACGCGCATCACGATGCCGCGGCCTTCCTTGGTGACCTCCAGCGGACCGTCGCCGGTCCGCGGCTTCATCGCCGCCATGCGGCACCCTGCCTTTCGCGTCAACAACAGCTCGGGCCTCTGGGCCCGAGGACGCCGTGCGGCGCGGGACCATTATCCCTCATGTGACGTGGCAGAGGGCACACTGCCTCCATGACCGCGTCGGCGCCCGAGAGCGCTCCTGTCCTGTACGACGTCACCGACGGGGTGGCCACGATCCGGCTCAACCGGCCGGAGGCGATGAACAGCCTCGACGTCGCGACCAAGGAGCTGCTGCGCGAGATCGTCCAGCACGCGGCCGCCGACCCGGCCGCCCGGTGCGTCGTCCTGACCGGCACCGGGCGCGCCTTCTGCACCGGCCAGGATCTCAAGGAGCACATCCAGCTGCTGGAGAGCGGCAGCAGCGACGAGCTGTTCACCACCGTCGAGCGTCACTACAACCCGATCGTCACCGCTCTGGCCTCGATGGAGAAGCCGGTCGTGGCGGCGGTCAACGGCGTGGCGGCCGGCGCCGGCGCCTCGCTCGCCTTCGCCTGCGACCTGAGGATCGTCGTCGACACGGCCGGGTTCAACCTGGCGTTCGCCAACGTCGCGCTCTCCTGCGACACCGGCTCGAGCTACACCCTGCAACGGCTGGTCGGGCCGGCCAAGGCGCTCGAGCTGCTCTACTTCCCCCGGACCCTCAAGGCCGACGAGGCACTGTCCCTCGGGCTGGCCACCCAGGTGGTGTCGGCCGACGAGCTCGACGCGACGGTGGCCGACGTGGCCGGCCGGCTGGCCGCCGGCCCCACCGTGGCGCTCGGGTCGATGCGGAGGTCGGTGGCCTTCGCCGCGTCGCACACCTTCGAGGAGGCCTTGGAGCTCGAGGGCCGGATGATGAGCCGCACCGGCGCCACCGCGGACCACCGCACCGCTGTCGACGCCTTCCTGGCCAAGGAGAAGCCGGTCTTCAGCGGCCGCTGGCCCGTGGTAGTGGAGGATGGAGTAGGGGGAGAGGCCCCCGAAGGACCCGAACGGCGAAGACGCGGAGCACCTGGCGCGGCGCCACGGCGCGCATGAGCCGCTTGGACGGGTGGGCGCCGTACTCGACGGTCAGCGCGAACCCGTCGAAGTTGTGGTTGTACCAACCGGTCATCGTGCCGTGGCAGACGCCGCCGCAGTCCAGGGTGGTGGCCGGGAGCTTCAGCGTGTGCGCCACCTTGCGCGAGAACCCGGGCCGCTTGTTGTCGAGGTCCACGCCGTGCAGGGGCTGGTGGAAGCTGAGCACGTAGTCCGGCTGCAGCTCGCTGAGGAACCTCATCATCGCCCTGGTCTCGGGCTCGGAGCCGGGATGGGCGCCCGACTCGTAGTTCCCGTCGAGGTCGACCCAGTGGTAGGGGTAGTTGCGGTTGAGGTCGACCCCGTGCGCGTTGCGGCGGTGGTGGGCGGCAAGGCCGTCCGGGTTGTACGTCGGCACCAGCCACACGTCCGCGCCGTGGATGGCGCGAGCCTTGCGCAAGGTCGTCAGCAGCTGCCGCGGCGCGCCCTCGTTGCCGTGCATGGCGGCGATCAGGAGGACGGTCGGCCCCTTGCGGCCGTCGACCGGGCGGTCGTCGAGGTGCCAGGCGATGATCGGCCGGCCGCGCACGGACTTCCCGATGACCTTCTGCTCCAGCACGTTGCCAGACGCGGCGGGGTGCTGGGGCGCGGCTGACGAGGGTGGGATGGCGAGCGGCGCGCACACCAGGGCCGCGAGCAGCACGAGGGTCCGGACGAACCGGCGGCGCATCAGACGGCGCTGGGGTTGAGGTAGACGTAGGTGAACACGATCACGGCGACGAGCATGCCGACGTGTGCGAGGACCGAGAGCCCCGGGCCGTCGGACCACCGGTCGGACTGGCCCTCGGACGCGTGCCGCCCGTGGCTGGGCAGCCAGCGGACCAGGATCAGCAGCCCCGCGATGGCGACGATCCAGAAGAGGCCCAGCCCGATGATCCCGACCGTCGAGCGGGCCGCGGCGTCGTCCGGGAGCAGCAGGAAGACGGTCCAGACCACGATGGCGAGCACGCCGCAGATCGTGTGCACGTCGAGCAGCCGGCTGCCGACATGGAACCGGCCGGCCCCCTGGCCCTGCCGCATCCGCAGGCGGGTGAGCACCACGACCACCGCCGCGAGGGCGGTGAGCACGTAGGTGATGACGGACAGCGACACGGGCCGAAGTGTGCCTCAGTCCGCAAGGTCATCGCCACGAACCTCCCGGTCCGCGGTCGTGTCGGCAACCTCGCCTTGACGTGCGGCGTCGGGAGGGGACCCGGGCTCGTCCAGCTGCCGGGCCACCCGGTCGAGCAGCGCATCGACCTCCGACATCCGGTAGCCGCGGAAGGCCAGCGAGAAGCGGACCCGTCGTACGTCGTCGGCCCGCAGCGGAACCCCCTTGGGGACCAGCGCGTCGGGTCGGTCGTCGTACGCGTCCGACATCGGTGCGCCACGTCCGGCAGCCAGCGCCGCCACGCCGCCCATGACGAGGACGACCAGGATCGCGAAGAACCACATCATCGCTCAGTCACCGCGCCTCACGTGCCTCCACCATCACCTGGACCGCCTCGTCCACGTCGTCGGTGAGCTGCAGCATCTCGAGGTCGGCCTGGCCGATCTTGCCGTCGGCCAGAGCGACGTCGCGCAGCCAGGCCAGCAGCCCGGACCAGTACTCGCTCCCGATCAGCACGATCGGGAACCGGGTCACCTTCTGGGTCTGGACCAGGGTCAGCGCCTCGAACAGCTCGTCGAGGGTCCCGAAGCCACCGGGCAGCACCGCGAAGCCCTGGGCGTACTTGACGAACATCGTCTTGCGGGCGAAGAAGTAGCGGAAGTTGACGCCGATGTCGGCCCAGCCGTTGAGCCCGGACTCCCACGGCAGCTCGATGCCGAGCCCCACGCTCAGGCCGCCGGCCTCGCTGGCCCCCCGGTTGGCGGCCTCCATCGCACCGGGCCCGCCGCCGGTGATGACCGCGAAGCCGGCCCCGGCCAGCTTCCCGCCCAGCTGCTGGGCCAGGGTGTACGTCGGGTGCTCGGGCGGTGTGCGCGCGGAGCCGAACACGGCGATGGCCGGCCCCAGCTCGGCCAGGGCGCCGAAGCCCTCGACGAACTCCGCCTGGATCCTCAGGACGCGCCATGGATCGGTGTGCACCCAGTCCGTCGGTCCGCGGGAGTCGAGCAGCCGCTGGTCGGTGGTGCTGCCGTCGACCTGGTCGCGGCGCTGGATGACGGGGCCCTTCTGCTTCGACCTCACCACTACGCCAGCCACTCCTTCAGCTGCTGCTCGCAGCGCTCGATGTGCTCCACGGGCACGTGCTCCTCCTGCTTGTGCGCCAGCATCGGGTCGCCGGGTCCGAAGTTGACCGCCGGGATCCCGAGGCTGGTGAACCGGGCCACGTCGGTCCAGCCGAACTTGGGGTTGACCTCGCGACCCACCGCCTCGACGAAGGCCTTCGCGGCCGGCAGGTCGAGCCCCGGCAGTGCCCCCGGCGCGCTGTCGACCACCGTGACGTCGTACCCGTCGAAGAAGTCGCGCACGAACTGCTGGGCCTCGGCCTCGCTGCGGTCGGGGGCGAACCGGTGGTTGACCTCGACCACGCACTCGTCGGGGAGCACGTTGCCGGCGACGCCACCGCGGATGGAGACCGCGTTGAGCCCCTCGTGGTACTCCAGGCCGTCGATGAGCGGCCGGCGCGGCTGGTAGGCCGTGAGCCGCTCCAGGATCGGGCTGGCCTGGTGGATCGCGTTGACGCCCTTCCAGCTGCGCGCGGAGTGGGCCCGCTCGCCGGTGGCCCGCACCTCGACGCGGAGCGTCCCCTGGCAGCCGGCCTCCACCTCGGCGTTGGACGGCTCCATCAGGATCGCGAAGTCGGCCTGCATGAGCTCGGGATGGCTCTGGCCGAGCAGGTTGAGCCCGTTGAACTCCGAGTCGATCTCCTCGGCCTCGTAGAGGATGTAGGTGACGTCGCGGTTGGGCTCGGTGACCGTGGCGGCCAGCCGCAGGATGACCGCGTCGCCGCCCTTCATGTCGCAGGTGCCGAGCCCGTGCAGCAGGTCGCCCTCACGTCTGGCCGGCAGGTTGTCGTTGACCGGCACCGTGTCGAGGTGGCCGGCGATGACGACCCGCTCGCCACGGCCCAGCTCGGTGCGGGCGACGACGGTGTTGCCGTGCCTGGTCACCGCGAGATGCGGGAGCGCCGACAGCGCGACCTCGACCGCGTCCGCGATCGCCTGCTCGTTCCGGCTGACCGACTCGATGTCGACGAGCTGGACCGTCAGGTCGACGGCGCTGGCGGTCAGGTCGAGGTCGGGTGGCACGCAGGCAGTAAATCAGGTGGGCGTCAGCCGGCGCCCTCGACGTAGGCCGCGAGCTTGGTCAGCGACATCCGGGTGCCCGTCTCGTTGTCCTCCGGGGGTACGACGTCCGGCAGCCCTTCGTGGAGCACCTCGAGCTCGGTGCCCTCGTCGGCGTCCCGCAGGGTCCAGGTCATGGTCATCGCGCCCTGCAGCTCCGGGTCGTCGGTGTCGAACTCGATCCGCTCCACCACCCGCTCGTCGGGGACCAGGCTGGTGAACTCGCCGGCGTAGGTGTCGGTGGCGCCCTCGGTCTTTCCGGTCCGGTCCTCGGCCCGGTAGGTCAGTGAGACCCGGAACCGCCCGCCGGGCACCGGCTCCCACTCGCGGACACTGGCGGTCATGTCGTCCGGGACCCGCCACGTCTCCACCGCTCGTGGGTCGAGCAGGGCGGCGTACACCGCGCTCCGTGGCGCCCGGACCAGCTGCGTGGTGCGTTGCTCGTACATGGCTCCACTCTGACAGCCCCAGAAGAAGAACTCGTTCTAGTTCTGGCCTACCCTGCAGCCATGCGCAACGGCCTGGTGCTCTTCTCGTCCGACCGCGGCATCACACCCGCGGCCCTGGCGAAGGCGGCCGAGGAGCGCGGCTTCGACACGTTCTACGTGCCCGAGCACACCCACATCCCGGTCAAGCGCACCGCCGCACATCCCGGCACCGGCGACGAGACGCTCCCCGACGACCGCTACAGCCGCACGCTGGACCCGTGGGTGTCCCTGGCCACCGCGGCCCAGGTCACCTCGCGCATCGGCCTGTCGACGGCAGTCGCGCTGCCGGTCGAGTCGGACCCGATCACGCTGGCCAAGACCATCGCCACCCTGGACCACCTCTCGGGCGGCCGGGTGACGATCGGCGCCGGCTTCGGCTGGAACACCGACGAGCTCGAGGACCACCACGTCCCCGCGCACAAGCGCCGCACCGTCCTCCGTGAGTACGTCGAGGCGATGCGCGCGCTGTGGACGCAGGAGGAGGCGGCCTACGACGGTGAGTTCGTGCGGTTCGGCCCGTCCTGGGCGTACCCGAAGCCGGTCCAGCCGCACATCCCGCTGATCATCGGCGCCGGCGGCGGCCCGAAGACGTTCCAGTGGATCGCCCGCCACGCGGACGGCTGGATGACCACGCCGACCCAGACCGACATCAGCGGTCAGGTCGAGGCGCTCAAGGCCGTCTGGGCCGACGAGGGCCGGGAAGGTCTCCCGGACATCCGGGTGCTCATCGCCTTCCGCCCCGACCCTGCCGACCTGATGGCCTGGGCCGAGGCCGGCGTCTCCGAGCTGATCTGGGGCGTGCCCGACAAGGCCGAGGACGAGGTGCTGGCCCACCTGGACAAGCTGGCGGGCCGGCTCCGGCTCAGGCCCGCCTGACGAACACCCAGGCCTTCTCGCCGTCGCCGACGGTCACCTCGGTCCCGGACGGCGTCGCCGCGTCGACGGCGTACGACGTCGCCAGCGTCTCCTCGGAGATCAGCTGCTCGTGGGTGCGCGCGGCCGCCTGCACGGCGTCCGAGCCCCCGAGGGCCAGGGCGATCCGGTCGGAGACGTCGAGGCCGGCGTCACGGCGGGCCTGCTGCACGGCCCGGACCAGGTCCCGGGCCAGGCCCTCGGCAGCCAGCTCCGGCGTGACCGCGGTGTCGAGGACGACGAAGCCGCCGGCGGGCAGCACCCCGACCGCCACCGACTCGTCCGCGGAGCCGGCGACGGTCTCGAGCGTGTACTCACCCTCGGCGAGCTCCAGCCCACCGGCGGTGACGGTGCCGTCCTCGGCCACCGACCAGTCGCCCGACTTCGAGCCCTGGATCGCCTTCTGCACGTCACGACCGAGCCGCGGGCCGGCCGCCCTGGCGTTCACGGTGAGCTTCTGCGAGACGCCGTACGACGCCGCCTCGGGCGCCTCGGGGTCGAGCAGCCGCACCTCCTTGACGTTCACCTCGTCCGCCACGATGCCGACGAAGCTCGACAGTCGAGCAGATTCCGAGGTCACGACGGTCAGTGAGGCCAGCGGCAGCCGGTTGCGGAGGTTGCCGGCCTTGCGCAGAGCCGAGGTCGCCGAGCAGACCTCACGGACCTTGTCCATCGACGCCACCAGCGCGTCGTCGGCCGGGAGCTCGTCGGCCAGCGGCCAGTCGACCAGGTGCACCGACCGTTCGCCGGTGAGGCCGCGCCAGACCTCCTCGGTCGTGAGCGGCAGCAGCGGCGCCGTGACCCGGCACACCGTCTCGAGCACCGTGTAGAGCGTGTCGAAGGCGTCCGCGTTGTCGCCCCAGAACCGGTCGCGCGAGCGGCGGATGTACCAGTTGGTCAGCACGTCGAGGAAGCTCCGCGTGCTCTCGCAGGCGTCCGCGATCGCGTAGTCGTCCATCTCGGCGGTCGCCTGCTCGACGTACTGCCGGCACTTGGCCAGCAGGTAGCGGTCCAGCGGGTCGCTCGAGTCGGTACGCCGCTGCGCGTCGTGGCCGAGTCCTTCCCGGGCCGCGTTGGCGTAGAGCTGGAAGAAGTACCAGCTGTTCCAGAGCGGGATCATCACGATCCGTACGGCGTCGCGGATGCCCTGCTCGGTGACGATGAGGTTGCCGCCGCGCGTGATCGGCGAGGCCATGAGGAACCAGCGCATCGCGTCCGCGCCGTCGCGGTGGAACACCTCGCGCACGTCGGGGTAGTTGCGCAGCGACTTCGACATCTTGTTGCCGTCGGAGCCGAGCACGATCCCGTGGCTGATGCAGTTCTCGAACGCCGGCCGGTCGAAGATCGCGGTGGCCAGGATGTGCAACGTGTAGAACCAGCCGCGGGTCTGGTTGATGTACTCGACGATGAAGTCGGCCGGGAAGTGGTGGAGGAACCACTCCTCGTGCTCGAACGGCACGTGGTTCTGGGCGAACGACATGGAGCCGGAGTCGAACCACACGTCGAGCACGTCCGCGACGCGGCGCATGGTCGACTTCCCGGTCGGGTCGTCCGGGTTCGGCCGGGTCAGCTCGTCGACGTAGGGCCGGTGCAGGTCGGGGTGGCCGTCCCTGTCGGTCGGCAGCCGGCCGAAGTCCCGCTCGAGCTCCTCGAACGAGCCGTAGACGTCGAGCCGCGGGTAGGCCGGGTCGTCGGACTTCCACACCGGCACCGGGGAGCCCCAGAACCGGTTGCGGGTGATCGACCAGTCGCGGGCGTTCTCCAGCCACTTGCCGAACGCGCCGTCCCGGACGTGCTCGGGGACCCAGCGGATCTCCTGGTTGAGCTCGAGCATCCGCTGCTTGAACGCAGTCACCTCCACGAACCACGACGAGACGCCCTTGTAGATCAGCTTCTCGCGGCAGCGCCAGCAGTGCGGGTAGCTGTGGTCGTAGGTCTCGCGGCGCAGCAGCAAGGTGCCGGGCGTGACCGAGCCGGTGCCCGCCTTGAGGTCGTCGATGATGTGCAGGTTGGCGTCGAAGACCAGCATGCCGGCGTAGTCGGTCACGGGTTCGGTGAACCGTCCGTCCTTGCCGACCGGCATCACCGCCGCGATGCCCTCGCGGTCGGTGACCTCCTTGTCGACCTCGCCGAACGCGCCGGCGCTGTGCACCAGCCCGGTGCCGTCCGTGGTGGTGACGGCCTCGTCGGCCGGCACGACGCGGAACGCGTTCTCGTGCCCCGTGTAGTAGGAGAAAGGTGGCGCATAGGTGAGGCCGAGGAGGTCCTCGCCCGTTCCGCGCCAGACGACCTCGGGAGCGTCGCCGAGCTCACGGGCGTACGCCGCAAGCCGGGCGTCAGCGAGCAGCAGCCGCGCCCCGTCGTGCTCGACCGCGACGTAGTCGATCCCGGTGCCGACCATCACGGCGAGGTTGCTCGGCAGGGTCCACGGCGTCGTCGTCCAGGTCAGCAGCAGGGCGTCGCGCAGCGGGCCGTCGGACGTGATCCGGAAGCCGACGGTGACGGCCGGGTCCTGGACGTTCCGGTAGACGTCGTCGTCCATCCGCAGCTCGTGGTTGGACAGCGGGGTCTCGTCGTTCCAGCAGTAAGGGAGGACCCGGAAACCCTCGTAGACCCAGCCCTTGTCGTAGAGCTGCTTGAAGGCCCAGATCACCGACTCCATGTAGGCGGGCTCGTAGGTGCGGTAGTCGTGGTCGAAGTCGACCCAGCGGGCCTGCCGGGTGACGTAGTCGCGCCACTCGCCGGTGTACTTCATCACCGAGGCGCGGCAGGCCTCGTTGAACTTCTCGATTCCGAGCTCGAGGATCTCGTCGGTGGTCTTGATGCCGTTGAGCCGCATCGCCTCGAGCTCGGCGGGCAGGCCGTGGGTGTCCCAGCCGAACCGGCGCTCGACCTTGCGCCCCCGCATGGTCTGGTAGCGCGGCACGACGTCCTTGACGTAGCCGGTCAGCAGGTGGCCGTAGTGCGGAAGCCCGTTCGCGAAAGGCGGTCCGTCGTAGAAGACGAACTCGTTGGCTCCGTCCTCGCCCGCGTCGCGGCCGTCGATGCTGGCCTGGAAGGTGCCGTCCTGCTTCCAGTAGTCGAGGACGCGCTCCTCGATCTCGGGGAAGCGTGGGCTCGACGGGACGCTCGGCTTGTCACCAGCGCCAGTGGTCGAGGCCTTGGGGTACGTCATGCGGCTTGTCTCCTGTGATCGGTGTCCAACCACAGGGACGACCCTCAGACTCGGGGACCGCGGTACCACCCTGCTTGCTCCGCTGCGTTGTCGGCAGGGAGCCACTCGTTCATCGGCTGTGACGGGCCACCCGCCGGGTTCTACTCGACCCTGCCTCGCGGTAGGAGCTTTCTTCCCGGGGCTCGCCGCTGATGACGGCTCGAACGCCTCTGCCTCCAGCGTACGGCGGCACGACACCCGGGAGCGAATCCGATTTGCGGGTCTGGGCGTGGCCTGATCGGGTGGGCGTCATGAGCGACATGTGGCTGCCGCCCGGCGAGGACCCCCGCGAGCAGGAGGCGCCGGCGCGAGGCGAGCGCGATGTGGTGACGAGCTACCTGCGGTTCTACCGCCAGACCTTCGAGCTCAAGCTCGACGGTCTGGACGCCGAGCAGCTGGCGCGCAGGTCCGTGCCGCCGTCGTCCATGTCGTTGCTGGGACTGTTGCGGCACCTGGCCGGGGTGGAGCACTCCTGGAACAGACGGGCACTGCAGGGTATGCACGACGCGCCGCGGCTCGTGGTCGCGTCCCGCCCCGACGACCGGGACTGGGACTTCAACGGCGCCGAGGCGACCGACGAGTGTGTCGAGGAGGCCTGGGCCTCTTGGCGACGAGAGGTCGCGGACGCCGAGGCCTGGCTCGCGCACGACGACTTCGACCGGGTCGTCCCGGTCCGCGGGGACGAGATCGAGGTGCGCGACATCGTCGTGCACCTGGTCGAGGAGTACGCGCGGCACTGCGGCCACGCCGACCTGCTGCGCGAGTGCATCGACGGCCGGACCGGACAGTGAGCGAGCTGGCGGCGTTGCGGCGCTGGCTCGACGAGCTGCGGGCCACGGTGGAGCGGAAGGCCGACGGGTTGTCGCCGGAGCAGCTGGCGGCCCGTTCGGTGCCGCCCTCGGACCTGTCGGTGCTGGGACTGGTCCGCCATCTCGCGCAGATGGAGCACTACTGGTTCGTCCTGACGCTGTCCCGTGCCGACGAGCCCCAGCTCTACATGCCCGACGGCGACTGGGACGCGCAGTTCCGTGACGCCGTCGCCGACGCGGCCGTGGTCGTGGACGCCTTCGACACGTGGCGCGCCGTGCGTGCGCGTGCCGACACGGTCATGGACCATCTGGAGCCTGCTGACCTGGAGTTCGTCTGGGACCCCGACGACAAGGTCGGCTCGGTCCGGGACGCGCTGATCCAGGTGATCTACGAGTACTCCCGGCACTGCGGCCACCTCGACCTGCTCCGCGAGGCCATCGACGGACGGACCGGCGAGTAGTCAGTCGACGTACATCACCTCGAGGTCCAGCCAGCGGGCCAGGTCCTCGATCTCCGCGGCCACGGCCTGGCGGATCTCGGACGGCCAGTCGAAGTCCTCGTGCACCTTGTCCACGCGGAGCACGCCCTCGGCGGGCTCGGCGGTGGCGTCGAGCTTCCCGACCAGCCGGTCGCCGTGGAGGACCGGCAGGGCGTAGTAGCCCCAGATCCGCTGCTCGACCGGCTTGTACATCTCCAGCAGGTAGTCGAACTCGAAGAGCTGGTCGAGCCGCTTGCGGTCCTGCACCAGCCGGTCGAACGGCGAGAGCAGCGCGGTCCGCCCGGTGAACGGCCTGTCCAGCAGCGAGGGCTCGACCCGCCACGCACCGCGGACGCCCTCGACGACGGCTGGCTCGCCGACCTCGCCCACGTTGAACCCCTCCCAGGCCGGGTCGGCGGGCCTCCCCCGAGCCAGCCCGAGCGAGCGGAGCCGGCGCTCCTGACGGAGCTGGAGGGCCTCCTCGGGCAGCGGCACGGCGTCGTCGGGGTAGACGCGCTCCGCGAGGTCCCAGAGCTTCTGCCGGCCCTCCCGGCCCGCCGCCGCCACCTCGCCACGCGCGACCATGAGCTTGAGCAGCTGCTGGACGTTGCGGTTGTTGGTCCAGCCCGAGGAGGGCCAGGGGACCTCGCAGGTGTCGTCGAAGGCGCTGGTCGGCAGCGGCCCCTCGCGCCGGAGCTGGTCGAGGATCTCGAGCCGGCAGCCGTTGTTGGCCTCGACCCACCGGGCGTTGTCGCGCTGCCACTCGCGCAGCGGCTCGCGGCCCGGCCACCGCGTCATCTCGGCGCGGAACAGCGCGAGGTCCTCGCTCGGCCGCACGAAGCCCTGGTGCTCGAGGAGCGCCTGTCGGTCGACCAGGTCGACCAGCTCGGCCCGGTCGTAGGAGGAGCCGAGCCGGCTCCAGAGCACCAGGTCGGCGCTCGGTGCCCCCAGTGGCGCGGTCGGCTCGGTCTGCACCACGGTGAGGTGGCGGACCACGTCGAGCACGTCGTCCGGCCGGGGCAGGTCGAGCAGCTGGGCCTGGACGCAGATGCGGCGGGCGTCGGCCCTGGACAGCTCGTGAACCACGTGCTGACCCTAGGCGACCCTCCGACGGCTCGCCGCGGACAGACCTGGCCGCAGCGCCGCACGGCCCTGACGCGGTAGTTTGGTCCGAGACAGCACGGCTAGTGTGAGCTGAGCGACGCACCGACGCCAGTCACCGGCGGAGCCTCGGGCCACGCCCTGGTCACGCTCGACGGGAGCGGCGCCGTGCTGGACGCGTGGTTCCCGGCGCCCGCGCTGGGCGACCACGACGGCAGCGAGGCACCGGCCGAGCTGACCGCGCTGGCGACGGCGGACGACGCCCGCCGCGTGAGCCGCGAGGTGCGCCTGGTCGAGGTGGCGGACCTGCAGGCGGCGCCGGCCGGCGCCGAGGACGCCTGGCTGCGGCTCCACCTCCTCAGCCACCGGCTGGTGCGGCCCCGGACCATCTCGGTGGAGGGCATCTTCGGCGTACTGACCAACGTCGTCTGGACCTCGGCCGGGCCCTGCGCGGTGGCGGGGTTCGAGGCGACTCGCGCCCGGCTGATGGCAACCGGACAGCGGGTGACCGTCTACGGCGTCGACAAGTTCCCCCGGATGGTCGACTACGTGCTGCCGACGGGCGTCCGGATCGGCGACGCCGACCGGGTCCGGCTCGGCGCCCACCTCGCGGAGGGCACGACGGTCATGCACGAGGGTTTCGTCAACTACAACGCCGGCACCCTCGGCACGTCGATGGTCGAGGGCCGGATCTCCGCGCACGTCGTGGTGGACGTCGACTCCGACGTCGGCGGCGGCGCCTCGATCATGGGCACGCTCTCCGGCGGCGGCACCCAGGTCGTCTCGGTGGGCAAGCGGTGCCTGATCGGCGCCAACGCCGGTCTGGGCATCTCGCTCGGTGACGACTGCGTCGTCGAGGCTGGCTGCTACGTCACGGCGGGCACCAAGGTCACCATCACGGACATCGACGGCAAGCCCCAGGTCGTCAAGGCGCTGCAGCTGTCCGGCGCCGACAACATCCTGTTCCGCCGCAACTCGGTGACCGGCACCGTCGAGGCGGTCCCGTGGCGCAGCGACGGCGTCGCGCTCAACGCGGCGTTGCACGCCAACTGAGTTGGAGCGGTCCTCGACACTGGCCGGATGCAGCGTCGGGGGGCGGTGGTCACCGGAGGCGTGGCCGTGGTCGGCCTCCTGGCCGGCCTCGGCTGGTACGCCGTCCGCCACGACGTCGTCCCGTTCCTCGCACCCGACCAGTGCACTGCGGAGGTGGCCGGCCACGCGGTGGTGCTCGACCCCTCGCAGGCGCGGTACGCCGGGCTGATCGCCGCGATCGCGGTCGAGCGCGGCCTGCCCGCGCGGGCGGCCTCGATCGCCCTGGCCGCGGCCTACCAGGAGTCCGGCCTGCGCAACCTCCGCGGCGGGGACCGCGACTCCGCAGGGCTCTTCCAGCAGCGGCCCTCCCAGGGGTGGGGCACCGTGGCGGAGGTCCGGGACCCGGTCCACGCGACCAACGCGTTCTACGACGCACTGGTCCAGGTCGAGGGCTACGAGCAGCTCCAGATCACGGTCGCCGCGCAGGAGGTCCAGCGGTCCGGCTTCCCGGAGGCGTACGCCGCCCACGAGGCCGACGCCCGGGCCCTGGCCTCGGCCCTGACCGGCAACTCGCCCGAGGGGTTCAGCTGCCGGCTCGGTGACAGCGACGGCGGGTCGACCGGGCTGGAGGCCTCGGGGCTCACCTCCCGCGCCGACGCCGTGCGCCGCGACCTCCTCGCACGGTTCCCGGACCTGCCGCTGGGGGGCTTCGCTCCCGGTGGTGTCTCGACCGGCCACATGGCGGGGTCGGCGCACTACGAGGGCCGAGCCATCGACGCGTTCGTCCGGCCGGTCTCGCCCGCCAACCGGACGCGTGGGTGGGCGGTCGCGCAGTACCTCGTCAGCCAGGCCGACCGGCTCGCGATCAAGACGGTGATCTTCGACGACCGGATCTGGACCTCCGGTGGGAAGTCAGGCGACGGGTGGCGCGACTACAACCCGCCCGAACGGTCCGGGGACCCGGCCGTCCTCGAGCACCGGGACCACGTCCACGTGGACGTCTACTGACCCACGACGGGGCCCGGCCCCCGGCAATTAGTCCTTTCGGACGATTTTCCACACCAGTTCGGTAACAAGGTGTGTGTGCCTGGATTTCGGGGAGTCCAATGGATGAAGACGTAAGAGTCCGGGGGGACTCGCAACTGGGGAGGAATCCACGATGTGCAGCCACACTCCGGCTTGCCCGGACGTACTCGACACCGACTGCTGCCGCGCCCACGTGGTCGCGGACCGCAGCGGCCAGGGCTGGTGCCGGCTCTGCAACGGCATCATCCTGTTCGACGACGGGCACTACCTGACGCCGGACGGCCACGACCAGCTCGTCTCGGCCTAGTCTCCCGAGCCGGTCAGCCGCGCGACCGCCGCTTCGACCCGTTCGTCGGTGGCGGTGAACGCCACCCGCACGTGCCGCGCCCCCGCGGCGCCGTAGAAGTCACCGGGCGCCGCCAGGATCCCGCGCTCCGCCAGCCAGCCCACCGTCTCCCAGCACCCCTCGTCACGGCTGGCCCAGAGGTAGAGCGACCCCTCGGAGTGGTCGATCCCGAAGCCGGCCGACTCCAGGGCTGACCGGAGCGCCACCCGCCGCGCGGCGTAGCGCGCGTGCTGCTGCTCGGCGTGGGCGGTGTCGGACAGTGCGGCGGCCATCGCCACCTGCTGCGGACCGGGCATCTGGAGGCCGAGGTTCTTGCGCACGGCGAGGAGCTCACCGACCAGCCGCTGGTCACCGGCGACGAACGCGCAGCGGTAGCCGGCCAGGTTGGAGCGCTTCGACAGCGAGTGGACCACCAGCAGCCCGTCGGTGGAGTCCCCGCACACCGACGGGTGCAGCACCGAGACCGGCTGTGACACCGGGGGGCGCTCCCAGCCGAACTCCAGGTAGCACTCGTCGGACACGAGGACGGTGCCTCGCTCGCGGCACCAGTCCACGACCTTGCGCAGGTGCTCGGTCGGCAGCACCCGGCCGGTCGGGTTGGACGGGGAGTTCAGCCACAGCAGTGCGGGCCGCTCGGGGCCGAGCGCGGTCAGCGAGTCGGTGGCGATCGTGCGGGCACCGGCCAGCGCCGCACCCACCTCGTAGGTCGGGTAGGCCAGCTCCGGGAGGACGACCAGGTCGCCGGGGCCGAGGCCGAGGTGGACCGCCAACGAGGCGATGAGCTCCTTGGAGCCGATCACCGGCAGCACCTGGTCGAGCCCGAGCCCGGTCACCCCGTGGGCCGACGACAGCCAGTCGAGCGCCGCCTGCCGGGTCGCCGGCAGGCCGACCGTGGTCGGGTAGCCGGGCGAGTTCGCCGCCGCCCGCAGCGCCTCCTGGACGATCTCCGGCGTCGGGTCGACCGGAGTGCCCACCGAGAGGTCGACGAGCCCGCCGGGGTGGGCGCGGGCGTGCTGTGCGAGCCCGGTGAGCTTGTCCCAGGGGAAGTCCGGGAGTCGGGAGGAGACGGTCAGGGCTGGTTACTCGTCGTGCTCTTGTGGCGGCAGCGCGGCCACCAGGGCGTGGTCGTGGTCGATCTCGCCCATCTTCGCGGCGCCGCCCGGCGAGCCCAGGTCGTCGAAGAAGTGGACGTTGGCGTCGTAGTAGTCCTTCCACTGCTCCGGGGTGTCGTCCTCGTAGAAGATCGCCTCCACCGGGCAGACCGGCTCGCACGCACCGCAGTCGACACATTCGTCGGGGTGGATGTAGAGCATCCGCTTGCCTTCGTAGATGCAGTCCACCGGACACTCGTCGACACAGGCCCGGTCCTTGAGGTCGACGCACGGCTGCGCGATCACGTAGGTCACTCGGGTTCCTCCTGGTGCTGTGTGCAGGTGCGGGAAAGCGGCTGTGGCCAGCCTAGTATCCCGGCGTGTCGTCCGACGCGGGTGCCCACACGCTGGGTCCACATCTGGGTCCACATCTTGGTCCACAGGTCGTGGGCCAGCGGGTCGTCGTACGCCGCCGGGTGCCGGGCCAGACCGGCCCGAGCGGCGGACCGGCGCTCACCGACGTGCTCGGCACCTGCACGGCCTGGGGGGACGGAGTCTGCGTCGTGGTGCCCGACGGCGACGGGAGCGGGGCGGCCGTCACCATCCCGATCGGCGACATCGTCGCGGGCAAGCCGGTGCCGCCGCGCGCGTCGACCCGGCTGCGGGTCAGCGCCCAGGAGGCACAGCGGCGGGCCCTGGCGCTGTGGCCCGACCTCGAGACGGAACCGCTGGGCGACTGGTTGCTGCGCCGCTCGCGCACCTCGACCGCGCGCCGGGCCAACTCGGTGCTGGCGATGACCCCGTCCGGCATCGCCGGCGACTTCGAGCGCGTGGTCGCGCACTACGCGTCCCTGGGCCAGCGGCCGATCGCCGCAGTGCTGCCGGACTCGGACGAGGACGCGCTCTTCCGCAGCCACGGGTGGGTGCTGGAGAGCCACGACCACGACACCGTCTTCCAGCTGGCCGGGGTCGCGGCAGTACGACGGAACCTCCCGCCGGACCTCCCCGAGGCCGGGCTGCACGCCGACGGCCAGCTCGTGACGGCCCGCATCGGCGACGCGGCGTCCGGCGTCGCCGCGGTCGACGGCGACTGGGCCGGCTTCCGCTCCATCGAGGTGGACCCGGCCCACCGGCGACGCGGCCTGGGACTGGCGGTCATGGCCGCGCTGGTCGGCTGGGCCGCCGAGCAGGGTGCCACGACGGCGTACCTCCAGGTGATCGGCGACAACGAGGCAGCGCTCGCGCTCTACGGGCGGCTGGGCTTCGTCGAGCACCACCGCTACCGCTACCTCGCCGCTCCCCGGTAACTGATTTCCCCGCCACCCACACTCCGATCTAGCCTGTACGCCGGCGGGCGTGAGGCCTGACAACCCTCGTGAGAGCGGCCGCCGACCAACGAGGCCGACCAGCACCATCCGGAGTCGGCGAAGGTGTGGTGGCACCGCGACCTTGCCCCCGCCCACACCTCCAGGGCTGTCCCGCTACTGGAGGTCAGATGAGTACACATCCGCCACGCACGACTGCCCGCGAGCTCCCGCAGGCCGAGCCTGGGGCCGCCGTCCGGCTGCAGGGCTGGGTGCACCGCCGCCGCGAGCTCGCGACCATCACGTTCCTGGTCGTCCGCGACCGCACCGGGCTCGCCCAGGTCGTGGTCAAGGACGGCACCGACCTGCCGCCCGAGGAGACGCCGGTCGAGGTGGTCGGTACGGCGACCGCCAACCCGCAGGCGCCCGGCGGCGTCGAGGTCACCTCGCCGACGGTCACCGCGCTGGGCGACCCCGCCGACACGCCACCGGTCGAGCTGTGGCGACCGCGGCTGGACACCGGGCTGCCGACGCTGCTCGACCACGCCGCGACGACCTGGCGGCACCCGCGCCAGCGCGCGGCGTGGGAGCTGGCCGCGGCCAGCCTGCACGGCTTCCGGTCCACGCTCGACGCGCAGGGCTTCACCGAGGTGCACTCCCCCAAGCTGGTCGAGTCGGCCACCGAGTCCGGAGCGAACGTGTTCGAGGTCGACTACTTCGGCCGCCCGGCGTACCTCGCCCAGAGCCCGCAGTTCTACAAGCAGGTGCTCGTCGGCGTCTTCGAGCGGGTCTACGAGGTCGGTCCGGTCTTCCGCGCCGAGCCGCACGACACGGTCCGGCACCTGGCCGAGTACGTCTCGCTGGACGTCGAGCTCGGCTTCATCGAGGACCACCTCGAGGTGATCGCCTGCCTGCGCAACGTGGTGGCGGGGATGGTCGAGTCGATCCACGCGCGGGCCGGCGCCGCGGTCGGGCTGTTGGGGATCGACGTACCGTCCGTGCCGACCGAGCTGCCCACGCTGCACTACCGCGAGGCCCTCGAGATCGCCGGCGCCCCGGCCGACGAGCCCGACCTGGCCCCGGCCCACGAACGCGCGCTGGGCGAGTGGGCCCGGGCCGAGCACGGCAGCGACTTCGTGGTCGTGCACGGCTACCCCACGGCGCACCGCGCGTTCTACAGCCACCCCGACCCCGACGACCCGCGCTGGTCGCGCTCGTTCGACCTGATCTTCCGCGGCCTGGAGCTGGTCAGCGGGGCGCAGCGGCTGCACCGGTACGACGACTACGTGCGGTCCCTCGAGTCCCGCGGATACCCCTACGAGCCCTACGCGTCGTACGTCGAGGCGTTCCGCCGCGGCATCCCGCCGCACGGCGGCTTCGCCATCGGCCTGGAGCGCTGGGTGAGCCGGCTGACCGGTGCCACCAACATCCGCGAGGTCACGCTCTTCCCGCGCGACCTGAACCGGCTGGCCCCGTAGGGCGCGTCCAGCCGCGCTGACCCGCCCGGACAGTACGGGCGGGTCAGCGTCAGCCGGCTACCGCTGCTTCAGCCCGTCCAGGAGCGCGACCCGACCATCCGGACCCGAGGCCCAGCAGGCCCCGTCGCCGGTGCACTCGACCGCGTCGAAGGCCCCGTGGCGCACGTTCTTCCAGCTGACCCCGCCGTCGAAGGACACGTTGGTGCCGGTCGGGCCGACCGCGACCACGCCGTTGGACGGCGTTCCGGTGGCCGCGGTGCGCGGCAGGAACGCCGAGCCCGAGCGGTAGCCGCCCAGGTCCCCGCCGGCGGTCCATGTCGTGCCGCCGTCGTGGGAGTAGGCCGAGGTGTGCTTGCTCTTGGTCGGCTTCTCGAAGTCGCCGCCCACGGCGACCAGCGTGCTCTTGTCGCGGACGGCCAGGGAGAAGACACCGCCCGCTTCGCTGCGCACGATGGGCGTGTCGGTGACCGTCCAGGTCTCTCCGCGGTCGGTGGTGTGGAAGACCCGCGCGGCGGTGCCGCCACTGGCGATCCAGGCATCGGACGCGCCGGCGGTGACCAGGCAGGTGCCACTGGCGGCGAAGCCGAACTCACCCTTCAGCGCAGGCGGCATCCCGGACGCGGCCCGCTTCTTCCAGGAGCGTCCGCCGTCCTTGGTGTAGAGGATGCGGAACTTGCCGTGGACCGGGTCGCTCATGGCCAGCCCGTGGCGCTGGTCCCAGAAGCCCAGGCAGTCGTAGAACGCGTCCTTGGAGTGGTTGCGGAACCCCTGCTTCCACGTCCGGCCCCCGTCGGCGGTGCGGTAGATCCGCGAGTCGCCACCGGTGCCGATCGACATGACCACCGCGTGCTGGTCGTCCCACGCCTCGATGTCGCGGAACTCGAGGTCTCCGGTGTCACCGCCCGGTGAGACGTCCTGCCAGTGGCGGCCCCCGTCGACGGTGCGCAGCACCGTCCCCTCGGTGCCGCTGACCCAGGCGACGTGGCGCGACACGGGCGCCAGCCCGCGGAACTGCGCGTCCGAGCCGGTCTGCAGGTCGCGCCAGGAGAGGCCGGTCCCGGCCTCCGCGGGGGCCGGGGCCAGGGCGGCCGGCGTGGCCAGCAGGCCGAGGGCGAGGAGGGCGGTGAGGAGGCGCGTCACAGCGCGGGATCCCGAGATCATGTGGTGAACCTACGCCCCGGCGCCGACCGCTCAGGGGATGGGTGTCCCGGTCGGTCGGTACTCGACCAGCAGGATGCGCCCGTCCAGCACTCGCTGGTCCAGCAGCTCCAGCTCGGTCTCGTCGAGCGCGTCGTACGCCGGCTCGACACCGCTGGGGCCGACGAACAGCGGGAAGACCATCAGCCGCAGCCGGTCGACGAGCCCGGCGTTCACGAGCTGCCGGACGATCGACAGGCTGCCGATGGTGCGCATCGGCACCCCGTCGGCCTGCTTGCGCTCGCGCACCACCTCGACGACGTCCCGCGACTCGAGGCCGGCCCCGGGCCACGTCGTGGACGCAAGCGTCCGGGAGAACACGGTCGAGGCCTGACGGGTCATCCGCTCGTACCCCTCGTCGCGCGCCTCGGCGGGCAGCCCGTCCAGCAGCTGGTAGGTGCGGCGTCCGATCAGCTCGTGGTGCGGCTGGTCCATCTCGCTGTCGATCCACGCCTCCAGGTCGGGCCCGAGGTAGCCGAAGTAGCCCGGTGAGTGCTCGCCGCGGGCGTAGCCGTCGGCCGAGACGAACAGGTCAGCGGTGACTGTGCTCATGAAGAGTGACGACCGGACGCCGGGCGCCGACTCATCGCTAGTGGCGCTGACCGCTAGCGGAGCCTGGCAGACCACCGCCTGCTCGGGCTGGTACGTCGTGGTCACCGTGTCGCTGCGCACCGGCGTCGCGTCCGCGACCCGGGTGACCGTGCGGACGAGGTCGACGGTGAACCCGTCCGCGCCGGCGCTGGCGACGCAGCCCGGATCCGCGCTCGCAACCGTGGTGCGCGGCGTGGGCGCGTAGCGGGGGCTGGTCGACACGGCGACGTCGAACTCCTTGGTCGACCAGACGTCGACGACCACCGAGCCGGGGCTGCCCGGAGCGCCCTGCTGCAGCCGGGCGGAGAGCAGCACGCCGTAAGAAGAGTCGTTGCGCATCTGCAGGTCGGTGGCCGCGTCCACCATGGCATCGCGCCCCTCGGGCAGCCCCTCGGTGTAGGTCGGCGAGCCCGTCCGGGCCACATCGGTGAGGCCGGCGAGGAACCCGGCGTTCCAGGTGGCAGTGGCCAGGCGCGCGCCGGAGCCGCTGACCGCACCCACCCGGGCGTTGAAGGAGAACGTGTCGCCGGGTCTCAGCAGGGTGCCGGAGAGCCGGTCCACCGCTGCGCCGAAGGACGGCCCGACGGTGGCCGGCACCGCGACGGTGAAGCTGGCCACGGGCTCGGTCACGCCGAGCTTCTTGGCGTCGTGGGTGGTGAACGCCGCCTTCGTCTTCGTCGCCGCCGTCACGGGGACCGTGCGCGCAGCTCCGTCGGCGGTCACGCCCTGCATGAACGCCGCGGTCACCGCGGGCTCGTCGTAGCCCTGGCCGGCGACAGCGGGCACGACCGCCGGTCCTCCGTCCTTGAGCTCCACCGTCGCGTCGACCGGCGTGGTGTCGTGGGCGGCGGGGTCGACCAGGGTCGCGAGACCGGCCGAGTCCACGTCCAGCGCGAGCGCACCGTCCTTGTCCACGATGCTGAGCAGGTCGGCGTACTGGCGCGGCTGGAGCGTGACCTGCGAGCCGGCGAAGGTCAGCGTGACCGGACCGGCCATGGCGGGGTTGGCGATCGTGGCCAGGGCGGTGTCGAGATCGGTCTGGTCGACGTCGGGCTGGCTCAGCAGCAGCGGCAGCCGCACGGAGGTCCGGCCGGCGCGGTAGGCGTCGACCAGCACCTCGCGGGCGTGGTCCTTGTCGATGGCCACGCCGTTCTGCGGCTTGGTCAGCGCGATCTCGCCACCGCGGAGCGAGATGCCGGCATCACGGGCCGGCTGCCCGGCCTTCTCGTCGAGCAGGTCGAGGAGCGCGTCCATCCGGCGGTAGTCCACGTGCACGACCGGGGGGACCTCGTCGCCGCCGGTGTAGTAGCGCCACAGCTGTCGCGGGTCCCAGCTCCGGCGTCCGAGCGCCTTGGCGACGGTCGCGCCGTAGTCGACGGACAGCCCGGCGTCCTCGGGTGCGACCCGGGTGGTGACCGTGCCCACGGACACGGTGATCGGGTCCTGGCCCTGGATCCGCAGCCCGTGGGCCAGCGCGGCCGCGGCCGTGGACCGGTCCCGGCCGCCGATGTCGACGCCGACCACCGAGGTGCCTCTCGGCACCCTGCCGTCCGCACCGGCGTACGCCGCCACCCAGCCGCCCATGCCCATGAGGAGCACCACCAGCACGATCAGGAGGACCGCCTGTCCGCCCTCGGCCTCATGGCCGACCCCGCGTCGCCTCGTGCGCCTCACGGGACCACTGTAGGAACAGGAGTCACTCCGGTGGTGGTTTTCCGCCGGTCTGTCGGCGGTCGGGTCTCGGCAGCGTGGCGATGGCGACGCACAGCACGACCAGCGCCAGGCCCAGCACGGCGTACCCCTGGCCGGTGGAGGCGACCAGGTAGTCGCCCTCCCCCCGCGGCAGCGCGGTCAGCCCCACGGTGGCGTCGAAGCCCAGAGCGAGCGGCAGCCGGGTGCTCCAGCCGGCCGGCGTCACGAGCAGCAGGGCCAGCGTCGCGGCGGCACCCAGGACCAGCCCCCACCACCACTGGTAGACCGCGACCGTGCCGACCGCCACCGCGATGCCCCCCACCACCGCCAGCGGGACCAGCCGGACGCCCATCTCGTCCGCGCGGCTCAGGGCTCGATGCCCGAGAACAGGTCGGACTCCAGCCCGTCGGCACCGACCTCGCCCAGGTCGCCCGCAGCGATCCGGAAGTACTCCACGCCCCACATCTGGTTGCCCTCGTTGTTGGACAGCGCGAAGAACGGGCCGTCGAGGGTGATCTGGGTCGGGTAGGACCGCATCGCGTCCATCTTCTGCTCGAGGTAGGCCGAGCCGTCGAGCGCGGCCGAGAGGTTCTCGTCGGCGGTGACGAACGGCGGCAGCGGCCCGTCGGGGTCCATGCCCTCGAAGCTCGTGGTGTCGCCGGCCTCGCGCAGCCTGCGCAGGCCGGCCCGCATCCGGCTCTCCGACATCGCGGTCCAGTAGATCTTGGCGATCTTCCACGCCTCGCCGAGGTCCTTCCGGTACGACGGCACCGCGGCCAGCTGGGCGGCGTACATCGCCACCCGGTGGGCCTGGATGTGGTCGGGGTGGCCGTAGCCGCCGAACTGGTCGTAGGTGACGAGCGCCTGCGGCCGGAGCTCGCGGACCACGGCGACCAGGTGGTCGGCCGCCTCGGTGAGGTCGGCGCGCCAGAACGCGTTGTCGTGGATGGTGTCCGCCGCGATGGCGTAGCCGTCCTCGTGCCACTGCATGCCGGAGTCGCGGTAGGTGCCGAAGCCGCCGAGCCACCGGTGGTCGGTGACGCCGAGCGCCTTCAGGGCGTCGGCGATCTCGCCGCGCCGGTGCTCACCGAGCTTGTCCTCCTGGTCGGCGGCGAGGTGCGTGAGCTCGGGGACCAGGATCTCGCCCATCTCCCCTGCGGTGCAGGTCACCAGCGTGACGCCGGCGCCCTCAGCGGCGTACTTCGCCATCGTGGCGCCGGTGCCGATCGACTCGTCGTCGGGGTGGGCGTGGACCAGGAGCAGGCGTCGGTCGGGCCGGGAGGGGTCGGTCACTCCTCCAGCCTATTGAGGACCGTGGACAGCTCGGGGAGGAAGGGCCGGTCGGGGTCCAGCCAGTCCACGTCGTCGAGCTCGTCAGGGCCCAGCCAGCGGACCAGGTCGTGCTCGGTCGGGCTGGGCTCACCGTCGTCGAGCGAGGCCAGCGCCACGCGCAGGACGTACCGCTCGCCGATCGGCTGCTCACCACCCAGCCACCGCTCCACCCCGACCCGGACGCCGAGCTCCTCGGCGATCTCCCGGACCAGCGACTCCGCCTCGGTCTCGCCGGGCTCGACCTTGCCGCCCGGGAACTCCCAGCGGCCCGCCGCGCTGGCCGGCGCGGTACGCCGGGCGGCCAGCACCCGACCCCCTCGGAGGATCGCCGCTCCGACGACCACCTGACGCTCCACCACCCCTAGATTGTGGCCGTGACGTCGTCTGCGGGCTCACTCGGCGTGCACCTGGTGCGCACCGACGAGAACGTCGACGAGATCGACGCGCTGGCCGACCGGCTGGGCGGGCGGGTCGGGCTGCCCTCCCTGCTGCAGGACCTCAACCGCAGGGCCCGCCGGACCCTGGCGCCGGGCTGGGCCGTGCACCGGGCGCTCACCTGGGATGCCGCGGACCGGCGCGACCCTCGGTGGTGGCCGCAGGGCATCTCCACCTCGGCCGACGCTGCCGACACCGAGGAGGTCGGCGGCCGGCGGCTGCTCGTGGTGTCGTGGTACTCCAAGCACGGCGAGGGCTCCCGGCTGACCTTCCTCGACCTCGAGTCGCGGCGGTACCGGCACGTGCTGCTCGTCGTACCGACTGTCCGGGACGGGGAGGTGACCCTCGAGCCGCTGGCCGTGCACGCCGGCGGGCTGGTGTGGCACGGGCCCTACGTCCACGTGGCCGCCACCGCGCGCGGCGTGCACACCTGCCGGGTCGACGACCTGTTGCGCGTCCCCGACCACGGGCTCGTCGAGACGTTCGGCCACCGCTACGTGCTCCCGGTGCGGTTCTCGTACCGAGCCCGGACCGACGTGGGGCTGGAGCGGCTCCGCTACTCGTTCCTGTCCCTGGACCGCGGCGCCTCACCCCCGGAGCTGGTCGTCGGCGAGTACGGCAGCCAGTCGCAGACCCGCAGGCTCGCGACGTTCCGGCTGGACCCCGAGACCTCGTTCCTCTACGAGGAGGGCGGCATCGCCCGCCCGATGGTCGTCGAGGACGGCGGGCCCGTCCGGGTGCAGGGCGCCGCGGTGGCGGCCGGGCAGTGGTACCTCACCCGGTCCACCGGACCGTGGGTCCCCGGCTCGGTGTACGCCGGGCGGCCGGGCGCCTTCCGCCGCTACAAGTGGGCCACGCCGATGGGTCCCGAGGACGTCGCCTGGTGGCCGTCCACGGACCTGCTGTGGTCGGTGACCGAGCACCCGAGGCGGCGGTGGGTGTTCGCGATGAGGCGGTCGCGGTTCGGCTGAGGCTCAAGCCTGGCGCGGCACCAGCGCCAGCTGCCTGCTCTGGGCCACCAGCCGGCCCGCGGAGTCCCAGATCTCGCAGTCCTCCTCGAACATCCCGCCGGCGAGGTTGCGGGTCTCGTGGCGCACCTTGAGCCAGCCCGGCGCCGGTCGCGCACGCACGTGGATGGTGAGCTCGAGCGTGGGAGCCCAGCCGGGCATCCCGAGGTCGTAGGTGACCGGCGGCAGGACGTCACAGACCGCGAGCAGCGACAGCGGGCCGGGGTCGCGCCCGTCCGGCCAGCGGAACCAGCCGGCGATCGAGCCGGTCAGGCCCGGCGCGCCGCCCCAGACCGTGTGGGCCGGGTCGAGGCGGAGGTCGAACCGGTCCAGCATCGGCACGAAGGCCTTCATCTCCGGCGGCGCGTCGGCGGAGCGGACGCACTCCTCCGGCGGCGGCAGCACCGGCTCGGACGCCCGCATGCGGACGTCCGGCGCCCGCTCGGCGAACCGGGCCAGGTCCCCGCAGGTGGCCAGGGCGGTGATCCGGGCGGCGCCGTCCTGCACGACGTCGACGGCCGCGGTGGCGACCGAGCCGCCCTCGCGGCGTACGTCGACGGTGACCAGGGCGGGGCCCGGGGTCGACGCCGAGAGGTAGTGGGCGCTGATGGCCACCGGATCCGGCTTGGTGGGTACGGCGGCCCGCACCGCCTGGCCGATCACCGCCAGCAGGTAGCCACCGTTGATGCCACCGCCGACGACCCAGCCCGGCGCCAGCTCGACGGCGTACCGGCCGTCCCCGGCCGGCGTCACCGCGGTCAGCCGGTCGAACTCGAACGGCTCACTCATCCCAGCTGAGCGCCTCGCGCTCGAAGGCCTCGCCGGTCTGCACCGGCACCACGCAGAAGACGAGGCCGCCCGGGTCCTGCAGGATCGTGTACCCCTCGCGGTCCTCGAGCACGGTCGCGCCGAGGCCGACCACCCGGGCCACCTCCGCGGGAACGTCGTCGGCCTCGATGTCGAGGTGCACCCGCGGCGGCGTGCCCGAGCCGGTGCGCTGCGACTCCAGCGCGACCGAGCCGATGCTGCCCAGCGATCGGTACTCCGGCATCCCCTCGTCCTCCCCGGCCGGCGTGACGCCCTGCACCCCGGCCCAGAAGGCCAGGGCCCGCTCCCAGTCCTCCTCGGGGTGGTCGATCAGGACGAGGCCGATGCGGGAGCGGTGCACGTTCCGAACCGTACTGACCTCGAGCAGCCGCTCTACGAGGGCCCTCCTGCTAGTGACCCGGACGAGAAATACGTGCGCTATGTCGTGGTCTGAGTGCGTGCATCGCAAGGCGGCGGAGCGCAGGCAGACTGGGCGTCTTCCTAGCTCTGCCAACGCCGCGAGGTGCGTGCTCAGGCCGCGAGATAGCGCGCGGAGTTCGAGTTCGGGTCACTAGGCATACACGCGGACCCAGTCGACGACCAGCTCCTGCGGGAAGGCCAGGGTGTCCGGCACCTCGCCGCCCAGCACACCGCCGACGGCCAGGTTGAGGATCAGGTGGAACGGGCGGTCGAAGGGCCACTTCCCCTCCTGCTCGACCTCCTCGCGGGTCACCCGGCCGTACTCCTCGCCGTCGAGGTACCAGACGACCGCGTCCTCGTCCCACTCCACCGCATAGGTGTGCATGTCGGCGCTGAGCAGTGCGTCGCTGGTGGTGTCGGCCTGCAGGAAGAACGGGTCACCGGTGTGGTCGGCACCGTGCACGGTTCCGATGACGTGCTCCGGGTCCCGGCCGACGTACTCCATCGCGTCGATCTCGCCGACCGCCGGCCACTGGACCTCGTCGTCCTCGCCCAGCGCCCAGAACGCCGGCCAGGTGCCGACGCCGGCGGGCATCTTGGCGCGGATCTCGAACCGGGCGTGCTCCCAGCTCCCCAGCCCCTGGGTGGTGAGCCGGGCCGAGGTGATGAATCGGTACCAGCCGTCGGCACAGTTCCCGGCCTGTTCGAGGGCGGAGATCACGAGGTAGCCCTGGCCATCGGTGTGCGCGTTGTCGGGGCTGTCGGTGTAGCACTGCTTCTCGTCGTCGGTGGCGTCGGCGAACTGCTCGAGCTTCCAGTGCCCCGGGTCGGGCAGTGCGCCGTTCGGCCCGTCGAAGTCGTCGCTCCAGACCAGCTTGCGCTGGGGCTCGCCGGAGGCGCTGGAGCAGGCGCTCAGCCCGGCCGCGGCCAGGCACAGGGCCGCGACGGCCCCCGCTGCCCGTCGTCGCACGGAGGAAGGTTAGGCCGATCCGGCGCTACGCGCCGGAGCGCTCGCGCTCCTCGAGCGCTTCGGTGAGCAGCGCGACCAGCGCCTCGAGCTGGATGTCGACCGACGAGCCGACCTCTTCGTCCGAGCCGTCGAGGGCGCGGGCGGCGATGCCGGCCTTGCTGTCGATCAGCTCGGCGATCTTGGTGTCGATCGTCTGCGAGGCGATGATCCGCCACGCGGTGACCGGCTCGGCCTGGCCGATGCGGTGCACCCGGTCGATGGCCTGGGTCTGCTCGGCGTCGGTCCAGGAGAGCTCGGCCAGGACGACGTTGGAGGAGATCTGGAGGTTGATGCCGACACCGGCCGCCATCAGCGAGCAGATGATGATCTGGACCTCGGGATCCTCCTGGAAGGCCCTGATGTTCTCCTCGCGGGCCTTCGGGGTCTGGTCGCCCCGGATCTCGGAGTAGCGGATGCCGCGGCGTTCGAAGGTGTCCCCCGCCAGGTCCATGACGTCGACGTGCTTGGCGAAGAAGACGACCTTGCCGACGCTGCGGGCGAGCTGGGCGGCGTAGTCGGCGGCCAGTCCGGCCTTGGCCTGGCCGATCCGGCGCAGCATCGTGAAGACGTTGTCGCCGTCCTTGGTCGTGGTCGTGGTGTCCTCGCGCTCCCACGTGGCGACCCGGCGGACCAGCTCGTGGTCGATGCCCTCGATGACCGAGCCGGTGCGGCGCGTGGCGATCGCCATGTCGTAGCGCTCGAGCAGCCGGCGGGCCAGCTCGCGCTCGGCCTCGCGGATGCTGCGGCCGATCTCGTCGTCGAGCTCGACCGGCAGGTCGGCGATCCGGCGGGCCGGGATGTCGGCTGCGACATCGACCTTGCGGCGGCGCACGATGCCCATCTCGACCACGCTGTTGCGTGCGGCCGGGTAGAAGCCGGGATCGGCCGGGGTCAGCCCGGTGTCCTCGAGCTTGTCCATCAGCTGCGCCATCGGCTTCTTGTCGTCGATCCAGCCGAGGTACTCCCAGATGGCGTGGAAGTCCTCGATGTCGTTGATCAGCGGGGTGCCGGTGAGGGCCAGCAGAAGCGGCCGGGCGGTGCGAGCGCGGATCTTGTCCGACAGCCGCAGGACGTTCTGCGAGCGCTGGGACTGCTTGTTCTTGATGAAGTGCGCCTCGTCGACCACCATCGCGCGGAAGCCGAACTCGCCCAGCCAGCCGACGTGCCGGTCGAGGATCTCGTAGTTGACGACCACGATGTCGGCGAAGCCGTCGACGTCGTCGCCGTCACCGTGGATGACGGTGACGTGCCGGTTCGGCACCCACATCTCGGCCTCGTGCGCCCAGTTGCGCTTGACGACGTTGGGCACCACGGCCAGCAGCGGGAACGCATCGGCTGCCTGCGCAGCGAGCAGCGCCTGGGCGGTCTTGCCCAGGCCGGGCTCGTCGGCCAGCAGGTAGGTCCGGTGGCCCTCCGCCGCGGACTCGATCAGCTGTGCCTGGTGGTGCATCAGCTCCAGGCCCTCCGGGACCCGGAGGTCGCGGGGCTCGGGCAGCGGCATGCAGGCGGCGCCGCCGCCGTACTCGAAGGAGCGGAAGAGCGGACCGAGCAGCTCCCAGGTGGCCAGCCGCCGGGCCCGGGGCCGGCGGTCGTCGGCGGCGGAGAAGTCGGGGACCAGGAACGGGTTGGAGAGCTGGCGCTGGGCGACCGACTGCGGGACCACGCGCCGCTCGGTGACGAGCAGCACCTCCTCGTCGGGCTCGGGCTCCTCTTCCTCCTCGAGCTCCATGCCGGCCGAGGAGATCATCTCCCGGCGCAGCTCCTT
The DNA here is from genome assembly GCA_963755835.1 of uncultured Actinomycetota bacterium. Classification (GTDB taxonomy): domain Bacteria; phylum Actinomycetota; class Actinomycetes; order Propionibacteriales; family Nocardioidaceae; genus Nocardioides. Next base: position 494,860 of record CAVWLC010000006.1, on the reverse strand, counting down.
GGCCGCGTCGGAGACTCCGGCGTCCTCGGCGAGCAGGGCGAGCAGGGTCGTGTCGCTGGCCGCGGTCTTGGCCAGGATCGTGGCCACGCCGTCGAGCCGCTTGAGCTGGTCGGCCTTCTTGGCCTCGGTGAGCTCGGTGTCGGCCTTGATCCGGGCCCGCTCCTCGCGGACCAGCAGCGCGACGACCTGGAACTTGGTCCGGGCGGACGGCGACACCGGGCCTCTCTGGGAGCGCGCCTCGACCTCGCGTACGGCCCGCGCGAGCACCGGGATGATGCCCTCGTTGTCGCCGTGCCGGCGCGCGCTGCGCTGGTTGCCCTGGGCCCGGCTGTTGCCGGACTGCCGCTGGCCTCGTCTGGCCAAGTAGCTCCCTTTCGACTGCCGCGGGCCCTTTCGGCCGCGGCACTGCTACGCGCCGTCCCCGTTGGGATCGGGTACGGCGACTCTCCGCCGTGCGGAGGGACCTGGCTCGGCCCCCCTAAGCGATGCGGCGCCTTAGCGGCGCCTGTCCGGCCGTGCGACGGCCGGTGTCCTGGGGCCAATATACCTCGCCCCGGCGCAGGTTGTCCGCCGGACCGCCGTCAGGCGTTCGCGGCCGCCACCGCGGCGCCCTGGTCGGAGGGCACGTCGGCCCGGCGCGGCACGAACGCCGCGATGGCCACGCCGGCGAAGGCCGCCAGGGCACCGAGCGCGAAGCACCACCTGAACGCGGACTCGGTCGGGAACGGGAGACCCCCGAAGACCTGGGTCGAGCTGGTCAGCACCGTGGCCATCACCGCCGCGGCCAGCGTGGTGCCGACCGAGCGCATCAGGGCGTTGACCCCGACCGCCGAGGCGGCCTCGGTCTGCGGGACGGCGTCGAGGATCAAGGTGGGCATCGCGGCGTACCCGATGCCGACCCCGGCCGAGGCGATGATGCACGCGAGCATCAGCTCCCACGACGAGCTCATCAGGAAGAAGCCGACCAGGTAGCCGCTGCCGAGCACGGTCGCGCCGATCATGAGCGTGCGCTTGGCGCCGAGCAGCACCATCAGCCGGGCCGAGACGGGCGCGAAGAGCAGCATCATCAGGCCGGACGGCGCCATCCAGAGGCCGGCCTCGAGGATCGTCTGGCCCAGGCCGTAGCCGGTGACCGAGGGGATCTGGAGCAGCTGCGGTACGACGATCGCCTGGGCCATCATCCCGAACCCGATCGCCACCGCTGCGATGTTCGTCATCAGGACCGGGAGCCGGGCGGTGGTCCGCAGGTCGATGAGCGGCTCTCGGGTCCGGACCTGGTAGCGGCCCCAGAAGACGAGCACGACCAGCCCGGCGGCCATGGTGCCCAGGGTCCGGGCATCGCCCCAGCCCCAGTCGGTGGCCTTGGAGACCCCGACCAGGAACGTGACCAGCCCGATCGCCAGGCCGACGGCGCCGATGGCGTCGAACCGGCCGGGCGCGGCGTCCGAGACGTGCGGCACCAGGAACCACGCCGAGGCGACGACGACCGCCGCCAGCCCCGCGGCCACCCAGAACAACGCGTGCCAGTTCCAGTTCTGGGCGACGAACGCCGACAGTGGCAGCCCGATCGCACCGCCGACACCGAGGGTGGCGCTCATCGCCGCGATCGCCGTGCCGGTCAGGCGCGGCGGCGTGATCTCGCGCATCAGCGAGATGCCGACCGGGATGAAGCCCATCGAGAGCCCCTGCAGGGCGCGGCCGACCAGCATCGGCGCCAGCGAGTCCGAGAGCGCGCAGATGACCGACGCCACCAACAGCAGGCCGGCGCTGGCCACCAGGACCCGCTGCTTGCCGTAGAGGTCCGCCAGCCGTCCGGCGGTCGGCATCGCGACGGCGGCGGCGAGCAGGGTGATGGTGATGACCCAGGCGGCGTTGGCGGCCGTGGTGTGCAGGAGCTCCGGCAGCTCGCTCTGGATCGGGATGACCAGCGTCTGCGTCAGCGAGGCGACGAGGCCGCCGAAGCACAGCACGACGACCGGCAGCGCCGGGTGCTCCCGTAGCAGCCGGGTCGGGACCACGCTCGGATCGTCGGACACGGGGCGAGGTTACATGTAGTTGCGCTTGGCAACCAATCGTGAGGATCGTCACTCGGCTCAACGTGCAATTCAATGGTTGCATCTCGGCGATACGTCCACTACGGTGAAATGCAACCATTCAGTTGCATTTCATCGAGGAGCATCGCATGACCGACGACCTGACCTACACCTTCATCGTTCCGCAGTCCCCCGCCGAGGCGTACGCCGCCATCAACGACGTCCGGGCCTGGTGGTCCGGCGACGTCGAGGGCCCGACCGACGTACTCGACGCCGAGTGGAGCTACCGCGTGCCGGACATCCACTTCAGCGCCATGCGCACCACCGAGCTGGTGCCGGACCGGGCCGTCACCTGGCTGGTCACCGACAGCTGGCTCTCGTTCATCGAGGACGCCGAGGAGTGGACCGGCACCACTGTCCACTTCGACCTCATTCCGACGACGTCCGGCGGGACCGAGGTCCGCTTCACCCACCTCGGCCTGCAGCCGCAGGTCGAGTGCTACGGCGTCTGCCGGGTGGCGTGGGGCGAGTACATCCTGGGCTCGCTCAAGGAGCTCATCGAGTCCGGCGCCGGCCGGCCCGACTCGTACGGCGAGGGCAAGCTCGACGAGGCGAAGGAGCGGGCTGCCCAGCCGGCGGCCGGTTCAGCGATCGCTTAGGACGCAGCGCCCGCAGGGGCCGCGCGCGCCTAGGGTCTGGACCGTGTACGACGTGGCACTCACCGTGGCCGCGTGCCTGCGGTCGGGCACCCGCGTCGACGTGGCCTGGGTGGTCGGGTCCGACCTGTCCCCGGCGGACCCGGGCGGCGCCCTCGCCATCACCCCCGGCGGCGGCCGGGTAGGCAGCCTGTACGGCGGCGCGCTCGACCAGCAGCTGGTCGAACAGGCCCGGGCCCTGGGCGACGACCGGGGCCGGCTGGTCACCGTGTCGGTCGGCGAGCTTGAGGCGCCGGCGTTCGGGCTGACCAGCGGGGGGAACGCACTGGCGGTGGCGATACCGGCGAGCCTGCTGCCGACCGACATCTGGGCGGCGTTCCTGGACCGCCGGTCCGTGCGACTCCACCTGAGGCGCGACGGCGACGAGCTCACCGCGGCCGGGTTCGACGACGCCGAGGCGGAGCCCGGGAGCCAGGTGAGCGACGACGAGGTCACGACGACCTGGCGGCCGGTGCCGACGGTGGTGCTCGCCGGCGGTGGACCCGTCCTGCAGGCGCTCGAGCGGATGGCGCCGGCGCTCGGGTGGCGGGTGCAGCGCACACCGGACGCGGACACGGCCCGCGGCCTGGTGGTGGGGCTCGGGCCGCTCGACTCGGTCGTGCTGGCCATGCACGACGTCGAGCTCGCCGGACCGGTCCTGGCCAGCACCCTCGAGGGCGCGGCGGGGTACGTCGGCGCCCTGGGCTCCCGAGCCATGCAGCAGAGCCGCGAGACCTGGCTGACCGACCGGGGGGTCGCGGGGCTGGAGCGGATCCACACCCCGGCTGGGCTCGACATCGGCGCCGACGGACCGGCCGAGGTGGCCGTCGCGATCCTGGCCCAGGCGATCCGCGAGCGGTCGGGCGCCCAAGCAAAGGCTTAGGTGCGCCTCGTGGACGCGTCGCGGGCGACCTAAGGTGGAGGACATGGCAGAGCCCAAGGAGGTCCTGCGCGCGCTCTGGCAGGCCGAGGGACAGGCGCTCGAGGACGACTGCGCGCCCGAGAACCAGAAGGCCTGCAAGAACATGAAGGACGTCAGCTTCGACGGGTTCGCGCCGCCCGGCAGCGACCTGGGGCAGGCCTGGCGCGACAAGCTCGAGCGGGAGGGCAAGCTCAGCGAGGGCAGCCTCCGCGACCTGGTCCTGGGCGAGCAATAGGCCGATGGAGCGCCCCGAGTCGGTCGCCGCGCTGACCGAGGCGCTGCGCGAGGTCGGCTACCTCGCCGACCGCGGGTTGGCCACCACGCTGCACGTGGCCCTGCAGCTCGGCCGGCCGGTGCTGCTCGAGGGCGAGGTCGGCGTGGGCAAGACCGAGGTCGCGCGGGCCCTGTCGGAGGTGCTCGAGCGGCGGCTGATCCGGCTGCAGTGCTATGAGGGGATCGACGCCCAGCAGGCGCTCTACGAGTGGGACTACGCCCGCCAGCTGCTGCAGATCCGCGCGCTCTCGGAGCACCAGCTCACCGACGAGGGCTCGGTGGACGCCCTGTTCGGGCCCTCGTTCCTCGTGGAGCGACCGCTCCTGGACGCCGTACGCGCGGGCGACCGGGCGGTGCTGCTGGTCGACGAGGTGGACCGGGCCGACGACGAGTTCGAGGCTTTCCTGCTCGAGCTGCTCAGCGAGTTCCAGATCACGATCCCCGAGATCGGGACGGTGCGGGCGGAGACCCCGCCCCTCGTCGTGCTCACCTCGAACCGGACCCGCGAGCTCCACGACGCACTGAAACGGCGCTGCCTCTACCACTGGGTCGGCTTCCCGAGCGCCGAGCGGGAGGTCGAGATCGTCCTGGTCCGGGCCCCCGGGGTCTCCGAACAGCTGGCCGAGTCCGTCGTGGCGGCGGTCAACCGGCTGCGCGCCATGGACCTGGCCAAGCCGCCGGGGGTCGCCGAGACCATCGACTGGGTGCACACCCTCGGTGTGGTCGGCGCCGACGACCTCGACCACGAGGCCGTGCCCGACACCCTGGGCGCCGTGATCAAGGACCGCGACGACCTCGAGCTGGTCCAGAGCGACCTCGAGCGGGTCCGTGGCTGAGCCGAGCCGGCCGGACGACGGGTACGTCGCGATGCTGGTCGACTTCGCGCGCACGGTGCGCGCCGACGGGGTCGACCTCGGCTCCGGCGACGTGCTCACCTACACCCGGGCGGTGGCCACCCTGGACCCGACCGACCTGGTGGACCTCTACTGGGCCGGCCGCACCACGCTGGTCGGCCGCCGCGACCAGCTCTCCGTCTACCACCGGGCCTTCGAGCAGTACTTCCTCGACGCAGGCGCGCAGGGCCCGGCCCGCGCCCGGTTCACGCCCGACCAGCGGGCCCGGGCCCTGGTCGACCTCGTCGTCCCCGAGACCGAGGGGCTGGCCGAGGAGCGCGACCAGCAGCAGGTCAGGCTGGGCCTGGCCGCCTCCGGCCTGCAGACCGCGCGCCGCAAGGACTTCGGCGCCTGCACCCCCGAGGAGCTGGCCGCGCTGCGCCGGATCCTGCGGACCATGCGGCTCACTCCCCCGCGCCGCAGGTCCCGCCGTACCCGTCCGGGCCGGACCGGCCGCACGCCCGACATCCGCCGCACCGTCCGCGAGACCATGCGGCTGCACGGCGAACCGGCCCAGCTGCACCGGAGGCAGCGGCGGCTCCGGCACCGGCCGCTGGTGCTGATCCTCGACGTGTCCGGCTCGATGGCGGACTACTCCCGCAACCTGGTGCAGTTCGCGCACACCTCGACCCGGACGTCGAGCCGGGTGGAGGTCTTCTGCTTCGGCACCAGGCTCACCCGGATCACCCGCGAGCTCGACCGGCGCCGTCCCGACGAGGCCCTCGACCGCGCGGCCGAGGCGGTGCTCGACTGGGACGGCGGCACCCGGATCGGCGACTCGCTGGACCGCTTCGTGCGCGACCACGCCCGCCACGGCCGGTGCCGCGGCGCGGTCGTCGTGATCTGCTCCGACGGGCTCGACCGGGGCGACCCCGACGTCCTGGCCACGGCGATGGAGCGGCTGTCGCGGCTGTGCCACCGGATCGTCTGGCTCAACCCCCACAAGGGCAGCGCGAAGGAGTTCGTGCCGACGACGCTCGGCATGATGGTGGCCGCGCCGTACGTCGACGAGCTGCTCTCGGGGCACGACCTGGCCAGCCTGGAGGAGTTCGCCGAGACCCTGGCCCGGATGAGGTGAAGCCGTGCTCTGGAGCGTGACCCTGCAGGCCACCGGCGACCGGGTGCTGACCCACGAGGAGATCGTGGGGCTGGCGGACGCGGTCGCGCCGTCCCGCGGCGTCGCCTCCGGCATCGGCGAGGCGGCGTACGGCGCTCAGCTGGTCGTCGAGGCCGCGGACCGGGACGAGGCGGAGTCGGCCGGCCGGGCGATCTTCGCCGAGGCGGCGGCGACCGCCGGGCTGCCCGCGTGGCCGGTCGCCAGCGTGGACGCGGTGTCCGAGGCCGACGAAGCCGAGGACTGGGAGCTCGGGTGATCCGGCTCGGCTCGCTGGCCGGCTACTCGTTCGAGGGGCCGCGGGTGCTGGCCGGGTTCACCGCGCCGGCGGTCCCCGCCGTCTACGCGATCCTCTACGTCCCCGACCCCGAGCGTCAGCAGTACGCCGTCACCTACGTCGGCCACAGCGACGACCTGTCCCAGGAGCCGCTGCCGTTCCGCCACCCCCGGTCACCCTGCTGGATCGAGCGCGCCGGCAGCCGCTGGAAGGTCTACATCGCCACCTTCGAGGTGCCCGGAGGGCTCGCCTCGCACCGGGAGCTGATCGTCCGCGAGCTGTGCGCGGTCTACCACCCGAGCTGCAACGAGCAGCAGTTCGACCAGGCCTGGGAGGACCACTGGATCGGGGAGTACTCCGCTCCGACCACCGCTCCGCTGTCCACCGGTCGCACTCCCGGCGAGTCGCGCCAGCCACCGGAGCGTTGAGTCCGGAGTTCTGCCGGTCGAGTCCGTAGTTCTGCCGGTCGAGTCCGTAGTTCTGCCGATCGAGCCGACCGGCGGAACTCCCGACTCAACCGGCGGAACTCCCGACTCAACCGGCGGAACTCCCGACTCAACCGGCGGAGGTCCCGATTCAACGTGGCACGTAGCCGACCATGTCGTGCAGCCGGGACCGCCGGGTGCCGGCCGCGGGCGCGGCGGGTGGCCGCGGCGGCGGGGGCTCGTAGGTCGCGCCGGTGACGATGCCCTCCGCCATGCCGTAGAGCAGCGGCAGGGCGCCGGCGACGACACCGCCGACCCGGTTGATGTTCGCCACGCCCTCGCGGATCGGCTCGGCGTTGTGCTTGATGTCCCAGACGACGTCGGCGCACTCCTCGAGGTGACCGGCGACGCGGGTGAGCTGGCCGCCGACGACGTACAGGTAGAAGGCCAGCCCGGCGATGAGCAGCACGATGTCCACCACAGACAGCACGACGAGAGTCGTCATGAGCGGACCTTTCCGAGGACCCGGCCGAGGAAGAGGTGGTGCTCGAGCCCCTCGGCCAGCACCGCCTCGACGCCCGTGGCGGTGGTGGCGATCAACGCGGTGTCGTCGGTGTTGGCCTTGGCCTGCCGGAGCGTCGCCTTCACCTTGACCACACGCTCCTCGATCGTTCGCACCTCCATCACCAGGATGGTGAGCAGCGCCGCGACCGCGAGCACGACCACGAAGCCGCCGATGATCGCGCCCCACCACAGGGAGCGTTCGGTGTCGGTGAGCAGCACGTGCATGTCAGCCTCCCAGCCGCTTCCGGCCCCGGTTCAGCCCGCTGATGATCTCGGTGGCGTGGTCGATGGTCGTGTGGAGCTGGGCCAGCCCCGCTGTGTTGGTCACCGAGTCCTGCAGCGAGGCGTCGATCGCAGCCGCCTGCCGACCGATCCGGGCAGCCAGCAGCAGGATCGGTACGACGAGGGCGACGACCACCAGGACGACCACGATCGCGATGACGTAGCCGACGGTCCACCCGGTGGTGGCGAGGGCGCTCATATCGACTCGCAGAAGTCGCGCACCGGCTTGAGGCTGGCGTTGACCGAGGCGAGGCCGTCGGGGACCGGCGCGGTGCGCTCGGCGACCACGCCGACGCCGGCGATCACGCCGTCGAGAGTTCCGGCGACGGCCCTCAGGTGCAGGATCACGCGGAGCAGCCCGAGGGCCGCGGCGGCGATGATGAGGGCGGCGATGACCAGCGTCACCACGGCAGCAGCAGGCATCAGCGGTCCCTCCTCATCCCAGCAGCTTCCCGACGGACCCGGCGTATCTCACCGCGCCGTTGGCCACGTCGGCGACGGTCGCGTCGGTCGTGGCCAGCGCGTCCGGTACGCCGTCCAGCTCGGCCGCCAGAGCACCGCCGCCGCGCAGGATGTCGTCGGTCGCGCCGCGGATCCGCTCCAGCGCGGCCAGCACCCGGTTGAGCAGGGCGACCAGCACCGGGACGACGACGACCAGCAGGATGATGTTGCCGATCCACCACAGGGTCATCAGGCGCCTCCTCGGCTCGGGGCTCGGGTCGATGCTGGTGCAGGGTCGTAGGGCAGGAAGAACCGGCGGAACACGCGCATCAGGGCGAGCTGAGCCGCCCGCAGGCCGATCGCGAAGCCGCTGGCCCGGCGGCCGTCGAGGTGAGCCGTCGACTCACCGCGCTCCAACGCGTCGATGCGCTGCTGCATGTTCGACGCGAACTGCTTCATCAGCACCGACGTGACGTCGCTGATCATGCCGCGGCCGTACTGCGCGGCCGCGCCCGAGATCTGCAGGTCCTGGTCGACGGCGACCTTGGTCCCTCCCCCGGACCCGGGCGACAGCTGAGCAGTGACGGTCATCTCCGCGCTGCCGCGGTTCTTGGCGTCGCTGCCCGATGCGTCGATGACGATGCGCCGGGCGTCGTCGTCCCGCTCGCGGACGTGGGCCTTGCCGGTGAACTCCAGCTTGACCGGTCCCATCCGGATTCCGACCCGGCCGGCGTACCGGTCCTCGCCCAGGTCGTCGGTGAGCTCGGCACCGGGCAGGCAGGCCGCGACGCCGGGGACGTCCTCGAAGAACTCCCACACCTTGTCCGGAGGCTGCTGCACCTCGAACTCGTTCTGGATGAGCATCAGACATGCCTCCCCACGCCGCGGCCGTAGCGAGCGTCGCGTCCACGGGATGCTCCGCAAGGCGCCGGAGCGCAGCCATACCGGAGTCGTCTAGCAAGCGACGGCAACGCCGCGGAGCGCCCGTGGCGCGGCGCGTAGTAGGTCGCGGCGTGGGGAGTCATGTCTTAGGCCTCCTGACCCGTGAGGTACGCCGCCGGGTCGGCCGCGAACCGGTCGCGGCAGCCCACACAGCAGAAGTGGTAGGTGGTGCCGTCGTGCTCGTGCGTGTGCGCGGACCAGCCCGACGCGTCCACGGTGACCGTCATCCCGCACACCGGGTCGGTGGCCTCGGTGGTGTCCTCGTCCCTCGGGCCGGCCTCCACGCCGGCCGGACCGAAGTGGCCCGCAGCGCGGTGCTGCACGAGCTCGGCGAGCACCGAGACCGCGATCTCGCGGTGCGACGTGTGCCCGAGGTCGATGCCGACCGGGGTGTGCACCTGGTCGAGCTGCTCGCGCGGAACGCCGCGCTCGGCGAGGTACTCCATCAGGGCCACCCCGCGCTTCTGCGAGGCGACCAGGCCGAGGAACGCAGGCTGGGCGCGCGCTGCCAGCTCCAGCGCCTCCTCGTCCCCGTGGCCCTGCGTCGCCACGACGACGAGGGTGCGCTCGTTGATGTCATCGGCGCTCAGGCCGGGCACGTCGGCGACCCGGGCCTGCCAGCCGAGGCTGGTCGCGAGCTCGGCCAGGAGGTGGACCATCGGCGAGCGACCGACGAGCAGCAGGTCGATGACGGGGACGACGGGCTCGATGAACACCTGGAGGGCTCCCTCGCTCTGGCAGGACATCGGGACGTAGAGCATCCCGTCCGGCAGCGAGGCCGGGCCCGGCTCGTCGGGGTCGGTCGTGCCGAGGAACAGCAGCCGGGCCTCGCGGGACTGGATCACCCGCTGGGCCTCGCGGATCACCACGGGCTCGGCACAGGCGCCGCCGATGAAGCCGTGCACCTGGCCGTCGACCGTGATCAGGGCGCGGGCGCCGGTCTGCCCCGAGGACGGCGCCTGCCGCCAGACGATCGTGGCGAGCGCGAACTCCTCGCCCCGGTCGGCCAGCTCGCGGGCCCGCTCCAGGACCTCCCAGCTCTCCTCGCCCATCGCGCCGTCCCCTCGCCGGTCCCTCAGTCGCCCTGCTTGACCGGCGGGGCGCCCGAGATGTCGTGCTGCTGGGTGATCGCCTCGTAGACGCGGTCCGGCAGCAGTGGCATGTCGATGTTACGGACCTGGGCGCTGCCGATCGCGTCGAGAACCGCGTTGACGAACGCCGCGGGGCCCCCGACGGTGGCGCACTCGCCGATGCCCTTGGCGCCGATGGGGTGGTGCGGGCACGGCGTCACGACCTCGTGCAGCTCCCAGCCGGGGGTCTCCCAGGCGGTCGGGAGCAGGTAGTCCATGAAGTTCGAGCCGATGCAGTTGCCCTCGGCGTCGAAGGTGATGAACTGCATGTTCGCCATCGCGTAGGCCTCGGTGAGGCCGCCCATGATCTGCCCCTCGACGACCATCGGGTTGATGCGGACACCGCAGTCGTCGACCGCGACGAACCGGAGCACGTCCCACACGCCGGTCTGCGGGTCGATCTCGACCGTGGCGATGTAGCAGGCGAACGGCCAGGTCAGGTTGGGCGGGTCGTAGTAGGCGTTGCCCTCCAGGCCCGGCTCCATGCCGTCGGGCATGTTGCTGTACGCCGCCATCGCGCACTCCTGGATGGTCGCGCCCTGCGCAGGGTTGCTGCGCACGTAGAAGCGGCCCAGCTCCCACTCGACGTCCTCCTCGGACACCTCGAGCAGGTGCGCGGCGAGCTTGCGCGCCTTGGCCCGGACCTTGCGCGAGACCATCGCCACGGCGGCGCCGGCCACCGGGGTGCTCCGGGAGGCGTAGGTGCCCATGCCGAACGGCGCCGTGTCGGTGTCGCCCTCCTCGACGACGATGTCCTCGGCCGGGATCCCGAGCTCGTGCGAGACGATCTGCGCCCACGTCGTCTCGTGCCCCTGCCCCTGCGACTTCGCGCCGGTGCGCAGGAGGCCCTTGCCGGTCATGTGGATCCGCAGCTCGGCGGAGTCGAACATCTTGATCCCGAGGATGTCGTACTCGCGGCTGTTGCCGGCGCCCAGCGGCTCGGTCATCGTCGAGATGCCCAGGCCGAGCAGCCGGCCGCGCTTGCGGGCCTCCTCCTGCTCCCGCCTGAAGTCGTCGTACCCGATCGCGTCCAGCCCGACCTGGAGGCACTTGGCGTACTGACCGGAGTCGGTGAGGAAGCCGAACGGCGTGCGGTGCGGGAAGTCGTCGTCGCGGACCAGGTTGACCCGGCGGAACTCGGCCTGGTCCATCCCGAGGTCCTCGGCGGCGGCCTGGACCATCCGCTCCTGGAAGAACATCGCCTCGGTGACCCGGAACGAACATCGGTAGGCGACCCCACCGGGTGCCTTGTTCGTGTAGACGCCCCGGGCGGTCAGGTGCGCCGCCGGGATGTCGTAGGCGGCGAACGCGGAGTGCATCAGCCCGATCTTGAACTTGCTGGGCTGGGCGTCGGCGAAGAAGGCACCGTGGTCGGAGTCGGTGTGCATCCGCACCCCGAGGATCCGCCCGTCCTTGCGCAGCGCCAGCTCGCCGTCGAGGTAGACGTCGCGGGCGAAGCCGGTGGAGATCAGGTTCCCGGAGCGGTCCTCGATCCACTTGACGGGGCGTTCGGTGAGGATCGAGGCGAGGATCGACATGACGTAGCCGGGGTAGGCCGGCACCTTGTTGCCGAAGCCGCCACCGAGGTCCGGGCTGACGATCCGGATCATGTGCTCGGGCAGCTCGGCGATCAGGGCCACCGCCGCCCGGATGATGTGCGGCGCCTGGGTGGTCATGTAGACGGTCAGCTTCGACGTGGAGCGGTCGAAGTCGGCGATCGAGCCGCAGCACTCCATCGGCGACGGGTGCGACCGCGGGTAGTGCAGCTGGAGCTTGGAGACCACGTCGGCCTGGGCGAACGCGCGGTCGGTGGCCTCCTTGTCCCCGACCTCCCAGGTGAAGCAGGTGTTGTCGGGCTGGTTCTCCTTGTCGTCCCGGATCAGCGGCGCGCCGGGCGCCATGGCCTGCGTCGGGTTGACGATCACCGGCAGCGGTTCGTACTCGACCCGGATCGCCTCGCAGCCGTCCTTGGCGATGTAGGGGTCATCGGCGATGACGCAGGCGACCTCCTGGCCCTGGAACCGGACCTTGTCCGTCGCCAGCACGGCCTGGGTGTCGTAGGACAATGTCGGCATCCAGGCGAGGTTGCGGGTCGCCATGAGGTCACCGGTCAGCACCAGGCGTACGCCGGGGATCGCGTAGGCCTGGCTGGTGTCGATCGACTTGATGCGGGCGTGCGCCAGCGGGCTGCGCAGGATCTCCATGTGCAGCATGCCGGGCAGCACGATGTCGTCGATGTAGTTGCCCCGGCCGCGGATGAACCGGTTGTCCTCGACCCGCTTGCGGCTCGACCCCAGCCCCCCGATCTTGACCTCGTCGAGCTTGTGGTCCTGGGTGGCGGTCACTGTGCCTCCCCGCGCTGCTTCGCGGCCGCCCACAGGACCGCCTTGACGATGTTCTGGTAGCCGGTGCAGCGGCACAGGTTGCCGCTGAGCGCGAACCGCACCTCGTCCTCGGTCGGGTCCGGGTTCTCGGCCAGCAGCGCCTTGGAGGCGAGCATCATCCCCGGCGTGCAGAAACCGCACTGGAGGCCGTGCTCCTCCTTGAACCCCTCCTGCACCGGGTCGAGCTCGCTCGCCGTACCGAGCCCCTCGACCGTCGTCACCTCGTGGCCGTCGGCCTGGACCGCGAGCATGGTGCAGCTCTTCACGGGCCGGCCGTCGACGAGGACCGTGCAGGCGCCGCAGCTCGTGGTGTCGCAGCCGGTGTGGGTACCGGTGAGCCGCAGCCCCTGGCGCAGCAGGTGCGCGAGCAGCAGCCGCGGCTCGATGTCGGCGGTGCGCGGCTGCCCGTTGACCGTGATCGTGACCCGGCGTACCGGTACCGCGTCGTCCGGGGGCGCAGCGGTGATCTCGTCGAACAGACTGGTCATGCTGCCCTCTCCTGTCCGTCGACGACCCGGGTGAGCAGCCGGGTGACGAAGGTGTGCACGACGTGCCGCTTGTAGTCGGCACTGCCGCGGTGGTCGGTCTGCGGCTGCGCCGCCTCGGCCGCGAGGTCTGCGGCGCGCTCGATGCCCGCCGCGTCGAGGGACCGCCCCACCAGGGAGTCCGCGGCCTCGCGGGCGTCGATGGTCGAGCCGCCGACACCGGTCAGCCCGATGCCCGCCCGGCGCACCCGGCCGTCGACCAGGTCGAGGGAGATCGCGACGCCGGCGGTGGCGAAGTCGCCGACCCGGCGTTCGAGCTTGAGGTAGCCGCCGGCCGGTGTCCCCTGGGCCGCGGGGATGACCGCCTCGACCGCGATCTCGTCGACATCGAGGACGTTGCTGAACGGTCCGGTGACGAAGTCGGTCACCGGGATGGTGCGCCGCCCGCTCGTCCCCTGGGCCACGACGTGGCCGCCCAGCGACGTGACCACACTGGCCCAGTCGCCCTGGGGGTCGGCGTGGCAGAGCGAGCCGACCAGGGTGCCGCGGGTGCGGACGATCGGGTCGGCGATCAACGGCGCAGCGGCGGCCATGGTGGGCTGCTTGGCCGGCAGCAGCGCCGACCGCTCGAGGTCCGCGTGCCGGCACAGCGCGCCGATCCGGATGCTGCCGTCGGCGTCCTGCACGTGGTGGCCGAGCCCCGGCAGGTTGTTGATGTCGACGAGCAGCTCCGGGCTCGCGAACCGGAGCTTCAGCAGCGGTACCAGGCTCTGGCCGCCGGCCAGCACCTTGGCCTCTCCGTCACCATCGCGGAGCAGCGCGATCGCCTCCTCGAGGCTGCGCGGCGCCTCGTAGCGGAACCGGGACGGATACATCTCAGGGCCTCACGTCTGGCAGGCCGGGCGTCGACTCGGACCGCGCATCCGGCGTCGGCGGAGGAGCAGCCGGCCGGTACGCGGGGTCCGGGATCGCCATCGGCGTGCTCTCGACGTCGTCCGGATCCGGACGCGGCTGCTGGTGCGGCGGCCACGGGCCCTGGACGGGCTGGCCCGCCACGCCGAGGTACTCGACCAGCTGCGGGAAGGCGAAGACCGTCGGGCTCTTCCCCGTCCGTGGCGCGTCCTTGAACAGCTCGGCCAGGCGGGGGTTACCCGCGCGACCAGACTCGTCACCCACTGAGTCCCCCTCTCGAGCCTGTGATCGCCGCCACTCTCGCTCCGGCCTCACCGCCGGACAACCGCGAATCAACAGTTCGCTTAGGTGGTGGTTTGCGCTACTCCCCTACCACCGATGGTCGAGGAAGGCGCGCTGCGCCTGTCTCGAAACCTCCGCAGCCTCGGCACCCGGTCGACCGGCGTCGGCTCAGGACCAGAGCGTCACGTGGACCGCGGGGTGGAACCGGCCGTGGGCGACCGCCCGGCCGCGCAGCATCGCCTGGATGGCGCGGGGGGTGGTGACGAAGCGGGTCATCTCCTCGGCCGCGGGCGTGGCCTGCTGCCCGGGCAGGGTCGAGATGTTCCAGGCGCCGTGGGCGTTGATCTGCCGGCCCGAGATCCGGGCCAGGCTCTTGGCGGCCAGGTCCCGGGCCACCGTGAACGAGAGGGTGAGGCTCAGCCCCCGGCCGCGCTTGGTCTCCTCGAGGGCCGCGGCGTGGCTCTGGAAGATGTGCTGCCGCTCCTCGCGTACGCCGATGCGACGGATCAGCCCCGGGATCACGCCCGACTCCTCGGCGGCCGACGGGCCGAGCAGCCAGGTCTGGTCGCGCAGCTGCTGCAGGCTCGGCTCGGTCTGGGCGAGCGGGTGGTCGGGGGCGGCGACCGCGATCACCTCGTAGTTGAGGAAGAGCGTGCTCGCGATCGACGAGTCCGAGCGGGCCGGCCGCGGGCCGATCGTGGCGTCGACGGTGCGGGTGACGAGCAGCTGGTCGAAGTCGGCGGTCGGGTGCACGCTGAGCTCGACGTCGAGGTCCTTGGCCCGTTCGGCGAAGAGGCTGATCAGGCCGGGCGCGGCGTACTCCGCGAACAGCGCCGAGGTGCCGAGACGGAGCATCCGGCGCCCCGCACCGGCCGCGCGCACCTCGAGCACGGTGCGGTCCTGGAGGCCGAGCATCTCCACCGCCCGGCTGGCGAGGCGGAGCCCACCAGGGGTGAAAGCGAGCCCGGACGCGGTCCGGTTGAACAGCTGGTCGCCCAGCTCCTTCCGGAGCTGGCCGACGTGCAGGGACACCGCGGCCTCCGTGACCTTCAGGTCCGCCGCGGCCGCCTTGACCGACCCGAGCCGCACCACCGTCGCGAATGCGCGGAGCTGCGTGGGAGTCATGGTGCGGCAGAACCTAGCTGGTCGAGCAGCGCGCGGTAGTCGTCCTCGGTGTCCACGTCGATCGGAACCGGCCCGGGCACGTCGACCTTCACCAACGCTGATCCGGCGGCGTCGACCAGGCTCCACACCGCCTTGTCGCCGTGCAGGGCGGTCAGCCTGCCGAACAGTCCGCGGCCCAGCCAGAACGGATGGCCGAGCCCGTCCTCGTAGGAGCAGACCGCGATCTCCGCGCCGCGGGCGCGCGCGACGAGGGCGGTCACCGTCGCCGTCGCGACCAGCGGCTGGTCGCCGAGGAACAGCACCACGCCCTCGGCTGACGGGTCGACCACCTGCAGCGCGGCGGCGATGGACGACGAGCAGCCCTCGCCGTAGGCGTCGTTGCGCACGACGTCGCAGCCGGCCAGGTCCACCGCCGCGAGCACGTCGTCGGCCGCCCCGCCGACCGCCACGACGACCTGGTCGAGGCCACACCGGCGGACCGAGGCCAGGGTGGCGTCGAGCAGCGTGCTGTCACCGACCGGCAGCAGCTGCTTGGGCCGGCCGAGCCGGTGCGAGCCCCCTGCCGCGAGGACGAGTCCGGTGACGGTCATGGTCAGTAGGGCGGCTTCCCGTTGCCGCGCATGGCCTCCCAGACCCGCGAGGGGGTGAGCGGCATGTCGACGTGCCGGACGCCGAACGGCTCGAGGGCGTCGATCACCGCGTTGACGACCGCGGGCGGGGAGCCGACGGTGGCGGACTCGCCGACGCCCTTGGCGCCGATCGGGTGGTGCGGGGAGGGCGTGACCGTCTTGCCGTTCTCCCAGTCGGGGACCTCGAGCGCCGTCGGGATCAGGTAGTCCATCAGCGAGGCGTTCAGGCAGTTGCCCTGCTCGTCGAAGGAGACGATCTCCATCAGGGCGATCCCCACCCCGTCGGTGAGCCCGCCCTGGATCTGCCCCTCGACGATCATCTCGTTGATCCGGGTGCCGCAGTCGTCCACGGCCACGAACCGGCGTACCTTCACCGCCGCGGTGCCGGGGTCGACGTCGACCACGCAGATGTAGGCGCCGAACGGGTAGGTCAGGTTGCTGGGGCTGTAGGTGATCTGCGCGTCCAGCCCGCCCTCGATCCCGTCGGGCAGGTCGCCGGGGCCGTGCGCACGGCGCGCGACCTGCTGGATCGTCACCTGGGCGTCGGGCACGCCGCGCACGCTGAAGACACCTTGCTCCCAGTCCAGGTCCTCGGGCGCGACCTCGAGCATGTGCGCGGCGATCAGCCGGGCCTTGTCGCGGACCTTGCGCGTGACCAGCACCGCGGCCGCACCTGAGACCGGCGTGGAGCGGCTGCCGTAGGTGCCGAGGCCGTACGGCGTGTTGTCGGTGTCGCCGTGGATCACGTCGATGTCGTCGGGGTGGATGCCGATCTCCTCGGCCACGATCTGGGCGAAGGTCGTCTCGTGACCCTGGCCCTGGGTCTGGACGGAGATCCGGACCACGGCCTTGCCGGTGGGATGGATGCGGATCTCACAGCCGTCCGCCATTCCCAGCCCGGCCATGTCCATGGTCTCGCGCGGCCCGGCACCCACGGCCTCGGTGAAGAACGAGACCCCGATGCCCATCAGGCTCTGCCCTGGTTCGCCGGCGTGCTCGCGCCTCTCGGCCTGCTCGCGGCGGAGCTCGTCGTACCCAGCGATCCGCAGCGCCTCGCGCAGGGCGGCCTCGTAGTTCCCCGAGTCGTAGACCCAGCCGGTGCGGCTCGTGTAGGGGAACTGCTCGGGCCGGATGAAGTTCTGCAGCCTCAAGCTCACCGGGTCGCGGCCGAGCTCGTCGGCCAGCAGGTCGACGAGCCGCTCGACCAGGTAGACCGCCTCGGCGATCCGGAACGAGCAGGCATAGGCCACGCCGCCCGGTGCCTTGTTGGTGTGCACCGCCGTCATGGAGCAGTACGCCGCGTCGAGGTCGTAGCTCCCGGTGAACACCCCGAAGAAGCCACCGGGGAACCGCATCGGTGCCGCCGTGCCGTTGAACGCTCCGTGGTCGGCCAGTACGTGGCTGCGGACCGCAAGGATCCGGCCGTCCTTGGTGGCCGCGATCTCGCCCGTCATCACGTAGTCGCGCGCGAACCCGCTGGCGGTGAGGTTCTCGGTGCGGTCCTCGGCCCACTTGACCGGCCGGCCGGTGACCATCGAGCCGACGATCGCGCAGATGTAGGCGGGGTAGATCGGCACCTTGTTGCCGAAGCCGCCGCCGATGTCCGGCGAGATGACCCGGATCCGGTGCTCCGGGATGCCGGCGAAGTCGGCGTACAACGTGCGGTGCGCGTGCGGGGCCTGGGTGGTGCACCAGAGGGTGAGCTTCTCGTCGATCCGGTCGTAGTCGGCCACCGCGGCGCAGGTCTCGAGCGGCGCGGGGTGGACGCGCGGGAAGACGATCTCCTGCTCGACGACGACATCGGCCGTCTCGAACACCCGTCGGGTGGCCTCTGCGTCACCCGTCTCCCAGTCGAAGCAGTGGTTGTCGACCTTGCCCTCGACGTCGTCGCGGATCAGCGGCGCGCCGGCGTCCAGCGCGTGCCGGACGTCGACGACGGGCGGCAGGACGTCGTACTCGACGTCGATCAGCTCCAATGCGTCGCGGGCGGCGTACCGGTCGTCGGCGACGACGAAGGCCACCTCCTGACCCTGGAACCGGACCTTGTCGGTGGCCAGCACCGCCTGGACGTCGCCGGAGAGGGTCGGCATCCAGGCCAGCCCGCGCTCGGCGAGCATCGCGCCGGTGACGACCGCCCGGACCTTCGGGTGCGCCTCGGCGGCCGAGGTGTCGACCCGGACCACGCGGGCGTGCGCGACCGGCGAGCGGAGCACGGCGAGGTGCAGCATCCCGGGCAGCTGGATGTCGTCGCAGTAGCGGCCCTTGCCGCGCACGAACCGGCGGTCCTCCTTGCGCAGCATCCGGCCGTGGCCGCGGACCTCGGTGGTCATGCCGACTCGTCCTGGTGCGCGGCCGCCCACTGCACGGACCGCACGATGGTGGCGTAGCCGGTGCACCGGCAGATCTGGCCCGAGATCGCCTCGCGGATGTCCTGGTCGGTCGGGTGCGGATCGCGGTCCAGCAGCGCCCGCGCCGACATCAGCATCCCGGGCGTGCAGAACCCGCACTGGAGACCGTGGCACTCGATGAACCCCTGTTGCACGGGATCCAGGACCCCGTCGCGCTCGAGGTCCTCGACGGTGCGCACCTCGTGGCCGTCGGCCATGGCGGCCAGCACGGTGCAGGACTTGACCGGCTCGCCGTCGTACAGGATCACGCAGGCGCCGCAGTTGGAGGTGTCGCAGCCCCAGTGCGTGCCGGTCAGGCCGAGCTCGTCGCGGAGGAAGTGGACCAGCAGCAGCCGCGCCTCGACCTCCCGGGTGAAGAGCTCGTCGTTCACCGTGATGGTGACCCTCATGCGCGCACCCGCTCGGCGGCGGCCCGGAGCGTACGACGGGTCAGCTCGTCGGCGAGGTGGCGCTTGTAGTCCACGGTGCCCCGCCCGTCGGTGACCGGACTGCAGCTCTGGGCCGCGATGCGGCCGGCTTCCGCCCAGGCGTCCTCGTCGGGCAGGCGTCCCTTCAGCGAGCGGGAGATCTCTGGGATGCCGGTGGTGTTGGGGCCCACCGCCGCCAGCCCGACGCGGGCGTCGGAGATGACCCCGTCGTCGACCCAGACCGCCGCACCCGCGGCGACCACGGCCCAGTCACCGGCCCGGCGGTCGACCTTGGCGTAGGCGCTGCCGCCGTTGGCCCGCACTGGGATCCGCACCTCGGTCAGCATCTCGGCCTGGCCGACCGCGGTCTCGTAGGGGCCGCGGTGGAAGTCGTCCATCGACACGACCCGCTCGCCCCGGCTGCTCCGGATCACGCACCGCGCGTCCAGGGTGGTGCACACGCCGGAGAGGTCCTCCGACGGGTCCGCCTGGCACAGCGCCCCGCCCAGGGTGCCGCGGTTGCGCACCGGTACGTCGGCGATCACTCGCTCGGCGTCCCGGAAGATCGGGAAGACGTCGTTGAGCTCGTCGCTCTCGAGCAGCTCGCGGTGCCGGGTCATCGCCCCGATCCGGACCTCGTGCGCGGACACCTCGACGTACCCGAGCTCGTCGTGGAGGTCGTTGATGTCGACGAGGTACTCCGGGTTCGCCAGCCGCAGCTTCATCATCGGCAGGAGGCTGTGTCCCCCGGCCACGATCCGGGCCTCGTCACCCAGCCGCTCGAGCAGCGCGATCGCGTGGTCGACGCTGGTGGCGCGGGCGTACTCGATCGGCGCCGGAACCTGCATCGCATTACCCCCTGCTCACCCCGACGGGTGGCGTCGCCACTCTACGAGGCAGGATGCGAGCGTGGTCCGCGAAGACGAGCTCCGTGACGCGGAGGTCGCGGTTGCGCCACCCGCGGTGACCGACGCCGGTCTCGTCTTCATCGGCACGATCCACACGCCGTGGAGCTCGCGGCTGGAGACCCCGCGACAGGGACGGCCGGACGGGCCGCTGTGCCGGATCGAGGTGTTCGAGCCCTGGGTCGCGGCCCTCGACGGGCTCGCCGAGTTCGAGCGCATCGAGGTCCTCTACTGGCTGCACCTCTCGCGCCGCGACCTGGTGCTGCAGAGTCCCCGCAACGACGGCCGCGTCCGGGGCACCTTCGCGCTGCGCTCGCCGGTGCGCCCGAACCCGGTCGCGACCTCCATCGCGACCCTGGAGAGCGTCGAGGGACCGAACGTGCTCGTCCGGGGGCTCGACTGCCTCGAGGGCACACCCCTTCTCGACCTCAAGCCCGACCGCACGCTCTTCGTGCCGCTCGCGCCGCCCCAACCCGGCGACTCCCAGGTGGGCTGAGCCTGCGGCCGCGCTCAGACCCGGACGCTCCGCGTCGCCCGGAGGGCGAGCACCGCCAGGGCCGCGACGACCGTCGCAACCGCGGAAACCAGCACTGCGTGGTCCCACCTGACCCCCGGGTCGGCGTGCAGCGGCTGGCGGGCCACCAGCACCACCATCGTGATCCCGATCGCGGCACCGAGGTAGCGCGCGGTGTTGTTGGCGCCGCTCCCCAGGGCGGCCTGCCCGGGCGGCACGGTCAGCACCGCCTCACGACCCAGGCCCGCGTTCAGGACGCCGCTGGCGGCACCCATCACGAACAGGCCGGGGAGGATGCTCCACCCGCCCGACGATGCCCCGCCCAGCATGGCGACCTCCCCGACGGCAGAGCCGAGGAGTCCGATGACCAGCTGCCGCGAGCCCAGGACCGACACCGGCAGCCGGCGCGCCAGCAGCGCGGTCACCGTGCTCGTGGCCGACCAGGCCAGCAGCACGGTCGCGGCGTGGAGTGAGCTCCACCCCAGGTCGGCCACGAGGAAGGTGCACGTGAAGGACATCAGGCCGATGACGCCGGCTCCCGTGCCCAGGGCCGCGACCGTGGCCGCGCTGAAGCCGGGCTGCCGGAACAACCGCAGGTCGAGCATCGGGTGCTCGCGGCCGAGCTCGACGGCGACGAACGCCGCCAGCAACCCGGCGGCCAGGACGCCGGCGACGACGACCACGCTGCTGAGCCCGCCGCGGACCTCGGTCAGTGCGACCAGGGTCAGGATCATCGCCCCGGACAGGCACACCGCGCCGGCGACGTCGAGCGGGCGCGGGTGCTCGGCGCGGGACTCCGGCAGCCGCAGCCGGGCGGCGCCGGCCAGCGCCAGGGCGGCGCACCCGAGCAGCAGGTAGAAGCCGCGCCACAGGTCCACCTGGTCGAGCAGGCCGGCGCTGATCGGCCCGACCGCGATGCCCGCACCCAGCGCGGCCCCCCACCACCCGCTGGCCCGGGCGCGGGCCGCGGGCGTCCGGGTCGCGTGCGCCACGATGCCGAGGCTCGAGGCCAGGATCGCAGCGGCACCGACTCCACTGATCGCACGACCGGTGATGAACAGCCCAGAACCTTGGGCGACGGCGCACACGAGGTTCCCGAGGGCGAGGGCCACACTGCCGCCGACGAAGGTACGGCGACGTCCGGAGTTGTCGGCCACCGAGCCGGTGATGAGCAGCGAGGCCGCCATCGCGACGCTGACCGAGCTGAGGAGCCACGTCTGGGCATCGGTCCCGGCGTGGAGGGCCTGCGCGACAGTGGGGACGTTGCCCAGCGGTCCGGCGTACGTCACCAGGGCGATGAACGTGCCGAGCGTTCCGATCGCGAGCGAGCTCCGTGCGGACTCCACGGACGGGAGCTCGGAACGGGTCCCCGCCCGGGGCTGAGTGGTTGGTCCGTTCACCAGACCAACCCTAGAGGACCCGAGGTCTGTTGAACAGACCAATTGGCTACACTGAGGCCATGCCGTTGGGAACCGGGTACGAACAGCAGGCATGCAACCTCGCCCGGGCCCTGGAGGTGCTGGGCGAGCGCTGGACGATGCTGGTGCTCCGGGACTGCTTCTTCGGCGTACGTCGCTTCACCCACCTCCGCGAGCACCTGGACGTCTCCCGCGCGGTGCTCAGCGAGCGGCTCAACACCCTCGTGGACGCCGGCGTGCTGGAGCATCGCGCCGAGGGTGGCCGCCGCGTGTACGTGCTGACCGACGCGGGAGTCGCCACGTGGCCGATCCTCTACAGCCTTCTCACCTGGGGGCAGAGCTTCGCGCCCGGTGCCACGCCCTCGCGAACGTTCTCGCACACGGTGTGCGGGCAACAGCTCGACGAGCACGGCGCGTGTCCCCGGTGCCGGACGACCCCGCACCCGGCCGACCTCATCACGGCGCCGGGCGCCTCGCAGAGCACGCGTACCGATCCGATCAGCCTGCTGCTGCGTGAGCCGCACCGCCTGCTGACGCCGCTCGAGCCCTGAGCCGCACGGCTCCATCCCAGCTCGGTCAGTGGGCGAGGAAGGCCTCGATGGTGGCGCTGCCGTCCTCGACCTCCTGAGCGAGGCGGTCAGGTGGTGCATCGCGCTTCGCCGGGTGCGCGGTCCGGCGTCCAGCGGCACCCAAGGACGCGTGACGGAAAGTCTGGCAAGGTTGCCCAGGCCAACCAGTTCCTTCTCGCGAGAGGCCCCTTCGATGGCTGAGAGCAGGGCCGACGCCGGCACCGGTCAGCTCACTCCGCGTCAGATCATCACCGCGATGAGCGGACTGGTCCTCGCCATGCTGCTGGCCCAGCTGGACAACATGATCGTGGCGCCGGCGCTGCCGACCATCGTCGGCGAGCTCGGCGGCCTGAACCACCTGTCGTGGGTGGTCACCGCCTACATCCTGGCCTCCACGGTGGCGACGCCGATCTGGGGCAAGCTCGGCGACATCTTCGGCCACAAGCACACGTTCATGGCCTCGATCGGGCTGTTCCTCTTCGGCTCGGCGCTGTGCGGAGCCAGCCAGGACATGACCGAGCTGGTCCTGTTCCGTGGCGTGCAGGGCCTCGGCGCCGGCGGCCTCATCGTGGGCATCATGTCGGTGATCGGGATGCTCGTCTCGCCCCGCGAGCGGGGCAAGTACATGGGCGTGATGATGGCGGTGATGCCGGCCGCGCTGATCGCCGGGCCGCTGATCGGCGGGTTCATCACCGACCACGCCTCGTGGCGGTGGGTCTTCTACGTCAACCTGCCCCTCGGCATCGTCTCGCTGTTCGTGGTCTGGTCGACGCTGCACCTCTCCCACGAGCGCCCGCACGAGGGCAAGGTGGTCATCGACTGGTGGGGCGCCGGCGTGCTCAGCGTCTGGATCTGCTCCTTGGTGCTGGCCATCACCTGGGGCGGCCACCAGTACCCGTGGGCCTCCTGGCAGATCCTGTCGCTGTTCGTGGTGGCGGCGGTCGGCCTCGTCGCCTTCCTGCTCATCGAGCAGCGGGTGGCCGAGCCGATCATCCCGCTGCGGCTGTTCCGGAACGCGAACTTCTCGTTGGCCACCTCGCTCGGGTTCATCGCAGGCTTCGCGATGTTCGGCGGCATCACCTTCCTGCCGCAGTTCCAGCAGTTCGTGCAGGGCGCCTCGGCCACCAACAGTGGCCTGCTGCTGATGCCCATGATGATCGCGGCGATGGCGTTCTCCCTCGCCGGCGGACAGGTCATCAGCCGCACCGGCCACTACCGGACGTTCCCGATCATCGGGACGGTCCTGCTGGTGGTCGGCCTGTGGCTCTTCTCCACGATGACCATCGACACCCCGACCTGGGAGACCAGCCTCTACATGGTCGTCCTCGGCGCCGGGATGGGCTGCCTGATGCAGACCACCTCGCTGATCGCCCAGAACAGCGTGACCATCCGCGACCTCGGCGCGGCCACCGGCGCGTCGACGTTCGTGCGGAACCTCGGCGGCTCGCTCGGCGTGGCCATCCTCGGCGCGATCTACGCCGCCCAGGTCACCTCCACGTTGACCAAGGCAGGCGTGTCCGGAGCGTCCACCGAGAGCACCGGCGGCCTCACCCCGGCGATCCTGCAGACCCTGCCGGCACCCGTGCAGGAGGTGGTCAAGCAGGCCATCACCGACGGCACCCACGCCATCTTCCTGTTCGCCGCGGTGGTGACCGTGGCCGGCTTCGTGGTGTCCTGGTTCATCAAGCAGGTGCCGTTGCGAGACTCCGCCTCGGTGCCCGAACCGACGGCTGAGCAGGCGGCCGAGCAGGTCGAGTCCCAGATCATGTGAACGCCGGGCCGCGGCGTTCTCCCCTGTCGGGTCCGGACCGCGACCGGAGTGGGCCGATTCACCCGTAGCGGGCGAGTGGGGCGGCCGGGAGTCGGGCTAGCGTGCCGCCGGGGTCTAGGGCTGAACCCGGGACAGGAGTTGCATGCCGTCTGTTGCCGCGTCCCTGTTCTGGATCGCGACCGCCGCGGTCGTGGCGCCCGTCGTGGCGGGCCTGGTCCCGCGCCGGCTGGTGCCGGAGGTCGTCTTCCTCCTCGGCCTCGGGATGCTGATCGGGCCTTTCGGTTTCGAGCTGGCCGTCGAGGGGCCACCCATCGAGCTGCTGAGCGACCTGGGCCTCGGCATGCTGTTCCTCCTGGCCGGCTTCGAGATCGACCCGGCGGAGCTGGCCGGACGCGCCGGGCGACGGGCGGGGCTGACCTGGCTGGCGTGCCTCGCCCTGGCTCTCGGCATCACCACCCTGCTGGAGGCAGTGGGGCTGGTCGACGCAGAGGTGGCCCTGGCCATCGCCCTGACGTCGACCGCCCTGGGCACCCTGCTGCCGATCCTCAAGGACTCCGGGATGACCACGGGACGGGTGGGCGAGTCAGTGCTGCGCCACGGTGCGTACGGCGAGCTGGGGCCCGTCGTGGCCATGGCGCTGCTGCTGGGCACCCGGGGCACGGGAGCCTCCCTGCTGATCCTGGCGCTCTTCGCGCTGGTGGCCTTCCTGCTGTCCATCCCGTCGCGGCGCCTGCGGGGCGGCAGCTCGTGGCTG
Organism: uncultured Actinomycetota bacterium; assembly: GCA_963755835.1. GTDB lineage: Bacteria > Actinomycetota > Actinomycetes > Propionibacteriales > Nocardioidaceae > Nocardioides. The sequence goes on along the minus strand of CAVWLC010000006.1, from coordinate 470,306 downwards.
CTCGTGCACATCCGCCACGGGGCGGAGTCGACGAGCCAGACCCCGGTGCGGCTGACTCTCCTGCTTTTGGTCACCCTCAGCGTCGTGGCGGAGGAGCTCGACCTGGACATCGTGCTCGCCGCGTTCGCGGCCGGCTTCATCCTCCGGCTGGCCCTTCCCGACGGCGACGAGAAGTTCGAGGCGCGGCTCGAGGGCATCGCCTTCGGGCTGCTGGTCCCGGTGTTCTTCGTGACCTCGGGGATGGCCATCGACCCTGGAGCCATCGGGCGCAACCTCGGGGACTTCGTGGCCGTGCTCGCGCTCATCCTGGTCGCCCGCGCCCTGCCCGTGTTCTTCACCAGCCGTGCCCTCGGGCCACCCGTCGACCGCTTCGGCGCCCGCGACGGCGCCGCCATCGCGCTGTTCGCCGCCACCGGGCTGCCCATCATCGTGGCAGTGACCTCGGTGTCGGTGGCCTCGGGTCAGATGACGACCGACAACGCCTCGCTGCTGGTGGGCGCCGGCGCCACCACCGTGCTCCTGCTGCCGATGCTCGCGATGACGTTGCTGGGCCGCACGTCGGCCTCGCCGGTGAGCTCTTCACCGGGGCCGGACCCCCCGGCCACCGGTTGAGCCGCTCCGGCCGGCGAGCCCTGTTGCTTCCCCACCCAAGAGCGGCGCGGGTCGTCCCCAATGTCGGGTACGTCCGGCGTGCGTTACACCACCGGACGAGCCACCTCTGGTCATGATCGACGATTCCGTATTCTGGGACGGTGGCGCCGCGTGTCGTGACGCCCACCTCGAGCTCGTCAAGGTCTCGGGAGGCAGAGATGCCACAGCACAGTTGGGCCCAGGCGCAGTGCTGCAGCCTGCGTCTGCTGGGTCGGTGGCAGTTGGTGGTCTACGGCGACGACGTCGGGCTTGACCATCGCGAGGAGCGTCTCACGGCCCTGCTCGGCGTCGTCGGGCAAAGCAGCCGTATGCACGTCGCAGGTCTCCTGTGGCCCGAGAGCACGGATGCCGAAGCGCTGGCCAACCTGCGCCGTGCCGTGCTCCGGACGCACCGGCGCTGTCCCGGCCTGCTGCAGCCCAACCGCCTCGACATCGGTTTGGCAGCTGACGTCGAGGTCGACGTGGACGAGGTGCGGCGCGCGGCGGCCGCGACCGAGCACCAGCTCACCGAGGGCGAGGCCGGGGCAATGCTGCGTCAGCTGGTGGGGGAGGAACTGCTTCCCGACTGGTCCGACGACTGGGTGTTGCCCGCGCGCCAGAGCCTCGAGCAGCTGCGGGCCAAGGCGCTGGAACGGATCGCTCGACAGGCGCTCGAGGCAGGTGACCTGGAGCGCACTGTCGATGCAGCGCGCGCGGCCAGCCACATCGATCCTCTCCTGGAGTCGGCAGGTGAGCTGGCGATCCGCGCCCATCTTGGTCGCGGCGACCTCGGCAGTGCCCGGCTCGAGTTCGACCGCTACCGCGACGCCGTGAGGGAGGAGCTCGGCGTCGTGCCGTCGCGCACGATCCTGGAGCTGATCGAGCCCGCGCTCACCGAGTCGCGCATCGCCATGGACAGCCAGTGCGGGGAGGTGCCGGAGGTCGCTGCTGTCTCCCGTCCTGCCGCGGCCACTCCGGCCGTCCCACAGAACGTGGCGATCCCAGGTCGACCGCGTGAGCCGGTCGTGTCGACCAGCGGCCGGGGCGTCGGCGTGCGCCTCCTGGCCGTGGCCGCGTTGATCCTGGCCGCCGCGCTCGCAATGGCCGGTGTCGCCTCCCTGCGCGATGGCGGCGATACGGGTGCCTCGGGCGATACGGGTGCTTCGCGTGCTTCGGGCGCCACGGTGCAGCACCCGCTGACGCGGGTGCTGCCAGCCGATCGCGCGATCCGCTCGGTCCAGATGGTCGTGCGCCTCGTTGACGCCGCCGCCGGCCGAGCAGCCTTTCTGGTGCGGACCACGGCGCAGCCCACGCTGGTCCGCCTCGAGGTGCGCGGCGACGCCGGAAGGAGGATCGTACGCAGGGTGCTGGTGCGCAGTCCGCAGGGTCGCCGCTTGGAGCTGAGCGGTCTCCGACCTGGGATCTACCGATGGCTGGCGACGTCGTCGGCCGCGTCCGCGTTGAGCGGACGGTTGCGCATACCCGACCCGCCAGTCGCCGTCGATGCGGCCGACACGATCGAGGCCGTTGGAGCAACGACGACGGCCGCGCCGACCGCCGCTACAGCACCGGCTCCACAGCCCAGCAACGACATCCCGCAACCCCGTCCCACTCCACAACCCCACCCCGCCGGCCCTCCGAAGGACCCCGGCACCCGGCCGATCACCCCCGTAGGCTGAGGAGACAGTCATGCTCCGGTCCACCACCGCCGTCCGGCGCCGCAGTCTCCTGCTCGCCACTCTGCTCCTGGGCGCGGGGCCGCTCCTCGCCGCGCCCACCGTGGCCGCCGGGTCGACGTCGCACTCCGCCGAGCGCTGGGCCGGCTACGAGATCCCGCGCACCGGCGAGGCGGCCGGAGGCTGGATCGGCGGGTACCGGATCGGCGACACGCCGATCTTCCTGATCACTCCGACCCGGAAACCCAACCGCCAGGGCTACCAGCGCGCTCGCGTCGTCGACGACCTCAGCGGTCGGCGCGGGGCCACGCGTACAGAGACGAAGCGCGCGGCCTGGATCCTGTCCAAGTACGGCGGCTATCGCGACGCCACGCAGGCGGCCGCTGTCGACGCCAGCGTCTACGCCGTCCTGGTCGGTGGCCGCTGGAGCACCACCGGCGTTCGGGGTGCCCGTCGCATCCACGAGGCGCCCGACTGGGCGACAGTTCTTCGGTTCGCCCGGTTCATGCTGAACCAGTCACGCCTGCACGCCGGGCAGTACCGCGCGCGGGTGAAGGCGACCGACGCGAACGCCGGTGGCACGATCGAGGCCACGGTCAGGGTGACCGATGGCCACGGACGGCCGACCGCCGGCCTGCCGGTGACCGTGACCGCCGAGGGTGCCCCGGCGGTCGAGGCAGTGACCGGCGACGACGGCAAGGCGGTGACGCGGTTCGCGGCCCCTCAGCCCGGGTGGCACCGGATCACCGCCACGGTACGAGAGGTCCCCGAGCACCGCCTCCGTCTGAGGCTGCCGGTCCGGCAGGGTCAGGCGGCCGCTGCCGAGGGAGGCGTCCGGAGGACGCTGGTCGCCAGCACGCGAGCCGCCGTACGAGGTTCACAGGCCCTGGGTCTGCGGGCCAGCCCGGCCACCGTTCTGGTGGGTTCGGCGACACGGGTCACCGCTTCGGTGACGGGCGACGGCACTCCGCGCTCGGCCGCCGGGACCCTCTACGGACCCTTCGCCTCGGTCTCCGCGGCGCAGTGTGCGGGTCCGGCGGTCGGAACCGTGAAGGGGGCGGTCAGCGCCGACGGCGACTACGCCTTGCCGGCCCTGACCCCCGGCGCAGCTGGCTACTACGTCTGGCGCGTGGCGGTCGATGGCACTCCTACCGCGCTGCCTGTCGCGGCGTGTGGGGCGGTCACCACGGTCAAGGCGGTGGCCGCGGTCACGGTGACCGCTGTGCAGCCCGAGATGCCGCCCGGCAACGCGGAGGTCCGGGTCGGCCTGTCAGGGTTGCCCCGGCTTCCGGCGGTCGACGTGACCCTCAGCGTGCTGGGTCCCTACGCCACCCAGCAGGAGCTGGCGGCCGAGAACTGCTCGGGGGCGATCGCCACCTCGGTGGTCCAGAGGATGAACGGTGACGCCACGGTGACGCTCTTCCCCTACGTCGAAGAGGCCGGCTGGTACGCGCTGCAGGCGACGGTCCCACCGGGCGAGCTGCGCCAGGGTTCGCAGTCCGCATGCGCGGCCGTCGACACCGTGCTGCACGTCTCTTGAGACACACCATCCAGGGCGTCTGGCCGCCAAGTCGCGTGGGTGGAAGCTTGAGAGCAGCGCCGAAGTTCCCCGGCACGCTGCAGACGGCGACGGAGGTGACGGCCCAGATGGACGCGCTGCAGGTGCGCGAGCTCCTCCGGGCATGCCATTGATCGGCGCGCGTGGGAGCGCCGACCTCCGGCGGGCGCCCGATGGTCGGGCGTCCGATCATGGCGACTGTCCGGCGCACTTGTCGAGGTCGATGTCAGGCCGTCGATCGGGTCCGGATCGGTCCGTGGATCGACCTGGTGGTCGGGGCTACCCGCCGGTCTCCAAGGTGACCGATTCCTTGGTCTGGGCGATCTCGTCCACCAGTTGGCTCGGCGAGTTGATCTCGTGCCACGTCTCGACCACGACCGGGACCCCGCCCTCGTCCACCACCCAGAAGTCGATGACGACCGCTCTGACGGGGTCGTAGGTGATGCCGTGTCCGCCACTCAGCGTCTCGGCGACCCGGTAGTAACCCGTGCAGTTGTTGTTGATCCGTAGTCGCAGGTGGACGGCGTCGTGGCCGAACGCCTGCACCGGTGTGGGGGACTGGAGGACGGTGCTCTGCGGGAGCCCGGCGAGCTGCTGGGCGAGCGACTGCGGGGTGTCGCCCACGTTCGTGTTCAGCTTGTTGTCCTCGATGCAGCCGGTCCCGGCGGACAGCCCCAAGGGCTGGTAGACAGCTACCCCGCCATTGCCTTTCGCCTCCATCAGCTCCGGATAGTTGTCCCTCTGCCAGCCGATGTTGTCGAAGGTGATGTTGGCGTAGATCGCAGCGCCGGCGTCGTTGGTGCCGACGATCATCCGGTACGTGCCCGGCTGGATCGAGGTCCCGGCGACCCCAAAGGTGTGGAAGGTCGTCGTCTGTGGTGGCGCCGTGGCCGGCCCGACCGCGGTTCCGTGATCGACCGTCGTGACGGCGTACGCGCCCCCCGCGACGAGCACCGCGACGGCGGCGGTGACGCCGAGCCGCGTCCGGTTCCGGCGGCGCTGGCGCACCTTGCCGCCGATGATCAGCCTGTCTACGTCCGGTGGAGGTGCAGTGTGCATTTCTGCCTCCTGGCTGAGTGCAGCTCGGAGCTGCTCGTCGATGTTCATGACTCGCAGATCGCCTCCCCGACCCCCGCTGCGGCCAGGGCTCGTCGCAGCGCCCCGATCGCCGCCGACGACTGCGACTTCACCGTCCCGGGCGCGCAGCCCAGGACGTCGGCGATCTGCGCCTCACTGAGGTCCTCGTAGTAGCGCAACACGATCACCGCCCGCTGCCGAGCCGGCAGCGCGCAGACCAATGGCCAGAACAGCCGCCGGTCGAGAACCAACCCCTCGGGCGAGTCCCGCACCGCCTCGGGCAGCGGATCGGTCGGCCGCTCCCGGACCCAGGCACGCCGACGACCTGACACAGACGTGTGGGCGAGCATCCGGCGTACGTACGCCTCGGCATACTCCATCCGGCCGATCCGCGACCAGCTCATGTACGCCTTCTCCAGGGTCGTCTGCAACAGGTCCTCCGCCCCGGCCGGGGACGCCGCGAGCAGGTAGGCCAGCCGGTAGAGCGAGCCCCAGCGGGCGGCGACGAACGCGGCGAAGTCCTCGTCAATGTTCATCGCTCACCTCCTGCGGGTCCTTATACCCCTCTAACGCAGTGGGAGGCCGATCCGGTTCGTCCGCGACCGCGGCTATCGCACTACTCAGCCTCGCGCAGAGCTGCCTGGATCTGCGCTATGCGCACCGCCTGACCATGGCCGCACTTGGGCGGAGCCCGACTGCTCTGTGCACCGCGGACCGGCCGGCCTGTGGTTTCGGTCGTTGACCTGTCGGGTGTGTCGGCCCCAGATCCGTGCCGTTCGACGCCAAGCCAATGAAGCTGGTCCGTCGCTCCGACGTCGAGGCGTGGAGGTGGGCCGGCTTCTTGCCGTCGCGGACGACCGGTTCCAGACCTTCGTCGCGCTCTGCGCGTTCGCCGGACTCCGACTCGGGGAAGCCGCGGCCGTCCAGCTGGGCGACATCGACTTCCTCCGTAAGTCGCTCACCGTGGCGCGTCAGGTTCAGCGCGTCAACGGCGGGACGATCGACGTGCGAGCACCGAAGTACGGATCCGAACGGCTCGTCTACCTCGCCGACAGCCTCGTGGATGTGCTCGCCCGACACGTCGCGACGTTCGGCACCAACGGTGAGCAGCAATGGCTCTTCGCTGGCGACCGTGACGATCCGCCGCACCAGAACACCGTGGGCTACTGGTGGCGCAAGACGCTCCGCGACGCTGACCTTTCCGGGATCAAACTCCACGACCTGCGGCACTTCTTCGGTCGCGCCGGACATTCATCACTGCGAGCAGGTCGAGTCGATCGTCACCGACAACATATACGGCCATGAAGGGAACCGATTGAGGACCACACGGTGGTAGGACTCGAACAGGATGGCGCCGGACTCGGGGAAGAGTTCGACTCCGCCGGGTACGCCCTCCGGGGGGCGGTTTTGCGCCCCGGGAATCGCGCTCGGGCACCGCGCGTCACCGACGAGCCGCAGCGCGAGAAGCACCAGCGTCACTTACAGGACTGCGCCGCATGTCTCTAGTCGCTGCTGGCCATGTAGACCCGGCCCATGGCGAAGATGCCCTGTTGCGGGAGCCAGAAGTCGCCCAGGCGGGCCTGTTCGTCGAGCGGTGCTGGAATGCCGGCTGACTCGCCGCTGATTGCAGCCGACGACTCGGCCACTCGCCAGATTCGGTAGGGGTTGGCCTTGAAGCGCTGCCCGTTCGAGGTGACGCCGGTCAAGCCCAAGCGTCCGGAGCCAAGGCTCCGGGAGGCCATCTTTCCCATCATCTTCAGAACCGGCGCCGAGTTCCACGCAGCGATCGGCATGGCGCTGCTCATTGCGTTCATGGCGCGAGTCACGGGCGACGATTCCATGCGAACGCGCCAGTCGACCAGTCCGGGCGCAACGATGTGCAGCTCGGTCGGGGACGACCAGTTGAGCTGGATCGGGGACAAGGTGGATCCGGATGTCCCGTCGCCGAACCAGCGGGAGCACGCGAAGCTCGGTTGCGAAGTCTCATAGAAGTGCCACCTGCCGTTCGGGTCGCGGTGCCAGATCGAGGTGAACGGTTCGCTCACGGAGTTTGCCGTCCAGCGGCGCAGGCCCAGGACGTGGCCAGAAGCGAAGGGCACGGCCATCACGCCGTAGCCGGAGACGCGTTCGTCGGTGCCCGCAGGGAGCTGCGGGTGCTCCTCAACGGACCTGGCCCACTGCTGCGGTGACTTCACCGCCCTGAAGTTACGCCTGAAGAGAGCGGCGGGCGGCACCATCAGGCCATGGAGCTCTCGCCCTCGGAGTACACGCTGGCCCCGCGAGATTGCGCCTGCCGAGGGCGCGGTTCTCGAGCACGCGCGTGGACCGAGGAAGGCGTCTCTCCGAGCACGTCCGCCTGCGCCTGACCAGCGACTGGCTGTTCGCAGGTGTCGACGACCAACCGCCGCACCAGAACACCATCGGTCATCGATGGCGAACGACCACCAAACGGGCAGGCGTCCACGGTGTCCGGCTCCACGACCTCCGCCACTTCTTCGCGTCCGGACTGATCGCTTCCGGTGTGACGCGGTGGCCGTTCAGCGGGCGTTGGGGCACGCGAAGTCGACGACCACGCTGACCACCTGTGCCCATCTCGGGCCCTCTGCAGATGATCGCGTTCGAGACGCATCAGCAGCACTCGTTGCCGAAGTCAATCGTTCTACTGAGGGCACGGTGAGGGCAGAACGGCCATAAATGGCCTCTGACTTGCGCCTTTACACGTTGAAGCGGAACTCCACCACGTCGCCGTCCTGCATGAGGTAGTCCTTGCCCTCCATGCGGACCCGGCCGAGCTCGCGCGCCTTGAGCATCGAGCCGGCGGCGATGAGGTCGTCGTACGAGACGATCTCGGCCTTGATGAAGCCGCGCTGGAAGTCGGTGTGGATCACGCCCGCCGCCTCGGGCGCGGTGGCGCCCTTGCGGACCGTCCAGGCGCGGGACTCCTTCGGGCCGGCGGTGAGGTAGGTCTGCAGGCCGAGGGTGTCGAAGCCGACCCGGGCGAGCACGTCGAGTCCGGGCTCGTCCACGCCCATCTCGGTGAGCATCTCGCGCGCCTCCTCGTCGTCGTCGAGCTCGACCAGCTCGGCCTCGAACTTGGCGTCGAGGAAGATCGCCTCGGCCGGCGAGACGAGGGCCTGCATCCGCTCCTTCAGAGCGGTGTCCTGGAGCTCGTCGGCGTCGCAGTTGAACACGTAGATGTACGGCTTGGCGGTGAGCAGCGACAGCTCACGGAGGAGGGCACGGTCGATGGAGGTGGCGATGACGGGCGTGCCGGCCTCCAGCGCGGACTGCGCCTCCCGCGCCGCGGCCACCGCAGGCAGCAGCTCCTTCTTGCCCTTGGCCTCCTTCTCCAGCCGCGGGATCGCCTTCTCCAGCGTCTGCAGGTCGGCCAGGGCCAGCTCGGTCTGGATCGTGGAGATGTCGTTGGCCGGGTTGACCTCGCCGTCCACGTGGGTGACGTCGTCGTCGCGGAAGACCCGGGTGACCTGGCAGATCGCGGCCGACTCGCGGATGTGGGAGAGGAACTTGTTGCCCAGCCCCTCGCCCTCGGAGGCGCCGCGCACGATGCCGGCGATGTCGACGAACTCGACGGTGGCCGGCACGACCCGCTCGGAGCTGAACAGCTCGGCCAGCCGCGGCAGCCGGTCGTCCGGCACCCCGACCACACCGATGTTGGGCTCGATCGTGGCGAACGGGTAGTTGGCCGCCAGGACGTCGTTCTTGGTCAGCGCGTTGAAGAGCGTCGACTTCCCCGCGTTGGGGAGTCCGACGATGCCGATCGTGAGAGCCACGAGGTGCCACTCTAGGTCGGGTTGACCGTCCGGCCATCATCCATGCGCCACTCGTCGCGCCGGGTCCAGGCGAACCACAGCAGGGTCAGCGAGAACACCAGCGTGACCGCCACGATGCACGCCTCGATCACGCCGCCGGCGCCCTTGGCGAAGATGCCGTGCTCGACGTCGTACAGGAAGTCCATGCCGAACAGGTACAGCCCCGCGGCCCCCGAGCAGGTCAGCCAGAAGTACGCCGACGGGCGCGACTGCAGCAGGGCGACCAGGGCGAACAGGACGGCCACCCCCAACCAGAAGTCCGCGAGCGGGAAGGCGTTCTCGAACTCGTAGTAGGCCGCCCGGTGCTCGCTGGCCAGGGTGTCGCGGGAGATGAACCAGATCGACCAGTAGGCCACGTCGAGCACCAGGGCACCGACCAGCATGACCACGATGGTGCGTCGCATGGCGACAACCTAGGTGCACGAGGTGCTCAGGGTGCAGGTTGGACGCTGGTCCTTGCCACGGCACCCCGGCTGCGGAAGGTGAGCCAGAGACTCTCGATGAGGTAGTAGGCGAGGTAGGCCATCGACAGCATGGTGAGCCAGAGCGGGACGTCAGGCAGCAGTGCGGTGATCACCCCGAACAGGACGAGCCACGCGGTGGCGCCGGCCATGTTGGCGTACCAGAGGGTCTCGGTCCGGGACGGATAGACGTACTTGACCGGCACGAAGACCAGGACCGCCAGCACGATCAGGAGCACCGTCGTCGCGGTGACCCCGAGCTCGAGCACGACGACGTAGAAGGCCACGACGTTCCAGTACGACGGGAAGCCCAGGAAGAAGTGGTCGTCGGTCTTCGCGTCGGTCCGGCAGAACTGGTAGCACGACGCCACGATCGGCAGGCTGGCCAGCACGCCGCCCCACGCACCGTCCGGCAGGTAGCCGTTGGCCCAGAGCAGGGCCATCGGCGCCAGGACGTACGTCGCGTAGTCGACGATGTTGTCCAGCAGCGCGCCGTCCAGCTCGGGGACGCGCTCCTTCACGCGCAGCCGCCGTGCCACCATGCCGTCGGTGCCGTCCACGAACATCGCGGCGAGGAACAGCCACAGCACGGTGCGGACCTCGTGCTGGTAGGAGAAGTGCACCATCAGCAGCGCGAGGACGGCGCCGGTGGCGGTGTAGGCGTGCACCAGCCACGCGGCCAACCTGTCCATGTGGGACCACGCTAGTGCCGCTGGTGGAGGTCACTAGGTTGGGGGCGTGCGGCTGGCCACCTGGAACGTCAACTCCCTGCGGACCCGGATCGACCGCGTCGAGAAGCTGCTCCAACGGCACGACCTCGACGTACTGGCCCTGCAGGAGACCAAGGCGCGAGAGGACCAGCTGCCGCTGATGGGGCTGCAGGCGATGGGCTACGACCTCGCCTACAGCGGCGTCAACCAGTGGAACGGTGTCGCGATCCTGAGCCGGGTCGGCATCGAGGACGTCGAGCTCGGGTTCGAGGGGATGCCGGGCTGGGGCGACCCGGTCGCGCCCGAGTCGCGGGCCGTCGGGGCCACGTGCGGCGGCGTGCGGGTGTGGTCGCTCTACGTGCCGAACGGCCGCAAGGTCGACGACCCGCACTACCTCTACAAGCTCGACTGGCTGGCCCACCTGCGCGAGACCGCCCACGCGTGGCTCGGGTCGGACGTGTGCCTGGTGGGCGACTGGAACATCGCCCCGCTCGACGAGGACGTCTTCGACATGGCGGCGTACGCCAAGGACACCCACGTGACACCACGGGAGCGGGCTGCGTTCCAGGCGTTCCTCGACGACGGCTGGGTCGACGTCGTACGCCCGCACACGCCCGGGCCGGAGGTCTTCACCTACTGGGACTACTACCGGCAGCGCTTCGAGCGGAACCGCGGCATGCGCATCGACTTCGTGCTCGGCACCCGGTCCTTCTCCGACCGGGTGGTGCACGGGTTCATCGACCGGGAGGAGCGGGCCGGCACCGGCGCCTCCGACCACGCCCCGGTCGTGGTTGACCTCGTCGACTGATGTAGCTCTCCCGTCGATGCTCCGTCGGACTCTTCGTCGTGCCGTCAGGCACGGTCTGGTCCGACGCGTACGACGAGGCAGGCCGGCTGCACCGCGAAGCGCAGGCGGCCCGCCTCCGTGAGCACGTCACCGTCGACCTCGCACAGCTGTAGCGGGTCGACTCGCACCGTGAGGTCGCGACCCCGATCACGCTGGAGCGACGGTCCGTCGCCCCGCTTGGTCAGCACCCGCGAGGCCACCGCCATCCACTCGGCCAGGCTCTCCGGGCTGACCGTCGCCACGTCCAGCAGGGCGTCGTCGACCTCGGCATCGGGCAGCAGCACCATGCCGCCGGTGAGCTCGCCACAGTTGCCGACCACGACCGTGCGGGCCTGACCGGCGGCCGCGGTGCGCCCGTCCACGACCAGGTCGAGCGCGAACGGGTCGTCGGTCAGGTGCTTGCCGCCGCTGGCGACGTACGCCGCCCAGCCGGCCTTCTCCTTCACGCCCTCGGGAGCGTCGTTCATGATCTGGGCGTCGAACCCGACCCCGGCCATGACGGTGAAGCAGTGGACGTTGCCTGCGCCGGTGTCCAGATCACCCGCGCGCTGGCTCTCGTCGGGGTCGACGACCAACCATCCGACGTCGATCGTGCGGTCCCGGCCGGAGAAAGCCGCAGCGGCCGCGTCCGCCATGGAGTCGATCGGGAGGCCGAGATTCCGGGCCAGGAGGTTCCCGGTGCCGCCTGGCAGGAGCCCCAGAGCGACTCCGGTGCCGACGAGCTCCTGCGCCACCGCGCGGACGGTCCCGTCGCCCCCCAGGACGCACACCAGACCGGCGCCGTCGCGCACGGCATCGCGGGTCTGCCCGAAGCCGGGATCGTCCTCGGTCGTCTCGACCAGCTTCGGCGGCTCCAGGCCCGCCGCGGTGGCCGCGTCCCGGAGAACGTCGCGCACCTCGGCGAGGTCGACCTTCATCGGGTTGACGACCACGACGACGTCAGGACCTCTCGCCTCCACGCGCGTACTGTCGCACGGCGCCGCGAGGCTTGCGAGCGCCGGTGGTTGGGTACCCACGCACCACTCGAGGGAGAACGTCATGAACAGCATCAGCGATCAGGCCGGCGACGTGAGCGGCTCAGCGAAGACGGCAGCATCCAGGGCCGGCGACAATCCCGTCGTCGAGTGGGGGGCTCGCCTCGGCTACGCCGCCAGCGGCGTCCTGCACCTGCTACTGGCCTACCTGACCGTCCAGATCGCCTTCGGCAGCAGCGGCGGCAAGCAGGCGAGCCAGTCAGGGGCGTTGGCGACACTCGCCAAGGAGTCGGTTGGACAGGTCCTGCTCTGGGTGCTCGCCGTTGGGTTCACCATGCTCGCCATCTGGCAGGTCACCGAGCTCTTCACCCGGCACGAGGCGTTCGACAAGGCGAAGGCGGGCGGCAAGTTCGTGATGTACGGCGTCCTCGCCTGGACGTCCTTCACCTTCGCCTCGGGCGGCCGTACGTCGAGCAACAAGCAGACCAAGGACTTCACGGTCAGCTTGATGGACGCACCGGCCGGCCCGGTGCTCGTGGGTCTGGTCGGCGTCGCCATCATCGCCATTGCCGCCTACCACGTGTACAAGGGCTGGCGGGAGAAGTTCCTCGGGGACCTGCAGGAGCACCCGGGCCGGTGGGTGGTGATCGCCGCGAAGGTGGGCTACATCGGCAAGGGCATCGCCCTGGCGGCCGTCGGCATCCTCTTCCTCACGGCCGCGATCCAGCAGCGGGCGGGCAAGGCGACCGGCATGGACGGGGCGCTCCGGTCGTTGCGCGACCTGCCCGCCGGAACCGTCATCCTGCTCGGCATCGCGCTCGGCCTGGCGGCGTACGGCGTGTACTCCTTCGCGCGTGCCCGCTACGCGCGCGTCTGATCCTCAAGAGGCTGATCCTGCCGCGCCTGAACCTCCGCAGGGCTGCGACGTAGCCAGCCCCAGGCGAGCAGGGCCGCGATCGTGCCGTTGACGATGGCCACCGCCACGTCGCTGACGTGGTGCATGCCCCGGTAGAGCCGTGCCGTCCCGACGCAGAACGGGATCGCCAGGCACACGCTGACCACCACTCCGCGCAGAACCGGGTTGGTGATCCGCAGGGCCATCAGTGCCAACGTGAAGTAGAGCCCGGTCGCCGCTCCGCTGTGCCCGCTCGGGTAGCTGGAGGTCGGTGGCGAGTTGTCCAGCTTCTCGACGTGGGGGCGCTCGCGGTCGATGAGGAGCGTGGTGAAGAAGAAGACCATCGCCTGCAGGCTGATCGCGATGAGCGGAACGACTGCGTACCACCACTGCTTGGTCCGCCTCCAGACCAGCACGACCACCACGAGGCAGACGCCGATGATGCTGACCGTCGCGCCCGTCCACGAGAAGAAGAGCGTGACACCGTTCCAGAACGTCGTGCGTGACGACTCCAGGCTCTTGTTGACGCTCTCCTCGTGTCTGCCCAGGTCCTTCAGCGGGCCGTCGGTGAGGAGCCAGCCCATGGCGAGCACCACCAGCCACCACACCACGACGGGAGCCAGCGCTCGGACCGCCAGGTCACGCGCCGCCTCCTTGGCAGTGGGCCGGGACGTGTCGTCCTGCCAGCGGGTGAGGAACGCCATCAGTCTGAGCCTTTCGTCGTGCTGTCAGTCGGAGTTGGCGGCCGCCAGCCCGTATAGCCCGCGTACGACGCTGCCGTCAGGCCGCAGCCGAGCAGCACGCCGGCCACGACGTCGGACAGGAAGTGCGCGCCCATGTAGATCCGGTCGGCACACGTCACGATCACCCAGACCGCACCGAGGCCGACCAGCAGCCGCCTGAGGCCGGTACCCACCAGGGGCCACATCAGCAGGACGACCACGGTGACGACGATGGCGTTGTTGGTGGCGTGACCGGAGGGGAATGAGAACCCGGCGTGCTGGGCGAAAGGGTCGTCGATCTCGGGACGGGCACGGCGTACGAGCAGCTTGAGCACGACCGCGACGGCCCAGCCGGTGGCCATCGTCGCCAGTCCCCACCACGCCCGCGTCCGCAGGTGCCTGCCGAACCACACGTAGAGGCTCACCGGCAGGCCGAGGAGCAGGTACATCACCACGGGTTGGCTGACCACCTCCCAGGTCTCGACGAACGACCGGAACCGTGGGTGGCCGCGCGTGTAGTCGGTGGCGGAGACGAGGATGTCCTGGTCGAGGGTCACCAGCGGGTGGTACTTCGTGCGGACGAGAAACGCCAGCATCCCTAGGGGGACAGCGACGACGACCGCGTAGACCACCGCCCGCGTCAGCCGGCGCCCGCGGGAGACGGCGACGCGGTCCGTCACAGCATGCATGCAGTGCCGGTATCCCAAAGTCGCAGGTCAGCGCGCACTACGCCCCTCTTGACGAGGCAGACAAGATGAGCCCCGTGGATGTGCGTGCATGGTTGCTGACCAACCAGGAGAGGGAGAACCCGCACACCCGGATCGACGACGTCCGCGGCGACGGCACCGCCTGGAGCTGCGGCAACACCGTCCGGGCCATCGTCCACGGGCGGCCCTACTTCGAGGAGCTCCACGAGCGCATCACCGGCCTGGGCCCCGGCGACCGCGTCTACTTCGCCGACTGGCAAGGCGACCCTGACCAGCAGCTCACCGACGACCCGTCCTCAACCCTCAGCCCCACGCTTGTCGCCGCGGTGAAGCGCGGCGTCGACGTGCGCGGGCTGCTCTGGCGGTCCCATTGGCACCGTCTGGGCTTCAGCGCCCATCGACACCGCTACCTGGGCGAAGAGATCGGAGAGGCCGGCGGGCAGTGCCTGCGGGACATGCGAGTTCGTACGCGCGGCGCCCACCACCAGAAGTTCGTCGTGATCCGCCACGGCGACGACCCTGCCCACGACGTTGCGTACGTCGGTGGGATCGATCTCTGCCACGGCCGGCGCGACGACCAAGACCACCACGGCGACCACCAGGTGGTCGAGCTCGCCAAGGCCTACGGCCCCACCCCGGCATGGCACGACGTCCAGGTCGCCATCCAGGGCCCGGCCGTGCACGACGTGGAGACGACGTTCCGCGAGCGGTGGGAGGACAGCACCCCACTGACCATCAACCCTGGGCGGCTGCTGTCCAGCATGTTCCACCGCGAGGACCTCTCACCCGAGCCGCTCGGAAACCAGTCACCCCCGCCCGAGCCGCGACCCGACGGTCACGACATCGTGCAGATCGTCCGGACCTTCCCGGTGATTGCGCCCAAGGGGTTCGACTTCGCACCCGAGGGCGAGCGCTCAGTGATGCTGGGAAACACCAAGGCGATCGCCCACGCCGACCGGCTGGTCTACGTCGAGGACCAGTATCTGTGGTCGACCGACGTGGGCGAGCACTTCGGCCGTGCGCTCCGGGAGAACGCCGAGCTTCGGCTGGTCGTGGTCCTCCCGATGGTGCCCGACCGCGAAGGCGCCCTGGCCGAGGTGCCGCAGCTGTACGGGCGGTCCCAGGCCATGCGCACGATCATCGAGGCTGGCGGCGACCGCGTTGCAGTGTTCGGCCTGTGCAACGAGGCCGGGCTCCCGATCTACGTGCACTCCAAGACCTGCGTCATCGACCATCGCTGGGCCAGCGTGGGCTCGGACAACCTCAATCGGCGCTCGTGGACCAGCGACAGCGAGATCGCCTGCACCGTGGTGGACGAGCGTGGGGACATGGACGAGCCCGCGCCCGAGGACTCCTTCCCGCGGGTGCTGCTGCGGACCCTGGTCGCCGAGCACCTGGGCTGTGACACCGACGACGTGCCCGAGGACCCGCATGAGCTGTTCGACGCGATGGTCGCGTGCGCGGATGCCCTGGACGACTGGTACGCCGGCGGCGCACCCGACAAGAAGAGCGGCATCCGCGGGCTGTTGACTGGTCGGGTGCCGCATCGCATCGCTCCTGTCCCCGAGTCCGTGGCTACGCACCTCCCCGGCCACCGAAGGCGCCGTCAGCGAGTAGCCGCCCGAGCGGAGGCGATGTCGAAGCGCGGGTCGGAGCGCGCCGCCCGACCGCCCGGACAACTGCGACGGCTGGCGGCCCCGGAGCTCACCGACGCCCAGCTCCGTTGGGCGCCCCGGCTGTACGACCTGCTGTTCGACCCCGATGGCCGGCCGCGGCCCGGGGAGGGAGGCTGAACGATGGCCAGGAAACGTGACGTCGGCGCATGGAGCAAGGACCCCCGTGATGCTCTCCGCGCCGGCCATGGCTTCGACCTGGACGCGATGGATCGTCGGGGGACTCCCGGCTGGGAGGACGACAAGAAGTCGGCCAAGCGCTTCGGCAAGCAGCGCGGCAGGCTGCTGAGCGAGCTGCAGGAGCGGCTGTTCGCCGAGGGCCGGGCCGGCGGGAACCGAGCGCTGCTGCTCATCGTCCAGGGCCTCGACACCGCCGGGAAGGGCGGCGTCGCCCGCCACGTCATGAGCAAGGTGGACCCCCAAGGCGTGGCCCTGCGGTCGTTCGGGCCACCGACCAAGGAGGAGCAGAAGCACCACTTCCTGTGGCGGGTCCGCAAGGAGCTGCCCGACCCCGGCCTCATCGGCGTCTTCGACCGGTCGCACTACGAGGACGTGCTGGTCGCGCGGGTCGACGCGCTGGTGCCACCCTCGACCTGGGAGGGCCGCTTCGACGAGATCAACCGGTTCGAGAGCGATCTCGTCGAGGCAGGCACGACCGTCCTGAAGTTCGCGATGATGGTCAGCCACGACGAGCAGGGCATGCGACTCATGAAGCGCCTGGACCGCCCCGACAAGTACTGGAAGTACAGCGCCAACGACCTCCCCACCAGGCACCAATGGGACGACTACCAGGAGGCCTACGCGGACGTTTTCCGTCACACCTCCACCGACGCGGCGCCGTGGTACGCGGTCCCGGCCGACCACAAGTGGTACGCCCGGCTGGCCATCACCGAGATCTTGACCCAGACCCTGATCGACCTGGACCCCCAGTGGCCCTCGGTCCGTTGGGACCCGATGGTCCAGCGGCGCGAGCTCGCCCGGACCATGAGCACCAAGGCCCTGGCCAGCTCCCTCGACGAGACCGACGAGCAGGTCGAGAAGGCCATCAAGGATGACCGCAGGGTCCACCAGGAGGCCGCCCGGGCCAGCAAGGTCGGCGACGGCTCGGACCCGGTCGCCGACGCCGAGGCAAAGGCCAGAGCCGCCGAAGCGTCCGCCACCGCCGCCGCCGCGATGGCCGACCTGCAACGTACTCGCCGGCAGAAGGCCGACCTCCTGGCCGAGCGCGACGACACCTGAGACAGGGACCAGCCGGGTACCCCCGCGCGCGACGAACCACGGACGAGCGGCCCGTCTGCACCGGGACTACTACCGGCAGCGCTTCGAGCGGAACCGCGGCATGCATCGACCGACCGCGTCGCGGGCGGGCGGCGCGGCTCCGACCACGGCCCTCGCCACGGTCCTACCGTGAGGGCGTGAGCGAGGCTCGCACCCTCTGGGAGGAGGGTCACGAACCGGGCCGCCAGGTGGTGGCCCTCGGCTTCGCGCTCGCTCTGACCGTGGTCGTGCTCGACGTGGCGGTCAGCGGCGGGGTCGGCCTCGTCTTCGACGTCGCGTTCGTCGGCGTGTGCCTGACCGTGGCCATGCTGGTCCGGTCGGAGGACTTCTTCACCGCCGGCGTACTGCCGCCGCTGGTCATGCTGGCGACGTTCGTGCTGGTCGCGCTCTGGCACCCGGGCGCGCTCGCGTCGTCGGACAGCGGTCTGGCGGCCGGCGTGGCGAGCGGGTTGGCGCACCACGCGGTCGCGCTGGGGGTCGGGTACGCCGGGTGCCTGCTGTGCCTCGCGATCCGCGACCAGTTCGGCCGCAGGCAGCGGCGCGTCTAGGCGACGAAGCGGCTGGCGTCGCCGGCGCCGTACCGCAGCACCTCGGGGGCACCCTCGGACCAGTCGATGACGGTCGTCGGCTCGGCCGGCGTCTCGCCGGCGTCGATGACCAGGTCGACCGCGTGGTCGAGCTCTTCCTTGACGTCCCAGCCCAGGGTCCGCGGCTCGGTCTCGCCGGGCAGGATCAGCGTGCTCGAGAGCAGCGGCTCCCCCAGCAGCTCGAGCAGTGCGTGCACGACCGTGTGGTCGGGGATCCGGACGCCGACGGTGCGCTTGCGGGGGTGGAGGAGCCGGCGCGGCACCTCCGGCATGGCCGGGAGGATGAAGGTGTACGGCCCCGGCGTGACCGCCCGGATGGCCCGGAACGCCGTGTTGTCGACCTTGACCAGCTGTCCCAGCTGGCTGAAGTCCTTGCAGACGAGGGTGAAGTGGTGCCGCTCGTCCAGTCCGCGGATGCGCAGGATCCGGTCGCGGCCCTCGCGGTTCCCGGTCCGACAGCCCAGGGCATAGCCCGAGTCGGTCGGGTAGGCGATCAGGGCGTCGTCGCGCAGCGCGTCGACTACCTGCTGCAGGAGCCGCTCCTGGGGGTTGTCGGGATGGATGTCGACGTACCTCGCCACAACGGGGACTCTAGGGCGAGTCTCTGTGACACCATCTCGACCCGTGCGGGGGATAGCACTCAGCGGACGGCCACGCCCACGGGTCTGGGCTCTGTCCGGCGCGGCCGCGATCGTGTTCGCGACCACCCTGCTCGGCGTCACCGCCACCTCCGCGCACGCCGACACCATGTCGATGCCGGGCACGATGACCACGGCCACCCAGGCCGAGAGCAGCTTCGCGGTGCACGTGCCGATCGGCGTCGACGTCCGCGCCGTCAACGGCGTGGTGACCGAGCCCGAGGTCGTGGAGGGCGGGACGGTCACGTTCCGCGTCAACGGAGCGGTCCGCAAGACCGTGCCGTCGGCGCTGTACCAGAAGGTGCGCATCCCGGTCGAGCAGGCGGACGTGATCGCCGACGGCACCATCGGGCTCACCATGTCGACCGAGGGGCCGGCCACGCCGGGTGCCACGTGCGTGCCGGCCGGCGGGGTCGCGTCGATGCGCAAGATCGAGCTCGACTACCGCGGCACCGAGACCGCGCCGACCACGGTCGCGGACTTCTTCCCGCCGACCCCGGCCGGCGTCACCGTCGTCATCCCCGAGGACGCCGACCCGGCGATGATCACCGCGGGGCTGACCGCGGTGGCCGCGCTGGCCTACCGGTACGACGACGACACACCGGTGAACCTCAGCCTCAACGTGCCGCCGGCCGGGGAAGCCACCGCCGGGCAGCGGCTCGTGGCGCTGGTGCCGGGGCCACCCGGTGACGTGACCACCGCGGTCTCCACCACCTCAGGCATCCCGATGCTCACGCTGACCGGCACCGGAGACGCGCTGGTCGACGCGGCCCGGGCCCTGTCGACCGACCTGCTCGGGCTGTCCGGCACCGACGCACAGGACCTCTCGCAGCAGACCAAGCCCCGCAGCACTGCTCGCACCAGGACGCTGGAGGACCTCGGGACAGACAGCCTGACGCTGAGCGGCTACGGCTCTGTCGCCCAGCAGCTCGAGCTGCGCCAGGACTCGTTCGGCGTACCGGTCTCGTCGATGGACCTGAACCTGAAGGGCTCACACACGGCGTTCCCCGACGCCAGCGGGGCCCGGCTCGACGTCCGCTCCAACGGCGACCTGGTCGGCTCCACGACACTGGGCGAGGAGGCGGCGTTCGACCTCGACGTGCACATCCCCGCCGGCAGGCTGCGCTCGGTCAACGACATCGAGCTCACCCTGACCGCGGTGGCTCCCGACGGGTCGGCGTGCACCCCGCCGTCCATCCCGGCGGCCGAGGTCGACGTGGACACCGCCGGCTCCACGGTCACGGTCACGCATGGCACCGGCCAGGCCCGCGGGTTCCAGCTCTACCCCCAGGTCTTCGAGGGGACGCTGCCGGTGGCGCTGCGCAGCAGCGGGGGGCGGCCGGCCGGCGCGGCGGTCAACGCCGCCGCACTCATCGCGGAGCTGCAGCGCTCGGCCGGGTCGCTGCTCGACATCCAGCTGATGGAGCCCGACGCCTTCCTCGCCGACGACCGGCCCGGGCTGATGGTCGGCGCCGTGAGCGCCGACTCCAAGTCCCTCGACGCACCGCTCGTGCTGTCCTCGACCCGGCTCGTCGACCGCGACGACTCCACTGTCGACTTCACCTCGCAGGACCCCTACGCCGTCCTCGAGTCGATCGACCGCAACCACCGCATGGTGCTGATGCTGGGCAGCTGGGCCCCAGGTGACAAGGCCGCCCCGATCGAGCTGTCCCGCAAGGTCGTGGACGCCGTGGTCAATGCCGGCTGGGGCAGCCTCGACGGCGACCTGGTGATCGCCGACGAGGCGAACCCCGCCTTCGTCGCCGCCAGCCGGTCCCTGGCTCCCCACCAGCAGGTCAAGGAGGAGAAGTCCTGGGCGAAGTGGTTCGTGCTCGCCATCGTCGCCCTCCTGCTGATCATCGCGACCCAGGTCGTCATCATGATCCGGCGTGACCGCCAGCTCTCGCGGGAGCGCGACGACGAGCTCGGGGACGAGGAGCCCGCCGACGTCGAGGACGAGGACGAGGACGGCGACGAGAGTGTGCCGGACTTCGAGGTGGACGAGCTCGGCGACGTCGACGACCTCGAGGTGCACGACTACACCGTCCTGCCGCCCGACGACGACACCGGTGAGATCGAGGCGGTCGGCGACGTGGAGGAGTACGACGAGGAGAACGAGCTCGACGACTCCGACGAGGAGCGGGGCGACTGGGAGGCCTGGAGCGACGACTCCGACGAATCCGAGGAGGAATCCGAGGAGGAGTCCGAGGAGGGCGACGAGTCCGGGGAGGAGGTCGGACCCGAGGCGGACGAGGAGGACGAGTCCGAGGTCGAGGACGAGGACGAGGACGAGTCGCTCGAGCCGTCGGGCGAGCCCGACCCGGAGCCCGAGGACGAGCCGACGGACGAGCCCGAGGACGAGCCAGACGTGGATGAGGAGGAAGACGGGCCGGAGCCACCGCCCCCGCCGGTGAAGCGGACCCGCACCCGCCGGCCTAGGCGATGAGCGTGCTCAGCTGCGGCCCGCGGCCTTGAGGTCGCGGCGCAGCTCCTTGGGGAGCGCGAAGATCAACGACTCCTCGGCGCTGTGCACCGCCCGCGCGTCCGGGTAGCCCCGCTCGCGCAGGAAGCCCAGCACCTCCTGGACCAGCGACTCCGGCACGCTCGCTCCTGACGTGACCGAGACGGTGCGGACGCCGTCGAGCCAGCCCTCGTCGATCTCGGCCGCGTCGTCCACCCGGTGGGCCGCGCGGGCGCCGGCCTCGAGGGCGACCTCGACGAGACGGACCGAGTTGGAGGAGTTGCCGGAGCCGACCACGATCACCAGGTCGGAGTCGCGGGCGATCTCCTTGACCGCGAGCTGGCGGTTCTGGGTGGCGTAGCAGATGTCGTCGCTGGGCGGGTCGAGCAGCTGCGGGAACCGTTCCCTGATCGCCGCGACGGTCTCGAGCGTCTCGTCCACCGACAGCGTGGTCTGGGAGAGCCAGGCCACCTTCGAGGGGTCGCGAACCACGATGTTCGCGACGTCGGCAGGTCCCTCGACCAGCTGGATGTGCTCGGGCGCCTCGCCCGCGGTGCCCTCGACCTCCTCGTGGCCGGCGTGGCCGATGAGGAGGATGTCGTAGTCGTCCCCGGCGAACCGCTTCGCCTCGTGGTGGACCTTCGTGACCAGGGGACAGGTCGCGTCGACGGTCTTGAGCTCCCGCTCCGCGGCCTGCCGGTGCACCTCCGGCGACACGCCGTGCGCGGAGAACACGACGGTGGCCCCGGCCGGCACCTCGTCGAGCTCCTCGACGAAGACCGCCCCGCGCGACTCGAGGTCTGCGACGACGTGCTTGTTGTGCACGATCTGCTTGCGCACGTAGACCGGCGAGCCGTAGAGGTCGAGCGCCTTCTCGACGGTGACCACGGCCCGGTCCACGCCCGCGCAGTAGCCGCGCGGCGCGGCCAGCAGCACGGCGCGCTCGCCCTCGTCGGAGGGCAGCACGCGCGGCGTACCGAGGTCCGTCGTCATGACGCCCAGCCTACGGGCGTCGGTGCCATCCCCTAATCTCGGCGACCATGGCCCTGGAGACGTCTGCGCAGTCGCCTGCGCCGGTGCGCCAGATCGCCAACCTCATCTCGCAGTACGTCGACCGTCTCGGTGCGGTCTGGGTCGAGGGCCAGATCGCCCAGATCAGCCGTCGCCCCGGCCTCAACACCGTCTTCATGGTGCTGCGCGACGCGGTGGCCGACATCTCGGTGCCACTCACGGTCCAGCGGAGCACCGTCGACAGCCTGGCGACGCCGCTGGTCGAGGGCGCCAGCGTCGTGGTCCAGGCCAAGCCGTCCTACTACGCCAACCGGGGGTCGTTCTCGCTCGCGGTGCGCGAGATCCGGATGGTCGGCCTGGGCGAGCTGCTGGCCCGGCTGGAGCGGCGCCGACAGCTCCTGGCGGCTGAGGGGCTGTTCGCGCCGGAGCTCAAGCGGTCGCTGCCGTTCCTCCCCCACCGCGTCGGGCTGGTCACCGCGCCCGAGTCGGCGGCGGAGAAGGATGTGCTGGAGAACGCACGGAGACGCTGGCCCAACGTCGAGTTCGAGGTCGCCTACGCCACCATGCAGGGCCCGCGCGCGGCCGCCGAGGTGATGGAGGCGCTGGGCCGGCTCGAGCGCAACGCCGACGTCGACGTCATCGTGGTGGCCCGCGGCGGCGGGTCGGTCGAGGACCTGCTGCCGTTCTCCGACGAGGCCCTGGTCCGCGCCGTGCACCAGCTGCGCACGCCGGTCGTCTCGGCGATCGGCCACGAGCAGGACCAGCCGCTCCTCGACCTGGTCGCCGACGTGCGCGCGTCCACGCCCACCGACGCCGGCAAGCTCGTGGTGCCGGACGTGTCCGAGGAGCTGCGGCTGGTCGGCGCTGCCCGGCAGAGGCTGCGGCACGTGCTCGGTGGCTGGCTGGCCCGCGAGCAGGCCGGTCTCGAGGCGCTCCGGTCCCGGCCGGTGCTGGGCGACCCGCGCGGGCTGCTCGACGAGCGGGCCGCCGAGGTCCACGAGCTTCGCGAGCGCGGCCGCCGGACCCTCTCTCATCGACTGGACCGGGCGGCCGACGACATCGCACACCACCGGGCCCGGGCCCGGGCGCTGTCGCCCCTGGCCACGCTGGAGCGCGGCTACGCGGTCCTCCAGGACACCGACGGCCACGTGGTCACCTCGGTGACCGGTCTCGAGCCCCCATCCGCGATCACGGTCCGCGTGGCCGACGGTCGCGTCCACGCCACCACGACCCGAACCGAGCTCCTCGAGGAGAGCGATGGCTGAGCAGCCCGACGAAACCCTTTCCTACGAAGCAGCCCGCGAGGAGCTGGTCGAGACGGTCCGCAGGCTCGAGGCCGGCGGCACCACCCTCGAGGAGTCGCTGGCGCTCTGGGAGCGCGGCGAGCAGCTCGCCACGATCTGCCAGCAGTGGCTCGACGGCGTCCGCAAGCGGCTGGACGAGACGCTGGAGAAGGACGACTAGCTGTCGGTTGCGTCACACGGCGCTGCGTCGGCCGGCTGGTTCGCCACCGGCGCGACGGTCAGCAGGTCGATCAGCGCCTCCTGCTCCTCCACCGACGCGGAGCCGTAGACCAGCAGCGTCTGCCCGGCCAGCGGACCGCTGTCGAGCACCGCCGAGAAGGCGTGGTCGCCGCCGCGGTCCGACCAGGTCTGCCAGCTGGCCACGCCCAGCCCGTTCTCCGGAGAGGCGTCCTCCCCCTTGATCGGCGTCTTGTCGACGTAGGTCGTGAGCAGGTCCTGGACGCTCTCCCTCTGCTGGACCAGGCCGACGAACCCCCCACGGTCGGTGAGGATCCCCATCCGCCAGAACGGGGACGCCCCGCGCCCGAGGGCCACGCTCGTGTCGAGCCAGCCGGCCGGGAGCGCGACCGGGTACGCGACCGTCGTGCCGGCCTCCTGCAGGTCCGCCACGCAGCTGAGGTAGTGGACCGACTCCGGCTGGATGTCCGGCTGCTCCCGGATGAAGGCCCGGAACCCGACGTACGCCACGACGAACAGCACGGTGGCGATCAGCGCCGCGATCAGACCACCGAAGCTGCGGTCGTAGCGGCTCGGTCGCTCCGGCGGCTCACTCACTGGCTCATCGTGTCAGCCGTGTGATGATGTGCCGTCTCGAGGGACCCAGGGGGAGGTGAGTGGTGGCCCAGCTGTTCGTGTCCCACTCGTCCGCGGACAACGAGCTCGCCACCGAGGTGAAGGACTGCCTCGCCGACCTGGGCTACGAGTCGGTCTTCCTCGACTTCGACCCGACCGGCGGCCTGGTCCCCGGGCAGGCCTGGCGCGACCAGCTGTTCGAGAACCTCGACGCCTGCGACGCGGTCGTCTTCATCACGACGCCGAAGTCGCTCGCCAGCCAGTGGTGCCACTCCGAGCTGGCGTTGACCCGGTGGCTGCGCAAGCCGGTGCTGGCGCTCCTCGTCGACGGCTGTGCGCCGCACCCCCTCACCGAGGACCTGCAGGGCCTCCACGTCACGTCGAGCGAGATCGACCGCGAGCGGGTCCGGGCGGCGCTCACCGCGCTCGGGCTCGACCAGGAGGCGCGCTGGGACCCGGCCCGGTCGCCGTTCCCGGGGCTGCGTGCCTTCGACGAGTCGTACGCCGCGGTGTTCTTCGGCCGGGACCGCCAGATCGACCAGCTCCGCCAGCTGGTCGACCCGCCGAGCCGCACCCGCGAGGGAGCGATCATCCCGGTCCTCGGCCCGTCCGGCAGCGGGAAGTCGTCGCTGGTCCGGGCCGGGCTCGTGCCCGCGTTGCGGGTGTCGTCGGACTGGCTGGTCACCGACCCGTGGACACCGTCCGACATGCCACTGGCCGAGATGTCCCTCGCCCTGGCCCACGCCGCCAAGCTCGGCGGCGCCGACCTCGACCTCGACCGCTGCCAGGAGCTGCTCACCACCGCCGGCGGCATGGCCGACTACGTGCGGGAGCTGAGGGAGGCCGGGCACGGCTCCCCGGAGACCAAGGTGCTCGTCGTGGTCGACCAGGCCGAGGAGCTGGTCACCATGACCTCCGAGGCCGAGCGCCGCGCGTTCCTCGAGGCGCTCACCACGAGCTGCACCGCGCCCTCGCCGCTGCGCGTCGTCATGACCGCCCGCACCGACATGTGGGACAAGGTGGCGGCCGAGACCGGCAAGTTCGCGATGCAGATCGCGCCGACGGTCCTGCACGTGCCGCCGCTCACGCGTGCCGACCTGGCCGAGGTGATCAGCGAGCCGGCCCGCCGGTCGCACCTGACCCTGGAGGAGGGGCTGGTCCAGCGGCTGGTCGACGACACCGGCTCGGGCGACGCGCTGCCGCTGCTGGCGTTCACCCTGGCCCGGCTGGCGACCGACGCCGAGGACGGCCGCCTCACGCACGCCGAGTACGACGCCATCGGAGGAGTCCGCGGCGCCATTGCGTCGCGGGCCGCCGAGGTGGCGACCGGCGGGCGCACCGAGGAGCAGGTGGCCGAGGCGATCCTGCACCTGGTCAACCTGACCGACGAGACACCGCACAAGCGGCTGGCCCGGGCCGCCGACGTGCCCCCGCAGCACCGCGAGATCCTCGACGACCTGGTCGACGCCCGGCTCGTGGTCGTCAACGAGGTCAACGACCAGCAGGTCTACGCGCCGGCGCACGAGTCGCTGTTCTCCGCCTGGCCGCCGCTGGTCAAGCTGATCGAGCACCGCCGCGACGACCTCGTGCTCCGTGGCCGGCTGGAACGGCGCGCCACCGACTGGCGCGAGGGCGGCGCCACCCAGTCCGGGCTGCTCTCGGGGCTGGAGCTCGACCAGGCCCGCGACTGGCGGTCGCGCAACCAGGCGATGAGCACGGCCGACGTCACGGCGTACGTCGACGCTTCGGTGACCCGGCAGCGGCGGGGCCGGATGGTCCGGGCCGGCGTGGCGGTGGTCGTGGCCGCCCTGGCCGTCGCCCTGGTCGTCGTGCTCTCGGTCAACGCGCGGGCCGACCGCAAGCGGGCCGACCAGGCCAGGATCGGCGAGCTGGCCGCGATCGCCCAGCGCGAGCTGGTGCACGACCCGGCCGCCGCGGCCGCGGCCCTGCTGCGGGGCCTCGAGCAGGACCCCGACGCGGGCGAGCTGAAGCAGCTGGCGCGCACGCTGCTGCGCTCCCCCGCCCGCGACGTCTACCGGGCGCCGGGCCAGGCGACGTTCTTCCAGCTGGGCGTGGGCGGCTCCATCGGGACCGTCACCACGGGCGACGACACGCTGGTCTGGGACACCGACCAGGCGACGGTCCGCACCTTCAAGCAGGCCGGCGCGCAGGCCGTCCGGCCCGACGGGCGGGTCTACGTCGCGGCCGACGACGTCGACGGGCTCAGCGTCTACGACCTCGCGTCGGGGGGCGACCACCCGACCCCGCTCACGGTGTTCAGCGCGAACGACCAGTCCGTCCCCGTCCTGGCCTTCTCCCCCGACGGCTCGCTGCTGGCCGAGGGTCGGCGGTCCTGGGTGACGCTCTGGGACCTGCGCAACCCGGCCGCGCCTCGTCACCTGGGCGCCTGGCACAGCGACGTCGGCGATCCGACCGCGCTCGCCGTGCTCGACGACGGGCGGGTCCTCGTCGGCTCGGCCACCACCGAGCTGGCGGTGTGGAACGCGCTCGGCGACGGCAGCTCGGCCGTGTTGGTCCGGGGCGGCACCGACGCCGGCGTCCAGCACCTGGTCGCGGACACGGCCGGGCGCACCGTGCTCATCGACTTCCCGGACTTCTCGCGCATCGCCGTGGTCGACATCGCCACCGGCACCACGGTGAGCAGCTTCAGCGCGACGGACCCGAACGCACCGGAGTCCGCGCTGCCCCCGATCAGCTGGACGTCGACCATGTCACTGGACGGCGGGACCGTGGCCAGCTTCGACCTGGCCGGCCGCGGCTACGTCTTCGACACCGCGGACGGGCACCTGCTGACCACCCTCACCGGGGGCCACACCTCACTGGTCTCCGAGGCGGCCTTCAACGGGGCCGGGATGCTCGTCACCGCCGGCGTCGACGGGTCGCTCCGGGTGTGGGAGCCCCGCGCAGCCGCGACGGACGTGTCCGGCTCCCTCTCCGACGACCTGTGTCGCGAGTTCGGGGGCCACATCGACGCCGACAGCTGGCAGCTCGCCTTCGGCAACGAGGAGCTCGACCCGCCGTGCCCGGCGGCCGATCGGTCCGCGCCGGCACCGCTCGAGGTGTCCACCTCGGCGAACATCGGTGCGGTCCCCGAGGTGAGCACGCCTCGCACGGTCGCCTTCCGGGACACCTTCGACGGCGCGACTTCGTTCCGGACCGGCCAGCAGCAGGTCCCGGCCGGCACCGTCACGACCTCGCTCAAGAACGGGCGCTACCGCATCGAGGTCAGCGGGGTGGGTGAGGGCTACACCGCTCGTCAGTCCGTGCCCACCTCCGGCGCCGGCGCCTCGTGGGCCGTGGTGGCCGACCAGGGCCGGAACCGGGGGCAGTGTGGGCTGTACACGTCCGACGGCACCACCCAGCTGTCCGTGACCCTGGACCGCGCGGCGGGCAGCGGGACGATGGGCTGGTCCACCGTGCTCGGCAGCACGCACACCGAGCAGTTCGCGGTGCCCGCCGGCCTGGCCAGCGACGTGGCCGTGGTCGACGACCAGGGCGTGGTCGTGGTGCTGGTCGGGGGACGACGGGTGGCGACCGTGGTCGACCCGGTCCTCAAGCCGCCGACCTCGGTCGGCGTGGCCACCCACGGCGACGCGGCCAGCTGCGACTACGACGACCTCACGCTCACCACCTCCCCTTGACCGACCTCCTCGCCGACGCCCTGGCACTGGTGGCGCTCGCTGCCCTGCTGGTGACCGCGATCCTGCACCTGCCGTGGCGGCAGGAGGCGGCGGTCGCGGTCGTGGCGACCGTGGTCGTGCTGGCGACCGGGCTGGTCGGCCGGGACCAGCTCGAGGACACGGTGCGGGCGCTGTTCCCCGTCGTGGTCTTCCTGGTCACGATCCTCGTGGTGTCCGACGTGTGTGCGCGTGCAGGGGTGTTCGCGGCCGCGGCCCGGCTGGTGGGCCGGGCCAGCCACGGCCGGCCGGACCGGCTGTTCCTGGGGGTGTTCCTGCTGGCCGCGCTGGTCACGACCGTGCTCAGCCTGGACGCCACCGTCGTGCTGCTCACCCCGGTCGTGGTCGCCACCGCGGCCGCCCTGGGCACCTCGGACCGGCCCGGCGCGTTCGCGTGCCTGCGGATGGCGAACTCCGCCTCCCTGCTGCTGCCCGTCTCCAACCTCACCAACCTGCTGGCGCTCCCCTACCTCGGCCTCGGCTTCCTCGAGTTCGCCGCCCGGATGGCGCCGGTGCTCCTGGTGGTGCTGGTCGTCGAGTACGTCGGGCTGCGGCTGCTGTTCCGCGGCGACCTGGCCGCGCCGCAGCAGGAGCACGGCGAGGTGTCCGGTCCGCCGGTTCCGGTGGTGCCGGTGGTCGTGGTGGCGCTGATGCTCGTCGGCTTCGCAGTGCTGTCGCCCTGGGGCGTGGCGCCGGCGTGGGTGTCGTCGGCCGCCGCCCTGGTGCTCGTGGTGTGGGCCGGCGTACGCGGCCTGGTGCGGCCGCGCGACGTCGCCCGCGCCGGCCACCCCTCCTTCGCCCTCCTCGTGCTCGCCCTCGGCGTGGCGGTGGCCGCGGTGGCCACCGGGTTCCTGGGTGACCTGGTCGCCCGGCTGGTGCCGGACGGCACGTCGTTCGGCGCGCTGCTGGCGTTGGCCGTGCTGGCCACGCTGCTCGCCTCCCTGCTCACCAACCTGTCGGCGACGATCCTGCTGGTGCCGATGGTCGCGCCGCTCGGCACCACCGCGGTGCTGGCGGCGCTGCTCGGCCTCAACATCGGCTCGGGCCTGACCTGGACCGGGTCGCTGGCCAACCTGCTGTGGCGGCGCACCATGGTGAGCTCCGGCCGAGTGGTGAGCAGCGCGGCGTTCCACCGCGTGTCGCTCGTGATCACCCCGGCCTCACTCCTCCTCGGGGTGGGAACGCTGGCGCTCGTCTCCCGTTAGTCTCAGCGGCATGGAGCCCGCGAGCCTGGTCCCCTCACCCGAGTCGCCGGACCGCAACCTCGCCATGGAGCTGGTCCGGGTCACCGAGGCGGCCGCGATGGCGGCGGCCCGCTGGGTCGGGCGCGGTGACAAGAACGGCGCCGACCAGGTCGCCGTCAACGCGATGCGGGTGATGATCTCCACGATCGGCATGGACGGCGTGGTGGTCATCGGCGAGGGCGAGAAGGACAACGCCCCGATGCTCTACAACGGCGAGCGGGTGGGCGACGGCACCGGCCCCGAGTGCGACGTGGCGGTCGACCCGATCGACGGGACGACGCTGACCGCCAAGGGGATGGCCAACGCCGTCGCGGTGCTCGCGGTGGCTCCGCGCGGCTCGATGTACGACCCGTCCGCGGTCTTCTACATGGAGAAGCTGGTCACCGGCCCGGAGGCGGCCGAGGTCGTCGACATCCGCTACCCGGTGGCCGAGAACATCCACCAGGTCGCCAAGGCCAAGGGCACCAGCTCCTCCGACGTCACCGTGGTCGTGCTGGACCGGCCGCGCCACCAGTCCCTGGCCGACGAGATCCGGGCGACCGGCGCGCGGATCAAGTTCATCGTCGACGGCGACGTGGCCGGCGCGATCTCCGCGGCCCGACCCGGCAGCGGCGTGGACCTGCTGCTCGGCATCGGCGGTACGCCGGAAGGGATCATCGCGGCCTGCGCGATGAAGTGCATGGGCGGCGTGATCCAGGGCCGGTTGTGGCCGCAGGACGACGAGGAGCGGCAGCGGGCGCTCGACGCCGGTCACACCCTCGACGCCGACCACGTCCTCACCACCGACGACCTGGTCACCGGCGACGACTGCTTCTTCGCGGCCACCGGCATCACCGACGGCGACCTGATGAGCGGCGTGCGCTACCGGGCCGGCGGCTGCACCACCGACTCCCTGGTCATGCGCTCGCGCAGCGGCACCATCCGCTCCATCCGGAGCGAGCACCGGCTCTCGAAGCTACGCGCTTTCTCCGCTGTCGACTTCGAGCACTGAGTCCCTCACCGGCCGCAGCCCCGGCCGGCCGCCGTACGCCGGCAGGTGCAGGGCGTCGGTGACGACGTCGATCACCCGCGGGTCGAGAGCCATGCCGATGTGCGAAGCGGTGACCTCCACCGGGTGTGCCTCCGGGTCGATGCAGGCCCGCCAGTCGACGATGCCGTCGCGCTGCGAGTAGACCGCGGTGAACGAGACGTCGGCCGGCAGCGGCTCCCGGCTCTCGTGGAAGCTCTGCCGGGCGCAGTCGCCGGCCACGCAGTCCTCGGCCATCAGACCGGGGACGCCGGCCCGGCTCAGCCGCACCAGGACGTCGACGCTGGTGGCGAGGAGCAGGTGGTGGGCACCGGGCGCGAGCATCGGGCTGCCCATCGTCACGATCCCGGAGATCAGGTCGGGCCGGCGGACGGCCAGCCCACGGGCCAGCATGCCGCCCAGGCTGTGCCCGACGACCCTGACCCGGCTGCCGCGCTTGATCGCGATCGACTCGATGCGCGACTCGAGCTCCTCCGCGGCGGCGCGGGTGCAGCCGACGTTGGCGCGGATGTGGGCGCGGTAGGTGCGGAAGCCGCGGCGGCGCAGGCTCCGGCTCATCGCGCGCAGGGTGGCGTCGCCCGCCATGAAGCCGGGGACGAGGATCACCGGCTCCTCGGTGCGTGGGACGCCGCGGGCGGCGTACGGCGTGACCCAGCGCCGGCGCCTCTCGTCCACCGAGGTCAGGGCGTAGCGGCCGGCCTCGAGGACCAGGCTGCTCTCCCGCAGCACCTCGACCGCTCGCGGACGGCGGAAGCCGTCCGGCAGGAGGAAGTCACCCAGGGTCGGGTTGTCCTCCCGGGAGCTGGTCGCCGGTGACTCGCTCACGTCATCGACATTACGGGCTGGTAACCCGCAGTCGGCGTACATCCACACATTTGGTTCACTTTCGGTATGTCGGTCGCGATCTCAGAGGAGCTGTTCGCCCCCGTGGGCCGCGACGTCGAGCTCTGCTACCAGACCTTCGGTACCCCCGAGGGCGAGCCGTTGCTGCTGGTCATGGGGCTGGGCGGGCCGATGACGTGGTGGGAGCCGAGGCTCTGCGAGCTCCTCGTCGACCGCGGCTTCCACGTCATCCGCTTCGACAACCGCGACTGCGGGCGGTCAAGCAAGATGCCCGACCGGGTCACCACGACCACGCTCGCACGAGCCTTCGCGGGCCAGCGTGCGCGGGCGCCCTACTCCCTGCGGGACATGGCCGACGACGCGTTCGGGCTGCTCGACCACCTCGGGCTCGAGTCCGCCCACGTCTGCGGGGTCTCGATGGGCGGCATGATCGCGCAGACGATGGCGATCCACCGGCCGCAACGGGTGCGGTCGCTGACCAGCATCATGTCGACCACCGGCAAGCGGACCGTCGGCTGGACCCACCCGAGCATGCTGTCCAACCTGGTCGGCCGGCCCGCCGGCCGGCAGGGCTACATCGAGATGAGCGTCCGGACCTGGAAGCTGATCGGCTCCCCCGCCTACCCGGAGACCGAGGAGCACATCCGCGCCGACGCCGCGAAGACCTACGACCGGGGCGTGAGCGGCTCCGGCACGCTCCGCCAGATGATGGCGATCGTCACCCAGCCCAACCGTGCGCCGAGGCTCCGCGCCCTGACCATGCCGGCCCTGGTCGTGCACGGCCTGGCCGACCGGATGGTCCACGTCTCGGGAGGCAGGGCCACCGCCGCGGCCATCCCCGGCGCCGAGCTGCTGCTGATCGACGGGATGGGCCACGACCTCCCGCCGGCCCTGCACGAGACCTTCGCCGACGGCATCCGGCGTACGGCGAGTCGCCGACCCGCCCGTACAGAACCGGCGGGTCGACGAAGAGACGAACGCTGACCCGCCCGTACAGAACGGGCGGGTCAGCGTCGCGGAGGTCAGTCGGAGAGGCGTTCGCCGGACTCGGTGTCGAAGACGTGGACGTCCTTGGGGTCGGTGGTGACGTAGAGGGTGTCGCCCTTGTGGGCCTGCCCGCGGCCGGAGACCCGGATGATGATGTTGCCCGGGGTGCCCTCCACGTCGCAGGTGCCGTAGACGAACTCGTCGGCGCCGAGCTCCTCGACCACCGTGACGTTGACCGGCAGCCCGCCCTCGGCGGCTGTGACGATGCGCCAGGACTCGGGGCGGACACCGACGGTGATGTTGGTGTGCTGCGGGCCGATCTTGCTCGACGCCCCGGTGTCGACCGGGACCAGGTAGTTGCCGATCTTGGCCTGCCCGTCCTGGGCCTTGGCCCGCAGCAGGTTCATCGCCGGTGAGCCGATGAACCCGGCCACGAACAGGTTGACCGGCTTGTCGTAGAGCTTCAGCGGGGTGTCGACCTGCTGCAGCACCCCGAAGTTCATCACCGCGACCCGGTCACCCATCGTCATCGCCTCGACCTGGTCGTGGGTCACATAGACCGTGGTGACCCCCAGGTCGGCCTGGAGCTTGGCGATGTCGGTGCGGGTGGCCACCCGCATCTTCGCGTCCAGGTTCGACAACGGCTCGTCCATGCAGAAGACCTGCGGGGCACGCACGATCGCCCGGCCCATCGCCACCCGCTGCCGCTGGCCACCCGACAGCGCCTTCGGCTTGCGGTCCAGGTACTCGGTCAGCTGCAGGATCCGGGCCGCCTCGGCCACCCGCTGCTTGCGCTCCTCGACCGGCACCTTGGCCATCTTCAACGCGAACGCCATGTTGTCGGCCACACTCATGTGCGGGTACAACGCATAGTTCTGGAACACCATCGCGATGTCACGGTCCTTGGGCGGCATATGGGTGATCTCCCGGTCACCGATGAAGATCTTCCCCGAGTTGACCTCCTCCAGCCCCGCCAGCATCCGCAGCGTCGTGGACTTGCCACACCCCGACGGGCCGACCAGCACCATGAACTCCCCGTCCCCGATCTCCAGGCTGATCCCCGGCACCGCCGGCTTGTCCGCCCCCGGATACCAGCGCTGCGCCTCCTCGAACGTCACTGTGGCCATGCTGATGTGCTCCCTTCACCGGCAGGTACGTGCCGGACGATCCGTAGTGAGGGTGACGGGCGTCACCCTAGACAGCGGCGACCTGATCACGGAAGGGCCACGTTTCCGCTGCCCTTCGGACAGGCGGGTTGACGCCGGCGGTGGTCGAGTGGGAGCGTTCCCACGCATGTGACCCGCGTTACAGAAATGTTATGTGCAGTTATTGACCACCTCCTGCGTAAGCGTTTACCTAGCCATGACGGAGCGGGCAGGTGGTCGGAAAGCCCAGCGATGGGCGATCGACAGACCTGTCTGACCATGAAGAGAGGAAGAGGCATGCGAACACGCAACACGCGTCGAGTGGCTGCCGTGGCCGCCGCTGTGCTGGGCGCAGGGCTTGCCCTGGCCAGCTGTGCCAACGACGACTCCAAGGGCGGTTCCGCCGGCGGCACCTGGCCGGGCGCCAACAAGTCCGAGTGCAAGGGCCTGGAGCAGCTGGCCGACTACGGCGACCTGAGTGGACGCGAGGTGGGTGTCTACACCTCCATCGTGGCTCCTGAGGACCAGGCACAGAAGGACTCCTACAAGCTGTTCACCACCTGCACCGGAGCCAAGATCAACTACGAGGGCTCCAAGGAGTTCGAGGCCCAGCTGCCGGTGCGTGTCCAGGCCGGCAACCCGCCGGACATCGCGTACGTCCCTCAGCCCGGTCTGCTGAAGACCCTGGTCGCCACCGGCAGCGTGAAGGAGGCGCCGCAGGCGGTCGCCGACAACGTCGACAAGTGGTGGGGCGCTGACTGGAAGGCCTACGGCACGGTCGACGACAAGTTCTACGCCGCTCCGCTGGGCGCGAACGTGAAGTCGTTCGTGTGGTACTCGCCCAAGATGTTCGCCGACAACGGCTGGGAGGTCCCCTCGACCTGGGACGACATGCTCAAGCTGTCCGACACCATCGCCGCCACCGGGATCAAGCCGTGGTGCGCAGGCATCGAGTCCGGTGAGGCCACCGGCTGGCCGGCCACCGACTGGCTCGAGGACACCCTGCTCCGGACCGCCGGCCCGGACGTGTACGACGACTGGGTCAACCACAAGATCCCGTTCAACGACCCGCAGGTCGCCACGGCGCTCGACGACGTCGGCGACATCCTCAAGAACGACAAGTACGTCAACGGCGGCATCGGCGACGTGAAGTCGATCGCCACCACCGCCTTCCAGGACGGCGGCCTGCCGATCCTCGACGGCAAGTGCGCCCTGCACCGCCAGGCCGGCTTCTACGCCGCGAACTGGCCGGAGGGCACCAAGGTGGCCGAGGACGGCGACGTGTTCGCGTTCTACCTGCCGACCATGAGCGACGACTTCGGCAAGCCCGTCCTCGGCGGCGGCGAGTTCGTGACGGCGTTCTCCGACAAGCCTGAGGTCCAGGCGTTCCAGACCTACCTGTCGACCGACGTGTGGGCCAACACGAAGGCCAAGGCCACCCCGGGCGGCGGCTGGGTCAGCGCCAACACGGGGCTGGACGTGACCAACCTGGTCAGCCCGATCGACCAGCTCTCCGCGCAGATCTTCCAGGACCCCGACGCGGTCTTCCGCTTCGACGGTTCCGACCAGATGCCGGGTGAGGTCGGCGCCAACTCCTTCTGGAAGGAGATGACCGCCTGGATCACCGGCGAGAGCACGCAGGACGCTCTCGACAACATCGAGAAGTCCTGGCCGTCGTCCTGATCGACGGCTGAGCTCGCGCACCCTCGCCCGGCCGGCTGACGCCGGCCGGGCGGGGGCCGCCCGACAGCAGGGGAGTCTTTCGTGTCGTCCACCGAGAAGTTCGTGCAGATGTTCATCTGCATCGCCCTGTTCTTCGGCGTCGTGGCAATCATCCTGCTGCTGACCTCGAAGCTGAGGTCGAGATCGGGCGAACGCATCCAGTTCCTGGCCTTCGTCGTGCCCGCGCTCGCGCTGATCGCGATCGGGCTGCTCTACCCCGCCATCGTCACGATCATCCGGTCGTTCAAGGACAACACCGGCGACCAATTTCGTCGGCATCGACAACTACCACACGGTCTTCACCGACTCCGAGCAGCTGAAGGTGCTCCGCAACACCGCGGCCTGGGTGATCCTGGTGCCGACGGTGTCGACGTTCATCGGCCTGACCTACGCCGTCCTGGTCGACCGGGCCCGGATGGAGAAGTTCGCCAAGGGGCTGATCTTCCTGCCGATGGCGATCTCCCTCGTGGGCGCGTCGATCATCTGGAAGTTCGTCTACGACTACAAGGACAAGGCCAACGACCAGATCGGTCTGGCCAACGAGATCCTGAAACAGCTGGGCTTCGACACCTACCAGTTCCTGCTCAACGAGCCGTGGAACAACCTGTTCCTGATCGTCATCATGATCTGGGTCCAGGCCGGGTTCGCGATGACGATCCTCTCGGCCTCGATCAAGGCGATCCCCGAGGACATCGTGGAGGCCGCCCGGCTCGACGGCGTCGGCGGGCTCAAGATGTTCCGCTACATCACCATCCCGAGCATCCGGCCCTCGCTGATCGTGGTGATCACGACCATCAGCATCACGACGCTCAAGGCCTTCGACATCGTCAGGACCACGACCGGCGGCAACTTCGACACCAGCGTGCTGGCCTATGAGTTCTATGTGCAGAGCTTCCGCTCCAACAACGCCGGGCTGGGCGCGGCGCTGGCGGTGATCATCTTCCTTCTGGTACTGCCCATCATCTTCTACAACGTGCGTCAGATGAGAAGGTTGGAGGCCCGATGACCGTCGCAGATTCCGTCTCCGTCGAGGCAGTCGTAGAGCAGGAGACAGCTTCCTCCAGGGCCCACAAGACGCTCACCTCGCCTGCGGCGTCCATCCTGGCGATCGGGATCGCGGTGCTGTGGACCATCCCGACCATCG
Organism: uncultured Actinomycetota bacterium; assembly: GCA_963755835.1. Taxonomy (GTDB): domain Bacteria; phylum Actinomycetota; class Actinomycetes; order Propionibacteriales; family Nocardioidaceae; genus Nocardioides. Next base: position 434,665 of record CAVWLC010000006.1, on the reverse strand, counting down.
GGCTGTTCATCTCGTCGTTCCGCCCCGAGGACGACGTGAAGAGCAACGGCTGGTGGAACGCGTTGGCGTTCTGGAACGCGGACTTCACCCTCGACAACTACAAGACCGTGCTCCACGGAACCGACACCGACCTGGCGACGTACTTCGTCAACACGATCGTGATCACGATCCCCTCGGTGCTGATGCCGATCTCGATCGCCGTGATCGCGGCGTACGCCTTCTCGTGGATGTCGTTCCCGGGCCGCGACTTCCTGTTCGTGGCGGTGTTCGCCCTGCAGATCGTGCCGATCCAGGTGACGATGATCCCGCTGCTGAAGCTCTACGTGCAGCCGCCGTTCAACCTGCAGCCGCTGGCGGGCGCGGACGCGCCGGGAGGTGGTTTCTACACGATCTGGCTGTCGCACACGATCTTCGCGCTACCACTGGCGATCTATCTGCTGCACAACTTCATGTCCCAGATCCCCGGTGAGCTGATCGAGTCGGCTCGGGTCGACGGGGCCGGGCACGTGCAGATCTTCACCCGGATCATGCTGCCGCTGATGGCACCGGCCATCGCCGCGTTCGCGATCTTCCAGTTCCTGTGGGTCTGGAACGACCTGCTGGTGGCCCTGGTCTTCGGCGGCGGCAGCCTCGACGTGTCGCCGCTGACCGTGCGGCTGGCGGAGCTCTCGGGAACCAGGGGTCAGGACTGGCACCTGCTCTCCGCGGGCGCCTTCGTCTCGCTGGTCGTTCCCCTGATCGTCTTCCTGTCGCTGCAGCGCTACTTCGTGCGCGGGCTGCTGGCCGGAAGCGTCAAGGGGTAACCGACCGGCCGGCGGCGGAGTCGCTGATGTGCTCGGCCAGCCAGTCGAAGGACGCCTTCGGCGTCCGGGTCTGATCGTGAGGGTCGACGTGCACGATCCCGAAGGTCTTGGTGTATCCCTCTGCCCACTCGAAGTTGTCCAGGAGGGTCCAGACGACGTACGCGCGGACGTCCGCGCCCGCCTCCCGCGCCCGCCGGGTCGCCGCGATGTGGTCACGGAGGTAGGCGATCCGGTCCTGGTCGTCGAGGGTGACGTCCGGGTAGGCGGCGCCGTTCTCGGTGACCAGGACGGGCAGGCCGGTGCGCCGGTGGGTGTCGACAAGCAGCTGCTCGAGCCCCGAAGCGTCCACCTCCCACCCGATGTCGGTGCGCGGCTCACGCACCACGAAGGACACCGGCGTGGTGCCCGGATAGGCGTCGGCCTCGGGATGCGTCTCGGCAGCGCCCGGCCGGGCGGTGCGGAACGGCGTGTAGTAGTTGACGCCGAGCCAGTCCGCGGAGCCCTGCACCAGTGCGAGGTCATCGTCCCGGACCAGGTCGGGGTCGGCCAGCTCGGGGGCGACCTGGAGCAGGCCGTCGTCGTAGCGGGCGTCGACCAGTGGTCCGAGCCAGACCCGGTTGCGGACGGCGTCGATCCCGTCGGTGGCGGCGACCAGCGCCGCGTCGTCGGGGTCATCGGGCCAGTAGGGCGCCAGGTTCAGCACGATGCCGACGTCGTCGACGCCGGCCTCGTGGAGCCGGGCGGCAGCCAGTCCGTGGGCCAGGAGCAGGTGGTGCGCGGCGCGGTGGCCGGCCCCTCCTTCGCGCCGGCCGGGCGCGTGCACGCCGGCGGAGTAGCCGAGGTAGGCGGCACACCACGGCTCGTTGTGGGTGGCCCACACCCGGACCCGGTCACCCAGCCGGTCGTGGACGACGGTCGCGTAGTCCGCGAATGCCTCGGCGGTGTCGCGGTTGAGCCAGCCGTTCTTGTCCTCGAGCGCCTGGGGCAGGTCCCAGTGGTAGAGCGTCGCGGTGGGGCTGACCCCACGGGCGAGCGCGGCGTCGACCAGGCGGTCGTAGTAGTCGAGCCCGCGCGGTTCGACCCGGCCGGTGCCCTCGGGCAGCACGCGGGGCCAGGCGATCGAGAAGCGGTACCAGCCGGCGCCCAGCCCGGCCACGAGGTCGAGGTCCTCGGCGTACCGGTGGTAGGAGTCGCACGCCACCGAGCCGTCGCTGCCGTCGCGCACGGTGCCCGGCCGGGCGCTGAAGGTGTCCCAGATCGACGTACCGCGTCCGTCCTCCGTCGTCGCCCCCTCGATCTGGTACGCCGCGGTGGCGGCGCCGAAGGCGAGGGTGGCTGTGTCGGGCAGGCTGCTGGTCACCGGGCCAACCTAGCCCAGATCGCGGGAGCGCTCCCACGATGACCGGCATCAAGGACGTGGCCCAGGAGCTGAAGATGTCCACCGCGACGGTGTCGCGGGCCCTGCGCGGCCTGCCGGGCGTCTCGGCCACCACCCGGGAACGCGTCCAGCAGACCGCACGGGCGCTGGGCTACGTGCCGTCCCCGAGCGCGGTCCGGCTGGCCAGCGGCCAGACCAACACGGTGGCGGTGGTGGTGCCCTGGGTGACCCGCTGGTTCTTCGCCTCCGTGGTGCAGGGAGCCGAGGAGGTCCTGCGCGACCACGGCTACGACCTGCTGCTCTACAACCTGGCCGGCTCGGCGGGCGCCCGGCACCGGGTCTTCGAGGCGGGCCGGCTGACCAAGCGGGTCGACGCCGTGCTGGTGCTGAGCCTGCAGCCCACCGACGTCGAGCTGGCCCGGCTCGAGGCGCTTGGGCTGCCCGGTCACGTTCGTCGGCGCCGACGTCCCCGGCTGGGCCACGGTCCGCATCGACGACGAGCAGGCGGCACGGACGGCGACCGACCACCTGATCGAGCTGGGCCATCGGCGGATCGGCTACGTCGGCGGCCCCGGCGTGCTCGACTTCACCGCCCCCAACGCCCGCGAGGCCGGTTACCGGGGCTCGCTCGCGGAGGCTGGACTGCCGCACGACCCCAGCCTCGAGGTCGACGGGGCGTTCACCCTGGCCGGCGGCATCGAGGCGGGCCGGCAGCTGCTGGAACGGGAGGACCGGCCGACCGCGATCTTCGCGGCCTCGGACGAGATGGCGATCGGCGTGCTGCGGGCGGCCCGCCAGCTCGACCTGCGCGTGCCGGCCGACGTGTCGGTGCTGGGGATCGACGACCACGAGCTGGCGTCCTTCTTCGACCTGACCACGGTCTGGCAGCCGGTCGTCGAACAGGGGCGGCTGGCGGCGCGGCAGGTCCTCGACGCGCTGGCGGCCACCGGGGCCGACGAGTGGTGGCAGCCCGCCCAGGTCATCCTGCCCACCCGGCTGCTGCAGCGAGGCAGCACCGGGCCACCCCCCGACCTGTAAAGACGCTGCAAACGTTTGTGCTGTGACGGCTACCCTGCCTGCATGGGGAGTGGGGCGGGGACGCCGCTCGGCACGGCCAACATGGCCGACGTCGCTCGCGCGGCCGGGGTCTCGATCGCCACCGTGTCTCGCGCGCTGCGCGGCGTACCCGGGGTCAGCCAGGCCACCCGCGACCGGGTCGGGCGGATCGCCCACGACCTGTCCTACGTGATCTCCCCCGAGGCGAGCGCGCTCTCCCGAGGGCACACCGGCCGGGTCGCCGTCGTGATGCCCCACCTCGACGCGTGGTTCTACAGCGCGATGCTGGCCAGCATGGCGCCGGTGCTGCGCGCCGCCGACCTCGACCTGCTCGTCTACCAGGTCGAGGGCGAGGAGCAGCGGGCCGGCTTCCTGCGTGACCTGCCGGCCCGGCGCAAGGCGGACGCCGTCATCATCACCGCGCTCCCCATGGCCCAGGCCGAGGTCGAGCGGCTGGACCTGATGGGTGTGCACGTCGTGGTGGCCGGCGGCTCGATCCGCGACTACCCACACGTCTCGGTCGACGACCTCGAGGTCGGCCGGCTCGCGGTGCAGCACCTCATCGAGCTCGGCCACCGCCGGATCGGGATGATCCGTACCAGCGACACCGACGGCACCAGCTGGTCCTCCGACCTGCTCCGGGTGCGTGCCTGGCGGGAGACGCTGGCCGCGGCGGGGCTCGACGCCTCCGACGAGCTGCTCGTCACCGAGACGTACGCCGTCGAGGCGGGCGGCCGCGCGATGGCCCGGCTGCTGGCTCTCCCGGACCCGCCCACCGCGGTGTTCGCCTACTCCGACGAGCTGGCCTTCGCCGCCATGGCCCACGCGCGCTCGACCGGCCTCCGGGTGCCGCAGGACCTGTCGGTGGTGGGGATCGACGGGCATCCGCTCGGCGAGCAGGTCGGGGTCACCACCGTGGACCAGGACGTGGCCGGCCAGGGCCGGCAGGCGGCGAACCTGGCCCTCCGGCTCCTCTCCGGCGAGCAGGTCTCGGACGTCGACGTCCCGGTCCGGCTGGTCCAGCGGCAGTCGAGCGGGCCGGCGCCGGGGTGACCGCTCAGGTCAGAGGTGCTTGCGCTCCACGCTGACGCCGCCCCAGATGGCCACGCCGGTGATGCGGACGACCGGCGAGCTCTCGTCGAGGTCGGCCTCCACCAGGCCGGACGGCTCGGAGTAGCCGCCCATGATCCCGGTGCCCTCCATCTGGACGCGGGTGGTCGGGCCGACGATCACCTGGGCGCCGCCCATGAAGGCGTTGATGGTGATCACGACCTCTTGGGCGGCGAACTTCGCCTGCCGCAGGTCGAGCTCGGCGCCGCCCATCAGGCACAGGATCGTCATCTGCCTGGGGACCACCCAGACGCCCTTGCGGCTCAGCCCGCTGAGGATCGCGAGGTGGCTCTCCTTGTCTGCGCCCGGCACCACCTGGGGCGACGCCGCCGCAGGCCGCACCACCGGCCGCGCGTGCGGGTGGGCCGGCAGGTCGAGGGTGATCGGCACCAGGTCGGCGTACGTGCGGGCGGCGTAGGTCTGCTCCAGCCGCTGGTCGAGCTCGTCGATGTCGAGCCGGCCCTCCCCCGCGGCCTGGCGGAGGATCTCGGCGACCTGGTGGCGCTCCTCGTCGGAGATGCGCAGCTGCGCCGGATCGGTGCCCCCGCTCGGGTGCTGCAGCTCGCCCGCCATGGGCACAGCGTATGCCGGACCGTCAGTCCGCCACGACGAGGACGGGGACCGGGTCGACCGTGAGGGTGGCGTGCTCGCCGACCTGGAGGGCGGCCGCCTCGGAGCTCGGCAGCTGGGCGGTCACGACGGTGCCGTCGGGAAGGGTGAGGGTGACCCGCGAGATCGGGCCCAGGAAGGCGACCGTCGCGACGATCGCCGTGCCGGACCGGTCCGCCCGCACCCGCACCGCCTCCGGCCGGACCAGTGCCCGGCCGGGGCCGGAGGCCGAACCCGCCAGGGTCGGCACGGAGGTGCCCAGCACGTCGGCGCTGCCGTTGGCCGCGTTCGAGGGGATCCGGTTGCTCAGCCCCACGAACTCGCCCACGAACCGTGTCGCGGGGGCTGCGTACAGCTGCGACGGCGGCGCGATCTGGTCCAGGCGCCCGGAGTTCATCACCCCGACCCGGTCGGCCACCGCCAACGCCTCCTCCTGGTCGTGGGTGACGAAGAGGGTCGTGGTGCCGACCTCGAGCTGGATCCGGCGGATCTCGTCGCGCAGCTGGACCCGGACCTTGGCGTCGAGGGCGGAGAGCGGCTCGTCGAGGAGCAGCACGGCCGGCTCGATGGCCAGCGCCCGGGCCAGCGCGACGCGCTGCTGCTGGCCGCCGGAGAGCTGGTGGGCGTAGCGGTCGGCATGTTCGGAGAGTCCGACGAGGTCGAGCACCTCCCCCGCTCGCTTTCGTCGCTCGGCGCCACTGCGGCCGCGCAGCTTCAGGCCGAACGCGACGTTGTCGAGCACGGTCAGGTGCGGGAACAGGCTGTAGGCCTGGAACACCATGCCCATGTCGCGCTTGTTCGGCGGCACCCGGGTGATGTCCTTGCCGCCGACCAGGACCTGGCCCTCGTTCTGTCGCTCCAGGCCGGCGAGGATCCGCAGGGCGGTGGTCTTGCCGCAGCCCGATGGCCCCAGCAGTACGACCATCTCGCCTGGTGCTATCCGGAGGTCCAGTCCGTCGAGGGCGTGCACGGTGCCGTAGGACCGGTGCAGCCCCTTCAGCTCGACGGCGACTCCGGGCGACGCAGCCGCGGTGCTGGTCATGAGGTCCTTCCGGTGTGGTGGCGCCGCCGGTCGAGCAGGGAGAGCCCGACCAGGAGCACGAAGGCGAGCAGGATCGTGGCGAGCGAGGCGGCCATCGAGGTGGGGGCGTCGCTCTTGCCGAGCGAGACGATCGCCACCTGCAAGGTGTTGTAGTGCAGCAGCGAGGCGATGGTGTACTCACCGAGCACGAGCGCGACGGTGACGAACGAGGCGTTGAGGACGCCCTGCCAGATGTTCGGCACGATCACACGGGCGATCACCGTGAACCAGCCCGCGCCGAGGGAGCGGGCCGCCTCGGCGAGCGTCGTGGAGTCGATGGCGGACAGCGAGGCGTCGATCGCGCGATAGGAGAACGGCAGCACCAGCACCACGTAGACGAACGCGAGCGTGAGCGCGGAGTCGCCGATGAGGTAGTTGACCCAGGCGTAGACGTCGTCCAGCCCGACCACGATGACGAGTGCCGGGATGGTGAGCGGCAGCAGGCAGAGGAACTCGACCAGCCGGGTCGCGGCCGGGACCTGCAGCCTGACCCAGATCATCGTGGGCACGAGCAGGACGACCATCCCGACCATGGTGATGGCGGCCAGCTCGAGCGAGGTGCGGATCGCCTCGCTCATCAGCGGGTCGTCGAACAGCGCGCGCCAGGCGGCGGCGGTGCGCTGCTTGGTGATCGTGTCCTTGGTGCTGAAGTTGAGCAGGGCCAGCAGGGGTACGGCGAAGAAGAGCCCGAAGCACAGGAGCAGGACCACCCGGGTGATCCGCCACGACCACGACTGCCTCACCGGCGACCCACCCCCGTCACCTGAGCCACCGCGAGGTACGCCGCAGCAGCACGGCGTAGGCCGTCATCACGATCGCCACGACCACCACCATCTGGAGAGCGAGCGCGAAGCCGAGGCCCTTCTGCCCGAGGACGACCTCGCTGGTGAGCGAGGTGCGGATGAGCAGCGGTGTGATGAACGAGCCCTGGCTGATCAGCGCCGCCGCGGTGGCGTAGGCCGCGAAGGCGTTCGCGAACAGGAGGAGCGCGCTGCCCAGGAACGCCGGCCGCAGCAGCGGCAGCGCCACCCTGATCCAGTACTGGAACGTTGAGGCCCCGAGGTTGACCGCCGCCTCACGCCACTGCGGCCGCAGTCCCTCGAGGGCGGGCATGAACACGATCACCATCAGCGGGATCTGGAAGTAGGTGTAGACCAGGATCAGTCCCGGCAGCTCGTAGAGCCACGTCGACCCGGTGCCGGAGGTGCCGAGCACGTCGGCGAACAGGTTGGTCAGCAGGCCGTTGAAGCCGAGCGTGGCCAGCCAGGCGAAGGCCAGCGTGACCCCACCGAACTGGGCGAGCACGCCGCACACGGCCGTGACCGTGCGGCGCATCAGGCTGTTCGGCGGCGCGGTGACGATCAGGTAGGCCAGCAGGGCACCGAGGACCGCGCCGAGGGCCGCGGAGGCGAACGACAGGTAGAGGCTCTGCCTGAGCGCGCGCAGCGCGGTCTCGTCGGTGAGCGCCCGGACCCGCTCGAGGGTGAAGCCGCCGTCCTCGCTCCGGAACGCCCCGGAGACGACCGACAGGGTCGGCCAGACCAGGAAGATCGTCACGTAGGCCAGGAACGGGAGCAGCCCGAGCCAGGGCGCGACGCTCGTGCGTCGCCACCCTGCCCGGGGTGCCGTGGTGGACGCCGCCGCAGTGGCGTCCACCGGGGCGACGGCGGTCAGCCGACCGCCTTGGCCCAGTTGTCGGCCAGGTAGGCCGCCATCTTCGTGGTCTGCTCGTTGGTCGGGATGACCGGCGTACCGGTCACCGTGGGCAGGGCGTCGTACTTGCCCTGGTCGATCGTCCCGGCCGCGACCATCGCGTCGGCGCGGACGGGGCGCGCGCCGCCGGCGAGCCAGAGGTTCTGACCCTCGTCGCTGTAGAGGTACTCCTCCCAGAGCCGAGCGGCAGCCGGGTGCGGGGCGTCCTTGTTGATCGCCTGGAAGTAGTAGCCGGCCACGACCGCGCCATCCGGCACGACGACCTTCCAGCTCGGGAGCTTGGCGGTCTCCGCGGCGTTCAGGTAGTCCCAGTCGATGACGACCGGGGTCTGTCCGGACTCGATGGTCGCGGCGGTGGGGTCGACCGGCAGGAAGTTGCCGGCGTCCTTGAGCTTCTTGAAGTAGTCCACTCCGGGAGCGATGTCGTCGGCCGAGCCGCCGTTGGCGATCGAGGCCATGACCACGCCGCTGAAGGCGGCGCCGGCCTGGGTCGGGTCACCGTTCAGAGCCACCTTGCCCTTGAAGTCGGGGCCGAGCAGGTCGTCCATGGTGCTCACGTCCGGGACCTTGTCGGAGTCGTAGCCGACGGACATGTAGCCGCCGTAGTCGTTGACCCACGTGCCGTTCGGGTCCTTGAACTGGTCCGGGATGTCGCCGAACGTCGCGACCTTGTACGGCGCGTAGAGGTCGGTGTTCGCCAGCGCCACGGACTGCCCGAGGTCGAACACGTCCGGGGCCCGGTCGGTGCCCTTGAGCTGGTCGGCGGCGTTGATCTCGTCCTGGCTGGCCGCGTCGGGCTGGTCGGACTGGACCTTGATGCCGTACTTCTTGGAGAACGCGTCGATGATCGCGCCGTAGTTGGCCCAGTCCGGCGGGAGCGCGATGACGTTGAGCGTTCCCTCCTTCTGTGCCGCCTTGACCAGCGCGTCCATGCCACCGAAGGCGTCGGCCGAGGTGGCCGTCTTGGCATCGGTCCCGCCGCTGCTGGAGCTGCTGTCGTCGCCCGAGTCCGAAGGGGGCCCGCAGGCCGTGAGTGCCGCAGCCGCGCTCATCGCGGCCAAGGTGACCATTACGCTCCGAACCTTCAACAGTCCTCCTGGGGTCAATGGCGCGCGCTGCGCCGCGCGAACCCTCGCGGGGCGTGCTGTACGGGGAGTGACCGGAGGATGTTCCGGACGGGTTGTTCCCGTGACAGCACGGCACTGGCGGGTACGGCGCGCTCAGACTACGACCGGGGTGGCCTGACTGGCGAGCGCCACGACCTGGCAGACCGCCGCGTACGCTCACCCGCGTGAGCGAGCCTGAGTTCCGCTACTCCGACCTGCTTCCGATCGGGCCCGACGAGACGCCGTACCGCCTGGTGACCGCCGAGGGCGTGTCGACGTTCGACGCGGGGGGCCGGACGTTCCTCCAGGTCGCGCCCGAGGCGATCCAGCGGCTGACCGCGGAGGCCATGCACGACATCGCGCACTTCCTGCGGCCGGCGCACCTCGCGCAGCTCCGCAGGATCATCGACGACCCCGAGGCATCGGGGAACGACCGGTTCGTCGCGCTCGACCTGCTCAAGAACGTCAACATCTCCGCCGGCGGCGTGCTGCCGATGTGCCAGGACACCGGCACCGCGATCGTGATGGGCAAGAAGTCGGAGGGCGTGCTCACCGGCGTCGACGACGGCGAGGCCATCTCCCGCGGCATCTACGACGCCTACACCAAGCTCAACCTCCGTTACTCCCAGCTCGCACCGCTGACGACGTGGGAGGAGAAGAACACCGGGACCAACCTGCCGGCGCAGATCGAGCTCTACTCGACGCCCGACACCAACGGGAAGCCGGCCTACAAGTTCCTCTTCATGGCCAAGGGCGGTGGCTCGGCGAACAAGTCCTTCCTCTACCAGGAGACCAAGGCGGTCCTGAACCCCACGCGGATGCTGCAGTTCCTGGACGAGAAGATCCGCTCGCTCGGCACCGCCGCGTGCCCGCCGTACCACCTCGCGGTGGTGATCGGCGGCACGTCGGCGGAGTTCGCGCTCAAGACCGCGAAGTACGCCTCGGCGCACTACCTCGACAACCTGCCGACCTCGGGATCGATGAGCGCGCACGGGTTCCGCGACCTCGAGCTCGAGGAGGAGGTCTTCAAGCTGACGCAGTCGTTCGGGATCGGCGCGCAGTTCGGCGGCAAGTACTTCTGCCACGACGTGCGCGTCGTCCGGCTGCCGCGGCACGGCGCCTCCTGCCCGGTGGCGCTCGCCGTCTCGTGCTCGGCCGACCGGCAGGCGCTGGGCAAGATCACCGCCGAGGGCGTCTTCCTCGAGCAGCTCGAGACCGACCCCGCCGACTACCTGCCCGAGGCCGGCATCGCCGACGACATCTCGGGTGGCGAGGTGGTCGCGGTCGACCTGAACCGGCCGATGGCCGAGATCCTGGCCGAGCTCGCCCGACACCCCGTGAGGACCCGGCTCTCGCTGACCGGGCCGCTGGTGGTCGCCCGCGACATCGCGCACGCCAAGATCAAGGAGCGGCTCGACGCGGGCGAGGAGATGCCGGCGTACCTCCGCGACCACCCCGTCTACTACGCCGGCCCGGCCAAGACGCCCGACGGGATGGCATCGGGCTCGTTCGGCCCGACCACGGCGGGGCGGATGGACTCCTACGTCGAGCAGTTCCAGGCCGCCGGAGGCTCGATGGTGATGCTGGCCAAGGGCAACCGGTCCAAGGCGGTGACCGAGGCCTGCCACCGGTACGGCGGCTTCTACCTCGGCTCGATCGGCGGCCCGGCCGCGCGGCTGGCCCAGGACTGCATCAAGTCGGTGTCGGTGCTCGAGTACGAGGAGCTCGGCATGGAGGCGGTCTGGAAGATCGAGGTCGAGGACTTCCCGGCGTTCGTCGTCGTGGACGACAAGGGCAACGACTTCTTCACCGACCCTTCCGGCGCGGTGACGGTGCCGCTGAGCTCGATCGTGGGGGCCGGGATCCGGGTGCGCTCGGCCGAGTAGCCACCGGTGGTCGAGGAGGGCGTTCGGCGCCCGTCTCGAGACCTGGCCACCCGAGGCTGGGACGCGATCGTCGTCGTGCACCTGACAGGCTGACGGGGTGACGCCGGAGGTCGAGTACGCCGAGGTGGCCCGGGCCGAGAGCGAGCGCGGCGAGCTGGTGCTGCGCGAACGGCGCCCGGTGGACGGCGGCCCGACGTCACTCGAGCTCCGGGCCAACGGCGTCTTCGTGATGGACACCGTCGAGGTGAGCACCGAGCGGGCCATGGCCCAGGCGGCGCTGGCGTTGGTGGAGGACCCACGCGCGGTCATCATCGGCGGCCTGGGGCTCGGCTACACGATGCACGAGGTGTTGGCCGACTCGCGGGTGGAGAAGTGCGCAGTGGTCGAGATCGAGCCGGCCCTGGTCGACTGGATGCGCGCCGGCCTCGTCCCCGAGGGGCCCGCGCTGCTCGCGGACGAGCGGGTCACCGTCGTGGAGGCCGACATCGTGGCGGCGCTGGCCGAGGCCCGGGAGGCGTCGTACGACCTGGTGCTGCTGGACGTCGACAACGGACCCGGCTACCTCGTGCATGCCGCCAACGCAGCGCTGTACGAGCCGCCGGCGCTCACCGACGCGCGGCGGGTGCTGCGGCCGGGCGGCGCCCTGGTCGTGTGGTCGGCCGACCAGTCGGCCGAGCTGGACGAGTCGCTGCGGTCGGTGTTCGGGGACGTCTCGGCCGAGAGTCACGACGTGAAGCTCCAGGACCGCGACGAGCACTACTGGCTCTACGTGGCGCGGGGCTGAACGAAGTCGACGAACCCTTCGGCGCCCTGCACCACCACGTCGTACGGCGGCCGCACCAGGTCCTCGGGCCGGAGCACCAGCTGCACCATGGTCGCCAGCGCACCCTGGCGGGCGAACCGGTGCGCGCCGTTCTCGCGGTAGCCAACCTTGCGGCTGACTCCCTGCGACGGCTGGTTGTCGGTGAACGCTGCGGAGGTGATCTCCTCGAACCCGAGGTGGTCGAAGCAGAGCACGCAGATCGCCTGCCGCATCAGCGTGCCGATCCCTCTCCCGTGGAACTCGGTCCCCAGCCAGGAGCCCGTCTCGCCGGTCCGGGTGACCGGGAAGTCGTGCGTCCCGACGCCCTGGACGCCGACGAAGCGCCCGTCGTGCCAGACGCCGAGCTCGAGCGACCACGCGTCAGGCTTCAGCGAGGAGCGCTGGCCCCAGTGGAACTGCAGGAACTGCCGCTCCTGGTCGGCGCCCTGGTGCTCGGTCCACGGGAAGGAGAACGGCATCAGGTCCGGCGCGTGGATGCCCGCGTGCACCACCGCCAGGACCTCGGGGAAGTCGTCATCGCGCAGCGGTCGCATCACCAGCGGTCCGCAGGTCACCCGCAGACGGAACGGCGGCCACAGCTCGGCGAGGCCCCCGAAGTCATCAGCCATGGGACGAGCCTCACCGACCTCTCCCACCGCGGCAACGTGTTTCGTGGGTACGTTCGAGGTGTGAGCGACGAGTACCGCACCGAGCACGACTCCATGGGCGAGGTCCAGGTGCCTCGTGAGGCACTGTGGCGGGCCCAGACCCAGCGCGCGGTCGAGAACTTCCCGATCAGCGGTACGCCGATCGAGCCGGCCCTGGTCCATGCGATCGGTGAGGTGAAGGCGGCCGCAGCGAAGGTGAACGGCGCGCTCGAGGTCCTCGACCGGGAGAAGGCAGCCGCCGTCGAGCAGGCCGCGCGAGAGGTGGCGGCCGGCGATCACGACGAGGCGTTCCCCATCGACGTCTTCCAGACCGGCTCGGGCACCAGCTCGAACATGAACGCCAACGAGGTCATCGCCTCCCTGGCGCAGCGGGCCGGTGTCGAGGTGCACCCCAACGACCACGTCAACGCCTCGCAGTCGTCCAACGACACGTTCCCGACCGCGATCCACGTGGCCGCCTCGCTGGCGGTCACCGGCGACCTGCTGCCCGCACTCGACGTACTGGCCAGGTCGCTCGAGGCCAAGGCCGTCGGAGTTCCAGGGCCTGGTGAAGTCCGGCCGCACCCACCTGATGGACGCCACTCCGGTGATGCTCGGCCAGGAGTTCTCCGGCTACGCCGCCACGGTCCGCTACGCCGCCGAACGGCTCGAGGCGGTACTGCCCCGCGTGCGCGAGCTGCCGCTGGGCGGCACCGCGGTCGGCACCGGCATCAACACTCCCGAGGGGTTCCCCCAGCAGGTGATCGCGGCGCTCTCGGAGTCCACCGGCACGCCGTTCACCGAGGCCCGCAACCACTTCGAGGCGCAGGGCACCCGCGACTCCCTGGTCGAGCTGAGCGGCGCGCTGAAGACCTACGCGGTCGGGCTCACCAAGATCTGCAACGACCTGCGCTGGATGGCCTCGGGCCCCACCACCGGACTGGCGGAGATCCACCTGCCCGACCTGCAGCCGGGGTCGAGCATCATGCCCGGCAAGGTCAACCCGGTGCTCCCCGAGGCCACGCTCATGGTCTGCGCGCAGGTCATCGGCAACGACGCCGCGGTCACCGTGGCGGGGGCCAGCGGCTCCTTCGAGCTGAACGTCGCCATGCCGGTCATCGCCCGCAACGTGCTCGAGTCGGTCCGGCTGCTCGCCGCCTGCTCCCGGCTGCTGGCCGAGCGTTGCGTGGACGGCATCACCGCCGACGTCGGCCGGATGCGCCAGTACGCCGAGTCCTCGCCGTCGGTGGTCACGCCGCTGAACAAGTACATCGGCTACGAGGCCGCCGCCAAGGTGGCCAAGCAGGCGCTCGCGGACGGCGCCACCATCCGCGAGACGGTGGTCGGGCTCGGCTACGTCGAGCGCGGGGAGCTCACCGAGGAGCAGCTGGACGAGGCGCTCGACGTGGAGTCGATGACCCACCCGTGAGCAACGACGCGGACGAGGTCCGTCGGCAGTACGCCACCGAGGCCAACCTGGAGACGCGCCGTGCGGTGTGGTCGCCAGGGCCGTCGGGGACCGACCCGCTCGACCTGGTCGTCGAGGCCGTCCGCTCCGCCCTACCCGCACACCGGGGCATGGCCGACGTCCTGGAGGTCGGCTGCGGGACCGGCGCCTTCGCCGCCCGCCTGGTCGAGGAGCTGCCCGGCATCGCGCTGCTGGCGGTCGACCAGTCGCCACGGTTCGTCGAGCTGACCCGCGACCGCGGCGTGCCGGCCCAGGTGCAGGACGTCCAGCACCTGCTCGCGCCCGACGCGGCGTACGACGTGGTGCTGGCGCTCTGGATGCTCTACCACGTGCCGGACCTGGACCGCGGTCTGGCCGAGGTGCGCCGGGTGCTCCGTCCGGGTGGCCGCTTCGTGGCGGTCACCAACGGCGACCGTCACACGGCCGAGCTCCGCCGCGAAGCCGGGGGTGGACCGGTGCTCACCACGTTCAGCAGCGAGAACGGCGAGGCATCGCTGCGGCGCCACTTCGCCACGGTCACCCGCCAGGACGTCGAGACCAGGGCGGTGTTCCCGGACCGGCCCTCGGCACTGGCCTACCTGGAGTCGTCGGACGACACCGTCGCGTGGTCACCGCCCGAGGACGGCTGGCCGCGCGAGTACTCCGGCCACGTGACGGTGTTCACGGCGCGTTGAGTCCGGACTTCTGCCGGTTGAATCGGGAGTTCCGCCGGTCGAGTCGGGAGTTCCGCCGGTCGAGTCGGGAGTTCCGCCGAGGTCAGAAGTCCGGAATCAACCGGCAGAAGTCCGGAATCAACCGGCAGAAGTCCGGAATCAACCGGGTCAGTACCAGCCGTGGCCCTCGCTGTGCGCCCAGGCGCCGCAGGGTGAGCCGTAGCGGTCGGCGATGTAGCCCAGCCCCCACTTGATCTGGGTGACCGCGTTGTTCTGCCAGTCGGACCCGGCGGAGGACATCTTGGAGCCGGGGAGCGCCTGCGGGATGCCGTAGGCACCGGAGGGGTTCGCGGCGTGCACGTTCCAGTGCGACTCGCGCATCCAGAGCGAGTCGAGGCAGCCGAACTGGTCCGCACTCCAGCCGTACGTCGCGAGCAGGGCCCGGGCGATGTCCTGCGGGGACTCGTCGGAGAGGTCCTCGGTGCGGGACATCATGTTGCGGCCACCCAGCGAGAGGGTGTCCTTCTTCAGCGGGTCGGCCGCGGCCCGGCTGTCGGAGCGCGTCACCGGCAGCTTGGCCCGGTCGGCCGCAGCCGCGGCAGCGGCCGCGTCGGCCTCGGTCTGCGCACTGTCGGCGGCCGACGAGCCGGAGACGGCGGACGAACCGGAGACCGCGGCCTGCGCCTGCGCCCCGAGGTCGGCCACCGCGGCAGTCGTCGACGCGGCCGGCCCGCCGCTCGCGCTCAGCGACAGCGAGCCACCGCCGACCGCGAAGCCGGTGGCCACCACCGCCATGGACGACAGCGTCAGCGACGTCTTGAGGGCCGCCTTGGGCGCGCGCCGGGCCTTGGAGGCGCGGTGCTTTCCGGCCTGCGGGTTGGGCGACGACACGAAGGGGGACTCTCTTCCGCGGGTGACGAGGAACGCTCGGGAATCTCGGACACCCTGCCTGACACCGCAGGTGGTTGCAAACCGAACGATGACGAAACTGGTCGTTCGGATGACTCAGGAGTCACACGAGCAACACGGGTCCAGGCAGACAGTCAGAGGGTGACGTTCTCCAGGAGGTCAGTAACCAGCGCGGCGATCGGCGAACGTTCCGATCTGGTCAGCGTCACGTGGGCGAACAGCGGGTGCCCCTTCAGCCTCTCGACCACGGCGACCACCCCGTCGTGGCGGCCGACCCGGAGGTTGTCGCGCTGGGCGATGTCATGGGTGAGCACCACCTTGGAGCCGGCCCCGATGCGGGAGAGCACGGTGAGCAGCACGTTGCGCTCCAGCGACTGTGCCTCGTCGACGATGACGAACGCGTCGTGCAGGGAGCGGCCACGGATGTGGGTGAGCGGGAGCACCTCGAGCATGCCGCGGTCGAGCACCTCCTCGATCACGTCGCGGGAGGTGAGGGCACCGAGGGTGTCGAAGACCGCCTGCGCCCAGGGCGCCATCTTCTCCGACTCCGAGCCGGGCAGGTAGCCGAGCTCCTGGCCGCCGACCGCGAACAGCGGCCGGAAGACGACGACCCGCTGGTGCTGGCGGCGCTCCATGACCGCCTCGAGCCCGGCGCACAGCGCCAAGGCTGACTTGCCAGTGCCGGCCCGGCCGCCGAGGGAGACGATCCCGACCTCGGGGTCGAGCAGCATCTCCAGCGCGATCCGCTGCTCGGCCGACCGGCCGTGGATGCCGAACGCCTCGCGGTCGCCGCGCACGAGGTGGACGACCTTGTCAGGGCCGACGCGGCCGAGCGCCGTACCGCGCTCGGAGAGCAGCACCAGGCCGGAGTGGCAGGGCAGGTCGCGGGCCGCCTCGAGGTCGACGGTTCCGTCGTCGTAGAGCTCGTCGAGGTCCGCGGCCTGGACCTCCAGCTCGGCCATGCCGGAGTAGCCGGGGTCGGAGTCGCTCATCGTCTCGCCGCGGTACTCCTCGGCGTCGAGGCCGACCGCGGAGGCCTTGATCCGCAGCGGGAGGTCCTTGCTGACCAGGGTGACCCGGTCGCCCTCCTGCGCGAGGTTCCACGCCACCGCGAGGATGCGGGTGTCGTTGTCGCCCACCCGGAAGCCCGAGGGCAGCGAGTCGGAGTCGGTGTGGTTGAGCTCGACCCGGATGGTGCCGCCCAGGTCGCCGACCGGCACCGGCTCGTCGAGCCGGCCGTGGGTGCACCGCAGCTCGTCCAGCATCCGCAGTGCGCTCCGCGCGAAGTAGCCCAGCTCCGGATGGTGCCGCTTCCCCTCCAGCTCGGTGATCACCACGACGGGCAGCACCACCTCGTGTTCGTCGAAGCGCTTGAGCGCCCCGGGGTCGGCCAGCAGGACGCTGGTGTCGAGCACGTACGTGCGCACGGACTTCTGGGAGGACTCCTGAGACGAGCTGGCCTTGGTCGGCACGGTCACCCCTCGCAGACCGGCGCGCGCACTCGACGCCCGGTCCTGAACTCTCACCTGCAGTCGGACCGGGAGGGAGCCCGAAGGCCGGAGTGCCGGCCTCCACCCGAGACCCACTGGCCAAGCCGGCAACGACCGCCGGTGGTCAGGTGTGGATCGTGCTCGCGCAAGATTCGGGCCTCCCGATACGGCAAGCTTCCCCACTCGCCGATGGCGCGAACGTACGCCGCCGCGGCAGGCCGTCCGGTGCGACACGCCCGACCAGGGGGTGAACCGTTGGTTACGCCCCGAAGCGGCGCTCACGCAGCGCGTACGCGCGGATGGCCCGCAGGAAGTCCACCCGCCGGAACTCGGGCCAGTAGGCCTCGCAGAAGTAGAACTCCGACTTCGCGCTCTGCCAGAGCAGGAACCCGCCCAGCCGCTGCTCCCCCGACGTACGGATCACCAGGTCCGGGTCGGGCTGGCCCTTGGTGTAGAGGTGCTCGGCGATGTGCTCGACGTCGATGATCTGGGCGAGCTCCTCCAGCGAGGTGCCCCGGGCGGCGTGCTCGCTGAGCAGGGAGCGGACGGCGTCGGCGATCTCCCGGCGGCCGCCGTAACCGACGGCCACGTTGACCAGCATGCCGTCGACGTCGCGGGTGGCCTCCTCCGCGGCCTTGAGCTTCTGCGCCGTGGACGTGGGCAGGAGGTCGAGGGCGCCCACCGGGTGCAACCGCCAGCGGCGCCGGAGGGCCAGGGACTCGACGGCGGCCTCGATGATCTCCAGCAGCGGGGTGAGCTCGGCCGGGGGCCGGTTGAGGTTGTCGGTCGACAGCAGCCACAGCGTGACCACCTCGATCCCGACCTCGTCGCACCAGCCGAGGAGCGGCTCGATGTTGTCCGCCCCGACCTGGTGGCCGTGAGCAGAGTCACGGCCCACGGAGCGGGCCCAGCGCCGGTTGCCGTCGAGCATGACGCCGACGTGCTTGGGCAGGTTGTCGGGCATCCGGCGGAGCATCCGGGCCTCGTAGAGCGGGTAGACGACCTTCCGCACGCCGCGCTTCCAGTCCGCCACGTACCTGATGTTACGTAACTTCTGCGTTGCGTTCTGCGCATCCTCATCTCCCGCTCAGACCGGGTGGGTACCTTGGCTCGCGTGAGCAACCCCGTCTCGGACGCCGTACGCGCGGGGGTCGACTCCGTCTCGGAGGTGCTCGACGACCTGCGCGACGACCTGCGGGACCTCAAGCCCAAGCTGCGGGGCTGGCTGCACCTGGGCACCGCGCCGCTCACGCTGGTCGCGGGGATCGTCCTGGTCTCCCTGTCGCCCGACGCGACGACGAAGATCGGCTCGGCGGTGTTCACGGCGTCCGCGCTGGTGCTCTTCACGGTGTCGGCGATCTACCACACCGGCACGTGGTCGCCGCGGGTCTGGGCCTTCCTCCGCCGGTTCGACCACTCGAACATCTTCCTGCTCATCGCGGGCTCCTACACGCCGTTCAGCCTGCTGCTGCTGCACGGTCATGCGCGGGTCGCGCTGCTGACCACGGTCTGGACCGGTGCCGTGCTCGGCGTCGCGTTCCGCATCTTCTGGACCGACGCCCCGCGCTGGCTCTACGTGCCGATCTACATCGCGCTCGGCTGGGCCGCGATCTTCTTCATCCCGGCGTTCTTCGAGGGTGCCACAGCGCTCGGGCTCGGCATCGGCATCGCCGTCTTCGTGATGATCTTCACCGGGGGTGCCCTCTACACGTGCGGCGGCGTCGTCTACGGGCTCCGGCGGCCGAACCCGTCGCCCCGCTGGTTCGGCTTCCACGAGGTCTTCCACTCGTTCACGATCCTGGCCTTCGTCTCCCACTACGTGGGCGTGTCGTTGGCGACGTACAGCCTGCGCTGACCGTGGCGCCGGTTCGACCGTACGAGCGGGTCACGCGCCGGCTGACGTTGGGCGATGGTCGTCCTCGGTCGTGTCCCCCGCCCGTGCAGCATCGTGATCATCGAGGCCAGCTGCTGGTCGGCCTTCTCGGTGCGGTTGAACGTCGTGAGCGCGAGGAGCGGCTTGAACCGCTGCCGGGCGATCGACTTGGCGAAGGTGAACTCCTTGAGGCCGTCGGGACCGTGGATGCGTCCGAAGCCCGAGTCGCCCACGCCGCCGAAGGGCAGGGACGGGATCGCGGCGAAGGTGATGACGCCGTTGACCGCGGTCATGCCGGAGCGGATCCGCGAGGCGAGCTCCATGCCGCGGGCCTTCGAGAACACCGTGGAGCCCAGTCCGTAGCGGCTGGCGTTGGCCAGCTCGACCGCCTCGTCCATGTCGCGCACCTTGCGGACGGTGACCGTGGGGCCGAAGGTCTCGTCCTGGACGGCCTCGGAGTCCTCCGGTACGTCGACCAGGACGGTCGGCTGCACGAACCGCTCGCCGACGGCGTCCGCGCCACCGACGACCGCGCGGCCGCCGCGGGCCAGCGCGTCGGTGATGTGCCGCTTGATGACGTCGAGCTGCCGGGGCATGGTGATCGGCCCGATCTGCGAGTCCGGCCCCTCATGAGCGGTCACGTCGCGGGCCTTGACCGTGAGCGTGGAGAGGAACTCGTCGTACACGCGTTCGTGGACGTAGACCCGCTCGACACCGGTGCAGGTCTGGCCGGCGTTGGAGCAGGCGCCCCAGATCGCGGCGTCGGCCGCGGCCTCGACGTCGGCGTCGGCGTCGACCAGCAGCGCGTCCTTGCCCCCGGCCTCGATGACGACCGGCGTGAGGGTCTCGGCGCAGGCGGCCATCACCTTCCTGCCGGTGGCGGCGGAGCCGGTGAAGGCGATCTTGTCCACGCCTGCGGTGCACAACGCGTGGCCGGCCTCCCCGAACCCGGTGACGACCGAGAACACCGGCCGGCCGACCGTCTCGAGGAAGGTCAGGGCCAGCCACTCGGCGACGCCGGGCGTGTACTCCGACGGCTTGAAGACCACGGCGTTGCCGGCCGCCAGCGCGTAGCCGATCGAGCCCATCGGCGTGAACACGGGGTAGTTCCAGGGCCCGATCACGCCGATGACACCGAGCGGCTGGTACTCGACGTACGCCGCCTGGTTGGCCATCAGCAGCCCGGAGGGGACCTTGCGTCGCTTGAGCACCTTCTCCGCGTGCGACGCCGCCCACGCCAGGTGGTCGATGGCCAGCGCGGCCTCGAGCATCGCGTCGCCGTGCGGCTTGCCGGTCTCCTGGTGCATCACCGCGGCCAGCTGCGCGATGCGGCGGGTCATCACGCCCTTCCACGCCTGGAGGTGCTTCTCCCGCTCGTCGAACGAGAGGGAAGCCCACCACGCAGCCTCGGCGCGGGCTCGCCCGACCGCATCGCGCACCTCGTCGGCGGTGTGGACCGGATGGGTGCCGACCACGTCCCCGGTGCGCGGGTCGAGCGACTCGAAGGTGGTGGCAGGCGCCTGGGTGGCGGTCATCGGCTCTCCTTCAGGAGGTCGGCGGCCTTCTCGCCGATCATGATCGTGGGCGCGTTGGTGTTGCCGCGTACGACGGACGGCATGACCGAGGCGTCGACCACGCGCAGCCCCTCCACGCCGCGGACCCGGAGCGCCGGGTCGACGACAGCGTCGTCGCCGGTGCCCATCGCGCAGGTCGAGGTCGGGTGGTAGAGCGTCTGGGCCCACTGCCGGGCGTGCTCGAGGAGCTCCTCGTCGGTCGGGTGCTCGGGCAGCTGCCACGGCTTGTCGAGGTACGCCGCGAGCGCGCCCTGCGTGCAGAGCTCCCAGGTACGGCGCAGCCCGGCCAGCATCGCGTCGAGGTCCGCCTGGTCGTCGAAGTACGCCGCGTCGATCGCCGGGTGCCACGTCGGGTCGGCCGACCGGAGCCGCAGGGTGCCGCGGCTGGCCACCGAGACCAGGGTCGGTGCCGCGGTCACCATCGTGTGGGTCGGCTCGTGCATGCCGTTGTCGTAGAAGCCCGCAGGCGCCATGTGGATCTGGAGGTCGGGCGCCGGCAGGCCTTCGCGGCTGGCGAAGAAGGCGCCGGCCTCGCCGATGTTGGAGGCGAGCGGTCCGGTTCCGCGCACCTTCCAGCGGGCGAAGTTGCGGACGTTGTTGAGCTGGGCCAGGTCGGTGGCGCCGTGGGTGTACCAGAGCAGCGGCACCACCGGGTGGTCCTGGAGTCCGGCGCCCACTCCAGCGAGGTCGACCTTCGACTCGACGCCGACCTCGCGCAGGTGGCCGGCCGGGCCGA
Source organism: uncultured Actinomycetota bacterium (assembly GCA_963755835.1). Lineage (GTDB taxonomy): Bacteria > Actinomycetota > Actinomycetes > Propionibacteriales > Nocardioidaceae > Nocardioides. The sequence continues at coordinate 413,771 of CAVWLC010000006.1, read as the reverse complement.
TGCCGGAGAGCATCAGCAGCTGCGGGCTGTTGACCGCCCCACCACAGAGCAGCACCTCGCGCGTCGCCGTCACGGTGTGCGTCGCGCCGGCCTGGCGGAACGTCACCCCGGTGGCCCGCGACCCGTCGAGGACCACGCCGGTGGCGAACGCCCCGGTCGTCACCGTGAGGTTGGCGCGCGACCGGGCGGGCTTGAGGTAGGCCTCGTTGGTCGACCAGCGCCGCCCCTTGCGGCAGGTGACCTGGTAGAGCCCCGCGCCCTCCTGCGAGGCGCCGTTGAAGTCGTCGGTCGGCTTGTGGCCGGCACTCACCGCGCTGTCCACGAACGCGTGGCTGAGCGGGTGGGTGTAGACCCTGTCCTCGACCCACAGCGGACCGGCCTGGCCGTGCAGCGGGGCGCCCAGCCGCGTGTTTCGCTCGGCCCTGGTGAAGTAGGGCAGTACGTCGTCGAAGCCCCAGCCCTCGGCGCCGTACTGGTCGCGCCAGCCGTCGTAGTCCGCGCGGTTGCCGCGGATGTAGATCATCGCGTTCATCGACGAGCAGCCACCGAGCGCCTTCATCCGTGGCCAGTAGGCGCGCCGGCCGTGGAGCTGCTTCTGCTCGGTGGTCTCGTAGTTCCAGTCCCACCGGGTCTTGAACAGGGTCGCGAAGGCCGCGGGGATCATCACCTCGTCCGCGTCGGCCTCGCCGCCGGCCTCGAGCAGCAGCACCGACGTACCCGGCTCCTCGGAGAGCCTTGCGGCGAGGACCGCGCCCGCGCTCCCGGCACCGACGATGACGTAGTCGTAGCTGTCGCCCGGCATGGATCGAACCTACTCGCGCCGTCCAGCCTCTGGCCGAAACTAGAACGTGTTCCTATCGTGGCCCCGTGACTGTCTCCGGGACCTGCTCTCCGTCGTTCGAGCCGTTGCGCGAGCTGCTGGCCCGCAACCTCGCCGACGGCACGGACGTCGGCGCCTCGCTGGCGGTGGTCCACGACGGTGAGCTGGTCGCCGACCTGTGGGGCGGCGACGCGCGGCCCGGGGTTCCGTGGGCCGAGGACACCGTGGTCATGGTCTGGTCTGTCACCAAGCCAATGGCCGCTCTCACCGTGCTGGTGCTCGCCGACCAGGGCCGACTGGACCTCGACGCACCGGTCTCGACGTACTGGAAGGAGTTCCGCCGCGACGACGTCCTGGTCCGGCAGCTGCTCGGGCACACCTCGGGGTACGCCGGGTGGACCGAGCCCCTGGACGTGGCCGGGCTGCTCGACCTCGAGCGGTCCGAGCGGATGCTGGCCGAGCAGGAGCCGTGGTGGGAGCCGGGCACGGCCAACGGCTACCACATGATCGCCTACGGCCACCTGCTCGACGGTCTCGTCCGCGGGGCCACTGGGGTGCCGCTGGCCGACCAGTTCCGGACCCTGGTCGCCGAGCCGCTCGGCGCCGACTTCCACCTCGGCGTCCCGGACTCGGTGCTGGGCCGCTGTGCGGACCTCATCCCGCCCACGGACGCGGGCATCGACTACAGCTCGCTCCCGGAGGGCAACCTCCTCATCCCCACAGTCGTGAACCCGCTGCTGGACGTCGAGAACGGCTGCAACAGCGCAGAGTTCCGTCGGGTCTCCGTGGCCGGCATCAGCGGTCACGGCAATGCCAGGTCCATCGCTCGCGCGCAGTCGGTGGTCTCGCACGGCGGCGAGGTCGGCGGCGAACGGCTGCTCTCGGACCGCACCGTCGACCGGATCTTCGAAGTCCAGGGCGAGGGTGCTGACCTCGTGCTGCTCGCGCCGCTGCGGTGGGGCATCGGCTACGGACTGCCGTCTCCCACCACTCCGGTGATCCCGGACGGGCGCACCTGCTGGTGGACGGGCTGGGGCGGTTCGATCGTGGTCAACGACCTCGACCGGCGGGTCACCATCGCCTACGCGATGAACCGGATGGTCGGCGCGCACTTCATCTCGTCGGAGCGCACCGACACGTACGTGCGGGCTGCCTACGAGTGCCTGGAGGCTCGAGCATGACCAAGGTCTGCATCATCGGCGCCGGCTGCTCGGGCATCACCACGGCCAAGCGGCTCCGGGAGCACGGCATCGACTACGACCAGCTCGAGCTGTCCGATGACGTCGGCGGCAACTGGTACTTCCGCAACCCCAACGGCCGATCGGCGGTCTACGAGTCGCTGCACATCGACACCTCGAAGACCCGGCTGCAGTTCGAGGACTTCCCGGTCCCCGACGACTGGCCCGACTTCCCGAGCCACCGGCTGATGCACGACTACTTCCGGGCGTACGTCGACGAGTTCGGCCTGCGGGACGGTATCGAGTTCGGTGTCGGCGTCGACTCCGCGCGGCGTACGACGACCGGGTGGGACGTCACCCTGTCGACCGGGGAGACGCGGTCGTACACGGACCTCGTCGTCGCGAACGGTCATCACTGGAAGCCCAGGTTGCCGGACTACCCGGGCGACTTCGACGGCGAACTGATGCACAGCCACTCCTACCTCTCGCCGTTCGAGCCGGTCGAGATCCGTGGGAGGACCGTGATCGTGGTCGGGATGGGCAACTCGGCGATGGACATCGCCAGCGAGCTGTCCGCGCCGTGGATGGCCGCGCGCCTCTACGTCTCGGCCCGGCGTGGGGTGTGGGTGCTCCCGAAGTACCGCAACGGCCAGCCGGCCGACAAGGTGATGGCGCCGCCCGACATCCCCAAGGAGCAGGCCCTGGCCGCCTCGCGCGAGCTGATCCGCGGCCTGGTGGGCTCGATGAGCAGCTACGGCCTGCCCGAACCGGACCACGAGCCGCTGTCCGCCCACCCGTCCGTGTCCGCCGACTTCCTGACCAAGGCGGGGTCCGGCGACATCCACATGCTGCCGGCGATCTCGCGGTTGGACGGCCGGACGGTCTGGCTGGCGGACGGGTCCTCCGTCGAGGCGGACGTGATCATCTGTGCGACGGGCTACGAGATGTCGTTCCCGTTCTTCGACCCGTCGGACGTGGCGCTGCACCCGGACTCGGACCACCGCTACCCGCTCTTCAAGCGGATGATCAAGCCGGGCGTCGACCACCTCTTCTTCATGGGGCTGGCCCAGTCGTCCCCCACGATCGTGAACCTGGCCGAGCAGCAGTCGAAGCTGCTCGTTCGGCTGCTCGAGGGCTCCTACGTGCTGCCCTCGGTCGACGAGCAGGAGCGGATCATGCGCGCCGACGAGGCGTTCCACCTCGAGCAGTACTACTCGGCGCCGCGACACACGATCCAGATCGACTTCGGGCGCTACTGCGTCGACCTGATGAAGGAGATCGACGCGGGCCAGGTCCGAGCGCGGCGAGCTACCGGCTGAGCGCCGCGTCCAGCTCCTCGACCGTGGTGACCGGCCGCTCGCAGACGAAGCCGCGGCAGACGTACGCCGCCGGCCGGCCGTCGAGCGGCGTGCGCCCGGACAGGAGGGGTACGTCGTCGCGCGGGCCGTCGCTCTCGATGACCACCGCACCGGGGTGCCGGCGGGCGCGCGCGGCCAGGTCGGTTCGCTCCTCCCCCGCCGGCCCCACCACGGCCACCTCGAGCGGCCCGCCGGAGACCAGCGTCTGCGCCGCGGCCAGCGACCAGCCCGCGAAGCGGGGCGCCTGCTCGGCCAGGGCTGCGACCGTGGCCAGTGCCTCCTCGGCCACCTGGCGGTAGCGGCCCTCACCGGTGAGCGCGTGCGCCGCCACCAGCGCGTGCACCATGGAGGACAGACCGGACGGCGAGGCGTTGTCGGACGGGTCGCGCGGCCGGGCCACCAGCGCCTCGGCGTCAGCAGCGGTGTCGAAGAAGCCGCCGTCGTCGGCGCGGAACCGCTCGATCGCCTGGTCGAGCAGCACCGTGGCCCGCGAGAGCCAGACCGCGTCGCCGGTGGCCTGCACCAGCGACAGGAACCCCGACGCCACGCAGCCGTGGTCCTCCAGGACGCCCGCCGGCGTACCGACCACCCCTTCGCGCGAGACCCGTCGCAGGCGGCCGTCGACCACATGCACCCGCCAGAGCAGCTCACCCGCGGTCACCGCCGCGTCGACGTACGCCGGCTCAGCCAGCCCCAGCCCGGCGTCGCACAGCCCGGTGATGGCCAGCCCGGTCCAGGCGGCGACCACCTTGTCGTCACGGGCCGGCCGGACGCGCTCGCCGCGAGCCGCCAGCAGCCGGGCCCGGACCCGCGCGTACCTCGCGAGGTCGTCGGGCTCCTCGAGTCGCTGGAGCACAGAGGCCCCGTGCTCGAAGGTGCCCGACTCGGTCACCGACAGCGCCTGCGCGGCCCAGGCGCCGTCCTCCGCGCCGAGCGCCTCGTCCAGCTCGGCCGTCGTCCACACGTAGAACTTGCCCTCGACGCCCTCGCTGTCCGCGTCCAGCGCCGAGGCGAGCCCGCCCTCGGGGGTCAGCAGCTCACGCAGCATGAAGTCCGCGGTCTCGCGCGCGACCCGGTCGCACAGCGGGCCGCCGTGCCGTGCGTAGAGCCCGAGCAGCTGCGCGTTGTCGTAGAGCATCTTCTCGAAGTGCGGCACCCGCCAGGCGGCGTCGACGGAGTAGCGCGCGAAGCCGCCGCCGAGCTGGTCGTAGATCCCGCCGCGTGCCATCAGCGAGAGGGTGCGCATGAGCATCGGCTTCGCGTCTCGGCGCCGCAGGAACTCCAGGACCATCGTCGGCGGGAACTTCGGGAAGGTGCCGAAACCGCCGTTCACGCCGTCGTACTCCCGCTCGAGCAGCGTGACCGCGCGGCCCAGCGTGTCGTCGGTGATGGTGCCGGCGGTCATCGCGCTGCTGCGGGACAGGTGCTCGCGCAGCTTGGCGGACACCCGCTGCACGTCCTCGGCCTTGTTGTCCCAGGCGTCCACGAGCGCCTGCAGCACCTGCATGAAGCTGGGCTGTCCGTGCCGCGGCTGGTCCGGGAAGTAGGTGCCCGCGAAGAACGGGTTGCCGTCGTGGTCGAGCACGCAGGTCATCGGCCACCCGCCCTGCCCGGTCATCGACGTGGTCGCGTCCATGTAGACGGCGTCGACGTCCGGGCGCTCCTCGCGGTCGACCTTGACGCTGACGAAGTGCTGGTTGAGGTACGCCGCGGTGTCCTGGTCCTCGAACGACTCGTGCGCCATCACGTGGCACCAGTGGCAGGCGGCGTAGCCGACGCTCAGCAGGACCGGCACGTTGCGCCGCCGCGCCTCCTCGAACGCCGCCGGCTCCCACTCCCACCAGGCGACCGGGTTCTCGGCGTGCTGGAGAAGGTACGGCGACGTCGCGTCCTTCAGGCGGTTCACCATCCTCACAGCATGCAGTGTGGGCGGGCGGCCCGCTCCAGCGGCAGCTACCGGAGCGCCGCCAGCCCCAGCTCGTGGAAGGGCACGACGGCCTCGCCCGAGGTGTCGAAGCCGCGACCCGCGCCGGAGCCGACCCGGCGCCGGTGGTCGATGCCGGCCGCGATGACACCGATCTTGAAGTACGCCAGGGCGAGATGGGACTCCCAGCAGTCCAGGCTGATCCCACCCGCGGTCTCGTACTGCGAGGCGAGGGCGGCCGGGTCGGGAAGGCGCGAGCTCGTCCACGCCGCCTCCTCGCCGACGATCAGGTCGAAGGCCGGGTCCCGGTAGGCGCACATCATGGCTACGTCGGCGACGGGGTCGCCGATCGTGGACAGCTCCCAGTCGAGCACGGCGGCCACCGTGCGCGTGGTGAGGTCGAGCAGGGTGTTGTCGATGCGGTAGTCGCCGTGGACGATGCCGGTTGACTGCTGGCTGGGCAGGGCCGACTCCAGACGCCGGACCAGCTCCGCGTCGGGGCCGCGCTGGTCCGGTGTGCTGACGAGCTCCCACTGGCCGAGCCAGCGCCGGAACTGACGCTCTGCGTACCCGTCCGGACGGCCGAACCGCTCGAGCCCGGCCGCGACGTGGTCGACCCGGTGGAGAGCGACGAGGGTGTCGACCAGGGAGTCGGTGACCCCGGTCAGCGTGGTCTCGTCGAGCTCGTCGAGGTCGGCGCGCGCCTGGATCGGCCGGCCCGGGACGTACGTCGCCACTGCGAACGGGAAACCGACCACGTCGTCGTCCTCGCAGAGGGCGACGGCGGCCGGGACCGGAACGTCGGTGGCCATCAGGGCCGACGTCACGCGGTACTCCCGGCCGACGTCGTGCGCCGACGGTGTGCGACCGGTGCGCGGCGGCATCCTCAGCACCCACGTGGACGTCCCGTCCTCGAGTCGGAAGGTCAGGTTGGACCGGCCGCCGGTGATCAGCGCCGCCGTCAGCGGGCCGGCCGGATCCGTACCGGCGTCCGTCATCACGTGGGCGACCCCGGTGAGCTCGGCGTCGGTGAGCCCCGTCATCGAGTCCCGGTCCGCTCCGCGCGCAGCTGCCGCTTGAGTGTCTTGCCCGTGGGGCCCACCGGGAGTGACCCGACGAACTCGACGGACTGCGGCTTCTTGTACCCCGCCAGGTGGCGGACGACATGCTCGACGAGCGAGTCCGCGTCGGTCGTCGCGCCCTCGCGAAGGACGACGACGGCGTGGATCCCCTCGCCCCAGCGCGGGTGCGGGAGTCCGATGACAGCGGCCGCCAGGACGTCCGGGTGCGCGGCCAGGACCTCCTCGACCTCCCGGCTGTACACGTTGATGCCGCCGGTGATGATGACGTCCTTGAGCCGGTCCACGATCGTGACGAGCCCGTCCTCGTCGACCGTGGCCACGTCGCCGGTGCGGAACCAGCCATCGGGACGGCTCGCCCGGTCCTCCTGCACGCCGAGGTAGCCGGTCGAGACGGTGTCACCGCTCAGCCAGATCTCGCCCGGGGTGCTCCGGTCGGCGGGCACGTCGGCACCGGATTCGTCGACCACCCGCAGCCCGGTCAGGACCATCGGCCGCCCCACGGAGCCTAGGCGATGCGCGACCTCCTCCGCCGAGCCCTCGAGCAGCTCGGGCCGCAGCATCGTCGCGCACGAGAACGTCTCGGCCATGCCGTAGATGGGGAAGAAGACGTCGCCGAACGCGGCGCGCCCGCGTTGCAACAGGTCCACCGACAGCGGCGACCCCCCGGTGTTGATCCCCTTCAGCCCCTCCAGGCCGACCCCTCGCTCCTCGGCCTTGTCCAGGATCATCTGGAGCATCGTCGGGACCATCACCGCGTGGGTCACGCGGTGCTCGGCAGCAAGGTCGAGGAAGTCGCCGGGAGCGAACGACGGCGGGACGACCACGCAGCCTCCCTTCGTGATCACCGGGTGCAGGTGGGCCGGGCCGCCGGGGTTGAAGAACTGCGGGATGCACTGCAGCGCCACGTCCTTCTCACCGACCGGCATCTCGCACAGCCAGTTGACCATCGCGGCGACGGCGTTGCGGTGCGTCATCAGCGCGGCCTTGAGCGGGCCGGTCGTGCCGCTGGTCGCCGCGAGTTGGTAGACCGTGTCCTCGGTGACCTCCACGTCGGGCGGCGTGTCCGGCGCCTCGGCCATCAACGCCTCGAGTCGAGTGCCGGTGACGTCGCCACCGAACCCCAGCAGCGCCGCGGACGGTACGGCGCGCGGCACCCACTCCGCGGCCGAGTCCATCAGGGTGGCGTGCGCGAGCACGGCCTTCGGCGCGACGTACGAGACGTAGTCGACCAGCTCGCCCGGCGCCAGCCGGACGTTGAGGGCGGCGCCGGCGATCCCCGAGGCGGCGCACGCGAAGTAGAACTCGACGTACTCCGCGCAGTTCGGCGCGTACATCGCCACGCGGTCGCCCGGACGCAGCCCGGAGCCCAGCCACGAGTGCGCGAGCCGGTGCACCCGCGCCTGCAGGTCGCGCCAGGTCAGGGTGCAGCCGCCCGGGACCACCACCGCCCGTTCATCGCCGAAGAACGCCGCGTTCCGGGCCAGGATGTCGTGGACGAGCACGTGGTCCCTACCTCGGCCCCGAGCCGGCGAGCATGCCGCCGTCGACCGCGAAGTCGCCTCCGGTGAGGTAGGAGCTGCGCGGCGAGGACAGGAACAGCACGAGCTCCGCCACCTCCGCGGGAGTCCCGGCCCGGCCCAGCGGCAGGTAGTCGTAGAAGTCGTCGGGCCGGCCGGGTCCGGCGGCTGCGGCCAGCATCGGGGTGTCGATGTAGCCGGGGTGCACCGCGTTCACCCGGATCCCCCAGTGGCCAAGCTCCATCGCCGCTGACTTCGTGAGCCCGCGGAGCGCCCACTTCGAAATGGCGTACGAGGACGACCTGGGCGAACCGCGCTCGGCCAGTACAGAGCAGATGTTGACGACCGAGCCGCCACCGGCCTCGCGCATGGGGCCCGCGAGGTGGCGGATCCCGAGGTGGCAGCCGACCACGTTCACGCGCAGCATCCGCTCGAGCTCGTCGGCCGGTTCCTCGGTCAGCGGGCGGAACCAGTGGATGCCGGCGTTGTTGACCAGCACCCGGACCGGCGGCAGCCCGGCCAGCCCGGCCACGAGCGCGGTCCAGTCGGCCTCGCTCGTCACGTCGAGGCGTACGGCGCGGGCCCGGTCGCCGAGCCGAGCAGCGGTCTCCGAGGCCGCGTCGACGTCGACGTCGGCCAGCAGCACCGTCGCGCCCACCTCGACGAAGCGAGCGGCCTCGGCCGCCCCCTGGCCGCGACCCGCCCCGGTCACCACCACCGTGGCGCCGGCCCAGTAGTCATCCTCTTCCACGCGTCCGCTCCTCTCCACAGGTCGTCATCAGGTCGCGCTCGATGCGCGCCACCGACGGCGCGCCCACGAACCGCATCGTCTGCACCAGCTCGTTGCGCAGCAGCTCCAGCACGCGGGTGACCCCGGCCTCTCCGCCCGCGGCCAGTCCGTAGAGGTAGGGCCGCCCTACGAGCACCGCCCGCGCCCCCAGGGCCAGCGCTTTCACGACGTCGGCGCCGCGGCGGACTGCGCCGTCGACCAGCACCTCGGCCCGGCCGGCCACCTGGTCGACAACCGCGGGCAGTACGTCGAGCGTGGCCGGCGTGGTGTCGAGGTTGCGGCCGCCGTGGTTGGACACCACGACCGCGTCGGCGCCCAGGCCGAGCAACGGCTCGATGTCCTCCGGCCGCAGCACGCCTTTCACCACCAGCGGGCCGTCCCAGGCCGACCGAAGCCACTCCAGGTCGGTCGCCAGCACCGGACGAAGGGCACCGATGGTGTCGGTGAACCGCCGCACCGAGTCACGGGCGGCGGTGAGGCTGAACCCGGCGTCCCGGTTGCCGAGCACGAAGTGACGCGCCCACCGGGGATGCCGCAGCCCCAGTCCGGCCAGCCGGGGCGTGACCGCGACGGGAATGGTGATCCGGTTGCGGACGTCGGCCTCGCGGTACGGCTGGCCCGGCGTGTCGACCGTGACGCAGAGGACGCGGTAGCCGGCCGCAGCGACCCGGGCCACCAGGTCGGCGTTCACGCCCTGGTCCTGCTTCAGGTAGATCTGGTACCACAGCGAGCCCGGAGCGGCCCGTGCCACGTCCTCCGGGAGGTCGCTGGAGCCGCCCGGCACGACGTACTCCACGTCGGCGGCACCGGCGGCCCGCGCCACCGCGCTCTCCGCACCCGGGTCGCACAACCGTGCGAAGCTGCACGGCGCCAGCAGCACCGGCATCGACGTACGCCGGCCCAGCACGGTGGTGCTGGTGTCGATGATGGTCACGTCCTCGAGCAGCCGCGGACGCAGCAGGGTCCGGTCGTACGCCGCCCGGTTGGCCGCCACGGTCAGATCGTCGCCGTGTCCGCCGTCGATGACCTCGAAGACCGGCCGTGGCAGCGCGGAGCGGGCCGCCGCCCGCACCTCGGCGAGGTTGACGGCCCCGGCGAGCCGCCGGCTCAGGTCTCCTGCCAGCGCAGCAGCCAGCGCTCGATGGCGCTGAAGATCGCGTTGATCAAGACCGCGAACACGACCAGCTCCAGCAGGATCGCGAAAACCGTGTCCACCTGGTACGACGAGGAGAACAGGACGATGTCCTGGCCGATGCCGTTGGTCGCCGCGATCATCTCCGAGGCCACGACGCCCAGCAGCGAGTAGGTGAAGGTGAGCCGCAGCCCCGCGAAGAGGGCCGGGACCGCGGAAGGCAGGACCACCTTCCAGAGCAGGCCGACGCTGCGCAGGCCGACCACCCGGGCCATCACCATGAGGTCGGGGTCCACCGAACGAACGGCGCCGCGGGCGTTCTCGGCCAGGATGAAGAACACGATCGAGATGGCCAGCACGACCTTCGAGGTCATCGTCAGGCCGAACCACGTGATGAACAGCGGGGCCAGTGCGATGCGCGGGATGCTGTTGATCGGGACCAGGAAGGGCCCGAAGATCGCGTTGAGCGTGCGGCTGAGACCGAGGGCGAGGCCCGCCAGAGTGCCCAGGACCGACCCGATGACGAAGGCGAGCGCGATCGCCTGGCCCGTCGCCTCGAGGGACGCCTTGGCCCGGTCGGACGGGTAGTACTCCTTCATCGCGTCCCAGATCCCGCTGGGCTGGCCGTAGAGGGTCTTGTCCACCCAGCCGCGGTCGGCGGCGAGCTCCCACAGTGCGACGAAGCCGACGACGAGGATCACCCGGGCCGACCAGATGAAGACTCGACGCCCGGTGCTCATGGCCCCCGCTGGGGCGGCCTTTCGACGGGTCGAGCGCGCGCGAGGCGGGTCGACCGACGCGGCTGAGGCAGTGTCCTGGATGGTCATGGTCATCTCAGGCCTCCTGGGCCTGCGCGGCCACCGGGCGCTGGATCGCACCCTCGAGGCACTCGAAGAGGTCGTGGGCGATGGCCTTGAACGCGTCGGTGTAGAGGATCTCGCCGAGCCGCTCGGCCCGGGGCCGAGGCAGGTCGATGATCCGGTCCTCGGCGATCCGGCCCGGGTTGGGCAGCATCACGATGACCCGGTCGGCCAGCAGCACGGCCTCCTGCAGGTCGTGGGTGACGAAGACGACGGTCTTCCGCGTGTCGCTGCCCTGGTGGCTCTCCCAGATCCCGAGGAACTCCATCTGCATGGCGAGCTTCGTGCGCGCGTCGAGGGCCGCAAACGGCTCGTCCATGAGCAGCAGTGACGGGTCGGACGCGAGGGTGCGGGCCAACGCCACGCGCTGGCGCATGCCCTGGCTGAGCTGGAGCCGGAACTGCCGCTCCCTGCCCTTGAGCCCGACCATGTCCAGCATCTCCTTGGCTCGCTCCGCACGCTGCGCGCGGCGGACGCCCCGGGTCTCCAGCGGCAGCTCCACGTTGCGTTGAGCAGTGCGCCACGGAAGGAGCGCGTCACGCGCGAACATGTAGCCGATCTCCGGGTTGGGCAGCGCGGGCCGCTTGTCGCCCACCGTGATGTCCCCTCCGGACGGCTGGATCAGCCCGGCCATCATGTTCAGGAGCGTGGTCTTGCCGCAGCCACTCGCCCCCACCAGCGCCACGAACTGCCCGGCCGGGATGTCGAGGTCGATGTTCTGGAGCGCCACGAGCTCGCGGCTGCTGCCGGTCCCTCCCTCCGCGCCTCGCTCGGTGCGCAGCCGGAAGACCTGGCTGACGTCGTTGATCGAGATGTACGGCGTGGTCACGGTTGCGACAGAGCTCCTCCGGACGGCGGCAGTCGTTCCCCAGGTCCATTCCCCACCGTGCTCGGACCCTCGAGACGAATATCTCACGTAAAACGGTAGATCACAACCTTCCGTGGCACGTCGACCGTGCGGTGACCGATTTCTCACGGACAGATGCTTGTGGCGGACCGCCGCGGGCGCGCAGACTCAGCAGCGCCGGGCGGCAACGGCCCGGCGGCACCAACTGAAGACCCACACCCCGCGGACACCAAAGCCGGTCCCAATCCGGCGCTGACCCGCAACCGTAGGTCGCTCCCAGAGCGACGAGCCGGACTGGCCCGCGGGGGCAGAAGGACTGCACACCGTCGTGGACTACGGGGTGGGTTGAGGTTCCTGCCGACCGCTCCCCGCCTGGACTGGGAGCTGGGAATGACCGACGAACCGCTGAGGATCGGCTCCGCCGCACGCGCGCTGGGCACGACGACCCGGACGCTGCGCTACTACGAGGAGTACGGCCTTCTCCTCAGGCCGGGGGCAGTGCCGCCGGGCAGCGCCGCTACGACACGGCCGACCTGGAGCGGGCCCGCGCGATCCTGACACTGAGGGAGCTCGGCCTGCCCCTGCACACGATCCGCGATGCGCTCGACGCCGGCGCGCTGCCGGACCTGGCCAGCATCGTCGAGGCCCAGGCCAGGCTGGTCGCGCTGCTGGACGGGCCGGCCGCCGACCACCGAGCCCAGGCGGGGTGACGACCTCGGTGGGCAGTGTCGGGCAGGGTCAGGGCAGGGTCAGTGCCGGGTCAGTGCAGGGTCAGTGCAGCGTCCAGCCGCCGTCGACCGGCAGCGTGACGCCGGTGATGTAGGAGCCCGCGTCCGAGGCGAGCAGGAGCAGCGCCCCGGCGAGCTCGTGCGGCTCGCCGATCCGGCCCAGCGGTGTCCGGGAGAGCACCTTCTGCTGCCCGATCTCGTCGGCGAGCAGCGGGTCGGTGAGCTCCGAGCTGAAGAAGCTCGGAGCCAGGGCATTCACCCGGATCCCGCGGCGCGCGGACCACTGCATCGCCAGGTCGCGGGTCATGCCGAGCATCCCGGCCTTGGACGCCGAGTAGGCGACCTGCGGGATCTCGCTGCCGCTGAGGGCGAGCACCGACGAGACGTTGACGATCGAGCCTCCGTGCTGCCCCGCGATACACGCCCGGCCGAACGCCTGGGCCATGTAGTAGGCGCCCACCAGGTTGATGTCGAGCACCCGGCCGAAGTCCTTCGGGTCCTCCCGGTGCGCCGGCGCGGCGTGGCCGACGCCGGCGTTGTTGACCAGGACGTCGACCCTGCCGAGCTGCGAGACCGCCTCGGCCACCAGGTTCTCGCAGTCCTCGACCTTCGAGACGTCGGTGGGTACGGCGACGCACCGCCGACCCATCGCCTCGATCTTGCCCTTGACCTCATCGAGGCGGTCGACCCGACGGGCGCCGAGGACGAGGTCGGCCCCGGCGTCGGCCAGGGTCTCGGCGAAGCCGACGCCGAGACCGGACGAGGCACCCGTGACGATGGCCACCTTGCCGTCCAAGCGGAAGAGGTCGAGCACGCTCATGGAACTCCTAGCAGAGATGGGTGGGATCAGTTGCCGCGGAAGACCGGCTCGCGGCGCTCGTCGAAGGCCAGCCGGCCCTCGGCGACGTCCTGGCTGGCGAAGATGGCCGGCATCAGGTTCTCGCCCTCGCGGTAATGGGCACCGGCGAACTTGTTGAGCGTCCACTTGGTGGCGGCCACGGCCAGTGGGGCGCGCTTGGCGATCCGCTGCGCGAGCGCGGTGTACTCCTCGACCAGCGTCTCGTGCGGGACCACCTTGTTGACAAAGCCGTACTCGCGCGCGTCCTCGGCGCTGAGGTCGTCGGACGTGTAGGCCATCCAGGCGACCCGGCGGCGGCCGATCATGTCGATGCCGCGGGTGATCGTGACAGCGGGCACCAGGCCGTGGTTCATCTCCCGCAGCCCGAAGCGGGCCCTGTCCGAGGCCAGCACCAGGTCACAGGCGAGGGCGATCTCGGTGCGAAAGCCGAACGCGTAGCCGTTGACGGCCGCGATGACGACCTTGGGCAGCCGCTCGATCGCCTCGAACGGCGCGTGCGCGATCCTGATGAAGCTGCGGCAGTCGGCCATGCTGTCGAAGGTCATGCCGCCCAGGTCGGCGCCGACCGATTAGGCCTTGCTGTCGCCGCCGGTGAGGACCACCGCCTGCACCGAGTCGTCGCCGTCGAAGCTCGCGATCGTCTCCGCCAGCTCCCCGAAGAGCGTCGGGCTCCCGGCGTTGAGCCGGTCCGGCCGGTGCAGAGTGATGACGGCGTACCGATCCGTCGGGAACCTCTCGATGAAGAGCGTGTCCTTGTCGGTGCGCTCCATGTCGGCCATGCCGCCTCCTCGTCAATAACTAACGTTCAACGTCAAATGTAATGCACGGCGCGCCCAGCCGCCACCCGGCTCGAGCACCCTCGAGCACCGTGGCGTTGGCCGTGCCGCCCCCCTCGCAGATCGTCTGCAGGCCGTAGCGCGCGCCGCTGGCCGCAGCTCGTGGACGAGGCTCGTCATGAGCGCGCGCCGCTGGCCCCGAGCGGATGGCCGAGCGCGATCGCCCCGCCGCGCACGTTCCTGCGGCTGGGTCGGCGCCGACCGCGTCGGCCCAGGCGAGCACGACGGGCGCAAACGCCTCGTTGACCTCGAAGCGGCCGATCTCGCCGATCGTCAGCCCGGCCCGTCTCAGCACCGCCTCGGTCGCCGGGATCGGGCCGCTCAGCATCGTGATCGGGTCGGCGCGCCGAGCCCGAGGCTGGCGACGCGCGCGAGCGGCGTCAGCCGGTGGCGGCGCAGCGCCTCCTCGGAGGCCAGCACGAGCGCCGCCGCCCCGTCGGAGATCTGGCTGCACTGGGCCGCCGTGATCGTCCCGTCGGGGAAGACCGGGCCGAGCGCCTCCATCCGCGCCAGCGACGCGTCGGCGCGGACACTCGTCGTTCGCGAAGCCGTCGACGGCGGCGATCTCCTGCGCGAGCCGGCCGTCGCGCTGTGCGGCCGTCGCACGCTGGTGGCTGCGCAGCGCGAACGCGTCCATGCGGCCGCGGTCGATGCTGTGCTGCTCGATGAGCAGCTCGGCGCCGCGGAACTGGCTCACCTCGCCGTCGCCGTAACGCCGTGTCCAGCCTCTGCCGCTGAGCGGCGTGCCGAGCCCCAGCGACGCCTGCGTCGCGGCCAGCAGCGGCACGAGGCTCATCACCTCGACGCCGCCGGCGATCGCGACGTCGTAGCTGCCGGCCATGATCCCCTGCGCGGCGACGTGGACCGCCTGCTGCGATGAGCCGCACTGGCGGTCGACGGTCGTGCCGGGGACGTGCTCGGGCAGCCCGGCGGAGAGCCAGGCGGTGCGGGCGAGGTTGCCGGCCTGCGCGCCGACCTGGTCGACGCAGCCGAAGATCACGTCGTCGACCGCGCCGGGGTCGACGCCGGCGCGCTCCAGCACCCCGAGCAGCACGTGCGCGCCGAGGTCGGCCGGGTGCCAGCCGCTGAGCGCGCCGTCGCGCCGGCCCAGCGGCGTGCGCACGGCACTGACGATGTAGGCCTCGGGCATGGGTTCACTCACTCTCTGGTCCGGACATGGAGACGACGGTGCGGCCCACCGAGCGGCGGGCGGCGAGGTACTCGTGGGCTGCGGCGACCTGTTCGGCCGGGAAGACCCGGTCGACCACCGGCCGGACCGTGCCCTCGGCGAACAGCGCCAGCACCCGCTCGGCCGAGGGCGCGACCAGGTCGGGCGTCTCGGCGATCCACTTCCCGAGCGTGAAGCCGGAGACCGAGACGCCCAGCTCGAAGAGCGTTTGCAGCCGGAACCGGCGGGTGCTGCTGCCGCTGCTGGCGCCGACGCTCACCAGGTGACCGCCTGGGCGAACGCAGTCGAAGCTTCGTTCGAGCACTTCGCCGCCGACCGACTCGACGACCAGGTCGACCCCGCGGCCGCCGGTCACCTCGCGGACCACCTCGACGAAGTCCTGGTGGGTGTAGTCGACCACCACGTCGGCGCCCCACTCACGGGCGCGCTCAGCCTTCTCGGCCGTCCCCGCAGTCGCGACGATCCGGCCGGCGCCGTACGCCCGCGCCAGCTGCACGGTCGCGCTGCCGAACGCACCGGCGGCCGCCTGGACCAGGACGTCATGGCCCTTCTCCAGCCGGCCCATGGTGACCAGAGCGGCATCGGCGGTCAGGTAGGGCCCGGCGGCGCCGGCCGACTCTGAGTCGCTCAGCCGCTCGGGGGTGACGTAGAACTGCGACGCGGGCGCGGCGACCAGGTCTGCGGCGGCTCCGCCCCCAGGGAGCACTCCGAACACGCGAGCTCCGAGCGGCGGTGCGTCCAGGCCCGGCCCGTGCGCCGCGACGACACCGGCCAGGTCGTGGCCCATGACGTACGGCGGCTCGGGGGCGCCCGGGTACTTCCCCTGGCGCTCGAGCAGGTCGGCCCAGTTGACGGCGAAGGCGCTGACCCGGACGAGCAGCTCGCCCGCGGCCGGCACCAGCCCGGGCACCTCGTCCCAGGTCAGGACCTCAGGTCCACCGTGCGCGGCGAACCGCAGCCCTCGCACGACGGCTCAGGCCTCGGTCATGCCGAGCGGGGCGCCGTCGACCATCTTGTCGTGGTACTCCGAGATGCCGTAGCCGACAGCGCCCTCGAACCGGAGCCGGACCAGCACCTCGGCGAGCCGGGCCACCTCTCCGTCGCGCCGGTTGCGCAGCGGGACGTTGTGGAACACCTCGCCCGTCGCCGTCACCTCGTCACCTGAGGTGGTGCGCATGGTCACGGTCATCGTCTCGGGGTAGTGCGGCGCCGGGCCGTAGGCGCTGGTCACGGAAACGTGGTCGACCAGCTGGAAGTCGCCGTCGCGCAGCACCATGCCGTGGCCGGGCGAGGGCTGGTCGCCGACCTTCTGCTTCCACGCGACGAACCCGTTCTTCTCGTCGACCATGCACGAGATCCAGCGCCACCAGCTTGGCCCCTGCCACTTGCGCGGACCCCAGGAGTGGTCGCGGAAGCCCAGGCCGTTGATCCGTTTGCGCTCGCCGTCTATCGCGATCCAGCCGCCGACCACGCAGGGCCCCTGGTAGTGGCCGACCGCGATCGCATCCTCGGCGCCCTCGATGCCGGAGCCCTCGCCCAGGCCGTGCACAGGGATGACGTTCTCGTAGTCGAGCTCGAGCGCGACCGGGACCTGCGGGCTGGTGGTGAACGCCGCCTTGGGGTCCTCGAGGTCGGTCCCCTTCGCGAGGAGGTACGCCGTTCCGTCGAAGTGCACCTTCATCCGCTTCAGAGGCTCGACCACCTCGAACCGGAGGCCGCCGGCCTCGAACCGGTCGTTGGCGGCGATCGGCGCCCGGTCGAAGCGGATCGCAGCTCGCCCGTCGGGCAGGTAGACCAGCACGGTCACCTCGGCGTGGCCTTCGTTGACCCTGTTGCCCATCCGGATCAGGACCGCGAAGCCGGAGTCGCCGTCCACGAAGTTGTAGTAGGCCGACTCGTTGAACTGAGGGTGGTCGGTGGGCTCGTGGAGGTACTCGTCCGACTCGAGAATCCGGGCGCTTCCCATATCTAACCTTTCACGTCAGATGTTATGGTCACACTCTAGCGGCAATTTCCTGACGTGCAACGTCAGATCTTGGCTCCACGCGGTGGGATCGGGAGGATGCACAGCATGGTTGAGGAGCAGGGACAGCACGACTGGGACGTCATCGTGCTCGGCACCGGAGCAGCCGGACTGACGGCGGCGTTCACCGCGGCACACGCGGGTGCGCGGGTCGGCCTCTACGAGAAGGGTGACCAGGTCGGCGGCACCTCGGCGTGGTCCGGAGGCCAGGTCTGGGTCCCGAACAACCCGCACCAGGCTGAGATCGGCGTCACCGACAGCATGGACGAGGCCTTCACCTACATCATGTCGCTCTCGCGCGGGCTGCTCGAGGAGCGGCTGGTGCGCGCCTACCTCGAGGCCGGCCCTGAGATGGTGCGCCACCTCGACGAGCACGCCGGCACCGAGTTCTACGCGGTGCCCGACTTCCCCGACTACCACCCGGAGCACCCGGGCGGGAAGCCTGGCGGTGGCCGCACCATCGAGACGCCGTTGATCTCGTTCACCGAGGAGCTCGGCGACTGGGCCGAGCGGGTGACCAAGACGCCCTACTACCCGAACCAGCACCTGGCGATGGGTGAGACGCCGCTGGGCGCGGTCAACCCGCCGCAGCTCACCGCGGAGCAGATGGAGGAGCGGGTGGCGCGTGACCTGCGCGGCTCCGGTCAGGCCCTGGTCGGCCGGCTGCTGCGCGCGGTGCTGGCCGAGGGGGTCGTGCCGCAGGTCAGCAGCCGGGCCCGCGAGCTCGTCCTCGAGGACGGCCGCGTGGTCGGCGTGCGCATCGAGACGCCCAAGGGCGAGGTCGTGGCCCGGGCGCGCAAGGGTGTGGTCCTGGCCAGCGGCGGCTTCGAGTGGAACGACGAGTACAAACGCGCGTTCCTGCGTGGCCCGCTCACCCACCCCGTGTCGGTGAAGACAAACACCGGTGACTCGCTCTACATGGCGATGAAGGCCGGCGCCCAGCTGTCGAACATGCGCGAGGCCTGGTGGATGCCGGCGGCGGAGCTGCCCGAGGGGGTGAACGCGATGAACCGCTGCCTGATCAACGCCGACCGCACTCGGCCGCGCTCGATCATGGTCAACCGGCACGGCCGGCGGTTCACCAACGAGGCGGCCAACTACAACGCGTTCGGGGGCGCCTTCCACCAGGAGGACGTGGTGGCCTTCGACTACGCGAACCTGCCGTCCTGGCTGATCTTCGACCAGGAGTACCTCCGCCGCTACGGCACCATCGGCCCCTGCCCGCCGAGCGAGGAGCCACCGGCCTGGCTCACGGCGTACCCCTCGTTGGACGCCCTCGCCGAGGAGCTCGGCATCCCGGCGCGGGGCGCTGAGTCACACGGTCGAGACGTGGAACCAGAACGTCGCCGAGGGTCACGACCCGGACTTCCACCGCGGCGAGAGTGCGCACGACCGCTGGTCGGTGATGGCTACAAGGGCGACAAGGTGGACCCTGGTCCGCTCAAGGAGCCGCCCTTCTACGCCATCCGCATCGAGAGCGGCGCCTCGGCACCAAGGGGGGCCCGAGGGCCGATGCCGAGGGTCGAGTGCTCGACCTGGACGGCAACGTGCTCGAGGGGCTCTACGCCGCAGGCACGCGACGGGCTCGCCCTTCGGGGCGACGTATGGGGGAGCGGGCGGCACCCTCGGCCCCGCCATGGTCTTCGGCTACATCGCGGGTCTGCACGCCGCGACCAAGTGACCTCCCTGAACGTGACCTCCGACGAGCGCCAGGTCCTGAACCTGCTCTCGGACTACTGCTGGCACGTCGACCGGCGCGACGTCAACGCGATCGTCGCGTTGTTCGTGCCCGGCGGGGTCTTCGATCTCGGCTTCGGCCGCGTGCACCGCGGCCATGACGAGCTGCGCGGCATGTACGAGCGACTGGACGCCTACACCGCGACGAGCCACCACTGCACCACCCCGCGGCTGGACCTGAGCGACGAGACACCGGCACCGTCCGGTCGGCGATGTACGCCTTCCACCGCCGGCCGGACGGTAGCCAGCTGCACCTGTGGGGCGCGTACCTCGACGAGGTCGTGCGCACCGAGAACGGCTGGCGGTTCGCGACGCGCACCCTGCGCGCGTCGGCCGAGGAGGGCGCCGTGGCCGAGGAGGGACACGCGACGCGGTTCGAGCACCTGCCCCGCGCGTGAGTCACCTCCGGTCGAGGCCGCACTCCTCGGTGACCCTCACTCCGTGGCTGAGCGCCCAGCCCTCACCCAGCAGCACCGACCGCACGTCGTCCCGACGGAACCACTCCTCGGCCCACTCCGACTGGTCGAAGTAGAGCTCGAGGAAGGCCTGCCGCGACGTCTCCGGCAGCCGCTTCCCCGTGCTCCGCTGCCCCGGCTCGTCGACCGGCTCGCTCCCGGACTCGAAGCGCACATGGTCGGCCAGCGGTCAGCAGGCGAACGCCGAACGCCTCGTCGGCCAGCGGCACCAGTCTCTCGAGCTGCTCGCGCAGCCGCTTCTCACCCGTCTCGACCGGCTCGCCGGGTGGGCGGTCGTACTCGAACTGGTACTTCACCATCGAGGTCTGCCCGGTCAGCCGGTCGACCAGTACCTCCTCCTCGACCGTGAAGGCCCGGAGCTCGCGGAGGAAGAGCCGGTGATCCTGGGTGATCCGTTCGCGGAGCTCCGCGCCCATCGCCAGGCTGGCCCCCGGGTCGACGCGCAGCACGATGTAGCGGAACGTGCGCGGCGGCGCCGCCCAGCCACCGCCCACGTCGTAGCCCGCCTCGGCCAACCCGACGTGGTAGCTGCGCACCTGTGGCATGTCCCGCAGGAAGCCGCGCGCGAACCGGGTGTGCACCTCGCGGTAGTAGCGGTCGCACTCGGCCCGGGTCGAAACGGCAAGCGGCTGGAACTGCGAGATGGTCTTCGCGTACGCCGGCGCCGCAGTCGCGGTCACGGCTCGACCCACTGCACGTCGAGCCGCGACCGGGCTATCCGCCAGCTGCCGTGGACGCGGTGGTACTCGTCGTCGGCCACCGCGAGGATCCGCACCGGCTGGGTCAGCCCAGGCTCGGTGCGGAAGTCCAGCACGCACCAGCGCCCCGTCGCGCGGTCGCCGACGATCTCGATGGCCGGGTTGCTCACGACGTGTCGGCGGGAGCCGGGGATGCCCGTGGCCGCCATCAGCTCGCCGTACCCGCGCCTGAGCTCCTCCGCGCCACGCCAGGTGCCGAAGAAGCCGAGCTCGCAGACCGCTTCGTCGGTGAAAAGCCCGACGAGCCGGTCCAGGTCTCCCTCGTCGTAGGCCCAGCAGTAGTCGTACTTGAGCTGCTCGACGCGGCGCAGCTCGACCACCCTCTCCGCGGTGATCTCCATCTGGGCCATCCTCGCCATATGTGACGTTGTACGTTAGATTTCCAGATCATAGGCTCGCTGAACAGCCCGGAGAAAGAGGTGTCCCTGTGCGTCCGGCCCCGCTCGACCTGCTCGCCACGTTGCGGATCTCCCTGAACGGCACTCTGCTGCCGGCCATCGAGGACCGGTGGGCGAGGTACGTCGCCAACGCCATGGACCTGGTGCTGCAGCACCTCGAGCTCCGGCTCGCGGGCGAGCTCGACGCCCTCGCCGCGGACAGCGCGGACATGGCCACGACGCTGAGCGAGGTGGTGCAGCGCGCCGCGGCCGCCGGCGCCGGCTGGGAGGGGCTGGGCGCCCTGTTGCCCGAGGCCGGCACCGCTCCCTCTCCGTTGGCGGAGGCGACCGCGCACAACGAGGGGCTGCGGGCCGTCGTGGTCGGTGCGATCCACTGGCTCGACGCCCACGAGACCGAGCTGGACACGGACGCGGTGGCGGAGGTGCGGGACGCGCTGATGCGGCTGACGCGCCGCCAGCTCGACCGGGCCGCGACGTTCGTGGAGCCGCTGTACATGTCGTTCGGGCCGGTGGCGTCGTGAGCGTGGTCGACCAGCACGAGTTCGACGAGGTGCTGGTGGCGGAGTACCTCCAGGAGCGGCTTGCTGCCGACACCCTAGACCTGGTCTCACTGAAGCGGAACGTCGGCGGCATGTCCCGCGAGACATGGTTCGCCGAGGTGGCCGGGACGCGCGGCGACGAGAAGTTCACCGACTCGCTGACCCTGCGCGTCGACCATCCCGGTGGCTCGGTCGTGCCGGTCGACCTGGAGCGCGAGTACCGCACCTTCGCGGCCCTCACCCCGACCGAGGTGCCGGTGGCGGCCGCGCTGTGGTTCGAGACCGACCCGGCACTGACCGGCCGGGCGCCGTTCTACGTCCGGCGTACCGTCCCCGGCAGCGCCTCCGCCGGACGGCTGTTCAAGCCCGGCAACGAGGAGCTGCGGCGCACGATCGGGGCCGACCTGGCCCGCCACCTCGCCGCCGTGCACAGCCTGGACTGGGACGCAGCCGGACTGGGCGAGTTCATGGAGGTGCCGACCACGCCGCAGGAGTGCGCGCTGCTGGAGCTGGCGCACTACCGGGAGGCCTACCGCAAGGCCGAACCCGAGCCGATGCCGGTGGTCGAGGCGCTGTTCTCCTGGCTGGTGCGCAACGTGCCGGCCGAGGTCCAGCGCACCTCCCTGGTGTGGGGCGACGTCGGCATCGGCAACTTCATCTACGACGGCGACCGGATCGTCGCGCTCACCGACTGGGAACAGGCCCACCTCGGCGATCCGATGAAGGACTGGGCCTCGGCGCTGTGGCGCGGCGCGGACAACCTGCTGCCGCGCGAGGAGATGTTCGCGATCTACGAGGAGGCCAGCGGCCTCACCGTCGACCTCGAGCGGATCGAGTACTACTCGGTCTTCATCGACGCGGAGTACGTCTGCACGTCGTTCCCACTGCTCGGCGAGCTGCACGCCGGCAGCCCCCGGGACGCGACATTCGCGCGGCTGGGCATGGGCGTGCCGTACTTCTGCATGGACCACGGTCTGCGGACCATCGGCTACTGAGGAGCCTGCTCCATGGACCTGCGCGCCGAACGACGAGGCACGGTCGGGCTGCTGTGCCTCGACCGCCCCGACCAGCTGAACGCGCTCACCGTCGAGCTGGCCCGGGGCCTCGGTGCCGAGGCCGAGAAGCTGGTCGCCGACGGCGCCCGAGCGCTCGTCCTGGCCGGCACCGGCGCCGCCTTCTGCGCCGGCGCCGACCTCGGAATCGTGCGCCAAGCCCTCGACGGTGACCCACACGCGGTCCTCACCCCCCTCGTCGAGGGGCTGCACGACTCCATCCGCCGGCTCCGCGCACTGCCGGTCGCGCTCGTCGCCGCGGTCGAAGGCCCCGCGGTCGGCGCCGGCCTCGGCCTGGCCCTCACCGCGGATCTGCGCGTCCTCGGCGAGGGCGCCCGACTGGTCCCCGGCTACCTGGCCATCGGCTCCTCTCCCGACGGCGGGGTCTCCTGGTTCCTGACCCGGGCGCTCGGCGCGCAGCGCGCGACCCGGCTGCTGATGCTCAACGAGACGGTTCGCGCCTCCGATGCCCTCGACCTGGGCCTGGCCGACGAGGTGGTCCCGGACGGCACCGCCCTCGACGCCGCGCTCGTCCTGTGTGAGCAGCTCGTCGGGCTGCCCGCTCAGGCCCTGCTCCGCCTGCGCGTCCTGGCCGACGGCGCAACCACCCAGGGACTTGGCGACCACCTCGACCAGGAACAGCGGCTGGTGACCGAGCTGTGGGACACCCACGACTTCCGCGAGGGCGTCGCGGCGTTCGTGGAACGGCGGCCGGCAGAGTTCACCGGGGAGTAGGCACGCCGATGCCTGACGACCATGCCGTGCACGTCGACGCGACGCTGGTGTCGACCCTGACCCACGACGGCGTCAGGTTGCACGGTGCCCTCGCCGGGCCGCCGGGTGCGACCGGCGTCCTCGCGGTCCACGGCGCCTGGGGCAACTTCTACGCCACCCCCGTGTTCGAGACCTTGCGGCAGGCGAAAGCTCGGGGTTACCGCGTGCTGTCGATGAACGGTCGCGGGCACGACCTGGGCGGGCTTGACGACGGCGCCCGGTCGATCGGCCTGATGCGCGAGCGGTTGGACAAGGCACCGATGGACCTGGAGGCGGCGCGACAAGTTCTGGTAGCCGACGGCGTTGAACGCTTCGTGGTCGTCGCACACAGCTACGGCTGTGTGCGCGCGACCTACTGGCTGTCGATCTCGCAGCCGCAGGGGTGCCTCGGGGTGGTGCTGCTGTCCCCTGCCCCGTCCCTCGAGGCGACAGCCGACCAGTTCGTGGGCGGAGACGTGCACGAGCTCTTTGCCGAGGCGAGAGCCGCCATCGTCGACGGCGCCCCGCACAGGCTCATCATGGTCCGCCCGTACGGTCGCGTCCCGGTCATTGCTGAAGCCGCGACAGTGATGTCCATCTGGGCTCCAGAGGCAGCCGCAGCAAGCAGCGCGGACGTACACACCCATGACGTTCCCGTCCTGTCCGTCGTGGGCGCTCAAAACCCGCTCCTTACATCGCGGAGGCGAGGCTCACTTCGACCAATGCCAAGGACGGCACCCTCGCAGTCATCGACGGTGATCACTTCTACCGGGCAACACGCACCGAACTAGGGATCTCATCCTCGGCTGGACCGACCGTCGCAAGGTCCCCGCGTAGCCCGGGCTCCGGGGGGTACGTCGAGCTGGACGGCGTCAGGTCACCGATCCCTGCGTCAGCTTCGCTCGCAGCTCGTGCTTGAGCACCTTGCCCGTGGCGTTGCGCGGGAGGGTGTCGGCGTGCACCCATCGCCTCGGGATCTTGTACGACGCCAGCCGCTCGCGCGACCAGGTGACCAGCACGTCGTCCTCCGGGAGGGAGTCGCCCACGACCACGGCGGCGACCACCTGGCCCCAAAGAGGGTCCGGGACACCGACGACGGCTATGTCGGAGATGGCGGGGTGCTCGACGAGGACGGTCTCGACCTCGCGCGGGTACACGTTCTCCCCACCGGAGACGATCATGTCGTTGCGGCGGTCGGTGACGTGGAGGTAGCCGCGCTCGTCACGCAGGCCGATGTCACCGGTGTGGAACCAGCCGCCGCGGAGAGCCTCGTCGGTCGCATCAGGTCGGTTCCAGTAGCCGACCATCAGCGAGGCGGCACGGCAGACGATCTCGCCGGGCTGACCCGCGGGCAGCGGCCGGTCCTCGTCGTCGACGATCCGGACCACGACGCCCACGGCGTCCGTGCCGGCCGAGCGCAGCCGCTGGACATCCCTCGGGTCGTGGTCCTCGGGGCGGAGGATGGTCTGGCCGCCGGACTCGGTCATGCCGTACTGCTGGTGGAACTCGCACCCGAACGCCGCGATCGCCGCCCGCAGCGGCTCCGGGT
The DNA here is from genome assembly GCA_963755835.1 of uncultured Actinomycetota bacterium. Classification (GTDB taxonomy): domain Bacteria; phylum Actinomycetota; class Actinomycetes; order Propionibacteriales; family Nocardioidaceae; genus Nocardioides. The sequence continues at coordinate 389,366 of CAVWLC010000006.1, read as the reverse complement.
CGATGCCCGAGCCGCCGTAGATGATCAGCCGCAGCCGGGAGAGGTCGCGGCTCGGGCGGTCCGGGTGGTCGGTGAGCATCGTGATGATGGTCGGGACCAGGCAGGTCGTGGTCACCGCGGCCCGCTCTATCTCGGCCAGCGCCGCCTCGGGGGTGAACTCCTCGAGCATGACCAGGGTCGCGCCGTTGGCGACGTGGGCGTAGGTGAGGAAGGCCGCGATGTGGAACATCGGCAGCACTGCCAGGTGTACGTCGTCCGCGCGGACTCGCAGCTCGACGGAGTTGATCAGCACCCGGGCCGAGAAGCCGGACCGGTCGATCATCGCGCCCTTGGGCCGGCCCGTGGTGCCGCTCGTGTAGAGGATCGTCGCGATCAGGCCCGGGTCGAGGGGCGGCTCGGCCGGCGCCGGGGCGGCCGCGAGCGCCGCGTCGTAGGCCGGGAACCGGCTCGGGCTGCCGAGCGCCAGCACGTGCGCCGGCTGCGCGTCGTCGGAGAGCTCGGCCACCACCTCCTCGCGTCCACGCCCCGCCACCAGCAGCGCGGGCGAGCAGTCGCGCAGGATGAACTCGAGCTCGGGCAGGGCCAGCCGGACGTTCAGCGGCACCAGCGCGAACCCGTACCGCAGGCAGGCGCCCTGGATCTCGAGGTACTCCAGTTCGTTGGCCGCGAGCAGCGCCACGCGGTCCCCGGGCCGTAGACCGTGTTCCTGGAGCGCGGCCCCGAGCCTGTCGATCCGGTCGTCCACCGCTGCGAAGGTCAGCACCCGGTCGCCGGCCACCACGGCAGCCTTGTCCGGGGTGCGGGCGAGGCTGCCCGCCACGAGGTCGAGATGGCGCACCGGCTCCCCTTCGCAAAGCAGCATCTTACGTACAGCGTTAAATAACTGTACTCTGGTGGCGAACGGCGTCACAAGGAGGAACCTGTCCCCATGCTGGTGAGCGACATCGTCCGGCGCAATGCCATGTTCTTCGGCGACCGCGACGCGGTGGTCACCCCGGCGGGCCGAAGCCGCAGCTGGCGCGAGCTGGACGAGCGCACCGACCGGTTCGCCCGCGCGCTTCTCGACCTCGGCCTGACCAAGGGCGACCGGCTCGCCCTGTTCGCCCCGAACTGCCCCGAGTACGTCGAGTTCTTCTTCGCCTGCGCCAAGTCCGGCGTGGTCGGCGCGACCACCAACACCCGGCTCAGCGCCTACGAGGTCAGCAGCTACCACGGGTACGTCGAGCCGACCGCGCTGCTGGTCCACGCCGACCTCGTCGAGCAGGCCAAGGCGTGGTTCCCCGCCGTCCCCTCGCTCCGCCACGTGATCGGCTTCGGAGACGGCCATGGCCTGGACCTCGACCTGGAGACCCTCCTCGAAGCCGCCCCGGCGGGTGCGCCGATGGTCGACGTGGACGAGGACGACACCTACCAGCTCGGCGCGACCAGCGGCACCACCGGCATCCCCAAGGCTGCGATCCTCACCCATCGCAACGCGATCGCCGCGATGGTCTGCTGGGCCGCAGAGATGCCCATCCCCGAGGGCGGCACCGCCCTCCAGAACATCCCGATGTTCTTCAACCCCGGCGGCCCGGCCGGGCTGCACCCGGTGCTCATGAAGGGCGGCCGGACCGTGATCCCCGCGGCGTTCGACCCCGCCGAGTTCCCCCGGCTGGTCGAGGAGTACCGCGTCACCAACACGATCATCGTCCCGACGATGGTGCAGATGGTGGTCTCCGACCCGGCCTGCACCCGCCACGATCTCTCCAGCCTGCGCGGGATCATGTCCGGGGGCTCGCCGTTCTCGGTGCCGGTCCTCCGCAGCGCCAAGGAGCTGATCGGCGACGTCTTCTACCCGATCTACGGGTTGGCCGAGAGCTACTCGACGGGGCTGATCCTGCGCCCGGAGAACCAGTTCACCGAGGGCACCCCCGAGCAGGTCGCCCGCCTGGCCTCGGCCGGCAAGCCGTACGTGCTCTCCAGGGTGCGGGTCGTCGACCCGGCCACCCGCGAGGACGTCCCGCACGACGGGAGCGCCTCCGGCGAGATCTGGCTCTCCGGTGACCACATGTCGCCGGGCTACTTCCGGATGCCCGACGAGACCGCAGGGAGCCGCAGCGGCGAGTGGTTCCGCACCGGTGACGTCGCCGTGGTGGACGCCGAGGGCTTCGTGACGATCGTCGACCGGATCAAGGACATGATCATCACCGGCGGCATCAACGTGTTCAGCATCGAGGTCGAGCGCTGTCTGCAGCAGCACCCGGAGGTCGCGCAGGTCGCGGTGATCGGCGTACCGCACGAGCAGTGGGGCGAGGCGATCCACGCCGTCGTACGCCGGACCGACGGCGGCACCGTGACCGCCGAGGAGCTGGTCGCCTTCGCCGGAGAACGGCTCAGCGGCTTCAAGAAGCCCCGTTCGGTGGAGTTCGTCGAGACGATGCCGATCAGCGCCACCGGCAAGATCCTCAAGCGCGAGCTCCGCGACCGGATCGGCGGCTGAGGTGGACTTCTCGCTCAGCGCAGAGCACCAGGAGCTGCGCAGCACCCTGCGCGAGTTCTTCCTCAAGGAGGCGCCGGTCGACGAGGTCGCTCGCTACGACCGCGACGAGGAGTTCAACACCGAGCTCTACCGGAAGTTCGCCGGCCTGGGCATGTGCGGCCTTGCGATCAGCGAGGAGTACGGCGGCTCCGCGGCCGACCAGATCTCGATCTGCATCGTCGTGGAGGAGGTCGCGCGCGCGACCGCCGCGCTCGCCTACGCATGGCTGCCCACCGCGACGTTCTGCGCCAAGGGCATCGACCGCTACGGGACCGAGGCCCAGCGCACGGCGTACCTCCCTTCCATCGCGGCCGGCAAGACCCGGATGGCGATGGGGCTCACCGAGCCGGAGGCAGGCTCCGACCTGACCCATCTCTCGACCCGGGCCGCGCGCTCCGGCAGCGACTTCGTCATCAACGGGCAGAAGGTGTTCACCACCGGCGCCGACACCGCCGACCACATCTTCACCTTTGTCCGCACCAACCCTGAGGCCAGGGGCGCGGCCGGCCTCTCGGTGCTGCTCGTCCCTCGCGAGGCCGAGGGGGTCACGATCCGCCCGCTGCGCAAGCTGGCCGGCCAGTCCACGCACACGTGCGAGGTGTTCCTCAGCGACGTCCGGGTGCCGGCGGAGAACCTCGTCGGTGAGCTCGACCACGGCGCCTCGATCATCTTCGACCTGATGAACGGCGAGCGGATCTACGTCGGCGCCGAGGGCACCGGGCTCGGCCAGGGCGCGCTCGACATGGCGCTGGAGTACGCCAAGCAGCGCACCCAGTTCGGCAAGCCGATCATCGAGCACCAGGCGGTGGCCCACCTGCTGGCCGACATGGCGATGCACGTGCAGACCTCGAGGCTGATCACCTTCCAGGCCGCCTGGAAGCTGGAGCAGGGGCTGGACTGCACGCTCGAGGCCTCGATGGCCAAGGTCTACGGCTCCGAGGCAGGCTCGAAGGTGGCCGCGAACGGCATGCAGATCCTGGGCGGCTACTCGTACATGGTCGAGTACGGCATGGAGCGCTACTGGCGCGAGACCAAGCTCTACGAGATCGCCGGCGGCACCAACCAGATCATGCGCAACCTGATCGCGAGCCAGCTCCGGAAGCGTGGCCTGTGACCGCCCCCACGCCGCCGATCGTCGACGCGACCTTCGACCACGTCGCGATGGCGGTCCCCCGGATCGTCGACGCGCTCCCGCTGTACCGCGACCTGTTGGGCGGCGAGTTCTTCACCGGCGGTGACAACCAGCGGCTCGGCTACCGCGGCGTCCAGCTGAAGTACCCGGGCGGCAAGGTCGAGATCCTGGAGCCGCTGGCCGGCTCGTCGTTCCTCGACACGTTCTTCGCCAAGCGGCCTATCGGCGGCCTGCACCACATCACCTACCTGGTCCCCGACCTGAAGACGGCGATCGCCACGACTGAGGCCGGCGGCTGGAACGTGCACGGCGAACACACCGGGGACGCACGGTGGCAGGAGGTGTTCGTGCACCCAAAACAGGCCAACGGGCTGCTGCTGCAGCTCGCCCAGACCGGACCCGGCTACGGCCCGGACCCTTGGTCGCTCGAGGACGCCCTCGCCGGCCGTGGCAACCAGGGCGACGGCCGGCCCAGCCCCGGTCTCTGACCACCTTTCGGACCCAAGGAGAAACCCGTGCCCGACCTGCAGCGGCTCACCGACGAGCTCGCCATCCGCGACCTGGCCGCCCGGTTCACCGACGCGGTGAACCGCAACGACCCCGCCGCACTGGGAGCGCTGTTCACCGACGACGGTGAGTGGGTGGTGCCGGGCATGGAGACCACGCACGGCCCGGCCGAGGCCGGCGCGCGGATCGCCCAGCTGCGCGCGGAGTTCGTGCAGCTGCTCCAGCTGCTCTACAGCGGACACGTCGACCTCGCCGGCGACGGGCAGTCGGCCACCGCCACGTGGTACCTCGCCGAGAACGCCTCCGACGGTGACAACGCGTTCGCGTTCACCGGGGTCTACCAGGACGAGCTGCGCAAGACCGCGGCGGGCTGGCGGTTCGCCCGGCGCAGGTTCTCGTTCCTCTACCGCGGCCGCACCGAGCTGCCGGGCAAGTGGTACCCGCACCCCGCGACGCCGGTCACGGCCTGATCAGTTGCGACCGGGGAGCTCGTCGACGAACTCGTAGAGCCCCTTGGAGAGGTGATGGCCGCCGTCGATCGTCAGCACCTCGCCGACGATGTACGTCGCGTCGTCGGAGAGCAGGAACGCGATCGCTCGGGCCGTCTCCTCGGGGGCCAGCAGGCGGCCGGCCGGGATCGCGGCGATGAGCCGGTCGCGGGTGGCCTCGTCGCCGGCCAGGAAGTCGGTCCCGCCGACCGGCATCCAACCGGGTGCCACTGCGTTCACCCGCACGCCCCGACCCGACCACTCGGCCCCGAGCGTGCGGGTCATGGCCAGCACGCCGCCCTTGGCGGCGGAGTTGTGCACGATGCCGGGCCCGCCCATCCAGGCGTACGGCGTCAGCACGTTGACGACAGCGCCGCCCCGGCCTCCGGCCAGCCAGCGCCGGCCGGCCTCGGAGGTGCAGTGCCAGGTGCCGTTGAGCACGATCTTGAGCACGGCGTCGAAGCCGTTGGCCGACAGCTCCTCGGCCTTGACCGGGAACAGCCCGGACGCGTTGTTGACCAACCCGTCGACCGGGCCGCCGAGGAACTCCTCGGCACCGTCGAACAGCGCGGCGACCGAGGCCGGGTCGCGCACGTCGCAGGTGAGGGCGGCCGCCTGGCCGGTCCCGAGCTCGGTGTCGATGGCCGCGACCGTCGCGTCCAGCGTCTGCTGGGTGCGCCCGCAGACCACTACCCTTGCCCCGAGCCGGCAGAGCTCGGCGGCGACGGCCGAGCCGAGCCCGCCACCACCGCCGGTGACGACGATCCCCTTGCCGCGCACTCCTGCCAGATCGGCCACTGGACACTCCAAATCTTCCGTTGGACGTAAGATAGTATATCTGACCAGCCGCTCGACGAGGAGGACCCGATGGCGTCTGAATACCACTGCCTGGCCGTGGCGGACACCGGGAGCCGGGTGGACATCACCCTGGACCGGCCAGACCAGCGCAACTCCCTCGACTTCCCCACCTGGGACGAGCTCGACGCGGTCATGGCCGACGTGGAGCAGCGCGACGACGTCCGCGTCGTGACGCTGACCGGCAACGGGCCGGCGTTCTGCGCCGGTGTCGACTTCGCGGCCATCGGTGCCTCGCTCGAGGTCGAGCGCGGCAGCTACCCCGCCTTCATCCGCCGCTGGGCGCACATCGTCGACCGGTTCGAGCGGGTCGCGCAGCCCACCGTCGTCGCCATCAACGGTCCGGTGATCGGCGCCGGCCTCGAGCTGGCCCTCGCCTGCGACCTGCGGATCGCGAGCGAGAACGCCGTCTTCGCGATGCCGCAGATGCAGATGGGCATCGTCCCCGACGTCGGCGGCACCAGCCGGCTGGCCCGCGCCACCGGCGAGGCGTTCGCCAAGGACCTCATCCTCACGTCGCGGATCGTGGACGCGCAGGAGGCGCTGCGCGCCGGCGTCGTCAGCCGGGTGGTCCCGCAGGAGCAGCTGGGCGCCGAGCTCGAGTCGATCGCGTCGGCCGTCGAGGCGCTGCCGTGGCCCTCGTCCTACTTCGCCACGGTCGCCATCGACGTCGGTCCCCGCCTCGACCCGCGCCGCGCGGCCGACATCGAGGCGATGGCCGACCAGGTGATGCTGCGTGAGCATGGCGTCTGGGAGCGGATCCAGTCGTTCATGGCCGCCAAGGGGCTGCGTGGCGTGGAGAAGCCAGAGGGCTGACACCGCGACCGGGCAGCCCTGGGCGCCCGGCCCTCAGGCGATGGTGGCGGTCCCGACGTTCTCGCGGATGTAGTCGGCCACCACCCCACCGGGCAGCCCCGGCGGGAACGAGCGGTGCACGCCCAGCTTCCGGAGTGGCTCGAAGTCGACCTCGGGGATGATCCCGCCCATGATCACGAGGACGTCGTTCATGCCGCGCTCCTTGAGCGCGGGGATCAGCTCGCGGGCGACCTGCATCTGACCGCTGGTCATGATGCTGACCGCGACCACGTCGACGTCCTCCTGGGCCGCGGCGTCCGCGATCTCCTCCGGTACGCCGAAGCGGAAGTACACGACCTCCATCCCGGCGTCGCGCAGCTCGCGGGCGATCAGCTTCGACCCGCGGCCGTGCACGTCGATCTTCTTCTTGGCCAGCAGGACCTTGATCGGCTTGTCGGGCAACGCCCTCTCCTCACTCACTCACGTACCACCCGAACGCCTCGCGCATCGGGACCATCATCTCGCCGTTGGTGACCCCCACCCGGGCGGCGGCGACCAGGGCCGGCATCAGCGCACCGCTGCCGTCCTTGAGTGCCTCGCAGGCGGCGGCGACATCGGCCAGTGCGCGGTCGACGGCGGCCTGGTCGCGGCGGACGCGGTAGGCGTCGAGCCGCTGCTTCGCCTTCACCTCGATCGACTCGTCGATGCGGAACGGCTCGTAGTTCTCCTGCTCGTCAGAGACATAGCGGTTGACCCCGACGACCGGGAGCTCACCACTGTTGATCATCTTCTTCATCTCATAGGACTGGTTGTCGATGCTGCGCTTGATCTCACCGGTCTCGATGCCGCGCTTGAAGCCGCCCGCCGCCTCGAGCTTCGCGTAGATCTCCCAGGCCTCGGCCTCCATCTCGTCGGTCAGCTTCTCCACGAAGTAGCTGCCGCCGAGCGGGTCGGCCACGTCGCGCAGCCCGGACTCCCACATGAGGACCTGCTGGGTGCGCAGTGCGGTTCGGTGCGACTCCTCGGTCGGTACGCCGACCGCCTCGTCGTAGGAGCAGGTGTGGATCGACGCCACGCCACCGAGGACGGCGGCCAGCGTCTGCAGGGTGATCCGGGCGTTGTTGTTCATCAGCTGCTGCTGGGTCAGCACGTAGCCGCTGGTGTGCACATGCACCCGGGCCAGCTGGTTGGACGGCTTCTGGGCACCGGCGTCCTTGCAGATCTTGGCCCACATCCGGCGGTGCGCCCGGAACTTGGCGACCTCCTCGAGGACGTTGACCGTGCAGCCGACCTGGAAGGAGAGCCGACCGATGAAGTCGTCCGGCTGCAGGCCGGCCTCGAGGCCGGCGTCGATGATCGACTTGCCCCACGACAGGCCGTAGGCCAGCTCCTGGACCGGTGTCGCGCCTGCCTCGGACAGGCCGTACATGAAGATGTTGACCGGGTTCCAGTCGGGCGCGTTGTCCTTGGCCCACTTGATCAGGTCGATCATCAAGGCGTACCCCCACCGGGGCTCCCAGGACGGCACGTCCTGGACCGCGATCCGCGGGTACCAGTTCATCGAGTTCCCGTGCATCGCCGTGAACGGTTCACCGCGCCGCTCGACCGCGGCTGCGAGCAGGGCCAGCGCCGGGAGGCAGTTGTCGCCGGTGATCATCGAGAAGTTGGTCGAGGTCAGGTCCCAGTCCCGGATCAGCTCGTCGTAGTCGTCGCCGGTGCTCATGTGGACGCCGCACTGGCCGATGTTGCCGGCCGCCTCGGGGTGGTCGGCGTCGATGCCGTACATGCACGGCACGTCGTAGACGGTGTTGAAGACCTTGTGGCCGAAGTAGCCCTCCATGCCCTCGGCGACCATCTTCTCCATCTTCACCCGGGTCTCCTCGATGGTCCCGTAGCCGAAGACCATCTGCTGCATCCACGGGGTCAGGGCGTAGCCGTCCGGGTAGAGGCCGCGGGTGTAGGGGTAGACGCCGGGCATCTCGTCGAGGTCCAGATCGGCCACGTCGTCCTGGGTGTAGACGGTCTTGACCGGGATGCCGGAGATGGTGCGCCCGGGGCGAAGCTTGTCGGCGTACCGCGCGCGCCGCTCGGCCCAGGCCTCCTTGGCCGCCTCGAACTTGCTGCTCATCAATGAGGTCATCGGTTCTCCTCCAGTTCGGACTGCGCCTTGAGCAGGCGCTCGACGTACTCCTCGGCCGCGCCGTAGGGGTCACTGAGCACGACCCCTTCGGCTGCGGTGGCGACGGCGGCCAAGAGGTCCTGGCGCAGCCGGTCCTGCACGAACGAGACGAAGCGGGCCTGTTGGCGGCGGTTCTCCAGGTGCGTGCGCCACTCGGTCCGGCCCAGGAAGGCGAGGTGCTCGTCCACCTTGTCGACCAGGTCGACGATGCCCTCCTGGCGCAGCGCCGAGACCGCCAGCACCGGCACCGGCCACGGGTCCCCACCCACCGGGCTGCGCCGCTCGTAGCCGTGGCTGCGCAGCTCCTTGGCCGCCGAGTCCGCACCCTGGGTGTCGGCCTTGTTGACGGCCACCACGTCGGCGATCTCGGTGATGCCGGCCTTCATCGCCTGGAGGCTGTCGCCGTAGCCCGGCACCATCACCAGCAGCACGGTGTGCGCCAGGGACGCGATCTCGAGCTCGCCCTGACCCACTCCGACGGTCTCCACGACCACGACGTCCTTGCCCATGGCGTCGAGCACGTCGACCGCGTCGTTGACCGCGGCGGCCAGTCCACCCTGCGCCCCGCGCGAGGCGACGGAGCGGATGAACACCTCCGGGTCGCCGGCCGACGCCTCGAGCATCCGGTCGCGGTCACCGAGCAGGGCGCCGCCACTGAACGGGCTGGACGGGTCGACCGCCACGACGCCCACGGACCGCTCCCGTGCGCGCAGCTCGCGGATCAGCGCGGCGACCAGGCTGCTCTTGCCGGCGCCCGGCGGGCCGGTGACACCGATGACCTGGGCTCGGCCGCAGGATCCGCCCAGCTCACGGAGGACCGGACGGGCGGTGGGGTCGCCGTTCTCGACGGCGGTGATCAACCGGGCGGCGTGTCGCACGCTGCCCGCCCGCACCTCGTCGGCCCAGCCGGCTGACCTCACGGCGTACATCCTCACGTCGCTGCAAGTTGAAATCTGACGTCAAACGTCAGTCTTGCACAGCGATCGAACCTGCCAAGCCGATCGGGCGTCCTTGCATACATTTGACGTTCAGCGTTAGATTATTGGCACTTCGACCACTCAGGAGGCGGGACAGACGTGACCACGACCGGCACGACCACCGACACGACGGGAGCCGCCGTCGGCAAGGTGGTCCCCCTCGAGACGCTCGGGGACCTCGTCCAGGACGGCGACTCGGTGGCCTTCGGGGGCGGCTGGTTCGCCAACCACCCGATGGCTGCCGTCCGACAGCTGATCCGCGCCGGGCGCAAGGACCTGCACGCGATCACCGTCGTCGGGTCGGTCGACATGGACCTGCTCGCTGCGTCCGGGACGCTCGGGCACCTGTCCTTCTCCATGGTGACCCTGGAGGCGTTCGGCCTGGCGCCCAACGTGCGGTCCGGCATCGAGTCCGGGACGCTCCCGTTCACCGAGTACACCGGCCTCGGCCTGCTCATCGGCCTCGAGGCCCAGGGCCGCGGCGTGCCCTTCCTGGCCTATCGCGGGCCGTTCGGCTCCGACCTGCCGGCGAAGTACCCGGAGATCTACGCGACCGTCGACTGCCGTTCACCGGCGAGGAGCTCACGGCCGTCCGGGCCCTGCAGCCCGACGTGGCGATCGTCCACGCGTTGCGGGCCGACAGCGAGGGCAACGCCCAGTGGGACGGCACCTCCGGCCCCGACGTGGAGATGGCCAAGGCGCCAAGCGCGTGATCGTGACCTGCGAGGAGGTCGTCGACCGCAGCGTCATCGTCGAGAACGCGCACATGACCAAGCTGCCCGGCTACTACGTGCACGCCGTCATCGAGGCGCCGTTCGGGGCGCATCCCACCTCCCACGTGCCGCGCTAGCCCTCGATGCCTGGGAGGTGATGGAGTACGCCGGCGCCGCCGCTGGCCCGTCGTTCGGCGGGTACGTCGACCAGCTCCGCTCCGAGACCGAGGCCGACTACCGCACCGCGTGCTCAAGGGCGCGACGGGGTCCTGGCTCGCTGGTCGAGGCGGCCGAGATCATCGACGACACCGTTCCCACGGGAGCGCAGGCATGACCGACTACGAGGTCCACGAGCTCATGACCTGCCGCGTCGCCGCGGAGGTCGACGAGGGCGGCGTCACGGTGATGGGATCGTTCACCCCGCTCGCCTAGCGTTGTAATGCTCGCCAAGCTGACCCACGCACCGCAGGCCTACCTCGTAGGCTTCGACGCCGTCGGGATGCAGTCGGTCCACCTCGTTCACGGGGGCCGAGGCCGCGGGTACAAGGCGGGTCCGCCGCTGGGGCATGCTCACCGAGGTCAACGGCATCCACCTGTCCAACCACGGCGGTGTCGAGGCGGTCTCGTCGGCGCAGTTCGACGGCGACGGCGCGATCAACCTCTCGGGATCGGACCTTCGAGACGCCCAAGGTGCGGCTGCCGGGCGGTGCGGGGGCGGCGGAGGTGATCAAGATGTACCGCAAGATGATCGCCTACTCGGCAACCACAACAGCCGCACCCTGGTCGACAAGGTCGGCTCCGTGACCGGCACGCGCTGGAAGGTCGGCCGCGAGGCCCGCGAGGCCGCCGGGCTCCAGCCCGGGCCGGTCATCTCGTCACCGACCCGCCGTGCTCATCAAGGAGGAGGACGCCGGCCCTTCCGCATCGAGAGCGTCCACCCCGGCGTCGACGTCCAGAGCGTGGTGGACAACACCGGCTTCGACTCAAGGTCCGACGACGTCCGCCACCGCGGAGCCGACCCAGGCGCAGCTCGACCTGCTGCGCGGGAAAATCGACCCGTTCGGGACCGTGAAGTTCGACTTCGTCTCGGGGAGGGACCGGCTGGCCTACCTCAAGGAGATCCTCGACGCGGAGTGGGAGCGCGCCGCCGCGCGGATCGCATGAGCGCCCTCGACCGGCTCTCCCTCGACGGCAAGGTCGCCGTCGTCACCGGCGCCTCCTCCGGGCTGGGCGTGACCTTCGCGCTGCGCTGGCCGAGGCGGGCGCGGACGTGGCGCTCGGCGCCCGGCGGGTCGACATGCTCGAGGAGACCCGCGGGAAGATCGAGGCGCTGGGCCGGCGGCGATCGCCGTGCCGACCGGCGTCTCGGTCACCGAGGACTGCGAGCGGCTGTGGCCACTGCGCGCGAGGAGCTCGGCGACGAGCACGTGCTGGTCAACGACGCCGCCAGCGCACGTGGCACCCAGCCACCGCGACGACCCGGCCACCTTCGACCAGGTGCTGTCGGTCAACCTGGCCGGCGCGTACCGGATGGCCCAGGCATTCGCCAGGGCGTGCATCGACGCCGGCCACGGCGGCTCGATCGTCAACATCTCCTCGGTGCTCGGCCTCGTCTCGACGTCCGCCCCGCAGCCGGCGTACTCCGCGTCGAAGGCCGGGCTGATGGCGATGACCCGCGACCTGGCCCTGCAGTGGACCCAACGGCGCGGCATCCGCGTCAACGCGCTCGTCCCGGTCTCATCCACTCCGACATGACCGCGGGGATCACCACCAACGAGGCCGCCATGGCGAGCGCGCTGGCCAGCATCCCGATGCGCCGCCTCGGCGACGCCGACGAGCTCGTCGGCGCGCTGCTGCTGCTCGCGTCCGACGCCGGCAGCTACATGACCGGCTCGTCGCTCATCGTGGACGGCGGCTGGGACTGCCCAGTGACCGCTTCCTGATGGTCGACCTCTCCGTCGCTCCCGAGGTCGAGGAACTCCGCACCCGCGTCCGTGCCTTCGTGGACGACGTGGTGGCACCGGCCGAGGCCGAGCTGGTCACCAGCCGCGTGGACCCGACGACGCCCTGCGGCTCCAGCTGCAGCAGGCGGCGCGGGCCGCGGGCGTCTTCGCGCCCACCGCGCCCACGGCGTACGGCGGGCTGGGACTGGACATGCCGGCCGGCGGTCATCTCCGCGGGCCGGCCAGCCTGTTCGGGCCGCTCGCGGTCAACTGCGCCGCCCCCGACGAGGGCAACGTCCACCTGCTCGCGCATGTGGCCACGGACGAGCAGAAGGAGGGGTTCCTGCGCCCCTGGCGTCCGGCGAGGTGCGCTCGTCCTTCGCGATGACCGAGCCCGCTCCCGGAGCAGGTCGGACCCGTGATGCTGCCACCGCGGCCGCGCGGGTGGCGGCGGCTGGCGGATCAACGGCAAGAAGTGGTTCATCACCGGCGCCGACGGGGCCGGTTCTCCATCGGGATGGCGCGACTCGGAGCCCGCCCCCCACCGGGCGCCACGATGTTCCTGGTGCCGGGGACACTCCCGGCATACGGTCGGGCGGCAATCGGCACGCTGGACCGGCTCTTGTCGGTGGGCACTGCGAGGTCGTCCTCGACGACTTCCACGTGCCCGACGACGGGTGCTGGGCGAGGTGGGCCGCGGCTTCGCTACGCCCAGGTGCGGCTGGCGCCGGCCCGGCTGACCCACTGATGCGCTGGCTCGGGCTGGCCCAGCGCGCCCAGGACTGGCCCGCGCTACGTCGCGGAGCGGCGGCGTTCGGCCGGCTCGCGGATCTCGGCATGGTCCAGGCGCAGGTCGCGGACAGCGAGATCGACCTCGCCGCCACCCGGGCGCTGCTGTGGCGCCTGCTGGGAGCTCGACCAGGGCGAGCGGGCCTCGAGCCGACCTCGATCGCCAAGGCGTTCGTCGCCGAGGCGGTCGGCCGCGTCGTGGACCGGGCCGTGCAGATGCGCGGCGGCCTGGGCGTGTCCGACGACCTCCCGTGGCCGCATCTCCGCCGAGGTGCGGCCGTTCCGCATCTACGACGGCGCCTCGGAGGTGCACCGCTGGTCGATCGCCCGGCGCGCCGTGCGCCGGGCGGCCCGGTAGCCGAGCCGTTGCCGGCGCCGTCCCGTCAGTGATATAACGTTGAACGTCAAATGTGACTATTATTCGTCCAGGGCCCAGGAGTCGCGGTGTTCGACAGGTACTACGAAGAGCTGACGGTCGGCGACCGCCGCGAGTTCACCGGGCTCACCATCACCGAGACGCACGTCGTGAACTTCGCCGGCGTCACCGGCGACCACTTCGGCCTGCACATGGACGCCGACTACGCGAAGTCCACGCCGTTCGGCCAGCGGATCGCGCACGGTCTGCTCGTGCTGTCCTGTGGCGCCGGGCTCATCCCCCTTCACCCGGGGCGGGTGCAGGCCTTCCTCGGCATGGACGAGGTGCGGTTCAAGGCGCCGGTCTTCTTCGGCGACACGATCCACCCCGTCATGGAGGTCCTCTCCAAGGAGGACAAGGCCCCCGGTGGGATCGTGGTGATCGACGAGAAGATCCTCAACCAGCGCGACGAGGTCGCGGTCTCGGCGAAGATCCGGATCTGGGTCGGCTCGGCGCCCACATGACCGGGCGCGGCCGTGGTAGGGACGGGAGACACGGGGCGGCTCTCGTCAGAAAAATGATACCATTGACGGTAAGCGTCAAATCGGAGTGGGCCACGTCGCCCCACTCGCCCACCTACCGTGACTCAGGATCCGGGGATCACCATGGCTGCACGCAAGCAATCCGTAGCCGAGCACTCGACCACCAGCTCACCTGCTCCTGCGGACGACGTCGAGGCGGGTCCCTCGCTGAGCATCGGCGAGCTCGCGAAGCGCACCGGCGTCTCCACCCGCACCATCCGCTACTACGAGGAGCTGGGGATCCTACCCCTCCGAGCGGACCGACGGGTGGGACTCGGCGCTATCCGCGTGACTACATCTTCTACGTCGAGGGCGCCCGGATCCTCAAGCAGCTCGGGTTCGGTCTGCGAGGAGATCGCCGAGCTGGGCCAGTTCGCGCTGACCGGGAGCTTCTCCGCGTCGACCAGGACGCAGGCGATCCTGACGGGAGAAGCTCTCCGAGCTCGAACACCGGATCAGGGTGCTCAACCGCCTCTACGAGCTCGTCAACGAAGCCGCCACGTCGTTGCCTTTGGTGAGACCGCCGGCTCCCCGGTGCTGGAACTGCTCCGCTGGGTCGGCGAGGGCAAGGGCCGAGTCGGCCCGCGTCGAGGCGAGCTCCTGAACAGAAACCACTCACTTAATTTACCCGCCGGAGCCTTGGTCCCCCAGATGGAACGCACACTTTTCGAGTCCGACCACAGCGACTTCAGAGACGCCGTACGACAGTTCGTCAAACGGCACGTCACCCCGGAGTACGACCGGTGGGAGGCCGAAGGGATCGTCGACCGGCAGCTGTGGGACCTGGCCGGCGGGGCGGGCTTGCTGGGGCTGGACGTACCCGAGGAGTACGGCGGCGGCGGGAGCCGGACTTCCGCTACAACGCCGTGTTGGTCGAGGAGTCGTCCGTGTCGGTGCGCCCCCGCTGGCTCGGCTTCGGACTGCACAACGACGTCGTCGCGCCGTACCTGCGCGAACTGACCACCGACGAGAGAGAGCGCTGGCTCCCCGGTTTCTGCTCCGGCGACATCGTTACCGCGATCGCTATGACCGAACCCGGCGCCGGCCCCGACCTGGCCGGGGTACGTTCCACCGCGGTCCGCGACGGCGACCACTACTCCTCAACGGCACCAAGACGTTCATCACCAACGGCGCCACTCCGACCTGGTGATCGTGGTGGCGAAGACCGCCCGGGAGCGGGTGCGCGCGGGATCAGCCTGCTCGTGGTGGAGCGGAATACCCCGGATTCCGACCGCGGCCGGCGGCTGGCCAAGGTCGGCCCCGCAGGCCCAGGACACCGCCGAGCTGGTCTTCGACGACTGCGGTGCCCGCGGTCGAACCTCATCGGTGAACGAGCAACGGCTTCGCCCACCTGATGCGCAACCTGCCGCGGGAGCGGCTCTCGATCGCCGTCGTCGCGGTCGCGGCGGCCGCAGGCAGCGCTCGACTGGACCCCGCATTACTGCCCCGTTCCGCGAGGCGTTCGGCCGGCCGATCGGCGCCTTCCAGCACAGCCGGTTCCGACTGGCGGAGATGGACACCGAGATCGAGGTCGTGCAGGTCTACGTGGACCGGTGCCTCCTCGAGCTCAACGCGGGTCGCTGACGCCGGTCGACGCGGCGAAGGCCAAGTGGTGGACCACCGAGCTGAAGAGGGGCCTGGACACCTGCCTGCAGCTGCACGGCGGGTACGGCTACATGGAGGAGTACCCGATCGCGCGGGCCTGGCGTGACGCCCGCATCCAACGATCTACGGAGGCACGAACGAGATCATGAAGGAGATCATCGGGCGCGACCTGGGTTTCTAGATTTTTTTTTTTTTTTTTTTTTTTTTTTTTTTTTTTTTTTTTTTTTTTTTTTTTTTTTTTTTTTTTTTTTTTTTTTTTTTTTTTTTTTTTTTTTTTGGTTTTTGCCCAACGCTGTGCGAAGGCGTCCCAGCCAGGGCTCGATGAAGGCGCGGTCCCGGTGCACGGTCGCTACCCCGTGCAGCGCCACCATCCGTCGTCCCGGCAAGCTTCGTGCCGGCACTCGACACGACCACGGACACCCGCGGCTCCCGCGGCCAGGGCCACGACGTGGGCCCGCCCCTCGACCGCGGTCAGCCAGAGCCGGCCCTGCTCTGCACATCCGTCATCGCGACCCCGGAGGCCGCCGTCGGGGCCGGCGAAGACGAAGGTGCACTCGCGCTGGGTGACCAGGAGCCCGGCCCGTCCGCTGCGGCGTGCCGCGTTCTGCCGCATCGACTCGAGGTCGGGATCGCTCATCCCGGAGCCACCCAGAGGGTGCGCGCAGTTCGTACGCCTGCCGGGTCGCGAAGGAGATGCGGCGCGGCGCGTAGGCGTCGCCGAGGATGTGCAGCTCGGGTACCCGTCCGCGCACCTCGCCGTACAGGTCGGTCTCGGCCTCGCCTCCGCAGGCGAGCACGACCGTGTCGTAGCCGGGGTGGACCCGCTCGGCCCCTGAGTAACTACTGCGGGTGAGCACCCTACCACTGTCGACCCCCGCGACCCGCTCCACCACGACCCCTCGGCGCCTGCCGCCGTCAGCTTGGCGAGCGGTGCGCCGATCGAATACCTCCCGACCGGGGGCGCGATCCCCGGGAAGGTCCAGACGACGGTCACCCTGCGGCTCAGGTCCAGAGGTGCCCCGCGATGGTGAGCGGCTGCATCTGGTCCTCCTTCGCGACCACCGGCACCCGCTCTCCCACTTCGGCCCGGCCGAGCAGCACGTCGCGGCCCTCCACCACACCCGGCGTCCCGAGTGGGATCGTTCGGGCGGCGCGGCCGGGCGCCCGTGGCCACCGCGACCACGTCGGGGAACCGGCGTGCAGCTCGGCCGGGGTCGCCCCGGCCGAGCCGCACCTCGACGCCGGGGCCTGCGAGTCGCGCCGCCTGGAACGATGAAATCCCCGTACGCGGCGTTCTCGGCGGCGCCGCCGCGGCGCGGAGCTGGCCGCCGAGCTCCTCCTCCCGCTCCCAGAGCGCCACCCGGTGACCCTGCTCGGCGAGCAGCGCGGCGAGTTCCAGCCCGGCCGGACCCGCGCCGACGACGAGGCACGAACGCGCCTCGCCGACCCGGACCGGGGCCGGTCGCCCTCGTGGCCGGTGGGCGGGTTCACCGAGCAGCCGAACCGGATGCCCTCCACCACCACCCGGTGCAGGCAGTCGTTGGTGCCGATGCCGGGCCTGTCCGAGCCCGGCCGCCGCGCGCCTTGCCGAAGGCTGGTTCGGCGAACATCGCCCGCGCCAGGCCGACGACATCGGCGTCGCCGTGGTCGACGACGTGGGCCGCCGCCTCGATGCTCGCCACCCGGCCGCTATAGACCACCGGGAGTCCAGTAATCCCGGAAGCGCCCCGCCCGGTGCGACCACTCCGCCGGCCGGTAGTGGTGCGGCTGGATGTAGCTGGGCGCGCCCCAGTTGTTGCCCATCACGCAGTGCAGGTAGTCGATGGTCCCGGCGGCCTCCGCCGAAACACCCAGCGATGGCCAGCCCGCCGGCCAGGTCGTAGCCGCCGTCGAACAGCTCGTCCATGTTCAGCCGCACCCCGACGGTGAAGTCGGGCCCGAGGGCCTCCCTGCCGGATCCCGCCCAGCACCTCCAGCAGCAGGCGCATCCGGCCGGCCGGCGTGGTCCCCGCCGTAGCCGTCCTCGCGGTGGTTGGTCGCGGGGGAGAGGAAGAGCTGGAGCAGGTCCTCGTGGTTGGCGTGCAGTTCCACGCCGTCCAGGCCGGCCGCCCTTGATGCCTCGCCCGCGGAGAAGGCGTACTCCTCGACGAACCAGGCGATCTCCTCGGCCGTCAGCACATGCGGGACCTGGTTGTTGGTGTGGTTGGCCAGCAGGCCCGACGGGGAGTGCGGCATACCGCCCTGCATGATCAGCTGGGCCGCGGCGTACGCGCCGGCCGACCGGAGGGGATCGCCTCCCGCGTACTGTGCGGCCCGCTCGCGGAACTGCGGCAGCCGGAACACGCCTCGGGTGGTGGCGCCGAGGCCGGCCGGTTCGAAGCCGGGGATCAGGCGGTGTTGTCGACGAACGCGTTCATCCCGCAGATCCAGGCGGCGCCGTTCTCGGCGCGGCTCCGCCAGTAGGCCGCGGCCCGGGTGCCTGCCGTTCGCCGCCGAACGGGTCGCCGGCCAGCCGGCCGTGCGGGGGCAGCATGACCCGGTTCCGGAGCCGCAGCGGACCCAGCTGAAGCGGCTGCCACAGCTCGTCCATCGCAGCTCCCTCGTCCGTCCGGCCCGCCCCCGTCACGTACCCACTCGACGCTAGGCAACTTGACGTAGAACGTCAATAGAGCGATCCTTCGGAATGACCCGCGAGGAGGCCTGATGGCCGGGATGACCCCGGATCCCGTGGCGGTGGTCGCTCCCACCGGGCGCTCCTGGCTGGGCCCGGTCGTGCTGGTGATGGCGGCTACCGCAATCTCCCGGGGTTCGCTCGCTTCACCTTCGCGTTCGTGCTCCCGGCGATGAAGGAAGACCTGCTCGGCAGCTACGGCGCGGCCGGGCTGCTCGGCGCCGCCAACCTCGGCGCCTACACCGCAGCCGTGCTGGTCATCACCGCACGTCCACCCCGGGCCGACCCCTCGAACGTGATCAAGGTCGGCCTGGCCGGTTCCTGCGCCGGTCTGGTCCTCATGACGGTGGCCACCGCCCCCTGGATGCTTCTCGTGGGTATGTGCGTGTTGGGCGCCTGCGGCGCCCTCATCTGGCTCCCGGCTTCGGGCATCGTCGCCGCCACGGCCCCGGAGGAGCGCCGCGGCCTTGCCTACGGCCTGATGATCATGGGCGTGGGTCTCGGCATCACGCTGTCGGGGCTCCTCACCGGAGCCGTGCAGGCGTTGCGCGGTGAGGACGCCTGGCGAGAGGTGTGGGCGGCGGTCACCGTGATCGCGCTGCTCGTGCTGTTGACGGTCGGCGTGGCTGCGGCCCGTGTCGGCGGCACCGCTCACCGTGCCCATACGCAGCTGGCGGGCACTGCGTGGCGAGTTCCCCGTGGCGCGGACCTGCTGGTGCTACGGCTTCTACGGCATCGGCTTCTCGATCTTCGTGAACTACCTGATCGCCGCCCTCCGGGATGCGGGCCTGAGCAGTGCCGAGGCCAACCGCGCGTACTCGCTGCTGGGGCTGGCCAGCATCGTGAGCGCTGTGCTCGTCGGACGGATTTCAGACCACTGGCACCGCAGCCGCACGCTGGGCGGGGCGATCGTCGTCACCGGGCTCTGTGCGGCCGCGACCACCGTCATCACCGGCACGCTGCAGCTCACCATCGTGGTCGTGCTGTTCGGCCTGGTCATGACCGGCATCGGCTCGGTGCTGGCCGCCTACCTCAGCGACGAGCTGCCGGCGGCCGAGGTGACCACGGTGCTGGGGGCGGCCACCCTGGCGCTTGGCGCGGCGCAGTTCGTCGCTCCCCCCGCTGGGCGGATGGCTGGCCGACGCCAGTGGCTCCTTCACCGCGAGCTACCTCGTGGCGGGGCTGGCGTCCGTGCTGGGCGGCGTCCTCGCGTGGACACTGCCGAGCAGCAGGCGCCCGTCCCGCTAGTGGTCGGGCATCGACACCTTGTCGGGGTCGATCTTGATGTCGATGAGGACCGGCAGGTCACGGCGCTCGATCGCGGCCAGCGCCTCGTCGAGCTCCTCGATGTTGCGCACAGTGAACCCCTGGCCGCCCAGCGCGGTCGCGACGGGGCCGAAGTCTGGGCACTCGAACGTCGAGATGGCAGGGTCCAGCTCCTTGTTGCGGAACTGGATGTGCTCGGCGCCGTACGCCCCGTCGTTGAAGACCACGACAACCAGGTCGACCTGGTGCCGCACGGCGCTGCTGAACTCAGCCAGCCCACCCAGCATGAAGCCGCCGTCGCCGGTGACCAGCAGGACCGGCCGGCCCGGGGCCCCGAACGATGCGCCGACGGCGTTGCCCATGCCGAGGCCGATCGAGCCGTAGTTGACCGTGTGGACATAGGCCCGCGGGTCGGGTGCGTGCAGCAGCTTGAACGCCTGGAAGATGAACCGGCCGCCGTCGTGCACGAGGGTGCGGTCGTCGGGGAAGGCGGCCTCCACCTTCAGCATCGCAGTGCGGATGTCGACGGTCCGGTCGGTGCTGTTGTCCTTGTAGGCGTGCTCGTCGCGGCCCGCCAGCCGATCGGCCAGCTGCGGGGACGCAAAGCCGGTCGGCTTCACCTCGGCCTCGTCGAGAAGGTTCACGAACGCCTCGGTGACGGGTACGACGTCCCCGACCACGGCCGCGCTCACTCCGAGAACTGCTCGATCGCCGCTCGGTCGATGTCCACGTGAACGACCCGCTTGCCCTGCAGCCCCGACCCCTCGGCAGTCGTCCAGTTGTTGAGGGAGGCACCGAACGCGATCACGCAGTCGGCCTGGTCGATGGTGTCCATCGCGACCTCGTGCGACAGCGTGCCGAAGATGCCCAGGTTGTGCGGGTCTCCACGGAACAGGTCGCGGGCCCGCAGCGTGGTGGCGAGCGGAGCGCCGATCCGGTTGGCCAGGCGGACCAGCGCCTCCCTGCCCTCCGGACTCGCGGCGCCCTCGCCGGCCAGCACCAGCGGACGCTTGGCCGAGGCGATGATGCCGACTGCCGCGTCGAGGGCGGCCGGGTCCGGCACCACAGCCTGCGGGGACACCCAGCGCACCCGGTGGGGGGCGTGGTCGACCTCCTGCCACTGGAACTCGACCGGCACGTTGAGCACGACCGGGCGGCGCTCCAGCAGCGCCCGTCGTACGGCGACCGCGACGTCCTCGGCCACGGTCTCGGGTGTGCGCACCTGCTCGAAGCCGGCTCCGCTCGGCAGCACCACCTCGCGCTGGGAGATGTTCTGGAAGTTGTCGCGGTCGACGACCGCGGTGTCGCCGGCGACCACCAGTACCGGCGTGTGGTCCTTGACGCTCTCGACGAGCGCGGTGATGGTGTTGGTCAACGCCGGGCCGTGCGTGACGGTGGCGACGCCCAGCCCGCCGGAGGTGCGCGCGAAGCCGTTGGCCGCGAGCACCGCGCCGGCCTCGTTGGACATCGAGTAGAAGCGGCCGCCCGTCTCCCGCTCGAAACTGTCCATCATGTACAGGTTCGCGTCGCCGAGGACACCGAAGATCGTGGTGATCTCCTGATCGGCGAGGGCCTTGGCGATGGCCTGGTGGAACAGCATGGGCGCGTCTCCTCCCGCCCGGCGGTCGCGGACTTCTTCGCGACAGTAGAGCAACTTGACGTTGAACGTCAATGATACAGTCCACGCATGGGCGTGACTGCACGTGAGACCTACGACGTCGTCGTCCTCGGGACCGGCGCGGCCGGGCTCACCGCGGCGCTGGCGGCGGCCCAGGACGGCGCCCGGGTCGGGCTGTTCGAGAAGGCTGACCTGGTGGGCGGGACCACCGCACTCTCCGGGGGAGTGATCTGGCTGCCGGACAACCCGGTGGCCCGCGCTGGGGGCATCGAGGACAGCCGAGAGGACGCGCTCTCCTACCTGGCCGCCCTGTCCAACGACACCATGCGGCCGGAGATGGTCGAGGCGTTCGTCGACAGCGTGGACGACCTGGTGGAGTGGCTGGACACCAAGACGCCGGTTCGACTGAAGCTCGTCGCGCGCTACCCCGACTACCACCCCGAGCACCCGGGCGGCCGGCCCGGCGGCGGCCGGTCGCTGGAGTCGCAGCTCGTGTGCACTGAGGCGATCGGCGGGTGGGTCGACCGGCTGGTCAGCGCTCCGCGCCGGTTGCTGATCGGCGAGATCCCGAGTGGCGGTGGCACCGGCGTCCTCGCGCCGGGCGTCGTGGCCGAGCGGGAGGCCGGCCACCTCGAGGGGCTCGGCCGCGGGCTGGTGGTCTCGCTGCTCCAGGGCTGCCTCGAGGCCGGCGTCGAGCCACGCACCAGCCTGCGCGCGACCGAGCTGCTCCAGGAGGACGGCCGGGTGGTCGGCGTCCGCGTGACGGGCCCGGACGGCGACGTGGTGGCCCGAGCGAAGGCCGTGGTCATCGCGACCGGAGGCTTCGAGTGGGACCGCGACCTGGTCCGCGCGTTCCTACGCGGCCCCGTCGAGCACCTGCCGACGGCCCGGGCCAACACCGGCGACGGGCTGCGGCTCGCCATGGGCGCCGGCGCCGAGCTGGGTGGCATGCAGTTCGCCTGGTGGGTCCCGGTCGTCGCGCCGCCCGGGATGGTCGACGCCGACGGGGACCCGGCCTCCGTCCTGCTGCTGCGCGAGCGCACCATCCCCGGGACCGTGATGGTCAACCGGTATGGCGTCCGGTTCGCCAACGAGGCCGCCAACTACAACGCACTCGGGGCGGCGTTCCACGCGTTCGACCCGGTCGAGTTCGCCTACGCCAACATCCCGGCCTGGCTGGTCCTCGACTCGCGCTGCGTCGAGCAGTACGGATGCTTCGGCACTGCACCCGGCCAGGCCGCGCCGGACTGGCTGGTCCGCGCTGACACCGTGACCGAGCTCGCCACCGCGATCGACGTGCCTGCCGAGGCGCTGGCCGCGACCCTCGCCCGGTTCAACGAGAACGTCGCCGCCGGCCACGACCCCGACTTCCATCGCGGCGAGAGCATCTACGACGGCTGGTGCGGGGACCAGCGTCACTACGGCACACCCGCGGCCACGCTCGGCCGCGTGGACTCCGCGCCCTACTACGCGGCCCAGGTCCACCCGAGCACGCTCGGCACCAAGGGCGGACCACAGACCACGGTCGACGGCGAGGTCGTCCACGTGAGCGGCGCGCTGGTGCCCGGGCTGTACGCCGTGGGCAACGCGATGGCCGCGCCGACCGGCATCGTCTACGGCGGCGCTGGCGGGACGCTCGGCCCGGCGCTTGTCTTCGGCTACCGGGCCGGGCGGGCGGCGGCCCGGTCAGGTCAGACCCGCTGAGCCGGCTCCAACGTCCACGGCGCGAGCACGGTCCCGCGCTCGGCGTACTCCTCCGGCAGGTCGTCGACCATGTCGAGGACGGCGTTCATCCGGCCCACGCCGACGAACAGCGCGAGCTGGAAGCACAGGTCGACCAGCTCGGGCTCGGTGAAATGCTCGCGCAGCCGTGCGAACATCTCGTCGTGGACCGAGAGGTGGTCGGTGGCGAACCGGTCGGCGAAGTCGAGCGCCGCCTTCTCGGCCGGGGTCAGGTCGGGTGCCTCGGCCGGCCGCTCCAGCGAGCAGACCAGCTCCTCGGTCACCCCGGCCTCGGCGCCCGAGCTGTAGCGGATCGCCATGCAGCTGCGGCACTGGTTGTGGAAGGCGACACGCAGGCGGACCAGCTCGACCAGCCGGGCGGGCAGGTCGGACGCGGCGTGGAACCGGGCGGAGAACTCGACCCACGGGACCGCGATCCGGGGGTTCCAGGCATAGATCTGCTGGCGCAGCGGCGGGTGGGTGCCGAACAGGGGCTCGTACTGCTCACGCGGGGCGGGTGGGATGCGGCTCATGCGGTCTCCTCGAGGGTAGTCAGCTGGCGGTGACGACGACCTTGAGCCGGTCGCCGGTGGATCGGAACGCGAGGTCGTAGGCGTCCTGGGCGTCGCTCATGGCGAACCGGTGGCTGATGAGGGCGTTGACCAGGTGCGGGTTCTCGGCCAGGTGATCCCCCGCCTCGCGCAGCATCCGGCGCCGCTCGAGTGTGCCGCCGGCGAAGAGGGTGAGGTGCTTGCGCACCATCGCGTTCATGTCGACCGGGTAGCTCGGCTCGTCGGGCACGCCGAAGTAGAAGACCCGGCCGCGCTCGGCCACGGCGTCCAGCGCGTGCTGCAGCGTCAGGGTCTGGTGGCCGACCGCCTCCACCACGGCGCCGTACGCCGCCCGGTGAGCTGGCTCGGCGGACCAGACCTCGCTGCCCGACCAGGTGAACTCGTCGACGCCGACCTTGCCGGCGGCAGCGGACCGGTCCACCCGGTCGACGCCGGACACGGACGCCGCGCCGCGCGCCTTCAGCACCGAGGCGAACAGCAGCCCGATCGAGCCGAGCCCGATCACCGCGCAGTCCACGTCTCGCACGTCGCCCAGCCGCTCGACGGCGTAGAGCACGCAGGCGAGGGGCTGCAGGAGAACCGCGTCCCCGGTGTACACCCGCGCCGGGTCGAAGGCCCACAGGCTCGCGGCCTCGGTCACGACGTACTCGGCGAGCCCGTCGAAGGCGGTCGCCCAGCCCACCACGACCGCACCCTCGGCCAGCTCTGGGTCGCGCGAGGCGACCACCTCCCCGACCACCTCGTGCAGCGGGAACCCCACGTCGCCGGACGCCGCACCGGCACTGCGGCGCCACGGGTTGGGTGCACCGAGGAAGTAGGGTCGGTCGCTGCCGCACAGCCCTCCGGCCACCGTGCGCAGCAGCACCTCGCCGGCGCCGAGCCCCTCGGCGCGCGGTCGCGGCAGCTCGGCTCGATCGAACCGGCCCGGTCCCACGAGGACCTGGGCCCACATGCGGTCACTCACCCGGCATGTCCAGCCGCGCCAGCCGGAGCCCGGTCGGCTGCAGCGCGGAGCCCACCATCATCTCGAGCACCGCCCGCGGCACCAGACAGTCCTCGCAGTCGGCGCTGCCGACACCGACGCGGAAGACGACACCCGCGTCGGTCTCCTGCCACTCGCCGGTGAAGCCGTCGCTCTCGAGGACCTCGCACACCGGCGCCAGGGCGTCCGCCACCGCCGTCACGACGCCACCCGCGCCATGCTCGGAACCGGACGTCCGACGTTGTGCGCGTCCACGACCGCCGAGATGCCGCAGTTGGGTGCACCCGCGACCACGATGTTCACGACCTCCGGCCCGGACAGCACGTGGAGCACGCCGCCCTCGAGCCGCGGGTCGACCATGGCGTCGGGGTGGTCGCCGGGCAGCCGCAGCCGCTGCTGGGTGGAGACGCCGTTCTTGCCGGCCCGGACCAGCACCTCCTCGGGCACCGTGGCGTGCTCGTGGAGGAACGCGCGGACCTGCGGCCGGTCGAACCCCTGGTCGGCCAGCAGGTGGGCGTGCTCGGGGCTGAGCACCAGGCAGGTGCTGACGGTCTCCTGGAGCAGCGCGCCGGTGCGGGCGACGGTGCCGGCGAGGTCGTGGAGCAGCTGCTCGGCGCTGCGGGCCTGCCGGGCCTCCAGGTGTGACACCGACCGCATGGAGATCGCGGTGACCGTGCTCTCGTCCTCGGGAACGCCGTGCTCCTGAGGCAGCCCGGACCACGGACTGTGCTCCTCGTTCTCGGCGATGCAGAAGGAGTACTTGGCCGGGGTGCCCTGGGTGGACTGGTCGAGGACGCCGGGCGCCAGGCCGAAGACGTTGATGGCCACCAGCCGGAGCGTGCGCCCGACCGTCGCGTTGGCCCGGGCCCCGGAGCCGAACAGGTTGGCGCCTGAGTTGAAGCCCAGCTCGGTGCGGACCGGGCCGTTGACGACCAGCAGCGCGCCCAGACCGGTGGTCGACTGCCACATCCCCGCCCCGACGTACCCCTCCTCGCGCAGCGCGTCCCACGTCGCGAGCACGGTTGGGAAGTACTCCGGCCGGCAGCCGGCCATCACGGCGTTGATCGCGGCCAGCCGCACCGTGAGCGCCCGGTTGAGATGGCCCAGCTCGAGCAGTACGTCGTCCGGTGCTCGGTCGGTGTGGGAGAGGAACGCCGCGAGCTGCTCCTCGGTGCACGGGACCGTGGGCATCCCGTCGGTCCAGCCCCGCTCGTAGGAGTACTCGAGGACCTCCTGCACCAGGGTCGGGTCGACCCGCGGCGGCTCGTGGTCGAGAAGAGTCACGAGGTCACGCCCCAGACGCCCAACACCGCAGGGGCGATCTCGCGAGCGCGGTCGTCGAGCTCCTCCTGGCTCAGGCTGGCCACCGGGTGGCGGGTCCGGACGAACCGGTAGCCCGGGAAGCCCTGCACCTGGGCCATCGCGGCGGCGGTGACCGCGAACGGCTCGGTGCAGATGCTGGCGGCGGGCACGCCTTCGCGCTCGAGCAGGATCCCGTCGGCGAGTGTGGCCGCGCTGCACGAGCCGCAGTCGCCGATGGCGGTGACCACGAAGTCGCAGGTCGACGCGATCTCCTCGAGCTGGTCCTCGTCGAGCGGCTGGCCGGCGTACGGCTTGTGGAACAGGCGGACCTCGCCGACGGCTTCGGTCTCGCCGAGCAGGCGGCCGAACGCCTCGAGCAGGTTGGCGCCGTTCACCTTGCCGTTGTCGAGCAGGCCGATGGTGGCGCCGGCGAGCGGTCGCGAGCGCGGGGCGAGGGTGGGGTTCTGGTTGACGTCTCCGCGCCCGGTGGGGTCGAGGATCGTGGCTGTGTGGCTCATGGGTTCGCCTCCTGGTCGTGGATGTGTAGCTCTTCTGGTGGGACGGGCAGGTCGCCCGCGCGCATCGGGGTCCGGCTGAGCCTGATCACCGGGCCGGGCTGGACGACGGAGCCGAACCGCGCCGACTGCTGCTCCAGGCGCAGCCCCAGCCGGTCGGCGACACCTCCTGGCTCGAGCAGGTCGTCCATGGCCACGAGCGGATGTGCTGCGCCACCGGCAGCGGCCACCCTGCGCACGGCCTCGCCCAGGCTCAGCTCCGCGAAAGTCTTCTCCAGCGCCGCATCGTCGCTCGCCCCGAGCTCGGCGGCCAGACGGTCGCGGTTGTCCTCGCCCACGCCGACGAAGATCCAGCCGTCCCGGGTCAGGTAGAGCCGTTGCAGGTCGGACCAGCCGAGCAGGCCGGTGACGTCAGGCGGGTCGTCCGAGCCATGCAGCTGGGCGAGCTGTTCGAGGCACGCCGCGTCGACGAGGGTGGTCTCGGCGGCGGACGTCCGGCCGAGCCGCTCGCGGCGGAGGAGGCCGAGCAGCGCGGCGAAGGCGCCGAGGATCCCGGCGGCGTAGTCGGTGGCCGGCGACCTCGGCAGGTCGACGTTGGGTGCGACCCCGCTGGGCGGGCCGGCCCCGAGGGTACGCGCGGTGATGCCGGTGACGGTGTTCGCGATCTCGGCGTACCCGCGAAGGTCCGCCCAGGGCCCGGAGGTGCCGAATGCGTTCACGTAGGTGTGCACCAGGCGCGGTGCGGTGCGACCGATGGTGTCGAGGTCCAGGCCGAGCCGGCGAAGCGCCGGCTGGGTGAAGTTGGTGACCAGCACGTCGGCGTCACGGCACAGCTCGCGCACCCGCTCGGCCCCGCCCGGCGTGTGCGCATCCACGACCACCGTTCGTTTCCCGCGGTTGACCGACTCGTGGAAGAACGGCTCGCGCAGCCCGGCCCGCGTCGTTCCCGGTGCGACGTCGACCTTGGTCACCTCGGCGCCCAGCTCGGCCAGCAGCCGGGCCACCGTCGGCGCGGCGAGCACCCGAGTCATGTCGACCACGCGGAATCCGGTCAGGGGTCCGTCGCCGTCAGCTGCCCGCCGCGGCCGACGAACGACGGCTCCGCGGTCGTGCACTCTGACCACCGGCGCCGGGCGGACCCCGTCGGCTTCGACGCGCACCGACTCCGGCACGAGGCGGGGCGCCTCCTTCTGCCACTCGGCCGCGGTACGCACGGCGGCGAGTGGCACACCGGCATCGCGGCCCAGCGCCTCCCACTCCGCGGCGGTCCGGCCCGCCAGGAGGTCGACCAGCCGTCGCCCCAGCTCGGCCGGGGCAGCCGGGTCGGACCGCAGCCGGGCGTAGTCGGCGGTGCCGTCGGTCAGCCACTCCTCCTGGCCGGCGGCGCGCAGGAGCCACTCGAGATGGCGGTACCAGACCGTGATGAGGCTGACGTACCGGCCGTCGGCACAGCGGTAGAAGCCGGAACCGAGCAGCGCGCCGGCCGGGGTGTTGCGCCCATAGCGCAGCACGCGCGCGCCGATCGCCTCGAAGAACGCGTCGTGGAGCGGGACCTCGACGAGCTGGCCCAGGCCGTCCCGCTGCCGGGCCAGGAGGGCGGCGGTCACCCCCACGGCGCCGAGCATCGCGGCGAAGACCGACCCGAGGAGCAGCGGCGTGAACGCCGGACCGTCGCTCGGCCACCACTCCCCCTGCAGCATCTCCTGCGAACCGGTGGCATAGCAGCCGGCCGCAGCCAGCACCACGCCCTCCCACCCGGGCAGGCCGGCCCGCGGGTCGCGCTGGCCGAAGCCAGGCATCGAGCAGACCACCAGCCGTGGGTGCCGGGCCAGCAGCTGGTCGGGGTCGAGGCCGAGCCGGGAAAGGACACCGGGCCGGAAGTTCTCGACCAGGACGTCGGCCTCAGCGACCAGCCGCCGGACCTCGGCGCGACCGATCCCTGACGCGAGATCCAGCGTCACGGTGCTGGTTCGGCCGCGCAGCAGGACGTCGTTGAGCGGTGTCGACCACCGCGGGCCACCCGGCGGCTCGACCCGCACCACCTCGGCGCCCTGGTCGGACAGCATCGTCGCGACGAGGGGACCGGCGACGTACTGTCCGAGATCGAGGACCTTGATGCCCCGCAGCGGACGTGCAGAAGACGGTGTCTTGCGGCCCCGACCAAGGTCGGGGCCGCCTGACGTGGGGGACTCCGTGGCAACCTCCTACGGGTTCACGACCAGATCGTCGGTGCTCGGCTTCGGGTCCGCCTTGGCGATGCCGAGGTCGACGAAGTTGTCGAAGGTGGTCTGCATCGTGCCCTCGTCGATCTCCGCGAAGTCACCGAAGGTGTCGGTGACAACCGGCTTGGCTGCGTCCTCGGGGACGCCGGTGTCCTTGGCGAGGATCGCCGCGGCTGCGTCGGCGTTTGCGGGGTCCTGGACCCACTTCACGCCCTCGTTGTAGGCGTCGCAGAAGTTCTTGGCGGCGTCGCTGTTGCTCTTGAGCCAGTTCGGGTCGACGACCAGTCCGCTGCCGAAGGTGTTCTTGTAGACGTCCGGACCGTCGGCCATGTAGATCAGCGGCTTGCCGTAGCCCTGCGACGCCAGCAGCTGGGTGCCGGGCGGGTTGATCTGGGCGACGTCGATGCTGCCGTTGGCGAGGGCCGCCTGCACCGTGGTCGGCGTACCGCCGAGGTTCACGTAGGTGACGTCGCTGTCGCTCAGGCCGGCCTCCTTGAGCGCTGCAGAGAACAGGATCTGCAGCCCGGAGCCCACCGGCGTCTGGATGCCGATCTTCTTGCCCTTGAGGCCCTGCAGGACCTCCTGCCAGGTCGAGCCGTCATCGATCGACGGGAGGTCACTGTTGGTGTCCGCGATCAGCGTGGTCTGCAGCACGTCGATGCCACCGCAGAAGAACGGGTAGGTCTGGCCGGCCTGGAAGCCCTGCACCTCGGTCACGCTCGAGAGGAAGCCGACGTTGGCCTTGGTGGCCGCCATGGCCTGGGTCCCGGTGATGGTGTTGGGCTGGTCGACGAACTTGAACGCGATGTTGTGGTCCTTGAAGAAACCCTCCTGGTCTGCCACCAGGAAGGGCAGCCGGTAGGACTGGCCCGGGAAGGCCATCATCGTCACGTTCGTGACACCCCCGGAGCTGCCCGAGCTGTCGCTGCCCGAGTCGTTGTCCGAACCGCAGGCTGCGACGCCGCCGGCGAGAACGGTGAACGTCAACGCGGCTCCCAGGAGCCGTCTGTTTCGGATCTTCACGAGAACCACCTAGGAGTTGAACGAACGAGGCTGACAGGCGCCGCCAGTGACTCGCATCACCATTCGACGTTGCTCCGAACACTCTACTAATTGACGTTCAACGTCAAGTCTCTGGTAAGGATTTTCAGGTTGAGGAAGCCCCTGTGATGCTGGGTGGCGTGCAGCTGCCCGAGGCCTACTACCTCCCCGTCGGCACCGACGCCTTCCGGTCGACCGCGGCCACCACGAGCCCCTGGGACCTCGACGCCCAGCACGGCGGGCCACCGGCGGCGCTGCTGGCCCGAGCCGTGGACGGTACGACGGACGACCCGGCGTTCACGATCGCCCGGCTCACCGTCGACATGCTCGGCCCGATCCCGCAGGGCGTCGTGCGGACCGAGGCGGAGGTGGTCCGGCCGGGGCGGCGGGTGGAGATGGTGGCCGCGCGGCTCTTCGTCGACGACCGGCCGGCCTGCACGGCGACCGCCTGGCGGGTGCGCGAGCAGCCGGAGTCGACGCGCCACCTGGTCGAGCCGCCGGTCGAGCTGCCGCCGGTCCCGGACGACGAGGTGACGACGTTCTTCGAGGGCGTGCCGCCGGAGTGGGGCTACGGACCCTCGGTGGAGTGGCGGTTCGTCGAGGGCGGCTTCGAAGGACCGGCGACCGGGCGGGCCCGGCTCTGGACCCGGCCGAGGATCCCGTTGGTGGCGGGCGAGGAGACCGCTCCACTGCACCGGCTGATGGTGGTGGCCGACTCGACCAACGGCGTCTCCGCGCGGCTGCCCATCCAGGAGTGGTGGTCGATCCCGAACACCCTCTCGGTGACCGTCGAACGGGTACCGAGCGGTGAATGGATGTTCATGGACGCCGGCACCGACCTCAGCCCGCACGGCCGGGGTGTCGCGCACTCGGTGATTTCGGACCGGGACGGCGTGCTGGCCCACGTGGCCCAGCCGCTCTTGGTGAGCAGGCGTTGATGATGTAAGTTGATCCAAACACTAGAGTTTGGAGGCGAGATGCTGCAGCAGGAGTCCCTCATCGAGACCGCCGAGGCGCGTGACCAGCGCCGCCGCGAGGCCGCCTTGCGCTACCGCAGGCGGGTGCTGGAGCTCCTCGACCGCCGCAGGGACCTGGAAGGCGTCTCCGAGCTGGCCGACCTGATCTCCGACGGGACCCGCTGGGCCGCCTGAGACCGGGGCGCCGGCCGTTCGACGTCACCCTCGGCTCAGCAGCACGTCCGCAGTGAACTCGGCGGCCCGGCCGTCGAACTCCCGGTGGTGGCCGACCATCCCGTGCTTCCCCTCCGGGATGGGCACGAACTCCACCGAGGCGGTCCGGGAGAGGTTGCGGACGACGGCCTGGGCGCGGGCCGGGCTGGCCACCCGGTCACGCAGGCCGTGCACGACCAGGACCCGCCGGCCCGAGAGGTCGGCGTCGTCGTCCGGGTAGACCCACGGGTTCAGGGCGACGATCGAGCGGACCGCCTCGTGGTCGCCCGCCAGGAGCGCAGCCCGGCCGCCCAGCGAGTGGCCCACCAGCCCCACGGGTACGGCGGGGAACCGGTCGCAGAGCCGGTCCATCGCCCAGTCGGCGTCGGCGACGGGCGTGTGCTCGCCGTCCCAGCCGCGGTAGCGGTTGAGCAGCCGGTAGACGGCCAGCCGTCCGCGACCGGCGCGGGCGACCGCCCGCGCCGTGGGGATCATCCGGAGCACCGAGAGCTGGGTCGGGCTGACCATGACCCGGTCGCCGCGCGAGCCGCCGCCGTGGAGCACGACGACCAGCCCCTGGGGCGAGGTGGGTTCGTGGAGCGAGACCAGCCTGGGCGCCGCCTCCACGCGTCAGGGCGCCGAGTGGTTCTCGGGCTTCTCGGCCCCGGCCGGGTCCTCGACCTCGTCGCCGTAGACCCCGGCGTCCTTGGCCGCCTGGGCCTTGCGGAGCTGCTTGACGAAGCTGAACGCGAGCACGATGACGGCGAGGATGAGCAGGACGAAGATCAGGGCGCCCCAACCGCCGGCCTTCACGTCCGCGTCGTCGGGCGTCTTGTCCGTGGCCCGCACGACCAGGTCGGCGACGGGCATCAGGACAGCGGCGACGGGCATGGTGACAGTCTCTCAGGAGGGATCGGCGATGCCGGCGAAGAGGTCGTCCTCCGGCACCGGGCTGTCGACGTACGACGTCACCAGCTCGAAGTCCTCGGTCGGCCAGATCTCCGCCTGGAGCTCGCGCGGGATGGCGAACCAGGCCCCGTCGGGGTCGATCTGCGTCGCGTGCGCGAGCAGGGCCTGGTCCCGGACGCCGAAGTAGTCCGCGCACGGCACCCGGGTGGTGATCCGGGCGTCCCACTCCGGCTCGGCCTTCCACTCCTTGAGCCGCTCCGCCCAGGGCGACTCGAGCCCGTGGGCGATCATCGCGTCGTGGATCGCCTGCATCCGTGGGCGGTTGAACGAGTGGTGGTAGTAGAGCTTCTGCACCCGCCAGGGCTCGCCGAGGTCGGGGTAGCGCTCCGGATCGGCGGCGGCTGCGAAGGCCTCCATCGAGATCTCGTGGCACTTGACGTGGTCGGGGTGCGGGTAGCCACCGCGCTCGTCGTACGTCGTCATCACGTGCGGCCGGAACTCGCGGATCAGCCTCACCAGCGGCGCAGCGGCCTCCTCCAGCGGCACCAGCGCGAAGCAGCCCTCGGGCAGCGGCGGCTTCGGGTCGCCCTCGGGCCACCCGGAGTCGACGAAGCCGAGCCAGTCCTGGCGGATACCGAGGATGTCGCGGGCCCGCTCCATCTCCTGGCGTCGGATCTCGGTGATGTTCTCGAGCACGTCGGGGCGGTCCATCTTCGGGTTGAGGATGGAGCCGCGCTCACCGCCGGTGCAGGTCGCGACGTGCACGTCGACGCCCTCGGTGACGTACATCGCGGTCGAGGCGGCGCCCTTGCTCGACTCGTCGTCGGGGTGGGCATGGACGTGCATCAGCCGCAGACCAGCTCGTGGCTGGCGGGCCCGGGGTCCTGCGGTCACGGCGTTCAGCCTAGGTGGGAGCCTTGACGCGTGAGCGCGCAGGACACCCTCAGCGAGAGGTACGGCGCGCCCGCGCCCTGGCGCCGCCGGGCGGTGATCGCCGCGTCCACACTCGTGGCAGCCGTCTTCCTCGGCTGGCTCGGGTGGACCGTCTACGAGCACTCCACTCCCGAGGTGACCTCCGAGCTCGAAACGTTCTCGATCGAGGACGACCACAGCGCCACCGCCGTGGTGGTGGTGGTCCTGGACAACGCCGACGTGCAGGCGTCGTGCACGCTCCGCGCGTACGCCGCGGACCACACCACCGTGGGCGAGCTCACCTTCACCCCTGACCCGAGCGAGGGCCAGCGCCAGGTCGAGACGATCCGGACCGAGCGGCGGGCCACCTCCGTGGAGAACATCGGCTGCACCGCACCCGGGCAGGACCAGCCCCGTTGAGCGTTCGACTTAGCCATCTGCAGCATCCGGGCTAGACTTGTCCGTCTGGTCGTCCCGCGCCGCGCCTGCGCGAGCCGCCACCGAGGCCCCGGATCGACCACCGAGCCCCGCGTCCACCCCGGATCACAAAAGGGGTGGGCGCTCTTCGCAGCACGACACGAGAACCCGGGAGTACATCCATGACTCAGCAGTCCGAGCAGAACGCCGTGTGGCTCACCCAAGAGGCCTACGACAAGCTGGGCGCCGAGCTCGAGGAGCTGAAGGGCCCGGTTCTCCAGGAGATCGTGCGGCGGATCAGCGACGCCCGCGCGGAGGGCGACCTGAGCGAGAACGGCGGCTACCACGCCGCCAAGGACGAGCAGGGCAGGATCGTGGCCCGCATCCGCCAGCTCGAGGCGACCCTGGACAGAGCCCAGGTCGGCGAGACCCCGGCCGACGACGGTGTCGTCGAGCCCGGGATGAAGGTGACCGTCAAGTTCGCCGGCGAGAAGGACCCGGAGGAGTTCCTGCTCGGGGCCCGCGAGATGAAGGACATCGCGAACGGGCTGACCGTCTACTCGCCGCAGTCCCCCATGGGCGCCGCGATCATCGGCAAGGTCAAGGGCGACACCGTGGGCTTCGAGGTCAACGGCAACAAGCAGTCCGTGGAGATCCTCAACGCCGTGCCCTACACCGGCTGACGGCGCCGCGGGTGATCACTCGATGACGCGGTAGCCCCGCTCCCGCAGCCGGATCAGCACCTGCTCGGAGTGCTGCGGACCGCGGGTCTCGAGCTGCAGCTGCACCTCGACCTCGTCGAGCAGCAGTCGCGGTGAGATCCGCTCGTGCATGACCTCGAGCACGTTGGCGCCGCTCGCGCCGACCTCGGTGAGCAGCCGGGCCAGGCCGCCCGGGCTGTCGGGGATCGTGACGTGCAGGTTGAGGTAGCGGCCGGCGGCGGCCATGCCGTGCCGGATCACCTTGCCCAGCAGCAGCGGGTCGATGTTGCCGCCGGACAGGACCGCGACCACGGGAGCGCCGAAGTCGTGCGGCGTGTCCAGCAGAGCGGCGACGCCGGCCGCGCCGGCCGGCTCCACGACCATCTTGGCCCGCTCGACCAGGGCCAGCAGCGCTCGCGACAGGGACTCCTCCGAGACGGTGCGGATCTCGTCGCAGTGGTCACGCACCTCGGCGAACGGGATCGGCCCGGGCAGCCCCACGGCGATGCCGTCGGCCATCGTCTTCATCGAGGTCAGCGGGACCGGCTCGCCCCGCTCGAGCGAGTCCGGGTACGCCGCGGCCCCGGCCGCCTGGACCCCGACCACACGGACGTCCGGACGCTTCTCCTTGATGGCGAGCGCGACCCCGCCCAGCAGCCCGCCGCCACCCGTCGGCACCAGCACGGTCTGCACGTCGGGGACCTGCTCGAGCACCTCGAGGCCGAGCGTGCCCTGGCCGGCCACGATGTCGACGTGGTCGAAGGGGTGGATCAGCACCGCCCCCGTCTCCTCGGCGAACCGCCGCGCTCCCGCCAGCGACTCCTCCAGGACCGAGCCCTCGAAGACCACGTCGGCGCCGTAGGCCCGGGTCGCCCGCTCCTTCGGGATCGGCGCACCCTCGGGCATGAACACGGTCGACCTGATGCCCAGCAGCTGGGCGGCGAGCGCCACGCCCTGCGCGTGGTTGCCGGCCGAAGCGGCAACCACCCCGCGGGCCCGCTCCTCGGGCGTCAGCCGCGAGATCCGGACGTAGCCTCCGCGGATCTTGAACGAGCCGGTCCGCTGGAGGTTCTCGCACTTGAGCCAGACCGGGCCCTCCACGATCGCCGACAGCCAGCGCGACTGCTCCATCGGCGTCACGATCGCCACGTCGCGGATCACCTCGCGGGCGGCCTCGACGTCCGCCAGCGACACTCCCCCGGTCATCGGGTCACCCACCGACCGCACCGTCCTCCGGGTCGTCGGAGTCACCGGGCGGCACCGGGTCCTCCTCCACGGCGGACGTCTCCCCCGTTTCCTCGTAGTCCTCCGCGAGCTCCTCGACCGGGTCGTCGCCCGGCTCGGTGTACGCCGCCAGATGCTGCACCACGGCGTTGGCCGCGGCGGCCAGGGGCACCGCCACCAGGGCGCCGGCGACGCCGGCGGTGAGCACACCGGCGCCGATCGCGAGGATCACGCCGAGCGGGTGCACGGAGACCCAGCGGCCCATCAGGAACGGCTGCAGCACATGGCCCTCGAGCTGCTGGACGCCGATGACGACCGCCAGCATGATCAGCGCGGTGACCAGCCCCTGGTCGACCAGGGCGACCAGGACAGCCACGGTCCCGGCCACGGTGGCGCCGATGATCGGCACGAAGGCACCGAGGAAGACCAGCACTCCGATGGCCAGCGAGAACGGCACGCCCAGGATTGCCGCGCCGAGGCCGATCAGGATCGCGTCGGTGGCGGCCACGATCACCGTCGCCCGGACGAACTGGGTGAGAGAGATCCACGCGACCCGGCCCGAGCTGTCGACCCGCTCGCGGGCGGCCCGCGGCGACAACCGGACCACCCAGGCCCAGATCCGGCTGCCGTCGGAGAGGAAGAAGAACGTCGAGAACAGCACGATGAAGAAGCCGGCCAGGATGTGGCCGACGGCGCTGCCGACCTCGGTCACGCGGCCGACGACGCCACCCTGCTCGGTCTGCTTGCTGATGGCGTCCTGGATCCGCTGGATGTAGTCGTTGATCTGGGAGTCGCTGGCGTGCAGCGGGCCGTTCTGGAGCCAGTCCTTGATCTTCTGCAACCCCTCGACCGTGGAGTCGGAGAGGTCGGAGGCCCCGTTGGCGACCTGCTGGCCGGCGAAGGTGAGCAGCAGGGCCACCAGGCCGAGGGTGAGCAGGACGACGACGATCGAGCCGAAGCTGCGGCGGACACCGGTGCGCTCTAGATAGTCCACGATCGGGACGACCAGCGCGCTGATCAGCAGCGCGACCACCACGGGGATGACCAGGACGGCCAGGAACGAGATCACGTAGCAGAGCGCGTACACCGCCGCGCCGATCACCAGCAGCCGCCACGACCAGGCCGCGGCCAGGTCGACGCCGTACGGCACCTCGGCCCGGCTGAAGTTCGACGTGCCTGCGGCGATCTCGACCGGCTCGGGCTGCCGCTCGTGACGCCGCATCGCGGCCCATTGGTGCGCGAGCCGGGCGGCCACTCCTTCGCGCTGCTCGGCGGCGACGTCGCGACCAGCGGGCTCGCTCACGTCGTCAATCTATCCAGCAGACCGGTCACGAGGCGGTACGCCGCGTCGGGGTGCTCGGCGGCCAGCAGTCCCGCGGCGGCCAGCACGTAGTCGGCGTCGACCACGACGCGAGCCCGCTCGGGCAGCTGCCAGTCCAGGTCACGGCCCACGCTGGGTCCGAGGACCCGGTCGGCGACCCCCGCGCGGCCGTGCCGCAGCACACCACCGGAGCCGACCACGAGGTGGACCTCGCGCAGGTCCACGCCGCTGCGCTCGACGACCCGGCCCTCGGGGCTGACCACGACGCGCGAACGGCCCGCGTGCCGCCGCAGCGCCAGCGCCACCGCGGCCCGGGCGATGGCCTCGTCCTCGTCGCACTCCTGGGCGGTCCGGGGCAGGAAGCCGGGGTCGTCGCGCCGCTCCCGTGCGGCCGCTGCCAGGTCCGGCAGCCCAGCCTCGTCGACCGTGCTGACCGCGGACCAGCGCATGCCGAGGTCGCCCTCGACCGTGCGGGTGACCGGGGTGGGCGCGACCACGTCGCGAGCCAGCCCTGCGTCCTCCGGGTCGAGCTCGACCACCGAGTGGACGTCGGTGGTGGCGCCGCCCACGTCGACGACCACGACCTCACCGGCCGCGGTGGCCAGCAGCTCGACGCCGGTGAGCACGACGTCCGGGGTGGCGCCGCGGACCATCGTGGTGAAGTCGCCTCGCCGGCTCAGGTGCTTGCCGCCGATGACGTGGGAGAGGAAGACCTCCCGGATGGCGCTCCGGGCCGACTGTGGGGCCAGCACCCCGATCCGGGGCACGACGTTGTCGGCCAGGACATGGGGTACGCCGGCCAGGATCGCATCGACCTCGTCGCGAGCATCGACGTTGCCCGCGACGACCACCGGGCCGCGCCAGCCACCGGCCACCAGGGCGCGCGCGGCGCGGAGCAGGACCTCGGAGTTGCCCCCGTCGGTGCCGCCGGTCAGCAGCACGACGTCGGGCGCGTCGCCGGCCAGGTCGAGGTCGTGGCCCTGGGCCGCCGATCGCACGGTGACCACCTTGCCGCCGCTGGAGAGCGCGACGCGGCGGCCGGCCTCGGCGGTGACCAGCTCCTCGTTCCCGACCACGGCGATGCGCAGCCCGCCGCCGGCGCTGGAGCAGGCCAGCACCTCGGCCACCCCCGCCCTGGGGTCCGCCGCCACGAGCTCGGCCAGGCACACGTCGTACCCCTCGAGGACGTCGGTGTCGATCGTCGTCCGGTGCTCGGCGCCCTTGACGATCGTGCCGTCGGCCAGGTCGACCAGGAGGGCCTTGGTGAACGTCGAGCCGAAGTCGACGCAGACCGCCAGGTCAGCCAAGGGCCTGGTCGAGGTCGGCCAGGAGGTCGTCGACGGTCTCGATGCCGACGCTGAGCCGGACCAGGTCCGCCGGCACCTCGAGCTCGGTGCCCGCCACGCTGGCGTGGGTCATCCGCCCGGGGTGCTCGATCAGCGACTCGATGCCGCCGAGCGACTCGGCCAGCGTGAACACGCGGGCGCGGTCGCACACCTGGAGCGCGTGCTCCTCGCCGCCCGTCGCGCGGAACGACACCATGCCGCCGAAGCGGTCCATCTGGCCGGCGGCCACCTCGTGGCCGGGGTGGTCCGGCAGCCCGGGGTAGTAGACCTGCTGCACCCGCTCGTCGGCACCGAGGAACTCGACGACGCGTTCTGCGTTGTCGCAGTGCCGCTCCATCCGGACCGCCAGCGTCTTGAGGCCGCGCAGGGTCAGCCAGGCGTCGAACGGGCCGGCCACCGCGCCCATGGCGTTCTGGTGGTAGCCGACCTTCTCGGCCAGGTCCAGGTCGCGCACGACGACCGCTCCGCCGACCACGTCGCTGTGTCCACCGGCGTACTTGGTCGTCGAGTGGATGACGACGTCGGCGCCGAGGGTCAGCGGACGCTGGAGGTACGGCGTCGCGAAGGTGTTGTCGACCACGAGCAGGGCCCCGGCCTCGTGGGCGACATTGGCCAGGGCGGCGATGTCGGCGATCCCGAGCAGCGGGTTGGTCGGGGTCTCGACCCAGACCATCTTCGTCCTGTCGGTGACGGCCCGGCGTACCGCGTCCAGGTCGTCGAGCGCGACCGGCGTGTGGGCCAGGCCCCAGCGCTGGAGCACCTTGTCGAAGAGGCGGTGCGTGCCGCCGTACGCGTCGTTGGGCAGCACCACGTGGTCGCCGGGGTCGACCAGCCCGCGGACCACGGTGTCCTCGGCGGCCAGGCCGGAGGCGAACGCGAACCCCTTCTCGCCCTCCTCGAGCGCGGCGATGGTCTGCTCCAGGGCGGTCCGCGTCGGGTTGGCCGAGCGGCTGTACTCGTAGCCGCCGCGCAGGCCGCCGACCCCGTCCTGCTTGTAGGTCGACGTGGCGAAGATCGGCGGGATCACCGCCCCGGTCGTCGGGTCCGGCTCGTATCCGGCGTGGATCGCCCGCGTCTCGAAACCGGACTTCTCCCGGTGCTCCTGGGTCACCTCGCGAGGGTATCCACCGGTGGTGACTGGCCTCACCTTCCGGGGTGCCCGCCGCCTCGCTGGGAGGGGAACGTAACGCCCCCCGGGGGTGTTGGACACTGTGCAGGGACCGATGAACGGCCTGCACGACAGAAGGAGAGCTCGTGTCCATCTTCTCCCGCTACAAGTCCGCCCTCGTCGAGCCCGAGCAGGCACTGCCCGGCCGCTCCGAGCGGACCTTCCCGATCGCCGCGCGCCACAAGGTGCTGGACGCTCCCGTGGTCACCGACGAGGTCCCGGAGGGCTACGAGGTCGCAGTCTTCGGCCTCGGCTGCTTCTGGGGCGCCGAGGAGCTCTACTGGCAGCTGCCGGGCGTCTGGTCGACCTCGGTCGGCTACGCCGGCGGTACCTCGCCCAACCCGACGTACGACGAGGTCTGCAGCGGCCGCACCAACCACACCGAGGCCGTGCGGATCGTGTTCGACCCGAAGGTCGTGTCGTACGCCGACCTGGTCAAGAAGTTCTTCGAGGTGCACGACCCGACCCAGGGCTTCCGGCAGGGCAACGACGTCGGCACCCAGTACCGCTCGGCGATCTACTGGACCACTCCCGAGCAGGAGCAGGTCGCGCGCGAGCTCACCGCGGTCTACGGCGCCGAGCTGACCAAGCGCCGGCTGGGCGAGATCACCACCGAGATCCGGCCGGCCAGCGAGACGCCGTACTACTACGCCGAGGACCAGCACCAGCAGTACCTCGCGAAGAACCCGTTCGGCTACCGCTGCCACGCCAACACCGGCGTGAAGTTCCCGGCTACCGCCTGACGTCACAGGCGGTTCCGGTGCCGATGGAGAATCGTCCGTTGGCACCGGAACCGCACCCGGCGGCGACGAACCTGAGCTTGACCACACAAGGCCCGACAACTCCGCGCGAGGACTGGGTCAGCCGTCGGCCTTGATGACCTTCTGGGGCACCCTGATCTGTTCGCCATCGGCCGTGGGGTCCTTGAGCATGGTGGTGATGTGGTCGACGTCCTGGACCATGGCGTCCTGGAACTGCAGGGCGACCGAGGCGTAGATCGCGCCTGCCTTGACCGCGGCGAGCACTTCGTCGTTCCCGCCGGCTTCGGTGATGCAGGTCAGTTTTTTGCCGGCTGCTGCAAAGGCGCCGAGGGCGCCGAGCGCCCCTTCGTCGTTGTTGCCGAGCACGGCCGTGACGTCGGGGTGGCCCTGGAGGGCGCTACCGATGTCGGTCTGGACCTGGGCGCGCTCACTGGCCACGATGCTGGTGACGATCTCAGCGTCAGGAGCCGTGGCGGCGAGCGCGGCCTTGGCGGCGGTCTCGAGCTCCTCCTTGCCGGCGATGCCGGGGGTGTTCTCCTCGAAGATGACCTGGGCCTTGCCGTCGAGCTTTTCGTTGATGCAGTTGCCGAGCTCTGTGCCGATGGCCTTGCCTTGTTCGTCGTACTGAATGTTCTCGAAGGTCAGGCCGGGCTGCATGCCGCTTAGTCCGTAGTCCTGGGGCACGCCGTTGAGCAACATCACCACGCCGTTGTCCTGGGCAGCCTTCACCACGGCCGACAGCGACTGTGGCGCGACGGCGATGACCCAGGCGGCGTCGGCCTTGCCGCTCTCGATCACGGCCTGCAGGTCGGTCGCCTGCTTCTGAGGGTCGAGGTTCGGGTCCTGGACGGACACCTCGAGGCCCTTGGTCGGGGCATACTGCTCGACGCCCTGGGCGAGGCCCTGCATGGCGGGAATTTTCAGGCCGAGCGGCGAGAAGACCAGCGTGTGCATTGCGTCGCCACCCCCGGATGGGTCGGCGGCGGCCGGCTTGGTGTCGCCGCCGCAGGCCGCGAGCAGCACGAAGCTGGTCGCCGCCAGGGCTGCGAGTCCGGCGCGATGGCGGTTGGAAGGGTTAGGCATGGTCATCTCCTGCTGTCGATCGGCGACCTGGTGGCC
This sequence comes from uncultured Actinomycetota bacterium, assembly GCA_963755835.1. Classification (GTDB taxonomy): domain Bacteria; phylum Actinomycetota; class Actinomycetes; order Propionibacteriales; family Nocardioidaceae; genus Nocardioides. Next base: position 348,971 of record CAVWLC010000006.1, on the reverse strand, counting down.
GTCCTTGTCCGAGACATGGGCTCGCCTTCAGGCGAGGGCCTTGCGGAATCGCTCCTCGGTCTCATCGATCTCGTCGAGCTGCTTGACGATCTCGCCGGGCGTGCTCTCGCCGATCACCTTCTGGAGGAAGGGCGTGTGGTCGAAGAAGGCGTCTCGGACCGGGGCCAAGACCCGGGGTGCGTGGTGGAACAGCTGGCCGAGCTTGTAGGCCGTCTGGGACTGGAACGCGGTATGTGGGCGCCTGGGCTCCTCGAAGTCGAGCAGCGCCTGGGTGACGGCCGCGTGGTCGGTGAGGTCCATGCCTGCGAGCCGGCGGCCCAGGTAGTAGCCGTCCTCGGTTGCCATGCCGGCGCCGTAGGCGGCGTAGGGGGAGGTGGGGTGCGCGGCGTCGCCAATCACCGTGACCCGGCCCTTGGACCACTGCTTGAGCGGCTTGCGGTCGCGGATCACCCACCGCTGTACGTCCGTCGGTGCGGTGGCCGCCACCAGCTGCGGGAGCGGATGGGCGAACGGCGCGGCCAGCACCGTCGCGGCCTGGTGGTAGTCGCCGGCGAAGTCCTTGGCTGCGTCGTGTGCGGTGAGCACCCACCACTGGAAGCCGCTGCGGCCCCTGTGGCGGATGGCGGTCCAGCTGCCCTGGGTGGTGCGGTTGTGGGACACGATGCACTGCCCCGGCGCGACGTCGAGGCTGTCGTCGAAGGTGAAGCCTCCGAAGATGTGGAGGTTGTGCTCCCGCTTGGGCTCGTCCCCCCACAGGGTGCGCCGCACGAGGGAGTCGATTCCGTCGGCACCTACGAGAACGTCGTACTTCTCTCCGTCGTGCCGTCGGCGAAGGTGAGCGTCACCCCGGTCTCGTCCTGATCGAAGGAGGAGACCTCGCGGTTCACCTGGAGCGTGCCCGGCGGCAGCGCCGCGAGGAGTCGTTCGTAGAGCTCCGGGCGCAGGAGGCCGATGAAGCCGCCGCCGTAGTTGTCGACCACCTCCTGAGGGAGCCGGACCACGGCCCGCACCTTGCCCTTGGAGTTGCGGAACTCGGACTGGCACGGTGCGCCGAAGTCGGTCACGTCGACCCCCATGAGGCCAAGAGCCTTGATGGGCGGCGGCCACAGGTTGAGGATGTTGCCCGCCGGCCGGGCCTCCTTGTATCGCTCGATCAACGAGACCTGGTGGCCCGCCTGGTGCAGCGACAGCGCCGCCGCCATACCCGCGGGTCCGGCGCCGAGGACCGCGACGCGGCCCGGCTTCTGCGTGCTCATCGAGCCTCCTCCTGGATCGGCTCGGCGGTGAAGAAGCGCATGACCGGAGCGCCAGCCACCAGGCCGGGAACGGTGGCGAGGAAGTCCGTGGTGTGCGGATGGGTCATGTGCGCCTCGAGCGCGGACTGGTCACGCCACACCTCGACGCTGAGGATCGTCTCGGGTCGGGAGACATCGGCGTAGAAGCCGTACAGCTCGCACCCTTCGTCCGCCTTCGTAGCGGCCGCCATGGCCGCAACGGCCTCCAGCATCTGGTCGCGGTGGCCGGGTGCGGCTTCCGCCTCTCCGATGACGATCAGCACGGCAACTCCTCAATAGCGTAGTGTTGACTACGGTTAGCATGTGACCGACGTCATGGTCGGTCAATGAAGGAGAAGTGATGGCTGCCATCCGGCCGGATGATGCTGAGCCGGGAGCGAGCGACCTGGCCGTCAGAGCGCCCCGACAGCGACGCACCCGCGAACAATGGGAGCGCATCCTCGACGCCGGCGTGCGACTCCTCGAGGAGGGTGGCTACGAGGCATTCACCATCGCGGCTCTCTGCGAGCGCGCACACGTTCCGCCCCGAGCCCTCTATGCCCGCGCCGATACCAAGGACGCACTGTTCCTCGCCGTCTACGAGCACGGGATGCTCCGGCTACGCAGGAACGAGCTGGTGTTCACCGACCCGGACCGCTGGCAGGGACTTGACTATCCCCGGCGAATCGAACGTGCCGTCGTGTCCCTCGTGAGTGTCTTCGCCGACAACGAGGACTTCCTCCGCGCCGTCGTACTCATCTCAGGAGCTCATCCCGAAGTGCTCCGCCGCGGCGAGGCATACAGAGAGGCACTCAGCAACCTGTTCACCTCGGTTCTCGCTCCACCTGCCGAGGCGCGTGCAGATGCCCGGGCACTTCAGGAGCACGAGTTCTGCTTCTCGATGGTCTTCGCTGCGCTAGTGATCCGCACCGCGTACGGGCCGAACTTCGGACCGTCCGGCGACAGCGCGCAAATCGGTCGCGAAATGGTGACCATGGCTCAGCGGTACCTGCTGGCCCATTCGTGACCCGAACCGAGTTCTACGTGGAGAACCACCAGCAGTACCTCGCGAAGAACCCGTTCGGCTACCGCTGCCACGCCAACACCGGCGTGAAGTTCCCGCAGACCGCCTGAGCTAGGACCGGCGCCTGGTCGCTCTGGTGCGTGCGTCGGCGTCCACCGTCCCCAGGATGGGGCCATCACCGGCCTCGTTCTGGGGCGGGCTCTCGCCCCGCGGCACCGCCGGCGTTCCCGTGGCCATGGCCTCGAAGTAGCGGAGCATCTCGACCGGGAACGGCAGCACGAGCGTCGAGTTCTTCTCGGCCGCCACCTCCACCATGGTCTGGAGCAGCCGCAGCTGCAGCGCGGCCGGGGTGGCGGCCATCGCGTTCGCCGCCTCGGAGAGCTTCTTGGACGCCTGGAACTCTCCGTCGGCGGTGATGATCCGGGACCGGCGCTCACGCTCGGCCTCGGCCTGTCGCGACATCGACCGCTTCATCGACTCGGGCAGCTCGACGTCCTTGATCTCCACGCGGTCGATCTCGATGCCCCAGGACGCGGCCGGGCTGTCGAGCATCACCTCGAGACCCTGGTTGAGGTGCTCCCGGTTGGACAGCAGGTCATCGAGCTCGCTCTTGCCGATGATCGAGCGCAACGAGGTCTGCGCGACCTGGGAGATCGCGAAGCCGTAGTCCTGCACCTCGACGAGTGCGCGGAGCGGGTCGATCACCTTGAAGTAGACGACGGCGTCGACGCGGACGGTCACGTTGTCGCGGGTGATGCCGTCCTGCGCGGGCACCGGCATGGTCGCCACCTGCACGTTGACCCGATGCAGCCGGTCGACGAGGGGGACGAGTCTGGTCAGCCCCGGGCGCCTCACGTCCTGCTGGGCCCGACCCAGCCGGAACACCACACCACGCTCGATCTGCTTGACCACGCGCATGCTCATGGCCCCGACCACAGCTACCAGCAGGGCCAGCGCAACCAGCGCGTACAACAGGACATCCATGGCAACCTTCGCGGCGAAGATCCTTGCCTTCGAGCCTACGTCGGGGGCGGAACTGTCATCGCCGGCACCGGCGGGAAATTCCCCGCCGGCCGCTGTCGTGTCCGCGGGACGCCGTTCGTAGCGTAGGTGGAGGCGGACAGCGGGTCCGCCCGAGCCTAGGGAGCAGACCATGCCCGAGTACCTCCTCTACTTCAACCAGCAGTGGGTCGGCGACCACACCGAGGAGTGGTTCCGCGGGCGCGGGCCCCTCGCCATGGCGGTCGTGGACGAGATGAAGGCGGCCGGCGTGTACGTCTTCGCCGGGGGGCTGGAGGAGGAGGACGGCCCGGTCTACAGCGCCGACCCGACCAGCGGCACCTTGATGGTCACCGACGGCCCGTACGTCGAGACCAAGGAGTGGCTGGGCGGCTTCGCCCTGGTGGACGTGGCCGACGACGAGGCCGCCAAGATGTGGGCCGGCAAGGTCGCGGAGGCCTGCGGCTGGCCCCACGAGGTCCGCCGCTTCAAGCCGAGGCCCCGGACCGACTGAGATCCGGAAGGCGCTCGTCCGCAACCTGTGCTGGGCTGGCCGCATGAGCGAACAGGGCTGGCTGGCGTTCCTCGCGGCGGACGGCGTCGAGGACTGGGTGGTGCTGCACGGCGGGGCGACGGCGGTCTACGCCGTCGGCTCGCTCGGCGCGGCGGCCCGGCTGGCGGCCGCGGTGGCCGAGGTGCCCGGGCTCGAGGAGTCCGGGACGCTGCTGACCCTCGCCGCCGGCCAGGTGACGGTGCGACTGACCCGTGGCGTGTTCCGGGTGGAGCAGGAGCACGTCGAGCTGGCGCGGGCCGTCTCCCAGGTCGCCCGGGCCCAGGGTGCGAGCGCGGAGCGGGGCCGTGCGCAGGAGGTTGGCCTGGCGGTGGCGGCCCGCCCGGACGAGCTCGACGTCGGCTTCTGGCGCGCCGTGCTCGGCTACTCCGCCCTCGCCGACGACAACGGCGTGGACCCGCTCGGCCACGGGTCCACGTTCTGGATGCAGGAGCTCGACCCGGGCCGGCCGTTGCGGCACGCGATGCACGTGGACGTGTCCGTCGCCCGCGAGGAAGCCGAGGGCCGGCTGGCGGCTGCCCTGGCCGCCGGTGGGCGCATCGTCTGGGAGTTCGACGACCCGCCGGCGTGGGTCCTCGCCGACCCGGCCGGCAACCGCGTCTGCATCACCGCCTGGCCCGACGGTGCCCGGTCACGCGGGGGCTAGCTGGTCACTGCTGGCCGGCCGGGCGTTGCCGGCGGGAGAAACCCCCCGATCGGACCATGGCGATGGTCAACTCTATATATGTAGAGTTATCGCATGAAACGTCAGCGACCGCACTCGGAGCAGACCGCCGCCGTCCTCCGGGCCCTGGCTGCGACGCCGTCCTCCTGGCGCTACGGCTACGACCTGTGTTCCGAGCTGGACCTGAAGTCGGGATCGCTCTACCCCATCCTCATCAGGCTCTCCGATCGCGGCTTCCTGGAGTCTTCGTGGGAGCAGGCCGAGCCGGGCAGGCCGCCGCGCCACGTCTATCGCCTCACCGGTGCCGGCATCGCCGAGGCGTCCGCCGCCGGTCACCGGGCCAGACCGGCAACGACCCGGCGCCGCGAGCTGGGTACGGCGTGATGACCACGAGGCGCGACCTGCCCCGGGCTCTGCTGGCAGCCTGCGTCTTCGTCTTCGGAGCCGGCAGGCCCGACTGGGGCCGCGCCATGCTGGCCGAGCTGACCGAGATCGACGACCGTAGGGCCCGCCGCAGGTTCGCCCTCGGGTGCGCGCGCTCGCTCGTCTTCGCCGCGCCGTCCCCGGGCGGCACTCGCATCGTCACCATCGGTGCACTCGTGGCCGGCGCGGCCAGCCTCGTGACCGTGGGCGCGGCCCTCATGCGCTACCCCGGTCTGGACTCGGGGCCCGGCACGTGGGTCGCCGTCGGCGGCTTCTGCTGCGTGGTCGTGCTCTACGTCGTGGCGGCCGCCCGTCTCGGCGTCCCGGTGCTCGACCGGCACCTGCTCGCGATCGCCATCGGGGCCGGCGCGACCATCGCGGTCGCCTGGCTGGCGGTCGGACTCAACGCTTCCGAAGACGGCCCGAAGCAGCTGGGCTCGCTGCTCCTGGGCCTCGGCCCCCTCGTCGGCGTGGCCCTGGGTTGGTACACGACGGCACGGTCCGGTTCGGCTCGGGTCGGCCTTCGCTGCGTCGGCATCGCCGCCCTCGTTGCGGGCTTCACCGTGTTTCTCCTGTGGGCCGGCGAGGCGGTGGTGGCCGCGGGCCGGCCCTACGATGCCGGGCTGCTCCGTGACTTCGCCACGAGTGGTGCCCCGGACCTGGCGACGTACGCCGTCAACGAGAGTCTGGGCACCGGCATCATGCTTCTCGTGCTGGTACCGCTCGTCTCGCTCGCCACCGGCTTCGTGGGTGCGGCCGCCGCCCGCCGGACGGCGTTGGCCTAGTGACCCGAACTCGAACTCCGTGCCCTATCTCGCGGCCTGAGCACGCACCTCGCGGCGTTGGCAGAGCTAGGAAGACGCCCAGTCTGCCTGCGCTCCGCCGCCTTGCGATGCACGCACTCAGACCACGACATAGCGCACGTATTTCTCGTCCGGGTCACTAGCCGGTTCGGCCCAGGAACGCGTCCCAGACGGCCACGGTCACCACGCCGGTGGCCGGCAACCCGCTCTTGCGCTGGAAGCGCGCCACCGCCTTGGCGGTCCTGGTGGAGTAGACGCCGTCGACCGGCGTTCGTGTGCCGCTCGCGGTCAGCGCCCGCTCGAGCCGGCGCACGGTCTCGCCGCTCGAGCCCACCTTGAGCACCGGATCGCTGCCACGGGCCAGGAGTGCCGTCCACGTCGTCCGGGTGAGCTTGCCAGTGGCCTTCTCGTGGAGCCTCTTCTGCGCCTTCTTCACCGCGGCCGCGGTCTTCTTGTCGTAGCGGCCGCTGATCGCGGCCTTCGAGAAGTGCTGCCGGCGGAGCAGGCACTGCGCGGCCTCCACCGCGGGGCCGCGCCTGCCCACCTTCAGCCGCGGGTACGCGCGGAGGTCGACGTCGACCCCCTTGCACAGCTGCTTGGCCCGGGGCGCGACCGAGCCGTCGCCGATGTCCGCCCAGCTGGCGTCCATCGTGAGTGAGTAGCCGCCGTAGCTCTGGGCGGCGTCGACGAGGTACTGGTGGATCCGGGCGTGGTCGTCCCAGAGGTGGCTGCGCACCCAGTCGCCGGTCTTGACGTCGGCGCGGCCGTTGGCCCAGGCGAACCAGATCTGGTCGGGCATCGAGTAGACACCGTTCGCCGCGCGGTCGGCGTAGTCGAGAGAGGTGATCGCCGCGCCGACGTTGGAGTAGACGCCCGAGCCGTAGTGGGCGTGGTGCAGGGCGTCGGTCCAGCCGGAGACGAAGCTCAGCGCCGCCTGGCGGCAGGCGTCCGGAGCGATGTCGTAGTCCTCGAGGTCGTAGTAGATGGTGCTCCTCGCCCTGATGCCGAGGCTCCGCGCCGCCTGGATGGCCAGCCCCGCTTGCTGGCGACCCTGCTGCTCGGCGATCCCGAGGTCGGCCGACATCTTGTCGGCGTACCCGGAGCAGCTGGCCTGCGGGCCGACGAACAGCGGCAGCAGCTGCCAGCCGCGGCGCTGCTGCGTGCGCACCCAGCCGGGGGTGAGCTCGGGCTGCTCGCAGAACCGGTTGCTGCCCCCGATGTAGATGCCGACGGCGGCGTACGGCGACTCCTGCCACCACGCGTCCATCGCCGCCTGCGGCGGGGCCGAGCACGCGTCGAACGCGTAGCCGGTCAGCGAACCCGGCGCCGGCTTCCCAGCGGCGTGGGCCGGACGGCCGACGAGCAGGGTCGCCAGGGCGAGAGCCACTGAGAACACGAGCCGGACCGACACCAAAACCTCCCGAGAACTGGTCAGGCCCAGTCTGACGTACGCCGTCCCGGCCGGCTCACCCGAGGTCGACGGCCCCCGGGTCGACGCCGAGCAGTCGGGCGTGGTCGCGCACCCGGTCGTGCCGCTCCCGGCGCGCCCGCCTCATCCTCGAGACGTCGTCGTTGATCCGGGCCCGCGACTCGCTCAGGACGTCCTTGACCTGCTGCGCCTCGAGATGAGCGGCGAGGAGGAGCTCGTCGGCCTCAGCCTGGGTCCGCTCGAGGAGCCGCGCCGACGCCGTGCGGGCCTCGGACATCGCCTCGTCGATCTCGCTGCGGGCCTGCGCCCAGAGCCGTCCGGCGTTGTCCCGGGCGGTGAGATCGACCTGTTCGGCCCTTGCCGAGCTCGCGGCCAGCAGCTGCTCGGCCTCGTCCCGGGCGTCGCTCTGCAGCTGCGCGGCCAGGGCCCGCGCATCGACGAGCAGCCGCTCCACCTCGGCGGTGGCCGCCGACTTGCGCCGCTCGGCCTCGGCTCGACCGGCGACCTCAGCTGCCTGAGTCGCCGCGGCGACGGCGGCAGCCCTGACCTGCTCGCCCTCGGCGCGGACCTCCGCCAGCACCTGGCGGGCCTCCTCGCCGACCAGGGTCCTGATCTGCTCGGCGTCCGCCCGGGCCTCGGCCCGGAGCCGCTCGGCCTCGGCCCGCGACTCCGCCAACAGCTCCTCTGCGCTGCGTGCCGCAAACTCCAGCAACCGTTCCGCGGGGCCCGAGTGCAGGTCATCCTGGCCCAGCGGCTCCTTGTCGTGCGTCGTACTCATGGCGCTCCCCCCAGTCAGGGGGCCACGCTCCCGAGCACAGAGCCACGCGGGCCCAGCATCCAGACGTACGCCGACGGCAGCCACACCGCGACGTCGTCGCGACACCACTCACACTGGTGTCTCCCCCACCACGATTGTCACCCCGTCCGGGCGCACGTCAAGGCCTTCTGGCCAACCGGGCCGGGGCGGTATGGACCTGCGCTCCCCGCCCCGGCGGGGCGGGGAACGTCCTGGGTCAGGCGATCGACGAGGCCTCGACCTTGGCCAGCACCTCGTGCAGGTGCTCGCGCATCCGGTCCCGGTGCTCCTCCTCGGTCTCCTTGAGGCGGGCGATCTCGGCGTTCGAACGGTCGCGGGTCTCCTCGAGGTCGGCACGGACCCGGACGGCCTCGGTCTTGGCCTCGCCCACCAGGCGGTCGGCCTCGGCCTTGGCCTCGCTCACGAGCCGGTCGGCCTCAGCGGTGGCCTCGCTCACGAGCCGGTCGGCCTCAGCGGTGGCCTCGCTCACGAGCCGGTCGGACTCGGCGCGGGCGTCGGACAGCGTCTCGTCCGCCTCGGCACGGGCCTCGCCTGTGAGCTCGTCGGCGTTGCGAGCCGCGATCTCCAGCAGCCGGGCCGCGGCGGCGCCGCCGCTCGTCGTCAGCCCGGAGGCCGGCTCGGCACTGGCGACCGGCTCGGCGGTGGCCTGAGGCTCGGCGTCGGCCTCCGGCTCGTCGTGCGTCTCCAGCTCGGCGTCGGCCTCCGGCTCCGCACTGGTCTCCAGCTCGGGGCTGGTCTCCAGCTCGTCACTGGCGTCACGCTCGTCGTCGAAGGCGTTCAGCTGTGCCCGGATGTCCAGCGCTTCATGGGTGCTGCTCATGGTGGTTCCCCCTTGGTTAGTCCGATCCCTGCGCCGTGGCGCCCCCTCCGGACTGACGTTTTGTCATTTGACCAAGTGTGTGCCCTTGTGACCCGACTCACCCACGAACACCGAAATCCGCCGAGTTCCGGAGATCCCGCGTGAGGGTGCGGGAGGTGTGATAAACGGGCGCAGGGGAGAATGGCGCCGTGGCCGACCGTGACCTTCCCCGCAAGGCCGCTGCGCGGACCGCACGGCTGGCGGCCCTGCCGCTGGGGTACGCCGGCCGGACCGCGATCGGACTCGGGAAACGGCTGGGGGGCGCACCGGCCGAGACCGTGCTGACCGAGATCCAGCAGCGCACGGCCGAGCAGCTGTTCCGCACGCTGGGAGAGCTCAAGGGCGGTGCGATGAAGTTCGGGCAGGCGCTGAGCGTGCTCGAGGCGGCGCTGCCCGAGGAGGTGGCGGGGCCCTACCGCGACCAGCTCACCCGGCTGCAGGACGCGGCCCCCCCGATGCCCACCCAGACCGTCCGCGACCAGATCGAGAAGGCGCTGGGCCCGGACTGGCGGGAGCAGCTGGTCTGGCTGGACGGCGGCCCGACCGCCGCGGCGTCGATCGGGCAGGTGCACCGGGGACGGTGGCACGACGGCCGCGAGGTCGCGGTCAAGGTCCAGTACCCCGGCGCCGGCGACGCGCTGATGTCCGACCTCCGGCAGCTGGCCCGGCTGGCCCGGACCGTGGCGCCCCTGGTGCCCGGCGTCGAGCTCAAGCCCCTCATCGCGGAGCTGCAGGCGCGGGCCGGCGACGAGCTCGACTACGACCTGGAGGCCGAGGCACAGCGGGCGTTCGCCGAGGCGTTCGCGGGCGACCCGGACATCGTCGTGCCTGACGTGGTCGCGGTCGGCGGCCCGGTGATCGTCACCGAGTGGCTGGAGAGCCCGGCCTCGCTGGCCAGCATCATCCGCACCGGCAGCCAGGAGGAGCGCGACCACTACGGCGAGCTGCTGGTGCGGTTCCTCTTCGCCGGCCCCAGCCGGACCGGGATGCTGCACGCCGACCCGCACCCGGGGAACTTCCGCGTCCTCCCGAACGAGGACGGGAGCCCCGGTCGGCTGGGGATCCTCGACTACGGCGCGGTGGCCAGGCTGGAGAGCAAGGGGTTGCCCGAGGCGATGGGCCGGCTGATGCGGATCGCGTCGGACAGCGACCGCGAGGGGCTCGAGCAGGGGCTGCGCGACGAGGGGTTCATCAAGGACCGGACCCGGATCGACCCCGACCTGCTGCTGGAGTACCTCAGCCCGTTCGTCGAGCCGACCAGGGTCGAGCGGTTCCGGTTCAGCCGCGAGTGGATGCGGTCCCAGTTCAACCGCATCAACAACCCCAGGGAGCCGACGTACACCGTGGCGACGAAGCTGAACCTTCCTCCGTCGTACCTCCTCATCCACCGCACCTGGCTCGGCGGCATCGGCGTGCTCAGCCAGCTCGAGGCGGAGGCGCCGTTCCGGGCGATCCTGACCGAGTACCTCCCCGGCTTCGCGCCTGCGTGACCCGGCCCACGATCGCCCCCACCGGTGGCCCGGGTCAGGCCGGCGCCGACCTGGGCCCGAGCAGGTCGATCGCTGCGCGCAGCCCCAGCCGCGGTGAGGTGAGCACCGGAATGGCCACCCGGGCCGTGTCGGCGGCGGGCGACATCGACGCCTGGGCCAGGACGATGACGTCGGCACCGCCGGCCCGCTCGATCGCGTTGACGAGGACCGCCCGGTAACCCGCGAGGTCGCCGGCCTCGAACCGTTCCCACGCCCCCGGCACCACCGTCGCCTCGATCCGGGGCGAGGTGCCGGCGCGGGCGGCTTCCTCGGACAGGAGCGCGAGCGTCGGCGCGAGGGTGCTGTCGAGGGCGGCCAGCACGACGACCGCTCCCCCGGTCTCGACCGCCGCAGCCGCCATCGGCCGGTCGAGACGCAGGACGGGCACGCCAGCGTCGACTCGCTCTGCGACCGCGCCGATGGTCGAGCACGTGCACAGGACGGCGTCGGTGGAGAGGTCGCGGACTGCCGCGGCGACCTGGTCGGCCAGGGCCTCCGGGCCGTGCTCACGAGCGCCGGCCAGCAGGTCCTCGCGGACGACGTGGACCAGCTCGACGTCGGGTGCCTCCTCGTCACGCAGGGCGTCGAAGGTGGCGACGTGCACCGGCGCGGTGTGCAGCAGGCCGAGCCTCACCGGTCGTCCAGCGGCAGGTGCATGACGTGCAGGCCGACCAGCCCGTGCGCGGCCGAGTCGAACGCCTCGGGCACGGTCCCGATGATCCGGAAACCCAGCGCCTGCCACAGGCGCACCGCAGACCCGTTGGTCTCCACGACGGCGTTGAACTGGATCGCGCGGTAGCCCTGCTCGCGGTGCCACTGCACGACGTACTCCGCCAACCGTCGGCCCACGCCGCGCCCCCGCGCGTCGCCCGACACCATGAACGACGCCGTGCCCACGTGGCTGCCGCGACCGGGCCGGTTCGGACCCATGGTGGCGCTGCCCAGCACCCGCCCGGCCTCCTCGAGGACGACGGTCTGCCCGGGCGGGCTCATCGTCCACAGCTCCCGGGCCTGCCCGGAGGTGAGGTCGAGCGGGTAGGCGTACGTCTCACCCGCCTGCACGATCTCGTCGAAGAACGGCCAGACCTGCGGCCAGTCCTCCTCGGTCATCGGGCGGATGGTCACCGGACGTTCACTCGGGACGGTCGCCGGGTGTGCGACCGGTGATGCAGTAGGTCATGCCTGCAGGGTCGCGGAGAACGGTCCAGCCCGCGAACGACTTCTGCACCTCGGCGCCCGCGGCCACATGCCCCGAGTCTCGCCGCCTCGGCCGCCGCCGCACCGGGGTCGTCGACGTGCAGGTCGAGGTGGAGGCGCGGTCCGTCGGCCAGCCGCTGCAGCCGCAGGTAGTCACGACCTTCCGGGGGCACCAGGGTCGCGAACTGACCTTCGGGACCTCGCTGCGGTCCGCGGGGATAGCCGGTCACGGCCGACCAGGAGGTCGCCCCCGCGTCGTAGGTGTTCTCGGGAAGGTCGAGGAAGGCTTCCAGCCAGAGCGGCGTCATGCAGTGGAGGTGACCGGCGTGCAGTCGTTGGCGCAGCTGTCGGTCTGCGCACCGGCCGACGACGGAGGTGGCGGGCCGTCCGCGTGCATGCCGGGCCGGTGCAGCACCGCGCCGCTCGGCGCGATCCGGACGTCAGCGCCGGTGATCTCGGCGGTCCCGTCGACCAGCAGCGTGAACCCTCTCGGCAGCGGCGGCGGGAAGACCAGGGTGACGTTGGTGTTGTCGGACAGGTTGGCGACCGTCCCCTTGCCCGGGTCGGACACCACGACCACGCCGTCCTGCACGGTGGGCTCGACGGTGACCACCTTCACCGTGCCCCGGGCGCCCACGGTCATCAGGTAGCCGGCGCCGAAGTCAGAGAGTGCCTGCTCGAGATCGGCGACGTCGACGGGGATGCTCATGCGGTCGAGCGTACGGCGCTGGTCACCAGACGCCGAGCACGTCTCCGCCGATCCGGACGATGAACGCGCTGACGACCAGGATGAAGAACACCCGGACGAACCGGGCGCCTCGGGAGACGGCCACCCGGGCGCCGAGGTAGCCACCGACCAGGTTGCAGCCACCCATGACCAGCCCCACCTTCCAGAGCACCGCCCCCTGCGGCACGAAGAGGGCGAGGGCGCCGAGGTTGGTCGCCCAGTTGGCCAGCCGTGCCTTGGCCGAGGCCTCGAGGAAGGAGTAGCCGAGCAGGCCGACGAGCGAGAACACGAGGAAGCTGCCCGTCCCCGGGCCGAGCGCGCCGTCGTAGAAGCCGATCACGAACCCGACGGCCAGCGCGGCGGCCAGGTGGCGGTGGCCGGACCACCTCAGCGCGGTGGCCATCCCGAGCGTGGGCTTGAACAGCACGTACCCGCCGACCACCACCAGCGCCACCAGCACGATGGGTTCGAACGCGTCCCGCGGGATGTGGCTGGCGACGGCCGCGCCGGTGAACGCGCCGGCGAACGCCACGACCATCATCGGCAGGAAGGTGCGCGGGTCGGGCTTGATCCGGCGGTAGTACGTCGCGGCGCTGACCGACGTACCGCAGATCGAGGCGAGCTTGTTGGTGGCCAGGATCTGCGTGGGCGCCGCGTGCGGCAGCCCGAGCAACAGGGCCGGCAGCTGCACCAGGCCGCCGCCGCCGACCACCGCGTCGACGAACCCGGCGAACACCGCGGCCACCCCGAGCAGGACCAGCGCGGTCGTCGTCGGGTCCGTCACGGGCGAGAGCCTAGGGGCGGTGCTGGAGGCCAGGTGGCGCCGCCTGGGATCCACCACCGCCCTAAGGTCGAGGTCGTGCGGATCGTGTCGCTGCTCCCGTCGACGACCGAGATCCTGTTCGCGCTCGGCGCCGGCGACGACGTGGTCGGCGTGACCTTCGAGTGCGACACCCCGCCCGAGGCGCGCAACCGCACGGTCGTCTCGACGTCCGCGCTGCCGTCCGGACTGACGCCCGCACAGATCGACGGCCACGTCGCCGCCGCGGTCGCTCGTGGCGAGGACCTCTACCACCTCTCCGCCGACGCCTTGTCGGGTCTCGACCCCACGCTGGTCGTCACCCAGGACCTGTGTGCGGTCTGCGCGGTCGACGTCTCGACCGTCGACGAAGCGCTCGCCCATCTCGGCTGCCGGGCCGAGGTGCTCACGGTCGACCCGCACACCCTCGAGGAGGTGCTCGGCTCGGTGCTGCTGCTCGGCCGGGCCACCGGACGCGAGGAGGCCGCGGCCGAGCTGGTGAGCTCGCTGCGGCTGCGGCTGGCCGCGGTGTGGCGGAGCACGATGGGCCGCGACCGGCCGCGCGTCGCCGTGCTCGAGTGGACCGACCCGCCGTACGCCCCCGGGCACTGGATCCCCGAGATGGTCGAGGTGGCCGGGGGTGAGTGCGTGCTCGGTGTCGCCGGGCAGAAGTCGGTCCGGATCGGCTGGGACGACCTGCACGCGGCCCGCCCGGACGTCGTCGTGGTGGCGCCGTGCGGCTACGACCGGAGCGGCGCGGAGCAGCAGGCTTCGGCCGTCGCGGACCTGCTGCCCGCCGGCGTCCGCGTCCACGCGGTCGACGCCGACGGCATGTGGGCCCGGCCGGGACCGCGCCTCGTCGACGGTGTCGAGGAGCTGGCTTCGGTGCTGCACCTTGCGTGAGCCGTCTTCTCCTCGAGAGGTGTCACAGTCGCGGGAGTCGTCTCGTCTTCATGCGCAACCTGTTCACAACAAAAGGAGACGCGCATGGACACGCGCCTGAACCTCTTCGAGAACCCGGTCGTCGCCAAGGCGCTGAAGCACTTCGGCTCGGCCAGTGCGATTCTCATCGGGGACTCGAACCTGTCGACGACCATCCAGAACCTCGTCATGCTCCGCGCGAGCCAGATCAACGGCTGCGGTTTCTGCACGGACATGCACACGAAGGACGCGGCGCACGCCGGAGAGACGACGACGCGGCTCAACCTCGTCGCGGCGTGGCGGGAGTCCACGGTGTTCACCGAAGCAGAGCGAGCGGCGCTCGAGCTGACCGAGCAGGGCACCCGCATCGCGGATGGCGCCGGTGGGGTCACGAACCAGGCGTGGGAGGACGCCGCCCGTCACTACGACCCGGCCCAGCTAGCCGCGCTGCTGGCGATCATCAGCCTCATCAACGCGTCGAACCGGATGGCCGTGATCAACGGGCAGAAAGGTGGGAACTACGAGGTTGGGCAGTTCGGCTAGGCCCGGGAGGAGCAGCACATGTCGCGCACCGAGGAGTTCGAGGGGCTGCGGCCCCTGCTGTTCTCGATCGCCTACCGGATCCTCGGCCGCGTGACCGAGGCGGAGGACGTGGTCCAGGACGCCTGGCTGCGCTACGAGCTGTCCCCGACTGAGCCCGACTCGGCCAGGGCGTACCTGTCCGCTGTCGTGACCCGGCTCTCGATCGACGTACTGCGCTCGGCGCGGGTCCGCCGCGAGACCTACGTCGGACCATGGTTCCCCGAGCCGCTGCTGGCCGATCCCTACGAGGACCCGCAGCGCTCCGCCGAGCTGGCCGACTCGGTGTCGATGGCGTCGATGGTCCTTCTCGAACGGCTCGGTGCCGTCGAGCGGGCGGTCTTCGTGCTGCGGGAGGTGTTCGGGTTCGGCTTCGCGGAGATCGCCGCGGCGGTCGGGAGGTCGGAGGCGGCCAGCCGACAGATCGCGGTGCGGGCGCGGCGCCACCTGGAGGCGGGCTGGCCGCGGTTCGAGGCCGACCGTGCCGAGCGTGACCGGTTGGCGCGGATGTTCCTCGACGCCTTCCGGGAGGGGAACGTCGACGGGCTGCGGGACCTCCTGGCCGAGGACGCACAGCTGGTCGGCGACGGTGGCGGGAAGGCCCCGCAGGTGACGACAAGCGTCATCGGCTCCGCGGACGTGACCGAGACCCTCGTCGCCGTGGCCGCGCAGGGCGTGCGGATCGGGATCGTCATGGAGCCGCACGACATCAACGGCCAACCCGGCGCGATCTTCCGCGACCGGGACGGCAAGGTCATCAACACGTGGTCCCTGGAGGTCAGGGACGGCCGGATCCAGCGCATCCGCACTGTGCTGAACCCCGACAAGCTGCAGCACCTGGGCCCGGTGGCCGACGCCTGGGCGCTGGTGCGTGAGGCCGGGCTACCGCAGCCGCGTCGCTGAGGTCCCGGCCCGCCCGAGGAGCCCAAGACCGGACGAAAATGAGTGGGCGAGTCACCGGTCAGCTCGAATAATGACGAGCATGTTCCGCATCGACCCGACCCCCCGCAGCCACGACAGCCGATCCACCGCGATCGCGCTGCCGTGCCCGGGGCCGGGCGACCGGAGCGTCCATGCGCTCGCACCATGAGCGGCGTCCTGACGCCGCGGGACGTTGACTTTCCCCGCTGGTACCAGGAGATCCTGGCCAAGGCCGAGCTGGCCGACAGTGGGCCCGTCCGCGGCACGATGATCATCCGTCCCTACGCGTACGCCGCCTGGGAGCTCATGCAGGCGGACATGGACCGGCGCATCAAGGCGGCCGGCGCACAGAACGCCTACTTCCCGCTCCTGATCCCGGAGTCCTACCTGGCGAGGGAGTCCGAGCACGTCGAGGGGTTCAGCCCCGAGCTGGCCGTGGTCACCCATGCCGGCGGCAAGGAGCTCGACGAGCCGCTCGTCGTGCGGCCCACGTCGGAGACCGTCATCGGCGACTACATGGCGAAGTGGGTGCAGTCCTACCGCGACCTCCCGCTACTGCTGAACCAGTGGGCCAACGTCGTGCGCTGGGAGCTGCGGCCCCGGGTCTTCCTGCGCACCACCGAGTTCCTCTGGCAGGAGGGGCACACCGCGCACGCGACCGAGAGCGAAGCGCGGGACTACGCGAGCATGATCCACAACGAGGTGTACGCGCGCCACATGAGCGACCGGCTCGCCATCCCCACTCTCTCGGGCCGGAAGACCCAGCGTGAACGGTTCGCGGGTGCGGTCAACACACTCACGCTCGAGGCGATGATGGGCGACGGCAAGGCGCTGCAGATGGCCACCACCCACGAGCTCGGCCAGAACTTCGCCCGCGCCTTCGACATCGCGTTCGGGTCCGCGGACGGCAGCAGGGCGCTGGCCTGGACGACCTCCTGGGGCACGTCGACCCGGATGGTCGGCGGGGTCATCATGGCCCACGGTGACGACCACGGGCTGCGGCTGCCGCCCACCATCGCGCCGGTCCAGGTGCTCGTCACGGTCGTCAGGCGGTCACCCGAGGTCGATCTCGTCGCCGGCCGGCTGGTCGAGGAGGTCCGCGGTCGCGGCGTGCGGGTCGAGCTGGACGACGACGTGGACACCGCGTTCGGCCGCCGGGCCGTGGACGCCGAGCTCAAGGGCATCCCCGTCCGGCTCGAGGTCGGGCCGCGCGACCTTGCAGACGGCAACGTGGTGCTGGCGCGGCGCCTGGACCGTACGAAGGAGACCGTCCCCCTGACCCGGGCCGCCGAGCTCACGCAGGGCGTGCTGGGCGAGACCCAGCAGGGACTCTTCGAGCTCGCGGCCAACCGCATGGCCGACCGGACGGTCGACGTGTCGAGCCTCGAGGAGGCTGTCGCGGCGTGCCGCGCCGGTTGGGCCCGGATGGCCTGGTCGCAGCTGGGAGCTGAGGGCGAGGCCCGGCTCGCCGAGCACGGCGTCTCGGTGCGGTGCCTGCAGACGCCGGACGGTGGCGTCCCCGACAGCGAGGACGAGCCCGGCGTCGTGGCGGTGCTGGCGCGCGCCTACTGATCAAGGGCTGCCCCTTGACATCACCGATCCGTGGGCGTTCTATTTATCTAGGTAACTAGTGCAATGAGGTTTCGATGATCGAGTTCTCGCTCGACACCGGTTCGGGTGTCTCCCCCTATCTCCAGGTCGTCCACCAGGTGCGCCGCGCGCTGCGGCTCGGGCTGCTGGCGGAGGGCGACCAGCTGCCGACCGTCAAGGACGTCGTCTCGAGCCTGGCGATCAACCCGAACACGGTGCTCAAGGCCTACCGCGAGCTGGAGCGCGACGGGCTGGTCGCCGCCCGGCCGGGCGTGGGCACGTTCGTCACCCGGACGCTCACCGACTCCTCGCTGGCCGCGCACGAGCCGCTGCGGCGCGACCTGGTCCGGTGGCTCACCAAGGCCCGGACCGCCGGGCTCGACGAGGAGAGCATCGAGGCGCTCTTCCAGACCACGTTTCGGTCCGTGAACGAGCAGATCGCATGAGCGCGGCGGTGACGGCCCGCGGCCTGGGCAAGCAGTACCGACGCCGCTGGGCGCTGCGGGACTGCACGCTGGAGATCCCGGCCGGCCGCGTGACCGGGCTGGTCGGACCCAACGGTGCCGGCAAGACGACCCTGCTGAGCCTGGCCGTGGGGCTGCTGAGCCCGACCGTGGGGACCATCGAGGTGTGCGGCGGACGCCCCGCGGCGGACGCGGGCCAGCTGGCCAAGGTCGGCTTCGTCGCCCAGGACACGCCGACGTACGCCGGCCTGTCGATCACCGAGCACCTGCGCCTGGGGGCGCACCTCAACCCGCGGTGGGACGACGCCGCGGCCCGCCGCCGGATCGACCGCCTCGGCCTCGACCCGCGACCAGAAGGCGGGTCGGCTCTCCGGTGGCCAGCAGGCGCAGCTCGCCCTGACCCTCGGGCTGGCCAAGCGGCCGGAGCTGCTGGTCCTCGACGAGCCCGTGGCGAGCCTGGACCCGCTCGCCCGGCGCGAGTTCCTCCAGAGTGCTGATGGAGGCCGTCGCCGAGGAGGAGATCAGCGTGCTGCTCTCCTCGCACGTGGTCTCCGACCTCGAACGCGTCTGCGACCACGTCGTCGTCCTCGTCGACTCCCAGGTCCAGGTGGCCGGCGACGTCGACGAGCTCATCGCCACCCACCACCGGCTCTCCGGGCCCCGCCGCGAGCCCGACACACTCCCGGCCGACCAGCAGGTCGTGTGGGCCAGCCACACCGACCGTCAGTCGACCTACGTCGTGCGCACCGCGTCAGCGATCCTCGACCCGGCCTGGGCGGTCACCTCGCTCGGGCTCGAGGACCTGATCCTCGCCTACATGCAGGGGTCCGCCGTAGCGAGCCCGACGCCGCCCTCGCTGGAGGTGCTCCGATGATCTGGCTGACCTGGCGGCAGTTCCGCGCCTCCTTCGTCGCCGTGTGCGTCCTCGTCGCGGCCGGCTGTGTCTGGCTCGCCGTCACCGGGCCGGACCTGGCCGGGCTCGCGGGTCGCAACACCGACGTCTACGACCTGCTAACCACCACCGACCGGCTGCTGTTCCAGGGCGGCATCGCCGTCCTGGCGGTCGTCCCCGCCCTGCTCGGCGTCTTCTGGGGCGCCCCCCTGGTGGCCCGGGAGCTCGAGACGGGCACGTTCCGGCTCGCCTGGAACCAGTCCGTCACGCGCTCCCGCTGGCTGGCCACGAAGCTCGGCGTCTCGGTTCTCGCCGTGGCTGTGTTGGTCGGGATCCTGTCGTTCGCCATCACGTGGTGGGCACACCCCCTCGACGGCGTACAGGGCGACCAGCACGGCAGCCTCGTCTCCCGGATGACGCCGATCGCGTTCGGCATGCGCGGTGTCGTGCCCGTCGGGTACGCCGTCTTCGCTCTCGTGCTCGGCAGCTTCATCGGGCTCGTCGTACGTCGCTCCCTCCCGGCGATGGCGCTGACCCTGGCGATCTACGTGCTCATCCAGGTCGCCGTGCCGCTGTGGGTCCGCCCCCACCTGGTCGCGCCGGTGACGACAACGGTGGCGATCTCCGAGAAGACCATCGACGGCATCAGCTCCGACGCCGGGGAACCGTTCACCATCACCACGCAGGTGCCCGACCGCGGCGCCTGGGTGCTGACCAACCAGACCGTCGACGCCGACGGGAAGGCTGCGGCGCTGCCGTCGTGGTTCACCGACTGCCTGCCCCCTCCCCCCGGCGCCCCCGGCTCGGGCGCGAAGACCACGGTGCACAGCAGGCCGGGCAGCCTGGATTCCTGCCTGTCGCGGCTCAGCGACGAGGGCTACCGCCAGCGGGTGGTCTACCACCCGAAGAGCCACTTCTGGCCGCTGCAGTGGGCCGAGACCGGTCTCTACCTGGCCCTCTCGGCGATCCTGGCCGGGCTCTCCTTCTGGTGGATCCGGTCCCGGCTGTCCTGAGCACCTTGGAAATATGCCCATATCGGAATATTGTGCCGGGTGTGGCCCGCTCCTCCACGACGTCTGACGTCTTCAACGCGGTGGCCGAGGCGCGTCGCCGCGAGATCCTGGACGTGCTGGTCGCGGGCGAGAAGGCGGTCGGGACGATCGTGGAGGACCTGTCGATGTCCCAGCCCCAGGTCTCCAAGCACCTGCGGGTGCTCAGCGAGGTCGGGCTGGTCAGGTGCCGCGTGGACGGGCGTCGCCGGCTCTACCGCCTCGAACCAGCGCGCCTCCGGCCGCTCCACGAGTGGCTGGCCAAGCACGAGCGGGCGATGAACGAGCGGCTGGACCGGGTGGACGACTACCTCAAGGAGCTACAACAGCAAGGAGCGCAGCAGTGACATCTCATCGGCACGGGTCGTCGGTCATCGAGTTCCCCAACGAGCTCGAGGTCGTGGTCAAGCGAGCCTTCGAGGCTCCCATCCAGCTCCTCTTCGACGTCCTGTGGAAGCCGGAGCACCTGCGCAGGACCATCGCGCCGTTCGGAGAAGAGGTCACGGTCTGCGAGGTCGACCTCCGCGTCGGTGGCGACTACCGCTACGTCTTCGTGACCGACGACGGCGTCGAGTGCTCGTTCCGCGGCTCCTTCCTGGAGGTCGAGCCGCCGACCCGAACCGTCGAGACCTGGCTGTTCGACGGGTGGCCGGACGCGGAGGCGGTCGAGACCATGGAGCTGCACGAGACCGACGGAGGTACGGCGCTGACCTGGACGCTGGCGTTCCGCGACCAGGCCGGCCGTGACCACATGACCAAGTACGACGGCATCGAAGCGAACTTCGACAACGTGGACAACTACCTGAGGTCGCTGCTCGATGCCGAGGGAACAGCCTGACCTCTCATCGGGACGACCGGGCCAGCTCGGCCAGCTCGTGGTTGAAGCGCGTCGGGTCCTCGACGAACGGGACGTGCCCGGCGCGGTCGTACCACGATGCCTGGGCGCGGGGGCAGGCCTCGAGGATGTGTTCGGCCATGGAGGGCAGCACGATCTGGTCCTGGCGGCCGTGGGAGACCAGGATCGGGACGGTGGTCCGGGCCAGCACCGGGTCGGAGTCGATGTGGCGCGAGATCAAGGCGCGGAGCACCTGGGGCGGCACGGACACGCTGCCGCAGAGACCGGTCTCGAAGTCGGTCGAGTCCAGCGGCTCGGCGCTCATGCTCCGCCAGAACCTGCGCAAGGCCGCGATCCTGGTCGGCAGGTCACGTTCGGACCCCTCGGGGGCGCTGCTCAGGAAGGCAGGCCCGATGTCGTCGAAGCGCTCGTTCAGGTTGACGGCGGCCCCGACGAAGTTGATCGCCGAGACAGCGCCCTCCCCGTAGGCGCGGAGGTAGTCGCAGATGACGAAGCCACCGTAGGACCAGCCGACCAACGTGGGCCGGTCCAGGTCCAGCTGTCCGATGACGGCCGCGATGTCTGCTGCCCAGAGCCGACCATCCTGGTACCGGCCGGCGTCGAGGGGACGGTCCGACATCCCATGGCCGCGGAGGTCCAGGGCGACGATTCGGAGCTCCTCGACGAGAGGGCTCTCGACCTGGTGCCTCCAGCACATGTGGTTCCCCGACCAGCCATGGATCAACAGCACCGGCGGACCGTCGGCCGGCCCCCACTCCCGCACGTGCAGCGCATCACCGTCACCGCCGGGGACGGTGTGGACGGTGACGTCGGACAAGGTGCTCTCGGTCGTGGTCATGGCGGGTTCCCTCCTCTGGACTGCGCGGACGCTCCGCGAGCTGACGGAAGCGTGGGTCGCGCCCCTAGCGGCTGACTACCGCCGGCCTTTCCGCGGGCTTACGTTGACGTGATGACCCTCTACCGGGTCCTCGGACCGCTCGGCCTGGAGCACGACGGCCGTGCCGTACCGATCGGCAGTGCGCTGCAGCGGCGGCTGCTGGCGGTGTTGCTGGTCCATGCCCGCGCAGTGGTCTCGACCGAGCGGCTGATCGACATCATGTGGGGGGAACGCCCGCCGGCCGCCGCCAGGCAGGGTCTGTGGACGTGTGTGGCCAGGCTGCGTCAGGCGTTGCACGAACCGACGGGTCCGACCGCGAGCGAGGTCCTGGTGACCCGGCCGCCCGGCTACCTGCTGGCGGTGGAGCGTGAGCAGGTCGACGCGGGTCTGTTCGAGCGGCTGCTCGCCGAGGCATCGGGCATCGGCCAGGACCGGCCACGGGCGGCCGGGGAGATCCTGGACCGGGCGCTGAGCCTGTGGCGCGGTCCCGCCCTGGTCGAGTTCGCGGACGAGCCCTTCGCCGCCGCGGAGGCCGCGCGGCTGGAGGAGCTGCGCTTGGTGGCGATGGAGCGACGGTTCGACGTCGACCTCGCCGTGGGTGCCCACGCTGAGCTGGTCGGACAGCTGAGGGCGTTCACGGCCGAGCACCCGTTGCGCGAGCGGCCTCGAGGTCAGCTCATGCTCGCCCTGTACCGGTGCGGCCGCCAGGCTGAGGCCCTGGAGGCGTTCTCTGCCTACCGCCGCCTGCTCCACGACGAGCTGGGACTGGAGCCCTCCGAACCGTTGCGCGCGCAGCAGGCGGCCATCCTGCGACAGGCGGCCGAGCTCGACGAGCCGCGAGCCCGCGTCGAAGATCTCGGCGGCGGAGCATCCGACCTGCTGCTCGGGGCCTGGGATGCACCACCGGAGACGACGAGCTTCGTCGGTCGGGTTGACGACATCGCCGACGCGGCCGCCAGGATCGGCGAGGCGCGGCTGGTCACGCTCACCGGGATCGGGGGTGTGGGCAAGACCCGCCTGGCCGGGCGAGCGGCCGTCGCGGTGTCGGGCCAGTTCGCCGACGGCGTCTCGTGGTGCGAGCTGGCGCCGCTCACCGAGGCTGCGGCAGTGGCCCCGGCGCTGGCCACGTCGCTCGGCGTCCGCCGTCAGCCCGACGCCGGCGTCGTCGACTCGGTGGCCCACTTCCTCGCCCCCAAGCAGCTGCTCCTCGTGCTCGACAACTGCGAGCACGTCCTCGACGGAGTCCGACCGCTTGTCGCGGCGATCATGCGCGGCTGCCCACGAGTGGTGGTGCTCGCGACGAGTCGCGAGAGGCTGGGGATCAACGGTGAACGGGTCCAGCCCGTTGCCCCGCTGCCGCTTCCCGACTCCGAACGTCCGCTCGACCTCACGGCCCCCGCGGTCACCCTGTTCGTCGACCGGGCCCGCGCCGTACGCCCTGACCTCCAGCTCGGCGCGGCCAACCTGGCCGCGATCGTCGGCGTGTGTCGCGACCTCGACGGGCTGCCACTCGCCCTCGAGCTCGCTGCCGCCCGGATCCGGTCCCTCAACCCGGCCGACCTCTCCGCCCGGGTGGCCGGTCACCTCGAGCTGCTCTCCACGGCCGGTCATGACGAGGGACGGCACAGCACCCTTCGCGGCGTCCTCGACTGGTCCTACAACCTCCTGACCCCGACCCAACGACGCCTGTTCGACCGGCTGTCGGTGTTCTCCGGAGGCTTCGACCTCGCCGCAGCCGAAGAGGTCGGCTCCGGCGACGGCATCGATGGCGGTCAGGTCGTCGACCTGCTGGCCACGCTGGTGGACGCGTCCATGGTCACCGTCGGCACGACTGAGGGCAGGGTCAGGTACTCCTTGCTGGAGACCTTGCGGGCCTACGGCTGGTCCCACCTCAGCAGCCAGGACGAGGCCGACACCGTGCGGCTCAGGCACGCCCGCCACTTCGCCTCGGTGGCCGAGCAGGCAGATTCCGGGCTGCGCGGCCCGGACGAGTCGGCGTGGGTCACGATCGTCGACCGCGAGCTGGGCAACCTGCGCGCGGCCCACCAGTGGCTGGTCCGGTCGGCGCACGTGGAGCTGGCGCTGCGCCTCTCCCGCGGGCTGCACTACTACATGCTGTTCAGGTTCCGGGACGAGGTCGTCTCCTGGGGCCAGGTGACCCTCGAGCTTCCCGGCGCGGAGCAGCACCGGCTGTTCGCCGAGGTGTGCGGCGCGGTCGGCGAAGGGCTGACGGCGCGTGGCGAGATGGGGCTGGCGCGCGCACTCGCCGACCGCGCGCTGGCCCAGGTCGACGGAGTCGATGACGAACGGCGCATGTTCGGGCTGCGGCTCAGCGGGATGGTGGCGCTGTACGTCGGCAGGCTCGAGGACGGCTTCCGCGACCACGCCGAGATGCTCCGGGTGGCGCGGCTGCACGACCACCCTTACGAGACCGGGATGGCCCTGCTCGGCCTGGCCCAGGCCCGGACCTACGCGCGCGCGCCGGAAGAGGGCCTGGCCTTCGCCGAGGAGCAGTACCGCGTCGTACAGCCGCTGGGCAACCCCTCGATGCTCGCCCTCGCGTGGTACGACCAGGCCGAGGCGTGGTCCACGCTCGAACCGGAGCGGGCGATCGAGCAGTACCAGCAAGCCATCGGACTCGCCCACTCGGCAGGAGCCACCTTCGTCGAGGGAATCGCGCTCGTCGGTCTGGCCTCGCTGCTCGGACGCTCGGGCGATCCCCGCACCGCGCTGCCGCTGTTCCGCTCGATCGTCGAGCGTTGGCGCGAGATGGGAGTCTGGACGCACCAGTGGACCACGCTGCGCAACCTGGTCCAGCTGCTCGTCAGGATAGGAAGCTGGGAGCCGGCCGGCGTCCTCCTCGGGGCCATCGACGTCCACAGCTCCGACGCCCAGGCGTTCGGCGCGGATGCCGAACGCATGCGTACGGCGACCGAGCGGGTCGAGGGCAGACTCGGAACCTCGAGCTGGTTGGCCGCCATCGGCCGAGGTGCGTCGATGTCCGACCAGGACACCGTCATCTTCGCGTGCGAGACCATCGATCGAGCCATCGCGACGCCTCAGTCGCCGACCCAGAACCCCCGGCCGCCGAACAGGTCGCCGTAGCCCCCGCGGTAGGGCATGGTCAGCCCCGGAGCACCCCGCGAGCCGAGGTAGGAGCCGACCACCGCGGCACCGAGGTCGTCGAGCTCGGGAGCGACGACCCGTCCCTCGAC
This sequence comes from uncultured Actinomycetota bacterium, assembly GCA_963755835.1. Classification (GTDB taxonomy): domain Bacteria; phylum Actinomycetota; class Actinomycetes; order Propionibacteriales; family Nocardioidaceae; genus Nocardioides. The sequence goes on along the minus strand of CAVWLC010000006.1, from coordinate 324,492 downwards.
CCGCGCCGCCATCGAGTCGACGAACCGGGCGAGACCCGGGTCCTCGCCCAGCCGGAAGAACGTCGTCTGGGCGCCGAGCCGGGCGGCGTTGTCGAGCTCACGCACGGCGTACGCGACGGTCAGCGGATGCGGCGGGTAGCTGAAGTAGACCTCGCCGTCGGGCTCGAGGTGCGACGTCGGCTCGCCGTCGGTGACGACCAGCAGCACCGGCTGCGCGTTGGGGTGCTTGCGGAAGTGCCGGTTGGCGAGCAGCAGCGCGTGGTGCAGGTTGGTGCCCTTGTCCCACATCGCGTCGAGCGCGGTGAGCTCCTCGATCTGCATCACCTCGGCGTGCCGGCCGAAGCCGATCAGCTGCAGCGCGTCGCCCCGGAACCTGGACTGGATGAGCGTGTGCAGCGCCAGCGCGGTGCGCTTCATCGGCACCCAGCGACCGTCCATGGCCATCGAGAAGGAGGTGTCCACGAGCAGGGCCACGCACGCCTGCGTGCGGGCCTCGGTCTCCTGGACCTCGATGTCCTCGACCGTGAGGCGTACACGTGCCCCAGGATTGACACTGAGAGCGGGACGCAGCGCGCCCTCCTCACCCACCGGCAGCTCGCCCTCGGACGCCGAACGGATCACCGCGTTGGTGATCGTGCGCGGCACGTGCCACGGCTCGGTGTCGCCGAACTCCCACTGCCGGGTGGCCCCGGACAGCTCCCCGGCCGCACCGGCCCGGCGCAGCTCGCGCTGGCCCTGGCGGCCGGACATCTTCTCGGCCACGTCACGCAGGAGCGCCTTGCCGAGCTGGCGCATCGCCTTCGGGGTCAGCTGCAGGTTGCCGTCCGAGCCCCGGCGGAGCGTGCCGCCGTCGCGGAGCGCGCGCTCGAGCTCCTGGAGCGTGCGCGCGTCGACCCGCGCGTCATCGCCGAGCTGCCGGGCCAACGCGTCGAGGTCGAGGTCGTCCATGCGTGCGCCGCCGTAGGACTGCGAGAGCTGCTCGGCCAGCTGGTCGAGGTCCGCGAGGTCCTGGAAGACGCCGGTGCCGTCGCCGAGGCCGAGCCCCTCGTCGCCGTCCATCCGCTCCGAGCCGCCCCAGTCCTCGCCCGGGCGCAGCGACTGCAGGTTGGAGTCGAGCCGGGACAGCGACTCCATGAGGGCCGGCGAGCCGAACGCCTGCTGCGAGAGCTGCATCAGCTCCGCGCGCTGCTCGGCCGACATCGAGTTCAGCATCCGCTGTGCTGCCGCGGCGCGAGCGGCCATCGCGTCGAGGAGCTCGTCGAGGTCCTGCGGGTTCTCGGGGAAGAAGTCCCCGTGCTTGGCCATGAACTCGTCGAAGTCCTCCTGGGTGTCCTCCCCCCGGCCCCGCTTCTCGAGCAGCTCGTTGAGGTCGCCGAGCATCTCGTTGATGGCCGCGCGGTCCTCGTCGGTGGCGTTCTCGAGCGCCTGCTTCATGCCCGCGAACCGTTGGTCCAGCATCTCCCGGCCGAGCAGGTCCTTGATCTGCTCGTAGGCGTCCCGGGCCTCGCGGCTCTGCCAGTCGTACGACGAGAGCTCGCTCACGGCCGCCGCCACGTTGGGCGGAAGGTTCTCCAGCTGCATCTCCCGCAGCGCGCGGTCGCCGTCGTCCATCTCGACGTCGCGGGCCAGCTGCTTGCGCTCCTCGAGCACCGCCTTGTCGAGCAGCTCGCGGATCTCCTCGAGGGTGCCGTCGAGGTTGTGTCGCTGCAGCAGCTCGCGGCGCCGCTCCGCCACCCGGCGTGCGAGGTCGTCGAGGCCCCGCTGGTCGCGGCCACCTCGGCGCAGGAACTCCCGCATGGCGCGCTCCGGCGAGTAGCCGGCCATCACGTCCTGGCCGATCGCGTCCAGCGCCTCGCTGAGGTCGACCGGCGGAGCCAGCGGGTCCCCGCCGTCGTACCGCCCGTAGCGCGAGCGGGCCTGCCGGGACGTGTGCCGGTTGGTCATCGGTCCCGCTCCACGGGAGCGCCGCGGCGCAGCGCGCGCGGGATCTCGGCCACGTCGTCGACCCGGGCCAGCAACGTCGTCAGCAACGCCTCGTCCTCGGTGCTGTCGACCTCGACGTGGTACGTCATCCCCGTCGAGCTCCACTGGTCGTCGAACCGGCCGCGGGCGACGACAGCGACACCGTCGACGACCAGCCCGTCCGTGCGCGCCTCACGGAACAGGTCGTTGAGCACGCACGCGGCGACCGCGGCGTGCAGCAGGTGCGCGCCGGTCCCGTCGCCCTCGACCGCAATGCCTCCGTCGGTCCATGCGTGCGGCATCACGAACGCAGGCTCGTCGTGGCGCAGCGAGCCCGCGGTCAGGCGGACTGCGAAGTCATCATCCATAGACGGTTTCTCCGCCCCCGGTCTCCTTGCTGATCTTGCGGGCCAGGTAGAGCCCCTCGAGCGCGAGCTCGATGGCACCGGCCCGCTCGCCGTCGTTGGTGGCGTCGACCCGGTCGCAGATGTCGTCGTACAGCTCGGACTCCCCGAGCACCGGCAGCCCGGAGAGGAAGTCGCGGGCGGCGACCTGCTCACCGGTGGTGACCAGCATCCCGCCCTCGAGCGCGTCGACCAGCAGCGTGAGGTCGAGGCCGCGGAAGACGTGCCGGACCGTCTCCGCGGTCGCCGTGCGAAGGAGGTGGGTGAGGACCTCGTTCTCGCGACCCTCCTCGCCGGTCTCGAACTCGATCTTGCCGCCGAGCACGTCGACCGCCGCCTCGAGGTCGACCACGCGGGCCACCGCACGGTCCTCGCCCTGCGAGGTGGCGCGGTGGATGGCCGCGGCGGCGATCGTCTCGGCGCCGGCGATGGCGAACCGCGCCGAGACCCCGGACCGCTGGTCGACCGACGACGACTCGCGCAGGTTGCTGGTGAAGCGGGCCAGGATCTCGACGAGGTGGTCGGGTACGTCGACGAGCTCCGCCGGGAGGTGCGCCTCCTGCCGGATCACCGCGATCTCGTCCTCGAGCTCGGTCGGGTAGTGGGTGCGGATCTCGGCGCCGAACCGGTCCTTGAGCGGGGTGATGATCCGGCCGCGGTTGGTGTAGTCCTCGGGGTTGGCGCTGGCCACCACGAGCACGTCGAGCGGCAGCCGCAGCACGTAGCCGCGGATCTGGATGTCGCGCTCCTCCATCACGTTGAGCATGGCCACCTGGATCCGCTCGGCCAGGTCGGGCAGCTCGTTGATCGCGACGATCCCGCGGTGGCTCCGCGGGATGAGGCCGAAGTGGATCGTGTCGGGGTCGCCCAGTGAGCGGCCCTCGGCCACCTTCATCGGGTCCACGTCGCCGATCAGGTCGGCCACGCTGGTGTCAGGCGTGGCCAGCTTCTCGGCGTACCGCTCGTCGCGGTGCCGCCACGCCACCGGGAGCTGGTCGCCGAGCTCGACCGCCCGGCGCCGGGACTCGTGGGTGACCGGGTCGTAGGGGTGCTCGCCGAGCTCGGAGCCACCGATCACCGGGGTCCACTCGTCGAGCAGCCCGACCAGCGTGCGCAGCAGCCGGGTCTTGCCCTGGCCGCGCTCACCCAGGAGCACGACGTCGTGACCGGCGATGATGGCGCGCTCCAGCTGCGGGACGACCGTGTCGTCGAAGCCATGGATCCCGGGCCAGGGGTCACGGTCCTCCCGCAGCGCGTCGAGCAGGTTGTCGCGCAGCTCGGTGCGCAGCGGCTTGTGGACGTGGCCGGACGCCCGGAGCTGGCCGACCGTCCCGATCGTTGGTGCAGGCGTGGGAGCTGAGGTCACGGCTCCACGCTACCCAGCGGCTCAACAACTGGATGCCGTCTCCGGTTCCGGCTGGTCCCGACCGGCTACCCGAGATCCTGGACCGGGTCCGGACGTACGGTCTCCTCGTGTTCCGCGACGACTGCCCGTGCGGGTCGGGCGCGCCGTACGACGCCTGCTGCGGCCGGCTGCACCGGGGCGCGGCCGAGGCCGAGACCGCCGAAGAGCTGATGCGCTCCCGCTACGCGGCGTACGCCGTGGGCGAGCTCGACCACGTGTTCCGCACCTGGCATCCGCGGACCCGACCGGAGACGATCGAGCCGGACCCGGCGCTGACCTGGACCGGGCTGACCGTGCTCGACGTGGTCGACGGCGGACCCGGTGACCTGACCGGGGAGGTCGAGTTCGAGGCGGCCTACGACCGCGCCGGCAAGCCGGGCCGGCGGCACGAGCGCAGCCGGTTCGAGCGCCGCCGCGGGCGGTGGGTCTACGTGGACGGTGAAGTCAGCTAGGCGCGCCTGCGATGTTGACCAGCCAGTTGACACCGAACTTGTCCTTGACCTGGCCGAACTCGTCGCCCCACGGCGCCTTCTCCAGCGGTACGTCGATGGAGCCGCCGTCGGCGAGCTTGTCGAAGTAGCCGTGCAGCAGGTCGCTCTCGTCGCCGCTGAGGCTGAGGTGGCCGTTGGCTGTCTGGCCCTCGGACATGCCGGGGACGTTGTCGGAGGCCATCAGCGTGAACCCCTCGGGGCTCGTCAGCTGGCCGTGCATCACGCCGTCGGCGGGGATGGAGTTGCCCTCGTGCTCTGTCATGCCCATGTCGCCGAAGGACATGACGTTGAGCTCACCGCCGAAGACTTCCTTGTAGAACTCGATCGCCTCGCGGGCGTTGCCGTCGAAGTTGAGATAGGGGTTCAGGATTGCCATGGCGTCACCATGCCTCCTGCCACCGACAGTGGGAAGGGCAGCAGGGTGAACTTCTAGCGGCTGAGCACCACCGACGAGCCGTGGCCGAAGAGCCCCTGGTTCGCGGTGACGCCGACGGTCGCGCCGTCGACCTGACGGCCGGTCGCCTGGCCGCGCAGCTGCCAGGTCACCTCGCACACCTGGGCCAGCGCCTGCGCCGGCACCGCCTCGCCGAAGCAGGCCAGCCCGCCCGAGGGGTTGACCGGGATCCGCCCGCCGAGCGTGGTCTCGCCGGCCCGCAGCAGGTTCTCGGCCTGTCCGCGCTCGCACAGTCCGAGGTCCTCCATCCAGTCCAGCTCGAGCGCCGTGGACAGGTCGTAGACCTCGGCCAGGCTGACGTCCTCGGGCGCGATCCCGGCCTCCTCGTAGGCCGCGTGCGCGATCGACTCCTTGAACGTCCGCTCCGGCCCGTGGTCCTGCCAGGAGTCGGTGGAGATGTTCGGCATGTCGAGGACCGTGTTCGGGAAGGTCGGCGTGACCGTGGAGACCGCGTTGACCCGCACCGGCTTCTCCAGACCGATCTTCCTGGCGTACTCCGTGCTGGACACCACGACCGCGGCCGCACCGTCGGACGTGGCGCAGATGTCCAGCAGGTGCAGCGGGTCGGAGACCACCGCGCTCCCCAGGACGTCTTCGACGCTGACCTCCTTGCGGTAGCGCGCGTTCGGGTTCGCCAGCCCGTGCCGCGCGTTCTTCACCTTGACCTGCGCGAAGTCCTCGGGCGTGGCGCCGTAGAGATCCATCCGGCGGCGCGCGTAGAGCGCGAAGTAGGCCGGGTTGGTCATGCCGAGCAGCCGGAACCGCAGCCAGTCCGGGTCGTCCCAGCGCTCCCCCGCGTTCGGCGCCAGGAAACCCTTCGGCGTGGTGTCCGCGCCCACGACCAGGGCCACCTCGGCCAGGCCGGCCAGGATCCGGGCCCGCGCGGTGTCGAGTGCCTGTGCGCCGGTCGCGCACGCGGCGTACGACGTGGCCACCCGGGCGCCGTTCCACCCGAGTGCCTGGGCGAACGTGGCGCCGGCGACGTAGCCGGCGTAGCCGTTGCGCACCGTCTCGCCACCCACCACCAGGTCGACGTCACGCCAGTCGATACCGGCGTCGTCGAGGGCGGCCCGGGCCGCGATGACGCCGTACTCGGTGAACGGCCGGCCCCACTTGCCCCACGGGTGCATGCCGACCCCGAGGACCGCGATGTCGTGGGCACTCACTGGTCCGCCTCTTCGCCGAGCTCGGTGACCGGCTTCCAGCGCCAGACCAGGAGCTGGTCGTCCAGCGGCTCGACCACGAGCTCGACCTCGGCGCCGACCCTCAGGTCCCCGACGCCGTACCCGTCGGCGACCTGGCCCAGGACGGTGATCCCCTCGGGCAGCTCGACCGCCGCGAGCGCGAACGGCTGGTAGGGCTCGGTGCGGGCGACGTACGGCGCCGGCGGCTGGTACTGCGCGTCGGTGTAGCTCCACACCGTCCCGCGCCGGCTCAGCTCGGTGGTCTCGAACTCCTCACCGTCGCAGTCAGGGTTGCGGCAGAAGCTCGGCCCGTCAGCCGGCGTCGGCGGGAAGTAGACGGTGGCGCACGTCGTGCACCGGGAGCCGACCAGCGCGGGCTCCGGCCCGGTCGTGAACCACCCCTCGACGGCCGGTCTGGTGCTCATCACTCCCCGATCAGAAAACTAGAACGTGTTCTCATCGTAGTGGCTGCCCGCCGTCCAGGCCGGGCCTGCCCTCACCAAACTGGAGCTTCCCCGCTCAAACTTGAAGGGGGGAGCGTGAGTTTCACCGGGTACCCGGTGAAACTCACCCGGCCTACCGCGACAGGAACGCCAGCAGGTCCTGTCGGGTCAGCACGCCGACCGGCTTGCCGTCCTCCTGGACCAGCACGGCGTCGGCCGACTCGAGCAGGGCGACCGCGTCGCGGGCGTCCTCGGTCGAGCCGACGGTCGGCAGCGGCGGGCTCATGTGCTCCTCGACCCGGTCGGTGAGCCGGGCGGTGCCGGTGAACAGCGCGTCGAGGAGCGCCCGGTCGGAGACCGAGCCGGCCACCTCGGCGGCCACGATCGGCGGCTCGGCACGGACGACGGGCATCTGCGAGACGGCGTACTCCTGGAGGATCGCGATCGCCTCGGCGATCGTCTCGCCCGGGTGGGTGTGCACGAGGTCGGGGAGCCGGCCGTCCTTGCCGCGCAGCACCTCGCCCACGGTCTGGGTCTGGTCCCGGGCGGCCTCGGTCGGGAAGCCGTACTGCGCGAGCCACTCGTCGTTGAAGACCTTGGTCAGGTAGCCCCGGCCGCTGTCCGGCAGGAGCACGACGATCACCGCGTCGGTCTGGCCGGCCGCGGCGAGCTCCTGGGCCAGCTGACGGGCCGCGAACGCCGCCATGCCCGACGAGCCACCGACCAGCAGCGCCTCCTCGCGGGCCAGCCGCCGGGTGAAGGCGAACGAGTCCCCGTCGGAGACCTCGATGACCCGGTCGGCGACGTCACGGTCGTAGGTCTCGGGCCAGAAGTCCTCGCCCACGCCCTCGACGAGGTAGGGGCGGCCGGAGCCGCCGGAGTAGACCGAGCCGGCCGGGTCGGCGCCGACCACCTGGACCGCGGGGTTCTGCTCCTTGAGGTAGCGGCCGACACCGCTGATCGTGCCGCCGGTGCCCATGCCGGTGACGAAGTGGGTGATCCGGCCCTCGGTCTGCGCCCAGATCTCGGGACCGGTGGTCTCGTAGTGCGAGCGCGGGTTGTTGGGGTTGGAGTACTGGTCGGGCTTCCACGCGCCCGGCTCGGAGGCCAACCGGTCCGAGACGTTGTAGTAGGAGTCCGGGTGCTCCGGCGCGACCGCGGTCGGGCAGACGACCACCTCGGCGCCGTAGGCCTTCAGCACGTTGCGCTTGTCCTCGCTGACCTTGTCGGGGCACACGAACACGCACTTGTAGCCCCGCGACTGCGCGACCATGGCCAGCCCGACACCGGTGTTGCCGGAGGTCGGCTCCACGATCGTCCCGCCCGGCTGCAGCTCGCCCGAGGCCTCCGCGGCGTCGATCATGCGGGTGGCGATGCGGTCCTTCACCGAGCCGCCGGGGTTGAGGTACTCGATCTTGGCCAGCACGAGCGGTCCGTCCTCCCCCGACGGTCCGGCAGGGGGCAGGTCGAGGGTCTGGTGGAGCCGGACCAGCGGGGTGTTGCCGATCAGGTCGAGGAGCGAGTTGGCGTAGTCCACCCGACCGATCCTGTCAGTTACCGCTCCGTAGCATGGACTCGTGGGAAAGGCCGGGGCAGCGCGCAAGCTCGCCTCCGCCGCGGCGTACGGCGGGGGCGGACTCTCGCTGCTCGGCGGGGCGCTCTACGGCGTGCTGAGAGCCGAGGCGCAGGTCGCCCGGCGCACCATCGGCGAGCCCGGCGACGACCCACCGCCGGACGCCACGGGGTGGTACGGCCGCGGACGCCGTGGTCCCGCGATCAAGATCGTGCTGCTCGGCGACTCCAGCGCGGCCGGGTACGGCGTCGAGCGGGTCGAGGAGACGCCAGGCGCGCTCCTCGCCAGCGGTGCCGCGGAGCGGGCCGACCGACGGGTCTACCTGCGCGCGTTCGCGCAGGTCGGGGCCCGCTCGTCCGACCTGGGCGGACAGCTCGACCGGGCGCTGCCGATCGAGCCGGACGTCGCCGTCATCCTGATCGGCGCCAACGACGTCACCCACCGCGTCCGCCCGGCCGCCTCGGTCGGTGACCTGGCCGAGGCGGTGCGGCGGCTCCGCGACGCGGGGGTGGCGGTCGTGGTCGGCACCTGCCCCGACCTCGGGACCGTGAAGCCGATCCCTCCGCCGCTCAAGCAGGTCGCCCGCACCTGGTCGCGCAGGGTGGCCGCCGCCCAGACCATCGCGGTCCTCGAGGGTGGCGGGCGGACGGTCTCGCTGGGCTCGGTCCTCGGGCCGGAGTTCGCGGCCGCGCCCGCGCTGATGTTCGGTCCCGACCGGTTCCACCCCTCCGCCGCCGGCTACCAGTCCCTCTCCGCGGTGCTGCTGCCGTCGCTGCTGGCCGCCCTGGACCTGATCTCCGAGGACGAGGCCCTCCCCGAGGCGCTCCGCGGCGAGGGCGTCCTGCCGATCACTTCCGCCGCGCTCCAGGCGGTCAACGTCCCCGGCACCGAGCTGGACGGCACCGAGGTCGGCGGCCGCTCCCGCGGCGTCCGCGGTCTCTGGGTCGAGCTGCGGCACCGGCGCCGCCACCCCCAGCCCGAGGGCGAGGTCCCACAGGACAGCGAAGAGGTCGCGGCGGGGTAGGCCTAGCCCCACCACGACCGGCGGCCCAGGCCCATCGAACGCAGGCCGGACCATCCGTAGCGTCGGCGGCGTGATGACAGACTGGTCCGCGATGGTCAGCCCGACCGCGCTGTTGCAGCCGATCCGCTCCGTCCGCTCGGCGCCGGTCGACCAGGACGCGCTCTTCGACCGCCTGCGGCTGACGGCGGTGTCGCTCGGCTACGCGCTGCTGGCCGCCCCGGCCCTCGCCCTCGGCATCCTGACCATCCTGGCCATCCCCCTGGGCCTGGTCGCCGTCGGGTTCGCGATCGCCGCCGGCGTGGTGCCGGCCACCGCTGCCCTCACCGCACTCCACCGCCGAGTCAGCGGCGGGCTGCTCGGGGAGCCGATCACTGCGGCGTACGCCGACACGACCGGCCTCAACGTGGTCACCCGGCCGATGACCTGGCTGACCGACCGGGCCCGCTGGCGCGACGTGGGCTTCCTGTGGTTCTCGGCCACCGGCGGTCTGGTGATGTCGATCCTGCCGGTGGGACTCCTGGCCTCGCCGGTCACGCACGTGGTCGTCGCCGGCCTGGGCGGCGGCTTCCTGTGGTGGCTGCTCCTCCTGCTCGACGTGCCGCTGCTCCTGGTGTGGTGGTGGGCGACGCCGGCGCTGGTCCGCGCCCGGGCCCGGGTCGAGCGCCGCCTCCTCGGTCGCGACCGCGTCGAGAGGCTCGAGCGCCGGGTCGAGGAGGTCACCACGTCGCGCGCCGAGACGCTCGACCACAGCGCTGCGGAGGTACGCCGCATCGAGCGCGACCTCCACGACGGCGCGCAGGCCCGGATCGCCTCGGTCGGCATGAACGTCGGCCTGGCCGAGAAGCTGATGGCGACCGACCCGGAGGCCGCCGCCGCACTGCTGCGGGAGGCCCGGGAGTCGACGGCGACCGCGCTCGAGGACCTGCGCTCGGTCGTTCGCGGGATCCATCCGCCGGCGCTGGCCGATCGCGGGCTGGCCGGCGGAATCGAGGCCCTCGCGCTGCCGATGCCGCTGGCGGTCACGGTGAGGGTCGACGCCCCGCCGCTGCCGCCGCCGGTCGAGTCCGCGGCGTACTTCGCCGTCGCCGAGTGCCTGGCCAACACGGTCAAGCATGCCGGCGCCGCCCGCGCGTGGGTGCGCGTCCGCCACGACGGCGAGGCGCTGCACGTGGTCGTCGGCGACGACGGCCGCGGCGGTGCCGACCCGCACGGCTCCGGGCTGACCGGGGTGGCGCGTCGGCTCGCGGCGTTCGACGGCACCATGGTGGTCGACAGCCCCGCGGGCGGGCCGACCGTCGTGACCATGGAGGTGCCGTGCCCGACCAGCCCAAGCTGAGGGCCGTGCTCGCCGAGGACCAGGCGCTGCTCCGAGTCGGCCTCACCCGGATCCTCGAGGCCAGCGACGTCGCGGTGGTGGCTGCGGTCGACAACGCTCCCCAGCTCGAACGGCTGCTGGACCACGGTGACTTCGACGTGGCGATCGTCGATGTCCGGCTCCCGCCGACGTTCTCGACCGAGGGGCTGGCGGCGGCCATCGCCGCCCGTGCGGCCCGGCCCGGGCTGCCGGTGCTGGTCCTGAGCCAGCACGTCGAGGCGCTCTACGCGCGCGACCTGCTGGCCAGTGGTGAGGGTGCGGTCGGCTACCTGCTCAAGGACCGGGTGGCCGACGTCGACGAGTTCGTGGCCGCCGTCCGCCGGGTGGCCGGAGGCGGCACGGTCCTCGACCCGGAGGTGGTGGCCGGGCTGGTGAGTGGCTCGGCGGGCACGCCGCTGGACCGGCTCACCGACCGCGAGCGCCAGGTGCTCACGCTGATGGCCGAGGGCCGCTCCAACGCGGCGATCGCGGCTCGGCTGTTCGTCTCGGAGAAGGCGGTGGGCAAGCACACCAACGCGATCTTCACCAAGCTCGACCTGCCGCAGGCTCATGACGACAACCGCCGGGTGCTGGCGGTGCTGGCCTGGCTCCAGGGCCACTAGCGCTCGGGAAGATGACGACGACCCCGGGACCAGGGTCCCGAGGTCGCCGGAGCTCTTCCCGTGAGCGCAGCTCGATCTGTCCAGGTTTTCTAGTTGTCGCCGAAGATCGCCAGCAGGCGCAGCAGGTTGGTGTAGATCCAGACCAGGCTCACCGTCATCGCGAACGCCGCCCGCCACGACTCCGCTTCGGGGAGCCGGTTGGCGATGCCCTGCTCGACGAAGTCGAAGTCGAGGATCAGCATGAAGATGCCGAGCACCAGGCCGGCCAGCGTGAAGAGGACCCCCAGGCCGCCGTTGCCGTAGATGCCCAGGTCGACCCCGAACAGGCCCAGCACCAGGGCCATCACGCTGATGCCGACCATGCCGAACATCGCCGCGATGACGCCGCGCCGGAACTTGTCCCCGACCTTGATGTTGAGGACCTTGTAGGCCGCCAGCGTGCCGGCGAAGGCGCCGAAGGTGCCGACGACCGCACCGGTGACCACGCCGTCGTAGGCGACGTTGAACACCTTGCTGATCGCGCCGAGTGCCACCCCCTCGAGGAGTGCGAAGGCGATCACCAGCGTGGGGTTGATGTTGCGCTTGAACGAGTTGACCATCGAGAGCGCGAACGCACCCAGGCTGCCGATGGTCACCGCCGCGAACAGCGGGGCCAGGTCGGCCGTGTCGGTGTCGGAGGTCACCTCCGGGGTGAGGATCCACGTTGCCATCGCGGCCACGATGACCGCGCCGATCGTGATCGCGGTCTTCTGCACCACCGAGTCGATGGTCATCGGTCGCGTGCTGGTCGTGGGCGGGGCCCCGGTGACACCGGGCGTACCGACGGACCACTGCGACGGGTCGGTCATTGTCTGGTTGCCGTAGATGTTGGAGCCGCCGCTCTGGAACTCCTCAGAACGCCGGAACACCGGGTTGTTGCTCTGCATGGTCTCCTCCTTGGAGGCCTGGGTGAGGGTCCATCCTACGGACCACTGTCAGGTCCAACGCAGGTGTCCGGTCGGGCGTTCCCGGCGTGGCTGAACTTTGGCTGAGCCGCCGACGCGCGTCAGGTCAGGTCACGCCGGGCCACCACGACCGTGTCGGTCGCGAGCCGCGGCTCCCCGTGCATCTCGGCCTCGCGGGTCACGGCCTCGGCCACCTCGACCCGCCAGCCGTCGCCGAGGACCGCAGTGACCCGCTCCGGCGGGAACAGCAGGTGGCTCAGCTGCGGGTTGCGCAGGTCCGTCTCCTGCTCGGCCGGGTGGTGGCCCGCCACCAGCAGCGTCCCGCCCGGTCGTACGGCGGCCGCGATCGCGGCGTAGACCCGGTCGAACTCGGCGTCGGGCACGTGGACGTACATCGCGCTGACCAGGTCGTTGCCGCCGGGCAGAGCGTCCCCGGCGACGAGGTCGACGTGCACCCAGGTGGTGCGGTCGGCGACGCCCGCCTCGCCGGCGTGCCGTCGCGCCTTCTCCAGCGCGACGACCGACACGTCGGCACCGGTGGTGCGCCAGCCCCGCTCGGCCAGCCAGACCGCGTCGGCTCCCTCGCCGCAGCCGACGTCGAGGGCCTGTCCGGGTGCCAGGTCCGCGGCCTGCTCGAGCAGCCGCTGGTTGGGCCGGCCCGACCAGACGTGGTCGTGGGTGGCGTAGCGCTCGTCCCAGTATTCCTGGGTGAACACGTGTGAGTCGTCCGTCTCGTCCATGGCTCCCCCGATCATCCAGAGCGCGCAGCGGGGCCGGGACCTATGTCCCGACCCCGCTGCCCAGCTAGTGCGTCAAGTGCGGCTCACTGGCCGCGGAAACGGTAGACCTTGTCGTTGACCTGAAGCCAGCGCAGCAGCGCCGAGGCGTTCGTCCCGGCGCTGAAACCCTGCGAGATGCAGATGCCCCGTCCGCCGATCACCTCATTGCCGTGCGCGGCCACCAAGCTCGCCCAGGTCATGTCCGGCCCGTTCTCGGCGTCGTCGTCATAGCGGACAGAGCCCTGCGTGACGACCTGCTCGTTGAACTCGTTGGCATCGACGTCCTGGGCCTGCCCCGGAATCGTGTTCTGGGTGTTCGGCGAGTAAATGACGTCGTGGGCGTCATTCCCGAGGAAGATCCGGAAGTACGGCGCGGCATACCCCTCGTAGGTCGCGGGGTTGTCGACGACGTGGCGCTCGTAGTAGGAAATGCTCTTCAGGGCCGAGACCTTCTGGCCGTTGAGCCCGTTGAAGCACACCGAGCTGCCCTGGGCGCCGTTGTCAGCGAAGGGCCCGAACTTCACCCCGTCAGGAGTGAGCGCCGCGGCTCCGAACTGGGTGCGCAGCTCCCAGCCCGTCGAGCCGCCTGCCGCGCTCACGACCGACTCACCGTTGCCGGCAGGACCCTGAGGACCCTGCGGACCGGGCTGGCCCTTCAGCTTCTTGACCGTACCTGGCCTGATGTCCTTGGCCTTGATCGTGTGGTCCTTGATGTCCTTCGACGTGATCTCGCCCGCCGAGTAACCCGCGCCGGCGCCGACGAGGGCGACGACAGCGCCGGCCGCCACCACCGTGAAGACCCGACTCCTGACCAGTTGCTTGAGCAGCATGCATTTCCTCCCCGTTGGGTCCCGGTGCCCCGGGTGCGCGCTCCGTGCGCGCGGTTCGGGGGCCAGAGAGCCCCCGCGGCGCACAACCTGCCACAGGGCTGGACGCCGCGTCCCCCGAACCGGACTAGTCAGTCCGGGGGATCACCCACTCGGGTGTAGTCGACGACCCCGACTCGGGGCCCAAGGGTGCCCCACGGGGCCGGGAGCCCGTCCCGACCCCGCTGGGCGACATGCCGGTTCAGCCGGTCGCGGTCACCCCGAACGGTTCGAAGTCGTAGGTAGTGCTGTTGATGACCAGTGCGTCGACCGCTCCCGAGAACTCGAAGTCGCGGCCCTTGGTGATCTGGACCGTGAGCACCGAGGCGTTGGGGAACTTCGCCTTGACTGCGGCCAGCGTGCAGAAGCTGGCCTGGGTGCACGCCGGGGGCGACGTACCGGCGTTCCCCGTCAGCCACCAGCGCTGGGCCGTGGAGGCATCGAGGGCGGTCCAGACGTTGCGGTTCAGTCCCGTCGGGTCGAAGACCAGCGTGGAGAAGTTGGGCGCGGTGTTGTCGGCCGGCCCGGTCGGGTCGATCTCGATTTCGAGGCTCGGGGCGTTGTCGGCGTTGATGTCGAGGTCCTCACCAGTGGCGAAGACCGAGTACTTCAGAGTGTTGAGGCTGGCCAGCGTCTGGCCGAGGAAGTCGACCTCGTTGCCGAACGCGGCCTTGTCCACGCAGGCCTGATTGGCGCAGTTCGCAAGGCCACCAGTGGGCGCGTCGCCGGTCCGGATGCCGAGGCTTCCGATGCCCTTGGGCGGGGTTCCCGGGCCGGACCGGAGGTAGGAGTCGCCGCGCTGCTCGACGTTGCGGTCGACGATCGACCAGTGCGGACCGGCGTACGTAGCCGTGCCGGCCGTGCCGGCCGGTCCGGCCGGGCCCTGCGGGCCTTGTGGTCCGGTCTGGCCCTTCAGCTTGTCGACCGTCCCGGGCTTGAGGTCCTTGGTCTTGATCGTCTTGTCCTTGATGTCCTTGGACGTGATCGTGCCGGCGGAGTAGCCCGCCCCGGCCCCGACCATCGCGACGATCGCCGCTCCGGCCAGCACCGTGACCAGCCGGCTGTCGAACAGCTTCTTCATCTGCATGACTCACTCTTCTCTCTTGGGTTCCAAGCACAGGACCGCAGGCACGTGAACGTTCGCGACGATGCTGCGGCTGGAGAGTGGGCTCGGGTCAGGCGCCCGAACACGCGGCGAGCGCCGCGCGACGACGTTGGTACAGGTTGGGTGACCTGCATGTCGTGCCTCGTGTTCCGTTGGCCCGGTGGGTGGGCCGTCAGCCCCAACCTGTCACGCCGCCCCGGGCTCGTCCACCCATCCGGACCAGTCCGGACGAGCTGTCACCCCTGGGGTCAGGCCGAGAGCAGCGGTGCCCCCGGTGGGACTCGAACCCACACCACGTCGCTTTTAAGGCGACTTCCTCTACCGGTTGGGATACGGGGGCGGGGTCAGCGTAGAGCGGCGGCTCGGCCCAGGACCGCGTCCAGCATCGGCGCGGTCAGCTTGCCGGTGAAGGTGTTCTGCTGGCTCGGGTGGTAGCAGCCCAGCAGCGTGATCTCCCCCTCGGGGCCGCCGAGGGTCGCCTCCGCGCCGTGCCCGAACCGCGGCTTGGGCGTCGGGACTCGCCAGCCCAGGCGACGGAACGAGCGCAGCGTCGCGTCCCATCCGATCGAGCCCAGCGCCACCACCACCCGGACGTGCTCGACGAGCAGAGCCAGCTCGGCCTCGATCCACGGCGCGCAGGTGTCGCGCTCCGCGGTGGTCGGCTTGTTCTGCGGCGGCGCGCAGCGGACCGTCGCGACCATCCGGGTGTCGACCAGCTCGAGCCCGTCGGTCGCGTCGACGCTGGTGGGCTGGGTGGCCAGGCCCACGCGGTGCAGCGCGGCGAACAGCCAGTCGCCGGACCGGTCCCCGGTGAAGACGCGGCCGGTGCGGTTGGCGCCGTGGGCCGCGGGCGCGAGGCCGACGACGAGTACGGCGGGCGTCGCCGACCCCCAGCCCGGGATCGGCCGGCCCCAGTAGGGCTGGCCGGCGAACGACGCGCGCTTGGCCACCGCGACCTCCTCGCGCCAGCGGACCAGCCGCGGGCAGGCCCGGCACACGGAGATCTCCGCGTCGAGCATGCCCAGCGTCGCGTCGCCGGCCAGCCGGCGTACCTGCGCCGAGGTCCTGGCCACGGAGGTCCCGGGCGTGGCCGGGTCGCCGGGCCAGCCGGTGCCGGGCGGAACCGGCGACGGGAACGGCTGTCCGGTCGCCGGGTGTGGCAGCTCGGTCAGGTGGTCAACGATAGGCAGGGTGCCCGAGAGGCTATGGCGTGGCCTGCATCCCGATCTGGCTGTCGTTGCTGCGGACCTTGTCCGCGGCGGTCGAGGCTGCGGACGTGACCTTGTCCTTGGCCAGCCCGGCGGCAGCCGACGCCTGCTGCGCGGCAGCGTCCTGCGCCTTGTGGGCGACGTTCTGCACCTTCGGGTTGCCCGCGACCTTGCGAGCGGTGGCAGCGATCTGGTCGTAACGCTGGCGACCAGCCCGGGCGCCGAGCACGTATCCCGCACCGGCGGCGACCAACAGTGACAGCTTGCTCATGACCTTCTCCTCTTGACGACGATGACCAGGGCGACGACGACCAGGGCGACGCCGGCCGCGATCGCGGCCTGCTTCGCGGTGGTCCTCGCCCTGGCCTGGACCTGCTCGGTCAGCTCGTTGACGGTGGAGGCCAGTGCCTCACGCTGACGCGCGATGTCCGCCTCGAGCTCGGCCGGGCCGGCCTTGTGTGTGGCGTTCTGGCCGGCCATCAGTGGTGTACCTTCACTGCCGCGACGTCCTCCTTGAGCCCGGCGATCGTGCTCATGTCAGCGCGGTGCCCGGGTGACCTGACGGACAAACTCTCCTCAGGGGTGAACGAGCGACCAGGCGATCCCGTCGAGGATGTCGGACTCGGAGGCGACCATGGTCGCCACGTGCGCACGGGCCAGCACCCGCGCGAGGATCAGCGCGCCGGCGTCGATCACGTCGGCCCGGCCGGGGTTCATGTAGGGCAGGGCCCGTCGCTCGTCGACCGTCATCGCCACCAGCCGTTCGACGAACGCGGCCACGTCGGTGGTCGCCAGCCGCGCCTGGTCGATCGCCGAGCGGTCGAACGACGTGAGCCCGAGCACTCCCGCGGCGACCGTGAGGTTGGAACCGGCCACCCCCACCACGGTGCGCGCGTCGGCGATCGACACCGGTGCCGCGTCGAGGTGGGCGTCGATGTCGGCCACGCAGGCGGCCACCTGGTCGTCGGTCGGCGGGTCGCCGTGCAGGTGCCGTTCGTGCAGCCGCACCGAGCCGATGTCCATGGAGTGCGCCGCGGCCACGGCTCCGGCGCCGGAGCCGAGCACCAGCTCGGTCGAGCCACCGCCGATGTCGACCACCAGGACCGGGTCCGGGGCCGGGCCGGTCAGGTTGCGGACCGCCCCGTCGAAGGCCAGCCCGGCCTCCTGTTCTCCGGTCAGGATGTCCGGCGTCACGCCGAGCCGCTCCTCGACGCCGTGCACGAACACCTCGCCGTTGGCCGCGTCGCGCACCGCGGAGGTGGCGCAGAGCCGGACCGCGGTCGCGCCGTGCTCGCGGATCGTGGCGGCGTACTCGTCCAGGGCGGCGAAGGTCCGGGCCAGCGCCTCGTCGGACAACCGCCCGGTGGCGTCGACCCCCTCGCCCAGCCGCACGATCCGCGACTCGCGCACCGCGATGTCGGGCATGGTCCCGACCAGGAGGCGGATGGTGTTGGTGCCGCAGTCGACCGCGGCGACCGTGGGCTTCGAGGCTCGCTGCGGTTCCCCTGAGGTGCGAGCTTGCGAGCCTCGATGGGCTCGCACCTCAGCCACCGCCGACGCACGGGCCGGAAGCCCACCAGGCTCCCAGCTCGTCGAGCACCTCGTCGCCGAGCGGGTTGACGCCGCGCCCCTGGGCCAGTGCCTGGGCAGCCAGCACGTGCAGGCACTTGACCCGATCGGGCATGCCCCCGGCCGACACTCCTTCTGTCTCGGGGACGTTGCCGAGCTCGGCGCGCGCGGCGAGGTAGCGCTGGTGCGCCTCGGCGTACGCCGCGGCCAGCCCGGGGTCGGTGCCGAGCCGGGCCTCCATCTGCTTCATGGCTCCCGAGCCCTCGAGCGAGCCGATCCTGGAGGCCGCCCTCGGACAGGTCAGGTAGAAGGTCGTCGGGAACGGCCGGCCGTCCGGCAGCCGAGGCTCGGTGGCCACGACGTCGGGCAGGCCGCACGGGCAGCGGTGCGCGACCGCGTGCACGCCGCGCGGAGGTCGCCCGAGCTGCCGGCCGACCGCGTCGAGGTCGTCCTGGGTCGGAGAGGTCACGGTTCTTCGGGGGTCTCCCCCGCGGAGTCCTCGCCGCCGGTGCCCTTCTTCGTGCCGTCGATCTGCGTGGCCGGTGGCTTGCCGGTCGGCTTCGGCGGGTCGCCGGCCAGCTCGACCGAGGCCCAGCCGTCGCTCCACCAGGGCGTCGACGTGGTCGCGATGACCGTGGTCGGGTCCTGCAGCTCGGAGGCCGGCTCGAGCGGCTTGCCGTCCTCACCGAGTACCAGATAGCTCTTCTCGCCCGGCATCACGTAGCCCAGCCGGTCGCGCGCCTGGGTCCGGACGTACGCCGGGTCGTCCCAGCGGGCCTTCTCCGCCTCGAGCGTGTCGATGTCCGTCTCGTGCTGGGCGATGGAGGTCTTGAGGTCGTTGATGTGCGCGCGTTGCTGGAGGTAGGCCCGCAGCGACGATGCGTAGGAGACCGTCAGCACCGCCAGCACGAGCACCAGCACCGCGGCGCGACCGGTGAGCCGCGAGCGCGGCCGGTCGGCGTCGGGACCGGGCTGGTCGACGGGACGGGCGGCGGGAGGACGCGGGCCGCGGGGCGCGCCCGGACGTCGACCCGGTCCGCTGCGCCCGCGAGGTCCGCGGCTGCGGTCGGTGGAAGACATGACCGGCTAATTGAACCTCGGGAAGGCACCCTTTCCGGCGTACCGCGCCGCATCGCCGAGCTCGTCCTCGATCCGGAGCAGCTGGTTGAACTTGGCCACGCGGTCGGACCGGGCCGGTGCGCCGGTCTTGATCTGGCCGCAGTTCACGGCCACGGCGAGGTCGGCGATCGTGGTGTCCTCGGTCTCGCCGGACCGGTGGCTCATCATGTTGCGGAAGCCGGCCCGGTGCGCCAGCTCGACCGCGTCGAGGGTCTCGGTGAGCGAGCCTATTTGGTTCACCTTCACCAGCATCGCGTTGGCAGTGCTTGAGTCGATGCCGCGCTGCAGCCGCTCGACGTTGGTGACGAACAGGTCGTCACCGACGATCTGGATCTTGTGGCCGAGCTCGTCGGTCAGCGTCTTCCAGCCGTCCCAGTCGTCCTCGTCGAGCGGGTCCTCGATCGAGACGATGGGGTAGGACGCGACCAGGTCGGCGTAGTAGGCCGTCATCTCGGCGCTGGACTTCTGGACGCCTTCGAACGTGTAGACGCCGTCCTGACAGAACTCACTCGCGGCCACGTCCATCGCGAGCCCGATGTCGGTGCCGAGCTTCTGACCGGAGGCCTCGACGGCCTCGGCGATCAGGTCGAGCGCGGCGCGGTTGGAGTCGAGGTTGGGAGCGAAGCCGCCCTCGTCGCCCAGCCCGGTCGACAGCCCCTTCTTCTTCAGCACCGACTTGAGCGCGTGGTAGACCTCCGCGCCCGAGCGCAGCGCCTCCTTGAACGTCGGGGCGCCGATCGGCGCGACCATGAACTCCTGCACGTCGACGTTGGAGTCGGCGTGGGCGCCGCCGTTGAGGATGTTCATCATCGGCACCGGCAGCAGGTGGGCGTTGGGGCCGCCGAGGTAGCGGAACAGCGGCAGCCCCGCCGACTCGGCCGCCGCCTTCGCCACCGCGAGCGAGACGCCGAGGATGGCGTTGGCGCCCAGCTGGGCCTTGTTGGGCGTCCCGTCGACGTCGAGCATCGCCTGGTCGACGGTCCGCTGGTCGTCGGCGGGGAGCCCCTCGACCGTCGGGCCGAGCGTCTGGATGACTGCGTCCACCGCCTTCTGGACGCCCTTGCCGAGGTAGCGGTCGCCGCCGTCGCGCAGCTCCACCGCCTCGAAGGCGCCGGTGGAGGCGCCACTGGGGACGGCGGCGCGGGCGAAGGTTCCGTCGTCGAGGACGACCTCGACCTCGACGGTGGGGTTGCCGCGGGAGTCGAGGATCTCGCGCGCGCCGACAGCTTCGATGGATGCCACGGAAGGTGCTCCTGAGTCGGGGAAGAGTGGGATCGCCAGCCTAGTGGGGTCGCCCGGGCCCCTTGGAGAGGTGGTCAGCTGGTGTCACGGGAGGCGGCGTACGGCGTCGCGCAGCGCCTGCTCCGGGTCGATCCCCTCGGCCACCGCCTCCTGGACCAGGGCCAGCAGCCGCTCGCCGAGGTCGGCGGGCTGCTCGGGCGCCGCGCCGCCGCGCTCGAGCGCCTTTGCGGCATAGAGCAGCGCCGGGAGCGTTTCCGGCAGGCCGTCGGTGCGCGAGGTGCGCGGCTTGTCCTGCGCCTTGATCGCCTGCCAGACCTCGTTGACCGCAGCGGCGTCCCGAGGCTGGTCGTCGGAGGGCGGGCCGAACACGTGCGGGTTGCGGCGGTACATCTTCTCGGTGATGCCGCGAGCCACGTCGTCGATGGTGAAGGCGCCCTCCTCCTCGGCGACCACGGCGTGGAAGTAGACCTGCAGGAGCAGGTCGCCGAGCTCCTCACGGAGGTGGTCCCAGTCCCCGGTCTCGTCGCCGGAGTCGATCGCCTCGAGGGTCTCGTGGGTCTCCTCCAGCAGGTAGCGAGCCAGCGACCGGTGGGTCTGCTCCCGCTTCCAGGGGCACTCGGCCCGCAGCCGGCGCATCACCGCCAGGAACTCCAGCAGTGGCTCGCCGGATGCCGGTGGGGTCATCGACGTCAGTCGTCGAGGCAGACCAGGTTGCCGGGCAGCGCGTCGGTGTAGGTCGGGTCGGGCTGAGCCGCGAGGCCGGCCTTGGCGGTCTTGCCCAGGGCGTAGGACAGGTCGGTGTCCACGGGGTCGTTGCTGCTGAGGTCGACGGAGTACTTCGGGTTGACCTGGACGTCGTGGTCCGACATCCACTTGGTGAGCAGCTTCTGGCCCTCGGCGTACTGGTCGTCGGTGGTCGCGGTGGTGGTGCCCTGCTTCTTGAGGGAGATGTCGCCGACCTGGGTGAGCACGTCCTGGAGGTAGGACCGGGCGCCGATGATCTCGCGGACGGCGGCCTTCTGGTCGTCGGTGAGCTTGCTCAGCTGCGGTTCCAGCTGGGCCAGGCCACTCGTGTACGTCGAGCTCGGCTCCACGCCGTAGTCGTCCGCCAGCTGCTCGGCGGCCGCCTGCTGGACGAGGTCGGTGGCGAAGGTGTGGGTGAGGAGGCGCATCGGCGTCGCGCTGCCGGCGGCCTGCTCCTGGCCCTTGCTGACCGTCTCGACCGCCGTGCAGTAGTCGTCGGTCACCTGGTCGACGTGGCGGGTGGTGATCGTCTGGTCACCGACCTGCGCCGCGACGCCCGGGTGGAACTGGGCGCCGGCGACGCCGCAGCCGGCGAGCAGCGCGACGGACAGGACGGGAAGGGCGCGCAGCATCCGCGCGCTTCTGAGTGGCACGGAGCCAATTGAACACTGCTGCTGGGAACCGGGCCGAGCCGGGCTCAGCCGGCTCGGCGGGCCAGGATGCGGGTCCGTCGCCGGTGTCGCGCGGCCAGGCGGGCGCGGGCGATCACGATCTGCCTGCGGTCCGCGCGTCGCAACGGCTCTACCGCCGGCGTCGGCTGGCGACCCGTCTCGGCTGTGCTGGGGCTCGACGATGCGGGGTGCATGTACCCCAGGAGCCGGTGGTCGCCTCCCAGATACGTCAGGAGGGGTCCAGGTCGGGATCACTGGGAAGGACGTGCCCGGCTGGTTGGCACCAGCCGGGCACGTCGCGCGGGTGCCGGCGCTCAGCCGTGCCCGTTCTGCCCGATCTTCAGGGCCTTCTTCAAGGTGCTCACCTGGGCGTCCCTGCTCGACAGCGGCGCCAACCCGAACGCGCGCTCGAGGGTCGCGATGATCGACGTGGTGTCCATGTAGGTGTGGTCCACGCCGGAGTGGGAGAACTTCGCGCCGATGATCAGGGCCGGGATGCGGGTGCTCGGGCCCATCTGGTCATGCACACCCTTGTCGGTGTGGATCCCCTGTCCGGGCGGAGCCATGTGGTCCCACTGGCCGCCGAACTCGTCGTAGGTGACGACGACGAGCGTCTTCTTGCCGTCGGGTCCCTTGAGGATCGACTTGATCAGCTTGACGAGGTGGTCCTCGCCGTTGTGCGTGCTGGCGTACCCCGGGTGCTCGTTCTCCTCACCGATCGGCTTGACGAACGACACGGTCGGGAGCTTCCCGGCCTTCGCCGCGGCGAAGAAGTCGGTCTCGTCCTTGAGGTGCGCCCGCCCGGGCATCCCCGGCGCGTAGTTCTGGAAGTAGTTGAACGGCTGGTGGTGGTACTGGAACAGCGGGTCCGGGTGGCCGGCGACCGCGTCGTTCCACCCGCCGGCGTACCAGCTCCACGAGACGCCCTTGGCGGACATCTCGTCACCGATGTTCTTCTCGTAGAACGGCTTGCTGGGGTCGACGTCGTTTATCCCCGGCAGCACGTTCGAGCCACCCGCGCTCGGTGCCCAGGACGGCTGCATCGTGTTCACGGCGTAGTTGCCGCACGCGAAGCCGGCCACCGTGGTCCCCAGCCCACAGGCCTGGGTGAGCGGCCCGTCGACATAGCTCGCGGCGGGCATCAGCGGCTTGTACAGCGGGTAGCTCGCGTTGGGGAAGCCCGCCACGTCGAGGACGCTGTTCTTGCCCGCCGGGACGGGGCTCTGGCTGGTGTCCCACAGCGGCGTCTGCGCCGAGATGAGCCACTGGTGGTTGAGGAACGAGCCTCCGAACGCCGCCTGGAAGAAGTGGTCGGCGATGACGTAGTTCGGCGCCTTCTTCTTGTGCAGGTACTCGTAGACCGGGAGCTTCTTGGTCTTGTAGTGGCCCTGGGTCAGCCCCGCGGCGTCGCTGCCCGTCGAGTAGCGGTCCTGCCTGCCGTGGTCGAGCTGGTACTGCTCCTGGTAGAAGCGGTGCACGATGTCGCGGGTGCAGCCGCCGGACAGTCCCTGCGGGTCGCCCTTCTCGACGCCGTAGGCCATGAACTTGTTCGAGGGCGCGCAGGTCGCGTCGGTCGGCTTGATGTACTTGTTGATCTTGAACGGCTCACTCTTCGTGAAGTGGCTGGTGAAGGGGCCGGTCGGACTCGGCTCGGGCGCCGTCGGGTTCGGGATCGTGCCCGAGCAGAGCGGCGACTGCCGGCCCGGGTGGACGGAGGCGTCGATCCACTTCGTCGTCTGGCTGGTCGTGATGAGGTTGGCGTCGTTCTGGTACAGGCACGTGATCGGGTTGCCGGCCTGGTCGACCTGGGTCGTGCCGGCCTTGGCCTGCTGCAGGCCGACCACCTTCTTGCCGTCGACCTTCCCCCATCCGCCGTAGAGGTTGTCGAAGCTGTGGTTCTCCTCGTAGATGACGACGACGTGCTTGTACTTGCCGAGCGGATTGTTCTTCTTCTTCGCCACCAGGTTGGTGGTGTGCTTGGTGATCGATGGCTTGACGGTCGCCCGAGACGAGGGTGTCGCTGCTTGAGCAACCGAAGCGCCCGCAAGGGCGAGCGCGCCAGTAGCCATCAGCGCCGCGACTTTGGGTTTCCGAGTCATGATTCCCCCTGCGCTGTTCAGTTGGAATGGTCGAGCCGATCGGCGCGATCACATCCCTCCGTACCGCGTATCCGGCCCGGCGGTCAATAGTCCACCGGGGTGAACGACGTCAGGTGGCGGCCGGCTCGAGCGCCGGGTCGATCACCGCATCGATCACGCCGCGGGCCCACTCCAGGAGGGCGATGCCGTCGAGGGGCTTGCCCAGCACGCCGCCGACGTGGGGCCGGGGCACCAGGATCGTCTCGACCGGGGCCTTGACGATCGACTTCGGGTAGAGCCTCTGCAGGCGCACGACCCGCGACTCGGGCAGGGTGACCGGCGCGAAGCGGACGTTCTTCCCGGCGATGGTGACCTCGCCGATCCCGGCCCGGCGGGCCCGGGCCCGGAAGCGGGCCACGATGAGGAGCGACTGGACCTCGATGGGGGGCTCGCCGTACCGGTCCTTCAGCTCCTCGAGGAGCAGGTCGACGTCGTCGTCGGAGCGGACCTCGGCCAGCCGCTTGTACATCTCCAGCCGGAGCCGCTCGCTCGGGATGTAGTCGTGCGGCAGGTGGGCGTCGACAGGCAGCTCGATACGCACCTCGTTGAGCTCGGCGGGCGCGTCGCCGCGGAACTCGTGCACCGCCTCTCCCACCAGTCGGACGTAGAGGTCGAAGCCCACGTCGGCGATGTGGCCCGACTGCTCGCCGCCCAGCAGGTTGCCGGCGCCGCGGATCTCGAGGTCCTTCATCGCGATGGCCATGCCGCCGCCGAGGTCGGAGTGCTGCGCCAGCGTGGCCAGCCGCTCGTGGGCGGTCTCGGTCAGCGGCTTCTCGGCGGGGTAGAGGAAGTAGGCGTACGCACGCTCGCGGGAACGGCCCACCCGCCCGCGGAGCTGGTGCAGCTGCGAGAGCCCGAGGGTGTCGGCCCGCTCGATGATCATCGTGTTGGCGTTGGACACGTCGAGGCCGGACTCGACGATCGTCGTGCAGACCAGGACGTCGAACCGCTTCTCCCAGAAGTCCAGCATCACCTGCTCGAGCTGGTGCTCCCCCATCTGGCCGTGCGCGGTGGCGACCCGCGCCTCGGGGACGAGCTCGCGGATCCGCGCCGCGGCCTTCTCGATCGACTGCACCCGGTTGTGGATGTAGAAGACCTGCCCCTCGCGCAGCAGCTCGCGGCGTACGGCGGCGGTCACCTGGCGGTCCTCGTAGGCGCCGACGTAGGTCAGCACCGGGTGCCGCTCCTCGGGCGGGGTGGTGATCGTGGACATCTCGCGGATGCCGGTGATCGCCATCTCCAGCGTGCGCGGGATGGGTGTTGCGGACATCGAGAGGACGTCGACCGACGTGCGCAGCCGCTTCATCTGCTCCTTGTGCTCGACGCCGAACCGCTGCTCCTCGTCGACGATGATCAGCCCGAGGTCCTTGACCCGGATGTCCGGGTTGAGCAGCCGGTGGGTGCCCACCACGATGTCGACGGTCCCGTCGGCCAGCCCCTCGACGACCGTGCGCGCCTCCTTGTCGGTCTGGAACCTCGACAGCCCCTCGACCCGGATCGGGAAGCCGCTCATCCGCTCCTGGAACGTCGAGAGGTGCTGGGTGACCAGCAGCGTCGTGGGCACGAGCACGGCGACCTGCTTGCCGTCCTGCACCGCCTTGAACGCCGCCCGCACCGCGATCTCGGTCTTGCCGTAGCCGACATCGCCGCAGACGAGCCGGTCCATCGGGACCGTCCTCATCATGTCGGCCTTCACCTCGTCGACCGTGGTCAGCTGGTCCGGGGTCTCGTTGAACGGGAAGGCGTCCTCGAGCTCGCGCTGCCATGGAGTGTCCGGGCCGAACGCATGGCCCCGGGTGGCCTGCCGGGCGGCGTACAGCTTGATCAGCTCCGCGGCGATCTGGCGCACCGCCTTGCGGGCCCGGCCCTTGCGCTTGTTCCAGTCGGCGCCGCCGAGCCGGTCCAGGCTGGGCTGCTCGCCGCCGACGTAGCGGGTGACCTGGTCGAGCGCGTCGGCCGGGACGTAGAGCCGGTCCGGAGGCCCGCCGCGCTTGCTGGCGCCGTACTCCAGGACGAGGTACTCGCGGGTCGCGCCCGCGACCTCTCGCTGCCTCATCTCGACGAACCGGCCGACGCCGTGCTGCTCGTGCACGACGTAGTCGCCCGCGGAGAGCTCGAGCGGGTCGATCTGGCGCTTGCGGCGGGCGGGCATCCTCCGCATGTCGCGGGTGGAGGCCTTCTGGCCGGAGATGTCCTCGCCGGTGAGCAGCACCAGCTTGTTGGTGTCGTCGACGAAGCCGTGGGTGAGCGAGCCGCAGGCCACCGTGACCACGTCGGTGGCGGGCGGGTCCTCCAGCTGCTCGACCAGCCGGGCCGCCACGTCGCGCTCACTCAGCGCCTCGACGGTGCGCTGGGCCGGCCCGTGGCCCGGATGCACGACGACCGTGCGGTAGCCGTCGGCCCGCCACCGGTCCAGGTCGCCGAGGGCGCGGTCGACGTCGCCGCGGTAGACGTCGGCTGCCTGCATGGGCAGCGTGCGGGTCGGCACCGCACCGGTCTCGTCGTCGACGTCGTCGGGCACCAGGGCATCGGTGTCGTCGGCCAGGCCGAACGGGCTCACCGACCACCAGCTCTGGCCGGCGGCCAGGACGTGCGCGCGGACGTCGCCGAGCGCCCGGTAGGACGCGGCGCCCAGGTCGATCGGTGCCTCGCCGCCGCTGGCGGCGGCCGCCCAGCTCGCGCCCAGGAACTCCTCGCTCGTGGCCACCAGGTCGTGGGCCCGGCGACGCACCCGCTCGGGGTCGAGGACCAGCACGTGCGTCTCGATCGGGAGCAGGTCGACCAGCAGCTCCATCTCGTCGACGAGCACGGGCGTGAGCGACTCCATCCCCTCGGCGGCGACGCCGGCGGCGATCTTGTCGGTGAGCTCGACCAGCTGCGGGTGCTGCTCGCCCAGCTCCCACGCACGGCGGCGGACGTCGTCGGTGAGCAGCAGCTCGCGGCAGGGTGGCGCCCACAGCCGGTCCACCTGCTCGTGCGTGCGCTGGTCGGCGACCGAGAAGCTGCGGATCTCCTCGACGTCGTCGCCCCAGAACTCCACCCGGAGCGGGTGCTCCTCGGTCGGCGGGAAGACGTCCACGATGCCGCCCCGGACCGCGAACTCGCCACGCTTCTCGACCAGGTCGACCCGGGCGTACGCCGCGTCGGCGAGCCGCCGCACGACGTCCTCCATCGGCGCGGTCTGGCCGGGGACCAGCTCGACCGGCTCCAGGTCGCCCAGCCCGGCGACCTGCGGCTGGAGCACCGACCGGACCGGCGCGACGACCACGTCGAGGGGCCCGTGCGCTCCATCGGCGGAGTCGGGATGCGCGAGCCTCCGCAGCACCGCCAGCCGGCGGCCGACGGTGTCGCTGCGCGGGCTGAGCCGCTCGTGCGGGAGCGTCTCCCAGCTCGGGTAGAGAGCGACCGTGTCCTCGTCGAGCAGCGAGCCGAGCTCCTCGACGAGGTCCTCGGCCTCGCGGGCGGTCGCCGTGACCACGAGCACGGTGCGGCCCGCCCGGACCAGGCCGTCGACCACGAACGGCCGCAACCCGGCCGGGCCGGTGAGGTCGAGGGCGCGCACCCTGCCGTCGCGGGCGTCGGCGACTGCTTCGTCGAGCGTGGGGTCTGCGAGGACCGCGTCGGCCAGACCGGAAAGGGCCAGGCCAGGTCGGGTGGGTCCGGCGAGTGACACGAGGGCTCCTGGGGAGGTGTAGGACAACACGGCAGCCCCCGGCCACGAATGACAGGGGGTGCGGTGCTCCACTCTACGGCGGTGTCAGGTCGTGCTGACCTCTCCCAGCCTGGCCAGGTCGCCGCGGAGGGCATCCGAGCGATCGCGGTGCGGCGGGTTGAACAGGACGGTGGCCAGCTCGACCGCGCGCGGGAACTTCAGGATCCGGAACGACTGGGTGATCCGGGTCCCGCTGTCGAGGGGCTCGAGGCGGAACCGCCACTCGGTGGAGTCCGCCGGGACGCCGCCGGAGGTGCGGTAGACCAGGAGGCGCTCGGGCTCCAGCTCGGTGATCGTGCAGGTCCGCGACCAGCGGAATCCCTTCACCTGGTTGTTGCCGCGGAACGTCGCTCCCACGGCGGCCCGGGAGTGCCCGTCGACCCAGCTGACGGTGCGGCACTCGTGGCTCCACTCGCCGACCCGCGTGGGGTCCGACAGGACCGCCCAGACCTGGGCGGGGGTGGCGGCCACGTCGACCGCGACGTCACCCTCCCATTCCACCTTCCACTTCATGGGGTCCAGCTCCGGGTGTCGTCGACGGCGAGCGGAGGCACGGCTTCGGCCGGCGTGCCGTGCCACAGGAGCGCCCGCCTGCGGCGGTAGGCGCCGCCGAGCAGCTTGACCAGGATGAAGCGCGGGACCGCGGGGACCGGTCCGACCACGACCTGGACGCTCTCCTCGTCGAGGCCGTCGATCAGCCAGTGGCCCTCGAACGCCAGGCTGGTCATGCTCCCTTCGACCATCGACTCGTGCCACTCGACCCACTCGGCGTGGCTGATGCTGGCCGAGACCACCGGCATCATCTCCAGCTCCTCACGGGCAAGGTGCGGCACCAGGGGCTCGTCCAGCGCGGCCAGCGCCGCCAGCAGGTCGGCGTCGGAACTCCCCGCGTCTGCCAGGTGGCGCTCCGCGGCGGCGCGGAGCCCGTCCATGGCCGGGGTGATCGTGTCGTGGTCGACGTCCATCCGCTCGCACAGCTGGGCGGCGGCCGGGTTGCGGCGTACGACGAGCGGGTAGAGCCCCTCGTCCTCGCCGGTGTGGTGGTGGTGCAGGAAGTCCATCAGCCAGATCGCGTGCTCGGCGAGGGCGGTGCGGCGACGCGGCTCCGCCGCGGCCGGGGTGCCGAGCACCAGGCGAAGCCGCACCAGGTCGCGGCGCAGGGCGGAGTGGACGATGCCCATCATCCGGGTGTCGGCGGGGACGGTGTGCTGGTCGATCTGCTGCGCGGTCATGCTGACTCCTCGGGAATGTGCGCGACGAGCCGGAGCAGGGTCTGCCCCAGCCATTGTTGGTACTGCTCCCTCGTCCACCCGGCCATCCGGATCAGGTGGAGGTAGGTGGCCGGGCTGCTGATGGCCTGGAGGCCGTCGACCAGCTCGCGCTCGGGACGGCGGCCGAGGGCCAGGGTCAGGCCTTCGGTGAACGTCGCGATCTGCTGGGCGTGGGCGTGCAGCTTGAGCTCGGCGAGCTCCTCGTCGGTCTCCGCACCCTGCTCGAGCGCCTGGTGCAGGGCGGCCACCCGGGAGTACTGGTCGGCCATCATGGCGGCGGCGTACGCGAGCCGGGCGCGTCGGTCGCCCTCCGCCAGGGTCGCGAACTCGTGCCGCTCAGCGAGAGCGACGGGCTCGTCGTCACCGACGATGGCGACGTCCATGGCGACCTTCAGCAGCTCGCGCTTGGAGCCGACCACGCTGTAGACCGTCTCGACCGCGACCCCGGCCTCGCGGGCGATGTCGCGGACGCTGGTGGCCCAGCCGCGTTCGGTGAACAGCCTCGTCGCGGCGGCGATGACGGCGAGCCTGGTGTCGGCGGCCGAGGCACGCCGGCGGGGCGACTCGTAGGACCGCTTCGCGGACGCTGCTGGGCTGGGCATGCGAAGAGTATGGAACAACCATCAGTTCAATGCAAGGCTGTTCCAGCGAATTCTTGCTGAGCTCAGGTGCCGAAGGCGCGCTCGCGCAGCGCGGCGAGCTGGGGCTGGTCGTGGTAGTAGGCGTGTCCGTCGGCCGCCACCTCCTCCAGCCGGCCCACCCGCGCCGTGAGGTAGTCGACGTAGCTGTCGCGCCGGTGCACCAAGGTGCGGTGCGGCCAGGCCACGCCGGTGGCCCGGCACCGCGCCAACGCGTTGCGGACCCCCGGCAACGACCGCGAAGCCGCCCCGGCCACCAGCGCCACGATCCCGTCGCGCCGCGGCCCCGCGGGCACCTTGTAGAGGACCGGGTCGACCTCGTGGACCATGTAGCCGACGAGGTCGGAGGCGCGCACGTCGGCGCGCAACGCTGCGGCATGACAGGCCGCGACCGCCCGCTCGTCGTGGTCGCGCGACCGGGCGTCGACCCGCCAGGCCACCACCCCCACCACGCAGAGGACCGCGGCGGCGACGAGCAGCACCCGGCGGCGGTGCGCGGAGAGCCGGGGACCACCGTCCATCTCGAGGACCTCGGCCGGCGCCGGGTCGGAGGCCTGCACGTGTCCCAGTGTGC
This sequence comes from uncultured Actinomycetota bacterium, assembly GCA_963755835.1. Lineage (GTDB taxonomy): Bacteria > Actinomycetota > Actinomycetes > Propionibacteriales > Nocardioidaceae > Nocardioides. Next base: position 294,995 of record CAVWLC010000006.1, on the reverse strand, counting down.
CCGCTCACGGGCGCGGCTCAGGTCTCGTAGAGCCGTGGCTGGCCGGCCGCCTCGCGCTCGGCCTGGGAACGCAGGATGCAGAACTCGTTGCCCTCGGGGTCGGCCAGCACCATCCAGCCCGTGCCGGGACCCCACTTGTCGCGGGTGTCGAGGAACTCGGTGGCGCCGTGCTCCAGCAGCCGCGCGAGCTCCTCGTCCCGGGTGCCCGCCCGCGGCATCAGGTCGAAGTGGAGGCGGTTCTTGGCCACCTTGTCGTCGGGCACCTCGATGAACAGCACCTGGTGGCCGGTCTCCGGGTCGCGGATCATGCACTCCTCATGGCCGGGGAGGTTGGGGTCGTGCTCGAGGTCGACGTAGCCGAGCACGGGCTTCCACCACTCGGAGAGCTCGTAGGCGTTGCGGCAGTCGATGGTCGTGTGCGAGATGTACGACGTCATGCGGCCAGCCTGCCCGCCGGCACCGACAGGGCCTCAACGGGGTTGCCCCCGCGGCCGGCGTACCCAAATTGGTCCAAATAGCCCGCCAGGCGGAACGGCGCGGCCGATCGAGGCGTCTCTTGTACTGCGGAGCGGCGACGACAGGAGTTGGGGGATTCTCTGTCGTGGCCGCTCCGACCATTTCCGGCCATCTCGGGCCATCTCCGGCCAGTCCGCGCCTCCTGCCGGCGACGCGCGACCTTCTCTCGGGTCCACTCTCGGGCCTCGTCCGGTCCCGGGCTCCCAGGCCCGTGGCAACAGGGTTGCTCGCCTGCCCACCCGAGTGGAGCCCTCTCCCCAGTCTTGAGTAATTGGGCGCCCCGCCCGGTTGCACCCGGGCCGGTCGATCCAACCTGATCAGGCCGGGTCCAGCAGGCCCGCCATTCGCTTTTCGGATCCGGGGGGATCAATGAAGGTCGCCGTCTTCGGCCTGGGGTATGTCGGCACGGTCACTGCAGCCGGCCTGGCGCACAGTGGACACTCGGTGGTCGGCGTCGACGTCGACGAAGCCAAGGTCGCATCGATCAACGCGGGCGAGAGCCCCGTGGTCGAGCCGGGAATCGTGGAGCTCATCGCCACCGGTGCGCAGAGCGGCCGCCTGCGTGCGACGACGTCGGCGGCCGAGGCGGTCCAGCACGCCGACCTGTCGCTGATCTGCGTCGGTACGCCGTCCGGCAGCCACGGCAGCACGGACCTGTCCTACATCGAACGGGTGGCCGCCGAGATCCGGGTGGCGATGACGCAGGTCGAACCCCCGGCGAGCGGCTTCCACGCGGTCGTCGTGCGGAGCACGGTTCCCCCGGGGACGGTCGACCACCTGGTGGCCCCGGTCTTCGCCGAGCCGGTTCCCGGCTGGGAGGTCGGCACCGCGATGTGCCCCGAGTTCCTGCGCGAGGGCGTGAGCGTGAAGGACTTCTTCGCGCCCCCGTTCGTCGTCGTGGGCACGGCCGACGAGAAGGCCCGCGCCACCGTCGCCGAGCTCTTCTCCTTCCTCGACATCGAGACCCGCCACGTCGCCGTCGCGACCGCAGAGTCGCTGAAGTACGCCTGCAACGCCTTCCACGCCACGAAGGTCTCGTTCGCGAACGAGCTCGCCCGGGTGTTCCGCGGCTACGGCGTCGACTCGCGCGAGGTGATGGAGATCTTCTGCGAGGACACCAAGCTGAACATCGCCTCGACGTACCTGCGGCCGGGCTTCGCCTACGGCGGGAGCTGCCTGCCGAAGGACCTGCGCGCCCTCCAGTACATGGCCCGCACGGGCGGCGTCGACGCGCCGCTCCTGGCCGGGACGGCGCTGACCAACGAGCTGGTCGTCCGCGACATCGTCGAGCGGGTGATCGCCACCGGTCGACGCCAGGTCGCCCTCCTGGGGCTGAGCTTCAAGGCCGACACCGACGACCTCCGGGAGAGCCCGAACGTCGAGCTCGCGGAACGGCTGATCGGCAAGGGCTTCGAGGTCCGCATCTACGACCCGATCATCAACCCGGACAAGCTCGTGGGCGCCAACCGCCGCCACGTGGAGGCCCGGCTCCCGCACCTCAGCCGGCTGCTCGCCCGGAGCCCCGAAGAGGCGCTGTCGGGCGCCGAGGTCGTGCTCGTCTCGGCCACCGGGCCGATGGTGACGGCTGCGCTGCGGGAGGCGGCACCGCCGCACGTCATCGACCTGTCCGGCCGGCTGGGCGCCGAGGTCGAAGCGATGGCCGGCTACAGCGGAGTGGGCTGGTGACAGGCTCGCCGCGCGTCCTGATCATCGTCCAGAACCTGCCCGTCCCCTTCGACCGGCGGGTCTGGCTCGAGTGCCGGACCCTGCGGGACGCCGGCTACGACGTCACCGTGGTCTGCCCGCGGGGCAAGGACACCGGCAAGTACCAGGTCGTCGACGGCGTGACGATCCACGGCTACCGCCCCTACGCGCCCGGGGGGAGCGCGCTGGGCTACGTGCTGGAGTACGCGTACTCGTTCCTGGCCACGCTGCGGCTGGCGTCGAAGGCGCGCCGGCGCGGCCGGTTCGACGTCATCCAGGCCTGCAACCCGCCGGACATCTTCTGGCCGCTGGCGCGCTGGTTCCGGATGCGGGACGGGTCCCGGTTCGTGTTCGACCACCACGACCTCTGTCCCGAGCTGTTCGAGTCGCGCTTCCCCGGCGGCTCGCCGCTCGCGCTGAAGGGGTTGAAGCTGCTCGAGCGCGCCACCTTCCGCACCGCGGACCGGGTGACCTCGACCAACGAGTCCTACCGCCGCGTCGCCATGCGGCGTGGGGGCAAGGCACCCGAGGACGTCTCGGTCGTCCGCACCGGCCCCGACCCCGAGGTCATGAAGCCGGCCGCGCCGGTGCCGTCGGAACGGCGCGGACGCGACCACCTGGTCGCCTACCTGGGGGTGATGGGCCCGCAGGACGGCGTCGACGTGGCGCTCGCGGCGGCAGACCACCTCGTGCACACGCTGGGACGCACCGACATCTCGTTCACGCTGATGGGTGGCGGCGACTCTCACGCCGACCTGGTCGCCGAGCGCGACCGGCTCGGCCTGCAGGGCTTCGTCGAGCTCCCGGGGCGGGTGCCCGACGCGTACGTCGCCGACGTGCTGTCCACCGCCGACGTCGGCCTCTCCCCCGATCCGCTCAACCCGCTCAACGACGTGTCCACCATGAACAAGACGATGGAGTACATGGCCTTCGGGCTGCCGGTCGTCGCCTTCGACCTCGTGGAGACCCGGGTCTCGGCGGGCGAGGCGGCGGTCTACGCCGACCCGGCGTCCGGGGCGCAGGGGTTCGCGGAGGAGCTCCTTCGGCTGCTCGACGACCCGGCGGCACGGACGCTGATGGGCAAGCTCGGCCGGGAGCGGGTCGAGGACGAGCTCGCCTGGGAGCACCAGGCGCCGGCGTACCTCGCGGTCTTCGACGAGCTGACGGGCACGAAGCGGCCCACGGACCTTCGGCGAAAGGACGCACGATGAAGGTCGTTCTCTTCTGTGGCGGGCTCGGCATGCGGATGCGGGCCGACAACCAGTCGCTGCCCAAGCCGATGATGCCGATCGGCAGCCGCCCGGTCCTCTGGCACATCATGCGGTACTTCGCGCACTTCGGTCACACCGAGTTCATCCTCTGCCTCGGCCACGGCGCCAACGCCGTCAAGGACTACTTCCTGGACTACCGCGAGACCGCTTCGAACGACTTCGTCCTGACGAAGGGCGGCCAGCACGTCGACATGCTCAGCACCGACATCAGCGACTGGACGATCACGTTCATCGACACGGGCATGGACACGCCGATCGGCGAGCGGCTGCGCCGCGTGCGTCCCTACCTCGAGGGCGACGAGTACTTCCTCGCCAACTACGGCGACGTCCTCACCGACGCCCCGATGAACGACCTCATCGACAAGTTCACCGAGACCGACGCGGTCGCCCAGTTCATCGCCGTCAAGCCGCAGAACTCCTTCCACGTCGTCGAGACCGACGACGACGGCCGGGTGAAGGACCTGGTGCCCGCCGACGAGCTGCCGTTCCGCATCAACGGTGGCTACTTCGTGCTGCGCCAGGGGATCTTCGACTACCTCGAGGAGGGCGAGGACCTCGTCATGGACGGCTGCGTGAAGGCGGCCAGGGACGGCAAGACCCGCGCTGTCCCGTTCGACGGCTTCTGGGCCCCGATGGACACCCTCAAGGAGCGCACCCACCTCGAGGACCTGTACCGCCGCGGCTGCAGCCCGTGGGCGCTCTGGCGCGACCAGCCCAGCCCGGGCGGGGCGCCGATCACGCCGGTCGACATGCCGACCGTCGTCTGAGAGGTCGTCCGCGGCGGCATGACACTTCTCGATCAGCCGGGGGCTGACATGCAGCTCATCACCCAGCGGGGCTTCGTGGCCCGGTCCGGCGGACCGGCCGGAACCTCGATCGAGACGTGGGGGCTGCCGGAGTGGGACCGCGACCGGGACGCCCTCCTGCTGACCTCGACGGCCCGCCGGCACGAGCGTGACCTGTCGCCGGCCGAGGTCCGGAGACTGCTCCTGGAGGACCCGGCCGGCCTGGCCGAGGTGCTCCCGACGTTCGCCGCGGCCGTGTCGACGCCGTCCGGCGGCGCCACCTTCGCCACCGACTACCTCGGCTTCCGCCATGTCTTCCACGGTCAACGCGACGCCGCCGGGGTCGTCTCCACGTCGAGCCACGCCTGCGCCCGCGAGCTGGGCGCCGGACTCGACCTGGAGGCGGTGGCGGTCCAGAGCTCGCTCGGCTGGCAGCTCGACCAGCGCACGCTGTTCGAGGGGGTCCGCAAGCTCGCACCGGGCGAGCTCGCGACCCTGGAGGACGGCGCCGTCACCCTCGCGACCTTCACCCGGCCGGGCACCGCCGACCGGCCCGACCTCGACCACGCCGTGCGTGCGGCCGCCGACCTCCTGAGGACCTACCTGACGGCGTACCTCGAGGACCACCCCGACGCGGGGCTGCAGCTGACCGGCGGGCAGGACTCGCGCCTGCTGTTGAGTGCGGTCCCCCGGGCACAGCGGCGGGGTCTGCGGGTGGTCACCCTGGGCGTCGCAGGCGACCCGGACGTCGACATCGCGGCCGAGCTCGCCCTCCGCTACGGGATGCGCCACGAGCTGCTCTCGCTCTCCGGACTGGAGGACCTCGACCCGGCCACGGCGTACGACCTGTGCCTGGAGGCCGCCCGACGGCTCGACTACTCGGCCGACCCGCTCGCGCACGCAGCCCTCTCCTACGCCGAGTCGCGATCGGAGCCGGGCCCCCGGATCTCGGGGCTGGGCGGCGAGGTGGCCCGCGGGTTCTACTACCTCGGCCTGCCCACCCGCGCGCCGGTCACGGCCCGACGAGCGGAGCGGCTGGCCCACTGGCGGATGTTCGTCAACGAGGGGGTCCCGCCCGAGGCGCTCACCCCGTCGTTCGGGCAGTGGTCGCGCGACTTCGCCACTCGCGAGGTCGTACGGGTCCTGGCCGACACCGGACGACCGTGGATGGTGGCGACTGACCACCTCTACCTCCACCACCGGATGCAGCGCTGGGGTGGGGTCACCGAGACAGCGGTGTGCCTGGACCGCGAGGTCGTCAACCCGATGCTCGACGACCGGTTCATCTCGATCGCCACCGCCCTCGCGCCGCTCGACAAGCGCAACTCACGGTTCCTGAGCAGGCTCCAGCTCGAGCTCGACGCCGAGCTCGGCTCGGTTCCGTTGGACGGCCGGCCCCCGCCCGCGGCCTACGCTCATCGCTCCCTGCGGAACTCCGCCCAGCAGACCGCGACCACGCTCCACAAGGCCCGCCGGAAGGTGGCGCAGCGGCTCCGCGGCCAGAACCGGCCCCCAGCGGGCGGCGAGATCCTCGCGGCCAAGGTGGTCGCGCACTGGCGCGAGAACCCAGCACTCCTGGAGCCGCTCGAGGGTCTCGACGTGTTCCAGAAGAGCTGGCTCGAGGCCCTGGTACGGGGTCAGGACGGACCCCCGTCCAGTGCCGTCGCGCTCATGGTCAACCTGACCGGCGCGCTCCAGGGTCCCTAGGGTGCGTTGGTCAACCCCAGGTGGATGCCAGCGTCGTCCAGGTGGCGCGGGGGCAAGGCGCCGGAGCGTGGGCAGGCTGGGTGCCTTTCGAGCGACGGCAACGCCGCCGACGCGCCGCCTGGGCGGCGGTGGCGCCGCCTGGGGGTTCACCAACGTGGCCTAGAGCGTTCTCTCACCTCGCCGGACCGACCGCGGAGCCGTCGTCGTAGTTGTTCCCGCTCCAGACGTTGCCCGCACCGTTGGAGTCGAACCCGGTGACCGGCCCGTACGCCGCGCACCTGTTGGTGCGTCCAGGCTGCCCGGACGCGGGGTTCGCAATGGTGTTGGCTCTCTCGAACACGTTGTCCCGGTAGACGATGTGGTTCGACTGCTGCGCGAAGCTCGACTGGCCAACGGCACCGCCGTAGGTGCAGTACGCACTGTTGGCGTTCGCGCCCAGCCAGTTGCGCTCCACGGTGACGTTGGCCATCACGCCGAAGTTGGGGATCAGGTTGACGTCCCCCGTGCAGCCACCTTCGTCGTTCTGCGCCGGCGCATCGCAGGTGATGGAGTTGTGGATGAGGGCGGACGGGGTCCCACCGTCGTTGAGGAAACCACCGAGGTGGCGCAGTCCCCCGGCCGGCTCGTACTGCGAGTGGATCCACGAGTCGGTGAGGTTGCAGTAGCTGGCGCCGTTCTCGCACTGGGCGCCGTTGTGGCCACCCCTCATCTCCACCCGGAGGACGCTGTAGTTGCCGCAGCAGACACCCGGTCCGTCGGCGGTCCCCCCGTCGACGTTGCTGTCCGTGACGCTCACGGACCAGCCGCTCTGCCCCTGGGCGTGCATGAGGTCCTGATCCAGCCAGACCGTCTTGAGCGACGAGTTCCTGATGACGACGTTCTTCGCCCGCACCGTGATGGTGCAGCTGACCGTCTTCGAGTCGATCACGGTGTTGTCGGCGGTGATCGTGCACGGCCCGTTGTACGAAGTGAGCTTGACCCCGGCGGGCACGCCGGTGTTGCCCGCGTTGGGGAAGCCGGTCGGGCCGCCGCCACTGGTGCCGGCACCGGCCCTGACGACCGTCAGCTTCTTGTAGCGCGACTTGGCCTCGGCAAGCGCGTCGTTGCCGAGGAACTCAGCACGCACCTTGTAGAAGCCCCTGCGCAGCCTCGGAAGGGCGACCACGGTCCTGTGGTCGGCCATGGAGGCGAGCACCTGCCGGGTCTTCCCTCCACCCTTGACGACGACCTTGACCCGTCCGAACAGCTTCCGCTGCGGCTGCGCCGACCGCGCCGCGGCCACCACCACCTTGACCCGCGCCCGCTGCTGGGTGGTCACCCGGTTCTTCTTGAGCGCCACGAACACCTTGGGCGTCTTCGCTGCGCGGCTCGCCGTCGTGGGTGCCGGTGCCGACGCGGCGCCCTGGACCGTGCCCTGCAGAGGCAGGAGCACCAGCGCCAGCGCGACCACGTTCAGCACGCGACTCGAAGTCGTGGGGGACATGGGACCCACCTTGGCCCGTCGAGCCGCTGGAGACCACCCGGGCATCAGTTCGCCGCGGCCACCGCCGTGCCGTCGTCCCAGGTGTTGCCGGACCAGACGTTGCCCGTCCTGGTCTTGTCGAAGCTGGTCACCGGTCCGTACGAGCTGCACTTGCTGTTGGTGCCGCGCTGGAAGACGTTGTTGGTGAACTTCTGGTTGGTGGCGTTGGTCGGGTCGCCGGAGAAGGGCTTGCCGGTGGTGGCGCCGCCGTAGGCGCAGAACGCGCTGCCGGGGCTGGCCACGAACAGGTTGGCGTCGATGGTGTTGTTCCTGATCGGGGCGAAGTCGGCGTAGCCGGTCAGGTCCGCGGAGCAGCCGATGTCGCCGTTGACGAACGGGCCGGTGTAGGAGCAGTGCAGCGAGTTGTGCCGCAGCGTGAGGTTCTGCTCCTCGCGCACCGAGGAGGCGTGGGCCAGGTTGGACGCGTCGGGCCACAGGTTGGTGCCGTGGAAGTAGCTGTCCTGGATCAGGCACGGACCCGGGGCCTCACAGTAGGCGGCCCGGTTGGAGTTGATGATCTCGGTGCGCACGATGGTGAAGTTCGACCCGGTGACCCCGCAGTCCGTGGTCGCGTTCCCGGTGTCACCACAGGCGTACTTCCCGGCCGGGCAGGACCCGTTGGAGCACGCCGGGAACTGCACCCCGCTGTCGATGAAGGAGTCCTGCACCGTGAACGACGGCGCGCCGCCGGACTGGACGATCCCGCCGTTGAGGTAGGAGTTCTTCAACACGAACCCGGCGGCCCGCACGTCGATCGACCGGCAGTTGACCACCTTGGAGTCGATGACGGTGTTGGCCGCGGTGATCGTGCAGGACCCGGTGTAGGTCGCCATGGTGCTGGCCGCGGCGTTCGGCCCGGTGTTGGCGGTGCCGGGGAAGCAGCCACCCCGGCCGTCAGACCCGTCGGGCACGTACGACCCCGAGGAGGCACAGCCGGCCGCAGCGGCGGCCCCGCCGGGTCCGCCGACCCTCAGGCTCCGGATCTCCGAGCGGGCCTTGCCGAGCACCGCGTTGCCCAGGAAGGTCGCGCGCACCTGGTAGATCCCTCGCCGCAGCTTCGGCAGCCGGACCGCCGCCTTGCCCTTGACCAGCTTGGCGCTGACCTGCTTGGTCTTGTTGCCGCCGCCGTCCCTGATCGCGACCTTGACCCGCCCGGTGCCGAACCCCGGCGACCGCTGTGCCCGCCGCTCCGGCGAGCGCGCGCTGTGCACGCTCAGCGCGATCTTGACCTGCGCCCGCTGCTTCGTCGTGACCTGGTGCTTGTCGAGCTTCATGAACACCTTGGGTGTCCGTGCGGCCCGGCTCGCGTCGGCGGCGGCGGACGGCGCGCTCTGGATGGATCCCTGCAGCGGCAGGAGGACCAGCACCAGCAGAGCGAGGACGTTCAGGGCGCGACGGGGTATGGCGATGTTGGGGGACATGGGGCACTACCTTGGCGAGTCGAGCCGCTGCGGACCAATCGGCGTCACCAAGGTTAGGTAGCAGAGGTGCCCTCCCCCTCGGCCACCCCGAAGGTGCGCGACCGTCCGCCGCGCCACGACCTGAGCCGGGCCTGGGCCGCCGCCCGCAGCGCCGACCAGGACTTGTGCCGCTGGAAGGGCAGGTCGAACAGGGCCGCGAACAGCCGGGCCGCCACCAGCGCCAGCGGGAGGGCGATCAGCAGCATGAGCAGCAAGGCCGACACTCCCGTCCCGACCCTCGGCCGTACCACCAGCGCCGCCACCGCGACCACGATCGGCGCGTGGATCAGGTAGAGGGAGTAGGAGAACCCGCCGAGGCTGCGGATCGGTGCGACATCGACCGTCCGGCTCACCCGGGGCGCCTTGCCGGCACCGATCGCCGCGAGCAGGAGACCCATCGCCGGCAACACCGCGAGATCGACCCAGAAGTAGTGCTCGATGGTCCAGGTGGAGCCCATCGCGGCGATCAGTGCGAGCGGCGGCACTGCTGCACCGACCGCGAGCCAGAGGAGGGGCAGGCGCTGCCACCGCTCGTCCCTCGCGATCCCCGCGGCCACCACTCCGATCGTGAACCCGACGGCCAGCTGCGGAGTGAACCTGGTGAAGAGGTCGATCACCGGCACGGACGGGGCGAAGGTCCCGATGACCAGCACCGGGACGGTGACGACGACGAACATCAGCGCGAGGCCGCTCCGGCGGACCAGGAGCAGCAGCAGCGGCAGCAGGACGTAGAGCTGGGCCTCTATGGCGATCGACCAGAAGGCGCCGTTGGGGCTCGGGGCGCCCGTGACGTCCTGGACCAGCAGCCCGTAGACCACGGCCGACCGGGCGGTCGGGGCGCCCTCGCCCGGCTGCGGGACGAAGAGCCAGGCCATGACGAAGCTGAAGACGAGGGCCGGCCAGTACGCCGACAGGATCCGCCACGCCCGGCGGTGGGCGTACTTGCCCAGGCCGTCGACGTGCCAGCCGTGGCGTGCGGGTGCGACGGCGAGGGAGAAGCCGGACAGCACGATGAACACGACGACGGCGAGGTGGCCATAGATCATCCAGCCGGCCCACCAGGGCCCGGTCATCCGTGGATACCCCGGGAACGACGCCAGGAAGCAGTGGTGGACGACCACGAAGAGCGCGGCCAGCCCGCGGATGCCGTCCAGTCCCACGATGCGCGTGCTCGCGCGGGGGCTGGAGGCCGGACGCGCCAGGCCGTCGGCCTCGACTCCGGCTGTGGAGGTCATCGCGCCTCGCTCGGTGACAGTCGGCCCGGACGACCGGCCACGCGCTCGAGCTTGGCGACCCCGCGGCGCGCCTTGATCCGCTTGCCGCGCGCGTAGAACCGCACGATCTCGGCCTGGGCGCGCCTGCACTGCGCAGGGTCGAGCGAGGACAGTGCCACCCAGTGGGAAAGCTCCCGGCACTGGAGCATGACCCGGACGTGCCGATGCCAACGGGGCACGTCGAGCAGGGCGGCCAGCCCGGACGCGGTGCCTTCCTCGCGACGTCGGCCCGCCAGTGGCGCGGCCACGTGCCCCCAGGGCCCGGCCAGCGCGAGCCTGGCCGCGAAGACCTGGTCCTCGCGCAACATGTTCCGTCTGGGAATGGTGGCCAGCTCGCGGCGCATCATCCCGTAGAGCGGGTCGATCGTCGCGAAGTCGGAGGTGAGCAGCCGGAGCATCCCGGCGAAGCGCTCGACCGGGTCCGGCGACGACAGGGCCGCCGGGTCGTACCTGGTGTCGAGGGTCTCGAGGCCCTCGGCGTCGCGGTAGACGACCTGGGTGGTCACCATGACCCGGCGGCGGTCCTCCTCGAACACGTCGAGGACCCGCGCGAGATAGTCCGGCTCGAGTGAGTCGTCATCACCGATCCAGCGCACGTACGTCCCCGCGGTGTTCTCGGCCACGCTGATGAAGTTGTTGAGCAGGCCGACGTTGGTCGCCTGTCGCAGGTAAACGACGCGCCGGTCGTCCCGTGCGAACTGCCGGCAGATCTCCTGGGTGCTGTCGGTCGAGGCGTTGTCACTGATCACCAGCTCCAGGTTGGAGTAGGTCTGCGCGAGCACCGCCTCGACGACCGGCGCCACGGTGTCGGCGCCGTTGTAGACGGGCAGGGCGATGGAGACCAGTGGGCTCCGCGACGGCGGGGTCATGCCTGCACCCCCCGACGGGCGGCCACGAACGACGTGACCCAGCGCCTTGAGGGCCCCCGCGCCTCGGCCGGGAGAGCGATGACCACGTAGACGACCATGCCCGCACCGCCGGCCACCACGAGCTGCAGGAAGGGTGAGCTGATCGGGTCGGCCAGCGCCGCCATCGTCAGACCCGCGACCACAGCAGCGAGGACGGGACGGACGATCCGCCGGAGCACCGGCCCCATGTGGACGCCGGCTCGGTGCAGCAGCCAGCCGGCCAACGGGATGGCCACGAAGATCGCGACGATGGCGTGCCCGATGGCGGCGCCACGCATGCCGCCGTGGTGCGCCCCGATCCACAGGGCGGGGAGCAGCGCGACCAGCCAGACCAGGTTCAGCCCGACCGTCACCTTCGTGTTGCCCAGGCCGGTCTGGATGTCGAAGACCAGCGCCGTGAACATCCGGGCCACCATCACGAAGGCCAGGAAGCGCAGCGCCTCGGCCGCCGGCACCCAGTGGGAGCCGTACAGGACGTGGACCAGCGCAGGTGAGAGGACCACCATCACGGCGGCGACCGGAGCGACGCAGGTGACCAGGAGCGGAAGAGCCCGTTGCACACCGAGGGAGAACGTCCCGGACTCGCCCTCGGCGAGCCGTGAGAACGCCGGGATGGAGACATACCTGACGGCGGCGCCGACCATGCCCGGGACCCAGCTGGAGATGTTGAAGGCCAGCAGGTAGAACCCCAGGACGACGGTCCCGAGCACGTGACCGACGATCACCGAGTCCGAGTACAGAACGATGGACTCCACACCGAGGCCGGCGGCCAGCGGGATACCGAACACGAGCAGCCGGCGCGCGATGGCCCGGTCGAGTCCCAGCCGGAACGGCACCCGGGCCGCCCTCAGCACCAGGATCGCGACCACCACGGCCTGGACGAGCGAGCCGATGACGAAGCTGTACGCCCCGGCGCCGGCGACCGCCAGCGTCAGGTTGACCGCTGCGCAGCAGATGAAGCCGACCGCGATCGCCTTCATCAGCTTGTCCTGCTGGAAGCGGCGCTGGATCACTCCGACCGAGACCGCGGTGATGCCGTCGAGGACGATCGCCAGGGTCAGCAGCCGGATCAGGGGCGTGGCTTCGGGGCTGCCGGCCGCGTTCGCGAGGACGGGAGCACCGACCCAGAACAGCCCGTACCAGGCCAGGCTGAAGGTGATGGCCATGGTCCGCGCGGTGGCCGCCATCTCGTCGACGTCGCCGCGCCACTGCACCGTGGCCGCGATCAGACCCACGTCGTTGACGTGGATGAGGAAGGCGTTGGCCGCCAGCGCGACGGCGTAGAGGCCGAAGTCGTGAGGAGCGAGAAGGCGGACCATGGCCAGGCTGAGGGCGAACGAACCGACCTTGAGCACCAGGTTGCCGATGAGCGCCCAGCGCAGGCCACGCCCCGCCCGGCGTCCGATCGATCCTGCGGAGTCAGGCTCAGCGACCGCGACCTCTTCGTCAGTCACGTCCGACTGCACCCGCTGACCAGTCGCGAGGAGGCTCCACCCGCTCCAGCCAGATCTCGCGCCACCAGCACACGAACTCGCGAGGGCAGTTGGCGCTGAACGCCCCCTCGCAGACGATGTCCTCGAGGATGATGCACGGGTTCTTCATGGTGAGCATCCGGCCGGTCTTCTCGTCGACGCACCGGTTGGCCCGCGCCTTCACCCGCGCCGTACGCCCACAGAACCGGGACATCTCGGCGTCGAAGCCCATCCCGCGGTTGAGCAGACCGGTGTCCAGCGTGGCCATGATCTCTTCACGCGACTTGATCCGGACGAGCTCTCCGGGCTGGAGGTCGAGGTGCTCGGTCGGCGTACGGCCGCTGTTGACGCCGCCCGCGAGGAAGCCCCAGTGCAGGCCACCCCTGATCTGGAGGAAGCGAGGCAGGAACCGCTTGCTGCGGTCCTGGTAGCGGTTGAACACGTCGACCAGGAAGGACCGGATGACCGCGAGGACGCCGGCGTTGCCGGACGCGACGTCCTCCTTGTACTGGTTGAAGTCCGCCCGGGGCATCAGCTGCGGCGTGGCCCGCAGCATCTCGGTCGCCTGGCAGGCGTAGCGGGGCTCGCCGTCCTCGAAGGGTGCTTTCTGGGCCTTCTCCACCAGCAGCGGGAGCAGCACCCGATGTCCCGCGTCCGGGGTCGGTGCCACCGGGTCGTCGGGGTCGACGCGCCTGAGCCACTGCTCCTTCCAGTACAGCGAGCAGCGGTTCTCGCAGTCGCCGTGGGCCGAACCGTCGCAGCGGGACTCGGTGAGGTGGACCGCGTCCGTCATGCGCCGAAGCCCGGTCCTGGCGATGTTGTCGCACGACTTGTGCGCGACCTTGTGGACGGTCAGCCGCCGGCCGCAGAACGCAAGCATCTCGGGCATGAAGGGCAGCCCGGCCAGCTCGCCGTTCTCGTCGAGCGTCGCCCGGATCTCCTCGGCGCTGAGCACCTCCACCAGCTCGCCGACCCGCAGCCCGAGCCGCCCCGCCGCCACGGCTTCCACCGTCGTCATCGATCGCTCCCTTGTCGCCTGGTCAGGACGTCCGAGGCCACCCCGGTGGCCATCAGCACGCTAGGACTGGACCGCCCGGCAACCCCGTGCAGACGGCCTGCCTCCCCTGAATAGGGGATGACGACGTCGTCGGCCGCCTTGGGCAGGGACTCGTTGCGAATATCTGGGCATGGGGCAAGACAGCCGAATGGAGTTCTGGGTCACGATCGTCGGCCTGCTGCGCCGCAAGCGGGTGATCATCCCGACTCTTCTGGTCGCGCTGACGCTCGGCGCCGTCGCCTTCCTGGGCACTCCGAACACCTACACGTCGAGCACGACGATGGTGCTGACCACGACCCCGTACGGCGGGACCGAGTCGCAGGACCCGACCAAGCCGAACGAGCTGACCAACCCGATGCTCAACTTCGACGACAGCCTCAAGACGACCTCGGCCATCCTCATCGAGGCGATGAACACCAAGGGCGTCGCAGACGAGCTCGACGTCAGCGGACCCACGACGTTGATCGTCAACGACGGCCGGACCAACCCGAACCTGCTCGGCCTGAACGGCCCGTTCCTCTACGTCGTAGGCCAGAGCACCTCGGCCACCGAAGCAAAGAGGGTCGTGGTCGAGGCGCAGAAGCTGATGGAGACCAAGCTGCGTCAGTGGCAGGCCGATCTGAACGCCCCGCAGAAGACCTATGTCAGCCTGGCCGACGTCGTACCGCCGACCACTCCGCAGCCGCGGCACGCCGCGAAGCTGGGTATCATCGCGTTCCTGTTCGGCTTCCTGCTCTGCGTCGGGATCGCGTACCTCGGCCACCAGCTCCGGGCTAGGCGGCGCGCGCGTGCGGCTGCCGCAGCCGCCGGGCCGTCACCGGACCAGGACCCTGAGCAGGACCGCACCTGGCGTCCGTCCCGCCCCCCGGTCCTGGTCCCGCAGGATGACGAGGAGGACGACGGCGAGCCCGCCGTCGTTCCGAGGCTCCTGAAGAAGGCCGAGCCGGCCGCCGCGCCGACACCCGTGAAGCAGCCCGGACCGTCGGTCGGCCCGACACCCCTCAAGCAGCACGGACCGTCGGTCGGACCGACACCCCTGAGGCGCACCGAGTCGGTGTTCGGCCCGACACCGCTGAAGCAGCCCGCGCCGGCGGTCGTCCCGACGCCCCTGCCGAAGGCCGAACCGGCCGTCGTCCCTGCGCCCGTGAAGCTGAAGGTCAGGTACCGGAACCGGTGACCGTTCGGTCGCGGCAGCACTCGTCCCCCGACAAGGGCACGGACGAGGGTTTCCTGCTGGCCGAACCGACGTCACCCCGGTCACGTGTCCGTCGACGGATCGCGGTGGTCGCGCTGGTCCTCTTCGTCACCTTCGCGGCGACGACCGTGCGGGTCTTCGTGTGGCCGAGCCTGCCTCCGTTGCCGAGGCACGCCGACGCGATCATCGAGCTGGCCGGGCCGGGCGACCGGGACGCGGTGACCATGGCCCTGGCCCAGCAGCACCTCGCCCCCCTGGTGATCCAGTCGACCCTGGCGCGCGACGTCACGCCCGCCGAGAACTGCCTGCCGCCGGTCTCGCACGTCACCGTCGAGTGCTTCAACCCCGACCCGGCGACGACGAGAGGCGAGGCTCGCTACATCGGTGAACAGGGCGCCGCACAGCACTGGAGCTCCGTGATCATCGTGACCACCCCCGACCACGCCTGGCGGGCCCGGCTCCGGGTCGAGCGCTGCTTCCCGGGCCAGGTCTACGTCGCGACCAGCCCGCTGCCGAAGTGGGACTGGCTGCGCCAGATCCCCTACCAGTGGGCGGCGACCGTCAAGGCCGAGCTCTTCCAACGTGATTGCTGAGTGAGGAACCGATGGACTTCTGGCGGACCGTGATGGTCCTTTTCCGGCGCTGGTACATCACCCTGCCAGCGTTCGTCATGACCCTCGGCGTGGCCGCGGCCGCGTCGTCGTCGGTTCCCCTCGAGTACCAGTCGGTCAGCGTCCTCGTCCTGACCACGCCGCTCTCCGGCGGGACGGAGTCGACGCAGCCGGCCCACCCGAACCCGCTCACCAACCCGCTGGTCAACTTCGACCAGAGTCTGGCTCTGACGGCATCGATCGTCATCCAGCAGCTGAACAGCACGGAGACCGCCCTCTCCCTGCACGTCAAACCCGGGGACCCCGTCGGTTACGAGGTCAACAACGGCAGCACCAACCCGGAGCTCCTCCAGTCGGGGCCGTTCGTGTTCGTCCAGGGCACGGGGCCCAACCCCCAGGCAGCGGAGGACATCACCAAGCGGGTCTCAGCGACGGCTGCTGCCATCCTCGACCAGCGACAGACCGAGCTCGACGCCCCGCCGTCGACCCACATCGAGCTCCAGGTCGTCGTCCCGCCCACGGCGGCCAAGCCGCTGGCCGGGAGCCCGTTGCGCGCGGCGGCCGCCGCCGGCGCCCTGGCCGGCCTCGCGAGCCTCATCGCCGTCTTCGGCTTCGAGAGCATGATGACCCACCGGCGGCGGCGCCGGGCCGAGAAGGAGCGAGCAGCCGCCGAGGGAGTCGGTGGCGCCGTGGACGACGTCCTCACCTCCCGGTCGAGCGATCTCTGGCCGGATGGCCCCTTCCAGCTCCTCCACGAAGGCGCCGCGACGACCGTCCACAAGCACAACGGCACCTCGGCCCGGGCGGCGTCGAACGGCGCCGTCGATGTGCTCGACAGCGATGCACCGCGGGACGAGGCATGACGCTGCTGGACCATCGCGGTGCGCCCGTGAGAGGCACCGACGTCGTTGCCCCGAAGCCTCCTCGTTCCGCGGACGCCACCACGATCCTCGCGTTCTTCGTCGTGCTCCAGCTCGTCCTGCCTGCGCGGCTGGTGATGAACTACCTTCCGCTGTCGCTGTCGGCGGCGTCGCTCGTCGCCCTGGGACTGGGCGCCCTGTGGCTGTGCACGCAGATGACCACGACGCTCGGCGCCGCGAAGGGCCGCAACCCGGTCCGGACCTGGCTGTTCGCCTACTCCTGCGCCCTCCTGGCGTCCTACGCCAACGCGGCGTTCGGCTTCCTGCCACCCGACGAGCGCAAGATCGGCGACCACGCCATGGTGATCGCGTTCGCGTTGATCTTCGTGGGTCTGGCGGTGTGCGACGGCGTCCGCAGCAGGGAGCGTCTCTACTTCCTCCTGCACGTCATCGTGGTCTGCGGGGCGGTGGTCGCGTTGGTGGGCATCCTGCAGTACCTGCTCCACTTCGACCCGACCCCGCTGCTGCGGCCGCCAGGGATGCACTTCGGCTCGATGGACGCGTCCACGGCGAGTCGTGACGGTCTGACCCGGGCAGCCGGGACGACGTCCAACCCCCTCGAGTTCGGGGTGTTCTGCTCGATGGCGCTGCCGCTGGCCATCCACGTCGCGTTCCGGGCCACGCAGGACGGCCGGCGTTCTGGGTTCTGGTGGACGTGCGTCGGGCTGATCGGGGGCGGTCTGATGTTCTCGGTGTCGCGGTCGGCGATCCTCGGCGTGGCCGCCGCCGGGATCGTCCTCTTCTTCGGCTGGCCGGCTCGGCGGCGGATGTGGATGGGTGTCGCAGCACTCGGTTTCCTCGTGGTCATCAAGTTCGCCTCGCCCGGACTGCTCGGCACCTTCTTCAGCCTGTTCCGGAACGCGAACCAGGACAGCAGTGTCCAGTGGCGCACGCACGACTACTCGACGGCCAAGGAGCTCATCGCGCAGCACCTCTGGCTCGGCCGGGGGATCGGGACCTGGTATGCCCCGAAGCACGAGGTCTTCGACAACCAGTACCTGTTGACCCTCGTGGACAGCGGCGTGGTCGGGCTGGTGACACTGCTCGGGATCGTGTTCGCCGCGCTGTACGCCGCCCTGCGGGTCGGGCTGCTGAGCACCATGCCCGGCGTGCGGCTGCCGACCGCAGCCGCCGACCGTGACCTTGCCCTGTCGGTCGCCGCATCCGTCGCGGTCATTCTCCCGACCTGCGCGACGTTCGACTTCCTGGCCTTCCCGACCGTGTCGGCGATGGCGTTCCTGCTGGTCGGGATCTGCGGCGCGCTGCTGCGCATCGTCAGCGCGGAGGCGGCCGGCGAGCTGCCCGACCCCTACGCCATCGTCTGAGGCTAGCTCCGACCCGCCTCGGCCTGGCGCCGCCGCCGCGCGTGCACGGCTCGGCGCAGCAACGGGGCCAGGGGTGATGCCTTGGCCGCCGTGAGGGCCCGGCGGTGTGCCGTGTGCCCGGCCCGCCGCAGTGCGCTGCCGGTGACCGCGCCGGCCGCCACCTCGACCTCACCGGTGCGGGCCCGCCGCTTGTACTCGTCGTCGCCGCGGCCCAGGTCGATCCGCTCGAAGCCGAGCTCGGGAGCGGCCATCGCCAGCTCCCGCAGCATGATCCAGCCGGTGGCGTAGTTCGCGAACGCCGGGTCGTAGACCGGGAACCACCAGTGCAACGCGCTCCGCGACCGGATGCCGAAGTGGGCCGCCACGAGCGTGTCTCCGAAGTGCAGGGTCGACAGGATCCCCTCACAACCCGGCTCGTGAGTGTCCAGCAGCAGCGAGAGCAGCGCCCGGCGGTCCTCGGAGGCGAAGTGGTCTCGCGCTCCCGTGGCGGCGTACTGCTCCCGCTTGCGGTCGATCAGCCACGTGAGTGCCTCGGCGTCCGAGGACTGCGCACAGAACGTCACCGGTCCGAGCTCCCGCTCGGCGCGCGCCGTCCGCCGTCGCGCCTGGCCCATGTTGTCCCGGCCGCTCTTCGAGGCCCGCGACAGGTAGCCGTCCAGCCCTCCCGAGACCTCGACGTACGGCGAGGCGGCACGCGTCTGGACCCAGGGCTCGATCTCGGGGCACGGGAGCAGCCAGTGGTCGAACTCGAGCGCTCGCACGCCGTCGACGAGCAGCTCGCTCGGGTCGAAGGTCGTGCCGGGGGCCAGCACCGGGCCCTGGAAGTCCGCGCCCGGCCAGCCGACCGGCCGCAGCACCGACCGGTCCCGATGGCACGCCACCAGGGCGGTGAGCTCGGAGCCGCGACCGTCGACCGCGACCGTCACGTCCACGCCGCTCGCTTGCACCGCGGCCGCGAAGGCGGGGTCGAAGTAGGGGCTGTCCAGCTGCGGGTTGCCGCCGCGCAGGGAGCGCCAGGTGTCCAGCTCGGAGCTGGACAGGTCGGTGAGACCGACCAGCCGGAAGGCGGTCACCGGAGCTGGGCCAGCGAGGTGATACGCCGCGACGGGAACAGCAGCGCCGCGACCGATGCGCGAGCCGTGCGTTGACCCGCCGCCGCGCGGAAGAGCATGCCGAGAAGCACGCTGGCGGTGTAGGCCCGACCCTCGAACCAGCCGTGCCGCCGCCGGAAGAGCTTGACCTTGTTGACCGTGAGCAGGGCGGCCAGGCCCGGTCTGGTGCCGGACTCGCCGCCCTTGTGCTCGATGACGGCGGTCGGCTCGTACCAGGTCGACCAGCCGTGGTCGGCGGCGCGCAGCATGAACTCGGTCTCCTCGCTGTAGAGCAGGAAGCTCTCGTCCCAGGGCCCGACCGTCTCCAGCAGAGCCCAGGCCATCAGGAGCGCCGCCCCGGTGACCCAGGCCGCGGGTCCGGGGTCGTCGTGCGGTCCGTCGGTGAAGATCAGCTCGCCGAGCCCGAGCCGGTCGGCGATCCGGCCGCCCAGGACCGCCTCGGCGACGGCACCCAGGACCGTGGGGAAGCGGCGCAGTGTGGGCTGGAGCGTGCCGTCCACGTTGACCAGTCGCGGCGCGACGATGCCGCGCCCGGGCACTCGAAGGGCGCCGGCCAGCGTGGCCAGCGCCTTGGGGCGGAACCGGCAGTCCGGGTTCACCACCATGACGGCGTCGGGCGGCCGGTTGCGGAGCGCGGTGATGCCGGCGTTGAGACCCGCTGCGTAGCCGACGTTCTCGGTCAGCTGGACCACTGAGATCGGCAGTCCGTCGGTCTCCTTGGCGAGCTCGGTGGAGGTGTCGTGGGAGGCGTTGTCGACCACGACGACATCGGTGAGCTCGACTCCGTCGGCCCCGCCGTCGCGCAGGGACTCCAGGCATTGAGGGAGGACGTCAGCGCTGTTGTACGTGACCACGACGACAGCGACTCGGGGAGCGCTCACCGGCCTGCTCCTGACGCTCCGGGGAGCTCACTCGGCCGCGACCGGCTCAGCGCCGACACGTCGCAGCTGCTCGTCGAGTCGACCCGCCGCCTTGAGCCGGTTGATCTGCTCCAACCGCACGAAGGTGTGCTCGAACTCCTGGCTGGAGATCCCGTAGCGGCTCATGTCCGTGACGAGCTCGTCGATGCCCGCAGGAACCGTCCAGGCCGGTTGGAACGACGGCAGCAGGCGGCCGATCTTCCCGAAGTCGACCCGGTAGTCGCGCTTGTCCGGCGAGGCGCCCTCCGCGAAGGTGACCGGGGCTCCGGTCCGCTCCGAGACCGCCGTGGCGATGGTGCGGATCTGGACGACGTCCTCGTCACGACCGACGTTGAACGCCTGGTCGTGGACGACCTCCCGCTCGGCCGACAGCACGGCGAGAACCGCGCGCGAGATGTCCTCGGCGTGGACCAGCGGTCGCCAGGGCGAGCCGTCGCTCTGCAGCCGGACCTCGCCGCGGGTGAGCGCCGCTCCGGTGAGGTTGTTGACGACGATGTCTGCTCGCAGCCTCGGGCTCGATCCGTAGGCGGTGGCGTTGCGCAGGTAGGTCGGGCTGAAGGAGTCGTCGGCGAACTTCCCGATCAGCTGCTCGGCCATCACCTTGCTCTGGCCGTACGGCGTCACCGGGTTGAAGTCACTGTCCTCGGTGACCGCACCGTCACCGGCGGCGCCGTAGAGGCTGCAAGACGAGGAGAAGACATAGCGCGGGACGCCGGCCTCGCGGGCCACCTGGGCCAGGTGGGCGGCACCGTGCGCGTTGACCGAGTAGGTCGCCTCCGGGTTGAGATGACCGACCGGGTCGTTGGAGATGGCGGCCAGGTTCACCACGGCGTCGAAGCCGTCGAGGTCTTCGGGCCGTTGCTCGCGGATGTCGCCCGTGCGTGACTCGTAGCCGCTCGGCTGGGGGCCGAAGTCACACCCGTCGTACCACCCCGCATCCAGGCCCACGACCTCGTGGCCGGCCCCCAGAAGCATGGGTGCCAGAACCGTACCGATGTAGCCGCGGTCTCCGGCAACGAGTACACGCATCGATCGACCTTCCTTCAGCTCTTCTGCGTCAGCTCGTGTAGATCGCGTACTTGAGCAGCTCTTCGGGGACGCCCGCGTCGTAGGGCTCGATCACCTCGGCGGGCAGCCGCTCGAGGTCCGAGACCCGCAAGTAGTCGCGCATCGTGGTCCCCGTGCAGTGGGAGTCGACGTTGACGGCGCCACGGCCGGCCTCGACGTCGGCGCGGTGCACGACGCGGAAGTCGACGCTGATCCGGGTCCTGCCCGACGTGTTGGGGACCGAGGAGTGCAGCTGGGCCCCGGAGAACACCATCACCCCGCCGACGGGCGGCACCGGCCGGATCTGCGGGTCCAGGTCGATCGGCTCCTCGGGCTTGGGCTGGTCCCGGGTGTCCTCGCCGATCTGCGACGCCGCCAGCGCCCTGCTGTCGCGGTTCCACTCGTAGTAGTTGTACCGCTCGCTGCCGTTGGCGATGCCCCGGTCGAAGTACTCCGGGTGGAAGGCGACCACGTTGTCCGGGGTCACGTCGTAGATGGGCAGCCACCAGTTCAGCTGCATCATCGGCGCCGAGTACCACGTGTCGCGGTGCGGGTGGAAGGCGTAGGCGATACCGGTGGTCAGGTAGTTGTCCGAGGTCGACGTGCGCAGCCGCGGCACGTCGAAGTAGCTCAGCTCCGGGTCGCAGCCGTGCTCGACCAGGATCGCCCGCAGATGCGTCTTTGACTCGGGGTGGTGGATGAACGCCGGCTTGAGCGCGCCGAGCACGGCGGCGTACTCGTTGACGTCCATGTCGTACTGCGCGGTCTCGGGGTCGCGGCCGCCGAACGCGTCCTCGATCATCCCTCGGGTGAACGAGACGAACGCCTGGATGGCCGGGGAGTGCGTGTGCACGAAGATGTCACCGGAGTAGAGCGCGTGGCGGCGCTCGTCGTCGGTACGCGCCGGATCGACGATCACACTGGTCACAGAAGCCTCCAAGGACCGCTGACTGAGTCTGGGTGAACAGCCTCGATCACACCCGACTCCGGACGACCGGAGGCGGGACCACCTCGGGCATACCTGACATTGGGGATCGGCCCGGCGGCACCCCGCAGCCACCAGTGCGCGTGGATACTCCGGGTCGTGGACCTTCAGCTGACGGGCATGCGGGCCCTCGTCACAGGTGGGAGCCGCGGCATCGGCCTCGCGATCGCCCGTGCCCTGGCTCTGGAGGGGGCGGGGGTCTCGATCTGCGCCCGGGACCGCGACGGCCTCTCGGACGCCGTTGCCCGACTCGACCGCGAGGGCCTGACGGTGCATCCCTACGTCGTCGACGTGGCGGACTCGGCCCAGCTCGAGGCCACGGTCGTCCGCGCAGCGAACGAGCACGACGGGCTCGACCTGGTCGTGGCCAACGCGGGGACTTCGCGCGGCGGTGGTCTGCAGACCTCGACCGCCGAGGACTGGATGCACACGTTCAACGTCAACGTGGTCCACGCCGCCACGGCGATCCGGGCGGCGGTGCCCTGGCTGTCGGTCTCCGGTCACGGCGCCGCACTGGCGATCGGGTCGATCAGCGGCTGGAAGCCACGCGCTAGCTCGGCGTACGCCGTCGCCAAGGCCGCCGAGATCCACCTGGCTCCAGCGCTGGCCGTCGAGCTGGCTCACGAGCGGATCCGCGTGAACACGCTGAGCCCCGGGTCGGTGATGTTCGAGGGTGGCCGCTGGGCCAGGACCCGCGCCGCCGACCCGGCGGCCCACGACCGGTTCGTCGCCGAGAACCTCCCCGGCGGCCGGTTCGTCAGCCCGGAGGAGGTGGCCGACGCGGCCTGCTTCCTGCTCAGCCCACGTGCGGCCGGCATCAACGGGGCCCACATCGCGGTCGACGGTGCCCAGGACAGGCCCACGGACCGCCCCGTCTACCCCTGACGGTCGGTGGCAGGAAGAGGCCGTGAGGCGCTCGGCGCAGGCTCCCCACGTACACCAATCTGAGTACGCGCAGACAGGCCGGACGGGGAGTCGGCGAGATCTACCTACCCTGCCGTGCACATGCACACGGGGCTACGCCGAGGCATCGGATGGGGAAAATGAAGCTACGTCTGGACGACATCACCTGGCGCGAGATCGACGGCGACCTGGTGGTCCTCGACCTGCGCTCGTCCACCTACCTGACGGCCAACGCCAGCGGAACGGTGCTGATGAGACAGCTCACCGAGGAGCGCACGGTGCCGCAGCTCGTCCAGTCCCTGGTCGACGCGTTCGGCATCCCCGAGCAGCGGGCGCAGCACGACGTGCAGGCGTTCCTCGACGAGCTCGGTGAGCGCGGCCTGCTCGAGAGCAGTGGCCACGAGCGCCACAGAGACCCGGTCGCCGCATCCGGCGGCAGGTGAGTCGAGAGAACCGAAGGAGGTGTACCAGTGCACGAGAACTACGAGTCGCCGAAGCTCACGCCCGTCGGATCCGTCAGAGGTCTGACCATGGGCCAGGGAATCTTGGGGAATGACGACAGTTTCGTCTTCCACATCGGTTCGATCACGATCGATATCCCATACGGCCACGGCTCGTGAAGCTCGGCGAGGACCGGGGGGTGCGCCGGGACTCCCGTCGGCCCCCCGGTCGTCGTCGGAGTCCATCGGTTGACGACCCCTTCCTGAGGCCGGGCCCCCTGGAGGTCGCGGCCGGCTGGGTCTACGGCTCGATGCCGGCCACCTCGCCTCCCCACACCAGCGCCACCCCTCGAGAGGCCCTGGACGACGTCATCCGGCCTTCCCTGGTGGACGGCCCCTGTTACGTCACCTTCTCCGGCGGTCGCGACTCCTCGGCCGTGCTGGCCGCAGCGACGGCGCTGGCCCGCCGCGAGGGGCACGCCCTCCCGGTCCCGGTGACGCGCGTCTACCCCGACCTCCCCGACACCGACGAGTCCGACTGGCAGCGGGCGGTGGTCGACCACCTCGGGCTCACCGAATGGGTCCGCCTCGAGCTGCGCGACGGCGAGTCCGACCTGCTCGGGCCCGAGGCTCGCGACGCGCTCGGGAGCCGCGGAGTGCTGTGGCCGCCCGCGCTGCAGACCCACGGTGTCGTGTTCGAGCAGCTCCGCGGCGGGTCGCTCCTGACCGGCGAGGGCGGCGACGCCGTGCTGGGTGCCCGGCGCGTCACACCGCTGGCGGCGCTCCGGCACGGTCGGCGTCCCGACCGGGCGCTGGTCAATCACTCGGCCATCGCGGCTCTCCCCCGTCGGGCACGTCAGCGGATCGCTCGCCAGCTGATGCAGACCAGCGTCCAACGCCGGTGGCTGCGGCCGGCGGCCTTCGAGCGGCACGTGCGGCTCCTGGCCGCCGACGCCGCCGCCGAACCGCTCCTGTACGCCACCGCCACCTGGTCCATCACCCACCTGCGGTCCTTCGCGACCATCTCGCACAACCACGCCGCCGCGGCCGCGGAGTACGACATCCGGGCGACCGACCCGCTGCTGGACCGCCGCTTCGTCGCAGCGCTGGCGCGGGCCGGCGGTCGCGGCGGCTTCCTCGGACGCACGGCCACCATGCACGCCCTGTTCTCCGACGTGCTGCCGCCGGCGGTCCTGGGCCGGACCTCGAAGGCGTCGTTCAACCACGCCCACGCGGGCGCGGCCACGCGCGAGTTCGCCCGGACGTGGGACGGGAGCGGCGTCGACGAGGAGCTGGTCGACGTCGACCGGCTCCGGAGCGTCTGGCTCTCCGACGAACCGACGATGGCGACCGGGGTGCTGCTGCACGGCGCCTGGCTGGCCAGCGTGGGGCCGGCGACATGAGCCGCCGACAGTTGCGGATCCCGCGGGTCCGCCCGGCCGAGGTCCCTGGGCTCTGTGCCGCACTCGCCCTGGCGGTCGTCGTCGAGGTGGGGCTGCGGACCACCACGCTGCCCCGGCTGGCCCGGGCGCTCCACACCCCGCTCGCGGTCGACGGGTCCGAGGCGTACGCCGACCCGACCGTGGCCACGCTGCTCCCGCGATGGGCCGTCCGGCGCATGGACGCCGTCCGGCGAGTCCTGCGGCACTGGCCGTTCGGCGACAGCTGTCTGCGCCAGGCGCTGGTGTGCGGCTGGCTGCTGCGCAGGCTCCGGCCCGCCCTCCAGCTCGGCGTCGCCAAGGTGGACGGTGAGGTGCGCGCGCACGCGTGGCTGGTCGTCAACGGCGCCGTGGTCGACCCGCGCCGAGCCGTGTCGTCGTACCAACCCCTCACCGCCGTCCGGACCGGAGCGGCCTGATGGGCCCGGTGACCACTGAGCTCGGCCGCGTCTACGGCCTCGTGGTGCGCTCCGAGGTCCCGATGCACCTGGACCGGACCGTGCCCGACGGCACGCCGGTCGACCTCGAGATCGCGCTCGGAGCACCGGTGGCCGCGACCGAGGAGACGCCGACCGGCCGGCTGCTGCTCGACCTGCGCGGGAGCCGGCAGTACTACGCCGCCGCCGCAGTCGACCAGGGCTTCCTCCTGCGCTTCTACGGGTCCTGCGACGTCGTGCTGGACCCGAGCCTGACCCGCGCCACCGTGCACCCGATGGCGGGCGCCGACCCCGACATGCTCTCCGTGCTGGTCAGCGGCACGCTCTTGGCGTTCGTGCTGACCATGCGCGGCGAGACCGTCCTCCACGCCAGTGCGGTGCAGGTCGGCGACGCAGCCCTGGCGTTCGTCGGTGCCTCTGGCATGGGCAAGTCCACGATGGCGACGCTGCTCTGCGCGGCCGGCGCCCGTCTCGTCACCGACGACGTGCTTCGCCTCGACACGACCGGCAGCCCGCCCACCTGTGCGCTGGGAGCGACGGAGCTGCGGCTGCGCAAGGGCGCCGACCACCTGGCCGAGCGGTTCGCCGACCACCTGGGGAGTGCCCCCGGACTGCGCACGACCGGCGACGCCCGGCAGGCCCTGGCCCCGGCACGGTCGGTCACCGAGGGCCTCCCCCTCGCGGGGCTGGTCGTACCCGTGCCCGACCACTCGCCGGAGCGCCGGACCACCGAGGTCACCCGGCTCCCGCCGCAGGAGGCGATGGCGGTCCTCTCCCAGTTCCCGCGCCTGCCCGGCTGGCAGGACGCCGCGGTCCGCCGGGCGGCCTTCCACCAGCTCGCGGACGTCGTGGACCAGGTGCCGGTGCACGTCGCACTGCTGCCTTGGGGTCCGCCGTTCCCGGAGGACATCGCGTCCTGCGTGCTCCGCGCGACCGGGCTGGCCGCCGACGAGCGGGCAGGGGTCGGCCCTTCGAGGCGAGCAGGCTCGCACCTCAGGAGAGCCGTCGCGTCGTGAGCCCCAGGGCTCGGGCTCAGCGCGTCACGGGGGCGGTGCCGGCGACGCGCTCGACGGAGGAGAACCAGGCCTCGACGTCATCCCGCCCGGCCGGCAGGTTCTGCCTGGGGGCGGCGGCCGGCCGAGCCCGGGTGACCAGCCCGAGCACCGCGTTCTGCAGCGCCCTGGCCGTGGTCGCGCTCGCGCTCGGCCGCACGGCCCGGGCCACCACTCGCGGCCAGGAGGCCTCGCTGCGTACGGCGCCGGTGGGCCAGGCCCGGTCGACGGCTGACATGAGGGACCCGAAGCCCCGCGACAGACCGAGCCGGCGGTCGAGACCCGCTGGCACCGGCGTGCCGAGGACGCGCTGCGCCCGCGCGAGCACCAGACCGACCTGCGCCTCTGCACCCCAGGAGCGGGCGCGCTGGGTGACCCGGTCCCAGTCCTGCATCCGGCGCGCTGCCTGGTCGACGTCGAGCAGGTGGATCAGCCGCACGGCGCCCGAGAACGCCGCGTGGTGGCACAGGTGGACCAGCGTGTCGGTGGTGTCGAAGGTGCGGACCTCGACCGGCCCGACCATCAGCGGAACGCTGCGCTCGAGGAGGTCGGTGGTCGGGACGTGGAACCTGCGGCGCAGGGTCTCCGACAGCACGAGCGACCAGTGCAGGTCGACGAGCGCGCCACCGGTGCGGCCCAGCTCGAGCTCGCCGGTGACCTCTCCGTTGAGGAGGTCGTCCGGCGTGGCCAGCACCTCCCAGCCCGCCGTCAGCAGGCGTTCGCCGGCCTCGCGCAGGTCCGTGGGCGCGACGAGGACGTCGAGGTCGCCGTACGACCTCAGCCCGGCGACGGGGTGGAGCGACTCGGACAGGACCGGACCCTTGAACGTCGCCCAGGAGAGGTCCGTCAGGGTGCTGCTGATCGCGGCGAGGGTGGTGGTGACCCGCACGTGGTGCAGGAGCGCCTGGTCGCGGTCCACCCGCAGGAGCGCCGCGAGGTCGGGTCGCGCCTCCCTGAGCGCCACGTGTGCCAGCGGGGCGATCCGGTGGAACCGCACCGCGCGGACGAGTTCCTCCTCGATGCCGGGCAGCTCAGGGACGTCGAGGCGCCGGCCGAGGCACACGTCGACACACACGCTGTCGACCGCACGGCCGACGGTCCGCCGCAGGGTCGTGTGCCGCACCGCAGCTCCCGGTTCCGCCCCGCTCGCCACCCGAGGCGCTCGCCACGCTAGCCGAACCCGACCGCGCGGCGGACGCGGACGGTTGAATGGTCCAGATCCATCAGCAGGTCCCGTGGGAGAGGAGCCGCAGCCGTGAGCGTCGACGTCGACCCGGCCGATCCCCTCGCCCTGCGCGTCGCAGCGCGCTCGCAGAGCAAGTCGATGGGGCGGCTGCGCACCCTCGTACGCACCAGCCTGTCCCTGGTCTGGGCGTCAGGCCGGCGGCTGCTGATCGCGCTGATGGCCGTCCAGCTCCTCGCCGCCGTGGCCCTGGCCGCCCAGGTGCTCGCCGTCGAGCAGGTGCTGAGCGGGATCCTGGCCGCGCACGGCGAACACGTCCTGGACAAGGTGCTGGTCCCGGTCGTCTTCCTGGCGGCGCTCTCGGCCCTCGCCGCGGTGGCCGGTGCCGTCCAGGTCCAGCTGCAGCGGCTCCTCGGCGAGTCGGTGGGGCGGACCATGTGGGGCAAGGTGCTGGCCGTCGCGACCGGGGTGGGGCTCCGGTACTTCGAGTCCCCCGAGTTCTACAACCGCCTCAACCGGGTCCAGACCAGCGCCGTGGTGCGCCCCTACCAGGTGACGCAGGGCCTGCTGTCGATGGCCAGCGCTCTCGCCGCCAGCGTCGGCCTGGGCATCACCCTCTTCGTCATCTCGCCGCTGCTCGTGCCCCTGGTCGTGGTGGCGGGGATCCCCCTCCTGCTCACCAGCGGCCGGGAGTCACGGCTCGAGTTCGAGTTCTCGGTGCGGCAGACGCCGGCCGTCCGGCTCCGCGGCTACTTCACGATGCTCCAGACCGGACGGGACGAGGCCAAGGAGGTGCGCGCGTTCGGCCTGGCGGGATGGCTGGCCGCGCGGTTCGACGGGTTGTACGCCGCCTACCTGCGCGACCTCCGGACGCACGTGCTCCGACGCGGGCTGCTCAGCCTGGTCGGCCAGCTGGGCGCGGCCATCGTGCTCGGCGGCACGCTGATCGCCCTCGTCGCGCTCATCGACCGCGGGGACATCGGGGTGGCCGAGGCCGGAGCCGCGATCGTCGCCATCCGCCTGTTGGCGACCCAGGTACAGGCGCTGTTCCGCGGCGTGCAGTCGATCTTCGAGTCGGGGCTCTTCCTTGACGACCTCCGCGAGTTCCTCACCCTCGGCGAGGCTGCGGTCGACGAGGACCAGGGACAAGAGGCCCCGGAGCGGTTCGGCACGGTGCGGGTCGAGGACGTCAGGTTCCGCTACCCGGGCGCACACCGCGACGCGCTCAAGGGCGTCGACGTCGAGCTGCGCGCCGGGGAGGTCGTCGCCCTGGTCGGCGAGAACGGCTCGGGGAAGACCACCCTGGCCAAGCTGTTGGCGGGCCTCTACCAGCCCGACGAGGGACGAGTGCTGTGGGACGAGCAGGACGTGTCGACGTTCCGTCCGTCCAGCCTGCGCGAGCGCATCGCCGTGGTGTTCCAGGACTTCGTCCGCTACGCGCTGCCGGCGACGGACAACATCGCGCTCGGCCGGGTCGACCGCCCCGCGGACCCGGCGAAGGTGCGGTCTGCGGCGGCCGCCGCCGGTGCGAGGACGATGCTCGACGAGCTTCCGAACGGCTTCGACACCGTGCTGTCGCGCCTGTTCGCCGGCGGCACCGACCTGTCCGGCGGCCAGTGGCAGCGGGTTGCCCTGGCCCGGTCCTTCTACCGCGACGCCCCGCTGGTGATCCTGGACGAGCCGAGCGCCTCGCTGGACCCGCGGGCCGAGTACGAGCTGTTCGCGACGTTGCGGGACGCACTGCGCTCCCGCACCGCGCTGTTCATCTCCCACCGGTTCTCCACCGTGCGCGGCGCTGATCGCATCTACGTGCTCCACGAGGGCGAGATCGTCGAGCAGGGCACCCACGACGAGCTCGTGAGCCACAACGGGCGGTACGCCGAGCTGTTCCGGCTGCAGACCCAGCTGCAGATCAACGGCGAGTCCGCCACCTCCCAGCCCGCTTCGTAGGGGCCGTCCACCTACCCAATAGAGGGGGTAGGCACCCGCGATCGGCGCGCCTCGGTGCCACGGGACGGAAAAGTCGTCTCCAACCTGACGGGGGACCTTACGCAGGCTGGTGACCCCCCGGACCGATGTACCCATCGGTGCGGGCCTGCGCCGCTACATCCCTGAGGAGCTGCCGTGATGACCGAGAGTGACACCGCCGTCATCGGCGCGGGACCCTACGGCCTCTCCGTGGCCGCACACCTGCACGGCCGCGGGGCCGACTTCCGGGTCTTCGGCCGGCCACTGGACACGTGGCGGACCGCGATGCCGCGCGGGATGTACCTGAAGTCGGACGGGTTCGCGTCGAACCTCTCCGCCCCGGAGCCCGGCGCCAGCCTGGCGGACTACTGCCTCGAGCACGACCTGCCGTACCACCCGACGGACCAACCCGTCCCGCTCGAGACGTTCGTCGACTACGGCCTGGACTTCCAGCGGAGGTACGTGCCCGACCTCGAGGAGAGCAATGTGACTTCGGTGGCCCGCCACGGCCGCGGGTTCCGGCTCACTCTCGACAGCGGCGAGGAGCTCCGCGCCAAGCAGGTGGTCGTCGCCGCGGGAATCACCCACTTCGCCTCGATGCCGCAGCAGGTCGACGGCCTCTCGCCGGAGCTGGTCAGCCACTCCAGCGCGCACCGCGACCTGGAGCGCTTCGCCGGCCAGCAGGTGACGGTGGTCGGCGCCGGTGCGTCGGCGGTCAACCTGGCGGTCTGGCTGGCCCGGGCGGGCGCCCGGACCCGGCTCGTGACCCGCACGCCCTCGGTCCACTTCTCCTCACCGCCGTCCGGCGGCCGCCGTACCGTCCTCGCCAGGCTGCAGAAGCCCGGCTCCGGCCTCGGGCCGGGGTGGCGTTCGCGCGCGAGCTGCGACGCACCCGACCTGTTCCGCCTCGTGCCGGCCCGGTGGCGGCCCGAGATCGTGCGGCGGCACCTGGGACCGAGCTCTGCGTGGCACCTGAAGGAGGCGTTCGAGTCCTCGGTCGAGGTGTTCGCGGGACGCTCGCTCCAGCGGGTGGTGGCCACCCAGGACGGCGTGCGGCTGGTCCTGGCCAGCGCCAAGGGGGAGCCGCCCATCACCATCGAGTCGGACCACGTGATCTGCGCGACGGGCTACCGGGCCGACGTCCAGCGGCTGGGGTTCCTGGACCCGAGCCTCCGCTCCGAGCTGCGGACGCTGGCCGGGACGCCCGAGCTCTCGCGCCGGTTCGAGTCCTCCGTCCCCGGTCTCTACTTCCTCGGGCTCTCGGCCTCGGTGTCGTTCGGCCCCATGATGCGCTTCATGTTCGGCGACGAGTTCGCCGCACGCCGGATCACCCAGGACCTCGTCCGGTGTGCCGCCTGACGGCTGAGGAGCTGCGTCCCGGCGGGGACGCCACCCTGTTCGTCTTCGGAGGCGCGGGGGGAGAGACCGACGAGCTCCGGCCCGTGGTCGGCGGTCTCTCGGGCGACCCCCGGGTCGTCGCCCTTGCCTTCGCAGCGGAACCCGGCTCGGCCGACTCGATCGAGACGATGGCCGCCGCAGCGGTCGACGTGCTCCGGGCCGACCAGCCGCACGGGCCGTACCAGCTCCTCGGCTACTCCTTCGGAGGTCTCCTCGCCCTCGAGTCCGCACGGCTCCTCACCGACGCGGGCGAGGCCGTGGCGTTCGTCGGGCTGATGGACTCCCTCTTCGACCAGCGGCACTGGCCGGCCGGGCTGTTCGTGAGGGCGACCGCGAGCCGGGCCGCGCACCATGCCCAAGGACTCGTCGGCCAACCGCCGGCTCGAGCCCTGCGGGAGCTGTCCGGCCGGTCTGCTCGCCTGGCGAGGCGGCTGCGTGGCCGGCACCGGGCTCCGGACACCGGCCCGAGCGGCGTCACGACGGTGCAGGACGCAAACCTCGCGGTCATGGCGGAGTGGCGCCCCCGGGTCCTCGACCGCCCGGTCACGCTGTTCGCGGCCACGGAGTCGGACTTCGGCTGCGACCTGGCTGAGCTGTGGCGGCCGTGGCTCCCGAAGCTGGAGGTTCGGCGGGTCTGGGGCAACCACCTCGACCTGACCCAGACCCCCTCGGGCGCGGCCCGGCTGGCGCGGGCCGTGAGCAGCGCGCTTGCAGCGCCGGCACCGAAGCTGAGGGTCCTCGTCGCCACCACGTTCCGCTGGCCGGGAGCCGCCAGGCTCGCCGTGGACCTCCACGAGGTCGGCTGCACGGTCGAGGGCATCGGACCGCGGGGCAGCGCGTTGCATGAGGTCTCGGCCGTCCAGCGCAGCTACCGACTCGCCCTCGCCGACCCGATCGGCTCCCTGCGGGCCGCGATCGAGGCCTCGGACGCCGACCTCGTCGTCCCCTTCGACGACCGCACGCGCTACGCGCTCGCGCGGCTGCATGCCCGTTCCGACCCGCGCACCGGGTCGGGAGCCCGCATGCGAGAGCGCCTCGAGCGCTCGCTCGGGTCGCCGGACAAGGTCGCCTGCGTCTATTCCCGTGCCGCCGTGCTGGCGATGGCCCGCGGCGCCGGGGTGCTCTGCCCGCCGACCGAGACCGTGCGCACAGCCGGCGACATCACCG
The DNA here is from genome assembly GCA_963755835.1 of uncultured Actinomycetota bacterium. Taxonomy (GTDB): domain Bacteria; phylum Actinomycetota; class Actinomycetes; order Propionibacteriales; family Nocardioidaceae; genus Nocardioides. The sequence continues at coordinate 263,217 of CAVWLC010000006.1, read as the reverse complement.
CGTGGTTCGACCGCAACCCCGGGCCCGCGGTGCTCAAGACGGACGGGAGCTGGGGTGGCCGCGGGGTCGCGATCCTGAGCAGCGAGGCGGAGGGCCGGCGGGCCTGGCGCGAGATGCGCCGCCGCCCGCCGCTCGCCCGCTCGCTGAAACGGCTCGTGGTGGAGGGCGACCCATGGCCGCTCCGCGCCCGGTTGGCCGGGACCCGGCCCACCCTCTCGATCCAGACCTACGTCGCCGGCCGGCCGGCGAACGCCGCGGTCGCCTGTTTCCAGGGCGCCTCGCTGGGCGCCGTTCAGGGCATGGTGATCGAGAGTGACGGGCCGACGGGTCCGTCGACGGTGCTGCAGGTCGTCGACAACCCGGACATGAGCTACGCGGTCAAGTCCATGGTCAGCAACCTCGAGCTGTCCGGGCTGTGCGGCCTCGACTTCATCGTGGACGACGAGGGCCGCGCGCACCTGCTCGAGCTCAACCCGCGCGCGACGCCGACCTCGCACCTGATCGCAGCGGACGGGACGGACCTGCTGACGGCGCTGCGCACCGCCTTCGGCTACGAGCGCCCGCCGGCGCGGACCGCGTGCTACTCGAACGGCTTGGTGGCGCTCTTCCCCCAGGAGCTGCTCCGCGACGCCGCCAGCAGGAACCTCCAGGTCGCCCATCACGACGTCCCGGCGTACGCTCCGGACCTCGTCGCTCACGCGCTCGGAGCTCGCCGCAGCAGACGGCGCACACCCTTGACCCCGACAGGACTGCTGGAGGCACACAGCCCGTGACCGAAGATCACGTCGTGCGTTCGAGGAGCCGGGACCGTGGCCCGGCAGCGTTGAGCGCGAGAGGCCGGTGGGCAGTCAACGTCACCGTGCACGGGATCGGACAGCCAGCTCGGGCGTTGGACGAGGGCGAGGCCCGGACCTGGGTCTCGGTCGAGCAGTTCGAAGGGCTGCTCGATGCCGCCGTGGGGCGCCCGGACGTCGTCGTCACCTTCGACGACGGCAACGTCTCCGACCTGGAGATCGGCCTGCCGCGGTTGCTGGAGCGTGGCCTGAAGGCCCGGTTCTACGTGTGTGCGGGGCTGCTCGGCGAGCCGGGCCGGCTCGATGCGCCCGCGGTGCGCGAGCTGCACGGCGCAGGCATGGTCATCGGGTCGCACGGGTGGGGGCACCGCGACTGGCGGTCTCTGGACTGGGGCACCCGCGGCGCCCGGGAGGTCGAGGAGGAGCTGGTTCGCGCACGCCACCACCTCCGGCAGCTGACCGGGTCGGACGTGTCCGAGGTCGCCGTGCCCTTCGGCTCCTACGACCGCCATGTCCTGCGGAACCTGCGGCGCACCGGCGTGACCCGGGTCTACACCAGCGACGGCGGCTGGGCGCGGTCCGGCACCTGGCTGCAGGCGCGGACCAGCATCCACAGGGACGACGGCCCCGACTGGCCCAGGCACGTGATGGTCGACCGGCCGGGGATCGGCCGACGGGCCCGGGCCCGGGTCGCCCGGGTCGCCAAGCGGCTGCGGGGCTGAGCGGGCCGCTCCCCCATTCAGGGTACGTAGAGCGGCGTCCGGGCCCGGCCTGTCAGGCCGCGCCTAGCGTCAGCGGTGTCCACAGTCCAGCGGATCCACGTGACCGAGAGGTTTCGGCGATGAGCTTCCCGAAGTGCCGTCTGTGCGGCAGCGACCTGACACAGACGTTCGTCGACCTCGGCATGTCACCGCCGTGCGAGAGCTACCTCGAGGTGGACCAGCTCGACCGGGGCGAGGTCTTCTACCCGCTCCACGTGCGGATCTGCTCGTCGTGCCTGCTCGTCCAGCTGCCGGCGTACCTCGCAGGCGAGGACATCTTCAGCCACTACGCGTACTTCTCCTCCTACAGCGACTCGTGGGTGGCGCACGCGAAGCGGTACGTCGACCAGGCGGTGGCGAAGCTCGGCCTGACCGAGGACTCGTTCGTGGTCGAGGTCGCCAGCAACGACGGCTACCTGCTCCAGCATGTCCGTGACCTCGGCATCCGTCGGCTCGGGATCGAGCCGGCCGCCAACATCGCGGAGGTGGCCCGGGCCAAGGGCATCGACACCGTCTGTGAGTTCCTCGGGGAGGCGACCGGGAGCGCGGTGGCGGCGGAGCACGGCGGTGCCGACCTGGTGGCCGCCAACAACGTCTTCGCGCACGTGCCGGACATCGTCGACTTCGCCCGCGGACTGCGAGCGCTGCTCAAGGACGACGGCACCCTGACCATCGAGATCCCGCACCTGCTGCGGCTTATCGAGGACCGGCTGTACGACACGATCTACCACGAGCACTACTCCTACCTGTCCCTGCTCACGACCCAGCGGGTGCTGGCCGAGGCCGGCCTCAAGGTCGTCGACGTGGAGGAGCTCTCCACGCACGGCGGGTCGCTGCGGACCTGGTCCATGCCGGTCGAGAGCGCGACCGAGCCGACCGAGCGGGTCGCCAAGGTGCTGAGCGACGAGCGCGCCGCAGGCCTCGACACCGTCAAGGGTCACGCGGGGTTCGCGAAGGTGGTCAGCGCCGCCCGCGACGACCTGGTCGAGTTCCTGATCGCCGCTCGTCGCAAGGGGAAGCGAGTGGCCGGTTACGGCGCGCCCGGGAAGGGCAACACGCTGCTCAACCACGCCGGCATCCGCGAGGACCTGCTCGACTACACCGTCGACCGCAGCACCTTCAAGCAGGGGATGTACCTGCCCGGGACCCACATCCCGATCCATCCCCCGGAGACGCTGGCCGCGACCCGGCCGGACTACATCCTGATCCTCCCGTGGAACCTCCGCGAGGAGATCTCGGCCCAGCTGGAGTACACCCGTCAGTGGGGCGCGAAGCTCGTGGTACCGCTGCCCAGGCTCGAGATCTTCTAGGGCATCTCCGACCCGCACGGCCGGCGCACTGGGCGGCCGAGGGTCAGTGGGCTCCGTAGACGACCCAGCGTTCCGCCAGCCGCGGCCAGGCGTCGCGCAGCTCGTCGGCGAGGTCGGGCAGCATCAGCAGGATGCTGTCCGGGTCGGCGGCCAGCAACGCGTCGGGCGCGACGACCGGGATGTCCGTCCCGGGCATCCGCCGCCCCTGCTTGGCCGGCGCGCCGTCGGCGATCCCGGCGACCGCGCCCGGCCGCAGGCCAGCCGCCGCGAGCACCGCCACGGCCCGTGAGCCGGCGCCGTACAGCCAGGCGCCGCCCGGCTGGCTCTCGACCCACCGGCGCAGCCGAGCGACGTCGTCGTCGAGCGCGGCTCCCAGCGGGGCCATCGCCGCCGGGTCCAGTACGCCGTCGGCCAGCTCGGCCCGCTCCAGGTCGTCGAGCGCCGCCGCCTCGACGTCCGGCCCCGCACCGCTGCGCGAGGCGAGCAGGAGGACCGACCCGCTGTACAGGGCGTAGCTGCGCCCGGCGAAGACGGACAGCCCGACATCGGCCAGGAGCCGCCGCGCCGCCGGGACGCTGTGGTAGGCGAAGTGCCCGTGGCGCAGCGCGTTCCACTCGCGACGACGAAGCGTGGCGGCGTAGGTCGGGAACTGCAGGACCAGCGTCCCGTCGTCGGCCAGCGCCTCGGCCCGGGCCCGCAGGCCGACGGCCTGGTCGCGGTCGTGCATCAGGCCGTAGACGTCGATCACCACGCCCGCACGGGAACCGAGCGCCGGAGCGAAGCCGCGCGCGAGCAGCGCATCACCCCAGGAGCCGCCGTGCGGGCTCGCGAACTCGATGAACTCCCCCGGGGCGAGCAGACCGGAGCCGACGAGCTCCTCGACGGCCTCGTGAGCCTGCCTGACCGCGGCGCGGGGCTCGATCGCGCGCGGCTCGTCGGGAACCGTGGCGTCGTCGAGCAGCTGGGCCAGACCGCAGTCTGCGCACCACCACATCGCCAGCGGGTGGCGCGGGTCCGGTCCCGGGTCCGAGGCGAGCGGGAAGTGGTCCGCGGCGGGCTGTTCGCCCAGGTCCAGGACGACCTCGCCGCTGGTCGACCGGCAGCCCCGGCAGCGGTGGTCGTCAGCCGTGGACATGGCTGCCGGTGAGGTCGCGCCACGAGCCCGCGGACCGGTCCCGCGGGCTGAGGGTGTCCACCGGCAGCGGCCAGGCGATGGCGAGATCCGGGTCGTCGTAGCGCACGGACAGGTCCTCGGTCGGGTCGTGTGGCCGGTCGATGCGGTAGCAGATGTCGGCGACCTCGCTCAGCACCTGGAAGCCGTGCAGGAAGCCGCTCGGGACGTAGAGCATCCAGAACTGCTCGTCGTCCAGGCGGAAGGCCTGGTGCCGGCCGTACGTCGGCGAGCCGGGCCGTCCGTCCACGATCACGTCGAGGATCGCACCGCGGGCGCAGCGGACCAGCTTGGCCTCGCCCTCCCCGCCGCGGCCGTGCAGTCCGCGCAGCGTCCCGTGGGCCGAGCGCGACTGCGAGTCCTGGACGAACGTCGCGGGGTCGAGCCCGTGCGCCGCCGCCACGTCGGCGTCGAAGGTGCGCGTGAAGAACCCGCGGTCGTCCCGGTGTGGTGACGGACGGAACAGCAACACGTCCCTGAGCTCGGTGGTATCGACGCGCACGTCGGTCAAAGCTCCACCAGCGCCTTGGACACGTAGAAGGCCTCGGCGTACGGGCGACGGCACTCCATCCCGCGCAGACGCATCAGCCCCAGGAAGACCTCGTCGTCCCACCAGTCGTGGGCGTGCTGGCTCGGGAAGTGCCGGTTGAGCAGGTCGACCTTGCGCCGGGCCTGCTCCGTGGTGAGCCCGACGTAGTGGGAAGGAGCGCCCATGTCGCCGTCCCACTTGGGGATCTCGAAGTGGAGGACGAGTGCGTCCCGCCACACGGTGGTCACCATGACGCCCACTGTCCGGTGGTCCTGGTGGGCGTCGTCGACGCGATGGGTCAGCACCAGCTGCGGCCGGCAGTGCCGGGCGAGGTCCTCGAGGTGTTCCTTGGCGGCCTCCCAGTGGGTGGGCAGGCGACCGTCGGGCAGCGCGGCGAAGTGCGTCTTGACCCCCGGATGGATCTCCTGCAGGGCCTCGGTCGACTCGGCAGCCCGGTCCGGCGTACCGGTGAGCAGGGCGACCGTGAGGCTGAGGTCGGCACGCTCCGCGAGCCGCAGGAGCGTCCCGCCGCAGCCGATCTCGACGTCGTCGGGGTGGGCGCCGACACACAGGACCTCGAGCGGTCCGTCGGGCAGTCGCAGCGCGTCCATCGCCTGATTATCGCTGCCGTCGCCAGCGGCTCACGTCGCGGGCGAGGTGCAGGCAGAGCGAGGCCTCGACCCGGTCGCCCTCGTAGGCGGCCGCCCAGGCCCGGCGACGGGCACTGAGAGCAAGGGCGCGCAACGCCGCCGAACGCAGCCGGGGCTCGTCGCGCAGGGGAGGGAAACCGTCGAACAGCTGGCGGAACGCGTGCGCTCGCTCGTGCAGCTCGGTGACCTCGCCGACCGGGCCGGCGAAGCGTTCGGCGGGAGTCGGTGACCGGGTCGCCAGTGGCTCCGCGACGTACGCCACGTCCGCCAGGGCCGCCGCGCACAGCCACAGCGACAGCTCGCCGCTGCGCGTGCCCAGCCCGTGCTGGCCGGCGGCCTCGAAGGTGATGCGGCGCATGACCGCGCAGCGGCTGCCCACGGTGTCGGGTCCGTGCGCCGCGGCCCGGCGGAGCCAGCGGTGGCCCGGCTCCACTCCGTCTCGGGTACCGGCGTCGGTGACGACGAAGACGGTGCCCACGGAGGGCTGTTGCTCGAGCACCGCCGCCGCGCGAGCCAGCGCGTTCTCGCTCAGGTAGGCGGTCTCGTCCAGGACGGCGACACAGTCGTGCAGGACGGGTGTGGTGGTGCTGAGGTCGTCGTGGACCAGGACGGCGTGCACGAGGCCCCCTCAACAGTCAGGCACGGGAGCTCTCGTCCCGGAGCCACGTGGTGAAGTCGCCGGAGCGGACCGCGCGGCGAGACTGCACCTTCGCGACGGCACCGACGAGGAGGAACAGCGGGACCCGCGGCGCGAGTCCCGGCCGTCGTACCGCCAGACGGGCCAGCGTGCCCCAGCTCGTCGACGACTCCGGTCGCCGGACACCGACCTGGCTGACCTGGGAGTTGCCAGTGGCGACGCGGACCCGGCGACGGATCAGGTCGCCGAACGTCCCCGGGGCTCGGACCTCCGCGAAGGCGGTCCAGACGACCCGCCTCTCCCCGGCATCGAACGCCTCGGACATGGCGAGGTCGTCGCTCATCAGCTGGGGCAGGGCGTCCACCCGGCGCTGGCCCTCCTCGGACACGGCGACCACGCCGCGCCCGAACAGCCCGGCGCGCACCTGAGGCAGCTGCTCCCAGACGTCGTAGAACCAGCGGACCAGGCGGCTGGAGCGGTCGCGCAGCAGCACCCTCTGTGGCGCCGCGGCCAGGACCCCCGGCTCCCGCAGCGCCTGGACGAGGTTCAGGACATCGGCTCCCGAGATGGCGACGTCGGCGTCCAGGTGGACCCGCGGGAAGACGGTTCCGGCCACGTTGCCCACCCGGACGGCCTCGGCCTTGGACGGCTTGGGCACCTCCAGGACCTGGGCCCACGGAGCCGCGGTCCGGGCCACCTCGGCGGTCCGGTCGGTGCACCCGTTGCACACGACGACGACCTCCAGGTCGTCGGCTGAGACGCCGACCGCGAGTCGGCCGAGGGTACGCGCGATGACGCGTTCCTCGTTGTGTGCGGGTATCACGACCCCAGCCACGGCAGCCACGTACCGAATATGGAACCGTCAGGGCCACCGGGAACGGCTGCGACCCACGCTCCCCCATTTCGGTGACAACATCCCGGGGGTGTCGCAGACCAGTCTCCTGGAGACGACGGCCGCGAGGTCAGCCGGCGTCGGCGTACGTCGTCGTCGAGTCGGTCAGCACGTTCTCGTACGCCGCGACCGCGGCCATCTGCGAGTTCACGTCCAGCTTCTTCAGGATCGCCTTGACCTGGCTGCGGACGGTGGACTCGGTGACCTCTGACTGCGCAGCGATGTTGCGGACCGGGAACCCTTGGTGCAGCTGTTGGAGGATCTCTTCCTCCCGGTCGGTCAACGTCTGCAAGCGAGCGGTGAGGTCGCTGCGCTGGGCGGCGAAGATGCGCCACCCCGCGATCAGCTCGCGGCGGTCCCGGCGTTGTGCGCCCGGTTTGCGGCCCGCGGACAGGTCGGCCAGCAGGTCGCACACGTCCACGAGCCCGGTGTCGCTGGGCACGACCAGGTTCGCGCCGCCGTCGTAGAGCGCACCCCAGGCCGGGCCCCGGGCGACGCCCGCCATCACCAGCCACTGGAGCGGGAGGCCCGTGACGATCGTCTGGGCGGCGAGCACCTGCTCCATGCGGGTGAGGTCGCTGAGCAGCAGCCCGACGTCCGGCGGCGGTCCGATCGAGCGCCGGAACGCGCGGCGTCGGCGCACCTTCGCGACCGGGTCGGGCACGGCCGGCGGCCACCGGACCAGCAACGGTTCGAACGAGCGGTTGCGCAATGCGGCAACCACGGCTTCGGCCACGAGCTGCTGGTCGCTCGCCACCGCGACCCGAACGGGCTGACGGAGCCACGAGGGTGCACTCGGCGACACCGTGAGCGACACCATGACCAACCCCCTTGGACGAACCGAGACAGACCGGGCAGATCCGACACCCCCGCGGGCTCAGGTTTGCCTGTCCCGGGCCCGGTGGTCCAGAGCAGCGAGCCCCGCTCACGGATATTGGGGACGGCAACCAAGTGGTGAACGAGCCACTGGGGCCAGTGACGCCGTACACAAAACCCACGGTTGCAAATGGCCCGATCGGGCCATTCGCATCCCCCAGATCTGGTATAGCGTCTGGTCCCGATCCCCCAGCAAGAAGTCAGCACAACTTCCCCGACTTCTAGCGCTCCTCGTACTCACGTCTTACTCAAGGGGCTCTCGTCGGCGGGGCCAACATGTCGGTCCGCTCGCAGTCACTGCGGGTTCCGTGTGTTGCTCGGGCAGGGCGCGGTCTGGTCGCCGACCAGACTTGGGGGGGTCTTCACATGGGCGTTGCACGCCTGCACACCGCGGACGCACGGGTTGGTGCGTTCGTCGGTGTCATCTCGACAGTGCCTTCGATCGCACTGCTTCTCGGCGCCGGCGACCAGGACAGCCTGGCCCGCATGGTGCATGTCAGTGGGCTCGTGTCCTACGGACTCGTGCTCGGAGCGGCGGTGCTCACCTACTTCCACTGGCGGATGGTCTCCGTGACGCGGGGCGGCGGGCTCGACGAGCGGCTCGGGCGGTGGCTCACCGTGGGCCTCACGGCCGCGGGCATCAACGGGCTGCTGCAGGTCGCGATGCGCGACGCCGGCAGGGACGGCTGGGCCGTCATCGGGCAGCTGACGCTCGTGCTCCTGCTGTGTGCGGTCGCGGCGGTGGCCGACCACGTCGACCTGCCCGGCGACCCGGTGCTGGTCTGCACGGTGGCCGCCGTGGCGATCCCCGCGGCGTACGGCCTGGCGCTGCTGGTCGCGCCACCGCTCAACCTGGGGGCCATCGACGGCACCATGCTCAACCTGGTCTACCTGGTGGCGAGCCTGATGCTGGTCTGGGTCGTGCTCGGGCGGACCGAGGTCTCGCTGTGGGCCCGGCGCCGGGTGTCCGCGGCTGCGCTGCTCCTGACGGCCGCGCAGTGCACGGCGAACCTCGACCACCAGCACAACATGCTGATGGCCGGCGCCATCGCCGCCTACCTGCTGGGGGCACTGCTGCTGTGCTCGATGGCCCAGCAGATGCTGCGTGGCTCGGTGCTGGACAGCCAGAGCGAGATCGAGCTCCTGCAGCGCTCGCTGACCGAGGTCCGGGCGGGCATCCGTCAGGACCGTGAGCTGCTCCACGAGGTCGGGGCCACGCTGGCCGGCATCACCACCGCCTCGCGGGTCATGCGTCAGCCGGGCGCGGTCACGTCACACCGCCGGCAGCGGCTGGAGAGCATGCTCAACGCCGAGCTCGCCCGCCTCGAGCGGCTCATGCAGCGCCGGGTCGAGGGACTTCGGGCGGGAGAGGACCACGCGATCTGGCTGGACGACATCATCGAGCCGGTGGTCGTCAGCCATCAGGAGCGAGGCCGGCTCGTCTCCTGGCAGCCCTGCGGCGAGGAGGCCTTCGGCAACCCCGACGAGCTGGCCGAGGTGTGCAACATCCTCCTGGAGAACGCGGCCCGCCACGGCGGTGGTGGACCCGTGACCCTCTCCGTGGACGCCTACTCGCGCGGGGTGGAGATGATCTGCTCCGACGAGGGCCCTGGCGTATCGCCCGAGGACCGCGACCGGATCTTCGACGCCGAGGTCAAGGGGGCCGGCTCGCAGGGCCAGGGGCTGGGCCTCGCGATCGCGCGACGGCTCGCCTCAGCCCGTGGTGGCAGCCTCCAGCTCCTCGACGACGGTCGGCCCGGGGCGACGTTCGTGGCGCGGTTCCCAGCGAAGGTGGTGGCGGATGAACAGGCCTGCCACGTCGCGTAGCAAGTTCCGGATCGTCATCGTCGAGGACCACGTCCTCTTCGCCGAGTCGCTCGAGCTGGCGCTCACGGTCGAGGGGTACGACGTCCGACGCGTGGCCATCCCCGACAAGGAGCAGGCGCCGGGGGCGCTGATCACCGCGGTCACCCGCCGTCACCCCCGGGTGGTTCTGCTCGACCTCGACCTGGGGCGGTTCGGTGACGGCGAGAAGCTGATCGCCCCCCTGGCCCGCGCCGGTATCAACGTGGTCGTCGTGACCGCCTCGGTCGACCGGGCGCGCTGGGGGGAAGCGGTGCGGTACGGCGCGCGCAAGGTGCTCGCGAAGTCGCGCCCGCTCAACGACATCCTGGCCACGGTGCGGCGGATCAACCAGGGGCTGCAGGTGATGACCCGCGAGGAGCGCGAGGAGCTGCTGCGGACCTGGGCCGACGAGCGTTCCGGGATGGTCGAGCTGGAGGCCCGTCTGGAGCTGCTCACCGTGCGCGAACGTGAGGTGCTGGCGCACCTGATGAAGGGGCACACGGTCCGCGAGATCGCCACCTCGAGCGTGGTCTCGGAGGCGACGGTGCGTACGCAGGTGAAGTCGATCCTGGCCAAGCTGGACGTCACCTCGCAGCTGGCCGCGGTCGGGCTGGCCCACAAGGTGGGCTGGCGCCCGCCCGTCGTCACCAGCTGATCCGCCACGTATCTGGCCGGCCGCCAGGGGCTCCTTTGTGGCGTGACCAATGGGGAAGCGTCCGCGTCCCGCCGGGACTACCGGATCGTGGTCGTCGACGACCACGCGCTCTTTCGTGACTCTCTGGAGCTCACCCTCAGCATCGAGGGCTATGACATACGCACCGTCTCGGTCCCGGAGGACGGCACCAGCGCTGACACTCTGCTGGCCAACGTGGTGCGGCTGCGCCCCCGCTTGGTGCTCCTCGATCTGGACCTCGGAGCGGCTGGTGACGGGACCGCGCTGATCGAGCCACTGGCGCGCGCCGGGGTCGACGTCGTCGTCCTCACCGCGGTCCTCGACCGCAGCCGGTGGGGCGAGGCCGCGCGCAACGGAGCCCGGAAGGTGCTCGCCAAGGCCGGGCCGCTGCGAGACTGTCTCGCCGTCGTCCGCCGCCTCCAGCAGGGGCTCGCGGTGACGACGGTCGAGGAGCGCGAGTCGCTGATCCGGCACTTCATGACCGACCGGGCCCACACGCACGAGCTGCGGCGGCGGCTGTCTGCGCTGACCGCGCGCGAGGCCCAGGTGCTCGGACAGCTGATGCTCGGCCAGACGGTCCGGGAGATCGCAGACGCCTGGCGGGTCTCCGAGGCCACGGTCCGCACCCAGGTCAAGGCGGTGCTCGCCAAGCTCCAGGTCTCCTCGCAGGTGGCCGCCGTCGGCCTCGCCCGGCAGACGGGCTGGTCCGTTCCCGCCTAGACCGGGCCCGGCGATTAGTCCGGAACATGCCCGAAATGCGTGATGAACCACCGCACCGCCCCTTCCTAGGTTGAGCCCCTGATCAGATCGAGTCCGATCGGGCCACTGGGGGGTGGGGGGATGACGCTGACGACGGGGCTGGGCCAATGGGCCCCCGCCGCCGACGCCACCTCCGGCGTCCACCACGACGTTGTCGTCCCGCGACGGGCCACCCGCCGCGGGCTGGGCTGGCTCGTCGTCGCCCTGGACACGCTTGCCGCCGCCGCGTCGCTGCTGGCCACCGCGATCCTGACGCCGGGCGTTGGCCTGCCGTTGTTCTTCGTGGTCGTCCTGGCCGCCTGGCCGGTGGCCGTGGCCGTCTCCGGGGGCTACTCCCGGATGTCGGAGGACCCGTACGCCATCCGGGCGCGGTCCTTGCTGGCGGCCGGCGCCGGTATCGCCACCGCCGCCTGGGCGACGCTGACCGTGGCGCCGCACGTGGCCGACGGCCAGACTCCTCACGAGCTGGCAGTGATGACCCTGCTGTTCGCCGGCGCCGCGTCCCTGATCTCGGTCGGCGCGCGCTCCCTGCTGCCCCTGGTGTCCCCGCGACGGCCCCAGACCGTGGTCCTGGTGGGCCCGGAGCCCGAGGTTCGTGCGCTGTTGGCGGAGGCCGACCGGCCCCGCCGGCCGGACTTCGCTCCCGTGGCGGTCTGCCTGCCCGACGAGGAGTGGGACGAGCTCGGCCCCACCGACGAGCCGTGGCCCGTGGCGGTGTGGCACGGGGTGGAGAACAACCTCCTCAACGTGGTCGACAGCTACGGAGCCGATGCCGTCGTCGTCGTGCCGTGCGCGGGGATCGGCCACCAGGAGCTGCGCAGGTGGGCCGCGTGGCTCCAGGACCACCGCGTGGAGCTGCTCGTGAGCCCGAGGCTGCGCGACGTCGCCGACGGGCGGCTCGGAACGGCGAGGCTCGGCGGGGCCCGTCTCGTGCGGGTCCGCCCCGCCCGGCTCGGCGGACCGGGCCAGGTGCTCAAGGGGCTGGTCGACCGCGGTGCCGCGGCCCTGCTCCTGCTGTTGCTGGCACCGGCGCTGGGCCTGGTCACCCTGATGATCCGGACGGACACGCCCGGCCCGGCGTGGTTCCGCCAGACGCGCATCGGCCGGAACGGCCGGCCCTTCGTCGTCCACAAGTTCCGCACCATGTCCGTGGACGCACACGACGTCCGGCACCACCTCGCCGAGGAGAACGAGTCCGACTCCGAGGGCGTGCTCTTCAAGATCAAGCAAGACCCCCGGATCACCCGGGTCGGTGCCGTGCTCCGGAAGTACTCCCTCGACGAGCTCCCGCAGCTCGTCAACGTGCTCAAGGGCGAGATGTCGCTGGTCGGTCCGCGGCCGGCCCTGCCCGACGAGGTGCGGGCCTACAGCCCGGACCTGTGCCGCCGGCTCGTCGTGAAGCCCGGCATGACCGGACTCTGGCAGGTCTCGGGCCGCTCGGACCTCTCCTGGGAGGAGACGGTGCGGATGGACCTGCAGTACGTCGACAACTGGTCGTGGTCGCTGGACCTGAGCATCGCGGCCCGGACCGTGAGCGCGGTCGTCGCGCACAAGGGCGCCTACTGAGGCTCGCTCACCGGATGCCGTGCTCGGCCAGGTGCGCCAGGATCCGCTCCGACAGCTCGGGACGGCAGACCACGAGGTCCGGCAGGTAGACGTCGTCCTGGTTGTAACGCAGCGGTGACCCGTCCACCCGCGAGGTGAACAGCCCGGCCGCGCGGGCCACCGCCACCGGCGCGGCGGAGTCCCACTCGTACTGCCCGCCGGCGTGCACGTAGGCGTCGGTCACGTCCCGGACCACCGAGATCACCTTCGCGCCGGCCGAGCCCATCGCGACCAGCTCGCCGTCGAGCGCCTCGACCAGGGGACCGATCCAGTCCGGCGGGCGGCTGCGCGAGACCGCGATCCGGGGCCTGGGCGCGGTGCTGGGAGGTACGACGGCAGGCGCGGCGGTCGTGAAGGTCTGCCCGAGCGCCGGCTGCGCCACCGCACCGGCCACCAGCTCTCCCCGGCGGTCCGTCCCCGCGTCCGCCTCCCAGAGCGCCACGTGCACGGCCCAGTCGTCGCGAGGCGGCTCGGAGAACTCCCGGGTGCCGTCGAGGGGGTCCACGATCCACACCCGCGCACTGGTCAGGCGCACCTTGTCGTCCTTGCCCTCCTCGGACAGCACCGCGTCAGCAGGCCGGTAGTTGGCCAGCAGCTCCATCAGGAGCTCGTGGGCCGCGAGGTCGCCGGCGTCCTTGAGTGCCCGGCCCTCCAGCCCCTCGCCCCGGACCTCGAGCAGCCGGCGGCCGGCGGTCTCGGCCAGCCAGCCGGCGAGCACGTGGTCGTCAGCGTCTGTCGGGGGGCTCCCGGGGTCGAACGTCACCCGGTCACCCTAGGGTGCGCGCGTTCTCCTGCGGCACGAGGGACGGATGTGGTATAGGCTGCGCTCGCGAGCGGGGGTGCCCGGGACTTTCCATGTCGCGACGAGCGCGACGGTTTGGGGGACCGAATGACGCTACGTCCACCCGACGGACTCTGGTCCGCCAGGGGCACGATACTCGTGTTCGCAGCCCTCGTCGGACCGACTCTCGCCTCGCTGGCGCTCGTGCACAACGGCGATCTGGCCGACACCCTGGCGGCCGTGCGCACCCTCCTCGTCGCGTGCGGTGCCCTGGTCGCCGCCGGGCTGCTGGTCGGCCACGGACGGCTGGCCGGGAACGACCAGAGCCTCTGGCTGGCGACGGCGATCGGCATCCTGGCGACCACGGCCCTGGCTCGCGGTGGCTACGGCCTCACCCATCCCACCGAGCTCAAGCTGCAGACCGCCACGATCCTGGTCGGGGTCATCGGGCTCAACGCGGTACTGGCCTTCATGCTCCTCTGTGCGCGGCGCTGGGGCGGCGTGCTCAACCCGCTGGCCGTGGGGGTCCCGCTCGCCGTGACGCTCCTGGCCGGCCAGCAGCTGGTCATCATGGGCGGTCCCCGTCTCGACGAGGAGCTGCTCCCCGCTCTCGGCGTTCTGCTGTGCGGGAGCGTGCTCGGTCTGGCCGTCGCGCTGCAGCGGCTCGACACCCTGCCCCAGTGGGCCCGCGACCGGTTCGCCCTCGCGGTGTGCCTGTGCGTCGCCAGCCGGGTGTTCCTGCTCACCTCACCACCCGTCCAGGAGGACACGCAGGCGGTCGTCTCGATCGTCGTCGGCGTCGCCGGCTCGCTCCTGCTCGCGACCACGGCCGCGGCTCTGCTGCGTGAGGTGATGACGGACGGGCAGCGCCAGCTCGTCGACCTGCAGCGACGGCTGGCGGCCGCGGAGGAGGAGCGCCGGGCCGACAGCGCACGCCTGCACGACATCAACAGCCTGGTGGCCGGCATCGCGTCGGCGTCGAGGCTGATCCGCGAGCTTCCGTCCTCCGACCACCGCGCCGGGCTGGAGGTCATGGTCCTGGCCGAGCTGGAGCGGCTCCAGCGGCTGCTGGCCGACCGGGCCCCGAAGCCGGGGCGGATCCGTGGCTGGGTACGCCGCAGCGGCCGCTCCGCCGGCTCGGTGGGCACCTTCAACGTGGCCGAGGTGACGGGCCGGATCGCGCTGGTCCACCGCGCCCGCGGTCGCGACGTCCGGTGGCAGGTGAGCGACGTCCGCGTCGCCGGTGACCCCGACGACCTGGCGGCGATCCTCGACATCCTCGTCGACAACGCGGCTGCGCACGGCAGCGCGGACGACATCAGCCTCAGCGTCGAGCGGGTCGGGCAGCAGGTCGAGATCTCCGTGGCCGACGACGGCCCCGGCGTACCGGACGAGCTGCAGCACTCGCTGTTCGACTGGGGCATCCGCGGCCCCGACTCCGAGGGCAGCGGCATCGGGCTGGCCTCGGCCGCGGCGCTGGCGGCCCGGCTGGGCGGTCGGCTCGAGCTGGACCCCAAGGCGCCGGGCACCCGCATGGTGCTGACCCTGCCCGAGGACCTGACCCAGGTTCCTGAGGAGCTGGCCGTTGCCGGCTTCTGAGGCCAACGTCGTCATCGTCGACGACCACCAGCTCTTCGCCCAGGCTCTCGAGCTCGCCCTCAACGCGGCGGGCCACCAGGCGGAGCGGGTCGAGCTGCCGGTCAGCGCCTCGACCGGGCCGCTGATCAGCAAGGTGCTGCACCGGCGCCCCAAGCTCCTGCTCCTCGACCTCGACCTGGGTCCGCACGGCGACGGCTTCGCGCTCATCGAGCCGATCGCCCGCGCGGGCACCGACGTCCTCGTGGTGACCGGCACCGAGGAGCCGGGGCGCTGGGCCCGCGCGGTGATGTCCGGCGCGCGCAAGGTCCTGGCGAAGACCAGCCCTCTGTCCATGGTGGTCGGCACCGTCGACCGGCTGCTGAAGGGGCTGCCGGTCATGACGAAGGAGGAGCGGGAGGAGCTGCTGGACGCCTGGGCCCGGCAGCGCGAGGGCAACGAGCAGCTGTGGGCCAAGTTCGACCAGCTGACGCTGCGGGAGTCGGAGGTGCTCGGTCTGCTGATGCAGGGCCACACGGTCCGCGACGTCGCCAGGCACAGCAACACCGCGGAGACCACGGTGCGCACCCAGGTGAAGTCGATCCTGGCCAAGATCGAGGTCTCCTCGCAGCTGGCCGCGGTCGGCCTGGCCTACCAGATCGGCTGGCGCGCGCCGTTCGACCTGCCGCTCAGGTCGTGACTCCCTAGGAGTTGAACCGCTGCTGGGTCTCGGACAGGCCGAGAGTCAGCAGCGACTCGACAGCATCCGCGGCCCGGTCCACCTGGAACGGCAGCTCCCTGCGCTCCGCGCCCGAGTAGTTGGAGAGCACGAAGTCGGCCGGGTCCTGCCGGCCGGGCGGCCGGCCGATGCCGACCCGGACCCGGTAGAACTCACCCGTCCCGAGCGAGGCCCGCACCGAGCGCAGCCCGTTGTGCCCGTTGTCGCCACCGCCCAGCTTCACCCGCATGGTGTCGAACGGGATGTCGAGCTCGTCGTGGACCGCGACCAGTCGCTCCGGTGTGACCCCGTAGAACTTCAGCACAGCCTTCGTCGGCCCGCCGATCTCGTTCATGTAGCAGCGCGGCCGCACCACGATGACGCGCGGGCCGGGCGTGCCGGGGATGCCGAGGCGCGCCTCGGCCACCTCGGACCGGCTGGCCCGGTGCGCCTTGAACGGCGTGCCGAGCCGGCGCACCAGCTCGTCCGCGACGAGGTACCCGACGTTGTGCCGGTGCCCGGCGTACGCCGGACCGGGGTTGCCGAGCCCCAGGACCACCCAGGGCTCGGCGCCCGTCGCCGCGTTGTCGGGACGCTCGGTCACTCCTCGGAGGAGTCGCCCTCGGCAGCGGAGTCCTCGCCGGCGGACTCGCCACCCTCGGCAGCCTGCTCCTCGTCGGTGGGCTCGTGCTCCTCGCGCTCGATGCCGGCCTCGGCCTCGGCCTCCTCGAGCTCGGCCTCGAGGGCCTCCTCGGACTGCTGCTCGGTGATGTTGACGATGAGCGTCTCCGGGTCGACCAGCAGCGTGGATCCCTCGGGCAGCTCGAGCTGGCCGGCCTGGATCTGGGTGCCGGCCCGAAGTCCCTCGATCGAGATCTCGATGCGCTCGGGGATGTTGGTCGCCTCGGCCTCGATCTGGACCGTGGAGTTCTCGGTGACGACCAGCGTCTCCGAGGCGGCGCTGCCGTGCAGGTGCACCGGCACGTCGACGGTGACCTTCTCGCCGCGCCGGACGGCCACGAAGTCGATGTGCTCGATGATCCGGCGGATCGGGTCGATCTGCACCGCCTTGGTCAGGGCGA
Organism: uncultured Actinomycetota bacterium; assembly: GCA_963755835.1. Lineage (GTDB taxonomy): Bacteria > Actinomycetota > Actinomycetes > Propionibacteriales > Nocardioidaceae > Nocardioides. Next base: position 246,559 of record CAVWLC010000006.1, on the reverse strand, counting down.
GCTGGCCCTTGCCCTCGATCTCGAGCTCGAGCAGCGCGTTCGCGCCGCCGTGCTTGATCGCCATCATCGTGTCGTGGCCGGGCAGGGTCACGTGCACGGTGTCGTTGCCGTGCCCGTAGACGACCGCGGGGATCTTGTTGTCGCGGCGGATCCGCCGCGCGGCGCCCTTGCCGAACTCGGTGCGGGTCTCCGCGGGGATCTTCTCGGTGGCCATGCTGTCCTGCTCCTCTGGTTGCTCTGAGTCCTGGGCCTCGACGCGATCGCGGAGGCACACCTGCTGGAGAGCCGGAGCGCCTGCCCTGTCGATCACGGAGTCCTGAGCTGGACTCCCTCGCCGAGGCAACCGCGGCAGTTTATCCGCTTCGGGCGTTCACCCGCGAATCCGTAGGTTGGTCCGGTGCCCTCCCTCACCCTCCCCGAGGCCCGCGCCCGGGCGGCCCAGCTGTCTGACGTGTCCTACGAGATCGAGATCGACCTCACCGACCAGCACACGTTCGGCAGCCGGGTGACGGTGCACTTCGCGTCCAGCGGCCCGGACACGTTCCTGGAGCTGCACCGCGGTCAGGACGTCCGGGTCACCGTGAACGGGGCCGCCGGCCAGGCGGCGTACGACGGCGCGCGGATCGCGCTGACCGGGCTGCTGGCGCACAACGAGGTCGTGGTCGAGGCGCGTCTCCCCTACGTGACGGACGGCGACGGGATGCACACCTTCACCGACCCGGCGGACGGCGAGCGCTACGTCTGCGCGTACGTCGGCGTCGACATCACCCAGCGGGTCTTCGCCTGCTTCGACCAGGTCGACCTCAAGGCACCGGTCACGCTGCGGGTGGTGGCCGACCCCGGCTGGACCGTGCTGTCGAACGCACGGGTGACCACGACGCAGGCCCGCGTCCGGGAGTTCGAGCCGACGCCACCGATCCCCATCGACCTGTTCGTGCTCTGCGCGGGGCCGTGGCACTCGCGGACCTTCGAGCACGCCGGCCTCCCGATGGGCTGGCACTCGCGCGCGTCCCTCCAGCACGAGCTCGACCGCGACTTCGACGAGCTGCGGCAGATCACCGAGCAGTGCTTCGACCACTACGCGGAGCTGTTCGACGAGCCGTTCCCGTTCGACACCTACGACCAGGTGTTCGTGCCCGGCCTCAACTGGGGCGCGATGGAGAACCCGGGCTGCGTCACCTACCGCGACGAGCTGCTCCCCCGCGGCCGGGTCACCGAGGTCGAGCGGTGGCAGCGGGCGATGGTCATCGCCCACGAGATGTCGCACATGTGGTTCGGCGACCTCGTGTCGCTGACGTGGTGGGAGGACATCTGGCTCAACGAGTCCTTCGCCGAGTACATGGGCTTCCGGGTCAGCGAGGCCGCGGCCGGGTTCGAGGGCACCTGGGTCGGCTTCCAGGTCACCCACAAGCCGCGCGCCATGGTGGCCGACCGGCGCCGCTCGACCCATCCCGTGGCCCCGCTCCCGGAGGACGTGCCGGACGTGGACACGGCCTCCACCAACTTCGACGCCATCTCCTACGTGAAGGGCGCCGCGGCGCTGCGCCAGCTCGTCACGTGGATGGGTGACGAGGACTTCCTGGCCGGCGTGAACGCGCACCTGACCCGGCACCGGTTCGGCAACGCCACCCTGGCGGACCTGGTCGGCGCTCTCGACGACGCCTCGCCACGCGACGTGCGCGGCTGGGCGGAGGTGTGGCTGCGGCAGTCCGGGCACGACACGGTCCGGGTCGAGCGCGACGGTGACGTGCCGGTGCTGGTCCGGGCGGGGGTGCGGCCGCACCGCCTCCTGGTCACCGCGTACGACGAGGGGCTGGCCGAGCTCGAGAGCCGCTGGGTCGACCTCGACGAGGACCCGGTCCGGCTCGACGGCTGGGCCGGGCGGGTCGTCGTACCGAACTCGCACGGAGAGACCTTCGCCCGCGTGGTGTTGGACGAACGGTCGTGGGCCGCGGTCGAGGCCGGGCTCGGCACGCTCGAGGACGACCTGGCACGATCGGTGCTCTGGTGCACGGCGCTGGACTCCGTCCACGCCCGCGACCTCCCGGTCGAGCGCTTCCTCGGCCTCGTCGACCGACACCTGCCCGCCGAGCGGCACTCGAGCCTGGTCACCAGCATCCCCGAGGCGACGCTGGGCCCGGTCCTGTCCCGACGGGTGCCGGCCGCTCAGGCCGCCGCCGTCCACGAGCGCGTGGCCGCGGCCTGCCGGGCCGGACTGGACAGCGGCGCCGACCCCGTGGCCTTCACCCGCGGCGTGGCCCGGGGCAGCCGGGACGTCGAGGAGCTGGGCCGGTGGCTGGCCGCCGGGCGCAGCGACCACGACGTCGAGCTGGACCCGCAGCTGCACTGGCTGGTGGTGCAGCGGCTCGCGCTGCTGGGCGCCCTCGAGTCCGGCGCGATCGAGGACGAGCGCCGCCGCGACGGTACGGCGGACGGCGACCTCGGCGCGGCCACCGCGCTGGCCGCCCGGCCCACGGCCGGGGCCAAGGAGGAGGCGTGGGCCTCGCTCGTGGCCGACGACGTGTCGAACCGCCTGTTCACCGCCATCACCAGGGGCCTGTGGCCGGCCGAGCAGGCCGAGCTCGCGGCGGCCTACCTGCCCCGCTACCTCGACGCCGGCCCCCGGTGGGCGAACCGTGGGCCGGCGTTCTCGCAGGTGGTCGGGGCCGGCTTCCCGGCGTTCCACCTCGACCAGGCCCAGCTCGACCTGCTCCAGGAGACGTTGTCCGGCGACCTCCCGACCGTGCTGCGCCGCTACTGGCAGGACGCGCTGGATGACCGGGTCTAGGCAGCTCGCCGCCGCGCTCCTGCTGCTGGCCCTGACCGGCTGTGACCGCGGCGACCGGGTCGCCGAGCCTTCGCTGCCGTCCAGCCCACCGGCCACCGCGACGGTTCCGACCCCGTCCCCGGCCGCTGCGTCCCCAGCCACCGCGTCGCCGCTCCCGCCCGAGCGGGGCACCGTCCCGCCGGACTGGCTCGGCAACCGGCCGCTGCCCCTGCGCGCGGACGGTTACGGCCAGCTCCAGCCGACCCCGCCCGAGCTCGACCCGCGCCGGTTCACGCTGCCCGACACCGTGGCGCCGCTTCCCGGCGACGGCTTCGCTGCGGTGGTGGGGAGCGTCCCTGCCGAGGTCCTGTCCCGAAGCACGTGGGAGCCGGCTTGCCCGGTCAGCGCTGCCGACCTGGCCTACGTGCGGCTCACGTTCTGGGGCTTCGACGACCAGCGGCACACCGGGGAGCTGCTGGTCAACCGGGCGGTCGCCCACGACGTGGTGCGGGTGTTCAGGATGCTCTACCGGGCCAGGTTCCCGATCGAGGAGCTGCGGGTCACCCGGCGCGCGGAGCTCGAGGCGCCACCCAGCGGGGACGGCAACGACACCGGAGCGTTCGTGTGCCGGCCGACGGTGAGCGCGACGTCGTACAGCCAGCACGCCTACGGCCTGGCCGTCGACCTCGACCCGTTCCAGAACCCCTACACCAAGGGGGATCTCGTCCTGCCCGAGCTCGCGTCGTCGTACCTCGACCGCGGCCACGTCCGCCCGGGGATGATCACACCCGACGGCGTCGTGGTGCGCGCGTTCGCGTCGATCGGCTGGACGTGGGGTGGGACCTGGCGCTCGTTGAAGGACTACCAGCACTTCAGCCGGAACGGTCGCTGAGCCCGTCCTGGAGCCGGGCGGCCACGTCGTCGTGGCCGAAGTGCTCGGCCCATCCGGCGGGGGTGGCCTCGAAGCGGCAGTCGGTCACGGCCGGGTCCGCGCCCAGCTCCAGCAGCAGCTCGACCAGCTCGATGTCCCCGTTCCCCGCCGCCGCGTGCAGCCCCGTCTCCCACTCCTGGTCCGAGGGAACGTCGATGCGGGCCCTGCGGTTGACGTCCCAGCCGAGCTCGACCGCGCGGCGGACCGCGTCCCGGTCACCGAGCTCGGCCGCCCAGGCCACCAGGCCGGGCCGGGCCGCGATGGCCGCCGGACACGTCGTCCGGGTCGACGTCTGCACCCGAGAACACCGCGGCCAGGACGGTCTCCACGGCCGACAGCTCCGGTGACGCACCCAGTCGGCGCAGCAGCTCGGCCGTCCCGGGGTGGCCGCTGGTCAGCGCGGCGGCGTACGCCGAGCGGCGGGCGACGGCGTACCGGCCACCGACCTCGGTGTCCGGATCGACCCCGTGCCCGACCAGCAGCTCGACCCGGGCGTCCATCCCGTGCGCGACGGCCCAGGCCAGCTGGGAGGCGAGCTCGACCTGGTCGTCGAGCCCGTACTCGAAGAGCAGCTCGAGGTGGCTGTCGTCGGCCTCGAAGGTGCGGTTGTAGAGCGTCTGCCCGTCGTTGGGGTCGGCCCCGCCCTCGAGCAGCGCCCGCGCCAGGGCCTCGCACTGCGGGTGCGCGGGCTGGTCGGTGGCCCCGCTCTCACCCTGGCCGAAGGCGCCCGTGAGGGCGGTGAACGGCACGTGGTTGCCGTGCCAGAGGTAGCCCGCGTTGGCGTCCGCGCCCGCCTCCAGCAGCGCGGCGACGGCGTCGCGGACCGCCTCCGCGGACACGTCGGGGTCGTGCCGCGCGTAGGCGAGGTAGAGCAGAGGGGGCCAGCCGAAGGGGCCGCCCTCCTGCCCGGCCAGCGCAGGGTCCTCAGCCAGCAGCCGCCGCAACGCGGTGCCGTCCGCCCGCGCCGCCGCGACGTGCACGCTGTCCGCACCGAGCGCCGGCTGCGCGTCGAGGATGGCCCTGGCGTTGTGCCGCCGGACCGGGTCGTCGGCGCCGTAGGTCAGGCAGGCCAGCCGCAGGAACTCCTCGGCCGGGTCCGCGCGCGGACCGACGAGGTCGGGCTCGCGGGCCGGGAGGTCAGGCATGCCCGTCGAACATCGACGTGACCGAGCCGTCCTCGAAGACCTCGCGGATCGCCCGGGCGATCAGTGGGGCGATCGAGAGCTGGGTCAGCTTGTCGAACTCGCGGTCCGGGGTCATCGGGAGCGTGTTGGTCACGACGACCTCGGACACCGGGCAGTTCTTCAGCCGGTCGACCGCCGGCTCGGAGAGGATCGCGTGGGTGGCCGCGATGACCACCCCGGCCGCACCCTCGGCCATCAGGGCCTCGGCCGCCTTGGTGATGGTCCCGCCGGTGTCGATCATGTCGTCGACCAGGATGCACATCCGGCCCTTGACGTCACCGACGACCCGGTTGGCGACGATCTCGTTGGGCCGGTCGATGTTGCGGCTCTTGTGGATGAAGGCCAGCGGAGCGCCGCCGAGCCGCGAGGCCCAGCGCTCGGCGACCTTGATCCGGCCCGCGTCCGGCGAGACGACGGCCAGCGGCTGGTCGCCGTACTTGGAGCGGACGTGGTCAGCGAGGATCGGCAGCGCCATCAGGTGGTCGACCGGGCCGTCGAAGAAACCCTGGATCTGGTCGGCGTGCAGGTCGACGGTGATCAGCCGGTCGGCGCCGGCGGTCTTGAACAGGTCGGCCATCAGCCGCGCCGAGATCGGCTCGCGGCCGCGGTGCTTCTTGTCCTGGCGTGCGTAGCCGTAGAACGGCATGACCACGGTGATCCGCTTCGCGCTCGCGCGCTTGAGGGCGTCGACCATGATCAGGTGCTCCATGATCCACTCGTTGATCGGAGCGGTGTGGCTCTGCAGCACGAACGCGTCGCAGCCGCGGACCGACTCCTCGTAGCGCACGTAGATCTCGGAGTTGGCGAACTCGTAGGCCGACTGCGGGACCAGGTCGGTGTCGAGGAGCCTGACGACCTCTTCGGCGAGCTCGGGATGCGCCCTCCCGCTGAAGACCATCAGGTTCTTCTCGGTGGTGCGCTTCATACCCGTCATGCTCTTGGGGGCTCCCGGCCGGTCGTCTCTGCGGGTGTCAGTCAGATTGTTCCACGGGGTTGAGCGCCGCCGCCGCCGCGTCCGCCTGCGGGGTCCCGGCCCGCTTGGTCAGCGTCCAGCCCTCGAGGTTCCTCTGGGGTCCGCTGCTGACGGCGAGCGCGCCGGGCGGGACGTTGCGGCGTACGACGGTGCCACCTGCGGTGCCGGCACCGTCGCCGACCTCCACCGGCGCCACGAAGGTGTTGTGCGACCCCGTCTTGGCGTACTTGCCGATCTTCGTCCGGTGCTTGGCCACGCCGTCGTAGTTCGCGAAGATCGTGCCGGCGCCGATGTTGGTGCCCTCACCGATCTCGGCGTCGCCGACATAGGACAGGTGAGGGACCTTCGCCCCGTCGGCGATCTGGGCGTTCTTGGTCTCGACGAAGGTGCCGATCTTGCCTCCGACCCCGAGCGTGGTACCGGGCCGGAGCCGGGCGTAGGGCCCGACGTCGGCGCCCTCCCCGATCACCGCGAGCTCGCCGTGGGTGCGCAGGACGCGCGCGCCGGCGCCGATCTCGCAGTCCTTGAGCGTGGTGTCGGGCCCGATGACGGCGTCCTCCTGGACGACGGTCGCGCCGAGCAGCTGGACGCCCGGCAGCAACGTCACGTCCGGGCTCAGCACGACGTCGGCGTCGACCCAGGTGGTGGCGGGGTCCATCACCGTCACCCCGGCCTCCATCCAGCGGGTCAGGATGCGGTCGTTCATGGCTCGACCGGTCCGGGCCAGCTGCACCCGGTCGTTGACGCCCTCGGTCTGCATCACGTCGGTGAGCTCGTGCGCCCCCACGTGCAGCCCGGCCCGGCGCGCGAGCCCGACGGTGTCGGTGAGGTAGTACTCGCCCTTGGCGTTGTCGTTGGACAGCTTCGGCAGCGCGTCGGCCAGGAAGGCCGCGTCGAACGCGAGGATGCCCGAGCTGATCTCCTGGATCGCGCGCTGGTCGTCGGTGGCGTCCTGCTCCTCGACGATCCCCTCGACCTCGCCGTCGTCGTTGCGGACCACTCGCCCGTAGCCGAACGGGTCGGCCACGACTCCGGACAGGATGCTCACCGCCCGCTGGGCCGCCTCGTGCTCCGTGGCGAAGGTGCGCAGCGACTCGGCCTCGAGCAGCGGGGTGTCGGCGTACGCCACCAGCACGGTGCCCTGCGGCGCCCCGCCGTCCGCGGCCACCGCGTCCATCGCCACCCGCACCGCGTGACCCGTGCCGTGCTGCTCCTCCTGCACCGCGAGCAGCACGTCCGGCGCCAGCGCCGAGATGTGCGGTCCGACCTGGTCGCGCTGGTGGCCGATCACGGCGACGATCCGCCGGGGCTGCACCTCCTGGACCGCCGCCAGGACGTGCCCGACCATGCTCCGTCCGGCCACGGGGTGCAGGACCTTCATGGTCTTCGACTTCATCCGGGTCCCGCCGCCGGCGGCCAGGACGATGACGGTCAGCTCTCCGGGCACCGGCTCACTCTAGGCGGTGTGAGCCGGCGCCCGGACAGGTGTCACGGCAGGTAGTAGGTCGCGTTCGGCAGCTTGTAGGCGTGGTCGGCGTGCTCACCGATCAGGTCGGAGTACTGGTCGCCGAAGTTGCCCACGATGTCGAAGCCCTGGTCCTCGATGTGCGCCCGGGTGCCCGACTTGTACTCGATGGTCGAGCACGCGTTGTCGGATCCGCAGTCGACCCACGGCTGGCTCGGGATCGAGGCGTTGCTGTTCGAGACCGTGACTGCTCCCTTGGTGAAGTAGTTCGCGGCCGTGAACAGCGGCTTGTTCGCGGCGTCGACGTACCCCTTCTCCGTGAGGTTCGCGATCGTGTCGGCCTGCTGGCTGGTACCGCGACCGGTGAGGCCGAAGACCGTGCAGCCGGCGGCGGCGGCGGCCTTCACGACCCCGATCATCCCGGGCACGGCCGGGAAGAGGTGGCCGGTGACCCAGGTGCCCTGGAGGACCGGGTCGAAGACGAACTTCATCGCCCCGTCCTCCATGTCGTAGGTCCACAGCGTCGTGTCGTCGGCGTCGAAGACCACGGCCGGCCGGTCCGGCAGGGTGATCGCGGCCAGCGCGGCCTGGTCCTTCTTGAGCGCCTTCCTGGCCTTGTCGAGCTTCTGGTGCGCGCGCTTGCGGGCGGCCGGGGTCTTGGCCTTCTTCAGCGCCTTCTTGGCCTTCTTGACGGCCTTCTCGTCCTTGGCGACCTGCGCCTTCGCGGCGGTCTGCTTCGCCAGTGCGGTGTTGTACGCCGTGGCCTGGGTCGAGCAGTTGCTGGTCACCTGCGGCGTCCAGGTCGACTCCAGCGATGCGAGCTGGGTGATGTAGGGCGAGGACACCTTGTTGGCGATGCCGGACGAGTCCGCGTTGTAGTAGCCCCGGATCATCTTCCGCACCGGGTCGATGTTCGGGATGTCGTCACCGCTGGCCACCGCGTAGCCGCTGGAGCCGTCCGGCTGCATCACGTACGACGTCGGGGGCACCATCGACCCGTCGCTCAGCGGCGCAGCCGCCAGGTCGGGCGAGGCCAGGAAGTAGGTCGGGTTGGGGATCTTGGTCCACTTCTCGGCGAACCCGCCCTGCAGGTCGCTCCACTGGTCGCCGACGTTCATCAGCAGGTCCACGTTGTCGGTGGTCTCGATGTGGTCGCGGGTCAGGGCCTTGTACTCGACCGTCGAGCAGACGGACGGGTCACCACCAGCGGCGCAGTCGACCCAGGGCTGCGTCGGGATCGTCTGGGGGTTGGTCGCGGGACTTGCGGCCGGGTCCTTGGTGTAGAGAGTCGCGTTGGTGAACAGCGGGGTGCCGCCCGGCTGGCCGTTGGCCGTGAAGCCCTGCTCGTTCAGGTTCGCGATCGTGTCGTTCTCCTGGGCCGCCGGACGACCCGTGATGCCGTAGAGCGCATAGCCGCGGGCCTTGAGCTCCCTGAGCAGCCCAGGCATCCCCGGGACCGCCACGAAGAGGTGCTGGGTGACCCACGTCGTGTTGAGGCCGAGGTCGAAGTTGAAGTTGGTGGCCTTGTCCTCGAAGTCGTAGTTCCACAGCAGCGTGTCGTCGACGTCGAAGACGAGCGCCGCGTTGGCAGGAGCCGTGGCCGGCAACCGGTCGAGGATGTGGTTCTCGATCGCGTGCACCTGGGTGATGTAGCGCGAGCTCGACTTGTTCGCGATCCCGCCGGTGGCGTTGTAGTAGGCGCGGATCGTCGACTTCACCGAGTCGATGTTGGGGATCGCCTCTCCGTCGGTCGGAGCGGCGACGGTCCCGTCGGCCGGGTTCACCACCATGTTGAACGACGTCCTCGGCGCGAGCGGGTTGTCGGCCCACGCGATCCCGGTCGACGACACGAGGCCGGCCGTGACGGCGAGTGCGGCGGACGCACAGGCGATCCGAGTGGTGGAGCGTGCGGAGCTCATTCGTTGCCTCTTCCCATGAACCTGCAGAACGGGTCGGCACATGTGACCCTCACGGGCGCCAACTGTCAAGGACCGCGGCGACGCGAGTCTCGGCGGACAGGTCGAAGCCAGGTCGGGATCGGCTCCACGCGGCGCCTCCGCGGAGGCCGGCCCGGCCGACTACTCGCGGCCGACCGGCCCGAACCGCTCGGCGAGCACGCCGTACCGCAGGCCGCGGTCGCTGACGGTCAGCGAGTCGTTGCCGAGCTTGTCGAGCACGGTGCGCACGATGCACGCTCCGGCCAGGATCACCTCGGCCCGCGCCGGCTGGAGACCGACGATCGTCCGCCGCTCGTCGGCGGACCGGGACCGGTACAGCTCGATCTGGCGGTCGATCTCGTCCCGGTCGAGCACGGTGCCCTGCACGACGTCGGGGTCGTACTCGGCCAGCCCGTGCTTCACGCCGGCGAGGTTGGTGACCGCTCCGCCCATGGCGATCAGGGTCTCGGGTCGGTCCCGGCCGTCGAGGCGTTCGAGGTCGGCGCCGATCGCCGCCAGCGCTGCGCTCAGGGTCTCGGCCGAGACCACGCCGTCGAGTCCGAACTGCTCGGTGTAGCGGACCGCGCCGACCTCCACGCTGAACCGCTCGTCCACCCGGTCACGCTCGCCGAAGCTGAACTGCGAGCTGCCGCCCCCGGTGTCGAACACGACGCTCGACCCGCTGACGGGCAGCCCCGTCGTGGCCGCCCGGTAGGCGAGCCGGGCCTCGTCCTCGCCCGAGATGACCTCCACGACGACGCCGCAGCGGGTCCGTACGGCGTGGACGAAGTCCGCCGCGTTGTCGGCGATGCGCAACCCTGCCGTGCCCACGGCCGCGACCGCCGCCACGCGGTGGCTCCTCGCCTCCTCGGCCATCCCGGCGATCGCCTCGACCGTCCTCGCCATCGGCTCGGGGCCGAGCCGTCCCGACTCCCTCAGGCCATCGCCCAGCCGGGTGACCACGGCGCGGTCCACGACCGTCTGCCAGTCACCGTCCGCACTCCGGTCGCCGATGTGGAACTTCACCGAGTTGGTGCCCACGTCGATGACCGCGAACCGCTCCTGCCCGAACCCCTCCAGCACCTTGAGGCCGCGCCCGAAGTTCACGTTCGGCTGCCCGCCCAGCCCGACCTCGGCGAGCACCGCCATGACCAGGGCCGGGTCCTCGGACTCGATGGCGATGGTGCACGTGAAGGCTCGGTCGGTGCGCACCTCGGTGCGCTCCGCCAGGCAAGCCCCGATCCGGTGCCGCACCCGTCGCTTGTGCACCTCGATGGCCATCAGCTCCGCGTGGGGGGTGATGACCTCGTCGAGCAGCACGTCCAGTGGGTAGTCGTCGCGAGCCGGTGGGACGGTGGTGACCCCGAGCGCGGCGGTCACGGCGCTCAGCTCGCTCGCCGAGATCGGGAAGGTGGCCTTCAGGACGGGCGTCCACTGCTCGAGCCCGTCATCGCTCACCTGCTGGAGCTGCTTGATGTCCATCAGCTCGTCGCGGACCTTGACGACGTCGGTGCCCGACGCCGACAGGATGTAGAGCTCCGTGCTCTCGACGACCTGCTCGACCGGCAGCGCCGCCAGGGCGGAGTCGGCGTCGCCGAACTCCTGGCCGAAGGTGCGCCACTCCCAACGAGGAACGATCATCGGCACTCTCCTTCGCCCCGGAGGTTGCCCCCGAGGCTGCAGCGTCCCACCGGCCGTTCCCGCCGGGCGTCCCCCCGTACGGGTGAACGCTGCCGACCTGCGAGAACCTGCTCCCCGGGTAGGAGTCGAACCTACGTCGCTAGTCCTGATTCAAAGTCAGGCGGGCCCTACCGGCAGACCAACCGGGGATCGTCCCTAGAGGGACCGAGCCCAAGAGTAGGCCGGAACGTCCCGCTACACCGAAGGTCTGGAGCCCTCCGCGCCACCACCGCCGGGTCAGGCCAGCTGCCAGTGGACGTCGACCCACACGTCGGCGGGGTCCGGGCGGTGCGGACCGTAGATCTCCCACCGGGTGCCGGTCAGCTCGTGACCTGCTCCGGCACCACGCCAGCACCACGTCGTGGGTGACGCCGAGCCGGGCGTAGTGACCGCGGTGGGTGGCCGTGGCGACCCGGCCCCCAGGCAGCTCGGACACCTGCACCCGCCCGGTGAGCGGCAGCTCCTCGTCGCACAGCACCCCGACCTCGACGTTCGGCACGTCGTCCAGGTACAGCATCACGTTGGGACAGCCGCTGGTGACTCCGTGGGCGCGCAGGAGCTCCCACACCTCCTGCGAGAGCCTCGGCCAGGTCTCCGGAAACTCGGGCCACGTCGTGCGTGCTGCGACCGCGAGCGTCGGGCGCGCGGCCACCTCGGCCAGCCGCACCTGGGGGTCCACGTGGCTAGTGTCGCCCTCGTGGACCTGCCCGTCATGCCGCCCGTGCTGCCGATGCTCGCCAAGTCGGTGAAGGGCGTCCCCGACCCGGACAAGTACGACGGGCTGATCTTCGAGCCGAAGTGGGACGGGTTCCGCTGCATCGTCTTCCGGGACGGTGACGAGGTCGAGCTGGCCAGCCGCAACACCAAGCCGCTGACCCGCTACTTCCCCGAGCTGGTGGAGGCCATCAAGCGACAGCTGCCGGAGCGCGTCGTCCTCGACGGCGAGGTGTTCGTGGCCATCGGTGACCGGCTGGAGTTCGAGGTCCTCCAGGAGCGGATCCACCCCGCCAAGTCACGGGTGGACATGCTCAGCGAGAAGACCCCGGCGGGCTTCGTCGCCTTCGACCTGCTGGCGCTGGGCGACGAGTCGTACGTCGACCGGCCGCTGCGCGAGCGCAGGGCCGCCCTGGAGCAGGCGCTGGGCGAGCTGGGCACGGAGGGTCCCTGCTACCTGACCCGGACCACCGAGGACGCGCAGGAGGCCGAGCGCTGGTTCGAGCAGTTCGAGGGCGCCGGCCTGGACGGGGTGGTGGCCAAGCCTCTCGACGGGCCGTACACCCCGAACGCCCGCACCATGTTCAAGATCAAGCACGCGCGCACCGCTGACGTCGTGGTGGCCGGCTACCGCGAGCACAAGAACTCCACCCCCGAACGGCCGCTGCTCGGCAGCCTCCTGCTCGGGCTGTACGCCGACGGCGAGCTCCAGCACATCGGGGTCAGCGCCAGCTTCACCGAGGCGCGGCGGGCCGAGCTCATCCAGGAGCTGCAGCCGCTGGTCTGCCCGATCGAGGAGCACCCCTGGGGGCGCTGGCAGGAGTTCCTGACCGCCAACCCCGATCGGGTGCCCGGCACCCAGAGCCGCTGGAGCCAGGGCAAGGACCTCTCCTTCACGCCGCTGCGGCCCGAGCGGGTCATCGAGGTCGGCTACGAGCACATGGAGGGACGACGGTTCCGGCACACCGCGCACTTCAAGCGGTGGCGCCCGGACCGCGACCCCGAGTCCTGCGGCTACGACCAGCTCGAGGAGGTCGCGTCCTACGACCTGGGCGAGGTGCTCAGCGGAGGGCACTAGTGTTGACGACTAGGCTTCCGGCGTGCCTGACATCTCTTCGTACGCCGTCGTCCTGCTGGTCGAGGAGAACCTCACCCCGGCCGATGCGGCCCGGGTCCACTCGCTCCACGAGGGCATCGAGGAACCCGTCAGCTACCACGTGCTGATGCCGCTCGACGACGGCCGCACCCGCGTGCAGGCCGCCCTGGCCTCGTCCGGTGGGCTGTCGCCCGACCTGGTGCCCGGACGTCCGTTGCCGCTCGACGACATCGACCCGGAGGAGCTCGTGGAGGAGGCCCGCACCGACTCCGAGCGCGAGCTCGCCAACGCGGTGGACGTCCTCCGGGCCACCGGCGCGAGCGCGACCGGCGAGCTGGTCACCGGCGATCCGGTCGACGCGCTCGCCGCGAAGATCAAGGAGGTCGACGGGCGAGAGGCGATCATCTTCACCGAGGAGCACTTCGTCGCCGAGCTGCTGCGCCGCGACTGGACCTCCAAGGCGCGCCGTCACCTCGACATTCCCGTCCTGCACCTCATGGAGCAGGAGAACTTCGACGAGCAGGCCGGTGGCGGCGAGGGCGTGTCGCTCCTCTGATGAAGCTCCTGGGACGTCGCGACGGCGCCGCGGTGAGTGCGACGTACGCCGCGGTGCTCGACGGCGTCCACCTGTGGCTGGACGTCGACGGGCGCGTCTCGGTCCGCGAGTCCGACGGCAAGGAGCTCACCGAGCTGGGCCCGCACCCCCACGACCTGAGCCTGCTCCCCGGGACGTCGTACGACGTGCTGGCCGGCGCTGCGCCGGTGCGGCTCGCAGCTTCCCCGAACCCGGACCTGGCCCGGACCCCGCTGGCGCCCGACGGCGTCACCCAGTGGCAGGTCGAGCGGCTCGACGACGGCCGGCTGCGGCTCATCCGCCGCGGGGTCGCTCCCACGGCCGAGCTGGAGTCCGTCGACGTACGCGGCGACCGGGTCCACCTGCGGATCCGGCCCGCCGACGGAGTGCAGCCCGGCTGCCACCTGCTGCTGCTCGACACCGACGACCAGGTCCTGGCCAGCTTGCCCGCCACGGCGCACGACGGACTGGTCGAGACGCTGGTCGGCGTCGACGACCTGCCCCCGGGCTACTTCGGGGTGCTGCGGCTGGGGGTCGGCACCGAGGCGTCGTGGGTGCGCATCCGGCGCCGGGCCAACGACCTGGCCGACCCCAACCACGCCGTGCTGCTGCCCGAGCTCTTCGGCGAAGCGGCTGGTGGTCCGGCCGAGCTCGGTTCCGCCCGGCCCCGGGCCCGGCTCCGCTGGAACCCCGACGGTCTGCTCGCGCTCCGCTCCATCGACCCGGACGAGGCCGGCCAGTCAGGAGGAGGAGCGCCGCAGTGAAGGTCACGTTCCTCGTCCAGTCCGCGCACAAGCTGGGCGGCACCGAGCGCTCGGCGGTCACCCAGGCCAACGCGCTCGTCGCCGCCGGCCACGAGGTGCGGATCCTGAGCGTCGTCAAGGCGGCGGAGCAGCCGGTCTTCGCCATCGACGACCGGGTCACCGTCGAGCACCTCGTCGACCTGACCGAGGCCCACGACGAGGAGCTGCACGCCCGCGAGTCGCGGCTGGTCCCCCGGCGCTGGGACCGGCAGTTCTCGGCGGCCACCGACGTCGGCCTCGAGCGCGGGCTGGGCCGGCTCCAGACCGACGTGCTCGTCACGGTGACCCCTGCGCTGCTGGCCTGTGCCGTCCAGCTCGCGCCCGACCCGGTGGTCGTCGTGCACCAGGAGCACCGGTCGTCCTCCCAGCGGACGTCGGGCCTGGAGCCACTCCTGGTCAACGCGCCCCGCGCCGACGTGGTGGCGCTGTTGACGTCGGCGATGGCCGACTGGCTGCGCGTCCAGCTGGGCCCGGTCGCGCCCGAGATCGTGGCCATGCCGAACCCGTTGCCGCAGGGGTTCGCCCCTCGGTCCCTGCTCGACTCGCGCACGGTCGTCGCCGCCGGACGGCTGGTGATGGAGAAGCAGTTCACCAAGCTGGTGCAGTCGTTCGCGGCCGTGGCCGACCAGCTGCCCGGGTGGCGGCTCCGGATCCTCGGTCAGGGCCACCAGCGGCCACACCTGGTGCGCGAGATCCGCAAGCACGGGCTGTGGGACCGGGTGGAGCTGCCCGGCAGCACCACGGACATGCCGAGCGAGTGGGCCAAGGCCAGCATCAGCGCGCTCACCTCGCGCGCCGAGGGCTTCCCGCTGGGGTTGCAGGAGGCGATGGCGGCCGGGGTCCCGGGCGTGAGCTTCGACTGCGCCTCCGGCCCGCGAGAGATCATCCGGCACGAGGTGAACGGCCTGCTCGTCGCGCCCGAGTCGATCGCCGGCATGTCCGCCGCGCTGCTCCGGCTCGGCACCGACGACGACCTGCGACGACGGCTCGGCGCCGGCGCCCTCGACACCGCGGCCGCCTGGGACGCGGACAAGATCGCCGGCCAGTGGGTCGAGATCTTCGAGCAGGCGGTGGCCCGACGCGCGGGCCGGCCCCGGCTCGCCGCCCTGGTGTCGGCGCCCGAGCCCGCACCGCCCGAGGTCCCGTCGTACGCCGAGGCGGGGGTCACGCCGGCCGAGGCCCGGCAGGCGGCGCTCTCGACCGTGGTGGCCATCGCCGGACGGGTCGCCGACGAGTGGCTGGTGGTCCCGCCGCACGAGACCCGGACGCCGGTCGTCGTCCTGCCGATGACCGCCCGGCACCGGTTCCTGCAGGAGCTGGCCTCCGCCGAGGTGCCGTCGTACCTGTCGCTGCGCGACCCGGCCGCCAACGGCTGGCCCGAGCGCCGGGCGCCGGTCCCGGAGCTGGCCTCCGAGCTGCTCCGCGGACGGACCTCGGTGGTCGCTGTCGAGCCGTGGCCGACCGGCGCCGACCCCGGACGGAGCGCCGGGTCAGTCCTGGGCCAGGGCTGCACGGTCGAGGTGGAGTTCTGGGAGGAGGACGTCGACGGACAGCTGGTCGCGCCGACCCGCAACCGGTACACCCAGCGGCTCCCGCGAGGCGCGGCGACGGTGACCACCGAGGTCGAGGGGCTCCAGGTCCCCACCCTGCCCCTGATGGTCGCGCCGACGGTGCACGAGTGCACCTTCCCGGTCGACGTCGTCTACACGTGGGTCGACGGTCGCGACCCGGCGTGGAACCAGGCCCGGCTCGACCGGCTGGCCGGGCTCACCGGCACCGCGACGACGAGGGAGTCGAGCGGGCAGGCGCGGTTCGTCTCGCGGGACGAGCTGCGCTACTCCTTCCGGAGCATCCACCTGTTCGCGCCGTGGGTGCGCAAGATCCATCTCGTCACCGCCGGACAGGTGCCGGGCTGGCTGGACCTCAGCCACCCGCGGGTGGCCGTGGTCGACCACGCCGAGATCCTGCCGCCCGAGGCGCTCCCGACGTTCAACTCGCACGCCATCGAGTCCGCGCTCCACCGGTTGCCGGATCTTGCCGAGCACTTCGTCTACCTCAACGACGACTTCTTCCTCGGCCGGCCGCTGGGCCCGGAGGCCTTCTTCAGCCCGGCCGGGCTGGCCGCGGTGTGGTTCTCCCCCAACACCGTCGGGCTGGATGACACCCCCGACGCCGCGCCCTACCTGAAGGCGGCGTGGAACAACCGCCGGCTCCTCCAGCAGACCTTCGGCGCGGTCGTCACCGACAACCTGGCGCACGCGCCGTACCCGCACCGCCGATCGGTCCTGGAGGAGATCGAGCGCCGCTTTCCTGCGGAGGTGGCCGGCACGGCGCGGTCGCCGTTCCGGTCGGACACCGATCTGTCGATGCTGAGCTCGTTCGCCCAGCACTACGCGCTGCTCACCGGCCGGGCGTACGCCGCCGAGCATCCTGACCAGTCCGAACGGGCCTACATCAACATCAGCAACAGCGACCTGGAGTGGCAGCTGGACAAGGTGCTGGAGCGGCAGCAGGACTTCCTGTGCCTGGCCGACCACCACGACCACGCGCTCGACCAGGAGCGCCTGGACCGGACCCTGACCGAGTTCATGGCGGCGTACTTCCCTGTGGCAGCCCCGTGGGAGCGTGGCAACTGATCTGGACCAGTTGGCAAGTGATCCACGCCGATTTGTGGGTGTTCTGTTACCGAACGCTGGACGGGCTGTGGTGTCGGCGTGACCGGTCCGTGCCGCCCCCGGCCTACCGTTCAACATGTCAGCCGCCTCCGGGCGGCTGATCTGGGGAAATGACGGATCGCGCATCTCTGGGGGGAGCGCGAGTCGGCACGCTCCCAGTGCCGAAAGGACCTCCGTTGGTGGGCGTCGGGGGACGCCACCAGTGGGGCCTGTCGGGGGACAGGCCACACCGGGTTCCTTCGCAAAAGGGCTCCCGCCCAGGTGCTCGTGGGGATGCGCCGGGCGGGCCCTTTCGCGTTGCTGGACCGCCTGGCTACTCCCCCACCGGACCGCCCGCCAGCTCGACAGCGACGTCGAGGTGGCCGGCGTGGCGCGCGTACTCCTGCAGCACGTGGAAGCAGACGTAGCGCAGGTCGGGTGGGTCGGTCCGGAACCGCCCGGTGGTGGCGGCGAGCTGCTCGAGCGGCGTCGACGCGAGGAGCGCCTCGGTGCGCGACGCCTGCTCGGTCAGCAGGGCGAGCACGTCGTCGAGCGAGACCGACGCCGGCACCAGCCAGGCCGCGTCGGGCGAGCCCTGCGAGTCACCCCACGGGTCGTCGACCTGCTCGCCCAGGAAGCCCCAGACGAACCACCGCCGCTCCATGAACGCCAGGTGCCGCGCCAGCTCGAGCGGCGTCCAGCCCGACGGCACCAACGGCCGCCTGAGCTCGGCCTCGGGCAGCGACCGCGCCTTCGCGACGACCGTGTCGCGGTAGAACGCGAGGTACGCCGCGAAGTGCGCCGCCTCCCCTCCCAGTCCGTGCTCCGGCTCGGCCCTCATGACGGCCCGACCCAGTTGCCGTCGGCGTCCCAGTGCTCCTCCACCTTCTTGCTCGGCTGCACGCGCGGCGGCTCGCCGGGCATCTTGGGGTAGTCGGGCGGGTAGGGCAGCTCGCCGCCGGGCAGCTCGTCGTAGAGCGCGAGCAGCGGCTCGATCGAGTACGCCGTGTCGTCGATGCCCGCCCAGGCGTCACCGGTGGCAGCCAGCCGCTCCGGGACGGTGAACAGGTTGAGCTCGCGCGGGTGGCGGACCTCGGCCAGGTCCTCCCAGCTCAGCGGCGTGGACACCGGCGCGCCCGGGATCGGGCGGAGGGAGTAGGCCGAGGCGATGGTGCGGTCGCGGCAGTTCTGGTTGTAGTCGATGAAGATCCGCTGCCCGCGCTCCTCCTTCCACCAGTTGACGGTGACACCGTCGTCACGGCGGGCCAGCTCGCGGCCGAAGCCGATCGCGGCGTGCCGGACGTCGACGAACTCCCACCGGGGCTCGATCCGGATGAACACGTGCACCCCCCGGTTGCCGGAGGTCTTGCAGAACCCGCGCAGCCCCAGCTCCTCGAGCAGCTCACGGGCGACGCCGGCGACCCGCACCGCGTCGGTGAACGACGTCCCGGGCTGCGGGTCGAGGTCGAGGCGCAGCTCGTCGGGACGGTCGACGTCGGCGCGTCGCACGGGCCACGGGTGGAAGGTCAGCGTGCCCATGTGGGCGCACCACACCGGGACCGCGATCTCGGTCGGGCAGATCTCCTCGGCGGTCCGCCCGGACGGGAAGGTGATCTCGACGGCCTCGAGGTAGTCGGGGGCGCCCTTGGGCACCCGCTTCTGGTAGAACGCGTCGGCGTCACGGTCCATCCGCGAGGTGGCCAGCTTCATGCCCGGCCGGACGCCGGAGGTCCAGCGCTCCAGCGCGGTCGGACGGTTCCTGAGGGCGCGCATGAGCCCGTCCTCGACCGACGCGAAGAACTCCGCCACCATCAGCTTGGTCACTTCGGGCGTGGTGTCGGTCGCCTCGTAGATGACCCGGTCCGGGCTGGAGACCCGGACCGTGCGGTCACCCGCGTCGACCTCGACAGCAGCTGCCTTCGGCATGGCGCCCAGTAAACCGGACGCGTCCGACGGGCCGCGTTGTCTAGGTTGGACGACCGTGAGGGAGTCCGCGCACGATGGCCTGACGTTCGTCACCTTCCGAGCCGCCGACCAGCCCGATCGCATGCCCGGCTGGTACGAAGCGCAGTCCCGGGGTTTCCACCAGGGACGGACCAGCGACGAGCTGCGCAGGCACCTGGGCGACCACCTCGTGGTCGACGACGCCATCGTTCGTGGTGTGTGGCCGGACCGGTCGGTGCTCGCCAGTGGCGCCATCCCGGTCGCGACGTACCTCAGCTATGACAAGACCCTCAACACCGGGCGCGGGCTGCAGCCCGCGCGGATGGTCAGCATGGTGACGGTCAGTCCGACGCACCGGCGCCGCGGCCTGCTGCGGACCCTGATCACCGAGGACCTCGCGGACGCGGTCGCCCAGGGTGTCCCCTTGGCAGTGCTCACGGTGTCGGAGGGGTCGATCTACCAGCGGTTCGGATTCGGCCCGGCGGTGTTCCAGCAGTCGCTCACCGTCGACACCGGCCCGCGCTTCGCGCTACGGCAGTACGACGACGCCGGCTCGGTCGAGCTGCTCGAACCTGCCGAGGCGTGGCCGACGGTCGCGGCGACCTTCCGGCGCTTCCACGAGCGCACCCGCGGCTCGGTCGAGCGGCCGCAGTTCTACGGGACGTTCCTGAGCGGCGAGTTCGACTTCGAGAGCGGCCCTGACCTCAAGCTGCGGACCGCCGTCCACCTCGACGCCGACGGCGCGCCGGACGGGTACGTCGCGTACCGCCCCGGGCCGCGCGAGAACGGCACGCGGACCGTCCGGGTCACTGACCTCGTGGCGCTCGCGCCCGCGGCGTACCTCCGGCTCTGGAGGTTCCTCGCCGACCTCGACCTCAGCGACACCGTCGAGTGGGACCGCGCCCGGGTGGACGATCCGCTCGCCTGGGCGTTGGTCGACCCGTTCGTGGTCCGTGTCACCCGGCAGAGCGACGCGCTGTGGGTGCGGGTGCTCGACGTCCCGGCCGCTCTGGCGGCCAGGCCGTGGGACCGCGACGGGTCCGTGGTGCTGCAGGTCGACGACGCGCTCGGCCACGCGGCGGGCCGGTTCCGCGTGGTCACTCGCGACGGTGCGGCCGAGATCGAGCCGACCGACGCCGACGCCGACGTGTGCATGGACGCCGACGTCCTCGGCTCCCTCTACCTCGGTGGCGTCCGCGCGGAGTCCCTCCGGCTCGCCGGCCGGCTCTCCGGGTCCGAGGACGGCCTGCGGACCTTTGCCGCCATGGTCGACATCAGCCCCGCGCCCTACTGCGTCACCGGCTTCTGAGCGAAGAACGAGGCCGACGGGCCACTGTGGTTGTCGGCCTCGTGCGCGATCTCGACGGAGAAGCCGTGCGCGGCGAACACGTCGAGGATCGTCTGCTTCTCGATCCAGGCCGTGGTGGTGTGCACACCGCCGATGAACTTCGGGTCCTGGGTCGGGTTCTTCTTGTACGCGCGCCGGTGCAAGGGGTACGGCGTACCGCGGAAGTCGTGCTCCTCGACCCCGACGAACCAGCGCTTGTAGCGGCGGTCCGTCGCGGGCATCAGCTCGAGGTCGACGTAGTGGGTCCAGAGGTAGACCTGGTCGGCGGTGCGGCAGATCGCGTCGAGAACGGGCACCGGGTCGGACAGGTGGTAGAGCACCCCGGCCGCGACCACGACGTCGTAGGTCTCGTCGGACGACAGGAGCCAGGGCACGAAGTTGCCCAGCTCGAACCGTGTCCGACGAAGCCCGAAGAGCTGCTGGACCAGGAGGCACTTGAGGTAGCAGAGCGTGTTGGCCTCGATCGCGTCGATGTGCGCCGCGCCCGCCTGCTCGAGCATGTAGGAGTGGCCGCCCTCGAGCGGCCCGAGCTCCAGGACGCGCTTGCCGGCCACGCCACCGGCCAGGTCGATGGCCCACCGGATGCGGTCGTCGGCGAACAGCGGGACGTCTCCGGAGGGGAAGCCGGGCAGGCCCGAGACCCACTGCCCCTCGAACAGTGCCACGAGGTTCCCGGGGGCCGGAGCCTGGACCTCGTACATGTCGTTGACGACGAGGTCCATGACGGGACCCTATCCAGCGTGCGGAGCGCACGCCCCTACGGTGGCTGAGGTGCGAAGGCGCCCTGGCGCCTGAGCCTCGAAGCCCGGCGACCCGGACGGTGGCTGAGGTGCGAAGGCGCCCTGGCGCCTGAGCCTCGAAGCCCGGCGACCCGGACGGTGGCTGAGGTGCGAAGGCGCCCTGGCGCCTGAGCCTCGAAGCCCGGCGACCCGGACGGTGGCTGAGGTGCGAAGGCGCCCTGGCGCCTGAGCCTCGAAGCCGGGTGACCCGGGGCAGGGACCAGCCCACGTCACCGGGTTTCGAGGCTCGTCGCTGGCGCTCCTCGCACCTCAACCACCGAGTCACCAGGTTTCGAGGCCTCAACAACCGACGATCGAGTTGGGCTCGAACCTGGGCTGCTGGTCGACGTCGTCGCGGGTCGGCCGGACGAAGTCGAAGCCGGCCGTCGCGACCAGCCGCCAGCCGGGGTCCGCACCCGGCGTACGCCGGAGCTCCTCGGCGCAGGCGAGGTGCATCGGTGGGAGGTGGAAGGCGTTGCGGGACACCTCCTCCGGCGTGCCGAGGAACACCACCGGCCGGCCCAGCGACATCGCGCAGCCGCCGCAGATCCGCGACAGTGCGCACTGGACCACCCAGCGGCGCTCGCGCACGCGCGCTGCCTGGCTCAGGGTGGACGTCACGATGCCTGCCGCTCCTTGGACCTGCCTGGGGACCAGGCACCCAGCTCCTGGATCCGCGACGGCCGCTCGGAGTCGGACCTGCGCTTGCGCGGGCGGGACGAGGCCGGGGGCTCGGGCTGGTCGCTCGAGGTCCAGCCGTTCGGGAGCGAGAGCTTGATGATCGTCCGCAGCGCCTGGCCGTACTGCCTGTGGAGCGGTCCGGTCGTGTAGGGGATGTCGTACTTCTCGCACAGCGCTCGCACCTTGACCGAGATCTCGGCGTACCGGTTGCTCGGCAGGTCCGGGTAGAGGTGGTGCTCGATCTGGAAGCCGAGGTTGCCGGACATGATGTGCAGCAGCGGGCCGCCCTTGAAGTTGGCGGCGCCGAGGACCTGGCGCAGGTACCACTCGGCTCGCGTCTCGTCCTCGATCTCCTCCTCGGTGAAGTGCAGCGCGCCGTCGGGGAAGTGGCCGCAGAAGATGATCACGTAGGCCCACAGGTTGCGGGTCAGGTTCGCGGTGGCGTTCGCGACGATCGTCGTCCTCCAGTGCCGGCCGGACAGCGCCGGATAGACGATGTAGTCCTTGAGGACCTGGTTGCGGCCCTTGCGGACAATCTGCCGCAGCTGCCGCTTCATCTCCTTCGGGTCCTTCTCGCCCTTGCGGATCCGCTCGATGTCGAGGTCGTGCAGGGCGACTCCCCACTGGAACAGCGACGCCAGCAACGCGTTGTAGACGGGTTGCCCGAGGGTGAACGGCGACCACTTCTGCTCGCGGGCCATCCGCAGGATGCCGTAGCCGATGTCGTTGTCGTAGCCGAGCACGTTGGTGAACTGGTGGTGCACGTAGTTGTGGCTGTGCTTCCACTGCTCGGCCGGCTGGGCGGTGTCCCACTCCCAGTTGGAGGAGTGGATCTCGGGGTCGTTCATCCAGTCCCACTGGCCGTGCATGACGTTGTGGCCGATCTCCATGTTCTCGAGGATCTTGTGGAGGGCCAGCAGCGTCGCACCCGCGACCGCGGCCGGTAGGCGCGTCCTCCTCGACCGGGTGCCGAGCAGCAGGGTGAGCCGACCGGCCACCGCCAGGTAGCGCTGGATCCGGATCAGCCGGTTGATGTACGCCGCGTCGGAGTCGCCGCGGGACTCCTCGATCTCGGCGCGGATCGCGTCGAGCTCGCGACCGAGCTGGTCGATCTCCTCGGCGGTGAGGTGGGTGTACTCCTGGACGTCCGAGATGGCCATGCGTCTCCCCTTGTGGATCGGATCGGTCAGATGTCGAGCGTGCAGTCGCCCACGGCGGTGGTGATGCAGGTCTGCACCGGCTCGTTGGGCGAGTCGAACTCGTCGCCGTTGCGCAGGTCGCGAACCTTGCCGGAGACGAGGGTGAGCGTGCAGGTGTGGCAGATCCCCATCCGGCAGCCGAACGGCATGCCGATCCCGGCCCCCTCGCCTGCCTCGAGGACGGTGGTCGCACCGTCTGTCTCGACGGTCTTCCCGGTGTTGCGGAAGGTGATGACGCCGCCCTCGCCGCCGTCGCCGCCCAGCTCGAGGGAGAACCGCTCCAGGTGCAGGTTGTCCTCGAGGTCGGCAGCCTCGAAGTGCTCGGTGACCGCGTCGAGCATCGGACCGGGTCCGCACGCGTAGGTCTCGCGGTCGCGCCAGTCCGGACAGAGGGCGTCGAGGTCGGCCAGCTCCAGCATCCCGTCGGTGTCGGTGTAGAGCTTGTGCACCCGCAGCTCGTCGTACTTCGCGTCGAGCCGCTCGACCTCCTCACGGAAGAGCATCCGTTCCTCGGTCGGCGAGGAGTAGTGCAGGACGACGTCCGGCATGGACCCGCGTCGGTCGAGGGTGCGGAGCATCGCCATCACCGGCGTCACGCCGCTGCCGCCGACCAGGAACAGGAGCTTGTCCGGCGGCGGGTCCGGCAGGACGAAGTCGCCCTCCGGCAGCGCCAGCCGCACCATGGTCCCGGGCTCGAGCCCGTTCACGAGGTGCGAGGACACGAACCCCTCGGGCATCGCACGGACCGTGATCGCGATGGTCCGGCCCCCCACCTTCATGGCAGAGCGCCTGGGCGGCGAGCTGACCGAGTAGGAACGCCACTGGAACTTCCCCTCGACCTGCACGCCGATCCCGACGTACTGCCCCGGGCGGTGGTCGTAGCGCCACCCCCAACCGGGCCGGATCACGAGCGTGGCGGCGTCGTCGGTCTCGCGCTCCACCCTCTCGATGCGGCCCCGCAGCTCGCGTGAGCTCCACAACGGGTTGAGGAGGGTCAGGTAGTCGTCCGGGAGCAGCGGAGTGGTCAGCTTCGAACCGGCCCGACGGACTCGTTCCCAAGGGATCGTCCCCGACATGCCTCTCCTCCTGCGGCTGTGTCTTCGGCTCGAGTTTCAGTGAACAAGTGTTCTCCGAAGGTGTCAACAGCGGTACCCGCCCTTGTGGCATTCATTACCCTTGAGCCATGGCCTATGCGGTGGAGAAGACGGACGCCGAGTGGCGCGAGGAGCTGTCCCCGGACGAGTACGAGGTGCTCCGGAAGGCCGGCACCGAACGAGCGTTCACCGGCAAGTACACCGACACCGAGACCAAGGGCGTCTACTCCTGCAAGGCCTGCGGTGCCAAGCTCTTCGAGTCGGACACCAAGTTCCACTCCGGCTGCGGCTGGCCGTCGTTCTACCAGCCGATCACCGACACCGTCGAGTACATCGAGGACAGCACGTTCGGCATGAAGCGGGTCGAGGTCCGCTGCGCCAACTGCGGCTCGCACCTGGGCCACGTCTTCCCCGACGGCTACGGCACCCCGACCGGCGACCGCTACTGCATCAACTCGGTCAGCCTGACCCTCGAGCCGGCCGACAGCCCCGACGCCTCGTAGCCCTCAGGGCAGCCGGTCGACCAGCTCGGCGATCGGCGCCAGGGCGCCGGTGTAGAACGGCACCTCCTCGCGGACGTGGCGCCGGGTCTCCGAGCCGCGCAGGTGCCGCATCAGGTCGACGATGCGGTACAGCTCGTCGGCCTCGAAGGCCAGGATCCACTCGTAGTCACCCAGCGCGAAGCTGGCCACGGTGTTGGCGCGGACGTCGGGGTAGTCCCGGGCCAGCTGCCCGTGCTCGGCCAGCAGCCGGCGGCGCTCGTCGTCGTCGAGCAGGTACCACTCGTAGGAGCGCACGAACGGGTAGACGCACACGTGCCGCTTCGGCTCCTCGTCGGCCAGGAACGCCGGGACGTGGCTGCGGTTGAACTCCGCGGGGCGGTGCAGGGCCATCTGCGACCAGACCGGTTCGAGCCGGCGACCGAAGGCGGTCCGCCGGAAGCGGTGGTACGCCGCCTGCAGCGCCTCGGAGTCCGACGAGTGCCACCACACCATGACGTCCGCGTCGGCACGGAGGCCGCTGACGTCGTACACCCCCCGGACCACCACGTCCTGCTCGGCCAGCGAGGCGAACAGCTTCTCCACCTCGGACGCCTCAGTGGCGCGGTCAGCCCCACCGTCGCCGGCCTCGCCGAGCGGGGTGGCCAGGCGGAAGACCGACCACATCGTGTAGCGGATCGAGTCGTTGATCTCGCGGATGCGGGCGGCGTTCGACTGCTGCTCGGCCATGTGTCCATTGTGCCGTTGGGCGAGGATGGGCCCGTGGCCCGGACCCTTCAGGAGCTCCTCGACGGCTTCGGCGAGCCCGGGGCGGCGGCGTGCGTGGTGCGGGGCGGGGCGATCGCCGACGAGGCGGTGACGGGGACGCTGGACGGCCAGCGGCCGTGGACGACCGACACGCTGACGATGACCTACTCGTGCGCCAAGCCGTTGACCGCCCTGACCGTGCTGACGGCCGTGGCCGAGGGCGCGCTCGGCCTCGACCAGCGCGTGGCCGAGCTGTGGCCGGAGTACGCAGTGCACGGCAAGGGCGGCACCACCGTCCGGCACGTGCTCGCGCACCAGGCCGGGCTGCCGGCGTTCCCGGAGCCCGCCGCGGAGGTCGCCTTCGACGACCGGGACGCTCTCGTCGGGCTGCTGGCGGACGCCTGGCCGGTGCACGAGCCGGGCACCGCGTGCGCCGAGCACGCCCTGACCTACGGACACCTGTGCGACCAGCTGGTCCGGCTGGCGACGGGTGAGGAGCTCGCGGAACGGTTCGGCCGCATCGCCGCGGCCCAGGGCTGGGACCTCCACCTCCGCGTGGCGCCGGCCGACCTCGGGCGGGTGGCGGATCCGGTCGCGCTGGCCCCGGACTGGCCGGGCAGCTACGCCGACGACCCGCGCTGGGGCCCGGCCATGACCCGGCCGCCTGGCCTCCTCGACCCGGCCGTGCTCGCCTCTGAGCGCTGGCGGACCACGTCGTTCCCAGCCATCGGCCTGCACGCCAGCGCCCGTGGGCTGGCCACGTTCTACGGCGGGCTCATGGAGGGATCGGTCCAGGAGCTGCTGGGTGCGGAGCTGCACCACGAGTACGTCGCTCCGCAGGTCACCGGCCACGACCTGCTGCTGGACCGCGAGGTGACCTGGACCCTCGGCTTCCAGCTCGACGGGGACGACCTCGGCATGGGCGGCGCCGGGGGGAGCAGCGGCTGGTGGTCGTTCACCGGCGACTACGCCGCGGCGTACGTCACCCGCGGGCTCGGCTCGCACGACCGCGACGAGGCGGCCTGGGAGCTGCTGAACGAGCGTTACTCACGGCCGTAGCCCGCCTCCCGCGCCTTGACGATCGCCTCGCCGCGCCCGGCCGCGTGCAGCTTGGTGTACGCGGTTCCTTTCGTGGGTCGTGGTGTGCGATGACCTGACCGTGCCGGGCCCGGTGTCCCGGCCGGGAGGGACATGCGGGCAGTGTTGCGGGGTCTTCCGGACCTGCTACCTGCCGACGTCGGCGTACGCCGTGCCGGGGTCGGTGAGCTTGCCGACGTCGACCACGGTGTGGTTGGCGATCAGCGGCCTGACCTCGTCGGGGACGTCCCAGACGTTGACGTTCATCGCGGCCAGGATCCGGTCCTGGTCGTCGAGCCAGAAGGCCACGAACTCACGCTTCTCGACGTCGCCCCGGGTGACCACACGGGCGGTGTCCTCACGGGTCGCGTGGCCGACGTACTCCATGCCGAGGTCGTACTGGTCGCTGAAGAAGTAGGGCAGCCGGTCGTACGGCGCGGAGCCGCCCAGGATCGCCGCGGCGGCGGTCGCCGGCTGGTTGAGCGCGTTGGCCCAGTGCTCGACCCGGATCCGGCGGCCGAGGACCGGGTGGTCCTGGTTGGCGATGTCACCCACGGCGTAGATGTCCGGGTCGCTGGTGCGCAGGCTCGGGTCCACCAGGACGCCGTTGTCGACGTCGAGCCCGGCGGCCTCGGCGAGCTCGGTGCGGGGCCGGACACCGACACCGACCACGACCGCGTCGGCCTCGAGGCCGGCCAGGTCGGTGCTGCCCAACCTGAGGTCGACCCCGTGCTCGCGGTGCAGGTCGGCGAAGACCTTCCCCATGTCGGCGCCGAGCACGCCCAGCAGTGGCTGCTCGGCCGCCTCGACGACCGTCACCTCCGTGCCGGCCTCGCGCGCGGCCGCGGCCACCTCGAGGCCGATCCAGCCCCCGCCGACCACCGCGAGCCGCTTGCCCTCGCCGAACGTGGCCTTGATCCGGTCGCTGTCCGCGTGGGTGCGCAGGGTCAGCGGCTGAGCCCCAGGCACGTCCAGGGTCCGGGGCTCGGAGCCGGTCGCCAGCACGAGTGCGCCGTACGGCAGCCGGGTGCCGTCGGCCAGCTCGACCTCGTGGGACCCACGGTCGATCCGGCTCACCTCGGCGCCGCGGCGCAGGTCGACGTCGTGCTCGGCGTACCACTCCAGCGGATGGACCACGGCCTTCTCGAACTCGTCCTTGCCGGCCAGGTAGCCCTTGGAGAGCGGCGGCCGCTCGTAGGGCAGCTCCTCCTCGGCGGCGAGCAGCGTGATCGAACCGTCGTAGCCCTGCTCGCGCAGCGCCTCGGCCGTCTTGGCCCCGGCCAGCCCGCCGCCGACGATGACCACGCTTTCCGGACCTTCAGCCATGCCGTGTCTCCGTCCCGGTGAGCGCGAAGAACTCCTGCCGCGACCGCGGGTCCTCGCGCAGCACACCGCGCAGCGCCGAGGTCACAGTAGTCGCCCCCCTGGCCTGTACCCCGCGGAGCGTCATGCACGTGTGCTCGGCCTCGATCACGACGCCCACGCCGCGCGGCTCGAGCTGCTCCTCGAGCCAGCCGGCCACCTGGGTGGTCAGCCGCTCCTGCACCTGGGGGCGGGCGCAGAAGTGGCCGACCACGCGGGCCAGCTTGGAGAGCCCGAGGATCCGCTCCCCGGGCAGGTAGCCGACGTGCGCGACGCCGATGAACGGGAGCAGGTGGTGCTCGCACACCGCCCGCAGCGGGATCGACCGGGCCAGCACCAGCTCGTCGTAACCCTCGTCGTTGGGGAACGTCGTGAGGTCGAACTCCTTGGTGCTGAACAGCTCGGCGTACGCGCGGGCGATCCGGCCCGGGGTCCCGCGCAGGCTCTCGGTGTCGGTCTCGATGCCCAGGGCGTGGAGCAGGTCGGCGGCAGCGCCCTCGGCCGCGGCCAGGTCGATCTCGGTGGTGGGCGGCACCACCCGTAGCGCAGGCATGACGGTCATGGCAGCTCCCATCTATTTCACTAACAAAGACTGGTTTTATTCGGGCCGGACGTCAATAGCTGGCGAGGGATTCTCATGAACCAACATTCATTGGTTCAATAGGGGTATGGACCGGGCGGCCTTGGCGGCGATCGCGGCGCTCGACGACGACGTGCGCCGGGCGCTCTACGAACACGTCCGCGCGGCCGGCGTCCCCGTCACCCGCGAGGAGGCCGCGAGCGCGGTCGGGATCTCGCGCAAGCTGGCGGCGTTCCATCTCGACAAGCTGGTCGAGCTGGGGGTGCTGCGGTCCGGGTTCGGGCCGGCGACCGGTCGGCGGGTGGGCCGGGCGCCCCGGCTCTACGAGCCGGCCGGCGAGGACCTCGCGGTGCGGGTGCCCGAGCGCAGCCCCGAGCTGCTGGCCTCGATCCTGGTCGAGGCCGTGACGACCGAGCGGCCCGAGGAGCGCGCCGAGGACGCGGTGCTGCGGGTGGCCCGCGACCGCGGCGCCGGTGTGGGTGCGGCGGAACGGGCCCGGCTGCGGGGTGGCCGGGTCGGCCCCGAGCGGGCGCTGGCCACCAGCGAGGAGCTGCTGGCCCGGCAGGGCTTCGAACCGTTCCGTGAGGAGGGGTCGGTCCGGCTCCGGAACTGCCCCTTCCACCCGATGGCCGGGATGGCGCCCGGGCTGGTCTGCGGCCTCAACCGGGCCTACCTGGCCGGTCTGGTCGAGGGGCTCGAGGCCGGCGACCGGGTTTCGGCGGAGCTGGCCCCGCGGGCCGGCGAGTGCTGCGTGGAGCTACGCCCCCACCAGCCCTGACACCGCCAGGCGGGCCGAGGCGATCACGGCCGGGATGCCCACGCCGTCGTACGCCGCCCCGCACAGCGCCAGCCCCGGGACGGCGGCGACCGCGGCCCGGATCCGCGCCACCCGGTCGAGGTGGCCGACGGCGTACTGCGGAAGCCCGCCGCCCCATCGCTGCACGTGTGTGGCCACGGGCGGCGCGACGATGCCGGCGGCCTCCCCCAGGTCGGCCAGCGACGCGGCCACCAGCTCGTCGTCGCTGCGCTGCAGCGTCGCCTCCTCGCCGTGCCGGCCCAGCGAGGTGCGCAGGTGGACCAGCCCCTGCCCAGCGCCGGCCTCGCGGACCCAGCCCCACTTGGCGAACGAGAACGTCGAGGCCTTGATCGCACGGCCGTCCACGGGAGGGACGAGGAACCCCGAGCTCTCGCTCATCGCGGCTGTCGGGATGCTCGCAGCGTCGAATGCCAACGTCACCACGACCATCGACGCGTACTCGATCCCGGCCAGCTCGGCAGCCGCACTCGGCGCGACCTCGTTGAGCAGCCGGGCCGCCGGAGCCGCGGGGGCCGCCAGCACGACGGCGTCGGCCTCGAGCCGCTCGGGGTGCGTGGTCGGCCCGACCACGACCGCCCAGCCGCTCGCGGTCCGGGCCAGCTCCCGGACCGTCGCGTCGGTGCGGACCGACACCTCGGCGGCCAGCGCCTCGGTCAGCCCGGCCACGCCGCCCGGCAGGCCCGCGAAGACCGGTACGTCGCTCGGGGATACCGCGGCATCCAGGAGCGGGCCGTTGGCGGCCAGGGCCACCAGCTGCGGCACGGTCGCACGAGCCGAGAGCCGCCGGGCGTGGCCGGCGTACACCCCACCCAGCAGCGGCTCCACGAGCCGGTCGACCACCTCGTCGCCGAGCCGGCTGGCGACCAGGTCGCCCACCGAGAGGTCGTCGTCGACCGGCCGGCCGGGCTGCTCGGCCTCGACGCGGGCCAGGCCGACCTCGGAGAGGACGCCGGACGCGCGCAGCTCCTGCAGGTCCAACGGGACGCCCATGATCGACCGCGGGAGCGGCCGGAGCGCGCCGCGGGTCCAGATGCGCGAGGACTGCACCGCCGGGTGCACCACCTCGAGGCCCAGCTCGCGGGCCAGCGCCACGCCCTCCGGACGCCGGTTCAGCATCGCCTCGGCGCCGACGTCCACGACCACTCCGCCGACCTCCCTGCGCCGGAGCTTCCCGCCCGGCTCCGAAGCGCTCTCGAGCGCGGTGACGTCGTGGCCGCCCTGGCCGAGCAGGTGGGCCGCGGTCAGCCCCGCCAGCCCGCCGCCGACCACCAGAACCCGCACCGGACCAGCCTCGCAGGTCACGATCGGGACACGGCCGGGAACCACCTGATCCGGGCGCTCGTCCGAGTCGCCATGGTGGCGACTCGACGGACTCCCTGGTTGCGTACGTCGCTCGCGGCGGGAGCCGTGGGCGTCCTGGTCCTCCTCACCGGCTGCTCCTCGGACAGCGACAGCGCCAGTGGGGGCAGCAGTGCCGACGTGGCCGTCGCCGGCGACGCGGCCGGCGGCGTGAACCAGTCGAAGAGCGACAGCGGAGTGACGTCGGTGGCCGGTGCGCCGGGCCAGGACGGCAGCCAGGCCGGGTACACCGGCGGCGCCGGCGTCCAGCAGCAGAAGGTCATCTCGACCGGCAACGTCCAGCTGCGGTCCGGCGACGTGGGCCAGGCGATCTTCGACGTCCGCAAGGTGGTCGACGAGTACCAAGGCACCATCGCCGAGGACGACACCGAGACCGACAAGGACGGCTCACCGGTCCGCTCGCGGATGGTGGTGCGGGTCCCGACCACCGACTTCGACCACGCCATGACCGAGCTCGAGCAGGTCGCGACGCTGGTCTCCTCCAAGCGCAAGAGTGACGACGTGACGACCCAGGTCCTCGACATGGACGCCCGGGTCGAGGCCCAGCGGCGCAGCATCGACCGGATCCAGGTGCTGTTCGACCACGCCACCTCGATCAAGGACGTGGTCAGCATCGAGAGCCAGCTGTCGCAACGGCAGGCCGACCTCGAGTCCCTCGAGTCCCAGCAGCGCTACCTGGCCGACCAGACCTCGATGTCGACGATCACGCTCTCGGTCGAGCGCACCTCGAAGGCCCCGCCCCCGTCCGAGACCGACCATGAGGACGCCGGCTTCATCTCCGGGCTGTCCGGCGGCTGGGGCGCCATGAAGTCGTTCCTGGTCGGCGCCTCGACCGTGGCCGGCGCCCTGCTGCCGTGGCTGGTGCTCGCCCTGGTGCTCGCCGTCCCGGGCTGGCCGTTGGTCCGACGGCTGCGCCGGCGTACGGCGGTGACGTAGGAGTCCGGCCGGGACACATAGTCTCGGAGCGTGCCCTCCGCCGAGAACGTCCGCATCGCCGTGTTGATCGACGCCGACAACACCTCACCCAAGCACGCCGAGGCGCTGCTGGAAGAGGTGGCGAAGTACGGCGTCCCGACGGTCAAGCGCGCGTACGGCGACTGGACCAACTCCCACCTCAACGGCTGGCGCAGTGAGCTGCCGAAGTACGCGGTCCAGCCGATGCTCCAGATCGCCAACACCACCGGGAAGAACTCCACCGACTCGGCGCTGATCATCGACGCGATGGACCTGCTCTACTCCGGCAACGTCGATGCCTTCGCCCTGGTCTCCAGTGACAGCGACTTCACCTCGCTGGCGATCCGGCTGCGAGGGTCGGGACGGACGGTCTACGGGATGGGGCTGCGCAAGACCCCGCAGTCGCTGCGGCAGGCCGTGGACCGGTTCATCTTCCTGGAGGACCTGCACGACGGCGGCGCCGTCGTCGAGGAACCGGCCGTGGTCGAGGGGACCGAGCCGCGCCGGATCCCGGACCTGCGCCGGCTCCTCGAGCGCGCGGTCAACGGCACCTCGCACGACGACGGCTGGGCCTCGCTCTCCTCGATGGCCAACCTGATCACCCGCCTGGAGCCGTCGTTCTCGGTCAAGGACTACGGGGCGTCCAAGCTCGTCGACCTCGTGCGTGCCCAGGACTACCTCGAGGTCGAGCAGCCCGACAGCGGCTCGGTCCGGGTCCGGCTCCGCTCCAACCGCACCGCCAAGAAGACCACCGCCAAGAAGACGACCGCCAGGAAGACGACGGCCAGGAAGTCGACCGCCAAGAAGGCCGCTGCCAAGAAGGCTCCCACCCCCGAGCCGGACCCCACGTCCGCGCCCCAGGCTGCCGCACCCCCGCAACAGCACACGGTGACCACGCGGAAGCGGTCCGACCGCAAGGCTCAGACCGGATAGGACTGCACGAACTCGGTCAGCCGCTTCAGCTGGTCGGGGTCGGTGCTCGGCAGCACGCCGTGCCCGAGGTTGAACACGTGCCCATGGGCGGCGC
The DNA here is from genome assembly GCA_963755835.1 of uncultured Actinomycetota bacterium. Taxonomy (GTDB): domain Bacteria; phylum Actinomycetota; class Actinomycetes; order Propionibacteriales; family Nocardioidaceae; genus Nocardioides. The sequence continues at coordinate 214,313 of CAVWLC010000006.1, read as the reverse complement.
GGCCGGCCTCGATGATCTCCGCAGCACGCTGCGTCATCACCTCCGGCGGGGCGAAGACGAGGGTCGGGTCGAGGTTGCCCTGCACCGCCCGGTCGCCGACCTGGCCGATCGCGGTGGCCAGCGGCGTCCTCCAGTCGACCCCGACCACGTCGCCACCGGCCTCGCCCATCGGGCCGAGGAGGTTCGCGGTGCCGACGCCGAAGTGGATCCGCGGCACCCCCAGCTCCCCGGCCCGCGCGAGGACGCCGGCCGAGTAGGGCTGGACGGAGGCCGCGTAGTCCGCGGGTGTCAGGGCCCCGGCCCAGGAGTCGAACAGCTGGACGGCGCTGGCCCCCGCGGCCACCTGCACCTCGAGGTAGGCCGACGAGATCCCGGCGATCTTGGCCATCAACGCGTGCCACAGGTCCGGGGCGCCGAACATCATCGCCTTGGTGAGCGCGTGCTCGCGGGACGGCCCGCCCTCGACGAGGTACGACGCCACGGTGAACGGCGCACCGGCGAAGCCGATCAGCGGCGTGGCCCCGAGCTCGGCGACCAGCTGCCGCACCGCCTGCGTGACGTAGGGGACGTGCTCGGGGACCAGGTCGGGGATCGCCTCGACGTCGGCCAGGGTCCGCACCGGGGAGGCGACCACCGGTCCGACGCCGGGCTGGATGTCGAGGTCGACGCCCACCGCCTTGAGCGGCAGCACGATGTCGGAGAAGAAGATGGCCGCGTCGACGCCGTACCGCCGCACCGGCTGCAGGGTGATCTCGGTGACCAGGTCGGGGTCCATGCAGGACTCGAGCATGCCGGTGCCCTCGCGGACCCGCCGGTACTCCGGCAGCGACCGGCCGGCCTGGCGCATGTACCAGACCGGGGTGTGCGGCACCGGCTCGCCGCGCACGGCCTGCATGAATGCGCTGGTCATGGGGGCTTTGACGGCCTCGGACGCGGCTTGGCTCACCCGCCCAGCCTGACAGCCCGTCCGGCGTGTTCGCACATCGTCGAACGGGCCCGCGACCTACTGTGTGGACATGGTCGTGCGTCAGGAGACGCGCCCGGGACCGGGCGCGGCTGACGAGCCGCCCGCGTTCGTGGCGGCCGTCGCGACGATGCGCGCCGCCCGGCTGCGGCCCGAGATCCACTGCGAGGAGATGCCGGCCCCGCAGCGGATCGCGCCGTTCGCGGCCGCGCTGTCCGCCGACGTGACCGTCGACGGCGAGGAGATCGGCACCGGGCGGATCATCCTGCTGCACGACCCGCAGGGCAACGACGCGTGGGACGGCGAGTTCCGCTGCGTCGCCTATGCACGCGCCGAGATCGACGTCGAGCTGATCACCGACCCGATGCTGGCCGCGGTCGGCTGGACGTGGCTCACCGACGCGCTGGACGCCCACGGCGCGGCCTACCACATGGCGTCCGGAACGGTGACCCGAGTCGCGACCGAGAGCTTCGGGGGGATGGCCGAGGAGAGCGCTGCGGCGCAGCTGGAGCTCAGAGCGTCATGGACACCGAGCGTGCCGTCCGCAGGTCCGCTCCAGGTGGTCGGCGGAGACCTCGACGTCGCTCCGCACGTCGAGGCTTGGGGGGAGCTGCTCTGCACTGCCGTCGGGTTGCCACCGGTGCCCGACGGCGTGGCCGTGATCCCGAGCCGCCGAGGACAGCGCGGCTCGGGGGCCTGATGCTGATGTCGGACTCCTCCCCTCCGGACCAGCCCGAGGACTCCGGAACAGACGCACCCGAGGCGCCGAGCCCGCTGCTCACCCTGCGCGACGGGCTGCCGCCGGTCACCGACACCGCGCCGGAGCTGACCGCGGCGTGCGCAGCGATCGCGGACGGCACCGGGCCCGTCGCCATCGACGCCGAACGGGCCTCCGGCTACCGCTACTCCAGCCGGGCCTACCTCATCCAGCTCCGCCGGGAGGGCTCCGGCACCTGGCTGGTCGACCCCGTCGCGTTCGACTCGCTGGCGCCGCTGGCCGAGGTCCTGGCCGGCACCGAGTGGATCCTCCACGCCGCCTCCCAGGACCTGCCCTGCCTGGCCGAGGTCGGGCTCCGGCCGGACTCGCTGTTCGACACCGAGCTGGCCGGCCGGCTGCTGGGCTATCCCCGCGTCGGGCTGGCCACGCTGGTCGAGACCGTGCTGGGCCGCCGGATGAAGAAGGAGCACTCTGCGGTCGACTGGTCGCGGCGGCCGCTGCCCGAGCCGTGGCTGGAGTACGCCGCCCTCGACGTCGAGGTCCTCGTCGAGCTGCGGGTCGCGCTGCAGCAACAGCTGGTCGAGGCCGGCAAGGACGAGTGGGCCCGCCAGGAGTTCGACCATCTCCTCAGCTTCGTGTTCGCGCCGCGGGTGGACGCGTGGCGGCGTACGTCCGGCATGCACCGCATCCGGGGTCGCCGGGGCCTCGCGGCGGTGCGAGCGCTCTGGGAGGCCCGCGACCAGCTTGCCCAACGCCGCGACGTCACGCCCGGGCGCGATCATCCCCGACTCGGCGATCGTCGCTGCCGCGACAGGCCATGCCGACCGACCGCGACGCGCTGCTGTCGGTGAAGGGGTTCCACGGACGCGGCGCCGAGCGGTACGCCGCCCGCTGGGTGGCCGCGCTCCAGCAGGTCGCCGCCCTCGACGAGTCCGAGCTGCCCAGCCGCGCACCGCGGTCGGACGGCCCTCCCCTCCCCCGGGCCTGGGCCGAGCGCGACCCGGTCGCCGCCCGCCGGCTCACGTCGGCGCGCCAGGCGCTCACCACCCTGTCCGACCAGCACGAGGTCCCCGCCGAGAACCTGCTCACGCCGGACTACCTGCGCCGGGTGCTCTGGGCACCGCCGGCGACCCGCGACCCGGACTCGCTGGCCGCCGCCGTGGCCGTCGCCCTCGCCGAGCTCGGCGCCCGCCCCTGGCAGGTCGGAGCTGAGCGGCCCGGTCGTCACGCAGGCGATCCTGGACGCAGACCAGGAGCCCGCCGCGGTGGAGACGGACTAGTCAGTTCGAGGAGTCCTCGGCGCTCGGTGACTCCGTGGGCGGCGCCAGCACGGTCTGAGAGGCCGTGTCGACCTCCTCGGTCAGCACGTCCAGGTCGGGGGCCTCGTTGATCATCAGCTGTTTGAGCGGGTCGGCGACGGCCTCCTCGAGCGCACCGTAGTCGTCGAGCAGCGGGAAGAGCCGCATGCTCTTGATGCTGTTGTTGGACACTGCGGAATGCACCGGGGCGCGGCCCTTCTGCAGGAAGGCGTCGGACAGCGCGACGTTGGTGTTGGCCGGCGCGAGGTAGCCGGCCTGGGTCACCGCGCTCACCGAGTCGGTCGAGATGAAGTCGACCACGAAGTCGGCGGCCGGGCCGACGCTGGGCGTGTGCTTGGAGATGCAGACGCCGGTGAGGCTGCCGACGGTCGCCGCCGAGTCGACCACGGGCATCGGCAGGATGTCGAAGTCCAGGACGCCGGTCGGCCGCAGCTGCGGCACCACGTCGCGGAAGCCCGCGATCATGCCGAGCTTTCCCTCCCGGAACCACTCCAGGGGCGTCTTCTCGGCCAGCTGCTCGGTCGACAGCGTGAGCTTCGGGTCGCCCAGCACCGGCAGCACCTGCTCGAGGGCGGACTTGGTGTCGTCGGAGGAGAACGCCAGCGAGGTCGGCGTGTCGTCGTCGTTGAAGACCGACCCGCCGGCCGAGTAGATGAACGGAGCCAGCCCACGCAGTGTCGGCGCGATGTAGAAGCCCGCGATCCCGCGGCGCGGCCGGCTGGCGTACTCCGCGGCCGCCTGGAACTGCGCGAAGGTCCACGTCGGCTTCTTGGTGAGGTCCTGGTAGTCGATGGCCGGCACGTCGATCCCCTTGTCGGCCATGGCCTGGAAGTCGACGAGCGCCGGGTTGAAGTACATGACCATCGGCGAGATGCCGTAGGGCATGCACTGCAGCTGCCGGTCCTGTGAGAAGGCCTCGAGCGCCGGCCGGGAGTAGCCGTCGCCGAAGTCGACGCCGCGGTCGTCGAGCAGGCCGCCGATCGGCTGGTTGAGATCGTTGGTCTCCAGGGCGGAGAGGTCGTCGCGGTCGGTCAGGAAGACGTCGGGCGCCTTGCCACTGGCCAGCGCCGCCATCAGGTCCTCGTGGGTCGGGTAGGACTTGATCTTGACCGTCGCCTCGTCGTTGTAGGCGTTGTAGGTGTCGACGACGCCCTGGTAGGCCTCGATCTCATCGTCGCCACCCCAGACGCCGAGCGTGAGGTGCGCCTTCTTCACGGGGGCCGAGCTGCTGGAGGGACGGGCCGGACCGGGCTGTGCGTCGCCGCCGTCGCAACCGGCCACGGCCGCGCCGAGAGCGAGCAGCAGCGGCACCACGACCCAGCTACGACGCACCAACGCTCCTTTCGGCCCGGGACACCCTACCCACCGGTCACCGGCATCCCTCGGGTCACTCCGGTCCCACGGTCAGTGGATGGCGTGATACCGCCTGGCCTCCGCGACCACCCGGTCGAAGAGGTCCCGGCTGACGGCCGCTCCCTCGCGCCGGATCGCGTCGTCGCGGAGGATGACCAGCCGGTCCAGCCGCACCTCGCTCGGCCGGCGTTCGGCGTCCCAGGCCCCCGTTCCGACGTCCATCCAGTGCCGGCCGTGCCTGGCTTCGTCCTCGGCGTCGCGGTCGTGGTCCTTGCTGGTCAGCATCAGCCCTGCCCAGTACTCGACCCCGTCGACCTCCTTGCGGCCGATCAGCAGCACCGGGCGGTCCTTGCCCCGGCTCGCGTCCTCCTCGAAGGGCACCCAGCCCCAGACCACCTCACCGGGATCCGGCTGGCCGTCGGCCTCGGGTTGGTAGGACGTCACGCGCCGAAATCTAGGGGAGATTCCTGAGGAGAACCGGAATGGTCACCCGGGCTCCGCCGTTACAATGGTCGGAGCATGCCGGGCCGCGGCAGCCCCGGGTCCCAATATCAGCCGCTCCGAGCGGCCACGCGCCGTGAGGCGCTCCCGGTCCGGCATGCTCCATCTTCTGGCCTCAGGCCAGACCGTGCGCGAGCTCCTGGTGGCCGGCGGCCTCGAGCTGCTCGGCCAGCACCAGCATCCGCTGCACCTCCGCCTCGCTCGCGTCGTCCAGCTTCGCCCTGCCGGTGGCAACCACCCGCGCGAACGCCGCGGCCCGGAACAGCACGTCCGCGAAGTCGCTGCCCGCGATCCCGCGCAGCACCTCGTCCACCATCGTCTTCAGCTCCTCCGGCCCGGGCGGGTCCGCGACCCCGGCCACGACCTGCGCGACCTGGGCGGTCCGGCGGCCGGCTTCGAACTCCCGCGCGACCGAGACCGGGTCGGCGTACACCCACGACCGCAGCACGAACAGCCGCCACAGGCAGCCCGCGAGCGAGTCCGCCGGCGAGCCGGCCCACACCTCGGCGATGGTCTCGATCCCCTCGGTCTCGGCCAGGTGCAGGACCCGCTCGGCCACCTCCGGATCCCCGTCCGCCCGGGCGCCGCGCACCAGCAGGTTGGCCGCCAGGTCGGCCGCCTCGCTGACCCGCGCCGGGTCGTCTCCACCGACGATCGCGGCGAAGAAGTCCGCGCCCGGACGCATCGGGCGGTGATGCTGGCGGTCGGTCATCTCGCAGAGGCTACGCGTGCGGCCCCACCGATATCGGCCCGACCGTGAGCTCGGGCCGCGCCTCGACGATCTCCCCGATCCGCTGCACCTCGACCTCCAGGGCGGCGCGCTGGGCCTTGGTCAGCCGACCGAGCGGCTCGACGGTGATCGCGACCTTCTTCCCGGTCCGCTTCTGGTGCCAGACCCCACCGACGACCCCGTCGAGCAGCAGCACCGGGTAGTTGCCGGCCTGCGACCGCGCCAACGCCCGCTCGGAGGCTCGGCCCGGGAAGAGCAGCCGGCGCGGCTGGGAGCCCACCTGGAACGCGTCGAAGTAGGGCAGCAGCCGCGCCACCGGAGGCGGACCGGCCTCGAAAGTCAGGTCGCCGCGCCATACCCATGCCGGCCCGCCACCGAGCTCGACCTCGTCGAGGTCCGCGCGCGCGAACAGCTCCTTGGTCCACGCCGGCGACGTGGCCAGCCACCGGGCCAGGTGCTCCGGCGTGGCCGGGCCGTACGCCGTGAGATAGGCGCGCAGCAGCGTGAGCTGCGCCTGGTCAGGCTCCGGCAGGACCACGTCGGAGAGCCACCACGACGGGCTCGCGTAGGCGACGCGCTGGCCCCGGTTGGGGCCGAAGCAGAGCACCCCCCGCACCGCCGCGGCCCGGAGCGCCTGGCGCCACCGCGGCCAGAAGCCGCCGAACGCCGGCATGGACTCCTCGGCTGCCCACGGTCCGCACGCCTCGGCGACGCGCCCGTCGAGCTCCTCGGTCGTGCAGTCGTCCTCGCGCAGCGCGACGTCGAGCGCGGCCACCACCGCGTCCGTCTCCTCCGGAGTCAGCCGCACGCCCTCCACGTGACCGCCGGAGGAGGGCACCGAGCCCAGTGCCGCCAGCCACCACGGCAGGTCGGCGGTCGCGAGGAGGTGCACGGTCCCCCGCGGACCGAACGTCTTGACCAGTGACCGGTCCTCCCAGAGCGCCGAGGCCACGTCGGCGCGCGTCGCGTCGGCCACCCGCAGCGCCAGGGAGATCTCCGCCGCCGACATCACCTGCGCGTGCACGCCCGCCATCGCCACCGCCGCCTCGGTGAACGAGCCCAGCGGTCCCGGATCGTCCGCCAGCCCGTGTCGGACCAACCGCCGGCGGTTCGCGTCGGCCCACCTCACGGACGCCGCCTCAAGGGGCGAGCACCTTGCGAAGCCGCTCGTCGCTGACGGGCTGGGCGGTGCCGAGCCGCTGGGCCCACAGCGACACCCGCAGCTCCTCCAGCATCCACCGCGCCCGGCGCAGCCGCTCGCCCGGCGGCCGTCCGTCGGGCAGCGCCGCGACCTGGTGGAGGTAGGACTCCTGCAGCTCGGTGATGCGGTCCATCAGCTGGCGGTCACGGTTGACCGCCGCGCCACCCTGGTCGAGCGCCTCCCGCCGCAGAGTCAGGGCCCGGAGGTAGGTCGGGTAGCGGCGCAGCTGCTCGGGACCGGCCTCGGAGAGGAACCCGCGGTGCACCAGCCGCTCCAGCTGCGCCTTCATGTCCGCCAGCGCAGGCAGCATCGCCATCTCGGCGCGCCCGCTGAGCAGCTTGTCGGCGGTCCGCCAGCCATCGAGCACCCGCTGCACCTCCCCGAGGAGGTCGCGCAACGCGGGCTCGGCGGCGGTCCGCGCCTGCCCGAGCAGCGCGGCGAAGTCGGCCTCGGACCTGACCTGCGCGACACCGTCGACGAGCCCGCCGACGAAGGCGGCGCGGCTGTCCACCAGCAGCTCTGCGACCGAGGAGTACGGCGAGCCGGCCAGCCCGAGCCGTTGCGCGGTCGAGAGCGGGTCCAGGAGTGCCGAGTCCGACGGGAGGTCGAGCGCGAGCAGCGCCAGCCGGCGTACGCCCGCCCGGTGCCGCGCCTCGGCCTCGTCGGTGCTGCCGAACACCCCCAGCCCCACGGTCGGCCCCTCGTCGACCAGCGCCGGGAACACCGTGACCCGGTGGCCGGCCCGGGTCAGCGTCGCCGACTCCTCGATCGTCCCGAAGACCCAGGTGGTCTCGCCGGTCCGCGCCAGCCCGCTGTCCGAGGCGACCTCCTCCAACGCCTGCTGGAACTGCGGCCGGAGCGGCGCCTTGAGCTCGTCGAGGTCCTTGCCGCGCGCCTGCTCGGTCCCTCCGTCGTCGACCACCCGGTAGGTCGGCCGCAGGTGCGGGGCGACCTTCGACCAGTCCCACGCCTCGCGCGGTACGACCACCCCTGTCGTCGAGCGCATCCAGCGCTCCAGCGCGTCCAGCAGCGGCTCCTCCCCGGGCGGTACGGCGGCCAGGAACTCGCGAGCCCTGTTCGGCGCCGGCACGAAGGAGACCCGCAGGTTCTTCGGCAGCGACCGGATCAGGGACGTCACGAGCTCCTCCCGCAGCCCGGGCACCTGCCAGGAGAAGTCGTCCGCCTCGACCCGGTTCAGGGTCGAGACCGGGACGTCGATCGTGAGCCCGTCCGCGGCCGCGCCCGGCTCGAAGTGGTAGCTGATGGGGAACGTCAGTCCCTCCTCGCCGCTGGCCCACCGCTCGGGGTACTCCGCCTCCGTGACCTGGCCGGCGGTGTCACGGGTGAGCATCTCCGGGTCGAAGGTGAGCAGGTCCGGACGGGTGCGCCGCTCCAGCTTCCACCACTGGTCGAAGTGGCCACCGCTGACGACCTCGGGGCCGACGCGCTCGTCGTAGAAGTCGAACAGCGTGTCCTCGTCGACCACGATGTCGCGCCGCCGGGCGCGGTGCTCGAGCTCCTCGGCCTCCTCCAGCAGCCGGCGGTTGGTCTGCAGGAACCGATGGTGGGAGCTCCACTCCCCCTGGACCAGCGCGTGCCGGATGAACAGCTCCCGCGCGAGCTCGACGTCGACCTTGCCGTACGACACCAGCCGGTCCGCGACGAGCGGTACGCCGTACAGCGTGACGCGCTCGTAGGCCATCACCGCGGCCCGCTTCTTCGACCAGTGCGGCTCGGAGTAGCTCCGCTTCACGAGGTGCGAGCCGAGCTCCTCGGCCCACTCGGGCTTGATGGCGGCGTTCTGCCGCGCCCACAGCCGCGAGGTCTCGACCAGCTCGCCGGCCATGAGGAGCTGCGGGTTCTTCCGGTGCAGGACGCTGCCGGGGAAGACCGCGAACCGCGCGCCGCGGGCGCCGAGGTACTCGCGCGGACCGCGCTGATTGCGGTCGCGCTCCTGCAGCAGCCCGATGTGCGAGAGCAGCCCGGCCAGCAGCGACTGGTGGATCCCGTCGGCGTCAGGCAGGTCGGCGGGGCGCCCGACCCTGATCTCCATCTCCTTGCAGACCTGGCGCAGCTGGGACTCGAAGTCCTGCCACTCGCGCACGCGCAGGTAGTTGAGGTACTCGCGCCGGCACATCCGCCGGAACGCCGACGACGACAGCTCCCGCTGCTGCTCCTTGATGTACCTCCACAGGTTGAGCCAGGTGAGGAAGTCGCTGCCGTCGGCCTTGAACCGGGCGTGCTGCTGGTCGGCCTGCGCCTGCAGCTCCGCGGGTCGCTCGCGCGGGTCCTGCAGCGACAGCGCGGCGGCGATCACGATGACCTCACGCACGCAGCCGCGGTGCTCGGCCTCCAGCACCATCCGGGCCAGCCGCGGGTCGATCGGCAGCCGGGCCAGCCGGCGACCGACCTTGGTGAGCCTCTGCCCGTCCAGTGCCCCCAGCTCTTCCAGCAGCTGTACGCCGGCACTGATGTTGCGGCGGTCCGGCGGCTCGACGAACGGGAACCGGCCCATCTCCCCCAACCCGAGGGAGGCCATCTGCAGGATCACGCTGGCCAGGTTGGTCCGCAGGATCTCCGGGTCGGTGAACTCCGGCCGACCGTCGAAGTCCTCCTCGGAGTAGAGCCGGATCGCGATGCCCGGACCGAGCCGGCCGCAGCGGCCGGAGCGCTGGTTGGCCGAGGCCTGGCTGATCGCCTCCACCGGCAGCCGCTGCACCTTCGTGCGCACCGAGTAGCGCGAGATCCGGGCGACGCCGGTGTCGACGACGTACCGGATGCCGGGCACGGTCAGCGAGGTCTCCGCCACGTTGGTGGCCAGGACGACGCGGCGGCCGGTGTGTGCGGCGAACACGCGGTGCTGCTCGGCGGCCGACAGCCGTGAGTACAGCGGCACCACCTCGGTGCGCTGGTCGCCAGCGTTGGACAGAGCCTCGGCGAGGGCATCAGCCGTGTCCCGGATCTCCCGCTCGCCGGGCAGGAAGACCAGGATGTCGCCCGGCCCCTCGGCGACCAGCTCGCGGACCGCGTCGAGGATCGCCTCGGTCTGGTCGCGGACGATCGGCTCGCCGTCCTCGTCGTCCTCAGGAACCTCCATGAGGGGCCGGTAGCGCACCTCCACCGGGTAGGTCCGGCCGGACACCTCGACCACGGGCGCGTCGAAGTGCTTCGAGAACCGCTCGACGTCGATGGTGGCGCTGGTGATGATCAGCTTGAGGTCGGGGCGCCGCGGCAGCAGCCGCTTGAGGTAGCCGAGCAGGAAGTCGATGTTCAGCGACCGCTCGTGCGCCTCGTCGATGATGATCGTGTCGTAGCGCTTCAGCTGGCGGTCGCGCTGCAGCTCGGCCAGCAGGATGCCGTCGGTCATCAGCTTGACCCGGCTGCGCCTGGAGGTGCGGTCGGTGAAGCGGACCTGGTAGCCCACCACGTCGCCGAGCTCGGTCCCGAGCTCCTCGGCGATCCGCTCGGCCACCGACCGGGCCGCGATCCGCCGGGGCTGGGTGTGCCCGATCATGCCGCCGCCCCGACCCGCTCCGCGGCCGCGGCCCAGCTCGAGGCAGATCTTGGGCAGCTGCGTGGTCTTGCCCGAGCCGGTCTCCCCTGCGACGACGACGACCTGGTGGTCGCGGATCGCGGCCGCGATGTCGGCCCGCCGCTGGCTGACCGGGAGCTCTGGTGGGTAGGTGATCTCCAGCTGCTCGACGGTCATGACCCGACCATTGTCCCAGCGCTGACCCAGTGGACTCGAGAGGTTAGGTTCGGGCCATGACCCAGGACCCGACGCCCACCCGCGCCCGAGAGGCCGACGCGATCGCCGAGCAGTACGTCGTGGACATCGCCGCGGCCGACCCGATCCTGGCGACGTTCAGCGGCATCGCCGGCCACGAGGACCAGCTGCCTGACTACACCCCGGACGGCTACGCCGCCCGCGCGGAGGTGCTGCGCCGGGCGCGGGCCGACATGGCCGGGGCCACGCCGTCCGACGACCGCGAAGAGGTGGCCCGCAGCTCCTTCCTGGAGCGGGCCGACACCACGCTGGCCCTGGCGGACGCGCACCAGCCGGAGTCCGTGGTCAGCGTGGTCGACAGCGCCCTGCACGGGCTGCGCGGCGCCTTCGACCTGATGGCGACGGCGACCGACGAGGACTGGACGGCGATCTCCGCGCGCCTGGGCGCGGTCCCCCGCGCGGTGTCCGAAGCTCGGGGCACCCTGCTGCACGAGGCCGACCACGGCCACGTCAGCCCGCGACGGCAGATCCTCGAGGCGGCCAAGCAGATCTCGAGGTGGACCGGTCGGTCCGGCGGCGGCGGTGACGTGTTCGCACAGCTGGTCGCCCAGACCAGCGCAGCAGGGCCCGGCGCCGTACCCGCCACGCTCGAGTCCGACCTGGCCCGCAATGCGGTGCTCGCCAGCACCGCCTTCGCCGACTTCGCCACCTTCCTCCAGCAGGAGCTCGCCCCGAGGGGCCGGGACAAGGAGGCCGTCGGCCGGGAGGCGTACGCCCGCGACTCGCGCTTCTTCCTCGGCACCGACATCGACCTCGACGAGACCTACGCGTGGGGCTGGGAGGAGCTGTACCGCATCGAGACCGAGATGCTCCAGATCTCCTCGAAGCTGGCCGGTGACGGCGCCTCGATCGCCGAGGCCGTCGTCGCACATCGAGGCCGACCCCGACCGGCGCATCGACGGGGCCGAGAACTTCCGCGAGTGGATGCAGGAGCTGGCGGACCGAACCCTGGCCGAGATGGCCGGGACCCACTTCGACATCCCGGAACCGGTCCAGCGGATCGAGTGCCGCATCGCTCCCACTGATGACGGCGGCATCTACTACACCCCGCCCTCGGAGGACTTCAGCCGTCCGGGGCGGATGTGGTGGTCGATCCCGGAGGGCGTGACCACCTTCCACCCGTGGCGCGAGGTGACGACCGTCTACCACGAGGGCGTGCCCGGCCACCACCTGCAGTGCGCGCAGACGATGTACCGCCGCGACGTGCTCAACCGCTGGCAGCGCAGCCTGTGCTGGGTGTCCGGGCACGGCGAGGGCTGGGCGCTGTACGCCGAGCGGCTGATGGACGATCTCGGCTACCTCGAGGACCCGGCCGACAAGCTGGGGATGCTCGACGGACAGGGGTTCCGTGCGGCGCGGGTGATCGTCGACATCGGCATGCACCTCGAGCTCGAGATCCCGCGCGACAACCCGTTCGGCTTCCACCCGGGCGAGCGCTGGACCGGCGAGCTCGGCCTGGAGTTCATGCGCCAGCACTGCCGGATGGATGACGCCACCATCGTCTTCGAGGTCAACCGCTACCTCGGCTGGCCGGCGCAGGCGCCGTCCTACAAGGTGGGCGAGCGGATCTGGCTGCAGGCCCGCGAGGAGGTGAAGGCCCGGCAGGGCGCGTCGTTCGACCTCAAGGCGTTCCACCGCGCCGCCCTCGACCTCGGGTCGCTCGGCCTCGACCCCATGCGGGAGGCGCTGGCCCGCATCTGACCGATGAGTCCGGCGCACGGGACGGGTCGTGACTCTCATGCGTGTCCTCGTCATCAACCACGTCAGCCTCGACGGCGTCCTGCAGGGCCCTGGACGGCCCGACGAGGACACCCGGGACGGGTTCCGTCACGGCGGCTGGGCCGCGGAGCGGAGCGACCCCACCATGGCCGCCACCATGGGCGAGCGGATGGGCGAGGGGTTCTCGTGGCTGTTCGGGCGGCGCAGCTACGACGACATGCTGAGCCACTGGAACGAGGTCGGAGGCCCGTTCAAGGACGGCCTGAACAACGCCACCAAGTACGTCGCGTCGTCCGATCCGCAGGCCGAGCTCCCCTGGCCCAGCTCCACGCTGCTCACGGGCGACGTACCGGCCGGGGTGGCCGCGCTGCGAGAGCGGCCCGGCGGCAACCTCGTGGTCATGGGCAGCGCACGGCTCGTCCAGTCCCTGCTGCCCGTCGGCCTGGTCGACGAGCTCCTGCTGTTCGTCCACCCGGTGGTGCTCGGGTCGGGCCGGAGGCTGTTCGGTCCTGACGAGGATGCGCACGAGCTGACGCTGGTCGACTGCACGTCCACCGAGCGGGGCGTGATCGTGGCCGACTACCTTCGAGAGGTTGCCTAGAACACGTTCTAGTTGCGACCATCACGCGGTGAGCGAGTACGACGTCGTGGTGGTGGGCTCGGGCGGCGGCGCCCTCACCGGCGCGGCCCTGGCCGCCAAGGCCGGCCTCTCGGTGTGCGTGGTCGAGAAGACATCGCTGATCGGCGGCACCTCGGCGTACTCCGGCGGCGCCTGCTGGCTGCCGGGCAGCGAGGTCCAGCAGCGCGCCGGTGTTCCCGACTCGACCGAGAGCGCGCGGGAGTACCTCGCCGCGGTGCTGGTCGACGTGGACTCCCCCGAGAGCAGCGAGAAGGTCGAGGCCTTCCTCCGGACCGCGCCCCGGCTGGTGGCCGAGCTCGAGGACGACCCCGACCTCGACTTCGAGTGGCTGCCGTTCTCGGAGTACTACGACGCGCCGGGCCGGGTGCCCTTCGGCCGCTCCATCCAGCCCACGAACATCAAGCGCGACGAGCTCCCGGCCGAGGTGGCCGACCTGGTGCGGCCCCCGGTCGAGCGGGACCGGGCCGGAGCGGGCGGCCGGAACACCCTGAGCGGGGGCCAGTCCCTGATCGCGCGGCTGGCCACGATCCTGGTCCGCGAGGGCGGCACGATCCGCACCAACCTGCCCGTGACCGGGCTGGTCACCGACGACAGCGGGCGGGTCACGGGGGTGGCCGCGATGTCACCCGAGGGACCGGTCCGGATCGACGCCCGCCGTGGGGTGCTGCTCGCGGCCGGCGGCTTCGAGGGCAACGAGGAGATGCGGCACGAGCACGACGTGCCCGGCGAGACCGCGTGGACCATGGCACCGCGGGGCACCAACACCGGCGAGCCGATCGCGGCGGCGGTGGCGCTCGGCGCGGCCACCGACTACCGCCCGCTGGGCTGGTTCTGCCCCGGGCTCGCACAGCCGGACGGCGGCGGCTCCTTCACGCTCGGCTTCCGCAGCGGCCTGATGGTCGACCAGACCGGCCGGCGCTACGCCAACGAGTGCCTCCCCTACGACCGGTTCGGCCGCGCGATGGCCGAGGCGCCCGAGCGGATCCCGTCCTGGTACGTCTTCGACGCCCGGGAGGACGGGCGGCTGCCCGCGATCGCGATGCCCGAGGGCGACCCCGCCGCGCACCTGGCGGCGGGCACGTGGGTCAGCGCGGCCACCATCGAGGAGCTGGCCGAGGCTGCCGAGCTGCCACCCGACGCGCTGGCGGACACGGTCCGCCGGTTCAACCACTACGCCGAGACCGGCATCGACGAGGAGTTCCACCGCGGCGAGGACGAGTACGACACGTTCTTCGCCGGCGGCCACGGCCCCAACAAGTGCCTGTGCCCGCTCGACGCCCCGCCCTACTTCGCGGCCCGCTTCGTCCTGTCCGACCTCGGCACCAAGGGCGGGCTCGTCACCGACGCGGCCGGCCGGGTGCTGCGGGAGGACGGCACGCCGATCGCCGGCCTGTACGCCGCCGGCAACACCGCGGCGTCGGTCTTCGGCTCGGTCTACCCGGGTCCCGGCGCGCCGCTGGGCTCGGCGATGGTCTTCGCCGCGCTGGCCGTCGAGGACCTGCGGGTCTAGGTCTCGTCGCGGGTCGGCTGCCAGTCGTCCCGGGTGACGAAGGCGTAGGCCAGCTTCTTGGGGAAGGTCCGGTCCGAGGAGTAGACGCGGACGGCGTACGACGGGCCGTCGTACTGCACGATCCAGCCGCCACCCGCCTTCTTCCGCAGCAGGGCGAGCTGGACCGCGGCGCCGTCGTCGCCGACCACGACAGTCGTGCAGCGGAGGTAGGTCGTCAGGCAGCTGAAGGCTCCGCCGCTGTAGACCGGCCTGGCCGACCAGGCGAGCGTGCCGCCCGCGCCGTCCTCGGCCGACCAGGTGCCCCGGACGGCCGGGGAACGGTCGAGCGAGGTCTGGTCGAAGGTGTCGCCAGCGTCCAGGAGGGCGGCCTGGCCCGCGGCCGCGAAGCTGGCGCTGTCGATCGTGGGCGGCGCCTGGGGTGCCTGGCCGGGGAGGACCAGCCGGGCGTCGGAGGCAGCGGCGACCAGGGCCGCCTCGCTGCCGACGCTGCCGGACGCCGGGTCGGCGGTGACCACCACGACCTGGCCGTCACCGTGCTCCACCGCGACCTGGCGCACCCCGTCGTGCGTCGCGACCTCGGTCCGGAGCGCGCCGTCGACCGGGTGGCAGCTCCAGTCGGAGTAGGTCGCCCCGCAGTCCCAGTCGACCTGGTCCCAGCCGCTGGCCACGGTGACCTCGAGGCCGGAGAGCGAGCGGCCGAGCTCCCAGCGGTAGGTCGATCCCAGGGCGAACAGCAGCCCGTCGGCCTTGCGGGTCACCTTGGGGTCGACCTTGCGGTTGTACGGCTGCAGGTGGTTGCGGTCGGGGTCGAGGTGCTCGGCCAGGACGTCGTCGTAGTAGGCCAGCACCCGGTCGACCCGGACCTTGGTCCCGCCGGTCGGCGGCGGGGGCTCGGTCGGCGGCGGGGGCTCGGTCGGTGGCGGCGCCGTGGTCGGGTCGGTCGGCGTGGGGGTGACCGAGTCGGTCGGGGTGGCGGTGGGGTCGCTGGTCGGGGCTGGGGTCGGGAGGTCGGGCGTCGAGGTCGGCGCCGTGGTCGGGTCGGCCCACGGCTGGCCGGCCGGGTGCCCGCCAGTGGTCGCGGCCTCGGTCGGTGCGTGCTTGACCTGGTGCCGGCTCGGGGGTGCCGCGGCGTCGGACCCCTTCGCTCCGGGACCGGCTCCCGAGCCCACCGCGACCGAGCTTCCACCGCCCCGGTGGTCGCCGGGACCCGATGCGGTGCCGTGACCGTCCACGGACGGCGAGCTGGTCGGCGTGGTGCGCAGGACCGTGGGCACCTCGGAGGACGGCGGGATCTCGGTGGCCTTCGGGTCGCCGGCAGTGAGGCCGGTGATGCCCAGCACCACGGCCAGGGTCCCGGTCGTCGCTCCGGCCATCGCCATGCGCGTGCGGAGCAGCCGGCGCCGGCCGCGGCGCACGTCGTCACCGGGCGGCACCACGGGCGCCGGGACGCCGTGAGCCAGGGAGTGCAGCCGCTCCTCGAGGAACCGGTCGGCGGGGTCGGTCATCGCCGTCCTCCTCGCGGGGTCACGTCGGCCAGGAGCACGGAGCGGAGCTTCTCCAGGGCGGCCGAGGTCTGGCTCTTCACGGTGCCGGGGCTGACGCCGAGGTCGGCGGCCGTCTCCTCGACGGACAGCCCCCAGTAGTGGCGGAGCACGACCACCCGGCGCTGCTTCGGTCCGAGCTCACGCAGTGCTGCCCAGAGGGCGTCGGAGTCCTCGGGCGTGACTCCGGCCGGGGCCGGCCGGTCCAGCCTGTCATCCGCGGTCGGTGCCTCGCGCCGCCACGGGCGGCGCCACTCGTCGAGGTGGCTGTTGATGATCACCCGGCGGACGTAGGCGTCGACCGAGTCCGCGCGGGACGCCCGCGGCCAGGCGACGTACAGCTTGGCCAGCGCGGTCTGCACGACGTCCTCGGCCCGGTGCGGGTCGCCGCACAGCAGGTAGGCGGCCCGGAACAGGTGGGCGCGCCGACCGACGACGTACGCCGTGAAGTCGTCGTCCCGCGTGCCGCCCAAGAGCGCGCGCCCCAATCCGGTGGTGAGCTCGTGCCGAACCGTTCTACCTCTCTGACGCGAGGAAGCCCAGTCAGGTTGGCTCTGGCAGCCGGAAAGTTGACGCTAGGAGGACTGGCTCGGAGCCACGGTCGGCGACGGCGTCGGCTGGTCCGTACCGGCGGGCGGCGGGAGCTGCTGGGTGCCCGGCCCGCCGGGAGAGCCGCCACCCGGGAAGCCGTGGTGGCCCGGTCCGTCGCCGAACCCCCCGCGCGGACCGAAACCAGGGCCGAACCCTCCCATCCGGCCGTCCCGGTGGTCGTCGTCGGTCGCCGCGTGTATTGCGAAGCCGGCCAGCCCGCCCACGATCACCCCCGCCACGGCCACCGCGACCAGCGACCTCAGCCCGAACACCAGGTCCCGCAGCCGGGTCCGCTGGACCACCGGCGCGCCGGGCGGTCCGGGCGGCGGCGGGGGCGGTGGCGTGGCCGCCACGGGCTCGGCGGGCCGGTTCGCCGGAGGTTCCGGCTGCGCGGGCGTGGGCTGGGTGTCGCTCATGGACAGAATGGTCCCGCGGAACGCTGTGCTTGACCTGTGAATGGCATCTGAAGGCGCAGGGGCGCCGAGTAGGTTCCTCACAGGAAACGCACAGACAAGGGCCGCAGGCTGGTCGCATGAGGTTGATCCCGTGAGCGTGGCCGCCGCCGACCTGACCCGCGCCGACGGCTCTCCGCTGCGGGTGCTCGTCGTGGACGACGAGGTCAACATCGCCGAGCTGATCTCGATGGCGCTGCGCTACGAGGGCTGGCAGGTCCAGATGGCGCACACCGGGACCTCCGCGGTGAACGCCGCCCGCGAGCTCGGCCCGGACGCCGTGGTCCTCGACATGATGCTCCCGGACATCGACGGCCTCGAGGTGCTGCGCCGGATGCGCACCTCGATGCCGGACGTGCCCGTCGTCTTCCTCACCGCCCGCGACGCGGTCGAGGACCGGGTCGCCGGGCTGACCGCCGGCGGCGACGACTACGTCACCAAGCCGTTCTCGCTCGAGGAGCTCGTGGCCCGCCTGCGCGGGTTGATGCGGCGCTCCGGCGCCCAGCGGGCCGCCACCAGCTCGGTGCTCGTGGTCGGCGATCTCGAGCTCGACGAGGACAGCCACGAGGTCTCCCGCGCCGGGGAGCAGATCTCGCTCACCGCGACCGAGTTCGAGCTGCTGCGCTTCCTGATGCGCAACCCGAAGCGGGTGCTGGGCAAGGCGCAGATCCTGGACCGGGTCTGGAACTACGACTTCGGCGGGCAGGCCAACGTCGTCGAGCTCTACATCTCCTACCTGCGCAAGAAGATCGACGCAGGCCGGCCCCCGATGATCCACACCCTGCGCGGCGCCGGCTACGTGCTCAAGCCAGCGGGCTGACGTGCGACCACTGTTCGGCAGGGCCTTCGCCTCGCTCACCTCGCGGCTGGTCGTCACCACCGTCGCACTGGTGCTCCTGGTCGCCGTACTCATCGGGGCCGCCGCGACCGCGCTGCTCAACCGGCAGCTCAACCACCAGATCGACGACGACCTCCGGCGCACGCCGAACCGGGTCGCGTTCTTCGACGGCCAGGGCGGCGACAACCCGCCGCCCGCGGGCCAGGCGGGCGGCGGCCAGGGGCCGGAAGGTGGTGAGTTCGACACCCGTGGCCGGGGCCCGCAGAGCGTGGTCGCGGTCTTCGCGACCGGTGAGCGGATGGGCTCGGTGGTCGGGTTCGCGCCCGGCACCGAGAAGGGGCTGACCGACGACCAGCTGGGCGTGCTCGCGGACGTCCCGGCCGACGGCGACATCCACGAGGTGGACCTGCCGGACCTCGGCACCTACCGGGTGATCGCCCGCACCGACGGCACCCAGGTCGGCGTGGTCGGCCTCCCCACGGCCCAGGCCGACGAGGCGATCAGCTCGCTCATCGGCTGGGAGATCCTGCTCATCGCCCTGGGTGCACTGCTGGCGCTGGGCGGCGGTCTGCTGCTCGTACGCCGCCAGCTCCGGCCGCTGACCGAGGTCGCGGCCACCGCGCACCGGGTGGCCGACCTCCCCTTGGCCGAGGGCGACATCGACCTCTCCGACCGGGTGCCCGAGCGCCTCACCGACGAGCGCACCGAGGTGGGCAAGGTCGGTGCGGCGCTCAACACCCTGCTCGCCCACGTCGAGACCTCGCTGGAGGCCCGGCACCGCAGCGAGCTGCAGGTCCGGCAGTTCGTGGCCGACGCCTCGCACGAGCTGCGCACGCCGCTGGCCACGATCGCCGGCTACACCGAGCTGGCCCGGCGCCGGCCGGACGAGGTCAACGTCCGCACCGCGCTGAGCAAGGTCGAGGAGGAGTCCGGCCGGATGACGTCACTCGTGGAGGACATGCTGCTGCTGGCCCGGCTGGACGCCGGCCGGGGCCTCGAGCGGGAGCCGGTGGACCTGACCAGGCTGCTGGTCGAGGCGGTCGACGACGCGCGGGTGGTCGGGCCGGACCACCGGTGGCGGCTCGAGCTGCCGACGAACGTCGCGCAGCCGGTCGAGGTGACCGGCGACGAGCAGCGGCTGCACCAGGTGGTCACCAACCTGCTGACCAACGCCCGCAAGCACACGCCGGCCGGCACGACGGTGACCGTGACCGTGCGGGCGGACGGGTTCGACGTCCACGACGACGGACCGGGCTTCCCGCCGGGCTTCGTGGACCACGCCTTCGAGCGGTTCGCCCGCCTCGACCAGGCCCGCGAGCGCACCGGCGGCGCCGGGCTCGGGCTGGCCCTGGTCGAGGCGATCGTGCGCTCGCACGGCGGCACGGTGGCGATCACGAGCGCGTCGGCTGGCACCACCGTCGCGGTCCGGCTACGCTGACGTCGTACCAGATTGTCTGACAATCCTGAACCGACGGAGGAGGCGACCCCATGACGGCGACCGAGCAGCCCACGACCCACTCGCGCGAGGAGTTCGAGCGCGCGGAAGCGCGCACCGCGCACAACTACCACCCGCTGCCCGTGGTGCTCGCCCACGGCGAGGGCGCCTGGATGACCGACGTCGACGGCCGGCGCTTCCTGGACTTCCTGGCGGGCTACTCGGCGCTCAACTTCGGCCACGGCCACCCCGCCCTCCTCGCCGCCGCGCACACCCAGCTCGACCAGCTCACGCTGACCAGCCGGGCCTTCGTCCACGACCGGTTCGCCGACTTCTGCGCCGCGCTGGCCGACCTGTGCGGCAAGGACATGGTGCTGCCGATGAACACCGGCGCCGAGGCCGTCGAGACCGCGGTCAAGGTCTCGCGCAAGTGGGGCTACGAGGTCAAGGGCGTCCCCGCCGACCAGGCGAAGATCATCGTGGCCTCCGGCAACTTCCACGGCCGGACCACCACCATCGTCGGCTTCTCCGACGACCCCGACGCACGCGACGGCTTCGGCCCGTTCACGCCCGGCTTCGTCACCGTCCCCTACGGCGACCTGGCCGCGCTCGAGGCGGCCGTCGACGCCAACACCGTGGCTGTCCTCATCGAGCCGATCCAGGGCGAGGCCGGCGTACTCATCCCGCCGGACGGCTACCTGCGCGGCGTCCGCGACGTCTGCACCGCGCAACAACGTCCTGTTCGCCGCCGACGAGATCCAGGCCGGGCTGGGCCGCACCGGCAGGACGTTCGCCTGCGACCACGAGGACGTCGTCCCTGACATCTACATCCTGGGCAAGGCGCTGGGCGGCGGAATCGTCCCGGTCTCGGCGATCGTCGCGAACCGGGACGTCCTGGGCGTGCTGCGCCCGGGCCAGCACGGCAGCACCTTCGGCGGCAACCCGCTGGCCTGCGCGGTCGGCCTGACCGTCGTGGAGATGCTCCGCACCGGTGAGTTCCAGGCCCGCGCGACCGAGCTCGGCGTGCTGATGCGAGAGCGGCTCGACACGCTCCTCGGCAACGGTGTGGTCGGCGTCCGCACCCGCGGCCTGTGGGCCGGCATCGACATCGACCCGGGCATCGGCACCGGCCGGATGGTCTGCGAGGCGCTGCTGGCCCGCGGGGTCCTGGCCAAGGACACCCACGGCTCGACGATCCGGTTCGCACCGCCGCTGGTCGTCTCGCCCGAGGACCTCCTCTGGGGGCTGGAGCAGCTGGCGGACGTCGTCGCGCGGGCGTGACCCCGCCGGTCACCGCTCCCGGGCCACCTTGCGGCGACCGACGCCGAGCAGCAGCCACGGCGCCGCCAGCACCGCGAGCGACGGGGCCAGCACCAGGCAGGCCAGCGCGACGTAGCTGAACCAGCCCAGCGGGACATCGGTGACCAGGGCCAGGAACGAGCCGGCCAGTCCCACCAGACCGGTCACGGCGATGAGCGCCACCAGGACGGTGTTGCTGATCCCCCAGCCTCGCTTGGTCAACCGCCACGCGAGCGACGAGGTCGCCCCGAGGACACGGGTCGGCCACCGCAGGACCTTCGGACCCTGCAGGTGGAGCACCCGCGCACTGGTGCGGAGGGCGCCGATCGACGTGACCGTCGCCAGGTTCGAGCCGGCTTCGAGGGAGATGTCCTCGGCGCCGACCACCTGCAGGCGGAGGAGCTCGCGCAGCTCGTCGTCGCTCGCGGCTGAGAGGTCGACGGCTCCGTCTCCGGTGGTCGCGGCGACCCGACGCACTGCCTGCACGAACGCCGTCGCCTCCGGCGTCACCCAGGCCCCCCGTGCCGCGTCGCGCTCGAGCTCGGCCACCAGCGTCGGGAGCTCCTCCCGCAGCACGGCGGCCTGGACGACCGCGGTGTGCCTCTCCAGGGTCCCGGCGCGGCTGAGCCGGTTGTCGACCGCGGCGTCCAGCAGCCGCAACAGCCGCTGGGCGGCATCGAGCCTGCCCCACAGCCAGTCGTTGGCCCGCCACGAGCCCTTGAGGAACGCGCCGAAGTGCGCCAGCTCGACACCGGCCAGCTTCGTCTGGGGGTCGGCCCGTCGGAGGGGGTCGATGTCGCAGGGTCCGGTCGCCGTGAACTGCACCAGCCGGACCTCCTGGTCCGGGCGCGGGTCGGCTCCGGCGAAGCACCCCTCGACGACCTCGACGCACAGCAGCAGCGGCAAGAGGCCGTCGGCCTCCTTCGAGGCACCGTCAGCCAGGCGCGACGACGCCGCGCAGCGCATCACCCGCCTGGTCCTCCGGCCACCGCTGCATCGACTCTCGCGAGAGCTCGACGAACCGGCCGAAGCACCCCGCGAGCGTCGCGACCTCGGCGTTGAGCGCGCGGATCGAGTCCACGGGCGGAGCCGGGCCGCCGGGCCACCGGGTGCACGCGCGTTCGAAGGCTGCGTCGAGCGACGACCCGTCGAGCGCCAGCTCGTCGGCCAGCAGGCCCGCGAGGAGTCCCGCGCTCGGCGCGATGTGCTCGCTGCGGCCACGGGTGCCCGCGACGGTCGCCTTGAGCGCCAGCAGCTCGCCCTCCGTGGCAGGGTCCGCCCACTCGGCCACCGTGTTCACCCACGTGATCAGCACCGACCCGAGCCGCCTGACCGCCGAGCTCCCCCAGCACCACGCGTCGTCCCCCGCTGACAGCCGCTCGGGAACCCACGGAGCGTGGGTGGCCCGGACGTCGAGCAGGTCACCCATCCCCGCCTCGCGAGCCACGAGCCGCAGGCCGCGATGCCCGGCGAGACGGCTCGGATCGAGCGTGGCCGCCAACCGCATCGCGCGGTACGCAGGCAGGAGAGCCTCCGCGAGCCCCACCATCCGCCGCCATGCGTCTGCCGGTGCGAGGGTGCCCAGCTCGGCGAACAGTGCGTCGCGAGCGCTGCGCCGGGCCCGGACCTCGCGGTTGTGCTCGTCGAGCTCACGCACGAAGTCGGTGAGCGACTGGCTCAGCGGGATGCCGACCAGCGCCTTCTTCAGCACCTGGCCCAGGGTCGGGTTCTCGATCCCGTCCCCGTCGGCCTCGCCGGCCGGGTCGGGGACGACCAGGGCCAGCACCCGCTGCACCCGCTCGCGGGACGGCTGGCGGACGATGGCTTCGAGCGCGGCCTGGGCGGGCAGGTTCACGAGCACCCCACCGTCGATGACCGGCTTGGTGGTCTCGTCGCCGTCGTCGAAGAGCCCCCACGTGTGCCGCTCCTCGAAGAGTGCCGACCGAACCGCACTGGGCTCGAAGGCGCCCGGGAACGACGCGCTGGAGCGACAGGCGCGGGCCATCCGGTGCAGCGCCTGTGGGTCGGCGTCGAAGTCGAAGTCGTCGTTGTGGAAGACGAACTCCGCGCGGTGGTCGACCGACGAGATCGTGGCCTGCCCGTCGCGCAGCGTGGTCACCTGTCCGGAGAGCGACGTGCTGGTCAGCTGCACGACCACCGGTGGGTCCGGCTCCTGGAACCCGGTGCCCGTCGCAGCCAGCCGGCGCAGCGCGTCCTCGATGTGCGGGAGGAAGTTCTCGTCGCCCGCCAGCAGCGAGACCATGGCCTGGTCCGTGGCCGGGCGCAGCATCAGGTCGAACGAGCCGTGCTCCAGCCACAGTCGGCGGATGGCCTCGAGGTCGGTGCAGCCGTGGCTCACCGCGGTGGCGAGGAAGGCGGCGTTCAGCCCGCCCGCGCTGGTGCCCGTGAGCACGTCCGCCTTGAGAGCCACGTCCAGCTCGGCGCACACCGCCGCGTAGGGGTTGTCGGTGGTCTCGTCTGCGCGGCCCCCCGCCGCCAGCCGGCCGCCGTTGATGCAGCGCAGCACCTCGTCGGTGACCCCGCCGATCCAGATGGCGAGGCTGACCCCGCCGTTGAAGGCGAACGCGAGCCGGATCTCCGTCGCCATCTCGTCCCGGCCTCAGTTGGTGATGCTGATGTTGAAGTTCGCAGGGTAGGCGAGCGACGGGTCGTGGCCGCGCGCCTCCATCTGCTCCTGGAGCTCGTGCAGCTGGTACAGCCAGCCGAGCATGGCCCGGCGCCCCGGGCCGTCGAGTGCCATCGACTCGATGTGCGAGTCGAAGAGCATGTTGAACGGTCGCCACGTCACGAACAGCACCGCGATCATGTCCAGCGCCCGGAGCATGTCCATCTGCGCACCCGAGGCCGGCACGACGGTGGGCGCCACGAACCCGAACGTGCAGTAGTCCCAGGCGACGTTGTTCAGGATGTCGTGCTCCACCGTCGACAGGTGGATGACCGTCGCACACACCCGCGCCACCCACTCGCGGGTCAGGCCGCCTTCGGGGCGGGCGATCGGGTTGGGCAGCAGGCGGTCGAGCTCGTCGGCCCAGCGGGCGATCGCGGCGTCGGCCCGGACCGCCGCGTCGTCGGGGTAGTAGAGCGCGAGGTAGCCCTGGACGTAGTCGAGGTTGACAGCCCACAGCTCCAGCACGTTGTCGCGGTAGGGATAGGGGAACGGCGTCTCGGTGGTTCCCCGCCGGGCGAACTGGACGTCGGGTGCGAAGTCCTCGAAGTCGAAGCTCGCGAGGTGTCCGGCCGCGAGCGCCGACACCTCCCGGGCGTCGTGGGAGAAGAGCGTGACCGAGAAGCTCTTGGCCCCGGCGAAGTGGGCGTTGACGTTCTCGAGGTTGCCGATGAGGAGCGTGTGGAAGGTGTGCTGCAGCACCCGGCGGACGGGATGGCGAGCGTTGAGCCGGTTGATCGTCGCGATGGCGGCGTCGGTGAGGATCACGTTGTGGACGCCGAGGTTGTGGCGGAACGTCGAGACGTCCTCGTGCAGGCCCGCGACCATCGCCCGGTGCGCCAGGTCGGGCGACAGGGCGTCGTCGCGCAGGATCGCGCGGGTCGCCAGGCCCGTCGGCGAGGCAGTCAGCACGGCCTTGCCTCCCGGGCGCAGCAGCCCGGGCTTGACCGGGTGGTCGAGGTAGTGGGCGAGGTCGACGACGTACTCGTCCTCGGTGGCCTCGCCGGAGGTCATCTCGTCAGCGGTCGGGCGGCGCAGGAAGGAGCCGAAGGGGCCACGCACGACGAGCTGCGCGAGCACGTCGTCGCAGTCCCGCAGCTCCGGCGGCAGCACCGGCCGGGGTGCCCCGGCCTTGTCGAACTCACGCGGGTAGACGACCTCGAGGAACGCCTTCTCCTCGGCGGGGATCGGTGGGCTGTCCGTCGGCGCCAGGTCGACCAGCAGTCCCCGCAGCCGCATCTGGACGCGGATCTTGAGCCGACGGCGCTCCGCGTGGTCGGACGGGATGAAGCTGGACGCGATGTGGACACCGGGGAGCGGCAGGTCGGGCCACAGCTCGTCGTGGGCGACGTGGTCGATCTCGGTGTCGACCGGTGCGGCCAGCGGCTCGATCGGGTGGTCCTTGAAACCGGCGCTCAGGAATCCCGCAAGGATGCGGCGATAGAAGGCGAACCGGGGGCCCGCGAGCATGTTCCGAAGGGTAGCGGCGGAGCACTACCTTGGGACCTCCCACTTCCTCTCGCACGCCCCGTCTCGGCGGGCTTGGAGCTGCCATGGC
The DNA here is from genome assembly GCA_963755835.1 of uncultured Actinomycetota bacterium. Lineage (GTDB taxonomy): Bacteria > Actinomycetota > Actinomycetes > Propionibacteriales > Nocardioidaceae > Nocardioides. The sequence continues at coordinate 189,471 of CAVWLC010000006.1, read as the reverse complement.
CGTCCAGGACGCCTCTGTCTCCCCGGAGCCCGTCGGCCCGGTCGTGGCCGACCCCGACGAGCTGGCGGCCAACAACGCCGCGACCGGCATCGGCCGCGGCGAGCAGCAGGCGGCGCTGTTCGCCGAGCACGTGGCCAGGGTCGAGAGCGCCGGCGCCTTCGTCGAGCCGCCCGACCTCGGCCCGCCGCCGCCCGGGCCGCAGCCGGGCCCCGACCCCCTGCGCGGCGCGAAGGTCGCGGCCGGCCGGGTGCTCGGCGCCGTCGGCTCCGGCTTCTTCCACGGCGTCACGGACATCCTGGGCAGGAACACCAACGACCGCGTCTGGACCAACTGGTACTCCTCCGGCAAGCACCTCCCGGGGCCGGCGTCCAAGTGGGCCAAGATCCTCAAGCTCGCCCACATGCGCGAGTCGCTGTTCGCGAACAACGTCGTGCGCACCTATGCCGATGGTCAGACGACCGCGGACGCCGACCCGCAGGCGGAGGTGCCCGAGTTCGCCCGCCGCTGGCGGACGGCGGACGGCAGCTGGAACGACCTGTCCACCGACGAGGCCGGCCGGGTCGACCCCATGGTCGGGGCGGCGTACACACGGTTCTTCCGCAACGTCGGCGACGACAAGGGGCTGGCCGGGGTGCATCCGCGGGAGGCGCCTGCGACCGATCCGGTGAGCGTCCGCGAGGTCAGCCGCAAGCTGCTCGCGGCGAAGGGTCCGCGGGTCGAGATGCCGTTCTTCAACCTGTGGGGCGGTGCGTGGATCCAGTTCCAGAACCACGACTGGATCAGCCACGGCACCAACCTCGACGGCGAGGTCGACCGGATTCCCCTGGCCGAGGACGACCCGCTGCGCGCGCACGGCATCGACCACCTCGAGGTCCGCCGGTCGCTGGCTGACCCGACGCGCCGCGACGACGGCCCCGACCGGGAGCTGCCCCCGACGTTCCTCAACGAGGTGACGCACTGGTGGGACGCCTCGCAGATCTACGGCAGCGACTGGGAGACCCAGCACGCCCTGCGCTCGCACGTCGGCGGCCGGATGACCGTGACCGACGACGGCGCGCTGCCGCTCGACCCCGAGACGGGCACCGAGCGATCGGGGTTCGTGCGGAACTGGTGGGTCGGGCTCGCGATGCTGCACACGCTGTTCGTGCGCGAGCACAACGCCATCGCCGACAGGCTCGCGCAGTCCTACCCCGACTGGGACGACGAGGCGCTCTTCCAGACCGCCCGCCTCGTCAACGCCGCGCTACTCGCCCGCATCCACACCATCGAGTGGACCCCCGCCATCCTCCCCAACGAGGCGCTGCTCAGCGGCATGCAGGCGAACTGGTTCGGCCTGGTCACGGCGGTGTTCGGCGGCGAGCGCAAGCAGGTCCTCGAGGACATCCCCATCACCAGCCGGGAGCTGGGCGGGATCGTCGGCAACGACCCGGGCGAGGTGCCGACGTACGCACTGTCGGAGGAGTTCGTCAGCATCTACCGTCTGCACTCGCTGCTGCCCGACCGGGTGCGGCTGGTCGGCCTCGACGGCCTGGAGAAGGCGTGGGTGCCGTTCCAGCGCATCCGGCACGCGGCGTCGCCCGAGCTCCTGGCCGAGCACGGCTTCGAGGCGATCGCCCGCACGCTGGGCGAGCAGTCGGCGTGCGCCCTGGTCAACAACAACTACCCCGACTCCCTGCGCGCGATCACCGTGCCGGGCGCACCGATCGCCGACATCGCGGCCATCGACCTCTATCGCGACCGCGAGCGTGGGGTTCCGTCGTACAACCAGCTGCGTCGCGAGCTCAGCCTGGAGCCCATCTCCAGCTTCGACGACCTCACCGACGACGCGGAGTGCGTGGCCACGCTCCGCGAGGTCTACGGCACGCACCCGGACGGGCGCGACAACGTCGACGCCATGGACCTGCTGGTCGGCACCTTGTCGGAGGGGCACCGCCCCACCGGCTTCGCGTTCGGCGAGACCCTGTTCCAGATCTTCATCCTCAACGCGTCGTTCCGGCTGCTGGGAGACCGGTTCTACACGACCGACTACCGCGAGGAGGTCTACACGCCCGAGGGGCTCGCGTGGGTCGACGGGACGACGTTCAAGGACGTGCTGCTGCGCCACTACCCCGACCTCGCCGGGACCGGCCTGGCCAACATCGACAACGCCTTCGAGCCCTGGGACCTCGGCCCCTTGGCCCCGGACCGCCACCCGCTCCGCGCGTGGGACAAGAAGCGCGACGATCCCTGGGCGGGTGACGCACCACACTTGCGCTGACCCGGCCGTCGATCGACAGATACCGTCGGCGCATGAGCTCGGTGCAGAACGTCGACCACCTGATCATCGGCGCCGGGTTCGCGGGCCTGTGCGCGGCGATCAAGCTGCAGGAGGACGGCGAGACCGACTTCGCGGTGCTCGAGAAGGACGCTGACGTCGGGGGCACGTGGCGCGACAACACCTACCCCGGCGCGACCTGTGACATCCCGAGCCAGCTCTACTCGTACTCGTTCGCGCCGCAGGACTGGTCCCGCTCCTACTCCCCGCAGCCGGAGATCCAGGACTACATCAAGGCCGTGGCGGAGCGGTCCGGGATCCTGGACCGGTTCGTTTTCGACACGCCGGCCGACGACGCGGCCTGGGACGACGAGACGCAGCGGTGGACCGTGCGTACGCCGAACGGCACCTGGGTCTCGAAGACGCTGATCGTCGGAGCGGGCGGGCTGTCCGCCCCTCGGATGCCCGAGATCGAGGGCATCGAGACCTTCCAGGGCGAGGTGTTCCACTCCGCGCGCTGGGACCATGACGTCGACCTGGCCGGCAAGCGGGTGGCCGTGGTCGGCACCGGTGCCTCGGCGATCCAGATCGTGCCCGAGCTGCAGAAGGTCCTGGAGTCCACCGGGGGACACCTCGACGTCTACCAGCGCACCGCGCCCTGGGTGATCCCGCGCAACGACCGCGTCTACGGCAGGCTCGAGCGCGCCGCGCTGCGCCGGGTGCCCGGGCTGCGCCGGCTCTACCGCACCGGGCTCTACTGGGGCCACGAGGCCTACGTGCCGGCGTTCACCCTGGCTCCGAAGCTCGCCGCGCCGGCCGCGAAGGCCGCCACGATGAACATCAACCGCGGCATCAAGGACCCCGAGCTGCGGGCGAAGGTCACCCCGCACTTCATGATCGGCTGCAAGCGGATCCTGCGGTCCAACGACTGGTATCCGGCGCTGGCCGCCGACAACGTCGACCTGGTCACCGACCCGATCGCCAAGGTCACCGGCAACGCGATCGTCACCGCCGACGGCGTGGAGCGCGAGATCGACGTGCTGGTCGTGGCCACCGGTTTCTGGACGACCGAGCTGCCGGTCACCGAGCACCTGACCGGCCGGACCGGCCGGACGCTCGCTGACCGCTGGCGCGAGAGCGGCATGGCGGCGTACAAGGGCACGACGGTCCCCGAGTTCCCGAACCTGTTCATGATCGTCGGCCCCAACACCGGCCAGGGCCACACCAGCATGATCTTCATCATCGAGTCGCAGGTGGCCTACATCCGCGACGCGCTGCGCCACCTGCGGCGGACCGGGGTGTCGAGCGTCGAGCCACGGCCCGACGTGACCGACCACTGGAACCACTCCCTGCAGCAACGGATGAAACGGAGCGTGTGGACCCGGGGCGGCTGCCAGAGCTGGTACCTCGACACCCACGGCCGGAACACCACGCTGTGGCCCAGGACGACCGCCGACTTCCGGCGCCGGCTGGCGTCGTTCGACGCCGAGGCCTACCAGGAGACCCTCCCGAAGAAGGTGGTGCGGTGAAGACGCTCGACGACAAGGTGGTCGTGATCACCGGTGCCGGCTCCGGCATCGGCCGCGCCCTCGCGCTGGACCTGGCCCGACGCGGCTCGCTGCTCGCGCTGTCGGACGTGGACGAGGCCGGACTGGCCGAGACCGTCGCGCAGGCGGAGCGGGCCGGCGCGGTCCGGGTCCGCAGCGACCGGCTGGACGTGGCCGACCGGGACGCCTTCGCCCGCTATGCCCTCGACGTCGTCGAGGAGTTCGGCCGGGTCAACGTGGTCGTCAACAACGCCGGAGTGGCGCTGGCCGGCGACCTCATCGACCTCGAGTACGCCGACATCGACTGGATCATCGGGGTGAACTTCTGGGGCGTCGTGCACGGCACCAAGGAGTTCCTGCCGCACCTGATCGCCTCCGGCGACGGCCACGTCGTCAACCTGTCCTCCCTGTTCGGGCTGGTCTCCATGCCCGGGCAGTCGATGTACAACGCGTCGAAGTACGCCGTCCGCGGCATGACCGAGGCGCTGCGCGAGGAGATGCTGATCGCCGGCCACCCCGTCGGCGTGACCGCCGTCCACCCCGGCGGCATCAAGACCGCGATCGCCCGCAACGCGCGGGTCTCGGCCAAGGAGAGCAAGGAGCAGACCGCGCGGCTCTTCGACGAGCGGCTGGCCCGGATGACGCCCGAGCGGGCCGCCGAGATCATCGTCAACGGCATCCTCAAGAACCGGGCCCGGGTGCTGGTCGGCATCGACGCGCACGCGATCCATCACCTGGCCAAGCTGCTCGGCTCCCGCTACCAGGACGTGGTCGCGAAGACCTCGAAGCGGGCGTTGCCGGACAAGGCGACTGTCATCTGATGCGGTAGAACCGTCGCGTGACCCTGTCGCGCGGTGACGCCGTACGCCTCGAGATGACCAAGTGGGGCGACCAGCCGCACTGGGAGATGGATGCGGTCTACCTCGGCCGCGACGAGGCCGGCGACTGGCTCGGCTTCCCGACCGCGACCCACATGTCGCGCCCGGGGTTCGACTTCACCACGACCAACGACCAGGTCGGCCTGGTGCCCGCCGCCGGCACCGCCGTCGGTCAGGCCTGGCTGGCCACGTTCCACGGACCGGGCGGCACGGTGTGGACCTACGTCGACATGACGACCGTGCCCAGGTGGCACGGCCGCACGGTGCGGGCGGTGGACCTCGACCTCGACGTGATCGAGGGACTGGACCGGACGGTGTTCGTCGACGACGAGGACGAGTTCGAGGAGCACCGGGTCGCCTACGGCTACCCGCCCGAGATCGTCGAGCTGGCCACGGCCACGAGCGACCTGGTCCATCGCGCCGTCACGCAGAAGGCGCCGCCGTTCGACGGGCGCTCGGCCCCGTGGCTGGAGCTGCTCGGCCGGCTCATCGCCTGACTGGCGGCGGTGCCGGTCCCGTTCCTGTGCAACCGTGGGCGGGTGCGGATCGACTTCCACCCCTCGCCGGAGCCGACACTCGGCGTGGAGTGGGAGCTGGCGCTGGTGGACCGGCGTACCCGCGACCTGCGCAACGAGGCCGCGCACCTGTTCGCCCGGGCCAAGGCCCGGCTCCCGGACCCGGGCCGGCTGCACAAGGAGCTGCTGAAGAACACCGTCGAGATCGTCACCGGCGTGTGCACAGGGGTCGGCGACGCGATGGCGGACCTGCGCCGGACCCTCGAGGTCGTCGTACCGGTCGGCGACGAGCTCGGGCTGGACCTGTTCGGTGCGGGCACGCACCCGTTCGCGTCGTGGACCGGGCAGCAGCTGACCGAGGGTCACCGCTACGAGGAGCTGATCAACCGCACCCAGTGGTGGGGCCGGCAGATGCTCATCTGGGGCGTGCACGTGCACGTCGGCCTGCCCGTGCGCGACCGGGTCCTGCCGGTGCTGTCGGCGCTGCTGAACTACCACCCGCACCTGCAGGCCCTGTCGGCGTCCTCGCCGATCTGGGCCGGGGTGGACACGGGGTACGCCTCCAACCGGGCCCTGATGTTCCAGCAGCTGCCCACCGCCGGGCTGCCGTTCCAGTTCTCGACGTGGGAGGAGTTCGAGTCCTTCGTCGACGACCAGCTCACGACCGGGGTGATCGACGGGCTCTCGGAGGTGCGCTGGGACATCCGGCCCGCGCCGCACCTGGGGACGCTCGAGAACCGGGTCTGCGACGGCGTCTCCACGTTCGCCGACCTGTCCGCGCTGGTGGCCCTGACGCAGTGCCTGGTCGTCGACCTCGACTCCCGGCTGGCGAACGGCGAGTCGCTGCCGGTGCTGCCGCCGTGGCACGTCCAGGAGAACAAGTGGCGGGCGGCCCGCTACGGGGTCGAGGCGATCATCATCCTCAACGCGAGGTCCGACGAGGCGTTGATGACCGACGACCTCGCCGCGCTCGTCACCCGCCTCGAGCCGGTGGCCGCGCGGCTCGGCTGCTCGGCGGAGCTCGGCTCGGTGCTGGACATCCCCACCCGCGGTGCGTCGTACCAGCGACAGCGGGCGGTCGCCGCCGAGACCGGCGGGGACCTCGTCGCGGTCGTCGACTCGGTGGTCGGCGAGCTGCGGGCCGAGCTCGGGTGACGATCGAGCCCCTCGCCTCGGCGCGGTTGCGCCTCGAGCCGCTCACCGTCGACCACGCCGCTGCCATGGTCACGGTGCTGGCCGACCCGTCCCTCTACGAGTTCACCGGCGGCGCGCCGCCCACCCTGCCGGACCTGTCCGCGCGCTACGCCCGCCAGTCCGTGGGCCACTCGCCCGACGGCTCCGAGCAGTGGCTGAACTGGGTCGTCGTACGCGGCGACCAGCTGATCGGCTACGTGCAGGCCACGGTCGTCGGCGCAGAGGCCGAGATCGCCTGGGTGGTCTCGCCCGCCCACCAGGGCCGCGGGCTCGCCACCGAGGCCGCGGCCGCGATGGTGGCCTGGCTGGCCGGCGTCGGTGTCACCCGTCTCGTCGCCCACGTCCACCCCGACCACGCGGCCTCCGCCGCTGTCGCCGAGCGGCTCGGGCTGCGGCCCACCGACGTCGTCGAGGAGGGCGAGGTCCGGTGGGACCGCGCCCTCCCAGACGCTTGACGCGGCTCAGGCCACGTCGCGCCGCGTGACCAGCCAGCCGGCCAGCAGCGGGGTGAGCACCAGATAGACGGCGAGCACGATCACCGCCGTCCCCCCGGAGAGCGTGTCGAGCACGCCGGACGCCGACCCGGCCTCGCTACTTGACGCGATCAGAGTCGTGGCCGACGGAGGCTCCCTGCTCGCGCCGAGCGTGACCCGCCGGGTCATCGAGCAGTTCGGGACGGGCGCCGGGCGGCGTACGCCGCATCCCGAGCTCGACCAGCTCACCGAGCGCGAACGCGAGGTCGTCGCGTGGGTGGCCACCGGACGGTCCAACCAGGAGATCGCCGACGTGCTCGTGGTCAGCCCGGACACCGTGCGCACCCACGTGTCGCGGGCCATGGTGAAGCTGCACGCCCGGGACCGGGCCCAGCTCGTGGTGTTCGCGATGGAGTCCGGACTCACGCCGCCAGCGGGCTAGTAGCCGCCCTCGGGCGGGACCATCTCCAGCCGGACCCCGAGGAGTCGCACCGGCCGGTTCTTCTCGACGCGGTCCAGGAGGCTCACCGCGGCCTCGGCCAGCTCGTCGGGGTCGTTGGTCGCCGACGTGAGGGTCAGGCTGCGGCTGATCGTGGTGAACGGGCGGTAGCGCAGCTTGAGCCCCACCCGCGCCGCCGGCCGCCCCTCCTTGTCGATGTCCGCCTTGACCTGCCGGGTCAGCGCGCGGATCTCGTCGGCGATCCGGTCCCAGTCGTCGAGGTCCTCCTGGAACGTGGTCTCGCGGCCGTGCGCCCGCGGCACCCAGGGCTCCGCGCTGACCGTGCTGTCGCTCACGCCTCGTCCGAGGCGGTGGTACCACGGCCCCATCGTCGGCCCGAGCTCCGCCGCCAGCACCCGCGCGTCGGAGGCGGCCAGCTGGCTGACGGTGTCGATCCCGAGCGCGGCCAGCTTCTTGCCCGTCTTGCCGCCGATCCCCCACAGCGCCGTCGTCGGCCGGTCGCCCATGACCTCGAACCAGTTGTCGGCCGTCAGCACGAAGCTCCCCCGCGGCTTCCCGAACTCGGTCGCGATCTTGGCCCGCAGCTTGTTGTCGCCGATCCCGACCGAGCAGTGCAGCCGGGTCTCCTCCAGCACCCGGCTCCGGATGTGCTCCGCGAACGCCACCGGATCGACCAGCGGGCCGGGTGGGTCGGGCGGGGGCCCACCCGAGGGCCCCTCTCCCAAGGAGACTGTCGCCTCCTGCTGCACGGGTGGGAGGCTCCCCTGCCCCGCCTCCACCACCGGTGTTGCCTCTGCCTCGAGCTCGTCCGCGGCGCCGGCCCACGGGCGGCCCCGGCCGAGCTGGCTGGTCCGGCCGGAGCCGTCCGCGTCGCCCGGTCGAGCTCCCGCGGCCAGGAACGCCTCGTCCCAGCCGAGGACCTCCAGGACCACCGGGCGGCCACCCCACTCCAGCGAGCGGAGCGTGCCCATCACGGCGGCCGAGGCCTCGTCATAGGCGTCCCTGTCGACCGCCAGGAACACCGCGTCCGGGCACTTGCGGGCCGCCAGCCGCAGCGCCATCCCGGAGCCGACGCCGTACTCGCGCGCTTCGTAGGACGCCGTCGACACCACGCCGCGCTTGGTCGGGTCGCCGTCGCCGCCGACGATCACCGGCTTCCCGGCGAGCTCGGGTCGGCGCAGCACCTCCACCGCGGCGATGAACTGGTCGAGGTCCACGTGCAGGACCCAGTGCTCGATCGGGTGCACACCTACCCGACCCGACCCGGGCGACTCACTCATCGTCGGGGGTGTCCGGCGCGGACGCCGCCTCCCACCCGGAAGGCGGCGGCAGCGCCTCGGTGGACTCGATCTGGTCGAGCCCGGTGAGCAGCAACAGGTCGACGATGACCGACCGCAGCTGCGCCAGCACCACCTCGGCAGACAGTGCCTCGGCGCGCTCCACGAGACCGGAGGCCTCCCCCACGAGGAGGAGCGGCTCGCGGGCGGCCACGGCCATCCGGTCGTGGGCGAGCTCCTCGGCCACGATGTCGGTCGCGTCCGCGAGGTCGAGCGCCAGCAGCGAGTACGACTTCGGCACGTGCCGGTGGTGGTAGGCCGCAACCGCCGTCTGCCGGACCAGGACCCGGGTGCTGCGCAGCGCGCGGTCGAGCGGCTCGACCAGCTCGGCCATCCGCCGGATGTCCTTGCGGTGCCGGACCCGGAACGGCGACGACGAGACCACCGCCATCCCCTCGTCCGCGGCGTCCTGCAGCTCACGGATCAGGTAGTCGGTCGACCGCGCGTCGGCCAACAGCTCGAGGGCACGGGACGGCACCCCGTCCACCATCACCTCGGCGGCGGCCCGCAGCAACGCGGAGATCTTCCGCACCACCTTCGCGGCGTTCTCCCGCGGCCGACGCAGCGGCGCGGCCGGCACCACCGTGGCGGCGACCAGCGCGACGCAGCCGCCCACCACCGCGTCGCTCCAGCGGACCAAGGCGTCCGAGGGGGCCGGGACCAGCGACATGATGATGATCGACTGCACCGCCGCCTGGGTGACGAACGTCTGCCCGCCCGTGATGAGCAGGGCGGTGGTCATCGACAGCGTCACCACCAGGACGAGCTGCCACCAGCCGGAGCCGAGCAGGATCGCCAGCAGGTCGGCGAGGAGCACGCCGAGCGCGACGCCGGCCGTCACCTCGGCCACGCGCCGCAGCCGCTGGCCGTAGGAGGTGCCGAGGCTCACCACCGCGGCGACCGGCGCGAAGAACGGCCGGGGGTGGCCGAGGAGGTCGGCGGCGATCAGCCAGGCCACCCCGGCGGCGGCCGCGCACTGGGCGATCTGCCACCGCTTGGCACTGACCCGCTCCAGCCGGACGCGCATCGAGTCGCGGCTGCGCTCCCACAACCGGTCGACCGGCGCCGCCTCGGCGTCCATGTCGACCGATGCTGCCAGACCTTCATGGCAGACCCGTCGCGCCCGGCGCGACGGTCGACGTGGCCGGCGGGGACGCGGCCGCCCACAGGGCGAGGGCCGCGGTGACCGCGGCGAGGAGCAGGCCGAGCGCCCGCAGCGGGCGAGGCAGGTGCATGTCGTCCTCCCAGGACGTCGGGTGTGTCGCAGCCGACGTTAGGCAGCGGCGGCGACGGCGAAGGGCCGCGGAGCGTGGGGCTGTGGAGAGTGGCCGAGGCAGCCCGGGCTGTGGAGAGCCGGTGGCCGTTCGAGAGCCGGGGTACCGCCCGGGTTGGGGTTGTGGCGCCCGTCGCAGCGCGGGAGGATCGCCCGACCCAGCCCGACCAAAGCCCGACCAAAGGCTCCCCCGAACGAAGGACACCGGTGGCCACTCCGATCGACCCGACTGCGGTGGCGTTCCTGCTCGCCGAGAACCGGAGCATGCCGATGCACGTGGGCGGTCTGCAGCTGTTCGAGAAGCCCGAGGGCGCCGGCCGCGACTACACCCGGCACATGTTCGAGGAGATGCGCGACGTCGAGGAGATCCGGCCGCTCTACCTCAAGCACCCCCACCGCTCGGTCCGGACCGCCGGTCAGCTGGTCTGGAAGGAGGACGACCAGTTCGACATCGAGCACCACCTCCGCCACAGTGCGCTGCCCAAGCCGGGCCGGGTGCGCGAGCTGCTCGAGCTCTGCGGCCGGCTCCACTCGACACGGCTGGCCTGGGAGCGGCCGCTGTGGGAGACGCACGTGATCGAGGGGCTCCGCGACGGGCGGGTCGCGATGTACTCCAAGCTCCACCACGCCCTGGTCGACGGCGTCTCCGCGATGCGTCTGCTGCAGAGCGTCCTGAGCACCGACCCCGACGAACGCAACATGCCGGCCCCGTGGGGCGCCACCGCAGGTTCCCGGCGTAGCCCGAAGGCCAAGCAGGACCTCAACCTGTCCGAGGTCCCGATGACGGCGCTCCGCGGTGCGCTCGGCATCACCGCCGAGGCGGCCGGCATGCCCGGCGCGCTGGTCAAGACCCTCAACAAGAGCTTCCGCAACGAGACGAGCGCGCTGTCGCTTTACGCCCCGCGCACCTTGTTCAACCAGACGATCACCGGGTCGCGTCGGTTCGCCGCCCAGGACTGGCCGGTGGAGCGGCTGCGCGCCATCGGCAAGGCCACCGGTACGACGCTGAACGACATCGTGCTGGCCATGTGCAGCGGCGCGGTCCGCAGCTACCTGCAGGAGCTGGACGCCCTCCCCGAGCAGCCGCTGGTGGCCATGGTCCCCGTGGGGCTCAACGCCAAGCAGTCCCACCTCGCGTCGGCCGAGGGAGGCAACGCCGTCGGGGCGGTGATGTGCCAGCTGGCCACCGACCGCAACGACCCCGCCAACCGGCTCAAGTCGATCCACGCCTCGATGAAGGACGGCAAGCAGGCCCTGGAGGGGATGACACAGGTCCAGATCCTCGCGATGAGCGCCCTCGGACAGGCTCCGGCGATCCTGACGCCGCTGCTCCGCATGCAGGGCATCGTCCGGCCGCCGTACAACCTCATCATCAGCAACGTGCCCGGTCCGCGCACCACGCACTACTGGAACGGCGCCCGGATGGTCGGCACCTACCCGCTCTCGATCCCCATCAACGGGATGGCTCTCAACATCACCTGCACGTCGTACGACGGGAAGATGGCGTTCGGCCTCACCGGCTGCCGTCGCACCGTGCCGCACCTGCAGCGGCTGCTCACCTACCTCGACGACGAGGTCAAGGCGCTGGAGAAGGCCGCCGGGGTCTAGTCAGGTTGCGGCGACATGGCCCGTACGGGCCATGGCCACACCTCCCGCCGCGCTGGAGGCTCGCGGTGAAGGAGGTCACTCATGACCAAGCAGACCAGCGTGCCCACCCGCCGCACCGTCCTCGCCAGCGCCCTCGGCGTCAGCGCCCTCGGAGGCGTCGCCCTGTCGTCCGACTCCGCGTCGGCCGCCCTCGGTGACCCGGCCGTCCCCAGCGACCCCGAGGTCTCGTTCTTCCTGAGCATCCCGGGCGTCACGGGCGAAGCGACCCTCAAGGGTTTCGAGGGCCAGATCGAGCTCCTGACCTGGGCCTGGGGCGTTGACGCGACGTTCTCCCCCGGCGGCGGCGGCGGCGGCTCCGGCAAGGCCACGCCGCGCGACGTGATCGCCCTCGCCGAGTCCGGCATCCAGTCGCCACCGCTCCTCCTCGACACCAACACCGGCAGGCACCTGCAGTCCGCGCTGATCAGCTGCGTGCGGAAGTCCAAGAAGCCGTTCACGTTCATGACGCTGAAGTTCGAGGAGGTGCTCGTCACGAGCTACGCCGTGACGCCCGACCCGACCAACGGGCAGCCCCTCGACCTGATGCACCTGGTCTTCGCCAGGCTCACCTACACCGTCATCCCGCAGAACGCGGACGGCACGGCGGGCACCCCGGTCAGCTCCACGTTCGACTACGAGCGGAACGTCGGCAGCTGAGCCGACCGGCTCACTCGAGGTACATCCGGGTCATGATCGCGTCGAAGGCCCGGTCCGGCAGGGCGCGTCGCGCCGTCATCACGGTGCTCGCGCCCTTGCCGGTCGCGTAGCGCGACTTGGGCCGCCGCGCGGTCGCCGCCTTGACGATCGTCCTGGCCACGACGTCCGGGCCGCTGGACAGCCGCGGGTTGTCGACGCTCTCCATCGCCTTCGCGGCCTTGACCGCGCTCGCGGCGTACACACCGTCCTTGCTCTGCTCGACCAACGAGGTGCGCGCGATCTCGTTCCACTCCGTCACGATGCCGGCCGGGTGGACGATGACGACGTCGATCCCGAACGGCCGCAGCTCCACGCGCAGGCTGTCGCTGAACCCGTCCACCGCCCACTTGGTCGCGTGGTACCACGCCCCGAACGGCTCGTAGATCACCGCGCCGATCGAGGAGATGTTGATGATCCGGCCGCCATCCTTGCCGTCGACAGCCTGCGCGCGCATGTGCGGCGTCACCAGCTGCACCAGCCGCGCCAGGCCGAACAGGTTCACCTCGAACTGACGCCGCGCCTCGTCCAGCGGCACGTCCTCGACCGCGCCGTACGAGCCGTACCCGGCGTTGTTCACGAGTACGTCGACGCGCCCCTGCTCGGCGACGATCCGCCCGACGCCCGCGACCATCGAGTCCTCGTCGGTCACGTCCATGGCGAAGGTGCGGACGCCGAAGGGTTCGAGACCGGCCATCCGGTCGACGCGGCGGGCCACGGCGTACGTCGTGAAGCCGGCCGCCTGCAGTCCGAGCGCGGTCTGCTCGCCGATGCCGCTCGAACCGCCGGTGACGAGCGCGACCTTTCCCGACCCGTTGCCTTCACTGCCCATGGGCCGATCCTCCGGGCTTCGAGGCTCAGGCGCCAGAGCGCCTTCGCACCTCAGCCGCCGTGGTCTCGGCCAGGCCGCCACCGTGTCTCGCCGCCACGGCCCGCAGCCGGGCCCGGGTGATGTCTGCGACGGTGAGCAGGCCGGCGGTGCGGGCGTTCGAGCCCTCACGGGTCGGCTCGGCGGAGTTGATGCTGATGCAGCGCCGGCTACCGCCGTCCTCCTCGTTCGCGAGCGCCACCGCGTGACCCGTCGTCCCACTGCCCGCGAAGAAGTCCAGCACCAGAATGTCGTCGGGCATCGTGCTCAGGATCCGGCGGACCAGCCCCGTGGGCTTCGGCGACTCGAAGACGTGGCCGACGACCTCCTTGAGCTCGGCCACCGCGGTGTCGGTGGACCCGACCTCCTCGGCCAGCCAGATGGTCCGGAGCTTCTTGCGTCGGCCGCCCGGCGTGTCCCGGTGCAGCCAGTCCTTCTGGAAGACGTCGACCCGCTCGCCCTGCCGCCCGTTGATCCGGCGGCAGACCAGGTCGCGGGGGCGCTCGTCGATCAGCGGCGCGCTCCACCGCCACACCGCCGGCGTGCCGTCCCCGAACACCGGCGCGATCTCGTGGCTGCCCTCGAACGGCCGGGTCCGCACCAGGCCGCTGTCCGGGTCGCCGTACACCGGGAAGTGCATGGTCCGCGCGGTCACCGGGTTGAACTTCTTGTTGGTGTTGCGCAGCGGCAGGTGCCGGTAGCGACGCCCGTCCGGGTCGACGAGCGGGAAGTCGCTCTCGACCACCGCGTCCGGGCTGCTCGCGTCGAGGACCGTCTGCCCGGCGTCCTTGGCGTAGACCAGCAGGTACTCGTGGCTCGTCGCGAACCCCTTCCCCAGCTGGCGCCCCTTGGGGTTGAGGTTGACGACGACCTGCGCGAGGAAGTTGGCCTCGCCGAACACCTCGTCCATCAGCAGCCGCAGGTACGCCGCCTCGTTGTCGTCGATGCTGACGAAGATCGCGCCCCGGTCGGCCAGCACTGCGCGCGCCGCCTCGAGCCGCGGCCGCATCATCGCGACCCACGCCTGGTGCCTGGTCCCGGCCGCGTCACCGCGGATGTCGTCGGCGTACGCGAATGCGTTCCCGGTGTTGTACGGCGGGTCGATGTAGACCAGGTCGACCGGCCCGAACTCTGCCGCCAGCCGCGGGAGCACCTCGAGGTTGTCGCCCTCGATGAAGGTGTTCCACGGCGGCACGGCGCGACTCTATGGCTTCTCGGCGACCGATCCGGAGAACAGGTGGTAGCGGCGGCCCAGCAGGTGCACGCCGTGGACGAACACCGCCGCACCCACGACGTAGGCGACCACCGCCAGGAGGATGAAGAAGCTTCGCGCCTTGTCCTCGGCCTCGCCGTCTCCGGGCGGCTGCATCACGAGGTAGGTGAAGACGAGGCAGAGCAGCAGGCTGCCCCCGCCCCACCAGAGGAACGGGCGGTGTGACGACTTCTTGTCGATGTGGGCCTCGTGGCCGAGCGCCCGCTTCAGCCAGTCCCGGGTGTCGTTGAGCTCCGGGTCGTCAGGCAGCTCCTTGAGCAGCTCGGCGGTCGCCTTCATGTTGCTGACTCGCCGGCTCTCGCCGGTCATCAGCTGGATCACCGACGGGATCGCCACCCCGAGCACACCCAGGGCGGCGAGGAGGATCTCCTTCACGAGTCATATCCCACCAGCGTCGGAGTCGCAGTCACCACATCCAGGTCCACCGGCGCGCCGGGGATCGTCACCGAGCCGGGTACGTCGCGCCAGGCGCCACCGTTGACGCGGTAGGTCGCCGTGTACGTCGTGTCCACGCTCGGCCCCACGTGCCCCTTCTTCAGGTAGCGATGGGTCACGTCGAGGTGCGGGTACGGCGAGCCCGGCTCGTCGGTTCCCAGCGACTCTCCGTCGCCGAAGTGCCAGCCGAACTCGCTCGGCACGATGTGCAGGTCGACGCGCTGGCCG
Organism: uncultured Actinomycetota bacterium; assembly: GCA_963755835.1. Classification (GTDB taxonomy): domain Bacteria; phylum Actinomycetota; class Actinomycetes; order Propionibacteriales; family Nocardioidaceae; genus Nocardioides. Next base: position 174,396 of record CAVWLC010000006.1, on the reverse strand, counting down.
AGCAGCGTGACGGTCCTGTCGAACGCTCGTGTGTCTGTGAAGAAGTTCGTGTCGAAGTTGACCAGGGTTCGGCCGTTCGGGGGCTGGACCTCAGGAGTCTCGACGCTGGCAGCGGTATCTCGGCCAGTGCGGCCGCAACTATGCCTGGCGTGACCTCGATCGGAAGATTCTGATCTGGCGGAAGGTCGCAGAAGGCGAACGGATCTGCGCCCAGCGCGATCGCGTGGCTAACGCAGATGTGCATCAAGGTCCGAGTGCCGGATCGGGTCAGCGGTGTTGGCGGTGCTCGGTGGACCGCGTTTCGTCGCGTGCAGCCTTCGATCGATCTCGATGTGAGCGACGCCATCCTGATACTGCGTGACGGGGTGCAACGTGCAGGTCGCGGACGCGGGTGCCGCCCACACCAGGGTCGTCGTCATCGCCAGAAGAGCGGTCGACGAGCAGGCTGCGGATCACGAGTAGTAACCCGATGAACGAGATCTGCCAGCAGGTCCCGATCTGTGACAGCTCGAAGAACATGAGGCGGTGCTCTTGCTGGATATGGCGTAGGACTGCCGCCAGCCTGCTGAACCGTTTGACCCGCCGCGATCGTCATCGCCGCAGTTGACCTTCGACGTCTGACGATCGCTCAGCGACGCTTGATCCGGTCGATCGTCCAGCCTGCCGTCTCGAAGAGCCGCCAGCGTCATAGACAGTCTCAATCGGAGCGATGAGTTCGTTCACATGCTTCGCAGTCCTCAGCGCTCGAGAGCACGGACCTCAGACGGTGTCGCCGTCCGCGAGCGCTCGATTCCGCGCATCAACCCAAGCTCGAACAGTCTGCTTCGGGCCCCTCGCAGCTGACGTCGGCGGACGTCGTCGGCGGCGTACTCGACGCGGTCGGCGACGTACTGCTGCCGACGGCGTCGGATCCGCGATGTCCGGCTTCGGGTCGTCGTCCGAGCACGCACCGAGCAGGCAGCCGGCCAGCAGGGTGGCGAGCGCCCAGCGCGTGCGGTACATCCGGGTCCTTCCCGAGAAAGAGAACCTTGACCGCAAACTACCTCCGGCGCCCCACCGCCGCGACCCCCGTCTACGGCACTGTGGACAACCCGATTTCCCAGACACGCGTCAAGGAGGTCCGGATACTTCCGCCATGGTGCTCCTCGGGACGGAGCCGGTGCCCCCGGCCGAGAACGACTGGCGCAGGCGCCGCGTCGGGCTCGCGGGAGGTGCGGCGGCGGTCGTCGTACTGGTCCTCCTCGTCAAAGCGGGACTCGGCTCGTTCGGCGCCGGCGGCTACGAGTTCCTGGCCACGCAGGGCGGGAACCCGGTCACCTGGAACCACTGCCAGGCGATCCGCTACCAGGTCAACCCCAAGGGCGCACCTGCGGACTGGCAGGAGATCGTCGACGCCGCAGTCAAGGACATCGAGGACGCCAGCGGGTTCGTGTTCGCCGACAGCGGCACGACCGTGAAGACCCAGCTGATCGGAACGGGGATCTACCCGGGCAACCAGTGGGAGCCGGTGCTGATCGTCTGGTCGGACCGCTACCAGGACCAGTCCCTCGACGGTGGCGTCATCGGCCGCGGAGGCGGCGGCACCATCGACGTCAACGGGGTCCGCCGGTACGTCGTCGGCAAGGTCAGCCTCGACTCGTCCGAGAAGGACTCCTTCGAGACCCGGATGGTCCTGGAGCACGAGCTCGGCCACGTCCTGGGCCTGGGCCACACCAGCGACCCCGACCAGCTGATGTACGCCGGCTACCACGGCCAGCGAGGGCTCGGGGACGGCGACATCGCCGGACTGAAGCGGCTGCACGACGTCCCCTGTGACTGACCACCTGACTGGACACGCGCTGCGGTCCTTGGCCTGACCAGCGACAATCGCCGCGTGGGGTCCCGTCGCGAGCGTCGCGAGCAGCGACGCTGGCGTCGTGAGGCAACTCGTCGCCTCGAGGAGCTCGACCGCGTCGACCTCGAGCAGGGGCTCGGTGCCATGCCCCTCGGCACGCCTCCCGACGGCTCCGCCCGACCGCGCCGGCGCCGCTCACGGCGGACGATCGGCCCGGTGCTGCCCGGGCTCCTGATCAGCGGCGTCATCGCCGGGCTCGTCATGCTGCACGACCCGGGGATGACCGGCTACCGGTTCCGGCAGATCATCGACCACCTCTCCGGCAAGGACGGCGGCTCCTACGCGTTCGTCGCGACCACGACGTCCGGCGACCCCATCGGCTGGAACCACTGCAAGTCGATCCACTACGTCGTCAACCCGGCCGGCGCCCCCGAGGACTGGGCGGACATCGTCCGAGGCGGCGTCGGAGAGATCACCGACGCGAGCGGGTTCCGGTTCCAGTACGACGGCACCTCGGTCGACCGCTCCTTCATGAGCCGGACCATCGACCCCGACGACCCGCCGCCGGTGCTCATCGCCTGGGCCGACGCCGACGAGGTGCCCGACCTGGCGGGCTCGACGGCCGGGATCGGCGGCGGCACCCCCGCCCGGGTCCACAACCGGGTGCAGTACGTCAGCGGCCTCGTCGTGCTCGACACCGACGCGTTCGACCGGATGGAACAGCGCGGCGACGAACGCTCCGAGGAGCTGATCCTGGCCCACGAGCTCGGCCACGTGCTGGGGCTCGACCACGTCGACGACGTCGACGAGCTCATGAACGCGGAGTTCGTCGGCCAGCCCGGCTTCGGCCCGGGTGACCGGAAGGGGCTCGAGAAGCTGCACGAACTGCCGTGTCGCTGACCTCCGCGCTGTGGGCCGGAGTTCTCCTTACCCTCGGGTGGTGCGAAAGCTACTGACGGCGGCGGTCGTGCTCGCCTCGGCCTCGGCGTTGACGGTGGCGCCGTCGTACGCCGACCGGGTCCCGCAGACCTCGGACGGCGTACCCGGCGAGCGTGCGCTGCCCGTCCCCAGGGCGCTCCGCACTCCCGAGGTCTGGACGACGCTGCAGGCGTACGCCGTCGCGCCCGGCGTGAACTACGAGCAGTTCACCCTCACCGGCCCACGCGGCGTGACTCGGGGCCAGCTGATGCGGATCGACCCCGCCACGCCCGGGCTCGGCCTCGACCTCGTCGAGGGGCAGAACGTCGCGTCCCGGCACGTGGTCGCCGACATGATGGACCCGGACGCCGTGGTCGGGGTGAACGGCGACTTCTTCGACATCCGCGACACCGAGGCGCCGCTCGGGGTGGCCAAGGACCGCCAGCGCGGGATCATGAACGGCGTCCAGAGCGGCTGGAACAGCGCGTTCTGGGTCGACGCCGCCGGCGTACCGCACATCGGCGACCTCTACGCCGACGCGGTGCTCCGCCAGCGGCCGGACCTCGACGTGACGACGGTGAACTCGCCGTCCGTGCAGCCGGGCGAGGTCGGGCTGTACACCGAGAAGTGGGGCACCCTGGCCGGCTACCGCGTGGTCGACGGCCAGCGCCGCGGGGTGCGCATGGTGGTCGTGCGCCACGGCCGGGTGGTGTCGAACCGGTCGCGCTTCCCGGCCTCGCTCCGGGTCAGCGACCTGGTACTGGTCGGGCGCGGCAGCGGCGCCGGGCGGTTGGCGCCGGCTGCGGGCCGGCCAACGGCTCACCGCCGACGTCTCGCTCTCCGAGGACGTTGCGATGGCGGTCACCGGCAACGAGTTCGTGCTGCGTGACGGCAAGCGGGTGGCGAAGGACGACGTCGACCTGCACCCGCGCACCGCGATCGGCATCGACCACGACACCGGACAGCTGCTGCTGCTCGTCGTGGACGGCCGTCAGGCCTTCAGCCGCGGAGCGACGATGAAGGAGCTCGGGAAGCTGTTCCAGCGCCTGGGGGCCGAGGACGCGCTCAACCTGGACGGCGGCGGCTCGTCGATCATGCTGGCCCGGCAGTCCGACGGCACGCTTTCGGTGCTCAACTCGCCCTCCGACGGCCATCCACGACCGGTCGCGAACGGTCTCGAGGTCACCTACGACGTCCCGCCTCCAGCGACCGGGTGAGAGCGCTCAGCCGACCTCGGACGCCGGCACGAGCACCAGCGCCACCGTCGTCATCGGGGCCAGGCACTCGGGGAGCGGGCTCGGCACCTTCAGTGCGGTGATCACCAGACCGGTCTCGCTCGTGCTCACCGCGACCTGTTCGGGAGAGTCGCAGCCGATCGCCACGACCGCGCCGTACAACACCTCGTCGTCCGCCACGTCGGTCTGCGCCACCGCGTCCTCTACCTGGGCGCCCAGGTCCCCCGCCGTGAACTGGGCCGTGAACGCCTGCACCGCCGCGTCGTCGGTCAGCGGCACCGCCGTCGCACTGACCTCGCCACCCGCCGCGGTGACAGTGATGGTGTCAACCAGCTCGAACTGGACCGTTCCGTCGCTGGAGGTCGGGCTGCTCGGCGCCGGGTCCTGGGCCTCACCACTGGAGTCATCGTCGTCTCCGCAGGCGCCGAGAACGGCGACCAGCAGGAGCGCGGGCAGGACGGATCCGAGAAGGCGACGCATGGCCATGGGACGGTAGCGCGTGCCGCGGGGTTCCGGCAGGCTGCGCGGATGCCTGCCCCCCAACGACGCGGTTTCACCCGGGTCGAGCTCGAGTCGTACCGCGACGCCACGGTGCCGGACCTGCTGCCGGGCTCGGGGCTCAGGCTCCTGTTCGTCGGCATCAACCCCGGCCTCTGGACCGCGGCCGTCCAGACGCACTTCGCGAGGCCGGGCAACCGCTTCTACCCGGCCCTGCTGAAGGCCGGGATCATCGAACGGCCGGTCGACCCGTCCGCGGGCATGACCGACGAGGACCGCGACTACTTCTGTTCGCGCGGCATCGGCATCACCAACATCGTCCGGCGCGCAACCGCCCGGGCCGACGAGCTCTCCGACGAGGAGCTCCGAACGGGTGGGGCACAGCTGGTCGAGACGGTCGAGCGCACGCACCCGAAGGTCGTGGCGGTCGCCGGAGTGACGGCGTACCGAGTCGCGTTCGGCCGCCGCAAGGCCGCCCTCGGCCGGCAGGACGAGACGCTCGGCGGCGCCGAGCTGTGGGTCGTCCCGAACCCGAGCGGCCTCAACGCCCACGAGACGGTCGACTCGCTGGCCAAGGCGTACGCCGAGGCGGCTCGAGCGGCAGGCGTGATCTAGTCGACCGGGAACTCCTGGTCCTTGCCCAGCACGGTCAGGCCGTCCTGGACCATGAAGCCGCGCTTCTCGTCGGCCACCCGGTCGACGCCGACCTCGGCGCCCGGCGGGACCACGACGTTCTTGTCGATGATGGCGTTCCTGACCACCGCCCCCTCGCCGACCCGGACGTTGTGCAGGAGCACCGACCCCTCGACCAGCGCTCCGCTGGCGACCCGGACGTTCGGGGAGAGCACGGAGTGGACCACTCCGCCGCCGCTGACCACGACGCCCGGCGAGAGGACCGCCTCGTCGGTCGTGGCCCGGGTGCCGTCGCCGCCCTGCACCAGCTTGGCCGGCGGCTGCGGGCCGTACGACGTGTAGATCGGCCACTCGAAGTTGTACATGTTGAACACCGGCAGCGGTGACACGACGTCCATGTGCGCCGCGTGGTAGGACGCCAGGGTTCCGACGTCGCGCCAGTAGCCGCGGTCCCGTTCCGTCGAGCCCGGCACCACGTTGTCCTTGTAGTCGTAGACGGCAGCCTGAGCCCGGCGCACGAAGGACGGCACGATGTCGCCGCCCATGTCGTGCCTGGAGCCGTCGGTGGTCGCGTCCCGGGTCACCGACTCGACAAGGGCGTCGGCGTCGAACACGTAGTTGCCCATCGACGCCAGCACCTCGTCGGGGTTGTCCGGCAGCCCCGCCGGGTCGGTCGGCTTCTCGAGGAACTCCCGGATCCGCGACGGGGACTCCGGGTCCACGTCGATCACCCCGAACTGGTCCGCGAGCGAGATCGGCTGCCGGATCGCGGCCACTGTGCACGCCGCGCCGCTCTCGACGTGCTGGTCGACCATCTGCGAGAAGTCCATCCGGTAGACGTGGTCGGCACCGACCACCACCACGATGTCCGGCCGCTCGTCGCGCATCAGGTTGAGCGACTGGTAGATCGCGTCGCCGCTGCCGAGGTACCAGTGCTTGCCGACCCGCTGCTGGGCGGGCACCGGGGTCACGTAGTTGCCGAGCAGGGTCGACATCCGCCAGGTCTGGGTCACGTGCCGGTCGAGGCTGTGCGACTTGTACTGCGTCAGCACGACCACCCGCAGGTAGCCCGAGTTGACGACGTTGGACAGCGCGAAGTCGATCAGCCGGTAGATGCCGGCGAACGGCACCGCCGGCTTGGCCCGGTCGGCCGTCAGCGGCATCAGCCGCTTGCCCTCCCCGCCAGCGAGGACGATCGCGAGCACCTTCGGTCGCTTGACGGTCATGTTGGGACAGTAACCACTGTGCCGCCGCAGGTCTGCAGGCGATTTCAGGGGTAGCGTCGGCGACGTGCGGGTCGACGTGCTGAGCAAGGAGTACCCACCCGAGATCTACGGCGGCGCCGGCGTCCACGTGGCCGAGCTGGTCCGGGCGCTCCGCACCCGCGACGACCTCACCACCCGGGTGCACGCCTTCGGCGCGCCCCGCAACGAGGAGGACACGACCTCGTACGCCGATCTCGTCGAGCTCGCCCACGCCAACGCCGCCATCAAGACCCTCGGCGTCGACCTGGCCATCGCCGACGGCTGCGCCGGCACCGACCTGGTGCACTCGCACACGTGGTACGCCAACCTGGCCGGCCACCTCGCCGGGCTGCTGCACGCCGTGCCGCACGTGGTCACTGCGCACTCCCTCGAGCCGCTGCGGCCCTGGAAGGCCGAGCAGCTGGGCGGTGGGTACGCCGTCTCCTCGTGGGCCGAACGCACGGCGTACGAGGCCGCGGCCGGCGTCATCGCGGTCTCGGCGGCGATGCGCGCCGACATCATCCACGCCTACCCCGCGATCGACCCCGCTCGGGTCCAGGTGGTGCACAACGGCATCGACACCGAGCTGTGGTCGCCCACCCCCGACCCCGACCGGGTGCGGTCGCTGGGCGTCGACCCGGACCGGCCGTCGGTGGTGTTCGTCGGCCGGATCACCCGGCAGAAGGGGTTGCCGCTGTTCCTCCGCGCGGTCGCGCAGCTACCGCCCGAGGTCCAGATCGTCCTGTGCGCGGGCGCACCGGACACCCCCGAGATCGAGGCCGAGGTGATGGGGCTGGTCGACGGGCTGCGCGAGACACGGGACGGCGTGGTCTGGATCCGGGACATGCTGCCCCGCGCCGACGTGGTCGCACTGCTGACCGCGGCGACGGTGTTCGCCTGCCCGTCGATCTACGAGCCGCTGGGCATCGTCAACCTCGAGGCCATGGCCTGCGAGACCGCAGTGGTCGCCACCGCCACCGGTGGCATCCCCGAGGTCGTCGTCGACCTGCACTCCGGCCTCGGCGCGACCGACGGGCCCGCCACCGGCCGGCTGGTCCCGATCGACCAGGCCACGCGACGGCACCGGCACCCCGCTCGACCCCGACCAGTACGTCGCCGACTTCGCGGCCGCGCTCACCCAGGTCGTCACCGACCCCGCCCTGGCCGCCGCCATGGGGAAGGCCGGCCGGCAGCGGGCGATCGACGCCTTCAGCTGGACGGCCATCGCCGACCAGACCGTCGAGGTCTACCGCTCGGTGCTCTGACTCCGGCTCACCAGCGGCACCACCTCCCCTCGGCGGCTCGAGCGCGGGGGCCGCTCCACGGGGAGCAGGTCCTCGTCGACCTGCACCACCCGCACCCGCCGCCCGGCCGCCACCAGGAGACGCGGACGGAGCACGCCGTCGAGGAGGAGCTCCCCGTCGACCCGGTGACCTCCCGGCAACCCCAGGCGGAGCGCCCGCTCCCGCGGCTCCCGGGCCCGCGGCGCGAGCAGCTCGCGGACCAGGAACCGCAGCCACTCCACCGGATCCGCGCCCGGCCACGAACGGGACACCAGGCAGCACCCGGCCGAGCAGGGCACCCACGGCGAACGCCGGCCGGGCTGGCCGGGCCAGACGCGGCGCGGCCCCGGGCCGACGCCGGCCAGCCCGGCCACCAGCTCGGCCTCGGGCGCGGCCAGGGGTGGCTGGACCGCCACGCTGGGCGACTCGTCGAAGTGGGACACGGCCCCTCCTGGGCTCGGGTTCGGGACACCGACGACCCTGCCCGGCGGCTCCGACAGCGCCACGACCTCCGCGCCACGGCTGTGGACCAACTCCCCCACAGCCCCGGCTGTGGACGGCAACCGGCTAGTTTCAGGGCTCGTGAAGCTGATGTACACGGCCTGGGGCGACGACCTCGCCGGGCGGCTCCGGGACCAGCGACTGCGCGAGCGGCTGGCGGCTGCCGGCGTACGCCGCCTCCAGCTCAACCTCGACGACGACGACGTCGCCCCCGCGATGCGGATCGCCGCCGGCCCCGACCACGTCGACGCAGTGGTGAGCATCTGGGCCGACGACGACAGCGAGGTCACCCAGGTGCTGCGGACTGTCACCGACAGGCTGGCCGGCTGGGAGGTCGACGAGCGGCTGCCGATACCGCCGCCCGAGACGCCGGACGGCGTACGGATGGACGCCCTGGCCAACGTGGCCGTGCTCAGGCGCCCCGACGACCTCGCCCGCGACGAGTGGCTGCACCGCTGGCTGGTCGACCACACGCCGATCGCGATGGCGACCCAGGCGACCTTCGGCTACGCGCAGAACATCGTCACCCGGCCCGTCACGGACACGCCCCGCCAGGTGGACGCGCTGGTCGAGGAGCTGTTCCCCAGCGCAGGGATGGTCGACATGCACGCGTTCTACGGCAGCGGCGGCGACGACGCCGAGCTCGACGACCGGCTCACGAGGCTGATGACCAGCGTGAGCCGGATCGGGTTCGACCACGACATCGACCTGGTGCCGAGCAGCCGCTACGTCTACATGCTCTAGACGATCAGCGACAGCAGCAGCACGCAGACCAGTCCGCTGACGGACAAGATGGTCTCCATCACCGACCAGGTCTTGATCGTCTGGCCGACGGTCAGGCCGAAGTACTGGTTGACCAGCCAGAACCCCGCGTCGTTCACGTGCGAGAAGAACAGCGACCCGGCGCCGATGGCCAGGACCACCAGCGACACCTCGGACGTCGGCATCCCGGCGACCAGGTCGACGACCAGGGACGACGCGGTGATGGTGGCGATGGTCGCCGAGCCGGTGGCCAGACGGATGAGGACGGCGAGCGTCCATCCCAGCAGGATGATGGACACGTTCGCGTCCTGGGCCCAGTTGGCCAGCAGGGTGCCGACACCACTGTCCACGAGCACCTGCTTGAAGCCGCCGCCGGCCGCCACGATGAGCAGGATCCCGGCAATGGGAGGCAGCGACTCGGAGACCGTGTCGGCCAGCTGGTTCCGGTTCATCCCGATGCCGACCCCGAACGTGATCATCGCGACGAGTACGGCGATCAGCAGCGCGATGAACGGGTTCCCGATGACGTCGAGGGCCTTCTGCACACCGTTCTCGGGGTCGTCGATGATGACGTCCGCCAGCGCCTTGCCGAGCATGAGTACGACGGGCAGCAGGATCGTCGCGATCGTGATGGCGAACGACGGGCGGCGCTCCTCCGCCACCGGCTCGTGCACGATGCTGTCGAACGTGTGCGGCGGCTCGACCACCACCCACCGCCCGGCCAGGGTGCCGTAGAGCGGTCCGGCCACGATGACGGTCGGGATCGCCACCAGGATGCCCAGTCCCAGGGTGACCCCGAGGTTGGCGTGCAGCAGCCCGATCGCCGTCACCGGCCCGGGGTGCGGCGGCACGAAGCCGTGCATCGCCGACAGTCCGGCCAGGGCCGGGATCCCCACGGTGATGAGCGACACCTGCGCCCGCCGGGCGACCAGGTAGATGACCGGCATCAGCAGCACCAGGCCGATCTCGAAGAACATCGGCAGCCCGATGATGGCCCCGACCAGGGCCATGGCCCACGGCAGCGCCCGTCCTGACGCCCGGCCCACGATGGTGTCGACCACCTGGTCGGCACCCCCTGACTCCGCGAGCAGCCTGGCGAAGATCGCGCCCAGTGCGATCAGCACGCCGACACTGGCGACGGTGGTCCCGATCCCGGTGGTGAACGACGTGATGACGTCGTTGAGGTTCTCCCCCGCGATCGCACCGACCGTGAGCCCGCCGATGATCAGCGCCAGGAACGGGTTGAGCTTGACCACCGTGATCAGCAGGACCAGCACCGCGATCCCGACGAGCGTCGCCGTGATCAGCTGCCAGCCGGGCGCAGCGGGCTGGGTCAGGTCATCGGCCATGACGATCTGTGCAAGCATCACTGCTCCTCGCGGCGGGTCTCGGCGAGGTACCCCTCGACGATCGCGTCGACACTCCCTGCCACGTCGACCACGACACCGCGCTCGTCGGGTCCCAGCGGCTCCAGCGTCTCGAACTGCGAGGTCAGCAGCGACGCCGGCATGAAGTGGCCGGGCCGCGACGCCTGCCGGTTCTCGATCAGGTCACGGCCGCCCTCCAGGTGCAGGAACTCCACGGACGGGCAGTGGTGGCGCAGCTGGTCGCGGTACTTCCGTTTCAGCGCCGAACATGCGATCACCCCGCCGTCCGCGTGCGCGGCGAGCCACTCGCCGATCCGCTCCAGCCACGGCCACCGGTCGTGGTCGTCCAGCGGCTCGCCGCGAGTCATCTTCGCGACGTTGGCCTCCGGGTGCAGGTCGTCGGCGTCCTCGAACGGCACCTGCAGCCGCCCGGCCAGCGCGGCGCCGACGGTCGACTTGCCGGAGCCGGACACCCCCATCACGACGACGGGATGAGCCGGAGCTGTCACGACCGGGCAGTACCCCAATCGAGCCGAGCGAGTCAGCCGGTGGGAGACGGAGGCTCGGGCTGGACGGTCGCGTCCGAGTCGTAGATCAGCGTGCCGTCGAGGCTCTCCTGGATGTACGTCGACTCGCCGAAGTCGTTGCTGGCGTAGGCCGTGATCGTGGGGCCCTGACCGAAGCTGTCGTCGTAGACGATGTACCACGACTCCGGGTTGTCGGTCCGGTCCCGGACGGTGGTGAGCATGTCGATCAGCTGCTGCGGGTCGACCAGGGCCAGGTCCACCTGTGCGTCGTCGCTGGTGCCCTTGATGTCCTCGAGCTCGAGGCTCTCGCCGTCCCAGTAGAAGTCCTCGTAGCGGTTGTTGGTGCCGGTCGGGAGCTCGACGACGGCATACCGCGGGTAGATGACGGCTTCGTAGGCGTAGGTCGCGTTGGTCTCGTCGCGGACCGCGTCGACGAGGTCGTTGTAGCCGTCGACGGTGAACACGTTGACGCCGTTGTCGCCCGGGGTCTGCCCGGGGAGGTACGTCGTGTCGTCGCTGGGCCCGACGCTGCCGAAGTCGGGGAAGGAGTTGCGGGCCGACACGAACGCGATGACCGCGCCGGCGATCGGCACGATCACCGCGACCAGGATGATCGCCGCGATCACCCCGCCGATCGCCTTGCCGCCCTTGCCGGACGAGCTGGCCACCGTCGAGACGCCGGCGCCGCCGGACCCCGGCCCGTAGTTGACCAGCGGCCACTGCTGGGTGCTGGTGTCCGGGAGGGCTCCGGGCGTCCCCTGGCCGGGGGGCGTCTGCGGCACGGGGGCGATCGTGGGCGGTGCCGCCGGGTTGGGGGTCTGCAGGTCACGGATCACGAGGTCGACGTCCTGCATCGTCTGCGCCTGACGCAGCTGGTCGATCCGCATGTCGTGGTCGGCCTGCACGATGCGCCCGGACTTCAGCGCCGCTTCGACCTGCTTGATGGCGGCGTCACGGGACTTGTTGTCCGCGCGCTCGTCGGGCGACGTCACGGGAGCAAGGTAGTGGAAACCCCCGTCACGCGCGCTCGACCCAGGCGAACGGCACCCGCAGCAGCCGACGACCCGCGCGGAGGTGGTAGGACGTCCGGCCGCGCTTGGCCACCCGGCCCACGGTGCCGTGGTGGTCGCCGGGGACGGTGACCCGCACCCGCGCACCGACCGGCAGCAGCACCGTCTGCCGGCCCTCGCGGAGCCGGGCCAGCTCGGCCTCGTAGTTGGGGTGCATCACCGCCGGCTTGCCGTGGTGGGTCCAGGTGTAGACGGCGGCCAGGTCGAAGACCGCCGAGCACAGTCCGCAGGTGAGCACCCGCTCCGGGCGGCGGTGGCGCTCCAGCGTGTGCCCGCCCGGACATGCGCCGAGCCAGGCCGCCGGAGGGGTGGGCGAGTCGGGCGAGACGCACCGCTCCCCCGAGCAGCCGATCCGGCGGGCCATCCCCCGCCACGTCGCGTCGTGGCCGTGCCTCGGGCCCACCAGCGCGTGCGCGACCTCGTGGAGGATCGTGTCGCGGACGTCGTCCTCGGAGTGGACCGCGGTCAACGGCGCACTGAGCCCGAGGACACGGTCGTCGAACCTGCAGATGCCGGCCCGACGCTTGGCGTTGTCGTAGGCGACCTCCCAGTCGTCGAGGCCGTGCACCTCGAGGAGGTACTCGGCCATCGCGAAGGCGTCCCGGAGATCCATTTGCAGCACGGTACGGCGGACCACCGACGCTCGGGGTCAGTCCTCGATGGGTGTCGCGCCCTCTTCGAGCCGCTCGTGCAGCCGCTCGCGTACGTCGTCCGGAGTCAGCTGCGAGCGCTGTCGCTGGTCACGGGCGATGACGGCACCCGTGGCCGCCACGCCGGCGAGACCGGCGACCCCGAGCCACTTCCACAGCTTCACGCGATGATCGTCCCATGAACGAGGCTTCGAGGATCAGCCTGGACGAGGCGGTCGAGCTGACGCGCACCGGCGACCTCTGGCTGTTCCGCGGCGGCTCGCTGGCCGACCAGGCCATCCGGGCGCTCACCAACGCGCCGGTCAACCACGTCGGCATGGCGGTGGTGCTCGACGACCTCCCGCCGCTGATGTGGCACGCCGAGCTCGGCAAGGGGCTGATGGACGTGTGGACCGGGTCGCACCACCGCGGCGTACAGCTCCACGACCTGCGCGCCGCGGCGACCCAGTGGATGGTCCGCTACGAGCAGCGGGCGTGGCTGCGCCAGCTGTCCGGCGACGTGACGAAGGAGATGGAGGACGCGCTGCTCAAGACCATCGCGCGGATGGACGGGCTGCCGTTCCCCTCCACGATGGGCCTGGTCGGCCGGGTGGCCCGCGGGCGGATGCACCGACGGGCGCCGGCCGAGCTCGCCTACTGCGCCGAGGTCGTGGCCGAGACCTACACCGACATGGGGCTGCTCGACGACACGCGGCCGTCGAACTACTACGACCCGGGCAAGTTCTGGTCCGGCGACGACCTCGAGCTGGGGCTGGGCGCGAGCCTCGGTGAGGAGATCGAGGTCCACCTGCCCGGCAAGGGCCGGCTCTGGTGACGCGCTGGTGAGGAGCCGCTGGCTCAGTAGGCGACCGAGCGACCGGCGTCGGTCAGCTCCCAGACCCCCGGCTTGCCGCCCGCCATCAGTCCGGAGTCGATCATCGCCTTGCGCTCCGAGCGTGCCGACTGGTGCCAGCGGACCTCGCCGGTGGGCGTGGGCTGGCGGTCCCGCTCGCGGAGCTCGTCCTCCATCGCCATCTCGAGCTCGAGGAGCATGTCCTCGGTCTCGAGGCTGCCCTCGAGCTTGAGGATCCTGACGATGTGCGGACGGAACGCCGACTGGTCGGTGATCCGGCTCGGCGCCCGGCTCGGCGTGGTCGTCGTCCGGGTCGCGGCGGCCCGCGGCGCGGACGTCCGTGTCGTCGCGCGAGGGGTCCGCGGGGACGGCGGCGGGGGCGGAGGTGGTGCCGGCATCCCGTGGACGCAGGTAGCCAACGGCAGGTCGCAGAGATCGCAGTACTCCTCGGCCACCCGCCCAACACTACGGCCAGGTCAGGTGAGCGGCGCGGTCAGCACCTTCTTGGTGAACTTCTCGGGCGCCGGCGCCCAGTCGTCGGTGCTTGCCGGCTTCCCGTCGCTCGACGACTTCACCGCGACCGCGAAGCCGATCGGCGAGCCGACACACGTCGGGAAGAGCCGCACCTTCGAGACCGACCCGCCCATCGCCAGCCGCACGCAGTCCTTCTTGGAGATGTCCTTGCCGTCCTTGGTGAACGAGTCGGCCAGGTGGACGGTGAACTCCGAGAACGCGTTGCCGCTCAGGTGCAGGTCGGGCGCCTTGTCGCCGTCGAAGTCGAACCACACGTCGACCACGTCGCCGGCCTTGACCTGGCGGCCGTGCTTGACCAGGACCACGGCCGGCCGGTTCGTCCTGGGCGCGCTCCGCAGCTTCAGCTCGGTGATGTCGTAGGCCCGGCCGGGCTCCACGGCGTCCTTCACGGTCCGGGACGTGGGCGGCAGCGCCTGCGCGGGTGAGGTCGCGAGCAGGGTGAGGAGGGTGGCGCCTGCGGCGGCTGCGGCGGCGTACGGCCCCGGCTTGGGATGCAGCGTCATGGGCTCTCCAGAGGTCAGCGGTGGGGTTCACCCATCCTAGGGAGCACAGCCGACGCAGGTCCGGGCCCCAGGCCGCGCCTCGAGGCGGCCCTCGGGAATGGGCGCGCCGCAGCGCTCACAGGTGCCGTACCGCCCCTCCGCCACCCGTCGGTCGGCAGCGTCGAGCTCGGCGAGCTGTTGCTGGAGCCGCCGGACCAGCGTCTCCACCTGGGACCGCTCGAAGGCGATCGTCGCGCCCTCGGGGTCGTGCTCGTCGTCGGCGTTCGAGTCGAGCGAGGCGGCCACGAAGCCCTCGTGCTCGGAGCGGAGCCGCTCCAGTCGCTGGAGCGTCCGGCGACGCTCGATCTCGATCCTCTGCTCTGGAGTCACGAGGTCACGGGGTTGCCGTCGGCGTCGTCGCCCCGCTCGGAGTCTCGGTCGGCGTCTCCGTCGGAGACGGGGTCCCCGTCGGCGTGGTCGGCGTGGTCGACGTGGTGCTCGGCGTCTCCGTCGGCGAGGGGGTCCCCGAAGGCGACTCGGACGGCTCCTGGGAGGGCGACTCGCTCGGCGCACCGAAGTGGCTGTGCTGCGGGCCGTCCGGCTTGCTGGAGCCACCGCTGTTGTCCGTGACCCCGCCGAGGGTCGAGCCCTGCCCCGAGGCGCTGCCGCCGGTGTACGACGACACGCTGTGCCCGGTCATCGCCTCGAAGCCGGTGATCGCCAGCACCGCCACGACGAACGTCGCCGCCGCGGCCAGCCCGACCCGGCGCCAGGCGAGACCGGCCAGGCGCTGCCGCCAGGTCGGCGAGGGCACATCGAGCTCGTCCCTGGCCTCGGCCAGTCGCTCGTCGGCCAGGTCGAGATGGGCATCCTGGGTGTCGCCGTAGTGGCGGGACGCCCGGCGAACCTCCGCCTGGGCGACACCCACCTTCTGCAACGCAGTGGTCTGAGCCTTCAGCATCGCGTGCTTGCTGCGTGCCAGCCCCTGCGCGTAGACCGCGCTGCCGACGGTCGCTGCGATGCTGCCCACCGCGGCGCCGATCAGGGTGCCGGCGGCGCCCAGGGTCGACAGCAGGACCGCGGTGGTCACCGCGGCCAGCGCGCCGGCGAGGGTCTTCAGCCAGTCGAGCTCGAGGGCGGGTGGGGCGTCCGTGGGGGTTTTTGGCATGACCGTTCAACATTGCCAGCCACAGGCTGCCCGCCCAACGTGATTCCCCGCACTCAGGCGGCGCCCTCAGAGCTCCAGCGACTCGGAGTCCGGGTCGGGCAGCTCCGCGTAGATGGCCGGCGGGTGGAGGTAGCGGGTCGCGAACGCCTCCGCCCATCCGTCCTGGGGGCCCAGCCCGTCCTCCACGCCGGCCGCGAACGACTCGAGCGAGACGATCCGGCAGTGCTCCTCCGGCTGGCGCAGCGCATAGCTGAGCCCGGCGAGCGCCCGGGCGGCGTCCGGGTCCTCGGCCAGGCACATCACCACGACCGAGGCCGAGCTGACGCCCATGATCTCGCGCTGGGCGCAGGCTGCAGCCAACAGGCTGGTGCGCCAGAGCTGGTTGGTGGCCGGACCGAGCAGCGGCCGCGCCGTACCGGGGCGGAACCAGCCGCTGTAGTCGTGGACCTGGCGGTAGCCGTCGCTGTTGTAGATCGTGCGGTTGAAGTGCTCGGTGTACTTCACCTCGACGCCGACCAGGTGCCGGCTGCCGTCCTCGCGCTGGGTGATGACCGCGGCGTCGAAGCCGGAGCGGTCGCCCAGCACGTCGATCGCCGGGCGCCACAGGCACTCCATCTGCTCGACCGAGACCGCGTGCGGGTCGAGGAACGCCTGCACCACGTCGAGGCCGCGGTCCTCGCGGGCCCGGAGCTCGCCGAAGATCGAGAACGTCATCGGCATGCTGCTGAGCATGTTGCGCGCCAGCCGCGCCTTGTCGACCGCGCCTCCGCTGGCCTGCACGATGTCGGCCCGCTCGAGGGCGTAGACCGAAGCGTTGTGGCTCAGGAAGTTGAGGCCGGGCCGCTCGACCACGTCGTGCAGGGCCAGCAGGCTGCCGAGCGGACGGGTGCCGCCGTTGACGCGGTACTCGCCGTACTCGGCGTGCAGGACCTGTTCCCTGTACCAGGATTGGAGCAGGCGATAGCGGGCGGTGCGACGTGAGTCGCTCGCCACGGACAAGCGCGGATCGCTCCACGAGAGCTGCATGAGCCGGAACCCCCCAGTTCCTCAAAGCCGACTACAAGGACACTCCTACCGTGTCGGACCCCCTCGGAAACAGCCGGTCTGGACCGATCCCACTAGACGTGGTCCCTCTTATTGGGTACCCCGCTGGTCAGTTCAGGTACCTGTCGGCCACCACGGGCTGCTGGTCGACCGGTCGGCCGTCCTGGATCGTCCAGGCCAGCCGGACCAGGACGGCGTGCGACCAGAGCAGCGGCGTGGCCGAGCGGGTGCCCTCGCCGGCCGGGCAGCAGGCCTGACCGGTGGGTGCCTGGCCGTCCCAGACCTGCTCGGCCAGCATGTCGGAGGCGCCGGCCGCCGCGGCCATCGAGGCGAGGTACGGCGCGCCGCTCTGGCCGGCCGCGACGGCGTACTCGCCGCGCTCCCCGGCCAGCAGCGGCCAGGCCCGGCCGTGGGTCTTCCCGTCGCCGGGGTCGGTGATCTCCCACTCCGCGCCGGAGGACGTCTCGCCGTACCCGTCGAAGGAGAACCGGTGCCAGAACGTGCCGTTCGGGGTGGCCACGGCCAGGTCCTGGTCGACGACCTTGAGGGTGTTGACCACGTCGGGGTCGCTGGGCGACAGGATCCCGAACCGCACGAGGTCGAGGAAGCTCGGGTCGACGACGCGACGCTGGTCGGCGCGGGCCGGCCCGCCGTCCCCGATCGAGTAGGTCGTGCCCTTGTCCGGGTGGCCGTCCTTGGTGAGGCGGAGGAAGTACGGCGCGTCGCTGAGCGGGCCGTTGGTGGTGACCGTCCACTTCTTGACCTTGCCGGCCCACTTGTCGGCGGTCCTGTCCCACTGCCTGGCCAGCCTGGCGTCACCGTGCTGGCGCGCGATGTCGGCGCCGGTGACCAGGCCGTCGATCTCCGCGGCGATGGTGGCGGGTGAGTAGCCGGACTGGTTCTCCCAGCGCTCCTGCGTGGTGAACGGCGCCTTCTTGTGCGTGTCCTCGTCGCGGAAGTGCATCAGGAACCGGACCGCCTTCTTGATGCCTGCGTAGGTCCGCTTGTCGGTCTTGCCGACGAGGTGCGCGAGCGCGATCGGCAGCGTGACCTCGTCGAGCTGGACGCTGTCCCACTCGGGCTTGCCGTCGACGTCGGAGTTCTGCGGGAACGAGCCGTCCTTCTTCTGCTGGGTCCCGAACAGCCAGTCGACGACCCGTTGCGCGGCTGCGGTGTCGCCCATCGCGTAGAGCGCGGTGCCGATCTGGTAGGCGTCGCGCGACCAGACCTCGTGGTACGCCGCGGAGGGGCTGCTCAGGTCCTTCACCTCGTCGCCCCACACCCACGGCATCGACGGGCTGGCCACGAACGCGCCGGGGTGCCTCTTGTCCTCGCCGGCGGCCAGGACCAGGGCCGAGGCGTAGTACTCGCGCTCGATCGCCGCCGCGCTGGCGGGGACCGGCTTCAGGCTCGCCAGGTAGCCGTGCCAGCCGTCGTCGTACGACTGCGCGACGGTGCTCCACGGCGTGCCCAGCGCCGCCTTGGCCACCTTGCTCGCGGCCCGCGACGTCCGTCCGAAGCCCAGGCTGAACGTGGCCGCGCTCGTGTTGACGCTGGCGGCGGTCTTGCTGGTGCCGGTCAGCTTCGGGCTGCTCATCAGCGTCGTGGCCTCATGTGCCTTCGGGTCGACAGCCTCGAGGCTCCGTTTGGTGCTGCGAGTCCGGTCGCCCGCGGCACCGTTGCCGAGCGCGGGCTCGTAGTGCACCCCGAGCAGGTGCTGGCCGCCGTCCAGCGACTCGACCGTCGCCTGGATCACCACGGCGCTGCGGGCCGGGTCGGTGACGATCTGCTCGGTGACCCGGTAGTGGCCGTCGTCGTCGGTGCTCACCTGGGTGAACCGCAGGCTCCGCTCGTCCGGCCGGCTCACCACCGTGGACATGTCCGTGCTCTGTCGGTCCTTGCTGCCACCGTCGGTCACGGTGAGCTCGAGGCTCCGGACGCTCGGCGTGGACAGGTCGGGATAGAAGATCTCGCTGACCTGGCCGCCCTCGAGCGTGAACCAGACCTTGCTCTGCCTGGTCCTTGCGGTCCCGAAACCGGTCTTGTCGGCCTCGGCCCAGCCCTTCGCTTGGTGCTGCGGTGCTGGCTTGGCGGCGTACGTCGTCGAGTTGGCGGTCAGGACGGCTGCCGCCATCCCGAGGGTGAGTGCGGCGATGGTCAGGCGTCGGTGCATGACATCGGGGGTACCCAATTGCCTGTCCACAGATTGCTCTCGACCCGTTCTGGCAGGTCGTGGCTGGGCAGCGTTGGGGTCATGACGATCGCGTTCACGACTCCTGAGTTCCACGCCTCGGTGGCCGAGGTGCGCCGAGCCTCCGAGCGGCTGTCGGCCGCGACGGGCGCGCGCCTCGGATGAGGTGTCGTCGCTGCTGGACGGGTGGCATGGTGCGGCGGCCGATGAGTTCGCCGGGGCTTGGGCGGACTGGCTTCGCTCGTCCGCAACCGTGGTCGCGGCCTTGTCGTCCCTGGCGGACGCGCTCCTGCTCTTCCAGACCGACATCACCCAGGTCGACGCGTCGTCGGCCTCGTCGTTGGACGTGCTGGCCGGGCGGCTCTCGTGAGCTCGTTCTCGTACGCCGCAGACCTGCCACTCGCGCGCGAGGTCCTGTCCTCGCTGGCCGCGGTCGAGGCGGAGCTCGACGAGGTCGTGGTCGACCTGCGTTGGCGGGTCGCCCGCCTGCACTCGACCTGGGCCGGCACGGCGGCTGCCGCCCATCTCGAGGCGCACGCGTCGTGGGAGGCGTCCTACCGCGAGATGCACGAGGCGTTGGGTGCGATGCGCGCCGCCGTACGCACCGCTGCTTCGAACTATGCCGACGCTGCGTCGGGCAACGCGGCGATGTGGAGCCAGGTCCGGTGATGCTCATCGAGGCCTCGCCGTTGGTGGAGTCGTCGGACGCGTTCGAACACGGCAACCAGAGCGCCGGGCTGGTTCACTCGACCCTCACGCGCCGGCTCGCGGGGTGCGGTGCGATGGCCGGCGACGCCTCCGTCGCGGCCGACTTCGCTGCTGCTTATGACGACGCGGCCGCCTCTGCCCTGGCCGCGGTCGGCGACCTGGTCGACGCCTTCTCGGCCTGCGGTCGGCTCACGTCGGCCACGCTGACCAACCACGGGCGGGCCGAGAACCGCTCGCTCATCTCCGGTCGCACCGTCTTCACCGGAACGCCGTGCGAAGCCGGCTACATCGCGGTCCTCTCCTGCTCGCTGCCGCCGTCGCTGGGCGGCGACCTGTCCTCGCTGCCCTCCTGGGCCTCGTGGATCCTCGACCGCGTCGAGGGTTTCGTCTGGCCCGACGCCGACGTCCCCCGGCTGCGCGAGGCGGCCTCCGCCTGGCGGGACGCGTCGCACCAGGTCGCCGACCTCTCGTCCTACTGCTCCACTGCCGTCCGCTCGTTCTCCCTCCTCCGCTCCCCCGAGCTGCCGATCGCCGTCGAGGTGACCGAGTCGCTGGCCTCGCGCTGCCGGTCGGTCGCCGACCAGTGCTCGATCCTGGCCCGCGCCTGCGACGACTACGCCGACCACGTCGAGGAGCAGCGCGCCGCCGTCCTGGACGTCGTCCACGACCTCCTCCGCGACGCGGTGATCATCGAGGGGATCGGCATCGTGCTCGGCGCCTTCACGGTCGGCGGCACCGCCGAAGCGGCCCTGGCCATCAACGCCGCCCGCATCGCCGCCGCCGCGCCGCGGCTGCTCCGGATCGTCGAGACCCTTCGCATGCTGGCCTCGACCTGCGCCGCGCCGATGCGTCTCGCTGCCGAAGCGCTGCGCGACGTACGTGCCGAGCTTGCGGTGTTTCGCCGGGTGCGGATCACCGTTGCCTCGGCCTACAAAGCCGAGCGAGTTGCTCGGGTCGAACGACTCCGCGGACTCCTCAACAACCCCCGTCTGCTGGACCCGAACGAAGCTGCGCGGTTTGTCCCGAACAGACCTCCGCGCGTTGTGCGACAGGTGGGACCTGAAGCCGGTCAGCGACGGCGATGGCGTCAAGTACGTTGACCCGGTGCACGCCGGTCGTCAGATCCGGGTCATGGACGGCTATCCGCCCGGCACCCGGCCGGACCCGATGACCGAAGGGCCGTACGCGGTGATCTCCCAGAACGGCGTGAAGCCGGTCAAGATCCCGCTGTTCGGGAATCCCGTTCTGTGAGCGCCCAGATCATCGCCGGCCTCCTCGACGACATGGAGGAGAGCTATGGAGCCAATGGCTACCTGCCGCTCTACGAGCTGGGCTGGTCGCTCCGCAACGGCGCCCCCATGACGGAAGGCATGAACGCACTGGCCCGGCGGGCGTATGACGAGTTCACGTCGCACCACGCGACCAAGGTGGTGTGGACCCGTTGGCCCATCGATCTCGACAAAGCGTGGCCGCTCGGACCAGACGATGAGCTCGACTTCGACCTGGATCCCGACCAGTCAGCCGAGATCCCACTGCAGGTCTTGGTTCCGGCCGATCACGCCCCCAACGCATAGACGAGGTCGATCTGCAGTCCGCGGTCGGTGACCTGCCAGCGGGGTGCGGTGCTGGTGTAGTGGTGGCCGGTGGGGGTGGTGGTCTCGATGGTGTGGCGGGGTCCGGGTCGGGGTCGGGCGGTCCAGCCGGGGGCTTGTTTGGCGTGGTTGCAGTACTCGCAGAGCCCTTGGCCGTTGGCGGCGCTGGTGGGGCCGCCGCTCGCGTGGTCGTGGGCGTGGTCGAGGTGGCGGACCGGGGCGTCGCACCATCTGGTGCGGCAGGACTGGTCGCGGAGCCGGAGGTACTCGGCCAGCCGGCCCTCGAACCGGCGGGCCTGGGAGTCCATGGCCACCAGCTCCCCGGTGGCCGGGGTGACGTAGAGGCGGCGCACCCACTGCTCGACCCCGGCTTCGGCGTGCGTGGCGATCCACTCCCGGAGCAGGTCACCGGGGACCGGGCCGTAGTCCTGGACCCAGCCGAAGCCGTCCTGGTCGCCCAGCAACACACTGTCGGGGACCATCACGTTGATCATCAACGTGGTCGGCGGGGTCGCCGAGGCGGTGCCCTGCTCGGCACCGGCACCGGCACCGGCATCAAGGACCCGGGCCACGAGGGTGTCGGCCATGACCTGGCCCCGCGACCGCTGGTCGCCCGCGGCCCGGGCCCGGTCGGCCTCCCGGGACAGCACCGCATGGACCGCCACCCCCGCCCGGACCGGCAACAGGGTGGAGAGCTGGGCCATCACGTCCGGGGCCGGCCGCAGGGTGACCCGCCGGTCGCCCTCGGCCCGTCGGCGACGCGCCACGAACGAGACCGGGTCCAGCTCATAGGCGATCTGCCGGGCGCGGCCGATCAGCTCCCGGTCACCCATCGCCTCCAGCTCCTCGACCGCCTCCGGCGTCCCGGCCAGCCGCCGGTCCACCTCGCCCCGGTCCACCCGGGACAGGCAGCCGGTCTCCCGGGCCACCAAGGTGGCCCGCCACTCGGTGACCCGACCGGCGCGCAGGGCCGCCAGCGTGCCCGGGCAGCTCGTCGCGGAGCACCAGCGCCAGCCCCACATGCTGGCGACCCCGGTGCGGCGACTCCCGCCGCGCCAACGCCACCTGCGCGGCCACCGCCCGCCCCCGCCGCCCGTCCGGGACACCCGCCGCCGCCTCCGCCTCGCGCTGGGAGGAGTCGAACGCCGCGGTCAACACCGCCTGCGCCCCCTCCGCCGCACACTTGAGCACCTCCAGCGCGGCGATCAGGTCGACCCGCTCCACATCATCAGAGCCCTCGCCGATCCCGGCGACCGCGGCCACCGCGGCGTGGACCTCGCCCACCCGCGGCACCCCAGCCACCCCGAGATCGAACATGTGTTCGATTCTAGATCAAGCCGCCGACACCCGACAGGGGGCGCGGCCACATCTGTGGAGAAGCTTCAGGCCGCGTCGAACAGCTCCGCCGCTGCGTCTCGGCACAGCGCAGCCGCAGGGTCTGCCAGCAGACGACTCAGCCGCTCCAGGGTCGCCCGGTCCGAGGGTCGGACGACCTCGGACAGCGACCCGAAGATGTAAGGCTCGAGGAGCGCCGCACCCAGGCAGGACCAGCGGTCCACCTCTCCGTCGGGACGGCCGGCGATCGGATCGGCCACCTCGCGAGCAGCCACGTCGAGGATCGTCCGCGCGCTCGACAGCGCCCACTCATCGGCGGTCGATGACGGGCGACGACCCTCCCAGGATCGCCAGCTGCCAGACGACGGTCGGCACGTCGCTCAGCAGCGTGTTCGGGTGGCTCGCCGGACCGGGATCGGTCTCGATGCTGGACGTACGGTCGCGTCGAAGAATGTCGATCCACTCGGCCGGCTGACCTGCGATCTGGCGCGCCAAGTCGCCGCTCACAATGAGCGGACAGGCCTCGAAGATGGAGCCGTCCGCGGTCGGCACCATCCGGCCGATCACGTGCTCACCGGCCTGGACCAGGCAGCCGCTCCCGAGGTTGGGCACCGTGCGCTCCTGGTCCGTACCCAGCTCCAGCCACGTGAGGGTGCTCGGCGTCGAGTCGACGAGCTGGAAGCTGCCCATCGGCGTACTTGACCATCCGCGGATCGAGTCGGCGCCGGCGAGCAGAACCGACGACGCACCGTCTCGGACGAAGTGGTCCAAGCCGCCCAGTTCGTAGAGGAACAGCTGCCGGTAGACCCAGTCGTGATCGATGATCCTGGCCTGGGCATCCGTGGCGTCCACGCCAGGCAACGCGGCCGCACCGCCTCGCAGCTCGACGGCGAGCTCGAGGGCCCGTCGCGACGCGTCACGTTTGCCCTCGGCCAGGCTCTGCATCGCCTGGCTGCAGATCCAGCGAGAGATCACCCATCCGGGCAGGATCGGCCCGAGCATGGCGATCTGCGCGAGGCACTTGGCCCGCCATGGACGCCAGAACGGCTTCCCGTCGGGTCCCGTCGCGAAGGCGTCCATGATGTCCAAGGCCGCTGCCGCATCTCCACTGGCCTCCGCTTCGTCAGCCATCATCATCGCCCTGATCCAAGGCTCGTTCTCGCCCCAGACAGCACGTCTCGGGTCGACCCTCCCCTTGAGCTGTGGCCTCATCCGCTTGGGTTTGCGTCCACGGGACTTCGGCATCGCCCACTCTCCTACGCAATCGCGTCGGGCTCGGGAGCTGCGGCGCACCAGAGAGCCATCTCGTCACATGTCGCTCGAGCATGGTCAGGCAGGTGTTCGCTCAACAGCCGCCAGGCGGACAGCAGCTCCGGTGCGACGTACCGCCACCGACGCTCCTCGTCGAAGAGCGGGTCCAGAACCAGCTCACCGATCGCGTGCCGATGTGGCAGCACCTCTGACGGTCCCCTCTCGGCGAGGTGGAGCACCCGGTCCAGCGCCTTCGCCAGTAGCGGCTGGGGGTCGTGGTCGGGACATTCCGCCAGGGGTACGTCGACCAGGGTGAGCCAGGACCGGTACGGCAGGTCCGAGATGAGCGAGGACTCCGGCCGGTGAGAGTCGCCCGGCTCCACTTCACCTCTCAACGTCCGGGCATGGAGCGTGGGCAACCACTGTCGCGGGTCAGCCGCGACGGCCACCGCGACCGACTCACGGACCGGCAGCGCGCCCCAGTCGAACATCACGCCGGGTTCGGCTGCGGTGGGAACGATCCGGCCCAGAACATGGTCCCCCGGCTCGAGCTTCGCACCGAGGTCCAGCACGTCGAGGAGCTCGCCGTCGGTCATGTCGACGAGCCCCATCGGGTCGCGACGGGCCCCATCGATGCGCTCGACCCGGCACGCGCGCATCGGAGCAGCACACCATCCTTCGATCTGGTCCGACCGCTGCAGCAGCCCCGCGGACGCGTGGAGGTCGACCAACCGACGCAGGCCGCCGAGGTCGTAGACGTCCATCTGGCGGGCGACCCAGTCCCGCTCGTAGATGAAGGGAACGACCTGCTCGGGCCACGTGCAGCCAATCTTCTCGATCGGTATCCCATCGGGGTAGAGGAGCGGCACCACGAGGGCGAGGACCCGGTTGGTGCCGAGTTCCTGGCCGCCCGTCCAGACGCGGCGACGAGCCTGGATCGTCAACCAGCGGTTGATCATCCAGCCGGGCGCGTCCTCGCCCAGCTCGGCCAGCTGGTGCAGGCGGTCACCGTGCGTGGACTGACGGAACATCGGCACCGAACGGTGCAGCCGGTAACGCCTCTGCCGCGTCACCACGGAGCTCGGCGTCCGCACCCGCCCTCACCGCGCGGTCGTACGCCGGTGTCATCTGGCTGGCGATCGACCGGTACGGCCGGTCGGGTGGTCTCCAGACCTGCGAGGAGGAGGAGCGGCTGGGTCGACGACGGTTCCGAGACTTGGACATGCCTCAACCCTTGAGCCATTGTGCGCGCCGCGCCACCGGCCTTCCACAGGCCTGTGGACAGGCGTCAGAGTCCCTGCCGGTCGAGCGCGCTCATGAGCGCGGGCCGCCGCCTGTAGGTCTCGCGCAGCTCGCTGAGGTACGTCGCGAAGTCGGCCTCAGCCCCGGCGCGGTGGTGGAGGTCCCGCATCTTGACGAGCCGTTTCGCGATGTCCGTATATAGCTTGCTGTCGGGATGCGTCAGGTCCTTCTCGACGTCCTGGCGCCAGAGCGCGGCGGCCTCGAGCGGCGCGAAGTCGGCGCTGGCGTCGGCCAGCTTCTTCCACTGGTAGCCGGCGCCGAGCTCGCGCGCCGCCGACCACGCAGTCTCGAGGTCGCCGTCAGAAAGGGCGATCTCGACGAGCACGGCGCCGGAGCCGAACGGCTGGTCTGCCAGCTCCAAGGCCTTGGCGAGCGCCCAAGAGCGCTCCGCTTCCTGCTGACCGACCTCGTCGGCATAGTCCAGGAGCTGACGGAAGGTCTTCAGCTCCGGACGGCGTACGAACTCCGACCGCATCACGGCGATCCCGTCGGCACCGCGCCCCAGGGACAGGTAGTTCCCGGCAACGGTCGTCGGGTCCAGCCAGTAGTCGTTCCCGCCACCGTGACCCGAGACGCTGCCCGCCGCCACGGCCCGGTCGATCCACTCGACGGCATCGTCGTCGCGGCCGGCCTCGCGCAGCCGTTCGATGATCGCGCCGTACCGCGTGTGCTCGCCGCCGCCCAGCAGCTGGATCGCTCGGTCGACGTCACCGTCGTGGTCGGCCAGCTCGAGCAACATCTGGTCGATCTCCTGCCGCTTCCACTCATCACGATCGGCGTACGCCTCGTCGAGCTTGGCCACCTCGCGGCGATAGGTCTCGAGCGCGCGGTCGTCGAAGGCCGCCACGAAGTCGTTCAGCTCCAGGTCTGGCCAGCCCGGGCTCGACTCGCGGAACTTCACCAGCCAGCGGGCCAGCTTCTTGGGGTCCGGGTGCCCCTCGCGACAGGCCCGCGCGTAGAGCTCGGCCGCTCGCTGGCAGGCGTCGCCGAGCAGCCCGGACGAGTCGTCCGCCTGCTCGACGAGCTTGCGTAGCCGGGTCACGGCCTTCAGTAGAGCGGGCATGACGGCATCTGCACTTCCGCCGTCGAGATAGGTCTCGAGCTCGTCCAAGAGCTGCTCGGCGTCGCGCGCGACGGTGAACGACCGCCGGTAGTCCACGAACCCGCGGTACGACAAGGCCTCCTTCGCCATCGACTCGAGGTCGGCGGCGAGAGTCGAGACATCGCCGGTCCTGGCTGCCGCGCGCAGCTCCAGGACACGCCGTACGTCGGGGTCCTGCTCAGCCAGGTCGACGAGCAGAGTGCGAATCTCGTCGTCGCCCAGTCCCGCTACCAGCTCGGCCACGGCAGGCGCAGCCGTCACGTGAGCATCAGGGCTTCCGTGACCATCGTCGATCGCGACCAGGCCTACTGCGACCAGGTGCTTGCAGAAGAACCCTTGGTCGAAGAAGGGGCACGTGCACGAGCAGCGGAAGTCCTCGCGGGCCCAGTCGAGCTCGACCTGGTAGACGTTCTTCGCCTGGATCGAGGCGGTCGCCCGCGAGTTGTGGACGCGCAGCCCCACCACGTACTTCACGTAGTCCTGCCCGCGCCCGAAGCTCGTCTCGCCGGCTTCGGCGAGCAGCCGAGCTTCGGTCAGAACGGCCACGACTCCATCCTGTCGTAGCGGCCGTGGCCGATCGCTAGGCCCGGTGCTTCCCGCCGTTGCCCCGCATGGCCTGCGAGACCGCGCCCGCGGCCACCTCGACCTCGCTCCGATCGAGCCGCTCCCGCTTGAACACGAGCGTGTCGGCCAGGTTCACGATCCCGCAGACGGTCACGCCGCGGCTCCACGAGTCCTCGGGCGTCTCGCCGGTCAGGCAGAGCACGGGGTGCACCTCGTCGCGGCGTACGCCGGAGACGTCGGCCACCTGGTGCGCCGCGTCCAGGAGCCGCATCAGCTCCTTGGCCCGCGCCCGCTCCTTGTTGTGCCGGGAGCCGCACGCGATGACGAACACGCCGGGCGGCCCGACCACCACGAAGTCCGCCTGCCGCGCGGTGGTGTCCCGCCGGGTGTCGATGACCTGCCAGTCGTCGAAGGGCAGTTCCGAGAGCGCACGCTCGATCACCATGTCGACCTCTGCAGGTGCGAGCTGAGCCATCAAGTTCCTTCCAAATCAGGTACGACACGACGTTAGGCCCGACGGCAAGCGGCCCGCAGGAGAACGGCTGAGATGTGACCTATCCGGCGCCGAATTCGACGAGAGATCAGTCGGGAATCGCCCGACCGATCGTCGTCAGCCCTGTCGCATGCTCCGAGGAGTCGCCGCGCCGCTTGTTCGACCTCAGCCGTTCTTCTATAGTCAGGAATCCTGACTATCTTGTGGAGGTCACCGTGGGTCCCCAACCGCTGCTGGTCGACGTCCTGCCGGACACGTTGGCAGGTTCCCGGCGCGGACCTGTCGCGGTGCTCACCCTGAACCGGCCCGCCAAGCGCAATGCGCTCTGCGACGAGATGATCCTCGGCATCGAGCGGTTCTTCGCCGAGCTGCCCGACGATGTCGGCGCGGTCGTGCTCGCCGCCGCAGGCGAGCACTTCTGCGCAGGCCTGGATCTCGGGGAGATGGCGGAGCGGGACGCGCTGGCCGGCGTCCGGCACTCCCGGATGTGGCACCGCGTCTTCGAGTCGATCGAGTTCGGCCGGGTCCCCGTGGTCGCCGCTCTCAAGGGTGCGGTGGTCGGCGGGGGGCTCGAGCTGGCCGCTGCGGCGCACGTGCGAGTCGCGGAGAGGTCGACCTTCTACGCCCTGCCAGAGGGCCAGCGCGGCATCTTCGTGGGCGGCGGCGGCGCGGTCCGGCTGCCCCGGCTGATCGGCGTCGCGCGGATGACCGACCTGATGCTCACCGGGCGTCGGTACGGCGCCGACGAGGGCTCCGCCGTCGGGCTCTCCCAGTACGTCGTGGAGGACGGCGCGGGCCTGGAGTTCGCGCTCGGGCTCGCCGACCAGATCGCCGGAAACGCGGCGCAGACGAACTTCGCAGTGATCCAGGCGCTCCCGAGGATCGCCGAGGCGGGCCCGCGTGAGGGCTACCTGATGGAGGCGATGATGGCGGCGATCGCCCAGGACACCGACGACGCCAAGCAGCGGATGCGCGACTTCCTCGAGGGTCGCGCGGCGAAGGTGACCGATCGGTGAGCGCGGGGATCGCCACGGGGGACGTCGTGTGGACGCCCCCGGCCGACGTCCTGGCGACCACGCGGGTGGGTCTTTTCGTGAGCTGGCTGAGAGAGCATCGCGGAGTCGAGGTCGGCGACCACGAGTCCCTGTGGCGGTGGTCGGTGACCGACCTCGAGGGCTTCTGGTCGGCGGTCTGGGACTTCTTCGAGGTGACCGAGCACGGCCGTCGCACCGGTGTGCTCGTGGACCGCGCGATGCCGGGCGCCAGCTGGTTCCCCGGCTCCCTGCTCAACTACGCCGAGCACGCCGTCCGGGGCGCCGGCGCCGACGACCGGACTGTCGCAGTCCACGCGCGGTCGCAGACGCGGCCCGACATCGAGCTCACCTGGGGTGACCTGCGCGACCAGGTCGCCCGGGCCAGAAGGGTCCTCGCTGACCTCGGCGTGGGCGCGGGCGACCGGGTCGCCGGCTATCTCCCCAACACGCCCGAGGCGCTGGTCGCCTTCCTGGCGGCGGCCGGCCTCGGGGCCGTGTGGACCACCTGTGCCGTCGAGTTCGGCCCACGGAGCGTCATCGACCGCTTCGGGCAGGTCGAACCGGTCGTGCTCCTGGTCGCCGGCGGCTATCGGTACGGCGGCAAGGACGTGGACCGGCGTACCGAGATCGAGGCGATCCGCGTCGGTCTGCCCAGCGTCCGACACGTGATCGACATCGAGTACGGCGAGTGGAGGGTGCCTGACTCGTTGTCCTGGCCCGCGCTCCTGGACGCCGCCGACGAGGGCGTGCCAGACGTCGTCCCGTTGCCGTTCGACCATCCCCTCTTCGTGGTGTTCTCGTCGGGGACCACCGGCAGGCCCAAGGCGATCGTGCACGGCCACGGCGGGATCCTGCTCGAGCACCTGAAGAACCACGCGCTGTCCTGGGACCTGGGACCGGGCGACACGCTGCTCTGGTACACCACGACGGCCTGGATGATGTGGAACGCGCTGGCGTCGGCGCTCCTCGTCGGCTGTGCGGTGGTCACCATCGACGGCGACCCGGCCTTCCCTGACCTCGGCTGGCAGTGGCGACTCGCTGAGGAGACCGGCGCCACGATGATGGGCGCCAGTCCCGGGTTCGTGATGGCCTGCCGATCGGCCGGCCTCGACCTGTCCGGGCTCGACCTGCGGCTGCGGACGATCGGGTCGGCCGGCGCGCCGCTGCCGCCTGAGGGGTACGCCTGGATCAACGACCAGCTGGGCCCGCGGGTGCACCTCAACGTGGGCAGCGGCGGCACCGACGTCTGCAGCGGGATCGTGCAGAACAACCGGTTGCTGCCCGTCCGGGCCGGCATGATCTCCGGGCGGGCCCTGGCGGTCGACGCGCACGCCTTCGACGAGGACGGCCGGGAGGTGATCGGCGTCCCCGGCGAGCTGGTGATCACCGCGCCGATGCCGTCGATGCCGGTGGGCCTGTGGGGCGACGTCGACGGCTCCCGGCTCCGGGAGACCTACTTCGCCCACTATCCCGGCATCTGGCGGCATGGTGACTGGATCGTCTTCCATCCTGACGGGAGCTGCGTGGTGACCGGCCGCAGCGACGCGACCCTCAACCGCGGGGGCGTGCGTCTGGGCACCGCGGAGTTCTATCGCGTCGTGGAGGAGCTGCCCGAGGTCGCCGACAGCCTGGTGGTCCACCTGGAGGACCCCGCGGGGGGCAACGGGGAGCTGCTCCTGTTCGTCGTGCCCCGTGCACCGGCCCGGCTGGACGACGAGCTCGTCGGCACCATCCGCGTCGCGCTGCGTACGGCGCTCTCGCCCCGCCACGTGCCCGACCGCATGGTCGAGGTGCCCGCGGTCCCGCGGAACCTGACCGGAAAGAAGCTCGAGCTGCCGGTCAAGCGGATCCTGCAAGGAGCGGATCCCGGCGAGGTGGTCAGCCGCGACGCGCTCGCGGATCCGGACGCGCTGGACGCCTTCGTGAGGCTGCGCCAGGCCGAGCAGGTGGCCCGGTGAGGACAGAGCTGGCATCCGTGGCGGTCGTCGGCACCGGAGCCATCGGCGGGAGCTGGGCCGCTCTGGCCCTGTTGCACGGCCTCGAGGTGCACGCGACCGACCCGGCGGCGGGTGCCGAGCAGCGACTGCGCGCCGCCGTACGCGATCACCTCCGCTCATCGAGTCATGACGATCCCGACGAAGCCCTGTCCCGCTTGTCCTTCACCGCCGACCCTGCCGCCGCCGTCGCGCACGCCGACCTGGTGCTCGAGGCCGGCCCCGAGCGGGTCGACCTCAAACGGGAGCTGTTCGCGGTCCTCGACGCGGCGACCGGTCCCGACGTCCTGCTCGCCAGCAGCTCCTCCGGCTTCGGGCCGAGCGCCTTCCAGGACGCCTGCCGGCGACCGGAACGCGTCGTGGTCACCCACCCGTTCAACCCACCGCACCTGGTCCCGCTCGTGGAGGTCGTCGGTGGTCGGCTCACCTCCGAGGAGGCCGTGGAGGCGGCGATCGACGCGATGACCCGCCTGGGCCGTCGACCCATCCGGGTCCGGTCGGAGCTGCCCGGCCACGTGGTCAACCGGCTGCAGGCAGCACTGTGGCGGGAGGCCTACGACCTGGTC
Source organism: uncultured Actinomycetota bacterium (assembly GCA_963755835.1). Lineage (GTDB taxonomy): Bacteria > Actinomycetota > Actinomycetes > Propionibacteriales > Nocardioidaceae > Nocardioides. The sequence goes on along the minus strand of CAVWLC010000006.1, from coordinate 143,682 downwards.
CGTCGCGGTGCCGTCTCGGTCGCGGACCTCGACGCCGCGGTCGCCTCCGGCCCCGGCCTGCGGTGGGCGCTGCTGGGCCCGATCGCCACCCAGCACCTGTCCGGCGGGCCGGAGGGCCTCGCGCACGTGCTCGAGCACCTCGGCCCTCCCATGGTGGAGTGGTGGGACGACCTCGGCACCCCGGAGCTGAGCGAGGAGCTCGTGGGTGCCTTGGTGGACGGCGTCCACGCGGAGCTCGGTGGTCGTGAGCGCGCCGTGCTCGCCGCTCGCGATGGCGCCCTGCGCGAGCTGCTGGAGACCAAGCAGCGGTTCGGGCTGGACGCGATCGACCACGCCGAGCGGACGGACCGGCCATGAGGGACCAGGGACTCGGCTCGTGGACCCGGCGCCGGGCGCGGATGACGCCGGACAAGGCCGCGCTGGTCCAGGACGGCGAGGTCACGACGTACGCCGAGCTCCACCGTGGCCAGCACCCGCGTGGCTCACGCGCTGCGGGCCCGCGGCGTCGGGCCCGGCGACCGGGTTGCCTTCCTCGGCCTGAACTCCGTCGAGCTCGTCGTGACGATGTTCGCGGCCGCGAAGCTCGGCGCGGTGTTCGTTCCGGTCAACACGCGACTGGCGCCCGCTGAGCTCGCGTACGTGCTCGAGCACAGCGGCAGCCGACTGCTGCTGGTCGAGGACGCGTTGGCTGACGGGGTGGGCGAGAGCCTGGACCGGGTCACCTTCACCCGGCGGAGCGGCCGCGGCCTCGACGACCTGGTCGCGGAGGTGGCCGACGCGGACACCGAGATCGACGAGCCGGTCGGGCTCGACGACCTGTTCATGATCCAGTACACGTCGGGGACCAGCGGCCGCCCCAAAGGCGTCATGCTCACCCACGCGAACGTCGCCTGGAACGTCTACAACCTGCTGGTGGACGTCGACCTCACCAGCGAGGAGGTCGCGCTGGTCACCGCGCCGCTGTTCCACACGGCGGCGCTGAACCAGGTCCTGTTCCCCACCCTGCTGAAGGGCGGCACCGCCTTGGTCGAGGCGCGGTTCGACGCGGATCGCGTGGTCGACCTGATCGAGTCCGAGCGGGTCACCGTCCTGTTCGGTGTGACGACGATGTACCTCGCGCTGGCCGCGGCGTCCCGCTTCGCCGACGCGGACCTGTCCAGCCTGCGGGTGGCGCTGAGCGGTGGTGCGCCGATCCCCGAGTCCCTGCTGCACACCTGGCTGGCCCGCGGCCTGATGATCATCCAGGGCTACGGGCTGACCGAGGCGTCACCGGGCACGACGATGCTGCGCGCCGCCGACGGCGAGCGCAAGCTGGGTACGGCGGGCACGGCGTGCTTCTTCACCGACGTGCGCGTGGTCCGAGAACACCAGCCCGTGGACCCCGGAGTTCCCGGCGAGGTGCTGGTCTCCGGACCCAACGTGAGCCCCGGGTACTGGCAGGACGAGGGGGCGACGGCGCAGGCCTTCAGCGGGGAGTGGCTGCACACCGGTGACATCGCCACCGTCGACGACGAGGGCTTCGTCACGATCGTCGACCGCGTGAAGGACATGTACATCTCGGGCGGCGAGAACGTCTATCCGGCCGAGGTCGAGCGGGCCATCTACACCCACCCCTCGGTCGCCGAGTGCGCGGTGATCGGCGTGCCCGACGAGACCTGGGGCGAGGTCGGCCGTGCGTACGTCGTGGCCCGAGCGGGCGAGCGCCTCGACGCGGAGACGGTCCTCGAGCATCTGCGCGGCCGGCTGGCCGGCTACAAGCTGCCCAAGTCGGTCGTCTTCACCGACGAGCTCCCGCACAACGCGTCCGGCAAGCTCATCAAGTCACGGTTGAAGGCGAGAGCAGAATGACCCGCTACGAGCCACGCATCGACGTCGACGCGGTCACGGCGATCGACGTCCACGTGCACGTCGAGGCCGACGGGCACGGCCACTTCTCCCTTGACGACGAGCTGCTGGACGCGTCCGCGAGCTACTTCAGGGGCTCGGAGAACCGCACCCCGACCGTCGCGGACCTCGCCACCCGCTACCGCGACGCCGGCATGGCCGCCGTCGTCTTCACCGTGGACGCGACGACCGCCACCGGCCACCCGGCGCTGAGCAGCGAGGAGATCGCCGAACAGGCCGCCGAGCACGCCGACGTGCTGATCCCCTTCGGCTCGGTCGACCCGCACCAGGGGCCGGACGCCGTCCGACGGGCCCGCGTGCTCGTCGAGCAGTACGGCGTCCGGGGGTTCAAGTTCCACCCGAGCCTGCAGGCGTTCTCCCCCGACGATCCGGCGCTGGCGCCGCTGTGGGGAGCCCTCGAGGAGCTCGGCGTCCCGGCCCTCTTCCACACCGGCCAGAACGGCATCGGGGCCGGTCTTCCCGGCGGCCGCGGGATCAAGCTGCGCTACTCGAACCCGCTCCTGCTCGACGACGTCGCCGCCGACTTCCCCCGGCTGACGGTCATCCTGGCCCATCCGTCGGTCCCGTGGCAGGCCGAGGCGATCTCGATGGCCACCCACAAGGCCAACGTGTTCATCGACCTGTCCGGCTGGCGACCCAAGTACTTCCCAGCGGAGCTGGTCCGGGCCGCGTCCGGGATGCTGCACGACAAGGTGCTGTTCGGCAGCGACTACCCGCTGATCACTCCGGAACGCTGGATGGCCGACTTCGAGCAGCTGGGCGTGCCGACCGAGCACCAGCCGGCCATCGTGAAGCACAACGCCGCTCGGGTGCTGGGCCTTGTGTGAGCCGCCCTACGATGGCCGGCGGGAGGTCCACGATGGTCGAGACGGTTGATGAAACGGTCGACGGAGACCGGGGCACGGCCAGGCGAACGAGCGAGCCACCGACCTTGCTCTACCTGATGAAGCAGGTCGAGCTGGCCGTGCGCGCGGGTCTCGACGACCTCACCCGCCCGGTCGACCTCACCACGCTGCAGTACACCGCGCTGACCGTCCTGGAGAGACACTCCGACCTGACTGCGGCTCACCTCGCTCGCCACTCGTTCGTCACCGCGCAGACCATGGCCGACATGGTCACGAGCCTCTTGGGACAGGGGCTGATCGAGCGGCACCGGGATCCCGCGGACCGGCGCCGTCTGGTGATCGCGCTGACTCCGAAGGGCCGCAGCCTCCTCGAGCAGCTGCGCCCTCAGGTCGCCGCGCTGGAGATGCGGATGCTGTCGTTGATGACCCCCGCCGACTCCGACCACCTGCGACGCTCCCTGGAGCTGTGCCGCGAGGCGCTCCCGTCCCACGGAGCCCAGGCAGGTTAATCATCAGGAAACCTGTACATCAGGTTTCCGTTGTGGTTTGCTCCAGAAGCATGAGTGACACCACCGTCTCGGGCGCCTCCGTGGTGCCGTCCCGACTCACCGGCGGGACCCTCCTCTCGGCTGCGTTCGCCGTCGCGATCGCGCAGATCGGTCTCTCGATCCCGGCGGTCATCAACGGCTACATCAACCTCGACCTCGGAACCAGCTCCACCCAGCTCACCTGGGTCTCGGACGCGTTCCTGGTGCCGGTGACCATCTTCGAGCTCAGCTTCGGTGTCGGCGGCGACCTCTTCGGGCGGAAGCGGCTGCTCGCCATCGGCGCGGGGCTGATGGCGGTGGGTGGACTCATCGGGTTCCTGACGCCGTCCGACGGCGTCGCCGTCCTGCTGACGGCGCAGGTGATCTCGGGCATCGGCGCCGCAGCGATCTTCCCGACGTCCGTGGCGATGCTCGCCGCCGGCACCCACAACGTGAAGGAGCGGGCCCACGCGATCTCGGTCTGGGCCGCCGCTCTCACCGGAGCCGGCTTCATCTCGCCGGTCATGGCGGGGCTCCTGGCCCGCATCGACCACCCCGGCGGCGAGTTCGCCAGCTGGCGCTACGCGTTCCTCGCGATGGCGGTGCTGGCGGCGCTCAGCGTGGTCGTGACGCTGCTGCGGGCGGAGAACTCCTCCTCACCGGTGGGGCGCTCACTGGACTGGCCAGGCCAGATCACGATCGCAGTGGCGCTGTTCGCACTGCTCTACGGCGTGATCCAGGGAGCCGAGGACGGCTGGGGCAGCGCGACCGTCATCGGCGCCTTCGTGCTCGCCGCGGTGGGCCTGGCCCTGTTCGTCGTCATCGAGCGCCGGGTCGACCGCCCGCTCATCCAGCTGGAGCTCTTCAGCAACCGGATCTTCACGATCTCGGCGGTGGTGACCGTGATCGGGATGTTCGCCTACCTCGGGACGGCGTACGCGACGAGCATCCGACTCTCCGCGATCCAGGGCTACTCGCCGTTGGCGACCGCCATCGGGTTCGTCTGCCTGAACATCATGGGCGTCGTGCTGTTCCCGGTCAGCACCAGGATGATCGAGCGCCACAACCCGGGCTGGGTGTTGGCCGGCGGCATGGGGCTGATCGGCCTGGGCGACCTCGCGCTGGCCGCGATCCCGGCCACCCACGTGTCGATCGCCGCCGTCTCCGTCCCCTTGCTCGTCGTGGGCGCCGGCTTCAAGCTCGCCGTCACCTCGATCACGGTGGTCGCCGTCAACAGCGTGCCGACCCCGAAGGCCGGGATGGCCAGCGGGGCGACCAGCATGCTGCGCGACTTCGGCCTGACCCTCGGCCCGGCCATCGTCGGAGCCATCGCCCTGACCAACGCCGCCAACGCCATCGCCGCCCAGGTCGCGTCGTCGCCGAGCCTTCAGAGCGCGCTCGACAAGTTCTACGCCTCGCCGTCACAGGTCCCGGCGGAGAAGCAGGCCGAGGTGCAAGCGGCCGTCGACGCGGTGCAGTCCGGTCCGCTCGGCGCGAACGCCGTACCCTCCGAGGTCCCAGGTCCGGACGGGAAGATGATCCCCTTCAACCCGCTGCAGGACATCGCGTTCCACGCCCTGTCCCACGCCTACGCCATCGGCTACCTGGTGTGCGGCATCGCGGCGATCGTCGCCGCGCTGATCGCCGCGATCTTCCTCGGCGGCCAGAAGCACCACGACACGTTCCTCGACGCGGACCCCAACCTGGTCACCGGCGAGACCGGCGGTCGATGAAGCGTCGACGGTGGTGCCGGTCGCGGTAGATCGCGGTCGCCCTGATGCCGGGTTCGGCTGAGGTAACGGTCAGTCGAGGTGGTACGGGCTCGGCCCGGGGACCCAGGCGACGTCGTGCCCGGCTGCGTACGCGTCCACGGCGGTTCGGATGGTCGGGTAGAAGCGGTCGCCGCTCAGAGCGGCGAGCTCATAGCTCTCGATCTTGTGCTGAACGGCGTCCTTCAGCTCGGCGAAGACGATTCGTGTCCCGCCCTGCATGAGGTCGTCGTCGAGATCTTCGAGCATGTCGGCAGCGGTGGTGTCGACGTCAGTGATCGGTTCAGCGGCGACGATGATCCAAACGGGACGCGGCTCGATGGCTGCCAGCCGTCGTACTTGGTTGCGGAAGGTCCGTGCGTTCGCGAACAGCAGCGGGGCATCGAACCGGTAGATGGCGAGCCCAGGCAGGTGCTCGGTCGTCCGGCGGTAAGCGGTGTCGTGGTATCCGCGGACATCGCCCGACCGGCCGAGGACCGCCTGGTGTGGCCACCAGACGCGACGGAACACGTTGAGGATGGACATGCCGACCGCCACGGCGATTCCAGGCAGGACTCCGAAAAGGGCGACGCTGAGAAAGGCGACCAGCGCGAGCAAGAAGTCGGAACGGCGTTGTCGTCGAAGCCGGCGAAGGCCGGCGATGTCGGCAAGGGACAAGGATGCCGCGATGACGACGGCTGCGAGCGCCGGCTGAGGGAGGTTGCGGAGCAGGCCCGGCGCGATGAGCAGCATGGCGACGATCGAGGCGGCTCCGACGAGTCCGGTGACCTGGGACCGGGAGCCACTCTGGAAGGCGACGGCGGTCCGCGAGCCGCTCGTGCTGACCGGGAACCCTTGGAAGAAGCCTGCGGCGATGCTGGCCGCTCCGACTCCGATCATTTCGCGGTTCCCGTCGATCTCGGCACCGGTCTTGTCGGCGAACACGGATGCGGTCGAGATGGTGTCCGTGAGGGAGACCAGCGTGATTCCGAGCGCGCCCGCGAACAGCAGAGTCAGGTCACCGAGCGGCACCGAGGGAAAGGTGAACGGGGGGAACCCGGAAGGGAGCTCGCCGACGAGTGCCACTCCATGCTCGTCGAGGTTGAACACGGCCACGGCAGCGATCGCGAGGACGACCGCGGCGAGAACACTTGGGAAGATCGGCCAGAGGCGCTGAAGAACAAGGATCAGCACCAGGCAGGCCGCCCCGACCGCAAGGGAGGCACCGACCGTCTCGCCGGCGCGTACCGCCTTGGCGAACGCGACGGCTTCGTCGAACAGCCCGTCGGCGTCCACGGAGAACCCGAACAGCTTGGGCAGCTGACTGACCAGGATGGTGAGCGCGAGGCCGTTCATGTACCCGATCTGGGTCGGCTTCGAGAGGAGGTCGGCGACGAAGCCGAGCTTGAACACGCCGGCGAGCACGGTGATCGCACCGACCATGAGCGCAAGCGCAGAGCCGTAGGCGACGGCGGTAGTGGAGCTTCCGTCGGCAGCCGCGAGCGGGATGACGGTCGCCGCGATCATGGGGCCGAGGGATGAGTCCGGCCCGAGGATGAGGACTCGAGAAGGACCGAACACGGCGTACCCGATCAGAGCGAGGATCGTGGTGTAGAGACCAGTGATGGCGGGCAGCCCGGCCAGCTCGGCGTACGCCATCCCTTGGGGGACCAGCAGCGTGGTGACCACAAGACCGGCGACAAGATCCTTGCCGAGCAGGGCGGGTCGGTACGACCGCAGCATCGCCAGTCCCGGAATCGCCCGCGAGAACGTCTCGAGTCGGGAAGTCGCTTCCGCCGTCACGCCCGTCCCTCCTGCCGGTCGGGTCCTGGCTCACCAACTCCGAGTCGCTCCGGACGTTCAAGCTCGCTGTCTCAGGTCAGGATTGCACCTCCGGTCCCCCAGGGCCCGACGACTGCGAACGCGGATGAGTGGCCTAGCCCCGGGGTCGCTTCGCACGGGTCCCCGCGCGTCTGGCTGCAGACCTCTCCTGGCTCTGTCTCCAGACCTGTCTCGTGGGGCCGTGACACCATCCGCAAGTGCGGGTCGCGACGTGGAACCTTGCCGGCCGCTGGTCCGAGGCCCACGCACACCTCATCGGCTCTCTGGATGCAGACGTCCTGCTCCTCACCGAGGTAAGCGACCGCCTCGAGCTCCCCGGCTACTCGATCCATCGCACGTCAGCGCAGATGGCTCGTCGACGCACCTGGGCCGCGGTCGCCACCCGAGCCCCGCTCGCTTCGTGGCCCGACCCCCACCCAGCCACTGCCCTCGTGACCTCCGATGGCTGGACGTTCGCCAGTTCAGTCCTGCCTTGGAAGGGCTGCGGCCCTGACGCCTACGGCGAAGGTCGGCACGTCGACAAGACGACGCGCACCGTTGAGGCGCTCCTCCCCGTGCTCCCCCGCAAACGTCTGATCTGGGGCGGCGACTGGAACCACGCACTCAAGGGACGCGAGTACGCCGGCAGCACCGGCGGACGCACCGCACTCCTGGCCGCGCTCACGACGCTCGACCTGACGGTAACGACGACCGACCTCCGACACCGGATCGACGGCCTCCTGACCATCGACCACGTCGCAGTTCCCGCCAGCGTCCATGCAACCGCCGGTCAGGTCGACGCATCGGGCCTGTCCGACCACGACGCCTACCTCGTGGAGCTATCGGACTAGGACGTAGAGACGGGCCACCCGCTCAGGTGCACTCGACTCTCCGTGAAGTCGACGAAGTCGTCGTAGCCGTCCAGCTCAACGACGGAAGTCGAGTCCGGCTTCAAGGTTACGTTGCCTCTGATCTCGCCGACTGCTTGATCGCCGTCGTACAGACTCACGTCCACGAACACCTCGATGTCACGTGCGAGCGGATTGCTGATCGAAACCTGTCCGGCGAATTGGTCGAGATCCTCGAAGACCTTGAGATCCGAGTAAGTGGGACCTACACCTGTCGACGAGGTAGAAGTTCCCGATCCTGGCGCCTCATGGCGGAAGGCGCCGTAGGCCAACCACCCGTCAACGGCGAGCACGGCAATCACGACACAGGTCAAGAAGCCGATGAAGAACGAGAAGACGCGGCCCGCGAACGTGCGGCGGCGCAACGCTTCAAGTTCGAGCCTCTCGACTTGCCCGCGCAGCCGTGCAGCCTTCTGCAACACCGCTTCGATTTCTGACGTCGACACACCGACCATGCGTCCTCCCGGCCGAAAAGCTAGGAGCAGGTATGCCGGGTTGTCCTGACAACTGAGAAGAACCGCCCAATTGGACGAGTTCGCGGTCTCAGTCCGTCTGGCGCTCGTCCGATTCCTTGCGCAGCCTTTTCAAGGCACTTCGCACTGGGGTGAGGCCCACATGATCGAGATTGAGAGGAGGCTCGAGCGACTGGACGACCCTTCGTTCGAGGTCACCGAGCGAGTCAGCGTCCTCAATGAGCAGTGGTACGACGCGAAGACGGTCGGCCATCCACTGGCTGAGTTCCTCTCGGAGCACAGGTCGTGCGAACGCAACGTCGAGAACCGAGCCGAAGGTGCGCCTGAGTGTGGAGCCGCTCCGCCGACCGCGTAGATGCTGGCTCTTGATCCGGCTCAACAGAGTCGCGTCGCTTGGCAACCCCGACGGCCACCGAGTCGCGCCGGTCTGTCCGATGTACACGAGACCCGGCTCGACGAGATGGCCCAACCCCTTCGTCAGCGCCTCGGCTCCATCGTCATCGACGAACCAGCTGTAGAGGCCACTACCGTCCAGCTCCAGCCGCTCGAGTGCCGCCAGTTCCCTCGGACTGTATGACTTGGTTGCATCGGCGAGCGTGGCGATCACCTGTGCCGGATCGCCGCTGAAGAGCGGATCGCCAGGCGCCTCCACAGGACTCCCGACCGAGTTGTGTGCGTCGTACCAGCCCTGCCAGCGGCCGCTCGTGAGCCCCTGCAGGGGTCGCTCGACCACGGCGCCGAGCCGCTCAAGTCCGGCGATGATCGGCTGCACGTAGCTCTCGCCCGCGTGCAACTCGACCACGGTCTCCGCCAATCCCCCGAGCAGCAGGTCGAGGCGGACGACGACCCAATCGCCCCACGCCCGACGATATTCGCGGGACGTGTCCGGCAAATACCGCTCGTATGGCGCCAGCCACTCATCCGGCGCCACGAGTCCGTGCTCGGCGGACAGAATGAACCACGGGTCACCCAGCCGCTCCGCATACGCGCGAGCCTTGCGGAATCGCGGCGAACGGTAGAGATCCTTCGCGGGCGCAGGTGCCGAGAGCTTGCTCTTGGCGCATGCCACGAGAACGACGCGTTCATTCGAAGAAGCGGGCCGGACGAGCGCCTCGGATTGAGGATGATTCGCCGGAGGGAGCACAGCTGGTCGAGACGGTGCGGCGGCGACGCGACGGAAGGTGACTGACACACCGGGAGCCTTGCGCAGTACCTCGAACCCTGCCGCCTTCCAGGCGCGGATGTGCGTCCGATCCCCGCTCCACCAGGCGCTGTGATCGATCGCCGACGCCGGCATGCTCCCAACAACGTTTTCAAGCTCCTGCCAAGAAACAGTGACTGTCTCCGGTTTCCCGAGTAGGTAACTCGTAAGGGCGCTCCAATCAGCCGCCACAGTCCGTCTCCTTGCCGTCGCCTCAGTGGGCTGGCGACGACGATGCTCCCTCAGGGGACGGCAGACAAGGCGACACTTTCCAAGATGGCGGCTCCCCGGGAGCCTGGAATGACACGCTGTGCCTTCGAACGGGAGGAACGCGGTGCGCGAGGGTCTGTACGAGTCACTGATCAGCGGGAAGCTCGGGGCTGAGCTGGAGAGCCTCACTGAACTCACCACGAGCGTTGGCCCGGTAGACGAGGCAGACGCTCCACACGTCCTCGCCAGGTACGTCGGCGAGCTACTCGCGCACCGACTCGGTGCTGTTCGTGATCCGGATGAGCGGCTGCGCATCGCGAACCAGCTGATCACCCTCCTCGGGGACGCAACAGACGCAGTGACGCCGCCTACGCGGCAACTGCTCAGCGTTGCCGGACGGGCAGGCCCAGGCAAGATCAGTGTTTCTGCGCGGCCACGGACTCCGTTGTCGGACGCGGCCCTTCTCACCAACTCCACCGACGAACCCAGTCTCGGCGCTGAACTCCGGGCGGAGATCGACACATCGGACGAGGTGGATCTGCTCTGCGCCTTCGTGAAGTGGTACGGCCTGAGACTTCTAGAGCCCGAACTCGAGCGTGCGCGCGAGCGAGGGGTACCACTTCGCGTCATCACCACGACCTACATGGGCGCGACCGAGCGCGAGGCTCTGGATCGACTTATCCGCCTGTTCGGCGCATCGGTCAAGATTCAATACGACGCCCATCGCACCCGCCTTCACGCGAAGGCGTGGATGTTTCGACGAACCACGACCTTCGATACCGCGTATGTGGGGTCGTCGAACCTGTCGAGGGCGGCTCTTCTCGATGGCGTGGAGTGGAACGTGCGACTCTCTCGCATCGCGACCCCCACCCTGTTGGACAAGTTCCGAGCGACCTTCGACACCTATTGGAACGACTCATCGTTCGAGTCCTACGACCCCGAGCGTGATCGAGACCGCCTCGATGACGCCCTCGCGGAGGCCTCAGGGCGCACAACGCACGACCGCGTCACCATCTCTCTTGCTGGGTTAGAGGTCCGCCCGTATGCCTATCAACAAGAGATGCTGGAGGCCATCAATGCCGAACGATCGGTCCACGACCGGCACCGGAACCTCGTGGTTGCCGCAACTGGCACCGGTAAGACAGTCATTGCTGCACTGGACTACCGCAACCTCTGCGCCCACCGCGACGACCGACCATCCTTGCTGTTCATCGCCCACCGACGCGAGATCCTGGAACAGTCACTCCGCACGTACCGCGAAGTCCTCGCCGATGCGTCCTTCGGCGAGACCTATTTCGGCGGGACTCGACCGGAGCGTTGGCGCCACGTCTTTGCCAGCGTCCAATCGCTGAACGCCTACGGCATCGAGACCATCCCCGCCGATCACTTCGAGATCGTCGTTATCGACGAGTTCCACCATGCTGAGGCGGCGTCATACCGGCGCATCATGGATCACCTCCAGCCCGCAGAGCTGTTGGGCCTGACGGCCACACCCGAGCGCGCAGATGGCGTCGACGTCCGCTCGTTCTTCGGCAATCGAACAGCTGCGGAGCTGCGGCTTTGGGACGCACTCGGTGCCGACTTGCTCTGCCCGTTTCACTACTTTGCTGTCGCAGACAACACGGACCTGCGTGGCGTGAGTTGGACCCGCGGCCGTTACGACGAGGCCGAACTCTCAAACGTGTACACGGGCAACAACGCTCGTGCGGCCATCGTGCTAACTCAGCTCCGCGACAAGATTCTCGAGCCCGGCATGATGCGCGCGTTGGGCTTCTGCGTCAGCGTCGCCCATGCCGAGTTCATGGCGCATGTCTTCAACGAGGCCGGCATCCCAGCCCGTGCCGTCAGCGGCACGACACCGCAGGCCGCTCGAGAACAAGCACTTGATGACTTGCGGCATCGCCGGGTGAACGCTCTCTTCGCTGCTGACCTCTTCAACGAAGGGTTAGACCTTCCAGACGTCGACACCGTCCTGTTCCTCCGGCCAACTGAGAGCGCCACGATCTTCCTTCAACAACTCGGCCGAGGATTGCGGCGCACGCGCGGCAAGGCGGTGCTCACGGTTCTCGACTTCGTCGGGTACCAGAACAAGCAGTTCCGTTGGGATACCAAGCTTCGGGCTCTCACGGGGAGCACGCGCAGAGGGCTCGAGCGCGACATCGAGAATGGGTTCCCCTTCCTCCCCTCGGGTTGCCAGATCGTGCTGGACAAGCAAGCCCAGGCGATGGTGCTCGACAACCTCAAGTCGCAGATCGCCAATCGCTGGGCACAGATCGTGGCCGAGCTCAGGTCGTACGGCGATCATGAGCTCGCCTCGTTTCTCGACGAATCCGGCCTTGAGCTTTCCGACATTCTTCGGCGAGGAAGTCACTCATGGACTCGTCTCCGCCGTGATGCCAACCTCCCGACGCGACCTGGCTCCAAGCTTGAGGAGAAGCTGCTGAAGCGCGTTCGCGCGTTCGCCCACGTGGACGACCGCGACCGCGCGATGGCCTACTCTGCTCTCCTTCGCGACGACGCCCCTACATATGCGGACCTGTCCGCGGCCGAGCAACGTATCGCTCGAATGATGCTGTTCTCCCTGTGGCCGGACGGCGGTGGCTACAACTCCATCGACGAGGGTCTCAGCGCACTGAGAGACGAGGGCGCGACCCGAGACGAGCTACGCAGCGTCGTCGACATCGCCTTCGAGTCGGCGAGACATGAGACTGTCGGCCTCCCGGGTGTCCTCGCCAGGATCCCGCTGCAAGTGCACGCCCGATATCAACGCGAGGAGATCCTGGCGGCGCTCGACTTTCCTCGGAACCCAAACAGCATGCGCGAGGGCGTCTGGTACTCGCGTCCGCAGAACATCGACCTTCTTCTCGTAACGCTCAAGAAGGCCGAATCCGACTACTCCCCCACGACTATGTACCGGGACTACCCGATCAGCCCCACGCTGTTTCATTGGGAGAGCCAGTCGACTACTTCTCTCGCCTCCGAGACTGGTCAGCGATATGTCTCCGGCGGGAGCACCGTGTTGCTGTTCGCTAGGGAGGAGCCGAAGGACGAGTTCGGCACTTCGTCGTACCTGTTCCTGGGCGAAGGTCGGTACGTGAGTCACGAGGGTGAGCGCCCCATCGCGATCACCTGGGCGTTGTCCCACGCAATGCCGACAGACTTCTTCACTTCGGCGACGGTGGCAGCTGGCTAAACCGTCAGGACCGGGCCTTGGCGCTTGCACGCGCCAACGGCCCGAACCTTGCCACGAGGTTCGGGCCGTTGGTGCTGGAGCCGTCAGCTGCAGCCGCTGGTGCTGCCGCAGCCCTCGCAGACGTAGCAGGAGCCGGCGGGGCGCATCTTGGTGCCGCAGGTCATGCAGAGCGGGGAGTCGACGGCGGTGCCGGTGATCTGCTCGAGGAGCTCGGCGCTGGTGTGGGCCTGCTTGGCGGGCTCGGCCGGGACCTGGCGCTGCTCGGAGCCGTGGGTGTCCTTGGTCTCGACGACCTCGGCGTCGACGACGTCGGTCTCGGACGTCGGCTTCGAGGCTCGTCGCTGGCGCTCCTCGCACCTCAGCCACCGGAGAGGAAAGGTCGCCGACGACCTCGGCCGGTGAGCCGATCTCCTCGAGGGGCTCGTAGGAGCCGGTCTCGAGGTAGCGCTGGCGCTCCTCGGCGGAGAAGACGCCGAGGCCCTGGCGGGTCTCGAAGTCGAGGTAGTCCAGGGCGAGCCTGCGGAAGATGTAGTCCATGATCGACTTCGCCATCCGGACGTCGGCGTCGTCGGTGAGGCCGGCGGGCTCGAAGGAGAGGTTGGTGAACTTCGAGACGTAGGTCTCCAGCGGGACGCCGTACTGGAGGCCGATGGAGACAGCGATCGAGAAGGCGTCCATCACGCCGGCCAGGGTGGAGCCCTGCTTGCCGAGCTTGAGGAAGACCTCGCCGAGCTCGCCGTCGTCGTGGGCGCCGGAGGTCATGTAGCCCTCGGCACCGCCGACCGTGAAGGAGGTGGTCCGCGACTGGCGCGACTTGGGCAGCCGCTTGCGGGTCGGGGCGTAGACGATCTTCTCGACGACCTGGGCCGCGGCCTCGTCGGCCGAGGTCGGCAGCCCCTGGTCCTTCTTGGCCGAGTCGGACTTGCCGTCGGCCAGCGGCTGGCCGACCTTGCAGTTGTCGCGGTAGATCGCGGTGGCCTTGAGGCCGAGCTTCCAGGACTGGAGGTAGACGTCCTCGATCTCCTCGACCGTGGCGGTCTCGGGGAGGTTGACCGTCTTGGAGATCGCGCCGGAGAGGAACGGCTGGCAGGCCGCCATCATCCGGACGTGGCCCATCGGCTTGAGGGAGCGGGCGCCCATCGCGGTGTCGAAGACCTCGTAGTGCTCGAGCTTGAGACCAGGAGCGTCGATGACGTGGCCGTGCTCGCCGATGTAGGCGACGATCGCCTCGACCTGCTCCGGCTGGTAGCCCAGCTTGCGCAGCGCGCGCGGGATGGTCTGGTTGACGATCTGCATGGAGCCGCCACCGACGAGCTTCTTGAACTTGACCAGCGAGAAGTCCGGCTCGATGCCGGTGGTGTCGCAGTCCATCATGAAGCCGATGGTCCCGGTCGGGGCGAGCACCGAGGCCTGGGCGTTGCGGAAGCCGTTCTGCTTGCCGAGGTCGACGACCTTGGCCCACTCGGTCGTGGCCAGCTTGTGCACCTGGGAGTCGGCGATCGACATCGTGCGGACGGTGTCGTTGGCGGCCTGGTGCTTGCGCATCACCCGCTGGTGCGCCTCGGCGTTGCGGGCGTAGCCGGTGTAGGGGCCGACGACCGCGGCGAGCTCGGCGGAACGGCGGTACGACGTCCCGGTCATCAGCGACGTGATGGCACCGGCCATCGCGCGGCCGCCGTCGCTGTCGTAGCCCAGGCCCATCGCCATCAGCAGCGCGCCGAGGTTGGCGTAGCCGATGCCGAGCTGGCGGTAGTCGCGGGTGGTGTTGCCGATCGCCTCGGTCGGGAAGTCCGCGAAGCAGATCGAGATGTCCATCGCGGTGATGATCAGCTCGACCGCCTGGGCGAACCGCTCGGCGTCGAAGGTGTCGTCCTCCTTGAGGAACTTGAGGAGGTTGAGCGACGCGAGGTTGCACGAGGAGTTGTCGAGCGACATGTACTCCGAGCACGGGTTGGACGCGGTGATCCGGCCGGTCTCGGGGTTGGTGTGCCAGTCGTTGATCGTGTCGTCGTACTGGAGGCCGGGGTCGGCGCACTCCCACGCGGCCAGGCTGATCTTGCGGAACAGCTCGCGGGCGTCGACCGTCTCGATCACCTCGCCGGTCTTGCGGGCCCGCAGGCCGAACTCGGTGCCGTCCTCGACCGCGCGCATGAACTCGTCGCTGACGCGGACCGAGTTGTTGGCGTTCTGGTATTGGACGGAGGTGATGTCGGCGCCGCCGAGGTCCATGTCGAACCCGGCGTCACGCAGCGCGCGGATCTTGTCCTCCTCGCGCGCCTTGGTCTCGACGAACTCCACGATGTCGGGGTGGTCGACGTCGAGGACGACCATCTTGGCCGCGCGGCGGGTGGCGCCACCGGACTTGATGGTGCCCGCGGAGGCGTCGGCGCCGCGCATGAAGGAGACCGGACCGGACGCGGTGCCGCCCGAGGAGAGCAGCTCCTTGGAGGAGCGGATCCGGGAGAGGTTGAGGCCGGCGCCGGAGCCGCCCTTGAAGATGAACCCCTCCTCCTTGTACCAGTTGAGGATCGAGTCCATCGAGTCGTCGACGGAGAGGATGAAGCAGGCCGAGACCTGCTGCGGCGACGGGGTGCCGACGTTGAACCAGACCGGCGAGTTGAACGAGAAGTACTGGTGGACGAGCAGCCAGGTCAGCTCGTGCTCGAACAGCTCGGCGTCGGCCGGGGTCGCGAAGTAGCCGTGGTCCTCGCCGCCCTTGCGGTAGGTCTTGACCACCCGGTCGACCAGCTGGCGCAGGCTGGACTCGCGGGCGTCGGTGTCGAGCGCGCCGCGGAAGTATTTCGTGGTGACGATGGTCGAGGCGTTGACCGACCAGAAGTCGGGGAACTCGACGCCGCGCTGCTCGAAGACGGTCTCGCCGGTCTTCCAGTTGGTCTGGACGACGTCGCGGCGCTCCCAGGTGATCTCGTCGTAGGGGTGCACGCCCTCGGTGCTGAACCGGCGCTGGATCGTCAGCCCTCCGGTCGCGCCCTTCTGCTGCGACTTCTGCTGGGCGGCCCCGCTCACCGTCTCGGTCATCCTGTCACTCCCTGGTCGCACTCGTTGTGGTCCCTGCTCTTCAGTGTTGCTGGTGGCACCGACACTGCGCAGGGACAGAGGGGCACCGAAGTGGGTCGCCCGGTACGCCGCTTCCCCACGACGTACCGGGCGGTCTGTGGTCAGCCGCTCGGGGCTGAGGTGAGGTCCTGGGACTCACCGTCGAGGAGGTCGGCGAGCTGTTCCGCGCGGTGCTTGCGCAGGCTCTCGATCTCGATCTCGAAGTCGTCCGCGGACTCGTACTGCTTGTAGACGCTGGCGAACCGCAGGAACGCCACGTCGTCCAGCTCGCGCAGCGGCGCCAGGATGGCCATGCCCACCTCGTGGGCCGGGAACTCGGCCTGTCCGGAGCCGCGCAGCGCGTCCTCGACCTGCTGGCCCAGGCGGGCCAGGTCGTCCTCGGAGACCGGCCGGCCCTTGCAGGCCTTCCGGACGCCGGCGATGGCCTTGTCGCGGTCGAAGGCCTCGGTGGCGCCGGAGCGCTTCGCCACGGTCAGCTGCATCAGCTCGAGGGTGGTGAACCGCTGCTCGCACGACTGGCAGCAGCGCCGGCGGCGGATCGAGCAGCCGTCCTCGGCCACGCGGGAGTCGAGGACCTTGGTGTCGTGGTGCCGGCAGAACGGGCAGTGCATCTCGGTCCTCCTCTCCTTCTGGCCGGTGTCCGGGCTGGTCGGTGTTCGGGCGCGGTCAGTAGACCCTCGGAAAGGGTGTGGATATCGCGCGCCCCGCTGTGTAGAACAAGCAGCTACCTGTGAGCCTTCCGCATCCGGTCTGGGGACTAGATGTGGATAACTACATTGTTGTAACTACTAGATGTAGTGGCAACCGTACGTCTCGGACGGACGTGGCGCAAGACCACGAGCGGGTCATTTTGATCTGGGTCACACTCGTCGCGTTTGCGCAGGTCAGAGGGGGTACGCCGGGCGTCTGGACCAGGTGGGACCGGCGTGTCGCGGGCCCGTCCGGGGGTGGGCGTCAGAGCCAGCCGTTGCGTCGCGCGAGCAGTGCCGCCTCGGTCTTGTTGCGGGTGCCGGTCTTGCCGATGGCATCGGAGAGGTAGTTGCGGACCGTGCTCACCGAGAGGTGCAGGGCCTGCGCGATGTCGGCCACGGTGGCGCCGTTCTCGGCGGCTGCGAGCGCGTCGCGTTCGCGTGGGGTGAGCGGGCTCGGCGGGGTCCGGAGCGCCGCCCCGGCCAGCTCGGGGTCGATCACCGTCGCGCCGGAGGCGACCTGCCGGATCGCGTCGGCCAGCCCTTCGACCGGACCGTCCTTGACCAGGAACCCGACGGCTCCCGCCGCCATCGCTCGCTGCAGGTAGCCGGGCCGGCCGAACGTGGTCACGATCACCACACGGCAGGTCGGCAGCGACTCCGCCAACGACTCTGCGGCTGCCAGCCCGGAGAGGCCGGGGAGCTCGATGTCCAGCAGCGCCACGTCGGGCCGGGTGTCGAGGGCGGTGGGGAGGATCGCCGTACCGTCGGAGACCTGGGCCACCACCTCGATGTCGTCCTCGAGACCGAGGAGTACGGCGAGCGCGCCGCGCATCATCGCCTGGTCCTCGGCGAGCAGCACCCGGATCACGTGACGCCTTCCGGGACCGTGGCGACCAGCCGGAAGCCCTCACCCCGGCCGTCCACGGCCAGCTCCCCGCCGGCGGCGGCGAGCCGGTCACGCAGCCCTTCGAGGCCACCCAGCCGCACCGGTGACGTGACGGGCCCGCCGAGGCCGTCGTCGGCGATCGTCAGCGCGATCCGGCCGTCCCGGTCGGCCAGCTCGATCCGGCAGGTCGAGGCCCCCGAGTGCCGCAGCACGTTGGTCGCCCCTTCCCGGACCACCCAGGCCAGCAGCTCGTCGGCGCGTCCCGTCGGCTCGACGTGGGACAGGTCGACCGACGTCGCGATGCCGGCGGCGTCGAGGGCCCGCCGGGCGCCGTCGAGCTCCTCGCCCAGGTTCGGGGCGCGCATCGCGTCGACGGCCTGGCGCACGTCGGTCAGCGCTCGCCGGCCGATCTGCTCGATGTCCACGGCGTGCCCGACCGCCGCGTCCGGGTCCTGCCGGACCAGCCGGCGTACCGCCTGGGCCTTGACGACCATCACCGACAGGGTGTGGCCGAGCAGGTCGTGCAGGTCGCGCGAGAACCGTTCGCGCTCCTCGGCGACGGCGACCCGCGCCAGCTCCTGCCGGGTCCGGCGGAGCTCCTCGATGGTGTCGAGGAGGGCGACGAACGCCGAGCTCGCCAGCCCGGCCAGCAGGACGACGAAGCCTTCCTGGTAGACGCGGCTCCACTGGTGCGGGGCCACCGCCCAGGCCGCCCAGCACGACAGCCCGACGGTGAGCGCGATGCCACCGAAGAGCCAGCGGCCACGCAGGACGCAGGGCAGCGCGTTGGCGAGCAGCACCCACGTCGGCAGCCAGTAGTTGTGCGTGAGGGTTGCTCCGGCGAACGTCGCCGCGACCAGGGTCGAGAGGGCGACGTAGGGCCGCGGGTCGCGCCACGGCGGGCCGCCGGTCAGACCGACGGTGATCGCCGAGGCTCCGATCACGACGATCATCGCCACCTGGAAGACGACCGAGCCGGGAGACCCGTGCAGGTCGAGCACCGGCCCGAGCAGCAGTGGTCCCGTCCACACGAGCACCGAGGCGTTACGCCGCCACGAGCAGCCGAGCCCGCTCCACACGCCGCTCACGCTACGCGCGCGCCGTACGGCGCCGGAGGCCGACCACGACGATCGAACCCACGACGAGATGCAGGGCCAGGAGCCACAGCCCGGCCGCGAGGCTGCGCGCGCCCAGGGGGCCGGCCAGGGACACGACCCAGACCACGCACGCGATCACGGTCCAGATCGTGCGGGCCTGCGCGGTGCGGCGCTCCAGGAAGCGCAGCAGCCCGGCAGCCGCCATCGCCACGACGATCGCGGTGACGACCACCGAGACCACGTTGATGTGCTGCGTGCCCGAGCCCGACCGCACGGCCAGGTCCACCGAGGCCACCTGGGTGGCCAGGACCCACACCACGGCAGCCGCACCGGCGGCGACCACCGCCACCGGCCAGTCGTCGCGCCACCTGCGCGTGCGCTGCTCGGTCCGTTCTGAGACCAGCTGACTCATCTTCCTGCCTCCGTCTCAGCGCCCGATCTGGGCGACACCTCGACGCTATGGAGGCGCGCGGCTCGGACAGCAGGGCCGAACGTGGTCGGCCGGCCACCACAAATGTCAGACGGTCCGATTGCGACCGAGCTCAGGGGCGGCCAGGTCGGCCAGCTGCCGCCACCAGGCCAGCCGGTTCGGGCGGCCGTCGTAGTCCTTGCGCTGGTTGGCACCTGACGTGCCCGGCAGGACGAACACCTCGGACCTCCCGATCCCCCACGGCGCCGTGCCGAGGCCCGGCGCGCGGTGCCCGAGCGCCCGGGCGGCGTACGCCGCGGTGCCCTTGGCGGTGAACGCGAGGAAGGCCGGCTCCCAGCGCTCGACAGCACTGACCAGCCGCTCGATCTCGACCCAGCCGCGGTTGGACTCGTGGTCCCAGTGGCCGACCAGGTCGGTCAGCCCCACGCCGTACCGGACGACCGTCTGGTCCTCCTCCGGCCGCAGCCGGTGCGGCGTGATGCCGCTCAGGTGCAGGCACTCCCAGAAGTTGTTGCCCGGTGAGGCGTAGTAGTGGTCGCGGGTCCTGGTGCTGTCCGCACCGGCCAGCCCGCAGAAGACGATGACCGGGTCGGTGCCGACGACGTCTGGAAGCACCTCCATGCGGGAGGGGTACCCGCCAGGTCCCAGAGGTGGGACTCTCGGCCATGCCCGCTCTCGACACCGGGTCCTGGGTCACCGACGGTGGCCTCGAGACCGACCTGATCTTCAACCACGGCACGGAGCTCCCGGAGTTCGCGGCGTTTCCCCTCGTCGAGGACGACGCGGGCGTCGCGCTGCTCGAGGGCTACTACGCGGCGTACGCCGCGATCGCCGCCGCGGCCGGCGCCGGGCTGCTGGTGGAGACGCCGACCTGGCGCGCCAACCCGGACTGGGCGGCCAAGGTCGGGTACGACGCGGCCGCGCTCGACCGCGCCAACCGGGCCGCCGTGGACCTGGTGCGCCGCGTGGTCTCGGACGCGGACACCGACCAGGTGCTGGTCAGCGGGTGCGTGGGACCGCGCGGCGACGGCTACGTCGCGGCCGGTGCGGACCCGGACGAGGCGGCCGACTACCACTCGGCGCAGGTCGCGTCGCTCGGCGAGGCCGGCGTGGACCTGGTCCATGCCATGACCATGACCGAGCCCGCGGAGGCCATCGGTGTGGTCCGGGCGGCGCACGCCCAGGCGCTGCCGGTGGCGGTGTCGTTCACGGTCGAGACCGACGGCCGGCTGCCGGACGGGACCAGCCTCCGCGACGCGGTGGCGCAGGTGGACGCGGCAGCGGCCCCGGACTGGTACGGCGTCAACTGCGCACACCCCACCCACGTGGCGCTCGCGCTCGACGGCGGCGAGTGGCAGCAGCGGCTGGTGTTCCTGCGCCCGAACGCCTCGACGATGAGCCACGAGGAGCTGGACGCGATGGAGGAGCTCGACGCGGGCGACCTGCCGCGGCTGGTGTCATCGGCTGCCGACGTACGCGATCGGGTCCCGTCGCTGCGCGTGCTCGGCGGGTGCTGCGGCACCGACAGCCGGCACGTGGCCGCGCTGTGGGGAGTCGGCCCGGCCGCGCTCCGCTGACTAGTGGTCACCACCGAAAGTTCGTCGGGTGTCCCGCACCCCGGGCACGCACCTCGCGGCGTTGCCGTCGCTAGCTGGACGAACAGGTAGAGCGTCGCTCCGGCGCCTTGCGATGCACGCACCCGGAGCACGGGCCACCCCCGACGAACTTCCAGTGGTGACCACTAGCCGGTCTCGGACGCGCTCTGCGGCTCGGCGTCGAGCTCGAGGGAGAACCACACGTTGGTCCCCACCGCGTCGCGGTCGGAGCCCCAGCGGTCGGCCAGCGCGTCCACCAGCTGCAGGCCGCGGCCGTGCACGCGAAGCGGGTCGGAGTCGGTGACCAGCGCCGGGTCTGCGGCTGCGCGGCCGCGGTCCTTGACCGAGACCGTCAGGTGCTCGTCGAGAGTGGCCCGGATCTCGAAACGGCTGCCGGTGTGGACGATCGCGTTGGTGACCAGCTCGGACAGGCAGAGCTCTGCGGTGGCCGCGAGGTCGTCGGACACCCCGGCCCCGGCCAGGAAGTCGCGCAGGAACCGCCGCGCCGCGCCGGCCGCGCGCGGGTCACCCCCGAGGGCGATCCGGTCGGTGCGGGTGTCCGGCTCGTCGGTGTCGGACTCGTCCGGCGCGTCGTCGCCGGCCCTGATCCGGCGTACGGCGTCCGCCACCCGGCGCGCGGTGGCCTCCAGGAGCTGGCGCTGGACGTCGCCGAACTGCCACTCCTCCTCGAGGTAGACGATCAGGCCTCCGATCGGCGACCCGGTGCCGGGCAGCGGTACGGCGGCCACGGCCAGGACCTCGTCCGGCTGGCCGGCCACGAACTCGTGGTATCTCGCGTCCAGCGACCCGAGGTCACCCATGACCACCTCGCCGGTGCGCACGACGCGGGTGAGAGGCACGTCGTCGTAGGCGTCGATGTGGCACCAGTCCACCGCGCCGCCCGCCAGCCGGTCGCTCGAGGTGAACCGCAGCCGTCGGCCGCCGCCCTCGGTCAGCGCGAACCCGACCCGGCGCACCGCGGGTAGGGCGGCCAGGTCGGTGAGCAGGCTGGTAGCAACCTCGTCGAGCTGGGAGGCCCCCACCAAGGCGAACCCCAGCCGAGAGAGGTGTCCCAGTGGTGCCTGCGGGTCGGCCGACTTCTTGACCGGCGGCGCATCTGCCACGCCCCACAGACTAGGGCAGCGTGGCTTCCTCCGTCGCCAACCGGTGAAGGTCACAATGGCGCGGTGGCACGGAGCGCGGACAAGGCGGTCGGTACGTCGCGCGGCGGCGCGCGGCGGGGCGCCAGGCCGAAGCGGTCGGTCCGGCCGCAGCTCGTCGCCCTGGGCGTGGTCGCGTTGGTGTCCCTGGTCGCCTGGGGCGCCCTGGTCTGGCTGGCGATCCACTTCGGCCGCTCGGCGCGCGGCGGCGACTCGGGCAAGTGGGTCTACCTCGCCGCCGCGTCGATCGGCGCGGTGGTCTGCCTCTTCCTGAGCCTGTGGCTGCTCACCATGCTGCTGCGCCGCGTGGGGATCCTCGAGGACGACCACGAGCCGGCACACCCGCACCGGGACAGCCATCAGCCGGCGCCCCACCGGCACTGAGACCGAGCGGGACCGAGCTAACGGTCGGCCAGCCGGCGTACGAACTTCAGCGCTGACCACGTGTCGTCGACGGCCGCCACCTTCACGTCGACGAAGCCGAGCTCGAGGCCGAGCTCGCGGACCCGGGTCTCGTCGAGGTCGCTGACCGGGCCCAGCGGGTTCCGCGCCGACCGCTGTGCGGCCTTCTTGGGCCAGCAGACCCAGACCATCCCGGCGGTGGACGTGCGTTGGAAGAGCATCGGCAACCGCTTCAGGAGCGCGGCGTACGACGTGTGGAAGGTCAGCGTCACGTCGAGGCTGCGGCCTCGGGCAGCCGGCGGCAGCCGGCGCACGACCTCCGCGGCGCCGATGTCGCCCAGCTCGAAGTCAGCGGGCGCGCCGTCCAGGAGCACCAGGTGCTCGTCCTTGATGCCGATCTTGCGGACCAGCGGGGTGCCGGAGTAGCCAGCCACCGGGTCATTGTCGCGTTCGCGCGTGCTGGGTGGTCCCGACAGGCTCGGACAGGCCGCAGGGGCGGAGCCGACGGCTCCGCCCCTGTCTTCCCCGGCTCGTCAGCCGGGGTCGAGGCGGCTGACGAAGTCTGATCGCGGCTGGCTAGTCCGCGGGAACGACGAGGCGCTGGCCGGCCTGCAGGTCGTTGGAGCCGAGCGCGTTGAGCTGCTTGATCTCATCGATCATCGAGCGGACGTCGCCGCCGTCGGCGACCTCGGAGGCGATGCCCCAGAGGGTGTCGCCACTGCCGACCTGGACGATCCGGGTCGGCTCGGGGGTGCCCGGGCGCTGGGTCGCGACGGAGCCGGCGGCGGTCACGAACACGCCCACCGCGAAGGCCACGAGCAGGGCCGTCACCACGACGACGAGCCGGCCCCGGCGGGTCAGCCGCACGGTCGAGCGGGAGCGGCGAACGCCGGGAAGGCTGGGGGCGAACATGTCGTCGAGGGTCATCGTGGTCATTTCGACTCCTGGGGAAGTTGGCCTCTGGTGGTCAGATCGGCCTGGGGTCCGTTGCTGGCTGGAGCTGCTGGGTCAAGCTGGGTCAAGTTGTAGAGCCGGCCACCGACAGTCGCTCCCGACGACCCGGCTCGTGGATCAGTCGATCAGGTGTTCGATCGAACATGTGTACGAAGATAGGCCCCGCCACCGACCATTTCAAACACCTGTTCGAACGGCGTGTCGCGACACGCCCTTCGAACAGGTGTTTGAATTCGCCTCCGCTGCAGGGCTACGGTGCGCCTCATGGCAAAAGACGGCGGCACGGTCTCCGAGCTCCCCGACGGTCCTGCGGACGCGAGCGGGCTGACCGCCCGGCAGCAGCGCATCCTCGAGCACCTGCGCGACTTCATGGAGCGGCGCGGCTACCCGCCGAGCATGCGCGAGATCGGGGAGGCGGTCGGCCTGACCAGCTCCTCGAGCGTCGCCCACCAGCTCAAGGTCCTCGAGGAGAAGGGCTTCGTCCGCCGCGACCCCAACCGGCCGCGCGCCCTCGAGGTGTTCCTGCCCGAGGTGATGGCCGGCCGGCGTGCCGTCGGCTCGGCCGACGAGTCGTCCTACGACGAGACCGGGGTCGGCGACGCCGTACCCCCCGCGACCTACGTGCCGATGCTCGGCCGGATCGCCGCCGGTGGCCCGATCCTGGCCGAGCAGAACCTCGAGACCGTCTTCCCGCTCCCCAAGGAGCTGGTCGGCGACGGCGAGCTGTTCATGCTCGAGGTGTCCGGCGAGTCGATGATCGACGCCGCGATCTGCGACGGCGACTTCGTGGTGGTGCGCCGCGAGCAGACCGCCGAGAACGGTGAGATCGTGGCCGCGCTGATCGACGGCGAGGCCACCGTGAAGACCTTCCAGCGCAAGGAAGGCCGGGTGTGGCTGCTGCCGCACAACCCGTCGTTCGAGCCGATCGACGGCACCCACGCCACGGTCCTGGGCAAGGTCACCGCGGTCCTGCGCCGGCTCTGACCCTCGTCGTCACACGGCGCCAGGACCGCGTTTCTTTCTGGTCTCGGCGCACCCAACCATCAGGTTTGGCCATCCGTCTCCACGGTAGGGTCTGGACACCTCGTCATTCCCACAGAGACACGGAGATCTCATGCCTCACCGTCGCATGCTGCGCCGCGCTCCGGTGCTGCTGCTCGCCGTCGTGGCCAGCACTGTCGCGCTGGTCGCCACGACGCTCAGCACCCCAGCCGTCGCCGCTGCCCCCTCCTCGCGGGCGGGCGTGACCCACTCCAAGAAGGCCGACCAGCACTGGAGCCGCGCCAAGCGGGCCAAGCACGCGCTGGCCCGCGCCACGAAGGCGCTGGCGCCCGAGACGCCGGCCAACGACCGCCCCGACGCCACCCTGGCGCTGCGCAACCTGTTCCTGCTCAAGGACGCGCTGTCGCCGGCCGACCGGGCCGCGGCCGACAAGCTCTCCCAGCGGCCCAACAAGCCCGCCACCGTCGGTGACGCCAACATCCTGGTCCACTACGACCCGGCCGAGCTCAACCCCGCGGCGTACACCGTCGACCAGGCCCTCTCCACCCTCGAGTACGTCGCCGACAGCTACGCCAACTCCGGCTACCGGCGTCCGAAGTCCGACGGCACCAAGGGCGGCGACGGTCGCATCGACGTCTACCTCGACTCGCTCGAGCCGGGCCTCTACGGCTACTGCACCACCGACCAGAAGAAGCTCACCAAGCCGGGCCACTACGACGTGTGGGCCTACTGCGTGCTCGACAACGACTACGCCGGCTTCCCCGCGCACACGCCGCTGCAGAACCTGCAGGTCACCGCGGCCCACGAGTACTACCACGCGACGCAGTTCGCCTACGACATCGCCGACGACGGCTGGTTCCTCGAGTCGACCGCGACCTGGGCCGAGGACGAGCTGTTCCCCGACGTCAACGACAACCTGCAGTACCTCCGGGACAGCCCGATCACCCGCCCGACCCGGCCGATCGACAAGTTCGGCGGCGTCTTCCACTACGGCGTCTGGAACTTCTTCCGCTATCTCACCGAGCACTATCCCGCCAAGACGGGGGTGCTACCGAGCCTGTTGCTGAAGATGTGGCAGTACGCCGACAGCTCGAAGGGCCCGCGCAAGGACCTCTACTCCACGCAGGCCATCAACAAGGCGTTGAAGAAGGCGGGCCACACGTCGATGGCCGAGCAGTTCGCGAACTACTCGGCAGCGACCAGAGCCACGCACCTGACCTTCGCCGAGGGTGCGGCGCTCAACTACCCGACCAAGCCGCTGGCCGGCGGGGTCACGCTGCCGGCCCACAAGCACAAGAGCTTCAAGGCCAAGCTCGACCACCTGACCAGCTCGACCTACCAGTTCGTCCCGGGCGGCGGGACGTCGAAGCTGAAGGTGACCGTGAAGATGGCCTCGAAGTCCAGGGGCTCACGGGCGGTCTACGTGGTCTACGGCCCCTCCGGGATCCTGCAGACCAAGGCCATCAAGGTCAACGGCCACGGCGTCGGCCACAAGAAGGTCGTCTTCGACGGCTCGGTGACCGCGGTCGAGGTGACGCTGGTCAACGCCAGCATCCGCTACCGCGACTGCTACCGGCACCCGAACTCGCCGTACGCCTGCCAGGGTGTGCCGGTCGACGACAACCTCAAGGCGATCGTGCAGGCCAAGGCGGCCTGAGCCCAGCCTGACGGCCGGCCCCGGGGACTTCGGTCCCCGGGGCCGGTTGCGTTGCTAGTGGCAGTGGGCCTGGACCGGGATGGCCGACTCGCGGCTCTGGTGGGAGTGCTTGAAGGCGTCCGTCACGTGGGCGACGAAGGTCTTGAACGCCCACTTGCCGTCGAGGCGGAGCATCATCTCGTCGTTGTAGAGCAGGCCGCCACAGGTGGTGTTGCTGGTGCCGGTGACGACGACGTACCGCTCCTTGCCGTGGATCTTGGCGTGGATCGCGTAGACCTTGTCGTGGGCGATGATCGTGCGGACGACGTTGTTGTTGATGTCGACGAGCTGGCCGTTGGGGAGCCGGAACGGGGACTGGAGCCAGTTCTCGATGAGGTCGCGGGTGGTGACGATCCGCATCTTGCAGCCCTCCTTCCACAGGCGGCCGATCTGGGCGCGGATGTCGTAGCGCTGGATCACCGCGACCATGATGTCGACGGTCTTCATCCCCTTGGCGCAGTGGACGGACTTCAGGGTGTCGAGGACCAGGTCGCCGTGGCGGGGGTAGACCATCGCGCTGGGCGGGCCGGCGTACGACCTCTGCTTGTCCGACCAGGTGACGCCCCCGACCGACCAGCTCTGGGCGCGCAGCCGCTGGAAGTACTGCAGCCCGAAGCTGTAGAAGCTGTCGTCGTAGACCCGGGTCAGGCTGTTGACCTGGGAGTACTGGCGCCCCTCGAAGTTGCTCGAGGAGGTGATGACCGACTTCTTGCCGCCGATGTCGGCGAGCAGGAGCTTCAGGTGGTTGACGTTCTGCGACGGCGGGGCGGGGCCGCTGCCGGCCCAGGGCAGGCACGAGCCGTTGCAGACCACGACGTTGCCGGGCATCGGGTCGCCGTTCTCGATCTGGGAGATCACCGAGCGGCCGGCCGGCTTGGTGGTCATGTCCGCGTCGGCCACGATCTCGACGTGGGCGCCGCGCTTCTGGGCGGCGACGATGGCCTTGGTGGTGGCCGGGATGTCCCAGCGGAACATCGCGATGCGCAGCGAGTCACCGGCGCCGGCCGAGTTGAAGATCTCGATGAAGTGGCGCACCACCGCCGGGTCGCTGCCGCCGTGGGTGCCGGGCGAGGAGAAGCAGACTTCGTACGCCGCGCCGTCGGTGTTGCAGCCGGAGATCCTCGTCCTGGCCGCGGTCGTCGCCGGTGCCGCTGCCGCTGCGGAGCCGGTGTGCGCCGCGGCCGAGGCCGCGCTCGCCCGGCTCGTGACCGCCGAGGCGATCGAGGTGCCGGCCGGTGCCGCCCCGTCGCTGGAGGCGCAGGCGGTGGCCACCACGAGCGTCAGGGCGACGAGTCCGGACCGTCCGAGGCGCGCGCGCATGTGCGCCAGCGTCTCATCCCGACGTGGTCGGCGGGCGACTACCGGGCGTCCGAGTGGGCCGCGGCCGCCAGCCGGGCCAGCGCCTGGCGAGCCACGGCGGGGTCGGTGGTGGTCCACATGGGCGCGAGGCTGGCCTTGAGGAAGCCGCCGTAGCGGGCGGTGGCCAGCCGCGGGTCGAGCACCGCGACCACGCCGCGGTCGGTCGAGGTGCGGATCAGGCGGCCGGTGCCCTGGGCCAGCAGCAGCGCGGCGTGGGTGGCGGCGACCTGCATGAAGCCGTTGCCGCCGGCCTTGTCGGCGGCCCGCTGGCGGGCGCTCATCAGCGGGTCGTCGGGACGAGGGAACGGGATCCGGTCGATGAGCACCAGCTGACAGGTGTCGCCGGGGACGTCGAGCCCCTGCCAGAGCGAGAGGGTCCCGAACAGCGCGGTGTGCGGGTCGTCCACGAACTGCCGGGCCAGCTCGGGCAGCTGGGCGTCACCCTGGGCCAGCGTGGTCAGGTGCGGCAGCCGCTCGCGCACCACCTCCGCCGCGGCCTCCGCGGCCCGCCGGCTGGAGAACAGGCCGAGCGCGCGGCCCTCGCAGGCGTCGACCAGCTCCACGATCTCGTCGAGCTGAGCGGCGCCGAGCCCGTCGCGGCCGGGTGGCGGGAGGTGGCGGGCGACGTAGAGGATCGCCTGCTGGGCGTAGTCGAACGGGCTGCCCACGTCGAGGCCGCGCCAGGGCAGGGTGTCGTCGTCGCGCTCGACCGACCCCTCGGGGAACTGCAGGCTCTCGACGTTCTCGGTCGGCTTGAGCCCGAAGCTGGAGGCCACTGCGGTGAAGTCGCCGCCCAGCCGCAGCGTGGCGCTGGTGAAGACCGCGAGCTTGTCGGTCAGCAGCTTGTCGCGCATCGGCCCCCAGACCTGAAGGGGCGCCACGCACAGGTGCGGCGGCCGTTGGCCCTGTCCGACGCTGCCGCCTTCGGTCACCCACAGGACGTCGCTCTCGAGGTTGGCGGCCATCCGCTCGGCGGTCGCGAACACCTCTTGCACGGCGCCCTTGGCCTGGGTGATGCCGGCGTCCGGGTCGCCGCCCCCGGTCTCGCTCTTGGGGTAGGCCGAGAGGCAGGCCCGGGCGCTGTTGCGCACGGACGCCAACGCGTCACCCAGGGCGTCGGACAGCACGTCGATCCGGCCGGGCGAGAGGTCGTTGATGGCGACCCGCAGCGCGTCGCCGGCGTCGGCGAGGTCGTCGGCCTCGCTGCCGTCGACGTGCCGCTGCGACCGCTTGGCCGCCCGGTCCACGTCGGCGGCGAACAGCTCGTCGGTCGCCGCCTGGGTGACCCGGGTGACCAGCTCGTGCGCCTCGTCGACGACCACGACGTCGTAGTCCGGGATCATCGGCACGCCCTCGATCGCGTCGATGGCCAGCAGCGAGTGGTTGGTGACGATCAGGTGGGAGCGCTGCGCCTTCTCGCGGGCCCGCTCGGCGAAGCACTCCTGGCCGAACGGGCACTTGGCCGCGCCCAGGCACTCGCGGTGGTTGACCGAGACCTGCCGCCACTCGCGGTCGGTGTGCCGCGGCGCCTTGTCGCGCTCACCGCTGCCCCCGTCCTCGGCGTCCTGCTCGGCCCAGGCCCGCAGCTCGAGCACCTTGGTGGCCATCGAGCCCTGTGGCACCTCGACGAGGGTGCCCTGGTCGTCGGGAACGCCGGCCCGGATGCGGTGCAGGCAGGCGTAGTTGGAGCGGCCCTTGAGCACGGCGTAGGACGCGTCGACTCCGGGGAGCTCGCCGACCGCCTCGACCAGCCGCGGGATGTCGCGCTCGACCAGCTGGTGCTGCAGCGCGAGGGTCGCGGTGGCCACCACGACCCGGCTGTCGTGGAGCAGCGCGGGCACGAGGTAGGCGAGCGACTTGCCGGTGCCCGTGCCGGCCTGGACGAGCAGGTGGGTGCCGTCGACCATCGCCTCGGCCACCGCCTCGGCCATTGCGATCTGGCCGGTGCGCTCCTCGCCGCCGAGCGCGTCGACCGCGGCCGCCAGGGTGGTGACGACCGGGCTGCCGGCCAGCGCCGGCACGGACGTCCGCCCGGACGACTGTCCGGACGTGTCGGTGTCGGTCGGCGCGGTCACCCGGAAACCCTACGGCGGAGCCCGGACAGTCCGGTGACGCCATCCCCAGGCTCTATGTTCCTCCCATGACCGCGCCTCCGACAGCAGGGTCCACGACGGTCCGGACGCCCGACGGACGCAGCCTCGAGGTGCTCACCGGTGGTGACCCGGACGGGTTCCCGCTGCTGTTCCACGGCGGCTCGCCGTCGGCGGCGGTGGCCTATGAGCCCACCGACCGCGCAGCGCGCGAGGAGGGGCTGCGGCTGATCACGTACAGCCGGCCCGGGTACGGCGACTCGACGGCGTACCCCCGCGACGAGCCGCGGTTCGTCGACGACGTCGCAGACTCGGCGACCATCCTGGACACGCTGGGTGTGGAGCGGTTCATCAGCGCCGGCTGGTCCGGCGGCGGCCCGCGGGCGCTCGGCTGCGCCGCCCTGATGCCGGAGCGCTGCCTGGCCGCCGCCTCCATCGCGGGCATCGCACCGCACGACGGCGAGGGGCTGGACTGGAAGGCGGGGATGGCCGAGGAGAACGTCGCGGAGTACACCGCGGCCGAGACCGGCCGCGAGGCCTATGCGGCGTACCTGGAGGACCAGTTCATGCCGGTGATGCTGGCGGACGCGGACGACCTGGGCGAGGCGATGGGCGGGCTCTTGCCGCCGGCCGACAAGGCCGCGATGGACCGAGGCTTCACCGAGTGGATGACCGAGACGTTCCACCGGGCCGGGGCCCAGCGCACCGCCGGCGTCCTCGACGACGGGCAGGCCGCGGTCCGGCCGTGGGGGTTCGACATCGCCTCGATCACGGTGCCTACGCTGGTCTACCAGGGCCGTCAGGACGCGATGGTGCCGTTCGCACACGGCGAGTGGCTGGCCGCGCACGTTCCCGGCGTCGAGGCGCACCTCACCGACGAGGACGGCCACCTCACGCTGATGATCAACGGGCTGCCCAGGATCTTCGCGGACCTCAGGCGGCTGGCCGGGGTCTAGCCGAGGGCGGCGATCCGTTCGGCCACCGCGTCGCCGAAGGTCCGGTGCCCGGCGGGCTGCAGGTGCAGCCGGTCGGGCAGGTAGGGCAGCTCGAGGTCGACCATCGAGAGGTAGGGGACGCCGTACTTGTCGGACAGGTGGGCGAGCAGCCGGTCCACGCGCGGCACCGCGTCGGCTCGCGAGGGCGCCATCGCGGGCCCGACCACGACCGTGCGGTACGGCGCGGCGTAGGCCATCACCCGCGCGAAGCCGGCCCTGATCTCGGCCCGGCTGCGGTCGAAGTCGTTGAGGCCGCCCTCGATCACGAGCAGGTCGGCGCCGTTCCTCAGTGCGGCCGGGGCGCGGTCGGCGAACGACACCCGGCCGCAGGGCGAGGCCTTCTCGCTGAAGCCGGTGCCGGCGAAACCGGCCACGTGGACCCGGCCCGGCAGCCGCGAGGGCCAGGACTGGGCCGGGTGGTCGAGGCCGAGCCCGGCCGACCACGAGTCGCCGATCACGACGACCCGCTCGCCGGAGCCGGTGACCAGGCCGGCGCGCTCGACCGAGCCGGCCGCGAACCGCTCGCACCGGGTCAGGCCGGCACCGCGGGCCCGGTTGGCCAGGACGCCGGTGGCCACGAGAGCGCACACGAGCGCCGCGACCGTGAGCAGCACGGCCCGACGGCGCGACAGCGGGACCCGAGCGAGCACCCGGCAAGTGTGCGGATCCGGAGACCCTTTCCGAATGGCTAGAGGGGGTCATTCGGGGGCCATTCCGGGAGGCCCCTGAGGGCCCTCGATGACTAGTCAGTGAGGACCCTCAGAGGCGGAGTGCGGTCAGAGCACCTGGCTCAGCCAGTCACCCGCGTAGGTCCCGACGTACCCGGGTCCAGGCAGTGGTGCTTGCCTACGAGAGCGGCCTCGTCGGCGCCGAGGCCTGAGTCACACGGCGTACGACGCCAGCTCGCCGGCCAGGTCCTGGTTGGCGCGACCGGCCACGAGCGTGCCGTCGGCGGTGTGCTCCATCGAGTCGATCTCGCCCTGCTGGTGGAGACGGTTGATCAGGTCGCCGCGCTCGTAGGGCAGCAGCGCCTTGAACTCGACGCCGGGTCGGGGCAGCTCGCCCTCGACGTAGGTGAGCGCCTCCGCGATGCCCTGACCGGTCTTCGCGCTGACCACGACCGAGTGCGGCTCCTCGCGCTGGAGCCGGGCCAGCACGAGCGGGTCAGCGGCGTCGGCCTTGTTGACGACGACGATCTCGGGGACGTCGCTGGCCCCGATCTCGGCGAACACCTCGCGCACCGCGGAGAGCTGGCCCTCCGGGTCGGCGTGCGAGCCGTCGACGACGTGCAGGATCAGGTCGGCGTCGGCCACCTCCTCCAGCGTCGAGCGGAACGCCTCGACCAGCTGGTGGGGCAGGTGCCGGACGAACCCGACGGTGTCGCTCATGGTGTAGACGCGGCCGTCGGCGGTCGTCGTGCGACGCGTCGTCGGGTCGAGCGTCGCGAACAGCGAGTCCTCGACCAGGACGCCGGCGTCGGTGAGCCGGTTGAGCAGCGAGGACTTGCCGGCGTTGGTGTAGCCCGCGATCGCGACGGCGGGGATGGCCCGCTCGCGGCGCAGGGCGCGCTTGGCGTCGCGGGTCTTCTTCATCTCCTTCAGCTCGCGGTTGAGCCGGGCGATCCTGGTGTTGATCCGGCGCCGGTCGGTCTCGATCTTGGTCTCGCCCGGGCCGCGGCCACCGATGCCCACTCCGCCGGCGGCCCGGCCACCGACCTGCCGGGACAGGTTGCCGCCCCAGCCGCGGAGCCGCTGCTTGAGGTAGTTGAGCTGGGCCAGCTCGACCTGCGCCTGGCCCTCCTTGGACTTCGCGTGCTGGGCGAAGATGTCGAGGATCAGCGCGGTCCGGTCGACCACCTTCACCTTGAGCCGGTCCTCGAGGTTGCGCAGCTGGCTGGGTGCCAGCTCTCCGTCGCAGATGACGGTGTCGGCGCCGGTGGCCTGGACGATCTCGCGGATCGCGTCGACCTTGCCCCGGCCGACGTACGTCGCGGGGTCGGGCGACTGCCGCCGCTGGAAGATCGCCTCGAGCACCTCCGAGCCTGCGGTCTCGGCCAGCAGGGCGAGCTCGGCCAGGGAGTTCTCGGCGTCCTCGACCGAGCCCTCGGTCCAGACGCCGACCAGGACCACGCGCTCGAGGCGGAGCTGGCGGTACTCGACCTCGGTGATGTCCTCGAGCTCGGTCGACAGGCCGGCCACCCGGCGCAGCGCGTGCCGGTCCGCGAGGTCCATCGCGCCGACGCTTGCCTCCACGTCCGGGAAGCCGTCCTCGGGGTCGTCCTCGGAGTCCCAGGCGCTGGTCTCCTCGAGCTCGTCCGCCAAGTCGAAGTGCTCAGCGTCGAAGTCGGGGTCGAGCTCGATCGTCGAGTCGGTGGGCTCGAGGCCGGCGGGGTCGATGTCAGGTGCGTTCGTCATACGTCGTCCAGCCTACGTTCGGGGCCTAGCCGCCCGCACCCGGTTTCGCTCCAACGGGCGAGGCAGCGCCGACGATGCAACCGATAGCCTTCGGCGGCTCGGGCACGACAAGACGGACCCGACAGATCAGGAGGAGATCGAGACATGCATTCTCTGTTTCATTCGAAACGTCTCGGGGGGATTGCAATCGGCGGTATCGCGCTGAGCCTTCCGCTCGGCCTCGGAGTCGTCACGGCTGCGCAAGCGGCGCCGGCTCCGGACATCAAGGTCACCCAGAACAGCTCCGACGCCGTCGTCGACTTCGATGGCATCGCGTGCAGCTCGAACGACACCGGCTTCGTGTCCGACAACCAGTTCTACCGTCGCTTCAACCTCAGCCAGTACGGCGCGGCCAACGGGTTCACCGTCTCGAAGATGACCGCCGGTGTCGA
Source organism: uncultured Actinomycetota bacterium (assembly GCA_963755835.1). GTDB lineage: Bacteria > Actinomycetota > Actinomycetes > Propionibacteriales > Nocardioidaceae > Nocardioides. The sequence goes on along the minus strand of CAVWLC010000006.1, from coordinate 110,570 downwards.
GGTCGGCGACTCGTCGGACGGCACCGTCCCCGGTGACTTCAAGATCTACGCAATGGACCACAGCGTGGGCGCGAACTTCACCGTGGCCGACCTCGGCACTGCCCTCGCCTCGGTGCCGGTGAACTTCTTCACGGCCACCGGCGACACGCTCATCTCGGCTCCGATCACCGCGACGGTCCCGGCCGGCAAGGACATGGTCATCGAGGTGTCGGTCGACGAAGCAGCCACCGACCAGACCTTCTACCCGGGCGCCAACGAAGCGCCCGAGACCGGCCCGACCTACCTCACGTCGGCCGGGTGCGGGATCACCGCCCCGACGACGCTGGCCGACATCGGCTTCGACGGTCTGGCCAACGTGTTCTGGGTCAACGGGAAGACCACGGACTGCAAGAATGCCGAGGCGTCCGTCACCTCGGCCACCGCGGCCGCCGCCACAGCATCGCAGGCCGTGACCAAGGCCTCCGGCGACGTGGCGAAGGCCAAGAAGAAGCTCAAGAAGGCCAAGAAGTCGCACAACGCGAACAAGATCAAGAAGGCCAAGAAGAAGCTCAAGAAGGCCAAGCAGTCGCTGAAGGCAGCCCAGGCTGCGTCGGCGGCCGCCAACGCTGCGCTGGCCACCGCCACGGCGACCCAGGGCACGAAGTGCGCGCAGCCCGCCCTGCCGCAGGCGGCGCGGCCTTCGCAGAGCAGCAGCCACCACCCCTCGACCGGAACCAGGAACGGGTTCTCCTTCTCTCGTTCCTGACACCGATCACTCACCAGCACGGGGTCACCGGGCTGGTCCGTCACCCACCACGGGTGACGGGCCAGCCCGTAGCCGTCTGCCGGCAGATCGGGCAGGCTTCGGGCTGATGGCCACGACCCGCGTGTCCCACGACGGGCGCGAGATCGCGGCGCTCGTCGAGGCGCTGCCGTGCGGTCGGTTCGTGCCGTGCCGGTTCGTGCTGGGGCTGTCCGGCGCGCCCGGCGCCGGGAAGACCACGCTGGCGATCGCCCTGGCCGCGACGTACGGCGTGCCGGTGGTGCCGATGGACGGCTTCCACCGCCCGAACTCCGAGCTCGTGGCCATGGACCGACTGGAGGCCAAGGGCGCCCCCGACACGTTCGACGCCGAGGGGTACGCCGCGCTGCTGCGCCGGCTGCAGGCCGGCGGGACAGTGGTGGCGCCCGCGTTCGACCACGGGCAGCCGGACCCGATCCCGGACGCGATCGAGATCCCGGCCGAGGCAGGACTGGTGGTGACGGAGGGCAACTACCTCCTGCTGGACGAGCCGCGCTGGCACGCCGTACGCCGCGAGTGCGACGCGGTCTGGCACGTCGTGACCGACGAGGGCACCCGGATCGAGCGGCTGGTGCAGCGGCACAGCGAATCCGGCAAGCCGCCGGAGCGGGCGCGGGACTGGGTGCTGCGCGTCGACCAGGCCAACGCCGACCTGGTCGAGGCAGCGGCAGCCGTTCCGGATGCGGCGGACGAGGTGCTCGACCTCACCGACTGGGCAGGGGCGATCGCAGTCAGGTCGCCTCGAGCGGATTGACGATCCTCACCCCACGAAGCTGGGAGCCGGTCGCGAGGTCCTCGGTCCACAGCTCCTCGCAGCCGGCTTCCCGGGCCGCGGTGACGATCAGGGCGTCCCACACGGAGAGCTGATGGCGCACCGAGAGCGCGATCGCGCGTTGCACGAGCTCGGCGTCTGTCCCCACGACCGGCAACCGGCACAGCGAGCTGATCACCTCGGCGGCAGCCGACGCTGGGATAGCCGGCCGCAGCTTGCGGGTGACCACGACGTAGAGCTCGAGGAGCACCTGGGTGCTGACCACGAACTCGTGGTCAGCCCTCGCCAGGGCCTCGCGGACCCTCTGCTGCTTGGCGGGCGAGCCCCCGTCGAGGTCGTAGGCGAGAATGTTGGTGTCGAGGAACACCCTGGGCACGTGAGTGAACCCTCAGGCGCGCTGCAGGTCGTCACGCGTCCAGGTCCGGGCACCACTCTCGGTGCCCGCCGCATGTGAGTCCGCGATGGACTCGATGGCCGCGAAGACGTCCCCCGGTCTGGTGTCGTCGGCATAGCGTCGCAGCGCCTCGGCCAGCATCGCGTTGACCGACTCACCGCGTTGGACCGCGCGGACCCGCGCGCGTCGCAGGGTCTCCGCGTCGACCGTGATCGTCAGGTTCGGCATCGAGTCAGTGTAGCGCTGAATCGGTGTAGCACTGGCGCAATAATTGCGGATACGCATAACTTGCGTATCCGCAGATTATGCGGCACCATGAACCCATGGCACCCGACCCGCTCCGTCACAAGCTGGCCCTGGACGAGATCCGCGCGGCCCTCGAGGCGGCGGTGGACAAGGACGCCGACGAGGCGCTCCCGCACCTGCGGGAGGCGGCCGACCGGCTGACCTCCCTCATCGACGAGTCGATGGCCGAGGCGCTGCTGTCGGGGAAGGTGTCGCTGCGGTCTGCCGGTGCCGCCGCCGGGCTCACCGAGAACGCCGTACCCCCTCGGCTGGGCCGCACCCAGACCCTCGGCGCCTACGCCAACGAGGACGGCCGGGTGACCGCCGCCGGAGTCGAGAGGGCGAAGTACGACCACGAGTCCGGCACACCCAAGCCGGCGCCGGCTCCGGCCGCCGCACCCATGCGGTTCAAGCCACGCCGCCCCACGAAGTGAGGAGAACGCCATGACCCGTTCCGACCAGACCCGCATCTACTTCCTGCTCGACCGTTCCGGCTCGATGCAGTCGATCAAGTCCGACATCGAGGGCGGGTTCGCGGCCTTCGTCGACGAGCAGCGGCGAGCGACCGGCGAGTGCCGGGCGACGCTGGCGCAGTTCGACGACGTCTACGAGCTGGTCTACGCCGACCGGCCCATCGCCGACGTGCCGCCGCTCGACCTGCAGCCGCGCAACATGACCGCCCTGCACGACGCCATGGGCAGGCTGGTCACCGACGCCGGTCAGGAGCTCGCGGCGCTGCCCGAGGCCCAGCGGCCGGGCACCGTCATCGTCGCGATCATGACCGACGGGATGGAGAACGCCAGCAAGGAGTGGACCGGTGCCTCGATCAAGGCCCTGGTGAGCCAGCAGACCAACACCTGGGGCTGGACCTTCATGTACATGGGCGCCGACCAGGACGCGGTGGAGGTGGGCGTGTCGCTCGGCATCGCCCGCGACCATGCGGTGACCTACTCGCGCGGCAAGTCCCGCGAGGCGATGGCGATGGCGTCGGGCAAGATCGCCAACCTGCGCGCTGCACGCGTGGCGGCGCCGGCCGCCCCGATGGAGGCGTTCACCGACGAGGAGCGGACCGCCCTGGGCGACTGACTGCTTGGGCGCTACCTGGGCGCTACTTGGGCGGCATCCGGATGCCGCCGTCGACCCGGATCACCTCGGCGTTCATGTAGCTGTTGGTGAGGCACTCGACGACCATGCTGGCCAGCTCGTCCGGCACTCCGAGGCGCTTGGGGAAGAGCACGCTCTCGCCGAGCTTGGCCTTGAACGCCTCGGAGTCGGGCCCCTCGCCGTAGATCGGGGTGTCGATCAGCCCGGGCGCGACCGTGTTCAGCCGGATGCCGGATGCGGACAGGTCGCGGGCCACCGGCAGGGTCATGCCGACCACGCCGCCCTTGGAAGCGCTGTACGACGCCTGGCCGATCTGGCCGTCGAAGGCGGCCACGCTGGCGAGGTTGACGATCGCGCCGCGCTGGCCGTCGGCGTCGGGCTCGTTGCGGCTCATGACCGTCGCGGCCTGACGGACCATGTCGAAGGTGCCGATCAGGTTGATCGCGATCACCCTCTTGAACGCGTCGAGGTCGTGGGCCGACTCGATCTGGCCGTCGCGGCCGATGGTCCGCTGCGCCCAGCCGATGCCGGCGGAGTTGACCACCGCGCGCAGCGGGGCGATCTCGGCGGCGGCGTTGACGGCCGCCGTGATCTGTTCGGTGTTGGTGACGTCGACCTGGGCGAAGACACCCTTGATCTCCGCGGCGAGTGCCTCGCCCTTGTCGGCCTGGAGGTCCGCGACCACGACGGTCGCGCCCCTGGCGGCGAGCTGGCGGGCGCAGGCCGCACCGATGCCGGAGGCGGCGCCGGTGACGATGGCCGTCGATCCACTGATGTCCATGGCGGGGAGCCTAGTGGCGGGTTTCGACCGATCTAGAGGTCGGTCCGGCCCGAAGCCACGACCACGGCCGGACCCGTGAGCAGCACGCGGTCGTCGGCGGTCCAGGTCACCGTGAGGGTTCCGCCGGGTACGTCGACGCGATAGGCCACGTCCCGGCCGGCCGGCCTGTCGTCGGCGGCGACGGCCGTGGCCACCATCGCGGCGCAGGCGCCCGTGCCGCACGACCGGGTCTCACCGGAGCCCCGCTCGTGGACGCGCATCGCGATGTGCCGGTCCCCGCGGCGGACGACGAACTCGACGTTGACACCCTGCGGGTAGACCGCCGGGTCGTGGACCGGCGGTTGGAGCAGCGGGCCGGCGCTCGTCCAGCGTCGACACGAAGGCCACCGCGTGCGGGTTGCCCATGTCGACGTGGCGAGCCGCCCAGGTGCTCTGCCCATCTTCTGGCAGATCGACGCCAACGGTCGTGTCGCCGAGCACCTTGGGCGTACCCATGTCGACGGTGATGAGGTCGCCGTCGACGGTGAGGGTCTTGATCCCGTCCCGGGTGTCGACCGGGATCGGAGCCGAGCCGTCGGCCAGGCCGGCGTCGACCAGGTAGCGCACGAACAGCCGGATCCCGTTGCCGCACATCTCCGACAGCGAGCCGTCGGAGTTGCGGTAGTCCATGAACCAGTCGGCGTCCGGCCGGGAGGCGCGGACCACGCGCAGCACGCCGTCGCCGCCGATGCCCGCCCGCCGGTCGCACAGCGCTCGGACGCGCTCCGCCATCTCGTCGGCCGAGAGCTCGCCGTGGACGGTGCCGTCGAGGTCGGGCAGAAGGACGAAGTCGTTCTCGGTGCCGTGGCCCTTCAGGAACTCGTAGGGCATCAGGCGTAGAGACCCTTGGCGTAGTTGGCCGGGTCGTAGTAGTCGTCGAGCTGCTCGACCGTCATGCCGCTCGGCTCCACCTCCTTCGCGATCACCGCGCGCCGGGGCACCCGGGCCTCGGGGTCCCAGGTCTCCGGCTTCCAGATGCCGGAGCGGAGGAACGCCTTGGCGCAGTGGAAGAAGATGTCCTCGATCTCGACCACCAGCGCCAGGATCGGCCGGTGGCCCTTCACGACCATGTCGTCGAAGAACGGCGCGTCGCTGACCAGCCGGGCCCGGCCGTTGATGCGCAGGGTGTCACCGCGGCCGGGAATCAGGAAGTTGATGCCGACGTGCGGGTTGGCCAGCACGTTCTGGTAGCCGTCCACCCGCTTGTTGCCGGGCCGCTCCGCGATAGCGATGGTCGTGTCGTCGATGACGTGGACGAGCCGGCCCGGCGGGTCGCCCTTCGGTGAGGCGTCGCACTTGCCGTCCGCGTCTGCGGTGGCGATCACGCAGAACGGCGTCGCGGCCAGCCAGTCCCGGTCCACCGGCAGCAGCGCGGTGCGCCCCTTGTTGGCCGCCCGTTCGCCGGGAAGACCGACCAGGGCGACGAGCTCGTCGACGGTGTCGATGGTCGTCCAGGTGTGGGCAGGGTCGGTCAGCGTCACCCGTCCAGCGTAGGGGTCACGCCCGTCGATCTCCTCTCAGTTGTGATGGACGGAACGAGGCCTCACCACGTCGGCCGCTCCCCCGCCGCGGCGGGTCGGCTCGGCGGCGGCGGTGAGCAGCCCGTGGGGTCCGAACTCGATCGCCGTGGCCGCCCCGATCTCGGCCGCCGACGTTCCTGGTGCGGCGACCGGGGCCAGGGTGTGGCCGAGCGCGGTGAGCGCGGCCTGGTAGAGGTCGAGGTAGGCCTGCTCGGCCTTCACCGGCGTGGTGTTGTTCGGCGCCACGCGAGGCGCCGCGATGGCGTCGGCCAGCGACATCCCCCGGTCGAGCCGGTTGACCAGGATCTCGAGGACCGTGGTGATGATCGTGGAGCCGCCCGGGGAGCCCAGGGCGAGGAGCGGCTTCTTGTCCTGGAGCACGATCGTCGGCGAGATCGAGCTGCGGGGCCGCTTGCGCGGCTCGATCCGGTTGGGGTCGGCCGGGTCGTAGGTCGCGGTGAAGTCGGTCAGCTCGTTGTTGAGCAGGAAGCCGCGGCCGGGCAGCACGATCCCGGAGCCACCGGTCTGCTCGATGGTGAGGGTGTACTCGACGACGTTGCCGTCCTTGTCCGCCACCGTCAGGTTGGTGGTGTTGGTGCCCTCCGTGCCGGTGGCGCCGTCGCCGCGGGTGGACGGCGTTGCGCAGTTTCCGTCGGAGTTCGCGACGTTGCCGGCCGTGACCGGCGGGGTGAACGCGTGCAGCGGGTCGATCTGGCAGGCCCGCTCGGCGGCGTACTGGTCCGAGAGCAGCGTCGAGATCGGTACGCCGCTCTGGTCGCCGACGTACTTGGCCCGGTCCGCGAAGGCGAGGTGGGCGGCCTCGATGAGGAGGTGCTGCACCTGGACCGGCGTCATGCGACTTCAGGTCGTAGCGCTCGAGGATGTTGAGCGCCTCGCCGACCGTGGTGCCGCCGCTCGACGACGGTGGCATGCCGTAGACGTCGAGGCCGCGGTAGCCCACGTGCGTCGGCCGGTGCTGGATGACGTCGTAGGCCGCGAGGTCCTTGGCCCGCATCTTTCCCTTGGGGACGGGCAGGTCGGTGCGGCCGCTCTTCGGCGGCTTGCGGGTGGTCTGGGCGAGCTCCTGGGCCAGCGGCCCGTGGTAGAACGCGCCCATCCCGCGCCGGGCCAGCAGGTCGTAGGTGTCGGCCAGCTGCGGGTTGCGGAAGACGCTGCCGACCTTCGGCGCCTTGCCGTGGCGCAGGAACAGCTTGCGGGTCGAGGTGAAGGTGTTGAACCGCTCGGCGTTCTCATTGGTCTGCAGGTTGAAGGTCTTGTCGACCACGAAGCCGCGGCGGGCCAGGGCTGCCGCCGGCTTCAGGACCTGAGCCAGGGACATCGAGCCCCACCGGTCGAGCGCCGCCTGCCAGGTGGCCGGCGAACCGGGCACCCCCACCGAGACCCCGCTGGTGACCAGCTCGGGAGTGAAGTTGTAGGGCTTGCCGGTGCTCGGGTCGATGAACGCGTCGTGCTTCATCCGGGCCGGTGCGGTCTCGCGGCCGTCGAGCGTCTTCACCCGGTGGTGCTGCGCGTCGTAGTAGACGAAGAAGCCGCCTCCGCCGAGGCCGGAGCTGTAGGGCTCGGTGACCCCCAGCGCGGCAGCGGTGGCGATGGCGGCGTCCACGGCGTTCCCGCCGTGCTGGAGGACCTGGAGGCCGATCCGCGATGCGTACGGGTCGACCGAGGTGACGGCGCCGCCCTTGCCCACGACGGTGGCATGGCGCGGCGGCTCGTGGGCCCGGCGGGTGGCGGGGCTCGCGGGCGCGGTCGCGTCGGCGGTCGGCGCCTGGAGCACGGTGACGGTGAGGGCTGCGGCGGTGAGGGTGACGAGGGGACCCGAGAACATGCCGATGGTGGTACCCGGGCCGCCAGACTTCAAGCCGGGCTGCGGGGACCGACCACGTCGTAGCGCGCCGCGATGAACGCCTTGTTCTGGTGCACCTCGGCCAGCCGGAAGTCGAAGCGCCGCGGGAACAGCGGTCGGCCGGCACCCAGCGTGACCGGTGCGATGTAGCAGATCACCTCGTCGAGCCGGCCGGCCTCGGCGAACTGCGCCGCCAGGTCGCCGCCGCCGACCACCCACAGGTCCTTGCCACCGGCCGCCGCGACCATCTCGTCGTGCAGCGGGGCCACGTCGCCCTGCGCGAACCGGATGTCGGCGCCCTCGATGCCTCGTTGCTCGCGATGGCTGACCACCCATGCGGGGACGTCGTAGAACCACCGCTCGCCCTTGTCGACGTGGTTGGCCAGGATCCACTGGTACGTCGTCGCGCCCATCGCGATGGCGCCGATGTCCTTGATGAAGTCCTCGTAGTTGAGCGGCCCGTGCTCGTCCTGCTCCTGGACGAAGAGCCAGTCGAGCGAGTCGTGCTCGTCGGCCAGGAAGCCGTCGAGGGTCATGGCGGTGTAGTAGATCGTGCGCGGCATGTGACCGATTCTGGCGTCGTCCGCCGACAGCCGGCCCGACCGATCCTGCTCACACGGCCCGGACCGCCGCCAGCGCCTTGTCGACCAGCTGCGGGTCGTCGTACCGGATCCACACGACCCGGGGGTCCTTGCGGAACCACGAGTCCTGCCGGCGGGCGAACCGCCGCGTCGCCTGCGCGGTCCGCTCGCGGGCCTCCTCCTCGGTGAGCTCGCCCCGCAGGTGCGCGACGACCTCCCGGTAGCCGATGGCCCGGGGTGCGGTGCGACCCTCGGCCAGGCCGTGGTCGAGGAGGTGGCGCACCTCCGCCACGAAGCCGCTGGTGAACATCGCGTCGACCCGGGCGGCGATCCGCTGGTCGAGGGCGTCGCGGTCGATGTCGACGCCGATCTGGACCGTGTGCGGGTCGGCGTACTCGAGCACCGGGAGGCTGGCGTCGAACGGTCTCCCGGTCAGCTCGACCACCTCGAGGGCGCGGACGATGCGGCGGCCGTTCTCGGGCAGGATCCGGGCCGCGGCCTCGGGGTCGCGTTCGTCGAGCAGCCGGTGCAGCGCCGGAGCGCCTCGGGTCTCGAGCTCGCGCTCCCACCTGGCTCGCACCGCGTCGTCGGTGCCGGGGAAGTCGAACCGGTCCAGGATCGCCCGGGTGTAGAGCGCCGAGCCGCCGACCAGGACCGGGACCGCTCCGTTCGCCCGGAGCCGGTCGATCACGTCACGCGCCCAGCGCTGGAACTCGGCCACCGTGGCCGGCTCGCGGACCGTGAGGGTGTCGAGGAGGTGGTGCGGAATGCCGCGGCGCCGGCCGGGCGGAAGCTTCGCGGTGCCGACGTCCATGCCCTTGTAGACCTGCATCGCATCGGTGTTGACGACCTCGCCGTGGAGCCGCTCGGCCAGGTCGAGGGAGAGGCCTGTCTTGCCCGACGCGGTGGCGCCCGACGACGGCCACGATGGGCACGTGCTCGCCCGTCGTGCCGCCGGTCGCCATGTGGCTAGTCTGACGACCGGTGCGGGTCATCGGGACACCGCTGGAGCACTGGAGTCGGGGGTACCTGCGGCACGTGACTTCCAGCGACGCGCCCCAGCCTCCCGGCGGACCCCTCCGGGACGACCGGCCAGATGGTCCGCTCGTGCCCTCGGCGGACCAGGACGGCGCCCTTCCGGACTCCGACGACGAGTCGCCGGCCGGCTCGGTGCCGCCGGTCCACCAGGAGCCGGAGCAGTCCGACGCCGAGGCCGACCTCCAGGAGGAGAACGCCGGGACGTCGCTGGACCAGCCGTCCCAGTGACGCTCGACCGGTTCGTCGTCGTGCCTGCGGCGTACGTCTTCCTGCTGCGGGACGGCGTCGCCGGGCCGGAGGTGCTGCTGCAGCTGCGGCAGAACACCGGCTTCATGGACGACCACTGGGCGGCTGCCGCGGCCGGGCACGTCGAGAAGGGCGAGACGGCGTACGACGCCGCCCGCCGCGAGGCCCGCGAGGAGATCGACGTCGGCGACCTGGCGCTGGAGTTCGTGACCTCGATGCAGCGGACCCGCGGCGGCGAGCCGATCGACGAGCGGGTCGACTTCTTCTTCACGACGCGGTCGTGGTCGGGCACGCCGCGGATCGTGGAGCCGATCGAAGTGCGCCGCGCTCGAGTGGTTCCCGCTGTCCGCGCTGCCCGACCCGGTGGTGCCGCACGAGCTCCACGTGCTGCACGGCATCATCGGAGGAGAGATCGCGTCGTACACCACCTTCGGCTTCCCGGGAGACAACGATGAGTGACGAGCAGCCCACGCAGACCGGCGACCTGGGCGAGTTGCCGGACCCGCAGATCGAGCCCGGCGAGCCGAACCCGGGCGGTGCCGATGCGCTGCCCGAGGACGACGAAACCGTTCCGGCCGATCTCGGTCCCGACACCAACCCCGCCGTGGAGGAGTCGCCGGACCCGCTCAAGGAGGTGCTCTCGGAGGGCGAGGACACCGACACCGAGGCGACCAAGTCCGACGGTGACGACGAGGACGACACCTCCGGTGACGAGGAGTCACCCGCGTAGAGGCCGGGTACCGCTCAGCCATGAGCGGTCACGAGCAGGACACCGACATCCGCGACTCGACGCCGAACTCGGATGGCCCGGACCACGCCGCCGGCGGCATGGGCGTGAGCAGCGAACGCGTCGGCCACGCCGGCCCCGGCCAGGAGGCCACCGACGGCGTACGGGACACCTCGGCGCCGGCCGTCGGCGACGACACCCCGCCCGAGCAGGCACCGGGCGAGGTGGAGGTCCAGCCCGACGGCATCCAGCCCACGGCCGGTTATCCGAGCGCGGACCCCCGGTCGGAGGACAAGCCGTACAAGGACGCTGAGCAGTAGGCCAAGTCACGGTGGCTGAGGTGCGAGGAACGTCAGCGACGAGCCTCGAAGCCTCCGCAGCGAAGGCACCCGACCCAGCCAGGTCCCAGCCGTAGGTCACCTGGCTTCGAGGCTCAGGCGCCAGGGCGCCTTCGCACCTCAGCCACCGGGGTCAGCGACAGGCAGAGGCGTCGGGCAGCGGGGCCGGGACACCGACCGTCGGCATGCCCAGCGTGACGCCGGCCGGCTCGGGGGTGCGGGTCCGCGCCTCCCAGGCGTCGCCGCTCCGGGTCCGGCGTACGACGACCGGGCCGTCGGCCACCAGGTGGTGGGGTGCCGCGTAGGTGACCTCGACGGTGGCCACGTCGCCCGGGCGGGCCTCGCTCTGCCCAGCTTCTGGGCCGGGGGCGTGGAAGTGGACCAGCCGGTTGTCGGGCGCGCGGCCGGAGAGCCGGTGGGTCGCCGCGTCCTTGCGGCCCTCGCCCTCGGCGACCATGACCTCGAGGCGCCGGCCGACCTGCGCCTTGTTCTCCGCCCAGGCCACCTCGTCCGCGACGGCGACCAGCCGCTGGTAGCGGTCGCTCACGACCGCGGGGTCGACCTGGTCGGAGAGGGTGGCGGCCGGGGTGCCGGGCCGCTTGGAGTACTGGAAGGTGAAGGCGCCGCTGAACCGCGCGCGGCGTACGACGTCCAGAGTCGCCTGGAAGTCCTCTTCGGTCTCGCCCGGGAAGCCGACGATGATGTCGGTGGTGATGGCGGCGTCCGGGATGGCGGTGCGGACCCGGTCGATGATGCCGAGGTACTTCTCCTGGCGGTAGCTGCGCCGCATCGCGCGCAGGACCCGGTCCGAGCCGGACTGCAGCGGCATGTGCAGGCTCGGCATCACGTTGCGGGTCTCGGCCATCGCCGCGATGACGTCGTCGGTGAACTCGGCCGGGTGGGGGCTGGTGAACCGGACCCGCTCCAGCCCCTCGACGTCGCCGCACGCCCTCAGCAGCTTGCCGAACGCCTGGCGGTCGCCGAACTCGACGCCGTAGGCGTTGACGTTCTGGCCGAGCAGGGTGATCTCGCTGACCCCCTCGGCGACCAGCGCCTCGATCTCGCTGAGGATCTCGCCGGGCCTGCGGTCCTTCTCCTTGCCGCGCAGGCTCGGGACGATGCAGAACGTGCAGGTGTTGTTGCAGCCGACGCTGACCGACACCCAGGCGGCGTACGCCGACTCGCGGCGGGTCGGGAGCGTGCTCGGGAAGACCTCGAGCGACTCGAGGATCTCGACCTGCGCCTCGTCGTTGGCGCGGGCGCGGTCGAGCAGCGCGGGCAGGCTGCCGAGGTTGTGGGTGCCGAACACGACGTCGACCCACGGCGCCTTCTCGGTGATGGTGGCGCGGTCCTTCTGCGCGAGGCACCCGCCGACGGCGATCTGCATGCCGGGCCGGGCGGCCTTCTTCGGCGCGAGGTGGCCGAGGTTGCCGTAGAGCTTGTTGTCGGCGTTCTCGCGGACCGCGCAGGTGTTGAGGACGACGACGTCCGCGTCCTCGCCCTGGGCCGCCCGGGCGTAGCCAGCCTCCTCGAGCAGGCCGCTGAGCCGCTCGGAGTCGTGGACGTTCATCTGGCACCCGTAGGTGCGGACCTGGTAGGTACGCATGACCGGTCAAGGGTAGGCGGGTTCGACGTCGCGCCTCATTTCTCGGGCCATACTTCAGCGGTGCGGATGCGACTCGAGCTGTGGACCAAGGAGCAGGGCGGCCGGCACACGCCGGTCTTCGACGGGTACCGACCCGACTTCCGGGCGAGCACCGAGGGGCACGGTGACGTCGACCTGGGTGTCGCGGTCGTGAAGCTGCCGGCCGACAACCCGATGCTCGTGCCGGGTACGGCGGTCGACGTCGACGCGGAGCCGGTCGACATCTCGGCGTGGGCCAACGTCACGACGGGGCTCGTGCTCGGCATCCTCGAAGGCGACCAGCAGGTCGGCACCGCTACGGTGCTGGGCTCGTGAGGAGCCGGTGGTCGATCGGGTCGACCAACTCGGTCCTGTCCGTCTGGTCCGATGGCTCGTTCCTGTCGATCGGGTCGGTGGGCTCGTGCGCGAGCATCGGCAGCGTCGGGTCGTTCGCCTCCGCGTTCTCGATCGGCTCGTCGCAGAGCCTCGGGTCGTGGCTCTCGCACCAGAGCACCGGGTCGGTGCTGTCGCACCAGAGCGACGGGTCGGTGCTGTCAAGCCAGGCGACGCGGGCCCTGCTCGGGCGGCGTACGGACGGGAAGCTGCCCTCAGGATCGGTGGTTGCGATCGGGGCCCTGTCCGCGGTCGCGACTGGTGCCCATCTGTGGTTCTGGAGGCGCCGGCGGCGCTAGGCCGGCTGGCCGTCCAGCGTCCGGGCCTCGGCCTTCTCGGTCACCCAGAGGTTGATCACGCCCTCGATCACCACGGTGCCGTCCGGGTCGACGCCGCGCACCCGCACGGGCAGGTCCGGGTCGGGTGAGGTCCACTGCTCGCCGTCGGTCTCGGCGATGCAGGTGATGTCGCCGACCGCCTTGGCGGTGTAGGAGACCGTCATCCCCTTCGGGATCCACCGCCTGGTCGGCGGGATAGTGGCCTCGGCCAGCGCACCCATTGCGGCCTCGAGGCCGTTGCACAGCGCAATCGCGTGCACGGTGCCGAGGTGGTTGTGCACCCGCCGGCGGTCGGGGACGACCAGCTCGGCGTGGTTGGGCTCGATGACGGTGAACCGGGGCCGGACCGAGGAGAAGTACGGCGCCTTCAGGGCGAGCCCGAAGGAGAAGGCGCGCGTGCCCACCACCGGGATCGAGGCGCACCTGCGCCACAGCGACAGGACCTGGGACATGCCGCCATGTTACTCATCGGTAGGCGGCACGACGACGGATGCCTCAGGCATCCCTAGGCAAGGGACAGGAAGAACCGCTCCAGCTGGTCGAGGTCCTCGTCGCTCACCGCGCCCTCGCGCGCCGCCTGGCGCAGCTCGTTGGCGATGATGGCGAACCCGGCGCGATCCAGCGCCCGGGAGACCGCCTTGAGCTGGTTCACGATCTCCTGGAGGTCACGGCCCTCCTCGAGCATGCGGAGGACGCCCGAGAGCTGCCCCTGCGCCCGCTTGATCCGGTTCACGACCTGGGTCGCGCCGTTGGGCGTCGGTGTCGCTGCCTGAGTCACACCGCATCACTCCCCCCGAGTAGACGCCAGGCCCTATGGACGCTCTCGCCCGGGACAACGTCCTGTCAACCTGACAGTTACGTATTTCTGCGGCGTGACCGCAGGTCAGCCCAGCAGCTCGACGCGGTTGCCGTGCGCGTCGCGCACGTGCACCCTGCGGTACCCGGGGAAGGTGTGCCACTCACTCCGGTCCACGGCGTACCCCAGCCGCTCCAGCCGTGCCGCCGTGTTCTCCAGCACCTTGACCGAGGGGAGCACGAACGCCGGATGCGCCTTGCGGGCCGCAGCGAACGGCTCCTCGACACCGACGTGCAGCTCGGCGACGACCGCCCCCTCGTCGTCGAAGGACCGGAACCAGGCGCCTCCGCGGCCGGCCAACTCGGCCGGCTTCTCGACCTCGGTCAGCCCCAGTCCGTCGGAGTAGAACCGCCGGGCCTCGGCCTCGCCGCCCGGCGGGCAGCAGACCTGGACGTGGTGCAGCCTGGTCGCGGTCATGCCCGCACCTGCGCCACGGCGAACACCCGGCGGAACGGCAGCAGCACCGTGCCGTCGGCCCGGGCCGGGTAGGCACCCGCCAGCCGCTGCTTGAGCTCGCTCTCGAACTGGGTCCGCAGGTCGTCCGGCAGCGCCTGCAGGGTCGGGCGCAGGCTGGTGCCGGAGACCCAGGTGAAGACCGGGTCCGGACCGCTGAGCACGTGCGTGTACGTCGTCTCCCAGACGTCGGCCGTGCAGCCGGCCGCGGCCAGGGCGTCGTAGTAGACAGCCGGGTCGTGCGAGGACGGCGTGGCCGAACGGCGGGTGTACGGCGCGTAGGGCTCCTCGGCAGCCAGCGCGGCCCTGAGCGTGTGGCTCGGCTCGTCGAAGTTGCCCGGCACCTGGAAGGCGAACCAGCCGCCCGGGGCAACGGTGCCGACCAGCTGTGGCAGCAGGTCGAGGTGGCCGGGCACCCACTGGAGGGTCGCGTTGGAGACGAGCACGTCGACCGGGCGCTCGGGCCGCCAGCCACGCAGGTCGGCCACGGCGTACTCCACCGGCTGTCCGAGCCCCTGCGCCTCCTCGACCATCTCGGGACTCGAGTCGAGACCCACGACGTGCGCCTCTGGCCAGCGCTCGGCCAGCAGCCCGGTCAGGTTTCCCGGGCCGCAGCCCAGGTCGACGACCTCCCTGGGCGAGGTCGCCGCAATGCGGGCGACCAGCTCGACGAAGGGCCTGCCACGCTCGTCGGCGTAGGTGAGGTAGCGGTCCGGGTCCCAGGTGTGCACCACGTCAGCTCCTGTTTATCTTGACGTCGAGATAGGTCCGCCGACAGTGTCGTCGGGCCAGTCTCTTGATGTCAAGATACTTGCCGCGACGGGTCTAGGCTCCGGCCCATGACGGACTTCCCGGCCACGGTGGAGGGCGACGGGCCTGCGCTGCTCTGCCTGCACGGAGGCCCCGGGATGTCGGACTACCTCGCCATCCTCGGCGAGGAGACCGCCGGTTGGCGGCGGATCCGCTACACCCAGCGAGGGCTGGCCCCGTCGATCCTGGACGGCCCGTTCACGGTCGGCCAGCACGTCGCCGACGCCGTCGCCGTCCTCGATGACCTCGGCCTCGCGGACGTCGTGGTGCTCGGCCACAGCTGGGGCGGCTTCCTGGCGGCGGCGCTGGCCGTGGAGCACCCCGCTCGGGTCCGCGGTCTGCTGCTGGTCGACCCGCTCGGCATCGTCGGCGACGGCGGCTATGCGCGGTTCGGCGCGGAGCTGCTGGCGCGCACGCCCGAGGACGCGCGGATCCGCGCCGACGAGCTCGACCAGCGCGCGATGGCCGGCGAGGGCACCGAGGCCGACGCGCTCGAGTCGCTGCGGCTGGTGTGGCCGGCGTACTTCAACGACCCACCGAAGGCACCGCCGATGCCCGACGACCTCCGGCTCTCGGTCGCGGCTTACGCCGACACTTTCGAGGACGTGATGCCGCTGCTGACCTCCGGCGCACTGCCGGGCCGCGCCGCGGCGTACGGCGGCCCGGTGGAGGTCGTGTACGGGCTGGGCAGCCCGTTCCCGCCGGAGGCCGGCATCGAGACCGCGGCCGCCTTTCCGCGGGGCAGCGCGTCGGGCGTCCCGGAGGCCGGTCACTTCCCGTGGATCGAGCAGCCGGGGTGCGTGGCCGACGGGCTGGTCCGGCTCGCGGCGCTGCTCTGACCGGCCCCGTATCGACACGTCTCTCGACGTCAAGAATCTCGACCGCCCGTTACGCTGCTCTCATGCGGGACGAGGTCGACGAGCTGAGCGAGGCCTGGGCGCGCGAGCGTCCGGACCTCGACCTCGGCCCGGTGTCCGTGTTCAGCCGGATCTCCCGGCTGGCCCGCCACCTCGACCTGGCCCGCCGCGAGGCGTTCACCGCGCACGAGATCGAGTCGTGGGAGTTCGACGTGCTGGCGGCGCTGCGCCGGGCGGGGGCGCCGTACGAGCTCTCCCCCGGCCGGCTGCTCCGCGCCACCCTGGTCACCAGCGGCACGATGACCAACCGGATCGACCGGCTGGCCGACCGCGGCTTCGTCGAGCGGCACCCGGACCCCGACGACCGGCGCGGCGTGATCGTGCGGCTGACCCGCGAGGGCAAGGCTGCGGTGGACGGTGCGTTCACCGCGCTCATCGAGGCCGAGAGGGCCCTCCTGGCCGAGCTGCCCGCCGGCCAGCAGAAGGAGCTGGCCGGGCTGCTGCGCCGGCTGCTGGCGCCGTTCGAGGCCTAGGACGTCCTAGTAGCTACTCGAGCAGCTCGGCCGCCTCGAGCCACTCCAGCTCCAGGGCCTCGCGCTCCGCGGCGACCCCGTGGAGCTGGGCGCTGAGCTCGGTCAGCCTCTCGTAGTCCTGGCCGGCCGCGGCGATGGCGGCGTTCAGCTCGTCCTCCTGGGCCGCCACCCGCTCGAGCCGCCGGTCGAGCCGCGCGATCACCTTGCGGGCCTCGCGCTCCTCCGCGCTCCCCCTGACCGCCTTCGTTGATTCGGGACTTCCGCCGGTCGAGTCGGGCGAATCGACCGGCGGAACTGCCGACTCGACCGGCAAAGGTCCCGAATCAACGGCCCGGCGCTCGAGGTACTCCTCCACGCCCCGGGGCAGCAGCGAGACCTGGCCGTCGTCGAGCAGGGCCCAGACGGTGTCGACGGTGCGCTCGAGGAAGTACCGGTCGTGGGAGACCACGACCAGGGTGCCGGGCCAGCCGTCGAGGAAGTCCTCGACGACGGTGAGGGTCTCGATGTCGAGGTCGTTGGTCGGCTCGTCGAGGAGCAGCACGTTCGGCTCGGTCAGGAGGAGCCGGAGCAGCTGGAACCGGCGGCGCTCGCCGCCGGACAGGTCACCGAGCCGGGCGGTGAGCTTGTCGCCGGTGAACCCGAACCGCTCGAGCATCGACGAGGCGGTGATGTCGCCGTCGGCGGTGCGCGTGACCCGCTGGATCGACTCGACGGTGTCCAGGACCCGGCCCTCGGGATCGAGGTCGTCGAGCTGCTGGGTCAGGTGGGCGAGGGCGACGGTCCGGCCGAGCCGCACCTTCCCGGCCGTGGGAGCCAGCTCGCCGGCGAGCAGGTTGAGCACCGAGCTCTTGCCGGCGCCGTTCACGCCGACCAGCCCGACCCGGTCCCCCGGGCCGAGCCGCCAGGTCGCGTGCGAGAGCAGGCGGCGTTCGTCCGGGGGGTGGCCGCGGACCAGGTCGACGTCCTCCATGTCGATGACGTCCTTGCCGAGCCGCTGGCTGGCGAACCGCTGCAGCTGCAGCCGGTCCCGTGGTGCCGGGACGTCCTCGATGAGCGCGTTGGCGGCGTCGATGCGGAACTTCGGCTTCGACGTCCGCGCCGGCGGCCCGCGGCGCAGCCACGCGAGCTCCTTGCTGACCAGGTTGCGCCGGCGCTGCTCGGAGGCCGCCGCCTGGCGCTGCCGCTCGGCCTGGGCGAGGACGTACGACGCGTAGCCGCCCTCGTAGACGTCGACCGCGCCGTCGTGGACCTCCCAGGTCCACTGGCAGACCGCATCGAGGAACCAGCGGTCGTGGGTGACGACCACGAGCGCGGAGGTACGCCGGGCCAGGTGGTCGGCCAGCCAGGCCACCGCCTCGACGTCGAGGTGGTTGGTGGGCTCGTCGAGGACGACCAGGTCGTGGTCGCCGAGCAGGAGAGCGGCCAGCGAGCACCGGCGCCGCTCTCCACCGGACAGCCCGGCGACGGCCCGGTCGAGGGCGACGCCCGCCAGCAGTACCTCGACGACCTCACGGGTCCGCGGGTCCGCGGCCCACTCGTGGTCGGAGCGACCGGCCAGCACCGCTTCGCGGACGGTGTGGGTGTCGACGAGCTCGTCGTGCTGGCGCAGGTGCCCGATCAGCAGCCCGCGCTGTCGGGAGACCCGGCCGGCGTCGGGCTCCACCAGCCCGGTCACCACGTTCAGCAGGGTGGTCTTGCCGTCGCCGTTGCGGCCGACGACGCCGATCCGGTCGCCGGCGCCCACGCCCAGCGACACGTCGGCGAGCAGCGGGCGGACGCCGTACGACTTGGAGACCCGTTCGAGGTTGACCAAGTTGTCGCTAGGCATAGGTGACCACGTGGGCGCCCGCGACCGGACCGTTGGCGACCAGGACGACCTCGTGGTGCTCCGACAGCCGCGCGGCCACCTCGCGCGCCGAGTCGGCGTCGCCGGCCAGGAACAGGCAGGTCGGGCCGGAGCCGGAGACCATGCCGCGCAGTGCCCCGCTGCCCTCCCCCAGCTCCAGCAGGTCGGACAGGTCCGGCCTGCAGGTCGAGCGCGGCGCCCTCCAGGTCGTTGTGCAGCGCTCCGGCCAGGACCTCGGGATCGCCGGTCGCGAGCGCGGCCAGCGTCGCGTCGGCGCCGACGGGCTCCTCGGGCGCGTCCGGCGAGAGCTCGTCGAAGCGACGGTAGACCGCCGGCGTGGACAGCCCCCGGGCGGACGGTACGACGACCCACCACCAGGTGGTCGGGTCCGGCACCGGCTCGACCAGCTCGCCCCGGCCGGTGCCGAGCGCCGTACCGCCCAGCAGCGCGAACGGCACGTCGCTCCCCAGCTCGGCGGCCAGCGCGAGCAGGTCGGCGTCGGGGGTCTCGAGCCTCCACAGCCGGTCCAGCGCGACCAGTGCGGCAGCGGCGTCGGCCGACCCGCCGGCCATCCCGCCGGCGACCGGGATGGCCTTGGTGACCGACACGGCGGCCCGAGCCGCCATGCCGTGGTGGCCCGCCAGTAGCTGGGCGGCCCGGTCGATGATGTTGTCGCCGGTGACGGGCACGGTCTCCGGGTCGATCCAGTCGGGGACCGAGACGCTGAGCGTCCAACCCGGTGACGGCGTGACCGTGACGTCGTCGCAGAGGCCCAGGGCCTGGTAGACGGTGACCAGCGGATGGAAACCGTCAGCTCGTGGAGCACCGACACCGAGGTGGAGGTTGATCTTGGCCGGCGCGCGGACGGTGACGGTCATGTCGGGACCTCGGCCAGGGCCTCCGCGATCCGCGCGAACGCCGTCACCTCGAGCACCTCGCCCCGGGCGGTCGGGTCGACGCCCGCCGCCCGGAGAGCCTCCTCGGACCGCTGGGCCGAGCCGGCCAGGACGGAGAGGGCACCGCGCAGGGTCTTGCGCCGCTGCGCGAACGCCGCGTCGACGACCGCGAAGACCTCCTCCCGGCTGGCGGTGGTCGGAGGCGGCTCGCGCCGCGTCCACGCCACCAGCCCGGAGTCCACGTTGGGAGCCGGCCAGAAGACGTTGCGGCCGACGGAGCCGGCGCGGCGCACCTCGGCGAACCACGCGGCCTTCACCGACGGGATGCCGTACGTCCGGGAGCCGGGGCCCGCGGCCAGCCGGTCGGCGACCTCGGCCTGGACCATCACCAGCCCCTTGGCCAGCGAGGGCAGCACGGTGAGCAGGTGCAGGAGCACCGGGACCGAGACGTTGTAGGGCAGGTTCGCCACCAGCGCGCTGGGCGGAGGCCCCGGCACGCCGTCGATGCGGAGGGCGTCCCCGTGGACGACCTCGCAGCGCGCCGCCCGGTCCCCGGCGTACTCCGCGACGGTGCCGGGGAGCCGCGCGGCGAGCAGCGCGTCGACCTCGATGGCCACCACCCGGTCGGCCACGTCGAGCAGGGCCAGGGTGAGCGAACCGAGCCCGGGCCCGACCTCGACGACGACGTCGTCGGAGCCGACCCCGGACTCACGGACGATGCGACGCACGGTGTTGGCGTCGATCACGAAGTTCTGACCGCGTTGCTTGGTCGGACGCAGGTCCAGCTCGGCCGCGATGCGACGTACGTCGGCGGCGCCGAGCAGTCGTACCGCAGGCCCGACCATGGCGGTCAGGTTAGTTGCGGTCAGGTGACGTCAGGTCGGGAGACCAAGCTTGGCCGCGCACGCCGGCCAGGCGCCGTAGCCGCCGGAGGCGTCGCGCAGCCTGGTCGCGACCGCGATCTGGTCCTCGCGGCTGTGCTGGCTGGGCAGCCCGGTGCCGCCGTAGGCGTGCCACGTGCCGAGGCTGAACTGCAGCCCGCCGTAGTAGCCGTTGCCGGTGTTGGTGTGCCAGTTGCCACCCGACTCACACCCGGCCAGCCGGTCCCACACCCCGGTCGGGATCTGGGTCCCGACCCGGACGACCTTGGCCCGGGGCTTCTTCAGGACGTCCTGCTTCGCCACGTGCTTCCCCACGAGCTCGTGGTCCTGGTAGACGAACGTGTAGGTCACGTTGCGGACGCCGGGCCGGCCCGGCCGGACGACCTTCGTCTCGCCCGCGTTCATCGAGCGGTCCTTCTTCTCGATGACCGGCGCCGCGAACTTCTCGTGCGGCACGTACCTCTCGACCGTTCGGACCGAGACGAAGTCCGCGCTGTCGTGCTGCACCGCCTGGGCCGGGGCCGAGACGACAGCCGCGGTGCCCGTCAGGGCCACCGCCGTGAGGGTCCCGAGGACCGCTGCACGCAGGCCGTTGAGGCTCTTGGAGTTCCGTGTGTGGGTATGCACGGGGCACGAATACACCAGCGTTCCAGTACGGAATGCAAACCCTCGTACCCAGTTGTGACGAGGGCGACAGGGGTCGTCAAGGAACCCTGGGCAGGGGCTACCAGGGCCCCCCGAAGGCGGCCTCGGTGTTCGAGTCGACCCCCGCGCAGAGCCGCTCGAGGTCGTCTTTGCGCAGGTCAGCGAGGGTGCGGACGGTGTGCGGGACGAGGTAGGAGGCGTTGGTCCGACCGCGGTGCGGCGTGGGCGTGAGGTACGGCGCGTCGGTCTCGACCAGGATCCGGTCGATCGGCGCGATTCGGGCCGCCTCGCGCACCGGCTCGGCGTTCTTGAACGTCACCGTCCCGGCGAAGCTGAGGAAGGCCCCACGGTCGAGGCAGGCCCGCGCGAAGGCGGCGTCGCCGGAGAAGCAGTGCATCACCCACCGGTCCGGGGGACCCTCGTCGTCGACGACCCGCAGCACGTCGTCGTGTGCGTCGCGGTCGTGGATGACCAGGGTCTTGCCCAGCCGCTTGGCCAGGTCGATGTGACGGCGGAAGGACTGCTCCTGGACCGCTCGGCCCTCGGGGCCGGTGCGGTAGGTGTCGAGCCCGGTCTCCCCCACCGCGCGCACCCTGTCGTGCGCCCGGGCGAGCTGCTCGATCTCGGCCATGGCTGCGTCGAGGTCCGGCAGCCGCGGCGCCTCGTTGGGGTGCAGGGCCACGCCGGCGACCAGGGCGTCGTACGTCGTCGCCGCCTCGACCGCCCAACGAGCGCCGGGCAGGTCGCAGCCGATCTGCACGATGCGGGGTACGCCGACCGCGGCGGCCGCCGCCAGCGCCTCCTCGACCGGCAGCGCCGGGTCGCCACCGCGGCCCAGGTCGAGGTGGCAGTGGTTGTCCACCACCGGGTGCGGCAGCGGCTCGGGCGACGGCGGGCGTTCGCTCATGCGACGGATCCGATGCGCGAGAGCACCGCGTCGGCGACGGCCTCGGGCGCCTGGGTCGGGATCCAGTGGCTGACGCCCTCGAGGACCCGCAGCTCGTAGGGGCCGGTGACGTAGCGAGCACAGCGGTCGATCGACACCCGCTTGATGGCTATGTCGCCGTCGCTCCACAGCATCGTCGTGGGCACCTTGACCCGGCCGCCGAGCCCGTGCCGCGGGGTGAACGGCATCGCGCGGTACCAGTTCAGGCCGCCGGTGAGCGCGCCGTAGTCCACGATCTCGCGGTGGAACCGGTCCACCTCGTCCCGGGTCATGCCGCCGCCGCGCAGCCCCTTGTCGAAGCGGCCGCCGCGCTTGGCCGCCAGCCGCTCCGGCAGCCACGGCGTCTGGAAGGCGCCCATGTACCAGGACGAGAACGCCTGGCGGGTGGAGAACATCGTGCTGCGGAACGCCGACGGGTGCGGCACCGAGAGCGCGGTCCAGGTGCGCACCAGGTCAGGACGGTGCGCCGCGACCAGCCAGCCGCTGTTGGCGCCCCAGTCGTGGCCGACCAGGTGCACCGGGCGGCCGATGGTCTCGATCAGTGCGACGACGTCGGCCTCGAGCTTGTCCATCGTGTAGTCCCGGCGCCGCGGCGGCCGGGCGCCGGGCGAGTAGCCACGCTGGTCGGGGGCGTAGGTGCGCAGCCCCTGCTCGTGCAGCAGCGGCGTGACCTCCCGCCAGCAGGTGCTGCGTTCGGGGAACCCGTGCAGCAGGACGACGGCGTCGCCCTCGAGCGGCCCCTCGTCGCGGACGTCGAAGGTCAGGTCGTCGTGGCGGTACCGCAGCAGCCTCGTCATCGCTCGTGCACCAGCGCGTACACGTGCCGCTTGGGCACTCCCGCCGTCCGCGCGACCTCTGCGATCGAGTCCTTGCGGCTCAGCCCCGTCGCCTCGCGCGCGGCCACGGCCGCGCGGAGACTCTCGTCGTCGGTCGGTACGCCGGCGCCCGGGTCGGCCCCGGCCACCACGATGGTGACCTCGCCCCGGACCCCGTCAGCGGCCCAGGCGGTCAGCTCGGCCAGCGGGCCGCGGCGTACTTCCTCGTGGGTCTTGGTCAGCTCGCGGCAGACCGCCGCGCCCCGCTCGGCGCCCCAGGCCTCGGCCATCGCCTCGAGCGTCGCCGGCGTCCGGTGCGGCGCCTCGAAGAAGACCATGGTCCGCTCCTCGGTCGCCAGACCAGCCAGCCGGCGTCGACGCTCGCCCGGCTTGCGGGGCAGGAACCCCTCGAAGCAGAACCGGTCCACCGGCAGCCCCGACACGGCCAGCGCGGCCAGCACGGCGGAGGGGCCTGGAACGGCGGTGACGGGCACGCCGGCAGCGACTGCGGCGACCACGAGCCGGTAGCCGGGGTCGGAGACGCTGGGCATCCCGGCGTCGGTGACCAGGAGGACCCTGCGCCCGGCCTCGAGCTCGTCCAGGAGGGCCGGCGTGCGCTGGGACTCGTTGCCCTCGAAGTAGGACACCACCCGCCCGGTGACGGTCACGCCCAGCTCGGTGGTGAGCCGCCTGAGCCGCCGGGTGTCCTCGGCCGCGACGACCTCGGCCTCGGCCAGCTCCCGGGCCAGCCGGGGCGAGGCGTCCTCGAGCCTGCCCGATCGGCGTGGCCGCGAGCACCAGCGTCCCCGGGGTGTCGGCCATGCGTGCATGATCGCAGCCGCCACGGTGGCTGAGGTGTGAGGACCGCCGCGCCTGTCCTGAGGTGCGAGCGCAGCGAGCCTCGAAGGGACGAGGCTCGAAGCCCGTGGGCGCCTTCGCACCTCGGCCACCGTGGCGCCCGTAGAGTTCCCGGTCGTGACGACCGCGCCGACGCTCGAGCAGGAGAGCCTGTCGACGGACGCGGCCGGGCGCCGAGTGCCCAGCGCGTGGGAGCGGGCGCGGAAGCGGGTGGACCTCGAGGACCCGGTGGTCGGCTGGACGGCCAGCCTCGGGCTGACGCTGCTCTCGCTGTTCCTGAGGCTGTGGAAGCTCGGCACGCCCAAGCTGTTCGAGTTCGACGAGACCTACTACGCCAAGGACGGGTGGTCGCTGCTCCACTTCGGCTACGCGAAGAACTACGTCGACGGCGCCAACGACAAGATCCTCGACGGCCACACCACCGGCCAGTGGGGCGACACCCCCGAGATGGTGGTCCACCCCGAGGTGGGCAAGTGGCTGATCGCGCTGGGCGAGAAGGTCTTCGGGATGGACCCGTTCGGCTGGCGGGTCGCCGCGGCCGTGGTCGGTTCCCTGATGATCCTGGTGATGTGCCGGATGGTGCGCCGGATGACCGGCTCGACCGCGCTCGGCCTGGTCGCCGGGCTGCTGCTCAGCCTGGACGGACTGCAGTTCGTCCTCTCCCGGCTGGCCCTGCTCGACATCTTCCTGGCCTTCTTCATCCTGTGCGCGGTCGCGTGCGTGGTCGCGGACCGCGACTGGCACCGCGCCAAGCTGGCCCGGCTGATCCCCGGCCAGGTGACCGACGCCTCGTCGTACGGCCCGGTCCGCGGGCTGCTTTTCCGGCCCTGGCTGCTGGCCAGCGGCATCTGCTGGGGGCTGGCGATCGGGACCAAGTGGACGGCGATCTACCCGCTGGCGGCGTTCGGAGTCATGGTCTGGCTCTGGAGCGCGGGCGCGCGCCGGTCGTTCGGGGTGCGCTGGGCGACGCTGCGCTCGATCGTGACCGACGGCGCGCCGGCGTTCGTGCACCTGGTGCTGGTGGCGGCGGTCGTCTACGTCGCCACCTGGACCGGCTGGCTGGTGCACGCCCACGAGTACGAGAAGTCGCTCTCGTCGACGCAGTACACGCAGTTCGTCAAGGAGCGGCCCTGCACCACCGACAAGGACGGCAAGCCGCAGGAGAACAACCTCGACAACAGCGGGAAGCGCTGGCCGACGGCGAGCGAGCCCGACGCGCACGGCCTCGGTGAGGTCTGGCAGTCGCTGCGGTCGCTGTACTACTACCACCGCGACGTCTACACCTTCCACACGCACTTCCTGAACTGCTCGACGCACACCTACCAGTCCAAGCCGTCGGGCTGGCTGCTGCTCAACCGCCCCGTGGGCGTGGCGGCCGACACCGGCATCAAGCCCGGCAGCCAGGGCTGCGACGCCCCGGCGGACAGCACCTGTCTCAAGCAGGTGCTGCTCATCGGCACGCCCACCATCTGGTGGGGCGGCATCCTCGCGCTGCTCTACGCCCTGGCCATGTGGGTGGGCGCCCGCGACTGGCGGTTCGGGGTCGCGATCGTCGGTACGGCGTCCACCTGGCTGCCGTGGCTGCACTACGACACCCGACCGATCTTCCTGTTCTATGCGGTGGCGACCCTGCCGTTCGTGGTGCTCGCGCTGACGCTGGCCATCGGGAAGATGATCGGAAGCTCGCGCGCGCCCTCACCACGGCGCACGGCGGGTGTGGTCGTGGGCGGCTCGTTCGTCGTACTGACCGTGCTGAACTTCGCGTGGTTCTGGCCGATCTTCACCGACCAGCTGCTGACCCACTCGGAGTGGGCGGACCGGGTGTGGTTCCAGCGCTGGATCTAGGGTGCGTTGGTAAACCCCAGGTGGATGCCAGCGTCGTCCAGGTGGTGTGGGGGCAAGGCGCCGGAGCGTGGGCAGGCTGGGTGCCTTTCGAGCGACGGCAACGCCGCCAACGCGCCGCCTGGGCGACGGTGGCGCCGCCTCGGGGTTTGCCAACGTGCCCTAGTGAGCGGCGTTGGCGGTGCCGCCGCCCGGCACGGCCTCGCCCTTCTCGTGCTCGCAGCTCCCCGCGAACCCGAGCAGGTCACCCACGT
Organism: uncultured Actinomycetota bacterium; assembly: GCA_963755835.1. Classification (GTDB taxonomy): domain Bacteria; phylum Actinomycetota; class Actinomycetes; order Propionibacteriales; family Nocardioidaceae; genus Nocardioides. The sequence continues at coordinate 85,253 of CAVWLC010000006.1, read as the reverse complement.
CGAAGTGCGACGGGTCGTCGTGGGTGCCGTGCACCTGGAGGATGCTCACGTCCGCGCCGCGAGCCCGCAGGCCGGCAGCGAGCTTGTCGGTGTTGTCTGACTCGCGGACCCATGTGTCGTCCGGCGAGGTCACCATCCGGTAGCGAGTGGTGGTCGGCATCTGGTCGATGGTGTTGACCGGGTTGCGGTCGGGAGGCACGTCGCCCCCGAAGGCTTCGCGGATGATGCGTACGGCTCCGGGGACGTTCCCCATCGTGGTCAGGTCGACCGCCGGCTTCACGCCGTACCAGCACGGCGGGACCAGGCCGGCGTGCGTCATCGCGTTCAGTGAGACGGTGCCTCCCATCGAGCCCGAGACGTAGAGCTTGATCGGGAGGTCGTGGGTCTGCTGCTCGGCCCAGGCGATGAGGTTGGTGGTGTCCTCGGTGGACGCCTCGTTGCCCCACGAGTCGGTGTGGAAGTCGGAGGAGGCGACCACCCATCCGGAGCGGACCAGGGCCTGCAGCCACGGCTCGTCCATGCGGTTGTCCACGCCGCCGTTCTGGCCGTGGAAGTAGATCGCGATGCCCTGGGGGTGCCGCGTCGGTGGCATCGACAGCCGGACGTCCTGGGCCTTGATCCGGCCGTAGATCACCGACCCGGTCGGTGCCTCGGCGGTGGCCGCGGCGGTGGCGAGGACCAGCAGTGCGGCGATCAGCGGGGCCAGCGGGCGGAACCGGAAGATGCGGCCCAGCACCGGGTGCGTGCGCACCCGAGCGAGCAGCTCGCCCACCGGCATCCCTCCATTATCGCGGAAATCGTCGGGACCCGGACTGTCCCTCAGCCCGGCCCGCTGCCCACCCAACGAACGTCGGCGGCCAGAGGTCACGTGAAGGACGTGACCGCGACCAGCAGACTGCGCGAAGTTGTTGGCGCGTAGGTCATGCGGACGTCTTGAGTCTCGCTGCTGTCGCGCTGCCCCAGATGTGACAACACCCCTGGCGGAGCGCTGCGCGCTCTGCCGGGGGTGCCTGTCTCGTGTGGAGCTGAGGGGACTCGAACCCCTGACCCTCTCATTTCGAGATGGTCGCCTCCACGTATCGCCGGATCTCGGAGGAACGCGACGAAACCTGCACTGACCTGGGTCGACACCCGACATCGGTGTCGTTGCCGACCACGACACCACCCCTGTGGAACGGATGCTAGACCCGCGGTGGCGCGGTTCTGCCGTACGGATCGCGCTGGAGCTTTCAGACCGGTGCACCGACAGGCGGTGAAAAGACTCACTACGCGGCCAGCCTGTCGGCTGCCGACTAACAGATCCCCGACGACACCCGCGTGGTGTTGGAGGAACTGATCACGGAAACCGGGCGTTGACTGGCGAATATCGGGATGGACAACGGCACCCAGCTCACCGCACACGAGATGCGCGGCTGGCGCCGCATCTCCTTGACGAGACCGCGTTCATCGATCCTGCTTGCTTGGCGGAACGGCTTCTCCGAGTCCTTGGACGGCGGCTTCAGTCCCCCACCCGGCCGGTGTCGTAGGCCCACATCGCGATCTCGACCCTGTTGCGGGCGCCGATCTTGGTCAACAGGCTCGCGACGTGGGTCTTGGCGGTCGTCAGGCCGATGAAGAGATCGGCGGCGATCTCGGCGTTCGTGCGGCCACGGGCGACCAGCGCCAGCACCTCCTCCTCGCGGTCGGTGAGGGGCTCGATCGGTTGGGTACGTCGGCTCGACGGTTCCCTGGCGGCCAGGGTGGCCAGCAACCGCCGCGTGATGTTCGGCGCGATCAGGGCATCGCCGACGGCTGCGGCATGCACGGCCTGGACGAGCAGCTGCGGCCCGGCGTCCTTGAGCAGAAAGCCTCGGGCGCCGGCCCGAAGCGCGCCGTGGACGTACTCGTCGAGGTCGAAGGTCGTGATCACCACCACCGCGATGGGGTCTGGGACGCCCCGGCCGGCGAGGAGCTCGGTCACCTCGATGCCGTCGAGCCCGGGCATTCGGATGTCGACCAGGCACACATCGGGGGTGAGCCGACGCGCCAGCTCGACCGCGGCGTGGCCGTCGGCGGCCTGACCGACGACCTCGATGTCGGGCTGGGCGTCAAGGATCATGGACAGGCCGGTACGCACCAGATCCTGGTCGTCGGCCACCAGCACGCGCACCGTCATCTGCCTACCTCCGTCGGCAGCTCGGCGTCCACCGTCCACCCGCCCTCGGGCGCCGGCCCGGCACGCAGCGTGCCGCCGAGCAGCTGCACGCGCTCGGTCATCCCCAGCAGCCCGAAGCCGTGGCTCGCCGGCCGCGCCGGGTCGATCCGACCGTCGTCGGTCACGCGTAGCCGCAGCCGTCCTGCACCCTCGACGACCCGGATCTCCACACGCGAGGCGTTGCGGGCGTGCCGCAGGGCGTTGGTCAGCGCCTCTTGCGCCAGCCGGTAAACCGCCGTGTCGACCTGGAGCGGAAGTTCGTCCAGGTCACCCGGCAGCCTCCACGTCGACGACCGGGACCGAGTCGCGGCGGGCGAGGGACATCAGGTCGGCAACGCCGGGCTGGGGGGCGTACTCCGCTGGCGCTCCGTCGCGCAGTACCCGGACCATCGCCCGCATCTCCGCGAGCGTCCGCGATGCTTCCCCTTCGATGGCTGCCAACGCCTCGAGCCCGGCCTCGGGTCGCTGCGTGGCCATCGCCCGGCCCGCCTGCGCCTGCACAGCGATCGCCGAGACGTGGTGGGCGACGATGTCGTGCAGCTCTCGCGCGAGGGCGACCCGCTCCTGGCTGCGGATCTGATCCAAAGCCCGGCGACGGCTCTCGGCGCGGTAGCGGAACGCCGCTCCGCCCGCCGCCGCCGCCACCAGAACGCCGAATCCACCGAAGGTCTCGGCCGGCCCGGTGTAGTCGGTCGCAATGCTGAATGCCGCAGCGACCAGCACCACCGCCAGGCCGATCACGATCTGGCGCCCTGAGCCCCAGCGGACCAGCGCGTAGACGAGCACCAGGATGTAGATCATCGTGTTGAGGCCCACACCCGGGATCCCGGCCAGCTGGCTCGCCAGTGCCAACGCCATGCCGGTGCCGAAGCCGACCACGACGCAGACCAACGGGTGGGTACGACGCCACAGCAGCACCGGCGCGAGCCCGACCGTCACGATCGTCACGACCGGCCGCCAGGTGACGTCGTCCCGGAGGACTCCCTCGAGCAGCGCCGTCACCATCAACGCCCCGACCAGCACCCAGTCGCGCGACACCCGTTCGGGAACGCCGGCTGCGCGGGGCTCGGCCCACAGCGAGCGCAGGGCGTTGGTGATCACCCGCCCAGCCTAGGGACCGCCGAGGCGTCGGGGACGGGCCGAAAGAACGAGACCCCGGTCCCTCCAACGGCGGAGGAGGGTCCGGCCTCGACGCCGATGTGCGCACGCCGCGACGCGGCGAGGGTGGTCACATGATCACTGTTGAGTCACTGACCCGGAGGTACGCCGGCTTCACCGCCGTCGACAACGTCTCCTTCACTGCCCTGCCGGGTCGCGTCACCGGTTTCCTCGGCCCGAACGGGGCCGGCAAGTCCACCACGATGCGCATCATGGTGGGTCTGACCGGCGCGACGTCCGGCACCGCGACCATCGACGGCGTCCGGTTCGCCGACCTGCCCAACCCCGGCCTCGAGGTGGGCGTCCTCCTGGACGCCTCGGCCCAGCACGCCGGCCGCACCGGCCGCGAGATCCTCACGATTGCCTCCGACACCATGGGTCTGCCCCGCCGCCGGGTCGACGAGATGCTCGAGCTCGTCAGCCTGACGTCATCGGAGGCCAAGCGCCGGGTGCGCAACTACTCCCTAGGGATGCGTCAGCGGCTCGGTATCGGCACCGCGCTCCTTGGGGACCCCCAGGTGCTGATCCTCGACGAGCCCGCCAACGGGCTCGACCCCGCGGGGATCCGGTGGATGCGCGACCTGCTGACGGGCTTTGCCAGCCAGGGCGGCACCGTGCTGTTGTCCTCACACTTGCTCCACGAGATCGAGGTCATCGCCGATGACCTGGTCGTGATCGGGAACGGCAAGATCGTCGCGTCCGGCAGCAAGGAAGAGCTGCTGGTCGCGGCCGGGACGCTCGCCCGCTCGACGTCACCGCGCGACCTCGCGCACGCCCTCGAACAGGCCGGGATTCCCAGCACGCTCGCAGGGGACGGCTCGGTACGCACGGACGCCGACCCTGCTCGGGTCGGGGCGGTGGCCCTGACCGCCGGGATCCCTCTCACCGAGCTCCGGTCCGCCGAGGGCACCGGGCTCGAAGACATGTTCCTCTCGCTCACTGCCGACACCCAACGCGAAGGAGTTGCGGCATGACCGCCACGATCGTCCCGCCAGCCACCGCCACAGAGGCGGCACGGGTCCGCCGGCCCGCCGGTCCCATCCCGACCACCCGGCTCGTCAAGGTCGAGCTGCGCAAGATGTTCAACACCCGCTCGGGATTCTGGATGCTCATCAGCATCGGCGTCCTGTCGCCCATCTCGGCCGGGTCGCTCCTCGTCCTCGGCCTCAACAGCGACGTCACCTACCAGAACTTCGTGAGGGCGAGCGGGTTCCCGATGTCGGTGATCTTGCCGATCATCGCGGTCCTGGCCGTCACAGGTGAGTGGAGCCAGCGAAGTGGGCTCACGACGTTCACGCTGGTGCCGAGCCGCGGACGCGTGATCGGCGCCAAGGCGATCGCGACCCTCCTGGTGGGCCTCGGCGCCGTCTCCGTCGCCTTTGCGGTGGGTGCCCTCGGCAACGTGGCCGGTTCCGCGCTCGCCGGCGTCGACACCGCGTGGGACATTTCGTTGTCCATGGCGCTCCAGATGGTGCTCTACAACCTGGTTGGCATGGCCTTCGGTTTCGCCCTCGGTGTCGTACTGCGCAACTCCGCGGCCGCGATCGTGAGCTACTTCGTCGTCTCATTTGTCATCTCGGGCATCCTCGTCCTCCTGGCCCAGGTGCGCCCGTGGTTCGGGGACCTGCAGCCGTGGATCGACTGGCACTACACGCAGGTGGCGCTCCTCGATGGCGCCACGAACACTGTCAAGGAGTGGGCGATGCTCGGCTCGACCACGATGATCTGGATCGTCATTCCCCTCGTCGTCGGGCTGCTGTTCCTGCGCCGCTCCGAGGTCAAGTAGTCACACACACGGGCGGCGGCATCCGGAACCCATCTGTGCGTTCCCGATACCGCCGTTTCGTGATTGAGCGATGGTCATCGGCGCGCCGTACCGCGGCGCGGGCCCGTCGAGCCCTCGAGCGGGCGAGACCGGAGAAAAGTGCGAGTAAACGCGGAGTGGGCATGCTGTCTCCCTGGTTCGGGATGACGGGCACCGGCCCTGACCTGCAGGTTTGGTGGAGCTGAGGGGACTCGAACCCCTGACCCCCTCGTTGCGAACGAGATGCGCTACCAGCTGCGCCACAGCCCCGGACGCGTCGTACGACGCGAGGGGAAACGGTAGCAGCCGGTCCGCCGACGCCCGGAATCGCGGGTGGCCGGTCAGTCGATGGTCGAGCCGCTGACCTGGGGATCCCCATGCCCGAGGTAGAAGATCCCGGGGTAGGTCTCGAACCCGAGGCTCGGGTTGTGGTGCAGCGTCGAGTCCTGGATGACCAAGGTGCCGGTGCGGTCGTTGCTGACGAAGAAGACCGCGCCGCCGCCCTCCCGGGCCACGTTGTCCTCGATCGTCGTCCGCACCAGCCGGAGCGTGAACAGGTCGCCGTCGAGGTAGATCGCTCCGCCGCTGCCCCCGCCCGGCGTGCCCGCGCTCGCGGGGTTGGCGCCGCGGCCGGTGGCCTTGTTGTTGCGGAACACGCTGTCGGTCACGGTCCAGGAGACGCCGATGCTCGACAGTCCGGAGCCGTTGGAGCAGCGGCCCCCCGTGAAGGTGCTGTGCGTGATCGTCACCGGCTGGTCGTGGAACTGGTCGAGCACGCGGATCGCCGCGCCGCCGAGGTCGGGCCCGGTCTTGTCACAGCGGTTGTGCGTGAACCGGCTGTTCACCACCGAGAGCCGGCCGCCGCGCACGAACACCGCGCCGCCACCACCGCCGTCCACGAGCTGGCCGGTGGAGCTGCCGTGGGTGAAGGTGAGGTTGCGGAGCACGAGCTTGGGCGTGGCCTGGTCGTTGCAGTGGGAGGTGGTCCAGGTCAGCCGCTTCTCGCAGGTGTTCTGGTAGAGGATCCGGGTCTTCCCGGCGCCGCTCAACGTCACCTTCCCGCCGCCGTCGATGACCACCTTGGCCGAGGTGTTGTGCACCTCCGCCTGCTGGTCCATGACGATCGTGATCGGGTCGGGGCCGCAGTTGAAGGTGATGACCCCGCCCTTGGCCACGGCCCGGCGGAACGCCTTGGCGGTGCAGCTGGCGGGGGTGCCGTGACCGACGACCCGGTGCGCCGCTGCGCGCGGCGCAGGTTCGGCGTACGACGAGGCGGCGGTGGGAACGGCGGTGAGGACAGCGGCGGTCAGGGCCAGGGCTGAGAGGAGGCGCAGCACCCCAACACCCTAGGTGTTGCGCTAGGCCCCCGAGGCGCGGCGCTCGCCGGACTCCTTCGGACGCTCCGCGGCCTCGGCCTCCCTGGCCAGCAAGCTGTCGGCGGCACTGCGGCCGGAGCTCCACACGCCGGTCGAGTCGAGGTCGATCGTGCTGACGGTGCGCTGGGCCACCGGCTTGGAGACGTACGTCGGCAGGGGCACCGACACCGGGTCCCAGCTGTCGGGGTCGCGCTCGGCCTGGTCCCGTCCCGTCGGCTCGTCGTCGAGCGGCGAGACCTCGACGCGGGCGATCTCGCCGGTCGCGTCCGCGGGCTTGTCTGTCTGCTGCTCCACCGGGATCCGGCCTCGCGGGCGCAGCTCGGCGCGCTCCCGCTTGACCATCAGCCGGCAGGCGACCAGCCAGGCGACCAGCAGGCCGACGGGCACCGCGCACCAGGCCCAGTCGATGACCTTGAGGTAGGCGACCGTGGCCACCACGGCGTTGCCGACGAGGATGAGCGTGACCACGCGGAGCCGGCGCTTGGCCGCGCGCGCCGCAGCCTGACGGCGGGCGCGCAGCTCGGTCGTGGTCAGCTGCGGGACCGGTGTCGGGCGCGAGGCGGTGCGCTCGGCGCCGACGGTCGCGGTGGCGGGCGTGACCAGGCGCGCCTTGCGGCGGCTGACCGGCTCGCGGCGCGCCAGGACCCGGAGCCTGGCCGAGAAGCGCTCGACCGTCCGGGTGCGAGCGCCCTCGTCGTGGTGCTCGAGCGCCTTCGGGATCAGGTACACGGCCCAGGCCACGGCCAGGGCCACGAAGATCAATGCGCTTGGATCCACGCTGCTGAGGCTAGGAGCCGCAGCGGATGCTGAGCCGGATGTCAACCCGTGTGTCGCAAAATGTCTTGTGTGACTACTGGGGTTCGGGGTTGCTGGCAGCGCCCCCCGACGCGCGCAGCCGGGTGAGGAGCCCGTCGGGCACCTCCTCCTTGGTGATCGCGTAGAGCCGGTGGTCGCGCCACGCGCCGTCGATGTGGAGGTACTTCGGGGCGTAGCCGATCTCGCGGATCTCGAGCTTCTCGACCACGCGCAGCGAGTTGGAGTTCTCCGGCCGGATCGCGATCTCGACACGGTGCAGCCCGGAGGTGAAGAAGCAGTGGTCGATGACCATCGCCACCGCTCGCGGCATCACGCCCCGGCCGGCGAAGTCCTTGTCGAGCCAGTAGCCGACCGAGGCGAACTGCGCGGAGCCGCGCACGATGTTGTTGACCGTCACCTGGCCGGCGAAGTGTCCGTCGACCTCGACCGCGAACGGGTAGGTCTGGCCCTGCCGGGCCTGCTTCGAGAGCCGCCGCACCAGCTGCTTGAAGCTGGTCGGCCGGGCCTCCCCGCCGGGCGGGACAGTGGCGTCCCAGGGCACCAGCCAGGCGGCGTTCCGCTGCCGGGCCCGGCGCCAGGCGTCCTGGTCGGAGGTCGAGAGGGGACGCAGCGACACCTCGCGGTCGACCAGGCGAACGGGCCACTCAGTGGTCACTGCCGGCCACCTGCTCGACGGCGTGCAGCAGCACCGGCTCGAGGACGGCCACGGCGTCCCGCACGCCTCCCCGCGAGCCGGGCAGGTTCACGACGAGACAGGGGCCGACCCGTCCGGCCAGCCCTCGCGACAGCACGGCGGTGGGGACGCCCTGCGTCACGCCGTACGCACGGATGGCCTCGGCCAGCCCGGGGATCTCCGCGTCGAGCAGGGGCCGGGTCACTTCCGGGGTGCGGTCGGTGGGGGTGAGCCCGGTGCCACCGGTGGTGAGGACCACCCGGGCGCCGCTGTCGACCGCGGCGGTGATGGCGTCGGCCACCGGCTGCCCGTCGGGTACGACGGCCGGAGCAGCGGTCTCGAAGCCGAGCCCGGTCAGGAAGTCGACCAGCAGTGGTCCCGTGGTGTCCTCGTAGACGCCGGCGGCCGCGCGGTTGGACGCCACGACAACCGCGCCGCGCAGCGCCCCGTCGGTCATCGCGACCAGTCCCCCGACCGGCCGCCCGACTTGGACTCGACGCGGACGTCGGTGATGACCGCGGCCTTGTCGACCGCCTTGACCATGTCGACCACGGTGAGGGCGGCGACCGAGACCGCTGTGAGCGCCTCCATCTCGACGCCGGTGCGGTCGGTCGTCCTGACCGTGGCGGTGATGTCGACGGACCCGTCGGTGACGGCGAGGTCGACGGTGACGCCCGACAGCGCCAGCGGGTGGCACAGCGGGATCAGTGCCGGGGTCTGCTTGGCCCCCATGATCCCGGCCAGCCGGGCGACCGCGAGCGCGTCACCCTTGGGCACGCCCTCGCCGCGGAGCAGCTCGACCACGCGGGGCGACACCAGGACCCGGCCGGTGGCCGTGGCGGTCCGCGCGGTCACCGCCTTCTCGGACACGTCCACCATCCGCGCGGCGCCGGACTCGTCCACGTGGGTCAGTCGGTCGCTGTCGGCCACGTCAGAAGTCCTCGTCCAGCAGGAGCACCTGCACCCGCTCGCCCGCGCCGACCGACGTGGTCTGCTCCGGTACGACGACCAGGCAGTCGGCCACGGCCAGCGCGCCGATGAGGTGCGAGCCGGCGCCGCCCACCGGTTCGACGTACCGGCCCTGCTCGTCGGTGCCTGCCCGGCCGCGCAGGAACTGCCGCCGCCCCTCCGGCGATCGAACCGCCCGGGTGAGCCGCGCCTCGACCTGCGGACGTGAGGCCGGCACGAGCCCCATCAGCGTGCGGATCGCCGGGAGGACGAACATCTCGAAGGAGATGTAGGACGAGACCGAGTTGCCGGGGAGCGTGACGATCGGGGTCTTGCCGGGGCCGATCAGCCCGAACCCCTGCGGCTTGCCCGGCTGCATGGCCACCGGGCCGAACCAGACCCCCTCGCGGCGCAGCGCCTCCTTGACCACGTCGTAGTCGCCCTGCGACACGCCGCCCGAGGTGAGGACCAGGTCGGCCCCGTCGAGCCAGGCCTCGAGCGTCTGCAGGAACGCGTCGGGCTCGTCGCGGACGATGCCGACGCGGACCGGGACCGCGCCGGCTCTCAGAACGGCAGCGGCGAGGAGGTAGGAGTTGCCGTCGTAGATCGAGTCGGAGCCGAGCTCCTGGCCCGGGTCGCGGAGCTCGGAGCCGGTGGAGAGGATCACGACGCGGGGACGCGGACGGGCCATGACGGTGGCCCGGCCGACGGACGCCAGCAGGCCGAGCTGGCGGGGGCCCAGCACGGTGCCCTCCTCGACGAGCAGGTCGCCCACGGAGACGTCGTCGCCGGCCGGCCGGACGTGCTGCCCGGGCTGGGGCGCCTCGTCGATGCGGACCCGGTCCCCGCCGCGGTCCGTCCACTCGTAGGGCACGACCGCGTCGGCGCCCTCGGGGATCGGCGCCCCGGTCATGATCTTGGCCACGGTGCCCGGTTCGATCCGGCGTACGGTCGCCTGGCCGGCCCCGATCTCACCGGCGACCGGCAGGGTCACCGGCCGCCCGGCAGTGGCCGTGGCGACGTCGGCCCCGCGGACGGCGTACCCGTCCATCGCGGAGTTGTCGAAGCTCGGCAGCGCGATCGTGGCCACGACGTCCTCGGCGCAGGCCAGGCCGAGGGTGTCCAGCAGCGGCTGGGCCACGGGGGTCATCGGCCGTACGCCTCCGAGCACCCGTTCGAGGTGCTCCTCGACGGTGCAGGGCTCGTCCACGACTAGTGCCCCCCACCGAAGGTTCGGCACGCAGCTCCGCACCCCGAGCACGCGCCTCGCGGCGTTGCCGAAGCTCGCTGGACGAACAAGTAGAGCATCGCTCCGGCGCCTTGCGATGCACGCACTCGGAGCACGGACCTACGCACTGAACCTCCGGCGCGGGACACTAGGAGTCTGCCGTGAGAACGGTGTCGTCGGGGATCCGCTCGGCCGACCCGGTGTGCAGCTCGACGTCGCCGACGACCTCGACGTGGGCGCCGAAGGTGATGTCGCCGTCGACGGTGAAGCTCGAGGCCTTCTTCATCGAGGGGGTCCCGGCCGGGAACCGCTTGTCGAACTCGGCCACCGCCTTGTAGTAGTCGGTGTCCAGCTCGACGTAGGGAAGGTCCACGGCGACCTGGTCGAGCAGGAAGTCCGACCCGAGGTCGTAGACGTCGCTGCGCAGCACCAGCAGGTCGTTGGTGGTCTTGACGGGCACGAACCGGTCACGGCCGACCTCGATCAACGTCGAGTCCGGGAAGACCTCGACGGCCGCACCCATGGCGGTCTCGACCTGGATCACCTTGGGGGTGCTCGGGTCGCCCGGGTCCACGGTCTTCTCGTTGCGGATCAGGGGCAGCCCCAGGATGCCGTCGCGGACGTCGAGCGCCTCCTTCATCCGCCGCAGGTCGAACCAGATGTTGTTGGTCGAGCAGAAGCGGTGCCGCTCCAGGTTGGCCAGCGCCTCCTGGTCCTCGGGGAGGGTCTGCGCGGTCTCGCGCAGGATGATCCGGCCGTCGGACCTGCGGCGGGCGAAGTGGCCGCCCTTGCGGTCGCTGGGCGTACGCCGGACCGCCTCGATCGCGAACGGCGCGCCGCTGGTGGCGAACCAGCCCGCGACGCGGGCGTCGGGCACGGCGCCGAGGTTGTCGGAGTTGGAGACGAAGACGCGGTCGTACCCCGCTTCGATCAGCTTCTCCAGCAGCCCGCTACCGCGGAGCGCCGTGTAGAGGTCGCCGTGGCCGGGCGGGCACCACTCGAGGTCCGGGTCCTTGACCCAGCTGACGGGCGAGAGGTCCTTGGCCAGGAGCTTGGGCTCCTTGTTCTGGAGGAACTCCAGCGGCAGCCCCTCGACCGGCAGCTCCTCGTAGCGCGCCAATGCCGCCATGGTGTCGGCGGAGGTGCGGAAGCTGTTCATGAACAGCAGCGGCAGCGGGGCGTCGTACTCCTTGCGGAGGTGGAGCACCTGCCGCGCGATCACGTCGAGGAAGGAGAGGCCGCGGCGTACGCACAGCAGCGACTTGGCACGGTCCATCCCCATCGACGTGCCCAGGCCGCCGTTGAGCCTGACGATCGCCGTCTTCTTGATGGCGGCGGCCGCGTCGTCGTCGCTGACCTCGACGTCCCCGAGCGCGTCGATGCCGACCGGCTCGATGGTGTCCTCGGGGATCATGCCGGTCTCGCCGTGCTCGAGCAGCCGGTAGTAGTGCGCGAACGTCTGGATGGCCACCTCGTCCACCCCGGCGGCGGCCATCTTGTCGCGGGCCTTGTTGAGCCCTGAACTACCCATGCTGCGATCGTAGGCTTGTCTCGTGGTTGGGGCGAAGACGGCGATGCGGGACCAGCTCATGACCACCCGGAACCGGCGGTCCCTGCTGGACCGGTCGGAGGCAGCGCGGGAGATCGCGCTGCGGCTGACGGCGGCGCCGGAGGTGCGCCGAGCGGCCACCGTCGCGGCGTACGTCGCGGTCGGAGCGGAGCCCGGCACCGCCTCCCTGCTGAGCGCCCTGGTGGCCTCGGGGAAGCGGATCCTGCTCCCCGTGGTGCAGCCGGACCTGCGATCTGGACTGGGCGGCCTACGCCGGGGACCAGGACCTCGTGCCGGCCCGCTACGGCCTGCTCGAGCCGGTCGGGTCGCTGCTGGGCGCGGAGGCCGTGGCCACGGCCGACGTCGTGCTGCTGCCCGGGCTGGCGGTGTCGGGGCGCGGCGACCGGCTGGGCCGCGGCGGAGGCTGCTACGACCGGGCCCTGGCGCGGGTGCCGGTGGGGACGTTCACCTGCGTGCTGCTGTACGACGACGAGGTCGGCGTCGACGTACCCGTGGAGCCGCACGACCGGCCGGTGACCGCCGCGGCCAGCCCGGCGGGAATCGTCCGGTTCGACAGGTCCGGTGGTTGAAGAGGGCGCTCCGCGCCACGCCGGTGGTTGAGGAGGGCGCTCCGCGCCCGTCTCGAACCCCGGCTCGAAAACCCGGCTCGGGAATCGGCGAGTTCCTCCCGGCGTTCTCCCCTCGTACTATTTGGCAGTCACTCGTGTCGAGTGCCAGCCCTCTGAGGAGTCACGTGCCCACCTACCAGTACGCCTGCACCGAGTGCGGCCACGCCTTCGAGCAGGTCCAGAGCTTCAGCGACGACGCTCTGACCGAGTGCCCGGAGTGCCAGGGCCGGCTGCGCAAGCTGTTCAACGCCGTCGGCGTGGTGTTCAAGGGCTCCGGCTTCTACCGCAACGACAGCCGCAAGCCAGCCGCCGCGGAGAGCACGTCCTCCTCGTCCAGTGACTCGTCCTCGTCCAGCGGCTCGTCCAGCGACAGTTCCTCGTCCAGCGGCTCGTCCAGCGACACTTCCTCGTCCAGCGGCTCGTCGGGCGCCTCGACTGGCTCCTCCGGCTCGACCAAGTCCCCGAAGTCTCCACAGCCCGCCACCAGCTGAGCGTTCTCCACATCGGGCCCGACGTCGCCCCGGCCGGCCCGCGCACGCTCCTAGCGTCGCGTCCATGCCGACCCTCCCGCTCCGCCTCCGCAGCGCCGCCCGCCGGGTGCGCCGCGGCGTGCTCCGCCGTCGCCGGCTGTTGGCAGCCGTCTGTGCCCTGGTCGCGGTCTGGGCCGGCCTCCGGGCGACGGCCACTCCCGCGGCGCCGCTCGTGCCGGTCACGGTGGCGGCGCACGACCTCGGCGCCGGCAGCGTCCTGCGGCTCGGCGACCTGACCACGGTGGGGTTCGCGCCCGGCACCGTGCCGTCCGGGCACATCCGCGACCCGGTCGGCCGGCAGCTCGCCGGTGCGGTGCGGCGCGGGCAGCCCATCACCGACACCGCGCTGGTGGGGGCGTCGCTGGTGCGCGACCGCCCGGACCTGGTGGCGCTCCCGGTGCGGCTGCCGGACTCCGCGATGGCCGAGCTGCTGCGCGTGGGCGACGAGATCGACCTGGTCTCGGCCGACCCGCAAGGCGGCCCCGCGGTCACGGCCGCTCACGACGCACTGGTGCTCGCGCTGCCGCCACCGCCGTCCGACGCGGCCGCCGACGGGCTGCCCGGGCGGGTGGTGGTGCTGGGCGTCCACGAGAGCGAGGTCACTGCCGTCTCATCGGCCACGGTGACGCACTTCCTCACCGTCGCGTGGTCCCGCTAGCGTGCGAGAGGTTCCGCTGCGCTCGCAGCTTCCAAGTCTCGAGGGGGACGACGCATGACCGGCTTCAAGAACTTCATCCTGCGCGGCAACCTGGTCGAGCTCGCCGTTGCGTTCGTCATGGCGGCTGCCTTCGCCGCGGTGGTCCTTGCCACCGTGAACCTGCTGATGGATGTGATCGGCAAGCTGGGTGGGACGCCCGACTTCTCCAACTACAGCCCCGGCGGCGTCAGCGTGGGCGCCTGGATCACCGCCGTCATCACCTTCGTCATCCTGGCCGCGGTCGTCTACTTCCTCATCGTCATGCCCTACACCCGCGCCAAGGAGCGCTACTTCCCGAGCCCGGAGCCGGGCACCCCGGAGGACGTCAAGCTGCTCCAGGAGATCCGCGACCTGCTCGCCGCACAGCAGACCGGCGGCACCGCCACCATCACCCCGCCGGTGAGCTAGCCGGTGAGCTAGCCGCCGTGGTGCGGCGGCACCTGCTCCTCGAGCCAGGTGTCGCTGCGCCTGGCCGCCTCCTCCGGGCGGTCCTCGGGATCCCGCTCGTCCGAGGTGGTGTCCGGGAGGCTGTCGCCGAAGACCTCGGCCAGCCGCCGCCTGCGCTCCCAGCCGGGCCGGGGACGCCCGTCGGGCTGGGTCACGTGCACAGGCCGGCGAACGCCAGGTCGTCCGACGACGCGTCCACGCCGTCCGAGGAGCCGTCGCTCGGCGACGTGCTGTCCGAGGGCGACCCGGTGGTGGAGGACTCGGAGCCGGACGGCGAGGAGGTGCTGGACGGGGAGGAGGTTCCGGACGGCGAGGAGGTGCTGGACGAACTCTCGGTGCTTGAGCTGCTCGCGGAGTCGGAGGTCGTGCCGCTGCTCGGCACCTGGTTGGCGCCGATGGAGCCGTCGCGCAGCTTGCCGAGCGGCTTGTCGTACTTGATCCGGTTCCACAAGGTGTCGGCGTCGCTGGTCCACTCGACCCGGCCCGGCTGGGCGGTGCTGTAGACGAACGGGACGGTGATGAAGCGGATCCGTTTGAGGCCGATGTGCTTGAACTGCAGACCGACCAGCGCCATGTCCTTGATGTTCGGGATGTCGGTGGTGAGGGACTTGGTGGCCGCGTTGAGGAACCGCACCAGCCGGTCGAACCGGGTCAGCGTGCCGCTGGAGAGCACCTTGGCGACGAGCGCACCGATGAACGCCTGCTGCCTCTTGATCCGGCCGATGTCGCTGCCGTCGCCGACGCCGTGGCGGACGCGGACGTAGGCCAGCGCCTCCTTGCCGTTCAGGGTCCGGGTCCCCGCGGGGATGGTGATGCCGTACTCGGAGGAGTCGATGTCCTCGGGCACGCACACCTCGACGCCGTCGACGGCATCGACCATCTGCTGGAAGCTGCCGAAGTCGACCACGATGTAGTTGTCGATCTGGATGCCAGTGGTCTGCTCGAACTGCTGGATGGTGCAGGCCGGGCCACCGAGGGAGTACGCCGCGTTCCACATCACGTCGCTGGCGCCGCCGATGGTGTCGCCGTTCTTGGTCTTGCAGTCGGGCCGGTCGACCAGGGAGTCACGCGGGATCGAGACGCCGTACGCCGACTGCCGGTCCGCGGACAGGTGGAACAGGATCGTGGTGTCCGAACCACCGCCGGACTCACCATCGATCTTGCAGCCGCTGCAGTCCCGGGAGTCCGAGCCCATCACCAGGATGTTGATCGGCTGCTTCGGCGCATCGATGTGCACCTTCTCCGGCCGATCACTGAGCTGGCCGGAGACATCGACGACGTTGAGGTTGCCGTTGAGGTGGCGGTAGAGGAAGGCCACCGAGAGGCCACTCACCATGCCCAGGGTCAGCAGGGTCGCCAAGAGAACCTTGGCGACCGTGTGCGTCCGCCGGGTCCGGCCACGCCGCTTCCCGGGCTGGTAAGGGGACGGCAGCTCGGGCTGGGCAGGGTGCTGCGCAGCGTCGGGCATCGTCACCTTCACATGGGGGCTGGCGTCTAGTTCCTGACGAGGAGGACGCGCCCGCACTCCTCGCGAGTGCGTGCTCGTCCGAGCCAGATTACGGATGTTCCCCAAATGATGGCCGTGACCGACCGGTAACACCAAACATCCGCGCGCCACCGCCCGGCGTCCTCGGCGTGGCCGGGGTGAAGGATGTCCGCATGGCCACCCTGCCACTCTCGCCGGACGAGCTGCTCACCACGACCCGTGCGGTCCGCAAGAGGCTCGACCTGACCCGAGCCGTTCCGCTCGATCTGATCCGTGAGTGCCTGACGATCGCGTTGCAGGCACCGTCGGGGTCGAACCGGCAGCACTGGGAGTGGATCGTGGTCACCGACCCGGGGCAACGTGGCCGGCTCGGAGAGCTGTATCGGCGGGCGGTGCGGGAGTACCTGGCGAGCGAGTCATCGGCTGCCCGGCTGTTCGAGGACGACGAGCAGCGGGCGCCGGTCCAACAGCGAGTCGGTAGCAGCGTCGCGTGGCTGGGAGAGCACATGGCCGAGGTCCCCGCTCTGGTCGTGCCGTGCCTGCGGACCTCGGGTCCGCTCGAGGCCGGCAACCAGGCTGACGTGTGGGGGTCGCTGCTCCCGGCCGTGTGGTCGTTCATGCTGGCCGCTCGCGCCCGCGGGCTCGGGACCGCATGGACGACGTTGCACCTGTCGTTCGAGCGGGAGGCAGCCGAGATCCTCGGGCTGCCGGACGGGGTGTGGCAGGGCGCCCTGGTGCCGGTGGCCTACTACACCGGCGACACCTTCCGGCCCGCGCCTCGGGAGCCTCTCGACAACGTGCTTCACGTCGACCGATGGTGAGGGTTCTCCCGAGGTGAGTCCCGACAGCCGTCCCAACTAGCATTCCGAACCACCGCCCCAGTAGCTCAGCGGATAGAGCAGCCGCCTCCTAAGCGAAAGGTCGCAGGTTCGACTCCTGCCTGGGGCACCGGGCACCGCGCGCGTGCGGGCCGCTGACCTGCCACACACGTGGCGGCCTCCGAGCTCGACGCGGGCTCAGTCTGACGTCAGAGTTGTGAGGCCGAGGTCTCTGAGCCACCCGATGAGGGCCAGGTTGTCCAGTTCGCGATCGTGCACCCAGCGGACAGCGTCGGTCGAGCCGTCTACCTCCGGTCGAAGCGGTCCGGCATCAACCTCCACCTCGTAGATCAGGCGGACCGAGTGGAGCCGGACTGGCTCCTCGGCCATGACCGTGACATCGGAGACCACGTCCAGCACGTGTCGCACCTGCGCTCTGAGTCCGGTTTCCTCCAGGAACTCGCGCGCCACGCACTCCGAGGGGCTCTCACCGAACCTCACGCCACCGCCAGGTAGCCACCATGTGCCCTGGGAGCCAGAATCGGTCGAGGCCCGCACCAGGAGAACCTCGTGTTCTCGGCGGGCCAGACCGTAGGCGGCCACACGCTGGCGGGCCACTGATGTGGCCATGCAGCCGATGCTAGTGGCGGACGGCCGAGGACCGGCCCAGGCGACTGACGGGAGTCACTCCCGGGCGCGCTTCGTCAGCAGAGCCATCGGCTCAGGTGTGGATCCACGGGCTACTGAGGCAAGCGACGGTCACGGCTCACGACAAGACCACCCGCGTCTCGCTCCAGTGCCGCGAGCACGTCGTCGGCGTCGAAGGCCTCGCCGGGGGCCATCGCGCCGGGACCGCGATGGCGCCCGTCGAGGAGTCGAGCTACCCCCTCCACGACGATCGGTGCGGTGACGGCGTAGATGTCGCGCCCGGAGGCGGTGATGCGCCGCGTGTCCGAACGACGACGTACGACGACGTCCACGACGAACTGCTGCGCCGAGCGGCCGCCCTCGTCAACCGCGGTCGGGGGTGGGGTCTCGGCGTCCCGGAGGTCGTCGAGCGGGGCCGTGTTGAGGTAGGAACGCAGATCACCGATGTCGAGGTGGTGAGCGATCGCGATGACTTCGGAGAACGGCAGCTCCACGACCGGCTGGTCGAGGAGCGGCTCCGGGTAGGACCACGTGGCGGTCGGCGCGGGACTGGCCAGCGCGGTCAAGGCGCCGCCGCTGATCACCAGGCGTGTCGCGGTGTTGCGCGCGCCGGTGGCCCGAGTGCCGGCGGTCGGCCACCAGCGGTCCAGGCCGATCGCGATCTCGACCTGGTCCGCGTGCGAATCTCCGTCCAGCGCAGCGGTGACGAGCAGGTCGGCGAGCCCGCCGTAGAAGGCCATGGCGGGGACGACGGTGACGCCGGCGTCTCGGGCCGGAGCGTCGAGCTCGCGGTACAGCTCCTGCACGACCGGTTGCTCGGCGGTGACATCCAGGTAGTGGGCGCCGGCCTCGACCGCGGCGCGGGCGAGTGGGACCGCGGTGTCGATGAACGGTCCGGCGCAGTTGATGACCGCCCCCGCGCCGGCGACCGCACGCCGCAGCTCGTCAGGATCCTCGAGGCCGACCACGCGGTGGTCGAGGTCGGCGTGCCGCGGCGCAACGGCAGCGAGGCGTTCGGCGCTGCGCCCGGCCAGCACAGGACTGAAGCCGCGCCGCAGCAGCTCGTCGACGACGAAGCGGCCCGTGTGACCGGGAGCGCCGTAGACGAAGACCGTCGGGAGTGCGTTCACGGAGCCATCGTCCGGCGTCGCGCCCGGCGGGACGAGCGTCCGAACCGACACCGTGCGTTGAGTTTCGGACAGGCATGGTGTGGCACTGGTCATGCGCGCCCAGCGATGTTCGGGCGCTGCGGACCCGGCGGGTCGAGTCACGCAACCGGATCGCGGTCGCCGCGGGAATCGCGCTCGAGGGAACCTGGCGGCCTGGGCCCTGACCCGCCCTCGCGTCACCCGATCCGAAGGACCGTCTTCGGGGGCGCGGTCCGGTCCTGCATCGCGTGGTGCACCAGGGCGGCGTCCTCGAGCGGGGCCACCTGGGGGCCGCTGTCGGCGAGCACTCCGGTGCGGACCAGGTCGACCACGGCGGCGAGAGCAGCGGTCATCCGTTCAGGGCGGAGGTCAGCGGGAAGTCCCCGCGGCGCATGAGGACGTCCACGAGCCCCACACCCGCGAACGCCACGTCGACGGAGAGCTCGTGCGGGCCCGGCTCGGGAACCGGTCGCCCGACGATCCGGAGCACCTCGGGCGGACCGAACTCCTCGACCAGGGCAGCGCGCATCGTCTCGTCGCGGCGAGCTTCAGACGTCGGTACGCCGCTCGCTCACCGTCTGCGTGCCGTCGCGGTGCGTGGTGGTCTCCACGGACCGGGCGCCGCGGCGCCCCCAGGTCATGGCGGTCAGCACGATCAGCACGGCCCCCACGAGGGCCATGATCCAGCCCACCATGGTCAGGTCGACGCCGTTCACGCTGTCGGTGACGGCGAGGGCCAGCACCAGGCCGACCACCAGCAGGAACCCACCGAAGCCGTACCCCATGAGAATCTCCTCACCTCCGGTCGCGGTCAGGAGACCGCGATCCGACCTGAAAGTGACCGAATCAGCCGGGCGGCAAACGCTGGTGCAGTCCGGTTGGTGAGGACGGTCTTCGGTTTCCCGCCCGTCGCGCGGCGAGGATGAGAAGACCCTAGCCAGGGTCCCGGTACGCCGTCGACCGGGCTCAAGGTCGACCACGACCGGCTCATCGTCTCCGGCGGCTCCGGCGGGGACGCGCGCGTCATCGACCTGCGCAGCGGCAAGATCCTCAAGAGCTACACGCTGGTCCCGGCCGGCACGCCGTCATTCATCAACGACGTGATCCTCACCGAGGGCGCCGCCTGGTTCACCGACTCGCTCGACAACGCGCTCTACCGGATCCCGCTCGGTGACGACGACCACCACCACGGTGAGCACGGCTTCGGCCACCAGCGCCACGGCGACGACCACGGGCGACGACCACGGGCACCATCACGGACACCACGGGCACCACTCGCTCCCGGACCAGTCCGAGGTGCAGAAGGTCGACCTGACCGGTGACTGGGTGCAGAACGCCGGCATGAATGCCAACGGCATCACCACGACCCCCGACGGCCGGGCGCTGCTGGTGGTGAACTCCACCAACGGGCTGCTCTACCGCGTGGACGAGGACGGCGTGGCCGAGCAGGTCGACCTGGGCGGCTACGTGGTCACCAACGGTGACGGGCTGCTCCGCGAGGGCCGCACGCTGTACGCCGTGCAGAACCAGCTCAACCGGGTCGCGGTGTTCCGGCTCGACCAGGACGGCCGCAGCGGCGAGCTGCGCGCCACGCTGACCTCGCCCGACTTCGACGTGCCGACCACGATCGCCCGCTCGGGTGGTGACCTGTTCCTGCCCAACGCGCGGCTCACGACCCCGCCCACGCCGACCACGCCCTACTGGGTCACCGGTATCGACGACTGATCGTGGCCCACGTCAGAGGGCGTGGCGCCTGCGGCGGTCAGCCGGGCATCGGGACGACGGCATCCGGGCTGTGCTCGCTGAGCTGCGTCCTCAGTGGCACGGGCGAAGGAAGGACGACCAGGTCCTCGAGCTCCCGCACCAGACGGAACGGCGTGATCGGCTGAGGGGCACGCAGGACCGCGAGGAGCGCGTCGACGGACTGGCTCACGGTGAAGCACCGTGCCGCACCTTCCCGCTCCGACCTCGAGACAGGCTCCTGGGACAGCGCATCGACGATCCCGGCGGCCAGTGCCTCGGCGTTGTCGGCCTCGACCAACAGCAGAGCACCACATTGCGTCTCCGGCAGCCCGCCGTCGTCAGAAGCCACGACGCGGGCGCCGGTGTGCTGCGCCTCGATCGAGACGATCCCGAACGTCTCATGCCAGTACTGCCCGTTCGAGGGCATCACCACCAGGTCGTGCTCGGCCATCAGGGCCGCCACTTCCTCTGGCGTGGTCCGGGCCGCGACCAGCTCCACCCTCGGGTGGGTTCGGAGCATCGACTCGATGATGCGACCCTGGGGCTTGTCCGCCCCCGCGGTCGTGACGGTGAAGAAGAGGGACGGGTCACCGTCGATGACATCGGTGTGCAACATCGAGAGGAACGTGTAGATCCCCTTCTCCGGGCTCAGCCGCCCTGCGTAGAGCACCCGGCGTCGGCCCGGTGTGGGTGCTGGCCGCGGCTCGACGGCGAAGGCAGGCTCTGCGAACGGGTGCACCACATGCACGGTCGCCACGTCCACATCGAGGAACGACGCCCACAGGTCCGCGGCGAACCGACTCGTCGCGATGAGGATCCGGTCGCGAGTCCCCTCGATGACCTCAGCCTGCCGATGCTCACGTATGGGCGGCGGAACATGCAGGATCTGGAAGGCGGGACGCCGGGTCGTGACGTGCGGCGCCTCCGTGACGAAGACGACCGTCCCGCGCAGGTCTCCGACGTCTTCGAGGCGGGGCAAGGAGTGGAACGGGATGTCGGAGAACTCGTCCCGGCCGTCGGCGAGCCCGAGTCCGATCGTGACGACCCGCGCGTCGATACCACGACGGTTCAGCTCGCGTACCTGCCCGACGGTGTAGTTCTCCGAACCGCCGGTCCCTGCGGGAAGTCGTTCACCCGGAGACCACACGAACGAGATCACGGAGCCTCGACGAGAACGACCCGCGATGAGAAGCCAGGCTGGTGAACGCTGCGATGATGCGAGATCTGGCTGCCGCCTGGAAGTTGCTGCTAGATGGCCGACCCCTGGAGCGCCGGGACTTCGACGCACGGTCCAGCACTTGCAGTCCTGTCAACGACAGTACCCCCCGCCTGGAGGGATCGAGGCATCCCCGCAGCAGGGTGACGACGGGCAGTCGAAGGCACCGCGAGCCTGTCGGGCCCAGGCGATCGAGGATGTCGCCGACGACGACCAGGGACGCGGACGGTCGCCGCTACGTCGCGAGCGTCTCAAAGGTCATCCCGGCAGCGATGAGGCGGGCCATCAGGTTGTCGCCCATCGCCTGGGCCGTGGTGACGCAGCCGGCGGTCTTCGGGTTGTCGTCGAAGGCCAGGCAGAGCGCGGACTCGGCCAGCATCTTGGAAGTCTCGCCATAGCCCGGGTCGCCGCCACGGACCCGGGTGTGCACGGTCCGGCCGTCGCCCTCGCCGACGAAGTCGACGCTGAACCACGACTTCGCACGACGGGTCTCGTCGGGCCCTTCGCCCTGCTTGATCCGTCCGAGCAGGAAGTTGCGCAGCGGCGGAAGCTGGGCCGACGCCATGATCGCCCCGGCGCCGAGCGCGACGCCGGCGGCGTTCCATGGCTTCTTGGCGCCGGCGTAGTGCGAGTAGGTGAACCGCGGTCCGTACGCCGGCAGCGCGGCACCACTGCGGGCCACGATGGTCGGATCGATGGTGGGCAACGGCAACAGCCACCAGCCGAGCACCTTGTCGCGGCCCGGCTTGCCGGCCACCGCCTTCGACGAGCGGCCCTCGGGGCGGCGCTCGGCCAGACGCCGGGCCTTCGCCGCCTCGCGAGTCTCCCGCGCCCGGGACATGATGCCCATCGCCGAGTGGAAGGTGCCCCCGGAGAACATCGCACCCGCCCGGACCACTCCGCGCACGGAGACCGGTCCCTTCGCGGCCAGCTGCTTGACGGTGAAGTAGGCGCCGAGGTCGTGCGGGATCGAGTCGAAGCCGCAGCAGTGCACGATCCGGGCGCCGGACTTCTCCGCCGTTGCGTGGTGGGCGACGTACATGCGGTCCACGAACAACGGCTCGCCGGTGAGGTCGACGTAGTCGGTGCCCGCCTCCGCGCACGCTGCGACGAGCGGCTCGCCGAACTCCAGGTAGGGGCCGACGGTCGAGATCACGACCTTCGTGCGCCGCACCATCGCGTCCAGCGACGCGCGGTCGGCGCTGTCGGCCTCGATCAGCTCGAGGTCGGCCAGGGTCGGGTCGATCTTCGCGAGCCGGTCCCGGACCGACTCGAGCTTGGCGCGGTTGCGGCCGGCCAGCGCCCAGCGCAGCCCAGAGGGTGCGTGCTCGGCGAGGTACTCCGCGGTCAGTGCACCGGTGAACCCGGTGGCGCCCAGCAGGACGATGTCGAGGTCACGCTGTGGTGCATCAGGAGCGACAGGTTCCGGGACGGACGACATGTCCCGACTCTCCCACCCCGCGGAACCAGCCGGGAGATGTGGCCGTCCGATCAGCGGACGCCGCTGATCAGGGCGGCGCCAGCTCGCATCTCCCTCGCATCTCCGAAGGCCGGCACCATGTCCTTGCGTCAGAACCTCACCTGTTCCTTCGTATCCCTCGGCGTGGCCGCCGGCCTCGCAGCCGCGTTCGTCGCGGGCACGTCGTACGCCGGGTCCGGGCCGGGCCGCCCGGTGCACCGGGTCACCGGCAGCGACGCCAGCCCCGCGGCCTACGCGGGCAGCGGGCTGAGCCGGCCCGGTTCCTGCGACGAGCTGCTGAAGGGGTACGTCGAGCGCGGGCTGGAGCTCGTCGGGCCCTACGGGTGGAACGGCTACGGCCACCCCTACCCCATCGAGGACACGGGGCGGGCGCCGCTGTCCGGGATCGCTGCCGGTGCCGCCGGGAGCCCTGTGGCACCGGCCCCGGTGCGCTCGACCAGCAGCGAGACCGGCACCAACGTCCAGGAGAGTGGCGTCGACGAGCCGGACGTGGTGAAGACCGACGGCCGCACGCTGTACCGGGTGCAGGACGGCGACCTGGTCGTCTACGACGTCGGCGCGGCGGAGGTGACCCGGCTGGCCTCGCTCGCCCTGCCCGGCGGCTCCGGGTCCGACGACACGGAGCTCCTGTTGTCCGGCGACACCGTCGTGTCGCTGTCCCACCGGGTGTCCGGAGCCGGCGCCGCGGGCGCCACCACCGAGCTGGCCAGTGTCGACGTCTCCGACCCCGCGCACCCGGAGGTGACGCACACCGTCGAGTACGACAGCGACCTGGTCACCGCCCGGCTCAACGACGGCGTGGTCCGCGTCGTGCTGCAGACCGGGTTGCCCGAGCTCGACTTCGTCATGCCGCGCCGGCAGCTGACCGAGTACCAGGCCGAACAGGCCAACCGCGAGGCGGTCAGCAACAGCACGATCGAGGACTGGCTCCCGCACGCCTCCGTCGACGGCGGTGACCCGGAGCCGCTGCTCGGCTGCGACCAGGTCGCAGTCCCCGACGACGACGCCGCGCTGGGCACCATGGCGGTCGTCGGCTTCGACCCCTCCGCGCCGGACGCGCCTTCGGCCACCGGTCTGGCCACGGACACCGACCTCGTCTACGCCTCGTCCGACCGGCTCTACCTGGCGACGAGCCCGAGGTACGGCGGCCTCGTCCGCGGCTGCTTCGACTGCCTCGAGCCCCCGATGCCTTCGGCACCCGACGGCGCCAGCCACCTCTACGCCTTCGACCTCGACGGCATCGACACCACCTTCGCCGCCTCCGGCGAGGTGGACGGCGTGATCCGCGACCGCTGGTCCATGGACGCGGTGGACACGGCCGACGGGCCGGTGCTTCGAGTCGTGGTCGGGCCGAACCAGGACACCGGCAGCTTCAGCTCCGTCGTCACCTTCGCTCAGGAGGGCAACGACCTGGTCGAGTCCGGCCGGCTCGACGACCTCGGCGTCGGCGAGGAGGTCGAGTCGGTCCGCTGGTTCGACACCCTGGCCATCGTCGTGACCTTCCGCCAGGTCGACCCGTTGTACGCCGTCGACCTGACCGACCCGGCGCAGCCGCGGCTGATCGGCTCGCTGAAGATCCCCGGCTACTCGGCGTACCTCCACCCGCTGGGCCGGCACCGGCTGCTCGGGCTCGGTCAGGTCCAGGACCCGAGAGGCAGCTGGGAGGCCCAGGCCGGCCTGTTCGACGTCACCGACCTGACCCACCCTCGCCAGCTGTCCGTCGTGAGGTACGGCCCGGGCAGCCAGGCCCTCGCCACCTCCGACCCGCGCCAGCTCACCTGGCTGCCGGACGGCCGCACGGTGCTCAGCGTGGTCGCCGACTACGGCCGCCGCGGCGAGGTCGGCTACGTCTCGGAGCTGAAGCTCGACCAGGGCCGACTGTCCAACCGGATGGTCGAGGTCGAGCACGGCGACGACGTCGACGCCGTCCGCCTGGTGCCGCTGGCCGACGGGCGGGTGGTCCTGGTCACCGGTGACGACGCGAGCTTCTTCACGCTCTGAGGCCTCTCGCCCCGACGTACGCTGGCGCCATGTGCCGCAACATCCGACCGCTCAACAACTTCGCGCCCCCGGCGACCGACGACGAGGTCACCGCCGCCTCGCTGCAGTTCGTGCGGAAGGTCAGTGGTACGACGAAGCCGTCGGCGGCCAACCAGGAGATCTTCGACCAGGCCGTGCACGAGATCGCCCACGTCGTGCGGCACCTGATCGACGACCTGGTCACCACCGCGCCGCCCAAGGATCGCGAGGTCGAGGCGGCCAAGGCGCGCGAGCGGGCGGCGCTGCGGTACGCCCAGTGACCCTCGCACCTGCGACGTCGACAGCCACGGCGCAGGTCGACGAGCTCCTCGACTTCCTCGCGAGCCGGCCGCTGGTGGTGCTGACCGGAGCCGGGTGCTCGACCGACTCCGGGATCCCGGACTACCGCGGTCCCGACAGCCCGGCCCGGATGCCGATGACCTACCAGGAGTTCGTCTCCGGGCCGGTGGCGCAGCAGCGCTACTGGGGCCGCAGCCACCTGGGCTGGGGCCGCATGAAGGGAGCCGAGCCCAACGCCGGCCACCTCGCGCTGGCCCGGCTCGACCCGGAGCTCCTCATCACCCAGAACGTCGACGGGCTGCACGAGCGCGCCGGCTCGCGCCGGGTGGTGGCGCTGCACGGACGGATCGCCGAGGTCGTCTGCCTGTCCTGCCGCGCGGTGACCACCCGGAGCCGGCTGCACCAGCGGCTCACCGAGCTCAACCCGGGCTTCGCCGACCGGCACCGGCGGGCCGAGGTGCGGCCGGACGGCGACGTCGAGCTCGACGACACCGAGGACTTCGTGGTCGCCGGCTGCGCCGGGTGCGGCGGCGTGCTGAAGCCGCATGTCGTGTTCTTCGGCGAGAACGTCCCGGTCGACCGGGTGGAGCGCTGCTACGAAGCGGTGGACCGGCTGGCCGGGACGGAGGGAGCACTCCTGGTGGCCGGCTCGAGCCTGACCGTGATGAGCGGCTTGCGGTTCGTACGCCGCGCGGCCAAGGCCGGCACACCGGTCGCCATCGTCAACCGCGGCGCCACGCGCGGCGACGACCTGGCGGCGTACCGCCTGGACATGGGCACGTCGGAGTTCCTCGCCGCGTTGGCCACGCGGCGAGGCTGAACCGGTCCCTCGGGCCGGCTACCCCTCGACGTGCCGGTTCAGCAGGAACGCCGGCTCCGGCGTGCTGAACGAGAGCGACTCGCGCAGCCAACGGGCCACGATGCCGTCGCTCTTCTCTGGCGCGGTGAGGTCCAGGATCTCGTCGGACCGCTTCCCCATTGCAAGCAGAGTTCGCACTTCAAATCCCCCAAAACTTCCCCACGGACACCCCACGCGTCCGTCCCCACCTACGAATTTAGGAGCAAACCGGCCCTGAGGCCAGCGAAAACAGCAGTACTGGGGTAGTGGTCCAGCCCGGATCCGCAGCCAGAAGAGGTCAGAGCCTCCGCACGAAGATGTGCTCGGCCGCCTCGGGCACGATCTCGGCGGTCTCCCCGCCGGAGCCGACCAGGACCCCCTCGGCGGTCGACACCACGGTGATGGTCTTGTCGGGCAGCGCGCCCACCCGGCGCAGCGCGCTCATCAGCGACTCGTCCTTCTGCATCTCCTCGGAGATCCGCCGGACCAGCACCCGGCCCTCCTCGAGGGAGGACGCCTCCGAGAGCGACTCGACGCCCTCCATGAACTCCTCGCCGACCTTGACCTCGCCCAGCTCGCCCAGCCCCGGGATGGGGTTGCCGTACGGCGACTCGGTGGGGTGGTCGAGGAGCTCGACCAGGCGGCGCTCCACGGTCTCGGACATGACGTGCTCCCACCGGCACGCCTCTTCGTGGACCAGCTCCCAGTCGAGGCCGATCACGTCGGTGAGCAGCCGCTCGGCCAGCCGGTGCTTGCGCATCACCCGGGTGGCCAGCCGCATGCCCTCGTCCGTGAGCTCGAGGTGGCGGTCGCCCTCGACGGTGAGCAGCCCGTCGCGCTCCATCCGGGCCACGGTCTGCGAGACGGTCGGACCACTCTGGTGCAGCCGCTCGGCGATCCGGGCACGCAGCGGGACGATGCCCTCCTCGACCAGCTCAAAGATGGTCCGGAGGTACATCTCCGTGGTGTCGATCAGATCGCTCATGCTGTTCCGGGGTCCCCGCGGAAGCGGGCAGCGCTCGCGCGGAGCGCCTCTCCTGCGCGGTTTCGTGGGGTGGTCACCCGACCATTCTGTCTTACGAGCGGGTACCGAAGGCCGGCACGGACTCCGGAGGGAGACTGGCGAGATGCCGACGAGCGTGATGTGGTTCCGTCGCGACCTGCGGCTCGGCGACAACCCGGCGCTGCTCGAGGCGGTGGCTGACGGACCGGTGCTCCCGCTGTTCGTCCTCGACCCGGCGTTGTGGGGGCCGGCCGGCCATTCCCGTCGCGCGTACCTCGCCGCATCGCTGCGCGCCCTGGACGGCCGGCTCCGGCAGCGCCGCACCAGGCTCAGCGTGGTGCGCGGAGACCCCGTGCGTCGCGTGGTCCTGGCCGCGAGGGCGGTCGGGGCCGAGCGGGTCCACGTGGCCGCCGACTTCGGCCCGTACGGCGTCCAGCGTGACCTGGCGGTCGAGAAGGCCCTGGCCGAGGCGGGCATCGAGCTCGTCCGTACCGGGTCGCCGTACGCCGTCGCTCCCGGCCGCGTGACCAAGGGGAGCGGCGAGCCGTACAAGGTCTACACGCCGTTCAGCAAGGCGTGGTTCGACCACGGCTGGCGCGGCCCGGTCGACCCACCCGGCGCCGCCGGCTGGCTGGAGCTCGAGAAGGACACCACGGAGGTCCCCGACCCGGAGCTGCCAAGGGGACTCGAGCTCCCCGAGGCCGGCGAGGCGGCCGCGGAGCGTCGCTGGGAGGAGTTCCTCGACCGGGTCGACGCCTACGACGACGACCGCGACAAGCCGGGCGTCAACGGCACGTCGCACCTGTCGGTCCACCTCAAGTGGGGCGAGATCCACCCGCGGACCATGCTGGCCGCGCTGTCGCGCAAGCGCAGCCAGGGCGCGGCGACCTACCGCAAGGAGCTGGCGTGGCGGGAGTTCTACGCCGACGTGCTGTTCCACCAGCCGCGGACCGCTCGTGAGTACCTCCGGCCGGAGTTCGCGAGGATGCAGTACGACCCGCCGGGAGGCCAGCTCGAGGCGTGGCAGCAGGGGACGACCGGCTTCCCGGTCGTCGACGCGGGGCTGCGCCAGCTCCGCGCGACCGGCTGGATGCACAACCGGGTCCGGATGGTCGCGGCCAGCTTCCTGGTCAAGGACCTGCACGTGGAGTGGCAGCACGGCGCCCGGCACTTCATGCGCTGGCTGGTCGACGGCGACCTGGCCTCCAACCAGCACGGCTGGCAGTGGACGGCGGGCTGCGGCACCGACGCGGCGCCGTACTTCCGGGTCTTCAACCCCACCAGCCAGGGCCAGAGGTTCGATCCCGACGGACGCTACGTCCGCCGCTGGGTCGACGAGCTCAGCGACCCCGACCGGGTCCCGGACCCGCACGACCCGGATCCGGACACCCGCGACCTGGTGGGCTACCCCCACCCGATCGTCGACCACCAGCAGGAGCGGCAGGAGGCTCTCGACCGGTGGCAGGCCATCCGCTGACCGAGGCGTGACCAAAGTCTGAGCCGGCCGCCGACCCCGGTCGCTTACGTCGCGGGCGGCGCGGACCCAGCATGGTCGGCATGCGCACCCGCTGGCTGCCAGCTCTCGGCCTCGCGGTGCTTGCGCCGGTCTGCGCGGAGTACCTCTGGGGCTACGACGACTCCACCGGCCACCCCGGCACGCTCGTCGGCAACCTGATCGTCTTCGTGCCGCTCTACGGCTGCCCGGCTCTGCTGATCCGCGAGGTCGCGCGCCGCCGCGGGCTGGGCTGGCCCGGCATCGTGCTCCTGGCCGCGGCGTTCGGTGTCGTGGAGGCCGGGCTGGTCGACCAGTCGATGTTCGCCCGTGACTACCGCGGCATCCCCTACTGGTCGGACATGGCCGACCCGACCTACGTCGCGCCGATCGGGCTCAGCGTCTTCCTCGCGGTCACGTTCGTCGGCAACCACGTGCTCGCGAGCATGGTCGGCCCGATCGCGGTGGTCGAGGGGCTGGCCGGCCGCCGCGGCCGCGACCCCTGGCTGGGTCGGCCGATGATCGTCGTCGCCGCCCTGCTGTACGCCGGCGCGTCCGCGCTCGTGTACGCCGACATGCTCGACACCAACGGCGGCGCCATCGCCTCTCCCGGCCAGCTGGTCGGGGCCGGCGTGGTCGCCGTGGTGCTGGTGGTGGCGGCCCTGGTGCAGGGATCCCCGGGCTCCAACACCTGGCCATACCCCGGGCCCACCCCGGGCCCACCCCCGGGCCCACCCCCTGGCCCACCCCCTGGCTCGCCGCCCTCGCCGGCGTCGGCTTCGGCGCCGCGGTCCTGCTGCTGCCGCCCTCGCCCCTCGGCACGGACGCGCTGATGGCTGTCTACGCCACGTCTGCGGTCGTCGTCGCATGGGTCTCGCGCCGGCCGGACTGGTCCGCGCGGCACGTCGCCGCGCTGGCCGCCGGGTGGCTGACCGCGTTCGCCGTCGGCGCGTTCGCCACCGACCCGATCGGCCACGTGACCCGCGACGAGAAGCTCGGCCACAACGTCGTCCTGCTGCTGGCCATGGTGGCGATCGGTGCCCTCGCCGTGCACCGTGCCGGTGTCCGGCGCCCGCGCGCTAGCGTGGCCGGGTGAGTGCTGACCCCGTCGAGCAGAGCACCGTCGACACCGAGCTGGTCATCGCCTCCCGCTACCGGGGCCCGGCCCGGTCCGGCAACGGCGGCTACACCTGCGGAGCGCTGGCGGCGCTCGCGCCGGACGACTGGCCGGCGGTCACCGTCCGGCTGAGCCAGCCGCCTCCGCTGGACGTGGCCATGACCGTGTCACGCACCGAGACGCTGCTCGTGGCGTCCTACGACGGTGCCGAGGTCGCGCGGGCGACGATGGCCGACTCCGACCCGGAGCCGGTGGCGCCGGTCGACGCGGCCGCTGCCCGCACGGCCGCGGCGGCCTACCCCGGCCTGGCCTCGCACCCGTTCCCGACCTGCTTCTCGTGCGGCACGGGACGCGAGCCGGGCGACGGCCTGCGGATCTTCCCCGGTCCGGTGGGCGACGGCCGGGTGGCCGCGACCTGGACCCCGGACCCCAGCGTGGCCGGCGACTGGCACGAGTACCGCGACGCCACCCGCGAGGTCGGCCATGCGGTCACGTGGGCGGCGCTGGACTGCACCGGCGGCTGGGCGGCCGACATCGGGGAGCGGCTGATGGTCCTGGGCACGATGACCGCCCGGCTCTACTCGCTGCCCGCGGTGGGCACCGAACACGTGGTGGTCGGCGAGCCCCGCGGGGAGAGCGGCCGCAAGCGGATGAGCGCGGCCTCGCTCTACGACGCCACGGGCCGGCTGGTCGGCGCCGCCGAACACGTCTGGATCGCCGTCGACCCGGCGGCCTTCAACTGAACGAACTGCCGATAGCCTGTCCACCGTGGCTTTGAACGATCCAAGGAAACCCTGGTGGTGGAACGCGGTGACCTACCAGGTCTACGTGCGCAGCTTCGCCGACCACGACGGTGACGGCGTCGGTGACCTGCCCGGCATCACCTCGCGGCTGCCCTACCTGCGCGACCTCGGCGTGGACGCACTGTGGCTGACGCCGTTCTACACCTCGCCCCAGCACGACCACGGCTACGACGTGGCCGACTACGAAGACGTCGACCCGCTGTTCGGAACCCTGGCCGACGCCGACGAGCTGATCCGGTCCGCGCACGACCTCGGCCTCAAGGTGACCGTCGACCTGGTGCCCAACCACACCTCCAGCGACCACCCGTGGTTCCGGGCAGCGCTGGCCGCCGCACCCGGTTCGCCGGAGCGCGCCCGGTACCTGTTCCGGGACGGCAAGGGCCCGAACGGAGACCAGCCGCCGAACAACTGGGCGTCGGTGTTCGGTGGCGCGGCCTGGACCCGGGTGGCCGATGGTCAGTGGTACCTCCACCTCTTCGACGACTCCCAGCCCGACCTCGACTGGCGCAACCCGGAGGTCGGCGACATGTTCGAGTCGGTGCTGCGGTTCTGGCTGGACCGCGGAGTCGACGGGTTCCGGGTCGACGTCGCGCACGGACTGGTCAAGGAGGCGAGCCTGCGCGACCAGGTCGTTCCGGAGGGCCAGCTGCCGACCAGCGGCGCCGACCTGACCGGTGAGCACGTCGTGCTGGGGGGACTCCCGCGTGACGAGCCGATGTGGGACCAACCGGAGCTGCACGACATCTACCGGCGCTGGCACCGGGTGCTCGCGGAGTACCCCGGCGACCGGATGACCGTCGCCGAGGCCTGGACCCACAGTCCGGAGTCGATGGCCAGGTTCGTGCGACCCGACGAGATGAGCCAGGCCTTCAACTTCTTCTTGCTGCTCGCGCCGTGGTCGGCGCGGGCCTTCGCCGCAGTGATCCGCAAGACCCTCCAGCAGCTGGCTGAGGTCGACGCCGCGCCGACGTGGGTGCTCAGCAACCACGACGTGGTCCGGCACGCCACGCGGTACGGCGGGGGAGCCGTCGGCCTCGCCCGGGCCCGCGCGGCCACGCTGGCGATGCTGGCGCTGCCCGGGTCGGCGTACCTCTACCAGGGCGAGGAGCTGGGCCTCGAGAACGTCGACGTCCCCGAGGAGCAGCGCCAGGACCCGGCCTGGCGGCGCACCCACACCGACTGGCGCGACGGCTGCCGGGTGCCGATCCCGTGGTCCGGCGACGCGCCGCCGTACGGCTTCGGCCCCGGCACCGGCCAGCCCTGGCTCCCGCAGCCGCCGGACTGGTCCGACCGCACCGTGGCCGCAGAGGAACAGGACCCGGACTCGACCCTGGCGTTCTACAAGGCCGCCCTGGCCGCCCGCCGCAAGCACGCGCTCGACGCCACCGAGGACGTGGAGCTGCTCGACGCGGGGCAGGACGTGCTGGCCTTCACCCGAGGTGGGCTGACGGTGGTGCTCAATGCCGGGCCCGAGGCGGTGGAGCTGCCAGCGGGCCAGGTGCTCACGGCCAGCGGTGAAGTGGAAGGTCGGCTGCTGCCGCCCGACACCGCCGTCTGGCTGGCCGGAACCTCATGACCTGCGGTCATGGCCGACGTACCCGCACCCGTGCAGACCGCCCTCGACGCCGCCAACGGCGGTGACACCGAGGCGTTCCTCGACGCGTTCGTCGACGGCGAGGGCGCGGTGGACGACTGGGGCCGGGTGTTCCGCGGCCGGGACCGGATCCGGGAGTGGAGCGACGCCGAGTTCATCGGCCAGCAGGTCTCCCTCGACGTGACCGGCGTCCGCAGCGAGGGCGCCGCCACCGTGGTGAGCGCCCAGGTCGGCGGCGACGGGTTCAACGGCCCGTCGGACTTCGCCTTCGAGGTCAGCGGCGACAAGGTCGCGCTGATGCGGATCACCGGCTGACCGGTCAGCCGTTCAGCGACCGGTTGTACTTCTCCAGCGTCGTGGCGAAGGTCTCCAGCTCTTCGGCCGTCCAGTCGCCGAGCTGCTCGTCCAGCCACTTGCGCCGGTGCTCGGTCACGTCGGCCAGGCGGTGCCGGGCGTCGTCGCTGGCGGAGACCAGCGTGGCCCGGCCGTCGTCGGGGTCCGGCGTACGGACCACGAGGCCCAGGTCGTCGAGGTGCTGGAGCTGACGGCTGATCGCGCCCTTGTCGATGCTGAACCGCTCGACCATCGCCGAGGCGCGCACCGGGCCTTCGTCGACCAGCCAGGAGAGCATGAGGTACGACGCCGGCTGGAGGTCCTCGTGGACCGCCCGGGCCCGCTCACCGATGACCTTCTTGATCCGCCGGATCAGCACCCCGACCTCGCGCTCGAGGTGGCGCAGGGAGTCCGCACGGCTCGTCATCGCAGTGCCGCTTCGGTCAGTCCGGTCGTCTCCACGCTCTGCTCCATGCTGGCATTCTGGGGCAATTCGCGGTCCAGCGTCGTCCGCAACGGCACCTCCTTGATGAACAGCACGCAGAGGAGGGCCAGGAACGCGAACGGAGCAGCGGTGAGGAACAGGTGACCGGTGGCCTCGCCGAAGGCCGTTTCGTAGAGCGTCCGGACCGGTGCGGGCAGCGATCCGAGGTCGGGGATCGAGCCGCTCTGCTGGCTCGCGTCGACCCCCATGGCAGCCAGTCCGGCGGTGACCTTCTGGGCCACCTGGTGGCCCAGGACCGCGCCCAGCGCCGAGACGCCGATCGAGCCACCCATGGAGCGGAAGAACGCGACCACGGAGCTCGCCGCGCCCATGTCGGCCTGGGCGGTGTTGTTCTGGACCGAGAGGACGAGGTTCTGCATCGTGGCGCCGAGCCCGAGGCCGAGCAGGGCCATGAAGAAGCCGACCTCGACCAGCGGGGTGGTCCGGTCGATGGTGCCGAGCAGGGTCAGGCCCACGACCACGAGGACCATGCCGCCGACCAGGTAGCGCTTCCACAGGCCGGTGTTGCTGATGATCCGGCCGGTCACGATGCTGGACACCAGCAGGCCGCCGACCATGGCCACCGACATCAGGCCGGCCTCGGTCGGGGACATGCCGCGGGCGTTCTGGAAGTACTCGCTGAGGTAGACGGTGGCGCCGAACATCGAGACACCGATCAGCACCGACGCCGCAGTGGCGAGCGCCGTGGTGCGGTCCTTGAACAGTCGCAGCGGGATGATCGGCTCGACCGCGACCTTGGCCTCGACGTACACGGCCGCGGCGACGACGGCCAGGCCCGCCAGGACCATCAGCGCGCTCGTCGCGGAGGTCCAGCCGAACTGGGTGCCGGCCAGCGAGACCCACACCAGGAGGATGCTGACGCCGCCGACGAGGAGGGTGGCGCCGAGGTAGTCGATGGTGACCGGCCGCTTGAGGACGGGCAGGTGCAGCTTGGCCTGGAGGACGGCGAACGCCGCCACCGCGATCGGCATGCCGACGAAGAAGCAGCCGCGCCAGCCGAGGGGCGAGTCCACGATCACGCCACCGACGAGCGGGCCGGACACCGTGGCCAGCGCGAACACCGCGCCGATGTAGCCGGAGTAGCGACCGCGCTCCCGCGGGGTGACCATGGTGGCGATGACCACCTGCACGAGGGCGGTGAGGCCTCCGACACCGAGGCCCTGGACCGCGCGGGCGCCGATGAGCACGCCCATGTTGGGCGCCAGCGCCGCGATCAGGGAGCCGACCGTGTAGATGACCAGCGCGGACTGGACGAGCAGCTTCTTGCTGAACAGGTCCGAGAGCTTGCCCCAGATCGGGGTGCTCGCGGTCATGGCCAGCAGCGTCGCTACGACGATCCACGTGTAGCCGGTCTGGCTGCCGTGCAGGTCCTCGACGATGCTCGGCAGCGCGTTGGTCACGACGGTGCTCGAGAGCATCGCCACGAACATCGCGAGCAGGAGGCCGGACAGGGCCTCGAGGACCTCGCGGTGCGACATCTGGCCGGTGTCCTCGGCGTCCATCTGCGGGTCGAGAAGGGTTGAGGCTTGGGTCACTGGGGTCTGGTCCACGTCCTGGTCGGTCAAAGTCACGTCAGTCATAAGGTTGACGGCGTCAACCGTATTCCAGAAAGTTGAGGTTCAGCAACCAATGAGACCGCAATCACCCCGGAACGGGACGACCCGCAGGCGTGGCGCCTCGGCCGGAGCCTGGGCACCGCACCGGGGGACGTGCCCGGTTCGCCTGCGGGTCGGGTAGCTGCTTGTGGATTCGCCAGCAGCTCAACGAGCGGTTCCGCCCGTCGTGTTGCTGGGGCTGCTAGCGGGCAGCCACCTCACGCGTCCTGAAAGAAATCATTCTTCGGACCACCTCCTTTCCCGTGTACGACCAGCCTAAGTCGGCGGCCCAAGGTCGGCAACGGGGTTATCCAGGTGCCCGGAGCGCCTCGACCGGCGCGACTGCGACCGCGCGCGAGGACGGGACCCAGGAGGCGGCCAGCACCAGCAGGACCCCGCACACCGCGATGCCGACGAGCACTGCGCCGGGCACGCCCCACACGAAGCCGTCGGTCTGGAACCCGACCAGGGACTGGGCTCCGAGGGCGCCGTACGCGAGGCCGAGCGCCATGCCGAAGGTCACCGCGGTGGCCGACAGCGCCACCGACTCCTTGGTGATCATCACGCGCACCTGCCCTGCCGTGAAGCCGAGCGCGCGCAACAGCCCGATCTCGCGGGTGCGCTGGATGACCGCGAGCGACATCGTGCTCACGAAGCCGACCGCGGCGATCGCCGAGGAGACCATCACGATGCAGATCATGACCACCGAGCTGTAGTGGAGCATCTGGTCGGTCTGAACCGCCTGGTGCGGCGTCAGGTCCCACGAGTGCGCCGCGGTGCGGAGCGCGGCGAACCCCGCCGCGAAGGTCGTCACCAGCGTCACCCCGATCACCAGCCCCATCGTCGAGCGGGTCGTGCGCCCGGGCTCCCGGATGGCGTTCCGAGCCGCCACCACGCTCGCCGGGTCGCTCCCGAGCAACCGGCTGGCCAGCGCGACCAGCGCCGGGACCACCAAACGGGCACCGACGAGGATCCCCGTGCCCGAGACCATCGCGCCGAGCGCCGCGACCAGGAAGCCGGCCGCGCCGCTCGACTCCCCCAGCCCGGCGGCGGCCAGAAGCAGGAGTCCGCCCACGCCGATCAGCCCGAAGGTCGCGAGCCGCCGCAGCCTCCCGACCCGACGTGTCTGGGGCGGAGGCACCGACGCGCCCAGCAGCGCCTGCGCCGGCGTCGCCCCCAGCACGACCCGCGAGCCCACCCAGGCGGCCACCGCCGCGACGAGGGTGATGGCCAGCCCGGCAGCCACGGAGAGCGGCGGGAGCCATGCGTAGCCCCCCTCGTGCAGGCTGCCACGGGCGACCAGGACCGACCGCACGACGTCGCCGACCAGGGCGCCCGCCAACACTCCGACCACCGCGCCGAGCAGTGCGACGGAGGTGGCGACCCGCACGACCGCGCCCCGCAGCGAGCGCGCGTCGGCGCCGAGCAGCCGCAGCACCGCGATCTGGCGCAGCCGGCCGGCCACCACGGTGTCCACGCCGTTGGCGATGACGACGGCGGCCACGTACAGGGCCACGGCGACGAACACGGTGGCAACGGCGGAGAGGACCACCCCCATGGCGTTGTGGCTCCCAGCCGACTTCGCGTCGACGGTGACCAGGTTGGCCGCGGTCATCAACGCGCTCGCGTAGAACCCGCACATGCCGGCCACCAGACCGACCGTGCCGACCTCACGCCGTGAGCCGATGACGAGCCGGCCGTTCACGCGACACCGGTCTCGAAGTCGATGAGCAGCTCGGCGATCTGCTGGGCGGACAGGGCGTCGAAGTCGCCGACCAGGCTGCCGTCGGCCAGGACGAGCACCCGGTCGGCGTACGACGCCGCGACCGGGTCGTGGCTGACCATCAGGATGGTCTGGCCGTACTCGCGGGCCGCCGTCCGAAGCAGCCCGAGCACCTCGCGGGAGCTGCGGGTGTCGAGGTTGCCGGTCGGCTCGTCCGCGAGTACGACGGCCGGTCGCGGTGCCAGCGCCCGGGCGATGGCCACGCGCTGCTGCTGGCCGCCGGAGAGCTCGCCCGGCCGGTGGCTGACCCTGTCGACCAGGCCCAGCACATCGAGCAGGTGGTCGAGCCAGCCCCGCTCCTCGGCGGTCAGCCGATGGCCGGCCAGCTCGAACGGCAGCAGTACGTTCTCGCGCACGTCGAGGGTGGGGACCAGGTTGTAGGACTGGAACACGAAACCGACGTGCGTGCGCCTGAGGACGGTGCGGGCCCGGTCGTCCATCAGGTGCAGCGGCTGGCCGGCGACCAGGACCTCGCCCGAGGTGACGTCGTCCAACCCGGCGGCGAGGTTCATGAACGTCGACTTGCCGGAGCCGGAGGGGCCCATCACCGCGGTGAAGCCACCCCGCGGCACGACGACGGTCACGTCGTCGAGGGCCTGCACAGCCCCGGCTCCGTGGCCGTAGATCTTGCTGACGGAGTGGAAGGAGACGACGGACTCGAGGAGAGGTTCCATGTCGCCGACGCTAGGTTCGACCAGGGGTGCGGCACATCGGCCGCGAGCGGGGTCCCCGCTACATCGCGAGATGTACGCAGGGCCGCGTCACAGCAGCCCGTGCTCGTAGGCGTAGACCACCAGCTGCACCCGGTCGCGGAGTGCGAGCTTGGCGAGGATCCGGGAGACGTGCGTCTTCACGGTCGCCTCGGAGAGGTGCTCGACCGCGGCGATCTCGGCGTTCGACAGCCCGGTCGCGGCACGGAGCAGGATCTCGCGCTCGCGCGGCGTGAGCTCGTCATACTCGCGCCCGGGCGCCGACCGCGGCGTCCGGAACCGCTCGAGCAGCGAGCGGGTCGCACCTGCGGCGACCACCTGGTTGCCGTCCGCCACCGCGCGGACCGCGGCGAGCAGTGTCTCGGGCCGGGCGTCCTTGAGCACGAACCCGCTGGCGCCCGCCTCGATCGCGTCGACCGCCGCCTCGTCGAGGTCGAACGTGGTCAGCACCAGCACGCGAGGCGCGGCCTCCCCGAGCGCCTCGCACAGCTGCCGGGTTGCGGTGACGCCGTCGAGCCGGTTCATCCGCACGTCCATCACGACCACGTCGGGGCGCACGTCGGCGACCAGCGCAGCCACCTGGTCGCCGTCGTCCGCCTGGCCGACCACCTCGAGGTCCGGCTGGGAGTCGAGGACCATCGCGATGCCGGCGCGGAACATGGCCTGGTCGTCGACCAACGCGACTCGGACCGTCATGCTCCGGGCTCCGGTAGCGCGGCGCTGACCGTCCAGGTCCCGCCGGCGGCGCCGGCGGCGAACGTGCCACCGGCCAGGTCCACCCGCTCCCGCATTCCGGCCACGCCGTGCCCGGTCCCGGGCCCGCCGGCGGAGCCGCGGACCCGGTTGCGCACGACGAGACGGTAGCCGTCGCGCCAGTCCTCATCGACCTCGACCGGGTGCCCGAGGTCGCCGTGCTTCAGCGCGTTGGTGAGCGACTCGGCCAGCAGCCGCTGCGCGGCGACGGCCAGCGCTCCCGACCCTGACGGCTCGCCGTGCTCTGCCACCCGCACGTCCATGCCCGAGGCGCACATCCGCTCCACCAGGGCTTCGCGGGCCGCGCGACCGGGCGGCGCCGC
This sequence comes from uncultured Actinomycetota bacterium, assembly GCA_963755835.1. Classification (GTDB taxonomy): domain Bacteria; phylum Actinomycetota; class Actinomycetes; order Propionibacteriales; family Nocardioidaceae; genus Nocardioides. The sequence goes on along the minus strand of CAVWLC010000006.1, from coordinate 47,497 downwards.
CGGCTCCTGGTAGCGGAGCTCGGCGAGGAGGTCACGCAGGTCGGCGATCGATCCCCGGGCGGTCTCGGCGATCACGTCGAGGGCCTCGGCCACCAACCGGTCGCCGTCCTCGCCGCCGAGGGCGTAGCGGGCACCGTCGGCCTGGGCCGCGACCACCGCCCACGTGTGGGCGACCAGGTCGTGCATGTCGGCCGCGATGCGGGTCCGCTCCTGCTCCAGCCCGGCCTGCACCTGGGCGGTGACCCGGGAACGGTTCTGCCAGCGGAGGAAGCCGATCGTCCAGCCGCCGCCGGCCACCAGGAGGGCCAGGGCGGCGGACCCGATGACCGCGAACGTCGTCGAGCCACCGGCCCCGGCTTCGCCGATCGCACCGGCGCCGACGGCGACCGCCAGGACCACCGCCGACATCGCGGCGCCGGCCAGCCCGAGCCGGCGTACCCATGCCTGCGGGTGGGCCCCCAGCACGAAGAAGACCGGCGCGTAGCCAGCGTCGGCCACCAGTGCGAGCTCGCCCGCGACCAGCTGGCAGACGCCGGCGACCGCAGCGAGCAGGACCATCACCGGCCAGGAGAGCCGGCGTACGGCGAGGGCCAGCCCCATCGCGAGGGTGGCCGCCACCAACAGTCCTGACCGCTGGGTGGCCAGCGCCAGGGCGACCAGCGTGAACACCGCCGCCGCCCCGACGTCGAAGGCCAGCTGCCGCGGCCTCAGCCGGGTGCGTTCGCCCCAGAGGTCGCCCGGGTCCGCCACCCGCTCAGGCTACGGCGGCGGCGAACTGCGACTGGTAGAGCCGGGCGTAGGCACCACCGGCCGCGAGCAGCGTGTCGTGGGTGCCCTGCTCGACGATCCTCCCGTCCTCCATCACCAGGATCAGGTCGGCGTCGCGGATCGTGGACAGCCGGTGCGCGATCACGAACGAGGTCCGGTCGGTGCGCAGCGCCGCCATGGCGTGCTGGAGCAGCAGCTCGGTGCGGGTGTCCACCGACGAGGTGGCCTCGTCGAGGATCAGCAGCGCCGGGCCGGAGAGGAACGCCCGGGCGATGGTGATGAGCTGCCGCTCACCGGCGGACAGGTTGCCCCCGTCCTCGTCGACCAGCGTGTCGTAGCCGTCGGGCAGCGAGTGCACGAACCGGTCGACGAACGTGGCCCGCGCCGCCTCGAGCAGCTGCTCGTCGGTGGCGCCGGGACGGCCGTAGAGGATGTTGTCGCGGATCGTCCCCTTGAACAGCCAGGTGTCCTGGAGCACCATGCCGATCTGGCTGCGCAGGGCCGCCCGCGGCATGTCGGTGATGTCGGTGCCGTCGAGGGTGATCCGGCCGCCGTCGAGCTCGTAGAAGCGCATCACCAGGTTGACCAGCGTGGTCTTGCCGGCGCCGGTCGGGCCGACGATGGCGACCGTCTGACCTGGGCTGGCCACGAGGGACAGGTCCTCGATCAGCGGCTTCTCGGGGTCGTAGCTGAAGGACACGTGCTCGAAGCGCACCTCGCCCCGGCGCCGCTCATCCTCCGGGGCAGGCCACACCGTGGTGCTGTCGGGCACCTGCTCGTCCGCGTCGAGCAGCTCGAAGACCCGCTCGGCCGAGGCCACCCCGGACTGCAGCAGGTTCATCATCGACGCGACCGCCGTGAGCGGCTGGGTGAACTGCCGCGAGTACTGGATGAAGGCCTGCACCTCGCCCAGGGTCAGCGTCCCGTGTGCGACCCGCAGACCACCCACCACGGCGACGACGACGTAGTTGAGGTTCCCGATGAACATCATCGTCGGCATGATCAGCCCGCTCACGAACTGCGCCTTGAACGAGGCCTGGTAGAGCTCCTCGTTCTGCGCGGCGAACTCCCGCTCGACCTCCGCGCGACGGCCGAAGACCGTCACCAGGGCGTGCCCGGAGAACGTCTCCTCGATGTGCGCGTTGAGCTTGCCGGTACGCCGCCACTGGGCGATGAACTGGCCCTGCGAGTGCTTCATGATCCGCGCCGTCGCGAACATCGAGACCGGGACCGAGACCAGCGCGATCAGGGCCAGCGTCGGCGAGATCCAGAACATCATCGACACCACCGCGACCACGGTGAGCAGCGAGGTGAGCAGCTGGCTCATGGTCTGCTGGAGGGTCTGGCTGATGTTGTCGATGTCGTTGGTGACCCGGCTCATCAGCTCGCCGCGCGGCTGCTTGTCGAAGTACTCCAGCGGCAGCGTGTTGATCTTGTCCTCGACGTCGGAGCGCATCCGGCGCACGGTGCCCTGGACGACGTCGTTGAGGAAGTAGCCCTGGATCCAGGCCAGCACGGACCCGACGACGTAGATCGCGAGGACCTCGACCAGCGTGTCGCGGACAGCGTCGAAGTCCACCGGTCGCTGGGCCAGGAACGCCCCGAAGATCAGGTCGGTGGCGTGGCCGAGCACCCGCGGGCCGTAGGCGAGCAGGAAGACGCTGCAGAAAGCGAAGGCGACGACGGCGAACGCGCGGTTGCGCTCGGGCGCCATCCGGCGGATCAGCCTCTTGGCCGACGGGACGAAGGTCATCGCCTTCTGGCCGACCATGCCGCCACCCATCGGGCCGCGGCCGGGGCCGCCGCCCATCGGCGACTGGATCCGCTCGGTCTCCTTCATCGCTGCCCCACCCTTGGCGGAGCCCTTGGGTGCCGGCGCCGCCCCGGTGGACGGAGGTGCGGTGGTCGTCATGCGGCGGCCTCCTCGGCGGTCAGCTGCGAGGTGACGATCTCCTGGTAGGTCTCGTCGGACTCGAGCAGCTCGGCGTGGGTGCCGCGACCGACCACGCGGCCGTCCTCCAGCACCAGGATCAGGTCGGCGTCGCGGATCGTGGAGATCCGCTGCGCGACCACGACGACGGTCGCGTCCCGGGTCTCGGGGCGCAGCGCCGCGCGCAGCCTGGCGTCGGTGGCCAGGTCGAGCGCGGAGAACGAGTCGTCGAAGAGGTAGATCTCGGGACGGCGTACGAGGGCCCTGGCGATGGCCAGCCGCTGTCGCTGCCCGCCGGACACGTTGGTGCCGCCCTGGACGATCGGGGCTTCGAGGCCCTCGGGCATCTGCTCGACGAAGTCACGGGCCTGCGCGACCTCGAGCGCCTGCCACAGCTCCTCGTCGGTGGCGTCCGGCTTGCCGTGCAGCAGGTTGCTGCGGACCGTTCCCGTGAACAGGAACGCCTGCTGCGGGATCAGCCCGATCCGCGACCAGAGCAGCTCCGGGTCGAGGTCGCGCACGTCGACGCCGTCCACCCGGACCGTCCCGGACGTGGCGTCGAAGAGCCGCGGCACCAGGTTGACCAGCGTGGACTTGCCGGCACCGGTGGAGCCGATGATCGCGACGGTCTGGCCGGGGTAGGCGCTGAAGCCGACGTCGCAGAGCACAGGATGCTCAGCACCCGGGTAGGTGAACGAGACGTCCTCGAGCTCGAGCCGGCCGTGCTGGGTCAGGCTGGTGACGGCCGCGCGGGGAGGTACGACGCTGGAGTCGGTCCCGAGCACCTCGCTGATGCGGTCGGCGCACACCGCCGAGCGTGGGATCTGCATCAGCATGAACGTCCCCATCATCACGCTCATCAGGATCTGCATGAGGTAGCTGAGGAACGCGGTGAGCGAGCCGACCTGCATCTGGCCGTTGTCGACGCGGTGGCCGCCGTACCAGATGACCGCGACGCTGGACACGTTCACCACCAGCATGACCAGCGGGAACATCGTGGCCATCCAGCGGCCGGCGCGGATCGAGACCTCGGTGAGGCCGTCGTTGGCCCCGGCGAACCGCTGCTGCTCGCGCGGCTCCCGGACGAAGGCACGGACGACGCGGATGCCGCTGATCTGCTCGCGCAGGATGCGGTTCACCTCGTCGATGCGGGACTGCACGAGCCGGAAGCTCGGCACCATCTGCGAGACCACCAGCCCCACGGAGAGGAACAGGGCGGGCACGACGATCGCGAGCAGCCAGGACAGGCCGAGGTCCTGGCGCATCGCCATGAAGATCCCGCCGACCATCATGATCGGCACCTGGACGGCCAGCGAGCAGCTCAGCAGGGTCAGCATCTGCACCTGCTGGACGTCGTTGGTGGTGCGGGTGATCAGCGAGGGCGCGCCGAACTGGGCCACCTCGCGGCCCGAGAACCGTCCGACCTGGCGGAACACCGCCGCCCGCAGGTCGCGGCCGGCCGACATCGACGTCCGGGCGGCGCAGGCGACCGCGACCACCTGGCAGGCGATCTGGAGGACCGTGACGGCGAGCATGATCCCGCCGATGTGCCAGATGTAGCCCGTGTCCCCGACGGCCACACCGTTGTCGATGATGTCGGCGTTGAGGCTCGGCAGGTAGAGCATCGCCACGGTCGCGGTGAACTGCAGCACGACGATCGCGGCCAGCCACCGCCTGTACGGCGCGAGGTGGGTGCGCAGGAGCCGGATCAGCGTCACTGACCTCCTCCTTCCGGTGAGCCTCCGTCGCGCAGCAGCCCGTGCAGCAGGGTGTCGACGATCTCCTCAGGGGTGAGCAGCTGCCCGTCGGTGATGTGTGGATGGCTGCCCGCGAAGGTCAGCAGCCGGAGCCGGTGCAGGAAGTCGCGGGGCGGCACCGAGAGCCGCGCCCGGTCGGTGCCGATCACGCCTTCCATGAGGGCGTGGACGTACTCGCGCAGCTCGACCGCCTCGGGGCTGTCGTGGACATGGTCGGGCGGGCGGACCATCCCGACCTTCTTCATCAGCTCGAAGGTGGCGCGGAACCGCTGCTGGAGGATCGAGCTCAGCTGCACCAGTCGGACGTGCAGCGGCTGGTGCGGGTCGATCTCCTCGATCCGGTGGACCAGGGCGCCGGGCTCGAAGGCCCGTGTGATCGCGAGCTCGACCAGCTCCTCCTTGGACTCGACGACCCGGAAGATCGTGCCCTCGGCCACGCCGGCAGCCTCGGCGATCTGGCGGGTGGTCACCGCGCGGCCGTGCTCGCGGAGCAGGTTGAGGGTCGTGTCGACCAGCTTGTCGCGACGCTCCTCCGGCGACAGCGGCCGGGCGCGCTCGCGGCGTACTTGCGTGTAGGGCACGCGGGAAAGAGTAAATGAGTGAGCGCTCACTCACAAACGTTTATTCGTCAACCGCCGCGGGGGTCGCTGCAGCGGCGTCGACCGAGCCGAGCAGGGCGCGGAGCCGGTCCTCGCTGCGCTCGAGGACGTCGAGGTTCACGTCGGCGGCGCCGGGTTCGCCGTTCCGGTACTCGAACGGGTTGTCGAGGTCCCGGATCAGCCCGACCACGTAGAACAGCAGGTAGGCGATGAGCACGGAGACCCAGAGCGTGGGCTGGAAGTCGTCGAAGTCGGTCAGGACCAGGAGGACGAGCAGGAGCACCGCGGTCACCTCCGCGATCAGGTAGCCGGCGGCGACATACGACGTCCGCCGCATCGTGTCCATGCGGATCACGGTCTTGCGGACCGCGGACTGCTCGGACTTGAGCCGGGTGGTGAAGCCGGCCTGGATCGCCGGGGCCATCACCCGGAACGGGCCGTTGAGCGCGCGGATGTCCGACATGACGTCGTCGAAGCCGCGGTCCTGCATCAGCCACATCCGGATCGCCGTGCTGATCTCGATCAGCTGCTGGAGACAGGTGCGCGCCTCGGGCAGCTTGGTGTCCTGGTAGGTGATCAGGCACTCGTCGGCCATCGTCTCCAGGCTGGCCGCCACCTCGCCCGGCTGCCGCTCGGCCTCCTTGAAGTCACCGGCGGTGCCGCTGAGCAGGAATCCGAGGATGAACACCTCGGCCGCGAGGGCCCCGGCCAGCAGCGGGCTCAGGTTCAGCCACTCGGCGCCGAGCTCGTGCGCGACGGACTTGAGGACCAGGACGCCGACGGCCCAGGGAAGCGCGCCGACGAGCAGGCGCGGGTTCCCGCGGAACAGGTGCTTGTTCACGAACGTCGAGGTTATGTCGGGCTCGGGCCGCCGCCCATGACCCTTGTGGGCCATATGAGCCCCTCCATCGCCCCGCTACGGCGCCAGCCGCTCGGTCCGCCAGCCGGTGGGCGTACGCCGGTAGACCAGCCGGTCGTGCATCCGGCCGGGCCGGCCCTGCCAGAACTCCACCGACTCCGGGTGCACCAGGAAGCCGCCCCACTCCTCCGGGGTGGGGACGTCCGCGCCGGCGTAGCGCCGCTCCGCCTCGTCGTACGCCGCCTGGAGCTCGTCGCGGCCGAGCACGACGTGGGACTGGTGCGACGCCCAGGCGCCGAGCTGGGAACCTCGTGGTCGCACCGCGAAGTAGTCGTCCACGGCCTCCCGGGGCAGTGCCGCGGCGGTGCCGTCGACCCGGACCTGCCGCTCCAGCGGGTGCCACGGGAAGAGCAGGGCGCAACGCGGGTTCCCGGCCAGCTCGGCGCCCTTGCGGGAGCCGGTGTTGGTGTAGAAGACGAACCCGTCGTCCGAGACGCCCTTGAGCAGCACCAGCCGGGCCGAGGGGGCGAAGTCTCCCGACACCGTGGCCACCACCATGGCATTGGGCTCGTAGAGCCCGGCCGCGTGAGCGTCGTCGTACCACCGCCGGAACATCGCGATCGGGTCCGGGAGCAGGTCGGTCTCGACCAGCCCGCCCCGGGTGTACTCCTCACGGGCGGCAGCGACGGCGTCCAGCGCGTCCTCGCTCACATCTGGACCCTAGCCCCGGGCGCCTCGCCCCGAGGTGCCAGCGGAGCGAGCGTCGAAGGTACGGCACAATGCGCGACATGGCAGAAGACGGTGGGGGCGTGGAGGTACACGAGGGTCTCGAGGGCGTCGTCGCGTTCCGGACCGAGATCGCCGAGCCCGACAAGGAGGGGTCGGCCCTGCGCTACCGCGGCGTGGACATCGAGGACATCGTCGGGCGGGTCCCGTTCGAGAACGTCTGGGGCCTCCTGGTCGACGGCAGCTACGCCCCGGGGCTGCCGCCCGCCGAGCCCTACAACATCGCCATCCACACCGGCGACGTCCGGGCCGACGTGCAGGCCTCGGTGGCCATGCTGGCGCCGATGCTGGGCATGGGCCAGACCTACGACATCAGCGACGACCAGGCCCGGCTCGACCTGTCCCGGGTCGCGGTGATGGTGCTGTCCTACGCCGCGCAGTCCGCCCGCGGGCTCGGCAAGCCGATCGTGCCGCAGCGCGAGGTGGACAAGGGCCACACGCTGGCCGAGAGGTTCCTGATCCGCTGGAAGGGCGAGCCGGACCCGAGGCATGTGAAGGCGATCGACGCCTACTGGTCGTCCGCGGCCGAGCACGGCATGAACGCCTCCACCTTCACCGCCCGCGTGATCACCTCCACCGGTGCCGACGTGGCCGCGGCGTTCTCCGGCGCGATCGGTGCGATGAGCGGCCCGCTGCACGGCGGCGCCCCGGCCCGGGTCCTGACCATGATCGAGGAGGTCGAGAAGTCGGGTGACGCCGACGCCTACGTCAAGGGGCTGCTCGACAAGGGCGAGCGGCTGATGGGCTTCGGCCACCGGGTCTACCGCGCCGAGGACCCGCGGGCCCGCGTGCTCCGGCGTACCGCCCGGGAGCTCGCCGCACCGCGCTACGAGGTGGCCGAGGCGCTGGAGCAGGCGGCCCTGGCCGAGCTGCGCGCCCGCCGGCCGGACCGGGTGCTCGAGACGAACGTCGAGTTCTGGGCCGCGATCGTCCTCGACTACGCCGAGGTGCCCGCCAACATGTTCACCTCGATGTTCACCTGTGCCCGCACCGGTGGCTGGTCGGCGCACATCCTCGAGCAGAAGAGGACCGGCCGGCTGATCCGTCCGTCGGCGGTCTACACCGGTCCGTCGGCCCGGAAGGCCGACGAGGTCGACGGCTGGCGGGCCGAGTGGGCCCAGTAGCCGAGCCCGCGGACTGGTACGTCGGCCGGACCGCGATCGTCACCGGCGCGGGGTCCGGCATCGGCGCGGCCCTGTCGCGCGCCCTGGCCGAGGCAGGCACCCACGTCGTGTGTGCGGACCTCGACCTCGACGCCGCCTCGTCCGTGGCCTCGTCGTGCACGGGACCCGGCTCGGCCCGGGCCGTGGCGCTGGACGTCACCGACGCGGCCGCGGTGGCGGCTCTGGTCACCTCGGTGGCGGCGGATGCCGGTGCGCTGGACCTGATGTTCAACAACGCCGGCATCAGCATCGGCGGTGAGACCGAGGAGCTCACCCTCGACCACTGGAACTCGATCATCGACGTCAACATCCGCGGCGTCGTGCACGGCGTGCACGCGGCCTACCCGGTCATGGTCCGCCAGGGCAGCGGCCACATCGTCAACACGGCGTCGATGGGCGGCCTGATGGCGGCCGGGCTCCTCACGTCGTACGTGATGACCAAGCACGCGGTGGTCGGCCTCTCGCTGGCGCTGCGCTCCGAAGCCGCTGCCCACGGGGTCGGGGTGACGGCGGTCTGTCCCTCGGCCGTGGACACCCCGATCCTCGACAAGGGCGCGGTCGGCCGGTTCTACGGACGCGACTACTTCCTCAAGGGCCAGGGCGTGCGCCGCCCGCTCGACCCGGCGGTGCTCGCGACACAGGTCCTCGACGCGGTCGCCGAGAACCGTCCGCTGCTGGTCACCCCGCGCACCGCGCGGATCGCCTGGCGGATCGGCCGGCTGGCCCCGAACTTCGTCGCGGCGTCGTCGATCCGCTTCGTCGCGAAGCAGCGCAAGCTCCAGGCGAAGCGGGCCGCGCGGACGTCCTGATGCGACCTCGCCTCGCCACCGGACGGCTCCGGCTCGAGCCGCTCACGGCCGAGCACGCCGACCTGCTGGCTGGCATGGACGCCGACCCAGCGGTGATGACCCACGTGGGCGGCCGGGCGCTCTCCAGGGACGAGTCCCTGGCCGCACTCCCCCGCCGCACCGACCCGGCCGCCGACGCGCGCGGCCTGGGCTGGTGGGCTGGCTTCCAGGACGACGTGTTCGTGGGCTGGTGGTGCCTCATCCTCGACCAGGACCCCTCGACCGCGGAGCTCGGCTACCGGCTGCCCCGCTCCGCCTGGGGTCGCGGCCTGGCCACCGAGGGGTCGCGCGCGGTGCTCGACCACGGCTTCGAGTCGGTCGGGCTGGACTCGGTCTGGGCCGAGACGCGTGACACCAACCTGGCCTCACAGAACGTGCTCACCAAGAGCGCGCTCCGGCTCGTCTCCACCTCCGACGACGGTGTGCTGCGGTACGCCGTCACCCGCGCCGCGTGGGCGGACTTCCTGCTGTCCGACTAGCGCCGGGTGGTGGCGGCCAGGTAGGCCAGCCCGCGCGCCGAGACCTCGTAGCCGACCGGGAAGGAGACGGTGAGGCCGAGGTTCTTCAGCTTGCGGACGTCGAGCTTGAACGGCGCGGTCTCGCGGCCGACCAACGCGGCCAGGTCGGGAGCGCGACGCTGCGGGTGCTCGCGGATCAGCTCGAGGTAGCGCAGCGTCCACGGTCCGTGGGTCGCAGCCCGGTCCAGCCGCTCGAGTCGCCGGTCCAGGTCGGCGACGTCGTCCGCGGACAGTGCCGCCGACTCCCGCAGCGCGATCCGCGGGTCCGGGCCGGCGTACGACAGCTCGACGCGGTAGGTCTCGCCCTCGGGAGCGAGTCGGCGCCGGAGCCGGTCGGCATCCGGCCAGCCCGCCAGCCGCGCCTCGTCGTCGGTGATCGCCTCGGCCGCGACGACGCCGACCGTGTCCACTCGGACCAGCCCTGCCGAGGTCGTGAACACCTGCCCCGGCCGCACGTCCTGCTGGCGCCAGCGGCGGAAGGCGAGCCGCACCGACCCGTCGGCGACGCCCTGCGCGACCTTCATCGGCAGCAGCAGCTAGCTCATCCCCTCGACGGTGTCCTTGGCCTCCTTGAGGCCGACGTTGGTGTTCTCGCGGTAGACCTTGATCGCCTGGATGAGCTTGCCGCTGTTCTTGAGCGCCCGGACCTCCTCCAGCCACGGTCCGCTCGCGTCGATGTTGTTGCCGTAGGGGACGGCGCCGGGGTCGGTGCCGGCCAGCGTGTTCGCGCCGGTCGCCGGAGGGCCGGCGCTCAACGAGGCGACCTGCGCCTGCAGCGAGGCGAGTGCCGACTCGAGCCTGGTCAGCCGGTCGTTCACCTGCGAGAGGTCCACCTGGTCCTGCGCGGAAGCCTGGCGGCCGGAGGAGTGGCCGAAGATGCCCATCAGTTCTCCTTCACGGGGTGCTGGGACGAACGGTAGCGGCCCGCCAGCCGATGGCGATCAGGTCGCGGACCGGGGCCGGACCTGAAGCGGCTTGGCGTAGCAGCGGTTCAGCGGCTCGTCCTTGTAGTAGCCGAACGACGGGATCGGTGTGAAGCCCGAGGACTCGTAGAGGCCCACAGCCTCCGGCTGGGCGGTCCCGGTCTCGAGGACCATCGCCTCGGCCCCGCTCTCGGCGGCGGTCCGCTCGAGGTGCGCGAGCATGGCGCGGGCCAGTCCTCGCGCCCGGGCGGCCGGGACGACGTACATCCGCTTGATCTCGGCCACCCGGGTGGTGCCGAACGCCTCGACGTCGTCGTGGAACCGCCATGCGCCGGTGGCGACCGGTGTCCGCCGGCGATCGAGGTCGAGGTAGCCGACGTAGAAGCTGCCGAGCGGTGGCTCGAACATCATCGGGTCGAGCGGGGTGTGGTCGGGACCGCCGTAGCGGACGACGTACTCGGCCTGGACCTCGTCGATCAGCAGCGTCGCGTCGGGGTGGCCGTAGCCGACCCGAACGATCTCCAGGGCTTCGGAGAGCTCAGCCAAGGGGCTTCCCGCAGTTCTCGCACAGCTCGGCGTCCTCGGGGTTGCGGGCCACGCACTCCGCGCACCAGCGGCCCTTGCCGTCGTCGCGGGAGACGACCAGGCAGGCCGCCGCGAAGACGACCAGGACCGGGCCCACGATCAACCCCCAGCTCTCGGCCGCCAGCCCCCACGCGGTGAACGCGACACCCGAGAGCCCGACCAGGACACCGCCGAGCAGGAGGACGCGCTGCAGCCCCTCGTGGTCGCGTGCGGAGCGTCCTCGTGGCATCTGGACTCCTCGGGTTCAGCCGTTCGGCGGCTGCCAGAATAGGAGGGTGAGCGACGCGTCAGAAAATGCATTGAGGATTCCAGCCGAGCTGCTGCCGGCCGACGGAAGGTTCGGGGCCGGACCTTCCAAGATCCAGCCCTCCCATCTCGATGCGCTCGCGGCCACCGGCACCTCCCTCATGGGTACGTCGCACCGGCAGGCCCCGGTCCGCAACCTGGTCGGCCGGGTCCGCGAGGGGCTGGCCGAGCTGTTCACGCTGCCCGACGGCTACGAGGTGGTGCTCGGCAACGGTGGGGCCACGGCGTTCTGGGACGTCGCGTCGTTCGGGCTGATCGAGAACAAGAGCCAGCACCTGTCCTTCGGCGAGTTCTCGAGCAAGTTCACGGCGGCGGTGAAGGCCGCGCCGTGGCTGGACGAGCCGTCGGTGATCGCCAGCGACCCGGGCACGCGACCCGAGGCCAGGGCGGAGGTCGGCGTGGACGCCTACGCCTGGGCCCACAACGAGACCTCGACCGCGGTGATGGCACCCGTCGTACGCCCCGAGGGAGCCGACGACGGTGCGCTGGTCCTGATCGACGCCACCTCGGGCGCCGGCGGGCTGCCGGTCGACCTCACCGAGTCGGACGTCTACTACTTCGCGCCACAGAAGTCGTTCGCCTCCGACGGCGGGCTCTACGTCGCGATCTTCTCCCCTGCCGCCATCGAGCGGGCCGAGCGGATCGCCGCCTCGGGCCGGCACGTCCCGGCGTTCTTCGACCTCAAGATCGCGATCGACAACTCGCGGCTCAACCAGACCTACAACACGCCCGCGGTGGCCACGCTCTTCCTGATGGCCGAGCAGCTGGACTGGATGAACGGCCAGGGCGGGCTCAAGGGGATGGTCGAGCGCACCACGCAGTCCTCCGACCACCTCTACGGCTGGGCCGAGCGGTCCGACGTCGCGTTCCCGTACGTCGCCGACCCGGCGCACCGGTCGCTGGTCATCGGCACCGTCGACTTCGACGAGGGCATCGACGCCGCCGCCATCGCGGCCACCCTGCGCGCCAACGGCATCGTCGACACCGAGCCCTACCGCAAGCTCGGCCGCAACCAGCTGCGCATCGCGATGTACCCCGCGATCGAGCCGTCCGACATCGAGGCCCTCACCCGCTGCATCGACTGGGTGGTCGAGCGGCTCTAGGTCCACGGTCCGCGGCCGGCGTGCCGGGCAGCGGTCAGCCAGCAACCTGGACCGGTGCTCGCAACCGTTTCCGGGGTTGCCGGCTAACCGCTGCTGGGTCCGTCGGCGCCCAACCCGAGCTGCGCCCGGATCTGCTCGTACGTCGTGTGGTCGAACGCGACGAGGCGCGCCTCCGCCACCGACGTGTCCGCCGAGGTGAGCACCTCCAGCGCCGCCGCGATCGCGTCGTCCTTCGGCCAGCCGTAGACACCTGCACTGACCAGCGGAAACGCGATCGTGCGGGCGCCGAGCTCGTCCGCCACCTCGAGCGCGCGGCGGTAGCAGGAGGTCAGCAGCGAACGGTCGGTCTGGCCGGCGTGCCGGTTCGGGCCGACCACGTGGACCACCCAGCGGGCCGGCAGCTCGCCGGCCGTGGTCCAGCCGGCGTCGCCGGTGGCCAACCCCTCCGGGAACCGCGCGATGCAGTCCTCGAGGACGGCCGGTCCCCCGGCCCGGTGGATGGCGCCGTCCACTCCTCCGCCGCCACGCATGGCGTTGTTGGCGGCGTTGACGACCGCGTCGACGTCCTGCCGGGTGATGTCGCCCTCCACCACCGTGATCTTCACTCGTACTCCCTGAGCAGCTTGAGGGTGGCCCGCTCCAGCGCGGCCTGGCGCTCATCGGTGTTGGCGTAGGTGCGCCGGGCGGCCCGCTCGATGGTCCGGCCGCGCTCGTAGGAGTCGACGACCCGCGGGTCGACGTACGACGTCCGGGCCAGTGTCGGGGTGTTCCCGAGGAACGATGCCACCTCTTTCATCACCCCCGACACTGCGCGCTTGCGCGAGGCCTTGGTCTCGCCCGGTTCGGTGGTCTCCGCGAAGGCCGCGGCGGCGAGCACGGTGGCGTGCCAGGTGCGGAAGTCCTTCGCGGTGGCCTCGAGTCCCGTGGAGGAACGGACGTACTCGTTGACGAGGTCGGGCAGCAGGGAGCGCCACGACCGGCCGTTCTTGTAGGACAGCAGCCGGTCGTCCTCGCCGCCACGGCGCCGCCGCATGATCTCGATCGCCTCGATGACCACGGCATCGTCGATCCGGATCTCGTGCTCGACGCCGGACTTGCCGGTGAACGCGAACACCAGAGCCTGCTGGTGGCGCCGCACGTGCCGCCGCTCGAGCGTGGTCAGGCCGAAGCTGCCGTTCTCGTCGGCGTACACGTCATTGCCGATCCGGAAGTAGCCGAGGTCGAGGAGGCGTACGGCGGCGGCACAGGCTCGCTCCATGGGCATGCCTTCCAGCCCGAGGTCGAGCAGGACCCGTTCGCGGGCCTTGCTCAGTGCCTTCCCGAAGAGCAGCATCCGGTCGAACTTCTCGGCGTCCCGCCGCTCGCGCCACTGCGGGTGGTAGAGGTACTGACGCCGGCCCGCGTCGTCGGTGCCGACCGCCTGGAGGTGCCCGTTCGCGTAGGGCGTGACCCAGACGTCCTCCCAGGCGGGCGGGATCACCAGGTCCCGGACCCGCTGCGCGTCCTCCTCGGAGAGCTTCCGACCGCGGTCGTCGAGGTAGACGAAGCCCTTGCCCGAGCGGCGCCGGGTCCATCCGGGCTGGTCGGGAGAGGTACGTCGCAGGCGGGGCACGGCGGCACGGTAGCCACAACGGCCGGCGCGTGAACCCAAGCCCTACCGCGGGCGGAGCGAACGGACCAGCACCACGACGCAGCCCAGCCCCACCACACCCCCGAGGAGCCACGGCCACACGGGCCGCTCGCTCTCGTCGGCCTCGGGCGGCTGCGAGGCCGCGTCGACCTGAGCCGTGGCTGACGGCGTCACTGACGGGGTCCCTGACGGCGCGGTGGTCGCGGTCGGGCTGGAGACCGACCCGTCGGCCAGGGCCGGCAGACGGACCCGAAGCACGTCGCTGTGGACCCCCTCCGAGCTCAGCAGCAGGGTGCCGTCCGGCTCCGCGGCCAGCCCCTCGCCCTGCGGCTGGTCGGGCAGCCGGAAGTCGGCCACCTTCTGCAGCGACGGGAACGCGTAGACAGCGGCCGCCCCATAGTTGCGGACGACGAAGTGCCTTCCGTCGGCCAGGAACGCGCCGTCGGTGGCGATGGGCAGGACGTCGCCCAGCGGTTCCAGCTGGTTGGTGCGGTCGGGCGAGAGGCTGGCCGGGACGGCGTACAGCGTGCCGCCGAAGGCGCCCTTGGTCGCGATGTAGAGCCGGCCGGTGACCGGATCTGTCATCAGGGTCTCGGCGTTGTGGGGACCGTCGGGGTAGGCGAGGTCGAAGACCTCGAGGTCCGTCAGCGTGGTGTCGGAGGCGCCGATCGGTACGTCGGCCACCTGGATCTTGTCGCGAGACTCGGTGTTGTCGCCGATGTCGCCGACCCAGACCCCGCCTCGGCCGTCGGGCGCGATGGCCTCGACGTCGGTGGGATGGTCCTCCCAGCCGGTCGTCGACACCGTCCGGCCGTCGGCCGGGTCGACCGCGAAGACGCGGCCGGTGTCTCCGGAGTCGTTGGTGGTGACGACGAGGCCGCCGACCACTGCGAGCCCGCTGGACTCGATGATCTCGGCGTCGCTGAAGGAGAAGACGACCTGCGCGTGGTCGACGGGAGCAGCGGCCGCGCCCAGCAGGAACGGCGGCGCGACCAGCGCGACCAGCACCTTCTCAAGCATCGAGCAGCTCGGCCAGCTTCGGGTGGATCCCCCAGGCGTCGAGCAGGTCGTCGTAGTCCCTCCGCAGCGAGCCACCCTTGACCGGCGCGCCGGTGCGCGTGGCCCGGAGCAGGGTGTTGCGCGGCGTGTGCTTGCTCTCGACGAACTGCACGACGTCGACCCGATAGCCCTGCAGGCGCATCAGCGTGGCCCGCAGCGCGTCGGTCAGCGTGTCGGCCAGCCGCTCGCGCAGGATGCCGTGCCGGGTGAGCATGGCGTACGGCGCCGGCGTCGGAGTCCGCCGCAGCTGGGCGGCCACGTCGTGGTGGCAGCAGGGCGCGGCCAGCACCAGCGAGGCCTCCCACTCGACCGCACGGGCCAGCGCGTCGTCGGTGGCGGTGTCGCAGGCGTGCAGCGCCAGCACCACCTCGGGAGCCCGCTCGAGCTCCACGCCGCCGATGGTGCCGGCCACGAACTCCGCGTCCAGCCCGAGCTCGCGGGCCACCTTCTCGTTGTGCTCACGGGACTGCTCCTTGACGTCCACGCCGACCAGGTGGACCGGGAGGCCGCGCGTGCCGGCCAGGTACCGCTCGGCCGCGAACGTGAGGTAGGCGTTGCCGCAGCCCAGGTCGACCACCCGGAGCGGGTCCTCCGGCGTCGGCGTGCGCAGCTGACCCTTGTCGACGGCCTCGGTGACGGCGGTGTCGAGCAGCCGCAGGAACTCCTCGACCTGGCGGTACTTGTCGCGCCGGCTCGGTTTGAGCCGGCCCTCGGCGTCGGCCAGACCCAGGGCCCGGAACAGCGGGTCGTCCTCGGGCAGCAGCCGGTCCTTGTCCCGGTCGTGGCCCCGGTCCGCCTCGACCGGCGAGGTGCGCTCGGTGATGTGCAGCAGCGCACCCTTCTTGGTCACCCGAAGCTGCAGGGTCTCCGCGGTCATCTCGACGTGCCAGTTGCCGAACGGCTCGTCGAGCAGGCTGTCGACCGTGTCGCGGGCCGGGTCACCGACGGGGTGGTTGGAGGTGTGGGCCTGCGTCTCGTCGTACGCCGTGAGCTGGAGGTGCCGGCCGGCCTTGAGGTCGACGTAGCGCAGCTCGACCCGGCGCCAGCGCGGCCCTGCGCCCTTCTGCCGCCCGGACCCGACGGCGCGGACCAGCGCGTCCGGGTCCACCAGCCGGCTCCGCACCTGCGACAGCGCGCGCAGCAGGTTCTCGGCCACTACAGCACCGCCGCGATCACGACGACCAGCAGCAGCGCCACCAGCGCCACGGGGATGACCAGGCGGCGATGGCGGGGGTTCACCTTCGAATTCTAGGAGGGGTCAGGTGACGGCGACGTCCCCTCGTCGTCTCGCGCCGTCCGGGTGGTCACGACCAGGTCGCGGGAGGGTCACGAGTCGTTCGCAGGTCTGGCGCCGCCGTCGCGAGCCGGACACTGTCGAAGGATGGAGGACCGTGCGCACGACTTCGACTTCTGGCTCGGCGAGTGGGAGGTGTTCGACTCGGAGGGCGAGCACGTCGGACGGAACTCGATCCGCGCGCCGTACGACACAGGTGCACTGACGGAGCACTGGCGCGGCGACGGCGGGGTCGAGGGGCACAGCCTGAGCTCCTGGGATCCCGAGCGCGGCTGCTGGCACCAGACCTGGATCGACTCGACCGGCGGCATCCTGCTCCTCGACGGTGGGGTGCAGGACGGCGCCATGATGCTCACCGGGGTCACCGCCGACGCCCAGCAGCGGATCACGTGGACCGCGGACGGCGACGGGGTCCGGCAGCTCTGGGAGGCGTCGAAGGACGACGGCGTGACCTGGAGCGTCGCCTTCGACGGCCGCTACCGACACACGAGCTGAGACTCAGCGCAGCCCGGAGACGAGCAGCTCGGCGAGGTGCAGGGCCGGCACACCGGCCAGGTCGTCGAGCTGGACCCGGCAGGACATCCCGTCGGCGAGCACGACCGCGTGCGGGTTGGCACGCACGGCCGGGAGCAGGTGGGTCTCCGCGATGGCCACCGAGACGTCGTAGTGGCCCTTCTCCATCCCGAAGTTGCCGGCCAGCCCGCAGCAGCCGGCCACCCGCGTGACCGTGGCGCCGGCCCGCTCGAGCAGCCGCTGGTCGGTGGCCCAGCCGATCACGGCATGGTGGTGGCAGTGCGGCTGCGCCACCACCTCGACACCCGAGAGGTCGGGCAGCGGCAGCTGGTCGCGCTCGACCAGCTCGGCCAGGCTCAGCACGTTGCTCCCGAAGGCAGCCGCCTCGCCGGTCAGCTCGACCGCGTCGCTGCGCAGCGTGGCCAGGCAGGACGGCTCGAGCCCGATGACCGGGACACCGGAGTCGACGTACGGCTTCAGCCTGGCCAGGGTCCTGGTCATGATCTTCCGCGCCTGGTCGAGCTGGCCGGTGGTGATCCAGGTGAGCCCGCAGCAGGCGTCGTCGGCGATGACCCGGGCGGTGAGCCCGACCGACTCCAGGTAGCGGATCGCGGCCAGGCCGTTGTCGGGGAAGAAGTGGTCGCTGAACGAGTCCGCCCAGATCCACACGTCCGGCGCCCTGCCGTCCACAGGCCCGGTCGGGGCGACCTTCCGCATGGTCTTCGGCGCGAAGGCCGGGAGCGACCGTCGCGGGTCGATGCCAGCCGTCGCCTTGGCCAGCCGCGCGACCGGCCCCAGCCGCACCATCCGGTTGGCGACCCGGGCGGTCGGCGCGGCCAGATCGGCCCACCACGGCAGCCGGCCCAGCACCCGGTGGCTGCGCGGGCGGCGTACGCCCTGGACCTCGTGCTTCTGGTAGAGCGCCTCGGCCTTGTACGTCGCCATGTCCACGCCGGTCGGGCAGTCGGACGCGCACCCCTTGCAGGCCAGGCAGAGGTCGAGTGCCTCCGCCACCGCCGGGTCGGCGAACCCCTCGACCAGCGACCCGTCGATCGCCTCCTGCAGGACCCGGGCCCGGCCCCGGGTGGAGTCCTTCTCCTCGCGGGTGGCGAGGTAGGACGGGCACATGACACCGCTGGTGGCCGGGGCGACGCATCGGCCCACGCCGGTGCACCGGTGCACCGCGTTGCCGAGCCGCTCCGCGGGCGCGCCCTGGTCGTGCGGCAGCCGGAGCAGCGGCAGCACCGGCTGCCGGGCCCGCACCGGTCGCAGGTCGGCGTCGAGCGGAGCCGGGTCGACGAGGTTGCCCGGGTTGAGCAGGTTGTCCGGGTCGCAGATGGCCTTGACCGCGGCGAAGAGCCGGAGCGACTCGGCGTCGTACATCAGGGGCAACAGCTCGGAGCGGGCCCGGCCGTCGCCGTGCTCGCCCGACAGCGAGCCGCGGTGGTCGCGCAGCTTGAGGGCGCACGCGGTGAGGAAGTCGCGGAACACCTTGACTCCCGCACTTCCGGGGCCGCCGTCCCCGGGCTGGAACGGGAAGTCGATGCGCACGTGCACGCAGCCGTCGCCGAAGTGGCCGTAGGGCACGCCGTCGAGCCCGTACCCCTTCAGCAGCTCGTCGAAGTCACGCAGCCAGGCGCCGAGGCGGTCCGGGGGTACGGCGGCGTCCTCCCAGCCGGAGTAGGCGGGCGTGCGGAGGCTGCGGGCGGCCAGCCCGGCGCCGTCCTCGCGGATCCGCCAGAGTGCCGCCGCCTCGGCGGCGTCGGTCACCAGACGGCTGTCGAGCGCGCCACCCTCGGCCACGACCTTGGCGGCGTGCGTCGGCGCCTCGGGCCCGACCACCTCGACGAACAGCCAGCCGTTGCCCTTCGGCAGCTCCGGCAGCGCGCTCCCGCGTCCCCGGACCAGGTCGACGATCCGGCCGTCCAGCCCCTCACACGCGACCATGGTCCCCGACCCAGCACCGCCGGTCGCGGCGAGCAGGGCGGGCACGGCGTCCGCGGCGTCCACCATCGACGGGTAGCCCAGCACGACCAGGAGCCGGTCGACGGTGTCGTCGACCAGCTGCACGGTGGCCTCCCGGACCAGCGCGAGGGTGCCCTCCGACCCGACCAGGAACCGGTCGACGCTGCGGCCGCGCTCCGGCAGCAGGTGCTCGAGGGAGTAGCCGCTCACCTGCCGGGTGAACCGGCCGAACTCGGTGCGGACGTGGGCCAGGTGCTGGTCGACGAGCTGACCGAGCCGCCCCTCGACCTCTGCCTGGCTGCCCGCGCCCGGCCCCCACGCCACCTTCAGGGAGACGACGTTGTCGACGGTCCGGCCGTAGCCCAGCGCTCGGGAGCCACAGGCGTTGTTGCCGATCATCCCGCCGATCGTGCAGCGCGTGTGGGTCGAAGGGTCGGGTCCGAACCGCAGCCCGTGCGGGGCCGCGGCCCGCTGCAGGTCGGCGTGCACGACGCCGGGCAGGACGGTCGCCGTACGCGCCTCCGGGTCCACCGAGACAACCCGGTTGAGGTGCCGGACGGTGTCGACCACGATCCCGGGGCCGACGGCGTTGCCGGCGATGGAGGTCCCCGCGCCGCGCATCGTGAGCGGTGTGCCGGTGGCGCTCGCGACGTCGAGGATCGCCTCCAGCTCGTCGCCGGCCCGCGGCCGGGCCACCACCTGCGGGACGACCCGGTAGAGCGAGGCGTCGGAGGAGTAGAGAGCCCGGGTGAGCACCGAGTCGTCGACGTCGGTGACCCCCCGCTTCCGCAGCTCCTCTAGCGATCTGCGGAGCCGGCCGTCACCTCACCAGTGTTCCATCGAGGCGACGAACACCTGCGCCAGGTCTTCCTCCGTGGGCGTCTTCGGTGCGGTCGCGAGCAGCCGCTGCTGCTGGATGGCTCCGGCGACCAGGTCGTCGACGTCGGCGGCGCCGTAACCCACCTCGGCGAGACCGTTGGGGAGCCCGATGTTCTTCATCAGTCGGATGACGACTCCGGCCAGCAGCTCGGGCCCCTCGCCCTTCGCCTTCGGATCGAGGATCCGGGCGGCCCGCAGGTGACGCTCGGGCGCGGCGTCGAAGGTGAACCGGAACGCCGCCGGCGCGGTCAGCGAGACCGCCATGCCGTGCGGGATGATCGGCTCGTCCTGGGGGTAGTCCTTGGGCGTGAAGTCCTGGACCCGGCCCGCGATGGGGTAGGCGTTCGCGTGCGGGATGTGCACGCCGGCGTTGCCGAAGCCGAGGCCGGCGAAGGTGGCCGCCATCGCCATCTGCTCACGGGCCTTGGTGTCGTGGCCGTCCTTCACCGCCGCCCGGAACGAGCCGGACAGCAGGCTCATCGCCCGCTCTGACCACATGTCCGCGATCGGGTTCGCGCCGCAGTAGGGCACCCGCTCGTCGGGCTGCTTGGCGTCGAAGTCGGCGTACCAGCGCGCGGTGTAGCTCTCCAACGCGTGGCAGAGGATGTCCATCCCGGACGACGCGGTGACCATGGTGGGCTGGCTGACCGTCAGCCGCGGGTCCACGATCGCCAGCCGGGGCCGGAGCGCGACGTGGCTGATCCCGGTCTTGACCTTCAGCTCGAGCACGTCGAGGACGCAGATCGTGGTGCTCTCGCTGCCCGTGCCGGTCGTGGTCGGGATCGCCACCAGAGGGAGCAGCTCGTGCACCGGTGTCCGGGCCTTCCCGACCGGCGCGTTGACGTAGTCCATGAGGTCACCGGGGTTCGTGACCAGGAGGTTGACCGCCTTGGCCGTGTCGATCGACGAGCCACCGCCGACGGCGACGATCGCGTCGAAGGAGCGGCCGGTCGACTGCGCGTCCCGGGCGAAGTCGATCGCCTGCTCCAGCGACTCGTCGGTCGGCTCGACCCGGGCCCGGTCGAAGATCACGGTCTCGATGCCTCGCTGCCAGATGTGCTCGGCGATCCGCGAGGGGTGACCCGTCTCCATGACGCCGGGGTCGGTGACCAGGAGCACCCGGCGGGCGCCGTAGGACGCGAGGTCGTGCCCCACCTCGTCCGAGGCGCCGGCGCCGAACTTGAGTGCCGGCGCGGCGTAGGTGAAGACGGTCTCGTTCACGCCTCCAACCTATGCCGGTTGGCGGCTAGTGCGGTGTGCACGAGGTCACGGACGGGATGGTCCTCCGAGCCCAGCCCCGCGACCGGCACCCACGCCACGGCGTCGGTGGTTCCGCCCACTTCCAGGACGGCGGGCTCGCCGTCGGAGACCTCCGCGTTGAACACGATCTGCAGCGCGTGGAAGTCCTCGCGACGGCCCGAGGGAGCCGTGCCCTCGAAGTGCGTGGAGCCGACGTCCAGGACGTCGCCCACCGTGCACAGCAGTGACGTCTCCTCGCGGACCTCCCGCACCACGGTCTGCCGCGGCTCCTCACCGTGGTCGATGCCGCCGCCGGGCAGCGTCCAGTGGCCGGGGTGCGGGCCGCGGGCCGAGTTCCGGGTCAGCAGCACCTCCTCGCCGCCGGGCCCATCGCGCAGCGCCAGGGCGTACGCCGCCACGCGCTGCATCTGGAACGGCTGGTGCTCGGCGAGCACCTCGGTGACCAGGCTGACCACTGGCACGGACCCGTTGAGCACCCCGGCGATCGGCTGCCAGGCCGCGTCCATCGTCGAGCCGTCGACCTCGACGACGTGCGGCTCCGGGCTGTCGACCGGGACCCAGCCGTCGTACACGATGCGCAGCGCGTGCGCGTCCGCTCGCCGGCCCTGCCGCCAGGTGTTCCGCTGGTGGAAGGAGTAGAGGTGCGCCGTCTCCCCGATGTGCACGTCCAGGCCGGTCTCCTCGTGCACCTCGCGGACCACCGCGTCGCGCGGGTCCTCGCCGTGCTCCAGCCCGCCGCCCGGAAGGGTCCACAGCTCCTTGCTGGTCAGCCGCTTGGCGAGGCGGCTGAGCAGGATGTGGTCGTCGCGCATGATGACGGCGTAGGCGGCCACCCGCTGCACCTTCCGCACCTGCCGTCGCTCAGCCACCCCTAGACCCTAGTTTCCGGACCCCGGAGCCCAGCGACGCCCGCGCAGGGGATGTCGTCCGGCCCTACGACGGTCACGGAGCTGGTGAAGGCCGCTCAGGCGAACGGCGGCCGGGCGTCGATGGCCGCCGAGCGCCGGCCCGCCCAGCGCCAGACCCGGGCGGCGCGGTCGCGGTCCTCGTCGGTGACCAGGTTGCCCATCCAGCGCAGCGCCAGCGTCATCAGCCAGTCGGACCGCATGCCGGCCGGACCGAGTGTCTTGAGCAGCCCGGGCACGGTGACCAGGCCGGCCAGACGACGGGCGATCGAGAACGCCTCGCCGTAGTGCTCGCGCAGGAGCGTCGGCCAGGCTGCGGCGAGGTCCTCGCCCTGCTCGACCAGCTCGGCCACGAGCCGGCCGGACTCGAGGCCGTAGTCGATGCCCTCACCGTTGAGCGGGTTGACGCAGGCGGCGGCGTCGCCGATGAGCGCCCAGTTGGGGCCGGCGACGTTGCTGACCGCCCCGCCCATCGGCAGCAGCGCGCTGGTCGGCATCCGTAGCTCGCCCTCGAGCCTGAAGTCCTCCCGGCGCAGCTCGGCGTACTGCCTCATGAGCGGCTTGACGGCGAGATCGGCCGGCCGCCTGCTGGTGGCCAGCGTGCCGACGCCGAGGTTCACCTCGCCGGTGCCGAGGGGAAAGATCCAGCCGTACCCGGACAGCACCTTGCCGTGCTCGTCCCGCAGCTCGAGGTGGCTGCTGATCCACGGGTCGTCGCTCAGCTCGCTGGTGACGTAAGAGCGGCCGGCCACGCCATAGACGGTGTCGCGGTGCCACTCCCGGCCCAGCACCTTTCCCAGCGGCGAGCGGACGCCGTCGGCCACGACGAGCGTGCGGCAGCCGATCTCGAGCGGACCGTCATCGGTCTTGAACACCACCGCCTCGACCCGGCCGCCGGCCCGGCGTACGTCGACCGCCCGGGCACCGTCGACCGCGGTGGCGCCGGCCTTGATCGCCGTGGTGCGCAGGTGGTCGTCGAGCTCGGTGCGGGCCACCGCCGAGCCCCACTCGGGCAACGTGCCACCCGGCCAGGGCAGCAGCAAGGTCTGGCCGAAGCCGTGCGCGCGGAGCCCCTGGTTGACGGTGTGGGCGCGCAGCCAGTCCTCGAGACCCAGCCGCTGGAGCTCGCCGACCGCCCGCGGGGTGAGCCCGTCACCGCAGGTCTTGTCGCGCGGGAAGACCGCCGCATCGGCGATCACCACCTCGGCACCCGAGCGGGCCGCCCAGGCGGCCGCGGCAGACCCGGCCGGGCCGGCCCCGACCACGAGCACGTCGGCCTTCGCGGGCGGGCTGGTCACCCGCTCATTGTCTCAGGCACCGTGACGGCGCCGTGAATCTCAGGCGCCCTGGCCACCCAGGGGTGGGAACCTCTCCTCAGCCTCCTCGAAGCCCTCGGAGTCCTCGAACATCCCCTTCTCGACGTCGAAGTCGCGCTGGGTGTTGTCGACCTCGACGTTCTCGGGACGGTTGTCGGGGTCGAGGCGGCGCTCCCGCTCCTCCTCGATCTCCGTCTCGTCCTCCGGGTCGGCTCCCGGCTGGCGGGTGCTGCCGGAGGAGGGTTCTTCGTCGCCTTCCTCGTCGTCCTCGGCCGCACCCGCGGCACGGTGGTCGCCGCCTTCACCGGCCAACGGCGGCGGATCGCTGTTCGGGTCGTCGTCGGGCGCGGCGTGGCGGCCCGTCTCGGGCTCGGACTCACTCATGCGCTGGGGGTACCCCATCGGCTCGCCCCGCTCACGCAGCTGCGCGGCGTGGGTCCACGGCGACCCGGCGGTCCCGGCCGGTGCCGTACTCGGGGTGCCCGGCGCGGACGTGCACCTCCCACCGGAGGACGTGGAAGACCCACAGCCGCAGGTCGTCGGAGCCCGTGAGCTGCTCCGCCGTGAACCGCGTTCCGCCCCGCTGCTCGGGGTCGAACGCGACCGGCAGGTGCTCGGCGAGCTCGTCCTCCGGGATCTCACGCGCAGTTCCCGTCACGTAGACCGCGTCGGTGTGCCCGGGTGGCTGGCTGGAGTCGAACACCACGCCGGCGAGCCGGTCGTCGCGCACCAGGTTGGCGCCGTGGTGGGTCTCGAGGTGGGAGACCCAGTAGAGGTACTCGTAGCCGTGCGGGGTGAAGAACACCGGCGACGTGCGCGGCGTCCCGTCGTCGTCGACCGTGCCCAACACGATGTAGCGGATGCCGTCCAGCACGTCACGCGCGACTCGATCCAGGTCAGGGGCGACGGTCTCCTCGGTCATGGCCTGCAGACCGCCGCACCCGGCCGGAGTCATCGCTCAGTGGTAGGCCTTGTGCTGGAGCAGGTGCACCTTCGGGTTCGCGCAGCCCGTGGTCTTGTGCTCGATGAAGAAGGCGTGGGTCTCGTCGGGCACGTAGACCCGGAACCCGTCCACCTCGGTCGGCCGGCAGACGTTCTTCGGGTACGGCGCGGTCGACGTCTCGGACACCGCGCTGCGCACCTTGTCCCCCGGCTGCAGCACGGTCTTGGGCGTGTTGCTCGGCGTGCGGTCCGCCGGCGCTCCGACCTGGGTGCCGTTGCCGCCTCCGACGTACGACAGCCCGCCGTACCCCTTCACGTAGCAAGCGCGGCCGGAGACGTTGTGCAGGATGATCCGGCCGAAGACGTGGCTCATCCCGGCGTCGCCGCCCTTGTACTTGGCGCTCAGGTCCGGCTTCTTGCACTCCGGGGCGGATCGAGCAACGGCCCCGCCGTGCCCCGTGGCCGCCGTCCCGCTCGGCGCCAGCACCATCACGCCCCCGACGACCGCCGCGGCCACCGCGGTCGCCACGCCGCTCCAGAAGGGCACCTTCATCCAGCGCTCCATGACTCTTCCTCCCAGTGGACTCACGTTCGTCCTCATCGAGTGTGACTCCTCCAGGGCCGCGTCAGTTGCTGCTCGGGCTGAGTTTCGGCTGAGAAGTCGGAGCCGTCGGGCTCAGTCCGGCTGCGGCTCCCACATCGCCAGTTCCGGCGACTCCCACGCCGACGTGGCTGTGCCACGATGTCGGCCACACAGCAGTGCGGGGACTCAGCTGGCCGGACGAAACCTCGGCTCGTCGGGCTGAGGAGGTACGTCCGCGTGTCCATCTTCCTGTACCGCCTGGGCCGAGCCATCGCCCGGCATCGCGGGATGGTCGTCGGCCTCTGGGTGCTGGTCCTCGTCGGTCTCGGCGGAGCGGCGACCACCCTGGGCGACCGGTACGACGACTCGTTCTCCATCCCCGGCACCGAGTCGCAGGCAGGTCAGGACCTGCTCGGGGAGCGGTTCGGGCTGACCGGTGCGGCCGGCCAGGTCCTGTTCGAGGCGAAGCAGGGGAAGATCACCGACCAGGACAACGCCACCGAGGTCGCCTCCCTGGTCAAGGCCATCGACCAGGTCAAGGGGGTCTCGGTCAACAACCCTCTCAGCGCCAAGACCCCGACGCTCAACCCGGGCGCCACGGCGACCCTGACCCAGATACAGTTCGCCGACCAGGTGCCGTCCGACGAGACGCTCGACGACGTCCAGGAGGCAGGTACGCCGAAGGCGTCCGCGCCGGTGACCACGTCGATCGGCGGCGACGCCTACAAGAGCAACGCCGACCCGAGCAAGGTGCCCGAGCTGCTCGGGCTGCTGGTCTCGTTCCTCATCCTGGTCGTGACCTTCCGCTCGCTGGTCGCGGCCGGGATGCCGATCCTCACCGCGCTGATCGGTGTGGCAGTGACGATCACTTCTGTGGTCGTGACCTCGCAGGTGATCACCGTCTCGAGCACGGCTCCGACGCTCGCGGAGATGCTCGGGCTGGCCGTCGGGATCGACTACGCGCTGTTCATCCTGTCCCGCCACCGGGCCCAGCTCGCCGAGGGGCTCGACGTGGTCGAGTCGATGAGCCGCGCCCTGGCCACGGCCGGGAGCGCCGTCGTGTTCGCCGGGACCACGGTGATCATCGCCCTGGCCGGTCTGGCCGTGGCCCGGATCCCGGTGCTGACCGTCATGGGCGTCGGCGCGGCGTTCGCGGTGGCCGTGGCGGTGGCGGTCGCGCTCACGCTCCTGCCCGCGATCGCGCTCCTGCTCGGCGAGCGGCTGCGGCCCCGGCCGAGGAGGCCACGTCGGCCGCGCGCCCGCAGGAAGGACGCTGCGCCGGTCAGCTCCCCCGCTGCGCCGCACGGCCTCGCGGTGCGGTGGGTGCGGACCATCACCCGGGTGCCGATCCTCACGGTGCTCGCGGTGGTGGCGCTGCTGGGCCTGGCCGCCATCCCCGCTCTCGACCTGCGGCTGGCGCTCCCGGACAACAGCACCGCGCCCGCGGGCACCCCGGCGCGCACGACGTACGACGACATCACCAGGACCTTCGGCGAGGGTTACAACGCCCCGCTCGTGGTGATCGCCGACATCATCACCAGCCCCTCGCCCCAGGACACCGTCTCCGACCTCGCCGACGCGATCCGCGCGATCCCCGGCGTGGTCGCGGTGCCGCAGTCGACCCCGGACCAGGGCGCCGACACCGCGTTGATCCAGGTGATCCCCGAGGGGGGCCAGACCGATCCCGCGACGGCCGACCTCGTGACCGAGCTGCGGGCCCAGGCGCCCGCGCTGGAGAAGAAGTACGCCGTCAGCGACATGATGGTCACCGGCCAGACCGCCGCCAACATCGACGCCTCGGACCGGCTCGGGGGCGCGCTGCTGCCTTTCGGGGCGATCGTCATCGGGCTGTCCCTGATCCTGCTGATGATCGTCTTCCGGTCCATCGCCGTCCCGCTCAAGGCCACCCTCGGCTACCTCCTCTCGGTCGGAGCCGCGCTGGGTGCGGTCGTCGCGATCTTCCAGTGGGGCTGGGCCGACAGCGTGGTGCCGGGGCTGACGCAAGGACCGATCGTGAGCTTCCTGCCGATCTTCGTGATGGGCGTGCTGTTCGGCCTGGCGATGGACTACGAGATGTTCCTGGTCTCCGCGATGCGCGAGCACTACGTGCTGTCCGGAGACCCCCACCTGGCCGTGCACGACGGATTCCGCGCCTCGGCGCGGGTGGTGACCGCGGCCGCGCTCATCATGACCAGCGTCTTCATCGCCTTCGTGCCGGCCGGCACCACCACGATCAAGCAGATCGCGCTCGGTCTGGCCGTCGGGGTGTTCATCGACGCGTTCATGGTGCGGATGACCCTGGTCCCGGCGGTCCTGATGCTGCTGCGCAACCGCGCCTGGTGGCTCCCCGCGAGCCTGGAGCGTGGGCTGCCCGAGGTCGACGTCGAAGGAGCCGCCCTCCATCGGAAGGTCGCCTACGACGGCTTCCGGGCGACCCACGGCGAGATCATGCTGCTGGCGCGCGACGTCACCGCCGAGCCGGGCGCCGCCGGGGTGGACGTGACCGCCCTCGTCGGCGAGGTCGGCCATGTGGCCGTTCCGGCTGGGGCGGATCCGACCGCCGTGGCCCGCGTCCTGGCCGGTCGCCGGCCGGCCGCCCGCGGCGAGCTGGTCGTCGACGGGCTGCTGCTCCCCGAGCAGCGCGAGGCCGTGTTCCAGCGTACGGCGCTGCTGGAGCTGTCGGCGCTGGACCGGTCGGAGGGCTCGGTCGAGGACCGGGTGCGCGACCGGGTCCGCATGTTGAGCCTGTCCCGCCGCCGCCGGGCAGAGCTGGACGCACGGGCCCGGCAGCTCGTGGGCGAGCTGGCGGCGGTGGTGACCCCGCGGGGCGCCGACGGGGCGATCGCCTCCGCCGTGGTCGAGGCGGCCCTCTGCCTCACCGACGACGTCGACGTCTTCGTGCTCAGCGGGCTCGAGGGGCTCCTCGACGCGGACCGTGAGTCCGCGGAGCTGCTCGCCGGAACGCTGGCCGACCGGGGTGCCACCGTCCTGGTGGTGTCCGAGGGCTCCGCGCCCGTTCTCGTGCCCGCGGCCGGGTCACCCCCGGCCGAACCACCTGTCCCCGATGTCGAGGGCTCAGTGAGGACCCACCATGAGTGACCAGCGGACCGATGAGCTGCCAGGAGAGCTGGAGAGCCGGCGGTCCCACTGGCGCCGGATCGTCGTGGCCGGCGTACTGCTGCCGCTAGTCGCGGCCTCGCTGCTGATCTGGTCGGCCACCGGCCGTGAGGACCACATCGACAAGGTGCCGGTCGCGATCGTCAACAACGACACGATCATCACCGACCCCCAGCCGATGGCGGCCGGCCGCTCGCTGACGGCCGCGCTGACCCATCCGGCCACGCCGAGCCAGAACCTCAAGTGGGTGCTCAGCGACCAGGACGACGCGACCGCGGGGCTGGCGAACGGCTCGTTCTACGCCGTGCTGACCATCCCGTCGGACTTCTCCAGCGCGATCCTCTCCAGCGGCACCGACCAGCCGGTACCGGGCAAGGTGACTCTGGTCAGCAACGCAGCGGCGAGCACCACGATGCCCTATCTCAGCCAGCAGGTGGCGACCGTCGCGGCGGCGGCCCTGGGCAACCAGGTGACGGTGTCCTACCTCGGGAACGTCTACGACGGGTTCAACTCCCTCGCGCAGGGCAACCAGCAGGCCGCCAGCGGCGCGGCGCAGCTGGCGGACGGCAACCACCAGCTCGCCGACGGGGCCGACCAGCTCGAAGACGGGGCCAGCCAGCTGTCCGAGGGCCTCGACGAGGTGGCCTCGGGTGCCCGCCAGCTCGACCACGGGGCGGGCTCGGTCCGTAGCGGGGCCGCGCAGGTCGCGGACGGCGCGACCGAGCTGGCCTCCGGCACCCGGAAGCTCCACGACGGGCAGGTGCGGCTCGCGAACGGCGCCCACACCCTGGCCCGCGACAGCGACACCCTGGCCGTCCGCTCCCACGAGCTGTCCGAGGGCGTCCGCGTGGTGAAGGCCGGCACCCGCGTCATCGCCGGCGGCTCCCGGCTGCTCTCGGACGAGGTGTCCCGGCTGGCCGGCCAGTGTGCGGGCGCCGGCGGCTCGGACGCGTTCTGCGCGGAGCTGGCTCGCGCCGGCGGCCACGCCGGGACCCTGACGTCGGCCGCCGCGCGGCTCGACCAGGGCGCCGGCCGGGTGTCCGACGGTGCCTCCCGGCTGGCCACCGGTGCCGACCGGGTGGCCGGTGGCGCCGCCCGGCTCGCGGGCTCCGCGCGTGCCCTCGGCGCGGCGGGCGGAAAGCTGAGCAGCGGCGCGAGCAGCCTGCAGCGTGGGGCCACCTCGCTCAGCGGCGGCGCCGCCCGACTCGACCGCGCGGCCGGGCAGCTCGCGAGCGGCACCGGAGGCACCGCCCAAGCCGGACGGACCCTGGCCGCTGGAAGCGCCACCCTGGCGTCGAGCGCCGGCCAGGCCGACGACGGCGCCCAGCAGCTCAGCAGCGGCCTGGCCCAGGCGGCCGCCGAGAGCCCGACCTACAGCGACGCGCTGCAGAAGGCGCTGAGCAGCGTGGTCAGCCAGCCCGTCGTGCTGACCAGCAGGGTGCAGCACACCGACCACGGCAACGGGTGGCTGATCGCCATCATCCTCGGGCTGATCCTCTGGCTCGCGGCGCTGGTCGCGGCACTCACCCTGGACCTGTCCGCGATCGCGCGCAACGCAATGGCGCCGGTCGGTTCGCGCACCCTGACCATCGCCCAGTCGCTCCCGGTGCTCGGCTTCGCGGTCCTCAACGCGGTCGCCGTGGTGGCCGCGCTGCTGCTCTTCCACCCGAGCACCGCGGCGATCGTGCCGTTGGTCCTGCTGGTCGTCGTCGCGGCTGCGACGTTCTGCCTGCTGGCCCTGGCGCTGCGGCTGCAGTGGGGCCGGACCGGCATGGTGCTGTTCGTGCTGTTCCTGATCCTGCAGGTGGCGGCCACGGGCAACGTGATCCCCCTGGAGACCGCCCCGGGCGTCCTGCGGACCCTGAACGGCCTCCTGCCGCTGACCGTCTTCGTGAAGGGCGCGAGCCAGCTGGTCTCGGGGGGTCACGTGGCGTCGTACGTCGCGGTGGTCGTCGTTCTCCTGGTCTGGTCGCTGGTCGCCGCCTTCCTGATGGTGGCGGCGGTCAAGCGACGGCGGCTGCAGGATCCCGTGCTGCCGGGCCGGGTCCTGCTCAGCCCCGGATGACCCGGAAGGTCGCCGTCAGGGCCGAGCGACCTCCACGAACAAGGGTCGGCCGACCTCCGGGTCGGCCATCAGCTGCTGGAAGTCCGTGGTGTTGCGGGAGATCGAGACCAGCAGCTTGCCGTCGCTGAGCGGGATCTCGGGATGGGCCAGCGGTGCGTACTCCAGCTCTCCGGTGTCGTAGCCGGCAGGCGCCGACGCTCCTTGGCGCGGCTGCCACGGTCCCACGGGGCTCTTGGAGGTCCAGGTGTAGACGAAGTCACCCAGGTCGCCGTCCCGCTTCGAGACCGCGACGAAGACACCGTCGACGAAGTGCACCGACAGCGTCTGCGACACCCCACCGACCGCGGGCAGGACCGGCGTCGCCGCGGGCAGCTCCGGCTGCCACGCGGACCCGTCCCAGAACCGCCACAGGTCGCGGTTGCCGGGGTCGTCGGCGGGGGCCCGGGCGACGTACAGCTCTCGACCGAAGGTGCCCGCCGCGCCCGTCCACCGGGTCCCGTACACGAAGAGCCAAGGCCCGTGCACCGTCGCGGCGGCACCCCAGTCGACCTGGGTCGTCGAGGGGTCGTCCGGGGTGATCTCGACGACCTGCTGCAGGTTGGGGACGCCGTCGGCCCCGACGGTGAAGACCGCGGCGGACGTCCCGAGGTAGACGAAGTCGAGCGCGCCGCCGCCCGCCCCACCGCGCTGGATGCGAGAGCAGAGAACGACGAGGACGTCGTGCACACCTGTGCCGGCAGCGGCGCCGACCGGCGGGAGCACGACGAGCGACATCGGCCAACGCACGACGTCCGGGGAGACGTCCGGGATGACCGGCCCGTCACCGGGCGTCCGCAGCTGCGAGATGCAGCGCCCCGACGACACCAGCATGGAGTTGGCCACGATCTGCGGCGAGAACCCGGCAGTCCGGACCGTGTCGCCGAACACCCACACCAGCCGGCCGTCGCTCAGCTCGGCGCTGGCCCCGATGTCACCGGCCTGCCAGGCCGGCAGCCCCGGCCGGGCCACCACCTGGTTGACCAGCTCCGCGGACAGCGGGCCGGGCTCGTGCGGCGCCGGGCACGCCGGCTTCAGGACGGCCTTCGGGGAGATCGCAGCTGCGTCGTCTGACCGGGAGGAGTCGCATCCGACGCCCGCCAGCAGCAGCACCGCCAGCCCAGCCGCCCCGCCCGCGCGCCGGTCCATCTGCGCATGGTTCCAGATCTGCGCACACCCCAGCTGTGCCGGCACAGCAGAAGGCCCCCGCGTCAGCCTGCGGCTGACTCGGGGGCCTTCGTGCTGTGTGCTAGTTCTGGTAGGACCCGAAGTCGAAGTCCTCCAGGGCGACCGCCTGTCCGCCGGAGCCGGCGAACTCGTAGTCGTAGGAGTCGTAACCGGTGACGGAGTACGCCGCGGCGCGGGCCTCCTCGGTGGGCTCCACCCGGATGTTGCGGTACCGCTCGAGGCCGGTGCCCGCCGGGATCAGCTTGCCGATGATGACGTTCTCCTTCAGACCGCGCAGCGAGTCGGAGCGTCCGTGGATCGCCGCGTCGGTGAGGACGCGGGTGGTCTCCTGGAAGGAGGCCGCGGACAGCCACGACTCGGTCGCGAGCGAGGCCTTCGTGATGCCCATGAGCTCCGGGCGACCCGAGGCCGGCTTGCCGCCCTCGGAGACGACCCGCCGGTTCTCCTCCTCGAACCGCGCACGGTCCACGAGGTCGGAGGGCAGCAGGTGTGCGTCACCCGACTCGAGCACCGTGATCCGGCGCAGCATCTGCCGCACGATGATCTCGATGTGCTTGTCGTGGATCGCCACGCCCTGCGAGCGGTAGACGGCCTGCACCTCGTCGACCAGGTGCTGCTGGGTCTTGCGGACACCGAGGATGCGCAGCACCTCCTTCGGGTCCGGTGTACCGACGACCAGCTGGTCGCCGACCTCGATGTGGTCACCGTCGGCGACCTTGAGGCGGGACCGGCGGCTGACGGGGTACTCCTGGACCTCGGAGCCGTCGTCAGGGGTGATCCGGACGACGCGGGCCTTGTCGGTCTCCTCGATCTCGACCCGGCCGGCCACCTCGCTGATCGGCGAGACACCCTTGGGCGAGCGGGCCTCGAACAGCTCCACCACGCGGGGCAGACCCTGCGTGATGTCGTCGGCCGAGGCGACGCCACCGGTGTGGAAGGTGCGCATCGTCAGCTGGGTGCCGGGCTCACCGATCGACTGGGCCGCGATGATGCCGACGGCCTCACCGATGTCGACCAGCTTGCCGGTGGCCAGCGAACGGCCGTAGCACTTGGCGCAGGTGCCGGTCTTGGCGTCGCAGGTCAGCACCGAGCGGACCAGCACCTCCTCGACCCCGGCGGCCACGAGCTCGCCGATCTTGACGTCGCCGAGGTCCCCACCCGCGGTGACCAGCACCTCGCCGGTCTCCGGGTGGGTGATGTCGACGGCCGCCGTCCGGGCGTACGCCGCGGTCTCGGCGTTGTCGTCCTTGCGAACGGTGCCGTCCTCGCGCTTGACGCCGATCCGCTTGGTCAGGCCCCGCTCGGTGCCGCAGTCGTCCTCGCGGATGATGACGTCCTGGGAGACGTCCACGAGGCGACGGGTCAGGTAGCCGGAGTCCGCCGTACGGAGCGCGGTGTCGGCCAGGCCCTTGCGGGCACCGTGGGTGGCGATGAAGTACTCCAGCACCGTGAGGCCCTCACGGAAGTTGGACTTGATCGGGCGCGGGATGATCTCGCCCTTCGGGTTGGCCACCAGGCCACGCATCGCGGCGACCTGCCGGATCTGGTTCATGTTTCCGGAGGCACCCGAGTCGACCATCATGAAGATCGGGTTCGACCGGTCGAAGTTCGCCTCCATCGCGTCGCCGACCTTGCTGGACGCGTCGGTCCAGATCTCGATCAGCTCCTGGCGGCGCTCGTCGTCGGTGATCAGGCCACGCTCGAACTGCTTCTGGATGTTCGCGGCCTGCTTCTCGAACCCGGCGAGGATCTCGCCCTTCGAGTCCGGCGTCACGACGTCCTCGATGGAGACCGTCACCCCGGAGCGGGTGGCCCAGTAGAACCCGGCGTCCTTGAGGGCGTCGAGCGAGGCCGCCACCTCGACCTTGGTGTAGCGCTCGGCCAGGTCGTTGACGATCGCGCCCAGCGCCTTCTTGCCCACTTCGTAGTTCACGTAGGGGTAGTCGGCGGGCAGGGTGTCGTTGAACAGCGACCGGCCCAGGGTGGTCTCGAGGGTGAGCGGCTGGCCCTCCTCCCAGTCGGACGCCCAGTCGAGCGGGGGCACGACGTCGGAGTGGCGGATCTTGACCTTGCTCTGCAGGCTGATCTCACCGTGGTCGAAGGCCATGATGGCCTCGGCCGCCGAGCTGAACGCACGACCCTCGCCCTTCTCACCGTCACGCTCGGCGGTGAGCCAGAACAGGCCGATGATCATGTCCTGCGAGGGCATGGTCACGGGACGGCCGTCGGACGGCTTGAGGATGTTGTTGGTCGACAGCATCAGGATCCGGGCCTCGGCCTGCGCCTCCGCGGAGAGCGGCAGGTGCACGGCCATCTGGTCACCGTCGAAGTCGGCGTTGAACGCGCCGCAGACGAGCGGGTGGATCTGGATGGCCTTGCCCTCGATCAGCTGGGGCTCGAAGGCCTGGATGCCGAGGCGGTGCAGCGTCGGTGCGCGGTTGAGCAGCACCGGGTGCTCCATGATCACCTCTTCGAGCACGTCCCAGACCATCGCGTAGCGCGAGAGACCGGACGTCGCCCGCTCCACCATCCGCTTGGCGGACTTGATGTTCTGGGCGTGGGAGAGGTCGACCAGCCGCTTCATGACGAACGGCTTGAACAGCTCCAGCGCCATCATCTTCGGCAGGCCGCACTGGTGCAGCTTGAGCTGCGGACCCGACACGATGACCGAACGGCCGGAGTAGTCGACGCGCTTGCCGAGCAGGTTCTGGCGGAACCGGCCCTGCTTGCCCTTGAGCATGTCGGACAGCGACTTGAGCGGCCGGTTGCCCGGCCCGGTGACCGGACGACCGCGGCGGCCGTTGTCGAACAGCGAGTCGACGGCCTCCTGGAGCATCCGCTTCTCGTTGTTGACGATGATCTCGGGCGCACCGAGGTCCAGCAGCCTCTTGAGCCGGTTGTTGCGGTTGATCACGCGGCGGTAGAGGTCGTTGAGGTCAGACGTCGCGAACCGGCCACCGTCGAGCTGCACCATCGGGCGCAGGTCCGGCGGGATCACCGGGACGGCGTCGAGCACCATGCCCTCGGGCTTGTTGCCGGTCTTGCGGAACGCGTCGACGACCTTGAGCCGCTTCAGCGCCCGGACCTTCTTCTGGCCCTTGCCGGTGGCGATGGTCTCGCGCAGCGACTCGACCTCGGCGGCGATGTCGAAGTCCTGGAGCCGCTTCTGGATCGCCGTGGCGCCCATGTGGCCCTCGAAGTACTTGCCGAACCAGTTCTTCATCTCCCGGTAGAGCATCTCGTCGCCCATGAGGTCCTGGACCTTGAGCGACTTGAACGTGCTCCAGACCTCCTCGAGGCGGTCGATCTCGCGCTGGGCGCGGTCGCGCAGCTGCTTCATCTCCCGCTCGGCGCCGTCCTTGACCTTGCGGCGCTGGTCGGCCTTGGCTCCCTCGGCCTCCAGGGCCGCGAGGTCCTCCTCGAGCTTCTTGGTGCGGTCCTCGATGGAGCCGTCACGGCGCTTCTCGAGCCGCTCGCGCTCCAGGCCGACCTTGTTCTCGAGCGAGGAGAGGTCCTTGTGGCGGGCGTCCTCGTCGACGGAGGTGATCATGTACGCCGCGAAGTAGATGACCTTCTCGAGGTCCTTCGGGGCGAGGTCGAGCAGGTAGCCGAGCCGGCTCGGGACACCCTTGAAGTACCAGATGTGGGTGACCGGTGCGGCCAGCTCGATGTGGCCCATCCGCTCACGGCGGACCTTGGAGCGCGTGACCTCGACGCCGCAGCGCTCGCAGATGATGCCCTTGAAGCGCACCCGCTTGTACTTGCCGCAGTAGCACTCCCAGTCCCGGGTGGGACCGAAGATCTTCTCGCAGAAGAGGCCGTCACGCTCGGGCTTGAGCGTGCGGTAGTTGATGGTCTCCGGCTTCTTGACCTCGCCGTGGCTCCACGTGCGGATGTCGTCCGCGGTGGCCAGGCCGATCCGAAGCTGGTCGAAGAAGTTGACGTCGAGCACTTTGGCTTCGCTTCCCTCGTTGTTCTAGGTCGTGCTGAATGGGGGGTGGTGGTGGGGTCCGGGCCGACCGAGGTCAGGCCCGGACCCGCACGTCACACCTCTTCGACGGAGCTGGGCTCGCGACGGGACAGGTCGATGCCGAGCTCCTCGGCGGCGCGGAAGACGTCCTCCTCCGCGTCCCGGAGCTCGATCGACGAGCCGTCCTGGCTCAGGACCTCGACGTTCAGGCAGAGCGACTGCATCTCCTTGACGAGCACCTTGAACGACTCCGGGATGCCGGAGTCGGGGATGTTCTCGCCCTTGACGATCGCCTCGTAGACCTTGACCCGACCGGGCACGTCGTCGGACTTGATCGTCAGCAGCTCCTGGAGGGCGTAGGCGGCGCCGTAGGCCTCCATCGCCCAGACCTCCATCTCGCCGAACCGCTGGCCGCCGAACTGGGCCTTACCGCCCAGGGGCTGCTGCGTGATCATCGAGTAGGGGCCGGTGCTGCGCGCGTGGATCTTGTCGTCCACGAGGTGGTGCAGCTTCAGGATGTACATGTAGCCGACCGCCACCGGCGTCCGGGAACGGCTCGCCGGAACGGCCGTCGAAGAGGGCGGCCTTGCCGTCCTCCTTGACCATCCGGACACCGTCGCGGTTGGGGATCGTCGCACCGAGCAGGCCGACGATCTCGTCCTCCCGGGCACCGTCGAAGACCGGCGTCGCCACCTTGGTGTTCGGCGCGGCCTTCTCGGCGTGGATGTCGATCAGCCGCTGCTTCCAGTCGGCCTTCGACTTGTCCTCGGCGATGTCGAGGTCCCAGCCCTGCTTGGCCAGCCAGCCCAGGTGCAGCTCGAGGATCTGGCCGATGTTCATCCGGCGCGGCACACCCAGCGGGTTGAGCACCACGTCGACCGGCGTGCCGTCCTCCATGAACGGCATGTCCTCGATCGGCAGGATCTTCGCGATGACGCCCTTGTTGCCGTGGCGTCCGGCGAGCTTGTCGCCGACCGAGATCTTGCGCTTCTGCGCGACGTAGACGCGCACCAGCTGGTTGACGCCCGGCGGGAGCTCGTCGCCCTCCTCGCGGTCGAAGACCCGGACGCCGATGACGGTGCCGGACTCGCCGTGCGGGACCTTCATCGAGGTGTCGCGGACCTCGCGCGCCTTCTCACCGAAGATCGCGCGGAGCAGCCGCTCCTCCGGGGTCAGCTCGGTCTCGCCCTTGGGGGTCACCTTGCCGACCAGGATGTCGCCGGTGTTGACCTCGGCGCCGATGCGGATGATGCCCCGCTCGTCGAGGTCGGCCAGCATCTCCTCGGAGACGTTCGGGATGTCCCGGGTGATCTCCTCGGGGCCGAGCTTGGTGTCGCGGGCGTCGACCTCGTGCTCCTCGATGTGGATCGAGGTGAGGATGTCCTCCTGCACCAGCCGCTGGCTGAGGATGATCGCGTCCTCGTAGTTGTGACCCTGCCAGGGCATGAACGCGACGAGCAGGTTGGTGCCCAGCGCGATCTCGGCGTTGTCGGTGCACGGGCCGTCGGCGATCGGCGAGCCGACGTCGACCTTGTCGCCCTCGGCCACCAGCGGCCGCTGGTTGATGCAGGTGCCCTGGTTGGACCGGCGGAACTTGTCGAGCTTGTAGGTCGTGTAGGTGCCGTCGTCGTTCATCGTCTCGATGAGCTCGGCGGACACCTCCTTGACCACACCGGCCTTCTCGGCCACCAGCACGTCGCCGGCGTCGACCGCGGCGCGGTACTCCATGCCGGTGCCGACCAGCGGGCGAGTCGCTCCTGATGAGCGGCACGGCCTGGCGCTGCATGTTGGCACCCATCAGTGCGCGGTTGGCGTCGTCGTGCTCGAGGAACGGGATCAGGGCGGTCGCGACCGAGACCATCTGGCGCGGCGAGACGTCGATGTAGTCGACGTCCTCGGGCAGGACCTCGGAGACCTCGCCGTCGCGCTGGCGGACCAGCACCCGCTCGTCGGTGAACTTGCCCTTGTCGTCGACCGTCGCGTTCGCCTGGGCGATGACGTAACGGTCCTCGTCGTCGGCGGTGAGGTAGTCGACCTTGTCGGTGACCTTGCCCTTCTCGACCTTGCGGTAGGGCGTCTCGACGAAGCCGAACGGGTTGATCCGGCCGTAGGACGCGAGCGAGCCGATCAGTCCGATGTTCGGGCCCTCGGGCGTCTCGATCGGGCACATCCGGCCGTAGTGCGACGGGTGGACGTCGCGGACCTCCATGCCGGCGCGGTCACGGGACAGACCACCAGGGCCGAGCGCGTTGAGCCGGCGCTTGTGCGTCAGCCCTGCGATCGGGTTGGTCTGGTCCATGAACTGCGACAGCTGCGAGGTGCCGAAGAACTCCTTCAGCGCCGCGACGACCGGTCGGATGTTGATCAGGGACTGCGGCGTGATCGCCTCGACGTCCTGGGTCGTCATCCGCTCGCGGACCACGCGCTCCATGCGGGCCAGGCCGGTGCGGAGCTGGTTCTGGATCAGCTCGCCGACCGTGCGCATGCGGCGGTTGCCGAAGTGGTCGATGTCGTCGGCGGAGATCTCGATCTTCCCCTGGGCCGACTCGACCTCGGCCTGGCCGTCGTGCAGCGCGACGATGTAGCGGATCGCCGCCACGACGTCGGCCAGGGTCAGCGTCTGCTGGTCGAAGGCCTCGGTCTGGCCGAGCTTCTTGTTGACCTTGTAGCGGCCGACCTTGGCGAGGTCGTAGCGCTTGGGGTTGAAGTAGTAGTTGTTGAGCAGCGTCTGCGCAGCCTCGCGCGTCGGCGGCTCGCCCGGGCGCAGCTTGCGGTAGATGTCGAGCAGCGCGTCGTCCTCGGCCACGGTGTGGTCCTTCTCGAGCGTGAGCTCGATGGACTCGTAGGCCTTGCCCTCGGTGCTGTTGGGGTCGGCGAACTCGCGCCGGATGTCCTCGATGGTCATGCCGAGGGCCTTGAGCAGGACGGTGACGTTCTGCTTGCGCTTGCGGTCGAGGCGGACGCCGACCATGTCGCGCTTGTCGATCTCGAACTCCAGCCAGGCACCGCGGCTCGGGATCAGCTTCGCGGTGTAGATGTCCTTGTCGGACGTCTTGTCGGCGGTGCGCTCGAAGTAGACGCCCGGGACTGCGGACCAGCTGGGAGACGACGACGCGCTCGGTGCCGTTGATGATGAAGGTGCCCTTGTCGGTCATGAGCGGGAAGTCGCCCATGAAGACCGTCTGGCCCTTGATCTCACCGGTGTCGTTGTTGGTGAACTCCGCCGACACGTAGAGCGGAGCGGAGTAGGTGAAGTCCTTCTCCTTGCACTCGTCGACGGTGTACTTCGGGTCGTAGAAGACCGGGTTCTCGAACGAGAGCGACATCGTCTCGGAGAAGTCCTCGATCGGGGAGATCTCCTCGAAGATCTCCTGGAGACCGGACTTCTCGGAGACGTCCTCACCCTCGGCGCGACGGCGCTGCGACGGCCTGTTCCCAAGCCTCGTTCCCGATCAGCCAGTCGAAGCTGTCGGTCTGGAGCGAGAGGAGCTGCGGGAACCTCGAGGGGCTCGTGGATCTTCGCGAAGGAGATGCGGCGGGAGTTGCGCAGAGGTGGTGCGCGCGGCCAAGAGTTGTCCTTCGACGGGCTGTGAGACGGCGTCGGCCCACCACAAAACCAGCCACCGGGCAGGCTGAAGAGCATTTGAGGGCAGGCGCAAAGGAACAGGCTAGCGCACGCAGGCAGCGCGCCACAAACCCCGATCTGACGAGCCCAGCGGGCGGCGTTGGCGTCGATCATGAACTCCCGCGGCCCGTCAGGTCAAGCACCGCGGTCGCGGCGCTCGACGGTGCTCGGGCCTCAGGTGTCGAGCCCGGCGACCAGCCAGTCGCCGTCGACCTCTCCATGGTCACCATGACCCAGTCCCTGTAGACCACCGGCTGCTGTCTCGGCCTTGTTGGTGCGCGGCTGGTCGACCAGCAGGAAGCACCTGCACCCGGTCCTCGCCGGCGCGGACGATGCCGGAGGCGACCACCTCGGCCGTGACCACCGTGCCGGTCGCGGGGCGTTCTGCGGCGATGACCCCGTCGAAGAGCTTGTCGTACTCCTTGCGGTAGTCGCCGGTCAGGTAGCCGCTCGGCCGCGGCCTTCGGCTCGTCGAGGTGGGCGGCAGTCGTAGGCCAGGATCGGGACGATCGCCCGCTCGGCCGCGGCCCGGGCCTCGCCGGTGGCGTCGGCGACCGACCGGTCGGAGGGCAGTCGCGGCGACGACGGCGGCCGCGCCGCCGACCAGCAGGGTCAGGACCGCGAGCCCGACGAGCAGCCAGCCGGGCACCGACGCCGGCGTCCCGGGCGGCGCCGGCGTCGGTGGTCGTCACGACCTGCGGCTCCGGGCGTCGGTCTCGGGCATCGGTCGGCGGGCGCCAGCTCGGCGTCGTACGCCGCGCGGCGCGTCCGGGTCGAGCAGCACCTCGGCGGCCTGGTTGAGCGGCCGAACCGGCGGTCGGTCGGGTCGAGGTCGGCGATGGCGGCCCTCCAGGCGGCCCGGATCTCGTCGGCGGAGGCGTCGGGGTCGACGCCGAGGAGGTCGTACCAGCTCGGGGCGTCGGGGTGCTCACTGGGCGTCCTCCGTCGGTCGACCGGGGCGTAGTCGTCGACCAGCCAGGTGCCCTCGATCTTGACCAGGTCGACCTGCACCGCAGAACGGCGGGGTCGGTCGCGACCCGCTTGCTCGTGTCCTCGGGTGCTTGGGGTCGGGATAGCTGCCGGTGAAGCCGGCGGCGACCAGCGCGGTGGCGGAGTCGGCGTCGATCGACTAGACGCCGGAGCCGAAGACCTTGGCGGTCCGGCCGAGCCGGCCTGCTCGACGGTCTGCTCGGCGATCGGGAGGCCGTTCTTCTCGAAGTCGGCGGCGAACTTGGGGGTGATCACCTCCTCGACCAGCTTGCGGTACTCCGGCAGGTGCCCTCGTCGTCGAGCTGGTCCGGGCCGTAGGTGTTGATCCGGAGCATGAACTGCTCGGCCTGGCGCATCACCGCCTCGCGCTCGGACTGGACGCCGTCGGCGGCGCCGCGGCGCTCGGCGAGCAGCCACACGAGGCACGCCGGCCGAGGCCAGCAGGGCGACGCACGAGCACGCCGAGCAGCACCACGCGGAACCGCGCTGTCGCGTCGCGACGGCCGGCGCGCTCCTCGGGCGATCGGGCTCGCGGTGGTCACTGCTGGCTCTCGGTCAACGGCTGGAGGAACAGCCACTTCCAGGACTCCTCTCCGAAGCTCGGCGGGGCCAGCGTACCGGGCGGGGCGCGGTCCGCGGCGACGCGGCCGCCCCAGCGCAGCTTGCCGGTGTCGGGGTCGTACGACGCCACGACCGGCGGCGCGGTAGGCGGCGCCGGCGCGCGGGCGGGTTCTGGGCGCCGCGGGCGTTGCTCTTCGTGGCCGGCTCGGCGCAGCGGGCGTTGATGTTCATCGGCCGGTTGCTGCCG
This sequence comes from uncultured Actinomycetota bacterium, assembly GCA_963755835.1. Classification (GTDB taxonomy): domain Bacteria; phylum Actinomycetota; class Actinomycetes; order Propionibacteriales; family Nocardioidaceae; genus Nocardioides. The sequence continues at coordinate 7,207 of CAVWLC010000006.1, read as the reverse complement.
TCCTGCGGCGGCCGGGTGTCGGTGCCCTCGTAGCCCTGTGGCAGACCGGGTTGGTGGTCAGGATCAGGCCGAAGTGGGCGTCGTAGAGGCCGGTGTCCGGGGACTTCGAGACCACGGTGAAGCCGCCCTCGACGACGTAGGGGTAGATCACCAGGATCTGCTTGATGCCGTCGAGGTGCTTGACGACCACGTCGCCGGTGGTGACCAGGTTGTTGATCAGGTCGCCGAGGTCGACGCGGTTCTGCTCCAGGAAGGTGCGCAGCTGGGTGGCGGTCGCCGAGCCCGGTGTCGATCAGCTGGCGCAGGTCGGGGTCGGCGCCGGCCAGCGAGCCGCTGAACGAGGCTGAGCTGCTGGGCGAAGTTGCGGATCGCGCCGGCCTTGTCGACCTGGTCTTCAGCACCGTGTTGCTGTCGCGGATCAGCGCGGTGGTGGTGTCGAAGTTGTCGTTGGCGGTCGTTGATGAAGGAGTTGCCGGTGTCGATGATCCGCTGCAGGTCCTCGCCGGTGCCGGCGAACGCCGCGCCGAGCTCGTCGACGGTGGTCGCCAGGGCCTGCTTGTCGACCGACTCGACGGTCTCGGAGAGGTCGGTCAGCAGCTTGTCGGTCGCGATCGGGGTGCGGGTGTCCGCCTTCGCGATCTCCGAGCTCGTCCTTGAGGTACGGCGCCGTCGTCGGTGCTGCGGCTGCAGCTCGACGTACTGCTCACCGACCGCGGACCGGTTGCCGACCACGGCCAGGGTGTCGGCCGGGATCTCGTCGTACGCGTTGTCGATGTCGAGGTAGACGTCGACGCCGTCGTCGGTCAGCACCAGCTTGCCGACCCGGCCGACCTGGACGCCGCGGTAGGTCACCTCGCCGCCGGCGAAGATGCCGCCGGAGTCGGTCGAAGTGGGCGGCCACCGTGTAGTGGTCGTCGAAGAAGACCCGGTCGAGCCGGGCGTAGCGGGCGCCGACGAAGCTGACGCCGAGCAGCGTGATCACCACGAAGATGAGCAGCTGGACTCTTGGTGCGGCGGGTGATCATCGGCTGCTCACCATCCTCGGGACGAGCAGCTGGACCAGGGCCGGGTCGAAGGCCTCGGCTGAGCTGGCCCATGGTCGGGCCGCGTCGGCCGAGCCGTGGTCGGCGCCGGCGCCGGCGCGGCCGAGCCGGGCAGGCCCGAGCGACGGTCGCCGAGCACCGGGACGCGCCGGCAGCGCCGGGGCAGCGCCGGGCAGCCCGCGGGCAGCCCGGGCACCTGGCGCGAGCGCCTGGCACAGCGACCGTGTCCGCGGTTGGCCGGCTTGAGGCAGGCCTCGCGCAGCTTGGTGAGGCCCTGCGACGGTGCTGAGCAGCTGCTGGCACGGCGCGCTGGTGAGGTCGCCGCTGCGCAGGCAGCGCGTCAGCAGGTCGAGCGACCTCGGTCGGGTCGAGGTCGGTCGGCAGCAGCGTCGGCAGCTTGGTCGGGACGCCGGTGATGCCGCCGGTCAGGTCGAGGTCGAGCTCGATCGAGAGGTTGGTGTAGTCGCCCATGTGCAGGTTGCGCGCGACCTGCGGGTCGCGGCCGACGACCTCGTCGACGAACGGGTAGGTCAGGAAGACGTTGAACGCCTTGACGAAGGCGTCGCCGGAGTCGGCGAGCTCGGTCAGCACCGGCTGGAGCTGGCGCAGCGACTCGATGGTGCGCGTCCTTGGACGCCTTGATCACCCGGACGCCGACGCCGCTGAGGTCGGTCGAGCGCCTGCAGCATCTTGACCAGGTCGTCGCGCTGGCCGGTCGAGCGAGGTCAGCGCGCTCGGGCAGCTCCTCGAGCGCGGCGTCGATGGAGCCCTGCTGCTCGCGCACCGACATGGCGAGCCGGTTGAGGAGTCGATCGCGTCGACGATGTCGGCCTTGTTGTCGTCGAGCTGGGTCATGAACTGTCGTGATCTGGTCGAGCACCGAGCGGGTCGCGCCCTCGCGGCCGTCGAGGGCCTTGTTGAGCTCCGTGGCGATCGTCTTGAGCTGGGCGACGCCGCCGCCGTTGAGGAGCAGGCTCAGCGCGCCGAGCACCTCCTCGACCTCGGGGTTGCGGCCGGTGCGGTCGAGCGGGATCACGTCGCCGTCGGCCAGCGTGCCCGTCGGCGCCGCGTCGGTCGGCGGCGCCGAGCGACACGAACTTCTCGCCGAGCAGGCTGGTCTGGCGGATCTCGGCGATCGCGTTGTCGGGCAGCTCGATGTCGCTGCGCAGCTTCATCGTGACGACGGCGTGGTAGCCGTCGAGCTCGATGTCGGTGACCTGGCCGACGCTGACGTCGTCGACCTTGACCGTCGACTTGCGGCACCAGGTCGAGCACGTCGCGGAACTCGGCCGTGACCGTGATCGGGTTGTCGCCGACGTCGGTGCCGCCGGGCAGCGGCAGCTTGTAGACGTCGAAGTCGCAGCCGGTCAGCAGCGACGCACGCCGACCAGCGACGGCCGACGAGCGGCGCGCAGCGAGCGTGACGGCGGTCGGCGTCATCGGTCCACCTCCACGAGGCCGCCCAGCGTCGGGTCGAACGTGCTGCGGTCGCGGGTCGTGCCGCCGTTGCCGGGCGCCGAGCGGCCGGGCAGCGCCTGCTTGACCAGGTTGCAGAGCGCGCCCGAGCTTGTCGGCCTGGCCGACGAAGCCGCAGAGCAGCGTCGCCGGGTCGCCGGTGATCTGGTCGACCAGCTCGCCGATGTTGGCGTTGGTGTCGAGGGTGCCGGCCTCGCGGGTTGTAGGTCAGGGCCAGGTTGTTGAGCGCGAGCGGGGCGTGTCGAGGATCTCGTCGAGCTCGGCGCGCCGCTTGACCAGCGACCTTGGCGACCCGGTTGAGGCCCTTGATGTTGCGGCCCGAGGACGTCGCGGTTCTCCCGGACGAAGGTCGCGACCTGGCCCAGCGCGGTCGCCAGGTTGCGCAGCGCCGGCGGACAGCTCCTGGCGCTCGCCGGAGAGCATGTCGACACGCCGGCGAGCGACTCGTTGAACTGGCGCACGGTCGTGTCGTTGTGTGGCCAGCGTGCTGATGAAGCCCTCGAGCTTGCGGGCGGAGCCGAACAGCTCCTCCTTGTTGTCGTCGAGGGTCTGCGCTGAGCTTGCTGAAGTCCTGGATGGTCTGGTGGAACTTGGCGCCCTGGCCGCCGAAGTTGGCCGCCGTGCGTCTCGAGCAGGTCGGTCAGCGCGCCGTCCTTGTTGGCGCCGTTCGGGCCGAGCGCGACGGTCAGGTCGTCGATGCTGGAGTAGATCTGGTCGAGCTCGAGCGGGACCGCGGTGTGGTCCGTCGTCGAGCGTCGGCGCCGTCGGCCAGCACCGCGCCGCCGTCGTAGACCGGGGTGAGCTGGACGAACCGGTCGCCGACGATCGACGGCGCGACGATCACGGCCTTGGCGTCCGCGGGGACCTTGACGTCGGCGTCGTAGGCATCGTCACGACCACGTCGGTGCCCGACGGGCGTCACCGTGTCGACCGTGCCGACCGGGACGCCGAGCACCCGGACGTCGCTGCCCTCGTAGATCGAGATGGTGCGCGGGAAGTGCGCGGTCAGCGTCTTGGTCGTCGCCGCCGCGGAACATCGCGAACGCCGCCGCGACCAGCAGCAGCACGAGCACGACCGGGGACGACGACCCGCTTCAGCGTGCGTCATGTCAGCCACCCACCTGTCGGGAGCCGGGGGCAGGTTCTGGATGTAGGTGTCGAACCACGGGCCGTTGCCGAGGGTGTTGGCGAAGACCCGGTAGAACGGCGCCATCAGCCGCAGGCTGTTGTCGATGTTGTCCTCGTTCTTGTTCAGCACGCCGACCACGTTCTCAGGTGGTCGAGCGCCGGCTTGAGGTCGGCCGCGGCTCTGCCGGACCAGCGCGGTCAGCTCGGTGGAGAGCCGGCTCGTCGAGACCAGCAGGTTGTGGACCGCCTCGCGGCGCGCGACCAGCGCCCGGAACAGCACGTCGGAGTCCTTCATCAGCCCGACGATGTCCTGGTCGCGGTCGTCGAGGACCGCCGAGACCCGCTCGAGGTTCCTCAGCAGCGTGTTGATCTGGTCGTCGCGTGCCGCGATGTTCGCCGAGAGCGCGGAGACGCCCGTCGAGGGCGTCGCGGAACTCCTCGGGGGTGTTGCGGGTCAGGTCGGCCAGCGTGGTCGAGCGACTTCGCCAGCTGGTCGGTGTCGATCTGCTCGGAGCGTCTCGGCCAGGCCGGAGAACGCCTCGACGACGTCGTACGGCGAGCTGGTGCGCTCGACCGGGATCTCGGCGCCCTTCGCGAGCTGGCCGGAGCCGGCCGGCTCGAGCGACGAGGTACATCGCGCCGAGCAGCGTCTTGACCTTGATCGCGGCGCCGGTCTCGGTGCCGAAGTCGGAGTCGGTCTTGACCCGGAAGGTGACCTTACGTGGTCGCCGTCGAGCGTCGACGCGTCTCGACCTTGCCGACGCGGACGCCGGCGATCCGGACCTCGTCGTTGGCCTTGAGGCCGCCGGCCTCGCTGAAGGCGGCGTAGTAGGTGTCGCCGCCACCGATGAGCGGCAGGTCCTGGGCCCTGAAGGCGGCCAGGATCAGCAGCGGCGATCGACGGCGAGGCTGACCGCCCCGATGATCACCGGGTTGCGCTCGCGGAAGGGCTGCTCATCCGAGATCACACCTGTCGGCGACTTCATGCCCGGCGCGGGTAGTCGACCGGGACGGACTGGCCGCCCGGCAGGCGGACCTGGCCCTGGAAGTCGCAGAGGTAGAAGTTGAACCACGAGCCGTAGATCGCGGTCCGGCCGACCTTCTTGAGCTTGATCGGCAGCACCTGCAGCGCCCGGTCGATCTCGGCCTTGCCCTTGTCGAGGTTGCCGGCGACCCGGCGCAGCTGCTTGATGTCGCTCGACGAACGGCTGCGCGGATGCCCGGAGACCAGGTCGGCGGTCTGCACGGACAGCTCGGAGATCTCGTCGAGCGAGCCGAGGATCGCCTCGCGGTCGTCCTTGAGGCCGCCGACGAAGGTGCGGAACTCGTGATCAGCTGGCTGAGCTGGTCGTCGCGGTCGCCGACGTGGTCGAGCACCTCGTTGAGGTTGTCGATCAGGTCGCCGATGACCTGGTCGCGGCCGGCCAGGGTCTGGGTGACCGAGGCGGTGTGGGCGAGCAGGCCCTCGAGGGTGCCGCCCTCGCCCTGGAAGACCTGGATGATCTCGTAGGAGAGCTTGTTGATGTCGGCCGGCGACAGCGCCTGGAACAGCGGCTTGAAGCCGTTGAACAGCACGGTCAGGTCGAGCGCCGGCGAGGTCTGGCCGACCGGGATCGTGTCGCCCGGCCTCGAGCTCGGCGGTGTCGCCGATCTCGTCGGTCAGCGAGATGTAGCGCTGGCCGACCAGGTTGCGGTAGCGGATCGCGGCGTGCGTCGCCTTGCTGAGCGTCGTCGTGTCCTCGACGGTGAAGGTGACCAGGGCGCGGGTGCGGTCGACGATCTCGACGTCCTTGACGCTGCCGACCTTGACGCCGGCGATCCGGATGTCGTCGCCCTTGACGACGCCGGTGGCGTCGGCGAACATCGCCTTGTAGTCGTGCTTGGGCGCGAAGGAGATGTTGCCGATCGTGACCACCAGCACCGCCGGTGGCGAGCGTGGTCACCACGATGAAGATGAGCAGCTTGACCAGGTCGCCGGTGGTCGTCTTGTCGAGGAGCTTCATCGCAGCGTCACCTCCGCCCCGCGGGCCATCGGGCCGACAGCAGCAGGCCGAGGTCGGGTACGTCGGCCGTCGCTGACCCCGAGCATCGGCGCGAGCACGAGCGGAGCAGCGCGGCCTTGCCGGCGGCTGCCCGGCCAGCGCCGGCGCGGAAGTACCGTTGGGCGCGACCCGCGCGGTGCCCTTGCCGGTCGGCTCGTCGACGCCGTCGTTGAAGTCGGGCTGCTGGCGCACGGGTTGTCGGAGTCCACGGCGGGTTGGGCAGGTGGAGGCAGTGCGGGCCCGCGGTCGTCGCCGAAGTGCGGGCGGGTCGGCCGGCGTGTAGGCGCGCGGCTGGTTCGGCAGCGTCTCCAGCACGATGTGGAGGGTGAAGCCGCGGAAGGCCTCGGCCTGGAGCTTGCCGGCGTTGACGATGCCGCCGATCAGGCAGGGGTACTCCGGCGGCGTACCGCGCGAGCACCGCGAGCTGCTGCTCGCTGACGTCGCCGAGCCGGATGATGTTGTCGCCGTTGTCGTCGAGGAAGGCCTTGGCGGTGTCGGAGAACGCGGCCGACGTCGTCGAACAGCGCGTTGAGCTTCTGCCTCGCGGTCCTCGAGCGTGCCGGTCGTGGTCACCGTGTTGCGCAGGATGTCGGCGATCTGGGGCAGCACGCCGGCGTAGTTGTCGGAGACCTTGCGCGGTCAGCCGGAGGTCGTCGATCAGCTGCGGGATCTGCGGGTTGAGCCGCTTGAGGTAGCTGTCGAGGTCTCGAGGTTCTGGCCGAGCTTGTCGCCACGGCCCTCGAGCGCGGTCGCCAGCGCGTTGAGGGTCTGGTTGATCTCGGCGGGCTGGACCGTGCGCAGCAACGGGTAGAGGTCGGAGAGGACCTTCTCGACCTCGATGGACACCTGGTCCGCTCGATCGTGGCGCCGGCCTCGATGTGGTCGTGGACGGCGTCGTCGGGACGACCAGCGCGACGTACTTCTCACCGAAGAGCGTCTTCGGCACGATCGAGCCGGTGACGTTGGCCGGGATGGAGCCGATCTGGCTCGGGTAGATGCCCGAGGATGACCTCGGCGCCGTCGGCGGTCGCGCCGAAGTCGAGCACCTCGCCGACGTTGACGCCGCGGATCTTCACGTCCGCGCGGGTCGGCAGCTGGAGGCCGATCGTCGACGTCTTGAGCGTGACCTCGTCGTAGGCCGTGAACTTCTTCGTGAAGACCGCGTAGGTGAGGTAGACCGCCCAGAGCGACCAGGCAGAGGAACACCACCCCGAGCACCTTGTGCCCCGGGCGACCCAGCATGGCTAACCCGCCAGCCTGACGGTCGTGGTCGTGCCCCAGATCGCCATCGACAGCAGCAGGTCGATCACGTTGATCGCCACGATGCTGGTGCGGACCGCGCGACCCACGGCGACGCCCACCCCGGCGGGACCGCCGGAGGCGTTGTAGCCGTAGTAGCAGTGGATCAGGATCACGACCACCGCGAAGACCAGCACCTTGCCGAAGGACCAGAGCACGTCGCCGGGCGGCAGGAACTGGTTGAAGTAGTGGTCGTAGGTGCCGGAGCTCTGGCCGAAG
>CAVWLC010000005.1:1500000-1800895 GCA_963755835.1 uncultured Actinomycetota bacterium | reverse complement strand
CCAGTGCGGTGACGGCGGCCAGGATGATGGCCGGCATCAGGTCGGTGGCGGCATCGCCCAAGAGGAGCGTCACGAGCAGGACACTGGTGATCGGGAGGCCGATCACGGCCGCGCCTGCCGCCATGCCGATGGCCAGCCCGTCCACCGTGCCGATGCCCGGGAACCACATGCTGGCCAGCACTCCTGACGCAGCTCCCAGGAAAACCGCCGGGAACACCGAGCCGCCTCGAAACACTCCGATGCAGACGGCATAGGCCAGCCCCTTGCCTGCCAGCAGCAGCACGAGGGCTGCCGCGGACCAGTGCCCGGGATGAGTGGCGAGCTCGGGAAGCGTGGCCTGCCCGGACAAGGCCACCTCGGCGGGCGAGTGGTCGGTGAGCACGGCGTACAGGGCAGCACAGCTTCCAGCGACCAGACCGGCGGCCACCGTGGTCGACATGGGTCGCGTGTTGGCCAGGCTCGCGGTCTTGCGTCCGACGACGAAGACGGCCCACATTGCCGTGGCCACCACCGCGGCCAACGGAATGGCCGACACCAGGTCGGCGGTCACGAGCTCCGCAGACTCCAGGTTGGGGATCGACAGCTCGCCGATTCCGAGCCCGGTCCAGTCGCCGAGGCCGGTGAACACCAAGGCCCCCACGCCGCTCGCGAGGAGGCAGGGCAGGATGACCAGGAGGGCTTGTCGACGAGCGAGACCGACGGCTTCGAGAAGGATGACGGCTCCGACAAGCGGATTCCCGAAGATCGCGGAGATGGCGGCGGCCGAACCCGCCGCTGCGATCACGGCGTTTGTGGGCTCCGAGGCTCTCATCCGGCGCACCGCGACCAGCGCCAGCCCGCCGCCGAGAGCGATCAAGGGCGCCTCGGGGCCCACCACGGCTCCCAGCACCAGGCTTGCAGCCGCGGCCAGGACCACCCCAGGCAGGTAGCTGGGCGGGGTGGCACCCGCGGCCAGACCCATGGCGGGCACGTGGCCGCCATGACCGGGAAGGCGGGTCACCGCGAGCCCGCACAGCACTCCTGCCAGGCCGAGAGCGGCGATCGGCCACCAGGCCGGGGGGCCGTCGAACCCCAGGCTCTCCGGGAGGCTGACCCACACCACGTGCTCGAGCTCATGCACGGCTGCCAGGAAAGCGAACGCGATAGCGGATATCGGGATCCCAACCAGACCCGCGACCAACAACAGACCGAGGTAGCCCCGACTGTGCAACAAGATGTCCATGTCAGGAGCCGGCGCCGGACCAGGCCGGTCATGCGGCGATGTCCCGCTCATCTGCGGAGACTAGTGGGCTCCGAGGACGCAGAGGACAGTCCGCCGAGCTCGCGCTCGCCGGCGCGTGCCCGCCACCACGAAGTACAAGCTGACCACCAAGAGGGTCGGGTGCATCCAGCTCGGAGCCGAACTTGCCCCGTTGCGGGCCGCACACCTGCACCGGTGGTTGCCAGCCGGCAGCACCTGGATGGACGAGGTCGAACGGCGGAGACACCGGCTGCGCACCCGAACGGACTAGTTCGGCTTGGTCATGACAGGTTCCCCGCGCAGTGCCACGCTCATTTACGTGCCTTGGTGGACCTGGATGTACCCCGCCGCCGTGGTGGTCGCCATCGTCGTCGCGGTGGGGTTGACCATCGCGAAGGATTGGCGGCACGGGCACAACAGGCACCCTGGTCCCGTTGATGAGCAGCAGTTGCGAGCCCGCCGCAGCCGCGAGGCGCGCTGGGACTCATTCAATGCCACCGATCGGCGCGGTGACCGGCACTGGTCCTGATCGACCCGGAGGAGCTGGACGGTCCCTCAGGACTCAGGGGCGGCGCGGGCGCGGTTGGCTACGGTGCCGCGAATGCCGAACAGCGGCTGGACACTGTGGACCGGAGTCGGGTTCGGCACGTCCAGGAGGATCCGCGAGCACGAGTATTCCGTGCATCCCGGATCCTCCGTCGCTCGTCTGCCTGGACGTGGAGCAGCGTGCAGGCCTACATGATCAACTCAGCCCTGGGTGTCGTAGTAGAGGTGGACCTCAGGCGTCAGACGACCCTGTTTCGGGCCCGAATGTCCCGCTGATGTACCACGCGAGGAGCGTGATCGGGTACCCAGCGCATGCAACCTTCCCTGGCTCCGGAGGAACGCCCCAACGACACCAGGAAGCGTGCACGCCGTAGGTTCGACGGTCGAGAGGGATGACGAGGAGTTCACATGAAGGCCCTCGAGTCGAACGCCGGGTCTGGCCGGATCCTGTCGGCCCGTCGCGCCTTCCTTTGTCTGGCAGTTGGCGCGGTCGCGGGCCTCTTGGCAGCCCTGTGGGCGCTGGAGCTTGGTCCCATTGTCGGCTGGTGCGTGGCGGCGAGCTCAGCTCTTGATGATCCAGAAGAAGACCGTGACCTCGGGGACCTTGTTCAGCATCTGCCGCCCCGTGGTGATCGGCTGTGATGTCGTCATGAGGTGCATCCTTTGTGTGAGTCCGGCCGGCCGGCTGATCAAAACCGATGATCAGCGCCGAGCAGGACGCGTGGGTGAGAGCGGTTCGCCCGGTTGGCGAACCGACGCCTGCGCACGTGCTCAGCTGTGGGACTGCTCCGCGGTGGTGGCCACCGTCTGGACGGGGAGCCCCCAGTGCGTGAGGCGGTGCGCGAGGTCCTGGTGAAGCCAGGTCGAGAGACGATGTGGCGGGACCGCAAGCAGGATCTCGTCGACGGGCTCGTCGGCCAGTGCAGCCTCGATCGCGTCCATCGGGTCGTGCCGCACCGAGACGGATCCGACCACAGCGGCGTGGGTCGCTTCCTGGATCTTGGGCAGCACGCGATGCAAGGCCTCTTCCGCCTCGGCGGCCTTGTCATGTCGTTCGGGGTGCAGGAGATGCACTTCGGCGCGAGCGGGATTGAGGACGATGAGGCGGAACTGCACGTCGTCCTGCTCGCTCCGACGGACCAGTGCGTCCATCAGGGCAGCAGTTGGTTCGACATGGTCGGTGACCACCAAGATCCGACGTGCTCGAGTGTCAGTCATGACGATTCCTTCGTCGATGGCGGAGGTCGAGGCCCAAGGCCGGAATCGCGAGACGGACGGCGCTCCGGGGGCGCATCCTCACGGTGGGCCCTGGCACCTGACAGATTCCTGACAGCCGTCTCGAGGCACAACGACCACGGGTCGCGGGTGGCGATCGATTCCGAGCTCCGGGTCTCGGCCCAGCAGGTGTCGGCGGGCGGGGCCGATTCACGGTGCTGGTGGCCGAGCCGGACGAGGAGCTGGTGTCAAGTGACGCGCTGCTCCGCCGAGTCCTGGTGATCGGGTTCCGCTGCTCCTGCTGGTGTTGGGGTTGATCGCGTGGCGGGTTATCGGCGCGGCGATGCGTTCGGTCGAGGCGCTGCGCTCCGCCGCCGAGCGGATCTCCGGGTCCGGCCGCGGCGACGGCTGCCGGTGCCGCCCTCGGACGACGAGATCCACGCCCTGGCCGTGACCCTGAACTCGATGCTGGACCGGCTCGACCGGGCGCGGGAACGCGAGACTTCGTTTCGTCGGCGACGCAGCGCACGAGCTGCGCAGCCCACTCGCCTCGATGCGGATGCAGATCGACGTAGCCCGCCGGCTGCGTGAGGGGGGCCCGCTGGCCGAGGAGCTGCACGAGGACGTCACCCGACTCGACGCGCTCGTGGACGATCTGCTCACTTTGGCCCGACTGGATGCCGGGACCAATCACGGCTGGCCGGTGCCGGCCCACCCAGTGCCAGTCCGGCCCGTCCTCGAGCGCGTGCCGCGACCTGGACTTCCGGCCGCACGCGGGTCCGGGTGCTGAGCGGGAGTCCGGTGGCCGTGGCCTTGGGAGAGGGCGAGCTGGACCGGATCCTCACCAACCTCGTCGGCAACGCCGCGCGCCATGCCCGTGAGGTCGGCCTGTCCGCATCGCAGCTGGAGGATCGAGTCGTCATCACGGTGACGGACGACGGCCCGGGCATCCCCGCGGCCGACCGGGAGCGGGTGTTCGAGCGGTTCACCCGCCTGACGAGGCGAGGGACCGGGACACGGGAGGCGCCGGGCTCGGGCTCCTCCATCGTGAAGGAGCTCGTGCTGGCCGTGGAGGTGTGCTCAGGCTGGGAGACGAGGCCGGCGGTGGCCTGAGGGTCGAGGTGGACCTGCCGATGGCGGTGGCGTGATGTCACCTCACCCGGCGCCGGCTTGTCGTGGAGCCGTTTCCTGCGCCGGCACCAGGAGTGTGAAACGCGTGCCGGACTCGTCGCTGGCGAGGAGGAGCCGGCCTCCCTGGGACTCGGCGAGTGAGCGAGCCATGGCCAGCCCCAACGGTGCGGGGCTGACTCCCGGCGCCGGCCAGTTGACCTGGTGGGTCCCGCGGTCGGCCACATCGAGGGCGACGCCGCCGCCGCTCTCGCGGGCAGTGATCGTGACGGCCCCCTCACCATGGCGCCAAGCGTTGTCGACCAGCACCTGGAGGATCTGTCTGACTGCGACGGCCGACGCGGCGACCGGCGGCGGGTCGTCCAAGACCAGACGAAGCGGCCGGTCCGCGGATGCGAAAGTTCCTTGCCACGTAGCGACCAGGTCGGCCAGGAGGGGTTCGACCAGGAACGGCGCGGACGGTCCGGCGGAGCGACGCGCCAGGGCCAGGACCTCCTCCACCGTCTGAGTGAGGCCCTCGGCGGTGGCGAGCGCCTCCCGCGCCGCGCCGTCCAGGCCGTCCGGCTCGCCGGCCAGGCCGGCCTCCAGCTCGAGACGTAGCCGGGTGAGTGGTGTCCGGAGCTGGTGCGAGGCCTGGGCGGCAAACGAACGCTCCCGCTCGATCTGCTCCGACAACCTGGCCGCGGTCGCCGTGAGTGCGGCGCCGGTCCGGTCGATCTCGGGCACCCCGCTGACCGGGGGTCGCACGGAGAAGTCTCCGGCTCCGAGCTCAGTGGCTGAGTCGGCGAGGACTCGCATCGGCCCCGACAACCGGCGGGCCTGCCAGTAGGCCAGCAACCCCGCGCCCAGCAAGGCCATGAGCGCCAGCGCAGCCAGCCCCAGGACCTCACGGGTGACCGTGGCGCGCACCGCCGAGCGTGGCGACGCAGTGCGCACCACGCCGATGACAGCCTCGTCTGCGCTGACCGGGACAGCCTCGAGGTAGGCGCTGTCGCTGGCCCCTTCGCTGATGGTTCCGGAGAGGGCCGGCTGGAGCGCGGGCTCCAGGGTCGCGGGACCGCGACCCGTGACCCGTGACCCCTGCACGTCGTACAGGCCGACGTCGACCGATCTCGAGCGGGGAAGCTCGACCGGGTCGCCCTGGGTGAACGTGGGGGAGACGGTGCCGGCTGCTTGCAAGGCGGCTCGCTCCAGCTCGCTGCGTGCCTGGGTCACCGCGTTGACGTGGATCGCGAAACCCAGGGGCACGCCGAGCAGGACCACCGCGAGCCCCACGGCGGACAGGGCCACGGTCATGATCCTGCGGCGCACGCGGTCAGCGTCTCACCGACCGCGGCCGGGGGCCGCTGTCGCTCGCAGTTCTCACCTGACGCTTACCGAACGCTGGCACGGCACTGTCCGAGGGCTTCCTACCGTCGTAAACATGCGATCCGTCCTCCCCGCTCGCACTGCCGTTCTGGCCGTTCTGGCCGCCCTGACCGCCGGGTGCAGCTCGTCGACCAACGACTCGAGCGCGACCAGCTCGACCCCGAGCACGTCCGCCACCTCCCCGACCGCGGCGGCCAGTGCGTCCGCGGGCAGCTCGTCAGCAGCGCCGTCCCAGCAGCAGAGCGACACCGGCACGCCGGCACCGCCGGCCGCCACCGAGTTCAACCCACCCGGCGACATCCCCGACAACGCGGTCTTCGTGGACCACACCGCGGCGGGCTCGAAGGTGCACTTCACCGTGCCGGAAGGGTGGGCCCAGACGACCAACGGTGCCGTCACGACCTTCACCGACAAGTACAACAGCATCGGTATCGAGGTTCGACAGCGCGCCACTGCACCCACCGAGGCCAGCGCCAAGGCCGAGGACGTGCCCGAGCTCCAGGGCACCGTCTCGCGGTTCCAGCTCCAGGGCATCGACACCGTCCAGCGCAAGCACGGCTCGGCGGTCCACATCGCCTACCTCATGGACTCGGCTCCGAACCCGGTCACCGACAAGGTGGTGCGCGATGCCGTCGAGCGGTTCGAGTTCTGGCACAACGGAGAAGAGGCGATCCTCACGCTCGCCGGTCCCCAGAACGCCGACAACGTCGACCCGTGGCAGATCGTCAGCGACTCGTTGGAGTGGAAGTGAGCGACCCCATCCTGCGTGCGGAGCACGTCTACCGGTTCTACCGCGCGGGCGACGAGGAGACGTTGGCCGTCCGCGGAGCTTCACTGGCGCTGTCTCCCGGAGAGGTCGTCGCACTCTCCGGACCCTCCGGCAGCGGGAAGTCCACGCTCCTGGCCTGCCTTGCGGGCACCGACGAGCCGTCCGGAGGGACCGTCTGGGTGGCGGGCGCCCGGATGAGTGGCCGGAGCGAGGCCGCTCGCGCCGCACTGCGCGCCCGCCACATCGGCACCATGGCCCAGTCCGGCAACCTGTTGCCGCACCTCACGCTGCTCGACAACCTCCGCCTCGCGCGCCGGATCGGGGGCCGCCGCGGCGACGGCGGCCACCTCCTCGAGGAACTGGGGATCGCGGAGCGCGCGAAGGCCTGGCCGCACCAGCTCTCGGGCGGCGAGCTCGCCCGCGCAGCGCTCGCGCTCGCCCTGGCCAACGACCCGTCGGTAGTGCTGGCAGACGAACCGACCGGCGAGCTGGACGAGGGTACCGAGAGCCGGTTGCTGACTCTGATCCGGAGCCGGGCGGAAGCCGGCTGCGCCATCCTGGTCGCCAGCCACAGTGCGGCGGTCCACCGCCTCGCCGATCGGGTCCTCTTCCTCGACGACGGTCAGCTGGTCGCGTGAGCAGCGTGGTCCGGGACGAGCTCTTCGTCCGGTGCAACCAGGCGTCGCGGACGTTCGGTCACGGTCCGCTCGCAGTGGTGGCGGTGCACGGCGTCACCTGCGCCATCACGGCGTCGAGCCGGATAGCGCTCGTCGGGCCGTCCGGCTCGGGCAAGTCGACCCTCGTGCAGCTCATGGCCGGGCTGGACCTGCCCACATCGGGCACCGTGTCCTGGCCCGCCTGGGAGTCCGGCCCGCTGCACGACCCGTCCCGGGTCGGGGTGGTCTTTCAGGGACTCAGCCTGATCCCGTCGCTCAGCGCCGCGGAGAACGCCGCGTTCCCACTGCTGCTTCGCGGTGTCGAGTACGCCGAGGCGATGGCCAGGGCCGGCGAGTCGCTCGAGTTGCTCGGCCTGGGAGCGCTTGCCGGGAAGGTGCCCGACGAGCTCTCGGGCGGCCAGGCCCAGCGGGTCGCCGTGGCGCGGGTGCTCGCGAGCCGGCCGCAGCTGATCCTGGCCGATGAGCCCACCGGGCAGCTGGACCGGGCGGCCGGCGAGCGCGTGGTCGACATGCTGCTCGACGCCGCGGATCATCTGGGCGCCGGTCTCCTCGTCGCGACTCACGACCCTGCCGTCGCCGGTCGTCTCGATGTCACGTGGTGGATGCACGACGCAGAGCTGGCGACGGCTGCATGATCTGGATCTGGCTGCGCGGCCTGGTCCGCAGGAGCCCGGCGCGGCTGCTGGCCGCGGCCGGAGGGATCGCCATCGCCGTGGCCCTGGTGGCCGGCCTCGGTGGATTCCTGGTCGGCTCCGAGGCCACGATGACCCACCGGGCCTCCGATCAGGTCGCCGTCGACTGGCAGGTCGAGGTGGCCACCGGTCAGGACTCGGCCCCGGTGCTGGACGCCACCACGGCCTCGCCGGGCACCGTGGCCGCACTTCCCGTCGGCTTCGCCGAGTCGCCGGGGCTGCACGCGACGGTGGAGGGGTCCACCCAGGACACCGGCGCCGCCAAGGTGCTCGGTCTCCCGCCTGGGTACGCCGGCACGTTCCCCTTGGCCATCCGGCTCCTCGCCGGGACCGCAGACGGAGTCCTGGTCGCACAACAGACGGCGGCGAACCTGCACGTCGGGCCCGGGGACCAGGTCCAGATCGACCGGGTCGGTGAGTCGCCGCTCCCGGTCCAGGTCAGTGGCGTCGTGGAGCTGCCGCAGGCGGACTCGTTGTTCCAGGACGTCGGCGCGCCCAGCCAGTCGCAGCCGGTGGCGCCACCCGACAACGTGATCCTGCTTCCCCAGGACCAGTTCCGGGCCGGCTACGCCGAGCTCGCCCGGTCCCGTCCCGACCAGGTGACCACCCAGATCCACGTCCGGCGCGACCACGCCGCGCTGCCGCACGACCCGGCATCGGCGTACCTCGCGGTGACGGGTGCCGCCAACAACCTGTCCGTGCAGACCTCCGGCGCCGGCGTGGTCGGCGACAACCTGGGTGCCTCGCTCGACGCGGCGCGGTCCGATGCCGCCTACGCCAGGCTCCTCTTCCTCTTTCTCGGCGCGCCCGGGGTGCTGCTCGCCGTTGGCCTGACCGGGGCGATCACGCAGGCGGGCGCGGCCAGGCGCCGCCGCGAGCAGGCCCAGCTGCGGGCTCGGGGCAGCACGCCGGCACAGCTGATGCGGCTGGTCGTCGTCGAGGCGGTCCTGGTCGGACTGCTCGGTGGTGCCCTGGGGCTGGCCGTGGTCGCCCTCATCGGCGTCGCCTCGTCCGGGCCGTGGGACCTCGTCGCCGTGCTCGGTGGCATCCTCGTCTCGACGCTCGTGGTGGCCGTTCCGGCCGCCCGCGACCTGCGCGCGGTGGCCGCCGGTCAAGTCGAACGCGACGCCCAGCGGGGCCGGCCGGCATGGATGCGGTTCGGGCTCGACCTGGTGCTCATCGCGGTGGGCCTGGCGGTCTTCTGGGCCTCGGGCCGTAACAAGTACACGCTGGTCCTGGCTCCGGAAGGCGTGCCGACCGTGACGGTCAGCTACGCGGCGTTCCTCGCCCCGGCGCTGGCCTGGCTGGGTGCCGGTCTGCTGTGCTGGCGGATCGCGGACCTGGTGCTGGTGCGCGGTCGGGGACTGGTCGCCCTGGTGGCGCGGCCCTTCCTGGGCTCTCTCGCGCCCGCAGCGGCATCGATGCTCGGCCGCCAGCGTCGGCTGGTGGCGAGGTCCGCGGTGCTCCTGGCGCTTGCGCTCGCCTTCGCGGTCTCTACTGCGACGTTCAACGCGACGTACCGGCAGCAGGCCGAGATCGACGCCCAGCTCACCAACGGAGCCGACGTCACGGTGACGGCCTCGCCGGGGGCTGCCACGCCCCCCTCCGACGTCCAGCGCATCGCGGCGGTGCCCGGGGTCAAGGCGGTCGAGCCGATGCAGCACCGGTTCGCCTATGTCGGGAACGACCTGCAGGACTTCTACGGCATCGACCCGGGGACGCTCTCCCGTGCCACGACCCTGCAGGACCCCTACTTCCAGGGCGCGACGGCCGCTCAGGCGCTCGCCGCGCTCAAGTCACGGCCGGACGCGCTGCTGGTGAGCGCCGAGACGGTCAACGACTTCCAGCTGGTCCGGGGCGACGTGATCAAGCTTCGGCTCCAGGACTCTCGGACCCAGACCTACGCCTCGGTGGCCTTCCACTACGTGGGCATCGTCAACGAGTTCCCCACCGCACCCAAGGACAGCTTCCTGGTCGCGAACGCGTCGTACGTCGCGGCGCAGACCGGCAGCGACGCCGTGGGGGCGTTTCTCGTCGACACCGGGGGCTCCGACGTCACCGGCGTCGCCGACCGGGTGCGGGCCGTCGTCGGCACCACCGGCAGCGTGACCACCATCCAGGACGCACGCGGGCTGGTGGGGTCCAGCCTCTCGTCGGTCGACCTGGCCGAGCTCACCCGCCTGGAGCTCGCCTTCGCGTTGCTCATCGCAGAGGCGGCCGGGGGCTTGGTGATCGGCCTCGGGATCGCAGAGCGGCGACGTGCTATTGCGATCGCGACGAGTCTCGGGGCCAGCGGCACGCAGGTCCGTCGCCTGGGTTCGGTGGAGCCGGCCTTCGTGCTGGTCCTCGGCGTCCTGTGCGGACTGGTGACCGGCGCGGGGTTGTCCTACCTCCTGGTCAAGGTCCTCACCGGGGTCTTCGACCCCCCGCCGTCCTCGCTGGCGGTCCCCTGGCCCTACCTGTTGGGCGTGGTCGCGTCCGCCGTCGGAGCGGTCGGACTCGCCGCCATGCTGGTCATCGAGCAGGCCCGCCGGCAGGCGCGCGACCTGCTCCGCGCCATCTAGTCCCTAGGCTGGATTCGTGGCCGATCTGCTCGTCGTCGAGGACGAGGCGAAGATCGGGCAGCTCCTCGTCTCGGCGCTCGAGGCCAACGGCTACCGGGTCACCTGGCGCCGCGACGGCGCCGGGGCGCTGCAGGCCACGCGCTCGACGTCGTTCGACCTCGCCCTCCTGGACCTGGGTCTGCCCGACTTCGACGGAGTCGAGGTCTGCCGGGCCCTGAAGCGCGAACAGTCCTCGTGCGTGGTGGTGATGCTGACCGCCCGGCGCGCCGAGATGGACGTGATCGAGGGTCTGGAGTCCGGCGCCGACGACTACCTGACCAAGCCGTTCCGGATGACCGAGCTCCTGGCCCGGGTGCGCGCCCACCTGCGCCGCGCCTCGGTCGGCGACTTCGTCTCGGGCACGTTCACCAGCGGCGACCTGACCCTCGACCCGTCGGCCCGCCGCGTGCTCGTCCGGGGCCGCGAGCTCGCGCTCCGCCCTAAGGAGTTCGACCTCCTCGCTCGCCTCGCGGCCGAACCCGGTCGCGCGGTCACCCGCGAGGCATTGATGGACGACGTGTGGGATCGGAACTGGTTCGGGTCGACCAAGACCCTGGATGTGCACATCGCCTCTCTTCGACACCGTCTGGCCGAGGCCGCTGAGGCGTGCGAGCCGCAGGCTCGAGTACCGGCGATCACCACGCTCCGGGGTCACGGCTACCGGCTCGAAGAGGCGTGAGGCCGAGCGGGCCGGTGGAGCAGTCTTCTGCGCCGTTGCAGCGGTCCGAGCCTAAGGACCTTCGTCGATCCCGTGCGCGCGGATGACTAGCTGCACGCGGTCTCGTGCGCCGAGCTTGGCAAGGAGGCGGGCGACGTGGGTCTTCGCGGTCCCGATGCTGATGTGGAGCTGCTCGGCTATCTCGTGGTTGGTTCGTCCGACCGCCACCAGGGCGAGCACCTCCCGCTCACGGCTGGTGACCTCATCGGGGAGGGTGACCGTGGGGGTCGGCTCTCGATCGGTGCCGCTGGCGAACCGCTCGATGAGTCGCCGGGTGACGCCCGGCGAGAGCAGCGCGTCGCCGGCCGCGACGACGCGGATGGCCGTCAAGAGCTCCGCTGGTGGGGTGTCCTTCACCAGGAACCCGCTCGCCCCGCTGCGCAGAGCCGCGTAGACGTACTGGTCGAGGTCGAAGGTCGTCAGGATCACGACCCTGGCGTGCGTGGAACCGACGATCTGGCGGGTCGCCTCGAGGCCGTCCACCATCGGCATCCTGATGTCCATCAGCACGACGTCGGGATGGGTGCTCCGGACTGTCTCAACTGCTTGCTTGCCATCGGCCGCCTGGCCGACCACGGTCATGTCGTCGGCGGTGTTGACGATGCCCGCGAGGCCGGCCCGCAGCAGCACCTGGTCGTCGGCGACGACGACCTTGATCACGCCGGGTCCGCGGCAAGCTCCGTCAGCGTCGCTGAGTGGTCTGAGATGGGGAGGTGTCCGACGACCTCGTAGCCGCCCTGAGGCAGGGGGCCCGCCTCCAGTGTGCCCCCGAGGATCCTGGCCCGCTCGAGCATCCCGGTGATGCCGTGGCCGGGCCCGACCGGACCGTCCGGGGACGCCGGCCCACGGTCGCGGACCGTGATCGTCAGCCGGCTGTCGTCGAACTCGAGGTCGACGGTCGCGCGCACCGGACCGGCGTGCTTGACGACGTTGGTGAGCGCCTCCTGCACGATCCGATAGGCGTAGAGCTCGACAAGCGGTGGCAGCGGCGGGGCGGTGCCGCGCCGGGCGAGGACCACGTCGACGCCCGCTTCGCGAGTGCGGTCGACCATCGCGTCCAGGTCGTCCAGGCTCGGCGCCGGCGAGAGCGCATCGTCGGCCAAGTCGGACCCGTCACGCAGGATTGAGAGGAGAGTCCGCATCTCGCTCAACGTCTGTCGCCCGGTCGTCTCGATCGCGAGGAGGGCGGACCGGACCTCGTCGTGGTCATCGACCACCAGCCCCGCGAACCCGGCCTGAACCGTGATCACACTCATGCCGTGAGCGACCACGTCGTGGAGCTCGCGGGCGATGCGTACCCGCTGCTCCACAAGCTCCAGCTCGGCCCGCCGCTTCTGGGACTGGCGCAGTCGGTCGTGCAACTCGAGCTGGACCCGAAGATGACGGCGATGCAGCCCGAACGCGGCGCCCAGCCCCCAGGCAGCGGCGAACGCCGGCAGGGCGACGACGATGCCGCCAGGGTGCAGGGGGTCAGGCCAGCGCGTGGCGACCACACCGGCGCACGTCGCCACCAGCGCCGCGATGGCTGTCACCAAGGGAGTCTGGGCGGCGACCGTGTAGAGCACCAGCACGATCGGGGGCAGCGCCAGGACCGTGGCCGTCGGCGCCCAGACGGCCATCACCGCGAGCGTCGCGAGGAGGACGACCAGCGAAGCCTCGGGTGCCCGGCGCCGGGCCACGACCGGTACGGCGAGGCACCCGGCGCCAACGACTGCTACCAGCCACCCGCCCACCGATGCGGCGCCGTTGGCAAGCGCGACGAACGCGAGCATGCCGTAGCCGACCCCGCCCACCGAGTCGATCAGCACCCAATGGACGGGGCGGATCCACCGCAGCAGCGGGGCGGTCGAGGGGCGCGCGGCCATGGCCAGAGCCTAGGTGTGCGGCGGAGACCACGTCGTCTGCCTGCGGACCTACGACCGTGGACCGACGGCGCGCTCGGTCAGCCTCCTCGGGCGGCTCCAGACGCGGTGAAGATCAACCCCGGGGCAGACGCGCGCGGCGCGGCGGCAAGCGAGGGTCGACGAGTCCCGACCGGCACAGTCTCACCGAAGGGCATTCATGATCCAGGTCCAGCACCTATCCCGGCAGTTCAGATCCACCAGGGCACTCGACGACCTCAGCTTCGACGTCAAGCCCGGCGTCGTGACCGGCTTCCTCGGACCCAACGGTGCCGGCAAGTCCACGGCGATGCGGACGATGGTGGGACTGAGCACCCCCACCGCCGGCCGGGTCCTCATCGAGGGACGTCGCTACCGGGAGCTGCGCCACCCGATGCGAGTTGTTGGAGCCATGCTCGACGGGGGTGGCTTCCACCCGGCCCGCAATGCCCGAAGCCACCTCGGGTGTCTGGCGGCGGCGAACGGGCTGCCTCGCTCTCGCGTGCACGAGGTCCTGAGCCTGACGGGTCTCGACGGCGTCGCCGGGCGACGGGTCGGTCCGTTTTCGCTCGGCATGAAACAGCGTCTCGGCATCGCCGCCACGCTTCTTGGTGATCCGGGGATCCTGATCCTCGACGAGCCCAACAATGGCCTCGACCCAGAAGGGATCATCTGGCTCCGGAACCTGCTCACGTCCATGGCCGCCGAAGGCCGCACCGTGTTGGTCTCGAGTCACCTCGTCACTGAGCTGGCGCTCAGCGCCGAGCACCTCATAGTGATCGGTCGTGGTCGCCTGCTCGCCGACGCACCCATCGGTGACCTGGTGACTCCGGAGGGCCCCGCCCTCGAGGAGGTCTATCTCGAGCTGACCCGAGGCATGGGCGACTTCGCCGCGGGCCACTCCAGCGGTGACGTCAGATGACTCGGGCCTTGCTGTGGTCGGAGCTGCTCAAGCTGCGCTCGCTCCCGTCGACGTACCTCATCATTGCGGTGGCCCTCGCCGTCGGGCTCGGTGTCGGCGTACTGGAGATGGCCTCGACCGCACACAACTGGCTCTTGCTGGATCCGCAGGATCGAGCATCCTTCGACGTCGTCGCTGACTCGTTCTCGGGATTCCAGTTCGCCGAGCTGGCCTTTGGAGCCTTGGGCGTGCTGGCCATCAGCGCCGAGTACTCGACGGGGACGATGCACTCCACCCTGATTGCCAGCCCCCGACGACTGGAGGTGTACGCCGCGAAGATGGTCGCGCTGGTCCTGGTCGTGCTGCCGGTCTGCATCGCGTCGACCTTCGTCGCATTCATCATGGGCCAGCGCGCGGTGGCAGCTCGACACCTCGACGTCGCGCTGTCGGATCCGCACGTCCTACGGGCCGTCATCGGGGCCGGGCTCTACATGGTCGTGGTGACTCTCGTCGGGTTCGGGCTCGGCGCAGTTATCAGACACACCGCGGGAGCGCTCACCCTCATGTTCGGTCTCGTCTTCCTGGCCTGGCCGGTCGCGCGAGCAGTCGAGAGCTTCAGTTACCTCCCCGACCGCTGGCTGCTCGTCAACGCCGCGGACGCCCTCGTCAGCACCCACCCGCCAACTGGTCCGAACGCGCTACGCACGCCATCGTTCGCAATGGCCTGCATCGAACTCGGGACGTACGCGGTCGTACTCCTCGCGGCCGGCGCATGGCGTGCAACTCGGGACCTCTGACTACAGGCCGAAACGCGCCCCAGCGTGGCCCGAGCGGCACCGGCCCGGAGGTATCGGCCGCTTGAGCTGGGTCGTCAGTCCCCGTCCTCCGGAAAGCCCTCGACCTCCGGGTCGTCCTCGCGCCCGACGAAGAACGCAAGGTCCAGGCCGGCGGACTCGGCAGGTCCCACAGGTGGGCAACCGACCTCAGCGCCGCCGAGGGCGACCCACAACCGGTGGATTGAGCAAGTTATCCACAGTCGAGGCGGCGAATGGCGTCTTCCGGGGCAAAACGCTGCTCGCCTTGGTTCATGACTGACGATGACGAATATGTGTGGGTCGGCGTTGATGACCTCTACACCGCAATCATCAATTTGATGTTGCGCTTGTACGCCCTGTGTTAGCACGAGATCGAACCATGGGTGCACCGAGATGTGTTCGCGGCTGTCAGCGAACTGCGTTGTGGGGGATGGCGACATCTCGGACGCAATATCAACGGGATGGGAATGCCCTTCGCGGAGGAGTGCGAGATGGTCGAGCGTCTGCTGAACCGCCTCGACGGAGCCGCAACCGAAAGTCACGAGAAGAACGCCATCGCGCGCGCCCCCGCTACTGGCTTGAACCCAACCCAGAGCACCTGGCCCCACCCAGTGCCCGTGGGTGACGACGTCCCTGGTCGAGTCGGCGTAGACGCTCTCTTCACTCGCACCACCAACCTGATGTGGCACCTGCACGCGACCTCAGTCGAACGTGGCCTGAACCATCTGGCGGACGACCTTCTCGTTGCCCTGGCCGAGCTTGAGTTCGGGCCCTGACGTCACCTTTGCGGAGCCGCAACCAGCGCCGACCTGCCCTTCGCGGCCGCCGTCGTAGACACAGCAATTACTCGACTCGGGGCCTACCAGTCGGCATGGAACGCCGCGGACATCCGCGGTGAGGTCGAGCAGCAGATCGCCGCAGCCGGTGTGGTCACCAGCCCGGCCGCGCGAACCGAGCTCGCCGAGGACCTCACCAGTCGGATCATCGACGTCTGTGTGCCTCTGCTGGAGCGGGACGACGTGCCCGAGCACATCCGGTCCCTCACCTCACCACTCGTCCTCGACGTCGAGGACGACGTCACCACGCGCCTCACCACCCGCCTCACCAGACCTGCCGAGGCCACGATCTTGCGTCGCGACGTGGACGCAGATGGACTGGATCCGACACAGAACCAGGTCGTCTCGGCGCTGGCCGGTGACTCCCGGCTGCTGTTGATCGAGGGTGCGGCTGGCGCAGGAAAGACCACGACACTGTTTGCCGCCCGCAACGCGCTGAACATGCAGGGCCGTGCCCTGGTGGTGGTGACGCCGACCAAGAAGGCCGCGCAGGTGGCCAGCCACCAGCCCGGAACCAGCGCGTTTCCGATTCACGCTCATTTCGGGGGCCATCGGTACCTTGTAGGACCTAGATGTCGTAGTAGAGCTCGAACTCGTGCGGGTGCGGGCGCAGCTGCACTGGCGCGATCTCGTTGGTCCGCTTGTAGTCGACCCAGGTCTCGATCAGGTCCGGCGTGAAGACGTTGCCGACCGTCAGGAACTCGTGGTCGGCCTCGAGCGCGTCGAGGACGGCGTTGAGCGAGGTCGGGACCTGGTCGATCTCGGCCATCTCGTCCGGCGGCAGCTCGTAGATGTCCTTGTCGATCGGGGCGGCCGGCTCGGTCTTGTTCCTGATGCCGTCGACGCCGGCGAGCATCAGTGCGGAGAACGCGAGGTAGGGGTTCGCCGAGGGGTCGGGGAACCGGGTCTCGATCCGCTTGGCCTTCGGGTTCGAGCCGGTGATCGGGATGCGGACCGACGCGGAGCGGTTCCGCGAGGAGTACACCAGCGAGATCGGGGCCTCGAAGCCCGGCACCAGCCGGTGGTAGGAGTTGACCGTCGGGTTGGTGAAGGCCAGCAGTGACGGCGCGTGCGCCAGGATGCCGCCGATGTACCACCGCGCGACGTCGGACAGGCCGCCGTACCCGGTCTCGTCGTAGAAGAGCGGGTCGCCGTCCTTCCACAGCGACTGGTGCACGTGCATGCCCGAGCCGTTGTCGCCGAAGATCGGCTTGGGCATGAAGGTGACCGTCTTGCCGGCCTCCCAGGCGGTGTTCTTGATGAGGTACTTGAACTTCATCACGTCGTCGGCGGCCTTGAGCAGGGTGTCGAAGCGGTAGTTGATCTCCGCCTGCCCGGCGGTCCCGACCTCGTGGTGGGCCCGCTCGACGAGCAGGCCGCTGGCCTCGAGGTTCTTGACCATCGCGTCGCGCAGGTCGCTGTAGTGGTCGTACGGCGAGACCGGGAAGTAGCCGCCCTTGAACCTGGTCTTGTAGCCCCGGTTGTCGGTCTCCGAGCCGGAGTTCCACCAGCCCTCGACCGAGTCGATGTGGTAGTAGCCCTCGTTGGCCGTCGTCGAGTAGCGGACCGAGTCGAAGATGTAGAACTCCGCCTCCGGGGCGAAGTACGCCGTGTCCGCGATGCCCGTCGTGCCGAGGTAGGTCAGCGCCTTGCGGGCGATGTTGCGCGGGTCGCGGCTGTAGGCCTCGCCGGTGATCGGGTCGTGGATGAAGAAGCTCAGGTTGAGCGTCTTGGCCACCCGGAACGGGTCCAAGAAGGCCGTGGTCGGGTCGGGGAACAGCGCCATGTCCGACTCGTTGATGGCCTGGAAGCCCCGGATCGAGGAGCCGTCGAACGCGAGCCCGTTGTCGAAGACGTCCTGGCCGAACGAGGAAACGGGGACGGTGAAGTGCTGCTCGATGCCGGGCAGGTCGACGAAGCGCACGTCGACGAACTCGACACCCTCGTCCTTGACGTACTTGAGCAGCTCGTCGCTGTTCTTGAACATGCAGTTCTCCCTTGGGCTCCGCTGAGGTCCTGCGCAACGTATGCACCGGCAGTTTCTCGACCGTATCGCGATTGTTTCGCCCGTGTAACAGGTGCGAACGGCACCGTCCGCGGGCACTGAAGCCGTCCCCTGAGAGGGTGTCAGCGTGGACACCGCGACCTGGGCCCGCCGCATCCTGGCGCTGGTGGTGGACTGGTTCGCCTCGACCCTCGTCGTGATCCTGCTGCTCGGCGGCGTGGACGCGTGGGCCGGGGACCGCAGCTCCGGCGTCTACGTTCTCGGCGTCTTCGTCCTCGAGTCGGCGGTGTTCTCCGCGGTGAGCGGCGGGTCGTTCGGCCAGCTGGCGACCCGGCTCCGCGTCGTACGCGTCGACGGCGGCCGCCTGGACCCCCGGCCCATCCCGCCCCACCTCGCGCTGCTGCGCCAGGTGCTGATCGCGCTGGTCATTCCCCCGCTCGTCTACCGGCCCGACGGCCGCGGGCTGCACGACCTGGCCGCCGGCAGCGCGGTGGTGGACCTGCAGACGTGGCGCTCCCTGGTTGGGCGCGACTCCGTACAGTCGTAGGGACCCACCCTCGATCCCTGGAGACACCGTGTTTGTGACCGTACGCCGCGCCCTCGTGAGCGCCGCCGCCACCACCTTGCTCCTGGCGCTGGCCGGCTGCGGCGGCAACGACGCCACGGCGAAGGACTCCTCGTCGTCGTCCTCGTCGGCGAGCGCTGACGCTCTCTCCGGTACCGAGTTCGTGGACCTGCTCAAGGGCGCGATCGACAAGGCCACCACCGCCCACGTCACCCTCGACCTCGGGGGCTCGATGGGCACCGCCGCGGGCGACGCCGACTTCACCAAGAGCCCGCCCGAAGCCGCGATCAAGCTGTCGATGGGCCAGCTCGGCGACGCGGAGGTGCGGCTGGTCGACGGGACCCTGTACCTGAAGAGCGCCTCGCTCGGTGACAAGTGGGTCTCGACCTCGATGGACGACGCGAAGAGCCCGCTCGGCCCGCTCGGCCAGCAGCTCGACCTCGCCAAGACCATCGAGACCTTCGCCGGTGCCGTGACCTCGGCGACCGACAAGGGCTCCGAGGACGTGGACGGGGAGTCTCTCCACCACTACACGGCCACCGTCGACCCCCAGAAGCTGCTGGCGTCGATGCCCTCGTCGGCCGGTACCGGGTCGCTACCCAAGACGATGACCCAGGACTGGTGGTTCGACACCGACGGGCTGCTCCGCAAGTTCTCCAGCGACCTCGGCGGCACGAGCATCACGGTCACCCTGTCCGACTGGGGCAAGGACGTCTCCATCCAGGCGCCACCGGCCGACCAGGTGACCACGATGGGGCAGTCGAAGGCCTAGGACCTAGGAGATCCCGGCCCGGACCTGGGCCCAAGCCACTTCAGCGGCCGGCAGGGACGCGGCCTCGCCGATGAGCCGGGCGATCCGCAGGGCCAGCCCGACCCCGAGCCTCGGGTCGTCGGGACGGTGCAGCAGGGCGTCGTACAGCCCCAGGTAGTGCGCCTGCTTGCGCTCGACGTCGTCGGCGTACGCCGTGTGGGAGGTGACCCGGTCGCCCTCGGTGACCAGGACGGTCATCGACGAGTGCTCGATCGTCACCCGCACCTCGCCGCCCAGGAACTCCAGCGCCAGGTGCTTGCTGCTGTCGCCGGCCAGCCAGTTGGAGGACAGCACGGTCCGGCCGCCGTCGTGGCTGAGCGTGGTCACCGACCGGTCTCCGCGGTCGGCGTGCGACTCCACCCGCCAGGCCGTCGTGAACGCCGAGGCCACGCTGAGCTGGTTGGGTGCTGTGTCGACGAAGCTGGAGACCAGGCTGGCGCGCTGGCTGTCGGTGAGCGTGCCGTAGGCGTCGGTCGACATCGCCGTGACCCTGGTCGGCGGCCCCCACTCGGGATGGCCGGCCACCAGCCGGGAGGCCCACTCCACCTCCGGCGAGAATGCGAAGTGGTGCGCGACCCTGAGCCGGGCAGCGACCACACCGGGGGAGTACCGTGCCTCCAGCTCGGCGATCGCGGCCGAGGTCTGGGCCAGCGGCTTCTCCGACAGCACCAGGGCGTCGGTGCCGGAGAGGAGCTCCGAGGCGAGCGCGGCGTGGCTCTCGGTCGGTGTGGCCAGGACGACCAGGTCGGGCTCGGTGGCCAGGCCCTCCTCGAGCCTGGCGTGCACCGGGAACGGGACGTCGTACGACGGCGCCGGGTCGACGCCCGCGGTCACCGTCGTCTCCGCCAGGCGGTCGAGCACCGCGATGTGGGTCCGGGCGATCCGGCCCAGCCCCACCAGGAGGACGCGGGTCACCGGCCCCGCATGTTGCCGCGCAACCCCTTCATGCTGGTCGGGACGGGGCCCTTGGGCATCGGGATGGCCGACCGGTTCGCGTCGAGCGCCTTGAGCCGGTTGATGATGTCGGTCATCTCGGCCGGCTTGACGTCGCGGCCGAGCTTCTGGACGTACTTGACCAGCTTCGGCAGCGGCACCTCGCCCTCGCCGTTGCCACAGACCACCTCGTGGATCGGGGTCTCCGCCGCCACCCGCTCGTGCTTGCGGCGTTCGCTGGCCATCAGCTGGCGGAGCCGGTTCTGGTTGCCCTCGCCGATGAGCACGATCCCGGGCGGCCCGACCACGCGGTAGACGACGTCCATCTGCTTGGTGATCGCCACGGGCTCGTCGTAGACCCGCCAGCCGCGGCGCAGCATCCGCAGGGCGGCGCCTGCCGCGCCGCGCTGTCCCTCCATCTGCGCGTACGCCGACTTCTGCGCCCGGCGCCCGAACAGGATCAGGGCCGCGAGCGAGCCGAACAGCAGCCCGCCGACGATCGCCATGACCAGCCCGAGAGTGCCCTTGCTCGGCAGCAGGAAGTAGAAGACCACGAAGCCCAGCGCCCCGACCACCAGGAACGAGCCGAGGATCCAGAGGCCGATCCGGGGATCGGTCTTCTTGGTCAGCGTGTAGGTCTGGCGGAACTGCTGGATCCGGCCGGTCTTCTCCGGCTCGGCCTTCGTGTTCGACATCTGTCTCTTTCGTGCGTGGTCAGGCGGACGCGCCCTGGCGGGCGTCCATGGCCTGACGGTACAGCCGCCCGGCGCGGTACGACGAACGCACCAGCGGCCCTGACAGGACACCGGAGAAGCCGATCGCCTCGGCCTCGGCCGCCAGCTCGACGAACTCGTCCGGCTTGACCCAGCGCTCGACCGGGTGGTGCCGCACCGAGGGGCGGAGGTACTGGGTGATGGTGACCAGCTCGGTGCCGGCGGCGTGCAGGTCGCGGAGCGCCTGGCTGACCTCGTCGCGGGTCTCGCCCATGCCCAGGATCAGGTTCGACTTGGTGACCAGCCCGAAGTCGCGGGCCTGGGTCAGCACGTCCAGCGAACGGTCGTAGCGGAACGCCGGCCGGATCCGCTTGAAGATCCGGGGCACGGTCTCGACGTTGTGCGCCAGCACCTCGGGGCGGCTCTCGAAGACCTCACGGAGGAGGTCCGGCCGGCCGTTGAAGTCGGGGATGAGGTTCTCGACGCCGGTGCCCGGGTTGAGCTCGTGGATGGCGCGGACGGTCTCGGCGTAGAGCCAGGCGCCGCCGTCCGCGAGGTCGTCCCGCGCGACGCCGGTGATCGTGGCGTAGCGCAGCCCCATGGTCCGGACCGACTCGGCCACCCGGCGCGGCTCGTCGCGGTCCAGGGGCTGCGGCTTGCCGGTGTCGATCTGGCAGAAGTCGCAGCGCCGGGTGCACTGGTCGCCGCCGATGAGGAAGGTGGCCTCGCGGTCCTCCCAGCACTCGAAGATGTTGGGGCAGCCGGCTTCCTGGCAGACCGTGTGCAGCCCCTCGGACTTCACCAGCGCGTGCAGCTCGGTGTAGGCCGGTCCCATCCTGGCCCGGGTCTTGATCCACTCCGGCTTCCGCTCGATCGGGGTCTCCGCGTTGCGGACCTCGAGACGGAGGAGTTTCCGACCTTCGGGAGCCACCTGAGTCACGGATCCGAGCCTACGCCGGTGACCCAGTTCACTCCGCCTCGGCGGTGTCGTCTCGAAACCGCGCTTCCAGAAGCGACCCAATCAGCGCAACTGCGCTGGATCGGTCGCCCTTGCGCAATAGGTATCCAAATGGTTACCTATTGCGATGGACGTCTTCGGTGCGCTCGCCGACCCGGTCCGCCGGTCGCTCCTGGCCGAGCTGGCAGAGCGGCCGCACCGGGTCGTCGACCTGGCCGCCGACCTGCCGATCAGCCGGCCGGCGGTCAGCAAGCACCTGCGCCTGCTGCTGGAGGCGGGCGTCGTGACCGTCACCGACCACGGCCGCGAGCGCTACTACGCACTCGACCGTACGGCGCTGGCCCCCGTGGCGTCGTACGTCACCCGGCTGACCACGCTCGGGATTGCCGAGCAGGCCCTGGACGCGCTGGAGACCGAGGTCCGCCGGACCACTCGCGAGCGGCGTACCCGCTCCGTCGCCGCACCGACCGAGGAGACCGCATGACACCGACCGGGACCATCGAGCAGCGCGACGGGCAGTACGTCCTCGTCCAGACCCGCGACTTCGAGGCGCCGATCGAGGACGTCTGGGCAGCGGTGACCGAGCCGGAGCGGCTGGCCCGCTGGATCGGCACGTGGACCGGCGACCCGACGACGGGGAGCGTCACCTTCGCGATGACCTTCGAGGGGCAGGAGGAGGGCGACGCCATGGTGATCCGGGTCTGCGAGCCCCCGCACCGCCTCCACGTCTCGACCCAGGTCGGCGACGAGCTCTGGCCGCTCGAGCTCGACCTGAGCCACGAGAACGGCGTCACGACGCTGACGTTCCGTCAGCCCGGCGTCACGCGGGAGCAGGCGGGCAACGTCGCGCCGGGCTGGGACTACTACCTCGACCGGCTGGTCGACGTCGAGTCCGGAGCGGACCCGTCGCTGCGGAGCTGGGAGGACTACGTGCCGACCGGAAGCCACTACACCGACCAGTTCTAGCGCCGCAGCTCTAGCGCCCCACGGCGTAGCCGTTGCCACCGCGGGACGTGGCCGCCGCCGACAGGGCGCCGGTCGCGGGGTCCCGAGCGACCGCGCTGAGCCTCCCCAGGGTCCAGTCGCCGGCGCGGACGACCCGGTGCCCACGGGCGGCGAGCGCCTCGATCACCTCGGCCCCGAGACGGTCCTCGACCACCAGCTCGCCCGGGTTCATCTCCCGCGGGTAGAACGAGCTCGGCATCGACGTGGTGTGGAACGACGGAGCCTCGATCGCGGCCTGGAGCTCCCGCCCCCACACCAGGTGGTGCAGCAGGAACGGCAGCTGCCACTGGTCCTGCTGGTCACCGCCGGGCGTGCCGCACGCCAGCACCGGTACGCCGTCGCGCAGCACCAGGGTGGGGGAGAGCGTGGTGCGAGGCCGGCGGCCAGGTGCGAGCGTCGCGGGCAGGCCCTCGTCGAGCCAGGTCATCTGGAGCCGGCTCCCGAGGCAGAAGCCGAGCTCGGGAATGGTGGGCGAGCTCTGCAGCCAGCCGCCGCTCGGCGTCGCCGAAACGATGTTGCCCCAGCGGTCGACCACGTCGATGTGGCACGTGTCGCCGCGGGTCTCGCCGTCCCAGGAGACCGTCGGCTCGCCGAGCCCGGCGCCCGTGGCGGTGGACGTCCCGGCGAGCACGTGGGCGGGCAGCACCGGCGCTCGCCCACCCGGCGCGCCGGGCCGCAGCTCGAACGACGCCCGGTCGCCGACGAGCGCGCGCCGGGCGGCGACGTACGCCGGGTCGAGCAGCTCCGCGACGGTGACCGGTGAGCCGTCGCCGTACCACGCGTCCCGGTCGGCCAGCGCGAGCTTGAGCACCTCGGTGACGGCGTGGATCCCCTCGGGCGTCGTGGGGTCGTCGGGCAGCCCGTCCAGCATCGCCAGCGACTGCAGCAGCACCGGCCCCTGCCCCCAGAGGTCCGTCTTGGCCACCTCGACGTCGCGGAACCGGTGCCGGGCCGGCGCCTCGTACGACGCCGACCAGCCGGCCAGGTCGGCGCCGGTCAGGACGCCGGCATGGTCGGCGCCGCTCGAGTCGCGGAACGGCAGCCGGCTGAAGGCGTCGATCGCCTCGGCCACGAACCCTTCGCCCCAGGCCCGTCGGGCGCCGTCGTACTGCGCCTCGCGGCCGCTCCCGGCCGCCTCGCCCTCCGCGACCAGCCGTTCGAGGGTGGCGGCGTGCTCCGGGTTCGTGACGACCTGCCACGGCCGGGGAGCCGGGAGCCATCGGGCCGCGGACGTCGGCCAGTGGTCGCGGAACAGCTCCTCGACCCGGGCGACCGTCGCCGCGGCAGCGGGCAGGAGCGGGTGGCCGCTGCGCGCGTAGCCGATCGCGTAGGAGAGGACGTCACGCAGCCGCCGGCTGCCGTGGTCGCGGGCCAGCATCAGCCAGCCGTCGACCGCGCCGGGGATCGCCGCTGCCAGCGGCCCGGAGCCGGGCACGAGATCGAGCCCGAGGCCGGCGTAGTGCTCGCGGGTCGCGCCGACCGGCGCCGGGCCCTGGCCGCACAGGACCTGTGGCGTCGGGTCCGCGGCGGTGGCGAAGATCGCCGGCACCTCGCCGGCCGGCCCGTTGAGGTGCGGCTCGACGACGTGCAGCACGAACGCCCCCGCGACGACTGCGTCGAAGGCGTTGCCACCCGCCTCGAGCTCGGCCATCGCCGACTGGGAGGCCAGCCAGTGGGTGGACGACGCCATCCCGAACGAGCCGCGCAGCGTCGGCCGCACGCTCAGCTCGGTCACCGTGGTCGCAGGTCAGGGACGGACGAGCTCGATGCGCGGCTGCCTGGCCGGGTCGGGCCGTGGTTCGTAGTCCGGCGTCGCGGCGTACGGCGCCCAGGCCAACAGCTCCGACAGCCGCGCCTGCAGGACCGGCAGCACCTCGGGGACGCCGACCGGGCGGCCGACCTCGAGGCTGAGCGTCGTGACGCCGGCGTCGGCGATGCCGCAGGGGACGAACCGGTCGTACCACGCCAGGTCCACGTCGCAGTTGAGCGCGATGCCGTGCATCGACACCCCCTGCGCCACCCGCAGCCCGATCGCCCCGATCTTGCGCTCCGGGCGGAGCTCGTCGGCCCGGAGCCAGGCTCCGCTGCGGCCGGGGACACGCGCCGTGGCCACCCCGAAGTCGGCGCAGGTCGCGATCATCGCCTCCTCGAGGCGGCGTACGAAGTCGACGACCAGCACGTGCTCGGGCAGCCGGACGATCGGGTAGGCCACGAGCTGGCCAGGACCGTGGAAGGTGATCTTGCCGCCGCGGTCGACCTCGATGACCGGCGCGCCGCCACTGTCAAGTGGGCGCTCGTGCGGCTCGGTGCGCTTGCCGGCCGTGTAGGTCGGCGGGTGCTCCAGCAGCAGCACGGTGTCGGGCCGGTGGCCGGCGACGACCTCGGCGTGCACGCGGCGCTGGAGCTCCCAGGCGGCCAGGTAGTCCACCGCGTCCGTGCCGGTGCCGACGACCTCGAAGACCGGAGCAGCCACGTTTACGACCCTACTCGGCGTTGGTAGAGGGGAGACCATGACCATCCTCTCGGGAACCCGCACCCTCGTCGTCGCCGCGGCCCTGACCGTGGCCGGCACCGTCGCCCTCGCGCCCGCGGCGTCCGCGGTGTCGCAGGCCAGCGCGGAGGCGCAGTTGCGCGCGGCCGGGATCACCTGGACCTCGTCCGGGGGCTGCACCACCCGCAGCAACCCCACGTGCACGTCGTTCGACGGCATCCGCCAGGCCACCATCGACGGTGCCATCACGCTGCACAGCGCATCCGGGTGCGCGCTGCAGATCACCGGCGGCACCGAGGGCGGACACGCGTCCGGCACCTACAGCCACTACAACGGCTACAAGCTGGACTTCTCCAGGACGTCCTGCCTGACCTCGTGGGTCCACAACACCTACACCTACATCGGGCTCCGCAGCGACGGCTACCCGATGTACGAAGCGGCCTCGGGCAACGTGTACGCCGACGAGGGCAGCCCCTGGGACGTCACCTACTACAGCTGCGGCTGCTAGCTGGCGCCGCCGCCTCGGAGTTCCTCCACAGTTGAGTGTTTTCCGAGTTGGCTCCGGGTTTGCGGAGCATTACCGGCACCAGGTGCCGATTTCCCTCGGCAAAGCAGCCGGCACGGGCCATCCCTCAGAAAAGACTCGACAGTCGAGGAATTTCCGAAGCTAGAGCGCGTTGCCCAGGAAGGAGAGCTGGGCGGGCAGCATCCGGCGCCAGTAGCCGGGAGTGTGCCCGCCGGGCTCGAAGGTGCTGGTGAGCTCGGCGCCGTCCGGGAAGCCCCGCACGTAGTCCTGGACGTCGCGGTAGAACGGGTCGCCGGTGCCGATGTCGACCCGCACGGGGATGCCGTCGAGCCGCTCCTGGTCGTGGAAGACGGAGTACTTCTCGTACTCGTCGGCGTCGGAGAAGCCGCTGGGCGAGGCGTCGTCCGCGTCGCTCCAGAGTGCGGGGCTGCTCGCGACCACGGCTGCCGTGGCCCCGGACCCGCGCAGCCCGGCCAGCCGCAGCGCGCCGTACCCACCCATCGACCAGCCCAGCAGGCCGATCCGCGTCGTGTCGTAACCGCGCTGCTGGAGGATCGGCAGCAGCTCGTCGGTCACCATCGCGCCTGCGTCGTCACCGTCGTGCGGGTGCCAGTACCCGGTCCCGCCGTCGGGTGCGGCGATCGCGAACGGCGTACCGCCGTCCTGGACGTGCTGCGCCAGGTAGCGGTCCAGGCCGAGCTCCCGTCCGGTGAGCAGACGGTGGTCGGCGCCCAGCCAGTGCAGCGCCACGACGAGAGGCAGCGCCACCTGTTCGCCGCCAGGGGGGAGGATCAGCGACCAGCCGACCTCGGCACCGCCGCGCGCCGTGCTGACGAACGAGTCCTCGAGCTCCGGCCCCGGTTCGACGTCCGGGATGACGCCGTCCTCGCCGTCGAGGCCGAGGTGCGCCTGGAGGAACGGCCGGCCCGGCAGCGTCCCCTGCTCGATGCCGACACCGGCCGCGACCAGCCCGGCAGCCACCACGCCGGCGCCGCCGAGCAGGACGGTACGTCGGGTCGGCACGCCCGCAAGTGTGCCTGCCGGGCGACCTGTGGATGAGCTCGGCGAGGAGTCGGCGCGGCGGGGTAGACCTGTGGGCATGTCCCGGAAGACGCTCGTGGCTGGGCTCCTGGTTGCCGCGTGCTCCGCGTGTGCCGCGCCGCGCACGGCGGCTGAGGTGCGGGGCGCTCCGGCGCCGAGGCTCGAAGCCTCGTCCACGACGGCACCGGTCCGGACCGCGTCGATCGAGCCGGTCGAGATCCTGCGGGCCTGGGACGGCCGCCGAGCCGACGCATGGGCCCGGGGCGACCCACGGTTGCTCCGCTCGCTCTACACGCCGGGCTCGGTCGCCGGCCGCGACGACCTGGCGATGCTGCGGGCCTGGGCGGCGCGCGGGCTCGTCGTCCGACAGCTCCGCACCCAGCTGCTCTCGGTGCGCGAGCTCGCGCACGGCCCGTCGTCCTGGACGGTGCTGGTCACCGACCGGCTGGCCGGCGGCGTGGCGGTCGGTGCCGGGCTGCGCCGTCGGCTGCCGCGCGACCAGGCCACCACCCGCACCGTCTGGTTGCGGCGGCTGCACGGCCGGTGGCTGGTCGCATCCGTCCTGCCCGGGGAGGTGAGGCCTCAGGTCGGTTGAGACAGACCCGCCTGCAGGACCGCCGCCACGTCCGGGTCGCGGAACACGTAGCCGGACGCCTCCAGGGCGGCCGGGACCACGTTGAGCGAGCCCAGGAGCTCGGGCGCCATCCGGCCGGCGGCCCTCTTGAGGACGAACGCCGGCACGGTCGCGAACGACGGCCGGTGCAGCTGCTGGGCGAGCGCCTCGGTGAACTCGGCGTTGGTCGGTGTCTGCGGGCAGCACAGGTTGAACGGCCCCGAGGCGTCGTCGTCCTCGGCCAGGTGGACGGCGGCACCCACCCAGTCGCGCAGCGAGATCATCGGCATCCGCTGGCGGCCGTCGCCGAGCCGGCCGCCGAGCCCGGCCAGGAACAGCAGTCGCTGCTCCTTCAGGGGTGCGCTGCGCCGGTCCATCACGGGTGCGGTGCGGAGGACACAGAGCCGGGCGCCGGCCTCGCCTGCGGGCTCGGCCGCGGCCTGCCAGCCGCGGGTCACCGAGGTGAGGAGGGCGTCACCACGGCTGTCGGCGGTCTCGTCGAGGACCGGGTCGCCGACGTCCTGGTGGTCGCCGTAGAAGGAGATGCCGTTGCCCGCGAGGAACGCCGGCTTCCGGTCCGACGACGCGATCGCCTCGGCCAGCACCCGAGTCGTGATCACCCGGCTCTCCCTGAGCTCGCGCGCCCATTTCTCCGAGTGCGGGTTGCCGAGCGTCGGCGACCCGGCCAGGTTGACGACGACGTCCGCGGCCTCGACGAGGTCGCGGCCGATCCGGCCGGCGTACGGGTCCCAGGTCGACTGGTCGGTGCCCCGTGCCTCCCCGCGGGTCAGCGAGGTGACGGAGTGCCCACGCCCGAGCAGGGCTTCACGCAGCCGGGTCCCGAGAAAGCCGGACGCGCCGGCGAGGAGGACCTGGGCCACGTGAGGAGGTACCCCGATCAGACCTCGAACGTGCCTGCCTCGAGCCGCCGCTTCACGTCCTGCAGGAACCGTCCGGCGTCGGCGCCGTCCACGAGCCGGTGGTCGTAGGTCAGGGCCAGGTAGACCATGTAGCGGACCGCGATCGTCTCACCGAGGTTCGGGTCGTCGATCACCACCGGCCGCTTCACGACCGTGCCCGGCCCGAGGATCGCCACCTGCGGCTTGTTGATGATCGGGGTGTCGAAGAGCGCACCCACGCTGCCCAGGTTGGTGATCGTGAAGGTGCCCCCCGAGAGCTCGTCCGGCCCGATCTTGTTGGTCCGGGTCCGCTGGGCGACGTCCGCGATCTTCTTGGCCAGCCCGGAGATCGACAGGTCACCGGCATCTCGGACCACCGGGGTGATCAGCCCCTTCTCCGTGTCCACGGCGAAGGCGAGGTTCTCCCGGTCGTAGTAGGTGATCTCCCCGGCCTCGGTGTCGATCGTGGCGTTGAGCTTCGGGTGCTCCTTGAGCGCGTCGATCGCTGCCTTGGCGAAGAACGGCAGGTAGCTGAGCTTGACACCCTCACGGGCCAGGAACTCGCTCTTCACCGACTCGCGCAGCCGCGCGACGTTGGTGACGTCGACCTCGACGACCTGGGTGAGCTGGGCCGAGGTCTGCAGCGAGTCGACCATCCGCTCGGCGATGATCTTGCGCAGCCGGCTGATCTTCTCGGTGGTGCCTCGGCGCGAGTCCGGCGTGATCGTCGGCGGGGTGACCCCAGCCGGCGACGTACCGGCGCCCGTCGGTCCGCTGACCGGAGCCGCGGCGGCGGCCGGCTGGGCAGCCGGCTGGGCAGCCTGTTGGGCAGCCTGCTCGGCCTGGCGAGCAGCTTCGAGGACGTCCTGCTTGCGGATCCGGCCGCCCACGCCGGAACCGGTCACCGTGGACAGGTCGACGTCGTGCTGGGCGGCCAGCTTGCGGACCAGCGGGGTGACGTACCCGGCACCGTCCCCGGAACCGCCCGAGGCCGACCCGGCTGACGACGCAGCGTGGGCGGGCTCCGGCTCAGACTCCGGCTCGGGCTGCTGCTCCTCGACCGGCTCGTCCTTGGCCTCCGGCTCCGGCTCCTTCTCGGCCTCGGGCTCCTTGGCCTCGGGCTCCGGCTCCTTCTCGGGCTCCGGCTCCTTCTCGGGCTCCGGCTCGGGCTCCGGCTCGGGCTCCGTCCTGGCCTCGGGCTCCGCTTCTGCTGCCTGCTCCTTCTCCTCGCTGCTGCTGCCGCCGCTGTCGCCACCGGACGACGGCTGGCCGGAGCCGATCAGCGCCAGCTCGGCTCCGACCTCGACGGTCTCGTCCTCGCTGACCTTGATCTCCAGCAGCGTGCCCGCCACGGGCGAGGGGATCTCGGTGTCGACCTTGTCCGTGGAGACCTCGAGCAGCGGCTCGTCGACGGCGACCTCGTCGCCGACCTGCTTGAGCCACCGGGTCACGGTGCCCTCGGTGACGGACTCGCCCAGTGCGGGCAGCGTCACCGGGGTGGAGTCGCCGCCGCTGGACTCGCCGCCACCCCCGCTGCTGTCGTCCGACGACGCGGCGGGCTGCTCGGGCTCCGGCTCCTTCTCGGGCTCCGGCTCCAGCTCCTTCTCGGGCTGGGGCTCGGAGGCGGTCCTCTCCTGCTGGGACTCCTCCTCGGACCGGCCGTCCGACGTCGATTCGTCTGTCGTCTCGCTGGCCGTCTCCGACTCGGCCTCGTCCGACGAGTCGCTGGAGTCGGAGCCGCCACCCTCGCCCTCGTCGCCGACGATCGCGAGCACCGCGCCCACCTCGACGGTGTCGTCCTCGTTCGCCTTGATCTCGAGCAGCGTGCCGGCGACAGGTGAGGGGATCTCGGTGTCGACCTTGTCCGTGGAGACCTCGAGCAGGGGCTCGTCGACGGCGACCTCGTCGCCGACCTGCTTGAGCCAGCGCGTGACGGTTCCCTCCGTGACGGACTCGCCCAGTGCCGGGAGGTTGACTTCGGTGGCCATGGAGCTCCTTCGCTCGGGTTCGGTCAGAGTGGTCTGGGAGGGATGGGTGGTCGGTCAGGAGTGGGCGTGCAGTGGCTTCCCGGCCAGGGCCAGGTGCGCCTCGCCGAGCGCCTCGTTCTGGGTCGGGTGCGCGTGGACGAACGGTGCGACGTCCTCCGGGTACCCCTCCCAGTTGTAGATCAGCTGCGCCTCGCCGACGAGCTCGCCCACGCGGTCTCCCACGAGGTGGACGCCGACGACCGGACCGTCCTTGCGCCGGACCAGCTTCACGAACCCCTGGGTCTTCAGGATCTGGCTCTTGCCGTTGCCGCCGAGATCGTAGGTCAGCGCCTCGACGGCCTCGCTGCCGTACGCATCGCCCGCCTGGGCCTCGGTCAGGCCGACCGAGGCGACCTCGGGGTGGGAGTACGTCACTCGCGGGATGCCGGCCTCGTCGACGGGGCTGGGGGACAGCCCCGCGATCTCCTCGGCCACGAAGATGCCCTGCTGGAAGCCTCGGTGCGCGAGCTGCAGGCCGGGGACGATGTCGCCGACCGCCCAGACGTTCTCGAGGTTGGTCCGGCACCGCTCGTCGGCCACGACGAAGCCGCGCTCCATCCTGACGCCCTGCTCGTCGTACCCCAGGCCGTCCGTCGCCGGCCCGCGTCCCACCGCCACGAGGAGCAGCTCGGCCTCGATGACCTCGCCACCCTCGACCGTCACCGCCACGCCGTCATCGGTGGTCTTCGCGCTCTGGAAGGGCGTACCGGTCCGGAACACGATCCCGCGCTTGCGGAACGCCCGCTCGAGGGCCTTGGAGGACGCCTCGTCCTCGAGCGGGACCAGCCGGGGCAGCGCCTCGACGATGGTCACCTCGGCGCCGAAGCTGCGCCACACGCTGGCGAACTCGCAGCCGATCACTCCGCCCCCGAGCACGACCACCGAGGCCGGCACCCGGTCGAGCCGGAGTGCCTCCTCCGAGGTGATGACGCGCTCGCCGTCGATGTCCAGCCCCGGCAGCGACCGCGGGTAGGAGCCGCTGGCCAGGACCACGTGCTCCGCGCTGTACGCCGTCCCGTCAACCGTCACCTCGCGGGGACCGGTCAGCCGGCCGGTGCCCTCGATGACGGTGATCCCGCGGCCCTTGATCAGCCCGGTCAGCCCCTTGAACAGCCGCTGGACGACGCCGTCCTTGTAGGTGTTGACGCCGGCCATGTCGATGCCTTCGAGGCTGGCCCTGACCCCGAACTGCTCGGACTCGCGGGTGTTGTCCGCGACCTCGGCGGCGTGGAGCAGCGCCTTGGTCGGGATGCAGCCGACATGGAGACAGGTGCCGCCGAGACTGCCCTTCTCGACCAGACCCACGCGCAGCCCGAGCTGGGCGGCCCGTAGCGCGCACGCATAGCCTCCCGACCCGGCTCCGAGGATGAGGACGTCGAAGTCGGACACGTCAGCCATCTTTGCACCTGTCTGGTGCGTGTTCACACCGCCCCGAGGGCGGGCGAGGCACACTTGTCCGCATGTCATGGCTGGATCGGTTCCGGGGCGGCGCGAAGCCGCGGACGAAGGGACCGTCGCGGGACCCGTACCGCACCGGGTCCACCCGCGTGCGTGCCTCGGACGGCGTCGACCAGGAGCACCTGCAGCAGTTCGTGGCGGGCCACCGGGGCGTCGAGGGGTTCGTCGAGCCCCGCACCGCGGTCAGCGACGTGACCCTGCTCCTGGTGGCCCACGACGGCGAGTGGACCCGCCGCCGGGTGCCCTCGGTCGACTGGGCGCACAAGTTCTGCAACCGCTTCCAGGTGCCGTCCTACGACGCCGCCGTCGTGGGCATCCCGCAGCGGATGCGCGACTACAACCGCCGCAAGAAGCTCGAGGGAGGCGCCCCAGGCTGAGCCTGCGAAGCCTGGGACCGCGCCGAAGGTTGAGGAGCGGAGTGACGCGTCTCGAAACCACCGCAGGCGAAGGCTGGAACCCACGCGCTCCAGTCCCGTGGAGTGCTTCAGGCGTTTCGAGACGGTCGCAGAGCGACCTCCTCAACGACCGCTAGCCGCAGAGGGTCCGTGCGTAGTCCACGAGGGTGGCGACTGCGACGCCGGTGCCGCCGGAGGTGAGGTGGCCGGACGGCCCACCGGAGTTGTACGACGGCCCCGCGATGTCGAGGTGCGCCCATGGGAGCCCGCCGGTGAACTCCCGGAGGAACGCGGCCGCGAACAGGCCGCCACCCCACCGGACCCAGTCGTGCTGGGCCAGGTCGGCGATCCGGCTGCTGTGGATCCGCTCGTCCATCCCGTCCGGGATCGGCATCGGCCAGCTCTCCTCGCCGGCCTCCTCGGCCGCCTTCAGGACCGCGTCGACGACCTCGGGTGACCCCATCACCCCGAACACCTTGTCGCCCAGCGCGACGACCATGTGTCCGGTCAGCGTGGCCACGTCGAGGATCACGTCGGGCTTCTTCTCGGCGGCCATCATCAAGGCGTCGCCCAGCACCAGCCGGCCCTCGGCGTCGGTGTTGAGCACCTCGACGGTCGTGCCGCCGTACATCGTCAGCACGTCGCCGGGACGGACCGACGAGCCGGAGACCATGTTCTCCGCCATCGGCGCGAACGTCGTGACCTTGAGGGGCAGCCCGAGCCGGGCGATCGCCAGGGTGGCCTGGACGACCGCGGCCGCGCCGGCCATGTCGGACTTCATGTCGTTCATGCCGCCGTGCGTCTTGAGGGTCAGGCCGCCGGAGTCGAAGGTGATGCCCTTCCCGACCAGCGCCAGGTGCGCCTTCGCGCCGCGCGGGGCGTAGGACAGCTCCACCAGTCGCGGCGGGGCCGACGAGCCCATCCCGACGGCGAGGATGCCGCCGCAGCCGAGCTCCTGGAGCTCCTTCTCGTCCCGGACCCGGATCGCCACCTTGGGCGCGCCCCGACCCTTGGTGACGTCCTTGACCGCCCCCTCGACGGCGACGGCGAAGCTCGGCGGGGTCAGGTCCCCGGGCGGCGTGTTCACCCAGCTGCGGGTGGCCGCCACGGCCTCGGACACCAGCTGGGCCTCCTCGAAGGCGCGGACGAACTCCTTCTTGCGCGCCGACGGGCTGAGCACCACGACCTCGCCCGGCTGGTCGGCCTTGGACTCGTCGGAGGCCTTCTTCTTGTACGCCGTGAACGCGTAGCCACCGAGCACGAAGCCCTCGGTCACCGCCCGCACCAGCTCCACGGTGTCGGCCGGCAGGGCAAGGGCGACCGAGGCGGCGTTGGGGACGCCCCGCGCAGCCGCGCCGGCGGCCCGGCGTACGACGGCCGCCGACACCGTGTCCCCCTCGTCCAGCTTGCCCAGGCCGACGATCACGAGCAGCGGCGACGACAGCTGCTTCCCGGTCGGCACCTTGGTGACCTCGCCGGGCTTGCCGGTCACACCGAGGGAGGCCAGCAGGGGCCGGAACGTCCGGCCGTAGGCCTTGGCAGCCTCCTCGCCGCCCGGAGCGACCCTCAGTGCACCCTTGGGACCCTTGCCGGACTGCACCACACCGACCACGACTGCGTCGCAACGGGTCTTGGCCGGGTTCGCCGTGCGCAGCGTGTAGGTACTCACCGACGCAGGATAGTCAGGGTAGGTTCCCGAGCATGGACGGCACTGAGCCCGAGGCGGGGAGCGGGCCGCTCACCTCGCCCCTGCACGAGCGTCACGTCGCGCTGGGCGCGAAGTTCGCCGACTTCGGGGGCTGGTCGATGCCGCTGGAGTACTCCTCCGGCGTGGTCAAGGAGCACACGGCCGTCCGTGAGGCGGTGGGCATCTTCGACGTCAGCCACCTTGGCAAGGTCACGATCGTCGGCCCCGGCGCGGCCGAGTACGTCAACGCCACCCTCACCAACGACCTGGGCCGGATCCGGCACGGCAAGGCCCAGTACACGCTGTGCTGCGACGACGCGACCGGCGGGATCGTCGACGACCTGATCGTCTACCTCCACACCGACGACCGGGTGCTGCTGGTCCCCAACGCCGCGAACACCGCCGAGGTGGCCCGCCGCCTGACTGAAGGCGGCGCCCGACGGGATCACCATCAGGGACCGGCACCGCGACTACGTCGTGCTCGCCGTCCAGGGCACCAAGTCGGACGAGGTGCTGGAGAAGGTCGGCCTGCCGGCCGGCCACGAGTACATGTCATTCGTCGAGGCACCGGTCCCGGGGGACCAGCTGACCGACGAGGGAGTAGTGGTCTGCCGGACCGGCTACACCGGCGAGCGGGGCTATGAGCTGATCGCCGCCAACAGCGTCGCCGTCGGCCTGTGGGACGCGCTGATGGCGGCCGGCGAGGAGTTCGGGATGCTGCCCTGCGGCCTCGGCGCGCGCGACACCCTCCGCACCGAGATGGGCTACCCGCTGCACGGGCAGGACATCTCCCTGTCCACCACCCCCAACGAGGGCCGGCTCGGCTGGGCTGTCGGCTGGCAGAAGCCCGCCTTCTGGGGCCGTGACGTGCTCCTGAAGGAGAAGGAGGAAGGCCCCAAGCGCATCCTCCGCGGCATCGTCTCGACCGGGCGCGCCATTCCCCGACCGGGCATGCGGGTCTCGCTGACCCCCGACGTCCAGCTCGGCGAGGTCACCTCCGGCACCTTCTCCCCGACCCTCAAGAAGGGGATCGGGCTGGCCCTGGTCTCCTCCGTGGTCAACCCCGAGGCCGAGGTCGGGGTGGACGTACGCGGCCGCCGCGAGATCTTCCAGATCACCCCGCCCCCGTTCGTCGAGCCGTCGGTCCGCGAAGACTGATGGTGGTCACCTCTTGAACCTTCCCGACCAGCCGCCGACGTTCCGCCCGCCAACCCCGGCCGAACGCCCGTGGCTGTGGCGGCTCGAGGACGCCTCCGGTGCCGAGGTCGACGTTCCGTCGGACTTCGCCGGACGGCGGTTCGCCTCGCAGGCCGACGCCGAGTCCTGGGTCGGCGAGATCTGGGCCGACCTGGCCGAGCTCGGCGTCGACGCGGTGACGCTGATGGAGGCCGACCGGGTCGTCTACGGACCGATGTCGCTGCACGCGTAGGGCACGAGTGTCCTGTCAGCGAGATTCGCACACTGATTCCGCGGACCAGGCACGCACCTGGTGGCGTTGCCGCCGCTTCGAAGACGCCCAGTCTCCGCGCGCGCCGGCGCCTTGCCATGCACGCACCTGGACCACGGCCTCAGCGCGCGCATCTCCCTGACAGGGCACTAGGTTGGGCGGGTGAAGGTCCTGCACGTCGGCGCCACCGGTCACGTCGGCGAGCCAGTCGGCGCCGCCTTGCGCGAGCGCGGCCACGACGTGGTCAGTGCCCACCGGAGCTCGGCCGAGCACCCCGTCGACATCACCGACCCCGAGTCGGTCCGCGCGCTGTACGACGCCGTCGGACCAGGTCTGGACGCCGTGGTGGTCACCGCCGGCTCGACGCCGTACGCACCGTGGGACGAGATCGGCCGCGACCAGCTCCTGGCCGGGCTCAACAGCAAGTTCCTCGGCCAGGTCGAGCTGGTCCGGCAGGGGGTGGGCTCGGTCCGGGAGGGCGGGTCGTTCACGCTCACCAGCGGCATCCTGGGCCGCGAGCCGGTGCGCACCGGCAGCGTCGCCGCCGCCGTCAACGGCGCGCTGGAGGCCTGGGTGCGCGCGACCGCGGGCGAGCTGTGGGGCCGGTTCCGGGTCAACGTCGTCAGCCCGACCGTGCTGACCGAGTCGCGCGCGGCGTACGCCTCGGTCATGCCCGGCTACCCCGCCGTCGACGGCGCCGAGGTCGGGCTCACCTTCGTCCGGTCCGTGGAGTCGATGGACTCCGGCCGGGTCTACGTGCTCTGAGCCCGGCGCTTCCACTGGTGTCACCCTCCTTCCAGCGCGACCGGCTCACCTGGGTCGCCTACCTGATGCTCGCGTGGTTCGCCTACCTGCAGGCCGCACCCGGCCTGGTCGTCCCGCACCTGCGCGACGAGCTCGGGCTGAGCTACTCGGTCGGCGGGCTGCACATCGCGGCGTTCGCGGCCGGCAGCCTGGTCGCCGGGCTGGCCTCGTCCCGGCTGGAGCTCGCAATAGGGCGCAGGCACCTGCTCTGGTGGTCCGCGGCCCTGCTCGCCGTGGGCACGGTCGGGCTGACCGCGGGTCACGTCGTGGCCGCGACCGTCGGGTCGGTCCTCGTGATGGGCCTGGGCGGCGGGCTCCTCCTGGCCACGATCCAGGCGACGCTCGCCGACCACCACCACGAGCTCAGCACCGTCGCGCTGACCGAGGCGAACGTCGCGGCCAGCGTCTCGTACGTCGTCCTCATCGGCGCCTTCTCCCTCGCCGCCGCACTGGGCCTGGGCTGGCGGTCCGCGCTGCTGGCCTCGTTGTTCGTCCCCGCCCTCTTCTGGTCGACGAACCGGCGGCTCGCCATCGAGACCAGCGCGCCACCCGACGAGGAGCGGGTCAACCTGCCCCGGGCGTTCTGGGTGGCCGCCGCGGTCCTCGTCTGTGTGACGGCGGCCGAGTGGTGCGTGACCGCGTGGGGAGCCACGTTCGTCGACGACGAGGTGGGCGTGTCGACGGACACCGCGGTGAGCCTGATGGCGGGTTACTTCGGCGGGGTGGTGGTCGGGCGCACCGTCGGAAGCCGGCTGGCCAGGCGCCACGACCCGTCGCGCCTGCTCGCCGTGGCGCTGTGCGTCGCCGGGGCCGGCTTCGTCGTGCTCTGGCCGTCGGCCGGGCCGGTGCAGGCCGTGGTCGGTCTGACGCTGCTGGGCGTGGGGATCGGCAACCTGTTCCCGATGGCGCTCTCGCTGGCGGTCTCCCTGGCGCCCGGCCGGGCCGGCCGGGCCAGCGGCCGGGCGGTCATGATGACCTCCCTCGCCGTACTCGTGGCACCGCTGACCGTGGGCGCGCTGGCGGACGCGACGTCCCTCAAGCTCGCCCTGCTGATGGTGCCGGTCCTGCTGGTGCTCGCCGCGTCCGGGCTCGCCGCGGTGCGGCGCGCCCAGGCGTCGACCCCCGCCTATCAGTAGGCGGGGCTCAGGTGCCTGGGAGCAAGCACATCGCCTTCCCGTACCCGGGCACGAACGTGCCTTTGGCGAGCAGCCTCCAGGAGGCAGCGCGGGGCGCGATCCCTCCTGCCTCACGCATCGTCCTGGAGATCGCGCCGGCGATCTGTGGTGCTGCGAACGACGTGCCCGACCACACCGCCCACGCGTCGAGCTGGCCGTCGAGGGGGTAGGTGTCGGGGTGCGCGGGCGGCTCCTGGAAAGCCGGGTCCTCCTTCCCCGGGACGAAGGTCGAAACTATGCCCTCGCCGACGCAGCTGCAGGTGACCCAGTCCCCATGGTTCGACCACTTCGCACCCTCGAGGTCGGCGGTGAGCGCCGCCACGGAGACCACGCGGTCGGTGAAGGCCGCCGGCCACACCGGCTGGTTGTCCCCGTAGTTGCCAGCGGACGCCACGATCGCCGGGGACGTTCGGTTTTCCTCCGCGACGACCTCGTCGATCTTCTCGAGAGCAAGCTGGAGGGCCACGCTCGGGGAGTTGTCCACCGTGTGCATCCCGAAAGAGAGGCTCAGCACGTCCGCGCCTTCCCTCACCGCCTGGATCATCGCGCACGCGACGTCGTTCTCGTTCGCGAAGCCGTCGCTGTCCAGCGCGTGATAGACCCTGATCTCCGCGTCAGGGTCGACCAGTCGCACGATGCCGGCGGCGAAGGTGCCGTGCCCGGCAGCGAAGTCGAGAAGCTCGTTGGGCTGCGGGAGCGCGTCGAGCGGATCGGTCCTTCCCGCCCGTTCAACCTCGTT
Source organism: uncultured Actinomycetota bacterium (assembly GCA_963755835.1). Classification (GTDB taxonomy): domain Bacteria; phylum Actinomycetota; class Actinomycetes; order Propionibacteriales; family Nocardioidaceae; genus Nocardioides. Next base: position 1,763,215 of record CAVWLC010000005.1, on the reverse strand, counting down.
GAGCCACCCGTCCTCACGCTGGTCTGGGGCGATACCGGTGTCGATCACTGCGACGACGACATTGCCTTGCGGTGCCTGGAAGCCGGCCTGCTGGAACACCTGGTCCTGGTCGTCCAGCTTGGTCGGTGCCGGACCGACAGCTGCCTTCGCGACGACCTTGTGCGGCGGTGGCTCGTCAGGGTGCTGCTGCAGAGCGGTGACCAGAGTGGGTGAGGCCTGCGTAACAACTCGTAGCTGGTCGAGGGCGTTGCGCATGTCGTTGTTCCTCGACTCGACGTCGTCGCTGTCGCCGTCGTACTCGTACGGCGTGAGGCTGCCGGCGAGGTCCGGGCAGACCGCAGCGGCCGCGGTCGGACGAGCGCTGAAGTTGTTCTCCCGCAGGATCGGGTCGGCGTCGGGCGAGAGCGTGCCGTTGGCACTGTGGCGGACGAGCAGCTGCCCGGGCACGACCAGGGACCACTGCCCGGTCGCGGTGGGGGTGGCCTCGAACTGCACGACGTCCGATCCCGTCGAAGCGCGCCGATCCTTCAGGGTCTGGTAGAGGGGGTCCGGCTCGCTCGAGCGGCCCGCACTCGCTCGTTCAGGGTGCTGTTCATCGCTGGATTGGCTGGCCCCCACCATGAGCTGTTCGGTCTGCACCAGCCTTCGGTCGTGGTCTGCGGCCTTCTGGGCCGGCGTGCGCGGCGGGAGGTCGAGATTCGGGAATGGTGTGGGGACACTGCTGGGCATGGAGGGCTTCTCTCTGTGACGGGGTGGCCGGCCGACATGCGCCTGGCTCCTGCGTAACCCGGATACGCTGAGCGCCGCAATGGATACATCGGGCCATCTGGCGTCCGAGCTGGCCACGGACGGACAGGGCCTGGCCGGCTCGGTCGACCTGCTGGTCCGCGCCGAGGCGGCCTACCAGGCGGCGGTGGCAGACCCCGCCACGGCCGGGCCGCTGGCGGAGGCACTGGTGGCCGAGGCCCGACGAGCCGGGGACGTCGAGGCAGAGGTGGTCGCGCTTCGCGCGCAAGCCTGGTGCGCGGTCCGCGCCCAGCTGGCCGAGCAGCACGCGCGGCGGCTGCTCAACCGAGCCGCCCGGCTGGCCGAGTCGGCCGGACTGGAGGAGCGGTTGGCGGAGGTCCTCGTCGTGCGCTCGGCGGTGAACGAGGAGCTGGGTGCCACCCGCGCTGCCGAGCGCGACCTGCTCCGCGCCCGCCGACTGCTCGGTGGAAAGGTTCCGCCCGCGCTGGAGCAGCAGACCGCGGTCATGCACCAGAACGCGGGCCGGATTGCCGAGGCCGCGGCGATCTACCGGAGGACGCTGAAGCGGCGGGACCTGCCGATCGACATCCGCGCCAAGATGTGCAACAACCTCGCCATGATCGAGGCCCAGCTCGGGCGGTACGGCGTGGCTCTGGCGCTGACTGGTCAGGCGAGGTCGCTGGCCGAGAAGGTCGGCCCGTCCCCGACCGCGATCTACACCGAGGGGGAGGCCTGGGTGCTGGCGCACGCGGGCCGGCTGCCCGAGAGCCTGGCGCTGTTCGAGGAGTCCGAGCGGCTCTACAGGGTCGCGGGCCTCCCGCTCGCCGAGCTGCACGCCGAGGCCGCCGACGCCTTCCTCGACCTGCGGCTGCTGCCGGAGGCACGCGTCGCGGCCGACCGCGCCCTGCGCGAGTTCAGCGAGACCGACGTCCCGCTGATGCGGGCCGAGGCGCAGCTGCGCGTCGCTCGCGTGGCCCTGTCCAGCGGCGACGCCGAGACTGCCAGCGAGGCATCGCGCGCGGCCGTGGAGTCCTTCCGACGGCAGCAGCGCACGGGGTGGGCCTGGCGCGCCGCGGTGGTGGGGGTCGAGGCCCGCCTCGAAGCCGGGACCGCGACCCGCGCCGACGTCCGGGACGCACGTCGTGCGGCGGCAACGCTCGAGCGGCTGGGCCTGACCGTCGAGGCGGTCGACGCGCACCTCACCGCGGGGCGTACGGCGAGCCGGCTCGGCCGGGGCGCGTGGGCGGAGGCGAGCTTCGGGCGCGCCCATGAGCTGGCCCGCGGGTCCTCGATGCTGACTCGCCTACGAGGCAGGCTCGCCGCCGCCTCCGCTGCCGAGCTCCAGGGGCAGCCCCGCGTGGTCGTGCGCCACTGTCACCAGGGGTTGGCCGACCTCGAACGGCACCGTGGCCAGCTCGCCTCGACCGAGCTCCGGGTGCTCGCCTCCGCCCACGGCGCCGAGCTCGGCCAGCTGGCCCTGCGCGCACTGCGCGGCACCTCGTCGGCGGTCCGGGCGTTCGACTGGATGGAGCGCAACCGGGCCACGGCCCTGCTCTCTGTGCAGCACGCCGGCGTAGACGGGTTCGCGGAGGAGTTCGAGCGGCTGCGCGAGATGAGGTCCGAGATCGAGGCGAGCGACCCCTCCGAGGCGCTCGTGGCCCGGCACGCCGCCCTCGAGCAGCGACTCCGTCGCCTGACCTGGGTGAGCAGGAACGAGCAGCACGCACGGACCCGACGGATCCCGACCCGGGAGCTGCAGGCGCTGCTCGGCGACCGAGTGCTGGTGGAGTACGGCATCCTCGACGGCGAGGTCCTCGCGGCGGTCGTCACCCAGTCCCGGGTGACGGTGAGCAGCGTCGCCCCGCTCGCGATCCTCCGCGAGGAGCGCGACCGACTGGCGTTCGCTCTGCGGACCCTGGCCCGCCTCGCCGGCAGGGACGCCCGGCCCGAGCGGGCCCGGCTGGCCCGCGAGCGGGTGGCCCGGCTGCGCCAGCTGCTGGTCGACCCGCTCGCACTGCCACCGGACCGGGAGGTCGTGGTGGTGCCCGTCGACGTCCTGCAGAGCGTCCCGTGGTCGGCCCTGGTCGACGCGCCGGTCTCCCTGAGCCCCTCGGCGTCGTTCTGGGCGAGTGCCCGACAGCGCCCCAGACCCGCATCGGGGAAGGTGCTCCTGGCCGCCGGGCCGGGGCTGCCTGCGGCCGAGGACGAGGTGCTGCGGCTGAGCCGCGTGCACCCGAACAGCGTGACCCTGAGCCCGCCGCACAGCACGGTCCGCAGGGTTGCGGAGGAGCTGGAGGGCGCCAGCACCGCGCATTTCGCCTGCCACGGTGTCGTCCGCGCCGACAACCCGATGTTCTCCGGCCTGCGCCTCAGTGACGGACTGCTCACCGTCCAGGAGCTGGAGCTCCGCGACCTGGCGCCGTACCGCGTCGTCCTCGCGGCCTGCGAGTCGTCTGCCGACATCGCCTACACGGGCGGCGAGCTGCTGGGTTTCGTGAGCGCCCTGGTGGCCCGGGGGACCGCGGGCGTGCTCGGCAGCATCCAGCTGGTCCCCGACGACGCCACGGTCGGGTTCATGGTCCGAGTCCACGAGGAGCTCCAGGGCGACACGACCCTGGCCGCCGCGCTCCACTCGGCCCGCGGTTCGCTCGACCTCGAGGACCCTGCCGACCTCGTCAACTGGTGCGGCTTCACGGCCTACGGTGCGGCCTAGCCTCCTAGGCTCACCGCATGCGGGCGGACGCGGACCTGATGGTCTACGTGGCCGCGCGGTGGCCGTCACTGGTGAAGGACGCGGTGCTGCTCGGCGTACCTCCCGACGAGGCGCCGGCCACGGCCACCGAGGCACTGGCCCGGTGCCGCCGGTCGTGGGCGCAGGCCAGCCGGGAGGCGAGTGTCGACGCGCTGGTCCATGACGAGCTGGTCAGGGCGGCGAGCCGCCGGCCCCGGACGCCCGAGGCGAGCCGCGAGCAGGCCGCCCGGGAGCTGCTCGTCCTGGCCCCGCCCGACCTGGACGACCTCAAGCGTCAGGAGAGGGAGAACAACCGGCGGGTCCTGAAACGGGGCGGGATCATCGCGGTCGCCCTGCTGCTGGTGGCCGCGGGTGCGGGCGTCTACCTCGCGACGGACGGCGGGTCCGGCCCGGACGACAGCGACGTGCTCCCCAACGTCGACGTGGCCCGCGAGGAGAACCCCGCGCCGGGCGTCGTCTGGTACGCCGACGGCCGGCTCCACCTCGACCACGTGGTGCTCGCCATCGACGGGCTGCGCGACATGACGAAGATCGGCGACGGCGTGGTGTACGGCGACGACGACGGCCGGGTCGTCTACGCCGCCGACGACGGCAGCCGGCAGGTCCTGGGTCACAAGGACCCGGCGTTCCCGGTGGTGGCCACCGACGAGACCGGCCGGGCGGCCTGGGTGGACCCGGGCGGGAGCCCGCCCACGCTGGTGGTCAAGGAGGTGACCACCGGCAACCCGGTGCGGAGCTTCGCGGTCGACGCGGGGGCCAGGGCGGTCGCCGTCGACGGCAACGCGATCTACTACTCCGACGCGGAGGGCGCGCACGTGGTGCCGTCGCCGTCGCGCGACGTCGTCCCCTACGGTCCGGCGCCCCTGCTCGACGTACGCTCCCGGATCCGGGCCTCCCAGGTCGCCAAGGACTCGATCGAGGTGACGCAGCCGGTCTTCGACGCGTCCTTCGACGTGCCGGGGCGGGGAGCGCTGCTGGCCCCCGACGGCATCTTCGTGGCGACCCGTGACCCGGACACCGGCCAGGTCACGCTCTACGACGACCGGTCGGGCGACCGGCTCCCCAGTGGACTCGCGGACGGCGACGAGGTGGTGGCTCTCAGCCCCACGGCGCGGCTGACCATCGCCTACGTCGTCCGGCCGGCGGGTGCGACCGCCGAGGACGACCTCGAGCTGCGGACCTGCGACCTGGCCACGGACGAGTGCGTGGTGGCCGCGCACCTCCCCAACCGGGGGGAGACCCCCGTGCTGGCAAGGTGAGGCCGTGCACACCTTTCGGCAGGTCGACGTCTTCGGCTCCGGCCCGCTCACGGGCAACCCCGTCGCCGTGGTCCACGACGCCGACGACCTCGACGACGCCCGGATGCAGCTGTTCGCGCAGTGGACCAACCTGAGCGAGACGACCTTCCTGCTGCGGCCCACCCGGGCGGAGGCCGACTACCGGCTGCGGATCTTCACCCCGAGCCGCGAGCTGCCGTTCGCCGGGCACCCCACCCTGGGCAGCGCGCACGCGTGGCTGGAGGCGGGAGGTACGCCGCAGGGCGGCGCCGTGGTCCAGGAGTGCGGCGCCGGTCTGGTCACCATCAGGCGCGCAGACCGGCTGGAGTTCCAGGCGCCGCCCCTGGTCAAGGACGGGCCGGTCGACGAGGGCGAGCTCACGACGATCACCGACATCCTCGGCATCGGCCGCGACGAGGTCGTCGACGCCCGATGGGTCGACAACGGTCCCGGCTGGGTCGGCGTACTCCTCACCGACGCCCGGGCCGTGCTCGAGCTCAGCCCCGACCAGGGCCGGCTCGCGGGGTGGGACATCGGGGTCGTCGGCCCCTGGCGCGACGTGGGCTCCGACGCTGATGTCGAGGTGCGGGCGTTCGACTCCTCCACCGAGGACCCGGTGACCGGGAGCCTCAACGCCAGCCTCGGCCAGTGGCTGGCCGGCTCTGTGCTTCCCGAGCAGTACGTCGCCGCCCAGGGCACGGCCATCGGGCGCCGGGGCCGGGTGCACGTGAGGCGTGAGGGGAGCACGGTGTGGGTGGGAGGAGACACCCGGACGACGGTCCGCGGGGAGGTCTCCGCCGCCGACTAGATTCGGGGTCGTGCAGTCGTACCTCGACCTCCTCACCCGGATCCTCGACGAGGGTGTCGAGAAGTCCGACCGCACCGGCACCGGCACGCTCTCGGTCTTCGGCCACCAGATGCGGTTCGACCTCTCGGAGGGCTTCCCGCTGGTCACCACCAAGAAGGTGCACACCCGCTCGGTCTTCGCCGAGCTGCTCTGGTTCCTGCGCGGGGACACGAACGTGAAGTGGCTCCATGACCGGGGCGTCACCATCTGGGACGAGTGGGCCGACGCCGACGGCGACCTCGGCCCGATCTACGGCTACCAGTGGCGGTCCTGGCCGACCCCGGACGGCCGGCACGTCGACCAGCTGGCCCACGTGGTCGACCAGCTCCGGACCAACCCGGACTCGCGGCGGCACATCGTCAGCGCCTGGAACGTCGCCGACATCCCGGACATGGCGCTGGCGCCGTGCCACACGATGTTCCAGTTCTACGTCGCTCCCCAGGACACCGGACCCGGCCGGCTCAGCTGCCAGCTCTACCAGCGCTCCGGGGACGTGTTCCTGGGGGTGCCGTTCAACATCGCGTCGTACGCCCTGCTCACGCACATGGTCGCGCAGGTGACCGGCCTCGAGGTCGGCGACTTCGTGCACACCCTGGGCGACGCGCACCTCTACCTCAACCACCTCGACCAGGCCCGGCTGCAGCTGACCCGCGACCCACGGCCGCTCCCGACGCTCAGCCTCGACCCCTCGGTGACCGAGCTCGACGCGTTCGACCTCGAGCACATCGAGATCGAGGGCTACGACCCGCACCCGGGCATCAAGGCACCCATCGCCGTATGACCAAGCGGATCGTGATGGTTGCGGCGGTCGCCCGCAACCGCGTGATCGGCAACGGCCCGGCCATCCCTTGGCGGGTGCCCGGGGAGCAGGCCGAGTTCAAGCGGCTCACGATGGGCCACACCCTGCTGATGGGCCGGACGACGTACGAGTCGATCGGCCGCCCGCTGCCCGGCCGCACCACGATCGTGCTCACCCGGGATGCCTCGTGGTCCGCCGACGGCGTCCTCGTCGCCCACAGCCTCACCGATGCCCTCGCCCGGGCGGCGCTGCTGCCCGGCGAGGTGATCGTCGCCGGCGGCGCGCGGCTGTACGCCGACGCGATGCCCCTGGCCTCGGAGCAGATCATCAGCGAGGTGCCGCTCGAGCCCGAGGGCGACGCCTTCTACCCGGAGATCGACCCCGCCGTCTGGGAGGCGGTCGAGAGACAGCCGTTCGACGGGTTCGTCCGGGTGACCTGGCTCCGGCGGGAGCGGCTCGGAGCCTGAGCAGTTCGCCCGCAAGGGGTGACCCGGTCGGCGCTGACCGTTCCTAGCGTGACGGCATGCTCAAGATCATCGAAGACATGCCGCCCGGCACCATCGGCTTCGAGGCGAGCGGCAAGATCAGCGACGACGACTACCGGGGTGTGCTCGTCCCGGCGGTCAGGGCAGCCCTGGAGGCGGGCGGCGTCCGGCTGCTCTACGTACTGGCCGACGGCACGTCGTACTCGCCCGGCGCGGTCTGGGCCGACACCAAGCTCTGGGCCGGGAACCTCCGGGGCTGGAAGCGGGTCGCCGTCGTCTCCGACGCCGACTGGCTCGAGAACGCCGTCAAGGCGTTCGGCTGGATGATGCCGGGCGAGGTGAAGGTCTTCGACGACGACGACGTCGACGACGCCAAGAAGTGGCTGGTCGGCGGCGAGGACACGGACGACGACTGACCAAGGGGGACCAGACCCTCGGCCGTGGGTCGATACCCTTGGCCCATGACCGGATCGCCCTCTGCCCCGTTCGGCCGGCTGCTGACCGCGATGGCGACAGCATTCAAGGACGACGGTTCGGTCGACCTCCAGGGCACCGCTCGGATCGCGCAGCACCTCGTGGACCACGGCCATGACGGCGTCGTGGTCTCCGGCACGACGGGGGAGTCGCCGACGACCACGGTGGCCGAGGACGGCGAGATCCTGGCCGCGGTCAAGGACGCCGTCGGCGACCGGGCCAGCGTGGTCGCGGGGGTCGGCACCAACTCGACCGCACACTCGATCGAGCTCGCCGTGCAGGCCGAGAAGGTCGGCGTGGACGGGCTGCTGCTGGTCACGCCGTACTACAACAAGCCCGGCCAGGCCGGCTTGCTCCACCACTTCCGGGCCGTGGCCGAGGCGACCGGCGTGCCGGTGATGCTCTACGACGTCCCGGGCCGCACCGCCACGACCATCTCGCTCGAGACGTACGCCGCGGCCAAGGAGCTCGACACGGTCGTCGCGGTCAAGGACGCCGTCGGCGACTACCTCCGCGGCGTCAAGATCATGGAGCTCGGGTACGCCCTCTACTCCGGCGACGACGCCAGCAACCTGGGCTGGCTGGCCCACGGCGCCGCCGGTTTCGTCTCGGTCGTGGGCCACGTGGCCGGCAACGAGCTGCGCGCCATGATCGAGGCGTTCGAGGGCGGCGACCATGCCAAGGCCCGCGAGATCTTCGCGGGCCTGGTGCCGGCGATCGACGCGGTGATGGGCGTGCCCAACTACGGCGCCACCAGCGCCAAGGCCGGGCTCCAGCTGCTCGGGGTCCTGGACAACCGCAACGTCCGCGGCCCGCTGGTGCCGCTCGACGACGACGAGTACGCCGCCCTCCGCACCGGCCTGGAGACCGCCGGCCTGCTGTAGCCGGGTTGGAGGCTGCCCCGCCCGTCGGGGTAGTAACGGACATTCTTGTCGTTCTACTCGTCAGTAACCGACAAGAACGTCCGTGACTACCCCGCCACACAAGCCAACCGGCCCCGTCCGAAGTAGGACGGGGCCGGCCGGTCAGTGCGTCAGTGCTTGTGCTTCTTGCCCTTCTCCTTGACCTTCACCTTGACCGTCGTCTGCGAGGCAGCGACGTTCGCGGAGCCGAGGTACTTCACGGTCAGCGTGTGCTTGCCGTCCTTCTTCAGCCCGTTGGTGATGGTGATGGTCACCGTGCCGTTGGCCAAGGTGCCGGTCCCGATCAGCTTGGAGCCGTCGAAGACCTGGACCGTGCCGGTCGGCGCCCCGCCCGGCGCCGCGACCGAGGCCGTGACGTTGAACTTCTTCTTGGGCTTGACTTCCTTGGGTGCGGACGCCGTCGTGGTCGACGCGGCCTTGTTCACCGTCGCCGTCACGGCTTGCGTCTTGGTGTCGTAGCTGCTGTCACCGCTGTAGACGACCGACAACGAGTGCGACCCAGCGGCCAGGCTCGCCGGGAGTGCCACCGATGCCTTGCCGGTGCCGTCCAGCGTGGCTGTCCCAAGGGTGGCCGCGCCCTCCTTCACGGTGACCGAGCCGGTCGGCGTGCCGCTGCCGCCGGAGACGGTCACACCCACCGCGCTGGCCGACCCGAAGGTCGACGGCTCGGGCTGATGTGCCGCCGAGACGGTCGGGGTCGCCAGCGTCTTGCACGTGGTGACCTTGACGTTGTCGACCCACCAGCCGAAGACGCCACCACAGCCGTCGCGACCCACCGCAAAGCGGACGTTGATCGTGTCGCCGAGGCTCGCGCCGACCGCGGAGAGGTCGATGATCGACGTACCCCACTGGCTGGAGATCTTGCCGCCGTCGGTGCCGGTGAATCCGTCCAGCCCCTGCAGCGGGTCGGTGCTTCCCTCGCCGGTGGTCGCCAGCACGGACGGCTCGTTGAACACGTACGCGTCCGCCGGCACCGGGTCGTACGAGCCGTGGTTGACACTGACGTAGACCACGCCACCGTCGAACCCGAGCTCGGTCTCCACGTTGTGGGTGAACGAGAGCCGCTGGCTGTCCGCCACGTCGCCGGACGCTCCGACGGTGATGTCGGGGCTGGTCAGGTAGTTGACGCTGGAGAAGTCACCGGCACCCCCGTTGCACACACCGGCCTGGTCGGGCGCGGGCCCGAACGCAGCGGTGTGGTCACCGGCCGGCAGGTTGTCCTGCGGCAGGTCGACCGACGAAGTCCAGTTGGCGTTGACGCCTCCCGGGAACGCCGGCGGCGGGCTGGTGAGGTCCCACCCGGTGAGCCCGTCCTCGAAGTCCTCCGAGTAGCCGCCCGGCTTGACCCCGGTGCCGGCACCGCAGGACGACGGGGTGTTGGCGTCCAGCAGCGGCTGGAAGTCGCACTGGGTCGCCGGGGTCCGCAGCTCGGTGGCGAGCGTCACCTTGTGCACCTGGTCGCAGTCACCGGCCGAGATCGAGCCCGGGAAGGTCCCGTGGCCGTTCGGCGTGAACTGGAGGGAGCTGAGCTGCTTCCCGATCAGGTCCTGGCAGGACGCCTCGAGGGCCGCAGCGTGCTCGGGGAACCCGGTCACCGGCGTCTCGTAGGTCGTCTGCGCCTGCCAGAGGATGTGCGCGGCCTTGGTCAGGCCGATGCCCGTGATCGTCTGCCCGTTGAACGTGCCGCCGTCGACCATCAGCGCGTAGGCGTGGTTCGGGACACCCGAGTTGGAGTGGACGCCACCGTTGTCGCCGGTGCCGCACACGTACTCGACGTCGCTGACCTTGCCCGGGTCGCCGTAGCAGGTGGGGTTCCACATGTCGCGGATCGCGCCGCCGAACGCCGTCGCCTTCTCGCTGACCAGCCAGCGGAACGAGTCCGCCTTCGGTGAGGTGTCGGTCGACCGCATCGTGCCGGTGACCGTCCCGAGCGCTGCAGCGGCCTTGATCTCGGTGCCCTTGGTGTTGCTGATCATGATGCCCGGGATGTTCGCCGTGCCCGCCATCTGCGAGACGGGGTTGGCGTTGGTGCCGACGACGATGCCGGTCGCACCCGCCGCCTCGGCGTTGTCCGCCTTCGCCGCGAGCGCGCAGGTGCCGCGGTCGACGTAGGCGAAGTTCCCGGCGACCGCTGCGGCGTTGGTGAACGCGGTGCAGCCATCGGTCGTGGACGGGCCGGTCGGGTTGGCGTCGTCAGTCGCGACCACGATGTTGTCGGTGAAGCCGGTCGCGTCGATGACCGGACCGAACGCCGCGGGGATGCCGGGGCAGTGGCCGATCGACGCCGGTGCCGTCACCTCGAGCTCGGCAGCCGTCCGGGTGTGCGACGAGCACAGCCCGTCGGGCCGCTTCGAGGAGGTGTCACCCTCGCCCTCGTCGTCACGGTTGTTGATCAGGTCGAGGGTCTCGCCCCAGACGTCGGAGTAGGACTCGTTGAGTCCGCCGGCCTGCCACTGGTAGATCAGGCCGCTGGTGTACTCGGTGTAGGCGTGGCCCCACTCGTGCGCGACGACGTCGTCGGAGGAGACGCCGGTGCAGTAGTTGGTGGTGATGCCGTTCCAGTTGGCGTTGGGGCAGGCGATCGTCGGGTCGTTGTTGACCGTGATCCGGGTGGCGCCGTTCCCGTCGTACGAGTCGCGGTCGAAGACGTCCTTGAAGAACCAGTAGGACTCACCGGAGGTCACGACCTCGTCGCGCTGGTCCGGGTCGGTCGGCAGTGTGGGGTCGACGGCCTCGTCGTAGACGAGGTTGTCGTTCGGGTTGTCCGGGTCGTAGCTCTCCTCGTACAGCTTGCGGTGCAGGTCGTTGTCGAGCATCGACCAGCGGTTGAGCAGCTTGCCGCTCTGCGCGTCGAAGATGACCTGCTCGCGGACCGCGTGCCCGTCCCGGACCTCGGAGACCCAGGCCAGCCGGTTGGTGCCGGCGATGCCCTTCGTCACGCCGGTGCGGTAGACCATCAGCTTGTTGCTGACGACCCGGAGGTCCTTGGCCTTCGCCGTGCCGCCGTTGGCGGCCTCAGCGGGCGAGGTCTTGACCAGGGCGATCGCGTTGGCCGCCGAGGCGATCTGCGAGACCCGGGGCGAGGTCGAGAGGTCGATGCCCGGCGAGGCGTAGCCGGATACGGCGGTCAGCGCGCCGCCGGCGTCGACGTGTGCCTTGAGCACGCCGGCGAAGACCGGGACGCCCTTGTAGGACTGCGTGTAGGTGTTGGTCCACCCGCCGAAGCCGTCGGAGGACGAGTCGCTCCGGGTCAGCTCCCCTTGGCCGGCACCCATGGCCCCGCCGTACTGGGCCATGAACGCGTCCGTCTTGGCGGCGGCTGCGGCCTTCGAGTCACCGGCCACCGACGGCAACAGGTCGCCGTTGAGGCCAGCACGGATCATGCTCGACGCACCGGTTGCGGCGAACGTCTGAGCAGTGACAGAGCCCTTGGCCCCGGCCCGGATCTGGGCGACGAGGTCGGGCGACTTGGCGGCCTGCGCCGCGGTGGCGGTGCTGGACGTCGAGGCCGTAGCGAGTGACACCGGGGCTGCGGCCAGTCCGGCCCCGATGAGCGCAAGACAGACGCCTTGCTTGAGGAATTTCACGTGTCCGCCTCCGAAGGGAGAGAAATTTCGACGAGAGAGCGACGTGGCCGTCGTCAGGAACCCCTGGAGGCGACCGAGTCCACCCTGGGCCGCACCCTAGGTATCCGGGTGACTCCGCGTAAATGCTTTCGAGATGAGAAGTTCGGACGCCCATGCATCTGGCGGTCAGGTGTCCTTTGCATGTGGCGGTCAGGCACCGGTCAGGCAAGCCGAGGGGCTCGGCCGGTGGCCGAGCCCCTCGTACGCCGTCGTCGCTACGGCGTCAGTGCGTGATCTGTGCTGCCTCAGTGATGGCTGCGGTGGTGGTGGTGGTGGTGATGACCGCCGTGGTGCTTGGCCGCCTTCACCTTGACCTTCACCGTCGCGGTGCCGGTGAAGCCGTAGCTGTCGGTCACCTTGAGGGTCACGACGTACTTGCCGGGCTTCTTGACCTTCAGCGCGAACGTCGGTCCGCTCCCGGAGCTGGTCTTGTGCCCGCGGGTGGCCGTCCAGGAGTAGCCGGTGATGCTGCCACCCGGGTACGGGTCCGTGGCGGTGCCCTGGAACTGGACCTTGTGGCCCAGCTCGACGTGCTTGGGCACCTTGATGCTCGCCGACGGCGCGAGCGGCTTGAAGGCAGCCAGGCCGTTGGGGGAGCCGACGCCGGAGGCGCCGTCGTACCCGGTCGCCGCGTCGCAGGCTCGGGTGCCCGCGTTGCGGGTCGCTGTCTCTCCGACCCAGGCGCAGTCGACCTGGCCGACCCCGATCATGTTCGGAGAGTCGGCGACGGAGGACCAGAAGCCCTGGCACTCGCCGACCGCGCTGCCGTCGCAGAGGCCGTCGCCGCCGAAGGTGACGTCGTGCAGCGAGCCCTTGTTGGACTGCTCGTTGCCGTACAGGCTGAGCGCCGGGTAGGCCACCCCGTGCGAGCCGCCGGCCATGGCCCACATGGCCGCGATGAGCGGTGAGCTCAGCGAGGTGCCGCCGAAGGTCAGCCAGCCGGGGGCCTGGTAGGTGTCGTAGATGTCGTAGCCGGTCTGGGGGTCGCCCAGGGCCGCCACGTCACCGTTGAGCCGCTTGGCACCGCAACCGGTCTGGCCCCACCCGGAGACAGCGGTCTGCCAGGCGGGGGCGTTGAACTCGGTGCTGCAGCCGCCGCCGCTGGCGCCGAGCGGGCCGAGGCCGGCGAAGTCAGCGGTGATGGCGTACTGCCCGTTGAGGTTCCAGACGTTCTCGCCCGAGTAGCTGGCGTCGTCGTTCAGCTGCAGCGTCGTGCCGGTCACCGCGACCACGGACGCGTACGACGCGGGGGTCGACGGTGCGTTGTCCGAGGTGTCGCTGGGGTCGCCCGCAGCCGCCGGCGGGGGGTTGAACATGTTGTCGTAGTCGTAGTAGCCGTCGTCACCGGTCGAGGCGGTGATGACCACACCCGGGTGGTTGTACTCGGCGGCCAGCGCAGGGATGGTCTCGTCGTTGTGCACGTCGCCCGCCTGGCTGCCTTCCGGGGCGCCGTAGCTGTTGCTCACCTCGGTGGCGCCGAGGCGCACCGCGGTGTCGACAGCGGCGCCGAGGTCGTCGCCGTTGCTGGTGTTGCCTTCGACCAGCAGGATCCGGCAGGTGTGGCAGATGCCGCGTACCGCGTCGAGGTCGAGGGTGATCTCACCGGCCCAGCCGGCCTCCTCGTCCGTCGGAGGGACGCTGTTGGTGGGTGGAGCGCCACCGTCCTGGCCGACCTTGGTGAACGACGTCGCGGTCTCGTGCGGCAGGCCGTACTGGTCGTCGAAGTGGTTGAGGTCGGCCAACGCGTTCGGGTCGTCGTGGGCGTCCACGATGGCGACGCGCTGGCCCGGGGTCGGCGTGTTGGGGTCGACGCCGTACGCCGCGGCCAGGTCGGTCGGTGTGTAGCCGCCGCCCGGACCGACCTCGACGCCCTGAGCCTTGAGGGAGTCGGTGTGCTCAAGGGCCACCGCACCCTTCTGACCCTTCTGCGCCTTCACCTTCGCGATGGCGTAGCAGCGCATCTGCCCGGCGTCGGCCGGACCGCAGACGTGCACATACCTGTAGTACTGCGTTCCGTCACCGGCGGCGTGCGCTGCCGGGGCCATGAGCGCGGCGCCCGCCAGGACGCCGACCCCGGAGGCGACGAGGGCCGTCCGGGACAATCTTCTGATCTTCACATGCACTCCCGATCACGGCTGGTCTCGGGAACGCAGGGTGCGTCGCCCGGCCAGCCGCGTCAGCACCCTCACCGTGGTGGTTGCGCAAGTCAACTGGTTGGCAGGACTCGGGCAGGTGAGCAGCAGGCAACGGCGTCGGGGCAGGTCGAGAACCAGCCAGGGGGCCCGGCGATGCCGGGCCCCCTGCCGCCGTCGTCGCTACGGCGTGAGGACAGCGTCAGGCATTGAGGTTGCCCGAGTCAACCATTCTGCCAGCAACCTGCACGCGCGCTCACCCATCCGGTACGGGGCGACACGCATCCGTGTGGTGCGTGTGACTGGAGTGACGAGTGCCTAGGGTGGTGGCGTGGCGACCCGTACGTCTTCCCCGCCGGGCTCGCGCAGCAGAAGCACCCCTTCTGACGCCCGAGCCCGAAGTACCAGGAACCGCAGCCGGACCGCGAGCAAGAAGCGGAAGCCGGCGCGCAAGCCTGCCCGCGGCAAGGGGCCGTCCCGCAACCGGCGCCCGGCGCCGCGTGCGGTCCGTAGCGGCCGGGGGCCGATCGCCACCTTCTTCGGCACCCTCTTCAGAGGGGTCGCCGCGGTCTGGCTGGCCGTCGCCCACGGCATCGGCGCGGTCGCACGCGGGATCGGCCACGGCGCGCGCGACCTCGAGCCCGAGCACCGCCGGGACGGGATCGGGCTGCTCATGTTCGCCCTGGCGGTGGTCTCCGCGGCCGCGGTCTGGTTCCAGCTCGACGGACCGCTGATGGGCTGGGTCCGGGTGGCGGTCACCGGCTGCCTCGGCAAGGTCGGCTGGCTGGTGCCGCTGATGCTGGTGGTCGTCGGCTGGCGCAACCTGCGCGACCCCCTCCACAACGGCCCGGCCGGTCGCCAGGTCGTCGGGTGGGCGGCGCTCGGCCTCGGGCTGCTCGGCATCGTCCACATCGCCGAGGGCAACCCGCAGCCTGTGTCCGGCGACGCCGGACCGCTGCGCGAGGGCGGCGGCGCGATCGGCTACGTCGTCTCGTCGCTCCTCCTCGACCTGCTTCGCACCCCCTACGTCGTGGTGCCGGTGCTGCTCCTCCTCTGCTTCTTCGGCGTGCTGGTCATCACCGCCACCCCGCTCTACAAGGTGCCCGAGCGGCTGGCCGCGGCCCGCGACCGGGCGCTGGGCCGGCAACGCGACGAGGCGGCGGACGAGACCGCACCGAAGCGGTCGACGCGCCGCGGACGGCGTACCGACCTCGATGTCACCGGCGAGATCGACCCGCTGATGGGCGATCCTGCCTACGACAGCCCGGTGCTGGAGGACCGCGAGCGCCGGCGCCGCCGCCGCAAGAGCGCGGACGACCCCGAGGCCACGCAGCCGCACGGGATCCCGCCGGTGGTCGAGGAGCCCACGACCACCGATCTCGAGCCGCCGCCGCACACGCCGCTGCCCGAGCGGGTCGAACAGCTCTCGTTCTCCGGTGACGTCGTCTACCACCTGCCCGGCAACGACATGCTCAAGCCCGGTTCGCCGCACAAGGCCCGCTCCAAGGCCAGCGACGAGGTGGTCGGCCGGCTCACCACGGTCCTGGAGGAGTTCGGGATCGACGCCCAGGTGACCGGCTACACCCGGGGCCCGACGGTGACCCGCTACGAGGTGGAGCTCGGCTCCGCCGTCAAGGTGGAGAAGGTCACGGCCCTCTCGAAGAACATTGCGTACGCCGTGGCCTCGGCCGACGTGCGGATCCTCAGCCCGATCCCCGGCAAGTCCGCGATCGGCATCGAGATCCCCAACGTGGACAAGGAGATCGTCTCCCTCGGTGACGTGCTCCGATCGGGCACCGCGCGCGGCGACCACCACCCGATGGTCTGCGGTCTGGGCAAGGACGTCGAGGGCGGCTTCGTGGTCGCCAACCTCGCCAAGATGCCCCACCTGCTGGTGGCCGGCGCGACCGGCTCGGGCAAGTCGAGCTTCATCAACTCGATGATCTGCTCGATCCTGATGCGCTCCACGCCCGACGAGGTGCGGATGATCATGGTCGACCCCAAGCGGGTCGAGCTGAACGCCTACGAGGGCGTCCCGCACCTGATCACGCCGATCATCACCAACCCCAAGAAGGCGTCTGAGGCGCTGGCGTGGGTCGTGCGTGAGATGGACCTGCGCTACGACGACCTGGCCAACTTCGGCTTCCGCCACATCGACGACTTCAACAAGGCGGTGCGGGCCGGCAAGGTGCAGGTGCCGGTGGGCAGCGAGCGAGAGCTCAGTCCCTACCCCTATCTGCTGGTCATCGTCGACGAGCTGTCCGACCTGATGATGGTGGCGCCGCGCGACGTCGAGGACGCCGTGGTGCGGATCACCCAGCTGGCGCGCGCGGCCGGCATCCACCTGGTGCTGGCCACCCAGCGACCCTCGGTCGACGTGGTCACCGGGCTGATCAAGGCCAACGTCCCGTCCCGGCTGGCCTTCGCGACGTCCTCGCTCGCAGACAGCCGGGTCATCCTCGACACGCCGGGCGCGGAGAAGCTCGTCGGCCAGGGCGACGGCCTGTTCCTGCCGATGGGCGCCTCGAAGCCGGTGCGTGTCCAGGGCTCGTGGGTCACCGAGGCCGAGATCCACGCCGTGGTCAAGCACTGCAAGGGCCAGCTCGCCCCGGACTACCGCGAGGACGTCACCGTCGCCGCCTCCAGCAAGCGCGAGCTGGACGACGACATCGGCGACGACCTCGAGCTGGTGATCCAGGCGGTCGAGCTGGTGGTGTCCACGCAGTTCGGGTCGACCTCGATGCTGCAGCGCAAGCTGCGGGTGGGCTTCGCCAAGGCCGGCCGGCTGATGGACATCCTCGAGAGTCGGGGGGTCGTGGGTCCGAGCGAGGGCTCGAAGGCCCGCGACGTGCTGGTCAAGCCCGACGAGCTCGACGCCGTGATCGCGACGCTGCAAGGGGACCTGTGATGACCGACCTGTTGAGCCCCGACACCCAGGACCTCACCGACCTCGGTCGCGGCACCGATGTCGACGACGTCCGCGACGTCACGGACGCCGCCGAGCGGCCTGCCGCGCCCGACGAGCCCGAGGCCGGCGAGGTCGTCGTCCGGCGCAACGGCCGGGTCTCGCTGGTGCTGGCCGGCGTGAGCGCGGTGCTCGCGGCGGCCTACTTCGCCCGCGCGGTCACCGAGTTCGGCCACGTCGTCGACTGGATCCTGTGCGCCGGGCTCACCGCGCTCACCTGGGCCCACATCTTCTCGTTCCTCGACTCGCGGATGCCGCTGCTGGTCGCGGACTCCCACGGCGTACGGATCCGGCTCGGCCGCACCTGGCGGGGCATGAGCTGGGACGACCTCGAGGAGGTCGAGTACGCACCCCGCCGTCGGCTCGTCCGCGACGGCAGGCTGGTGCTGTTCCCTCGTGACCTCGACGGCGAGCTGGCGATGCTCGGTCCGGCCGGCCGGCGGCACGCCCGGCTCACCGACCGGATGTTCGGCGCGCCCTTCGCGCTGCCGCTCGGCCTGACCACGCGGGTGCTGGGCGCGGGCGGAGACCTGAGCGCGGCGCTGGCCCGACTCGCGGCCGGCCGCTGCGAGATCGTGGAGGTGGTGCCCGGCGCCGCCGACCCCCAGGCGCCCGACGTGCTCCCTGGGACCGACGTGCTCGACGTGCCCGACGAGCTCGACGGTGACCCCGACGAGGGCGAGGAGCTGCCCGAGCCCGAGGTCGGCGTGGCCGCAGCCGCGATGGCGGCCAGCCCGACCCCCAGCCCGCTGCGCGACGTACGCCCCGCGGTCCGCTCCGAGCTGTCCCGCGACCGGGAGTGGGAGCCGGAGGCCACCCAGCCCATCGCGCTGCCCGCGATCCCGCACGCGACCTCGACCTTCGTCATCGACGACCTGGCCGCGCTCGAGGTCGTCGACCCGGTGGTCGGGCCCGAGCTGAAGGCGGCCCGCGAGCGGCTGCGGCTCTCGGTCGACCAGCTGGCCGAGCGCACCCGGATCCGGCCGCACGTCATCGAGGCGATCGAGATCGACGACTTCGCGCCGTGCGGTGGCGACTTCTACGCCCGCGGCCACCTGCGCACCCTGGCCCGGGTGCTGGGTGTCGACGTGACGCCGCTGCTCAAGACCTACGACGACACCTACGCCGACGCGCCCATCGACCCGCGCCGCGTCTTCGAGGCCGAGCTGGCCACCGGTCGGCACGGCCCGATCCGCGGCGTTCGCGGCGGCCCGAACTGGTCGGTGATCGTGGCGGCCGTGATGACCGTCGTGCTCGCCTGGTCGGTGGCCCGCCTGGTGATGGACAACCCGGCCACGGTGTCGCCGTCCTCGCCGAGCCTGGCCGACGGGTCGGCCGGGCTGACCAGCGGCAGCACCGACACCGCCGCGCGGGTACCGGTCGTGCTCACCGCCGCCGGCGGTGGCGCGCACGTCGTGGTCCGCGACGGCGCCGGGAAGGTCGTCTTCACCGGCTCGCTCGCCTTCGGCCAGAGCCGGACCCTGCAGGTGTCGCCGCCGGTCCGCATCCAGACCACCGACGGCTCGCTCGAGGTGACCGTGGACGGACAGGACCACGGTGCCATGGGCAAGACCGGCCAGCCCGCCCAGGACGTCTACACGGGTCGTTGATTCCGGAGTTCTGCCGGTCGAGTCGGGCCTTCTGCCGGTCGCATCCGACGACTCGACCGGCAGAACTCCGGACTCAACGCGGCTCGGAGATTCGCGCCGCCACCGGCGGGTCGGCAGACTGACCGGGTGAACCAGCCGCTGTCCGTCGCCCTCGTGACGCTCGGCTGCGCGCGCAACGAGGTGGACTCCGAGGAGCTGGCCGGCCGGCTGGCGGCGGACGGGTTCCGGCTGGTCGACGACCCGTCGGCCGCGGACACGGTGCTGGTCAACACCTGCGGCTTCGTCGAGCAGGCCAAGAAGGACTCCGTCGACGCGCTGCTCGAGGCAGCTGAGCTGAAGGGTGACGGGCACGGCCCGCAGTCCGTGGTGGCGGTGGGCTGCCTGGCGGAGCGCTACGGCGCGGAGCTGGCCGAGTCGCTGCCGGAGGCCGACGCGGTGCTCGGCTTCGACGACTACCCCGACATCGCCGCACGGCTCCGCGAGATCGTGGCGGGGGAGCGGCCCCACCCGCACACGCCCCAGGACCGGCGTCGCCTGCTGCCGATCTCACCCGTCGACCGGCAGCGTGACCGCGGGGCCGCGCCGATGGCACCGCGGTCGCGGCTGACCACCGGTCCGATGGCCCCGCTCAAGCTGGCGTCGGGCTGCGACCGGCGCTGCACCTTCTGCGCGATCCCGTCCTTCCGTGGCTCGTTCGTGAGCCGCCGTCCGACCGAGGTCGTCGAGGAGGCGAGGTGGCTGGCCGCCGACGGCGTGCGCGAGCTCTTCCTCGTCAGCGAGAACACCACGTCGTACGGCAAGGACCTCGGCGACCTCCGGCTTCTGGAGTCGTTGCTGCCCGAGCTCGCGGCCGTCGACGGCATCGAGCGGGTCCGGGTCTCCTACCTGCAGCCGGCCGAGGTCCGGCCCGGGCTGCTCGAGGCGATCGCGGGCACGCCCGGCGTGGCGGCGTACTTCGACCTCTCCTTCCAGCACGCCAGCAACACGGTGCTGCGCCGGATGCGGAGGTTCGGCGACCCGGAGAGCTTCCTGGGCCTGCTGGAGCGGGTCCGCTCGCTGGCTCCGGAGGCCGGGGTCCGCTCCAACGTCATCGTCGGCTTCCCGGGCGAGACCGAGCAGGACCTCGAGACGCTGTGCGACTTCCTGGTCGCGGCCCGGCTCGACGTGGTCGGGGTGTTCGGCTACTCCGACGAGGACGGCACCGAGGCCGCGACGTACGACGACAAGCTCGACGGCGACGAGGTCCGCGCGCGTGCGTCACACGTGGCCGACCTGGTCGAGCAGCTCACCGCCCAGCGGGCCGAGGAGCGGGTCGGCGACGAGGTCGTGGTGCTGGTCGAGGAGAACACGGACTGGGACACGATCGGGCGCGCCGCCCACCAGGGCCCGGACGTCGACGGCACGACCTCGCTCGTGCGCCGCGCCAAGGTCGGTGAGATGGTGCGGGCCAGGGTCATCGAGTCCGAAGGAGTCGACCTGGTGGCGGCACCCGTGTGAACGACGTGACGGCTGCGCAGCCGAGCAACCTGAACCTGCCGAACGTGCTCACGACGTTGCGGATCGTCCTGGTGCCGTTCTTCGCCGTTGCGCTGCTCATCGACGGGGGTACGTCGATCACCTGGCGGCTGGTCGCCTTCGCGATCTTCGTCGTCGCAATGGTGACGGACAAGATCGACGGTGACATCGCGCGGAAGCGTGGACTGATCACCGACTTCGGCAAGATCGCCGACCCGATCGCGGACAAGGCGATGACGGGGATGGCCTTCATCGGACTGGCGATCATCTACGACAACCCGTGGTGGTGGGCGATGACGATCGTCGTGGAGCTCCGCGAGTGGAGCGTCACCGTCCTCCGGCTCTCCATCCTCAAGAAGGTGGTGATCGCCTCGGACCAGCTCGGCAAGATCAAGACCACCTTCCAGGCGGTCGGGCTCAGCTTCCTGATCCTGCCGCTGATGGACTCCGACCTGCCGGGCTGGATGCAGACCCCGGCCGAGATCCTCTGGTGGATCGCCCTCGTCCTCGTCGGCATCGCCGTCGCCCTCACGATCGTCTCCGGGGTGCAGTTCTTCCTCGGCGTCTGGCGACAGCGTCACCTGCTTCGGGGCGAACCGGCTGACGGCCCCTCCTAGACGGCCCGGCCGGTCACCAGCCTTGATGAGGTGACCCCGGGCAGGCCTTGACGACGCTCCCCTGCTCGCGAGAGTGCACCCACCGCACGGACTCGGCCGGAACGGCGACCCAACCGTCGACCTCGTCGCAAGTTGCCCTCCCAGCTCCACGGCGTGGTCAGTCACCCTTCGGAGACCACATGCCTTCACACTCAATGCGGGGTCGGGTTCGGCTGGCGGCCCTCGCGGCACTCGGGCTGGCGGCAGCAGGCATCCAGCTCGTCAGCGCGCCGGACGCGCACGCGGCCCCCACGGTCGACATCCAGATCCTGGCGACCAACGACTTCCACGGCCGGATCCAGAACGACCCGACCGCGGCGACGGCCGGTGCCGCGGTGATGGCCGGTGCGGTGAAGCAGCTGCGCGCGGCCAACCCCAACACCGTGTTCGCGGCCGCCGGTGACCTGATCGGCGCCTCGACGTTCGAGTCGTTCATCGCGAAGGACAAGCCGACCCTCGATGCGCTGAACGAGGCAGGTCTCGAGGTCTCCTCGGTCGGCAACCACGAGTTCGACCAGGGCTACTCGGACCTGGTCAACCGGGTGATGGCGCCGTACAACGCGACGACCAACCCGTTCGGCGGTGCCGGCTGGAAGTACCTCGGTGCGAACGTGCGGTTCCGGACGAGCAACAACCCGGCGCTGCCGCGGACGTGGACCAAGACCTTCGGCTCGGTGAAGGTCGGGTTCGTGGGTGCGGTGACCGAGCACCTGCCGGAGCTGGTCTCACCTGCGGGGATCGCCGACATCAAGGTGACCGACGTGGTCGACGAGGTGAACCAGGCGGCCGACAACCTCAAGAGCCAGGGCGCCGACATCGTCATCATGCTGGTCCACGAGGGCGCGCCCGGCACCGACTGCGGGCAGATCGGCAACCTCGGTCCGAACACGGACTTCGGGTCGATCGTCACCGGCGTCGACGACAACGTGGACGCCATCGTCTCGGGGCACACCCACCTGGAGTACAACTGCCACTTCCCGGTTCCGGGTTGGGACGGCCGCCCGGTGACGGATCGTCCCGTCGTGTCGGCCGGGCAGTACGGCGCGGCGCTCAACCAGCTCACGTTCACGGTGGACGAGGCGACCGGCGACGTGGTCGGGCTGAGCCAGAACGTGCTGCACCTGAAGGCGGCGCCAGCGGGTCCGTTCAACTACCCGGTGGACGCCCCCACCCAGACCATCGTGGACGCGGCGGTGGCGAACGCAGCGGTGCTCGGTGCCCAGAAGCTGGGAAACCTCGGTGGTCCGTTCTTCCGCGGCAAGCTGGCGGACGGGACGACGGAGAACCGCGGCGCGGAGTCGACGCTGGGCAACCTGGTGGCCGAGGTGCAGAAGTGGGCCACCCGCAACCCGGAGTCGGGTTCGGCGCAGATCGCCTTCATGAACCCCGGCGGCCTGCGCCAGGACATGACCGGCACGGGCAGCGCGGCGTTCCCGCGGGACCTGACCTACCAGCAGGCCGCCGTGGTCCAGCCGTTCGCCAACACGCTGGTGAACATGGGGCTGACGGGTGCGCAGATCAAGACCGTGCTCGAGCAGCAGTGGCAGCCCGGCGGCGCCTCTCGGCCGTTCCTGAAGCTCGGCATCTCGAAGGGCTTCACCTACACCTTCGACGACACGAGGCCGGTCGGGTCGCGGATCACCGGGATGTGGCTGGACGGAACGCCGATCAACCCGGCCACCGCCTACTCGGTGACCGTGAACTCGTTCCTGGCCAGTGGCGGTGACAACTTCCTGGAGCTGAACAACGGCACGCACAAGCAGGACACCGGACAGACGGACCTGCAGGCGATGGTCGCGTACATGGCGGCGTTCGGCAGCGGGGCCAGTCAGGTCGCCCCGAGCTACGCCCAGAACGGCGTGGGAGTCACCTTCCCGGCCGGCGCGCCGGCCAGCTACGCCCCGGGCGCGCACGTGAAGTTCGGCGTGTCGTCGTGGTCGATGACCAACGCCCTGGACACCAAGGACGCCGCGGTCACGGTGAAGCTGGGCACCGCCGCGCTCGGCACCGCCACCCTGGACAACGCCGCACAGGCGGCGCTGCCCGGGTTCGACACGGTGGGCAAGGCATCGGTGGACGTGGTCCTTCCGGCCGGTACGCCGGGCGGCCCCGCCACGCTCACCCTGGTGGGCGCCGACACCGGCACGTCGATCGCGGTGCCGATCACCGTCGCCGGGGGTGGCGGCGGCGGTGGCGGCGGGACCAAGGCCGTCTCCACGACCTCGGGCAAGGTCAAGCCCGGGAAGCCGGAGGTCGGCGGCAAGGTCAAGCTGAAGGTCAGGGTCAGCGCGGCCAACGCCGGCCCGGCCACCGGTCAGGTCCAGGTCAAGGTGAAGGGCGAGAAGGCCGTCACCGTCGACCTGGTCAACGGCGAGGCCACGGTCAACCTGGGCAAGTTCGGCAAGGAGGGCAAGAAGAAGGTCACCGTCGACTACCTCGGCAGCACCACCCTGCTGCCGAGCAGCCAGACCGTGACGTTCAAGGTGCGGGGCTAGACCGGCTGCGCCGTCAGACCGAGGGGCCGGGAGGCACGAAAAACTCCTGGCCCCTCGGTACTTGACTGAAGCCTCCTCGTCGCTCAAAGTTCACTGACCGCTCGGCCCTGACACCGCCGGCGCCGCATATGGTTCCCCCGGCCGGGGGCGCCCGGTTCCACCTCGCCGACTCCGATCGAGAATCCTTCCCCGCCTCGTAGAAGTCGTCTCTCACCAACCTTCGGAGACTCTTCATGCCCGCACCTCGGTCGCCTCGTCGCGCCCGCCTCGCCGTTCTCGTCTCGGCCGCGCTCGCGGTCACCGGCTTCCAGTTCTTCGTCGCGCCGACCGCCCAGGCGAACGTCGCGGGCACGAACATCGTGATCAGCGAGGTGTACGGCGGTGGTGGCAATGCCAGCGCGACGTACACCAACGACTTCATCGAGCTGTACAACCCGACGAGTGCACCCATCGACGTGACCGGCTGGACGGTGCAGTACCGCAGCGCCACTGGAACGGCGCCGCAGAAGACCAGTCTCGCGGGAACCATGCCAGCGGGCGCCCACTACCTGGTCCAGGAGGCCTCGCAAGCGGCGGTGGGGCTGCCGCTGCCGACCCCGGACGCATCGAGCACCATCGCCATGGCTGCAGGCGCGGGCGTGGTGATCCTGGCCAACAACAGCACAGACGTGACGGCAGTGGGCGACTTTGCCAGTGGTTCCGTCCGACCGGCGAATGTTGTGGACGCAGTGGGCTACGGCGGCACCCCTACGACTTTCGAGACCACGAACACCGTCACCACCCTGACGTCGTCGACCTCCGCGCAGCGCGTCGCCACCGGCATTGACACGGACGCCAACAACCCTGACTTCAGCGAGGCAACTCCCACCCCACAGAACCTCGCCTCGACCCCGGCTCCGTTGGCGCTTGCCTCGATCAACGACCAGAACAGCGTGGTCAACACGGCCATCTCGACCCTGCAGCCGTCCGCCAGTGGCGGCACCACGCCGTACTCCTGGAGCGCCACCGGCCTCCCGACCGGCCTCGGCATCAACGCCACCACCGGCGCCATCACCGGCACGCCGACCGCCACCTGCGACTGCAACGTCCAGGTGACGGTCGAGGACAGCGCGAGCGGGACCCATGCCACGGCATCGCGGAGCTTCGTGTGGCACGTGACCGCCACCGTCACCGTCACCCCGATCGCGGACATCCAGGGCACCAACGTCGCGCGGTCGCCGTTCGCACCGCCGACCGGCACCGGCCAGGGGACCGACACGCTGACCACCCGCGGCGTCATCACCGCGCTCTACACCAAGGGTTTCACCAACGGTGCCGCACCCGCCGGCGGTCAGCAGACCTGCGGCTTCTGCGGCTTCTACATCCAGACCGCCGGCAGTGGCGGACCGACTGACCTGACCCCACAGGCCTCCGATGCGATCTTCGTCTTCGCCGGGTCGAGCTTCGTCGGCAAGGACAAGGACGGCACCGACCTCGCGATCGGTGACTCGGTCGAGGTCAGCGGCAAGGTGAGCGAGTTCGCCCCGGCCGGCGACACCGCCAGCACCACCGAGCTCAATGCGACCGCTGCCAACATCGCGAAGATCGCCAGCCTCGGCACCGTGACCAAGCAGCCTGTGCTGCCCGCGACGTACGACCTGCGCGAGGAGCATGAGGGCGAGCTGTTCCAGCCGACGGACCTGGTCATCACCGACACCTTCAACTTCGAGAGCTTCGGCGAGCTCGGCCTGTCGCAAGGCAGGACTCTGCAGCAGCCGAACGAGGCCTGCCTCGCCTCCGACAGCTCGTGCATCACGGCCGCTCAGACCGACATCAAGAACCGCGGCTGGTTCACCGAGGACGGGACCCAGGTCACCTTCTCGAGCGGGGCCAACTTCTTCCGCCCGATCAACAGCGCGAACTCCGACATCCCGCTGCCGTTCATCGACAAGACGCACAGCGCCCGGGTGGGCGCGCAGGTGGGCTTTCCCATGGGCGGCGTCCTCGACTACCGCAACAAGAAGTGGTACGTCCAGGTCCCGCACCAGGTGCTGTCGACGCACGACGGAGCCACCCAGCTGGGCACCGACGTGCTGACGATCCAGGACACCCGGCCGTCGCAGGCCTCTGGCCCGGCCGACGTGCTGCACGGCGTCGGTGACCTGAAGATCGCGACGTACAACGTCGAGAACTTCTTCACCACCACCGGCGAGGCCTTCGCCGACGCGAACCCCTACATCTCCGACACCTCCGGCGGCAAGAAGGGCTGCGAGTGGGACTACGACCGCGCTGACGTCAAGATCCTGACGTTCCAGTGCACCAACCCCCAGGGCGTCCCCGACGCCTGGGACCCCGTGACCAACGCGCCGACCCACTACCACGCCGGTCTGGCCAACGCGCCGCGCGGCGCAGCCACCCAAGCCTCGCTTGACCGGCAGACGGCCAAGATCGTCACCGCCATCAACGGGCTCGACGCCGACGTGGTCTCCCTCGAGGAGCTCGAGAACCCGAACAAGCTCCGGACGGGAATCACCAACGGGCCCCTCGACCCGGACCTGAACAACACCAAGGACCAGGGCCAGGGCACGCCGATCGCGTGGCGGGACGAGTCGATCAACTACCTCGTGGAGCACCTCAACGCGGTTGCTCCGGCCGGCACCACGTGGGGCTTCGTCGCCTCGCCGGAGGAGTCCACCGACGCCACCTCGGTCAACCACATGTGCGCGACCAAGACGGCGGCCGGCAACAACATCCAGCCGACCGCGACCGCGGGCACCTGCTCGTGGGCCTCGGGCCAGGACGTCATCCGCTCGGGCTTCCTCTACAACAAGCAGACGATCGTGCCCGTCGGGCAGTCCTCCATGGACCTGCCCGGCCTGAACGGCGCGCCCGTCCCCTCGCCGTTCGACAACGCCCGCGAGCCGCTGGCCCAGCTCTTCAAGCCGGTCGGCCACCCCAACAGCGACGGCTTCGCGGTCATCGTCAACCACTTCAAGTCCAAGGGTGACGCCGACAGCGGCGACGGCGGCGGTCCCGCCGCGGGCGACAACGCCAACGACCCGCTGCTCGGCGCCTTCAACGGCGACCGCACCCGCCAGGCGGGCGAGCTCCTGCGGTTCGCGAACTGGTTCGCGGGCAAGTGGAGCACCAACAGGGTCTTCCTGGTCGGCGACTTCAACGCCTACACCGGCGAGCCTCCCGTCCAGACGATCCTCAACGACCCCGACCACGTCGACAACCTGAACTTCCACCTCCTCGAGTCAGACGACCCCCACGACACGACCTACGACTTCACCACCACGGTCGACGGCATCGGCTACGGCGGCACCGGCTCTCTCGACCACGTCTTCGCGAGTGACGGGGCCTTGGGCATGGTCACCGGCAAGGACGTCTGGGAGATCAACGCCAACGAGCCGGGCTCCTACAACTACAGCCGGTACAACACCAACAAGACCGACTTCTGGGACGGCTCCGTGCCGTTCGGCGGCTCGGACCACAACCCGTTCATCATCGGCATCAAGGCGCCGGACAGCGGAACCCAGGTCCGGGACATCCAGATCATCGGCACCAACGACTTCCACGGCCGGCTGATCGGTGACGCCTCCGACGGCGGCGCCGCCCAGATGGCTGGCGCGGTCAAGTCGCTGAAGTCGACGTACGGCGCCGGCAACTCGACCTTCGTCTCCGCCGGTGACAACGTGGGCGCCTCGATCTTCGAGTCGTTCACGGCCGACGACAAGCCGACCATCGACGCCCTGAACGCAGCCGGCCTGGAGTTCTCCTCCATCGGCAACCACGAGTTCGACAAGGGCTGGCAGGACCTGGTCAACCGGATCGCAGCCCCGGAGTCGCCCACCAACCCGCACGGTGGCGCGGCCTGGAAGTACCTCGGCACCAACGTGGTCTACAACGGCGGCCCCAACGACGGGCAGCCGATCGTCGCGCCGTACGCCATGAAGGACTTCGGCGACACCGGTGTCGGCGGGGACATCAAGGTCGGCTTCATCGGCGCCGTCACCACCGACCTCCCGGGGCTGGTCAGCCCCGCAGGGCTGGCAGGCGTCCAGGTCACCCCGATCGTGGCCGGCGTCAACGCCGCGGCCACGGCCCTGAAGGCCGACGGTGCCGACCTGGTGGTCCTGCTCGTCCACGAGGGCGCCGCCAACACCGACTGCAGCTCGATGCAGTCGGCGACCAACGGCTTCGCGACCGTCCTCAACGGCATCGGCCCCGACATCGACGCAGTGCTCTCCGGCCACACCCACCTCGAGTACAGCTGCTCGTTCCCGGTCGCTGGATGGGGTGGTCCGAGCCACCCGATCACCAACCGTCCGGTGATGCAGGCCGGCTCCTACGGCCTCGCGCTCGACCAGCTCGTCTACGAGTTCGACAGCTCGGGCACGCCGGTCTCGCTGGTGCAGAACAACGTCGCCGTCAAGGGCGCAGTCAGCACCTTGTTCAACTACCCGGAGGACCCGGCGGTCAAGACGATCGTCGACAACGCCGTGGCGGCCTCGGCCGGTCCGGGCGCGGTGGTGCTCGGTCAGACCACCGGGCCGTTCAAGCGGGCCCGGCTGGCCGACCACGCCACGGAGAACCGCGGTGGCGAGTCGACCCTCGGCAACCTCATCGCCGAGATCCAGCGGTGGGCGACCCGCACTCCGCAGTACGGGTCGGCTCAGATCGCGTTCATGAACCCGGGCGGGCTGCGGGCCGACCTGATCGGCTCCAGCGACACCAACCCGCGGGACGTGACCTACCGGCAGGCTGCCGACGTCCAGCCGTTCGCCAACGAGCTGACGAACAAGCAGATGACCGGGGCGCAGATCCGCGCGGTCCTCGAGCAGCAGTGGCAGCGCGACGTCTCCGGCAACGTGCCGTCGCGGCCGTTCCTGCGGCTCGGTACCTCCAGCGGATTCACCTACACCTACACGGAGGCACCCGACCCAGCACACCCCGGTGCCAACCTCGGCCACGTGACGGCCATGTACCTCAACGGTGTCAAGCTCGACGACGCCACGACGTACTCGGTGACGATGAACTCCTTCCTGGCATCCGGTGGTGACAACTTCACCGCCTTCCTCCAGGGCACCAACGAGAAGGACACCGGGCTCACCGACCTGCAGGCTCAGGTGGACTACATGACGGCAAACGCCACCGCGGCGTCGCCGCTCCCGGTCGACTTCGCCCAGCACGCGGTGAAGGTGACCTTCCCCGGCGGTGCACCGGCGGCGTACCTCCCGGGTGACACGGTCGCCTTCGACGTCGCGTCGCTCGCGATGACGGCGGTTGGAGACGTCCAGGACGACTCGATCGACGTGGTGCTCGACGGTGAGGTGCTCGGCACCTTCCCGGTGGACAACACGATGACGCCCAACCAGCCGTACGACGACACCGGCACGGCCTCGGTCAGCGTGACCCTGCCGGTCAGCGCGTCCGACGGGACCGCCAGGTTGCACCTGGTCGGCCACAACACCGGCACCGACGTGATCGTCGCGATCCCGGTCGACGACGGGCTGCCGGACACCACGGTGTCCGCTCCCAGCACCACGGTGCCGCTCGGCCAGGACGCCCACGTGACGGTCACGGTGAACAAGTCGGATGCCGGCGGCACCGTCGAGGTGCGCGACGGAGCGACGCTGCTCGGCACCGGCACGGTCACCAACGGCTCGGCGACGGTCACCATCCTGGCGAACCAGCTGCCGGCGATCGGTGCCCACCAGCTGGCGCTCGACTACTCCGGTGACCCGGGCAAGTACTCCCCGTCGACGGGCACCTTCACGCTGACGGTGGACAAGGCGACGCCGACCATCACTGCTCCTGACGTCACGGTCCCGGTCGGCCAGACCGGAACCGAGACGGTGACGGTCACCGCAGCAGGGGTCAGCCCGACCGGCACCGTCACGCTGAAGAACAACGGCACGGTGCTCGACACGAAGACCCTGAGCAGCGGCTCGGCGCAGTTCAGCCTGCCGGTGCTGCCGGACGGGACCGTCCTGACCGTGGACTACTCGGGCGACGCCAACGTGAAGACGGGTACGACCACCTTCACCGTCCACAAGGGCGCCAAGGCCACGCCGACGCTGACGGTGGCGGACGTGACCGTCGAGTACGGCAAGGCCACGTCGGCCACGGTCCACGTGACTGCCGCGGTCCCCGCGACGGGCACCGTGACGATCAAGAACGGCGGGACCACGATCGGTTCGGCTCCGGTCTCCGGCGGGGTGGCGACCATCGCCCTCCCGGCCCTGTCGCTGCCGGCGGGCTCGGCCACGCTGTCCGCGACGTACTCCGGTGACGACAACGTCAACGGGGCGACCAAGACGTTCTCGGTCACGGTCACCAAGGCGGGCTCGACCACGACCGCGAAGGTCAAGCCGGGCCACCCGAAGGCGCACCACAAGGTGAAGCTGAAGGTGACTGTGGAGGGCGCGAACGGCGTCGCGGCCACCGGGCAGGTCACCATCAAGGTGAACGGCAAGACGGTCACCGGCACCCTGAAGAACGGCAAGCTCACCGGAAAGCTGGGCAGCTTCACCAAGGGCGACTACAAGGCGAAGGTGGTCTACCTCGGGGACGGCAACGTCGCCGGCAGCAACACCAAGGTGAAGTTCACGGTCTCCTGACCTGACCTGATCTGAGCTGACGGCCGGGAGCGGCGTTGCCGCTCCCGGCCCGCCTCGCCGTTGTTGTGGGATGCACAACGCCGCGATAGTCCAGCACGTTTGTGTATGTGGGCCGAGTTCTGCACATACACAGATGTGGTGGACTATCCCGCCGTCTTGGGATCCCCAGCACGCTCCTGGGCGTCGGCCAGGTGGAACGCGGCCTGCACCAGGGCCAGGTGGCTGAAGGCCTGGGGGAAGTTGCCGACCATCCGCTCGCGGACCGGGTCGTACTCCTCCGACAGCAGCCCCACGTCGTTGCGCAGCCCCACCAGCCGGTCGAAGAGCGCGTGGGCGTCCTCGAGGCGACCGGCCGTGGCGTACGCCGCCACGAGCCAGAACGAGCAGGCCAGGAACGGGTGCTCGTCGCCGGGCAGCCCGTCGACGCCGCTCGCCGTGCGGTACCGGAGCACCAGGCCTCCCTGGAGCAGGTCCTCCTCGATGGCCGCGATGGTGCCGAGCATCCGCGGGTCGTCGCCGTCGACGAACCCGACCAGCGGCAGCAGCAACAACGAGGCGTCGACGTCCCTGGTCTCGTAGTGCTGCACGAACGTGCCACGCTCGGCGTCGTACCCCCGCTCGAGGATCTCGTCACGAACCCGGTCCCGCAGCGACCGCCACTTCTCGAGCGGTCCGGGCAGCTCGAACTCCTCGATGGCGCGCACCGCGCGGTCGAAGGCCACCCAGGTCATCACCCGGGAGTGCGTGAACGCGCGGGGCTGGCCGCGGATCTCCCACAGCCCGTGGTCCGGCTCCTGCCAGTGCTGCGCGAGGTCGTTCACCAGCGCCCGCTGCAGCGGCCACGCATCCTCCTGGGGGCTGCCCTCGCTCTCACGGACCATCTCGAGGGCGTCCATGACCTCACCGAGGATGTCGTGCTGCACCTGCTCGACGGCCCCGTTGCCGACTCGGACCGGCCGCGAGTCGGCGTACCCGGGCAGGTGGTCGAGCGTCACCTCGGGCAGCCGGCGCGAGCCGTCGACGCCGTAGAGCACCTGCATCTGGGCCGGGTCACCGGCGATGGTCCGCAGGAGCCAGTCCCGCCACAGGTCGGCCTCGTCGGTGTAGCCGGCGCGGATCAGCGAGCTCAGGGTGAGCGCGGCGTCGCGCAGCCAGCAGTAGCGGTAGTCCCAGTTCCGCTCGCCGCCGAAGTCCTCGGGGAGCGAGGTCGTCGGCGCCGCGACGATGCCGCCGGTGACCTCGTCGGTCATCAGCCGGAGCGTGAGGAGCGAGCGGCGCACGACGTCGGCGTGGGGTATGCCGTCGGTGCACCGGTCCGCCCAGCGCTCGTCCTCGGCGATCGCGTCCTCGATCTCGCTGGGGAGCAGCTGCAGGTCGCCAGGCTCGGCGTACGACGGGAACCAGGTCATCGAGAAGACCAGCTCGTCACCCTCGGTGACGTCGAACTCGTCGTTGTGCGATGCGTCGGTGGCGACCGGCAACCGCGGCCCGCACAGCACGAGCTGGTCCGGGCCACCCACCGCGGTGATCACCTCCTCGCCGTCGATGGTCATCCGCTTCACCCACGGCTTGACCAGTCCGTAGTCGAGCCGGATCCGCCACTCGTGGCGCATCCGCACCGTCCCGCGC
The DNA here is from genome assembly GCA_963755835.1 of uncultured Actinomycetota bacterium. Classification (GTDB taxonomy): domain Bacteria; phylum Actinomycetota; class Actinomycetes; order Propionibacteriales; family Nocardioidaceae; genus Nocardioides. The sequence goes on along the minus strand of CAVWLC010000005.1, from coordinate 1,731,678 downwards.
ACGCCGGCGATCTTGCGGATCAGGTCGGCCCGGCCGTCGTTGCTCGGCATCAGGTCGGTGAGGGTGACCTCCCCGTCGTCGGTGGTGAAGGTGGTCTCGAGCACCGCCGAGTCCCCGACGTAGCGTCGCTCCGTGCGGTAGTGACCGGTGGGTTCGAGCTGCCAGTGGCCGTGGTCGTCAGTGCCGAGCAGCCCCGCCAGACAGGCCGCGGAGTCGAAGCGTGGCAGACAGAGCCAGTCGACCGAGCCGTTGCTCCCGACCAGTGCGGCGGTACGCCGGTCGCCGATGAGTGCGTAGTCCTCGATCGGCAGCGCCACGCCACCGACAATAGAGTCGCGGCCAATAGGGTCGAGGGGTGGACGCAGCTTCGATCGCCGTGCGCGTGCACGCCGGGCTGCAGGAGCGCGGCCAGACCCTGGCCACCGCCGAGTCGCTCACCGGCGGCCGGCTGGCAGCGGCGCTGACCGGCGTACCGGGCGCCTCGCAGAGCTATCTGGGCGGCGTGGTCGCCTACGCGACATCGGTCAAGGAGTCGGTGCTGGGGGTGCCGGCGGAGCTGGTGGCGAGGTACGGCGTGATCTCCTCCGAGTGTGCGCTGGCCATGGCCCGGGGCGCCGCGGCGGTCACCGGCGCGACCTGGGGGATCGGCACCACCGGAGTCGCCGGACCGGACGGCCAGGACGGCCATCCACCCGGGACGGTGCACGTCGGCCTGGTCGGTCCGGGCGCGTCGCGCGCCCTCGCGCTGGAGCTGGTCGGCGGCCGGGAGGCCGTCCAGGACCGCACCTGCGAGGAGGCGCTGTCGGCGCTCGAGGACATGCTTTCCACCTGGACGGCGCCCCGCTACGGGGATGATCCCCGGGAAGAACCGGGGCTCGGGTAGCGTTGGACCACACAGACGAGGGGACGACGAGGAGAAAGGAGACCCGCATGGTGCTGTTCCGCCGGTTGCTCGGGGACGCGCTTCGCGCCCAGCGGATGCGTCGCGGCATGACGCTGCGCGAGGTCTCCGCCGAGGCCCGGGTGAGCCTGGGCTACATCTCCGAGATCGAGCGGGGCCAGAAGGAAGCGTCCTCCGAGCTGCTCGCCTCGCTGTGCTCGGCCCTCGACCTGCCCCTCTCGGTCGTGCTCCGTGAGGTCTCCGACCTCGTGGCCCTCGAGGAGTCGCTCACCGCAACTTCGCCCGAAGAGGTTGTCGCCAGCGCGGCCTGACTGGGGCTATGGTCACGCGCGTGACCATGACTCGGCGTGTTCTCGCAGCTCTCACTGCACTTCTGCTTCCCCTGTTCGCGGTCTCCGTCGTCACCACGACGGCCACCGCGGCTGACGGCTCGCTGTTCCAGCCCCTCTCCGGTTACAAGCCCAGCAGCTCGGCCAACGTCTCGGTCCGGCCGACCTCCTACACGGCGTACCGCGCCGACCTGGCGGGCATCCGCGCGCAGCTCGCGGGTGGTGGCACCAAGACGCTGAGCATCCCCGACCCGGCTGGCACGGCCACTGAGTTCTCGGTCCACGAGGACTCGGTGATGGCGCCCGCGCTGCAGGCGAAGTACCCGGACATCCGGACCTACGCCGGCGCCGCCGCCAACGGCACCACGATCCGCCTCGATGTGACACCCCTGGGCTTCCACGCCATGGTGCGCCGTCCCGACGGCGTGGACTGGTACGTCGAGCCCGCCACCCGCACCGCGGGGGAGGACCGGGTGCTGAGCTTCGCCGGCGCGGCCGCGGGCGACGCCCCGAGCCTCGTCGAGCAGGAGGTCAGGGGCGCTGCCGAGCAGGCCGCCCAGGTGGTCGGGACCGACTTCTCGACCCCCGGAGGCGTAGTCACCCAGCGCACCTACCGCCTGGCCCTCATCACAGACCCGATCTACGCCGATGCCTTCACCGCCGCCAACGACCACCCGACGGCGGACCCGCTGGTCCTCGCCGCCAAGACATCGCTGGTCAACCGGGTCAACGAGGTCTACAACGACGACGTCGCCTACAAGTTCGTGATGATCCCCGGGACCGACACCAAGCTGAACCTGCTGACGCCTGCCGAGATGAGCGGTGCGAACGGCCCGTGCGGCGCCAGTGCCTGCTTCCCGCTTGCCACAGGAACCGACTACGACTGCGGTGCGGTGCTGGATCGCAACGACTTCGTGCTCGGCCAGCTGGTCGGCGCCGACTCCTACGACATCGGTCACATCGGCCTGGGCACGAACGGCGGCGGCATCGCCGGCCTCGGCGTGGTCGGCAGCCAGGAGAAGGCGGTCGGCTGCACCGGCATCCCGACCCCGGTCGGGGACGTCTACGCGATCGACTACGTGGCCCACGAGATGGGGCACCAGATGGGCGGCAACCACACCTTCGACGGTCCGGTGGGCAACTGCGGCCCCGGCAACCGCGAGCCGAGCACGTCGGTCGAGCCCGGCTCCGGTGTCACGATCATGGCGTACGCCGGCATCTGCGGCAGCGACGACCTGCAGCCGCACAGCGACCCCTACTTCTCGTTCAAGAGCATCGACGAGTTCGAGGCGACGACGGCCGAGGCCCGGAGCTCGCTGCACGAGAAGCAGTCTGTTGCGATGACCGGGCTGGACAACGGCGACCAGCTGACGATCTCGTGCGCCTCGGGCTGCACGCCGACCAGCGTCACGTTCACCGGCACCCCGGCCACGGACAAGACGGCCATCGCCGCCGCCATCCAGACCGCCACCGGCAGTACGGGGGTGACCGTCACCGGCTACGACGGAGCAGCCAACCCCGACAGCAAGGGCTTCACCGCCACCTGGGCCGACAGCCTGGACCACCCGACGATCACCGTCACCGGTCCGTTCACCGCGCGCGTCGGCACGCTCGTCCAGGGCGGTCCGCAGGGCAACGGCGGCACCACCTCGGTCACGAGCGACCACTCGCCGGTCGTCACCGCGCCCGCCAACAAGACGATCCCGACCCGGACGCCGTTCACCCTGACCGGCTCGGCGACGGACGCGGACGCCGGGGACGTGCTGACGTACCAGTGGGAGCAGACCGACTCCGGCGGTGCTGCCGGGACCGGACTGGTCAACAACAACAAGACCGACGGCCCGCTGTTCCGCGTGTTCGGCACCTACGCCGACGTGAGCCCGGGCGGCACGGTGACCTACCACTCGCCGGGTGAGAACCTGGCCGGGACCAACCCCAGCCGGACCTTCCCGGATCTCGAGCAGATCCTGGCCGGCAACACCAACGCGGCCACGGGTGCCTGCCCGGCTCCGTCGGCCGGCGGCACGGTCCCGGTGACCGACCCGGCGCTGAACTGCTTCTCGGAGTTCCTGCCGACGAGCGCTTACGTCGGCACCGGTGACCGGACCCTGCACTTCCGGCTGACCGCGCGAGACGAGTTCACCCCGGACGCCGGGGCCGACCACCCCGGCGGCGTCTCCTGGGGCAACATGGCGCTGACCGTCGACCCGACGGCGGGGCCGTTCCTGGTCACGTCGCAGGCCGCCGCCGCCACGTTGTCCGGGCCGCAGCAGGTGACGTGGAGCGTGGCAGGGACCAACACCGCGTCGATGGCTCCGAACGTGAAGATCAGCCTGTCCACGGACGGTGGCCACACCTTCCCGACGGTCCTGCTGGCGTCCACGCCGAACGACGGCTCGGCCCCGGTGCTGCTGCCGAACATCAACACCACCCAGGCCCGGATCAAGATCGAGGCGGTCGACAACTACTTCTTCGACATCAACGACGCCAACTTCACGATCCAGCCCGCCGGCGGCAACGCCGCACCGCTGGTGGACGCCGGTCCGGACAAGACTGTGGCAGCCGGGACGCCGTTCACGTCCTCGGGCACCTTCGCGGACGAGACCCCGGCCACCGACACGGCCACGGTCGACTACGGCGACGGAGCGGGGCCGCAGCCGCTGACCCTGACCGGGTCCACGTTCGCCCTCAGCCACACCTACGCCACGGCCGGCACCAAGACCGTGACGGTGAAGGTCACCGATCCGGGAGCGCTCTCCGGGACGGACACCGCCACGGTGACGGTGACGGCGGCACCGCCGACCCAGACCGCCTCGACGATCAAGGCCGCGGCCGACCCGAAGAAGATCACCAAGGGCCAGGGCTTCAAGGTCGATGCCACGGTGACCACCACCGGTGGTGTCCCGACCGGCGTGGTCGAGGTCTTCAAGGGGGGCAAGCTGCTCGGGACCGGCACCCTGGCCAACGGCAAGGTGACCATCAAGATCTCGAAGAAGAAGGCGAAGAAGCTCAAGGTCGGCAAGAACACGCTGACCGCGAAGTACCTCGGCTCGGCCACGGTCCTGCCCAGCCAGGTCGACTTCAAGATCAAGGTGAAGAACAAGCACTAGTGACCCGGACGAGAAATACGTGCGCTAGGTCGTGGTCTGAGTGCGTGCATCGCAAGGCGGCGGAGCGCAGGCAGACTGGGCGTTTTCCTAGCTCTGCCAACGCCACGAGGTGCGTGCTCAGGCCGCGAGATAGCGCGCGGAGTTCGAGTTCGGGCCACTAGGTCTGCCTAGGCCGGCAGTGGTTGGCAGGACGGGCACCAGTACGACGCACGGTCCCGTCCTGCCGGCCCCTGCATCTCCACCACCACCGGCGTGCCGCAGCGGCGGCACGGCGCGCGGTCGCGGCGGTAGACCCACATCCGCTCCCTCTCGCGCAGGTCGCCGGTGGTGGACTGCACCCAGCGATCCTTGTTGAGCTCGAGCATCTGGCGGGCGCGGCGGACCAGCCGGGGCAGGTCGGTCACGGCGCCGACCGGGGTCTCGGGGTGGACTCCCGAGGTGAAGCAGAGCTCGGCGGCGTACATGTTGCCGATCCCGGCCAGGTTGGTCTGGTCGAGCAGTGCCTCGCGGAGCGGACGGGCCGGGTCGCGGCTCAGGCCGGCCAGGGCCGCCTGCTCGTCCCAGTCGGGACCGAGCAGGTCGGGGCCGAGGTGGCCGACCACGTCGTCCTCGCGGTCACGGGGGAGCAGCTCGACGATCCCCAGCGAGAAGCCGACGGCCGTGGCCTTCGGGGTCTGCAGCACGACCCGTGCGGTGTGCGCCGGACGCGGCCAGCGCTGCTGCGGCTTGAGCACCTTCCAGCTGCCCTCCATCTTGAGGTGCGTGTGCAGTGTCCACCGCTCGGTGCCGGAGGGAGAGTCCCGGTCGACCCGGGTGAGCAGGTGCTTGCCCCGCGAGACGGTCTCGACGACGGTGCCCCCGCTCAGGTCGGCGGTGGCGTGTTGCGGGACCCGGAAGTCGCTCCGCTCGAGCACCTGTCCGCTCAGGGCGCGGTCGAGGAGCTGGGCGGTGTGGTAGACGGTGTCGCCCTCAGGCACTGCTCGAGGACCTCAACCGCAACCCGCGTGGTGTGGCCACGAACCCGGCCGCGTCGAGCGCCTCGCGCAGCGGGGTCGAGCCACCGCCCAGGAGGGCTGCTCCGTCGGCCCGCTCCACGGTGAGCCGGCCCAGCGACCCACGCTGCGCGGCCTCGGCCAGGGAGGCAGTGGCCGGGGTGAGCCGGTCGGTGTCGTCGCTCCAGGTGAGCAGGGTGCGGCCGCCGCGCTCGACGTAGAGCACCAGCTCACCGTCGACCAGGACGACCAGGGCCCCCGCCTTGCGGCCCGGGCGGTGTCCACCCTCGCTGTCGGGCCAGGGGAGCGCGGCGCCGTAGGGGCTGGCCGGGTCGGTGGCGGCCAGGCAGACCGCCTCCGGCTTGCCGGACTCATCGACCTCGCTGAAGGTGCGGAGCCGGTCGATGGCCCCGGCGGTGCCGAACTGGGCGGCGCCGAGCCCCTCGACGAAGTAGCCGCGCCGGCAGCGACCGGAGTCCTCGAAGGCCGACAGCACCTTGTAGACGGCGGCGAAGCCGCCGGGCTGGCGCTCGCTGACCACCGCGCCGCGGATCACCACGCCGTGCCGGTCGAGCAGCCGCTCCGCCGCCGCGTGGGCGCGGCGGGTCGGGTCGGTGTCGAGCTCGGGCAGCAGTGCCCAGCGGCCGGCGGTCTCGGGTGGCCCGGTGCGGAGGGGGACGCCGCCCCGTCGGGTGGTCGAGGACATCCGAGGTCGTGCCGGCGGCCGTTTGGTGCGGTGGCTGGGGGTGCCGGAACGGGTGAGCGCGCGCAGCGGGGTGAGGGTGTCGTTGCTGATCCGCCCGGCCCAGACGAGGTCCCACAGGGTGGCGCTGAGGGTCTTGTCGTCGGTCGAGCCGACCTGCTGGGCCAGCTGCCGGAAGAACCATGCCCCGCCGGGCGCCAGCGCATCGAGCACGGCCTGGTGCAGCTCGCTGTGCTCGAAGGGCGCGTGCTCGGGCAGCGTCAACGGCGCCTGGTCGGCGAGGTGCAGGCTCACCCAGCCGTCCGCTCCGGGCAGCGAGGCGTGGCCGGCCCAGGTCACCTCGCCCGAGGCGGTGAGCTCGTCGAGGTACGACGGCTCGTAGTCGCGCACCCGGGCGCCCAGCACCAGCGGCTCGAGCGCGCTGGCGGGCACGGGTGCGCCGGCGAGCTGGTCGATGACCGAGAGGACACCGTCGACACCACGCAGCTTGCCGCCTACGTGCTGCCAGGCTCCCAGGAACCGGCCCAGCGCTGCCGGCGGAACGGGTTCGACCTCCTTGCGGAGCCGGGCCAGGCTGCGGCGCCGCAGCGAGCGCAGCACCTCCGCGTCGCACCACTCGAGACCGGACGCGCCGGGGCGGAACTCGCCGTCGAGGACCCGGCCGTGAGCCCCGAGCCGCTGCAGGGTCAGCCGGACCACCGCCGGGCCGAGCCCGAGGCGGGTCGCGACGTCGTCGGTGGTGAACGGCCCGTGGGTGCGGGCGTGGCGCGAGACGAGGTCGGCCAGCGGGTCGTCGACGGGGTCGGTGAACGCCTCGGGAGTGCCGGGCGGGACAGCGACGCCCAGGCCGTCGCGCAGCCGGCCGACGTCCTCGACCGCGGCCCAGCGCTCCTCGCCGGCCACCCGGACCTCCACCACCCGCCGGGTGGCGGCCAGGGTCTCGAGCGCCTCCGCGGCGTCGACCCCGTCGGTGCAGCGCGCCTGGACCTCGGCCTTGGTCAGCGGGCCGAGCAGCCGGACCAGGTCGGCCACGCCCTCGGCGCCACGCGCGCGCCGCTCGGGCGCGAGCCGCTGGAGCTCGGCCTCGACCTCGGCCAGCACCTCGGGGTCGAGCAGCTCGCGCAGCTCGGCCCGGCCGAGCAGCTCGGCGAGCAGCCCCTGGTCGAGAGACAGGGCGGCTGCTCGGCGCTCGGCGATGGGGGAGTCGCCTTCGTAGACGAACTGGGCGACGTAGCCGAAGAGCAGGCTCCGGGCGAACGGCGACGGGCTCGGCGTCGCCACGTCGGTGACCGCGACCCGGCGTTCGTCGACGGCGCGCATCAGGGTCACGAGCGAGGGCAGGTCGTAGACGTCCTGGAGGCACTCGCGCACCGCCTCGAGGACGATGGGGAACGAGGGGTACTTCATGGCCACCTCGAGCAGGGCCGCGCTGCGCTGGCGCTGCTGCCACAGCGGGCTGCGGCGGCCGGGGTCCCGGCGGGGGAGCAGCAGGGCCCGGGCCGCGCACTCACGGAACCGCGACGCGAACAGGGCCGACCCGCCGACCTCCTGGGTGACGAGGTCCTCGATCTCGTCGGGGGCGAAGACGACCACCTCGCCGCCGGGCGGCTCGGCGTCGGTGTCGGGGATGCGGATCACGATCCCGTCGTCGGAGGCGACCGCCTGGCCGTCGATGCCGTGGCGCTCGCGGAGCCGGGCGTTGATCGCCAGCGCCCACGGGGCGTGCACGGGCGTGCCGTAGGGGGAGTGGACCACCAGCCGCCAGTCGCCCAGCTCGTCCCGGAACCGCTCCACCAGGAGGGTCTGGTCGCTGGGCAGGACCTGGGTCGCCTCCAGCTGCTCGTGCAGGTAGCCGACCAGGTTGCCGGCGGCGTAGTCGTCGAGCCCCTCCTGCTTGGCGCGCGCCTCGGCCCGGTGCTTCGGCAGCGCGGCGAGCTCGCGGGTGAACGCCCCGACGGCCTGGCCGAGCTCGGCCGGACGGCCGAGGGCGTCCCCCTTCCAGAACGGCAGCCGGCCGGGTACGCCGGGCGCCGGCGTCACCAGCACCCGGTCATGGGTGATGTCCTCGATCCGCCAGCTGGTGGCGCCCAGCGCGAACACGTCGCCCACCCGCGACTCGTAGACCATCTCCTCGTCGAGCTCGCCGACCCGCTTGCCCGGCCCCGCGCCCCCGACCAGGAAGACACCGAACAGGCCGCGGTCGGGGATGGTGCCCCCGCTGGTGACCGCGAGCCGCTGGGCACCGGGTCGCCCGGTCAGCGTGCCGCTGACCCGGTCCCACACGATCCGGGGGCGGAGCTCGGCGAACTCGTCGCTCGGGTAGCGGCCCGAGAGCAGGTCGAGCACGGCGTCGTAGGCCGATCGCGGGAGCTGGGCGAAGCCAGCCGTGCGTCTCATCAGGTCGTAGAGGTCATCGACCGGCCAGGTGTCCATCGCCGTGGCGGCCACGACCTGCTGGGCCAGCACGTCGAGCGGGTTGGCCGGCACCCGCATCGACTCGATGGCCCCGGTGCGCATCCTCTGCACGGCGACCGCGGTCTGGGCCAGGTCACCGCGGTGCTTGGGGAAGAGCACCCCCCGGCTGACCTCGCCGACCTGGTGGCCCGCCCGGCCGACCCGCTGGAGGGCACTGGCCACGCTGGGCGGGCTCTCGATCTGGACGACGAGGTCCACCGCGCCCATGTCGATGCCGAGCTCGAGGCTGCTGGTGGCGACCACAGCCGGGAGCCGGCCGCGCTTGAGGTCGTCCTCGATGAGCGCGCGCTGCTCCTTGGAGACCGAGCCGTGGTGGGCCTTGGCGATGACTGCCTCGATGCCTCGGCTGGACCCTGACTGGGCGATGATCGCGGCCGGGCTCGCGTGTGGCTCGGCCCGTTCACCTGTGGCGCGCTCGGTGGCGATCTCGTTGAGCCGGGCCGTCAGCCGCTCGGAGAGTCGCCGGCTGTTGGCGAAGACGATGGTGCTCCGGTGCTGCTCGATCAGGTCCACGACGTGCTCCTCGACGTGTGGCCAGATCGACTGGGCCCGGGTGGGCTCGTCGCTGTCCTCGTCGTAGGCCTCGGGCTGGGTCATGTCCTCGACGGGTACGACGACCTGGAGGTCCCACTCCTTGGTGCTCGGCGGGGCCACGATCTCGACCGGAGCGGAGCCGCCGAGGAACCGGGCCACCTCCTCCAGCGGCCGCACGGTCGCGCTCAGCCCCACCCGCTGGGCCGGCCGGTCGAGCAGGGCGTCGAGCCGCTCCAGGGTGACCGCGAGGTGGGCGCCGCGCTTGGTCCCGGCCACCGCGTGCACCTCGTCGACGATGACCGTCTCCACGCCGCGCAGCCCCTCGCGAGCCTGGCTGGTGAGCATGAGGAAGAGCGACTCCGGCGTCGTGATCATGATGTCCGGCGGCTGGGTGACCAGCTTGCGCCGGTCGGCAGCCGGGGTGTCGCCGGAGCGGACCCCGACGGTCACCTCGGGCACCGGGTGGCCGAGCCGCTCACCGGTGTGGCGGATGCCGGTCAGCGGGCTGCGCAGGTTGCGCTCGACGTCGACCGCCAGGGCCTTGAGCGGGCTGACGTAGAGCACCCGGGTCCGCTTCGACCGGTCGCCGGACCGTGGGCTGGTCAGCAGCCGGTCGAGGCTCCACAGGAACGCGCTGAGGGTCTTGCCGGAGCCGGTCGGCGCCACCACCAGGGCGTGCTTGCCCGCCCCGATCGCCTCCCACGCCCCGACCTGGGCCGCCGTCGGCTCGGCGAACGCCGCGGCGAACCACGCGCGGGTCGGCTCGCTGAACCGGCTCAGCGAGCCATGGGGGACGGCCGACATGTCCTCAAGTCTTGCTCACCCCACCGACAGTGGCGTTCCTCCCAGGGGCGTGACGGTGATGGTGAGCTCGTGGCTGATGCCCTCGCTGTGGCCCTGCCCGGCGGCGATGCGGGCACGGACCAGGTAGGTGCCGGGGACACCGAACGACTCGGTGAAGGCGTAGCTGCCGTCGTGGTCCGGCTGGTCCAGGCCCGCGGTCTCGAAGAGCCCGTCGGGGTAGGTGACCTGCAGCTTGACGTCCTGCCTGCGCACCGCCCGGGTCACGGGGCGGACCTTGCCGGTGAAGGTGAGCTGCTGACCGGCCGAGACGGTGATGGCGGAGGTGTGGATGCCGATGCGGTACGGCGGGTGCGGCTTGGCCTGTCCGGAGGTGGTGGTCAGGGCCACCACCGTCAGGACCACGGCGACCAGCACCGCGGCTGCTGCCGACAGCAGGGTGCGTCGGGACACGGAGGCCTCCTCCGAGGGGTTGCCCGTCCACGCTAGTGACGGACGTGATGCCCGGACAAGGCCATTCCTCGGGGCTGTCGGCCAGGGTGGCGGTGAGCTGTCACCGGTCGTCGCCCGCCGGGGGTTGAAGAGCCACCGCCACCTGGTCTCGACACAGCACACGCCCACGGCGGCCGTGGGACATCAACCGGTCTCGGGCCGCGCCCGGTTGACAGCTCACCGCCACCTGGGCGACGCGGCCGCCAGGCGAAGACTCACGGACGTGTCAAGAGAGCCACCTTTGGCGGCCACCCGGCCGAGATGCTGCACAGACCCGGGTCTGCGCCTCCAACGGTGGCGTCACGGGACAGTGCAGCAAGTTGCCGGGTGACCCGCGGTAATGCGGTGCAGTCCCGCGCCGCCTAGGGTGCGGACATGGCCAACGTCCTGGGAGCGAACCAGTACGGCAAGGCGGAGAACCGCGTCGTCCGCATCGTCCGCGACACCGACCGCCACGAGATCCACGACCTCAACGTGTCGACGTCGCTGCGCGGTGAGTTCGCCGCGGCGCACACCATCGGCGACCAGGCGCAGGTCCTGCCCACCGACACCCAGAAGAACACCGCCTTCGCCTACGCGAAGCTGCGCGGCGTCTCCTCGATCGAGGACTATGCGCTCGCCCTGGGGCAGCGGCTGCTCGAGGCCTGCCCGGCCGCGGACGAGGCGCAGGTGCGGGTCGAGCAGTACGCCTGGGACCGGCTCGGTCAGCACTCGTTCGTCCGCCGTGGCGGCGAGGTTCGCACGTGCGTCGTCACCGTGGGCCGGGACGCCACCCACGTGCTCTCCGGGCTGCAGGACCTGGTCGTCCTGAACTCCACCGACTCGGAGTTCAAGGGCTTCCTCAAGGACGAGTTCACGACCCTGGCCGAGACCGACGACCGGATACTGGCCACCTCCCTGGTCGCCCGGTGGCGGCACACCGGCACCGACGTGGACTGGAACGAGTCGTACGACGAGGTCCGCGACTGCCTGTTGGCGACCTTCGCCACGAGCTACTCCCGCGCCCTCCAGGAGACGCTGCACTACATGGGAGGCGCCGTCCTCGACCGCCTGCAGGACGTGGCCGAGATCCGGTTCTCCGCACCGAACCGACACCACTTCCTCGTCGACTTCAGCGGCTTCGAGATCGACGGGCTGACCAACGACGGCGAGGTCTTCATCGCCGCCGACCGCCCCTACGGCCTGATCGAGGCGCAGGTGACCCGCGAGGACGCGCCCGACCCCGGCAACGCGTGGCTGGCCGTGCCGGGGTTCTGCTGATGCCGGTGGAGACCACCCGTGAGGTCCTGCTGGGCTGCCTGTCCGTCCCGCGCTGGGCGGACGACGTCCTGGCCGGGCAGCCGTACGCCGACCGCGACGCGCTGCTCGCGGCGGCCGACCGGGCCGCCCGGGAGCTCACCGACGAGGAGCTCGACCAGGCGCTGTCCGGGCACCCGCGGATCGGCGAGCGTGGCGGTGGCCAGTCACAGCAGGAGCAGTCCGGCGTGGACCCGAACGAGGGCGACACCGCGCAGCGGCTGCAGGAGGGCAACCAGGCCTACGAGGACCGGTTCGACAGGGTGTTCCTGATCCGCGCGGCGGGACGCGACGCCCAGGAGATCCTGTCCGAGCTGAACCGGAGGCTGCAGAACGACGACGCCACCGAACGCGCCGAGACCGTCGACAACCTCCGCGAGATCACCGTCCTCCGCCTCGAGGCGGCGATCGCGTGAGCTCCCTGTCGACCCACGTCCTCGACACGGCGGCCGGGCTCCCGGCCGAGGGGATCGCGGTCCGCCTCGAGACCCGCGGCGGCGACCTCCTCGACGAGGGCGTGACGAACGCCGACGGGCGTGTCGGGTCGCTCGGCGGCGAGCTCGGCGCCGGCGACTACGTGCTGCGCTTCGCCACCGAGGGCGTCTTCTTCCCGGAGGTGGTCGTCGTGTTCACGATCTCCGACGAGCGCCACCACCACGTTCCCGTGTTGCTGAGCCCCTACGGCTACTCCACCTACCGTGGCAGCTGAGCCCTCGTGTGACCTCGCCATCCGGGCCCGGCGCGCGATCGTCGACGGGACCGAGACCGCCGCGGCCGTCGGCATCACCGGTGAGCGGGTCACCTCGGTCACGGCGTACGACGACCCACCGGCCGCCGGCCGCACCATCACCCTCGACGACGACGAGGTCCTGCTGCCCGGGCTGGTCGACACCCACGTGCACGTCAACGAGCCGGGCCGCACCGAGTGGGAGGGGTTCGCCTCCGCGACCCGGGCGGCCGCCGCCGGGGGAGTCACCACGATCCTCGACATGCCGCTCAACTCGATCCCGCCCACCACCACCGTGGAGAACCTGCGCATCAAGAAGCAGGTGGCCGAGGGACAGGTCAGCGTGGACGTCGGGTTCTGGGGCGGCGCGGTGCCCGGCAACCTGAGCGACCTCGCGCCGCTGCACGACGCCGGCGTGTTCGGCTTCAAGTGCTTCCTGCTCGACTCCGGGGTCGAGGAGTTCCGTCACCTGGAGCCGGACCAGCTCGCGATGGCGATGGGGGAGACCGCGCGGATCGGCGCGCTGATGATCGTGCACGCCGAGGACGGCCACCTGCTCGACGAGGCCGCCCTCGACGGCACCCACTACGCCGGCTTCCTGGCCTCCCGTCCGGCCGCGGCGGAGGAGGCCGCGATCGGACTCGTGCTCGACCAGCTCGAGTGGACCGACGGCCGGGCCCACGTCGTGCACCTGAGCGCGGCCGGGGCCGTACCGATGTTCCGGGCCGCCCGTGAGGTCGGCCTGGACGTCAGCGTCGAGACCTGCCCGCACTACCTGACCTTCGACGCCGAGCACATCGGGGACGGCGCCACCGAGCTCAAGTGCTGCCCGCCGATCCGGGAGGCCGCCAACCGCGAGGCGCTGTGGGCCGCGCTGGCCGCCGGCGACATCGACCTCGTCGTCTCCGACCACTCGCCTTGCACCGCCCAGCTCAAGCAGCGTGGCGACGGCGACTTCGGGCAGGCCTGGGGCGGCATCGCCTCGGTGCAGCTGGGGCTGCCGGCGGTGTGGACCGGCGCCCGCGAGCGCGGCCTGGCCCTGGCCGACGTGGTCCGCTGGATGGCCACCGCGCCGGCCGACCGGGTCGGGTTGGCGCACAAGGGCCGGATCGCGGTCGGCGCGGACGCCGACCTGGTCCGGTTCGCCCCCGACGAGGAGTTCACCGTCGACGTGGCGCGGCTGCACCACCGCAACCCGGTCTCGGCGTACGCCGGCCGCCGGCTGGCCGGCGTCGTCCGGGAGACCTGGCTGCGCGGCGTACCAGTCGGAGAAACTCCGCGAGGACGACTGCTGAGGAGAGGCGAGCGATGAGCTACTTCGTGCCGAAGGGCGGGCTGCCGCCGCAGACCGCGCTCACCACCGACCGGGCCAGGTTCACCGAGGCGTACGCCGTCATCCCGGCCCGCACCCAGAGCGACATCACGTCGTCCTACCTCCCCGGCTGGGAGCAGACCCGCCTCTGGGTGCTGGCCCGGCCGCTGTCCGGTTTCGCCGAGACGTTCAGCCAGTACGTCGTCGAGGTCTCGCCCGGCGGCGGCTCGGACGCCCCCGAGGTCGACCCCGCGGCCGAGGCGGTGCTGTTCGTGGTCGACGGCGCGCTGACCCTCACCGTCGACGGGGCCGAGCACTCTCTTCAGCCGGGCAGCTACGCGTACCTCCCGCCCGGTACGCACTGGACGCTGCACAACACCGGCGAGTCGGCCGCGGCGTTCCACTGGGTCCGCAAGGCCTACCACCGGGTCGAGGGGCTCGACGTACCTCCCGCGTTCGTGACCGACGAGCAGGAGGTCGACCCGGTCGAGATGCCCGGCACCGACGGCGCGTGGACCACCACCCGGTTCGTCGACATCTCCGACCTGCGCCACGACATGCACGTCAACATCGTGACCTTCCAGCCCGGCGGCGCGATCCCGTTCCCGGAGACCCACGTCATGGAGCACGGCCTCTACGTGCTGGAGGGCAAGGCGGTCTACCTGCTCAACGAGGACTGGGTCGAGGTCGAGGCCGGGGACTTCATGTGGCTGCGCGCGTTCTGCCCGCAGGCCTGCTACGCCGGCGGTCCCGGCGCGTTCCGCTACCTCCTCTACAAGGACGTCAACCGGCACGTCGGCCTGACCCTCTGACCGTGCCACCGTTGCGGACCGTCGTCGGACGCGTCCGACGCGTATAAAGTGGCTGGACGGTCCGGCTGTTCGCATGGCCAACCAGCGGGCCGCTCCCACCGGGACAGCAACCATGCACTTCGTCTGGCGACGGGAGGTGCGCGATGGCAGGGATCCTGGTCAACGGCGAGCACTGTGACCTGGACGGGGTGCCCCTGCACACCAACGCCCTCGACTTCCTGCGCGGCTGCGGCCTGACCGGCGCCAAGGAGGGCTGCGCGGAGGGCGAGTGCGGTGCCTGCTCGGTGCTCGTCGCGCGACCCGCGCCGGACGGCTCGGACGCCACCGAGTGGACCGCGATCAACTCCTGCCTGGTGCCCGCTGCGGCTCTGGACGGCCAGGAGGTGGTGACGTCGGAGGGGCTCTCCCCGATGTCAGGCAGAGCGCCGGAGGCCCTGCATCCGGTCCAGCAGGAGATGGCCGTGCGCGGAGGGTCGCAGTGCGGCTACTGCACGCCGGGGTTCATCTGCTCGATGGCCGCGGAGTTCTACCGGACCGGTCGGGCGGCCACCAACGGGACCGGGCCGCACGACTACCAGGGTGAGAACGGCTTCGACCTGCATGCGATCAGCGGCAACCTGTGCCGCTGCACCGGCTACCGGCCGATCAAGGACGCCGCCTTCGCGCTCGGCTTCCCGGCCGCCGACGACGACCTCGCGACCAGACGCACGTCGGCCGCGCCGGCACCCAGCGCGACCCAGCTGCACGACGGCGAGGCGGCGTACCTCCGTCCGGCCACGCTGGCCGAGGCGCTGCAGCTCCTGCACGACCACTCTGATGGCGAAGGGGCCGCGACCGTGGTCGCGGGCAGCACCGACTGGGGCGTCGAGGTCAACCTGCGCGGCCGCCGCGCGGGGCTCGTGGTGGCCGTGGACCGGCTGCCCGAGCTGCGCGGCCTCACCGTCGGTGACGACGAGGTGAGGATCGGTGCCGCGCTCACGCTCACCGAGGTCGAGCGCCGGCTCGAGGGCCGGCTGCCGCTGCTGGCCGCGCTGATGCCGCAGTTCGCCTCGCCGCTGATCCGCAACACCGCGACGCTGGGCGGCAACCTCGGCACCGGCTCGCCGATCGGGGATGCCCCGCCGGTGCTGCTCGCGCTCGAGGCATCCGTCGTTCTGGCCTCGATGGACGGCCGCGAGGTGGTGGAGCGCACGGTGCCACTGGCCGACTACTTCACCGGCTACCGCGAGTCCGTACGCCGCCCGGGTGAGCTGATCTCGGAGGTCGTCGTACCGCTACCCGCCAGCGGCATCACGGCGTTCCACAAGATCGCCAAGCGGGCCTTCGACGACATCTCGTCGGTGGCGGTCGGCTACGCGATCGACGTGCGCGAGACTGCCGACGGACCCGTCGTCCACAAGGCCAGGATCGGGCTCGGGGGAGTGGCGGCCACCCCGGTCCGGGCGCTGGCCACCGAGGCGGCCCTCGAGGGCAGGCCCTGGACCCAGGAGACCGTCGACGCCGCCGCCGCGGTGATGGGCGGCGAGGGCACCCCGATCTCGGACCAGCGGGCCAGCGCCGACTACCGGACCGCGATGCTCGGTGAGCTGCTGCTGAAGCTGTTCGCGGAGGTGACGGCGTGACGGACACCGACAGTGCAGCAATTTCGACTCCTGGCGTCGAGGATCCGGTGCAGTCCCCGCTCAGCCGCCGGCCCGACAACCCGGTCGTGGGCGAGGCGCTGCACCACGAGAGCGCCGCCCTCCACGTCACCGGCCAGGCGCTCTACACCGACGACCTGGTCGGCCGCACCAGCCGCGTCCTGCACGCCCATCCGGTCCAGGCCCGGGTGGCCCATGCGCTCGTCACCAAGCTCGACGTGTCGCCGGCGTACGACGTCCCGGGCGTGGTCCGCGTCCTCACGGCCGACGACGTGCCCGGAGTCAACGACGCCGGGATCAAGCACGACGAGCCGCTGTTCCCCTCCGAGGTCATGTACTTCGGCCACTCGGTCTGCTGGGTGCTCGGCGAGACCCTGGAGGCGGCGCGGCGCGGCGCGGCGGCGGTCGAGGTGGAGTACGACGAGCTCCCCGCCCTGATGACCGTCGAGGAGGCGATCGCCGCCGAGAGCTTCCAGGGGATGCGCCCCACGGTCGTGCGCGGCGACTCGGCGGCCGGCCTGGCCCGGGCCACCCATGTCTTCGAGGGCGTCACGTCGTTCGCCGGCCAGGAGCACTTCTACCTCGAGACGCACTGCTCGCTGGCCACCGTCGACGAGAACGGCCAGGTCTTCGTGCAGTCCAGCACCCAGCACCCGACCGAGACCCAGGAGATCGTGGCCCACGTGCTCGGGGTCCCGAGCCACCGGGTCACGGTGCAGTGCCTGCGGATGGGCGGCGGCTTCGGCGGCAAGGAGATGCAGCCGCACGGCCTGGCCGCCGTGGCCGCGCTCGGCACCAGGCTGACCGGGCGGCCGGTGCGGCTGCGGCTCTCGCGCGCGCAGGACATGACGATGACCGGCAAGCGGCACGGCTTCCACGCGAGCTGGCAGGTCGGCTTCGACGACGACGGCCTGTTCACCGGGCTGGAGGCGACGCTGACGTCCGACGGCGGCTGGAGCCTCGACCTGTCCGAGCCGGTGCTGTCGCGGGCGCTGTGCCACGTGGAGAACGCCTACTGGATCCCCGACATCACCGTGCACGGCCGGATCGCCCAGACCCACAAGACCTCGCAGACCGCGTTCCGCGGCTTCGGCGGGCCGCAGGGGATGCTGGTGGTCGAGGACATCATCGGCCGCTGCGCGCCGGTGCTGGGGATCGCCCCGGCCGAGCTGCGGAGGCGCAACTTCTACGCCGACGGGCAGGCCACCCCCTACGGCCAGCCGGTCCGCCACGCGGAGCGGATGGTGGCGGCCTGGGAGCAGGTGTCCGAGACCTCCTCGCTGGCCGCCCGGCGGGCCGAGATCGACCAGTGGAACGCCGACCACCCGCACCGCAAGCGCGGGATCGCGATCACCCCGGTGAAGTTCGGCATCTCGTTCAACTTCACGACGTTCAACCAGGCGGGCGCGCTGGTGCACGTCTACAAGGACGGCTCGGTGTTGATCAACCACGGCGGCACCGAGATGGGCCAGGGGCTGCACACCAAGATGCTCCAGGTCGCCGCCACCGCGCTGGGGCTGCCGCTGGAGAGGGTCCGGCTGGCGCCCACGCGGACCGACAAGGTGCCCAACACCTCCGCCACCGCGGCCTCGGCGGGCGCCGACCTCAACGGCGGCGCCGTCAAGGACGCCTGCGAGCAGATCCTGGCCCGCCTGGTGCCGGTGCGGGCCGAGCTCCCGGACGCGTCGTGGGAGGAGCTGGTCACGGCGGCGTACCACCGGCGCGTCCAGCTCTGGGCGGCGGGCTTCTACAAGACCGAGGGGCTGAGCTGGGACACCGCCACGATGACCGGGCACCCGTTCAAGTACTTCGCCTACGGCGCCGCGGTGGCCGAGGTGGAGGTCGACGGGTTCACCGGCGCCAACCGGACGCGGCGGGTGGACATCGTCCACGACGTCGGCGACAGCCTGTCGCCGCTGGTCGACCTCGGGCAGATCGAGGGCGGGTTCGTGCAGGGCGCCGGCTGGCTGACCCTGGAGGACCTGCGCTGGGACACCTCCGACGGCGATGGCCGTGGCCGGCTCACGACCCAGGCCGCGTCGACCTACAAGCTGCCGTCGTTCTCCGAGATGCCGACCGAGTTCAACGTCGCGCTGCTGCAGCGTGCCCACGAGGACGGTGCCGTCTACGGCTCGAAGGCGGTGGGCGAGCCACCGCTGATGCTGGCCTTCAGCGTCCGGGAGGCGCTGCGCGACGCGTGCGCGGCGTTCGGGCCGCCCGGCCGTCCGGTCGAGCTGGCCTCGCCGGCCACCCCCGAGGCCGTCTACTGGGCGCTCCGGGCGGCGCGGGAGGCGCGCCCATGACCACGTGGTTCGAGGCGGTGGCCGCGCTGCGGTCCGCGCGGGAGGCCGCGGTGCTGGTGACGGTGACCGACGTCCGGGGCCACGCCCCGCGCGAGGCCGGCGCCAAGATGGTGGTCTCGGCCACGAGCACGTGGGCGTCGATCGGGGGTGGCAACCTCGAGGAGGAGGCCGTACGCCGCGCGCGCGAAATGCTCCGATCCAGCGCAGTCGCGCCGATCCGGTTCACCTCGAGCCTGTCGGACAAGGCGCCGTTCGAGCACGGCGTCCAGTGCTGCGGCGGCGAGGTGACCGTGCTGCTCGAGCCCCTGGCCGTCGTACCCTCCGTCGCCATCTTCGGCATCGGCCACGTCGGTCTCGAGCTGGCCCGCATCCTGGCCCGGCACGACCTCGAGCTGCACCTGGTGGACTCGCGGCCCGAGTCGCTGACGACGGCCGCCCTGGCGCCGCTGGCCGACTCGGTGGCCGCGGTGCACGCGCACCACGTCCCGGTGATCCCCGAGCTGGTGCTGGGCGAGCTGCCGCACGGCACCCGGGTGCTGGTCCTGACCCACGACCACGCCGAGGACCTGGCGATCATCGACGCGGCGCTGCGGTGCGACCACCTGGGCGCGATCGGGCTGATCGGGTCGTCGGCCAAGTGGACGCGGTTCCGGTCGCAGCTGCTGGAGTCGTTCCCGGCCGAGGTCGTCGACCGGGTCCAGACGCCGATCGGGCTGCCCGGGGTGACCACGTCGAAGGAGCCGGCGGCGATCGCGGTCTCGGCCGCGGCGGCGCTGCTGGCCGCCTTCGAGCGCGAGGGGTCCCCGACGTCAGAGCAGCTCCGGTGACGGTCTACCGCGGCACCTTCCTCGACACCCCGCGCAGCCCGTTCACCGGCGGCCACCTGCGCGCGGACTCCGACCTCGCCGTCGTCGTGGAGGACGGGGTGATCGTGGCCCGCGAACCGTTCGAGCCGTCCGCCCACCCCGAGTTCGTCGACCTGCGCGAGGGCCTGGTGCTGCCCGGGCTGGTCGACACGCACGTGCACTTCCCGCAGGTCCGGGCGATCGGCGGGCTCGGGATGCCCCTGCTGGACTGGCTGGAGAAGTGCGCGCTGCCGGAGGAGGCCCGGCTGGCGGATGCGGCGTACGCCGCCTCGGTGGCCGCGGAGTTCGTCTCCGGCCTGGTGCGGGCCGGGACCACGACCGCGCTGGTGTTCGGCTCGCACTTCGCCTCCGCGGTGGACGTCCTGTTCACCGAGGCGACCCGGGTGGGCGTGCGGGTCACCGCCGGACTGGTGCTCTCCGACCGGATCCTGCGCGAGGACCTGTTCACCACGCCCGACCGCGCCTACGAGGAGGGGCTGGAGCTGACCAAGCGCTGGCACGGACAGGGCCGGACCCGGTACGCCGTCACGCCGCGCTTCTCGCTCTCGTGCTCGGACGCGCTCATGGAGTCGGCGGGTGCGCTGATGGCCGAGCGGCCGGACCTGTGGTTCACCTCGCACCTCAACGAGAACGTCGAGGAGATCGAGGGCGTGCGCCAGCTGTTCGGCTGCGACTACACCACGACCTACGAGCGCTCCGGCCTGCTCGGCCCGCGTTCGATCCTGGCCCACAACGTGCACCCCACGCTGCAGGAGCTGATCCAGCTCGGCCGCCACGGCGCGTCGGTCGCGCACTGCCCGACCTCGAACGCCGCCCTGGGCAGCGGCCTGTTCCCGCTCGCCTCCCACCTGGCCCTCGGCGTACGCGTGGCGCTCGGCTCGGACGTCGGTGCCGGCACCGGCTTCTCGCTGTTCAAGGAGGGGCTGCAGGCCTACTTCGCCCAGCAGCTGCTCGGGCGCGAGGGCCACAGGCTCTCCTCGCGGCACCTGCTCTGGCTGGCCACCGCCGCCGGCGCGGACGTGCTCGGGCTGTCGGACACCGTGGGTGACTTCTCGGTGGGCAAGGAGTTCGACGCGCTGTGGCTCCGGCCCGCGCCCGGCTCGACGCTGGCCGTCGCGCTGGCACACGCCGACTCCGACGACGACGCCGTGGCCAAGGTCTTCGCGCTGGCCACTCCCGCCGACGTCGCCGCCACCTGGGTGGCGGGGGAGCAGCTCGCCGTCTGATCCCTCGTGGGTGGGGCGGGGACCCAGCCGATCCGGCGGGCAGCGGCGAGCGTCCACCCGTGGGCGGATCCCGATTTCCGCCCAGGGGACGTCACATCTCGCCGCCCTGCGTCGTCTTCTGGGTGATGGCAGGTTTCCTGGACCGGACGAGGGGTTGACGTGAGCACCAACGGGCGCGGAGGGGGCGGTGCACCCGGTGCGGTGGCCGGCTGGGCCGACGATCGGCTCAACCTGTCGGGGCTCGGCCGCCGGTACCTGCGCAAGGTCTTCCCGGACCACTGGTCGTTCATGCTCGGCGAGATCGCCCTGTGGAGCTTCGTGGTGCTCCTGCTGACCGGCGTGTTCCTGTCGCTCTGGTTCACCCCGAGCATGTCGGAGACGACGTACGAGGGCTCCTACTCCCAGCTGCGCGGCATCCCGATGTCGGACGCCTACGCCTCGACGCTCCACATCACCTTCGACGTGCGCGGCGGGCTGCTGCTGCGCCAGATCCACCACTGGGCCGCCATGGTCTTCATCGCCGGAATGCTCGTCCACCTGATCCGGGTGTTCGTGACCGGCGCGTTCCGGAAGCCACGCGAGGTCACCTGGCTGATCGGCGGCACGATGCTCTTCCTCGGCGTGCTCGAGGGCTTCGTCGGCTACTCCCTTCCCGACGACCTGCTCTCGGGCACCGGGCTCCGGATCGCCGACGGGATCATCAAGTCCACGCCGGTCGCCGGGAGCTACCTGTCGTTCCTCCTCTTCGGAGGAGAGTTCCCCGGTGGCGAGGTCATCCCGCGCTTCTACATCGTGCACGTGCTGCTGATCCCGGGGCTCCTGCTGGCCCTGGTCGCGGCCCATCTGCTCCTGATCGTCTACCACAAGCACACCCAGTGGGCCGGCCCCGGACGCACCGAGCGCAACGTCGTCGGCTACCCGTTCCTCCCGGTGTACGCCGCCAAGTCCACGGGCTTCTTCTTCGTCGTGTTCGGCACGCTCACGCTGATGGGTGGGCTGCTCACCATCAACCCGATCTGGAAGTACGGGCCCTACGACCCCGCGAAGGTCACCGCCGGCTCCCAGCCCGACTGGTACATGGGCATCGCCGAGGGGTTGCTGCGGATCATGCCCGGGTGGGAGACCCACGTCGCCGGGCACACGATCTCCTGGAACGTCTTCCTGCCGGGGCAGGTGCTGGCCCTGCTGCCCTTCCTGCTCGTGATGTCCTGGCCGTTCCTCGAGGCGTGGGTCACCGGCGACCGGCGCGAGCACCACGTGCTGGAGCGGCCCCGTGATGCGCCGACCCGGACGGCGTTCCTGGCCGCGCTGGTCGCGGCCTACGGGCTGCTGTGGGCTGCCGGTGGCAACGACATCCTCGCCACCCGCTTCCACCTGAGCCTCAACGGCATCACCGAGACCATCCGGATCGCCATCTTCGTGGTCCCGGTGCTGGTGTTCGTGGCCACCCGCCGCTGGTGCCTGGGGCTGCAGCGGGCCGACAACGACCGGCTGGAGCACGGTGAGGCGACGGGCGTCATCCTGCGCTCCGCCGAGGGCGGCTACTCCGAGCGGCACGCACCGGTGGGCGCCGACCGAGCATTCGCATTGCGGCAACGGGTGCCGCACCCCGTGCGACAGGCGCCGCCGGATGCCGACGGCGAAGGGATCCCGGCGCCGCACCACGGGACGGAACGGGTGCGGGCCCGGCTCTCGCAGCTGATCTACGCCGACGAGCAGCCCCTGCCCGACGCTGACGAGCCGGCCCGGCAACTGACGGAGAGGAACGGCGACGAGCCGCGCCGTTGAGCCACCAGCCGCGGGACTATCCCGTCACGGCGGCGGTGACCCGCTTCTCCTCGCCGGTGGCCAGCAGGTCGAGCAGCCCGCCCCTGAGGAGAGCGAGGGCCCGGGTGCGCTCTGACTCGCCGGCCCGCGTCCGGCGTACGGCGGCGGGCTGGGCCTTGGACAGCACGTCCAGCCAGTCCTCGACGGTCTGGTGGGCGAAACCGGCCCAGGGGCCGGCCGGGTCGACCAGCGAGCGCCCGTACGCCTCCACCCACAGCACCAGCAGCCGCCGGTGCTCGGGCGCGCTGAGCCAGTCCCAGAGCGTGGCGGTGACCGCGTCGAGCCCCTCGCCCTCGACGGCCTCCAGCGCGGCCAGCTCCTCCTGGCGCGCCCGGGCCAGGAGCTCTCGGACCAGGCCGTCCTTGGACTCGAACAGGTAGAGCAGCACCCGCGGGCTGCTCCCGATCGCCCGGGCCAGGGGCCGCAGCGACAGGTCGGACAGGCCGTGCTCGAGCACGAACCCGTACGCCTTCTCCAGCAGCTCGTCGCGCCTGGTCGTCACGCGCGCTATCGTAACTGAAACGACTGTTTCAGTAGGAGGATTTCGCCATGGGTGTCGCGATCCGTCCCGCGGACCGACCAGGTGACCTGGGTTGGATGGTCTGGCAGCACGGGGAGGTGTACGCCGGCACGCTCGGCTGGGACAGGTCGTTCGAGGCCCTGGTGGCCAGGATCGTGGCCGACTTCGCCGACTCCGAGCCCGACCCGCGCCTGGCGGGCTGGGTGGCCGAGATCGACGGCGAGCGCGTCGGCTGCGTGCTGTGCGTGCCGGGTCCGGAGCCGCAGGTGGCCGTGCTCCGGATCCTCCTGGTCACCCCGGCCGCCCGGGGCCACGGCGCCGGCCGGGCCCTGGTCGACGTCTGCGTCGCCCACGCCCGGCGGGCCGGCTGCACCGAGGTGACGCTGTGGACCAACGACGTCCTCGTCTCGGCGAGGCGCATCTACGAGGCCGCGGGGTTCGAGCTGACCGACTCCGAGGAGCACCACTCGTTCGGGAAGGACCTGGTCGGCCAGCACTGGCGGCTCGTCCTGGCTCGGTGAGCCGGCCAAACCACGTGAGCACTGTCGGTGAATGTTTGTAGGGTCGCCGGGTGACGGACGCGATGATCTCGGCCCGCGGGCTCCGCAAGTCCTTCGGCGACTTCGAGGCCGTGAAGGGCATCGACGTCGAGGTCCGGCGGGGCGAGGCGTTCGGGTTCCTGGGGCCCAACGGCGCCGGCAAGTCGAGCACCATGCGGATGATCGCCGCGGTGTCGCCGATCAGCGGAGGTGAGCTGCGGATCCTCGGCATGGACCCGGCCGTCGACGGCCCGGCCATCCGCGGGCGGCTCGGGGTGTGCCCGCAGGAGGACACCCTCGACGTCGAGCTCAACGTCCGCGACAACCTCTACATCTACGGCCGCTACTTCGGGCTCCCCAAGGCCGAGGTCAACGAGCGCGTCGACGAGCTTCTCGACTTCGTGCAGCTCACCGAGAAGGCCACGAGCAAGGTCGAGGACCTCAGTGGCGGCATGAAGCGACGGCTGACGATCGCCCGCAGCCTCATCAACCGGCCTGACATCCTGCTCCTGGACGAGCCCACCACCGGGCTCGACCCACAGGCCCGACACCTGGTGTGGGACCGGCTGTTCCGGCTCAAGCAGTCCGGCGTGACGTTGGTGCTGACGACGCACTACATGGATGAAGCTGAGCAGCTCTCGGACCGGCTCGTGGTGATGGACAAGGGCGTCATCGTGGCCGAGGGCTCGCCGCTGGACCTGATCCGGCAGCACTCGACCCGGGAGGTGGCCGAGCTGCGCTTCGGCGTGGCCGAAGTGGGTGAGAGCCACGACGCGCTGGCCGAGAAGGTGGCCGACCTCGGCGACCGGGTCGAGGTGCTCCCCGACCGGCTGCTGGTCTACAGCGACGACGGCGACCACGTGATCGCCCAGGTCCACGAGCGAGGGCTGTCGCCGGTCGCGACGCTGGTGCGCCGCAGCACCCTCGAGGACGTCTTCCTCCGCCTCACCGGCCGGACGCTGGTGGACTGATGGCCACCCTGGCATCGACGGGCTCGACCATCGGTGGTCGGCTCCGTCTCGTCGACGGCATCCGGCGCCAGGTCGACTACTGGGTCGTCGTCTACCAGCGCACCTGGCGGGGCACGGTGATCAGCTCGTTCCTCGCGCCCCTGTTCTACGTGCTCGCGATGGGGGTCCTGCTCGGCGGCTTCATCGACGCTGACCCGGACGTGCTCGAGGGCGCGACGTCCTACTTCGACTTCGTGGTGCCCGGGCTGATCGCGGCGCACGCCATGCAGACCGCCGTCGGCGAGACGACGTACCCGGTCATGGGCATGATCAAGTGGCAGCGGATCTACGACTCGATGCTGGCCACGCCGCTCGCGTGCCGCGACCTGGTGGCGGCGCACCTCTCCTTCGTCCTCTTCCGGCTGGCCACGACCTGCGCCGTCTACAACCTGGTGCTGGCGCCGTTCGGCGTCTACGGGAGCTGGTGGGGTCCGATCCTGGCGTTCGCCAGCCAGCTCCTGGTCGGCATGACCTTCGCGGTCTGGGTCTACGGCTTCAGCGCGCGCCTCCACTCCGAGGAGGGCTACGGCGTGCTGTTCCGGCTTGGCGTCTTCCCGCTCTTCCTGTTCAGCGGCGCGTTCTTCCCGATCAGCAACCTCGGCACGGTCGGCGAGTGGATCGCGCGGTGCACGCCGCTGTGGCACGGCGTGAACCTGTCCCGGATGTTCGCCCTCGACAACGTCACCTGGTGGGTGGCTGCGGTGAACGTCGCGTACCTGTCCGTGCTCACCGTCGCCGGCTGGTTCTGGGCGGTCTCCGGGCTCGAGAAGAGGCTCGTCTCTTGAACACCCCACGAACTTCTTCGTCTCCTCCGCTTCGCCCCTCCGACGGACAACTTCGCGGGGACCCCGTTCAGACCGTGCTCGAGGTGCAGCCGCTCGGCCCGGTGCGCGCCGCCGCGCTGCTGGTGCAGCGCAACTACATCGTCTACCGCAAGGCCTGGAAGCTGTTCCTGACCGGCTTCTTCGAGCCGTTCTTCTACCTGTTGTCCATCGGGATCGGCGTCGGCCAGCTGATCGACACCTTCGAGTTCAACGGCCAGCAGATCCCGTACGCCGAGTTCGTCGCGCCCGGCATGCTGGCCGCCTCGGCGTTCAACGGCGCGCTGATCGACGCGACCTTCAACACCTTCTTCAAGCTGAAGTTCATCAAGCTCTACGACCAGATGCTCGCCACCCCGCTGACCACCAGTGACGTGGCCCGCGGCGAGATCGCCTGGAGCCAGCTGCGCGGGTCGGCGTACGCCGCCGCCTTCCTCGTGGTCATGACCGCGATGGGGCTGGTGCACTCGTGGTGGGCGGTGCTGGCCTTCCCCGCGACGATCCTGATCGGCTTCGCGTCCAGCGCGGTCTGCATGGCGGCCACGACGTACATGAAGAGCTGGCAGGACTTCGACAAGATCACTCTCATCCAGCTGCCACTGTTCCTGTTCTCGGCCACGTTCTTCCCGATCACCGCCTTCCCGACCCCGGTGCAGTGGCTGGTCGAGTGCACGCCCCTCTACCGCGGCGTGGTGCTGTGCCGCGAGCTGACCACCGGCGCGCTCTCCTGGGGTTCCGTGGTCTCTGTCGTCTACCTGGTGGCCCTGGGCGTGGCCGGCCTGGTGGTGGTGCGCCGCCGGCTGGCCGTGCTGCTGCTGACCTGAGCCCGGCCATCCGGTGAGTTTCACCGGGTACCCGGTGAAACTCACCCTTCCCGCACGAAACTCCCGCGACCCCGGCGGAGCGCGGTCCTGCCCTGCCGAAACTCACGCTGCCCCCCTCAAGTTTCGTGGGGGAGCTCCAGTTTCACCGGGTACCCGGTGAAACTGGCGGCCGGCCAACGCAAGCCGACAGCGCCGGCGCCTACTCCAGTGTCAGCCCCCACAGCGCGGTGTCGATCCAGCGGCCGAACTTCCACCCGACCTCGGGCAGCAGCCCGACCCGCTCGAAACCGCAGGCCCGGTGCAGCGCCTCGCTGGCGTCGTTCGGCAGCGCGATCACGGCCAGCACCTGATGCACGTCGTCGGCGCGCAGCCGCCCCAGCAGCTCGTCGTACAGCAGCCGACCGAGGCCTAGCCCTCGCGCGGACCCGTCGAGGTAGACCGACACCTCCCGGGTACGGGCGTAGGCCGGCCGCGGGCGGTAGGACGAGGAGTACGCGTAGCCGACGGCCTCCGAGCCCGCGTCGGCCACCAGCAGGTGGTCGCCCGGCTCGGTGCTGGCCAGCCGTCCTTCCCAGTACGACATCGGACGTGGCTCGAGGTCGAAGGTCGAGATCGCTGTGCGGACCTGTTCGTCGTAGATGGCCGCGATTCGTGGGAGATCGGCAGGAACTGCGTCGCGAACCTTCACGGGCTCCATCATGATGTGCCCCATGGCTGGGCAGGGCATCGTCCCGGACACCAAGGACTGGACGTGGGTGCTCGACGAGCCCTGCCCCGACTGCGGGTACGACGCCGCGAAGGTCGAACCCGCCGACCTCGGCCCCGCGATCCGTGACAACGCCCGGGGCTGGCTCGCCGTCCTCGCGCAGCCCGGCGCCACCGAACGGCCGGACGACCACACCTGGTCGCCGCTGGAGTACGCCTGCCACGTCCGCGACGTGAACCGGAAGTTCACCGAGCGGCTCGCGCTGATGCTCGAGCACGACGAGCCGCAGTTCGAGAACTGGGACCAGGACGTCACCGCGCTCGAGGAGCGCTACGACCTCCAGGACCCCTCCGTCGTCGGTCCTGAGGTCGTCGAGGCCGCCGAGGTCGTGGCCGCGCAGTACGACGAGCTCGCCGGCGCCGGCGAGCAGGTCCGGAGCCGCCGCGGCGTGCGCAGCGACGGCAGCGTCTTCACCATCGACAGCCTCGGCCGCTACCACCTGCACGACCTGGTCCACCACGCCCACGACGTCCGCGAGCTCGTGGCCCGGGCCACGGTGGCGGCGTACGACGGGAATGCGGTCGAGTACAGCGAAGCCGTCGCCGAGCTCAACGACGCGGTGCGGACCGAGCTGGACTGGTTCGCGAGCGCCGTCGGCGCCGGCGGCAGCGTCCTGGAGATCGGCAGCGCCGGCGGTCGCGACGCGATCGGGCTGGAGGAGCGCGGGCTGGAGGTCCGTCGTACCGACGTCACGCCGGCGTTCGTCGAGCTGATGCGCAGCCAGGGCTACGACGCCGACCTGCTCGACCCGCTGACCGACGAGCTGGGCGGTCCCTACGACGGCGTGTGGGCCAGCGCCTGCCTGCTGCACGTCGCGCGCGAGGACCTTCCGACCGTGCTGTCCAACCTGGCGGACGCGACCCGGCCCGGCGGCGCCCTGGCCATGTCGCTCAAGGAGGGCGACGGCGACGGCTGGTCCGTGCACGGCCACGTCCAGGCCCCCAGGCGCTTCGTCTACTGGCGTGAGGAGCCGCTCCGGGTCGCGCTGGCCGGGGCCGGCTGGCGGGTGGACCAGCTCACGCATGGCGCGGGCGGTAACGGGCAGGAATGGATCGTCACGCGGGCCGTGCGATTCTGAGCAGATGAGCCAGTCCAGGGGATCGTGCAAGCGAGCGGCGCTCAGCGCCGCGCCGGCAAGGCGCCGGAGCGATGTCGTACTTGGTCGTCCAACGAGCGACGGCAACGCCGCCAGCTCTTCCGTGGGGTGGAGCGCGGATGCTGGGCGTGGCGTAGCGTGCGAGCCCCTGGAACGGGTCATCTAGGTGAGGCACACGGAGTTCTGGTCGCGCATGGAGGACGCCCTCGGGCCGACCTACCACCGCGCGTGGGCCCACCAGTTCGTGATGGCCGAGCTCGGCGGCCGCACCGCGCAGGAGGCCCTCGACGCCGGCGTACCGCCCAAGCAGGTGTGGGCCGCGGTCTGGCGCGCGCTCGATCTCCCGGCCTCCGAGAAGTGAGCCGTCCTTGAGCCCGGTGGCGGACGTCGCGGTGATCGGCGGCACCGGCTTCTACTCGTTCCTGCGGGACTCCTCCGACCGGGTGGTCGAGCACCCGGTGACGACGCCGTACGGCGAACCCTCGGCGCACATCGCGGTCGGGACCGTGGCCGGCAGGCGGGTGGCCTTCCTGCCCAGGCACGGCCAGCACCACGACTTCCCACCGCACGCCATCAACTACCGCGCCAACCTGTGGGCGCTCGCCTCGCTCGGGGTGAGGCAGGTGCTGGCGCCGTGCGCCGTGGGCGGTCTGACCGCCGACGTGGCGCCCGGCGACCTCGTGGTCCCCGACCAGCTCGTCGACCGCACGAGCCGCCGGGTCTCGTCGTACGTCGAGCAGGGCGCCACGCACCTGCCGTTCGCCGATCCGTACTGCCCCCGGGTCTCCGACGCGCTGGTGGCCGCTGCGCCCGACGTACGCCGTGGCGGCACGATGGTCGTCATCGAGGGGCCGCGGTTCTCCACCCGCGCCGAGTCGCAGTGGTACGCCGCCCAGGGCGGGACGCTGGTGAACATGACCGGCGCCCCCGAGGCGGCTCTGGCCCGCGAGCTGCGGCTCTGCTACGCCGCGCTCGCCCTGGTGACCGACATGGACGCCGGCGCCGAGGCCGGCTCCGGAGTGGGGCAGGCCGAGGTGTTCGCGCGGTTCCGGGACAACCTCGAACGGCTCACCGGCCTCCTCACCGCGGCCATCGAGGCGCTGCCCGACCCGGCCGGCTGCACCTGCTCGACGTGGGCCGACGGGCTCGAGCTCACCTACTGGGTGCCATGAAGGTCCTGCTCACCGGGTCGGCGGGCTTCATCGGCACCGCGATCGGCGAGGTCCTGGAGGCGGACGGTCACGAGGTCGTGCGCGTCGACCTGATGCTGCCGCAGGCGCACGGCGCCACCGCGCCGCCCGCGGGTACCCACCAGCTCGACGTGCGGGACGCCGCCGGCTGGGTCGACCTGCTGCGAGGTGTGGACGCGGTCTGCCACCAGGCCGCGGTGGTCGGCGCCGGCGTGACGGTCGGCGACCTACCCGACTACGCGGGCCACAACGACCTCGGCACCGCTGCTCTGCTCGCCGCGATGCACGACGCCGGTGTCGGTCGGCTGGTGCTGGCGTCGTCGATGGTGGTCTACGGCGAGGGCCGCTACCGCTGCCCCGAGCACGGCGACCAGGCGCCTGCGCCGAGGGAGGTCGCCGCGCTGGAGGGGGGCGACTTCGACAACCACTGCCCGCGTTGTGATCGCCCCCTGGACTGGGCGCTCGTGGACGAGGACGCGAAGCTGGACCCGCGCTCGTCGTACGCCGCGAGCAAGGTGGCCCAGGAGCACTACACGTCGGCGTGGGTGCGCCAGGCCGGCGCGCGCGCCGTGGCGCTGCGCTACCACAACGTCTACGGGCCGGGGATGCCGCGGGACACGCCCTACTCCGGGGTGGCCGCGCTCTTCCGCTCCTCGCTCGAGCGCGGGGAGCCGCCGCAGGTCTTCGAGGACGGCGGCCAGATGCGCGACTTCGTGCACGTCGCGGACGTGGCCCGCGCCAACCTGGCCGCGCTGCGGGCCGTCGCCGACGACGCGACGCCGCCCTACACCGTCTACAACGTCGCCTCGGGCCATCCGGTCCGGATCCTCGACGTGGCCACGCGGGTGGCCGAGGGCACCGGCCGCGCGATCGCTCCCGTGGTCACCGGTCGCTACCGGCTCGGCGACGTGCGCCACGTCGTGGCCTCGCCGGCCCGGGCCACGGCGGAGCTCGGCTTCACCGCGGAGGTGCGTCCCGAGCAGGGGCTGCCGGCGTTCGCGACCGCTCCGCTCCGGACGTGAGTCCCGGCGCGGGCTCCCGAGGTTTCGAGACGGGCGCAGAGCGCCGTCCTCAACCACCGGTCGTCTCGAAACCCCGTCACCACGCCGTGTAGAAGAGGTGCTGCACCACCAGCGCCGCCAGCACCTGGACGCCGAGCCCCCACCGCCGCCAGCCCTGGGGCAGGAGCGCGAAGGACACCGTCAGCCACGGCACGAACGGCAGCCAGATCCGCTCCACCTCGGCCTTGCTCATCGCCGAGGCGTCGGCCGCGGCGACGACGAGCACGGTGGCGCCCACGAGCAGGAGCGGCACGCGCGCGGTCCGGTAGGTCCAGGTCGCCGCCACGGCCAGCCCCGGGAGCAGGAGCGGTCCGGCACAGACGACGAGCGCGGCCAGGTCGCCGTACCACCAGTAGGCCTGCGGCCGGTCCTGCGCGATCCCGTCGTAGTAGCGATCGCGCAGCACGGGGTAGGCCTCCCACAACGAGAAGCCTGCGGCCGCGAAGCCCACCACGACCGCGAGCGCAGCGCCGGCCGCCACCGGGAGCGGCCGCCACGAGCGCCCCGCCACGAGGACCGCGAGCGCGACCAGCCCCATCAGCGGCATCCCGTAGGACATCAGCACGGCGTAGCCCAGCAACAGCCCCGCCGGCACCGCCCACCACAGCCGCCGCGTGGCCAGGGCCAGGCAGGCCAGCCCCCACGCGACCACCGTCCCGATCAGGGCGTCGGCCGAGACCGCCATGAACACCGCAGCGGGCGTCAGCACCAGGAACGGCGCCGCGCGCCGGGCCACGTCCTCCGCATCCAGTGCCCGCAGCGTCACCAGCACGGCCACCGCCGTGGTGGCCGCGAGCACGGTGACCACGACGCCGGCGGCCAGGTCGCCGCCGAGACCCAGCTTCACGAGGCCGACGAAGAACAGCAGGGTCCCGGGCGGGTGGCCGGCCACGTGGGTGGGCCAGCTGTGCTCCGTTCCGTACGGGATCCGGTCGATGTAGGTCCTGAGCAAGGCGTGCACGCTGCCCACCTCGCGGGCGGTGCGCAGGTACTCGTAGGGGTTGCCCAGCGACCGGGACAGCCCGCGGGTGCCGTCGACCAGCGCCAGCGACATCAGCCACGCGAGCGACCCTCCGTACGACGCTAGGAGGAGCCGAGGCCACGGGAGCCGGTCGGCCAGCGAGGCGGCGTACCGCCAGCCCAGCACGCCGATCAGCACCGCCGGCAGCGTGCCCGGGCCGAACAGCTTCGGCCGCCACAGACCGTGCAGCGGGGGGACCTCGTGCGGAGATGCGTTGCGCGGCGCGCGGGCGGCCACGGACCAATCCAGCCAGTGCGGGGCTCCGAACCCCACCACGAGAAGGACCACTGTGACGACCGCTGCGGTCCACGCCGCCAGGCTGCGGACCGCCGGCGTGGTCGACATGGCTCGACCTTAGGCGGATGGGGACCGCCGACCGGCCAGCCACCATGGCGTCACCACTTCGTAAGGAGCCAGACCCGTCGCAACCGGCCGTGATCTGCCTACCGTCGCTGACGTGGAGACCGTCTGCGACCTCGTCCTGCCCTGTCGCGACGAGGCAGCCGCGCTGGTCCACCTGCTGCCCCGGGTCCCGGCCGGCTTCGCGGTCGTGGTCGTCGACAACGGCTCCTCCGACGGCACCGCCGGGCAGGCCGCCCGCGGCGGCGCCACTGTCGTGGCCGAGCCGACGCCCGGGTACGGCGCCGCCGTGCACGCCGGGCTGCTCGCGGCCACCAGCGAGTACGTCGCGTTCATGGACGGCGACGGCTCGTTCGACGCCGCCGACCTGCTTCCGTTGTTGGACGACGTCCGGGCTGGCCGGGCCGACCTGGCCGTCGGTCGTCGGCGTCCGGTCGCCCGCGGGGTGTGGCCGTGGCACGCCCGGCTCGGCAACGGGCTGGTGGTCTGGTGGCTCCGCCGCCGGATCGGGATGGCCGCGCACGACATCGCCCCGATCCGCGTCTGCCGCCGGCAGGACCTCCTCGACCTCGACGTGCGGGACCGCCGCTTCGGTTACCCCGTCGAGCTGTTGCAGAAGGCGACCGTGGCCGGCTGGCGGCTCTCGGAGCGCGATGTCGGCTACCACCCGCGCGCCCTGGGCACCCGCTCCAAGGTGTCTGGATCGGTGCGCGGCACGGCGCGGGCGGCCCGGGACTTCTGGCGGGTGCTCGCATGACGCCGTCCCTGCTGGTCGTGGCCAAGGCTCCCGAGGTGGGCCGGGTGAAGACCCGGCTCGGCGCCGCCATCGGCATGGCGGAAGCCGCGCGCGTCGCCGCCGCGGCTCTACTCGACACCCTGACCGAGGCGGCCGCCGCTGTCGGCGTGGGGCGCTGCCACCTCGCGCTCGACGGCGACCTCGACCGCGCCGTCGACGCACGCGAGCTCCGGACGGCCCTGAGCGGCTGGACCATCCGCCCACAGCGGGGCGCCGACCTCGGCGCGCGGCTGGCCGACGCGCACGCACGCGTCCCCGGGCCGGTCGTCCAGGTGGGGATGGACACCCCGCACCTCACCGCCGGGCTGCTGCTGGAGACGGCCGCGCGCCTGGCCGACCACGACGCGGTCCTCGGGCCGGCCGAGGACGGTGGCTGGTGGGTGCTCGGCCTGCGCGAGCCGGTCCGGGCCGCGGTGCTCAGCGGCGTAGCGATGTCGACGCCGACCACCGGCGCGGACACCCGGGCCGCGCTCGTGGCCGTCGGCCTCGACGTCGCCACGACCGCCACCCTGCGCGACGTCGACGAGGCCGCCGACGCCGACGCGGTGGCCAGCCTGGCGCCGGGAACGCGGTTCGCGAAGGCGTGGCTGGCGGTGTGCGCATGACCCTCGTCGAGGTCCTGCCGCGCCAGCGCGCGTCGTTCTCCGAGGTCTTCGCCGAGGCGCTGCGCGGGCGGCCGTGCAGCGTGGTGGGGCTGGGCGACGGTCCCGAGGCGCTGCCCGTCCACGAGTGGCGGCGCGATCCCGACGACGCCGACCTGGCGTTGCTGGCGCACTGCTCGGGGCCGACGCTCGACCTGGGCTGCGGCCCCGGACGGCTCGCCGCCGCCCTGGCTGCCCTCGGCCACGTGGCGCTGGGCGTCGACGTGGTCAGGGAGGCGGTCGACCAGGCCGTAGCGAGAGGCGCCCTCGCGATCCACCGTGACGTCTTCGACCGGCTGCCCGGCGAGGGGCGCTGGGAGACCGCGCTGCTGGCCGACGGCAACGTGGGGATCGGCGGCGACCCGGCGGCCCTGCTGCGCCGCGCCGGGGAGCTGGTTGCCGCCGGGGGCCGGGTGGTGGTCGAGCTGGACCCGCCCGGCGTCGGCCACCGGAGGGGCTGGGCCGCCCTGCAGTGCGCCGACCTGCACAGCGCGCCCTTCCGCTGGGCCACCGTCGGCACCGACGACGTCCACGAGGTCGCGGCCGGGGCCGGCTTCGCCCGGGTCGAGGTGCACCGGGTGGGGGAGGTGCGGTGGTGCGCGGTCCTGCGACCTGCCTAAGAGAACCCTCACCGGTTGAACGCTCAACCGGCCGGGCGTCCGACGTACCGTCTGGGAGGTGACCCCCTTCCGCAGGTGGTGCGTGGTCGCGGTCGGGACGCTGCTCCTGGTGGCCACCCCGATCGCTCTCCACCTGCTGCCGGCCGCGGACAGCGACGTGAGCGCGGGTCGCCTGCTGGCGCAGGCGCGGGCCGCGGAGGGGCACCCGTGGTCCGGGTACGTCGAGACCGACGGCACGCTCGAGCTGCCCGACGCCGACCGGTTCAGCGACGTCGCTGCCCTCTTCGGCGAGCCGACGCGGATGCGCGCCTGGTGGGTGGACGACGACAAGTGGCGGGTCGACCAGCTCCTGCTCACGGGGGAGACCGACCTGGTCCACGACGGCGAGTTCACGCTCCGCTGGGACTACGAGCACCTCGACGCCACCCAGAGCCTGGACCCCGGCATCCGGCTGCCGCGCACGGCCGACCTGGTGCCACCGGCGCTGGCTGAACGGCTGCTGCACGGGATCAGCGCCGCCGACGTGGCTCGCATTCCGGCCCGTCGGGTGGCCGGGGTGAGCGCTCCCGGGCTCCGCGTGGAGCCGTCCTCCGCCGCTGTCGAGCATCGACCACGCCGACCTGTGGCTCGACCCCGGCTCCGGCGTACCGCTGCGGGTCGAGGTGTACGCCGCCGGCTCCAGCACCGCCGCTTTCACCAGCGAGTTCCGCGACTTCTCGAGCGCTCGCCCCGACGACGCGAGCGTCAGGTTCGACCCGCCGGCCGGCGTCGAGGTCGGCTTCGACGACGTCCTCGACATCGCCGACGCCGCGAACCAGTACGCACCCGTCCGCCCGCCCGACACCGTGGCCGGGCTCCCGAAGGCCGCGTCGTCCGACCGCGCGGTCGGGGTCTACGGGGCGGGGATGACCGAGCTGATCGCGATCCCGCTGCGCGACCGGGAGGCGGACGCGTTGCGCGACCAGCTGGCCACCACACCGGGCGTGGACCAGACGCCCGAGCGGACGGCGGTCTCGGTCGGGCCGCTCGGCGTCGTGCTCACCGGCGGGCCGGGCGACGGTGGCTGGCTGCTGGCCGGGACGTTGACCCGTGCCGCCCTTCTGCAGGCGGCCGACGACGTGCTGGCCGGCTTCGTCTACGTCGAGGACGACCGGTGATCCGCACCGAGGGGCTGACCAAGCGGTTCGGCGCCATCACCGCCGTCGACGCCATCGACCTCGACGTCCACGAAGGCGACGTCTACGGGTTCCTGGGCGCCAACGGCTCGGGCAAGACCACGACGGTCCGGATCCTGCTCGGCCTGGTGCTGGCCACCTCGGGACGGGCGGAGCTGCTCGGCGAGGAGATGCCGTCCGCCGGGCGTCGCGTCCTGCCGCACGTCGGGGCGCTGGTCGAGGGGCCGGCGGCGTACCCGCACCTGTCGGGGCGTCGCAACCTCGCCCTCTTCGACGCCATGGGGCCGGGCGGTGAGCGCGCGACGCGGCGCGGCCGGGTGGCGGAGGCGCTCGAGCGGGTCGGTCTCGCCGGGGTCGACGACCGGCCGGTCCGGGCCTACTCGCTCGGCATGCGGCAGCGGCTGGGCCTCGCCGCGGCCCTGCTCCGGCAGCCCCGGCTGCTGGTGCTCGACGAGCCGACCAACGGCCTGGACCCCCAGGGGATCCAGGAGATCCGGGAGCTGCTGCTCGACCTCAACCGGGCCGGGACCACGGTGTTCCTGTCCAGCCACCTGCTCGGCGAGATCGAGCAGATGTGCACCCGGGTCGGCGTGCTGGACCGCGGCCGGCTGGTCCTGCAGGCCGAGCTCGACGAGCTCCGCCGGCCCACCGGCCGGGTCGAGGTGCACACCCCTGACGTCGAGGCCGTCCGCAGTCTTCTCGACGGGGTCGTGGAGGAGTACGACGCGCAGCGGCTCCTCATCCGCGAGCACGACCCGGCCGCGCTCAACGCCCGGCTGGTGCGGGCCGGCGTCCGGGTGACGATGCTGGGTGTCGAGCGACGGACGCTGGAGGAGGTCGTGCTCGCCGCGACCACGGAGAGCGCGGACCGGTTCGGGGCGGGACCGTGATCGGGGTCGAGCTGGTGCAAGCTGGTCCGGAGCCGCCGGACCTGGGCCACGATCGCGCTGATCGACGCCCTGCCCGCGCTGGTCGCGGTGCTGCTCGCGGTCACCGACCTCGGTCCGCGTCCCGGCACCGGCCCGGCGTTCCTGTCCGCGGTCCTGACCGACGGCACGCTGTTCCCGCTGGCCGCGCTGGGCATCGTGCTGCCGCTGTTCCTGCCGATCGCGGTGGCGATCACCGCGGGGGAGGCCATCGCCGGCGAGGCCCAGCAGGGCACGCTGCGCTACATGCTCGTCCGGCCGGTCGGCCGGACGCGGCTGCTGGGCGCCAAGCTCGTCGCGGTGATGGCGTTCGTCGTCCTGACCGTGCTGGTGGTGGCCGTGACGGCGTACGTCCTCGGCATCCTCCTGCTCGGCAACGAGCACGTCGCCGGCACCGGGGTGGCCAGCGTCTCCGGCAGCTCACTGTCGACCCAGGAGCTCGTGGGCCGTACGTTCCTGGCGCTCGGCTACGCCATGCTCTGCATGCTGGGCGTGGCCGCGGTCGCGCTGTTCCTGTCCACGGTCACCGAGTCGCCGCTGGGCGCCGCCCTCGGCACCCTGGCCCTGCTCGTCGCCTCGACCCTGCTCCTGACCCTCGACGCGGCGGACCCGCTGCGCCCCTACCTGCTCACCCGCTACTGGCTGGCCTTCGTCGACCTGTTCCGCGACCCGATCCTATGGAGGGACGTGCTGCGGGGTGTGCTCCTGCAGGTCGTCTACGTCGTGGTGTTCCTGGCCGCCGCCTGGGCCAACTTCATGACCAAGGACATCACCGACTAGGGCCGACGTCGGGGTAGTCACGGACGAACTTGTCGCTCTTGACCGGTCCAGGCCGACAAGAACGTCCGTGACTACCCCGCGACGCAGACCGACGAAGGCGGCCGCACAGGCGTGGACGGACCCAGCACCGACTCCACGATCGCGATGACGGCCGGCGTGCGAGGCACGTCAGGGTGCGCGGCCCGGAGGTCCGGGCACACCGACTGGAGCGAGATGTCGAGCGCCCCGTCGAGGGAGCCGGAGTCCGGTGGCACCACGGTCTTGTCGTCCTCGGTCCAGAGCGCGACCCACGCCGGCCCGGCCGGAGTCTCGTCGTCGGCGTTGAGCCGGCGGAGCAGGTCGGAGTCGGGGTCGAGCTGCTGGCACGCCGCCGGGCACGCGGTGGAGCCGAGCGCGCCCGCGAGCGAGGCGAGGTCGGTGCCGTGGTGGGGAGAGGCGAGGGTGACTGCGCGGCGCACGTGCGACCCGCCGCCGAGGTCGGCGACGTAGAGCCGGACGACGACGCCGCCGGCCGAGTAGCCGACCAGGTCCACCGACGGCGCGCCGGTCTCGTCCAGCACCGCGTCGACCTCGTCGCGCAGGTGCCGCGCCTGGTCCCGGAGGTCCTGGGTGCCGGAGCCGGTCGGCTTCACGATGCGCGCGTCCCGCCCCTGCGCCGTCAGCGCGTCGGCGAGGACCTGCAGCGACGCGGTCGAGCCGCCGTACCCGGGGACCAGGAGCACCGGACCCGGCCGGCCCTGGGCGACCGGCTCGACGGGCGGGTCGCGGCGGACGACGGCGGCCACCACCACGGCGGCCACGAGGACCAGCACCGCCGCGACTGTGCCGAGGACCAGCCGCCGCCGGGCCGGCGCCAGTGAGCTCAGCACCCTGACCGCCACGGCTCCAGTGTGCGGACCGGTGCCTGAGCCGACGTCACGAGTTCGTAAGGCCGGAGCCCGTGTAACGCGCGGGGCCGTCTGCCTACTGTCCAGACATGCTCATGCCGCGACCGCCGTCCGACGCGGACTTCACCTCGCGGCTCCGCAGTGCGGCGGTGACCGCCCGGGTCGGGCTGTGGCTGGGCATCTGCTTCGGCATCGCTTTCGTCACCGGGCTGATCAGCCACTACGCGCAGAACGCCGACCACCCCCTGGTGTTCCCCGCCAGCCCGTCCTGGGGCTACCGGTTCACCCAGGGGCTGCACGTGGTGGCCGGCACCGCGGCGGTGCCACTGCTGCTGGTCAAGCTGTGGACGGTCTATCCCCGGCTGTTCCTGCGGCCGCCGCGCGAGCTGCGGCGACTGGTGCTCGACGGCCTCGAGCGCGTCTCCATCGCCGTCCTCGTCGCCGCGTCGATCTTCCAGCTGGCGAGCGGGACCCTCAACAGCGCCCAGTGGTACCCGTGGGCCTTCTCGTTCCGCGCCACCCACTACGCCGTCGCGTGGGTCGCGATCGGGGCCCTGGTGGTGCACATCGCGGTGAAGCTGCCGATCATCCGCCGGGCGCTGACGTCGGACATCGAGTCCACGGCCGACGACCGGCCCACCGCCGTCCAGCCGGGCGCCCTCTCGCGACGTGGGCTCGTGCGCACCGCGTTCCTGGCGTCGGGCGTGGCGGCCCTGGCCGTGGCCGGTGGCGCGGTCCCGTTCCTGCGCAAGGTCTCGGTCTTCGCGGTGCGCAGCGGTGAGGGACCCCAGGGCGTGCCGATCAACAAGTCGGCCGCCGCTGCGCACATCACCGACGAGATGGTCGGGCCGGCGTACCGCCTCGAGGTCGTGTACGGCGACCACCGCACCTCGCTCACCCGCGCTGACCTGCAGGAGATGACCCAGCGGACCGAGAGCCTGCCCATCGCCTGTGTCGAGGGGTGGAGCGCCGGTGCGGTGTGGACCGGCGTCCGGGTGCGTGACCTGCTGGACCTCGTCGACGCGCCGACCGGCCGCGACGTCGACGTCTACTCGCTCCAGCCGTCCGGGCCCTACCGGCACACCGTCCTCCAGGGCAACTTCGCCGACGACACCCGCACGCTGGTCGCGCTCGCGCTGCACGGCGAGCCGCTGAACCGCGACCACGGCGAGCCGGCCCGCCTGATCGCGCCGGACCGTCCCGGCGTGCTCCAGACCAAGTGGCTGTCCCGGCTGGAGGTCTCGGCGTGACCGGGACCCGGGTCGGGCTGGGCGCGCTCGGCGTCGTCGCCGGCGTCTACGGCGGCTGGCTGCTGCTCAGCCGCGGCCACGACTTCCTCAACCTCGCGGAGTGGCTCGTCGTGGGGGTGGTGCTGCACGACGCGGTGCTGTCGGTGGCGGTGCTCGCCGTGGGGGCGGTCGTGCTACGTCGGCTCCCGCAGGCGGCGAAGGCCCCGGCGGTCGTGGGCTTCGTCGTCCTGGGCTCCGCGACGCTGTTCGCGGTGCCGGTGCTGGGCCGGTTCGGCGCGCGGGCGGACAACCCGAGCCTGCTGGACCGCAGCTACTGGGCGGGTTGGCTGACCCTGGCCGCGCTGGTGGTCGTCGCTGTCGCCCTTGCCACCTTCGTACGCTCGAGGCGGAGGCGAACATGACGCGAGTCCTGGTGGTGGACGACGATCCCACGGTGCGTGAGGTGGTCGTCCAGTACCTCCGCGCCGCCGACCACGAGGTCGTCGAGGCCGAGGACGGCGAGTCCGCGCTGGAGCTGTACCGCGAGGCGCCACACGACCTCGTCGTGCTCGACCTGATGCTGCCCGGCATCGACGGCATCGAGGTGTGCCGCCGGCTGCGGGAGCAGGGCGACGTGCCGGTGATCATGCTGACCGCGCTCGGGGAGGAGACCGACCGGGTGATCGGGCTCGAGGTCGGCGCCGACGACTACGTCACCAAGCCGTTCAGCCCGCGCGAGCTCGCCCTGCGGGTCGGCTCGGTGCTGCGCCGGGTCACGCTGCCGACCGCTCCGCAGCGGCTCGTGGACGGCG
Organism: uncultured Actinomycetota bacterium; assembly: GCA_963755835.1. Lineage (GTDB taxonomy): Bacteria > Actinomycetota > Actinomycetes > Propionibacteriales > Nocardioidaceae > Nocardioides. The sequence goes on along the minus strand of CAVWLC010000005.1, from coordinate 1,692,258 downwards.
ACCTGGTCGTCGACGAGCTGGGCCACGCGGCGTACCGCCGCGGTGAGCCGCTCGCCCTCACCGGGCGCGAGTTCGACCTGCTGCGCTTCCTGCTGGCGCACCCGGACACGGCGTACTCCCGCGACGAGCTGCTGGAGCAGGTCTGGGGCTGGTCGTTCGGCGACCACTCGACGGTCACCGTGCACGTGCGGCGGCTGCGGGAGAAGGTCGAGGTCGACCCCACGCACCCGGTGCGGCTGCAGACCGTCTGGGGAGTCGGCTACCGGTGGGAGGCCGCGTCATGACCTCCGACCAGGCCCAGATCCTCTTGGTGGCGGCGGCGTGCGCCCTCGGCGTGGGAGTCCTCGGCCTCGCCCTGGCGTGGGCGATCCGGCGCGCGTCGTTCTTCTGGCAGCTCGCCGTCGTCGTGCTGGTGGCCATCGGCTCGGTCATCGCCGGGCTGGTGGCCGTCGCGCAGATGATGTTCATCTCCCCGCACGACCGCGGCGTGGTCATGTGGGTCGCGGGGCTGTCCGGAGTCGTGGCCCTGCTCGTCGCGGCGGCCCTGGGCGCAGCGGTCGCGCGCTGGTCCGCGGCCCTGCGCCAGGATGCCCGCCGGCTGGGCACCCACGGCTCGGTCGTGGCCGGCCAGCGGGGGCCGGCCGAGTTCCAGGCACTGTCGACCGAGCTGGCCCGGACCAGCGAACGGCTGGAGGAGTCACGACAGCGGGAGGCGCGGCTGGAGGCGTCGCGGCGCGAGCTCGTCTCGTGGGTGTCGCACGACCTGCGTACGCCGCTGGCGGGGATGCGCGCCATGACCGAGGCGCTGGAGGACGGCATGGTCGACGATCCGGCCCGCTACCACCACCAGATCCGCACCGAGGTCGACCGGATGGTCCGGATGGTCGACGACCTGTTCGAGCTGTCCCGGATCCATGCCGGGGTGCTGACGGTGAACCCCGAGACGGTGGCGCTGGGCGACGTCGTGAGTGAGGCGATCGCCGGCGCCGACTCGCTGGCCAGGGCGCGGTCGGTCCGGCTGGGCGGGAGCGTGGAGGACGGTCTCGTGGTGCGGGCGGACGCGGTCGAGCTGTCCCGGGTGATGACCAACCTGATCATGAACGCCATCCGGCACACGCCCGCCGACGGGACCGTCGAGGTGCGCGGCCGGGCCCTCGCCGACGGCGTCGAGCTCAGCGTCAGCGACGAGTGCGGCGGCATCTCCGAGAGCGACATGGCCCGGGTCTTCGACCTGGCGTGGCGTGGCGGAGCCGCACGTACGCCGGACGGCCCCAAGGCACTGGCCGGGGTGAGCGGGGCGGGGCTCGGGCTCGCGATCGTGAAGGGAATCGTGGAGGCGCATCGCGGCGTCGTACGCGTCGAGAACGTCGCAGCCGACGGCGCCCTGACGGTGGGCTGCCGCTTCCTGGTCCGGCTGCCCGGCTGAGCGAGGCCGCGCGGCGTGTCGCGCCCGGATCGAACACCTGTTCGGCTAGTTTCTGTCCACAGGTGCGACGCCGGGACAGCTTCTCCACAACCCGACGACCGGTAGGACCGGATGTCGGCGGCGATCCCTAGCGTCGAAGGAGCACCTCGACCTCACGACACAGGAAGGCACGGCACATGGCTGCTGCAGACCGCGAGAAGGCGCTCGACGTCGCCCTCGCCAACATCGAGAAGCAGTTCGGCAAGGGCTCGGTGATGCGGCTCGGCGACGAGTCCCGCGCTGCGCTCGAGGTGATCCCCACCGGGTCCATCGCGCTCGACATCGCGCTCGGCATCGGCGGCCTGCCGCGCGGCCGGGTCGTCGAGATCTACGGGCCGGAGTCCTCCGGCAAGACCACGGTCGCCCTGCACGCGGTGGCCAGCGCCCAGCGCGCCGGCGGCATCGTGGCGTTCGTCGACGCCGAGCACGCGCTCGACCCCGACTACGCCAAGGCGCTGGGCGTCGACACCGACGCGCTCCTGGTCTCCCAGCCCGACTCCGGCGAGCAGGCGCTCGAGATCGCCGACATGCTGATCCGCTCCGGCGCGCTCGACCTGATCGTGATCGACTCGGTGGCCGCCCTGGTGCCGCGCGCCGAGATCGAGGGCGAGATGGGCGACAGCCACGTCGGCCTCCAGGCCCGGCTGATGAGCCAGGCGCTGCGCAAGATGACCGGTGCCCTCAACAACTCCGGCACGACCATGATCTTCATCAACCAGCTGCGGGAGAAGATCGGCGTCATGTTCGGCTCGCCCGAGACGACGACCGGTGGCCGGGCGCTGAAGTTCTACTCCTCGGTCCGGCTCGACGTGCGCCGCATCGAGACCCTCAAGGACGGCACCGACATGGTCGGCAACCGCACCCGGATCAAGGTCGTCAAGAACAAGGTGGCCCCGCCGTTCAAGCAGGCGGAGTTCGACATCATGTACGGCAAGGGGATCAGCCGCGAGGGCGGCCTGATCGACGTCGGCGTCGAGGCGGGGATCATCCGCAAGGCCGGCGCCTGGTACACCTACGAGGGCGACCAGCTCGGCCAGGGCAAGGAGAACTCGCGCGGCTTCCTCCACGACAACCCCGACCTCGCCAACGAGATCGAGAAGAAGATCCTCGAGAAGCTGGGCGTCGGCCCGTCGGTGGCCGAACCGGCGCCGGCGCCGGCCGAGCCGGTCGGCGTCGCCGACTTCTAGAGGGTGGCTCACGGTGGCTGAGGTGCGAAGGCGCTCAGCGCCTGAGCCTCGAAGCCTGGTGACTCGGTGCTCGGACCCGCCCACCGCACCTCGGGCTCGTCGAGACTATCCGCAAGGAGCGAGACCATGACCACCGAACAGGCGCCCGGGTCGACCTCGGGGTCGACCGACGCCTGGACCGGTGGCGTCGAGGCCGGGGTGCGCGCGTGGGTGGGTGACCACCCGGCTCCATCTCGAGACGTCGAGGCCGAGGGGCCGGACGCCGACCCCGAGTCGGTGGCCCGGACGATCCTGCTCGACCAGCTGACGGGCCGGGCCCGCTCACGCAAGGAGCTCTGCGACAAGCTGGCCGCCAAGGGAGTCCCGGCCGAGCTGGCCACCCGGTTGCTGGACCGGTTCGAGGAGGTCGGGCTGGTCGACGACACCGCCTTCGCCCGCACCTGGGTGAGCCAGCGGCAGTCGGCCGGCGGTGGCGGCAAGGGGCTGGCCCGCCGGGCGCTGGCCCAGGAGCTGCGCCGCAAGGGCGTCTCTGACGAGACCACGCGCGAGGTGCTCGACGAGCTCGACCCGGCCGACGAGGACGCCGCTGCGCGTGAGCTGGTCCGTCGCAAGCTCCGGACGCTGAGCCGGGTCGACGACCAGACCGCCACCCGCCGCCTGGTCGGGATGCTCGCCCGCAAGGGTTACCCGTCGGGGCTGGCGTTCTCGGTGGTCCGCGACGAGCTCGCGGCCGCCGGGCGGGAGGAGCCCGAGGAGCCGCACTCCGTCTGAAGATGGGCGGGCTCAGTCGACGTACGGCTGCAGCGGTACGCCGAAGGCTCGCGTGTCGCCGCCGACCTCCAGGACGCCGCGCCGGGACGGCTCGAGCGTCACCCGCCGGCCGGCCCGCTCGACCTCGAGGCGCGTCGTCGCGACGGAGCAGTTCACCACCTCGTGGCGGTGGCCGCCCGGGTCGGCGTACTCCCAGCCGACGGTGCCGGCGATCGGCACGGTCGCGTGGGTCGAGACCCGGACCCCCGGGCCGGTGACTGTGATCTGGGCGCCGTCGGGCCGGAGCTGCACGCGGGTGCCGCGGCTGAGCAGCCCGCCCAGCCGGTGCCGTTCCCCGTCGAGGGCCAGGGCGCCGAACCCTGTCCACGGGGTCAACGCCGGGCCGACCTTCACCCGGGCCAGGACGACATCGAGCCATCCGCTCCGGTCCGCGCCCAGCCCGGAGCTGCGGAGCCAGATCCAGCGGGCGGCGTGCTCGGTGCCCCAGTTGTGGCCGAGCATGCCGGTCCAGCCGGTCAGCTCGACGACCGCGCCGTCGACGGTCAGGCTGCCGCGCGCGTCGAGGTCGGGCACCGGCGAGGTCGCCTTGGTCCTCGGCAGCGGCGCGCGGTAGAGCACGGCCCGGGCGAAGTGCTCCAGTGGCTCCGCGCGCGGCGTGAACGAGATGTCCCAGGCGGCCGTCAACCCGTCCTGCTCGATGCCGCCCCGGCTCCCGCCCGGCCCCTGTCGAGCGGGGCCGCACTCGAGGCCCTCGTCGACCGGAGCGGCCGGCAGCCCGGTCAGCTTGCCGGCCCGGACCCCGGCCCCGTCGAACCAGGTGACCCACAGCGCACCCGTGGCCGCCGCTCCCGGGCGCTTCTGCACGGTGGTGCGGACCCAGAGCGCCCGGGGCTGGTCGGGGTGGACCAGCACGGCGTACACGCTCTCGTAGAGGCCCCGTGCGGTGCCCACGCCAGGGAACTGCAGCCTCACTCCCGCTCGACCTTCCGGAGCCCGTCCCCGGGTGTCCACCACTCGACGACCAGCAGCGTGGCCTCGGGGTTGAGGTGGGTGTGCACGACCTCGAGGACCTCGGCGCGGAACCGGTCCCCGCTCGGGCCACCCTCGCCCGCGGCCACCGCGCGGCCGGAGATCTTCGCCTCGCCCGGCCACTCCGCCTCGCGGCCGTCGACCGGGTCGACGGTGGCGCTGTGCAGGGCGAACCTCGGGTCCCGGCGCAGGTCGGCGCCCTTCCGCGCGTTCGCCATCGAGCCGAAGACCAGCTCCCCATCCTCGAAGGCGCACTCGATGCCGGAGATGCGGGGCGACCCGTCACCGCGCAGCGTGGCCAGCGTCTTGTGCCGGTGCGAGTCGAAGAGCCCACGGACCCGGTCGGCGAGCTCCGGCGCCGAGCGTTCCACGTCTCGCCACGCCGTCACGGGGCGATCGTCGCACGTCTGCGACGATGCCGGCGTGCATGACTTCTCAGGCGAGTGGCTGGCCTGGCACGACGATCGTGAAGCGAGGCTGCGGGCACCCCACGGCTGGCTGGCGATCACCTCGATCCACTGGCTGTCGCCGACCCCGGAGCGGTTCGACGACGTACCGGGCGAGTGGTCGGGCGAGGAGCGCGTGGCCACCGTCAGATTGACAGAGTCGGAGTCCCTCACCCTCGAGGGGACTGCCCTGGGCCAGGGGACGCACCAGCTGGGGCCGCTGGACGACATGGGGCTTACCGTCGGCTTCGGCGACGCAGTGGCCCAGGTGGCCGAGCGCGACGGGCGGGTGATCCTCAGGCCGCGCCACCCGGACTCCCCGAACCTGCGGGCCTACCGCGGCACGCCCTGCTACCCCGCCGACCCGGCCTGGGTCCGGCCCGGCCGCTTCGAGGCGTACGCCGAGCGCGACGGCGACGCGGTCGGAGAGGTCGCCTTCGACCACGACGGGTCCGAGTACCGGCTGGTCGCCTGGGGCGAGGACGACGGCAGCCTGTGGATCCTGTTCCGCGACGGCACCTCCGGCGTGACGACGTACCCCGCCCTCCGCCAGCTGGAGGCCGCGCCGCCGTCGCCCGACGGGAGCGTCGAGATCGACTTCAACCGGGCGTACAACATGCCGTGCGCGTACACCGAGTTCGCCACCTGCCCGGTGCCGCCGCCCGGCAACACGCTGCCCTTCCCGGTCGAGGCCGGCGAACAGATCCCGCTCCTGGGCTGACGCAGCCGGCCCGCGGGCGACCAGAATGACCGCATGTCACCCGAAGGCCCGGTCCACGTGGTCGTGCTCGACCGCGGGCGGGAGCTGACCGGGGTGGTCCACGAGGGGGAGTCGTGGGCGGCCGCCGCCCGGCGGACCTGCGCCAGCATGCACGCCGAGCCCGAGCCGCTCGACCTGTCCGGGGAGACCAAGCGGTTCGTGCTCGACCACGACAACCGGGTCGCGATCCGGGCGATGACCCGCGGCGACCTGCCCGACGTGACCCGGTGGCGTTCGGCCGAGCACGTCCGCAGGTGGTTCACGGACGGGAAGCCGACCGTGGACTTCCTGGAGGGCAAGTACGGCGCGCGCATCGACGGGATGAGCCCGACCCGGATGTGGGTGGTCGAGGTGAACGGCCGGTCGGTCGGGTTCGTGCAGGACTACCGGATCGGCGACTACCCCGACTACGCGGTGCTAGGGCCGGACCCGGACGCCATCGGCATCGACTACCTGATCGGCGAGCCCGCCTGGGTCGGTCAGGGGCTGGGTGCGCGGATGCTCTGGGCCTGGATGCGGCGAGCCCGCGGCCGGTTCCCGGACGCGACGTCCTACTTCGCGGCCCCCGACCACCGCAACGCCGCGAGCGTGCGGATCCTGCGCAAGGCCGGGTTCGCCGAAGGGCTGTGGTTCGACGAGCCGCAGCCCGACGGAACCGTCACCACGATGGCCGGTCACATCCTCCACGTCGCCCAAGTGATCGGCTGAGCGTCATAGGTTGACTCCGTGGATCTCCGACTCCCGATGGGCCCGGTCGACCTGACCGCCATCCCGACCGACGCGTCCCCCGGCTTCTCCGGGGGAAAGAAGGCCGGCAAGAAGGCACTCGCAGCGCTCGGCCCCGAGCTGTCCGACCTGCAGGAGCGGCTGTTCGCCGAGGGCACGACCGGCTCCACCCGCAACCTGCTGCTGGTGCTCCAGGGCATGGACACCTCCGGCAAGGGCGGCACGCTCCGGCACACGGTCGGCCTGGTCGACCCGCAGGGCCTGCGCATCCACTCGTTCAAGGCACCCACCAAGGAGGAGCTGGCCCACGACTTCCTGTGGCGGGTCGAGAAGGCGCTGCCCGAACCCGGGTACCTCGGCGTCTTCGACCGCAGCCACTACGAGGACGTGCTGATCGGGCGGGTCCGGCAGCTGGCGCCGCCGCAGGAGATCGAGCGGCGGTACGACGCGATCAACGACTTCGAGAGACGGCTGGCCGACGGTGGCACCCGGATCGTCAAGTGCATGCTGCACATCTCGGCCAAGACCCAGAAGGAGCGCCTCCTGGCCCGGCTGGACGACCCGACCAAGTTCTGGAAGTTCAACCCGAGCGACATCGACGAGCGCGCGCACTGGCCGGCGTACCGCACCGCCTATCAGATCGTGCTGGAGCGCACCAACACCGAGGCCGCCCCGTGGTACGTCATTCCCAGCGACCACAAGTGGTACCGCAACCTCGCCATCGGCATGCTGCTGCACGCGGCCCTGACCCAGATGGACCCGCAGTGGCCGCCGGCCGACTTCGACATCGAGGAGCAGAAGCGCCGCCTGACCGAGGAGCTCCCGGTCAAGTGAGGGTCGCGTGATCCCGACCGTCGCCGTCACCCGCTACGTCACTCCGCTGCGGGAGGGCGGCAGCCTGCCCGGGATCGTCGAGGCCGACGACCTCGGCACCTACGTGTGCAAGTTCCGCGGTGCGGGGCAGGGCGTCCGGGTGCTCGTGGCCGAGGTCATCGTGGCCGGCCTGGCCGAGCGGATCGGACTGCGCACGCCGCGGCTGGTGGCGCTCGAGCTCGACCCGCAGATCGCCCGCTACGAGGCCGACGAGGAGGTCCAGGACCTGCTCAACGCCAGCGCCGGGCTGAACCTGGGCGCCGACTTCCTGCCGGGGTCGTTCGGCTTCGACGGGCACGTGCCGTCGGACAGCACGGACCCGGCCCGGGTCCTGTGGCTGGACGCCTTCGTGGCCAACGTCGACCGCTCCTGGCGCAACCCCAACCTGCTGCTCTGGCACGGGAACCTCTGGGTGATCGACCATGGCGCGTCCCTGTACTTCCACCACGGCTGGGCCGGGGGAGTCGGCGATCCCGCTCGCTTCGCGGGCCAGGCGTGGAGCGCCGACGACCACGTGTTCCGCGAGCACGCCCACGAGCTGCCGGGGGTCGACGCCGAGCTGCGCAGCCTCCTGTCGCCGGCGGCGTTCGCCGAGCTCCTGACCGACGTGCCCGACGACTGGCTGGAGCCGGTGCCGGGTGCCGAGGACCCGGAGGCCCTGCGCGCGGCGTACGTCGACTTCCTCACCGCCCGGCTCGGCGCTCGCGAGTGGCTACCCCAGGCGGCAGCATGAGCGCCGGGCATGAGCAGAAGCTCGCCTACGAGTACGTCGTCCTGCGCTGCGTGCCCCGGGTCGACCGCGAGGAGTTCCTCAACGTCGGCGTGGTGCTGCACTGCCAGATGGCCGACTTCCTCGACGCGGCCTGGCACGTGGACCGCGACCGGCTGTTCTCACTGGACCCCCTGATCGACGTCGACCAGGTCAGCGAGTCCCTGGCCTTCGTCGAGGCGGTCTGCCACGGCCACCCGACCGGCGGTGCCCCCTCCGCCGAGCCGATCACCCAGCGGTTCGGCTTCCTCAAGGCGCCGCGCAGCACCGTCCTCCAGCCCGGCCCCGTCCACGGCGGCGTGACGTCCGACCCGGCCCGCCAGCTCGAACGCCTCCTCGAACAGCTCGTGGGTTGAGTCGGGAGTTCCGCCGGTTGAGTCGGGACTTTCGCCGGTTGAGTCGGGACTTTCGCCGGACTCGAGTGGCGTAACTCCCGATTCAACCGGCAGAAGTCCCGACTCGACCTCAGACGGGGACGAGCTCGACGGCGCCGACGGCGTACCGGGCCAGGACCGCGCGGGCCAGGACGGGGTGGGCACCCAATGGTTCGGAGACGGCGACGGCACCGGCCTCCAGGGCCAGCTCGGCCGCGCGGTCGGGCAGGAAGCCGGGAGCGAGGAACAGCGACGCCACCGCGATGTGGCGGCGGCCCTGGCCCCGGAAGGCCCGGACGGCCTCGCCGGTGGCCGGCGGCGCGCTCGAGGCGTACGCCGCGGTGACCGGCAGCCGGTGGTGGGTGCCCCAGAGCCGGGCCAGCCGGGCCACGGCCTGGTTGGCCAGCGGGTCGCTGGAGCCGGCCGCGGCCAGCACCAGCGCGTCCAGCTCGCGGCACCTCGCCTCACGGAGCGACTCGCGGAGCCGTTCGTCGAGGACCTCGAGGAACGTCGACTCGAGGCCGAGGATCGACGATGGCTGGATGCGCACCTGCGGGTGCCGTGCGGTGGCCTCCGCGACGGCGGACGGGACGTCCACCTTGGCGTGGTAGGCCTCGGTCAGGAGGAGGGGTACGACGACGATCTCGTCGTGCCCGGACTTCACCAACCGGTCCACGACCGTGTGGAAGTCCGGCTTGGAGAGCTCGAGGAAGGCGGCCTCGATCTTGAGGTCCGGCCGCATCGCGCGGACCTCGCTGACCAGCGCCTTCACTGTGGCGGCGGAGCGGCGGTCCCGGCTTCCGTGCGCCAGGGCCACCAGGGCAGGAGCGGCCATCTCAGGCCTCCCTTCTTTGTTCTTCATCACAGTGCCGAGTGCTCACGAGTGACTGGCTCATGAATGGATGCCGCACTCGGTCTTGTTGGTGCCGGCCCACCGGCCGCTGCGGGCGTCCTCGCCCGGAGCGACCCGGCGCGTGCATGGAGCGCAGCCGATCGACGGGTAGCCGTCGTAGACCAACGGGTTGACGAGCACGCCGTTCTCGGCGATGTAGCGCTCGATCTGCTCGTCGCTCCATCGCGCGAGCGGAGAGACCTTGACCTTGCCCTTCTTGGCATCCCAGCCGACCACGGGGGCGATCACGCGGTTGTGCGTCTCGGCCCGGCGCAGCCCGGTGGCCCACGCGTCGTACTCCGCGAGCGCCTCGGCCAACGGCTTGACCTTGCGCAGCGCGCAGCACAGGTCGGGGTCGGTCTTGTAGAGGTCCTTGCCGTACGCCGCGTCCTGCTCGGCCACGCTCTGGACGGGCGTGATCGTGAGCAGCTTGACGTCCAGCGTCGAGGCGACGGCGTCGCGGGTGCCGATGGTCTCGACGAAGTGGTAGCCGGTGTCGAGGAAGACCACGTCGATGCCGGGCACCACCTTGGACGCGATGTCCGCGAGCACCGCGTCGCCCATCGACGAGGTGATGCAGAACCGGTCGCCGAAGGTCGCGGCGGCCCATTCGATGATGGTCTCGGCGGGAGCCAGCTCGAGCTCGGCGCCCCAGTGGGACACGAGCTCGCGCAGCTCCTCCGGCGAGCGGCCCTCGGTCTCGATTCCGCGCGAGTTCCGCGCGGTCCGGGTGGTGGCAGCGGTCATGACGACCCCGTACCCTTCGAGGCTCGCTCCGCTCGCACCTCAGTGCGAGCCGATGGGCGGACCAGCCCCAGCATCTTGAGCGAGAACGCGCGCAGGCAGCCGCGGCACTCCCAGGAACCGTGCGACTCGTCGTGCGGCCACAGGTCCTGCTCGCCGCAGTAGGGGCAGTGCAGGGGGAAGGCGCGTTCGCTCATGCCGGCACCGCCTCCCGCTCGACCGTCTTCTCTCCGCGGAGCAGCGCCTCGTCGGCGCGGACCACCCAGGTCGCGAACGACTCGTCGGGCTCGCGGTCGGCCAGGTAGTTGCCGACGACCACGGTGACGTAGTCGTCGAGCCCCTCGCTGGTCACCTTGTGGGCGCGCAGCTTGCGGCCGAAGTTGGCCTCGAGCCCGGTCGCGCCGCCCAGGTGCACCTGGAACCCGCCCACCTGCTCGCCTTCGTGCATCACCAGCTGGCCCTTGAGGCCGATGTCGGCCACCTGGGTGCGGGCGCAGGCGTTGGGGCAGCCGTTCACGTTGACCGTGATGGGCACGTCGAGCTCGGGGAACCGCTTCTCCAGCTCCGCCACCAGGTCGGCGGCGCGGGCCTTGGTCTCGACGATGGCCAGCTTGCAGAACTCGATCCCGGTGCAGGCCATCGTGTTCTGCCGCCAGTTCGAGGGCCGGGCCGACAGCCCGATCCGGTCGAGCTCCGCGACCAGCGGCTCGACCTGCTCCGGCGCGACGCCGATGAGCACGATCTTCTGGTACGGCGTGAGCCGGGCACCCGCGACGGCGTACCGCTCCATCAGGTCGGCCAGGGCGACCAGCTTGGTGCCGGAGACCCGGCCCGCGATCGGCGCGAGGCCGACGAAGAAGTTGCCGTCCTTCTGCTCGTGGACGCCGACGTGGTCGCGGTGTCCGACGGGGGAGGGCGGCGAGTCGCCGCTGACGAGCTTCCGGCCGAGGTACTCGTTCTCCAGCACCTCGCGGAACTTCTCGACCCCCCAGTCGGCGACGAGGAACTTCAGCCGGGCCCGCGAGCGCAGCCGCCGGTAGCCGTAGTCCCGGAAGATCGAGGTCACGCCCTCCCAGATGTCGGGCACGTCCTCGGTGGGGACCCAGACGCCCAGCTTCTGGGCCAGCATCGGGTTGGTCGACAGGCCACCGCCGACCCAGACGTCGAAGCCGGGGCCGTGCTCCGGGTGCACCACGCCCACGAAGGCGATGTCGTTGGTCTCGGGGGAGACGTCGTGGCTGGGGTGGCCGGTGAGTGCGGTCTTGTACTTGCGCGGCAGGTTGGAGTACGCCGGGTTGCCGACGGCGCGCCTCTTGATCTCGGCCAGCGCCTCGGAGCCGTCGATGATCTCGTCCTTGGCCACGCCGGCCACCGGTGAGCCGAGGAAGGGCCGCGGCGAGTCCCCGCAGGCCTCGGTGCTGTCCAGGCCGGCGTCGTCCAGCTTCTGCCAGATGGCCGGGACGTCCTCGATCCGGATCCAGTGGAACTGGATGTTCTCCCGGTCGGTGACGTCCGCGGTGTCCCGGGCGTACTCCTGGGCGATCTCGCCGAGTGCCCGGACCGTGGCGGCGGGTAGCAGTCGGCCGTCGGAGCGGACCCGCATCATGAAGAACTCGTCGTCGAGCTCCTCCTCCTCGAGCATCGCCGTCTTGCCGCCGTCGAAGCCCGGCGCGCGCTGGGTGTAGAGCCCCATCCAGCGGAACCGTCCGCGCAGGTCGGCGGGGTCGATGGAGTGGAAACCGCGCTTGGAGTAGATGTGCAGGATCCGGTCGCGGACGTTGAGCGGGTCGTCGTCCTTCTTCGACTGCTCGTTCTTGTTCAGCGGCTCGGTGTAGCCGAGCGCCCACTGGCCCTCACCGCGCTTGGGGCGCGGGATCTCGGTGTGAGCCGCCTTCCTGGCGGAGAAGCGCAGATCGGACATCCGGAGGTGGTCCTTCGCTGGAGGTCGCCGCGCGCATCGTTGGGCGCGAGCTGGAAGAAACTGCTGGACTGCGGCGGTTTCAGCGAGACCGACAGATCATGGTGCGCGTACGCATGAGGTCCACGTGGCGACGTACCACGAGGTGCGCATTCGTCGCAGCGGAGATCATGTCGAACAGTCTCAGACCGTGGACGTCCATCCCACAAACGTCGATCTCGTGATGTGAGACGTTTGTCCATCATTCGGGACAGCGGCTTCTTGCTCAGACGGAGAGCGTGACCGCCGCCACACCGGATGCGACCCTGACCCGCCCGTACAGAACGGGCGGGTCAGCGTCGTGGTGACGGTCAGCGGTCGTAGACCAGGGTGCGGAGCAGCTTCTCGGCGGGTCCGGCGTGACCTCGACGCTCCAGGGCGTACGCCGCGGCGCAGCTCCCGACCCAGGTCAGGACGGCGACGACGAGCGCGATGGTCACCGTCGAGCCGTGCGCACCGAGGTGCAGGGTCCACGGCATCAGCAGCAGCGTCCACACCACCGACTGGGTGAGGTAGCCCGACAGCGACCGCCGGCCCAGGGCGACCACGGCGCCGGTGGCCGGTCCGTGGTCCGTACGCCGGGCCAGCCGCGCGGCCAGCAGGGCGAAGAGGGCGACGTACCCGGGGCCGCCGTACTCGCCGGAGATGTCGTGCAGGTAGGAGATCCGGTCCAGCGTGGCGCCGTCGACGTGCATCCACCCGGCGCCGACCAGCGCGTAGGGCAGGGCGCCGAGGAAGGTGATGCCCAGCCCGACGATGGCCGTCGCCCTGAGCAGGCCGCGGTGCTGGTCGGGGTTCTCCAGGATGCGGTGCTGGGCCGCCCAGATGCCGAGCCACACGATGACGATGAACGGCAGCACGGTCAGGGTGTGCATCGGCCACTCCAGCAGCCGGTGGCCCATGGCGGCGAGGAAGGAGCCCGCGGCCAGGGAGTCGTTCGGGGAGTTCGTGAACGGCGCGTGACCGGCGTGGAACCCGCTCAGCGCGCCGAACGCGATGAACGCCATGGAGACGGTCTGGATGCCCCAGAGCACCAGCACGATCCGGTGGAACCTCGGCGACCGGGGGAGCAGGAAGTACGCGCAGGCCAGGCCGACGATGCCGTAGGCGCCGAGGAAGTCCCCGAAGTACAGCAACGTCGCGTGGGCCAGCCCGAAGACGACGAGCCAGGCGTTGCGTCGGAGCACGGTGGCCCGGCCGGTCCGGCGGTACATCTGGACGAGCCCATAGCCGAACATCACGGCGAAGACCGGGTACGCGCGGGCGTCGACGGCCACGAGGCGGAAGAAGTTGATGACGCGCTCGACGCCGTGCGGCGACTCGGCGAGGCCCGGTTGACCGGCGAAGGCCACGTTGCCGGCGTTCGCGATGGCGATGGACGAGCAGCAGCGCGCCGCGCGTCAGGTCGGGGGCGAGCGCCCGCTGCCGGGTGCCCGTCGGTGCGGGGGAGAGGGAGGCTGTGGTCATGGCTTCCACGCTCGTCGGGCCGGCCGCCCGACGACAGGAGCCCAGACCGCCAACAGGGGTGGGCAAAACCCCACCCTCTCCTTTGAGTGTCCCTGTCAGCGAGATCCGCACACTGATTCCGCGGCCCAGGCACGCACCTGGCGGCGTTGCCGACGCTTCGAAGACGCCCAGTCTGCGCGCGCGCCGGCGCCTTGCCATGCACGCACCTGGACCGCGGCCTCAGCGCCCGGACCTCGCTGACAGGGACACTAAGGTGTGCCCATGGCCGACGCGCACCTCGACGAACTGACCAGCTCCGCCTACCGCCAGGCCCTCGAGGTCATCGCCTCGGTCGAGCCGCGGATCGCCGAGGCGACCAGGCAGGAGCTCGTCGACCAGCGCGGCTCGCTCAAGCTGATCGCCAGCGAGAACTACGCCTCGCCCGCGGTCCTGCTGACCATGGGCACCTGGTTCAGCGACAAGTACGCCGAGGGCACGATCGGCCACCGCTTCTACGCCGGCTGCCAGAACGTCGACACCGTCGAGGCGCTGGCCGCCGAGCACGCGCGCGAGCTGTTCGGGGCGCCGTACGCCTATGCCCAGCCGCACTCGGGCATCGACGCCAACCTGGTCGCGTACTGGTCGATCCTCGCGCACCGGGTCGAGGGCCCCTGGCTGGAGAAGTACGGCGTCCGACAGGTCAACGACCTCACCGACGAGGACTGGGAGCTGCTGCGCCACGAGCTCGGCAACCAGCGGCTGCTGGGCATGAGCCTGGACGCCGGCGGCCACCTGACCCACGGCTTCCGGCCCAACATCAGCGGCAAGATGTTCCACCAGCAGCAGTACGGCACCGACCCGGAGAGCGGGCTGCTCGACTACGACGCGCTGGCCGCCAAGGCCCGGGAGTTCCAGCCGCTGGTGATCGTGGCCGGCTACTCGGCCTACCCGCGCCGGATCAACTTCGCCAAGATGCGCGAGATCGCCGACGAGGTCGGCGCCACCCTGATGGTCGACATGGCCCACTTCGCCGGCCTGGTGGCGGGCAAGGTGTTCACCGGCGACGAGGACCCGGTGCCGCACGCGCACCTGACCACGACCACCACGCACAAGTCACTGCGCGGCCCTCGTGGTGGCCTGGTGCTGGCGACCGAGGAGTACGCCGCGTCGGTCGACCGCGGCTGCCCGATGGTCCTGGGCGGCCCGCTCTCGCACATCATGGCCGCCAAGGCCGTCGCCCTGGCCGAGGCCCGGCAGGACTCCTTCCGCACCTACGCCCAGAACATCGCCGACAACGCCAAGTCGCTGGCCGAGGGGTTCCTGTCGCGCGGCGCCACGCTCGTCACCGGCGGCACCGACAACCACCTCGTGCTGCTCGACGTGTCGACGTTCGGGCTCACCGGCCGGCAGGCCGAGTCGGCCCTGCTCGACGCGGGCGTGGTCACCAACCGCAACTCGATCCCGGCCGACCCGAACGGCGCCTGGTACACCTCCGGCGTCCGGCTCGGCACCCCGGCGCTCACCACCCGCGGCTTCGGCCACGACGAGTTCGACACGGTGGCCGAGCTGATCGTGCACGTGCTCCAGAACACCCAGGCCGGCACCACCAAGGACGGCAAGCCCTCGAAGGCGTCCTACCTCCTGGCCGAGGGCGTGGCCGACAAGGTCAAGGACGCCTCGGCCGAGCTGCTCGACAAGCACCCGCTCTACCCGGGGCTCAACCTCGGCTGACCTTCTCGGTGGTTGAGGAGGTTGCGCAGCAACCGTCACGAAACCCCTGGACTTGGTGCTGGGACTCGGTTGGTCCCAGCGCCGGGTCACCGGGTTTCGAGGCAGGCGTCAGGCGCCTTCCTCAACCAGCGGGAGATCACCAGCGGTCGAGCAGGGCGGTGAGCTGCTCGGCCCAGTGGTCCGAGCAGACCTCCATGTGGCCCTCACCCGCGAAGACCACGAGCTCGGTCCCCGCGATCCTCTCGGCGTACCAGTCTCCGATGGAGGCAGGGACCAGGAGGTCCGCGTCGCCGTACCAGAGCGCCGTCGGCGCGACGACGTCGCTCGGGTCGATGTCCCACGCCGCACCCCAGGCGAGGTTGTCGAAGGCATAGCCGTCAGGACGTTCCAGGACGTCGGCCAGGCTGGCGGCCCAGAGCGACCGGTTGTAGGCGTCCTTGGGCGGATGGCCCGCGAAGAACGTGTCGACGCGCGCCTCGTCGTCGAGCCCGACCAGGCCGCTCAGCTCGCGTGAGATGGCTTCCCTGGTCCCGGCCCAGGCGCCGGCCAGGTCGCCTTCGTCGAGCCGGGCGAGCAGCGCCCGGTACTCCTTGTCCTCGTCGTCCTCCGTCGGCTCGAAGAGCAGCCGCCACGGTCCGGAGCCGGCCACCAGGCCGATGGCCCGCACACCTGCCGGGTCGGCGACCGCCGTCGCGGCGGCGAACGGACCGCCGCCGGACGTGCCCAGGACGGCATACCCGTCCATCCCGAGCAGCCGGGCGAGCTCAGCGGTGTCCCGTCCTGTCCTCAGCAGGCTCGGCGCATCCACCGGCAGGGTCGACCCGCCGTACCCCGGTCGGTTGATCGCGACCAGCCGGACGCCGAGCGACTGCGCGAGGTCGTGGCTGATCCGGCCGAAGACGTTGGTGCACGGCGTCCCGCCGTGGAAGAGGACCCCTCGCCCCTCGGGGTCGCCGCCCTCCCAGTAGTCGAGCATCCGACCGTCGGACAGCGTGCAGGTCGCGTCGCGACCGGGTCCCTCCATCTCCGGAGGCTAGTGCCGTGCGGTCTCGTCGAGAAGGTCGAGGGAGTAGCGGGCGATCGCGGCGCGGTCGGCGGCCATCCGCATCGTCCGCTCGTCGACCGGGCCCTCGAAGAGGTCGAACGGCAGCGCCGACAGCCCGGTCATCATGAGCAGGCACAGCGCGTGGCTGCGCCAGACCTGGCTCTCGGGGAGGTCGCAGCCCTCGGCGCGCAGCCCGGCGACGTACGCCGGCACGATCGCCCGGTCGAGCTGCGCGAGCCCGTCCGCACCGCGCCTGCCGATCTGGACGTCGCCGACGAGGAGCTGGGTGAGGTCGAACCCGACGGGTGCTCCGCCCAGGAAGCCGAAGTCGATCAGCACGAAGTCGCCGTCCGGGCCGGCCATCAGGTTGTTGGGGCAGGCGTCGCCGTGGCTGAGCACGGTCGGCATCGCATCGGCCTCGGCGGCCAGGGCCACCGAGCTCGCCGCGGCCGCGCGGAGCCGCGCCCTCAGCTCGTCGTCGAACGCGGCGCAGAGGGGGTGCCGCCACAGGTCGTCACTCATCAGCATGGGGACGACCTGCACGGCCAGCCGCCCGGTCGCGTAGGTGTTGAGGGACCACTCGATGTGGCGCAGCTCGCCGAGGCCGGCCAGGGCACGGCTGGCCGAGAACCGGCCGAGGAGGTACGCCGCCCGCTCGTGGCGGCCGGTGTCCCACTCCACCGTGTGGACCGGCACCTCCTCGAGCCAGATGGAGGAGGAGGTCGCGTCGAGGTCGAAGACGCCGAGCGCCCGTGGGGCGGTGAGGCCCTCGGGGAGCCGGCTCACCAGCTCGGACCGGTAGACCTCCGCCTCGGTCTTCCAGGGCACGCCGGCGACGGCCAGCTCGCGGTACTCCTCGGGCACGTCCTGGAAGAGCGGCGACCGCTCCCAGGACTGCACCTGCTTGACGAAGATCCGGAACGGCGCCCGGCTGCAGGGGGTCGTGGCGTGGCCGCTCACCCACCAGCGGCCGCCCGTGGTGATGGCGGGGAGGTCGTAGTCGACCGGCTCGACCCGGGAGTCGAGCAGCTCGACGTCGTCCTCGTGCAGGAGGTCCGCGACCATCGCGGCCAGCTGTGCGTCGGTGACGTCAGCAGCACCGAGCTCGGTCCGGGTTCCCATGAACGGAAAGTTACTTTACGACCTCCGGCATTGTAAAGTGGCTTTATGACCTCCGACGAGCTGCATGTGCTGATCCCCCTCGGCAACCTCATGTCCCAGAGCCGTTCGTTGGTCCTCGCCGAGGGCGAGCCCGGCCTCCGGCCGTCGCACCACCGCGTGATCGGCCACGTGCCGCCCGAGGGGATCACGGTCACCGACCTGGCCGAGCGGGTCGGCATGACGAAGCAGGGGATCGGCCAGTTCGTCACCCAGCTAGCCGAGTCGGGGCACCTCGCGGTCGACCGGGACCCCGACGACCGCAGGATCCGGATCGTGCGGCGCACCGCCGAGGGGGACGCGGCCGCGCACCGGCTGGCCGACCTCCTGGAGGGGCTCGAGGCGGACTGGGCGAACCGCGTGGGCACGCACCGCTACAACGAGTTCCGCGCGATCCTCGACGAGCTCGCCGAGCTCGGCTGAGGCGGTTCAGCCGAGGTGGTTCAGCCGAGGTCGGGCGTCGCCCGCTCGACGATCGCCCGCAGCTCACCGCCGGCGAGGGCCCCGAAGGTGCCGTCGTAGGACGAGCCGAGCCGGGACGCGCAGAAGACGTCGGCCACCTCGGGCGGCGAGAACCGGACCAGGAGCGAACCCTGCAGCACCGCCGCCATCCGGCCGGCGAGCCGTCGGGCCTCGACCTCGAGCCGGTCCGGGTCGGCCATCAGCTCGCCGAGCATCGCCAGCGTCGCGTCGATGGCCGTGTCCAGCCGGGGGTCCGCACCACGAGCCAGGCCGACCTCGGTGATCCACGCCTCCAGCGCCTCGGGCTCGCGGGCCAGCGCCCGCAGCACGTCGAGGGCGTTGACGTTCCCCGAGCCCTCCCAGACCGAGTTGAGCGGCGCCTCGCGGTAGAGGAGCGGCATCAGCGACTCCTCGACGTACCCGTTGCCGCCCAGGCACTCGAGCGCCTCGGCGGTGACCGCCGGGGTCCGCTTGCAGACCCAGAACTTGGCCAGCGGCAGCGCGAGCCGCCGCAGCGCCGCCTCGTGGGGGAGAGCCAGGTCGTCGACCGCCGAGGCCAGCCGCAGCGCCAGCACCGTGGCCGCCTCGGACTCCACCGCCAGGTCGGCGACGACGTTCTGCATCAGCGGCTTGTCGGCCAGCAGCGAGCCGAACGCCGACCGGTGGGCGACGTGCCACGACGCCTCGGAGACCGCGCGCCGCATCAGCCCGGCCGACCCCAGGACGCAGTCCAGCCGGGTGGCCGCCACCATCTCGATGATCGTGCGGACCCCGCGCCCCTCGTCTCCGAGCCGGAGCGCCACGGTGCCGTCGAGCTCCAGCTCGGACGACGCGTTGGACCGGTTGCCCAGCTTGTCCTTGAGGCGTACGACGTCGAGCTGGTTGCGGGTGCCGTCCGGCAGCACCCGTGGCACCACGAAGCAGGTGACGCCGGCCGCAGCCTGCGCGAGGACGAGGAAGACGTCGTTCATCGGCGCCGAGGTGAACCACTTGTGCCCGTGCAGGGTGTACGTGCCGTCGGCGGCGGGCCGGGCCTCGGTGACGTTGGCGCGGACGTCGGAGCCGCCCTGCTTCTCCGTCATGCCCATGCCGCACAGGGCGCCGAGCTTCTCCGAGACAGGGCGCAGGCCGGGGTCGTACGTCGTGGAGGCCAGCACCGGCGTCCACTCCTTGGCCAGGGCCTCGTCGGCACGCAGGGCCGGGATCGCGGCGTACGTCATCGAGATCGGGCAGCCGTGGCCAGGCTCGGTGTGCGACCAGGCCATGAAGCCGGCCGCGCGCCGCAGGTGCGCGTCGGGGTCGCCGTCGGCCTGCCGCTCCCAAGGCGTCGCGGCCAGCCCGTGTCCGACCGCGCGCTCCATCAGCCAGTGCCAGGCCGGGTGGAACTCGACCTCGTCGATCCGGTCGCCGTACCGGTCGTAGGTCCGGAGCTCGGGATGGTGCTCGTTGGCCAGCCGGCCCTGCTCGCGCGCCTCCTCGGTGCCGGCCTCGGCCCCCAGCGGGAGCAGCTCCTCGAGCACCTCGGCCGAGCCGTGGCGTACGACGGCCTCGCTCAGCGCGAGATCGGCAGCGACGACGTTGTGCCCGACCAGCGGCGGAACCTGGTTCGACGCCCTCCGCAGCGATGCCCGGTCAGATCCCTGCATGGCCCTACGGTAGAGCCCATGGTGGCGGAGCCCCTGCCCACAGGGGGCGAGCGCGGTGCCGCCGCGTCCGGGTCGCAGGACGACGACGCGACCGCCGCGCCGCGGCCGTGGTGGCGCCGGGCCCTCGACCTGCTCTGGCGCCTCACCGTCTCGACCTTCAGCTCCTGCCTGCGCTACCGCGTCACCGGGCTGGCGGCCGAGGCGGCGTTCTTCGCAGTGCTCTCGGTGCCGCCGCTGGTCTTCGGGCTCGCGGGCGGCATCGGCTACGTCACCAGCCGGTTCGATCCGAGCCAGGTCGACGAGATGCGGGACGCCGTCCTCGACTTCTCGGGCCGGCTGCTGACCGACCGGGCCGTCGACAAGGTCATCGCGCCGACCCTGGACGACGTCCTCAAGGGCGGCCGGTTCGACATCATCTCGCTCGGCTTCGTCCTGGCCCTGTGGTCGGGCAGCCGGGCGCTCAACGTCTTCATCGACACGATCACCGTGATGCACGGCCTGGGCGGCCACCGCGGGATCATCAAGACCCGGGCGCTGGCCTTCCTGCTCTACGTGCTGGCCCTGATCACCGGGATCACCGCGCTGCCGCTGATGCTGGCCGGACCGAAGCTGGTCGACGACGCGCTGCCACCGAGCTTCGACTTCGTGCTGCACTTCTACTGGCCCGTGGTCGGCGTGATCTGCATCTGCTTCCTGGCCACGCTCTACCACGTGTCGGTGCCGGTGCGGAGCCGCTGGCGGTTCAACCTGCCCGGCGCGGTGTTCACGCTGGTCATGTGGATCGTCGGCAGCTACCTGCTGCGGTGGGTGCTCACGATCACCGCCGCCAACTCGCGCTCGATCTACGGCCCCCTGGCTGCGCCGATCGCCGTACTGCTCTGGCTCTACCTCGTCGCCCTGGCCGTCCTGATCGGCGCGGCCGTGAACGCCTCGTTCGACAAGATCTTCGCCGAGGAGCGATAACTTGAGCGCCGTGTCGGACAAGGAGCCCGAGTTCTGGGCGACGGGACCGGAGGGCCGGGGCCGGATCTCACTGCCCGAGCCCATCCGTTCGCCGTGGTGGGCTCTGACCCGTCGGCTCCTGGCGGCCCTGGCGATCCTCGTCGGCACCGTCTGCCTCGTCTACTTCGACGCCGACGGCTACCGCGACGCGAACGCGCCCGCCGACGGGGTCTCGCTCAGCGACTCGATCTACTACACGACGGTCACGCTGAGCACGACCGGGTACGGCGACATCGCGCCCGTCGCCGACCACTCCCGGCTGATCAACGCCTTCATCGTCACCCCGGCCCGCATCGCGTTCCTGGTCCTGTTGATCGGGACCACCCTCGAGGTGCTCGCCTCGCAGGGCCGCGAGGTTTTCCGCATCTCCCGCTGGAGGAAGTCCATGGGACATCACGTCGTCGTCGTCGGCTACGGCACCAAGGGCCGTAGCGCGGTCGAGACCCTGATCAACAACGGCCAGGACCGGGAGTCGATCGTCATCGTCGACCCGGGGTCGAACGCCATGCAGGATGCCCACGCCGACGGGCTGGCCGTGGTCAGCGGCGACGCCACCCGGCGCGAGGTGCTGCGCCGCGCCGGCGTCGCGGACGCCGACCAGGTGATCATCACCACCAACCGCGACGACTCCAACGTGCTCGCGATCCTCACCGTCCGCCAGCTCAACCCCGAGGTCTACATCGTCGCCTCCGCCCGCGAGCACGAGAACGCGCCGCTGATGAAGCAGTCGGGCGCCAACTCGGTCATCACCTCCTCCGACGCGGTCGGCCGGCTGCTCGGCGTCTCGTCGCTCTCGCCGACGCTCGGCTCGGTGATGGAGGACCTGCTCACCTACGGGGAGGGGCTGGAGGTGGCCGAGCGCGACCTCCTGGTCTCCGAGGTCGGCCGGCCGCCGCAGTCGCTGCCCGACCAGGTGATCGCCGTGGTCCGCGACGAGAAGGTCTACCGGTACTTCGACCCGGTCGTCACCCAGCTCGCCCGCGGCGACCGGCTCGTCGTCGTACGCCCGGCCAAGGAGCTGCCCTGGGCGCCCCGGCCCGGCACCCACCACGAGGAGCTGTCCACCGACGAGGAGTGACGTCGACCGCGCCGCTCACCTCGACCGATCCAGCGGAGGCGTCGATCGAACACACGTTCGAATTTGTGTCACCATGCGCACATGGCGGGCGGCATGGGCGGCGGCTGGGCGAAGCGCGGCAGCGGCGTGCCCATGGCCGAGCGCGTGCGCGCCGGCCGGCCGAGCCCAGAGGAGTCCACCGGAGCGGACTGTCCGGCCCGGCACTGCTGGGTGTCCGGTGCCGTCGACGCCGAGGGCGTGAAGCGGCCCGGACTCCTGCTGGAGTGGCGCCAGGTGCGCGGCCGGTGGGAGGGCCGGGTCACGTACGCCGCCCGGCTGCGCCCCTTCGAGGCGAACGGCGGCTGGGTCGTGGTCGAGGAGTGGCTCCCGGCCGAGCTGCTGACGCCGCTGTGAGGGCCAGTGACGTCGACGTCGAGGAGTTTCACCGGGTACCCGGTGAAACTCACGCTGCCCTGGCGAAACTCTGTCGGGTCAGGTCCAGATTCACCGCGTACCCGGTGAAACTCCTGTGCGGTGGGACCACCAGAAACTTGCCCGTAAATAAGTCGAACCGCTGGAGTCTCGGGTCACCAGCGGTTCGACGAGTGGAACGTTAGACGAGGAGCCGGTGGTCAGGGAAGGGATGTGACCCGTCTGGACGGAAGATGCCCCGAACGGACTACCCCAACCATCCGTGCGGTCTAGGGCCGCCCATCGCAGCTCTGCCGAGGTTCCACCTAGGCACGAGGCAGACTCCAGGCGACTGCGGCCCGGGAGTCAGCCGCCCGCGGGGTCGCTCAGGCGACCCAGCCGCTCCGCCTGGCGCTGTCGCTGGCGGGTCACCCGCTGACGGCGCAGCCGGCGGACGAGCAGCGGATCGTGGGCCAGGGCGTCGGGGTGGTCGATGATCGCGCCGAGGGCTCGGTAGTAGTCCTCCGGCGAGAGCCCGAGCCGGGCCCGAGCGGCCGTGTCCTTCGCCTCGGCGTGCTTCCACCACTCCCGTTCGAAGGTGAGGATCGCGCGCTCTCGCGGGCTCAGCTCGACCATGCCGCCGATCCTCTCAGGACCGCGATCGTCGTCCGAATCGGGGGGCTGCTGGTGTGACCGGCACTACGAGAAATGCCCAAAAGGAGGGTGACAGCCGTCATTTCCGTACACGAATCGCCAACAGTTGCAGGTCAGCCAGAACGTCCCAAAACCCCCGTTGACCTGCGACAACGACGGATTGTTACTGGGCTGTGGAGGTTTCCGGCGACACCCAGGTGGGCATAGGTTCCACACGTCGCCGAGCCGTGGGGGGTCGGCTACGACATGGGGGTCGCTACAGCATGACGGTCTATTTCGGCAGTCCCGAACGGAACACCGAAGACCCGCTGATCAGCATTGTGGTGCCGGCGCTGAACGAGGCGCTGAATCTTTCGGTGGTGCTGCCACAGCTGCCGCTCGTGCACGAGGTCATCCTCGTCGACGGCGGTTCTGTGGACGGCACCGTGATGGCGGCACGCCGGGCGCTGCCCGACATCATCACGGTGCTCCAGGGTCGCAAGGGCAAGGGCAACGCGATGGCCGCCGGGTTCGCCCGGGCGACCGGCGACATCGTGATCATGTTCGACGCGGACGGCTCGGCCGACCCGGCCGAGATCGACCGGTTCGTCGAGGCGCTCAAGTCGGGCGCGGACTTCGCCAAGGGGTCGCGCTTCACGGCCGGTGGGGGTTCGGCCGACATCACCACCGTCCGGCGCCTAGGCAACCGGTTCCTCAACTCGATCTTCAACCTGGGCTTCCGCACCCGCTACTCCGACCTCTGCTACGGCTACAACGCCTTCTGGGCCGACCTGATCCCGCTGCTCGAGCTGCCCGAGCACAGCAGCCCGATGTCCGCCAAGGGCAAGATGCTGTGGGGCGACGGCTTCGAGATCGAGACCGTCATCAACTGCCGCTTCGCGGCGGCCAAGGTCGCGATCACCGAGGTGCCCTCGGTCGAGAAGCTGCGGATGTTCGGCGAGTCCAACCTGCGCGCGGTCTCCGACGGCTTCCGGGTCCTGCGGACGCTGATCACCGAGTGGCGCCGGGCCAGGTCCGTACGCCGGATGGAGCGCCGCCTGGCCGAGCCCGCCGTGGCCAAGCCGGACTCGGTGGGCGACCGGATCGCCGCCTGATCCTGAGCTCCCGAGAAGGCTCCCGAGAAGCCTGACGCGAGTCGCTCGAGCCCCGGTCCCGCAAGGGTCGGGGCTCGAGCTGCATCACTGGCGCCGGTTCCGGTACACCAGAACGGCGACGACCACCACCAGCAGCGCCAGCAGCAGGAACGGCTGGTGGCTGAGCCCGAAGAGGAAGTGGCCGCCACCGACGGGCCGGCGGATCCGGGCCACCTCGGTCACTCCTCCAGTCTGCAGCCGGCTCGGAAGTCGGGAGACGCGCGTCACTCCGGAAGGCGCTTGACCTTGACGCAGCGTCAGGGTTTCAGACTTCTGTCATGACCACTTCATCCATCACTGCGCGGGGACTCCGCAAGGCGTACGGCGAGCAGGTCGTCCTCGACGGGATCGACCTCGACGTACCGGCCGGGACCGTCCTGGCGCTGCTCGGCCCGAACGGCGCCGGCAAGACCACCACCGTGCGGATCCTCTGCACCCTGCTCCCGCCGGACGGCGGCACAATCACCGTGGCGGGCCACGACCTGGCCGCGGACGGCGACGGGATCCGCGCCGCGATCGGGGTGACCGGCCAGTTCTCGGCCGTCGACCCCCTCCTGACCGGCCGGGAGAACCTGGCTCTGATGTCGGACCTGTGGCACCTCGACCGCGCCGCCGGGCGGCAGCGCGCCGAGGAGCTGCTGGCCCGGCT
Organism: uncultured Actinomycetota bacterium; assembly: GCA_963755835.1. Classification (GTDB taxonomy): domain Bacteria; phylum Actinomycetota; class Actinomycetes; order Propionibacteriales; family Nocardioidaceae; genus Nocardioides. Next base: position 1,667,871 of record CAVWLC010000005.1, on the reverse strand, counting down.
CGACCTCGTCGACGCGGCCGACAAGGTGGCGTCGGCGTACTCCGGCGGCATGGTCCGCCGGCTGGACCTCGCAATGACCCTGATGAGCGACCCGCAGGTCGTCTTCCTGGACGAGCCCAGCACCGGCCTCGACCCGCGCAGCCGGCGCACCGTCTGGGAGATCATCGAGGAGCTCGTGGCGAGCGGCGTCACGGTGCTGCTGACCACCCAGTACCTCGACGAGGCCGACCGGCTCGCGGACCGGATCGCGCTGCTGGACGGCGGCCGGATCGTGGCCGAGGGCACGCCCGAGGAGCTCAAGCGGTCGATGCCGGGTGGGCACCTCCGGCTCGAGGTGGCCGACCAGGCCGCCCTCGCCGCCGCCCAGCGGGCCCTGGGTGAACGCGCGCGACGGGTCGGCGGCACGCTCGCCCTCGACGTACCCGGCGACGGCAGCGTCCGCGAGGTGCGCGAGGTCCTCGACCGGCTCGAGGTCGCGGGCGTCGAGGTCGAGCGGCTGGAGGTCCGTACGCCGGACCTCGACGACGTGTTCCTCGCCCTGACCGGGCACAGCGCGTCCCAGGAGAGTTCCGAGAACGAAGAAGCCGATACCGACCAGGAGCTGGAGGCCGTGCGATGAGCACCCCACTCGCGATCACCGACACCGCGACCATGCTGCGGCGGAACCTGCTGCACATGCGGCGCTACCCCTCGCTGACCATCATGCTGCTGGGCCAGCCGCTGCTCTTCCTGCTGCTCTTCGTGTTCGTCTTCGGCAACACCCTGGGCGCCGGCATCACGGGGGTCGGGGGCGGGCGGTCGGAGTACCTGACCTACATCACCCCGGCCATCGTCGTGATGGCCGTGGCCAGCGTGGCCCTCGGCACGGCGGTGTCCGTCGCATCGGACATGACCCAGGGGATCGTGGCGCGGTTCCGCACCATGCCGATCGCCCGGGTCTCGGTGCTGGCCGGGCACGTGGGCGGCGCTCTGGTGCAGTCCGCGTTGGCCGTGGCGGTCACCTTCGCCGCCGCGCTGCTGCTCGGCTACCGGCCCGACGCCGGGGTCGCCGCCTGGCTCGGTGTGGTGGCCGTCGTGCTGCTCCTCGCCCTGGCGCTCACCTGGCTGACCGTCGCGCTCGGCGTGGCGGCCGACAGTGTCGAGACCGCGAGCAACACGCCCATGTTCCTGCTGATCCTGCCGTTCCTCGGCAGCGGCTTCGTGCCCACCGAATCGATGCCTGCAGGGATCCGGTGGTTCGCCGAGTACGAGCCCTTCACGCCGGTGATGGACACGCTGCGCGGGCTGCTGGCGGGGACACCCTCCGCCCACGACGCCGTCCTCGCGGTCGGGTGGTGCATCCTGATCACCGTGCTCGGCGTGATCTGGGGTGTGCGCGGCTATCACCGCAAGGTCACGGGGTAGGTCCTGGCAGTGCTCACCATCTCCGAGGTGGCGGACTTCGCGGGCATCACCGTCCGCGCGGTCCGCCACTACCATCAGCGCGGGCTGCTCCCCGAGCCCCCGCGGGACGCGTCCGGCTACCGGCGGTACGACGCGGACGCGGTCGTCGCCCTGGTCCGGATCAGGACGCTGGCCGAGGCCGGCGTACCGCTGGCCCGGGTGGCCGAGCTGCTCGACGCGGACGAGGAGCAGTTCGCCGAGGCGCTGGGCGACCTCGACGCGGAGCTGCGGGCCAAGCAGCGGCTGATCGCCGAGCACCGGGCCCGGGTCCGCGCGCTGGCCGCCGGCGACAGCCTGGCCCTGCCGCAGGTCGTGGTCGACTACCTCGACAGGCTCCGCGAGCTCGGCATCTCGGAGGAGACCGTCAAGCTCGAGCGGGACTCGTGGATCCTGGTCCACGCCCGCTACCCGGAGAAGGTCGCCGAGTGGATGGGGATGAAAGACAAGGAGCTCGACCGGCCCAGCATGCGCCGGATGTACGTCGAGTTCGACCGGGCCCGCCACTGGTCCCCAGACGACCCACGGCTCGAGGGCGTCGCCGACGCCGCCGTCGCGCTCTTCCTCGAGGTCTCCGCCGACAACCCGGAGGCCGCCCAGGCCGACGCGGACATGGACAAGGAGATCGTGTCCCTCTTGGACGACAAGATGGTCGAGACCTCACCCGCGTGGCGCCGCGTCCTCGAGCTGATCGAGGAGCGCGGCTGGAGCGACGTCCGCCAGGCCGAGACGTAGTTACGCGACCGTTGGCGGCGCCGGCCCCAATGCGGCCAGGGTCGCTCCGGCCTGCTCGGCCAGGGTGACGGCGACGCGGCGCTGCTCGAGCGTCGGCCAGACCACATGGCTCGCGCTGACCATCTCGAAGTGGCCGAGGATCCTGCCTTGCCGGTCCACGACGATGTCGATCACATCGTTGGTGGGCAGCCCGCCGCGCTCGACGTCGATCGGGTTGCCCTCGCGGGTGACCGATCCGTCCCGGTTGATCCTGGGATGAGGACCTGGCCTCCCGGGCTTGAACGTGCACTGGTCGACTCCGAGGACATGCGTGATCTGGTCGGCGACGAAGGTGACCACCGCCTCGGGCGGCGTGTCGCCCTCGGCAGCCATGTGGGCAGCGGACACGACACCGTCCAGGTAGCCCTGGCCACGGCTGGCCCGTGCTTGCTGCCGCCGACCCCACAGGGCGAGCTCGCTGACCGCGATCCCCACGAGGACCAGCAGCACCGCGGTCTCGACGTCGTCACGGCTGTTGATCGTGAACGTGTAGTAGGGCCTGGTCAGGAAGAAGTCGAACCAGACGGCGCTGGACAGAGCGGCCACGATCGCGCTGGGCCGGTGCCCTGCCGCTGCGACGGCGACCACGACGAGCACCAGCACCAGGGCGGCGTTGTCGTTGGGCAGCACGTCGCGCAGGCCGGCGAGGACCGCGCTGACGGCCAGTGGCCCGACGAGCGCGGCGGCGAACACGATGGAGGTGCGTGGGATGCGGTCCACGACTCCATCAACCCGCTGGGCGACACGCCGATCAAGGATCTTGACGCGTTCTTGACGGGGGACGGCCGAACCACAGCGCGTTCTTGACGCCGGTCAGGGCTCCAGCGTGTAGCCGAGCCCCGACGTGGTGAGCAGGTGCCGGGGGTGCGACGGGTCGTCCTCGAGCTTGCGGCGCAGCTGGGCGGCGTACACCCGCAGGTAGTGGTGCTCGCTGAGGTAGCCCGTGCCCCACACCTCTCGCAGGATCTGCTCTCGCGGGACGAGCCGGCCGAGGTTGCGGGCCAGCAGCTCGAGGAACGCCCACTCGGTCGGCGTGAGCTTCACGTCGGCACCATCGCGGCGCACCTTCTTGCGGGCCAGGTCGATCACCAGGTTGCCGACCACGACTTCGGTCTCGGTCGGCTCACCGCTGGCCGCGCGGCGTACGGCGGCCCGCAGCCGGGCCATCAGCTCGTTCATCGCGAACGGCTTGGTGACGTAGTCGTCCGCGCCGAGGTCGAGCGCCTCGACCTTGTCCTCGCCGTGCTGACGGGCCGAGAGCACCACGATCGGCACCGACGTCCAGCCGCGCAGCCCGGCGATCACCTCGGTGCCGTCCATGTCCGGCAGGCCGAGGTCGAGCACGATCACGTCGGGGTGCGTCGTGGCGGCGGCGTCCAGCGCGGCCTTGCCGTCGGCCGCGGTGACCACCTCCCACCCGTGGGTGCGCAGGTTGATGGCCAGGGCCCGAGCCAGGGCCGGCTCGTCGTCGACGACGAGGACCTTGTGCTGGGAGGTCACGACGCCTCCGCCCGCGCGTCGGACCCGGTGTGGGCCCGGGGGAGCGAGACCACCATGGTCAGCCCGCCGCCGGGAGTGTCCTCCGCAGAGAGTGTCCCGCCCAACGCCTCGGTGAGGCCGCGCGCGACCGCCAGCCCGAGCCCGAGCCCGGCGGCGCCGCCGTCGCCGAGCCGCTGGAAGGGCTCGAACATCCGCTCCCGCGCCTCGGGCGGTACGCCGGGACCCTGGTCGACCACCATCACCTCGACCGTCTCGGGCAGCACGTGGGCCAGCACCCGCACCGGCGTACCCGTGGAGTGACGGACGGCGTTGTCGACGAGGTTGGCGACCACCCGCCCGAGCAGACCGGCGTCGGTGCTGACCAGCGGCGCCGGCTCCTCGACCTCGAGCCTGACTCTGTCCCGCTCGTGCCCCGCCACCGCCAGCGGCAGCACCTCGTCGAGGCTGCGCGTACGCAGCACCGGATGGACCAGCCCGCTCTGCAGCCGGGACAGGTCGAGCAGGTCGTCGATCAGCCGTTCCAGCTGCTCGGCGGACGTGTCGACGGCGCGGAGCAGCTCCTCCCGGTCCGCCGCGGACACCCCGGTGGCGAGCAGCCCGTCGACCGCGGCCCGCATCGTGGCCAGCGGGGTGCGCAGGTCGTGCGAGACCGCCCGCAGCAGCGCCGTCGACGTGGCCTCCGCGCGCTCGAGGTTGGCGGCCCGCTCGTCGCGCTCGCGGAGCCGGCGGTACTCCAGGACCAGCCCGGCCTGCACGGCGAACGCCTCCAGCACCCGCTGGTCGGTCGCGCGCAAGGGCTCGCCGCAGAGCGCGAGCACATGCGTGTCGTCCACCTGCACCCGGGTGTCGCCCTCGTCGGGGTTGGAGGCGCACGGGAAGCCGGACGAGGCCAGCACCACCCAGCCGGCCGGGCCGCGCTCCAGCAGCGACACGGCGTCCTGGCCGAACGTCTCGCGCAGCCTCGCGACCACCGCCTCGGCGGTGTCCTGGCCGGTGAGCACCGACCGGGAGAGCGCGCTCATCGTGGCCGCCTCGGTGCGGGCCCGGAGCGCCTCGGCGGCCCGCCGGGAGGCCCGGTCCACCACCGTCGCGACCGCGGCGGCCACCGCCACGAACACGGCAAGTGCGAGCACGTTGCGCGGCTCGGAGACCGTGAACGTGCCCACCGGGGGTGTGAAGAAGAAGTTGAGGGCCAGGAAGCCGACCACCGCGCCCACCAACGCCGGCAGCAGCCCGCCGATCAGAGCAACAGCGACGGTGGAGGCGAGCAGGGTCAGCATGGCCAGCGGCAGCTGGTCGGTGTCGGCGAAGATGTGCAGGAACCACGTGAGCAGCATCGGCAGCACCAGCGCCCCGACCCAGCCTGCCACCTGACGGTTGCGGGAGAGCGGTGAGAGCAGGGGCCGCGCGAACGCCCGGCGGGCGACCTCCTCGTGGGTGACCAGGTGGACATCGATGGTGCCGGCCAGCGACGCGATCCGGTCACCGGTCGTGCCGGTGAACAGCCGGCGCAGCCGGCCGTGCCGCGAGACACCGACGATCATCATGGTGGCGTTCGCGCCGGTGGCGAAGTCGACCACCGCGGCCGAGACGTCCTCGCCGACGACAGTGTGGAACGTGCCGCCCACCGAGGCGACCAGCTCCTGGGCGCGGTCCAGCCGGCGCTCGTCGGAGCTGCGCAGGCCGTCGGTGGCGATCACGTGCACGCCGAGCAGCTCGGCGCCGGCAGCCCGCTGGGCCAGCCGGGCCCCGCGACGGATCAGGGTCTCGCTCTCGGGCCCTCCAGTCACCGCAACGACGATCCGCTCCTTGGCGGGCCACGTCTCCTGGATGCGATGCGCCCGGCGGTAGTCGTCGAGCTGGTCGTCGACCCGGTCGGCCAGCCACAGCAGTGCGAGCTCGCGCAGGGCGGTCAGGTTGCCGACCCGGAAGTACGACGTCATCGAGGCGTCGACCTTCTCCGGCTTGTAGATGTTGCCGTGCGCCATCCGCCGGCGCAGCGCCTCGGGGGACATGTCGATGAGCTGGATCTGGTCCGCGTCCCGCACGACGTGGTCGGGGACGGTCTCGCGCTGCCGGACGCCGGTGATCCGCTCGACCTCGTCGTTGAGCGACTCGAGGTGCTGGATGTTGACCGTGGTGATCACGTCGATCCCGGCGGCCAGCAGCTCCTCGACGTCCTCGGCGCGCTTCTCGTGGTTGCTGCCCGGAACGTTGGTGTGCGCGAGCTCGTCGACGAAGGCCACCGCGGGACGGCGGGCCAGCACCGCGCCGACGTCCATCTCGCTGAACGTCGAGCCGCGGTACTCGACCGTCCGGCGGGGAACGACCTCCAGCCCCTCGAGCTGGGCCTCGGTCTGGGGCCGGTCGTGGGTCTCGACCAGGCCGATCACCACGTCGGTGCCGCGCGCCGCCCGTCGTTGTGCTTCGCCCAGGGCGGCGTACGTCTTGCCGACCCCGGGCGCGGAGCCGAGGTAGACGATCAGGCGGCCCCGCCTGGTGTCTACGCGTGGGTCCACGGCTCCCATTCTCACGCCTGGGTGTTGCTGACGGCCTGCTGGACGGCGATGTTGAGCATCAGCACGTTGACCCGCGGCTCTCCGAGCACGCCGATGGTGCGGCCCAGCGTGTTCTCGTCCACGAGCTTGCGCACCTCGTCCTCGGTGAGCCCGTTGGCCTTGGCCACGCGCGGCACCTGGAGCTCGGCGTACGCCTGCGAGATGTCCGAGTCGAGCCCGGACCCGGACGCGGTGACCGCGTCCGGCGGTACCTCGCTCTGCGGCACGCCCTCGCGCTTGGCGACCTCGGCCTTGCGCTGCTTGATCGTCTTGATCAGGGCCGGCTCCTCGGGCCCGAGGTTCGAGCCGTACGACGACAGCATGTCGTAGCCGTCGCCGGCCGCGGACGGCCGCGGCTGGAAGAGCGAGTCGTCGTCGACCAGCTGGCCGATGATCTTCGAGCCGACGGCCTTCTTGGGGTCGGTGGTGTGGCTGCCGTCGGCCGTGACCAGCGAGCCGGCCGCCTGCCAGGGCGCGGCCACCTGGCCGAACCCGTAGACGACCACGGGGTAGGCCAGGCCCAGGACGAGCGTGGCGGCGATCATCAGCCGCAGCCCGGCCAGGCTCTGGCGGAAGAGTGCGTAGAGGTCCTTCATCGGGAATCGCTTTCGTGACGGGGTTTCGAGGCTCGCTGCGCTCGCACCTCAACCACCGCGGACCTCGGTGGCTGAGGTGCGAGGAGCGCCGGCGACGAGCCTCGAAGCCAGGTGACCCGGGGCTGGGACTGCATCACGGCGTTCACTCACAGCCCCGGGACCAGTGAGATCACCAGGTCGAGCAGCTTGATGCCGACGAACGGTGCGACCAGCCCGCCGACGCCGTAGATCAGCAGGTTGCGGCGCAGCAGGTCCGCCGCCGACGAGGGGCGGTAGCGCACCCCCCGCAGGGCCAGCGGGATCAGGATCACGATGATCAGCGCGTTGAAGACGACCGCGCTCACGATCGCCGACTGCGGCGAGGACAGCCGCATGACGTTGAGGACGTGGATGTCGGGGAAGACGAGCACGAACATCGCCGGCAGGATCGCGAAGTACTTCGCGACGTCGTTGGCGATCGAGAACGTCGTGAGCGCACCGCGGGTGATGAGCAGCTGCTTGCCGATCTCGACGATGTCGATGAGCTTGGTCGGGTCGGAGTCGAGGTCGACCATGTTGCCGGCCTCCTTGGCCGCCACCGTCCCGGTGTTCATCGCGACCCCGACGTCGGCCTGGGCGAGCGCGGGCGCATCGTTGGTGCCGTCACCGGCCATCGCGACGAGCCGGCCGCCGGTCTGCTCCTTGCGGATCAGCTCCATCTTGTCCTCGGGCGTCGCCTCGGCCAGGAAGTCGTCGACGCCGGCCTCGGCCGCGATGGCCTGCGCGGTCAGCGCGTTGTCGCCGGTGATCATCACGGTGCGGATGCCCATCCGGCGCATCTCCTCGAACCGCTCGCTCATACCGGCCTTGACGATGTCCTTGAGGTGGATGACTCCGAGCACCCGCGCCTGGGCGCTGCCGACCTGCTCGGCCACCACCAGCGGCGTACCGCCGTCCTTGCTGATCCTCTCGACGATCTCGTCGAGCTGCCGGGTGCTGTCGCTGGTGGCCGGGGCGCCGCTGCTGTGCACCCACTTGGCGATCGCCGAGCCGGCGCCCTTGCGGACCTGGCGGTCGCCGAGGTCGATGCCGCTCATCCGCGTCGTGGCCGAGAAGTCCACGAGGGTCGCGCCCGGCGGGGGCGCGTCCGGTGGTTGAGAAGGGCGCTCCGCGCCCGTCTCGAAACCCCGGACCAGCTCGACGATGCTGCGCCCCTCCGGGGTCTCGTCGGCCAGCGAGGAGAGGAGCGCTGCCTCAGCCAGCTCCTCGTGGCCAACGCCGTCGAGGGGGCGCAGCTCGGACGCGCGCCGGTTGCCGAGGGTGATGGTGCCGGTCTTGTCGAGGAGGAGGACGTCGATGTCACCGGCCGCCTCGACCGCCCGGCCGGACATGGCCAGCACGTTGCGGCGTACCAACCGGTCCATGCCAGCGATGCCGATGGCGGAGAGCAGCGCGCCGATCGTGGTCGGGATCAGGCAGACCAGCAGCGCGACCAGCACCAGCACCGACTGCCGGGCGCCGCTGTAGTCCGCGACCGGCCACAGCGTCGCGCAGACCACGATGAAGACCACGGTCAGCGCGCTGAGCAGGACGTTGAGGGCGATCTCGTTGGGGGTGCGCTGGCGCTCCGAGCCCTCGACCAGGGCGATCATCCGGTCCACGAAGGAGTGCCCCGGGTCGCTGGTGATCCGGACGACGATCTGGTCGGAGAGCACGGTCGTGCCGCCGGTGACCGCGCTGCGGTCGCCGCCGGACTCGCGGATGACGGGCGCCGACTCGCCGGTGACCGCGGACTCGTCGACCGAGGCGACACCTTCGATGACCTCGCCGTCGCCCGGGATCCGCTCGCCCGCGACCACGACCACGACGTCACCGTTGTGGAGGCTGGTGCTCGGGACCTCGTCGGTCGGGAGCTCCCTCAAGTTGCCGGTGTACTTGAGGGTGTCGATGCCGGCACGGACCCGGCGCGCGGTGGTCTCGGTCTGAAGGGCCCGCAGGCTGGCCGCCTGGGCCTTGCCGCGGCCCTCGGCCACCGACTCGGCCAGGGTGGCGAAGACGACGGTGAGCCACAGCCAGACCGAGACCCACCAGCCCAGCGAGCTGGGGTCCTTGATCGAGAGCACAGTGGTGACCACGGCGCCCACCTCGACCACGAGCATGACCGGGCTGGCCACGAGCTGACGTGGGTCGAGCTTGCGGAACGCCCCGGGCAGGGCCTCGACGATCTGGGCTGCGGCGAGCACCCCGGTCGTCTTGAGCGCGGCCTCGGGGGCCGCAGTGCTGGGTGAGTTCATGAGAGCGACTCCACGACAGGCCCGAGGATGAGCACGGGCACGTAGGTGAGGCCGACGACGACCAGGGCGACGCCGGTGAGGAGGATGACGAAGAGCGGCTTGTCCGTGGGCAGCGTGCCGGCTCCGGGCGGCAGCCGCTTGGCGGCCGCGAACCGGCCGGCCAGGGCGATCACGAAGACCATCGGCAGGAACCGCCCGAACAGCATGAGGAACCCGAGCAGGGTGTTCCAGAACGGCGTGCCAGACGTCAGTCCGCCGAAGGCCGACCCGTTGTTGTTGGACGCTGAGGTGGTGGCGTACAGCATCTCGGAGAAGCCGTGCGCTCCGCTGTTGAGGATCCCGACGGGCCCCTGGTCGAACGAGACCGCGATCGCGACTCCGGCCAGCACGAGGATCGGTGTCGTGAGCACGTACGCCGCCACCATGACGATCTCGCGCTGGCCGATCTTCTTGCCGAGGTACTCAGGGGTCCGGCCGACCATCAGCCCGGCCAGGAAGACCGTCACGATCGGCCAGCATCAACATGCCGTAGAGACCCGAGCCGACTCCGCCCGGCGCGATCTCGCCGAGCATCATGTTGAACATGGCGACGCCGCCGCCGGGGGCGGTGAGCGAGTCGTGCGCGGCGTTCACCGCTCCGGTCGAGGTGCCGGTGGTGGAGGAGGCGAACAGCGCCGAGGCGGCCTCGCCGAACCGCACCTCCTTGCCCTCCATGGCGCCGCCGGCCAGCTGGGGGGCGGTGCCGGGTCCGGCCATCTCGGCCCAGGTGAGGAGAGCCACCGCGCTGCCCCACAGCAGCGCCATCACGCTGCCGACCGCGATGCCCTGGCGACGGTCCTTGACGATGAGGCCGAACGCCCAGGCCATCGAGAACGAGATGACCAGGAGCAGGTAGATCTCGAACACGTCGGTGAACGGGGTCGGGTTCTCGAAAGGGTGTGCCGAGTTGGCGTTGTAGAAGCCGCCGCCGTTGGTGCCGAGCTCCTTGATCGCCTCCTGGCTGGCCACCGGGCCGCCGGTGAGGGTCTGGCTGGCACCGGTCAGGGTGTGCATCACGTGGTCACCGGCGAAGTTCTGCACCGCGCCGAGGAGGACCAGGATGAAGGCCCCGACCAACGAGATGGGCAGCAGGACGCGGAAGCAGGTGCGGACGAGGTCGGAGAAGAAGTTGCCGACCCTCCCGGCGTTCTCGGTGCGGGCGAGCCCGCGGGCGAAGGCCGCTGCTACGGACAGGCCGACGCCGGCGCTGACGAAGTTCTGCACCGTGAGGCCGGACATCTGCATGAGGTGGCCGATCGCGGCCTCGCCGGAGTACCACTGCCAGTTCGTGTTGGTCACGAAGCTGACGGCCGTGTTCCAGGAGCCGTCGGCGGGCAGCGCCGGGAAGCCGAGCGAGAGCGGCAGGTGCTGCTGGAGCCGGCCGAAGGCGTAGAGGATCAGGACGCCGACGAGGCTGACGCCGAGGACTGACATGGCGTAGCTGCGCCAGTGCTGGTCGGCGTCCGGGTCCACGCGCATGACGCGGTACGTCACCCGCTCGACGGCCAGGTGCTTCTCACTGGTGTAGACGTGTGCGAGGTACCGGCCGAGCAGCGGCACGGAGACCGCGAGCAGGACGACGAGGACGCCGATCTGGCCCAGCGCGGGCCCGAGCTCGCTCACCGCTGGGGCCGGTCGGTCCGGTCGAGCACGCCGACGAGGAGGGCGAGCGCCATGAACGAGGCCAGCGTCACGAGCACGTAGATCAGGTCCGTCATGCATCCTTCGTACGACCTGTTTGCGCTGGTCAGAAGGGCTATTGACGGTTCCTTGACGGTGTGCCCGAGCTCCTTGACGGAACCTTCACGGAACCCTCCCCGCGGTGCTCCGGGACGGTGGCCGAGGTGCGAGGGCGCCCCGCGCCCGAGCCTCGAAGCCGGGCGCATCAAGCTGCGGTCTCAGTGGTTTCAGTGCTCGGGAACTGCGCAGATCCTCCGACCGCGGTGGCCCTGACCTGCGGATTCACTCGTTGGGGTGCTTGCGCTCACTTCCCTCTGGATGCATGCTTCAACCACTGAGCGCGGATCGTGGGGGTTCGAGCTCAACGTGAAGGACCGGGGTGGGGACCTTGTTGCTTGGGGGGAAGCGGCGCACAGAGATTCTCGTGCCGGCTCGAGCGGATGGCACGGTGGCGTCCAGGGGGACGCCACCGCGCATCCACGTCATCCGGCTGCCGCGGCCGGTCGTCGACGAGACGGTGCTGGAGCCCAAGGCCAGCTAGGCGGCCAGCTACACAGACGGCGTGGCTCTGCGGTCGCGGAGCACGGCCAGGACCGCGGTCGCGAGCGCGACGACGGCGAGCACGACCGCCGCGAGCTCGAGCTGGTGCCACAGCTGGGCGGTCACCACGTCCCAGACCTGGCGGGCGACATCGCGCTGGGGCAGGTCCTCGGTGAGTCGGGTGCGAGCGATCGTCAGCCCCAGGGCGAGCAGCCCCAGCGCCAGCAGTGACCCGATCGCCAGCTTGGCCGTGGCGGCGACCTTGCGGCGCGCGACCACGAGGGTGAGCAGCACCGCCACCATCCACGCGAACGGCAGCCAGAAGCCGAGGGCGTCCAGGAGCTGGTACGCGCGGCGAGCCCTGGCCAGCTGGTCGGCGTCCATGACCGCGATCGAGGCGTCCAGGTTCGCGACCTGGTCGGCGCCGGGCAGCCCCCTCGCCGCCAGCTCCTGGGCCACGGCGGCGTACACCGGGGCCAGCTGGATGGTCACCCGGCCCTGGTCGTCGAGCGCCACCTGACGCCGGCCCTCGAGCACCGCGACGAGCTGGTCGTGCGCGGTGCGGTTGGCCGCGATCCACGCGGTGCGGAACGCCGGGCTCGCCACCACCCGCTGCACGACCGCGTGGACCAGGATGCCGACACCGGGCGGCGCCACACCAGCGCTCTCGAGAAACTGCATCGTCGCCCGGTCGAGCTCCTCGACCGCGGCCGCCTGGACGACCTCGTCGTCGGCCAGCGGCGTCACCGTCTTCACGTAGGTGTCGGTGTCGCTCACCACGCCGTGCACCCAGACCGACAGCAGGCTCAACGGCAGCAGTACGGCGGCCAGGAGGCCGGCGACCCCGGCCAGGGCGGTGCGCAACATGGTGTGTGGACCCTAACGAGCCCGGCCGTCCTGCACACTCCTCCCATGAGCACGCCGGCCCCGCCGCCCGTCGACCCGCCGCCGCCCACCGGCCTGCCGCTCGCGACGGACCCGCCCGTGCCCGCCGTCCCCTACGGCGGAGCGGTCACGCCCGTCGACCCCGACACGGTGAGCGCGCCGCTCACGACTCAGAACGTCGCGAAGGGCGTCGGCAAGGCAGCCCTCTGGGTCGGCATCCGGGCCGTGCTGTTCTTCGCGGTGAAGGCCCTCGTCAAGGGCATCGCCAAGCGCTGACGAGTCAGAACGGACTTCGGACGACCCTTCCGCGAGCGCCTGATCGCGAGCCCGACGCATCCGGGCGAGCGAGTCTGTACGACAGCCTCGGCCCGACCCAGTTCGTCACGGTATGCCCGCTCCGACCGCGGGCAACGAGTTGCGAAGACAGGGCCGACCGCTCACGGTTTCATGTCGTCGTGGAGCACAACGCGTGACAGTTCGACAGAGCCATCCGGCAGAAGCCAGTAGTGGATCCGGCGGGCCGATGGGGTGTTGCGCTGCAGGGCTGCGCGCCAGGCCGCCGCGCCGTCGTCTCGCATGAGCTGACCTGAGGCGGCCCCTTCCCCAGCTCGGAGGGCATGGAGCTCACGGCCGGCCAGATCCTTGGCCCTGTCGGTGAGAATCTCGAAAACTACGTCGGCGACCTTCTCCGCGCCGATCCCTTCCAACGTCCGCACGCTCTCCAGGAATCGCGGTCCGATGGCGTAGTCAGGTAGAGGGCGGACGGCCTGCTCCGAAGGCGGCGTACGTCGGGCCCACGCAGTCAGGACGGCGTATCGGAATCCCTGCTCGGGATCAGAGAACGTCGGAGTCTGTGCCTGGCCCGGCTTGTGCTGGCCTGCCTTCCGCAGCCGGGCCCGGGCCTGCTGGAGCAATGTCTCTTGGTGCTCGGCGCCGCGTCGAAGGTCGACGACCTCAGCGGCGAGTCCGGCGTTCTCCTGCTCGAGGCCACGAAGCCGATCGCGCATCGGATCGAGCTCCTTGCGGAGCCGGGAAAGCTGGCTCTTGAGCGTGCTGATGGTCAGGCCCATCGTCCCGACGGCGACGCTCCGCGTCGGCTCCGCCGGTGCCGGAGATGTCGCGTGCCGGGCTTGGTCGCGTCGCGTGGGGTCGAGCATGAGTGGACTCGGACCCGGACCCGGACCCGGGGTCGGCGGAGGGGTAGGAGTGGCGATGGGGGGCACCGCCGCGGCCAGGCTTTGCTCGATCGCTGCCAGGGACTCCTCGATGGCGAGCGTGTCCGCCCCGGGCTCGGACGGCAGGACCGGCTCGATTGGCGGCGGTGATGCATAGGTTGGCTCCTCGACCTGTTCGGGCAGCAGCCACGGCGGTCCGCCGTCCAACAGGGAGATCGCGGGACGGGAACTCTCGTCGTCGTCGATGTCGAGTAAGGAAAGCCTCCAGCCGGGTCGGGTCGCGGCGACTCTCAGCGGGAGCACCTCGCCGGGCGACATCAGGTCCCGCAGGTCATCGAGGGCGTTGGCAGTGACGTCAGCGCGATCGATCGTCACCTCGACAAGGGGATGGAGGAACAAGGAGGCGCTGCTCGGGCCGACTTCGTGTACGACAGCCAGGACAACATCGCCCGCGGCGTACTCGCTCAATGCCTCGGCTGGGTCGCGGCGTGCCGCGCGAACGTCGAACCAGCGCGCCGTTGGGTCCCACCAGCCCTCGACGACCATGCCCTTGGCCAGGACCCGCTCCAGGGCGACGCCGTGGAACGCGAGGGCGGGAGCCACATACGCAACGTGGCCATCGAGGTCGATCAGGGCACGTTCGGCCACGATGCCCATGACCGTGCCGCTGCGCCGTACTCGAGTGATCTCCCTCTTGGCCTCGAACAGTCCCGCGGCAGCCGCCATGTCGAGCGCGTCGTCGATGAGCAGCTGGGTTGCACGGGCCCCTTGGATCGAGTCATAGGCAAACCGGAGCGGCGACTGGTGCAAGTTTCCGACCCAGCCGTGCCCAAGGGGATAGGCGCGACCTGCGCCGCCGTACACCTGGGTGCCGGTAGGCATGTTCCTTGAAAACGTCCAGCTGTGCGGGCCGGTGCGGATGAGGTAGACCTCGGCGAGGTCATTCAGCTCGGCGTGGATCTCCTCGGCATCGATCCACGGCTCATTGCGGCCGGACGGTGTCGACACGACGACGATCGGTCGCGTCCGATCGTTGCCGTTGAGCACCTCGGCGAGGCGCGCGGCTTCCTCGTCGGTGTTGACGACTCTCATCTGGATCCCTTCACGCAGAGTCCATGATCGGCGAGGGCGCCGACATGAGATGCGCCGTTCCGGGATCTGCTGCTGATTGCCACGACGATTTCCTCGTCGGTCTAGCCGCGCTCCTTGCGCAGCCCGGTCCACGCCAGCCACACCAGCAGACCCAACATGGCGGTCAGGACCATCACGCACCCCCACCACGTCGTCGCCACGTGCGTCCAGAGTGGGTCCGGGTCGATTGCTTGCGAGCCGCGGTTCAGGTCCACCGTCGACGCAGCCGCCGCGTAGCCCCACCGCGACGGGAAGACCGCGCTCAGCGCGCCGAGGACGCCGCGGCCGTCGAGGGGGAAGAGGCCACCGCACATCACCAGCTGCCCCATGATGGCCACGACCAGGGGTGGCATCGCCTGCTCTGGGGTGTTGATCCGAGCCGAGATCGAGAGCCCGAGCGCCACCCCCACCAACGCGGTGAGGGCCACGCCCACGCCCAGCTCGAGCTCGCCGGATGGAAGCACCGAGCCTTCGGCCGGTCCGGGACGGAACGCGACGACCAGTGCCACCAGGAATGCCGCCTGGACCGACGCGATGACGCTGAAGGCGGTCAGCTTCGCGGTTAGGTAGGCGAAGGGTTGGAGCCCGGCCCGCCGCTCGTGCGCGTAGATCCCGCGTTCACCCACGAGGTCGCGCACCGGGCCCGACATCCCGAGGAAGGCGGCGCCGACGATGACCAGCACCAGCAGCCGGGCGGCCTCCGCGCTGGCCGGGTCGCTGCTGGGCCCAAGTCCGCTGGACCCGGGTACCGCGAATGAAAGAAGGGCCAAGACCAGGGGCATGGCCAGCGACAAGGCCAGGAACGGGCGGTCCGCGGCCACCAGCCGTGTCTGTCGCTCCAACACCACCCGCGTCTGGCGAAGTGTCGTCGCAGCGTCCGTTCGCGCCGGCGGCAGGTCCAACGCCTCGATGTTGGTCCCGCCGCCGCTCGTCGCCCCGGCCTTGTCCTGGTGTGGCTCGGGCACCGCCAGCAGCGCGAAGGTGTCCGCCCACGAGCCCGTTCCGAAGTGGGTGAAGACCCCCGCTGGTGGGCCGACGTACGCGGCTGTGCCGCCGGCACGGAGCACCACGACCTGGTCGACAAGGTCGAGGTGCTCGAGGTCGTGGGTGACCAGGAGCACCCGCTTCCCGCTGTCCGCCAGCTGGCGCAACATCCTCATGATCTGGCGCACCAGGGCGGGGTCCAGCCCTGCGGTGGGTTCGTCGAGGATCAGCATCGACGGGTTGGTGAGCAGCTCCATGCCGATACCCACCCGACGTTGCTGTCCGCCGGACAGCGTGTTGATCCGGGTGTCCGCGTGGTCAGTCAGCCCCATCAGCTCGAGGACGTCTGCGACCAGCCGGTCGCGCTCGGCCCCACCCACGTCCGGAGGCAGCCGCAGCTTCGCTGTGAGATCGAGCGCAACCCTCGCGCCGAGCGTGCCGTGCGCCAGCGTGTCCTGGGGCACCACGCCGATCTGGCCACGGTGCGCACGCCTTTGGCTGGTCATCGTCGAACCGTCGAGCGCGACGGTGCCGGCACTCGGCGTGGCCTCGCCCGTCACCAGGCGGAGAAGGCTGGACTTGCCGGCTCCGGAGGGGCCGATCACCGCCACGAGGGACGGTTCGCGGATGGAGAAGCTGACTCGGTCGACGATCCGCCGTCCGCCGGCGATCTCCAGGCAGGCACCGTCGACGGTGAATCCGCGACCTTCGACCTCGTCGAGGCTCTGGCCGCGCCATTCGAGCGTCGTGTTTCCCACCAGGACCCGGTCGCCCTCCCGCAGCAGGTGTCGCGTCGCGGGTCGGCCGTTGACCAAGGTCGCGTTCGTGCTGCCGAGGTCGGTGAGCCAGTGGCCTTCCGCCTCGGCGGTGAGGGAGGCGTGGTGCCACGAAGCGACCGGGTCATCCACGACATGCCAGGACCGCGGGTCGCGGCCGATGATCCGTCGACCCGTACTTGCCGCCCCGGGCGGACGGGGTGTCTGACGGTGCGAGTGGCCGGCAACGTGAGGGAGGGCCGTGCGTGTGACGCCCGGCGGGCCGGGGGGCACTGGCTCGGCTGCGGAGCCCGACGTATTCGCCACCGCCTCGAGCCACAGCTCCGGACCGGCTGGTCCACCCAGCCGCACCGAGGCGCGGTCGGAGAGCCGAACCTGCTGCACACGGCGTCCGTCGGTCCAACACCCGTTGGTGCTGCCGAGGTCGCGCAGCACCCACCCCCCGTCGAACACGAGCTCGGCGTGGTGGCGCGAGACCAGGCTGTCCGCCACCCGCACTGCACAGTCCGCGGTCCGGCCGACGCTGACCTGGCCTCCCTCGGCCCCGAAAGTTTGAGTCCGCCCGTCGAACTCGACCATCACCGCCCCGTGGCGGGCGGGTTCCCGGCTCACCGCAGCCCGATGTGGCTGGGGAGCGCGAGCTGGATCAGCCGCTTCCCGTCGATCCGGTCTGCCTCGGTCGCGCCTTCGACGCTGACCGAGAACGGTGAGTAGCGATATGAGGCGGACCACTGGTAGCGGCGTGTCTCACCTGCGGAGCTGTCGTATGACGACCACTGACGCCCGGCGAACTCGTCCCCGATGTACCACTCGGAACCGGGCAGACCATTCGAGGCGTCGTAGTAGGCATAGCGGTCGTACCCGACGTTCCAACGCGAGTAGCGCAGCAGGATATTGCCGTGCAGGCACTCGTACACCTCGGCCTTGCCGGCCACCGTCGCGATGACGGGATGGCAGTTGCTGTCGACCGCGAGGCTCGGGAAGACCGTGGCCAGTCCGGCGCGGCCGGTGGGTGCCCCGCACGAGAGCCGGTCGGTACCGGTGCTGCCGTCCCAACACGCCACGGTGCTGGCGGGGGGCGCGGCCGGGGCTGGCGTCGCTGTCACAGGCGGGGCCGCTGGGGCGGGCTGCGGCTGAGTGGACCCAGCCGGTGCCTCGGGCGCGACGGTGGCCGTCACTGTGGCCGTCGCCTGAGGTTGCTGTACGGCGGGTGTGGCCGCCGTGTCTCTGCCGTCGGCGGAAGCGGACGCGGTCGGCTGCGCGGCCGGTCCGGTGACCGGCGTGGCGCCGTCACTAGCGTCGGGCTCACCACTCGCGAGTGCATAGCCAGTGCCGCCCACCAGGGCGATTGCCAGCACCGTGCCGACTGCGGCCAGACTTCCACGACGGAGACGGCGCCGGGCCGGTGCGGGAGTCGAGGCGGGGACATGTGCCTGGACGCGCAGCTCTGTGACCTCGTTGCCGCGCGGCCGTGTCACGGTGATCGACTCGCCGAGGTCAGGAGCCGGCGCGCGGCCTCGGTCGACGTCCAGGGCTGAGAGGAGGTCCCGGCGTATATCGGCGGCCGACGTGTACCGCTGGGACGTGTGCTTGGCCATCGAGCGAGTCAGGACCTGATTGATGAGGTCTGCTGCGGGGCTGTCACCGGTGTACACGGGTAGGGGTTGGGTCATGTGGGCCATCGCGACGCGCACCGCTGACGTGTCGTCGTACGGCGCCTTGCCGGTCAGTGCGGCCCAGAGCACACAGCCCAGCGAATAGATGTCGGAGGCGATCGAGGCGTCCTGGCCCTCATGGCGCTCTGGGGCCATGTAGTCGACGGTGCCGATCACGCCAGAGGTCCGGGTGCTGTGCGAGTCGGGCTGGACCGCGATGCCGAAGTCGCAGAGGTAGGCGAACGGCTCGTCCCGGTCGGTCCGAACCAGGACGTTGCTGGGCTTCACGTCACGGTGCAGCAGTCCCGCCGCGTGTGCGTCGGACAGTCCCTCCGCGACCTGGGCCACTAGCCCCAGGGCATCTGCTGGTGCCATCGGACCGGAGGCCTGGATCAGCTGGTGCAGGTCGGAGCCCTTGACGAGCTGGGTCGCGATGTAGAGGCGGCCGTCGTGCTCGCCCTGTTCGTACACCTGGATGACGTGAGGCGAGTCGAGCGAGGCCAGGATGCGAGCCTCGCGCAGGAAACGGGACCTGAACGACGCCTCGTCCGCCAGGTCCGAGGAGAGGACCTTGAGCGCGACCGGTCGGTCGAGCCCGGACTCGCGGGCCTCGAACACCGAGCCCATGCCGCCGCGACCGATCCGGCTGATGATGCGGTAGCGGCCGAACTGCTGTCCCGGCTGTGGCAGATAGGTCATGACGTGGGACCTGCCACTCGACTTCCTCTGAGCATCGATCATCCGTCCGTTGTGTTTTGAGCGTCTGGTACTTGCCAACTGATTCAGGAGTCAGACCTGTCGTTGCTCCTGGCGGTGCCGCCGGCCCGGCCAGCGCGGACCGGCCGTCTTGACAGTTGACCTGGTGGTCCGTCATCAAGGGTGAGCCCAGACCGACGGCGGGGCATCCGCCGGCTTACGGGTTTGGTTGCCTGGCTTCCTGGGACCTACCCGAGCGGAACCGCGATCCCGGTTGCCGCCGGTCAATCGGCGGGTGGCAACCCCGCGGCTTCCCGGTACGTCGGGCGCGCCGCGTAGATGTCGGGTTCGTCGCCGAACCACGTGTGCTGGTCGCGACCGGGCGCATGTCGATGGCGCGCGGCACCACCAAGTGCATCGGGTTGGTGATGTCCGGGGCTCCTGCCAGAATTGTCGTAGCTTCGGCCCATGGGACGAGGTCGCGCGTCGATCCGATTCACGTTGAACGGCCAACGCTGTGAGCTGGTTCGCGAGGACGTCGATCCTCGCATGGCGGACGTTGCACCTGACACGATACGGAAGCACGCCCTGGGGATCACCGGCACGCGGTTTCCGGTGATCCAGGCGTTCGAGGCCGCTACCGGCATCCCGCGGCCGGTCACAGCAGCCCGCGCCTGGCCACCCGTGCGGCAGTGCGACAGTCGCTGGGCCCGGATCAGTCCCGCGCTGGCCGGTAGCCCGCCGCCAGCGCTGCGGCCCCGGTGGCGAAGCACTCCTCGGGGTGCGTGATCCCATAGGTTGCGCTCGACGGGGTGTGGTAGATCCACTCCGTGTCGCCCTGGTTGCCCTTGATCGGATAGCCAGGCGGGCACGAGTAGCCGACCGGGGCGGCCGAGCCGCCGCCGGTGGCTGGGACGGGCGCAGGCGTCGGAGAGCCGCCTCCACCGTGGGTGCTGCCGTGGGGAGTGGAGGGATGGCGGTGACCACAGGTATGGCCGTACCGCGCGTCCAGGCGGTGGTACTTCTCCTGCAGCGGGTGATAGGCATACCCGTCGGTGGAGTCGTACCGAGCCTCGGCGTCGTGGTACCTGATCATCGCGGTGCCCACGTCGCGGTTACCGGCGGTGCGCACGTAGCGCAGCAGCCGCCCGTGCCGATCGGTGTCCGGCTCCGAGGCCGGGCGCAGCAGCCGGACCGTATAGCCGGGGTGGATCATCTGCTTCAGCGCCTCGGCCTGCCGGACCCCGCAGTTGGTGTCTATCTCGGCGGTGTCGTAGCCGATCAGCCGCACGTACTTGCCACTGTCCAGCCGGATCGTGTCCCCGTCCACCACGTACCCAACGGTGCCCTTGGCCTGGGTGGCCGGTGCCGCCTCGGCGCTCCCGGCGCTCCCGGCGCTGATGGCGGTGGTGACCGGGGCCGCGACGGCCACCGCCGCCGCGACGGCGAGTGCGCACTTCTTCATCTTGCTCACAGCTCTACTGCTTCCTCTTCTCGGTGGTGAGCCGGACGGCTTGCCCGAGCCCTCCTCCCGACGAGGGAGAGAAGGGCCGGACGATGAGACCGGATCGGCCTGTCAGTTGATCGCGAAGTCCGCGAACGCGTTGTCGTCGAACGCCATCGTGTCCTCGACGCTGATGATCGTCGGGTCGGCGATGTCGAACGCCACCTGGTAGGTCACCGAGCCGCCGGGCCGCGCCTCGGTCGGCGTGCCGTTGCCCTTGTCCATCGGCAGCACCACGTAGGCCTGGTCGCTGACCTTGTTGTGGGCGTCGGTCGCCGTCCAGGTCAGGTTCATCATCGCGTCGGCGCTGCGCTCGGTGCCGTTGTAGGTCGCGGTGTAGGTGACCAGCACGTAGTGGTTCTTCGGCTTGTCGTTGAACTGGTTCGCCTGGTGGATCGCGGCGTCGGCGTTCAGGTTCACTTCGCTCACCTTGACCGTCCAGTCGTCGCCGACCTGCGCGGTGTCGCCGACCTGCGCGGTCCCGCTGGTGTCCGTGCTGGACCCACTCTCCTCGGCCGGAGCCTGGCTGGTCTGGTTCTGCGGGGCCGCCGCACCGTCCTGGGGCGTGGTCACCGACGCGGTGCCGTGGTCGACGACCTTGGTGTCATGGTCGCTGCCGCCACCGGCCTGGGTGGCGATCACGATGCCGATGACGGCCACGATCGGAGCCACCACGAAGTTGCGGAAGCGGTGCTTCTTCTTCGGCTCGGCCACGACGGGCTGCGGTGCGATCGGCACCCACTGGCCCTGCTCGGTCAGGACGTGGCCGTTGGACACGTCGCCGGGCTGGTGCTGGGTGGTCTCACTCATGGGGTTTCTCCTCGGAGGTTGTTTGATGTCTCTAAGAGTATTCTATGACGGGCCTATGGGAACACTAATCGCAGTGTGAGCCGCATCACTGACATTGCACCCGTGCTACTCTCGCGGTATGGCCCGTCCCTATGCAGACCCAGTGGAGATCCTCACCGAGCCGATCCCCGCGACATCCCCGTTCATCCCAGAGGACGCCAAGATCGTGGTGGGCGCGGTGGCCCCTGCGTCTCCCGGCCCGATTCCCATCGTGTTGCTGCCCGGTTTCGAGTACCGCCTGAGCGAGTGGCGGCACCCCGAGACGCATGAGGTCCACTGGCGGCTGGAACGGCGCAAGGCGGCTCAGTACGGCGAAGCCGAGGAGTAGCCCTCACCCGCGACCACTCGAGATGTCCGACCGTCCGCGATCGAGAGGGCGGTGCTGGCCCACGTCGAGAGGTCGTCGGAGACGAGGGCCGAGCGGCTGGGGCCGCTGCTCGACGAGTTCTTCCCGCCTCCGCTGCCCGGATGCCGGGCCTTACCGTCGCCACGGGTCCCGAACCCGGCTCCCTGGTGGTCCCCGCCTGGCCCGGCCCCGGGATGGTCCGAGATGGGCCGCGTCCAGCGGCTCTCCGCAGGGCCATTCCGCTCCGGCGGGCCCGCGAAACGGGCAGGCAATTGGGCTTTCATTGGGCACAGTCAGGGCCACTCTCCCTAGAAAGTAGCCTCTGACCTGCGAAAACGGTTGGTGGGCGATACTGGGTTTGAACCAGTGACCTCTTCCGTGTCAAGGAAGCGCGCTACCGCTGCGCCAATCGCCCTGGATGGAGTTGTCGAGGTGGGTACGGGATTTGAACCCGTGTACACGGATTTGCAGTCCGTTGCCTCGCCTCTCGGCCAACCCACCGTGGATGGGTCTGCCGAGACCCGCTCCGAGCGGACGACGAGGCTCGAACTCGCGACCTCAACCTTGGCAAGGTTGCGCTCTACCAACTGAGCTACGTCCGCCTGCCTCCGAGCGTGGTTCCTGTGCCCGAAGCGCGTCAGAACCTTAGCCGATGCTCTCTGGCTCACAAACTTGGCGCGCGCGTGGTGGGTGCACGGCCTGCGGAGGTGGTGGGCTCGGCACAATGCAGGGGTGCGCGCGTGGGTGAACGGCAAGGTGCTCGACGATCCGGCCGGGCCGGCGGTGACCGTGAGCGACCACGGGCTGACCGTCGGGGACGGGGTGTTCGAGGCGATCAAGGCCGTCAAGGCCGGCCGTTCGCGCTGCAGCGGCACCTGGAGCGGCTCCTGCAGAGTGCCGCCGGGCTGGGGCTGCCCGAGCCCGACCTGGACGAGGTACGCCGCGGGGTGGGCGAGGTGCTGAGGGGGACCGAGGACCCGCTGAGCCGGATCCGGATCACCTACACCGCGGGGCCGGCGCCGCTCGGGAGCGGGCGCGGGGACGGCGAGCCGACGCTGGTCGTCGTGGCGGCGCCACTGCCGGAAGCAGCCGAGAGCACGAAGGTGGCGACCGTGCCGTGGCCGCGGAACGAGCGGGGGGCACTGGCCGGGCTCAAGACCACGTCGTACGGCGAGAACGTCGTGATGCTGGCCCACGCGCACGAACGGGGTGCGGGGGAGGCGGTGATGGCCAACCTGGCCGGGAACCTCTGCGAGGGCACCGGGTCCAACGTCTTCTACGTCGTCGACGGCGAGCTGCGCACGCCGAGCCTCGAGAGCGGGTGCCTGGCCGGCGTGACGAGGGGACTGGTTCTCGAGTGGTACGGCGGCCGGGAGGTGGACGAGCCGATCGACGTCGTCCGCGGCGCCAGCGAGGTCTTCCTGGCCTCCACGACGAGGGACGCTCAGCCGGTCGGCGTATGGGACGACGTCGAGCTGCCGGTCCCGGGGCCGGTCACCAAAGCTGTGCAGGAATCCTGGTCCGAGCACGCGGCCACGATGCTGGAGACGCTCGACTGATGGGCTAGCATCGGCGGTCGCTAGGGCGATTGGCGCAGTGGTAGCGCGCTTCGTTCACACCGAAGAGGTCACTGGTTCGAACCCAGTATCGCCCACCCACGTTTGCGCAGGTCAGCGGCCGATTTCACCGGCCACGACCGGAGCGAAGACGGTCTCCCAGTCGGTCGCCATGCTGACCACGGTCCAGCCGAGCCGGGCACCCACCTGGGTGATCGGCTCGGGCTCGGCGAAGGTCTCGGCGGTGCTCACGTAGGCGAACTCGCGCTCGGCGTCGTCGTGGTCGACCAGCAGGGCCAGGGTCGGCCCCGGGCCGGCGGCGGCCCACTCCAGCATCTCCCGGTCGCCGCCGGAGTTGCCGGCCACGAGGCGCGGACGCCGGCCGAGCTGGCTCTGGATGTTGTTGACCTTGGTGGCGCCCTCGTTGGCGGCGCCGGCGGGCCGGCCCGTCCTGAGCAGTCGGGGGGCTCCGTCGTCGTCGCGGCCGAACTCGTAGTCGATCAGGGTCCCGACCACGGCCTCGGGAGGTACGCCGTACAGCTGCTGGCTCACCGCCCGCACGAACTCGGTCCCGCCGCCGCTGACGATGGTGACGTTGACGTCCCGGTGCCTGAGCGCGTCGATCAGCTCGAGCATCGGCTGGTAGAGGTTGCTGCGCAGCGGCCGGCCCAGCGTCGGGTGCTCGGCGGTGGCCATGAAGGCGCGGACCCGGCGCGTGAACTCCTCCGGCGGGATGCCCTCGAACAGGCTGGTCAGGGCCAGGGCGATCCGCTCCAGGCCGAGCTCGCCGAGGGCGGTCTGGTCGCCGGCGAGCAGGGCCGCGAACTCCGGAGCGCCGCCGATGCTCGGGTCGGCGTGCACGGCCGTCTTCAGCGCGTCGACGAAGAAGTCGAACTGGACGTACGTCGGGCGCTCGCACCAGAGCGTCCCGTCGTTGTCGAAGCAGGCCACCCGCTCCTCGACCGGCACCTCGAGCACCGCGTCGAGGAACGCGACCAGCGCATCGCGCGCCGGTCCGGGTCGCCACGAGGGCAACAGGTCTTCAGCCATGGTCCTACTCCTTCACATCGGGTCGATGCACACAGCGGAAGCCGACATGGCTCATGCCGGTGTCGACGGCCTGTGGGCGGCGCGCGGCGGGCCGGTAGCGCAGGCAGTAGGAGTCGGCACACAGGTGGGAGCCGCCCTTGACCACCTTGCGCCCGACGCGGAACTGCGGCTGGGCCGGCTCGTAGCTCCCCTCGAGGTCGCCGCCCCGGGGATCCTCCGGCGCGCAGCACGGCGAGCCGGCGTCGTCCGGGTGCCGGCTGGTCCACCAGTCGTCGGTCCACTCCCACACGTTGCCGGCCATGTCGAACAGTCCGAACCCGTTGGGTGGGAAGCTGCCGACGGGTGCGGTCCGCCGGAAGCCGCTCTCGCCGGTGCTTCGCCAGGGGAAGTCGGGCCCGTCCCAGGTGTTGGCCATCAGCCTCCCGCCGGGCCGGGGCTCGTCTCCCCAGGTGTACGTCGCGCGGTCGAGCCCACCGCGCGCGGCGTACTCCCACTCGGCCTCGGTCGGCAGGGCCGCGCCGGCCCAGGCGGCGTACGCCGCGGCGTCCTCGTGGGCGATGTGCACCACCGGATGGTCAAGGAGCTTGTCGATCGAGCTCTTCGGGCCGCGCGGGTGCCGCCAGCTGGCGCCCGGCTTCCAGCGCCACCACTGGCTGAGGTGGCGCAGGTCGACCGGGCCTCGCGTCGGGGTGAAGACCATCGAGCCCGGCTGCAGGTTCTCGGCCGGTGCATCCGGGTAGTCGGCCGGGTCGAGCTCACGCTCGGCCACGGTGACGTAGCCGGTGGCGTCCACGAACGCCGCGAACTCCGCGTTGGTCACCGTGGTCGCGTCGATGGAGAAGGCACCCACCCGCACCTGGTGGGTCGGTGCCTCCTCGGGGTAGTGCTCGTCCGAGCCCATGGTGAACATGCCTCCAGGCAGCTGGACCTCCATGTCAGCGGCTCGGTACACCGGCCTTGAGCTTCGCCAGCACCTGGTCGACGCTGAAGCTGGCGGGCTCCTGCCGAGCCGGGAACTCGGCCAGCGTCTGGAGCATTCTCGCCACGAAGGCCTGCGCCGGGATCAGCGTCCAGGCGTGGTCCAGCATCCAGTCGAAGTAGGTGTTCGACGTGACGTCCGCGCGTTCGTACGGATCGGTCCGGAGGTTGAAGATCTTGGGCGCGCGCAGCTCGACGTACGGCTCGAGCCAGACGTCCAGCGTTCCCTGCGCTCGTTGCTCGAGGAAGACGAACTTCCAGTTGTCGTAGCGCAGCCCGGTCAGGTCGCCGTCGTCGGAGACGTAGAAGAAGTAGCTGCGAGGGCTCTCGTCGACGGCTCCGGTGATGTAGTCCAGCTGGTTGAACCCGTCGAGGTGCACCTTGTACGTCGTTCCGGCCAGGTCGGTGCCGGCCTTCAACCGGTCCGCGACGTCGGCGTCACCGGCGGCCGCGAGCAGTGTCACGAACCAGTCGTTGTGGCTGACGATCCCGTTGAGCACGGTGCCGGGCTCGATCCGGCCGGGCCAGCGGACCATGGCCGGGACCCGGTAGGCGCCTTCCCAGTTGGAGTTCTTCTCGTTGCGGAACGGCGTCATCCCGGCGTCCGGCCAGCTGTTCATGTGCGGACCGTTGTCGGTCGAGTACATGACGATGGTGTTGCCGGCCAGGCCGTTCTCGTCGAGGAAGTCGAGCACGGAGCCGACCAGCTCGTCGTGGTCGCACATGGTGTCGTGGTACTCCGACTGCCAGCGCCCCGCCTTCCCCCTGCTGCCGTCCTTGACGTGGGTGCGGAAGTGCATGTGGGTGGTGTTCAACCAGACGAAGAACGGTGTGTCAGCCTCCTTGGCGTCGGCCATGAACCGCAGCGCCTCAGGCACCACTTCGTCGTCGATGGTCTTCATCCGCTCCTTCGTCAGCGGACCGGTGTCCTCGATGCGTTGGGTCCCGTCCTCGTTCGCCCACGCGTGGATGACGCCCCGCGGCCCGAAGTTCTTCCGGAAGTCGGGGAACTCCTCCTCGGTCGGGTAGTCGTCCTGCTCCGGCTCCTCCTCGGCGTTGAGGTGGTAGAGGTTGCCGAAGAACTCGTCGAACCCGTGCGCGGTCGGCAGGAACTCGTCGCGGTCGCCGAAGTGGTTCTTGCCGAACTGGCCCGTCGCGTACCCGAGCGACTTCAGAGCCGTGGCGATGGTCGGGTCCTCCGCCTGGAGGCCGATGTCCGCGCCCGGCATCCCGACCTTGGACAGCCCCGTGCGGTAGGGGTTCTGGCCGGTGATGAACGCCGCGCGGCCGGCGGTGCAGCTCTGCTCGCCGTAGTAGTCGGTGAACCGCACACCCTCGGCGGCCACCCGGTCGATGTTGGGGGTCCGGTAGCCCATCAGCCCGTCGCTGTAACAGCTCAGGTTGCTGATCCCGATGTCGTCGCCCCAGATGATCAGGATGTTGGGTCTGTCCGCCACTGGTCCTCCTCGTCGCCGGTGCTGGCCGCCGTTCCCGTCGAACCTAGGTCGCGGCGGCCCTGGTCGGTCTCACCCACAACGGGCGATGTGGCCGCCACCCGGGTCGGGTGAGCGTGGGTTCGGCTCACCGGTCACCCGTGGGGGACGGAGTCGCCGTCCTCGCGCCCGGGCACGGTGGGCCGGGCAGAGAGAGGATCGGGCATGGGTCGTGGTTTCAGATCGCCTCCGGGGGCCTAGACGAGTGCCGACATGACCCCACGAGCGGCAGAACCGGTCGACCAGGCGCTGGCCCGGCTGGTGAGGATCAACCGCGTCGCGGCGGTCGCCTTCACGATCGGCGGCAGCCTCTTCGCCCTGGGTGCGCTCCTCGCTCAGCTCGGGAACCACTCGCTGGAGACGATCAACATCACCTACCTGGTCGGTGGGTTCTTCTTCAGCCTCGGCGGCTACACCTCGATCCTGCTGGTCGGGAACGACACCCAGGACGGGCGCCGGGCCACGGATGCGCAGATGCGCTGG
The DNA here is from genome assembly GCA_963755835.1 of uncultured Actinomycetota bacterium. Lineage (GTDB taxonomy): Bacteria > Actinomycetota > Actinomycetes > Propionibacteriales > Nocardioidaceae > Nocardioides. Next base: position 1,640,910 of record CAVWLC010000005.1, on the reverse strand, counting down.
TGGTCCTACCAGCCCCGGAGCCGCGACTGGTCGAGCGCGTTCGTGCTGTTCGTCGGCACGCTCCTGTTCGCGGTCAGCCTCGTGGCGGCGTTCGCCGAGGGGCTCACGCCACGCCAGTCCAACGGCTGGATCTGGCTTCCCGACATCCTCGGCTGCATCTGCTTCCTGGCGTCCGGGCACCTCGCGATGCTCGAGGTGGGTGCTGGTCACGTGGTGGTGCGCCTGCACGAGATCGGCTGGTGGGTGGTGGCGGTCAACCAGCTGGGTTCGATCCTGTTCTTCCTCGCGGGGCTCGCGGCGTTCACGCGGCCGGCGACCGACAGCGCCATCGACGCCGGACTCGTCAACTGGGGGACGTTCGCCGGCGCCGCCCTGTTCGCGGTGGGCGGGGTCATCCAGGTTTTCGACAGTCCAACTTCGACAAGAACGGTGGGACAGCACACGCCATGACGACATTGAGCCAGTCAGCAGCCGAAACGCTCTACGGCAACCGGTTCCTGACCGAACGAGCGCCGGCCACGGTCTTCCCGCAGAGCGGGATGCGCCCGGTCGACGCCATGCGGTTGGTGGGCGAGGACCTGAGCCTGGAGGGCGACCCGCAGCGCAACCTCGCCACCTTCGTCACGACCTGGATGGAGCCGGAGGCGCAGCGGATCATCGCCGAGAACCTGCACCGGAACTTCATCGACCACGCCGAGTACCCGGTCTCGGCCGAGATCGAGCAGCGCTGCGTCCGGATGCTGGCCGACCTGTTCAACGCGCCGGGTCCCACGACGGGCTGCCGCACCCAGGGGTCGTCCGAGGCGATCATGCTGGGCGCCCTGTCCCTGAAGTGGAAGTGGAAGGAGCGCCAAGAGGCAGCCGGCCTCTCGACGGACCGGCCCAACCTCGTCTTCGGGGGAGACGTGCACGTCGTGTGGGAGAAGTTCTGCCGCTACTTCGACGTCGAGCCACGGATCGTCCCCCTGGCCGAGGACAAGTACACGATCGGCCCGGAGGACGTGGAGCCACATCTCGACGAGAACACGATCGGCGTCGTCGGCGTCCTGGGGACCACCTTCACGGGCCACATGGACGACATCGTCGGCATCAACGACCTGCTGCTCGACATCAGGAACAAGCGCGACCTGGACATCCCCATGCACGTGGACGGCGCCAGCGGCGGGTTCGTGTGGCCGTTCCTCTATCCCGACTCCGCCTGGGACTTCCGTCTCGAGCAGGTGCGCTCGATCAACGTCTCCGGACACAAGTACGGGCTGGTCTACCCGGGCATCGGCTGGCTGGTCTTCCGTGGGGAGTCCGACCTCGCCAAGGACCTGGTCTTCTACGAGAACTACCTCGGCAAGACCGACGCCACGTTCACGCTGAACTTCTCGACCGGGGCGTCGATGGTGCTGGCGCAGTACTACAACTTCGTCCGCCTGGGACGCGACGGCTACACCTACGTGATGACGCAGATGCAGGAGAACGCCCGGGCGCTGGCCGCGAACCTGCGCGAGGGCGGCCGGTTCGAGGTGATCGGCGAGGACGCCGAGCAGCTTCCGCTGGTGGCGTTCCGGCTCAAGGGTGAGCACCGAGGCTACGACGAGTCCGACGTCGCGTGGCAGCTGTCGGCGGAGCGCGGCTGGATGGTGCCGGCGTACACCCTTCCGCCCAACGCCGAGGGGGTGAAGATCATGCGGGCGCTGGTGAAGGAGACCATGAGCCGCGAACAGGTGGAGCGCCTGAGTCAGGACATCGCGGACGCGTGCTCGACCCTCGACCAGAAGGGCGGAGCCCACCCCGTCGAGCGCGAGCAGGTCAAGCGCGGGACGGGCTACTGACGGCCACCGGGACAGCGAACTGGGGCGACGGGTAGCGCCGCCCGGTCGGGGCGATCCATGATCGACGTCTGATGGCAGAGCAGCCCGTGAGCAGCGGTCCGGCCCGTGCGGCCTGGGCGAGCGGGCTCGAGCCTGCGGCCGTGTGGAGCGAGTTCGCGGCGCTCGCGGTGATCCCGCGCCGGTCCAAGCACGAGGAGCTCGTGCGAGCCCATGTCCTCGACCGGCTCGAGGCACTGGGCGTGGCCGCGACGGTGGACGGGGCGGGCAACGTGGTGGCCGACGTCCCGGGCGCGCCGGCGGCGCCGGCGGTCGTCCTCCAGGCTCACCTCGACATGGTCTGCGAGGCGGACGCGGGCGCCGGCAGCGACCCGGCCGCCGACGGCGTCTTCCCGGTCGTGGACGACGGCTGGGTCCGGGCGCCCGGTACGACGCTGGGCGCCGACGACGGGATCGGGGTCGCCGTGGCCCTGGCGATCGCCGCCGAGGCGATGGCGGACCGGCCGGCGGGCGAGCGGCCGCCGTACCCTCCGCTGCAGCTGCTGTTCACCGTCGACGAGGAGGAGGACTTCAGCGGGGCGGCCGGCGTGGACCCCGAGCTGGTCACCGGCCGGATCCTGCTCAACCTCGACTCGGAGCAGGAGCACGAGGTCATCATCGGCAGCGCAGGCGGCTCGCGGGTTTTCCTCTGCGTCCCCGCCGACTGGGAGCCGGCTCCGGCCGCAGGAGAGCACGTCGTGCTGCGGGTGAGCGGCCTCCAGGGCGGCCACTCGGGCCAGCAGATCGACGAGAACCTCATGAACGCGATCAAGGCCCTGGTCTACGTGCTCGCCCGCACCGCGGCCGAGCTCGGTCCGGACGCGGCGAACCACCTCCGGATCGCCGAGCTGTCGGGGGGTCGCGCGGACAACGCCATCCCGCGCGAGGCGGAGGCCGTGGTGCTGGTCGACGAGCGGGGGCGGGCGCGGCTCGAGCACATCGCAGCCGACGTGCAGGAGCGGGTCCGCGGCTGGCGTGCAGGCGCCGACGACGAGGCGCTGATCGGCGTGGCCGGGTCGCCGGAGCCGCGTCCGGCCCGGGTGCTCTCGGCGGACGCCGCCCGGACCATCGTCGACCTGGTGGTGGCCCTCCCGTCCGGGGTGCTGTCCATGGACGAACGGCTGTCCGGGATCGTCCGCACCTCCACCAACCTCGGCGTCGCCTACGTCGAGGACGACGACGTGGTGCTGGTGTCGGCGCCCCGGTCGTCGCGGCAGCCCGACCTGGACGCGCTGCACCACCGCTACGCGAGCTTCGCCCGCCTGGGGGGCGCCCGAGCCATAGTCACCTCGGCCTACCCGGCCTGGCAGCCGGACCACGAGAGCGCGTTGCTCGACGTGGTCCGGGCGGCCCACGTCGAGGTGCACGGCCAGGAACCGCACGTGACCGCCGTCCACGCCGGTCTCGAGGCCGGCGAGATCGCCGCGCACCTCCCCGGGCTGGACGCGGTCTCGATCGGGCCGACCGTCGAGGGCGCCCACAGCCCCGGGGAGCGGCTGGAGATCGCCACCGTCGGCCGGTTCCACGCCGTCGTACGCGGCACCCTGGCTCGCTTGGCCGCAGCGGACGGCTGAGTCAGTAGCCGTTCGAGTCGGGCAGCCCGTAGTTGGCGTAGTACCAGACCGCCGAGGTCAGGATCGCAGCCACGAACAGCGTGAAGAGCAGGCCGCCGGCCACCGGCAGGAACCACCCGGGCGCCCGCTTGGAGCGGACCGCGACCACCTTCACCACCGCGGTGCCGAGGACCAGGCAGCCGAGCACGCCGTGGATGACGGTGCGGGCACCGACCTTCTGGCCGTCGTCGAGATGGCCGTACTCCAGGCCGAGGGACCACAGGCAGTGGTAGGCGACGAAGACCGCCAGCACCAGGGCCAGGCCGCCACTGGTGCGGTGCGCCTTGCCCAGCCAGCGCGGCGCCGTGATCGGCAGCCGCCCGTACAGGACCAGCGCGCTGAACCCCTGGAAGAGCACGAGCACCCCGATGACGGTCGAGACGACGACCTTCATCTGGATCACCGTGTGGAAGCCCAGGGTCGTGGTGCCGCTCAGCGTCGGGTCGTGCACCCGGCCGAAGACCCCGATCAGGACGGCGACCGCCGCCCCGGCCGCGAACGCGACCAGCGGCACGGTCATGCTCCGAGGTGCCTCGGGAGCCGCATGCGTCATGGGACGAGCATCCTGCGGCGCGAGCCGGTTGGGAACACCTGCGGCGGCTTCGAGGCTCAGGCGCCGGAGCGCCTTCGCACCTCAGCCACCGTCGCGGGGTGAAACCCGCAGGCGGTGCGCCGCGGGCCGTCGTTACGATCGACGCGTCCCTTGCCCGTCCGGAAGCCCAGCTGAAAGGCAGTCCCGTGCCCGACCTCAAGATCGCCCTCGTCCACGCCGGTGAGCGTGAGGAGCGGCAGGTCACGACGGGAACCAAGGCCTGGGAGCCGTTCAAGGACGACGACAAGGTCGTAGCAGCCCGCGTGAACGGCGCGCTCAAGGACCTCTCCTACGAGCTCCAGGACGGTGACGAGGTCGAGGGGGTCGAGATCGACAGCGCCGACGGCCACGACATCCTGCGGCACTCGACCGCGCACGTGATGGCCCAGGCGGTCCAGGAGCTCCACCCGGACGCGAAGCTCGGGATCGGGCCTCCGGTCCGCGACGGCTTCTACTACGACTTCGACGTCGAGACCCCGTTCGTGCCCGAGGACCTCGAGAAGATCGAGACCCGGATGCGCAAGATCATCAAGGAGGGCCAGCGGTTCTCCCGGCGGGTCACCACGGACGCTGATGCGCTCAACGAGCTCAAGGACGAGCCCTACAAGGTCGAGCTGATCGGGCTCAAGGCGGCCGATGTATCGGCGGGCTCGACCGCCGAGGCGATCGAAGGTGCCTCGGCCGAGGTCGGTGGCAGCGAGCTGACCATCTACGACAACATCCGCCGCGACGGCGAGGTGGCGTGGAGCGACCTGTGCCGTGGCCCGCACCTGCCGACCACCAAGCGGATCCCGGCGTTCAAGCTGATGCGCACCGCGGCGGCCTACTGGCGCGGCGACGAGAAGAACAAGCAGCTCCAGCGCATCTACGGCACCGCGTGGGAGTCGAAGGAGGCGCTCGAGGGGCACCTGCACCAGCTCGAGGAGGCCGAGCGGCGCGACCACCGCAAGCTCGGCCGCGACCTCGACCTCTTCTCCTTCCCCGACGAGCTCGGCTCCGGCCTGGTGGTCTTCCACCCCAAGGGCGGCGTGATCAAGCGGGTGATGGAGGACTACGTCCGGCAGCGGCACATCGAGGAGGGGTTCCAGTACGTCGGCACCCCCCACATCACCAAGGAGGGGCTGTTCCACACCTCCGGGCACCTGCCGTACTTCGAGGACACCATGTTCCCGCCGATGGAGCTGGAGAACAGCCGCTACTTCCTCAAGGCCATGAACTGCCCCATGCACAACCTGATCTACCGCTCGCGGGGACGCTCCTACCGTGAGCTGCCGCTGCGGCTGTTCGAGTTCGGCAGCGTCTACCGGTTCGAGAAGTCCGGCGTCGTGCACGGCCTGACCCGGGTGCGCGGCATGACCATGGACGACTCGCACTCCTACGTCATGCCCGAGCAGGCCGGTGACGAGATCAAGCACCTGCTCAACTTCTGCCTGGGGCTGTTCCGCGACTTCGGCCTCGACGACTTCTACCTCGAGCTGTCGACCCGCGACGACGCCAAGGACAAGTTCATGGGCAGCGACGAGCAGTGGGAGGTCGCGACCCGCGCGCTCGAGGAGGCCGCCCACGAGACCGGGCTCGAGCTGGTGCCCGACCCGGGGGGCGCGGCGTTCTACGGCCCCAAGATCTCGGTGCAGGCCAAGGACGCCATCGGCCGCACCTGGCAGCTGTCGACCATCCAGTACGACTTCAACCAGCCGGCCGGCTTCGAGCTGGAGTACCAGGCGCCGGACGGCTCACGGCAGCAGCCGGTGATGATCCACTCCGCCAAGTTCGGCTCGATCGAGCGGTTCTACGGCGTACTCGTGGAGCACTACGCCGGCGCGTTCCCGCCCTGGCTGGCGCCGGTCCAGGTCCAGGGGATCCCGATCGCCGAGCGGCACGTCGACTACCTGTACGACGTGGCGCGGCAGCTCACCAAGGCGGGCATCCGCGTCGAGGTCGACGAGTCGGACGAGCGGATGCAGAAGAAGATCCGCAACGCCCAGCTCCAGAAGGTGCCGTTCATGATGATCGCGGGGGACGACGACGTGGCCGCGGGTGCGGTGTCGTTCCGCTACCGCGACGGGCACCAGGACAACGGCGTCTCGGTCGAGGAAGCCATCGCTCGGGTCGTCGCCGCCGTGGAGTCGCGCGAGCAGGTCTGATGTCGGACCCGGTGGACTTCTTCGGGGAGGCCGTCGCGGCGGCGTACGACGACGACGGCGACGGCCGGTTCAGCGAGGTGCACCTGGCGCTGGAGTCCGGCTTCCTGGCCGAGCTGGCCGGCGAGGGCGGCCGGGCGCTGGAGCTGGCCATCGGCACCGGCCGGGTCGCGCTGCCCCTGGCCGCACGCGGGGTCGAGGTGCAGGGGATCGACCTGTCCGAGGCGATGGTGGCGCGGCTGCGGGCCAAGCCCGGCGGCGCCGAGATCCCGGTGGAGATCGGTGACTTCAGCACGGCGCTGGCCGGCGTCGGGCTGGAGAGCGAGTTCGACCTCGTCTACCTGGTCTTCAACACCATCGGGAACGTCGCCACGCAGGACGGCCAGGTCGCGACGTTCGCGAACGCCGCCCGGCACCTGCGCTCGGGCGGCTGCTTCGTCGTCGAGACCGGGGTGCCCGGGGTGCTGCGGGCCGAGCCCGACCACCGCTACCGGGTCTTCAGCCACACCGACGAGCACCACGGCATCGACGAGTACGACCCCGTGACCCAGCTGATGTGGTCGCACCACTACACGCGCACGGAGGACGGCAGCTACCGCCGCAACTCGGTGCCGTTCCGGTACGCCTGGCCCGCGGAGCTGGACCTGATGGCGCGGCTGGCCGGGCTGCGGCTGCGGGAGCGCTGGGAGTGGTGGGACCGGACGCCGTACACCTCGTCCAGCGAGTCGCACGTGTCGGTGTGGGAGAAGGAGTGATCCGAGCCGCGGGGGCGGTGGCGGTTGCGGCGATCGTCCTCGTGTCCGCGGGGTGCTCGTCCGCCGACCCTTCTTCCTCGGCTGACCCTTCGCCGACCGCGCCGAGCGGCGCGGCCACCGCGGCGGCCACCCAGACCGGCACCGCGACCGCGACCGAAGGGCTCGACCCGGCCCTGGCCTCCGCTGCGCAGTCGCTGGCCGCCTCCGCCCAGGCGGAGGCCAGCGGCGGGGGCCAGCCGCTGCCCGCGCGCGAGCCCGGGGTCGTGGGCGGGGACATGTCGTGGCCGCAGTGCCCGGCCGGGATGGGGATCCCGCACAAGATCTCCACGGGTGCGCCGATGCCCGCGGACTCCGCGGCGTACGTCGTCATCGGCCTGACCAACGGGCCCGGCTTCCACCCCAACCCGTGCCTGGCCGACCAGGTCGCGTGGGCCAAGGCGCGGCACCTGCTCGTGGCGGCGTACTCGGTGATCAGCTGGCCGGACGACGCCGCCCAGCAGCAGTACGGCGGGCTGCGCGAGGCCGGGTACGCCGAGGCGCAGTTCAACCTCCGGTCGATGAAGGCGGCCGGGCTCGAGTCGCCGATCATCTGGCTCGACGTCGAGAGCGTGCCGTTCTACGACTGGAGCACCGACCCGGCGGCCAACGCCGAGGTCGTGCTCGGCGCCGCGCAGGGGTACGTCGACGCCGGCTACCGGGTCGGCGTCTACTCGACCCCGCACCTGTGGGAGTCGGTGGTCGGCGACCTCAGCCTCGACGTGCCGGAGTGGCGCGCGGCCGGCCAGACCTCGCAGGCCGAGGCGCTGGCCCGGTGTGGCGGCGACTGGCTGATCCAGGGTGGGACCGCAGCGATGGCGCAGTGGGTCGAGGGTGGCCGGGACGTGGACGTCACCTGTCCCGGCACCGAGACGATGCTCGGGGACTACTTCGCCCAGACGTGAGGGCAACGGCGGCCGAGGTGCGAAGGGCTCCGCGCCTGAGCCTCGAAGCCGGGTGACTTGGGGCAGAGGCTTGCGCGGGTGCCTTCGCTGCGGGGGCTTCGAGGCTCGTCGCTGGCGCTCCTCGCACCTCAGCCACCGTGGACGCCTTCGCGTCCGGGGGCTTCGAGGCTCGTTGCTGGCGGTCCTCGCACCTGAGCCACCGTGGCGAGGTGCGCCAGACCTGCGGCCACGACGGTGGCTGAGGTGCGAAGGCGCTCTGCGCCTGAGCCTCGAAGCCGGGTGACTTGGGGCAGAGGCTTGCGCGGGTGCCTTCGCTGCGGGGGCTTCGAGGCTCGTCGCTGGCGCTCCTCGCACCTCAGCCACCGTGTGCATCGGGCCCGGCAGCCGGATCCCTCGCTCCTCAGCCACCGTGTGGATCCGGCCGACAGCCCGACGCGGTGTCACAGATACGCTGACGTCATGGCGGGCAAGACCGACGGGCGCCAGCTGCGCTGGGACAGCCACAACCAGGCGCGCCGCCAGCACATCCTGGACGCCGCGATCGAGGTGGTCGTCGACTCCGAGCCGGGCGCGGAGGTGCACGTCCAGCAGATCGCGGACCGCGCCGGGCTGAGCCGGACGGTCGTCTACCGCCACTTCACCGACCGCGCCGACCTCGACTCCGCCGTGCAGGGCCGGGCCCTCGAGCTGCTGGGGATCGAGCTGGTGCCCGCGCTGTCGTTCGAGGGCACCCCCGTCGACATCATCCGGCGGATCGTCACGGCGTACGTCGGCTGGGCCAGCGCGCATCCTTCCCTGCACGCCTATGCCCAGCAGGACCCGCCCGGGACGGGAGCCGGCCAGATGGAGCGCGCGATCCAGCAGATCGCCGGCCAGATCGAGGACCTCATCCACGTCGGCGTCGAGGTGCTGCACGTGCCGCTCGACGAGGACGAGGTGGTCGCGCTGGACCCGTTGGTCTTCGGCCTGGTGGGTGGGGTCTTCAACGCCACCCGGCGCTGGCTGTCGCGGCCCGAGCAGCGGCCGGACCGGGAGCGGTTCGTCGAGCTGGTGACCGAGGCGGTCTGGCTGCAGATCGCCGGCATGGCCAGGGCCCGCGGCGTCGAGCTCGCCCCCGACGTACCGGTGGAGGCCCTCCTGGAGGCCGCCCTCGACGGGGCCGCCGGGTGACCGCTGACGAACCGGTCTTCCAGGCCGGCGTCGGCCGCGCCGACGACCTCGACCGGCTCTGGACGCCGCACCGGATGGCCTACATCCGCGGCGAGAACAAGCCGTCCGACGCGACGTCGGGGGAGTGCCCCTTCTGCCGGGTGCCGTCGCTGCCGGACGAGGAGGGGCTGGTCGTGCACAGGGGCGACACGGCGTACGCCGTGCTGAACCTCTACCCGTACGCGCCCGGTCACCTCATGGTCTGTCCGTACCGGCACCTCGCCGACTACACCGAGACCACCGACGAGGAGGCGGACGAGATCGCGGCGATGACCAAGCACGCCATGACCGTGGTCCGCGCCGTCTCCAACGCCGGCGGCTTCAACATCGGCATGAACCAGGGCCACGTCGCCGGCGCCGGCATCGCCGCCCACCTGCACCAGCACGTGGTGCCGCGCTGGCCGGGCGACCAGAACTTCATGCCGATCATCGGCCGCACCAAGACCCTCCCGGAGCTGCTCTCGGACACCCGCGAGCTGCTGGCCGGAGCCTGGGACTAGTTCTTCTTGTGCGTCAGTGTCTCCATGGAGCTCTTGTTGGAGGCGTCGGCCTTGGCGTGCTTCTCGGCCCGCTTCTCCTTGATCGACTTCCCCTTGGGGGACTTGCTCTGACGAGGCGACTTGTCGCTCATGCCACGCTCTCTCTGGTCGGAAGCCTGAGCGGCTCCGTGACCTGACGGTACGCCTCCATGTCACATCGGGCGCCGGCACCGACTAGCCTGCCGACACCATGCTCGACCGGTTCAAGGCCTTCTGGCAGGGCAAAGCCCTCGCGCCGTTCATCAATCTGTTCATCAGGCTCGGGATCAGCCCCGACGCGGTCACGCTCGTCGGCACGCTCGGTGTGGCGGCCGGCGCGCTGGTCTGCTTCCCGCAGGGCTGGCTGTGGCAGGGCGTCGTGGTCGTGGCGTGCTTCGTGTTCAGCGACCTGGTCGACGGCGCGATGGCCCGCAAGATCGGCCGCACCGACCTGTTCGGGGCCTTCCTCGACTCGACCCTGGACCGGGTCGCGGACGCTGCGCTGTTCGGTGGCATGGCGCTGTTCTTCGCCTGGCAGGCCGACGACCACCTCTACCTCGTGCTCAGCCTGGTCTGCCTGGCGATGGGCTCGGTGACGTCGTACGCGCGGAGCAAGGGCGAGCAGCTCGGCTTCAACGCCAAGACCGGGCTGGCCGAGCGCCCGGACCGGCTGGTGGGGCTGCTGGTGCCCACGTTCTTCGGTGACGTGTTCGGAGTGCCGTGGCTCTACGAGATCGCGCTGTGGCTGATCGCCGCGCTGAGCACGATCACGGTCGTCCAGCGGATCCTGCTCGTCCGCCGCCAGGCGCTGGCCGCCGTACGCGAGGCGCCGCAGGACCCGCACACCGTCTAGCCGACGGGTGCCCCGAGGATCGCGCCGACGTGGGCGGGGGAGTCACGCCGCGATGGGCGGTCCACGATGCGTGGTCGACGAGCGCGCGAGCCTAGGATGAACGCATGGCTGAGCAGCACCCGGAGTCGTCCCACGAGGACACCGCAGAGGCCCCCGTCACCGGGACCACCCGCGTGAAGCGCGGCATGGCCGAGATGCTCAAGGGCGGCGTGATCATGGACGTCGTCACCCCCGAGCAGGCCAAGATCGCCGAGGACGCCGGTGCCGTCGCCGTGATGGCCCTCGAGCGGGTCCCGGCCGACATCCGCGCCCAGGGCGGCGTGTCCCGGATGAGCGACCCCGACATGATCGACGGGATCATCGAGCAGGTCTCGATCCCGGTGATGGCCAAGGCCCGGATCGGCCACTTCGCCGAGGCGCAGGTCCTGCAGAGCCTCGGCGTCGACTACGTCGACGAGTCCGAGGTGCTGACCCCGGCCGACTACGAGAACCACATCGACAAGTGGGCGTTCACGGTGCCGTTCGTCTGCGGCGCCACCAACCTGGGCGAGGCGCTGCGCCGGATCACCGAGGGCGCGGCGATGATCCGCTCCAAGGGCGAGGCCGGCACCGGCGACGTGTCCAACGCGGTCACCCACATGCGGACCATCCGCCGGGAGATCCGCCGGCTCGGGGCGCTCGAGGACGACGAGCTGTACGTCGCCGCGAAGGAGCTGCAGGCGCCGTACGACCTGGTCAAGGAGGTCGCGCGCCGCGGCAAGCTGCCGGTCGTGCTGTTCACCGCCGGCGGCATCGCCACCCCGGCCGACGCCGCGATGATGATGCAGCTGGGCGCCGAGGGTGTCTTCGTCGGCTCGGGCATCTTCAAGTCCGGCAACCCCGCCGAGCGTGCGGAGGCCATCGTCAAGGCCACGACCTTCCACGACGACCCCGACGTGGTGGCCAAGGTGTCCCGCGGCCTGGGTGAGGCCATGGTCGGGATCAACGTCGAGGAGCTCCCGCAGCCGCACCGGCTGGCCGAGCGCGGCTGGTAGCCCAGGCCGCCGACCCGCCCCGCCCAGCGAGGGTGGGAGCACGCCGTCATGCAGACGTGGCGGCCAGTTGAGCGAAAACGCTTGCTGATGGCCTGAGCAGGGCGTTCAGCGCTGCTGTCGACCACGCATGGCCCGTTCGGACTACGCGACCGGGTGCGATCGGCCGGAACTCCTCAACGCCGGGTCCACAGCACGGTAACAACCGCTCCGGCCCGGGCACGAGCCACGTTGACTCGTTGTCGGCAACGAGCCACCGACAAGGAGACACCCACCATGAAGCAGACCGAGGTCACGGCCGACGGCCACAAGAAGACCCGCCGCACCCGACGGATCGCCGTCGTCAGCGCTGCCGCGCTCGCCGTCGCCATCGGCGGCGGTGTCGCATACGGCTACTGGACCCAGGGGGGCAGCGGCACCGGCTCGGCGACGACCGGCAGCACGACCGCCATCACCGTGAAGCAGACCAGCACCGTCTCCGCACTGGCCCCGGGCCTGCCCGCCCAGACGCTGAGCGGCAACTTCGACAACCCGAACAGCGGCCCGGTCTACGTGACCAGCGTGACCGCCAGCATCTCGGGCGTGACCAAGGCTGTCGGTGCGCCGGCAGGCACCTGCGACGCGACCGACTACACCCTGGCCGGCGCCACCATGACCGTCGGCGCCCAGGTGCCGGCGGGTAACGCCCAAGGTTCGTGGTCGGGCGCGACTCTCGCGTTCAACAACAAGGCCACCAACCAGGACCCCTGCAAGGGCGCGACCGTCACCCTCGCGTACAGCTCGAACTGACCCAGCGGGCGTCGAGTCCGGTCCCGCGGGCATGGGGCTGCGGGAACGGACTCGACGCATCGACTTCGTGAGGAACTTCTGAAGGGGCTGGGGATGGGACACACGCGACTGCGGACCGTGGTCATCGCGCTGCTGGTCTGCGTGCCGTCGCTGGCCCTGGCCGCATGGCCGGCGCTCGGGCAGTGGGCGGACGGCGTACGCCGGACCGCCGCGACCGGCCAGGTGCTGAGGCACCACGGCCAGGACGCCGTGTGGACCGGCGGGATCCAGATCACCGGGACCGTCCAGGTCCCCCTGAGCCCCGGGGTCGGCTCACCCGTCAGCGTCCGGATCAACAACCCGAACCCCAAGGTCGTGTCGATGCAGCGCGTGCGGGTGAAGATCGCGGGCATCTCGGCCCCCCACGCCGACGCCGCCCACCGCTGCGCCCGAGTGGACTTCGAGATCCACCAGATGCCGCGGCTCCTACTGCACGTCCCGGCCGGCCGGGTCACCGACCTGGCCGGCCTCGGACTTCCCGTCACGAGCTGGCCGACCCTCGCGATGCGGGACCTGCCGTCCAACCAGGACGGCTGCAAGGGCGCGACCGTCACGCTCCGCTTCCGCGCGGCCCGTCTGAACCGGCCGTCGCGATGAGGAAGGCGAACCGGACGAGGACACCTGTGGTCCTCATGATCAGTGCGCTGCTCGTCGCGATCGCCGGCGCGGCCTTCGCCTACTGGGCAGCCTCGGGCGGCGGCTCGGCCGCTGCCACCACCGGCGACACCGCCGCCTTGACCTTGAGCCCGGCCACCCCCACGGCCGGTCTCTACCCCGGCGGCCAGGCGGCCGTCGTCACCACTGTCGCCAACCCCAACGCGGCGACTGTGCACGTCGGCTCCCTCGCGCTCGACTCGACGCAGGGGACCGGCGGCTTTGCGGTGGACGCCGCGCACTCCGGGTGCGCGGTGTCCACCCTGGCGTTCACCACCCAGACCAACGGCGGCTCCGGCTGGACGGTCCCGGGCCAGGGCTCGCTCCCGCTGACCCTCACCGGCGCCCTGTCGATGTCGGCCTCGGCGGCCAACGCCTGCCAGGGCGCGACGTTCACCGTCTACCTGAAGGTGGCTCCGTGAAGCGCTTCCTGGCGACCCTCGGTGCCGCCGTCGTACTGACCCTGGTGGCGGGCACCGCCTGGGCGTACTGGAGCGCGGGCTCGGTCGCCGGAAGCCGCGGTGCCGCCGGCGCCGGCTCGGTGAACCCGGGCGCCACCCCCACCGCGAGCGCCGCCGGCGCGAACGTCACCGTCTCCTGGGCCGCGACCACCCTGGCCAACGGCCAGCCCGTGAGCGGCTACCGGGTCACGCGGTACGACGCCTCGACCTCGGCCACCCAGACGGTCCTGGCCGGCTGCGCAGGCACCGTGACCGCCACCTCCTGTGTCGAGGCCGGCGTGCCGGACGGATCCTGGCGGTACAGCATCACCCCGGTCCTCGCCACGAACTGGCAGGGCGCCGAGAGCGCCAAGAGCGCCACCGTCACCATCGACACGACCGCGCCTGCCGCGCCTGTCTTCACCGGCATCAGCTCCGACACCGGGGCCTCCGCGACGGACCGGATCACCAGCACCGCGTCGCAGACCCTCACCGGGACCGCCGAGGCCGGCAGCTCGGTGACCGTGAGCCGGGGCGCCACCGTGCTCGGCACGGTCACCGCCAACGGCTCCGGGGTGTTCAACCTCGGCCCGGTCACGCTCACGGCCGGCACCAACGCCTTCACCGCCACCGCGACAGACGTCGCCGGCAACACCTCGGTGGCGTCCGCGAGCTTCGGGGTGACGCTGGACACCGTCGAGCCGTTCTCGGTCGTGATCAGCCCCAGCGACAGCGCCTGGCACACGTCGGGCACCTGGACGGTCACCGCGAACGACGCCCTCAGCGGAGTCGCCCAGGTCTCCTACCGTGTCGACGCCGGTGCGTACGCCAACCTCGCGGCCTCCAACGGCGCTCCGGTCTCACCGCCCGCCCTCAGCGAGGGTGTCCACACGGTCTACGCCTATGCCACTGACCTCGCGGGCAAGACCACCTCCGCGACCCCGGTCAACGCCACCGTCAAGGTCGACACCACCAAGCCGACGGCCGCGATCACGCTGGCCCCGACGGGCTCCGGCGGGTGGCGTCTGTCCGGCTCCGCCTCGATCACGGGCAGCGACGCGACGAGCGGGGTCGACCACGTCGAGTACCAGATCGACTCCGGCTCGTTCCTCCCGATCGCCAGCGGCGCGACGTTCACCGTCCCCGACGGCACCCACTCGATCAGCTACCGCGCGGTCGACGTCGCCGGCAACATCGGTGACAGCGTCACCGTGAGCGGCGTCAAGGTCGACTCGGTGAAGCCGCAGAGCACCGTCTCGCCCGTCAGCTCCACAGCGTGGCGGAACTCGGGCACGGTGACGCTGTCGGCCACCGACGTCACCAGCGGCGTGGCGTCGATCGGCTACAAGCTCGACGGCGCGGCGACGTACACGACGTACTCCGGACCACTCACCCTCGCTGACGGCGCGCACACCCTGGTCTTCCGGGCGGTCGATGCGGCCGGCAACGTCGAGGCCGACACCACCGCGACGATCAAGGTCGACACCCAGCTGCCGACCGCCGGCATCTCCCAGACCGGCTCTGGACAGCCCACCATCACCGGCACCGACCAGGCCGCCCTCAGCGGTGTCGCCTCGGTGAGCTACCGGGTCGGCGGCACCGGTGCGTACACGACGGTGGCGGGCACCTCGACCACCCTGAACCTGCCCACCGGGACCCAGACGGTCTGGCGCTACGCGACGGACAACGCCGGCAACCAGAGCACCCCGATCAGCTCGAGCGTCACGGTGGATGCCAATGGGCCGACGACCACCAACGCGGCCCCTGTCGACGGTGCGCAGGGGACCAGCTGGAGTGACCTCGACTGCAGCTTCTTCGGGTTCGGAACCCAGCGCATCTGCGCCGATGCCTCGGACCCCAACGGAGTGTCCAGCGTCACCTTCGAGCTGCGACGCCCGGACGGCCGCTGCTACGACGGCTCGGCCTTCGTGGTGGGCCCGTGCGCCGCGCAGCCGATGACTGCCTTCCTCGGTCGGTACTACTCCGACACGATCAGCACCGCGACGATGAACGCGGTCGAGGGCCGGTTCACGCTGACGATCACCGCCACGGACAACATCGGCAACGTGTCGGCGACCACCACCCACTTCACGATCGACAGCGCCGCACCGACCGCCACCATCACGCCGGCTTCGGCGTCGACGTGGCGCGCCTCGGGTGCAGTCACGATCACCGGGTCCGACGCGTACGGCATCGACACGGTGTCCTACCGCGTGGACGCCAACACCGGCCCGTTCACCACGGTCTCGGGCAACCCGGCGGCGTTCACGCTGCCGAACGGCGCCCACACGGTCGACTACTACGTGACGGACCTGGCCGGCAAGACCAGCACCCAGGTGGACGACGCTCAGATCAAGGTCGACACGGTTGCCCCGGTGATCACCAACGTCGAGCCGGTCAATGGCGCCAACAACGGCTGGGCGGCGATCGACTGCACTGTCGCCAGTGCGGGCGCGGGCCGGATCTGCGCGACGGTCACGGACGCCGGTGGGTCGGTCCTCGTGGCGCCGACCATGACCTTGGTCCGGCAGAGCGACAACCGCTGCTGGGACGGCTCGGACTTCGGCCAGACCACCTGCAGCACCCCGGTGACCATGTCCCTGCTCAGTGGCTCGGTCTACCGCAGTCCGGCGCAGCTCACCCGCGCTGCCTCGGGTGCCAACAACTTCATCGACGGCACCTACGTCCTGACCATCACGGCCAAGGACAACGCCGGGAACACCACGACGCAAGCTGTGACGTTCATCGTTGCCGGCGCCTGAAGGGCCCGTCCCACGACCCGGGCCTGCCACCCGAGGCCCCTTCGGGTAGTGCCCCCTCCGAGGGGCCAGACCCGGCCCGACGTTCGGCGGATCCGGGGCCCATTCCTGGAACGAGCGCGGCCGCACTCCGGTCCAATACTCACAGGTGCTCACGGGGGAGCACCACGACTCGAAGGCACGGGGTTGGCCAGCAACAGACGAACCATGGTGGCGCTGTGGCTGCTGCTCGTCGGCGCGCTCGCCGGCGCAGCGACCTGCCTGGTCACCGACACCTCGGGAGCCCATCTCCAGCTGGCGCCGGTCTTCCTCGGCGTCGCGCTCGCCGTCGCCGCGCTCTGGCTGTTGCGATCCCGCTCCCGGCGCGGTCGGGGCTGACTTCTACGATCGGGCGGTGTCCAAGCCGCCGATCGGAGTGCTGGCCCTCCAGGGCGACGTCCGCGAGCACGTGCGGCTGCTGACCTCGCTGGGGGTGCCAGCGGTCGCCGTACGCCGTCCGAGGGAGCTGGACGCCGTGGCCGGGCTGGTCCTGCCCGGCGGCGAGTCGACCACGATGATCCGGCTGGCGCGGATCTTCGACCTGGTCGAGCCGCTGCGGACCCGCATCGCCGAGGGCATGCCGGCGTTCGGCACGTGCGCCGGGATGATCCTGCTGGCCGACCGGGTGCTCGACGGCATCGAGGGCCAGGAGACGCTCGGCGGACTCGACATCACGGTCCGGCGCAACGCGTTCGGGCGCCAGGTCGACTCCTTCGAGGAGGAGATCCACCTCACCGGGCTCGACGCACCGGTGCACGCCGTCTTCATCCGGGCACCGTGGGTGGAGTCCGTCGGCGACGGGGTCGAGGTGCTCGCGACCGTGGAGGCGGGGCCGGCCGCGGGTAGGATCGTCGCAGTCCGTCAGGGCCCGCTGATGGCGACGTCGTTCCACCCCGAGGTGGGTGGCGGCTCCCGGATCCACCGGCTGTTCGTCGACCTGGTCGCCCAGCACACCAGCGCGTAGCCAGCTCTGCAGATCGAGAGGTAGTTCATGTCCGGCCACTCCAAGTGGGCGACCACCAAGCACAAGAAGGCGGTCATCGACGCCCGCCGCGGCAAGATGTTCGCGAAGCTCATCAAGAACATCGAGGTCGCCGCGCGCATGGGCGGGGGAGACCCGGCCGGGAACCCGACGCTCTACGACGCGATCCAGAAGGCCAAGAAGTCCTCGGTCCCCAACGACAACATCGACCGCGCGGTCAAGCGCGGTTCCGGTGCGGAGACCGGCGGCGCCGACTACCAGACGATCATGTACGAGGGCTACGGCCCGTCCGGTGTCGCGATGCTCATCGAGTGCCTCACCGACAACCGCAACCGCGCCGCCATGGAGGTCCGCACCGCGATGACCCGCAACGGCGGCTCGCTGGCCGACCCGGGCTCGGTGTCGTTCCTGTTCAACCGCAAGGGCGTGGTCATCGTCCCGACCGACCAGGACGGCAGGACCGTCAGCGAGGACGACATCCTCGAGGCGACGCTCGACGCGGGGGCCGACGACGTCAACGACCTGGGCGACTCCTTCGAGGTCGTCTCCGAGTCCAGCGACCTGGTCGCCGTCCGCAGTGCGCTGCAGTCCGCCGGCATCGACTACGACTCGGCCGAGGCGTCGTTCGTCCCCGACAACGAGGTCCAGCTCGACGAGGCCGGAGCGGCCAAGGTCTTCCGCCTCATCGAGGCCCTCGAGGACCTCGACGACGTACAGAACGTGTTCGCCAACTACGACGTGTCCGACGAGGTCATGGAGGCGCTGGACGCCTGATTGCGCTGATCCGGTCTTGTGGTCGGTCAACGACAGGCTGGCGGCCGCCGACACGTGAGTCAGGCGGTCCGCGACAGCAGACCCTCCCGGCCGCGGGCGGGGAACGTCCACGTCGACGTCGGCCCGTCCAGCTCGCGGCGGGCGCCGGGCGCCGCACGAGCCACCATCCGGGCCACCGCACGGTTGTCGCTGATGCTGAGCACCTCGATGTCCTCGACGCCGTTCGCCACGAGGTCGTCGATCACCGCGCTGGCGAGCGCAGTGCCGATCCCGCGGCGCTGGTGCCGGTCCGCGACCACGATCGCGATCTCGGCGACGGACGGATCGGCCAGCCGGGCCCAGAGTGCGTGGCCGACCAGCTCGTGACCCAGGAACCCGAGCACGCCCCCGCCCGCGGGTGCCTCGGGCAGCAGCGCGGTGAGCACCCGCTCCGACGGCACGCCGGTGACCCCGGTGAGGAACCGGGAGTACGCCGACTCGGCGGAGAGGTGCGAGATGAGCTCGGAGAGCAGCGGCCTGTCGGCGGCAGTGGCCGCCCGGACAAAAGGCTCGACGACCGTGGCCAGCGGCCGGATCTGACTGGGGGACTGTTGCATCATGAGGAGCGCCTCCGCGCCATTGCGGTAGAATTAATACGAACGATCGTACGATTTGTTACCCGCACCAGCGCAAGTGAGTTTCGAAGGAGACCCGTCACATGTCCGAGCCCGCAGTCGCCGCCACCGACGGCCGGATCCGCCGAGGTGACGAGACCCGGCGAGTGGTGCTGCGGCGGGCCGTGGACCTCGCGTCGGTCGAAGGGCTCGACGGGGTCACGATCGGCCGGCTCGCCCAGGAGCTGTCGATCAGCAAGAGCGGGCTGTTCGCGCACTTCGGCTCGAAGGAGGAGCTGCAGCTGGCCACGATCCGGGCCGCCCGCGCGATCTTCTCCCGGGCCGTGGTCACTCCGGCGCAGGCCGAGCCGCCCGGCATGGTCCGGCTGCGCGCGCTGCTGCAGGGCTGGCTCGACTACTCACGCGACCGGGAGTTCCCCGGCGGCTGCTTCTTCTCACGGGCCACGCACGAGTACGCCGCGCGGCCCTGCTCGGTGCGCGACTCCCTGCGGGAGGTGGACCAGGAGTGGCTGGCGCTGCTCGCCACCACCATCGACGAGGCGCGCGAGCTGGGCGAGATGCGGGCCGACGTCGACTCGCGGCAGCTCGCCTACGAGCTCGACGCCTACCTCGACTCGGCCAACATGCGTTCACTGCTGGACGGCGACCTGGCCGTCTACGACGTGGCCCGGGCCGCCGTCGACGCCCGCCTCGAGGCAGTGACAGTCCATAACTAGCGCCGCGCGAACGCGCCATCCGGTCCGAACGCCGCCTCGGCGAACCGGCTCCCGATGAGCCGGTGGGCGTCGCCGTCGGGGTGCAGGTTGTCGGGCAGCGGGAACCGCTCGTGGTCCGCCTCGCCGTACAGCCCCAGCCCGTCGAGGTAGTGGAGCGCCGGGTCGGTCCGGACGCGCTGGGCCACGATCCCGGCGAGCTCCTCGCGGATGACGCGCAGCGTGAGCTTCCCGGCGGCGACCTCGGCCGGGTCGCCGAGGGCCGCGAACCTGACCTGGCCCTCCGCGAGCGCAGAGACGTCGAAGGTGCCCGGCCCGGGCGTCTCCTCGTGCATCGGGCAGAGCAGCGGCGACACGACCAGCAGCGGTGCGTCGGGGTGGCCTTCACGGATCGTGTCCAGGAAGCCGTGCACCGCCGGCCCGAAGGCGCGGCGGCGCATCAGGTCCAGGTTGGTCAGGTTGATGCCGACCTTGACGCTGACCAGGTCGGCAGGGGTGTCACGCATCGTCCGAGCGGTGGACGGGTCGAGGAGCGCGCTCCCGGCCAGCGAGAGGTTGACCAGCTCCACGCCACCGGCGCGGGCCGCCAGCGCCGGCCAGGTGGTGCTGGGGCTGTCGGCGATCGAGCCCTGGCTGATCGAGCTGCCGTGGTGCAGCCAGATCCGCCGCCCCAGGTCGGCGACCTGCTGGACCGGTGCGTCGGTCCGCAGCTCGACCAGGTGCGTGGTCTCGCTCCAGGGCAGCCACAGCTCGACGAGCTTGTCGCGGTCGGGGAGCCCGGCGAACCGCACCGTGCCCGTCGGCCCGCGTCGGGTCTGCGTCGTACCGCTGGAGAGGTCGGTCTCGACGACGTCGCCGCCGGTGACCGTCATCTGGGCGGCCAGCTCGCCGTCGACGCAGAGGTCGTAGAAGCAGTCCGGCCGCGCCGGTACGCCGGTGAAGCCGGTCAGCACCCGGTGCGCGTCGAGCTCCACCGCGGTGGCGCGCGTGCGGAAGACGAGCCGGACGCCGGACGGCTGCGACTCCGCGCCCAGGAGCTGCGCGTCCCCGCCGGCCTGGTCGCGCGCCCACGCCGGCAGCCGGTGCGGCAGGAGGCCGTACTCCGTGGTCTCGAGCTCCGCCGCGCCACGCACGAGGTCAGGGGTGATCGGTGTGGCCCGCACGCCCCCACCCTTGCGCAGGCGTGTCTGCACGGATCCCGGACCCGGCGGCGTTAGCGTTCCGTACGAACACCTGTTCGGACGGCTGGACGACGGAGAGGCTCCCCCATGCGTGTGCTCGGCATCGACCCCGGGCTGACCCGGTGTGGCGTCGGTGTGGTCGAGGGAGACGTCGGGCGCCCGCTGCGGCTGGTCGACGTCGGCGTGGTCCGCACCTCGTCGGACCTGCCGGTGGCCGAGCGGCTCGTGAGCATCGACCGGGCCATCGACGCGTGGATAGAGGAGCACCGGCCCGACGTGGTGGCCGTGGAGCGGGTGTTCGCGCGGTCCGACGTCAGCACGGTGATGGGCACGGCACAGGCCAGCGGGATCGCCATGGCGTGCGCGGCCCGGCGCGGGCTGGCCGTCGCGCTGCACACCCCCAGTGAGGTCAAGGCCGCGGTCTCCGGCAACGGCCGGGCCGACAAGGCGCAGGTGGGGCTGATGGTGACGCGGATCCTGCGGCTGGACCACACCCCCAGCCCCGCGGACGCCGCCGACGCTCTGGCGCTCGCGATCACCCACATCTGGCGCGGCGGTGCCCAGGCCCGGATCGAGGCAGCCATGGCGAAAGCGGCCAGGGCATGACTCCTGACGTCATGACCTGCTGCGCGACGCCCCGCGGGCGCTCCGCGGCGTTGCCGTCGCTCGGTAGACAACCCCGGTATGCCGTCGCTCCGGCGCCTTGCGGAGCATCCCGCAGGACGCCGCTCGCGACGGCCATGACGTCAGGAGGCATGCCCTGATGATCGCGTTCGTGAAGGGCCACGTGGCCCAGGTGACCCTGTCCAGCGCCGTGCTGGAGGTCGGGGGAGTCGGGCTCGAGCTGATGTGCACGCCGGGCACGCTGGCCACGCTGCGCACCGGGCAGGTCGCGACGCTGCCCACCACCATGGTGGTGCGCGAGGACTCGATGACGCTGTTCGGCTTCCTCGACGAGGACGAGAAGACGGTCTTCGAGCTGGTGCAGACGGCGAGCGGTGTCGGGCCCAAGCTGGCCCAGGCCATGCTCGCGGTGCTGAGCCCGGACAGCCTGCGGGTCGCGGTGGCCGGCGACGACGTCAAGACGCTGACCAAGGTGCCCGGCATCGGGCAGAAGGTGGCGCAGCGGATCATCCTCGAGCTCAAGGACCGGCTCGGCACCCCGGTCGGCTCGGTCGTCGCACCCGCCGCCCGCGGCCAGGACGCCTGGCGCGACCAGGTGCACCAGGGGCTCACCGGCCTCGGCTGGCCGGCCCGCGAGGCGGAGCGGGCCGTGGACGCGGTGGCCGACCAGGCCGGGGACCGCCCCGATGTCGGCGCACTCCTGCGCGCGGCCCTCCAGACGCTGAGCCGGACGTGAGCACCACCCCACGCAAGAACCCCGAGGACGAGCTCCTCCGCGGGGACCCCGGAGCTGCGTCCGGCACGCGCAGCGACCTGACCGCCGCCGAGGCGGAGGCCGACGAGCGGGTCATCGAGGCGGCACTCCGGCCGCGCACCCTCGCCGAGGTGGTCGGCCAGCAGCGGGTCCGCGACCAGCTCGGCCTGGTCCTCGAGGCCGCCCGGCTGCGCGAACGAGCGCCCGACCACGTGCTGCTGTCCGGCCCGCCGGGGCTCGGGAAGACGACGCTGGCGATGATCATCGCGGCCGAGGTCGGCGTACCCCTCAGGGTCACCAGCGGCCCCGCGCTCACCCACGCCGGTGACCTGGCCGCGATCCTGTCCGGGCTCAACGAGAACGACGTGCTGTTCGTCGACGAGATCCACCGCATGTCGCGGGCGGCCGAGGAGATGCTCTACCTGGCCATGGAGGACTTCCGGGTCGACGTGGTCATCGGCAAGGGGCCGGGTGCCACCGCGATCCCGCTGGAGATCCCGCCGTTCACGCTGGTCGGCGCCACGACGCGCGCCGGCCTCCTGCCCGGGCCGCTGCGCGACCGGTTCGGCTTCACCGGCCATCTCGAGTTCTACGACGCCGCCGAGCTGGAGCTGATCGTGAACCGGTCGGCGGGGCTGCTCGGCGTACCCACCATGCCCGACGGCGCCGCCGAGATCGCGTCCCGCTCGCGCGGCACCCCACGCATCGCCAACCGGCTGCTGCGCCGGGTGCGCGACTACGCGCAGGTCCGGGCCGACGGCACGGTCACCCTCGACGTCGCGCACGCCGCACTGGACCTCTACGAGGTCGACCAGATCGGTC
The DNA here is from genome assembly GCA_963755835.1 of uncultured Actinomycetota bacterium. Classification (GTDB taxonomy): domain Bacteria; phylum Actinomycetota; class Actinomycetes; order Propionibacteriales; family Nocardioidaceae; genus Nocardioides. Next base: position 1,618,214 of record CAVWLC010000005.1, on the reverse strand, counting down.
TGGACCGGCTCGACCGGGCGGTCCTCGACGCCCTGTGCCGGCGGTTCGGTGGCGGCCCGGTCGGGCTGAGCACGCTCGCGGTCGCCGTCGGCGAGGAGCGCGAGACCGTCGAGGAGGTGGCCGAGCCGTTCCTGGTCCGGCAGGGCTTCCTGGCCCGTACGCCGCGGGGCCGGGTCGCCACCCGAGCTGCCTGGCATCACCTCGGACTGGCCGCCCCGCTGGCTCAGGAGCCGACGCTGTTCGAGGAGTGACGGCCGCCTCCGTGCCGATGCGGCAATAGTGCAGCCCCACCGTAGACTCCCCCCTCGTGCAAGTTTTAGGCCCAGTGCTGTTCCTCGTCGGAATAGCCCTCCTGTTCTGGGTGGTACTGATCCGGCCGCAGGTTCGCCGGCAGCGGGAACTCGGGCACATGCAGTCCACGTTGGAGGTGGGGGACGAGGTGATGCTCACCTCGGGTGTCTTCGGCACGGTCCGCGCCCTCGAGGAGGACGTGGCACAGGTCGAGATCGCCGACGGGGTGACCATCCGGGTCGCCCGGGCCGCGGTCGGCCGGCTGGTCGGAGACGACGAGCCCGAGCCCACCGACGAACCGACCGACGCACCAGCCGAAACGACGCACACCGACACTGGGGAAGTCTCGGAGGAGAACTGAGATGGCACGCAAGACCGCCCGGCCCGGACGCACCCTGGCGGTGTTCTTCCTCGGGCTGGCGATCGCCTTCGGGCTGGTGGCCCTGGCCGGCAACTGGAAGCCCGAGCTCGGCCTGGACCTCCAGGGCGGCACCAGCATCCGGCTGACGCCCAAGGGGAACCCGACCACGGAGTCCCTCAACGAGGCTCGCTCGATCATCGACCAGCGCGTCAACGCCACCGGCGTGACCGAGGCCGAGGTGACGGTGGAGGGCAACCGCTACATCGTCGTGAACATCCCCGGCAAGAGCCGGCGTGACCTGGTCGAGACCGTCAAGCGCCAGGCCCAGCTGCGGTTCCGGCTGGTCGCCTGCTCCGACTCCGACCCCAGCCGCTGCCAGGCCGGTGCGTCCACGACCCCACAGGACCCGACCGCACCCCAGACGAGCTCGGGCACCGGGGTCGTGGCGCCGAGCGCGACGCCCTCCGGCAGCGCCGGCTCCACTGACGCGCCGGTGCCGTCCGACAGCCCCAGCGCGTCCGGAGGCAACAACCGCGCGCCGGTGAGCTACGGAGCGGCGAAGGCCAAGCAGCCCAAGGCGACCCAGTCGCCGTCGGGCACGGCCACCTCGCCGACGGACTCGGCCACGGCACAGCCCTCCGAGAGCGCGACCGCGCCCACCGAGCGCGGTACGCCATCCACCAGCCCGGTCATCCCCAGCCCTCCGGGCGGCCCGGACGTCGGTGACCCGCTGAAGTGGATCGACGCCCCCAACCAGGAGGCGATCGACGCCTTCAACAGCTTCACCTGTCCGCAGGACGGCAGTGCGGTCAACGTCGAGGACGACCCCAAGAAGCCGCTGGTCACCTGCGAGTGGGACCCGGAGACCAAGCAGGCCCAGAAGTACCTGCTCTCCGCGGCGATGATCGAGGGCAGCGATCTCGACGGGGCCCAGGCGGTCGTCCCTCAGAACCAGGTCAACTACGTCGTCTCGCTCGACTTCAACGGCACCGGCACCGACGCGTTCAGCAAGATCTCGCAGGCGCTGGTCTGCCCGAGCGGCACCGTGCCGCCCTGCCGCCAGTTCGCGGTCGTGCTCGACGGCCAGGTGATCTCGGCGCCGACCATGAACTCGCTCATCACCAACGGCCAGGCGCAGATCGAGGGCAACTTCACCGAGAGCTCGGCCAAGAGCCTGGCCACGAGCCTGAAGTACGGCGCCCTGCCGGTCACGTTCTCCGACTTCAGCGCCCAGACGATCGGGCCCTCGCTGGCCGGTGACCAGCTGAAGGCCGGCATCACCGCCGGCCTCCTGGGTCTGCTGCTGGTGATGATCTACTGCCTGGTCTACTACCGCGGCCTCGGCATCGTCGTGGTCGGCTCGTTGCTCGTCGCCGGCGTGGCGACGTACGCCATGGTGCTGCTGCTGTCGAAGACCGCCGGCTTCACCCTGACCCTGCCCGGCATCGCCGGTCTGATCGTCGCGGTGGGCATCACGGCCGACTCCTTCATCGTCTACTTCGAGCGAATACGCGACGAGATGAGAGACGGGAAGTCGATGCGGGTCGCCGTGGAGGCCGGCTGGGTGCGCGCCCGGGCGACCTGTCTGGCCGCCGACTCCGTCTCGCTGCTGGCCTCGATCGTGCTCTACATCTTCGCGGCCGGAGTGGTCCGGGGCTTCGCGTTCGCACTGGGTCTGTCGACGATCATCGACCTCGTGGTGTTCTTCTTCTTCACCAAGCCCCTGGTGACGCTGTTCGCGCGACTCCACTTCTTCAACGGCGGTGGCAAGCTGTCCGGCCTGAGTGCAGAGACGCTCGGCATCGACAAGATCGCCGCCGACCGACCTCGGGTGGCGCCCGCCACCCGGACGAGCGGCCCGTCGACGGCCGGGGGAGGCACGGCCTGATGGGCAGGATCAGCCGGCTCGGCAACAAGCTCTACACCGGCGAGAGGTCGTTCGACTTCGTCGGCCGCAAGTGGCTCTGGTACGCCATCTCGGGCGCCATCGTGGTGATCGCGATCCTCGCGCTGTCCGTGAAGGGGCTCAACTACGGCCTGGAGTTCACCGGCGGCAACCAGTTCACGGTCAGCAACCTGGACAAGTCGGAGGTGACCCAGGACAGCGCCGACAAGCTGCGGGAAGCCGTCGGCGGCCTCGGCATCCAGAACGCCGACGCACCCGTGGTGACGACCTCCGGCGACAGCTCGATCCTGGTCCAGACCGAGGAGCTCACCACCGCCGAGAGCGCCCAGGTCACGGCGACGATCGCCGACACCATGGGCGTCAACGCGGAGCAGCAGATCTCCCAGGACCAGATCGGCGCCAGCTGGGGTGACGAGGTCAAGAAACGCGCCATCACCGGCCTGATCGTCTTCCTGATCCTGGTCGTCCTCTTCATCTGGGCCTACTTCCGAGAATGGAAGATGTCGGTCGCGGCCATCGTGGCGCTGGCGCACGACATCATCATCACCGTCGGCATCTACGCGCTGTCCGGCTTCGAGGTCAGTCCGGCGACCGTCACCGGTCTGCTGACCATCCTCGGCTTCTCGCTCTACGACACGGTCGTGGTCTTCGACAAGATCCGCGAGAACACCAAGAACCTGCGGGCCAGCCGCACGACGTACGCCAAGGCGGCGAACCTCGCGGTCAACCAGACCCTGGTGCGCTCGATCAACACCTCCTTGGTGGCGCTGATCCCGGTCGGCGCGATCCTCTACGTCAGCGCCGTGCAGCTCGGTGCGAGCTCCCTGAAGGACCTCGCACTCGCGCTGTTCGTCGGCATGGCCGCGGGTGCCTACTCCTCGATCTTCATCGCCACGCCGCTGCTGGTGCACATCAAGCAGAACGAGACCGAGGTCGTGATGGCCGAGCGCCGGGCCAAGGCCCGCGAGCGGCGCCAGGCCGACCGCTACGCGTCGGTCCCGGTCTTCAAGGACGACCTGCCGGTCATGGACCCGGACGAGCCCGTGCCCGGTGGGGTGCTGGTCGAGGACCGTGACGACGACTTCGACGACTACGACGACGAGGACGTCACGCCCAGGCCGAAGCCGGGGCCGGAGGCGATGGGGCGCGGCCGCACCGTCCCGGCGGCGCAGCGGCCGGTGGGCCGCAGCTCGGCCTCCGGGCGGCAGCAGCCGACCCGGCAGCCCAAGTCCAAGCGCAAGTAGCCTCCGGGGATGACCGACGCGGCGACCAGCGCTGCCCTGGAGGCGCTGCAGCGCCTGGTCGTCGACGTCCCCGACTTCCCCGAACCCGGGGTGGTCTTCAAGGACATCACGCCGCTGCTGGCCGACCACGCCGGCTTCACGGCCGTCATCGACGGGCTGGCGACGGCCGGCCGCGACGAGTCCGGAGCCACCGCGGTGGACAAGGTGGTCGGCATGGAGGCACGCGGCTTCATCCTGGCCGCGCCGGTGGCCCTCGCGCTGGGCGTGGGCTTCGTGCCGGTGCGCAAGGCCGGCAAGCTGCCGCGTGCGACCCATGCGATGTCCTATGCGCTGGAGTACGGCGAGGCGACCCTCGAGGTGCACCGCGACGCGATCTCGCCGGGGGAGCGGGTGCTGCTGGTCGACGACGTGCTCGCCACGGGCGGCACCGTGGCGGCCACCCGGCAGCTGGTCGAGGCCTGCGGTGGCGCGGCGGTCGGCGTCGCCGTACTCATGGAGCTCAGCTTCCTGCCCGGGCGGGCCACCATCGGTGACCTGCAGCTGCACGTCCTGCAGACCATCTGAGCGGTGGCCCCGGCGCGTAGGCTGGGTAGGTGACCGAGGAGCGCACCGAGGAGCGCGCCCCGGCCGACGGCCCTGCTGAGGACCAGCCCCCCAAGCCCGCCGAGCGGCTGCGGACGCGACGCAACGCCGCGCGCGCCGAGGAGCGGGGTGAGGGGACCACGACCAGCCCGGGCCCCGCGACCACCCGCTCGATGCGCGCCCGGCTGGCCAGGGTGGCCAGCCGGACCCAGCCCGGCAACCCGGTGCTCGACTCGCTGTTCCGCGCCGTCCGGACCAGCCACCCCAAGGCCGACCTGGCCCTGCTGGAGCGCGCCTACGACACCGCCGCGGAGATGCACGGCACCCAGATGCGCAAGAGCGGTGACCCCTACATCACCCACCCGCTGGCCGTGACCACGATCCTGGCCGACATCGGCATGACCGAGCCGACGCTGGTCGCGGCCCTCCTGCACGACACCGTGGAGGACACGCCGTACACCCTGGAGCAGGTCAGGGCCGACTTCGGCGAGGAGGTCGCCCAGCTCGTCGACGGCGTGACCAAGCTGGACAAGGTCAAGTACGGCGACTCGGCGCAGGCCGAGACCATCCGCAAGATGATCGTCGCGATGTCGCGCGACATCAGGGTGCTGGTCATCAAGCTGGCCGACCGGCTGCACAACATGCGGACGCTGCGCTACGTCCGTCAGGAGACCCAGGAGCGGGTCGCGCGCGAGACGCTCGACATCTACGCACCGCTGGCCCACCGGCTGGGCATGAACACGATCAAGTGGGAGCTCGAGGACCTCGCGTTCGCGACGCTGCACCCGAAGATCTACGACGAGATCGTGCGGATGGTCGCCGAGCGGGCGCCGTCGCGCGACCAGTTCCTGGCCGAGGTGATCACCGGGGTCGAGAAGGACCTCCGCGAGGCCAAGATCAAGGCCACCGTCACCGGCCGGCCGAAGCACTACTACTCGATCTACCAGAAGATGATCGTCGGGGGTCGCGACTTCTCCGACATCTACGACCTGGTCGGCATCCGCATCCTGGTCGAGGACGACCGCGACTGCTACTCGGTGCTCGGGGTCATCCACTCGCGCTGGAACCCGGTGCTGAACCGGTTCAAGGACTACGTCGCGATGCCGAAGTTCAACATGTACCAGTCGCTGCACACGACGGTGATCGGGCCGCAGGGCAAGCCGGTGGAGATGCAGATCCGCACCTTCGCGATGCACCGCCGGGCGGAGTACGGCGTCGCGGCGCACTGGAAGTACAAGGAGGACGGCCGGGTCGGGCTCGACACCGAGAAGCTCGGCGACCTCGACGACATGAACTGGGTGCGCCAGCTCCTCGACTGGCAGAGCGAGGTCGAGGACCCGGGCGAGTTCCTGGAGTCGCTGCGGTTCGAGATCAACCGCGCCGAGACCTACGTGTTCACGCCCCGTGGTGACGTCATCGCGCTGCCGTCGGGAGCGACGCCGGTCGACTTCGCCTACGCCGTGCACACCGAGGTCGGGCACCACACCATCGGCGCGCGCGTGAACGGCCGGCTGGTGCCGCTCGAGTCGACGCTGGAGAACGGCGACGTGGTCGAGGTCTTCACCTCCAAGGCACCGAACGCCGGCCCGTCACGCGACTGGCTCACCTTCGTGAAGTCACCGCGCGCCCGCTCGAAGATCCGCCAGTGGTTCACCAAGGAGCGGCGCGAGGAGGCGATCGAGCAGGGCAAGGAGCAGATCGCCAAGCTGATGCGCAAGGAGGGGCTGCCGCTCAAGCGGCTGATGTCCCACGAGTCCCTCATGCTGGCCGCCGCACACTTCAAGATCGCCGACGTCTCCGCGCTCTACGCCGCGGTCGGCGAGGGCAACCTGTCTGCGCAGGCCGTCGTACGCCGGGTCATCGAGGAGCACGGCGGCGCCGAGGGCGCGTCGGAGGACCTGGCCGAGGCGGTCACGATCACCGGCCGGCGGGGCCGGTCCAAGTCCCCCAGCGGCGGCGACGCGGGCGTCATCGTCAAGGGCGCGCCGGACGTCTGGGTGAAGCTGGCCAAGTGCTGCACGCCGGTGCCGCCCGACGAGATCCTCGGGTTCGTCACCAAGGGCGGCGGGGTCTCGGTGCACCGTCAGGACTGCACCAACGCCGCCGAGCTGCGCAGCCACCCGGAGAAGCTGCTCGAGGTCGAGTGGGCGCCCACCGGCCAGTCGACGTTCCTGGTCAACATCCAGGTCGAGGCGCTCGACCGGGCCCGGCTGCTCGCCGACATCACCATGGTGCTGTCGGACGCGCACGTGAACATCCTCAGCGCCAACCTCTCCACCACCCGCAACCGGGTGGCCAAGAGCCGTTTCACCTTCGAGATGGCCGAGGCCAAGCACCTCGACAACGTGCTCAAGGCGGTGCGCTCGGTCCCCGGCGTCTTCGACGCCTACCGCGTCACCCAGTGAACCGGTGGCTCCTGCTCGGTGGCGCGATCGTCACCGAGGTGACCGGGACGCTGTCGCTTCGCGGTGCGCTCGACCGCCCGTGGCTGTACGCCGTCACCGTGGTCTGTGAGGTCTCGTCGTTCTTCCTCCTGGTCAAGGTGCTGCAGGCCGGGATGCCGCTGGGGGTTGCCTACGGCGTCTGGAGCGCTCTGGGCGTGGCCGCCACCGCGGTGCTCTCCTGGGTGATCTTCGACGAGGCGTTCACGGGCGTGATGGTCCTCGGCCTGGTCCTGATCGTCGGGGGAGTGGTGCTCGTCGAGAACGGGTCCCGCGAGGAGGTCCTGTGACGGAGTGGGCCTACCTCGCCGGCGCCATCCTCATCGAGGTCGCCTCCACGCTGGCCCTCCGCGCCGCGGCGGCCGGCGAGCGCCGCTGGTACGCCCTCGTCGTACCCGGCTACGTCGCGTCGTTCTCCCTGCTCGCCCTGGCCCTGGACGCCGGCCTCGGCATCGGTGTGGCCTACGGCGTCTGGACCGCGGTCGGCGTGGCGCTGACCGCGATCCTCAGCCACGTGCTCTTCGACGAGGCGCTGACCCGCACCATGGTCGTCGGGATCGTCCTCATCGCCGCCGGCGTGGTCCTGCTCGAGGCCGGCGGTGGCTGAGGACGTCCTCGAGGTCAGCGCCCGGCGCGGAACACCAGCCAGGCCAGCGTCATCCGGAGCGCCTGGTCGGGAGTGAACTCGTCGAGGCACGGGTCGTCGCCGTAGCTCATGAAGTTGTGCACCGGGTCGGTGCCGGGCTGTGGGCAGGTGTCCAAGGACTCGTCGCACTCGAAGATGTTGTCGCCGTCGTCCTGGTAGGCGGTGTCGGCCACCTCGTCGCCCGGGAACGTGCAGCCGTTCTCGAACGTGTGCAGCAGGAACAGCCAGTGGCCGATCTCGTGCGTGGCCGTGTCGCCCTCGTTGTACGGCGCGGCCGCGCCACCCGGCAGGCTGTCGTTGAGCAGCACGAGGCCGTCCTGCCACAGCGGCACGTCGTTCGGGTAGTACGCGTAGCCGAGCAGTCCGTCACCCAGGCCGGCGATGTAGACGTTGAGATCCTCGTAGGTGCCCTCGTGCAGCGCCGTCTTGGCCTCGGTGTCGTCGCTCGGGTCCACGTCGGGGTCGGACCAGTCGTACCAGTCGTCGTTCTTCGTGCGGTCGACCGCCTTCAGCTTGAACTTGAACGGCGTGGCCGCAGCGGTCGGGCTGGTCTTGCCGGCGTACCCGTCGTTCATCACCTTGATCTGGTCGCGGATCTGCTTGTTGGTCACGTCGCCCGAGCCGTCGCTCCGCGTGATGACGTGGACGTAGGTGTCGATGTTGATGTTCCTCGGCAGGTGCAGCCCCTTGAAGCTCGGGTGCCGGACCACGCGCTTGGCCGCGTGCCGCTGCAGGGTCTTGATGCCGGCCTGGAGCTGCGCCTCCATCGACCTGGTCTGCGCCAGTGTCACCGAGTTGGGATCGGTGCCGTCGCCACCACCCATCTGCCGGGCGTTGGACGGTGCGGACAGGCACCCTCCGGTCGCCCTCGCGGCAGCGGCTGCTCCGCCGCCCGCCACCGGGCTGGCCGGTCCGAGCAGCCCGACCGCGAGCGCCGCCGCTCCGACGGCGAGTGCGGCCACCGACTTCTTCGTACGCACGACCTGCATGACGAGTTCCCCTCGCGCTCTGGCGAGCCGGCGGTCGCACCGGGCCTGGCGACGTCGGACCCGCTCCTGCCTGCGAGCGTCGTACCTGCCAGCGCGTCTTGACAACCCCCCTTGCCCACTTCGGGGGACCGCTGCCGCCGACCCGTCGGCGCGCGCGTGCTCAGCCGGAGTAGTCGGCGGAGACCCGGCGGGCCATGTCGAGGAAGGACTGACGCGAGGCGAGGTTCTCCTCGAGCTCCTTGACCCGCTTCTCGTTGCCGGCCTCGCGGGCCTTGGCGAGGTCGGCCTCGACCTGGGCGATGGCGCTCTCGAGCTGGACGACCATGTCGTCCGCGCGGGCGGACTTCTCGGGGTCGGAGCGGCGCCACTGCTCGTCCTCGACGGACCGCACGGCCTGTTCGACCGCGCGCATCCGGCCCTCGAGCTCCTTGATCCGTTCGCGGGGGACCTTGCCGGCGGCCTCCCACCTCTCGGCCAGGGAGCGCAGGGCGCGCTTGGCCGAGTCGAGGTCGGTGACCGGCAGCAGGGCCTCGGCCTCGACGAGGAGCTTCTCCTTCACCTCGGCGTTGGCGGCGTACTCCGCGTCGAGCGCGGCGTTGGTGGCGTCGCGCGCACCGAAGAAGGAGTCCTGGGCGCCCCGGAACCGGCGCCACAGCTCGTCGTCGACGTCCTTCGGCGCGGGGCCGGCGGCCTTCCACTGCCGCATCAGGTCGCGGTAGCGCCCCGCGGTCGGGCCCCACTCGGTCGAGTCGGCCAGCGCCTCGGCCTCCTTGACCAGCCGCTCCTTGACGGTGCGGGCCGCCTCGCGCTTCTCGTTCTGCTCGGCGAAGTGCACCTTCCGGCGCCGGGTGTACGACGTCCGCGCGCCGGAGAACCGGTGCCACAAGGCGTCGTCGCTCGCGCGGTCGATCCGGGGAAGTGCCTTCCACTGGTCGAGCAGCGTGCGCAGCCGGTTCGCGCCGGCCCGCCAGTCGGACCCCTCGGCGATCTTCTCGGCCTCGGCGACCAGCAGCTCCTTGGCGTCCTTGGCCTCGGCGGCCTTCTGCACCCGCTCGGCCTTGCGGGCCTCGCGCTGCTCGTCGATGACGGGGCGCAGCTCCTCGAGCCGGTTGCTGAGCGAGGCCAGGTCACCGACGGCGTTGGCGCCCTCGACCTGCGTCGAGACGGTCTTGACCGACTCGAGCGCCTCCTCGGGCGACATCACGCCGGACCGGATCCGCTGCACGAGCAGCTCGACCTCGAACGACAGCGCCTCGAACCGCTCGGTGAAGAACGCGAGCGCCTCCTCCGGGGTGCCTGCGGGGTACTGGCCCACCGAGCGCTCGCCATCGGCGGTGCGGACGAAGACGTTCCCGTCCGCGTCGACGCGACCCCACTCGTGGACCGACCCCTGGCTCATCACTGCGGCATGGTAGTCAACCGAGGTGAGGTGGCCACCCTCCCGGCCGCATCCGATGCAGGGCTGTGACCCTCGGGAGTGGGCTGGGCAGCCCGTCCGGCTACGCGCCGCGATGGACGCACGCTGGCGGCGTTGCGGACGCTCGAAAGGCGCCCAGCCTGCCATCGCGCCCGCGCCTTGCCATCGCACGCCCCTCGCGACGCTCGCTGCGAACGCGCTGTCCAGCCCACTCCCGACCACGGATAGGGTTGGCTGGTGCTCATCGCCGCCTTCCCCGCGGGTCCGTGGGGCACCAACTGCTACGTCGTGGCGACGGCCCCCGGCAGCGAGTGCGTGGTCGTCGACCCCGGCATGGAGGCCACGGAGGGCGTCGCGCGGCTGGTGGCGGAGCACCGCCTCAAGCCGGTCAGCGTCCTGGTCACCCACGGCCACGTCGACCACATGTTCTGTGTGGCCCCGGTGGCCGGGGGATACGACGCGACCGCGTGGATCCACCCCAGCGACCGCCATCTGCTCACCGACCCGCTGGCCGGCATGTCCCCGGAGACCGCCCGGATGATGCTCGGCGGCGACTACTCCTGGGACGAGCCGGACGACGTCCGCGAGCTCGCGGACCTCCAAGAGCTCGAGCTGGCCGGTGTCCGGTTCGTCGTCGACCACACGCCCGGCCACACCGAGGGGTCGGTGACCTTCCGCACGCCGTACTCAGACGTCGACGACGTGTCCGAGGTGATGTTCTCAGGCGACCTGCTGTTCGCAGGCTCCATCGGGCGCACCGACCTGCCGGGCGGCGACCATCCGACCATGCTGCAGAGCCTGGCCACCAAGGTGCTGCCCCTGGCCGACGACATCGTGGTCCTCCCCGGCCACGGTGAGCAGACCACGATCGGCCGCGAGCGGCTCACCAACCCGTTCCTGCAAGACCTTCCCACCCTTCGCTGAGAGCAGATGACCGACAAGCCCACCCCGCTGAGCGGGTTCCCCGAGCTGCTGCCCGAGCAACGCTCCGTCGAGCGCCGGGTCATCGCCAGCCTGTCGCGGACCTTCGAGCTGCACGGCTTCACCAACATCGAGACCCGCGCGGTCGAGCCGGTCGACGCGGCTCTCCAAGGGCGGCGAGATCGACAAGGAGATCTACGCCCTGCGCCGGCTCCAGGCCGACGACAGCGCCGGCGACTCGGGGCTCGGCCTGCACTTCGACCTGACCGTGCCCTTCGCCCGGTACGTGCTCGAGCACAGCGGCAAGCTGGAGTTCCCGTTCCGCCGCTACCAGATCCAGCCGGCCTGGCGCGGCGAGCGGCCGCAGGAGGGCCGCTACCGCCAGTTCACCCAGGCCGACATCGATGTCGTCGGCCGCGACGAGCTGCCGTTCCACCACGACGTCGAGGTGGTGCGGGTGATGGTCGAGGCGCTCGACAGCCTGCCGCTGCCGAACTTCTCCTTCCAGGTCAACAACCGCAAGCTGATCCAGGGCTTCTACCGCGGCCTCGGCATCCCCGACGTCACCGCGGCGATCCGCCAGATCGACAAGCTCGACAAGCAGCCTGCCGACGCCGTGAAGGCGCTGCTCGTGAGCGAGGCCGGCGCCACCGAGGAGCAGGCTCAGCAGTGCCTCGAGCTGGCCACGATCCGCGTCGCCGACACCAGCTTCGTCGAGCGGGTCCGCGCGCTCGGGGTCGAGGACGAGCTCCTCGACCAGGGGCTCTTCGAGCTGGCCGCCGTCGTCGACGGCTGCGCCGGCGCGGTCAACGAGCACGTGACCCTCGAGGCCAACCTGCGGATCGCCCGCGGCCTCGACTACTACACCGGCACCGTCCTCGAGGTCTTCATGGCCGGCTACGAACGGCTCAAGTCCGTGGCCGGGGGCGGCCGGTACGACGCGCTGGCGAGCGACGGCCGGACGACGTACCCCGGCGTCGGCATCAGCTTCGGCGTCTCGCGCACGCTGATCCCGCTGTTGTCCGACGGCGCCCTGGAGCCCGGGCCTCGGGTGCCGAGCACGGTGCTCGTGGCGTTGGTCGACGAGGAGTCGCGCGGCGCCAGCCAGGACGTCGCGAGCGCGCTGCGGCGTCGCGGCATCGCCACCGAGGTGGCCGCGAGCGCGCAGAAGTTCGGCAAGCAGATCCGGTACGCCGAGCGCCGGGGCATCCCGTACGTGTGGTTCCCGGACAGCAACGAGGTCAAGGACATCCGGAGTGGCGAGCAGCTCCCCGCCGACCCGGAGGCCTGGACACCACCCCAGTCAGCAACCGAGGAGACACCCACGTGATCCGCACCCACGACGCCGGCTCGCTGCGAGCGGAGCACGCGGGCCAGACGGTGACCCTGGCCGGCTGGGTCGCCCGCCGCCGCGACCACGGGGGCGTCACCTTCGTCGACCTGCGCGAGGCCAGCGGGGTCGTGCAGGTCGTGGTCCGCGACGAGGCCGTCGCCCACCAGCTCCGCAGCGAGTACTGCATCAAGGTGACCGGGGAGGTCGGGCTGCGCCCCGAGGGCAACGCCAACCCCGAGCTGCCCACCGGCGAGGTGGAGGTGGTGGCCTCCGAGCTCGACGTCCTGAGCGCGGCCGCACCGCTGCCGTTCCCGATCGACGACCACGTCGACGTCGGGGAGGAGGTGCGGCTGAAGTACCGCTACCTCGACCTCCGCCGTACGGCCCCCAACCAGGCCATCCGGCTGCGCAGCCAGGTCAACAAGGCCGCCCGTGACGTGCTCGACGGCCACGGCTTCGTCGAGGTCGAGACCCCGACGCTGACCCGGTCCACCCCGGAGGGCGCCCGCGACTTCCTGGTCCCCGCCCGGCTCCGGCCCGGCAGCTGGTACGCCCTCCCGCAGAGCCCCCAGCTGTTCAAGCAGCTGCTGATGGTCGCCGGCCTCGAGCGCTACTACCAGATCGCGCGCTGCTACCGAGACGAGGACTTCCGCGCCGACCGGCAGCCGGAGTTCACCCAGCTCGACATCGAGATGAGCTTCGTCGAGCAGGACGACGTCGTCGCCGTCGCCGAGGACGTGCTGGCCGCCGTCTGGTCGCTGGTGGGTCACGACCTCCCGCGGCCGCTGCCTCAGATGACGTACGCCGAGGCGATGGCCCGCTTCGGGACCGACAAGCCGGACCTGCGCATGGGCCAGGAGCTGGTCGACTGCACCGACTACTTCAAGGACACTCCGTTCCGCGTCTTCCAGGCGCCGTACGTCGGTGCGGTGGTCATGCCGGGCGGCGCGAGCCAGCCGCGCAAGCAGCTGGACGCCTGGCAGGAGTGGGCCAAGCAGCGCGGCGCACGGGGCCTGGCCTACGTCCTGGTGCAGGACGACGGCGAGCTCGGGGGACCGGTGGCCAAGAACCTCTCCGAGGCGGAGAAGGCCGGCCTGGCCGCACAGGTCGGCGCCGAGCCCGGCGACTGCGTCTTCTTCGCGGCTGGGCTGCCCAAGCCGAGCCGGGCGCTGCTCGGCGCCGCGCGGCTCGAGATCGGACGGCGGGGAGGACTCATCGACGAGGCCGCGTGGAGCTTCCTCTGGGTCGTCGATGCGCCGCTGTTCGAGCCCGCCGACGAGGCGACCGCCGCCGGCGACGTCGCCGTGGGTGGCGGCGCGTGGACCGCCGTGCACCACGCCTTCACGTCACCCCAGGACCTCGACACCTTCGACAAGGACCCCGGCGACGCGCTCGCCTGGGCCTACGACGTGGTCTGCAACGGCAACGAGATCGGCGGCGGCTCGATCCGTATCCACCGCGAGGACGTCCAGAAGCGGGTGTTCGCGGTGATGGGCCTGGACGAGGCCGAGGCGCACGAGAAGTTCGGCTTCCTCCTCGACGCGTTCACGTTCGGTGCGCCGCCCCACGGCGGCATCGCCTTCGGCTGGGACCGGATCACCGCGCTGCTCGCGCACACCGACTCGATCCGCGAGGTGATCGCGTTCCCGAAGTCCGGAGGAGGGGTGGACCCCCTCACCGCAGCCCCGGCGCCGATCACCGCCGAACAGCGGAAGGAAGCCGGTGTCGACGCGGCTCCGGCGGAGGATCTTCCGGAGGACGCCCCCGAAGGGTGAAGGTTCTCGCGCCATCCGAGACCGATTTGTTACGTGTTCCGGTAGTGGATGCCCCTGTCAACTGGTTTACAGTCAGCGGCGCTGCCCGGTGAAGCGCACGGGGAAGCCTTGCAGGAGGTGGCTGTGTCTCTTGACGCCCGTGGGGAGGTCGTCTCCGACGAGCAGACCAGCCCGCTCGTCCACGACGAGGCGCTGGAGACCACCGCGGCGAGCAAGGAGATCGCGGGCAAGTCGCCGACCGCGATCGCGTTCAGCCGGCTCCGCAAGGACAAGGTCGCGTTCGCCTGCACGGTGGTCCTGCTGCTCCTCGTGCTTCTCGCTCTCCTCGCGCCGCTGATCACCAAGTGGTTCGACATCTACTGGGACATCTCGGACCCCAACGCTCCCGACGTCACCGACGTCCTCGACTTCGACGGCTACCCCAAGGTCGGGCCGCCGTTCCACCCCTTCACCTGGGACCACCCGCTGGGCGTCGCGCCGCGGCTCGGCTACGACAACCTGGCCTACCTGCTCTACGGGCTCCGCACGTCGCTCCTCGTCGCGTTCGTCGCGACCGTCGTGTCCACCTTCATCGGCGTGTCGCTCGGCCTGATGGCGGGTTTCTCCCGGGGCTGGTCCGACCGGGTCATCTCGTTCGTCACCGACCTGTTCCTCGCCTTCCCCTACCTGCTCGGGATGCTGGCCCTGGCGCCGATCATCGTCTCGCGCTTCACCACCGACCTCGACAAGCTCGCCAAGGCCCAGCTGATCACCCTGATCAGCGTCCTGGTGCTGTTCGGCTGGATGGGGCTGACCCGGCTGATCCGGGGTCAGGTGCTCTCCCTGCGCGAGCGCGAGTTCATCCTGGCCGCCGAGGTGATCGGGGTGCCGACGCGCAAGATCCTGTTCAAGGAGCTGCTGCCCAACCTGGTGGCCCCGATCGTGGTCTCGATCTCCCTCGGCATGCCTGCGTTCGTCGCGGCCGAGGCCGGCCTGTCCTTCCTCGGGCTCGGGCTGACCGGCACGCCCTCGCTGGGCAAGATGGTCGCGGACGCGACCCCCTACTACGCGGACTACGGGCTCTACCTGTGGCTCCCGGTCGGCGCGATCACGCTGCTGACGCTCTCCCTGAACCTCCTCGGTGACTCGGTGCGCGACGCGTTCGACCCGAGGAGTCGTCGTTGACGAACGTCGACGACGTGGCTGTGGCAGTTCCAACGAAAGGTGAAAAAGGCATGCGCCTGAAGAGATCGGCGGTGGCTGTGGCCACAGCCAGCCTCCTCGCGCTCGCCGCCTGTGGTGGCGGTGGCGACGACAACAAGAGCAGTAGCGGGGGTGCGTCCAGCACGGTCGACACCGAGAACCTCGGCAACACCGGCAACGGCATGGACCCGACCCGGCAGGGTCCGGCGACCATCGACGGAGCCAAGCAGGGTGGGACGGTCACGCTCCTGACCTCCACGGGCTGGACCACGCCCATCGACCCGTCGGACCTCTACTACACCGACACGAACTCGATCATGAGCTCGCTGGTGACGCGGGCCCTGACGCAGTACGACTACGACGACAAGACCGGCCAGATGATCCTCGTGCCCGACCTGGCGACCGACCTGGGTCAGCACAACGACGACTACACCCAGTGGACGTTCACGATCCGTGACGGCGCCAAGTGGGAGACCGGCGCCCCCGTCACCGCGGACGAGGTCGCCTTCGGCATCGAGCGCTCGATGGACGGCAAGACCTTCCCGAACGGTCCGGGCCTCTACTACAGCAACCCGTACTTCCTGGGAGGCGACACCTACAAGGGTCCCTACACCGACCCCAACGGCCAGCAGCAGGCGGTCTCGGTCGACGGCAACAAGGTCATCATCAAGATGAGCAAGCCGTTCCCGGACTTCCCCTACTACGCGTCGTTCCCCGCCATGGGCCCGATCCCGACCGACCCGGCGGTCAGCGACCCGGCCAAGTACTCCCAGCACCCGCTGGCCACCGGCCCGTACAAGATCTCCCAGTACACGATCGGGAAGTCGCTCACGCTGGTCCGCAACGACCAGTGGGACCCGAACACCGACCCCGCGCGCACGAACTACCCGGACAGCTACGTGCTCAAGGCCGGTGGGCAGGACGCGCAGACCGACCAGATCATGCTCAACGACTCCGGGGCCGGCAAGACGACGGTCAACTACAGCGACGTCCTGGCCCAGGACTACCGGAAGATGAACGACACCGGCCGGCTGGTCGTGGGTGGCCAGCCCTGCACCTACTTCTACGCGCTCGACCAGCGCAAGGTGCCGGACAAGTCCATCGCCGAGGCGCTCACCTGGGCGGTCCCGTACAACGACCAGATCGTGGCCAGCGGCCTGATCCCGGGCGTGAACGCGATCGCGACCCAGAACCTCATGCCGCCCGGTGTCCCGGGCCGTGAGCCCTACGACCCGGTAGAGGGCCACGGACCGTTCCAGACCGACCCGGCCAAGGCCAAGCAGATCCTGACCGACAGCGGCAACCTGGGCTACGAGATCAAGTTCCTGTTCGCCACGGACTCCGACACCTCAGTGGCCAGCAAGGACACGCTGGTCAAGGGCCTCGAGGCCGCGGGCTTCAAGGCCACCCCGGTGGCCAGCACCAATGCGAAGTTCGTCGCAGACCGTGACGACGTCAACGGCGACATCAACCTGCGCAGCTACGGTTGGTGCTCCGACTGGCCGTCGGGTTCGACCTGGGTGCCGACGATCTTCCAGTCGACGGACCTGAACGAGGTCGGCTTCGGCACCAACGAGTCGGCGTTCAACAACCCCGAGATCGACCAGAAGATCAACGACGTCTTCACGCTCCCGACCGACCAGCAGCCCAAGGCCTGGAACGACCTGGAGAAGGAGATCATGACCACCTACCTCCCGGTGGTCCCGCGCTACTACGGCGGTGTGGCGCTGTCGCACGGTTCGGAGATCGAGGGGATGAACGTCGACAACACCCTCGGCATGCCGACCTTCCGTGACATGTGGGTCAACGCCGGCTGACAACAGACAGCCCGGCAACAGCTGCAAGTCCCGGTCAGCGGGGCGGGCCGACCGGCCCGCCCCGCTGACCAGGGAAAAGACCCTGAATCCACACGGAGGACCAGTGCCCCTCACCCGACGTGCGCACCACGGTTCGCGCCCCCGGCACGCACCTCGCTTTGTTGGCGTCGCTCGAAAGACGTCCAGCCTGCCTTCGCTCCGCCGCCTCGCGATGCACGCACCGGGAGCACGACCTGTCGCACGCACGTCGGGTGAGGGGCACTAGCGATGTTCGGCTACATCGTGCGCCGGCTCGTCTCGGCGTTCCTGGTCGTCGCGCTGACGTCCATGATCGTGTTCGTGCTGTTCTTCAAGGGGCCCTCCAACCCGGCCCAGCCGCTGTGCGACCTGAACGGCAAGTGCACCCCGGAGAAGCTGGCGCTCCTCACCGAGCAGCTCGGGCTCAACGACTCGATCGTCCACCAGTACGGCGTCTTCGTGCGCGGCCTCTTCCAGGACCGCGAGATCGACTTCGGCGCGACCTACCACTGCGACGCGCCCTGCCTGGGCATCTCCTACCGCACTCGCGGTGAGGTGACCCAGGAGCTGTTGCAGAAGCTCCCGGCCACGATCTCGATCGCGGTCGGCGGCTCGATCATCTACCTGACCCTCGGGGTCCTCCTGGGCACCATCGCCGCGCGAAAACGCGGGACCGCGGTAGACCGCGGGCTGGTGTCGTTCAGCGTCCTGGTCTCCGCGATCCCCTACTACGTCATCGCGCTGCTGGTCTGGATCTACGTGTCGCTGCAGTGGAAGCTGATCGAGAACACGTCGTACACCCCGCTCACCGAGGACCCGGTCGCGTGGTTCACCGGGCTGCTCCTGCCCTGGCTGACCATCGGGCTCGCCTCCTCCACCGTCCTACGCGCGGTACTCGCGCGGGCAGATGATCGAGACCATGGACGAGGACTACGTGCGCACCGCGGTGGCCAAGGGCGCATCCCAGCGGAGGGTGGTCACCCGCCACGCGTTGCGGGCGGCGGTCGTCCCGATCATCACGATCTTCGGCCTCGACTTCGCCTTCCTGCTGACCGGCACGGTCTTCACCGAGCAGATCTTCGGGATCGACGGCATCGGCAGGTGGGGCATCCAGGCGTTGCGGTCCCCGGTCGACTTCCCGGTCGTCGCCGCCACCGTGCTCGTCGCGGCGGTCATCATCGTGCTCGCCAACCTGATCGTCGACCTGCTCTACGCCGTCATCGACCCCCGGGTCCGGCTGGCATGACCTCCGTCCAAGACAGCGGGGCCTTCGGGTTCGGGCGTCCGGCCACGGAGGAGGACGAGCCCTTCCTCGTCGTCGACAACCTCACCGTCCAGTTCCCCACCCACGACGGCCTGGTCCAGGCGGTCACCGAGCTCAGCTACACGGTCCGGAAGGGCAAGACCCTCGGCATCGTCGGCGAGTCCGGGTCGGGCAAGTCCGTGTCGTCGATGGCGGTGCTCGGCCTGCACAACCCGCGCTCGACGCGGCTGGCCGGCTCGATCCGCGTCGGCGGCACCGAGGTGGTCGGCGCCGACCAGCAGACCCTGCGCGCACTGCGTGGCAACGACGTCGCGATGATCTTCCAGGACCCGCTCACTGCACTGCATCCCTTCTACGCGATCGGGCGGCAGATCGCGGAGGCGATGCGGCTGCACAACGACGTCTCCAAGAGCGTGGCCCGGCGCCGCGCGGTCGAGATGCTGGACCGCGTCGGGATCCCGCAGCCCGACCGGCGCGTCGACGACTTCCCGCACCAGTTCTCCGGCGGCATGCGGCAGCGGGCCATGATCGCCATGGCGCTGGTCAACAACCCCCAGCTGCTCATCGCCGACGAGCCGACCACGGCGCTCGACGTGACCGTCCAGGCCCAGATCCTCGACCTGCTCCAGGACCTCCAGCGCGAGTTCGGCTCGGCGATCGTCATGATCACCCACGACCTCGGCGTGATCGCCGAGATCGCCGACGACGTGCTCGTGATGTACGGCGGCCGGGCCGTCGAGAGCGGGCCGACGAAGTCGATCCTGACGCTGCCCGAGATGCCCTACACGTGGGGGCTCCTGAGCAGCGTTCCGGACATCTCCGGTGACGTCGACGCCCGCCTCGTGCCGATCCCCGGCACCCCGCCGAGCCTGCTCAACCCCCCGGCCGGGTGCGCGTTCCACCCCCGCTGCCCGCACGTCGACAAGGTGCCCGGCAGCCTGTGCCGGACCACCCTGCCCGAGCTGGCGCAGGCCTCGCAGCCGGGCCACCTCAAGCGCTGCCACCTGGTCAACCCCGACGAGATCTACCTCAAGGAGGTCCTGCCCGAGGCTTCTCCCGAGCTGATCGACCCCGAGACCGGTGACGTGATCCCCGAGCTCCAGGAACAGATCGCCGAGATCCTGGGTGACAAGCCATGACCACCGCACGTATCGACCAGCCGAGCCTGCCCACGAACGGTACGGGGGAGACCCTGCTCGAGGTCCGCAACCTGGTGAAGTACTTCCCGGTGCACTCGTCCGGTGTCCTCCGCCGGGTCGTCGGCCACGTGCAGGCGGTGGACGGCGTCTCCTTCGCCGTTCCCAAGGGCGGGGCGCTCGGCCTCGTCGGCGAGTCGGGCTGCGGCAAGTCGACGACCGGCCGGGTGATCACCCGCCTCTACGAGCCGACGTCCGGCGAGATGCTGTTCGAGGGCCAGGACATGGCCAAGCTGTCGAAGCGGCAGATGCTGCCGCTGCGCAAAGAGATCCAGATGATCTTCCAGGATCCCTACAGCTCGCTGAACCCGCGGCACACGGTCGGCACGATCGTCGGCATCCCGCTGCAGGTCCACAAGGTGGTCCCGGACAACAAGGTCCTCGCCCGGGTGAGGGAGCTGCTCGAGGTCGTCGGGCTCAACCCCGAGCACTACAACCGCTACCCCAACGAGTTCTCCGGTGGCCAGCGCCAGCGCATCGGGATCGCCCGGGCCCTCGCCCTCCAGCCGAAGCTGCTGGTGGCCGACGAGCCCGTCTCGGCGCTGGACGTGTCCATCCAGGCACAGGTCGTGAACCTCCTCCAGGACGTCCAGCGCGAGTTCGGGATCGCCTTCCTCTTCATCGCGCACGACCTGTCGGTGGTACGGCACTTCTGCCCCGAGGTCGCGGTGATGTACCTCGGCAAGATCGTCGAGATCGCCGACCGCGAGTCGCTCTACGACCACGCGGCGCACCCCTACACCCAGGCGCTGCTCTCCGCGGTGCCCGACGTCAAGCAGGCCGCGATCGGCGGACGCCGGGAACGGATCCGCCTCACCGGCGACGTACCGAGCCCGATCAACCCGCCGTCCGGATGCCGGTTCCGGACCCGCTGCGGACTGGCCCAGGACATCTGCGCCCGGCACGAGCCACCCTTGCTGCAGATCGGCCCGCGGCACAAGGTGGCCTGTCACTTCGCCGGCGAGCTCGGCCGCCACCCGGCGCAGCCGGTGACCGGGCCGCTGTACGCCGAGGGCCCGCCGTCCGAGCAGGCCAACCGCCTCGTCGAGGTGAGCACCGACATCGAGTTCGGGTACCGGTGGCTCGACCTTCCCTCCGGCGAGGTCGTCGCCCAAGGACGGAAGGTCACCGGGGGAGGGGCGAGCAGGAGCGACGATTTTCCAGGTCAGAGCTGATTTTCCGGACGATCGACGCCGTCTGTCGAGGCCCTTGCCCGAGACCAGATCGTTACCGGGTCGCGACTTGAAGTGCGGCCCGGGTCACATAGAGTTCCGAATGGCCGTTGGGGTCAGGCCCCATCGGGCAGGGCTGTGAAAGGGAGACCAGGTGACGCTCACTGCCTCGAACCTGGAGTCGCACAGCGACGACCATTTCGATGACGCCGACACCGACGAGCAAGCTGGTCGAGTCGATGTCCAGGGGCGATCACCCCTCAAGCTCGCCTGGATCCGCTTCCGCAAGGACAAGCTGTCGATGGCGGCGCTGGTCGTCACCGTGCTCTTCGTCCTGACGGCGATAGCCTCGCCGATCCTCGAACGTATCGGCGTGCTGGACCCCTACACGTTCCACCCGGAGCTGCTCGACCCCAACACCGGTGGCTATCCGCTGGGCTTCTGGGGCGGCATCAGCATCCACCACCCGATGGGCGTGGAGCCGCAGTCGGGTCGTGACGTGCTCTCGCGGCTGATGCTGGGTGTGACCCTGTCCATGACGATCGCCCTGTCGGCCGCGATCATCACCGTCGTCATCGGGACGGTCCTCGGCATCATCGCCGGGTTCACCGGTGGCTTCGTCGACGCCGCCATCGGCCGGTTCATCGACCTGATCCTGGCCTTCCCGCTCACGCTGATGTTGTTGGGCCTCTCGCAGGTCATGGTCGACCGGATGCTGCAGATAGGCGTCCCCAACGGACCCAACGGTGCGTTCGTCAACGGGTTCTACATCGTCCTCGTGCTGGCCTTGTTCGGCTGGCCGCCGGTCGCGCGTCTCATCCGCGGCCAGGTGTTCAGCGTCCGCGAGCGGGAGTTCGTGGACGCCGCGATCCTGATGGGCGCCTCGCGCCGTCGGATCTACTTCAAGGAGATCCTGCCCAACCTGTGGGCCCCGCTCCTGGTCTACTTCACGCTGCTGATGCCGGCCTACGTCTCGGCCGAGGCCGCCCTCAGCTTCCTCGGCGTGGGCATCAAGAACCCCACGCCGACCCTGGGCAACGTGCTCAACAGCGCGGTCCAGTACGCCGAGGGCGACTTCTTCTTCTTCTTCGCACCGGCGGCGATCATCGCGGCCATCGTCATCGCGTTCAACCTCCTCGGCGACGGGGCGCGCGACGCCCTCGACCCGAAGGCCGGCCGCTGAGGCAGCGGCCCACCCAGACTTTCCGCAGGAAAGAGACGCCGTTCCACGGCGAGACACATCCCTCCGAAGGAGAAAACAGATGGGAACCACTCGGAAGCGGCTGGTAGCAGCAGTCGCATCCCTTGCAGCGGCGGCCTTCGTGGCCGGCTGCGGTGGCGACTCAGGAAGCGGGAACGGACCCAGCGACCAGAGCAGCCAGTCGGTGAGCGCGAAGGTGGACAAGGGCGGGACGGTGTACTCGCTCGAGCAGTCGGTCACCCAGTCCCTGGACCCACAGCGCACCTACACGGGCCGCGACATCGCCAACATGGGCCGGCTCTACTCGCGCGGCCTGCTGATGTTCCCGGTCGGTGTGACCGACCCGGTCAAGGGGCAGACGCCGATCCCGGACCTGGCCACCGACACGGGTCAGTCCAACGAGGACGCCACCCAGTGGTCGTTCACGCTCAAGGACGGGCCGGTCTGGCAGGACGGCAAGCCGGTCACCTGTGAGGACCTGAAGTACGGCGTCTCGCGGACGTTCGCGACCGACATCATCACCGGCGGCCCGAACTACATCATCGGCTACCTCGACATCCCCGACGGCCCCGACGGTTCGCCGGTCTACAAGGGCCCCTACACCGGTGAGGGACAGGACGCCTTCGACAAGGCCGTGACCTGCGACGGCAACACCATCACCTACCGGTTCAAGAAGCCGTGGCCGGACTTCCCGCTGGCGCTCGCCTCGCTGCGCTCCTTCGACCCCTACCGGCAGGACCAGGACAAGGGCGCGAAGTCGCAGTACGTAGCCTTCTCCGACGGCCCCTACATGCTGCAGGGCGAGTGGAACCAGGACTCGGGCGGCACCTACGTGCGCAACCCCAAGTGGGACGCCACGGAGGACACCAACCGCCAGGCGAACCCGGACTCGTTCGTGTTCTCCATCGGCACCGAGGCCGAGGTCATCGTCGACCGGCTGATCGCCGACCAGGGTGATGACAAGAACGCGATCACGAGCCGCAACATCACCCCGGCCCAGTACCCGCAGATCACGGGTTCGGTGGCCGACCGCGCGGTCAACTTCGCCTCGCCGTTCAGCAACTACCTGGTGCCGAACTTCAACCGGGTGACCAACCTCAAGGTGCGCCAGGCGCTGGCCGCGGCCACCGACCGGGCGGGCTACAGCGCGGCGCTCGGTGGCGACAAGGCCTCCAAGCCGTCGCAGTCGATCGTCAACCCGGCCACGCCCGGCTACGTCGCCAACCCGGACTACAGCGCGGACGGCAAGCCGGACATCGAGGGGGCCAAGCAGCTGCTGCAGGACTCCGGCGAGACGCTGCCGTACCCGATCAAGCTGACCTACCCGATCGGCTCGGACGCCACCGACAAGGCGTTCGCGGCCCTGAAGGCCAGCTATGACCAGGCCGGCTTCCAGGTGACCCTGGACGGTCTGGACCCGTCGGGTCCCTACTACGACACGATCCAGAAGCCGGGTTCGGACTCCGACCTGATCTGGGGCGGTTGGGGCCCTGACTGGCCGTCGGTCTCGACGGTGATCCCGCCGCTGTTCGACAGCCGGATCAACATCAGCAAGGCCTCCAACGGCCAGGACTACGGCAACTACAAGAGCGACGCGGTCAACGCGGCGATGGACGCTGCCGGGCAGGAGACCGACCTCGACAAGGCCAACCAGCAGTGGGCGGACATCGACAAGATGCTCTCCGACGACGTCGCCTACATCCCGCTGGACACCACGCAGTTCTACTTCCTGCGCGGCTCCAACATCGAGAACTACGTCAACTCCTCCGGCACCAGCGGGTACGTCGACCTCGGCTGCATCGCAGTCAAGAGCAGCTGACCCAGGTTCGGGTACCACCACAACTGAAGATGTGAGCATCCGCGTCACCTGATGCGGAGCAGCTCAGAGCAACACCGCAACACAGCAACACAGCAACGCCGCAAGACCGGCCCGTGCGGCCCCGCCGAAGGGTGGGGCCGCACGGAGCCGGAGCCAACGGAATCCCACACACACGTTCCGAGGTGCCCGTGTTCGCCTACACCATCCGCCGCGTGATCAGCGGCCTGCTGCTCATGGTGGTCATGAGCATGGTCACCTTCATCCTCTTCTACGCCAGCTCCGACCACCCCGAGCGCTATGCCTGCGGCCCCAAGTGCACCACCGAGCAGCTCAAGACGACCAGCGAGTCGCTCGGCTTCGACCAGCCGCTCGCCGTGCAATGGGCGAAGTTCGCCAAGGGCTTCGTGGTCGGCCGCGACTTCCCGGACAACGCCGAGCTGCGCGCGGCGCATCCCGAGCAGATCGTCCACTGCGCCCCCGGCTGCCTGGGCCTGTCCTACACCTACGGCGAGACCGTCAACACGCTGCTCAAGGACAAGCTGCCGGTCTCGATCTCCATCGCCATCGCGGCTTACGTCATCTGGATCATCGGCGGCGTCGTGTTCGGCGTCACCGCCGCGCTCTTCAAGGGCAGGCTCGTAGACAGGTCGATCGTCGGCCTGTCCCTGCTCGGCTTCGCCTTCCCGACGTTCTTCATCGGCCTGCTGCTGCTGAAGTTCGTCGCGATCCGGTGGCAGATCGTGAAGCTGCCGGTCTACACGCCGATCACCGAGAGCCCGTGGCTGTGGGCCAGCGGGCTGATTCTCCCGGCGATCACGCTGGCGCTGGTCTACATGGCCGGCTACGTCCGGATGACCAGGGCCTTCGTCCTGGAGACCATGACCGAGGACTACATCCGCACCGCGCGCGCCAAGGGACTGACCAAGCGGATGGTGGTCGGAAAGCACACCCTTCGCGCCACCCTGACCCCGCTGGTCACCCTGTCCGGACTCGACCTGGCCGGGTTGCTGGGGGGCACGATCATCACCGAACAGGTCTTCAACTTCAACGGCGTCGGCAAGATGTCCGTCGCGGCGATAGGGCGCCACGACCTGGCCCTGGTGGTCGGCATCGTGCTGCTGGTCGCGGCGATCGTGATCATCGCCAACATCATCGTGGACCTGCTCTACGCCGTGATCGACCCGCGGGTTCGGCTTGGCTAGCGTCGGCTGGCCGAAAGGGGTTAGGTAGGCACGTGTCCTCTTCCGCAACGACCCTCGAGGAGAGCGCGCCCGGCGGTTCGGCCTCGGGCGACCCTCTTCTCGTCGTCAAGGACCTGAAGGTCCACTTCCCGACCGGTGACGGCATCGTGAAGGCCGTCGACGGGCTGAGCTACACCGTCGAGCGGGGCAAGACGCTGGGGATCGTGGGTGAGTCCGGCTCGGGCAAGTCGGTGTCGAGCTCGGCGATCATGGGCCTCTTCCACGGCACCAACGCCCAGCTGTCGGGCCAGATCATCCTGGACGGCACGGACGTGCTCACGCTGTCCGAGGACGAGATGCGCAAGCTCCGCGGCCGCGACGTGGCGATGATCTTCCAGGACCCGCTCTCGGCCCTGCACCCCTACTTCACGGTGGGCGCGCAGATCATCGAGGCCTACCGGGTGCACGCGGACGTGTCCAAGAAGGTCGCGCGGCGCCGCGCCATCGAGCTGCTCGACCGGGTCGGCATCCCGCAGCCGGACCGGCGGGTCGACGACTACCCGCACCAGTTCTCCGGCGGCATGCGGCAGCGCGCGATGATCGCGATGGGGCTGGTCAACGACCCGTCCATGCTGATCGCCGACGAGCCGACCACGGCGCTGGACGTGACCGTCCAGGCGCAGATCCTGGACCTGCTCCAGGACCTCCAGAAGGAGTTCAACTCCGCGATCATCATCATCACCCACGACCTGGGCGTGGTGGCCGAGATGACCGACGACACCTTGGTGATGTACGGCGGGCGGGCAGTCGAGTACGGCAAGACCTCCGAGATCCTGACCCACCCCGAGATGCCCTACACGTGGGGGCTGCTCTCGAGCGTGCCTGAGGTCACCGGGGACACCAGTGCCAAGCTGATCCCGATCCCGGGCAGCCCGCCCAGCCTCCTGAACCCGCCATCCGGCTGCCACTTCCACCCGCGCTGCGCCTTCCGCGACAAGGTGCCGGGCGACCTGTGCCGCACCACGACACCGGAGCTGGCGCCCGGCAACCGGGGCTCGACGCACCTCAAGCGCTGCCACCTCGCCGACGCCGAGGCCATCTACCAGACCGAGGTCCTGCCGGAGATCGCCCCCGAGCTGGTCGAACAGCTGGGCGAGATGAGCGGATCCTGATGTCCACGACCGAGCACACCGAGCCCGAGAAGGCCGGCGAGGGGCCGGACGACGAGCCCGTCCTCATCACCGATGCGGACATCGACCCCTTCCAGGGGTTCGCAGCCGTGGAGGCGCCGAAGGACGCCAAGCCGATCCTCACCGTCGACAACCTGCGGATGTACTTCCCGGTCAAGTCCAACGGAGTAGTTCACCGCACCGTCGGCTACGTGCAGGCGGTCGACGGCGTGTCGTTCGAGGTGGTCGAGGGCGGCTCGCTCGGGCTGGTCGGTGAGTCCGGCTGCGGCAAGTCGACCACCGGCCGGCTGATAACCCGGCTGCTGACGCCGACCGGTGGCGCGATCAACTTCGAGGGCCGGGACATCGCCCATCTCAAGATGCGTGAGCTCAAGCCGCTGCGGCGCGACATCCAGATGATCTTCCAGGACCCCTACACCTCGCTGAACCCGAGGCACACGGTGGGCTCGATCGTGGGGGCGCCCCTGCGCATCCACAAGGTGGTGCCCGAGAAGCAGGTCCTCTCGCGGGTCAAGGAGCTGCTCGAGATCGTCGGGCTCAACCCCGAGCACTACAACCGGTTCCCCAACGAGTTCTCCGGCGGCCAGCGCCAGCGCATCGGCATCGCCCGGGCCCTCACGCTGAACCCGAAGCTGCTCGTGGCCGACGAGCCGGTCTCCGCCCTCGACGTCTCGATCCAGGCCCAGGTCATCAACCTGCTGCAGGGGATCCAGCAGGAGTTCAACGTCGCGTTCCTCTTCATCGCCCACGACCTCGCCATCGTCCGGCACTTCTGCCCCGAGGTCGCGGTGATGTACCTCGGCAAGATCGTCGAGATCGGCGACCGCGAGAGCATCTACCTGCACGCGCACCACCCCTACACCCAGGCCCTGCTCTCCGCGGTGCCCGACGTCAAGCAGGCCGCGATCGGCGGGCGCCGCGAGCGGATCCGCCTGACCGGCGACGTACCCAGCCCGATCAACCCGCCCTCGGGCTGCCGGTTCCGCACCCGCTGCCCGATCGCCCAGGAGATCTGCGCCAAGGTCGAGCCGCCGCTGCTCCAGATCGGGCCCAAGCAGAAGGTGGCCTGCCACTTCCCGGGCGAGATCGGCCACCACCCGGCCGAACCGGCCACCGCGTCGCTGCTCGGCGTGGACGCGCAGGGCAACGCCGTCCCCGGAGAGACGACGATGGGCGACGACGCCCTGAACCACCCCGGCTACACGGACACCTGGTACGACCTCGGCACGAAGTCCTTTGGGCGAGGCTGACGAGCTCTTCGACACCGGCTCGCTCCGCCAGCCCGCAGCCGGGCCGGGTCAGGGCGCGGCCGGTGGTGGCTCGCTGAGCTCGGCGTCGCACGCGGCGGCACCGCTCGCCGTACGCATGCGACCCCGCACGCTGGACGAGCTCGTCGGTCAGGAGCAGCTGCGGGCCGCGGGCTCTCCGCTGCGCCAGCTGGTCGAGGGCGACCAGGCGATGTCGCTGCTGCTGTGGGGTCCGCCCGGCACCGGCAAGACCACGATCGCGGCGATCCTGAGCCAGCAGACCGACCGGCGGTTCGTGGAGGTCTCGGCGGTGTCGGCCGGCGTCAAGGAGGTGCGGGCGGCGATCGACGCTGCGCGGGCCGAGCTCGTCGCGAGCGGTCACGAGACCGTGCTGTTCGTCGACGAGGTGCACCGGTTCAGCAAGGCGCAGCAGGACGCGCTGCTGCCGGGCGTCGAGAACCGCTGGGTCACCCTCGTCGCCGCGACCACCGAGAACCCGTTCTTCTCGGTGATCTCCCCGCTGCTCTCGCGCAGCCTGCTGCTGCGGCTGGAGCCCCTGACCGACGACGACGTCCGGGTGGTCCTCGACCGCGCCCTGGTCGACGAACGGGGGCTGGCCGGCGCCTACGCGCTCGACGAGGACGCGCTGGACCACCTGGTCCGGCTGGCGGGCGGTGACGCACGGCGGTCGCTGACCTACCTCGAGGCCTCGGCCGGAGCGGCCTCGTCGCGCGGCAGCACCACGATCGACCTCGAGACGGCCGAGACCGCGGTCGACCAGGCCGCCGTCCGCTACGACCGTCAGGGCGACCAGCACTACGACGTGACCAGCGCGTTCATCAAGTCCCTGCGCGGCTCGGACGTGGACGCGGCGCTGCACTACCTGGCCCGGATGATCGAGGCGGGGGAGGACCCCCGCTTCATCGCCCGCCGCCTGGTGATCCTGGCCAGCGAGGACATCGGGCTGGCCGACCCGACCGCGCTCCCGACCGCAGTGGCCGCGGCGCAGGCGGTCCAGCTGATCGGCATGCCCGAGGCCCGGCTGAACCTCGCGCAGGCCACCATCGCGCTGGCCATCGCGCCCAAGTCGAACGCCGTCATCACCGCCATCGAGGCGGCCTCGGCCGACGTGCGCGCGGGCAAGATCGGTCCGGTCCCGCCGCACCTGCGCGACGCGCACTACCAGGGCGCCCAGAAGCTCGGCCACGGCGCCTCCTACACCTACAGCCACGACGAGCCCTACGGCATCGCCGAGCAGCAGTACGCACCCGACGTGGTCCTCGACGCGGAGTACTACCGCCCGACGTCCCTGGGCGCCGAGGCCGCGATCAAGGAGCGCTGGGAGCGGGTCCGCCGGATCATCCGCGGAGCTGACGGACGGTAGGGTCTTTTCCCATGGCGTGGCTGCTCGTGACCGTGACCGCCGTCCTGGCGGCGCTGGTCCTTGCCCTCGCGCTCCGGGTCCGTCGTCTCGACGCCCAGGTGGCCCGCCTGCTCGCGTCGAGTGACACCGGACCGCTCCCGGACGAGCGATCCGACAGCGTGTTCCCGACGCTCGACGAGAAGCCTGCGGTGCCCGAGTTCGTGATCACCCGGATCGGCGAGGTCGAACCCGAGCCGGTCGAGCCGGCGCCCACCGTGCCGGCGCCGGTCTTCGCCGACCTGGTGCTCAAGGAGACCGTCGTCCAGACGGCGTCGCTGTTCCAGGGGCTGCGCCGCGCACTGGCGCCCGAGACCCGGAACCGGATCCGCTTCCACATGCGCCAGGAGGTCAAACGCTCCCGCAAGCAGCGGCGGGCCGAGCTCCGGGAGGTGCGCCGGGAGTGGGCCGCCCGGCAGCGGGCCGCCGTGGCGGCCGAGGAGCGAGCCGAGGGCTCGGCGGCATGAGGCGCGGGCTCTGGTTCGCCGCCGGGGCCGGGACCGCGATCTACGTGGTGATCCGCGGTCGCCGCGCGGCCGAGGCCCTCACGGTCGACGGTCTCCAGGACCGGCTCAACGGGCTGGCCGTCGGTGCCCGGATGTTCCGCGACGAGGTGGCACAGGGCAAGGCCGAGGCCGAGACCGAGCTGCGGGAGCGGTTCGCCACCGGACCGACGGAGCTCGGGGCGCAGGGCACGGCAGAGCTGACCACATCGACACCGACGAGACAGGAAGAGGAGGGTACGAGCTGATGGACACCGCCGACATCCGACGGAACTTCGTCGCGCACTTCGAGAACGACACGCGCTGGGGTGCCCACACCGTCGTACCGTCCGCCTCGCTGCTGCTCGACGACCCCACGCTGCTGTTCGTGAACGCCGGCATGGTGCCGTTCAAGCCCTACTTCCTGGGCGACGAGACACCGCCCTACCCCCGCGCCACCAGCGTGCAGAAGTGCATCCGTACGCCGGACATCGAGGACGTCGGCAGGACGACACGCCACGGCACCTTCTTCGAGATGTGCGGCAACTTCTCCTTCGGCGACTACTTCAAGGAGGGCGCCATCGAGCTCGCCTGGGAGCTGGTCACCAAGCCCCGCGACCAGGGCGGCTGGGGGCTCGAGGAGAGCCGTCTCTACCCGAGCGTCTACGTCGACGACACCGAGGCGCTCGAGCTCTGGAAGAAGATCTCCGGCCTGCCCGAGGAGCGGATCCTGCGGCTGGGCAAGAAGGACAACTACTGGTCGATGGGGGTCCCCGGCCCGGGCGGCCCGGCCTCGGAGATCCTCTACGACCGGGGCAGCGAGCACGGCCCGGACTTCGACCCGACGCTGCTGGGCCCGGACATGCCCAGCAAGCTCGAGGACCGGCTGCTGGAGCTCTGGAACCTGGTCTTCATGCAGGAGGAGCTCAGCGCCGTACGCGCCAAGGACGACTTCGACGTCGCCGGCCCGTTGCCGAAGAAGAACATCGACACCGGCATGGGGTTGGAGCGCGTGGCCTTCCTCTTGCAGGGCGTGGAGAACCTGTACGAGATCGACGTGATGTTCCCGGTCATCGAGAAGGCCCAGGAGCTGACCGGGCGGGTCTACGGCACGAACCACGAGGACGACGTCCGGTTCCGGGTCGTGGCCGACCACATCCGCAGCTCGCTGATGCTGATCGGTGACGGCGTCACGCCGGGCAACGAGGGCCGCGGCTATGTGCTGCGCCGGCTGGTGCGGCGCGCGATCCGCTCGATGCGGCTGCTCGGGTGCGAGGACCCGGTGCTGCCGGAGCTGCTGCCGGTCAGCCGCGACAAGATGGGCGAGACCTACGAGGGGCTGCACCGCGACTGGCCGCGGATCTCGACCGTGGCGTTCGCGGAGGAGGACGCGTTCCGGCAGACGCTGCGGGCCGGCACCGCCATCTTCGACACGGCGGCCGCGGAGGTGAAGCAGGCCGGCGGCAGCGAGCTGTCCGGCGACCGGGCGTTCGCGCTGCACGACACCTACGGCTTCCCGATCGACCTGACCCTCGAGATGGCTGCCGAGCAGGGGCTCAACGTCGACGAGGTCGGCTTCCGCCGGCTGATGAACGAGCAGCGGCAGCGGGCGAAGGACGACGCGCGGGCCAAGAAGGGTGCGCACCGCGACGCCACGGCCTACCGCGCGGTGGCCGACTCGATGGGCGCGCCGGTGCAGTTCACCGGGTACGCCGAGACGGTCACCGACGGCGCGGTCAGCGCGCTGGTCACGGCCGACGGCGTGGTCGACTCGGTCCGCGAGGGCGACGAGGTGGAGCTGGTCCTCGACCGGACGCCGTTCTACGCCGAGGGCGGCGGCCAGCTCGCCGACCAGGGGATCATCGAGCTCTCCAACGGGGCGCGGCTGCGGGTCGACGACGTGCAGTCGCCGATCACCGGGCTGATCGTGCACCGGGCGACCGTGCTCAACGGCGAGGTCACCCCGGGGCTCGAGGCGCACTCCGAGGTGGACCTGGCGCGCCGGATGTCGATCTCCCGCGCCCACACCGCCACGCACATGGTGCACAAGGCGTTCCGCGAGGCGCTCGGGGAGACGGCCACGCAGGCCGGGTCGGAGAACGCGCCGGGCCGGTTCCGGTTCGACTTCTCAGCGGCGGGCGCGGTGCCCGAGTCGGTGATGGCCGACGTCGAGGCCCGGGTCAACGACGTGATCCTCGACGACCTGGCGGTGCAGGCAGAGATCATGAGCCAGGCCGAGGCGGTCAGGTCCGGGGCGATGGCGCTGTTCGGCGAGAAGTACGGCGACGAGGTCCGCGTGGTCTCGGTCGGCGACTGGGCGCGCGAGCTGTGCGGCGGCACCCACGCCGGCAGCTCCGGCAAGCTCGGCGTGATCAAGCTGCTGCACGAGTCCTCGATCGGGTCCGGCGTACGCCGGGTGGAGGCGCTCGTCGGCGCCGATGCCTACCGGTTCCTGGCCCGCGAGCACGTCCTGGTCAACCAGCTCTCCGAGGCGCTGAAAGCGCGGCCGGAGGAGCTGCCGGAGCGGGTCAACGACATCGTCGAGAAGCTGCGCGCGGCCGAGAAGGAGCTCGAGAAGGTCCGGGTGGGACAGCTGCTCGCGCGGGCCGGCGAGCTGGCGGCCGGCGCTGAGCAGGTCGGCGGGGTGGCGCTGGTCGCCACCCGGGCGCCAGGGGCGGCCGGGGGCGACGTGCGCACGCTGGCGCTCGACGTCCGCGGCCGGCTGCCTGCGGGCCAGCCCGGGGTGGTCGTGGTCATCGGCGACGCCGACGGCAAGGTCTCGGTGGTCGCGGCCGTCAACGACGAGGGCCGGGGCCGTGGGGTGAGCGCGAACGACCTGGTCCGCGCCATCGGTCCCCTGCTGGGCGGCAAGGGCGGCGGCAAGGACGACGTCGCCCAGGGCGGCGGCAGCGACGCCTCCCGCATCGACGAGGCTTTGGTGCTGGTCCGCTCCGAGGTCGGGAAGGCCGCCTCCTGAGCCACGGTCATCTGGCCACGCCGACCCGTCGTTACTCCTCACGAGCAACGACGGCTCGGCATCGGGCGACACATCCTCCCAGGTCGGCGGCGGGCGGGAGGACGCGGTGAGGCACGGCGTACGGCTGGGTCTGGACCCCGGGGACGCGCGGATCGGGGTGGCTCGGTCCGACCCGTCCGGGGTGCTGGCGACCCCGGTCGAGACCGTGCAGCGCGGCCGGGGCGACCTGGCGCGGATCGCCGAGCTGCTCTCGGTGGAGCAGGACGGCGACCCGGAGCGGGTGCTGGAGGTCGTCGTCGGCCTGCCCAGGTCGCTGTCCGGAGGGGAGGGGCCGGCCGCGGCGAAGGTGCGCGAGTGGGCCGGGAGCCTGGCCCGGACGATCGCCCCGGTCCCGGTGCGGCTGGCCGACGAGAGGCTCACCACGGTGAGCGCGGAGGCTATGCTGCGCGACCGGGGGCGTTCGGGGGCGAGACGTCGTGCGGTGGTCGACCAGGCCGCCGCGGTGGTGATCTTGCAGCACGCGCTGGACACCGAGAGGGCAAGCGGCACCGCGCCCGGAGAGATCATCGAGGAGAGAGACTGACCATGACCGACATGGACGACCTCCTCAGGGGTCAGCAGCCCGCGACGCCGGCCGGAGGGCGCCGGGCGCAGAGGCAGCGTCGGCGCGGCCCCGGCTGCCTGATCGCACTGGTGATCCTCGCCGTGCTCGTGGGCGCCGGCTACTGGGGCGTGACCACCGGGATCGGCAAGGTCAAGGACCAGTTCAGCTCGGCCGACGACTACCCGGGGCCGGGCGGCGCGGACGTCACCTTCGAGGTCAAGCCGGGCGACAGCATCGCCGAGATGGGCCGGGGGCTGAAGTCGGCGGACATCGTCGCGTCGGTCGAGGCGTTCATCGACGCCGCCAACGGCAACGCGCAGTCGAGCTCGATCCAGGCGGGCTACTACCCGCTCAAGAAGCAGATGAAGGCGTCCGACGTGGTCGCCGTCCTGGTGGACCCCGGCAACATCGTGACCACGTCAGTGGCCATCCCCGAGGGGTTCACGGTCGACCAGATCGTGGCCCGGCTGGTCAAGGAGACGGGGTTCAAGAAGGAGGAGTTCGAGGCCGCGCTCAAGGACCCGCAGGCGCTCGGCCTGCCCGCGGACGCCAAGGGCAACGCGGAGGGGTACCTGTTCCCGGCGACCTACTCCTTCGGCCCGGACGAGAAGCCGGCCGACATGCTCCATGACATGGTGGTGCGTTGGCAGCAGGCCGCCCAGCAGAACGACCTCGAGGCCGGCGCCCAGGCCCTCGGCTACACGCCGCACGAGATCATGACGATCGCGAGCCTGATCGAGGCAGAAGGACGCGGGAAGTACCGCACCAAGATCTCGCGGGTCATCTACAACCGGCTGGAGAACCCGGACAACGGCACGACCAACGGTCTGCTGGAGATCGATGCCACGGTCAACTACGCCCTCGGACGTGATGACCTGGGCGTCGCGCTGACCCAGGAGGACCTCGACGTCGACTCGCCGTACAACACCCGCAAGAACCCGGGGCTGCCGCCGGGCCCGATCGGGTCGCCGGGCGACGACTCGATCCAGGCCGCGCTGCACCCCGCGGACGGGCCGTGGCTCTGGTACGTCACGGTGAACCTCAAGACCGGCGAGACCAAGTTCACCGACGACTACAACACGTTCCTCGAGTACAAGCAGGAGCTCGCGACGTACTGCGAGACCTCGGACGCGTGCTGACGCCGTCATGAGGTGCGCGGTCCTCGGCGACCCGGTCGACCACTCCCTGTCCCCGGTGATCCACCGGGCGGCCTATCGCGACCTGGGCCTCGAGGACTGGCGGTACGACGCCGTGCAGGTCCCGGCCGGCGGTCTGGCGGCGTTCGTGGACGGGCTGGACCCGGCCGAGTGGCGTGGGCTGTCGCTGACCATGCCGCTCAAGCGCGAGGCGCTGCCGCTCCTGTCGTCGCACGACGAGTGGGTGTCGGCCACGGGGGCCTGCAACACCGTGCTCCTCGAGCCGGACGGCACCAGGCACGGTCTCAACACCGACGTGACCGGGGCGCTGATGGTGCTGGGTGAGCACGACGTGCCGCTGGAGAGGGCGGTGGTGCTCGGCGGCGGCGCGACGGCCACGTCCCTGCTGCTCGCCCTGGCCGAGCGCGGGCTGCGGCACGCCACCCTCGTCGTCCGCGACCCGGAGCGGGCCGCCGACACGGTGCACGCGCTGGCCGTCCACCGGTCGGCCCCGGAGGTCGAGCTGCGCACGCTGGCCGTGGTCGAAGGGGAGGCTGAGAGCCTCACGGGCGACGTACTGGTCTCCACGGTGCCGACCTCGGCCCAGGTCCCGGAGCTGCTGGCCGCCGTGGCCGAGCTCCCGGTCGTCTTCGACGCCGTCTACGACCCCTGGCCCACGCCCCTGGCCGCGGCGGCCGAACGTGCCGGCCGCACCGTGCTGAGCGGCCTCGACCTGCTGGTCGCGCAGGCCATCAACCAGGTGGTGGCGATGACCGGCCGCCACGACGTGCCCGCGGGAGCGATGCGGCGCGCGGCCGACGAGGAGCTCGCCTCGAGGTTGTCGAGGTGACCGACCTCTACCCCGTGACGGCGGTCGCCGCCGGTGTCGCGGGGCTGGTCGCGGGTGTCCTGGTGCCGCGACTCATCGCGTGGGTGCCCGAGCCGGATGAGCCGGACCCGGAGGAGAAGGACGGCGAGCCCGAGGAGCCCAAGGAGCTGTACGCCGACATCGCGGCACGCCCCGGGCTGATCTGGACGACGACGCTGACCGCCGGCGTGAGCGCCGCGGCGATCGGGCTGGTGCTCGGCTGGCACGTGTCGCTGCTCGTGGTGCTGCCGCTGGTGCCCGTGGGGGTTGCCCTGGCGGTCATCGACTGGCGGACCAGGCTGCTGCCCACCCGGCTGATCGCACCGGCGTACGCCGTGACGGTCGTGACGGTCCTGCTGGCGTTTCTCCTCGGTGACCGGGACTTCCACGACCTGGAGCGCACCGCGCTGGGCTGGCTGGTCTACGGCGGGATGTTCTTCGTGCTCTGGTTCATCTACCCCCGCGGCCTCGGCTACGGCGACGTCCGCCTCTCCGGGGTGCTCGGGCTGGCCCTGGGCTGGTTGGGCTGGTCCGAGCTGTGGGTCGGCATCGGAGCCGGCCTGATCCTCGGTGGCGTGGGCGGAGGGCTGCTGTCGCTGGTGACCCGGCGGCGGGACTACCCGTTCGGTCCGTTCATGCTGGTTGGTGCCCTGGTGGGCGTCGTTGCCGGACAGCCGCTCATCACCGCCCTCTACGGCTGACACAATCTTTCCCATGTTGTCCACCCCACGAAAGCGCGCACCGGGCGCGCTCCGCGCGGAAGCGGCACGCTTCCGCGGGGACCCCGGAAGAACATGTTGCGCTGGCTGACCGCGGGGGAGTCGCACGGCCCGTCCCTCGTCGCCATCCTCGAGGGGCTGCCCGCCCACGTGCGGGTGTCCTCCGACGACATCCGCGAGGCGCTGGCGCGGCGCCGGCTGGGCTACGGACGCGGCGCCCGGATGAAGTTCGAGCAGGACGAGGTGACGCTCCTGGGCGGCGTACGCCACGGTGAGACCCAGGGCGGCCCCGTCGCGATCCAGATCGGCAACACCGAGTGGCCCAAGTGGGAGAAGGTGATGTCGGCCGACGCCGTCGACCCGGTGGAGCTCGAGGGGTCCGCGCGAAACGCGCCGCTCACTCGCCCCCGGCCCGGCCACGCCGATCTCGTGGGCATGCAGAAGTACGCCTTCGACGAGGCCCGCCCGATCCTGGAGCGCGCTTCCGCCCGCGAGACGGCGGCGCGGGTCGCGCTCGGGCAGGTGGCCACCAACTTCCTCCAGCAGGCGGTGGGGGCCCGGGTCGTCTCCCACGTCATCGAGCTCGGCGGCGTACGCGCGCCCGACGGGCTCTGGCCCGAGCCGGACGACGTCTCCCGCCTCGACGACGACCCGGTGCGGTGCCTCGACCCCGACACCAGCAAGCAGATGGTCGAGCGGATCGACCTGGCCCACGAGGAGGGTGACACCCTCGGCGGTGTGGTCGAGGTGGTCGTGCACGGCCTGCCACCCGGTCTCGGCTCGCACGTGCACTGGGACCGCCGGCTCGACTCCCGGCTGGCCGGTGCACTCATGGGCATCCAGGCCATCAAGGGGGTCGAGGTCGGTGACGGCTTCGCGCTGGCGGCCACGCCGGGCTCGGAGGCGCACGACGAGATGGTGCCGACCGAGGCCGGGATCCGCCGGGTCAGCGGCCGCTCCGGCGGCACCGAGGGCGGCATGACCACCGGCGAGGTGCTGCGGGTACGGGCCGCGATGAAGCCGATCGCCACCGTTCCCCGCGCGCTCCGCACGGTGGACGTGGCCACCGGCGAGGCCACCACCGCCCACCACCAGCGCTCCGACGTCTGCGCCGTACCGGCCGCGGGCATCGTGGCCGAGGCGATGGTGGCGCTGGTGCTGGCCGATGCGGTGCTGGAGAAGTTCGGTGGCGACTCGGTGCAGGAGACCCGGCGCAACGCCGAGTCGTACCTCGACACGCTGAGGTTCAGGTGACCCCTCCAGTGGTGCTGGTCGGGCCGATGGGCGCCGGCAAGACCACCGTCGGTGCGCTGCTGGCCCGGGCCTGGGACGTCGAGGCGCGCGACACCGACGCCGACGTCGAGAGGCTCGAGGGGCGGACCATCTCCGACATCTTCGTGGAGTCGGGGGAGGCCCACTTCCGCGACCTCGAGCGCAAGGCGGTGGCCGAGGCGCTGGCCACTCATGACGGGGTGCTCGCGCTCGGCGGGGGAGCGGTGCTCGACCCGGCCACCCGTGAGCTCCTGACCGGCCACTCCGTCGTCTTCCTGCGCGTGGGCCTCTCCGACGCGGTGAAGCGGGTCGGGCTCGGCAGCGCGCGGCCGCTGCTGCTCGGCAACGTGAGGGGACGGATCAAGACACTGCTCGACGAACGCACCCCGATCTACGAGTCCGTGGCCACGCTGGTCGTCGACACCGACGGGCGCACCGCCGACGAGGTGGCGGCCGAGATCGTGGAGGCACTGGCATGACGACGGTTCACGTAGCGACTCCGGCGCCGTACGACGTGGAGGTCGGGCGGGGCGTGGTCGACCGGCTGCCCGCGCTTCTGGGCGACGTACGCCGGGTCGCGCTGGTCCACGCGCCGGGCCGGTCGCTCGACCTGCCCGGCTACGACGTGCTCGACCTCGAGGTCCCGGACGGCGAGGCGGCCAAGACCGCGGCGGTGGTCGCCGACTGCTGGGAGCGGCTCGGCGCCGCCGGCTTCACCCGCTCCGACGTCGTGGTCACCCTCGGCGGCGGAGCGACCACCGACGTCGGGGGCTTCGTGGCCGCGACCTGGCTGCGCGGCGTCCGCGTCGTGCACGTGCCGACGTCGCTGCTCGGCATGGTCGACGCCGCGGTGGGCGGCAAGACCGGCATCGACACCGCGGCCGGCAAGAACCTCGTCGGCTCCTTCTACGAGCCCGCCGGCGTGCTCTGCGACCTGTCGTTCCTCGAGACGCTGCCGGCCGCTGAGCTGGTCAGCGCCCTGGGCGAGGTGGTCAAGTGCGGATTCATCGCCGACCCGGAGATCCTCGGCCTGGTCGAGAAGGACCCGGCCGCCGCGCTCGACCCGGCGTCCGACGTGCTCGCGGAGCTCGTGGAGCGCTCGGTGCGGGTCAAGGCCGAGGTGGTCGCCGGCGACCTGCGCGAGACCGGCGGCACCGCAGGACACCCGGGCCGGGAGGCGCTCAACTACGGCCACACGCTGGCGCACGCGATCGAGCGGATCACCGACTTCTCCGTGCGGCACGGCGAGGCGGTCTCGGTCGGGATGGTGTACGTCGCCGAGCTGGCCCGGCTCGCCGGGCGCCTGGACGACGACACCGCGGCCCGGCACGGGACCGTGCTCGCCTCGGTCGGGCTGCCCACGAGCTGGCAGGGCGCGCCCTTCGACGACCTGCTGGCGGTGATGCGGGTCGACAAGAAGACGCGCGGCGACACCCTGCGGTTCGTCGTCCTCGACGGGCTGGCCCGGCCCGCGGTCCTGAGCGGCCCGTCGGAGGAGCTGCTGCGATCGGCGTACGAGGTGCTGCGATGACCCGGGTCCTGGTCCTCAACGGTCCCAACCTGGGTCGGCTCGGCCGCCGGCAGCCGGAGATCTACGGCTCGACCACCCTCGAGGAGCTCGCCGGGCTCTGCGTCGACTGGGGCCGCCCTCTCGGGCTTGAGGTGGAGGTCCGCCAGACCAACCACGAGGGCGAGCTGCTCGACTGGCTCAATGCCGCGGCCGACGACGAGACCCCCGTCGTGCTCAACGCGGCCGCGTGGACGCACTACTCCTGGGCACTCTTCGACGCCTGCGCCCAGCTGACGGCACCGCTGGTCGAGGTGCACATCTCCGACCCGGAGCAGCGGCCCGAGGAGTTCCGGCACACCTCCGTGGTCACCCCGCACGCGGTCGCGGTCGTCGCCGGCCACGGCATCGACGGCTACCGGATGGCCCTGCAACACCTGGCCCGGTAGGAACCGGTGCGACCTGACGCACGTCCGATCGACACGATCGGACGGCGCCCGGAGGTGTGCGATGGACAGGAAGGTGACGCTCAGCGTCCGTGGACTGCTGGTGACGGGGCTGGTCGGCCTCGGCCTGGTGGCCGCGTACCTCGTGGGGAACGCGGGTCCCTCGCCCGCCAGCGCCGAGACGTCGGACGCGACGCGCACGATCACCGTCAGCGGCGTCGGCCACGTCTCCGTGGTACCGGACCAGCTCGCCTTCGACCTGAGCGTCAGCGTGCTGCGGCCCGGCCTCACCCAGGCCCTCGACGACGCGAACAGCGCCATGCAGTCCGTCGTGGACACCCTGAAGGCGGCCGGGGTGGCCGAGAAGGACGTGCAGACGACGGACGTGTCGACCTACCCGCAGTACGGCCGGCACCAGAAGGGCCAGCCGCCGACCCTGCAGGGCTACCGGGTCAGCCACAGCATCACGGTCACCGTCGACGACCTCGCCAAGGGCAGTGACGTCGTCACCGCCGCCCTGGGCGCGGGCGGCACCGGGGTGCGGCTCGACGGGCTCCGGCTCCAGGTCGCCGACCCGGACGGTGCCCTCGAGCCGGCCCGCAGCGATGCGGTGCAGCAGGCGCAGGCCAAGGCCGAGGAGTACGCCGGGGACGCCGGCCGCGAGCTCGGTGACATCGTCCGGATCAGTGAGACCGCGGACCAGCCGGATGCCACCGACCTGTCCCGCGGCGCCTACGACCAGGCGGCTTCGGCCGCCAGTCCGGTGCCGATCCAGGCGGGACAGGAGGACCTGACCGCGACCGTGGTGGTGGTCTACGAGCTGAAGTGACCCCGCGGGGGGCTCACTGCGCCTCGCAGGCGATCCCGTCCTTGTCGCGATCGCTGGCGGTGTTGGCGTTGTACAGCGGCGTGCTGCGCTTGAACGACGTCACCGGCGTGCCCGAGGTCTTGTCCTTGGCGCCGGGCTTGCCGACACCGTGCGGGTAGACCTTGTGCATCGCATCGCAGTTCTGGAAGTGCTTGGCCGGCTTGGCCTGCGCCGGCGCGGCCAGCGCGGTGGCGGCGACGAGCAGTGCCGAACCGGCCAGCGCGGTCGAGAAGCGTCGCATGGGTGTCCTCCCCGTTTCGTGCGAGTTGTCGAGGAGTGTGCACCGGCAGCCGGCGTCGGCGCAGCAGGTTCAGCCTTCTCGCGCCCGCAGCGCCGTCGCCACCGCGGCCAGGACACCGAGCTCCGCTCCGCGCTGGAGCAGCGGCTCCCAGTCGTCGCCCAGCCGTTGCCTCCCGGCCTCGATCGAGGGGGCGACCGCCGCCTCCTGGAGGGGCATGCGGGGTACGCCCACGGCCTCGCGCTCGGCGTCGGCCGCGCCGACCAGCAGGGCGCCGTCGCGCTCGCGGCCCATGTCGAACAGGACGCAGGCGAAGTCCTCGCAGCTGGTGAG
Organism: uncultured Actinomycetota bacterium; assembly: GCA_963755835.1. Classification (GTDB taxonomy): domain Bacteria; phylum Actinomycetota; class Actinomycetes; order Propionibacteriales; family Nocardioidaceae; genus Nocardioides. The sequence goes on along the minus strand of CAVWLC010000005.1, from coordinate 1,578,151 downwards.
CACGGCGTCCGGGATGTCGTCGGCGAGGATTCCGGGCAGGAGCATGGCGAACTCGTCGTAGGCCTCCTGGAAGCGGCCGAGGTTCCGCAGCGTGCACGCCCGGTTGTTGCGGACGGCGGTGACGGCGAGGCCGTCGCCCATCCGGTCCGCCATCTCGATGGCCGCCTCCTCGAACGCCAGAGCGGCATCGTGGTCGCCGGCATCGGTGACCATCAGCGCGTGGTTGACCAGCGACCAGAGGTGCGGGATGGAGTCGCCACCGTGGGTCAGGGCGTGCTGCAGCAACGGCCGGGCCTCCTCGGGACGGCCGTCCCAGTAGGCGAGCGCGCCCAGGCAGAAGAAGGCGTGGCAGGTGACCGGCGCGAGCGCGTCCACGTCCTCCTCCGAGAGCTCGCCGAGGTGCAGCAGCTCGGTGGCGTCGCGGACCAGCTCGGCGGCCCGGTCGAAACGCCCGGTGACCCGGTAGAGCTCGCAGAGGTGCAGCATCAGGTCGGCCCGCCGCAGCGCCGAGCCGTGCCGTCCGCGGGCCAGGGCATCGTCGCCCCAGGACCGCGCGTCGTCGTACTCACCCCGCAGCGTGCCGACCTGGTGGACGACGGCCGTGGTCAGCGTGAGCTGGTCGTCGACCCAGCCGGAGGAGCGGTCATCCCAGCTCGGCAGGGCCATCAGCCTGTTCATCGAGGTCTCGATGTCCAGGTACCTCGACTCGAGGTTGGTGAGGTAGGTGTCCCGCTCCGCGACGGTGCCGAACCTCCGTGGGTCGAGCACGAGCGCATGCACCCGGTCCAGGTCCCCGTCCACGCGCGACAGTCAAGCCCAGGTGGACAGCAGGCGCCACTGCCGAGTCGGAGAAACGGCAGCGCACTGGCTAGACTCGTCCGCTGGTCCACGGCGACCGACCCTTGGGTGAACCCCTGGCCGACCCCCCGGACGACACCGTCCTTTGACAACTCGACGCGAAGGCTGAGCGCAGCGACATGGCAACGACGAACGACCTGAAGAACGGCATGGTGCTCAACCTCGACGGCCAGCTCTGGCAGGTCATCTGGTTCCAGCACCACAAGCCCGGCAAGGGTGGCGCGGTCGTCCGCTCCAAGCTCAAGAACGTCGAGTCCGGCAAGACCGTCGACAAGACCTTCAACGCCGACGTGAAGGTCGAGGTGGCCAACGTCGACAAGCGGACGATGCAGTACCTCTACAACGACGGAACGTCGTACGTCTTCATGGACACCGGCACCTACGACCAGGTCGAGGTCGCGCCGGACATCGTGGGCGACGCGTCCAGCTACCTCCTGGAGAACCAGGAGGCCATCGTGGCCAGCAACGACGGCCGCGTGCTCTACATCGAGCTCCCGGCCGCGGTCGAGCTCGAGGTCACCTACACCGAGCCGGGGCTGCAGGGCGACCGCTCGACCGGGGGCACCAAGCCGGCCACCGTCGAGACCGGCGCGAACGTCTCCGTGCCGCTGTTCATCACCACGGGCGAGAAGATCAAGGTCGACACCAGGGACGGCTCCTATCTCGGCCGAGTGACGTCGTAGCACGGCCGTGGCAGCCCGTTCCAAGGCCCGCAAGCGCGCCCTCGACCTGCTCTACGCCTCCGAGCTGCGCGGTGAGCCGGCCGTCGAGGCCCTCGACCGCGCCATCGAGGAGGGTGATGGCCCGACCAACGAGTACACCGCGGACCTCGTCCGCGGCGTGGTCGACCACCAGCCGCGCATCGACGAGGTGCTGGCGGAGTACTCCCAGGGCTGGACCCTGGGCCGGATGCCGGCCGTCGACCGCAACGTGCTGAGGCTGGGGATCTACGAGCTGCTGTACGTCGACGACGTCCCCGACGCCGTCGCGGTCAGTGAGGCCCTGGCGCTGGTGGGGGACCTGTCCACCGACGAGTCGCCGCAGTTCGTCAACGGGATCCTCGGCGCGGTGCTGCGCAACAAGCCCTCGCTGGTCTGATCTCTCCGGTGGTTGGGGAGGGCGCTCTGCGCCCGTCTCGAAACCCCGGACGCGGGGTCAGGGCCAGGGGTTTCGAGACGGTTGCTGCGCAACCTCCTCAACCACCGTGCCTGGGCCCTCCTCAACGACCCTGGGGTGCGGCAGGCTGGGCCCATGGCGGAGGCGCAGCAGGTGGACCTGGTGGTGGCGGGACTCGGGCCGGGAGGTGAGGCGCTGGCGACGGCCGTCGCGAAGGCCGGCCTGAAGGTCGTGGCGGTCGACAGACGCCTGGTGGGTGGTGAGTGCCCCTACTTCGGCTGCGTACCGACCAAGATGATGGTGCGCGCGGCCGATCTGGTCGCCGAGGCCGGCCGGGCCGCCGAGCTGTCCGGCGACGTCACCATCCGGTCCAGCTGGGCCCCGGTGGCCGAGCGGGTCTCGGTGCAGGCCACCGACCACTGGGACGACCGGGTCGCCGTGGAGCGACTCGAGAAGGCCGGCGCGACCGTGTTGCACGGCGTGGCCCGGCTGGCCGGGCGGTCCCCGGACGGCCACCCCCAGGTCTCGGTGACACCACTCGACGGCTCCGACCCGACGATCTACGAGGCCGGCAGAGGGGTCGTCCTCAACCCCGGCACCCGTCCCGCGACCCCACCGGTCGAGGGGCTCGCGGACACGCCGTTCTGGACCAACCGCGACGCCGTGCAGGTCACCGAGCTGCCCGGCTCGCTGGTGGTGGTCGGTGGCGGACCGATCGGCTGCGAGCTGGCGCAGGTCTTCGCCCGGTTCGGCGTCCGGGTCACCGTCATCCAGCACGGGGAGCGGATCCTGCCCGCCAACGAGCCGGAGGCGGCCGCCCTGATCGCCGAGACGTTCGCACACGAAGGGATCCGGGTGGTCACCGGCTCCGACCTCGTCAAGGCGTCGTACGCCGACGGGCGGTTCGACCTCACCCTGGACAACGGCGAGCAGCTGACGGCCGACAAGGTGCTCGTCGCGGCCGGCCGGCTGCCCAACCACGACGACATCGGCCTCGAGACCGTCGGTCTCGACCCCACCGCCCGCTCCGTGCCGGTGGACGGCCGGATGCGGGCCGGCGACGGCCTGTGGGTGATCGGCGATGCCACCGGACACGGCGCGTTCACGCACATGTCGATGTACCAGTACGCCATCGCGCGTCGCGACATCCTCGGCGAGGACGGCCCCCCGGCGGCGTACCACGCGGTCCCGCACGTCACCTTCACCGACCCCGAGGTGGCCGGCGTCGGGCTGACCGAGCAACAGGCCCGGGACGCGGGACTCACGGTGCGCGTCGGCACCACCAAGCTCGAGGAGTCGACGCGCGGCTTCACGCACGGCCCGGGTGCCCGCGGGGTGATCAAGGTGGTCGAGGACGCCGACCGCGGGGTGGTCGTCGGCGCAACCGTGGTCGGACCGTCCGGTGGCGAGATCATCGGCTTCTTCGTCGTGGCCGTCCACGCCGGCGTACCGGTGGACACGCTGCGCTCGATGATCTACGCCTACCCGACCTTCCACCGGGCCATCGAGTCCGCCCTCGCTGACCTGGGTGGCGACTGACCCAGCCACTCGCGGGGTATCGGACATGGTGGAGAGGGAGGACCACCATGACCAGCATCACCACCCAGGCTGAGTCGGCCGGACGTGAGGTGCACCAGAGCGACTGGGTCGATCGCGCGGCCCGGATCGGCCTGGTCACCTACGGCGTCGTCCACCTGCTGATCGCGTGGATCGCGATCCAGCTGGCGTTCGGTGACAACTCGAGCTCGGCGGACTCCCAGGGGGCGCTCCAGCAGCTCAAGCAGCAGCCCTTCGGAGAGTTCCTCGTCTGGGCGGTGGCGTTCGGCATGCTGCTGCTCGCGGTCTGGCAGGCGCTCGAGGCGCTGTTCGGCCACCGGGACGAGGAAGGGTTCACCAAGGTCCGCAAGCGCGTGACGTCTGCCGGCAAGGCGGTCGTCTACGTGGTGATCGGCGTCAGCGCCGTTCACATCGCCACCGGTTCGAGCTCGTCGGGCAAGAACGGCTCCGACTCGACGACGGCGAAGGTGATGGACTGGCCGGGCGGCCAGGCCATCGTGTGCGCGGTCGGCATCGCGATCATGGGAATCGGTGCCTACCTGGTCCAGCGGGCCTACACCGAGAAGTTCGCCAAGCACATCAACGCGGAGGGCAAGAGCGGCGAGACCGGGAAGGCGTACATCTGGTTCGGCAAGGTCGGCTACACCGCGAAGGGCATCACCTTCGGCATCGTGGGCGCGCTGTTCCTGTACGCCGGGCTCACGCACGAGGCCAAGAAGTCGGGCGGCCTCGACCAGGCCCTGCACAAGGTGCTGCAGCAGCCGTTCGGCCCGTTCCTGCTGGTCCTCATCGCGATCGGGCTCGCCTGCTACGGGCTGTTCTGCTTCGCCCGCGCCCGGCACTTCAACGACTGAACGGCCCGTCAGGAGCCGCCGGACATGTGCTTGACCACCGCGTCGATCCCGGCGCCGCTGTCGACGTCCTCCACGTAGAGCCGGGCCCAGGAGATCAGGCCCTCCCGGAGGCCGAGCACCATCACGCCCGCCATCTCGAGCGGCTCACCGGAGGCGCGAGTGCCGTGCCACGCCCACTCCGTGGAGACCGTGTCGCCGTCGCGGGTCGCGCTCAGCAGCTCGGCAGTGAAGTCCGGGACGCCGGAGAAGATCGCGGTCCAGTTGGTCCGCACCTGCTCACGGCCGCGGAACGCACGGTCGGGGTGCGCCGGCTGGCGGCTGTCGTAGTCGTCGGCGAACAGTGCGGCGAGCCGGTCCGCGTCCCGGCTTCGGATCGCGGCGGCGAGCTGGTCTGCGATGTCGATGCTCATCGGCTACCTCGGCGGTCCGTCAGGAGCGGGCCGGGCGTCGACCAGCTCCACCTCGTCCCCCACGTGCAGGGTGGCGCCGGGCGTGACCGGCACCAGGTTCATGCCGAACCACACCGCGCCGTCCCAGCGGCGGTGCTGGGCCAGGGTGTAGGTCGGCTCCTTGCGGCGGACCGCGGTCTGGTCGTCGGTGGTCGGGATGGCGCAGCGGTCGCACCCCTTGACCACGCGGAACTCCGCCGGACCGACCCGGATCCGGCGCCAGCCGTCCTCGGCCCACGGCACCCCGCCGGCGACCACGAGGTTGGGCCGGAAGCGCACCATGGGCAATGGTCCCTCGTCGGCTCGGGGCCCGGCGGCGATGAGCTCGTTGAGCGCCGTCAGCGACGCCTCGGTGGTGAGCAGCAGCGGGTAGCCGTCGCCGAAGTGCATCGGCACCCCCGGGCCGGCGAACTCCGGGTTGGCCTGGCGCCGGTTCGGGTCGTCGGCGAAGACAAGGCGGACCGGCTCGCCGAGCACCTTGGTGAACCACGCGTCGGCCTCGCCGCCGGCCTCGGTCGCACCGAACGGTGCCCGCCCGAACACGGTCACGCCCGTCACGCGCCCGCCTTCGGGTGGCGGCACGACGAGATCGCCGAGGTCGCTGTCCGGGGGCGCGCTCGCCTCGAGCCCGCCGTCGGCCCGGAGCCGCGGCTGGATCAGGAGCAGCTCCTTGTGCTCGCGAGCGGTGACGGTCTCGCCGGCGTCGTCGACCAGCATCCACCGCCGGTCGCCGGCCAGCCCCCACGGCTCGACCACTGCGGTCTCGAGCTGCTGCCCGCGACAGGACTTGACCGGGTAGCGGCGCAGCTCGGACAGGCGCAGGTCGGGCACCCGCCCATCGTGTCAGGGATCTCGCCGCCGGCGCCCTCCCTTGCGGCGGATGGTTGGGTGGCGCCATGAGCGGTGACGGGACGACCACCGACTGCGACGTGGTGGTGCTCGGGCTGGGCCCGGGCGGTGAGTACGCCGCCCGCAAGCTGGCCGAGGCCGGCCTGGACGTCGTCGGGGTCGACCAGGCGCTGGTCGGCGGCGAGTGCCCGTTCTGGGGCTGCACACCGTCCAAGCTGATGGTCCGGCCCGCAGATCTCGTCGCCGAGGTGCACCGGGCCGACCGGCTGGCCGGGCCCACGACCATCGACCGCGACTGGTCGCTGGTCGCGGCCCGCATCCGCGAGGCCAACCACGGCTGGACCGACACCCACCACGTGGAGCCGCTCCAGCACGCCGGCGTACGGATCGTCCGCGGGCACGGGCGGCTCGACGGTCCAGGAGTGGTCCGGGTCGAGCGGTCCGGCGCCACCACCGTGGTCCGGGCGAAGCGCGGGGTGCTGCTCAACACGGGGACCGAGCCGCTACGGCTGCCGATCGACGGGCTGGCCGGGACGCCGTACTGGACCAACCGCGAGGCGGTGGCGGTCACGGAGGTCCCGGACCGGCTGGTCGTAGTCGGCGCGGGTCCCAACGGGCTCGAGCTGGCGCAGGCGTTCGCCCGGTTCGGCGCCCGGGTGACGCTGCTGGAGGCGGCCGACCGGGTCGCGGCCCAGAGCGAGCCGGAGGCGAGTGCGGCGCTGACCGAGGTGCTGCGGGCGGAGGGTCTCGACGTCCGGACCGGGCTCGAGGTGGAGCGGGTCGACCACGACGGCCGGTTCCACGTGCGCGTGGCGGGGGAGGTCCTCGAGGCCGACCAGCTGCTGCTGGCCGCCGGCCGCCACAACAACCTCGACGACATCGGCCTCGAGACCGTCGGGCTCGATCCGGACGCAGCCACGATCGACACCGACGAGCACCTCCGGGCCGGCGAACAGCTGTGGGCGGTCGGCGACATCACCGGCCACGGGGCGTTCACGCACGTCTCGCGCTACCAGGCCGCCGGGGCAGTGGCCGACATCCTCGGCCGGGACGGGCCGCCGGCCGACTACCGCGCGGTCTCGATGGTGATCTTCACCGACCCCGAGCTGGCCTCGGTCGGGCTCACCGAGCAGCGCGCCCGGGAGCAGGGGCTGGACGTCCGGGTCGGACTCGCGCAGATCGAGAGGTCCGCCCGGGGCTGGCTGCACGGCCCGGGCACCAAAGGCGTCGTCAAGGTGGTCGCGGACGCTGACCGTGGGGTGCTGGTGGGCGCCACCGTCGCTGGCGCCGTACGGCGGCGAGGTCATCGGCTTGCTGGTCACCGCGGTGCACGGCGAGGTGCCGGTCGAACGGCTGCGCACGATGCACTACGCCTACCCGACGTTCCACCGCACCATCGAGGCGGCCCTCAACCGGCTGGAGTGACCCCGATCGTCCCCCACGCGCCCCGGGGGCGACGGAACAGACGAGTTCTCGTAACGTGTGAGCTGCGCACGCCTCGGGTATGGACCGCGTAGGGCCGGTCGAGGCGGCCGCGAGGAGGAGCCATGTCGCAGCCCAAGGACCATCTGTCCGACGAGACGAGCGATCGGCTGTACACGCCGGAGGAGCTGGCGTCCTACGCCGCGGCCGAGGACGCGAGGAACGGCTCCGACCCGCACACCGCGCAGCTGCCGGACCTCGACCACACCGTGGTCCGGCCGCGGCTGCCCGAGTCGTCGTCCCCGCCGTCCCCGCCGGTGTCGCCGATCCGCTGGGTCACGCCGGCCGCGCAGCCGCCGTCCGGCCGGCCCGGCGGCCCGACCAGCCGCCCGGCGAACGGCCCGCCGCCCCCGCCGCCGCTGCGCCCGGCCGGTGGCCCGCCGCAGGGACCGCCCCCGTCCGGACCGCCGCCCGTGGCTCCGCCCTCGGCTGTCGAGCAGCCGGCCGAGCCACGCCGGTTCATGACCGCCACCGACTTCCTCGAGCGCCGCGCCGACGCCGCCGAGCCCGGCCCCGCCACCTGGGGCTGGCGCGGCCGCCTGCGCCGCTGGAGCGGCGGGACGATCAGGCCCCGGATGAACGCCGCCGAGCGGGTGTACACCCAGGACCGCGCACTGATCCAGAAGGACTTCGACGGCCCGGTCACGATCGCGTTCATCAACCCCAAGGGGGGCGCCGCGAAGACCACAGGTGTGCTGGCCGCCGGCTACACCTTCGGCACCGTCCGCGGTGGCGGCGTGGTCGCCTGGGACAACAACGAGACCCGGGGCACGCTCGGCATCCGGGGCGCCCGCAGCGTGCACCACAAGACCACCAAAGAGCTGCTGGCCGACATGGGCAAGTTCGCCGACGTCTCGCAGTCCCGGATCGGGGACCTGGGGTCCTACGTCCGGTCCCAGGGCGACGCGCACTTCGACGTGCTCGCCTCCGATGAGAGCGCGAACGTCACCGGCCAGATCCACGCCGACGACTTCAACTCCGTCCACCAGCTGCTGATGCGGTTCTACCGGGTGATCCTCGTCGACACCGGCAACAACATGCGGGCCGAGAACTGGCTGGCCGCCGCGGACGCCGCGGATCTGCTCGTCGTCACCTCGACGGTGCGCGAGGACACCGGCTACAGCGGGCTGTGGATGCTCGACGCCCTGCAGGACGCCGGCTACCAGAACCTGAAGTACAAGACCGTCACCGTGCTCTCGGACCCCTCGGCGACGGTGGACCGCAAGCTGGCCGCCGACCTGGTCGACATCTACCAGCAGCGGACCAGGGGCGTCTACCGCGTCCCCTACGACCCGGCGCTGGTGGCCGGCTCGGTGCTGCCGTACGGCGATCTCTCGCACGCCACCCGGATGAGCTGGTTCCGCGCCTGCGCGGGCATGGCCTCGGCGTTCTGACTCAGGCTCCACCTCCACCCGCTCTTCACTCTGCCGAGGCGTCTCCTCGACCCGCGCGGGTACCTTGCGCCCATGCGCGCCGTCGTGTTCAGCGAGCCCGGTCCGTCCTCGGTCATGAAGCTCGTCGACCGTGACCTGCCCGAGCCCGGCCCGGGCGAGGTGCGGGTCCGGCTGGTGCGGTCGGGGGTGAACCCGACCGACTGGAAGCGGCGCCAGCAACCGATGCCGGCGCCGGAGATCACCCCTGGCCAGGACGGGGCCGGCGTCGTGGACGCGCTGGGCGACGGCGTGGACGGCCTGTCCGTCGGCGACCGGGTCTGGGTCCTGCTCGCCCAGCGGGAGAAGGCGCACGGTACGGCGGCCGAGTACACGGTGCAGGCCGCCTCGCACGTCGTACCGCTCCCGGACGAGGCGTCGTACGACCTGGGTGCCTCGCTCGGCGTACCGGGCGTCACCGCCCACCGCGCCCTGACCTCGAGCGAGTTCGGGCCGTCCCGGCTGGAGCCGGGTTCGATGTCCGGGATGACCGTCCTGGTGGCCGGCGGTGCGGGCGCGGTCGGGAACGCCGCGATCCAGCTGGCCCGGTGGGCCGGTGCCACCGTGGTCACCACCGTGAGCAGCCCCGAGAAGGCCGAGCTGGCCACGGCGGCGGGCGCGCACCACGCGGTGGACTATCGCGACGACGACGCCGAGGCGGCCATCCACGCGGTGGCGCCGGACGGCGTGGACCTGGTGGTGGAGGTGGCCCCGGCCCAGAACAACGAGCTCGACGTGGCGGTGACCAAGGTGCACGGCACCGTCGCGATCTACGCCAACAACGGCGGCGACGAGTACACCGTCCAGCTGCGGCCGACGTTCTCGAAGAACCTGCGCTACCAGTACCTGATCCTCTACACGCTCGACGACCGGCTGACCCGAGCCGCGGTCGAGGACGTCTCCGCCGCGGTCCGCGCCGGCGCGCTCCGGGTCGGCGAGGACGCCGGCCTCCCGCTCCACCATTTTCCTCTCGGGGAGGCCCCCGCTGCCCACGATGCGGTGGAGGCCGGCGCCGTCGGCAAGGTCCTCCTGGACATCTCCGACGACTGACTCCCACTTGACACGCGTCAACCCGGTTGGCTGAATCGCCGGGGTGACGAGTGCGGAGGGTCGACAAAGGATGCCGCTGCAGGCGCCCAGGCAGACAACGAAGACCCCGATCAAAGTCGTGCAGTGGGCCACCGGCGGGGTCGGCAAGGCGGCGATCGAGGGAGTGCTGAGCCATCCCGACCTCGAGCTGGCCGGGTGCTGGGTGCACTCGGCGGGCAAGGACGGGAAGGACGTCGGCGAGCTCCTCGGCACCGGGCCGGTCGGGGTCGTGGCGACGAGCAGCCAGGAGGACATCCTGGCCCTCGACGCGGACTGCGTGGTGTACAGCCCGCTGGTGCCGAACGACGACGAGGTCGTGGCGCTGCTTCGCTCCGGCAAGAACGTGGTCACCCCGGTCGGCTGGATCTACCCCGACCCGGCCAAGGTCACGGCGATCGAGGCGGCCTGCGTCGAGGGCCGGTCCACGCTGCACGGCACCGGCATCCACCCCGGCGGGATCACCGAGCGGTTCCCGCTCATGGTGTCGGGCGTGAGCGCCCGGGTCACGCACGTTCGCGCCGAGGAGTTCTCCGACATCCGGACCTACGGCGCGCCGGACGTGATCCGGCACGTGATGGCTTTCGGCGGTACGCCGGAGGAGGCACTGGCCAGCCCGATGGCCGCGCTGCTGGGCGGCGGCTTCCGGTCCTCGGTGCGGATGGTCGTGGCCGAGCTGGGCTTCGCCGCCGACCCGCACATCGAGACGGTCCAGGAGGTGGCCGTGGCCACCGCTCCGATCGACTCCCCGATCGGCGTGATCGAGCCGGGGCTGGTCGCGGCCCGACGGTTCCACTGGCGGGCGCTCGTGGACGGCGTACCGGTCGTCACCGCCACCGTGAACTGGCTGATGGGCGAGGAGCACCTCGACCCGGACTGGAGCTTCGGCCCGGAGGGCGAGCGGTTCGAGGTCGAGATCACCGGCGACCCGAGCGTGAAGCTCACCTTCAAGGGGCTGCAGCCCGAGACCGTCGAGGCCGGGCTGGTCCGCAACCCCGGCATCGTCTCGACCGCCAACCACTGCGTGAACGCGATCCCGTACGTCGTGGCCGCCGAGCCGGGCATCAAGACCTACCTCGACCTGCCCCTGGTCGCGGGCCGGGCCGCGCCGCACCTGGCCACCTGAACGGGCCAGCCCGAGCTGATCATGCCGGATGGCCATTCCGGGCCATGGTGCGGTCGGGGCTCTGGGGGTGCACTGGTGTCAGGTCCCAAACGATCCCCCCTGACCCCTGGGGAGGCCCTCATGGCCCACGACGTACCCACTGCGCACAAGCCCGCCCACAAGCGCAGCTCGCTCGACGCCGCCGGACGTCCGCAGGTCAGCGCCGTGGCGGCCCTGCTGGCTGCCGCCGCGATCGTCCTGCTCGTGCTGGCCACCAGCGCGATCAGCGACCGCCTCGTCGGCTGATCCGTCGTCCACGACCCAGGACACCCCGCGCACGGGATGCTGCGACACCGATGCGCCGGGGTATGGTGACGCCCGATCGACATCCTTTAACGAGCCGTCCCGTGAGGCGGAGAAGGAGGTCACGGGCCACACATGTGTGCTCAGCCCCAGCCTGCACAGCAGGGAGAGTCCCCACTCCGGACGGGACGGACGGTCCTCGACGACCGTGACATCGCGCGGGCCCTGACCCGCATCTCGCACGAGATCCTCGAACGCAACCGCGGCGCCATGGATCTCGTCCTGCTCGGCATCCCCAGCCGCGGCGTACCCCTGGCGCACCGGATCGCGGAGCGGATCGCCGCCGTCGAGGCGTACGACGTCCCGGTCGGCTCGCTCGACGTGACGATGTACCGCGACGACCTCCGGCTCAAGCCGGCCCGGGCGCTGCTGCCGACCGAGATCCCACCCGGCGGGGTCGACGGCAAGGTCGTCGTCCTCGTCGACGACGTGCTGTTCAGCGGCCGGACGATCAGGTCGGCGCTGGACGCGCTCAACGACGTCGGCCGGCCCAGCGCCGTACGACTGGCCGTGCTCGTCGACCGCGGCCACCGCGAGCTGCCGATCCGGGCCGACTTCGTCGGCAAGAACCTTCCGACCTCCCTGGTCGAGCGGGTCCGGCTGCGGGTCGCGGAGATCGACGGCGCCGACGAGGTCACGATCGAGGAGACCCAGCAATGAAGCGACACCTGCTCAGCGCCGCCGACCTGACCCGGGACGACGCGGAGCTCGTCCTCAACACCGCCGAGGAGATGCGGTCGCTGGCCGACCGGCCGATCAAGAAGCTGCCCGCGCTGCGCGGCCGCACCGTGGTCAACCTGTTCTTCGAGGACTCCACCCGCACCCGGATCTCGTTCGAGGCCGCCGCCAAGCGGCTCAGCGCGGACGTCATCAACTTCGCCGCCAAGGGCTCGAGCCTCAGCAAGGGCGAGAGCCTCAAGGACACCGCGCTCACCCTGGAGGCGATGGGTGCCGACGCGGTGGTGGTCCGGCACGGCGCCAGCGGTGCCCCGCACCGGCTCGCCCACTCCGGCTGGGTCCGCTCCAGCGTGGTCAACGCCGGCGACGGCACCCACGAGCACCCCACCCAGGCGCTGCTGGACGCGTTCACGATGTGGCGCCACCTCGGAGAGTCGAGGCCGGGTGGTCTCGAGGGGCGCCGGGTCGCGATCGTCGGCGACGTCCTGCACAGCCGGGTGGCTCGGTCCAACGCGCTGCTGCTGCGCACGCTGGGCGTCGAGGTGACGCTCGTGGCGCCGCCGACACTGCTGCCGGTCGGGGTCGAGACGTGGCCGGTCGAGACGTCGTACGACCTCGACGGGGTGCTCCCCAAGGCGGACGCCGTGATGATGCTGCGGGTCCAGCGAGAGCGGATGAACGGCGGCTTCTTCCCGACCCCGCGCGAGTACAGCCGCCGCTACGGCCTCGACGCCCGCCGGATGGCGACCCTCCAGGACCACACGATCGTCATGCACCCGGGGCCGATGGTCCGCGGCATGGAGATCACCGCTGATGTGGCCGACTCGGCCCGCTCGGTGATCGTCGAGCAGGTCACGAACGGCGTCGCCGTGCGCATGGCCGTGCTCTACCTGCTGCTGGGCGGGTCCGAGCCCTTCGAGACGCCGGCCGACGAGGCTCCGCCAGAAGGGCGGGTTCCTCAGGGACCACCCGAGCGGGAGGAAGAAGAGTGAGCTACCTGATCAGGGGCGCAGCCGTTCTGGGCGGCGCGCCCACGGACCTGCTGCTCGAGGACGGCGTCGTCGCCGAGGTGGGAGCCGGGCTGAGCGCGAAGGGCGCGGAGGTCGTCGACGCCGAGGGGCTGGTGGCGCTGCCCGGCCTGGTCGACCTGCACACGCACCTGCGCGAGCCGGGCCGCGAGGACGCCGAGACCGTCGAGAGCGGTACGTCGGCCGCGGCGCGCGGCGGCTTCACCGCGGTGCACGCGATGGCCAACACCGAGCCCGTGGCCGACACCGCGGGCGTCGTGGAGCAGGTCTGGCGGCTGGGCCGCGAGGCCGGCCACTGCGATGTCCGCCCGGTCGGTGCCGTGACGGTGGGCCTCAACGGTGAGCGGCTGGCCGAGCTCGGGGCGATGGCCGACTCCGCGGCCAAGGTGCGGGTCTTCTCCGACGACGGCAGGTGCGTGAGCGACGCGGTGCTGATGCGCCGGGCGCTGGAGTACGTCAAGGCCTTCGACGGGGTGATCGCCCAGCACTCACAGGAGCCGCGGCTGACCGAGGACGCCCAGATGAACGAGGGCGAGCTCTCCGGCCGGCTCGGCCTGGCCGGCTGGCCGGCGGTGGCCGAGGAGGCGATCATCGCCCGCGACTGCCTGCTGGCCGCGCACGTCGGCTCCCGGCTGCACGTCTGTCACGTGTCGACGGCCGGCTCGGTGGAGATCATCCGCTGGGCGAAGTCGAAGGGGTGGAACGTCACCGCCGAGGTCTGCCCGCACCACCTGCTCCTGACCGACGACCTGGCCGCGACCTATGACCCTCTCTACAAGGTGAACCCGCCGCTGCGCTCCACCGCGGACGTCGAGGCGCTCCGCGAGGGGCTGGCGGACGGGACGATCGACGTGGTGGCCACGGACCACGCGCCGCACCCGCACGAGGACAAGGACTGCGAGTGGGCCGCCGCGGCGTTCGGGATGCTCGGCCTGGAGACCGCGCTGTCGATCGTGCAGGAGACGATGGTCGACTCCGGCCTGCTCGACTGGGCGGGCGTGGCTGACCGGATGTCCTACGCGCCGGCCCGGATCGGCCGGGTCCACGACCACGGTCACCCCGTGGAGGCGGGCCAGCCCGCCAACCTGGTGCTCTACGACCCGTCCGTACGCCGGGTGGTCGACGCCAGCGAGTCGGCGTCGCTGAGCCGCAACACGCCGTACGCCGGGATGGAGCTGCCGGGCCAGGTGGTGGCGACGTTCCTGCGGGGCCGGGCCACGGTCCTGGACGCCAAGCTGCAGTGACCGATCTCGCGGCCGCCTTGGGCGAGGTGGCCGAGGCCAGTGACTTCTCCGGGGTCGTGCGGGTCGACCGGCCCGGCGAGGAGCCACTTCTGCGGACCTACGGGCTCGCCGACCGCGCCCACCGCGTGCCCTTCACCGAGGACACGCGGGTGGCGGTTGCCAGCGGTGCCAAGGGGTTCACGGCGCTGACCGTCATGCGCCTCGTCGAGGACGGGGTGCTGGCTCTCGAGACGCCCGCCCGCGAGCTGCTCGGCGACGACCTGCCGCTCGTCGACGACGCGGTGACGGTCGAACAGCTGCTGGCCCACCGGTCCGGGATCGGCGACTACCTCGACGAGAGCAGCGAGGGGCATGACCTGGACCAGCACCTGGTCGCGGTGCCGGTGCACCAGCTCGACACCGCCGAGTCCTACCTCGCGGTGCTCGACGGCTTCGCGCAGGCGTTCGCTCCCGGCTCCGACTTCGCCTACTGCAACGGCGGGTACGTCGTGCTCGCGCTGCTCGCCGAGCGGGCCGCGGGCGTTCGGTTCCACGACCTCGTCCGGCGTCACGTCATCGACCGGGCCGGCCTCACCCGGACGGCGTACCTGCGCTCGGACGCGCTGCCCGGCGACGCCGCCCTGGGCTACCTCCACCCCGAGGGGCACGCCGACGAGCTGCGCACGAACGTGCTCCACCTGCCGGTCGTGGGCGGCGGCGACGGTGGCATCTTCACCACCGCGGCCGACCTGAGTGCGCTGTGGCAGGCCCTGGACGACGGTCTCGTCGTGACGCCGGGGACCTGGGCCGAGATGCGGCGGGTCCGCAGCGACGACCGGGGGCGCGCGTACGGGCTCGGCTTCTGGCTCGAGGGCGAGACCGTCTACCTGACCGGGTCGGACACGGGTGCGTCGTTCGTGTCCCACCACCTGGCCGGAGCGATCACCTGGTCGGTGCTCGGCAACACCACCAACGGCTCCTGGGAGGTTGCGCGTGCTATCGACGAGCGGCTGCCCGGGTCCGGGTCGGCCTCCTACTGACTCGCGGCTCAGTACTGGACGTCGCTTCCCGGGGGGTGCATAGTCCGCGCATGCGCATCCGTTCTCTCCTCGTGGCCCTCGTGGCCCTGCTCGTCGCGGTGCTCTCGGCCTGTGGGGGCGACAGCGACAGCTCGGCAAAGGACAGCGGCAGTAGCGACCAGCCCGCCGCGGCGACGGGGGAGGGCGTGTGCGCGGGGGACACCACCGACCTCCTCAAGAAGGTCTGTGACTCGGGCAAGCTCACGGTGTCGACGGACCCGGCGTACCCGCCCCAGTCCTCGCTGAACGAGCAGACCGGGAAGTACGAAGGCTTCGACATCGACGTCGCGACCGAGATCGCCAAGCGGCTGGGCGTCGACGTGGCGTGGGAGACCCCCGCGTGGGACGTGATCACCGCCGGGAGCTGGAACGGCCGCTGGGACACGACCGTCGGCTCCATGACGCCGACCAACGACCGGCAGAAGGTCCTCGACTTCACCCAGCCCTACAACTACACGCCGGCGGTCGTCGTGGTGTCGGCGGACAACGACGACGTCACCGACCTCAGCACCGACCTGGACGGCAAGAAGATCGGGGTCTGCAGCGGCTGCACCTACGAGCAGTACCTCAACAAGGAGCTGGCCATCGACGGCTACACCTTCGACTTCGTCATCGACGACGCCGAGGTCTCCGGCTACGACACCGACACCACCGCGCTCCAGGACCTGGTCAACGGCCGCGTGGACGCCGTGATCACCTCGGTGACGACCGCGCAGGGCTACATCGACGCGGGCAACCCGGTGAAGATCGTGGGCGACCCGGTCTTCTACGAGCCGCTCTCCGTCGGTTTCGACAAGAGCTCCGACCCGTCGTCGGAGAGCCTGTTCGAGGCGGTCGACAAGATCGTCGGTGAGATGCACGCGGACGGCACGCTGACCTCGCTGTCGGAGAAGTGGTACGGCACGGACCTGACCACCCAGCAGTGAGGCGGCCGGCATGGAGGCCCCATGAGTGACATCCGTGAGTGACACCTGGGAGCGGGTCCAGCTCGCCTCCGCCCGCGTGCCGTTCCGGCTGAAGGTCGCGGCCGTCTGGGTGGTGCTGTTCGCCGTGCTCGCGTTCCTCGGCAACGCGGCCCAGTTCGACACCCAGTGGATCCGCGACAACTTCCGCTACATCCTGGGCGGGCTGCGCTACACGATGGTGATCGCCGTCAGCGGCATCGTGCTGGCCATCGTGCTCGCCCTGCTCGGTGCCCTCGCCCGCCTCTCGCGCAACCCGGTGGCGTACGGCGTGGCCGGGTTCTACGTCTCGTTCTTCCGCGGCACCCCGCTGATCGTCCAGATGTATCTCCTCTACCTGGCCCTGCCGCCGGTGGGCCGCAACCTCGGGCTCGAGTACCAATGGCTTCCCGACGGCTTCGACCAGGCGCTGGTCCTCGACGCGGCCACCGCCGGGACGATCGCGCTCGGGCTGAACTACGGCGCCTACATGACCGAGATCTTCCGGGCCGGCATCCAGTCCGTGGCCGGCGGCCAGGGCGAGGCGGCGGACGCGCTCGGCATGACCTACGGCCAGAAGATGCGCAAGGTGGTGCTGCCGCAGGCCTTCCGGGTGATCATCCCGCCGACCGGCAACGAGTTCATCGCGATGATGAAGGACACCGCGCTGGTCTCGTTCCTGGGCGTCACCGCCGCCAGCGCGGAGATCTTCCGCCGCGCCCAGCTGGTCGGGAAGCACGACTTCAAGAACCTGGAGGCCTACGTCGCCGTGGCCCTCGTCTACTGGGGGCTCACGGTGCTGTTCACGTTCTTCCAGTCCCGGCTCGAGAAGCGGATCGGGCGCGGCTACGACCGCACGCACGTGGCCCGGGCCATGCAGGCCGCGGGCCAGCAGGGCCAGCCGCACGGTGGGGGCGGGCCCGGGTGAGCGCCGACGTGGTGGTCCGCATCGACGGCCTGCACAAGAGCTTCGGCCACCTGGAGGTGGTGCGCGGCGTCGACATGGAGATCCAGCGCGGGGAGGTGGTGGTGATCTTCGGGCGGTCCGGCTCCGGCAAGTCGACGGTGCTGCGCTGTGTGAACTTCATCGAGGACCCGACCGAAGGCTCGATCGAGGTCTCCGGGATCCGGCTGCAGGGCGGTTACCGAACCCGGCGCAAGCGCGAGCAGATCCGCCAGCTCCGGCTGCACGTCGGGATGGTCTTCCAGCAGTTCAACCTCTTCCCCAACATGACGGTGCTCGACAACGTCCTGTGCGCGCCCCGTTGCGCGGGGCAGAGCACCGCCGAGGTCACCAAGCGGGCCAAGGAGCTCCTCGACCGGGTCGGTCTCGCCGACAAGGCCGGCGAGCACCCCATCCGGCTCTCCGGCGGCCAGCAGCAGCGCGTGGCGATCGCCCGGGCGCTGGCGATGGAGCCGGACGTGATGCTCTTCGACGAGCCGACCTCCGCGCTCGACCCCGAGCTCACCGGCGAGGTGCTCTCGGTCATGAAGACGCTCTCCACCGAGCTGCACATGACGATGCTGGTGGTCACCCACGAGATGGGCTTCGCGCGCGAGGTGGCCGACCGGATGGCGTTCTTCCACGAGGGCCGGATCCTCGAGGAGGGGCCACCCGCAGAGATCATCGGGACGCCGCGGAACCCCGAGACCAAGGCGTTCCTGGACGCCGTGCTCTGAGGAGCCACCGCAGGAACGCGCCGCGAGACGAGGTCTCGGAGGCCGGCGGGCCGCTGGTAAGGTCCCGGGTGACCGACATCCTTTAACCACCGTCCCGTGAGGCGGAGAAGGAGTAGGGCCCGCCGATGCCTGCCCCCGCGATCCTGGTCCTCGAGGACGGCCGCACCTTCCACGGCGAGGCGTACGGCGCCGAGGGTGAGACGTTCGGCGAGGCGGTCTTCAACACCGGCATGACCGGCTACCAGGAGACGCTGACCGACCCGTCCTACCACCGCCAGGTCGTGGTCATGACCGCGCCGCACATCGGCAACACCGGCATGAACGACGAGGACCCCGAGTCGCGGAAGATCTGGGTGGCCGGGTACGTCGTCCGTGACCCCGCCCGGGTCCCGTCCAGCTGGCGCTCCCGCCGCAGCCTGGACGACGAGCTGCGCGAGCAGGGCGTGGTCGGCATCTCGGGCATCGACACCCGGGCGCTCACCCGGCACCTGCGCGAGCGCGGCGCCATGCGCGTCGGTATCTCCTCGACCGAGGGCGATCCGTTCGTGCTGCTCGGGCGGGTGCGCCAGCAGGACGGCATGGCCGGGGCAGAGCTGGCCGGCGAGGTGTCGACCGGAGAGACGTACGTCGTCCCGGCCATCGGCGTGAAGCGGCTCACCGTGGCCGCGCTCGACCTGGGCATCAAGTCGATGACCCCACACCGGATGGCCGAGCGCGGCATCGAGGTGCACGTGCTGCCCGCCACCGCCGGCCTCGACGACGTGCGGGCGGTCGGCGCGGACGGGCTGTTCTACAGCAACGGCCCCGGCGACCCGGCTGCCACGACCTCGCAGGTGGAGCTGCTCCAGGGCGCGCTGGCCGACGGGATCCCCTACTTCGGCATCTGCTTCGGCAACCAGCTGTTCGGCCGGGCCCTGGGCTTCGACACCTACAAGCTGAAGTACGGCCACCGCGGCATCAACCAGCCGGTCATGGACCGCACCACCGGCAAGGTCGAGGTGACCGCCCACAACCACGGGTTCGCGGTGGACGCACCGCTCGACGCCCCCACTCCGACGCCGTACGGCGTGGCCACGGTCAGCCACGTCTGCCTCAACGACGACGTGGTCGAGGGGCTGGAGCTGCGGGACGGGGACGGAAGCCTCAAGGCCTTCTCGGTCCAGTACCACCCCGAGGCGGCCGCCGGGCCGCACGACGCGGCGTACCTGTTCGACCGGTTCGTGGAGCTGATGGCTCCGGTGGCTGAGGTGCGAGGAGCGCCAGCGACGAGCCTCGAAGCCCCGCAGCAGGCTTCGAGGCTCGGCCGTCGCCGGCCTCGCACCTCAGCCACCGACACCGAAGCCCCTCCGAGCGGAGAGACCGACTGATGCCCAAGCGCACCGACATCAAGAGCGTCATGGTGATCGGCTCCGGGCCGATCATCATCGGCCAGGCCTGCGAGTTCGACTACTCCGGCACCCAGGCCTGCCGGGTGCTCAAGGCCGAGGGGCTGCGGGTGGTCCTGGTCAACTCCAACCCGGCCACGATCATGACCGACCCGGAGTTCGCCGACGCGACGTACGTCGAGCCGATCACGGCCGAGTTCGTCGAGAAGGTGATCGAGAAGGAGCGGCCCGATGCGCTGCTGGCCACCCTGGGCGGCCAGACCGCGCTCAACACCGCGATGGCACTGGACGCCGCCGGCGTCCTGGAGAAGTACGGCGTCGAGCTGATCGGCGCCTCCATCGAGGCCATCGACCGCGGCGAGAACCGGCAGATCTTCAAGAAGATCGTCGAGGAGCTCGGCGGCGAGGTGGCGCGCAGCGCGATCTGCCACTCGATGGAGGACTGCCTGGCCGCGGTCGACGAGCTCGGCTACCCGGTCGTGGTGCGGCCGTCGTTCACCATGGGCGGCACCGGCTCGGGCATGGCCCACGACGAGGTCGACCTGCGCCGCATCGCCGGCGCCGGGCTCCAGGCCAGCCCGACCACCGAGGTGCTCCTCGAGGAGTCGATCCTCGGCTGGAAGGAGTACGAGCTCGAGGTCATGCGCGACACGAAGGACAACGTCGTGATCGTGTGCTCGATCGAGAACCTCGACCCGATGGGCGTGCACACCGGCGACTCGATCACGGTGGCGCCGGCGATGACGCTCACCGACCGCGAGTACCAAGCCATGCGCGACCTCGCCATCGGCATCATCCGCTCGGTCGGCGTGGACACCGGCGGCTGCAACATCCAGTTCGCGGTCAACCCGCGCGACGGCCGGCTGGTCGTCATCGAGATGAACCCTCGGGTCTCCCGCTCCTCCGCGCTGGCGAGCAAGGCGACCGGCTTCCCGATCGCCAAGATCGCGGCCAAGGTCGCGATCGGCTACACGCTCGACGAGATCCCCAACGACATCACCACCCGGGAGGACGGGCAGAGCACGCCGGCGGCCTTCGAGCCGACGCTGGACTACATCGTGGTGAAGGTGCCGAGGTTCGCCTTCGAGAAGTTCCCGGCCGCCGACCGGCAGCTCACCACGCACATGAAGTCGGTCGGTGAGGCGATGGCCATCGGCCGCAACTTCACCGAGGCCCTGCAGAAGGCCCTGCGGTCGCTGGAGAAGCCGGACGCGGTCTTCGACTGGCACCAGCAGTGGGTCGAGCTCGACAAGGAAGCGCTGCTCGAGGAGATCCGCACGCCGCACGACGGCCGGCTCAAGAAGGTGATGGACGCCCTGCGGGCCGGAGCCACGCCCGACGAGATCTTCGAGGCCACCTACATCGACCCGTGGTTCGTGGACCAGCTGCTGCTGATCAACGAGGTCGCCGCCGAGGTGACCGCGGCGCGCCGAGCTGACCCCGGCCGTGCTGCGCAAGGCCAAGCGGCACGGCTTCTCCGACGCCCAGATCGGCAAGATCCGCGGGATGACGGCCGACGTGGTCCGGGGGGTGCGGCACGCGCTCGGCATCCGACCGGTCTTCAAGACCGTCGACACCTGCGCCGCGGAGTTCGCGGCTGCGACGCCCTACCACTACTCGACCTACGACGAGGAGACCGAGGTCGCCCCCCGCGACAGGACGGCGGTGATCATCCTGGGCTCCGGTCCGAACCGGATCGGGCAGGGCATCGAGTTCGACTACTCCTGCGTGCACGCCTCGATGACGTTGTCCGAGGCGGGCTACGAGACCGTGATGGTCAACTGCAACCCGGAGACGGTCTCGACCGACTACGACACGTCCGACCGGCTCTACTTCGAGCCGCTGACGCTCGAGGACGTGCTCGAGATCGTGCACGCCGAGCAGCAGGCCGGCCCGGTGGCCGGTGTCATCTGCCAGCTCGGCGGCCAGACGCCGCTCGGGCTCGCCCAGGGGCTCGAGGACAACGGCGTGCCGATCGTCGGCACCTCGCCGGCCGCCATCCACCTGGCCGAGGAGCGCGGCGCGTTCGGGCGGGTGCTGGCCGAGGCCGGGCTGCCCGCGCCCAAGCACGGGCTGGCCACGTCGTACGCCGAGGCGAAGGCGATCGCGGCGGAGATCGGCTACCCGGTGCTGGTCCGGCCGTCGTACGTCCTCGGCGGCCGCGGGATGGAGATCGTCTACGGCGACGACGCCCTGGAGGGGTACATCGCCCGCGCCACCCAGGTCAGCCCCGAGCACCCGGTGCTCGTCGACCGGTTCATCGACGACGCGGTCGAGATCGACGTGGACGCGCTGTTCGACGGCGAGGAGCTGTTCCTGGGCGGGGTGATGGAGCACATCGAGGAGGCCGGCATCCACTCCGGCGACTCCTCGTGCGCGCTGCCACCGATCACGCTCGGCGACTCCGAGATCGAGCGGATCCGGCAAGCCACCGAGGCGATCGCGCGCGGCGTCGGCGTGCGGGGGCTGCTGAACATCCAGTACGCCCTGGGCGCCGACATCCTCTACGTGCTGGAGGCCAACCCCCGGGCCTCGCGCACCGTGCCGTTCGTGTCCAAGGCGACCGCGACACCGCTGGCCAAGGCCGCCGCCCGCATCATGCTGGGCGAGACCATCGCCGGGCTGCGCGACTCCGGGCTGCTGCCGGCGACCGGCGACGGCGGCACGCTGCCGGCGGACCAGCCCATCGCGGTCAAGGAGGCGGTGATGCCGTTCAACCGGTTCCGTACGCCGGACGGCCTGCAGGTCGACACGGTGCTCGGACCGGAGATGAAGTCCACCGGCGAGGTCATGGGGCTGGACGCCAACTTCGGGCAGGCGTTCGCGAAGTCGCAGGCCGCGGCGTACGGCTCGCTCCCGCTCCCGCACCAGAAGAACAGGGCAGGCCGGGTCTTCGTCTCGATGGCCAACCGGGACAAGCGGACGATGATCTTCCCGATCAAGGTGCTGGCCGACATGGGCTTCGAGATCCTGGCCACCCAGGGCACCGCCGAGGCGCTGCGCCGCAACGGGGTGGCAGCGACGGTGGTGCGCAAGCACTTCGAGGGGCCGGGTGAGGGCGACGACCGCACCACCGTGCAGCGGATCCTCGACGGCGACATCGACCTGGTGGTCAACACGCCGTACGGCTCGGCCAGCGGCGGGTCGCCTCGCATCGACGGCTACGAGATCAGGACCGCTGCGGTGATGGCGAACATCCCGTGCATCACCACGGTCCAGGGACTCGGTGCGGCGGTGCAGGGGATCGAGGCGTCGATCCGTGGTCAGATCGGGGTGCGCTCGCTCCAGGACTGGTTCCCACAGGGTGGCTGAGGTGCGAGCGCAGGGAGCGTCGAACGCGGGAGCGTCGAAGGGAGCCTCGACGCGCCATGGCCCCTACTCCTTCCTCTTCGACCACGGCTTCACCCGGCTCGACGCCGAGCGCGCGCACCGGCTCGGCTTCCGCGCGGTGCGGGCGGCCCGGCCGGTGCTGAGGCGACGGCGTACGCCGGGCTCGCCGGTCACCACGATGGGGCTGACCTTCCCCAACGTGCTCGGGCTGGCCGCCGGTTTCGACAAGAACGCCGTCGGGATCGACGCGCTCGGTGCGCTGGGGTTCGGCCACGTCGAGGTCGGCACCGTGACCGGACGGCCCCAGCCCGGGAACGAGCCGCCGCGGCTGTTCCGGCTCACCACCGACCGGGCGGTGGTGAACCGGATGGGGTTCAACAACGACGGCGCCGAGGCGGTGGCCCGACGGCTGGCCGAGCGGCGCCGCCGCGCACCCGGCCCGGTGCTGGGCGTGAACATCGGCAAGTCCAAGGTGGTGCCCGAGGACGACGAGGCTGCGGTGCTGCAGGACTACGGGCTGAGCGCGCGGCTGCTGGCGCCGTACGCCGACTACCTCGTGGTCAACGTCAGCTCGCCCAACACCCCCGGTCTGCGGACCCTCCAGGCGGTCGAGAAGCTCGAGCCGTTGCTCACCCACGTCCGCGGCACCGCCGACCGGGCGCTCAGCGATTCGGGGGCCGACCGCCGGGTCCCGCTGCTGGTGAAGATCGCGCCGGACCTGGCCGACGAGGACGTCGCTGGCCGTGGCCGACCTGGCCCTCGCGATCGGGCTCGACGGGATCATCGCGACCAACACCACGATCTCGAGGTCCGGCCTGGCCTCCAGCCCGGCGGACATCGACGCGGTGGGCGCCGGTGGCCTGTCCGGACGGCCGTTGGCCGCCCGCGCGCTCGACGTGGTGCGGATGCTCAGGGGGCGGGTGGGCGAACGGCTCACCCTGATCGGCGTCGGCGGCCTCACGACCGCCGAGGACGCCCGCGCCCGGCTCGACGCCGGCGCGGACCTGCTGCAGGGCTACACGGCGTTCATCTACGAGGGGCCGGGCTGGCCCCGCCGGATCCTGAAGGGGCTGGGATGACCACTTTCGGCACTCGCTTCGCAGCCGCCCTGGACGACCGCGGGGCGCTGTGTGCCGGCATCGACCCGCACGCTGCGCTCCTGCACGAGTGGGGGCTGGACGACGACGTGGCGGGGCTGGAGCGCTTCGCGCTGACGGCGGTCGAGGGGCTGGCGCCGTACGTCGCCGTCGTGAAGCCGCAGTCGGCGTTCTACGAGCGGTTCGGCAGCCGCGGGATCGCCGTGCTCGAGCGTGTCCTCGAGGAGTCACGGGCAGCCGGCGCGCTGGTGCTGCTGGACGTGAAGCGCGGTGACATCGGCTCGACCACGCAGGCCTACGCCGACGCCTACCTCGACCCGGGCTCGCCGCTCGCGGCGGACGCGATCACCGCCTCGCCGTACCTCGGGTTCGGCTCCCTCGACCCGATGGTCGACACGGCTCGCAAGCACGACGCCGGGCTGTTCGTGCTGGCGCTGACCTCCAACAAGGAGGGGCCGGAGGTGCAGCACGCTCGCACCGAGGACGGTTCGCTCGTGGCCGGCCGGATCCTCGACCACCTGCGACAGCTCAACGCGTGGGAGGAGCCCCTCGGCTCGTTCGGAGCGGTGGTCGGCGCGACGATCGGCGAGAGTGCCCTCGACTTCGCCTTCAACGGGCCGATCCTGGCACCCGGCTTCGGCGCCCAGGGCGGGACGGTGGCCGATCTGCGGCGGATCTTCGGCTCCTCGGTCAGGGCGGTCACCGCGAGCTCGTCGCGCGAGCTGCTGCGAAAGGGCCCGTCGGTCGAGGCGATGCGCGACGAGGCGCTGCGGCTCAACGGCGAGCTCCACGCCCTGCGCGGCTGACCCGCCGGTTCTGTACGGGCGGGTCAGCGGTCAGCCGGCAACCTGTGGTCGGTCATGCTGAGGCCCATGGGGTTGCCTGCTCACCGCCGCCCGGTCCGGCACGCGGCGCGGGCGCTGGTCGTGGTGTCGGTGATGGCGCTGGCGGTGACCGGCTGCAAGGACCAGCAGGACAAGTACTGCGACGCGGTCAAGGACCACCAGCAGAAGCTCGGCGAGGTCCTCGGGGACGGGTCACCGGACGCGCTGCTGAAGGCGTTGCCGATCTTCCGTGACCTCGCCGACGACTCACCCGACGACATCCACGAGGACTGGAAGACCGTCGTCGACGCGCTGGAGGGGCTGCAGGACGCGCTGACTCACGCCGGGGTAGACCCGGCGACGTACGACCGCGACCACCCTCCGGCGGGGCTCAGCCAGGCCGACAAGGACGCCATCGACCAGGCCGCCGCCGGGCTGGGGAGCGAGGCCACGAATGCGGCGTTCAACGCCGTCGAGCAGGAGGCCAAGGACGTGTGCGGTACGCCGTTGGAGGTCGGCTGACCTGCGACCCCTTCGACGAGCCACGTCGCCGGGGGCCGATTGCCGCGCGCGCAGGTACCTGACTATGTTGAGCAGCACGCTCCCTCCCGTTTCGAGCATCGAAGGACCCCGCAACCGTGGCTCTGCCCCCGCTCACTCCCGAACAGCGAAAGGCGGCCCTCGAGAAGGCCGCAGCGTCCCGACGGGAACGTGCCGAGGTGAAGAACCGGCTCAAGAACGCCGGCGCCTCGATCTCAGAGGTGCTCGCCGAGGGCCAGCGCAACGAGGTCATCGGCAAGATGCGGGTCGTCGACCTGCTGCAGTCGATGCCGGGCCTGGGCAAGGTCCGGGCCCGCCAGACGATGGAGCGGCTCGGCATCGCCGAGAGCCGTCGGGTCCGCGGGCTCGGCACCAAGCAGGTGGCCGCGCTCGAGAAGGAGTTCGGCTCCTGACCGAGCCCGAGCGCCGGCGCCGTCTGATCGTGCTCGCCGGACCGACCGCCGTCGGCAAGGGCAGCGTCGCGGCCGACATCCGGGAGCACCACCCCGAGGTCTGGATCTCGGTGTCCGCCACCACGCGGACTCCGCGGCCGGGCGAGGTGAACGGCGTCCACTACTGGTTCGTCTCCGACGAGGAGTTCGACCGGATGATCGCCGGCGAGGACCTGCTCGAGTGGGCCGTGGTCCACGGCCAGAACCGCTACGGCACCCCGCGCCAGCCCGTCGACCTGGCGCTGGCCTCGGGTCACCCGGCCATGCTGGAGATCGACCTCCAGGGCGCGCGGCAGGTGCGGGAGACGATGCCCGGGGCGCTGTTCGTCTTCCTGGAGCCGCCGTCGTGGGAAGAGCTGGTCCGCAGGCTGGTCGGTCGCGGCACCGAGGACCAGGCCGAGCGGGAGCGCCGGCTGGCCACGGCGCGCGAGGAGCTGGCCGCGCAGACGGAGTTCGACGTGAGCATCGTCAACCGCGAAGTTCACGCTGCCGCGGAGGAGTTGGTAGCCTTGATGGAGCTCGACACCGCGGACTGAGGGTTGGACCCAGCGTCTGCACCGAGCGGCGCGGTTCCACCGGATCGCCGCCCACCACCGACCGCCAGCGAGGCTCACGCGTGTCTGCCCCCCACATCGAGGCCGAGGGTGTCACCAACCCCTCGATCGACGACCTGCTCACCAAGACCGACAGCAAGTACAAGCTGGTGCTCTACAGCGCCAAGCGCGCCCGGCAGATCAACGCCTACTACTCCCAGCTCGGCGAGGGCCTGCTGGAGTACGTCGGCCCGCTCGTGGACACCCACGTCCAGGAGAAGCCGCTCTCGATCGCGCTGCGCGAGATCAACGACGACCTGCTGACCTGCGAGGACGTCGACCCGGCCGAGCTGGCAGCCGAGGAGGCCGCCGCCAAGGCCGCCGCCGCCGACGCGGGCAAGTCCTGAAGCACCGGAGCTGAAGCTGAGCCGCGTCGTCCTCGGGGTCTCCGGGGGCATCGCGGCCTACAAGGCCGCCGAGCTGCTGCGCCGGTTCACCGAGTCCGGCCACGACGTCACCGTCGTACCCACCGCGGCGGCCCTGCACTTCGTCGGCGCGCCCACCTGGGCCGCGCTCTCCGGACGGCCGGTGGCGACCGAGGTCTGGGAGAACGTCCACGAGGTCCCGCACGTCCGGATCGGGCAGTCCGCCGACCTGGTCGTGGTGGCCCCGGCCACCGCTGACCTGCTGGCCAAGGCCGCGCACGGCATGGCCGACGACCTGCTGACCAACACGCTGCTGACCGCGCGCTGCCCCGTGGTGTTCGCCCCGGCGATGCACACCGAGATGTGGGAGCACGCCGCCACCCGGGCCAACGTGGCCACGCTGCGCGAGCGCGGCTGCCTGGTCATCGAGCCGGCTGAGGGCCGGCTCACCGGCGCCGACTCCGGCAAGGGCCGGCTGCCCGATCCGGACGAGATCTACGACGTGTGCGTCGACGTCCTGGCGAGGGGCATCGGCACGCTGGACCTGGCCGGCCGTCACGTGGTCGTGTCGGCCGGCGGCACCCGTGAGTACCTCGACCCGGTGCGCTTCCTCGGCAACCGCTCGTCCGGCCTGCAGGGCTACGCACTGGCCCGCGCGGCGGCGTCCCGCGGCGCCGAGGTGACCCTGGTGGCCGCCAACACCGCCCTGCCCGACCCGGCCGGCGTCAAGGTGGTGCGGGTCGACACCACCGAGCAGCTCCGCACCGAGGTGCTGGCCGCCGCGGCCGCCGCCGACGCCGTGGTCATGGCCGCGGCCCCGGCCGACTTCCGGCCCACCTCGGTCAGCCGGGCCAAGATCAAGAAGGCCGACGACGGCTCCGCGCCCGAGATCGCGCTGACCCAGAACCCCGACATCCTGCGTGAGCTGAGCGCCACCCGGGCCCGGCCCGGCGCGGTGATCGTGGGCTTCGCGGCCGAGACCGGAGACGACCACTCCACGGTGCTCGAGCTCGGGCGGGCCAAGCTGGCCCGCAAGGGCTGCGACCTGCTCGTGGTCAACGACGTGAGTGGGGGAGCGGTCTTCGGCAGCCCGGAGAACGAGGCCGTCGTGCTCGGTGCCGACGGTTCGGCGACCGAGGTCCCGCGCGGCGCCAAGACCGCGCTGGCGCACGTCATTTGGGACGAAGTGGCCAAGAGGCTGCACGATTGACCCGAATCGCCGTTCCCGCGCCCGTGTGACGCGAAATCGGGGACGGCGTTGAGACAGCGGTCCCGCCATTCGAGACACCGACTAGCGTGGCCGGCACCAGGAACGAACCAGGAGACAACCACCGTGCCAGGACGTTTGTTCACCTCCGAGTCGGTGACCGAGGGTCACCCGGACAAGATCGCCGACCAGATCAGCGACTCCGTTCTCGACGAGATGCTGCGCCAAGACCCGCACAGCCGGGTCGCGGTCGAGACGCTGCTGACCACCGGGCTCGTGGTCGTGGCCGGCGAGGTCACCACGACCGGCTACGTCGACGTCAAGGACGTCGTGCGGAAGCGGATCATCGACATCGGCTACGACTCCTCGGTGAAGGGCTTCGACGGCCACTCCTGCGGCGTCATGGTGGCGATCGGCGGCCAGTCCGGTGACATCGCCCAGGGCGTCGACAGCGGCCACGAGGCGCGCACCGGCTCGGTGGACGCCATGGACAAGCAGGGCGCGGGCGACCAGGGGCTGATGTTCGGCTACGCCTGCGACGACACCGACGTGCTGATGCCGCTGCCGATCGTCATGGCCCAGAGGCTCGCGGAGAAGCTCAGCGAGGTCCGCAAGGACGGCACGCTGCCCTACCTGCGCCCGGACGGGAAGACCCAGGTCACCGTCGAGTACGACGGCGACAACCGGCCGGTCCGGGTGGACACCGTGGTGCTCTCCTCGCAGCACGACGAGGAGACCGAGCTCGACACCCTCGAGGCCGACGTCAAGAAGCACGTCATCGACCCGGTGCTGGCCGGCTTCGACCTCCCTTCGGAGGGCTACCGGCTGCTGGTCAACCCGACCGGCCGCTTCGTGGTCGGCGGGCCGATGGGTGACGCCGGGCTGACCGGCCGCAAGATCATCGTCGACACCTACGGCGGGATGGCCCGGCACGGCGGCGGCGCCTTCTCCGGCAAGGACCCGTCCAAGGTGGACCGCTCGGCCGCCTACGCGATGCGCTGGGTCGCCAAGAACGTCGTCGCGGCCGGGCTGGCCCGTCGCTGCGAGGCGCAGGTCGCCTACGCCATCGGCAAGGCGCAGCCGGTCGGCGTCTTCGTGGAGACCTTCGGCACCGGCACGGCGTCCAACGAGGCGATCCAGGAGGCCGTGCTGAAGGTGTTCGACCTCCGGCCCGCGGCGATCATCCAGGACCTCGACCTGCTCCGCCCGATCTACGCGCAGACCGCGGCGTACGGCCACTTCGGCCGGGAGCTGCCGGACTTCACCTGGGAGCGGACCGACCGCGCCGCGGCTCTCAAGGCAGCCCTCGTCAGCGCCTGACCCGCACCCCTCGGGGGCGGCGGCTGGTATCCATGTCGCCGTGCCCCCACCCGCGCGTGACGAGCCCCGGGAGCAGCAGGAGCTGCTGCCGGGGCTCGCGCGCGCCCGCGTGCGGCCCACTCGGCGACCGGCAGCGGCCGAGGCAGTGGCCGACGTCGATCCGGTGGCGCGCGTGCTGGTCGACGTACCCCTCGCCCACCTCGACCGGAGCTTCGACTACGCCGTGCCCGCGTCGATGGCCGACGACGCCCGCCCGGGTGTCCGGGTCAAGGTGCGGTTCGCCGGCCGCGACGTGGACGGGTTCGTGCTCGAACGCGCCGCGACCAGCGAGCACGGAGGCTCGCTGACGCCGCTGCGCCGGGTGGTGAGCCCCGAGCCGGTGCTGCTGCCGGCGATCGCGGCGCTGGCCGCCGACGTGGCCGAGCGGTACGCCGGCACCCGCTCGGACGTGCTGCGGCTGGCCGTGCCGGGCCGGCACGCCGCGACGGAGGCCAAGGAGTCGGTGCCGGTGGTCCCGCCGCCGGCCCACGACTCTGCGGCCGGCGACGCGGCCTGGGCCGACCACGGCCCGGCCGCCGCCTACCTCGGCCACCTGGCCTCCGGCGGCACGCCCCGCGCGGTCTGGAGCGCCGCGCCGGGCGCCGACTGGCCGGCGCTGGTCGCACACGCGGTGGCGGCCACGGTCGCAGGCGGGCGCGGCGCCCTGGTCGTCGTGCCCGACGGCAAGGACGTCGCCCGGGTCGACGCCGCCCTGACCGCCGTGCTCGGAGCCGAGCAGCACGTCCTCCTGACCGCGGACGCCGGCCCGGCTCGGCGCTACCGCGACTTCCTGGCGGTCGCCCGCGGGCGGCGACGGGTGGTCGTCGGCACCCGCGCCGCGGCGTTCGCTCCTGTGCACGGGCTGGGCCTGGTCGTGATCTGGGACGACGGCGACGACCTGCACGCCGAGCCCCGGGCGCCGTACCCCCACGCCCGGGAGACCCTGCTGCTGCGCGCCGAACGAGAGGGGACGGCTGCGCTGGTGGGCGGCTTCGCGACGACCGTCGAGGCCGAGCAGCTGGTCCGCTCGGGGTGGGCGCACGTGCTCACGGCCTCGCGGCCGACGCTGCGGTCGCGGCTCACCGTCTCGGTGGCCGGGGCCGACGAGCACGCCCTGGCCCGCGACCCCCTGGCCCGGACCACCCGGGTGCCCACCGAGGTGCACCGGGTGATCCGCGACGCGCTGACCGACGGGCCGGTGCTGGTGCAGACGCCGCGGGCCGGGTACGCCGCCGCGCTGGCCTGCGAGCGCTGCCGGACCCCGGCCCGCTGCCGGGCGTGCTCGGGGCCGCTCGCGCTGGGCTCGGCCACGGCCCCGCCGGTCTGCCGCTGGTGCGGCACGGTCCATGAGGGCTGGGTGTGCCCGGAGTGCGGCCACCGCGGCCTGCGCGCGCCCGTCGTGGGGGAGGCCCGGACCGCGGAGGAGCTGGGGCGGTCGTTCGCCGGCACCGTGGTCCGGAGCTCCGGGGGGGACCGGGTGCTGGCCACCGTCGACGACGAGCCGGCGATCGTGGTCGCGACGCCGGGCGCGGAGCCGGTGGCCGCGAGTGGCTACGCGGCCGTCGTCCTGCTCGACACCTGGCTGGCGCTCGGCGTGGCCCATCTGCGCGCGGCCGAGGAGGCGCTGCGGCGGTGGATGAACGCCGTCGGTCTGGCCCGACCTGGAGGGCGGGCGGTCGTGGTCGGCGACCCGGCCCACCCGGCGGTGCAGGCCCTGGTCCGCTGGGACCCGTCCGGGTTCGCCGCCCGCGAGGCGGCCGAGCGCCGGGAGGCGCATCTCCCGCCCGCCTCCCGGCTGGCGACCGTCACCGGCGAGCCCGGCGCGGTCGACGACGCGCTCACGCTGCTCGCGCCGCCCACCGGGTTCGAGCTGCTCGGCCCGGTGCCGTTCGGCGACGGCGAGTCGCGGGCCGTCGTACGCGTGCCGAGGCCGAACGGGGCCGAGCTGTCCCGGGCGCTGGGCGAGGTGCAGCGGGTCCGCTCGGCCCGCAAGCTCGACGCCGTCCGGATCCAGGTCGACCCGCCGACGCTCTGACGTGGGCGGCGCCGGCGGGTGCGGCCCCGACGCGCCCACCCTGTAACACTTGGCCGGTGATCTCACCCCCGCGAGCTCTGCTCTTCCTCTGCTTCGCTCCTCCATCGCACAGCTCGCAGGGGACCCCGGAATGATCCAGCCCATCCGCTTGTTCGGCGACCCGGTGCTGCGCCAGCGCGCGGTCGAGGTCGTCGACTTCGACAAGGAGCTGCGCAAGCTCGTCGAGGACCTCACCGACACGATGCTCGAGGCACCCGGCGCCGGGCTGGCGGCGCCGCAGATCGGCGTGCGGCTGCGGGTGTTCACCTGGAACGTGGAGGGCGTCGTGGGCCACCTGGTCAACCCCGTGCTCGACCTGTCCGAGGAGGAGCAGTTCGGCCCGGAGGGCTGCCTGTCCATCCCGGACCTGTCCTTCGACTGCCACCGGGCCATGTCGGTGGTGGCCAAGGGGTTCGACATGCACGGCGAACCCGTCACGATCGAGGGCTCGGAGCTGCTGGCCCGGG
The DNA here is from genome assembly GCA_963755835.1 of uncultured Actinomycetota bacterium. Taxonomy (GTDB): domain Bacteria; phylum Actinomycetota; class Actinomycetes; order Propionibacteriales; family Nocardioidaceae; genus Nocardioides. The sequence goes on along the minus strand of CAVWLC010000005.1, from coordinate 1,546,680 downwards.
CGCTCCAGCACGAGACCGACCACCTGGACGGCGTGCTGTTCATCGACCGGCTGGACGACGAGACCCGCAAGGTGGCCAAGAAGGCGATCCGCGAGGCGGAGTGGTTCGGCCTCGAGACGCCGCTGGTCAAGGTCTCGCCGCACCCGACCGGCGGGCTCGGCCTGTGACTCCCCGCGGGGGTCGCTCATGAGGCTGGTCTTCGCCGGTACGCCGGAGGTGGCGCTACCGAGCCTTCGGGCCATCGCGGGGTCCCGCCACGAGCTGGCCGGCGTCGTGACCCGGCCGGACGCGCCGGCGGGGCGCGGCCGGAGGCTGACGCCGAGCCCGGTGGCCGACCTGGCCGGTGAGCTCGGCATACCCGTGCTCAAGCCCGACCACCCGCGTGACCCGGAGTTCCAGGCCGCGCTGCGCGAGCTGGCCCCCGACTGCTGCCCGGTGGTCGCCTACGGCGCGCTGCTGCCCCAGAGCGCGCTGGACATCCCCCGGCACGGCTGGGTCAACCTCCACTTCTCGTGCCTGCCCGCGTGGCGGGGTGCGGCGCCGGTCCAGCACGCGATCTGGGCCGGCGACGAGGTGACCGGCGCGACCACGTTCCGGATCGTCAAGGAGATGGACGCGGGGCCGACGTACGGCGTGATGACGGAGACGATCCGCGCCAGCGACACCGCCGGAGAGCTGCTGGCCAGGCTGGCCGAGGGCGGAGCCGGGCTCCTCGTCGCGACCCTCGACGGCATCGAGGACGGCAGCCTCGACGCCCGGCCGCAGCAGGCGGAGGGCACCAGCCTCGCACCCAAGATCACCGTCGACGACGCCCACGTGGACTGGGCCGAGCCGGCCGTGGCGGTGGACCGCCGCATTCGCGCCTGCACGCCGGCGCCCGGCGCCTGGACGACGTACGACGGCACCCGGGTCAAGCTCGGCCCGGTGGCGCACACCGACGAGCAGCTGCCGCCCGGCGCGCTGCGGGTCGACAAGGCCGAGGTGCTCGTCGGCACCGCGACCTCCGCCGTGCGGCTCGGTGAGGTGAAGGCGTTCGGTGCCCGGCAGATGGCGGCCGCCGACTGGGCCCGCGGGCTTCGGCTCCCGGCGGGGGTGCACTTCGATCGACCCGATCGGGTGTCCCGGGTCGAGTAGCGTTGGATGACGTGACCAAGGCTCCCTCCAGGGCCGCGTCCCCCCAGGACGTCGACGAGCTGTGCTTGGGCCTGCCCGAGGTCGAGCTCGGCACCTCCTGGGGTGACAACCTGACCTACAAGGTGCGCGGCAAGGGGTTCGTCATGCACCGGCCGCCGGGCCGGACCGCGGTCGACCCCGAGACCGGCGAGTGGTACACCGACCTGCTGGTCATCCAGGTGGCCAGCGAGAACGAGAAGCGCGCCCTGGTCGAGGACGACAGCTCGCCGTTCTTCACCATCGACCACTTCAACGGCTACAACGCCGTGCTGGTGCAGCAGAGCCGGCTCGGTGAGGTCAGCCGTGACGAGCTGAGCGAGATCCTCACCGACGCCTGGCTGACCAAGGCGCCGAAGTCCCTGGCGAAGGCGTTCCTGACGCCGGGACCAGCCGATGGCTGAACCCCGGTCCCGGGCTCAGAGCGGCACGCCCCCCGCCGCTGCGTCCGCGGGCCGCAAGATCGTGCTCGACCCGGCCCGGGCCGCCGCCCTGGACGTGCTCAAGGCGGTTCGCGTCGACCGGGCCTACACCAACCTCGTGCTCCCGGCCGCCATCCGCCACTACCAGCTGGAGGGCCGCGACGCGGCGTTCGCCACCGAGCTGGCGTCGGGGACCATCCGCCGGCGCGGCACCTACGACGCGATCCTGGCCGCCTGCACCGACCGACCGCTCTCGAAGGTCGAGGCCAGGGTGCTCGACGCGCTGCGGGTCGGCACCCACCAGCTGGTGTCGATGCGGGTGCCCGACCACGCCGCGATCAACACCACCGTCGACCTGGTCCGGGCCCGGGTCAACACCGGCGCCGGCAACTTCGTCAACGCCGTGCTGCGCGCGGTCAGCGAGCACGACCTCGACGAGTGGATCGAGAAGGTCGCCCCGGACGAGCGCCGCTCGCCGACGCGGTACGCCGCCATCGCCTACAGCCACCCGGAGTGGGTGGTCGACGAGCTGCGGGAGGCGGTCGGACAGGAGGAGCTGCACGACCTGCTCGCCGCGGACAACGAGAACCCGCGCGTCACCCTGGTCGCCCGCCCGGGCCGGGCCAGCCGAGAGGAGCTGCCGGGGGAGCCGACCCCTTACTCGCCGTACGGCGTCCTGCTGGACGGCGGCGACCCCGGGGCGGTGCCAGCCGTGGCCGAGAGGCGCGCCGCCGTCCAGGACGAGGGCTCGCAGCTGGTGGCCGTGGCCCTGGCCGAGGCACCGATCGAGGGACGCGACGAGCTGTGGCTCGACCTGTGCGCGGGTCCCGGCGGCAAGGCCGGGCTGCTGGCGGGGCTGGCCTCCGAGCGCGGTGCCGCGGTGGTGGCCAGCGAACGGCTGCCCGCGCGTGCCGGGCTGGTCCGCCGCACGCTCACGACCGGAGGCACGTTGGCGCCTGGTGCGGTGGGTGTGGTCGCCGCGGACGGCGCGCTGGCGCCGTACCGGGCCGGCGCCTTCGACCGGGTGCTGGTCGACGCGCCGTGCACCGGCCTGGGTGCGCTCCGCCGTCGGCCGGAGGCGCGCTGGCGGCGAAAGCCCGACGACCTCTTCACGCTGGTGATGCTGCAGCGGCAGCTGATCCGCGCGGCCCTCGACCTGGTTCGCCCCGGCGGAGTGGTCCTCTACTCGACCTGCTCGCCGGTCCTCTCCGAGACCTCCAGCGTGGTGACCTCGGTCAACGGCGCCCGGATCGACGCCGAGCTGGCGGACCTCGGACCGCAGTTCGCCGGCGTACCCCGCTCGGAGGGGCCGGTGCCGGGCACCATCCAGCTCTGGCCGCACCGGCACGGCACCGACGCGATGTTCCTGGCGCTGTTCCGGCGCGTGCCCTGATGGCTGCCTCCCAGTCGCCCTCGGTGGAGATCGAGGTCGACAACCGGGTGGTGCGGGTCAGCAACCCGGACCGGGTCTACTTCCCTCCCACCGCGTCGAGACCGAGCGGGGCGACCAAGCTCGACCTGGTCGAGTACTACCTCGCCGTCGGGCCGGGGATCGTCAACGCGCTGCGCGAACGGCCCTGCATGCTGCACCGGTTCCCCAAGGGGCTGGCCGAGAAGAAGGTCCACCAGAAGCGGCTGCCGGCGGGCGCGCCCGACTGGGTGGAGACCGTGCAGCTCTACTTCCCGCGCTGGGGGCGCACCGCCGACGAGCTGTGCGTGACCGAGCTCGGCTCGGTGATCTGGGCAGTGCAGATGTCGACGGTCGAGTTCCACCCCTGGAACAGCCGCCGAGCCGACACCGAGAAGCCCGACGAGTGGCGGATCGACCTCGACCCCGGCGACGAGTGCTCGTACGGCACGGTGCAGCGGGTCGCCCACGTCGTCCACGAGGTGCTCGACGAGCTGGGCGCGGTCGGCTTCCCGAAGACCTCGGGCGGCAAGGGCATGCACGTCTACGTCCGGATCCACCCCGACCACGGCTTCAAGGACGTACGCCGTGCGGCCCTGGCCTTCGCCCGTGAGATCGAGCGCCGGACCCCAGACGACGTGACGACCACCTGGTGGCGCAAGGACCGCGACCCGCGGAAGCTGTTCGTGGACTACAACCAGAACGCGCGCGACCACACCATCGCGGCGGCGTACTCCGTGCGCGGCCTGCCGGACGCCCGCGTCTCCACCCCGATCACCTGGGACGAGGTCGACGACGCCGACCCGCACGACTTCACGATCTTCACGGTTCCGGACCGGTTCGCCCGCCTCGGTGACCTGCACGAGGAGATCGACGAGCACGCCTACGACATCCGTCCGCTGCTCGAGTGGGCCGAGCGCGACGAGGCCGAAGGCAAGGAGACGCCCGAGGAGCCCGAGACCGACTGAGCCAACGGTGGCTGAGGTGCGCGTTCCCGACACCGCCACGGTGGCTGAGGTGCGAGGAGCGTCAGCGACGAGCCTCGAAGCCTGGTGACCCGGGGCTGGGTCCGGCTCAGGTCGGTGTCCCGGCTGTGGAGGCTTCGAGGCTCGGCCGTGAACGGCCTCGCACCTCAGCCATCGTTCGCGGCGCCTCCACAGTGGCTCGCCCGTGAGGGGCGTCGCTCCTCAGCCGCCGTTCTCGACCTGGGCCTTGAGCCCGTCGAGCATGCCCTGCCAGTTCTGGCTGAACTGGTCAGCCTGCTCCTGGCTCTCGTTGCCGTCCTGGGTGAGCTCGAGGCGGGTGCGCTCGCCGTCGGGGGTGAGGGTGTAGACGAGCGTGTGGTAGTTCTCCGGCTCGTCGGGCTGGCCCATCATCGGGCTGTAGTGGGTGACCGAGAGGACCCGGGGCTCGTCGTAGGTGAGCACCTCGCCCTTGTCCTGGTAGCCGCGGCCGTCGTACTCGCCGTCCCAGGTGATCGGGCTCCCGACCTCCCAGGTCGTGGTGACCTTCGACCCCTGCATGTAGGTCGCGATCTGTGCCGGGTCGGTCAGCGCGGCCCACACCCGCTCGGGCGGGGCGGCGACGTCGGTCTGGGCGGTGGCTTCGAAACCGGCCATCCTGCTCATCTCCTCGGATTTGTATGACTCACTCATACAATAACCACATGACCGCCGTCGTAAACCCCCGGCTGGACAACCTGCTGGCCGCGCTGGCGCTCAACCTGGGCGAGGAGACGACCGCCGCGCTGGAGCGGGCGTCCGGGCTGACCGGGAGCGCAGCCACCGCGCTCCTCGCGCTCGAGGAGTTCCTGGGCGGCGCCCACGTCGGGCGCCTGGCCGACGTGCTCGGGCTGACCCACTCCGGCGCCGTACGGCTGGTCACCCAGCTCGAGCGGGAGGGACTGGCCCAACGACGCCCGGGAGACGACCGGCGGCGCGTGGAGATCCGGCTGACCGCCCGCGGCCGGCGGGTCGCGCAGGAGGCCCGGCGGGCTCGGGCCGAGGTGCTGCACCAGGCCACCAGCCGCCTGACCCGGGCCGAGGTCGACACCCTGGAGGTGCTGCTCGACAAGTTGGTCTCCGGGCAGGTCGAGAGCAGGGTCGAGAACCGCTGGGCGGGGGAGTCGGCGGCCTGGTGGTGCCGCACCTGCGACTTCGCCGCGTGCGGGCGACCCGAGAGCCGCTGCCCCGCCCAGGTCACCGCCCAGCGGCTGCTCGGTCCCTAGGCCTCCTAGGCTGAGCGCGTGGGCATCCAGATCACGCCGAGCATCCTCAACGCCGACCTGGCTCGGCTGGGGGACGAGGTCGCGCGGATCGGCAGCGCGGACTGGGTGCACGTCGACGTGATGGACAACCACTTCGTGCCGAACCTGACCTTCGGACCGACCATGCTCGAGTCGCTCAGCCGACACACGGACGTCCCCCTCGACGCGCACCTGATGATCGAGGACCCGGACAGCACCGCGATCGAGTACGTCGAGGCGGGATGCGGTTCGGTCACCTTCCACGTCGAGGCCGCCCGGGCACCGGTCCGGTTGGCCCGGGAGATCCGGGCCAAGGGCGCGCGTGCGGCCATGGCGCTCAAGCCGGCCACGCCGGTCGAGCCCTACGAGGAGCTGCTGCCCGAGCTGGACATGCTGCTGGTGATGACGGTGGAGCCTGGGTTCGGCGGCCAGAAGTTCCTCGACCTGTGCCTGCCCAAGATCCGCGCCGCCCGCCGGCTGATCGAGAAGCACGGGATCGAGACCTGGCTCCAGGTCGACGGGGGCGTCTCGCTGGAGACGATCGAGCGCTGCGCCGAGGCCGGCGCCGACGTCTTCGTGGCCGGCTCGGCGGTCTACTCGGCCGACGACCCCGACCGCATGGTCGCCGAGCTGCGGGCCAGGGCGGAGGCGGCCGCGCCCTAGGCCAACTACCTGGAGCTACCTGGAAGCCAGGGCCGGGTCGGTGACCCCGCTGCGCGGCCGGCGCCGCAGTCGACCCTGTGCCACGAGCACGCCGAGGACCAGCACGGCGCCGCCGGCCAGCTCGGCCGCTCCCGGAGTCTCGCCCAGGCAGAGCCAGGCGCTCAGGATCCCCACCGGCGGGACCAGCAGCACCCACGGCACGACCTGGCTCGACGGGTAGCGCGCCAGCAGCGAGTTCCAGGCGCCGTACCCGACGAAGCTGGCGAGCACGGCGGTGTAGGCCGTGGAGACCACCGCCTTCCAGCCGAAGGCCGAGAACCCCGCCGACACACCGTCCGGACCGTCGACCAGCAGGGCCAGGAGCAGCATCGGCACCGGTACGACGAGCGCCGACCACACCGTCAGGGACAGCCCGCCGGGCACCTTCAGCGCGCGCACGACCACGTTGCCGACCGCCCAGGAGCACGCCGCGGCGAGGCACAGCAGGAGGGCGGGCAGCGGCACGTGACCGTCTCGCCCGGCGGCGACGACCACGAGGCCGACCGAGCCCAGCACGACGCCGGCGACCTGTGGCCGGGTCGGCCGCTCCCGCAGCACCACCGCCGCGGCCACGATGGTCAGCACGACCTGGCTCTGGAGCACGAGCGAGGCCAGCCCGGCCGGCATCCCCACGTCGATGGAGACATAGAGGAACGCGAACTGGCCCAGGCTGAGGAACAGGCCCACCGCGGCGATCTTCCACATCGCGACCGGTGGGCGGGGCACCAGGAGCAGCACGGCCGGCGCCGCCACCACGAAGAAGCGGACGGCCACGAAGAGCAGGGGCGGCACGCCGGCCATCCCCCACTGGATGACCACGAAGTTGAAGCCCCAGATCGTCGCCGTCAGCACGGCGAGGAGGCTGTGCCGGGTGGTCATGGGTCCAGCCTCGCCGGTCTCGTGACCTGGCACGACCTCGGGCCCTGCCCGGCAGCCTCGACTTCCTGCCATCGGCCGTCGAGGCCGGCCCCCGACCGCTCTGTGGGCGGGATCACGGGCGCTCTCACTGGATCGGTGTGGCAAACTCGTCGTGACGAGTAGAGATTGCTCGCGTGCTCTGGGGTCGGTGAAATTCCGAACCGGCGGTGACTGACCGAGGCTGCTTCTTCGCTTCGCTCAGAAGTCCGCGACCCGGTCACAGCCAGTGACCGGTTGACCAGGTGGAACTCCTGGACCGACGGTCAAAAGTCCGGATGGGAAGCGCACGCAGGCGTTGCACCGCACGTTCCGTGTTGGTGCGAGCCGTCGCCCCGGAGTCCGCGTCTGCGCGAGACACGAGGGGCAACGGAGATGGGCTTCACGCCAGCCGAGCAGGCCGCGATGGCGCGCGCCGTCGTGCTGGCGGCCACGCCCGGCGTACCGCTCGGCCCCAACCCGCGGGTGGGCTGCGTGCTGCTCGACGACACGGGCGCGACCGTCGCCGAGGGCTACCACCGCGGGGCCGGCAGCCCGCACGCCGAGGCCGACGCGCTGGCCCGGGCGGGGAAGCGGGCCCGGGGCACGACCGCGGTGGTCACCCTCGAGCCCTGCGCCCACACCGGCCGCACCGGCCCGTGCGCGGTTGCCCTCCGGGAGGCCGGCGTACGCCGGGTGGTGTTCGCGCAGGCCGACCCGAACCCGGTCGCCGCCGGTGGCGGAGCGCTGCTCCGCGAGGCGGGCGTCGACGTCGAGCAGGGGCTGATGCGCGACGAGGCCCGGGCCCTCAACCGGGTCTGGACGTTCGCGGTCGAGCACGGCCGGCCCTTCGTGACCTGGAAGTTCGCCACCACTCTCGACGGCCGCAGCGCCGCCGCCGACGGCACCAGCCGCTGGGTCTCCAGCCGGGCCGCCCGGCTCGACACGCACCGGCTGCGCGCGTTGTGCGACGTGATGCTGGTCGGGACCGGCACGGTCGAGGTCGACGACCCCCAGCTGACCGTCCGCGACGAGCACGACCAGCCCCTCCCGCGTGCTCTGCAGCCGCTGCGCGTCGTCATGGGGGAGCGCGACCTCCCCGCGACCAGGCGCGTCCTCGACGACCAGGCCGAGACCCTGCGCCTGCGCACCCGGGACCCGGGGACCGCGCTCAGGGCGCTGTTCGAGCGGGACCGCCAGCACGTCTTCCTCGAGGGCGGTCCGACCCTCGCAGCGTCGTTCCTGCGGGCCGGACTGGTCGACGAGATCGTCACCTACGTCGCCCCGATGCTGCTGGGGAGCGGCCAGTCCGCCGTGGCCGAGCTGGGAATCAGCACCATCGCCGACGCGCTGCGTCCGGTGGTCAGCGACGTGACCGTGCTCGACGGGCTCGACGGCGAGCCGCCCAACGTCCGCTTCACCATGACCCCCACCAGAGGAGATCTCAGGCCATGACCCCCAGTTCCTGGCGGCGCCGGACGCCGCCCAGATCACGCGCTGGCGTCGTTGCCGTCCCTTCGAAGACGTCCGGTCTGCGCGCGTGCCGGCGCCTACCCAGCGCCCGCCTGGACGACGCCTGCATCCACCACGAGCTGGGAGACATGACCTGATGTTCACCGGGATCATCGAGGAGCTCGGCACCGTCGCCGGCGTCGAGGACCAGGGCGACGCGATCCGGCTCACCATCCACGCCCAGCACGTGCTGGTCGATGCGGGGCTCGGGGACTCCATCTCCGTCAACGGCTGCTGCCTGACGGTCGCCGAGCGCGACGGCGACACCTGGACCGCCGACGTCATGCAGGAGACGCTCGACAAGACCAGCCTGGCCGGCGTACGCCCCGGCGACCGGGTGAACCTCGAGCGCGCCGTCACCCCGACCACCCGGCTGGGCGGCCACATCGTGCAGGGTCACGTGGACGGCGTCGGCACCATTGCCGGCCGCACGCCTAGTGAGCACTGGGAGGTCGTCGACGTGAGCATGCCGACCGGGCTCGCGCGCTACCTCGTCGACAAGGGCTCCATCACGGTCGACGGCGTCAGCCTCACGGTGGTCGAGGCCCGCGACGACGGCTTCACCGTCAGCCTGATCCCCGAGACCCTCGCCCGCACCACGCTCGGCAGCCGCCGGCCCGGGGACCGGGTCAACCTCGAGGTCGACGTCCTCGCGAAGCACGTCGAGAAGCTGCTCCAAACCACCCACATCACTGGGAAGGACGGGTCATGACCGAACCGCAGCACGTGGGAGTCCGGATGGACACCGTCGAGCGTGCCGTCGCCGACATCGCCGCCGGGAAGGCGGTCGTGGTCGTCGACGACGAGAGCCGCGAGAACGAGGGCGACCTGATCTTCGCAGCCAGCAAGGCGACGCCGGAGCTGATGGCCTTCACGATCCGCTACAGCAGCGGCGTCATCTGCGTGCCGATGCCCGGGATCATGCTGGACCGGCTGGAGATCCCACTGATGACGCCGCACAACAAGGACAGGATGCGGACCGCGTACACGATCTCGGTCGACGCCCGCGACGGCGTCTCGACCGGCATCTCGGCCGCCGACCGCGCGCACACCGTGAAGGTGCTCGCGGACTCGGCCACCGAGCCGTGGGAGATCACCCGGCCCGGCCACGTCTTCCCGCTGCGCTACCGGGAGGGCGGTGTGCTCGCGCGCCGCGGCCACACCGAGGCCGCGGTCGACCTGGCCCGGCTCGCCGGGCTCACCCCGGCCGGCGTGCTGGTCGAGGTCGTCAACGACGACGGCAGCATGAAGCGCGCCCCCGAGCTGCGGGCCTTCTGCGACGAGCACGGGCTGGCGATGATCTCGATCGAGGACCTGGTCCGCTGGCGGCGGCGCAACGAGGTGCTGGTCAACCGGGTCGCCGAGACGCGGCTGCCGACCAGGCACGGTGACTTCACGGCCTACGGCTACCGGATCACCGTCGACGACTCCGAGCACGTGGCGCTGGTGTACGGCGACGTCTCGGGTGAGCCTCCGGTCCTCACGCGCGTGCACTCGGAGTGCCTGACCGGCGACGTCTTCGGCAGCGACCGGTGCGACTGCGGCCCGCAGCTCAACGAGGCGATGGACCGGATCGTCGAGGAGGGTCGCGGTGTCCTGGTCTACCTGCGCGGCCACGAGGGTCGCGGGATCGGGCTGGTCGCGAAGCTGCAGGCCTACCAGCTGCAGGACGGCGGTCGCGACACGGTCGACGCCAACCTCGACCTCGGCCTCCCGGCCGACGCGCGCCACTACGGTGCGGCCACCCAGATCCTCAAGGACCTCGGCGTGAGCACGGTCCGGCTGATGACCAACAACCCCGACAAGGTCACCAACCTCGAGGAGTACGGCATCACGGTGGCTGAGCGGGTCCCGCTCACCCCGCACCCCAACGACCACAATCTCGCCTACCTGCTCACCAAGCGGGACCGGATGGGCCACGTGCTGCCCGACCTCGGCGAGCTTCCGCTCGAGGAGGCGCACCCGTCCACCCCACGGAGCTCCGCAGCGGGAGCGCTGCGCGCCGTCGGTGCGGACTTCCGCGGGGACCCCGGAGAAGCGTCGTGACCGGCGAGGGAGCCGCGGCGGTCGAGCCGTTCGACGCGAGCGGCCTGCGGGTCGCGGTGGTGGCCGCGAGCTGGCACACCCGGGTGATGGACGGGCTGCTGGCCGGTGCCTCCCGCGCCTGCGCCGACTTCCAGGTCGCGCCCGAGGTCGTGCGGGTCCCCGGCACCTTCGAGCTCCCGGTCGTCGCCTCCGCGCTGGCCCAGCAGGGGTACGACGCCGTGGTCGCTCTGGGGGTGGTGATCCGCGGCGGCACGCCGCACTTCGACTACGTCTGCAACGCGGCCACCGACGGGCTGACCAGGATCGCCCTCGACCACACCGTGGCCGTCGGGTTCGGCGTACTCACCTGTGACGACGAGCAGCAGGCTCTCGCCCGGGCCGGTCTCGAGGGGTCGGACGAGGACAAGGGCTACGAAGCGACCTCGGCCGCGCTGGCCACCGCGCGGACGCTGCGGGGGCTCAGCGACTTCTAGGGCTCACCCTGCCTGGCTTCTCGGGAGGCGGCGAACGCCTTCATCGTGGCTGCGCCGCTCGCCACTCGTCGGCCAGCAGCGCGTACATCATCCCGTCGAGCCACTGGCCGTCGCGGTGCAACGAGTCCTGCTTGGTGTGCTGCTCGCGACGCATGCCGACGCGCTCCATGAGCTTCCACGAGGCCTCGTTGTCGGCGAAGCACTGCGCGATCACCCGGCGTACGCCGACGTCCTCGAAGCAGATCCGCAGCTCCTCCCGGACCGCTTCGGTGGCGTAGCCCCGGCCGGCGTACGCCGGGTCGAAGACGTAGCCGATCTCGGCCAGCGTCCCGGCGGCCTGGTCGCGCACCTCGGCCTGCGACCAGGGATCCTGGACGTGGAGGTAGAGGTCGCCGATGAGCGTGCCGTCCTGCTCGACGACCAGGGTGTTGGCGATCCGGTCGCCGAAGCCCGCCTCCCACTCGTCCGGGTCGTGCGGGTAGTTGGTGAGCCAGCGCGCCACGTCCGGCTGGGTGCGGATGGCGTAGGTCGGGAGCGCGTCGCGCTGCTCGGCGAGCCGGAGCGTCAGCCGCTCGGTGGTCACGGGCCAGTCGAGGTCGACGATCCTGCGGCTCACCCACCCATCCTGACCGGTCCACGGGCGGACGGGCGAGCGAGTTGATCCGGAGCGGGCAACTAGGCTGGCTCGTCGTGAAGACGTTCGAGGAGCTCTGGACGGAGCTCTCCGAGAAGGCCCGCACCCGTCCCGACGGGTCAGGCACCGTGCGCCAGCTCGACGCCGGCGTACACGCCATCGGCAAGAAGCTGGTCGAGGAGGCCGCGGAGTCGTGGATGGCCGCCGAGCACGAGGGCAGGGAGCGGGCGGCCGAGGAGATCAGCCAGCTGCTCTACCACGCACAGGTCCTCATGCTGGCCACCGGCATCGAGCTCGACGACGTCTACGCACACCTCTAGGGCGCGGTGACCAAGTCTGCGCCTGCTGCGCGCCGCGATGAACGCGCACTGGCTTCGTTGTCGTCCCTCGTAGGAGGCCAACTACGACTTCGCTCCTCCGCCTCGCCATTGCACGTCCCTCGCGACGCTCGCGACGCCGCATACTTGACCACCACGCCCTAGCAGGAGTCCTCCGTGCCGCTCCTCCGCATCGCCGTCCCCAACAAGGGGTCCCTGGCCCAGTCCGCTGCTGAGATCCTCCGCGAGTCCGGCTACCGCCAGCGCGACGACGCCAAGCAGCTCACCCTCACCGACGCCGAGAACGACGTCGAGTTCTTCTACCTGCGCCCGCGCGACATCGCGCTGTACGTCGGCGAGGGCACCCTCGACGTCGGCGTCACCGGTCGTGACCTCCTGCGCGACTCGGGGGCCAAGGCCGAGGAGGTTCTGTCGCTGGGCTTCGGGCGGAGCCGGTTCCGGTTCGCCGGCCCGACCGGGAGGTTCACCGACCTGTCGCAGCTGGCCGGGACCCGGATCGCCACGTCGTACGTCGGCGTGGTGAGCGCGTTCCTGCAGGAGCGCGGCATCGAGGCCGAGGTGGTCCGCCTCGACGGTGCCGTCGAGACCTCGATCCAGCTCGGTGTGGCCGACGTGGTCGCGGACGTCGTCGAGACCGGGAGCACGCTGCGGCAGGCCGGGCTCGAGGTCTTCGGCGAGACCATCCTGGAGTCCGAGGCGGTGCTGGTCACCCGGTCGGGCGACGTACCTGCAGGGTTCGAGATCTTCCGCCGGCGGGTCGAGGGCGTCCTGGTCGCGCGGGCCTACGTGATGATGGACTACGACATCGAGCAGGAGCGGGTCGCCGCGGCTGTGGCCCTCACGCCGGGGATCGAGGGCCCGACGATCGCACCTCTCCATCGCGAGGGCTGGGTGGCGGTGCGCGCGATGGTGCCGCGCGACGGTGCGCAGCGGCTGATGGACGAGCTCTACGAGATCGGAGCCCGGGGCATCCTGCTCACCGACATCCATGCCTGCCGGCTCTGAGCTCCCTGCGCTGCCGCGCACGTGGCGGCCGCTGGGGCCGCGCGTGGTCGGGGTCGCGGTCACCTGCGCGCTCGTCGCGGTGGTGGCGGCCGGGTGGTTCGGCTTCGACGACGAGGAGAAGGCCAGGTTCACCTGGCTCCAGCGGGGCACCCTGATCTTCTTCGGGCTGCTGTACCTGGCCCTGATGTTCGCACTGATCCGCTCCCGCGCGGTGGCGTACGCCGACCGGCTGGTGGTGGTGAACGGCTTCCGCCGCCACGAGTTCGAGTGGCCCCAGATCGTCGCCGCCCGGCTGCCACCGGGCGCGCCGTGGGTCACCCTCGACCTGGCCGACGGCGAGACCGCCTCGGTGATGGGCATCCAGGGCTCCGACGGCCGACGCGCCCGGGTCGCCCTCGGCGAGCTCCGGGCCCTCGTCGAGGCCGCCTCCGCCCTGTGACCGGTGGCAGGTTGACACTGCTGCTCGCCGGCGTTGCGGGCAGCCTGGACCGTGAACCTGCGGTCCACGTCAGTCGAGGGTGCGGATGCCCCAGGAGGCGGCGAAGTCCTGGCCCGGGTCCAGCCAGAGGAGGTCCTCGCCGGAGCGGAAGGCGTCGGCCTGGGCGGTCATCGGCTCGACGGCCAGGGCGCGGCGATCGCCACCGGGGTCCTCCTCGGCGGTGAAGACCATCAGCCACGGGTGCGCGGCATCGGTCCAGAGCGCCACGGCGTCGCCGGACGCGGGGTCCCGCAGCTCGACCGTGGCGTGCCCGGCGTCGTCCCGGGCCAGATCGGTGAAGGCGTAGTCGATGACGGTGCCGCGCACCGGGCGGGCCACGCGGAAGTCGTAGTCGGTGCCGTCGACCGGCTCCCGACCCGTCGGCAGCTTCCGCTCCGGGTCGGACAGGGACCGGGTGGCAGCGGGCAGCGTGAGCTCCCAGCCGTCGCAGGGTCCGGCGCCGACGGTGAGGTACGGGTGCGCGCCCTGGGCGTACGGCGCGGGCTCGGCGGCGAGGTTGGTGGCGGACTGGGTCACCGTCAGCCCGTCCGCGCTGAGGTCGTAGACCACCTGCAGGTCGAGCGTCCACGGATAGCCGCTCTGGGCCATCAGCCGGTACCGCAGCACCACGGACCGGCCGGTGTGCTCGTCGAGGCTCCACGTGACCCAGCGGACCAGGCCGTGCGAGGCGTTGTGCCGGGCCGGCTCGGTCAGCGGCAGCTGGAGCTGCCGCTCGCCGACGGCGTACTTCCCGTCCCGGATCCGGTTCGGCCACGGCATCAGCAGCTGGCCGCGGCAGGCCGACGCCATCTGCTCCTCGGCGTACCCGTCGACCAGCGCCCGCCCCTCGTGCTCCAGCAGCCGCAGCCCGGCACCGCACTCGGTGACCACGGCGCGGTAGCCGCTGCCGGAGATCTCGTACTGCTCGCCACTCGGTGCCACCACGCGCGCCACCGTAGCGGGAACTCGGGTCGCAGGTGCCTGGTCGACACCGCGGAGGAGGCCATTCCGCAGGGAGAGCGCGGCACGGACCAGCGACGTGCTGGTCCGAGTGGCCCGTCAGGAGCATGATCCGAAGGCATGGCAGAGGAGTACGTGCTCGGCCACCGTGCCGAGGAGCTGGCCCGGCTCGACAGCCAGGCGGAGGTGCTGGAGCGAGCCACGCGGCTGGCGCTGCTGGTGGCCGGGATCGGGCCGGGAATGCGGGTGCTCGACCTCGGGACCGGCACCGGCGAGGTGGCCCTGCTGGTCGCCGACGTGGTCGGCCTCGACGGCTCGGTCCTGGGCGTCGACCGGTCGCCGGACGTCCTGGAGTACGCCGCGGGGAAGTGTCGTGACCGCAACCTCGCCAACGTCCGCTTCGTCAGCGCAGATGTCGCGACGTACGTCCCGGCCGAGCCGGTCGACGCCGTGGTCGGCCGGCTGGTGCACTCCTACCTCCCCGACCGGGTGGCCACGATCCGGAGGCTGCTCGGCGCGCTGAGCCCGGGCGGCGTCTACCTGGCGCTCGAGTACGACACCGACGCGATCCGGTCGGCGCCACCGACGCCGACCGTCGAGCGGGGCCGGGAGCTCGTGAGCGCCGCGTTCGCCGCGGCCGGCACGCCGCAGACGATCGGCCCCCGGATGGGAGACGTCCTGCGGGAGGCCGGTGCCCTCGACGCGCAGGTCCTCGGCCTTCAGGGGTACGCCGGCCCGGACGACGTGAGCGGACCGCCCATGCTCACCGCGGCGCTCAAGAGCCTGGCCCCGGCGATGGAGCGGTACGGCCTCGCCGACGTCGCCGCACTCGACCTCGACTCCTTCGAGGACCGGCTCCGGGCCGAGGTCCGGGCGGCCGGGGCGGTCCTGGTGCTGCCGACGCTGGTGGCTGCGTGGGGCCACGTCGCCTAGGACACGCCCTAGGGGCGCACCACCACGTCGGCTCGCTCGGCGGTGCGCTGCTCGGCGAAGAACCCGACCTCGTCCTGCATCCACTGCTGCCAGTGGCCCGCCATGGCCGCCCCGTCCCGCTCCAGCCCGCGACGCAGCCTCAGCGCGTCGTCGACCTCCACCCAGACGAGCACGGTGACCTGCGCGGCGATCAGCGGGTTGCCGGCGCCGACGCCCTCGACCACCAGCCAGGGCGCCGACGGGACCGGAACGGTCCCGTCGAACCGTCCTTCGTGCCAGTTGTAGTGGCGGTAGCTGCCCGCCGTTCCGGCCACCAGCGGCCCGACGATCGACCGGAGCTGCTCGCCGGTGCCGGCCATGCCGCCCCAGCCCTCCATCAGGTCGTCCATGTGCACGACCTGGGCCACGGTCAGCTCCGCGATCGCCGCGCCCAGGGTGGTCTTGCCGGACCCCGCCGGCCCGTCCACCGCGACCAGCCGGCCCGCGCCCAGGGTGGGCGGCCGCGACTCGGCCAGCGCCACGATCTCCCGCACGGACTCAGAAAGCGAGGCCGTGGCCACGGTAGGTCAGGACCTCCTCGGTGAACCGCGCGCCGGAGAGCAGCTGGACGTTGTTGGTGTGCTCGAACAGCTCACCGGCCTTGGCGTGCCGGAACCAGACCAGGTCGCCGATCGACAGCAGCGCGGCCGGGTGGCCGGTCAGCGGGGTCTGCACCTCGCCGGCCCCCTCGAGGCCGGTCAGGTGCAGCCCGGCCGGCGCCCACGGAGTCGGGAGCCGGTCCTTGCCGATGGGCCCGGAGGCCACCAGCCCGCCGCCGTGCACGGTCGCGACCCGGGGCGACGGGCGGCGGGTCACCGGCAGCCCGAAGAACGCCGCCGGTCGGGCGTCGAACGACTGGTAGTGGTCGAACAGCGTGGGCGTCAGCAGCCCGGAGCCGGCGGCCACCTCGGTCACCACCCGGTCGGCCACCGTGGTCTCGACCGAGCCGGTTCCGCCGGCGTTCCAGAACTCCAGCTCGACGCCGGCGGCGGTCAGCGCATCGGCCACCTCACGGCGCCGGACCTCGAGCTGGGTCGTCGAGAGCGACTTGATCCGGCGGACGACGGCCGACTTCGCGCGCTGCGACGGTACGTCGTCCTGGACACCGGCGACCTGGCCCTCGTAGGTCATGGCGCCGACCAGCCTGAAGCCGTGCCGGCGTTCGATCTCGTCGGCCAGCCGGAGCACGTCCCCCGCGTCGGAGAGCGGGGATCGCTTGGGCCCGACGTGCTGGCCGCCCATCCGCAGCCCGGCGTCCACGTCGATCGCCACCCGGACCGGCACGGCGTGCGAGGCGCGCACGGAGTCGACCAGGTCGAGGTGCGCCACGTCGTCGACCATCAGCGTGATGTGCCCGGCCGCGGAGGGCGAGGCGACCAGCCGGGCCAGCGCACCCCGGTCCACGGTCGGGTAGGCGACCACGATGTCGTCGGTGATGCCCTGCTCCTCGAGCCACAGTGCCTCGGCCAGGGTGAAGCCCAGCACGCCGTGGAAGCCGTCACGGGCGAGCACCCTGCTCAGCAGGGCGGGCACCCGCACGGACTTGGAGGCGACCCGGATCGGCACGCCCCCCGCCCGGCGGACCAGGTCGTCGGCGTTCGCGTCGAACGCGTCGAGGTCCACCACCATCACAGGTGTGGCCAGCGTCTCCTCGTGAGCGGCGATGGCGTCGTTGAGCCGTGCCCACAGCCGGTTCCGCTCGACAGTCTGGCCAGACGCGGAGGTCACGTGATCCCGCGCTTGCGCAGGAGGGCCTCGATCTCGGCCAGCTCGGGGTCGATGTCGGAGAGCACCGGGTCGGACTTGCGGCCCTTGCTCTTCGACAGCTCCTTGGGCGCCGGCTTCCCGTCGTCCGACTCCGCGCCCGTCCCGCGGTTGGCGACGTAGCCGGCGACCACGAAGCACACCACCGAGACGCCGGCCAGGATGACCCCGAGCCACGTGGCCGGGCTGAACGCCAGCCCCACGGCCCAGTCGCCGATGGCGCTCCCGATCCGGGTGACCATCTGGAGCGTGTCGGTGAGCAGCAGTGCCACCGGGATCAACGTGAACCCGACCCCCCGCAGCCCGGCCACGAAGCCGCGGCTCCGGAAGGCGAACCAGGTGTAGATCCCGCCCAGCACCGTGAGGCTGAGCGTGAGAGCTCCCCAGGCGGCTTGGTCCACACGGCAAGCCTACGGTTACGACCGTGGACCAGGACCAGACGCAGGACCGGACCGGGGCCCGGCTGCTGGCGGGCGCCGGGGCCCCGGACGACGCGGGGGAGCCGGACCCGGCCCTGTCCGCGGCCCTGGCGGCGTACGCCGAGGACCCGAGCCGGGAGCCCGACGTGCTGGCCGCCCTGCCGAGCGCCCGGCTGCTGGTGCCGGTGGTCGCCGAGCTGGGGGAGCGTGCACCCGGCCTGGAGGCCGGGCCGGACGGGCTGGTCGGTGACAAGTCGGCCGAGATGGCGACCGTGCTGATGAGGGGAGCGGACGGGCGGCTGGCGCTGCTGGCGTTCACCGGCCTCGACGCGATGCGGTCCTGGGACCCGGCCGCCAGACCGGTGCCGGTCCCGGCCCCGACGGCCGCGTTGGCGGCGCTCCAGGACGGCGCCGAGGCGCTGCTGATCGACGTCGCCGGGCCGGTCCCGTACGCCGCCTCGGTTTCGCCGGGAACGGAATAGTCGGTTACCATCGAGCGTTGACCGATCTGTGCTCCCAGGAGCACGGATCTCAAGCGGAAGACAGCGGCCCCCGGGCTGCCTGGCCTCCCACCCGCATCGACCGCCCAGCAGCACTCAGCACGACAAGGTCGTCGGGTTCCGGTCCTGGTGGCTCGGCCACGTGTCCCGAACAAGGATGCGCGGGCGAGCAACGACTGGCCTCCGCTTGCGACGCGGAGGCTTCTCTCATTTTCGGCGGCCTCCGACCCCAGTCACCGAAACACAGGAGGACACATCAGCACCGAGCTTCGTATCAACGACCGGATCCGGGTACCCGAGGTCCGCCTCGTGGGTCCCAATGGCGAGACCGTGGGCATCGTGCCGACGGACCAGGCGCTCAAGCTCGCCCAGGAGGCCGACCTCGACCTCGTCGAGATCGCGCCGCAGGGCAAGCCTCCGGTCTGCAAGCTCATGGACTACGGGAAGTTCAAGTACGAGAACGCCCAGAAGGCCCGTGAGGCCCGCCGGAACCAGACGAACGTGATCATCAAGGAGATGAAGCTTCGTCCCAAGATCGACCAGCACGACTACGAGACCAAGAAGGGTCACGTCGTGCGGTTCCTCAAGTCGGGCGACAAGGTCAAGATCACGATCATGTTCCGCGGTCGCGAGCAGCACCGCCCCGAGCTCGGGTTCCGGCTGCTCCAGCGGCTGGCCGAGGACGTCACGGAGCTCGGCTTCGTGGAGTCGGCCCCCAAGCAGGACGGCCGCAACATGATCATGGTTCTGGGTCCGCACAAGAAGAAGGCCGAGGCCAAGGTCGAGGCCCAGGCAGCCAAGGAGGAGCGCATGGCTTCCCGCGCCGCCGAGGCAGCCGAAGAGGCCGCGGAGCGTGCGACTGCGCGTGCCGCCGGCCCGGTGGCCCAGAAGAAGGAGCACGGCCGCTCCGAGAACCTGGATCCCGAGATAGAAGCGTGAGGCACGAACGCTTCTGTCGAGACCTCCGGGCCCAGTGGCCCTGGGCCCAGTAGGCCACGACACACAGACCACACACGCCGTACAGACGGCAGGTACGACGTACGAGGAGAGAGATATGCCCAAGAACAAGACCCACTCGGGTGCCAGCAAGCGGTTCAAGGTGACCGGAACCGGCAAGATCCGCCGGCTCCAGGCCGGCCGGAAGTCCGGTGCCGCGTTCGCGTCCGCCCCGACCACCGGTAGCCGCAAGAAGCACCGCCGCAACGCGGGCATGGTCGAGCTGGAGAAGGCCGACGTGAAGCGCGCCAAGAAGATGCTGGGCCTCTAGCCCGCCCTGACCCGACCATTACGAGGAGCAAGAAGACATGGCACGCGTCAAGCGGGCAGTGAACGCCCAGAAGAAGCGCAGGACCACCCTCGAGCGCGCCAGCGGCTACCGCGGCCAGCGCTCGCGCCTGTACCGCAAGGCCAAGGAGCAGGTCACCCATTCGCTGGTCTACAGCTACAACGACCGCCGCAAGAACAAGGGCAACTTCCGTCGCCTGTGGATCCAGCGGATCAACGCGGCTGCCCGCGCCCAGGGCATGACCTACAACCGGTTCATCCAGGGGCTCGGCCTGGCCGGCGTCGAGGTCGACCGCAAGATCATGGCCGACCTCGCCGTCAACGACATCGCCGCGTTCAACGCGCTGGTCGAGGTGGCCAGGGCCGCCCTGCCGGAGGACGTCAACGCGCCCAAGGCCGAGGCCTCCGCCTGACCACTCCACCTCTCACGGCGGGCAACGCCCGCCTGAAGGAGATCAGGAAGCTCAGCCGCCGCTCGGTCCGGACCGAGCGGCGGCTCTTCCTTGCCGACGGCCCCAAGGCCGTCGAGGCCGCCCTCGAGGCCGGCTGCGTGGTGGAGGTCTTCGTCCGCCCCGGGCTCGAGCCCGGCGCGCTGCCCGACGACGTCCGGCTGACCGTGGTCGAGGGTCGCGGCATCGACCTGCTGTCGGAGTCGGTCAACCCGGCGGGCGTGGTCGCGCTCTGTCGCTTCGTCGACGTGCCGGTCGCCGAGGCACTCGCCGGGGCTCGCCTGGTGGCGATCTGTGCCGACGTCCGCGACCCCGGCAACGCCGGGACCGTGATCCGCTGTGCCGACGCGGCCGGCGCCGACGCGGTGGTGCTGGCCGGCAGCTCGGTCGACCTCTACAACTCGAAGACGATCCGGGCCAGCGTCGGCAGCGCCTTCCACCTACCCGTGGCAGTGGAGCCCTCTGCCGAGACCGCGGTGGGGGCAGCGAGGGAGGCCGGGCTCACGGTCCTGGCCGCCGACGGTGCCGGCGAGGTCGGGCTGTACGACGCCGACCTGACCGGCCCCACGGCATGGCTGTTCGGCAACGAGGCCCGGGGGCTGCCACCGGAGCTCGCGCAGCTGGCCGACCACCGGGTGGCGATCCCGATCCACGGCCGGGCCGAGAGCCTCAACCTCTCCACCGCGGCCGCGCTCTGCCTCTACGAGTCGGGCCGCAGGTAGACGAACCGCCAGGTGCTGCCGCGCAGGACGAGCTGACCGACCCGGGACGTGTGCCGGCCGTCGAGCGACACGTAGGTCGGGTAGACCAGGGCCCCGCGGCAGGCGTCGTCCACGCGTGGCGCGTGGGAGACGGTGTGGAACCGTCCGCCCGTCGAGACCTGGACCTTGGTCGGCCAGCCGCCAGGACGGCCGTGCAGGCGGACCACCTCGCCGGGCCGGCCGGCGGCGACGACGTCGCAGGGGCTGCCGGTCGTCACCGGAAACTCCTGCACCGCCCCGTCGCTCCGCACCACGGTGGTGCCGCGACGGCCGGGCAGCGCGGCGCCGAGATCGCTGACCGAGAACGGGTTGCGGTGGATGTCGCGCACCGTCCAGCCCGCGCCGTCCGCGCTCACCAGCGCGACGTAGCCGATGCCGCACTTGAGCACGTCGACGTACAGCGCGGACGGGGCCAGGTCGAAGTACCCCTCGTCGCACCTCCGGCTCGCACCGTAGAGCCCGGTCTGCGGCCCCCAGCTCCAGCTGGTCCCGTCGAAGACCTGGACCATCACGTGGTGCCGGTCCTCGCTGCCGACGGCCACGATCGTCGAGCCCGGTCGGGTCGAGTAGAGGAAGTGGGTCTGGATCCGTTTCGGGTTGTAGCCCCATCGCACCAGCCCGGGTGCGTCGGCCGGTGCCACCCTGGTGAGCGCCCATGGCGCGCCGACAGCACTGCGAGCCACCGTGAACTGGGTGGCCCGCTCGGTGCCGCCGCCGAGCACGCTGAGTGCGTCGACGTTCTCGAAGTCGCCCTCGGTGCAGCCCGGGTCCATCGGCAGCGTGGCGTGGGTCAGGGCGCCGGACAGCGCCCGGGAGTGGATGCCCACGACGCACTTTCCGGCGGACGCCTCCGGACCGATCACCGTCACGGTCCCGGTGTCGTCGACGACGGGAGTCTCCAGGCCCTGGTCGTAGTGGTACGACGACTGCTGGGGAGTCCCGAACCCGGCGGCCGCCGACCACTCGACGTACTCGCCGTTCGCCCCGGTCAACCAGGCGGCGTACGTCGCGGATGGCGAGATGGCCGGGGCGCGGAAGGCCTCGCCGGGCAGCGTGCGATGGCTCCAGCTCCGGCCGTCGCGGGAGACCACGGCGACGCTGTGCGCCGGTGCCTGGTCGTCGTAGTAGGGCTTGTCGCACTCGAGCAGCAGCACGACACCCGGCCCGGTCGGCGAGCTGGCCCGCCCCTCGATCGCGCCGCAGGTGACCCGGCCCCGAGCGTGATAGATCGTGGTCGGGACGTCGTAGCTCCCGGTGGCCGGGTCCAGGTGCTGGACCTGCACGGTCCGCGGGTCCGGCATCCCGACCGCGACCGCGCCGAACACCCGCGCCGGCAGGAAGCGGTAGGACGCGACGGTGACGGCATCCGCCGGCGTCGCGCCGAGCAGCACGAGCAGCGGCCCCAGGAGCGCGATGAGAGCGGCGACGACCCGCAGACGGCTCATGTCCTGGGTGATGCCCGCTCGGTGCCGGTCGTTCGTCAGTTGCCGCGGATCGTTATCCGGTCGTGACAGGCTGACGCCATGCCCACCCGCCCCGCGCAGGTCGTCGTGGACGCGCTGCCCGACGGAGTGGTGCTGGCCGGCCCGGACGGCCGGGTCACGGTGATCTCCACGGTCGCGGCCACGATGCTCGACGTACCTCCCGACTGCGTCGGCCGGCCGCTGGCCGACGTGCTCGCGCTGCGCGACCAGGACGACAACGCGTGGGTGAGCCACAACCGGCCCTATGACGGGCTGCCGACCCGCACGGCCGTGCCCGAGCAGTCCTGGCTGCTCCCCAACGGCGAAGAGGTGCTGGTGGCCGCCAAGATCCACCGCCCCGCTCTGGCGCAGCCGGTCTCCGAGGTCGCGGTCACCATCCGGTCCGGCCGCGGCCGGGCCAGGCTCGACCGCGAGCGCTCCGACCTCGTGGCGACCGTGGCCCATGAGCTGCGCTCCCCGTTGACCGGCGTGAAGGGGTTCGTGCAGGCACTGCTCAACCGCTGGGACCGGCTCAACGACGAGCAGAAGAAGCTGATGCTCACCACCGTCGCGGCCGACGCCGACCGGCTGACCCGGCTGATCGCCGAGCTGCTCGACGTGGCCCGGATCGACACCGGCCGGCTCCAGCTGCACCCGCGGCCCAGCGACACCGCGGTGCTGACCCGGCGAATCGTGGAGTCGGTGTCGGAGGCCACCGCCCGGACCATCGTCCTCGAGGTGGCCGACGACCTGCCCGAGATCCACGCCGACCCGGACAAGTTCACCCAGGTCGTCACCAACCTGGTCGAGAACGCCGTCCGGCACGGCGAGGGCACCGTCCACGTGTCGCTCGAGCCGCTGGGCCCCGGTGACCTCGGCGACCAGCCCGGCGTCCGGATCACCGTCGACGACGAGGGCGAGGGCATCCCCGTCGAGATGCGGGCCCGGGTCTTCACGAAGTTCTGGAAGGGCGGCAAGCGCGGCGGCTCCGGGCTCGGCCTCTACATCGTCGGTGGCCTGACCAAGGTGCACGGCGGCACCGTCGTGATCGACGACGCCCCGGGCGGAGGAGCGCGGATCCGGGTCGCCTGGCCCTCGGCGGTCCCGGACCTCTAGCCCGCGGATCTGCACAGAACCTTCACGAGTCCCACCCCCGTCCTGTGCGGTCGCGCTCCTACGGTGAGGTCATGCAGCCGCGTCGGGTCCTCGTCGTCGAGGACGAACCGGTGATCAACGACGCCTTGGCCGAGCGGCTGCGGTCCGAGGGGTTCCACGTCGACCAGGCGTACGACGGGCCGGGCGCGGTCGCGAGTGCCGCCGAGTTCGACCCGGACGTGGTGGTGCTCGACGTCATGCTGCCGGGTTTCGACGGGCACGAGGTGTGCCGCCGTCTTCAGGCCACCAAGCCGGTGCCGGTCCTGATGCTGACCGCCCGGGACGACGAGGCCGACGTACTCGTGGGCCTGGCCGTGGGAGCGGACGACTACCTGACCAAGCCGTTCCGGATGCGTGAGGTGGTGGCCCGGGTCCAGGCCCTCCTCCGGCGTGTCGACCGGGCCGCCCAGCTGGCCGCCCGCCCGACCGCGCGGCTCGTCGTGGGTGACCTGGTCCTCGACACCGGCACCAGGCGGGTCACCGTCGGTGACGCAGAGGTGAAGCTGACGCCCACGGAGTTCGACCTGCTCGCCCGCCTGGCCGCCGCGCCGGGCGAGGTCCTGACCCGCGAGCACCTGCTGGCCGAGGTGTGGGACTGGCCCGACGCGTCGGGCACGAGGACGGTCGACAGCCATGTCCGCGCCCTCCGGGCCAAGGTCGGCGCCGAGCGGGTCCGCACCGTGCACGGCGTCGGCTACGCGCTGGAAGAGCGCACATGATCACCCCACGGAACGACGCGGGGGACGCACTTCGCGCGAGGCGGCCGTCCTTCCGCGGGGACCCCGGAAAAGCATGACCTCGCCGCTCCAGCCGCTCACCTCGATCAAGCTCAAGCTGGGACTCCTGGTCGCGGCCAGTGTCGTGGTGGCAGCGCTCGTCGGGGTGCTGGCCGCGGAGGCCGGCGTACCGGTGCTGCTCGCCGTCCCGGTCACCGTCGCGCTCGCCCTGGGCGTGACCCAGCTGCTGGCCGTGGGGATGACCTCGCCGCTGCGCGAGATGACCGAGGCCACCCGGCGGATGGCTCGCGGCGACTACCGCGGCCGGGTGCGGGCGGACGCCTCCGACGAGATCGGCGAGCTGGCGCGGGCGTTCAACCAGATGGCCGCCGAGCTCGCCACGGTCGACCGCGAGCAGCGAGACCTGGTCGCGACGGTCTCCCACGAGCTGCGCACCCCGCTGGCGGCGCTGACCGCGACGCTCGAGAACCTCGCCGACGGCGTCAGTCCGGCCGACCCGGCCAGCCTGGGCCGGGCCGTGGACCAGGCGCAACGGCTGGGAGACCTGGTCGGCGACCTGCTCGAGCTGTCCCGGGTCGAAGCCGGTGTGGCGGCACTACGCCTCGACGAGCTCCCGGTGGGGCGGCTGGTCGACGAGGTGGTGGCCGACCTGGTCCCGACCGGCCGGGCGGTGCGCTTCGACGTGGAGATCCCAGACGGTCTCGAGGTTTCGGCGGACCGGACCCGGCTGCGCCAGCTGCTCACCAACGTGCTCGACAACGCAGTGCGGCACAGCCCCGAGGGCGGTCGTGTCTCCGTTCGGGCCGGCGTCGTCGGGGACCGGTGGCGGCTCGACGTGGCCGACCAGGGCCCCGGCGTACCGCCCGCGGACCGCGAGCTCGCCTTCGAGCGGTTCGGGACCCTCACGGCGTCCGACCCCGGCAGCCAAGGCACCGGCGGCACCGGGCTCGGCCTGGCCATCGCCCGCTGGGTGGCCGGGCTGCACGGCGGGACGGTCCGCTTCGTCGACCCGCCGCCCGGTGCCGCCGGGGCCGTGCTGCGCCTCGACCTGCCGCTCCGCCCGACCGTCACCACCCCGACACCGCAGGAGGCTCCTGTGCCCACGAGCGTCACGCCACCATCCCCGCCGCCGGTCCACCCCGGTGGCCCGGGCAGCGCGGTGCGGCCGCCCCCTGTGCTCGACCCGGTGTTCGGCCGGTTCTGGCCGGACACCACAGCCACGCGTCGTGGCGTGGTGCTCGCTGCCGCCGGTGTCGGCGTCCTCGCCGGGCTCGTGCTTCCGAACCACACCGCCGGGCTCGCGCTCTTCCTGGTGTCCGTCGCTGCCGGGCTCACCGTGGCGTACGCCGCGGCGCACCGCCGGGACCCGTTCACCCTCATCTGCCTGGTGCTGGCCGGGCTGTGCACCCTGCCGATCGTGCTCCTCGACGCGAGCTGGATCGGTGCGCTGTGCCTGCTGGCCGGAGCGAGCTCGGTGATCGCCGGGGTGTGCCGCGCCCGGCGGTTCCACGAGTTCCTGCTGGCCGGCGTCTCGTGGCCGCTCGCCGGCCTCCGCGACCTGCCCTGGCTGGGCCGCACGCTGCGCACCCTGACAGGTGACGGGAACGCACCGCGGGTCCTGGTCACCGCCATCTGGTCCGGTCTGGTGCTCCTGGTGTTCGGGCTGCTGTTCGTGTCCGCCGACGCGATCGTGGCCAGCTGGGTGGACACCGTGCTGCCGGACATCACCGTGGACTCGATCGTGCTCCGGGTGTTCGTCGCCGTCGCCGTCGCCGCCGCGACCCTGGGCGCGGCGTACCTCGCCCTCAACCCGCCGGACGTGGGGGTGTTGAGCTCGGGTCGCGCGCGGTCGGTGGCGCACCGGTTCGAGTGGCTGGTGCCGGTGCTGCTGGTCGACCTCGTGTTCGCGGTCTTCGTGGCCGCCCAGCTGAGCGTGCTGTTCGGCGGCCACGACTACGTGCAGCGGACGACCGGGCTGACCTACGCGGAGTACGTGCACCAGGGCTTCGGCCAGCTGACCGTGGCCACGCTCCTGACCTTCCTCGTCGTCTGGGCTGCCGCGCACTGGGCGGGTGACACCCCCGCCGACCGGGTCTGGCTGCTCGGCTCGCTCGGCCTGCTCTGTGGGCTCACCCTGGTCGTGGTCGGCTCGGCGCTGCACCGGATGCACCTCTACCAGGAGGCCTACGGCTTCACCCGACTCCGGCTGTTCGTCGACACCTTCGAGGGCTGGCTCGGGCTGGTCGTGGTTGCGGTGGCCGTGGCGGGGGTCGTGCGCTGGGGCGTCTGGGTGCCCCGCTTCGCCCTGGTCACCGGTGTCGCCGGGCTGCTGGGCCTCGCGGTCATCAACCCGGACGCGTGGATCGCCGAGCACAACCTGAACCGGTACGCCGACACCGGGCGGGTCGACTGGTCCTACCTGCGCGACCTGTCTGCGGACGCCGTGCCCGTCTTCGAGGACGAGACCGCGGCGGTGATCTCCTGTGGCATGCCGCGCTACTGGTCCCAGGACGACGACTGGCTGAGCTGGAACCTCGGCCGCCGCCGGGCGACCTCCGCGGTCGATGGGGGACCGGAGACGATGGCCGCGGTCATGGCCGCGGGCTCCAGCCAGGCACTGGAGGGCTGCGTCGAACCACAGTGACCGGGCGTCCACGGGACTAACCGGTTCGCGGCGGCACCCCGCCGGTTCCTAGACTCGTCCCGTGTCCGGACCGAACACCGACTACGACCCCGTGGAGGTCGCTGCCTTGAAGCCCGAGGAGGTGGAGGCAGCACGCGACGCCGCACTGGCCGCGGTGGCGGCCGCTGGCGACCTCGAGGCGCTCAAGCAGGTCCGGATCGAGCACACCGGCGACCGGTCGCCGCTGGCGCTGGCCAACCGCGAGATCGGCGCGCTGCCGCCGGCGGCCCGCAAGGAGGCCGGCCAGCGGGTCGGCCAGGCCAGGGGAGCGGTGCAGCAGGCGCTGGCCGCGCGGCAGGAGGTCCTCGACCAGGAGCAGGAGCAGCGGATCCTGGTCGAGGAGACGGTGGACGTGACCCTGCCCACCGACCGCCTTCCCGAAGGTGCCAGGCACCCGCTCACCACCGGCTCCGAGCTGATCTCCGACATCTTCGTGGCCATGGGCTGGGAGGTCGCCGAGGGACCGGTGCTGGAGGCCGAGTGGCTCAACTTCGACGCCCTGAACCTCGGTCCCGACCACCCCGCCCGGACGATGCAGGACACGTTCTGGACCGACCCGGCCGACGACCACCTGGTGCTGCGCACCCACACCTCCCCGGTGCAGGCGCGGACCATGTTGTCCCGCCAGCCACCGATCTACGTCATCTGCCCCGGCCGGGTCTTCCGCACCGACGAGTACGACGCGACGCACAGCCCGGTCTTCCACCAGGTGGAGGGTTTGGTGGTCGACAAGGGCATCTCCATGGCGCACCTCAAGGGCACCCTCGACCACTTCGCCGCCGCGATGTTCGGCGAGGGGATCACGACCAGGTTCCGGCCGTCGTACTTCCCGTTCACCGAGCCGAGCGCCGAGGTCGACACGGTCTGCTTCGTCTGCCGCGGCGTGAACAGCCAGACCTGCCGCACCTGCCGCGGCGAGGGCTGGATCGAGTGGGGCGGCTGCGGTGTCGTCAACCCGCGGGTGCTCCGCGCCTGCGGCATCGACGCCGAGACCTACACCGGCTTCGCCTTCGGGATGGGCATCGACCGGACCCTGATGTTCCGCCACGGCATCGAGGACCTGCGCGCGCTGTTCGAGGGCGACGTCCGGTTCACGACCGCGTTCGGGACCGACCTGTGAAGACGCCGGTCTCCTGGATCCGTGAGTACGTCGAGCTCCCCCCGGACGTCACCACCGAGCAGCTCGCCGCGCGCCTGACGGCGCTCGGCCTCAAGCTCGAGGCGATCGAGAAGCCCGGTGAGAACATCCGGGGCCCGCTCGTCGTCGGCCAGGTGCTCACGATGGAGCCGGAGCCGCAGAAGAACGGCAAGACGATCGAGTGGTGCCAGGTCGACGTGGGCGACGCCAACGGCACCGGCGAGCCGCAGGGCATCGTCTGCGGCGCCCACAACTTCGAGCCCGGTGACCTGGTCGTGGTGATCCTGCCCGGCGGGGTCCTGCCGGGAGAGTTCGAGATCTCGGCCCGCAAGACCTACGGCCACGTGAGCGCCGGGATGATCTGCTCGTCCCGCGAGCTCGGGATCGGCGAGGACCACGAGGGGATCATCGTGCTGCCCGAGGGCGCCGGCCGCCCCGGCGACGACGCCCGCCCGTTGCTCGGCCTCGACCAGGAGGTCATCGAGTTCGAGATCAACCCGGACCGCGCCTACGCCCTGTCCCTGCGCGGCGTGGCGCGGGAGGCCGGGCTGGCCTACGACGCGCCCTACCGCGACCCGGCCCGCCGCTCGGTGCCGGAGCCGAACGACGACGGCTACCCGGTCGTCATCGACGACCCGGTGGGCTGCCCGGTGTTCGTGGCCCGGGTGGTCAGCGACATCGACCCCGGAGCCGCCACTCCCGACTGGATGGCGCGGCGGCTCGCCCTGTCGGGCATGCGGCCGATCTCGCTGGCGGTCGACGTGACCAACTACGTGATGCTCGAGCTGGGGCGGCCGATCCACGGGTACGACGCCGACAAGCTCTATGGCCCGATCCGCGTGCGCCGGGCCACCGAGGGCGAGCACCTCACGACCCTGGACGGGGTCGACCGGCCGCTCTCGGCCGAGGACCTCGTCGTGACCGACGACTCCGGGATCATCGGCCTCGGCGGAGTCATGGGCGGCGAGACCACCGAGATGTCCTCGACCACCACCCGCGTCCTGGTCGAGGCGGCGCACTGGGACGCCGTCTCCATGTTCCGAACCGGCAAGCGGCACCGGCTCACCTCCGAGGCCGGCAAGCGCAACGAGCGCGGCGTCGACCCGGTGATCACGCCCGCCGCCGCGGACCGGGTGGTCGAGCTCCTCGTCCGCTACGGCGGTGGCACCGCGGAGCCCGGCGTGACCGTCGTCGGCCAGGCGCCGCCGCGGCAGCCCATCGGGATGGCCACCGACCTGCCGGCCCGCATCTCCGGCATCGACATCCCCGCCGAGGTCGCGGTCGCCAGCCTGGCGAAGGTCGGCTGCGTCGCCGCTGACGACGGCTACACGCCGCCCAGCTGGCGCCCGGACCTCACCGACCCCTACGACCTGGTCGAGGAGGTCGTCCGGGTCGTCGGCTACGACCGGGTCCCGTCGATCCTGCCTCGCGAGGCCGCGGGCCGCGGGCTCAGCCGCGAGCAGCGGCTCCGCCGGCGCATCGGCCGGACCCTGGCCGGCGCCGGCTGCGTCGAGGTGATCAGCTTCCCGTTCGTCGGCGACGCCACCTTCGACCAGCTCGGCCTGCCCGCCGACGACGTGCTCCGCAAGACCGTGCGCCTCTCCAACCCGCTGTCCGCCGAGGAGCCGTCGTACACCACGACACTGCTGCCGGGGCTCCTCCGAGCGGCGGCGCGCAACCTCGGGCGCGGTACGCCGGGCGTGGCCCTGTTCGAGACCGGCACCGTGGCCTTCCCGTCCGACCGGGGCCCGGCCCCGATCTACGGCGTCGACTGGCGGCCCAGCGACGACGAGCTGGCCAAGCTGTTCGAGGCGATCCCGGCGCAGCCCCTGTTCCTGGCCGTCGTCCTGGCCGGCGAGCGCGAGCGCGCCGGCTGGTGGGGTGCCGGCCGCACCGCCGACTGGTCGGACGCCATCGGCCTGGTCCGTCGTCTCGGTGACGAGCTGGGCATCGAGGTCGAGGTGGCGTCCGCCAGCCGGATGCCTTGGCACCCCGGCCGCTGCGCCCAGGTCAGCGTGGCAGGGGTCGAGTTCGGTCACGCCGGGGAGCTGCACCCGCAGGTGTGCCGGGCCTTCGGGCTGCCGATCCGCTCGGCAGCCGTGGAGGTCGACCTCGACTTCCTGATGTCCAAGGCCGTCGACGTCGTGCCGGGGCCGGAGTTCTCCACCTTCCCGGTGGCCAAGGAGGACGTCGCCCTCCTGGTGCCGAACGACGTGACCGCGGCCGAGGTCGAGGCGGCGCTGCGCGA
The DNA here is from genome assembly GCA_963755835.1 of uncultured Actinomycetota bacterium. Taxonomy (GTDB): domain Bacteria; phylum Actinomycetota; class Actinomycetes; order Propionibacteriales; family Nocardioidaceae; genus Nocardioides. The sequence continues at coordinate 1,516,820 of CAVWLC010000005.1, read as the reverse complement.
GGGTGCGGGCGACTACCTCGAGTCGATCCGCCTCTTCGACGTCTACACCGGCGACCAGGTCGGCGCCGGGCACAAGTCGCTGGCCTTCGCGCTGAGGTTCCGGGCCCCCGACCGCACCCTGACCGAGCAGGAGACCGGCGCGGCCCGCGACGCCGCGGTCGCGCTGGCCGCCGCGCGGTGCGGTGCCGTCCAGCGCTGAGCACGGCGTGGAAGCCTTGGCGCCGTGACTGACCTGCGGCTGCTCGACGAGGTGTCCTGGCGTGGCAGCTCGTTGCCCGGCGGCCGTACCCACGCGCTGCTGGCCGCGCTGGCCGCCGCCGGCGGCCAGGTCAGCGAGGAACGGCTGGTCGACGAGGTCTGGGGACCGGACGACGTACCGGCCAACCCGGCCAAGGCGCTCCAGGTCGTGGTGTCGCGAGCGCGTTCGCAGACCGCCCCGGAGGTGGTGGCGCGCACCGACCACGGCTACCGGCTCGGCCTGCCCGCGGATGCGGTCGACGCGCTGGCCCTCCGGAACGCCGTCGTCGGCGCCCGCGAGGCCGAGGGCCGGCACGACCTGGTGCAGGCCAGGGACCTCGCCCGGGCGGCACTGGCGTTCCCCGACCCCGGCAGCGCGGCCGAGGGTCCGTTGGGTGAGCTGCGGCTGCGGGCCGCCCGCCACCGCGCCATCGCCACCGCCGTGCTGGGCCGGGCCCTCTCAGGGCTGGGCGACCACGGCGAGGCGCTGCCCCTGCTGGAGGCCTCCGGCGACGACGAGGCCACCTTCGCGGCGCTGCTGCGCTCGACCGCGGCGGTGCGGGGTGCGCCGGCGGCGCTGGAGCGCTACGAGCAGCACCGCGAGGAGCTGGCCGACCGGCTCGGCGTCGACCCCGGGCCGGCCCTGCAGGCCGTCCACGCCGAGCTGCTGGCCGCCGACCGGCCGGTGCGAGAAGGGCTGCGGTTCGAGGCGACGTCGCTGGTCGGGCGGGACGAGGACATCCGCGCGCTGCGGGCCGCGGTCCGCGAGGCCCGGGTGACGTCGATCCTGGGGCCGGGTGGGCTGGGCAAGACCCGGCTGGCGCACCTCCTCGGCCGCGAGGCGGAGCAGCCCGTCGTCCACTTCGTCGAGCTGGTCGGGGTGGCCTCGCCGGAGGACGTGGTCGGCGAGGTCGGCTCCGCCCTGGGCGTCCGCGACTCGGTGAGCGGCCGCCGGGTGCTGACGCTGGAGCAGCGCACCGACGTACGCGCCCGGATCGCGCAGCTGCTCGACCTGGCTCCGACGCTGCTGATCCTCGACAACTGCGAGCACGTCGTGGAGGCGGTGGCCGAGCTGGTGGCCTTCCTCGTGGCGTCCTGCCGCGAGCTCCGGGTCGTCACCACGACCCGCGCCCCGCTGTCGATCGCGGCCGAACGGGTCTTCCCGCTCGGCCAGCTCTCCGAGGACGCCGCCGCGGACCTGTTCCGGCAGCGAGCCACGGCCGCGCGGCCCGGCGTACCCCTGGAGGACGAGGCGGTACGCCGCGTCGTCCGCCGCCTCGACGGCCTGCCGCTGGCCATCGAGCTGGCCGCGGCCAAGGTGCGGGCGATGTCGGTCGAGGACATCGACCGGCGGCTGGACGACCGGTTCGCACTGCTGCGCGGCGGTGACCGGAGCGCGCCCGACCGGCACCAGACACTGGTCGCGGTCATCGACTGGTCGTGGAACCTGCTCCGCGAGGCCGAGCGGCGGGCGCTGCGGTGGCTGTCGGTCTTCCACGACGGCTTCGCGCTGGCCGGCGCGGACGAGCTGCTGCGCCACGAGGACCAGCAGGGCGACGCCGACTCGCTGCGCCTGGTGCAGTCCCTGGTCGACCAGTCGCTGCTGACGGTCATCGACGCCCGCGGGACGGTGCGCTACCGGATGCTCGAGACGGTCCGCGAGTTCGGCCGGATGCAGCTCGTCGGTGCGGGGGAGGACGTCGCGGCGGAACGCGCGCACCTGGCCTGGGCTCGCCACTACGCCTTGACCTACCGGCGCGACCTCTACTCGAGGGAGCAGGTGGCCGCCGTCCGGGCGCTGGCCGCCGAGGAGAACAACCTGGCCGACGCGCTCCGGTCAGCCGTGGCCGTTCCCGACCCGGCCGCCACCGCCGACCTGACCTCCGCCCTGGCCAGCTTCTGGACGATCCGGGGGGAGAATCCCCGCGTGATCGCGGTGGCCTCGGCCGTCGACGCCGCCTTCGAGGGCTGGGAGCCGCCGCCGGAGGAGATCGACGCCGCGCTGACCGCGGCCGCGGTGACCGCGATGAACACGGTCCTGGGCGAGATCGCCGCGACACCGAACTGCCTGCGGCTGCTCGCGGCGTACGGCGACCGGGCGACCGACCCGCGCGCCGCAGCCATGGTCTCGGTGCTGGCCGCCCAGGACCCGGAGGACCCGGAGGGCTCGCTCGAGCGGCTGCGCGCGTTCGACGTGTCGCGCGGGCACGACCGGCAGGCCGCGGCGACCGCGCGGCTCTGGGCGGCGCACTACCTCGAGAACGTCGGCGACCCCGAGGGCGCGCTAGAGCAGGCCGAGGCGGGGCTGGCGCAGGTCGAGGACGACGACGGACCCTGGATCCGGGCGATGATGCACACCATCGTCGGCAGCCTGTACGCCCAGCTCGGCAAGCGAGCCGAGGCCGCCGAGCACGCGCGCCTGGCGATCCCGATCCTCGACCTGCTCGAGGCCAACGACGACGGCATCCAGGCCCGCTCCCTGCTGGCTGGTGCCGCGTTGGGGGAGGGGCGGTTCGACGAGGCCGAGCGGCTGGTCGCCGAGATCGAGCGGATGAACAGCCAGCACACGGGCTTCGGCGGCGCCTTCGTCACGGCGACCGTCCGGGCCGAGCTGGCTCTGGCCAAGGGCGAGATCGACGAGGGGCTGCGGCTCTACCGCGTGGCCGGCAAGGAGCTCGACGCGATCAGGCTGCCGGGCATGGAGATGACCGGCCTGGAGCCGTGGTCGTTGTTCGGCGACGCCGCCGGCACCACGGCCTTCGCCGTGCACGGCACCGGCGAGGACGGCTCGGACCTCTACGTGCGGCTGCGCGCCAAGGCCCGGCAGGTGCTCAACCCGGACCGGCCCCGGATGGACTACCCGGTCGCCGGCATGGTGCTGCACGGGCTCGGCACGTGGGGTCTGCTCAAGCAGGCCATGGCTCCCGAGGACGCCATCCGCCTGCTGATCCTCGCCGACCTGTTCGCCTACCCGAGGTTCACGGTGACCATGGACCCGACCCAGACCGACGCGGAAGCCGAACGTGTCGCCCCCGGCCTCGCCGCCCGCGTCCGCGACGAGTACGGCGCGCGCCGCGGCCCGGCCCTCCTCCCGCAGGCCCAGGAGGTCGTCGCTCGGGTCGTCGCCCGCACATGACGCTGACCCGCCCGTACTGAACGGGCGGGTCACCCTCGCGACGTACGGCGACCCGCCCGTACTGAACGGGCGGGTCGACGTCGAGGAGGGCTACATCTTGCGGCTGTAGGAGCGGACCGACAGCGGGAGGAAGACCACGACCACGGCCGCGCAGCCGACCAGCGCCCAGCCGACCTGCGGGGTGACCGCGCCGTCGTTCATCAGGTCGCGCACCGCGGTCACGATGTGGCTGACCGGGTTGAGCTTGACGAAGGTCTGGAGCCAGCCCGGCAGCGTGTCGGCCGGGACGAAGGCGTTGGACAGGAAGGTCAGCGGGAACATGATCATCATCGAGATGCCCTGCACGGCCTGGGCGCTCCGGGCCACGGTGCCGAGCCAGGTGAAGATCCAGGCCAGCGACCAGCCGGCCACCAGGGTCATCAGCCAGCCGGCCGCTACGCCGGGGACGCCACCGCCGGGGCGGTAGCCCATGACGATGCCGGTGGCGATGGTGAGCGTCGCCGCAGTCGCGTAGCGGAGCAGGTCGGCGATCGCCGGGCCGGCCAGGGGCGCGATCCGTGCGATCGGGAGCGACTTGAACCGGTCGAAGACGCCCTTGTCCATGTCCTCACGGAGCTGGATGCCGGTCGCCATGCAGGCGGTCAGCGCGGTCTGGGCCAGGATGCCCGGGATGATGATCGGCAGGTAGTCGGCCACGCTGCCGGAGATCGCGCCGCCGAAGATGTAGGCGAACATCGCGGTGAACAGCAGCGGCTGGATCGTGACGTCGAAGAACTGCTCCGGGTTGCGGCGCATCTTCTTGGTGGCCCGCCAGGCCATGGTGAGGCTCTGGCTGACGGTGTCGGCGAGGGACGGCCGCGCGGGCAGGTCCTGCGCGCCGACGTGGGTGGTGGCGGTGACGGTCTCGTCGACCGCGGGGGAGAGCAGCGTCATCGGGCCAGCTCCTTCTGGGTCTCGTCCTCGGCGCCGTGGCCGGTCAGGGCCATGAAGACCTCGTCGAGGGTGGGTTTCTGGACGGTCGCGGACGTGATCAGCAGCTCCTGCTCGCGCAGGCCGATCAGCACGTCGGCGGCCCGGTTGGCGTCGGGCAGCGGCACGTTGATGCCGCCCGCCTCGGGGGTGAGCACCGGCTCGTCGCCGACCACACGTCGTACGACGTCCACGGCCTGGCTCGTCTGGGCCGGGTCGAGGAGCCTCAGCTGCAGCGTCGAGGAGCCGACCTGGCTCTTGAGCTGGTCGGAGGTGCCCTCGGCGACCTTGTGGCCGTGGTCGATGACCGCGATCCGGTCGGCGAGCTGGTCGGCCTCGTCGAGGTACTGCGAGGTCAGCAGCACGGTGCAACCGGACGCGACCAGGTCGCGGATGGTGTCCCACATCTGGCCGCGGGTGCGCGGGTCGAGGCCGGTGGTCGGCTCGTCGAGGAAGATCAGCGGCGGCCGGGCGATCAGGCTGGCGGCCAGGTCGAGCCGGCGCCGCATGCCGCCGGAGAACTGCGAGATCTGCTTGTCGGCGGCGTCCTCGAGGCCGAACCGGCCGAGCAGGTCGTCGGCGGTGACCCGGGCCCGCTTCTTCTCGACGCCGAGCAGCCGGCCGAACAGGAAGAGGTTCTCGCGGGCGGTGAGGTTCTCGTCGACCGACGCGTACTGGCCGGTCACGCCGACCAGCTGGCGCACCACGTGCGGGTGCTTCTTCACGTCGACGCCGAAGATCTCGGCGCGGCCGCCGTCCATGGGCAGCAGGGTCGCGAGCATCTGGAGCATCGTGGTCTTGCCGGCGCCGTTCGGACCGAGGACGCCGAAGACCTCGCCGCGGTGGACCTCCAGGTCGATCCCGTCGACGGCCCGCAGGTCGCCGAAGGTCTTCACCAGGCCGTGCGCGGAGACCGCGAGCTCGTTGGTGGGGGAGGAGTTGTTCGTCATGGAACCACTGTGGGGGGCGCCGGTTTCAGGGCGCCTTCACACCGGTTTCACGGCTTCCCGGCGGGTTTCACGACCGGGTTCAGGATGCTCGCGCCAAGCGGCGGTCAGTGGGCAACCGGATCAGTCGCAAATGGGCTGGTCTGGGTTGCTGGGCTGACCGCTGCCGGGTGGCGGCCGGTCAGCAGTCGAGAAGCCTCCGCTCAGTCCTCCGACGAGCGCGACCAGATGTTGATCCCGCTGTCCACGGCGTCCCGGTCGATGGCCTCGACCTCGTCGGAGGAGAGCGTCAGGTTGTCGACCGCGGCGAGGTTGTCGTCGAGCTGCTCGACACTGGACGCGCCGACCAGCACCGAGGTCACCCGCTGGTCGCGGAGCACCCAGGCCAGCGCCAGCTGGGCCAGCGACTGGCCCCGGCCCTGGGCGAGCTCGTTGAGCCGCCGGATGTGTCCGAGCGCCTCGTCGGTGAGCAGGGACGGGTCGAGGGACTTGCCCTGGGCGGCCCGCGAGTCCTCGGGGATGCCGTCGAGGTAGCGGTCGGTGAGCATTCCCTGCGCCAGCGGCGAGAACGCGATGCACCCGACCCCGAGCTCGCCCAGCACCTCGAGCAGCGACGGCGAGCCGTCCTCGACCCAGCGGTTGAGCATCGAGTACGACGGCTGGTGTATCAGCAGCGGCACGCCCATCTCACGCAGCAGCGCGGCGGCCTCCCGCGTCCGGTCCGCGGAGTAGGAGGAGATGCCGGCGTACAGCGCCCGCCCGGACTGCACCGCCGTGGCCAGCGCGCCCATGGTCTCCTCGAGCGGCGTCTCCGGGTCGTAGCGGTGGCTGTAGAAGATGTCGACGTGGTCGAGACCCATCCGCGCGAGCGACTGGTCCAGCGAGCCCAGGAGGTACTTGCGCGACCCCCACTCGCCGTACGGCCCCGGCCACATGTCGTAGCCGGCCTTGGTCGAGATGACGAGCTCGTCGCGGTAGGGGCGGAAGTCCTGGGCGAAGATCGTGCCGAAGTTCGCCTCCGCCGAGCCGTACGGCGGTCCGTAGTTGTTGGCCAGGTCGAAGTGGGTGACGCCGCGGTCGAAGGCGCGGCGCAGGATCGCGCGCTGGGTCTCGATCGGCTTGTCGTCGCCGAAGTTGTGCCACAGGCCCAGCGACACCGCGGGGAGCTGCAGCCCGGAGCGGCCGCACCGTCGGTAGGTGTGGCTCTCGTAGCGGTCGTCAGAGGCGCGGTAGGGCGGCGGAGTCATGCCGCCATGTCTACCGGACTCGGACGGGCACCAGGGCGCGCCCTAGTTGAGCGGCTGTCCCAGGATCGCCGACAGCTTCTCGTAGGCGATCCGGTCGCCCTCGATCCGGATCCGGTCGCCCTCGTCCCAGCCGAGCGACAGCGTCGGGTCACGCTTCCACAGCCAGGTGTCGAGGTCGGCGGCCGTGCCGGTGATCGAGGCCAGGGGCTCCGGGCCGGCGTCGACCAACGAGATGTCGTCCTCGTCCTCATACGTCTTGCCGTCGTCGGGGTCGGTGCCCGAGAACTTCCCCAGCTCGACCAGAAGGTCGGTGCCGGTGTCGGTCATGCGGACGCCGATCGTCTCCCCGGACGGAGTGAACGTGCCCCACGGCGGAGCGCCGCCGTACATCAGCCCGAGCACCTCGGCGACGCCGTCGTCCGCCAGCGCGGCGTCGAGCGGCGTGACGGGGACGCCGGCGGTCAGCTCGGCATCGATCCGGTGGATCGCGGCCTCATGGGCCTGTCGGCGGTACGACGTGCCGACCCGGTTGTCGCCCGACCAGTGCCAGGCCTCGGCCTCGGGGCCGGCCTGCTCGAGCTCGGTGGCCAGAGCTCGGGAGTTGTCGTCGAAGGCCTCGAGCAGCGCGGCGTACGACTCCGGCCGTGGGGCGGCCCCTTCGGTGCCGATCCTGGGGTCGTCGGGTGATGCCGGGCGGTGCCGGATGACCTCTGCCCAGAAGAGCTGCACCCCGGCCAGGTGCCAGAGCAGGTCGGCGGCGTTCCAGTCGGGGCAGGTCGGGACCCGCGCCGAGGGGTCGCAGTCGGTCAGCACCTCCCGGAAACGCTCGGACTGGCTGCGGAGGTGGTCGAGGTAGATCGGGTACGCGAGCTTGGGCACGGTCGTGACGCTAGCCAGCCTCGGCTACCTGGCGCATCCGGGATTCGGGCCTGGAGTGAAATTCACCGGGTACCCGGTGAAACTGGAGCTCCCCGCGTCAAGTTTCGTGGGGGAAGCGTGAGTTTCACCGGGTACCCGGTGAAACTCCCCGGCCCCGGGTCGCATGCTCATACAGAGACTTGTATAGTCATGCATCATGAAGACCAGGGTGGCAGTCGCCGGAGCAAGTGGCTACGCCGGCGGTGAGCTGCTCCGCCTCCTCCTCGGCCACCCCGAGGTCGAGATCGGTGCCGTGACCGCCGCGAGCAACGCGGGCGAGATGCTGGGCTCGCTGCAGCCGCACCTGGTCCCCCTGGCCGAGCGGGTGCTCGACGAGACGACCGCCGCGACGCTGGCCGGCCACGACGTCGTCTTCCTGGCCCTGCCGCACGGCCGGTCCGGCCCGGTCGCGGAGGAGCTGGGGGACGAGGTGCTGGTCGTGGACTGCGGCGCCGACTTCCGGCTGCAGAGCAGCGAGCAGTGGGCGAGGTACTACGGCGGCACGCACGCCGGCACCTGGCCCTACGGGCTCCCCGAGCTGCCCGGCCAGCGCGAGAAGCTGGTCGGGGCCACGCGGGTCGCGGTGCCGGGCTGCTACCCGACCGTGTCGACCCTCAGCCTGGCCCCCGCGATCCAGCACGGCCTGGTCGAGAACGACGTCGTGGTGGTCGCGGCCTCCGGCACCAGCGGAGCCGGCAGGGCGGCCAAGCCACACCTCCTCGGCTCCGAGGTGATGGGCAGCGCCGGCGCGTACGGCGTGGGTGGCGCGCACCGGCACACCCCCGAGATCACCCAGAACCTCAGCGGCCTCACCGACGGCGCCGTGACGGTCAGCTTCACCCCGGTGCTGGTGCCGATGCCGCGCGGGATCCTGGCCACCTGCACGGCCCGGCTCCACGACGGGATCACCGAGGACGACGTGCGGGCGGCGTACGTGAAGGCCTACGGAGACGAGCTGTTCGTCCACCTGCTCCCGCAGGGTCAGTGGCCGCAGACCAAGTCCGTGGCCGGCAGCAACGCGGTCCATCTCCAGGTGACCGTCGACGAGGACGCGCGACGACTCGTCGCCGTCGGTGCCGTCGACAACCTCGCCAAGGGCACCGCCGGCGCCGCCGTCCAGTGCATGAACCTCGCGCTCGGCCTCGACGAAGGACTGGGCCTGACCACGATCGGACTCGCCCCATGAGTGTCACTGGCCCGCACGGCTTCCGGGCCGCCGGCGTCGCCGCCGGCCTCAAGTCGACCGGCGACAAGGATGTCGCGCTCGTCGTCAACGACGGCCCGAACCACGACTCGGCCACCGTGTTCACCGCCAACCGCTGCAAGGCCAACCCGGTCCTGTGGAGCCAGGAGGTGGTCAAGGACGGCATCGTGCGTGCGGTGGTCCTCAACTCCGGCGGGGCCAACTGCTACACCGGCCCCGAAGGGTTCCAGACCACGCACGCGGTCGCCGAGCAGGTGGCCGGCCATCTCGGCATCGGCGCCCTCGACGTCGTGGTGTGCTCGACGGGGCTGATCGGCCTCAAGAACGACCGGGCACACCTCCTGGCGGGCGTCGACGGCGCGTACGCCGGCCTCTCCGCCGACGGGGGACAGGACGCTGCCGAGGCGATCATGACCACCGACTCGGTCAGCAAGCAGGCCGTGGTCGAGGGCAGCGGCTGGTCGATCGGCGGGATGGCCAAGGGTGCTGGCATGCTCGCCCCGCAGCTGGCCACGATGCTCGTGGTCATCACCACCGACGCCGTCGTACCGGCCCACGACCTCGACGCCGCGCTCCGCCAGGCCACCAGCGTGAGCTTCGACCGGCTCGACTCCGACGGCTGCATGTCCACCAACGACACCGTCACGGTCCTGGCCAGCGGGGCCAGCGGCATCACGCCCGCGCTGCCGGACTTCACCGAGGCGCTGACCCAGCTCTGCACCGACCTGGCCATGCAGCTGCTGCGCGACGCCGAGGGCGCCGACCACGACATCGCCATCACCGCGGTCAACGCGGCCAGCGAGTCCGACGCGGTGGAGGTCGGCCGGAGCGTGGCCCGGAGCAACCTGTTCAAGGCCGCGGTGTTCGGCCAGGACCCCAACTGGGGCCGGGTGCTCGCCTCCATCGGCACCACGCAGGCGGCGTTCGACCCGGCCGACCTCGACGTGGCCATGAACGGCGTCTGGGTCTGCAGGGCGTCCGAGCCGCACGAGGACCCCGCCACCGTCGACCTCTCCGGGCGCGAGGTCACGGTGACGATCGACCTCAAGGCCGGCACCGACCGGGCCACGGTCTGGACCAACGACCTCACGCACGCCTACGTCCACGAGAACAGCGCGTACTCCTCATGACCGACCCGCAGACCCAGCGCGTCCGCGCCGACGTGCTCGCCGCGGCGCTCCCGTGGCTGAAGCAGTACCACCAGAAGATCGTCGTGGTGAAGTACGGCGGCAACGCCATGACCGACGACGTCCTGAAGCGGGCCTTCGCCGAGGACATCGCCTTCCTGCGGTTCGCGGGCTTCAAGCCCGTCATCGTGCACGGCGGCGGGCCGCAGATCTCGCGGATGCTCGACAAGCTCGGCATCGAGTCGGAGTTCCGCGGCGGGCTGCGCGTCACCACGCCCGAGGCGATGGACGTGGTCCGCATGGTGCTGGTCGGCCAGGTGCAGCGCGAGCTGGTCGGGCTGATCAACGAGCACGGCCCGCTTGCGGTCGGCCTCTCCGGCGAGGACGCCGGGCTGTTCACCGCCAGGCAGACCAACACGGTCGTCGACGGGGAGGAGGTCGACCTGGGCCTGGTCGGCGAGGTGGTCGACGTACGCCCCGAGGCGGTCCTCGACATCATCGGGGCCGGCCGGATCCCGGTCGTGTCCAGCGTCGCCCCGGACCTGGCCGGCACCGTGCACAACGTGAACGCCGACTCGGCTGCCGCCGCCCTGGCGGTCGCCCTGGAGGCCGAGAAGCTGCTCGTGCTCACCGACGTCGAGGGGCTGTTCCTCGACTGGCCCACCTCCGAGGACGTGATCGGCGAGATCAGCCCGGAGGCGCTGGCCGACATCCTGCCCACCCTGGAGAGCGGGATGATCCCGAAGATGAGGGCCTGCCTGGACGCCGTGCAGTCCGGCGTGTCCCGGGCCACCGTGGTCGACGGCCGCGAGCCGCACGCCGTGCTCCTCGAGCTGTTCACCAAGGAGGGCGTGGGCACCCAGGTGCTGCCCGACGTCGAGACGAAGACCCGGAAGGCCCGGAGCGCACAGGAGGCGTTGTCGTGACCACGCATGCCGAGCGGTACGCCGAGTCGCTGATGAACGCGTTCGGCCCACCGAAGCTCACCCTGGCCCGCGGCGAGGGCGCACACGTGTGGGACACCGACGGCACGCTCTACATCGACTTCCTCGGCGGCATCGCGGTCAACGCGCTGGGCCACGCGCACCCGGCGCTCGTCGAGGCGGTGACCACCCAGCTCCAGACCCTCGGCCACGTCTCGAACTTCTTCACCACCGAGCCCCAGCTGGCGCTCGCCGAGAAGCTCCTGTCGCTCCTGGCCGCCGGCCAGGGCAAGGTCTTCTTCACCAACTCCGGCGCCGAGGCCAACGAGGCGGCGTTCAAGCTCACCCGCCGCACCGGCCGCACCCACGTCGTGGCGGCCGAGGGCGGCTTCCACGGCCGGACCCTGGGGGCGCTGGCGCTGACCTCCAAGGCGGCCTACCGCGAGCCGTTCGAGCCGCTCCCGGGCGAGGTGACCTTCGTGCCGTACGGCGACGAGCGGGCCCTGGCGGCAGCGGTGACCGAGCGGACGGCGGCGATCCTCCTCGAGCCGATCCAGGGCGAGGCCGGCGTCGAGGTGCCGCCCGAGGGCTACCTGGCGGCGGCCCGTCGGATCGCCGACGAGCACGGGGCGCTGCTCTGGCTGGACGAGATCCAGACCGGCATGGGGCGCACCGGTGCGTGGTTCGCCCACCACCTCCCGGCGGTGGGGAACGGCGTGCACCCGGACATCGTCACCGTGGCCAAGGGGCTGGCCGGCGGCTTCCCGATCGGCGCCTGCATCGGCCTCGGCCCTGCCGGCGAGCTGATTCAGCCCGGCCAGCACGGCACCACCTTCGGCGGCAACCCGGTGGCCTGTGCCGCCGCCCTCGCGGTCATCGGGGTCATCGAGGACGAGGGGCTGCTCGACCGCGTCACCGTCCTCGGCCAGAAGCTGCGCGACGGCCTGGCCGCCGACCCGCGGGTCACCGAGGTCCGCGGCGAGGGGCTGCTGATCGGCCTGGACCTGGCCGAGGCGAGGTCCGCGGCGGTGTTCACGGCCGCCCTGGAGTCCGGCTTCATCGTCAACAACCCCACGCCGAGCCGGATCCGGCTGGCGCCCCCACTGGTGCTCTCCGAGCCGGACGCCGCGGCCCTCCTCGAGGCGTGGCCTGCCATCCTGGACAAGGCGGGCCTGTGATGACCCGGCACTTCCTCGCCGACGACGACCTCAGCCCGACCGAGCAGGCCGAGGTGCTCGACCTGGCGGCCGAGCTGAAGGCCTCGCCGTACGACGCGCGGCCGTACGCCGGGCCGCAGTCGGTCGCGATGATCTTCGACAAGCCGACGCTGCGGACCCAGGTCTCGTTCGGCGCCGGCATCGCCGAGCTCGGCGGCCACCCGATGCTGGTCGAGGGCAAGCTGGCCGGCATCGGGGTCCGGGAGTCGGTCGAGGACGTCGCCAGGGTCCTCGGCCGGCAGGTGTCCACGATCGTGTGGCGGACCTTCGAGCAGGCCCACCTCGAGCTGATGGCGGCGCACGCCGGCGTCCCGGTCGTCAACGCGCTGACCGACGAGTTCCACCCCTGCCAGCTGGTCGCGGACCTGCTGACCGTGCGCGAGCACAAGGGCGACCTCGCCGGGCTGACCGTCGCCTTCGTCGGCGACGCCGCCAACAACATGGGGAACTCCTGGCTGCTGGCGGGTGTCACCGCGGGCATGCACGTGCGGGTCGCCGGGCCCGCGGGCCACCGGCCCAGCGAGGCGATGTTCGAGCGCGCCAACGCCATCGGGTCCCGGACCGGTGGCTCGGCCACCGGCTTCTCGGACCCGGTTCCGGCCGTGCGGGGCGCCGACGTCGTCGTGACCGACACCTGGGTGTCGATGGGCCAGGAGGCCGAGGAGGTCGCGCGCGACGTCGTTCTCGCGCCGTACGCCGTGACCCCGGAGCTGCTGGCCGTGGCCGGTCCGGACGCGATCGTGCTGCACTGCCTGCCGGCCCACCGCGGCAAGGAGATCGCGGCCGAGGTCATCGACGGGCCGCAGAGCCTGGTCTGGGACGAGGCCGAGAACCGCAGGCACGCGCAGAAGGCCGTGCTCGCCTTCCTCATGGACTGTTCGATGGACCGTTCGACGGAGCGCTCGGCATGACCGAGTCCACGCTGCGTCCGGGCACGAAGAACGCCCGCCACCAGCAGATCGTCGACCTGGTCACCCACCACGAGGTGCGGTCCCAGGGTGAGCTGGCCGCGCTGCTGGTCGAGCAGGGGGTGAGCGTCACCCAGGCCACGCTCTCGCGCGACCTGCTGGAGCTCGACGCGGTGAAGATCCGCGCCGCCTCCGGTGCGCTGGTCTACGCCGTACCGGCCGAAGGGGGCGACCGACGACCCGCGGCGCCGGGGGAGACGGCGTCCGGCCAGGCCCGGTTGGTCAAGCTCTGCGCCGAGCTGCTGGTCTCGGCCGAGTCCAGCGCCAACCTGGTCGTGCTGCGCACCCCTCCCGGCGCCGCCCAGTACCTCGCCTCGGCCTTCGACAAGGCCGAGCTGCACGAGGTCCTCGGCACCATCGCCGGCGACGACACCGTCCTGGTGATCGGCCGCGACCCGGCCAGCGGCGAGGCGCTCGCCCGCCGCTTCCTCGACCTCGCCTCGACGACCCCCATGAACGGACACGACTGACATGAGCACACCAATGAGCACATCGATGAGCACACAAGCACAGCATGAGCAAGGTCCTCACCACGCTGCCCAAGGGCGAGCGCGTCGGCATCGCGTTCTCCGGCGGGCTGGACACCTCCGTGGCGGTCGCCTGGATGCGCGCCCAGGGCGCGGTCCCGTGCACCTACACCGCCGACATCGGCCAGTACGACGAGCCGGACATCAGCGGCGTGCCGACCAGGGCCGTCGAGTACGGCGCCGAGATCGCCCGTGCCGTCGACTGCAAGGCCCCGCTCGTCGAGGAAGGGCTGGCCGCGCTCGCCTGCGGCGCCTTCCACGTCCGCTCCGGCGGCCGCGCCTACTTCAACACCACACCGCTGGGCCGGGCGGTCACCGGCACGATGCTCGTGCGCGCGATGCACGAGGACGGCGTGGACATCTGGGGTGACGGGTCGACGTTCAAGGGCAACGACATCGAGCGGTTCTACCGCTACGGGCTCCTGGCCAACCCGGAGCTGCGGATCTACAAGCCGTGGCTGGACGCCGACTTCGTGCACGAGCTGGGCGGCCGGGCGGAGATGAGCCAGTGGCTGACCGAGCGGGGGCTGCCCTACCGCGACAGCCAGGAGAAGGCGTACTCCACCGACGCCAACATCTGGGGCGCCACGCACGAGGCGAAGACGCTCGAGCACCTCGACGTGTCGCTGGAGACCGTCGAGCCGATCATGGGCGTGAGGTTCTGGGACCCGGCGGTCGAGATCGCTCCGGAGGACGTCACGATCGCCTTCCGGCAGGGGCGTCCGGTGGCCGTCAACGGCACGGCGTACGACGACCCGGTCGCGCTGGTGCGCGAGGCCAACGCGGTCGGGGGCCGGCACGGCCTGGGCATGTCCGACCAGATCGAGAACCGGATCATCGAGGCCAAGTCGCGCGGCATCTACGAGGCGCCGGGCATGGCGCTGCTCTGGATCGCCTACGAGCGGCTGCTCAACGCGATCCACAACGAGGACACCATCGCCGGCTACCACGCCCAGGGCCGCCGGCTGGGCCGGCTGCTCTACGAGGGCCGCTGGCTCGACCCCCAGGCGCTGATGCTGCGCGAGTCGCTGCAGCGCTGGGTGGCGTCCGTGGTCACGGGCGAGGTGACGCTGCGGCTGCGGCGCGGCGAGGACTACACCGTCCTCGGCACCGACGGGCCGAACTTCTCCTACCACCCCGACAAGCTCTCGATGGAGCGCACCGACAACGCCGCCTTCGGCCCCACCGACCGGATCGGCCAGCTCACCATGCGCAACCTGGACATCGCCGACTCGCGCTCGATGCTGGAGCTGTACGCGACCCAGCCGCTCGACCAGGGCCAGGTGCTCGTGGAGCACGGCATCCTGCTGGGGGAGCTGCCGGCCGGGGGCGGCGACCGGATCACCGCCAACCCGGCCGCGGACGGCGACCTGGAGGACGAGGCACTCGACAGTGCCGCGATGGAGGCCGGCACCGACTGATGACGCGCATCCAACGCACCGCCGCGCACGGCCGGGCGATCGACGTCGTGAAGGGGTCGGCATGACGACGAACGACGGAAAGCTCTGGGGCGGCCGGTTCGCCTCCGGGCCCTCCCCGGAGCTCGAGGCGCTGTCCCGGTCCACGCACTTCGACTGGCGGCTGGTGCCCTACGACCTGGCCGGCTCGCGGGCGCACGCCCACGCGCTGCACCGCGCCGGGCTGCTCACCGACGCCGACCTCGGCTCACTCGAGTCCGGTCTCGACGCCCTGCTCGCGGCGTACGACGGGGGCACGCTGGTCCCCTCGGACGACGACGAGGACGTGCACGGCGCCCTGGAGCGGCTGCTGCTCGAGGAGGTCGGCCCCGAGGTCGGCGGCCGGCTGCGCGCCGGCCGGTCGCGCAACGACCAGATCGCGACGCTGCTGCGGATGTTCCTGCGCGACCACGCCCGGGTGATCGCCGAGCAGGCCCTGGCCCTCGTGGACGTGTTGTCCGAGCAGGGTCGCACGCACCTGGGCGCGGTCATGCCCGGCCGGACCCACCTCCAGCACGCCCAGCCGGTACTGCTGACCCACCACCTGCTCGCGCACGCCTGGCCGCTGGTCCGTGACGTCGACCGGCTGGCCGACTGGGCGGCCCGCCTGGACTCGCCGTACGGCTCCGGGGCACTGGCCGGGCAGTCGCTGGGCCTCGACCCCGCGGCCGTGGCTTCGGAGCTGGGTTTCGCGGCGTCCTCGCCCAACTCGGTCGACGGCACGGCCGCCCGCGACTTCGTGGCCGAGTTCGCCTTCGTCTGCGCCCAGCTCGGCGTGGACCTCAGCCGGCTGGCCGAGGAGCTGATCCTCTGGTCGACGAGGGAGTTCGGGTTCGTCCGGCTGCACGACTCGTGGTCGACCGGGTCGAGCATCATGCCCCAGAAGAAGAACCCCGACATCGCCGAGCTCGCCCGGGGCAAGGCCGGCCGGCTGATCGGCAACCTCACCGGCGTGCTGGCCACGCTCAAGGCGCTGCCGCTGGCCTACAACCGCGACCTCCAGGAGGACAAGGAGCCGGTCTTCGACTCCGTCGACACTCTCGAGGTGCTGCTGCCGGCCCTGAGCGGGATGCTGGCGACCCTCGAGTTCGACACCGCGCGGATGGCCGCGCTGGCGCCGCAGGGCTTCTCGCTGGCCACGGACGTGGCGGAGTGGCTGGTCCGGGAGGGCGTGCCGTTCCGCGTGGCCCACGAGGTCGCCGGGGCGTGCGTACGCCGCTGCGAGGAGCTGGGCTGCGAGCTCGACGAGCTCACCGACGACCAGCTGGCGTCGATCTCGCCCGCGCTGACGCCGCGCGTGCGTGAGGTCCTGACCGTCGAGGGATCCGTCGCGTCGCGGGACGGCCGCGGCGGCACGGCTCCGGTCCGGGTCGCCGAGCAGCTCGACGAGCTGGCGGCGGCGGTCGAGCGGGTGCATGGCCGGCTCGCCTGACCTGCGGGGGCTCCTCTCGGCGCCGGTCCTCGAGGTGGCACCGCGGCTCCTGGGGGCCACCTTGCGCCACGGCGAGGTGGCCGTGCGCCTGACCGAGGTGGAGGCGTACGACGGCGCCAACGACGCGGGCTCGCACGCCTACCGGGGTCGTACGCCGCGCACCGCGGTCATGTTCGGCCCACCCGGCTTCCTCTACTGCTACTTCACCTACGGCATGCACGTGTGCTGCAACGTGGTCACCGGCGCGGACGGGACCGCCAGTGCGGTGCTGCTGCGAGCGGGCGAGGTGACCGAGGGGCTCGAGCTCGCCCGGGCCCGCCGACCGGGCGCCTCGGACCGGGACCTGGCCCGCGGCCCGGCCCGGCTGTGCAAGGCACTCGGGATCGAGCTCGCCGACAACGGCGCCGACCTCGTGGCCGGCCCGGTGACCCTGGCACCGGCTCCCGATCCGGCGCCCGACGTGTCAGTGGGACCCCGCGTGGGGCTGCGCGGCGACCCGGACCGGCCATGG
>CAVWLC010000005.1:0-1497500 GCA_963755835.1 uncultured Actinomycetota bacterium | reverse complement strand
CGACGAGGATGTTGTCTTCGTTGAGTGTTTGTGCGACAAGCTACGAAGGGCACATGGTGGATGCCTTGGCATCAAGAGCCGAAGAAGGACGTAGGAGCCTGCGATAAGCCCTGGGGAGTTGGCAACCGAGCTGTGATCCGGGGATGTCCGAATGGGGAAACCCGGCTGGAGTCATGTCCAGTCACCCACGCCTGAATATATAGGGCGTGCGGAGGGAACGTGGGGAAGTGAAACATCTCAGTACCCACAGGAAGAGAAAACAAAAGTGATTCCGAGAGTAGTGGCGAGCGAAATCGGAACAGGCCAAACCTCATCTGTGTCATACCCGGCAGGGGTTGCAGGTGGGGGGTTGTGGGACCACTCAGGTCGAGCTGCCGCTCGACCAGGAAGTCACAAAATCTGAGCTAAGTTGAATACCGTTGGAAAACGGCGCCGTAGAGGGTGATAGCCCCGTAAGCGTAAACTCAGATCTTCCGAGTGGCATCCCAAGTAACACGGAACCCCTGAAATTCCGTGTGAATCTGGCGGGACCACCCGTTAAGCCTAAATACTCCTTGATGACCGATAGCGGACAAGTACCGTGAGGGAAAGGTGAAAAGTACCCCTGGCGGGGAGTGAAATAGTACCTGAAACCGTGTGCCTACAATCCGTTGGAGCCTCACTTGTTGGGGTGACAGCGTGCCTTTTGAAGAATGAGCCTGCGAGTTTGCGTTGTGTTGCGAGGTTAACCCGTGTGGGGAAGCCGTAGCGAAAGCGAGTCCTAACAGGGCGATGTAGTAGCACGATCAAGACCCGAAGCGAAGTGATCTATCCATGGGCAGGTTGAAGCGCGGGTAAGACCGCGTGGAGGACCGAACCCACTTAGGTTGAAAACTGAGGGGATGACCTGTGGATAGGGGTGAAAGGCCAATCAAACTTCGTGATAGCTGGTTCTCCCCGAAATGCATTTAGGTGCAGCGTTGCGTGTTTCTTGCCGGAGGTAGAGCACTGGATAGCCAATGGGCCCGACCAGGTTACTGACGTTAGCCAAACTCCGAATGCCGGTAAGTGAGAGCGCAGCAGTGAGACTGCGGGGGATAAGCTCCGTAGTCGAAAGGGAAACAGCCCAGACCATCAGCTAAGGCCCCTAAGCGGTGACTAAGTGGAAAAGGATGTGGAGTTGCAGTGACAACCAGGAGGTTGGCTTGGAAGCAGCCACCCTTGAAAGAGTGCGTAATAGCTCACTGGTCAAGTGATTCCGCGCCGACAATGTAGCGGGGCTCAAGTCATCCGCCGAAGCTATGGCATTCAGATATTAGTCAAGCCTTCGTGGTTCAGACGTCTGGATGGGTAGGGGAGCGTCGTGTCGCGAGTGAAGCCTCGGAGTGATCCAGGGGTGGACGCGACACGAGTGAGAATGCAGGCATGAGTAGCGAATGAGGAGTGAGAAACTCCTCCGCCGAATGATCAAGGGTTCCAGGGTCAAGCTAATCTGCCCTGGGTAAGTCGGGACCTAAGGCGAGGCCGACAGGCGTAGTCGATGGACAACGGGTTGATATTCCCGTACCGGCAAAATAGCGCCCATGACGAACCCGGTGATGCTAACCGCCCGAATTGGTCGGCACTGAACCCTTCGGGGGGATGGCCGGCCAGCTAGCGCGGGACCCGAACCGGTAGTAGTCAAGCGATGGGGTGACGCAGGAAGGTAGCCCAACCGTGGCGATGGTTGTCCACGGCCAAGAGCGTAGGGAGCCACCTAGGCAAATCCGGGTGGCATGATCCTGAGACTTGATGGGGAGTCCGTATGGACGAAGTGGGTAATCCTATG
Organism: uncultured Actinomycetota bacterium; assembly: GCA_963755835.1. Taxonomy (GTDB): domain Bacteria; phylum Actinomycetota; class Actinomycetes; order Propionibacteriales; family Nocardioidaceae; genus Nocardioides. Next base: position 1,495,693 of record CAVWLC010000005.1, on the reverse strand, counting down.
CTGTCGAGAAAAACCTCTAGCGAGCTATGCGCCGCCCGTACCCCAAACCGACTCAGGTGATCAGGTAGAGAATACCAAGGCGATCGAGTGAACCATGGTTAAGGAACTCGGCAAAATGCCCCCGTAACTTCGGGAGAAGGGGGGCCGGATCCGTGAATGCCCTAGCGGCAGGAAGCGGTGATGGCCGCAGAGACCAGGCCCAAGCGACTGTTTACTAAAAACACAGGTCCGTGCGAAGTTGTAAGACGATGTATACGGACTGACTCCTGCCCGGTGCTGGAAGGTTAAGGGGACGGGTTAGCTGCAAGGCGAAGCCCAGAACTTAAGCCCCAGTAAACGGCGGTGGTAACTATAACCATCCTAAGGTAGCGAAATTCCTTGTCGGGTAAGTTCCGACCTGCACGAATGGAGTAACGACTTGGGCGCTGTCTCAACCGTGGACTCGGCGAAATTGCACTACGAGTAAAGATGCTCGTTACGCGCGGCAGGACGGAAAGACCCCGGGACCTTTACTACAGTTTGGTATTGGTGTTTGGTTCGGCTTGTGTAGGATAGGTGGGAGACTTTGAAGCTCGGACGCCAGTTCGAGTGGAGTCAACGTTGAAATACCACTCTGGTCGTACTAGATGTCTAACCTAGGTCCGTAATCCGGATCAGGGACAGTGCCTGATGGGTAGTTTAACTGGGGCGGTTGCCTCCTAAAATGTAACGGAGGCGCTCAAAGGTTCCCTCAGCCTGGTTGGCAATCAGGTGACGAGTGTAAGTGCACAAGGGAGCTTGACTGTGAGACAGACATGTCGAGCAGGGACGAAAGTCGGAACTAGTGATCTGGCCACGGCATGTGGAAGCGTGGTCACTCAACGGATAAAAGGTACCCCGGGGATAACAGGCTGATCTTCCCCAAGAGTCCATATCGACGGGATGGTTTGGCACCTCGATGTCGGCTCGTCGCATCCTGGGGCTGGAGTAGGTCCCAAGGGTTGGGCTGTTCGCCCATTAAAGCGGCACGCGAGCTGGGTTTAGAACGTCGTGAGACAGTTCGGTCCCTATCCGCCGCGCGCGCAGGAAACTTGAGAAAGGCTGTCCCTAGTACGAGAGGACCGGGATGGACGAACCTCTGGTGTGCCAGTTGTTCTGCCAAGAGCACGGCTGGTTGGCTACGTTCGGAAGTGATAACCGCTGAATGCATCTAAGCGGGAAGCACGTTTCAAGATGAGGTTTCCCACTACATAAGTAGGTAAGGTCCCCAGCAGAACACTGGGTTGATAGGCCGGAGGTGTACAGCAGCAATGCCCAGCCGACCGGTACTAATAGACCGAGGGCTTGTCTCACAAACACTCAACCAAGGCAACACTGCGGTTGATTGAGCGAACCTGCTGCTGCAATGACTGCTCGCGTCCACGAAGAAGAGTTCAGAAAACTGAACAACACGTAGCTTCGGCTGCTCCCGCACCAGGTGCGGTGGAGCGGCCGGCAAGAGTTACGGCGGCCTTAGCGAGAGGGAAATACCCGGTCCCATCCCGAACCCGGAAGTCAAGCCTCTCAGCGCCGATGGTACTGCAACCGGAGGGTTGTGGGAGAGTAGGACGTCGCCGGACATTCTTTCGAGAGGGCCACCCCGTTCGCGGGGTGGCCCTCTTGGCATTTCAGGCGATTCCGTCCTCGAAGCTTCCACAACCAGCGCTCCAGAGCCGATCGTCCACAGCCGCCCTTCGCAGCCGCCGCGGTTGTCCGCGCCGCCGGGAAGCGTGGCTCGCGGAGGTGGTGTCAGATGACAGCACAGAAGGCGGTACTGAAAGCGGAGCTTCCCGACGTGGTCGACGACCCGGGGGAGGTCACCAACCAGGTGCGGCTGCGGGGCCGGCTGGCTGCCGCGCCGCGGCTGCGTGAGCTGCCCAGCGGCGACACGGTGTGGAACCTGCGGGTGGTGGTCGAGCGCCCGCCCCTGCCGACCGGCCGGGACCGGCCCCGCCAGCGGGTCGACTCACTGGAGTGCGCGGTGTGGGCCGGGCGGCTCAAGAAGCAGGTCGAGAAGTGGGAGGCCGGTGACGTCGTCGACGTCACCGGAGCGCTGAGGCGCCGCTTCTTCCGGGCCGGCGGCGCGACGGCGTCCCGGGTCGAGGTCGAGCTGACCGGCGGTCGCCGGGTGCGCCGATCGGACAGCGGCTGACGCGGCCCCGGTCGGCGCCTCCCGGGCCCGTCACTCGTCGCGCAGCGAGCGGATCAGCACGCCCACGCTCGGCTTGGGCTGGAAGGAGGTGGCCTTCTCGGGCAGCAGCCGGTCGTCGGCGGCGATCTTCAGCACCAGGTCGACATCGGGTGCGGGCATCAGCACGGCCACGCTGTCCCTGCGCAGGTGGTCCAGGGTCGCCTCGACCGAGTGGTGGTACTCGATCCGCTGTGGCCCGCGGGGGAGCGCCGGGACCAGGTCGTCGTGGAGCTGTTCGACGGCGGCGCGGTCCTCGGGCAGGTGCAGCTTCACGGTCGCCCACCGGCGTCCGTCGGTCGCGGCCAGGGTGGCCGGGCCGAGCGCGTGGACGGCGGCGGGCCGGTCGACCAGGTCGAAGCCGGCGCCGACCACCTCGGCGGCGGCCGCCAGGTCGTCCAGTCCGACGCCGGTCAGGACGCGGTGGATCGGGCCCAGGAAGAGCGGGGTGTCCTCCTGGTCGACCAGCATGGCCAGGCCACGGTCGGTGGGTCCACCCGGTGCGCGGCGCTGCATCCGCAGGTAGGCGGCGTACCGGTGGTGGCCGTCGGCGATCAGGGCCTGGCAGGGAGCCAGCCCCGCGTCGATGGCGGCGAGCAGCTCCGGTTCGCGGATCGGCCAGACCCGGTGCCGCTGCTCGTTGCGGTCGACGAAGTCGTCGATCGGCTCGGCCTCGAGGACCTGGTGCACGATGGCCCGGACCTGGCCCGGCGCGCGGTGCACGAGCAGGATCGGGGCCGGGTTGAGCTGCAGCTCGGTCATCCGGTCCGCCAGCTCGTCGGCCTGCACCGGGTGGATGCCCTCGTGGGGGAGGACGGCACGGTCGCCGGGGCCGCTGGCGCGGTGCGAGATGTCCAGCGCGCCGACCAGGCCGCGCACGGTCAGGCCGGCGGCGGTGTACTCGTGCAGGTAGAGCGCGGGCTCCTCGTCGCGGCGGAGCTGTCCGCGTTCCTGCCACTGCGTGAGCCGGGCGGCGACCGCCCGGTACGGTCGGGCCAGGAGGCGTCCCGAGGCCGGGTCGCCGATCCGCCGCGGGCTGAGCCGGACCCCGTGGAACGGCGCGAGGCGTAGCGGTCGGCCCACGTACGGGGGGATGACCACGGCGCCGGCTTCCATCACCAAATCCTAGTTGGGCCAACATGAGGAGTCGGGCTTTGACGGAGTCGGCACGGGCAGCGGCGTCGCTGGGGCGCTCCGTCGATCCGCTGGACCGCCGCTACGACCTGGCGATGCTCGACCTCGACGGGGTCGTCTACGTCGGTGCGGACGCGGTCCCCGGTGCGCCGCAGCACGTGGCCGCGGCTCGGGAGGCCGGGATGCGGATCGCTTTCGTCACCAACAATGCGGCGCGACCGCCGGCCACGGTGGCCGAGCAGCTGCGCGGGCTGGGGGTGGACGCGGACGCGGACGACGTGGTGACCTCGGCGCAGGCGGCCGCCCGGCTACTCGTCGAGCGGCTCGGCCCGGGTGCCCGAGTGGTCGTGCTCGGCGCCGATGGGTTGGTGGAGGCGGTGTCCGCGGCCGGGTTGGAACCGGTCGAGGTCGAGGACGACGCCGAGGCCGTGGTGACCGGATACGGGCCTGACGTCCGATGGCGCCACATCATGCGGGCCGGGGTGCGGATCCGGGACGGCCTGTGGTGGGTGGCGTGCAACACCGACCTGACCATCCCGACCGCCTACGGCGTGGCTCCCGGCCACGGGGTGCTGGTGGAGACCCTGCGCAGGTTCAGCGGTGTCGACCCCGACGTGGCGGGCAAGCCGGCGCGACCGCTGCTCGACGAGACCGTGCGTCGCTGCGGTGGCGAACGGCCGCTGATGGTCGGCGACCGGCTCGACACCGACATCGAGGGCGCGCATGCCGCCGGGGTCGACTCGCTCCTGGTCCTGACCGGCGTGACCGGGCTGGCCGAGCTCGTCGGAGCGGGGCCGGAGCTCCGGCCGACGTACGTCGCTGCGGACCTCGCGGGGCTCGACCGCCCGCACGCGGCGCCCGAGGTCTCCGAGGACGCGGTGGCTCTGGGCGGCTGGACCGCACGGGTCGTCGGCGGGGCGCTCGAGGTGAAGGGCACCGGAGACGCTGATGACTGGTGGCGGGTGGTGGCGGTCGCGGCCTGGCAGCACCTCGACGACACCGGTGAGCCCGCAGGGACCGACGGGGTGACCGCGCCGGGGTAGCGTTCGGGACATGACGGTGGACCCCGAACACGACGTCCCGGACCCCGCCGAGCAGTCGGGTGACGATGAGCCCGAGCCGGGGCCGCCCGAGCGGGTGCGGACCGGCGCGGCGCGGGTGGACGACGTGATCCGGGCCGTGGAGGAGCTCGAGGAACGGCCGATCGAGGAGCACGTGGGCGTCTTCGAGAGCGCCCAGGTGCAGCTGCGCCGGGCGCTCGACGACCCGGACGGCGCCGAGGAGCTGGCCGAGCCCGACGACCTCCCCGAGCACGCCTGAGGCCGGAAGGGTGCCACCACGCCGGCTGCGGCTGGACGCCGAGCTGGTACGCCGCGGGCTGGCGCGCTCGCGCGAGCACGCCGCCGAGCTGGTGACGGCGGGACGGGTGACCGTGTCCGGCGCCACCGCGACCAAGCCGGCCACCCAGGTCACCACCGACCTCCCGATCCTGGTGGCCGACGACCCGGACCGACCCGACTACGTCTCCCGCGGCGGCCACAAGCTGGCCGGGGCACTGGCCGCCTTCGAGCCACTCGGGCTGAGCGTGGCCGGGCGGCGGTGCCTGGACGCGGGAGCGTCGACGGGCGGCTTCACCGACGTGCTGCTCCGGGCCGGTGCCCGCGAGGTGGTGGCGGTCGACGTGGGCTACGGCCAGCTGGCCTGGTCGCTCAGGTCCGACGACCGGGTCCGGGTCCACGACCGGACGAACATCCGCGACATCACCACCGAGCTGGTCGGCGGGCCGGTGGACGTGGTGGTGGGGGACCTGTCCTTCATCTCGTTGGCCCTGGTCCTGGAACCGCTGGTCTCGGTGACCGAGGAGGACGGGGACCTGGTGCTGATGGTGAAGCCGCAGTTCGAGGTGGGCAAGGACCGCGTGGGCAAGGGCGGCGTGGTCCGCGACCCGGAGCTGCGTGCCGAGGCGGTGGCGGCAGTGGCCCGGCGAGCGGCCGGCCTGGGGTGGGGCGCCCGGGCGGTGGCGCGGAGCCCGCTGCCGGGGCCGTCGGGCAACGTCGAGTTCTTCCTGTGGCTGCGGCGCGGGCCCGCCGGGATCGGGGACGACGACATCCACAACGCCGTGCAGCCCTGACCGGGAACGGGGGTGCGGTCTGAGAGGCTTGTCGACGTGACAGGAGCCGACCAGGAGCACGCCGGTGCGACCCGGCGCGTCCTGGTGCTGACCCACACCGGCCGCGACGCGGCCCGCGACGTGACACTCAGCTTCTGCAAGGCGCTCACCGAGCACGACATCGTCGTCCGGCTGCTGGCCCAGGAGGCGGCGGACCTGGGCGTGCAGGCGTCGGCGTACGACCCCCCGATCGAGATCATGGACGGGGACAGCGGCCTGGCCGCCGACTGCGAGCTCGCCGTGGTGGTGGGCGGCGACGGCTCGATCCTGCGCGGGGCCGAGGTGACGCGTGAGAGCGGCACGCCCGTGCTCGGCGTCAACCTGGGCCACATCGGCTTCCTGGCCGAGGCGGAGGTGGACGACGTCGAGGACGTCATCGACGCCATCGTCGAGCGCCGGTGGACTCCGGAGGACCGGCTCGCGCTCGACGTCCGGGCCTTCCGCGACGGCGAGCTGGTCACCCACACGTTCGCGCTCAACGAGGCCAGCATCGAGAAGGCGGCGCGCGAGCGGATGATCGAGGTGGTCGTCGAGATCGACAACCGGCCACTCTCCCGGTGGGGTTGCGACGGGGTGGTGCTGGCCACGCCGACGGGCTCGACGGCCTACAACTTCAGCGCCGGGGGGCCGATCGTCTGGCCAGGTGTCGAGGCGCTGCTGGTCGTCCCGATCAGCGCGCATGCCCTGTTCGCCCGGCCGCTGGTGGTCGCGCCCGACTCGCTGCTGGCGGTCGAGGTCATCGCCCGGACCGACGGGATCGGGGTGCTGTGGTGCGACGGGCGCCGGGCGGTGGACCTGCCCCCGGGGGCGCGGATCGAAGTACGCCGTGCGGAGCAGCCGGTCCGGCTGGCCCGGCTGCACCAGGCGCCGTTCACCGACCGGCTGGTGGCCAAGTTCGACCTGCCCGTCCAGGGCTGGCGCGGCCGACGGCGCTCGGAAGGCGACGTCGGCTGATGCTCGAGGAGATCCGGATCGGCCAGCTGGGTGTGATCGAGTCCTCGCGGCTCGAGCTCGGCCCCGGGCTGACCGTGATCACCGGTGAGACCGGCGCCGGCAAGACGATGGTCGTGACCGCGCTCGGGTTGCTGCTGGGCGGACGGGCCGACAGCGGCATGGTCCGGACCGGTGCCCGCGGTGCGCGGGTGGAGGGTGTCGTCGACGCCAACGGGCTCGACGGGTTCGGCGCGGCGGTCGACGAGGCCGGGGGTGAGGTCGAGGACGGCCACGTCGTGCTGGCCCGCAACGTCTCGAGCGAGGGCCGGTCGCGGGCCTGGGTCGGCGGGGCCTCGGTGCCGGTGTCCAGGCTGGCCGAGGTGGCCGAGCCGCTGGTGGCCGTGCACGGCCAGTCCGACCAGCACCGCCTCCTGCGCCAGCGGGCGCAGCGCGAGGCGCTGGACCGGTTCGGCGGCGAGTCCGTGCTGGCCCTGGTGGCGGCGTACGCCGCCCTGCACGCCCGGCTCGAGGCCGCCGAGCGCGAGCTCGACGACGTCGTGGCCAGCGCTCGCGAGCGGGTCCGGGAGGCCGACCTGCTGCGCTTCGGCCTCGGCGAGATCGAGACCGTCGACCCCAGGCCCGGTGAGGATGCACAGCTGAGCGCCGACGAGGCCCGGCTGGGCTACGCCGACGCCCTCCGCACCGCCGCCGAGCAGGCGCGCGAGGCACTGTCGAGCGAGAGCGGGGACCCCGACGCGCTGGGAGCGGCCTCCGCGGCCCGCACCGCCCTCGAGGGGGTCCGGGAGCACGACCCCGAGGCCGGAGCGCTGGCCGACCGCCTGGCGGAGATCACCTACCTGCTCTCCGACGTGGCCGCGGACGTGGCCTCCTACGCCGCGGGCGTCGACGCCGACCCGGCCCGCCTGGCCGCGGTGTCCGAACGCCGCGCGGCGCTCACCGCGCTGACCCGCAAGTACGGCGAGACCGTCGAGGAGGTGCTGGCCTGGTCCGAGGCCTCCGCGGCCCGGCTGCTCGACCTCGACGGCACCGACGAGCACATCGAGGCGCTGCGTGCCGAGCAGGAGTCGCTGCGGGCGGAGCTCGGAGAAGTTGCCCAGACCCTGTCGGCGGCCCGCTCGGAGGCTGCGGCCAGGCTGGCCGGGGAGGTCACCGCCGAGCTGGCCCTGCTGGCCATGCCCGACGCCCGTCTCGAGATCACGGTCACCCAGCACGACGCCGAGCCGCCTTCGTCCGACCCGCTCCCCACCGGCAGCCCGCTGCTGGTCCGCGGACGGTGGCTGCGCCACGCGGCGAGCGGCGTCGACGAGGTCGAGTTCCGGCTGGCGGCGAACCCGGGCGCCGAGCCGCGGCCGCTGCACAAGGGCGCGTCGGGCGGCGAGCTGTCCCGCGTCATGCTGGCCCTCGAGGTCGCCCTGGCCGGCACCAGCCCGGTCCCCACGTTCGTGTTCGACGAGGTCGACGCCGGCGTGGGGGGCACGGCCGCCGTGGAGGTGGGCCGTCGACTGGCCCAGCTGGCCAGGAGCGCGCAGGTCCTGGTGGTGACGCACCTGCCCCAGGTCGCGGCGTACGCCGACCGGCACGTCCTGGTCGAGAAGGCCAGCGACGGCTCGGTGACCAGCTCCGGGCTCACCGTCCTCGACGGGCCGGCCCGCGAGAAGGAGCTCTCCCGGATGCTGGCCGGGATGGCCGAGTCCGACACCGCACTGGCCCATGCCCGCGAGCTCCTGGAGGTGGCAGCCCCGGCCCGGGCGCTGTCCTGACTTGATCCGGCCAAGGCACCGGCCAGGGCAGGCGAGGCGGTGTTCGCGGGAACTGCAGGGTCCTACGGTGCGTCGGGATCTGACGGAGTCGCACGTCTGCAATAAGATGGAGGTCCATGAGGTCCCCGATGCCGACCAAGCATGTGTTCGTCACCGGAGGCGTCGCCTCCTCGCTCGGCAAGGGCCTCACGGCCTCGAGCCTCGGCCGGCTCCTGCGCTCACGTGGCCTCGACGTCACCATGCAGAAGCTCGACCCCTATCTCAACGTCGACCCCGGCACCATGAACCCGTTCCAGCACGGCGAGGTGTTCGTGACCAACGACGGGGCCGAGACCGACCTCGACATCGGGCACTACGAACGGTTCCTCGACACCGACCTCGGCCAGATCGCGAACGTCACCACGGGGCAGGTCTACTCCGAGGTGATCGCCAAGGAGCGCCGCGGCGACTACCTCGGTGACACCGTGCAGGTGATCCCGCACATCACCAACGAGATCAAGGACCGCATCCTGGCCATGGGCGGAACGACGCCCGAAGGTGCGCACGTCGACGTGGTGATCACCGAGATCGGCGGCACCGTGGGCGACATCGAGTCGCTGCCCTTCCTCGAGGCGGCCCGACAGGTCCGCCACGACATCGGCCGGGACAACTGCTTCTTCCTGCACGTCTCCCTGGTGCCCTACATCGGCCCCTCCGGCGAGCTCAAGACCAAGCCCACCCAGCACTCCGTGGCCGCGCTGCGCCAGGTCGGCATCCAGCCCGATGCGGTGGTGTGCCGGGCCGACCGCGAGCTGCCGGACTCCATCAAGCGCAAGATCTCGCTGATGTGCGACGTCGACCAGGAGGCGGTGGTCACCGCGGCGGACGCGGCGTCGATCTACGACATCCCGAAGGTGCTGCACCGCGAGGGGCTCGACGCCTACGTCGTACGCCGTCTCGGCCTGCCGTTCCGCGATGTCGACTGGACGGTCTGGGACGACCTGCTCCGCCGGGTACACCACCCCAAGGAGGAGGTCACGATCGCGCTGGTCGGCAAGTACGTCGACCTCCACGACGCCTACCTGTCGGTGGCCGAGGCGCTGCGCGCCGGGGGCTTCGCCCACGAGGCCGAGGTCAAGATCCGCTGGATCGCCTCCGACGAGTGCCAGGACCCCGTCAACGCCTCCCGGCTGCTGCACGACGTCGACGCGATCTGTGTGCCGGGCGGCTTCGGGGTGCGGGGGCTCGAGGGCAAGATCGGCGCGCTCACCTACGCCCGCACCAACCGGATCCCGACTCTCGGCCTGTGCCTGGGGCTGCAGTGCATGGTCATCGAGTACGCCCGCAACGTCGCCGGGCTCGAGAAGGCCGACTCCACCGAGTTCGACCCCGACAGCCCCGAGCCGGTGATCGCCACGATGGAGGAGCAGCTGGCCTACGTCGAGGGCGCCGGCGACCTGGGCGGCACCATGCGGCTCGGCCTCTACCCGGCCGTGCTCAAACCCGGCTCGATCGCCCGCCAGGTCTACGGTGCGGAGCTCATCGACGAGCGGCACCGGCATCGCTACGAGGTCAACAACTCCTACCGCGACATCCTCGAGCGGGCCGGGATGGTGTTCTCCGGCACCTCACCCGACGACAACCTCGTCGAGTTCATCGAGCTCGCCCGCGACGAGCACCCCTACTACATCTCCACCCAGGCGCACCCCGAGCTCCGCTCCCGCCCGACCCGTCCGCACCCGCTGTTCAGGGGGCTGGTCGGCGCGGCCATAGAGCGCCAGAAGGAGCTCCGGTTCCCGATCGACGAGTCCGGCCTGCGGCGTGAAGTCGTGGAGATCGACGACTAGGACGGTCGCGCGCAGTCGAGCGACGGTTGAGTCTGGTCACCGATGCCCGCACTACGTGCGGGCGTCCAGCACCCGGGTGAGGGTGTCGACCGCGAGGAGCAGGCCGGAGCGGACGATCGGGATGGTGTCCTCGGCCTCGGCCAGGTCCTGCGCCCGGTCGAGCCAGGCCTGGTCGCAGGTGGTCGGGACCATCGCCCGGACCTTGGTGCCCGCGGCGAGCAGCCCCTCGGTGGTGAGCGCCTCGATCTCGTCGAGGTAGCGGTGCGCCCAGGGGACCATCAGCTCGTGCTGGACCGGACGCCAGAAGCACTTGGCGAGCTCCTGGGCGGGAGGCCCGGCGGGGATCGTCCGGTCCCGCCAGAAGTGCTCCCACACCTCGGCCTTGGCCTCCTCCACCGGCCGGGCCGCGAGGACGCCGTACGCCCGGAGGTAGGCCTCGGGGTTCGGGTCGCGCTCCACCTGCGCCAGCACCGCGTCCTCGTCGTACCGGCCGAGGGAGGCGCGACGGACCATGACCCGCCAGGCCAGGTCGAAGTCCTCCTCGGCGGCCGCGTCCAGCAGGTCGAAGTGCTCCGGGGTCGACGCGGACCAGGCCAGGGTGCGCAGGGCGGCGTGCCGGTGCTCGGGGTCGTCGGCGCGGGCGACGGCGACCGCAGCCAGCCGGGACAGCCGGCGGGGGATCAGCACGGTCGGGCTCCACTCCTCGGCCGCCTGCAGGGCCAGGGACAGGCCCGGCTCGACCACCCCGGGGCTCTGCTCGGACTCGAGCACCTGCAGCAGGCAGTCGAGCACGTCGCCGGTCGAGAGCTCGCCCTTGAGCAGCATGTCCCAGGCCGTGCCGAGGGCCAGCGCGCGGTTGACCGGCTCGGGGAGGCTCGCGGCCCTGGCCAGCAGCACCTGCAGCGACGACTCCTCGGCCCGCACCGAGGCGAAGGTCAGGTCGCCGTCGTTGAGCAGGTGCAGGTCCGCAACCGGCAGGTCGGGGAGGTGCGTCGTGGTGCCGGCTGTCTCCACCAGCAGGTCGCCGGTCCGCTCGAGCCCGGCCGGGGTGCGGGTGTAGGACCCGATCCGCAGGGCGTGCCGTCGAGGCTCGCCGCCGTCCGGGCTGGACGCCAGCAGCGTGGTCCCGACCAGGCTGAGGGTGTCGGTGCCGGCCCGGTCGAGCCACGCGTCCGTCCAGGCGTCGAGGTCACGTCCGGAGGCGTCGCCGACCGCCGACATGAGGTCCGCCAGGGTGGCGTTGCCCCAGGCGTGGTCGGCGAAGTAGCGGCGCAGCCCCTCGACGAACTTCTCCTCGGTGACGTAGGCCATCAGCTGGTGCAGCACCGCCTGGCCCTTGGCGTAGGTGATGTGGTCGAAGCTGGCCATGGCGTGGTCGACGTCCGGCACCGGGTTGCGGATCGGGTGGCTGGCCGGCCCCATGTCCATCAGGTACGCCGAGAGCTGCCGGCCGGTGAGGAAGCTGGCCCAGCCGTCGGTGTACTCCGTGGCCGACACCGACGCCCAGGTGGCCGCGAACGACGCGAACGCCTCGTTGAGCCAGATGTCGTCCCACCAGCGCATGGTCACCAGGTCGCCGAACCACATGTGCGCCATCTCGTGCAGCAGCACGGTCGCCACCAGCTGGCGCTGCGCATAGGTCGGGGGCGTGCGCCACAGCACGCTGTCGGTCCAGGTCACGCAGCCCCAGTTCTCCATGGCTCCGCCCATGTCGGGCACGAACGCCTGGTCGAACCGCTCCTGCGGGAACGGCTGCGCGAACCGCTCCTCGAAGAACGCCAGCCCCTGCTCGGTGACCCGGAACAGCTCCTCGGCGTCCCGATCGAGGAACGGCCGCAGCGACTGGCGGCAGAAGAGACCGAGGCTGTGCTCGCCCCGCTGCTCCCGGAGCTCGTGGAACGGGCCGGCGTTGACCACCACGACGTACGTCGACAGCCGCGGGGTGTCCTCGAAGATCCACAGCCGCCCGCCGTCGTCGCGGTCCAGCACCACCTCGGGCGCGCAGTTGCTGAGCACGGTCCACTCGGCCGGCGCGCTGACCTGGAAGCCGTGCACCGCCTTGAGGTCGGGCTGGTCGAAGCAGGCCCAGGCGCGCTTGGCCCCGTCGGGCTCGAACGACGACCAGACGTAGACCAGCTTGTCCTGGGGGTCGACGGTGCGCAGGATCGCGTTGCCGGTGCCGGTGTCGGTCTGGACCGAGGTCACCACGAGCGTGTTGTCGGCTTCGAGCCGAGGCAGTGGGAGCCGGCCCCGGGTGTGGGTCGACACGTCCAGCTCGACGTCGTTGAGCCGGGCCGAGACCACCTCACCGACCACGTCGACGAAGGTCGTGGCGCCCGGGTGGTGGCAGGTGAACGTGACCGACGAGGTCGCCAACCAGCGCTCGCCCTCGAGCAGCTCGCGCAGGTCGACGGAGATGTCGTACCGCCCGACGTCGAGCAGCGCAGCCCGGGCCCGGGCCTCCTCCTGGGTGAGGCTGGCGGGGGAGGAGGGATCGGTCATGGCCTGACGGTAGCCTCCGCCAGGTGGCCACCGAGGTAGCGGACACCCCCGAGCTCTGGCCGGTCGATCGGACCGAGGACCTCTACCGGTCCGGGCTCCCGTTCGCGCTCCGCGCGGACGTCGTACGCCGTCCGGACCAGCCCGACGAGGAGCCGTTCACCCGCGTGGTGCTCGAGCACCCCGGCGCCGTGGTCGTGCTCGCGGTGGACGACGACGAGCGCGTCCTCTGCCTGCGCCAGTACCGCCACCCGGCCCGGATGCGGATGCTCGAGCTGCCGGCCGGGCTCCTCGACGTCGCGGGGGAGGAGCCCCGGGGGGCCGCGCAGCGCGAGCTCCTGGAGGAGGCGGGCCTGGAGGCGGACGACTGGACGCCGCTGGTGTCGGCGTACAGCTCGCCCGGGATCTCCAGCGAGGAGATCCACTACTTCCTGGCCCGAGCCGTCAGGGAGGCCGACCGGGGTGACTTCCGGCCGGCCCACGAGGAGGCCGACATGGAGACGCTCTGGGTCGCGTTCGACGACCTGCTGACCGCCTGCCTGGACGGCCGGGTGCACGACGCGCCGGTGCTGATCGCGGTCCTCACCGCCCACAGCCGTGGCCTGGTCGGCAGCGGACGCGCCAAAGGCTAGTGGTCACCACTAGTGTCGGCTCCGTGAAGGTCGGAGTTCCCAGGGAAGTCAAGAACCACGAGTACCGCGTGGCCATCACGCCGATCGGCGTCCACGAGCTGGTGGCCCACGGCCACGAGGTCTTCATCCAGAAGGACGCCGGGGTCGGCTCGTCGATCAACGACGACGAGTACCGCTCGGCCGGCGCCGCCATCGTCGAGACCCCCGAGGAGGCCTGGGGCACCGACGGTGGGGTGGACATGGTGCTCAAGGTCAAGGAGCCGGTCGCCGAGGAGTACGGCCGGATGCGCGAGGGGCTGACGCTGTTCACCTACCTCCACCTGGCCGCGGACAAGCCGCTGACCGAGGAGCTGCTCAACCGCAAGGTCACCGGGATCGCCTACGAGACCGTGCAGCTGCCCTCGGGCGGGCTGCCGCTGCTCTACCCGATGTCCGAGGTGGCGGGCTGCCTGGCGCCGCAGGTGGGCGCCTACTTCATGATGAAGGCGCAGGGCGGCCACGGGGTGCTGATGGGCGGTGTCGGGGGTGTGGCCAACGCCAAGGTGGTCATCATCGGCGCGGGCGTGAGTGGGCAGAACGCCGCGAACATCGCGCTGGGGATGGGTGCGGACGTGACCCTGCTCGACACCGACCTGGACAAGCTGCGGATGTCGTTCTGGCGCTACAACAACCGGGTCCACGGGCTGGCCAGCAGCAAGCTGGCCCTGGAGCAGCAGGTGATCGAGGCCGACATGGTCATCGGGGCCGTGCTGATCCCCGGTGCGGCGGCACCCAAGCTGGTCTCCAACGAGCTGGTCAGCCGGATGAAGCCGGGGTCGGTGCTGGTCGACATCGCGATCGACCAGGGCGGCTGCTTCGAGGACTCCCACGCCACCACGCACGCCGACCCGACCTACCCGGTGCACGGCTCGACGTTCTACTGCGTGGCCAACATGCCGGGCGCCGTCCCCAACACCAGCACCTACGCCCTGACCAACGCGACGCTGCCGTACACCGTGGCGCTGGCCAACAAGGGGTGGGAGCAGGCGCTGCGCGACGACCACAGCCTCTCGCTGGGCCTCAACACCCATGCCGGCCAGCTGACGAACAAGCCGGTCGGTGACGCGCTCGGGATCGAGGCGATCAGCCCGGACGAGGTGTTGGCGTAGACACCGAGACGGCGCCGGCCCGGGCGAACGAGCTCGCCCGGGCGGTCCGCACCTACCTCGACCACCTGGCCGTCGAGCGCGGTCTGGCCGCGAACACCCTCACGTCGTACCGCCGCGACCTGCGCCGCTACCTCGAGCACCTCGACCGCCAGGGGATCGCCGCACTCGACGACGTCACCGAGGCGACGGTGTCGGGCTTCCTGGTCGCGTTGCGCGAGGGCGACACCGAGCACCCGGCCCTGAGCGCCTCCTCGGCGGCGCGCACGGTGGTGGCGGTGCGCGGCTTCCACAAGTTCGCGCTGGCCGACGGGCTGGCCACCGACGACCCGGCCAGCGGTGTGAAGCCACCCGCCCCGGCCAAGCGGCTGCCCAAGGCGCTCCCGCTGGCCGACGTCGAGTCGATCCTGGAGGCTGCCGGAGCCCCCGGTACGACGCTGGCGCTGCGGGACCGGGCACTGCTGGAGCTGCTCTACGGGACTGGAGCGCGGATCTCCGAGGCGGTGGGGCTCGACGTCGACGACCTGGACACCGTGGACCAGCACGTCCTGCTGCGCGGCAAGGGCGGCAAGCACCGGATCGTGCCCGTCGGCTCCTACGCGCTGGCAGCGGTCGACGCCTACCTGGTCCGCGGCCGGCCCGAGCTGGTGTCGACCGGCAAGGGGACGCCGGCGCTGTTCCTCAACGCCCGGGGTGGCCGGCTGTCCCGGCAGTCGGCGTGGTCGGTGCTGGTCAAGGCGGCCGAGAGGGCCGGCGTCACCAGAGCCGTCTCGCCGCACACCCTCCGGCACTCGTTCGCCACCCACCTGCTCGACGGCGGGGCCGACGTCAGGGTGGTCCAGGAGCTGCTCGGCCACGCCTCGGTGACGACGACCCAGGTCTATACGCTGGTCACCGTGGACAGCCTGCGCGAGGTGTTCGCCAGCGCGCACCCGCGCGCCAGGGAGTGAGTGAGTTTCACCGGGTACCCGGTGAAACTGGAGCCTCCCCCCTCAAGTTTCGTGAGGGAAGCGTGAGTTTCACCGGGTACCCGGTGAAACTCCTCCAGGTGGCGCGGTGACACCGCGGCTCGCGGTCAGGGCCGGCGACAGCCCGGACGACGTCTACGCCGCTGTCCTGGACTGGGCGGCCGAGCAGGGGCTCGAGCTCTACCCGCACCAGGATGAGGCGATCCTCGAGCTGCTGGCCGGGTCGAACGTCGTGCTGGCCACGCCGACCGGTTCGGGGAAGTCACTGGTGGCCGTGGCGGCGCACGCGGCCGCCCTGGCTCGCGACCAGGTGACCTACTACACCGCGCCGATCAAGGCCCTGGTGAGCGAGAAGTTCTTCGACCTGTGCGCGACCTTCGGGACCGAGGACGTCGGCATGCTCACCGGCGACGCCGCGGTGAACGCCGACGCGCCCGTGATCTGCTGCACCGCCGAGATCCTGGCCAACATCGCGCTCCGGGAGGGCCGGCAGGCCGACGTCGGGCTCGTGGTGATGGACGAGTTCCACTTCTACGCCGAGCCGGACCGCGGCTGGGCCTGGCAGGTGCCGCTGATCGAGCTGCCCGACGCGCAGTTCGTGCTGATGTCGGCCACGCTCGGCGACGTGACCGACCTGGCCGACGACCTGGCCCGGCGGACGGGCCGGGAGACCGCCACCGTCACCAGCGCCGAGCGTCCGGTGCCGCTCACGTTCAGCTGGGTCCTCACGCCGCTGGCCGAGACGCTGGAGGAGCTGGTCACCACGCATCAGGCGCCGGCGTACGTCGTCCACTTCACCCAGAAGGACGCCGTCGAGCACGCCACGTCGTTGCTGCAGGCCGGCTACCTGCCCAAGCCGGCCCCGGCACTGGCCGACCGGCTGTCCGGCGTGCGGTTCACGGCCGGCTTCGGCAAGACGTTGTCGCGGCTGCTCAAGAAGGGGATCGGGGTGCACCACGCCGGGATGCTGCCGCGCTACCGCCGGCTGGTGGAGCAGCTGGCCCAGGCCGGCCTGCTCACCGTCATCTGCGGCACCGACACCCTGGGGGTCGGCATCAACGTCCCGATCCGGACCGTGCTGTTCACCGGGCTGGCCAAGTTCGACGGCCGCCGGCAGCGGATCCTCCGCACCCGCGAGTTCCTGCAGATCGCCGGCCGGGCCGGCCGGGCCGGCTTCGACACCGCCGGGTACGTCGTCGTGCAGGCGCCCGAGCACGTCATCGAGAACGAGCGGGCCAAGGCCAAGTCGGACGCGAAGAACGCCGCCAACCCCAAGAAGAAGTCGAAGCCGCAGCTCAAGAAGCCGCCCGAGGGCACGGTCGTCTGGACCGAGCAGACCTTCGACAAGCTGGTGGCCGGCGTACCCGAGCCCCTGGTCTCCCGGATGCGGGTGGACAACTCGATGATCGTCAACGTCGCCGCCCGTGAGGAGGATGCGTTCCCGGTGCTGCGCCGGCTGCTCACCGACAACCACTCGCCTCCTCGCGAGCAGCGGCGGCTGGCCCGGCGCGCGCTGCGCCTGGCCCGCTCGCTGCTCCGCTCCGGCATCCTGACCCGGCTCGACGAGCCCGACTCGTTCGGGCGGCGGTACGTGCTCACCGTGGACCTCCCCGACGACTTCGCGCTCAACCAGGAGCTCGCCCACTTCGCGCTGGCCGCCCTCGACGTGCTCGACCCCGAGGCCGAGACGCACGCCGTCGACGTCGTGTCGGTCGTCGAGGCGGTGCTCGAGCCGCCGCGTCCGGTGCTGTGGGCCCAGCAGCACGAGGCGCGGGGCGAGGCGATCGCGGCGATGAAGGCCGACGGGGTCGAGTACGACGAGCGGATGCGGCTGCTCGAGGACGTGACCTGGCCGCGGCCCCTGGCCGAGCTGCTGGAGGCGACGTACGAGCTCTACCGCGAGAGCCACCCGTGGCTGGAGCCCGAGGCGCTGGAGCCGAAGACGGTGGTCCGGGAGATGTGGGAGCAGGGGATGGGGTTCACCGACCTGGTCGCCCGCTACCAGCTGGCCCGGTCCGAGGGGCTGGTGCTGCGCTACCTCACCGACGCCTACCGCACGCTGCGCCAGACCGTGCCCGAGAAGCACCGCTCACCCGAGCTCGACGAGCTGGTCGAGTGGCTGGGGGAGACCGTCCGGCAGACCGACTCCTCTCTCCTGGACGAGTGGGAGGCGCTGACCGACCCGGCGCACGTCCGGGCCGACGTGGCCGAGCACGCGCCACCGCCACCGCCGCGGCCGCTGTCGGCGCAGGCCCGGCCGTTCCGGGCGATGGTCCGCAACGCACTGTGGCGCCGGGTCGAGCTGGCGGCCCGGGACGACGTCGACGCCCTGGCCACCCTCGAGGTGGCCACGTCGGAGCTGGCCGATCCGCCGGCGGAGATCTCGATGACGCGGGCGGACTGGGACACCGCGCTCGAGGCGTACTACGCCGAGCACGACGAGATCCGGCTCGACGCGGACGCCCGCGGCCCCGCGCTGCTCGTCATCGAGACGGCGGGCCGGGTCTGGCCGCTGCGCCAGGTCATCCACGACCCGGAGGGCCATCACGACTGGGCGATCGAGGCCACCGTGGACCTCGACGCCTCCGACGCCGCCGGGGAGGCGGTGGTCCTTGCCACCGCGCTCCGCCGGCTGGACGGCTGATCCCCCTCGGTCAACCCGGCAGGTCGAGAACGGATCCCCCGATCGTCCCGTCCTGCCAGTCGGCCCCCGTGGCCTGTCTTGCGACGTACCGATTCTGACTCACGGTTGGTGCACCGAACCTGACTCGATGAGGGGGTTGACAACTGGCAACTAGTGTCGAGACATGTCCGACGTCGAGGTGACCAACAACGAGGCCGAGCACAGGTACGAGGCCCGGCTGGACGGCGAGCTGGCCGGCGCGGCCTACTACGACTCCGCCGACGACCTCATCGTCTTCACCCACACCGAGGTCGACGAGGCCTTCGAGGGGCACGGCGTGGGCTCGACGCTGGCCCGGGGCGCCCTGGACGACGTACGCGCGGACGGTCGCCGCAAGGTGATCGCCCGCTGCCCCTTCATCAAGGGCTGGATCGACCGGCACCCCGACTACCGGGACCTGCTCGAGTGATCCCGCGCCGACGGGTCGGCGTCAGGGAACAGGGATTTCGTCCCGAAACTGTCCACAAGCCTGTCAACAGGGCGGCTTCCCCTGTGTAGGAGCGGGGGAGTCCGCCCACCGTCTCTCCACAGATTCCGCGACGGCCTGGGGGTAACCCGTGAACCCCTTGTGAGCCGCTCCGAGCCGGACCTAGAGTCCCGGGCGCGTCGGCCACAAGTCGCTGTGTCGACAAATTAGGTTGCTGGGTGTCAGCACAGCCCAGAGCGGAGGACAACCATGAGCGATGGTGCGCACCGGTTCGGAGCACGGTTCGGACGTGGGTCCGCAGCAGCTCCGGAGATGCCGCCGCGAGTGGCGCCCCCGCCGCCTCCGCCGCCACCCACCGAACCGAGCGACACGATGCCTTCCCCAACGCCTTCCCCAACGTCTTCCGCAATGTCTTCCGCAATGTCTTCCGCCCCGGTCGACGCAGCCGTCTTCACCGAGCCCATCCCGTTCGAGCCGATCGCGCCACGGGTCCCCGAGCCCGAGGCCGCGGTCGTCGCCGACCCGCCCGGCGTGCTCGGCCCCACCGGCCGGCCGATGCCGGAGATCCCCGAGCCCACCCCCCTGGTCACCCACGGCAACGCCCGGGTCATCTCGATGTGCAACCAGAAGGGCGGTGTCGGCAAGACCACGACCACGATCAACCTCGGCGCGGCGCTGGCCGAGTACGGCCGCAAGGTGCTGCTCGTCGACTTCGACCCGCAGGGGTCGCTCTCGGTCGGGCTGGGGCTCAACCCCCATGAGATGGACCTGACGATCTACAACCTGCTGATGCAGTCGGACGTGACGCTCCACGAGGTCGTCGTTCCCTCCGGCGTACCCGGCATGGACCTGCTGCCCTCCAACATCGACCTCTCCGCCGCCGAGGTGCAGCTGGTCCACGAGGTCGGCCGCGAGCAGACCTTGATGCGGGTCCTTGCGCCGGCTCTGGAGGTGTACGACGTCGTCCTGATCGACTGCCAGCCCTCCCTCGGCCTCCTCACCGTCAACGCGCTGACCGCGTCGGACGGCGTGATCGTCCCTCTGGAGTGCGAGTACTTCGCCCTGCGCGGGGTCGCGCTCCTCAAGGGCACGATCGACAAGGTCCGCGAGCGGCTCAACCCGCGGCTCCGCATCGACGGCGTGCTCGGCACGATGTTCGACGGCCGGACCCTGCACAGCCGCGAGGTCATGGACCGGCTGGTGCAGGCGTGGGGCGACAAGGTGTTCCACACCGTGATCCGCCGGACCGTGAAGTTCTCCGACTCCACGGTGGCCGGTGAGCCGATCACGACCTACGCGAGCACCTCGGCCGGCGCCGACTCCTACCGTCAGCTCGCGAAGGAGGCGCTCAGCCGATGGCCAGACGAGTGAGCCTGCCCACCGCGGACGACCTCTTCCGGCCGACCGAGGGCGAGCAGGACGCCGAGGCGCTTGGCGGGGCGGGGAAGCTCTCCAAGCGCAGCGCCGTCCGGGCCGTCCCGGACCAGCCCGACGACCAGCCCGACGCACGCCGCGGGGCCAGCGGGCGGATCAGGCATGACGAGAAGATGACGGTCTACGTCACCGCCGCCGAGCTGCTCGAGCTCGAGCACGCCCGGCTGTCCCTGCGGGCCGAGCACGGCCTGGCCGTGGATCGCGGCCGGCTGGTCCGTGAGGCGCTGCACCTGGTCCTGGCCGACCTCGAGCAGAACGGCGAGTCCAGCGCCCTGGTCCGCCGGCTCAACGAAGGATGACGCTGACCGAGGTCGAGCCGAGCGAGGTGGCGGAGTCCGCGGGTTTCGAGGTCCGGCTCGACAACTTCGAGGGCCCGTTCGACCTGCTGCTCAGCCTGATCTCGAAGCACAAGCTCGACATCACCGAGATCGCGCTCTCCCGGGTCACCGACGAGTTCATCGCGCACGTCAAGGCGGCGGGCGCCGAGTGGGACCTCGAGCAGACGTCGTCGTTCCTGCTGGTCGCGGCCACCCTGCTCGACCTCAAGGCGGCCCGCCTCGTTCCCCAGGGTGACGTCGAGGACGAGGAGGATCTCGCGCTGCTCGAGGCCCGCGACCTGCTGTTCGCGCGGCTGCTCCAGTACCGCGCGTTCAAGGGGATCGCGACGGTGCTCCAGGAGCGGCTGGCGGGGGAGGCGAAGCGGCACCCGCGCTCGGTCGGGCTGGAGGAGCGGTTCGCGACCCTGCTGCCCGAGGTGCTGATCGGTATCGGGCTCGACCAGTTCGCCGCGCTGGCGGCCAAGGCGCTCGAGCCCAGGCCGGTCGCCGAGGTCAGCCTGCAGCACATCCACGCGACGCGGGTCAGCGTGCGCGAGCAGGCTGCGATCGTGGTGGAGCGGCTTCGCCGCCACGGCGCGATGACCTTCCGGGCGCTGTGCGGCGACTCGCCGGACACGCTCACCACGGTGGCGCGGTTCCTGGCGCTGCTCGAGCTGTTCCGCGAGGGCGCGGTCGGCTTCGACCAGGTGACCCCCCTGGGCGAGCTGACCGTCCGCTGGACCGGCGAGGACGACGTGGACGCCGAGGAGCTCGTGACCGACGAGTTCGACGGTGCCCCGCCCGAGGCCGAGCCACCACCGGAGGCAGAATGACGACCGTGACCGAGACGCAGGACACCCTCGTCGACGTACCGCGTGCGGCCCTGCGCCCCTCGCTCGAGGCGGTGCTCATGGTGGCCGACCAGCCGCTCGACGCCGTCGCACTGGCCACCGCCGTGGGGCACCCGGTCGAGGCGGTCGTCGCCGAGCTCCAGCTGCTGGCCGAGGAGTACGACGAGCAGGGCCGGGGCTTCGAGCTGCGCCAGGTGGCGGGCGGCTGGCGCTACTACACCCGCGAGGAGTACGCCGCCGTCGTGGAGGCGTTCGTCCTCGAGGGCCAGCAGGCTCGGCTCACCCAAGCGGCCCTGGAGACGCTGGCGGTCGTCGCCTACAAGCAGCCGGTGTCGCGGGCCCGGGTCTCGGCCATCAGGGGTGTCAACGTCGACGGCGTGATGCGCACCCTGCTCACCCGCGGCCTGGTCGAGGAGGTGGGGATCGACGAGTCCACCGGCGCGCACCTCTACCGCACCACCGGCTTCTTCCTGGAGCGGATCGGCGTCCAGTCCCTCGACGAGCTGCCCGAGCTGGCGCCCTACCTGCCCGACCTGGCCGACATGGAGGACGAGCTCGAGGCGGTGGCCACCCGGTCCCACCCCGAGCCCCACCCGCACCCGGAGACGCCCGAGCCCGGGCCCAGCACGGAACCCGATGGCGGAACCGAGCCCACCTGACCCGGCCGACGGGGACGGCCTGGTCCGGCTCCAGAAGCTGCTCGCCCAGTCGGGCGTGGCCTCGCGGCGGCGCTGCGAGGAGCTGATGCTGGCCGGGCTGGTCGAGGTCGACGGCGAGGTCGTCACCCGGCTCGGGACCAAGGTCGACCCGCGCACCGCGGTGATCCGGGTGGAGGGGCGCCGGCTGCCGCCGGTCTCGCCGAACGTCTACCTCGCGCTCAACAAGCCTCGCGGGGTGGTCTCGACGATGTCCGACCCCGAGGGGCGGCGCACGCTGTCGGACCTGGTGGCGGACCGCCCCGAGCGGCTGTTCCACGTCGGCCGCCTCGACACCGACACCTCGGGGCTGATCATCCTGACCAACGACGGCGACTTCGCGCAGCGGCTGGCCCACCCGTCGTACGAAGTGGACAAGACCTACGTCGCCGAGGTCGCCGGCGACGTCTCGAAAGCCACGCTCAAGCAGCTCCGGGAGGGCGTCACCCTCGACGACGGCCCGGTCACGGTCTCGGCCGCCCGGATCGTGCAGCGTGGTGGCGGCAAGACCATCGTGGAGCTGGTCATCCACGAGGGCCGCAACCGGATCGTGCGCCGTCTCCTCGACCAGGTCGACCACCCGGTCCGCAAGCTCACCCGCACCCGGATCGGGCCGGTCGCTCTCGGGCAGCTGAAGTCCGGGGAGCTTCGGGAGCTGTCCAACGACGAGCTCGGGGAGCTGCTCGACACCACCCGTCTCTGACGGAGCGATGGTCGCCGACGTTCTGCCCGGGTGCGCACCGTGGAGAGGGTGCGGATGGTCTGGGACCATCGCAGGGTGGCTGCCGTTCCGAAGGCGCTGGCGCCGTACGTCACCGAGCTGGTGGCGTACCGCAGTGACATGGGGCCGCCCGGGGTGCACCGGGGGCTGCCCACGACGAGCCTGACCCTGGTGCTGCCGATCGGCGAGCCCCTGGACGTCGGCTGGGCTGACGAGAGCCAGCGGCGGCGGCGCTGGTCGACGGTGTCCGGGCTGCAGGCGGCCCCGGCGGCGATCCACCACGACGGCGTCCAGCGCGGGGTACAGCTCGGGCTGACCACGGCGGGGGCACGGGCGCTGCTCGGCGTGCCGGCCGCCGAGCTCTCCGGCGAGCTCCTGGAGCTCGAGGACGTGGCGCCGGACCTCGCCGACCTGCCCGAGCGGCTCCACGACGTCAGCCTGGACGAGGGGCCGCGGGTCGTCGTCCGGGCCCTGGTCCTGGCGCTGAGCCGGCACGGCGCCGCCGCGCCCCGGGCCGAGGTCGGCCGCGCCCTCGGAGCACTGACCCGCGGCGAGCGGGTGGCGGACGTGGCCGACGAGGTCGGCTACAGCCGGCGCCGGCTGAGCACGCTGGTGCGGGAGGAGACCGGGCTGACGCCGAAGGAGTACCAGCGGGTGGCGCGGTTCCAGGCGTCCCGGGCACTGCTCGGCCGCACACCGCTGGCCGAGGTGGCCGCGGTCTGCGGGTACGCCGACCAGGGCCACCTGGCCCGGGACTGGTCCGACCTGGCCGGGTGCCCGCCGAGCACGTGGCTGCGTGAGGAGTTCCCATTCCTCCGAGACCTCGAGACCGCCCCCGGGGCATCGTGAGGGACATGACCGCCGCTGACACCAGGCTCTGGCACTCCATGTCCTTCGCGGACGCCGACCGGATGATCGCGTGGCTGACCGCGGTCGGCTTCACCGAGCACGCGACCTACCGCGACGAGCAGGACCCGAAGGTCGTGCACCACGCCGAGTGGCTGTGGCCGGGCGGGGGCGGCATCATGTTCGGCTCCAGGCGGCCGGACGGGGCGATCGACAACGTCGGCGGGTCCGCGGCGTACCTCGTGACCGACGACCCCGACGGCGCCTTCCAGCGCGCGGTCGAGGCGGGCGCGACCGTCGAGCGCGAGCTCGAGGACAACGACTACGGCGGCCGTGGTGGCTCCGTCGCCGACCCGGAGGGCAATCACTGGTCGTTCGGGAGCTACCAGCCGAGCTGAGCCACGCGGCTGAGACACCCCGCCGGCCCGGTGGCGGCCCTCACTACCCTTGGGCCCCGTGGCGGTCAGGGCGGTGCGAGGCGCGACCCAGCTCGATGCGGACGACCGCGACCACATGCTGGAGCGGGTCGCGGAGATGGTGCTCGACGCCATGGAGGCCAACGGCCTGGAGGTCGACGACTTCATCTCGGTGATCTTCACCGCCACCTCCGACCTGGTCTCGGAGTTCCCGGCGTACGCCGCGCGGCAGCTCGGCTTCGGCGAGGTGCCGCTGCTCTGTGCCCGCGAGCTCGAGATCGAGCGGTCCATGCCGCGCGTGGTCCGGATGCTCGCCCATGTCGAGACCGACCTGCCGCGGTCGGACGTCACCCACGTCTACCTGCACGGCGCCGCGGCGCTGCGCCGCGACCTGACCCGCGTGCGGGCGACGCCCGATGAGTGAGCCTCGCGGTGCGCTCGAGGGTCCGGTCGAGATCGTCGGCACCGGTCTCCTCGGAACCTCCATCGCCCTCGCGCTGAGGCGGGCCGGTCTCGAGGTTCTCCTGGCCGACGAGTCGGCAGACCACCTGCGCACCGCCTCCGGGTTGGGCGCCGGTCGGCCCGCGGCCCCCGAGGACCGGCCGCAGCTCGTCGTGGTCGCCGTGCCGCCGGACCACCTCGGCCCGGTGATCCGGCAGGCCCTGGAGCTGACCGAGGCGTACGGCGCGGTCGTGACCGACGTCGGCAGCGTCAAGTCCGGGCCGCTGTCGGAGGTCAAGGAGGTCGCCGGCGTCGAGCGGTACGTCGGCGGCCACCCGATGGCCGGCAGCGAGCGCTCCGGACCGCTGGCGGCGAGCGCCGCGCTGTTCGACGGCCGCCCGTGGGCGGTCACGCCGCACGAAGGCTCCCGTCCGGAGGCGGTGGAGCTGGTGGAGGCGCTGGTGCGGGTGTGCGGCGGCGTACCGGTGCGGATGAGCCCGGTGGAGCACGACCGCGCCGTGGCTCGTACCTCTCACATCCCGCACCTGCTGGCGGCGCTGGCCGCCGGTCGGCTGGCCGACGCACCCACCGACCACCTGGCCCTGACCGGCCAGGGCGTCCGGGACGTGACGCGGGTGGCGGCGGGAGACCCGGTGCTCTACGGCCAGATCGTCTCGGCCAACTCCGAGGCCGTGCTCGACCTCCTCACCGAGGTGCGCGAGCGCCTGGACGCCGTCATCGACGCGGTCGGCGCCGCCGACCGGGGCGCGCTCGAGGTCGTCCTCCAGGAGGGCGTCGCCGGCACGCGGGCCATCCCCGGCAAGCACGGTGGGCCGACCCGGCCGACCAGGTCGGTGTTCGTCTCCGTGCCCGACCACCCGGGCGAGCTGGCGAGGCTGTTCGCGGACGCCGGGGCCAGCGAGGTCAACATCGAGGACGTGCACATCGACCACGACCCCGGCCGGCCCGTCGGCCTGGTGGAGCTGGTCGTCGACGAGGAGTCGGCCGAGCACCTCCTGACCTCTCTCGAATCAAGAGGTTGGGTGACCCACCGGTAAGGTTGCCCGTCGTGAACAGCGCCGCCCAGGGGATCGTCGTCGCGATCGACGGGACCTCCGGATCCGGCAAGTCGAGCACGTCGCGCGGAGTCGCACACCGGCTCGGGCTGCGCTACCTCGACACCGGCGCCATGTACCGCGCGATGACGTGGTGGATGCTCCGCCACGGGGTCGACGTCCACGACCAGGAGGCGGTGGCCGCGCGCTGCGGCGAGCCGCGCATCGTGTGCGGCACCGACCCGCTGGTGCCGACGGTCACCGTGGACGGCGAGGACGTCGCCACCGCCATCCGGCTGCCCGACGTCAACGCGGCGGTGTCGCCGGTCAGCGTCGTGCCGGAGGTGCGCGCCCGCATGGTCCGCGTGCAGCGCGCGCTCATCGAGGAGGCGGCCAGCGGCACCGGGATCGTGGTCGAGGGCCGGGACATCGGGTCGGTCGTCTGGCCCGAGGCGCCGGTGAAGGTGTACCTGTCCGCGGAGGCCTCGGCCCGAGCCACCCGCCGCGCCGCCGAGGAGGGCGGCTCGGACGTCGGGGCCACCGAGGAGTCGCTGCTGGCGCGCGACCGGATCGACTCCGGCCGGGCGGTCTCGCCGCTGGTGATGGCCGAGGGCGCGGTGCACATCGACACCACCCCGTACTCGCTCGACCGAGGTGATCGACCGCATCGTCGACCTGGTCGAGCTGGTCGGGAGCGACGCGTGAGGCTGTCCGACGACGAGGTGCCCGAGAGCGCCCGCCTGCACCCGGCGCGCTACCTGCTCTATCCGCTGCGACCGTTCGCCCGTGCGCTTATCCGGCGCCGGGTCAAGGTGCGCGTCGTGAACGGGGAGAAGCTCCCGAGGAAGGGGCCGGTGATCATCGCCTGCAACCACGTCGGCGTCGTCGACGGCCCGCTGCTGGCCATCTTCGCCCCCAGGCCGGTGCACGCGCTGACCAAGCAGGAGATGTTCAAGGGGTTCATGAAGCGGTTCCTGCTGAGCAGCGGGCAGATCCCCCTGGACCGGTTCCACGCCGACCCGCTGGCCGTGAAGCGCTGCCTGAAGGTGCTGCGGACCGACCACGTGGTGGGCATCTTCCCCGAGGGGTCCAGGGGTGGCGGGGAGTTCGACCGGTTCCACACGGGCGCGGCCTACCTGGCCATGGTGACCGGGGCGCCGATCGTGCCGGTGGTGCAGTTCGGCACCCGCGAGCCCGGTGCGGGCAGCAGCTCGCTGCCGGCCAAGGGAGTGGTCATCGACATGGTGTTCGGCGACGCCTTCCACATCGCCCGGACGCCGTGGCCACGCCGCAAGCATGACGTGGCCGCCCACTCGGTCGAGCTGCGCAAGCACCTGATCGCGCACCTCGACAACGCCAAGGAGCTGACCGGCCGGGCCCTTCCCGGTCCGCTGCCCGGCAAGGACACCGACCCCGACCCGGCCACCGGCATCACCGACGTCGAGGCCAGCTGATGGGCGAGGCGAGCGTGGGCGAGCACGAGGAGCCAACCGGCCCGGTCCCCGTCCTGGCGGTGGTCGGCCGTCCCAACGTCGGCAAGTCGACGCTGGTCAACCGGATCATCGGCCGCCGCGAGGCCGTGGTCGAGGACGTGCCGGGGGTGACCAGGGACCGGGTGTCGTACGACGCCGACTGGGCCGGCCGCGCGTTCACCGTCGTCGACACCGGCGGCTGGGACCCTGACGCCCGCGGGCTGGCAGCCTCGATCGCCGCGCAGGCAGAGGTCGCGGTGACGCTGGCCGACGCCGTGATGTTCGTGGTCGACGCGACGGTCGGGATCACCGACGACGACGAGGCCGTCGTCCGGATCCTGCGCAAGAGCGGCAAGCCCGTGGTCCTGGCGGCCAACAAGGTCGACGACCAGCGCGCCGAGGCGGAGGCCTACGGCCTCTGGAACCTCGGCCTGGGCGAGCCCTACCCGGTCTCGGCCCTGCACGGACGCGGCTCGGGTGACCTGCTCGACGCCGTCCTGGCCGCGCTGCCAGAGCCCCCGCCGGAGCGGGTCGGCGAGAAGGTCGGCGGCCCCCGCCGGATCGCGATCGTCGGCAAGCCGAACGTCGGCAAGTCGTCCCTGCTCAACCAGCTGGCCGGAGCCCAGCGGTCGGTGGTCGACAACGTCGCCGGCACGACGGTCGACCCGGTCGACGAGCTGGTCGAGCTGGGCGACCGGACCTGGCGGTTCATCGACACCGCCGGCATCCGCAAGCGGGTCAAGGAGGCCTCCGGGCACGAGTACTACGCGTCCCTGCGCACCAGCACCGCGATCGACCGGGCCGAGCTGGCCGTGCTGGTGCTGGACGCCTCGCAGCCGATCTCCGAGCAGGACCAGCGGATCATCCAGACCGTCCGTGAGGCCGGTCGCGCGCTGGTCATCGCCTTCAACAAGTGGGACCTGGTCGACGAGGAGCGCCGCTACTACCTCGAGCGGGAGATCGAGCGCGAGCTCGTCCAGGTCCAGTGGGCGCCGCGGATCAACGTCACCGCCCGGACCGGCTGGCACGTGGACCGTCTGGTCCCGGCGCTGGACAAGGCGCTGGCCGGCTGGGAGACGCGGGTGTCGACCGGCGCTCTCAACGCCTTCCTCGGCCGGCTGGTGGCCGAGCACCCGCACCCCGTCCGCGGGGGCAAGCAACCCAAGATCATGTTCGGCACCCAGGTGTCGACGGCGCCGCCGACGTTCGTGCTGTTCACGAGCGGCAAGCTCGAGGCGTCGTACGAGCGCTACATCGAGCGCCGGTTGCGGGAGGACTTCGGCTTCGTCGGTACGCCGATCGTGCTCCAGCAGCGGGTCCGGGAGAAGCGCAAGCGCTGATCGGCGCCCTGCGGCAACTATCCTCGAGGGCGCCGCGTCGCACTGCGCATGAACACCTCTCGGCTCCTCGTGTCCATCACCGCGGCGGCTCTGGCCGCGTCCCTCGCCGCTCCCGCCAGCGCCGCGCCGACGG
This sequence comes from uncultured Actinomycetota bacterium, assembly GCA_963755835.1. Lineage (GTDB taxonomy): Bacteria > Actinomycetota > Actinomycetes > Propionibacteriales > Nocardioidaceae > Nocardioides. The sequence goes on along the minus strand of CAVWLC010000005.1, from coordinate 1,467,568 downwards.
ATCGCGACGGGACGCTGATCAAGTGGCACGGCGAGGAGCGCACGGCTCAGCTGCCGGTCGGACCGGGGGCCATCCCCGGCGCGCCGGGCTCGTTCCGGAAGTTCGTCCGGGCCGAGCTGCGCGAGTCCTGGGTCAAGGACCTCGGCCACAAGCCCGCGTGCAAGAAGGCGCCCACCATGACCGTCCGCAGCCTGCGCACCGACGGGTTCGCCTTCGGCACCTTCGGCACCTACCCACAGCCCGGCTGCGCCGCCGGTGGCGGGTACGTCGCGTACTGGGCGGTCCGGCACGGCGAGTGGAAGGAGGTCATCGGCACCCAGGACATCCCGTTCTGCGACAAGCTGGAGAAGTTCGGCTTCCCGTCCGAGCTCGGGATCCACAAGTGCTACGACGGCCAGGACGTCGTGACCTACCAACACCCCTGAGCCCAGGCCCGGTGCCGCTGGTGTCCCCGTGCGGGGCACTAGGGTCGGGGCATGGCCCCGCCCGCGCCGCTGCGAGTCGTGCTCCTGCTGTCCCTCGCGTCGGCGCTCGTGGTGTCCGGGGCCTGGCTGGCGACCTCCGACGGGTCGCCACCATCCACGTCCTCCTTCCGCGCCGGTGAGCTGATCAAGTACCACGGCACCGCGTCCCGAGGGGTCCTCCCGTTGGGGCCGGAACGGCTGCCCGGTGCGCCGGCATCCTTCCGGAAGTACGTCAAGAAGGAGCTCCACCGGGTCTGGGACCTGCTCGGCCACTACCCGAACTGCAGGACGTCACCGGAGATCTTCGTGCACGCGATCCGCACCGACGGGTTCGCGCTGGGTGGCGAGATCACCCGGCCGCGCGGCGCGCACTGCGACGGGGGCGGCGGCGCCGCCTACATCTGGGCGATCCGGCAGGGGGAGTGGAAGGCGGTGATCGGCACCCAGGACGAGTGGCCGTGCGACAGACTCCTGAAGTTCGGAGTCCCCAGCGAGATCGGAGTGGACGAGTGCTACGACGGCGCGCAGGTCGTCCCCTACGACCACCCATGACCCTCCGCTTCGGTCTGGCCGCCGCGCTGGTGCTGGTGTGCGGTGCGGCCGCACCGGCCTCCGCCGTCCGTCCTGACCTGGCCAAGCCGATCGCCGGCACCCACTGCTCGGAGTTCCCGGCCGACAACTGGTGGCACGCCGACGTCTCCGGCCTTCCGGTGCACGCGCGCTCGGCGGCGTGGCTGTCGCACATGGACACCGGTGTCGACCTGCACCCGGACTTCGGGCCCTCCTACGGCAACGGGCCCAACTACGGCATCCCGGTCACCGTCGTGGGCAAGAAGCACAAGAGAGCGAAGGTGTCGTTCGACTACTCCTCCGAGAGCGACCACGTGAAGTACCCCGTGGGGCGCGACACGAAGATCGAGGGCGGCCGGAGCTCCGACGGCGACCGGCACGCGATCATCGTCGACAAGGACAAGTGCAAGCTCTACGAGCTTTACGCCGCCCGGGAGTCCAGCGGTCGCTGGCACGCCGGCTCCGGTGCCGTGTGGTCGCTGAAGAAGAACAAGCTCCGCCCGGACGGCTGGACCTCCGCCGACGCCGCCGGGCTGCCGATCCTTCCCGGCCTGCTGCGCTGGAACGAGGTCAAGAAGAACAAGATCGACCATGCCATCCGGTTCACCACACCGGAGAGCTCGGCCGCCCACCTGTGGCCGGCCCGACACGATGCGAGCGACAACTCCTCGCCTGACTTCCCGCCGATGGGCGCGCGGTTCCGGCTCTCGGCGTCGTACGACGCGTCCGGGCTGTCGCCGTACGCACAGAGCGTGGTGGCGGCCATGAAGAAGTACGGCCTGGTGCTCGCCGACAACGGCTCCGCGTGGTACTTCCAGGGCGAGCAGAACGCCGCGTGGCCGGACAAGCTGATCGAGGACCTCAAGACCATCCCGGCCTCGGCCTTCGTCGCCGTGGACACCTCGTCGCTGATGGTGAGCCCGAACTCCGCGCAGGTGCGCTGACCGCTGTTCACGGCGCACCGGCTGGGAGTACGTTCAACCGACCCTGGTTCCCAGGGGCCACCACCGTGTCGAAGTCTCGGGGTCGGCCATCACCAAGGGGACACCATGTCAGAAGTGCTCATCCTCGAGTTCCGCGACGTCAGCCCGGACCTCTACGAGACTGCCAACAAGGCGCTCGAGCTGGACCCGGACACGGGCACGGGCCAGTGGCCCGCGGGCATCGTCTCCCACGTCGCGGGCGCACACGCGGACGGCAACGGCCTGACCGTGGTCGAGGTCTGGGAGTCCCGCGAGGCTCAGGACGAGTTCATGAACTCACGCCTCGGCCCCGTCCTCGGCCAGGTCGGCATACCGCAGCCGACGCGAGCCGAGTGGATGGCAGTCAAGGGTTACCACGTCACCTGACCGCGGTCGCTCCGCGGCTCGACCCAACGGGCCGGCTCGTCGTAGCGAGGTCGCGGACCGCGTAAGGGGCGCCGGCACCTGGCTCGGTCATCGCCGCTGCCACCTGGACTCGCGGTTGGTGTCACCCGGGAGAGTCCGCGACGAAAGTGGTGTCAGAACGCTGCCTCTGAGACAGGAGCAGTGGCGGCTCGGGCTACGAAACAGCCTCTGACCTGCGGAAACTCTGTCGGGCTGACAGGATTTGAACCTGCGACCCCCTGACCCCCAGTCAGGTGCGCTACCAAGCTGCGCCACAGCCCGTCGGCTCCTACCGCGAGGGTGCGGAGCGCTTCGGAACCCTACCGCAGGGTCCACCAAGCCCCCGAACCGGCGAGCCGGTCCCGTACTCCTCAGGAGCCGGCGTCGGGGTCGTCCTCCACGGCTCCAGCTCGGTCCGCGCGGGCCGCCTGCCGGTGCCGCTCCGCGCCCACTTCGTCGCCTGCGGCCGTGGCCACTCGCGCGGCCTCCTCGTGCACCTCGGCGGCGTGGAGGTGGGCGGCGGCGGCACGTCGAGCTGCCTGCTCGGCGTGGGCCACGGCCAGCTCGGCCGCGGCCTGGGCGCGGGACAAGTTCTGCTCGCTGTGCCGCAGCGGCACGCCGGTGGTCGTCCCGAGCTCCGCGCGCCGCTCCTCCAGCTCCTCCGCCCGCGCCCGCGCCTCGGCGGCGCGGAGCGCGGCGGAGAGCTGCCGTTCTGCGGCTCGCGCGCGGCTCTCCTCGTCGAGGCCCATACGAAGATTCTCCGTGGCCGCCCGGGTCAGGGCAATCCGGACGGCTCGTCGGTGTCGAGCGGCTCGCACCGCACGTCCTCGGCGAGCGTCAGCCGCGCGAGTCTCCTGGCCGCGGCGAGGTAGTCCTGCCCCAGCACCCTCGAATGGGCACGGGCGAGCTGCACCGTGATGAGGCGACGTCGGGCTTCGTGGTGTCGTCCCCGCGCGGCGTCGAGGTACGTCGCGGCGTCGACTGTGTCGGTGACGGTGGTGACGACCCCGTCGCGCAGCCGGGCGCCCTGGTCGGCGAGCTCGTGCGCCCGCGTGCTCGCCGCTCTCGCTGCCCGGTCCGCCGCCTGGGCCAGCGGATGGTTGCTGGTCCTTCGCGCAGCCGGTGCGGACATCTGAGCTCTCCGTTCTTCACTGGGCGGTAACCCGGAGCGGTCCGGCCTACTCCTGATCCTCCGGGGGGAGCTCCATCGCGACCACGACCGACGGGCTGGGAAAACCGTGCTCGTGGAGCGACGTGAGCGTGACGCGCACCTGGACGCCGCGACCGCGTCGGGTGACGGCGTCGAGCAGGAGAGACTGCGGCTCCGCGCCGCCGTCACCGAGCTGGGTCCGGATGGGCTGGCGCAGCTGCTCGACGGGCAGGCCGATGTCGAGGTTCATCAGGTGCGCTCCGAGGGCCTCGCCGGCCCGGACGCCCCAGAGGTCCTCGGCCATCGAGTTCCATGCGAGCACGGTCATGTCCGAGTCGACGACGACGATCCCGGAGCTGACGCTGCTGAGGACGGAGGTCATGAACTGGTTGAGCCGGTCGACCTCGTCCTGCCGATCGCGCAGCGCCTGGTTGGAGTAGTGGAGCTCGTCGTTCATCGACTGCAGCTCCTCGTTCATCGTCTCGAGCTCCTCGTTGGTGCTCTGGAGCTCCTCGTTGGTCGTCTCCAGCTCCTCGACGGTGCTCTGCAGCTCCTCGTTGGTGGTCTCGAGCTCCTCGTTGGTGCTCTGCAGCTCTTCGTACGCCGTCTCCAGCTGCCGGTTGGCGTGGAGCAGCTCGTCCTGCAGCTGGTGGTGCTGGGTGACGTCGTTGAAGATGACCGTCAGACCGAGGAGGTTCCCGGTCTCGTCGGAGAGCGGCACGAACTGGATGTCGAGCACCAGGCGTTCTCCCGCACCGCGGACGAGCTCGGTGTCCCGCACCCACACCGGCCGGCGATCGCGGGTCGCCTCCTCGATGTACCCCCGGAGCTCGAGGGGCCGGTAGGAGACCTCCAGGTCCTGGATCGACTGACCGATGTCCCGGAGGGTGAGGCCGAAGAGGTTCATGGCCCGGTGGTTGCACATCACCAGCCGGTGCTCGACGTCCAGGACGACCTGCGCGGCGGCCGACGACATCAGCGCAGCCTGCCGGAGCCGGCCCACCCGGGCCTCATGGGCGGCGTCGGGTCCCATCTCCGGCTGGGCGGCCAGACGCCGGTCGCGACCATCGGTGACGATCTTCTCGAAGAACCGCTGCTTGAGCTCGACCGGCCGGAAGTACGAAGTGTGGCTGAGCAGCATCTCGGCCTTGCCCAGGAACAGGGTGCCGTCGGACCGCAGCGCGAAGTGGAGCCGGTTGAGGATCTGGGACTGCACCTCGGCGTTGAAGTACATCAGGGTGTTGCGACACAGCAACAGGTCGACGTGCGAGATCGGGGCGTCCTGGATCAGGTCGTTGCGACCGAAGATCAAGGACCGGCGCAGCTCCTTGCGGAACACGAGCCCGTTGCCCCTCGCCTCGAAGTACTTGTCGCGCAGCTCCTCGGGCACCGACTCCAGCTCCTTGGCGCTGTAGGTCGAGTGCCGGGCGTGGGCGAGTGCCTCCTCGTCGACGTCGGTCGCGTAGATCTTGACGCGGTCGCGGAACTCCTCGACGCCGAGCGCCTCGGCCAGCAGCATGGCGATGGAGCAGGCCTCCTCGCCGGAGGCGCAGCCGGCGCTCCAGACCCGGATCGGCTGCCCCTCCCGACGTCGGAGGAGCGGAGGCAACAGCTCGTCCTGGAGGTAGGTCCAGGCCTCCGGGTCCCGGAAGAAGCTCGTGACGTTGATGAGGATCGTGTTGAACAGCTGGGTGAACTCGTCGGGGTGCAGGAGCAGGTGGTCGAGGTACTGGTCGTACCCGTCCATGCCGACATCGTCCATGCGGCGCTGCACCCGGCGCGCCAGGCTGGCGCGCTTGTAGCCGGTGAAGTCGAAGCCGCGCTCCTCCTTGATGTGCTTGAGCAGAGCCTCGAAGCCCTCGTCCTCGTCGTCGTTCTCGCTCGTGTGCCTGCTCCTCTGCTAACTGGCGCGTCACGCGGAGCCGGGCTCCGCGGCCTCAGTCTCGTCCTGTGGCCGCCCCAAGTCGACCACGAGCTGCCGAATGAGCTCTGCGGCGTGCAACGCCTCGGCCGCGTTCGTCGCGAACCGCTCGGCCGTCCGCGGTCGGCCGTCGGCGGAGGCATGCTGGCCGAGCTCTGTGTTCAGAGCGGCCTTCTCCTCCAGCGAGCGCAGAGCCCTCCACAACGCACTTTCCAGGGCGAGGGTCTGCCTGACCAACAGGCTCTCAGGTGACCAGGCGTGGCCCACCCGGCAGCGGAACCTGGTCAGGTTGCCTTCCTCGATGCGGTAGAGCGCTCCGGCGCAGTCCGGGCAGCCGAAGCCGGCGGGCTCGCCCGGCCGGTCGAGGTCGTGCAGGGCGTGCGGATCCATCTCGGCCACGTCGGTCTCGTCCTCGATCAGCTGGGACACCGGGGCACCGGGCCGGTCGGGCAGCTCGTCCAGCCAGGCCGTCAGCCACCCCGGGATGTCGGCGACCGGGAGCTCGGCATCCGGGTGGTCGACCCGGCTGGCCGCCCTGGGCATGCCGTCGAAGAGCGGATCCGACTGGACCACGCACCGGCCGCCACGCTGCTTGACCGCGACGACGCCGGCCGCGCCGTCGTCGAGCGCGCCGGAGAGCACGACCGCCAACACCCTCGGTCCCCAGGCCCGGGCGGCCGACCGGAAGAGCACGTCGACCGCCGGGCGGTGGCCGTTCTCCTGTGGTCCACGCGTCAGGCCGACCCTGCCCTCGATGACCACGAGGTGGTGGTCCGGGGGAGCCACGAGCAGCTCCCCGGCCCGGAGCTCATCGCCGTCCTCGGCGTGCCGGGCCGTCAGCGGACCGCGCCGGCCCAGGATGACCGGCAGCGCGCTGGTTCCCGTCGGCGGGACGTGCACGACGACGAGGACCGCCGCAGGTAGGTCCGCCGGCAGGCCGGCCACGAGCTCGCGGAGTGCTTCGATGCCACCGGCAGATGCGCCCACGACCACCAGGGCCCGCGGCGTGGTGGCAGCCTTCGGCATCCGGCCCTCCTGTTGTCGCGCCGAGTTCGATGGGATGCTGGGTACCCAGCGGGGTCCGAATGACTCCTGCACCGAAACTCCACGATCGACCCGACATGAGTAGGCTGCAACCACCGTTCCGGCAGGGTGAGGGTGCCGTCGACTTCGGACAGTGGCTCGAAGAGCTGAGCACCCGGCTCCGAGAGCTGCACGCGCTCGACGACGAGGCGCCGGACTCGTCGCCCGAGGTGGTGGCAGACCTGGAGACGGCGTACGAGGAGCTTCGGGTCGCCGACGAGGAGGTCCGGGCGCAGCAGGACGAGATCTCCTCCCTGCTCGACAGTCACCGGCTCCTGCGCTGGCAGCACGAGCGGATGCTGGCGATGCTCCCGGTGCCCGCCCTGGTGACCGACTCCGAAGGGCTGATCCGTTCGGTCAACGCCGCCGTGGCTGCACTCGTGGTGAGACCCGCCAACTGGCTCCTGGGTCGGCCGATCTTCACCCTGTTCGAGCCCTCCGACCGGCGCGGCCTCCGACAGCTGCTGTCCACGGACCAGGCGAGGGTGAAGCTCCAGACGGCAACGGTGGTGCCGAAGGAGGGCGATCCGGCCCCCGTCGACCTGTGGGTCACGCTGCGTCCGGGCGAGAACGTCGAGGCGACGTGGCTGCTGCTCGAGCCGGGCAGCCCCGGCGGGCAACGCGAGCTGGAGGCCCTGCCGGGGGCCCTGACCGCGCTGGCGGGCCTCGCTGCCGAGATCCGCGACGTCCAGGACGTGCTCAGCCACGCGGCGGAGATCTGCCGGCGAACTCTCAAGGGGGCCGAGGTGAGCATCCAGGTCGGCGCTCCGGACCAGCCCGAGGTCATCTCGTCCACGTCGCGCCTTCCCCAGGTCGTCGACGGCGCGCAGATGACGGCTGGTGAAGGCCCGGCCCTGACTGCCTTCGCCACCCGCACCGTGGTCGCGAGCGCCGACCTGCGGGCAGACGGGCGCTGGCCGCGTCTGGTGCGGGCGCTGCCGCAAGGACGGGTGAGTGTGGTGGTTGCTCCCGTCGAGATGGGACAGCGCCTCGTGGGCACCCTCAACGTCTACCGGGCCGAGGTGCCGCTCGAGCCGTGGGTCGAACAGGCCGCCGAGCTGTTGGCGGCCACCCTGGGGGCCGTCTTCCACGAGCTCGACCTCAACGCCGAGCTGGACCGGCTCGGGGAGGACATGCAGCGCGCGCTCTCGTCACGAGCGGTCATCGAGCAGGCCAAGGGAGTCATCATGGCCCAGCAGGGCTGCGGTCCCGACGAGGCGTTCGAGCACCTGTCCGAGGTCAGCAGCCAGCAGGAGCGGAAGGTGCGCGACGTCGCCAAGGACATCGTGGAGCGAGCCTCGGCGGGCGACTGACCCGCGAGCCGACCAGGTCTACTCGAAGCGGACTGCCCCGCAGTCGATGCACTCGAAGCGGCGGAAGCTGTGACCGTCCTCGAACTCCTCCAGGCGCAGCTCCCAGTGGTGGTCGACGTGAGTCGAGAGGGTTACCGCGCCTGCGCTCATGAGAGCCCTCCACCGAGATCCGCGACGAGACGGCTGAGCGCCGTCCCCATGTACGCCCATGTCCGGCAGTACCCCCGGATCTTTCAGGACAGACGGAGAAAACTTTCGGGCCCTTGTGACACAACGTGGGCATGGTCGGGAACAAGTCTCGCCGCGCGATCGTTGGCGCCGACGTGACCGTCCCCAGCTCGCTCGACCTGCTCACCCAACGACTCGACATCCTGCGCTCCGAGCGCACCGGCGCCATGGCCGCCAGCCTGCGCGGTGAGTCCGGCGACGCCGCGGACCGGGCCACCAACGTCGAAGCCTCGATCCGGGTCCAGCTCCTCGACGAGCGGATCGCGCTGCTGGAGCTGGAGATCGACGAGCTCAAGCGGAGCCGGCCGGCAGACGGGGTCGTCTCGGTCGGGGACCGGGTCCGCCTCGACCTGGGGGACGGCCCGGAGGAGTACGTCGTGGGCTCGGTCGAGCAGGCCGCGGCCGGCGTACCGACGGTCACGCCGGGCAGCCCGCTCGGCCGGGCCATCGTGGGCGTCGAGCTGGGCTCCACGGTGACCTACGAGCCGCGACGCGGGGTGCGGGTCGAGGTGCGGATCCTCGGCGCCGAGGGCAGCCTGGTCCGCACGGCCTGATTCAGTAGCGTCCGTGCCGATGGACGACCAGCAGGCCCCGACGCCGTTGGCCTAGCCGTCCTCGGGGGTGGCTCGCGCCTGCAGCTCGCCGGCCGCGGGCACCCAGTAGTAGGCCCCGGTCAGCGGCGTGGCGAACCGCGTCAGCTCGTCGCGCGGGCCGCCGCTGGACCCGGCCATGCTCTCCAGCATCCGGTGCAGCGGCTCCTTCGTCGCCGCGAAGCCGACGAACACCGTGCCGTGGTCGCTCACCGTCCCGTAGGCGGTGTTGCGGCGCAGGATGTGGCCGAAGGTGTCCTGGTCGGAACGAGCGACGTGCGAGGTCTCCGGCCTGGGGTCGAGCTCGACGCTGTCCGGCTTCGTGCGGCCCATGGCCTGCTCCTGCTCGGCCACGCCGAGCCCGAGCCAGGCAGGGTCGTGCGACCACTGCTGCAGCAGCCAGACCGACCCGCCGGCGCCCGGCAGTCCGTCCGGTACCACTGCGTACGACGGCGCGCTGCCCAGCGTCGGGTTCTCGGTGCCGTCCTCGAAGCCGGTCAGGTCGCGGTCGCGGTGGTAGGCCCAGCCACGGAGCTCGCACGCGGGCCGGGCGTACGGCGCAAGCTTGCGCAGCGCGTCCACGATCGCGTCGAAGACCACGTCGTACGACGCGGCCGCGAACCACAGGGCCAGGTCGTGCTGGGTGGCCGGCATCGTGAACCCGTCCGCCCCGACCACGTCGGCGGCGAAGCCGGTCAGCCCGTCGGGGACCGTGCCGACGGTGGCCCACAGCTCCGGACGGACGCCGGCCACGAGGTTCGTGGCGCCCATGGTGGTCGCTCGCTCGGCCAGGTCGGCGAGCACGGTCAGCCACCCCGACCCCGCCTCAGGCACCAGGTCAGGCACCAGGTCAGGCACGAGGTCGAGCTCGAGGTAGCCGTGCGACGACGTGCCGACCGCGAAGATGCCGGGCTGGGGGAGCGCCATGTCGAGCAACCTAACCGAGCGGGCTCCGGTGCGCCGAGCGTCGCGACGCGATCGAGAACCGACGCCCGGAGGACGAAGCGACCCGGGTCATTGGTTGGATGGGTGGGTGACCCCAGCTGACCTGCCCGTCGACCGGTCCGGCGACCTCGCCGGCGAGTTCGCGCGCCACCTCGGCATCCGGTTCACCGAGGTGACCGGCGACCGGGTCGTGGCCGAGTGGGAGGCGGCCCCGAAGCACCACCAGCCCTACGGCATCGTGCACGGCGGCGTGCATTGCTCGGTGTTCGAGACCCTGGCCAGCTTCGGCGGTGCGACGTGGCTGGGCGACCAGGGCCAGGTCGTGGGGGTCAACAACAACACCGACTTCTACCGTGCGGTGCGCGAAGGGCTGATGACCTCGACCGCCACCCCGCTCCACCGGGGCCGGCTCCAGCAGGTCTGGTTGGTCGAGACCGTCGACACCGAGGGCCGCACGGTGGCCCGCGGTCAGGTGCGGCTGCAGAACCTCTACCCGCGGGACTGACCCCGGTTGGCCGCGCCGTCGTCACCGTTGCCCGCCACGGCGATGCCGCCGGCGGTGGCGGCCAGCGCGGCACCGAGCGCCACGCCTGCTCCGATCACGCGGCTGCGCATGTCTCCTCCTCGTCCCGGGTGCGCACACCACCGTGCCGCACCACCGCTGGAGCGGCGCTGAACGCCACCTTCAGCCGACCTTCAGCGCGCGTTCAGCGCCGGTGTGCCACCGTGCGGTCATGCGCGTCCTGGTCGTCGAGGACGACAAGCAGCTCGCGATGGCCCTGCGCCGCGGCCTCGAGGAGGAGGGGTACGCCGTCGACACCGCGCTGGACGGTGCGGAAGGCGAGTGGTTCGCAGGCGAGAACAGCTACGACGCCATGATCCTCGACATCATGCTCCCGGAGCTCCACGGCGACGAGCTGTGCGCCCGGCGCCGCGAGGCGGGTGACTGGACGCCGATCCTCATGCTCACCGCGAGGACCGGTCCCGAGCAGGAAGCGCGGGCCCTCGACGCCGGGGCCGACGACTTCCTGGCCAAGCCGTTCTCCTTCGTGGTGCTGCTGGCCCGGCTGCGCGCCCTGGTCCGTCGCGGGACCCGGGAGAGGCCGGCGGCGCTCGAGGTGGGGGACCTCCGGCTCGACCCCGCCATGCACCGCGTGAGCCGAGGTGACGTCGAGGTCGCGCTCACGCCGCGGCAGTTCGCCATGCTGGAGTTCCTCATGAGGCACCCCGGCGAGGTCGTGTCCAAGGCGACGATCCTCGACCACGTGTGGGACTTCGCGTTCGAGGGCGACCCCAACATCGTCGAGGTGTACGCCCGGCAGCTCCGCCAGCGGATCGACCTGCCCTTCGGAAGGGCCAGTCTCCAGACGGTGAGGCTGGCCGGCTACCGGCTGGTGGCGGAGGCCTGAGATGCCCGTGCTCACCGTGCGGGCCCGGGCCACGGCGCTGGCCCTGCTCCTGTGTGCGGTCCTGCTCGCGCTCGCCGCGGTCCTCGTGGTCCGGACGGTGGACCGGAACCTGACGTCGAGCAGCGACGATCTCTCGACCTCGCGGGCCCGTGACCTCCTGGAGCAGGCCGCCGCGGGAGACCTGTCGCCCGTGCTCCGCAACGTGAACGACGACGGCGTGGCGCAGGTGATCGCCGCGGACGGCACCGTCCTGGCGGCCTCGCCCAACGTCCAGGGCAAGGCGGCGATCGTCGACCCGGCCGGCCCCGCAGCGGGGGAGCGGCTCACCATCCACGCGCCCGACGACAACGAGACCGAGACCTACCGGGTCTGGGTCCAGGACGGCGAGACGCCCGGTGGCCGGGTCACCGTCGTGGTCGGCTCCAGCCTGGAGGCGGTGCACGAGGCCACCGGCGCGCTCAGGCGGACCCTCGTCATCGGAGGACCGCTGGTGCTGGCCGGGCTCGGGTTCCTGATCTGGCTGGTCCTCGGCGGCGTGCTGGCGCGGCTCGACCGCATCCGCGCTGAGGTGGATGCCATCGGCCACGACCAGCTCGACCGCAGGATCGCCGACGACGGCCGGCGCGACGAGGTCGGGCGGCTGGCCGCGACCATGAACCGCATGCTCGGCCGGGTGGACAGTGCGGTGCAGCGGCAGCGCCGCCTGGTGGCAGACGTGTCCCACGATCTCCAGGGCCCGCTCGCCACCCAGCGGGTCTCGATGGAGCTCGCCCTGCAGGCGCCCGGCGCGGTGGACGCCGAGGTGCTGCGCAGCGAGGTGCTGGGCGCGACGGCGCAGATGGAGCAGCTGGTCGACGACCTGCTGGTGCTGGCCACGGCCGACGAGGGTCCACCGGTGCGGGCCACGGCGGTCGACCTCGACGCCGTCGTCCTCGAGGAGGCGACGCGAGCGCGGAACGCGACGGACAAGGTCGTGGACACCACACGGGTGTCCGCAGGTCCGGTCCGCGCCAACGCGGGGGAGCTGCGCCGGATCGTGAGGAACCTCCTCGACAACGCCTGCACCAACGCGCGGACCCGAGTCGAGCTGAGGGTGGCGGTCGTCGGGGAGGAGGTCGTCCTCGACGTGCTGGACGACGGCTCCGGCGTACCGGCGGCCGACCGGGAGCTGGTCTTCGAGCGGTTCCAGCGTGGTGACCCCGCGCGCAGCCGCCAGGTGCCGGGCACCGGGCTGGGGCTGCCCATCGCCCGCAGCCTCGCCGAGCGGATCGGCGGCCGGGTGGAGCTCGCGGAGGACGGCCCGGGCACTCGGTTCCGGCTCACCCTGCCGTTGCTGTCTACGGGTTGAGCGCACCCGGATGCGCCGTCGGATGGCACACTGGGGAACAGTGGTCAGGTTTCATGCAGGTTCGCAGCAGCACCCTCTGCCGAGACAGGTTGTGTCCAGACCGAGGAGGGATCTCATGGCCAAGGTGGGGCTCTGCGAGGACGACCCGGCGATCCGCCGCGTCGTCTACGACGCGATGCGGCTCGCCGACCACGACGTGGTCCTCGCCCACAACGGCGCCGAGGCGCTGCGGCTGTTCGCCGAGAACGACGAGCTCGACGTGATCATCCTGGACATCGGGCTCCCGGACGCCGACGGCCGCGACGTCTGCCAGGCACTGCGCTCCGCTGGGCAGCCGGCGCCGGTCCTCTTCCTCACCGCACTGGGCGCGGTGCACGACCGGCTGGCCGGGTTCAGCGCCGGTGCCGACGACTACCTGCCCAAGCCCTTCGACGTGAAGGAGCTCATCGCCCGCGTCGAGGCGCTGGCCAAGCGCGGCCGCATCGTCAACGGGCAGGCGCCCACGGACCTGATCCTGGACCCGGCCCGGCACTCGCTGGTCTGCGAGAAGCGGGAGGCGATGCTGACCCCCACGGAGTTCCGCATGCTGGCCGCGATCACCTCGCGTCCCGGTGAGGTCGTACGCCGGAGAGTGGTGGTGGCGGCCGCCTGGCCCAACGGCGGGATGGTCAGCGAGAACACCGTCGACTCCTACATCCGGAGGATCCGCGTCAAGCTGCGTCAGGTCCGCTCGCCGCTGGCGCTCACGACAGTTCGTGGAGTTGGCTACACACTGAGGTGATGGAGCCCGTCGCGCCACCTGCCGGCCGGCGGTTCGGCCCGCGCTCTCTCCGTGGCGCGATCGTGCTGTCGACGGTCGGCCTGATGACGGTCTCGATGCTGGTGGTCGGGCTCTTCATCCAGCTCCTCCTGTCCCGTGCGGCCCACAAGGACGTCGACGAGGTGCTGCACCAACGTGCCGACCAGGCGGTCAGCCTGATCCAGGCATCCTCGGGGACCAGCCTGAACGTCCCCACTGACACCCTCGAGCCCGGGATCGAGGTGTTCGACGCGGCCGGCCGGCCGGTGGCCGGCTCGGTCGGCGGCTCGGTGCGAGACCTGGCCGAGCAGCTGTCCGGGAGCACGGACGAGGAGATCCGGGACGGACCGGGCGGCGTGGCCCGGCTGCTCGCGCTGCCGTTCGACACGCCGAGCGGCGAGCGGGGGGTGATGGTGCTCGCCCAGGACACCAGGCCCTACGAGCGTTCGGAGCGGTACGCCCTCTACGCCACCGGGGTGCTGGCCGTGCTGGTCATCGCCACGACCGGGTTCATCGCGCTGCGGGTGACCCGGCAGGCCCTCGAACCGGTCACCCAGATGGCGCAGCGGGCCGCCAACTGGAGCGAGCACGACCTGACCCAGCGCTTCGACCTCGGGCCGCCGACCAACGAGCTGGCGGCGCTGGGAGAGACGCTCGACCACCTGCTGGACCGGGTCGCCTCGGCCATCCTGGCCGAGCAGCGGCTGTCCGCCGAGCTGGCCCACGAGCTGCGCACCCCGCTCACGTCAATCCAGGGTTCGGCCGACCTCGCGCTGCTCCGCGGCGTACCCGACGCCGCCACCCGGACGGACCTCGAGGCGATCTCCGCCTCGGCGCGGGAGATGAACGCAGTGATCACGACGCTGCTGGAGCTGGCGCGGGACGAGTCGCCGGACTCCCGGCGGCGCAGCTGCACGGTCGCCGACCTGGTCCCGGCGCTGGTGGCGGCCGCCGACACCGTGGCGGTGGTCGACCACACGGGGAGCTCCGCCGCGAGCATCGCTGCCCCCCGTGACCTGGTCGTGCGCGCGATCCAGCCGCTGGTGGACAACGCCGTGCACCATGCCCGCACCACCATCACCCTGGCCGCGGCGGACCACCCGGACGTGGTCGAGCTCACGGTGGCCGACGACGGGCCGGGGGTCGACGTCGGCATCCGGGACCAGGTCTTCGAGCCCGGGGTGACCTTCCGCGAGGGCGGGGCCGGCCTGGGGCTGGGCATCGCCCGTCGGGTGGCGCGCTCGTTCGGCGGGGAGGTCAGCCTGGCCGAGCAGAACGGCGGAGGCGCGGCGTTCGTGGTGACGATGCCGCGGCGCTAGCCAGTGTCCTGAGTCAGGGCACTAGCCCATGCTCTTCTGGCCGTCGATCGCCTCGCGGATGATGTCGGCGTGGCCGGCGTGCTGGGCGGTCTCGGCCACGATGTGGGCGAACACCCGCCGGGCCGACCAGCGGGCGCCCGGCGTGAACCACGGCGCCGAGGGCAGCGGGTGGGACGAGTCGAGGTCGACGGTCGCGACCAGGGCGTCGGTGGCCGCAGCCACGGCGTCGTACTCCTCGAGCAGGCCGGCCAGCGTCTCGTCGTCGAGCATCCGGAACCCGTCGGCGTACGCCGAGACCTCGGCGGGCGGGTTGCTCCAGTCGACGTTCGCCCAGTCGATCGCGTCCTCGGCCGGGCCCTCCTGCACGAACCTGGCCCAGTGCTTCTCCGTGGTGGCGACGTGCTTGACCAGGCCGCCCAGCGTCAGCTCGCTCACCGTGGAGCGGGTGCGGGCCTGCTCGTCGGAGAGGTCCTGCACGGTGACGCGGAACAGCCCGCGGTGCTTCTGGAGCACGTCGAGGAGGTCGGCGCGCTCGCCTGTGGTGGTGCTGGCGGACGGGGTCTCGGGCGTGGTCGTCATGGCACCACCGTATTGAGACTTCAGGCCAGCTCCTGACCTCTGTGGGAAAGAGGCGAGGTCAGCCGGCCTCGGTGCCCTCGAGCCCGTCCAGGACCCGCTGCCCGAAGAGCGGGCGCACGTCACCGCTGCTCCCCACCCAGCCGAGGCCGGGCTCGAGGCGGCGTACGACGCGGGCCGGGCTGCCGGCCACCACCGCGTGGTCCTCGACCTCACCGCGCACGACTGCACCGGCGGCCACCACGACGTTTCGTCCGATCCGGGCGCCCGGCAGGATGACCGCGCCGTGGCCGATCCAGCTCCCGGAGCCGATGGTGACGGGCTGGTGCGGCCCGAACTGCTTGCCGATCGGCTGGTCCGGGTCCTGGTAGCCGTGGCTGGCGTCGGTGATGAAGACCGACTGTCCGGTGAAGACCGAGTCACCGAGCTCGACCCGCGTGTGCGCGAGGACGGTGGTCCGGGCGCCCAGCACGCAGCCGTGGCCGATCACGAGTGCCCGGTCGGAGAGGTTCTGGTCGCCGACGCCGTACCCCGCGGCGAGCGTCGCGTGGCGACCGACCAGCACCCCTCGGCCGAGGTGGATCGACTCGACGTTCTGGAGGGTGGCGGGCGGGAAGTCGATGCAGCTCCCGGCGCCGAAGCTTCCGAACCGGTCGGCCAGGTCGGTGCCGGGGACCACCTCGCCGGCCCGGTCCGCCCAGCGCAGTGCGGCGTGGAGGGCCCGGTTGAGCAGGCGGTCGGCGTGGCGCACGCGGCGAGGCTAGCGGTCACCGGCGGTCGCTGCCGCGGAGACGGCGATGAGGGTGGCGAAGCCAAGTGAGGCTAACCTAACTTGGTGATCCAGCTGACCGTGACCTCGACCGAGACCGTGACCCCGGTGATCCGCCGGGTCTGGTTCCGCAGCGACGACCCGGCGGAGTTCGCCGAGCGGTTCGCCGAGAGCGGCTGGACCGACCGCTACGTCAAGCTGCAGTTCCCGGACGCGGTGCGCACCTACACCGCGCTGTTCCCCGACCTCGCTGCCGGGACGCTGGCCATCGACTTCGTGACCCACGGCGACCACGGCGTCGCCGGCCCCTGGGCCCAGGCGGTCCAGCCGGGGGAGCGGCTGGAGGTGCGCGGTCCCGGAGGCGCCTACCGCCCCGACCCGGACGCGGACTGGCACCTGCTGGCCGGTGACGAGTCCGCCGTACCGGCCATCACGGCCGCCGTCGAGGCGCTGCCCGCCGACGCGGTCGCCAGGGTGGTCGTCCTGGTCGAGGATGCCGGGCACGAGCCCGTGCTGTCGCTGCCCGTCGGCGCCGAGCTGACCGTGCTGCACCGGGCCGAGGGCGAGGAGCTCGCGGCCGCGGTGCGCGCGCTGAAGTGGCTGCCGGGCCGGGTGCACGCGTTCGTGCACGGAGAGGCCGAGGAGGTCATGCACGGGGTCCGGCCCTACCTGCTGAAGGAACGCGGTCTCGACCGCGACCAGGTGTCGATCTCCGGCTACTGGCGCCGCGGACGTTCCGAGGAGGGGTTCCGGCAGTGGAAGGCCGAGCTCCGCGCCGCGGAAGTCCAGACCGTCTCGTAGGGGGTGTCCGACGACCGCGGGTTCGTGATGTGATGCCCGGGCAAACCTCGTCGTTTCTCTCCTCGGGAGTGACTCATGCCCTCATCTCGTCGACCCCTTCTCACCCTCACGGCCGCCGCGGCCGCCGGGGCGATGGCCATCACCGTTGCCTTCGCCGCGGGTGCCGACTCGGCCACCTCTCAGCAGCGCACCGCCGGGACCACCGGTGCCAAGGAGTACCGCCAGCTCGCCAAGAAGACCGACTACGTCAAGCTCGACCTGCTGGCCATCAACGACTTCCACGGCAACCTGCAGCCGCCCACCGGTTCGAGCGGCCAGATCGGCACCACCAAGGCGGGCGGCGCGTCGTTCCTGGCCAGCCTGCTCACCAAGGAGCGGAAGAAGTCACGCGCAGCCGGGGCCACGCCGCTGACCGTGGCCGCGGGCGACCTGATCGGCGCCAGCCCGTTGCTCTCGGGCGCCTTCCACGACGAGCCGACGATCAAGGCCATGAACCAGATGCACCTCGACGTGACCTCGGTGGGCAACCACGAGTTCGACGAGGGCGTGGACGAGCTGCTCAGGATGCAGAAGGGCGGCTGCCTCCCGGACGGCCCGAGCGGCGCCAACGGCCAGAACTCCTGCCCGGGCACCGAGGACTTCAAGGGCGCGGACTTCAAGTACCTCGGCGCCAACGTGTTCTGGAAGAACCCGGCCGGCCACGCGCGGCCCACGCCGTTCAAGCCCTACCAGATCTTCAAGGTCGACGGCCAGAAGGTCGCCTTCATCGGCATGACCCTCGAAGGCACCCCGTCCATCGTCAGCCAGGCGGGCATCGCGAGCGTCGACTTCCGTGACGAGGTCGACACCGCCAACGCGCTGGTGCCGAAGCTGAAGAAGAAGCACGTCAAGTCGATCATCGTGCTGCTGCACGAGGGCGTGACGCCGGCCGACCCGAACTCCTACAACAGCTGCTCCGGCGTCAGCGGTGCCGGGCTGGCCATCGCCCAGAATCTCTCCCCGGCGATCGACGCGGTCGTCAGCGGGCACACCCACCAGGCCTACAACTGCGTGGTCAAGGACCCGAAGGGCAAGCCGCGCCTGTTCACCAGCGCGTCGTCGTTCGGTCGCATGGTGACCAAGCTGCACTTCCTCATCGACCCCAAGACCCACGACATCGTGCGGCCCGCCGCGTTCGCCGAGAACATCGTCAACGCGAACGCCGAGGGGCAGAAGCAGTCGAAGAAGGTCAACGACCTCGTCTCGGCGTACAACACCCTGGTGCAGCCGATCGCGAACGCGGTGATCGGCCACCTGGGCGTCGCGGACTCGTGCTCGGGCGTCGCGTGCGTGAGCAAGACGCAGGAGGCCAACGGGAGCGACTCGACACTGGGCAACCTGATCGCCGACTCGCAGAAGCTCGACCCGTCGGTCGTCCAGAACGGCAAGGTGCCGGTGATCGCCCTGATGAACCCGGGCGGTATCCGCGCCGACCTGGTCGAGAACGCCGCCGGTGACGTGACCTACGGGGCGGCGTTCAACGTCCAGCCGTTCAACAACTTCGTGGTGTCGATGGACCTCACCGGCGCCCAGGTCAAGGCGCTGCTCAACGAGCAGTGGAACGGCAGCAACGAGTCCACGGTGACCTTCAACAAGATCCTCCAGGTCTCCGGGATCCAGTACACCTGGGACAAGACCCTGGCCAGCCAGCCGAACACCGACGCCCTGGTCCCCGGCACCGTGCTGGTCGACGCCGACGGCAACCCCGGCACGCCGATGGTGCCGATCGCCGACGGCACGACCTACCGCGTCGTCGCGAACAACTTCCTGTCGGACGGCGGGGACAACTTCCCCACCTTCAAGAGCGGCACGAACAAGCTGATCGGCGGCCTCGACATCGACTCGCTGCGGATCTTCCTCCAGGCCCACGACCCGTACGACATCACTGCGAAGGACCGGATCAGCAGCATCAACTGACCAGCGCGACCAGCAGGAACGAGCTTCACCACGGGGCGGCCGGCGTCAGCCGGTCGCCCCAGCATTTCGCGGACCACCCCCCACACAGCCCAGGAACACCACTATCTTGTGACCGCCGCCACCCAGGGTCCCGACGGACCCCCAGCCCTCCACCCCTGGGAGCCATCCCCATGACCGCTGCCCCCACCCGCCCGCACGCATCGTCCGGGTCGTCCGCACCACCGAGCGCGCTGCCGCGCCGCGCCGCCACCGTCGGCGCGCTCGTCGCCGCCGCCCTGGCGGGGACCGCGGGCCGAGCCGTCGCCGACGCGGACGACCTCGACGGGTACGTGCCGCGCAAGCACAAGCCCAAGCACGGCGAGGAGCTGCTGCCCGCGGCCGACCGGCACCTGGTCAGCCGGTTCTCCTACGGCATCACCCCCAAGCTCGCCAAGGAGGTGCGCCGGGCGGGCGGCGCCCAGCGCTGGTTCGAGCGGCAGCTCAACCCGAAGGCGATCAAGGACAAGAAGACCGACAAGATCGCCCACTGGTGGCCCAGCTTCCACCGCAGCCCGGCGGAGCTCTGGCAGCGCCAGTCCGACGGCATCGAGGGCGGCTGGGAGGTGATGGACGACTACGCCCGCTACGTGCTGATGCGGCGGATGACGTCCAGGCGCCAGCTGCTCGAGGTGATGACCGAGTTCTGGGAGAACCACCTCCACGTCGCGGCCAGCGGCGACCCGCAGTTCACCTGGCGGGTCGACTACGGCGACACCATCCGCAAGCACGCGCTGGGCCGCTTCGACGAGATGCTGCGGGCCTCCACCACGCACCCGGCGATGCTGATCTACCTCGACGCGGGCGAGTCGACCAAGGACCACCCCAACGAGAACCTCGGCCGCGAGCTGCTCGAGCTCCACACGGTCGGCGTCGGCAACTACAACGAGAAGGACGTGCTCGGCTCGGCCCGGATCCTGACCGGCTACTCGGTGGACTACTGGAAGAGCTGGCGGCCGAAGTACAACGCCGACGACCACTACCGCGGCAAGGTCAAGGTCAAGGGGTTCAGGGACAAGAACAAGAAGATCGTCGGCAAGGCGACCACGTCGAACTACCTGCGCTACCTGGCCCACCACAAGGACACCGCCGAGCACATCGCCTACAAGCTCTGCGTGAAGTTCATCGACGACCAGCCGCCCAAGGCGCTGGTCCGGCACCTGGCCAAGGTCTACCTCGACAACGACACCGCGATCGTCCCGGTGCTGAAGGCGCTGGTCGCCTCCCGCGCCTTCCAGCAGGCGCACGACAAGAAGGTCCGTGACCCGGGCGAGGACGTCGTCGCGACGTACCGCGTGCTCGGGGTGAAGATCCGCAAGCCGGCCGGCGGCGAGGAGGCCGACGACTCCGCGCTGCAGGGGCTGGTGTGGCAGGCGGACGCGATCGGCATCGCGCCGTTCTCGTGGGAGCAGCCCAACGGCCAGCCGATCGACAACGACTCGTGGTCCTCGCCGGCGAGGCTGCTGGCGTCGATGCGGTTCCACATGGGCGCCGCCGCAGGTTGGGCCGACACGGCCACCGGCTACCGCAAGCCCGAGCAGTGGCTGGGCGGCGTGCACCCGCGCTTCGACGAGCTCGTCGACCGCCTGTGTGGCGAGCTGCTGCACAAGGAGTCGAGCAAGAAGCTGCTCAAGGCCTGTTGCACCGCGGTCGACGTGAAGCCGTACGACCCGGTCGACAAGGACTCCGACCTCGTCAAGTGGCGGTTCCCGCAGCTGCTGACCACCATCCTCGACTCTCCCGACCACCTGAGCCGGTGACGCGCATGACCACCACCGAGAACACCCGACGCGCCGACGGCTTCTGCTGCGACGAGTACGCCGCCATGCAGGCCTCGGCCCACGGCAAGGTCTCCCGGCGCGGCTTCCTCGGCGGCGCCATGGCGCTGGCCGGCGCCACCACGATGGTCGGCGGCGCGGTCGTGACGGCCTCCCCGGCCCGCGCCGAGAGTGCGTCCGCCGTGCTGGTCGTGCTGTCGCTGCGCGGCGCGGCCGACGGCCTCTCGCTCGTCGTCCCGCACGGCGACCCCGTCTACTACGCCGCCCGGCCGCGGATCGCGGTCCCGTCCGACCGGCTGCTGGTCAAGGACGGCTTCTTCGGCCTGCACCCGGCCATGACCGACCTGGAGCCGCTCTGGACCGCCGGCAAGGTCGCCGCGGTGCACGCCACCGGACTACCGGTGGCCAACCGCTCGCACTTCTCCGCGATGGAGGAGATGGAGGACGCCGACCCGGGCTCGCACGAGCGCGTGGGCTGGCTGAACCGCCTGGTGGCGGGGACGCCCGGCGGTTCGCCGCTCCAGGGGTTCAGCGCCGGGTCCAGCACCATCCCGACCTCGCTGGTCGGACCCGCGCCGACGATGTCGGCCGGACGGGCCGGCGACGTCGAGCTGCCCGGCAACGACGACGAGGGTCGGCGCCGGGCGTCGCTGCAGATCATGTGGAACCCGGAGAAGTCCACCCTGGGCCGCAGCATGCGCGACACCTTCGCGGCCATCGACGCGTTCGGGCCGGCCCAGGCGGCCGCAGACAACCACGGGAGCTACCCGGGCACCGACGTGGGCCAGGGGCTGGCCACCGCCGCGCAGATCATCCGCGGTGACGTGGGCGTCGAGGTCATCACCGTCGACCAGGGCAACTGGGACATGCACACCGACATGGGCACCGCGGACGGCGGGTGGATGTCCAACAACGCGAAGAACCTCGCGCAGGCGATGGCGGCGTTCCTCAACGACCTGGGCACCCAGGCGAGCAAGGTGACCCTGGTGACGATGAGCGAGTTCGGCCGCCGGGTGGTCGAGAACGACAGCAACGGCACCGACCACGGCTACGGCAACGTCATGTTCGTGGCGGGCGCCGGCGTGCGGCCCGGCTACCACGGCCGCTGGCCCGGGCTGGCGAACTCCTACGAGGCCGACCTGACGGTCACCACCGACTACCGCCAGGTGCTGGCCGACATCGTCTCGCGCCGGTTCGGCGGCTCGATCCCGAAGGTGTTCCCGGGGCTGCACTGGGTGTCGACCGGGGTCATGGTCTGAGCCGGGGTCGGACGACCAATCCGGACCCGTCGCGGCCTCATACTCTTGGACAGGTGCCTGCTTGGGTATCAGGTCCACCATGGGGGTGATGCCAGACGTGCGCGAGTCCTCCTGGGACGCGGCCGATGTCGTGTCCCGGTTCGCCGCCAGCACGGGGTTCACCGACCCCGGTGAGGCGGCCGCCCTGCGCGCGGTCGCCGAGTGGGCGGGCGGCGACGTGCTCGACATCGGAGTCGGCGGTGGGCGCACCACCGGCCTGCTCGCCTCGAGCGCCCGCTCGTACGTCGGTGTGGACCTCTCCAGCGTGATGCTCGACGTGGCCCGGCGCCGGCACCCGGACGTGGACCTCCGGCTGGGGGACGCCGCGGACCTGGCCGGCCTGCCCGACGCGGCGTACGACCTGGTGGTGTTCAGCTTCAACGGCCTGGACGCTCTCGACCACACCGGCCGCGGCTCGGCCCTGCAGGCGATGGCGCGGGTGGCGCGGCCGGACGGCCGAGTGCTCTTCTCCAGCCTCAACCTGGACGGCGTGAGCTACGACGAGCGCCCCTGGCGGGTCGCCGGTGGCCTGCTGAGCCCCCGGTTCCGCCATCACCTCCGGTACGCCGCCAGCCACCCGTCGTCGGTCCGGCGGTCGCTCCACAACTACCGCCGCGCCCGGCAGGAGTCCGAGGACGGCCAGGGCTGGGGCCGCCGGCCGCTGCGCGAGCACGAGTTCCGCTTCGTGGTGCACTTCGCGACGATGGAGGAGACCGTGGCCGAGGCGCGCGCAGCCGGGCTCGAGGTCGTGGCGGCGTACGCCGACGACGGCCGCGAGCCGGCGCCGAGCTGCGCGCACACGGACGCCGACTACGTGCACTTCGTCTGCAGAAGGTCCTGAATGCTCCGCAAGCTCTCCACCTACTTCGCGGGCTCGGCCGTCGCGGCCGGCTGCAGCGAGCTGGCGCTCGTGCTCTGCTACGCCGTGCTGCACCTGCCCGCCGCGCTGGCGGCGGTGATCGCCTGGCTGTGCGGTGCGCTCCCGAACTTCTGGCTCAACCGCCGCTGGACCTGGCAGCGCACCGGCCGGCTCGACACCCGCCGGGAGCTGGTGCCGTACGTCCTGATCATCCTGGGCACGCTGGCGCTGGCCGCGGTGGTGACGAAGGCGGTTGCAGGGGCGCTGTCCGGCTCGGGGACGGCCACGCGCACCACCTGGGTCGCCGTGGCCTTCCTCGGGGTGTACGTCGTGATGTTCCTGCTGCGCTACCTGCTGCTCGACCGCCTGTTCGGGCGGCTCGATGCGGCCGAGCGCGCGCCGACCGAAGCGGAGGCCCGATGACCACTTCCCCACCACGTTCCTCGCCGGAGGGCGGAGCCGGCGGGGCGGACGACGCCGGCGGGACACCGGAGCCGCCGCTCGGCGAGGGCGCCTTCAGCCAGGCCACCGGCCGCGGACTCGAGGACGCGGGGGCGGCGGAGGATCGGCGCCGTTACCGGGCCTACCAGCTCGAGCTCATCGCGCCGCACTGCGGCCCGTCGGTGCTCGAAGTAGGTGCGGGGCTCGGTGACTTCGCCGCGCAGTTCGGCCACCTGGACCGGCTGGTGGTCACCGACGTCGACCCCGGCGCCGTGGCCGCGATGGCCCGGCGGTTCGCGGACCGGCCCGAGGTGGAGGCACGCCGGCTCGACCTCGACGACCCGGCCACCCTCGAGATCGGCCCTCCGGTCTCCGCGGTCGTGGCCATCAACGTGCTCGAGCACATCGAGGAGGACGCGGACGCGCTGCAGCGGCTGGCCGGGCTGGTCGAGCCCGGTGGCCGGGTGGTGATGTTCGTACCCGGCTACCCCCAGCTGTACGGCGAGTTCGACCGCCTGGTCGGCCACGTGCGCCGCTACACCCCCGCCGTGCTCACCACGGCCTTCGAGCGAGCCGGGCTGCGGCCGGTGGACGTCCGCCCGGTCAACCTCCTCGGCGGCATCGCCTGGTGGGCCACCGTGCGCCGCGGCGGGGTGGGCGCCCCGAACCCCCGGCTGGTGCGGGCCTACGACCGCTGGGTGGTGCCGACCACGCGGTTCGTGGAACGCAGGGTCCGGCCGCCGTTCGGCCAGTCCGTCCTGGGCGTGGCCGCCGTGCCCTGAGGCGGATCGGCGTTCGCCCACCCGGATGCGCTCGACACGTTCGTGGCCCCGGGAGAGACTCCCC
This sequence comes from uncultured Actinomycetota bacterium, assembly GCA_963755835.1. Classification (GTDB taxonomy): domain Bacteria; phylum Actinomycetota; class Actinomycetes; order Propionibacteriales; family Nocardioidaceae; genus Nocardioides. The sequence continues at coordinate 1,443,702 of CAVWLC010000005.1, read as the reverse complement.
GTCATGGGTGCAGACGAGGTCGACGCCTACCTGGCTGAGGTGGAGGAACCCAAACGGAGCACGCTCGAAACCGTGCGCCGGTCGATCCGTGCCGTCGTACCGCAAGCGGAGGAGGGCATGTCCTACGGGATGCCGGCCTTCCGGGTCGACGCGAAGGTGGTGGCCGGTCTCGCCGCGTTCAAGAACCACCTGGCCTACCTACCCCACAGCGGCAGCGTCCTCGCCGAGCTCGCCGACGAGCTGGTGGGGTACGAGTACACATCAGGGTCCCTGCACTTCGCGGTCGACGAGCCGCTGCCTGACGACCTGGTGCGCCGCCTGGTCGAGGCGAAGCTGGCCCAGCTCGGGCGATGACTGGACTGACCACTTTCAGGTGTGCGCGTAGTGCATGCGGGCTTCCGGCTCGGGCCGCTCCTCCTCGCGCCGGGGGGCGCGCAGGCGCGTCCACCCGAGTGCGGCGGCCATCGGGACCAGCACGATCGCGGGCAGCTGGTAGCGCCACACGAACTCGGCGAGCACGTCCGGTGTCACCATCAGCCCCCCGCCGACCAGCAGCAGCAGGACGATGACGCTGCGCCGCGCGCCACGGCTACGGCCGGGCGCGAACAGTGAGGCGAGGGCCAGCAGGAAGAGCAGGAGCAGCGCCGGCCCCCACAGGTAGACCTTGGCGCCGTACGCCGCCAGCCACGACGCGCCGGGCTGGCGGACGGTGGGCAGCTCGCCCCCGTGGGCGCGGTAGGCCGGCTCGGTGAAGCGGGTGAGCTGCTCACGGTCGACGTAGCGCGCGAACGACCACTTGTCCGCCGTGTCGTACTCGAACTGGTCGTCGCGCGGCACCCAGAAGTTCAGGGCGACGTCGCGGAGCACGGTCCGGGTGTAGTCCCAGGGCTGGGCGCGGATCGCCCGAACCGCGAAGTCGTGCTCGGCCTCGTCCACGGTGGTGCCGGGCGGGGGCGTGAGCCCGTGGGTCGAGTCGGGGGAGTGCCAGCCGTACTCCGTCGGGTCCAGCCGCCGGCCGACGGGCTCCGGCGGGCACAGCGGCTGCTCGTAGTCGGGCACGGAGAAGGTGCCGCAGTCCACCCACGCGGTGGTGCGCATGTACAGCGCACGGCCGCCGGACTCCGACAGGGCGAACGCGCCGTGGTCGTGGTGGTACCAGGCGGCGTACCCGAGCACCGGCACGCAGATCGCCGCCGTCACCGCCACCGCGTGGACCAACCGGGTGCGCCAGGTCGCCGCCGCCAGGAGACAGAAGACCACGGCGGCCACAACCATGGGCTGGCCGACCACGCGCACACAGACGGCCGCGCCGAGCAGGAGCCCGCCGAGCACCGTGGTGGCCAGCTGTGGCCTCGGGTGCCAGGCCAGGGCCCCCAACCCGGCCAGCACCAGCAGGTTGAACAGGACGTCGCTGAGCACGGAGTGCTCGAGCACCAGCTGCATGCCGTCGAAGAGCACCGGGACGGTGGCCAGCGCGGCCGGCCAGCGGCCGGCGCCCCAACGGCGGAGGAGGGCGTAGGCGAGCGTCGCGGTGGCCAGCCCGAGCAGGTGCTGGACCAGGGTGACCAGCCACACCTCGCGGCTCACCCGGGCCAGGCCGTCCAGGAACAGGCCGTAGCCCACGACCCGGTCCTCGAGCGGCTCCAGGTGGTCGACGAGGGCCAGGTAGCCCACGCCGTCACTGAACACGAAGCCGGGCGGGAACGACAGCTGCACGACGACCCGCAGCACCGCCCCGACGCCCAGGAGTGCGAGGAACGGGGTGTGGTCACGCCACTTCATGCGAGCCACCACCCTCTGAGTGTCCTAGGGCGGGCGCCTGCTCGGCCAGGGGGCCCGGACAGCCCTCGCGCCACCACGTGCCCAGCACGACCCGCGCGTACCGCATCCCGTAGGTGAGGTTGCCGCCCTTCTTGCTGGAGCCGGCCGAGCGCACGTGCATCGTCGCGGGCACCTCCAGCACCCTGAACCCGTGGGAGATCGCGCCGATGAGCAGCTCGGAGGACTGGTACTGCGGCTGGTTCAGGGTCACCGCCGCGGTCACCTCGGACCGCATGGCCCGCAGGCCGAACGAGGTGTCCGTCAGGTGCCGGCCGACGAGCGCGCTGGCCAGCCACGCGAAGACGTAGGTGCCGGCCTGGCGGACGGCGTCCCGGTTCTCCTGCACCCCCAGCCGCCGCGACCCGGACACGAAGTCGGCCCGCCCGTCCAGGAGCGGCTGCAGGACGGCCGGCAGGTCCGCCACGTCGTACTGGCCGTCGGCATCGGTGGTCACGATGTACGTCGCGCCGTGCTCGCGGGCGATCCGGTAGCCGAGCCGGAGGGCCGCGCCCTGCCCGCGGTTGGCTCGGCACTCGACGACTCGGGCGCGACCCGAGGCGCGCGCCGCCTCCACGGTGCCGTCCGAGGATCCGTCGTCGACGACCACGACGTCGAGGGACAGCCCACAGACGGTGGCGGGCATCGAGGCCAGCACCACCGGCAGGCCGGATGCCTCGTTGTAGGCGGCGATGACCACGACGACCGGCGCGAGCGGCCGGTCGAGCCCGGCGGCGAAACGGTCCAGCGCCGCTTGGTCCACGTCGTCGACCTGACTGCGGGAGACGGCCGCGCCGCGCCGGCCGCGGAGCAGCCCGGTCAGGCCCAGCGCACCCGCCGGTGGCCACCAGGCCAGCGCGGTCAGCCCGTCCCGGTCACACACGACCAGGAGGGCGGCCGGGACGAGCAGCCAGACCAGGCAAGGCAACCGCACCGGCGACCCGCCGGCCCGGCCCAGCCCGGAGGCGGCGGCCAGAGCGAGCGCCACCCCGGGCAGCAGTGCGCTCCACGGGCCTGCGCCGAGCCGCCACGGGTGGTCGTCGAGCAGCCAGAAGGCGGCGACGGCCAACGCGACGAGGACGGCGGCAGCGGCCGCGGCGCGGAGCGGGGGCGGTCCCCGCCAGGCGAACACAGCGAGGCCGAGTCCGGCCAGGACCAGGCTCACCACGGAGCCCGCGGCCACGTCGCCGAGCCAGCCGACCAGCACCACCGGAAGGGCGGCCAGCACCGCGAGCCATCGCCACACCGCCCAGCGCACCAGGGAGACCACCGCGGTCAGTGCGGCGACGAGGCAGCCGACGGCGACCACGGCCTGAGACACGTCCTGAGTGTCCCGCGTGGCTCAGGACGGAACGGGCGCGAAGTCGGCCCAGGCGTCCCGCAGCCCGTCGACCAGCGCCAGCTGCGGCTCCCAGCCTCGCGAGCGGGCCAACGAGTTGTCGAGCACCACCGCGCGCATCTCTCCGGGCTTGGCGTCGACGTGCACCGCCTCGATCGACCGCTCCGTGCACTCGCGCGCAGCCTCGAGGATGTCCAGGACCGTGATCGAGCTGCCGCTCCCGATGATCACCGGGCCGCTGGGCCAGCCCTCGGCGGCCAGGACGAAGGCCCGGGCCACGTCGCGGACATGCACCAGGTCGCGGGCCTGGAGCCCGTCACCGAAGATCTCGATGGGCGTCCCGTCCGCCGCGGCCCGCATCAGCCGGGGGACCAGGCTGTCCTTCTCGACCATGCCCTGCCCGTAGACGTTGCCCAGCCGCAGCCGCGGCACGCGCAGGCCGTAGGCGCCGGCGTAGCCGGACAGCACCATCTCCGCCGCCGCCTTCGTCGCGCCGTACGGCGTCAGGGGCGCCAGCGGCACGTCCTCGGTCATCCGGCCCTGGTGCTGGCCCACGACGGCGTTGCTCGACGCGAGGACGAAGCCGGGCACGCCGCGCTGCCTGGCCAGCTCGACCAGCGCTGCTGTCGCCTCGACGTTGACCGCGTGCACCAGCCCGGGCCGCTCCATGGAGCCGAGCACCGAGGTCTCGGCGGCCAGGTGGATGACGCCGTCCAGCTCCGGGTCCACCGCCGCCTCGCGCACGGCGGGCTCGCGCAGGTCGCCCAGCACGTCCACCCCGGGCAGGTCGCGCTTGTCCACGACCTGCACCTGGTGGCCACGCTCGCGGAGCTCCGCGACGACGTGGCGCCCGATGAAGCCGGCGCCACCGGTGACCAGGAACCTCACGGGTGGCCGCTCACAGTTTTTCCGGGGTGGTCATAGGGCCACGCGGTCGCGCGCCTCGCGCCACTGCACGCTGGGCGCCAGGAGGTCGAGGTCGACGCGGTGCTTGTGCCTCTCGATGATCCCGTACATCGACGCGAGGAGCGTGTCGCCGAGCAGGTGCGGCTGCAGCCCGAGCGACTCCAGCGCCGTGTGCACGAAGTTGTAGTAGTGGTTCTCCGCCTCCACCCGCGGGTTGTCGAGGTGCTCCACCTCGACGCCGCCGGGGAAGGAGTTGGCGACCAGCTTGGCCAGCTCCTCCAGCGAGAACTGCTCGGTCGCCTGGTTGAAGACGCGGAACTCGCCTGCGTCGGCCGGGTTGTCACAGGCCAGCTCGATGCAGCGCACCGTGTCGCGGATGTCCAGGAACGCCCTGGTCTGCGAACCGCCGCCGTAGACCGACAGCGGGAGGCCCAGCACCGCCTGGATCGCGAACCGGTTCAGGACGGTGCCGAACACGGCGTCGTAGTCGAGCCGGGTCTCGAGCCGGGGGTCCAGCACGGTCTGCTCGGTCTGCTGGCCGTAGACGACGCCCTGGTTGAGGTCGGTGACCCGCAGCCCCCAGATCCGGCAGCCGAACTCGAGGTTGTGCGAGTCGTGGACCTTCGAGAGGTGGTAGAAGCTCCCTGGCTTCTTCGGGTACAGCACCCGGTCCGTGCGGCCCTTGTGCTCGACCTCGAGCCAGCCCTCCTCGATGTCGATGTTGGGCTGGCCGTACTCACCCATGGTGCCGAGCTTGACGATGTGGATGTCGCGGTCGACCTCGCCGACGGCGTACATCAGGTTGAGCGTGCCCACGATGTTGTTGGTCTGGGTGTAGACCGCGTGCTTCCGGTCGATCATCGAGTACGGCGCTGCGCGCTGCTCGGCGAAGTGCACGACCGCGCCGGGGCGGAAGGACTTGATCGCGTCGTAGGCGAACTCGGCGTCCGTGAGGTCGCCGTGGTAGCAGGTCAGCTCCGCTCCGGTGACCTCGCGCCACGCCTTGACCCGGGTGCGCAACGACTCGATCGGCACCAAGCTCCCTGATCCCAGCTCCTCGTCGTACTGGCGCCGTACGGCGTTGTCCAGGACGGCCACGTCGTGGCCTCGGGAGGAGAGGTACATGGCTGTCGGCCAGCCGAGGTACCCGTCACCGCCCAGCACCATGATTCGCATGTGCACCCCTTGTCGTCAGCTTCCTCGGCCGAGATCTTTCGGTCCCCACGCTCTCGGGGTCCCATCATCCATTACCCAGCGAGTGCCCGAACAGCAGGGAAACATTCAGGTCACAGGACCCTGATCGCGGCCTGATCGCCTCAGCGGCGGAAGCAGCGGTAGGTCCCGGACAGGAAGCCTCGATGGTATCCGGCAGCGAGCAGCACGTGCGCCCCGGTGTGGTCGCGGCGGTAGAGACAGGCGGCCCTGACGTCGAGCCGGTCCAGCGCGGGGGCCACCTCCGGGGTCGCCGCCGTGGGGTCCGCGTTGGCGAACCGGGACAGGAGGAGCCGCTCCTCGTAGAGGAAGTCGGGGTTGTCGCTCAGGTAGTCGAGGTAGTAGTCCCGGGGTGCCACCACCTTCACACCGGTCTGGGTGACCACGACGGTCGTCGAGAGCCCGTCGGGCGCGAGCACGGTGCCCGGTGGGGTCGCCTGCCGGACCAGCCAAGCCGCGGCGGCGCGGGACGAGGGGCCGCGCTGCCAGTGGGGCGGGCTGGCGAAGGTCGTGGTCGTGTCCTCGGCCCAGATCGGGGAGCCGAACCCGGCGAGGAGCAGGACACCCGCCAGTCCGGCGGCCACCGCCGCCCGGCGGCTGCGTCGCAGCCGTCCGGCCACCCAGGAGGCGCCGGCACCGACCAGCGCGGCCACGGTGCAGGCCCACGTGAGCCGCCACAGGGTCGGCCCCAGGCCGACGACGTCGTAGGTCAGCCGGGTGAACCCGGGGACGAAGGTCAGGCCGACGAGGACCACGGCGACCCCGGTGGTGACCCGCGCGGCCGGGTGAGGCACGAGCAGTGCGCCGAGCAGCACTGCACCGACCGCGAGCAGCGCCATCGGCCCGGTGAGGAAGACCTGGTGGCCGAACCAGGACGGGTCGAAGCGGTACTGCCGGCGGATCCCGAAGTCATCGGCGGACCGGCCGCCCAGGGCCAGCGTCACGATCCCGGCGCCCACGGGGTAGGCGGCAGCGGCCGCAAAGGCCGCCAGCGCGGCCCGGCGGCTGGTGCGCACGAGGGGAGCCGCACCCGCGGCCGCGACCACGGGGACCAGGAAGATCGCGGTGGTGGACAGCGCCACCGCCGCGGTGCCGCACAGGAACAGGAAACCCAACCGCGACCGGGACGGCCGCTCCGCCTGGCGCAGCAGGTGGACCAGCAGCACGGGCACCAGCACGCACGCCAGGATCACCTTGCCCTGCCACAGCCGGGTCGCGAACAGGTTGCCGGGGGAGGCGTACGACTCGGTGCCGTCCACCAGCAGGAACGCCAGCGCGGCCAGGAGGGCCACCACCCGGTGCTCGACCCCCCAGGCCCGCAGCAGCCGCCAGAGCGCGAGGACGGCCAGACCGGTCGCAACGGGCGGGACGACGATGTAGACGACGTTTCCGGCCGAGGTGCCGAGGAGGTGGGCGACGGCACCGACCAGGCCGTCGTACGACGCCACGGGCGGCCAGTTGGCCAGCGGGTACCCGAGGTCGGAGTAGAGCGTGTCACGCAACGGGAACTCGCCGTGCGCTGCCACCCACTGCGACCAGTTGACGTAGAAGAGGTCGTCCGGGTTGGGCCGCAGGACCACCATCGAGAAGGCGGCCAGACCGAGGGTGCAGACGATGACGACCCACGACTCGAGGGCCGACAGGCCGGACACCGGGGCCCGCTCCGGGCCGGCGATGCGGAGCCTGGTCAGGGCACATGCGGTGCCGGCCACCCCCGCCACGAGCCAGGCCGGCCAGACCAGGATCCACGGCACGTCCAGTGCCATGGCCAGCGCACCGACCGCCGCCGCCACCACGGTGACGAGGACGGTCCGGTCCCACCTCAGGGAGGCGCCGGCCGGATGCGGGCGCGTCAGGTCGGATGAGGGGCGCGGCCGGGACCTGATGACGGCCGCCCAGGCCGCTGCGCCCAGCAGCAGGACAGCCGCCTCGACCAGCAGCGCGGGCGTCGACCTCAGCCCCAGCAGCAGGCTGGCATGGTAGACGACGGTCCAGCTCGCCAGCAGCACGACAGCGCCGTCGAGCAGGCCGTCGGCCAGGCCCAGGAGAAGGTGCGGTGCGGTCCCCCGGCGCGAGGCGGGGGAGTCGTCCCTCACCTCGTCGTGCAACGCCGGCCCGGACACGGCTTCACGGTAACCGCCGCCCGGACGTGGCAGGCTGACCCGCGTGGTCGACCGCCCGCCGCCCCTGACCCCGCTGGACGAGAGCTGGGAGCGCGCCCTGTGCGTGGTGGCGCACCCGGACGACCTCGAGTTCGGGGCCGCCGCAGCCGTCGCCCGGTGGACCGGGCAGGGCAGGACCGTCGTCTACTGCATGGTGACCAGCGGCGAGGCCGGGATCGACGGCATGGACCCCGAGGAGTGCCGCCGGGTCCGCGAGGAGGAGGAACGCCGCTCCGCCGAGGTGGTCGGCGTCGACACCGTCGAGTTCCTCGGTCAGCCCGACGGCGTGCTCGAGTACGGCGTGTCACTCCGCGAGGTGATCGCCGGGTCGGTGCGGCGGCACCGGCCCGAGATCGTGATCACCGGCAACTTCCGCGACACCTGGGGCGGGAAGGTCTTCAACCAGTCGGACCACATCGCCACCGGTCGCGCCGTCGTCGACGCGGTGCGCGACGCCGGCAACCGCTGGATCTTCCGCGGCCAGGTCGAGTCAGGGGAGCTCGAGCCGTGGGGCGGCGTGCGTGCGGTCTGGGCCTTCGGGTCGCCGGGCGGGGAGCACGGCGTCGACACCTCCGACACCTTCGAGGCGGGTGTGGCCTCCCTCGAGGCGCACCGCGCGTACATCGACGGGCTGGGCTGGGAGCACTTCGACGCCCGTGAGTTCCTCGAGGGCAACGCGCGCCAGACCGGACAGCGGATGGGCGTGGCCTTCGCGGCCGGGTTCGAGGTCTTCCCGATGGGTTGGGGAGACTAGATTCCATGACCGGGCGGCGCCGCGATCCTTCGGGAACCGGTAGGTTCCTGAGCACGTCCCGTGCTGGTGTCCGGACCGCCTGGACGCCCGTTGACACCATTTCGCGGCCTCGGGACGATGAGGCCGGACCCGGACCACAGGGAGAACAGACGTGAAGCGCATCCTCTCGACCGTCGCGGCGGCGGCCCTCGGCCTCTGCCTGCTGACCGCCTGCGGTGACGACAACGGCGACAAGGCGAGCGGCGGCGGCGACTACTGCAACGACCTCAAGTCGGCGAAGAAGGAGGTCGACGCCATCAAGGGTGGCGACCTCAAGGACATCGAGAAGACCGTCGACACGATGCACAACCTGGCGGACGAGGCTCCTTCGGAGATCAAGGGCGACTGGAAGACCCTCGTCGACGGCGTCGACAAGCTCGTCGCCGCGATCAAGAAGGCCGGCCTCGACGACGCCGACATGGCCACCCTCCAGAGCGGCCAGATCCCGGACGGTGTCGACGTGAACGCCCTCCAGAACCTGATGAAGGAGATCCAGGCCCTCGACACCGACGCCTTCGCGAAGGCCGGCGACAACATCAACAAGCACGCCAAGGACAAGTGCGGGGTCGACCTGCAGGCGTGATCGGAGCCGTCCGAGGGACAAGGACGGGCCGATCGATGGTGGTTGAGCACGCGCCGAGCGTGCGAAGCCGCGCAAGCTCGGGCTGGGGACTGACCACGGTCAGGTCCCTGCCTTCCCTTCCGGGGTTTCGAGACGGTTGCTGCGGTTCCCCTGAGGTGCGAGCTTGCGAGCCTCGAAGGGCAACCTCCTCAACCACCGGTGCTCCGCCAGCTGGCCGCACATGCCGGACCTCCTCAGCCACCGGTGGACCGTCGTGACGCCGCATCACCCATGACACACTTCAAGGCACCGTGACGACCTCCCTGTTGCTGCTGGCGCTCGCGCTCGCACTCGTCGCGGCGTGCGGCGTGTTCGTCGCGGCCGAGTTCTCGTTCGTCACCGTCGACCGCGCCCAGGTCGACCACGACGCCGCGTCCGGCGACGCCGGAGCCGTGGGGCTCCAGAAGGCGCTGCGGACGCTCTCCACGCAGCTCTCCGGCGCGCAGGTCGGCATCACGGTCACCAACCTGGCCATCGGCTTCCTGGCCGAACCCGCGGTCTCCGACATCATCGACGGACCCCTGGAGCAGCTCGGCGTCCCAGCGGGATGGGTCCGGCCGATCGCGGCGGCGGTCGGCCTGCTGTTCGGCACCGTGGTCACGATGATCTTCGGCGAGCTGGTGCCGAAGAACCTGGCCCTGGCCAAGCCGATGGTGGTCGCCCGGGCGACCCAGAGGTTCCAGCGGGGCTTCACGGCGGTGGTGCGCGGCCCGATCCGGTTGCTCAACGGGTCGGCCAACGCCGCCGTACGCCGCCTCGGGATCGAGCCGCAGGAGGAGCTGCGCTCGGCCCGGAGCTCGACCGAGCTCGCCTCGCTGATCGCCCGCTCGGCGTCCGTCGGCACCCTGAACCCCGACACCGCCGAGCTCCTGGAGCGGTCAGTGGAGTTCGGCTCCCGAACCGCCGGCGAGATCATGACCCCGCGGGTGCGCACGCTGTCCCTGGACGAGAACGACCGCGCCCTGCAGGTCATCGAGCTGGCCCGCGACACGGGTCACTCCCGGTTCCCGGTGCTCGACGCCGAGGACACCGTCGTGGGAACGGTCCACGTCAAGAACGCCGTCGCGCTGCCGGTGCACGAGCGGCCCACCACCCGGGTCAAGCACCTCATGGTCAAGCCGATCGTGGTACCCGACACGTTGCGGCTCGACCCGCTCCTGGCGCTCCTGCGCAAGGACGGTTTTCAGCTGGCGGTGGTCCTCGACGAGTACGGCGGCCACGCCGGCATCGTCACGCTCGAGGACGTCATCGAGGAGATCGTCGGCGACATCGCCGACGAGCACGACCGGCTCGGCGACCAGGCTCAGCGACGCCGGGACGGGTCCTGGCTCATCTCCGGGCTGCTGCGGCCGGACGAGGTCGAGGACCTCACCGGCGTCGCGCTGCCCGAGAGCGAGGACTACGACACGGTGGCCGGCCTGGTGCTCCAGGTCCTCGGCCGGGTGCCCAGCACCGGTGACCTCGCCGAGGTGGCGGTGCCCGACCCCGACCACGACGACGACGACCGGCCGCGGGAGCGCCTGGTGACGCTGACGGTGGAGCACATGGACGGGCTGCGCATCGACCGGCTCACCCTCCGGGTGGTCGAGCCCGACGGGCCCGGGCCCCGGGAGGAGGCGGAGTGAGCGGCGGGACCGCGCTGCTCGTCGCGCTGCTGCTTCTGCTCGGCAATGCCTTCTTCGTGGGCGCCGAGTTCGCCCTGGTCTCCGCGCGACGCACCCAGATCGAGCCCCTGGCCGACAGCGGCTCGCGGATGGCCCGGACGACCCTGCGCGCCATGGAGAACATGTCGCTGGTCATCGCGGTCAACCAGCTCGGCATCACGGTCTGCTCGCTCGTGCTCGGTGCTGTGGGCGAGCCCGCGGTCTCGCACCTCCTGGAGCCCGTCCTCGAGGCTGCGCACGTGCCCGACTCGCTCCTGCACCCGGTCTCGTTCGCGGTCGCCCTGGCTGTCGTCGTCTACCTGCACGTCGTGCTGGGCGAGATGATCCCCAAGAACATCGCGCTGGCCGGCCCGGACCGGGCCGCCCTCGCCCTCGGTCCGCCGATCTGGGGTGTCGTGACCGTGCTGCGGCCGGTGATCGTGGTGATCAACGCGATCGCGGCCGCGGTGCTGCGGCTGATGGATGTGCGCCTCACGGACGAGGTCTCGTCGACGTACACCCGCGAGGAGGTCGCCGCCCTGGTCGAGGAGTCCCGCGGCGAGGGGCTGATCGAACCGGCGGAGTACGACCGGCTGGCAGGCGCCCTCGGCTTCACCGAGAAACCCGTCTCGACGGTGCTCATGTCTCCCGAGACGCTCACGACCGTACGTCGCGGCTCGACCGCCGCGGACGTCGAGGCACTGTGCGCCAGCACCGGGTTCAGCCGGTTCCCGGTCGAGAGCGACGACGGCGAGCTGCTCGGCTACCTGCACATCAAGGACGTCCTGGAGACCGACGAGGCCCGCCGGCAGCGGGTGATCGAGGACAAGTGGACCCGCCCGTTCGCGACGGTGGGCGACGACGACCTCCTGCACGAGGCCCTGGAGACGCTCCAGCGCCGCGGGGCGCACATGGCCCGGGTCGTAGACGGCCAGGGCGGGACGCTCGGCCTGGCCACCCTGGAGGACGTCATCGAGGAGCTGGTGGGCGAGATCAGGGACGCCGCCCACGAGTGAGCCACGAGTGGGCCACGAGCGAAGCAGGGTGTCCGGACCGGCGGTTGTGGCGCCCGGTTCACGTACGCGGCACTAAGGTGACAGCGAGCCCGGAGCCCTCCGGGCAGGCAGCGGGCGAAGAGCAGGGAACCAGGTGGACACGGACGCAGCGCGCGACACGCGCGTCTGGACGATCCCCAACGCGATCAGCGCCGCCCGTCTGGCCGGCGTACCGCTCTTCCTCTGGCTCGTCCTCGGCCCCGAGGCGGACGGCTGGGCGCTGGTCGTCCTCGCGGTCTCCGGGGCGACCGACTACCTCGACGGCTGGCTGGCCCGGAAGCTGAACCAGACCACCGTGGTCGGCCAGATCCTCGACCCGGTGGCCGACCGGCTCTACATCCTGGCCGTGGTGATCGGCCTGGCCCTGCGCGACGTGATCCCGTGGTGGCTGGCCATCTCCCTCCCGCTCCGCGACCTGCTGATGTGGGGGCTGGTGCCCCTCCTGCGGACCCGTGGCTACAGCTCGCTCCCGGTGCACTTCCTCGGCAAGGCCGCCACGTTCAACCTTCTCTATGCCTTCCCGCTGTTGCTGCTCGGTGACGGGGACGGAGTCGTGGCGCGGCTGGCCCAGGTGTTCGGCTGGGCGTTCGCGATCTGGGGCGTCGGCCTCTACTGGTGGGCCGGGGTGCTCTACGCCTGGCAGGTCTACAAGCTGCTCAGCACCACCGAGCCGCGCAGGGCGACGGCACCGGAGTGAACGCGGAGACGACAGGCGTGACCCAGGAGCGCGAGCAGACGCTGCCCGACCGGGTGACCATGCCGTTGCTCATGCTGGTCACGAGCGACGCCATCGACGAGGACTACGTGCACGCGGCCCAGCGCCGCGCCGTCGCGGGCGGTGCGCCGCCGGCGTCGCCGGGCACCCGGCTCCGGGGCGCGGTCGTCGTGACCGCCGTCTTCGGGCTGCTGATCGCCCTGGCCGCGGTCCAGACGGCTCGCAACTCCGACGTCCAGCAGGCCGGCCGGGACGCACTCGTCGAACGGATCGACGAGCGGAAGCAGGAGGTCAGCTCCCTGGAGGGCCGGATCAGGACGCTGCAGCGGCAGACCACCGACCTGCGTTCGACCAGCTCCCGCGTCCAGGGCCAGCTGGCCGAGGCCACGGTCTCCCTGCGCGCGCTCCAGATCACCACCGGCTTCCTACCGGTCCACGGTCCTGGGCTGCGGGTGACCGTCTCCGACAACCCCGACGGCAGCGCGGACGGCCGGGTGCGCGCCACGGACCTGCGGCTGCTGGTCAACGGGTTGTGGCAGGCGGGTGCCGAGGCGATCGCGATCAACGGCCGCCGGCTCAGCAACATCTCCGCGATCATCAACTCCAACATCGCGATCGCGGTGAACCGCTCACCCCTCACGCCGCCGTACGTCGTCGCGGCGATCGGCGACCGCAGCCTCGCGAGCCGGCTGCAGAACACGACGTCCGGCGCACAGTTCCAGGCCCTGGCCGGAGAGTTCGGCTTCGCCGTCGACCGGCAGAATGAGACCGAGCTCGTGCTTCCCTCGGCCCCTGACACCCAGCTGCGGCTGCGGTACGCCGGCCAGGAGAGCGGGCCCCCCGACAACCAGGAGGACGCGCCGTGATCGCCGTGCTGGGGCTCGTCGTCGGCATCGTGCTCGGCCTGGTGCTGCGTCCTGCCGTGCCCGTCTCGCTCGACCCCTACCTTCCGATCGCGGTGGTGGCCGCCCTGGACGCGGTCTTCGGCGGGCTGCGTGCCTACCTCGACGGCATCTTCGACGACAAGGTGTTCGTGATCTCGTTCGTGAGCAACGTGCTGATCGCGTCCGGCATCGTCTTCCTCGGCGACAAGCTGGGCGTCGGCGGGCAGCTCTCCACCGGTGTCATCGTGGTGCTCGGGATCCGGATCTTCTCCAACGTCGCCGCGATCCGGAGGCACCTGTTCCATGCCTGAACACGACCTGCCTCCGCACCCCGAGAGCCCCGTCGAGCGGGAGGACCAGGGCCACGACGAGGGGCGGCCGGACGCGGCCGTGGAGCCCCGCGACAACGGCCGCAGCCGGTTGTGGCGGGCGTTCCGGCGGCCGACCCGGGTCCAGGTGGTCGTGGCCGTGCTGCTGGCGCTGGTCGGCTTCGCCGGGGTCACCCAGGTGCGCACCAACCAGGGCGACGACACCTACGCCGGTCTGCGCGAGCAGGACCTGATCGACGTCCTGAACGGCCTGGCCGGCACCACCCAGCGTTCCGAGGGCGAGATCCAGCGCCTCGAGTCCACCCGCGACGACCTGCAGTCGGACACCAGCGCGCGCCAGGCCGCGCTGGCGCAGGCCCGGCAGCAGGCGCAGGTGCTCAGCATCCTGGCCGGCACCGTGCCGGTGCGGGGGCCGGGGGTCACGATCACGATCAAGGAGGTGTCCGGACACGTCAGGGTCGGCCCGTTCATCGACATGGTCCAGGCGCTGCGCACCGCCGGGGCCGAGGCGATGCAGATCAACCACGAGGTCCGGGTGATCGCCCAGACCTCGTTCGAGGACGGCACCGGTGGGCTGCTGGTCGACGGCCGGCTGCTCGAGCCGCCGTTCACCGTGGACGTGATCGGCAACCCGGACGCGCTGGTCGCCGCGCTGCAGTTCCCCGACGGCCCCCGGGACGAGTTCGCCGAGGACGACGGCGCCGACCTGACCTTCCAGGAGGTGACCTCGGTGGACGTCGAGACGACTCGCGACGCGGCCGAGGCTGACGTCGCCCGGGCCCAGCAGTAACGTTCCGGGCAACGTGCCCATCCCGCTTCACCTTGCCCACCGAGGAGACCGCGTGTACCCCGACGACCTGTCCTACACGACCGAGCACGAGTGGCTGCGCCAGCCGGGGGAGCACGACGGCTCGGTGCGTGTCGGGATCACGCACTACGCCCAGGACCAGCTCGGCGACATCGTCTACGTCTCGCTCCCGGAGCTGGGCGTCACCATCGAGGCCGGCTCGACCTGCGGCGAGCTCGAGTCCACCAAGTCGGTCAGCGACGTCTACGCGCCGGTCTCCGGCGAGGTGGTGGCCCGCAACGAGGCCCTCGACGCCACCCCCGAGCTGGTCAACAACGACCCGTACGGCGGCGGTTGGCTGTTCGAGGTCGTGCCCAGCGACCCCTCGCAGCTCGAGGGGCTGCTCGACGCGGCGGCGTACGAGTCCTCGCTCGGCGGCTGACCGCAGCCGGGGCGGTTTCCGGCCTCCAACCGTGCGCGGGCAACCTGCCCCACCGCGAGCGGGACGACCTCAGCGGATTGCCTTGATCGAACGAGGACGGCTGATAGGTTCGCTGGCACCGGCGGCCTCACCCTCATCCTGAGGGTTCGAGCCCGGACCGGATCCGACACGGAGGGAGCACGCGGTGCCGTTCTGCACCAACTGCGGGCACGCGAACCCGGACGACGCCCGGTTCTGCTCGCAGTGCGGCACCCGGCTCGAAACCGGCACCGGTGCCGTCACCGACGACTCCCCGACGACCACGAATCCCGTGGTCCCGGGGGAGCCGGTGGGGGAGAGCACCGCCACGATCCAGCTCGGCGGCGCGGGCGACCCGAGCAAGACCGAGACCGGTGACCGGGCGCTCAACCCGGTCGACGCCGCAGCTGTCGACGCGCTGCCCACGGGGCACGCGCTCCTCGTCGTCCAGCGCGGACCCGGCTCGGGCTCGCGGTTCCTGCTCGACGAGGACGTCGTGCGCGCCGGCCGGCACCCCGACAGCCAGATCTTCCTCGACGACGTGACCGTGTCGCGGCACCACGCGGAGTTCCATCGCCAGGGCGACACCTTCACGGTCAGCGATGTCGGCTCGCTCAACGGCACCTACGTCAACCGCGACCGGATCGACACGGTCCAGCTGACCGACAGCGACGAGGTCCAGATCGGGAAGTACCGGCTGGTCTTCTTCTCCGGCCACGAGATCCGCTGACCCGAGCATGGCCACCGAGTCCCCTGACTCCTCGCCGGCCCGCAGCGCGGTCGTGGCCGACGGGGCACGGATGAACATCGGCGAGGTGCTCGAGCTGCTCCGCGACGACTTCCCTTCGATCTCCATCCCGAAGATCCGGTTCCTGGAGGAGAAGGGGATCGTGACGCCCGAGCGGACCTCGGCGGGCTATCGCAAGTTCTCCCACGCCGACGTCGAACGGCTGCGCTACGCGCTGCTGCTCCAGCGCGACCACCACCAGCCGCTGGCGCGGATCGGAGAGATCCTCGACGCGATCGACCGCGGCCTCGAGCCGCCGCCGCTGGTCGACCTGACCCCGACCGTGCCCGACGTGGCACTGTCGGCGGACGGGCTGCCCAGCCCCGAGTCGTTCCGCCGCCAGGACGACCTGCGTCTGTCCCGGCGCGAGCTGGTCAAGATCGCCGGGATCAGCGAGGAGCATCTCGACCAGCTCGAGCAGTACGGCCTCGTGGTGTCGCGACGCGGCACCGGCCACTACGACTCCGACGCTCTGGTCATCTGTACGACGGCCCGGGAGCTGGCGGACTTCGGCCTCGAGCCGCGCCACCTGCGCGCGTTCAAGACCGCCGCCGACCGGGAGGTCGGCCTGGTCGAGCAGGTGCTGGCGCCTCAGCGCCGGGCCTCGGACCCGGCGGCCGCCGCCCGCCGCGAGGACACCGTCTCCCAGCTGGCCGCCTTGTCGGTCCGGATGCACGCGACGCTGGTCAAGGCCGGGCTGAGCCGCCTCTGACCGGGGCGCCAAGCCGCTCCGCAGGGCGGGCCGGCCCCCGAGCGGGGTCACCGGGCGGGAGTAGTGTGAAGCCGTGCGCGAAGTGGATGTCATGGGCGTCCGGGTCGAGATGCCGTCCAACCAACCGATCGTGCTCCTGCGCGAGGTGTCCGGCGAGCGCTACCTGCCCATCTGGATCGGCGCCGTCGAGGCCACGGCCATCGCGTTCGCCCAGCAGGGCGTCGTACCCCCTCGTCCGCTCACGCACGACCTGCTCAAGGACGTGCTCGAGGCCACCGGCAACCAGCTCGACGAGGTCCGGATCACCGAGGTCAGGGACGGCGTCTTCTTCGCCACCCTGGTCTTCGGCTCCGGGGCCGAGGTGAGTGCGCGACCCTCGGACTCCATCGCGCTCGCCCTGCGCACCGGCTCCCGGATCTTCTGCGCGGAGGAGGTCCTCGACGAGGCCGGCCTCGCCGTCCCCGCCGAGCAGGAGGACGAGGTCGAGAAGTTCAGGGAGTTCCTCGACCAGGTGACGCCTGAGGACTTCGACGCGCACTGACTTCCGCCGTCTCCCGCCCCGCCGGGATAGTCCCGCACGTTTGTGTATGTGACTCGCCCGGCGGACATACACAAACGTGCGGGACTATCGCGACGCCCGACAACCCTCAACCTCCGCTCGAGGGTCAGACACACCGGGTGTCGGTCGTTGACCGGCCCGGAGGGGCGCCGTACCTTGAACTGTCCCCGTTGTAGTTCCACGGTTGTGACGCCTGCGGACTACCCTGACCGGGACCGGCCCTTGCGGAGGAGATGCTTGTGAACGAGCAGAACGACACTGGCGAGCTGCGCGACAGCATCGACGTGGCGCTGGCCGCCGAGGCGGCCGAGGAGCAGGGGCTGCTGTTCACCGACGACGTGTCGCCGTTGCCGAGCGACCTGGGCTACCGCGGCCCGACCGCCTGCAACGCCGCCGGCATCACCTACCGCCAGCTCGACTACTGGGCGCGCACCGGGCTGGTCGAGCCCACCGTCCGCGGCGCCTCGGGCTCCGGCTCGCAGCGGCTCTACTCCTTCCGCGACATCCTGATCCTCAAGGTCATCAAGCGGCTGCTCGACGCCGGCATCTCGCTGCAGAACATCCGGACGGCCGTCCAGTTCCTGCGTGAGCGCGGCACCGACGACCTGACCCGCGTGACCCTGATGAGCGACGGCGCCTCGGTCTACGAGTGCACCAGCAACGACGAGGTCATCGACCTGCTCCAGGGCGGCCAAGGCGTCTTCGGCATCGCGATCGGCGGGGTCTGGCGCGAGATCGAGGGGACCCTGGCCGATCTCCCGAGCGAGCGGGCGGCCGAGGACGCCGAGCCGACGCCCGGTGACGAGCTCGCGGCCCGCCGCGCCGCGCGTACCGCCGGCTGACCGCCGCCCCGGTCTTCGGGTCGGGAAATACCACCGCGGGCAGGTACGCTTGCACCGCTGACCATCCCGCACGGGAGAGTCTCCGGTCCTCGTCCCCAAGGTTGGGGACGTACCTGACCGGAGCGCCGAAGGGGCAACTCCTCCCCGGAACCTCTCAGGCGCCAGGACCGCGCGGGACAGGCAACTCTGAAGGCTCGACGGTGGGACGACAGAGGGGGAGGGCCCGAACGATCCCGTTCTGAGGAGCCCACCCAGTGTCAGACCACCCCTCGATCACCGAGCTCGACGGCGCACTGCCCTTCGTGGACCGGCACATCGGCCTGCGTCCCGAGGACATCGAGACGATGCTGGCCAAGGTCGGCTTCGGATCGCTCGACGAGCTGATGGCGGCGGCAGTGCCCGGCGGCATCCGCACGACGGCCGACCTGAGGCTGCCCGAGGCGGCGAGCGAGCTCGCCGTGGCCCGCGAGCTGCGGGCTCTCGCTGCGGAGAACAACCCGGCCGAGGCGATGATCGGGCTCGGCTACCACGCCACGATCACGCCGCCGGTGATCCGGCGCAACGTGCTCGAGGATCCGAGCTGGTACACCGCGTACACGCCCTACCAGCCCGAGATCTCGCAGGGCCGCCTCGAGGCGCTGCTCAACTTCCAGACCGTGGTCGGGGACCTGACCGGGCTGCCCACCGCCAACGCCAGCCTCCTCGACGAGGGCACCGCGGCGGCCGAGGCGATGACGCTCGTACGCCGCGCGAACCGCAAGGCCGAGGGGCCGTTCGTCGTCGACGCCGACGCCCTTCCGCAGACCATCGAGGTGGTGCAGACCCGGGCCCGGGCCATGGGCATCGAGGTCGCGCTGGCCGACCTCACCGACGGTCTGCCCGACTGGGTCGAGGAGACCGGGTTGTGCGGCGTCCTGCTGCAGTACCCCGGTGCGCACGGCAAGGTGATCGACCCCCGGCCGATCGCCGAGCAGGCCCACGACCGCGGCGCCATGCTCGTGGTGGCGGCCGACCTGCTCGCGCTCACGCTGCTCGAGGCGCCCGGGACGCTCGGCGCGGACGTGGTGGTCGGCTCCAGCCAGCGGTTCGGCGTCCCGCTGTTCTACGGCGGTCCGCACGCCGGCTTCATGGCCGTCGGCGCGGGGCTGGAGCGGCACCTGCCCGGCCGGCTGGTCGGGGTCAGCGTGGACGCCGAGGGACGGCCGGCGTACCGCCTGGCTCTCCAGACCCGCGAGCAGCACATCCGCCGCGACAAGGCGACCTCCAACATCTGCACCGCCCAGGTGCTGCTGGCCGTCGTGGCCAGCATGTACGCCGTCTACCACGGCCCCGACGGACTCAGGGCCATCGCCGCTCGCGCGCACCGGTACGCCGTGGTGCTGGCGGCCGCGCTCAGGGACGCCGGGATCGAGGTGTCGCACGAGCACTTCTTCGACACCCTTTCCGTGGTGGCGCCCGGACGGGCGGCGGACGTGGTGGGCGCGGCGCGGGACCGCGGCATCCACCTGTGGCTGGTCGACGCGGACACCGTGGGCATCACCACCTCAGAGGTCACGACCCGCTCGACGATCCAGAGGCTGCTGGAAGCCTTCGGCGTCACCGGCGCCGACCTCGACGCGCTCGACCAGGCCACCGGCGACGCGCTGCCCGACGGGCTGCGCCGGACCACGCCGTACCTCACCCATGACGTGTTCTCGAGCCATCACAGCGAGACCCAGATGCTGCGCTACCTGCGCCGGCTGTCGGCTCGCGACTACGCGCTGGACCGCGGCATGATCCCGCTGGGCTCGTGCACGATGAAGCTCAACGCGACCACCGAGATGGAGCCGGTGAGCCTGCCGGGGTTCGCGGACCTGCACCCGTTCGCACCGGCCGAGGACGCGCAGGGCTACCGGCGGCTGGTCGAGCAGCTCGAGGGCTGGCTGGCCGAGGTGACCGGCTACGACCGGGTCTCGATCCAGCCCAACGCCGGCTCCCAGGGCGAGCTCGCCGGGCTGCTCGCGATCCGCGGCTACCACCACGCGAACGGTGACACCGGCCGGGACGTGTGCCTGATCCCGTCGTCCGCGCACGGGACCAACGCGGCGTCCGCGGTGATGGCCGGCATGCGGGTGGTCGTCGTCAAGGCGGCCGACGACGGGGCGGTCGACCTCGACGACCTGCGCGCGCAGTGCGAGGCACACCCCGACGACCTGGCCGCGATCATGGTCACGTACCCGTCGACGCACGGCGCCTACGAGGACTCGATCACCGAGCTCTGCCGGATCGTGCACGACCACGGCGGCCAGGTGTACGTCGACGGAGCCAACCTCAACGCCCTGCTGGGCTTCGCGAAGCCCGGTGAGTTCGGCGGCGACGTCTCCCACCTCAACCTGCACAAGACCTTCTGCATCCCGCACGGCGGCGGTGGCCCCGGTGTCGGCCCGGTCGCGGTGCGCGAGCACCTGGCGCCGTACCTGCCGTCGCACGGCATGCACCCCCAGCCGGAGCACCGTGAGGGGATCGGGCCGATCAGCGCGGCGCCGTACGGCTCGGCCGGGATCCTGCCGATCTCGTGGGCCTACATCCGGCTGATGGGCGGCGCCGGGCTGACGAAGGCGACCGCCGCGGCGGTGCTGAGCGCCAACTACGTCGCGGCCCGGCTGGGTGAGCACTTCCCGGTGCTCTACCGGGGCCACGGCAACCTGGTGGCCCACGAGTGCATCCTCGACGTGCGCGCCCTGACCAGGGAGACCGGCGTGACCGTGGACGACGTGGCCAAGCGGCTCGTCGACTACGGCTTCCATGCGCCGACGATGTCGTTCCCGGTCGCCGGCACGCTGATGGTGGAGCCGACCGAGTCCGAGGACCTGGTGGAGATCGACCGGTTCTGCGACGCGATGACCGCGATCAAGGGCGAGATCGACCGGGTGGCCGCGGGCGAGTGGAGCGCGGAGGAGTCACCA
The DNA here is from genome assembly GCA_963755835.1 of uncultured Actinomycetota bacterium. Taxonomy (GTDB): domain Bacteria; phylum Actinomycetota; class Actinomycetes; order Propionibacteriales; family Nocardioidaceae; genus Nocardioides. Next base: position 1,423,132 of record CAVWLC010000005.1, on the reverse strand, counting down.
CTGCGCGGGGCTCCCCACACCACCCGTGCGCTCATCGGCGAGTGGGACCGCGCCTACGACCGCGAGCTGGCTGCCTTCCCCTCCGGCAAGGACCCGGACAAGTACTGGCCCCCGGTGGCTCGCATCGACCAGGCGTACGGCGACCGCAACCTGGTCTGCGCCTGCCCGCCGCTGGAGGCGTTCGCGGAGTAGCTCGCAGGCGCAGCCGCTTCCCGCCGTGCGAGTCCGGCTGTCGTCACCGTGGCCGTCGCGAGACCCTCGGGTGGTCACCACGGCTGAAGACGGCCGAGACGCCGGCGTGCGGGCTCTCGCAGTCGATCTCGAGCTGCGCCTCGTGGACGGTGATGACCACGGTGTGGCGCGGCCGGACCGTCGCCTTCCCTTCGACCTTCTCCGATCCGACGGGCGCCCACTGGCAGTGGAACGTCTGGTTCTTGTAGGTGTTGACGAGCCGGATCCGTCCCGGCGGCGCGGCGCCGACGGGGACGATCTCGAGCGTGGGTCGCGGCGGCCTGACGTCGACCGTGAGCGTCCCGGCCGTCAGGTAGCTGTCGTCGCAGGCGTAGTAGGTCAGCGTGTAGGTCCCGTGCGCCCGCCGGGTGGTCGCCACCAGCAGCCTGCCGTCATGGACGAACGACGGGCTGAGCGCGCGCGGCACGTCGCCGAGCCGGCAGACCTCGAGCTGGTCGCCGTCGGGGTCCTTGTCGTTGTCCGTCACGTCGACCTCCATGCCCTCGCCGGCGCGCAGGGTGACGTGGTCCGGCGTCGTGACCGGTGGTGAGCCCGTGGCGGCGTACGCCGAGACGGTGGAGCAGAGCAGGAGTGCGCTGATCCCGCCCAGGAGCGCTAGGCGGTGCGCCACAGCGTCGCCAGACGACCGGTCAGGGAGGCGTGGGCAGCGTTCCGGGCCGCGGCGCGGTGGAGCTGGATCCCGGTGACGTGGCCGGTGCCGAGGAAGACGTCACCGCGGCGGCTGGTGGCGATCCAGTCGATCCGGGTGCGGTGGACCTTGAGGACGACGGTCTCGCCGCTGGGGATGAGCAGGCTGCCGTCCGGCTCGTCCTCGTTGAAGGAGCCGTAGAGGAACCGCATCGCGATGTCCGTCGGGTTGGTCACCCGGAGCACGCCCGGGCGGCTGGCCACCTTCTTGATCGGGATCTTCGGCAGCTCCTGCACGGTGACGCTGATGGTCCCGGGCACGAGGAAGCTGTAGTCGCAGGTGTAGTAGGTGAACGTGTAGACGCCGGGCTTGGCGTGCGGCTTGGCGAAGACGTCGAGCTCGTCACCGAAGAAGTCGACGGCCAGCCCCTTGTAGTGCTCCGTGCCGATCCGGCACAGCGCGAGCAGGTCGTTGTCCGGGTCGTGGTCGTTGCTCACCGGCTTGATGGCGACCGTGTTGGCCTGCAGCACGGTGGCGGCGTCCGGCGCCGTCACCGGCGGGCTGCCGGTGGCCGCGTGCGCGGCCGACGTGGACGACACGAGAGCCAGCCCCAGGACGGCGAGGGCGAGCAGGGCCGGCAGAGCGCGACGATGACTCATGCGCGGACCCTACGTGCCGGGGTGCGGTGAGTCACGCATGAGCACAGCGGTTACCGTTCCGAACATGGCGCACCTCGAGGTGGAACGAGCCTTCAGCCCGCCCCCGGACTCTCAGCTCCCCGACCTGACCGAAGTGGCTGGGGTGGTCGCGATGGAGACGGCCGGCGAGGCGAACCTCGACGCCACCTACTACGACGTTCCAGGGATGCCCCTGCTGCGCTCGGGGGTGACTCTCCGTCGCCGGGAGGGCGGGTCGGACGAGGGCTGGCACCTCAAGCTGCCGCAGAACGGCGTCCAGGGCCGCACCGAGCTGCACGAGGGGCTCGACTCCGCCGGCATCCCGGCGGCGTTGTCCGGCCTGGTGGCCGGCTGGATCCGGGGCAAGGAGCTGGCTCCGGTGGCCCGGGTCCGGACCAGTCGGCGCACGTCCCGGCTGGTCGGACCGGACGGCACCGTGCTGGCCGAGGTCGCCGACGACCGGGTCGTGGGGAACCCGGCCCGGCTGGGCGCCGACGCGGTGCGGTGGCGTGAGTGGGAGGTGGAGCTGGTGCACGGCGAGCCGGCGCTGCTCGACGCCGTGGAGGAGTTCCTCGGCCGGCACGGTGTACGCCGGAGCCCCCAGCAGAGGAAACTGACCGTCGTGGTGGGAGAGCCGGCCGTCCCGCGGCCGAAGCCGCCTGCGAAGAAGAAGCCCGCCAAGCGGCTGCTGCACCCGTGGATCCTGGAGCAGGTCAGCGAGATCGAGCGGCTGGACCCACTCGTCCGGCAGGCCGAGACCGGTGGCGTGCACGGGATGCGCAAGGCCTGCCGTCGGCTGCGGGCGGCACTGGCGACGTACCGCCCCCTGGTGGACCGCGACCGCACCGACCCGATCCGCGACGAGCTGCGCTGGCTGGCGCGCTCGCTCGGGCCGGCCCGGGACGACGAGGTCGTCGTCGCCAGGATCGACCGGCTGCTGCGTGAGGACGAGGCCGACGTCGAGTCGGCCCACCGCGTCCTGGAGCGCCGCGCCCTCGAGCGGGCGCAGCACGACCAGGCGGTGATCGCCGAGAACCTGGGTTCGCAGCGCTACTTCGACCTGCGCAGCGCTCTGGACGAGCTGGCCGCGGACCCCCCGTGGACGGCGGAGGCGGACCGGGCGGCCCGGGACGTGCTCCCGAAGCTCGTCCGCAAGGAGTGGAAGCGGATGCGCCGCCGGCACCACCGCGCCGACGACCCGCACGAGGTGCGGAAGGCGGCCAAGCGGCTGCGCTACGCCTACGAGCTGGTCGAGCCGGTGTGGAGTGACCGGGCCAAACGGCCGCGGCAGGCGGCGCGCGAGCTCACCCGCGTGCTCGGCGACCGGCAGGACACCCTCGTGGCTCGCGAGTGGCTGTCCAGCCTGGCGGCCGGTCACACGTCCGGCCGGGCCGGTTTCGTCCTCGGCCGCGTCCACGCCGGGGAGGAGCTGAGCGAGCTCGCCCTGCTCGAGGAAGCCGCCACGGTCTGGCGGGAGCTGAAGTCCGTCAGGTGGTGACCCGGCGCCACCGCCCCGCGAAGGCAGTGCCGATCAGCAGTCCGGCCACGGCGGGGTAGAGGACGACGCTGGCGCCCACCAACCCGAAGCTGGTGTGGTTCCAGAGCTCGGGGATGTCGTTGGCGCGATCGACGTAGGACGCCTGGTCGAGCACGATCCAGACGCACGGACCGGCGCCGAGCACCAGACCGGCCAGCAGCGGACCCAGTGCGGAGAGCCGGCCTGCTGCCGCCGCGACGAACAGACAGGCGGCGGCCACCCCGGCGGCCACCACCGAATGGTCGGCCACGGCGCCGCCCTGGTAGACGGTCTGCCCCGGCCCGAGGGTGCGGTAGAAGGCGTAGTCGATCGCGCCGTAGGCCCCCAGCACCCCGAGGAAGGAGAGGACCACGCTGCCGAGGTGCCGGTTGCCGCCCAGGCCGCGACCGCGGCTCTCGACCACCGGCTCGGGGGACGCCTCGGGCTGGATGGTCTGGGTCGGCGGGTCGTCGAGAGGGTGCAGCTCACGCTGCTCGGTGTCTTCGTCCATGGCTGACTCCATGGTCCGAAAGTACGCCGCCGGAGGGCTTCCACCGTGCTACTGGGCCGGCGACACGCTCGACATGTTGAAGTCCGGAATCCGCAGCGCGGGCATCGCGGTGCGCGAGAAGAAGTCGTCGCCCCACTCCCGGCTGAACGTCGGCAGGGTGCTCGAGGCGTGGGAGAAGCGGCGCAGCAGGTCGACCGGGCTCTCGTTCCAGCGGAAGTTGTTGACCGCGGCGGTGATCTCACCGCCCTCGACGAGGTAGACGCCGTCGCGGGTCAGCCCGGTGAGCAGCAGCGTCTGCGGGTCGACCTCGCGGATGTACCACAGGCAGGTGAGCAGCAGCCCCCGCTCCGTGCCCGCGACGACGTCCTGGAGGGACCCCGTGCCGCCGGCCACGTCGAGCACCAGGTTGTCCACCACCGGCGTGACCGGCTGCTGCGTCATCTCGGCGGTGTGCCGGGTCTGCCGGAGCGCCGACAGCTCGCCGCGCCGGATCCAGTCGGTCGGCGCGAGCTCGAGGCCGTTGTCGAAGACCGACGTCACGTTCGAGGAGGCCGAGGCCACCACGAACGGCGCACACTGGAGCCCGTCGTACCCCGGGTCCGAGGAGAGCGTGACCTCGGGACGGGCGATGGCCTCACCGATCCGGGTGCCGGTCGGCCGCCGGCTGTAGACCGACTGGCCTTCCCACGCCGAGCGCGCGTCGGCCGTCCAGTAGGCGTAGATCATCACGTCGGCCACGGCGGTCGGCGGGAGGATCGTGTCGTACCGGCCCGCCTCGAGGTCGACCCTGCGCTCGCCCCAGGCGAGCCGCCGGGCGAGCTCCTCGTCGGCCGCCAACGGGTCCACGTCGGTGAAGTCCCGGGTGGCCCTGCCCACCCACGCGCTGTTGGTCAGGTCCGCGCTCTTGCCGGTGCACGCGAAGTGCCCGGTGGGCTGGACGTGTCGGAGCCGGAGCCCGGTGGTGGAGCCGAGGTACGTCGTGGCGACCTGGTGGTCGACGAAGCCGTACAGCACGCGGCCGGCGGCACCGGCCCGGCCGAACGCCTCGCCGAGGGCCGGTGCCACGTCGTCGTAGACCTCGATGCCGGTGGCGACCGACTCGTCCGCCCAGTCCGGCGAGGTGCGCTCGCCCACGAGCTCGTTCGCGTCCTCGGCCGGAGCCGCACTCCGGGCGGCGGCGTCCGCCGCACGGACCAGGTCGTCCACCTCGGCCTGGGTGGTGGCGCTGCCGGTCACCGAACCGACGGAGACGCCGCCGGCCTGCTTGACGAAGGAGACGATCGAGACGTGCAGGCCGTGCATCACGCCGTTGGTGGTGAGCGTGTTGTTGGCCCAGCGCAGGTTGGCGCTGGTCGACTCGGTCACGATCACCACGCAGTCGTCGCCCATCGACGCGGCCAGGGCGTGCTCGACCAGCGACTGCGGGCTGACGCCGTGCCCGGGGCTGTGCTGGGTCATCGGCCGGACTCCTGGGTGGTGTTGAGGATGCGGATGTCGCGGAACAGGGACGTCGGGCAGCCGTGGCTGACCGAGGCGACCTGCCCCGGCTGGGCCTTGCCGCAGTTGAAGGCGCCACCCAGCTCCCAGGTCTGCGGGCCGCCCACCGCCTCCATCGCACCCCAGAAGTCGGTGGTCGTCGCCTGGTAGGCGGCGTCGCGGACCTGGCCGGTCAGCTCGCCGTGGGTGATGCGGTAGAACCGCTGGCCGGTGAACTGGAAGTTGAACCGCTGCATGTCGATCGACCACGACTTGTCGCCCACGACGTACAGCCCGTGCTCGACCCGCCCGATCAGCTCCTCGGTGGAGGGTCCGTCCTGGGCCGGCTGCAGCGAGACGTTGGCCATCCGCTGGATCGGGATGTGGCCGGGGGAGTCGGCGTACGCGCAGCCGTTGGACCGGCCCCCGTTGAGCTCGGGCTTCATGTGTCCCATCGGGCGGTCGAGCTGGTAGCCGACCAGCACCCCGTTGCGCACGATGTCCCAGCTCTGGGTCTGCACGCCCTCGTCGTCGTAGCCGATGGTGGCCAGACCGTGCTCGACGGTGCGGTCGCCGGTGACGTGCATGACGTTGGAGCCGTACTGCAGTGTTCCGAGCTTGTCGTACGTCGCGAACGACGTGCCGGCGTAGTTGGCCTCGTAGCCGAGCGCGCGGTCGAGCTCGGTCGCGTGGCCGATGGACTCGTGGATGGTGAGCCACAGGTTCGAGGGGTGGATGACCAGGTCGTAGCGGCCGGGCTCGATCGTCGGCGCCTTGAGCTTCTCGGCCAGCAGCTCCGGGATCTCGTCGAGCTCGGCGTCCCAGTCGTGGATGCCGCCGGTCAGGTACTCCCACCCGCGGCCCACCGGCGGCGCGACCGTCCGCATCGAGTCGAAGGTGTCCGCGCCGGCGCCCATGGCGAGTGCCTCGGGGTCGAGGCGCACCCGCTGCTGGATGGTCTCCGTGCCGGCCAGGTCGGCGTAGTACTTGTTCTCCAGCACCTGCCCGACCGAGGCCGTGGCGTGGTCCACGGCCGCGCCCTGCCGCAGCCGCTCGGTCCAGTCGATGAGCAGCGCCGCCTTCTCGGGGATCGGCACGTCGAACGGGTTGACGTCGTACGACGAGACCCAGCTGACGTCGGCGTAGACCGGCTCCGGAGCGATCTCCACGGGTGTGCTGGTCATCTCCGCGGCGACCTCGGCCACCGCGACCGCGGTCTCGGCCACCCGCCTGGCCTCTCCGTCGGTGAGCACGACACCGGACGCGAACCCCCAGGCACCCCGGTGGATCACCCGGACGGCGAAGCCCACGTCGTCGGCGTCCAGCGCGGTCTGGAGCACCCCGTCGCGGACCGCGAGGTGCTGGTTCCGGATCCGCTCGAAGCGGAAGTCGGCGTGGCCGGCCCCCAGCTCCTGGGCCCGGGCGAGGGCCACCGCGCCGAGCCGGCGGTGGGGGAGGGCGGTGAAGCTCGGATCGATCTCCGGCATGGCTCCAACCTACGGCCACCATAGGGTGGCGCTCATGGCAGTATCCGGTCCCGCCTGGCTCGGCATCGGGGCCCAGCGCAGCGGGACCACGTGGTTCACCGACCTGCTCACCCAGCACCCCCTGGTGGCGCTCGGGACCAACGGGAAGAAGGAGCAGCACCTCCTCCACAAGGTGGCCGACGGCGTGCTGCCCGCCGACGACTACCTCTCGCTGTTCCCCGCGGACGGCGTGCGCCGCGGGGAGTGGACGCCGCAGTACCTCCGCCACGCCTCCGTCCCGGCGGCGGCCGCCCGGCTGGTCCCGGACGCGCCGGTGCTGGTGCTGCTGCGCGACCCGGTCGACCGGTTCCGGTCGGCGATGCGGCTCGCGGCCACCCGAGCCGCGGCCGGCAACCCGTCTCCCTGGCCCTACCCGGTGCCGATCACCGTGCAGACGTTCACCGGCTTCTACGCCGACCAGCTCGACGCCTGGGCCGCCGCGGTGGGCCGGGACCGGCTGGTCGTCATGGTCTACGAGCAGGTCCGGCGTACGCCGCAGGCCGCCGCCGACGACGTGTGGCGCCGCCTCGGCCTCGACCCGGTGGCGCTGGCGGGGGTGGACGAGGCCTCGGGCTCCAGCAGCCGGGCCGACTGGGACTGGCCGGAGGGGCTCAAGGAGGCGCTCCAGGTGATGTACCGCCCCCAGCTGGCCCGCCTGGAGTCGGACTGGGGCCTGGACGTCAGCGACTGGACCGCCACCAGCTCGACCTAGCCCTTCCCGACCCGCCGGTACTGAACGGGCGGGTCAGCGTCGGGTGGAGCTGCTGTGGCCGGTGGCCGTCCAGGTCCACACGGTCAGGTCGAAGGGGCCGTCGGAGAGCTTCGAGCGGCAGTGCTCACGGAGCTCGGCGATCTGGTCGGGGGAGCGGGTCGCGAGGTAGTCGCCCGCCGAGCCGGCCGGCTCCTCGAACGGCGCCCACCAGTCCTCGAAGGACGCCAGGTGGATCGTGACGGACAGCTGGCCGCCGCGTACGTCGACCAGCCCGGCCGCACCCATGAGCCGCTCGAGATCACCAGCGGTGGAGCCGGGGGAGGCGTCGGCGTCGCGGCGCGCCGACGGGTCGAGCTCTTTCGCCGCGTGCCAGAACAGCGAGAGCGGGCCCCGCTCGCCGCCGTGGTCCCAGACGCAGGCCGCCACCGTGCCGCCGGGCCGGGTCACCCGGGCCATCTCGGTCAGGCCGCGGACGGGGTCCTTCATGAAGTGGACGACGAGCTGGGCGTACGACGCGGCGTAGGTGTCGTCGGCGTAGGGGAGCGCCTCGGCCGCGCCCTCGCGGACGTCGACCTGCGGCAGCCGCGCCCGCGCGGCGGCCACGAAGCCGGGAGTGGGGTCGATGGCGTCGACCCGGTCGGCTCCGAACCGGTCGACGAGCACCGCCGTCAGCACCCCGGGCCCGCAGCCCACGTCCAGCACCCGACCGTCTGCCGGCACCTCGACCAGGTCGGCGAAGCGAGGGGCGAGCGGATCGGAGAACCGACCCATGAACCTGGCGTAGGAGTCGGCGTTGCCGAAGGCCATGCGGTGACTTTATGTCCTATGCGTGCCGCCGCTCGTCGTCCTCGGCCGCGGCGCGAGCGCGGTCGGCGTCGTCGTCGACCAGCTCGTCGAGGTCGGGGTCGGCGCGCCAGAGCGTCTCGGCCTCCGGCGGCTCGGGCGACCGGCGGCTGCGCCGGCCGACCATCGGCTCGACCTGGGTGGCGTCGTCGACCAGCTCGGCCGCCTGGATCTGGCGGACCGGCTCGTCGACGCTCGTGAGGGCGGCGAGCTCCTTCTCGGTGACCTTGAGCTCCTTGAACCGCCGCGCCTGGACGAGCACCCGGCCCTCGACGGTCGCGACCGTCTCGTTGTAGGCGTTGACGCTGGTCCGCAGCGCCCGGCCGAGCTTGTCGAAGCGGTTGCCCATCTGGCCCAGCCGGTCGTGCAGCTCGCGGCCCACCCGGAACACCTCGGCGGCCGTCTCGGCCAGGGCCGCCTGCTTCCAGCCGTAGGCCACCGCCCGCAGCATGCCGATCAGCGTGGTCGGGGTGGCCAGCACCACGTCGCGCTCGACGGCGTACTCGTGGAGGTCGGGCAGCTGCTCCAGGGCGGCCACGAAGAACGCCTCGCTCGGCAGGAAGAGGATGACGAACTCGGGGGACTCACCCGCCTTCCAGTACTTCTTGCCGGAGAGCTGGTCGACGTGGGTCCGCACGTGGCGGGCGAAGCTGGCCAGATGGGCGGTGCGCTGCTGCTCGTCATCGGTCTCGGCGGCGTCGAGGAAGGCGCTCAGCGGGACCTTGGAGTCGACGAAGACGTACTTGCCCTCGGCGAGGTGGACGCGCATGTCGGGCCGGAGCGTCTGCCCGTCACTCTGGCTGGTCAGCTGGACGTCGAAGTCGCACCTCTCGACCATGCCGGACATCTCGGCCACCCGCTTGAGCTGGGTCTCCCCCCACGAGCCGCGCACCTGGGGCTTGCGGAGCGCCGTGACCAGGGATGCCGTCTCCTTGCGGAGCGCCTCGCCCGTGTCGCGCACGGACCGGACGTGCGCCTGCAGGTCGGTGGCCATCGCGACCCGCTCCTTCTCGACCTCGACCAGGCGGGCCTGGAACTGCTGCAGCGTCACGGCCACGGGAGTGAGGAGGTCCTGGGTCGCCTGGAGGCGCTGGGCGGTCACCGTGTCGACCTGCTTGCCCTGACGCTCGGCCACCTCGTTGGACAGGAGCCGGAACTGGTCGACCATCGCCTGCCGGTCCGCCGCGATCTCCTCGACCCGCGAGCGGGCGGCGTCCCGCTCCGCCTCGGCCCTGGCCACCTGGGCCTGGACGTGGGCGACCGTGGCCTCGCTCTCCGCGGCGCCAGTGCGGGCCTCGGCCGCCTCGGCGCGCGCATTGGCCAGCCCCTCCCGGGCGCGGGAGAGCTCGCGCTCGTCGTGGCCCGCGGTCAGCCAGCGCCCGAGCCAGGCGCCGGCGAGCACGCCGGCCACGAGGGCCAGCAGCGCGAGTGCGACGGTCAGTGCAGCCATGACCGCATCGTGACCCACGGCACCGACAGCCCGGTGCAGCCCACGCCGTACTCCTCCGGAAAGCAGCGGGATGTGGTGCGGCCAACTACTCTGCCGGGTATGGCTCTCCTCGTCCGCCGGGCCGCGACCGTCCTGGCGGCCGCCGGGGCCGCGCTCGTGGTCACCGCACTGCCCGCGGTGGCCGAGGTGACCGCGACCACTGACGACAACTACGTGATCGTCGAGAGCGACGACCCGGGCGATGTGGTGAGCGTGACGTGCGGCGCTGACGCGGCGAACGTCAACGGCAGCTCCGCCGAGCCCGCGCTGCCCTGCCCCGAGGTGACCAACGTGGTGGTGGACGCGGCCGAGGGCGCCCAGACCGTCAACCTGGGGGGCGTCACCGAGCTGGCCTTCCCGGCCCTCGTGCGGACCACCATCGACGTGGACGACGACGACGCCGACTCGGTCACCGGGAGCGAGGGCCGGGACGTGATCGACGCCGACGGTCAGGACACCGTGACCGGCGGCCTGGGCGATGACTGGGTGGACGGAGGCGGTACGGCTTCCGGCGGTGCCGGGAACGACGTCCTGCGGGACATCTCGAACGACGTTCAGGGCGGCGCCGGCGACGACCGGATCGTCGACCCCGGCGGCGGGTCGATCGACGGCGGCGAGGGCCGCGACGTGGTCGTGCAGGACTACACGGCGTCGCCGGTGCAACAGGTGGTCACGCTGTTCATCTCCAACTCGCTCCTCGGCCCGGCGCCCGGCGTCGGCCTGTCGAGCACGGGGATCGAGGAGTACGACCTCACGACCAGCGCCGGCGTCAGGGCCGACACCATCGACAGCACCGCCTACTCCGGGGTGATCGCGGTGGCCACCCTCGACGGCGACGACACCGTCCGCGGCGGCCCGGGCTCGGACGTGGTGAACGCCGGTGCCGGCAACGACACCGTCAACCCCGGCGGCGGGGCCGACCTGGTCCGCGGTGGCGACGGCGACGACACGATCTCGGTCCGCGACGGCGTGGCCGACACGGTCGACTGCGGCCCGGGCACCGACACCGTCACCGCCGACCGGGCCGACGTGCTCACCGGCTGCGAGAACGTGTCGTTCCCGCCGCCTGAGACCAGCGTCATCGTGGGAGAGAAGAAGGTGCACAAGAACGACAAGGTGCAGTTCGCCTTCGCGGCCTCGGTGGCCACTGCGACGTTCGAGTGCGCCATCGACACCGGTCCCTACAAGCCCTGCACCAGCCCGCTCACGGTGAAGAGCCGCAAGCTCGCCGTCGGCAAGCACACGCTGACGGTCCGGGCGGTGCAGCCGGCCGGCAACGCCGACCCCACGCCGTCGACGCTGGTGTTCAAGGTCAAGCCCAAGAAGAAGTGACGGACGGCCGGCCCGTCCGTCGGCCGGGAACCGGCACCACCAAGGTCTTCAGGCGTACCGCACGGTCCGCCTGCCCGAGGTGAAGCCGTACAGCGCGAGCCCGGCCTCGCGGGCCAGCTCCACCGCCAGGCTGGTGGGCGCACCCACCGCGACGAGCGCCCCACTGCCCGCCGCCACCGCTTTCTGGACCAGCTCGAAGCCCGCGCGGCCGCTGACCACCAAGGCCGCCCCGCTCGGGGACTGCCCGGCGACCACCCGGGCGCCGGTGACCTTGTCGACGGCGTTGTGGCGCCCGACGTCCTCGCGGACCACGAGGAGCTCGCCGTCCGCGGTGGCCAGCGCCGCCGCGTGCACCCCGCCGGTGGTGTCGAAGACGGTCTGGGACTCGCGGAGCCGGTCCGGAAGCGTGCGTACGACGTCCGCAGCCGGGACCGGGCCGGACCAGCGCCCGGTGGCCGGTGCCGCGAGCGCCTCGGCGATCGTGTCCTTGCCGCACACGCCGCACGCGGAGGACCCCGAGCCCGCGTGCCGGTGGCCGGGGTCCCGGGTGGGCGGCTCGGCCAGGGTCGCCGTGACCACGTTGAACTCCTGCTCCGCGGTCAGGTCCTCGTCGGTGCAGTAGGCGATGGTGCGTGGGGGAGCGGTGATCAGCCCTTCGTGAACCAGCCAGCCCGCGGCGAGCTCGAAGTCGTGGCCGGGTGTGCGCATCGTGACCCAGACGCGCCGCGGCGCGGCGCTCGGCCAGGCGAGCCGGATCTCCAGCGGCTCCTCGGTGGCCAGCCGGTCCTCGTGGCGGCGCTCGCCGTCCGCGCGCAGCTCGTGCACCCTGGTCCGGACCGTCGGGCCGGGTCGCCGCGCCTTCATGGACGTGGGAAGGCCTCGAGGACCGCGAGCTTGCGCTTGAGGTTGTCCGCTTCATCGACGAGCCGGCGCCGGATGGACAGGTCCAGGTCGCCGTCGGCGATCAGCCCCTCGGCCCGGGCCAGCGTCTCGGGGGTCAGCGAGGTGGCCGGGAAGAAGTGCTCCGCGGCGTCCGCCAGGACCCAGCCGCTGCGCACCCGAACAGTGTCCGGCAGGTCGGCGAAGTACCTCTCGACGTACGGCTGGGTGAGCTCCTCCTGGCCGCCCCGCCAGAAGCCGAGGCCCACCGCCTCGAGCTCGTAGTTGGGCAGGTCGACCTCCCCGGTGAAGCAGCTCCACGCCCAGGACTTGGCGTCGGCGTCGGGCAGCGAGGCGCGGGCGCCTGCGTGCCGGACCCGGGCCACGGCGTTGGGGTCGGTCTCGAGCTGCCGGTCGAGCTCGGCCAGGTCCACCGCACCGAGGGTCGCCAGCCGGACCAGGATCCGCCAGCGCAGGTCGACGTCGAGCGGGATGCCGTCCGGCAGCTGGTCCGCGGACAGCCAGGTCCGGAGGAGCTCGACGTCGGCGGCGGTGCCGATGGCGGCCCGGAACGCCGCCAGCTGCTCCTCCGAGGTCGGTGCCGCGTCGGCCAGCTTGGCCCGGGCGGCCTCGTGGATCCGGGCCACCGCCGCCTGCGGGTCCGGCTGGAGGGGGAGCACCCAGCCGTAGACCCACGACATCGTGCGCCGCCGGGTGTCCTCGGTGTCCTCGATCGGGAGGCTCCGGACCACGATCTCCAGCACGTCGACGGGGTCGACGGCGGCGTTGTGCAGCGCGCTTCGGACGTTGCTCCACACCCCGGCCCGCAGCAGCGGGTCGTCGACTCCAGGCAGCAGTGACTCCAGCGCATCCATGGTCAGCTTGTCGGGGATCAGCAGCGCCCACGTGTCGTTGTAGGGGTCGAGGAGCACCGGCCGCTCGCCGGCGTCGAAGGCCGTCTCCGGCTCCTCGAGGTCCACGACGTGGTCGGTCCAGGTGCCGTCCCCGGCAGCCACCGCGGCCCGGATGCGGTGCGGCCGGTCGGCCGGGTGCCCCTCGGGCGGCGTACGCCGGATCACCCCGGCAGCCCGGTCGAGCTCGATGCGGTCGGGGCCCACGGTCCGCAGCCAGTTGTCGGTGAAGTCCGCCATGCCCTCGGCGCCGGCCCGCTCCCAGCTCTCGAACAGGTCGTGCATCGTCGCGTTGCCGAAGCGGTGCCGTTCGAAGTGGTCGATCGTGCCCCTGAAGAACACCTCGTCACCGAGCGTGGCGTTGATCTGGCGCAGGATCGCGCAGCCCTTCGCATAAGAGATGCCGTCGAAGTCCTGCAGGGCGGCGCTGGCGTCGACCGCACCGTTGCCGGCCACCGGGTGGCTGCTCGGCCGCTGGTCGGCGGTCAGGCCCCACTGGCGTCGCGCGTAGGAGTCGTTGACCCACGCGTCGGCGTACTCGGTGACGTCGGCGGTGACGCGGTTGCCCATGTACTCGGCGAACGACTCGTTGAGCCAGAGGTCGTCCCACCAGGCGGGGGTGACGAGGTTGCCGAACCACTGGTGCGCCATCTCGTGCGCGAGGGTGCTGGCCCGGGCGACCCGGACGCCGCGGGTCACGCGGCTGGTGAAGACGAGCGGGTCGCGGAAGGTGACGCAGCCCGGGTTCTCCATCGCGCCCGCGTTGAACTCGGGCACGAAGGCCTGGTGGTAGTCGCCGAACGGGTAGCGGATCCCGAACAGGCGGTGCAGCTCGTCGAAGCTCTGCCGGGTCAGCGTGAACAGCTCGTCGGCGTCCTTGTCGAGGTCGGCCGCGATACTGGCTCGGGCGCTGAGCCCGAGCGGGATGCCGTCGTGCTCGTCGCGAAGCACGTGGTAGGGCCCGGCCACCAGGGTGACGAAGTAGGTCGACAGCGGCTGGCTCTGCTCGAGCTCCCAGACGCCCGGCTCGACCTGCCGGCCCGGCGCGTTGCCGATCACGACCCAGTCCTGCGGAGCGCGCACGTGGAAGGTGTACGGCGCCTTGAGGTCGGGCTGGTCGAAGCAGGCGAAGATCGTCGGCGCCGCGTCCATGAAGCTCATGCCGTAGACGTAGCTCTTGCCGTCGGCGGGGTCGACGCTGCGGTGCAGCCCCTCGCCGTCGTTGCGGAACGGCATCGTCGCCTCGACCACCAGCTCGTGCTCGCCCTCGGCGAGCTCGAGGGGGAGCCGGCCGCGCTCCAGCAGGTCCACGTCCAGCGGGCGTCCGTCCAGCCTGACCTGGGCCAGTCCGACCGGCTTGAGGTCGAGGAAGGTGCTTCCGGCGCGGCTTCGGAGCCTGATCGTCGTCACCGACTCGAAGGTGCTGTCGTCCGAGGCGAGGTCCAGGCTCACGTCGTACGACGTGATGTCGAGGAGCTCGCGGCGGGCCAGCGCCTCGGTGCGCTGGAGGGAGGCATAGGGGCTGGGCACCCGGCCAGAGTATTCCCGCGCGACTCACCCTTCCCGGGGTGGATGTCGGGCCGGCGCCGACGTAGACTTGAATCTCCCACGAGAGGCGGGCCAGATCTTTTCAGGTCGGGCCCGCCGTGGCATGTCCGGACCCGTTTCGCCGGGCTTACCGCGCGGCCAGGTGGTGTCGGAGATCACCCGCTCACCGGTTTGGGAGAGGGCCCCACTCCTCAGTAACATGTAAGAGTCGCATCCGCGATCTACCAGTTACGTTTGATCGCCCTTGAAGCAGGGCGGAAGGAGTGAGACCACCATGTCCGCGCAGCTGTACCTGTCCCGTCTCGTCGACGACGGCCGGGCCGACCGAGGTCTGCACCGGAGCTCGCTGCGCACCAGTGGGCTCACCCGGCAGGAGCGCCGCGTCCGGCGCGCGCTGGAGGACCGCAAGCACTGAGCCCCGCCGAGCCCCGCACCCCCCGGGCGGGACGGCGGTCGGACGTGTGGCCCCACGGTCGACGTCCAGCAACGGACCCCGAGCCCGTGCGGCTCGGGGTCCGTCGTGTGCGGGGGAAGGGTCCCGCACACCTCCGACACAAGTCGGTCGGGGCCGCCCGTTCAAGGGCGACCCCATCCCGGGCGTGTCGACGGGAGGGCTCTGGCAGTCTTCGGTCATGGCAGCCGAGCCCGGACCCCAGCTGAACGAAGAGACCCACCGCAGCGTCGACCTCCACCAGATCGGTGAGCACCGCTGGATGGCCACCAACCGCCGCGGCGGCGGCGTCTCGATCGGCCCCGGCGACGACCCCGACTTCACGCCCGTCGAGCTGCTGCTCGCTGCGCTGGTCGGCTGCGGTGCGGCCGACCTGGACCACATCGCGGGCAAGCGGGCGCCGTTCGAGACCTTCCACGCCCGCGCCGAGGGCCACAAGATCCGCGACGAGGGCGGCAACCACATGGTCCAGCTCACGGTGACCCTCGACGTCACGTTCCCGGAGGGGGAGGGCGGAGACGCGGCCCGCGAGGTCCTGCCCCGCACGGTCCAGCAGATCCAGGACCGGCTCTGCACCGTGGGCCGGACGGTGACGCTGGGCGACCAGGTCCGGTACGTCGCAGCCCCGGTCCCCGATCCCATGGGTGCCTCCGCGGAGGAGCGGTCGGCCCGGGACGAGGACTTCGTGGGGACCCCGCCCGAGCATGGCGACTGAGCGCTGGGACGACGTACCGCGCCAGGACGGCCGCCGGTTCGTCGTCACAGGCGCCAGTGGAGGGATCGGCCTCGAGACGGCCAAGGTCCTGGCCGACCGCGGCGCCTGTGTGGTCCTGGCGGTCCGCAACCTCGACCGCGGCCGCGCCGCGGCCGAGCAGATGTCCGGCGACGTCGAGCTCGGACTGCTCGACCTGGCCGACCTGGCGTCGGTGCGGGCCTTCGCGGAGGGGGTCGGGTCGGTCGACGTACTCATCAACAACGCCGGCGTGCTCGCGCTGCCGTTCGGCACGTCGCCCGACGGCATCGAGCTGCACCTGGCCACCAACCACCTCGGCCACTTCGCGCTGACCAACCTGTTGCTGCCACGGCTCACCGACCGGGTGGTGGTCGTCGGCTCGCCGTCCCATCGGCACGGTCACCTCGACCTCGACGACCTGACCTGGACCAGGCGTCGCTACCGCCCCTATACGGCGTACGCCGACTCCAAGCTGGCCAACCTGCTGTTCATGGGCGAGCTGCAGCGCCGGCTCACCGCCGCCGGCTCGACGCTGCGCGTCACGGGCGCGCACCCGGGCTCGACGGCGACCGGCATCACCGGGTCGACGGGGAGCCGGCTCAAGACCGCGGTCGGCGACTTCGGCCACCGGCTGGTCGGCATGAAGGCGTGGCAGGGCGCCCTGCCGACGCTCTACGCCGCCACGATGGACGTGCCGGGCAACACCTACGTGGGGCCGCACTCGTTCCACGAGCTGCGGGGCTGGGTGACGGGCGTCGGCCGCAGCCAGCGCGCGCTCGACCCGGACCTGGCCAAGGCGCTCTGGACCGAGTCGGAGCGGCTGAGCGGGGTGACGTTCCGGCTCCGGTCACCCGGGTGAGTTTCACCGGGTACCCGGTGAAGCTCCGCCGTCGAGTGACCCGAGTGGTCGTTCTCCACAAGGAGTGCGACCGCCAAGGTCACTCGACGCCGAAACCCTTCCCTCACGAAACTTGACGGGGGAAGGACCAGATTCACCGGGTACCCGGTGAATCTCATCAGCTCCACTAGCGCCAGCTGACCGACTTGATCGTGACCTTCTCGGCCGGCGCGGTCACGCCTCCGGGGCCGGCCACGGTCCCCTTGGCGGCCAGGTCCTGGATCTTCTTCAGCGAGTCGTCGTCGACGGTCCCGAAGACGGTGTAGTCGGGGTTCAGCGGCGAGTCGTCGTAGACGATGAAGAACTGCGAGCCGTTGGTGTCGGGACCCCGGTTGGCCATCGCCAGGACGCCCGGGCCGTACTTCTCGTCGCCCTTGGTCTCGTCAGCGAAGCTGTAGCCGGGGCCGCTGCCGCCGGTGCCGCTCGGGTCGCCGCACTGCAGGACCGCGATGCCGCTCTCGTCGAGCGTGGTGAGCCGATGGCACGGACTGTCGTCGAAGTAGCCCTGGGTCGCCAGGGACACGAACGAGTTGACCGTGCAGGGTGCGCCGGCCGCGTCGAGGCTGATCTTGATGTCGCCCAGGCTGGTCGAGAGCGTGGCGGGGACGTCGCCACCGACCGTCGGCTTGCTCGGCGGTGCGTCCACCTTCTTGGCCGCCGGGATCTGGTTGTCGACCGGGTAGTCACAGGTGACGTCGGCCGGCTTCGCGCTCCCGTGGGGGCTGCCGCTCCCGGCGTCGGTCGCCGTGTCGGTCGCGGTGTCGTTGTCGTCGCCGCAGGCGGCCAGGCCGGCGGTCAGGAGCATGGTGAGGACGGGGAGGAGCAGGCGCTTCGACACGCGGAAACCCTAGAGGCGCCCGTCAACTGTTCCGGCCGCGGGCCGCCACCGACCACGACCGCAGCTCGCCGTCCTCCTCGACCCAGAGCTCGTCGGTCAGGTTGACCGCCGCGCAGCAGTGGTTCGGCACGACGTCGACCTCCTCGCCCACGCGGGGGAGCGGCGCGCCGGCCAGGTCGACCACCGCGTGGTGCTCCGACAGCAGGACGATCCGGGCGTCGGGGTGGTCGAGCAGCCGGCCGGCGCCGGTGTTGTACGCCGCTCGGTCCGCGGCCAGCGCCTTGCCCCCGGAGTCCAGGACCGCCCGCCCGCCCGCGTGGCTGACCACCGTGGCCCGGCAGGTCAGCGCGATCGACTCCGGTGGCATGGAGCCGAGCTCCCACTGCTGCGCATCGCCGAACACGTAGACGCCGGGACGGGCCTCGGTGAGCACGTCGGCGTGAGTGTGCGCGAAGCTCGGCGTGGAGCCCCCGCTGACCACCGGGACCTCGAGCCCCTCGGCCTCGACCGCAGTGCGCGCTGCGGCCAGCGCTCGGGCCTCGTCATCCGCAGCTGACGTCATCGCGTCGGGCGCGTAGCTGTGGCCCGGGAAGGTGAACACCCCCCGCACCTGCCCGCCGGCGCGCGCCGCCGCGGCCGCGACGGCGCCGGCCTCGACAGGTGGGCAGCCGGTGCGGTGCTGACCGCTGTCGACCTCGACGAGCACCTCGACACCGTGCCCCCCGAGCAGCTCGCCGGCCCTGGTGGCGCCCTCGACCGAGTCGACCCCGATCGCGACCCGACCCTGCTCGGCCAGGGCGCGGAGCCGAGCGGTCTTCTCCTCGTCGAGGTGGAGCGGGTAGGCGACGAACAGGTCGGTGAAGCCGTGCTCGGCGAAGGCCTCCGCCTCACCCACGGTGGCCACGGTCAGCCCCACCGCGCCGTGGTCGAGCTGCAGCCTCGCGACCTCCGCCGACTTGTGGGTCTTCCCGTGCGGGCGCAGCGCCACCCCGTTCGCGTCGGCCCACTCGGCCGCACGGCGTACGTTCTCGCGGAGCCGGACCGGGTCGACGCGGAGGTAGGGCGTCGCCGGCACGGGTTCAGAACTCCTCGTGGCTGTCCGGGTCGCCCCCGAACAGCCGGCCGTCCGGCCGGGCCAGGCCGGTGATCGCGGCCACCTCCTCGTCGCTCAGCTCGAAGCCGTCCAGGTCGAGGTTCTCCCGCTGCCGCGAGGGGTTGCGCGACAACGGGATGGGCACGTTGCCGAGCTGCAGCTGCCAGCGCAGCACCACCTGCCCGGGGGAGACGCCGTGCGCCTCGGCCGCGGCGGTGACGACCGGCTCGGCGAACGGCGCCTGCCGCTTGCCCATCGGGCTCCACGACTCGGTCACCACGCCGAGCCGGTCGTCCACCTCGCGCATCTGCGTCTGCGGGAAGTAGGGGTGCAGCTCGATCTGGTTGAGCACCGGCGTGACGCCGGTGTCGTCGATGACGCGCTGCAGGTGCTCTCCGGTGAAGTTCGATACACCGGGTGAGCGGACCAGCCCGTCGTCCCGCAGCTGGACGAGGGCCCGCCACGTCTCGTGGTACTTCTCCTGCTTCGGGTTCGGCCAGTGGATGAGGTGCACGTCGATGCGGTCGAGACCGAGCCGCTGCAGGGACTCCTTGGTGCTGGCGATCGCGTCGTCGTACGAGTGGTGCCGGCCCGGGATCTTGCTGGTCACCACCAGCTCGTCACGGGGAAGACCGGCGCGGCGGATGGCCTCGCCCACCTCGACCTCGTTGCCGTAGTTCACGGCCGTGTCGATGAGCCGGTAGCCGTTCTCCAGCGCCTGGGTGACCGCGGTGACGGCCTCCTCGCCGCGCAGCCCGGCGGTGCCGAACCCGATCGGCGGGATGGTGGTGCCGTCGTTGAGCCGGCGCGGTGTCGTGGCGAGTCCCATGGCCGCCACGGTATCCATGTGTGCGTGGACACCTTCGAGCCGGACTGCGCGCGATGCTTCGGGCTCTGCTGCGTGGCGCTGCCGTTCCGCCCCTCGCACGGCTTCGCCTTCGCGAAGGACGCCGGCGAGCCGTGCCGCCACCTCGATGCGGCGTACCGGTGCTCGATCCACGCCACCCTGCGCGAGGCGGGCATGAGCGGCTGCACGTCCTACGAGTGCTTCGGTGCCGGTCAGCAGGTCAGCCAGGTGGTCTACGCCGGCGAGACCTGGCGCGGCGGCTCCGACGGCGGCGCCGAGATGTTCGCCGTCTTCGCAGTGGTCCAGCGGCTGCACGAGATGCTGGTGCTGCTCGACCAGGCCTCCGGCCTGGCGCCCGGGCCGGAGCTGGCCCGGTTGCGGGACACGGTCTCCAGCCACACGTCCGGTCGCCCCGAGGACATCCTCGACACCGACCTCGACCGGCTGGCCGCGCTGGTCGGCGAGGCCCTGCGCGGTGTGAGCCGCTCGGTCCGGGACGAGGGGCCGTCGTACGCCGGGCACGACCTGGCGGGCCGGGACCTCCGGACCACGGACCTGCGGCGCGCCGACCTGCGCGGCGCACTGCTGATCGCCGCCGACCTGCGTGACACGGTCCTGGACCGCACCGACCTCCTGGGTGCGGACCTCCGGGACGCCGATGTCGCGGGAGCGGACCTGTCGACCGCGCTCTTCCTGACCCAGCCGCAGCTCAACGCCGCTCGAGGAGACCGGCAGACGAAGCTGCCCGACGCCGTGCGGCGTCCGGTGGCCTGGCTGGACCGACGGAGCTGAGCCCCCTCCCCAAAATTGGTCGATCACCGACGGTCGCGGGAGCGGGTCTCTGGACATACCCGCACCCCGGGGAAAGAGTGGGCTCATTGCGGGCAGTCCACCCCGCAGTCTCGGAAGGAGTGGACGACATGCGCAAGATCATCGCGTTCGCTGCGGCAGCAGCAACCGTCCTGGCACTCGGGCTCGCTGGAGTCTCGACAGCGCAAGGCGCACCGGCACGGTCGCCCTCACCGTCACACCACCACGACCCGGGCAGCTACACTCCGCCGCCCATCCAGTGGGGCCAGTGCTCCGACCCGGATCTGGTGGACTTCGGCGCCCAGTGCGGCTTCCTGATCGTGCCGCTCGACTACGCGCACCCGAAGGGCAAGAAGATCTCGCTCGCGGTGTCGCGCGTGCTGCACCACACGCCCGACTCGCAGTACCAGGGCGTCATGCTCGTCAACCCGGGCGGGCCGGGCGGGTCCGGGCTGATCTACTCGATCATCGGCGACCTCTGGGTTCCCGACCACGGCGGTGACAGCTACGACTGGATCGGCTTCGACCCGCGTGGCGTCGGCTCCAGCCAGCCCTCGCTCGCCTGTGACGGAACGTTCTCCAACGGGCCGCGGCCGCCGTACGAGCCGACCACACGGGACATCATGAACCAGTGGGTCTCGAAGTCGAAGGACTACGCCAAGGCGTGCACCCACGCGGACGGCCAGGAGCTGTTCAACCACGTCAAGACGACCGACACGATCGCGGACATGGAGAGCCTGCGCATCGCGCTCGGGCAGCGCAAGATCAACTTCTACGGGTTCTCCTACGGCACCTACCTCGCCAGCGTCTACATGACGCTGCACCCCGACCGGGTCCGGCGGTTCGTCCTCGACAGCACGGTCGACCCGCGAGGCGTGTGGTACCGGGACAACCAGGCCCAGGACATCGCGTTCCAGACCACGTTCAAGGCGTACATGGCCTACCTCGCCCAGCACAGCGACTACTTCGACGTCGGTGACACGCCGAAGGAGGTCGAGGACACCTTCCTCGCCACCGAGGCGGACCTGAACTCCCACCCGATCGACGGGACCTTCGGCGGGGACGAGCTGCTCGACGTCTTCACCAGTGCTGGCTACTACGTCTACGGCTGGGTCGACATCGGCACGGCCTACTCGGAGTACCTGCACGGTGCGGGTTCCGACGACCTGGTCAACATGTACACCGATGCCAACCCGGGCACTCCCGGCAGCGACAACGGCTACGCGATCTACCTGGGGACGCAGTGCACCGACACTCAGTGGCCGCAGAGCCAGCAGCAGCTGAACCGGGACAACGCGTTCCTGAACACGTTCGCCTACTTCTTCACCTGGGCGAACGCCTGGTTCAACGGCCCGTGCGCGTACTGGAAGTACCCGTCGAGCCGTCCGGTGCAGGTCACCGGCCGCCACGTGCACGTGCCGATCCTGATGATCGACGAGACGCTCGACCCGGCGACGCCGTACTCGGGCAGCCTCTATGTCCGGTCGATCTTCCCGACCGCGTCGCTGATCGAGGGCGTGGGGGGCACCACGCACGCCGGCTCCCTGTCAGGGGTCGCGTGCACCGACGACACGATCGTTGCCTACCTGGAAACCGGCGCCGTGCCTGCCCGCC
Source organism: uncultured Actinomycetota bacterium (assembly GCA_963755835.1). GTDB lineage: Bacteria > Actinomycetota > Actinomycetes > Propionibacteriales > Nocardioidaceae > Nocardioides. The sequence continues at coordinate 1,401,548 of CAVWLC010000005.1, read as the reverse complement.
TGAGCGGAAACCGCTCGGACCTGCAGTGCCCGCCCGTGCCCGCGCCGGAGCCGCCCTCGGCCGCCACCAGCTCGGCGCAGCCGCAGGCCTCCGGGGACCTGCGAGCGCGTGCCGTCGCCAGGCTGAGGGCCGGCATCGAGGACGCCGCCCTGCACGGCTGAGGGCCGCGGTGGTCCCAGACGTTCGCACGCTTCGACGAACCGTGAGGAACGTCTGGGACTACCGCTTGCCCTGCGGACCGCTGTCGTCGGGTACGGCGGTGTGGTCCGGGTGGCCGGGGGTGCGCTCGCGCTCCTTCATCTCGGCCTCGTAGATGTGCCGCCTGCCCTCGGCCAGCTGCGCGCGGACCTCCTCCTCGAGCTCACGGAACGGCGTCCAGTACGTCTCGTCGTACTCCTCCACGATCTGGAAGGTCCAGCGGCCCTGGATCACGTTGCGCCCGACGAGCTCGGTGTCGATCCGGTCCGCCAGCTCCTCGTGGCCGGCCTTGCGGAGCAGGTCGACGGCCTCGCCGAGGGTCCGGTCGGCCGTCCCGGACATCCGGTGGAACGAGTAGAGGCGGCCGCGGGCGATCTCGGCCGCCTCGAGCGCCTCGGAGAGCCGGCCCAGGGCCTCGACCGACGCGTCGGTGACCCCGGCGGGCCGAACGTGCTCGGGCAGGGGCTGGTCGTTCATGGCGGTCCGGTACCCCCGAGTAGCGTCGGGAGCATGCGGCTCGGAGTGCACTACTCGAACTTCACGCACCCGGACTGGGAACACCGCCTCGCCGACCGGCTGACCGAGACCGCACGGGTCGCGGACCAGGGCGGCGTCGCGCAGTTCACGGTCATGGACCACTGGTTCCAGATGGAGCCCCTCGGCGGCCCTCCGGAGCCGATGCTCGAGGGCTACACGACGCTCGGCTACCTCGCCGCGGTCACCGAGCGGCTGCGGCTCAGCCTGCTGGTCACCGGCGTGACCTACCGGCACCCCGGGCTGCTGGCCAAGACCGTCACCACCCTCGACGTGCTGTCCCGCGGGCGGGCGATGCTCGGGATCGGTGCGGCGTGGTACGAGCGCGAGCACCTCGGCCTGGGCGTCCCGTTCCCGTCGACCAGCGAGCGGTTCGAGCGGCTCGAGGAGACGTTGCAGATCGTCCGGCAGGTGTGGTCGGGCGACCAGGCGCCGTACGCCGGGAAGCACTACCAGCTGGCGGAGCCCGTCATCGTGCCGCCGCCGGTGCAGTCGTCCCCACCGATCATGGTCGGCGGCAGCGGCGAGCGGAAGACGCTGCGACTGGTGGCGGTGTACGCCGATGCCTGCAACCTCTTCGGGAGTACGCCGGACGAGGTGCGGCACAAGCTGGACGTGCTGCGCGGCCACTGCGACGACGTCGGCCGCGACTACGACGAGATCGAGAAGACCTGGATGGCCCGCGGCGACCCAACCGAGGACGTGGACGGCTTCCTCTCCCGGATGGAGGAGTACGCCGCCCTCGGCATCTCGATGATCACGATGTCGCCGCCGACGGACGATCCGGCCGCGTGGGTGACAGCGATGTGCGAACGGGTCGTGCCGAAGCTGTCCGAGGTCGGCTGACCGCTGGGTGACCGGGAGGCTGGGCGGCGGTCAGTAGGCAACCTGGGATTCGGCAAGGACGGGTCTAGAGGTTGTTGACTGACCGCTGGGTGGTCGGGAGGCTGGGCGGCGGTCAGTGGGCAACCTGGGGTCCGGCAGGGACGGGTCCAGGGGTTGCTGGTTGACCGCTGGGTGGTCGGGAGGACGGTCCGAGCCGACCAGACGCTCACGCCGCGAGGGCGGCGTACCGTCCCTCCTCCTCGAGCAGCTGCTCGTGGGTGCCCCTCTCGACCACCCGGCCGTGGTCGAGGACCACGATCTGGTCGGCGTGACGGACCGTCGACAGGCGGTGCGCGATCGTGATCGTCGTGCGGCCCTCGGCCAGGCTGTCGAACGCCTCCTGCACGGCTCGCTCGGTCTCGGTGTCCAGGGCGCTGGTCGCCTCGTCGAGGACGAGGACCCGGGGGTTGCGCAGCAGCGTCCGCGCGATCGCGATGCGCTGCTTCTCCCCGCCGGAGAACCGGTGTCCCCGTGAGCCGACCACGGTGTCGTAGCCGTCCGGCAGCGACGCGATCAGGTGGTGGATCCGTGCCGCGCGGGCCGCGGCCTCGATCTCTGCGTCGGTGGCGTCGGGCTTGGCGTAGCGCAGGTTCTCGCGCACGGTCGTGTGCAGCAGGTAGGTCTCCTGGCTGACGATGCCGACGATCCCGGCCAGGTCGTCCAGCCGGATCCGGCGTACGTCGACGCCGTCGATGGTGACCACGCCCGAGGTCGGGTCGTGGAGCCGGGCGACCAGCGAGCCGAGCGTCGTCTTGCCGGAGCCGGTCTCGCCGACCAGGGCGAGGGTGGTGCCGGCCGGGACGTCGAGGTCGACGCCGGCCAGGGCGGGAGTCTCGGCGTCTGCGTAGGAGAACCCGACGTGCTCGAAGCGCACGTGGCCCCGCGCCGCGGCGGGGTCGAGGTCCACCGGGTCGGTCGGCTCGTCGATGTCCACGGGGAGGTCGAGGTACTCGAAGACCCGCTGGAAGAGCGCCAGCGAGCTGACCACCTGGACGCCGGTGTTGAGCAGCCCCATCAGCGGCCGGAAGAGCTGGCCCTGGAGCGCGGTGAACGCGATCAGGGTCCCGATCGTCATCGTGCCCCGCGTCATCGGCAGCCCGGCGCTGAGGTAGATCACCGCGGGGATCGCGGCGAACAGCACGCTCATCGACGCCATCCGCCAGCGGCCGGCCAGGGACGAGCGGAGCTCGAGGTCGATCAGCCGGGCGCTCGACTCCGCGAAGCGGCGGACCAGCGCCGGACCGGCGCCCATGGCCTTGGCCAGCTGGACGCCGTTGATCGAGAGCCCCTCCTCGATGGTGACGTTGAGGTCGGCGAGCTCCTTCTGCTGGGCCGAGGTGATCTCGCGGCGCATCCGCGCGACCCGGCGGCTGAGCCAGATGGCGGGCGGCATCACGACCAGCGAGATGAGCGCCAACCGCCAGGACAGGACGACCATCGCGACTGCAGTGGCCACGGTTGTCGTGAGGTTCGAGGCGATCGAGGTGGCGGTCGAGGTGACGACGTTCTGCATGCCGCCGATGTCGTTGGTGATCCGCGACTGCACCTCACCGGTCCGGGTGCGGGTGAAGAACGCGATCGACTGCCGCTGCAGGTGGGCGAAGACGCCGGTGCGCAGGCCGTGCATGACCCGCTGGCCGACCTGGGTGCTCACCCAGGTCTGCACGACGCCGAGGACCGACGTGACGGCGGCGACGCCGACCATGCCGAGGGTCAGCAGCACGAGCAGGTGTACGTCCTGGTCGGGCAGGGCGACGTCGATGACACCGCGGAGCAGGAACGGCGAGGCCAGCCCGACGATCGCCGAGGCGACGATGATCGCCACGACGCCGGCGACGGACCAGCGGTACGGCGAGAACAGCCCGGCGATCCGGCGCAGCGAGACCTCGCGAGCCTGCTGCTTCTCGGCGGCGCTGGGCCTGTCGGGCACGCGCCAGCGGCCCCGGCCAGCGGCGGGAGTGGTGGTGGAGTCCATGGGGACCTCCTTCGGGAAAGCTTCAGGAAGAATGTGGAGGCACTTAGTGAGGTAGCCTCATCATGAGGTTACAACACCAAACCTTGCTACTCTCTTCCCGTGGCCCCCGACGTCCCCGCCGACTCGCTGGGCGAGGCCTTCGGCGCGGTCGCCCGGCGGCTGCGGGCTGCGTCGATGGCGGCGTTCGCGGCGCACGACGTGACACCGTCGCAGGTCAGGGCGATCCGGGTCCTGGACGCGCACGGGGGAGTGCGCGCCAAGGAGCTCGCCGAGCACCTCCGGATCGCGCCTCGGTCGGCGACCGAGGTGGTGGACGCCCTGGAGGGCAAGGGGCTGGTGTCGCGGTCGCCCGACGCGACCGACCGGCGGGCCTCGCTGGTCGCGCTGACCGACCGCGGCCGCGAGCTGTCCGCGGAGGTACGCCGCCTCAGGGGAGTGGAGTCGGAGAAGCTGTTCCGGCAGCTGTCGGACACCGACCGGGCGGACCTGGCGCGGATCCTGGGGAAGCTGCAGGAGGACTGAGCCGCCCGTCTCGAGCCGGGCGGCGGTGGGCTGTCAACGTGTCCGCGACCGCGTGGGGTTGAGCTCTCACCGCCGCCGGGGCGAGCCCACGGCGGCCTCCCAGCGCCCGTCGGCCTTGGCCGCCTCCACCTCGGCGATCCCGGGCGGGCGCATCCGACCGGCCGCGGTCAGCTCGGTGACCTTGCGCACGTTGAGCGCCGACCAGTTGCTGCGCGGTCGTCGGGGGACGTACTTCTGCAGGTACCACGTGTCATCGAGACTCCGCCGCTGCCCGGAGACCCAGCCCCAGCACAGCCCCACATCGACGGCTTCGTCACTGGTCAGGGAGGAGATGCCGGACGACACCTTGGCCAGCTTCAGCCAGACGCCCGGCTGGTGCCCGTGGTGCTCGGCCAGCCACGCGTCGAACTCCTCGGCATCCCGGAAGGGCCGGGTCTCCGCGCCACCGCCACCGCGAGCCGTCGCCACCTGCCGACCCTATGCGGGGAGGGAGCTCACCCGACGACCGCTCAGGACCGCGATCAGCTCGCCCGCTGGCGCCGTCCGGTCGGCGCCGGCGCCGCACTGCCAGGGGAGATCGGTGGCGCGGAAGGCGGAACCGTCGATCGGTACGCCGAAGACGGTGCGGTCACCCGGGGAGACGAGACCGTCGAGGACCAGGAGCGCGGCGTCATCGCTGCAGACCCGGCCCAGCCCGAGCGGGAGCGTGACGTCGAGCCCGTGGATGACGACGTGGCTCAGCGAGCCGGCCCATCCGCCTCCCGGCTGTTCGAAGGCGGCCATCGTGTCGCTCTGCAGGTCGTCGAGCAGCGCCCTTGGAGGGAGCGACCGGTCCTGGGCAGCGAGCCGGTCCGACATGCGCTGGAAGTCGAAGTCGTCGGCGGCCAGCTCGGCCTGGAACCGGTCGGCGGGATAGCGCGCCGCCATCGTCAGGTGTGCCACCACGTGGCTCACGGACCAGCCCTCGCACAGCGACGGCTCCGACCACGCGGTCGCCGGCTGGCGCTCCAGTGCAGCCGCCAGGGCCGCGAACTGGGCCGCCACGAGGGGCTGCAGCTCACTCACGACAGCTCCTGGGTCAGCCGGACCTGGTTGCCGGACGGGTCCCGGAACCCCGCGTCGATCCCGAACGGACGCCGCTCGGGTGGCTCCGTGAACTCGACGCCGCGCGAGGTGAGCAGCTGGTAGTCGCGGTTCACGTCGTCGGTCACCAGGAACACCGGTCCAGCCAGTCCCTGTGACATCGAGGCCCGCACCAGCTCGGACTGGGCTTCGGTCAGAACCGGTGGCTCCGGCACCGCCATCAGGACCAGCTCGACCTGGGACTGCTCGGGAGGGCCGACGGTGAGCCACCGAAACCCGCCGAGCTCGGGATACGACACGTCGGCGCGCAGCTCGAAGCCGACCTTCGACGTCCAGAACTCGAGCGCGACCTCTTGGTCGTGCACCCACAGGTTGACGGTGGAGATCCTCAGCACGTGCCGAATCTAGGACGCGGGGATGACCGGGTCTTCTCGAAAACTGCGCTTCTCGGGACGGCCATACGCGCGGACGACGCACTCCGGGACGGGAACCCGGTCGTGAGCCGCCGGAAAGGCCTCCCGATAGGCGGTCGGGGCCAGGCCGTAGGTGCGGGTGAAGGAGGTGGTGAAGCTGCCCAGGCTCGAGAGCCCGACCTCTGTGCAGATGCGCGCCACCGAGTGGTCCGTGGTCCGGAGGAGGGTAGCGGCGCGCTCCAGCCGGCGGGTGAGCAGGTAGCCGTGCGGGGTGACGCCGAACGCGTCGCGGAAGCGACGGCTGAAGTGCGCCGGGCTCAGCCCGGCGGCCCGGGCGAGGTCGGCCACCTCAAGGGGCTCGGCGTAGGAATGGTCAGCCAGGTCGCGAGCCCGGAGAAGGTGGCGCTCGACCGGTGTCATGCCGGCGGCTCCCAGGGCTCCGGGATCGCTCCCTGCGGGCGGCCCGGCTCGCTCATGCGAGCCAGCCTTCCAGACTGCTCAGAGGGCCGGGACGCGGAACGACTCGCGCAGCCGCTCGTGGGCGCCGTCCGCGGCCTCGATCCGGTCGAGGCCGAGCAGGGCCGCACCGACGATCGGTGGTGCCTCGACCACCCGGGCGACAGCCAGGGGTGCCGCCGAGGCGAGGAGCCGGGTGATCTCGTCCGTCAGGAGCGCGTGCCCCGCGGTGAGGACGCCGCCGCCGAGCAGCACGTCGATCGGCTCGTCGAGCACGCCCAGCCTGCGGATGGCGGTGCCGGCCAGGGCGACCACCTCGCCGGCCTGGCGGCGTACGACGTCGACCGCGACCGGGTCGCCGGCCGCCGCGACGTCGAAGAGCAGCGGCGTCATCGCCATCGACTGCTCCTCGGTGAGCGCGCCGAGGTGGACGGCCGCGATCAGCTCGGCCATCGAGGCCAGCCCGAAGTGGTCCGGCAGCGCGGCCTGGAGCGCCGTGGCAGGGCCGCGGCCGTCCTCGCCCCGGGCCGCCCACCACATGGCCTCCTGCCACAGATGGCCGCCACCACCCCAGTCGCCGGAGATGTGGCCGACCGCGGCGAACCGCACCGTGGTCCCGTCCGGCAGCAGGCCGGTGCAGTTGATGCCGGCGCCGCAGACCACCGCCACACCGCGCCCGGCGTCGGTGCCGGCCCGCAGCAGCGCGAAGGTGTCGTTGACCACCTCGTGGGCCGGCGCCCAGCCGGTCGCGGCGATGGCTGCCTCGAGGGCCTCGTGCTCGACCGGGAGGTCGGCGTTGGCCAGGCAGGCCGCCACGTGGAGGACCGAGACGGAGCCGGCCCGGGACTGCGCCTCCGACACCGCCGGCGCGATCGAGGCGACGGCCGCGGCGGCGCCCGTCACCTGCGGGCGGAACGGCCCGCCCCGGGCGCTGCCGAGCAGCTCGCCGTCCGCCGAGACGACGCACACGTCGGTCTTGCTGTTCCCGGCGTCGATGGCCAGGACCGCATCCATCACGCCCACGACAGGTGCTCCCGGTTGTGGGCGATCAGCCGGTCGGTGAGGCCGTCGGCGAGGTCGACCTGCCCGACCAGCGGGTGCGCGAGCAGCGCCTCGAAGACTCGCTGCCGGCCGCCGTGCAGTGCGGCCGTGAGGGCCAGGTCCTCGTACGCCGTGACGTGCGCGACGAGGCCCGCGTACAGCGGCTCGAGCGGAGCGAGCGGCACCGCTGCGAGGCCCGCGCGCGACACCGACGCGGGAACCTCGATGACCGCGTCGTCGGCCAGGAAGGGGAAGGTCCCGTCGTTGCGCAGGTTCACGACGTACGTGCCGGGCGCGTCGCCCAGGAGCGCGGCGGCCAGCTGCACCGCGGCCTCGGAGTAGAACGCCCCGCCGCGCTGGCCGAGGAGCTCAGGCTTCTCGTCGAGCGTGGGGTCGGCGTACAGCTCGAGGAGCTTTCGTTCGATGTCGGCCACCTCGGCGGCCCGCGACGGAGCGACGCGCTGCTCGCGGACCACCTCGTCGTGGGCGTAGAAGTAGCGCAGGTAGTACGACGGCACCACGCCCAGCGCCCGGAGCTGCTCGGTCGACAGCCCGACCGACGGGGCGATCTCGTCGGCATGCTCCCTCAGCAGCTCCGGAAGCCGGTCCACGCCGTCCACGCGCGCGGCGCGCTCCCAGGTCAGGTGGTTGAGGCCGACGTGGTCGAGCTCCACCGACTCCGGCGGCACGCCGAGCAGGGCCGCGAACCGGCGCTGGAAGCCGATGGCCACGTTGCACAGCCCCACCGCCCGGTGGCCGGCCTGGAGCAGGGCCCGGGTGATGATCCCGACCGGGTTGGTGAAGTCGATGATCCACGCATCCGGGGCGGCCGCGCGCACCTGCTCGGCGAGGTCCAGCACCACCGGCACCGTCCGCAGCGCCTTGGCCAGCCCGCCGGCCCCGGTCGTCTCCTGGCCGATGCTGCCGCACTCCAGCGGCCACGTCTCGTCCTGGTTGCGGGCGGCCTGGCCGCCGACCCGGAGCTGCAGCAGCACCGCGTCGACCCCGTCGAGCGCCGGCGCGAGTGACGTGGCGGTCGTCAGCCGGCCGGGGTGGTCCAGGCGGGCCAGGATCCGCCGCCCGAGACCGGCCACCAGCTCCAGCCGCTCGGCGGCCGGGTCGACGAGCACCAGCTCGTCGACCGGCAGGGTGTCGCGCAGCCGGCCGATGCCGTCCACCAGCTCTGGCGTGTACGTCGACCCGCCGCCGACCACCGCGATCTTCATCCGTCGGTCATCCCTTCACGCCGGTCAACGTGACGCCCTCGATGAAGGCCTTCTGGGCCAGGAAGAACATCAGGATCACCGGAGCCATCACCAGCAGGGTGGCGGCCATGGTGAGGTTCCAGTTGGTGTGATGGGCGCTCTTGAACGTCTGCAGCCCGTAGCTGAGTGTCCAGGCGCCCGGGTTCTCGCTGGTGTAGATCTGCGGCCCGAAGTAGTCGTTCCAGCAGTAGAAGAACTGGAACAGCCCCACCGCGGCGATGGCCGGCCGCATCATCGGCAGCACCACCCGGAACAGCACCTGCAGCTCCCCGGCCCCATCCACCTTCGCGGCCTCGACGTACTCGCGCGGCACGGTGAGGAGGAACTGGCGGAGCAGGAAGATCGAGTACGCGTCGCCGAAGGCCAGCGGCACGATGAGCGGCCACAGGGTGCCGGTGAGGTGCAGCTGCTTGGCCCAGACGAGGTACATCGGGATGATCACCACCTGCGGCGGCAGCATCATCGTCGCGATCACCATCATCATCGCCAGGTTGCGGCCCCGGAACCGGAACCGCGCCAGGGCGTAGGCGACCGGGATGCTGGAGATGAGGGTCAGCGCGGTCCCCGCCACGGCGTACACCAGGGTGTTGCGCCACCAGATCGAGAACCCGGGCGTGTGCCAGGTGTCGGCCAGGTTGTGCCACTGGAACGGGTTCGGCCAGTAGTCGGTGGTCAGCGACTGCTCGTCGGTCATCAGCGCGGTCAGTGCGACGAAGACGAAGGGCAGGACGAAGAGGAGCGCGCAGGCGACCGCGAAGGAGTGCACCGCCACCCACTCGAGCCTGGCCTTGACCTGAGGCGACATCAGTCCACCTCCAGGAAGCCGGAGCCACGGCGCATCAGGATCGCGGCGAAGGTCATGCTCAGCACGAACAGCACCATCGCGATCACGCACGCGGCGCCGATGTCGAACCGCTGGAACCCGAGGTTGTAGACGAGCTGGGGGAGGGTCAGCGTGGATCGCTCCGGGTAGCCCGGCTCGAACTGCTGGCCCGAGCCCTGGATGTGCCCGCTGGCGACCTCCCCGGCCACGATCGGCTGGGTGTAGTACTGCATGGTCGCGATCACGCCCGTGATCACCGAGAACACCACGACCGGTCGCAGGTGCGGCAGCGTCACGTGGCGGAAGCGACGCACCGCTCCCGCTCCGTCCAGCTCGGCCGCTTCGTACTGCTCCTTGGGTACGTCGAGCAGGGCGGCCATGAAGATCACCATCAGGTCGCCCACGCCCCACAGGGCGAGCAGCGTGAGCGCGGGCTTCGACCAGGCCGGGTCGTTGAACCAGCCCGGTTCGGGCAGCCCCAGCTTCCCCAGGATCGTGTTCACCGGGCCCGTGCCCGGGTTGAGCAGGAAGACGAAGGCGAGGGTGCCCGCCACCGGGGGGGCCAGGAACGGCGCGTAGAAGATCGTCCGGAACAGCCCGGCACCTCGCTTGAGCCGGACCACGAGCACGCCGACGGCCAGGCCGAACACGATCCGCAGCGTGACCATCACGACCACGAACCACAGCGTGTTGCGCAGCGCCGGCCAGAAGAACGGGTAGTCGCGGAAGACGAACTTCCAGTTGTCCAGGCCGACGAAGGTGGGCGGGCTGAACCCGTCGTAGTGGGTGAAGGAGAAGTAGAGCGTCGAGACCAGCGGGTAGATGAAGAACAGCCCGGTCCCGAGCAGCCACGGTGAGAGGAACGCGAGGTTGCGCAACGTCTCCCGACGGCGCCGGGTCCGCGCCGTGACCGGCCGAGGGTCGGTCCGGCGCGGGGCCGCCGCCGTGGTCGTGGTCGTCATGGGTACAGGGCGGCCCGGCCGCTACTTGCTCTGGTCGATGTCGGTGTCGATCTGGCTCGCCGCCTGCTGGAGCCCGGCCTGCAGGTCCGACTGCTTGCCGGACTCGTAGTCGTAGCCGAGGTCCTGGAGCGTGACCAGGTAGGCGCCGCCGTTCGGGCTGGCTGGCGTCGTGTTGCTGTTCGGGTTGGCCGCGATGTCCAGGAACGCCTTGAAGTTGGGGTTCTGGTCCACGTCCGGCGAGGCCAGCGCGTCGACGGTCGACGGCACGTTGTGGATCGCGTTGGCGAAGTCGACGACCGCCTTGGTGTTGGTGGTCAGGTACTGGACGAACCGCCAGGCGGCGTTCTGCTTCTCGCTGGTGCTCGCGATCCCGACGATGGTGCCGGTGATGTAGCCCTTGCCGTACTGGTCGGCCTGGTCGTCGGGCACCGGGAACGGGGCGACGCCGTAGTTGAGGTCCGGGGCGTCGGCGTCGATCATCCCGCCGCGCCACTCGCCGTCGATGGCCATCGCGACCTGGCCGGTCATGAACGGGTTCTTGGCGCCGAACTCGTCACCGAAGGTGCTGCGGTACTTCTCGAGCTTGTCGAAGCCACCCAGCTTGTCGACCATGCCCTTCTGCCACTCGAACATCGCCTTGAGCCCGGGGTCGGTGGCGGCGGTGGACTTCCCGTCGGCGTCGAAGTACGTCGGTGACCACTGGGCGGCGTAGTGCTCGGTGGTCGACTCGTAGCCGTGGTAGTTCGGCATGAACCCGAGCTGGGAGTAGGTGTCGCCCGAGGGCTTGGTCAGCTTGACCGCGTCGGCCTCGAACTCCGAGAGGGTCTTGGGCGGCTCCGAGATCCCGGCCGCGGCGAACATGTCCTTGTTGTAGTACAGGCCGTACGCGTCGCCGAGCAGCGGGAGCGTGCACTGGTTGCCCTGGTACTGGGTGTACTCGAGCTGGGGGGTGGTGAACGTGGTCGACGGGTCGATCCCGGACTTGGCCATGAACGGGTTCAGGTCGACGAAGGCACCCGAGCTGCAGAACTGGCCGACGTTGTTGGTCGTGAACGAGGAGACGACGTCGGGTGCGGAGGAGCCGCCGGCCCGCAGCGCCTGGTTGATCTTGTCGTCGGTGATGTTGCCGACGGCCTTGACGTGGATGTTGGGGTTGTCCTTCTCGAAGGCGTCGATCGTCTGCTGGATGGCCGCGACCTCGCTGTCGGCGCTCCAGCCGTGCCAGAACAGGATCGTGACGTCCGCGTCGGGGTTGTCACTGTTCCCGCCCTTGGAGGTTCCCGTGCAGGCGCTGATCGCGAGCGGCAGGGCCAGCGCGGCCGTGACCGCGACCAGCCGGCGCCGAGTGGTTCTCTTCATGGTTCTCTCCTGGTGACGGGCCGGGCCGTGCTGGATGCGGTGCGGCGTTGGATGGTGTCGAAGACCTCGTTGCGGGTGGCGGCCAGGGCAGTGTGCACCGCCCCGGCCAGGACCGGGTTCTCGGTGACCCCGGCCAGCTCCAGGCGGGGCCGGGTGAGCGCGAGCGACCCGACCGCGTCGGCGATCTGGTCGCGCAGCCGGTTGCCGCCGGCGGTGAGCACGCCGCCGGCCAGGACGACGAGCGACGGGTCGACCACGGAGACCAGCGCGGCGATGCCGAGCGCGAACCGCTCGGCCAGCGTGGCCAGCAGCTCGTCGCCGGCTCCGGGGGTCGTCAGCGCCGCGGCCACCGCAGCCTGTGGGGTGCTGGCCCGCAGTCCGAGTGAGCGAGCCAGGGCCAGCACCGGGCGACCGCCCGCCAGCTCCTGGAAGCCGCCGGCGTTGCCGCGGCGTACCTCGCGGACCAGGGGAGTGCCGGGCAGGGGCAGGAAGCCGACCTCCCCGGCGCCGCCCGTGGCGCCGCCGTGCACGCGGCCGTCGATCACCACGGCCGCACCCAGCCCTTCGTCCGCCCACAGCAGCACGAAGTCCTGGACCCCCTCGGCCCGCCCCGAGCGCATCTCCGCGGTGGCGGCCAGGTTCACGTCGTTGCCGACGTCGAAGGGGACGCCCACGGCCTCGGCCAGCCGGTCGAGCAGCCGCGGGTCGTGCCAACCGGGCAGGTGGCGGGCGTACCGCAGCTGCTGGGTGCCGGGGTCGAAGGCGCCCGGAGTGCCGATGGCCAGCCGGTGCAGGGCGTCCCGTCCCAGCCCGGCCGACGCGGCGGCACCGTCCAGGGCGTGCACCACGCGCTCCACCGCGTCGGGGCCGGCCCTGCGGGGGGTCCTGAGCTCGTAGTCGCCGACCGTGCGGCCGGTGATGTCAGCGACGGCGGCCAGGATCCGGGTCGGCGTGACGTCGAGGGCCGCGACGTGCGCGGCGTCGGGGTTCACGGCGTACAGCTGGGCGCGTGGCCCCGGGCCGCCGTGGGTGTTGCCGCTGGTGATGACCAGCCCGCCGTCGACCAGCCGGCTGAGCAGCTGCCCGGCGGTCGGCTTGGACAGTCCGGTCAGCTCGCCGAGCTGGGACCGGGACAGTGGCCCGTGCTCGAGCAGCAGGTCGAGGGCGGCGCGGTCGTTGATGCCCCGCAGCAGGCTGGGCGTGCCCGGGTTCACCGGTCGACCCGCCCGTTCTGTACCGGCGGGTGGGCGCTGAGCTGGGCGGCGCCGGCGAGGATCGCGGCGCCCGTCATGTCGAGCGCCGGCTCGTCGGTCTGCCAGGCGCGCACGTCGTCGACGTACCGGCTGCCCCGGCCGTCGAACGCGGCGTAGCGCGGGCGCGTGCAGTGCCTCATCCCGTCCTGGAAGCCACCGAGGCCGCCCTCGAAGTTGCCGGCGCCGTTGGGGCCGTTGACCACGGCGCCGAGGTCGGGCGCGCCCGCGAGGTTGGCGACCTGGTGCTGCATGCAGCGCGGGTACGACGAGCCGACGCCGACCATCGCGCTCACACCCCAGGGGTTGCCGCCCAGCAGCCAGGTGCGGACCCCGGTGGCGAAGGACCGGAACCGGCGGCTGCCGGTGAGCCGCTCGTAGAGCGCCTCGGTCGCCACCAGCCCGAAGCTGTGGCTGTTGGCGTCGAACTCGGTGACGTCCACGGGCGCGCCGAACGGATCGTGGCGCGCGTGCCGGACGCCGATCCGGAGCTGACGTGCGACGTCCTTGACCAGCTGGTGTCGGGTCACCTCGAGGGTGCCGCTGTGCGGCACCTGTGCCATCGCATCGGCGAGGCTGGCGTGCGCCAGCGCGCCCACGTCGTACAGATTCAGGGTGTCGGTCGAGCCGACCTTCAGATAGGCCTTCGCCCAGTGGGCGCCAGCCGCGAGGTAGCCCGCCGCGGGCTCGCCCAGCTGCTGGGCGGCGCGGGCGATCTCGGCGGCGCCGAGCTCCATGTCGTCCTGCCAGACCGACTCGGGGTAGAAGGCGTGGGGGAGCGCGGTGACCAGCGGCTTCGGCGGCGCGGCGGTGGCGGCCCGGGCGTAGAGCGCCTGCGCGTCGTGCAGCAGCGCGGTGGCCTTGGCCGGGTCCGGCTCGAGCTGGGCGCCGAGCGCGAACGCCGCCGAGACCCGGCCGGCCAGGTTGGGGCTGATCGGCTGGCCGGCGGGCGCTGCGTCGAAGACCGGGCGGTGCGAGACGTAGCGGTGCTGCGGGTCCGTGTCGTGGTCGTCGGCCTCGGGAAGCCGCCACAGGTCGTGGTCGCCGGCGAAGGTGCCCTGCTTGTTGCCGGACCCGATGCCCACCTGCAGGTGCAGGGTCCCGGCCGGGGCGTCCCACATCTTGCCGAGCCACGCGAGGCCGTAGCGGGCCTCGGAGACGAGCGCTGCGGGCGCCCGGCCGCCGAGCAGCCGGGCGCTGGAGAAGAGGACGACGTCGTTGTACGCCGTCGAGTGGGTGAACTTCAGGTAGTCGCCGGCGTCGGCCCAGCCCCCCTCGACGTCCACCGGGCCGCCGATCCTGGTCAGGTCGGGGTCGGTGATGAGGTCCTCGCCCCTGACCATGTGCGGCCACGCGTAGACGTCGGCCTGTGCGTCGTTCAGGTGCGAGGGCTGGCGGTGCAGCGCAGCGGCGACCTGGTCGTGGCCGTCGCGCTGGCCCTGGTCGAACGCGACGCCGTAGCCGACCATCGGCGCGTAGAGCTGGTTGGCGTTGGCGATCCGGAACGGCGGTGACACCACGCGCACCGCGCCGCGGGTCCGGACGACGTACCGGCCCTTGGCGTGCAGTGCGGACAGGTCGAGCCGGTACACGGCCGGGAACCGGCCGCTCCACCCGCCGACCGGCTGTGCCGGGACGGTGCCACGGAGCACGACCTTGCCGTCCCGCGCGACTGTGTACGTCGTGTGCCCGATCGGGGCAGAGGCCATCAGCGTGGCCAGCTTCGTCTCGTGGCGCAGCCAGCCCTGCTGGTTCACCCGCACCTCGGCCTTGATGCGGGCGGGAGCCGCCGGGGCGGGCGCGGCCGGCACCAGCGTGAGCAGCGCCGCGACCAGCGCGAGCGCGGTGCACCGGCTGCCTCTTGCCATCGTCCCCACCAGTTAGATAGGAAACTTTCCTATTGGTGGGCGAGAGTGGCACAGGCCGCGTGGCTCCGCAAGACCCCCGCGGGGCTCGCTTCGCCATGATGGACCCATGGGAGACGAGCAGCGCGTCGTGAGCGCGAGTCTGGTGGTCGACGCCCCGGCCGACGCGATCTGGGCGTTGATCGTCGAGCCGACGGACCAGCCGTCCTGGGACGGGAACGAGAACCTGGGCCACGCCGAGCCAGGCCAGCGAGTGCACGGCGTGGGGGACGTGTTCCGGATGACGCTGACCGGGGGAGCGGTGCGGGACAACCACGTCGTGGAGTACGACGAGGGCCGCCTGGTCGCATGGCGGCCCTCCGAAGCGGGTGCGCGGCCCTTCGGCCACCTCTGGCGGTGGGAGCTCGAGCCACGCGACGACGGCACGACGTTGGTCACGCACACCTACGACTGGACCCAGCTCACCGACGAGACACGGTTCGGCCGGGCCCGGGCCACTCGGGAGGAGAATCTCCGGGCTTCCCTGGAGCGGCTGGCCGACCTGGTGACCCGGGACTAGGGCGACCTGCGTTCGGGCGCCTGGATGCCGAGCGGCCCGAGCCCTGTCCCGGCGAGCGGACCCGCGCTTGGATGTGGGCGTGAACGAGAACCACGCCCAGCTGTGCCCGAGCCCCGAGTGGGCGGAGTACCTCCAGACCGACGTGCTGCCGAGGCTCACCGACGGGCTCGAGCTCGGCCCGCGGCTGCTCGAGATCGGGCCGGGCCCGGGGGCCGCGACGGACTGGCTGCGGCACCGCGTGTCGTCGCTCACCGCCGTCGAGATCGACGACGAGGCGGCGGACAAGCTGCGGAAGCGGTTCGCGGACGGGAACGTCGAGGTGGTGAGCGGGGACGCCACGCGGCTCACGTGGGAGGACGGCTCGTTCGACTCGGTGGCGTCGTTCACGATGCTGCACCACGTGCCGACCCGGCGGGGCCAGGACCGGATCCTCGCCGAGGCGCTGCGCGTGCTGCGCCCCGGTGGAGTGCTGATCGCCTCCGACAGCATGCCCGCCACGGACCTGCACGAGTTCCACGCCGACGACGTCTACAACCCGATCGAGCCGGCCACCCTGATCGCGCGGCTCCAGACGATCGGCTTCGGCAGGATGACCGTGGACGTCGGCCACTCATGGACGGTCCGGGCGTTCAAGGACGACGACTAGCGCCCGCGAACGCCGAGGCGGCGGGTCACCAGACGCCGGGCACCAGACGCTTCCGGCCTGCGGCATAGGCGTCGTACGCCGGACCGA
The DNA here is from genome assembly GCA_963755835.1 of uncultured Actinomycetota bacterium. Classification (GTDB taxonomy): domain Bacteria; phylum Actinomycetota; class Actinomycetes; order Propionibacteriales; family Nocardioidaceae; genus Nocardioides. Next base: position 1,385,625 of record CAVWLC010000005.1, on the reverse strand, counting down.
GACCCTTGCGCAAGGCCTTCTCCTCCACCCGGATCCGCCACACCAGCGTGGCCAGGGGGAGCAGCACGGCGACGACCACGGAAGCCCAGTCGGTGAGCATGAGGCCCAGGCCGGCCAGGGCGACCAGCAGACCGAGGTACGACGGGTGCCGCACCCAGCGGTACGGACCGTCGCTGACCACCGGTTGGTCGTCGGCCACGCGTACCACCGTCGTGAACCACCGTCCGAGCGTGAGCACCGCCCAGACCCGGATCACCACGCCGGCCACGACCAGGGCCGCACCGACCACGTAGGCGAGCCACGGCCAGGCCATCGTGCCGCCGGTCCAGCGGGAGGACAGCTGCACCGCGAGGAAGACCCCGACGAAGATCCCGAGCGAGATGACCACCTTGGAGCCGCGATCGTGACGCGGTGCGCGGCTGCCAGCCGTCCGCGCCGCGATCCACACCTCGTCGAGCACGAACACGACGACCGCCACGCCGAACCCGACACCGGCGGCTCCGGACTCGAACGGCAGACCGAGCACGGGTCACATCCTCGTCTGCGATCGGCCCGATGGGTCCGTTGGTCCGGACACGGGCTGCCCCGTGGGGCTTGATGGGTGATGCCCGGGTGGGTAGCCGGAGCCACCCGCTTGGGCAGCCGACGGACACCGGTTGGGTAGTCATCGCCGATTCGCCGAACCCCCGGACCGGCCCACGCTGACGGCATGACCCAGCTGACGAACATCGACCTGACTCTCTGCCCGGAGTGCGGCGCCCTGGCCGAGGTGCTGTGGCGCGAGGTCATGGAGAGCACCGACGGACCCGTCGAGCACGCCAGGATCAGCTGCGTGCAGCGGCACTGGTTCCTGCTCCCAGTCGCGCACCTCGAGCGGGCGGACGTTCCGGTCCGGCAGCCGGCCTGTGAGCAGGGCGCGTGAGGTAGGGGAGAGTCGACACTCTTGGGGGCTGGGGCCGCCCGAACGCCCACTTCTTGACATAATGTCACTTATCGGCGAAGTGGATCGGCGCCTGGAGAGGCTCTCGTGGCTCGATGCCGGTATTTCGCCGACCTGTGCAGCTTTGTGTCGCACAGGTCGCCAGGATGCGGTGCAGTCCCGTCGCCGACGGCATGGAGCCGAGCTGATCCGGGATGTGCACCACGATTCGGCCCCAGGGGGTCGAAATTGCGGTGCAGATGGCAGAGCAGGACGGCTGCTTGACATAACGAATGGCTTCCCCGTCGGTCGGCCCGGCTAGCGCTCCAGCCGGATGACGTCGCCCGGAGCGCAGCCCAGCGCGTCACAGATGGCGGTGAGCGTGTTGAACCGCACCGCACGGGCGTGACCGTTCTTGAGGATCGACAGGTTCGCGACCGTGACGCCGACCCGCGCCGAGAGCTCCACCAGCGTCATGTCCCTGGCCTGGAGCAGCTCGTCGAGGTGCACCGAGATCCGGTGGTCGTCCTGGTCGGGCATCAGATGACGGTGTCCAGCTCGGTCCTCATCTCGACGCCACGGTCGAGGATCAGCCCGAAGCCGGTCAGGATCACGCCCACGAAGAGCCAGCCCAGCGGCGAGTGGTGCGGCCGCAGCGGCGTGCTGGACTCGAGCATCGTGTGCGCGAGCACCGCACCCGCGACCTGGCTGACGGCCCACGCTCCGAGGCCGGCGAGCACGGTGAGCCTGCCGATCGACAGCAACGACCGAGACGTGGTCGCGGTGAACGGGTCGCTGTCCTGGGCGGTGCGTACGACGACCGCGAGCCGGCGGGCCACCTCGGCGATCACCAGCAGTCCGGGCAGCACGGTGAGCAGGAACAGCAGCCGCTGCCCGAGCGACGGGTCGTCGACGGCGAACGGGACCCATCCGGAGTTCGCCAGCGACACGCCGGCGTCGACTCCCCCGACCTCGTCGAGGCCGGACAGCGCCCGGGCCGGCAGCTCAGCCCGCACCGGTGAGCCCGGGACGAACGCGATGACTGCCAGTGCCACCGACGCGCACAGCGCGGCGACGAACACGAACGTCGCAGTGGCGCGCAGCCACTTCAGGTAGGTGTCGAGACGAGTGGTGGTGGCCATGGCGATCCCTGAGGCATATCGATAAACGGTATGGATATCGAGAAACGATATGGTCGTCGTCGCGATCCGTCAACCCTCGACAGATGAGGGTTTTCGAGGTCAGGCCGCCTTGCGGGGCCGGCCGGGGCCGCGCCTGGTCTCCACCACGACACCGTCGATCAGGATCTGCCCGCCCCACACGCCGTGCGGTTCGCCGCGCTCGAGTGCCGCCGACAGGCACGCCTCGCGGACCGGGCAGGCTGCGCACAGCTCCTTGGCCAGGTCGAGCGCCCGACCGTAGGTGTCGAAGAACAGCTCCGGCCGGCGCTGGCACGGGTAGGGAAACACGGTGGGGACTCCTTCGTATTCGGTGGTGACCTACCTCAGAGACGCGACCGTCTGAGGTAGCTACCTCAGAATCGGCGTCTGAGGTAGCCCGAGACATCAGGAGAAGTCCCTATTTGGACGCGTCCGGGGCGCCCTGACGGCGAGCTGTCAGGGCGTGGCAGGCTGCGTCAGCCCGCGACGTACGCCGCCAGGTGCTGGCCGGTGAGGGTCTTCTGCTCGGCCACCAGGTCGGCCGGCGGGCCCTCGAAGACGACCGTGCCGCCGTCGCGGCCGGCGCCCGGCCCGAGGTCGATGATCCAGTCGGCGTGCGCCATCACCGCCTGGTGGTGCTCGATCACGATCACGGACCTGCCGGAGTCGACCAGCCGGTCCAGCAGCCCGAGCAGCTGCTCGACGTCGGCCAGGTGCAGGCCGGTGGTGGGCTCGTCGAGGACGTAGACCTCGCCCTTCTCGGCCATCTGCGCGGCCAGCTTGAGCCGCTGCCGCTCGCCACCGGAGAGGGTGGTCAGCGGCTGGCCGAGGCTCACGTAGCCGAGCCCCACGTCTGCCAGCCGCTCCAGGACCTTCACCGCGGCGGGCACGGCGGCCTCGCCGGAGGAGAAGAAGGACAGCGCCTCGTCGACCGGCAGCTGGTGGACCTCGCTGATGTCCTTGCCGCCCAGCTTGAAGTCGAGCACGGTGGCCTGGAACCGGCGCCCTTCGCACTCCTCGCACGTCGACTCGACCGTGGCCATCACGCCGAGCTCGGTGAAGATCACACCGGCGCCGTTGCAGGCCGGGCAGGCACCCTCGGAGTTGGCGCTGAACAGCGCCGGCTTGACGCCGTTCTCCTTCGCGAACGCCTTGCGGATCGGGTCCAGCAGCCCGGTGTACGTCGCCGGGTTGCTCCGGCGCGAGCCCTTGATCGCGGCCTGGTCGACCACCACGACCCCGTCGCGGCGGGCCACCGAGCCCTGGACCAGGGAGCTCTTGCCCGAGCCGGCCACGCCGGTGAGGACACACAGGACGCCGAGGGGGATGTCGACGTTCACGTTCCGGAGGTTGTGCGTCGACGCCTTGCGGACCTCGAGCGATCCCGTCGGCGCACGGACCTCGGCCTTGAGGGAGGCGCGGTCGTCGAGGTGGCGGCCGGTGACAGTGTCGCTCCTCCGCAGCCCGTCGAAGCTGCCCTCGAACACCACCTCTCCCCCGGCGGTGCCGGCGCCCGGCCCGAGGTCGACGACGTGGTCGGCGATCGCGATCGTCTCCGGCTTGTGCTCGACGACGAGCACGGTGTTGCCCTTGTCGCGCAGCTCGAGCAGGAGCTGGTTCATCCGCTCGATGTCGTGCGGGTGCAGGCCGATCGTCGGCTCGTCGAACACGTAGGTGACGTCGGTCAGCGACGAGCCGAGGTGGCGGATCATCTTGGTGCGCTGCGCCTCGCCGCCGGACAGCGTCCCGGCCGGCCGGTCGAGCGAGAGGTAGCCCAGCCCGATCGCGGCGAAGGAGTCGAGCAGGTGCTGCAGTCCAGCCACCAGCGGCGCCACCCCGGGCTCCTTCACGCCGCGCAGCCACTCGGCCAGGTCGCTGATCTGCATGGCGCAGAGATCGGCGATGTTCCGGCGGTTGATCTTCGAGGACCGCGCCTCCTTGCTGAGCCGCGTCCCGTCGCAGTCCGGACAGGTCGTGAACGTCACGGCGCGCTCGACGAAGCGCCGGACGTGCGGCTGCAGGGACTCGACGTCCTTGGACAGCATCGTCTTCTGGACCTTGGTGAGGACGCCCTCGTAGGTCAGGTTGATGCCCTCGACCTTGATCTTCTCCGGTTCGCCGTACAGGAGCTTCTTGAGCTCCTTCTGGGAGTACTTCCCGACCGGCTTGTCCATGTCGAAGCCGGCACCGCTGAAGATCCGGCCGTACCAGCCGTCCATGCTGTAGCCCGGCACGGTGAGCGCGCCGTCGGCGAGCGACTTCGACTCGTCGTAGATCGCGGTGAGGTCGAAGTCGTTGAGCGCCCCCATGCCCTCGCACTTCGGACACATGCCGCCCTGGTAGACCGCCTGCCGGACCACCGTGGTCCGGCCCTGACCCTGGTCGGTCTTCATCATCCCGCTGGCGATCCTGGTGGGCACGTTGAACGAGAAGGCCTGCGGTGAGCCGATGTGCGGCTTCCCGATCCGGCTGAACAGGATCCGCAGCATCGCGTAGGCGTCGGTAGCCGTCCCTACGGTCGAGCGCGGGTTGGCACCCATCCGCTCCTGGTCGACGATGATCGCGGTCGTCAGCCCCTCCAGCAGGTCGACCTCGGGCCGGTTGAGCGTCGGCATGAACCCCTGGACGAACGCGCTGTAGGTCTCGTTGATCATCCGTTGCGACTCGGCGGCGATGGTCGCGAAGACCAGCGAGCTCTTGCCGGAGCCGGAGACCCCGGTGAACGCCGTGAGCCGGCGCTTCGGGAGCTCGACGCTGACGTCCTTGAGATTGTTCTCGCGAGCACCCTGGACCCGGATCAGGTCGTGGGCGTCGGCGAGGTGCTGACCCTTGGTGGCCATGCCGTGCATGTCTCCTCGGTCGTGATGGGGCCGCCGCGCGGTGCGGCGGCCCCATGTCTACCCGATCAGGCCGATCAGGTGGACGCGGTCTCCCAGACGAAGCCGTCGGGGTCGGTGAAGTCGCCGGTGTCGGCCGTCACCGCGATCCGGTGCGAGCCGGAGCCGGCCGGGTCCACGCCGGCGTCCTTGGCCGCCGCCTTGTGCGGGTACAGCGCGAGCTTCACCGCTGCTCCCGGGGTGTCGAACTCGGCGTACTTGCCGCCGAAGCTCTTGCCCACGGCCAGTCCCTTGTCGCTGTAGAACTGCTTGGTCGCCTTCACGTCGTCGACACCGAGCAGCAGGACGACCTCGTCGACGGCCCGGGTGGTCGGGCCGGTGTCCTTCTTGGCCGACGTGGCGATCTTCCAGATCGTCCCGTCCGGCGCCCGGACGACTCCGGCGTAGCCCCAGAAGCTCTTCCTGACCGGCTTGAGCTCGGTCGCGCCGGCGTCGAGGGCCGAGCGGACCAACGCCTCGACCGTGCTCGGCTGGGAGACCACGAGGGAGACGGTGAACCCGCGGAAACCGCTCGTCGGCTCCTGCGACTCGCGCACCCGGACGATGTCGCCGAGCTCGAAGGCCTCCTTGTAGAACACCTCGGCGGCTGCGCTGTCGTCGACCTCGAGGGTCAGGGACTTGATGCCGGCCATCTCACTTCACCTCGTCGAAGCGGATCGTGTTGCCGGACGGGTCCCGGAACGCGCAGTCGCGCGTCCCCCAGGGCTGGTCGGTCGGCTCCTGCATCACCTCGGCGTCCGTCGCCTGCAGCTTCTCGAAGAGACCGTCCAGGTCCTTCGTCGCGAGCGTGAGCATGGCGTAGGTCCCCTTGGCCATCATCTCGGAGATCACCCGGCGCTCGTCGTCGGTGATCCCCGGGTCGGCGCCCGGAGGGAAGAGCACCAGGTTGACCTGGGGTTGGTCGGGCGGGCCGACGGTGAGCCAGTGCATGTCGTTGTAGCCGACGTCGTTGCGCAGCTCGAAGCCGAGCGTGTCGCAGTAGAAGGCGACGGCGGCGTCCCGGTCGTTGTGCGGGAGGAACGTGTTGTAGATGCGGATGTCCATGTCGAGAACGCTAGGAGGCGCTGTTCGACCGTGCTTCTCGATTCCTGATCGATCCAGCCCGGACCGGTCTGGTGACCTGCTTGACCACGCAGGACGGGATGCCCTCGGCCTCGTCGGCGGCCTCCTGCTTGTACACGCTCGGTGGTACGCCGACCAGCTCGGTGAACCTGGTGCTGAACGTGCCCAGCGACTGGCAGCCCACCGCGAAGCAGACGTCGGTCACGCTCAGGTCGCCCACGCGCAGCAGGCGCATCGCCCGCTCGATCCGCCGGGTCATCAGGTAGGAGTACGGCGACTCGCCGTACGCCTTCTTGAACTCCCGGCTCAGGTGCCCGGCGGACAGGTGCACCCCGCGCGCGAGTGCCTCGACGTCCAGGGGTTCGGCGAAGTCCCGGTCGATCCGGTCCTTGACCTTGCGCAGCAGCTCGAGGTCGCGAAGCCTCTGCGCCGCAGCCGGGTCCGTGGTCACACCCGTGATCGTGCCACGACGCGACAGGCCGAACGAGGAACCCGGTCAGGACGCGATGAGTCGTATCTGTGCCCGTGGTCGGCGCTCATGTACAAGCAACCCGAAGGAAGGAGGCACGACCATGTGGGACACCGTCCAGACCAGCCACACGCACCTCTCGCACGGTCTGCCGTGCCCGCGGTGCGGTCACGAGCTGCACACCTTCCTGGCCTGCGGCGACGAATGCGCGTGTGAGCCCGTCGTGATGCCCGGCTCGGCCGCTGCCGTCGCCTGACACCGGCAGCTGACCCGTGCCGCCGGGGCGAGACCGCACGAGCGCGACGCCGGCCCAGCCCGCGAGGGCGATCGCGGCGAGGAGGTAGGCGTTGCCGACCACGTGGTCGAGCGCGCCCCACTCCAGCTCACGGTGCTCGCCCCACGGTGGCCAGAGGATCGGGCGCGCCACGAACACCGCACTCCATGCCACGGCCGCCCACCGGCTGCGCTCCCACAGGACCAGCGCCAGCGGCAGTGCCCACACCCAGTGGTGCGACCACGAGACCGGCGACGCGAGCAGCATCGCGAGCGCACCCAGGCAGGTGCCCAGCACCCGGTCGCCGCGCCGCCACCAGCCGGCCCCGACGAGGAGGACGGCCAGGGCCAGCGGCCCGGCGACCGCGAGCCACACGACCGTGGAGGGAGGCTCGCCGAGGAGCCTGGTCAGCGCGCCGTACACCGACTGGTTGTGGGCCAGCTCGGGCGGCCCGACCCGACTCGCCCGCAGGAGGCCGTCGGTCCAGTACGACGTCGCGGCGCCCGGCATCGCCACGAACCCGACCGCGACCGTGGCGGCAAAGGTCAGCATCGCCCGGCCGGCCGCCCGGGGCCGGCCGACCAGCACCAGCAGCACGACAAGGATCAGCGGCGTCAGCTTCACGCCTGCCACGAGCCCGACGAGCACGCCCGACCAGCGCCGTTCCGGCTTGAGCAGGTCGGTCAGTGCCGCCAGCATCAGCAACACGTTGACCTGTCCGAAGGTGAGGTCCTGCCAGACCGGCTCCAGGGCGAGCGCACCGAGGGTCAGGAGGGCCACCAGCGACCCGGGCGGCGCGGGACGGTGCCCCGCCGAGAGCACGACCACGACGACCGCAGCCAAGGCGGCCATCGAGGCGCCGGTCCACAACGCGGCGGCCAGCCAGGCCGGAGGCCACGCCAGCGGAGCCATGAGCACCGCCGCGAAGGGCGGGTAGGTGAATGGCAGCCCGCCCACCGGATCGTCGTAGACGGAGGCTCCGTCGAGGAACGCACGGCCCGCGTGCTGGTAGACGAGCAGGTCCTTGAAGTCGCCTCGCACGCCGGCCGCCACCGAGGTCGCGACCACCAGGGCCAGGACCGGGATGCTGCGCACCAGTGTTCGCACCGTCACTCCTCGAAGGCCGCCAGCCACTTGGTGAGCAGCCGCTCGAGGTCCTGCCGCTCCTTCGCGGTCAGCGGCTCCTGCAGCCGCTGCTCGTTGGCCATGTGTGCGGTGAAAGCCCGGTCGATCACGCGCTTGCCGGCGCTGGTCAGCGCGATGACGCGGCCCCGGGCGTCGTCGTCGCTGACCCGGCGCGTCACCAGCCCACCGGCCTCGAGCCGGTTGATCCGCTTCGTCGCGGCCCCCGTGGTCACCATCGTGTGCCGGGCCAGCTCGCCCGGCGCGAGCTCGTACGGCGGACCGGCCCGCCGCAGCGCGGCCAGGACGTCGAACTCCCCCTCCCCCAGGCCGTGCCGGCGGAACTCGACCTCGAGCTCGTCGCGCAGCCGGTCGCCCAGCCGGTGCAGCCGGCCGTACAGCCCCTGGGGCGTGACGTCGACGTCCGGGCGCTCCCGCCGCCACTGTGCCTGGATGCGGGCGACGTGATCGAGATCATCCGCCACGCACAGGAATATATCTTCCCCGGAAGGGATTATTCCTTCCATGGAAGCGAAATGGCTCGGCATCACCGCGATCGCCCCCGTCGCCTGGGGCGCCAACTACGTGGTGACCCGGCAGCTGCTTCCCGTGGACGCCCCGATCTGGGGCTCGGCCATCCGGGCGCTTCCGGCCGGGCTGGTCCTGCTCGCCGTGGCCCGGGTCCTGCCGCACGGCGTCTGGTGGTGGCGGTCAGCGGTGCTCGGCACCCTCAACGTCGGCGCCTTCTTCCTCCTCGTGTACGTCGCCGCGCAGCTGTTGCCCTCGAGCATCGCCGCGTCCGTGATGGCGCTGGCCCCACTCACCATGGCCGGGTTCGCCTGGCTGTGGGTGGCCGAGAAGCCGACCGGCGGGGTGCTCGGCGGCGCGGTGGCCGGCATCGTCGGCGTACTCCTCCTCCTCGGCGGCGCCAGCGGCTCGATCGACCCGGCCGGCGTGGCCGCGTCGGCCGCCGCCCTCGTCCTGTCCTCGGCCGGTGCCGTGCTGTCGAAGCGCTGGTCGGACGGCACCCCGCTGGTCGCGCTCACCGCGTGGCAGCTGGTCCTCGGCGGCCTGGTCCTGCTCGTCGTCGCAGTCGCGGTCGAGGGCGCCCCACCGGCGGTGGACGGCAGCGGAGCCGCCGGCTTCGTCTTCACCACGCTGGTGGCCACGGCGCTGGCCAACCTCTGCTGGTTCGGTGGCCTGACCCACCTGCGCGCGGCCACGGTCGGTGTGATCGGGCTGCTCAACCCGGTCACCGGCGTACTCCTCGGCGCCCTGGTCGCGCACGAGACCTTCACCGTCGAGCAGCTGGCCGGCATCGCGCTGGTCCTGGCCGGGATCCTGGCCGCCTCGCAGGTCCCGACCTTGCGCCTCCCGGTGCAGCCGGAGCCGCTCCCGGAGCCGGAGCACGAGGCGCGCGCCCTCGCCGCCGCCTGACCGTCCCCGGACGGCCCTACGCTCTCGGCATGGCAACGGTGCGTGAGGGCCGCAAGGGTGCGCTGGTCGTGGTCGACGTCCAGGTCGGCGTCGTGGACTCGGCGTGGGAAGCCGATCGCGTGGTGGGCAACGTCGCTCGGGCCGTGGACCGCGCCCGCGCGGCCGGGGTCCCGGTCGTGTGGGTCCAGCACCGCGACGAGGAGCTGGTGCCGGACCAGCCCGCGTGGCAGCTGGTGTCCGAGCTGGTCCCGGCCGAGGGCGAGCCGCGCGTCCACAAGGAGTACAACTCGTCGTTCGAGCGGACCTCGCTCGAGGGTGAGCTGGACCGGCTCGGCGTCTCGCACCTCGTGCTCGCGGGTGCGGCGACCAACTGGTGCATCCGCGCCACGGCCTACGCCGCCCTCGAGCGCGGCTACGACCTGACCCTGGTCGAGGACGCGCACACCACGACCGGCGACGGAGCCGCGGCGGTGGTCGACGACCTCAACACCGTCATGAGCTGGGTGTCCTACGCCGACGTCGCAAACACCACCGCCACCGCCGACGGGCTCGACTTCACCGTTCTGCGGTGAGCACCGTCGCGTTCGACCGGGTCGCACACCTGGTCCGGGTCCCGGCGCGGCTGGGAGGCGACGAGCTGCGCTTCCTGGTCGACACCGGCATCGGCATCACCGTCGTCAACGAGCGCCTCGCCCAGCGGGGAGACGTCGAGAGGCTCGACGAGAGCTATGCCGGGCGGCGGATGTCGGGCCAGCTGGTCGAGGCGCCGCTGGTACGCCTGCCCGCACTGGCCGTCGGCGACCACGCGGTCGACGGCCACGTGGCAGCCGCCGTCGACCTCGGCGAGGGGTTCGACGGGATCCTCGGCCCGACCTACTTCGCCGACCGCGTCGTCACCACCGACCCGGTGGCGGGCACCTTCACCGTGCACGAGAGGGACGACCGCGTCGAGGGGATCGAGGTGCCCCTCCGCATGCACCGCGACGGCCGCTCGGCCGACCCCTTCGCGGAGCTGGTGCTCCCGAGCGGACGCGCGGTGCTCGTCGAGGTCGACACCGGGTCCGACCGGCTGATCCTCGACACCAGGTTCATGGCCGAGTGCGGGCTCGAGATCGGCGGTCCGGGTGTGACCGCCCGGGAGGGCGTGGACGAGACGGGCCACTCCTACGTCCGGTACGACGCCACGCTGGCGGACAGTGTGCATCTCGCGGCGGCGCCCGAGACCGCCCAGGACCGCCCGGGGGTGATCTTCCAGCGGATCGTCCACGACGGCCTGGTCGGGTCGGACTACCTCTACCGCTATCGGTTCTCCTTCGACCTGGCGGGCGAGCGGATGGTGCTCAGTCCGCTCGTGTGACCGGCTCGACGCCCACCCATCGGCTCAGGTCCGGCTTTCCAGCAGGGTCAGGTCGCGCTCGGCGAAGCGGTGGTGCCACCACTCCTCGGCCACGACCGCGCGCAGGCAGCGCTGGACGGCGTAGCCCCCGGCTTCCGGGTAGCCCGGGCCGGTGACCGTCGCGTCCCCCGCCAGTGCCTCGTCGGAGAGGCCGGCGAAGAAGCTGCGGGTGATGGCGCGGCGCTCCTCGAGCAGGCCCAGCACGTGGTCGAGGCCGGGCCGGGCGTCCGGGTCGTTGGGCACCCCGTCGAGGTCGGGCATCTCGTCGTGGCGCAGGTCCAGGGCGTCGTAGGGCGTCGCTTCGCCCAGCACCGCACGACGCAGCCAGGCGTCGTGCACGAAGAGCAGGTGCCGCAACGTCTCGACGAACGACCACTCGCCGTCCACGCGCTCGTGCAGCCGGTCCTCGGGCAGGCGACGGGCCCGGTCGACGCAGGACGCCCAGAGATCTTCGAGCAGCGGCCAGACCTGCCGGTAGCCGTCGGCGTCGTCGGGCGACAGGAGGGCGAACTCCGGGTGCCGGCGCGCCAGCTCGGCCCGCCAGAGGGGCACCACGTCGATCCCGTTGTAGACGAGCTCGTCGAAGTCCCCGTCGAGCTCGAGCCGCTCCGCCCAGGCGCCGCGGACCGTGACGTCACGCAGCAGGACGTTGGAGAACCGGGTGCCGGTGAGATCGACATCCTCGAAGACGGAGCCGGAGAGGTCCTGGTGGCGGTGCTCGACCATGGGTCGAGCATGGCAGCGGACGCCGACACCACTCGAGCGCCTACCCCGGGCGGCGCCGATAGCCCGTTCGGGCTACGCCGGCGCTCGACGATCAGCCCGAATCTGGCCTTCCCGACGGCCTTCCCGGCGATTCTGCGCGTGACTGCCCCGGTGAACTGTCACCGTCGAACCAACGTCAGACCGTCGAGGCAACACCAGGAAGGAGGTGGGACCATGTGGGACACCGTGCAGCCCAGTGACCAGCACCTCTCTCACGACATGCCGTGCCCGCGCTGTGGCCACGCCCTCCACACCTTCCTCGGGTGCGACGACGGCTGTGACTGCGAGCCCGCGCTGATGCCGGGCGAGCAGCTGCTCACGGCCTAGCCCGCCTTCCGGCGTGCTCGTCGACGATCCGCTCCATCTCCCGGATCGACTCGGGCGTGCTCCGGTGCAGGACGGCGTGCCAGCCCGACGCTCGGGCCGCGTCGACGTTGGCCTCGACGTCGTCGAGGAACACGACCTCCTCCGGGAGTACGCCGAGCCGCTCCGCCGCCAGCGCGAAGATCCGCGGGTCCGGCTTGAGCAGCCCCACCTCGTGCGAGTAGACGATGTCGTCGGTGATCCCCTCGAACCCCCAGCACCGCTCGGCCTCGCGGGCGCCGGGCCCCGAGTTGGAGACGATCCCGGTCCGGAACCGTGGCCGCTGGGCGGCGAACCAGTCGAAGAGCGCCTGGTCGAGACTGCCGACGTACCACCGCCAGTAGTCCGCCATCAGCTCGTCGACCTGCGCGTCGCGCAGGTGCAGGTGCTGCCGCCAGTGCGCGCGGATCTCCGGCTCCGTCAGCTCCCCGGTGCCGGCGTTGCCGGGCAGGCTCGCCGCGCCTGAGTGGACCGAGCCCGGGACCAGCCCGTGACGCTGCTCGAAGGGCGCCGGGAAGACCGAGTCGTCGATGATCTCCAGCACCGAGCCGATGTCGAGCACGACCGCCCGGATCATGAGCTGACCACCTGTGGCATCCTGTCAGGGGCGCCACGCCGGAGACGGAGCCTGGCTTGCAGTATCTCACATATGAGTTACCGTGTTCGCATGGTGAACGAGGGCTACAAGGGCCGGATCGGGAGCATCATCCGCGACGCGCGCAAGCACCGCGGGCTGACCCAGCAACAGCTCGCTGAGCGGCTGAGCACCAGCCAGAGCGCGATCAACCGGATCGAGAAGGGGCACCAGAACCTCTCCCTCGACATGCTCGCCCGCATCGGCTCGGCGCTGGACTCGGAGATCGTCGCCCTGGGCGCCGGCCCCACCCACCTGCGGGTGACGGGTCCGACCACGCTCTCCGGGTCGATCGACGTGAAGACGTCGAAGAACGCAGGGGTGGCCCTGCTCTGCGCCACCCTGCTCAACCGGGGCCGCACCACACTGCGCAACGTCGCCCGCATCGAGGAGGTCAACCGGCTGCTCGAGGTGCTCAACAGCATCGGGGTGCACACCCGGTGGCTCAACGACGACAACGACCTCGAGATCGTGCCGCCCAAGGAGCTCCAGCTCGAGAGCATCGACGAGAACGCCGCGCGCCGTACCCGCTCGATCATCATGTTCCTCGGTCCGCTGCTGCACCGCGAGGAGATCTTCGAGCTGCCCTACGCCGGCGGCTGCAACCTCGGCACCCGCACCGTCGAGCCGCACATGTACGCACTGCGGCCGTTCGGTCTTGAGGTCAAGGCGACCGATGGCCAGTACCACGCACAGGTCAACCGGGCCATCGAGCCGACCCACCCCATCGTCCTCACCGAGCGGGGTGACACCGTCACCGAGAACGCCCTGATGGCCGCCGCCCTGCACCGGGGCACGACGGTGATCCGGAACGCGTCCTCCAACTACATGGTCCAGGACCTCTGCTTCTACCTCCAGAAGCTCGGCGTCACCGTCGACGGCGTCGGGACCACGACCCTGACCGTCACCGGCCGCTCCGAGATCGACGTCGACGTCGACTACGCGCCCAGCGAGGACCCGATCGAGGCGATGTCGCTGCTGGCGGCCGCGATCGTCACCCGGTCGTCGATCACGATCCGGCGGGTGCCGATCGAGTTCCTGGAGATCGAGCTCGCCACGCTGGGCGAGATGGGCTTCCAGCACAGCCGCTCGGAGGAGTACGTCGCCCGCAACGGCCACACCCGGCTCGTCGACATCACCACCCAGCCCTCGGAGCTGCACGCGCCGCTGGACAAGATCCACCCGATGCCGTTCCCCGGGCTCAACATCGACAACCTGCCGTTCTTCGCGGTGATCGCCGCGGTCGCGGACGGCCAGACGCTGCTGCACGACTGGGTCTACGAGAACCGCGCGATCTACCTCACCGAGCTCAACAAGCTCGGCGGCCAGGTCAAGCTGCTCGACCCGCACCGGGTGATGATCGAGGGCCCGACGCACTTCTCCGGCGCCGAGATCGTCTGCCCGCCGGCCCTGCGTCCCGCAGTGGTGATCCTGCTGGCCATGCTCGCCTCGAAGGGCACGTCGGTGCTGCGCTCGACCTACGTCATCCACCGCGGCTACGAGGACCTGGCCGAGCGGCTCAACGAGCTCGGCGCCAACATCGAGCCGTTCCGGGACATCTGAAGCACGTCGCTGGTTGAGGAGGGCGCTCTGCGCCCGTCTCGAAACCTCGCACGTCGAGGCTGGGACGCATCCAGGTGCCTTCGCTGCGGAAGTTTCGAGACGGTCGCTGCGCGACCTCCTCAACCACCGTGGTCAGAACAGAGTCTCCACCCACGCCCGGGACTGGGTCCGCTGCCCGGGCGGGACGGTCATGTCCGCGGTGATCCGCGGCATCGGCATCGTGTGCTGGCCGGCGTGGCGGTGCCAGTCCTGCTCGGCCTCGATCAGGCTGCCCAGGTCGGCCCGCCGAAGGAACACGCCGTGGCCCGCGGGGCACGAGCTGATCTCACCGTCACCGAGCATGCGGGACTCCATCGCCGCTCCGCACACCGGGCAGTCGAGGACCGTGCTGGCGTCACCGTCGTCGTCCATGGGTCGACGTTAGCGCGCCCGGGTGACGCGCCTCCGAACGCACGCCGCCTGATGTGGTCTGAGCCATACTGCGTGCTGTGACGGCGCCGATGACCGGCTTCGCCTACCTCGACGAGGCGGCGGGCGACCCGGGCGGCGTCCTCGCCTTCGCCCACCGGGGCGGTGCCTACCACCCCGAGATCGAGGGGCTGGAGAACACCCTGGCGGCGTTCAAGCACGCGGTGGCACTCGGCTACGACTACCTCGAGACCGACGTGCACGTGACCAGAGACGGCGTCCTGCTCGCGTTCCACGACACCGTGCTCGACCGGGTCACGGACGTGGAGGGCGCCATCGCCGACCTGAGCTTCGACGAGGTGCGCCAGGCCCTGGTGGGTGGCCGCGAGCAGGTGCCGACCCTGGCCCAGCTCTTCGACGAGTTCCCGAGGGCCCGGTTCAACATCGACATCAAGTCCGAGGGCGCGGTGCCCGTGCTGGCCGAGTTCGTCCGCGAACGGGAGGCCTGGGACCGGGTCCTGGTCGGCTCGTTCAGCGCCACCCGGCTGGCGGAGTTCCGCAGGCTCACGGACCACCGTGTCCCCACCTCGGGCACGCCCATCGAGGTCGCGATCTTCCGCTTGGTGCCCAGCGCACGAATCGCGGACTGGCTCACCCGCGGGCGGGTCGCCGCCCTCCAGATCCCGCACCGTCGCGGGCGCTTGACCATCGCCAGCCGCGGGCTGGTGCGCCGGGCGCATGCCACGGGCAAGCACGTGCACGTGTGGACCGTCGACGACCCCGAGGAGATGAGGGAGCTCCTCGACCGGGGCGTCGACGGCCTGTTCACCGACCGGACCGACCTGCTCAAGGACGTGCTCACCGAGCGCGCCCTCTGGAGGGGGTGAGCATGTCCGCGGCGGCCACGGAGTTCGCAGACCTGGGCCCGCTCGACCGGGCCAGGGAACAAAGATCCTGGTACTGGTACGACTGGGCGAACTCGGCCTACTACACGACCGTGCTCACGGTGCTGTTCGCGCCGTACATGATCACCGTCGCCGGCCGCGCGGCCGGCTGCGGCAACGATCCCGACGACACCTGCTCGAAGACCGTCGACGTGTTCGGCCTGCACCTGGCCGCCGGTGCGCTCCCGTTCTACCTCACCAGCTTCGCGACGATCCTCAGCGCCTTCGTCCTGCCGGTCGTGGGCGCGATGGTGGACCGGTCGAACCGCAAGAAGTGGCACATGGCGGGGTTCGCCTGGTCCGGCGCGGCGGTCGCCTCGCTGCTCGTCTTCATGCAGGGCGACGACTGGCAGCTCCCGGCGGTCGTCATCGTGGTCAGCAGCGTGCTCGCCGGCTGCTCGCTGATCAGCTACTCGGCGATCCTGTGTGACATCTCCACGGAGGAGGAGCGGGACCGCGTCTCGTCCAGGGGCTGGGCGTTCGGCTACCTCGGTGGCGGGATCCTGCTGCTCGTCAACCTCGCGATCGTGCTCGGGCACGATGCGGTCGGCATCGACAAGGAGCTGGCCGTACGGCTCTCGCTGCTCTCCGCGGCCGTCTGGTGGGCGGCGTTCACGATCATTCCCTTCCGCGGCCTGAGGGACCGGCCGGCCAGCAACGTGCTCAGGGAGACGGGTGGCCTGCTGAAACGCAGCTTCGGTCAGCTGTTCACCACGCTGAAGGAGCTGCGCAACTACCCGATGACGCTCACCTTCCTGCTCGCCTACCTCTTCTACAACGACGGCATCCAGACCGTGATCTACGCCGCGTCGACGTACGGCTCCAAGCAGCTGAAGTTCGGCGACTCGGTCCTCATCGCGACGATCCTGCTCATCCAGTTCGTGGCGTTCGGCGGTGCCCTCTACTTCGGCCGGCTGGCCGCGAAGTACGGCGCCTACCGGGCGATCCTCGGGGGCACCTTCGCCTGGATGGTGATCGTCGTGGTCGCGATGTTCCTGCCGGCCAGGAACGTCGCGCTGTTCCTCGTCGTCGGCATCGCGATCGGCGTCGTGCTGGGTGGCACCCAGGCGCTGTCCCGGTCGTTCTTCAGCCTGCTCATCCCCCGCGGCCGCGCCGGCGAGTACTTCGCGCTCTACAACGCGTGCGAGCGCGGCACGTCGTGGTTCGGCGTGCTGCTGTTCGGTGTGGTCTTCCAGGTCACCGGCTCCTACCGGCCGGCCATCCTGAGCCTGGTCGTCTTCTTCGTGCTGGGTGCGATCCTCCTGATCCGGCTCGATCCCAGGCGCGGCATCGAGGAGGCTGGGAACGCCGTCCCGGCCACGGTCTAGACCAGGTCGCCGGGCGGGGACAGGCCCGACCTTGGTCGCCGCCGGGGTGTCCTCCCCGGTCACGAAGCCCCGCCAAGCTACTCTTTGCAGCCGGGAGGGCGGGACCGGTCATCTGCCTCGGCTACCGGCGGGTCACCGCGAGGAATGGGGGAATCTTGGCGGGCTGGGTACCGTTAACCCCTCAGACGGTGATCTGTCAACGGTGTCCTGAAGCGAACCTTTGACTGCTTGAGACCGTCTCTATCTCTGTACGGGGAACGACCATCAGTTTGGAGGTGCCTTCATGGCGGAGCGCACGCTACGCGGGGCGCGGCTGGGAGGCCAGAGTTTCGAGGACGAGCGCGGCATCGAGTTCGCGGCGCGACAGCAGGTCGGCTACCGCTGCGCCCAGGGCCACGAGTTCGAGATCACGATGTCCGACGAAGCAGACATCCCGGCGGTCTGGGAGTGTCCTCGCTGCGGCGAGGAGGCCGAGAGCACGGCCGGCATCCAGCGCGAGGTGAAGGCCGAGAAGCCGGTCCGCACCCACTGGGACATGCTGCTCGAGCGACGCTCCGAGAAGGAGCTCGAGGACATCCTCAAGGAGCGGCTGGAGCTGCTCCGCGGCGGCGAGATCGGCCCGGCGCACCTGCACCGGGCCAACGCCAAGAAGCGCAAGGTCTCCTGACAGCTACTCGTCGACCACTTCGCCCCGGATCACCGGCCCGTCAGGGTCAGGACCGGGGCGACGTGCTGTCCCGAGGCCGGTGACGACCAGCCGGCTCGCCACCACCCGCGTGAGCAGCCGCCGGAACAGCGGCCGGGTCACCGGGAGGATCATCAGGATGCCGAACGCGTCGGTGACGAACCCCGGCGCGAGCATCAGCGTCCCGCCGATCAGGATCAGTGCGCCGTCGGCCAGCTCCCTGGCCGGCATCCCGCCGCTGTCGAGGGTTTCGCGCAGCGCCCGCCACGCCCGAGAGCCCTCGAGCCTGATCAGCCACGAGCCGAGGATGCTGTCCACGACGAGGAGCAGGATCGTCCACCACGGGCCGATCGCCTGGCCGACCTGGATGATCACGTAGATCTCGACCAGCGGCACCACGATGAACAGGCCGATGAGCAGCCATCCGAGCCCGGAGCGCCGGCGCCGTGCGGGACCGGGCATCAGCGGTCACCTCGCCGCAGCGCGCGGCGTACCTGGTCGCGGCGCTCGTGGATGCCCCAGCGGGTGATCCGCCGCAGCGACTCGGTCGCCACCGACCGGCTCATCTTGGAGTCGCCGCGCACCCGCTCGACGAACTCGATCGGCACCTCGCGAACGGTCAGCCCCGCGCGCAGGCAGCGGGTGACCAGGTCGGTCTGGAACACGTAGCCGGCTGACTCGACGGACCCCAGGTCGACCTTCTCCAGCGCGCTGCGCCGGAACACCCGGAAGCCGGCGGTGGCGTCGCGGATGGAGATGCCGAGGAGCATCCGCACGTAGAGGTTGCCTCCGCGCGACAGGGCCTCGCGGCGCATCGGCCAGTTCACCACCGAGCCGCCGGGGACGTAGCGCGAGCCGATGACCAGGTCGGCGTCGAGGAGCGCCTCGAGCAGCCGGTGCAGCTGCTCGGGCTGGTGCGAGCCATCGGCGTCCATCTCGCCCACGACGTCGTAACCGGCGTCCAAGGCCCACGCGAACCCGGCGAGGTACGCCGCGCCCAGGCCGCCCTTGGCGGCGCGGTGCAGCACGTGGACCGCGGGGTCGGCCGCCGCGAGGTCGTCGGCCAGCCCACCCGTTCCGTCGGGTGAGTTGTCGTCGACGACGAGCACGTCGACCGACGGCTCGGCGGCCCGCAGCCGGCCGACCACCCAGCCGAGGTTCTCGACCTCGTTGTAGGTCGGGACGACCATGACGACGCGGCCGAGGGGAGTCGTGTCCATCACCCTCCTACGGTCGACATCTCTTCGTCGTGCTGCTCGGCCACCGGCGCCTCCGGACCGGTCTGCTCGCTGCGGCGCCGACGATACGGGAGCAGCACGACCACGATGCCAAGAACCGTCAATCCACCGGCGACCCGACCGGTCCAGGGTCCGATCCGCACGGCGGGGGTGAGCTGGCTGGTCAGCCCGAGCCTCGCCTCCAGCACCGCGCGCGTCTGCTTGTCCGCGGTCGCGATGACGTGGCCGTCCGGGGCGATCAGCCCCGAGACGCCGTTGGTGGTGGCCACCGCGACCCACCGGCCCGACTCCATCGCGCGCAGCCGGGTGATCGCGAACTGCTGGTCGGTCTGGTCGGTGTGGATGAACGTCGCCTGGCTGCTCTGCACCACGAGCAGCTGGGCCCCGTTGCGGAGCTGGGCGGTCAGGCCGTCGTCGTAGGCGATGTCGAAGCAGATGGCGTCGGCGACCGGTACCCCGCCGACGTCGAGAGGCTCGGTCCGGGTGCCGCTCAGCATGTCGCGCGAGACCTCGCGGAGCCGGTCGAAGAAGCTGTACCTCATGAACACCGACCGCATCGGGATGTACTCCCCGAACGGCACCGGGTGCCACTTGGTGTAGCGGTCACCGGCGCCGGTCTGCGGGTCCCACACGATGCCCTGGTTCAGCACCTGGTTCTCCTGGCCGTCGACGATGGCACCGACCAGGATCGGCACACCGATCGCCGAGCTCGCGGTCCAGATGCCCTCGTTGGTCTCCGTGTCGCGGAACGGGTCGATGGCCGTGGAGTTCTCCGGCCACAGCACCAGGTCCGGCTTGGCCGCCTCGCCGGCCTCGACCCGGCGGGCCAGGTCGACGGTCGCGTCGACCTGGTTCTGGGTGACCTGGCGGAAGTCGTACAGGATGTCGTCGCCGTTCCCGGGTACGTCGCCCTGGACCGCGGCCACCGTGAGGTGCCCCTGGGCGTGCGCCGTCCACGGCACCAGGGCGGGTACGGCCAGGAGCGCCACCAGCCCGGCCAGGCAGAGGGCCGCGACCGCGCGGCCACCCTCCCCCGCCACCGGGCCGGCGACCAGCCAGGCCAGCAGCGCCCCGAGCAGGGCGAGCAGGAAGGTGACGCCCACCGCGCCGGCGTACGGCAGGGACTCCGCCACCGGAGTGTCGACGACGCCGAAGGCCAGCCGGCCCCACGGCATGCCGCCCAGGGGCCAGCCGCTGCGCCACACCTCCACCGCGGTCCACGCGGCGGCGAACCACAGCGGCCACAACCGGTGCCGCTGCAGCAGCGCCGACAGTGCGCCGGCCAGGCCGTAGAAGAGGGTCTCCAGGGTCGACAGGGCGATCCAGGCCGGGATCCCGACCGCGCGCATCCAGAAGATGTGGACGAAGTAGAAGCAGGCTCCGAAGCACAGGCCGACGACGAACCCGCGGCGCAGCGTCAGCCCCCGGGTGCTGAGCACGAAGCCAGCCACGGCGACCGGGATGACCCAGGGGATCGCCACGGGCTCGAAGGCCAGCGACAGCACCAGCCCCGCGCACGCCGCGAGGAGGGCTCTCCACCTCAACACGTCACAAGTGAAGCAGGTCAAGCAGAAGGGGCGGAGGGTCCCGCAGCCCTTCGGTCCAGCCCGGTGCACGGCCGGCTGCCGCGGTCAGGCTGTTGTCTAGGGGGTGTGGTTCCCTCCGCGCCCCTGCTCTCACGGAGAACCGCCGACAGCCGTCCCCGAGTCATCAGGTGATGGCACGTCACCCCTTGACCCGGCCGCCCGGGAACCGGTTGCTCCTCCCGTGATCTGCGTGAGCGAACGTGGTTACCCAACTCCCCCGACGCAGTTCCGTCAACACCCCGCTGACCTGCACGGACACGAGAAAGCGCAGGTCAGGGGTCACGCCCCGTTCACCCGCGGTTCACAAAATTTCCGGGGGCCTTCGGCGTGTCGTGCACCGGACCAGACCACACCTTGGACGGGTCTCACCCAGCGGACGCCGGGACGACCACCGTGCCCGTCGCCGTGGTGGCGAGCAGGGGCTCGTCGAGCACCGCTGCGGCCCCCGGACTGGCCTCGGTGGGGGTGCCACGAGCCACCACGCGGACGGCCAGGTCGAGGGTGCGCGACCGGGTCCCGACCCGGGTCAGCGTGCAGGTGATCTCGAGGACGTCGCCGGCCCGGACCGGAGCCAGGAACTGCACGTCGGAGTACGACGCGAACAGCCCCTCGTCGCCGTCGGTCACGATGCACAGCTCGGTGGCGACGTCGCCGAAGAGCTTCAGCGAGTACGCGCCGTCCACCAGGTTGCCGGCGTAGTGCGCGTCGGAGTAGGGCACGTACCGGCGGTGCACCACGGTGGTGCCGGCCTCCGGAGCGTTCACGCCGCCTCCTGCGCGCCGACCAGCCGGTGCACGATGAACGAGGCGACCTCGCCCGGCGTCGTGCCCCGGGTGAAGACCCGGTCCACGCCGAGCTCGCCGGCCATCGTCTCGTCGAACCGCGGGCCGCCCACGACCAGCAGCGGCCGCTGCTCGGCCGGGTAGGCCTCCCGGAACGCCGCAGACATCTCGCGGGTGTTGAGCAGGTGCGCGTCGCGCTGGGTGACCACCTGCGACACCAGCACGGCGTCCGCCTTCTCGGCCCTGGCCCGCTCGACCAGCTGCGGCACCGAGACCTGGGCGCCGAGGTTCACGACCTTCAGCTCGCGGTAGTACTCCAGCCCCTTCTCCCCCGCGAACCCCTTGATGTTGAGGATCGCGTCGATGCCGACCGTGTGTGCGTCCGTGCCGATGCAACCACCCACCACGACGAGCCGGCGGCGCAGCGCCTGCTTGACCGCCGCGTTGACCTCCTTGGGAGTCAGCAGCGGGTAGTCGCGCTCGACCACCTCGACCTGGCTGGTGTCGACGAGGTGGTTCACCCGGCCGTAGACCACGAAGAAGGTGTAGTCGGGGCCCATCGCCTTGCTGTGGACGCACAGCGCGGGGTCCATGCCCATCTTGTTGGCCAGCTGGACCGCGGCTCCCTCGGCGACCTTCGAGTTCGGGACCGGGAGCGTGAAGCTCAGCTGGACCATGCCGTCGCCGGTGGTGTCGCCGTACGGGCGGACGACCGTCATGAGGGACTCCTCTCCCCGTCGGTGGCTGAGGTGCGAGGAGCGCCAGCGACGAGCCTCGAAGCCTCGTAACCGCGCGCTGGTGCTGAACCGAAGCCGTTCCCGGGGATCGCTTGGAGGCTTCGAGGCTCAGGCGCAGAGCGCCTTCGCACCTCAGCCATCGTGTTCCTCCAGCAGCTCGGTGGCCGGGTTGTAGTAGGCGCTGGACTTCTTGGCCACCCCGTCCAGCCCCCGCCCGGCGTCGGCCGGGCGGCGCATCAGGCCGAAGGTGCCGTCCGCGATCGCCTCGAGCAGGGTGTCGTCGACGATCGCCTCGAGCAGCTCGACGGTCTCCCCCAGCACCTGCTTCGCACGTCGCGCGATGAAGCCGTCGGGCGCAGGACGGAAGTCCTCGTGCAGGTCGCCGGTGGCATCGAGCACGTAGCGGACGTTCTGCAGCGCGATGTCACGGTCGGAGAGCCACGGCGTCACGACGGCCTCGGTCATCATCCCGACGAGCAGGATGCCCTGCCCGGTCAGCGAGCCGACCAGGTTGAAGAACCCGTCGAGCAGGTTGCCGCGGAACACGTCGCCGGTCATGTGTCGCGTCGGCGGCATCCACTTCAGCGGTGCGTCCGGGAACAGCTCGCGGGCCAGCAGTGCATGGGCGAGCTCGAGCCGGAACGAGTCGGGCAGGTCGGGGTCGATCTCGAAGGCGTGGCCGAGGCCGAGCTGCCAGTCCTCGAGGCCGGCCTCCTTGGCGAAGTACTCGTTGAGCAGCTGGCTGGTGGTGACCGTGTGCGCCGCCTCGACCGCGTCGGCCGTGGTGAGGTAGTTGTCCTCGCCGGTGTTGATGATGATCCCTGCGCGGGCATGCACCTGCCGGCTGAACCGCTGGTCGACGAAGGTGCGGATCGGGTTGATGTCGCGGAAGAGGATCCCGTACATCGAGTCGTTCAGCATCATGTCGAGCCGCTCGAGCCCGGCCAGGGTGGCGATCTCCGGCATGCAGAGGCCGGACGCGTAGTTGGTCAACCGCACGTAGCGCCCCAGCTCGGCGCTCGACTCGTCGAGCGCGGCCCGCATCAGGCGGAAGTTCTCCTGCGTGGCGTAGGTGCCCGCGAACCCCTCGCGGGTCGCCCCCTCGGGGACGTAGTCGAGCAGGCTCTGGCCGGTGGACCGGATCACGGCGATCACGTCCGCGCCCTCGCGCGCGGCCTGCTGGGCCTGCGGGATGTCCTCCATGATGTCGCCGGTCGCGACGATGAGGTAGATCCACGGCGTCCGCGGGGCGTCGCCGTGCTTCTTCACCATCCGCTCACGCTCCCGGCGGCGCGCGTCGACGCGCTTGAGCCCGACGCCCACCTGCTTCCGCGCCGCGGACCGGGCGCGCACGGCGCCGCGGCCCTCCGGCAGGCGGAAGGTGACCGAGCCGGCGCCCGCCTTCTGGGCGAGCACCGTCAGGTCCTCGGCCTCGCCGCGCGCGAGCGCGTCCCACACCGGGAGGGCCACCCCGTGCTCGAGCCCGACGTCCGCGCGTACGGCGTCCAGCAGCCGGTTCACCCACGGCACTCCGTCGCTGTCGGCGCCCTCGAGGCCGGCCATCCGCAGGGTGGCGCGCTCCACGCTCACGGTGGTGTGCCGCTTGGCGAGGTCCACGATGGGCTTGCCGGCCTTGCGGGCCAGCGACCGCGCCTTGCGCACGGTGACCGGGTCGAGGTCGAGCTTGCCCTTGGGCCGCCGGCTCATGGCGCGACTGCCAGCCGGCGCTCGAACAGCGCGCGGACCCCGGGCTGCGCGCGGAGCAGCTGCACGGCATAGTCGGCGTGGCCCGGCACGTAGCCGTTGCCCACCAGCATCGTGACGTCGGCGGCCAGCCCCTCGGCGCCGAGTGCCGCCGCCGAGAAGGAGGTGGCCATCGAGAAGAAGATCACGGTCCCCTTCGGTGAGGTGGCCAGGATCGCGCCGCCCTCGCACCCGGGCACGTCGACGCAGACGACGGTGACGTCGGCCGTCCCACCGGCCGCCGCCCTGACGGCGTCGCGCAGGGCGACCGGGTCTCGCGCATCGGCGACCACCACGTCGTCGGCGAGACCCGAGTCACGCAGCAGCTCGGCCTCGGCGTCGTTGGGGACGACGCCCACCGTGCGCCGGGCCCCGGCGTCCCGCGCAGCGGCCAGGCTCAGCGAGCCGGACTTGCCGGCGCCGCCGACCACCGCGACCACCGGCTGCTCGTACTGCGCGACCACCCGGTGGGTGAGTGCCGGTGCGCCGCAGACGTCCATCACGGCGAGGCTCAGGTCGGCGGGCAGGTCGTCGGGGATGCGCGCGGCGATCGACCGGCCGAAGAGGATCGCGTAGCCGTCGCACGGCACCTGCTCGGAGCGGCCGTCCCAGCGGGCCAGGCCGTCCTCGATCACGAGCGGCGTCAGGGTCAGCGAGACCAGAGTGGCGACCCGGTCCCCCACCGCGAGGCCGAGTGGAGACTGCGGGCCGACCTCCTCGACGGTCCCGACGAGCATGCCGCCCGAGCCGGTCTCGGGGTTCTGCATCTTGCCGCGCTCGGCCACGATGTCGAGCACCGCGCGGCGTACGGCATCCCCGTCCCCCTGCGTGTGCTCGAGCTGCCGGAACGAGGCCGCGTCCAGGTTGAGTCGCTCGACCCGGATCCGGACCTCGTCGGGCCACAGCTCGTTGCGGGTGTCGAGCCGCTGGGCCGCCTGCGGCAGCACCACGCGGTCGTCGAGCACGCGGTGCAGCCCGGTCGGATCACTGGCGCGCACGAAGTTTCTCCTCAGTAACCTGAATGGACAGGACGATTTGCTGCGAGTGTTTGGACAGGCCGCAGATCCTCCACCTACAGTGGCACAGTGACCATTGAAACGTCCATCGGGCTCGAGACCGGTCAGCCCTACCCCTACCAGCGTGTCGAGCTGGTGGAGCCGGACTGGACCCGCTTCCCCGGGTGGAAGGACGTCACCGACGCGGACTGGCGGTCGGTGCAGTGGCAGCGCGCCCACTGCGTCAAGAACGTCAAGCAGCTCCGCGAGCTCATGGGCGACCTCCTCGACGAGCGGTTCTACGCCGACCTCGAGCGCGACCAGGCCGAGCGGGCCACGATGTCGATGCTCGTGCCGCCGCAGATGCTGAACACGATGGCTCCGCATGACCTGCCTTCCGGGGCCGGCTCGCTGACCGATGCCTTCTACGCCGACCCGGTCCGGCACTACATGATCCCGGTCTTCTCGGACCGGCGCACCGAGTGGGCTTCGCACCCGCACGCGACCCGCGACTCACTGCACGAGCACGACATGTGGGTGGCCGAGGGGCTCACGCACCGCTACCCGACCAAGGTGCTGGCCGAGCTGCTGCCGACCTGCCCGCAGTACTGCGGGCACTGCACCCGGATGGACCTGGTCGGCAACTCGACCGCGGTCATCGACAAGCTCAAGTTCGTCGGGAAGCCCAACGACCGGCTGGGCGACATGCTCGACTACCTGCGCCGTACGCCGGCGGTGCGCGACGTCGTGGTGTCCGGGGGCGACGTGGCGAACATGCCGTGGCCGCGGCTCGAGGCGTTCCTGACCGAGCTGCTCGAGATCGAGAACATCCGCGACATCCGGCTGGCCACCAAGGCGCTGATGGCGCTGCCGCAGCACTGGCTCCAGCCCGAGGTCGTGGAGGGCATGTCCCGCATCGGGGCGACCGCCCGGGCCCGCGGCGTCTCGGTCGCGATCCACACCCACGTCAACCACGCCAACTCGGTGACGCCGCTGGTCGCCGAGGCCACCCGGGCCATGCTCGACACCGGCATCCGCGACGTGCGCAACCAGGGCGTGATCCTGAACGGCGTGAACGCCGACCCGCACGCGCTGCTCGACCTGTGCTTCCGGCTGCTCGACGGCGCGCAGATCATGCCCTACTACTTCTACATGTGCGACATGATCCCGTTCTCGGAGCACTGGCGGGTCTCGGTCGCCGACGCGCAGCGGCTGCAGCACGCGATCATGGGCTACCTCCCGGGCTTCGCGACGCCCCGGATCGTCTGCGACGTGCCGTTCGTGGGCAAGAGGTGGATCCACCAGCTCTCCTCGTACGACACCGAACGCGGTATCTCCCACTGGACCAAGAACTACCGCACCTCGATCGAGGCCGAGGACCCCGAGGCGCTCAACCGCACCTACGAGTACTACGACCCGATCCACACCCTCCCGCCCGAGGGCCAGGCGTGGTGGGCCGAGCACGGCTCGCTCGACGAGTCCGCGCTGCGGGCGGCCGAGATGGCCGAGGCGTCGCGGCGTACCGCCGCACTGCAGGCGTACTGACGGACCCTGCCGGGGCCACACTGTCGTCGTGAACCTGACGCTCGAACCGCTGCCCGCCGACGAGTACGCCACGTGGCGGGCGGCGCTCCTCGAGCGGCGGGTCTCGTGGCGACGGCACCGCGGGCTCGACCCTGCGGAGGTCGCCCAGCGTGTGCAGCGGTTCGTCGAGGGCTTCCTCCCGGCCGACGGGCCGCCCGGCAACGTCGAGGTGCTGGTCGTCATGGCCGATGGCGTCCGGCGCGGCAGCCTCTTCCTGCTCTGGGTGACTCCTGAAGCCGTGCAGCTCGGCGACCTGGTCGTCGATGCGGCCGACGCCGCGGGGGTGTGCCGGCTCGTGGTGGAACGGCTCGAGAGCCGGGGCGCTGGATCGCTCGGAGTGGGCATCAGGGCCGGCGACCCAGCCGGCTCGGCCTTCGTCGCCGGACGGTCCTTCGAACCGGTGGCGACCCAGATGCAGCTCGACCTGGCGGCGACCGTTCCCCGCGCGGACGGGAGTCGGGTGCGGAGCCGGCCGATGACGACGTCGGAGGTGGACGCCTATCTCGCTCGAGCGGTCGAGGAGTACGCCGCCGAGACCATGGCCGCCGACGCCCTGCTGACCCGCGAGGCCGCACTGGAGAACTCTCGCCAGGTCCACACGCAGGCCCTGCCGCAGGGGGCCGGGACTCCCGGGCACGACTTCCTGGTCGCCGAGGACAGCGGCGACGGCCGCCGGGTCGGCATGCTCTGGCTCTTCCACGAGGACCGGGCGGGCTACGTCTACGACGTCGTCGTCGACGAGGACGAACGCGGGCGCGGCTACGGGCGCGCGGTGATGGAGATGGCCGCCCGGCGTTGCCGAGACCTTGGCCTGGAGGTCCTCGGGCTCAACGTGTTCGGCCACAACGCCGTGGCCCGCGGGCTCTACGACTCACTCGGGTACGAGGTGGTCGACCAGAGCCTGAAGCTCCGGCTCAGCCCCCGGTGATCGGCCGGATCGAGATGAACGCGGCCAGCGGGAGCCCCATCTCGTCGTGGTTCACAGTGGCGCCGTAGCCGAGGATCAGCCCGCGCTGCGGGCGGCCGAGCTAGCCGAGGCGTCGCGGCGCACGCCGGCATACTGACCAGCGCTCGTTCCCCGACCACCCTTAGGGGTGGGATGCAAGCAGCAGCTCAAGGGGTACGTCTGCGAGTGACGTGCAACACAGCGTCGCGCGCGTGGGGGGCGCGCCACAACTCGTGAGGGAGAGAGCAGATGCGGAGCAAGAGCGCGCGTCGGGGGCTCGGGGCGCTGGCCACCGGGATGAAGGACATACCACGCAACGCCTCCTGGGCGGTTGGGAAGGCGTTGTCGAACCACGACGAGAGCGAGGGAGACGAGGACGGGGGCCCGACCTTGGCGGACGCCGTGCGCCAGGCGGGCTGGTCGCTCCGGGGCGTGTTGCCCGGGCAGGACTCGGTCGAGGCGAGGCTCGAGAAGGCACGGATCGCCGGTGAGCGAGCCCGGGCAGCGGAGGAAGCCGCCCTCGCAGCCGCGCAAGCGGCTCATGACCGTTCCGTGGAAGCCGAAGGCGTGGCCGAGCAGCAGCGGAGCCGGCTGAAGGACGTCACGGCGCAGGAGGCCCGCAAGGTCAAGCAACGGGTCGAGGAAGCCCGGCAGCGGGCCGAGGAGATGATCGCCGAGGAGCAGCGCCGGGCCGAGGAGGACGCCGACGCGGTGCTCGACGAGGAGCAACGCGCCGCCGATGAGCGCAACGCCCAGGCGCGGGAGGCGGCCGAGTCCGCACAGCAGGACGCGGAGGACCGCTTCAGGCAGGCCACCGACCTGCTGGCCGAGGCCAGGTCCCTCGCCGACGAGGCGGCCGAGGCTGCGAGCGATGCCGCTGAACAGGCCAGGCTCCAGGCCGAGCAGATCGCCGACGACGCGCGCCGTGACGCGGAGCAGGCCACCGTCGCCCTGACTCGCGCAGAGGAGCTGCGCGCCTCAACTGCGACGACGGCGAGGACCGTCGTCCGCGGGGTGTCCGACAAGCAGAACCCGACGCAACTGAACGACCTGAACAAGGCCGAGCTGCAGAAGCTGGCGGCTGCGCAGGGCATCGAGGGCAGGTCGTCGAAGACCAAGCAACAGCTGGTGACGGCGCTGAACGGCGCAGCTCGGCGTTCCTCGGGGGGCAAGTCATGAAGATCACGAAGGCGCTTCCTTGGCGAACGACCCCAACACCGGTCTCACGCCTCAACGGTCGTCGGATCGCCATGTCCGGCCTGTCGGCCGCGGCGGCGCTGCTGGCCGCCTCGGCCGCAAGCGCGGCAGCCACCGCGGCACGCCGCCGAGGAGTGCAGCGATGAGGCTCGGCACCCTGGCCGCGCTCGGCATCGGCTATGTCCTCGGCTCGCGAGCAGGGAAGGAACGCTATGAGCAGCTCCGTACGGCGGCGGGTACGGCGGGTCAGAGGCTCGAGGCGTACGGCTCGTCCGGGCCACTGGCGACGTGGGTCCAGGACAGGGTCCGAGCCGACTCCGATCACCTTGCAGCCAGACGCGGCCAGCACCCTCGCTGACGGTGTGGTGGTCGAGACGCGGCTGGTCGCTCGACTGCTGGGGTTGACGCTCCTTCGCGTGGACGGTGTGTTGCTGCTGTCGCCGGCGCGGGTTCGCGAGCCGCAGCCAGCGGTCCGTGCCGCCCGAGGCTCGGCGCCGTCGGCCTCTGTCGCGTATCGGAACGACGGCGTGCGCGCTGGCGAGCGACTTGCGCTGGCCGGCCGCCTGCTCGCGTCGACGGAGACCCGCCTCGGGCAGCGGGCCCCACTCACCCGCCGGTGACGGGGCGGTTCTCGTAGTAGGTCGACAGCACGATCGTGGTGCGCGTCGACACGTTGGCCGCCGCCCGGATCCGGGCGAGCAGGTCCTCGAGGTCGCTGGGCCGGGCCAGCCGGACCTTGAGGATGTAGGACTCGTCGCCGGCCACCGACCAGCACGACTCGATCTCCGGGACCCCCTCGAGCTGGGCCGGTGAGTCGTCGGGCTGCGACGGGTCGATCGGCCGGATCGAGATGAACGCGGTCAGCGGGAGCCCCATCTCGTCGTGGTTGACCGTGGCGCCGTAGCCGAGGATCAGCCCGCGCTGCTCCAGCCGCTTGACCCGCTGGTGCACCGCGGAGGTGGACAGCCCGGTCGCCTTCCCGAGGTCGGTGAAGGACATCCGGCCGTCCGCCGCGAGCAGCTGCAGGATCTGCCGGTCGGTGGCCTCGAGCAGGGGGGTCGTCACGCGCGCAGCGTAGTCGGACGCTCTGACAGGATGCAGCCGTGAACCGCGACGCTCCCCGGTTGATGCTGCTCGACTCCGCCTCGATGTACTTCCGGGCCTTCTTCGGAGTCCCCGAGATCACCGCGGACGACGGGACGCCCGTCAACGCCGTCCGTGGCTTCATGGACTTCATCTCGCGGCTGGTCGAGCAGTACGACCCGGACGAGCTCGTGTGCTGCTGGGACAACGACTGGCGGCCGGCCTGGCGGGTGGAGCTGCTGCCGACGTACAAGGGACACCGGGTGGTGGCCGAGGTGGCCTCCGGCCCGGACATCGAGGAGGTGCCCGACCCGCTCGAGGTCCAGGTGCCGGTCATCCTCGAGGTGCTCGACGCGTTCGGGATCTGCGTGCGGGGGGCGGACGGCTACGAGGCCGACGACGTGATCGGGACCCTGGCGACCGGCGCTCCCGGCCCGGTGGACGTGGTGACCGGGGACCGGGACCTGTTCCAGGTCGTCGACGACGACGCCGGCGTACGCGTCCTCTACATCGCCCGCGGTGTCGGCAACCACGAACGGGTGGACGACGCGTGGGTGCGGGCCAAGTACGGCGTTGCCGCCGGCCAGTACGCCGACTTCGCCACCTTGCGTGGCGACGCCTCCGACGGGCTGCCCGGGGTGGCCGGGATCGGCGAGAAGACCGCCGCGACGCTGCTCACGAGGTTCGGCGACATGGCCGGGATCGTGGCCGCCGCCGAGGATCCTGACTCCGACCTGGGACCGGGCCCGCGAGGCAAGATCAAGGCCGCTGCGGACTACCTGCTGGTGGCCCCCAAGGTGGTCGCCGTGGCCCGTGACCTCGACGTGGACCGCACCGGGCTGGCGCGACCGGTCACGCCGCCCGACCCGGACCGCGTGGCCGAGCTCGCACGCCGCTACAACCTCGAGAGCCCGGCCGCCCGGCTGGTCGAGGCGCTGATGCGCTGACCGAGCGCCCCCGTACGGTGGAGCCATGTCCCGGATCGCCGTCGTCGGGGGCCACGGTCAGGTGGCCCGCCATCTCCTCGTCGCGCTGCGCCGCTCGGAGCACGACCCCGTCGCCCTGGTGCGCCGCGAGGACTACCGCGCAGAGCTCGAGTCGCGCGGCGCCGAGGTCCGGTTGCTCGACATCGAGAGCGCGGAGGCCGCGGACTTCGCGGCCGCGTTCGCCGGCTGCGACGTGGTGGTGTTCGCCGCCGGAGGCGGACCGGACGGCAACAAGGAGCGCAAGCGCACGGTCGACCTCGAAGGCTCCCTGAAGTCGATCGAGGGCGCGCGGCTGACCGGGATCGACCGGTTCGTGCAGGTCTCGGCCATCGGCGTCGACGACGAGCTGCCGGAGGACACCGATGAGGTCTGGCGGGCCTACGTCGAGGCCAAGCGCGACGCCGACGCCGCGCTGCGCGAGAGTGACCTGGCCTGGACCATCATCCGGCCCGGCCGGCTCACCGATGACCCGGCCACCGGCAAGGTCTCGCTCGGGCCGGACGTCGCCCGGGGCGCCGTGACGCGGGCGGACGTGGCCGCGGTGCTCGCCGCCCTCGTCGACGAGCCGAGCACGGTCGGGAAGCAGTGGAACCTGGTGAACGGCGACACGCCGGTGGCCGAGGCGGTGCGTCAGTCGTCGTCGTTGAGGCCCGAGTAGGCGACCACCCCGCGGCGTACGGCCGTGACCACGTCGCGTGCGGTCTCGCGCAGCGGCCCGTCGCCGGCGGCGTCGGCGACCTGACCGGCCAGGTCGAGCAGCTGCTTCATCCAGCGCACGAAGTCGCCGGCGGCCAGCTCCACGACACTCAGCACGTCGTCGAGCTCGTCGCCCTCGACCCAGCGGTAGGCCGCCCAGGCGAAGCCGGCGTCCGGCTGGCGGAGGAAGTCCAGGTGGTGGTCGCGCTCGAGGGCGTCGAGCTGCCCCCAGAGCTTGACCATCTCCTTGATCACGTCGCGCACCTGTCCCCCCGGAACGCGCGGGGGCGAGGCGTCGTCTGGCCTGCGGGCCTCGAAGACGAGCACCGACAACGCGGCCGCCAGCTCGGCCGGAGACAGGTCGTCCCACAGCCCGGTCCGGATCGACTCGGCAGCGACGAGGTCGAGCTCGGAGTAGAGCCGCATCAGCCGGCGGCCCTGGTCGGTCACCCGGACCTGGCCGTCCTCCGTGCCGAGGTAGCCGAGCGCCGTCAGCACGTCGCAGACCCGGTCGAACTGGCGGGCCACGGTGTTCGTGCGGGTCTCGACCCGGCGGCGCAGCGTCGCGGCGTCCCGCTCGAGCTTGAACCAGCGCTGCGCCCAGCGGTCGTGGTCCTCTCGGTCCGGACACGCGTGGCACGGGTGCTCACGCAGCTGGTCGCGAACCTCCTGGACCTCGCGCTCGACGGCCGGGTCCACGCCGCCCTTGTCCTGGGATCGACCCCGGCCGGGCGGCGGCGGGGCCAGGCCGTGGGTGCGGGTGCGCAGCGCCGAGGCCAGGTCCCGGCGCATCTGCGGGTTGCGGCCGTTGAACCCCTTGGGAACCCGCACCGAGGCCACCGCCGCGACCGGCACCGGGAAGTCGATCATGGCCAGCCGGCGCGCCTGCCGGTCGGCGGTGACGACGTAGGGGCGCGGGTTGACCTCGTCCCAGCCGTTCTCGACCACCACGGCGTACCCGGCGAACTTGCCGGTCGGCACCTCGATCACGTCGCCGCGCTTGAGCAGCCTGAGCGACTCGATGGCCTCCTCACGGCGGTCCGCCTTGCGGACCCGGCTGGCGCCCTTCTCGAGCTCGGAGACCCTCCGGCGCAGCCGCGCGTACTCCATGAAGTCGCCGAGCTCGCAGCGGCCCGCCTCGGCATAGCCGTCCAGCGCCTCCTCCGCCTTGCGCAGCTGCCGGGCCAGCCCGACCACGGCCTTGTCGGCCTGGAACTGGGCGAAGGACTGCTCGAGCAGCTCGCGCGCGGTCTCCCGGCCGTACTGGTCGACCAGGTTGACCGCCATGTTGTACGACGGCCGGAACGACGACCGCAGCGGGTAGGTCCGGGTGCTCGCCAGGCCGGCCACCTCGCGTGGGTTCATGCCCGGCTGCCACAGCACGACGCCGTGGCCCTCCACGTCGAGGCCTCGGCGCCCTGCCCGTCCGGTCAGCTGGGTGTACTCCCCCGGCGTGATGTCGGCGTGGGTCTCGCCGTTCCACTTGGTGAGCTTCTCGATGACCACGGTCCGGGCCGGCATGTTGATCCCCAGCGCCAGGGTCTCGGTGGCGAAGACGACCTTGCACAGGCCGCGGACGAACAGCTCCTCCACCACGTGCTTGAACGCCGGCAGCATCCCGGCGTGGTGCGCGGCGATGCCACGGGTCAGCCCGTCGACGAAGTCGTGGTAGCCCAGGACGTGCAGGTCCTCCTCCGGCAGGTCGCGGCAGGCGGCCTCGACGTACTCGAAGATCGTGTCCCGCTCCTCCGGGCTGGTCAGCCGCACGCCGGCGTTCAGGCACTGCTGCACCGCCGCGTCGCAGCCGACCCGGCTGAAGATGAACACGATCGCGGGCAGCAGCCCCTCGCGGTCGAGCCGTTCGACCACGTCGACCCGGCTGGGGATCCAGACCCGGCGGCCGTTGCCGACGTTCCTGGGGTTCTTCGAGCTGCCCGGCTTGCCCTTGCGTGGTGAGCGCCGGTCGCGCATCAGCCGGGTGCTGGCCCAGTCGTCGCGCGCGACCTTCATCAGCTCGCCGTTCACCGGGGCGCCCTCGTTGACGAACCCGGAGGCCGCGTCGACGTCGGAGGACGCGAACAGGTCCAGGAGCCGCTTGCCCACCATGACGTGCTGGTAGAGCGGCACCGGGCGACGCTCCTCGACGATCGTGGTCGTCTCGCCGCGGACGGTCTCCAGCCACTCGCCGAACTCCTCGGCGTTGCTCACCGTGGCGCTGAGGCTGACCACCGTCACCGACTCCGGGAGGTGGATCATCACCTCTTCCCACACCGCACCCCGGGAGCGGTCGGCCAGGTAGTGGACCTCGTCCATCACCACGAAGCCCAGCCCGAGGAGCGTCCGGCTGCCGGCGTAGAGCATGTTCCGCAGCACCTCGGTCGTCATCACCACGACCGGTGCCTCGCCGTTGACCACGTTGTCCCCGGTGAGCAGCCCGACCTCGTCGGGACCGTAGCGCTCGACGAGGTCGTGGTACTTCTGGTTGCTCAGCGCCTTGATCGGCGTGGTGTAGAAGCACTTGCGCCCGGTGGACAGCGCCAGGTGGATCGCGAACTCCCCGACGACGGTCTTGCCGGAGCCCGTCGGCGCGGCCACCAGGACGCCGCGCCCGTCCTCGATCTCGCGGCAGGCGCGCAGCTGGAAGTCGTCGAGCGGGAAGTCGTACAGAGCGGTGAAGTCGCGGACCACCGGATGGTCCTTGTCCTTCATGTGCGCCGCGTACCGCTCCGACGGGGACAGCTCGTCGGTGCTCACTTCCCCAACACTATGCGTAGACCGTCAGGGCCCCCGGTGCGCACTCCACGGTGAGAGGGAGATCGCCGAACCGCTCGCCGTCGGCGTACGTCGTGATGCCGGGGCTGGCCACGGTCACGCTGTGGACCAGGTGGTGCTCGTACTGCGGATGGGTGACGTGGGTGCCCTTGAACAGCTTGGGGTAGGTCCGGACCAGTGAGCCGCGGCTCATCGGCTTGATCACCACCACGTCGAGCATGCCGTCGTCCAGGAGCGCGCCCTCGGTGATGCGCAGCCCGCCTCCGAAGCTCGGCCCGTTGCCGACCGCGACCAGCATCGCGTCCAGCACCAGCTGCTGCCCGTCGAGGTCGAGTGTGTAGTGCAGCGGCCGGAACACACGCAGCTCCGCCAGGGTCGCGAGGTTGTAGCGCATCTGCCCCTTGGGCCAGGTCATCCGGTTGGCCCGCTCGTTGACCAGCGCGTCGAAGCCGGCAGCCAGGACGGTCGCGAAGTACTTGGTGCCGCTCCGCGCCAGGTCGATCTTCCTGGTGGCTCCCCTCAGGACCACGTCCGCGGCCGCCACCGCGTCCTTGCGCGGGAGGTCGAAGTAGCGCGCCACGTCGTTGCCGGTGCCGGCCGGGATGATCCCGAGCGCGGTCGCGGTCCCGGCGACGGCCTGGACGCCGATGTGGACCATTCCGTCGCCCCCGACCACGACGAGCGCCTCGGCACCTTCCGACACCGCCGCCCGGGCCAGGTCGAGCGCCTCATCGGCATCCTTCCCGCTGAGGTCGCGCACGCTGACCCCTTCGCTCCGCAGCCGCTCGATCGCGGCGAGGCGGGCCTTTGCGCCCCGTCCCTTGCCGGCGGTGGGGTTGGTGAGCAGGGCGATCTCACGGGGCACGCGCGCAGACTAGTGGTTGCGGTGACCAACATGACGTGTCAGCGCCGTGGCGAGCCGAGCGCCAACCGAACCGACCAGGCCGAGGGATCTGCCCCCACCGACCGGGCCAGCCGCGTGAACGCCTCGAGGACCAGCTCCGCCGACCATGACGTGCCGGGCACGGCTACGGTCGCCCGCCCGCGCTGGGTCAGCAGCACCACCTGACCGTGCCGCCAGCTCTGGTGGACCCGGGTGCGTGTCCCCTCGTCGACGACCGGTGCCGGGTAGGCCTGGTCGACCGCCAGCAGGTCGCACGGCAGCTCCTCACCGGACCCGCCGGAGAGCGAGCCCGCGACGAGGTGGCCGCTCAGGCCGCGGTCGGTCCCCCAGACCACTGCGCCCTCCCCCACCCAGTCCGGAAGGTCGAACGGGTCGAGCTCGGCCCAGGCCGCCGCAGGGGTCACAGGGGCGACACCTCGTCGTCGGCCCACTGGTCGGTGGAGTCGCGGCCCCGGCCACGCGCCCGGTCGACGAGGCGGGCAATCACCTCGGCCAGGAGGAAGAGGACCAGCATCGGGATCGCGAGGAACAGCATCGAGAACGGGTCCGTCGAGGGCGTGCCCACGGCGGCGAACACGAAGGTGCCGATGATGATCCACGGGCGGTAGCGGCCCAGCGCCCGCCCGGACACGACGCCGGCCAGGTTGAGCATGATCACGAAGAGCGGGATCTCGAACGCGATGCCGAAGATCAGCAGCATCCGGCTGATGAAGGAGAAGAACTGCGTGAACTCGACCAGGTTGGTCACGTCGGCGGGCGTGAACCCGATGAGGACAGTGATGGCCTTGGGCAGCACGTAGTAGCCGACCGCGACGCCGGCGAAGAACAGGGGGCCGGCGATGGCTGCGAAGATCCGCGACCACTTCCGCTCGTTGGGGTGCAGGCCCGGGACGATGAACGCCCAGATCTGGTAGAGCCAGTAGGGCGAGGAGCCGACCAGCGCGGCGAGGCCGCAGAGCTTGAGCTGGAAGGTGAGTCCGGCGGTGACGCCGTTGAGGACCGGCTCGCTCCTGGTGCCGCTGGGCAGGTTCTTCCGGGCCTCTTCGTAGGGGTGCAGGATCAGCTGGTAGAGGTCCTCGTAGAAGTACAGCGCCACGAAGAACGCGATCACCAGAACCAGCGTCGATCGGATGATCCGGGCGCGCAGCTCGCGCAGGTGGTCGCCCAGCGCCATCCGGCCGTCCGGGCCCACGGGGTGCTGGGGACTCCCCCTGAGGAGCCCCGCGAGGCGCTTGATCAAGGGGACTGCTGCGTCAGGCGGTGTCGCCGCGGTTGAGCCGCTCGGCCTCGGCGTCGAGCTCCGCCTGCCGCTTGGCCAGATCGCGCTGCTTGGCCTCGAGCTCCAGCTGGGCCTGGGTCTTCAGCGGGTCGGGAGTCGCCTCCTCGTCGTCGTCCATCAGGCCTTTGGTCTCGGCCTTGAAGATCCTCAGCGCCCGGCCGCTGCCGCGGGCCAGCTCGGGGAGCTTGGAGGCGCCGAAGAGCAGGACGAGGACGACCAGGATGATCAGGAGCTCGGGGGTGCCGAGTCCTCCGATGGCGAGCGCGTTCATGAGGTCCTCACGTGGTCGGTGCGGTGCCTTACTAGGCTACCCCGCTCCTCACCTGTAGAGGCTGAGTGCCCGCCGCGCGGCAGCTGAGAACGTCGCGGCGTACGTCTCCGGCGAGAGCACCGTGGCGTGTGGTGCCAGCCGCAACATCAGCCTCGTCAGCCACCGCTCGTCGGCCACGAGCAGGACGACCTCGATTCGATCCTGACCGACCTCACGGATTTCCTCGACCGGGTAGTACTCGGTGACCCACCGGGCCTCCGGCTCGAGCAGCAGCGTGACCGGGGTCACCCCCGACGACTGGCTGAAGATCCCGTCACCCAGGTCACGCGGCCCCTCCTGGGGCGTCTCCACCGGCTCGTCGAGCACCTCCGCGCGGTCGATCCGGTCCAGCCGGAACAGCCTCGGGGCCTCGGCGCTGTGGCACCAGGCGTCGAGGTAGAGGTGGCCGTCGGCGGTCACCACTCCCCGCGGGTCGACGACCCGGTCGGACTGCTCGTCCCGGCTCGGGACGTAGTAGCTCAGCCGCACGTGCCGGCCCCGGTCCGCGGCGCCCTGGAGCCGGCGGGCCAGCAGGGCGAGATCCGTGTCGGCGTCCGCACCCGGGTCGATCTGGGCCGCGGCGGCACTCCCTGCCGATCCTTGGGCCGCCGCCGCCTCCAGCTTGGCCAACGCCCGGTCGACCACCTCGCGGGTGTCGTCCTTGGCGCCGTTGCGGAGCGCCCGCAGCGCCACGATGACGGCCGAGGCCTCGGTCGGGTTGAGCCGCAGCGGCCGGGCCAGGTAGTCGGCGTTGGAGACGCGGATCACCGCGTCGGTGCGTACGCCGTCCGGACCCTCGAGGGCGTCGATGTCCACGTCGATCAGGTCGTCCGGGTAGCCGCCGGGCAGGCCACACATGAAGAGCACCTTGAGGTCGCGGAACAGCTGGTCCGGCTCGACACCGAGCGCCTGGGCGGCGTCGTCGACGCGGACCTCGCCGTGGGCATGGAGGTAGGGCACCAACGTCAGCAGCCGGGCGACCTGGTCCTTGGCGCTGGGTGGTCTGGGAGTGGCGGGGAGGCTCACGCGGTCTCCTGGGCCGGCTGGTCGTGAGGGGATGGGGCCCGGGCGTCCTCGCGCGCCACGGCTTGGTGCAGCCGGCCCACGACCCGCTCCCGGAGGAGGGCCGGCTCCTCGACGTAGACGTCGGCCCCGTAGCCCAGCACCTCGTCGGACAGCCCGACCGAGCCGCGTTCGAGGACCAGCCGGTCCCACGTGGACTCGGTGTCAGGCCCCGGGACGCCCTCCTCGACCCGGTCCGCACCCCGGCGGAGGGTGTGGCCGGCACCCTTGCGCACCAGCAGCACGACCCGCTCGGTCGAGGGTTCCGGTGCCAGCCGGCGGGCCACCTGGCTCACGTCGGTGCCGGCCGGGATCTCGTAGGCGCCCGGCTGGCCCTGCCTGGTGGCCCTGCCCTGGACCCTGGAGAGCCGGAAGATCCGCTCGGCCTGGCGGTCGGTGTCGAACCCGACGACGTACCAGCGGCCCGAGTAGCGCGCCACGCCCCACGGCTGGAGATGCCGGGTGCGGACCTCGGTGTCCCCCGACCGGACGTAGTCGAAGACCACCGGCGTCCGCTCCTGGGTGGCCTCCCAGAAGACGTCGAACGACGGCTCGTCGGCGCTCAGCCGCGGCTCGACGATGTCGAGGGCGGTCAGGTCGACGTCGACGCCGAGCGCCGTGAGCTTGCGGACCGCCTCGGTCGTGGCCTCGGCCAGGCGGGCGTGCTGCCAGACCTTGGTGGCCAGGCCGATCACCGTCGCCTCGTCCGCGGTGAGGCTGATGTCGGGCAGCGCGAACTCGTCGGGCCGGATCCGGTAGCCGGGCTCGTCGTCGAAGAAGGCGTCCATCTGCCCGACCTCGATGGGTACGCCGAGGCTGCGCAGCTCGTCCTTGTCGCGCTCGAACATCTTCTCGAACGCCTCGGCCGTGGAGCCCGGGTAGAGGATCTCCCGGATCCGTTCCTTCGCGACGTAGTGCCGCTGGACGAGCAGCATGATCAGCAGGTTGAGGAGCCGTTCGCTCTTGCCCGCCGCCATGCCCCAGATCCTAGGCGGCGCCCAGGATGTCGATCACGAACACCAGCGTGGCGTCCTTGGGGATTCCCTTGTCGGGCTGTCCGTCGGCGCCGTAGCCCAGCTCCGGCGGGATCTCCAGGACCACGCGGGAGCCGACCGGCATGCCCTCGAGCCCCTGGTCCCAGCCCTTGATGACCGCGCCGGTGCCGATGGTGAAGGTGGTGGGCTGACCGGTCCCGGTGTCGCCGAAGTTCTCGTCGAACGGCTTGTCGCCGTCGAAGGCCTGGCCCAGGTAGCGGACCGCGATCGTCTGGCCCTTCTTGACGCGGGGCCCGGTGCCCTTGATCAGCTGCACCTTGCGCAGGTCGTCGGTCGGGGCGGGAGCAGCGGAGAAGTCGAAGCCCGCGGGCACGCCCTTCTTCATCTTGAGCTTCGGCATCCAGTCCGGTGCCGAGGAGGTGTCGCCCTCCGGCTTGTCGAGCACGTTCGAGACCAGGTCGACGATCACCAGCACGGTGTCCTTGTTGGCGATCCCGAGCTGGCTGTTCCCGCTGGCTCCGAAGGCCGCCTCGGCCGAGGAGGTGACTGCGATCCGCGAGCCCATCGGGGCGCCGCGGACGGCGGCCAGGAACGGCGGCAGCTGGTCGTCGACGGTGATCAGCTCGGCCTTCTTCTCGTCGTAGGTCGAGAAGGCGGTCTGCTGGGAGTAGCCGTTGCCGACCCACACGTGGGCCAGCACGTTCTCATTGTCCTTGACGGGGTCGCCGTCGCCCTGGGAGATGGTCTTCGACTCGACCTTCCCGGCGCTCATCCGGCCCTTCCACTTCACCTCGGGCGCGCTGCCGGGGTCGCCGGAGATGGTGACTGCGTCGAGCCGGTCGTAGGCCTTGCCGGTCTCCAGCGGGTCCGAGCTGCCCTTGGCGTCACCGCACGCGGTGAGGAACAGCGCGCAGCACGCGAGCAGCGCAGGGGCCACAGCCCAGGTTCGGGGGCGACGCAGGGAAAGCACGGGACGGAACCATAACGGGAGACCCTGAGAGTTCTCGCATCGCTGGTCAGGCGTTTGCTGAACGTCCCGGATCACATCCCGTCGATCAGCCTCTGCACCCGTTCGTCATGGGCCCGGAACGGGTCCTTGCAGAGCACCGTCCGCTGGGCCTGGTCGTTGAGCTTGAGGTGCACCCAGTCGACGGTGAAGTCACGCCGGCGCTCCTGGGCCCGCCTGATGAACTCGCCGCGCAGCCGAGCGCGGGTGTTCTGCGGCGGCACCGACTTGGCCTCGAAGATCTTCAGGTCCGTGGTGACCCGGGCGACGGCGCCCCGACGCTCGAGCAGGTAGTAGAGCCCGCGGCCGCGGTGGATGTCGTGGTAGGCCAGGTCGAGCTGGGCGATCCGCGGGTGGCCGAGCGGCAACCCGTGCTTGGCCCGGTAGCGGTCGATCAGCTTCCACTTGATCACCCAGTCGATCTCGCGGTCGACCAGGCCGAGGTCGTCGGACTCGACCGCCTTGAGCCCCCGCTCCCACAGGTCGAGCACCTGCTCGATCGTCGGCGTGCTGATGCCGCGACGGTCGACGAAGTCCCGCGCCTTCGCGAGGTACTCCTGCTGGATCTCCAGCGCCGACGCCTCGCGTCCGTTGGCCAGCCGCACCCGGCGCTGTCCGGTCACGTCGTGGCTGATCTCGCGGATGGCGCGGATCGGGTTCTCCATCGTGAGGTCGCGCATCACCACGCCCTCCTCGATCATCCGGAGCACCAGGTCGCAGGAGGCCACCTTGAGCAGGGTCGTGGTCTCGCTCATGTTGGAGTCGCCCACGATCACGTGCAGCCGGCGGTACTTCTCCGCGTCCGCGTGCGGCTCGTCCCGGGTGTTGATGATCGGCCGCGAGCGGGTGGTGGCGCTGGAGACGCCCTCCCAGATGTGCTCGGCGCGCTGCGAGACGCTGTAGGACGCACCGCGGGGCGTCTGGGTGATCTTCCCCGCGCCGACCACGATCTGGCGGGTGACCAGGAACGGGATGAGGACGTCGGCCAGGCGGCTGAACTCACCGGCCCGGCCCACCAGGTAGTTCTCGTGGCAGCCGTAGGAGTTGCCGGCCGAGTCGGTGTTGTTCTTGAACAGGTAGATCTCGCCGGCGATGCCCTCGTCGTGCAGCCGCTGCTCGGCGTCCAGCAGCAGCCCCTCCAGGACCCGCTCCCCCGCCTTGTCGTGGGTGACCAGCTCGACGACGTCGT
This sequence comes from uncultured Actinomycetota bacterium, assembly GCA_963755835.1. Lineage (GTDB taxonomy): Bacteria > Actinomycetota > Actinomycetes > Propionibacteriales > Nocardioidaceae > Nocardioides. Next base: position 1,345,109 of record CAVWLC010000005.1, on the reverse strand, counting down.
CACACTCGGGCGTGGCGTACTCCGGGTGGCTGCCGACGTCGAGGTAGAGCCGGGCACCGTTGCGCAGGAAGACGTTGCTGCTTCGACCCCAGCTGACGACCTTGCGGAACAGGTACCGAGCCACCTCGTCCGGGCTGAGCCGGCGCTGGCCCTTGAACGTGCACGTGACGCCGTACTCGTTCTCGATACCGAAGATCCGCCGGTCCACACCCCAACCCTACGGGTCCGACGGGCGCGCGGCGGCGCATTGACCGCCGCAGCGATCAGCTGGACTGGCCTCCGTCGGCAGGCGGGGGCGGCGCCACCGGGGGCAGGTCGTCCCGAGCGGGGTCCTCGAGCGGCGGGGCATCCCCACTCTCCTGGTCCGTCGGGTCCTTCGGGTCGTCCGGGTCGGCGTCGCTCGAGGCGGTGCCCGGCGGGTGCTCCTCCGCGGGGTGCTCCTCCGCGGGGTGCTCCGGCGCCGGCGGTGGGGCCGCGCGCGTGCCCAGCAGCGACTCCAGCCGGTTCGGGCCGATCCGGCTGAACTTGCGGGGCTGGGCGCGGGTGCGGTCGAGAACGGCGACCTCGAGGTTCTTCACCGGGATCACCCGGTCCTCGGCCTCCCCGCGCTCGTTGTTCTGCCGGCCCAGGGCGGCCACCGCCAGGGTGAGTGCCTCGGTGAGCGAGGACCCTTCCTCGAAGTGCTCGGACAGGTAGGTCGACACCACGTCGGCCGCCCCGCCGATCACGGCGAAGCCGTGCTCGTCGGCCACCTGGCCGTCGTAGGTGAGCCGGTAGATCTGGTCGTCGTCGGCCGCGTCGCCGATCTCGGTCACGAAGATCTCGACCTCGTAGGGCTTCTCGCCGCCGCTGGAGAAGATCGTGCCGAGCGTCTGGGCGTAGGCGTTGGCCAGGCCACGTGCGGTGACGTCGCGCCGGTCGTAGGCGTAGCCGCGCATGTCGGCGAGGCGTACGCCGGCGATGCGGAGGTTCTCGAACTCGTTGTAGCGGCCGACCGCGGCGAACGCGATGCGGTCGTAGATCTCGGAGATCTTGTGCAGGGCCTGGGAGACGTTCTCGGAGGCCAGCAGGATGCCGTCGGCGTAGTGGACGGCGACCATCGACCGGCCCCGCGAGATGCCCTTGCGCGCGAAGTCGGCCCGGTCCTTCATCAGCTGCTCGGGGGAGACGTAGAACGGCATGCTCATGCCGACGCACCTCCGTCCCCACCGGTCGTCAGCGGTGCCGCCGGGCCGTCGGGCCGGTTCATCCGGGCGGCGATCACCCGGTCGGCCACCTCGGCCACCTCGTCGTCGGGGAGCCGGCGACCGCCCTCGGCGGTGATCACCTGCACGATGGGGAAGATCCGCCTGGCGAGGTCAGGCCCACCCGTCGCGGAGTCGTCGTCGGCGGCGTCGTAGAGCGCCTGGATGACCACCTCGACGGCCCCCTGGAGGTCCAGGTCCTGGCGGTAGAGCTTCTTGAGCGCCCCACGGGCGAACATCGAGCCGGAGCCGACCGAGTGGAACGCCGTCTCCTCGTAGCGGCCGCCGGTGACGTCGTAGCTGAAGATCCGGCCCTGGCTCGCCTCCAGGTCGAAGCCCGCGAACAGCGGCACGACGGCCAGCCCCTGCATGGCCATGGCCAGGTTGCCACGGATCAGGGCGGAGAGCCGGTTGGCCTTGCCGTCCATCGACAGCGTCGAGCCCTCGATCTTCTCGTAGTGCTCCAGCTCGACCTGGAACAGCCGCACCATCTCGACCGCGACACCCGCGGTGCCGGCGATGCCCACGGCGGAGAACTCGTCGGCCGGGAAGACCTTCTCGATGTCGCGCTGGGCGATGATGTTGCCCATCGTGGCGCGCCGGTCGCCGGCCATGACCACGCCACCGGGGAACGTCGCGGCAACGATCGTGGTGCCGTGCGGCGCCAGGTCGCCGGCGTACCCCTGGGGCACGGCGCGGCGGCCGGGCAGCAGATCCGGGGCCTGTCCGGCCAGGAAGTCGGCGAACGACGCCGCGCCGGGCTGGAGGAAGGCCGCGGGCAGCCGGGGGTCGCCACCGTTGGACTGGGTCATGGGCGGAGGAGTCACTCGCCGCCCTTCTGGATGAAGGACTTCACGAAGTCCTCGGCGTTGGTCTCGAGCACGTCGTCGATCTCGTCGAGGATGGCGTCCACGTCGTCGTCGAGCGCCTCCTTGCGCTCGGCCACATCACTCTCGGTGGCGGCTTCGGTGGACTCCTCCACCTCGGACGCCTTGCGCGGCTGCTTCTGCTCCTGGGCCATACCGAAACCCTATCGGCCTGACGGTGGTTGAGGCGCGAGGCCGCCTGCGGCCGAGCCTCGAAACCTCCGCAGCGAAGGCAGCTGCTGGATCACCTCCCAGCCCCGTCGCACTTGGCTTCGAGGCTCAGGCGCCAGGGCGCCTTCGCACCTCAGTCATCGTGAACGGCTCCAGAGCGCCTTCGCACCTCAGCACCGTGGTGGTCTACCGGGTCAGCTCGGCGACCAGCGCCTCGGCGGTGTCGGACCGGTCCAGCAGCTCCCCGACGTGGGCCTTGCTGCCGCGGAGCGGGTCGATGGTCGGGACGCGCTGCAGCGACTCGCGGCCCGGGAGGTCGAAGATGACCGAGTCCCAGGACGCGGCGGCCACCTCGGAGGCGAACTTCTCCAGGCAGCGGCCCCGGAAGTAGGCGCGCGTGTCCTCCGGCGGGTCGTGCATGGCCGCCTCGATCGAGGCGTCGTCCACGAGCCGCTCGATCCGGCCAGCCCCGGCCAGCCGGTGGTAGAGCCCCTTCTCGGGCCGGATGTCGGAGTACTGGTAGTCGATGAGCTGCAGCTTGGCGTCGTCCCACTCGAGGCCGTCGCGCTGGCGGTACTGCTCGAGCAGCTTCAGCTTGGCCACCCAGTCGAGCTCGCCGGCGCAGAGCATCGGGTCACGCTCGAGCCGGTCGAGCACCGACTCCCAACGGGCCAGCACGTCGACGGTCTGGTCGTCGGCGTCGGAGCCGAAGCGGTCCTCGACGTACTTCCGGGCCAGGTCGAGGTACTCGAGCTGCAGCTGTACGCCGGTCAGGGTGCGGCCGTCGGTGAGGGTCACCGTCTGCCTCAGCGTGGGGTCGTGCGAGACCGCCCGCAGCGCGGAGACCGGGCCGTCGATGGTGAGGTCATGGGTGATGAACCGCTCCTCGATCATCGACAGCACCAGCGCGGTGGTCCCGACCTTGAGGTAGGTGGAGATCTCGGCCAGGTTCGCGTCGCCGATGATCACGTGCAGCCGGCGGTACTTCTCCGGGTCGGCGTGCGGCTCGTCGCGGGTGTTGATGATCGGCCGCTTGAGGGTGGTCTCGAGGCCCACCTCGACCTCGAAGTAGTCGGCGCGCTGGCTGATCTGGAAGCCGTGCTCCCGGCCGTCCTGGCCGATCCCCACCCGGCCTGCGCCGCAGATGACCTGACGGCTGACGAAGAACGGCGTCAGGTGCCGCACGATGTCGGCGAACGGCGTGGCCCGCCGCATCAGGTAGTTCTCGTGGGCGCCGTACGAGGCGCCCTTGTTGTCGGTGTTGTTCTTGTAGCAGACGATCGGCGCCCCGCCCGGAAGCTGGCCGGCCCGGCGGGAGGCGTCGAGCATCACCAGCTCTCCCGCCTTGTCCCACTTCACGATGTCGCGTGGCGTGGTCACCTCGGGCGTGGCGTACTCCGGGTGGGCGTGGTCGACGTAGAGCCGGGCGCCGTTGGTCAGGATGACGTTGGCCAGCCCGAGGTCCTCGTCGGTGAGCTGGGTGGGGTCGGCGATCTGCCGGGACATGTCGAAACCGCGGGCGTCGCGAAGCGGCGACTCCTCCTCGAAGTCCCACCGCGCGCGGCGGGCCTTGACGGTCGCCGAGGCGTAGGCGTTGACGACCTGCGACGAGGCGACCATGGGGTTGGCCAAGGGTTGGCCCACCACCGAGATGCCGTACTCCACCTCGGTGCCCATGACTCGTCGCACCGACATGGTTCCAGCGTACGGGTACGTTGCTGGCGCATGGGCTGGTGGAGCGAGCGGGTGGTCCCCCGCGTGAACGACAAGTCCCTGTCCGCGAAGCCGGTCATGGAGCTCCGTCGCAAGGTCTGCGCCGGCCTGTCCGGACGCGTGCTGGAGCTGGGTTTCGGCAGCGGGCTCAACGTTGACTCCTACCCGCCCGCGGTCACCGCGGTCGACGCCGTGGAGCCCTCGGACCTGGGCTGGAAGCTCTCCGAGACACGACGGGCGCGAGCATCGGTGTCGATCCAGCGGGTGGGGCTGAACGGCGAGCGCCTGGACGCGCCGGACGGGTCGTACGACGGGGTGCTGTCGACGTTCACGCTCTGCACCATCCCCGATGTCCGGGCCGCCCTGGCGGAGGTGCAGCGCGTGCTCCGGCCCGGTGGCACGGTGCACGTCCTCGAGCACGGGTTGGCGCCCGGCTCGCGGGTGGTCGCCTGGCAACATCGTCTGGAGCCGCTCCAGAAGAAGGTGGCGGGTGGCTGCCACCTGACCCGGGACGTCGTGGGCCTGCTGACCGAGACCGGGCTGCGGCCGGAGCGGGTCGAACAGGCCTACCTGCCCGGCCCCGCCGTCTCCAGGCCGTGGGGGTTCTGCTCGCTCGTGACGGCGAGCAAGGTGTGAGCGACGACCACTCGGACCGCGCCGTCGCGGCCGCCGAGCAGCTCGGCCTGGCCTTCGACCTCACCCGGCACGGCCCGGTCCGCTCGCTGGAGGAGGCCGCGGCCGCCCGCGGAGTCGCACCGCACCAGCTGGTCAAGACGATGGTGGTGCGGGTGTCCGAGGGCGAGCACGTGTTCGTGCTGGTCCCAGGGGACCGCGAGATCGCGTGGCCCAAGCTCCGCGCGCTGCTGGGCGTCAACCGCCTGACCATGGCCTCGGCGGACGAGGCGCACGACGTGACCGGCTACGTCCGAGGCACGATCACACCACTGGGCAGCCGGACGACGCTGCGCGTGGTGGCGGACGCCTCGGTGACGGGGCGGATCAGCCTCGGGGGCGGCGCACCGGGAGTGGCACTCATGGTGGAAGCCGCGGAGCTGACGGCGGCGCTCGACGCGACCGTCGCCGACGTCACCTGAGCGGTCAGAAGAACGGCCAGATGTCGAAGTCCCCGTTCAGACGGGGCGCGGTCGGCGGCTTCCGCTCCGGCACCCCGCCCACGGTCAGGGCGGCCACGGCGCCCAGGAAGACCAGCAGCAGGACCAGCCCCATCACGGCCAGTACGTCCATCGTTGCCTCCGTCGGCTCACCTGCCGGGTCTCGGCGGGTTCCCGCCGGACGAGCGGTACTGGTTCATGATCCGCGCGTCGACCTCGGCCCGATGCGCGGCGGAGCGCGAGCGGTGCTCGACGGCGCGGGCCCGGCCGATCCACGACGACGCCAGCGCGATACCGACGACGACGACGGCCACGGCTGCGATCAGGACACCCATCACGATCCTCCCGGTTCTCCAGTGTGTCGCCAGTGTGACGGAACGACGAGCCGGAGGTTCACGACTTCGCGAAGGTTCGAACGACGAGCCCGCGGACCCGTGCTCGGCCGGAGGTGGTGGACTAGAGGTACTGGGCTAGAGGTACTGGCCTAGAGGTACTGGCCGGTGTTGGGAACGGTGTCGATCGAACGGCCGGGCTCGGTGCCCTGCTTGCCGGTGATGAGCGTGCGGATGAACACGATCCGCTCGCCCTTCTTGCCCGAGATGCGCGCCCAGTCGTCTGGGTTGGTGGTGTTGGGGAGGTCCTCGTTCTCCTTGAACTCGTCGACGCACGCCTGGAGGAGGTGCGAGACCCGGAGCCCGTGCTGCTGGTGGAGCAGGAAGTCCTTGATCGCCATCTTCTTGGCCCGGTCGACGATGTTCTGGATCATCGCGCCCGAGTTGAAGTCCTTGAAGTAGAGGACCTCCTTGTCGCCGTTGGCGTAGGTCACCTCGAGGAAGCGGTTCTCCTCGGTCTCGGTGTACATCCGCTCGACGGTGGCCCGGATCATGCCGCCCACGCAGGCGTCCCGGTCGCCGCCGAACTCGGCGAGGTCGTCGCTGTGCAGCGGCAGGTCGGGGGTGAGGTACTTGGAGTAGATGTCGCGCGCGGACTCGGCGTCGGGACGCTCGATCTTGATCTTCACGTCCAACCGGCCCGGGCGCAGGATCGCGGGGTCGATCATGTCCTCGCGGTTGGAGGCGCCGATCACCAGCACGTTCTCGAGCGCCTCGACGCCGTCGATCTCGCTGAGCAGCTGGGGCACGATGGTGTTCTCGACGTCGGAGGAGACACCAGAGCCGCGGGTGCGGAACAGCGAGTCCATCTCGTCGAAGAACACGATCACCGGGGTGCCGGCGCTGGCCTTCTCGCGGGCCCGCTGGAACACCAGCCGGATGTGCCGCTCGGTCTCGCCGACGTACTTGTTCAACAGCTCGGGGCCCTTGATGTTGAGGAAGTAGGACTTCCCCTCCTGGCCGGTCCTGGCGGCCACCTTCTTGGCCAGCGAGTTGGCGACGGCCTTGGCGATCAGGGTCTTGCCGCAGCCGGGCGGGCCGTAGAGCAGCACCCCCTTGGGCGGACGCAGCTGGTGCTCCTTGAACAGCTCCGGGTGCAGGTAGGGCAGCTCGACGGCGTCCTGGATCGCCTCGATCTGCCCGCTCAGGCCACCGATCGACGCGTAGTCGATGTCGGGGACCTCCTCGAGGACCAGCTCCTCGACCTCCGACTTGGGGACCTTCTCGTAGACGTAGCCGGCCCGTGCGTCGAGCAGCAGCGAGTCGCCGGCCCGGATCGTGTCCTTGAGCAGGGGCTCGGCCAGCCGGACGACCCGCTCTTCGTCGGCACTGGCGATGACCAGGGCGCGCTCGCCGTCCGCGAGCAGCTCCTTGAACATCACCACTTCGCCGACCTCTTCGTAGTCGAAGGCGGCGACGACGTTGAGCGCCTCGTTGAGCATGACCTCCTGCCCGGGGCGCAGTTCGTCGAGGCTCACGCTCGGGCTGGCGTTGACCCGCAGCTTGCGGCCGCCGGTGAACACGTCGATCGAGTCGTCGTCGTTGCGTCCGAGGAAGGTGCCGAAACCGGCGGGCGGCTGGGCCAGCCGGTCGACCTCCTCCTTGAGCTTGGTGATCTGGTCGCGCGCCTCGCGCAGGGTCTGGGCCAGCCGCTCGTTCTGGGACGTCACGGCGGCCAGCGAGCGCTGCGCGTCGGCGAGCCGGAGCTCGAGCCCGCGGGAGCCGGTCGGCGCGTCGTTCATCCGGCGACGCAGGTCGGCCACCTCGGCCTCGAGGAAGCGCACCTGGCTCATGAGCTCTTCGGGGTTTCTACCCCCAGCGCTGTCTGACGTCATGGCGGTCACCTCCTCTGCAAATGACCCTACTCGTGAACGACCTCGGCAAAAGTGGATATCCACGCGGTGTTGGTCACGAATTGAGCACTACCCGGGTTGCGAGGAGGTTGCCTCGATGTTGCACCGGTACGTCGGCCGATCCCTGACGACCGTCACCGGCGCCCGGAGGTACGCGCGGCACACGGCGCGCAGGGTCACGCACCGCGCCGATGAAATCGCGCCACGGCGTGGTACTGCCGGTCATCACGTTCTGCTGCCAGGCCGACACGACCGTCCGGGCCATGTCCCGGACGCCGATGACGACGTGGACGCGGTCCGGCCCCAGGCTGCGGACCACTTTCCGCACGTGGCGAGGGCTGGCCATGCCCAGCTCTTCGTCGGAGATCAACACCCGCGGGCCGGCGTACGCCGTCGCCTCGTCGACCAGTCTCCGGAACGCGCCGGGCACGACATCCGCGTCGTCCCCCCTGACCCGCTGCCCGAGCAGGTCGTACGCCGCGACCCGGTGTGCGCGGTGCCGGCCCCCGGGGTAGAGCACCCCGGCCGCAGCCAGCGCGTCGACGCGGGCGTCCAGCGCCGCCTGGATCGTCGACGTGCCGGTCTTCGGCAGACCGACGTGCAGGTGGATCTCCGGCATACCCGGAGCGTCGTGCCGCCCGGCGCCCACCGGCACGGGTCTGCAGTCCCGGGCGGGCCGGGACGGTCAGCCCTCGACGGGCTCCGCCGGCAGGCCGGGTGGCCGGGGACCGGTGTAGTCGGGACCGTAGGCGCCGGGCGCCGGTCGGCGCTTCTTGAGCGGCGCCTTCTGCCCCGCGGCCATCCGGCGGGCCGTGACCAGGAAGGCGGTGTGTCCGATCATCGAGTGCCCGGGGCGGACCGCCAGCCCCTCGACGTGCCAGTCGCGGACCAGGGTCTCCCAGGCGGCCGGCTCGGTGAACCCGCCGTGGGCCCGTAGGGTCTCGACGAACCGGGACAGCTGGGTCGTCGTGGCGACGTACGCACACAGGACCCCGCCCGGTCGCAGCGCCCCGGCCACGGCCTCCAGACAGTCCCAGGGCGCCAGCATGTCGAGGATGACCCGGTCGCACCGCTCCGCCGTCCGGTCGACGTCCTGGGGCAGCAGCTCGGCCAGGTCGCCTACCCGAAGCGTCCAGGCGGGATGGCTCTGCCCGCTCTCGTCGGTCCCGAAGAACTGGGTGACGTTGCGCCGCGCGACCTCGGCGAACTCCTCGCGCCGTTCGTACGACGTCACCCGCCCGGTCGGGCCGACGGCGCGCAACAGCGAGCAGGTCAGGGCCCCCGAGCCGGCTCCCGCCTCGACCACGTGCGCCCCGGGGAAGATGTCGACCAGCGCGACGATCTGGGCCGAGTCCTTGGGATAGACGACCGCGGCGCCGCGGGGCATCGAGATCACGAACTCCGACAGGAGGGGCCGGAAGACGAGGTACTCCCCTCCCCCGGACGAGGTGATCGTGAACCCCTCGTCGCGGCCGATGAGGTCGTCGTGGTCGAGGTGACCCTTGTTGGAGAAGAACCGCTTGCCCGGCTCGAGGCAGAAGTTGTGCCGTCGGCCCTTGCCGTCCACCAGCCGCACCCACTCGCCGGTGCGCAGTGGTCCTCGGTGCACCCCGGACCAGGCCGGGTCCTCGCTCAGCTCGGTCACGGCACCGACCGGAAGGCCCTGTCCACGTCGGCGGTCGTCAGGACTCCGTAGACGGAGCCGTCGTCCTCGAGCAGGAGGTACTCGGTCGCCGGTGCGCTGGTGATGGCCCGGACCAGGTCCTCACCGGTGATGCCCACCGGGAGGGAGAGCCCGTTGTCGACACCGCGGGCGACGGTGGAGGTCGCCAGCCAGGGCCGGCGCTCCTCGGGGGTCGCCATCAGCGCCGCCTCGTTGACCACGCCGACCGGGCGACCGCTGCCGGTCACGGTGACGATCGCGCCGGCGTGTGCCTCACGCGCGCGGCGCACCGCCTCGGCGAGCGGCAGGTCCTCGGGAACCGAGAGGGTACGGCGGGCCAGGTCACGGGCCACCAGGTGTGGCAGCCGGCTGCGGACCCGGACGGCCTGGAGCGAGGCCGTGGCGCCGTTCCAGAGGAAGAAGGCGATGACGAAGGCCAGCACGAAGTCGAAGACGTCGGGCGTCTCCCCGGTCAGCTGCTCCCGCGCGACCGGCCACAGCAGCACCAGGAACGCGGACAGGCGGCCGCCCCAGGCGGCCGCGACCGTGCCGCGCTGCTCGCTGCGGGTCAGCGCCCAGATCGCCGCCTTGAGAACCCGGCCGCCGTCCAGCGGCAGCCCCGGGAACAGGTTGAGCGCGCCCACGAGCAGGTTGGCGACGGCCAGCCCCCCGACGGCCATCGACAGGAGGCCCGACGGGACCACGAACCACAGTCCGAACGCGACCAGCCCCACGGCCAGTGACGTGAGCGGTCCGACCACCGCGATCCAGAACTCCTGGCGCGGCCGCTTGGCCTCCGCCTCGATCGAGGTCAGCCCGCCCAGGAAGTGCAGCGTGATGGCCGACACCGGGAAGCCGTAGTGCTTGGCCATGAGCGCGTGCGAGGCCTCGTGCAGAAGGACCGAGAGGTAGAGGAGGATCGCGAAGGCCAGCCCCGCGACGTACTGCCACGGCCCCAGGCCGGGGTGCACCTCCTCGGCTCGCGGCCCCATGACGACCGCGATGAGCGCCGCCACCAGGAACCAGGACGACGTGACCAGCACGTCGCTCCCGGCGATCGTGCCGATCTTGACCGTGCCCGGTGGACGCGGCCGCGGCGCTGCCTGCTGTCCGGACACACCGCAACGGTATCGGGGAGCCCCCCGGACGCCGCTGTCCGGCAGCCGGTGAGAGGTACGCAAGCGGGGCGCTGTCGGCGCTCGGACCTAGGGTGCGGTCATGGGCTCGATGAGCGCGGCGCCGGTCGACCGCAAGGCGCGCGGCGCCCTCTCGCCGAGCCGGGCGGCCGACTTCCTCTCCTGCCCGCTGCTGTTCCGCTACCGCACCATCGACCGGCTGGCCGAGGGCTCCTCCCCCGACGCGGTCCGCGGCACTCTGGTCCACCAGGTCCTGGAGGACATCTTCGACCTGCCGGCGGCCGAGCGGACGCCGACGGCCGCGCACACGCTGCTCGAGCCGACCTGGGCCGCCCTCCAGCAGCGCTCGCCCAGCGCCCGCGAGGTGGCCGCCAGCCTCGACGAGCCGTCGTGGCTGGCCTCTGCGCACGAGGTCCTCGACCGGTGGTTCGTCCTGGAGGACCCGACGCGGCTCGAGCCGCTGGAGCGCGAGGCCTACGTCGAGGTGACCCTCGACAACGGGCTGCAGCTGCGCGGGATCATCGACCGGCTCGACCAGGCGCCCGACGGCGGGCTCAGGATCGTCGACTACAAGACCGCATCCGCGGTGGCCCAGGGCTTCGAGGCGAAGGCCCTGTTCCAGCTCCGGGTCTACGCGCTGATCCTGTGGCGCACCCGTGGCGTGGTGCCGCGGATGCTGCAGCTGGTCTACCTCGGCGCCACCAGCGAGATGGTCCGCTACGAGCCCGACGAAGCCGACCTGCTCGCCACCCAGCACAAGATCGAAGCGATCTGGGAGGCGATCGAGGAGGCTCAGCGCACGGGTGAGTTCGAGCCCAGCCCCGGCCGGCAGTGCGACTGGTGCGCCTTCAAGGCGCACTGCCCGGTCTTCGGCGGGTCGATCCTCCCGATGCCGAAGCCGCCGTCCGCCTGGGCGCGGCTCAAGCGGGCCGTGCGCCGCCGCTGGCGGCGGGCCCGGCGACGGCTGGGTCGATAGGTCTCGGTGGTTGAGCAGGGCGCTCTGCGCCCGTCTCGAAACCACGCGCGCTGCGGCTGGGACTCGCGTGGGTCCAGTTCCAGCGCGGTTTCCGTGGTTTCGAGACGGTTGCCAGCGCAACCTCCTCAACCATCGTCAGCCGAGGGCTGACAGGCTGCGCAGGTCTTCGACGCCGAGGCCGTCCAGAGTCTCGCGGAACACCCGGCGCGGCCCGTCGAGCACCGGCACGTGGTTCTCGACGACGAGCACGAGGCAGCCCGCCTGCTCGGCCGACTTCGCGCCGGTGTTGGAGTCCTCGATGGCCAGGCACCGGTCCGGGCGTACGCCGAGCGCGGCGGCCGCCGTGAGGTACGGCTCGGGGTGTGGCTTGCCGAACTCCACCTGGTCGCCGGTCACCACGACCCGGAACGTCTCCGGTGGCAGGTGGCCCAGGATCGGCGCCACGAACCGCTCGTAGGACATCGTGACCAGCCCGCAGCGGACGCCGTCGGCTCTCAGCGAGGTCAGCAGCCCGACCGCGCCGGGCCGCCACGGGACATCGCGCTCGACCTTCTCCACCACCCCGTCGAGCAGCTCCTCGACGATCGCCTCCGGGCTCAGCTCGAGCCCCATCACCTTGCGGATGTAGCGGCCGGAGTCGAGCAGGTCGCTGCCGACCAGCTGCAGGGCGTCGGCCTGGCTCCACCTCGCGCCGTACTTCTCGGCCATGGCGAACTCGGTGGCGATCCAGTACGGCTCGGTGTCGACCAGAGTGCCGTCCATGTCCCACAGGACTGCGTCCATCGCTAGTGGGCACCACCGGAAGATCGTCGGGTGTCCCGCACCCCGGGCACGCACCTCGCGGCGTTGCCGTCGCTAGCTGGACGAACAAGTAGAGCGTCGCTCCGGCGCCTTGCGATGCACGCACCCGGAGCACGGGCCACTCCTGACGACCTCCCGGCGCTGACCACTAGTCGTCGGGGTCGTAGCCGAGGTTCGGCGAGAGCCAGCGCTCCGCCTCCGCGAGGGTCCAGCCCTTGCGCTCGGCATAGTCGGCGACCTGGTCGCGGGCCAGCCGGCCGACCACGAAGTACTGCGACTGCGGGTGGCTGAAGTACCAGCCGGACACCGCGGCGCCCGGCCACATGGCCATGCTCTCGGTGAGCGCGATGCCGGTGCGTGCCTCGACGTCGAGCAGCTCCCACAAGGTCTGCTTCTCGGTGTGGTCCGGGCAGGCGGGGTAGCCCGGCGCGGGCCGGATGCCTTGGTACTTCTCCGCGATCAGGGCGGCGTTGTCGAGGTCCTCGTCCGCGACGTGGCCCCAGAACTCGGTGCGGACGCGCTGGTGGAGCCGCTCGGCGAACGCCTCGGCCAGCCGGTCGGCGAGGGACTCGAGCATGATCGCCGAGTAGTCGTCGTTGGCCTCCTTGAAGGCCTGGATCCGGTCCTGCGCGCCCAGCCCGGCGGTGACCGCGAAGGCACCGACATGGTCGGGCAGCCCGGTCTCGCGCGGGGCCACGAAGTCCCCCAGCGACCGGTTGGGTACGCCGTCGCGGTGCTCGCCCTGCTGGCGCAGGTTGTGCAACGTCGTGAGCACCTCCGAGCGGGAGTCGTCGGTGTAGACCTCGATGTCGTCGCCGACCGCACTGGCCGGGAAGAAGCCGAGGACGCCGTTGGCCGTCAGCCACTTCTCGGCGATGACCTTGTCGAGCATCGCCTGGGCGTCGTCGTAGAGGCTCCGCGCTGTCTCACCGGTCGTGGGACTGTGCAGGATGTCCGGGAACTTGCCCTTCATCTCCCAGGCGTTGAAGAACGGCTGCCAGTCGATGTAGTCGCGGAGCTCGGCCAGGTCGTAGCCGTCGAGCACGTGGATGCCCGGCTCCTTGGGGGCCGGCGGCTCGTAGCCCTCCCAGGTGATCGGAGTGCGGTTGTCCCGCGCCCGGTCGACGGTGAGCATCGGCCGGTCGTGCTTGGCGGCGTGTCGCTCCCGGAGCGAGTCGTAGTCAGCCTTGACATCGGCCAGCAGCTGGGGCCGCTGGGTGTCGCTCAACAGGGCGGCCAGCGTCGGGACGGAGCGTGAGGCGTCCTTCACCCAGACGACCGGTCCGTCGTACTTCCCGTCGACCTTGACCGCGGTGTGCGCGCGAGAGGTGGTCGCCCCGCCGATCATGAGCGGGATCTCGAAGCCGCGCCGCTGCATCTCGCCGGCCACGTTGACCATCTCGTCGAGGGACGGGGTGATCAGCCCCGAGAGTCCGACGGCGTCCGCGCCGATCTCGAAGGCGGTGTCGAGGATCTTCTGGGCGGGCACCATCACGCCGAGGTCGATGACCTCGTAGTTGTTGCACTGGAGCACGACGCCGACGATGTTCTTGCCGATGTCGTGGACGTCGCCCTTCACGGTCGCCATCACGATCGTGCCGTTGGTGTCCTTGGCCGTGGCGTACTCGGGGTTGTCGAGCTTCTCCTGCTCGATGAACGGGATGAGGTAGGCGACCGCCTTCTTCATCACCCGGGCCGACTTCACCACCTGGGGCAGGAACATCTTGCCGGCGCCGAACAGGTCGCCGACGACGTTCATGCCGTCCATCAGCGGCCCCTCGATCACCTCGATGGGGCGGCCTCCGCGGTCCGAGATCAGCTGGCGCAGCTCCTCGGTGTCGCTCTCGGCGTAGGTGTCGATGCCCTTGACCAGCGCGTGCGTGATCCGCTCCCCGACGGGCAGGCTCCGCCACTCCGCGGCCTCGGCCTCGGTGACCTCACCCTGCCTGTTGTGCGCCTCGGCGATCTCGAGCAGCCGCTCGGCGGCGTCGGGACGGCGGTTGAGCACGACATCCTCGATGCGCTCCCGCAGCTCCGGTTCGACCTGGTCGTAGACGACCAGCGCGCCGGCGTTGACGATGCCCATGTCGAGGCCGGCGTTGATCGCGTGGTAGAGGAAGACCGCATGGATCGCCTCGCGGACCGGGTTGTTGCCGCGGAACGAGAAGCTCACGTTGGAGATGCCGCCGGACACCTTGGCGCCGGGCAGGTTCTGCTTGATCCAGCGGGTGGCCTCGATGAAGTCGAGGCCGTACGACGCGTGCTCCTCGATGCCCGTCGCGACGGCGAACACGTTGGGGTCGAAGATGATGTCCTCGGCCGGGAAGCCGACCTCGTCGACCAGGATGCGGTAGGCACGCTCGCAGATCGCCTTGCGGCGCTCGAGGTTGTCGGCCTGGCCGTCCTCGTCGAAGGCCATCACGACCGCGGCGGCGCCGTACTTGCGGCACAGCCGGGCCTGCTCGCGGAACTTGTCCTCGCCCTCCTTCATGGAGATCGAGTTGACGATCGGTTTGCCCTGGACGTTCTTGAGCCCGGCCTCGATCACCTCCCACTTGGAGGAGTCGACCATGACCGGCACCCGGCTGATGTCCGGCTCGGAGGCGACGAGCTTGAGGAAGCGGTCCATGGCCGCGACGCCGTCGATCATCCCCTCGTCCATGTTGACGTCGATGACCTGCGCGCCGTTCTCGACCTGCTGTGCGGCGACCGAGAGCGCGGTGTCGTAGTCGCCGGCCTTGATCAGGTTCCGGAACTTCGCCGAACCGGTGATGTTGGTCCGCTCCCCCACGTTCACGAACAGGCTGTCCTCGGTGATCGTGAACGGCTCGAGCCCCGACAGCCGCATGCCGGGGTCCAGCTCGTGGGTGTCGCGGCGGGTCTTGCCCTCGACGGCGGCGGCGATGGCGGCGATGTGCGCCGGCGTCGTGCCGCAGCAGCCACCCACCAGGTTCACGTAGCCGGCCTCGGCGAACTCGCCGATGATCGCGGCGGTCTCCTCGGGCGCCTCGTCGTACTCGCCGAACGCGTTGGGCAGCCCGGCGTTGGGGTAGCAGGAGACGAACGAGTCGGCGATCCGGGACATCTCGGCGATGTAGGGCCGCATCTCCTTGGCGCCGAGCGCGCAGTTGAGGCCCACCGCGATGGGGTTGACGTGCCGGATCGAGTCCCAGAACGCCTCCGTCACCTGGCCGGACAGGGTGCGGCCGGAGGCGTCGGTGATGGTGCCGGAGACGATGACGGGCCAGCGCCGGCCGTAGTCCTCGAAGACCGACTCGACCGCGAAGATCGCGGCCTTGGCATTGAGGGTGTCGAAGATCGTCTCGATGAAGAGGAGGTCGGCGCCACCGTCGAGCAGGCCGCGGGTCGCGTCGGTGTACGCCGCGACCAGCTGGTCGAAGCTCACGTTGCGGGCGGCCGGGTCGTTGACGTCCGGCGAGATCGAGGCGGTCCGCGTGGTGGGCCCGAGCGCGCCCGCGACGTACCGCGGCCGGTCCGGCGTGGACACCTGGTCGGCCACGGTACGCGCGAGCCGCGCGGCCTCGAGGTTGAGCTCGTGGGCCAGGTCCTCCATGCCGTAGTCGGACAGCGAGATGGCGGTGGCGTTGAAGGTGTTGGTCTCGATGATGTCCGCGCCGGCTTCGAGGTACTCGCGATGGATCGAGGCGATGATCTCGGGCTGGGTCAGCGTGAGCAGGTCGTTGTTGCCCTGCAGGTCGGAGGGCCAGTCCGCGAACCGCTCGCCGCGGTAGCCGGCCTCCGACGGGCGGTCGCGCTGGATCGCCGTGCCCATGGCACCGTCGATGACCAGGATCCGCTCGGCGAGGGCAGCGGTCAGCGCTTCGGTGGCGTCCGGACGCCAGTCGGGCTGCTGGTCGGTCATGGTTGCCTCCTCTCGCGCTCGGGGTCGGTCGACCCGTCCCGTGGTGCAGGTGACGAGCCTACGAACAGCGTCCATCTGCTGGACGCCATTCCCGCATGGTGGCACCGGCCCGTCTCAGCCTCCGAATCGTCGCCCGAGACCTACACTCAATGGGTGACCTCACCCCACGGAACGGCACGGATCCGGGCGCTGAGTGCCGAGAGAGCGCTCGCGTTCGCGGGGACCCACTGAAATGATCGAGCTGGAGGACATCGAGGGTCTGGTGGACCCGGTGGTCATCGCCGCCTTCGAGGGCTGGAACGACGCTGCCGACGCCGCCTCCTCCGCGGTCGACCACCTGATGCAGGTCTGGAACGCCCGGATCGTCGGCGCCATCGACCCGGAGGAGTTCTACGACTTCCAGGTCAACCGGCCGATGGTCAGCGGCGACCAGGCCGGCCACCGGCGGATCTCCTGGCCCGGCACCACGCTGGCCATCGCGTCACCCCCGGACCTGGACCGCGACATCATCCTGATGCGCGGCATCGAGCCGAACATGAAGTGGCGACAGTTCTGCGCCGAGCTGCTCGCGGCCTGCGACGACCTCGGCGGCCAGCTGGTGGTCACGCTCGGGGCGCTGCTCGCGGACACGCCGCACACCCGCCCGATCCCGGTGTCCGGCACCGCCACCGAGCCGGAGCTGGTCGACCGGCTCAAGCTCGAGCAGTCGACGTACGAAGGCCCCACCGGCATCGTCGGCGTGCTCCAGGACGCCTGCCTGAGGCTCGACATCCCGGCGGTGTCCTACTGGGCCGCCGTCCCGCACTACGTCGCCCAGCCGCCGTGCCCCAAGGCCACGCTCGCGCTGCTCGGCCAGCTCGAGGACCTGCTCGAGGCCAGCATCCCGCTCGGTGACCTCCCGGAGGACGCCCGGGCCTGGGAGCGTGGCGTGGACGAGCTGGCGGAGGAGGACGAGGACGTCGCGGAGTACGTCCGCAGCCTCGAGGAGACCCGGGACACCACCGAGCTGCCCGAGGCCTCGGGCGAGGCGATCGCGCGCGAGTTCGAGCGGTACCTCAAGCGGCGCCAGGCGGGCGAATAGCGCCGGTCGGGATCAGAGAGCGAGCCCCAGTGCCGCGTCCAGCAGCGCGTGGATCGCGAGCGCCGCACCCTCGTCCGAGGCGTCCGCCAGCTGGCCGTTGGTGCCGAGCGTGGAGTCCACCCAGCCCTGCACCGCGGCCACCGCACGGGGCGCGTCGAGGTCGTCGGCCATCGCGGCCAGCACCTCGGTGACGACCGGGCCGGCCGGGGCTCCGGCACCGAGCGAGAGCGCCCGGCGCCAGCTCCCGAGGGTGTCCACGGCATCCCAGAGCTCGTCGTCCTGCCACTCCCAGTCAGAGCGGAAGTGGTGCCGCAGCAGGACCAGCCGGATGGCCATCGGGTCGACGTCGCTGTTGCGCAGGGCCGAGACGAAGACCAGGTTGCCGCGGGACTTCGACATCTTCTCGCCGTCGTAGGCGACCATCCCGGTGTGGAGGTAGACCTTCGCGAACGGCCCGGGCGGTTCGGCCACCTGCGCGTGGCTGGCGCACATCTCGTGGTGGGGGAAGATCAGGTCGCTGCCGCCGCCCTGGACGTCGAAGCCGAAGCCGAGGTACTCCCCCGCGATGGCCGCGCACTCGATGTGCCAGCCCGGCCGGCCGGGGCCGAGCGGGCTGTCCCAGCTCGGCTCGCCCTCGCGCGGCCCGCGCCAGACCACGCAGTCGAGCGGGTCCTTCTTGCCGGGCCGGTCGGGGTCGCCGCCCCGCTCCGGGTAGATCTCGAGCATCGTGGCCCGGTCGTAGTTCGACTCCTGGCCGAAGGCCGGGTCGGCCGTCACGGAGAAGTACAGGTCGTCGTCGACCCGGTAGACCGAGCCCGCGTCCTGCAGCCTCTCGATCATCGTCACCGCGAGCGGGATCGACTCGACCGCGCCGATGTAGTGGTCGGGCGGGAGCACCCGCAGCGCCTGCATGTCCTGCCGGAACAGCTCCGTCTCGCGCTCGGCCAGCTCGGTCCAGTCCACGTTGACCTTGGCAGCGCGCTCCAGGAGCGGGTCGTCGACGTCGGTGACGTTCTCGACGAAGACGACCTCGTGGCCGGCGCTGCGCCAGGCGCGGTTGAGCAGGTCGAAGGCGACGTAGTTGGCCGCGTGGCCCATGTGGGTGGCGTCGTAGGGCGTGATCCCGCACACGTAGAGCCGGGCCGGTCCGTCCGGGGTGGTCGTGACCCGGGCCCCGGTGGCGGTGTCGAGGAGCACGACCTCGGGTCCTGGCTCCTGGAGCTTCGGGACCTCCGGAGCCGACCACGTACGCATGGGACGAACCCTAGTCGGGCAAGACCATCACCCAGAGACCCAGTCCGGGCGTGCTCGCGGTCAAGTCCCAGCGGGGGCTGCGGAGGTTTCGGCACGCTCGGTCGCGACCTCGTTCCTCGGTCGCGCTCGCTGCTCAGCCACCGTCGACCCGGTCCGCTGGCGCGTCCCGGATCAGAACGGTGGCCAGGGGATCGCAGGGTAGGACCCGCGCGGGGCCGGCATCACCGCACGCTCGGCCAGCCGGCGGCAGCGGCTCACCGTCGCGTCGATCTCCGGATCCACCAGGTGCACCGAGAGGACGTCACCGAGCGGCCCGGCCAGCTCCTTGCCGAGCCGCCCCACGTCGTCGAGGTCCGCCCGCGGCACCGGGTCCCCCAACCAGCCCCAGAGGACCGTCCGGAGCTTGTGCTCGGCGTGGAAGGTGACGCCGTGGTCGACGCCGTACCGGTGACCGTCGGCCATCTCGAGCACGTGGCCGCCCTTGCGGTCGGCGTTGTTGACGGCGACGTCGAACACCGCCATCCGGCGCAGTGGCTCGCTGTCCTCGTGAACCAGCGAGACCGGCAGGTCGCGGCCGTCGATGCCGTCGAAGACGTGCTTCCACCCCACCGGGACTGCGCCCTCCTCGACCAGGGTCACCGCCTCCTGCTCGGGGTCGGGCTCCTGCCAGAGCTGGACCATGCCCGGCCCGTGCGGGCCGTCGCGCAGCCAGGTGGGCGGCACGACGTTCCAGCCCAGCGCCTCCGAGACGAGGTACGCCGCCACCTCGCGGTCGGCGAGGGTGCCGACCGGGAAGTCCCACAGCGGCCGCTCCCCCGAGATCGGCTTGTAGACGACCCGGTGCTCTCCGATCTGGCCCAGGAAGGTGGCGTTGGACGCCGGCATGATCCGGCCGTGGAGGAGGAGCTCCCCGCACTCCAGCTCCTCCGACGGGGCGTTCACGGGTCCCGTCGACGGAAGCCGTTCGCGCGCACGCAGAGATGACCGTCGGGGTCGATCGGGTTGCCGCAGAAGGGGCAGCTGGGCCGGCCCGCGTCCAGCACCTGCTCGGCGCGCTTGACGAACGCCCGGGCGCTCCCGGCGTCGATCCGGACCAGGAGCACCTCGTCCGGCTCGGGCTCGGTGAGGTCCTCGTCGAGCTGGTCGGGGCTCACCACCGCCGCCTCGGTGTAGGGGAAGACCTCGATGACCACGCGCTCGTCGTCCGGGTCCCACGAGAGGGTCATCGTGCCGGCGCGGAACTCCTCCTCGATCGGCTGCTCGAGCGGCTCGGAGTCCTCCAGACCCAGCGGGGCGACCGCCGGGATCACCGACTCGGTGGTGTCGGTGGCCATCACCTCATCCAGCAGCTGGTCGATCCGCTCGCTGAGCGCCGCCACCTGCTGCTTCTCCAGCGAGACGCTGGTGATCCGGGCACCGCTGCGGGCCTGCAGGAAGAAGGTCCGCTGACCCGGCGAACCGACGGTGCCGGTGACGAAGCGCTCCGGCGGGTCGAATCCGTGGATCAACGGCATGCTCACACCCTAGGCACACTCGCCAGGCGGCCGGCACCGGCTAGGAGGCCGGCCCGGCCCCGCCGCCGACCGGCGCGTCAGCTGTCTTCTTGCGGCGGCCCTTGCGCGGCGGCGGCCTGAGCCAGGAGAGGTCGCCGGCGTGCGTGTTGGTGGCCAGCACGTAGGGCCGGGACGCGGTGTAGCGGACGATCGACACCGAGGCCGGATCGACCTGGATCCGCTGGAAGAGGTCGAGGTGCATGCCCAGCGCGTCGGCCAGCACGGACTTGATGATGTCACCGTGGCTCACCGCCACCCAGACCGCGCCCGGACCGTGCTCGGCCTCGTAGAGCGCGTCCAGCCGGCGGACGGCGGCCACCGAGCGGGCCTGCATCGTGGCCATCGCCTCGCCGTCGGGGAAGGCCGCGGCCGACGGCTGGGTCTGCACCGTCCTCCAGAGCGGGTCCTTGGCCAGCTCACGCAGCGAGCGGCCCTGCCAGGCCCCGTAGTCGCACTCGGTGATCCCGCGCTCGGTGGCGGTGACCGGTGTCCCCTGCTGCGCGGTGGCGATGGCCCGGGCGGTCTGCCGGCACCGCTCGAGCGGGCTGGTGACGACCGCGACCAGAGGCACCGCGGCCAGCCGCTCGGCGGTGCGCTCCGCCTGGGTGACCCCGGTGTCGTCGAGCCGCACACCCGCCGTACGACCTGCGAGGACGCCCGAGGTGTTGGCCGTCGTCCGGCCGTGTCGCACCAGGATCACGGTTGCCACGCTGCGAAGGGTACGGGCACTACCGTTGATCCGTGATCGTCGACAGCGCGCTCTACCGCAAGGGCCAGCGCATCGAGGTCGACTGCTTCCCCCACGAGTTCGACAAGCTCCGAGCGGAGGCCACCGAGGAGGGCGACTTCGTCTGGGTGGGCCTCTACAAGCCCAGCGAGGGCGAGCTCGACGACGTCGCGGAGTCGTTCGGGCTCCACCCGCTCGCGGTCGAGGACGCGCTCAAGGCCCACCAGCGGCCCAAGCTCGACCGGTACGACGACAGCCTGTTCCTCACCCTCAAGACGCTCTGGTACGTCGACGCCGAGGACGCCGTCGAGACCGGCGAGATCAACCTGTTCGCCGGCCGGGACTTCGTGGTCACGGTCCGGCACGGCCGCGGCTCCGAGCTCCACTCCGCCCGCTCCCGGCTCGAGGCCGAGGAGGCCGTGCTCACCCACGGCCCTTCCGCGGTCATCTACGCGGTCTGCGACTCCGTGGTCGACGGCTACACCGCCGTGGTGGCTGAGCTCGAGGTCGACGTGGACGAGATCGAGACCTCGGTCTTCTCCCCCGCCCGCACCAACGACTCCACCCGCATCTACGTGCTCAAGCGCGAGATCGCGGAGGTCCGCCGCGCGGTCATGCCACTCCGGGAGCCGATGCGGAAGTTCGCCGACGGGCTGGTGCACGGCGTCGAGCGCGAGGCCGGGCCGTTCTTCCGCGACGTCCTCGACCACCTCAACCAGGCCGCCGAGGTCGTGGACAGCCTCGACTCGCTGCTCTCCACCGCCTTCGACGCGCAGCTCGCACGCATCACCGTCCAGCAGAACGACGACATGCGGAAGATCTCCGCCGGCGCGGCGCTCGTCGTGGTTCCGACCCTGATAGCCGGGATCTACGGGATGAACTTCAAGCACATGCCCGAGCTCAGCTGGACCTTCGGCTACCCGCTCGCGGTGCTGCTGATGGTCGCGATCTCGGGTGGCCTGTGGATCCTGTTCAAGAAGTCGGGGTGGCTCTAGTCACGCGCCTCACGTGGCGGTCATGACCCCGGTCCCCAGCAGCACGAGCAGCACGACGCCGAGCCCGACGCGGTAGGGGATGAACCACGAGATCGGGTGGTGGGCAACGAACCGCAGCAGCCAGGCGATCGAGGCGTAGGCCACGACGAAGGCCACGACCACGCCGGTGACAGCAACACCGACGCTGATGTCGCCCGTGAACGCGTCCTTGAGCTCGAACAGCCCGGCTGCCAGCAGGGCCGGGATCGACATGTAGAAGCTGAGCTTGGTGGCGGTGACCCGGTCGAGGCCGCGGAACAGGCCGACCGAGATCGTCGCGCCCGACCGCGAGACGCCGGGGATTAGCGCGACGGTCTGGCCCAGGCCGATCGAGACGGCGTCGGTCAGGTTGAGGTCGCGCTCGCCCCGGTCCTGGCGGGCGACCCGCTCGGCGGCGTACATCACCGCGCTCCAGGCGATGAGCGCGACCGCCACGACCCAAAGGGACCGCAGGGGGCCGGTGATGAAGTCCTTGGCCAGGAAGCCGACCACGCCGACCGGGATCGTCGCGACGATGACGTACCAGCCCATCCGGTGGTCGAGCTGGCCGCGGTACTCCGACTTGACCAGACCGAGGCACCAGGCCTTGATGATGTGCCCGATCTCCGTGGCGAAGTAGAGGATCACCGCGGCGATCGCGCCCATCTGGATCACCGCCGTGTACGCCGTGACCGCGGGGTCGTCGACCTCCAGGCCGAGCGCCTTCTCGGCGATGGTCAGGTGGGCGGTGCTCGAGATGGGGAGGAACTCGGTCAGCCCCTCGACCACGCCCAGCACCACGGCGTCGAAGTAGTCCACGCGACAGCAGGGTACGGACGCTCCGTGACACCAACCTGTTCGGGCCGGGCCCCATCACGCACGTGGTGCCCCGGATCCAGCCGCCGGGCGGATACCGTGTGCCCGTGCACCACAGGTCCCTGGGTCGATCCGGCCTCGCGGTCTCGCGGCTCGGCCTGGGGTTGATGACCTGGGGCAACCAGACCGACGAGCACGAGGCCCGCGACCAGCTGACCGCGTTCATGGACGCAGGCGGCACGCTGCTCGACACGGCGCACACCTACGCCGGCGGGGCCTCCGAGGAGCTGCTGGGCAAGCTCCTGCGCGACGTGGTGCCGCGCCGGGACGTCGTCGTCGCCACGAAGGCCGGCCTCGGGACGCGGCGAGGCCAGCGGGTGACGGACACCTCGCGCGGCTACCTGCTCGGCTGCCTGGACCTCTCCCTGAAGCGGCTGGGCGTGGACTCGGTGGACCTCTGGCAGGTGCACGTGTGGTCCGACCGGACGCCCATCGACGAGACCCTCTCGGCGCTCGACACCGCGGTGTCCACGGGCCGCGCGGCGTACGTCGGCGTGTCGAACTGGCCCGGCTGGCGCACCGCTCAGGGCGCCACGTGGCAGCGCGCGGTGCCGGGGCGCGCGCCGCTGGTCTCGACCCAGGTGGAGTACTCCCTGCTCAACCGGGCCATCGAGCACGAGGTGGTCCCGGCCGCGGTCGAGCTCGGCCTGGGGATCCTGCCCTGGTCGCCCCTGGGCCGTGGGGTGCTGACCGGCAAGTACCGCACCGGTACGCCGGCCGACTCGCGCGGCGCCTCGGACCTGTCGCACTTCATCGACGGCTACCGCGACGACTCCTCTTCGGCCGTGGTCGAGGCCGTGGTCAAGGCGGCCGACGGGCTCGGCTGGAAGCCGCTCGAGGTCGCGCTGGCCTGGGTCCGGGACCAGCGCGGCGTCACGGCGCCGATCGTCGGCGCCCGGACCGCGGCCCAGCTCCGCCAGGCCCTCGCGGTCGAGGACAAGACGCTGCCTCCTGAGATCATGGAGGCCCTCGACGACGTCTCCGCGAGCCGCGCATGACCACTGTGGACGTCCAGGGCCCGCGGCTGAACCGCGGTGTCGAGTGGGAGTTCGCCAGGGTCACGTTCTCGCGCGACTACCCGCGCACCGTGGTGACGAAGCTGCTGGTCGAGCGGGCCGAGCACGGTGGCTGGGAGCTCGACCGGGTCCACATCACTGCCGACGGCACCCGCCGGGTGGTGCTGCGGCGCCGGATCATCAGGGCGGTCCGGACCGCCTGACGTTCAGGCTGCCTTCAGCGGCCCTGCGCCAGCCTCGGCCACATGCACACCACCCGTTGCCTGGCCGCCCTCGGCACCGTCGCCCTGGCCGCGACCACGCTCACCTCGTCGTGGGCCGGTGAGCCCGCGCCGAGCACCACCCCGGGCTTCGACCCGGGCGCGTTCGCGCACCCCGTCGACAACGCCTACTTCCCTCTCACCCCGGGTCTGGTCACCCGGCTGCGCGGCGTCGACGACGGAGAGCACGTCAGCGAGGTCGTGCGGGTCACCGGTCACACCAAGGCCATCCTGGCCGTCGACGCGACGGTCGTGCGGGACGTCGTCCGCCGGGCCGACGGCTCGCTGGCGGAGAGGACCCACGACTGGTACGCCGCGGACGACCTCGGGAACGTCTGGTACCTCGGTGAGGACACCGCCACCTACGACATGCACGGCGTCGTCGAGAGCCACGAGGGGTCGTGGCAGGCCGGTGTGCACGGCGCCCGGCCGGGAGTCCTGGTGCCGGCCGACGCCCGGTCGTCCAGCGCCACGCGCCCGGAGTTCGACAAGGGCCGCGCCGAGGACCAGAGCTGGTTCGTCCAGCACCTGGGGAAGCTGCGCTCGCACGGGCAGCGGTTCCACGACGTGGTGCGCAGCTTCGAGTGGAGCCGGCTCGAGCCCGGCGTCATCTCCCAGAAGCTCTACGCCGCCGGGATCGGGATCATCGCCGAGCACGACGTGGCCGGCGGCGACGAGCGCTTCTGGGTGGTCGGCCACCACCGACCATGACCCGGATCAGATCTCGTCGAGGAACCGGTCCAGCACCCGCACGCCGAACTCCAGGGCGTCGGTCGGCACCCGCTCGTCGACGCCGTGGAACAGCGCGGTGAAGTCCAGGTCGGCCGGCAGCCGCAGCGGTGCGAACCCGTAGGAGCGCATCCCGAGCTTGCGGAAGTGCTTCGCGTCGGTGCCGCCGCTCATGAGGTACGGCGCCACGATCGCGTCCGGGTCCTCGGCGAGCAGGCTGCGGTTCATGGCGTCGACCAGCACACCGTCGTACGGCGTCTCCCAGGGCGGCTGGTTGGAGAGGTAGCTGACCTCGATGCCCTCCCCGATCAGGTCCTCGAGGGTGGCGAAGAACTCGTCCTCGAAGCCCGGCAGCGACCGCGCGTCGACGTGCGCGGTGGCCTCGGTCGGCACGACGTTCACCTTGTAGCCGGCGCTGAGCATCGTCGGGTTGACGGTGTTGCTGATGACGGCACCGAGCATCCGGGTGGCGCCGCCGAACTCGTCGACCAGGTCCCGGGCGTTGTCCGGGGTGACCTCGGTGCCGGCCAGCTCGGCCACCGTGCCCAGGAGCACCTCCATGGTCGGCGTCAGCCGGATCGGCCACTCGTACGCCCCGAGCCGGGCCACCGCGGCGGCGACCCGGGCCACGGCGTTGTCGGGGTTGATCATCGAGCCGTGGCCGGCCCGGCCGCGGGCGGTGAGCTTCATCCAGGCCATGCCCTTCTCGGCGGCCTCGATGAGGTAGATCCGCTGGTCCCGCACGGTGGTGCTGAACCCGCCCACCTCACCGACGGCCGCGGACACGCCGTCGAAGTCGTCCGGGAGCTCGTCGACGAGCACCTCGGCGCCCCGGTGGCCGCCGGCCTCCTCGTCAGCGGTGAAGCACAGCGTGATGGGCCGCTCCGGGACCCGGCCGGCGCGCTGGCGCTGCCGCACGACCGTGAGCAGCATCGCGTCGAAGTCCTTCATGTCGACCGCACCGCGGCCCCAGAGGTAGCCGTCCTCGATCTCCCCGCTGAACGGGTCCAGCTTCCAGTCGCTCGCCTCGGCCGGTACGACGTCGAGGTGGCCGTGCAGCAGCAGCCCCTCGCCCTGCTGACCGCCCCAGTGGGCGAGCACCGACGTCCGGCCCGGGTGCGACTCGTGCAGCCGGGCCTCGATCCCCACCTCCTCGAGCAGCCCCGCGACGTACTCCGCGGCCTTCCGCTCCCCCGGACCGGAGTCGTCGCCGAAGTTGCTGGTGTCGATCCGGATCAGGTCGCGACACAGGTCGACGACCTCGGTCGCCGCTCGGTCGTCAGCCCCCTCGTCGGCTGCATCTTCGGCCATGCTCCGAGCATGTCACGGACCCTCGAGAGGAGGCTCCGGCGATGCGGGAGCGGGGTTGCTCCTTTGCTAGAGTTCCCGGCGCACTCGTCCGGGTGGCGGAATTGGCAGACGCGCTAGCTTGAGGTGCTAGTGCCCTTTAACGGGCGTGGGGGTTCAAGTCCCCCCTCGGACACTCTTCACGGCCCCTGACCTGCACCAACAGGGTCAGGGGCTGTCGTCATCCACGGTCCGTCTACCGCCCTCGTCATGAGCTTTTGCGGCCGTCTCCGGAGCATCGTCATGCAGGGTCGGTGCGACATGGGAGTAGATGCTCACGTTGGCGTGCCCGAAGAGGTCCTGAACGACCTTGGGGTGCGCCCCGACAGCCATGGTCGGGCGGGGCCGAGAGCGGCATGAGCCTGCGCTATTCGACGCAGTACTCGTTTCCCTCCGGGTCGATCATGACGGTCAGATCGCCGTCGTCGCGTAACACGGTGGCACCCAGACTGATGAGCCGACCGACCTCATCGGCGTGCGATCCAGTGGGCCGTAGGTCGAAGTGCTGACGGTTCTTCGCGCTCTTGGACTCGGGGACGCGGACGAACCACAGGCTCGGGCCGCCCCATCCGGCAGCCTCGACCCAGGCCCGCTCCGGAGTGCTGTCCTCGTCCACGTTCGACCCCAGCGCCTGTGCCCAGAAGTCGGCAACGACCAGAGGCTCGTGACAGTCGAAGGTCACTGACTTGATGAAGGAGACCATGTCGCTGAGCGTAGGACGGTCGTGCTGGCATCCGCCTTGACCGAGCAGGTTGGGGTTGCGACCGTCTTCCTGGTCGGTCGCCTACTCAGGGGCGACCCAGGTGAGAAGGCAACGATGAACCAGAGCGATCTCCATTCCAGCGGCCTCGACACACGGCGAGATGTGCTTGGCCATGAGTACGTCGGGGCCAGTCTGGCCAGCTCCGATGAGTTCATGATGGCCTTTCAGGACGCGGTGACTGAGATTGCTTGGGGCTACGCGTGGAGCCGTCCCGGCCTCGACCGGAGAAGTCGCCTCATTCTCACGTTGGGCATCCTGGCCGGACTTGGGCGCCACCAGGAGCTGGGCATCTACGCGCAGGGCGCGTTACGCAACGGCGTCACGGTGGATGAGATCAAGGAGATCCTGATCCATGTGACGTCCTACTGCGGGACGCCGGCAGGGCGTCAGTCCTTTCTTGCGGTGCATGACGCCCTCGACAAGATCGATGCGCTCCCCAAGACAACGCCGTAGGCCCTGACCTGCACCAACAGGTCCAGGGGCCGTTGCCGTCGGCCCCCGTCACTCCTCCGCGAAGACGCGTCTGGTCTCGGTGATCCGGTCCGGACGGCGCACCAGGAGGACGACCAGGTAGGCGATGCCGATCACCATCCAGATCGCCGCCGCCGGCCCGGCGTAGGACAACGGCTTCGGCAGCGGCTGGATGAAGCTGAAGACAGGGATCCCGGCGCCGGCGCAGAACGCCGGGATGAACGCCAGCGCGCCCAACACCGGGATCAGCCCGTGCAGCCACCACTTGAACTCGTCCCGGCGCTTGCGCAGGAAGTAGAAGATGCACGCGACGTTCAGCAGGATGTACATCGGGGCGAAGATGTCGACCAGGATCGTGGCCAGGATGACAAAGCCCGTGTAGGGGTCGTACTGCGTGCCGAGCCACAGCGCCACGCCGACGCTCACCACGAGCTGGGTGACCAGCGCGAGCATCGGTGAGCCACGTGTGAGGACGCCGTACTGCGTCGGCAGCAGCCGGATCCGACCCATCGAGAACAGCGTGCGTGTGGACGAGTTGTTGGCGGCGTTCTGGTTGGCGATCACCGAGTTGATGAGCGCGATGAACACCAGCACGAAGCCGACCGTGCCCCAGGCGTCCCGGGCCAGCAGGTTCTGCCAGGGGTTGCCGTCACCGGCGCCGACGAAGCCGGTCATCCGCTCCGGTCCGTACGTGATGGTGCTGGCGTAGGTGTTGAGGAGATAGAAGGCGCCGATGCCGAGGCACGAGAAGATGATCGCCCGGTTGACGGTCCGGTGCGGCTCGTGCGCCTCCTCCGCGATCGGGGCCGCCTCCTCGAAGCCGATGAACGCGAGGATGGTGAAGATCGAGCCCACGATCACTCCGGAGAACCCGTGGTAGTCCGCGTTGTTGGCGTACTGCGTCCCGAACACCTTGAGCGTGTTGTCGCTGCCCGCCTGGACGATGAGCGTCAATGACAGCGCGACGAAGATGAGGATCTCGAAGGCGCCGAGCAGGATACCGGCCCCGGTCGAGGCGACGATGCCGCGGTAGCCGAGCACGAAGACCAGCAGGCAGACGGCCACGGTCCAGACCCACCACAGGTCCGTCGACCAGCCCCACTCCGAGTTCGTGGTGCCGGCGACGATGAAGCCCATCTGCAGGGCCAGGAAGGGCCCGCCGACGAGGATCCCGAGCAGGAACCCCCACCCGACCAGGAACCCCAGCGCGGGATGCAGCCCGTTGCTGACGTAGGTGTAGAACGACCCCGCGGTCGGCATGTGCCGGGAGAGCTGCCCGATCGAGACCGCGGCCAGCAGCGACGCGACGAGGGCGAAGATCACCGAGAGCGGCGCGCCACCGCCACTGAACGCGATTCCGGCCGGGATCGAGAGCGCCGTGGCGATGGCGGGCGCCATGAAGGTGATGGACTGGAACAGCACCCCGCTGAAGCCGACCGCGCCCCTTCGAAGCTCTGGGGTCTGTTGTTCACCAGCAACGTCGGCCATCGCGCCCTCCCGCGGAGAAGTGGCCTCGAGTGAAACGGCGCTCGACTCTAGCGCCAGCCGGTCCGGGACGTCGATGGACGGAAGTCGTGCTCCCGAGAGCGTGACCGGTCGTGTAGAACACGAGAGTGACCGCCAGGCGCCGGCCGCGCTGGTCGGAGCTGCGGCCCCTCCTCCGTCCGACCGGGCTGCAGCTCAACGGCACCGAGCGCCGCCTGGCCCGGGCCGCTTCCGTGGCGGACCTCCGGCTACTGGCCCGGCGCCGGGCACCCCGCGCGGTCTTCGACTACACCGACGGTGCTGCCGGCGAGGAGATCGGCCTGCGCCGGTCCCGGGAGGCCTTCGAGCGGGTGGAGCTCCGGTCCCGGGTGCTTCGGGACGTCTCCGACGTGGACCCGACGACGACGATCCTCGGGCGGAGGTCGGCGTTGCCGCTCGTCTTCGCGCCCACCGGCTTCACCCGGATGATGCACACCGCCGGCGAGCCGGCGGTCGCCCGGGTGGCGGACCGCACGGGGATCCCGTACGCGCTGTCCACGATGGGCACCACCTCGATCGAGGACCTCGCCGCTGCGACCCCGGGCGCCCGGCTGTGGTTCCAGCTCTACCTCTGGCGTGACCGGGAGGCCAGCCGGGACTTCGTCGAACGCGCTCGCGAGGCGGGCTACGAAGCGCTGGTGCTCACCGTCGACACACCTGTTCCGGGAGCTCGCCTGCGCGACGTCCGCAACGGCTTGACGATCCCGCCCTCCCTGTCGGCGCGGACCTTCGCGGAGGGAGTCCTGCACCCGGCCTGGTGGTTCGACCTGCTGACCACCGAGCCCCTGCAGTTCGCTTCGCTGACCCGCTCCGAGGGCACCGTCGCCGACCTGGTCGGGCGGATGTTCGACCCCTCCGTGACGATGTCCGACCTGGCCTGGCTGCGCTCGGTGTGGCCCGGGTCCCTGGTGGTCAAGGGGATCCAGCACGTCGAGGACGCGCGGGCGGTCGTCGACGCCGGTGCGGACGCGGTCGTCGTCTCCAACCACGGTGGCCGCCAGCTCGACCGGGCGCCCGTCCCGCTGGAGGCGCTGACCGATGTGGTCGACGCGGTCGGCGACCGGGCCGAGGTGTACGTCGACGGCGGCATCCTGTCCGGGGGCGACCTGGTCGCCGCGGTCGCTCTCGGCGCACGTGCGGGCCTGGTCGGTCGCGCGTACCTCTACGGCCTGATGGCGGGAGGCGAGCGGGGCGTGCAACGGGTCGCGGACATCCTCCGCGCGGAGGTCACCACCACCATGGCCCTGCTGGGTGTCACCCGGGTCGAAGAGCTCAGCGGCGACCATGTTCGCCTGCGCGGAGGCTGAGGTAGTTTCCGTCGATGGACGTCATCGAGTACACGCCGACTCGCGAGCAGTTCGTGTATACGTTCGGCGGCGCGGCACCGGCCATGCGCATCAAGCCGGGGACGGCGTTGCGGCTCTGGTCCGAGGACGCCTTCAACGGTGTCCTGCGCAGCGCAGACGACCTGTCGAGCGAGAAGGTGGACCTGCGCTTCGTCAACCCGCAGACCGGGCCGTTCTACGTCGAGGGCGCCGAGCCCGGCGACACCCTGGCTCTCCACCTCGTCTCGTTGGAACCGGCCCGCGACTGGGGAGCGTCGGCCGCGATCCCGTTCTTCGGCGGCATGACCGGTACTGACCGGGTGGTCACTCTGCAGGACCCCCTTCCCGACACCACCTGGATCTATGAGCTCGACCGCGACCGCAACACGGTGTCGTTCGCGGCCCGGCACAGCGACCACCGCATCGACCTGCCGGTCGAGCCGATGCTCGGCACGGTCGGCGTCGCCCCGGCCGGAGGTGAGGTGCGCTCGTCGCTCGTCCCGGACCGGTTCGGCGGCAACATGGACACCCCGCAGATGCGCGCCGGCTCGACGGTCTTCCTCGGCGTCAACGTCGAGGGCGCGATGTTCTCCGTCGGCGACGGTCACTACCGCCAGGGCGAGGGAGAGGCCTGCGGTACGGCGGTCGAGGGCGCGATGACGACCACCCTGATCGTCGAGCTGGTCAAGGGCAACGCCCCGGGTTGGCCGCGGCTCGAGGACGACACGCACTGGATGACCGTGGGCTCCAGCCGGCCGATGGAGGACTCCTGGCGCATCGGGAACGCCGAGCTCGTGCACTGGATGGCCGACCTCCACGGCCTCCACGTGATGGACGCCTACCAGCTGTGCTCCCAGATCGCGGAGGTGCCCGTCGCGAACGTCGTGGACGCCAACTACAGCGTGGTGGTCAAGGCGCCCAAGGCGCTCCTCCCCCACGTTGACGCGTTCGACGGCATCCACGCGGACCTCGTCACCCGCGCCCGCTCGCTCGGCACCACCTGAGGAGAGGTCTCCCATGGATCTGCAGCTCAACGGCACCCGCGTCCTCGTCACCGGCGGCACCCGAGGCATTGGCCGGGCCATCGTCGAGACCTTCCTCGACGAGGGCGCCACCGTCGGCTTCTGCGCACGCAGCGCCGACGAGGTCACCGGCACCCAGGACGCCCTGCGGGACCGCGGCAGCGTGACCGGCACCGCCCTCGACGTGGGCGACGGCGACGCGCTGGCCTCGTGGGTGGACGAGTCCGCCGACGCGTTCGGCGGGCTCGACGTCGTGGTCGCCAACGTGAGTGCTCTCGCCATCCCCGACACCGAGGAGAACTGGCAGGCCAGCCTGAACGTCGACCTCATGCACACGGTGCGCCTCGTGCGGGCCGCGATGCCGCACCTCGAGCGCAGCGAGGCTGCGTCCATCATCGCCATCTCCAGCGTCTCCGGACGCGAGTCGGACTTCGCCTCGGGTCCGTACGGCACGGCGAAGACCGCCATCGTGGGCTACATCAACGGCCTCGCCCTGCAGCTCGCGGACAAGGGCATCCGCGCCAACACCGTCTCGCCCGGGAACACCTACTTCGAGGGAGGCGTCTGGGCCGGCATCGAGGGTGGGAACCCCGCGCTGTTCGAGACCGCGGTCGGCCTGAACCCGACCGGACACATGGGCACACCCGAGGAGATCGCGGGCCCCGTGGTCTTCCTGGCCAGCCCCGTGGCCCGTCGGGTCAGTGGCACCAACCTGGTGGTCGACGGAGCACTGACCCGCGGCATCCAGCTGTAGCCGGCTCACCGGAAGTCCCGGGACGATGCGCGGGACTGCAGGACGGCGCCGGCGCCCGGGACGACGACGTCGATGCCCTCGATCCGGTCCGCGACGAGGTTGAGGGCACCTTCCTCGCGCTCGAGGATGCCGCGCACGACCACGGCGACCCGGTTGCGCGCGGCCTGGCGGTGCGCCCGCATGACGCCGACCGAGCAGATCACGTTGAGCATGCCGGTCTCGTCCTCGAGGTTGAGGAAGGTGACGCCGCCGGCGGTGCCGGGGCGCTGGCGATGGGTGACGAGCCCCGCGACATGCACGCGACGGTTGGCGTCGACGTGCCGCAGCTCAGCGACCGACCTGACGCCGGCCCGGGTCAGCTCGGCGCGCAGGTGCTCGACGGGGTGCTGCTCGGGCGAGATGCGGGTGGCCCACAGGTCGGCGAGGGTCAGCTCGATCTCGGACATGGCAGGGAGCGGTGGCGGCGCAGGGACCGGGGTGGAGCCGGCCAGGTGGTCGGAACGCTCGGCCGCCCCGGCCACCCAGAGGGCCTGGCGCCGGTCCAGGCCGAAGGAGTCGAACGCACCCGCCGTGGCCAGGGCCTCCAGCTGGGCGGTGCTGAGGCCGGCGCGCCGGGAGAGGTCGGTGGCGTCGGTGAACGGCGCCTCCCGGCGAGCGGCCACGATGCGCTCGGCCACCTCGAGGCCGATGCCGCGCACCGAGTCGAGGCCGAGCCGGACGGTGTGCCGACCGTCCCGGCGGTGCGTCTGCGTGGGGTCCGGGGCATCGGGGCTCCACTCGGTGCGGGAGAAGTGCGGCTGCAGGCACGACTCCGGGCCGGTGGCGCCCGGCTCGGCGGCCTCGTCGAGCAGCTCGAGGTCGGCCAGGGCCTGGGAGCGGAGCAGGTCCGGGCGGCGTACGGCGACACCGTGCCGGCGCGCGTCGCTGACCAGCGACTGCGGCGAGTAGAAGCCCATGGGCTGGTTGCGCAGCAGCCCGGCCAGGAACGCGGCCGGGTAGTGGAGCTTGAACCACGAGCTGGCGTAGACCAGCAGCGCGAAGCTCAGGGCGTGCGACTCGGCGAAGCCGAAGTTGGCGAAGGAGAGGATCTTGACGTAGATCGCGTCGGCCACGTCGCCCACCAGCCCGCGGCGCGCCATGCCGGCGTAGAGCGTCTGCTTGACGCTCTCGATCCGCTCGACGCCGCGCTTGGAGCCCATGGCCCGGCGCAGCAGGTCGGCGTCGTCGCGGGTGCAGTCGCCCAGGGCGACGGCCATCGCCATCAGCTGCTCCTGGAACAGGGGTACGCCGCGGGTGCGCTCGAGCACCGGGACCAGGTCGGGGTGCTCGTAGGTCACCGGCTCGACGCCCGTGGCCCGGCGCACGTAGGGGTGCACCGCGCCACCCTGGATCGGCCCGGGGCGGATCAGCGCGATCTCGATGGCCAGGTCGTAGAACTCACGCGGGCGCAGTCGCGGCAGGGTGCCGATCTGGGCCCGGCTCTCGACCTGGAAGACACCCACGGAGTCGGCGCGGCAGAGCATGTCGTAGACGCCGGGCTCCTCCTTCGGCATGGAGGCGAGGTCCCAGGACTCCCCCGTGTGCTGGGCGGCCAGCTTCATCATGTGGTCGAGCGCGCCGAGCATGCCCAGGCCGAGCAGGTCGAACTTCACCAGCCCCATCGACTCGCAGGCGTCCTTGTCCCACTGCAGCACCGTGCGCCGGTCCATCCGGGCCCGCTCGATGGGGCAGACCTCCCCGATCGGCCGCTCGGTCAGCACCATGCCGCCGGAGTGGATGCCGAGGTGCCGCGGGGCGCCCATCAGCTGGTCGGCCAGGGCCACGACGGGGGCGGGTACGTCGTGGGCGACCTGGTCACCGTGGTCGGCCGCCACCACCGCCTGCCACCCGTCGATCTGCTTCGACCAGGCGTCCTGCTGGCCAGGTGAGTGACCGAGCGCCTTGGCCGCATCGCGCACTGCCATCCGCGGCCGGTAGGTGATCACGTTGGCCACCTGGGCGGCGTTGTGCCGCCCGTAGGTGTCGTAGACCCACTGGATGACCTCCTCGCGACGGTCGGAGTCGAAGTCCACGTCGATGTCGGGCTCCTCGTCGCGGTGCGCGGAGATGAACCGCTCGAAGGGCAGCCGGTAGAAGACCGCGTCGACCGCGGTGACGCCCAGGGCGTAGCAGACCGCCGAGCTGGCCGCGGAACCGCGGCCCTGGCAGAGGATCCCCTGGCTGCGGGCGAAGTCGACGATGTCGTGGACGATGACGAAGTAGCCGGCGAAGTCCTTCTCGGCCACCACCCGCAGCTCGTGCTCGATGCGGGTCCGGGCCTCCGCGGCGTGCGGCAGGCCGGCGTACCGCTCCTCGAAGCCGCGCCACACCAGCTCGCGCAGCCAGGAGTCCGCCGTGTGCCCCTGGGGGATGCGGTGCTTGGGCAGCCGCGGGGAGGCCTTGCGGAGGTCGAAGGCGAGCTCGTCCGCGAGCTCCACGCTGCGCGGGACGGCGTCCGGCCAGCGGTTCAGGGCCCGGGCCACCTCGGCGCCGCTGCGCAGGTGGGCCACGCCCGACAGGTCGAGCCAGCCGTCCATCTCGGCGAGGCTGCGGCGGGCGCGGACGGCGGCCATCGCCGAGGCCAGCCGGGCCGAGGCCGGGGTGGCGTGGTGCACGTTGCCGGCGGCCACGACCGGCAGCCCGTGGTCGCCGGCCAGGGCGGCCAGGAGCTCGTTCGTCTCGTCGGTGGCCGGGTGCGGGCTCGGCGACAGCTCCACGACCACGTGGTCGATCCCGAACAGCCGGGTCAGCCGGTCCAGCTCCTCGGCCGCCGCCCGGGGCCCGGCGGCGGCGAGGGCCGAGCGGACCGTCCCCTTGCGGCAGCCGGTGAGGACCACCCAGTGGCCGCGGCCGCGGTCGGCGAGCTCCTCCATGTCGTAGACGGGGCGGCCCTTCTCGTCACCGCGCAGGTGCGCCGCCGTCATCGCCGCGGCCAGCCGGTGATAGCCCTCCACCCCGCGGGCCAGCACCAGCAGGTGGTCGCCCTCGGGGTCGGGCACGCCGTTCTGCGGCCCGCCGAGCCCGAGCGAGAGCTCGGCGCCGTAGACGGTGCGGAGCCCCGCGCTGGGGTGGGCCGCGGCCGCCTCGGCCAGCATCGGGGCGCCGTAGAACCCGTCGTGGTCGGTGACGGCCAGCCCGTGCAGCCCCAGCCGCACCGCCTCGCCGACCAGCTCGGCCGGTGAGGACGCACCGTCGAGGAAGCTGTAGTGGCTGTGGCAGTGCAGCTCGGCGTACGGCGTGTGGCCCGCCGACGGGTCGCGCGCCACCTCGACCGGCTCGAGCCGGCGGCGCTTGGGCCGCGAGACCGGCGCGTCGTCGGCACCTGGCAGACCCGAGAGGCGGCGCTCCAGCTCCTTCCAGGAGATCGGCGGGTTCCCCCAGCCCATCAGCAGCCGTCCATCAGTCGTAGCCCGCCTCGACGCGCCACCCGTCCGAACCGCACAACAGCAGCCAGGCCCGGCCGTCGGCCCCCACCACCTGGAAGCGCGAGGCGCGGCCCGGTCCGTCCGACCACCACGCCTCGTCCACGGGCCATGGACCGGCCCAGGCGACCACGGACTGCCAGCCCCCGTCGAGGAGGAACCGCGTCGGCTCACCGCTCACGACGCCGCGCTCGGTCACGGCCACCGCGCGACCGACCTCGTCCCGAACCTCGACCACCGCCGGGTCGGCGAAGACCCGGCACGGCGCCGGTCCCGGCACCCGGCCCGGCCAGGGACGTTCGACGGGCCGCATTCCGGTGGCACGCTCACCCCACGGCACCGCGGCCTGCCGGTCGGCGGGAGCTCGCCCGCCCTGCAGCACCGGTCGGGTCACGGCGTCGAACCCGATCATGGCCTGCACCCGGGCCACCCCGCGCTCGACCAGCTCCTCACCCGCCCCGCCCCACAGCCCCTCGCTGTGAGCGGCGGCCGGCTCCACGACCTCGGGCAGGAACCGCACCCGCTCCACCGGCGCCCGGACCCGCCCGGCCTCGTGGCGAGAGCGCAGCGACGAGCTGCCCTGCAGCTGCCAGTGGACCCGGTCGACGAGGTCGCGGGCCGAGAAGTAGCGCGGGTGCAGC
Source organism: uncultured Actinomycetota bacterium (assembly GCA_963755835.1). Lineage (GTDB taxonomy): Bacteria > Actinomycetota > Actinomycetes > Propionibacteriales > Nocardioidaceae > Nocardioides. The sequence goes on along the minus strand of CAVWLC010000005.1, from coordinate 1,309,482 downwards.
CATGTGCGGGCCGAGGCCACCGCGCCGTCGTGCTCGGCCTCGATCCGCACGCCCGTGGCGACGAGCTGCCGCGAGGCGAGCTCCGCGACCAGCCGCTCCGCGGTCCTGCGGACGCTGAAGCAGACGGCCTCGACCGAGTCCAGCGCGGGCTCGAAGGACACCTCGGCGGTCAGGTCGGGAGGCGGGGTGCGCGGGGCCAGCTGCGTCGGCGCCTCGCCCCGGGCCCGGCGCCAGATCCGGACGCCGTAGCGGCCGAAACGGTCCTGCACCGCGTCGAGAGGCAGGGCCGCGAGGTCGCCGAGGGTGCGCAGCCCCAGCCGGCGCAGCAGGCTGACCGCCTCACGACCCTCGGCACCGTCGGCCTCCAGCACCTCCACCAGCAGGTCGCGCAGGTAGGCCGCGGAGCGGCCTGCCTCGACCAGCTCGCACTCCTGCACCCGGGCCCGGCGCGCGGCCTGCTCGGCGGTGAACAGGTCGTCGGCGATCCCGAGCCGGCAGTCCCACACCCCGGCGTCGACGAGGGTCTCGGCCAGCACGGCCGCGGCGTTGGCCTCGCCGCCGAACCAGCGTCCCGGTGCCCGCACCGCCAACAGCCCCGGCCGCAGCGACGCGACACCGGGCCGCAGCGCCTCGACGGCCTCCAGCACGGGTTCGAAGTGGCGCGCGTCCCGGTCGGGGTTGGCGTCGAGCAGAACCAGCTCGGGGCACCGCGCCTGCGCGTCGCGGCGGCGCTGACCGCGCCGCACCCCCTCCTCCCGAGCCGGGCCGTTGCACACCTCCACCACACCGGTGGCCAGCACCGCCGCGGGTTCGGCAGGCGTCCGCTCGGCCTCGCGCAGGGCGGCGACCACCGACCAGTCCGGGCACCACACGACCAGCACCCTCATCCGGACGCCCGCCACGTGGTCCGCCCGGGCTCGGCCGCCGGCGAGAGCAGGGACAACGACGCCGACTCGTCGGGGAAGGCCACGTCGGCCCGCACCGGTGGCGCGGTCCCCCGATGCACGGCGATCCGCGCCTGCCTGGTCCGCAGCCGGCCGTGCCCGTGGTCCGGTCCGACCCACCGGGCCTCCTCGAGGCTCAGCCGGGCCTCGCAGCGCGGCCAGTCGCCCCAGACCACGAGCACAGACGACCGCTTGCGCAGCCTGGCGTCGAGGACGCCCGCTGAGCGCGCGTCGACCCGCGCCGGGGGACGCAGCACGACCACGCGCAGCACGTCGACCAGGGCCGCTGTCACCTCGAGCCAGTGGTCACCGGTCTCTGGCACCAGCACGGTCCGGGCCAGGTCGACCCCGAGGTCCGCCGCGGCTTCGGCCCCGAAGTCGGGCCAGCCGGCGAAGCCCACCCACTCACCGGCTCGGGACGCACCCGCAGCGAGGGCCAGGGCCAGCGAGGCCGAGTCGACGCCGTAGCTCCCGCCGGCGCGCACCGACACCAGCCCGGTGAGCGCCGGGAGGACCGGCAGCGGCAACCGCGCGGGCCCGCCCTCGATCATCGTGACCCGCTCCCGCAGCTGGTCCAGGACCGGGCGCGCCGGGTCCAGGGCCGAGGTGAGGGTCATCCACCCAGTTTCGAACACGTGTTCGAATAGGTCAAGCGCTCACGGATGGTCAGGAGAGTCTTGAATGATTCAAGAAAATGCGGTTGAGTGCGGAGCGTGACCCCCGCCCAGCACGAGCAGTCGCTGCGCGGGGCCGGGCTGCGGGTCACCCAGCAGCGGCTGGCCGTGCTGGACGCCGTACGCCGCCTCCCCCACGCCGACACCGACTCGCTGATCAGCGCCGTGCGCGCGGGGAACGGCGACATCAGCCACCAGGCCGTCTACGACGTGCTCAAGGTGCTGACCCAGGCACAGCTCGTGCGCAAGATCCAGCCCCTCGGGCACATCGCACGCTACGAGAGCCGGGTCGGCGACAACCACCACCACGTGGTCTGCCGTGGCTGCGGGGTGATCGCCGACGTCGACTGCGCCGTCGGCGACACGCCCTGTCTCACGGCGTCCGACGCCAACGGCTTCGTGATCGACGAGGCCGAGGTCATCTACTGGGGCACCTGCCCCGACTGCAACGAGACGAGGAGAAGGACCGAACGTGTCTGAGAGCGAAAACCCGGTCATCGACAGCCCCGAGCCCAAGCAGGGTCGGCCGCACACCAACCAGGACTGGTGGCCCAACCAGCTCGAGCTGAGCGTGCTCCACCAGCACTCGCCCCGGGGGAACCCGCTGGGCGCCGACTTCGACTACGCCGCGAAGCTCGCCGAGCTGGACGTGGAGGAGCTGAAGCAGGACATCAAGCAGGTGCTCAACACCTCCCAGGACTGGTGGCCGGCCGACTTCGGCCACTACGGCGGGCTGATGATCCGGCTGAGCTGGCACGCCGCCGGCACCTACCGCATCGAGGACGGCCGCGGTGGCGCGGGCGACGGCAGCCAGCGGTTCGCGCCGCTGAACAGCTGGCCCGACAACGCGAACCTCGACAAGGCGCGCCGGCTGCTGTGGCCGGTCAAGCAGAAGCACGGCCAGAAGATCTCCTGGGCCGACCTGCTCGTCCTCGCCGGCAACGTCGCGCTGGAGGACATGGGTTTCGAGACCTTCGGCTTCGGCTTCGGCCGCGAGGACATCTGGGAGCCCGAGGAGGTCTTCTGGGGTCCCGAGGACACCTGGCTGGGCGACGAGCGCTACAGCGGTGACCGAGAGCTGTCCGACACGCTCGGGGCGGTCCAGATGGGGCTGATCTATGTCAACCCGGAAGGCCCCAACGGCGAGCCCGACCCGCTCAAGGCGGCCCGCGACATCCGCGAGACGTTCGCCCGGATGGCGATGAACGACGAGGAGACCGTCGCCCTGATCGCCGGCGGCCACTCGTTCGGCAAGACGCACGGCGCCGCGTCCGGCGACTACGTGGGTGCGGAGCCGGAGGGCTGCCCGGTCATCGGGCAGGGCCTCGGCTGGCAGAACACCTATGGGTCCGGCAAGGGTGCCGACGCCATCACCTCCGGTCTCGAGGTCACCTGGACCAGCACGCCCACGCAGTGGGGCAACGGCTTCTTCGACAACCTGTTCGGCCACGAGTGGGAGCTCGAGCAGAGCCCGGCGGGCGCCCACCAGTGGGTGGCCAAGGACGCCGAGGCGACCATCCCCGACCCCGACGGCACGCCCAACAAGCGCAAGCCCACGATGCTGACCACCGACCTCGCGCTCCGGATGGACCCGGAGTACGAGAAGATCTCGCGCCGGTTCCACGAGGACCTCGACGGGTTCCGGCTGGCCTTCGCCAAGGCCTGGTACAAGCTGCTGCACCGCGACATGGGTCCGGTGGAGCGCTACCTCGGCCCCTACGTCGCCGAGCCGCAGCTGTGGCAGGACCCGGTCCCGGCCCAGGAGGGCCGGCTCGTGTCCGAGTCCGACGTCGCCGACCTCAAGACCAAGGTCCTCGAGTCGGGGCTGACCGTCGCCGAGCTGGTCCGTACGGCGTGGGCCTCGGCCGCGTCGTACCGCGACACCGACAAGCGCGGCGGCGCCAACGGTGCCCGCATCCGGCTCGCCCCCCAGAAGGACTGGGAGGCCAACGAGCCGGCGGCGCTCGCCGGCGTGCTCGAGAAGCTCGGTTCCATCCAGGCGGAGTTCAACGGCGCCGGTGGCGCCGAGGTCTCGCTGGCCGACCTCATCGTGCTGGCCGGTTCCGTCGGCGTCGAGAAGGCGGCCAAGGACGCCGGCCACGACGTGAGCGTCCCGTTCACGCCCGGTCGCACCGACGCCAGCCAGGAGCAGACGGACGTCGACTCGTTCGCGGTCCTCGAGCCCCGCGCCGACGGCTTCCGCAACTACCTGCGCGCCGGTGTGAAGCTCCAGCCCGAGACCCTGCTGGTCGACAAGGCCAACCTCCTTCGCCTCTCGGCTCCCGAGATGACGGTGCTCGTCGGCGGCCTGCGGGCGCTCGGGGCCAACGTCGGCGGTGCCGCCCACGGCGTGCTCACCGACAGGCCGGGCACGCTCACCAACGACTTCTTCGTCAACCTGCTGTCGCCCGGGACCGAGTGGAAGTCGTCGGAGTCGACCGAGAACGTCTACGAGATCCGCGACCTCGCCAGCGGCGAGGTGAAGTGGACCGCGACCGACGTCGACCTGGTCTTCGGCTCCAACTCGCAGCTGCGCGCCATCTCTGAGGTCTACGGCTCCGCGGACGGCGAGGGTCGGTTCGTCGCCGACTTCGTGCGGGCCTGGGTCAAGGTCATGGAGGCCGACCGGTTCGACCTCCACAGGTGAGGTGATGTGACCTTCCGCATCGGCTTCGTCACCGGGGCCATGCCGGACCGCTGGGTCGACACCTGGCGGCAACGGCGCCGGGAGCCGATCGAGCTGGTGCCGGTCGCGGAGGAGGAGCAGGAGCGCCTCCTCCGCGACGGCACCGTCGACATGGCGATCGTGCGGCTGCCGGTCGAGCGCGACGGGCTCCACCTGGTCCCGCTGTACGAGGAGAAGCCGGTGGCGGTGATGAGCACCGAGCACCTGCTGACGTTGGCCGAGGAGCTGACCACCGCCGACCTGGTCGACGAACAGCTGGTGATCCCCGAGCGGTCCGGCTGGCGACCCGCAGCCGAGCAGCTCGCCTGGCCGCCGATGAGCGAGAAGGACGCGGTCGAGACCGTCGCCGCCGGCACCGGCGTCGCGATCATGCCGATGTCACTGGCTCGGCTCCACCACCGCCGCGACGCGACCCACCGCGTGGTCACCGACCTCCCGGCCACCGGAGTCGGGCTCGCGTGGCTCGTCGAGAACGACGGTGAGCTCCCGCAGGCATTCGTGGGCATCGTCCGCGGCCGCCGCGAGAACAGCTCACGGGGCTGACGGTCACCAGGACGTGGCGAGCGGGCGCCCCTCGGTGAAGCCGGCGGTCGACTGCACGCCCACCAGTGACCGCTCGTGGAACTCGGTCAGGTCGTGCGCGCCGGCGTACGTGCACGCCGACCGGACTCCCGAGCAGACCTCGTCGATCAGGTCCTCGACGCCCGGTCGGGTCGGGTCGAGGTACATCCGCGACGAGGAGATGCCCTCCTCGTAGAGACCCTTCCTGGCCCGGTCGTAGGCCGACTCGCCGGAGGTACGGTTCGCGACCGCGCGGGCCGAGGCCATGCCGAAGGAGACCTTGTACGCGCGGCCGGAGGAGTCCTCGAGGAGGTCCCCGGGCGACTCGTGGGTCCCGGCGAACCAGGAGCCGATCATCACCGACGAGGCACCGGCCGCAAGGGCGAGCGCGACGTCGCGCGGGTGCCGGACGCCACCGTCGGCCCACACGTGCTTGCCGAGCTCGGCCGCCGCCTCGGCGCACTCCAGCACCGCCGAGAACTGCGGGCGGCCCACCCCGGTCATCATCCGGGTGGTGCACATGGCACCCGGGCCGACGCCGACCTTGACGATGTCCGCGCCCGCCTCGATCAGGTCCCGGGTGCCCTCGGCGGAGACCACGTTCCCGGCCACCACCGGCACCGTCGGCGACAGTGATCTCACCGCACCGAGCGCCTCGGCCATCCGGTCCTGGTGCCCGTGTGCGGTGTCCACGACCAGGCAGTCCACGCCGGCGCCCAGGAGCCGGCCGGCCTTGTCGGCCACGTCGCCGTTCACGCCGACCGCGGCGGCCACCCGCAGGCCGCCGTCCGCATCGACGGCGGGCTGGTAGAGCGTGGCCCGCAGCGCGCCGGTGCGCGTCAGGACGCCTACCAGCCGGTTGTCGTCGTCCACGCCCACCGCCACGCCCGCGTGCACCGCGTCGAGCTTGTCGAAGGCCTCCCGCGGGTCGGAGTCCGCCGGGATGGTGACCTCGGCGGGCCGCATCACGTCCTTGACCTGGGCGAACCGGTCGACGTCGGCGCAGTCCTCGGCGGTCACCAGCCCGAGCGGCCGGCCGTCCTGGACGACGACCGCGCACCGGTGGGCCCGCTTCGGCATCAGGGCCAGCGCCTCGGCCACGGTCTGGCTCGGCGCCAGCTCGATCGGGGTGTCGAAGACCAGGTGCCGCTGCTTGACCCAGGCGACCACGTCGGCGACCACCGGGATCGGGATGTCCTGCGGGATGACCACGAGGCCACCGCGGCGGGCCACGGTCTCGGCCATCCGCCGGCCGGCGATCGCGGTCATGTTGGCCACCACGATGCGGGATCGTGGCCCCCGTGCCGTCGGAGGTGGCCAGGTCGACGTCGTACCGGCTGCTGACCGACGAGTGCCGCGGCACCATGAACACGTCGTCGTAGGTCAGGTCGTGGGCGGGCACGCGGTCATCGAGGAATCGCACGTGCGTGAATCCTACGGCTCACGCCGTCTCTAGGGTGAGTTCGTGACTCTCGTGGACCCGGGTGACCCTGCCGAGCTCGCTGCCGCGGTGCGGTCGGCCTTCGCGGACCGGTACGGCGAGCCGCCCACGTCCACCGGGCGGGCGCCGGGACGGGTGAACCTGATCGGCGAGCACACCGACTACAACGGCGGGCTGGTGCTGCCCGTGGCCCTCCCCCATGCGACGTACGCCGCCGCCCGTCCGCGCGAGGACGACCTGGTCCGCGTGGCCAGCCTCCAGGAGGACCAGCCCTGGGAGGGCAGCCTCGACCGGATCGGTCCGGGCTCGGTCGAGGGCTGGGCCGGGTACGCCGTGGGCGTCATCTGGGCGCTCCGGGAGGTCGGGCACGACGTGCCCGGCGTCGACCTCCTCGTGGACAGCCGGGTGCCGCTCGGCGCCGGGCCTGTCTTCGTCGGCGGCGCTCGAGTGCGCGGTGGGTGTCGCGGTGCTCGACCTGCTCGGCGCCGGCACCGACGACCTGGTCGCCGCCGGCATCCGTGCCGAGACCGAGGTCGTCGGCGCGCCCACGGGTGGGATGGACCAGACCGTGGCGGTGCATGGTGTCGAGGGCGCAGCGCTGCTCATCGACTTCGACTCGGGCGAGACGACCCCCGTGCCGCTCGACCTGGCCGGCCACACGTTGCTGGTCACCGACACCCGGGTTGCGCACGAGCTCACCGACGGCGGCTACGGGTCGAGACGGGCCGACTGCGAGGAGGCCGCCCGGCAGCTCGGCGTGCCGACGCTGCGCGCCGCCACTCTCGAGGCCGTCGAGGCGCTGGCCGACGACCGGGTACGCCGCCGCGCCCGCCACGTCGTGACCGAGATCCAGCGGGTACGCGACACGGTGGCGGCCCTCGCCGACGGCGACTGGGACGACGTCGGCCGGATCTTCGACGCGTCGCACCGGTCGATGCGGACCGACTTCGAGATCTCCTGCCCCGAGCTGGACTGCGCGGTGGCGGTGGCGGTCCAGGCCGGCGCCGTGGCGGCCCGGATGACCGGGGGCGGCTTCGGCGGCAGCAGCGTGGCCGTGGTGCCCGACGAGCGGGTGGAGGCCGTGATGCGGGCCGTCGACGCGGCCTTCGTGCTGGAGGGGTTCCGCTCGCCGGTCCACCTGCGGGCGGTGCCGTCAGCTGGTGCGGGCGTCGTACCCGGTTGAGCCCACGTCCGTTCCGGACGGTGTCCCGACCCCTTCGAGGTACGTGGTTGACTCGACCCGAGCACACTCGCCCCCACGGAAGGAGCTCACCCGTGCCGCCGAAGAACCCGATCGGGAAGATCAAGGACGTCGCCACCGATGCCGCGATGACGGTCGCGGGAACGGTCTCGGGGACCGTCAAGGATCCGATAGGCACTGGTCAGAAGGTGGTCGGCACGGCGATCGGCCAGGCCGTCGCCGTCGCCGGGCGCGTGGGCAGCAGCCTGCCCGGCCGCAAGCGCGCCGCCGCTCCGAAGACGGAGTCGCGGCCGGTCGCGGAGCCGCAGGCCGAGCCCCGCAAGGACCAGGGGGACCCGCTGAAGCCGGCCGCGAAGAAGACCGCCAAGAAGGCGCCGGCGAAGAAGACCGCAGCCAAGAAGACCGCCAAGAAGGCGCCCGCCAAGAAGGCCGCCGCGAAGACGGCGCCGGCGAAGACGGCCGCCGACCTGGCCACCGTCGAGGACAGCTCGGTGGAGACCCCGGTCGGCACCACCGGCGCGGACCCCGCTTCGAACCCGGACACGACCGAGTCCGACCTGCAGCAGGTCGGGACCGAGCCGCTGCTCGACCCGTCCCTCACCAAGGCCGTCAAGAGCGAGGCCGACACCGCGGCCCGGGCCTCCGACGTCGAGAAGGGCTGACCGCATGGACCCACGCACCATCCTCAACCGCGGGGTCGCCACCGGGCTGCGGCTCGGCCGTGGCACGGCCGACCGCGTCGTGACCCTGGCCGGGCCGCCGCTGGGCCGGCTCACCGACCGCGTGACCTCGAAGGTACGCCGACCCGACCGGCCCACCACCACGACGTTCACGCCCTCGAAGAAGGACGAACCGCAGTCCCCCGCGGAGCCTACGGATCAGCCGGTCTCGCCGGCCACGGTCGCCCGCAACATCGGCCCGCAGCGACCCAGTGCCAAGCCGGCCCGCCCGGCGAAGCCCAAGAGCGTCCCGGGCGCCAAGCTGCCACCACCCCGGCCCAGCACGACATAGTCCCCCCGTGGAGCTCCCCGACCCCGCCGTCGTCGTCCTCGTCGGCCCGTCCGGGTCCGGGAAGTCCACGTGGGCGACGGAGCGCTACCGGCGCGACGAGATCGTCTCCTCCGATGCCTTGCGCGGAGTGGTCGGCAGCGGCCCGCACGATCTCGACGCCTCCGTGGACGCGTTCGACCTGCTCGAGCGCATCGTCGCGGCCCGGACCGGCCGTCGCCTCACCACGGTGGTGGACACCCTCGGCACCGACGAGGCCCGGCGCGGCGGCTGGCTGGCCCGCGCCCGCGAGGCCGGCCTGCCCGCCGTACTCGTGGTGTTCGACACCCCCGACGCCGAGTGCCGGCGCCGCAACGCCACCCGTGACCGGCCCGTACCGGCGCCGACGCTGGCCGGCCAGCTGAAGCGACACCACGCCGTGCGTTCGCAGCTGGAGCTCGAGGGCTGGGACGTCATCCACGCGGTGACCGGCGACGAAACCGCACCGGTGGTCGTCCCCGCCCGGGTCGCGGACGCCGCCGAGCGCCGGAGCTCACAGGGGCTGAAGGTGGTGCTCCAGGTCAGCCGGTTCCCATGGGGCGAGGAGCCCCTCGCGTGGCTGACCGACGTGGCCCGGACGGCCGACGACGCGGGCTTCGCCGGGCTGTCGGTGATGGACCACCTGATCCAGATCCCGCAGGTCGACCGGGCCTGGGCACCGATCCCGGAGCCGTGGGTGACGCTGGGCGCAGTCGCAGGGCTGGGCACGGGCCTCGAGCTCGGCACGCTCGTCTCGCCGATCACGTTCCGGGCACCCGGCATCACCGCCAAGGCCGCGGCGACCCTGGACGTCCTGACCGGTGGCCGCGCGTTCGTCGGCGTGGGCGCCGGCTGGTGGGAGCGCGAGCACGCGGCGTTCGGCCTGGACTTCCCGCCGCCGAAGCAGCGGCTCGACGACCTCGAGCGCGGGATCGAGACGATGCGGGCGCTGTGGGCGTCCGGGACCAAGGCGTACGACGGCGCGCTGGTCAGCCTCCCGGAGACGACCTGCTACCCGCGGCCGGTGGGTGACATCCCGGTCATCGTCGGTGGCACGGGACCCCGGACCCTGCGCATCGCGGCCGGCCTGGGCGACGCCGCGAACGTCCCGTCGGCCCGGCCGAGGCTCGACTCGCTCGTGGCCGCGCTCCGCGCGCACTCCGAGTCGGTCAAGATCACCGTCCTCGACCTGCCCACCATCGGGACCGACCGCGACGACACCTGGGCCAGGGTCGAACGGCTCCGTGGCCGCACGCCCGCCGCGGCGTACGCCCAGCGCACCCACGCCGGGACCGCCGCCGAGCAGCGCGACCGCTGGGGCGGCCTCGCCGAGCTCGGCGTGGACACGGTCTTCCTGGGCGTCGCGGACCTGGAAGGACCGGACGACGTCGAACGGCTCGCCGGTCTCCTCGCCTAGCCTGTTGAGTCGGGACTTCCGCCGGTTGACTCGCCACCTCCGCCGGTCGGTTCCGCACATCTGCCGTGGCCAAGGTCCGGACTCGACCGGCAGAAGTCCGGAGCCGACCGGCAGAAGTCCGGAGCCGACCGGCAGAAGTCCGGAGTCGACCGGCAGAAGTCCGGAATCAACGCCACGCTCCCGCTACTTCAGCTCGGTGCTGGACAGCCCCAGCACCCGGCGCGCCACGATCAGCTGCTGGATCTGCTGGGTGCCCTCGAAGATGTCGAGGATCTTCGAGTCGCGCGCCCATTTCTCGAGCAGCTCGTTCTCGCTGTAGCCCACCGCACCGCACAGCTCGACGCACGAGAGCGTGACGTCGGACCCCACCCGACCGGCCTTGGCCTTGGCCATCGAGGCCTCGAGCGAGTTGGGCCTGCGGTTGTCGGCCATCCAGGCGGCCTGGAGCATCAGCAGCCGCGCCCCCTCGAGGTCGGACTCCAGCTGGAGGAACTTCGCGGCCGCCGCCGACTGGGCGTACGCCGGCCGGTCGTAGTCGACCGCGACCCCGGCCCGCTCGAGCAGCTCGCGGGTCAGGTCGAGGGACGCGGCGGCGCAGCCGATGGCCATCGACGCCACCAGCGGTCGGGTGTTGTCGAAGGTGGCCATCGCGCCGGCGAACCCCTGCCCCCCGATGAGGATCCAGCGTCCACCTCGGCCGAGCCGAGGAGGTTCGCCGCAGGCACCCGGCAGCTCTCGAAGATGATCGTGGCGGTGTCGGACGCCCGGATCCCGAGCTTGTGCTCGAGCCGCTCGACCCGCATCCCCGGCGTTCCCTTCGGGACCACGAACGACTTGATGGCCGCCCGGCCGAGCTCCTTGTCGAGCGTGGCCCACACGACGACGGCGTCCGCGCGCTCGCCGGACGTCACGAAGATCTTCTCGCCGTCGAGGACGTACTCGTCGCCGTCCAGCACCGCCGTGGTCCTGATGTTGGCCGAGTCCGACCCCGTGCCCGGCTCGGTGATCGCCATCGCGGCCCACAGTCCGTCGAACCGCTCGAGCTGCTCGTCGTCGGCCACCGACGCGATGGCGGAGTTGCCCAGCCCCTGTCGCGGCATCGACAGCAGCAGCCCGACGTCGCCCCAGCACATCTCCTGGATGGACATGACCGAGGCCAGGTTGGTGCCGTTCCGGTTCGAACCGTCGTCCGCCCACTCCTCGCGGCGTACGCCGGCCGCACCGGCCCCCTCGGAGGCACCGGACTCGGCCAGCCCGTCGATCATCGCGGCGAGCATGTCGAGCTCCTTGGGGTACTCGTGCTCGGCCAGGTCGTACTTCCGCGAGATCGGGCGCAGCATGTTCATCGCGACCTGGTGGGCCTGCCCCACCAGCGTGCGGAACCTCTTCGGGTCGTCGAGGCTGATGCTCATACGAGAACCGCTCCTTCCATGACCCCCACGGCCCGCAGGTCGCGGTACCACCGCTCCACCGGGTGCTCCTTGACGAAGCCGTGGCCACCGAGCAGCTGCACGCCGTCGAGGCCGATCCGCAGGCCGTGCTCCTTGCACGCCTGGCGAGCCAGGGCGACAGCCTTGGAGAAGTCCTGGCCCGCGGCTGCACGGCCGGCGGCCTTGTAGGTCAGCAGCCGCATCGCCTGCAGCTCGATCGCCATGTCGGCGACCATGAAGGCCACCGACTGGCGGTGCGCGACCGGCTCGCCGAACGCCTCGCGTTCCTTCACGTACGGCGTCACGTGGTCGAGCACGGCCTGACCGGTGCCGACCGCGAGCGCGCACCAGGCCAGCCGGGAGAGCCGGACGCACTCGGCGTACGTCGACCCGTCGGTGGCACCCAGCACGGCAGCCTCGCCGACCTCGACGTCGGCCAGCGTCAGCTTGGTCAGCGCGGCGGCCCGGACACCCATGGACGGGTCTCCCTCGACAGCCAGGCCGTCGGTCGACGACTCGACCAGGAACAGCGCCGGCCGGCCGTCCAGGGACGCGCCCACCACGAACAGCTCGGCGTCCGCCCCCCGCGGCACCAGCGACTTCACGCCGTTGAGCACGTAGCCGTCGCCCTTCCGGACCGCGGTGGTGGCCGGGCTCAGCACGTCGAAGAGGACCTGCGGCTCGGTGAGCGCCAGCGCCGCGGCCGGCACGTCCTCGCCCGCGAACGCCGGCAGGTAGGTCTGCTGCTGCTCGTCGGTCCCCCACAGCCCGATGGCGGTGGCCACCGAGCCGGGGGCCAGCGTCGCCACCGCGAGCCCCATGTCGCCCTTGGCCAGCGCCTCGGCCACCAGCGTGCCGGCCATGGCCGACCGCTCCTCGCTCACGCCGCCGAGCGACTCCGGCAGCCCCAGGATCGGCAGCCCGATCTCCAGGCCGGCCGCCAGCAGCTCACCGGGAGCCGCGCAGGCCTCGTCGGCCCCGGCGGCCGCCGGCCGGACCACCTCGGTGGCGAACTCGGTCACCACGTCGACGAGCAGCTGCTCGTCCTCGGTGGGGGTCAGGTCGAACTCGCCGGTCGCCTTGCTCGACGGAGCGCGGACGCCCGCCCGGCCGCGCTGGCCGGCGCGGGCGAAGGTGCGGCTGGCCCGGGTCACCGTGCCGAACCCGCTGCGGGTGACCGTGAACACCGCCTGCTCGGCCTGCTTGCGCAGCCCCAGCCGGTCGAGGAGGTCGGTCTGGGCGAGCCGGCTCAGACCGGCGACGAGGTATCCGATCGGGTCGCGCGTCTCCGAGGACGCCACCCCGTGCCGTCCGCCCGGTCGTAGGTTCTGGAGCAAGGACATGCTTCGACTGTAACTCCGAGTTACACAGCGGGCTACAGGTGCTCGGGTGGGTCCGGTCACATTCGGACCGAGTGGACGATCCAAGGCCGCTCGAGCCCTCGATAGGGTCTTGCGCGTGTCCGAGCAGACCGTCCGCGCGCCCTACGGCCCGCTCCCGCGGGGCGGCGTGGTCCACCCGATAACCCGCTGGGGCGACCCGGTGATGCACCGGCCTCAGCAGCCCGTCACGGCTCACGACGGCGAGCTCGCGCGGCTGGTGGCCGACATGGTCGAGACCATGTACGCCGCCGACGGCGTCGGTCTCGCGGCCTGCCAGATCGGGGTCGACAGGGCCGTGTTCGTCTTCGACTGCCCGGACGAGTCCGGCGAGCGCACCGTGGGCGTGGTCTGCAACCCCGTACTCACCCTCCCCGAGGGCAAGGACCGCCAGCTCGACGAGAGCGACGAGGGCTGCCTGTCCTACCCCGGCGCCTTCGTCGAGTGCGCGCGCACCGACTTCGCCACGGTGACCGGTACCGGCGTGGACGGCCAGCCGGTGGAGTTCAGCGGCGACGGCATGCTGGCCCGCTGCCTCCAGCACGAGACCGACCACACCCGGGGCACCGTGTTCGGCGACCGGCTGCCGACCAAGCAGCGCAAGAGGCTCCAGAAGGCCATGGAGCGCGCGGCCGACGACTACCCGCCGGACTGGCCGGCCGAGGGCCGGGCCCAGTGACCGATCCAGTGACCGACCCAGTGACACCGCGGGTCCGGATCGTGCAGCTCTCCCCCGACGCGCTGGCCGCGCTGGCCCGGGGTGACCTGGACACGGCCACCGAGCTCAGCGGGCTGCCGCTGACGCCGTACACGGTGTCGGAGGAGCGGATCGGTGTCTGGCGGCGCCGCGCCGTCCAGGTCGTCGAGACGCCCGAGGACCAGCCCTGGGTGACGGGGGTACTGGTCGACGACGAGACGGGCGAGGTCGTCGGCGGTGCCGGCTTCCACGCCGCGCCCGACGCGAACGGCCTGGTCGAGGTCGGGTACGGCGTCGACCCGGCGTACCGCCGCCGCGGCTACGCCCGCGCGGCACTGCTGCTCATGATCGACCGGGCGCGCTCGGAGCCGTCGGCCGAGGTCTTCCGGGTCACCGTGTCCCCCGACAACGCCGCCTCGCTCGGCCTGGTCGCGCAGCTGCCGTTCGTCGAGGTCGGCGAGCAGTGGGACGACGAGGACGGCCTCGAGACGATCTTCGAGCTTCCGGTGCAGGGTCAGCGCCGCGCGGCCACGTAGCAGGCCACCGCGGAGGCGGCGGCGACGTTGAGCGAGTCGATCCCGGCGGCCATCGGGATGACCGCGCGCCGGTCGGCGGTCTGCTCCCACCGTGGCGAGAGGCCGTGCCCCTCGGAGCCCAGGACCAGGGCGAGCCGGTCCACGCCGGCCACCGCTTCCTCGACCGGTACGGCGTCGGCGGCCAGCGTCAGCGCGACCGTGGTGAAGCCCCGGGTCGACAGCGACGGCAGCGCGTCGTGCCAGTCCGGCAGCCGGGTCCACGGCAGCGCGAACACCGCACCCATGGCCACCTTGACCGAACGCCGGTAGAGCGGGTCTGCGCAACGAGGGGCCAGCAGCACGGCGTCGAAACCGAGCGCGGCGCCGGACCGGAAGATGGCGCCCACGTTCGTGTGGTCGACGATCTCCTCGAGCACCAGCACCGACCTCGCGCCAGCGAGGACGTCGTCGAGGGAGGGCAGCGGCCGCCGCTCGAGCGACGCGAGCGCGCCGCGGTGCACGTGGAAGCCGGTCACCTCCTCGGCCAACCCTTCCGACACGACGTAGCAGGGCGCGTCCGTCGTGGCCAGCACGTCGGCCAGGCCGTCCAGCCAGCGTGCGGCCATCAGGAACGAGCGTGGCCGGTGGCCGGCCTCCACCGCCCGGCGTACGACCTTCTCGCCCTCGGCCAGGAAGAGTCCGTGCTCGGCTTCGAGGTGCTTGCGGAGCTCGACGTCGCGCAGGTCCCGGTAGTCGGCCAGCCGCGCGTCGGCCGGGTCCTGGACGTCGACCAGCTCAGCCACGTCGGTCGGGGTAGTGCTCGGGGCGCGCCACCGCCACGACGTCGCCGACGACCACGATCGCGGGCGGCTGGACCGCCTCGCGCTCGAGGTCCCCGGCCAGCGCGCCCAGCGTCGAGAGCACGGTCCGCTCCCCCGGCATGCTGCCGTCGCAGACCACCGCCACCGGGGTGTCCGGCCCCCGGCCGCCCGCGACCAGCGCGTCGGCGATCGCCGGCGCGTTCTCGACAGCCATCATCAGCAGCAGGGTGCCGTGCAGCCGGGCCACCGTGTCCCAGTCGGTCAGCGAGTCCGGGTGGCCGGGCGGGAGGTGTCCGGAGATCACGGTGAAGTCGTGGGCCACCCCGCGGTGGGTCACCGGGATGCCGGCCAGGGCCGGTACGGCGACCGGGCTGGTCAAGCCCGGGACCACGGTCACCGGGACGCCGGCGGCCCGGCAGGCCTCGACCTCCTCGTAGCCGCGGCCGAAGACGAAGCTGTCGCCGCCCTTGAACCGGACCACGCACTTCCCGGCCTGCGCCCGCTCCACGATGATCCGGTTGATCTCCTCCTGCTGCGCGGCCCGGCCACGAGGCAGCTTGGCCACGTCCACCAGCTCCACGTCCGCCGGCAGCTCACCGAGCAGCTCGCGCGGGGCCAGCCGGTCGGCCACGACGACGTCGGCCTCCATCAGCGCCTTGCGCCCCGCCACCGAGATGAGCTCCGGATCGCCGGGCCCACCGCCCACCAGCACCACGCCCGGAGTCCGGTCGCGCTGGTGCCGGGCCACGATGGTGCCCTCGCGCAGCCCCTCGAGGATCTCGTCGCGGACGGCGGCACTGCGCCGCGGGTCCCGGTTGCCGAGCACTGCGACGGTCACGCCCGCGTGGCGGCCGACCGCGGGCGTCCACGCGGTCGCCTGGGTGGCGTCGTCCGCGCGCACGCAGAAGACCCGGCGCCGTACGGCTCCTCGGCTGACCGCCTCATTGACCGCGGTGTCGTCGGTGGCGGCGATGACGTACCACGTGTCGTCCAGGTCCGCGTCCTCGAAGCCGCGCTGGTGCCAGGTGACCTCGCCGGCGGTGGCCAGCCCCTCGACGGCCGGCGTCACCTCCGGCGACACGACCACGACGTCCGCGCCCACCGCGATCAGCTGGGGCACCCGCCGCTGGGCCACGTGGCCGCCGCCGACCACGAGGACCCGGCGACCGGCGAGCATCAGCCCGGCGGGGTACGGCGGCGACTGGTCCACGTGTCCATCATCGCGGAGGGGTACCGCGCCCGTGACCGCCGCCAGAGCGCGGACTACCTTCAGGTCCAAGCCTGGACTGTGCAAAGGAGCCTCGATGACACTCGACCGCCCGGTGAGCCCCGACCCGTACGACCTGTTGCCCTCCGTCCCGTCGTTCACGGTCACCAGCGACGACATCGCGGACGGCCAGCCGCTCAAGGACGACCAGGTCAACGAGTTCGGCGACACGTCCCCACAGCTCTCGTGGTCGGGCTTCCCCGAGGAGACCAAGAGCTTCGTGGTCACCGTCTTCGACCCGGACGCCCCGACGCCGAGCGGGTTCTGGCACTGGGTCCTGGTCGACCTGCCGCTCGACTGCACGTCCCTGCCCGCGGGTGCCGGTGCCGAGGGCGCGGACCTGCCCGGCAACGCGTTCATGTGCCGCAACGACATGGGCACCAAGGCCTACACCGGCGCCGCGCCCCCGGAGGGCGACCAGGTGCACCGCTACTACCTGGTGGTCCACGCGGTGAAGGAGGAGACGCTGGGCGTCGACTCGGACGCCACGCCGGCGGTGGTCTCCTTCAACCTGGCCTTCAAGACGGCCGCCCGGGCGATCATCCAGGGCACCTACCAGCACTAGGGCTCCGTCAGTCCGGCACCCTCCGCCGGGCGGCGTACGCCGCCGGCGACTGGCCGACCAGCGCGGTGAAGTCTCGGGTGAAGTGGGCCTGGTCGAACCAGCCCAGCTCGAGCGCGAGCGAGGCCAGGTCGGTCACCCGCCCGGTGTCGATGCGGTCCACGGCGTCGTGCAGCCGGGCTCGCTGCAGCACCCACTTGGGACCGACGCCGACGTAGCGGCGGAACTGCCGCTGCAGCGTCCGCTGGGACATGAGGTGTCGGCGCGCGGCCAGCTCCACGGTGGTCAGGCTCGGGTCGTCCTGGATGTCCCGGACGATCGCCAGCACCTCGTCGTACCGCTCGTCCCGAGCGGGCACCCGGTCCAGGAGGAAGGCGTCCATGACCGCCGCCCGCTCGTCGTCCGGATCCGCGGTCAGCACGTCCCGGACCAGCGCGGCCGAGCGGTGCCCGAAGGCTGCCGACAGAGGGAGCACGCGGTCGGTCCAGGCACCGACGTCGGCCCCGGTGAACGCGCCGAAGCCGCCCGGGCGGAACTTCACGCCGAACACCCGGCCGCGGCCCGCGATCGCCTGGCTGAACTTCCGGGTGATCACGCCGTGCACCAGACCGGCCGGCAGCCGGTGGCCGAACCTCGGGCGGTCCCCCGACTCCACGGTCACGTGCACCGACGGGTGGCTGACCACCTCGGCCACGAACCCCGGCTCCTCGAGGTCCCAGGCGACGGTCCAGTAGTGCTCCACCCACGTGCTCAGCCCCTCGTGGGCGGCGAGCCGGTCGCGGCGCACCAGCGCGTCGTTGACCTCCGGCCGCAGGATGCCGACCGCCGGCGGAGCGGCTGTGGCGTCCGCCCGCGAGGTCATGATCCGAGCCTAGGAGGCACCGCGGACACCCCCGAGCCGGGACAGTCCCCCACGTCTGTGTGGGCGACACGCCGAAAGGACCGACACAAGCGTCGGGGACTATCGCGGCGGGCCCGGCATGATGCGCCCGTGGAGCGCGCCCGGCACCGATGGATCTGGCTGCCGGCGCTCGTGCTGGTGGCCACCGTCGCGCAGCTCGCGGTGGCGACGTTCGTGCCCGGGATCGAGCGGTTCGCGGACAAGGCGTTCGGGGCGCGGCTGGCGGCCTACCCGGTGATGATGCTGCTGGTGCCGGCGATCTGGTGGCTGACGGTCGGGCGTCGGCACCCCGAGAAGGAGCCGCCGTACGTCGCGTTCGCGCTGGTCATGATGGGGTTCCTGGTCGACACGACCGGGAACAGCCTCGACCTGTATGACAGCGTCACGTGGTGGGACGACCTGAACCACTTCGTGAACTGGTTCTTCCTGCTGTCCGGGATCGGGCTGATCATCGCCCGCAACGTGGCGCCGCGCTGGGTGCAGCTGCTGCTGGTCACCGGGCTCGGCTGCCTGCTCGCGCTCGGGTGGGAGCTCGGCGAGTGGTACACGTTCATCCGGCACGGCACCGAGCTGGACACGGCGTACGAGGACACCCTCGGTGACATGACCCTCGGCTCCTGCGGAGCCTTCCTCGCCGCCCTGCTGGTCGCGCGGGTAGCCTCGCGCCAGTGATCCAGGGGAGCCTGCACGTCGCCATCGCGACGCGCTCCTTCCGCCGCTACTCGACCTACACCGCCGCGACCCTGGCCGGGATCTTCACCAACTGCGTCTTCGGAGCCATCAACGCGCTCGTGCTCATCGCGGTCTGGGAGCAGAACCCGGACGCCGGCGGGTACGACGTCCGCGACGCGGTCACCTACGTGTGGCTCGGGCAGGCGATGATCATGACAGTCGCCATGTGGGGCGGCGGCTCCCCGACCGACCTGGCCACGCGGATCAAGACCGGCGACGTGGCCCTCGACTTCTACCGGCCGGTCGGGATCCTCGGCTGGTACCTCGCGGCCGACGTGGGTCGCGCGGCGTTCCACCTGGTCGGCCGCGGGTTGGCGCCGACGGTGGTCGGGGCGCTCCTCTTCGACCTGCGCTACCCGGCCGGGCCGCTGGTGTGGGTCGCGTTCTTCGTGAGCGTGTTCCTGGCCCTGCTGGTCAGCTTCGCGATCCGGTTCCTCGTGGCCGTGTCGGCGTTCTGGATCCTGGACGACCAGGGCACGCAGGTCCTGATGAGCGCGGCGGCGGTGTTCTTCAGCGGCCTCACCGTGCCGCTGGTGCTCTTCCCGGGCTGGTTCGGGATCCTGGCCCGGGCGCTGCCCTGGGCGTCGTACCTCCAGGCGCCCGCCGACCTGTGGCTGGGCAAGGACCAGGGCTGGGCCCTCCTCGGAGTCCTCGCCCTGCAGGCCGTCTGGAGCGTGCTCCTGCTCGCTGGATGCCGGCTGCTGCTCGGTGTGGCCGAGCGCAAGGTGGTGGTCCAGGGTGGTTGAGGCGCTCACGAACTACGTCCAGATCTCGGCACTCTGGGTGCGGGCCTCCCGGGCCTATCCCGTGTCGTGGTGGATGCTCGTGGCCGGCGGCTTCCTCATCACCGGAGTGGAGTTCGTGGGCATCTGGATCCTGTTCCAGAACGTCGACAACCTGGGCGGTTTCAGCCTCCACGAGGTCGCCTTCCTGTACGGCGGCAGCGGGGTCGCCTTCGCCATCGCTGATCTCCTCGTCGGCCGGATCGAACGGCTCGGCCAGATGATCCGGCTCGGGAAGCTGGACCAGATGCTGGTCCGGCCGGTGCCGCTGCTGATCCAGGTCTGCGCGGACGAGTTCGCGCTGCGGAGGCTCTCCCGGGTGGCCCAGGCGGGGCTCGTCCTGGGTTGGGCCTGCACCTACGTCGACTGGAGCCCGTCGCGGGTGCTGCTCACCGTCCTGATGCTGGTCGCGGCCACGGTGATCTTCACCGCGGTGTTCGTCGCGCTGGCCTGCATCCAGTTCTGGACCATCGACTCGGCGGAGGTCGCCAACGCCTTCACCTACGGAGGCAACACGGTCACGTCGTACCCGCTCACCGTGTTCCCGAGCGAGGTGCTCAAGGCGATGACGTTCGTGCTGCCGCTGGCGTTCGTGAACTGGTACCCGAGCCTGTACGTCCTGGGCCGCGAGGACCCGCTCGGCTACCCGGCCTGGACCCAGTGGCTGTCGCCGGTCGTCGCGGCGGCGCTGGTGGCGGTCACGATGCTCGTGTGGCGCACGGGCGTCCGGCAGTACCGGTCGACGGGGTCGTAGGGGCGTGGCACTGATCGAGGTCTCCGACCTGAGCCGCACCTTCAAGGTGCGCGGCCGCGCGCCCGTCGAGGCCGTCAGGGACCTGTCGCTGAGCATCGAGGCCGGCGAGATGGTCGGCTACATCGGCCCGAACGGCGCCGGGAAGTCGACCACCATCAAGATGCTCACCGGCATCCTGGTCCCGACCTCGGGGTCGATCCGGGTGGCCGGCGTCGATCCCAGCCGGAAGCGCACCCAGCTGGCCCGGCGCATCGGCGTGGTCTTCGGCCAGCGCACCACGCTCTGGTGGGACCTCCCGCTCAAGGACTCCTTCGACCTGCTCCAGAAGGTCTACCGGACCGACCCGGAGCGGCACCGCGCCAACCTGGCGGAGTTCACCGAGCTGCTCGCGCTCGGCGACCTGCTGCACACGCCTGTCCGCCAGCTCAGCCTGGGCCAGCGGATGCGCGGCGACATCACGGCCGCGCTGCTGCACGACCCCGAGATCCTGTATCTCGACGAGCCCACCATCGGCCTCGACGTGGTGAGCAAGGGCCGCCTTCGCGACTTCCTGCGCACGCTCAACGCCGAGCGCGGCACCACCCTGCTGCTCACCACGCACGACCTGCAGGACATCGAGGCGCTCTGCCGCCGAGTGGTCGTGATCGACCACGGCACCGTGGTCTACGACGGCTCCCTGGCCGGGCTGCACCAGGAGGGTGGCTCCACGCGCACTCTGGTGGTCGACCTGGTCGACGAGGCCCCGCCGATCAGCGTGGCCGGGGCGACCGTGCAACGGGTCGAGGGTC
Source organism: uncultured Actinomycetota bacterium (assembly GCA_963755835.1). Classification (GTDB taxonomy): domain Bacteria; phylum Actinomycetota; class Actinomycetes; order Propionibacteriales; family Nocardioidaceae; genus Nocardioides. Next base: position 1,288,904 of record CAVWLC010000005.1, on the reverse strand, counting down.
CGCGGCAGTGGCTCTCGTTCCCGGCGGACGCATCAGCCGCGCCGATCGTGGCCGCCGTGGTCGCGACGTACGACGTCGCGGACCTGTCCGTGCAGGAGCCGGACATCGAGGACGTGATCCGGGAGCTCTACCTGCGCTGAGCCGTTGACGCTCACGTCATCGGTCATCAGCCGGGGCTCCGGGACTGCACCGCAAGTTGGTCGCTGGGCGCTGGGATGCGGTGCAGTCCCGCGACCCTGCGGCCAGGACGGCAATCAGGCCGGCCCGGCAGTCGACTCCGCGGCTTCACCCTCAGCCGGCACCCGGTTGAGGATCAGCACCGCACGGTCGTCGTCGCCGCGGTCCACCTGGGCGATGATCCGGTCGGCGGCGCCGGTGAAGCCGGAGCCGATGGCGGCCTGGGCGGTGCGCTGGAGCCAGGCGATCCCGGCGTCGATCGGGCTGCTGCGGGCCTCGACCACGCCGTCGGTGTAGAAGAGCAGCGCCTCGCCCGCGAACAGCTTGCCCTGGCTGGAGTGCAGCTCGGGGTCGGGCAGCACGCCGAGCGCCGTCCCGCGCGCGTTGTCGATGACCCACTCGCCGGACGGGACGTCCCAGCGCAGCGCAGGCGGGTGACCGGCACTGGTGATCTGGTAGGTGCCCTCGACCAGGTCGACCTGGAGGTGGACCGCGGTGGCGAACGCCTCGTCGTCCTGCTGCCGGAGCAGGAAGACGTTGGCGGCCCGGAGCAGCTCCTCGGACGGGACGGCCCCGAGCAGACCGCCGAGGGCACCGGCGAACTGCAGCGCCGCCGGCCCGGCCGCGAGCCCCTTGCCGCAGACGTCGACCAGGATCAGCTCGAGGGTCCGCCGGTCCTCGCTGAGGTCGGCGACCAGGAAGTCACCCGCGTAGTTCACGCCGTTCGCGGCCAGCATCGCGCTCTGCGCCTGCCATCCGTCGGGCAGCTCCGGGACCCGCCCCTGCGCCTGCAGCCGGCCCCTGAGCTCGGCCAGGAGCCCCTCGCTCAGCGTGGACGGCAGGTTGCTGTGGGCGCGCTGGGCGATGTAGACGACGATCACCACTGCCGCGAGGAACTCGACGATGCTCACGACGTAGATCGCGGTCATGTGCTCCTGGAGAGCGACCGTGAGGGAGCCGGCCACCGCGTCGAGGCTCGCGACGACGAGCAACGGACGGAAGCTGAGCAGGATCCTGGCCACGAGCAGCCACAGGAAGTACGCCGGCAGCGGCATCCAGCCACGGTTGACCAGGGACACGAGGAACGACGCTCCGATGAGCGCGCTGACGACCGCCGCCGCCGTCCACTGCGCCCGCACCGACCCGCTGCGCCAGGCGTTCACGCGCTCGCGAAGGTAACGCCCGACCCGGACCGGCATTGGCCAAGGCTAGCTGCGACCGTGCCTAGACTCGCCGCCGTGGCTGACTCGCCTGTGGAGATCCGTCGGGCCGCTACCGGCGACGTCGACGCCTACCTGACCGTCGCGACCGGGCTGTGGCAGGAGGACGCCGGCACCCACGACCCGGAGGTCATGAACACCGACTGGCCCGCCCAGCACGGTCGCGCCTGGTTCGAGTCGCTGCTCGACGACCCCGACCGGGTCGGCCTCTTCGCCGAGATCGATGGCCGGCTCGCCGGCGGCCTCATGGGCTCCTACCCCGAGCTGACGCCGTTCGTCCGCCAGCGCGAGGCCCGGCTCAACAGCCTGTGGGTGCTGCCCGACCACCGCGGCGGCGGTGTCGGTGGCCTGCTGGTCGACGCCTTCCTGGGGTGGGCTCGTGAGCGCGGCGCGCCGTACGCCGTGGTCACCGCCTTCGCGGCCAACCCCACCGCGATCCGGCTGTACGAGAAGCACGGTTTCGGCTCGCACACGGTCACGCTGCGCGCCCAACTGTGACGCCAGGGCGGGCAGTCGTGCTCGCGTGAGCTGATGACGTCGTCGCGCTACTCCGGGCACCAAGGTGAGCGAAGCAGGCTGTGAGGAGGTCCCTCGTGAGTGCTCAGACGGACCCTTGCAGCTTCTCAGCACGGCCGAGGTCCTGGCACTGCAGGGACGCTCTTTGGGCCCGACCTCCTGGGTGGCGGTGGAGCAGGACCGCGTGGATGCCTTTGCCCGAACGGTCGCGGACCGGCACGGGCAGACCGCCCGGCCTGCGTTGCCCAGGTGTTGTTCCGGCACTACCACGTGACGACACCAGACTGACGGGTTCCGCTTCACTGTCCGAGTGGCGCGCGGCACGGTCGGAGCCGTCCCGTTCCTCCCGGGTCAGTGGTGCGGTCGCAGCAGGAACTTCTGGCCGGTGGCCTGACGGGCACAGCGCTGAAGGGCCTCCGGGTCCAGGGCCCCGGACAACGAGATCTGGTCCGTGTAGTCACTGGCGAACGTCGTGGTCAGCTCATCGGCGACTCGTTGCCGCAGCCTGGCCAGGTCCTCCTTGCTGGTCCGCGAGAGGAACGGCGTGAGCAGCCAGCCTCCGACGCCCCAGGAGAAACCGAATCGGCGGTGCAGCTCGATCGGTCTCGGGTCCAGGGCGCCGTACACGTAGACCTGTTTGTGGACGTCGCTGCCGTAGCGGTTGTACGGGGCGTCGGGCGGCACGTTGGCCGCCTCCATGGCGTTGAGGATCTGGCTGACCAGCTGCCCGCCGCCGACCGCGTCGAACGCCAGGGTCGCCCTGGTGACCTTCAGGGCCGCGACCAGGTCGGCCTCGAACGTCGGCTCGCTGGAATCGCAGACGTGCATGGCGTCCAAGCCCCGCAGCAACGCGACCTGCTCGGGACGCCTGACGATGCTGACCAGGGGCACACCGTCTGCCAGGCAGATCCGGTTGAGCATCCGTCCCAGGTTGGACGCGGCGGCCGTGTGCACCAGCCCGGTGTGCCCCTCGCGGCGCATGGTCTCCACCATCCCCAGCGCGGTCAGCGGATTCACGAACGACGATGCCGCGTCAACAGGGTTCGCACCCTCGGGCAGCGGCAGGCACATCCGCGGTGAGGCCAGGCAGTACTCGGCGTACGTCGCCCCGCCGAGGAACCCCACGGTCCGGCCCAGCAGCGCCTGTGCCTCTGGCGAGTCCCCAGCCGCCACCACCACGCCGGCCCCTTCATTGCCGACCGCCATCGCCTCGCCGACCCTCGCCACCAGGGAGCGCATCACCGACTCCGCGATCGGCGCCGTCAGGATCGGTTCGTCCGCTGATCCGCCCACGACGGCCCGAGACACGTCGGCCCTCGCCAGCAACAACCCCAGATCGGAGGGGTTGACGGGCGCCGCGTCCACCCGCACCAGCACCTCCCGATCCCTCGGGCGGGGTGTGTCCACGGTGTCCACCGACAGCCGCAGCTCCCCACCCGGGGTCACCAGGCTCCGGAGCTGGCGCATCGTGGCAGGGATCTCGGGCATGGCAGTCCCTTCGCGGGCGGCGGGCTCGTCAGGAGCCTAGGGCGCGTTGGTAAACCAACGCACCCTAGTCCGCCGGATGAGCCGATCTCAGGCCCTGCGCCCAACCATCAGCGAAGCCGGGCGACCTGGAGCGGCTGGCCTGGCCCACGCTCTCGGTCAGCGTGGTCCACGCCCGAAGATCGCGTACGCCACCGGCCCGAAAGGCTGCACCACGAACGACGCCACCCAGGCAGCCTTGGGACCACGAACCGACGCAGCCGGCCGGCGCTTCAGGTCGCGCAGGGCCCACGCCGTCAGCACCGTCTCCACGGCGGCACCGGCGATCACCATCCGCTGCTCCACCGGGGACAGGTCCGACCACCGCTTCTTCTTCGCTCCTGGAGTTCCCACAACAAAACCGTACCCGGGCCGCCGCGTCAGGTCGGCGCCGTGAGCAGTCCCAGCTGCTCGGCGTGCCGGCGCACGACGTCGGAGTCGGCCGCCAGCACGAACGGGACGTCGATGTCCCAGGCGTCGGTGACCTTCTCCACGCGGCCGTCACCGGGATCGAGCCGCACCTCGCGAATGTAGACGGCCAGGAACCGATCGGGGTGGGTCCGCACGATGTCGGCATAGATCTGCGGGTCCTCCTCGCCGGAGTCGCCGATCAGCACGAAGCGCAGCTCCGGGTGCAGCTCGAGGATCTCGTGGATCCGGACGTGCTTCGGTTCGCGACCTGAGGGGGTGCCGAGCAGGTCGCGCAGCAGCACGGGACCGAGTGGGAAGTCCCGGTGCCGCAGGAAGGCGACGAGGAAGGCGTGCAGGTTCCACGGGCTCGAGGAGACGTAGAAGACCGGGTTCCCGTCCGCCGCCAGGTCCCGATAGAGGTCCGCTGCGCCGGGGAACGGCGTGCGGGTCAACGCGGAGCCGGTGAAGGTCTGCCGCACCATGCGCCCGAGCCGCTGCACCCCCGTCTCGAGGATGGTGTCGTCGACGTCGGAGATGACGCCGAAGCGAGCGGTGGGCTCGGGAACCCGCACCTCCACCGGCACCGAGTGGTGGCCGGTCAGCCCCCGGTACGGCCCGGCGAGCTCGATCTCACCGACCGCCCACGGCGTCGTCAGCGCACCCACCGAGGGCGCCAGTCGGACGAGGAAGTAGCCCTCCTCGTCGGTGACCACGTCGGCCACCGCATCCGCGACCGACACCCGCAGCGGTACGCCGGGGAGCTCATCGGTGAAGAACGACCCCAAGGTGCGACGTAGCGCCGAGCCCACCCCTTCGCCCTCCTCCGCATCGGAGGGCGGCGGGTCGTTGACCACCCGGCCGCGCACGACCACGCCCTGCGGTCCGCCGTGCCCGAGGTACGCCTCGATCCGGAAGTCGTCCGGCACCCCGCCACGGCGCAGTCGCGCCGCGTCCCAAGCCCGCTCCACCACGACTAGCCAACGGCTCACACGCCCCACGTTAGAGGCGCAGCGGGCCGCGAGTCCTGGCCCCTGGTGCCGGGGCTCGGCACCTCCGACGGAGGTCCGGTCGGCTCGCGGCTGCCTACCTTGCCGAGGTGACCGACCACCCCACCCGTCCCGACCCCTCGCGCCGGCCCCACCGCGCGCTGACCGCGATCATGCTCGTCGCCGCCATGTCGGCCGTCGGGTGCGGCGCCGAGGAGCAAGCGCCCGGGGGCCTCGCCCACGTCCGCGCCGACGGCGGTCAAGACACGCGCTTCAACACCGACCGGCCGACGATCGGCAACCTCGACCCGGACCTCCTCGACGCCGTCCGGGCCGCGGCCCGCGACGCCCAGGACGACGGGGTGAGGCTCCTCATCACCAGCGGCTGGCGCAGCCGCGCGCACCAGCAGCGCCTGTTCGACGAAGCGGTGCGCAAGTACGGGAGCGAGGAGGAGGCGCGCCGCTACGTCTCCACGGTCGACACGTCGGCACACGTCACCGGTGACGCCGTCGACATCGGTCCCACCGACGCCGACGACTGGCTCAGCCGGCACGGAGCCGACTACGGGCTGTGCCAGATCTTCGCGAACGAGATCTGGCACTTCGAGCTGGCCACCACCGCCGGCGGTCGATGCCCGGACATGCTGCCGGACAGCACCTACCGAAGCTAGGACAGAGCCTCGATCACCGCCATCGTGCACCGCGAGATGCACACGAGCCTGTCGTCGCCGTCGACGATGCGGACCTCCCAGACCTGGCTGCGGCGGCCCAGGGAGATGGGCCGGGCAGTGCCGGTGACCCAGCCGGAGGTGACGGGTCGCAGGTGGTTGGCGTTGATCTCCATGCCGACGCAGGCCTTCCCGGGCGTGGCGACGAACGTCGCCGCACAGCTGACCAGGCTCTCGGCGAGGAGCACCGACGCGCCGCCGTGCAGGATCCCGAACGGCTGGAGAGTACGCCCGTCGACCGGCATCCGGCCGACCAGGTGGTCCGCCCCGAGCTCGGTGAACTCGATGCCGAGGTGGCCGATGGCGGAGCCTGCGCTCAGCTCGTTCGCCCGGTCCAGGTCGGGGCTGCCGTGCCAGATCGCAGGGTGCGTGAGCCGTGCTCTCTCGGCCTCGCGGGTTCGGGACATGTGCTCCATGCTTCCGGCTCGGCGGCGCCGGCACAGCCGTGGAACTACCTCACGTCCGGAAGCGCGCCTCGCGCTCGTCGGACAGGGCTGCCTCGATCCGCTCCGACATCCACGGTCCCATCGGCGGCAGCTCGGTGACCGGGCACCAGCGCACGTCGGTCGACTCGTCGTCCGCGACGTGGGCCTCCCCCGACACCCAGGTGCAGGCGAAGGTGAGGTCGAGGTAGACCGCCCGGTCGCCGTTCGGGTACACGATCTCGTCGCCCACGCTCGTCGAGGCCAGCCGGTCCACCCGGATCTCGACGCCGGTCTCCTCCATCGCCTCGCGGACCGCGCAGACCGCCGGCTCCTCACCAGGGTCGACGATCCCGGTGACCGGCGTCCACGCGCCGTTGTCGCTGCGCCGGACCAGCAGCAGCTCGGCGCCGCGCCGGATGACCGCGGTGACCCCCGGCATCCACAACAGGTCGTGGCCGACCTTCGCGCGCAGCGCCAGCACGTACTCAGGCGTGGGCATCAGGGCGTGTCTCCTCATCAAGTGTGCGCCGCCAGGCATGACGTGACACGCCCTACGGCAATGGTGCCCTGAGGGAGAGCCGTACGCCGAACCGCTCGCCGGCCACGTCCACCTCGAAGCCGCCGGCGGACAGGAAGTCAGCGGTCACCGGGCCGTCGGCGCGGAGGTAGGCCAGCCCCACCGACGCGCCGACCGTCTCCCCCCACGCGGCACTCGTCACCTGACCGGCAGGCCGGCCCTCCCGCAGCAGGAGCTCGCCGCCCCACAGCATCGGACCCGGGTCGTCCAGCACGAAGGAGACCAGCCGACGACGCGGCCCACCCTGTGCCAGCCGGTCGCGCAGCTCCTCCAGCGCGGCCCGGCCGAGGAACGGCTTGTCGCCCCGGAGCGCCGTCGCGAAGACCAGCCCCGCCTCGACCGGCGTGTAGTCCGGCGACAGCTCGCGCGGGAAGGCCCGGAACCCCTTCTCGAGCCGGAGCGAGTCGATCGTGTAGTAGCCGGCGTTCGCGATGCCCAGGTCGGCGCCCTCGCCGAACAGCGCGTCGTAGACCGGCCCGGCGCCGGCCACCGGAACGGTGAGCTCCCAACCGAGCTCCCCGACGTAGGTCATCCGGGTGGCCCGCAGCGGGACCCCCGCCACGGTGGCGGGACGGCTGGTGGCGAACGGAAAGCCCTCGTCGGACCAGTCGTCGGACGACAGCCGGCCGAGCAGCTCGCGAGAGGCCGGTCCCATCACGCCGAGCACCGCGAACGCGTCGGTGACGTCTCCCGCGTCGACACCGCCCTGGCGGCGCAGCCAGTCGAGGTCACGCACGGTGGTCGCGGAGGACGAGACCACCCAGAAGCAGTCGTCGCTGTCCCGGGTCACCGTCAGGTCGGCCTCGTAGCGGCCGTGCTCGTTGAGCCAGGGCGTGTAGACGCTGTGGCCGACCGGGACGTCGATGTCCGCCGCGCACACCCACTGCAGCGCTTGCAGCGCGGAGGGCCCCGCCACGACGTACTTGGAGAACGACGTCTGGTCGAAGACCGCCACCGTCTCGCGGGTGGCGCGCTGCTCGGCCGCCGACCAGGCCAGCCAGGGCGGCTTGCCCCACGAGTAGTCGAGCACTGCACCCGCCGCCGGGGCGAAGACGTTGGGTCGCTCCCAGCCCATCTTGGAGCCGAACACCGCGCCCGCGGCCCTGGTGCGGTCGTGCACCGGGGACAGGCGTACGTCGCGGGCGGTCTCCGGCTCGCGGTTGGGCCACGGCAGCGCGTAGTGCAGGCCCAGGACCTCGGCCACCCGAGCCCGCAGCCAGCGGTTGTCGCCGTGGAACGGCGCGAACCGGCGTACGTCGACCCCGGTGAGGTCGGTCGTCGGCTCGCCCTCGACGACCCACTCGGCCAGGGCCCGGCCGGCGCCGCCCGCGGAGGCGATGCCGACGGAGTTGAAGCCGCAGCCGACGAAGCAGTTGTCGAGCTCGGGCGCGCGGCCGAGCAGGAACTGGTTGTCGGGAGTGAAGGACTCCGGACCGTTGTAGAACTTCCGGATCCCGGTCTCGGCCAGCACCGGCACGCGGTGCACGGCCTCGTCCATGAGCACCGAGAAGTGCTCCCAGTCCTCGTCGAGGAGCTGGAACTCGAAGGGGTACGGCAGGTCGTCGGGCGACCGCCAGGGTTTGGCCTGGGGCTCGAACCCTCCGACGACCAGGCCGCCCACCTCTTCCTTGAAGTAGGTCCAGCCGTCCGGGTCGCGCATGATCGGCAGGTCGGGGTGAGTGCCCTCCACGGCCTCGGTGACGACGTAGAAGTGCTCGCAGGAGTGCAGCGGGACGGTCACGCCGACCAGGTCGCCCAGCGCCTTGGCCCACTGGCCGGCGCAGCTGACCACGACGTCGCACTCCACCCGGCCCCGGTCGGTCTCGACCGCGGTGACGCGCCGGCCGTCGAGGGCGAAGCCGGTGACCCGCACCTTCTCGACGACGGTCGCGCCGCCCGCCCGGGCACCCTTGGCCAGCGACTGGGTCAGGTCGGTCGGGTTGACCTTGCCGTCGCCGGGCAGCCACAGCGCCCCGAGCAGGTCGTCGGCCTGCATGACCGGCCACAGCTCGCGGGCCCGCTCGGGCGAGACCACCTCGCAGTCCATGTCGTACGCCGCGGCGTTGGCCGCCGTCCGCCTCAGCTGGACCATCCGGTCCTCGGTGCGGGCCACGATGACGCCGCCGACGTTGCGGTAGCCGGTGGCCAGCCCGGTCTCGGCCTCGAGGGAGGCGTAGAGCTCCGCCGAGTACTGCACCAGCCGGGTCCCGCTCTCCGAGGCCCGCAGCGGCCCGACCAGGCCGGCCGCGTGCCACGTCGTACCGCCCGAGAGGTGGCCCTGCTCGAGCAGCAGTACGTCGGTCTTCCCCAGCTTGGTCAGGTGGTACGCCACCGAGGCGCCGATCACGCCCCCACCGACGACCACGATCTCCGCGCGGGAAGGCAGGTCAGCCATCGCGCGACCGTCCTTCGGTGGCTGAGGTGCGAGGCCGTCCACGGCCGAGCCTCGAAGCCAGGTGACCCAGCGCTGGGACTCGACCAGGAGCCCTCACTGCGGAGGCTTCGAGGCTCCCTTCGAGGCTCGCGAGCTCGCACCTCAGGACGGGCGTCGCTGGCGCTCCTCGCACCTCAGCCACCGTGGCGCCTCGTCACTCAGACGCCGGAAGTCAGGACCCCTGAACGTCGCCTCGGCCTTGTCGAACCGGTGCATCCCCCACGCGGTGAAGTCGTAGTCGATCGGGCTGCTGGCCGCCTGGATGAAGCCCCACAGCGACCAGCCGTACTCGCTGCACAGCGCCTGGAGCCGCACCCGGGCGTGGTCGGCGCGGGTCGGGGTGCCGAAGTAGGCCGTGGTCCACGCCTCGGTCTGCTCGGGTGTGAAGTTGCACTCGGTCGAGGTGTTGCCGAGCTCGAAGCAGACGTCGTTGTTGCCGCTGTACTCGTAGTCGATCAGCCACACCCGCTCGCCGTCGTCGAGGTAGTTGGCCGCGAGCAGGTCGTTGTTGCAGGGCACCGTCGGCCGCGGAGAGGCCGCCAGCGCACGCTGCACGTCGCCCCAGGCGTCGGCGTGGTCGTCGTAGCTCGGCGGAACAGGAAAGCCGCGGGCCCGGACGCTGGCGAGGTAGCCCGCCTGGCGGGCGAACATGTCGAACTCGTTGACGAACCGCGGCCCGGCATGGAGCCTCCGACAGGCATCGGCCGCTCGGGACATCACGTCCGCATCGCCGAAGCTGGCGTCCTCGAGTGCCGTCGCCCGGAGGTAGCCGATCACCAGCATCCCGAGGTCGGGCCGGTACTCGACCACTGGCGCACCCACTCCGGCGGTGGCCGCCGCCGCTGTGTTCGCGTGCTCGGCGTCCCGGTCGATCCCCAGCAGCCCGGCGTCACTCGACGAGCAGCGCACCACGAGATCGAGCGGTGGCCCGGCGTCGTCGCTGACGACTCGGACGTTGTGGTTGGTCAGGCCACCCGGGAGGTCGGTGGCGTGCCAGGACCGCCCCGCCAGGATGGCGAGGCGGTCCAGGCCCTCGGGGCTGGTTCCCGTCACTCCTCGAACGCGTCGACGACCGCTTGGTCGATCGTGTGCTTGGGCCCCGTGAACCACTTCTTCGCCGACAGCTGCCACCAGATGGTGAGCACGAGCAGGGACCCGATGGTCAGGAACGGTGCGTAGTTGACGAACTTCCACGAGAAGTCCTTGTTGCCGGGGATCGCCGCCGGCGTGAACGGCAGGATGAAGTAGACGCAGATGATCGCGATCTCGATGACGGCCACGAGGTTCATCCACTTGTACTTCTGACCGTTGTTCCACGCACCTGGCTCGAAGGCGTCGCCCATCTTCCAGCGCAGGTAGATCGGGATCAGGAACGCCAGGTAGAGGCCGATGACGGCAACGGAGACGACGGCGTAGAACGCCACCGGCACCGGTGCGCCGTTGATGTCCACCTTGATGAGAGCCGGAAGAGTGATGATCGCCCCGATCACGGCGACGAACACGACCGCGTTCGCGGGCACCCTGGCGCTGGTGACCTTGGAGAGCATCGCGGAGCCAGGGATCGCACCGTCGCGGCTGAAGGCGAAGGTCATCCGGGAGGCGCTGGTCAGGCAGGCGATGGTGCAGAAGAACTGCCCGGCCGTCGAGATCGCCAGGACGAGCACGTGCCAGTTCTGCCCCAGGGCCTGGCCGAAGATCAGGTCCACGCCGCCGCCGCCGGAGGTCACCGCGTCGGGGTCCTGGACCGCGAACAGGAAGGCGAGCAGGAGGATCCAGCCGCCCACCGCCGAGTAGAAGATCGAGCGCCAGAGGCCCTTCGCGGCGCCCATCGAGGCGGCGTTGGTCTCCTCGGACAGGTGCGCCGACGCGTCGAACCCGGTGATCGTGTACTGAGTCAGCAGGAAGCCGAGCGGCAGGACGAGGAACCAGAAGTGCGTGCCGCTCAGGGCGCCCTCGGCGTACCCGGAGTTGTTGACCTTGTGGGTGAACACGAAGCTCAGGCTCTCGTGCGCCGGCGGCACGAAGACGAGGACCAGCACCACGACGGCGACACCGGCGACGTGCCACCAGACCGAGATGTTGTTGAGTACCGCCATCAGGTGCCCGCTGAAGATGTTCAGCAGCGCGGCGATCGCGAGGATCGCCACGAACAGGAGGAACACGCGCGTGAGTGAGTAGCCGTCGGCCCAGCTCGACGACAGTGTGTCGAGCGTCAGGTCGAGGAAGGTGGCGCATCCGTAGGCGACCGACGCGGTGACCGCGAGCAGCCCGATCAGGTTCAGCCATCCGGTGAAGAAGCCGGCCGCCGGTCCGCCGAGCTTGGACGCCCACCAGTAGATGCCGCCGGAGGTCGGGTAGGCCGAGACGAGCTCGGACATCGTGAACCCGATGATCAGGATGAACGTGGCGATGATCGGCCAGCCCCATGAGATCGCGATCGGACCGCCGTTGTTCCACGCCTGGCCGAAGGTCGTGAAGCAACCGGCCAGGATCGAGATGATCGAGAACGAGATCGCGAAGTTCGAGAAGCCGGACCACGAGCGGTTCAGCTCCTGCTTGTAGCCGAGCCGGGCCAGAGTGGCCTCGTCCTCGTTGTGGATCTGCGGGTCGTCGACTGCCATGTGGCCCCCTGGTGCGTTCGTGAACCCGTGAGTTGGCCAGAAACTAGCCCTGTGTCTTGCAGGGTGTAAACAGTCTGGCGTGAAAAGGTCTGAACTCAGACCAATGTGGTCCCGAGAGATTGACAGCCACGTGAACCGGAACCGAGAGTGACCGCCATGACCGCGGCGCCCCGCAGCACGGCGCAGCACCTCCCCGAGGCGGTGCTCCGTCCGGTGCGCGGACACCACGCGTTCGAGTCGTGCGTGGAACAGCTGGCCACCGCGATCCGGCTGGGCGTCTACCCGCGCGGCAGCACGCTGCCGGCCGAGCGCGAGCTGGCCGAGCTGCTGCACGTCTCGCGAGCGACCTTGCGCGAGGCGATGGCCGCGCTCCGGCAGGCCGGACTGGTGGAGACCACGCGCGGCCGGGGCGGTGGCACGGTGGTCACGCTCAAGCCCGGTCTGCCCTCGGCGCGCGCAGCCGCCAGGGCCACGCCGACCCGGCGCCTGGACTGGCTGGACGCCCTGGACTACCGCCGCATCGTCGAGCCCGGGGCCGCCGCGCTGGCCGCGTCCCGCGCTCTGGACGACGTACGCCTGGCGCAGCTGGAGCAGGCGCACCTCGAGGTCTCGTCGGCCCGGAAGCCGGCCGAGCACCGGCAGGCGGACTCGCGGTTCCACCTCACCGTGGCGGCCCTGACCGACTCGCCGCGAACCGTGGAGGCGGTCACCTCCGTGCAGGCGACGTTGCACGAGATGCTGCTCGCCATCCCGGTGCTGGAGGCCAACATCGCCCACTCGGACCGGCAGCACGAGGCGCTCGTGCGGGCGATCAAGGCGGGCAAACCGGAGCGGGCGCGCCGGGTCATGGAGGAGCACTGCGACGACACGGCTGCGCTGCTGCGCGGCCTGGTCGGTTGAGGAGGGAACACGTGCCAGGACCGGAGAAGCGCAACGACCGTCACCTGTCGATGCCCGAGCTGCTGGAGAAGATCCACACGGGCGAGATCGACACCGTGGTGGTGGCGTTCACGGACATGCAGGGGCGGCTGCAGGGCAAGCGGCTGCACGGGAAGTACTTCTCGGACGTCGTCGTCGAGCACGGGACCGAGGGGTGCAACTACCTGCTCGCGGTCGACGTGGACATGAACACCGTCGGCGGCTACTCGATCTCCTCCTGGGAGCGCGGGTACGGCGACATGGAGTTCGTGCTCGACGAGCGGACCATCCGGCTGCTCACCCATCTGCCGGCCACCGCGATGGTCCAGTGCGACCTGGTCTGGCTCGACCACTCCCCCGTGCTCCAGTCGCCGCGAACCATCCTGCAGAAGCAGCTGGACCGCGCCGCCGAGCACGGGTGGCAGGCACTGGCCGGCACCGAGCTCGAGTTCATCGCCTTCGACACGACCTACGAGGCGGCCGCCGACCTCGTCTACCGGAACCTCACGCCGGTCAACCAGTACAACGTCGACTACTCGATCCTCGGCACCAGCCGGGTCGAGCCGTTGCTCCGGGCGATCCGCAACACGATGTACGACGCCGGCCTGGACGTGGAGGGCGCCAAGGGCGAGTGCAACTTCGGCCAGCACGAGATCGGGTTCCTGTACGCCGACGCGCTGACCACCGCCGACAACCACAGCGTCTACAAGACCGTGGCCAAGGAGATCGCCGCACACCAGGGCAGGTCGATCACCTTCATGGCCAAGTACAACGAGCGCGAGGGCAGCTCGTGCCACATCCATCTGTCGCTGCGTGGCGCCGACGGGTCCCTGGTGTTCTGGGACGCCGACCAGGAGGACCGGACGCCGCTCTACGACCACTTCGTGGCCGGGCTGCTGGCCACGATGGCCGACTTCACCCTGCTGTACGCGCCGAACATCAACTCCTACAAGCGGTTCGCCAAGGGCTCGTTCGCACCGACCGCGATCGCCTGGGGACTCGACAACCGGACCTGCGCGGTCCGACTGGTCGGCCACGGCGGCGGGGCCCGCCTGGAGAACCGGGTGCCGGGCGCGGACGTGAACCCCTACCTCGCCCTGGCCGCGATGCTGGCCGGTGGGCTGCACGGCATCGAGCAGGAGCTGCCGCTGGAGGCCGAGCTGGTCGGCAACGCCTACGACTCGGACAAGCCGCACGTGCCGGCGACCATGGCCGAGGCGCGTGAGCGGTTCACCTCGTCCGCGATCGCGCGGGCGGCGTTCGGCGACGAGGTCGTGGACCACTACACGAACATGGCCGACGTCGAGCTCGCGGCCTACGGCGCGGCCGTGACCGACTGGGAGCTGAAGAGAGGCTTCGAACGCCTGTGACCACGACCTTCACCATCGTCAACCCGGCCACCGAGCAGCCCGTGGTCGACGTACCGCAGACCGACCTGGCCGGCACCGACGCCGCCATCGCCGCCGCACACGAGGCGTTCCAGTCGTGGCGTGCGGTCGCACCGGGCGAACGCGCGGCCCTGCTGCGGCGGTTCGCGGCCGTGGTCGACGCGCACAACGAGGAGCTGGCCGAGCTGGAGGTCCGCAACTCGGGCCACACCTGGGGCAACGCGCGCTGGGAGGCCGGCAACGTCCGGGACTGCCTCAACTACTACTCCGGTGCGCCGGAGCGGCTGTTCGGCAGGCAGATCCCCGTGCCCGGCGGCACCGACATCACCTTCTACGAGCCGCTCGGTGTCGTGGGCGTGATCGTGCCGTGGAACTTCCCGATGCCGATCGCCGGCTGGGGGTTCGCCCCCGCGCTGGCCGCCGGCAACACCGTCGTGCTCAAGCCGGCCGAGATCACGCCGCTGACGGCGCTCCGGATCGGCGAGCTGGCCCTCGAGGCCGGGCTGCCCGAGCACGTCCTCACGGTCGTCCCGGGCAAGGGGTCGGTGGTCGGCGAGCGGTTCGTCACCCACGAGCTGGTCCGCAAGGTGGTCTTCACCGGGTCGACCGAGGTCGGCAAGGGGGTCATGGCGGGCTGCGCCGAGCAGGTCAAGGCGGTGACCCTCGAGCTCGGCGGCAAGAGCTCCAACATCGTCTTCGCGGACGCCGACATCGCGGCCGCGGCCGCCTCGGCGCCGTACGCCGTCTTCGACAACGCCGGGCAGGACTGCTGCGCGCGGTCCCGGATCCTGGTCGAGCGGTCGGCGTACGACGAGTTCCTGGCCGGCCTCGAGAAGGCGGTGCAGGCGCTGCGGGTGCTCGACCCGGCCGACGAGTCGTCGGAGATGGGCCCGCTCGTCTCGTCCGGGCAGCGCGCGTCGGTGCAGGCCTACCTGGACGAGGTCGAGGTGGCGTTCGCCGGCTCCAGGCCGGACGGCTCCGGCTGGTGGATCGCACCGTCGGTGGTGACCGTGGACGATCCGGGCACCCGGATCTGGCGCGAGGAGGTGTTCGGCCCGGTCGTGGCGGTGATGCCGTTCGACGACGAGGCCGACGCCGTGGCCAGGGCCAACGACACGGAGTACGGCCTGTCCGGGTCGATCTTCACCAGCGACCTCGGCCGCGGGCTGCGGGTCGCCCGTGCGGTCGAGGCCGGCAACCTCTCGGTGAACAGCCACTCGTCGGTGCGCTACTGGACACCGTTCGGCGGCTACAAGCAGTCCGGCCTCGGCCGCGAGCTCGGGCCGGACGCCCCGATGGCGTTCACCGAGGAGAAGAACGTGTTCATCGCCCACTGACGGGTCCGAGCGCAGCGAGGAGGTTGAGGAGGTCGCTCTGCGACCGTCTCGAAACCACGCAACTTCAAAAGGAGATCGCAAGGTATGACAGGACGGATCGAGGGGCGGGTCGCGGTCGTGACCGGAGGCTGCTCCGGGATCGGGCTGGCGACCGTACGCCGGTTCGTCGCCGAGGGCGCCAAGGTCGTCATCGGCGACCTCTCCGACGACCCGGGCACCGAGCTGGCCGAGGAGCTCGGCGGCCCCGGCGTGGCGACGTACGTCCACGTGGACGTGACGGACAAGGACCAGGTGGACGCGCTGTTCCGGACCGCCAAGGACACCTACGGGTCCGTCGACATCGCCTTCAACAACGCCGGCATCAGCCCGCCGGAGGACGACTCGATCCTCGACACGGACCTGGACGCGTGGCGCCGGGTCCAGGAGGTCAACCTCACCAGCGTCTACCTGTGCTGCAAGGCGGCGCTGCCCTACATGCTCGAGCAGAAGCGCGGCTCGATCATCAACACCGCGTCGTTCGTGGCGGTGATGGGCGCGGCGACCAGCCAGATCTCCTACTCGGCGTCCAAGGGTGGCGTCCTGTCCATGACCCGCGAGCTGGGCGTCCAGTTCGCGCGCGAGGGGGTGCGCGTCAACGCGCTGTGCCCCGGGCCGGTGAACACCCCGCTGCTCAAGGAGCTGTTCGCCAAGGACGAGGAGCGGGCCGCCCGCCGCCTCGTCCACGTCCCGATGGGCCGGTTCGGGGAGCCCGAGGAGATGGCTGCTGCAGTGCTGTTCCTCGCCTCGGACGACTCGTCGTTCATCACCGCCAACACGTTCCTGGTCGACGGCGGCATCTCCGGGGCCTACGTCACTCCACTGTGAGCACCCCCGTCATCGGCCTCAGCACCTACCGGGAGCCCGCCCGGTGGGGTGTGTGGGACCAGCGCGCCGACCTGCTGCCCGCGCAGTACGCCGAGGCGGTGCTCTCCTGCGGCGGCGTACCGGTCCTGCTGCCACCGGTGGACGCCGTCGGCGCGGCCGAGACCGTGGTCGCCCGGCTGGACGGGCTGGTGATCTCGGGCGGCGCCGACGTCGACCCGGCGCGCTACGACGCGGAGCCGCACCCCCGGACCGCGAGCTGGCGGCCCGACCGCGACGCCTGGGAGCTGGCCCTCCTCACCGCGGCCGAGGCGGTGGGGCTGCCGGTGCTCGGAGTCTGTCGTGGCATGCAGGTGATGGCCGTGCACGCCGGCGGGCGGCTCGACCAGCACACGCCGGACCTCGTCGGCCACGACGAGCACAGCCCGGGCGGGGACGTCTTCGGCGAGGTGGCCGTGGCCACCGAGCCCGGCAGCCGGCTGGCCGGCCTCGTGGGCTCCTCCCTCAGCGTGAACTGCCACCACCACCAGTCCGTGGCCGAGCACCCGGGGTACGTCGCGTCCGCCCACGCCTCGGACGGCACCCTGGAGGCCATGGAGGCCACCGACGGGGACCGGTTCTGCGTGGCGGTGCAGTGGCACCCCGAGACGGCCGCGGACGTCGGCCTGCTGGCCGGGCTGGTCCGGGCCGCGGCGGCGTACCACGCGTGAGCCCTCGCCAGCCGCGAGCGCGGGTGCTCGTCAGCGCGCACCGGATGGGCGCGGCCGGCGACCGGTCCCGGGAGAACACCCTCCCCGCGCTCAAGGACGCGCTGGCCCTGGGCGTCGACTACGTCGAGTTCGACGTGTGGCGGCGTGACGACGGCACCTACGTCGTGGCCCACGACCCGGAGCACGACCGCGGTCTGCCCTACGAGGTCGTGCTGCGCGCGTTCGACGGCCGGGCCCGAGCCCACATCGACCTGAAGTTCACCTCGCCGGCCGAGGCCTACGACGACGGGCCGGTCCTGGGAGGTCGAGGCGGCCCGCCTCGCGGTCGAGCTGCTCGGCCAGGAGCGGATGATCGTCACCACCGGCCACGACCTCGCGGTGCGCGCGGTCCGCGACTGGGGCGATGCCGAGGGGCTGGAGCTCCGCGTCGGCCTGTCCCTGGGCCGGTCGGTGCGCCGGCTGTCGTGGCTGCGCCGCATCGAGGTCCTCCGGTCGGAGCTGTTCCCCCACGTCCGGATCCGTGAGTCCAGGGCCAACCTGGTGGTGGCCCACCACGTCCTCGCCCGGCTCGGCGTGGCGGCGTACGCACGACGCCGCGGGATCCCGCTCCTGGTCTGGACCGTGGACACCCCGCGGGCGCTGCGCTACTGGCTGCGCAACGGCCGCGCCTGGCTGGTCACGACCAACCACCCGCGCCTGGCCCTGGAGGTGCGGACCGGCGTCAACCGGTGATGCCGTGCGTCCGGGTCCGGGCACACCCTTTCGGGGCCGCCCACTGCTGTCAAAGGTTCGTCAGTGAAAGGCTCGCGGAGGTTCCATCGGCGCGAGCCTGACAAGATGCCCCCATGACCACGGATGCGCGCGTGGAGACCGTGACCGACGTCCTCGGTGAGCCGTACGTCGCCGAGACCCTGGAGCTGGAGCCGGACGGTGAGGGCGCCGTCGTCGCCACGCTGGTCAAGCGGGCCGCGGCGGCGCAGACCACCAAGGCCGTGCTGCACTTGCACGGCTTCGCCGACTACTTCTTCCAGACCGGGTACGCCGACTGGTGGACCGAGCGCGGCTACGACTTCTACGCCCTCGACCTGCGCAAGCACGGGCGTTCGCTCCGCCCGCACCAGACCCCGAACTACGTCACCGACCTCCGCGACTACTACCCCGAGCTCGACGAGGCCTGGCAGCGAGTCACCGAGCGTGACGGCCACACCGAGGTGGTCCTGTCGGCCCACTCCACCGGAGGCCTGGTGGGCGGGCTCTGGGCCAGCGACAGGCTCCCCCAGGGGCTGGTCGGCGCGGTCATGAACTCACCCTGGCTCGACCTCCAGGGCAGCACGCTGATGCGGGTGGTCGGCACCCCGATCCTGCGGCAGCTGGGTGCGTGGCAGCCGATGCGCGAGATCAAGCGGAACGTCCCCGGCTTCTACACCCGCAGCCTGCACCGCGACTACGAGGGCGACTGGGACTTCGACCTGCTCTGGAAGCCGATCGACTCCTTCACGGTCTACGCCGGCTGGCTGCGTGCGATCCGCGAGGGCCACGCGCGGATGCACCGTGGCCTCGAGCTCCCCTACCCGGTCCTGGTGCTCTCCTCGGGCCGCTCGACCTTCCCCGAGGTGATGAGCGAGGACGTCCACGGCACCGACATCGTCCTCGACGTCGCCCAGATCCGGCGCTGGGCCACGGCGTACGGCCCGCACGTCACCTACATCGCCATCGAGGGCGCCCGCCACGACGTGGTGCTGTCCCGGGAGGACCCGCGCCGGGCGGCCTACGACGCGATCAACACCTGGATGAGCGCCTGGGTCGACCCGCCGCGGTCACTGCTCTAGACCCTCCGCCGACCCGCCCGGACAGGACCGGCGGGTCAGCCGGCCGGGCGCCTTGTCCGGCTCCAGAGCATCGACCAGCCGTTCACCAGCGACTGGTGGGGCCGGAACTCCCAAGCCCCGAACCGCTTCGTCGGCGCCTTGGGTCCGAGGCTCCGGGCGGACGCGAGCTGAGGTTCAGAGCAGCTCGCCGATGTGCTCCTGGACCTGGTCGTACGTCGCCCGGTCGGCGGCACCGACCAGCCCGGCCGGCGGGTCGTCCTGGGGCCGGTACCGGCCGCCCTCGAAGGTGCCCAGGAAGGCGCCGGACTCCTCCAGGATCAGCGAACCCGGTGAGTGGTCCCAGGGCTGGGTGCCGCGGTAGACGAGGTAGTCGGCCTCCCCCTCGACCAGCTTGGGGTAGTCGACCCCGCAGCACACCCAGGTCAGCTCCAGGGGCGGGAGCCCGTCCAGCGAGCGGCCGATCCACCGGCGGCGCGAGGTCACCCCGCGAGGCTGGCCGCCGACCGGCGGGCGGACCAGCCGCTCGCCGTTGCGCCAGGCGCCCTGGCCGCGCTCGGCGACGTACGCCATCCCGAGCTGGGGCTGCCAGATCCAGCTCCGCAGCACCTCACCGCCGCGCAGCTCGGCCGCCATCACGGCGTGGTTGCGGGAGCCGTGGACGAAGTTCTTGGTGCCGTCGACCGGGTCGATCGTGAAGGCGTGGTCGGCCGCGCGGAACCGCGGCAGCAGCGTGTCGTCGGTCGCCGTGGCCTCCTCACCGAGGACCAGCGCGTCCGGGTAGGCGCGGGAAAACGCCTCGGTCAGCAGCGCCTCGGCCTCCCGGTCGGCCACGGTGACCAGGTCGCCGGGGTTCTTCTCGTCGATCTGGTCGTCGTCCAGCGACCGGAACCTGGGGTTGATGACCTCCTCGGCCACGCGTTGCAACAGCTCGAGAACCTCTGTGGTGTTCACCCGGCGAACGGCTCACCGTCGAACCGCTCGCGCGTCACGAACTCCGCGACCGGCTGACGACGCAGCTTGCTCGGCTGTTTGGCGGGCTTGCCGAGCGGGACGACGGCGGCGACGGCGTACTGCTCAGGGATGCCGAGCAGCTCCTTGACCGCCTGCTCCTCGGCCACCGCCATGGTGGTGAACGTGCCGCCGAACCCCTCCTGCCGGGCGGCCAGCAGCATGTTCCAGACCAACGGGTAGACCGACGCACCGCTCACCATGCCCACACGGTCGAGGTCCTGGTCGGTGGCGGCGACCATTCCGAGGTCGACGCACACCACCACGACCACGGCCGCGGTGAGCACCGGGGTGATGAAGTACGACGGCACCTCGGTCGCCGCGATCTCCTCGGCCGAGGGCCCGGGTGGGGCCAAGGGGTTCCAGGGTGTCTCGCCCGCCTTCGCCTGGGCGGCGTACCGGCGGACGGCCGGCTTGTTGAGCTCCGCCAGCGCCTCGCGGGTCGCTCGGTCCGTGACCAGCACGAGGTGGGAGCCCTGCCGGTTGCCGCCGCTCGGGGCGAACCGCGCGTTGTCGAGGATCCGGGCCAGTACGTCGTCCGGGAGCGGGTCGCCGGTGTAGTCCCGGATCGCCGCGGTCGTCCGCATCACGTCGTACAGCTCCATGCCTCTAGTCTCGCAGTCGTGAACCCAGTGACCGGACTGTCCCTCGGCCGCATCGCCGTCGGAGCCATCTCTTTCGCCCGACCGGGCCTTGCCGCCCAGCTGTTCGGCCTCGACCTCGTGAACAACCCGCAGAGCGCCTATGTGGCCCGGCTGTTCGGCTCGCGCGAGATCGCACTCGGTGCCGCGACCCTGCTGGCCCGGGGCTCGACCCGGCGCAACCTGGTCCTGGCCGGCATCGGCGTCGACCTGGCCGACGCGGCCACCGGGGTCCTCGGCATCCGGGACAAGTCCGTCTCCGTCCGCACCGGCGCCATGCTCGTCGGGCCGGCGGTGGGCGCGGTGCTGTCAGGCGTCGCCGGGCTGCGCAGGGGTTAGCGCCTAGTGGTCACCACCGAGTTCGTCGGGTGTCCCGCACCCGACGAACTTCCAGTGGTGACCACTAGCCGAAGAGGAACACGGCCAGGGCCACCACGCCCACCACCACGATCACGGCCCGCAGCACCGGCCCCGGGAGCCGCCGGCCCACGGTCGCGCCCAGCTGGCCGCCGATGACCGATCCGACCCCGATCAGGAGCACGATCGTCCAGTCGACGTCGGCCACCACCGCGAACAGCAGCCCCGCCACGGCGTTCACGATCGCGGCCAGGACGTTCTTGAGCGCGTTGAGCCGCTGCAGGGTCTCGGGGATCCCGACGCCCATGATCCCCATCAGCAGCACGCCCTGTGCGGCTCCGAAGTAGCCGCCGTACACACCGGCCACCAGCACCGCCGGCCACACCCACCAGGCGCCCAGCACCGGGTTGCGCGGCGCGCTGACGCCGGCGTCGTGCCGGGCCGCGGTCCATCGGGTGATCCGCGGCTGGAAGACCACCAGCAGGATCCCGAGCCCCACCAGCGCCGGCACGATCGCCGAGAACGCCTTGTCCGGCAGGACCAGCAGGAGCACTCCGCCGACGACGCCGCCGATCAGGGACGCGACGCCGATCCGCAGCACCCGGGGCCGCTGGCCCTCGAGCTCGCGGCGGTAGCCGACCACGCCGGACACCGACCCCGGCACCAGGCCGATGGTGTTGGAGACGTTCGCGGTCACCGGTGGCACGCCGAACGCGAGGAGGGTCGGGAACGTGATCAGCGTTCCCGACCCCACCACGGTGTTGATGGTGCCCGCCGCCAGCCCGGCCAGGCCGATGGCGATGGCTTCGAGCGGCGACACCCTAGGAATCTACGAGGCCGCCTAGGGGGCCGGCGCCGCGGGTGGCGGCGGAGGCGGCGGTTCGTCCGCACTCGCAGGCGGCGCCGCGTCCGGTGCTGCGGGCGCGGCGGGCTGACCAGTGGGGTCGCCGAGAGTGGCTGCGCGCGGGTTGGCCGCACTGGCTGCCTCGGCGATGGCCGCCTGGACCGCCGCGTTCGCCTTGCTCACCTCGGCGTCGGCCAGTGCTCCGCTGCCGGCGAGCTTGGCGGGCTCCATGCTCCCGGTGTCGACCCGCTTGATCGGGCCGCTGGGCTCCTTGGGGATCCCGGCCAGCTCGGTCATGGTCGAGCCGAGCCCCTCGAGCGCCCGGCCGATCTCACTCGGGATGATCCAGACCTTGTTGGCGTCCCCCTCGGCGATCTTGGGCATCATCTGGAGGTACTGGTAGGCCAGCAGAGACTGGTCCGGCTGGCCGTCGTGGATGGCCTGGAAGACCGTCTGGATGGCCTGCCCCTCACCCTGGGCCCGCAGGATCGCGGACTCGCGCTCGCCCTGGGCCTGCAGGATCTGCGACTCCCGGTTGCCCTCCGCCATCAGGATCGAGGACTGCTTGTTGCCCTCGGCGGTGAGGATGGCCGACTGGCGCTGGCCCTCGGCGGTGAGGATCGCGGCGCGCTTGTCCCGGTCGGCGCGCATCTGCTTCTCCATGGAGTCCTTGATCGAGGGCGGCGGGTCGATGCCCTTGATCTCGACCCGGTTGACGCGGATGCCCCACTTGCCGGTCGCCTCGTCGAGAACGCCGCGCAGGCTGGAGTTGATCTCCTCGCGGCTGGTCAGCGTCTGCTCCAGATCCATGCCGCCCACGATGTTCCGCAGGGTCGTCATGGTGAGCTGCTCGACCGCCTGGATGTAGTTGGCGATCTCGTAGGTCGCGGCGATCGGATCGGTGACCTGGAACCAGATCACGGTGTCGATCGACACCACGAGGTTGTCCTCGGTGATCACCGGCTGTGGTGGGAAGCTCACCACCTGCTCGCGCAGGTCGATCAGGTAGCGGACCTTGTCGACGAACGGCACCACGATGTTCAGGCCGGCCGGCAAGGTCTGCTTGTACTTCCCGAACCGCTCGACGATCCCGGCCCGCGCCTGCGGCACGATGCGCACCGTCTTGGCCAGCAGGGTGACGACGAAGAGGAACAGCAGGACGAGCAGGATCAGCGCTATAGCTGCACCCATGGAAACTCCTTCAGCTCTGTCCGACTAGGACGTGGTCCGAGCTCAGGACTCGAGGCTCGGTACAGGATGGACGTACGCCGTGGCTCCGCGGATCTCCAGGACCTCCACGGTGTTGCCCGGCTCGATGGTCAAGGTCTCGTCGTACGGCTTGGCCGACCAGATCTCGCCGTGGAGCTTGATCCGGCCCGCCTCCAGCCCGGTGATCCGCTCGGTGACGATGCCCTGCTGTCCGACCAGCTTGCCGTGCCCGAGCGACAGCTCGGGGCCGCTGTGCAGCCGCTTGACCAGAGCGGGGCGGACGAGCGCGAGGCAGGCCACCGATGCCAGTGCCGCCGCGATCGCCGAGACCCCTATCCCGGCACCCAGCAGAGCGGTGATCATCCCGACCAGCGCGCCCAGCGCGAGCATCGCCAGGATCAGGTCGAGGCTGGCCATCTCGGCGATGCCGAACAGGATCGCCATGCCCAGCCACACGGCCGCCAGGTGATCTCCGAGCCAGTCCATGCCGGGACCCTAGTTGATTCCGGTGCGGCGCTGGCGCCGCCGAGCAGACCAGCGGCCCGCGGCGTGCTGGAGGACCAGCGGCATGGCGAAAGTGGCGGAAAGGTTCTGCTCGGTGAGGACGTCGTCGAGCAGCCCGGCGGCGACGACCTTGCCCTCGCGCAGCAGCAGCGCGTGGCTGAAACCGGGCGGGATCTCCTCCACGTGGTGGCTGACCAGCACGGTGGCCGGCGAGTCGGGGTCGTTGGCCAGCACGCTCAGCGTCGACACCAGGTCCTCGCGGCCGCCCAGGTCGAGCCCGGCCGCTGGCTCGTCGAGGAGCAGCAGCTCCGGGTCGGTCATCAACGCCCGCGCGATCTGGACCCGCTTGCGCTCCCCCTCGCTCAGGGTGCCGAAGGTGCGGTCGGCGAGGTGCTTGACGCCCAGCTCCTCGAGCAGCTCGAGCGCGCGGTCGTGGTCGAGGTCGTCGTAGTGCTCGCGCCACCGGCCGACCACGCCGTACGACGCGGAGACCACCACGTCGCGGACGGCCTCGTCCCGTGGGATCCGCTCGGCCAGGGCTGCGCTGGTCAGGCCGATCCGGGGCCGCAGCTCGAAGACGTCGACGATGCCGAGCACCTCCTCGAGGACGCCGGCCACGCCCGTGGTCGGGTGCAGCTGCGCGGAGGCCACCTGCAGGAGCGTGGTCTTGCCCGCGCCGTTGGGTCCGAGGATCACCCAGCGCTCGTCCTCCTCGACGGTCCAGTCGATCTCCTCGAGGATGGCGACCTTCCCCTTGCGCACCGTGACTCCGGCGAACTCGAGGACGGCGGCCATGGCCGCAACCCTACTGACCGGGGCCCGTCGGTCCCGGCGTAACCTCGCCGGGCGTGAGCGAGCCTGTCGGCGCGTTGCCGGCCTCAGTGCGCCTGGCGTGGTGGGGCACCGCGTGGCTGCGGGGTCACGTGGTGGCCGACCACCTGATCGACGCCGTGCTGGACCAGGACGCGGTGCACCTCGTGGCCTTCCCGGACGGCGAGCCCGAACCGCTCGTCTCGGGCCTGGGGAGGCTCCGCGCGGCCGGCGCCGACGGACTGGGCGCGGCCCTGCCCGCTGAGGGCGACCCGGTCGGACTGGGCGGCCCGGGCGCGTTCAACACCGCGGCCCTGGACGCCGGCGAGGCGGTCGTGGTCCTCGACGCCGCGGGCTTCGCGCTGCACGGGCTGGTGCCGCACCGGGTGGGAGCGGCCGTGACGTGGTCGGTCATGGCCGCCGAGCGCCGCCAGCTGCCCGACGTCGGCGAGGCCGACCGTGCCCTGCGCTCGGCGCTACCGGAGGCGGCGGACGCACTCGCCGCCCTCGGCGTCGCGCGCTGGCGGCCCGAGGTGGCCGACCGGCTGATGAACCTGCGGCACCGGCCCCGCCTGACCGCCCCGCCCGGGGTGCCCCCGCGCTGCGCGGAGCTCGCCGTGCGGGGCCAGCAGGCCCTGGAGATCGTCGACCTGGCGATGGAGGACGACGGGGGCGCCCTGACCGCTCTCGAGGTGGACGCCCGGCGCGCCGCGCTGCTGCCCCTGGGCCGCGCCGCCCGCCGCGCCCTCGTGGCCGCGGCGTCCCCGGAGGTGTGGCCACCAGACCCTCCGCCCTAGTCGTGTGCCCTAGCCGTCGGAGGGCTGGAACACCCCGAGCACGTTGCCGCTCGGGTCGCGGAAGTGGAAGCGGCGGCCGCCGGGGTAGTCGAACGGTCCCTCGACCACCTCACCCCCGGCCTCGTCGACGGCTCGCAGGCTGCCGTCGAGGTCTTCGGAGACGACCAGGACCAGGGGAGCTCCCCCGCGCTGGTCGCCGGGGGTGATGCCCCCGACCTCGCCGTCACCATCAGGGGCCTGGATGCCGGCGTAGTCGTCGCCGTAGTCGTTGAACCGCCAGCCGAAGACCCCGCCGTAGAACGCCTTGGCCGCGGGGAGGTCGTCGACCTGGATCTCGACGTAGTCGATGGAGTGGTGTTGGTGCCTCATGTCCACGACGCTAGGGCCGGCCACCGACAGCCGGTTCCCGGCGCTACCGTCAGGGGCGATGAACGACCATGGGGGCCCGCGGCCGGAGACGCTGCTCATCACGCTCACCGGCAAGGACCGGCCCGGCGTCACCTCGACGATCTTCACCACGCTCTCCCGGGCCGGTGTCGAGGTGGTCGACATCGAGCAGATCGTGCTGCGGCGCCGGCTCATTCTCGGCGTACTCGTCACCATTCCCCGCGACTGGAAGCGGCTCCGTGACGCCGTGGAGGCCACGGCCCGCGACCTCGAGATGAGCGTCGAGATCGACCGCGGCACGGGCGACAACCGGTCCCGCCGCGGTGGGCGCTCGCACGTGACCGTGATCGGCTCCCCGCTCAAGGCCTCGCAGATGGCGGCCGTGGCGGGCCGGATCGCCGACAGCGGAGCCAACATCGACCGCATCGAGCGGATGGCCCGCTACCCGGTCACCGCCATCGACCTGCACGTGTCCGGCATCGACACCGACGCCCTCCGCGGCACCTTGGCCGCCGAGGCCGCGCAGCAGGGCGTCGACGTGGCCGTCCAGCCGGCCAACCTGCAGCGCCGCGGGATGCGGCTGATCGTCATGGACGTCGACTCCACGCTCATCCAGGGCGAGGTCATCGAGATGCTGGCCGAGCACGCCGGCTACGGCAACGAGGTCGCGGAGCTGACCGAGGCAGCCATGCGCGGCGACCTCGACTTCGAGGAGTCGCTGCGCGAGCGGGTCGAGCTGCTGGCCGGCGTCGACGTGTCGGCGTTCGACTCGGTGTACGACGCGATCGTGCTCACGCCCGGCGCCCGCACGCTCGTCCGGATCCTGCGCCGGCTCGGCTACCGGTTCGCCCTGGTCTCCGGCGGCTTCAGCCAGATCACCGACCGGCTCGCCGACGACCTCGGCATCCACTTCTCCCGCGCCAACGAGCTCGAGGTCGTCGACGGCAAGCTCACCGGAAAGATCATCGGTGACGTGGTCGACCGCGCCGGCAAGGCCCGCGCCCTGCGGGAGTTCGCCGCCGAGCTGGGCCTCCCCGAAGCCGCGGTCGTCGCGATCGGCGACGGCGCCAACGACCTCGACATGCTCAACGCCGCCGGACTGGGCATCGCCTACAACGCCAAGCCGGTGGTCCGCGACGCCGCGGACACCGCCGTGAACGTCCCCTACCTGGACACGATCCTCTACCTGCTCGGCATCTCCCGCGAGGAGATCGAAGCCGCGGACGCAGAGGAAGGCATCGTCACTCCGGCACCGCCCGTCTGACGTTCAGCCCCGACCCACGTGGTAGGCCACGACACTCGCCGAAGCCTCGTCGAGGTCTTCCCAGTCGCCGTCGTACTCCAGCACCGCCATCGCGCTGGTCGGGAAGCCCAGGGCCACCTCGTTGCCGGCCTCGTCGTCCCCCTCGCCGTCGTCGAGCAGGGTGGCCAGCGAGGCCATGGTCGGGTTGTGGCCGACCACCACCAGCGTGCGGATGCCCGGGTCGGTCTCCCGGATGAGGTCGAGCGCACTCTCGGTGCCGGCTTCGTAGAGGACGTCCTCGAAGGTGCCCTCGAGGTCCCAGCCACCGCCCTCGTTCACGGCCTCCCACGTCTGCTGGGTGCGCACCGCTGCTGACACGAGCGCCTGGTCCGGCTCGACGCCGCGGCCGGCCAGCCACTGCCCGGCCTCGGTCGCGTCGACGACCCCGCGGTCGCTCAGCTCACGCTCGAAGTCGCTCGGGCCGGACTGCTCAGCCTTGCCGTGCCGCATCACCACCACGGTCCTCACGGCGAGAGTGTGGCACGACGTCCGGGTAAGGGTCCTAAGGTGACCCCCATGTCCCGCGGACCTCTGATGATCATCGGTGGTGCGGAGGACAAGCTCCGCAAGCGCCGGATCCTGAAGGAGTTCGTGGCGGCCGCCGGCGGCCCGGACGCA
The DNA here is from genome assembly GCA_963755835.1 of uncultured Actinomycetota bacterium. Taxonomy (GTDB): domain Bacteria; phylum Actinomycetota; class Actinomycetes; order Propionibacteriales; family Nocardioidaceae; genus Nocardioides. Next base: position 1,261,764 of record CAVWLC010000005.1, on the reverse strand, counting down.
CGCATCGCCGTGATCCCCACGGCATCGAGCCTCGGGGACGAGATCGTGGACCTCTACGACGCGCTGTTCCGCGCCGAGGGCGCGGCCGAGGTGTCCGTCGTGCGCCCGGAGAGCCGGGAGGAGTCCCACGACCCGGACCTCGTCGAGCTCCTGGAGAAGGCCACCGGGATCTTCATGACCGGCGGCAACCAGCTCAAGCTCAGCTCGATCGTGTGCGGTACGCCGCTCGCCGACGCCATCGTGGCGGCGCACCATCGCGGCGCGGTCGTGGGCGGCACGTCGGCGGGAGCGTCCATCCAGTCCAGCCACATGCTGGCCTTCGGGGTCGGCGGCACCACGCCCAAGCAGCGGATGACCCAGATGGCCGCGGGGCTCGGGCTGCTGCCCAGCACGGTCATCGACCAGCACTTCGAGCAGCGCAACAGGTACGGCCGGCTGCTCATGATCGTCGCCCAGTCCCCGCAGCTGCTCGGCCTGGGTGTCGACGAGGACACCGCGGCAATCGTCCAGGACGACGTGCTGAGCGTGGTCGGCCGCGGCGCGGTGACGATCCTCGACCCCAGCAACATCACCACCAACGCCTTCGACGCCAAGCGGTCCGCGCCCCTGCTGGCCAGCGGGGTCGTGCTGCACGTGCTGCCGCAGGGTGCCCGGTTCGACCTCGTCCGGCGTGAGCTGCTGCCCTTCGAAACCCGCGTCGACCCGCTGGAGGCGGCGGAGATCGAGGAGGCGGGCCACGACGTGCGCCAGATGGCCCGTGACATCGCGGCCGGGGACGCCTCCCCCAGCGTGCTGCGCCGCCGGCTGCGGCGCACCCGGAAGCGGGGGACCACGCCTCGTCCTGACCCGGAGGGAGACCACGCATGACGGAACGGCCCACGCCCGACCTCACGATCCTCGAGACCCGGGTCTACCGAGGCGCGAACGTGTGGTCCTACGAGAAGGCGATCCACCTGGTCGTGGACCTGGGGTCGCTGGAGAAGTTCCCCACCAACACCATCCCGGGCTTCACCGACCACCTGCTCGAGATGCTGCCCGGGCTGCGCGAGCACTCCTGCTCCCGCGGCCGCCGAGGCGGTTTCGCCGAGCGGCTGCACGAGGGCACCTGGCTCGGCCACGTCGCCGAGCACGGTGCGCTGGCGCTCGAGCAGGTCGTCGGCCACGACATCCGGAGAGGCAAGACCCGGCAGGTCAAGGGGCAGCCGGGCCACTACAACGTGGTCTTCGGCTACCAGGACGAGCAGGTCGGGCTGGCCGCCGCGCGGCTCGCCGTACGACTGGTCAACCACCTCGTGCAGGCGGACCCGGAGTTCGACTGGGACACCGAGCTCGAGGAGTTCATCCTCCGCGCCGAGCGCACCGCGTTCGGGCCCTCGACCCAGGCGATCCTCGACGAGGCCGTCTCCCGCGACATCCCCTGGATCCGGCTCAACCAGTACTCCCTCGTCCAGCTCGGGCAGGGCGTCCACGCCAAGCGGATCCGCGCCACCATGACGTCGTCCACCTCGGCCATCGCCGTCGACATCGCCTCCGACAAGGACCTGACCACCCGGCTCCTCGGCGCGGCCGGCCTGCCGGTCCCGAAGCAGGAGACCGTGCGCACCGAGGACCAGGCCGTCCGGGCCGCCAACCGGATCGGCTACCCGGTCGTGGTCAAGCCGCTCGACGGCAACCATGGCCGTGGCGTCTGCCTCGACCTCCAGGACGAGGCCGACGTGCGCGGCGCGTTCCCCATCGCCCAGGAGCAGTCGCGGCGCGGGGTGGTCGTCGTGGAGTCGCTGATCGTGGGCAAGGACTACCGCTGCCTGGTCATCGACGGTCGGATCGCAGCGATCGCCGAGCGGGTCCCCGCCTCCGTCACCGGCGACGGGACCTCGACGGTCCAGCAGCTGGTGGATACGGCGAACGCCGACCCCCGTCGTGGCGTCGGCCACGAGAAGGTGCTGACCCGGATCAAGGTCGACGACGCGGCGGTCGAGCTGGTCCGGGAGCAGGGTCACGAGATGACCGGCGTACCGCCCGAGGGCCAGGTGGTGAAGCTCGCCCTCACGGGCAACATGTCGACCGGTGGCATCTCGATCGACCGGACGTTCGAGGCGCACCCCGAGAACGTCGAGATCGCGGAGGAGGCGGCCCGGATGGTCGGGCTGGACATCGCCGGGATCGACTTCATCTGCCCCGACATCACCGAGCCGGTGCGCGAGACCGGCGGGGCGATCTGCGAGATCAACGCGGCTCCCGGCTTCCGGATGCACACCCACCCGACGATCGGCGAGCCGCAGTTCATCGCGAAACCGGTCGTCGACATGCTGTTCCCGCCGGGGGCGACCTCGCGGATCCCGATCGTGGCCGTCACCGGCACCAACGGCAAGACGACCACGTCGCGGATGATCAGCCACATCTTCAAGGGCATGGGCCGCAAGGTGGGCATGACCTCGACGGACGGCGTGGTCATCGACGAGCGGCTGGTGATCCGGGCCGACGCGTCAGGGCCCCGGTCGGCGCGGATGGTGCTGCAGAACCCGCGCGTCGACTTCGCGGTCTTCGAGGTGGCCCGGGGCGGGATCCTGCGCGAGGGGCTGGGCTACGAGCGGAACGACGTCGCGGTCGTGCTCAACGTGCAGCCCGACCACCTCGGGCTGCGCGGCATCGACACGATCGAGCAGCTGGCGGACGTGAAGGCGGTCCTGGTCGAGGCGGTCCCCCGCGACGGCCACGCCGTGCTCAACGCCGACGACCCGCTGGTCCGCGAGATGCGGCGGCGGTGCTCGGGCCAGATCGTGTGGTTCTCCATGGACGAGCCGGGCTCGGAGACCCGGGAGATGATCGACGCGCACTGCCGCCGCGGCGGCAAGGCGCTGGTCCTCAACCCGTCGGAGCGCGGCGAGATGATCGTGGTCAAGCACGGCCCACGCGAGATGCAGCTGGCCTGGACCCACCTGCTGCCGGCCACCTTCGCCGGCCGGGCCCGGATGAACGTCCAGAACTCGCTGGCCGCCGCCGCTGCCGCCTTCGCGGCCGGCGCTCCCCTGCACGACATCCGGCAGGGGCTCCGGTCGTTCTCGACCAACTACTACCTGGCTCCGGGCCGCCTCAACGAGGTCGAGGTCAGCGGCGTCAACGTCATCGTCGACTACTGCCACAACGCGCCCGGCATGAAGATGCTCGGCGACTTCGTCGACCGGGTGGGCGAGTCGCTGGAGTCGTCCCACGAGCTGGCGCGGCCGTCGCGGATCGGCATCATCGCGACCGCCGGCGACCGCCGCGACCAGGACATGCGCGAGCTCGGGCACATCGCCGCCCAGCACTTCGACGTGGTCATCGTGCGCGAGGACGCCAACAGCCGGGGCCGGGAGCCCGGCGAGGTGGCGGCCCTCGTCACGGACGGCGTACGCGCAGCGATGGACGAGGGCATCGCCCGCTGCAAGCAGGTCGAGGAGGTGCTCGACGAGATCGAGGCCGTCCGCCACGCCATGTCACGAGCGAACAAGGGCGACCTGCTGGTCATCTGCGTCGACAAGCACGCCGAGGTGATGACCGAGCTCGAGAACTGGGCGCCCCAGGCCCAGGCCGGCGCGGGCCTCAGCTCCGACGCGCCTGCCGCCGACCCGGACTACGTGCCGGCCGAGCCGGCAGTGGTCGAGGTCTAGCCTTCGAGCTTCGGCTCCCAGGCCCGGGTGGCGACGGCGAGCATGTTCCAGCCGTTGATCGCCACGGTCAGCGCGAGCAGCGCTCCGACCTCGTCGGGCGACCAGTGTGTGGCTGCGGCGTCGTAGTCGGCCGTCGGAACATGTGTCTCGGTGAGCCTGGTCACCGACTCGGCGAACCGGAACGCCGCACGCTCCTTCTCGGTGAAGAACGGCGACTCCGCCCAGACCGAGACCGCGTGGATGCGCTGCTGGCTCTCACCGTTCTCGGCCGCATCCTTGCTGTGCGTGTCGACGCAGTAGGCGCAGCCGTTGAGCTGTGAGGCCCGCAGCCGGATCAGGTCGCGCAGACCGGCGGGGATGCCGACGCGGTCGAGCTCCCTGGTGGCGGTGGTGTCGAGGTGGGCCATCGCCTTGCTGAACGCCGGCACCGCGGCGTCCACGTCGAGACGGGTGGGGACCTCGTGGAGGGAGTCTGTGGTCATGGGTCAAACCTAGGCGAGAACATGGCCTGATCCGAGAGCCGATTCCGGGTTCGTCGTATGGTCCAATTCCTGGTTTTTGTGCTGGCTGGGTGCTGCCGGGTCGCCAGCCCAGCCAGCGGTCAGCAGGCAACCCCCAGACACCGATCCGAGCCCGATCACGTTGCTCGCTGACCGCCGCCCGGTCCCAGCCCGCCCAGCGGTCAGCAGGCAACCCCCAGACACCGTTCCGAGCCCGATCACGTTGCTCGCTGACCGCCGCCCGGTCCCCAGCAGACCGCGTCAGCCCCGGGCCAGCTGCACCTTCTCGCGCAGCGTCTCCGGGCTGTCCGCCGTACCGTCGTGTGCGGCGATCCAGTCGTAGACCTCCTGCCGCTCCGCGTGGCACATCAGCCCCACGACGTCCCCCGCCGAGGCCCCGGCGACGAGGGCGGCCAGGCACTCCACCTCGGTGTCGTACGCCGGCACCTCGGTGACCCCGACCCGCTCGGCACCCGCGCGGATGAGGCCCTCGAGCTCCTCGCTGGTGCGGCCGCGGAGGTAGCGCATCTTGTGGCCGATCGCGACCACGTCGCTGTCGCGCGCGCCGATCTCGCCGAGCATCTCGATCAGGTCGTCGGTCCGGTCGCCGACGGCGCCCAGGCCGAGCAGGAGCCGGCAGCCGGGCCTGCGGACGCCGTTCATGATCTCCAGCAGCGCCTCGAGGCCGGCCTCGTTGTGGGCGAGGTCGATCACCACCGTGACCGAGCCGGGCAGGGAGAAGAAGTTCATCCGTCCGGGGTTGTGCTCGGCGTCCGGCCGGAACGAGCGGAGCCCCTCGACCACCACCTCGCGCGACAGGCCGATGGCCAGGGCGGCCGAGGCGGCCGCCAGCGCGTTCTCCACGTTGAAGCGGGACAGTCCGGCCAGCGTCATGGGTACGTCGACCAGCTCGACCAGCGGGTCGGGGTCGCGGTTGGGCAGGAGCACGGAGACCCAGCCGTCGATGACCGTCGTGGCCCGGCCGCCATCGGACAGCACCTCGCGGATGGCCGGCGAGCCCGGGTCGCGGGAGAACACCCAGGGGTGCGCCTTGATCGTGCCTCGCATCGCGAAGACGCGCGGGTCGTCGGCGTTCAGGATGGCCCAGCCGCCCTTGCGGGTGATCTTCGGGACGACGCCCTTGACCTCGGCCAGCTGGTCCAGGGTGTCGATGCCCTGGAGGCCAAGGTGGTCGGCGGAGACGTTGGTGACCACGGAGACGTCGTTGCGGGTCAGCCCGATGCCCTTGAGCAGGATGCCGCCGCGCGCGGTCTCGGTGACCGCGAGCTCGACCTCCGGGTGGGCCAGGACCCGGCCCGCGCCGGACGGCCCGGAGTAGTCCCCCTCCTCCACCATGACCCCGTCGACGTAGATCCCGTCGGTGTTCGACCAGCCGACGAGCTTGCCCGCGGTGCGCGCGATGTGGGCGATCATCCGCGACGTCGTGGTCTTGCCGTTGGTGCCCGTCACCGCGACCACGGGGACCTTGGGCGTGAGCGTGTGCGGCGGGTCTCCCGGCTCGGCCGCCGCGACCCGCGCGGCCGCCTCGTCGACCACCGTGTCGACCTCACCGCCGGGCACGGCGTCGAGCACCTCGGCGATCGCCGTACCCATCACCTGGGCCCGGTTCCGGTGCCGCCAGGGGAACGCCACCACGATCTGGTGCTGGTCGCTGGTGGGCCGCACGCGCACGGCGAGCCGGGTCGCGCCCGACTCCGAGGCGATCGCGCGGACCAGCCGGCCCACCGCCCGCAGCGCGAAGCGCTGCCGGAACCCGGAGTCCGGCGGCCCCGGCCGTGCGTTCCTGAGCCCGATCCGCTGCGCGAACCGTCGCGCCGTGTCCTCCGGGACCGCCGCCAGCCCGGCGATGTCGAGGGTCAGCTTGACCGCCGCGCGCGGGAAGTACAGGTTCGGTCCCTCGAGGACCCGTAGCTCGACCAGCGAGCCGGGTGCGTCAGCCACGCCGCGGACGTTACCCAAGCGAGTCGGTGCTGGTCAGGCGCCCATCGCGTGGAAGCCGCCGTCCACGTGCACGATCTCGCCGGTGGTGGCAGGGAACAGGTCCGACATCAGCGCGCAGATCGCCTTGGCGGCCGGCTCGAGGTCGGTGTTGTCCCAGCCCAGCGGGGCCCGCGTGCCCCACATGTCCTCGAGGTCGCTGAACCCCGGGATCGCCTTGGCGGCCAGCGAGCGCAGCGGCCCGGCGGAGACCAGGTTGACGCGGATCCCGTCGGGGCCGAGGTCCCGGGCCAGGTAGCGCGCACACGACTCCAGGCCGGCCTTGGCCACGCCCATCCAGTCGTACGCCGGCCACGCGACGGTCGCGTCGAAGGTCAGACCGACCACCGAGGAGCCCGACGAGAGCAGCGGCCGGCAGGCCTGGGTCAGCGACATCAGGGAGTACGCCGAGACCTGGAGCGCCTGGGCGACGTCCGGCCACGGGCCACCCATGAACTTGCCGCCGAGCAGGGTCTCCGGGTTGCCGTAGGCGATCGAGTGCAGGACGCCGTCGAGCCCGTCCACGTGCTCGCGGACCGCGTCGGCCAGCCCGGCCAGGTGGTCGTCGTCGGTGACGTCGAGCTCGAGCACCGGCGGCTCGCTGGGCAGCCGCTTCGCGATCCGCCGGGTGATGCCGAGTGCTCGACCGAAGTTCGATATCAGGACGGTGGCGCCCTGCTCCTGGGCGAACTTCGCCGCCGCGAACGCGATCGAGCTGTCCATCGTCACACCGGTGACGAGGATCCGCTTGCCCTCGAGGATGCCGCTCATCTCAATGCCCCATTCCCAGTCCGCCGTCCACAGGTATCACGGCCCCGGTGACGTACGCCGCGCCGTCGCCCGCCAGCCACGTCACTGCGGCGGCCACCTCGTCGGGAGTGGCGTAGCGCTGCAGTGGAACCTGCTGCTTGATCGCCGCCCGCTGCTCGTCGGTGAGCACCCCGGTCATGTCGGTCTCGACGAAGCCGGGCGCCACGACGTTCGCGGTGATCGACCGGGAGCCGAGCTCGCGGGCGATGGAGCGCGCCATGCCGACCAGGCCGGACTTCGAGGCGGCGTAGTTGACCTGACCGGCGGAGCCGAGCAGCCCCACCACCGAGGACACGAAGACGATCCGGCCACGGCGCAGCCGGAGCATGCCCTTGGCGGCCCGCTTGGCCAACCGGTAGGACCCGGTCAGGTTGGTCTCGATGACCGACGACCAGTCGTCCTCCGACATGCGGAGCAGCAGCGTGTCGTGGGTGATCCCGGCGTTGGCCACCAGCACCTCGACGGGACCGTGCGCCTCCTCGACCTGCGCGAACGCCGCGTCGACCTGCTCGGGGTCGGTCACGTCACAGCGGACGTCGAGGGTGCCGTCGGGGGCGCCGCCGTTGCGGGTGGTGACCGCGACCTGGTCGCCCTGGGCCACGAAGGCCTCCGCAATGGCCCGGCCGATCCCTCGGTTGCCGCCGGTCACCAGCACGGACCGGCCCTGGGCCTGGCTCTCCTCGCTCACCCGGGCGACGCTATCGACTACCGGGCAGTACGCCGAAACAGCCCCCGGAGTCCCCGCCGCCGCGGTGGCTCGGAGGCGGTGGCCAGGATGCTCGGCGCCCGGTCGGACCGCTCTCCGGCGTACATCGCCTGCCACCATCGCATCCCGCCCGCGATGAACGCGTCGAGGTCGAGCCGATGTCCGGTGCCGTCCAGGACCGAGACCTCCGCGAACCACACCCTGAGGTCGAGGTGGTGCACCCCGCCGAGGTCCTGGAACAGCGAGAGGCTGTGACCGCCACGCCCGGACATCACCAGGTCCAGGCTGAGCCGATGCTCCCAGCCGTGGAAGTCGCGCTCGTTGCGCGGCGAGTCGACGAACTCCCAGCCGTAGAGCGGGCCGCCGCCGTGTCGCCGCAGCAGCCGGTCCAGCCCCTCGACGTCGAGCGGGATCACCGGCGCCGCCGCGTCGTCCCAGGTGCCCGCGCGATAGGACGCGGCCAGCCGCGCGCAGCCGGTGAGGCGAAGGGTGCGACGTGGGTCGGCGACCTCCGCGCCCCCGTCGTCGCGGGACAGCACGGTGAGGAGCACGTCGACCGAGGTCGCGGGCTCGTCGATGGTCAGGTCGTGCCAGTCGGCCTCGTTGAGCGCGACGCCGAGACCCTGGATCTGCTCGGCGGTGAGGGGCACGGCGCTCTGCTGGCCTACTCGTCGTCCTCGAGCCTGAAGCCCACCTTGATCCCGACCTGGAAGTGCTCGACCTTGCCGTCCTTGATCTGGCCGCGCACCTCGGTGACCTCGAACCAGTCGCAGTGCCGCAGCGTCGTGGCGGCTCGCTCCACGCCGTTGTGGATCGCCTGCTCGAGCCCCTCGTTGGACGTACCGACGATCTCGGTGACGCGGTAGGTGCGGTTGGTCATGAGTGCCTCCTGGCGGTCGGGTCCTCGACTCTACCGACGCCGCAGCCGGCGCCACGGACGCTGCTGACCCGCGGCGTACAGTGGCTGCATGGCCCGGGATCGCAGCCGCGAGCCCGAGGCAGTCAGGATCACCTCGGCAGCGGCCAGCCGCAACGAAGACATCGCCGCGCGCCAGAAGCGCTACCTGTTCTCGATGGGGATCCGCACCCTTTGCTTCGTGGGCGCGATCATCGCCGCGACGGCCGGTGTCCATTGGCTGTGGCCGATCCTGATCGTCGCCGCGCTGGTGCTGCCGTACGTCGCGGTGGTGATGGCCAACACCGCCACGACCAAGGACGACGGCGTCGCCCTGCTCGACGACGGCGGGCGCCGCGAGCTCGGCACGGGGCCGCAGGGGCACTAGCCGAACTTTGCGGAAATGACGGTTTGATTCCCGGCGCGGACGTGGAACACTTCTAGAGCCGAACGGGCTTGCCCGCGCGGTGTGGTGCCGGACAGCTCTCCCCGTGGTTGGCCGGCACCACTTCTCATTTCCGGAGCTCTTCTGCAGCGATGACCGAAATCTGCTCAGCCAGGGGCTGTACGTCGCCCGCACTGTGGGCGCTCCGGTGGAACAACCCGAAGCTGCACACGCCCGACCGCCGCAAGGTCTGGCTCGCCTGCGAGGAACACAAGGCGTCGCTGTCGGACTTCCTGGCCGCCCGCGGCTTCCTCAAGGAGGTCGTGGAGCACGTCCCCGGGGCGGACGAGACCGCCTAGTGGTCTGGGCCAGTCTCGCCTTGGGCCAGTCTCGCCCAGGGCATGTCCTAGCCGCCGATGGACGACATGGGGCGGTCCGGCTGCAGGAAGGTCGGGTCGTCGATCCCGTGGCCGGGCTTCTTGGCGGCCATGGCAGCCAGCCAGCGGTCCGCCAGCTCGTCGTCACCGGCGCCGGCGCGCATCGGCGTCCGCAGGTCGGACTCCTCGCGCGCGAACAGGCAGTTGCGGACCTGGCCGTCGGCGGTGAGCCGGACGCGGTCGCAGGCGCCGCAGAACGGGCGGGTCACCGAGGCGATGATCCCGACCGTGGCCGGGCCTCCGTCGACCAGGAACGACTCGGCCGGAGCGCTTCCCCGCGGCTCGATCGCGGGCACCAGCACGTAGCGCTGCTCCAGCGCGGCCAGGATCTCCTCAGCGGTCACCATCTCGTCGCGCCGCCAGCCGTGCTGGGCGTCGAGGGGCATCTGCTCGATGAACCGGAGCTCGTAGCCACGCTCGAGGCACCAGGCCAGCAGCTCGGGCGCCTGGTCGTCGTTGACGCCGCGGAGGAGCACGGCGTTCACCTTCACCGGACCGAGACCCGCTGCCTGGGCCGCCTCGAGGCCGGTCACGACGTCGGCGAACCGGTCGCGCCGGGTGATCTCGAGGAACGTGTCCGACCGGACCGTGTCCAGGCTGACGTTGACCCGGTCGAGCCCGGCGTCCCTCAGGGCTTGAGCGGTCTTGGCCAGCCCGAGCGCGTTGGTGGTCAGCGAGGTCTGCGGGCGCGGATCGAGGGACGACGCGCGGCGCACGATGTCGACCAGCCCGCGGCGCACGAGCGGCTCGCCACCGGTGAACCGCACCTCCCGGACCCCCAGCCGCTCGACCGCGATCCCGATCAGCCGGACGACCTCGTCGTCGGTGAGCTGCTGCTCCTGCGGGAGCCAGTCCAGCCCTTCGGCGGGCATGCAGTAGGTGCAGCGCAGGTTGCAGTGGTCGGTCAGGCTGACGCGCAGGTCGGTCGCGACCCGGCCGAAGGCATCACTGAGCGGCTGCACGGAAGGAAGTCTACGTTTCAACCGGTTGGTGGCGGGCTGGGTAGCGTTGCGGGGTGCCCTCGTTCCGGTTCCTGCTGAGCCGGCGCTGGATCCTGTTCGCGCTGGTCGTGGCGGTGCTGGCCTACGCCACCTGGTGGCTGGGCGGCTGGCAGTTCCGGCGGCTGCACGACCGGAAGGCCGAGAACGAGATCGTCCGCACCAACGAGCACCGAGCAGTAGCGCCTGTGGGCGACGTGCTCAGCCCCGACCGGGACCCGTCCGACCAGGACGAGTGGCGGGTGGTGAGCGCCACGGGGACCTACGACACGTCCCGGACCGTCGTGATCCGCTACCGGACCCGGGACGGGGCGCAGGGCGTCGACGTGGTCGTACCGCTCGTGACCGCCGACGGCACGGCCCTGCTGGTGGACCGGGGCTGGCTGGAGACCGACCCCAGCGGCGCGAACCGTGACGACATCCCGGACCCGCCGGCGGGCGAGGTGGACGTGACGGGCTATGTCCGGGTGAACGGGTCCGGTGACAGCACCCGGGTCTCGGACCTGTCGGCCCGGGCCATCAGCAGCGACGCGATCGGACCGGCCGTCGACCACCAGGTGTACGGCGGCTTCGTCCAGCTCAAGTCCGAGGACCCCGCGCCCGACACCAAGCTCGAGTCGGCCGAGCTGCCCGAGCTCGACAACGGGCCGCACTTCTTCTACGGCCTGCAGTGGTGGTTCTTCGGGCTGCTGGCGATCTTCGGGTTCTTCTACCTCGCCTACGACGAGTGGCGAAACGGCCCGCAGGGCGAGCGACCGGTCCGCAAGCAGCCCAGGCCCAGGTCGAAGGCCCGGCTGCAGGCCGAGGCCGCGAAGGCGCAGATCGAGCGCGAGAAGCGCGAGAAGCGCGAGCGGGCCCAGCAGCGCTAGGCCCGTCCTAGATCGCGCCGGTCATCCCGCCGTCGACGGGCAGCATCGCGCCGTTGACGAAGGACGCCGCCGGCGAGAGCAGGAAGGCCGCAGCGCGGCCGAACTCGGCGGGCTCGCCGTACCGGCCCAGCGGGATCGAGCGCTCCGAGGCAGCACGAGCGGCCTCGGCGTCACCGGTCGCCTCGTCGAGCTCCCGGACCCGCTCGGTGCCGACCCGGCCGGGCAGCAGGGCGTTCACCCTGATCCCACGCGGCCCGAGCTCGGCGACCAGCGTCTTGGCCATCCCGGCCAACGCCGGGCGCAGGGTGTTGGAGATCGCCAGGTCCGCCACCGGCTCCCGCACCGACGTGGACAGCACGAACGCGAGCGAGCCGTGGTCGGAGACCGCGGCCGACAGCACGCGGGCGAGCCGGATGGTGCCCAGGAGGACCGACGCGATCGACTCGGTCCACTGCTGGTCGGTGACGGCCCGCTCCCCCGTGACACCGCCGCGCGGAGGCCCACCCACCGAGATCAGCGTTCCGTCGATGCGGCCCCACTGCGACCGGGCCGCGTCGACCAGGCGAGCCGGTGTCCCGGGGTCGGCGTTGTCCGCGGCCACCGCGACCGCAGAGGAGCCGAGCGTCGCCACGGCTGCGTCGAGCGACTCCTGCGAGCGGCCGGAGAGCACCACGCGGGCGCCTTCGGCGACCAGCACCTCGGCGGTGGCGCGGCCCAGCCCGCGGGCTCCTCCGGTGACGACGTAGACGTGGTCCGCGACTCCGAGGTCCATGCGGACGAGCCTAGAAGCCCGTCAGATCTGCATCACCACGGCTTTGGGCTCGGTGAAGAACTCCCGGCTGAACGTGCCGCCCTCGCGGCCCACTCCCGAGTCGCCGATGCCCCCGAACGGCGCGCGCAGGTCGCGGATGAAGAAGCAGTTCACCCATACCGTCCCGGCCCTCAGGGCGGCCGAGACGCGGTGCGCCCGGGACAGGTTCTCGGTGAAGACCATCGCGTTGAGGCCGTAGGGCGAGTCGTTGGCGATCCGCACGGCCTCCTCCTCGGTGTCGAACGGATGGACGGTGACGAGCGGGCCGAAGACCTCCTCGCACACGACCCGGGAGTCGTGCGGCGCGTCGACGACCACGGTCGGGCGAACGAACCAGCCGTCCGCCGGCCCGCCGGTGACCATCCGGCCGGTCCCGGCGGCAATGTCGTCGAGGTAGCCGGTGACCTTCTTCCAGTGCTCCTCCGAGGCCAGCGGGCCGATCGCCGTCGCCGGGTCCTTGGGGTCGCCCAGCGTCATCGCCTCGGCTGCCGCGGTGAACCGGGCCAGGAACTCCTCGAAGATCCCGCGCTGCACGAACAGCCGGGAGCCGGCCAGGCAGACCTGCCCGGCGTTGGTGAAGATCGCCTTGATGGACCACGAGACCGCGTTGTCGAGCTCGGCGTCGTCGAAGACCAGGTTGGCGCCCTTGCCGCCCAGCTCGAAGCTGACCGGCGTGAGGTTGGCCGCGGCGGCCTGACCGATCACCCGCGCCGTGGCGGACTCGCCGGTGAAGGTGATCCGGTCGACGCCGCGGTGCCGGGTGAGGGACGAGCCGGCGGAGTCCGGGCCGAACCCGTGCACGACGTTGAGCACGCCGGGCGGCAGCCCGGCCTCGGTGGCCAGCCGGGCCAGCAGGGTCGCGGACTTCGGGGTGTCCTCGGCCGGCTTCAGCACCACCGTGTTGCCCCAGGCCAGGGCGGGCGCGACCTTCCAGGACTCGAGCATCAGCGGGAAGTTCCACGGCGAGATCGCCGCGACCACGCCCGCCGGCTGGAACAGCGAATAGGCGTGGTGCCCGCTGTCCATGGGGAACGTCTCCCCTGACGCGAGCCGCGCGTGGTCGGCGAAGAACCGGATGTTCTGCGCCGTGCGCGGCACGTCGCGGGTCCGGGCGTCGCTGATCGGCTTGCCCATGTCGACCACGTCCGCGAGAGCGAGCTCCTCGGCGTGCTCGGCCACCAGGTCCGCCAGCCCGTGCAGCAGGGCGCCGCGCTCGGCGTAGCCCATCCGCGGCCAGGGTCCCTCGTCGAAGGCGCGCCGGGCCGAGGCCACCGCCCGGTCGACCTCGGTCTGGCCGCCCAGTGCGACCTCGGCGTACGCCGAGCGCGTGAAGGGGTCGACGGAGTCGAACCGCGCTCCGGAGTCCGACTCGACGTCCTGGCCGTCGATGTGGTGGGTGATGAGCTCCATGGCAGTCCCTTCTCAACGAGCTCCGACTGCGTGCAGGTCACGCTCCTGCGCGAGCTGGAGTGCGATGTCGATGAGCATGTCCTCCTGGCCGCCGACGTAGCCGGCCTCCCCCGCGCGCTGGAGGATCTCGTGGGCCGGGACGCCGTACCGCTCGGCGGCGTGCTCGGCATGCAGCAGGAACGACGAGTAGACGCCGGCCCAGCCCTGGACGATCGCGGTGCGGTCCGCCTTGGGCCAGCGCGGGAGGTAGGGCCGCACCACCTCCTCGGCCGCGTCCAGCACGCCGCCGACGTCGACCCCGGTCTCGACGCCGAGGTGGTCGAAGGTGGCGGCGAGGACCTCGGTCGGCGAGTTGCCGGCTCCGGCGCCCAGCGCGCACAACGACCCGTCGATCTGCCGGGCCCCGGACTCGAAGGCCAGCACCGAGTTGGCGACGCCCAGCGAGAGGTTCTGGTGGCCGTGGAAGCCGACCTGCGCTTCCCGGCCGACCTCGGCCACCAGGGCGGCGATCCGCGCCTTCGCCTCCGTCAGCACCAGCGCGCCGGCCGAGTCGACGGCGTAGACGCACTCGCAGCCGGCGTCGACCATGATCCGCCCCTGCCGGGCCAGCTCCTCCGGCGAGGTCCGGTGGCTCATCATGAGGAACCCGACGGTCTCCATGCCCAGCGAGCGGGCCAGCCCGAAGTGCTGGATCGAGACGTCCGCCTCGGTGCAGTGGGTCGCGATCCGGGCCACGGACGCCCCGGCCTCGCGGGCGTTGCGGAGGTCGTCCATGGTGCCGATGCCGGGGACCAGCAGGACCGCGATCCTCGCCTGCTCCGCCTCCTCGGCCGCCGCCCGGACCAGGGTGATGTCCTCGACCTTGGAGAAGCCGTAGTTGAACGAGGAGCCCCCGATCCCGTCGCCGTGGCTGACCTCGATCACCTCGACGCCGGCTCCGTCCAGGGCGTGCACGGTGGCGCGCACCTGCGCCTCGGTGAACTCGTGCGACATGGCGTGGCTGCCGTCGCGGAGCGTGGTGTCGGTGATGCGGACCGGCCGCTCGGTGCCGCTCACGCGCCGGCTCCCACGAACCGCGTGGTTGCGACCAGCTCGCCCACGCGGGCGGCCGCGGCGGTCATGATGTCGAGGTTCCCGGCGTACGTCGGCAGGTAGTCGCCGGCGCCGAGGACCTCGATGAACACCGTGACCCGGCCGTTGCCGTCCCACTTGTCGCGCGGCGGGTCGTACTGGGGGTCGGCGCGCAGCGCGTAGCCCGGGACGTACTCCTGCACCTCCGCCACCCGGCGGTGCACGGACTCGGTGATCGCGTCCTGGTCGGCATCGGCCGGGATGGCGCAGAAGATCGTGTCCCGCATGATCATCGGCGGCTCGACCGGGTTGAGCACGATGATCGCCTTGCCGCGCGGGGCGCCGCCGAGCTCACGCACCGCCCGGCTGGTGGTGTGCGTGAACTCGTCGATGTTCGCCCGCGTGCCGGGGCCGGCGGACTTCGAGGCGACCGAGGCGACGATCTCGGCGTACGGCACCGGTACGACGGACGAGACGGCGTGCACGATCGGCACCGTCGCCTGGGCCCCGCAGCTGATCATGTTGATGTTCACCGCGCCGACGTGCTCGCGGAAGTTCACCGGCGGGCAGACCAGCGGCCCCACCGCGGCCGGGGTGAGGTCGACGGCGACGATCCCGGCCTCCTCGAGCCGCGGCGCCGCTGCGCGGTGCGCCTTCGCCGAGGTGGCGTCGAAGACGAGATGAGGCAGCTCGTCGCGGGAGAGCAGCCAGTCCAGCCCGTCCGCGGAGGCCTCGATCCCCATCGACCGAGCCCGCTGCAGGCCGTCGGACTCGACCACGCCCACGACGTACTGGACCTCGATGGCCTCGCTGCGCTGCAGCTTCGCGAGCAGGTCGGTGCCGATGTTGCCCGGGCCGATGATGGCCGCCCGTGCCTTCATGCGTCCCACCTCGGGATCTCGTCCTCCTGCGGGATGTTCACCTCGGTGACCCGGTTGCGGTAGCTCACCGTCGCGGTGCGCCCGCCGTGCTTGACCCGCACCACGACCTCCTCGGTGTTCACCGGCTCGCCGGGGTCGTAACCGTGCGCCCACGTCGCGAACGCCCGGATCGGCCCGGAGTGCGTCGCCGCGATGATCCGCTGCCCGGGAGACTCGGCGATCAGCCGGTTGAACCCCGTCCAGAACCGCCGCACGCAGGCCTGCGGCGACTCGAAGTACATCAGCGGGATGGTCAGCCACAGCTGGATCGGGTCCGCGCCGCCCAGCTGGGTCCGGTAGAACCGGTCGATCTCCACGAGCCAGCGGGGCCGGTCGCCGACCGCCATCCGCTCGAGCTTCTCCATCTCGGCCTGGTACTTCCGGAACGACGCGGTGATGTCGCGGACGCCGTCGGGGCTCCAGACCTGGAAGTTCTTCAGCTCCTCGACCGGCTCCGGCCCGGTCACCTCGGCCCCGCGGCCGTACTGCGCCAAGCCGTCGAGCAGGCCGCGGTGGATCTGCTCCGCCGTCTGCCGGGCCCGGTTGGTGGGCGCACAGACGATCCGCATCTGCGGCCACTCCCGCAGCGTCCGGGCCAGGGCCTGCCCGCGCTGGTGGGCCTGCCAGGCGCCCATCGGGGTCAGCCCTGCGTCGGTGGAGTAGCCCTGGGTGATCCCGTGCCGGATGATCCGGATCTCGGTCGTGTACGTGTCCCGGAGGCTGCGCTCCTCCGGGATGATCTCGTGGCTGCGGGTGACCCCGGCGTACTCCGGCGCGAACCGCTCACCCTGGTACTCCAGCGGCACCGAGCGCACCCGAGCCGGGGTGTCGTCACGGCGGTCGCGGAACCGGCGCAGGTAGAGCGGGACCGTCTCGTCCTCGGCCGCCTCGTCGAGGGGCGCCGAGCGCTCGCGACGCTCGGTGTAGCGGGCGAGGTAGAGCGGCGCGTCGGTCCGGTCGGTACGCCGGAACGCTGCAGACCCGCCCACCGGACTGGATTGAGGAGCGGGGTCCCCGCGGCGTTGTTCGTCGGAGGAGCGAAGCGGGGGAGAAGAAGAACGTCGTGGGGTGCTCATGAGTGCACCGTGAAGAACCGCTCGTTGACCTCGCGGGCGTAGTAGAACATCGCCCGGCCCATCTCCTCCTCGGTCCAGGTGATCGGCTCGAAGTCCGGGTCCACCCAGTAGCCACCGGTGAAGACCTCGTTGCGGTTCCCGACCGGGTCGAAGAAGTAGGTGGTGTGGCCCCGGGTCACGCCGTGCCGGGTCGGCGCAACGTCGATGGCCACGCCGTTGAAGGCCAGGAGGTCGGCGGCCTCACGCACCGCGTTCCAGTCGTCGACCCAGAACGCGAAGTGGTGCAGGGCACCGTTCGGGCCGGTGACCATGGCCAGGTCGTGCGGCGAGTGCGACCGCTCCAGCCAGGTGGCGATCTGGTGACCGTCGTTGGCGATGATCTGCTCGGTGAGCCGGAAGTCGAGGACCTCGCGGAAGAAGCGGGTCGCCTCGTCGACGTCCTCGGCCATGATGAAGATGTGGTCGAGCCGCGGGGGCGCGATCCCGACCAGGTTCCCCGGCCGCGGTGGGGGGTTGAACAGCGGCAGCATGTTGCCGACCTTCTCCATGCCGAAGCCGAGCTCGACGGTGTGCCCGGAGGGCGCTTCGAAGCGGATCGCGTCACCCCACCCCGGGCCGAGCTCGCCGGCGCCGTACCTCTTGACTGGGATGCCGTGGCCCTCGACCCGCTCGGTGTAGTGGTCGAGGTCCTCGAGCTCGGCCACCTTGAAGCTCATGTGGTCCAGGCCGTAGGTCGGCGCCTGGCGCAGCACGACCGAGTGGTGCTCGTGCTCGTCCCAGCACTTGAGGAAGACCCGGTTCTCCTCGTGCGCGGTCTCGATCAGGCCGAGCACCTCGGTGTAGTACGCGGTGCACAGCTCGAGGTCCGGGACCCGGATCTGGACGTGCTGCAGGCGGAGGATGCGGTCGGACACGGCGTCTCCCTCGGTCGCGGGTCTCAGGTGTGGAAGCGCAGGAACCGCTGCGCGACGACGTTCTCGTAGTAGAAGAGCCCGCGCCCGAACTGGTCCTCGGTCCAGGTGATCTCCGGGAAGTCCGGGTCCGGGCTGTAGCCGCCGGTGAAGACCTCGTTGCGGGTGCCCAGCGGGTCGAAGAAGTAGATGGTGTTGCCGCGGGTGACCCCGTGCCGGGTCGGTCCCTGGTCGATCTGCACGCCGTTGTAGGCGAGGATGTCGGCCGACTTGCGGACGTGGTCCCAGTCGTCGAGCCAGAACGCGAAGTGGTGCAGCGCGCCGTTGGGTCCGTTGACGATCGCGACGTCGTGCGGCGAGTGCGAGCGCTCCATCCAGACGCCGAGCTGGTGGCCGTTGGCGTCGAGCACCTGCTCGGTCATCCGGAAGCCGAGCACCTCCTTGAAGAACGCGTGCGCCTCGCCGACCTCCTCGGCGTTGATGAGCAGGTGGTCTATCCGCGGCGGCGCGATGCCGGGCAGGTCGGGCGGCGGCACCGGCGAGGGGTTGAGCTTGCCCAGGATGTTGCCGACCTTCTCGAGGTCCCACACGAGCTCCATGGTCTGCCCCGACGGGATCTCGAACCGGATCGACTCGCCCTGTCCGACCTCGTCCCCGCGGGACATCCGCTCGACGTGGCAGCCGGCCCGCTCGAGCCGCGACTCCAGCTCGGGGAGGTCGTCCTCCTTCTCGACGCGGAAGGAGAACAGGTCCATGCCGATCCGGTCGTGGGAGCGCAGCCGGAGCGAGTGGTGCGTCTCCTCGTCCCAGCACTTGAGGTAGACCGCGTCGTCGGTCCGGGCCGAGACCTGCAGCCCCAGGACCTCGGTGTAGTACGCCGTCGACAGCTCGAGATCGGGTGTCCGGACGTCGACGTGGGCGAGTCGCAGCACTCCCATTTCCTGCCTCCGAGCCCCGGTGGTTGAGGAGCGAGCGCAGCGAGCGTCTCGATACCAGGACTTCTTGACTCCCGAACGTAGGGACGGCTAGCGTTCCGTGTAAAGGAAGGGTGTTCCATATGCCGGAACGCGATGCCGGACCACCGGGACCCGGTCCCGAGGCGATGCGCCAGGCCGTGGCCGGCTACGTCCAGGAGATCCACCGCGCCTACGCAGACCAGGCGGCGACGTTCTCCCCGGGCGTCCGCGGCCGGATGCCCCTGATGTCGGCCGGCTCGATCACGGTCGCCGCGGTCGCAGCACGCAACCTGCACCTGCTCGCCACCACCGAGGAGCTCGGCCCGCTGCGTGGGCAGGAGGTCGAGCTGGCGGCGGAGTACGCCGGCCTGGCCTGGGTCCTGCGGTTCTACGACCCGGTCGTGCTGCCCGACCTCGGGCTCCTCGAGGAGCGCGAGGCACCGGCGTTCGACGAGGTCAAGCGGGCGCTCGGCGTCGGCACGGTGCTCTACCACGTCGTGGCCCAGCCGGGAGCCGGGCTCTCCGCGCACCAGGCCACGCACGTCGGCACCGGGCTGGCCAACGGCCACTCCGCGGCGGCCCGCGACTTCGAGACGATCCGCACCCGAGCCCGGGGCCGGGAAGCGCTGGTCGACGAGCTCGCCGGCGCGGCAGTGGCCGGGCTCCCCCATGCGCAGGCGCTGCTGGCCCGGGCGATCTCGCCGTACGACGAGGGCGTGCGCGAGGCGTGCGAGACGGCCAGCCCCGATCCGGAGGCGATCCGCAAGGCGGTGCTCACCGCGGTGGGCGGCCGCACCCAGTGGATGCCCCTTCGAGGCTCGCAGGCTCGCACCTCAGGGCAGGCGCCGGGAGCGACAGGATGAGCGACGGCGGCCTCTCGTCGGTCGGCAACGCCGCCCGGCTGCTCAAGGCCTTCCTGTCCCGCGAGAAGGAGATCGGCGTCTCCGAGCTGGCCCGCCGTCTCGACCTGGGCAAGAGCACGGTGCATCGGCTGCTGACCACCCTGGTGCAGGAGGGGCTGGTCGAGCGCAACCCCGAGACCGGCGCCTACCGCCTGGCGTTGACCATGTTCGAGCTCGGCCAGGTCGTGCAGTCCCACATGCACCTGCACGGAGTCGTCGGGCCGGTGCTCGCGGCCCTGCGCGAGGAGACGCACGAGGGCTGCCAGGTCGGGGTCCTCGACGGTCACGAGGTCGTCTACATCGACCGGCTGGAGAGCTCGCAGACGCTGCGGCTGTTCAACGAGACCGGTCGCCGCGTCCCGGTGCACACCACCTCCTCCGGCAAGGTGCTGCTCGCCCACCTGTCCGACGAGGAGCTCGACCGGGTGCTCGACGTGGCGCCACTGAACCAGATGACGCCGAAGTCGATCACCGACGCCGTCACCCTGCGCGCGGAGCTCGCCAAGGTGCGCGCGCGGGGATGGTCCGAGGCGGTCGAGGAGCGCGAGATCGGCGTCGCCTCGATAGCCGCGCCGATCCGGGACGCGTCCGGCCGGGTGGTGGCCGCGATCAGCATCGGCGGTCCCGCGGCCCGGATGGGTGCCGCGCAGCGGCGCCGGCTGGCCGAGGTCGTGGTGGAGGCCGGCGAGGCCGCCTCCCGACGGCTCGGCTGGTCCCCCGAGACCCGACACCTCCGAGAGGGCTGAGACTGACCCCATGCCACCGATCACCGACGCGGCCGCGAAGGCGCGCGCCCTGTACGACGCCCGTCGTGACCGGGTGCAGATCAAGCCCTTCACCGACGACGACCCGACGCTCGGCATGGCCGACGGGTACGCCGTGCAGAAGGAGCTCGTCGACCTGATCCTCGCCGACGGCGACACGGTCGTCGGCTACAAGGTCGGGCTCACCTCGAAGCCGATGCAGCGGATGATCGGCGTCGACTCCCCCGACTTCGCGCCGATCCTCGGCTCCACCGTCCACGTCGACGGGGGCACCGTCTCCATGGCGACGCTGATCCAGCCGAAGATGGAGGCGGAGATCATCGCCGTGATGGGCGAGCGGCTCCAAGGCCCGGGCGTGCTCGTCACCGACGCCGCCCGCGCGGTGGCCGGGGTCTGCGCGTCGGTCGAGATCGTCGACTCGCGGTTCGAGGACTGGCGGATCAAGCTCGCCGACACGGTGGCCGACCTGGCCTCCAACGGCGCGTTCGCGGTCTCCTCGCGCGTCGTGCCGCTCACCGAGGTCGACCCGCGCTTCGTCGGCATGACGCTCACCCGCAACGGCGAGCTCGCCGACACCGGCGCCGGCGCCGCGGCCCTCGGTGACCCGCTCGCGGTCGTCGCCTGGCTGGCCAACGTGCTCGGCGAGCGCGGCATCGCACTGGAGCCGGGCCACCTGGTGATGACCGGTGCCCTCCATGCCGCCGTACCCATGACCGCCGGCGACGTCTTCCGCGCCGACTTCGACCGGCTCGGCCCGGTGACCCTGAGGGTGGTGGACTGATGGACGCACAGGTCCTGGCCGACCGGCTCGACCGAGCGCGCACCTCACGCACGGCGATCCCCCAGCTGAGCGACGACCACGCGGGGCTCGACCTCGAGACCGGCTACGCCGTCCAGCGGCTCCTCCGGGAGGGTCGCGGCGAGCTGCTCGGGTGGAAGCTGGGCGTCACCAGCCGCGCCAAGCAGCAACAGGTCGGCGTCGAGTCACCCATCTACGGCTTCCTGGCCAGCGACCACGTGCTCGACGTGGGTGAGCCGCTCACCACGGCTGAGCACATCAACCCGCGCTGTGAGCCCGAGATCGTCTTCGTGATGGGGGGCGACCTGGCCGGTGCCCACGTCACCGCGACCGAGGTGCTCGCCGCCACGGCCGGAGTCGCGGTCGGGATCGAGGTGCTCGACTCGCGCTACACCGACTACAGGTTCACGATGCCCGACGTGGTGGCCGACAACGCCTCGGCGGGGCGGTACGTCGTCGGCGCCGCCGTCCCGGTCGACGGTGTCGACCTGCGGCTGGTGGGCGTGGTGCTTGAGCACAACGGCGACGTGGTCGCGACCGCGTCCGGCGCGGCCTCGCTCGGCCATCCCGCGGCCGCGGTGGCCTGGCTGGTCCGCTCCCTGGCCGCGTCCGGCGAGGGGCTCCGCGCCGGCGACGTGATCCTGTCGGGTGGCCTGACCGCCGCCGTCCCGGTCGCCGCCGGAGACGTCGTCGTCGCGACCGTCGACCGGATCGGGTCGGTGGAGCTCGCGTGCCGATAGTGCAGGTTCCGCTCGGGGACCCGGCCGGTCGGGCGCGCTGGGTGGTCGAGCACGAGGGCCGCGCGTACCTCGTCCTGGACCTCGGCGACCGGCTCGTGGTCACCGACGCGCTCTGCCCGCACAAGCAGAACCCGCTCGTCGAGGGCGTGCTCCGCGACGGTTCCCTGGTCTGCCCCGGCCACTGGTACGCCTTCGACCTGGCCACGGGCGCCTGCCGCACCGCCAGCGAGACCGCGCTCCCGCTGCACCCGGTGGTCGAGGCGGACGGCATGCTCTACGCCGAGGTCACTGTCGAGCCGCAGCTCTCCTGGTCGGAGCGGCTGCGGGCCCATGCCGCCACTCACGAACAGGGAGCTCCATGACCGCCTACTGGATCGCCACCTACGACGAGCTCCGCGACCCCGACAAGGTCGCGGCCTACGCCGCCCTCGCCGGCCCGGCCCTCACCGCCGCAGGCGGGAGGTTCCTGGCCCGCGGAAACCCGGAGCAGGTCTACGAGCTCGGCGAGGAGACCCGGACCGTGCTGATCGAGTTCCCGTCGGTCGAGGCGGCCCGGGCCGCCCACGACCACCCGGACTATGCCGCGGCGCTCGAGGCCCTGGGCGACGGCGCCAGGCGCGACATCCGGATCGTGCCGGCGGTCGAGTAAGGCCGGGTCACTAGGTAGGCAGCGCGGTCTGGAACGGGCGAACCTCGACCTTGCCCCGGCAGGCCTTCGACGCCTCGGCCGCCAGCGCGAGCGCGACGTCGAGGTCGGGCACGTCGATGATCCAGAAGCCGCCGATGTGCTCCTTCGACTCCGGGTAGGGACCGTCGGTCAGCACCGGCTCCGGGCCCTGCCCGTCGACGACCTTCGCCATCGCCACCGGCTCCAGGCCGTCGGCGAAGACCCAGTAGCCCTCGGCCTGCAGCTTCTCGTTGAAGGCGCCGGTCTCTGCCATCGACTGCCGCATCTCCTCCTCGGATCCGTATCCGTAGAACTCTCCGGACTCCACCGGGCCGTAGACGGCCATCAGGTACCTGGGCATGCCGCCATGCTCGCCGATCAGACGCCGAGCACCAAGCGCTTCCCGCAGGTCGAGGAGGGCTCAGACAGAGGCGTGCTTGCCCGCCACCCACCCGCGCTCGCCGAGAAGCTCCCCCGCGCGTGCGGCGGGAAGCTCTTCGAGGGGCGTGGCCATCGAGTCGTTCCAGCGGTTGAAGACCCCGAACATGCAGACCACGCCGAGGAGCTCGACGATCTGCGTCTCGCTCCAGTGGTCGGCGAGTGCACGGAAGGACGCGTCCGTGACCGCGTTCGGCACGGACGCCGCCTCCATTGCGAAGTCGAGCGCGACCCGTTCGGCGGGCGTGAACAGCGGGCTGGTCGCGTAGTCGTAGATCGCCGTCATCTTCTCGTCGGAGACACCGTGGCGGGTCGCGCTCACCGTGGTGTGCGCCTTGCAGTACTGGCAGCCGGACGCGGTGCTGGCCACGTGCGCGACCAGCCGCTTCAACCCGAGCTCGACCTGGCCGTCGGGCGCGAAGACCGCGCGGTTGAGTCCGATGACGGCCTTGGCTATGGCCGGCACCCGCTGCATCGTCAGGATGCTGTTGGGCACGAAGCCCAGGGTCTTCGCGAAGTGGCCCATCGCCTCGGCCAGGTCCGAATCGGTGCACTGCTCTACCGGGATCGGTTCCATGCGGGCCATGGCGGCGATCATCCGCGCAGCGCTCTGTACGGCCGATTCCGTCCCTCTCCGCGGGACGTCGCCGTGCCGCATGCCGGAACGGGATCAGAGCCCCAGCACCAGACGCTTCCCGCAGGCCCGCGAGACGCAGACCATCATGCAGCTGTTGGCGGCCCGCTCCGGCTCGCTGAGCACGTGGTCGCGGTGGTCGACCTCGCCCTCGACCACCTTGACCTCGCAGGTCCCGCAGATGCCCTCGCGGCAGTCGCTCAGCACCTCGACGCCATCGTCGAGCAGCACCTCGAGGATCGACCGGTCCGACGGGACGGAGACGGTGCGGCCGGACTCGGCCAGCACCACCTCCAGTGCGTGCTCGTCAGCCGGGTCGCGCTCGACCACCGGCGCCGAGAAACGTTCCAGGTGCAGCGCGGCGGCGGGCCAGGCCGACATCCGCTGCTCGACGGCGCTCAACAGCGGCTCCGGGCCGCAGCAGTAGACGAGCGTGTCCCGCCGGGGCGAGCCGAGCAGCCCGTCGAGGTCCAGCAGCCCATGCGTGTCCTGCGGCCACAGGGTGACCCGGTCGCCGTACCGCGCCAGCTCGTCGGTGAACGCCATCGACGCGGCGGTACGCCCGCCGTACAGCAGGGTCCACTCGGCACCGGCCGCGGTCGCGGCCGCGACCATCGGCAGGATCGGGGTGATGCCGATGCCCCCGGCGACGAAGACGTACGCCGCGGCCGGCTCGAGCCGGAAGTGGTTCCGCGGTCCGGCGAAGTCGACGGTCTCGCCCGGCCGCAGCGTGTCGTGGACGTACGCCGAACCGCCCCGGCCGGCCCGCTCGCGCAGGATGCCGAGGCGGTAGCGGCGTCGGTCGTGCGGGTCTCCGGACAGGGAGTACTGCCGGGACAGGCCGCTCGGGAGGTGCAGGTCCACGTGGGAGCCGGGCTCCCACGTCGGCAGGTCGCGACCGTCGGGGTCGACCAGCTCGAGCGAGAGGACACCGGTGGACTCGTGGGTCATCGACCGGACCAGGAGCGGCATCCTCGGATGGTGGTGTCGCCGTGCCGGTTCGCGGAACGTCGTCCCGCGGAACAGAACGCGCGGGTCCCGCACAGCGGAACGGCCCTCCTTGTGGGAACCTCCCCGCGAGGGGACGCTGTGCGACATGCAGCCAGCCCCGGGACGAGCACCGGCGCGTGCCCTGCTGCTGGACCTCGGCGGGGTCGTGCTCCGCAACGGCCGTGAGCTGGTGCGCGGCGGCGTGCTGGAGGGGCGACCGGAGCTCGAGGCCTATGTGCAGCGGGTCGACTTCGCGGGACCCGGCGACGAGCTGTGGCAGTCGATGCTCCGCGACGAGGTGACCGAGCGCGCGTACTGGGCGCAGCGGGCCGCGGAGATCGGCACGGTGCTCGGGCACGAGGGCTGGACGACGCTCGACCTGATCACGCTGCTCTACGACTGCCCGGAGTCGGAGTACGTCAACGCGGAGCTCCTCCAGCTGATGGTCGACGCGCGGGCCGCGGGGCTGGCGGTGGTCGCCCTCACCAACGACCTCACCGACTTCCACGGCCCGGAGTGGGTGGACGCCCAGGAGTGGCTCAAGCATTTCGACGCCGTGGTCGACGCGTCGAAGACCGGCGTGCTGAAACCCGACCCCGCGGCGTACGCGGCCGGGGTCGCCGCCACCGGCGTGGCCGCAGGAGAGGTCGTCTACCTCGACGACATGCCCGTGAACGTCGCCGGTGGGATCGCCGCCGGGCTGCAGACCATCGAGGTCCGGTACGACGACCGGGCCGGTGCTGTCGCCGAGGCCCGGCGCCGGCTGGGACTGGAGGAGGAGTGACATGCCGCTGGTGCGCATCGACCTGATGGAGGGCCGTCCGCCCGAGGTCATCGAGGAGCTGCACGAGCGGGTGGCTCGTCTGGTCGCCGAGATCGTGGACACCCCCGTCGAGCGGGTCCGGACCTACATCACCCAGTTCCCGCCCGAGGCCTGGGGCATCGGCGGCGTTCCTGCGAGCGTGGCCCGCCGCGAGGAGGTCGAGGCGAGAGCGGCCGCGCAGGCCCAGCGCGATGGGTGAGCGCCGTGGCTGAGCCGTCCCCCGCTGACTACGAGGCCCTGATGCGGCGCTACTTCGCCGCCTGCAACGCCGCCGACTTCGACGCCCTCGTCTCTTGCTTCACCCCGGACGCCGTGCACTACTTCCCGCCCGGTCTCGCCGGTGTGCCGTGGCGGTCGGCCGAGACCATCGCGCGCGGCTGGCAGGAGTGCGTGGCGACGCTGGGCTCCCAGTGGACCGTGGACAGGCTGGTCGTGAGCCACGACTCCCCCGAGGCGGTGATGGAGTGGACACACTGGAAGACCGCGAGGGGGACCGCGCTCCGGGGCGCCGAGTGGTACGCCTTCGATCCCGGCTCGCTCCGGATCTCGGAGATCCGCGCCTACTACGCCGCCCCCGCTGACCCGACGGTCACCGTCAACGAGCTCGTGGGCTTCGACTACACGGGGCGCGGCTACCCGCTCTCCAGCTCGACATGACGGTCCGCCACGGTGAGTGACCTCTCGGTCGTGGTCGGGGCCACGGGCGCCTTCGGACGGGCAGTCACCGAGCGGCTGGTGAAGCGTGGCCAGCGGGTGCTCGGGGTCGGCCGGCACGAGGCCGACCTGGCGGCCCTGGCCGAGGCAGTGCCCGGGGTGACGCCGTGCGTCGCCGACATCGCCGACGACTCCGCGATCGAGGCGATCGGCGCAGCTCTGGACGGGCCGGTGCGGATGGCCGTGTTCGCCGCCGGCCTCCCGATCGCGGGCTCGGTCGAGACGGTGGTCCCGTCGGACCTGGCCCGGGGCGCCGACATCAAGCTCGGCGGGCTGCTCCGGCTGGTCCGGGCCGTCGATCCCCACCTCGTGCCGGGGTCGAGGATCGTGATGTTCGCGGGCTCGCTCGGCTTCGAGCCCAAGCCGTCGAGCGCCGGGCCGGGTGCGATCAACGCCGGGGTGTTCAACCTGATGCGCCAGCTCGGTGACGTCTACGGCCCGCGCGGGATCACCACCCACACGCTCAGCCCAGGGCCGGCGGACACCCCCCGGCTGCACGCGCTGGTCGAGCGCGCCGCGGCCGAGCGGGGCATCACGGTCGAGGAGCAGTGGGCGTCGTACGCCGCCGGGAGCTCACTCGGCCGGCTGCCCACTCCCGACCAGATCGCCTGGGCGGTGACCCTGCTGCTCGACCCCGAGGCCGACGTCCTGCACGGCGGCGTGCTGCACCTCGACGCCGGCGGCCACCGCTCGATCCACTAGCCGAGGGACTCCTCAGGCGGTCGACCCGGCGAGGGCGTGCAGCTCGGACCGGCATCGCTCCCGCTGGGCGTCGGCCGACGCCACGGACGACCGGAGCAGGCCGACCACGTCGCCGCGGCTGCGGTCGGGAGCGTCGTTCCAGTGGGTCAGCTCCAGGACGTGCATCGTGCGCAGCTGCGGTCCGGGGCACCAGCGGACCGGCTGCCCGGCGTCCTCACGCAGGCTGTGCCAGACCAGGTCCAGAGCCCGTTGGACCGGCTGGGACCGCACCGAGGCCGGTCCCCCGCCCGCCTGGACGACCGCCCCGACCAGGCAGGCACCGGTCACCGGGTGCTCCGAGGTCAGGCCCACCTCCGGCGCGCTGACCGTCCGGGTCCGGCCACCCACGTCGACAGCGAACCAGCCGCCCTGGACCCAGCCTCCGAGGACCACCTCGATGGCCTGCTCGAGCAGGGCACGGATGGCCTGCAGCTGGGCGAGCTGGGCCGACAACCTGTCGACCCGGCGAAGCCGCCGTCGTGCGGCCCGTCGTCCGACCCGGTCTGGGCGGTCCAGCCGGACCGCCCGGGTGATGACTGCGCTCATCTGCTCCTTCTCCCCGATGCGGTTGACCAACACATCCACTGTGGTCCGATCGGCCCGGGACGACAACCGTTTCGTCACACCAATGCCCACCGACCTGCCTAGTGCAGCCGGCCGCGATAGCCGAGCCGGCGGCTGATGACGGCAGCGGCCTCGAGCACCGCGACCCGGTAGCGGCGCAGCGTCCCCTCGTTGACCCGCTCGCTGCTGCCCACGACCGTGACCGCGGCGATCACCTTGCCGTCGCCGCCCCGGAGCGGAGCCCCCACGGAGCTCACCCCCAGCTCACCCTCCTCGAAGTTCGACGCCCAGCCCTGCTTCGCCACCTGCTCGAGCTCGCGCACGAGCGCCCGGTGGTCGGTGATCGTGTGGCTGGTCCGGGCGTCCAGCTGGGCGCCCTTGAGCCGGCGCTCGAGCTCGACGCGCGGCAGCGCGGCCAGCAGCACCTTGCCCGAGCTCGTCCAGTGCGCCGGCAGCCGGTGGCCGACCCGACGGAAGACCGGGAGCATGTACGGGCTCTCCAGCCGCTCGACGTAGACCGCTTCGAGGCCGTCGAGGACGGCGACGTGCACCATCTCGCCGGTGCGGTGGCGCAGGGTGGTCAGCACCGGCAGGGCGGCCTGGTGCAGGTCCACGTGCTCGGTGACGGTGGTGCCGAGCTCGTACAGCGCCAGGCCGAGGCGGTACCTGCCGGTGGCCGGGTCCTGTTCCAGCAGCCGTTCGGCCTCGAGGGTCGCGACCAGCCGGTGGGTCGTGCTCTTGCCGAGACCCAGCCGCCGGCTCAGCTCGGTGACCCCGAGCTCCTGGTCGGCATGGGAGAACGCCCGGAGCACCCGCGCCGCGTTGCGCACCGAGGAGAGCAACGGCGATCGGGTCGGCTCCACGGCGCTCACGGTCCCGTCCTTTCCGGGAGCGGAGTGCCGCGTCCCGCTCCGCGGGACATTCTCCCCCGGCAGGGTGACGGTGGCCACAGGATGCGGCTGTGGAGATCGCCTGGTTCGACCGGCACGACCCCGCGCTCGAGCCCGTGCTGGGCGGCAAGAACACCAGCCTGGGGATCATGACGATGGCCGGGCTGCCGGTGCCCCCGGGTTTCGCCGTCACGGCCGCGGCGTACCGCCGGGCGCTCACCGACACCGGGGTGGACACGGCTCTCGCCCGCATGGTCACCGAGCTGGACGTCGAGGACTCCGCGGCGCTCGCCCGGGTGGCGACCGGGGCGCGCGAGATGATCACCGGCACGCCGGTCCCGCAGTGGCTGGCCGAGGAGCTCGACGCGGCGTACGGCACGCTCTCGGAGCGGTCCGGCCAGCCCGACCTGCCCGTCGCCGTCCGCTCCTCGGCCACCTGCGAGGACCAGCCGGACGCCAGCTTCGCCGGCGAGCACGACACCTACCTGTGGGTGCGCTCGGCCGACGCCGTCCGTGAGCACCTGCTGCGCTGCTGGGCGAGCCTCTACACCGAGCGGGCCATCTGCTACCGCCGCCAGATGAGGTACGGCGAGGACGGTGCCGCGATGAGCGTCGGCATCCAGCAGATGGTGATGCCTCGCACCTCCGGGGTCGCGTTCACCCTCGACCCGCGCAACGGCGACCGCTCGCAGGTCGCGATCGACGCCTCGTGGGGGCTGGGCGAGGCGGTCGTCAGTGGCTCGGTGACCCCCGACAACTTCCTGGTCGACAAGGTGGTCGGCGAGATCACCGAGCGGACCATCTCGGACAAGGCCGTCGAGCACGTCCTCGACGGGAACGACCGCGTCGTGGAGCGCGAGGTCGAGCCCGAGCGGCGTACCGCCCCCTCGCTGTCCGACGACGAGGTCCGCGCCGTGGCCGCGCTGGCCCGCCGCGCCGAGAAGCACTACGGACGTCCGCAGGACGTGGAGTGGGCGATCGACCCGCACCTGCCCGAAGGCGAGAACGTCGTCCTGCTCCAGAGCCGTCCGGAGACGGTCTGGAGCCGCAAGAAGACCCAGGTAGACGAGGTGGCTCGGGACACCTACGCCTCGATCGTGCACAACCTGCTCCACCCGTCCGGGAGCCAGACCGTCCACCTGCACTGACCCGATCCCACGCCCGGCCAGCGCTCTCACAGAGGAGAACCAGATGCCCGACCGTTTCCCGAGCCCGTTCGAGATGGTGGCGCCGACCGGCGCCGAGGGGTGGGAGGAGCTGTACGGCTACTCCACCGTGTTCAGCGACGACCGGCGTGAGCTCGAGGAGTCGATGTTCTGGTTCATGGACGGCGTCCACACGCCCGAGGTGATCGAGCCCTGGGACGCCACCGTCCTCGACTTCGCGATCACGGTGCTCAGCCAGTACACGACCCGCCACTACGTCATCCCACCGGCGCTGGGCGTCGACATCCGCTACCTCAACGGCTACATGTACCTCTCCCCCGTCGGCGTGGCGGACCCGGCCGAGATCGAGGCGCGGGTGCCGGAGTTCATGGAGCGCGCCGGCTACTACTTCGGCAACTGGGACACTCTGTACGACGCCTGGATGCCCAAGATCAAGGGCGTCATCGCCGAGCTCGAGGCCGTCGAGTTCACCCCGCTCCCGCACCGCGAGGACATGTCGGTGATCACCGAGGGCAAGGGGTACGGCTCGGCGGCGAGGATGCTCCGCGAGTACGACAACCTGGTCGAGCTCACCATCCGGCTCTGGAACCACCACTTCGAGTTCCTCAACCTCGGCTACGCGGCGTACCTCGACTTCTTCGGGTTCTGCAAGCAGGTCTGGCCCTCCATCCCCGACCAGGCGATCGCCAAGATGGTCGCCGGGATCGACGTGGACCTGTTCCGGCCCGACGAGGAGCTCAAGAAGCTGGCCCAGCTGGCCGTCGACCTGGGGGTCGGCGACCGCATCAGCAGTGACGCGGCCGCGACCCTCTCCGCCATGGACGCCGACGAGCCCGGCAAGCAGTGGGCCAAGGTGTGGGAGGAGGCGCACCACCCGTGGTTCAACTTCTCCTCCGGGTCGGGTTTCTACCACTCCGACCGGGTCTGGGCCGACTACCCGGACATCCCGATGAACTTCATCGAGTCCTACGTCACCAGGCTGCAGCGGGGCGAGTCGCTGGCCCGGCCGGTGGAGGCCGTCGAGGCGGAGCGCGACCGGATCGTCGCCGAGTACTCCGAGCTGATCGACGACGAGGAGACCCGCGCGACCTTCGAGGGCAAGCTCGGGCTGGCCCGCACCGTGTTCCCGTACGTCGAGAACCACAACTTCTACGTCGAGCACTGGGGCATGTCCCTGGTCTGGCGCAAGATGCGTGAGCTCGGCCAGATCCTCGCGGACGCCGACTTCTTCGAGAAGGCCGACGACGTCTTCCTGCTCCGCCGCAACGAGGTGCCGGACGCGATCTTCGACTACTTCCACGGCTGGGCCGTGGGCGTGCCGTCGCGCGGCCCGAAGTACTGGGGCCGGGAGATCCCGCGCCGCCAGGGCATCATGAACGCGCTGCGGACCTGGTCGCCGCCGCCGGCGCTCGGCGTACCGCCCGAGGTGATCACCGAGCCGTTCACGGTCATGCTCTGGGGCGTCACGTCCGACTCGGTCAAGGCGTGGCTGGGCGGATCGGACAGCGACGACGGCACGCTGCACGGCTTCGCCGCCTCACCCGGCATCGCCGAGGGCCCGGCCCGGGTGATCCTGTCCGCCGACGGCATCACCGAGCTCCAGGAGGGCGAGATCCTCGTGGCGCCCCTGACCGCACCGTCGTGGGCACCGGTGTTCGGCAAGATCGCCGCCACCGTCACCGACGTCGGCGGGATCATGAGCCACGCCGCGATCGTCTGCCGCGAGTACGGCCTCCCGGCCGTGACCGGGACCGCGTTCGGGACCAAGAACATCAAGACCGGCCAGCGGCTGCGCGTCGACGGCAACACCGGCCAGGTCACGGTCCTCGACTGATCCCCCGGCCCGAATCCCCCACCTCCCTCACGACGAGGAGATCCCTGTGCTGACCGCAGAGCAGAACGACGAGCTGACCGACATCGCGCCGGGCACGCCGATGGGCGAGCTGCTCCGCCGCTACTGGTATCCCGTCGCGTTCACCCGCGAGCTCGAGGAGTTCCCGGTCAAGCACGCCAGGCTGCTGGGCGAGGACTGGGCGGTCTACAAGACCGTCTCGGGCCGCTACGGCATCGTGCCGGAGGCGTGCCCGCACCGCCGGGCCTCGCTGGCGTACGGCGTCGTGGAGTCCAACGGCATCCGCTGCCCCTACCACGGCTGGCTGTTCGGCCTGGACGGCGAGTGCCTCGAGCAGCCGGCCGAGCGGGACGAGACCAACTTCCGCGACCGGGTGCGGGTCAAGGCGGGCAAGGCGCAGGAGATGGGAGGGCTGGTCTGGGCGTACGTCGGCCCCGACACCGAGCAGAGCCCGGCGCCGGAGCTGCCCAGGTTCGACGTCTTCGTGATGGACGGCGTTCGCGACATCGGCTGGGCCGACCTGCCCTGCAACTTCGTCCAGATCATGGAGAACGCGGTCGACCCCCACCACGTCGAGTTCCTGCACGGCCGCTACTTCCAGTTCATGGGCCAGCAGCACGGCTTCGAGGCGCCCGCATCGTTCGCCAAGAAGCACGTCAAGGTCGGCTTCGACGCCTTCGACTGGGGCATCATCAAGCGCCGCGTCGTCGAGGGGGCCACCGAGGCGGACGACGACTGGGCGGTCGGTCACCCCCTGGTGTTCCCCTACAACATGCGGGTCGGGGGCGCGAACATCGAGCAGATGCAGATCCGGGTGCCGATCGACCGGACCACCACGCGGTTCATGCTCTACTCCGTGCACGCGCCGGAGGGGATCGAGTTCCCGGAGCAGCCGGTGGTGCCGGACTACAACATCCCGGTGTTCACCGAGGACGGACGCCACCGCACCGACTACGTCGAGGGCCAGGACATCATGGCCTGGGTGACCCAGGGCGCGATCACCGACCGCACCGTCGAGCACCTCGGCCGGTCGGACGTCGGCGTCACGATGCTGCGCCGGATGTTCAAGTCCGAGATGGCGAAGGTCGCCGCCGGGGAGGACCCGCTCGGCACCATCCGGGAGACGCACGACCGGATCGACCTGCCCTGCGAGAAGAACAAGTTCGACGCCGGGCCGCAGTTCGCGCTCGACTTCATCGACATGGCCTCCAGCCGGTTCAGCCCGCAGGCCGACGCCCTCAAGAAGCTGCACATCACCGCCTGGGAGAGCCGGCAGAAGGTATGAGCGCCTCGCCTCGTGGCATCGACCAGTCCTTCGGGCTGGACGTCGGCCGGGGCTACTTCCCGGCCGACGCCGACTCGCACCGTCGGGACGCGCCCCGCTTCTGTCCCTCGTGCGCGGCCGCCCTGGCACTGGCTGACGGCGGTCGCGGCCTGGCGGTGGAGTACTGGGTCGCCGGTGACCGGGTCTTCGCGTGCTACTGCGGGGCCTGCGACTGGAGCGGCGACGTCGTGCTGTCCGAGCGCGTGACGGGGCACGAAGCCGCGGAGTGACCGCTAGGCCGGGACGTCCTCGACCAGCTGGGTGCGGTAGAGGTCGGCGTACAGGCCTCCAGCGTGGAGCAGCTCACGGTGGGTGCCGGACTGGACGATCCGGCCGCCGTCCACGACCAGGATCAGGTCGGCGTTGCGGACCGTCGAGAGCCGGTGCGCGATGACCAGCGACGTCCGGCCCTCGAGCGCGGCGTCGAGCGCGCGCTGCACGGCGGCCTCGGACTCCGAGTCCAGGTGCGCGGTGGCCTCGTCGAGCACGACGATCGCCGGCGCCTTGAGCAGCAGCCGGCCGATGGCCAGCCTCTGGCGCTCGCCCCCGGACAGCCGGTAGCCGCGGTCGCCCACGACCGTCTCGAGACCGTCCGGAAGGCCCCGGACCAGGTTGGCGATCTGGGCCGCCTCGAGCGCGTCCCAGATCTCCGGGTCACTGGCCCCCGGTCGGGCATAGAGCAGGTTGGCCCGGATCGTGTCGTGGAACATGTGGGCGTCCTGGGTGACGTAGCCGACGACGTCCTCCAGCGACTGGAGGGTCACGTCCCGGACGTCGGCGCCGCCGACGCAGACCGAGCCCGAGTCGACGTCGTAGAGCCGGGCCACCAGGTGGGTGATCGTGGTCTTGCCGGCGCCGGAGGGGCCGACCAGGGCGACCATCTGGCCCGGCCGGGCCGTGAAGGTGACGTCGTGCAGCACCTGCACGTGGTCGCGGGACTCGATGCGAGCCACCGCCTCCAGGCTGGCCAGTGACACGTCGTCGGCCTTGGGGTAGGTGAAGGCGACGTGGTCGAACTCGATGCTGCCGGCGTCCCTCGGCAGCGCGACGGCATCCGGCTTCTCCTGGATCAGGCTGGGCAGGTCGAGCACCTCGAAGACCCGCTCGAAGCTGACCAGCGCGGTCATCACGTCGATCCGGACGTTGGAGAGTCCCTGCAGCGGCCCGAGCAGCCGCAGCAGCAGGGTGGCCAGCGCCAGCATGGTGCCGACGGTCAGGGTGCCGCTGATCGCGAGCTGGCCGCCCACGCCGTAGACCAGCGCGGTGGCCAGGGCCGGCACCGTCATCATCGCCGCGCCGAAGATGCTCGTGGTCACCGAGATCCGGACGCCCAGGTCGCGCACGACCGCGGCCTTCTCGGCGAACAGCTCGTCCTCCTCGCCGCGGCGGCCGAACAGCTTGAGCAGCATCGCGCCGCCGACGTTGAACCGCTCGGTCATGACGTTGCCGAGATCGGCGTTGCCGTCCATCTGGCTCCGGGTCAGACCTGCCATCCGGCCGCTGACCAGGCGGCTGATGAGGAACAGGAACGGGAACAGCGCGAGACACAGCAAGGTCACCTGCCAGCTCAGCGCGAGCATGGTGATGCCGACGACCACGACCGCGATCGAGTTGGCGACCGTGCTGGACAGGGTGCTGGTGAAGGCCCGCTGGGCGCCGATGACGTCGTTGTTGAGGCGGGAGACGAGCGCGCCGGTCTGGGTGCGGGTGAAGAACGCCAGGGACTGGCGCTGGACGTGCCCGAACACTCGGGTGCGCAGGTCGAAGATCAGCCCCTCGCCGATCCGGCTGGAGAGCCAGCCACTCACGACGCTGACCAGGGCGCTGAACAGCGCGACCCCGGCCATGGCGAGCGCCAGCCAGGCCACCAGAGCCCGGTCGCCCTCGAGGATGCCGTTGTCGACGATCCGCTGCACCAGCAGCGGGGTGACGACCACCATCCCGGCTCCGACCACGGTGACCGCGAGGAAGGCGGTGATCAGCGCCTTGTGCGGACCGGCGAACCGGAAGACCCGGGCCACCGTCCGCCGGTCGATCCGGTTGTTGACGACGCTGCGGTCGGAACGCAGGTGCCGCCACGCGGCCGCTGCTCCCGGTCCGTGCATCGACATGGCCTACTCCTTGCTCGTCTGCATCAACTTGGCTTCATCAGCTCGGCCAGCTCGCGGAACCGGCGTACCTGTGCCTCGCGCTCCAGCCGGCGCTGCGTCTCGAGGTCCTCCTCGGCTGCCGACTGCAACAGCCGCTTGGTCTCGACCACCGCCCCGGCGACGTTGGCGGTGAGCGCCTCGGCGAGGTCCGCGACCGTCGTGTCCAGCCGGTCGGCCGGTACGGCGGTCAGCGCCAGCCCGATCGTCACGGCCTCCAGGGCCCCGACCATCCGGGTGGTCGCGCAGAGCTCCAGCGCCCTCTGGTAGCCAACCGCCTCCACCAGCGGCTTTGTTCCCGTCAGGTCGGGAACCAGGCCGAGCGCCGGCTCCTTCATGCAGAGCTGGACGTCCTCGGTGACCACCCGCAGGTCGCAGCTCAGGGCCAGCTGGAACCCGGCCCCGATCGCGTGACCCTGCACCGCCGCGATGCTCACGAACCGCGGGTCGCGCAGCCAGGTGAAACCCTGCTGGTAGCCGTCGACGGCCTTGTTCATCGCGTCGTCGTCGAGGGCCAGCAACCTGGCCACGTCGCCGGTCTCGGGGTCGAGCATCGCCCGGTCCAGCCCGGCGCTGAAGCTGTGCCCCGCTCCCCTGACCACGACCACCCTGGCGGTCTCCGGCAGCTGCTCCCCGATCGCCGCCAGGGCGTGCCACATGGCCGGCGTCTGCGCGTTGCGCTTGTCGGGCCGGCTCAGCGTCACCGTCGCCACCGCGTCGTTGATGTCGAAGTGCAGCCCGGCGGCGGTGATCTCGTCGGCGGTCAGGGTCATGCGACGAGCGTAGGTGGTAGCGCCGACCCCGCTGGCATCACTTGCAGATCGACGGGTCCTCGACGTGCAGCTCGGAAGCGTGGCGGTTGCCGAAGTAAGGCAGCGCCCGCAGCGCCGTGGTCAGGTGACCGGCCGCGGCGGTGAACGTCCCCGGCCCCAGCGCCGGCTCCCGGACGTGCACCCTCGTGACCACGAGCCGGTTCTTCACCACGGCGTCCGTGGTGCCGGCCCAGCACCCCGAACCCTTGTGGACTCCCGCGGCATACGCCGCGCTCACACCCTGGCCCGGCTCCCTGTCCTTCCAGCCGACCATCACCACCATCGGGAACCCGGCGTCCGCCACCTCGTCGAACGGTGCGAAGACGATGAAGGCCATCTGCTGGGTCCGGTCGGCGGGCACGACGAACTCGACCTTGCGGTCCTTCACCCGCTTGGTCCTGCTCTGGTAGGTCAGGC
Source organism: uncultured Actinomycetota bacterium (assembly GCA_963755835.1). GTDB lineage: Bacteria > Actinomycetota > Actinomycetes > Propionibacteriales > Nocardioidaceae > Nocardioides. The sequence goes on along the minus strand of CAVWLC010000005.1, from coordinate 1,225,977 downwards.
TCCCGTCGACGTTCTGCACCGCCTGGATCCGGCACCCGTCGCAGCCCACGACCTTGAGCTTGACCGTGGTCGTCGGGTCGCCACGGGGCTCCGCCGACGCATGCACAGGCAGGAGAGCGGCCAGCGCCAACGCGGTCAGGATGGAGGCGAGTCGGGTCGTCCGCACAGGGGGAACCTAGGGCACGTCAGGCCAGCGCGACCAGGTCCGCGTAGTCAGGGTTCCAGAGGTCCTCGTCACCGTCGGGGAGCAGCAGCACCCGGTCCGGCTCCAGCGCGAGCACGGCACCCTCGTCGTGGGTGACCAGGACGATCGCGCCCTCGTAGCTGCGGATCGCGGCCAGCACCTCCTCGCGGGAGGCCGGGTCGAGGTTGTTGGTGGGCTCGTCGAGGAGCAGCACGTTGGCGCTCGAGACCACCAGCGAGGCGAGGGCGAGCCGGGTCTTCTCCCCGCCGGAGAGGACCTTGGCCGGCTTGTGGGCGTCGTCCCCGGAGAACAGGAACGAGCCCAGTACGCTGCGCGCCTCGCTGTCGGTCAGCTGCGGCGCGGCGCTCTGCATGTTCTCCAGCACCGTGCGGTCGGTGTCGAGGGTCTCGTGCTCCTGGGCGTAGTAGCCGACCTTCAGCCCGTGTCCGGGCAGCACCGCCCCGGTGTCGGGCTGGTCGACGCCGGCCAGGATGCGCAGGAGGGTGGTCTTGCCCGCACCGTTGAGGCCGAGCACGACGACCCGCGACCCGCGGTCGATGGCCAGGTCGACGTCGGTGAAGACCTCGAGCGAGCCGTAGGACTTCGAGAGCTCGCTGGCGGTGAGCGGCGTGCGACCGCACGGCGCGGGGGCCGGGAACTTGATGCGGGCGACCTTGTCGCTGCGCCGCTCTCCCTCCAGGCCGGCCATCATCTTCTCGGCGCGCTTGAGCATCGACTGGGCGGCCTGGGCCTTCGTCGCCTTGGCCCGCATCTTGTTGGCCTGGTCGGTGAGCGTCTTGGCCTTGTTCTCGGCGTTCATCCGCTCCCGCTTGCGACGCCGCTCGTCGGTCTCGCGCTGGAGGAGGTACTGCTTCCAGCCCAGGTTGTAGACGTCGATCTCGGCCCGGTTCGCGTCGAGGTGCAGGACCCGGTTGACCGTCGTCTCGAGGAGCGCGGTGTCGTGGGAGATCACGACCAGGCCGCCGCGGAACGCCCGGAGGAACTCCCGCAGCCAGACGACCGAGTCCGCGTCGAGGTGGTTGGTCGGCTCGTCCAGGAGAAGCGTCTCGGCGCCGGAGAACAGGATCCGGGCCAGCTCGACCCGCCGCCGCTGCCCGCCCGAGAGCGTGCGCAGCGGCTGGGTCATCAGCCGCTCCGGGATGCCCAGCGACGACGCGATCTGCGCCGCCTCGGCGTCGGCGGAGTAGCCACCCCCGGCGTGCAGCTCGGCGTCCGCGGCGGCGTACCGCCTCATCCCGCGGTCCCTGACCTCCGCATCCGACGAGCCCATCTCGGTCTCGGCCGCCCGCAGCCGGCGTACGACGTCGTCGAGCCCGCGCGCGGACAGGATCCGCTCGCGTACGGGCACGTCGAGGTCGCCGGTGCGGGGGTCCTGCGGCAGGTAGCCCACAGACCCGGTCGTGTCGACCCGGCCTGCGGCCGGCAGCCCCTCGCCCGCGAGGATCCGGGTCAGGGTGGTCTTCCCGGCGCCGTTGCGCCCGACCAGCCCGACCTTGTCACCCGCTCCGACGCGGAAGCTGACGTCTGCCATGAGGAGCCTCGCCCCAGCACGCACTTCCAGCTGGTGGGCGGTGATCATGGCTTGCTCGAGTGTAGTGACAGGACACCAGGGCCGCAGTCGCCTCCCCTACTCTTGGCGCGTGCGCTTCAACCCCAAGGCCGACATCAGCGGCGGCCACGTCACCGACGTGAGGGGCGGCGGGCGGGGCGGCGGGATGGGCAACCTCCCCATGGGCGCGATCTCCGGGGGCGGGATCGGTACGACGATCGTCGTGATCATCATCTACGTGATCGTGCAGTTCGCCAGCGGGAGCGGAGCCGGGACCGGCTCGACCGGACCGGCGGAGAAGACCGACCGCTATGACCAGTGCCTCAGCGGCGCGGACGCCAACCAGAGCGAGGACTGCGCTCGGGTCGCGGTCGAGGAGTCGCTGGAGAGCTACTGGTCGAAGGTGCTGCCGCAGCAGACCGGCAAGCAGCTGCAGCCGGCGCAGGTGGTGACCTTCACCGACGCCACATCGACCGGGTGCGGCGACGCCACCAAGGACGTCGGACCGTTCTACTGCCCGACCGACCAGACCATCTACCTCGACACCACGTTCTTCAAGGACGTGCTCGAGGGGCAGCTCGGCGGCCAGGGCGGCGACTTCGTCGAGCCCTACGTGATCGCCCACGAGTTCGGCCACCACATCCAGAACCTGCTCGGCACCATGAGCCGGGTCCGCACCCAGAAGGGGCCCACCAGCGACTCGGTCCGGCTCGAGCTGCAGGCCGACTGCTACGCCGGGATGTGGACCCGCGGTGCGACCGGCACCACGGACTCGAAGGGCGTCCAGATCTTCGAGGCGATCGACGAGAACGACATCACCGAGGCCCTCGGCGCGGCCAAGGACGTCGGCGACGACTACATCGAGCAGCGCGGCGGCGGCGACGTCAACCCGGAGCAGTGGACGCACGGCTCCTCCGAGCAGCGGATGCGGTGGTTCACCACCGGCTACAACGCCACCGACATCAAGCAGTGCGACACGTTCGCGACGAACAACCTCTGACGGGCGGTCAGCCCACCAGCGCCTCGATCTGCGGGAACTGCCGCTGGAGCGACCGCAGGTACGGCGCGACCGCGGGGTGCCGGTACTTCCCGGCCAGCGCCCCCTCGCCGCCGGCGACGCGGCTCAGGGCCCACTCGGCCCGGCTGAGCGCGGTCAGCACGGCCGCCACCCGGGCACCCTGAGCGGCCTGGTCGCGGGTGGCCAGCCCGGCGGGCAGCCCCAGCAGGTAGGCGTCGAGCAGCGGCTCGAACTCCTCCCGGGCGCCGAGCATGAAGAGACCGAGGTCGTGGCCCACCGGCCCGTGACCCAGGCTGCTCCAGTCGATCGCCACGACGTCGTCGCCCTCGCGGCCGGGCAGGTTCACCGGCGTCGGGTCGCCGTGCTGGGCGACCTGGGGCAGCGCGTCGAGCTCGTCGAGGAGCGACGTACGCCGGCGCCACAGGTGGTCGGCGACGTCCGCGACGGTGGTGCGGGACAGGGTCGGCCAGCCACCCCGGCGCTCCACCCGCGCGATCCGGTCGCGGAGCTGGTTGCGCGCCAGCCAGCTGTGGCCGCCCAGCTCGGCCCCGGCGAACCGGCCCAGCGCCACCGCGCAGAACAGCCCGCTGTTGGCGGCGTCCTCGACCCAGTCCTGCACCAGCGTGATGCCCTCGTCGTCCTCCTCGACCGAGGTCAGCACGGGCGCGCGCAGCCCCGGCGTCGTCTCCAGCCCGACGCGGGAGACGACCACGTCCGCGGGCCGCCGCCAGTAGGCGAAGTGCGCCGGCTCGCCGAGCTCGGCGGGGTCACGCGGCGTGGGCCGGGCCAGCCGCTTCACGACGACCGGCCGGCCACCGAGCACGGTGCGCCACACACCCACCGTGGACGTCCCGGTCCCGCCGGGCAGCGGGTGCCACCCCGGCTCGGGCTGCCACATGGCACCGGACGCTAGCCCACAACGCACGTGCGGCGGCGCCACCACGCGGGTGACGCACCTCGACGCGAACCGGCGGCACGGCCGCAACCTAAGCGATGTCGCGCCTCCGGAAGGCGACCTGTCCCGCCGCGCTGAGCGCCACCGCCACCCCAGAGAGGACCAGGAACGGGGTCAGGCGGAAGTCCTGGAGTGGCATCAGTGCCAGGTGCTCGAACGGGGAGACGTCCTGGACCCACTGGGGCAGGTTCAGCACGTCCCCGAAGAAGAGGACGACGGCGGACAGCCCCAGGCCCAGCCAGGCCAGTGCCGATGCACGGGGGGCCACGCCGTGCAGCAGCCTGGCCAGACCGCTGAGCGTGAGGACGGCGGGTGTGAACGTCAGCAGCGGGACCGACAGCCTGAGCAGGGCCCCGGTGTCTCCGGTGACCACCGCGTAGGTGGCGCCGAGTCCCAGTCCGGCGAGGCCCAGGACGACGATGGTGCCCAGGCCCGTGACCGCCACGTGCCCACCCAGCCACATCGACCGCGGAAGGGCCGTCGTGAGCAACGACTCCACCCGGCCCGCATCCTCCTCCGCGTGGGGCCGCAGCGCCGACGAGATCGAGAACCCCGCGGCCAACAACGCGAGCATGACGATGAGGGTCGCGTAGAAGCCGTCCAGAACGTTCGAGCTGCCCTGCAGGATCACGTCGTGGGAGTAGGACGAGTCGCCGACGATGTCCGTCACGTCGTTGCCCAAGGTGCCGAAGCTCACGCCGCAGAGGAGCAGCCCGAGAGCCCATCCGGCGAACGCCGGCCGCTGGAGCCGCCAGGCCATACCGAACCCGCTGGTCAGGCCGGCACCGGCGCGCGCCGGCCCGGGGCGGGCCGGGAGGACGCCCGAGCCGAAGTCGCGCCGGTCGAACACGGAGCGGGCCACGGCGACCACGAGGACCGCCCCGACCAGGGGAAGCAGGGCCGGCCACCACCGCAGGCCGGAGAACGCATGCATGGCCTGGTACCACCCGATCGGCGAGAGCCAGCTCAGTGCCGGAGCGCTCACGTCCCCGATCGCCCGTAGCAGGTACGCGACCACGATCACGGCGCCCGTCAGCCCGTAGGCGGCTCGCGTGCTGGTCGTGAGCTGCATGGTGATGAGCGCAACGCCCGAGAAGAACCACCCGCTGAGGGTCAGCCCGACTCCGAGCGCGACCGAGTCGGCCACCGTGAGCCCGTACGCCGCCAGGCTGCCGCCCACCAGGACCCCGAGGATCACGTTGGCGATCACGGCGTCGAGGAGCGTCGCCGTCATCGCGGCGTACCGGCCGACCGGCGCGGCCCGCAACAGCTCGTCGCGCCCGCTCTCCTCCTCGGCGCGCGTGTGCCGGCCCACCAGGAACATGCTCATCAACCCCGCGCAGATGACTCCGAAGGCGGCCGCCTGCCAGGTCACCTGACCGCCGGTCGTGTTCAGTGCCCGGGCCGGTCCGGTCATGGCGATGAGCGCGGCGTTGCTCTCCATCCCCGCGGCCGCTTTGTCGAACTCCGCCTGGGTCGTGTACAGGCCGTCGACGCTCCAGGCCTGGCTCACGTACAGGAGTGCCACCGCGATGCCCCACCACAGGTAGAGCCACCGGTCGCGCCGGACGAACGCCCGAAGGAGCTCGAGGGTCCCGGTCACCTCGCGACTACCTCCTCGGCCGGGTCGATCCGGTCCCCGTAGTGCCGGAGGAAGAGATCCTCGAGCGTCGGGGGCTGGCTCAGCAGCGACCTGACGCCGCCGGTCTGGAGCGCGTCCAGGAGCCCGTCGAGCTGGGTCGTGTCGACCTCGAGCTGGACCCGGCGACCGTCGATCTCGACGTCGTGGACGCCGGGTAGCCGGGCCAGCCCGTCCGGCACCCTGTCCAGGTCAGCCGCGATGGACGTCCGCGTCAGATGGCGGAGCTCCGCGAGCGAGCCGGACTCGACGCACCGTCCGGCCCGGATGATGCTCACCCGCTCGCACAACCGCTCCACCTCGGCCAGGATGTGGCTGGACAGCAGCACGGTGTGACCGTCGGTCCGGAACTCGTCGACGCAGTCCCGGAAGACGGACTCCATGAGCGGGTCGAGCCCGGACGTGGGCTCGTCGAGCACGAGGAGCTCGACGTCCGAGGCGAGTGCGGCCACGAGCGCCACCTTCTGCCGGTTTCCCTTCGAGTAGCTGCGCCCCTTCTTCGTGGGGTCCAGCTCGAACCTCTCCAGGAGCGCCGCTCTGCGGGCCTCGTCGAGACCGCCTCGGAGCCGTCCGAGAAGGTCGATCACCTCACCACCGGTGAGGTTGGGCCACAGGTTCACGTCGCCGGGAACGTAGGCCAGTCGCCGGTGCAGATCGGCGGCGTCACGCCACGGGTCCTGGCCGAACAAGGTGACCTCGCCGGCGTCCTTGCGGAGCAGCCCCAGCAGCACCCTGATCGTCGTCGACTTGCCCGCGCCGTTCGGGCCGAGGAAGCCGTGCACCTCGCCCTGCTGCACCGACAGGTCGAGCCCATCCAGCGCCCGTTGCGGCCCGAACGCCTTCACCAGCCCACGAGCCTCGATCACTGCCTCAGTCATGGGCTCGACCATACGCTTCCTTCAATATTTTCTGAAACTAGTAGACTGTGTGATGTGACACCCGCCCAGCAGTCGTCGGTCGAGCGGATCGGCGCTGCCCTGACCCAGGCCGGGCTGGCCCGGCTGCCGTCCCGGCTGTTCGGCGCACTGCTGGTCGACGACGACGGCCGGATGACCTCGGCGGAGCTGGCCTCGGCCCTGGGCGTCTCCCCCGCCGGCATCTCGGGTGCGGTCGGCTACCTCGAGCAGCTGGGCATGCTCCGCCGGGAGCGGGAGCGCGGCTCGCGCCGTGACGTCTACGTCGTCGACGACGACGCCTGGCACGGGGCGATGATGAGCCACGACCAGATCTACGGCCCGATCAAGGCGTCTCTCGAGCACTCCCTCACCGCCCTCGGCCCCGACGCCCCTGCCCACCGCCGGGTGGCGCTGAGCCTGGACTTCCTCCGCTTCGTCGAGGCGGAGCTGGACGAGATCGCCGGCAGGTGGGAGAAGCGGAAGGCCGAGCTCGGCTACTGAGCGTTGGTCACCTCGATGACCGCGCTGGCCGCGTCCACCGCCGCCTGCTCCAGCACGCCCCGCCGGGGGTCCGGGACCGCGAGCCACGGTCCGACGACCCGGGCGTGCCGCAGCCGCTGGTCGGCGAGCACCTCGTCGACGGCGACGTGGTCTCCTCCGGCGACCACGACGAGCTCGGTGCCCGCCGCGTCGGTCGCCAGGAGCCGCGCGGCGTGGTCGGCGGCCGCCTCGTAGGCCTGCCGCGCCTGGTTGTCCCGCCTCCTGGCGAACCGCTGCTGGCTCTGCCCACCCGCCTTGGTCCGGCCCTGGACGTGCCGCTGGCCGATCTTCGACCCAGCGATCCGGTCGCCGGCCAGCCGCGCGATCCCGAAGCCGCCCTTGCGCACCAGCACGAGGCCCCAGTCGGCCGGGGGCCGGATCTCGAGCGCGAACGCCGCTTCGTCCGGCAGCCCGGCGTACGCCGCCCCGAAGGGCAGCCGCGCCGAGAAGGTCGACCCGTCCGCCGCCGACCCGGCCAGCGCTCCGTCCGTCACGCCCAGCGCGGTCTCACCGTGCCGGCCGCGGAAGTTGAGCACCCACCGCTCGAACCGCTCGCGCGGGACCGCGGCGGTGACCACTGGTGGGTCAGACGTTGAAGCCGAGCGCCCGCAGCTGCTCGCGGCCGTCGTCGGTGATCTTGTCCGGGCCCCACGGGGGCATCCAGACCCAGTTGATGGCCACGTCGTTGACCAGCCCCTCGAGGGCGCTCTCGGTCTGGTCCTGGATGACGTCGGTGAGCGGGCAGGCCGCCGAGGTGAGCGTCATGTCGAGGACGACGTTGTGTCCCTCGTCGAGGTGCACGCCGTAGACCAGGCCGAGGTCGACGACGTTGATGCCGAGCTCGGGGTCGACGACGTCCTTCATCGCCTCGGTGACGTCGTCGATGCTGACGGTCGCCGTGCCCCCAGTGGCCTCCGGAACGTCGGGGAGATCTCCGTGGTCAGCCATTGCTTGCCTCCATTGACTGGGCGGTGGCGTCCTTCCAGGCCATCCACGACAGTAGTGCGCACTTCACCCGAGACGGGAACTTCGCCACTCCGGCGAACGCGATCCCGTCCTCCAGGATCTCCTCGTCGGGCGTCACGGAGCCCTTGCCCTGCATCAGGGCCAGGAACTCGCCGTGGATGTCCATCGCCTCGTCGACGCTCTTGCCGATGACCAGGTCGGTCAGGACCGACGCCGCGGCCTGCGAGATGGAGCAGCCGACCGCGTCGTACGACACGTCCGCGACCACGCCGTCGGTCACGTGCACGCGCAGCGTCACCTCGTCACCGCAGGTGGGGTTGACGTGGTGCACCTCCGCCTCGAAGGGCTCGCGCAGGCCCTTGTGGTGGGGGTTCTTGTAGTGGTCCAGGATGATCTCCTGGTACAGGCTGTCGAGGTCCATGTTCCTCAGTTCAACTTGAAGTACGAGCGGGTGTATTCCAGCGCCTCGACCAGTGCGTCGATCTCGGCCGGCGTCGTGTAGAGGTAGGACGACATGCGGGTCGAGCTCTGCACGCCGAACCGGGCGTGGGCGGGCTTGGCGCAGTGGTGGCCGGCCCGCACCGCCACGCCGCGAGTGTCCAGGACGGTCGCCACGTCGTGCGGGTGCGCGCCCTCGAGCTCGAAGGCGATCGCTCCCCCGCGATCCTCCGCGGACAGCGGGCCGAGGACGGTCAGCCCCGGCACGGTCTGGAGCGCCTCGAGCGCGTAGCGCGTGATCGTCTGCTCGTGCCGGTGCACGGCGTCCATGCCGAGGTGGCCGAGGTAGTCGAGGGCGGCGCCGAGGCCGATCGCCTCGACGATCGGCGGGGTGCCGGCCTCGAACTTGTGCGGCACCGGGGCGTACGTCGAACGCTCCATGGTGACGGTCTCGATCATCTCGCCGCCGCCCAGGAACGGCGGCAGCTGGTCGAGCACCTCACGGCGGCCCCACAGGACGCCGATGCCGGTCGGGCCCACGCACTTGTGGCCGGTGAACGCGAGCAGGTCGGCACCGGACGCGGCCACGTCGACCGGCAGCTGCGGCACGGCCTGCGAGGCGTCCACGACCACCAGCGCACCGACCTGATGGGCGCGGGCTGCGATGGCGGCGATCGGGTTGATGGTGCCGAGCATGTTGGACACCCAGGTCAGCGAGACCACCTTGGTGCGCTCGGTGATGAGGTCGTCGATGTCCGAGAGGTCCAACCGTCCGTCGTCGGTCAGGCCGAACCACCGCAACGTCGCACCGGTGCGCTCGGTGAGCAGCTGCCACGGCACGATGTTGGAGTGGTGCTCCATCTCGGTGATGACGACCTCGTCGCCGGGACCCACCTGGAACGGACCGCTCCACGCGAGCGTGTTGGCGACCAGGTTGAGCGCCTCGGAGGCGTTCTTGGTGAAGACCACCTCGTCACGCGAGGGCGCGTTCAGGAACGCCGCCACCTTGTCGCGCGCCGACTCGAACGCCTCGGTCGACTCCGCGCCCAGCTGGTGCATGGCCCGGGCGATGTTGGCGTTGTGCCGCTCCAGGTGGTCGACCATGGTGTCGATGACGACCTGGGGCTTCTGGCTGGTGTTGGCGCTGTCCAGGTAGACCAGCGGCAGCCCGCCCGCCAGCGTGCGCTCGAGGATGGGGAAGTCCTTGCGGACCACCTCCAGCTCGGGCAGCAGCCCCTCGAGGGCGGTCATGCTCAGACCGCTGCCTTGTTGAGGTACTTGTCGTAGCCCTCGGCCTCGAGGGCCTCGGCGAGCTCGGGGCCGCCCTGCTCGGCGATCCTGCCGTCGACGAAGACGTGCACGAAGTCGGGCTCGATGTAGCGCAGGATCCGGGTGTAGTGGGTGATCAGGAGGACGCCCTTGCCCTCCTGCTCGCGGAACCGGTTCACCCCGGCGGCGACGATCTTGAGCGCGTCGATGTCGAGCCCGGAGTCGGTCTCGTCGAGGACGGCGATCTGGGGGTTGAGCAGCTCGAGCTGGGCGATCTCGTGGCGCTTCTTCTCACCGCCGGAGAAGCCCTCGTTGACCGAGCGGGTGCCGAACGTCGGGTCGAGGTTGAGGTTCTCCAGCGCGGCGTTGACGTCCTTGACCCAGGTCCGCAGCTTGGGGGCCTCGCCGTCGAGCGCGGTCTTGGCGGTGCGCAGGAAGTTGGAGACCGACACGCCAGGGACCTCGACGGGGTACTGCATCGCGAGGAAGAGCCCGGCCCGCGCCCGCTCGTCGACCGACATCGCGAGCACGTCCTCGCCGTCGAGGGTCACCGAGCCGCCGGTCACGGTGTACTTCGGGTGGCCGGCGATCGAGTAGGCCAGCGTCGACTTGCCCGAGCCGTTGGGGCCCATGATCGCGTGCGTCTCGCCGCTGTTGATGGTGAGCGTGACGCCCTTGAGGATCTCCTTCGGTCCGTCCTCGGTGGAAACCGAGACGTGGAGGTCCTTGATGTCCAGCGTGCTCATTGGGGGGTGACTCCGTTCAGGGATTGGGTGACGTCGATGTAGATGTCGGTGCCGCGCACCTCGACGGGGAAGGTCGCCACCGGTTCGGTGGCGGGCAGCCCGGTCGGCTTGCCGGTGCGGAGGTCGAACCGCGAGCCGTGCAGCCAGCACTCGAGCGTGCACTCGTCGACCTCGCCCTCGGAGAGGGCGACGGCGGCGTGCGAGCAGATGTCCTCGACGGCGTAGACCTCGTCGCCGTTGCGCGCGACCGCGACGTCCTGGTCGCCCAGGGTCACCGCGACCGCCTCGTCCTCGGGGACGTCGGCCAGGGCGCAGGCCCGTTCGAAGGTCACGACGCCTCCGAAGCACGAAGGACGTTCTTCTCCAGCTCGGCCTCGACCGTGGCCGTCAGCGACTCCTCGATGGCCGGCACGGCGATCTTGCGGATCAGGTCGTTGAAGAAGCCGTGCACGACCAGCCGCCGCGCCTCCGCCTCGGCGATGCCGCGCGAGCGCAGGTAGAACAGCTGCTCGTCGTCGAACCGTCCGGTGGCGGACGCGTGGCCGGCGCCCTCGATCTCGCCGGTCTCGATCTCGAGGTTGGGGACCGAGTCGGCCTGGCAGCCGTCGGTGAGCACGAGGTTGCGGTTCTCCTCGTAGGTCTCGATGCCCTCGGCCTCCTTGCGGATCAGCACGTTGCCGATCCAGACCGTGTGCGCGCCCTCGCCCTGCAGCGCGCCCTTGTAGGACACGTGGCTCTTGGTCTTGGGCGCGTTGTGGTCGACGAAGAGCCGGTGCTCGATGTGCTGGCCGTCGTCGGCGAAGTAGAGGCCGAGCATCTCGATCTCGCCACCCGGGCCGGCGTACGACGCCGTGGTGTCGTGCCGCACCAGGTCGCCGCCGAAGGTGACGGCGACGTGCTTGAGGGAGGCGTCCCGGCCCACCCTGGCCGACTGGGTGCTGTGGTGCACCGCGTCGTCGGCCCAGTCCTGGATGGTGACGTAGGTGACCTGGGCGCCGTCGCCGACCACGATCTCGGTGGTGTCGGCCCAGGTCGCGGAGCCCTCGAAGCGCACCACGACGGTGGCTCGGGCGTGCGCGCCCACCTTGACCAGCAGCTGACGGGCCACGGCCCGGTCGCCGCCGCGGCCGGTGACCGTCACGAGGACGGGCTCGGCGAGCTCGGTCTCGGCGGGCACGTCGACGGTGAAGACCCGCGGTGAGCTGGCCCAGACCCGGGCCGCGACCCGGTCCGTGGGGACGAAGCCGGACAGGCCGCGCTCCGAGTCGGCCACCTCGACGTTGCCGGCGGTGGCGCCGGCGGGGACCTCGAGCTTCACGTCGTAGCCGTCACCGTCGAGCGGCGCGTCGTCCTGCAGGCCGCGCAGCCGCTTGAGCGGCGTGAACCGCCACACCTCCTCGCGCCCGGTCGGGACCGGGTGGTCGGACATGTCGAAGGAGCCCACCGGGTGCAGGTGGGAGGAGACTTCCAGGCCCATCGCTAGCCGACCGCCCCTTCCATCTGGAGCTCGATCAGCCGGTTCAGCTCGAGGGCGTACTCCATCGGGAGCTCCTTGGCGATCGGCTCCACGAAGCCGCGGACGATCATCGCCATCGCCTCGTCCTCCTGCATGCCGCGCGACATGAGGTAGAACAGCTGGTCCTCGGACACCTTCGAGACCGAGGCCTCGTGGCCCATCGACACGTCGTCCTCGCGGATGTCGACGTAGGGGTAGGTGTCGGACCGGCTGATCTGGTCGACCAGCAGCGCGTCGCACAGCACGTTGGACTTCGAGCCGTGCGCGCCCTCGTTGATCTGGATCAACCCGCGGTAGGACGTCCGCCCGCCGCCGCGCGCCACCGACTTGCTCAGGATCGAGCTGGACGTGTGAGGCGCCGCGTGCACCATCTTGGCGCCGGCGTCCTGGTGCTGGCCCTCACCCGCGAAGGCGATCGACAGGGTCTCGCCCTTGGCGTGCTCGCCCATGAGGTAGATGGCGGGGTACTTCATCGTGACCTTGGAGCCGATGTTGCCGTCGACCCACTCCATCGTCGCTCCGGCGTCGCACGTCGCCCGCTTGGTGACGAGGTTGTAGACGTTGTTGGACCAGTTCTGGATGGTCGTGTAGCGGCAGCGGCCGCCCTTCTTGACGATGATCTCCACGACCGCCGAGTGCAGCGAGTCGGAGGAGTAGATCGGCGCGGTGCAGCCCTCGACGTAGTGCACGTAGGCGTCCTCGTCGACGATGATCAGCGTCCGCTCGAACTGGCCCATGTTCTCGGTGTTGATCCGGAAGTAGGCCTGCAGCGGAATGTCGACGTGCACACCCTTCGGCACGTAGATGAACGACCCACCCGACCACACCGAGGTGTTGAGCGCGGCGAACTTGTTGTCGCCGACCGGGATGACGGTGCCGAAGTACTCCTTGAAGAGGTCCTCGTGCTCCTTCAGCGCGGTGTCCGTGTCCAGGAAGATGACGCCCTGCTCCTCGAGGTCCTCACGGATCGAGTGGTAGACGACCTCGGACTCGTACTGGGCAGCCACGCCGGAGACCAGGCGCTGCTTCTCCGCCTCGGGGATGCCGAGCTTGTCGTAGGTGCTCTTGATGTCCTCGGGGAGGTCGTCCCAGGTCGCGGCCTGCTTCTCGCTGGACCGGACGAAGTACTTGATGTTCTCGAAGTCGATGCCCGACAGGTCCGAGCCCCACGTGGGCATCGGCTTGCGGTGGAAGAGCTTGAGGCCCTTGAGGCGCAGGTCCAGCATCCACTGCGGCTCGCTCTTCTTCGACGAGATGTCGCGGACGACCTCTTCGCTCAGGCCGCGCTTGGCCGCCGCGCCGGCGACGTCGCTGTCGGCCCAGCCGAACTGGTAGCGACCGAGGCCCTGCAGCTCGGGGTTCCGCTCCTCGATGGAGGTCATGAGTTGACCTTCTCCTTCTGGGTTGGTGGGAGGTCAGGGATGCACGTGGTGCAGACGCCGTCGCCGTGGGCGATCGTGGCCAGCCGCTGGACGTGGCGCCCGAGAACCTTGCCGATCGCCTCGGTCTCGGCCTCGCACAGCTGCGGGAACTCGTGGGCGACGTGGGAGACCGGGCAGTGCTGCTGGCAGAGCTGGTCGGCCAGCGGCAGCGCGCGTACCGCGGCTGCGTAGCCCTCGTCGGTGAACACGGTGGCGAGCACCTCGACCGGGCTCAGCTCGGGCCGGGAGGTCGCGACCTCGCCGAACCGCTCCTCGATGAAGGCCACCCGCTGGTTGGCGAAGGACCGGACGGCTTCCTCGCCACCGGTCTCGTGCAAGAACCGCAGCGCCTGGACCGCGAGGTCGTCGTACTGCTGGTCGAAGCCCTCGCGACCGCGCTCGGTCAGCGCGAACACCTTGGCCGGACGTCCTCGGCCGCGGTGCGCCTGGCGGCGTGGCTCGCGCGCCTCCACGGCACCCTCTGCGACCAGCTGGTCGAGGTGGCGGCGCACGGCGGCGGGCGTCAGGTCCAGCCGGACGCCCAGCGCGGCGGCGGTCGACGGCCCCTCGACGAGGATCGACCGGGCCACGCGGTGCCGCGTCGACTGGTCGTCCTCGAATATCACAACACCAGTGTGCCGTTAATGGTGCGAGAGCTTCAAGGAAGGTGACCCTTACCTGCCGTGGCCGCCCCCACCGGGGCGAACTAAGCGGGGATAGTCTCCGCTTCATGGTCGGATCGATCTTGGGCAACCGAGTCCGGCGGGTCGAGGACCCCGAGCTCATCGACGGTCGCAGCACCTACGTCGACGACCTCCGGATCCCCGGGACCGCGCACGCAGTCTTCGTCCGCAGCCCGCTCCCGCACGCGACGATCACCAACCTGGACACGTCGAACGCCGAGCAGGCGCCCGGCGTGCTGGCGGTGCACACGGCCGACACGCTCGGCCGGGAGTTCGTTCCGTCCTTCGCCCAGATCCACGAGGCGGTGGGCCACGGCCCACTGGCGGACGGTGTGGTGCGCTACGTCGGGGACCCGGTGGCCCTCGTGGTCGCCGAGACCCGGGCCGAGGCCGTCGATGCCGCCGAGCTCGTGGACGTGGACTACGACCTGCTGGACGTGGTCGTCGACATGGAGGAGGCGCTGGCGCCGGGCGCCCCGCAGCAGTTCCCCGTGGTCGGCAGCAACATCGCGCAGTCCGTCCGGGCGGTCCACCCGCCGGATGCCGGCGACGCGCTCGCCGACGCGGAGGTCGTGGTGCGCGCCCGGATCGAGAACCAGCGCATCGCCACCGCACCGCTCGAGGGCAACGCGATCCTGGTCGACCCGCGGCCCGGCGCGGACGACCCCGAAGTCCTGCTGACGGCGTACATCGCCACCCAGCACCCGCACATGGCCCGCGACATGCTGGCGCGCTTCACCGGTCTCCCGAAGGAGCAGTTCCGGGTCGTCGCGCCGCACGTCGGCGGCGCATTCGGCGGCAAGGCCGGCATCGGCTACCACCACGGCGCGATCGTGGCCGCGGCGCGGAGCCTGGGCCGGCCGGTCGCCTGGACCGAGACCCGCAGCGAGGCGTTCCTGTCGATGCACGGCCGGGCCGCGGTCCAGTACGCCGAGCTCGGGCTGACCCGGGACGGGCGGATCACCGGGCTGCGGGCCAGGAACATCGGCGACTGCGGCGCCTACGCCGGCTTCGGCGGCACCTTGGTCGTCGGACCCGGGCACATCATGGCCCAGGGCCCCTACGAGATCCCGAAGATCGACTACTCGGCCATCGCGGCCATGACCAACACCGCGCCCAACGGGGCCTTCCGGGGCGCCGGCCGGCCCGAGGCCGCAGCGATGCTGGAGCGGCTCATGGACCTGGCGGCCCACGAGCTCGGCCTCACCCCGGAGGAGCTCCGGCGCCGCAACCTGATCCCGAAGGACGCCTTTCCCTACTCGACCCGCACCGGGCTCACCTACGACAACGGCGACTACGAGGCGGCCCTCCAGGAGGCGCTGCGGATCGCCGACGTCGACGCGCTGCGCGCCGAGCAGGGCCGACGGATCGAGGCCGGTGAGGAGAAGCTGCTCGGCATCGGTGTCTCGACCTACGTCGAGATCACCGGCTTCGGGGGCACCGAGCTCGGCGACGTGCGGATCGAGCCCGATGGCTCGGCCACCGTGATGTCCGGCACGTCCGCACACGGGCAGGGCCACGCCACGTCGTTCGCGATGATCGTGGCCGACCGGCTGGGCATCCCCATCGAGAAGATCCGCTACGTGCAGTCCGACACCCGTCTGGTGAGGACCGGTGGCGGCACCGGCGGCTCCAGGTCCCTGCAGCTGGGAGGGAGCGCGGTCGCCGCGGCCGCCTCCGCGGTGCGCGACCAGGCCCGCGAGCTGGCGGCCACGATGCTCGAGGCCGCGCCCGAGGACATCGAGCTGACCGACGAGGGGTTCACGGTCTCCGGCGTACCCGGGGCCGTCGTCGACTGGCCGTCCCTGGCCCGGGCGGCCGAGGACCGCGGCGAGACGCTGCACGCACAGCTCGACGTCCCCCAGGACGGCGCCACGTTCCCGTTCGGCGCCCACGTGTCCGTGGTCGAGGTCGACACCGAGACCGGGCTGGTGACGCCGCTGCGGCACGTGGCCGTCGACGACTGCGGGCGCGTCCTCAACCCGGTCATCGTCGAGGGCCAGCAGCACGGCGGGATCGCACAGGGCATCTCCCAGGCGCTGTGGGAGCAGTTCCTCTACTCCGAGGACGGGCAGCCGCTGACCTCGACGTTCGCCGACTACCAGATGCCGACCACGGCGGACACGATCTCCTACGAGACCGCCAACACCGAGACCCCGACCCACCTCAACGAGCTCGGCGCGAAGGGCATCGGCGAGTCCGGGACGATCGGCTCGACCCCGGCGGTCCAGAGTGCCGTGGTGGACGCGCTGAAGCACCTCGGCGTCCGTCATATCGATATCCCGTGCACCCCGGAGCGGGTGTGGCAGGCGGTCCGGGACGCCCGCGCCGGCACCTTGCCTGACCCGTGGCGGGAGCCACCGGCCGCCTTCGAGGACATCGAGGTCCAGCGAGGCCAGGTCGACGGGGGCGTCGAGGTCTGATGCACGTCAGCGTGCTGGTCAACAGCAACCGCCCCTGGGACGAGGTGGTGCGGGTCGCGCAGACGCTCGACGAGGCGGGCGTGCACGCGGTCTACGTCCCCGACCACTTCATGCCCAACACCGAGGACGACTCGGTCGTGGACGGGCCCCGGCTCGAGGCCTGGACCATGCTCTCGGCGCTGTCCCAGCTGACCTCGTCGTGCCGGCTCGGCGCGCTGGTCCTGGGTAGCACGTACCGGCACCCCGCGATCGTGGCGAAGATGGTCGCCTCCCTCGACACCGTGAGCGCAGGTCGTGCGATCGCCGGGCTCGGCGCGGGGTGGCAGGTCAACGAGCACGCGGCGTACGGCATCGACCTGATGTCGCCACGGGACCGGTCGGACCGGTTCGAGGAGTCGGTGCACGTCGCGGCCTCGCTGCTGCGCGAGCCGCGCACGACCTTCACCGGCAGGTTCTTCCAGCTCCACGACGCGCCCAACCAGCCCGCCCCCGTGCAGGAGCGGCTGCCGGTCCTGGTCGCGGGAAGGGGCGAGCAGCGCACCCTGCGCACGGTCGCGAAGTACGCCGACGTGTGGCACACCTGGGGGACGCCGGAGTCGTTCGCAGCCAAGGGCGCCGTCCTCGACGAGCGCTGTCGCGAGGTGGGACGGGAGCCCTCGGAGATCAAGCGGGCCTCGGGCTTCTTCGTGGACGACCTCTCCGACGGCGCGGCGACCGTGGCGGCCTGGGACGGCGTGTGCGAGGAGTTCGTCTTCGGCGACGTCGGGCACCCTGCCGACCAGCTGATCGACGCCGTGGTCACGGCGATCGGCTGAGACCGAAGAGTCGTCAGGCCCGCCGGCCGCTGTCAGGATGCCCGGCGTGGACATCAGCCTGATCCTCGACAACGGCCGCCCGTGGCCCGAGGTGCGCGAGCTCGCGCAGGTGGCCGACGACCTGGGCGCCTACGCCATCTATCTCTGCGACCACTTCATGGGTCACACCGACGACGACGCGGTCAGCGACGAGCCGATGCTCGAGTGCCTGACCCTGCTGGGAGCGCTCGGGCCGCTCACCACCCGGGCCCGGCTCGGGTCGATGGTCCTCGGCGGCACCTACCGGCACCCGGCGGTCGTGGCCAACCAGCTCGCCGCGCTCGACCACGTGAGCGACGGCCGCGCGATCGCGGGCCTCGGGGCCGGCTGGCAGGTCAACGAGCACGCGGCCTACGGCATCGACCTGATGAACCCGCACGACCTCTCGGACCGGTTCGAGGAGAGCGTCGCGGTGATCTCGGCGCTCCTGCGCGAGGACCGGACCACGTTCGAGGGCCGCTACTTCCGGCTCCACGACGCCCCCAACCACCCCCGGCCGCTGCAGGCGCGGCTGCCGATCCTGGTCGGCGGAGGCGGCGAGCGGCGGACCATCCCGATGGCCGCGAAGTACGCCGACGTGTGGCACATCTGGGGCACCCCGGAGTCCTACGCCCGCAAGAGCGCCCTGCTCGACGAGGCCTGCGCCGCGATCGGACGGGACCCGGCCGAGATCCGGCGAGCCACCGGGTTCCCCTACCCCGTCGGGACCGACATCGCCGGGGCGCTGGAGCCGTACCGCGCGGTCTGCGACGAGTTCGTCGTCTTCGACTGGTTCGACCGGCCGCTGCAGAACACCGTCGACGACCTGACCGCCGCGCTGGGCTGACCGGGCTGGGCTGACCGGGCTGGGCTGACGGGCTGGCCTGACCGAGTGTGACCTGAGCCGCATACCTAGACTCGGCCCGTGTCCGAGCCCGCCGTCGTCGTCGACGGGCTCGTCATGCGGTACGGCGACACGACCGCCGTCGACGGCCTGTCGCTGACCGTGGACCGCGGCACCGTCACCGCGGTGCTGGGACCGAACGGGGCCGGCAAGACCACGACGCTCGAGACCTGCGAGGGCTATCGAGCGCCGCAGCACGGGAAGGTCCGGGTGCTCGGCCTGGACCCACGACGCCAGTCCCGCGAGCTGCTGCCCCGGATCGGCGTGATGCTCCAGGAGGGCGGGGCATGGAGCGGGGTCCGGGCGCCCGAGATGCTCCGGCACATCGCGGCCCTGCACGCGAGCCCGGTCGACCCGGCGGTGCTGGAGGAGCGGCTCGGGCTGGCCGAGTGCGGCCGGACGCCGTACCGCCGGCTCTCGGGCGGGCAGAAGCAGCGGCTCGGCCTGGCCATGGCCCTGGTCGGGCGGCCCGAGGTGGTGTTCGTCGACGAGCCCACCGCCGGACTGGACCCGGCGGTGCGGCGTACCGTCTGGGAGCTGCTCAACGAGCTCCGCGACGCCGGCGTGACCGTGGTGCTGACCACGCACAACATGGACGAGGCCGAGCGGCTGGCCGACCAGATCCACATCATCGACCACGGCCGGCTCATCGCCTCGGGTACGCCGATCGGGCTGACCCGCGGCGGCACCGTGTCGACGATCCGGCTGGTGGTGACCAAGCCCTTCCCGGCGGGTGCTCCCGACTCCCTCAAGGCCGCCCTCGGCCAGGACATCGAGGTGGTGCTCCTCGACGAGCTGAGCCTGATGGTGACCGGACCGGCGGACGCGTCGACGCTGGCCAAGGTGTCCCGCTGGTGCGAGGAGAACGGCGTCCTGCCCGAGTCCCTGACCCTGGGCACCCGCAACCTCGAGGACGTGTTCCTGGAGCTGACCGGGCGGGAGCTGACGCCATGACCGGCCCGCCGAGCGTGTTCAGCCCCGCCCCGGGCGCGGCGCCGCTCCCGCGGATGGTGCTGGCCCAGGCCCGCATGGAGTCCCGGCTGATGCTGCGCAACGGCGAGCAGCTGCTGCTGGCCGTCGTGATCCCGGTGCTGGTGCTCGTCGGGATGGTCAAGGGTGCCGACCGGCTCGGGCTCGACTACGACCACCCGGTCGTCGATGTCGTGACGCCGGGGGTGCTGGCCCTGGCGGTGATGTCGACGTCGTTCACCTCCCTGGCGATCGCCACCGCCTTCGAGCGGCGGTACGGCGTCCTGAAGCGGCTCGGCGCCTCGCCGCTGCC
This sequence comes from uncultured Actinomycetota bacterium, assembly GCA_963755835.1. GTDB lineage: Bacteria > Actinomycetota > Actinomycetes > Propionibacteriales > Nocardioidaceae > Nocardioides. The sequence goes on along the minus strand of CAVWLC010000005.1, from coordinate 1,206,694 downwards.
GCGTTCGGGGCTGCTGGCGGGCAAGGTCGGGGCGCTGCTGCTGGTCGAGGTGATGCAGCTCCTCGTGCTGTCCCTGGTCGGCCAGCTCCTGGGCTGGGACCCGCTGGTGTCGGTCTCGACCGTGGTCGGGCTGGTGCTGGCGGTGCTGCTGGGCACGTCGGCGTTCGCCGCGCTGGGTCTGCTGATGGCCGGCGCCCTCCGGGCCGAGGCGACCCTGGCGGCAGCCAACCTGGTCTACCTCCTCCTGCTCGCCGGGGGCGCCGTCGTGCTCCCGGCCTCGGCGTACGGCGGCTACGGCCAGGTGGCGCAGTGGCTCCCCTCCGGCGCCCTGGGCGAGGCGATGCGCTCAGCGTTCCTCGACGGTGCGGTCGCGTGGCAGGACCTGGCGGTCCTGCTCGGGTGGACGGTCATCGGGACGGTCGCCACGGCCCGGACGTTCACGTGGGAGTGACCACCCGATGAGCACCCAGCGCTGGGTGCTGCCCCTGGCCTGGGCCACCCTGGTCGCGAACATCGTCCTGGTCGTCACCGGCGGCGCCGTGCGCCTCACCGGGTCCGGTCTCGGCTGCCCGACCTGGCCGCGCTGCACCGACCGGTCGTTCCGGCCGCACGGTGAGCTGTCGCTCCACCAGGCCATCGAGTTCGGCAACCGGACGCTCACCTTCGTCCTCACCGCGATCGCGATAGCCACGTTCGTGGTGATGTGGCGCACCGGCCGGCGCGACCTGCGGGTGATGTCGCTGATCACCGGCCTGGGCATCCCCGCCCAGGCGATCGTGGGCGGGATCACCGTGCTCACCGACCTGAACCCGTGGGTGGTCTCGCTGCACCTGCTCGTCTCGCTGGCCATCATCGGCGTCGCCGTACGGCTGCTGCTCTCGGTCCCCGCTCCCCTGCCCGCCCCCCAGCGCGGGCCGACGGTCGCACTGGCCTGGGCGACGTTCGCGGCCGCCTGGGCGGTGCTCTACGTCGGGACCGTGGTCACCGGCTCCGGCCCGCACGCAGGCGACGCCGACACCGAGCGCAACGGCCTGTCGCCGCTCCAGATGAGCCAGCTCCACGCCGACCTGGTGTTCCTGTTCGTCGGTCTCACGCTCGGCCTGCTGTTCGCACTGATGGCCACGGGCGGCTCCCCCGCCGCGCGTACGGCCGTGGTCGTCCTGCTCTGCGTCGAGCTGGCCCAGGGCACGGTCGGGTTCGTCCAGTACTTCACCGACCTGCCGGAGGTCCTGGTCGGCTTCCACATGCTCGGGGCCGCGGTGATCTCGGCGTGCGTGACCTGGGTGCTGCTGCGGGTACGCCGGCCGGTTGACGCTCAGCCGACGGGCATCGCCCTGTAGGTCGGCGTCAGCTCGTCCCAGCGCGCCTTCCAGGTGGAAGGCTCCCCGGCCAGCGACCGGCCGAGGTCCTCGAGGTGGGCCTGCCAGCCAGAGCCGTGGCCGGGCAGATCGTCCAGCGGCAGGCCGCGCTCCTCGACGACCAGGTGTGTCTTCCCGTCCTGCTCGAAGAGCCAGGCCTCGATCTGCCCCTCGTCCTCGGTGTCGGGCTCCATCGTGAGCAGCAGGTGGCTCGGGGCCTCGCAGACCTCGACCCGTCCCGGCCCGGTCCAGGTGCTCGTGAAGGTGGCGTGGATGGAGCCGCCCTCGCGGAGGTCTCCGGTCACCTGCGCGATCCAGCGCGCGAGCCGCTCGGCCGTCGTACACGCCTCCCACAGGTCGTCGATGTCGGTGTCGTAGACGTCCTCGACGCGGACGGCCCCGCGCTTCTCGTCCAGTGCGCGCATCGTGCCGGTGATCCTCATGGTTGGGTCCTCTTCTCTCGTCGCCCTCGGGCGACCTCGGTGTGCAGGGCATCGAGGCGGTTCTGCCACAGCGCCCGGTAGCCGTCGAGCCACGCGTCGACCTCGGCGAGCGGCTCGGGGCGCAACCGGTAGATCCGCCGCTGGGCCTGGGCCTGCACGTCGACGAGCCCGGCCTCGCGGAGCACCCGCAGGTGCCTCGAGACCCCGGGTCGGGCGATGGGCAGCGCCTCGGCCAGCTCGCCGGCCGTGGCCGGATGGTCGCGAAGGATCTCCAGGACGGTGCGCCGGCTCTCGTCGGACAGTGCATGCAGGACCATGTCCATGCCGGCTAATGTACCCATACCGTTACGTAACGGCAAGGGTACGAAAGCAAGATTGGAAGAAAGGGGTACCGCTCCCGCGACCGAGGCCCGACGGAGATCCCGTTTCCGTGCCTTACTTCACTGGAGGGGGAACCACCATGCTGTGGACCATTCTGATCATCCTGGCGATCGTCGCACTCGCGATCTTCATCATCGGTGCGATGCGTGGCCGAGGCTCGCGCCTCTGACCGAGTCGCTCACAACGACCCGAGAATCGCCGCACGTCGCTCGTCGTACTCCGCCTGCGTGACCAGTCCCGGCTGCTTCAAGCTCTCGAGCTCGGCCAGCCGTTCGGTCACCGAGCGGCCGGGCCCGCCCTCCTGGGGCTGGCCCGGTCGCAGGTTGGAGGCGAGGGAGGTCGCGTCCGGCCCGCCGTCGCTGAGCCACGAAAAGGCTCACACCAACGACGCGTAGATGTCCTCGAAGTCCGACGCGACCCGGCTCTGCAGGTACCGCTTGACCTCGACCTGCGCGTGCGCGGCCAGCCGCGCGCCCAGGCCGTCCTCGGACAGGACCCGGGTGAGCGCGGCAGTGGTGGCCGCAACATCACCCGGAGGTACGACGAGCGCCGAGTCGCCGTCGACCACCATGTCGGCGATGCCGCCCATGTGGGTCGTGACCAGCGGCGCTCCGAGCGCCATGGCCTCGAGCACCGTGGTCGGGCACGGGTCCGGCCACTTCGAAGGCAGCACCGCGGCGCGGGCGTGGGCGAACCCGGAGACCACCCGGTCGTGGTCCCACTTCTCCTCGGCCACCGCCCCGGCGGGCAGCGCGGAGAGGTCCATCGCGGCGCGGCCGACCATCAGCAGCGGCGGGCGGGTGGCCGGCTCCAGAGTCGCGTACGCCGAGAGCAGCGTGTCCACGCCCTTCTGGTCGGACAGGTCGCCGGCGAAGAACAGGTAGTCGCCGGAGGGCAGGGCCGGGTCACGCGGCACCGGCGCCGTCGAGAGCAGCGAGTCCGGCACGAAGTTCGGGACCACCTGCCAGCGGACGCCCTGCTCGGGCAGCTGGTTCGCCAGGCCCACGAACGTCGACACCGGCGTGAACACGTCGACGACCCGGTTCCGGATCGGCCGGCCGGCGCCCACCATCGACTGGATGACCGGGCCGCGGCCCGCGCCGTACCAGTCGGTGGTGCAGGTGAAGCACTTGCGCAGCCCGGGACCCGAGCACGGTGTGTCGCCGAGATACATCAGCCGCTTGGTCGGGCAGACGTGGCTGTAGTCGTGCAGCGAGTAGACGAGCGGCAGCCGACGGGCCGCGGCCAGCGGCAGGTAGGAGTTGATGATCCAGTTGTGTGCATGCACCACGTTGGGCCGCACCACGGCGACCAGACGGGAAAGAGCGCGCGACACCAACGGGTCCGGGACCGGCAGGGACAGCGGCCGGTCCGCGGTCGGGTAGAGCGCAGGCACCTTCGCCCCGACGTTGGGCAGGGGGTGCACGGTGACGCCTGGATCGACCACGGGCGGCCGGTCGACGTCGAGGCACGCGACGTGCACCTCGTGGCCGCGAGAGGCCAGCTCGACGGCGAGGTTGCGGACGTGCCGCTCCTCGCCCCCGATGACCGGCGGGTAGAACTGCGCGAGCAGCAGCACCCTCACGCCTGTGACCGCGCCCTCGAGCTCGAGCCCTGCTCGCCGATGGCGGAGACGTGGCCGAGCCGGCCGCGGACGTACCACCACGTGGTGACCGCCAGGCAGGTCACGATCCCAGCGGCGCCGCGCAGGTTGAGGTGCAGGAGCTCGCGGAGCACGCCCTTGGGCAGGACCCGGGTGGCGTAGGCGCGCTCGTCCGACGTGGCGTCGGCGGTGCCGACCACCTGCGACATCGCGGCCTTCGAGATCCCCTCCGCGTGCGAGCGCGAGACCAGGTAGGACCACTGGCAGCGCGCTTCGGTGACCCGGTGGTGGACCACGGCGGACGGCTCGTAGACGACCCGACCGCCGGGGATGCGCTGTCCGATCCGGATGCAGAGCTCGGTCTCCTCGTTGCCGAGCGGGACCAGCCCGACCCGGCCGACCTCCTCGTCGAAGCCGCCGATCCGGTCGAAGACCTCGGCCCGCACGGACATGTTGCAGCCCCACAGGTTCCGTACGTCGGTGCGCACGGTCGGCTGCCCGAGGTAGGTGCAGCCGACGAGCCAGTCGAGCTCGGGCGGCAGGTGCGCCGGTCGCCGGTCCGGCCAGACCGGCCGGGCCACGCCCCCCACGGCCAGGACCTGCGCGTCGTCGTACCCCGACACCAGCCGCTCGACCCAGTCCGGCTCCGGCCGGGCGTCGTCGTCGAGGAAGGCGATCACCGAGCCGCTGGCGGCGGCGATGCCGGCGTTGCGGGCCCCCGAGGCTCCGCCGGTGCGCTGGTTCTCGAGCACGCGCACGGAAGGCAGCTCGTCGCGGGCCCTGGCGAGCAGCGCGTCGTTGTGGTCGACGACCAGGATCGTCTCCAGGGGCGGCACGGTCTGGTGGGCCAGGGCGTCGACGCCCGCCACGATGTCGGACCAGCGGTCCATGGTGTGGGCCGCAACGACCACGGAGACCTCAGGCGGCGTGGACCGGCTCACTCGGGGTGCCCCGCGGCGCGCGTGTCGGCGCCCCGGCGCGAAATTTGGGGCACGCGCAGAGCGCGCAGTCGGTGCCTCGGCGGTAGTGCTCGTGGGCCTCGTGCGCGTGGCCACACGTGCAGTCCCGCGGCGTGCGGCGCGGCAGCAAGGGCACTGGGCACCTCCGTCTCGTCGTCCGCACTGACCTGGCCGAGCCCGGTCAGGTCGAGTCTGGCAGCGGGACTGGTGCCGCGGGGAGGGTTTTCCGGAAATCCTGCGACGTTCCGGACCGTCACCCGCCGCCACCCGCCTGGGCGACCTTGCGGCCCCAGTCGGCCAGCGCCTGGTAGGTCAGGTCGGTCCGGTTCTGCTCGTCGAGCAGTGCGTACTCCGGCGGGTCCCACGGCGTGGGTTGCAGGGCGTACCAGGAGAAGACCGGCACGTACTGGACACAGGTGGTCTGCTCCAGCGCCTGGGTGAGGTACGACGCCCGGAGCTCGTCGGGCACCGCCTTTCGGCCCTCGGCCGCGCGCGTGCTGTAGCCGAACTGGGTGATGTAGACGGGCTTCCCCTCGTCCCCGTGGTCGACCAGCACCTTGTGCAGCCCCATGAAGCCGCTGAAGTTCTCGTCGTACAGCCCGAACGGGTCGCGGTCGTAGCGCTTCGCCGGGTCGACCGAGTCCGGCGCGTGGTCGCCGGCGAACGGATGGGCACCCAGCATGTCGAACGGAGTGGTCTTGAGCCCGAGCGTGTCGAACGCCTTGTAGACCAGCTCGAGGTAGCCGATGTCGTTGCCGGCCAGGCCGCCGCTGACCACCTGGGTCGTCGGGGAGACCTTGTGCACCGCGGTGTAGGTGACCCCGAGCAGGCGGGCGAACTCCTCCGGGTCCGGCCCGGTCGGCCAGCCCTTGGCGACGTTCGGCTCGTTCCAGACCTCGAGGTAGTCGATCTGCCCGTTCACGTGCTCCATCAGCTGGGTGACCAGGCCGGTCCACGTTTCGAGCTCCGCCGCCGAGCGGGGCGGCTGGCCGGGGTACTGCGGGTCGTCCAGGGCCCATCGCGGCATCCCGGTGATCTGGAGCCGGACCTGGAGACCGGCATCGTGGGCTGCCTTGATCGTCCGGTCGAGGTAGGCGAACCGCATCGGCCGCCTCGGGAACGGCTGCATGGTCTTGAACGACGTGGAGGTGGAGATCACCTGCGCGCCCGCCGCCTTGGCCAGGCTGACGAGGTCCTGCACGTCGGCGAACGACCGGATCGGGTGGCTCGGGTCGCCGGTGGCGGACTGGACGTTGAGGTCGATCTTCGGCCCGCGGTACGCCGCGCTCGGCTGGCAGGTCGGCAGCGGCGCGCCCGGCTCGGGCAGCCCGTCGGCCGACGTGGCGCGGGACGACCCGTTCTCGCCGTGTGTGGCGGTCCAGACGCCCACGCCCCCGATGACCAGGACCAGCGCCGCCCCGACGACGACCTGGACCCCGGCACCGCCCAGCTGGGTGCGGCGCCGGACCGGCAACCGCCAGTGCAGGCCGCCGAACGCCTGGCGCAGCCAAGGAACGCCCAGTGCCATCTCCACCCCCATTGCGACCAGCCAGCCGATGCACAGGCCGCGGGCGCCACCGATGATCCCACCCGTGGTCGCCCCGGCGACCTCGATGACCAGCGCCGCGCCGATCAGACGGGTCGCGAGCGCGAACCTGCGCTGCGTCCGCCACAGGGCGACGAGGTGGTCCTTGACCACCATCCAGAGCCCGGCGGGCACCAACAGCGCCAGGATCGCCCAGGAGTGGCGCGCGTAGTCCCCTCCGAAGATCATCAGCACCGGCTCGCCGAGCACCCACGCGCCCACGCAGAGCAGCGCGCTGAGCGAGAGTGCTGCGGGGAGGGTGCGCTCCATGCTGCGCCGGAACTCGTCCTCGGTGATGTTCGCGCCGTGCGCGAACAGCGCGGTGGCAAGGAGGTACGGCGGCAGGAACACGAACGTCGCCATCAGCCACGCGATCGCGAACTCGGCGTTGTCCACCGAGCCCAGCGTCAGGGCCGCCACCACCGGGACCATCTGCGACCCCGCGGCCAGGGCCAGGCTGAGCGCGTGGTTGCGCAGGGCCAGCCCGATGAAGCTGCGCACGTCGGCCAGGAACGGCGGGCTGGTGCGGTCCGGCTTGGGCAGCCGTAGCCGCCAGAGCGTGAAGGGGATCGAGGCCAGCAGCGGCAGCACCCAGCAGACCTGGAGCACGTGGGCGTCGGTGAACCCGGCGACCAGGAGGATGGCGGTCAGCGGGAAGCGCAGGCTGGACGCGACCAGGTTGCGCCAGACCTGCAGCCGGGACCGCTTCACGCCCAGGCAGGCGTCGTCGACCACCAGAGCCCAGGCGAACCCGGCAGTGCCCAGCACGAACGCCGCCGCCCCGATCGGGTTGCCCAGGGCGGCGTGCAGGTTGGCCGGCAGCAGCGGCGCGAGCGCCACCACGACCCCGGCGGCGACCACCGAGGACACCAGCACCACGAGCAGCGAGCGCAGCACCATCGTGCGCTGCCGGACGGGCTCGGCCCGGGGCAGCTCGGAGACGAGCATCGTCCCGTAGCCGAGGACCGTGACGATCCCGAGCAGGGTCTGCGCGCTGATGGCCGCGGCCGCGATGCCGACGTCACGGGCGTCGACCAGCCGGGCGACGAGGACCCAGAAGACGAGGCCGAGCGCCGCCGAGAGCACCTGGGCGGTGAGCAGCGACCGGAACGGCGACCAGATGCCCTGCGACACCGTGTCAGTGGTCACACCGGGCCACCGATGGCCGGCGGCGGCAGCGCCGGGTGCTCCATGAGCCCGTGCCAGGCGGCCCAGACCGCGAGGCCGACGGTGGCCGCGATGAGCAGCCCGGTCGGGACGCCCCACGCCCAGCTGCTGCGCCGTCCCAGCCCGATCGGCTCGGGCCGCGGGCTGAGCTGGACCAGCGCATAGAGCAGCACCGAGGCCGCGATCAGGCCGCCCAGCGGGTTGAAGCCGGCCAGCACCCCGACGACGCCGAGCACCATGGCGGCGGGCAGGGTCACGGCGGGCCGCCAGACGTCGCGGGCACGGAACCTGCGGGGGTCGAGCAACCGGCCCCGGGCCAGCAGTCCGACCACGAGCAGCATCATCGTCGCCAGCACCTGCCACGGCGTCCAGCCGCCGGGCAGCCCCGGCGGGTCGCGGTCGGCGAAGGTCTGCTCGACGTGGCGCAGCGGGCGGACGTCGTACACCTTGACCGGCCCGTCCAGCACGAGGTCGAAGCCGGGTTGGTCCTCGAACTTCTGGACCTGGTCGCGCTGGATGGTCTGGGCGTCCGGGCCGTAGCCGGTGCTGCCCTCGAAGAAGCCGCCGGACCTGACCGTCTGTCCGACCAGGCGGGTGTCCACGACGATGAAGTCGACGTCGTTGTGGAGGATGAGCCGGAGCACTTCCTCGTCCACCGAGTGGGCGATGAACAGTGGCGTCATGCTGTCGAAGCCGGCCGGCTGCGTGATCGTCGTGATCGGCGCGAAGTTGGGCAGCACCCGGGTGAACGTCGAGTCCGCGGCCACCCTGGAGCCCTTGGGCAGGTAGGTGCCGGCCCACTGGGCCACCGCCACGGTCTCGGAGTCGATCGAGCGCTGCTCCGCCCCGGCCAGGTACGGGCCGGGCACGCGCTGCCAGTCCGGCCCGCTCCCGATCAGCGTGCCGCCGAGGATCAGCACGACCAGCCCCGGCACGACCAGCGCCGAGAACATGTGGATCCGCGGTGCGAGCCAGGCGGCGACGACCAGCGCCATCGCCATCGTGACGAACGTCGACGCCCGGTCGGCGACCTCCGCGGCCGACGGTGCGAACCGGGCGAGCTGCAGCGCCGGGTAGACCACCGCGATCGCCAGCGGGACGTAGCGCGCCCGGGTCGGGCCGAGGCTGCCGCGCCGCCAGGCTCGCCAGGCGGCCGGGACCAGCATGGCCATCCAGAGCAGGATCGACCCGGCCATCACCATCAGCTCCCACGTGGGCGTGGGGTTGCCGTCGGTGGAGGTGCCGACCTCGCGGGCACCGCTGCCGTCCAGGGCGGTCAGCAGCTGGCTGCTGGCCACGTCGAAGATCGGCCCCAGGTAGCTGATGAGCAGCGGGGCGATGATCGCGGTCCACGCCAGCACGACCACCGTGGCGACCTCGGCGGTGATCAAGGTCAGCCGGGCCCGGCGCTCCTCGCCGCCGCGCCAGAAGAACAGCGTCAGCAGCCACAGCAGCACCAGGGTCAACCAGCTGGTGAGGTGGTGGGTGATGGCCAGGCCACCGAGGCAGATCTGGACGGCGAGGAGGAGCTTCCAGGGCCGCTCCTCCTCGGCGTCGAAGGCCCGTACCAGCAGGTAGAGCGCGGCCATCAGCATCGCGATCGCCACGGTCTGGTAGCTGAACTGGGAGTTGAAGAAGTAGAACTGCGCGCTGCCGGCGTAGAGCAGCACGGCGGCCGCTCCGACCTGCGTGGAGCGGCCGATCCGGCTGGCCAGGAGGAACAGGGCCAGGATGAACGTCGACCTCGCGGTGAGGACGACGAGCACCTGGCAGACGATCAGCGGGAGGCCGGTGAGCCAGTGCACGCCGGCGGTGGCGAACTCGAGCCCCGGGTAGTGCGGCGAGACCGGCAGGGTGCTGTTCGGGTAGAAGAACGAGTGCTGGTCGACCATGTCGACCAACGTGGTGACGTGCAGCGTCTCGTCGAAGCGGGTCGCCATGATCGGGTTGGTCAGGTACCACGAGGCGTACATGATGAGGCCGAAGGCCAGCGCGGCGCCCAGCCGCTGGTGCCCGGTCCGGGACGGCGCGAGCAGGAGCCAGGCGAACGGCACCACGATCCCGACGAAGCCGATGTACCAGAGCCCGATCGCGGTCGACTCGTCACCGCCCCAGCCCCAGGCGTAGCCGATGACCTGGATCAGCAGCCCCATGCAGGACAGCAGCATCGCGACGGCCTCGAGGCGGCGACCGCTCGGTGCGGTGCCCTCGGGCGGCGCGACGCGTGCGTCGACTGCGGTGGTCATGGCTGCTCCCCTGTCTCAGCGAGCCAGGATCGACTGATAGGTATCGACCACGCCAGCCACACAGGTCTCCCAGGTGGGCAGCTCCGCGGGGTCCGGGACGAGCGGGTCGTCGAGCTGCCGCTCGATGGCGCGGGCGGTCTCCTCGGCGCTCGCGTGCCGGTCGACGCCGACCGCCCAGCCGAGGTCGGCCAGCTCGGTCAACCCGGACGTGCGGCTGACCACGGCCGGCCGGCCGGCGGTGAGCGCCTCCATGACTGCCACCGGGTGGGCCTCGTAGTCGCTGAGCAGGGCCATCACCGAGGCGCGGGCGATCGCCTCGGCCATCTGGGCCCGGTCCACGGGTGGTACGAACCGGATGCTGACCCGGTCGTCCACGCCGAGCTCCTCGGCCAGGGCGAGCAGCTCCCGCTCGTAGGGACCAGAGCCCAGGATCTCGAGGCGCGCCTCGGGGCGGGTCTTGAGGAGGTACGGCAGCGCCTCGATGGCCCGGTGGTGGCCCTTGTACCGCTCGATCCGGCCGACGCTCACCACGAGCCCCGGCTCGGGGGTGACCGGCTCCTCCAGAGACGGCAGCGAGCCGCCGTTGCGGATCACGCGGATCGAGCCCCCGGGCAGCCCCATGATCTCCTCGAACCGACGCGCCTCGAACTCCGAGACCCCCACGAGCGCCCGCGCCCGCCGCAGGAGCGGGGTCAGGAGCCGGAACTGGGTGCGCCGGGCCTTCTCGCGGAAGGCGCTGCTGTTGCCGCCCGTGTGGAAGGTGAGCACGAAGGGAGTACGCCGCAGGATCGCCGCCAGCATGGCCAGGGGCGGGACCAGCGTGTGGATGCCCTGCACGTGGACGACGTCGTACCGCGTGCGCAGGGCGGCCCAGAACAGCCCGGGGCTGAGGTACCAGTCCCGGCCGGCCGGGTAGGCGCGGAACCGGCGCACCGTGTAGCCGTCGGCTCGCGTCAGCCGCGGCAACCCGCCGCTGCGGTCAGTGGTGAGCAGCTCCAGGTCGTGGCCGCGCGCGACGATCCGGCGGGCCACCTCGGCCACGTGCGACTCGATGCCACCGATCTCCGGCTGGCTCCGGGTCGCGATCATCCCCACACGCGTCACAGAGGAATGGTCCCAGAGGGGGCTAATCCGCCGTTGTGTTTCGAGCCGTCTCGCCCAGCAGCGCCCGGTCGAGCGCGGAGTTGCGCAGCAACCGGGCCCGCTCGGTCCGGAGCGTGCGCAGCACCCGCCACCCGTCCGCGACCGCGCGCAGGTTCGACTCCCCGTGGATGCGCCGGCGCTCGACACTGGGCACCTCGCAGATGGTCAGGCCGGCGGTGGCGAACCGGCAGTTGATCAGCGTCTCGATCTCGAACCCGTCGCCCCACAGCAGCTTGGCTCCGGCCGGGGCCACCAGGTCGTGCTCCGGAAGGTCGAGCAGCGGGAGCAGATCGGCCCAGAACGCGTTGTAGCCGTAGCAGAGGTCGGTGAACCGGGTCCGGAAGGAGATGTTCATCCAGGTGTGGAGGAACCGGTTGCCCAGCCGGCGCACCGGCGTGATGTCGGCACTCCCGCCACCGGGGCGGAACCGCGAGCCCTTGGCGAAGTCCGCTCCGTCGACCAGGGCCTCGACGAACCTCGGGATCTCGTCCGGGTCGGCCGACCCGTCGGCGTCGAACATGACGACCACGTCGCCGGTGACCCTCGCGAAGCCGGCCGCGAGCGCGTTGCCCTTGCCGCGGCGGGCCTGGTCGACGGTGATGATGCCGGGCAACAGCTCCCGGGCCGTCTCCACCGTGCCGTCGACGCTGCCTCCGTCGACCAGGATCACCTCGTGGACCGGCGGAAGCGTCGGTAGGACCTCACGGAGGTTCGCCGCCTCGTTGAGGGCCGGAACCACGACGCTGACCAGCGGCTCCCGCGGCCTCGCGTAGTCAGCTGTTGAAGTCGGCGCGTCTAGCTCACGGCGTGGCACCGCCATGTTCGGGACCCCCCAGTCACCAACCCGCGCGCGCCCCCCATAGGCGCTTCCCCGTCAGGTTACTGGTTGGTTACCCCGCCCGGCGACCGGGTATGCGTCGGCGTGGGATCAGCGGGTCAGCAACGGGTCGAGCGCGACCGCCACGAACAGCAGCGAGAGGTAGAGGTTCGAGGCGTGGAACAGCCTCATCGGCTGGATCGTGGTGAGGTCCTCGGTGCCCCGGGCCCGGCCCCACATCCGGTGCGCCTCGACCAGGAACATGGCGCCCAGCGCCGCGGCGGCGACCGGGTAGACGAGACCGGTGCCCGCGACCGGCCACAGGGCCAGCGACATCGCGACCATCACCCAGCTGTAGACCACGACCTGGCGGCCGACCTCGCGGGCCGGCGCCACCACGGGCAGCATCGGCACGTCGACGTTGGCGTAGTCCTCGCGGTAGCGCAGCGCCAGGGCCCAGGTGTGCGGCGGGGTCCAGAAGAAGACCACCGCGAAGAGCACGACGGGCACCCACGACAGCTCGCCGGTGACCGCGGTCCAGCCGATCAGGGCCGGGAAGCAGCCCGCCAGCCCGCCCCACACGATGTTCTGGGTGGTGCGCCGCTTGAGCAGCATCGTGTAGCCGAAGACGTAGAACGCGTTGGCGGTCAGGGACAGCGCCGCGGAGAGCGGGTTGACCCAGAGCAGGAGCACCGCGGTCGACAGGGCGGCGAGCACGAACCCGAAGACCAGCGCGGCCCGGGGTGACACGAGGTGCCGGGGCAGCGCCCGGCGGCGGGTGCGGCGCATCTGCTCGTCGATGTCACGGTCGTAGACGCAGTTGAACACCGAGGCCGAGCCGGCGGAGAACGTGCCGCCGACCACGGTGGCAGCCACCAGCCCGAGCGGCGGCACACCCTGTGCGGCGAAGAACATGACCGGCACCGTGGTGAGCAGCAGCAGCTCGATGACGCGCGGCTTGGTCAGGCCGACGTACGCCGCCACGACGTCGCGGACCGAGACCGTCCGGCCGGGTGCCACGCCACTCCCCTGGACAGCAGCGCGCGCGGTGCGCGGGACCGACTGTCCGACGTAGGTCACGAAGCTCCTGGGAGTGTGCGTTCGATGCGTGGGATGTGGGCACTGAGCCGGTGTGAGTCTAGCCCCGCGCGTGAGTAGTGTCGGAGGCGCCCGCAGGCCGTCGATAGGAGCGCAGTGAGCACGACACCAGAGCTGGACTGGAACGAGGTCGACGACCAGGCCGTGGACACGATCCGCGTGCTGGCGATGGACGCCGTCCAGAAGGTCGGCAACGGCCACCCCGGCACCGCGATGAGCCTGGCTCCGGCGGCGTACCTGCTGTTCCAGAAGGTGATGCGGCACAACCCCGCGGACCCGCACTGGCCCGGACGCGACCGGTTCGTCCTGTCCGCCGGCCACTCCTCGCTGACCCTCTACCTGCAGCTCTACCTCGGGGGCTGGGGGCTGGAGCTCGAGGACATCAAGTCGCTGCGCACCTGGGGCAGCAAGACCCCCGGGCACCCGGAGTACGGCCACACCGCCGGCGTGGAGACCACCACCGGTCCGCTCGGGCAGGGCGTCGGGAACGCGGTCGGGATGGCGATGGCCGCCCGCAAGGAGCGAGGCCTCCTCGACCCCGGCAACACCGGCGAGTCGGTGTTCGACCACCAGGTCTACGCGATCTGCTCCGACGGCGACATCGAGGAGGGCGTCTCGGCCGAGGCGTCCGCGATCGCGGGCGTGCAGGAGCTCGGCAACCTCACCGTCATCTACGACGCCAACCGGATCTCGATCGAGGACAACACCGACATCGCGCTGGCCGAGGACGTCGGCAAGCGCTACGAGGCCTACGGCTGGCACGTGCAGACGGTGGACTGGACCCACGACGAGACCGAGTACGTCGAGGACGTGCCGGCTCTCTTCGCCGCCCTGACCGCCGCGCGAGCGGTCACCGACCGGCCGAGCTTCATCGTGCTGCGTACCATCATCGCCTGGCCCGCACCCGACGCCCAGAACACCGGCAAGGCGCACGGCTCCGCGCTCGGTGACGAGGAGGTCGCGAAGACCAAGAAGGTGCTCGGCTTCGATCCCGACCAGACCTTCGAGGTCCCGCCCGGCGTCCTGGAACACACCCGTGAGGCCGTGGCCCGGGGCAAGCAGGCCCAGCAGGAGTGGCAGTCGGCCTTCGACACCTGGGCGGCCGACCACCCGGAGGAGAAGGCGCTCTACGACCGGATGCAGACGCGGACCCTGCCCGAGGGCTGGGACGCAGACCTGCCGACGTTCGACGCCGACCCCAAGGGCGTGGCGACCCGCAAGGCGAGTGGCGCCACGATCAACGCCATCGCCGAGAAGGTGCCCGAGCTCTGGGGCGGCTCGGCCGATCTGGCGGAGTCCAACAACAGCACCATCGAAGGTGCTCCCTCGTTCCTGCCCGTCGACCGCTCGACCAAGATGTGGGAGGGCGACCCCTACGCCGGCCGGGTCCTCCACTTCGGCATCCGTGAGCACGGCATGGGTGCGATCCTCAACGGCATCGCGGTGCACGGCGGCACCCGGGTCTTCGGAGCGACGTTCCTGACCTTCTCCGACTACATGCGCCCCTCGGTGCGGCTGGCCGCGCTGATGGGGATCCCGGTCACCTACGTCTGGACCCACGACTCGGTCGGGCTCGGCGAGGACGGGCCGACCCACCAGCCCATCGAGCACTACGCGGCCCTCCGCGCCATCCCGGGGCTGGACTTCGTCCGGCCCGCGGACGCCAACGAGGTCGTCGCATGCTGGAGGACGATCCTCGGGCACACCGACCGGCCGGCCGGGCTGGCACTGAGCCGGCAGAACCTGCCGGTCTTCCCGCGCGGCGAGGACGGGTTCTCCGACACCTCCAACGTCCACCGCGGCGGCTACGTGCTGCTCGACACCGAGGGCACGCCCGACGTCGTGCTGGTCGGCACCGGCTCCGAGGTCCAGCTGGCCGTCGAGGCCCGGAAGATCCTGGCCGAGGACGGCGTTGCCGCCCGTGTGGTGTCGATGCCCTGCCGCGAGTGGTACGACGCGCAGGAGGCGTCCTACCGCGAGACCGTGATCCCGCCGACCGTGAAGGCGCGGGTCTCGGTCGAGGCCGGTATCGCCCAGGGCTGGCGCGAGGTGGTCGGCGACCACGGCCGGATCGTCTCGATCGAGCACTACGGCGCCTCGGCCGACTACCAGCGCATCTACACCGAGTTCGGTATGACCGCCACCGCGGTGGCCGACGCCGCACGCGACAGCATCCACGTATCCAGCAGCTGACCCCAGGAGGAACCATGTCCGACCGTCTGCAAGAGCTGTCCGACGCCGGTGTCTCCATCTGGCTCGACGACCTGTCCCGCGAACGCATCGAGACCGGCAACCTGGCCGAGCTGATCAAGGACAAGCACGTCGTCGGCGTGACCACCAACCCCACGATCTTCGCCGGCGCCATCGGCAACGGGGAGCGGTACGACGAGCAGGTGCGCAAGCTCGTGGCCGACGGTGCCGACGTCACCCGGGTGATCTTCGAGCTCACCACCGAGGACGTCCGCAACGGCTGCGAGATCATGAAGCCGGTCTACGAGACGACCACGGCCGACGGCCGCGTCTCCATCGAGGTCGAGCCCGACCTGGCCAACGACACCGAGGCGACCATCGCGTCGGCGCAGAAGCTGTGGCAGGCCGTCGACCGGCCCAACGTCTACATCAAGATCCCCGCCACCGAGGAGGGGCTCGCGGCGATCACCGCCGGCATCGCGGAGGGGATCAACGTCAACGTGACGCTGATCTTCAGCGTGGAGCGCTACCGGGGCGTCATGGACGCCTACCTGACCGGTCTCGAGCAGGCCCGCGACGCGGGCCTCGACCTGAGCCGGATCTTCTCGGTGGCGTCGTTCTTCGTCTCGCGGGTCGACACGGAGGTCGACAAGCGGCTCGACGCGATCGGCACCGACGACGCCAAGGCCCTGCGCGGCAAGGCCGCCGTGGCCAACGCGGTACTCGCGTACGCGGCCTACGAAGAGGTCATCGCGAGCGACCGCTGGCAGCTGCTGGCCCAGGCCGGGGCCAACCCACAGCGGCCGCTGTGGGCCTCGACCGGGGTCAAGAACCCGGACTACTCCGACACGCTCTACGTCACCGACCTGGTGGTCGCCGACACCGTCAACACGATGCCGGAGAAGACCCTCGACGCCTTCGCCGACCACGGCGAGCTCAAGGGCGACATGGTCACCGGCAAGGGCGACCAGGCCCAGGCGCTGTTCGACCAGCTGGACGCCGTCGGCATCGACCTCCCCGACGTCTTCCGGGTTTTGGAGGAGGAGGGCGTGGACAAGTTCAAGAAGTCCTGGGACGAGCTGGTCGAGACCGTCAAGAAGCAGATGGAGCAAGCCTAGTGGTCACCGCCGGACGTTCGCCGGGTGTCCCGCACCCCGGGCACGCACCTCGCGGCGTTGCAGTCGCTCGCTGGACGACCAAGTACGGCGTCGCTCCTGCGCCTTGCGATGCACGCACCCGGAGCACGGGCCACGTCCGACGAACCTCCGGCGGTGACCACTAGTGCCAGCCGGGCCCGTCGACCCCACCACGACGGAGGCCTGGGACGCCCTGCGCGCCCTGGCGGACCGGTTCACCCCCAGCCTGCGGGCGTGGTTCGCCGAGGACCCCGAACGCGCCTCCGCGCTCACGTTCACCGCGGCCGACCTCCACGTCGACCTGTCCAAGAGCCTGGTGACCCAGCCGGTGGTCACCGAGCTGCTGGCCCTGGCCGAGCAGGTCGGGCTGGCCGGGCGGCGCGAGGCCATGTTCCGGGGCGAGCACGTCAACGTCACCGAGGACCGCGCGGTCCTGCACACCGCGCTGCGGCTCCCCGAGGACGCGACCCTGGAGGTGGACGGCCAGGACGTCGTCCACGACGTCCACGAGGTGCTGCGCCGCGTCTACGGGTTCGCCGAGCGGGTCCGGTCGGGTGCCTGGACCGGTGTGACCGGCGAGCGGATCCGCACCGTGGTCAACATCGGCATCGGCGGCTCGGACCTCGGGCCGGTGATGGCCTACGAGGCGCTGGAGCCCTACCGCCAGGAGGGTCTCGAGTGCCGGTTCATCAGCAACATCGACCCGACGGACGCGGCCACCACCCTGGCCGGGCTGGACCCGGCCAGCACGTTGTTCATCGTGTCGAGCAAGACCTTCGGCACCCTCGAGACCCTGACCAACGCCCGGCTGTGCAAGGCCTGGCTCCTCGAAGGCCTGAGCGGTGAGGACGAGAAGGAGGCGGTGGCCAGGCACTTCGTCGCAGTCTCCACCGCCCTGGACAAGGTGGCCGACTTCGGCATCGACCCGGACAACGCCTTCGGGTTCTGGGACTGGGTGGGCGGCCGCTACTCGGTGGACTCGGCGATCGGCACCTCGCTCGTGGTGGCGATCGGCCCGGAGCGGTTCGCCGAGCTGCTGGCCGGGATGCACGCCATGGACGAGCACTTCCGGACCACAGAGTCGGCGCGCAACGTGCCGGTGCTGATGGGGCTGCTCAACGTCTGGTACACCAACTTCCTCGGCGCGCAGACCCACGCGGTGCTCCCCTACTCCCAGCTGCTGCACCGCTTCCCGGCGTACCTCCAGCAGCTGACCATGGAGTCGAACGGCAAGGGCGTTCGCTGGGACGGCACCGTGGTGACCACCGACACGGGCGAGGTGTTCTGGGGAGAGCCCGGCACCAACGGGCAGCACGCCTTCTACCAGCTGATCCACCAGGGCACCCGGCTCGTCCCGGCCGACTTCATCGCGTTCGCGAACCCGTCGCACCCGCTGCGGGACGGCGACACGGACGTGCACGAGCTGTTCCTGGCCAACTTCTTCGCCCAGACCAGGGCGCTGGCGTTCGGCAAGACCGCCGACGAGGTGCGCGCCGAGGGGACGCCGGAGGCGGTCGTGCCCGCTCGGGTGTTCCCCGGCAACCGTCCCACCGCCTCGGTCATGGCGCCCGAGCTGACGCCCTCGGTGCTCGGCCAGCTGATCGCCCTCTACGAGCACATCACCTTCACCGAGGGTGTGATCTGGGGCATCGACAGCTTCGACCAGTGGGGCGTCGAGCTGGGCAAGCAGCTGGCCCAGCAGCTCGCACCGGCGGTCGCCGGCGACGACTCCGTGGCGGCCCAGCAGGATCCCTCCACCCAGGCCCTCATCGCCTACTACAGGAAGCAGCGCCGTAAGTGACCACCACCGAAGACCCGCCGCGCGCCCCGCACTCTGGGCACGCACCTCGCGGCGTTGCCGTCGCTCGCTGGACGACCAAGTACGGCGTCGCTCCGGCGCCTTGCGATGCACGCACCCAGGGCGCGGGCCGCAGTCGCCGTGCCTTCGGTGGTGGTCACTGATGGTGAGACCCAACCCGCTGCGGGACCCCCAGGACCGGCGACTGCCCCGCATCGCCGGTCCGTGCGGGATGGTGCTGTTCGGCGTCACCGGCGACCTGTCCCGCAAGAAGGTCATGCCGGCGATCTACGACCTGGCCAACCGCGGCCTTTTGCCGCCGGGGTTCAGCCTGACCGGGTTCGCGCGGCGGGACTGGGCCGACCAGGACTTCGCGGACATCGTGCACGACTCGGTCAAGCAGCACGCGCGCACCGAGTTCCGCGAGGAGACCTGGAAGCAGCTGGCCGAGGGGTTCCGGTTCGTACCGGGCGATTTCGACGACGACGTGGCCTTCGACCGGCTGCGGCGCACGATCGAGGAGCTCGACGAGGTCCGCGGCACCGAGGGCAACCACGCGTTCTACCTGGCCATCCCGCCGGCGTTCTTCGGCACGGTCGCCGAGCAGCTCAAGGAGCACGGACTGGCCCAGGTCGACGGCGACGCCTGGCGCCGGGTCGTGATCGAGAAGCCGTTCGGCCACGACCTCAAGTCGGCCCAGGAGCTGAACGCCGCGCTGATGTCGGTCTTCGCCCCCAACGAGATCTTCCGGATCGACCACTACCTCGGCAAGGAGACCGTCCAGAACATCCTGGCGATGCGGTTCGCCAACGAGATGTTCGAGCCCCTGTGGAACGCCAACTTCATCGACCACGTGCAGATCACGATGGCCGAGGACGGCGGCATCGAGGGCCGGGCCGGCTACTACGACGGCATCGGTGCCGCCCGCGACGTGATCCAGAACCACCTGCTCCAGCTGATGGCGCTGGTGGCCATGGAGGAGCCGCCGTCGTTCGACGCGGACTCGCTGCGCCACGAGAAGCAGAAGCTGCTCGCCTCGGTCCGGCTCCCCCCGAGGCTCGACCTGACCACGGCACGCGGGCAGTACGCCGCGGGCTGGTCCGGCGGCCGCAAGGTGCGGGGCTTCCTCGAGGAGGACGGCGTGCGGCAGAGCTCGCACACCGAGTCCTTCGCGGCGGTGACGCTGCACGTGGAGAACCGCCGGTGGGCGGGCGTCCCGTTCTACCTGCGCACCGGAAAGCGGCTGGGCCGCCGCGTCACCGAGGTCGCGGTGGTCTTCCGGAAGTCGCCGCACCAGCCGTTCAGCGACTCAGCGGTCGAGGAGCTCACCAACAACGCGTTCGTGATCCGGGTCCAGCCGGACGAGGGCGTGACGCTCCGGTTCGGCTCCAAGGTCCCCGGTGCGGGCATGGAGATCCGCGACGTGAACATGGACTTCGTCTACGGCGGCACGTTCACCGAGTCCTCGCCGGAGGCCTACGAGCGGCTGATCCTCGACGTGCTGCTCGGCGACCCGCCGTTGTTCCCCCGCCACGAGGAGGTCGAGCTGTCCTGGCAGATCCTCGACCCGGTCCTGGACTTCTGGGCGAAGAAGGGGAAGCCGGAGGCCTACCCGTCCGGAGGTTGGGGTCCCGAGGGCGCCGAGAAGATGCTGGCCCGCGACGGCAGGACCTGGAGACGACCATGATCTCTCCCCTGCAAACTGCTCGGACAGGGCGCTCCGCGCCATCGGCTCGCACTTTCCAGGGGGCCCCGGAATGATGATCGCCCTGAACGACACCGACTCCCCAGGCATCGCCGCGGAGTTCGTGAAGGCGCGGACCCGCGCCGGCAGCCCCGCGATGGGCATGGTGCTGACGATGGTCGTGGTCGCCGACGAGGACGACGCCGACCGGGCCATGGACATGGCCCGCGAGGCCTCCCACGAGCACCCCGCCCGGGTCCTGGGCGTGATCCTCGGCGATGCTCGCGGCGACTCGCAGATCGACGCCCAGGTCGGCACCGGCTCCGGCTGGGCGGGCGAGACCGCGCTCATCCGGCTGACCGGTGAAGTGGCGAAACACCCCGACTCGGTGGTGCTTCCGCTCCTGCTGCCCGACTCCCCCGTCGCCGTCTGGTGGCCAACAGACCCGCCGCCCGACCCGGCGAATGATCCCCTCGGGCTGCTCGCCCAGCGACGGATCACCGACTCGGCCAACGTCTCCCGGGGCAAGTCGAAGGCGCTGCACGCACAGTGCCGGTCCTACACCCCTGGGAACACAGACCTGGCCTGGACCCGCCTGACCCCCTGGCGCGCGCTCCTGGCGGCCGCTCTCGACCAGCACCCGCTCAAGGTCACCGGTGGCTACGTGACCGCCGAGCGGGCGAACCCCAGTGCCGACCTGCTCACCGCGTGGCTGCGCAGCCGGCTCAAGGTCGACATCCAGCGCAAGAGCTCCAAGGGGCCCGGGATCACCACGGTCGAGCTGGAGACCGCGAAGGGACCGATCCGGATCTCTCGTCCGGACGGCCGGCTGGCGACGTACACCTCACCGGGGCACCCGGACCGCCCGATCGCGCTCCGCCGCCGCGACGTGGACGAGCTCCTGGCCGAGGAGCTCCGCCGCCTCGACGAGGACGACGTGTACGCCGAGGTGGCGAAGACGCTGACGACGAGCAGGTCGCTGTGAGCGAGCTGGAGATCGGCCCGGCGCCCCGCGTCGAGGTGCACGAGTCCGCGGACGCGCTGGCGACCGCGGTGGCCGGCGAGCTGCTGGCCCGCCTGGTCGACGCCCAGAGTGCGGGCCACGAGCCGCAGGTCGCGCTGACCGGGGGCACCATCGCGGACGCGGTCCACCGCGAGCTGACCCGGCTGTCCGCCTCGTCGGAGGTCGACTGGTCGCGCGTGGTCGTCTGGTGGGGGGACGAGCGGTTCGTGCCCCCGGACTCCCCCGACCGCAACGCGGGACAGGCGCGGGCAGGGTTCCTCTCCACGGTCGGCGTTGATCCCGCCAAGGTCCACGAGATGCCCTCCACCGCCGACGCGCCGGACGTCGACGCCGCCGCGGTCGCCTACTCCGACCTCGTACGGACGCACGGCAGCGGTGAGTTCGACGTGATGATGCTCGGCGTCGGGCCGGACGGCCACGTCGCCTCGCTGTTCCCCGGCTTCCCGCAGCTCGACGTCGAGGACCGGATCGCGGTCGGGGTCAGTGACTCCCCCAAACCGCCTCCCGAGCGGATCAGCCTCACCTTCTCGGCGCTCAACCGTTCGAAGTCGGTCTGGTTCCTCGTCAGCGGCGACGAGAAGGCCGCCGCCGTGGCTCGGGCCCTCGCCGAGGGCACCGACCTGCACGACTGCCCGGCCGCCGGCGTCACCGGCTCCGAGGAGACGATCTGGTTCCTCGACCGCGCGGCCGCGAGTCGTCTCTGACGCCACCCCCCGGCCCGAGCCAGTAGGGTCCAGCAATGAATGACTGGGGGACCGTCTCTGCGGTCGTGGGAGTGCTGCTCACGCTCGCTCAGATCGCCATCGTCGTGATCGCGCTCCTGGTGCTGCCCGGAGGGCGGCGGCCGCAGACCGCGATGGCCTGGCTGCTCCTCGTCCTGGCGCTGCCGTTCCTCGGGTTCGCGCTGTTCCTGCTCCTCGGCCGGAACACCGTCGGCCGCAAGCGCCGGGCCCAGCAGGCCGAGGTCAACGCCGCGATCCTCGCTGCCGCTCCGCTGGCCCAGATCGACAGCGGCACCGAGGCGGACCGGGACGACCACTCCCCGCTCGTGCACAGCCTGGCCCATCTCAACCGCACCCTCGGCGTACTGCCCTTCACGACGGGCAACAGCGTCGAGCTGACCGACGACTACGCCGGGTGCGTGGAGGAGATGCGGCAGGAGGTCGCCATCGCCACCGACTACGTGCACGTGCAGTTCTACATCTCGGCCTGGGACGAGGTGACCGCGCCGTTCTTCGAGGAGCTGGTGCGCGCCACCCAGCGGGGCGTGACCGTGCGGTTCCTGTTCGACCACCTCGGTTCCCGCGGCATCCCTGTCTACAAGGAGCTGATCCGCAAGCTCGAGGGCACCGACATCGTCTGGGCCCCGATGCTGCCGATCCGCCCGTTCAAGGGGGAGTTCCGGCGCCCGGACCTCCGCAACCACCGAAAGATCCTGGTGGTCGACGGGCGGGTGGCCTTCAGCGGCTCGCTGAACCTCATCGAGCCCTGCTACGACAAGCCGAAGAACCAGAAGCTCGGCCGGGCCTGGGTCGAGCTGATGGCCCGGGTCGAGGGGCCGGCCGTCCAGGAGCTGAACGTCGTCTTCGCCACCGACTGGCTGACCGAGACCGGCGAACGGCTCGAGGAGCTGGTCGCCGCGATCCCGCCCACCCCGTCAGCCCGCCCGGGCGCCGTGACCGACGTCGGCCTGCAGGTGGTGCCCAGCGGCCCCGGTTTCGTCACCGAGAACAACCTGCGGCTGTTCACCAACATGATCTACTCCGCCGAGCGCCGGCTCTCCCTCACCAGCCCGTACTTCGTCCCCGACGACTCCCTGCTGTACGCCGTCACGACCGCGGCCCAGCGCGGGGTGGACGTCGAGCTCTTCGTCGGCGCCACGGCCGACCAGTTCATGGTCTCCCACGCCCAGCGCTCCTACTACGACACGCTCCTGGTCGCCGGCGTGCGGATCTGGCTCTACCCCGAGCCGTTCGTCCTCCACGCCAAGCACTTCACCGTCGACGACGACCTCGCCGTCGTGGGCTCCAGCAACATGGACATGCGGTCCTTCGCCCTCAACTACGAGGTCGTGATGATGCTGACCGGCACCGGGGTCGTCGACCAGCTGCGTGTCGTGCAGGACCGCTACCGCTCGCTGTCCACCGAGCTGACGCTCGACGCCTGGCGCGGCCGCAGCCGCGGCGAACGCGCGCTCGACAACCTGATGCGGCTCACCGCCACGGTCCAGTGATCGAGCGAGCCGAATCCTCCGCAAGCTGGGCTGGAGCCCGACACCGACTCCAGATCAGAAGATGATGTCGCCGGACTTGCGACGCGAGCGGAGCAGCTCGAGCGCCTCGTCGAGGATGCTGGCGGCCTCGGCGTCGGAGCGGCGCTCCTTCACGTAGGCCAGGTGGGTCTTGTAGGGCTCGATCTTGGGGGCCGGCGGCGGGTTCTCCGAGTCCAGCGACGCCGGCAGGCCGCAGCGCGGGCAGTCCCACGAGTCCGGGACGGCGGCCTCGACGGCGAAGGTCACCACGGACCGGTGGTCGTGCGAGCAGAAGTAGGTGACCGCCTGGCGGGGGGCAGCCTCGCCCCGCTCCGCCTCGCCCATCGGGCCGGCGCCGACCCTGCTCCCGCGAATCGCGTTTCCTCCACCAGCCATCTCGAGTCCTCAGCCCTGGTAGGCCAGCAGCAGGCCGAGCCCGATGACGCAGGAGAACCAGATCACGCCGATGCCTATCGTCAACCGGTCCAGGTTCCGCTCGGCCACCGAAGAGCCGCCCAACGAGCTCGAGACACCCCCACCGAACATGTCGGAGAGGCCACCACCGCGGCCCTTGTGCAGCAGGACGAGCATGATCATCAGAACGCTCGTGATGAGCAGGATGATCGTGAAGAGGAGATCCACGGGCGCGATCCTACGTCACGAAACCGGATCACCTGAAAGGGTGATCACAGCACCGGCATGTCGTAGTACCTGCAGATCCCGCCGAACTCGCCGGCCTGCAGGCTGGAGCCGCCCACCAGGCAGCCGTCCACGTCGGCCTCGCTCATGATCCCGGCGACGTTGGCGGCCTTCACCGAGCCGCCGTAGAGGATGCGTACGCCGTCCGCGGCCGCGTCACCGTGGGTGGTCCGGCAGTGCTCACGGATGGCCTCGCAGACCTCCTGCGCGTCGTCCGGAGTCGCGACCTCACCGGTGCCGATGGCCCAGATCGGCTCGTAGGCGATCACCAGCCCGGCCACCTGCTCGGGGGTGAACCCGTCGAGTGCCCCCTCGACCTGGTGGCAGGTGTGGGTGGCGTGGTCGCCGGACTGCCGGATCTCGAGCCGTTCGCCCACGCACACGATCGGCGTCATGCCGCCTGCCAGCGCCTTGTGCGCCTTGGTGTTGACCAGGTCGTCGGTCTCGCCGTGGTGCTCACGCCGCTCGCTGTGGCCGACCACGACGTAGGAGCAGCCCAGCTTGGCCAGCATGGCCGCGGAGATCTCGCCGGTGTAGGCGCCGCCGTCGTGCTCGGAGACGTCCTGGGCGCCGTACCGGATCTGCAACCGGTCACCGTCCACGAGCGTCTGCACCGAACGGATGTCGGTGAACGGCGGCAACACGACCACCTCCACGCGGCTGTAGTCGTGCTTCTTGTCGTCGAGGGTCCACGCCAGCTTCTGGACGAGGACCACCGCCTCCTGGTGGTTGAGGTTGGACTTCCAGTTCCCCGCCATCAGCGGGGTGCGCTTGGTGTTGGGCACGGTGGTCAATCCTGCAGTACGGCGAGACCGGGCAGCTCCTTGCCCTCGAGGTACTCGAGGCTGGCGCCGCCGCCGGTCGAGATGTGTCCGAACGCGTCCTCGTCGAAGCCGAGCGTGCGCACCGCGGCCGCGGAGTCTCCGCCGCCCACCACGGAGAGCCCGTCGACCTTGGTCAGGGCCTCGGCCACGGTCCGGGTTCCCTCGGCGAAGGCGGGGGTCTCGAACACGCCCATCGGGCCGTTCCAGAACACCGTCCTGGCCCCGGCGACCTCGTCCGCGAAGGCTCGGGCGGAGTCCGGTCCGATGTCCAGGCCGAGGGTGTCGTCCGGGATCTGGTCGGCCGGCACCACTCGCGGCTCGGGGTCGCGGTCGCCGGAGGGGAACTCGGTGTCGACCACGATGTCGGTGGGCAGCACGATCCGGACGCCGGACTCCTCCGCCCGGCGCAGGTAGTCCCGGCAGGTGTCGACCTGATCGGCCTCCAGGAGGCTCTTGCCCACCCCGTGGCCCTGCGCCTTGAGGAAGGTGAACACCATCCCGCCGCCGATCAGCAGCGTGTCGGCCTGTCCCAGGAGGTTGTCGATCACCCCGAGCTTGTCGGAGACCTTGGAGCCGCCCAGCACCACCACGTAGGGCCGCTCGGGCTCCTCGGTCAGCCGCTTCATCACGTCCAGCTCCGCCGCGACCAGCCCGCCCATGCCGTGCGGGAGCCGCTGCGCGACGTCGTAGACCGACGCCTGCTTGCGGTGCACCACGCCGAAGCCGTCGGAGACGAACGCCTCGGCCAGGCCGGCCAGCTGGTCGGCGAACTCGCCGCGCTCGGCGTCGTCCTTGCTGGTCTCACCGGCGTTGAACCGGACGTTCTCGAGCACGGCGACCTGGCCGTCCTCGAGCCCGGCCACGGTCTCCCGGGCGGAGTCACCGACCGTGTCCGAGGCGAAGGCGACGTCCTGGCCGAGCAGCTCACCCAGCCGGGCGGCCACCGGGCGCAGCGAGTAGCGGTCCTCGGGCTCGCCCTTGGGCCGGCCGAGGTGCGCGGTCACCACCACCCGGGCACCCGCGTCGGCGAGGGCCCGGATGGTCGGCACGCTGGCCCGGATCCGGCCGTCGTCGGTGATGCGGGTGCCGTCCAGGGGCACGTTGAGGTCCGACCGGACGAGGACTCTCTTGCCTGAGACGTCGCCCAGCCCGGCGTACTCCCCCATGGGTCAGAGCGTCTCGCCGACGAACTTGATCAGGTCCGCCAGCCGGTTGGAGTAGCCCCACTCGTTGTCGTACCAGCCGACGACCTTGACCTGGTTCCCGATCACCTTGGTCAGCGGCGCGTCGAAGATGCAGGACGCCGGGTCGGTGACGATGTCGCTCGAGACCAGGGGGTCGGTGGAGTACTTGAGGTAGCGGCCGTCCGCGGCCTTCTCCATCGCGGCGTTGACCTCCTCGACGGAGGTCTCGCGGCCGGCCTCGAAGGTGAGGTCGGTCGCCGAGCCGGTCGGGACGGGCACCCGCAGCGCGTAGCCGTCCAGCTTGCCCTTCAGCTCGGGCAGCACCAGGCCGATCGCCTTGGCCGCGCCGGTCGAGGTCGGCACGACGTTGATCGCGGCGGCACGGGCGCGGCGCAGGTCCTTGTGGATGTTGTCCTGGAGGTTCTGGTCCGCGGTGTAGGCGTGCACGGTGGTCATCAGCCCCTTGACGATGCCGAACTCGTCGTTCAGGGCCTTGGCCATCGGCGCCAGGCAGTTGGTGGTGCACGACGCGTTGGAGATGACGGTGTGCGCCTCCGGGTCGTACTGGTCGTGGTTGACACCCATGACCAGGGTGATGTCCTCGTTGGACGCCGGCGCGGAGATGATCACCTTCTTGGCGCCGCCGTTGTCGACGTGCGCCCGCGCCTTGGTGGCGTCGGTGAAGAAGCCGGTGGACTCGACCACGACGTCGACCCCCTCGTCGGCCCACTTCAGGCTGGCCGGGTCACGCTCGGCGAACACCTTGACGATGTCGTCGCCGACCGCGAGCTGGCCGTCGCCGGCCCGCACGTCGACGTCGAGGCGGCCGAGGATGGAGTCGAACTTGAGCAGGGGGGCGAGCGCCGCGGGATCGGTCAGGTCGTTGACCGCGACGATCTCGAGGTCCAGGCCCTCGTTCTGCTGGAGCGCGCGGACGGCGCGGAAGAAGTTGCGGCCGATCCGGCCGAAGCCGTTGATGCCGACGCGAACGGTCACTGGGGTAGCTCCTGAGAGTCGATGGAACGATCCAAGGTCGACCCTACCCAGCCTGCCGTCGTGCGCCAGACCGGCGTCCGGCGTACGTGCCGGTAACTAGCGCGGCACTACTCCTCGGCCAGCATCTCCGGCGTCAGGGAGGCCTCGGTGTCCGGGATGCCCAGCTCCTCGGCCCGCTTGTCGGCCATGGCCAGCAGCCGGCGGATCCGGCCCGCGATCGCGTCCTTGGTCAGCACCGGGTCGTGCAGCTGGCCGAGCTCCTCCAGCGAGGCCTGCTTGTGCTCGAGCCGCAGTGCGCCGGCCATCTTGAGGTGGTCCGGGATCTCGTCGCCCAGGATCTCGAGCGCGCGCTCGACCCGGGCGCCGGCCGCCACCGCAGCCCGCGCCGAACGGCGCAGGTTGGCGTCGTCGAAGTTCGCCAGCCGGTTGGCGGTCGCTCGCACCTCGCGCCGCATCCGGCGCTCCTCCCAGGCCATCAGCGACTCGTGGGCGCCGAGCCGGGTCAGCAGCTGACCGATGGCGTCCCCGTCGCGCATCACCACGCGGTCCACACCACGCACCTCACGGGCCTTGGCCTGGATGCCGAGCCGACGGGCCACACCGACCAGCGCCAGGGCCGCCTCCGGTCCCGGGCAGGTCACCTCGAGCGACGAGGAGCGGCCCGGCTCGGTCAGCGAGCCGTGGGCCAGGAAGGCGCCGCGCCACGCGGCCACCGCGTCGCACCCGCCGCCGGACACGACCGCCGGCGGCAGCCCGCGCACCGGGCGGCCGCGCTGGTCGAGGAGCCCGGTCTGACGGGCAAGTGCCTCACCCTGCTTGCTGATCCGGACGATGTAGCGGCTGCCCTTGCGGATGCCGTTGCCCTGGACCATCACGACGTCGGACTCGTGCCCGAACACCTCGGACACGTCGGTGCGCAGCCGGCGGGCGGCGGCACCGGTGTCGAGCTCGGCCTCGACCACGATCTTGCCGTTGACGATGTGCAGGCCGCCCGCGAACCGGAGCAGCGAGGCGACCTCGGCCTTGCGGCAGCAGGTCTTGTTGATGTGGATGCTGGCCAGCTCGGACTTCACCTGTGCCGTCATCGCCATGGGGCGATCCTCGCACGCACGTCAACAACCCTAGATGGGTTGTCTTTCATGGGTTTTGGCCGATGATCCGGGAGTAGGCCGCGGCCAGCTTGACCGGGTCGTGGCGCGGGGTCCCGGGCGCCTCCGCGACGTCGTCGACCACCAGCCTGGCGCCGTACGCCGACACGACCTCCTCGAGCTCGGCCAGCTCGTCGGCGGCCGTGTGCCGGTCGGCCAGCACGGTGTGGACCCTCAGGTCCGGGGCGTGCTCGGCCAGCACGCGGAGGTGGTCGGCCGGCCCGAACCCGGGCGTCTCCCCAGCCTCGGCGGCGAGGTTGAGGACGATGACCACCCGGGCGTCGGTGCTCATCAGGGCCTGGCGGAGCGCGGGCACCATCAGGTGCGGGATGACCGAGGTGAACCACGACCCGGGGCCCAGCACCACCCAGTCCGCGGCCTCGATCGCTTTGAGGGCCTCGGGCGCCGCGGGCGGGTCGGGCGGCACCAGGGCAACCGACTCGATGATCCCATCGGAGCTCGCCACCTCGACCTGCCCGCGCACGCTGGTCAGGGCGTCCGGGTGTCCGGGGACGAGCCCGCGCACGTCGGCGGCGATGTCCATCGGGACCAGCGCCATCGGCAGCACCCGGCCGGTAGCACCCAGCAGCCGGCCGACGTAGTCGAGGGCGTCGACGTGGTCGCCGAGCAGCTCCCACAGGCCGACGATGAGCAGGTTGCCGATGACGTGGTCGCGCATCTCGCCGTCGCCGGCGAAGCGGTGCTGGAGCACCCGCGACCAGGTGACGCCCCACTCGTTTCGGCCGCACAGGGCGGCCAGCGCCATCCGCAGGTCGCCGGGGGGCAGCACGCCGAACTCGTTGCGCAGCCGGCCCGACGACCCACCGTTGTCGGCCACGGTGACGACGGCGGTGAGGTCGTCGACCACCAGCTCGTCCACGAGCAGCCGAAGCGCCGACAGCGAGGCGTGCAGCCCGTGGCCGCCTCCGAAGGCGACCACCGCGACTGCGCGGTCGACCGCTCGCTCGGTCACTCGCGCCCCAGGTCGCGGTGGTAGGCCCGGGCCTCGATGCCTCGGAGCTCGAGGCGCCGGACCACCTCCTCGGTCACGGTCACGCTGCGGTGCTTGCCGCCCGTGCAGCCGATCGCCACCTGCGCGAACCGCTTGCCCTGCCGGAGGTAGCCGTCGGCGACCCCCGCGATCAGGTCGACCCAGCGCTGCACGAACTCCTCGGCGCCCGGCTGGGCCAGTACGTAGTCGGCGACCTCCCGGTCGAGGCCGGTCCGCGGGCGCAGCTCGGGGATCCAGTGCGGGTTCGGGAGGAAGCGCATGTCGGCCAGGAAGTCGGTGTCGACCGGGATGCCGTACTTGAAGCCGAAGCTGACCACGCTCACCTTGAGGGTCACGGTCAGCGGGGTGCCGAACTCGGCCGCGATCCGGTCGGTGAGCTGGTGCACGTTGAAGTTCGTGGTGTCGATGACCAGGTCTGCGTCGCCGCGCAGCCCGGCCAGCACCTCGCGCTCGCGCTGGAGCCCGTCCAGCAGCCGGCCGTCGCCCTGCAACGGGTGCGGGCGCCGCGCGGCCTCCTGTCGGCGCACGAGCACCTCGTCGCTGGCCTCGAGGAAGACCAGCGTCGCGTGCCGGCCGCTGGCGCCCTGGGCGAGGTTCTCGGCCAGGGAGTCGAAGAACGCGCCGGACCGGACGTCGGTCACCACCGCCACGGGATGGTCCGGGCCGCGGCTCTCGTCGACCAGCCGGATGACGGCCTTGATGAGGCCGGGCGGCAGGTTGTCGATGACGTAGTAGCCGAGGTCCTCGAGCTCCTTGGCCGCCGTGCTGCGGCCGGCCCCGGTCATGCCGGTGACGACGACCAGCTCACCGGGCTTGGCCGTGGCGTCCTCGGTGGTCACTCTTCGATCTCGCCCGTGGCTGTGTTCACGGAGACAGTCTGACGAGCACTCTTGGCCGCGGCCACCGCATCCTTGATGGCGGCCGCCGTCGTCGGCCCGATGCCCGGCACCTTCGCGATGTCGGCGACCTCGGCCTCGCGGAGCTTCTTGAGCGATCCGAAGTGCTTGAGCAGGGTCTTGCGGCGCACCTCACCGAGGCCGGGTACGTCGTCCAGGAGGCTCTCGACCATCGACTTCGACCGGCGCGACCGGTGGTGGGTGATAGCGAAGCGGTGGGCCTCGTCACGGATCCGCTGGAGCAGGTAGAGGCCCTCCGACGAGCGGCGCAGGATGACCGGGTCCTCCTGGTTGGGCACCCACACCTCCTCCAGCCGCTTGGCCAGGCCCACGACCGGGATGTCGTCGATGCCCAGCTCGTCGAGGGCGCGCTGGGCGGCCGCGACCTGGGGCGGACCACCGTCGACCACCACCAGCCCGGGTGCGTAGGCGAACTTGCGCGGCCGCCCGGTCTCCGGGTCGACGAGCATCGGTCCGGCGTCCGGGTTGTCGGGGTCGCTGGTGCGGTACTCCGAGCGGGCCTGCTCGTCCAGCAGCCTCCGGAACCGGCGCGTGATCACCTCGTGCATCGAGGCGACGTCGTTCTGCCCGTCGACGCCCCTGATCACGAACCGGCGGTACTCGCTCTTGCGGGCCAGGCCGTCCTCGAAGACCACCATCGAGCCCACGACCTCGGTGCCCTGGAGGTTGGAGATGTCGTAGCACTCGATGCGGAGGGGTACGTCGTCGAGCTCGAGGGCCACCTGGATCTCCTCCAGGGCCCGGTTGCGGGTGGTGAGGTCGCTGGCCCGCTTGGTCTTGTGCATGGCCAGCGCCTCCAGCGCGTTGCGGGCCACGGTCTCCTGGAGCGTCTTCTTGTCCCCGCGCTGGGGCACCCGGATCTGCACCCGGCTCCCCCGGAGGTCGCCGAGCAGCTGCTCGAACGTCTCGACGTCCGGCGGCAGCTCCGGCACCAGGATCTCCCGCGGGATCGAGTCGGAGTCCCCCGCGTAGAGCTGGAGCAGGAAGTCCTCGACCAGCTCGGGCGTGCCGCCCTCCTCGACGCGGTCGGCCACCCAGCCCCGCTGGCCCCGGATCCGGCCGTCGCGCACGTAGAAGATCTGGACCGCGACCTCGAGCGGGTCCTCGGCCAGCGCGATGACGTCGACGTCGGAACCGTCGCCCAGCACCACGGCCTGCTTCTCCAGGGCGCGGTTCATGGCGCCGAGGTCGTCGCGGAGCCGGGCCGCCTTCTCGTAGTCCTGGCGCTCGGACGCGGCGTACATCTCCCGCTCGATCCGCCTGATGAACGGGCGGGTCTGGCCGGCCATGAAGTCGCAGAAGTCGTCGACGATCTGGCGGTGGTCCTCGGCGGAGATGTTGCCGACGCAGGGCGCGGAGCACTTGTCGATGTAGCCGAGCAGGCACGGTCGCCCGATCTGGCCGGAGCGCTTGAAGACACCGTTGGAGCAGCTGCGCATCGGGAAGACCCGCAGCAGGATGTCAACGGTCTCGCGGATCGCCCAGGCGTGGCTGTAGGGGCCGAAGTAGCGCGTCCCCCTGCGCTTGGCGCCGCGGCCGACCGTGACCCGGGGGAACTCCTCGCCGACTGTCACGGCCAGCCAGGGGTAGGACTTGTCGTCGCGGTACTTCACGTTGAACCGCGGGTCGAACTCCTTGATCCAGGAGTACTCCAGCTGGAGCGCCTCGACCTCGGTGTTGACCACCGTCCAGTCCACGCCGGCCGCCGTCGAGACCATGGTCGCGGTGCGGGCGTGGAGGTTGCCAGGGTCCTGGAAGTAGGACGTCAGCCGGGACCGGAGGTTCTTGGCCTTTCCGACGTAGATCACCCGGCCGCGGCCGTCGCGGAACCGGTAGACCCCAGGCTGGGTGGGGATCGACCCGGTCGCGGGACGGAAGGACGACACGGGCACCCCTCAACCCTACGATCGGGTGGGGACAGCGAGTGGGTACCTCCGGGGCGTCCGACACACCTACGAGCAGGGCTTGGAGGATGTAAGTGCAGTGATCTACTCTACTTACATGGCGTGTCGTGATCCCTACGGGTATGCGCTCACCACCAGCCCCGCGGCTGCGGCGGCCTACTCCCGGGGACTGGTGGACGTGCTCCGGCTCCGGTCCGGTGCCCTCCCCTCGCTCGCCTCGGCCGTGGCCCATGACCCGACCTTCGCCCTGGGCCATGCCGCGCTGGGGCTGCTCGGCTACGAGCTGTGCGCCGAGGTGGACGTGCAGGCCAGGCTGCGCGACGCGTCCCTGCACGCCGGCCGGGCCACCGAGCGCGAGCGCAGCCACGTGCACGCGGTCGTGCGCCACGTGGCCGGGGACTCGCGGCCGCTGGTCGCCCACCTCGCCACCTATCCGCTGGACGCACTGCTCCTCTCGACCGCGGTGCCGACCATCGCCTTCGCCGGCGTCACCGAGGTCCCCGAGGAGGCCTGGTCGCTGGTGGAGCGCGCGCGTCCGGCCTACGGCGACGACTGGTGGTTCACCGGGCTGCTGGCCTTCGTGCGGCAGGAGCAGGGCCGCTTCGACGAGGCCATGTCGCTGTCCTGCGACTCACTGGCCGTCGAGCCCGGAGCCGGCCACTCGGCCCACGCGCGGGCCCATGCGCACTACGAGACCGGGGACCACGTGGCCGGGCTGGCCTGGATGGACGGCTGGGTCACCAGCGAGGGGCGCTCCATCGACAGCCTGAGCCACTTCGCCTGGCACGCCGCGCTGCATGAGCTCTCGCTGGGCGACCTCGACGCCGTCCGCCGGAGGTACGACGCCCAGCTGCGGCCAGAGCACGGGCTCGGCTGCCGGGCCCTGGTCGACAGCGGCTCGCTGCTGTTCCGGTGGGCGCTGACCCCCGACGCGGCCGACGTCCCCGGTCTCGAGCAGGTCGCCGCGCTGGCCGGGCGGGACGTTCTCGAGCGGCCGGCCACGCCGTTCCTCGCCATGCACTCGGCGGTGACGCTGCTGGCGCTGGACGACCGTCCCGGGCTCGACTCCCTGGAGCGGTGGGCGGCCGGGCACCAGCACCCGACCCAGCGGGAGGTCGTCGCGCCCCTGGCCCGGGCCCTGGCCCAGCTCGCCGCCGGTAGGTACTCCGAGGGCGCCGACTCCCTGGCCGGGCTGGCCGGCCCGAGCCGACGGCTGGGCGGATCGGACGCCCAGCGCGAGATCCTCGAGGAGACCAGGATCGCCGCGCTGGTCCGGGCGGACCGGCTGGACGAGGCGCGCCAGGTGCTGGACGCGCGGCTGGACCGGCGACACTCGCCGCGCGACCGCCGGTGGCGCGAGTCGTGCGTGAAGGGGCTCAGCCGTTCAGGGTGATCTCGTTGCCGGAGACCGTGATCTTCTCCTCCGCGAGCGGGAAAGTCGCAGGGCCGGTCACGACGGAGCCGTCGTCGATGGAGTACTGGCTGCCGTGGCAGTCGCAGTTGATGGTGCCGCCGGAGACGTTGGCCACGATGCAGCCCTGGTGGCTGCACACCGCGGTGAAGCACTTGAACTCGCCGGCCTTCGGCTGGGTGACCACCACCTGCTGGTCCGGGAAGACCTCGCCGCCGCCGACCTTGATGTCGGAGGTTTCGGTCAGGACGTCCCCTCCCCCGGCGCTGCCGCCGGAGCTCGAGCTCGCGCCCGGCGTGGACCCCGGTGTGGCCGACGAGGAGGTGTTCGGGTCAGCGGCAGACTGCGGGTCGTTGCTGCTGCAGGCGGCCAGCAGCGGGACGCCCACACCGGCAGCCGCGAGGCCGCCGAGAGCTCGGCGGGAGATCTTGTCGGTGGGCATGACGGCGGGGTTCCTCGCAATGGTCGAGACGAACGGGTCGTTTGAGCTTGACGCTACCTACGGTCTAGCCCGCACAACTGAGAACCACGTGTGAGGTCGGTGAGACACATCTCATGAACGGGGAACCGGGCGTTCTGGTTCACCCCGTCCAGTCAGGCTGACTTGCGCGCGGTCGCCTTCTTCGCGGGCGCCTTCTTGGCCGCAGCCTTCTTGGCCGGAGCCTTGCTCGCGGACCGCTTCCGGGCCGGCTGCCTGGCCTCCCGGCCGTGCAGCAGCGGCTTGAGGAAGGCGCCGGTGAAGCTGTCAGGGTTGTCGGCGACCTGCTCGGGGGTGCCTTCGGCGATCACCAGTCCGCCGCGTGAACCACCTTCGGGACCCATGTCGACGATCCAGTCGGCGGTCTTGATCACGTCGAGGTTGTGCTCGATGACCAGCACGCTGTTGCCCTGGTCGACCAGCCGGCCGAGCACCAGCAGGAGCTTGCGGATGTCCTCGAAGTGCAGGCCGGTGGTCGGCTCGTCGAGCACGTAGACGGTGCGGCCGGTGGAGCGCTTCTGCAGCTCGGAGGAGAGCTTGACCCGCTGCGCCTCGCCGCCGGAGAGCGTGGTGGCGGGCTGCCCGAGCCGGACGTAGCCCAGCCCCACCTCGACCAGCGTCTTCATGTGCCGCGCGATCGCCGGCACCGCGGCGAAGAAGTCGACGGCCTCCTCGATCGGCATGTCGAGGACCTCGGCGATGGTCTTGCCCTTGTAGTGGACCTCGAGCGTCTCCCGGTTGTAGCGGGCGCCGTGGCAGACCTCACACGGGACGTAGACGTCCGGGAGGAAGTTCATCTCGATCTTGATCGTGCCGTCGCCGGCACAGGCCTCGCAGCGGCCGCCCTTGACGTTGAACGAGAAGCGCCCCTGCTGGTAGCCGCGCATCTTCGCCTCGGGCGTCGAGGCGAACAGCTTGCGGATGTGGTCGAAGACGCCGGTGTAGGTCGCGGGGTTGCTCCGCGGAGTGCGGCCGATCGGCGACTGGTCGACGTGGATGACCTTGTCGACGTGGTCGAGGCCGGTGATCCGCTGGTGTCGCCCGGGGATCGCGCGGGCGTGGTAGATCTGCTTGGCCAGCGACGTGTAGAGGATGTCGTTGACCAGCGTCGACTTGCCGGAGCCGGACACGCCGGTGACCGCCACGAACAGCCCCAGCGGGAACGTCACGTCGATGGTGCGCAGGTTGTGCTCCCGGGCGCCGACCACGGTGAGCTCCCGACCCTTGGTGCGCGGACGGCGGATCGGTGGCACCGGGATCTCCCGGCGGCCGGAGAGGTACTGACCGGTGATCGAGTCGGGGTGGTTCAGGAGCTCCTCGACGGTGCCGCTGTGCACCACCTGGCCGCCGTGCTCACCCGCACCCGGGCCGATGTCGACCACCCAGTCGGCGGTCTCGATGGTGTCCTCGTCGTGCTCGACGACGATCAGGGTGTTGCCGAGCTCCTTGAGCCGGACCAGGGTCTCGATCAGCCGCTGGTTGTCGCGCTGGTGGAGCCCGATCGACGGCTCGTCGAGGACGTAGAGGACGCCGACGAGGCCGGCGCCGATCTGGGTGGCCAGCCGGATGCGCTGGGCCTCGCCACCGGACAGCGAGCCCGAGGGGCGGTCCAGGGAGAGGTAGTCGAGGCCGACGTCGAGCAGGAAGTTGAGCCGCTCCTGGATCTCCTTGAGCACCCGCTCGCCGATCTGTCGCTCGCGAGCGCTCAGGTCGACCTCGCGCAGGAACTGCGCGGTCTCGTTGATCGGCAGCGCGCACACGTCGGCGATGTTCATGCCGCCGCCGCCCAGCTCGCCCAGCGTGACCGCCATCGAGACCGGCTTGAGCCGGCTCCCCTGGCAGGCCGGGCAGGGCACCTCGCGCATGAACCCCTCGAACCGCTCCCGGCTGGTGTCGGACTCCGCCTCTCGGTGCCGGCGCTCGATGTAGGTGCGGACCCCCTCGAACTCGGCCCAGTAGGCGCGCTCGCGGCCGTAGCGGTTGCGGGTGACGACGTGGACCTTGGTCGGGTGCCCGTCGAGGAGCGACTTCTGGGCCTTGGCCGGGAGCTCCTCCCACGGGGTGTTGAGGTCGAAGCCGAGCTCGTCGCCCAGCGCGCCCATCAGCCGCAGGAAGTAGTCGGCCACGTGGGCCTGGCTCCAGGGCTGGATGGCGCCCTCGCCGAGGGTCGCCTCGGCGTCGGGCACGACCAGCTCTGGGTCGACCTCCATGCGGGTGCCGAGACCGGTGCACTCGGGGCACGCGCCGAACGGGCTGTTGAACGAGAACGACCGCGGCTCGAGCTCGTCGGTGTCGATCGGGTGGTCGTTGGGGCAGGCCATCTTCTCGCTGAACTTCAGCTCCCGGCCCGGGTCCTTCGCCGGCAGGTCGACCAGGTCGAAGACGACCAGCCCGCCCGCGAGGTTGAGGGCGGTCTCGACCGAGTCGGTGAGCCGGCGCTTGCTGGAGCCCTTGACCGCGAGCCGGTCGACGACCACCTCGATGGTGTGCTTCTTCTGCTTGTCGAGCTTGGGCGGGTCGTCGAGGCCGTGCGTCTCGCCGTTGACCCGGACCCGGGAGAAGCCCTGGGTCTGGAGCTGGCGGAACAGCTCGACGTACTCCCCCTTGCGGCCCCGGATCACCGGCGCCAGGACCTGGAACCGGGTGCCCTCCTCGAGGGCCATCATCCGGTCGACGATCTGCTGCGGAGTCTGCCGCTCGATCGGGCTGTGGCAGATCGGGCAGTGTGGCCGCCCGGCCCGGGCGTAGAGGAGCCGGAGGTAGTCGTAGACCTCGGTGATCGTGCCTACGGTCGAGCGAGGGTTCTTGGAGGTCGACTTCTGGTCGATCGACACGGCGGGGCTGAGCCCCTCGATGAAGTCGACGTCGGGCTTGTCCATCTGGCCGAGGAACTGCCGGGCGTACGCCGACAGCGACTCGACGTAGCGGCGCTGGCCCTCGGCGAAGATCGTGTCGAAGGCCAGGCTGGACTTGCCGGAGCCGGACAGCCCGGTGAAGACGATGAGGGAGTCGCGCGGCAGGTCGAGCGAGATGTCCTTGAGGTTGTGCTCCCGGGCGCCCCGGATGATGAGCTTCTCCTGCACCTGCGAGTCCTCGATCCCGTGCTCTGTCAACATCGGCCGTTCGAACAAACGTTCGCAACCCTACCGGCTGCAGGCAAGCCGCCGCGCCGCAGATCTTGCGCTTCTCGCACCTTCTCACGGGCCACCGACAGTCGGGTTGCCATGACCGCGCGGAGCGTTACGGTGCTGCCATGCCCGACCCCCGGCTCGTGGAGCTGCTCGACTCCGGTACCCGGCGGCTGGTCCGCTCCGTCGACGCCATTCCGGACGACCAGTGGATCCAGCCGAGCCTGCTCCCGGGCTGGAGCCGGTCCCACGTCGTCGCGCACCTGACGCTGAACGCCGAGGGGCTGTCCGGTGCGCTCGAGGGCGTGCACGAGGGGCGTCGGGTGCCGATGTACCGGTCCGGCGAGGCCCGCGACGCGGACATCGCGGAGCTGTCGAAGGAGTCGCCCGCGACGTTGCGCGACCGGTTCCTGGGCTCCACGACCGTGATCGGCGAGTGGGTCGAGGAGCTGGCCGACAACCTGGCCGACACCACGATCGACCGGACGCCGGGCGGCCGTCAGTTCCCGGCGAGCGTGGTCGTCCACATGCGGATCCGCGAGGTCGAGATCCACCACGCCGACCTCGGTCTGGACTACACCGCGGCCGACTGGCCGGCCGAGTTCGTCGCCATGCTTCTCCAGTTCCGTACGGCGGCGTACGACGGCACGCCGTTCGTCGGCCACGCCACCGACCTCGACCAGAGCTGGTCGTTCGGTGCCGGCGGTCCGACGGTGTCCGGCCCGGGCAGCGCTCTGGCATGGTGGGTGACGGGCCGGGGAACCGGCGACGGACTGACCAGCGACGACGGCCGGGTGCCGAGGATGGAGCCGTGGTGAGCTACACGGGAGAAGTGAAGCCGGGCGGTCCGGCGGACACCCGCGAGCTCGACTCGCTGACCATCACCAAGGTGGCGGTCGACGAGCAGATGTCCAACAACTGCTACCTGCTCACGTGCAAGCACACCGGAGAAGCGGTCCTCATCGACGCCGCGGCCGCCTCCGACACACTGCTCGGCCTGATCGGCTCGACCCCGGTCACGCACGTGGTGACCACCCACCAGCACTGGGACCACCACCGCGCCCTGTCCGACGTCGTCGACGCGACGGGCGCCGCGACCGTGGCCGGTGTCCCCGACGCCGCTCCGATCACCGAGCAGACCGGCGTACCCGTCACGGTCGAGGTCGGCGACGGCGACACCGTCCCCGTCGGCACGTGCACCCTGTCGGTGATCGCGCTGGCCGGCCACACACCGGGCTCGATCGCGCTGCTCTACGACGACCCCAGCGGCCACGCGCACCTGTTCACCGGCGACTCGCTGTTCCCGGGTGGGGTGGGCAACACCCAGGGTGACGCGGAGCGGTTCCAGCAGCTGCTCGGCGACGTGTCGACGAAGATCTTCGACCGGCTGCCGGACGACACCTGGTTCTACCCCGGCCACGGCGACGACTCGACCCTGGGCGCCGAGCGGCCCCACCTGGAGGAGTGGCGAGCCAGGGGCTGGTGACGTCGGCTCGTCCGCCCGGGAACGACGCCTGGCCCCTAGGCGCGACGCAGGCGGCTGCCGAGCTCGGCGAGGAAGTTGACGAACCGGAGCGCGGCGAACAGCGCCCCCAGCACCGCCCCCACCGTCAACGCCAGCATCACCTCGTCCTCGGACCTGCCCGTTGCC
Source organism: uncultured Actinomycetota bacterium (assembly GCA_963755835.1). GTDB lineage: Bacteria > Actinomycetota > Actinomycetes > Propionibacteriales > Nocardioidaceae > Nocardioides. The sequence continues at coordinate 1,168,459 of CAVWLC010000005.1, read as the reverse complement.
TCGGCAATGGTGCCGGTGATCTGCTTCGCTCTGCTCCGCGCCATCTCACACTTCCCCTCCCCCAGGGGATCGTGCGCGATCACCCGGGTCGGGGGCCTCACACGTTTCGGGTGGGTCGACCACTAGGCTCTCCGCCCGTGCCGGGTCGGGGCGTGGATGGCTGAGACGCACCCCAGCACGCCCTGGCGGCGGCGGATCGGGACCGCGCCCAAGACCTGGGTGGTCGTCATGGCCTCGGCCGTCTTCCTGGTCTGGCTGCCGTTCGCCGCGCGCTCGTTGAGCCCGGACGAGGCGGGCTACCTCATCGTCGGCGGGCAGTGGGGCCACGGCAGCAGCCTGTACGGCAACTACTGGGTGGACCGGCCGCCGGCCCTGGTCGCGATCTTCGAGGCCGCCGACGCTCTCGGCGGAACGGTGCCGCTGCGGCTCATCGGCGCGGTCGCGGCGCTCCTGACCGTGGTGCTGTCCGGCGTGCTCGGCCGGGTCGCCGCACCCGAGCGCCGGTCGGCGCCGCTGCTCACCGCCGGGACGGCCGCGGTGTGCGTGGCCACGCCCCTGTTCGGCGGGACGGTGGTCAACGGCGAGCTGCTGGGCCTGCCGTTCCTCATCGCCGGGATCCTGGCCTTCGTCGCAGCGGCCGCCAGCCGCCACGCCAAGCGGGGGCTGGCGCTGAGCCTGGCCGCCGGCGCGGCCGGAGCGCTCGCAGCGCTGGTGAAGCAGAGCATGGTCGACGTCTTCGTGGTGGCCGCGGTGCTCGTGTTCACCAGCGGCGCGGCGCGCCGGAGGGCGCCCGGGCTGCTGGCGGGGGCCGTGCTGACCACGGCCCTGGTCGTGGTCCTGGCCGCCGCCCGCGGCACGGCACCCGCCGACCTGTGGGACGCGGTCGTCACGTTCCGGCTCGATGCCGCCCGTGCGCTGGCGGGCGACAGCGGCAACGCCCCGGCCCGGCTGGCCGGGCTGGTCGGGGCGCTGGCGGCGAGCGGCGTACCGCTCGTGGTGGCGGCGTTCGCCTGGAAGGGCCGCGGGGCACCCACCCGACAGGGGCCGTGGACCGCGCCGGACCTGCGCTCGGCGGCGTACGTGCTGCTCACCTTCGAGCTGCTCGTCGCGTTCCTCGGAGGCAGCTACTGGCTGCACTACCTGGTGGGGCTGGTGCCCGGAGTCGTGCTGTTCGCGGCCGCGTTCGCGCAGCGGCCGGCGCCGGTGACCAGGAGCATCGGCGTCTCGCTCGCGCTGGCCGGCGTCAGCAGCGCGGCCGCGCTGGGCTGGGTCGCGGCGCACCCCATCGACCGTCCCGAGGAGCCAGCCATCGCCTACCTCGACGGCCACGCGCGCCAGGGCGACAGCGCGGTCGTGGTGCTGGGTGCCGCCAACGTGATCCGCGACGCGGGCCTCCACGCGCCCTACCCCTACCTCTGGAGCCTCCCCGCCCGGGTCCGCGACGCCGACCTGGCGGATCTCGAAGGCGTGCTCCGGAGTGACGACCGGCCGTCCTGGGTGCTGGTCGCGGGCAGCTCCGTGGACGACTGGGGGCTCGACTTCAAGGGGGTGCAGGCGCTGCTCGACACCGACTACGAGAAGGTCTCCACGGCAGGCAAGTTCACGATCTACCGGAGGGCAGCATGAGCAGGCGGGTCCTGGCGGTCACGGCGTACGCCGTCGCCCTCGTCGTGTGGACGTGGGTCATCGGCATCCCGAACGACCCCGTCGGGGTCGCGCTGTGGCTCTGGCTGCTGGCGATCTGCTGGCGCGGCGACTGGTGCCTCCAGTTCCCGAAGGACTGGTGGCCGTGGCTGCTCGCGCTCGCCGTCTACTCCTTCGTCCGCGGCATCGCCGACATGGGCTTCACCCCGCACGAGGTCTGGCCGATCCGGGCCGACGAGTGGCTGGCCCACCTGTGGGGCGGCCACACGGTGCCGACGGTCAGCCTCCAGCACCGGCTCTGCGGCAACCCCTGCGACTACCAGGGGCCGATCCGCTGGTACGACGTCGCCGTCGGCGTGACCTACGCCTCGCACTTCGTCGCCGGGCTCACGATCGCCGGCATCCTCTGGATCCGCGACCGCGGCGAGTTCCTCAGGTGGATCCGCCGCTACGTGACGATCAGCTACCTGGCCCTGGCCGGCTACCTCATGTTCCCGATGGTGCCTCCGTGGCTGGCCGCCCGCGACGGGCTGCTGCCCCCACTGGCCCGGACCTCCGGCCGCGGCCTCGAGTACCTCGGCCTCGAGCGCACGACCATGGTCCTCGGCAGCCTTCCCAACAGCGTCGCGGCGATGCCGTCGCTGCACTGCGGGTTCACCTACCTGATCGCCTTCTACGCGATCGCCCGGCTGAAGGCCTGGTGGCGCTGGCTGCTGCTCCTCTACCCGGCCGCGATGTCGTTCACGCTGGTCTACTCGGGCGAGCACTACCTCGTCGACACGCTCGCGGGCGGGGTCATCGCGGCGCTGGCGATGGCCATCGGCGCGTGGTGGGACAGGTGGCGGCCGCCGGAGGTCGTGCTGGCCACCGCTGGCCGGGGGGGCGGTCAGCCAGCAACATCAGAGGTGCCGGCGTCCTGACGGCCAGGTTGCCCACTGACCGCTCCCGACGCGCCACCGCCCAGCGGTCAGCCAGCACCCTCAACCCGGCCCAACCACACCGGCCAGGTTGCCCACTGACCGCTGCCCGGGAGACGCCTGCTCAGCTCTGCGCGATCCAGTCCGTCCACTGGTGCTTGCCGCCGAGGTAGTCGAGGTACGCCTGCGGGTACTCGACGTAGGGCTGCAGGTCGCCGGTGTTCATCGTCGAGACCGACACCCGCACCGCACCCGCCTCGAAGCAGCCGGCCCGCTTCTTCACGACGTACTGGAACCACTTCAAGTGGTGGCCCTTGTCGTGGACGACGCCCGCGTCGCCGACGCAGCGCCCCTCGGGGTCGTGGCCCCACTCCGGCGTCGGCTGCTCGCGCCACTTCGAGACCCGGGCGAACCGGTAGTCGGACCAGAACTCCATGAAGTGCCCGTACTCCGCGCCCTTCCGGGTCGCGTCGGTGTCGATGAACACCGACACGTTGCCGGTCGGGAAGTCGAAGACCCGCGGGTTGCCTGGGAACGTCACCCGGATGACGAGCTTCCGGGGCGTGTTCCTCACCGACACGGTCCGGATGTCCAGCTTGGGGTTCGAGACGTCGCCGGAGGCGTCGGTGAACGTCGCGGGGCTGCTGACGTCCGCCTGGGCCGGGGCGGGGAGCGCCAGCAGGGCCAGCGCGAGGACGGGCAGGAGTCGCTTCATGGGCTGCACTCTGCCTGCACGCGAGTCCCGGTTCCACGTGACAGGTGTCCCCCGCGTGTCCTCAGTGGTACGTCGCCCGCACCACGTCCGTGACCGGCAGCGACTGGCAGGCCAGCCGGATGCCTTCGGCGAGGTCCTCGTCGTCCAGGACGTCGTTGTTCAGCATCTTCACCTCGCCCTCGAGGAGCCGGACCGCGCAGGCCGAGCACTCGCCCTCGCGGCACGAGTACGGCGCCTTGACGCCCTTCGACTCGAGGTGCTCGATCAGCTTCGTCGTCGGCGCCCAGTCGTCGTAGGTGTAGGTCTGCCCGTCCAGCTCCACCTCGAGCCGGACGTTGCCCTGGTGCGGGGCCTCCTCTGCGGGGACGGCGTCGTCGGGCCGCCGGGGCTCGGGCGCGCCGTCGGTGAACGCCTCGTCGGAGTCCGCCTCCTCCAGCTCGTGCTCGGCCTCGGCCTGCTGCTCGGGGTCGCCGAACGGGTTGCCGCCCAGCGAGATGAACTTCTCCTGGTGCCGCCGCTCGCGCGGGAACTCCAGCTCGCGCAGCGCCGCGATGGTCAGCTTCATGAAGGGCGCCGGGCCGCACACGAACGCGTCGTAGGTCGCGAACGGCTCGGTGAACGCCTTCATCTGCTCCTGGGTGGGCAGCCCCTGGACCGACTCCAGCCAGTGCACGACGACCAGCCGGTGCGGGTGCTCGGAGGCCAGCGCGGCCAGCTCGGCGCCGAAGATCACCGAGCGCTCGTCGCGGTTGGCGTAGAAGAGCACGATCCGGCCGCTGCCGTGCTCCAGCGCCGTACGCGTGATGGACATGACCGGCGTGATCCCGCTGCCGCCCGCGAAGAGCAGCAGGTCGGCGTCCAGGTCGGCCGGCGTGAAGATCCCCGACGGCGGCAGGGCCCGGATCGTCGACCCCTCGCGGAGGTGGTCGCAGATCCAGTTGGAGGCGTAGCCGTCGGCGGTCCGCTTCACGGTCACGGTGAGCGGTCCGCCGGCGTGCGGCGACGACGAGAGCGAGTAGCACCGCGCCGCCACCCCGGTCAGGTCCGAGGGCACGGCGAGGGTCAGGAACTGGCCCGGCTTGTAGTCGAACTCCTCCTCGGCGCCCGCGGGGACCGCGAACGACACCGAGTGCGCGTCGGCCGTCTCCTCCACGACCCCCACCACGCAGAGGTCGTACGACGACTCGCTCACGTCAGTAGCCGTCCTCGGCACCGATGGGCACCGCGCCCTGCCGGGCGGCCTGCTCGATCGAGGCCGCCAGCCGCGGGCAGGCCGGGTGCGACTCGCGGCCGCTCGACCGACGGGTCAGCTCCGGGCACTGGGCGCGGGCCTCCGCGGTCCACTGGATCGAGGTGTGGTGGTCGCTGTTCTTCTTGACGCCGACCCGGGCCAGGCAGTCGAGGCACGCCACCTCGACCAGTCGGGCGCTGGTGTAGAGCCGCTGGTCCTCGAGGGTCTCGGCACTGGTCGGGACGAACGAGGGCATCAGGCCTCGGCCTTGGCCCTGAGGCGCAGGTTCTCCGCGACCTCCTCCTGCCAGTACTCGTTGGCCTTGGTGGTGTCGACCTCGAACTCGAACCGGTCCACCATCTCCGGCTGGATGTCGGCCCGGTCGACGTAGAACTGCTCGTACCAGCGCCGCAGCTGGTAGACGGGCCCGTCCTCCTCGCACAACAGCGGGTTCTGGACCGGCACCTTGTTCTTCCAGATGTGCACGTCCTGGAGGAACCCCTCCCCGAACATCTGCGCGTACTTCTTCGAGATGAAGGCGGCGGTGTCGTCGTCGATCCCCTCGGGCCTCTTGACGGTGATGCCGTACTGGAGCGTGAACGAGTCCGGGCCCGTCGGGATGTGGCTGTTGATGAGGATGACCTCGGTCTGGAAGCCCTTGTAGTCGACGTCGAGCCAGTTGATCATGTACGCCGGCCCGAAGTACGTCGCCTCGGACTTCAGGAACAGGTCCGGGCTGCCGTAGCCGCCCGCCTTGTCCGGGCGGCCCTTCGACTCCATGAACTGGGTGGCCTGGGTGCCCTCGAAGACGTTGCGGAAGCCGGTCGGGAACGAGAAGTGCACGTAGTAGAAGTGCGCCATGTCCACGACGTTGTCGATCAGCTCGCGACAGTGCGAGTCGGAGATGGGCACGACCTCCCACGTCCAGTCCGTGTAGAGGCCCTCGGCCAGCCCGGGGAGCTCCGGCGGCAGGATGTCGGTGTCCGGCTCGGAGCCCTCGGTGTCGTGCCAGACCAGCAGCTGGTCGTTGCGGAGGACCACCGGGTACTTCACCGTCCGCGCCCGCAGGGGGACCCGCCGCGCGTAGGGGATCTGCTTGCACTTGCCGTCGCCGCCCCAGCGCCAGTCGTGGAACGGGCAGGCGATCTCGTCACCCTTGACCGTCCCCTGGGTCAGGTCGCCGCCCATGTGCCGGCAGTAGCCGTCGAGGACGTTCAGGTTGCCCTGGGTGTCCTCCCACACGACCAGCTGGCCCCCGAACGCCTCGATGCGGTGCGGCTTGCCGTCCCGGAAGGAGTCGGCGAGCCCCAGGCAGTGCCAGCCGCGCGCGAACCGCTCCGGCGGGGTGCCGTGATCGAGCATCCGGGTGTGCGTCTCCATGGACTCCAGATTAGAACACGTTATAGTTTTGCGCCATGCGCATCGCCCTGGACCCGGAGCAGGTCGCCCTCAAGGAGGAGCTGCAGGGCTACTTCTCCGAGCTGGTGACGCCCGAGGTCAGGGCGGGGCTGGCCGCGGCCACCGGTGAGTTCGGCGAGACCGGTGCCTACAAGGGCGTGATCAGGCAGCTCGGCACCGACGGCTGGCTCGGCGTCGGCTGGCCGGAGGAGTACGGCGGCCAGAACCGCTCGATGCTCGACCAGCTGATCTTCACCGACGTGGCGGCCGACTTCGGCGTACCGATCCCCTACCTGACGCTCAACACGGTCGGGCCCACGATCATGCGGTTCGGCACCGACGAGCAGAAGGCCTACTTCCTCCCGAGGATCCTCGCCGGCGACCTGCACTTCTCGATCGGCTACTCCGAGCCCGGCTCGGGCACCGACCTCGCCTCGCTCAGGACCAAGGCGGTCCGCGAGGGCGACGAGTGGGTCATCAACGGCCAGAAGATGTGGACCTCGCTGATCCAGTACGCCGACTGGATCTGGCTGGCCTGCCGCACCGACCCCGAGCTGCCACGGCACAAGGGGCTGTCGATGATCCTGGTCCCGACCGATGCGGAGGGCTTCTCCTACACGCCCGTCCACACCGTCGCGGGCGTCTCGACCTCGGCGACGTACTACCAGGACGTCCGCGTCCCCGTCACGAACCTGGTCGGCGAGCTGAACGGCGGCTGGCCGCTGATCACCAACCAGCTCAACCACGAGCGGGTCTCGCTGACCTCCTCGGCGCCGCTGACCCTGTCGCTCAAGCTGGTCCGCGAGTGGGCGCAGCAGACCAAGAACCCTGACGGCTCACGGGTGATCGACTCCGAATGGGTCCAGATCGCCCTCGGTCGCGCGCACGCCCGGGTCGAGGCGCTCACCCTGATCAACTGGAAGCTGGCCTCCGACGCCGACCAAGGCGTCCCGCTGTCCCCCGCCGAGGCCTCGGCCACCAAGATCTACGGCTCCGAGCTGGCCACGGAGGTCTACCGGTCGCTCATGGAGGTGATCGGTCCGAACGCCGGCCTCACCGGCGCGTCCGACGGAGCGGTGCTGGCCGGCCGGATCGAGCGGTTCTACCGCTCGGCACTGGTGATGACCTTCGGCGGCGGCACCAACGAGATCCAGCGGGACATCATCGGCTACGTGGGGCTGGGTCTCCCGGCCGCGAAGAGGTGACGAGCGTGGTTTCGAGACGGGCGCGAAGCGCCCTCCTCAACCACCGGACGTTGCCGGTGGTTGAGGAGGTTGCGCAGCAACCGTCTCGAAACCCCGGCAGGGCACAAGGAGACTGAGCATGGACTTCACCTTCACCCCCGAGCAGGACGAGGCCGCCGCGCTGGCGGCGCGGATCCTCGGGGACCACGCCACCAACGAGCGGATGAAGGCCGTCGAGGCCGAGGGATCGCGATTCGACGCGGAGCTGTGGCAGGACCTCGCCGACGCGGAGCTGCTCTCCCTGGCCATCCCGGAGGAGTACGGCGGCGCCGGGCTGGGGCTGGTCGAGCTGTGCCGGGTGCTGGTCGAGGTCGGCCGGGCCGTCGCACCCGTGCCCCTCGTCGTCCACGGAGCCGTCGCGCGGCTGCTGGCCGAGCACGGGTCCGAGGAGCAGAAGCGGCTGTGGCTCTTCGGTGCGGCGACCGGCGAGCGGATCCTCACGGCGGCCGTGGCCGAGGAGCGCTCGTTCGCGCCCGAGCGGCCCGGCACCGTGGCGACCCCCGAAGGCGACGGCTACCGGCTCACCGGCAGCAAGGCGATCGTCCAGGCCGGCCCGGTCGCCGACCTCTTCCTGGTGCCGGCAGAGACGCCGAGCGGCGTGGGCGTCTTCGTCGTCCAGCCCGGCGACGAGGGGCTGACCGTCACGACCCAGCAGTTCTCCGACGGCGACTCGGTGGCCCGGCTCGACCTCGATGGAGTGCAGGTCGGTGCCGACGCCCTGGTCGGACCGGCCGATGGCTCGGTCAACGAGCGGCTGCGGCACCTGCTCCTGGTGACCGCGTCCGCCGAGCAGCTCGGCATCTGCGAGGGCGCGCTGACCCTCACCGCGTCGTACGCCAAGACCCGGGAGCAGTTCGGGCGGCCCATCGGGACCTTCCAGGCGGTCTCGCAGCGGCTGGCGGACGGCTACATCGACACGCTCGGCCAGCGGCTGGCCCTGTGGCAGGCGGTCTGGCGGCTGGACGACGGGCTGCCGGCCGACACCGAGGTCGCGGTCGCCAAGCTGTGGGCCGCCGACGCCGGGCACCGGATCGCGCACACCACGGTCCACGTCCACGGCGGTGTCGGGATCGACCTCGACGGCGAGGCCCACCGCTACTTCACCTCGGCCAAGAGGTACGAGTTCCTCTACGGCGGCGCGACGGAGCAGGCGCTGCACATCGGCCGGGTCCTGGCCGCCGAGCCCGCCTGAGCGCCTCCATGACCGAGACCGTCCAGCAGCTCCTGCGCGAGCGCGCCGAGGACGACCGGGTCGGCGTGAGGTACGGCGACCGGACCTGGACCTGGCGCGAGCACCTGGCCGAGGCAGCGGCCGAGGCGTCGGCGGTGATCGCGCTGGCGGACCCGGCCCGGCCGCTGCACGTCGGCGTGCTCCTCGGGAACACGCCGGACATGTTGCGGTCGATGGCCGCGGCCGCGCTGGGCGGCTACGTGCTGGTCGGGCTCAACACGACGCGCCGCGGCCCGGCTCTGCTGGCCGACGTCCGGCGGGCCGACTGCCAGCTGCTCCTCGTGAACGACGAGCACGCTCCCCTGGTGGACGGTCTCGACCTCGGCGACGTGACGGTGGTCGACGTGGCTGGGCTCGAGCCGGGCGGCGAGCTGGTCCCCCACGCCGAGGTGGGCGCGATGGACACGTTCATGATGATCTTCACCTCGGGCACCAGCGGCGAGCCGAAGGCCGTCCAGGTGCCGCACATCTTCCCGATCTTCTCCGGTGGCCACCTGGTCGACCGGTTCTCGATCACCGCCGAGGACGTCTGCTACGTCTCGATGCCGCTGTTCCACTCCAACGCCGTGGTCGCGGGCTGGGCGGTGGCCGCGTCGTCCGGCGCCGCGCTCGTGCCGGCCAGGTTCTCGGCCTCGCAGCTCCTGGACGACGTCCGCACGTACGGCGTGACGTACCTCAACTACGTGGGCAAGCCGCTGGCGTACGTGCTGGCCACGCCCGAGCGCCCCGACGACGCGGACAACCCGCTGCGGGTGGCCTTCGGGAACGAGGCGAGCGACCGGGACATCGCCGAGTTCGCACGGCGCTTCGGCTGCCACGTCATGGATGGGTTCGGCTCCACCGAGTCCGCGGTGATCGTGACGCGCACCGAGGGCACGCCCCTCGGCTCCATCGGGCAGGGCTTCGACGGGGTGGCCGTCTACGACCCGGAGACCGTCACCGAGCGCGCGGTGGCGGAGTTCGACGCCGAGGGCCGGCTCACCAACGCCGACCTGGCGGTCGGCGAGCTGGTGAACACGCAGGGCGGCGGGATGTTCCAGGGCTACTACAACGACGAGACCGCCAACGACGAGCGGATGCGGCACGGCATGTACTGGTCGGGCGACCTCGCCTACAAGGACGCCGACGGCTTCATCTACCTGGCCGGCCGGACCGCGGACTGGATGCGGGTGGACGGCGAGAACCTCGCCGCCGCGCCCGTCGAGCGGATCATCCAGCGGCTGCCGGCCCTGGCGCTGGTGGCGGTGTACGCCGTGCCCGACGACCACGTGGGCGACCAGGTGATGGCCGCGATCGTGCTCCACGAGGACGCCTCCCTGTCGCCCGCGGAGCTCACGTCGTTCCTCGCGGCGCAGGCGGACCTGCCCACCAAGGGCTGGCCGCGGTACGTCCGCATCGCGCCGTCGCTGCCCTCGACCGCCACCAACAAGGTGCTCAAGCGGGAGCTGATCGCGCAGGGCGCGACCGCGGGCGACGGCGTGCTGTGGGTGCGGGACGAGCGCGGTACGGCGTACTCGCTGCGGTCCTAGACTCCCCGTCCGTCAGTCCGCCAGCTCGGTCGGCACCGCCACGGCGTCCACGAGCGCGCCGTTGCGCAGCACGGTGACCTCCACCCGCTGCCCGATCGCCTCCGCGAACAGGCGCTTCTGGAGGGACTGCGCATCGCCCAGCGAGACGCCGTCGATCGCGAGGACGAGATCGCCGGCGCGCAGCCCGCTCGACGCAGCCGGGCTCTGCTCCACGACCTCGACCACGCGCAGGGCGTTGCGCTGGCCGAACCGCTCGGCCTGGACCGGCGTCAGCCGGGCGGGCGTGCTCACCAGGCCGAGGTAGGCGCGGCGAACCCGCCCGTCGTGCATCAGGGCATGGATGATCCGGTGCGTCGTGGCGTTGATCGGCACCGCCAGCCCGAGACCCACGCCGGCGACCGCCGTGTTGATGCCGACGACCCGGCCCGCGCCGTCCGCCAGGGCGCCGCCGGAGTTGCCCGGGTTCAGCGCCGCATCGGTCTGGATCACGTCCTCGATGAGCCGCGCGGCCGTGCGGGTCCGCGCCGGCATGCTGCGGCCCAGGGCGCTCACGACCCCGGCGGTGACGGTGCCGGAGAGGCCGAGGGGGTTCCCCACCGCCACCACCAGCGACCCCACGAGCAGCGCGTCGGCGTCGCCGAACTCGGGTGGGGTCGGCACCTCCCGGTCGGCGCGGATGACGGCCAGGTCGGACAGCCGGTCGCGACCGACGACGTCGAACTGGGCCTCGGTCCCATCGGCGAACTCTGCGGTCCCCCCGTTCGCGTCGCCCACCACGTGCGCGTTGGTGACCAGGTGCGCCTCGCTCGTGAGGACCACGGCCGAACCTGCGGACTCTCCCCGGCCGGACCGCATCCGAAGCGCCGCCACGCGAGGCGTCAGCCGCGCCGCGACCGAGGTGACGATCGCCGAGTAGGCGTCCATCGCGTCCCGCTCCGCGGCAGGGTCGGTTGTCATGCCCTGGGCAACGAGCAGGTCCGAGCCGGGATTCCGTCGTTCACGATCAGCGAACGGCGGAGTCAGGCCAGCCGCCTGCTGTCGTGGCTCATCAGCCGGAGCCACCGGTAGCCGTAGCCGTCGAGCTCGACCTCGGCGCGGCCGCGCTCGTCGAGCGGGAACACGGTGTCCTCGTGAAGGAGGTCGACGAGATGGTGGGAGCTGTCGCAGCCGTCGAGGGCCACGGGCACGGTGCAGCTGGTCGGGGCGAGGTTGTGGACGGCGACCAGGCGGCGGTCGTCGTGCGCGCACTCGTGGGCCAGCACGTGACGGTGGGGTTGGTCGAGCACGGAGAACTGGGCCCACCCGAGCTCCGGTGACTCGCGGTACCGCTTGACGAGCAGCTTGACGAAGGCACGCAGTGACTCCTGGTCACGCCGCTGGTCGGCGACGTTGACGTGCTCGGGTCCGAAGGATCCCTCCACCACCGGTCGCACCAGCCGCGAAGGTCGTACGCGGGAGAAGCCGCCGTTCCGGTCGGCGGTCCACTGCATCGGCGTACGCACGGCGAGCCGTCCGTCGATGTCGAGGTTCTCCCCCATGCCGATCTCCTCGCCGTAGAAGAGGACCGGGGTGCCGGGGAGCGAGAAGAGCAGGCTGTAGACCATCCGCAGCCGGCGGGGATCGCCGTCGAGCATCGGCGGGAGCCGCCGGCGCAGCCCCCGGCCGTAGAGCTGCATCTCGGGCTGGGGGCCGAACGCGGCGAACACCTCGTCGCGCTCGGCGGGCTGCAGCTTGTCGAGGGTGAGCTCGTCGTGGTTGCGCACGAAGGTGGCCCACTGCGACTCCTCGGCCACCTTCGGCCGGCGCTTCAGGGCGCGCACCAGCGGACGCGCGTCGCTGCGAGCCAGGGAGAGGTAGAGGTTCTGCATGCCGATGAAGTCGAACTGCATGGTCAGCTCGTCACCGTCGGAGCCGCCGAAGAACTTCTGCTGGTCCTTGTGCGGCAGGTTGCACTCGCCCAGCAGGATGCCGTCACCGGTGCGGCGGCCGACGAACGCGCGCAGCTCGCGCAGATAGGCGTGCGGGTCGTGGAACCTGGCCAGCTCCTGCGCGTCCACCCCGGTGGTCTCGATGACGAACGGCACCGCGTCGACCCGGAACCCCGAGATGCCGAGCTCGAGCCAGTAGCCCATCGCCTTGAGGATCTCGTCGCGGACCTCGGCGTTGGTGATGTTCAGGTCGGGCTGGGAGCGGTAGAAGCGGTGGAAGTACCACGCGCCGGTCCTGTCGTCGTACTGCCACAGGCTGTCCTCCTTGTCGGGGAAGACCACGTCCTTGGAGGTGTCGGGCGGCTCGTCGTCGCGCCAGATGTAGAAGTCGCGGTACGGCGAGGTGCGTGACGACCGCGCCGATCGGAACCAGGGGTGCCGGTCGGACGTGTGGTTGACCACCAGGTCCACGATGACCCGCATGCCCCGGTCGCGCGCCGTCCGGACGAACTCGACGAAGTCACCGGCACTGCCGAGCCGCGGGTCGACGCCGTAGTAGTCGGTGATGTCGTAGCCGTCGTCGCGGTCGGCCGTCGGGTAGAACGGCATCAGCCACAGGCACGTGACACCCAGGTCCGCGAGGTAGTCCAGCCGCTCGGTCAGGCCGACGAAGTCGCCCATGCCGTCGTCGTCCCAGTCCATGAACGTCTGGACGTCGAGGCAGTAGACCACCGCGGTCTTCCACCACAGGTCGCTCGTGTCGCTGATCCGCATCGAAGCCCTTCCCCCCACGCCGCGTCAGCGACCTTGGACGCGCCACCGCGCCTGTGAGGAGACGGTTGCCAGTCGGGCCGAGGACTAACAGGCCAGTCGGGTGACCACGGGAGAATGAACCCGTGCCCCTGCGCAAGCTCGGCTTCCTGACCATCGGCCTGTTCGACCCCGACGACCCGGGACCCGGGCACGAGACCACCCTCCAGATCATCGAGCTCGGCGAACAGCTCGGCTTCGACAGCGCATGGGTGCGCCACCGGCACCTGCAGTTCGGGATCTCCAGTCCGGTCGCGGTCCTGGCGGCGGCCACCCAGCGCACCGACATCGCCGGCCACCTCGGCCCCGCCCTGGGCTGGTCGCCGCGGCAGTCATAGGGACCTGACCGCCGGCTGCGCTACCGGGTGCGCAACCAGAGGTCTACCGTGCGAGAAGGAGCGGCTCGGGCGCCCACGACCCCGAGGAGGCACGATGCTCAACGACAGCGCAGTCACGGCCAACATCCCGGCCTCGGACCTCGACCGGGCGCGGCGCTTCTACGCCGACACACTCGGTCTCACGCCGGTGTCGGAGAACCCGGGCGGGCTGGTGTACTCCACCGCCGGCGGCACCTGGTTCTTCCTCTACGAGACCGAGTACGCCGGTCAGGCGGGCCACACGATCGCGCAGTGGCACGTCAAGGACGTGCCCGCCGAGGTGAAGGAGCTCCAGTCCAAGGGGCTGCAGTTCGAGCACTACGACCTGCCCGGCACCACCTGGGACGGCGACGTCGCGTCGCTCGGCGAGATGGGCCACGCCGCCTGGTTCAAGGACAGCGAGGGCAACATCATGTGCATCGACGACATGGTCCCCTGACCGTCAGTCGTCCAGCGTCGAGGAGTGCACCGGCCGGAGCTCGAGCCGGCCGTAGTACGCCGCCGGGTTGCGGGCGGCGATGTCCAGCGCGTCGTCCATCGAGTCGCACTCGAGGATCGCGAACCCGGCGATCCACTCCCGGGTCTCGGCGAACGGCCCGTCCGTCACCAGTAGCTCTCCCCCGCGCTGCGCGACCATCTTGGCTTCGGGCGGGTCGAGCAACCGCACCGCGTGGATGAAGGCGCCCTTGCTGCGGACGTAGTCGAACCACTCGTCCACGTCCGGCGCCGCGGCCTCGTCCGCAGGCGTGACGGAGTCGTCGCCGTGGACGATGAACATGGCGAACTTCATCGGTGGCTCCTCGCTGTCGGGGTCGGTCTCGAGGACGACGAACGGCGTTGAGCGGATCCGACAGGCGTCGCCCCGCACCGGCTCCTACTTGCGGTAGGCGTCGAGCCGGTCGACGGCTTCCTCGTACTCCGCCACCAGCGAGGCGATGACGTCGGCGACCGGGCGGACCTCGTTCATCCGCCCGACGATCTGGCCGATCGGCATCGAGATCACGTCGGGGTCGTTCGAGGCGTTGATCCGGTTGTGCGCCTCGGCGACGAGCAGGTTCTGCAATGGCATCGGCAGCGGCTCGGGGGCGTCCTCCTCGGCCCAGGCCTCGGTCCACTTGGTCTTGAGCAGCCGGGCCGGCTTGCCGGTGTAGATCCGGGTGCGGACGGTGTCGGAGGACGTCGCGCGCTTGAACGCGGTCTCCCACCCCTGGTTGGAGGTCAGGTTGCGGTACTCCTCGGTGCCCAGCCAGATCGAGCCGGTCCACACGCCCTGGGCGCCCAGTGCCAGCGACGCGGCGACCTGGCGGCCCGAGCCGATCCCGCCGGCGCCGAGGACGGGTACGTCGGGTCCGACGGCGTCGACGATGTCGGGGGTGAGCACCATCGAGGCGACCTCACCGGTGTGGCCGCCGGCCTCGTAGCCCTGGGCCACGATGATGTCGACGCCGTTCTTGACGTGCGAGAGCGCATGCTTGGCGGCACCGGCCAGTGCAGCCACCTTGATGCCGTGCTCGTGGCACTTCTCGATCACGTCGACCGGCGGCGACCCGAGCGCGTTGGCGATCAGCACCGGCCGGTGCCGCAGGGCGACGTCGAGGTGTGACCGCGCCACCGAGTGCAGCCAGCCGAGGACTCCCTCCCGGCCCTCGCCCTCCGGCAACGGCGGTACGCCGAGCTTGAGCAGCGTCTCGTCGACGAACTTCCGGTGCTCCTCGGGGATCATCGCGCCGAGGTCGACCGAGGTGCCCTCGGTCGGGATCTTCATGGGCATGACGATGTCGACGCCGTACGGCTTGCCGTCGGTGTTGTCGTCCAGCCAGGTCAGGACCCGCTCGAGCTCGTCGGCGTCGTTGAACCGCACGCACCCGAGCACGCCGAGGCCGCCGGCCTTCGAGACCGCCGCGGCGACGTGCTCGGACGGGGTGAACGCGAAGATCGGGTAGTCGATCCCGAAGGTGTCACACAGGGACGTTCGCAAGAGCCATCTCCTTGGCGGCCGGGTACTGCGCCTTGCCGGTGGCGTTGCGGGGCACCTGCGGCACGATCGTCAGCGACCGGGGCAGCTTGTAGCCCGACAGCTGCGTGCGCAGGAAGTCGCGGAGCTCGTCGAGCTCCAGCTCCGCACCCTCGCGAAGCTCGACCACGGCAGCGACGGCCTGGCCGTACTTCTCGTCCGGGACGCCGACGACGAGGCAGTCGTAGACGGCCGGGTGGGCCTTGACCGCCATCTCCACCTCTTCGGGGTAGACCTTCTCGCCGCCGGTGTTGACGCAGTTGGAGCCGCGGCCGAGCAGGGTGAGCCGGTTGCCGTCCTCGATCCGGGCGAAGTCGCCGGGCACCGAGTACCGCTGGCCGTCGATCTCGAGGAAGGTCCTGGCTGACTTCTCCGGGTCCTTGTAGTAGCCGACCGGCACGTTGCCGCCGCGGGCCAGCCGGCCGATCTTCCCGACGTCGGCGACCGGGTCGAGCACCCGGTTGTCGTCGTCGATGACCACGGTGCCAGGACCGATGCCGATGACCGGGCCGTCGGTGGAGATCGCGGACTTGTCCTGCATCCCCATGCCGTGGAAGCCGGTCTCGGTTGCGCCGACCGAGTCGGTGAAGACCGCGTTGGTGAACACCTCCATCCACCGCTTCTTCACGTCCGGGCTGAAGATCGCGGCACTGCTGGAGATCGCGAACAGGCTGGTGCCGTCGTACGGCGTGCCGGTGGCGGCCTGACGCTCGTACTCCTCGATGAGCGGGCGCGCCATGGCGTCACCGGTCATGAAGATGAGCTGCACCTTCTCCCGGTCGATGATCTCCCAGGTGCGTTGCGGGTCGAACTTGGGCTCGAGGACCGTCAGGTGCCCGGCGAACAGGTGCATCAGCAGCCCGGCCTGGGCGCCGCCGTGCATCAGGGGGCTGAGCGGGAAGGTGACCATCCGCGGGTCGGTGGCCTGCTTGGACTGGTCGTACTCGTCGAGCGGCGCGCCGGTGTAGAAGTCGATGCCGCCGCCGAGCACCCGCCAGAAGTCCTCGTGGCGCCACATCACGCCCTTGGGGAACCCGGTGGTCCCGCCGGTGTAGATGATGTGGATGTCGTCGGGGCTGCGCTCGCCGAAGTCGCGCTCGGCGCTCTGGCCGTCGCAGGCCTCCTCGAGCGTCACGCCGCCGAACGACGAGATGTCGTCCTGGTTGCCGGGGTCGGTGCTGTCCGGCAGCGCCACGAACGTGTGCAGCCCGGGGTGCTTGGGGGCGCACCTGGCCACCAGGTCGGCGTAGGTCCGCTCGAAGAGCAGCGTCACGACGTCGGCGTTGTCGAACAGGTAGTCGAGCTCGCCCTCGACGTAGCGGTAGTTCACGTTGATGGTGGTGGCGCGCAGCTTCACCGTCGCCAGGACGGCGACGACGTGCTCGATCGAGTTCTTCGAGTAGATCGCCACGTGGTCACCCGCCGTGACCCCGCGGGAGGCCAGGAAGTGCGCCAGCCTGTTGCTGTCGCGCTCCAGCTCGGCGTACGTCGCCACCCGCTCGCCGACCTTGAGCGCCGGGTTGTCCGGAGCGGCGTCGACGGCGTGCTCGAAGAGGTCGGCGATGTTCACAGCCACGGCCGCAAGACTAGAACACGTTCTCGTTTTTGACTACGATCGCCCGGTGACCCAGGGGACACCGCACTGTCTGGTGGAGCAGGACGGCCACAAGCTCGTCGTGACGATGAACCGGCCGGAGGCGCGCAACGCGCTGTCCGCCGAGATGCTCGCGATCATGTCCGACGCCTGGGACCGGGTGAACGACGACCCGGAGATCCGGGTCTGCATCCTGACCGGCGCCGGTGGCTACTTCTGCGCCGGCATGGATCTCAAGGCGGCCAACGAGAAGCCGCCCAGCGAGAACTTCGAGTCGGGCGCGTTCGACCCGACGACCATCAAGCCCCTGCTCAAGGGCTTCCGCCTGACCAAGCCCTTGATCGCCGCGGTGGAGGGGCCGGCGATCGCCGGCGGCACCGAGATCCTGCAGGGCACCGACATCCGGGTCGCCGGCGAGTCGGCCAAGTTCGGCATCTCGGAGGTCCGGTGGAGCCTCTACCCGCTGGGCGGCTCCGCGGTGCGCCTGGTCCGGCAGATCCCCTACACCGTCGCCGCCGACCTGCTGCTCACCGGCCGGCACATCCTCGCGCCCGAGGCCCGGGAGCTGGGCCTGATCGGCCACGTCGTACCGGACGGCCAGGCCCTGGCCAAGGCGCACGAGCTGGCCGACCTGGTCGCGGCCAACGGCCCGCTCGCGGTCCAGGCCGTGCTGAAGACCATGCGCGACTCCGAGGGCAAGCACGAGGACGACTGCTGGGCCGACGACGCCCGGGTCGGTGCCGCGGTGTTCTCCTCGCAGGACGCCAGGGAGGGGCCGCGGGCGTTCGCCGAGAAGCGTCCGGCCAGCTTCCAAGGAAAGTAGGGGCCTGGTACCGGTACCCGAGCGTCGGGAAACGTCGGGATGTTTCGGGACACAGTGCCGGTGCCACGGGAACGCCGGCGACCCTAGCGTCGAACCATGATGCGAGCACCTCGAGCACGGGTTGCGATGACCGTCGCAGGCCTGGTGCTGCTGACCGCCTGCGGGACCGACTCGTCCGGATCGGCCAGTTCGCCCTCGGACGCGGCACCGCCGTCGAGCGAGGCGGTACAAGTGAGCGGGTCGGCTGCGCCCACCGAGCAGGCACTCCCCCGGATCGCCCTCCCCGTGCAGCCGGGTTCGACGGTCGAGGGGCTGGTGGACGTGGACGGCCACGACATCTACGCCCGCTGCACCGGTCAGGGCGCGCCGACGATCGTCTACTTCACGGGGTGGGCGCCCGACCCCTCCAAGCGTGGCGTCGACGCCATCGGACCCATCGAGGGCGTGGACGGCGGCCGGCACCGGATCTGCTCCTACGAGCGCCGCAACACCGGACGCAGCGAGACCGTCGAGGGGACGCAGTCGCCCGAGGACGTCCTCGGCGACGTGGACGGCGTGCTCGACGCACTGGGTGAGAAGGGCCCGTTCCTGCTGCTCGGTGCCTCCTTCGGCGGCCTGGTCGCGACCGCGTACGCGGTGGCTCACCCGGATCGGGTCAGCGGCGTCCTGCTCCTCGACGCCTCGACGTTCTACGACTACTTCATCGACAAGCTCCACGGCTTCCAGGGGGTCTGTCTGCCCGAGAACCGCGCCGCCGACGCGAACGAGTCGCTGGAGAAGCTCGACAACTGTCGCCTGGCCAAGTGGGCCTACGACAGGCGTGACGAGCAACCGGACGTGCCGCTGGTCTACCTCGCGGCGCGCGACCCTTCCGACCGCGGTGACCCCGCTGACGACAAGTACATCAAGGCCTTCGTGCACAGCTGGTCGCCCGGCGTGTGGCAGGTGGTCGACGCCCCGCACTACATGGACGAGGCCGATCCCGACCTGGTGGAGCAGAACCTCGAGAAGGTCCTCGACCTCACGAAGGCCTGATCGGCAAGGAGCGCCGAGGCTCAACCGACGGAGCGGTCACCCGTCCAGTACTTCGCCCGCAGCGCCTTCTTGTCCGGCTTGCCGAGCCCGGTCAGCGGCAGCGCGTCGGTGGCGATCACCTGCTTGGGCGCCTGCACCGAGCCCTTGCGCTCCTTGACCATCTCCTGGATCTCGCGGACCACGTCGTCGGTGAGCTCACGCCCGTCACGAAGGACGACGATCGCCGTGACGGCCTCGCCCCACTTGTCGTCCGGCGTACCGATCACCCCGACCTGCGCGACCGCCGGGTGCTGGGCCACGACGTCCTCGACCTCGCGGGGGAACACGTTGAAGCCGCCGGTGACGATCATGTCCTTGGTGCGGTCGACGATGTACCAGAAGCCGTCCGCGTCCTCACGGGCCACGTCGCCGGTGTGCATCCAGCCGTCGCGGAACGTCTCCGCCGTGGCCTCGGGCAGCTTCCAGTAGCCGCCGCACAGCAGCGGACCGGCCACACAGATCTCCCCCGGCTCGCCCTGTGCGACCGGGTTGCCGTCCTCGTCGAGCAGCGCGGTTCGCAGGAACGCCGAGGGCTTGCCGCAGCTCGAGAGCCGCTCGTCCCCGCCCGTGACGTGGTCCTCCTTGGGGAAGTAGGTGATCACCATCGGGGCCTCGGACTGGCCGTAGTACTGGGCGAAGATCGGCCCGAACCGGTCGATCGCCTCCTTGAGCCGGACCGGGTTGATGGCGCTGGCGCCGTAGTAGACCGTCTCGAGCGACGACAGGTCGCGGGTGCGCGAGTCCGGGTGGTCCATCAGCGCGTAGAGCATCGACGGCACGAGCATGGTGGCGGTGATCCGGTGCTCCTCGATGAAGGCCAGCACCTCGCCCGGGTCGAACTTCGCCATCACGTAGAGCGAGCCGCCCTTGATCACCGTCGGACCGAAGAACGCTGCGCCGGCGTGCGAGAGAGGAGTGCACAGCAGGAACCGCGGGCTCTCCGGCCACTCCCACTCGGCCAGCTGGATCTGCTGCATCGTGGTGAACGACTGGACCAGGCCGATGACGCCCTTGGGGCTGCCCGTGGTGCCGCCGGTGTAGGTGATCGAGGTCATGTGGTCGGGCTGGAGTACGACGGCCTCGAGCGGCTGCGGGTCGTACTTCGCGGCCTCGGCGACCAGGTCCTTGCCGACGTGCGCGAGCGCGTCGGGCACCGGACCGATCGTCAGCACCTGCTTGAGACCGGGGCACTTGTCCAGCAGCCCGAGCGCGCGCTCGGTGAAGAGCGGGTCGACGATCAGCGTGGTGATCTCGGCGTCGTTGATGACGTAGGCGTGGTCGTCCAGGCTGCCGAGCGGGTGCAGGCTCGTCCTGCGGTAGCCCTGGGTCTGCCCGGCACCCAGGATGAACAGCACCTCGGGCCGGTTCAGCGCCAGCAGCGCGCCCGCCGTACCCTCGCCCGCGTCCAGGGCCTCGAACGCCTGGACGTACTGGCTGATCCGCTCGGCCACCTCGCCACCGGTCAGCGTGGTCTCGCCGAGGTGGATCACCGGCTTGGTGCGGTGCCGCCTCAGCGCCGCCACGAACAGGTGCCCGTTGTGCGTGCCCACCCGCATCGGGTCTGCGAGGTCCGAGGGGCCGTTGGTCGAGGGGCTCGCGGTCATGCGCCGAGACTAGAACGTGTTCCAGTTCTCGGCAACGAGGCTCCTAGGTGGCGAGCCGACCCAGGGCCCGGTCCAGCGCCACCTCGAGCGCCGCAAATGCACCGGCCTCTCGGAGCTCGTCGGCGACCTGCTCGTTGACGCCGCCGGGCGTGGCGTACTCCCCCGCCAGCTCGGCGAAGTCCGGCGCTGCTGCACCCCGGAGCGAGGTGAGCGCACCGGCGTACGTCGCGGCGACGTACCGGCGGGCGTCGGCCGGCGCGATCCCACGCCCCTCGAGCCAGCCGGACTGGGTGAGGAGGTACTCGAAGAAGCCGGCCAGCGTGGCCGAGGTCGCGGACAGTGACTCGTAGGCCGCCACGTCCTCGACCTCCAACGTCTCGCCGAGCCGGTCGAACAGCTCGCGCGCCTCCGTCAGCGGTGGGTGCACCGCGGTCAGTCCGGCCCGGTCCGCGACCGGAGGCATCGGCACCGACCGGCACGCCTTGGTGACCGGCGCGACCAGCTCGAGCAGCCGCGACATCCCGACCGCCGCCGTCGCGCTGATCACGACATGGTCCGGCCTCCACTCGAGCTCGGCGAGCAGCGGCGAGTCGGCGGTGCGCAGGCAGACCACCACCACGTCGGACGAGTCGAGGACCGCCTGGTTCTCGGTGGCCACCTGGACGGTCGGGAACCGTCCGGCCAGCTCGGTGGCCGTCGCGGCCCCGCGCGGCGACAGCACGACCGACGGTGGGTCCGGCACGCCGTGGCACAGACCGGTCACGATCGCCCGAGCGATCGCGCCGACTCCGAGCACGCCGTAGGTGGCCATGCCGGCCACTCTGTCAGGCTGGTCAGAGCTGTTGGGCGAGCCCCACCACGTGGCCCTGCGGGTCGGCGATCAGCGCGAACGTGACACCGGGGACGCTGACCGGCTCCTGCACGACTCGCCCGCCGAGGCGGGTCGTGTCGGCGATCGACTTGGCCACGTCCTCGACACCGACGAAGAAGGTGACCAGGTCGCTGTCGCCCTGCAGCGGGCTGATCGCGGTGTACAGGGCGTCGGGCACGCCGGTGTCGACGAAGGTGTAGCCGGGGACGGCGCCCTCGGTGGGGTAGGTCCAGCCGAACAGGTCACCGAAGAACGCCCGGGTGGCGTCCGGGTCGCTCGAGCGGATCTCGGCGTGCACGATGGGATGACTCATGATGACCTCCGGTTCCACGGGCCACCCTTGTGTGACCTC
This sequence comes from uncultured Actinomycetota bacterium, assembly GCA_963755835.1. Lineage (GTDB taxonomy): Bacteria > Actinomycetota > Actinomycetes > Propionibacteriales > Nocardioidaceae > Nocardioides. The sequence goes on along the minus strand of CAVWLC010000005.1, from coordinate 1,147,103 downwards.
ACCCGGATGACGGCCGAGTCCGGCCGGAATCGACGGCAGCCAGAGGACCTGTTTGCCCGGCCGCTGTGGAAAGGGGCCCTTCCGGGCCTTCGAGTGTCGGTGGTCGGTGCTGGGATGGAGTCATGCTCGGGACGGCAGGGGTGGCGGAGATGGGTGAGGACGACGTCCTCGCTGCGGCCGAGTCGTGCGCGGAGGCGATCCGGGAGGCCGAGGCCGAGCTGCTGGTGCTGGCCCACCAGTGGGCGGTGCTGCACGACCCGGCGCGGCTGGACCCCGCCGACGCCGACCAGCCCGGCCGGGAGCGGGCCAAGGCCTACGGCGGGGCCGGGACCCCGCAGGTCACCGAGTTCGCGGCCGCGGAGTTCGGTGCCCGGATCGGCCGCTCCCCCTATGCCGCCCAGCAGCTGATCGGCGACGCCCTGGACCTCCAGCACCGGCTCCGGGCGCACTGGCGCCGGGTCCGGGCCGGCCAGGTGCGGGCCTCCTACGCGCGCCACGTCGCCGCCAAGACCCGGGAGCTGACCCCGGCCGAGGCGGCGTTCGTGGACACCGGGGTGGTGGAGTCCGCGGACGGCCGGATCCCCTGGTCGCGGTTCGAGGCGCTGGTGGAGGCCAAGGTCGCCCAGGCGGCCCCCGAGGCCGCCCGGGCCAAGGAAGAGGAAGCCTCCCGGGCGACGTTCGCGAAGAAGCTGCGCGGCGACGCGCACGGGATGGGCACCTTCATGGTCCGCGCCGACCTGGCCACCATCGACCAGCTCGACGCCGCCGCCACCGCCCGCGCCACCCAGCTCGAAACCACGATGCCGGAGGCGACCGTCGACCAGCGCCGGGTGCACGCCGTGCTGCTGATGGCCACCGGCGCCGCCGACGCGACCGACGTCCGCGACCTGATGCCGACCGTGACGCTGTACCTGCACCACTACGCCGGCCCCGACGCCACCGGTGTGGCCCGGTTGGAGGGCCACGGCCCGGTCACCGACGCCTGGGTCACCCGGGTCCTCGGCCCTCGCTGCCGGTTCACGGTCAGACCCGTCCTCGACCTCGAGGGCCAGGCCCCGGTCGACGCCTACGAGATCCCCGACCGACACCGACAGGCCGTCCACCTCATGACCCCGGCCGACACCTTCCCCTACGCCGCCAGCCTCTCCCGCAAGCAGCAGGTCGACCACACCATCCCCTACGACCAGGGGGGTCCCTCCGGGATCGGCAACTACGGGCCAATGACCCTGCGCCACCACCGGATCAAGACCCACGCCACAGGCTGGCAAGTCCGACAACCCTTCCCCGGCATCTACATCTGGCGCGACCCCCACCACCGATACCACCTCGTCGACCACACCGGCACCCGACGAATCCCAGCGCCAAGACGCAGGCCGATGGCCATCGAGCTCTACCGCCACCCACCCCGGATCGAGCTCGCTGCCTGAGCTTCCAACCCCGCGACAGCCTCCGCCCAGCCGCTGAGGGCGATTGGCATGCCCCCATCCGCCGGGGAAGGCCACCGAACCGAATACTCAGCCCACAGTCCGGATCTGCCGTTTGACTCGGCGCCCGATCATGTCGATGTGCGGGCGAGCGCGCAGCGACTGTCCGACAGACGACGTGTCCAGCGGAGTGGCTTCCGCGCGTGCCGGCCACTCCCGGAAATAGATTGGCTATCGGGGTTCCGAGTTGGCGCCCGCCAGGCGAGCACTGTGAGGAGCGGCGTGGAGCGCATACGGGTCGGCCGGCCCTTGCTGGCTGCCTCCTCGCGTCGTTGGGCCTGCGCACTGCTGGCATGCTGCACGATCGTCGTTGCCGTGCTCGGCGTTCTGTTCCGCCGTCAGTCCGAGGCGGATTGGCTCGACCGCGCCATCGACGCACCGATCATCACCTGGGTCGGCGGCCATCTAGGTCTCGCTTTCCGGCTCGCCTCGGCCGGTTCGATGATTCCCGTGGGCGTGCTGAGTGCGACCATCGTCATCGCCTGCCTGCTCGCCGGGCGACTCAACGGAGCTGCACTTGCTCTGATGGCCGTCCCGGTCTCTGTCGGCCTGGATGAGTGGTTGTTGAAGCCCGTGTTCGACCGGACTTATCTGGGAAACCTTGTCTATCCGAGCGGGCACGCCACGGCCGTGTTCGCAGTCGCCGCGACGGTTACGGTGCTTCTGCTGATTCCTCCGCAGCCCGACAGAGCAAAGTTGCTGCAGGTAGCGATCCCGGCAGCGATGTGCTTGCTGGGATGCGTCGTCGCCGCCGCTGTCATCGGCCTGCAATGGCACTACTTCACCGATACTGTGGCCGGCGCCGCGGTCGGTATCGGCACCGTCTGCGGGCTTGCGCTCATCCTGGATCTACCGACGGTGAGGTCGTGGCTTGCGCGAGCCAGCCGCCTGTTTCCCCGGGCTTAAGAGGAACGCCCGCGTTTCAGAGGTAGGAATCCTCGCCACTGTCAAAGCGCACGCTCGTGCCGCCGTTGGCTTGGTCATGCCGATCATCGTGCGTCGCCGTGAGTGATACTCACTCGTGGACATCGAGGACGACGCGGTCGCTGTCGAGCTGAACGAGATGGAGACTCGTCTCCTTTTGTTACGGGCTCATTGACTGGGGCGGCCCCTCGCGCTGCACCGAGGCCATGGCTCGGGCCCTGGGCTTCAAGGACATCGACGACCTGCAAGTCGAAGGCGAGCGGATCGCCCACGACATCGGAGCAGGTCGGGCGCTCACGCGCCGGGACTGGTCGCGAGCGTTGCTCTCCGCCGAGGTGATTTTCGGCAGTGACCTGATCGGAACAGGTAGCGAGTGGACTTCGATCCAGGGCGGCACCGACGCCGAGTGGCTCGGGACGCTGAGGCGTCTGCGGCACAAGCTCCCTGCATCGCGAAGACACCTTCCGCGCTAAGGCGGCGTGCCCGACCATGCCGCAGAGAGCGTGACTCTGCGGATGAGCGGATGACAACATCACGCTGACATCGCTCAGCGAAGCGTGAACAGGACCAAGCAACCGGCGCCAGCTGCCAGGCAGTACCAGCCGAACGGGCGGAGAGTGTTTGTGTGTACCCATCGCGTCAGCCAACGGACCGCGACATAGGCCCCGAGGCCGGCCACGACCGACCCGAATAGCACCTGCGGTCTGATGCCGTCGCCGAGCGGACCGAACAGGTCGGGGAGCTTGAGCAAGCCCGCCGCGAGAATCACCGGCGTGGACAGCAAGAACGCGAAGCGCAGGGCGTCCTCGCGGCGTATCCCTGCCCGCATGCCTGCTGCTGTGGTGATGCCGGAGCGTGAGATGCCCGGTGCCAGGGCCGCGATCTGGAAACTGCCGATGGCCAGCGCCTTCGCAAACGCCATCTGCGACAACCTGGCGTCGGCGGCGATGCCGGCGGCGACCTCGTCACCCGGGTCGTCCGCCGGGACCATCTCGGTCGCCGGGTGACGGGCGACCCACCACTCGATGCCGATCAGTATGAGGCCGTTGACGATCAGGAACCACGCCGCTGGGACCGGACGCCCCAGGTTGGTGCGCAGCCAGTGCTCAAACAGGAGGCCGGTCAGGCCGACCGGGATCGTGCCCACCACGAGCTGCCAGATCAGCCGCTCCTCGGGAGTGCGCAGGCTACGGTGGCGCAGGCTGGTGAAGATTGCTCGGATGAGCCGGGCCCAATCGCGGCGGTAGAAGACCAGTAGCGCGATTGCCGTGGCTACGTGAGTGCCAACGATGAACGCCAGGTACGGCGACTCCGGGGCGGCGACGTTCAAGTCGCGAGCCCAGGCCCCGCCGAGCACGGCTGGGAGCAGGACGCTGTGGCCGAGACTGGAGACCGGGAACAGTTCAGAGACGCCCTGGAGGACGCCGATGACGGCAGCCTCGAGCCAGCTGAGGTGGTGCATGCAGGGCCTTTCGCAGGAGGGGGCCGTCAGGCCGAGCAGCGGCCACATTATCGGTGAGCCTCCCTGCCTAACCTGACTGTTACCGATATCGGCTGGGCCCCGGGACGGGTACGGCCGTCCGCTCGTGCCGCTGTCGGGCCTGTGCCCGACCATGCCGCTGGTTGTGCGCGCAACTGCCGATGGTCGGGCGGCGGACTACGCCGCGCAGTCAGCTTGTGGATTGAATAGTCATGGGTGGCTGGGGCGGCAATGGCTTCGAGATCGCTCGGCTCTCGCAGACCTCGGACCAGCCCTCAGTGGTTATGCGTGCCCACATCTGCATGAGGTCAGCCCCCCGGAGAGTGGCAGTGGTTGCCGGGTCCAAGGTGATCGATAGTTCATCGCCCGTGCGCTCGACGGCATTGCTCGGCAACGCCACAGGGTCACCCCCGGCATCGACGCTGGCTCGTGCACCGGCCTTCGCGGACTGAACGACCATGATCTGGATCTCCTGCTCCTGGGGCGACAAGTGGTTCAACAAGATGTCCACTGTTCCTCGGACGGCGGCGCTCGCATCGACACCGCGTAACCCGACGCGCATCGTTGCTTGTTCCGGGCCGTACTCGTATCGCACCCAGCGGAGTACGCCGTCGGGTGGTCTCACGCGCCCGCATTCCAACAACACCTGGCCTGGGGCTGGGGAAGGCGTGACCAGTGCCTGGTCGGCGATGACAGTGTCGGTCTCGGAGCTCGACCGCGACCGGTGAGGTCCGTCGCACGCCGTAAACAGCGCCGTCATGAGCGCCAGACATGCAAGCCACGCCCAGCGTCGCGGCAGACGAAGGTGGTTCACCCATGGCACGACGCGAAGGGTAGAGGCAATCCCGGCCCGGATACCTGCCTTCGGGGTCCTGCCGCTCAACCGTTAGCCGCCCGACCATAGCCGCTGTCGGGCCTGCCCGGGCCGATGTCATGCCGCTGTCGGGCCCCGCCCGGGCCGATGTTCGGATGTCCAGGCGAAACGACGGAAGACTGCGACCCGTGCCAACAGATGAGCCCCCCGATGCCCCTGTGCGGTGAGGAACCGCCACGTCCGCAGAGGGACACCACGATGCTCAGACGCCTGCTCGGGCTGACCTGCCTCACGCTCGCTGTGCTCACCGGCTACTTCGCCATCACAGCGCAGTACCTGGACGGGAGTGCGTATGCGCCCGCCGAGCACGCCCTGGTGACAGCCTTGCGAGTTCTGGCCGGCGCCTGCGGCATAGCAGGGCTCGTGTTCGGCCTGGCCTTCCTGAACCTGCGCGACGAGGCGATCATGCGAGAGCAGCGCGCCGCATCAAACGCCGACGTCGGACGGACCGTCGGGCGCGGCGAGTAAGCCTGCGCCTGTTTCTTCCTCCCAGACAAGCGCGGCGACCTCATCGACCGCCTTCGGCTCCGTCCGATCAGGCCGCTGTCGGGCCTCCGCCCGACCATGTGGCCGTGCACGCTCCGCGCGAGCGTGCCGCCGTGCGGGCGGCGCCGGACCATGCGGGCCGGCTGAGCCTTCTAGACGAGGGCGCGGTCGGGGTAGATGAGCCGGCCGGCTTTCACCACTGCCGCGACTCGACCGAGGTCTGTTGGTTCGAGGGTCGATGAGGATGTCGCGAGAACGGTCAAGTCGGCGACATGACCCGGCTCGACCCGACCGGAGTCCGCGCGGTCGAAGAGCACGGCTGGCTCAATCGTCAGAGAGCGGAGGATTGCCGGCGTGTCCACACCACACCGAGCCAGGGCGGCGAACTCGGGCGTGGTGTCACGGTCGGGTAGGTAGCCGACGTCGGTGCCGAAGAGGAGTCCTCCGCCCTCGTCGAGGAAGAGACGCAGGGCCCTGTCGATCGGGTCCAGGTAGTCACGTGAACCAGTGACGGTGCTGGCGAACATGTGGAGCGTCGGGATGAGCCGCACGCCGGTACGCGCGGCTCGGCGGAGCAGCTCGTCTGTGTGCTCGGTCTCGTCGGGGACGTGAGCGATGACGTCGACCCCCGCCTCCAGTGCGACACGCAGCCCATCCTGGTTGGAAGTGTGGGCCACGACCCGCCGGTCGTGGTTGTGCGCCACCTCGACCGCTGCTTGGGCGATCTCGGGATCCATCACTGCGATGCGGTCCCGCTCGATGTAGGACCCGGTGAAGAGCTTGATCACCCCGGCGCCCTTGCGTAGCTGGCTGGTGACCGCTCGTCGTGCGGCACGCGGCGATCGCGGAGTGGGGATGACCCACCAGAAGATCCTGGGCACCTCCTCTCTGGTGTAGAACGGCAGCCCCTGGGCCGGGTGAATTGCCTCGGTGGCCGTGAGCACCGTTGGTCCGGTCAGCTCACCCGACGCCAGCCGTGCGGCCAGCGCGAGTGTGGTTCGCGAGTTGGAGGCCAGGTCGACAACGGTGGTGAACCCTCGGCTGACGAGCATGTCGTCGAGAGCCGCCTGCAGTCGCGACGCGGATGCACGCCGGGCTGTCGCCCACACGCGCTCGGTGAAGTGCACATGGCAGTTCCAGAATCCGGCCGTCACCACGCGGTCGCCCGCGTCCCACACCGGGAGGTCCGCCGCGATCGCGCCGAGCTCGGCCATCGGCACGACCGAGACGATTCGTCCCAAGCGGATGACCACGGCTTGACCGCGTACAGGCACATGGTCAGGGGATGGCCACACGGTCGCGTTCGCGACCAGAAGGTCGGACACACGCCGACCCTTCCACACCAACTGCAAGGACCATGACTGAACCGCACGCGTGTTCGGCGCCGCCCGATCATGCCGCGGCACCGTGCGCGGAGCTGCCGATGACCTGCCCCCGACAACCGTTCGACAGTTGTCCCGAGATCATGTGAACGTGAACTCCGTGTCGACGACGTTGAGCGGCCGCGTCGCCTCCGGCAAAGGCGATCTGGCCGGATGGATGCGTGAGTTTCACTCAGCCTACGAAGCATCCTCTGGCGTCACGCTGTACCCCGGCAGCCTGAATGTGGTGCTGGAAAGCTCATGGAGGCTTCCGGACGAGCGGATTCGCGTCGACGCCTCGAATACAGGCGTCAACGTCAACCTCGTGCCATGCACCTTCATGGGCACGGACGCTTTCATCTTCCGTACTGACCGCGACGACGCCGAGGAATCTGTTCGACTCGACACGCTTGAGATCGTTAGCCCGATACCACTCCGCACTACCTTCGGCCTGTCCGATGGCGATGAAGTCGAGATCCGGTACTGACACCGCGGCCCGAACGAAGGCCCTCACACGCCGCTGGTGGCGCGCGAACTGGCAACCGATGACCGGACGCCCCGTTCGTTCAAGCTACGCCCACAGCACGAAGGGCGGGTTCGACCTCTCGGCTCGTTTCAGGCGGCGGAAGAGAGGTCGGGAAGTGGCCCGACCTGGCTGACGAGCGCCGTCAGATCCAAATACGTGTCCTTGCGAGATACCAACCCGTCGCTCACTGCAATGACGTCGGCACCATCGCACACGAATGCCGAGCCGCCGAACGTACCGCTCATGGCGTACTCGATCACAATGTGATCAGCCCCCAGATAGCCCCGCTTCAACTCGAACGCCAGGTCAGGGATGAGACTGACCAGGGTGGCGATGAGCGCGGCCACATCGGTTCGGCCCACCGCCTCCGTGGCAACCCCATGCATGTGAAAGACCGATTCATCGCTGTGCAACGCGGCAATCGCCCCCGGCTCGTGAGCAGCCCACGCCTGATGATATTGGCCGGCCAGCTCTTCAACGGTCAGGCTCATGGTGCCCCTCCGGTATGACCCAGAGCGTCCGGGAGCCGGCCACGATGGCTGCAGCCTCTGAGGCCCCCACCGTACAGGCGGTGTGCGTTGTGGAGCCCGAAGGCAAGAACGCAAACACACACTCACATGCCGCGGTCGGGTCCGCCCGACCACGCCGCTGTCGGGGCTCCGCCCGACCATGCCGCTGACCGGTCGAGACCGCTGGCGCTTGACTCCCCGAGCGCGTCTGCATGTGAACGGCGCCTCGCGGTCCACGGGCAGGAAGGCCGCTACCGCTCCGCGGGTAGTGATCTGTACCGCGCGAGTCGCTGCCGCGCACGATCATGCCCAGGCGGCGCCCGCCTGTGTCACATTCGTTCGAGGGTTGCGCGGCGGCGGCTGTCGCGCTCCATCCAGCCGAGGGTGGCCAAGCCCAGGGCGGCGTAGGCCAGGCCGATCGCCAACTCACGCAGCAACAGCTCGCTGACACTGCCGAGGGTCGCGCCCCCTGCCAGGGCGCGGGCCGCCTCGATCCCGTGGGTGAGCGGGAGGCGCTCGCCCACCGCCGCCATCCAGGCCGGCAGGTCGTCGAGCGCGACGTTCGTGCCACAGAAGACGAGCAACAGCAGGAAGACGATGTTGCCGAGGGTCGCTCCGTCGCGGATGCGCAGGCAGGCCGCGCCCATCACCAGGCCCAACCCGGTGCAGGACAAGGAGGTGACGCACACGGCCAGCACGAGGCCGGGCCACACGGCCGCTTCGAGGTGCACGCCGAGCAGGAACGAGCCGACGACCAGCCCGAAGATGGCCACGCACCAGCCGGTGACGATCACCGGGAGTGCCCGTCCTAGGAACAGCGGGAGCCTGCGGGCCGGCGTGACGAGCACCAGACCCAGGGTCTGTCCCCAGCGCTCGCCCGAGATCGCGAAGGTCATGGCGAACATGCACGGGATCGCGGCGTAGTTCAGCGCGTTGCCTACCACGAAGAACCGGTCGTCGCCCACGCCCGCGGCGCGTCCGACGTACGCGAACAGCAGGATCTGCGCGACGGGCGAGACCAGCAGCGATGGCACCAGGATCCAGGGGTTGAGCCAGTTGAACTGGGCGCGGAAGCTCATCAGGCCGCCGACGAAGAAGATTCGGGTGTTGGTCATGGCCGGGTCAGGTCAGGGCCAGGGTCGCGTTGCGACGGGCCGAGTCGATGAGCCGTACGCCGAGGTAGGCCGCGAGCGCGGCGTACCCCAGTCCCAGGGCGAGACAGATGGCCAGCTCACCCCACGGGCTCCCGCCGTCAGCAGCCGAGCGCATCGCCTCCACGGCCCAGGTCGGCGCAAGGGCGTAGGAGACCGGGTGGAGGGCGACGGGCAGCAGGGCGATGGGTACGACGAACCCGCAGAGCAGCCAGCCGGGGTACTCCAGCGACGCGCCGAGCGCCCAGGCGGTGCGGTAGCGCACGGCGACGACCGAGAGCAGGAAGCCGAACATCGCGATCGTCACGGTGGCGGCGAGCACGCCGAGCAGGAACAACGGCCAGCTCTCGACCTGGAGGTGTACGCCGAAGACGAGCCGGTTCCAGATCAGGGTGATCCCTACGCTGACCAGGCCGACGGTGGCCATCGCTGTGGTGATCGGCATCAGGACCATCGAGAACGGCGTCGGCGCCGCCACCAGCAGCTCCAGTGTCCCGGCCCACCGTTCGCGGTTCAGCAGGGTGCTCGCGCTGACGGTCACCGACGTCCACACGCCCATCACGGCCGCCCCCAGACCGGCGTAGGCCATCGCCGCCTCGTCGCCGTTCACGTTGTAGACCATCAGCGTCGCGGTGGCGAACATCAGCGGGAAGACAATGCCGAGGAACCCCTCGAAGGGCGAGATCAACAGGATCTTCAGCTGTAGCCGGTAGCACAGCCACAGCTGGCGGAGCCGGTCCTTCACGCGGTGACCAGCTGCACGTAAGCGTCCTCCAGCGTGGGCTCGCGGACCCCGACCCGGCCGACGCGTACGTCGCCGAGCCGGGCCAGCACCTGTTGGGTCACCTCGGAGTCTGCGTCGCACTGCAGGACAAGGACCTGGAGCTGGCCACGCTCCTCTACCGCGACCGAGCGGACCGCGCTCAGCTCCGCCATGCCGGACACCACCAGTTCAGGCACGCCGTAGGTCTCCACCTCCAGGACGCGACCGGTGGCGACCCCGCGCTTGAGCTGAGCCGGCGTCCCCTCGGCCACGATCTCGCCCTCGCGGATCACCGCGATCCGGTCGGACAGCTCGTCGGCCTCGAACATGTAGTGCGTGGTCAGCAGAACGGTCTTGCCCTGGTCCTTGAGCGAGGCGATGGTCGCGCGCAGCTCGCGCGCGCCGACCGGGTCGATGCCGATGGACGGCTCGTCCAGGAAGACGACGTCCGGGTCGTGGAGCAGGCCGCGGGCGATGTGCAGCCGCTGGCGCATCCCGCGGGAGTAGCCCTCCACGCGCTCCCCCTCGCGCCCGGTCATGCCCACCAGCTCCAGGAGCGCTCCGATCCGCTGCTTCTGCTCGCGCGGGTCGACGCCGTACAGCTCGGCGAAGTAGCGCAGATTGTCCAGCCCGGAGAGCCGGTCGTAGAGGCCGCGGTCGCCCCCGAAGACGTACCCGATCCGGCGACGGACCTCGCGTACATCGCTGACCACGTCGAGGCCCAGCACGCTGGCGCTGCCAGACGTCGGCAGCAGCAGCGTGATCAACATCTTGATCGTCGTGGTCTTGCCGGCACCGTTCGGGCCGAGCAGTCCAAACGTCTCGCCGCGCTCGATGGTGAAGGACACGCCACGCACCGCCTCGAACTCCTTGCGGGTGCGCTTGAGCCGCCCCTCGGTGGTCCGGAAGCTGCGTCGTAGGTCCCGAGCCACCACCGCCGTCACGGGACGGACCCTAACTGTTCGCGATTGCGGGGCGCGCACGGATAAGCAGCCGCCCGACCGCGAGGCTGGTTGCTCGCTAGATGCAGGACTGCCGATGGGCCGGGCCATTCGCTCAACCGCTTGAGTCGGCACCCGACCGGGCCGACGACCGGTCGTAGCCGACCACGCCGACGTGGGTGCCGGGCGGCACGCAAACCGTCGGCCAACGGGTGCCGCGAGGGGCTAGTGGCTCGTCGCGTCGTACCAGCGCAACAGCCGCAGTGCCCGCAGGGTGTTCCATCGACTGGGCTCCCCCTCACCCTCGAACGCGAAGTGGACCTGGCCGCCGTACACCTGGTCCATCAGCCAGCGACCATCGTCTGTCTGCTTGTCGCGAAGCAGCTCGACGGCTTCGGCGAGCCGCTCATCGGGCCGACCCCCGACGGACCGGAAGTGGTCGAGGCCGCGCAGGACGTCGTAGTGCCATTGCGCCGGCCATGCGAACTGCAACCACGACTGCCGGATCACCTCTCCGGTCCGCTTGCTGCGGAAGAGGTGCCGCTGGAGGAGGTACTCCTCGCCCCGGTGCCGGGCCTTGGAGGCCGGCAGGCTGCCACCCGCGCGCTCGTACTCCCAGAGACCCTCGAGCACGCAGATCGTGGAGTGGAACGACGAGACGGTCGAGCCCTGCTCGGTCTCACAGTTCCAGCCGCCGTCCTCGAGCTGCTCACCCAACAGACCCGAGCAGAGCGCGTCGACGTCGGCTCCGAAGTACGCGCCCGTCGCCAGGGTGCGCCCGTTGATGCATGGCTCGACCTCGCCGTCGAAGTACGCCTGGCCGTCGTGCTCCCAACGACAGTTCTTCGCCACCAGGGCGGTGGTCTCGCGCGCGGAACCGCTCGCCGGGTCGAGGCCGAGCTCGCGCAGGATCGCGAAGCTGGGGAGGGTGGACGTCCAGGGCTGGCCCATGCTGAAGTCCGGCGGATCGCCCGCTCGCCACTGGTCTGCGACCCACTTGGGAAAGCACGCGCCGCCCGCCCACTGGCCGTCGGGGTCGCGCAGCCCGAGCAGCCTCGCGCCCCAGCCCTCGGTCTCGACCCGCGCCCGTTCGGCGGCCACCTCGTCGTCGGAGGCGTCGGTGAGGTCTCGAAGCACCTGCCACCGGATCGCGGGGTCTCCCTGCATCAACCAGTCGATGACGTCCACGCCGGCAAAGTACGGCGGATTCCGGTCGGTTCACGTCCGCATCCGCGACCGAGAGAGAAGCGGCCGGCGTTCAGCCCCTCACCTGCCTCGCGGCGAGCGTTGACGAAGCGACTTCGCGAGGGGTGCTGTCAGAGCAGTGTCAGGTGTAGGTCGCGGCCGAGGACACCGGCCAGCCGCGCGGCTTCCTGGCTGATGGCTTCCTCGGGTCGTGGGCGCTCATCGAGCCAGCTGACCGTGACTTCGTCGCCCTTCCGCGCCCAGGTCCCGCAGACGACACCGCCGACGATCACTGGGTTCGCCTTGCGGGTGACGAGGTCTCGTCGGGCGCCTGGCGTGACGTGGACGTCCTTGGTGCCGGGCCCCATCACCCACTGGTCGTGTCCGGGAAGGAACCGCAGCGCGTTCGAGGGCCGGGCGACGAGGAGGGACTCGACGTCGTCGCGCACGACGTAGGCCGTGGTGCCTTCGACGTCGACGGCCACCAGTTGCCCGCGGAGGTCGGACAGCCACGTGTTGAGCCGTTTGCGCCCCGCGCTCAGACCATCGCCGAGCCAGTAGTGGACGCGGTCCAACGTCGCCGGTCCGTACGTACGGAGGTAAGCCGTGATGGCGCGCGGACCCGCGTCGTCGAGGTCGGGGACACCCTTCCACCGGGGGTTGAGGTCGAGGCGTTGGAAGGTGCGCTGCCCGTCGCGGGGTGGCCCGAAGCTCATGTCGCCTTGCCAGGTCAGCGGCTTGATCAGCGTGCCTGCCCCCTCGTTGAAGACGGGGTGCAGGTGCCGGTACGCACGGTGTTCGGCCAGCCTGTCGCCGAGCTCGCGGACCGTCAGCGGCCCGTTGCTCAGCGCTTCGCGCACAGCGGCCCGAAAGTCGGGCCAGTCCGAGGGGGTGAGCTGGTAGTACTCGACCCAGCTCGGCAGCTCCCACTGTCGCCCGGCCGATCGGATCGCGAGGTAGATGCCGCCGTCCTCGGGCGACAGGTAGTGGATCGATCCGCGGAAGGCGTACGCCTTGATCACCGTCCCGTCCGCGAGCGCTTCGGCGAGCTCGCCGGACTGCGACGTCGTACAGCGGGTGCGAACGGCGAGCTCGGCCACTGACTCATCCATCCCCAGCACAGCACCGAGCCGGCGTACGACGTTCGGCACTGAGTCGGACCCGACAGGGTCGAGCAGATGCCGCCCCAGCCGCCAGCCCAGTGCCTGCCTCCAGGTGATGGAACCGTGGGTCACCGAGTCCACGACCGCAGCCTCCCACCTATTCAGCACGCCATGCGTCCGCGTACGTGTTCGGCAGTCATCGAAGCCCGAGCCTGCGCACGAGGCGACTCACCTCGGACCTCTTGACCCAACCTCCGGCCGCCGCTTGCAGGCACGAGTCGATCGCACTCAAATGCCGCTGTCAGGCCGGTCCGACCATGCTGCTGTGCGCGCTCATGTCGATGAGCGCGCGGCTTCTCGTCAGAGGGGATCGGTGAAGGTGACCGGCTTGCTGGCCGCTTGGGCGTAGGCGATTTCCCTTCGCGTCGAGTCTCCGATGTACCCACCTGGGTTGACGATCAGGACCCGGTCGGCCAGATCGATCTTGTGTAGGTGAAGAGCGTCCAGGACGGCCTTCTGCTCGCGGGTGGGCGACTCGTCCGCCTCGCTGGGGGCGACGACGATGACTCCTGAAAAGGTCAGTTCACGGTTCGCCGCGCGTATCTCGGGCATGAACCTCGCCGACCCACAGATGCAGACAATTTCAGGACGATCGGTCACGACCCGACCGTAGCGATGCACTCTGCGTCGCTGCTCGGCCGTCCGGTCATGCCGCTGTCAGGCCCGCCCGACCATGGCCGCTGTCGGCTCGGTCAAGCTCAGGAGTCGACGTTCAGTACAGAGGGGCAGCCCAGTCGGGAGCCCTGGCCTGACGTGGTTTGGGATGAGCGACGGCGGGTCGTGTGGTCTCTCGCAGGAGAGCGAAGTCGATCAAGCCGACGGCGTCACAATTTGCTAGACACACACCATGGAGCGACACGAACTCGATGACGGCACCGTCCTGTCGCTCCAGCCGGCTGCCGCCGCCGGTGCGTCCGAGGCGGCCCTTGCGGTGTTGTTCGATGGGCGGCCGATGATCGGCGAGGGCATCCCGAATGCTCTCCTGGCTCTCCAGGACGACGCGATTATCCCTGCGCTGACGCTGGTCTGCGTCGAGTCGATCGAGGGTTCGAAGCCCCGGGGTCCGAGCCGGGTGGCGTCGCTGACCGATCCGACCATCCTGGGACGGTTCATGCAGTCGCTGGAACGCTTTCTGGAGCAGCGGGTCGCTCTACCACCGGAGCCCGCTCGTCGCCTGGTCCTCGGGCACAGCCTGGGCGGGAACGCCGCGCTGTATGTCGCTTGCGGGTGGCGGCATCTGTTCGGAGCGGTGGCGACGGGGTCGGCTGCGCTGTACTGGCCCGGCGACGACGACCAGCTGGCCGGCGAGGATGTGCTCGACGACGTTTTGGCGTCCTCTGGACTGCGGCTTTGGATGCAGGTCGGCTCGGAGGAGGACGTCAGGCTGCTCGCAGCCAACCGGGTTTTCTGGGAACGTGCCGGCGAATCGGGTCTCGACCTGGTCCACCGGGAGTTCGAGGGTGGTCACGAGCTGTCGGCGTGGAGGGCCGGGCTCGCGCTAGCCCTGCCGCATCTGCTGTCCGGGTCGGCTCTGAGTAGCTGATAGATCGTGAGCCGCAGCTGAGAGGACTCTGACGGGGTCCAATCAGAAGCAGGCAGCTCTCTCGATCTTGGGCGTTGCTCTAGATCCGTCGACGGCAGTCGTCGCTTTGGATCCCGGGGAAGGTCATGAACAGGGTCTGGTCAGTAGTGGCCCGGGCCTGTTGGAGGAGCCGATCTCGTTGCCGGTGATCAAGGCCCAGACCATGCCCCCTGCGGCTCCGCTCGAATCATGCCGCTGCCCGCGCGCTCATGCCGACGTGCGGGCGGACCCCGACCATGCCGATCTCCGGACGCAGGGACCGAGCCAGTGACCGACCTCTAGCGTTGTGACTGTGAGCACCGACGACGGGGAGGCGGGTCGCGGTGGCAACGTCCTGGCTCGCATCGCCCGGCGCGAAACGGGCCTGCTGCTGTTCGGGATGACCCCTCCGCGTCGGTCGTCGACCTCTGAGGAGCGACAGCGCATCGCGGACCTGACCTTGGAACGGCTCATGGAGCTGGACCTCGACGGACTGGTCCTCTACGACATCGCCGACGAGGCCGACCGCAACGCCCACGAGCGCCCCTTCCCTTACCTACCGACCATCGATCCCGCCGACTTCCACGCCGACCACCTGGCCGCTTGGACCAAACCCGTGATCATCTACCGATGCGTCGGCAAGTACCCCAGCACCGACATCCAGACCTGGCTGCTCGCCCAGCACTCTGCCAACGTCGGGACCGTCTTCGTCGGAGCCCCCTCCCTGGCAGCACCGGTCCTCACGGACCTTTCCAGCGCACAAGCACTCTGGTCGAAGGTCCGCCCAGAACTGCCGCTGGGCGGCGTCGCCATACCCGAACGCCACACCGCCCGGCGTCAAGAGCACCAACGCCTCATCGCGAAGCAGACCAAGGGCTGCTCCTTCTTCATCACCCAGGTCGTCTACGACATCAACGCAGCCAAGAACCTCGTCTCGGACTACCACTACGGATGCATCGAGGCCGGGATGGACCCGGTCCCCATGATCTTCACGCTCTCGGTCTGCGGGAGCATCAAGACGCTGGAGTTCCTGCGCTGGCTCGGAGTGGACGTCCCGCGATGGATGGAGAACGCCCTCGCCCATGCAGGCGACACGCTGTCCGAGTCCTACGACCAGTGCCTCGCCACCTCGCACGAGCTCGCAACCTTCTGCGACAGGCTGGACATGCCGTACGGGTTCAACGTCGAAAGCGTCTCCAACCGCAAAGCCGAGATCGAGACGACCGTCAGGCTTGCAGCCCACCTCCGACCATCCCGCCCCTGACGCGAGCCCTTGTCAGCGGGTCGGCGCTGACCTGCGCTCAGGGCGGAGCAGCGCAACGCATTTCTCATCCCGCGCTGTGGGCTCCGCCCGACCATGCCGTCGTCAGGCCCCCCGACCATGCTGCTGTGTGCGCTCAGCCGATGAGCGGTCGAGCCAGAACGCTTGCCCGGTGGTGATGGGTGACTAGGGAGACCTGAGGTTCACGCCAATGCTTCAGCGTCCCATGTCAACCCGCGGGCAGCCTCGTGCGATTTCAAGTTGGGGCTACGGGGCGAACCAACCCTGGTCCGCTGCCTCATGCGTACAGGTCGACTGGGAAGGCAGCCTCGGCCTCATCGACGAAAGGGATCCATATGAAGCCCTCAGGACACGCGATCGGGGCCGCAGCCACCGGCTGCGCCGTCCTGGCCCTCCTCTTCGGGTGCAGTGATACTTCGTCGTCACTTTCTGCCAACGGCGCGGGCTCGCAGCTCCACAGCGTGACCGCGCATGATCACCCGCATGACCTCTCGAAGGTCACCACCAGCCCGCCGACCCAGGCGCCGGCGGATGCTCGCGCGCTGAGGGGATCGATCGTGTTCAGCGACTTCCCCCTCGACGGCAGCGCGAAGCAGCTCTACCTCGAACACGCTGACGGCAGTCATCTGCGACAGGTCCTGCACAGCGCCAGCGACGACGTCCAGCCCACGATCAGCCCGAATGGACGCCAAATCGTGTTCACGCGTCAACGCGAACACGGCAACCTGCCAGACCAGATCTTCGAAGTGGGCACCAACGGTCGCGGACTTCACCAGATAGTCCCGGACGGCTGTCCGGCCGCGAAATGCGGTGACGCCGTGGAGGGTCACGCCTACTCGCCGGACGGCCACCGCCTGGTCTTCACCAGAGCCGTGTTCACCGACGGACCGACGAACCCGCCCACCTACGTGGAGCTGTGGACGTGCGACCGGGATGGCACACACGCTCAGCGCTTGACCCACGAGGACGGCCGGGCACAGGACGACGACGCCTCATGGTCGCCCGACGGCCAGCGAGTGGTCTTCCTCCACTGGGTCTACGGCCCTCCCGATCATTTCGGGATCGCCACCATCGGCGCTGACGGACACGACCAGCGGCTCGTCACACCGGTCGGACTGGACAGCGCTGACCCCAGCTACTCACCGCAGGGAGACCTGATCTCGTTCCAGTCACCGCCCGACCCTGGCGCCGAGCTCCAGACCCTGTACACCATTCACACTGACGGGACCCACCTCACGGAACTGTCAGCGTCTCAAGGCACGGCTGCCAACCACCCCTCGTGGTCTCCCGACGGTGACCAGCTGCTGTTCTGCTACGTCCCCCGAGGTCAAGCACACGGGGCAGACCTGGCCGTCATCAATCGCGACGGAACGAACATGCGGGTCCTACCCAGCACTCCCCTCAACGAGAACAACTCATACTGGGGTGCGAACCCACACGGCTAGCCGACTCGCTCGCCCCGTGTCCCTGGGGTAGTGCGCTCCAACGTCCTCACATGCCGCTGTCGGCCGCCGCGACCAATGACCAGCGCCCGTCAGCTGGCGTAGATCTGCGGTCCGAGCGTCGGGCGTGCGTAGATGCTCCGTAGTCCGGCTTGCGGTACGGGGCTCGCGCGTCGTCACGCCAGCAGCCTGGAGAATCCGTTCGAAGCAGGCCTTCGGAACGCCGTGCTCACCGAGGAGCAGTAACGACGTGATGCCGTGCTCGGAGTTGTACATGAGCTGACCCATGAAGCCCTCGCCCGCATCGGTCTGCAGGTCGATGCCCACATCGAGCTCGAGTGCCGGTGTCGGGCCGCCCCCCGACCGTGCCGCTGTGCGCGCTGATGCCGACGAGCAGCCGAGCAAACCGCCATCGTTGGTGCATGCGGGTGGAACGATGGCGCGGCGCGATCCGTCAGACACACATGGACAACGTCCCACCTCATCTGCGGCTGCTCGGGGCGTTGGGCCTGCTGCTCATGTCTGCGGCCTGCGGCGGCTCATCGAACGCGCACGATGCTTCGAGCGCGAACGGCACTTCGAACGCATCCTGCGTTGGGCCGTACTTGAACGACCAGCCGCCCGGGGGGCCGTTCCGTGGTCCTGTGCCGACCGTGAGCCCCGGAGCCACGATCACCATCCATGGGCACTGGTACACGAGCACCTGCAACGACACTGGCGGCCACGATCCGTTGAAGCCGCTGCCGCCGGTGCACCTGACCCTGACGCTGCCGGGCGGCGATGTCCAGGAACTCGGCGAGTTCAACCCCAACGGCCAGGACATGGGATTCTCCGCCAGTGCGCAGGTGCCTCCCGGGACGAAGGCGGGCACCGCGACAGTCCGCGACGATCAGCCATACCCAGCGACCTATGAGTTCGAGGTCGGCCAGTAGTCCTGCTGCACACTCATCTCGAACGTCCGCTCATTCCGCTGTCGGGCCACCGCCCGGCCATGCCGTTGTCGGCACCGCTGGACCATGCCGCGAACAGCGCGGTCATGCCGGTGAGAGGGCATGCCTGCTGGCTCAGGCAGGCGCGCGTGCCGTGCGGAAGGGCGACGCTGCGAGCCCGATCGCCCCGAGCGCGAAGATCGCGGCTGCGAGGAGGAGAGTGGCCCGAATGCCCCAGGCGTCGGCCAGCAGGCCTGCGAGCGGCGCGACGATGACCATGACCCCTCGGTTGAGTGAGCGAAGGGTCGTGTTGGTCCGCGCTTGGAGCTCATCTGGTGTGACCAGCTGGCGAAAACTCATCTCGTGAGAGTTGCTCATGCCCAAGCCGAGGCCGTACAGCGCTTGCCCGGTGCCGAGGATCACCAGGGATGCCCACGCACCCATGGCCTGTCCGGCCGCCACCATCACGAGGACGCCCACGGTGTCGATCAGACGGCAGGCGATGATCGTCCGACCCGTGCCCAGCCGCAGACCTACGCGGGTGGTGATCGCCGCACCGATGAGGGCGCCGATCCCGCCAAGAGCCCCGACTATGCCGAGCTGGAACGGCGTCAGACCCAGGGTGGTGAGGACGTAGGGGGCGACGACAACGATGATGACCGCGTTGCCGACGAACCACAGGTGTGTGTAGATGGCCAATGTTCGTAGCCCGGAGCCACGGTAGATCCACCGAACGCCGTCGCTGATCTCCGACACCAGGTCTCTGACTCTGGTGCCAGCCTTTGGGTGGGGCTCGACCACGTGTATCCGGCTCAACGTGATCGCCGAGTACAGGTAGGTCGCGGCGTCCACGAGCACCGCGACGGGGGCCCCCAACACGCTCACGAGCAGTCCACCCAGGGCCGGGCCGGCGCTCGCGGCCGCTGCATCTGCGCCGTCCCCGCGTGCGTGGGCACGCTGCAGGTGTCGGCGCGGAACCAGGCGAGGCAGGAAAGACATGGCGGCCGCTCCATTGACGACCGACGCGGTCCCGTACGCGATCACGATCACCAGCAGCGCGAGGAACGACAGGAGGTGGGCCCACCACAGCAGCGGGATGGCTGCCAGCAGAACCGCTTGGGCGAGGTCGGTCGCAATCAGGACCGGTCGTCGAGAGCGGCGGTCGACCAGCGCTCCCACCACGATCCCGACAACCAGATAGGGCAGCCACCGCGCGGAGCTCAACCAACCGACATCCGCCGCAGACCCATGCAGATCCAGAATCACCAAGGCCTGCAAGGCGAGCAAAGTGATGTAGGTGCCGAAGGCAGATACCGCATTCGCCCGCCAGTACAGCAGGAACGATCGCGACGGGAACCTCTCGTCGCCGACCATGCCGGCATGCTGTCAAACCCAGCCATGTGAGCTCGCACCGACATCTTCTGCCGTTCCGAGTGGTGATCAGGGAAGGCTGCGCGTCTTCATGCAGGCCGGCCACCGCGACCTGGGTTGGAACGAGCCGGAGTGGAACCGGCTTGCCAGCAACCTTCGGGTCGCGGCGGCCTCAGTGGAGACTGGCTACGCCTTCGGCCTCTTCCTGGGCGACGGCGGGCACGGCGCGAACCACGGTGGCGGCCTGCTGCCCGATTCCCTTCGTTGTCTGTTCCGCGGGACCGACGTCGACCGAACGGACGCCTGAGGTCGAGCCTCACGGGAAAGGGTTGGTCTCACAGTCACTTGCTCGCCTGGGACCGAACGCGTGGCCGCCGCTGGCGAGGCCCGCCCGACCATGCCCGTGACAGGCCGGTCGGGGACACCGCCTTGCGTCCGAAGTTCAGCGACCCGCCACGGGTGGTGGTCGTCGTACCCGCGAAGAGGTGAAGGCGCAGCAGATCGGGGCAGGCCCGGCGAAGGTGCCCGGCTGGTTCTCAACACCTTGGGCGGGGCTGGGCACGCGCGGTTGGTTCGTCGAAGGCCCGGCCGAACGGCACGGACATGCAAGCATGGAGTCGGAGTGCCGCCCAGACTCTTTGGACGCAAGGAGGGCCCCGCGCGATGACCGAACCACCGAACGAAGCGAGCGTCCCCCCGAGCGCGGTGCTGCCGTGGTACGTCTACGACCGGCACGCGAACCTGCTGCGAGTAGCGGGCAGCCTTCCTGAGGCCGAGGAGTGGGCATTCGCGCACTGGGACGTCGTCGAAGTCGCAGCTCGCGAAGAGGTGGCAGCGAACGACTACTACTACCTGCTGTATGCGAAGAAGCCCGATGCAGGTGACTTCCACGCCCGCGACTTCCAAGCCCGCATCGTGCGGCAGGACCGGGTCGTTGCACTCGGTAGAGACCCGGAAGCCACGCCACTCCACCCGGGGAAGGACTAGCAGCACAGTCCATTTTCTAGTACGGCGTCGTCGGCCTAGATCCTCACCGTAGTGCCGTTCGGCGCGCCCCGGCACCTTCGCGGAGGGCACCAGGAGAGCGACGGCGCACGCCTGTCGAAGGGCCACCCTTCAGTACGCGCTTCGAGCAGAAGCGCGCGCCATGCCGCTGTTCCGGCCCCCGCCCGACCATGCCGCTGTGCGCGCGCGTTAGTGATGAGCGGTCGAGCCACCTAGGTCGTGCCATGCCCCTGGGTTGAACACTTCGAGACACGCGCCGTGGAGCTGGCCCACATGCAACGCTGACTGTTTCGGGGCTCTTCACAATCCAGCGTGCAGGCGCGGTCTGAACCCACCAGCCCCAAGCAGCGATCTGGCGGGAGTGGTTGATCAGAATGCGAACCCGACTGCGAGAACGTCCCGCCCGATGACGCCCTACTTCCTGACCTCGTGGGGAGCGAGGTCCAGGCTGAGCGATGCCAGACCCTCGACAGGCCTGAATCCGAGTCTTCGATAGAGGCCGAGCGCGGCCTGGTTGTCCGGTTCCGTCACGAGGGACAGTCGTGTTGCGCCTGCTGCGAGCGCCGCCTCGCGGACGGCGCTGACCAGAGCAGCTGCCGCTCCCTGGCGGCGGGACCCGGGGAGCACGTACAGGTCACGCAGCTGCCAGAACCGTCCCATGACCAAAGACGCGGGGATCGCGTGGCCGGTCGCCAGGCCGATCGGAGATGCGTGAGCTGCCGAGTCCACGGATGCCGTATAGATCGTGAGCATCTTTGACTGGACCATGTCGGTGAGCCAGCCGATGGTGCGTTCGTCCGCGTCTGGCGGCTCGCCGTAGTGGCGCCGGTACTGGTTGAACAGGACGCTGGCGGCTGCGAGCGTCTCCTCGGTGTCGCAGGTCGTGACCCGCAGCGCTTCCTGGGGGACCGAAGTGTCGCTCATCTTTGCCCCTACTTTTCCATCTCCAGAAGTCACTCTGGCTCATCACAGATGAGGGTGAAGGTCGGATAGATCTGCTCGGCGCGTCGGTGGCCATGTAGAGGTCGAGGTCTTTCGAAGATGAAGGGTTCCTACACATGTCATCTGGAAGACCTCGACGTGGTTTGACGCTACCGCCGTGGCCTGGCCTCGTTCTTTCGTGGCTGGACCGCGCCACCACAGGTCAGACAGGACGACGCACTCGCGGAGCTGGAGCGTCAGCGGGCTCGACCGCCGCCGAAGTGTGCTCAAGGCCCGCGGTGTAGGCCATGTCGCCGATCACGTCATAGGTCAGAAGCTCGAACTTGTACGACGTGCAGTCGGAGAAGGTACGAGACAGGGCGGTGAAGAGCTCATCCAACACCCGCTCAGGGTGCTCTTGCCCCGGAGTCTCGGCCAGCCCGGGCGGAGGAGCCGACTCGGCTGATCCTCTCCTCCCGAGCGCTGTCGGCCCGCCGGACCATGCCGCTGTCGGCTCCGCTCGACCACACCGCTCTGTGCGCTCAGCCGATGTGAGAACGTCCCTCAGGTCGCGAGCAGCTCGACGGTTCCAGACGCGAGGCCGACTAGCGCGCAGGCACCGAGAGTGCGGAGCACGGACCATCTGGCGCGGAAGAGCAGGAGCGCCGCGAAGAGGGCGACCGCGAGAGAGAGCGGCTTGAGGCTGTCCATGTGCGGCACCTGGACGTCGACCGGACCCCAGGTGAAAGAGCTCACGTCGCGGAACAGCGTGTGGAAGGCGAAGTAGATCGCAAGGTTCGCAATCACACCGACCACCGCCGCCATGATCCCGGTCAGCGCCGCCGAGAGCGCGTGGTTGCCGCGGAGTCGTTCCACGTATGGCGCACCGGCGAAGACGAACACGAAGCACGGCACGAAGGTCACCCAGGTGGTCAGGAGCGATGCCACCACGGCGGCGACCCACGGGTTGAGTGACCCGGGGTCGTTGTATGCGCCGACGAAGGCCACGAACTGGACGACCATGATCAGTGGGCCGGGGGTCGTCTCGGCCAGGGCGAGTCCGGTGATCATCTCGGTAGGTGTGAGCCATCCGTAGACCTGCACGGCTTGCTGTGCGACGTAGGCAAGGACGGCGTAGGCCCCGCCGAACGTGATCAGCGCAGCGCCGGTGAAGAACAGGGCTTGGTCGGCGAAGATGCTGTCCCGTCCGGTCACCGCGACCACCGCACCTACCGGCACAGCCCATGCGACGACACCGATACCGACGACCTTCAAGGAATGGGTTCGGCTGGGGCGTTCGGAGTGCAGCGCGTCGTCCGAGATCAGTGGCATCGGCCCATCGGGCCCAGCAACCGGTTGCTTTGACTCACGCAGGGCTTGGGGCACCCATCGACCCAAAGCCCACCCCACTGCTGCCGCGACGCCCACGACGACCGGGAACGGAGTCTTGAAGATCGACAAGGCCATGAAAGCGGCCACAGCCAGCGCCACCAGCGCTGGATGTCCCAGCGCTCGGCCTCCGACGCGGACCACGGCCTGGGCGACGATCACCAAGACCGCTGGTGCGACCGCGGCGAGCACTGCGGTGACGATCGTGGTGTCACCGGCGGTCACGTAGAGGCCGGACAACAACAGCAGGGCGAGCACACCCGGCAGCACGAACAGGACGCCGGCGATCAGGCCCCCGATCACCCCGTTCAGCAGCCATCCGATGTAGATCGCCAACTGCTGGGCCTCGGGCCCCGGCAGCAGGGTGCAGAACGACAGGGCATGCAGAAATCGCTTCTGCCCGATCCAGCGCTTGTCATCCACCAGCGCGCGCTGCATCACCGCGATCTGCCCAGCCGGGCCGCCGAAGGTCTGCAACGAGATGGCGAACCAGGCACGCGCTGCCTCACCGAGGGGAATCAGGCCACCCGGCGCGGGCTGGTCGGGCGGGTCAGCCGGGGAGGTCACTGAGACTTCCTTCCACGCCGACCTCGCAGGTCGCAACCGCGTCCACCTTCCGGGCGACCTTGCCTCCTCAGCTTGGCCAGGGCGATCCCGTACCTCAACCGATGGCCTGCCCGACTATCAGGGCCAGGAGGAGGGTCGAGACCCCGATCACCACCGCCCGGAGAACCGTGCGGGTCGGATGGGTATGGCCGATCCGGGCGCCGACATAGGACGTGATGACGAGTGCCACGGTGACTGCCACCAACGTCGTGAACACCCGCGTCTGCGAGGGAACGAGCAGGCTGATCAGGATCGGCAGGGCAGCTCCCGCGGCGTACGCCAGCCCGACACCGAGGGCCACCTGCGCCGGCGGAAGGAGATCCTCCTCGTCGACGTCCAGCTCCTCCTCGACGTGGGCCGCGAGCGCGTCATGCTCCATCAGCTCGGTCGCGACCTGGCGCGCCAGTCCCGGTGACAGCCCCTTCGCGAGGTAGAGCTCCACCAGCTCTTCCAGCTCGGCCGTCTGGGTCCCGGTCGATCTGTTCGCGTTCGTGAGCCACTGCCGCGAGAGCAGCGTCGCGCTGGAAGGCTGCCTCGGTGTACCGCGCGCCGGCGCTCGAGACGCTGCCGACAACCATCGCGATGGCGGCGGAGATGAGGATCGTGCGGGTTCGCACGTCGGCGGCCACGAGCCCCTCGACGATCCCCGCTGTCGCGATGATTCCGTCATTGGCCTCGATCACGAAGTCACGCCACATCCGTGGTGACAACACAGTCCCGCGCCTCGGCCCGGCGAACGACGACATGGCTCATTGTGGCCGTGCCACCGCCGGACCCTGGCGCGGACCGGCCGACGGTCCGGCGAGCGCGGCGAGCGACCGCGCCCTTGGTCACAGAAGCGCAACGATCGGATCTCTCAGGATGCTCGCGGAGAACTGCTCAACGGTCCCTCAGGTGTGCCTGATTGGGTCCTTGTCGGCGGTGCCCCGGCAGATCCCCCGTTTACGTCGGGGCATCGTCCACGAATCCCGGCTGTCCGGAGCGCGGTCTGTCCTGCGAGGCGCACTCTCATGCCGCTACGGGCTGACCGCGCCACTGACGACTATCGAGCGTCGAGAACGGGACGACCAGCGAACGCGAGGTCGATCCGCTGATCACTGCCATCACTCCGGCGCTCAGCCTCGTCGTCGCTGACCGGCGAGGTAGCCGGCCCCGCTCGCGAGCAGGAGCAACCCAGCGAGGCCGACGCAGAGTCCGACCACCTGGGTTCGGGACAAGATGACGGCCCCTCCCGTCGGATGCACGCCGTCCTGGACTGGTGGGTACGCGAACCAACCGAAATCCGCAGGACTGTTCGTCGTGAGGACGACGACACAACCGCCGAGGAGCAGCACAACCCCTGAGGCCAACCAAAGGATCCGAAGCATCACGAGCCCTCCCCGTAGACGCAGACGACGTAGTGCATCACACCCCGTCTTCGCAGCCTTGGACCTCACAGCAGTTACCGAACGTCCGACCATGCCGGCGATGGCCGGGGCCAAGAGATGGTCGGATCCGCGGGTTCATGCAGAGGGAGACAGCCCGTGAAAGGCTTCGGCCTGTGGCGGCAGACATGACCGTGGGTCGGGGGCGGGCACTCGTCGATGGCCCTTGGGGGCGGGCCGTCCTGATCTTCCAGATCGCGGTGTTCGCAGTCCCGGCATCCATCGCCTGGAGCTCCACATTGAACGCCACGGTCTACCTGCCGCTGGTCGTCCTACCAACCACCTTCGTCGTCGGTGTCGTCATGCTCGCCTTCCGTGAGTGGCGGAAGGTCGGCGCACGTGTCATCGGCGCAACGCTCCTTGCGTTCGTCCTCGAGGTCGTCCTCGCGTTGACGCTGATTGCGGCGTACTCGTCGCAGAGCCCCGACTGGGATCTCTCCTAGACGCCCGACCGCGCCGCACGTCCGCCGGCGTCCGAGCGGGAGGCACGTCTTCGGCGGTTCGGCCTCCGCCGGACTGAAGAGCTAGCGAGAGACGCCGACAGGCAACACGGCGAAGCCAGGGCGACGCGGGCAGCCAGGGAATCCCGAAACGTGCGATCTCGCTCACGGTACGGGCGGCGTCTCCCGCATCAATGCCCACGCGTCAGCCACCGGGCCGAGGTGCCGGAGCTTGTCGGGGTTGATGACCGAGCGGACGACCTGGATCCGCCCGTCCAGCACGTCCAGCACCAGGACGTTGACCACCAGGCCCGACCCGTCTCGGACCACAGCGCCCGGCTGGCCGTTGACCTCGTGCCGCTGCACCTGGAGTCCGGACCCGAACCGCCGGCCCAGCCCCGCGAACATCCGCGCGACGTTGTCCGCGCCCACGACCACACGAGACCACTGCGGAGCCTTGCCGCCGCCGTCGCCGTACACCTCGACGTCCGCGGCCAGGAGCTCCTGCAGGGCGTCGACGTCGCCGACCGTCATCGCATCGAAGAACCGGGCGGCTAGCTCCTCACGCTCACGCCGGTCCACGTCGAACCGCGGCCGGCCGTCCTCGACCAGGCGGCGGGCCCGCGAGGCCAGCTGCCGGCAGGCCGCCTCGGACTTGCCGATCACCTCGGCGATCTCCCCGAACGGGAAGGCGAACACGTCGTGCAGCACGAAGACCGCACGCTGCTCCGGGGTCAGCCGCTCGAGGAGCAGCAGCGCGGCCATCGAAACGGAGTCCGCGAGCTCAGCGGCGTGCTCGGGATCGGGGTACGCCGTCGTCTCGTCGTCGGTCAACAGGGGCTCGGGCAGCCACTGGCCGACGTAGGTCTCGCGCCGCACCCGCGCCGACCGCAGGATGTCGATCGACACCCGGGTCACGACCGCCGCCAGGAACGACTTGAGCGAGATCGGCGTCGTCGCACTGGCGTGGTAGCGCAGCCAGGTCTCCTGGACCGCGTCCTCGGCCTCGCTCACGCTGCCGAGGATCCGGTAGGCGATCGAGAACAGCAGCGGACGCAGCTCCTCGAACTCCTCGGCGGTCACGAGCCCGGGGCCAGCCCGTGCCGGAACCCCTGTCGCCAGGACGGCCAGCGCAGCTCCCACCCGAGCTCGCGTTTCGCCCGGGCGTTGGACGAGCCGCGGGTCCGGGTCAGCATCGAGACCGCGACGTCGCCGGCGGCCAGCCGCGCCATCCAGACCGGGAGCCGCAGCGGCGGCTTAGCCCCCAGGCACTCGGCGAGGTAGGGCAGCCACTCCGAGGCCGGGGCCGGCTCGTCGTCCACGATGTTGAAGACACCTCGGGCCTGCTGCTCCAGGGCGAGCACCGTCGCGCTCGCCGCGTCGTCCAGATGCACCCACGACATGTACCCGGTGCCGCCACCCACCAGCGGGAACCGCCGCTTCCGCACCAAGGGGAGCATGGGGTTGTCGGCGTCGCCGTAGAACCCGCCGTACCGCAGCACCGTGCCGTCCGCCTTCCGGACGTTCTCCTCGAGGTACCGAATGGCGGCCAGCGACTCCCGCTGTGCGTCGGGTGGCTCGGGGTCGAGCGGGTCCTCCTCGTCCTTGACCCAGCCTCCGGAGCGGATGTTGGGCCAGCCCGTGAAGCTCTGGGCCACGACCTGGGGCACGCCGCTCGCCTGCGCGGCCGCCAGCAGGTGGTCGAGTCCTTCGGTGCGCAGCCGGTTGGTGACGGCGAAAGACCGGTCGAAGTGCTTGGGGTCGAGCCGACCGGCGAGGGAGGTCATCTGGTGGACGACGGCGTCCGGCTCGGCCGTGGCCACCGCCTCGCCCACGGCGGCACTGTCCAGCCCGTCGACAACCACCGCTGTCGCGCCCAGCCCCTCGAGCCCAGCGCTCCTCGCCGGGTTCGTCGTCGTGGCCGTGACCATGTGCCCGCGCTCCACCAGCTGCGGGATCAGCCTGGTCCCGATCGCGCCGGTGCCGCCGGCGATGTAGACGTGCATCGCACTCACCTCTCGTCTCGATGTCTGCACCCGAGTCGAGACAGCGACCAGAAACGTGACAGCGGCGTCTGCGACTACGCGAGCAGCTCCGCGATCGCGCGCACCTCGTCGGGCGAGCGGAGCGACAGGAGCAGCGTGGTCACGCCGGTCTCCTCCC
Source organism: uncultured Actinomycetota bacterium (assembly GCA_963755835.1). GTDB lineage: Bacteria > Actinomycetota > Actinomycetes > Propionibacteriales > Nocardioidaceae > Nocardioides. Next base: position 1,119,723 of record CAVWLC010000005.1, on the reverse strand, counting down.
ACTCGGCGACCCGCTCCTTGACCTCACCGGCGGTGCCGATGATGTGCATGTCGTCCACCAGGTCGTCGGGGATCAGCGCCGTGGCGCGGTCCTTCTCACCGCTCAGGTAGAGCTTCTGCACCTCGTCGGCGAGGTCCTCGTAGCCCATCCGGACGAAGACCTGGTTGTGGAAGTTCATCTCCTTCGCGCCCATGCCGCCCATGTAGAGCGAGACGAACGGGCGCATCGCGTCGATGACGGCGGCCTTCTCGTCCGGGCCGGAGACGACCTGGAGGTGACAGGTGGCGGCGATCTCGAAGTCGGCGCGGGTACGCCGCGCGCCCGGGCGCGCGAAGCCCTCGTCGAGCCACGGCCGGTACATGCCCGCCGACCTCGGCGTGTAGAAGATCGGGATCCAGCCGTCGGCGATCTCGGCGGTCTGGGCGACGTTCTTCGGACCCTCGGCGCCGAGCCAGATCGGGATGTCCGGTCGCAGCGGGTGCACGATCGGCTTGAGCGGCCTGCCCAGCCCCATGGCGCCCTCGCCGGTGTAGGGCAGCGGGTGGTGCGGACCCGCGTTGGTCACCGGCGCCTCCCGGGCCAGCACCTGGCGGATGATGTCGACGACCTCGCGGGTCCGGGCCAGCGGCTTCGAGAACGGCTGGCCGTACCAGCCCTCGACCACCTGCGGACCGCTCACGCCCATGCCCAGGACGACCCGGCCACCGGACAGGTGGTCGAGGGTCAGCGCGTGCATGGCGATCGAGGTCGGCGAGCGCCCGGACATCTGGACGATCGAGGTGCCGAGCCGCACCCGGGACGTCTCGCGACCCCACCAGGCCAGCGGCGTGAACGCGTCCGAGCCCCAGGCCTCCGCGGTGAACACGGCGTCGAAGCCCGACTCCTCCGCCGCAGCGACCAGGTCGCCGACGCCCGGGGGCGGCTGGGCGCCCCAGTAGCCGAGCTGGAGTCCGAGCTTCATGAAGACCACCCCTTGGATCGATCTTGCCTCAATTTAGAACGTGTTCTACTTTGCGTCCATGCCCCGCACGCTGTCGGCGCCCGTCACCGTAGCCTTCGACTACACCCGGTCGACCGGGCCGGTGCTCGGCCGGTTCCTCTCCGGACTCCGGGACGGCGTGGTCGTCGGTGGCCGTACGTCGGAGGGGAAGGTCGTCGTACCTCCTCCCGAGTTCGACCCGGTGACGCACGTCGCCGTCGACGACTTCGTCGAGGTCGGCGACACCGGGACCGTCAGCTCGTGGTCCTGGGTGCCGGAGCCGGTCAAGGGGCAGCCGTTCGACCGGCCCTTCGCGTTCGTGCTCGTCACCCTCGACGGCGCCGACGCGCCCCTGCTCCACGCGTTGGACGTCGCCTCCCCCGATGACGTCACGACCGGCATGCGCGTGCGCATCCGATGGCGCGTGGAGCGGGTCGGGGCGATCACCGACATCGAGTGCTTTGAGGCAGACCGGGGTTTCGAGACGGGCGCTGGCGCGCCCTCCTCAACCACCGGCGCGGACCCGGTCACCGGCATCGTCGTGCCGATCGAGCTCGACTACCTGTACGCCGCCAGCCCGGAGGAGTCGCTGTTCTACACCTCGCTCTCCGAGGGGAAGCTGGTCGGCCAGCGGTGCCCGACCTGCGGCAAGGTCTACATCCCGCCGCGCAGCGCCTGTCCCGCCGACGGGACCCCCACCGCGGAGGAGGTGGAGCTCCCCGACACCGGCACGGTCACCACCTTCTGCATCGTCAACGTGCCGTTCCTCGGCCAGCGGATCACGCCGCCGTACGTGTCGGCGTACGTCCTGCTCGACGGCGCGGACATCGCGTTCCTGCACCTGATCCTCGACATCCCGGCCGAGGAGGTCCGGATGGGGATGCGGGTCAGGGCGGTGTGGAAGCCGAAGGACCAGTGGGGCACCACGATCGAGAACATCAGCCACTTCGCGCCGACCGGCGAGCCGGACGCGGACTACGAGACCTACCGGGTGCACCTATGAGAGACGTGGCCGTCGTCGGGTTCGCCCAGCGGCAGATGGCGCAGTTCGACGGGTCACCGACCTGCGTCGAGCTGCTGGTCCCGCTGTTCGCGGAGTGCTACGAGCAGACCGGCTGGACCCGGCGTGACATCGGCTTCTGGTGCTCCGGGTCGTCGGACTACCTGGCCGGCCGGTCGTTCTCGTTCGTCCAGGCCGTCGACGCGATCGGCGTGATTCCGCCGGTCAACGAGTCGCACGTGGAGATGGACCTGGCCTGGGCGATGTACGAGGCGTGGCTCAAGATCCAGACCGGCGAGGTCGACACCGCGCTGGTCTACGCCTTCGGCAAGAGCTCGGCCGGGGTGCTCCGGCGGACCCTCGCACTCCAGCTCGAGCCGTACACGATGACCCCGCTCTGGCCCGACACCGTCTCCCTGGCCGGGCTGCAGGCGCGGGCCGGCATCGACGCCGGGCTGTGGGACGAGCGGGCGATGGCGGAGGTGGCCAACCGGTCGCTGACCGACGCCGAGAAGAACGAGTACGCCGTCCGCAGGGGTGGCTCCTCGGTCGAGGAGCTGCTGGCCCGCCCGATGTACGCCGACCCGCTGCGCAAGCACGACTGCGCACCGGTCACCGACGGCGCGGCGGCGCTGGTGATCGCCGCCGAGGACCGGGCGCGGGAGGTGTGCGAGCGGCCCGCGTGGATCCGGTCCCTCTCGCACTTCGTGGACCCGATGAGCCTGGGCACCCGTGACCTGAAGCGCTCCCCCAGCGCCCAGCGGGCCGGGGCGGCGAGCGACCTGGACGGCGTCGAGGTGGCCGAGCTGCACGCGCCGTTCAGCCACCAGGAGCTGATCCTGCGCTCCGAGCTCGGGCTGGCGGACGACGTACGCATCAACCCGTCGGGAGGCGCGCTGGCGTCGAACCCCATGTTCTCCGCCGGCGGCATCCGGATCGGCGAGGCGGCCAGGCAGATCTGGTCCGGGTCCGCGGACCGGGTGCTCGGGCACGCGACCTCGGGGCCGGCCCTTCAGCAGAACCTCGTCTGCGTCATGGGGAGTGAGGGCTGATGGCCAAGCAGCCGGCCGCCGTGATCGGCGTGGGCCAGACCTACCACCGTTCCAAGCGCGAGGACGTCTCGATGGCGGGGCTCTGTCGCGAGGCGATGGACCGCGCACTCGAGGACGCCGGGCTAGGGCTGGACGAGATCGACGCGATCGTCGTCGGCAAGGCGCCGGACCTGTTCGAGGGCGTGATGATGCCCGAGCTGTTCCTGGCGGAGGCGCTCGGCGCCGCGGGGAAGCCGCTGCTCCGTGTGCACACCGCCGGCTCGGTGGGCGGCTCGACCGCGATCGTCGCGTCGTCTCTGGTGCAGGCGGGCGTGCACCGGAAGGTGCTCACGGTCGCCTTCGAGAAGCAGTCCGAGTCCAACGCCATGTGGGCGCTGTCGGTGCCGATCCCGTTCAACATGCCGGTGCACGCCGGGGCGGGCGGCTACTTCGCGCCGCACGTGCGCTCCTACATCCGGCGGTCCGGTGCGCCCAACCACATCGGCGCGATCGTGGCCGCGAAGGACCGGCAGAACGCGCTCAAGAACCCCTACGCCCACCTCCGCAACCCGGACACGACCGTCGAGTCGGTGCTCGCCTCGCAGATGCTGTGGGATCCGATCCGGTACGACGAGACCTGTCCGTCCTCCGACGGCGCCTGCGCCCTGGTCATCGCGGCCGAGGACGTCGCCTCGGGCTCGCCGAACCCGGCCTGGATCCATGGCACGGTGATGCGCTCCGAGGCGACGTCCGCAGCCGAGCGCGACCAGGTGAACCCGCAGGCCTCCCGCGACGCCGCGGCCGCGCTCTGGAAGCAGGCGGGGATCACCAACCCGTTCGAAGAGATCGACGTGGCCGAGATCTACGTGCCGTTCTCGTGGTTCGAGCCGATGTGGCTGGAGTCGCTCGGCTTCGCGGAGCCGAACGGCGGCGGCTGGCGGCTGACCGAGTCCGGCGAGACGGCGATGGACGGCCGGCTCCCGGTCAACTGCTCGGGCGGCGTCCTCTCGTCGAACCCGATCGGCGCCTCCGGCATGCTCCGCTTCGGCGAGGCGGCCCTCCAGGTCCGCGGCGCTGCCGGCGAGCACCAGGTCGACGGCGCCCGCAAGGCGCTGGGCCACGCCTACGGTGGCGGCTCGCAGTTCTTCGCGATGTGGGTGGTCGGCTCGGAGAAGCCCTCTAACTGAGGGGCCCTGCCTTCGGAATTTGGTCGACAGTGGAGGAAGTTCCGAGCTCGGAACGTCGCCGCGCGGGTTTGCCGAGGATTCTTGGCACCTGGTGCCGAATTTCCTCGGCAGATCGACGACGGTTGCTCCCAGGTTCGGAAATTGCTCGACTGTCGACCAAATTCCGAAGCCGGTTCCCGGACGACCAGAGGCTCAGCCGCTGTTCGAGTACAGGCAGAACGGGTGGCCGTCGGGGTCGTAGAACACCCGCACGTCGTCCTGCGGCTGGAACTCGGCCAGCACCGCGCCATGCTCGAGCGCGTACGCCGTGGCCTCGGCCAGGTCGTCGACCTCGAAGTCGAGGTGCATCATCATCTGCTGCTCCCCCGGCGTGTTCGGCCAGACCGGCCGCACGTAGTCCTCCTTGAGGTGGAAGGTGATCCCGACGGCTCCCTCACCGGAGTCGATCGCGGCCTCGCCGGGGTCCATCTCGTCGGGCTTCCACAGCGGCCAGCCGAGCAGCTCGGAGTAGAACCGCGCCAACGCCTTGGGGTCAGCGCTGTCGATCACGACGCCCCACCAGTCGCTGCGCTCCCAGCGGTCCTGGTCCGGCGTACCTCGCTCACGTCCGCGCATGCTGGGCACCCTAGACAACCGTCGCGCGTTGGTAGAGACATGGCCGAGCTGATCCGCACCAACGACCTCGCGCTGATCTCTGCGGTCGAGGGGCTCTTCCAGGAGGCCGACATCCCCTACCACGTCGCCGACCGGCACAACGCCGTGCTCGAGGGCACGCTGAGCTTCCTGCAGATGCGGATCCTGGTCCCCGACGACCGTGAGGCCGAGGCGCGGGAGCTGCTGACCGAGGCCGAGCTGGGCGAGTGGTTGAGGACGTGACCGTTCGCCCTGCGCGAACGAGGTGAATACCCGCGCGTGTCGTACGACGACCGGGCGTAGCCTCCGTTCATGGGCGAGCTGATTCCCTTCCCGCTGCCGGACCTGGAGCCCGAGACCACCGAGCGTGAGCCGCTCTGGCGGGAGGCGGTCGGGCAGGAGCTGCGCGACGAGAGGCAGGACACCGGGCGGACACTCGCCGACGTGGCCGAGGAGGCCGGCGTGTCCACCCAGTACCTCTCCGAGATCGAGCGCGGCCGCAAGGAGCCCAGCTCGGAGGTGCTCCAGGCCGTCGCTGGTGCCCTCGACCTCCGGCTGGTCGACCTCACCATCCGGGTCGCGCGGCGGCTCAGCCAGGTGCGCGGGCCGGTCTGCCTGGCGGCCTAGTAGCCCGGGAACACCTTCCGCAGGTCGTCCAGGGACACGTCGCCGGTCACGGCGACACCGTCAGGTGTGTGCTGCGGCTTCAGCCGCCCCGCCAGCAGCCGGATGGCGGCCTCGAGCGGCCCGTGGAACGTCGCCGTGGTGTCGGCGTCCCCCTCTTCGAGGCTCACGGAGTCCGCGATCACGATCGTGTAGCCGCCGAGGCCAACCCGGACCGGGCCGACATCCCCGGGCTTGCCGACGAAGCCGAGCATGAAGGTCATCGTCGAGCTGAGGTGCTCGGCCACGAGCGCCGCCGACGCCCTCACTGAGCGTGGCGGCCGGGTCCAGCCCGACCTCGACGTCCCAGCCGTGCAGCGCGGCCTCGTTGAGCCGCATGCCCAGCGTGGTGGCGACCGGCAGTGGCTGCGGCATGAAGCCGAGGTCGATCTCGATCGAGTCCCGCTGCTGCGGGCTCAGCGCCTCGTACGTCGCCACGAGCCGCTCGTCGCTCTCGACGAACCCGGCGGCCTGGTCGGCCGGGGCGAGCGCGTTCCAGCGGTCCCAGACGTCCTGGTTGGCCGGCGCATCCTCGGCCGCGCCGGCTGCGGCCACCAGCAGGTAGCGGCTGATCTCGGAGCCGCTGCCCAGGTGGGACAGCACGTCCGCGACGGTCCAGTCCTCGGCGCCGCTCTGCGCGGTCAGCTGGTCATCGGACAGTCCGCTGACCCGCCCGGCCAGCCGGTCGTGGATGGCGCGGAGCTCCGCGATGGTCTGGTCGACGAGTTCGGTCACCAAGCCATCCAACCGGACCGTGGTCCTGTTCCCAAGCCCGGGACCGAGCCCGGGCGGTCACGGCAGCAGCAGCATCGAGTCACCGAACTCGTGCCACAGGTAGTGCGGCGCGCCGGTCGTGGTCACGTCGGCGTACGCCCGGTCGACCAGCGCCCGGCCGGCCACCGCCTCGAGCAGGTCGAGGTGGCTGGCCTCCGGCTCGTGCAGCCCGGTCAGCAGCCCCGAGACCACGCGCGCGGGCCGGTCGGACGACAGCACCAGCGAGGTCCAGCCGTGGTGCGGCGTGACCGCGCCCTCCGGCGAGGCGGCGGTCTCCAGCGCCCGGACCACGGTGGTCCCGACGGCCACGACCCGGCCGCCCGCCGCCCGGGTGAGGTTCACGAGCCGGGCCGTCGGGAGGGGGACCGACAGCCACTCCGGCTGCGGCGGTTCGTGCGAGTCCTGGCTGGCCACCCCGGTGTGCAGCACCAGCGGAGCCACGACCACCCCTAGCGACATCAGGTCGACGAGCACCTCGCGGGACAGCGGGCGGCCGGCACTCGGCATCTCGGCACTGCCCGGCACCGCGGCGTACACGTTCTGCAGGTCCTCGATCGGCCACGCGCCGTGCAGGTACGGGTAGCGGATCGGTGTGCCGTGCCGGCGCAGGTAGGCCACCCGGTCCACGGCCGGCAGCGCCGTGGCCCGCCACAGCCGGCTCTGGCCCGCCGGGTGCGGCTCCGCGATTCTGCAGCCGTACGCCGCCGGGCAGCCGGAGCACCTCGCCGGACTCGGGCCGCCCGGGTCCGGTCCGGTCCGGCCGGCGCAGCTCGACCACCCAGGCGCCGTCGTCGAGCTCGGCGGAGACGTGCAGCCCCCAGGTGCAGCCGTGCCGCTCCACCTCCAGCGCCGAGGGCAGCGTGGCGCTCGTGTTCACGACCAGGAGGTCGCCGGGCTCCAGCCAGAGCGGCAGCTCCTTGGCCTGCCGGTGGTGGGTGCGCTCCTGGGTGACCACGGCCATCCGGACCTCGTCGCGAGCCAGCCCGCGCGCTTCCGGGGGTGCGGTCGCCTCGCTGCCGGGCGGCAGCACGAACCGCGCCTCTGCGGCCGCCTGGCTCATGCCGACGCTCCCACCGGGGCGAGCTCCACGGCGCGGTAGCGGCCACTGGGCAGCGAGCCGTCAAGCAGCCGGAGCAGCCCCGGTACGGCGACCGTCGGCTCCGGGCGATCGGAGATGTCCTCCCCCGGGAACGCGTCCTGGTGCAGCTGGGTGCGCATGTCGCCCGGGTCCACGGCGTACACCCGCAGTCCCGGCTCCTCGGCGGCCAGCACCCGCGTCGCGTGGTCGAGCCCGGCCTTCGACGAGCCGTAGCCGCCCCAGGTCTCGTAGGCCTCGACCGAGGCGTCGGACGTCACGTTCAGCACCACGCCGTTGCCGGCCCGGAGCTGCGGCAGCAGGGCCGCGGTCAGCGCGACGGGCGCCACCAGGTTCACCTCGAGGATGCGGAGATAGGTCTCGGTGTCCAGCTGGGCCAGTCGCGGCAGCGGGCTCGCGCCCAGGGTGCTGGCGTTGTTGACCAGAGCCGTGGCCCCGCCCAGCTCGGCGGCCACCTCGACCAGGTCGCGGCGGTGGGCCGGATCGGTGACGTCGCCCGCGATGGCCGGGTGCGGCCCGCCGGGCAGCTGCCGCACCGCCTGGGCCAGGGCGGCCTCGTGCCGGGCGTCGAGGACGAGGGACCAGCCGCGGCTCGCCAGCTCCTGGGCGAGCGCGCGGCCGAGCCCCTGGGAGGCACCGGTGATGACGGCCACGTGGGTTGTCTTTGCAGTCATGTCTCCAGCATGAAACTTCAAGTTAGGTTGAGTTCAAGTCCCCCGCGTTGAATCGGGACTTCTGCCGGTTGAGTCGGGAGTTTCGCCGGAATCGACCGGCGGAAGTCCCGACTCACCCGGCGGAAGTCCGGAATCAACGGGCGGCCAGTAGCAGTTTCCGGCTGTCCAGGATCGCGTCCGCCAGCCCGTAGTCCACCGCCTCCTGCGCGGACAGCACCAGGTCGCGGTCGGTGTCCTCGCGGATCTGTGCCACGGTGCGACCGGTGTGCCGGGCCAGGATCTCCTCCATCTGCCCGCGCAGCCGGACGATCTCCTTGGCGTGCAGCTCCAGGTCGGGGAGGGTGCCCTGGCCCCCACCCGAGGGCTGGTGCAGCACCATCCGCGAGTGCGGCAGGACCGTACGCCGTCCCGGGTCGCCGGCGGCCAGGAGTACGGCGGCCGAGGAGCCGGCCTGGCCGATCGCGGTGGTGCCGACCGGCGAGCTGATGAACTGCATCGTGTCGTAGATCGCGAGCATCGCGGTCACCGAGCCCCCTGGGGAGTTGAGGTAGAGGTCGATCGGCACCTCCGGCCGGTCCGACTCGAGGTGGATGAGCTGGGCGATGACGACGTTGGCCACGCCGTCGTCGATCTCGGTGCCGATGTAGACGATCCGGTCGGTGAGCAGCCGGCTGTAGATGTCCACCGCGCGCTCACCACCGCGCACGGTCTTCTCGACCACGCTGGGGATCGTGTAGCTGCTCACGACGCCACCCCCACTCCAAATGACGCGCTGGCCGAGCGGTGCGGCGTCACGGACGCGACGTCGGTGAGCACCTGGTCGACGAAGCCGTAGTCGCGCGCCTCCTCGGCGGTGAACCACCGGTCCCGCCGCGAGTCCCGCTCGATCTTCTCCAGGGGCTGGCCGGTGTGCTCGGAGATGAGGCCCAGCACCACGCCCTTGGTGTGCTCGAGGTTCTCGGCCTGGATCTCGATGTCGATCGCGGTGCCGCCGATGCCGGCCGAGCCCTGGTGCATGAGGATCCGGCTGTGTGGGAGCGCGAACCGCTTGCCCGGCGTACCGGCCGACAGCAGGAACTGCCCCATGCTGGCCGCCAGCCCCATGGCGAGGGTGGCGACGTCGTTCGGGATCAGCCGCATGGTGTCGTAGATGGCGAGCCCGGCCGAGACCGAGCCCCCGGGTGAGTTGATGTAGAGCGCGATGTCGCGTCTCGGGTCCTCGGCGGAGAGCAGGAGCAGCTCGGCGCAGAGCTTGTTGGCGATGTCGTCCTCGACCTCCTGGCCGAGGACGATGATCCGCTGGTGCAGCAGCCGGTCGGCGGCGGAGAGGCCGGCCAGGTTGGGGCCGGATTGCATGGTCTGGGTCATGCTCCGAGCCTGCGCGGCCCGAGGCCGCAGTTCCAGCGAATCCGCTGAGAGCGGTTCTGCCCTAGGCAGAGGCCGAGGAGCCGTTGAGCACGGAGCCGATCTCCGCCGCGGCCTCGGACAGCACCTTGGCCGCCGTCTCGACGACGTCGTCGGTCATCCGCGACGTGGGGCCGGACATCGAGATGGCCATCGGCTGCGGAGCGTCCGGCACCGACACGGCGACACAGCGCACGCCGACCTCCTGCTCGCCCTCGTCGAGCGCGTAGCCGACGCTGCGCACCTGCTCCATGGCGGCCAGGAACTGCTCAGGGCTCTCGATCGTGGTCGCGGTGTAGCGCGGCATCCCGGTGCGTCCGAGGAGAGCGACGACCTCCTCGTCAGGGAAGCGCGCGAGGATCGCCTTGCCGACCGCGGTGGCGTGCGGCCGGGTCCGCCGCCCGACCTCGGTGAACATCCGCATGAAGTTCTCCGACGGCTGGACCTGGGCGACGTAGACGATCTCGTCGCCGTCGAGGGTGGCCAGGTTGACCGACTCGCCGAGCCTGGCCACGGCGGCGGTCATCGCCGGGCGCGTCCACGCCCCCACCCGCTTGGACGCGTTGTCGGACAGGCGCATCAGGCGGGGGCCCAGGGAGTACTGGCGGGACGCCTCCTGGCGGACGTAGCCGAGGTCGACCAGGGTGCGCACCAGCCGGTGGATGGTGGCGAGGGGGAGGTCGGCCTTCTCGGCGAGCTGCGACAGGCCGATGATGCCTCCCGCGTCGGCCATCGCCTCCAGGATCGCGAACGCGCGGTCGAGGGACTGGACCCCACCGGAGCTCCGGCTGACATTCGGCTCCGTCACTTCGGCGGTCATCGCTCTCCTGGGTCAGTCGTGACACGTTGCTTCCGTATGCCGGAAGTCTACTGGGCGACCGATCTCGCCCGGTGCATTTCGGGCCGGAGCGCCTCGCCGGCGACGATCACCCGGGCGACGTCTCCGGGGCCGGCCAGTGCGAACGCCTTGCCCAGCGCATCCGACGCGTCCTCGGCGTTCCGGAGCGCGACGTCGAGCAGGCAGCCGGCTTCCGGCTGCAGCCAGACGGCGTCGAACTGCTTGCCCACGGAGAAGTCCCCCACCTCGTCGGCCAGCCCCAGGGCCTCGGCGCCGGCCGACGTGGCCAGGTGCAGGAGGTGCGCCGGCGCCAGGGCCAGCCCGCGCTCGCCGAGGAGCTGCTGCACGAAGTAGGCCTGGAGCCCCTCCTTGAGCAGGGAGAAGCCGGTGCCGGCGCCGACGTCCGAGCCGAGCGCGACCCGGACACCGAGCTGGACGTGCTCGCGGAGCGGGAACAGACCGCTCCCGAGGGCCGCGTTGCTGGTCGGGCAGTGCGCCACCGTCGCCTGCTGCGCGGCCATGACCTCCAGCTCGGCGGTGGTCGGGTGCACGTTGTGGGCGAACACGCTGTGCCGGTCCACCAGGCCGTGCCGGTGGTACGACGACAGGTAGTCCGCACAGCCGTCGAAGAGCTCCCGCACGGCCGCGACCTCGGCGAGGTTCTCGTTGATGTGGGAGGTGAGCCAGGCTCCGTCGACCTCCTGCTTCAGGGCCGCGCAGGAGTCGAGCATCGCGTCGGAGCAGGACAGCGAGAACCGGGGGGTGACGGCGTAGCGGCTGCGCCCGACACCGTGCCATCGCCGGGCCAGCTCCAGCCCCTCGTCGTACGCCGACTGCGGCGTGGTGAGGAGATCGGGCCGCAGCACCCGGTCGCTGACCACGAGACCGCTGGTGATGCGCAGGCCGAGCTCCGCGGCCCGGCTGAACAGCACGTCCACGGCCGGGGCGAAATGGGCGCCGAAGACCAGGGCGGTGGTCGTGCCTGCGGCCGTCAGCCCGGCCAGGAACTCGGCCGCCACCGCCGACGCGTAGCCGGTGTCGGCCAGCCGCGCCTCCTCGGGCAGGGCGCTGTGCTCCAGCCAGTCCAGGAGCGGCATCCCGAGCGCCCCGACCATCCTGACCTGCGGGAAGTGCACGTGCGTGTCCACGAAGCCGGGCAGCACCAGCCCGCCGGTCAGGTCGACGACGTCGTCGCCGTACGCCGACCGGAGCTCGGCGGCGGACCCACGAGCCGCGATCACCCCGTCGCGGACCAGGAGCGCGCCGTCCTCGGCCCGCAGCGCACCGCCGGCGAACGGGTCCTCCGGGGTGTCGAGGAACGTCCCGCGGAAGATCGTCATCGCTGCAGCTCCGGGACCGGCGCCCTGTCCTCGGCGAACGCCTGCAGCAGGGCCGCGGCGACGCTGACCGCGATCACCGCCGGCTCCTTGCCGCTCAACGTGGGCTAGGCCGATCGGCGTGACCACCCGGGCGATGGTCTCGTCGTCGTGCCCGTCGGCGGCGAGGTTCCTGCGGAACCGGCTCCACTTGGCGCTGGAGCCGATCAGCCCGATCGAGCCGAGGTGGGTGACCCGCAGCGCCGCGTCTACGAGGGCAGCGTCCTCGGCGTGGTCGTGGGTCATCACCAGCACGTGCGTGCCCTGCGGCAGCTCGCCGAGCACCAGCTCCGGGAGCACCGGGACGTGGTGGCGGTGGATCCGGGCCACGGCGTCGTCGAGCACCTGGAGCACCCGGTCGTCGAGCTGCTCGGGCCGGGAGTCGACCACGTGCAGGTCGAGGTCGTGGCGGGCCAGGATCCGGGCCAGCTCGATGCCGACGTGGCCCATCCCGAAGATGGCCACGGCCGGCAGCACGGCCAGCGGCTCGAGCAGCACGGTCACCTCGCCGCCGCAGCACTGGACGCCGTGCTCGATCGGCGCCTTGTCGCTGAGGTGGGAGGTGAAAAGCTCCGGGCGTGCCTCCGGGTCCGCCAGCAGCTCCCGGGCCCGCTCGACCGCGACCGCCTCGAGGTTTCCGCCACCGACCGAACCCCAGGTCTGGGCGGCGGCGACCACCATCTTGGCTCCCGCGTCCCGCGGTGCGTGCCCGCGGACCGCGGCCACGGTGACCAGCACCCCGGCCTCCCGGCGGGCGCGCAGCCGCTCGACGGCGTCCAGCCACTCCATTGTCGACCCCTAGGCCTCGGTCAGGTGGGGGACGGCCGTGCGCTCGACCTCCGACTCGGGCCGGCGGACCGGGGCGGCCGGGTCGGCACCGACCGGTGCGAGCCCGGGCTTGCCCTCGACCAGGTGCCCCTCGTCGTGTCCGCGGCGCGCCTCGGAGAGCGCCCACCACACCGCCTCGGGGGTGGCAGGTGAGGCCAGGTCGACGCTGGTGCCCGCCGGCCCGAACGCGGCCGCCGCCTCACGCAGCGCCTCGCGGACCGAGAAGGCCAGCATCAGCGGCGGCTCACCCACCGCCTTGGAGCCGTAGACGGCGCCCTCCTCGTGGGCCCGGTCGAGCAGCGTGACCCGGAAGTCGGGCGGCATCTCGGAGAAGCTCGGCAGCTTGTAGGTGCTGGCCGACTGGGTGGCCAGCCGCCCCCGGTGCGGCCCGTCGCTCTCGTCCCAGCGCAGGTCCTCCAGGGTCAGCCAGCCGGCGCCCTGCACGTAGCCGCCCTCGATCTGGCCGACGTCGATCAGCGGCGAGAGGCTGTCGCCCACGTCGTGCACGATGTCGACCCGCCGGGTGGTGTAGGCGCCGGTGAACCCGTCGACCTCGACCTCGGTGGCGGCCGCGCCGTACGCGAAGTACTTGAACGGCGACCCCTGCATGACGCTGGAGTCCCAGTGCAGCCCCTCGGTCCGGTAGTAGCCGGCGGCGAAGAGCTGGACGCGCTGGAAGTACGCCGTCCGCACGACCTCGTCCCAGGTCAGCTCGATGCCCGACCTGCCCAGCCCGGTGATGCGGCCGTCCACGAACCGGACGTCCTGTGGGGAGACGCCGAGCCCGGCCGCCGCCACCTGCTCGAGCCGGCCGCGGATCTGCTCGCACGCGTTCTTGACCGCGCCGCCGTTGAGGTCGGCGCCCGACGACGCCGCCGTCGCGGACGTGTTGGGGACCTTGTCGGTGCGGGTCGGGGCCAGCCGCACCTTCGACAGCGGGATGCCGAGCGTGGTGGCGGCGACCTGGAGCATCTTGGTGTGCAGCCCCTGGCCCATCTCGGTGCCACCGTGGTTGATCAGCACCGACCCGTCCTTGTAGACGTGCACCAGCGCGCCGGCCTGGTTGAAGGCGGTCAGGTTGAACGAGATCCCGAACTTCACGGGAGTGATCGCCAGGGCCCGCTTCACGTCTGCGTGCTCGGCGTTGAACCGCCTGATCTCCTCCTGCCGTTCGGCGAAGCCGGACGACTCCTGGACCTGGTCCCACACCGCCGAGAGCCGCTCGGTGTGGCGGACCGGCTGGCCGTAGGGCGTGGTCTGCGGGACGCCGTCCGGCGACCGGTAGAAGTTGCGCGCCCGCAGCTCGACCGGGTCGATGCCGAGCAGGGGCGCGCACCGCCCGAGGATGTCCTCGATCACGATCATCCCCTGCGGCCCGCCGAAGCCGCGGAACGCCGTCTGCGACGTCTTGTTGGTCTGCGCGATCCGGCCGCTGACCTTGATGTGCGGGATCCAGTAGGCGTTGTCGATGTGGCACAGCGCCCGGGCCAGCACCGGCTCGGAGAGGTCAAGGCTCCAGCCGCCGTCGGCCGTCAGCGTCGCCTCGAGGGCCTGGATCATCCCGTCGTCGTCGAAGCCCACCCGCCACTCGGCGTGGAAGCCGTGGCGCTTGCCGCTCATGGTGAGGTCCTGGGTGCGGTTGAGGCGGAGCCGGACCGGGCGGCCGGTGAGGATGCTCCCGAGCGACGCGATGGCGGCGAAGCCGTGCGGCTGCATCTCCTTGCCGCCGAAGCCGCCGCCCATCCGCAGGCACTGCACCGTCACCTCGTGGCTGTGCAGCCCCAGCACGTGGGCCACGATCTCCTGGGTCTCCGAGGGATGCTGCGTGCTGCTCTGCACGAAGACCTGCCCGCCCTCGTCGACGTGGGCCAGCGCGCAGTGCGTCTCGAGGTAGAAGTGCTCCTGCCCCGCGAACTCGAACTCGCCACTGAAGACGTGTGTGGCCGTCTCGATGCCCGCGGCGACGTCGCCACGCTGGACCGTCGGCTGGGCGCCCTGGAAGGCGTTGGCCTCGATCGCCTCCTTGACGTTCACCAGGGCAGGCAGGGGCTCCAGGTCGAGCACCACGGCGGCCGCGCCGAGCCGGGCGGCCTCGAGGGTCTCCCCCAGCACCCAGCAGACGGCGTGTCCGTGGAAGCGGACCTCGTCCGGGAACAGCGGCTCGTCGTGCTTCACGCCCGCGTCGTTGACCCCGGGCACGTCGGCCGCGGTGAGGACGCGGACCACGCCCGGGACGTCGTACGCCGGCGAGACGTCGAGGCCGGCGATCCGGGCCTTGGCCACCGTGGCCTGGACGGGCCAGGCGTGCAGGCAGTCCTTGGTGCGGACCACGAGGTCGTCGGTGTAGAGCGCGTGACCGGTGACGTGGTGGGCCGCCGCCTCGTGCGGGATCGCCGCACCGACGGCCGTCTCTTCGGGTGCGCACTCGGGTCGCTGGGAGAGGTGGCTCATGCCAGGGCTCCTTCCGGCTCGGCGGTCCAGGGATGCTGCGCGTGCAGCTTCAGCAGCGACTGCCCGAGCATCGCCGCGCGGTAGCTCGCGCTGGCCCGGTGGTCGTCGATCGGGGTGCCCTCGGCGGCGAGCACCTCGGCCACGGGCCGGACCGTCTCGTCGGTCCAGGGCCTGCCGACCAGCGCCGCCTCGGTCTCCTGCGCCCGGATCGGGGTGGCCGCGACTCCGCCCAGCCCGATCGCGGCCCTGACGACCATCCCGTCGGACACGTCCAGCGCGAACGCGACCGCCACGCTCGAGATGTCGTCGAAGCGGCGCTTGGCGATCTTGTGGAACGCGGTCAGGGTCGCCATCGGACGCGGCAGGACGACCTCCTTGATCAGCTCGTCGTCGGCCCGCACGCTCTGGCGGTAGCCGGTGAAGTAGTCCGCCAGGGCCACCTCACGCTCTCCCCGCACCGAAGCCAGGACCAGCCTCGCCTCGAGTGCCAGCAGGGCCGGTGGAGCGTCGCCGATCGGAGAGGCGGTCCCGAGGTTGCCGCCGAGCGTGGCGCCGTTGCGGATCAGCCGCGACGCGAACTGCGGGAACAGCTCGGCCAGCAGGGGCACAGTGCCGTCCAGCCGGCGCTCGATCTCGGTCAGCGTGAGGGCCGCGCCCAGCCGGATCTCGTCTGCCTCCACGCTCAGCCCGCGCAGCTCCGGGATCCGGTCGATCGCGACGACGAGGGCCGCCCGCGAGCCGCGCAGGTTGACCTCGACGCCCCAGTCCGTCGACCCCGCGACCAGCACTGCCTCGGGCCGATCGGCGAGCACCTGGAGGGTCTCGGCCAGGTCGGCCGGCCGGACCAGCTCGGCTCCCTCCGCGGCCATGCGCACCCGGCGGGCCGCCGGCGGGGCCTGGCCACGCCGAGCCGCCAGCTCGTCGCCGGCCGCCGGCGCGCCGAGGGCGTACGCCGCGTCCTTGATCGGCCGGTAGCCGGTGCACCGGCACAGGTTGCCGCTGAGTGCGTGCAGGTCGAACCCGTTGGCGCCGTGCTCCTCGTCGTGCTCCTCGTCATGCTCGCTGACGTCTTGGTCGGGCCGGCAGCGCTCGGCCCGGTAGTACTCCGCCGCCATGCTGCAGACGAAGCCGGGCGTGCAGTAGCCGCACTGCGACCCGCCCCGGACGGCCAGCTCGCGCTGCACCGGGTGCAGCGACGCCGGCGTACCGAGCCCCTCGGCGGTCAGCACCTCCTGGCCCTCGAGCAGCCCGGCCGGGATCAGGCACGCGTTGATCGAGACCCACTCGGTGCTGCCGTCACCGGTGGTCGACTCCCTCGCGACCATGATGGCGCAGGCGCCGCACTCGCCCTCGGCGCAGCCCTCCTTGGCGCCGGTCAGTCCTCGCGACCGCAGCCAGTCGAGCGCAGTGGTGTGCGGCGGGACGCCGCTGAGCGGTGCGGGCCGCCGGTTGACCGTCGCCTCGGGTGTGGTCACGGGTGCCACCGCCTTCCCTCCCGTGACCGTCGTCACAGGCTCGTCTGCGCCCGATCGTAGGGACCGGGAGCGTCATTGTGAAGAGATTTCGGAAAACTTTTTCCGCAATACGGGAGATTCGGCTCAGCCCAGCGCGCCACGCAGCCGCATGTGCCGGTTCACGTCCTTGTAGAGCAGGTAGCGGAACCGACCCGGTCCGCCGGCGTAGCAGGCCTGCGGGCAGAAGGCGCGCAGCCAGAGGAAGTCGCCCTCCTCGACCTCGACCCAGTCCTCGTTGAGCAGGTACATCGCCTTGCCCTCGAGGATGTAGATGCCGTGCTCCATGACGTGCGTCTCGGGGAACGGGATGGTCCCGCCCGGGAGGAAGTTGACGATGTTGACGTGCATGTCGTGGCGCAGGTCGGCCTGGTCGACGAAGCGGGTGGTGGTCCAGGCGCCGTTGGTGCCGGGCATCTCCACCGGCTGCACGTCACGCTCGTCGACCACGAACGCGGGAGGTACGTCGATCCCGTCGACCCGCTCGTAGCCCTTGCGAAGCCAGTGGAACCGGACCGGTCCTGACCCGGTCTGGTGCGCGATCCACGGCTCGCCGGGAGGCAGGTAGGCGTAGCCGCCCGGCTCGAGCACGTGGTCCTCCTCACCGACCACGAGCCGCAACGAGCCGTCCAGGACGAAGAGGACGGCCTCGGCGCCCGGGTCCGTCTCCGGCCGCGTGCTGCCGCCGCCCTCGGACACCTCGACGAGGTACTGGCTGAACGTCTCGGCGAAGCCGCTCAGCGGCCGGGCCAGCACCCACAGCCTGGTCTCGTCCCAGAACGGCAGCCGGCTGGACACGATGTCGGTCAGCGACCCGCGGGGGATGACGACGTAGGCCTCGTTGAACCGGGACCGGTCGGTGGTGAGCCGGGTCTGGGGGGGCAGGCCGCCCGGGGGTGCGTAGTACGTGGTCATCGTCGTCCTCTTTCCAGGAGTCGGCCGTGCGGTGGACGGTCAGGGGCTGCCGGGGTCCCGCGCAGCCAGGTGCGGCGTACGACGCCGGACAGCCGGCGGCCCGCATAGGCCGAGACCGGGTGCCGGTGGGCCAGGGCCGTCGGGTCGACGACGAACTCCTCGTCCGGCGCGAACACGACCAGGTCGGCGTCGGCGCCGGTCCCGATCCGTCCCTTGTGGGCGAGGCCGACGCGGTCCGCGGGACCGGTGGCCATCCACCGGACGACGTCGGGCAGCTGGTGCCCGCGGTCGCGGGCGGCAGTCCACACGGCGGGCAGCGAGACCTGGATGGAGGCGATGCCGCCCCACGCTGCTCCGAAGTCCCCGCCGGAGGCCCGCTTGAGGTCGCGGGTGCTGGGCGAGTGGTCGGAGACGACCAGGTCGATGTCACCGGCCGCCATGGCTGCCCACAGCTTGTCCCGGTTGCCCGCGTCGCGGATCGGGGGGCAGCACTTGAACTCGGTGGCCCCGTCGGGCACCTCCTCGGCCTCGAAGACCAGGTAGTGCGGGCAGGTCTCCACCGACAGGTCCGCGCCGGCGGCGCGTGCCTGGCGCACCGCGGGCAGCGAGTCGGCGCTGCTGAGGTGCAGCACGTGCGTGCGCGCGCCGGTGCGCAGGGCTTGATCGGCCACGCTCCCCACGGCGGACTCCTCCGACCGCGCTGGCCGGGAGGCCAGGAAGCCGGCGTACGCCCGGCCGGCGGCCCGGGCTCCGTCGACGAACCCCGGGTCCTCGGCGTGGACGAGCATCAGAGCTCCGAGCCGGGCCACCTCGTCCATCGCCGCGGAGAACTCCCCGGCCCCGAGGTGGCCGAACTCGGGTACGCCGGAGTCGATGAGGAAGCACTTGAACCCGAAGACACCGGCGGCGTGCAACGCCGCGAGCTCGGCCAGGTTATCGGGGACGGCCCCGCCCCAGAACCCGACGTCGACGGCGATCTGGCCACGCGCGACCTCCTGCTTGGTGCGCAGGTTCGCGGTCGTCGTCGTCGGTGGCACCGAGTTGAGCGGCATGTCGATGATCGTGGTCACGCCGCCGGCTGCCGCCGCCCGCGTCGCCGTCGCGAACCCCTCCCACTCGGTCCGGCCCGGCTCGTTGACGTGCACGTGGCTGTCCACGAGCCCGGGCAGCAGCACCTCGTCGTCGAGGAGGTCGACGGTCTCGGTGGCTGCGAGGTCTGCGTGGTAGTCGGTCACCTCGACGATCCGCCCGCCCCGCACGCCGACCGAGCAGGGCACCACCGCTCCCCCGACGACGGCGCGGCGGGTCCTGACGACGAGATCGAAGCTCATCGCGGGGCCAGCTCTTCTCGCGCGATCCGCGCGCCGATCCGTTCCAGGAGAGGGCCGGGCTTCTCGAACGCCTCCTCCTCGGACGACGCCTCGTCCAGCAGCGTGTGGATCGAGGCGATCCCGGCGTCGGCCAGAGTGCTGTCGTCGAGCAGGCACCGGCCCGCGACGGCGACCACCGGGATGCCGGCCCGCCGCGCCGCGGCCGCCACGCCGGCAGGTGCCTTGCCCCGCAGGGTCTGGTCGTCCAGCGAGCCCTCTCCGGTGACCACCAGGTCGACGCCGGCGAGGGCCGCTTCGAGACCGGTCAGCTCCTGCACGACCTCGGCGCCGGTCCGCAGCTCCGCCCCCAGCAGCGCGACCGCGCCGAAGGCCAGCCCGCCCGCTGCCCCTGCGCCCGGCCGGTCCCGGTGGTCGCTCCCGGTGGTGGTGGCGACGACGTCGGCCCAGCGCGAGAGCCCGCGGTCGAGCTGGTCCACGAGCTCGGGGTCGGCACCCTTCTGCGGGCCGTAGACCGCGGCTGCCCCGGAGGGGCCCGTGAGCGGGTTGTCGACGTCGCAGGCCACCGTGACCTCCGCGTCGCCGACGGCAGGGTGCAGCGCCGAGAGGTCGAGCGACGCGGCGTCGGCCAGGGCCAGCCCGCCGTCGACCAGCTGCTCTCCCGCGGCGTCGAGCACGCGGGCACCGAGGGCCGAGACCAGGCCGGCCCCGCCGTCGGTCGACGCGCTGCCGCCGACGCCGAGCAGGATCTCCCGGCAGCCGGCGTCGAGGGCGGCGGCGATCACCTCGCCCACCCCGCGGGTCGTGGCGGTCGCGGGTGCCGGGACCCCGTCCGGCAGCCGGGCCAGCCCACAGATCTCGGCCATCTCCACCGCTGCGCAGTCGCCGCGCCGCGCGTACCACGTGTCGCCCACCACGCCGGTCGGCCCCGAGGCCCGGACCGGCACCCTTTCGTAGCCCGACTCGACCGCGGCGTCGAGCAGCCCGTCGCCGCCGTCGGACACAGGGACCACCACGATCTCGGCGTCCGGCAGCACCGAACAGATGCCGGCGCTCAGGTGAGCCGCGACCTCGGCGGCCGTGAGTGTGCCCTTGAACTTGTCAGGGGCGAGCAGCACGCGGGTCACGGAGCATCAGTCGAGGTTCGCGTAGAGGGCGGTGGGGGCGTCCTCGCCCGACTCCGCCAGCTCCTCGAACTCGGTGATGTTGTCGATCTCCAGGCCCATCGAGACGTTGGTGACCCGCTCCAGGATGACCTCGACCACGACCGGGACCCGGTGCTCGACCAGCATCTTCTTGGCCTGCTCGAGGGCCGGCAGGATCTCCTCGGGGTCGAAGACCCGGATCGCCTTGCAGCCCAGCCCCTCGGCGACCTTGACGTGGTCGACGCCGTAGCCGTTGAGCTCCGGCGCGTTGATGTTGTCGAAGGACAGCTGGACGCAGTAGTCCATCTCGAACGCCCGCTGTGACTGCCGGATCAGGCCGAGGTACGCGTTGTTCACCAGCACGTGGATGTAGGGGATGTTGAACTGGGCGCCGACCGCCAGCTCCTCGATCATGAACTGGAAGTCGTAGTCGCCGGACAGCGCGACCACGGTGCTCTCCGGGTCCGCGGTGGCCACGCCGAGCGCGGCCGGCACGGTCCAGCCGAGTGGGCCGGCCTGGCCCGCGTTGATCCACTGGCGCGGTCCGAACACGTGCAGCAGCTGCGCGGCCTGGATCTGCGAGAGGCCGATCGTGGAGACGTAGCGGACGTCCTTGCCGAAGGCGCGGTTCATCTCCTGGTAGACCCGCTGGGGCTTGATCGGCACCGAGTCGAAGTTGGTACGCCGCCACATCGACCGCTTGCGCTCCAGGCACTCGGCCGCCCACGTGGACCGGTCGGGCAGGGTCCCGGCCGCCTTCCGCTCGCGGGCCACGGCGACGAACAGCTCCAGCGCGGCCCCCGCGTCGGACACGATCCCGAAGTCAGGGGCGAAGACGCGACCGATCTGGGTCGGCTCGATGTCGACGTGCACGAACTTGCGACCACGCGTGTAGGTCTCCACGCCACCGGTGTGCCGGTTGGCCCAGCGGTTGCCGATGCCGAGCACGAAGTCGGAGGCCAGCATCGTCGCGTTGCCGTAGCGGTGCGACGTCTGCAGCCCGACCATGCCGGCGTTCAGCTCGTGGTCGTCCGGGATGGTGCCCCAGCCCATGAGGGTGGGCACCACCGGGACCCCGGTCAGCTCGGCGAGCTCGACCAGCAGGTCGGCGGCGTCGGCGTTCACGACGCCACCGCCCGCCACCAGCAGCGGGCGCTCGGAGGCCACCAGCATGTCGACCGCCTTCTCGACCTGCGCGCGGGTCGCGGCGGGCTTGTAGGCGGGCAACGACGCGTAGGTCTCGATGTCGAAGTCGATCTCCGCCATCTGCACGTCGATCGGCAGGTCGATCAGCACCGGTCCCGGCCGCCCGGAGCGCATCAGGTGGAACGCCTGCTGGAAGGTGCCCGGCACCTGCGCGGGCTCGAGGACGGTGACCGCCATCTTGGTCAGCGGCTTGGCGATGCTGGCGATGTCGACGGCCTGGAAGTCCTCCTTGTGGAGCTTCGCCACCGGCGCCTGCCCGGTGATGCACAGGATCGGGATCGAGTCGGCGCTCGCGGAGTAGAGCCCGGTGATCATGTCGGTGCCGGCGGGCCCGCTGGTCCCCACGCAGACGCCGATGTTGCCGGCCCGCGCGCGGGTGAAGCCCTCGGCCATGTGCGAGGCACCCTCCACGTGGCGCGCCAGCGTGTGGTGCAGGCCGCCGCCGGCCTGCATGGCCTTGTAGAAGGGGTTGATCGCGGCCCCGGGCAGGCCGAAGACGTTGGTCACGCCCTCGAGCTTCAAGATCTCCACGGCGGCCCTCGCCGCTGTCATGCGTGTCATTTCGTGCTCCTAGTCTTCAGTCAGCTCGTCAGGCGCGTCCGGAGAGTCGCTCGACTCCCCGCAGCAGCGCCGAGTGGTCGAGGCCGCCGTCGCCGTTCGCGCGCGCCGAAGCCATCAGCTGGGCCGCGACCGCGCCCAGGGGGATCACGACGCCGGCCTCGCGGGCCGCGGCCGTGACGATGCCCATGTCCTTGTGGTGCAGGTCGATCCGGAAGCCGGGCTCGAAGCTGCGGCCGAGCATGTTCGACTTCTTCTGCTCGAGCACCTTGGAGCCGGCCAGCCCGCCGCCCAGCACCTCGAGTGCCGCCTCGGTGTCGACGCCGTACGCCTCGAGGAAGACCAGCGCCTCGGCCACCACCTCGATGTTGACCGCGACGATCAGCTGGTTGGCCGCCTTCACGGTCTGGCCGGCTCCGCTGGGGCCGACGTGCACGATCGTCTTGCCGACCGCGTCCAGCACCGGCTGTGCCTCGGCGAAGTCCTCGGCCGAACCTCCGACCATGATCGAGAGGACCGCGTCGACCGCACCCTTCTCGCCGCCGGAGACCGGCGCGTCGAGCATCCGGAAGCCCTTGGCTGCTGCCTGCTCGGCGAGCGTCGCGGTCACGTCGGGTCGGATGCTGGAGAAGTCGATGATCAGGGTTCCGGGCTCGGCGCTGTCGAAGACACCGCCCTCGCCCGCCAGCACCTGCTCCACGTCGGGCGAGTCGGGCACCATCACCGCGACCACGTCGGCGCCCTTGACGGCCTCGGCGATGTTGGACGCCGCCCGGCCACCCGCCTCGACGAGCGGCTGGAGCCGCTCGGGAGAGCGATTGACGCCGCAGACGTCGAAGCCGGCCTTCTGCAGGTGGACGGACATCGGCTGGCCCATGATGCCGAGGCCGATGAAGGCGATCGTGGTCATCTGATCTGCTCCCTTGCTGGTACGGCGCGGCGCGCCCTGGGCAGCCAGGCGAGGCTGGCCTCGGTGTCGGTGGTCGGCTTGTACTCCAGGCCGACCCACCCGTCGTAGCCGCGGGACGCGAGCTCGCCGAGCAGCCCGTCGAGGTCGAGCTCGCCGGAACCCGGCTCGCCGCGGCCCGGGCAGTCGGCGATCTGCACGTGCGCGACCAGCTCCGCGTACGCCGCGATCGCCGCAGGTACGTCGTCGCCGTTGTTGGCGAGGTGGAACAGGTCGCACAGGAAGCCGATGGACGGCGCCCCCTCGGAGCGCACCGCCTCGACCACGGCGACCGCGTCGGCCGCGGTCCGCAGCGGGTAGGGCTTCGGCCCGCTGACCGGCTCGACCAGGACGGTCGCCCCGATCGTGGCCGCGGCGTCGGCGGCCCCACGCAGCTGCTCACGGGCGAGCTCGTCCTGCTGCTCGGGGGCCACCCCGTCGACGCGGTTGCCGTACAGGGCGTTGAAGGCCCGGACCCCGAGCTGGTCGCCGATGCCGACCGCCACGTCGATGTTGTCGCGGAACTGCTGCGCCCGGTCCGGGATCGACAGCACGCCGCAGTCCGGACCGGCGAGGTCACCGGCGAAGAAGTTCAGGCCGACCAGCGACACCCCGGCGTCCTGGACCGCGGCGACGAAGGCCGCGACGTCGGCGTCCGCCGGCACCGGCTCCTCGGGCCACGGCCACCAGAACTCGATCGCGTCGAAGCCCGCGTCCCGCGCGGCCTGCGGGCGGCGCAGCAGCGGCTGCTCGGTGAACAGCATCGAACAGTTGGCCAGGTACGGCAGGCCATGGTCGGTCATCGCCATCACTTCCATATTGTGGAAACTAATTTCCGTTATGCGAGAGACTAGACGGGAAGGGACCGCCCGTCAACCGCGGCTGAACAGCCGCCGCTGGTGCCGCACGGCGTCAGCGGCCAGCGCCTGCTCGTCGGCGGTCACGAGCCGGTCGCGCTCCACGACCGGCGCTCCGGACACGAGCAGCAGCTCCAGAGGAGGCCTGGTGCCCAGGACGAGCGCGGCGACGGGGTCGACGACGTCGGCGTGCGGGAGCGTGTCCAGCCGCCAGACCGCGAGGTCAGCCTCCTTGCCGAGCTCCAGCGAGCCGATCCGGTCGTCCCAGCCGAGCACCCGGGCGCCACCGATGGTCGCCGTCTCCAGCGCGTCGCGGACGGTCAGCGCCTCCGGTCCGCCGCGGGCCCGGGCGAGCAGCAGCGCCTGCCGGGCCTCCTCGACCAGCGAGCCGGCCTCGTTGCTGGCCGCGCCGTCGACGCCCAGCCCCACCGGGACGCCCGCGTCGCGGAGGTCCCGGGTGCGGCAGATGCCGGCTCCCAGCCTGGCGTTCGACGACGGACAGTGCGCCACGCCGGTGCCGCTGGCGGCGAGCGCGCCGATCTCGTCGTCGCCGAAGTGGATGCCGTGGGCGAACCAGACGTCGTCGCCGAGCCAGGCCAGCTCCTGCAGGTACTCGACCGGCGAGCACCCGAACCGCTCGCGGCAGTACCGGTCCTCGTCGCTGGTCTCGGCCAGATGGGTGTGCAGCCGGACGCCGAGCTGTCGGGCCAGCCGCGCCGACTCGATGAGCAGCTCGGCGGTCACCGAGAACGGCGAGCAGGGTGCGAGCCCGATCCGCAGCCTGGACCGCGGCCCCTGGTCGTGGTGGGCGTCGACGGCGGCGGCGCTCGCCGCCAGGATCGTGTCCAGCTCCTCGACGAGGTCGTCGGGCGGCAGACCGCCCCGCGACTCGCCGAGGTCCATGGAGCCCCGCGTGGCCAGGAACCTCAGCCCGATCCGGTCGGCGGCGTCGATCGTGGCGCCGAGCAGGTCGCCCCCGCGGGTGGGGAAGACGTAGTGGTGGTCCATCGTCGTCGTGCAGCCGGTGCGTGCGAGCCACCCGAGGCCGGCCGCGGCAGCCGCACCCGCGATCTCCTCGTCGAGGCCGCCCCAGACCGGGTAGAGCGTGGTCAGCCAGCCGAACAGCCCGTCGTCGACGGCCAGCCCGCGGGTCACCCACTGGTAGAGGTGGTGGTGGGTGTTCACCAACCCGGGCGTCACCAGGCAGCCACGGGCGTCCACCCGGTGGACCGGCGTGGCCGGGTCGATCGGCGGGGCCGGCCCCGGCCCCACGGCCTCGATCAGGCCGTCGCGCAGCACCAGGTGGCCGGGAGAGTGCTCGGCCCGGACGCCGTCCATCGTCGCCACCACGCCGCCCTCGATCACGACAGCTGCACCAGCCACGACGGTCAGCTCCCGCGGTACGTCGAGAACGCGAACGGACTGAGCAGGAGCGGCACGTGGTGGTGGGCCGACCCGTCGACGACCTCGAAGCAGACCTCCACCACGGGGTAGAAGCCCGGGGTCCCGGTGCGGGCGAACCACTCCCCTGTCTCGAAGCGCAGCCGGTAGGTCCCCGTGGTCACCTCGAGCCCGTCGGTGAGCTCGGGGCACCGCCCGTCCGAGTTCGTTGCGCCTTCGCCCATGGGCACCGCCGCGGCGTCGTCGACTCGCTCCAGCCGAAGCCGCATCCCCTCTGCCGGAGCGCCGTGGGCCGCGTCGAGCACGTGGGTCGAGATCGTCACTTCTCCTCCTCCAGCAGGTCGGTGGGGGCGCAGCCGTACGTCGAGCAGCCCGAGCAGCTCCTCCGCGCTGCGCCCCGCAGCCGCGACCAGGTAGATCCGGCCGAACCTCTCCTCGGATGCCGCTAGTAGACGCGCTGCATTCCGGCCGCGCGCTGGGAGCCCATCGGGGCCGTGTCCGCGACCACGTCGTCCAGCCGGTGGTTGGCGATCTTGGCGATCTCCAACAGCGCGGCTGCGTGCTCCTGGGTCGGCGAGTTGTCCAGCCGGTTCCAGGCCTGCTCGAGAACCTGCTCGGAGGTGAGCTCTCGGGCCGCGATGATCAGCGGGAAGCCGAACTTCTCGGCATAGGCCCGGGTGACCTCCGTGAAGGCCTCCTGCTGCTCCTCGCCGAGGAACGTCAGCCCGGCGCTGGCCTGGTCGATCACGGAGTTGTCGCCCAGCTCGCCGGCCCGCAGCTCCTCGCCCGCCAGAGCGGGATAGCTCTGCATCAGCGCGTCCTGCTTCGCGGCCGGCAGCGAGAACAGCTCGTCCTGCATGGTGGCGCGCAGGGCGTTCGCATCGACGAACGGGCGCCGGTCCGCGGCGGCTTCGGCGATGGTCGAGCTGCCCTGGTAGGCCGGGGCGACCGTGGCGATGAACTGCTCGCGGGTCATCGTGTTCAGCACGGTGATGTTGACCTTGTCGCGTGCCCCCTTGCCGGTGTCCTCGGCGCCGCCCCAGTAGTTCAGCAGCAGGTTGAGCAGGATCGCCGTCACGCTGCCCACCGTGATCCCTGAGTTGAGGAACGCCTGGACGTTGTCGGGGAAGGCGGTGAGGAAGACCGACTGGCCGTCCGCGGTCTGCGGGAGGGCGACCGGGATCATGGCGACCCCGAGGCTCACCGCCACGATCATGATGTTGCGGTGGTTCTGGAAGTCGACCCGGGACAGGGTCTGGATGCCGACCGCGGCGACGGTGCCGAACATGACCAGCGCCGCGCCACCGAGCACGCAGCTGGGGATGCTGGAGACCAGGGCGCCGGCCTTGGGGACCAGGCCGAGCAGGATCATGATGCCGCCCGCGGTCGCGACCACCCACCGGCTCTTGACCCGGGTGAGCCGCACCAGACCGACGTTCTCTGCGAAGCAGGTGTAGGGGAAGGAGTTCATCACTCCGCCGAGGAAGGTCGCGAGCCCGTCGGCGCGCAGGGCCGCCGCGATGTCGGACTTGCCGATCGGCTTCTCGACGATCTGACCGGTGGCGTAGACGTCACCCGTGGTCTCGACCGCCGTGATGAGCATGACCACGATCATCAGCAGGATGGGCACCAGCGCGAACTGCGGTGTGCCGAAGTGGAAGGGCCCGGTGAACCCGACCCAGTTGGAGCCCTTGACCGAGTCGAACTCGGCGACGTTGCCGCCGGAGCCGTCGCTGACGAACGCCGCGACCAGGGTGCCGATGACCAGCCCGGCGAGCACGGCGATCGTGGCGAGGAAGCCGCGCGCGAACCGGGTGATCAGCAGGATCACGAGGATGGTGAAGAACGCCAGGCTCAGGTTGGTGATGCTGCCGAACGTCATGTTCGCGGCGACCTTGTCGGGGTTGTACAGCGCGAACTGCCCGCCACCCGCGTCGTAGGCGGCGACCGGGATCAGCGTGATGCCGATGATCGTGATCACCGACCCGGTGACCACGGGCGGGAAGAAGCGCACCAGCCGGCTGAAGTACGGCGCGATGAGCAGCTGGAAGATCCCGGCCACGATGACCGCGCCGTAGATGTAGGTCAGGCTGTCCGCCCCGCCGCCGTTGTCGAGCCCGATGATGATCATCGGTGAGACCGCGGTGAAGGTGACGCCCTGCAGCAGCGGCAGCCGGACACCGATCTTCCAGATGCCGACGGACTGGAGGATGGATGCGATGCCGCACGTGAACAGGTCCGCGTTGATCAGGTGGATCAGCTGGTCCTGGGTCAGGCCGATGGCCCCCGCGAGCAGGATGGGGACGACGACGGCGCCGGCGTAGAACGCAAAGACGTGCTGAAGGCCGTAGACCGCGAGCTGCTGCGCTGGCAGCACCTCGTCGACGGGGTGCCGCGGAGGTCTTTTCGCGGCGGTGGTGGTTGTGCTCATCTCACACCTTCTCGTGTATGGCGCTGTGCGCCGGTTCCAGGTGGGGGGTCTCAGGCGAACGCCGGCACGGCCTGCCAGGCCAGCCCGGGCTCGGAGGAGTCATCACGCGACAGGGCGGCCTCGATCAGCCCGTACGGCCGGTCGGCGGCGATGAAGACCTCGCCGCTGTTCTTCAGGCCGAAGGGGTCGAGGTCGACCAGGAAGTGGTGCTTGTTGGGGGCGGAGAACTTGATCTCGGCGATCCCGGGCTCGCTCTCGAGGACCGCCTGGCCCATGACGTACAGCGTCTCCTGCAGCGCCCGGCTGTAGGTGGTCGCGAACCTGGCCAGCAGGATCCGCCGGACCCGCTCGTAGCTGGACTCCCAGTCCGTGGCCGGCTGAGGTGCGGTCCCCTCGTAGCGCCAGCTGGCGGTCAGGGCGGTGGCCAGGATGCGGTCGTCGGTCTCCTGGAGCGTGGTGTAGCGGTCCTTGAGGAAGCCCTTGAACTCCGACCCGGTCGACTTGAAGACGACGAGGTCGCAGAAGCCGGAGACGACCCACACCCGCTGGTCGTCCCCGCGCCCCTCGACGGTGACCCAGGTCCTCCGGGTCTCGGTCCCGCGCCGGACGAACGAGTGGTCGTGGCCCTCGCCGTCGACCTCGATGCGGTCCCAGGCGTACTCGTCGACCCGGACCAGCGCCTCGGTCGCGGCCGGCGCGGCGTCGAGGAAGTGCCGGCCCAGGGCGATCGCGTAGTCCTCGGGCGAGGTGACGCCGTGCTCCTTGGCGTAGGCGAAGGCGGTGTTCTTCTGGGTGTCCGTCGGCAGCACGTTGGCCTGGTCGCCACTCGTGTGCGCCTCGACGAAGTCGCCGCGAAGCCACGTGGAGACGTTCAGGTCCCGGATCTCGTGCCGGTCGGTGTCGCGGTAGACGCGGACCACCCGGTTCTCCGACTTCCCGTACTGGTTGGCTCCGAGCACGACGCCCATCGCTGGCTCCTCTGCATCCGCAGTTTCCACATTATGGAAACTATTTACCGTTATTCGGAAACAGTAGGACCGACGGACGGCGCCGTCAAGACTTTCGGGTGACCGGGCTCACATCCGTCGCGGTCGCGCCAGGGCGGTCAACCGGGCGGCGTCCAGCCCCGTGGCCGCCTGGACCTCCGCGACCGAGACCGCCCCGCAGTCGACGCCGCGGACGACGAAGTCCGACAGCGCCCGGGCGGTGGCCGGCTCGTCCATGAAGCCGGAGTCGGTCTGCTCGAGGTAGTCGCGCAGCCGACGGGCGGCCGCGTCGAACCCGGCGCGGTAGAAGGCGTAGGTGGCCGCGAACCGGCTCGCCAGCTGCGCGGGATGCAGGTCCCAACCCTGGTAGTAGCCGCGCTCGAGCGAGCGGGCCACCAGCCGGGCGTGCAGCTCCCAGCCACGACGCACCGAGTCCGCGTCGCCGACGGGCAGCACGTTGGTGGAGCCGTCGGAGAGGCGGACGCCGGTGCCGGCGGCGGCCGCCTGCATCACCAGCTTCGCGTGGTCGGCCACCGGGTGTTCCATGCTCTGGAACGCGGCCGGGATGCCGCAGAACGCCGAGTAGTCGTAGGTGCCGTAGTGCAGTGCGGTGACCCGGCCGTCGCCGGCGTGGATCATCCGGGCCACGAGCGCGGTGCCGTCCGGCCCCAGGATCGACTGGGGGGTCTCGATCTGCAGCTCGAACCTGAGGCTCCTCACCTCGAGGCCGAGCGCGTCCTCGAGGCGACCGGTCAGGTCGACCATCGCCTCGACCTGGTCGACGCTGGTGATCTTGGGCAGCGTCACCACGAACCCCGTGAGATCGCCGCCCCGCTCGAACAGCTCGGACAGGAACAGGGTGAGCGTCCGGATCCCGCGCCTCCGGGTCGGTGCCTCCAGGCTCTTGAACCGGATCCCCCGGAACGGCGGAGCAGCTCCGGAGCCGGCCATCGCCGCCAGTGCAGCGGCCGTGCGGCGTACGTCGTCATCCTCCGCATCGTCGCCAGGGGCGCCGTAGCCGTCCTCGAAGTCGATGCGCACGTCCTCGATCGGCTCTCGCCCCAGCTTGTCGCGGACCAGCTCGACCAGCGCCGGGTCGCCGGTCAGGCCGGCGAACGTCGTCGGGTGCTCGTCGATCGCCGCCAGTGCGGCCCGGCCCCAGTCGGCGGCCAGCCCGTCGGTGAACCGGTCCGCCGGGACGTAGACGGTGTGGACCGGCTGCCGGTCGGGGGCGTCGCCCGGGAACTGCCGGACCAGCGCCGCGTCCGCCGCGGCCAGTCGGCCGTCCAGCGCTGCGGTCAGGGTCTCCGCGAGCTCCTCACCCGGCGTACCGGCGGCACTCGTGCGTTCGGGCATGCTGCGCTCCTCGTCCGGTCCAGTATTCGCATGCCGGACACTATCTTCCGGATCGTGGAAGTCAAGTGGCACCGGTGAACCGCGTGGTGCCGCGCCATAGGGTTCTGGTCATGATCGAGCTCCGCACCCCCGCGCAGATCGAGGCGATGAAGCCGGCCGGCCGGTTCGTCGCCGAGGTGCTGGTCGCCCTGCGCGACGCCGCCGACGTCGGCGTGAACCTGCTCGACCTCGACGCCCTCGCGCACGAGATGATCAAGGAGCGCGGGGCGGAGTCCTGCTACATCGACTACCACCCGTCGTTCGGGGCATCGCCCTTCGGCAAGGTGCTCTGCACGAGCGTCAACGACGCCGTGCTGCACGGCCTGCCGCACGACTACGAGCTCCAGGACGGAGACCTGCTCAGCCTCGACTTCGCGGCCAGCGTCGACGGGTGGGTCTCGGACTCGGCGATCAGCCTGGTGGTCGGCACGCCGCACGAGGGCGACCTGGAGCTGATCGACGTGGCCGCCCGAGCCCTGGCGGCCGGGATCGCCCAGGCCACCGTGGGCAACCGGCTCTACGACATCTCGGCCGCGATCGGTGACACGGCTCGTGCAGCCGGGCTGGGAGTGAACCTCCAGTTCGGCGGCCACGGAGTCGGCCGCACCATGCACGGCGACCCCCACGTGCCCAACGACGGCCGGGCCGGCCGCGGCTACAAGCTCAAGCCCGGGCTGGTGATCGCGATCGAGCCGTGGTTCCTGCACACCACCGACCAGATCTACACCGACGCGGACGGCTGGACCCTGCGCAGCGCGGACGGATCGCGCGGCGCGCACATGGAGCACACGGTGGCGATCACCAAGGACGGGCCGCTGGTGCTGACCGACCGCACCTTCGCGGAGCGCTAGCGGGCCGACCTCTGCCGGGCCCGGTAGGCGCGAGTCTTCAGCTTGTTGCCGCAGCCGTACTCGCAGTAGTTGCGGGAGCGGTTCCTGGACTGGTCGTAGTAGGCCCACTCGCACTCGTCGAAGGCGCAGATCTTCAGCCGCCACCACACCTGCTGGGCCATGGACTCGTGGGCGGCGAGCCCGATCCTCGCGAGTGCCCCCCCGGCTCCGGCCTCGACCGGTTGGGCCACGACGCCGCTCCCGTCCCAGGCCAGGCGCACGGACAGCTCCCCCAGGATGCGGTCGAGGTCCGGCAGCGGCCCGCTGGCGGCCGAATGGTTGAGCTCCAGAGCCTCGTGCAGGGCGCTGCGCAGCAGGACGGCCGTCGCGCGCTCCGCCTCCGTGACGCGACTCGGGGCGGCCAGGAGTCCCTGGTCCGACAGGAACGACGACAGGCCCTCGGCGGTGCCCAGGGCGTCGGTGCCGAGCTCGTGGTCGAGGGTGTTGACGAAGTCCCGGACCAGCGCCGCCGGCCGCGGCACCCGGTCCTCACGTATCAGAACGTCGGTCACCGGACTCCTCCCCATCGACTCCCTCCCCAACGACACCAGTGTAGCCAAGTTGCCGGTTGCACTCGACGCAACACTAGCGTACGTTCTTGACCGGTGTTGCAGGGAGGAGTCCGGACATGAGCCACTACGGATACGTGAGCGAGCAGCTCCTCTCGGGACGGGTGTGGCCGGCTCGTCGGCGAGAGCCGGCGCCTGGCTCGGCGCCGGGCCGGCTCGACGTCGAGCGGGTGCGCAGCCACTTCGACTTCCCGCGCACCGGTCGCGTCGTCACCAACAACGCGGCCACATCGCAGATCCCGCGCGAGCTCATCGAGCTCTACGGCCGGATCTCCCCGTGGTACGAGAGCGTCCACCGCGGCCAGTCGGCCGCATCCCGGCGGATGACGGCCGAGTTCGAGGAGTCCTTCGACACGATCGCGACCTGGATCAACGCACCGAGCCGCCGCTGCCTGGCGACGTACCGCAACACCACCGAGGCCATCAACTCGGTGATGTACTCACTGCTCACGGAGTTCCGCGACGGCGACAACGTGGTGACCACGCTGATGGAGCACAATTCCAACTTCGTCCCCTGGTACGCGCTCGCCCGCGAGGTGCTGCCCCGCCTCGGCCGGCGCATGGAGTGCCGGGTGGTGCGCTTCGACCACGAGACCGGGGAGCTGGACCTCGACCACCTCGCCGAGCTCGTGGACGACCGCACCAAGCTCGTGTGCGTGACGGGTGCGTCGAACTTCCTCGGCACCAAGCCTCCGCTGCACCTCGTGCGCCGGATCGCCGACGAGAGCGGCTACCTCCGCCCCGACGGAGCGAGCGGATCGCTGCTCCTGGTCGACGCGGCGCAGCTCGCGCCGTCGAGCGTCATCGACGTGGTCGCGATGGAGGTCGACTACCTCGCGTTCTCGTTCCACAAGCTGCTCGCGCCGTTCGGCGTGGGGCTCCTGTATGCACGGGCACCGCTGCTCGAGGGCTCGCTGCCCTTCCTCTACGGCGGCGACATGATCGCGGAGGGCCGGGTGTCCCCCCACTTCGTCGAGTACAACGAGCTGCCCTGGAAGTACGCCGCCGGCACGCCGAACGTCCTCGGGGTCATTGCCTCGGCCCAGGCCCTCCGGCTGCTGGTCGACCTCGCGCTCGACCCGGCCGAGCCGTGGTTCGAGAGCCCCCGGCCGCTCCCGAGGACCGAGGTGGAGTCGGCCATGGCCCTGGTCTCGACGCACGTGAGCGGCCTGACGGACGAGGCGCTCCTCCGGGCCCGGGCCATTCCGGGGCTCCGGGTCTACGGACCCGGACCCGACGTGCCGCGGTCTCCGCTGTTGGCGTTCACGGTCCGCGGTCGCGACCCTCGCGCCGTTGCCCTGGCACTGGACGAGCACGGGATCGAGGCGCGCGCGGGCTGCCACTGCGCGACCCTGGCCCACCTGGATCTCAAGCTGTCGCCGCCGGCGACCTGCCGCCTCAGCTTCGCCGCCTACACCAGCCCAGACGACGTCGACCGCGCGCTCGACGCCCTGGAGCGAGTGGTCGCGTGACCAAGGGCGTGTCCTAGGGCGTGTCTGGCAATTGCTGGTGGATGCCGGCGTCGTCCAGGCGCGCGCTGGCCAGGCGCCGGCGCGCGCGCAGACTGGGCGTCTTCGAAGCGTCGGCAACGCCGCCAGTGCGTGATCTGGGCGGCGTCCGGCGTCGCCATGAATTGCCAGACACGCCCTAGCCGCCGTAGGAGACCTGGAGCTCCTTGATGCCGTTGATCCACCCGTGGCGCAGCCGGCGCGCCTCGCCGAGGCGGCTGATGTCCGGCGCCTGGTCGGCCAGCGACTCGAAGATGAGCCGCACCTCGAGCCGGGCCAGGTTCGCGCCGATGCAGTAGTGCGCGCCGTGGCCGCCGAAGGCCAGGTGCGGGTTGGGCGAACGGGTGATGTCGAAGGTGTAGGGGTCGTCGAAGACGTCCTCGTCGTAGTTCGCGCTGCCGTAGAACAGCCCGACCCGCTGGCCCTTCTTCACCTCGACGTCACCGACCATCACGTCGTCGAGCGCGGTCCGCTGGAAGACATGGACCGGCGTACCCCAGCGGATCACCTCGTCGACCATCGTGTCCGGGCGCTGCTCCACCCACAGCTTCCACTGGTCCGGGTGGTCCAGGAACGCGTTCATCCCGTGCGTGATGGCGTTGCGGGTGGTCTCGTTGCCGGCCACGGTCAGGATGATGAAGAAGTAGCCGAACTCGTCGTCGGTGAGCCCACGGCCGTCCTTGTCGGCGTTGATCAGCTTGGTGACGAGGTCGTCCTGCGGGTTCTCGCGGCGCTCGGCGGCCATGGTCATGGCGTAGACCAGGATCTCGGTGGCCGCGAGGTCGGGCTCGCCCTGGTAGTCCGGGTCCTCGTTGGCCAGCATCTGGTTCGACCAGCTGAACAGCTTGGCCCGGTCCTCCTGCGGAACGCCGAGCAGGTCGGCGATGGCCTGGAGCGGCAGCTCGGCCGCCACCTCGGTGACGAAGTCGCCCTTCCCGCGGCGTACGGCGTCGGCCACGATCCGCGTCGCGCGGTCCTTCATGATCGCCTCGAGCGCTCCGATCGAGCGCGGCGTGAAGCCTCGGGAGATGATCTGCCGGGTCGTGGTGTGCTCGGGCGGGTCCTGGTTGAGCAGCATCACGCGCTGGAACTCGACCATCTCGCGGAGCATCCCCTCCTGGAAGCGGATGATCGCGCCGTTCTCGGCCGAGGAGAAGTTCTTGCTGTCCTTGGAGACCGCCGAGACCTCGGCGTGCTTGGAGACGGCCCAGTAGCCGGTGCCGCCCAGCATGCCGTCACGCGAGGACTGCGGCTGCTCGATCCAGTGCACCGGGGCGTTGAGCCGAAGCGCCTGGAACTTGTCGTGCGGGATCGCCTCCCAGTTCACGTCCGGGTCGGTGAAGTCGTAGCCCTCGGGCAGGAGGGAGGTGCTCACGGTCGAGGTTCTCCTCACAGTTCTGAAACACGTTCTAGCGGGCGAGGTTACATACTCTCGGTAGGTTTCGGAAGGGATCACCTTGTCCCGAATCAGAACGTGTTCTAGTTTTTGACCATGGGCACACCAGTCATCGTCGACGCCGTCCGCACGCCACTGGGCAAGCGGAACGGCTGGCTGGCCGGCGTCCACCCGGCGGCCCTGCTGGGCTTCGCCCAGGCGGAGGTGCTGCGCCGGGCCGGAGCGGACCCCGAGCTGGTGGACCAGGTCGTCGGCGGCTGCGTCACCCAGGCCGGCGAGCAGTCCAACGACATGGTCCGACGGGCCTGGCTGTACGCCGGGCTCCCCCAGCGCACCGGTGCCACCGCGATCGACGCCCAGTGCGGCTCCGGCCAGCAGTCGGCACACCTGGTCCACGACATGGTGGCCGCCGGGACGATCGACGTCGGCATCGCGTGTGGCGTCGAGTCGATGTCGCGGATCCCGCTGGGCGCCAACGTGCCGGCCGGGCTGGGCGACCCACGTCCCGACGACTGGTCGATCGACATGCCCAACCAGTTCGAGGCCGCGGACCGGATCGCGGCCCGCCGCGGCCTGACCCGCGCCGACCTGGACGAGTTCGGTCTCGCCTCGCAGCAGAAGGCTCGTGCGGCGGTCGACGAGGGCCGGTTCAAGCGCGAGCTCGCGCCGTACCCGACGGCCGATGGCGTCGTCGACTCGGACCAGGGGCTGCGGGACACCACGATCGAGGGGTTGCAGGGCCTCAACCCGGTCCTGCCGGACGGACTGCACACCGCCGGCACCTCGTCGCAGATCTCCGACGGCGCCTCGGCGGTGCTGATCATGGACGAGGACCGGGCGCGGGCACTCGGCCTGACCCCGCGGGCGCGGATCCGGAGCCACTGCCTGGTCGGCTCCGACCCCTACTACCACCTCGACGGGCCCATCGAGGCCACCCAGAGGCTGCTCGACCGGACCGGCATGGGGATCTCCGACTTCGACCTGTTCGAGGTCAACGAGGCCTTCGCGTCGGTGGTCCTCTCCTGGGCCGGGCAGCACCACGTCGATCTCGACAGGGTCAACGTCAACGGCGGCGCCATCGCGCTCGGTCACCCCGTCGGCTCGACCGGCACCCGGCTGATCACCACCGCCCTGCACGAGCTCGAGCGCCGGGACGCGAACCTCGCGCTCATCTCGATGTGCGCGGGCGGCGCGATGGCCACCGGCACGGTGCTCGAGCGCATCTGACCGCAGCCTGCACGGCTGGGGCACGATTCGGTCTCGGGCAGTCCCGAACCCTTGCCCGCGCCGACCTCCGGACAGAGGCTGTCGCCATGCGCCACCTCCTCGCCCTCGTCGGCAGCGCTGCCCTCGTCGTCTCGACCGCCGCCCTGCCCTCCTCCGCGGTCGGCCACCCGGCCGCGCCCCCGGCGTCCGCGGCCGCAGAGAAGCCCGCGGGTGACGGCCTCGGCTACTACGACGTCCGTCAGTCCCTGACCGCGGCGAACCCGGTGGGTGTCGCACGCACCGTCGCCGGGGTGAGCGCCGGCCGACCGGCGGCGGCCCTCCGGAAGTCGCTGGGCAGCGCCGGGCTGTTGGAGATCGACCCGCTCACGGGGACGGTGCGCGTCCTCGAGAAGCTGGACGGCTTCCTCACCGGCCCCTCCGGACGACCCGCCCGCAGCGTGGCGCTCGGCTACGTGCGCCAGCACCTGACTGCGCTCGGTCTGACCGGCGCCGACCTCCGGACCTTCCACTTCCACCGCGACTACGTCGACATCGACGGCACCCACCACCTGTCCTGGACCCAGGAGGTCGGCGGCAAGAAGGTCTTCGACGCCGGGCTGCAGGCCGCCGTCACCCGGTCCGGCCGGCTCCTTGTGGTCTTCGGATCTCCGGTGAGCAAGGCCGCGACACCGGCTGTCGCGAGCCCCAGGCTGGCCACCGCGACCGACGCGATCGCGGCCGCCCGGCGCGACAGCGGCGAGACTTCCAGCGTGCCAGGCCCCGACGACGAGGCCGAGCCGGTCGTGTTCGTGGCCAACGGCACCAGCCACGACGCCTGGCAGACGACCACGATGTCGGCGGAGCAGCCGACGCTCGCGGTCTTCGATGCCGTCACTGGCCGGCTCCTCTACCGCCGGCCGCTGGCCCAGGACCAGCACAGCAGCGGCACCGCGGTCGAGTACTTCCCCGGCGCGGACCACGGGGGCACGCCGCGTCACGTCGACTTCACGGCGCGAGGCTGGCTGCCGGCCGGGGCGAACAAGCTGACCGGCAACAACTCGCACACCTACTCCGACGTGAACGACGACCAGAAGGCGAACCCGAGCGAGGAGGTGCCGCCGCTGAAGAACGGCACCTGGAACTACCCGCTCACGCCGTTCCACCTCAAGGGCGTGCGGTTCTGCGACCACCCGTACCCCTGCACCTGGAACCCCGACAAGCCGTTCTCGTGGCAGGTCAACCGCAAGCAGAACGCCACCCAGGTCTTCTACTTCGTCAACAACTGGCACGACCACCTGATGCGGGCGCCGATCGGCTTCACCGAGGCGGCCGGCAACTTCCAGGTCAAGAACCACAGCCACCTCGGTCGCGGCCAGGACGCCGTGAACACCCAGACCGACGACGGGGCCGCCATCGACCACGGCCTGCCCGACGGTAGCCACGTCGACAACGCCAACATGGCCACGCCACCCGACGGCAAGGCGCCGCGGATGCAGATGTACCTGCAGCACCAGCCGGGCACGACGTACCCGAAGGGCGACCCGTTCGCCCCGACCGACGTCGGGGACGAGGCGGACACGGTCTACCACGAGTACACCCACGGACTGTCCAACCGGCTCGTGGTCAACGCCAACGGCCAGTCCACGCTGGGCTTCGTCCAGGCCGGCTCGATGGGCGAGGCCTGGAGCGACTGGTACGCGATGGACTACCTGGTCGACCAGGGGCTCCAGAAGGACGACCCCAAGAAGGTCGACGTGATCCTGTTCCAGTTCGACGGTGCGGGCGTCGCGCTCGACCGCACCGAGCCGATCGACTGCCCGGTGGGGTCCAAGGCCGACCGTTGCAACGGCGGTGCGACCGGCCACACCGGCGGGTACACCTACCGTGACTTCGCCAAGGTCGCGGGTGGCCCCGAGGTGCACTCGGACGGCGAGATCTGGGCGCAGACCCTGTGGGAGCTGCGTGGCCGGCTCGGCTCGCGGACCACGGAGTCCCTGGTGACCCGGGCCATGGAGCTCGCGCCGCACGACCCGTCGTTCCTCGACATGCGCAACGCCATCCTGGTCGCCGACACCGCCGTCTTCGGGGGCCGGCACCACGCCGAGATCTGGAAGGTGTTCGCCTCCCGCGGCATGGGCTACTTCGCCGGCTCCTTCGACGGCGAGGACGCCGCGCCGGGCGCGAGCTTCGCCAAGCCGCCCGCCACCCACGCGACCGGCCGGATCACCGGTGTCGTCACCGACCCCGACTCCGGCCGCCCGGTCGCGGGCGCCGTCGTCACCCTGGCCTTCCAGGGCCGCGGCTCGGTGAACCCGTCGGCGGTCACCGACGCCCAGGGGCGCTACTCACTCGGTCCCGTGCCTCGCGGCCACTACTCCAAGCTCGAGGCCGACTCACCGGGCTACCTTCCCGCCCGGTCCGCGGTCACCGTCGGCAAGGGCAGCGCCCGGCTCGACTTCACCGCGCGGCGTGACTGGGCCGCCACGGCCGGCGGCGCCACCGTCGCCGAGTTCACGGGCACGGACCACACCGCGGGTGGCTGCGGCCCGGCCGCCGCGCTCGACCTCAGCGAGGTCAGCGGGTGGAAGACCGCTGCCGCGGCCGACGAGGTCACGCCGAGCAACGTGTTCGTGCCCAAGCACCTCACCGTGAAGCTGCCGCAGGCGATCAACCTCAAGGAGTTCGGGGTCGACCCTGCCCCCACGTGCTTCGACGGCGGCAGCGCCGCGACCTCCGGCTACCGGATCGAGACCTCACCGGACGGCACCACGTGGACCACGGCCAACCAGGGCACGTTCGCTGCCGGGGACGGAGGCCGCCTGAACTCGCTGACCCCGACCGCGGGTGCGACCGGGGTGCGGTTCGTGCGGTTCACCATCCTGAGCAACCAGGTGCCGAACTTCGCGACCGACTGCCCCGGCCCGTTCACCGGTTGCACGCACGCCGACCTGACCGAGCTGGAGGTCTACGGCTCCGCGGCGCCGTAGCGCTATCCGGCGCCGTACACCGGCTCGGGCGCCGGCGCCTCCGCGAGCAGCTCGCGGAGCGCCGGCCCCACCGCGGCGGCCTCCCAGCGTGCTCCGTGGTCGTTGGCCGGGCCGTGTCGCCAGCCGCTCTCGACGGTGAGCGTGCTGCCGTCGATCTCGATCACCCGGCCGGTCACGTCGCCCGCCTCCTCCGAGGCGAGCCAGGCGACGACCGGCGAGTTGTCCTCCGGTAGTGCCATGGCGGAGGTGTCGAAGGCGCCCTCGGTCATCCGGGTCCTGGCCACCGGGGCAATCGCGTTCACCGTGACGCCGTACCGCCCGAGCTCCTGGGCCGCGACCAGGGTGAGGCCGGCGATGCCGGCCTTGGCCGCGGAGTACGTCGCCTGCCCGACCGAACCTTGCAACCCCGCCCCGGAGCTGGTGTTGATCACCCGCCCCGCCCGCCGGCGGCCCTCCTTGGCCTCGTTCCGCCAGTAGGCGCCGGCGTGCCGCAGCGGCGCGAAGTGGCCCTTGAGGTGGACCCGGATGACCGCGTCCCACTCCTCCTCGGAGGTGTTGACGAGCATCCGGTCGCGGACGAAGCCGGCGTTGTTCACGAGCACGTCGAGCCCGCCGAAGGTGTCGATCGCCTGCTGCACCATCGCGGCGGCCTGCTCGAAGTCGGCCACGTCGGCGCCGTTGGCGACGGCCCGGCCGCCGGCCGCCTCGATCTCGGCGACCACCCCGTCGGCCGGCGACTCCCCGGTCCCCTCTCCGGCCAGCGAGACACCGAAGTCGTTGACCACGACAGCCGCACCCTGCGCGGCCAGCTCCAGGGCGTGCGCCCGGCCGATCCCCCGCCCGGCTCCGGTGACGATCGCGACGCGACCCTCCAACAGTCCACTCACAGCGGCTCCTTCAAGAGATGTGCAGGAAGACAGGTGGCTCGCCGCCGCCGTCGCAGGCCACCCGGGCGCCGGAGACGTACGACGCGAGGTCGCTGGCCAGGAACACGGCGACGTTCCCGACCTCCTCGGGGCGGGCCATCCGGCCCAATGGGATCGTGCTTTCGATCGCGGCGGCGCGCCGCTCGTCGCCGTAGTGCTCGTCGGTCCGCTCGGTCCGGCAGAGCCCGACGTCGACGGCGTTGACCCGCACCTTCGGCCCCCACTCCATGGCCAGTGACCGGGTCAGCGAGTCGACACCGGCCTTGGCCGCGGCGTACGCCGCAATCGTGGGCGCCGGGCGATGGGCCGAGATGGACGAGATGTTCACGATGGACCCGCCGCCGGCCTGCTGCTGCATGACCGCGTTGGCCGCCTGGGCACACTGCAGCGGGGCCAGCAGGTTGAGGGCGACGACCTTGTCGTGGAACCGCGGCGACGCGGTGGCCGCGTCCGCGCTGGGTGCTCCCCCGGCGTTGTTGACCAGCACGTCGAGCCGGCCGTGCCGCTCGACGACCGCCGCGACCATCGCCTGCACCGCCTCTGGGTCGCGCACGTCGCAGACGTGGTGGTCCTCGGCGCCCTCGACCTCCGAGCGCGAGCAGGTGACCACCTGCGCGCCCGCCGCCCGGAAGGCGTCGCCGACACCGAGCCCGATCCCGCGGGTGCCGCCGGTGACCAGCACCACCCGACCGGACAGGTCGATCGTCAGCGCCATGGCTGCTACCCTACCAAGCAAATGCTTGGTTTGGTGCGGGAGGAGCAGCGGTGACGGTCACGAGCGAGCTCAGACCCGACGGCGTCCGCGTGGTCACCATGGACGCTCCGCCGGTCAACGCGCTGACCGTGCGGGGCTGGTTCGAGCTGGCCGCCGCGCTCGACGAGGCGTCGGCCGACCCGGACACCAAGGTCGTGGTGCTGCGGGCCGAGGGCCGCGGCTTCAACGCCGGGGTGGACATCAAGGAGATGCAGCACAGCACCGGCTTCGCGGCGCTGATCGGGGCCAACCGGGGCTGCTACGCCGCGTTCAAGGCGGTCTACGAGTGCGCCGTCCCGGTGATCGCCGCGGTGCACGGGTTCTGCCTCGGCGGTGGTGTCGGCCTGGTCGGCAACGCGGACTGCATCGTGGCGAGCGACGACGCCTACTTCGGCGTGCCCGAGGTCGACCGCGGCGCGCTCGGCGCGGCCACGCACCTGTCCCGGCTGGTGCCGCCGCACCTGATGCGCACCCTCTACTTCACCGGCCGCACCATCACCGCGCAGCAGCTCCTCCCCCACGGCAGCGTCCTCGAGGTGGTCCCCCGCGACCAGCTCGACGAGGCCGCGCTGAAGGTGGCCGGTGAGATCGCGGCCAAGGACACCCGGGTGATCCGGGCGGCCAAGGAAGCGCTCAACGGCATCGATCCGGTCGACGTGAACAAGAGCTACCGGTTCGAGCAGGGGTTCACCTTCGAGCTCAACCTCTCGGGCGTCAGTGACGAGCTCCGGGACGACTTCGTGAAGGGAAAAGAGTGACGAAGGGACCCCGCGACAAGCGGATGACCATCGACGAGGTCGTCGCGACGCTCGAGGACGGCATCACCCTCGGTATCGGCGGCTGGGGTCCGCGCCGCAAGCCGATGGCGCTGGTCCGCGCGATCCTCCGCTCCGACCTCGAGGAGCTCACCCTGGTGAGCTGGGGCGGCGCCGACGTCGGGCTGCTGGTCCGGGCCGGCAAGGTGAAGAAGCTGGTCTACGCGTTCGTCTCCCTGGACTCCGTCCCACTCGAGCCGAACTTCCAGAAGGCCCGCCAGGAAGGCACCATCCCGGACGTCGTCGAGCTCGACGAGGGGATGTTCCAGACCGGGCTGCAAGCCGCGGCGCAGCGGCTCCCGTTCCTCCCGATGCGTGCCGGCCTCGGCTCCGACGTGCTCGTCAACAACCCGTGGATCAGGACGGTCACCAGCCCGTACGACGACGGCCAGGAGCTGGTGGCGGTGCCTGCCCTCGAGCTGGACGTGGCGCTGGTGCACCTCAACCGCGCCGACCGTCACGGGAACGCGACCTACCTCGGCCCGGACCCCTACTTCGACGACCTGTTCTGCCTGGCCGCAAAGCGCGCCTATGTCTCCTGCGAGCAGATCGTGGACACGGCCGGACTCACCGTCGACGCGCCGGTCCAGCGGCTGCTGATCAGCCGGATGATGGTCGACGGCGTGGTCGAGACGCCGAACGGCGCGCACTTCACCACGTGCACCCCCGACTACGAGCGGGACGAGCGGTTCCAGCGCGCGTACGCCGCCGCCGCGGGCGGCACCGAGGAGGAGTGGGCAGCCTTCGAGGAGAGGTTCCTGTCCGGCGACGAGGCGGCGTACCAGGCCGCGGTCACCACCTTCGCCGAGGAGGCGGCCCGGTGACCCCGACCCGCGCCGACGTCTGCGCCGCCGCGATCGCCGACGCGTTCGCCGACGACGGCGAGCTCTTCGCCAGCCCGATGGGGCTGCTGCCGATGCTCGGTGTCCGGCTGGCGCGGCTCACCAGCAACCCCGACCTGGTGATCTCGGACGGCGAGTCGCTGTTCCTGGCCAGCCCGCCGCCGCTGTTCGCCAAGGGTGACGTCGTGGAGGGCTGGATCCCGTTCCGCCGCGTCTTCGACGTCGTCGCCTACGGCAAGCGACACGTGATGATGGGCGCCACGCAGGTCGACAAGCAGGGCAACCAGAACATCTCCGCCATCGGCGACTTCGCGCACCCGAAGCGGCAGCTGCTCGGGTCCCGGGGTGCTCCCGGCAACACGGTCAACAACCGCACGTCGTACTGGGTGCCGAAACACTCCCCGCGCGTCTTCGTCGAGAAGGTCGACGTCGTCACCGGGGTCGGACCCAAGCTCGCCAAGGCGGCCGGCCCCGGCGCCTCCCGCTACAACGACATCCACCGGATCGTGTCGAACCTGGCCGTCTTCGACCTGCACGGTCCCGACGACACCCTCCGGCTGCTCTCGGTGCACCCGGGCGTGACCTACGACGAGGTGCTCGCGGCCACCGGCTGCGACGTGCACGTCGACGCCGACGGCGCCGTCCCCGAGACCCGGCTCCCGAGGACCGAGGAGCTCATCCTCATCAACGAGGTGCTCGACCCCAAGGGCCTGCGGTTCAAGGAAGTGCCGCAGGAATGACGCCGCAGCTGCTCCGCACCCCGTTCACCGACCTGGTCGGCGTCCGCCATCCCGTCGTGCAGACGGGCATGGGCTGGGTGTCGGGCCCGCGGCTGGTCATCGGTACGGCGAACGCCGGAGGCCTCGGCATCCTGGCCAGCGCCACGATGACCTTCGAAGAGCTGGAACGGGCGATCCTCGAGGTCAGGAGCCGCACCGACCAGCCGTTCGGGGTCAACCTGCGGGCGGACGCCGGCGACGCGGGCGAGCGCTGTGACCTGCTGATCAAGCACGGGGTGAAGGTGGCGTCGTTCGCCCTCGCCCCCAAGCCGGAGCTGATCAAGAAGCTCAAGGACCACGGCCTGGTCGTGATGCCGTCGATCGGCGCGGCCAAGCACGCGGTCAAGGTGGCCGGCTGGGGTGCCGACGCGGTGATGGTCCAGGGGGGCGAGGGCGGCGGCCACACCGGGCCGGTGCCGACCACGCTGCTGCTGCCCACCGTCCTCGACGCCCTGCACGACGCCGGGGCCGACATCCCGGTCGTGGCCGCAGGGGGGTTCTTCGACGGCCGCGGGCTCGCCGCCGCACTGTCGTACGGCGCGGCCGCGGTCGGCATGGGCACCCGCTTCCTGCTCACCCAGGACTCTGCGGTGCCGGACGCGGTGAAGCAGCTCTACCTCGACACCGACCTGACCGGCACCGTCGTCACCGCCAAGGTCGACGGCATGCCGCACCGGATGCTGCGTACGCCGTTCGTGGAAGAGGTCGAGGAGACCAGCGCCGTCCGCAGGCTCGGCCCGACGATCCGGCGCACCCGCCAGTTCAAGCACGAGAGCGGCCTGGGCTGGCTCCAGCTGGCCCGAGACGGCCGCGCCATGCGGAAGGCCCAGGGCCGGACGCTGGGCCAGACGGCGCTGGCCGCCAACACCCCGACCCTGCTCCGGGCCGGGCTGGTCGAGGGCGACACCAGCGCTGGCATCCTCGCCTCCGGGCAGGTGGTCGGCGTCATCGACGACCTGCCCACCTGCGAGGAGCTGATCGACCGGATCGTCACAGGTGCGGTCCAGGAGCTGAAGCGCGCCGCGTCCTACCCGGTCTAGTCGCTCCCGGCAAGGCCTGCACGTGTCATGCCCGTGGCTTCGTCGTCTGACCGAAGAAGACCCGCAGGTCCCCGACGACCAGCTCGGGCACCTCGAGCGCGGCGTAGTGACCGCCGCGGTCGAACTCCGACCAGTGCACGATGTTGTCGTTGTCCCGCTCGGCCAGCGGCCGGATGGTCTGGAAGTCGTCCTTGAACACCGCTACGCCGGTCCGTCCGTGGCTGATCTGCGGCTCCGCACCTCCCTCTTGACTGGCAGTGCGCAGCTCGGCGTAGTGGTAACGAGCCGCGGTCGCCATGGTGTTGGTCAGCCAGTACAGCGAGACCTGGGTGAGCACCTGGTCCGGTGAGACCAGGCTGGTCCCGTTGCCGAAGTTCTCGAACAGCTCGTTGTAGGCGAGCTGGCCGACCGGCGAGTCGGCCAGCGCGGCCGCGATGGTCTGGGGCCGGGTGCCGTTCATCTGGTTGTAGCCACCGACCGACTGGAACCAGCCGAGGAACTCCAGCGCGGCGTACTCCTTCGGACCGAACTTCTCGAACTCCGCCGGGTCGCCGGACGGGAACGAGAAGAGCTGCAGCACGTGCGCGCCCAGGAAGCCCTCCGGGTCCAGGATCGCGAGCTCCCGGGAGACCATCGCCCCGCCGTCGCTGCCGTGGGTGCCGTACGACGAGTAGCCGAGCCGGCGCATCAGCTGGTCGTAGGTGCGGGCCACCCGGGCCATCGTCCAGCCGGCGTCGGCCACCGGCGTGCTGAAGCCGAACCCCGGCATCGAGGGGACCACGACGTGGAAGGCGTCCTCGGCCCGCCCGCCGTGCGCCTCTGGGTCGGTGAGGGGGCCGACCAGGTCGAGGAACTCGGCGAAGGAGCCCGGGTAGGTGTGCAGGAGGAGGAGAGGCGTGGCGTCCCCGTGCCGCGAGCGGACGTGCACGAAGTGAACGGTCTGACCGTCGACCTCGGTGCGGAAGTTCGGCACGGCGTTCATCCGGGCCTCCTGG
This sequence comes from uncultured Actinomycetota bacterium, assembly GCA_963755835.1. Lineage (GTDB taxonomy): Bacteria > Actinomycetota > Actinomycetes > Propionibacteriales > Nocardioidaceae > Nocardioides. Next base: position 1,075,403 of record CAVWLC010000005.1, on the reverse strand, counting down.
GCTCGCCAGTCGAACGACTTCCAGCGCTCGACCATGTCGCGCAGGTAGGAGTTCGGGGTGCCGTACTCCCAGCCGTCGCCGGGTGCGGCGACGGGGAGCCGGGTGTGCTCGAGCCGGCGGTGCAGGTCCTCGAGGGCGGCCTCGGGGATCGTGATGGTGAAGGGGCGGATCTCGGTGTTCTGGTGGGTGGTCATGCGGCTACGCTAGAAGCGGTTCAGGAACGTTTTCTTCCTATATATTTCTCGAGTTTCCGAGGGGTGCCATGGCCGACACCGCGGCCCGGATGCTGGCCCTGCTCGGGCTGCTCCAGGCGCGCTCCGACTGGTCAGGAGCCGAGCTCGCGCACCGGCTCCGGGTCACCGACCGCACCGTCCGTAACGACATCGACCGGCTGCGCGGACTCGGCTACCCCGTGGACGCGGTCCGCGGTCCCGGCGGCCGCTACCGGCTCGGGGTCGGCACCAAGCTCCCCCCGCTGCTCCTGGAGGAGGACGAGGCGGTCGCGGTGGCGGTCGGCCTGCGCGCCGGGACCGGAATCACGGGCATCGAGGAGACCAGCGCCCGGGCGCTGGCCAAGCTCGAGCACGTGCTCCCCCACCGGCTCCAGCGCCGGGTCAACGCCCTCAAGGACGCGGTGAGCACCGGCCCGGAGAACACCGGCTCGAACGTCGACGACCCGGTGGTCGACCCGGCACTGCTCTCCGAGGTCGCCGCGGCGGTGCGTGACCACGCGGAGCTGCGCTTCGACTACCGAGGCGAGCGGTTCCAGCTGGAGCCGTACCGGCTGGTCAGCTGGCAGCGGCGCTGGTTCGTGGTGGCCCGCGACGGTGACGACGGCACCTGGGCGCCGTACCGGCTGGACTGGATGGAGCTGCGCACGCCGGGGGGACGCCGGTTCACCCCGCACCCGCTGCCGGGCGAGGACTACACGTCGTTCGTGCTCCGCGAGGTCGCGTTCTCCGGCTGGTCCGTGCACGCCCGGATCGACGTCGACGCGCCGGCCGAGGACGTGCTGGCCCGGATCAACCCCACCGTCGGCGTCGTCGAGAGCATCGACGCCGACCGTTGCGTGCTGGTCACCGGCGGCGACAGTGTCGAGATCATCGCGGTCTACATCGGCATGCTCGGGCTCGACTTCCACGTGAGCGAGCCGCCGGAGCTGGTCGAGCACGTGGCGCGGGTCGGAGATCGCTACCGGCGGGCCGTCACAACGACTTCTGGAACTCCAGCTCCCGGCCCATCACCCGGTAGCCGATCGCCTCGTTGACGCCGATCATGAAGTCGTTGGACTCGGCGTTCCAGGTGCTGATCTCGACGAGCTGGGGCTGAACCTCGCGCAGCCACAGGTTCATGTCGGTCTTCAGGAGCAGTCCGAGCTTGTGACCGCGGTGCGACGCGACCACCGAGGTGTCGTGCTGCTCGCCCAGCTCCGGGCGCTCGCCGTCGACCACCACCACCGAGTGGCCGGCGAGCTCGCCGCTGTCGCGGTGCCGCGCCATGGTGCGGAAGAGCGAGCGGCCTCGTTGCAGCTGCGCGTCCTCGTAGGCGCGCATCCGCTCGGCCGAGAACACCTCGTCCTCGATGTCGAGGTCGTCGGTCGGGGCGTCGTTGATGGAGCCCGCCATCACGGCCAGGGCGTCCAGCTCGTCGTCCGGCGTGCGGCCGGTGCGGCGCACGAGGTCGTACGCCGAAGCAGCAGCCGCAGCCTCCTTGTGCAGCCGCTCGATCTCGGCCCAGTCCAGGTCGGCCAGCCACTGACGTCGCTGGATCGCGGAGCTCTTCGGCTCGAGCCCGTGCCGGGCTGCGAACCCGCGGGTGGACTCGGAGTCCCAGCCGTCGATGCCGATCGAGGTCCGGCCGGCGGCGCTGACCTCCTCGACCAACGCCTCCAGCACCTCGGTGCCGTGCCCCCGGCGCCGGTGCGCCGGATCGACCTGTACGCCGACCCAGGCCAGGTGGAGGTTGTCGTACTCGCTGGTGGCGAACCGCGAGACGGCGACCGGCCGGCCGTCGACCAGCGCGACGAACGGAGTCTCGACCTCGCCGTCCCAGCCGTGGCGGAACCGGCCCTCGGCCCCCTTGACCGTGTCCGGGTGCTGCCAGGGCGAGTCCACATCGCGCGCGGCGTTCACCACGTCGACGTACTGCGTCAGGCGGTCGGCGTCGTCGGGTCCGAACCGCACGATCTCCATGGGTCCAATGTCACGGTGCGAGGAGCGTCGCGCCACCCATTAACTCCAGCGCCGTCAGCGCGGCCTCGAGCCGGGCGCGCTCCGCGGGCGGCAGCTCGTCCAGCCTGCGGCGCAGCGCGGCCACCTTGACCGCCCGCCCCGAGGTGAGCAGGGCCTGGCCCTCGGGCGTCATGGCCACCAGCTGGGCCCGGCCGTCGGCGGAGTCGGTCTCGCGGCCAACGAGTCCCTCGGTCTCGAGCGCGTTGATGATCCGGGTCATCGACGAAGGGGTGACCGCCACGGCGTCGGCGAGCGCGCCGATCCGCTGCGGCCCCTGGCCGTCCAGGGTCACCAGGACGCTGAGCCCGCCAGGCCCGATGTCGGAGCTGGGGGCCTCCTGGCGCAGCGCCCGGACGAGCCGCCCGATGGCGACGTAGAGCGAGACGGCGAGGTCCGGATCGTTCGGGTGGTCGGTCATGTCAGTCCTCCTGGTGGACGTACTTGCCACCCGACGACAGCGACGCCGCGGCGGCGATGAGGCTCATGACGGCCGCCGCGAGGAAGACCACGACCAGCCCGTCGTGGAACGGCTGGGAGATCAGGTGCGGGAAGAACTGCTTGCCGGTGAGCGTCGCCGCGTTGCCCGCCGGCAGTCCGTCCAGGGCGCCCGTGGGCTCGAGCAGGGTCTGGATCGGGTTGTAGCCCAGGAACGACGCGAACAGGGAGCCGACCGGCGGCAGCCCGGCCACCTGGTCGGCCGCGGCGGCCGACACACCCTGCTGGGTCAGTCCGGACCGCAGCGAGTCCGGGAGGCTGCTGGCCAGCCCGGCCACCATCAGGGAGAAGAAGATCCCGATCGACAGCGCGCTGCCGGAGTTCATGAACGTCCCGCGCATCCCGGAGGCCGCGCCGCGCTGGTTGGCCGGCACGCTGTTCATGATCGAGGTGGCGTTCGGCGCCGCGAAGAGCCCGGACGCCACGCCGTTGACGAGCAGCAGGAGGGCGAACTGCCAGTAGACGAAGTCCACCGGGATGAGCAGGAACCCGATGTAGGTCGCAGCGACCAGCACCATCCCTCCGGTGGCGAAGAGCCGGGCGCCGTACCGGTCCGTGAGGCGTCCCGCGACCGGTCCGGCGACGAGGAAGCCGATGGTCAGCGGCAACAGGTAGATCCCGGCCCACAGCGGCGTCGACTCGTAGTCGAAGCCGTGCAGCGGGAGCCAGATGCCCTGGAGCCAGATGATCAGCATGAACTGCATGCCGCCCCGGGAGGTGGCGGCCAGCAGGCCCGCGAGGTTGCCGGCCGCGAACGGCCGGATCCGGAAGAGGTGCATCGAGAACATCGGCTCCGCCACCCGGTTCTCGATGACGACGAACGCGACCAGCAGCCCGACTCCCCCGACCAGACCCGCGACCACCCAGGGGTTGGTCCAGCCGGTCGGCTGGTCGCCGTAGGGCTGGATCCCGTAGGTGATGGCCACCAGGAGGGCGGTCAGCCCGACCGCGAACGTCACGTTCCCCCACCAGTCCATCTTCGACTCGCGGCGGGCGCCCGTGTCGTGGAGCGACTTGTACCCCCAGGCCGTGCCGAGGATCGCGAGCGGCACGCTGACCCAGAACACCGCGCGCCAGTCCCACTCCGCCAGCAGGCCGCCGATCACCAGGCCGAGGAACGAGCCGGCGACCGCGGCGACGTTGTTGATGCCGAGCGCCATGCCCCGCTGGTGCGCCGGAAAGGCGTCCGTCAGGATCGCCGCCGAGTTGGCGAAGATCATCGCCCCACCCACGCCCTGGATGACCCGGCCCACGATCAGCCACATCGCTCCCGCGCCCTGGTCCAGCGGGTCCAGTGACAGCGCGACCGACGCCGCGGCGAAGACCAGGAAGCCGAGGTTGTACATCCGGACCCGGCCGTAGATGTCCCCGAGCCGGCCGAGCAGCACCACCAGCACGGCCGAGACGACCAGGAACCCCATGATCATCCAGAGCAGGTAGCTCACGTTGCCCGGCTGGAGCGGGTCGAGGCTGATGCCACGGAAGATCGCCGGCAGCGAGATCAGCACGATCGAGGAGTTGATCGTCACCAGCAGCATGCCGAGCGTGGTGTTGGAGAGCGCCACCCAGCGGTAGTTGGGGTGGTCCGCGTCGACGGGCCGTACGCGGACGGGACGGCCCGGCTGGGTGGCTGTCACCCGTTCGACAATACTTGTCGTTGGCTAAGTAAATCCGCTGGGTGGTCGAGAGGCTGGTCACACACCGCACGAACGGCCGCCACCCGGGGGGTGGCGGCCGTCGTGTCGTGCTTCAGGTCAGCTGACCGTCAGCGCCGTGTCGTCGATGACGAACGACGTCTGCAGCGAGCTGTCCTCGGTGCCGGTGAAGCTGATCGTCACCGTCTGCCCCGCGAACGAGGAGACGTTGAGCGACTTCTGGCTGTACCCCGCGGCCTTGTTGAGGTTGGAGTACGTCGCCAGCGTGGTCGAGCCCGCCTTCACGGTCAGCTTGTCGTACTGGACCGAGGTGGTGGTCTCGGCGGAGTCGACGTGCAGCCAGAAGGTGAGGGTCGCCGCGCAGCCGGCGGGGATGGTCACCGACTGGTTGACCGCCTCGGTGTGCGTGGTGCCGTACCCGTCGAGGTACGCGCTGCGCGTGCCGGAGTGCGCCGGCTCACCGTAGGACGACCAGTCGCCGATGGAGCCGGTGGTGCCGGTCCACGGTGAGGTGCCCGACTCGAAGCCGGGGTTGCCCAGCTTCTGGCCCGGCGACGAGCAGCCGCCGCCACCGCCACCGGAGATGGTGAAGGTGAACGTCGTCGCGCCGGAACCGCTCGCACCGGTGGCGCTCGCGGTCACGTTGTACGTGCCGGCCGTGGTCGGCGTGCCCGAGACGGTGCCGGTGGAGGAGCCGATGCTGATGCCGGGAGGCAGCCCGGTCGCCGACCAGGTGTAGGACCCGGCCGGGCTCGCGCTCAGCGTGAACGACGAGATCGCCGTACCGACCGTCCCCGTCTTGTTGCCCGGGTTCGTGACGGTGACACCGCCGCTGGCCGAGCAGGTCGGGTCGGCGGACTGGGCCGGGACCGAGACGGCGTCCCACGCGGCCTTGACCGTGTTGAACTCGGTACAGCTGCCCGGGAACAGGTTCTTCGCCGCGGTCAGCGTCCAGGTGCGGTACTTCAGGTACGACGACGAGGTCGTCTTCAGCAGCATCGCGTTGTACATGATCTGCTCGGCCTTCTGGATGCCCAGGCCGGTGACCGACGAGCTGTTGCAGGTCGGGCTGGTCGGCTGGCCGTTGGACGGGTTGGTGCCCTCGGCCAGCAGGTAGAACCAGTGGTTGCCCGGACCGGCCGCCGCGTGCACCTCGGCGTTCGGGATCGTTGAGTCGTAGCAGTTCTTGTCGCCGGCGAGCGACGGGTTGTACATGTAGCGGATCGGGCCGGAGCCGACCAGGTTGACCATCTCGCCGACGGTGAAGTCGGGCGTGTCGACCGGGTTGTTGGCATACCACTCGGTGGCCGCGCCGAAGGTGTCGGCGACGAACTCCTGCGTGCCGTTCCCGGAGATGCCGCCCGGGGTGTGGTCGTCGACGCCGTGGCCCTGCTCGTGGCCGAGCACGTCCAGGACCGGGATCCACTGGTTCTGGGTGTTGTGCCCGATCTGGACCTGGGTGCCGTCGTAGTAGGCGTTCTCGTCGTTCAGGCCGATCCGGATCGGCCAGCCGCCGCCGCTGCCGTTGAACGAGTTGCGGCCGTCCCAGGCCGACAGCATCTTGTTCTCCTGGTCCTCGACGTACATCGCGTCGACGCAGCCGGTCTCGCGGTCGGTCCGGGAGCCGTTGCCCCAGAGGTCGTCCGCGCCGGTGAAGGTCACGTTGCCGGAGGCGTTCTGGCACTTGATGCTGGGGTGGGCCGGGTCCGTCATGGAGTACGTCGAACCGGAGTGGGTGGTCGGGATCGTCACCGGGTTGCCGTCGTAGCCGGAGTTGCCGGTGCCGTCCATGACGTGCTCCTTGGCGGTGAGGTACCGCCCGGTGCGCGCGTCGACGTACACGGCCAGGCGCGTGGGCTCGCCGTGCTTGCGACCGGTCACCCAGGTCTCCCAGGACAGTCGCGAGGACCTCTGCTGGAGCACCACGAGGCGCGTGTGGCCGAGCCTGGCCTGGTGCACACCACGCTTGCTCGTCGCGCGGGCCGCGGCCTTCGAGACCGTGGGGTGGGTCGAGCGCAGCCTGACCTGGCGGGTCTGCGCGACGCTGGTGGTCAGGATCTTGCCGTTGGCATCCGTGGCCACGACGAAGTCACCTCCGACCACGGGGATGCCGCGGTAGGTGCGCTCGTAGGGCACGTAGTGCAGCCCCATGGAGCTCAGCACCTTGCCGGCCTCGAAGGCATCGTGCTTGCCGGCCTTGAGGACGCTGGGCTTGGTCTGGACCAGCCGGTCCGCTGATGCCGCCGCGGCAGCGGTGCCGCCCGGTGCGGGCTTGGTCGCGACGCCCTTGGACGGTCCGGATCGGTCGGAGTGGTGCACTGACGATGCGCTGGCGCCGGTGGGCGCGAGCACGGTCATCGCCGTGACGAGGGCCGCCGCTGTGATCGGCACAGCGACGCCCCCGGTGACGAGTCTTCTTCTCACCCGAGAATCTCCTTGTGAAGGGCTCGATCGAGCCGCTCGATGAAAGGTGCCTGGTTCCAGGCTTGGCTCAACTCGGGTGATGGACCGCCCGAGAAGAGGTCCGGTTCGGAATCTCCACCCACGCAACATGTCCGGTCAATGGGTCAAAGTTGCGAAAAGGTGCGCTGCAGAGTTCTGCAAAGGTGCGCCGTACAGCGGGATCGGCGGTGCAGGTGTCCGGCAGCGGGCGGTCTCGGTAGCCGAGCCGGTCGCAGGATGCTGATTTGGTCCGACCTGGCTTTTTCCTGCACTCCCGCCGAACCCTTTTCTTTGCTCGAAGCGTGTTGAGAGCAGGAGGAACATCAGCACCGGACGTTTCCAGTGATCGAGGAGGCGACATGCGACGCACCAGCGACGTCACCGCCTTCAGCGAGTTCGTGGAGGCACGCTCCTCGTCCCTCTTCCGCACCGCCTACCTGATGGTGGGTGACCACCAGCTGGCCCAGGACCTGCTCCAGGAGGCGCTGGTGAAGACCCTGATCGCGTGGCCGCGCCTCCAGGACCGCGCGAAAGTCGAGCCCTACACCCGCCGAATCATCGTCACGACGTCGATCTCGTGGCGTCGGCGGCGGTCCTTCCACGAGCGGCCGAGCAGCACGCTGCCGGAGTCGTCCGGTCCGGACGCGGCCGAGGCCACGGTCACCCACGACGTGGTGGTCGCGGCGCTGCTGACCGTGCCACCGCGGCAGCGGGCCGCCATCGTGCTCCGCTACTACCAGGACCTGACCGAGGCGCAGACCGCCGAGGTCATGGGCTGCTCGGTCGGCGCGGTCAAGAGCCAGGTGTCGGCGGGGCTGAAGCGGCTGCGCGGGTCGTTGCGCCAGGACTTCGACGTGTCGGTCACGGGTGAACGGGAGACGACGTCATGACCGAGACCCTGAGCGACCTGCTGCGGCGCAGCGCGGAGGCAGTGTCCGCTCCCAGTGTCGACGTGGCCGCGCTGGTGGCCCATGCGGGGAAGCGGCAGCGCCGACGTCGGATCACGCTGGCCCTGGCCGCAACCGCCGTGGTCGGCGCGGTCACAGCGGGCTCGCTCGCGGTCCGGGGTGGCTCGGGTGGAGACCTCGAACCGGCTCCCTCCCCCTCGCCGTCTCCCTCGCCCAGCCTCGCCGTCGACCCGATCGGGGCGCGTCCGCTCGTGTACGCCGAGGGCTCCACCGTGCACGTGGGTGACGACACCTTCGACGCAGGCGGCACCGTGGTCTTCCTGGACGCGACCGACAACGGCGTGGTGTTCATGACCGGCTGTCCCTGGCCCAGGCCCGCGTGCGAGGAGGACACCGACGGCGAGTGGTCGAGCGACACTCTGTGGTTCTACGACGGGTCGACCACGGAGGCCATCGGCCGGGCTCCGACCGAGCACATCGGCCTGTTCGAGGTGACCACGTCCAACCCCGGCTCGATCGTCGTCTGGGCGGACGCGACCAGCCGGAAGGACGTCTGGGTGCGCCGGTTCGTGGTCTACGACACCTCGCGGCGCGAGGTCGTGGCCCGGGTGCCATACACCGGCCACTACAACACGGTGCTGCGCGTCGAAGCGGGCCAGGTCTTCTTCAACCCGGACTCGAACGCCCCTGGTTGCTGGGTCATCGACACCCGGTTCTGCGACGACCCGCACCTCCTGCGCTACGACTTGTCGACCGGCACGTCCGAGCGGATCAGGCAGACGGCGTTGGAGGACGTGCTGAGCACCCGTTCGCGGCTCGTCCGGCTGGCCGAGGACCGTGGCGAGACCGGAACCGCGTTCTCCGCCCGCCAGATGGTGCGGTTCAACCAGGTGGGCCGGCGCCTGCAGCCGGTGGACTCCAACGGCGACCCGACCACCTTCGTGCTGACCACGGGCGAGAAGGTCGAGCTCCGGCTGCCTGCCGACTACCGGGCCCCTGGGTCCGAGATGCCCGTGGTGCAGTGGCTGGATGACGACCACCTCGTGCTGTTCCCGAACGAAGGTGGCGGGGACTTCCCTGACCGCGTGGGCGACCTGCTGGAGTGCCGGCTGCCCGACGGGGTGTGCCGCGTCATGGTCCACGCGTCGTCGACGACGTACCGCGCTCCGGGCTGACGGCGGGACCTAGAGCCGCTCGATGACCGTCACGTTGGCCTGGCCGCCGCCCTCGCACATCGTCTGCAGGCCGTAGCGGCCGCCCGTGCGCTCGAGCTCGTTGAGCAGTGTGGCCATGATCCGGGTGCCGGTCGCGCCGATCGGGTGGCCGAGGGCGATGCCGCCGCCGTTGACGTTGACCTTGTCGTGGGGGACGCCCGTCTCCTTCATCCAGGCGAGCACCACGGAGGCGAATGCCTCGTTGCACTCGAACAGGTCGATGTCGTCGATGCTCATCCCTGCTTTCGACAGGGCCCGCTCGGTCGCCCGGATCGGACCGGTCAGCATCCAGACCGGGTCGTCGCCGGTGACCGACAGGTGGTGGACCCGGGCTCGCGGCTCGAGTCCGTGGTCGTTGACCGCCTGCTCGGACGCGATGAGCAGGGCCGAGGAGGCGTCGCAGATCTGCGAGGCGACCGCGGCGGTGATCCGGCCACCGGGTGCCAGTGGCTCCAGCGCCGCCATCTTGGCCAGCGAGGTCTCCCGCGGGCACTGGTCGGTCCCGAAGTCGCCGACCGGCACGATCTCGCGGTCGAACCGACCCTCGGTGCCGGCGGTGCGGGCCCGCTGGTGCGAGGCGAGGGCGAACTCCTCCATCTCCTCACGGGAGATGTCCCACTTGTCGGCGATCAGCTCGGCGGAGCGGAACTGGCTGACCTCCTGGTCGCCGTACCGCGCCCGCCAGCCGGGGGACTCCGCGAACGGCGTCGAGAAGCCGTACTCGCGGCCGACCAGCATCGCCGCGGAGATCGGGATCGCGCTCATGTTCTGGACGCCGCCGGCCACGACCAGGTCCTGGGTGCCCGACATGACGGCCTGGGCCGCGAAGTGCACCGCCTGCTGCGAGGAGCCGCACTGCCGGTCGATGGTCACGCCGGGCACGTGGTCGGGCAGCCCGGCCACCAGCCACGCAGTCCGGGCGACGTCGCCGGCCTGCGAGCCGATCGTGTCGCAGCAGCCCAGGATCACGTCGTCGACCGCACCCGGATCGACGCCGGTCCGTTCGAACAGCGCCTTGACCGTGTGCGCAGCGAGGTCGGCCGAGTGGACCCCGGCCAGCGCTCCGCCACGTTTGCCGACCGGCGTACGGACGGCGTCGACTATGAATGCGTCGGCCATGTGCCTTCCTTTCGAGGTTTCGAGACGGGCGCAGAGCGCCCTCCTCAGCCACCGCCGTGAGAGATCCCCTCCAGCAGGATGGTGACGTACTGGTCCGCGACCTGGGCCGACGAGAGGGAGCCGCCCGGGCGGTACCAGTTGACCGCGACCCAGACGGTGTCGCGGATGAAGCGGTAGGCGAGGTCGATGTCGAGGTCCGCACGCAGCACGCCGGCGGCGACGCCCTCGCGGAGCAGCCGCATCCAGACCTCCCGCGACTGGGCGTGCCGCTCGGCCAGGTAGCCGAACCCGTCGAGGGTGCCGAGGTACGCCGCGTCGTTCTGGAAGATCGCGACCTCGCTGTGGTGCTGGTCGATGGCGTCGAACGAGACCCGGACCGCCTGCTCGAGCCTGGCGCGCGGGTCGGCGTCGCTGGCCAGGATCTCGTCGTACTGCCCGAACAGCTCCTCCTGGAACGTCGACAGGATCTCGTCGACCATCGACTCCTTGGAGTCGAAGTGGTGGTAGAGGCTTCCGGAGAGGATCCCGGCCGCGTCGGCGATGTCGCGCACCGTGGTGTTGCGGAACCCCTTGGTCGCGAACAGTCCGGCCGCGATCTCGAGGAGCTGGTCGCGCCGGGTCGACGTCTCGGGCTGGGTCCTAGGCATGCTGGCTGCTCACCGCCACCACTTCACCGGTCATGTACGACGCATAGTCGCTGGCCAGGAAGACCATCACGTTGGCGACCTCCCACGGTTCGGCGGCCCGGCCGAACGCCTCGCGTTGCGTGAGCTCGCTCAGCAGCTCGTCGGAGGTGACCTTGGCCAGGAAGGGGTGCATGGCCAGGCTCGGGCTCACGGCGTTGACCCGGATCCCGTGCGGGGCCAGGTCCATCGCGGCGCTGCGCGTGAGGGCCATCACCCCGGCCTTGGCCGCGGCGTAGTGGGCCTGTCCCTCCTGTGCCCGCCACCCGACGACCGAGGCGTTGTTGACGATCACGCCCTGCTTGCCCGACGCCACGAACCGCTGGCCCGCCGCGCGGACGCAGCGGAAGGTCCCGGTCAGGGTGATGTCGAGGACCCTGGCCCACTGCTCGTCGGTCATCTCCAGCACCGAGGCGGTCCCGCCCAGGCCCGCGTTGTTGACCATGACGTCCACGCCACCGAGCTCGTCGGCGGCGTCGAGCAGCGCCTGGACCTCGTGCTCGTTGGTGACGTCGCAGACCAGCTGCCGCACGCGGTCCGCACCGAACTCCTGCGCCAGCGCCTCCTCGGCCTCGGCCAGCCGGCGCTCGTGGGTGTCGCTGAACACGACTGCTCTGGCACCCTCCTCGAGCGCTCGGCGGACGACGGCGGCGCCGATGCCGGCCCCGGCCGCCGCGGTCACCACGACGACCTTGTCGGCCAGGAGGTCGTGGCCGGGCACATAGTCGGGGCTGCTCACCGCTGAGTCATTTCGTGGGCACTCCCTTGGGTTCGCGGGGCAGGCCGAGCACCCGCTCGGCCAGGATGTTGCGCTGCACCTCGTCGCTGCCGCCGTAGATGCTGTCGGCGCGCGAGAAGAGGAAGAGGCGCTGGAGGACGTCCAGCTCGTACGGCGCGGCCCGGGCCGCGAGCCCGTCGAGGCCCCGCACGTCCATCGCGACCTCACCCAGCTTCTTGTGCCAGCTCGCCCAGACCAGCTTGAAGATCGAGGCTGCTCCCCCGGCGGCCGCCGAGTCGTCACCCGCGGTGACCTCGGACAGGGACCGCAGTGCGGTGAACCGCATGACCTCGAGCTCGGCCTTCAGCCCGGCCAGCCGGTCGCGCACGATCGGGTCGTCGAGCGCGCCGTTCTCCCTGGCCAGCGCGACCACCCGCTGCAGCTCCCGGGTGAAGCCGACCAGCTGGGCCAGGATCGAGACCCCCCGCTCGAAGCCCAGCAGCCCCATGGCCACCCGCCAGCCGTCCCCGGGCTCGCCCACGACCAGGTCGGACGCCGTCCGCGCGCCCGTCAGGAAGACCTCGTTGAACTCCGAGCCGCCGGTCAGCTGCTCGATCGGCCGGACCTCGACGCCCTCCTGGTCGATCGGCAGCAGCAGGAACGACAGCCCCTGGTGCCGCTGCGAGCCCGGCTGGGTCCGGGCGATCAGGAACAGCCACTGGCTGAAGTGGGCGTTGGACGTCCACACCTTCTGGCCGTCGACCACCCAGTCGTCGCCGTCGCGTCGCGCCCTGGTCTGCACGTTGGCCAGGTCGGAGCCGGCGCCGGGCTCGGAGTAGCCCTGCGCCCACAGCTCCTCGACCGCCAGGATCCTGGGCAGGAACCGCTCCTGCTGCTCCTTGGTGCCGAACGCCATCAGCGTCGGCCCCAGCAGCTCCTCGCCGAGGTGGTTGACCCGGTTGGGGGCGTTCGACCGGGCGTACTCCTCGTGGAAGATCACCTGCTGCCAGAGGGAGAGGCCGCGGCCGCCGTGCTCCTCGGGCCAGCCCACGCCGGTCCAGCCGTGCGCGGCCAGGTGCCTGTTCCAGGCCAGCCGCTCCTCGATCGCCTCGTGCTCCCGGCCCGGCCCGCCCAGCCCCTTCAGCCCGGCGAACTCGCCGGCCAGGTGGTCCTCGAGCCAGGCGCGGATCTCGGCCCGGAAGGCCTCGTCCTCCGCGGAGTGGCTCAGGTCCATGTGCGCTATGCTACCAAGCAAATGCTTGGTTTGGAGACCTTGCCCCGCCTCCTCCGCACGGCCGCGGAGGAGTTCGGCGACCACCCGGCGTACGTCGAGGGCTCCTCGGTCCTCTCGTTCGCCGGCCTGCTCGCCCGGGTGGAGGCCACCGCGGCGGCCTACGTCGAGGCCGGGGTCGGCCGGGGCGACCGGGTGGTCCTCTGGGGCCCGAACAGCACCGACTGGGCGGTCGCGGCCCTCGCGGTCTCGTACGCCGGCGGGGTGCTGGTGCCGGTGAACTCGCGGTACGTCGGGCCCGAGGTGGCCGACGTGGTGGAGCGGACCCACGCGGCCCTGGTCGTGGTGCACGACCGCTTCCTCGGCCGCGACCAGCACCAGGAGCTGGCCGACGCGGGCGTCACCGAACGGGTGGTGCGGCTCGACGAGGTGACCCACCCTCCAGGGATCCTCGACAGTCGAGCATTCTCCGAGGTCGCCCCCGACGACGTGGCCGACATCCTGTTCACCTCCGGAACCACCGGCCGGTCCAAGGGCGCGATGAGCGCACACCGCCAGACCATCGGCGTCGCGAAGGCGTGGGCCGAGCTGGGCGGGGTGCGGCAGGGCGACCGGTACCTCGTGGTCAACCCGTTCTTCCACTCCTTCGGCTACAAGATCGGCATCGTCGTCGGTCTGCTCACCGGGGCCACCCTCTACCCCGTCGCGACCTTCGACGTCGACGAGGTGATGCGGCTGATCGAGTCGGCCCGGATCACGGTCTTCCCGGGGGCGCCCACGCTCTACCAGTCGCTGCTCAACGCCCCCGGCCGGGCGGACCGGGACCTGTCGTCGCTGCGGCTGGCGGTCACGGGCGCGGCGGTCGTACCGGTGGTGCTGATCGAACGGATGCGGGACGACCTGGCGATCGACCAGGTGGTCACGGCGTTCGGCATGACCGAGGCGGTCGTGGTCACCATGTGCCGCGAGGGCGACTCCGCCGAGACGGTGGCCACCACCAACGGCCGGGCCGTCCCGGGGATGGAGACCCGGATCGCGGCGGGTCAGGGCGGGAACGGCCAGACCGGGGAGCTGCTGGTGCGCGGCGACTACGTGATGCTCGGCTACCTGGACGACCAGGAAGCCACTCGCGAGGCGATCGACGAGGACGGCTGGCTGCACACCGGCGACGTCGGGTCGCTCGACGCCGACGGCAACCTGCGGATCACCGACCGGCTGAAGGACATGTACATCTCCGGCGGCTTCAACGTCTACCCGGCGGAGGTCGAGCAGGCGCTGGCCCGGCTCGAGGGCGTGGCCGATGTGGCGGTCGTCGGTGTCCCGGACGAGCGGATGGGCGAGGTCGGCAAGGCGTACGTCGTACGCGCGGCCGGCTCGACCCTGACCGAGGACGAGGTGGTCGGCTTCGCGAAGGAGCGGCTGGCCAACTTCAAGGTGCCCCGCCGGGTGGAGCTCGTCGAGACCCTCCCCCGCAACCTGTCCGGCAAGGTGCTCAAGACAGAGCTGAGGGACCGCTGATGGACCTCGACCTCTCCGAGTCCGAGCTCGCCTTCCAGGCCGAGGCCCGCGAGTGGCTGGCCGCCAACGTCCCGGTCGAGCCACTGCCGTCGATGGACACCGCCGAGGGCTGGGCCCTCCACCAGGAGTGGGAACGGAAGCTGGCCGAGGCACGGTGGTCGGTGGTGTCCTGGCCGCGGGCGTACCACGGCCGCGACGCGTCGCTGGTCGAGTGGGTGGTCTTCGAGGAGGAGTACTACCGATCCGGTGCGCCCGGCCGGGTCTCCCAGAACGGCATCTTCCTGCTGGCGCCGATCATCTTCGACCACGGGACCCAGGAGCAGCAGGACCGCTTCCTGCCCTCGATGGCGACCGGCGAGCAGATCTGGGCGCAGTGCTGGTCGGAGCCCGAGGCCGGCTCGGACCTCGCCTCGCTCACCTCGAGCGCCCGCCGTGACGAGGAGCGTGGCGGCTGGGTCCTCAACGGCCAGAAGACCTGGTCGTCGCGGGCGAGCTTCGCGCAGTGGGGCTTCGGCCTGTTCCGCTCCGACGCGGAGGCCGAGCGGCACCACGGGCTGACCTACTTCCTCTTCCCACTGGACACCGACGGGATCACCGTGCGACCGATCGCGCAGCTGGACGGCGAGGTCGGCTTCGCCGAGGTGTTCTTCGAGGACGTCTTCGTGCCTGACTCGGACGTGCTCGGGGCGCCCGGCGACGGCTGGCGGGTCGCGATGTCGACCGCGGGGAACGAGCGCGGGCTGTCGCTCCGCTCCCCCGGCCGCTTCTGCGCGGCGGCCGACCGGCTGGTCGACCTCTTCCGGACGCACCGAGATGCGGACCACGCCGCCGCGGTCGCGGACGCCTGGATCAAGGCACAGGCCTACCGCCTCTACACCTGGGGCACGGTGACCCGGCTCGCCGGCGGTGGGGACCTGGGCGCGGCCGGCTCGGTCAACAAGGTCTTCTGGTCCGAGCTCGACATCGCGCTCCACGAGACCGCCCTCGACCTGCTCGGCCCCGACGGCGAAGTCGAGTCGCCGTGGCTCGACGGCTACACGTTCGCGCTGTCCGGGCCGATCTACGCCGGCACCAACGAGGTGCAGCGCAACATCGTCGCCGAGCGGATCCTCGGTCTCCCGCGGGAGGTCCGCGGATGAGGTTCGTGCTCGACCCGGACCAGCGCGACTTCGCGGCATCGCTGGACTCCCTCCTGTCCGCGGCCGGCACGGCGGCGGTCGCCCGCGCCTGGGCCGACGGCGACCACGAGCCCGGGCTGGAGCTGTGGGCGAGGCTGGCCGAGCTCGGCGTGACGGAGCTGGCCACCGAGGACACGACGGTCGAGGCGTGCGTCGCGTTCGAGGCGCTCGGTCGGTACGCCGTCCCAGGGCCGTGGGTCGAGTCCGCCGCGGTGCTCCCCCTCGCCCTCGGTCGGGACCTGTCCGGGACGATCGCCTCGCTCGCCGTACCACCGCTGGTGCCGTACGCGCTCGACGCCGACATCGCGAGTGAGCTCTACGTCCTCCACGACAACGCCCTGCACACCGCGACGGTGGGCGAGCGAGTGCGTTCCGTCGACCGGACCCGGCACCTGTTCCGACTGACGCCGGGCGAGCCGGTCGAGGTCGCGGAGCTGAGGGGCGGGCTGGGGCTGGGGGTGCTGGCCACCTCGGCACAGCTGCTGGGCGCCGGGGAACGGCTGCTCGCGGACTCGGTCATCTACGTCAAGCAGCGTCGGCAGTTCGGTCGCGAGATCGGGTCCTACCAGGCGATCAAGCACAAGCTGGCCGACGTGCGGATCGCCCTCGACTTCGCCCGGCCGCTCCTGTACGGCGCGGCGGTCATGACCCAGCGCGAGTACGTCTCCGCGGCCAAGGTCGCGTGCAGCGATGCGGCCTACCTGGCCGCGAGAACGGGGCTGCAGGTCCACGGCGCGATCGGCTACACCGCCGAGCTGGACCTGTCGCTGTGGCTGACCAAGGTCCGCGCGCTGCGGAGCGCCTGGGGCTCGCCGGCGTTCCACCGCGGCGCCGTCCTCCAGGCACTGGGTGTGGGCTGATGGACTTCGCGTTCTCCGACGAGCAGCAGGAGCTGGCCGCGACCGTCCGCTCCCTGCTGGTCAAGCGGGCCGACTCGGCCGCCGTCCGGTCCGCCATGGTGTCCGAGGCCGGGTACGACGAGGCGCTCTGGCAGACCTTGTGCGAGCAGATCGGGGTCGCTGCGCTGGCCGTCCCGGAGGAGTACGGCGGCGCGGGGTTCTCCCTCCTCGAGTCGATGATCGTGCTCGAGGAGGTCGGCCGCTCGCTCGCACCCTCGCCCCTGCTGTCGTCGGTGGTGACCGCCGAGGCGCTGCTGGCCGGCGGCACCGACGAGGCGAAGAAGGCCCTGCTCCCGAGGATCGCGGCCGGTGAGGTGGCTGCCTTCGCCGTACCGGGTGAGCCTTCGCTGTTCGCCGACTGCGCCGCGGTGCTCCTGCTGGCCGGCGACGAGCTGACGGAGGTGCCGGCGGGATCGGCTCAGTGGCTGCCGTCGATGGACCAGACGATCCGGCTGGGGTCGGTGACGGCCACCGAGGGCACCGCGATGGGTGACGCCGCCGCGGCCCGCGCCCGGGCGTCGCTGGTCGGCGCGGTCGGCGTGGCCGCCCTGTCGGCGGGCCTGTCGGCCCGCGCCCTGGAGATGACGGTCGCCTACTCGAAGGAGCGGGTGCAGTTCGGCCGCCCGATCGGCTCCTTCCAGGCGCTCAAGCACCGGATGGCCGACCTGCTGGTCCTGGTCGAGATGTCGCGCTCGGCCTCCTGGGCGGCGTCGTACGCCCTCGCGACCGGCGCCCCGAACGCCGGGGAGCTGGCCCACGTGGCCAAGTCGTACTGCTCCGACGCGCTCAACCGGGTCGCGGCCGAGACCGTGCAGCTGCACGGCGGCATCGCGATCACCTGGGAGCACGACGCGCAGCTGGTGTTCAAGCGAGCCCACGCGCTGGGACAGCTCTACGGGCAGCCGCACCAGCACCGGGCGCTCATCGAGCTGTGAGTGCCTGGTGCGGACAGATGTCGACGCCAGCTGCTGCTCGAGGACCGGTGACCTCGCCTAACGGACCACCATGAACTTCTTGACGGACGGTGTCGGATCGTGGATGCCTGCCAGCACTGCTCGCACGTAGAGCTTGTGCCTGCCGGGCTCGAGCTGCTTGGTCTTCACGACGTACGGCGACGAGCACGCCTTCCAGGCCCCGCGGTCGAGACGGCATTCGAACGTCGCACCAGGGGTGGGTGAGCTGAACGTGTAGCTGCCCCTGCCCCTCGTGAGCCGCTTCTTGCCCTTGATCCGGCTGGTCTTCGGGACCAGCGGCGTGGGAGTAGGCGTGGGAGTGGGAGTGGGAGTCGGTGTCGGCATGGGAGTCGGTGTCGGCGTCGGTGTCGGCGTCGGCGTGGGAGTCGGCGTGGGAGTCGGCGTCGGGTCGGGCGCGGGAGCGCTGGCCCGTGCACCCGAGGGATCGAGCACCACCAGCACGGGAGCACTGAAGCCCGCAGCAGTGAGCAGCTTCAGGAACCTGCGTCGCGATGGCTCCACTGCCGCGAAGTCACCGAGATCGGGGCGGTCCTTGTTATCAGCCATGGTGGTCCTCCCAGGTGACAAGACCGACGCTGCAAGCCTCGGCGTAGAAGTCGAGAATGGCCACCGTCTGGTCCTCACCGAGCTGGTGGGCGGCGCGGACGTAGGCGGCAATCTCCCGCACCGAATGCTGCCCGTCCGCGAGCTCGACGAGCAACGCGCCTGAGCTGTTGAGCTCGCGTCTGCCGGGGATCGGCGCGGGAATGCTGGCGACGTGACGATCGCCCGAGGTCTCCCAGGCGATCCCGGGGACCCGCTCGGGAAAGATGACGTCGCTGGGCCAGTGGGGAGCCGCCGGTGGATTGGGGGCGTCGAGGTTGCGGCGCGTGTAGTCCTGCACCACCCGATGCCGGAAGCTGATCCCGGCGTACGCCTCGTAGTCGGCCAGCGTGCGCACAGAACCCAGCCCGCTGTCGGGCTCGCCGTCGGTGACGATACGTCGCAGCTTCGCGCGGCTCGCCGCGTCGAGCTCGTACCAGGCGGGGCCTGCGGACTCGCCGACGTGGTCGTCCCAGTGCTTTGGGGCGTCGTTGCGTACGTACTGGTGCCACACGACGACGCGCGACGGCTCGAAGAGGTCGTAGCCGTGGGTGTACGCACGGACCGCGAGGATCCCTTCGTCGCCGGTGAAGTAGAGATCGGGATCGCAGGGCACGTCGGCGATGAAGCTGCTGGGTGCGAAGAGGAGGTGCGCGGAGGCGAAGCGCGCCGGACGAGGCGAGGTCCGCTCCTGCCAGCCGGGCACCGTGGCCGGCATGAACATGGCGAGCCCGTCGGGGGTGAACTCCCGGAACAGCATGCTCATGGGCTCATCAAGGGGATCGTCGACGCCTGGGTCGTACGGCGGCCCGTAGGTCGTCAGCACGGGGCGGTCGCTGCCGGTGCGCGCGATCTCCTCCACCAGAAACGCATCCCAGCCCCCGCTGAAACGGTGGTGCGAGTCCAGCTGGAGGTACCACTCTTCGCCCTGCCACAGGCTCATGACCTGAGCCCGGGCCCAGTTGGCGCCGCCGCTCGCGCCGGCGTCGACATCGATGATGCGGAACTGCTCGCCGGCCATCCACGCGGGCAACGTCTCGTCGGGGGTGTGCTGCCAGCAGATGCCGAAGCGCAGCCGTTCGGGGTGGTGTGCCTTGTCGAGGCAGTCCTGCACGGTGGGGACGAGCTCGGGCTCGCGGTACGCCGCGATCGACACGAAGATCGACCCGGCCCCCGTGGATCGTGAGGAGATGGCGAACCTCCTGGTGCAGCGTGGGACACAGGGACAGGTCCAGCGCGGTGGGTCGCTCTCACGGGTGGGGCGCGGGGCGCGAGAGTGCGCCGGGTGTCGTCGGTGGCCGTGCCCGAGGCGAGGCCGCTTGGGAGCGTACTCCTCGTCGTCCGCCAGCACCGGGCGCTCATCGAGCCCTGAGTGCCTACTGCGGATAGATGTCGACGCCGGGTGGTGCGTCCAGGATCATCCGCGCGTGGTCCGCGCTGATCCGGCGCGAGCCTCGGTGGTCGACCCTCGACCCGGGCGATGACCGTGCGCAGCCCGAACTCGTCGGTGCGCGAAGAGGACACGTAGCGCCGTCGCCGCTCCACCTCGACCCGCTCCTCGTGCAGCCCCGGGTCGGCCTCGATGATCTTGGCCTCGGCGACGGCCAGGACCCGCCCGCCGGCCTCATGGCCGATCACTCGTGCGACCGCGCGGTCCACCACGCCGACCCGGTCGGCCGGCAGTGCCGCGACAGCTTGGCGACCCGGCGGGCGATGCCGAGCTCCGCGCCGCCAGTGACGCACACCGCCCACGTCTCGGGCAGCCGGAACAACAGGTCGAGGACGTCCGCGGTTGCGTTGACCGTCGCTGTCACGCCGGTGTCGCGGGCGAGGGCGATCTCTCCGAGGCAGAAGTCCTGCACTCCCGGCGTACCTTCGCCACCCAGCCGGACGAGCGCGTCCCGCTCGTGGGTCGGGTCGCCCGAGTGGACTGCGGCCCACTGAGCCAGCACCTCCAGGTCATCAACCTCGGCCAGCCGACGGGCCCGCACCGCCTCCGACGCCGCAGCCAACAGGCCACCTGCGTCGAGGTCGTTGAGGTCCTCGTCCATGGGTCACACGCTAGGTGGGACCACCGACAGTCGCGACGCCATCAGCCGACCCCTGTGGAGGAGCGGAGCGGGCCTACGCTCGACGTATGTCGACGCTCGAAGACGTCACGCTGATCATGGGCGAGCTGCCCGAGGTGGTCGAGGGCGAGCACCACGGGCACGCGACGTGGTCGGTCCGCGGCAAGGGGATCGCCTGGCTGCGTGCGTTCAGCAAGACCGACCTCAAGCGCTTCGGCGACCAAACCCCGCCGGCCGCGCCGATCCTCGCGGTCAACACGAAGGACCTGCACGACAAGGAAGGCGTGCTCGCAGCCGACCTCAACGGCGTGTTCACGATCGAGCACTTCAACAACTACCCCGCGGTGCTCGTCGAGCTCGGCGTCATCGACTCACGAGACCTGCGTGACCTGCTGGTCGATGCCTGGCTCGCCGTGGCTCCAGCTGACCTGGTCGACGGGTTCAGCGGCTGAAGGCTGGACTTTCAGGCGGCGGTGAGCGAGACGTCATCTGTAGAACTGACGCCCCACTACGCGACGAGCCGGACGCGCGGATCAGCCGATGAGCGGAGGCCAAGGACGCACAGACGGCCACCAGCCGGAGCTGATGACCGTCCGATTGCTGAGCCACTACCTAGTGCGAGGCGAGTTCCAGCCACGCAAAGTCGCCGGTATAGCGCGTCTGACTCTTCATCGTGGTGTTCGCGTTCACCCACTCCGCGAGCGCGGCGTCCGCCGCCGTCGCGTGCGCCTCAGACTCCCACTGGCTCACAGACACCACTCGGTCGTCGTCGAACATGACTCCGTAGGAGATGTACCCCGGTGTGTTGGTGACGATGGGGATCACCCCGGCCCGGGCCTTGGCCTCCAGCTCGTCCCTGTCATCGTCGTGCGTGTAGATCACTACTCGTCCGTACATCCCTGACTCCTCTTGTCCAGACTGAAGTCACGGCCGTTTGACCGTCTCCCCCTGCCCGGTGCTCGGAACGTAGCGTGGATCGTGCGTCGCCGGATAGAGGCCCGCGACGTCACATGCCGCTGTCGGCTCCGACCATGCCGCCGTGCAGTCGTCCGACTGCCTCGCGACCAGTGCCAATCACGGGTAGCAGGCAGAATCGCTCCCGTGGACGCAGCGTCTAGCGGGGTCACCGTCAGCGAAGTCCTCGACCCTGTCCTCGTGCCGCGCGGATTCGCGGCTGGTCAGTACGGCGAGGGCACCGCGTGTCAGGTCATCTTCTGTGCGTCCTTCGACGATTTCGGCGAGAGGTACCTACCCGAGTCCAGTCCCGCCTCGGGGCGGCAGTCGGCGGTTGAGTGAGAACACCCTCCCGAGCACGGGCATGACCACGATGTTGAGGCCGTGCAGGACACCGATGATCAGCAGGATGCCACCGAGTCGGGCGGCCATCTCCTTGACCTGAGTCGCGGTCACGTCGTTGGTCAGCAGCGAAGGCGGCTCGGTTCGGATGGTGAAGAGGATGTAGGCGGCGAAGATCAGGTAGTAGACGATGTCCGTGAGCACGATGTAGCTCTTGCCCGTCAGCGGGTTGTCGTGGAACACGTCTGCGGCGTACGCACGTCCGAACCGCTTGATGAACGGCCCGAGCCAGACCGCGATGGCCACCAGGGCCAGATCGGTGGCGATCTCCAGGATCCACCAGGGCATGTGCAGTCCCTCCTCGTCTCTTGGGGTCAGGCTGATGGTCAGGGCAACGGCCACGGCGGCGCCGACCGCCCACGCGAGGGCGACACGGCGATGGTGCCGACGGCGAGCGCGGTCATCGGCGATGCTGCCGACCACTCGGGCGAACAGGTCGGGCGAGGGCTGGTTGAGGTCACCCACGTCGCCGAGCGCCTCGTGGAGACGCGACTCCAGGTCAGCCATGGCTGTCCTCCAGTGCGGCGCCGAGACTGCGCAGGCCCCGCTTCAGATGGGTCTTCACCGAGTTCGCCGACACACCGAGCGCGTCGGCTATGTCTTCGATCGACAGCTCGAGGTAGTAGCGCAGGGCCAGGCACTCCCGTTGCCGGCGTGGCAGGCCCCGCAGCGCCTGGACCACTTGTCGACGCGACTCCTCCATCGAGGCCGTCTCCTCCGCCGACGGTTCGTCACGGGTCTCAGGTGGCCGGTGGCGAAGCGACACCAGGCCTCGCCGGTTGTGGTCGCGCGCGAGGTTGATGACGATCGACCGCAGGTAGGCAGCCGCCTTGTCGGTGTCGCGGATCCGATGCGAGGTGCGAGCCAGTCGGATGAACGCCTCCTGCACCAGGTCCTCCGCGGCGGTGCGGTCGTCGGTGAAGAAGCTCGCAAGCCCGACCAAGCGCCTCGCCTCCTGCGTGAACAGAGTGGCGACCAGCGTGTCAACGTCGAACGCCGACTCGCTCGCGTGCGAGTCCCGGTCCATCGCCGACACAAACTCCACCACCTGCTCTGACGAGCGAGAAGCCGTGGCGGGTGACCCGCCACGCCAGCTATTTCTTTGACATCTCTCCTGTCACCCGATCGTTCTTCGGGCCCGTCTGTCGAGGTATCACACCCGTGCCGAACCAGCAGGAGCACACCATGAACGCTCGTCGTACCGCCATCGTCCTGCCAGCCGCGACCGTGGCGGGCGTCGTCGCGGGTCCCCACCCGGTCTGCCTGCCGGTGTCGTGGTGACCACCACGCTGCCTCGAGCGGCAGCGCTCGGCGCGGTCACAGGAGCGGCGTGGGGGGTGCTGGCGCGCATCTGGATGCGCCTGATCAGCGGCAACCCCGAGTTCTCCTGGACCGGAACCCTGCTCATCATCGGGTTCGCGGCCCTGCTCGGTGGCGGCGTGGGCCTGGCCGCCCAGGCCCGACTGTCCGGCCGTAGCCGGTGGTGGACGCTGGCGGTGGTCCCGGGCTTGGTGCTCTTCCTCAGCCCCGGAATGGTGCTCGCCCCGAGCTTCCTCGTCGGCTCCCTGGCCTACGCCCAACGCGGCCGCATTCTCCGCGCGGTCGGGTGGGCAGTCATTGCCCTGTCCATCGTGGGAAGCACGCTGCTTGCCGTGCTCGCACCGGAGCCGGGGGCGGAGACGACACCCGGTCTGGTGATCACCTTCCTCATCGGCTTCTCACTCATGGCGATCACGTTGGCATGGGCCGGCTCGCACATCTGGCGCCCACGTCCCCGGAGCGTCCCGGCGAAGGGCAACCCGGCGAAGCGGCGGTCCCACAGCACGGCGCGCGCCTCTTGAGAGGACGGCGGCGCGGTTCGTGACAGGTGAGTGCGCGAGTCTCTAGCGTGCGCGCATGAATGATGAGACACCTCCGATCTTCGAGCACCTGCCCGGGCTGTTCGCCGTGACCCTCCTGCAGATCGGGCGACGCACGGGCCTGCTCGACGCGGTCCTCGCGGAGGGTGGCACCGCGCAGGAGGTCGGCGACCGCGCCGGAGCCGACCACCGCAACGCCGCCGAGTGGCTGCGGGGCATGACCGCAGCCGGCTACCTGACCCACTCCGACGGCCGCTTCCAAGCCACCGAGATGACACAGATGACGTTCGGGCCACAGTTCCCGGTCTCCGTGACGTCGATCCTGGACGGACTCTGGGGGGCACCCCAGGTGTACGCCGACCTGATCGCCGCGATCCGGACCGGTGCCGGCATCCCGAGCGAGCGGCTCACGCCGTACGCGCCCTTCGCCGGCGTCAACACCCCGATGTACGAGATGGCGCTGGTGGAGGACTGGATCGCCGCCGTCCCGGGACTGAGCGACAGGCTCGCCGAGGGCGCCCGCGTGGCCGAGATCGCGCCCGGCAACGGCAGCGCCGCAGCGGTGCTCGGTCGGGCGTTCCCTCGCTCGACCGTGGTCGGCTACGACCTGTCGCCTCAGGCTCTGCCGGACCTGCCGGCCAACGTCTCGATCCGCCGGGCAGACGCGCGCGACCTCCCCGACGAGGGCCCGTTCGACCTCGTCTACTGCCTCGACTCGCTGCACCACATGAGTGACCCCGCCTCGGTCCTGGAGGGCGTCCACCGCGCACTTGCCAGTGGCGGCGTGCTGCTCGTGGCCGAGAACGACCTGACCGGCGACCTCGACCAGGATGCCGAGAACCCGAGCGCCCTGATCGCCTACGCCAGCAGTGTCATCTACTGCCTGCAGGAGGCCCTGTCGGGCGGAGGCGTCGTCCACTCGTGCGCCGAGGGCACGCAATGGGTGGTCGACGCGATGGAGCGGGCCGACCTCGCCGAGGTGACGGTCCACCACTCCGACACCGGGTACGCGATCGTCCACGGCGTCGCCTGACGGGCGCTCCCGGCGGACCGGGCCTGCCTGCGAGACTGGCGTGGAGAGAAGGTGTCGCAGATGAAGGCGATCGTGGTGACGGACCAGGCTGCGGGAACAGCCGGGATGACTCTGGTGGAGCGGCCCGAGCCGCCGGCAGCGATCAACGACGTCATCGTCGAGGTTCACGCGTCGGGATGGGTCTCGACAGAGCTCGAGTGGCCCTCGACCTGGACCGATCGCGCCGACCGGGACCGGACGCCATCGATCCCTGGGCACGAGCTCGCAGGAACGGTCACCGCACTCGGCTACGGCACGACGGGACTGTCGGTGGGACAGCGCGTGTTCGGCCTCGCGGACTGGCATCGCGACGGCACGCTCGCGGAGTACGTCGCGATCGAGGCACGCAACCTCGCGCCCCTGCCGGACGATGTCGACTTCACGGTCGGCGCCTCCCTGCCGATCTCCGGGCTGACCGCGTGGCAGGGACTGTTCATCCACGGCCGGCTCCAGTCGGGGCAGCGCGTCCTCGCCCATGGCGCGGTCGGCGCAGTCGGAGCGATGGTGACCCAGCTCGCGTCCGAGGCCGGCGCCCACGTCATCGGTACCGGACGCTCCGCCGACCGTGAGAAGGCGCTCGACCTCGGCGCGCAGGAGTTCGTCGACCTCGAGAACGACACGCTGCGAGACCTCGGCGAGGTCGATCTGGTCTTCGATGTCATCGGCGGCGACATCCAGAAGAGCTCCTCGGCCCTGATCAAGGCCGGAGGCACCCTGGTGTCGGTCGTGGGCCCGGTCGAGGGCCCACCGGCGAACGGCCGGGCGATCGACTTCGTCGTCGAGGCCGACCGCGACCAGCTGGGTGAGATCGTGACGCGCGTGGATGACGGACGGCTGCGCACGAACATCGGAACCATCGCGTCCCTCGACGATGCCGTCGCCACCTTCAACTCCAGCCAGCGGCTCAAGGGAAAGACGATCATCCAGGTTCGCCCCTGAGGACGCTGTCGCCGGATGAGTCGCGGGCACCTACGTGCTCGCCCAGAACACCGAGTTCGCCCCCGCGGCCACCTCGTCGATCTGAGACCCTGATCGGGTGACCGATCCCGTACCCGTCCGGGTGTTCCGCTTCGACGAGCTCGACGCGGCCGACCCGACACCGGGGATGTTCCGCGAGCGTGCCTTCGAGCTTCCGATCCTCTGGTCCGGCCGGGTCACCACCCAGCCCGGAGCGGTCAGCGGCTGGCACCACCACGACAAGAACGAGAGCAGCCTGTACGTCGTCCGCGGGATCCTGCGGCTCGAGTTCGAGGGGTTCGACGGGCACCTCGATGCGCACGCCGGGGACTTCGTCCACGTGCCCGCGTTCACCGTGCACCGCGAGTCGAACCCGACCGACGAGCCGTCGGTCGCAGTCATCGCCCGCGCGGGTGGGGGCATCCCCACGGTCAACGTCGAGGCACCGTGAAGCGTCGTAGCAGCATGACCAGTCGCCGTTGGGCCCGCGCGGCGCTGCCGCTCCTCGGGCTCTGCCTGCTCGCGCTCGCACCCCTGCCACCCGCGGCGGCGGCCACCGCCACCGGCCATCGCGGGACCTCGGACCGGGTCGCCCTCCCGGTCCTCACCTCGGTGAAGGCCCGCCACGTGGGCCACGTCGACCGAGTGGTGTTCGGCTTCACCGGCGGCGTACCGGCCTCGGTCCACGCGGATTGGGTGGACACGCTGGTCCACGACGGCTCCGGGCTGCCGGTCCGAGTGGCCGGCGCCAAGGTCCTCTCGGTCTCGATGCCCGACGCCATGGCCCACGACCAGAGTGGATCCACCGTGCCCGGCCGCACCGCCTTCGCACTGCCCAACGTCATCACCGCCGTCGAGGCCGGTGACTTCGAGGGCGCCATCCTCTTCGGGCTCGGTGTCCAGCAGCAGACGACCTTCCGCGTGAGCGTCCAGACCCACCGCGTCGTCGTGGATGTCGGCACGGCGTTCGCGATGAGCACCCGCAAGGTCTTCTTCGTGGACCGGGACGCGAACGTCGTCGAAGTGCAGCGTCGGGTGCCCGCCTCCTCGCCGGCCGCGGCGGTGCTGCAGTCCCTCTTCGCCGGCCCTACACCGACGGAGCGAGGGAACGGACTCCGCCTGGTGCGCTCGGGTGCGACGGGGTTCGACCACCTCAGCATCTCCGGCGGCATCGCCCGGCTCCGGCTCACCGGTGGCTGCCGCAGCGGTGGCTCGACGACCACGGTGGCCAACGAGATCGTGCCCACCCTGAAGCAGTTCCCGTCTGTCGACTGGGTCAAGATCTTCGGCCGGGGTGGACACACCGGGTCCCCGACGGGTCCGTCGGACTCGATCCCGGCCTGCCTCGAGCCCTGACTCGGGCACTAGCCTCGCGGTTGCGGATCGTGCTGGTGCGCCGGGTCGGCGGCGAACACCTTCTCGTAGAGGTCGTAGACCAGCGCGGCCTTGTGGTTGTTGTAGTCCATGACGTCGCCGAACCCCCGGCCGGCCAGCTCGGTCTTGAGCGCGCCGTAGGCGTCGCGGTCCTCGTCGTGCGAGCGCAGCCAGTCACGGAAGGCCGCATGCCGTCGCGCCTCGACGCTGCCCGGTGACCAGACGTGGAGGTTCGACCTCGGGTCCTCGGCGGCGAAGACCCGGTGCTCCTCCCACTCGGGCTCGCGGAACCGCAGCACGAAGCCGACCGCCTCCAGGTCGGAGACGTACGTCGACTCGTCGCCGCTGTCGGCCACGGTGAGGTCGGCGTCGATCACGGGCTTGGCGGCCAGGCCGGGCACGGCCGTCGAGCCGACGTGCTCAAGGGCCACCACCCGGTCGCCCAGGGCGCCTCGGACGATGCTCGACAGTCGAGCAAAATCGGAAGGCCAGCCGTCGTCGTACGGCACGACCTCGACCGGTCTCGACGGGCCGGCCAACCGGGCCTTGGCGACCTCCTCGAGGTCGACGAGCTCATAGGGGCGCCAGAGCGGGTGGGTGGGCACCTGGCCCACCCTAGGAGCAGCCCTCAGGTGTCTGTCGAGGCGTATTTGCCCTCGAAGAACAGCAGCGGCTGCTCGGCGTCGTGCACGGCGAGGTCGAGGACCCGGCCGACGACGACGAAGTGGTCGCCGGCCTCGTGGACGCTTTGGATCTGGCAGTCGACGTAGCCGAGGGTGCCCTCGATCACCGGCGACCCGGTGACCGGCGCGGGCTCCCAGGTCACCCCGGTGAACTTGTCGACGCCCCGGCTGGCCATCTGGTTGGACAGCTCGGCCTGGCCGGCGGCGAGGAAGTTGACGCAGAACTTGCCGGAGCGCTGGATCGACGGCCAGGCGCGCGAGGTCTTGGCCGGGATGAACAGGACGAGCGGCGGGTTGAGGGAGACCGACGAGAACGACTGGCAGGTCAGGCCGACCGGAGCGCCGCCGCTGACCGCGGTCACCACGGTGACCCCGGAGGCGAACCGGCCGAGTACGTCGCGGAACCGGCGGGCCGCGGCGATGGCCTCCGGGTCGTCGGCGTCGACGAAGGTGTCCTCGCCCGGGCGGAACTGGAAGTCGTACATCGAGTCGCCCAGCCAGGACTCGATGAGGTCGTGGCTCGGCCAGGTCTCGTGCGCGTCCTCGCGCATCCCGTCGGGAACCTGGCTCACGCTGTCCACGGTAGGGCTAGCTGGTTCGGCTGCCGAAGTCGTGGCCCCAGTACGAGACGGCGGTCGACTCCCGCGCGACCCAGCGGCCGTCGTCGACGGTGAGCCCGTCGGTCCCGAGCTCCACGTCGAAGCCGCCGGGCGACCTGACGTAGAACGAGATCATCTCGTCGTTCATGTGCCGCCCGAGCGTGGCCGACAGCGGCGCCTTGTGCTTGCGCACCCGCTCCAGCGCCCGGCCCACGTGGTCGAGCTCGTCGACCTCGAGCATGATGTGCACGCACTTGGACGGGTTGGGCATCGGCAGGAAGGCCAGCGAGTGGTGGCGCGGGTTGACCCCCAGGAACCGCAGCCAGACCTTGGTGCCCGGCTCCTTGCCCACGAACTCCCCCGGCATCGACATCGAGTCGCGCAGCCGGAAGCCGAGGGTGTCGCGATAGAACGCCAGCGCCTCGACGTCGTCGGTGACCGGCAGCACCACGTGGCCCATGCCCTGGTCGCCGGTGACGAAGTTGGCGGCGTACGGCGTCACGACCGGCCGGGACTCGTAGGTGATGCCGTGGAACAGCTCGAAGACGTTGTCGAACGGGTCGCGGAAGCGGATCAGCTCCTGCACCCGGCGCTCCTCGAGCTGTCCCGGAGTGGCCTCGTCGAAGTCCACGCCCGCCTTCTCGAGGTGCTCGCGCGCGTCCTGCAGGGCCTGGTGGTCGGCCAGCTCCCAGCCGATCGCCGCCAGCTGGTCGACGTCGGCCGGGAAGACCACCAGCCGGGCGGAGACCTGGTCCATCCGCCAGTACTGGTGCTCGGGGTTCGGGCCACGGCCCTCGGCCAGGCCGAGCACCTTTCCGGCGAACGTCCTCCACTGCTCGAGGTCCGTGCTGGCCACGCGCACGTAGCCCATGGACTTGATGTCGATGGTCATGAGCGCTCTCCCCTTGGAGGTTCGGAGTGCCGCGCGAGGAAGCTCGTGGCCACCTCGGCGAACTCGTCGGCTGCCTCTATCTGTGCCCAGTGGCCGCAGTTCGGGAACACGTGCAGGGTGGCCCTCGGGATCGCCTTGAGAGCGACCAGCGCGCCGTCCAGCGGGTTGACGCGGTCCTCGCGGCCCCAGGTGAGCAGGGTGTGCTTGCGGATCTTGTGCGCCTCGCGCCAGAGCATGCCGTCCTCGGCGGTGTCCCTGTTGAAGAAGGACATGCCCATCGAGATCATCGCCTCGCGCGCGCCCGGCGCGGTGGCGTCGGCGTACCGCTCCTCCACCAGCTCGTCGGTCACGAGGTCCTGGTTGACCACCATGGTGGAGATGAACGCGCGGAGCGCGTCGCGGCTGGGGTCGAGGTTGAACTCGGTCAGCCGCTTCACGCCCTCGGTCGGGTCGGCGTGGAACAGGTTGAGCGAGAGCCCGCCGGGCCCCATCAGCACCAGCCGGCCGACCCGGTCGGGGTGGTCGATGGCCAGCCGGGTGGCGGTGCCGCCGCCCAGGCTGTTGCCGAGCAGGTGCACCCGCTCGATGCCGAGCTCGTCGAGCAGCTGCACGACGTACGACGCGGAGAAGCGGAAGTAGTTGCCGACCACGGGCGGCTTGTCGGAGCCGCCGAACCCGGGCTGGTCGACCAGCAGCGTGCGGAACGACGTCGCGAACCGGGGCAGGGCCGAGCCGAAGTTCGACCAGGCCGAGGCGCCGGGGCCGCCGCCGTGCAGCATCACCAGCGGCAGGTCGCCGCCGATACCGGTCGGGCCGTCCGGCCCGGCCTCGTAGTACGTGAGGGTCAGGTCACCCGCCTTGGCGGACCGCCGGACGTCCTCCTTGGCGAAGTCCACTAGTACATCCCGGGGTCGATCTTGTGGCCGAACTCGTGGGCGCCGTACATCTGCAGGGCCCGCTCGGGGTCGTTGGCCGCGTGCACCCGGCCGGCGTGGGCATCGCGCCACGCTCGCTGCAGCGGAGTCCCCTCGGTGAGGGCGCGGCCGCCCGAGGCCTCGAACAGCGAGTCGATGGCATCGATGGCGCGCTGCGTGCCGAGCACCTGGTCACGCCGGACCTTGAGCCGGACCTTGAGGGGAATCGGCTCGCCCCTCGCCACCAGCTCCTGCTCCTCGCGGATGTTCTGCATCGTGAGCGCCCAGGCTGCGTCGATCTCGCTGCTCGCGCGGGCGATGCGGACGGCGGAGAACGGGTCGAGGGACGCCTTCTCGCCGAGGTACGCCGCGCGGGTGCGCTTCTGCTGCATCTCGACGTGGTCCTGGTAGGCGCCGAGGGCCATGCCGATGATCGGCGTGCAGATCGTCGTGGTGAAGATCGAGTGAAAGGGGAGCTTGTAGAGGTCCGAGGGGTTGACGGCCTGGCCCGGGCCCTTGCACTGGCCGGTCTCGCCCATGGAGAGGGTGAACGCCTCGGGGATGAACACGTCGTCGACGACGATGTCGTTGGAGCCGGTGCCGCTCAGCCCGATCATGTGCCAGACGTCGTTGATCGTGTAGTCCGTGCGCGGGACCAGGAAGGTCTTGAAGTCGACGACGTTGCCCGCGTCGTCGAAGACCAGCCCCCCGAGCAGCACCCAGGTGCAGTGGTCGCAGCCGGAGCTGAAGCTCCACTTGCCCGAGAGCCGGTAGCCGCCGTCGACCACCGTGGCCTTGCCCGTCGGCGCGTACGACGAGCTCAGCCGGGTGTTGGTGTCCTCGCCCCAGACCGCCTGCTGCGCCTCGTCCGCGAACAGCGCCACCTGCCAGGGGTGGACGCCGACCACGCTGGAGACCCAGCCGGTCGAGCCGCAGGCGCTCGCGATGTCGCGGACCGCTGTGTAGAAGGTGACCGGATCCGCCTCGAGGCCGTCGAACCGCTGGGGCTGGAGCAGCCGGAAGAACCCGACCTCCTCCAGCTCCTTGATCGACGCCTCA
Source organism: uncultured Actinomycetota bacterium (assembly GCA_963755835.1). Taxonomy (GTDB): domain Bacteria; phylum Actinomycetota; class Actinomycetes; order Propionibacteriales; family Nocardioidaceae; genus Nocardioides. The sequence goes on along the minus strand of CAVWLC010000005.1, from coordinate 1,044,722 downwards.
GGGACGACGCGCAGGCGCTCGGCCTCGTCAGCCCGGTCACGGAGCGTGGGCAGCAGGTCTCGGACCCCGCCAAGAACTGACTGAGCCGCAGCCTGGGACATTGCTCTCTCCTCCGTGTGTGGTGCGCCCCCAATACTAGAACACGTTCTAGTCTGGTGTCGATGCTGCGGCAGCGGTCATCCGGCGGCTGAGCGAGCGGCCGCCTCGACCCGGGCGACGTGCGCCGGCCAGTCGTAACCGTCGTCCAGGTTGGGGTCCTCGGCCCGACGCCCGGCGCGACCGTCGATGAGCTCGCGCACGATGTCGGCGTGGCCCGCGTGTCGGTGGGTCTCGGTGGTCATGTGCACGAGGATCTGGTGCAGCGTGACCTCTCCCCTGTCACCCCACCACGGCACCCGGCCCACGGTGTCGAGGTCGCACTCCTCGAAGGTCCTGGCGGCATGCGCCCATGCGGTGCGATAGAGGTCGAGCACCCACTCCCGCGTCTCGTCCGCGGTGAGGTAGAGGTCGTCGTTGGGGTCCGCGTCGTCGGCGTGCCAGGGCAGCGCGATCCCGCTCGGTCGGCCGAAGGTGTCGCCGAAGTAGCCGAGCTCCACGCTGGCCAGGTGCTTGACCAGCCCGAGCAGGTTGGTGCCCGTCGGGGTCATCGGACGGCGGGCGTCGTAGTCGCTGAGGCCGTCGACCTTCCAGACGATCGCGTCGCGGGCGGACTGGAGGTACTCGACCAGGGTGTCTTTGGGATCTTCCACGAGGTTGACCCTGCCAGCCTCGGGCGACACGATCCACGACGTTGGACCGAACGCATGAAGGACCGCCGCGCTCTTGCGGATCTCACCCGGCAACGGGCGTGCCTACCGGGTGATCCTTCATACGTTCGGCGAGGGCCACCATGACGATGAGGACCTCGCGCACGTACTCGGGTTGGAGCATGACGTGCTCGTAGGCGAATCGCAGGACCCACCAGCCGTGGACGACCAGGAGGTTGTAGCGACGCGCGTCGGCGCTCAGCTGGCTCCGCCCGCCGTGCCACTCGAACGAGTCGGCTTCGAGCACGATCCGTAGGCGCACGTCCACGAGGTCCGGCCGAGCGACGAGCCCTGGCTCGCGAATCGTGACCTGGGGTTCCACCGAGAGCCCAAGCACGTCAGACGAGATCGCCCGCAGGCAGGACTCGAACGGGTTGGCCGGTTCAGGGCTGGCCAGCGCGGCCACCCGGCGCATCTGAGCTGACCCCGGGCCGCCGGCCGTCCCGGCCAGCTCGACGAGCGCGGACTTCGGGAAGCCCGCCCGCAGGGCCGAGTCCGAGATCGCGAGAGCCTCGTCGAACGGGAGCCGACGCAGGCAGTGAGCGAGGGTTGCGTTCTCCGTCGTGACACCGTCCTGGACCGCGTCTGCGCCCAGCTCCGCGTAGTGAAGTCGGCAGCTGCGATCCTTGCGGTCGACCCGCGCCCCACGGCTCACCATCACCTGCGGCCGGTCCGGCACGTGTTTGACTGCCCAGCCGTGGTGCAGCGCCGCACTGCTCAAGCAGAGCACTCCGCCGAGCCGGGCTGCCACTACTCGCGCATTGTCGACCGCCGCCAACGCGTAACGTCCGCGGGCGATGCGAACGACGTCGCCCGCCGCGACCGCGCGCTCCAACGAAGCCCTGTCGCAGCTCCGCAGCAGCGTGCCGCGGGTGGCGATGCCCCCGAGCTCGTGCAGCCTCTCGACCGGTGAGATCGGCGTTGAGACTGTCACGCCGTCAGGCTGACACGGAGTCGCCGCTGCTCGCAGAGTCTCTCCACAGGCCCGTGGGCTCGCCCAGCCCGGGCATCGGCTACTTGTGGCCCAGCGCCCGGGCCAGCTCGTCGCGGCCCATCTTCGAGCGGCCGGGGAGATCCTTCTTCTTGGCTTCCTCGTACAGCTCCTGGCGCGTCTTGGGTGTGCTGCCGCCGGTTCGCTTCCGCTGGGCCACCGCGGCGCCCTGCTTGCCGAGCGCGGTCTTGGTGGCCTTGGGCATGTTGGCGAGCGACCGCTTCGAGCGGGCCGCCTTCTGCGCCTTCTTGACGTTCTTCTTCGCTGCTTGCGTCTGCTTGGTGCTGGCCATGCCTTCCGGTGTCCGTGGTGGCGGCCTCGCATGCGCGGCTACGAGTTGGCAGCCACCTTGTCCTGCTCGGCCTTCAGCATCAGCGCGATGTCGATGAGCTGGTCCTCCTGGCCGCCGATCAGCTTGCGGCGGCCGGCCTCGAGCAGGATCTTCGCGCCCGAGACGCCGTAGCGGTCCGCGGCGTTGCCGGCGTGCTTGAGGAACGACGAGTAGACCCCGGCGTAGCCCATCATCAGCGTCATCCGGTCGAGCTGGCACTCCTCCGGCATGGCCGGCTTGATGACGTCCTCGGAAGCGTCGACGACCTGCAGGAAGTCCACGCCGGTGACCCAGCCGAGCTTGTCGCAGACGCCGATGAACGCCTCCAACGGCGTGTTCCCCGCGCCGGCGCCGAACCGCCGCACCGAGCCGTCGATCTGGGTCGCGCCGGCGCGGGCGGCGATGACGGTGTTGGCCACGCCGAGGCCGAGGTTCTCGTGGCCGTGGAACCCCACGTCCGCGACGTCGCCGATCTCGGCGACGAGCGCGGCCACGCGGTCGGCGGTCTGCTCCATGATCAGCGCGCCGGCCGAGTCGACGACGTAGACGCACTGGCAACCGGCGTCGACCATGATCCGGGCCTGCTTTGCCAGCACTTCCGGCGGTTGGGTGTGCGACATCATCAGGAAGCCCACCGTCTCCAGGCCGAGCTCGCGGGCCAGCCCGAAGTGCTGGATCGACACGTCCGCCTCGGTGCAGTGCGTGGCGATCCGGCAGATCTGGCCACCGTTGTCCTGGGCGGCGCGGATGTCGTCCTTGGTGCCGACGCCGGGGAGCATCAGGAAGGCGATCTTGGCCCGCTTCGCGGTCTCGGCCGCGATCCTGATCAGCTCCTGCTCGGGCGTCCTCGAGAAGCCGTAGTTGACCGATGACCCGCCCAGCCCGTCGCCGTGGGTCACCTCGATGACCGGTACGCCGGACGCGTCCAGCGCCTCGACGATGTCGTGGCACTCCTGCGCGGTGAACTGGTGGCGCTTGTGGTGCGATCCGTCGCGCAGGCAGGTGTCGGTGAGCCGCAGGTCGAGCGAGCCCCACGGCTCGGAGCCGTGGGTGCCAGACCAGGTGCGGGTGAGTGCGTCGAGGTCGGTCATGCGATCGCCCTGGCCAGGTTCTCGCCGACCTGCGTGGCGGCGGCGGTCATGATGTCGAGGTTGCCGGAGTACGGCGGCAGGTAGTCGCCGGCGCCCTCGACCTCGACGAAGATCGCGACCTTGGTCTGGCCCTGGGTGGCCTCCGAGGGTCCGTCGATCTGCGGCTCCTGGAGGAGGCGGTAGCCGGGGACGTACTCCTGGACGGCCTTCTCCATCGCGAACACCGACTGGATGATCGCGTCGGTGTCCGCATCGGGCGGCACCATGCAGAAGATCGTGTCCCGCATGACCATCGGCGGCTCGGCCGGGTTCAGGATGATGATCGCCTTGCCGCGCTCGGCGCCGCCGATCGTCTCGACGCCGGAGGCCGTGGTGCGCGTGAACTCGTCGATGTTCGCCCGCGTGCCCGGACCGGCGGAGACCGACGAGACCGAGGCGACGATCTCGGCGTACGACACCCCACCGAAGGGAGCTGCGGCGCGCGACACGGCCGCGACCATGGGGATCGTGGCCTGGCCGCCGCAGGTGATCAGGTTGACGTTCATCGCACCGAGGTGCTCCTTGCCGTTGACCGGCGGGATCACGGCCGGACCGACCGCGGCCGGGGTGAGGTCGATCGCGCGGATCCCGGCCTCCTCGTAGCGCGGGGCGTACTCGCGGTGCACGTACGCCGACGTCGCCTCGAAGATCAGGTCCGGCAGGTCGTCCTGCTTGAGGAGCCAGTCCACCCCCTCGTGCGACGACTCGAGCCCCTGCTCGGACGCGAGGCGCAACCCCTCGGAGGTCGGGTCCACGCCGATCATCCAGCGCGGTTCGATCGGCCCCCCTTGTTCGCAGCTGCGCAGCAGCTTGTACATCAGGTCGGTGCCGATGTTGCCAGGCCCGACGATGGCGGCGGTCGCCTTGGAGATCGCGTCCGGGGAGGTCACGGCGCGATACTAGAACCTGTTACAGTTTTGCGCCATGAGCGACCCCCCGCCGGACTCCCTGCCCGGGGAGGTGGACGTCGTCGTCGTGGGCGCCGGCGGGGCCGGGATGTGCGCTGCGCTGGCCGCCGCGAAGCAGGGGCTGGACGTGGTCCTGGTCGAGCGGAGCGGCTACTTCGGCGGCTCCACGGCCCGGAGCGGCGGTGGGGTCTGGATGCCCGGCAACGCAGCCCTCCGGCAGGCCGGCCAGGTCTCCTCCGACGAGCTGGAGCAGGCGAAGCTCTACCTGGACTCGATCGTCGGCGACGACGTCCCGAAGGTCCGGCGCGACACCTACCTCGACCGCGGCCCGGAGGTGCTCGACTTCATCCACGCGAACACCCCGGTGCGGTTCCGGTGGGTCCCCCACTACGCCGACTACCACCCCGAGGCGCCGGGCGGCCGGGCCGCCGGCCGCTCGTGCGAGCCGCTGCCGATGGACGCCCGCTCCCTCGGGAAGGAGCTCGACCGGCTGCACCCGCAGTACACCAAGGCGCCGGCGAACCTGATCGTCACCCAGGCCGACTTCCGGAAGATCAGCCTGGGTCTCCGTAGCTGGCGCGGGCCGCTGACCATGGTCAAGGTCCTCGTCAACCGGCTGGTCAGCGGCCTGCTCCGACGACGGATGTACGCGATGGGCAACGCGATCGCGATCGGCCTGCGCCAAGGGCTGGTGGACGCCGGCGTCCCGGTCGTCTACGACACCGAGCTGACCGGGCTGGACCTGGAGGACGGCCGGGTCACCGGGGTCCAGGTCGTCCGAGACGGCTCCCCCGCCACCATCCGGGCTCGCCGGGGCGTGATCCTGGGCAGCGGCGGCTTCGAGAAGAACCTCGAGCTGCGGGAGAAGTACCAGCCGCACCCGACCTCGGTCGACTGGACGACGGGCTCGCAGTTCAACGCCGGAGGCGGCATCCTGGCCGGCGTCGCGGCGGGCGCGCAGACCGACCTGATGGACGACGCGTGGTGGGGGCCGACCATCCCGCTGCCCAACGGTCCGTGGTTCTGCCTGGCCGAGCGGAACCTGCCCGGCTCGATCATCGTCAACCAGGCCGGCCGGCGGTACCTCAACGAGGCGCTCCCCTACGTCGAGGCCGTGCACGCGATGTACGACGGCGAGGCCACCGGCGTCGGCCACGTTCCCAGCTGGATGGTGATCGACCAGCGCTACCGCAACCGCTACCTCTTCGCCGGGCTCTCGCCCCGGCAGCCCTTCCCGGGCCACTGGCTCAAGCACGGCGTGGTCCGGAAGGCAGCGACCATCGAGGCGCTGGCTGCTGCCATCGACGTACCAGCCGACGCGCTGAAGGCGACCGTCGAGCGGTTCAACGGCTTCGCGCGCAGCGGCGTCGACGAGGACTTCCACCGCGGCGAGTCGGCCTACGACAGGTACTACTCGGACCCCACCGTGAAGCCGAACCCGTCGCTGAACGTGATCGACCACGGGCCGTTCTACGCAGTCATGATCGTGCCCGGCGACCTCGGCACCAAGGGCGGGCTGGTCACCGACGAGCGGGCCCGGGTGCTGCGTCCCGACGGCTCGGTGATCGGGGGTCTGTACGCCGCCGGCAACGTCTCCTCGGCCGTCATGGGCCACACCTACGCCGGCCCCGGCGCGACGATCGGCCCGGCGCTCGCCTTCGGCTACCTGGCGGCGGAAGACATCGCGAACAGCGTCCGGCGTGCCGAGGACCAGAAGGAGACCGCCTGATGCCCATCGACCCCGAAGCGGCAGTCGGCGCGGCGGTCGGCGAGGTGTCGTTCTCCTGGACCTCGAGCGACGTCCTGCTCTACCACCTCGCCATCGGTGCCGGCTCACGACCGGGCGACAACGTCGACCCGGCCGCCCTGCGCTGGACCACGGACGGATCTGGGCTGCAGGTGCTGCCGTCGTTCGGCGTGGTCGCGCCCACCTTCCACGTGACCGAGCGGCCGTCGCTCGACCTCCCGGGCTGCGACATCGACCTGTCCCAGGTGGTGCACGGCTCGCAGGCGATCACGTTGCACGCGCCCCTGCCGGCGGCCGGCGCGGCCACGGTCCGCACCACGCTGACCGACGTGTGGGACAAGGGCAAGGCCGCGGTGATCTGGCAGGAGGGCGTGGCCAGGTCCGACTCCGGTGCGGAGCTGTGGACCACCCGGTCGTCGATCTTCGTGCGCGACGAGGGCGGCTGGGGCGGCGACCGCGGCGCCTCGGAACGGGTCGAGTTGCCGGACCGCACGCCCGACGCGGACACGACGTACGACATCACCCCCCAGCAGGCGCTGCTCTACCGGATGTGCGGCGACCGCAACCCGCTGCACTCCGACCCCGACTTCGCCAGGGCGGCCGGCTTCCCGGCGCCGATCCTGCACGGGCTGTGCTCCTACGGCATCGTGCTGCGCGAGCTCACCACCGCACTGCTCGGTGGCGACGCGACCCGGGTCGCCGGCTTCGCAGCGCGGTTCACCGGCGTCGTCTATCCGGGCGAGACGATCCGGGTGCACGGTTGGCAGGACGACGGCCGGATCCTCGGCCAGGCCACCGTCGCCGGAGGCGACAGGGACGGCGCGCCGGTGCTCGGCGACGTCGTACTGACCACGACCTAGGCAGGCGTGAAGCGGTCCGCCAGATGGGCCGCGACATCGGCCGGCGAGGGCATCGCCGCGATCTCGTCAGCGACCCGGCCCGAGGCTTCGCGGAAGCCGGGCTCGGCCAGCAGCCGCTGGACCGCAGCCGCGACGGCCTCGGGAGTGACCTCCTCCGGGCGCAGCGCCAGGACGGCGCCGGCCCGGAGGCCGCCCTCCGCGTTGCGGAACTGGTCCGCCGCCTGCGGCAGGCAGAGCTGCGGCACCCCGTGGGCCAGGGCGCCGAGGAAGGTGCCCGAGCCGCCGTGCGAGACCACTGCCGTGCAGCGCGCGAGCACCTCGGGCTGGTCGACCCAGGCCTCCACCTCGACGTGGTCGGGCTGCGGGCCCAACGAGGACGGCTCGACCCCGGGTCCGACTGCCGCCAGGACCGGGAGGCCGAGTCCAGCGGCTCCCGCCACGATCTCCCGCAGCAGCTCGGGCCGGTTCTGCACCGTGCCCATCGTGACGTAGACGAGTGGTTCGGCGTCCGGCTGGGTCGTCGAGCCGGACCCGGTGACGGGCCGGAGGAGCTGGATCTCCTCGATGTGGCCCACGGGCATGGTCTGCACCGCCGGCGGACAGATGTCCAGGTACCCCGCCCGGAAGCAGCCGGCGTACGGCGGCGCCTCGAGACCGTTCGCCCGCCACAGGCCGGCCAGCCGCCGCCTGGTGTCGTCGAGGATCGCGAGCGGCACGGCGGTGCCGAAGGAGTGGGTGACGCTGGGGACCGAGCAGACCGTGGCGACCAGCGGCGCCGCCAGCTCCGCGTGCTCGTGGACGAAGAGGTCCGGTCTCCATTCCCGGGCGATGCGGGCCAGGTCCTCGGCCATCGGCGGGGCGAGCGCCTCCCCGAACATCCGGGGGAACACGAACCCCGCGCGCGCCTCCCCGGGCAGCTCCCGTGCCGCACCCTTCACGGCGTCCCGGAGCGCTTCCTCCTCGGCGCCGTGCGCCCCGGCCGGGACGGCCTCGATCCCGGCCGCGATGACCAGCGGCGTCGCCTGGTCGGCGGTCGCCCAGAGCACGTCGTGCCCGGCCGCCTGGAAGGCGGTGGCGAGCTGGAGCATCGGGATGACGTGCCCGTGTCCCGACGTCGAGGAGAAGAGCACGCGCACCCGGGCACTGTCGCAGAGTCTGCGCCGGCGCGACTACCGCACGAACGGCGCCACCAGCGCGACGAACCGGGCCGGGTCGTCGACCCAGGGGAAGTGGCCGGCGCCCTCCTGCACCACGAGCTCGCCCTGGGGGAACAGGGCCGCCACCTGCGCCAGCACCGGCGTTGGGTTGCCCGTGTCGGACCCACCGGCCAGCACCAGCACCGGCACGTCCAGCGTCGCCAGGGCCACCCGGGTGACCTCGGGTTCGAACGCTCCGTCCGCGCCCCACGCCACGGCCGGCTCCTCGCGGCGCAGCAGGTCCATCCAGGCCTCGTAGGCGCGGGTCTCGTCGTCCCAGCGGCCGTACATGAACGCCGAGATGGCCTGCCAGTCGGCGTCGTCCTCCGAACCGGCCTGGACCCGCTCGAGCGCGGCCGACGCCTCGGCGTACCACGGCTCGCCGGACCGCTGCCCGGCCATCGCGGAGCGCGCCTCGTCGCTGATCTCGATGCCGACCCCGCGGGTGCTGGGCGTCACGAGCAGCAGTCGACCGACGCGGTCCGGGTGCTGCTCGGCGTAGCGGTAGGCCAGGTTCGCGCCGGCGGAGTGGCCCACCAGGTCGAGCCGGTCGAGGCCGAGGTGGCGGCGGGCCGCCTCGACGTCGGCGACCTGGCGGTCGCAGCGGTACGACGCAGGGTCGGCTGGCACTCCCGACTCGCCGGTGCCGCGGAGGTCGAGCCGCGCGAAGGCGCGATGCTCGGCCAGGCCGCCGAGGTCGAGGAAGTAGGCCGAGTCGAGCATCGGCCCGCCGGGCAGGCAGAGCAGCGGCTCGCCCTCACCGTGCACATGGAGCGCGAGGCGGGTGCCGTCGTCAGCCGAGACGTGCGCCGTTGTCACGGTGTCTTGCATGCAGTGCCTCTCATTGATGTGAACAGTTGAACTCTACCTAGGGGCTAGGTAGAGTTCATGCATGGTTCCTCGGATGACGCTACCCACACAGCTCGTGCTGCGGGTGTTGCTCGAGGAGCCAGGTGAAGAACGCTACGGCTACGAGGTCGGCGAGGCCGCCGGCCTCGCCAGCGGCACCGTGCATCCCATCCTCGCCCGACTCGAAGGGGCGGGCTGGGTGGAGTCGCGCTGGGAGGACGTGAACTCCAGCGACGTGGGGCGCCCAGCTCGGCGCTACTACCGGCTGACCGCGGACGGGCTGCAGACGGCTCGAGCGAGCCTGGCGCGGGCGCACCGGTCGCGTCGTACCGGACTCGATCCCTGGCCCACACCGGAAGCGACATGATCAGCGCGGAGGGACGCCCGCAGTGGTGGTCGCTGACGGCCACCCGGACTGCCCTCCGCCTCGTCCCACCTGGCGGTGCTCGGGACCGCTGGCAACAGGAGCTCGTCGCCGAGCTCTACGGCCTGAGCCGGGTCGCCCAGGCCCGGCACACCATCGGCGTGGTGACCCGCGCCCCGGCACTGCGCGCCGCCGTGACCGCCCGGGATCGCGTCACCCCGCCCGAGGAGAACATCATGAGAAAGCCCATCAGCTGCAGGCTCCATCTACACCGCTGGCACACCGTCAGCGCCGAGGACGGCTCCGGGCGGTACCGGGAGTGTCGACGCTGCGGCAAGGAGGACGCCGACGGCGGCAGGCCCAACTGGTTCTCCAGCGGGGCCATGGGTTAGAGCTTGCGGCCCACGACGTAGAGACGTCCGGTGGTCTCACTGCGCGCCGGGAACGGGCCGCGGTGGTACCACTCCACGTCTGTGAGCCCCGCGCCCTCGACCATGCGCACCACGTCGGCCGGCTCGTGCAGCACGAAGTCGAGGTCGACGGCGGCGTCGAACCACTCGTCGACGTGGCGGACCTCGGACCCGGCGTGCAGTGCGACGACCAGCCAACCGCCGGCGGCCAGCGGGCGGCTGAGGGCGCCCAGGGCGTCCGGGAGCTCTGAGCCGGCCAGGTGGATGAGCGAGTACCACGCGAGCACGGCCGACCATCCCGTCGCGGACGTCGGGCGCATCAGCCGGCGCAGGTCGCCGACCTGGTAGTCCCCGCCGGGGAAGCGGCGCCGCGCCTCCTCGACCATGGCCGGCGACAGGTCGAGCCCGGTGGCGTCGGCGCCGGCCTCGGCGAGGTACGCCGTCACGTGGCCAGGTCCGGAGCCCACTTCGACCACGGGGCCGCCGTCGGCGTGCGCGGCCACCCGGTCCAGCAGCCACCGCTCGAAAGGCAGTCCGTCGAGCTCATCGGCCAGCTGGTCGGCGTACTGGACGGCGACCGCGTCGTAGGACGAGCGGACCCGCTCGTCGCGGGTGGTGGCGCCGTCGGCGAGCACCGCGTCGCGGTCGACCGCCGGCACGGCCTCGGCGACGACGGCCTCGGCCAGGGGGACCTCGCCCAGCAGGTGCACCCAACGGCTGTCGTGCTGGCCCCGTTGGCGGGGCAGCTCGCGGACCAGCGGGTCGGGCCGGGCGGCCAGGCCGGCCAGGACCACCTCGACCTCCCCGCGGTCGGCGAACGTGTGCAGCCGGTCGGTGCGGGTCTTCAGCTCGCCGGGCGCCTGCGCACCGCGGAGGAGGAGCACGGTGACGAGCGCCCGCTCCGCGTCGCTGACCTCCAGCGCCTCGGACAGCAGCTGGTGGTACTTCAGCGTCCGCCGGCCGCTGTCCGACCACACCACGCGGACGAGCTGGCGGTCCTTGAGCCGGCGCAGCGTCGCCTCGACCGCCGGCTCGTCGTAGTCGACGACCGGATCACGGCTGCTGGTCTGGTTGCAGCCGGTGCGGACGGCGCCGAGCGTCATCGGGTAGGTCGCCGGGACGGTCACCTGCTTCTCGAGCAGCACCCCGAGGACGCGCTGCTCCTCGGCGGAGAGGTCGGGGAGGGCCACTCGGTCAACCTAGAGGGTGGGGTCCGACAGGACAGCGTCCAGATGCCTGCGCGAGCGCTCGGCGAACGCCGGCACGGACGTGGCGTAGTACGTCAGTCCGCTCAACGCCGGCAGCATCACCCAGGCGCGGGCCCGCGCCCAGGTGGCGTCGTCGACGCCCAGCAGCGCGCGGTACCGCTCCCGCGCTGCGCCCTCGAACAGCGTCCACGCCGGCGCCACGTCAGGCGCGGGATCGGCGACGCTCAGGACCCCCCAGTCGATGACCGCCGAGAGGTGGCCCGCGCTCACCAGCAGGTTGCCCTCGAGCAGGTCACCGTGGATCCACCGCGGCTCGCCCGGCCACGGCCCCGCCTCCAGTGCCGCCCGCCAGACCAGGGTGGCGCGGTCCCGCTCCCCCGGGTCCGACAGCTCCTCCTCGATCTGTCCCTCCACGTCCCACGCGGGGTTCAGGGGTACGCCGCGGCTGGTGCCGGTCCCGACCGGTCCGCCGCGCGGGTCGACCCGCTGCAGGGCCAGCACGAACCGGGCCAGCTCCTCGGCGGCGTGCTCGGGGTCGACGTCGGCCCGGTCGAGGGTCACGCCGGGAAGCCACCGCACCACCGACCACGGGAACGGGTAGCCGGCATCGGGCTCGCCCATCGCGACCGGCACCGGGAGGTCCACCGGCAGGTGCGGCGCCAGTCGGGGCAGCCAGGCCGCGTCGCTGGCCGCCTGGTCGGCCGAGCCCGCGTACACCGGCATCCGGACCAGCAGCTCGTCGCCCAGCCGGAACAGCTTGTGGTCGGTCCCGAACTCCGCCACCGGACGCAACGGCAGCCCTCGCCACTCGGGCCGCTGACGGTCCACGAGGGTGCGGACGAGCGACACGGGGACCGAGACCTCGTCGGCGTGCATCTGGGTGACCATCGGCGGTGAGGCTAGTCGCCCGACCAGATGTCGTCCGAGCGGTTTTCGGGCCGCGAGGCAGTCGATACTGGCCCGCATGAGTGTCATGGACGGCTGGGAGCCGGGCGAGCACACCGCGAGCGGCGTCACGCATGCGACGTACCGCAAGGGCACCGGGCCGGGCGTCGTCGTGATCTCGGAGATCCCGGGGATCACCGAGGACGTGCTCAGGTTCGCCGAAGAGGTGGTCGCCCAGGGGCACACCGTGGTGCTCCCGCACCTGTTCGGGCACGTGCCGAGCCCGGAGTCCCCGGTGGCCATGATGGGCTCGCTGCGGCAGGCCTGCGTGAACCGTGAGTTCAACAAGCTCAAGCTGCGCCAGACCTCGCCGATCGCGGACTGGCTGCGCTCGCTGGCCCGCGAGCTGCACGCGGAGCTGGGCGGGCCGGGCGTGGGCGCGCTCGGCATGTGCTTCACCGGCGGCTTCGCGCTGGCCATGATGGTCGACGACTCCGTGGCGGCGCCGGTCCTGGCCCAGCCGTCGCTGCCGTTCCCGATCGGCAAGGCCCGGGCCGCGGACCTCAACCTCTCCCCCGCCGACCTGGCCAAGGTCAAGGTGCGCGCCGCGGCCGGCTGTCAGGTGCTGGGGCTGCGCTACGCCGGCGACCTGGCGACCGGCACCCGGTTCGACACCCTCAGCCACGAGATCGGCGATGCGTTCATCCGCGTCGAGTTCCCCGGCCGCAAGCACTCGACGCTCACCGCACACCGCCAGGACGAAGCCGTGGAACGGGTGCTGGCCTTCTTCCGGGAGAAGCTCCTCGTCGACTGACGGTTTCTGCGAGAAGCGTCCCCGCTGAGACGTCGGACGCGCCAGCATGGTCGACATGACCCGGCACCTGACCTTCGCCAACATCGCGTCGGCCCTCGCGCTCACCGTCGCTCTCGGCACCGGCACCGCGTTCGCAGCCAACGTCCACCTGCCCAAGAACTCCGTGACCGGCAGGACCGTGAAGAACAGCTCCCTCACCGGCAAGGACGTCAAGGACGGCTCGCTCCGGGGTGCGGACTTCGCCGCCGGCCAGCTGCCGGCGGGCCCACCCGGAGCGCCAGGTGCGCCCGCGGTCAGCGTGTTCGCCGCGGTCATCGACACCGACACGACGAACGCCGCAACGCTCGGGATCAACAAGGGCGCGGTGTCCGTGGACGACCCGGCGGGCGCCAACTCGTTCCTCAGCCCCTACGTCGTCACCTTCAACCGCTCATTGACCGGCTGCGTCGCCAACACCACCATCGGCCGAGCCACCGGGACGGGCACCGCTCTGATCGGGACCACCTACAACGACATCGACGCAAACACGGTCAAGGTGTTCTCGTTCAGCCAGGGCGGCGCCCCGCAGGACGTGTCGTTCATGGTCTCGGTCTACTGCTGACCCACACGTCGTCAGCAGTCGGGCGGGTCAGGACGCGCCGCCCCCCGTGTACGGCGGCTCCCACTTGGCCGAGAAGCTCAGCGTGCCGGCGCAGTCCGGCTGGGAAGGCACGTTGAAGGCGATGGTGCCCTTCATCTTCTTCACCGCCGTGAAGGTGCCGGAGACGACGACGGTGGCGTCCGGGTAGCTCGTCTGCGCGAGCTTGGCGTTCGCCGAGAAGGTGCCGTGGCGGACCTTGACGTTGCGCAGCACGGCAGTGCCGGTCTCCTGGCCGTACGAGCAGAGGGCCACCTCCGCGGACGAGAAGTCGGCGTAGAGCACCTTGATCCCGCCGTGCTTGACGTCGATGTTCAGGCTGGTGTTGTAGGCACTGTGCTTGACCGAGCCACCCCAGTGCCCGTCCTTGGGTGTCGCGGCCGACGCCACGCTCGACAACAGCAACACGAGGACCGAGGCAAGAGCCCCGCCTCCGATGAATCTCCGACCCCACATGGTTGCCCCCCAGCAGTCTGTGACCAGAACGTGTGGACTTCCTACCACGAGGGAGCCCCGCGTGTGTGTGCGCCGCCGAACACACGCGTCTCCACCCCATCGACGCGTGGCTCAGCGCGACAGGATCAGCCCGCTGGTCGGCACGCCCGTGCCGGCGGTGACCAGGACGTGTGGGACGTCCGGGAGCTGGTTGACCGACGTACCCCTGAGCTGACGGACCGCCTCGGCGATGCCGTTCATGCCGTGGATGTAGGCCTCGCCCAGCTGGCCGCCGTGGGTGTTGAGCGGCAGCCGGCCGCCGACCTCGATCGCGCCGTCCTTGACGAAGTCCTTGGCCTCGCCGCGACCACAGAACCCGAGCTCCTCCAGCTGCATCAGGACGTACGGCGTGAAGTGGTCGTAGAGGATCGCCATCGGCATGTCGTCGGGCGCCAGCATCGACTGCCGCCACAGCTCGCGGCCGACCACGCCCATCTCCGGGATGCCGATGTCGTCGCGGTAGTACGACGTCATCACGTACTGGTCCGCGCCGCTCCCCTGCGCGGCCGCGGCGATGACGGCCGGCGGCGGCCGCAGGTCCCGGGCCCGTTCCACCGACGTGACCACCAGCGCCACCGCGCCGTCGGACTCCTGGCAGCAGTCGAGCAGGTGCAGCGGGTCGACGATCATCCTCGAGGCCTGGTGGTCCTCGAGGGTGATCGGCTTCCCGTGGAAGAACGCCTTGGGGTTGGTGGCGGCGTGCCGGCGGTCGGCCACCGCGACGCGGCCGAAGTCCTCGGAGGTGGCGCCGTAGTCGTGCATGTAGCGCCGGGCCTGCATGGCGACGGTCGCGGCCGGCGTGCCGAGCCCCATCGGGTAGGTCCAGGCGTTGTCGAGGCCGTTGGTGTTGACCTGGCTGGCGGCGGCCAGCGAGAACTGCCCGAACCGCGACTCGGACCGCTCGTTGAAGCCGCGGTAGCAGACCACCACGTCCGCCACGCCAGTCGCCACGGCCATCGCCGCCTGCTGCACGGTGGCGCAGGCCCCGCCGCCGCCGAAGTTGACCCGGCTGAAGAACCGCAGCTCGGGCACGCCGAGCTCGCGGGCGACGGCGATCTCGGACGAGGTGTCCATGGTGAAGGTCGTGAAGCCGTCGACGTCGGCCGCCGAGAGCCCGCAGTCGGCCAGGGCCGCCCGGACCGCCTCCACGGACAGCTGGAGCTCGGACCGGCCGGACTCCTTGGAGAACTCGGTCGCGCCGATGCCGGCGATGGCGGCCTGGCCCGAGAGGGTCACGGGGCGACCACCCTGACGGTCCCGGTCACGTGGTCGCCCAGGGAGACCCGACCGACGACGTCGATCGTGGCGATGCCGTCCGCGACCGACGTGACCGTGCCGCTGAAGGTGAGCGTGTCGTAGGGGTGCGCAGCCGCACCGAGCCGGATCGCGATCCCCTTGAGCTCGGCGTCGTGGCCGGCCCAGTCGACGACGTACCTCTCGACCAGGCCGTTGGTGGTCAGGATGTTCATGAAGATGTCGCGGGAGCCGGCCGCCTGCGCGACGTCGCGGTCGTGGTGGACGTCCTGCCAGTCCCGGGTGGCGATCGCGGTGCTGACGATCGTGGTCGGCGTCAGGGGCAGGCTCCACTCGGGGATCACCTGACCGGCCTGCAGCGTCCTCATTGCCCGTCCTCGACGGCCGAGCGCCAGACCGGCAGGGTCAGGTCGTCGTCGATCCGGTTGAAGTCGACCCGCAGCCGCTGGCCGATCGCGATCTCGTCGTCGGGGACGTCGACCACCTCGCCCACCATCCGGACGCCCTCGTCGAGGTCGATCAGCGCAATCACGATCGGCAGCTCCTTGCCCGGGACCGGCGGGTGCCGATGGACCACGTAGGAGAAGACGGTCCCGGTGCCGGCCGCGACGTCGTAGCCGCGGTCGTACGCCGCGCACGACTGGCACGCGGGCCCCGGAGGGAACCGCGTGGCCCCGCACGCGTTGCACTTCTGGATCCGGAGCTCGCCGAGCTGGGTGCCGTCCCAGAAGAACTGGGAGTCCCGGTTGACCATCGGCCTGACCGTCACGAGGTCTTCTCCTTGGGCGCGAACTTGAGCACCCGGAACAGCATGGTGGCCACGACTTCGCTCCCGACGTACCACGTGTTCCTCGACGTCACGAAGTAGCCCTCGCCCATGGCCGTGTTCTTGGGTCCCGCGACGGACTCCAGCGCACTGGTGACCCGGACCAGCTCGCCGAGCCGGAGGTACCGCTCGTAGGACTGCTCGCAGTTGGTGCCGAGCACGGCGGGGTAGCCCTCGTCGGTGAGGAACTCGGTCATCCGGCTCAGCGGGTCCTCCGGCGGCCGCCGGCGCCCCAGCCCCGGCATCGTCCACACCTGGGCCATCGACGGCGGCGCCTCGCCCCGGCGGAACCGCTCGTTGTCGTAGCCCATCGCGTCCAGCCAGGTGCCGATGGTGGCCTGGTTGACCTCGTACGGCGCCACCGACTCCGACGCCTCGCCGAGCGCCTTGATCCGGTCGGCCTCGGCCATGATCCGCTCGTGCCGGTCGGTCACCGCGGGACCCTCGGCAGGCCGAGGCCGAACATCGCGATCAGCTCGCGCTGCACCTCCTGCACGCCGCCGCCGAAGGTGAGGACCAGGTTCCGCTTCTTCTGGCCGTCGAGGTAGTCCGTCAACCGCCCGGTCTCCTCGTCCGCCGGGTCGCCGTACCGGTGCACGACCCGGGTCAGCTCGTCGAGCAGCCCCTGCACCTGGTCAGCCGCGAACACCTTGGACGACGAGGCGTCGCCCACCGAGATCTCGCCGAGCTCGGCGGCGCGGGCCACCTCCCAGTTGAGCAGCTCGTTGACGCGGAACGCCGCGGTCACCCGACCCGTCAGCTCGACCACGTCGGCGCGGTCGGCCACCCCGGCCTTGGCGGCCCAGTCGAGCACCCGGTCCCGCAGCCCCTCGATCCGGCCGGCGGGGCCGAGCATCACCCGCTCGTGGTTGAGCTGGGTGGTGATCAGCTTCCAGCCCTGGTTCTCCTCGCCGACGAGCATGTCGACGGGGACGCGGACGTCGTTGTAGTAGGTCGCGTTGACGTGGTGCGAGCCGTCGGCCGTGATGATCGGCGTGTGTGAGTAGCCGGGGTCGGTGGTGTCGACGATAAGGATCGAGATGCCCTGGTGCTTGGGCGCGTCCGGGTCGGTCCGCACCGCCAGCCAGACGTAGTCGGCCTGGTGGCCGCCCGTGGTCCAGAGCTTCTGGCCGTTGACGACGTAGTGGTCGCCGTCCCGGCGCGCGGTGGTCCGCAGCGAGGCCAGGTCGGTGCCGGCGTCGGGCTCGGAGTAGCCGATCGCGAAGTGCACGTCGCCTTCGAGGATCCGCTTCAGGAACAGGTCCTTCTGCTTCTCGCTGCCGTGCCTGATCAGCGTCGGGCCGACCGTCTGCAGGGTGACCGCGGGCAGGTGCACGTCGGCGTACTGCGCCTCGTTGGCGAAGATCGTCTGCTCGATCTCGCCCAGCCCGTGGCCGCCGTACTCCTTGGGCCAGCCGACGCCCATCCAGCCGTCCCGGCCCATCTGGCGCACGATCCGCTGGTAGCTCTCGCCGTGCCGGTCCCGGGCCAGCTCCTGCTCGTCGTACTGGCCGGCCAGGCCGCCGAAGTAGGCCCGGATCTCCTGCTTCAGCCGGCGCTGGTCGGCGGTGAGCTCGAGGTTCTTGGTGGTCGGGTCCTCGACCGGCACGGCCTCGGCGCGGACGTCGAGGAGGTGGGTGATGTCGGTGACCCAGCTGAAGTAGTGGTGCAGCGGGTAGGTCTGGTCGACGCCCATGCCGCCGTGCAGGTGGTGGCAGGTGCGGAGCGCCTGCAGGCCTTCCGTGCAGGTCCAGTACGCCGCCACCGCCAGGTCGTCGCTCACGCCGAGCCCCTGGTCGAGCCGCCAGGCGGCGTTCCCGGCCGCCAGGTCGAGGGTGCGCGAGGCGATGTAGACGTCGGCGATCTGCATGGCGACGGCCTGGAACTCGGCCAGCGATCGGCCGAACTGGGTCCGTCCCTTGATGTACGACGCGGTCAGGTCACGAGCGCCGGCCACGACGCCGGCGGCGGTCAGGCACAGCCCGGCGGTCCACAGCTGCTGCAGGGTGTCGGCCGCACCCTCGACCAGCTCCGCCCTGGCGCCGTCGAGAACCACCGTGTGGGTGGTGATGCGCGCGCTGGACCCGGACTCCAGGAGGGTCACGCCCGGGTCGCTGACGTCGACCAGCGCGGCCACGGCCTGCCCGTCGCGCACGGCGGTGACCAGGAGGTGGCTGGCCTCCGCGGCGTAGGTCACGCCGACCTTGCGGCCGGTCACCGTGCCGTCGGCGTACGTCGTCGGGGTCAGCTCCCGGACCGCCGGAGCCAGGATCCGCCCGCCGGTCACCACGTCCCGCAGCAGCTCCCGCTGCTGGTCGGAGCCGTGCGCGGCCAGGGTGAGGACTCCGCAGCACAGCGTCTCCCAGACCGGCAGGTGCCTCGCCCGGGCGCCGGACTCGCGGAGCAGGACGCCGACCTCGGGGAGGCCGAGCCCCTCGCCGCCGTACGCCTCCGGGACCGCCAGCCCGAGCAGCCCCGCCTCGGCCAGCTCGGCCCAGCCGCCGTCGCGGTCGAGGACTTCGGCGAGCACGGACCGGACCGCCGCGAGCGACTCGGCCCGCTCGGGGTCCACCTGCCTGAGTCCGTCGGTTGGCACGGCAAAACTGTAACGTGTTCTAGATCGGAGGACCATGCTCGCTCGCGACCGGGCTTCAGGCCGGGCGGGACTCCCCGGACGACTGGTCGATGCGGTCCCGCTCGGCGGCCAGCAGCCGCTGCCAGATGTCGACCACGACTACGTCGCGGCCGGCGATGTCCCGCTCGAGCAGCTCGATGCGCAGCGCGGCCTCGCGGAACCGGCCCTCGTCGATGGCGTCGCGCACGGCGTCCAGCTCGTTGAGGGCACGGGTGGCGGCGGTGCCGTCCAGCATGGCTGCCACCTCCCTTCGCGCTTGGCGCTCGGCTCTCGGTTCCGTGTGACGAGGATCGCAGCGCCGGGCCACCCTCCGCAGGGGTTTTGCACAAGCGCAAAGTGACCCGCGGGTAGGTTTGACGCGTGTCATTTCACCCCTCGTTCAGGACCAGGGCGCTGCTCTACGCCGCCCTGACCGCCAACGCGGTCCGGCCGCTTCCGGGCTTCCGGGTCGGCGTTCCCTCGTTCTTCGCGGGCTGGGTCACCAACGAGATGGCACCGCACTGGCTGGCCGTCACCGCCGCCGACGCGGGCGCGCACCTCACCGGCAGACGCCGCGACCCGGTCGGGCTGGCCCTGGCCGGAGCGGCCGCGGCCGGGCTGGGCTACCTGATCCACCTGGCGCAGCGGGACCAGCAGACCGCCGAGCAGGCCCTGACCGAGGCGCTGGGCGCCGAGTACGGCGAGCAGCTCGACGAGCTGCCCACCCCGGCCGAGCTGCGGACGTCGTGGCGGTCGCTGGTCAACCCGTTCCGCACCTTCCGCCACCCGCAGGTCCCGATCCGGGTCGAGCGGGACATCGCCTTCGGTGAGGCCGGGCGCCGGAACTTCCTGGACATCTACCGGCCGGCCGAGGACGTCGAGAACGCGCCGGTGCTGCTGCAGGTCCACGGCGGCGCCTGGATCCTGGGCAAGAAGGAGGAGCAGGGCATCCCGCTCATGCAGCACCTGGCCGCCAAGGGCTGGGTGTGCGTCGCGATCAACTACCGCCTCTCGCCGCGCGACCCGTGGCCGGCCCAGGCCGTGGACGTGAAGAAGGCGATCCACTGGATCCGCCAGCACATCGCGTCGTACGGCGGCGACCCCGACTACATCGCCATCACCGGCGGCTCGGCGGGTGGCCACCTGACGGCGCTGACGGCGCTGACGCCCAACACCCCCGAGTGGCAGCCCGGCTTCGAGGACGCCGACACCTCGGTCCAGCTCGCCGTACCGCACTACGGCGTCTACGACTTCGCCGGCTCGACCGGCACCAAGGCGGCGACCCAGCTGCGCGACCTGTTCCTGGCCGGCTGGGTGATGAAGACGACCTGGAGCGACGACCCGGAGGTGTTCGAGGACGCCAGCCCGGTCCTGCGGATCACCCCGGACGCTCCGGACTTCTTCGTCATCCACGGCGCCCACGACACCCTGGTGCCGGTCGACCAGGCCCGGCAGTTCGTGGCCAGGTTGCGCGAGGTCTCCAAGCGGACGGTCGTGTACGTCGAGCTCCCCGGCGCCCAGCACGCCTTCGACGTGTTCCCGTCGATCCGGTCGGCGCACATCGTCCGTGCCATCGACCGTTATCTGCACTGGCACTGGAACCACTACCGCCGCGAGCGCGACCCGGCCACGACCTGAGGCGGGCCTCAGGGTCGGTGTGGGGTGAAAACCTGATGTGCTGAGCCGCACCTCAGGAGGACCCTCGAACCATGACCCCCTCGAAGGAGCCGGTTCCCGTCACGGTCCGGACTCCGCGACCGCACTTCGACGATGACACCCTGCGGGCGCTCCGCAGGGCGCGGATCCGACGACGCAGGCGCACGCGCCGCGTCCTGACGCGGATCTGAGGTACCCCCGGCCGCTCACTAGGCAATCAACCCGATGCGAGACCCGGGGCCTTAGCCGCAGCCTCGAACCATGAGTCCTTTCGCCGCCGCACCATCACTGACCACCCGCCTGCTCGGCCCGTCCGACGACGAGCGCGTCACGACCGCCAGACGCCATGCCCGGGTCCGGGCCCGCGCCCGCCGGCAGCGCCGACCCCAGCGCTAGGAAGTGTGCTGGCCGCGCGGGTCGGGCCCCGAAATATCTGCGTGGCCCGGCGCGGCCCCTAAGTGGTTCCCCTGATGTATCTGGAGAGCCCTGGCCGGGATCTTGTAGCCATGACCCCTTTCTCTGCATCTCCTGAAACCACCAACCGGCTGATCCGGCCGATGATGGACGAAGACATGCGTCGCGCCATGCGCCACGCACGCACCCGGCGCCGTCAGAGACGAGCCCAGCGGGTGCTCACCCGCTACTAGTGACCCGAACGAGGTCCCAGCGTTCCTAGCGCGGCAGCCCGAGGATCCGCTCGCCGGCGACGTTGCGCAGGATCTGCGTCGTACCGCCCGCGATCGACAGGCAGCGGGTGTTCAGCAGCTCCCACACGTCCTTGCGCAGCTGTTCGGACGGGGCGACCAGCCCGTCGCCCTGCAGCTCGACCACGAGCTCGGCGCTGTCCTGGCGGTTGCGCACGCCGAGCAGCTTGGCCACCGACGACTCCGCCCCGGGGCCCCGACCGGCCAGCGAGCGCAGCGTCGTGCGGACGCCGAGCAGCGTGCACACCGTGGACAGCGCCACGGCCCGCCCCACCTTGGCCCGCTGGGTCTCGGAGAGGTCCAGCTCGGCGGCCAGGGCCAGGGCGCGCTCGGTGCTCTTGGAGAGCCGGGTGGTCGCCATGGCCACCCGCTCGTTGGCCAGCGTGGTGCGGGCCAGCCTCCAGCCGTCGCCGAGCGCGCCGACGAGACAGTCGTCGGGGACGAAGACGTCGTCGAGGAACACCTCGTTGAACAGCGCCTCGCCGGTGATCTCGCGCAGCGGGCGGACCTCGATCCCCGGCGACCTCATGTCGACCAGGAAGTAGGAGATGCCGCGGTGCTGCGGTGCGTCCGGGTCGGTGCGAGCCAGGCAGATGCCCCAGTCGGCGCGCTGGGCCACCGAGGTCCACACCTTCTGGCCGGTGAGCCGCCAGCCCCCGTCCACGCGTGCGGCCCGAGTACGCAGCGAGGCCAGGTCCGAGCCCGACCCTGGCTCGGAGAACAGCTGGCACCACACCAGCTCACCGCGGAGCGACGGTCCCACGAACCGCTCCCGCTGCTCGCCGCTGCCGTGCTCGAGGATGGTCGGCAGCGCCCAGCCCGCGATCACCAGGTCCGGGCGGGTGACGCCGGCGCGGGCCAGCTCCTCGTCGACGACGAGCTGGGTGACCGCGTCGGCGCCGAGACCGTACGGCGCGGGCCAGTGCGGCGTGAGGTATCCGGTCTCGACCAGCGCGGCCCGGCGTCCCGAATCAGGACGGCCGGCGATCTGCTCGGCGGTGGCACGTACGCCGGGCCGGACCGCTTCGTCGCGGCCGTCGAGGTCGACCTCGACCTGGCGGCGTACGCCCGCAACCGCTCTGTGCGTCAGTCGCACGGCCGCCGAGTCCGCATCACCGACCAGCCCGCGCAGGGCCAAGGCCCGGCGCAGGTAGAGGTGCGCGTCGTGCTCGTAGGTGAACCCGATCCCGCCGAGCACCTGGATGCACGACTTCGCGACCGAGACCGCCCCGTCGAAGCAGGTCACCTCGGCCACGTCGGCGGCGTACGCCCACTGGTCGTCGTCGCCTCCGTCGGCGGCCACTGCGACGTCCCACGCCGCCGCGGTCACGGCCTCCGCCGTCTCGAGCATCTCCGCGCACAGGTGCTTGACCGCCTGGAAGGCGCCGATCCTCTGGCCGAACTGCTCGCGCACCTTGGCGTACTCGACCGCAGTCTCGAGGCACCACCGCGCCACGCCGGCGGCCTCGGCGGCGGCCAGGGTCACGGTGGTACGCCGGAGGCGTTCGTCCGACCCGGCTGCCGGAGCCGCGGCCCCGAACCGGCGGCTCAGGTCGATGCCGAGCACCGGCGTGCGCCGAGGTGATCTCTCGCAGCGTGCCGTCCGCACCCACCACGTGCGAGGCGCCGGCCAGGTCACCGACCAGCCCCGACGGGTGGGCGATCGCCACCGCTGCGCCGTCTCCGAGGGCTGCGGCGGGCGCGACCACGCTGGCCACCGCGGTCGACAGCAGCGGCCCGGGCACGAGCTCACGGGCGCAGGCCTCGAGGGCAACCGCCTGGTCGAGGACCGACCCACCCCCTCCGCCGTGTTCCTCGGCGAGAGCGATGGTGGCCACGCCCATCCCGACGCAGGCCTTCCAGGTGTCCGCGAACGTCGCGTCGGCATCGGCCTCGGCAGCTCGGACGACCTCGGGGCCACCCAGGGACGACGCCCACTCGCGCAGGCTGCGCGCCAGCTCGACGTGCTCCTCGGAGATGCCTAACGACATGGATGCCTTCCAAAACTAGAACGTGTTTCAATTCTAGCCGGTTCACACCCCCAGCGCGACGAAGGCCGCGGCCGTCGCCTCACCGACGACGTCCCCCGAGGCACGCTCGCGCACCCGCTGCATCACGATGCCGAGGTCGTCGACCTCGTCCAGGCCTCGGTGCACCTCGACCATCAGCTCTGCCGTGGCCGCGTCGTTGACCGGCGCCACGCTGGACAGGATGCCGGCGGTGCCCATCGACATCAGTGCCGTGGCCAGTCCGAGCAGCTCGTTGGCGCCGACGGGGACGAGCACCCCTGAGTCGCACGCGGACAGCACGAAGCGGCGCGGCGCTCGCCGGAGCCGCTCGAAGTCATGCACGGTCAATGGCCCGTCGTCGAGCTCGAGTGCAGAGAACAAGGGGTTGTCGGCCCGGAACCTGCCGTGGGCGGCCATGTGCACCAGCTCGGCCCCGTCCATGGCGCGCAGGCACTCCTCGACGGTGGCCGACCCGTCCCGCAGCACAAGGGCATCCGGGTGCTGTGCGGCGACCAACGGGACCTCCGCTCCCCCTGACTCCAGCCCCGGGCCGGCGACGAGGACCCGGCCTCGTCGCCGCGCTCGTGAACCCCGGGCACGCAACCAGGCCGACGCGGTGGGCACGACAGTGACGGGTACGCCGACCAGAGCGGGCAGGAGACCCCACGGGGCCGCGTGCAGTGCGGCGGTCGGCGACACCACCACCGGGCCTGAGCCGAAGTGGGCCACGACCGGACCGATCAGTGCCGTCTGGAGCTGCTTGCCGGCCTCGGCCAGCCGGACCGGACGGCCGCGTGCCGCCTGGCGGAGCACGAAGCGTGCCGCTGCCACTGCCTTGGCGGCGTCCGCGGTGCTGCCCACGTCGTGGGCCCGGACCCGATGCCCACTCACGACGATCGCGCGGAGCCGGCCGTCGA
The DNA here is from genome assembly GCA_963755835.1 of uncultured Actinomycetota bacterium. Taxonomy (GTDB): domain Bacteria; phylum Actinomycetota; class Actinomycetes; order Propionibacteriales; family Nocardioidaceae; genus Nocardioides. The sequence continues at coordinate 1,021,111 of CAVWLC010000005.1, read as the reverse complement.
TCTCGAGCAGCTCCACGAACGTCGTGTCGCCGACCTCGTCGACCAGCCGACCCACGTCCACCGAGGAACGGCCGGGGGTCTTGCCGTTGGTGCCGCCCATGAGGCGGTTGCGCTGGAGGATCGCCTTCTCGAGCCGCCCTCGCTCCCGCTCCAGCATCGTCGTCGGCTCGTCCTCGTTGCGACCCTCGGCCAGCCGGCGGTCGTTCGCTCGCAACGCAGCCAGGAGCCCGGCCAGCTCGCGGTCCCGCGCAGGGCGGGTCGGACGGTTGGGCCAGCGCGCCGCGCCATCGTCTCACTCCACCACAGCTGCTCGGCGGCCGGGCGTGGAACCAACGGCGTGCTTCTGCGCTACCCGGGCCAGCTCGTCGCCCTGCAGCGAAGCCAACGACCGCAGCTCCGTGCTGCCCAGCGTGGCGCGATGGTCGTCCAAGGCGTCCAGACCACGGCGGCAGGCGTGCCACACGCCCCGCACGTCCTGGCGCGCGTCCCGGACCAGCGCCTCGGCCAGCCAAGCGGTGGCGCGGACCAGCCCGGAGGGGTGGTCGCGGTAGCGGGCTGCAGCGGCCCAGAGCCGCGCGGCCGCTTCCTCCTGCCCGGTGTCGCTGGCCGTCCGTCCGGCCAGCAGCCACGCGAGCGGGGCGTCCTCCGAGCGGGCCTCCTCGAGCCTCCGGGCGATCTCGTCGGCCGCCCTCGTCATCGCCGCTCCTTTCGTGCCGGTGCGCCGCCTGGCCGACAGCACGACCAGCTCGGCCCGGGCCCTCGCCACCTCCCTGCCTTGCCGTCGGAAAAGGTCCCGCGCGGACCCGCGCGGCCGCCAGGGCCGCGATGGGTTCGCCGCGGGCGAGCTCGGCGAAGGAGAGGTACAGCTCCAGCTCCGCCCGGTTCACCGACGGGAGGTGTTCCCTGTCGAGCAGCTCGGCAGCGGCAGTGGCTGCCTCCTCGGGCAGGCCTGCGGCCAGCAACACCTTGCACCGGTCCTGGCCCATCTCGGCCGGCACCTCGCCCCAGGCGCGCAGGGAGCGCTCTGCCTTCGTCGTACAGCCTCAATGCGGCCGGCAGGTCACCACGGCAGAACGCGACGTACCCCTGGTCGTGGACGTTCTGCGCGGCCTCGAAGTCCTGCCCTTCGACCTCGAAGATCCGTGCGCCTCCGCCAGGGCCCGCTCGGCCGCATCGCGTCGCCCATGTCGAGGTGCACCACGGACATCGACGCGAGCGTGCGGGCCTCCCAGATCCGGTCGCCCAGCGCTCCGCGCGCCGCGCAGCGCGCCCCGCAGATCGACCAGGCTTCGCGTGCCGACCCAGCATCACTGACAGCACGTAGCCACGCCGCAGCCCGGGCGTCGGACCTTCACGCCGAGGCCTCCGCGCCCCCGACCGCGGTCCAGCTCGCGCAGTCCGGCGCGCGCCGCCCGTCCACGACCAGGGCGTCCCCAGGTCGCGTTGACGTCCGCCAGCCGGTCAGGATCACCGCTGCGTTGGGCCCCGCGGCCGCCGAGCTCAGCTCGCGAACGCCTCCGCCATCCGGCCCTGCTCGCGAAGGACGAGCCCTCGTCGTGGCGCGCGACGACAGCACCCAGGGGTCGGCCGTCCGCTCAGGACCAGCTCCTGCGCACGGGACTAAGCGAGGTCCGGCTCGGCGATCGGCGAGTCGCAGCAGCTCGGCCGCGTCCGTTCCCACGGGTGCCTCAGTCATCCGGCGCCCCTTCCCCCGCCATCCTGTTCCTTACTACGGTGGGCTATGACTACGCCATCCCCAGCACGCTGGGAGCCGCCGTGACGATCACACCGGGTGACGGCCCGCTCGAGGCCGCCCGGCAACGGACCCGCGACCAGCTCGAGGCGATCCTCCGCGAGGATTCTGAGCTCATTGTCGACACGGAGACCGGCGACCTGGCCGACTTCAACTTCCTCTGCGACCGTCGAACAGATCCTGGTCCCCGACCGGGCGGTCGCTGACCGACTGGACGCCTACTTCGGCGACCGTCTGGATCACAACGACCAGGCCTTCGAACCGGGCGCCAGACACGGCCTGGTCGAGGACACGACCCGCGCTGGCCTGGCCCTGCGCTACCGGGTGCCGCTGCGTCGAGCAGCGGCGGGAAACCTGCTGGTCACCATGGGCGAGATGGACGCAGACCTCCGAGGGGACGGACCGCCCGGCGAGCTGTTCAGCCCGAACCACTTCGTCCACGTCGCGCCGAAGGCGACGTGCTGTCCAGCGACCGAACCGGCCGAGACCGGACTGCCTGGACCGTGGCCCGCGGCCAGCCCAGGTGGCCGCGCCGGTCCGGGGTCAACGTGGTCGTCGTGGACACCGGCTGTACAAACCGGCCCTTGCGCAGCCCTGGCTGGGCAGCAGCCCGAAGGTCAGCCGGCGTCCGGGAGCACACCTTCGACACGCACGGGACACATCCGCCCCTACGCCGGCCACGGGACCTTCGTCGCGGGCGTGGTGCGCGCCCTCGCGCCAGCCGCCCGGGTGCACGTGCTGAGCTTCCAGGTCAACGCCACCCGGCCGGGCGGTGGAGTCCGCGAGCACGAGCTGATCCAGCGGCTGGACCAGGCGGTGCAGCGCAGCGCGACTCCCCATCTGATCAACCTGTCCGCCGGCACCCGCACCAGGCTCGGGCGGAGGTCGAAGGCCTTCGAGCGCTGGTGGGACGACGTGAAGCAGAGGCACCCTGACCTCGTCGTCGTCGCGGCCGCTGGGAACGACTCCAGCACCGACCCGTTCTACCCGGCCTCGTCGGCCTGGGCTGTGGGCGTCGGGTCCATCGACCACGACAGCCACGTGTCCAGCTTCTCGAACTACGGGCCCTACGTCGACATCTTCGCGCTCGGACGGAACGTGGTGAACGCCTTCCCTCGTGGGCGGTACATGGGCCACGAGCGGCCCAACATCGGGGACGAGCGCAGGTTCACGAGGCTGTTGGCGAGGTGGAGCGGCACCTCATTCGCGGCGCCGATGGTGACCGGGCTGATCGCCGCGGAGATGAGCAAGCATCCACTCTCGAGCGCCCGAGCAGCCCGGGACGCGCGGGACGCCGTCATGGCTCAGGCGGCACCGCGTCCAGGGACCGGCCTCCACCCTGGTGACCGTCCTCAGCCCGCCATACAACCGGCCGCCGCCCTACATCTGATCCTGGTCGGAGCGCAGCACGATCCACGGCGTACGACGCGGCACGTCGTCGACGACCACGCTGATCCGCACCGGTCCGGTCGGCACGAGCACCGAGAAGACGCCGGACGGATCGACCGCAACGGTCTGGGAGCCGTCTTCGACCGACTCCACCACGACCTCGACGACCTGGGCGTCGAGCACCTGGCCGAAGACCCGGTCGCCGTCGACCTCGAGCTCCAGCGAGAGCCCATCGCTCTCGAAGCCGAGCGTTCGTACGTCGAGTGCGCCACGGACGGCCGCGTCGGCGAGCTCGAGGGAGTCGTGGGTCAGCGCCAACAGCTCTTCGTCGATCGTTCGCCACGAGAACGCGGCGCGTGCGGCTTCCCGTCGATGGTCAGGTACCTCGGTCACCTGGGTCAGCGCCCGAGCGAGCTCCTCCATGAGCCCTTCGTCGTCAGTCGAGGAAGACATCGAAAGCACCTCCTTCACATACGGGCGTGTCGTCTCCCCAGTCGCGCAGCGCCCGAGACTTGCGCAGCTGGGCCAGGGCTCGTGCCCTGGTCGGTCCGATGCTGCCCCGCGGGATCCCCAGCCGGGCACTGATGTCGTCATAAGACAGAGGGGGGTCGGTGAGCAGCAGGAGCAGCAGCTCACGGTGCTTCTCCGAGAGCTCGAGCATCGCCTCGCGCAACGCGTGCGACCGCAGGTCCTCGACCAGCGTCTCGCCCGGGTCGTGGATCTCGGCGGTGTCGAAGGTGGCGCCGGCGGGGTCGACCACGAGCTCCCGGCCCCGGCGCTTGAGCAGCCGCAGCCCTTCGTGGCGGGCGGTCGTGGCCAGCCAGCCGGGCAGGGCCCGAGGCTCACGCAGCCCGTCGAGGTGCTCGACCAGCCGCAGCCACACGGTCTGGTTGACGTCGTCGGCGTCGGACGCCGAGAGGCGCAGGCGACGGATCACCGCGGTCACCAGCGGCAGGTAACGCTCGACCAGCGCGTCCCACGCGGCGGAGTCCCCGGCCCGCGCGGCCTCGACGAGCTGCTCCACCTCAGGGGGTTGCGGCATGAACGTCTCCTCCGCGCCTGGGACGGCTCCGCAGAGGTTCATGACCTACGGACGCACGGACCCGCCCCCTGGATACATCGGGTTCGCCTCCCCCACGCAGGCATCCCCACGGTGACACCCGACCGTGCAGCTCAGCAACCGAGATCTTGCGCGGCCCCATTCGTATCCAGCTCCCGCGCCGGGTGTCCGAGTGGTCAGTCGCAGCCGCCGCCGCGACGCCGACACACCACCCCGGGTACGACCCCACGAGAGGAACCACCATGAACGCCATCACCAGCCGACGCCGCAGAAACGCGAAACGCGCCGCCGCCCTCACCACCATCGCCGCCGTCATCTTCGGGGCCGCCGCCTGCGGCACCGAGACGGCCTCCAACGACGGCCAGGCCGCGCCGGCCCCGGCCGCCCAGGCCCAGGCCGCGCCGCACACGCCCATCTCCGCCGACGCTGCGGAGCGCCAGGGCGCGTCAGCGCAGCGGGCCGCGCAGGACGCGCAGGACGCGTACCTGCGTCAGCTCCGCAGCGCGGTCGAGAAGCGCCACGAGCTGAAGCTCCGCCGGAGCTACATGCACGCACCAGGCGGTCGCGACATCCCGCTCCCCTGACCCCGGCACCCACCGGACAGCCCCTCGCCACCAGCGGGGGGCTGTCCCATGTGACCCCCCTCGTATCCACGGGCCGCGTCGGGGGTCTGACAGGGCAGTCGCAGCCGCCGCCGTGACCACGAACACACCCGAGAGCACGACCCCACGAGAGGAACCACCATGACCACCACCACCCGCCGCCGATACCCGGCTCGCGCCGCCGCCGTCACCACCATCGCCGCCGTCATCTTCGGAGCCGCCGCCTGCGGCACCGAGACGGTCTCCGACGGTGGGGCAGCCGCCGCGCCGGCCGTGGCCCCGCAGGCACAGAAGTCGGCGCACCCGCCCGTGTCACCCGACGCGGCCGAGCGCCAGGGACAGCGTGACCGGCACTACGCGAAGGCGCCGAACGGCCGGGAGATCTACATCCCCTGACCAGGTGCCGAACCCCAGAGCACGACCCCACGAGAGGAAACCACCATGAACACCACCACCGGCCGACGCCGCCGATTCCCGGCTCGCGCCGCCGCCATCACCACCATCGCCGCCGTCATCTTCGGAGCCGCCGCCTGCGGCACCGAGACGGCCTCCGACGACGGCCAGCAGCCCGCCGCTCCTGCCGCCCCCACCCCTCACGCGACCCCGCACGCGACACCGCAGGCGCCGACCTCCGGTGACGCAGCGGAGCGGCGAGCACGGGCGGAGCAGCTCGAGCAGTACCGCCGTCACCTCCTCGGCTCTCAGTAGCAGACGCCTTCGTTGGGACAGCCCCCCGCCGCCGCGGGGGGCTGTCCCGCGTCAGGGCCCCGGGCTGGCCTAGGCTCCGCGCGTGCCGGAGATGCCCGCTGACCTGCTCGAGCACGCCCTCGCGGCGAAGGGGTTCATGCCCGAGGACGAGGGGCTGCTCCTGCACCGCTGGGCGCTGGAGCGACTGCCGCACGGACCCGTGCTGGAGGTCGGGACCTACTGCGGCAAGTCCGCCGTCTACCTCGGTGCGGCCGCGCGGGACGCCGGCGGGACGGTCTTCACCGTCGACCACCACCGCGGCTCGGAGGAGAACCAGGCCGGCTGGGAGCACCACGACCCGTCGCTGGTGGACCCCGACCTCGGGCTGATGGACACCCTCCCCGTGTTCCGGAGGACCATCGCGGCCGCCGGCCTCGAGGACCAGGTGGTGGCCGTGGTCGGGAGGAGCACGACGGTCAGCCGGTGGTGGCGCACTCCGTTGTCGATGCTGTTCATCGACGGCGGCCACGCCGAGGTGCACGCACAGAACGACTACACCGGCTGGGCGCCCTGGGTCATGGACGGCGGCGTGCTGGCGATCCACGACGTCTTCCCGAACCCGGAGGACGGCGGGCAGCCGCCGTACCACGTCTTCCTGCGCGCGCTCGATGGCGGCAGCTTCGAAGAGGTGGAGGCGCTCGGCTCGATGCGGGTGCTACGCCGTACGGCCGGCGACGCCGGCGACTCTGTCACTTGAACAGCCGCACTCAAGGGCCAGCTCGCCGAAGTGCCCGCTGAGCGAGGTGCCGCGCATGATGCCCGAGCCGGCCGTGCTGTGCCCGGACACCTCACCGAGGGCGTCGGCGGCGAGGATCACCGCGGCGGCGGTGTAGGTCGTGTGCTCGACCGGCCAGTGCACGTCGCGAGGCTCGTCGCGCGGCTTGTGGCCGTCGTCGTAGACCCAGCCGGTCCAGTAGCGGCCGTCGGCCTCGCGCAGGTGCTGCATGTCCCGCAGCAGGGCGATCGCGCGGCGGTGGTCGCCGACCACGTCGAGCGCCATCGCCAGCTCGCAGGTCTCGGCGCCGGTCACCCACGGGTTGGTGTCGACGCAGCGGATGCCCAGGCCGGGCACCACGAAGTCGTCCCAGCGCGCCTCGAGCTGCTCGTACGCCGCCCGGCCGCGGACCGGGCCGCCGAGCACCGGGTAGTACCAGTCCATCGAGTAGGTCGACTTGTCCTCGAACAGCTCGCGGTGCTCGCGCACGGCGTGGCCGAGCCGGCCGCCGGCCAGCTCCCACTCGGGCTGCGGGTCGTCGAGGAGCTCGGCCAGTGCGACGCCGGCCCGCAGCGACTGGTAGATGCTCGAGGAGCCGGCCACCAGCGCGAACTCCTCGGTGGGCGTCCAGCGGATGCCGCCGAACGGGAGCTGCTGGGAGACCACCCAGTCGAGGCCGGCGCGGACCGACGGCCAGAACCGGTGCACGAACCGCAGGTCCCGGCGGACCAGCCAGTGGTGCCAGACGCCGACCGCGAGGTAGGCCGACATGTTGACCTCGCCGCGTTCGTCCTCGGCCCTGCCGGCCACGATCTTCATCGGCCAGGAGCCGTCGGCACGCTGCATGGTCGGCACCCAGTCGAGGGCATGCTCGGCGGCCTCGACCTGGCCGCCGACCAGCATGGCCATCGCGGCCTCGACGTGGTTCCAGATGTCGACGTGCTCGCCGACCGTCCACGGCACGGCGCCGCACGGCTCCTGCATCGCCGCGATCGCCGCCGCGCTCTGGGCGACCTGGCCGGGCGACAGCACGCCGTCGACGTAGGGCACGCGGGCGAGATCGGTCACGCCGGCTTCCGGAAGTAGAGGACCAGGCTCTTCCCGATCAGCGGGTCGAGGACCTTGCCGGCCAGCTGGAGGACCTTGGGCTGCTTGACGATCTCCCAGACCAGGAGCTGGTGGTAGGCCCTGGCCAGCGGGTGGCCGTCGTTGTCGACGCCGACCGCGCACTTGATCCACCAGTACGGCGAGTGCAGGCCGTGGGCGTAACCCTTGCCCTCGAACTCCATGCCGCGCTTGGTCACCTTGTCGACGAGCTCGGCGTCTGTGTAGATGCGGATGTGGCCGCCCTCGACGTTGTGGTAGTCGTCGGACAGCTTCCAGTTGACGATCTCGGGGAACCAGCGCGGCACCGAGACGGCAAGCGTGCCGCCGGGCCGGAGCACGCGGACCAGCTCCTCGATCGCCTGGATGTCGGCCGGGATGTGCTCGAGCACCTCCGCGGCCACCACCCGGTCGAACTCGCCGGTGGCGAACGGCAGCTGCAGCGCGTCGCCCTGCTTGACGTCGGCCTCGGCGCCCGCGGGCACCTCGCCGGCCTGCTTCATCGCGTGGAAGAGGTCGCTCACCTTGGCCAGCTCGTCAGCGTCCATGTCGAAGGCCAGGACGTCAGCGCCACGGCGGTACATCTCGAACGCGTGGCGGCCTGCCCCGCAGCCCATGTCGAGCACCCGGTCGCCCGGGCGGAGCCCGAGGCGGTCGAAGTCAACGGTCAGCAACAGTGTTCTCCTCGTCGCGGTGGTCATCGTGATAGGCGGCGATCGTGTCCTCGTAGACCTGGGCCACCTGGGTCGCGACCGCCCGCCAGCTGAACAGCTCCTCGACCCGCTGGCGGCCGCGGGCGCCGTACAGCTCCCGGCGCTGGGGGTCGTCGAGCAGGGCCGCGAGCGCTGCCTCGAGCTCGCCGACGTCGCCGGGCGTGACCAGGTCGGAGCACAGCCCGTCCGGGCCGACCACCTCGGGGATCGCGCCGGCCCGGGAGGCGATGAGCGGTGTGCCGCAGGCCATCAGCTCCGCGGTCGGCAGCGAGAACCCCTCGTAGAGGCTGGGCACGCAGGCGACCTCGGCCGAGCCCATCAGCGCGACCAGCTCAGCGTCGCTGATGCCGCTCACGAACCGGACCGAGTCGGTGATCGACAGCTTGTCGATCAGCTTCTCGGTGCGGCCGCCGGGCTTGGGCTGGGTGACCAGGATCAGCTCGACGTCGCGCTCGGTGCGGAGCTTGGCGAACGCCTCGAGCAGGGTCGCGATGCCCTTCATCGGGGCGTCGGCGCTGGCCATGGCCATGATCCGGCCCGGCACCCGCGGCTCGGTCGGAGGCACGAAGATGTCGTCGACGCCGAGCAGGATCACCTGCATCCGCGACGGGTCGACCCCGAAGTCCTTGGCGATGTCGCGCTTGGAGGTCTCGGACGGCGTGATGATCTTGCGGGCCTGGCGGGCGACGCGGCCCTGCATGCGCAGGAAGCCGTACCAGCGGCTGAGGGTGAGCTTGCGCCACGGGTTCCGCGTCTGCGCCAGGTCGATGCGGCGGTCGAAGGTGATCGGGTGGTGGATCGTCGTGACCAGCGGGAGGCCCATCTTCTCGATGTCGAGCATCCCGTAGCCGAGCACCTGGTTGTCCTGGACGACATCGAAGTCGCCGGTCCGCTCCCTGAGGAGCCGGGCCACCCGGGTGCTGAACGTCTTGGGCTCCGGGAACCCGGCCGCGCACATGGTGAGGAACTCCTCGACGTCGACCCGGTCGCGGAACTCCGCCAGCTTCGGCACCCGGAACGGGTCGGGCTCGCGGTAGAGGTCGAGGCTCGGCACCTTCGTGAGCCGCACGCCCTCGTCGAGCTCGGGGTAGGGCTGGCCGGAGAACACCTCGACGGTGTGGCCGAGCGCGACCAGCTCGCGGCTGAGGTGCCTCATGTAGATGCCCTGGCCGCCGCAGTGCGGCTTGCTGCGGTAGGACAAGAGAGCGACCCGCAATGAACGCCGCATCGCGCGGACCTCCCTGTGTCTCGGAACAGAATCCGGCGGGCCGGCCCTGCGAAGTGCTCGAACGGTTCCTTGAACACGCCCCAAACTGGAACGTGTTCCTATTATGGACCACTCGTTGATAGCCTAGTGAGCAGGCCCTACGAGACGTTCGACTCACCCTCTGGTGGAAGGTTTCGCGTGAGCAGCCCAACCAACTCTCTGACGGTCGAGGACCTCGGGTCGGCCGCACAACGGGACCGGCGCAAGCGGATCCTCGACGCCACGATCGCCCTCGCGACCCAGGGCGGCTTCGACGCCGTCCAGATGCGGGCCGTGGCCGAGCAGGCGGACGTCGCCCTGGGCACGCTCTACCGCTACTTCCCGTCGAAGATCCACCTGCTCGTGTCGGCCCTCGGTCGCGAGTTCGAGCGGGCCGACGCCGCGCTGCGCGACAAGCCGATCCCCGGTGACACCGCCTCCGACCGGGTCATCTACGTGCTCCGCAAGACCACCCGCGGCCTCCAGGGCGACCCCCACCTGACCGAGGCGCTGACCCGGGCGTTCATGTTCGCCGACGCCTCGGTCCAGTCCGAGATCCACACCGTGGGCATGCTGCTCAGCCGGATGCTCACCCGCGCCATGCACCCGGGCCAGACCGAGCTCACCGACGACGACGTCGCCATCGCCCGCGTCATCGGCGACGTCTGGCTCTCCGCTCTGGTCGGCTGGGTCACCGGCCGGACGTCGGCCGCAGACACGGCCGCCCAGATGGAGAAGGCCGTCCACCTGCTGCTGCGGGACTGACCGCTAGCGCGACACCTCGAACAGGAACCCCGCGATACCTGCGGCGCCCTGCATCCAGCCGACGCCCGGCGCCAACAGCGGCTCGGGGTTGCGGTGCTCGATGAACCGCCAGTAGGCGCGATCGTCCTCGACGTAGGCACGGTCCACGACGACGTCCGCCAGCGCCACGGCGAAGTCGGGGTCGTGGGGCAGCACGGCCGCACCGACGCCGGCGGTGCCGCAGCAGCGGCCGTCGTTGTCCCAGAAGCCCGGGTAGCGGCGCTCCGGGATGCCCGACGCTCGCAGGGAGTGGACGCAGCGGCCGACCCACGATGAAGGGGACTCCCCCGCGACCTCGGCCACCTCGGCGTCGGCCAGGGCGGCGAACACGCCGAGCGTCCCGGCCGGACCGTGGCACCAGTTCCAGGTGAGCTCGTCGCTCTCCGGCTTCCAGTGCGGGATCTCGCGAGGTACGGCGAAGCCGCCGTCCTCCAGCGACGCCGGCGCAGCCAGGGTGACCAGATGTTCGGCACCGAGCCGCGCGGCGTCGACGAGGTCGGGCCGGTCGAGCGCCACCCCGGCCCGGGCCAGCGTGGCCGCGATCCCGGCGAGCCCGTGCGACCAGTTCGGCATCTCGACCTGGCGGCCATCCTTCAGCTTGTCGGGCGCCACCAGCCGCCGAGGGACGAACTGCCAGTTCAGCCCGGCCGGCGTCTCCTCGGCCTCGGCCAGGAGCAGCTCCGCGGCGTACGTCGCGAGCTCGGCGCCGCGCGCGGCGCCGGCGGCGGTCGCCACGACCCCGGCGTGCAGCACGGACGCGGTCCCGAGAGTGACGTCGTTCCAGTACTCCCAGTCCGCCGGCCGCAGCCCCAGCAGCCGCTCGACGCACGCGTCGACGGGCTGCCCCAGCAGGGCCAGCGACTCGAGCTCCCCGGCCAGCCCGTCGAACCAGTTCGGACAGGTCTCCTCAGGCACCCGCGCCCGCAGCCTCGCCGCGACCGCCTCGGCGAGCTCGACCTCCTCGGGTGTCCACGGCCGCAGCCGGCGGATCACCGCCAGCGCCTGCACCAGCCCACCGATCCCGCTGTGCACGCCGTCCCGGTCCCAGCTCGCCTCGGTGGCGTCGCTCGAGATCGGGATCCACACCCCGTGCTCGTCGTACCGCACCTGGTCGAGCACCCAACGCCACGCCGCTTCTGCGATCTCGAGGTGGGCGCCGGCACTCATGGTCCACATGGTGGCAGTCGCCGCCGATTCGTCTGAGCCGCCGAGCGAAGGAGTCCAGGTCAGCGCGCAGACGAATCGCTCACTCGACGTACGGCGCCGTGCTGCCGCCCAGCTCCATCGCGGGCATGCCGAGCTTGCGGTGGTCCCAGGACCGGATCCGGTCGACGTCGAGCCGGACGGCGACGCGGTTCTTGGCCATGAACTCCACGAACGGCTTCATCTCCTCGGTGTACTGGCCGTTGTAGCGGTTGAAGATGTTGACGCAGACGTCCCAGACGACGTCGGCGTCGTCGACCACGACACCGGTGCCCTCGAGGGCGACCCCGCGGAGCTGGTCGTAGGTGTGGCCGCTCTCGACCAGGATCGACATCCGGGGGTCGCGGCGCAGGTTCACGACCTTCTGGGCCTTGGCCTTGGTCTCGATCCAGACCTGGCCGTCCAGGACGGCGTACCACATCCCGACCAGGTGGATCTGGCCCTGTGGGCCGTAGGTCGCCACGGTCGAGGAGCGCTGCCGGTCGAGGAACTCCCAGATCTCCTCGTCGGACATGACGATCTGGGCCCGCTGGTTGGCCATCAGCCGCCGAACGCGTGGGTCGCGGTGACGCCGCCGTCGATCGCGATCTCGGCGCCGTTGATGTACGACGACTCGTCGCTGCCGAGGAAGACGTAGAGGGGCGCGACGTCCTCCGGGTGCCCGACCCGGCGCAGCGGCACCTTCGAGGCGCCGTACTCCATGGCGAGGTCGCCGCCGTGCACCCGGGTCATCGGGGTGTCGATCATGCCGGGATGCACCGAGTTGACCCGGATGTTGAACGGCCCGAGCTCGTGCGAGGCGCCCTTGGTCATGCCCCGGATCGCGAACTTGGTCGCGCCGTACGCCACCGTGTTGGCCATCCCGCCCAGCCCCTCGGTCGAGGAGGCGTTGATGATCGAGCCGCCGCCGTTGGCCTTCATGGTCGGCACGACGGCCTGCATGCCCAGCCAGCAGCCGAGCTGGTTGACCCGCCACAGCAGCTCCACCTCGTCGACCGGCATCGCCTCGATGGTGCCGAACCGCAGGATCCCGGCGTTGTTGGCCAGCACGTCGACCGGCCCGAACCGCTCGTTCGCGTCCGCGACCAGCGTGGCCCAGGCGGCCGGGTCGCTGACGTCGTGGTCGGCGAAGTGCGCCGACGCTCCGAGCTCGTCGGCCAGAGCCTGACCCTGCTCCTTGGCCACATCCGCGAGCACCACGCGGGCACCCTCGGCGACGTAGGCGCGGACGATGCCCGCTCCCTGGCCCATCGCGCCGCCGGTGACGATCGCGACCTTGCCGTCGAGCCGTCCCATCAGACCTCCAGCCGCATGATCGAGTCGGCCGCGAAGCCGACGGACGGGTCGCGCTCGGCGAAGAACCGGCCGAGCTGCCGGTCGAGCTCTGCCGTGTCCCAGAGCGCACCGGACTTGTCGAACCGAGCCTCCACCACCGGTGCGGCCACGACCGCGACCATCCCGCCGTAGACGACGAACACCTGCCCGGTGATCGCGGCGGCGGCCGGCGAGGCGAGGTAGGCGACCAGCGGCGCCACGTGCTCGGGCGAGTAGGGGTCGACGTCCTGGCCGGACGTGTCCTCGCCGAAGACCTGGGCCGTCATCGCCGTCCGGGCCCGGGGGCAGATCGCGTTGGCTCGGACGCCGATCTTGCCGAGGCCGCGGGCGCTCGACAGGGTGAGGGCGGCGATGCCGGCCTTCGCGGCGGCGTAGTTGGCCTGGCCCGGCGAGCCACCCAGGAACGCCTCCGACGCGGTGTTGACGATCCGGCCATACACAGCGGCGTCGGTCTCCTTGGCGCGCGACCGCCAGTACGCCGCGGCGTTGCGCGAGAGCAGGAAGTGGCCGCGCAGATGCACCCGGATCACGTCGTCCCACTCCTCGTCGGAGAGGTTGAACAGCATCCGGTCGCGGGTCATCCCGGCGTTGTTGACCACGATGTCGAGCTGGCCGAAGCCCTCGACCGCCGCGGCGAGCATGGCGTCGGCGGTGGACCGTTCCCCCACGTCGCCCTCGACGATCGCCACCTCGGCACCGAGCCCCTTGAGCTCGTCGGCCGCCTCGTCCGCGGCGCCGGGCAGGTCGTTCAGCACCACGCGGGCACCGGCGCGGGCCAGCGCGACCGCCTCGGCCCGGCCCAGGCCCGCACCGGCCCCGGTCACGACCGCCACCCGGCCGTCCAGAGAGATGTCTCCCAACGCTCAGTCCTCCACGAGCGAGATCGCCGCGCGCGGGCAGGCGGCCACCGCGCGCTTGACGTTCTCGAGGTTCCGGTCGTTCGTCTCCTCGGTCTTGAGCTGGAGGTCGTCGTTGTCGTCCACCTCGAACACCTCCGGCGCCATCGCCTCGCACAGGGCGTTGGACTCGCAGAGGTCGTAGTCGACCTTGATCTTCATGTCTCCTCAGGATCCTTCACTCGAGTGGCCGGGGAACACGTGGGCGGTCGGGTCGATCGCCACGGTCGCGTTGTTGACGGCGGTGGCCGCCTCGCCGAAGCCGACGGCGATCAGGCGCACCTTGCCGTCGTACTCGGTGATGTCGCCGGCCGCGAAGACGCGGGGCAGGCTGGTCCGCATCGCCGAGTCGACGACGACGTGCCGCTTGGAGACCTCGATGCCCCAGGTCTGGAGCGGGCCGAGGTCGGCCACGAAGCCGAGCGCCGCGACCAGCGCCTGGGCCGGCCGGGTGACGGTCTCGCCGTCGACGTCGAGCACGACGGAGTCCAGCGTCCCGTCACCGCGGAGCTCGGTGACCTGTGCCTTGGTGATGATCTCGACGTCGGACTCCATGACCTGCTGGACCGTGCGTTCGTGGGCGCGGAACGCTTCGCGGCGGTGCACCAGCGCGATCGAGCGGGCGATGCCGGTGAGGTTGAGCGCCCAGTCGAAGGCGCTGTCGCCGCCGCCGACGATCAGGACGTCCTTGCCGGCGTACGGCTCGAAGCTCGGGACGAAGAACTCCATGCCCCTGCCGAGCCACCCGTCGCCGGCCGGCAGCGGCCGCGGGCTGAACTTGCCGATGCCCGCAGTGATGAGCACGGCGCCGGCCCGGATCTCGGTGCCGTCGTCGCAGGTGACGGTGACCCCGTCGTCGCGGTGGACGAGACCGCTCGCGGTCCGGTCGAGGAGGTACTCCGGCTTGGCCGTCGCCGCCTGCTCGACCAGGCCGTCGACCAGCAGCCGCCCCTTCACCGACGGGAAGCCGGCGACGTCGAAGATCTGCTTCTCCGGGTACATCGCCGTGATCTGGCCGCCCAGCTCGGGCAGCGAGTCGACGACCGCGACCCGATGGCCGCGGAAGCCGGCGTAGTAGGTGGCGAACAGCCCCGTGGGGCCGGCGCCGATGATCAGGAGGTCGGTCTCGACGACCGTGCCGGCTGCACTCACGGCGTCGATCCTTCCACGCGAGGGCCTCCGTCCCGGACTGGAACGTGTTCTAGTTTCGCACGGGGGTCGGGCTGCGGCTAGGTGAACGCCATCGGTCTCCTCCCCATCGGCCACGGCTGCCCCAGACTAGAACGTGTTCTCGTTTGGCTCAACCGAGCATCGCGCTCGCCCCGTGGAACCCGCCCGAGCGGGACCTGTCTCCCAGACCGACGGCGCAGCGGCTCCCGCGTTACCCTCGCGCGTGTGGACGACCGTGCAGCCCGGGACGTCTGGGCGTCGTTCCAGCACGATCCGCGGGACCCCGCGGTGGCGTCGCTGCGCGCCTCTGACGCCGACCGCAACATCGTTCACAACGTCCTGACCGAGGCGTTCGCAGACGGCCGGCTCGATCGCGAGGAGTACGACGAGCGCACCGCGGCCACCATGCAGGCGCGGACCCTCGGCCAGCTGCCGCCGCTGGTCGCCGACCTGGTGCCGGACCGGCCGCTGCTGCCGGCGACGGTCCCCCTCGCGTCCGCGTCCTCCTCCGAGCTGCAGCGGCGAGCCGAGGACAAGTGGCGCAACGACCGCCGCGACGCATTCCGGAGCTTCGTCGGCTCAGGCGTGGTCGTCTGGGTGATCTGGGGCGTGACGGCTCTCGCGTCCGGCGGCGCCTACTTCCCCTGGCCGCTCTTCGTCAACGCGTTCGCGCTGCTGAACCTGCTCCGGGTCGCGATGAACAAGAGCGAGATCGTGGCCTCCGAGGTGCGACGGCTGGAGCGGAAGCGGGCCAAGGAGATCCAGGCGCAGAACAAGAAGCGGCAGCTCGGGCAGTGACCCGGGCCTGGACCGCGCTGCGCCACCACCCGTCCGGGGTGCTGCTGGTCGGGCAGCTCCTGGTGGTGCTGGCCTACCCGTTCCTGGACACCTCCACCGCAGGCCGGGCGGTCCTCGGCGTGGTCCAGATGGTGCTGGTGTTCTCGGCGGTGGCCGCGGTCCGGATCACGCCGGCCCTCACGTGGGTGGCGCTGCTGCTCGGCGTACCCGCCATGGTCTTCGCGGTCCTCGAGGCGGTCGAGCCCGACGTCGACTGGATCGTGCTCACCTCGGCCGCCGTGCACGCGCCGTTCTACTTCTACGTCTCCTACGCGATGATCCGGTACCTCTTCGCCGACGACACCGTCACCACCGACGAGCTGTTCGCCACGGGCGCGGCGTTCACCGTGGTCGCCTGGGGGTTCGCCTACGTCTACGCCGGAGCGCAGGTCATCTGGCCGCACTCGTTCACCGGGGCATCCGGCACGGAGCAGGCGTGGTTCAGCCTGCTGTTCCTGTCGTTCACCAACCTCACCAGCGTCGGCCTGTCCGACGTGGTGCCGGTCGGCGAGCACGCCCGATCATTTGTGATGGTCGAGCAGCTGGCGGGCGTGCTGTACGTCGCCCTGGTGATCGCCCGGCTGGTCGGGCTGACGGTCGTGCGGGCCTCGACGCGTTCGGAGCAGCGCAAGCCCTGATCAGCCGAACAGCCTGGTGACCAGCGTGCTGCGGCGGAGGGAGGGCCGGGCGTGGGCGTGCGGGTCGAGGTCGACCACGGCGGCCAGGAAGTCGTTGACCTCCCGGATCTCGTAGCCGTGCTCGAGGCGGACCTGGGTGAGCTTCTGACGCCGGGCCAGGTCCGCGAGCGGCTGGCCCTCCTGCACGGCCTCGACCAGCCGGAGCAGGAACGCGTTGACCTCTCCCTGGTGGTAGCCGCGGCGGCCGCGGGTGCTGTCGAAGTGGGCCTTGCGCAGGTAGTCGACCAGCTGGTCGGGAGTGATCCGGTCCGGCGCGGGCGTAGAGGCGGTCTGCTGGGTGGTCTCGTCGGTCTCACCGTCCACAGGGGTCATCGTCCTCGGGGGTGGCCGCGACCGGGCCGGAACGGTACAGATTCATGGTGCTGGCTGGACCGGTCCGCCCCGGCCCTTGCGGTTCTCGCTCATCGGTCCCACCCGTCCGGCCGGAGCTTCTTCGGCAGCTTCCCGACGACCAGCCGGTACGACTCGTCCACCGCCTCGCACAGCTCGTCGTCCGGGATGCCGGCGTAGGACAGGCTGTTCCAGCCGGACCTGCCGATGTAGCGCATCACCGTGACCGCTTCCGGGTGGCGGTCCAGCCACTCGTCGGCCACCTCCCGCGTGGCGCCGCCCTTGACGCCGACCGAGTCGCCGCCGAGGAAGGCGAAGATCTTGCCGCGCTCGCCCGCGCCGACCTTGATGCAGGGGAAGTCGTGATCCCACGGGAAGTCGGCCCAGGCGCCCGGCTTGGCCAGGCAGTACGCCTGCAGTGTCCCGACGTCCACGTGGGCCACCGTAGGGCGGCCGGGCCCGAGGGTCACGCCACGACGCGACCTTTGAAGAAGTCCCACAGGAAACCGGCTCCCCGGGCTAGCGTCAGGGTCAGGGAGGAAGAGACATGGACCTCTCGGAGCTCTACCGGGACATCGTCGAGACGTCTCCGGACGGCATCTGGGTGCTCGACCTCGACGGTCGGACGGTCTACGCCAACCCGGAGATCGCCCGGATGCACCGGATCGACCCCGAGCGGCTGCCCTCGCTGACCGTCTTGGACACCCTGGACGAGGAGGGCGGCGCGCAGTTCAGCGCGCACCTGGACGACGTCCGGCAGGGCCGGCTCAACGACGGCCCCGTCGAGGTGCAGTGGGTGCGCAGCGACGGCGAGGTCCTCTGGGTGCTGTGCAGCGAGACTGCCCTGCTCGGCGACGACGGCCTGCCGCGGGCGTTGTTGCACCGCTACTCCGACAACACCCGGCACCACGAGCTGATCGCGTCGCTCGAGGCGAGCGAGGCAGCCCTCGGGGACCAGGTCGGCCAGAACAACCTGATGCAGGCCGTGGCGAGCGCCGCCAACGAGGCCACCTCGCTGCGCGAGGTGCTGCTGCAGGCCAGGGACCTGGTGCTGTTCCACGACGACTGGGAGCGGGCCCGGGCCTTCGTGCCGGCCGACGACGGCAGCGGCGAGGTCGAGCCGTTCTTCCCGGAGGGCACCGACCCCGACGACGCCGGCGACCCGCGGGTCCCGCTCGAGCTGGAGCTGGCCCAGCGGGCACACGACGCGCGGCACTGGGTCTGGGACGAGCAGAAGCTGACGATCGCGTTCCCGGTCCTGCTCGGCGACGAGGTGTACGCCGTGGTGACCCTCACCTCCGCTCCCCCGCTGTACCGGTTCGAGCTGATCGAGAACATGGTCGAGAGGGCCGCCGTCCAGCTGGCCCGGGTGGCGGAGCGCGAGCGCGCCCAGGCCCAGGTGGCGCGGGCGCGCGACGCAGCGATGGCGGCGTCGCGGCAGAAGTCGGAGTTCCTGGCCACCATGAGCCACGAGATCCGGACGCCGCTCAACGGCGTGATCGGCCTCAACGACCTGCTGCTCCGCACCGTCCTCACAACTGAGCAGCAGCGGCTGGCCACCGGCGTGCAGGTGTCCAGCCGGACCCTGCTCAGGCTGATCAACGACATCCTCGACTTCTCCAAGATCGAGGCCGGCCACCTCGAGCTGGAGCGGCTCGACTTCGAGATCCGGCCACTCCTCGAGCAGGTCGCCGGCATGCTCACCGAGCCGATCCGCGACAAGGACCTGGACCTGGTCCTCTCCTGCCACCCCGACGTCCCCGCCGTACTGTCCGGAGACCCGACCCGGCTCGCCCAGGTGGTCACCAACCTGGTCGCCAACGCGGTGAAGTTCACCGACCGGGGCGGGGTCGTGGTCCGCGCCACCGCCGAGCCGGAGGACGGGCGGGTGCGGCTGCGGGTCGAGGTGAGCGACACCGGTGTCGGGGTGCCGCGCGCGAAGGTCGCCCACCTCTTCGACCCGTTCACCCAGGGCGACTCCTCCACCACGCGGATCTACGGCGGGACCGGGCTCGGGCTGGCCATCTCGAGCGAGCTGGTGGCGGCCATGGGCGGCACGCTGGAGTACACCCCCAACCCCGGAGGCGGCAGCATCTTCAGCTGCTCGGTGGTCCTGGACGAGGGCACCGAGCCGTTCGCCGACCAGTCCCTCGACGCGCTGGCCCGCGAGCGGCTGTCGGGCGCCCGCGCGCTCGTGGTCACCGGCGACCCCCTGCACGGCTGGATGTGGGCCGAGCAGCTGGCCTGGTGGGGGCTGGCCGTCCAGACGTCGTCCTCCGTGGTCCAGGGGTACGACGCCGTCCTGGTCGAGCTCGCGACCGGGCTGGAGCTGCGCGTGGGAGACGTCCGCGAGGAGCTGGCCAACCCCGTGCTGCCCAGCGAGCTGCGCGGGGCCCTGCTGCGGGTGCTGAGCGGCGACGAGCCCACCGCACCTGCCCTCGGACCCGCCGGCGACGAGCTGCCGAGCAAGGGCCGGATCCTCGTCGTGGAGGACAACCCGGTGAACCAGCTGGTCGCGACCGGGCTGCTGCGAGCGCTCGGCTACCGGACCAGCACGGCGGACGACGGGCTGGCCGCGATCGAGGCGGCCCGCGCCGGGGAGTTCGACGCGATCCTCATGGACGTGCAGATGCCGCGCATGGACGGTTACACCGCGACCCGGGACATCCGGACGCACGAGACCGGCCGGCGCCTGCCGATCATCGCCATGACGGCGGCCGCGGTCGAGGGAGAGCGGGCGCGCTGCCTGGACGCCGGGATGGACGACTACCTCACCAAGCCGGTGGACGCCGCCCGGCTCGCCGAGACCCTGGACCGCTGGGTGGCGCCCGGGGCGTCGTACGCCGACCGGCTCGACCTCGACCGGCTCGAGGAGCTCCGCGAGCTCGACGACCCCGACGACGAGTCGTCATATGTCGACCGGGCCATCGCGAACTTCCTGGGTCGCGTCGAGGGCCAGGTGGCCACGATGACCGATGCGGCGGCGGCCGGTGATGCCGAGCAGCTGCGCGCGGTGGCCCACCAGCTGGCCGGCTCCGCGCTCAACCTCGGCGCGGTGACGCTGGGCGAGAGCGCCCGGGACGTCGAGGAGCGCGTCGTGAACGGCTCACTGGACGAAGCCGCCGCAGCGCTGCCCGAGCTGGTCGAGCGGATGGTCGCGGACCTGGCGGCGCTCCGCGCCTACCAGCGCGAACAGTTCCCGGCGCGGGCGAGCTAGGCCCTAGTCCTCCTCCTCGTCGTCGTCGAGCAGCCCCTCGCGGCGCGCTCGGGCGACCAGCTCGCGGAGCTGCTCCACGCTGCCGCAGCCGTCGTCGATCTGCTGGTTGCGCTCGGTGGCGAACTTCTCGCCCAGCTCGGCCCGGGCCCGGTCGCCGACCTCCTCCCGGGCCGGGTTCAGGATGGTCAGCTCCTCCTCGGTGAGGTGGTGGTTGACGACCTTCGCCAGCTCCTCGACCGCGTCGTCGAAGGCCTGGGTGTCGGTGCCCTTGAGCTCGAGCACCGCGAGCATCGCCTCGTGACCCTCGGCGTGCTCGTGCTCGCCGTGCTCGGCCTCGTGCTCGCTGATCGCGTCCTTGCGCTCGAGCCTGGGATAGACGTGCGTCTCCTCGGCGATCGCGTGCGCGGTGTGCAGCGTGGCGAGTGCCCGGCGCACGGCGTCGCGGTCGGACGAGCTGTCCCGCAGGACGCGGAGCAGCGCCTCGAAACGACGATGGTCGTCGAGGATCAGGTCGACGACGTCGCCCTGGATCGGCCTGCCGAGGTCAATGTCGGTCTCACTCACGGACGGTTGGTACCCGGCACCACGAACGGCCAACCTAGTGTCCTGTCGGTGATGGCAGCGGAGCGGACCCCGCGGGCGGCGCTCGCCCTGGTGGTCGCGGTCACCCTGGTGCTGAGCGTGGTGCTCTCGCTGCTGCAGCTGCCGTCGGCCGTGCTGTTCGCCGCGCTGGTCGGCGGGATCGCGCACGCGCTCACCTCGCCGACGGAGCTGCGCATCCCCTCCTGGTCGTACCGGCTCGCCCAGGGCGCCATCGGCGTCGTGATCGGCGCAACGGTCACGCTGTCCGCGCTGGAGCGGATCGGCCACGACGTGCTGCCGATCGGACTGGTCATGGTGGCGACGCTCCTGCTCTCGGTGCTGGCCGGGCGGCTGCTGGCCCTGAGGTCGGACGTGTCCGCGGTGACCGGGGTCTTCGCGCTGATCGCCGGCGGCGCGTCCGGCGTCGTGGCCGTGGCTCGCGACCTGGGGGCCGACGAGCGCGTGGTGACGGTGGTGCAGTACCTCCGCGTGCTGGTGGTCCTGCTGGCGATGCCGCTGGTCACCGCGGTCGTCTTCCACCCCTCGCACGGGCACGGGCAGCTGGCCTCGCCGGACGCCGGCCTGCTTCCCGACCTGGTCTTCGTGGTGGTCTCGCTGTCGCTCGGGCTCGTGCTCGCCCGGTTGGTGCGGTTCCCGACCGCGTCCCTGCTGGGCCCGCTCGCGGTGGCCGTCGCGCTGGCGCTCACGGGCTGGCTGGGCGAGGTGCGGGTGCCCGCACCCATCCAGTGGTTCGCGTTCGCGCTCATCGGTGTGCAGGTGGGGCTGCGGTTCACCCGTGCGAGCCTGGCCTCGATCGCCCGGATGCTGCCTGCGGTGCTGGCGCTGACGGTGGGCATGGTCGCGGCCACCGCGGCCGTGGGCGCGCTGCTGGCGTGGTGGACACCGGTGGACGGGCTCACGGCGTACCTCGCCACCACACCGGGCGGGCTGTTCGCGGTGCTGTCGACGGCGTCGGACGCGGGGTCGGACGTGACCTACGTGCTCGCCGTCCAGCTGTGCCGGCTGCTCGTCATCCTGGCGCTCACCCCTCTCCTCGCGCGCTGGCTGTCAGGGCGGCGCGGTTGACCACGGCTCGGGTCCGGCGTCGGTAGCGCCAGACCTGGAGCAGCCCGAGCGCCCAGAGGGGGTACTGCGTGCACATCGCCCAGCGGAACGCCCCGGGGCTGTAGTCGGAGCCGCCACCGGGCGTGCGCCAGTCGAGGACCAGTCCGATGGCCACGACCAGCACCAGGCTGGCCGAGAAGCCGGCCTGGTTGATGATCCCGTTGGCACTGGCCAGCCGCTCGGCCGGGTTCGACGTCCGGGCCAGGTCGAAGCCGATCATCGACGCCGGTCCGCCGATCCCGATCACCTGGGTGAGCACGACCAGGAGCCAGAACGGCGCCGGGCCGGGCCAGAGCAGGACCGCGGTCCACACGGCCACGATGGCCCAGACGATGGTGAGCACGGTCGTGGACCGGTGCCACGGGTGCCGGCCGATGAACCAGCCGATGGTCGGGCCGCTGTACATCACCGCCACGACGATGAGGCTGAGCAGCAGGCTGGCCCGGCTGTCGCTGAGCCCCTCTCCGCGGACCAGGAACGGGAAGCCCCACAGCAGGGTCATCGCGACGGAGCTGAACTGGGTCACGAAGTGCATCCAGAACCCGAGGCGGGTGCCGGGGTGCTGCCAGCTCGCACCCAGGCTGGCCCGGATGGTCGAGAAGGTGAGCCGCGGGCCGCGCAGCGTGCGGCGCTCCGGACTGTCCTCCACCACGACGGCCACAGCGATCGTGGCGGCGATGCTGACGGCGGCCGCGACCAGGTATGCCTTGGTCCAGCCCAGGTGGCCGAGCGCCCACGTCATCGGCGCGGCGGCCGCGATGGCGCCCAGCTGACCCAGGGTGCCCGACAGGGCGGTCACCAGGGGCACCCGCCTGCCCCGGAACCAGCTGGCCACCAGCCGGAGCAGGCAGATCCAGGTCATGGCGTCGCCCATGCCGACGAAGAACCGGGCGAGCAGCGCGGCGCCGTACGACTCGGCCAGCGCGAAGCCGGCCTGGGCGAGCGTGAGCACGATCGCTCCGGTCAGGATCACCGTGCGCGGTCCGAAGCGGTCCACGAGCAGCCCGACCGGGATCTGCATGCCGGCGTAGACCAGCAGCTGCAGCATCGTGAAGGTCGCCAGCTGGGCGGCGCTGATGTGGAACCGGTCGGCCGCGGCCAGCCCGGCCACGGCCAGGCTCGAGCGGTGGAAGATCGCGAGGAGGTACGCCGTGAGGGCGACGCCCCACACGACCCATGCCCGCCTCACTCCCCAAGGCTAGGGGCGGGGCTCAGCGGTCCTTCGGGCCGGTGCGCTGCCGGACCGGCCTCACCGAACGGGCCGACGAGGACCGGCCCTCGGCAGCCCGGGGGATCAGCGACTGCCCGAGAATGCGGCAGCTGGGTCCTGAACGAGGACCCACTGCTTGAGCCTTCCCTCACCCAAAAGGGTACCCCGGGCGGTGGGGGTGTCATCCCCGATCTACGGGAGGGACCGCGATGGGACGGTCACTCGTCGCCGACTTGCGCCCACTTGGTCGCTGGCTCGCTGCGGTTCTCCTGAGGTGCGAGCTTGCGAGCCTCGAAGGGCTCGCAGCTCCTCGCTCGTCGGACATCGCTTCGGCCTCGTTCCTCGCTCGGCGGTGTCCTCCTCACTTCGTCGCCTCCATCATCTGGCGAAGCTCCTTCTTCAGCTCGCTGATCTCGTCGCGCAGCCGCGCGGCGACCTCGAACTGGAGCTCTGCGGCGGCGCCCTTCATCTGGTCGGTGAGGTCCTGGATCAGCTGGGCCAGGTCGGAGGAGGGCATGCCGGCCAGGTCGGCGGCGTGAGTGCCGGCGTCGGACTCGCGCAGCCGCGGCACCGGCTGGCCCGTCTTCGCCTTGACGCCCCCGGCACGGCCCTTGGCCTCGGTGCCGGCCCAGGTCTGCAGCAGCGCCTGGGTGGACTCGTCCTCGCGAGCGAGCATCTCGGTGATGTCGGCGATCTTCTTGCGCAGCGGTGTGGGGTCGATGCCGTGCTTCGCGTTGTAGGCCTCCTGCTTGGCCCGGCGCCGGTTGGTCTCGTCGATCGCGGCCTCCATCGAGGGCGTGATCTTGTCGGCGTACATGTGCACCTCGCCGGAGACGTTGCGGGCCGCACGGCCGATCGTCTGGATCAGCGACTTGTCGGAGCGCAGGAACCCCTCCTTGTCGGCGTCGAGGATCGACACCAGCGAGACCTCCGGCAGGTCGAGGCCCTCACGGAGCAGGTTGATGCCGACCAGGACGTCGTACTCCCCCAGTCGCAGGTCGCGCAGCAGCTCGATCCGCTTGAGCGTGTCGACCTCGGAGTGCAGGTAGCGGGTGCGGATGCCGGCGTCGAGGAGGTAGTCGGTGAGGTCCTCCGACATCTTCTTGGTCAACGTGGTGACCAGGACCCGCTCGCCCTTGGCCGTCCGCTCCTTGATCTGGTGGATCAGGTCGTCGATCTGGCCCTTGGTCGACTTCACCACGACCTGCGGGTCGACCAGGCCGGTCGGCCGGATGATCTGCTCGACGACGGCCGGCGGGGTGTTGCCGCCGACCTTGTCGAGCTCGTAGTTGCCCGGCGTCGCGGACAGATAGATGGTCTGGCCGATCCGGTCGAGGAACTCCTCCCAGCGCAGCGGCCGGTTGTCCATCGCGCTCGGCAGCCGGAAGCCGTGGTCGACCAGGTTGCGCTTGCGGGACATGTCGCCTTCGTACATGCCGCCGATCTGGGGCACCGCGACGTGCGACTCGTCGATGACGAGGACGAAGTCCTCGGGGAAGTAGTCGAGCAGGCAGTTGGGCGCCGAGCCCCGGCTGCGGCCGTCGATGTGCATCGAGTAGTTCTCGATGCCGGCGCAGGAGCCGACCTGGCGCATCATCTCGACGTCGTAGGTCGTGCGCATCCGCAGCCGCTGCGCCTCGAGCAGCTTGCCCTCGCGCTCGAACTTGGCCAGCTGGTCCTCGAGCTCGAGCTCGATGCCGCGGATCGCCCGCTCCATCCGCTCGGGACCGGCGACGTAGTGGGTGGCCGGGAAGACGTGGAGCTCCTGGTCCTCGGTGATCACCTCGCCGGTGACGGCGTGCAAGGTCATCAGCCGCTCGATCTCGTCGCCGAAGAACTCGACCCGGACCTGGTGCTCCTCGTAGACCGGGAAGATCTCGAGGGTGTCGCCACGCACCCGGAAGTTGCCGCGGGAGAAGGTCATGTCGTTGCGGGTGTACTGCATGCCGACCAGCTGGCGCAGGATGCCGTCGCGGTCGTGCTCCTCGCCGACCTTGAGCCGGAGCATCCGGTCGACGTACTCCTGCGGCGTGCCCAGGCCGTAGATGCAGGACACCGATGCCACCACGATCACGTCCCGCCGGGTCAGCAGCGAGTTGGTGGCCGAGTGGCGCAGCCGCTCGACCTCCTCGTTGATCGAGGAGTCCTTCTCGATGTAGGTGTCGGTCTGCGGGATGTAGGCCTCGGGCTGGTAGTAGTCGTAGTAGGAGACGAAGTACTCGACGGCGTTGCCGGGGAACAGCTGCCGCAGCTCGTTGGCGAACTGCGCGGCCAGGGTCTTGTTGGGCTGCATCACGAGGATCGGCCGCTGCACCTGCTCGGCCACCCACGCGACGGTGGCGGTCTTGCCGGTGCCGGTGGCGCCGAGCAGGACGACGTCCTGCTCCCCGGCGTTGATCCGCTTGGTGATCTCCGTGATCGCCGCCGGCTGGTCGCCGCTGGGCTCGAAGTCGGACACGACCTTGAACGGGGCCACGCGGCGCTCGAGATCGGTGACGGGACGCATGCGTCGAGCCTACGGCGGCCCGCCGACAGTCCCCGGTGGCCGAGGTGCGAGGAGCGCCAGCGACGAGCCTCGAGGCCTCGGCAGCCCAGCCACCGTGGGCGTGGGGTTCGCGTCCCGGTCCGCGCGGTTACATTTGCCCGCGTGAGCGCGCGGACTGTGGAGCTGGTGCTCCGCTGGCTCCGGCGCACGCTGGCGGTCGTGTTCGGCGTCCCGATCGCGATCGGGATCGGGATGAGCCTGGTCGACTCCTACCGGCGACGGGGCAAGAAGCCGAAGCCGTTCCCGACCAGCCCGCCCGCCACCGTCGAGGTCGGCGAGGGCACCATCACGACGTACACCTTCGGCAAGGACCTGTACGCCGACATGCTGGCCGCGATCGAGGGAGCCCAGCGGCAGGTCCTGTTCGAGACCTACATCTGGAAGGGCGACGCGGTCGGCGAGGAGTTCAAGGCCGCGCTCGCGGCGGCGGCCGACCGGGGGGTCGAGGTCTACTGCATCTACGACGGCTTCGCGAACCTCGTCGTGTCACCGCGCTTCAAGCGGTTCCCGCCGTCGATGAAGGTGCTCCGCTACCCGGCGTACGCCGCCGGCTGGCGCTTCTTCGACCTGCGTCGCTACGGCCGCGACCACCGCAAGATCCTGGTGGTCGACGACAAGGAGGCCTACGTCGGCGGCTACAACATCGGGTCGGCCTACGAGACCGAGTGGCGCGACACCCACGTACGGATCACCGGCCCGGGCGTGCAGGACCTGCGCCGGGCGTTCGCGGACTTCTGGAACCTGCACCACCGGCGCCGGATCCGTCGTAGCGAGCGGCCGCTGCTGGTCGAGACGGCCAGCGTCTGGGAGCCGCACATCAGGCTCCAGCGCAACGTGCCGCGGCTGTGGATGTTCCCCATCCGAGGCATGTACATCGAGGCCATCAACCGGGCGAGCACCAACATCTGGATGACGCAGGCCTACTTCATCCCCGACCAGGACTTCGTGGATGCGCTCACCACCGCTGCGCGGCGCGGTGTCGACGTACGCCTCCTGGTGCCACTCAAGTCCAACCACGTGGTCGCGGACTGGCTCTCGCGTGGCTACTTCTCCCAGCTGCTGGGGGCCGGGGTCCGGATCTTCCGGTTCAAGGACGCGATGGTGCACGCCAAGACGTCGACGGTCGACGGATCGTGGTCGACGGTCGGCACGGCGAACATCGACCGGCTCAGCCTGCAGGGCAACTACGAGATCAACGTCGAGGTCATCGACGACGGGCTGGCCAAGAACCTCGAGGAGATCTGGACGATCGACGAGACGAACGCGATCGAGCTGACCCGCGGCGAGTGGGAGGCTCGAGACCTGCACCGCCGGTTCACCGAGATGGTGCTGCGGCCGCTCCGGCCCCTCCTCTGACGACGTTGCGCCGGGTCAGCCTTCGTCCGGGCGGTCGAGCCGGGTCACGACCGGGGGCCAACCCGGCGCGCCGAGCTCGCGGGAGACGTTGCGGGCGGTCTCGCGCAGCAGCGTGAGCACCGCCTCGGGGGCCGGTTGGTCGCTGGCCGGCATCACGACCGCGATCGCCGCGACGGCCTCGCCGTCCCGGTCCGCGACCGGCACCGCGACGGACGACTCGCCGAGCACGGCCTCCTCGTCCTCGACGGCGTACCCGGTGGCCAGGACCTCGGAGAGCGCCTTGTCGAGCTCGTCGGGGTCGGTGACGGTGTCACCGGTCAGGCTGCGCAGCGGCCCCCTGGCCAGCAGCGACTCCTTGAGCGCCGGCCGGTACGCCAGGAGCACCTTGCCCAGCGCCGACGCGTGGGCCGGGATCGTCACCCCGGTCTCGGGCATCTGGCGGCTCCCGTCGGGACGCGGCTCGTGGTGGATCACGATGACATCAGCGAAGAACTCGACACCGATCCGCACCGACAGTCCGGTGCGCTCGGCGAGGTCGCCGGTCCACCGCATCGCCCGGGCGCGCACGTCGAGGGTGTCGAGGTAGACGTTGGACAGCTGGAGCAGGGTCGGGCCGAGCATGTAGCGCTGGCCGTGGGGCTCCTTGATGACCAGGCCGTGCACCTGCAGGGACTTCACGATGCCGTGCACGGTGGACGGAGGCAGCTCGAGGACCGCCCCGAGCTCGCTGATCCCGAGGTGCCGTGAGCCCTGGAGCGCGGCCAGGACCTTCGCCGCGCGGTCGATCGCCTGAATCACCCGAGCCTCCTTCCACGCTGACCCAGCCGAAGCCGGCCATCGGGCTGTGAGCATGACACGTCGCCACGGATTTTCGCGGGAACTCTTGACGTGTGGCCCATCTTCTGACAATTATTCGACATTGTCGAATGTGCTTCGTATCACACGGAAGGGCAATGAGATGGATGAAAATACGCGCTGGCAGAAGCTCGCCGCCGAGTTCCTGGGCACCGCATTCCTGGTCTTCGTGGGCGTCGGCTCGGTCCCGGCCCTCCTGATCGTCGATGACGCCAACGGGTCGACGTTCAGCGGCTCCGACCTCGGCATCATCTCGTTGGCGTTCGCCACGGTCGTGATCGTCACGGTCTACGTGTTCGGCTACATCAGCGGCAACCACATCAACCCCGCAGTCACGCTGGGGCTGGCGGCCACCGGGAAGTTCCCGTGGGCGCAGGTCCCGACCTATCTCGCCGCACAGGTGCTCGGCGCGGTCGCCGGGGCGTTCGCGATCGTGGGCGTCCTCGGCACCAAGGCGAGCGACGTGGGCCTCGGCGTCGCGTCGTACGGCGACGCCATCCCGTGGTACCAGGCGTTCTTCGCCGAGTTCATCGGCACCTTCCTGCTCGTCTTCGCGGTGTTCGGTGTCATCTACCGCAAGGCGGCGCCGGGCTGGGCGGGACTTGCCATCGGCATGATGGTCTTCGCCGCGATCATCCCGGTCGCGCCGACCACCGGCGCCTCGATCAACCCGGCCCGCACCACCGGCCCGATGCTGGTCCAGCAGGTGCTCGGCGGACACGTCAGCTGGGAGCAGTGGCCGGTGTACGTCGTGGCCGAGCTGCTGGCCGGTGTGGCGGCCGCCCTGTCGTTCGGGCTGATCGCGCACACCGCGCAGGACAATGCTGCCGAGAGCGCTGCCGAGAGTGCTGTGGAGAACGCTGCCGACACCCGTCCTGCCGAGGCCCTCGCCCCGGCCGTGCCTTCGGAGGTCTGACGTGAAGAAGCTGATCAACAAGCCCGAGAACGTGCTGGCCGACGCCCTCAAGGGTGTCGCCGCTGCCCACCCCGAGCTCCGCGTGGACCACGAGCACCGGGTCATCTACCGGGCTCAGCCCAAGGACACCGGCCGGGTGGCGCTGGTCTCCGGAGGCGGATCGGGCCACGAGCCGATGCACGGCGGCTTCGTCGGGACCGGGATGCTCGACGCCGCGTGCTGCGGTGAGGTGTTCACCTCGCCGACGCCGGACCAGATGGTCGAGGCGACCACCGTGGTGGACCAGGGCGCCGGCGTGCTGCACATCGTCAAGAACTACACCGGCGACGTGATGAACTTCGAGATGGCCGGCGAGATGGCGGCCGCCGACTCCGGCGTCCGCGTCGAGACGGTGGTCACCGACGACGACGTCGCCGTGCAGGACTCCACGTGGACCGCAGGCCGCCGCGGCGTCGGCGTCACGGTGCTGCTGGAGAAGATCGTCGGTGCAGCGGCGGAGCAGGGTCAGGATCTCGACTCCGTGCTCGCCCTGGCCAGGAAGGTCAACTCCCAGGGCCGGTCCATGGGGATGGCGCTGACGAGCTGCACGGTGCCGGCCGCGGGCCGGCCCACGTTCGACCTGCCCGAGGACCAGATGGAGATGGGCGTCGGCATCCACGGTGAGCCGGGCCGGCACCGAGTACCGCTCGCCGGCGCGGCCGAGATCGCCGAGCAGCTCGTCGACCCGATCCTGGCCGACCTGGACTTCCAGGGCGGACCGAGCATCGTCATGCTGAGCGGCTTGGGCGGGACTCCGCAGCTCGAGCTCTACCTGCTGTACGGCGAGGTGGCCGTGCTGCTCGAGAAGGCCGGCGTCCAGGTGGCCCGGACCCTGGTGGGCGACTACATCACCTCACTCGACATGGCCGGTGCCTCGGTCACCGTGCTCAGGGCCGACGACGAGCTGCTGCGCTTGTGGGATGCTCCGGTCAAGACAGCGGGACTGCGATGGGGACTCTGACCGTGACCGATGCCGTGTCCGTCGACGGGCTGGTGGCCTGGCTCTCGTCGTTCCGTGACGCGGTCCACGAGCACGGCTCCTACCTCACCGAGCTCGACTCGGCGATCGGCGACGCCGATCACGGTGCGAACCTGACCCGGGGCATGGACGCGGTGATGGCGGCCGTCGTGCCCCCACCCGACACGCCCGGAGAGCTCCTCAAGAAGGTCGGGATGACCCTGGTCACCTCCGTCGGCGGCGCGAGCGGGCCGCTCTACGGCACGTTCTTCCTGCGCGGCGCCGCGGCCGCAGGTGACGCTCCGGCCCTGGACGGCTCCGCCATGCTGGCCGTGCTCCGCGCCGGCCTCGAGGGGATCGTCGCCCGGGGCAAGGCGGAAGCGGGTGACAAGACGATGTACGACGCGCTGGCCCCAGCGCTCGACGCGTTCGAACGGTCGCTCGCCGCTGGCAGCGACGTCGGCGCCGCCGCCCGGGCGGCGGCGGAGGCGGCGGCCGAGGGTCGCGACGCGACCGAGCCGCTGCTGGCGCTCAAGGGACGGGCCAGCTACCTGGGCGAGCGCAGTGTCGGCCACATCGACCCGGGCGCGGCCTCGTCCGCGCTGCTGCTCGATGCACTCGCCGACTCGCTCGACCGAGCCTGAGAAAGGCCCGGTGACAGAGCGGTGATCGGGATCGTCGTGGTCTCTCACAGCCCGGCCCTCGCGGTCGCGGCGGTGGAGCTGGCGCGCGAGATGGTGCACGGGGACGGACCGGTGGTGGAGATCGCGGCCGGTGCCGCAGGGGGCTTCGGGACGGATGCCACCGACGTGACGGTCGCGCTCGAGAAGGCGGCTTCGCCGGACGGGGTCCTCGTCCTGATGGACCTCGGCTCCGCGGTGCTCAGCGCCGAGCTCTCCTTGGAGCTGTCCGCGCCGACGTACCCGGTGCGCCTGAGCTCCGCGCCCCTCGTGGAAGGCCTGGTCGCGGCCGTGGTCAGAGCCGCGGGGGGCGCGGACCTCGCGGTCGTGGCGCGCGAGGCGGAGGGTGCCTTGCTGCCGAAGGCCTCGAGCCTGGCCGAGCACGCCGGGGAGCGTCCGGCAGCCAACGCGGCCGAGCGGGCGGAGTCGGCCACCGGGGTCCGGCTCACCCTCATCAACCCGCAGGGGCTGCACGCGCGGCCGGCTGCCCAGATCGCCCTCGCGGTCGGATCGCTGACGGCCGATGTCGCGGTCGAGGCCTGCGGCCGGCGCGCGGACGCGACCAGCTCGCTCGAGCTGCTCACCCTCGGCGCCGGTCAGGGGGCGGAGATCACGGTCACGGCCACCGGCGCCGACGCGGCGCGGGCGATCGACACGGTGCGCGACCTGGTGCTGGCCGGGTTCGGGGAGCTGGAGGCGAGCTGACCCGTCGGCTCACTGCTCCAGCTGGGCCAGGAGCCGGTCGCCGCGGTCGGGGCCACTGAGGTCGACCTTCCAGTCGCCGTCGCCCACCGCCTGCCCGCAGGCTCGCGGCGTGGCCTGGAAGCCGCTTCGCGGCCGCAGGCAGGCGACGTTGAGGACGGTCCCGGGAGCGGTGACGAGACGGCGTACGAGACCGCCCGAGGCGCCCTCGTAGTCCACGTCCATCGCCAGCACGCGCGCCAGCCGGCGCCCCGGGACGGTGGAGGAGGCGCCGTCCATGCCGCCGTCGACGGTGTAGCTGAGGTAGAGGTCGGTGGCCGGCTCGCGGAGCCGGATCGTCTGGTGGTTGGTGCCGACACTGTCGCGGTGCGCGAGCAGCGTGCCGTCCATGGTGCGCACGACCAGGTCGAGGGACTCGACCGAGCCGGGCAGCAGGTCCGGGTCGGTGGTCGTCATCCGGAGCTGGGTGATCGGCGTCGGGGCGCGCACCCAGGTCTTCACGTCCACGTCGCCGTCGCTGGTGATGTCGCTGACGACGTACATCCCCTCGGTCGGGACGTCGGCCGGCGTGGGCGGGACCGTCGCCCGGCTCCGGGGTGACGAGCTTCCTGCCGGCTTGGCCCCGTCGTGGCTGCCCAGCTCGCGAACGCCGAGGACGACGAGCGCAACCACCGCCGCCACCGCGACCAGCGCCTTGATCGCCCGGGTCACGGCCGGCTCCGCGCCTGGGTGACGGGGGTTGCGGTGATGACCGCGAGGTTCTGGTAGCCACCGCGCGACGCGTCGTAGGGGCCGGCACAGGTGACCAGGGTCAGCCGCCGGGGACCGGCCGGCGAGTGGAGCCACGAGCGCGGGCCGATGGTGCCCTGTGGCCGCAACCGGAGGGCAGTGATCCGGAAGGTCTGGTGCAGTCCCTTCGACCAGAGGTGGAGCCGGTCACCCGGGCGCACGCCGAGCAGGCTGGCGAACGGGCCCAGCCCCTGGGTGCGCGAGTCCACGTGCGCGGCCACCAGCGTGCTGCCGAACGGGTCGCCGAGCTGAGAGCCACCGCTCCACCAGCCCGCGATGCGGATGTCCTCGGGTACGTCGAGGAGACCGTTGCGCGTGGTGCCGACGGCGCGGACGGGGACCCGATGACCGTCGGGCAGCTCGATGCGCGTCGGCGGCTCGGGCACCACCGAGCCGACCCGCTGGGCCACCTGGGCCGGTGCCACGTCGGCGGCGCCCGCCGGCCCGTCGGCCGACGGTGAGGAGGCTGCGACGGTCGGTGCAGCAGCATCGCCGACCGCGCAGCCGGTCGCGCTCGCGACTCCCAGGAGAGCCGCGAGCGCGAACGAGGTCCTCAGCGTCCCGAGAAGGTCCACACATGCACCCCGCTGACCAGTCCGGCCGAACCGGTGTCGATCCCGCTGGGCGGCGCTGTGCCGGACTCGGTGCCCCCGATGGTGCGGACGATCACGTTCATCGAGCCGTCCTTGGGGTTGCCGACGGCGTAGACGTGGGTGATGGTGCCGGCCTTCAGGGTGACGTCGAGCGGTCCCAGGATCGGCTTGCCGGTGACGCCGGCGGGCAGCAACGACACCACGTGAGCGCCGGCGGCCACGTCGGCCTGGGCGAACTCACCGTTGGCGATGTTGGTGAACACCGTCTGGCCGTCCACCACGACGTCCGCAGGAGCGGTGGTCGCGGTGTGGGCCAGCAGCACGCGGGCCTTGCCGGGAGCGATCGGGTCGCTCGCGGTCGGGTAGACACTGACGACCGGGGTGCCACCGACCTGGGCCGGCCGGTGCACCACGACGTCGCTGGACTCCCCGGCGGTGACGTCGACGGAGGACGCGATGTCGTTGGTGCCGTCGCTGAACGTGACCTGGTGGCTGCCCGCATCGAGCTTGAGCGGTCCGACGACGGTGCCCTCGGCGACGCCGGCCTGGACCTGTTTCCCGTCCACCGTGACGGTGAGCGCCAGCTTCGGCACCGCCTGGATGATCGCGATCTGTCCGACGACCACCTTGGCCTTGGCGGCGGCGCGTGGTGCTTCCTGTGCATGGCTGGCGAAGCTGGTGGTGGCGACACCACCGGCCACGACGAGCGCGATGGCCGCGGAAGCGGCCCGGAAATTGCGCATCTTCATGTTGTTCCCCCCTGGGTCGAGCACCCCCGCGATGCCCCGTCCCCCTTGCAGGCTAACTCTCCGGCGCAGCCTGAGACAGGGGTCAGGACAGCTCGGTACCCCGTCGGGTCAGCTGGCGTCGCTCCTCGTCGGTCGGTGCGAGCGCGATGGCACGGTCCAGCTCGGCCACCGCTTCGCCGTTCCTGCCCGCCCTGGCCAGCAGGTCGGCCCGGGCCGCGGGGAGCAGGTGCAGCCCCTGCAGGGCCGGGTGAGCGGCCAGGTCGTCGAGCAGCAGCAGCCCGGCGGCGGGTCCCTCCGCCATCCCGACCGCGACCGCCCGGTTGAGCGCGATCACCGGTGACGGCTGCAGGTCGAGCAGCCGTTCGTAGAGCCGCACGATGCGCCGCCAGTCGGTGTCCGCGGCGTCCTTGGCGTGGAGGTGAGTGAGGGCGAGCTCGGCCTGCAGCCGATAGGGCCCGGGCACCCGGCCGTGGGGCATGGTGAGGGCCACGGCCTCGTCCACGGCGGCGCGGTCCCAGCGGGAGCGGTCCTGGTGCTCGAGCGTGACCAGCTCTCCGTCGACGAGGCGCGCGTGGCGCCGGGCGTGCTGGGCCAGCATCAGCGCGAGCAGCGCGGTGACCTCGTCCTCGTCCGGCATCAGGTCTCGGAGCAGGCGGCCGAGCCGGATCGCCTCCTCGGCCAGCTCCGGAGCCGCTCCCCCGGCGTACCCCTGGGTGAAGACGAGGTAGACGACCGCGAGCACGCCGTCGAGCCGTTCGGGCAGGTCGGCTGCCTGAGGCACGCGGTAGGGGATGCCGGCGTTCGCGATCCGCTTCTTGGCGCGCAGCAGCCGCTGGCTCATCGTCGCCTCCGGCACCAGGAACATCCGCGCCACCTGCTCCGTGCTCAGCCCGGCCACGACCTTGAGGGTGAGGGCGACCCTCGCCTCCATCGACAGTGCGGGGTGGCAGCAGGTGAAGACCAGCCGGAGCCGGTCGTCGGTGAGGACGCCGGAATCCATGGTTCGGTCACCCCCCTGCTGGTCGACGTCGTGCTGCGCGGCGAGCTCGGCGACCTTGCTGCGCTCGGTGCCGGCCCGCCGGATCACGTCGAGCGCACGCCTCGTCGCCGTCGTGGTGAGCCAGGCGGCCGGGTTGCGCGGGACGCCGTCGCGCGGCCAGGTCAGCAGCGCCCGCTCGGCCGCATCGGCGACGGCGTCCTCGGCCAGGTCCCAGTCCCGGGTGGTCCGGATGAGGGACGCGACGATCTGCAGCCGCTCGCCGGCCATGGCCTGCGCGAGCGCTTCGTGGACCTGCTCATCGGTGGACACTCGGTCCTCGGTCAGTCCTCGACGAACGGACGCAGCTCCAGTCGGCCGCCGACCGACATCGGGTGCTCGGAGGCGACCCGGATGGCCTCGTCGAGATCGGCGCACTCGAGCACGTCGAACCCGACGATCCACTCCCGGGCCTCGGCGTAGGGGCCGTCGGTCACCAGGAGCTTGCCCCGGCGACGGGTGACGCTGGTGGCGTCCTCGGCCATCCGGACCTGGTTGCCCATCAGGCGCACGCCGGCGCCGTCGTACTTGGTCACCCAGTCCTCGACGTCGAGGGTGCCGCTCAGGTCGTCGTCGCCCCGGTCGCGACCGGGGTCGAGCGTGACGAGCATCAGGAACTTCATCATTTCCTCCGTGGGTCGGTTGTCGCAGTACGACGAACGACCGTCCCTGGATCCGACACGGATGCGCTACTCCTACTTGTGCACCGGCAGATGGGTGCGTGGAGCCATCCGCGGGCCGTGGCGGGGCCGCCTGAGCCCGGCCATCCCCACCAGGGCCGGGACCCGACCCCGGTGCGGTCGCCAGGGCTCGAGGAACTCCTCGAGCTCGGCGTCGTCGAAGGGCGTGCCGGTGAGGGCCCAGCCGACGTCCTTGGCCACGTGGTAGTCGCCGAAGCTCACCGCGTCCGGGTCGCCGTGCGAGCGCTGCCGGACCTCGGCGCTGGTCCACACGCCGACGCCCGGGATCGAGCGCAGCCGGCGGTCCGCCTCCTCGTGGCTGAGCGTGATCGTGCGCTCGAGGCTGTCCGCGACCCGGGCCACGGTGACGACCGCGCGCGACCGGGCCGGGTCGATGTGCATCCGAAGCCACTCCCACGACGGCACCTTCCGCAGGGTGTCGGCGTGCGGCTGGACCCAGACCTTCAGCTCGCGGCCGGGGCCGGGGGCGCGCTCGCCGTAGCGGTGCACGAGACGGCGGAACCCGGCGAACGCCTCCTGGCCGGTGACCTTCTGCTCGATGATCGCCGGCACCAGCGACTCCATGACCAGGCCGCTGCGGCCGAGCCGGACGTGGGGGTGACGCCGCCAGGCCTCCTGGACGACCGGGTGCCGTGGCTCGAACCCGGTCCAGTCGTCGTCGCCGCCGAGCAGGCCGGGCACCGAGTCGAGCACCCAGTCGGCGCCCGGGCCCCAGGCCTCGGCGTGCACCTCGCCCTGCCGGTCGAGCGGGCGGATCGCCAGGGTGGCCGGGCCCTCGGGTGTGCGGACGCCGCGCCAGACCCGCCCGTGCGGGTCGATGCGGAACGTCGGGTCGGCGCCGCCGTGGCGCTGCTGGTGGAGCATGCTCACCACGGGGCACGGCCAGTCGGGACGCCACACCCGCACCTGCCCGCTCGCCACGTCCCCGACCCTACGGGCTGGCGTCGACGGACCTCCCTATCCTCGGCCCATGGCGATCGTGTACCCGCAGGCCACCCTCACTCCGTCCAAGAAGGAGCTGATGGACGCGTGGCTGCCGTCGCGGCCGTGGTTCGACGGCAACCTGGACCGGAAGCCTGTCGGGTCGTTCCGGTTCGACGACCCCGAGGGCGAGGTCGGGCTGGAGGGGTTCCTGCTCGGCGCCGAGGGGCTGCCGACGTACCTCCTGCCGCTGACCTACCGCGGCGCGGAGCTGGAGGGCGCCGACGACTACCTGATCGGCACCAGCGAGCACTCCGAGCTCGGCCCGCGCTGGGTGTACGACGGGTGCGGGGACCCGGCCTTCGTGGCCGAGCTGGTCGGGGCCATCCTCACCGGCGGGACCGGTTCGGACCACGAGTACGACCTCGGCAACGGCCTGGAGTCGCGGCCGACGAGCGCCCAGGTGCAGGGCAGCGGGAGCGCGGGCTCCGGGCCCGAGGTCGACGCGCTCGGCTGCTACGACGAGGGGCCCCTGACCATCGTCAACGCCGGGCCGCTCGAGGTCGTCGTGGCCCGCGTCATCGGCACCTACGTCGAGGCCGCCGAGACGCTGACCGTCACCTGGAAGGGCGGCAACGACATCGTGGTCGCGGGGGTGCGCCCGGGCTGAGTGGGGACTCAGTCGAGGTCGTGGTCCATCTCGAGCGGCTCCAGGGAGCCGAGGGACTCGGCCACCACGATCAGGTCGTCGCCGTTGGCCAGCCGGAAGTCCTGCGGCGGGTTGACGTAGGCCTGCCCGCTGCGGCTGACCGAGAGCAGCGTGGCTCGGTGGTCCGCGCGGAGCTTCGCGGACAGCTGGTCGACCGAGAGGCCTACGTAGTCGTCGGGCAGCTGCACGCGGTAGAGCTCCGACCCCTCGCCGCCGGAGACGATGTCGGTGACCAGGCCGGCCAGCCCGGGGTAGAGCGATGAGCGCGCCATCAGCCGCGACACCAGCTGTGAGGACACCAGGATCTCGTCGGCCTCGGCGCGCTGGAAGTGCTCGACGTGGGCCGGGTTGTTCACCTCGACGACGGTCCGCACGTGCGAGGCCAGCGACTCGATCGCCATCACGCAGAGGATCGACTTCATGTCGGCCTCGTTGGACCCGTCCGCCGGGCACACCACGGCGGCCTGGGCGTCCTCGATGCCCGCGCGCTTGAGGTCGTGGGCGGTGGTGATGTCACCGCTGACGAAGTAGACGCCCTCGCCCGCCGGGTTCTTGTCGGTGTCGTGGATCACCACGATCTTGGTCGTGTACTCGTCGGTCGACAGCTCCTGGATCAGCTCCCGGGCGGTCGAGTTCCAGCCGCAGACGATGATGTGGTCGCGGTAGCCCGAAGCACCCATGCCCTGGCCCTCCTTGAGCAGGTAGTCGATGAGGAACCCGACCAGGGCTCCCGTGAGCGAGGCGACGATCGCCACGCCGAACAGGATCAGCAGCCAGCTGAACACGTAGCCGATCGGCGTGTGGACCTGCGACGAGTCCCCCGCGCCCATCACCGTGGTCACCGACCAGTAGATCCAGTCCATGAACTGGCTGAAGAACCCGCCGCCCGAGTGCCAGGTGTGGCCGTCCTTGTGGCGCTCGGCCAGGGTCACCAGGGCGGACGTGATGACCAGGAACCCGACGAGCAGGATCCCGATCCGGAAGAAGAACGAGCTGTCCAGCCCGCTGGTCAGCCGCTTCATGTGGAACGCGGCCCGGCGGAAGATCGGGACGGAGAAGAACGTCGCGAAACGCTTCGGGATCAGGGCCATGGCGCGGGGATCATCCCATCAGGTGAGGCGGGCGGGACATGACTCGTCCGGACCATTCCCCCCACGACGGGTCGAGTCAGGCGTACGCCGCGTCGACCACCTCCGGCCGCGCCTCGGCCAGCACCTGGTCGCGGTCCTCGGGCAGCACGAAGCCGGCCGCGATCGCCGCGTCGGTCGCGCGTTCGTACGCCGCCAGGTAGGCGGTCCGGTCGGCGTACCGCTCCCGGACGAGGCCCGGCTCCATCGGCAGCGTCGAGCCGAACAGCTGGCACAGGTACGTCGCGCCGGGTTCGGTGTCGCCGCGCAGCTGCTCGACCGGAGCGTCCACGACCGGGGTGCGGACGCCGCCGAGCGAGTTGCCGGCCGCGTCGCGGACGAAGTCGCGCCCCTCCAGCTCCAGCCGGGCCGCGGTCGGCGGCGCCGCGCCGCCGCGGGCCCAGCCGTCCAGCCAGCGCAGCGCGGCCCGGACGACGTAGGCCTGCTGGCCGCGGTTGACCGGCTGCGGGCAGCCCAGCAGCTCCTCGTACGGCCCGATCTGGAACAGGTCCGCGTGCGCGGTGCCGGCCACCTCCCAGAGGCGGAGATGGGCCGAGTCCGGCTGCCGGGCGGGCAGGTAGTCGAGCGCGCCGACGAGGTCGGTCTCGGTCTCCAGGACGATCACCGGGACCTCGAGGTCGCCGCGGATCGGCATCGGACCCGAGCTGCGGTACTGCCGTGGGTCCACCGGCGCGCCCGGCTCGCCGAGCGGCATCTGGGCACCGCCGCGGGAGTGCACGAGGAACCCACCGAAGACCTGCGTCTCCGGGTGGACCACGTTGAGGTAGGTGGTCAGCGCGAAGGCCGACTGCGACTCGCCGACGGCCAGCCGTACGTCGACGACCAGGTCGGCCAAGGGTCCTCCGGCGTTGTCCAGCGCGGCGGTGACGGAGGTGTAGATCGAGTAGCAGTACGCGTCGCCGGGGTGGCTGAGCGCGGCATACCGCTCCCGGCCCTTGATCCCGGTCGGCGGCACGTCGGCCACGGCCACCACCGACTCGCCGCCCTCGACCCCGACGTGCTGGGCCGAGACGCCCACCCAGGCGTGGCCGCGCCGGACGACCTCGTCGGAGAGGTAGGTCCAGTCAGGGGCCGCGTCCGAGCCCGATGAGACGTTGAGCCACTCGACGACCACCGTGCCGCTGAACGGGCCCGGCGACGCCGGCCGCCGGACCGCGACCCGGGTGGCGAACGCCGCCGGGTCGTGGCCGGCGTACGAGTTGGCGGTGCCGCGGGCGACGTACTCCCGCTCGACGTAGCCACTCGCTGCCAGGTCCGGTCCCGGCCGCGCGGACAGCAGCCCCGACTCCCCGTCGGGCAGCTGCTCGAACCGAACCGTCGGGGTAGTCACGGACGTTCTTGACGGTTTCCGCGGGAAAATCCGACAAGAACGTCCGTGACTACCCCGACGTCGGCGGTCACGCGCATTGCCTTGCCCATCTGAAGCCCCAGTCCCTCCGCAATGTTCTCGCGCGACAGCTGCGCGAGGGGGTGAGTCGACGTCTAGTGTCCCGTCCGGCCCGACCGCGGCGTCGAGCGGTCATCCAGCACCTGCTCGCACCTCTGGTCAGTCCTCAGATGCTGAACGCCAGCACGACGGCGCCGGCGGTGAGGACCAGGGCCGGGAGCAGCCGCTTCCTGGCCGCGGCCTCGTGCAGGATGAAGACACCGATGAGCACTCCCACCGCGATGCTGAGCTCGCGGAGGGCCGCGATGGCGGCCAGCTGCCCGCTGGTCTGGGCGAGCAGGACCAGGCCGTACGCGAGCAGGGAGACCACTCCCCCGCTGAGCCCCTGCACCACCTGGCGCCAGGGAACCGCGAGGAGCGCTCGCCCGCGCTTGGCGACGGCGTAGACCGGGACCACCCAGGACTGGAGCAGCATCAGCCACCCGGCATAGGCCAGCACGGGCGCGCCACCCGACACGGACAGCCCGTCCACGATCGTGTAGCCCGCGATCGCGGTGCCGGTGCCGAACGCGGTGGCGATCCCGATTCGGTCGCGGCGCGTCAGCGGCGGTCCGACGAAGGTGATCCCGACCAGGCCGACGACCACCAGGGTGGTGCCGATGATCACCTCGGCGTCCATCGGCGAGCGTGGCAGCACGATCGAGGCGAGCGCCACGAGGGCGACTCCGGTGCCGCGCGACAACGGGTAGGCGCGGCTGAGGTCGGCCACTTCGTAGCTGGCCATCAGGAGCAGCAGGTAGGCGACGTGCAGGCCCGCGGAGAGCGCGGCCCACCAGAAGTAGTGCCAGCCGACGGGGGCGCCGACCAGGACCAGCACGATCCCGAGGACCAGCGTGGAGGTGGAGATGAGCGCGAAGCCCACGAGCCGGTCCTCGGCCGCGTGGGCGAGCGCGTTCCAGGTCGCGTGGAGGACGGCCGCGACCAGGACGAGGAGGACGACGAGCGGTCCCGGGTCGAGGTGCAAGCGGCTGTCCTGATGTCGGTAGGGGCGGGTTGACTGTGCCCCATGCTCCTCGCCGATGTCGTGGCCATTTCCGCCGAGGTGGCATCGACGCGCTCGCGCAAGGCCAAGACCGCGGCCTTCGCCGCGCTGCTCGCGCGGGTCGCGCAGTCGGACGCCGAGGAGATCGAGACGGTGACGTCCTACCTCGCGGGGTCGCTGCGCCAGCGCCGCACCGGCCTGGGCTGGCGGTCGATGCAGTCCCTGCCCGCGCCCGCCGCCGAGCCGTCCCTGA
Source organism: uncultured Actinomycetota bacterium (assembly GCA_963755835.1). GTDB lineage: Bacteria > Actinomycetota > Actinomycetes > Propionibacteriales > Nocardioidaceae > Nocardioides. Next base: position 980,996 of record CAVWLC010000005.1, on the reverse strand, counting down.
CCGTGCTGGAGGTGCACGAGGCGTTCGACCGCATCGCGGCCCTGTCGGGCTCGGGGTCGCAGGGCGCCCGGGCGGCGGCGACCGCCGAGCTGTTCGGCCGGGCCACCGCGGACGAGCAGCCGTGGCTGCGCGGGATCGTGACCGGCGAGGTGCGCCAAGGGGCGCTCGACTCCCTGGTCCAGGAGGGGCTGGCCGCGGCCGGCTCGGTGCCCGTGGCCGCCGTACGCCGCGCCGCGATGATGGCCGGCTCGACCGTGGCCGTCTCGGTGGCCGCGCTGACCGGGGGCGAGCCGGCGCTGGGGCAGTTCGTGCTCGAGGTCGGCCGGCCGGTGCAGCCGATGCTGGCTTCGAGCGCGACGACGGTCGAGGCGGCGATGGCCAAGGCGGGCGCCGGCCCCGACGGCCCGGTCGCCGTCGACACCAAGCTCGACGGCATCCGGATCCAGGTGCACCGGCACGGCGACGACGTGCTGGTGGCGACCCGCTCCCTCGAGCTGGTCACCGAGCGGCTGCCCGAGGTGGTCGAGGTCGCGCGCTCGTTGCCGGCCACCGACGTCGTGCTCGACGGCGAGGTGCTGGCGCTGGACGACCAGGGCCGCCCGCGTCCGTTCCAGGAGACCGCCTCACGGGCCGCGATGAGCGCGGGGGTCCATCTCACGCCCTACTTCTTCGACCTGCTCCACCTCGACGGCCGTGACCTGGTCGACTCCCCGGGCTCCGAGCGGCTGGCGGCGCTGGCCGGCCTGGTCCCCGAGGAGTTCCTCGTCCCGCGGGTGGTCACCTCCGACCTCGCCGAGGCGGAGGAGTTCACGGCACGCGTGCTCGAGCTCGGACACGAGGGCGTCGTGGTCAAGAACCTCGCTGCGCCCTACGACGCGGGCCGCCGCGGCTCGGCCTGGGTCAAGGTGAAGCCGGTCCACACCCTCGACCTCGTGGTGCTCGCGGTCGAGTGGGGGTCGGGCCGCCGCCGGGGCTGGCTGTCCAACATCCACCTCGGCGCTCGGGACGGCGACGACTTCGTGATGCTCGGCAAGACCTTCAAGGGGATGACCGACCACATGCTGGCCTGGCAGACCGAGCGGTTCACCGAGCTGGCCGTCGACCCCACCACGGTGCACGACCACCACGTCGTCGAGCTGCATCCGCAGCAGGTGGTCGAGATCGCCTTCGACGGCCTCCAGCGCTCGACCCGCTACCCCGGCGGGCTGGCCCTGCGCTTCGCCCGCGTCGTCCGCTACCGCGACGACAAGACCGCTGACCAGGCCGACACGATCGAGATGGTCCGCGAGATCGCGGGTCGCTGACCGCGCCACGATCCATTGCAACAACTCTTTCGAAAGAGTAGTTTCGATGGATGCCCGACGCCCATCGCCGACTGAGCGACCCGCGCGAGCTGCAGGCGCTCGCCCATCCGGTGCGGATGGCGATCATCGAGCAGCTGTCGATCAGCGGGCCGCTCACGGCCACGGAGCTGGCCGACCGTCTCGACGAGACGCCGGCGAACTGCTCGTGGCACCTGCGCAAGCTGGCCAGGTTCGGTCTCGTGGAGGAGGCGGAGGGCGGCACCGGCCGGCAGCGGCCGTGGCAGGTGCCCGGCATCGGGTTCTCCTGGGAGGACGAGGACGGGTCGACATCCACCGAGCAGCGCCGCGCGGCCCAGGCCATGTCCGAGCTGGCGATGGCGCGGGCGATGGACCGGCTGCGTCAGGCGCAGCACCGGGTGGTCGACGAGCCCGAGCAGTGGCGACGGGCCCAGTCCAGCGCGGAGATGGTCGCGTGGCTGACCCCGGAGGAGCTGGGCGAGCTGAACGACGCCATCCGCGAGCTCCTCTACCGCCACCACGACCGCCTCACTGACCAGCAGGCCCGGCCGGAGGGCGCGCGACTGTGCGAGCTCGTGGCGTGGGGGGTGCCGACGTACTTCCCCGGGGTCGAGCCGGCGTGAGGAAGCTGTTCGCGCAGCCCGGTTTCTCCCGGCTGTTCAGCGGGCTGAGCACCTCGATGCTCGGCGACTCGATCATGTTGCTGGTCCTCAGCATGTGGGTGAAGACGCTCACCGGCTCCAACGCGCTGGCCGGCTTCACGTTCTTCTTCATGGTGCTGCCGGCGCTCGGCGCACCGCTGCTCGGAGTGTGGGTGGACCGGCTGCCCCGCAAGCCCATCCTGGTCTGGGGCAACCTGGCCAGCGCCGTCGCCGTGCTCCCGCTGACGCTGGTCCGCGACGAGGGCGACGTCTGGATCATCTGGGCGGTCGCGTTCCTCTACGGCGTGAGCTTCGTCGTCCTGCCCGCCGCCGTGAACGGGCTGCTCAAGGAGCTCCTGCCCGAGGACCTGCTGGTCGAAGCGAACTCGAGCCTGGCCACGTTCAAGGAGGGCTTCCGCCTGTTCGGGCCGTTGGTCGGCGCGGCCATCTTCGCCACGGCCGGGGGCTGGCTGGTCGCGGTCGTGGACGCCACGACGTTCGTCCTCGCGGCGGCGTGCATCGCCACCATCCGGGTCACCGAGACCGCCCCGCCGCCGCGCACCGGCTTCCGGGAGGAGGTCGTGGCCGGGCTGCGGTTCCTGGTCGGCGATCGCGTGCTCCGCAACGTGCTGGTAGGGCTGGGCGCGTCGATCTTCGTGATCGGTTTCTTCGAGTCCTCGATCTATGCGCTGCTCGACGCCTTCGACCGGTCGCCCACCTTCGCCGGTGTGCTGGTGACCGTCCAAGGGGTGGGGGCGGTGGCCGGCGGGCTGACCGCCAGCCTCGTCGTCCGACGCCTCGGCGAGGTCGCGGCCGTCGCGGTCGGGCTCGTCACCATGGCCCTCGGGACGGCCATCGCCGCCGCCGCCCCGACCATGGCCGTGGTCCTGCTCGGTGTGATCGGCCTGGGCCTCGCTATCCCCTGGACCTTCGTCGCCTTCACGACCCTGATGCAGCGCCGCTCCCCCAGCCACCTCATCGGCCGGGTGTCGGCCACGGTGGACGTCGTCCTCTCCACTCCCCAGGCAGTCTCGCTCGCGCTGGGCTCGCTGCTCGTGAGCCTGCTCGACTACCGCACGATCTTCTGGATCATCGCGACCGTGCTGGTCGTGGGAGCGGTGCAGATCGTCGCCTCTCTGCGCGACCAGATCGGGGCGGACCTCAGGAGTGGCGGTACGCCGGCGGAGCCCGTCCCGGCGGCCGAGGCCGACCTGACGCCGGGGGCGGACCTCTTCTAGCCGGGTCACCGGGACAACCGTCACAGTCGTGCAACTCGGAGTTGCACTCCCATACCATCTCCGCATGGCTACTCGTGCCCCCGAGCCGGAGGGCCGCCGTTCCGCGGCCGCGGCCCGGCGCCGGGTCCGCGAACGGGAGATCATCGCGGCCACCCGGGCGCTGTTCGACGAGAAGGGCGTCCGGGAGGCCCAGATCGACGACATCGCCGCCGCCGTGGGCATCAACCGGGCCATCGTCTACCGGCACTTCTCCGGCAAGGAGGAGCTGTTCGCGCTCACCCTGGTGAGCTACCTCGACGAGCTCCACGAAGCGCTGCAGTCCACCGACGACCCGGCCGCGCCCGCCGCGGAGCGGCTCGAGCGGCTGGTCGGGGCGTTCGTCGACTACGGCCTGGCCCATCCGGCGTTCATCGACTGCGCCCAGGCGCTGATGCGCCGCCGCGGCCCGGAGCTGCTCGACGAGATCTCCGAGAGCGCGCTGTTCCGCCTCGGGCGCGCCATCTCCGGCTGCCTGGCCATCCTGGTCGGTGCGCTGCAGGCCGGCGTCGACACGGGCGACTTCAAGGTCGCCGATCCCACGCTCCTTGCCAACACTCTCTACGCCAGCGGGCTCGGCGCCCTCCAGCTCGCGCGGGTCGGGATCCTGGTCACCGAGTCCGCTCCCGGCATCCCCACCGTCGGCGAGATCTCACCGGAGCAGGTGCGCCAGTACCTCGTCGCCTCGGCCCTCGCCCTGGCCGGCCGCTGACCGTCGAGCACTGTCGGTGGTGACCCCTAGCGTGACCCCCATGCGGAACGACGTCGACCGGCTGCGGGAGCTCCTCGAGGCGGCGGCCGCGGAGCTCGCGACCCGTCGCGAAGACGTGCTGAGCAGCACCCTCATCTGGCCCGAGCGCGGCCTCGACGCCGACGACTGCGCGGCCTTCCTGCTCGCCATCGACGAGCAGCTCGCCGTCCTGGATGCAGCCGGCTACGTCACCGTGCCCGGGCGACGCATCGCGCTGCTCTCCAGGTCGGGCATCGGGGTCGGCGTCCACGTGGCGCACATCGCCCAGGTCGGCTCGCTGACGGCGAGAGAGCGGCAAGGACGATCAAGCGGGAGCGAGGCGGCCGGGCGCACCGTGGGTGCATGAGCCTTCCCTACGCCGAACCCCTGACCGTCCGCGAGCCGGCAGCGGACGTCGTACCCGAGCCGCCCCGCCGCGGCGAGCCCGGCGGCGAGCCGTGTGCGATCTGCAGCGGCAGCACCACGTCCCAGCTGTGGGGCGACGAACACTTCACGCTCCACGCACCGGTCGGATGCAGCCTGCCGGGCAGCCTGTGGCTGGCCAGCCGGGTGCACGCCGACTCGTTCGCCGACCTGCCACCGGCCGTCGCAGCGGCGTTCGGGCCCCTCGTGGCCCGGGTCGAGCGGGCGATGCTGGCGGCCCTGCCGTCGGTCGGGCGAGTGCACCTCTACCGCTGGGGCGACGGCGGCGCGCACTTCCATGTCTGGATGCTTCCGCGCCCGCTGGGCATGCTGGACGCCATGGGCCACTTCCTGCCGCTCTGGGAGGACGTGCTCCCCAACGTCTCCGACGACGAGGCCCGGGCCGCCGTCGAGATGGTCGTCGCCACGCTGTGACCGTGCCCACCCAGCCACAGCCCGCGCTGGCCCGCAGGCTGCGGACCCCGGACGCCGTGGTCATCGGGCTGGGCTCGATGATCGGCGCCGGCGTGTTCGTCGCGCTCGCGCCCGCCGCCGAGGCGGCCGGCCCGGGGCTGCTGTTGGGGCTGGTGCTGGCGGGGCTGGTCGCCTGGTGCAACGCCACCTCGTCGGCCCAGCTGGCGGCGGAGTACCCGTCGTCGGGAGGCAGCTACTACTACGGCCGGCAGCGGCTGGGCGAGTGGCCCGGCTTCCTGGCCGGCTGGGGTTTCGTCGTGGGCAAGACCGCCTCGTGCGCGGCCATGGCGGTCACCTTCGCGACCTACGCCGTGCCGGCCGACCGCTGGGTCCAGCGGCTGGTCGCGGCCGCGGCGGTGGTGGTGCTGACGGTGGTCAACCTGCGCGGCATCACGCGCACGGCGCGGCTGACCCGGCTGCTGGTCTCGGTCACGCTGCTGGTGCTGGCCATCTGGACGGTCGCCGTCCTGGCGAGCGGGCACCTGGACAGCGACCGACTGCACCTGTCCGGCCTGTCGGCGTACGGCGTGCTCCAGTCGGCCGGGCTGCTGTTCTTCGCGTTCGCCGGCTACGCCCGGATCGCCACCCTGGGCGAGGAGGTGGTCGAGCCCGAGCGCACCATCCCCCGCGCGGTGGTGGTCGCGCTGCTGGTCGCCTTCGTCGTGTACGCCGTCGTGGCCGTCGTCGCGCTGGCCGCCGCCGGTGCCGACGCGCTGGCGGCCACCGCCACTCCCCTGGCCCACGTGGCGTCAGTCGTCGGCGCGGACTGGGCGACACCGGTCGTGCGCGTCGGCGCGGCCGTGGCCAGCCTCGGTTCGCTGCTCGCCCTGCTGGCCGGGGTCGGCCGCACCGGCCTCGCCATGGCCCGAGAGGGCGACCTGCCACGGACGCTCGCCTCGGTCGAGCCGCGGCACCAGGTGCCCGACCGCGCGCAGCTCGTGCTCGCCGGCGTGGTGGTCGTGCTGGTGCTCACCGCCGACCTGCGCGGCGTGATCGGCTTCTCGTCGTTCGGCGTGCTGCTCTACTACACGGTCGCCAACGCCGCGGCGTACACCCAGGACCGGGCGCATCGCCGCTGGCCGAGGCCCGTGCAGGTGCTCGGCGTGCTGGGCTGCCTGGTGCTGGTCGCGACCCTGCCGTTGACGTCGGTCGTGGCCGGGGTCGCGGTGTTCGCCGTCGGGGTGGTCGGGCGCGTGCTGGTCAGGCGCGTTCCAGGATCGCGGTGACCCCTTGCCCGCCGGCGGCGCAGATCGAGATCACGCCGCGGCCGGTCCCGCCCTCGGACGTCGCGAGCAGCTTGGCCAGCACCGGAACGATCCGGCCGCCGGTGGCGGCGAACGGGTGACCTGCCGCCAGCGAGGAGCCGGTGACGTTCAGCTTCGACCGGTCGATCGCACCGAGGGGGGCGTCGAGGCCGAGCCGCTCCTTGGAGAACACCGGGTCCTCCCACGCCTTCAGGGTCGAGAGCACCTGCGAGGCGAACGCCTCGTGGATCTCGTAGTAGTCGAAGTCCTGCAGCGAGAGCCCCTCACGGGCGAGCATCCGCGCCATGGCGTACGCCGGGGCCATCAGCAGCCCCTCACCGCCGTGCACGTAGTCGACGGCTGCGGTCTCGGACGCCGTCAGGTAGGCCAGCGGCTCCAGGTCGTGGTCCGCCGCCCACTCCTCGGAGGCGAGCAGCACGGTCGAGGCGCCGTCGGTCAGCGGCGTCGAGTTGCCGGCGGTCATCGTGGCCGACTCGCCCTTCCCGAAGACCGGCTTGAGCTTGGCGAGCTTCTCGACCGTGGAGTCGGCGCGGAGGTTGTTGTCCTTCTCGAGGCCGCGGAACGGCGTGACCAGGTCGTCCTCGAACCCGGCGTCGTACGCCGCGGCCAGGTGCTGGTGCGACGCGGCGGCCAGCTCGTCCTGCTCCTCCCGGCCGATCTGCCACTCGAGGGCGGTGAGGGCCGCGTGCTCGCCCATCGACAGACCGGTGCGCGGCTCGCCGTTCTGCGGGATGGCCAGTCCGATGTCGCCGGGGCGGATCGCGGCCAGCGCGGCCAGCCGGCCACTGAGGTCCCTCGCGGCGTTCACCTTGAGCAGCTTCTTGCGGAGCTTCTCGCTGACCGCGACCGGAGCGTCGGAGGTGGTGTCGGAGCCGCCGCCCACGCCGACGTCGATCTGGCCGAGCGCGATCTTGTTCGCGACCTGGATCACGGCCTGCAGGCCGGTGCCGCAGGCCTGCTGGATGTCGGTCGCGGGGGTCTCGGGTGAGAGCTTCGAGCCCAGCACCGACTCGCGGGTCAGGTTGAAGTCACGGGAGTGCTTGAGCACGGCGCCGGCCACCACCTCGCCGAGCCGCTCGCCCTCCAGCCCGAAGCGGGCGACCAGCCCGTCGAGGGCCGCGGTGAGCATGTCCTGGTTGGACGCGGTCGCGTAGGCGGTGTTGGACCGGGCGAACGGGATGCGGTTGCCCCCGAGGACCGCCACCCGACGAGTGCTCGTGTTCATGCGGACAAGTTTCCCGCGGGTAACCTCGGGAGCAAAGGCGATGAGGCGGGTGTCACCAAATGTGGACCCGCAGTTACACAGAGCGTTACATGGAACCATGAGCGACCGCTACCAGGCCTTCACCTCGAGCTCCCTCGGCCAGCTGCTGGTCAAGAACCTCGGCCTGCCGGACCCACCGACGCTCGAGCGCTACGCCGAGGGCGACCCGCTGGTGAAGGGCACGGTCGCCGTGGGCGGCACCGGCCGGCTGGCCGAGTCGCTGCCCGGTCTGCTCGACACGCTGGGCGTCGCCTCGTCGGTCGTGCCCGGCCAGCCCGCCGAGGGCGAGCGGTTCAAGGGGCTGGTCTTCGACGCCACCGGCGTGGCCGACTCCTCACGGCTCGGCGCCCTCCAGGAGTTCTTCAGCCCGAAGCTGCGCAGCCTCGAGAACAACCCGCGCGTGGTCGTCATCGGTACGCCGCCCGAGCAGGTCGAGGGGGCCGAGCGGGTGGCCCAGCGCGCGCTCGAGGGGTTCACCCGCAGCCTGGGCAAGGAGATCGGCCGCGGCGGAACCGTGCAGCTGGTCTACGTCGCCGACGGCGCGGAGGGGGCCATCACCTCCACGCTGGCGTTCCTGCTCTCACCGAAGTCCGCCTACGTCTCCGGCCAGGTGGTCCGGGTCGGTGCGCACGGCACCAAGGAAGCCGCGCCGGTGGAGGACTGGACGCGCCCGTTGGTCGGCAAGGTCGCGCTGGTGACCGGGGCCAGCCGCGGCATCGGCGAGGCCATTGCCCGGGTGCTGCACCGGGACGGCGCGACCGTCGTCGGAGTCGACGTACCCCAGCTGGCCGACGACCTGCAGACGCTCATGAAGGAGCTCGGCGGCGACTGGATCGCCGTTGACATCACCGGCAAGGACGCGCCGCAGCGCATCGCCCACCACCTCACGGAGAAGCACGGCGGTGTCGACGTGGTGGTCCACAACGCGGGAATCACCCGGGACAAGAAGCTGGCCAACATGGCCGAGGACCGGTTCGAGCAGGTCATCGCGGTGAACCTCACGGCCCCCGAACGGATCACCCGCGAGCTGCTCGACCAGGGCGTCATCCACGACAACGGGCGAATCGTCGGGGTGGCGTCGATCGCCGGAATCGCCGGCAACGTCGGCCAGACCAACTACGCCGCGTCCAAGGCCGGCGTCATCGGGCTGGTCGACTCGCTGGCCGACGGGCTGAAGAACGGCATCACGATCAACGCCGTGGCTCCCGGCTTCATCATCACGAAGATGACGGCCGCCGTGCCGTTCGCCACCCGCGAGGTGGGCCAGCGGCTCAACGCCATGTCGCAGGGCGGGCTGCCGGTCGACGTGGCCGAGACGATCGCGTGGTACGCCTCCGCCGGCTCGACCGCCGTCAACGGCAACGTGGTCCGCGTCTGTGGCCAGATGATGCTGGGCGCGTGATGACCACCCCACGACGTTCTTCGTCTCCCCCGCTGCGCACCTCCGTCGAACAACGCCGCGGGGACCCCGGAAAAGCCTTGGGAGCTCTCATGATGGTCCGGGCGGCGCTGCCGTCCGTGCCGGTCGTCAACCAGCTCCCGGGCATCCGCAAGACCGGCGGCGACTTCACCGGGCTGAGCCGGACCGGTGAGCCGGTCACGATCGAGCGCTCGCACGTGGACGCCTTCGCCGAGGTCTGCGGCTTCCCGGTCAAGGACACGGTCCCGCTCCCCTACCCGCACCTGCTCGCGTTCCCGCTGCAGATGGGGATCATGAGCGACCCCGGCTTCCCGGCGCCCGCGATCGGCACCGTGCACCTCGAGAACTCCATCACCGCGCACCGCCCGATCGCGGTGGGCGAGACCGTCGGCGTGGCCACCAGCGTCGGGCCGGCCAAGCCCCATCCGAAGGGCACGACCTACGAGTTCCTGACCGTGGTCACCGCCGACGGCGAGGAGGTGTGGGAGGAGACCTCGACGTACCTCCGCCGCGGCCAGGGCGATCCCAGCGCCGCGCCGGGCAGTGCCGCCGCGCTTCTCGCGGGGGCCCCCGAGCCCCACGGCGTGGTCTGGAAGCTCCCTGGCGACCTGGGTCGGCGGTACGCCGCCGTGTCGGGCGACCACAACCCGATCCACCTCTACCCGATCACGGCCAAGGCGCTCGGCTTCCCTCGCCAGATCGCGCACGGCATGTGGACCATGGCCCGCTGCGTGGCCGCGCTGGAGAACCGGCTGCCGGACTCGGTCCGCGTCGACGTGGCGTTCCGGACGCCCGTGCTGCTGCCCGGCTCCGTGGCGTTCGGCTCCAAGCCGGCCGACGGTGGCTACGCGTTCTCGCTCACCCGCCCCAAGGACGGCTCCCCCCACCTGGCGGGTCGCACGACGGCGCTCTAGCGACCTCCCGGCTGACAGACTCCCGAGGTGCCCCTCGCCGTCTTCGATGTCTCCGCCGACCCGGCCCTGTCGTTCCTGACGGGAGGATCGGCCGGGGTCACCCTGCAGGCCCAGATCTACTCCGGCACCCTTCGGGTCGAGAAGCGGTCGGCGAAGATGTTCGAAGGTCAGTCGGCGGCCCGGCTCGGCTTCTACGTCCCGGGCGCCGGTCCGTTCCGGCCCAGCCACCTGCTCTCGGCGTGGGCCGAGGTGACGCCCGCCAGGCTGTCCATCTCCGGTGGCAGTGCCGGCGGGAGCGGGCCGCACGGCGTCGACGGTGTGTCCGTCCAGCTGGTGGACGACGCCCGAGGCAGCGGGATGATGTGGCCCTACGTCTGGATGACGGTCTGGGACGGCGACCCGATGCTGTTGCGCTATCGGGTGACCGTCACGCAGCCGCTCGAGAACGCCTGACTGTGCGTCCGCGTCGGTCCCTCAGAGCTTCAGCATCGCCGCAGAGATGAGGTAGGCCGCGGACACGGCCTCCGGGTCGTGGAGGTCACCCGGACTCTCCAGCGTTGCCTCGGCGCGGGCGCGCACCGCAGCGCCCGGATCCTCGGCGACGAGATCGACGCAGAGCGCGGCCACCGCGGCAGCGGTGTCGTGGTCGTCGAGACCATCGAGTGCCAGGCCGTTGTAGAGCATCGTCGCCACCTCGTGGAACACCTCGCGAGCCAGCTCGAGGTCCACCTCGGGGCGGGCCCGGGCCACTTCCTCGGCGGTGACCAGGAACTGGTCGAAGGGTGGGTGCACCGTGTCGGACGGCATGGCGCGAGCGTTCCAGTGCACCCGCGTCCCGGCAACCGGATTCCGGCCAGGGGCTCCGGCAACCGGACTCGGGGCGATCGGCTACGCCGTCGCCGGGACGGGCTGGGCGCCACGCAGGCGGGCCAGGGCCCAGCTGACCATGGCGATGAAGCCGAGGCAGGCGAGCAAGCAGGTGAGCGGCAGCCCGGCGCTCGCCACGAGCGCACCGAAGCCGACCATGGCCACCGGCATGAGCACGTCGTCGCCGAGTGACATGACCGCGCCGAGCCGGCCGAGGTACGCCGGGTCGACCAGCTGCTGGAAGGCGCCCGAGAGCTGGGCCGAGGCCAGGCCGGCCGTGATGCCGATGACCGTGCAGGCGGCCAGCAGCAGCGGCCGGCCGGCCACGCCGATCACCGCGATGGCCAGGGCCTGGCCGACCAGCATCAGCAGGCCGGTGCGGGCCGGCTGGGCAGACCGGAACCTGATCGCGAACAGGGCGCCCACCGCGGCACCCACGCCGACCAGCGCGTCCGCGATGCCGACGGTGGCCGAGCCCCAGCCGGACCGGTGCACGTGGACGGTCAGCCCGACGGCGAGCGCGGGGCCCACGAACAGGTTGAGTCCCGACAGGGAGATCACGAGGGCGCGGACGAACGGTGTCTCGCGGAGGTACGCCGCCGCGGCGGCCAGGTCGCGGCGGACCGACCCGGTCGACCTCAGCTCGCGCGGATAGCGCGGCCTGAGCCACAGCCCCACGAAGACCGCCACCAGCGCGAACGTCACCGCGTCCGTCACCATCACCAGCCGGAGGCCGCCGACGGCGACCAGCACGCCACCCAGCGGGGCGCCGCCGAACCGGGCCAACCGGCCGGCCACCTGCATCAGCCCGGCGCCGTTGGGCAGGTCCTCGCTGCGCAGCAGCACCCGCGGCAGCGTCGACGAGGCCGGGTTGTGGAACGCGTCCAGCACCCCGAACAGGATCGCGACGACCAGCAGCAGCCCCACGCCGATGCCGGACGCGGTGGCCAGCAACGCGCCGGCGACGAGCAGCAGGATCCGTCCGGCGTTGGCGAGCACGACGACGCGGCGAGCGTCGTAGCGGTCGGCCAGCGCGCCCCCGTACAAGGAGGTGATCGCCCGCGGGATGGTCCCCGCCCCCAGCAGCAGCCCCGCCGTGGCGGGGTCGGTGGCGGTGGCCGCGGTCCACGCGAACGCGACGAACCAGGCAGAGTCGCCGGCCAGCGAGATCCCGGAGACCACCGCCCAGGCCTGGAAGAGCCGGTCGCGGCCGAACGGAGGGGCCTCGACCACGGACGTGCTCATGGCTTGCTCGGCACCCCGTGGGCGAAGACGAAGCACGTCTCGCGGCGGGGACCCGGCTCGCGGTGCGTCTCGTGGAACTCCGAGACGATGGCGTTGATCGTCTCGCCGAGCCCGGCCCACTCCTCGGGCGTGGCCCAGGCCCAGGTGGACGTCGAGAAGGCGGCGCGGGTCCAGCCCTCGTCGTACTCGTCGGAGCCGTCCCGGGCGGCGAACCAGCCCTGGACCCGTCGGACGTGGTGGTCGAGGTGCTCGTGCTCAGCGGCGATGGCGACCGCCTCCCCCACCGCGTCACCGCGCACGTCGGCCAGCGACCAGCTCAGCGAGACCGGGATCTGCCGCCACCAGCGCTCGCGGCGGTCCTTGGCCAGCTCGGGCACCTCCTCGACCAGCCCGGCGCGGGCCAGCATCTTGAGGTGATGGCTGACGTTGCCGACGTGCTGGCCGGTGCGCTCAGCCAGCTGGCTGGCGGTCGCCGGCCCTTCGACGCCCAGGACCTCGATCAGCCGGCGGCGGACCGGATGGCCGCTCGCGGCGACCTGCTCGACGGTGGCCCGGACCCGGGCGCCCTGCTCCTCCATGGGCCGACCATAGTTTCACAAGAGTTCTTGTGCAATGCCTCTTGTGGAACTTCAGCGCTCGGCGGGTCGCCCGAACCGGACCTTCTTGACCCGGCCGGTCGCCCCGGTCGGCGCCACCGCGCCGCGCTTCTCGAACGTCGCGGTGGTCGGGCTCCAGACACCGAGGTCGGTGATCCCGTTGCCGTCCCAGTCACCGGTCACCGGCAGGTCCCCCGGGTTGCCGAACGGGACCACCGTGGTGAACGGCGTTCCCATCGGGTCGGTCTGCAGGAGCGTGAAGGTCGCCGTGGCCTGGTCGAACACCCCGAGGTCGGTGACGCCGTTGCCGTCCCAGTCACCGGTCACGGGCAGGTCGTCGGCGTCGCCGAGGGCGATCTTCTTCACCGAGCCGTCGGGCATGCGGAGCAGGAACTTGGCGCTGCCCGGCCGGCGTACGCCGAGCTCCCAGCCGCCCACGCCGTCCCAGTTGCCGGCGATCGGCAGGTCGCCGCGCTTGCCGAACTTGACGGTGGTCCTGGTTCGCTTCACCTGCAGGGTGAAGACCCGGTCGGACGGGTCGCGGACGCCCGGGTCGACCTGGCCGTCGCCGTCCCAGTCTCCGAGCACGGGCTGGTCGGGAGTGCGGCCGATCTTGATCACGCGCTCCTTGGCACCGGTGCGGGTGATGTGGAACGCGCCCGGGACCGCGCGCCGGTAGACCATCACCTCGGCGGCCTTGCCGCCGTACATGTCGCCGGCGAGCGGGACGTCGGTGGAGGCCGTGACCTGGCCGCAGTTCTGCGAGGCCTGGGATGAGTTCATCGGGAACCGCGAACCGTGGAACCAGGCGTCGACGACCGCTCCGCCCAGCCGCTCCTCGAAGTGCAGGTGCGGGCCGCTGGCGTTGCCGGTCGCGCCGACCGTGCCGAGCTGGGTGCCGGCCTGGACGGTCTGGCCCACGGTGACCAGGACCGAGTCCAGGTGGGCGTAGAGCGAGCTCTCGCCGTTGCCGTGGTCGACGACCACGTACTGCCCGTAGCTCGGCTTGTTCTTGCCGAGTCGCGCGGTGACCACCGTGCCGGTGGCGGCGGCGACCACCGGTCGGCCGAGGTCACCGCCGGCGTAGTTGAAGTCGACCGCCCGGATGCTGGGGCTGTGTCCGGGACGGCTCGATCCGCTCCACACCTCACCGCACGGGAACGGCATCTCGTACGGCGTCACCGGCTGCGCCGTCGGCTTGAGCTCGGTCAGGGTCAGACCGTCGTCGCCCGGGAGCGACTTGCCGCCGTTGGTGGCGTTCGGGTCGTGCTCGTCGTTGGCGTTGTCCGCGCTGTCATCGCCCGGCTTGGTGTGGGGCTTGGCCGGCTTCGCCGGCTTGCCGTGCGAGGCGTGCTGATGGATCGCGTGATGGTGGAAGTGCGACTGGGTGTCGGCGTAGGCCGAGGGGCCGAGCACCGCGGCAGCCGCCAGCGTCACCGCGCCAGCCGCTGCCACGGAGGCACGGGTGCGCGCCGGTCGGCGCCCGGAGGGGACGCGGTGCTTCGGCCGCTGCATGTCCCTCAGTCAACATTCGCCACAGGGGACCCGTCCGGCGAATGGGGGAATTGACCGAACGGACCGCGTGTCCGGTCTTGACCGGGCTGTGACTGGTGTGGTTCGTGTGACTGGTGGGGCGCCGGGGCTCGAGGCGGCCAGAGTCAGGAGGGGCGCCGCTGACGGATGACACCCTCCTGGGCCGCGGTGGCGACGAGGGTGCCGTCGGCGGTGTAGACCGAGCCGAAGGCCAGGCCGCGACCGCCGTGAGCGCTGGGCGACCACTGGTCGTAGAGCCACCACTCGTCGGCGCGGAACGGCCGGTGGAACCACAGCGTGTGGTCGAGCGAGGCCATCATCGCCTTGGCCGGGTTGACGTCGTGGGCCGCGAGCGACGCTCCGAGCAGGCTGATGTCGCTGGCGTAGGTGAACGCCGCCAGGTGGGCCATCGGGTCCTCGGGCAGCCCCTCCCTGAACCGCACCCACATCTGCGCCCGCGAGGGGCGCCGCGGGTCCGGATCGAGTCCGTGCCTGGAGTTGCCGAGGAAGCGCACCTCGATGGAGGCCCACTCCTTGCCGAGCTCGTCGGCGTCGGCGTTGCCGCGGCCGCGCATCAGGTCGACCAGGTCGAGCCCCTGGTCGGGGCCGGGCACGTCGGGCATGACGTCCTGGTGGTCGAACCCCTCCTCCGGCTGCTGGAAGTTGATGGTCTGGTGGTAGATCGGCCGGCCGTGCTGGCGCGCGGTCACCCGGCGGGTCAGGAACGAGCGACCGTCCCGGAGCCGCTGCACGTCGAAGATGATCGGTACGGCGTAGTCACCGGGCAGCAGGAAGTAGGAGTGGAACGAGTGCGGCACGAACGGCGGATCCACGCTGCGGGCACCGGCCACCAGGGCCTGGGCCGCCACCTGTCCGCCGTACACCCGGGCGCGCGCGGACGGAGGCTGGGCGCCGCGGTAGAGGTCCTCGTCGAGGGTCTCGAGGTCCAGCAGGTTCAGCAGGTCCTGGACGGAGTCCTCGACCGCGGCGGCGTCGGTCATGCGTCGCGTCCGGGGTCGCCGAACGGGTCGCTGGCGTCGTCGTCGTCCTTGGCCTCGAGGCCGGCCAGGAACTGCTCGAACTGCTGGCCGATCTCCTCGCCGGTGGGCAGCGGCTCGTCGGAGGCGAGCAGGCTCTGGCTCGAGTCCTCGGCCCGCTCGAACGCGTCGTACTGCTGCTCGAGCGCCTCCACCACCGCGCCCACCTCGTCGTTGGAGGACAGGTAGCGCGCGATCTCTTCCTCCCGCTCGCGGGCCAGGTCGCGCAGCTCGGAGAGGTCGACGGTCAGCCGGCCGGCCAGCTCGACCTGCTCGAGCAGGACCGCGGCCGCCTTCGGGTAGTCGAGCTGGGCCAGGTAGTGCGGGATGTGCGCCACGAAGCCGAGCATGTCGTGGCCCCACTCCCCCAGCCGCACCTCGAGCAGCGACTGCGCGCTGCTCGGGATCCGCAGCTCACCGCGCCACGGGCTGGTGCCCGGCACGAGCTCGGGCCGGTTGGCGTGCGGCGTGACCGCGACCGCCCGGGTGTGCGGGACCGCCATCGGCACCGACCCCATCGCGACCACCCGGGTGACGTGGAGCCGCTCGAGCACCTCGCGGAAGGCCCGGGCGAACGCCTCCCAGCGGTTGTCGGGCTCAGGGCCGTGGAGCAGGAGGTATGGCGTGCCGCCGCTGTCGTGGAGGAGGCGGACGGCCAGCCGCGGCGCGTCGTAGGCCTCGTAGTGGTCGCGGACGAACGACATGGCGGGGCGCCGCGCGCGGTAGTCGTGGAACTGGTCGACGTCGAAGGTGGCCACCACCGGGCCGGGCGTGCCGTGCCCGGTGTCGAGGTCGGCCAGGTGCCGGGCGGCGTGCGCCGCGGCGTTGCCGGCGTCGAGGAACCCGTCGAGCACGAGCACCAACGTCAGGTCGGGGACCCCCGTGAGCTCGGGGACCTCGTCGACGATGTGCACTAGTCGGTCGCTGGGCACCGAACCAGTTTCTCAGACGCGCCCCCGGGCCGGGCGGCGCACCTGCTAGAGCGAGTCGACGTCGAGCGTTGCCGGGGTGGTCCGGGCGTCGGCGAGCGCCGTCATGTCCTCGACGATGCCGAGGGCGATGGCCTGCGGGGTGAGCCCGATCTGCTCCAGGATCCGCGCCCGCTTCGCGTGGTCCAGGAAGCGCTGCGGGATCGCGTGCAGCCGGAACGGCGTGTGCACGCCCGCGGCGTTGAGCGTCTGCAGCAGTACGGCGCCGCAGCCGCCGGTCTCGCCGTTGTCCTCGATGCTCACCACGAGGCGGTGCTGGCGGGCCAGCTCCAGGACGGCCGGGTTGACCGGCTTGACCCAGCGCGGGTCGACCACGGTCACGCCGATCCCCTGTGCGACCAGCCGGGCGCCCACGTCGACCGCGGTGGTGGCCATGGCGCCCACCGCGACCACGAGCACGTCCTTGGCACCGGTGCGCACGAGGACGTCGATCCCGTCGACCGTGTCGACCGCCGGGATGTCCGCCGGCGGCGCGCCCTTCGCGAACCGGATCACGGTGGGAGCGTCCTCGACGTCGACGGCTTCGTTGAGGAGCTCCCGCACCCGGGTCGCGTCGCGCGGCGCCGCCAGCCGCAGCCCCGGCACCACCTGCAGGATCGACATGTCCCACATGCCGTTGTGGCTCGCGCCGTCGTCGCCGGTCACGCCGGCGCGGTCGAGGACGAAGGTCACGCCGCACCTGTGCAGGGCGCAGTCCATGAGCACCTGGTCGAAGGCCCGGTTGAGGAACGTCGCGTAGATCGCGACCACCGGGTGCAGCCCGCCCATGGCCAGGCCGGCGGCGGAGGTGGCGGCGTGCTGCTCGGCGATGCCGACGTCGAAGGTCCGCTCCGGGAAGCGGGCCTGGAACTGCTGCAGCCCGGTCGGGTGCATCATCGCGGCGGTGATCGCCACGACGTCCTGGCGGCGCTGGCCGATCCGGACGATCTCGTCGGTGAACGCGTTGGTCCAGATGTTGCCCTTGGGATCCTGCTCGCCCGAGTCGGGGTCGAACGGTCCCACCTGGTGGAACTGGTCCGCCTCGTGCCGCTCGGCGGCGTCGTAGCCGAACCCCTTGCGGGTGAGCGCGTGCACGATCACCGGGCCGTTGAACTTCCGGGCCTGGACGAGTGCCTGCTCCATCGCCGCGCGGTCGTGGCCGTCGACCGGGCCGACGTACTTCAGCCCCAGGTCCTCGAACAGCCCCTGCGGAGCGACGGCGTCCTTGACGCCCTTCTTCACCGCGTGCAGGGCGTCGTAGGTCGCGGGCCCGACGGCCGGCACGGCGTTGAGCCGGCGCTTCACGACTCCGAGCGCCCGCTCGTAGCGCGGGCTGGTGCGCAGCCGGGTGAGCGCCGTGGTGAGGCCGCCGACGGTCGGGGTGTAGGAACGGCCGTTGTCGTTGACCACGATCACGAGCTTCGACTTGTCCGCCACGGCGATGTTGTTCAGCGCCTCCCAGGCCATGCCGCCGGTCAGCGCGCCGTCGCCGATGACCGCGACCACGTGCCGGTCCTCGCCCCGGATCGCGTAGGCCTTGGCCAGCCCGTCGGCGTAGCTGAGGGAGGTCGAGGCGTGGCTGTTCTCGACGATGTCGTGTGGTGACTCGGCCTGGCTGGGGTAGCCGCTCAGCCCGCCCTCGACCCTCAGCCGGTCGAACTCCGCGGCCCGGCCGGTGAGCATCTTGTGCACGTAGGCCTGGTGACCGGTGTCCCAGACGACACGGTCCCGCGGGGAGTCGAAGACCCGGTGGACGGCCAGGGTCAGCTCGACCACACCGAGGTTGGGGCCGAGGTGGCCGCCGACCGGGGCGCAGGCGGTGATCAGCCGGTCCCGGATCTCGCTGGCGAGGGTGTCGAGCTCGTCGTCGGACAGCCGGCGCAGGTCACGTGGCCCCGCGATCGTGTCGAGCACACCCATGGACAGCGAGTGTACGGAGTCAGGACGTCACCGTCCGCCTCCGCACGTCGCGAGCGGCGCCGGGTCCCGCCCCTCGAGCAGGACCCGGCCCTGGTGGTTGTGGTGCGGGATGTAGTCGGTGCTCGACCCGCCCCTCACAGCCGGGCGACGTACCTCCGGCCGCGCAGCGCTTCTTCGACGAGCCCGGCCGCGCGGCGTACGCCGCTGAGCCTGGCCTCCTCGGCCTGCCACGTCTCGACCGCCGCGTCGACGACGTCGAGGGTGGCCACGTCCCGCAGCTCGGCCCGGGCCTCGCTGAGCCCGCGCTTGACCGCGGCCTGACAGGCCTCGACGTGCAACACCGTGAACCGCGCCAGCACCACGACATGCCGGCGCAGCGCCGGGTAGCCGCGGTACTCCGGTGGACAGAGGTCGAGCAGCCAGTTGACCGCGGTGCGCTCCCAGTCGGGCGCGTCCGGCGGGCGCACCTCACGGGGCCAGCCGGGCGGAGCGACGTGGGTGACCATGGCCCCGATGCTACGTCAGGATTCGAACATGTGTTCGATCTGTTCGAGGGCGGGATCACGAACCCCGACACAGTCATGGGTCCAGAACGGCTCGCAGTAGACCAGCGCCCCGGCCATCCACTCCTCGTGCCCCTCCAGCACGACGACCTGGAACGCCGGCTCCGGGACCCGGACGGACGGCCGGGTGAACCCGCGCGAGCTGGCGGGCTCGAAGCCGCGCCGGCCGTAGTAGGCCGGGCTGCCCTCGAGGAACAGCGCAGGCGCCTCGAGTCCTCGGCCTGCCTCGATGGCCGCCTCGACCAGCGCGGTGCCCACTCCCCTGCCCTGCTGCTCCGGCAGGACCGACAGCGGGCTGAGCACCAGGACGTCGACCAGGGCGCGCCGCGCATCCACCCACGACCTGCTCAGCATCACGTGCCCGACCACGGCGCCGGCCTCCTCAGTGACCAGCTCGGCCTGCGCGTGCGTCGCGCGCAGGTCGTCGACCAGGGCCGCCACGGTAGGTCCACGGTCTTCGAACGCCTCGGTGACCACGGCCCTGACACCGGGCTCGTCCTGTGGGCGGTAGGCGCGGATCACTGACTCAGCCCTCGAGGAAGCTGAACCGCACGGTCCGCTGGTCGTTGTCGACGTTGAGGTCGACCAGGCAGATGCTCTGCCACGTGCCGAGGGCGAGCTCGCCGTCGAGGACCGGCACGGTGGCGTACGGCGGCACGAGAGCCGGCATCACGTGCGAGCGGCCGTGGCCGCGCGAGCCGTGGGCGTGCTGCCAGCGGTCGTCGGCCGGGAGCAGGTCACCGAGCGCGCTGAGCAGGTCCTGGTCGCTGCCCGCGCCGGTCTCGATGATCGCGATCCCGGCGGTGGCATGGGGGACGAACAGGTGGAGCAGCCCGTCACCGCGGCCGGCGACGTACGCCGCGCAGTCCCGGGTGAGGTCGACGACGACCTCCTCGTCACCGGTGCGGTACTGGTGCGTCTGCGTGTCCACGCGTCGATCGTGGCACGGGCGCGTCGGACTGCGTCGACCACACGTGGAGTGCGACGCCGAGCACGGCCAGCCAGACCGAGCCGTAGACCAGGCTGGTGCCGACGTCGGTCAGGTGGTGCGCGCCTTGGTAGAGCCGGCTGAGGGCGACGAACAGCGGGACGCACGCGAGCAGCACCACCAGCACGCGCCCGGTGGTCGACGTGTTCTCGCGGGACCGGAGCCACAGGGCCAGGAGGAGCGCGGCCCCGCCGTAGACAGCGACCGCGGTTCCTACATGGCCCGACGGGAAGCTGCGGTCGGCCACCAGCCCGGGGTCGAGGATGTGCACCGGAGGGCGGTCCCGCGGGTCGGCGTGCGAGCCGAGCCAGTAGATGCCGCCGTCGCCGGCGTTCGCCATCAGGATGAGAGCCACCGGCACGAAGCTCCGCAGCACGAGCCCGGCCACGAGGGCCACGACCGCACCGACCGCCAGCCCGACAGGCGTCTCGCCCAGCAACGTCCCGGCGTCGGAGACCGGGTCGAGCCACGAGGTGCGCTGGCCGGCGAACCAGCGGGACACGTCGTCGTCGGTCCCCTCGATCGACCCGTGCAGCGGATGGGTCAGGAGCCAGCCCCAGCCGACGACGACAGCCGCGATGACGGCGTACACCGCCACGGCGCGCAGCAGCCGTCCTGCCACGGTTCCCTCCTCGGGCCAGCCCCCGTGCTCTCCAGAGGCCGTACCCGGAGAAGGGCGGGCTCAGCCCTCGAGCAGCGCGTTGACCCGCCCGACCTTCGCGGTCAGCTGGCCGTCGAAGCCGGGCCGGATGTCCGCCTTGAGGACGAGCCCGACCCGCGGCGAGACCTCGGCCACGACGTCGACGGCGCGCTTGACCACCGTCATCACCTCGTCCCACTCCCCCTCGACGGTCGTGAACATCGAGGTGAGCTCCCACGGGAGCCCGGACTCCTTGACCACCCGGACCGCCGCGGCCACTGCCTCGGACACGCTGCCGGTCTCGTCACCGCTGGTCGGGGAGATGCTGAAAGCCGCGAGCATGCTTCCAACCTACGCAGGGTCGCTGGCAGGCTGACCGGATGATCCAGGCCTGCCACACACTGATCTACTCCGACGACCCGGACGCGACTCGTGGGTTCCTCCGCGACGTGCTCGGCTTCCCCTCCGTGGACGCCGGCACCGGCGACCACAACTGGCTGATCTTCCGGACCGGGCCGAGCGAGCTCGGCGTCCACCCGACCTCGGGCGAGGGGTACTCCTCACCACGGCACCAGGCCATCAGCTTCATCGTCGACGATCTCGAGACGACCATGGCCGAGCTGCGAGAGAAGGGCGCCGAGTTCAGCTCCGGGCCGGACGACCACGGCTACGGGATCGTCGCGATGGTCAAGGTGCCCGGCGCCGACGACCTGCAGCTCTACCAGCCGCGGCACGAGACGGCCTACGGCCTGTAGTTGGACCTCGAGGACGTCGGCCGACTCGCGCTCTCCCACCCCGGCGTCAAGCGGAAGGGCACCGAGGCACGGCCGGCCTGGTACGTCGACGACCGGCTGGTGGTCCGGTGGCTCGACCCGACCTCGGTGGTGGTCCGGTCCGGTTTCGCCGCCCGGGAGCGGCTGCTCGAGGACCACCCGGACACCTTCGGCGTCCCGCCGCGCTTCGAGAGCCACATGATGGTGGTCGTCGAGCTCGACCGCGCCGACCCGCGCGCGGTGGCCAGGGCGGTCAGCGAGGCGGTCGAGCTGCAGCGGCGGCGCTGAGCTCGTGGTTCTCCTCGAGATCGGGCGGGAGCTCGCGCAGCCGGACCTGCACCAGGGATGCCCACCTGCACGCCACGAGTCCCGAGCACGGAGGGTCACCCCGCGTTGAAGATGACGTACTCGCCGCGATGGAGGAAGAAACCGAGGGTCCTCGTCAGGCTGATGCAGGTCACCCCGATCTCCTCGCTGATGCACGAGACGCCGCCGGACGTGGTGGCCTGGCCGTAGGGCAGCACCTTGGTGGGCCGGGTCTGGATCGTGTCGGTGTTGCAGACCGGCAGCACGCGGTTGCGGCGCAGCTCGAGCCGGCCGACGTCCTTCGACTCGTGGTTCCCGGCGCACGCCGCCGGGTCGTGGACCTGTCCCTGGTTGATCTCGCAGCCGCGCGGGTAGCTCGTGAGCCCGACGTTGCAGTAGATGTTGCCGCTCGGTGTGTAGAACTTCTTCAGCGCACGCATCTCGGTGGCGTGGTCGAAGTGCGCCAGCGCCGCGTCGTAGGTCCTCGGGATGCCGAGCCGTGGCTGTGTCGACGGCTCGGTCCGGCCGGCGTCCGCGGGTGCGGCCACGAGCAGCAGGAGCAGGGGCATGACGGCCAGCACGGCCCGGCGCATCGACATGGCGGCACCCTGACACAGGTGCCGCCCCGTCGCACTGGTCCGTTCGGGTGGTCAGGCCCTGCGCAGGTTGCGCAGGACGTACTGCATGATCCCGCCGTTGCGGTAGTAGCTGGCCTCGCCCGGGGTGTCGATGCGCACGACGGCGTCGAACTCCGTGTCGCCCGCCGTGACCTTCACCGTCCGCGGCGTGGTGCCGTCGTTGAGCCCGGTGACGCCGGTGAAGGAGAACGTCTCCTCCCCGGTCAGTCCGAGCGACTCGGCGGTCTCGCCCTCGGGGTACTGCAGGGGCAGCACGCCCATGCCGATCAGGTTGGAGCGGTGGATCCGCTCGTAGGACTCGGCGATGACGGCCTTCACGCCCAGCAGCGCGGTGCCCTTGGCGGCCCAGTCGCGCGAGGAGCCGGAGCCGTACTCCTTGCCGGCCAGCACCACGAGCGGGGTGCCGGCCTCGAGGTAGTGCTCGGACGCCTCGTAGACGCTGGTCACCTCGGCGTCGTCGCCCTCCCCGGTGGTGAAGTCGCGGGTGAAGCCGCCCTCGGTGCCCGGCGCCAGCTGGTTGCGCAGCCGGATGTTGGCGAAGGTGCCGCGGATCATCACCTCGTGGTTGCCGCGGCGCGAGCCGTAGGAGTTGAAGTCGCGCTGCTCGACGCCGTGGTCGGCGAGGTAGCTGCCCGCGGGCGAGTCCTTCTTGATCGCCCCGGCCGGGCTGATGTGGTCGGTGGTGACCGAGTCGCCCAGCTTGAGCAGCACCCGGGCGCCCTCGATGTCCTCGACCGGCTCCGGCTCGTCGGGCATGCCGTCGAAGTAGGGCGGCTTGCGGACGTAGGTCGACTCCGGGTCCCACTCGAAGGTGTCGCCCTCGGGCGTGGGCAGCTCCTGCCACTGCTTGTCGCCGGCGAACACGTCGGCGTAGTCGCTGGTGAACATCTCGGAGGTGATCGCCGTCGCGATGACGTCCTCGACCTCCTTGGCGGTCGGCCAGATGTCCTTCATGAAGACGTCGTTGCCGTCCTGGTCCTGCCCGAGCGGGTCCTCGAACAGGTCGACGTCCATCGAACCGGCCAGCGCGTAGGCGACCACCAGCGGCGGCGAGGCCAGGTAGTTCATCTTCACGTCGGGGTTGATCCGGCCCTCGAAGTTGCGGTTGCCGGAGAGCACCGAGACGACCGCGAGGTCGTTGTCGTTGACCGCCTGGCTGACCTCGGGGATCAGCGGCCCGGAGTTGCCGATGCAGGTCGTGCAGCCGTAGCCGACGAGGTTGAACCCGAGCTTGTCGAGGTACGGCGTCAGCTCGGCCTTCTCGTAGTAGTCGCTGACCACCTTCGAGCCAGGGGCGAGCGTGGTCTTCACCCACGGCTTGCTGGTCAGCCCCTTCTCCACGGCCTTCTTGGCCAACAGGGCGGCGCCGATCATCACCGAGGGGTTCGAGGTGTTGGTGCACGACGTGATCGCGGCGATCGCGACGGCACCGTGATCGATCTCGAACTTGGTGCCGTCCTCGAGGGTGACCATCGCCGGGTTGCTGGGTCGGCCGCCGTCTGTGGGGGCGCAGCTGAGGTAGTCGACGCGGGGCGACTGCCCGTGGGCGTCCGACGATGGCGGGTCGGACGCAGGGAAGGTCTCTTCCAGCGCCTCGTCGTACTCACCGCTCGTTGGCGTGCCGTTGCTGGCGTAGTCGGTCAGCGCTCCCCGGAACGAGTCCTTGGCGTCCGTGAGCGAGACCCGGTCCTGCGGCCGCTTCGGCCCGGCCAGCGACGGGACCACGGTCGCCAGGTCCAGCTCGAGCTTCTCGGAGTAGCGCGGCTCGGCGTCGGGGTCGTGCCAGAGCCCCTGCTCCTTGGCGTAGGCCTCGACCAGCGCGAGCTGCTCCTCGCTGCGCCCGGTGAGCTTGAGGTACTTGGTGGTCTCCTCGTCGATCGGGAAGACCGCGATCGTGGAGCCGAACTCCGGGCTCATGTTGCCGATCGTCGCCCGGTTGGCCAGCGGGAGGACGGAGACGCCGGGGCCGTAGAACTCGACGAACTTCCCGACCACGCCGTGCTTGCGCAGCATCTCGGTGATGGTGAGCACCAGGTCGGTCGCGGTCGCACCCTCGGGCAGGTCGCCGCTGAGCTTGAAGCCGACGACCCGCGGGATCAGCATCGAGACCGGCTGGCCGAGCATCGCCGCCTCGGCCTCGATCCCGCCGACGCCCCAGCCGACCACGCCGATGCCGTTGACCATCGTGGTGTGGCTGTCGGTGCCGACGCAGGTGTCGGGGTAGGCGGTGAGCTCCCCGTCGATCTCGCGGGTGAACACGACGCGGGCCAGGTGCTCGATGTTGACCTGGTGGACGATGCCGGTGCCCGGAGGCACGACCTTGAAGTCCTCGAACGCGCCCTGGCCCCAGCGCAGGAACTGGTAGCGCTCGCGGTTGCGCTGGTACTCGATCTCGACGTTGCGCTCGAAGGCCTCGGGCGTGCCGAACACGTCGGCGATGACGGAGTGGTCGATCACGAGCTCGGCAGGGGCGAGCGGGTTGATCCGCGTCGGGTCCCCGCCGAGCTCGGCCATCGCCTCGCGCATGGTGGCCAGGTCGACCACGCAGGGCACACCGGTGAAGTCCTGCATGATCACGCGCGCCGGCGTGAACTGGATCTCCTTGTCCGGGTCGGCGTCGGCGTCCCATCCTGCGAGGGCGCGGATGTGCTCCTCGGTGATGTCCGCGCCGTCCTCGGTGCGCAGCAGGTTCTCCAGCAGCACCTTGAGGCTGTAGGGCAGCGAAGCGACGTCGAGCCCGTCACCGGTCACCTTGTCGAGCCGGAAGATCTCGTACGACGTCCCGCCGACGTCGAGGCTGCCCTTGGCGCCGAAGCTGTCCTTGCTGGCCATCGCTCCACCATCTCCTCTTGTGCGCGCACCTCGTGCTCAGGGCGCGGATCGGGACGTCGTACCCATACTGCCGCCGGTACCCCGGGCTCGGAACCCGGGTCCCGCTGCAGCTCATATCTCTTGACATCAAGATACATGACGTCGAGAGGTGGCGAAGGAACACCGGTCGATGCGAGCTATCGCGGCCGATCTGGGCCGGGCTGCCTCGACGATCAGCCGCGAGCTCGCCCGCCATCGCAGCGCCGGGGAGGGGTATCTGGCCAAGCGGGCGCATGCGATCGCGTTCGAGGAGGCCCGACGTCCGCAGGAGGCGAAGATCGACGCCAACCCGGTGCTCCGCGGACGGGTACTCGGCGAGCTCGGCAGGAAGTACTCCCCGGAGGAGATCGCGGGACGATTGCGGCTCCAGTTCCCCGATGATCCGGAGATGAACGTGCACCACTAGACCATCTACCGGTGGCTCTACCTGCAGGGCCGCGGTGAGCTGAAACGCGAGATCACCGCGGCGTTGCGCTCGGGCCGGGCGATGCGTCGGCCGAACAGGCACGGCCGCAGCACCGGTCAGGGACAGATCCCGGACATGGTCTCCATCCACGACCGGCCACCGGTTGACCATCCCGACGGACCCGGATCCCGGGGCACTGGGAGGGCGACTTGATCATCGGCAAGAACAACGCCTCCGCGATCGGGACCGTGGTCGAACGCGCGACCGGCTACCTGATGCTGCTGCACCTGCCCGAGGGCCGCGGGGTCGACCACGTCACTGCCGCGCTTACCCGCCGGCTGGTGGAGCTGCCCGAGTCGCTACGACAGTCGTTGACCTGGGACCAGGGCAAGGAGTTGTCCCAGCACGCCAAGGTCAGCGTCGACGCCGGCATCGACATCTACTTCGCCGATCCCCACACTCCCTGGCACCGGCCCTCCAACGAGAACACCAACGGGCTGCTGCGCCAGTACTTCCCCAAGGGCACCGATCTGTCCGTCCACAGCTCCGAGCACCTACGCTCGTTGAGCAGCAGATGAACGCTCAGCCCCGCAAGAGGCTGGACACCTCAACCACAAGAACTGGAGCCTCGCTCCTACTCGTCGAACTCGGTTGCGCCGAGGGGACGAATCCGCACCGGGTGCCCGGTGAAACTCCTCCCGGACCGACAGAGAACAGTCAGCCCAGCAGCCGCGGCTCGATCCGGGTCTCGGAGACCGTGCCGTCGGGCTGCCGCTCGATGACGTACGCCGCGGCGCCGGGGCGGTCGGAGACGGCTTCGACCAGGTCGGTGCCTTCGTAGACCAGGCCGACGCCGTCGTCGGTGGCGTGCGAGGTGGGCAGGTCACCCTTCTCGACCAGGCCCTGCAGCAGCGGCCGGCGCTGGTCCTCGCTGTCGTAGTGGACGCCGTTGCCGTAGGGCAGGAAGCCCAGGCCGGGCGGCGAGAGCTTGAGGTCCAGGCCGTAGCTGTCGGTGGGACCGCCGACGTACCAGCAGATCGACCCGGCCGAGACCCCACCGAGGACGACGCCGCTCTCCCAGCACTCGCGGAGGATCTCGTCGAGGCCGTGCGCCCTCCACACCGCGAGCAGGTTGGCCACCGAGCCACCGCCGACCCAGATCACGTCCTGGCCGAGCAGGTGGGCACGGATGTCGGGCACGCTCGGCATCGGGAACAGCTCGAGGTGCGTGGCGCGGACGTCGGTGCCGGCGAAGACGCCGTGGACCGCGTTGCTCGCGACGACCGAGTCCCCGGACGCCGTGCCGAGGTAGCACAGCCGGGGCCGGCTCGGGTCGCCGGCCAGGCGGAAGGCGTGTTCGATGATCGGGCCCGTGCGCCAGTGGTACGGGCCGATATCGGTGGGGCGGAAGCCCCCCGAGGTGGCGAGGATGCGCATGGACTCAGACTCCGAGAACGTGTGGGCCAAGGGCTTCCCGAACTCTACGCGACCGGGCCGCCCGGGGGGTGGCTCGCGAACCAGGCTCGCGGATCAAGAAGGCGCGCGCAGGAGAGCGACGCACTCCACGTGGTGGGTCATCGGGAACAGGTCGAAGGCCCGGAGCCGGTCCAGGGCGTACCCGTGGGCAGCGAAGCTCGCCACGTCCCGGGCCAGCGCGGCCGGGTCGCAGGCGACGTAGGCGACCGCCCGCGGCCGCCGGGCGGTGACGGCTTCGACGACCGTACGCCGGGCGCCCTCGCGGGGCGGGTCCAGCACGACGAGGTCGACCGGGGCCGTCGGCAGCCCGGACAGCACGGCGCCGACGTCGCCGGCCAGCGCCGTCGCGCCGGGCACGTTCGCCTGGGCGTGGGCGCAGGCCCGGCGGTCGCCCTCGACCAGGGTGACCAGTGCCGGGTCGCCCACCGCGCCGGCCAGGAACCGGGCGAACAGCCCCACCCCGGCGTACAGGTCGAGCACCGACTCCCCCGGCTGCGGCGCGAGGAAGGAGAGGACGGTTTCCACCAGGACCTCGGGCGCGCCGGGGTGCACCTGCCAGAAGCCCTCGTCCTCGACCTCGAACTCGGTGCCGCGCACCACGTGGTCGGCCGGCGCGCCCGCGATGAGGCAGTCCTCGATCTCGACGACGTCGTGCGACCGGTGCTTGCGCATCCCGCGCCGCCCGCCGGGGAGCTCGACGAAGCGCTGCCGGGTGCGCCAGCGCAGGCCGTCCTGGTCTCCGGGCACCGGCTCGACCGTGACCTCGACGTCGAGCCCGGCCAGCCGGGACAGCTGCTCGCGGACCACGTCGGCCTTCAGCAGCCGCTGCCGGGCCAGGGCGACGTGCTGGAAGTCGCAGCCGCCGCAGCGGCCCGGACCGGCGTACGGGCACGGCGGCACCACCCGGTCCGGCGAGGGATCCAGCACCTCGACGACGTCCGCCCGCCAGAACCGGTCTCCCTCGGTGCCCTCGGTGACCTCGAGCACGACCCGCTCGCCCGGGATGGCGTGCCGGACGAAGACCACCCGGTTCTCGTCACCGACCCTCGCGACGCAGTGGCCGCCGTGGGCCACCGGGCCGACCTCGACGTCGTACCGCTCCCCCACGTGTGAGCGACCCCGGGCCTTGCGCCGCGGCCGAGCTCGCCTCGCAGGCGACTGTCCACCCGGATTCACTGGTGCAGGTCGCGCCGCTCGCTGCGGACGTCCACCTCGCCGCGGCGCAGGTCGCCGGGGCGGATGCGGTACTCGTCGCGCAGCTCCCGCTCGCGGGCGATCTGGGACGAGCGGAGCTGGTAGGGCACTGACGTGACCATGACGCCGGGCGTGAACAGCAGCCGGCCCTTCAGGCGCAGCGCGGTCTGGTTGTGGAGCAGCTGCTCCCACCAGCGGCCGACGACGTACTCCGGGATGTAGACCGCGACCACGCCGCGCGGGTTGGCCCTCCTGATCTCGGTGGCGTACTCGACGATCGGCCGGACCAGCTCGCGGTAGGGCGAGTGCAGCACCTTGAGCGGTACGTCGATGCGGCGCTGGTCCCACTCCTCCAGCAGCCGGCTGGTGTCCTCGGCGCTGGTCGAGACGTAGACCGCCTCGAGCACGTTGGGCCGGGTCGCCTGCGCGTAGGCGAGGGCACGCAGGGTCGGCTTGTGGAGCTTGGAGACCAGCACGATGGCGTGCACCCGGGTGGGCATGACGCGGTCCTCGTCCTCGGCCGCGAGCTCGTCCTGGACGTTGTCGTAGTGGCGCCGGATCCCGCGCATGATCACGAAGAAGATCACCATCGCCAGGATCGCGATCCAGGCGCCGGCCAGGAACTTGGTGACCAGCACGATCACGAACACCACGGCGGTCATGCCCAGGCCGAAGGTGTTGATGGCGCGCGAGCGGTACATCCGGCGCCGGGCCGCAGGGTTCTTCTCGGTCTTCAGGTGCCGGGTCCAGTGCCGGATCATCCCGAGCTGGCTGAGGTTGAACGAGACGAAGACGCCGATGATGTAGAGCTGGATCAGCCGGGTCACCTCGGCGTTGAACGCCAGGATCAGGATGATCGCCATCACGGCCAGGAAGACGATGCCGTTGCTGTAGGCCAACCGGTCGCCGCGCGAGCCGAGGGCCCGCGGCGCGAACCCGTCGCGGGCCAGGATCGAGCCCAGCACGGGGAAGCCGTTGAAGGCCGTGTTCGCGGCGAGCACCAGGATGACCCCGGTCGTGGCGATGACGAAGTAGAAGCCGGGCGGGAAGTCGCTGAAGATCGCCTTGGACAGCTGCGCGATGACGGTGTGCTGGTCGTACCCGCTCTCGAGGCGGCTGCCGTCCGGGTTGCGGAGCCGGTCGATGTCGTTGGGGTCGACGTACTTCAGCCCCATGTTGCGAGCCAGGGCGATGATGCTCAACAGCATGGTGACCGCGATGGTGCCGAGCAGCAGCAGCGTGGTCGCGGCGTTCCGGCTCTTCGGCTTCCGGAAGGCCGGCACGCCGTTGGAGATCGCCTCGACGCCGGTCAGCGCGGCGCAGCCTGACGAGAACGCCCGGGCCAGCAGCACGATCAGCCCGACGTTGGTCAGCTCGTCCCCGTAGCCGGGCGCGGGTGCGATGGTCAGGTGGGCGCTCTCGACCTGGGGGAGGTCGCCGGTCGCCGCGAGCAGCAGACCGTAGAGCGCCATCCCGATGATGCCGATCATGAAGCCGTACGTCGGGATCGCGAACAACGTCCCCGACTCGCGGACCCCCCGGAGGTTCATGGCCATGAGCACCAGCACCAGGACCGCGGCGACGACCGCCTCGTGCCCCGAGAAGGCCGGGATCGCGGAGGCGGCGTTCTGGACCCCTGAGGAGACCGACACCGCCACGGTCATCACGTAGTCGACCAGCAGCGCGGCGCCGACCGTGATGCCCGCGGTCTGACCCAGGTTGACGGTGGCGACCTCGTAGTCGCCGCCGCCGCTGGGGTAGGCGTGCACGTTCTGGCGGTACGACGCGACGACCGTCAGCATCACCACCGCGACCGCGATCCCGATCTTCCACGACCAGACGTAGGCCGAGGCACCGGCGAGCGAGAGCATGATGAAGATCTCGTCGGGTGCGTAGGCGACCGACGACAGCGCGTCGCTGGCGAAGACGGGGAGCGCGACCCGCTTGGGCAGCAGCGTCTCGCCCAGCTGGGAGCTTCGTAGCTTGCGTCCCAGCAGGATCCGCTTGGAGACGTCGCCGACACCCACGAGCCGCAAGCGTACGGGCACGAGGCCGTGACGAGGCCCTCGGAGCCCGTAACCGCAACCAACGAAGTCAGCGGGGCGCTGATGCGGATACCGTGGCCGGGTGCACGTCGTGATCATGGGGTGTGGGCGGGTCGGCTCGACGCTCGCGCGCAGCCTGGAGGACCGCAACCACACGGTGTCGGTCATCGACAGCGAGCCGGACTCCTTCCGGCGGCTGGGGCCGGGGTTCAACGGTGAGAAGGTCACCGGCTACGGCTTCGACCAGGCGGTCCTGGAGAAGGCCGGCATCCGCCGCGCGGACGCCTTCGCGGCCGTCTCCAGCGGGGACAACTCCAACATCATCGCCGCTCGGGTGGCGCGCGAGACGTTCGGCATCCAGCAGGTCGTGGCGCGGATCTACGACCCCGGCCGCGCCGAGGTCTACCAGCGGCTCGGCATCACCACGGTCGCCACGGTCAAGTGGACCGCCGACCAGGTGCTGCGGCGGCTGCTGCCTGCCGGTGCCGAGCCGGACTTCCGCGACCCGTCGGGCACCGTCCGGGTCGACCAGGTGCCGGTCCCCGACCATTGGGTCGGCCAGCGCACGATCCACTTCCAGGAGCAGACCGGCAGCAGGATCGCCTGGATCGACCGGCTCGGCGAGGGGATCCTCCCCAACCGGGAGTCGGTGATCCAGGAGGGCGACCTGATCCACCTGGTGATGCGCGAGGAGAAGGCCGCCCAGGTCTTCAAGGTCATCGACGCCGGACCCGAGGAGCACTGATGGGCGCCCAAGAGCTGGTGCTGACATGCGCGTAGCCATCGCCGGTGCCGGAGCGGTCGGCCGCTCGATCGCCCGCGAGCTGATCCAGAACGGCCACCAGGTGCTGCTCATCGACAAGGACCCCAGCTCGATCAAGCCGGAGCGGGTGCCCAACGCGGAGTGGCTGCTGGCGGACTCGTGCGAGCTGTCCTCCCTCGAGGAGGCCCGCCTCGACAAGTGCGACGTGGTCATCGCCGCCACCGGTGACGACAAGGTCAACCTGGTCACCTCGCTGCTGGCCAAGACCGAGTTCGGCGTACCCCGCACGGTCGGCCGGGTCAACCACCCCAACAACGAGTGGCTGTTCAGCGAGGCGTGGGGCGTCGACGTCAACGTGTCGACCCCCCGGATCATGTCCGCGCTCGTCGAGGAGGCGGTCACGGTCGGCGACCTGGTCCGGCTGTTCACCTTCCGGCAGGGCAACGCGAACCTCGTCGAGCTGACCCTGCCGGCCGACTCGCCGTACGTCGGCAAGCCGACCGGGCTGGTCCCCTTCCCGGACAACTGCGCCCTGGTCTCGATCCTGCGCGACGGTCAGGTCTACGTCCCGGACGCCGAGCAGCCCATCGAGTCAGGCGACGAGCTCCTCTTCGTCGTACCCGAGGACCGCGAGGACGAGCTCGAGCGGCTGCTGGCGCCGAGCGAGCACGGGGGCAAGGACTCAGAGAGGCCGTGACGGCGCCGCAGTGACCCGCTGGCCGAGCGCTCAGGCAGGACCTGCCTCGGCCCTGGACTCGATCGGGGTCGCATTCCTCGCCAGCAGCCAGACGATCATCGACCACGAGGCGATGCGGAGGGCCCAGCCGAGGCCGAGGCGAAGGATGCTGACGATCAGGACCGCGGTGTCCTTGTCGATGGTGTCCGTCCAGCCGAGCAGCCAGACCGGTCCTTGCAGGAGCACGCCGATGGCGCCGGGGGCGAGGAGGACCCACGTCAGGCGGGTGCACAGCTTCACCACCTGGCGGTCGTCGTGCCAGGCCAGCGGGTCGCCGCTGACGCTGCCCACCATGAAGCCGACCGCCGGCCACCGGAGCAGGCACGACGCGCCCAGGACGATGGTGTAGCCGAGGCTGATCAGGATCCCGGGCAGGAAGTAGGCCAGGGCCTGGTCGGACGCGTCGCCGCCGGCGTTGGCCGCGAT
Source organism: uncultured Actinomycetota bacterium (assembly GCA_963755835.1). Lineage (GTDB taxonomy): Bacteria > Actinomycetota > Actinomycetes > Propionibacteriales > Nocardioidaceae > Nocardioides. The sequence continues at coordinate 949,278 of CAVWLC010000005.1, read as the reverse complement.
CCGGGTGAAGACGTAGCCGATCGCGACCGAGAACGCAGCGTTGAAGACGTACTGGACCGTCGAGCGCTGCACCAGCCGCACCACCAGCGCGACCCCGACCCCGAGCCCGCCGACGATGAGCGCCAGCCGGATGTCCTTGGTGGCCAGCCACACGACGGTGAACAGCACGCCCGGTATCGCGGCCTCGATGATCCCGCGCCGGCCGCCCAGCGACGCGGCCATCTGGGCGCGCACCATCGCCTCGACCGTCTCCACGGTGGGCGGGGAGGGCTTCTCCACGGTCGCCTCTTCGGCCGGTTCGGTCACGGGATCAGCTCGTAGCGCGGGTTGTACAGGACCCGGATGCCCTCGTGGGCACCGATCCGGCCCTCGACCTCGATGGACCGGCCGGGCTCGATCCCGGCAATCCGGCGCCGGCCCAGCCAGACGACGGTGATCACGCCGGAGCCGTCGTTGAGCTCGGCCTCGAGGACGGGTACGCCGGCGCGCGGGCGCAGCGTCACGGTGCGCAGGACACCGCGCAGCTTGACCCGCTCGCGGTCGGGCGCGTCGGCGATGGAGACGTGTCCGGAGGCGTTGGACCGCGCGTACTCCTGGCGGAGGTGGTGCTCCTCCTGGTTGCCCGGGTTGGCCCAGCGGCTGATCGTTCGACGCATATTGCTCTTCGTCATGGCCCTACTCCGGCTGGTCGACCCGCCGCGCCTGCGGCGGCATGGTGACCGCGAGGGCCTCGCCCACCGGCATGGCGTGCGCGCCCCGATGGACCGCCACCCGGCGGATCGTGTCCTCCCAGGCGGTCGACTCGTCGGGCTTCTGGGCGGCTGCGCCGACCAGCTGGCAGCGCAGCATCCAGCGCGGACCGTTGACACCGATCATGCGGACGACCTGCTGCTGGCCGCCGCGCTGGCCGGTCCGGAGGATCAGCTCGGGGCCCCAGGGGCCGGCGTGCTCGGTCGCCGTACCGCCGCCCTGGGCAACCTCTGCGGCGATCTGCGGCCGCACCTCGGTCCAGAGGTCACCGTTGCGCGGGGCGGCGAAGGCGCGCAGCTCGACGGCGCCGTCGGGGCCGACGAGCTGGACCGACTGGACCGCACCGCTGGCCTCGTCGACCTGGAGCCGCAGCTCGCGGTCGGGCTCCGGGGCGATCAGGAGCGAGCCGAGGTCGACGCGCTCGACGTCGTCGGCCGGGAGGTCCTCGGAGTCGAAGGGACCGTCGGCCAGCAGGTCGGCGTCCTCCCCTTCCTCATCGTCGTCCTCGTCCAGCTCGTCGAGGTCATCGACCAGCTCGTCGTCGACGGGCTCGCCCTGCGCCTTGCGGCGGAACTTCACGTGCGCTCGCTCCCTGCTCCTGTGCTGGGCTCCGGGGTCCCGAAACCTCCAGTAGAACCGTAGCCGCCAACCCCGCGAACGCTCTCCGGCAGGACCTCGACCTCGGTGAACGCCGCCTGCTCGACCTGCTGGAAGACCAGCTGGGCCACCCGGTCGCCCCGCCGCAGCTCGATGGTCTCGACCAGGTCGTGGTTGACCAGCAGCACCTTCACCTCGCCGCGGTACCCGGCGTCGATGGTGCCCGGGGTGTTGACGATCGACAGTCCGTGCCGGGCGGCCAGCCCGGAGCGCGGGTGCACCAGCGCGACGTACCCGTCGGGCACCGCCAGGGCGATCCCGGTCGGCACCAGCGCCCGCTCCCCCGGCCGCAGCGCCACATCGACCGCGGTCACCAGGTCGGCACCGGCGTCCCCGGGGTGGGAGTACGACGGCAGCGGGAGGTCTGGGTCGAGACGGACGACGGGCACCGGGAGCTCCACCCGCCGGAGGGTAGTGCCCCGAGCGGGCACCGTGCCCCGGGCGGATGCGAGGATCCGGGCGTGGAGCCCGCGCCGTACGACGAACGGCTGGGCGTGCCGCTGCGCTGGTGGGTGCAGGGCGTGATGCTGGTCGCGACCCTCTGGCTGGCCCTCGTCGTGGCCCTGCCCGGGGCGCTCGCCTGGACCTTCAGTGGCATCGCGCTGGCCCTGCTGGCGGCCCTGCTGCTCTCCTACGGCAGCCCCCACGTCAGCGCCAGGGACGGCTGGTTCCGCGCGGGCAGGGCCCGGATCGAGGCGGTGCACCTGGGCGCGGTCGCCGCCCTGGACGCCGAGGAGACCCGCCGGGTCGCCGGCCCCGAGGCGGACGCCCGCGCGTACCTGCTGCTCCGGCCCTACCTGAAGCGCGCGGTCAGGGTGGAGATCACCGACCCGGCCGACCCGGCGCCGTACTGGCTGGTGAGCTCGCGGCACCCCGACGAGCTGGCCCGGGCGGTGCGAGCCCTGTCCGACTCGTCCGCCGTCTGACCGAACAGCCGGACCGCCCCTGCCCGGACGCGTCGCGCTGGGTACCTTGCTCCCATGGCTTCGGACAACTCCAGGGTATGGACGGTGATGTCGCTGGTCGCCGGGCTCGGCGCGGCCGCAGTGACGCGCGCGGTGCTCGACCGCTCCTGGAAGGCTGCCGCCGGCAAGAACCCGCCCGAGAACCCGGCCGACCCCGACGTCGGCTTCGGCGAGGCCGTGCTCTGGGCCTCGGTCACCGGCGCCGCGGTCGCGCTGGCACGGATGCTGGCCCAGCGCCGGGCCGCCAACTACTACACCCGCTCGACCGGCCACCTGCCACCCGGGCTCAAGCCGGGCGACGAGGCCTAGCAGGCACGACGACCCGCCATTCTCTGACGCGAAGCGACGCTGACCCGTCAGAACGTCTCTGACGGGTCGACCTCGACAAAAAGGCCCGGCACGCTTCGCGTGCCGGGCCTTGCTCTAGTCACGATTGTCTCGCTGGCTCCAGAAGTGCCACGTGCGCCCTTCGGGCCCTACGCGCAGTCGAAGCAGATCATCTTCTTCGCGTCAGCCAGCTGACTCCGGTGGTGGACCAGGAAGCAGCTCATGCAGGTGAACTCGTCCTCCTGCTTGGGCTTCACCTCGACCGCGAGCTCCTCGTGCGAAAGGTCCGCACCCGGGAGCTCGAAGGACTCGGCGGCTTCCGCCTCGTCCTCGTCGACCTTGCCGGAGTTCTTGTCGTGGCGACGAGCCTTGAGCTCTTCGATGCTCTCTTCGGACTGGTCTTCGTCACTCTTGCGCGGTGCGTCGTAGTCCGTCGCCATGTCTCTCACTCCCTTCGGCCGTACTCACGTATGTCATCCCCGAGTCCGACACGATCGAGCCGTCGGCAGGGGAGGATTGTGCACCATCCACCGGGGAACGTCACACCGACGGTCGATGCGCGGGATGAACACCGGATGAAGCCCGGCTATTCCGCGGTTCAGGAGGTCGAGCCCGCGAGGTACCCAGCCCGGGCGATCGCACGCCTGAACTCGTCGAACCCGCCCTCCGGGGCGGCGATGACGATCAGCCGTCCACCCACGCCCCGATCGGTCTCGACCCGGGCCCCGGCGGCCTGCGCCACCAGCCCTCCGGCCGCGTGGTCCCACAGGTTGACGCCCTCCTCCAGATAGCCGTCGAGGGACCCTTGCGCCACCGCACACAGGTCGAGCGCACAGGACCCGAACCGGCGGATGTCGCGGATCCGGGGCAGCAGCCGGAGCAGGGTGGCGGCCTGGATCTCCCGCTGGTGGGCCTCGTAGGAGAACCCGGTACCGATCAGCCGCTCGTGCAGCGGGACGGTGGCACGGACCCGGATCGGTACGCCGTCGCGCCGGGCCGGACCGCCGAGAGTGGCGGTGTACTCCACGCCGGTGGCGACGTTGAGCACCACTCCGGCGACCACCTCGCCCTCGAGCTCGGCCGCGATCGAGACGGCGTACTGCGGGATGCCGTAGAGGAAGTTGACGGTCCCGTCGATCGGGTCGACGATCCACCTGACCCCGGAGGTGCCGGGCTCGTCGTCGCCCTCCTCGCCCACCACGGCGTCCCCGGGGCGGGCCTCCAGCAGCGCGCGGCGGATCAGCCGCTCGGCGCTCCGGTCGGACTCGGTGACCACGTCCACGTCGCTGGACTTGGTCGCCGCCACCTCGACGCCCCGGGCGGCACCGGACTGGACCAGTCGGCCGGCCGAGCGGGCGGTATGCACTGCGAGCTCGAGCAGGTCGTCGGCCAGGGTCACGCCTCCTCCCCGCACAGGGCCGGGCGGTCGCCGCGCGGGTTGGGGCAGCACCCGACCGGGCAGCGGTCCCAGAGGGGGCCGATGGCCCCGACGCTCGCCCGGGCCACGTCCTCGTCCCGCTCCGCGGCGGCCCGCTCGAGCATGAGGTCGCGGACCATGGCCACGAACCGCGGGTCGGTCGCCGCCGTGGCGGCCCGACGCACAGGGAGCCCGAGCCGCTCGGCGGTGGCCAGGGCCTCGGTGTCCAGGTCGTAGACGACCTCCATGTGGTCGGAGACGAAGCCGATCGGCACCAGCACGACGGCCGGGACCCCGTTCGCGTGCAGCCCCTCGAGGTGGTCGTTGACGTCCGGCTCCAGCCATGGCATCTGAGGCGGACCGGAGCGCGAGCAGTAGACCAGCGCGTGGTCGCGACGCACGCCGGTCTCCTCGGCCACCCGGACGGCCACTTCCGCGGCGGCGTCGCGGTGCTGCGCGACGTACGCACCGCCGGTGGGACCCGAGGACTCGGCCATCGCCAGCGGGATGGAGTGGGTGACGAAGACCAGCTGTGCCCCGGTCCGCACGTCGTCGGGGAGCCCGGCCAGCGCCGCCAGCACCGCGTCGACGACCGGCTCCACGAAGCCGGGGTGGTTGAAGTAGTGGCGCAGCTTGTCGAGGACCGGGGCCCCGGGGACGGCCGCGACGGCGTCGAAGAGGTTCTCGCGGTACTGACGGCAGCTCGACCACGACGAGTAGGCGCTGGTCACGAAACAGGCGGCTCGGGTGACGCCGTCCTCCGTCATCCGCTGCACGGCATCAGTCAGGTAGGGATCCCAGTTGCGGTTGCCCCAGTAGACCGGGAGGTCGATGCCCGCCTCGGCCAGGTCCTTCTCGATGCCGGCCAGGAGGTCCCGGTTGAGGTCGTTGATCGGCGACCGGCCGCCGAAGAGCTCGTAGTGCTGCCCGACCTCGACGAGCCGCTCCCGCGGAATGCCCCGGCCGGCAGTCACGTTCTCGAGGAACGGGACCACGTCCGCGGGCTTCTCGGGCCCGCCGAAGGAGACCAGCAGCAGTGCGTCGTACGGCGCGATGTCGGGACGCTCCACGTCCTGAGTCTAGGGAGCGCGGCCGGCCCGGCCGCGCTGGGAGTCGTCGCGCCCCGGGCGAGCGCTGATGCTGTCGACCTACCGCTCGGTGCTCTCGAGGCCCGGCGCCATCGGATTCTCGGCCGCCGGCCTGGTCGGGCGGCTGCCCCTGTCGATGGCCGGCCTCGGGATCCTGCTGCTGGTGCAGGGCGACACCGGCTCCTACGGCGTGGGCGGCTCGGTCTCGGCGGTCTACATGGTCGCCAACGCGGTCATCGCGCTGCCGTTCGGAAGGCTGGTCGACGCCCGCGGCCAGGGCCGGGTGCTGACCCTGGCCGCGCTCGTCTTCGGCAGCGCGATGGTCCTCCTCGTGGTCACGGTGCAGGCCGACCTGCCGATGGCCACGACGTACGCCGCCGCGGCCCTGGCCGGGGCGAGCCTGCCGCCGGTCGACGCCTGCGTCCGGACCCGGTGGGCCTACGTGCTCGACCGGGCCGGGCTCTCGGACGAGGTGGAGACGGCCTACGCGTTCGAGGCGGTCATCGACGAGACGGTCTTCGTGGTCGGGCCGATCGTGGTGACCCTGCTGGGGACGCTGGTCGACCCGGTCGCCGGGATCGCGGCGGCCCTGGTCGCCGGGGTCGGAGGCAGCCTCGCCTTCGCGGCCCAGAGGGGCACCGAGCCGCCCCCGCACCCCCGAGACGAGGCCGCGGGGCCACGGGTGCCGCTGCCGTGGCGGACGCTGGCCCCGCTCACGGTCGTGTGCGTCGCGCTGGGCCTGATGTTCGGTGCCGCCGAGGTCATCACCGTCGCCTTCGCGTCCGAGCACGGCGCCAGGTCGGCCTCCGGCGTACTGCTGGCGCTGTGGGCGCTCGGCAGCCTGCTCGCCGGGGCCGCGACCGGTGCGATCAGGTTCAGGCGCGGCCTGGCCCAGAGGGTGCTCTGGGGCTCGCTCGGTCTCGTGGCAGCGATGGCGCCGCTGGCCCTGGTCCACAGCGTCGAGCTGATGGCCGTCCTGATGCTGGTCGGCGGCCTCGCGATCGCCCCGACGTTGATCGCGACCACGGCGATGATCGAGCAGGTCACGCCACCGGCCCGGCTGACCGAGGGGATGGCCCTGCTCCAGACCGGGCTGGTGGCCGGAGTGGCGCCCGGAGCCGCGCTGGCCGGGATCGTGGTCGACCACGCCGGCCCGTCGCCGGCCTACCTCGTGCCGCTCGGCGCCGCCGTGCTCGCGGCGGTGGCTGCGCGCACCCTGCCGGCGTCGCGCCGCGCCGGGCAGCGCCGGGCGGTGGAGGAGACGGCCTGACGCGACGTTCCGGCCCACCCGATAAGGACTTGGGGCCGGTCGGCGCAGACCCCTAGTGTCCTGTCAAGGAGATGCGTGCGCTGAAGCCGCTGGTCCAGGTGCGTGCATGGCAAGGCGCCGGCGCGCGCCAGACTGGGCGTCTTCGAAGCGTCGGCAACGCCGCCAGGTGCGTGCCTGGCCCGCGGAATTAGTGTGCGGATCTCGTTGACAGGACACTAGCCTCGGGGGGCCATGCCCGTGCTGTCCGCCTACCGCCAGGTCCTCTCGAAACCGGGCGCGGCCGCCTTCTCGGCCAGCGGGTTCCTCGGCCGGCTGCCGATCTCGATGGTCGCGCTCGGAACCGTGCTGCTGGTGTCGGGGCGCACCGGCTCCTACGGACTGGCTGGGGGCGTCTCCGCATGCCTGGTCGTCGGGTCCGGCCTCGTGGCTCCCGTCCAGGGTCGACTGATCGACCGACTGGGTCAGGCCCGCGTGCTGCTGCCGGCCGTCTCGGTCTGCACCGTCAGCCTCTCGCTGCTGATCTGGTCGGTCGAGGCCGGCCACCGGGCTCCCCTGCCCCACCTCTTCGCCGCCCTCGCCGGCGCCACGATGCCGGCCGTGGGCGCCGCGGTCCGGGCTCGCTGGACCTATGTCCTCGACCTGGCGGCTGAGCGCCAGACGGCGTTCGCCCTCGAGGCGGTGGTGGACGAGACGATCTTCATGACCGGCCCGCCCATGGCGACGGTGCTGGCCACCAGCGTCCACCCGGCCGCCGGCCTGGTCGCCGCCATCGTCGCCGGCCTGCTCGGGACGGTCGCCTTCTGCTCCCTGCGCCGGACCGAGCCGCCGGTGCACCCACACGTGTCGGACACGGGTGCCCGGATCGCCATGCCGTGGGGGCTCCTGGTCCCGGTCGTGCTCATCAGCTTCGCGCTCGGCGGTGTCTTCGGGTCGACGGAGGTGGTCACGGTCGCCTTCGCCGACGGGCTCGGCGAGAAGGCGATCGCCGGGGTCCTTCTCGCGCTGTGGGCGTTCGGGTCGCTCGTGGCGGGCATCCTGACCGGAGCGGTCAGGTGGCGGGTCAGTGCAGCCACCCGGATGCGGTGGGGTGTCGTGGCGCTGACCGCGCTGATGGCGCCCACCCCGCTGATCGGCAGCGCCCCGGCGATGGGGGCGCTGCTCTTCCTGGCCGGCTTCGCGATCGCGCCGACGCTGATCGCCGCGGTGTCCTACATCCAGCAGGTGGTGCCGCCCAGCCGCCTCACCGAGGGCATCACCGTCCTGCACACGGCCATGGCCGCCGGACTGGCGCCGGGCGCTGCAGTGGCCGGGGTGGTGGTGGACGCACATGGCCCCCATGCGGCGTACGTCGTCCCGCTCTGCTCCGGCCTGCTCGGCGTGGCGGCCGCGATCGCGACCCGAGGGACCCGGTCTCTAGGCTCGCCGGGTGAGCACCTGGACGAACTGGTCGTGTCTGGAGACGGCGCGGCCGACGCGTGAGGTCACGCCGGCCGACGCCGACGAGGTGGCGGCGGAGGTACGCCGCGCGCTCGACGCGGGCGGCACGGTCAAGATGGTCGGCACCGGCCACAGCTTCACTGCCATCGCGGCACCCGAGGGCACCCTGCTCAACCCCCAGGCGCTGACCGGGATCGTGAGGGTCGACCGTGAGGCCCTGACGGTCACGGCCTACGCCGGCACGCCTCTCAAGGAGCTCAACACGGCGCTGGAGGGGCTCGGCCTGTCGCTGCACAACATGGGCGACATCGCCGAGCAGACCCTGGCGGGCGCGATCTCGACCGGCACGCACGGCACCGGCGGCGTCGCGGCCGGCCTGGCCGCCCAGGTCGTGGGCCTGGAGCTCGTCACCGGCACCGGCGACCTCCTCCGCGCGACGCCGAACGAGAACCCGGACGTGCTCGAGGTGGCCCGGGTCGGGCTCGGCGCGCTGGGCATCCTGACCACGGTGACCTTCCGCGTCGAGCCGGTCTTCGTGCTGGAGGCCCACGAACAGCCGATGTCGTGGGACGAGGCGCTCGGCACCTTCGACGAGATGACCGAGGCGGCCGACCACGTCGACATGTACTGGTTCCCGCACACCGACCGGATGCTGACCAAGCGCAACACCCGCCGCGGCACCGACCTCTCGTCGGCCAGACCACTCCCCCGCTGGCGGGGCTGGCTCGATGACGACTTCCTCCAGAACACCGCGTTCGGCGTGCTGACCGCGGCCGCCAACCGGTCGCCGCGAGTGATCCCGCGGATGAACCGGATGGCCGCCTCGCTGCTCAGCGAGCGCACCTACTCCGACGTACCGCACCGGGTCTTCACGGCCGCGCGACGGGTGGTCTTCCGCGAGATGGAGTACGCCGTCCCGCGCGAGGCCGGGCTCGAGGTGCTCCGCCAGTGCCGCACGGCCCTCGACGGGAGTGACCTGCGGATCAGCTTCCCGGTGGAGATCCGAGTCGCGCCCGCCGACGACATCCCGCTGTCGACGGCCAGCGGCCGGGACTCCTTCTACCTGGCCTTCCACACCCACCGCGACGCCGAGCACCGCGACTACTTCGCGCTGATGGAGCCGATCCTGCGCGCGCACGACGGCCGGCCGCACTGGGGCAAGGTGCACACGCGCACCGCGGCAGACCTGGCTCCGGCCTACCCCCGGTTCGGGGACTTCCTGGCCCTGCGCGACCGGCTCGACCCGCAGCGGGTGTTCGCCAACGACTACCTGCGCCGGGTGCTCGGGGACTGACCCGGCGTGGCGCGCTGCCGGTCACGCTGCCGGGCGCGTCGCTGACGTAGGCTCACCGCATCCGGACAGAGGACCACGACGAGGCCACAACGACGCATGTCGGCACCCGAACGCACCCCCAGCCCACCGCTGGTCGGAGCGCGCCCTGGACCAGATGGCGAGGGTGCTCCGGGCGGCGGCTACCTCGTCCTCGTCGGGGTGACCGCGGACGGCCGTCGGCTGAGGCTGGCCGACCCGCACGACCCCTCCGGACCCGAGTTCACCGTCGAGATCGACGCCCGGCTGCGGGCGGCGCTCGGCGTCCAGCCCTCGACACGACCCGAGAAACCGGTGCCCAAGGTGGAAACCCAGATGGACAGCATGCTGCGACCCCGTGACATCCAGGCCCGGATCCGGGCCGGGGAGACTCCCGAGTCGGTCGCCGCCGCCGCCGGGACCACCGTCGAGAAGGTCATGCCGTACGCCGCCCCGGTGCTGGCCGAGCGTGAGCACGTCGCGGAGCGGGCCCAGCGGTCCTCCATCCGCCGGCCCGCCGGAGAGGGCACGCACGGCGCCCGCACCCTCGACGAGGCGATCACCGGCCACCTGCACGGGCGGAACGTCGACCCGGAGGTGGTGGCGTGGGACTCCTGGCGGCGCGAGGACGGCCGCTGGGCGCTCACCGGCCGGTTCTCGGTCCAGGGTCGTGACGGTCTGGCCGAGCTCACCTTCGACCAGCCGGGCAACTTCGTGGTCCTCGACAACGATGACGCCCGCTGGCTGGTGGGCGACCTGCCCGACCCCGCGGCCGAGCCGGAGCCCGAGCCCGGCGTCCGCCGACTGGCCGCCGTACCCACCGAGGACGAGCACCAGCTCATGCTCGGTGACGACGTTCTCGGGATCACCGACGAGCCGATCGAGGCGTTCCTCGACGACCGCCCCGGCCTCGACGAGACCGAGCTGGCCGAGGAGGCCGCCGACGCGATGGCCCTCGACGACGACGGCGAGGCCGGCTCCGAGCCCGAGCCCGCGCGCCGCCCGGTCAAGAAGACGCGCGGCCGGGCCTCGGTACCGAGCTGGGACGAGATCATGTTCGGCGGTCCGAGCGAGTAGTTGAATCGGGACCTCCGCCGGTTGAGTCGTTCGAATCACCGGCAAGAAGGCCGACTCAACCGGCGGAAGTCCCGATTCAACTTCGGGTGACCAGCCGGTAACGTCCCCCCATGTCGTACTTCGTCACCGGCGCCACGGGGTTCATCGGACGGCACCTCGTGGCCGAGCTCGACGACCACCGCGAGGGGACGATCTTCGTCCTGTGCCGGGAGACGTCCCTGCCGCGGCTGGAGGCACTCATCGGGTCCTGGGGGTCCGACCGCGTCGTGCCGGTGATCGGCGACCTCGCCAGCGACGGGCTGGGCGTGGACCAGGCCTGGGTCGACGAGCACCGTGGGGACATCGAGCACTTCTTCCACCTGGCCGCGATCTACGACATGACCGCGGACGACGCCACCAACCAGGAGCTGAACGTCGGCGGCACCCAGCACGCCCTCGAGCTGGCCGACGCCTTGCAGGTGGGCTGCTTCCACCAGGTGTCGTCGGTGGCCGCGGCCGGTGACCACCACGGCACCTTCGACGAGAGCATGTTCGACGAGGGCCAGCACCTCCCCTCGCCCTACCACCGCACGAAGTTCGAGTCGGAGCAGATCGTGCGGGCGGCCACCGTGCCCTGGCGCGTCTACCGGCCCGCGATCGTCGTTGGACACTCCGAGACCGGCGTCATGGACAAGGTCGACGGGCCCTACTACGTGTTCCCGCTGATGAAGGTGATGCGGGACAACCTCCCCGGCTGGCTGCCGCTCGTCGGCGCAGACCTCGGCGACACCAACGTGGTGCCGGTCGACTACGTCGCCAAGGCCATGGACCACCTGGCCCACCTCCCCGACCGGGACGGCGAGGCGTTCCACCTGGTCAACCCCGAGCCTCAGCCCGTGGTCGAGATGGTGAACTCGTTCTGCAGGGCGGCCGGTGCGCCGACCTTCGCCACACCGGTCGACCGGCGGACCACGCGGAGCACGGTCGGGCTGCTCCCCCGGGCACTGCGGCCGCTCTCGCTGCTCAACACCCTGATCAGGACCGCTCCCGCGCAGTCGGTGCTCGAGCTCACCGTGGGCCGGCTGGGCATCCCCGCAGAGGTGCTGTCGCACACGTCGTTCACCCCGGTCTTCGACTCCCGCCGCACCGAGAAGGCGCTGGCCGGGTCCGGCATCGCCGTGCCCGACCTCGACGGGTACGCCCGCACCCTGTGGGGCTACTGGGAGGAGAACCTCGACGAGACCACCGGCCGCGACCCGAAGAACCGCGAGGCGCTCCAGGGCAAGTACGTCGTGATCACCGGCGCCTCCTCGGGGATCGGAAAGGTCACCGCGCTCAAGGTCGCGCAGTGCGGCGGGATCCCGGTCCTGGTCGCGCGCGGCAGGGACAAGCTCGAGGACACCCGGGCGGCGATCGAGCGGCGCGGTGGCCAGGCCCACGTCTTTGCCTGCGACCTCTCCGACCTCGACGCGATCGACACGCTCTGCAAGGAGATCACCGCGGAGCTGCCCTCGATCGACTTCGTGGTCAACAACGCCGGCCGCTCGATCCGGCGCTCGCTCAAGCTGTCGCACGACCGCTTCCACGACTTCGAGCGGACGATGCAGCTCAACTACTTCGGCGCCATCCGACTGGTCATGGGGCTGCTCCCGGCGATGCGCACGCAGAAGCGCGGCCACGTGGTGAACATCAGCTCGATCGGCGTCCAGACCAACCCACCGCGGTTCTCGGCCTACGTCGCCTCGAAGGCCGCGCTCGACTCGTGGTCCAACGTCGTCGCTTCTGAGCTGGTCGGCGACGGCATCACCTTCACCGGCATCCACATGCCGCTGGTGCGGACGCCGATGATCGCCCCCACCAAGATCTACGACAAGTTCCCGACAATCAGTCCGGCCCAGGCGGCCGACCTGGTGATCAGGGCGATGGTCGAGCGGCCCCACGAGATCAACACCGCGCTCGGCAACGCCGGCGCGATCGCCCACACCATCGCCCCGAAGCTGGCCTTCCGGGTGCTCAACATGGCCTACCACGTGTTCCCCGACTCGGCCGCCGCGAAGGGCGAGCAGGGCGCCGGCGGCACCCGCGAGTCCGAGCAGATCATGCTGGCCAAGGTGTTCAAGGGCGTGCACTGGTAGCGCGCCTGCGACGGGGTTCCGCCGGTCAGCCGCTGGCGACCGGACGGGAGGGATCGGTGATCCAGCCCGACCAGGAGCCCGGGTAGAGCGCTGCCCGCACGCCCAGGAGCTCGAGCGCGAGCAGGTCGTGCACGGCGGTGACGCCCGAGCCGCAGTAGACCGCGACCTCGGTGCCGTCGAGCGGTACCCCGGCGGCCTCGTAGAGCGCCCGCAGCTGCGCGGGATCGCGGAACCGGCCGTCGACGGTCAGGTTGGCGCTCGTCGGCACGTTGACCGCGCCCGGGATGCGGCCGGCCACCGGGTCGATGGGCTCGTTGTCGCCGCGGTACCGCTCCGGCGCGCGGGCGTCCACGAGCACCGGCGCGTCGAGCACGCCGTCGGCCTCGACCACCGGCATCGTCCCCGGACCGGGCTCGAAGTCGCCCTCCGCGGTCTCCACGGTCCCGGACTCGCCCTCGCCGCCGGCGTCCCGCCATGCGCTCCACCCTCCGTCCAGCACGCGCACGTCGGGGTGGCCGTGGTGCCGCAGCAGCCACCAGCACCTGGCCGCCGCCTGACCGCTCCAGTCGTCGTAGGTCACCACCGGACGGCGGCCGGACACCCCGGCCCGCCGCATCGCCGCCGCGAACACCTGCGGGTCGGGCAGCGGGTGCCGCCCGCCCCGGCCGTCGGGGTGGCCCGGTGGCGCGGCGAGGGACCGGTCGAGGTCGACGTAGGCCGCGCCGGGGACGTGGCCGGCGGCGTACTCCTCCGGGCCGGCGGGCCCGCCCGTGCGGTAGCGCACGTCGAGGACGGTCACCTCGGACAGCCGGTCCCGGAGCTCGGCGGCGGAGATGAGGGGAGAGGTCACTGCGCCATCCTCACCCACCTCACGAAGCGCTCCGGAACGCCCCCGGTGTGGTGCCGAGCAGGGCCCGGAAGTGGCGGGTCAGGTGCGCCTGGTCGTGGAAGCCCGTCTCCGCGGCCACCTGGGCGATCGGCCGGCCGTCGAGCAACAGCCGGCGGGCGCGGTCGAGGCGGCGGCCGACGACGTAGCGGTGCGGCGGCAGGCCGTACTCGCGGCGGAAGACGCGCACCAGGTGCGAGGGATGAGTGCCGAGCTCGGAGGCGAGCGACTCCAGGGTGGGCTGGTCCTCGTCCAGGCGAACCCGTACGACGCGGGCCAGGCCCGGGTCGCGGAGCGCCGCCGGTGGCTCCGCGGCAGACAGGTGGAGCGCGATCCGCTCGGCCACCAGCGCCAGCCGGGCCTCGGCCTCGAGCGGGTCGGCACCGGAGCCGAGGCGGCCGTGCAGCGCCGACACCGCCCGAACCAGCCCGGGGTCCGACAGGGACGGGGATCGGACGGCGGCGCCGGTGAGCCGCTCGGGCAGCCACCTGCCGTCGACGTACAGCACCCGCTTGTCGAAGCCGCCCGGGCTGGCCGAGCGCCCGTCGTGGGAGACGTACGGCGGCAGCACGGTGACCCGCCGGGTGACTGCCTGCTGCGGGTCGCCGTCGAGGGTGTAGTCGACACCGCCGGCGTCGACCAGCAGCACCGTCCACTCCGCGTGCACGTGGGCCGGGTAGGCGTGCTCGGTGAAGTGCGCGTGCAGCACCTCGAACAGCCCCGGGACGGGCGGGCGCCACGCCCGCACCCGCTCCAGCGGTCCGGCCATGTCAGGAACGTACAAGACGGTCCCCGACCCGGTGGCGGACTCTGGGGCGATGAGGTTCGACACCAAGATCGCCGTGCTGGTCCGCGACGACCTCGAGACCTGGCAGCGGCTCAACGTGACCGCCTTCCTGGTCAGCGGGATCGCGGCCAGTCAGCCACAGGTCATCGGCGAGCCGTACGAGGACGCCGACGGGACGGCGTACCTCCCGCTGCTGGGCCAGCCGGTCGTCGTGCTCGAGGCGGACGCCGCGACGATCAAGGCCGCGCACGCGCGGGCGCTGGGCCGGGAGCTGCCGATGAGCGTGTACACCCGCGAGATGTTCACCACCGGGCACGACGAGGCGAACCGCTCCGTGGTCCGGACAGTGCGCCGAGACGACCTGGACCTGGTCGGGATCGCGGTGTTCGGCCCGAGGAACGGTGTCGACAAGTCGGTGAAGGGGTCCCGCCTGCACCCGTGACCCGCCGCTGCTGATTAGGGTGGCGCGCGTGGCCGAGCTCCAGTTCTTCACCGGCACCATGGACTCCGGCAAGAGCACGCTGGCGCTCCAGACCAACCACAACCGGGCCCAGCGCGGGCTGGTGGGGCGGATCTTCACCAGCCACGACCGCGCGGGCACCGCGATGCTCTCCAGCCGGCTCGGGCTCCAGCACCAGGCGATCGAGGTCGACGCGGCCTTCCACTTCTGGAAGTACGTCGTCGACGAGCTCACCCGCGGCGCCCGGGTGGACTACCTGATCTGCGACGAGGCGCAGTTCTACACCCGCGACCAGGTCGACCAGCTGGCCAAGGTCGTCGACGACCTCCAGCTCGACGTGTTCGCCTTCGGGATCCTCACCGACTTCCGCAGCGAGCTGTTCCAGGGCAGCGCCAGGCTGGTGGAGCTGGCCGACCGGACGCACGTCCTCCAGGTCGAGGCGCTGTGCTGGTGCGGCCGCCGGGCCACCCACAACGCCCGCACCGAGGACGGCGTGATGATCGTCGAGGGCGAGGTCATCGTCGTGGGTGACGTCGAGCAGGCGGGCGCCGACTCCGACGAGGGAGCGCCGCGCGAGGTGGCCTACGAGGTGCTGTGCCGGATGCACCACCGCCGCCGGATGACCGCGGCCCGGGCGCGGGCCGTGGCCCTCGGCGCCGAGCCGCTGCCCTTCGTGTGAGGCGACGTACGCTGCCCGTGTGAGGCAGGCCTACCGGATCCTGAACTACCTGCTGTCCCTCGAGGTGGTGATCCAGGCCGCGGTTATCGCGTGGTACGCCTTCGGCGTCGTCAAGTACGCCGACGACCACGGCTCGATCTCGCACCACCAGCTGGAGGACGGGGGCTTCAACGGCCATGCCGGAGCGGTGATCCACGCGGCCAACGGGTTCATGGTCATCCCGCTGATCGCCCTCGTGCTGCTGGTCGTGTCGTTCCGTGCCCAGGTCCCGGGCGGCGTCCGGCTCGCGGTCATCACCTTCGTGCTCGTCGTGGTCCAGGCCTACGTGCTGCCCGCCCTGTCGGAGAAGGCACCGGTCGTGGGCGTCCTGCACGGTGCGGTGGCGCTGGCGATCCTGGGGCTGAGCATCGTCTCGGCCCGGAAGGCCGGCGAGCCGGAGTCACCCGTCGCCACCGGGTGAGCGGACCTAGCGCGCCTGGCAGCTGTCCGCGAACCCGGCCGGACCTAGCGCGAGCAGCGTCGGGTCGTTCTCGATGTCCGCCTCGGCGGCGACCTCGGCCCGCCAGGCCTGCTCGCCCTTCCGGGCCGCCTCGATCCGCCGTTCGTCGACGCCGGTGGCCCACGCGACGTACGCCGCCATCACCTGCGCGTCGTCGGTGGCGGACGGAGGCACGGTGACCTTCGCCAGGTCCGCGTCGAAGCCGTCGAGCAGCGCCTTGTGGGCCGGCCAGGTCTGCACCCACTCCGTCGCGGGGACGTCGATGCTGCCGCCGTGCGTCGCTTTGAGAACCTTGGGCAGCAGGTCGTCGCAGAGCGCGTTGACCGCGGCGAGGTAGCCCTGCTGGGCGGCGTCCTCGGTGGCCGCTGCGGTCCGGGTGGTGGCCGCGGGGCTGCTGGGCTCGGGTTCCGCACGGTCGCCGCTGTCGCTGCCCGAGGAGCAGCCGACGAGGGCGGCGGCGGTGCCGGTGGCCACGAAGAAGCGCACGGTGAGCGGGACGCTGATCATGGCCGCATCCTGCTCCCAGTCTCGACCGGCGTCGAGTCACCCGACCAGGATCGGGATCAGCATCTCGTCCGGGGTGAGTGAGCCGTGCAGCCCGATCAGGGTCATCTCGTAGCCGAAGTCCCGGCTGGAGAAGATCCCGACGTTGTCACGGGCCGCGACCACGACGTCGCCGAGGCGCGGCAGCACGCTCTCGGTCACCGGGCCGAACCAGCCCCGCTCGATCGCCTGCTCGCGGAGCAGGACCTCCGCCCGCTCACCCAGCAGGTCGGACCAGCAGCCGGCCACCGACGAGACCGCGCCGTCGGCGCAGTAGAGATGCCGGAAGCGCGCCTCACCGCCGAGCAGGACCAGCCCGTCGCGCAGCTCTTCGTGGTCGTCCACGTCGAGCCGGGCGCCGGGGGTGGTCGCGTCGACCATGCCGTGGTCGGCCACGACCACCAGCCGGACCTCGTCGGGGAGCGACTCGCGCAGCTGGACCGTCTCGGCGTCGATCGCGGCCAGCTGCTGGAGCCACTGGGGCGAGTCGACGCCGTAGCGGTGCCCGGTCCAGTCGAGGTCGCCGTCGTAGAGGTAGGTGAGCGAGGGCCGGTGCAGCGAGCCGGCCACGGCGCCGGCGATCCGCTCGCCGATCCGGTCCGCGCCGATGTAGCCGGCCCCCCGGTGCGCGGCCACGGTGAGGCCGCTGCGGTCGAACGCGCGCTTGTTGACCACGTCGACGCGCACCCCGGCATCGGTCAGCCGGGAGAACGCGGTCGGGTGTGGCTGCCACTCCAGCGGGTCGATCGACTTGTCCCAGAACAGTGCGTTGAGCAGCTTGTCCGTCCCGGGCACCCGGCTGGTGAAGCCGACCAGGCCGTGCGTGCCCGGCGTCAGGCCGGTGCCGAGCGAGGTGAGGCTGGTGGCGGTCGTGGACGGTACGCCGGCGGTGCCCGGCTCGACGCCGTCCAGCAGCGAGGAGAGGTACGGCGCGGCGTGGGCGTACCGGGACAGCAGCTGTGATCCGAGGCCGTCGACGAGGAAGACGACGTACGCCGGCGCCGCGGGCAGCTCCAGACCCGTGGGGGCCGGCCACACGTCGGTGCCGAGCGCGCGGCCGACGGCGGGCACGACGTCCCCGAGCGAACGCCGGCCGTAGGCGGGCTCGACGAAGTCGCTCGACGCCTTTCCGCGGTCCCCGGCGCGCTGTTCGGTGGAGGAGCGCCGCGGAGGAGCCGAAGACCGGCTTCGGGTGGTCAACTCGTGTGGGTCCGGGCGGAGAGCTGCTCGGCGAAGGACAGGAGGCGACCCACCGAGTCCTGGCCGTCAGCGGCGGCCGAGACCCGCAGCGAGAAGTCGTCGGAGGCCAGCACACCGGTGTAGCCGTGGTCCGCCTCGCACTGCGGGTCGTCGCAGGCGGCCGGCTCGAGGTCCACGCGGCTGAGGCCACCCCAACCGAGGGTGATCACGGCTTCGGCCGCCGGCGCCGAACCCTCCGTCGGGTTGGCCACCATGCGGGTCACCACCACCGAGGTGACCGAGCTGAGCCGGATCGCCTCGGAGGAGGTCGAGGTGTAGGGCTCGGGCAGCAGGTCGTCGCCGGCGTGCTCGTCGGTGTGGACGATGATCAGCCGGCTCGGGGTGAGCACCATGACCGACAGGTGGCGACGCACCTCGTCACGGTCGAAGGTCGGCTCGTGGTGGACGTAGTAGGACACCACCTGCTCCCCCGCGACCGCGGCGGAGACGCTGTCGATGACCACCTCGGGGTAGTAGCCGGTGCGGTCGATCGCGTCCCGCAGCTCGACGCTGCGGTCCTGGTCGTCGGTGGTGCGGAGAGGCATGAGGTGGAGTCTGGCACGTGCCCCATGGGCTCAGCCCGGGATGGTGTCCCCGGGAAGCGTCGGCATCCGGCGTACGAACCAGTCCGAGCGCGGGTCGGTCACGGGTTCGACCCTGGCGGCGGCGGTGAGCACGGTCGAGCCGTCGGCTCCGGCCAGGACCAGCGACAGCTCCAGCGAGCGGACCTGGGGCAGGTCGTTCTGGAGCTGGGCCACCCGCTGGATCAGCCGCTCCACCTCGTCGATGTCGACGACCTCGCTGCCGCGGTAGCCGAACAGCATCGGCGAGGAGCGGATCTCGCGGACCATCGAGGCGGCGTCGTGCTGGTAGATCGGCGGGATCCGGTACGACACGTCCGACAGCAGCTCGATGACCGGTCCGCTGATGCCGAACGAGACGACCGGCCCGAACAGCGGGTCCTCGAGGCTGCGGATGGCGATCGGTACGCCGGGCGGGGAGTTCTTCTGGACGACGTAGCCGGCCTGCCCGGGCTCGCCCACGAGCTCCTGGAGGTTCTCCCACGCGTCCCGCATCGCCGACGGCGAGTCGATGCTGCGCCAGACGTGCGCGAGGTCGGGCCGCTCGCGGACCCGTTCGGCGGTGGCCTTGAGGACCACGTCCCAGCCGAGCTCCCGGCCGGCCTTCTGCGCCGCGCGCAAGGTCGTGACCGGGCGGGACTCCCACAGGTCGATGTCGTAGGCCGCCAGCAGCTCGGTCAGGGCCGCGTCGTCGAGGTCGACGCCGTCGGGCTGGGCCGCGAGCGCCCGGCCGATGACCTGCTGGGCGCGGGCCAGGTCGACCGCCTCCGGGTCGGGCGCGCGGCCGTCCGGGGTGCGCAGCCAGACGGCGTACTCGACCACCCGGGCCAGCGCCCGGACGGCGGCCTCGACCGCGGGGTAGGACGGCACCGAGCCGCGGCCCGCGGTGGAGCCCGCGACGTCGGGCACGCGCAGGAGCTCGGGGATGCCCTCGGCCCCGAGGAAGGTCGAGACCAGCGGCTTGTCGGACTGCTCGCCGACGGCGGCCAGCACGTTGGCGATCTGCTCCCCGGCCACGTTGAGCGGCGGGATGTAGACCACGACCACGGCGTCCACGTCCGGGTCGTCGATCGCGTCGTCGAGGGCGTCCTCGAAGTCCTCGGGGGTGGGCTCGGCGCTCAGCGCGGCCTGCTTGTTCACGACCAGGCCGACCGCGGCCGCGGCGTCGGCAGCCAGCAGGCCCAGGGCGTCGGAGTTGCCGACGATCGCCACCCGCCGGCCGCGCGGCAGCGGCTGGTGCGCGGCGAGCTGGGCGACGTCGAACATGTCCTCGAGGGTGTCGACCTGGATCACCCCGGCCTGCCGGAACATCGCGTCCACGGCCTGCGGCGGCGCGGCGATCTTCCGCACCGCGTGGCCCATCGGGACGCCCTGGGTGGTGCGGCCGGAGCGGACGGCGATGATCGGCTTGCGCAGCGAGACCCGCCGCGCGATGCGCGAGAACTTGCGCGGGTTGCCGATCGACTCGAGGTACATCATCACGACCTCGGTCGTCTCGTCCTCCTCCCAGTACTGCAGGAGGTCGTTGCCGGACACGTCGGCGCGGTTGCCCGCGCTGACGAACGTCGACAGGCCCAGCCCCCGGTTCCTGACCTTCTCGAGGATCGCCGAGCCGAGGGCGCCGGACTGGCAGAAGAACCCGGCCCGGCCGCGCGGCGGCATCAGCGCGGCCAGCGAGGCGTTGATGGAGACCGCGGGATCGGTGTTGATGATGCCGAGCGCGTTCGGGCCGATCAGCCGGACGCCGTACGACCTCGAGAGCCCGACCAGCCGGCGCTGCCGCTGCCGCCCCTCCTCGCCGGTCTCCGCGAAGCCGGAGGAGATCACGACCAGCCCGTGCACGCCCTTGGCGGCGCAGTCGAGCACGACGTCCTCGACCGACTCGGCCGGCACCGCGACGATCGCGACGTCGACGTCGTCGTGGATGTCGCTGACGCTGGTGTACGTCGGCAGGCCGGACACCGCCCTGGCGCTCGGGTTGACGGCGTAGACCCGGCCGGTGAAGTCGCCGGTCACGAGGTTGCGCACCAGCGCCTGGCCGATGGTGTCCTGGCGGCGGCTGGCGCCGATCACCGCCACGGAGCGCGGGTTCAGGAACCGGTGGATCGAGGCGGCCTCGGCCACGTGCTCGCGGCCCTGCATGATCCCGATCGCGGTGTCGGTCGGCTCGATCGGGAACTCCAGCTGGAGCACCCCTTCGTCGTACGCACTGACCACGCGGTAGCCGGCGTCGCGGAAGGTCTGGATCATCCGCTGGTTGTCGGGCAGGACGTCGGCCACGAACCGCTCGATGCCCCGCTCGCGGGCCGCCTGGGCGAGGTGCTCGAGCAGGATCTGCGCGATCCCCCGGCCCTGGTGCTGGTCCTCGACGAGGAACGCGACCTCGGCCTCCGCGGGCGAGACCACGTCGTAGCGGCCCACCGCGATCATCTGTCCCTGCAGCGTCAGCACGAACGCGACCCGCTGGTCGTGGTCGACCTGGGTGAACCGCGAGACGTCCCGGTCCGACAGGTTCGGCATCGGCGAGAAGAAGCGGTAGTACTTCGACCGGTCCGAGACCCGGCTGTAGAACTCCACGAGCAGCTCCGCGTCATCGGGCCGGATCGGCCGGATGTGGGCGGTCTTGCCGTCGCGCAGCACGACGTCGGCCTCCCAGTGGCGCGGCGGCTCGGTCGTCGTCGCCTGGTCCGAGCCGCTCACGGTCCTCATCGTATGAGGCGCCGAGCAACACGGTGGCTGAGGTGCGAGGAGCGCCAGCGACGAGCCTCGAAGCCCCCGCAGCCACGCCACCCCACCCGACTCACCCGCCAGCCCCAGGTCACCAGGCTTCGAGGCTCAGGCGCCAGGGCGCCTTCGCACCTCAGCCACCGTGCCGACCGCGCCAGCACGCAAGCCACGGTGGCTGAGGCTGCGAGGAGCGCCAGCGACGAGCCTCGAAGCCGCCGCAGCCAGCGTTGCAGACCGGCGTGCCATTGCCTGATCGGTACCGGCCTCGGGAGAGGATGGGGCCATGGCACGGCGTACGACCAAGCAGGACCTCCCCGACGACTTCGAGGAGCACATCCTCGACACCGACATCCGGCAGGAGATGGAGTCGTCGTTCCTGGAGTACGCCTACTCGGTCATCTACTCCCGGGCCCTCCCGGACGCGCGCGACGGGCTCAAGCCGGTGCAGCGCCGGATCCTCTACACGATGAACGACATGCGCCTCTTCCCCGACCGCGGCCACGTGAAGAGTGCTCGGGTGACGGGTGAGGTGATGGGCCGGCTGCACCCGCACGGCGACGGGGCGATCTACGACGCCCTGGTCCGGATGGCGCAGCCGTGGGCGATGCGGGTGCCGATGGTCGACGGCCACGGCAACTTCGGCTCGCCCGGTGGCGACGACCCGCCCGCCGCGATGCGCTACACCGAGTGCCGGATGACGCCGGCCGCGGTGGCGATGACGGCGTCCATCGACGAGGACACCGTCGACTTCAAGCCCAACTACGACAGCCGCGAGACCGAGCCGGTGGTGCTGCCGGCGGCGATCCCCAACCTGGTCGTGAACGGTACGACGGGGATCGCGGTCGGCATGGCCACCAACATGGCCCCCCACAACCTGGTCGAGGTCGTGCAGGCGCTTCGGCACCTGGTCCAGCACCCCGGCACCGACCTCGACGGGCTGATGCGGTTCATCCCCGGCCCCGACCTGCCGACCGGCGGCAAGATCATCGGCCTCGACGGCATCCGCGACGCCTACGACACCGGCCGCGGCAGCTTCCGGATGCGGGCCACCGCCCGGGTCGAGACGGTCGGCCGGCGCAAGGGCATCGTCGTCACCGAGCTTCCCTACGCCGTGGGTCTGGAGAAGATCGTCGAGCGGATCAAGATGCTGGTCCAGGGCAAGAAGCTCCAGGGCATCTCCGACGTCAAGGACCTCACCGACATGGCCAACGGCACCCGGCTGGTCATCGAGATCAAGAACGGCTTCGTCCCCGAGGCGATCCTCGAGCAGCTCTACAAGCTGACTCCGATGGAGGAGTCCTTCGGCATCAACAACGTCTGCCTGGTCGACGGACAGCCCCGCACGCTCGGGCTCAAGGAGCTGCTCGAGGTGTTCCTGGAGCACCGCTACGACGTCGTACGCCGCCGCTCCCGGTTCCGGCGCGACAAGAAGGCCGAGCGGCTGCACCTGGTCGACGGCCTGCTGATCGCCCTGCTCGACATCGACGAGGTCATCCAGGTGATCCGCACGAGCGACGACGCCGCCGCGGCGCGCGAGCGGCTGACGAGCGTCTTCGACCTCTCGGAGGCGCAGGCCAACTACATCCTCGAGATGCAGCTGCGCCGCCTCACCCGGTTCAGCCGGATCGAGCTCGAGAAGGAGCAGGAGACGCTGCGCCTCGAGATCGAGGAGCTCGAGGCGATCCTGGCCGACGAGGCGCTGCTCAAGAAGGTGGTCTCCGACGAGCTGGCCGAGGTGGCCAAGACCTACGGCACCCCGCGCCGTACGGTCCTGCTCGGCGGCGCGCTGCCCACGATGACCCAGGCACCGGCCGAGATCACCGACGACCCCTGCTTCGTCATGCTCTCGTCGAGTGGTCTGCTCGCGAGGACCGACGGCGACGAGCCCGTCGGCGTCGGCGGCGACCGCGCCAACCACGACGTGGTCGTCTCGGCGATCCCGGCGACGGCGCGCGGGCAGGTCGGGCTGGTGACCTCACAGGGCCGGCTGCTCAAGCTCGACGTGCTCGACCTGACTGCCGCGATCGTCCCGCCGTCGGCGAACCACCCCAACCTGAACGGCTGCCTGCCGGTCAGCGAGCTCATCTCCCTCGAGCCCGGCGAGCGGGTGCTGGCGTTGAGCAGGCTCGGCGAGGACGGGCCCGGGCTCGCCCTGGGCACCAGGACCGGCATCGTCAAGCGCGTCAACCCCGAGGTGCTCTCCAGGGACGAGTGGGAGGTCATCCGCCTCGACGACGGCGACGAGGTGGTCGGCGCGACCGAGCTCGCCACCGGAGACGAGACGCTCTGCTTCGTCACCAGCGACGCCCAGCTGCTCCACTTCGGCGCGGCAGCGGTGCGCCCGCAGGGACGGTCCGGCGGCGGCGTCGCCGGTGTCCGGGTGACCCCGGGCGAGCGGGTGATGTGGTTCGGTGCCCTGGACGCCGGTGACAACGTCCTGGTGACGGCCTCCGGGTCGTCCACCGCACTGCCCGGCACCGAGCCGGGCGCGGTCAAGGTGACGCCGTTCTCCGAGTATCCCGGCAAGGGCCGGGCCACCGGCGGCGTCCGTTGCCACCGCTTCCTCAAGGGCGAGGACACCCTCGTGGCCGCGTGGGCCGGCGACGCGCCGGCCCGGGCGGCGGCGGCCAGCGGCGCGCCGATCGACCTGCCCGAGCCGACCGGGAAGCGCGACGGTTCCGGTGTGCCGGGCAGCCAGCCGATCGCCGCGATGGCCGGGCCTGTCGGGGCCCGGCTGGCCCGCTTCACGGCACGGCGGTCGTGACCTGGACGGTGTGCGAGGCTGACCCCGTGACCCCCTCCCTGGCCGGCCGCGCGCGGCTGCTGGCCGCCTCGCTGGTGCTGGGTCTGGCCCTCGGTGGCCTGGCCGCGTGCAGCGGTGACGACGCGAGTGGCGGGAGCAGCAAGGAGAGCCCGGAGCAGGCCCTGGCCGCAGCGAAGAAGACCCTCGACGAGACCAGCGGGGTCGAGATCGCGCTCACCACGAAGGACCTGCCGAACGGTGTCACCGGCATCACCTCCGCGACGGGCACCGGCGTGCACCCATCGGCGTTCGAGGGCACCTTCAAGCTGAGCGTCAACGGGCTGCCCGCGGACGCCGACGTCATCGCTGTCGAGGGCAAGACCTACGCCAAGAACTCGCTGCTGCTGCCCGACTGGACGCCGATCGACCCCGCCGACTACGGCGCCCCCGACCCGGCCAAGCTGATGGACCCCGACGGGGGTTTCTCGGGGCTGCTGGCCGCGGCCGAGGACGTCAAGACCGGCGACTCGGTGCGCGGGGGCAAGGACAACAAGGAGATCCTCACCGAGTACACCGGCACCATCTCCAGCGATGCCGTGTCGGCGCTGATCCCGGCCGCCGAGGGCGACTTCTCGTTCACCTACACCATCAGCGACAACGACGAGCTCCGCGGAGCCGTGCTCAAGGGCGCCTTCTACGGCAAGGACCACGGCGACATGACCTACACGTTGAACCTGGACAACTACGGCACCGAGAAGGACATCCAGGCGCCGTGAGCGGGTCCAGCGGCCCGGAGGCTGGAGCCGCTTCCTCGCCGCGGGTGCTGCTCACCCTGGCTGCTGTCGCGGTGGCCTTCGCCGCGGCGGACACCTACGTCGTCGTGCTCGCGCTGCCCGAGATGATGGGCAGCGTCGGCATCCCGATCGACAAGCTCCAGCGGGCGGCCCCGATCGTGTCGGGCTTCCTGCTCGGGTACGTCGCGATGCTGCCGCTGATCGGCCGGATCGCGGACCTGCGCGGCCGGCTGCCGGTCCTGACCGCCGCGCTCCTCGTCTTCGCGACCGGCTCGCTGGTGACCGCGCTCTCCTACGACCTGACCAGCATGGTGGTCGGCCGGTTCCTCCAGGGCGTCGGCGGGGGCGGGCTGGTCCCGGCGACACTGGCCCTGGTCGCCGACCTCTACACCGTCGACAGGCGCGGCGTACCGCTCGGCATCGTCTCCGCGGTGCAGGAGCTCGGCTCGGTGATCGGCCCGCTGTTCGGCGCCGTCGTGCTCTCCCTGGCCGACTGGCCGGCCATCTTCGCGATCAACTTCGCCGTCGGGCTCGTCCTCGCGGCCGCGCTGAGAGCATCCGGGGGTTTCGAGGCGGTTGCTGCGCAACCTCCTCAACCACCTGGACCACCGGGCGAGGAGGCGCCCGTCTCGAGACCACCGGGATCGCCGGCCGAGCAGGCATCGGTGGTTGAGGAGGGCGCCCCGGCGCCCGTCTCGAAACCGCCCGAACGAAGGCACCTGCCCGACCTGATCGGGTTGCTCCTCCTGCTGGCCACCCTCGTCATCGGCGCGATCGTCTTCCTCCGCCCGGGCAGCCTGGTCAGCGACCTGACCTGGGGCGAGTACTTCATCCCCTTCGCCGGCGACGGACGCTGGCTCACGCCGGTCGGCGTCATCGCGATGGCCGGGCTGGCGCTGTTCCTGCTCCGCTGTGCGACCGCCAGGCGACCGCTGGTCGACCTGCGCGGCTGGGGTCGCAGCGCCCGAGAGGCCGACCTCACCGGCGCCTTCCTGCTGGCCATCGCACTGGGCGGCGTGATCCTGGCCTTCGCCACCGCCGACCCGAAGGTGCAGGTCTTCTCGGACCAGGGGCTGTGGTACCTGCTCGGCTCCGCGGTGGCCACGGTCGCCCTGGTCCTTCACCTGCGGCGGGCCGAGGCACCGCTGCTTCCCCGTGGTGCGCTGCGCCGTACGCCGGCCTGGGGCGCGGTCGTGGTGAGCTTCTTCGTCGGCGCGGCGCTGATCGCGGCCCTGATCGACATCCCGATCTTCGCCCGGACCACCGTCTACCGGAGCTCGCAGCTGATGGCCGCGCTGGTGCTGGTCCGGTTCCTCGTCGCGCTGCCGGTCGGCGCTGTCGTGGGCGGCTACCTGATCCGCACCCGCAGCGCGGGGCTCATCACGGCGGTCGGCATGGCCATGTCGGCGGTGGGGTTCGCACTGATGTCGCGCTGGGGGGTCGACACGCTCCACGACCCCTCGTCCAACGTGGCACTGGTCGTCTGCGGCTTCGGGTTCGGGCTGGCCCTGGCGCCGGTCAACGCGGCCGTGCTGGCCGCCACCGACCCGGACGTGCACGGCGTCTCCACCGCCATGGTGGTGGTGGCCCGCATGGTCGGGATGCTCGTCGGCATCTCGGCCCTGACCACGATCGGGCTGCACCGCTACTACGCCAAGCAGCACACGCTCAAGACCCTCGCGCGAGGTGTGCGGCGAACCCACGATGTGCTCGGCCTACCGCGACCTGCAGAAGGCCGCGGGCGTGGCCCAGGAGCAGACGGTCTTCCTCGGCGCGGTGTTCTGCGCGGTCGCGGCCGGCGTACTCGCTCTCCTGCTCTTCCGGCACGCGGCCACCCGCTCGGTCGACGCGGGCGAGGCGCTCCGCTCCATGGGCTGAGGTCGGGGCTGCGGCACCGACCCGTTAGCGTTCGGGTCCGTGGGTGACTTCGACGACCTGCTGGCGGCCAACCGGGAGTTCGCCGAGACCTTCGACATGGCCGGCTTCGACGGCATCGCGCACGCGGGGGTCGCGATCGTCACCTGCATGGACTCCCGGATCGCTCCCCTGGCCATGGTCGGGCTGAAGCCGGGCGACGCCAAGATCTTCCGCAACCCCGGGGGCCGGGTGACCGAGCAGGCGCTCGAGGCCCTCGTCCTCGGCGTGCACCTGCTCAACGTGAAGCGGATCCTGGTCATCCCCCACACCCGGTGCGCCATGACGGCCAACTCGGAACGAGACCTTCGCCAGCAGATCACCGAGTCCGCGGGCGTCTCCGCCGACTGGCAGATGTTCAGCGTCGTCACCGACCAGCTGCGCGCGCTCGAGGACGACATCCAGGCCATCCGTGCCCATCCGCTCATCCCCGACTCGATCCGGGTCGGCGGCTTCATGTACGACGTCGACACCGGGCTGCTCGAGCAGCGGTTCTGAGGGCCGGCCCAAACGCGCTAGGTGGCCGCCCGTCGTCGGGCGCACAATCGACGGATGCTGCTCGAACGCGAGCTCCAGCTCGCCACCCTCGACGAGTACGCCGCCCAGGCTCGGCGTGGGGAGGGTCGGTTGGTCCTGGTGTCCGGCGAGGCCGGGGTGGGCAAGTCCGCGCTGCTGGAGGAGTGCGAGCGCCGGCAGCCCGACAGCGCTTGGTACTGGGGAGCCTGTGACGGCCTGTTCACGCCGCGGCCGCTCGGACCGCTGCTGGACATCGCGCAGCAGCTCGGCGGCAGCCTCCGTGGTGCGACCGACCGCGTCGAGAGCCGGGAGGAGATCTTCCGGTCCCTCCTCGCCAGTGTGGCCGCGAGCCCGGCACCACCTGTGCTGGTCTTCGAGGACGTGCACTGGGCGGACGAGGCGACGCTGGACCTGCTCCGCTTCCTCGGCAAGCGGATGCGCACCCTGCCCGTGCTCCTGCTGGTCAGCTACCGCGACGACGAGATCGTGCCCGGGCACCCCCTGCGCCGCTGCCTGGCCCAGCTGGCCACCGAGCGCAGCACCCGCCGGGTCGACGTCCCCCGTCTCACGCCGGCCGGGGTCGGCGTCCTGGCGGCCGGCTCGGGCCTCTCCGCGGACGAGCTGCACCACCTCACCAGCGGCAACCCGTTCTTCCTGACCGAGGTGCTGCGCGACCCGGGCAACCGGCTGCCTGCCTCCGCGCGGGAGGCGGTGCTCGGCCGGATAGACGGCCTGTCCCGCCCGGCTCGGCGGGCCCTCGACGTGGCAGCGCTGCTCGGTACGCGCGTGGACCTGTCGATGCTGGGTGAGGTCGCCCAGCCGTCGCCGGAGGCGGTGGACGAGCTGGTCGACTCCGGGCTGCTGGTGCCGGACGGGACCGGGCTGCGGTTCCGCCACGAGATCACCCGGCGCACGGTCGAGGACAGCCTGCCGCCGCATCGGAGCGCACCGCTGCACGGGCGGATCCTGGCGCTCCTGCGCGCCCGTGACAGCGACGACGACGCCCGGCTCGCCTACCACGCCGAGGGAGCCTCGGACGCCGCTGCCGTGCAGGCGCACGCGACCCTGGCCGCGCGCCGGGGTGCCGAGCTCGGCGCGCACCGCGAGGCCGCGGAGCAGTACGAGCGAGCGCTGCGCTGGGCCGGAACCGCAGACGACCGTGCCCAGGCCCTGCTCCTGGACGGCCTGGCCACCGAGTACGGCGTCCTCGACCGCTGGGCCGACTCCATGGAGACCCGCGAGAGCGCCCTCGAGCTGTGGCGGGCGGCCGGCGACGAGGTCCGCGAGGGTGACGGGCTGCGCCTGCTCTCGGTCGCCTTCTGGCGGCTCTGCCGCGGCGACGAGGCGGCCGCCGCGATCGGCACCGCGGTGGCCCTGCTGGAGCCGCGCGACACCTGCGAGGAGCTGGCCCGGACCCTGTCCACCGCCGCGTCCCTGAGCTTGGACGCGGGCGACGCCGACGCCGCGCACTCGCTGGCCCGGCGCGCACTGGCCATGGCCGAGCAGCTCGGCCTGGCGGAGGTGGTCAGCGACGCGACCAACACCCTGAGCTGCGGTGCGCAGCTGACCGGTCGACCGTGGCTCTCCTCGATGGAGCAGGCCCTCGAGGTTGCGGTGGGCGCCGGCGCGACCCAGTCGGCCGGGCGCGCCTACGCCAACCTGCAGGCCCTGGCCACCGCCACGCTCGACTTCGCCCTCGCCCAGCGCGCCTACGACGAGGGCCTGGACTACTGCGAGGCGAACGACCTCCCGACCTACGCGAACTGCCTGGTCGGCGGCCAGGTCGTGGTCCTCGAGTCGACTGGCCGGTACGACGAGGCGGTCGCCCTCGGGCTGGGGCGGATGGCGGTCGCGAACCTCTCCCCCGTCAACCGGCTGTCGACCCACATCACCCTGGGGAAGATCCTGGCCAGGCGCGGTGACCTCGCGGCCTGGGAGCAGCTCGACACCGCGCTGGTCGACGCGGAGGCCCTGGCCGAGGCGCAGTACCTCGTCCTGGTCCACCTCGCCCGGGCGGAGGCACACTGGCTCGAGGGCGACCACGACGCGGCCGTCGAGGCGGTCCGGCTCGCGGCTGACACCAATGACCGGCTCGACCCCTCCGCGCGCGGCCTCCTGGCCACCTGGCTGGTCCGGCTGGGCCTGGAGAGGGTTCCCGGACCGGTCGAGCCGGCGTACGCCGCCCAGCTGGCCGGCGACGCCCGCGCCGCGCGGACCTGGGACGAGCTCGGCTGCCCGTACGACGCAGCGCTGGCCCTGCTCGACACGAAGGACGAGGAGCACTGGCGGGAGGCCGTGACCCGGCTCGACGTCCTGGGGGCCGACGCCACTGCCCGGACGGCGCGTCGCAGGCTCCGGGACGCGGGCGCCCGTGGCGTCCCGTCCGGCCCCCGGCGGACCACCCGGGAACACCCCCAGGGACTCACCCGCCGCGAGCAGGAGGTGCTCGACGAGCTGGCCCGGGACCTGACCAACGAGGAGATCGCCGCCCGCCTGGTGATCTCGACCAAGACCGTCGACCACCACGTCTCGTCGGTCCTGGCGAAGCTCGGCGTGACCAACCGGCGCGAGGCGATCACCCAGGCCCGCCGGCTCGACCTGCTCGGCTCGCTGGCCACACAAACTGGGGAGCCTCTAGCCTCAACATAGGGAGCCGCTTCCGATCCGCCGGCCGGATCACCGGATCTAGGTTTCTTGGGTCCCGCAGGACGCCACCCGCGAAGGAAGGAAGCCGGTCATGCCGCTCTACATGGATGTCCACAACCTCGACGGCCCCGTCACCATGGACGACGTCGCCAAGGCGCACGCCGCCGACCTCGAGGAGCAGGGGAGCCACGACGTCAGCTACCTGCGCTACTGGGTCGACGAGGCCGCGGGCAAGATCTTCTGCCTGGTCGAGGCGCCCGACGCGGAGGCAGCCAACACCGTCCACCGCACCGCGCACGGGCTCGTGGCCGACGAGGTGCACCCCGTCCAGGAAGGCTCCTGACGCCGGGGCGTGTCTAACCTGACCGGGTGGGAACCGCCCGGCGGTCAGGACTCAGGCGGGCGGCCGTCACGGGTGTTCTCGTGGCGGCCGCCGCGCTGACCGGCTGCACCGGCGAGGACCAGCCGGCGCCAGTGGCTGACCCGCCCCCGTCCGCCGCCACCGGCCCGGGCGCACCCCAGGTGGAGAGCGCGGGACCGGACCGGCCCGCCCGGGTGGCCCGCCCCCGGACCGCGGCCGAGGCCGCGCGCCGGCTCGTCGCGGCGGAGCGGGCCATCGCGCACCCGGCCACCCCCACGCGGGAGCTCGTGCGGGCCGCCCGGCAGCAGCAGCTCGCCTACCGGGCCCTCGGGGAGCACCCGGCCTGGGAGTCCGCGGTCCTGGCCGCCGTACCGCGGTCGCTGCGCAGCTCGGTCAGCGACAACGTCGCCGCCCGGCGGGAGTTCCGCGCCATGCACCTCGAACTCTCCGACACGTTGCCGGCCTGGCGGATCGTCCGGCCGGCGCCCGCCGCGCGGCTGCTGCGCTACTTCGAGCGCGCCGAGCGGGCCTACGGCATCGGGTGGGAGTACCTCGCCGCGATCAACCTGGTCGAGACCGGGATGGGCCGGATCCGGGGCACGTCGACCGCCGGTGCCCAGGGGCCGATGCAGTTCCTGCCCACGACCTGGGCGACGTGGGGCCGCGGCGACATCAACGACCCGGCCGACGCGGTCATGGCGGCCGCGCGCTACCTCGCCCACGACGGAGGCGCCCGGCCCGGCGGGCTGGACGACGCACTGTTCCGCTACAACAACTCACGCCACTACGTCCGCGGCGTGACCCTGCTGGCCAAGGTGATGGAACGCCGGCCGCGCGCGTTCTACGGCTACTACCACTGGGACGTCTACTACCTGACCAGCCGCGGCGACGTACGCCTGCCGGTCGGCTACGACCGGGACCGGCCGCTGCCTGTCGAGCAGTGGCTGGCCACCCACCCTCAGCGGTGAGTGGCCAGCCCCGAGCTCACCGGATCGTGTACCTGACCTTCTTCGTGGACACCAGGCCGGCGCCGTTGGTGGCGATCACGGTCGCCTTGTGCACCCCGGGCGTGGTCTTGAGCCCCTTGATCTTGCACCTGGCGATGCCGGACTCCTTGTCCTTGGCCTGGCACTTGATCTTCTTCTTGTCCGGCTTCGTGCCGTGCTTGTAGACCTTCTTGAGCCCCTTGGCCTTCAGCTTGGTCGGCCGGGACTTGTCGATCTGCACCGACACTGACTTGGTCGTCGACCCGCCCACGCTCGTCGCGGTGCAGGTGGCTGTGCCAGACGCCGTGAGCGTCGTCGGGGCACAGCCGCTCTGGGTGTAGACCGGTGAGTCGGCGTCGGTCAGCGTCCAGGTGACGGTGACGTTGCCCGGGAACCAGCCCTTCGGTCCGGGGGCAGGAGCAAGCGACGACGTGACCGTGGGTGCCGTGGTGTCGTGCGTGGCCGGGATCATCCGGTCGGCCTGGATGAACCCGGACCCGCAGTCGGCGTCCGGCTGTCCAGCTGTCGGCGTGCAGTCCAGCGCGTATCTGGGATCGGTCAGGATCCCCCGCACGGCGTCGACGGACAGAGCCGGGTTGGCCGCGAGCAGGAGCACCGCGACGCCGGCAGCGGCCGGCGTGGCGGCGCTGGTGCCGAAGAACGGGTTCAGCCCGCTGCCCGGCGGCAGCGTGGTGCTCACCCCGTCAGGGGCATCGAGCTGCGGCTTGGCCCGGACCGCCGGGGTCGCGAGCTTGTTGCCGTCCTTGTCGAAGTAGCGGGTGATGTTGGGCCCTCGCGAGCTGAACGACTCGGGTGTGGTCGGCGTCGTGTACTGGCTGGCCGCCACCGCGAGTGAGCCGGCTGCCGACGCGGCATCCGGGTTGATCGCGTTGGAGTTGGTCGGGAACTCGGCGACCGTGAACACCGGCGTGCCGCCGACGATGTACTTCATCTGCGGCAGGCCGGTGCCCGCGATCCGCCGGATGCCGATGCCGAGGGTGTGGGTGCCGCTGATGGTGACCCCGAAGATCTCCAGCGGAATCCCGGACACGAGGTCGTTGTCGTCGACGGTGCCGAGGAGTGCCCCGTCGACGTAGACGTCGATGGCCAGGTCGGTGGTGGCGTGGCCCCACGGCTCGGCCCACTGGAGGGAGAGGAACGGCGACCGGTTGGTGAAGGTGCCGATGGTCTGCACCGTGTCCACACCTGCTCCCGGGTCGAAGTCCTCACTCGCACCGGACAGGTTGAGGGTGCCCTCCCAGCTCTGCCGGGCGCGGTTCCCGGCCGAGGCGAGATAGGTCACGCCGGCCGCCTTGGCGGCGTCGACGGCCTGGCTGACGATGCCGTCCTGGAACATCGGCTCGTCGGGGTAGAAGATGT
Source organism: uncultured Actinomycetota bacterium (assembly GCA_963755835.1). Lineage (GTDB taxonomy): Bacteria > Actinomycetota > Actinomycetes > Propionibacteriales > Nocardioidaceae > Nocardioides. Next base: position 917,126 of record CAVWLC010000005.1, on the reverse strand, counting down.
CGTCGGCGATCACCTTGACGCCCGCGCCGACCAGGTTGTTGATGCTGGTCGCCTTGCCCGCAGCGCTGATCGTGCCGGTCGAGAACACCATCTGGCTGACGCCCGGGGCCTCGTCGTAGATGATCTCGGCCATCGCCCGGCCCTCGTCGGCACCGCCAGGGTCGTCCGCCAGCGTGGACGTTCCGGCGGGCAGGTCACCCGTCCCCACGCTGGTGGCGATGCCGTTGGAACCGTTGGTGCCGACGTTGATCGAGTCGGAGATGACGCCGACCTTGACCCCGGCGCCGTTGGTGCCGAGCGCCCTGGCCTGCGGCCCGTGCAGGGCGGCGTCGCCCTGGGAGAGCACGCTGCCGGTGTCGGTGCCGCCCGACCCCTCAGCGGCGTCCGTCATGCCGTGCGAGGCCAGTACCGCCCGCGTCTGGGTCAGTGCGGCGACCTGCGTGAGCTCCGAGGCAGGTACCCACCCGGCCACGACCCGCTCCGGTTCGCTGTTGCTCGTCCCGGTGATGTCCATCCCGAGACCACGCAGCTGGTCGGCCGCCCCGGCGACCGACCCGTTGACGTAGACGTTGACCAGCACCTTGCCGTTCTCGACCCGGTCCATCCCGGTCAGCTTCACCGATCCGGTGGAGGCGATGGCGGTCGACGAGCTGACCGGCTTGCCCTGGGCGGCCGCCGCCGCCAGGGCCTGCAGCCCGGTGTCGAGCTTGTCGGCCGCGGCCCGGCTGCTCGCCGGCGCACCTCCTCCACCTCCGCCTCCGGGATCGGCCGAGGCAACACCTCCGACCGCCAGGAGGAGTGAACTGATGGTGACCGTGGTTGCGACGAGCCGAGATCTCATGCCGGGAACCTAACCCCGCGACGGCCCGGACGGGAGACCCCGCGCGGGGCTTTGTCAGGTCGGCCCGGTCAGGCGTCCAGGGTGTCCGCGTCGACCTCGTAGGCGCCCTGCACCAGGAACTCCTTGCGCGGGGCCACGTCGGAGCCCATCAGCAGCTCGAAGACCTGCGCGGCCGACTCGGCGTCGTCCACGGTGAGCCGCCGCAGGGTGCGGTGGCGAGGGTCCATCGTGGTCTCGGCCAGCTGGTGAGCGTCCATCTCGCCGAGCCCCTTGTAGCGCTGGGGCGGGTCCTTGTAGGCGACGTTCTTCTTCTTCAGCTCGGCGAGCTTCCGGTGCAGCTCGTCGTCGGAGTAGGTGTAGATGTACTTGTCCATCCCCTTCTTGGGGTTGGAGACCTCGATCCGGTGCAGCGGGGGGACGGCCGAGAAGACCCGGCCCCGCTCGACGAGCTCGGGCATGTACTTGAAGAACAGGGTGGCCAGCAGGCAGCGGATGTGGGCGCCGTCGGAGTCGGCGTCGGCCATCAGGATGATCTTGTTGTAGCGGACCGCCTCGATGTCGAAGGTGCGTCCGGAGCCGGCGCCGACCACCTGGATGATCGAGGCGCACTCGGCGTTCTTGAGCATGTCGCCGACCGAGGCCTTCTGGACGTTGAGGATCTTGCCGCGGATCGGCAGCAGCGCCTGGAACTCGGAGTTGCGCGCCAGCTTGGCGGTGCCGAGCGCCGAGTCGCCCTCGACGATGAACAGCTCGCTGCGGTCGTCGGTGGCCCGGCAGTCGGCCAGCTTGGCGGGCAGCGCCGAGGACTCCAGGGCGTTCTTGCGGCGCTGGGTCTCGCGGTGCTGGCGGGCCGCGATGCGGGTCTTGGCCGCGGACGCGACCTTCTCCATGACCAGCTTGGCCTGGGCCTTCTCGGCGCGCTTGGTCGAGGTGAGGAACTTCCTGAGCTCGGCGGAGACGATCTTGCGGACCGCCGTCCGGACCTGTGGCGTGCCGAGGATCTCCTTGGTCTGGCCCTCGAACTGCGGCTCGGCCAGCCGGGCGGTGACCACGGCGGTCAGCCCCTCGAGGACGTCGTCCTTGGTGACGTCGTCGTCGTTGACCTTGAGCGCCTTGGCCGAGCGCATCGAGTCGTTGAAGGTGCGGAGCATGCCCTGTTCGAAGCCGCTGACGTGGGTGCCGCCCTTGGGGGTGGCGATGACGTTGACGAACGAGCGCAGCTCGGTGTCGTAGCCGGTCCCCCACCGCAGCGCGATGTCGACCTCGAGCTCGCGCTCGACCTCCTGCGGGGTCATGTGGCCCTGGTCGTCGAGGACCGGGACGGTCTCGGTGAAGACGTCGGTGCCCCGCAGCCTCAGGATGTCGGTGACCGGCTCGTCGTGGGCGAGGAACTCGACGAACTCGGCGATGCCGCCCTCGTGCCGGAACTTCTCCTCGCGCATCTCCGGCCCGCGCAGGTCGCGGATGACCAGCTCGAAGCCGGGCACGATGAACGCCGTCTGCTGGGCCCGGCCGAGCAGCCCTTCGAACTCGAACTTCGCGTCCTTGGTGAAGATCTGACGGTCCGGCCAGAACCGGACGAGGGTGCCCGTCCTGTTCTTGGCCACCCGGCCGCCCTTGCGGGTGAGCCCCGACTTCGCGGTGAACCTCGCTTTCGGTCCGTCACCGTCGAAGACCCCGGGGGTGCCGTGCCGGAACGAGATGCCCTGCTCGGACGGCGTGCGCTGCACGTCGATGTCCATCCGGGCCGAGAGCGCGTTGACCACCGACAGGCCGACGCCGTGGAGGCCGCCCGTGGCGACGTACGAGCCGCCGCCGAACTTGCCGCCCGCGTGCAGCTTGGTGGCCACGACCTCCACGCCGGGCAGCCCCGTCCGGGGCTCCTTGTCGGTCGGGATGCCGCGACCGTCGTCGTGGACCTCGACCGAGTCGTCGGGGTGCAGCGTGACCTCGACGTGGTGCGCGGCTCCCGCGAGCGCCTCGTCCACGCCGTTGTCGATGATCTCCCACAGGCACTGCATCAGACCGCGGGTGTCGGTGGAGCCGATGTACATGCCGGGCCGCTTGCGGACCGCCTCGAGGCCCTCGAGAACCAGGAGGTGTGCGGCGTTGTAGGCGTTGTCGATCGGTTGCTCCTCGGTCGTGCGGTGCTGCTCTGCTGGTCAGCCGACCCATCCGGGCTGCGGCTGTGTCACGAATCTACCCACGACACGCCGAGGCAGCATGGAGGCACGCCCGCCGGGACCGGGTCTACGGTGACGAGAAAGGCACCATCAGGCCTTACCAGCCAAGAAACACCGGTCAAAGAAATCCGCGTAACAGATGCACAGGCTTCACCGTTCTGACCACACAGATGCCGCCCAACCCACACACTGAGTCCGGGAGTGGGACATCATGTGGGTGGGCGCTACTTCAGTGATTGGATTGTGATGTCAGGGGAGGCGTCGTCGGGGAATCTTTGGGGACCCCGTCTACGTTGCACCAACGACACCAGATGAAGAAATGAGGCCGTCGTGAACACTGCAGTCGCACCGTCGTCGGCTGGGCTGAGCGCGTCAGACCGCTGCGACCGCTGCGGAGCCCAGGCCTATCTCCGCGTGGAGCTCCAGTCCGGTGGTGAGCTGCTCTTCTGCGCCCACCACGCCCGCGAGCACAGTGACAAGCTGAAGAAGATCGCCGTCACCTTCGTCGACGAGACCGACAAGCTGACCGAGTCCTCGGCCTCGGCGCCGGATCGAGAGCGCTGACCCGAACTTCCCTGTCTGCGAAGGCCCCGGATCCTCAGGATCCGGGGCCTTCTGCTCCCCTCGGACGTCTGTGAAAGGCTCCCCGCCATGTCTGGTGTCGAGCTGCTGGTCGCCCTGGCGATCGCGGTCGGACTGGTCGGCGTCGTCGTACCGATCCTGCCGGGCTCGATCCTGGTGTTCGCGGCGATCCTGGTCTGGGCCTGGCAGGTCGGTGGAGCGACGGCCTGGGCGGTCTTCGGTGTGGCCGCAGCCGTCCTGCTGGTGGGCGGCGTGGTCAAGTACCTCGTCCCGAACCGGCGGCTCAAGGACGCCGGGATCCCGGCCTCGACGCAGTGGGTCGGCGCCGCCCTGGGCGTCGTCGGCTTCTTCGTCATCCCGGTCGTGGGGCTGTTCATCGGCTTCGTGCTGGGGATCTACCTCGCCGAGCATCACCGGCTGGGCGCCAAGGCTGCCTGGCCGTCGACCACACACTCGCTGAAGGCGGTCGGGCTCAGCATCCTGATCGAGCTGGCCGCCGCCGTCGTGGCGACGTGCATCTGGGTCACCGGGGTGGTCCTCACGTGACCGTGCTGCTCTCGCTGCTGGCCGCAGCGTCGTACGGCGTGGCGGACTTCAACGGCGGGTGGGTGTCGAAGCGGGTCAGTGCATGGGCGGTCGCCCTGACCGCGCAGGTCAGCGGGGCGCTGGTGACCCTTGTCATCGCCCTGCTGGCCGCCGGACGGCCCTCCGGCAGTGACCTGGCCTGGGCGCTGCTGGCCGGGATCGGCAACGGGTTCGGTACGTCGTTCCTCTACCGCGGGCTGGCCTCGGGCCGGATGGGCGTGGTGGCCCCGGTGTCGGGGGTCGGTGCCGCCGTCGTACCGGTCGTGGCCGGCGTGCTGCTCGGGGAACGCCCGGGGCCGGTGGTGTGGCTCGGGATCGCCGTGGCCCTGCCCGCGATCTGGTTCGTCTCGCGCGAACCGGCCGCGCCGGAGGCGGCCGGGTCCGCGGGGTTCCTGGACGGGGTGCTCGCCGGGCTCGGGTTCGGCGTGCTGTTCATCGCACTGTCCCGGGTCTCCGAGGACGCCGGCCTGATCCCGCTCGCCCTCAACCAGGCGGTGGCCGGGGTGGCCATCGTGGCCGTGGCGCTGGCCCTGCGCCAGCCGTGGCTGCCGCGGGACCCACGGGTCGCGCTGGCGGTGACCAGCGGCCTGCTGGGTGCCGTCGCCACCGGGCTGTTCATGGTGGCCAGCCGGGGCAGCCACCTGACCGTGGCCTCGGTGGTGGTGTCGCTGTACCCGGCCTTCACCGTGCTGCTCGCGGCCGCCGTGCTGCGCGAGCGCGTGCACGGCGCCCAGGGCATCGGCCTGGCCCTGTGCGCCGTGTCGGTCGCGCTGGTCGCCGCTGGCTGAGGAGTTCGTCACGGGGGTACCTGACGACCATGGCCGATGACACCGCGGCGTCCGGGGAGCAGGTGCTCCCGGAGGAGCCGGACCAGCGGGACGACAAGGACCCGTTGCGCAGCTCGCGGACGAGTGGGGTCTGGGCTGCCACCGTCGGCCTGGGTCTCGTACTGCTCCTGCTGATCGTCTTCATCGCGCAGAACACCAGGCAGACCACCGTCTCGTTCCTCGTCTGGGACGGGGACGTGCCGGTGGCCGTCGCTCTGCTCGTCGCCGCCGTCGCCGGGCTCTTCCTCGCGCTCCTCGCGGGGCTGTTGCGGATCCTGCAGCTGCGCCGCCGGGTCCGCCGCGCCCGACATTGAGCCCGACATTGAGCCCGACAGTGAGCCAGACAGCGAGTGCGGGTTCACTCCGTTGAGGTAACGTGCCCCCACACCCGCCAGCCGCCCGCCCGGGCCTGGCTTCGGTGCTGAAGGGTCGTGAGCGTGGACCCGGTCGCCTCGATGCGCGACCTCCTGGGGGAGCTCGTCCTGGCTCGTGGCGCGCTGGACCAGCAACGTCGGCGGATGCCGGGCGTCCGACCCGACCTGGCCATCGCGCAGTCCCGCTTGGCGGACGCCCTGAGGGCATACCTGGACGCGCTGGACGCGTGCGGGGCGCCCAGCCCCTACCGGCTGCGGGACGAGCTCAGGCTGCTCGACTCGATCGCGAGCCCGAGATCTGGTCGAGGGCCGGCCTGACCCGAGCGGCGCTCAGCCCGACTCGGCCAGCCGCTTGATCCGGGCCAGCCGGGCGTCCCAGCTCCTGCCGATCCGCTCCAGCTCGCGGGCCACGTCGCTGAGCCGGCCACCCAGGGCGCGGTGCACCAGCTCGCGACCGACCCGCTCCGACTCCACCAGCCCGGCGGCACTGAGCAGCTCGAGGTGCTTGACGATGGCCTGCCGGCTGATCGGGAGCTCCCGCGCCAGCGCCGAGGCCGATGCCGGCGCCTCGCCCAGCCGGGTCAGGATGGCCCAGCGGGTGTCGTCACCCAACGCGGCGAACACGGGGGTCAGCGTCTGCGTAGTCACGAGCTGCCGTCGGTCTGGCCGAGCACGAACCGCCGGGCTGCCCCGAGCTGGGCCGTCCAGCCCTCGGAGTTGCCCTCGTGGTGCTTGCGCAGCGCCTCGGCGTCCTTGCCCAGGCCGGTGAGCCCGCTCTCGACGACCTTGAGCGTGACCCCGCCGGGACGATCGTCGACCCAGAACTCCACCAGCGTCCCGGCGTCGTCGTGCTCGATCCAGCGCCAAGAGATGTACCGCGGCGGATCGGTGGCGACCCGGTGCAGGGTGAACTCCCCGAACTTCTCGTGGACCACGACGGCGACGTCCTCGCTCTCCCAGCGGAGCACCGGCTCCGGGTCGACGTCGTGCTCGTTGATCCACCAACCGGGCCGCTCCAGCAGCGACCACACTTTCTCCGCCGTTGCGTCGATGTCGATGCTGCGCTCGATCCGGTCGAGCTCCTGGTCGGTCTGCGTCATGGTCCTGTCCTCTCGATTGATGTGCAATGCGATAGTTGCACATCGTGAGAGTGACCGCAACCGCTGGGTTGCTTGAATCTTGGCCCGCGGGGACGACAAAGCGCCCCCCGCAGCTTGCTGCGAAGGGCGCCCGGTTCGCAAAGTTCGGATCCCCCAATCCCCCCACGCGAACAACGAGAGCCTACGGGCGCAACGTTACGAGAACCTGAACACCCGGGGGTGGTCTTGACCAGGCAAGGCCGGACTGACACGGCCGAGTGGCAGTCGCGTTCCGCCTTCCGAGCCCATCGGGACTGGTGCGCCCCAGACCGAGACGCCCTCCGCATCTCGGATGCGGAGGGCGTTCTGCCTGGCGTACCAGCGGTGATCCCCCAACCCCTCTGCGTACGCCCAAGCCAGAAAATCGTCTCACTGCGTGCTCCGGACCGCTCCCACCCCAAGGGGTCATAAGAAGGCACTCACGCGAGCAGGGAACGCCTTCGCCTCGCATGGGGTCGCGGAGGCGAAGGCGCCCAGCCCCGTCCCGGGGGATCAGCGAACGAGGCCACCTCGAACCTAAGAGCCGATGCCGGGGTTCGGCTCCCCCTTTGGGTACACACCGACAACCTCGCAGCGGTGGTGGGTGCGCCGGCGACCACGAACGCCCTCCGCAGAGAAAGAGCGGAGGGCGTTCAGTCGGGTCACCACAGTTCAGATCCCCCCAGATTTCCCCCGGCGACCCTGGGCCGAAGCGTAGAGCCATCGGCGCCGGGGGCGGAATGGCCCATCTGGGGGGTCGCCTTCGCCTCACATGGGGACACGGAGGCGAAGGCGCCCAGCCCCGTCCCGGGGGATCAGCGAACGCGGCTGGCGCCAACCTAGCCGCCAGGTGGGAGCGCTCTCATCCCCTCGATGGAGGATGTGCCTGACAAATCAGTAGGTCAGTGAGGTGTCGGCGGTCCAGTTTGCAGCGACGACCACGGCTCCGATCACGCCGTCCTACACTTCGCTCACCGTGGGGATGCCGAGCGTGGGGGGCTTGATGGCGGACGTGTTCCTGAGCTACTCGTCGGCCGACCGCGAGCTCACCCGGGGTCTCGACGCCGAGCTCGTCGCCGCCGGCTACACCGTCTACTGGGACGACATGCTGCTGTCCGGTGAGCGCTTCCAGGACGCGCTCACCGCCCAGATCAACGCCGCGGTCGCCGTCGTCGTCATCTGGACCCCCTCGTCCGTCGGGTCGGACTGGGTCTACTCCGAGGCGCGCCGAGGCGTCGAGCAGAAGAAGGTGGTCCAGGTCAGGACCCGCGACCTGGCGATCGACGACCTGCCCGCGCCGTTCGACGCGTTCCACTGCCCGTTCCTCGACGACACCGACGCGGTCCTGCGGGCGGTGCGCAGCCTGGCCGAGCCGGACGACGTGGGCGACCTGGACGCCCGGCGCAGCTCGGCCCCGCTCGCGGCCCTGCCCACCGGCACGGTCACCCTCGTCATGGCCGAAGCGGAGGCGTCGGCCCAGCAGATCCGGGATCTCGGTCCGTCGTGGCTGCAGCTCCTCGAGCAGCAGCGGGAGGTCTGTCGCAGCGCGTGGCGAGCGCACGGCGGCCGCGAGCTCAAGGCCGAGCCGACGTCGTTCTCGGTCGTCTTCGCCACCGCCGACGACGCCGTGGCGGCGGCCCTCGATGCGCAGCGGTCGCTGCGCACCGTCATGATGCCCCACGAGGCGCAGGTGGGCATGCGGATGGGCGTGCACACGGGCTCGCCCCAGCGGCACGAGGACGGCTACGTCGGGCTCGACGTCCAGAAGGCAAGTCGGCTGGCCGGGGCAGCGCACGCCGGTCAGGTGCTCGTGTCCGAGTCCACCGCCCGCCTGCTCGGCGTCGACCCCGACCTGCAGCTCCTGGACCTCGGCGAGCACCGCTTCAAGGACGTGGCCGAGCGGATCCGGGTCTTCCAGGTGGTGTCCGCCGACCTGAGCTCGACCTTCCCGCCGATCCGGTCCCAGGGCACGCCGGGCAGCCTGCCGAGGCCGTTGGGACCCACGGTCGGGCGCGAGACCGAGCTCGCCGAGCTGCGCACGCTGGTGCTCGAGGGCCAACGGCGGATCGTCACGCTCACAGGTCCGGGCGGCACCGGCAAGACCCGGCTCGCGACCGCCCTGGCCGCGTCGGTGGCCGAGCGGTTCTCGGACGGCGTCTACCTGGTCCCGCTGCAGGCCGCGACCGCGGCCGACCACGTCTGGACCGCCATGGCCCAGGTGCTCGAGATCCCGCCGGACGGGCACATCCCACCCGGGTTCTTCGGCTACGTCGCCGACCGGACGACGCTCGTGGTCCTGGACAACCTCGAGCAGGTGCCGGACGCGGACGAGGTGGTGGACGTCCTGCTTCGTGAGGCGCAGCACCTGACGATCGTGGTGACCTCCAGACGTCCCATGCACGTCGAGGGCGAGGTCGAGTACGCCGTGTCGCCCCTGTCCGTGCCTTCGGTGGGCAGCTCGGTGGAGGAGATCGGGCAGGCGGCCGCCGTGCAGCTGTTCGTCGAGCACGCGAGCCGGGTGCGCAAGGGGTTCAAGCTCACCGCCGACAACGCCGTCGACGTCGCGAGGCTCTGCGAGTCCCTCGACGGCCTGCCGCTCGCGATCGAGCTCGCCGCGGCCCGGGCCAAGCTGCTGACGCCCAAAGCCATCCTCGCGCGGATCGACCAGAGCCTGGACCTCGCGAGCGCCGAGCGCGGCCGGGACGAGCGGCAGCGCACGATCCGGGCCGCGATCGCCTGGAGCTACGACCTCCTCGAGCCCGCCCAGCAGGTCGTCCTCGACCGGCTGGGCATCTTCGAGTCCGGCGCGTCGTTCGAGGCGGTCGAGGGGGTGGTCCCGCCGGAAGCACTCGTCGGTGCCGATGTGGCGGACGTCCTGTTCGAGCTGGTGGACGCATCCTTGATCACGGTGACCGACACCGAGGACGGTGAGCCGCGGTTCGGGCTGCTGCAGATGATCAAGCGGTTCGCGCTCGACCGCCTCGCCGCCACCGGCGCCCTCGACGACGCGATGGCCGCCCACGCCCAGTTCTTCTACGACCTCGCCCGCGGGCCACTCCTCGAGCAGTTCGACCACAGCTACCGGTCCGGGCGCGACCAGTTCCTGCGCGAGCTGGACAACCTGCGGGCGGTCGTCGAGCGCTCTGCTCCCGGCGTCCACGACGAGCCCTACGGTGACGAGCCGGTCCCGCCGCTGCACGCAGCGCGGCTCCTGGTGACCCTGGCCCACAAGTACCGCCGTTACTCCGACGGTCTCGCGTGGTGCGACACCAGCCTCGCGTCACCCGCGGCGGCTCAGGACCACCTCGGGCGCGCTGCCCTGCACGCGATGCGAGCCCGTCTGCACCGCGCCCTGGGCGACCTGCCCGCCACGCTCACCGAGGTGGCCCGGGCCCGTGAGGTGCTGGCCGGCGTCCCCGCCGAGAGTGACCAGCCCGCGGCCTCCTGGGCGACCCGGCGGCGTACCGAGGAGTTCGCCGGCTACGACGCCGGCTACGCGCACAGCATGCTCGGCGACAACGCCGAGGCTCGCGCCGAGGCCGACCGGCTCCGTGACCTCAGCCACGACGACGACGGGCTGGAGCTCGCCCTGGACCTCGCCTTCCTGGTGGCCTACTACGAGGAGGACTTCGACCGGGCCCGAGCCGTCGTCGCCGAGCTCGAGGCGCTCACGCGCGACTCCCAGAGCCACGCGAGCACGCGCCACAACGACCTCGCCGACATGGACCTCCAGGAAGGCAGGCCCCGAGCGGCACAGGCGCGACTGCGCCAGGCGGCAGAGGAGATCATCGCCGTCGGCGACCCGGACACCCTGATCATCGCCGCCCTTACCTTCGGAGCCGCGATCGGCGACCTCGAGCCTCTGCTCTGTGCCAAGGTCTACGGCTGCGCGCACCACGCGTCGGTGGTCGAGGGGATCCCCAACGACGAGTACGGCGAGGCCGAGGACAAGCTGGTGATGGACCGGGTTCGCGCGCTCACGGACGCGGAGGCGTTCGACCGGGCCTACGAGTCGGGCCCGGGCGAGGACCTCGTCGAGCTGGTGCGGCAGATGGCGGCGTTGCCGGTCCCGGACGAGTGAGCCCGACCGTCAGTTGATCCCGACGGTGACGGTGCGACTGGTGCCGTCGTCGAGCCGCACGGTGATCACGTAGGACTTGCCCTTCTTGGCTGCAGCCGTGCCCCACCGGTACTCCCAGAACTGGCCGCGTTTTATGAGGACCGAGCCCTTGTCCGGCTTGACGTCGCTGGCCGGCTGGTTCGGCTTGCCGGTGGCCTTGCCCTTCGCCACCGGTTTGACCCAGGCCGGAGCCTTCGCGGGGGTCACGGCAGCTCCGCCGTCGTCACGGATCTTCAGCCGCACGACCACCGTCGAGCCCTGCTTGAACACCTTCTGCTTCGAGCCCGCTGCCGGCGCGACCAGGCCGCCGGCGTCGTACTCGACGGTGTAGGTGATGGTCTTCCGCTTGACGTTGCCGGCCCGATCGGTGGCGGTGGCGGTGGCCGTGACCGCGCCCACACCCGCGCTGGTGCCGCCGGAGACGGCCACGACACACGAGCTGTCCGGCACGCCCGCGCCGCCAGGGTCGGTGGCCGCGCAGTGTCGCGCCGGGACCGCGCCCAACGTGTACGTAGCTCCGTCCGCCGGGCCCTGGATCGCCACTGATGGTGGAGTCTTGTCGATCTTCAGGTGCTGCAGCTTGCCCGTCGAGCAGTTGCCGCGCCTGTCGCACACCTGGGCCGACGTGGCCGTCACGTCATCACCCTCGGCCGAGACGACCGTGTCGGGCGGAGCAGGGATCGCCGTCGCCTGGTCATCGGTCACCGTCCAGCGCACCGTGACGTTGCCGTCGTACCAGCCCTTGTCGTTGGGCTGCGTCACGACCCGACCCGAGACCTCGGGGAACACCTCGTCGACCCTCGAGCCACCACCCGGGTGCCGCACCCGGCCGTTCACCACGCCGTCGACGTCACCGACGCCGCCGTCGGTCAGGGTGAGCTCGACCGACTTGGGATTGATCTTCACCCGGTTCGCCGGCAGCTGGCTCCACGTCCCGTTCGCGGGGTTGTAGGAGGAGTAGGAGTTCATCCCCGCCGTGGAGTCGTAGTAGATGACGACCTTGCTCGTCGACCCCGGGGTGACGTTCCTGACCTCGAAGTCCAGGAACCCCTTCAGCAGCTGTGTCCCGTCCGGCGGACCGGGCACCACCTGCGACCCACCGCGCCACGCCATTCGCGCCCCGGTGACGTCGTCGGTGGCGACGGAGAACATCTCCGAGCCGTCCGGGCCCGCGACGGTCAGGTAGTCCTTCTCCGGCGACCCGAGACCACCGCCGTCCTCGGGGAGCGACGCGACGTCGGCCTGCAGGTAGTCCGGGGTCCCGTCGCTGTCGCCGTCGCCCATGTTGGGCGCGTAGGCCTCCAACGCGTCCGCGACGCCGTCGTCGTCGTTCGACGTGAAGGGGTCGCTCTTGAGCGTCACCCCGTTCCGGAGGAGCGTCACCGCGGTGTCCGCGGCGGGGTCGAGAGTCACCTGGCGGTTGACGACGGTGTTGTCGGCCCAGGTGACGACCAGCGAGCAGGTGCCGCCGTCGGCCGCGTAGCCGGGCAGCCGCAGCTGCCCCGTCCCGGACCGGGTCGTCGCGGTGGAGGTGAACGAGTTCACGTCGCCGTTGTCGCCGTTGCAGCTCAGCCGCGCGGTGCCGGTGCCGGGGTCACCGGTCGGCCCGAGGAGGTAGAGGTCGAGGTAGTCCAGATCGGGTGCGAGCGCCAGGTTGTCGCCCTCGGAGAGCGTCAGCGAACGCTGGAAGTAGAAGTTCCCCACGGCCGCGTCGTTCACCTCGACTGTCACGACGTCCTGGCCCGGTGGGACCTCGCTGAGCGTGAACGAGCCGTTGGGCGCCAGGTGGGTGGTGGCGACGTCGCCGGAGGAGGAGGACTGAACTGTGACGGTGGCGTCGGTGAAGATCGTGATCCCCGGCACCGTCACCTGGCCGGTGATGGTGATACCGGGCTCGACCGTCACGGTCGTCTCACCGCCGCCGTCCGGGACGGAGACGCTCCGGTGGGAGGTGAGCCCCACGTCGGGATCCAGGCTGAGGCCGCAGGTCCCATCTTGTGTCGCCGTCCCTGGCAAGGTGAGGTCGGCACCAACCGCCACGCTGTCGGTGCTCTGCCACCCGATCAGCGTCTGACCCGTGGGCATGCCGGAGCAGTCCAGCTGCGCGCTCGACGGCGCGGGCTGGCCGCCCGGCGTGCGGGCGTGGACGGTCAGGGTGTCGATCACCGGCGCGAGGTCGAGGGACAGATCCGTGGCGACGTCGATGACCGTGGTGTTCACGTAGTACTGGAGCGCCGACGACGTGGCCGACGAGGTGTCGAAGACGTAGGACCCCGGATCGAGGTACAGGTCGTAGTGGCCGCCGGCACCGGTCTGGGTCGAACTAATCCGAGACAGGCCGCTGGCGTCATAGGCATAGACGAAGACACCTGATGGTGCGGCGTGGCCCAATCCGTCGGAGACCGTGCCCTGGACATGCACTCCGGAGTCGACCACGGCCGTGAACGTCGACGCGTTACCCGGGACCGTGAAGCTGCGGGTCGTCCCGACGTCGGGATGGACGCTGAGGTCGCAGCCCGCGTCGCCCGCCGCGTGGTTGGGCACCAGGAAGGAGGAGACCCCGTTGACGTGGCGACTGGCAAAGGTCTCGGCGTACTCCCAGCCGGCCGGAGCGGCGTTGACGCAGCTCAGGTCGACGTCGGCCGGAGCCGGCGAGCCGTTGGCGTGCTGCACGCCGAGGGCGAGCGTGTGCAGCGGCACCGTGACCTGGATCGCGGTGTCCTGCTGGTACACCGTCGGCGGCAGCTCGCCGTCGAAGCTCCAGTCGTCGCCCTGTGGTCCGCCCGACTCGTCGACGTACACGGTGTACTCCCCCACCGGACCGGTCACCGAGAACGTGTCTCCCACATCGGGGATGTCCACCCAGCCTCCGGGTCCGAAGACGTCGACCTCGCGGAACTCGGCGCCGCTGATGGACGAGATCGAGCCGGTGAGGGTGATGTCGCCGGGCGCCGCCTGCGACGCCGTCGTCGGTGCGAGGGCGACGAGGGCAGCACTGAGCAGTGCCACGACGGCGACCCTCCCCCAACCGGACCGGCCCACGCTTCTCCCCCAAGCCTGTCGGCACGCGCTGAACCCTCGCCCGAGAGGGACAATGTGACAGCACCAGCCCCGATGACGAATAGCCGAAATGGGGGGTATTTGGCTCGGGTCGCGCCGATCGTCTACATCGAGACGGCCGGCGAGCACACCGTCGACCGGGCGCTCGCGCTGACCGACACCACCCCCCGAGGTCCGTCAGGACCGTGCCGCCGGCGGTGTCGCGTGAGCGTCAACCCGACCCAGCGCGAGCACCGCGAACGCCCTCCGCAGACATCGTGCGGAGGGCGTTCTGCTGGGCCACCAAAGTTCTGATCCCCCAAGTTCCCCCGGGGACCCTGACGGCAGCGTAGAACCGCGGCGCCCCCGGTGGCATGCCCCGAATCGGGGATCGCCTTCGCCCCGCATGGGGTCATCGAGGCGAAGGCGCCCAGCCCCGTCCCGGGGGATCAGCGAACGAAGCCGCTGCCAACCTAGCCACGAGTGGACGGCACTCTCATCCCCTCGATGGAGGGATGTTCCTGACGCCTCAGCGGGGATGTGGTCTGGAGGCTCGCCGAATGTCCCGAGACACGCCTGGTCGAGGTCGGTCCATCAGTCGAGGTAGTCGCGCAACACCTGTGAGCGGCTCGGGTGGCGGAGCTTGGACATGGTCTTGGACTCGATCTGGCGGATCCGCTCGCGGGTCACGCCGTAGACCTTGCCGATCTCGTCGAGGGTCTTGGGCTGGCCGTCGGTGAGGCCGAACCGCATGCTGACCACACCGGCCTCGCGCTCGGACAGGGTGTCCAGGACCGCGTGCAGCTGCTCCTGGAGGAGCGTGAAGCTCACGGCGTCCGCGGGGACGATCGCCTCGGAGTCCTCGATCAGGTCGCCGAACTCGGAGTCGCCGTCCTCGCCCAGCGGCGTGTGCAGCGAGATGGGCTCCCGGCCGTACTTCTGGACCTCGATGACCTTCTCGGGGGTCATGTCGAGCTCCTTGGCCAGCTCGTCCGGCGTGGGCTCTCGGCCGAGGTCCTGCAGCATCTGGCGCTGGACCCGGGCCAGCTTGTTGATGACCTCGACCATGTGGACCGGGATGCGGATGGTGCGGGCCTGGTCGGCCATGGCCCTGGTGATCGCCTGCCGGATCCACCAGGTGGCATAGGTCGAGAACTTGTAGCCCTTGGTGTAGTCGAACTTCTCGACCGCGCGGATCAGGCCGAGGTTGCCCTCCTGGATGAGGTCGAGGAAGAGCATGCCGCGGCCGGTGTAGCGCTTGGCCAGGCTCACCACGAGGCGAAGGTTGGCCTCGAGGAGGTGGTTCTTGGCACGGCGGCCGTCCTCGGCGATCCACTCCAGCTCCTCGAGCAGCTTGGCGCTGACCTTGCCGCCCTTGGCGAGCTTCTCCTCGGAGAACAGGCCGGCCTCGATCCGCTTGGCGAGCTCGACCTCCATCTCGGCGTTCAGCAGCGGCACCTTGCCGATCTGCTTCAGGTAGTCCTTCACCGGGTCGGCGGTCGCTCCCGCGACCATGACCTGCTGCTCGGGCTCGCCGGTGTCGTCCGCGTCCGAGACGACGAAGGTGGCCGACGCCTCCTTCTCGTCCTCCTCGATGGAGGGGTCGGCGGCGACGTCCTTCTCGAACTGGTCGTCGGGGATGTCCGGCAGGACCTTCTTGCCGTCCGGGCCGACGGCCACGTCCCCGGTCTCCTCGACCACGACCTCGACGACCTCGTCCTCGGCCGGCGCCGCGGCCTTCTTGGCGGGCGCGGCCTTCTTGGCGGGCGCCGCCGCCTTCTTGGCCGCCGCGGTCTTGGTCGAGCCGTTGGTGTCGGCCTTCTTGGCCGGCGCCCTCTTGGCGGCCGCGGTCGCGGTCTTCTTGGTCGTCGTGGCCGCGGCCACACGCGCCGCGCTCACGTCGACGTGCACCGAGATGCCCAGCGTGCTCAGGTGTGCCAGCAGCCCCTTGAGGTGGCGCGGCTCTACCTGGGCGTCCTCACTGGCCCGGCGTACGTCCTCGGGACTGAGGCTCCCACTCGCACCCTTCTCGACGAGGGCGACGACCGCCGGGTGGTTGAGCACCTGCTCGGGAACCTTGCGCGCGTTCGAGGAAGACACGAACACCTCTTCAATCATGGCTGGGTGGAAGGTCGGGAGCGGGGTCTGAGAACGGGCTCAGGGCGCGGCCCGACCCGCTGTCGTCAAGAGCCGCGTCTCTCATTCTGCCACGCGGACCAAGGCGTTCCCGCATCGCCACCGCGGGCCGGGAAGCGTGTTGCTGTCAGGTGTCGACGACGTACGTCGCGGGTCCGCTCTGCGCCGGTCGCGTGCTGAAGGTCAGCCGCCAGTCCTCCCGAGTCTCGCCGTCGATGTCGAGCACCCACTGGTACCGCTGCCCTGCCTGGAGTGGCAGTGGGCCGATCTGGAAGGCGAGTGGGAAGTCGATGTCCGCGCCGTGGGCCAGCCCTGCCGGTCGTCCGACCTCTGCCTCGGCGGTGATCTCGACCGGGTGCGGACCCTCCGGGCCCGGGACGCTGACCGGCTCGCCGTCCTGGCCGATCAGGCGCAGCCGGAGCTGGAGCCGCTGGTTGGTCCGGTCCCACGGCACGTCGAGCTTGACCGCGATGGCCGACGGCGCTCCCCCGCTGGTCACGCTCCAGCCGCCGCCGTTGATGTAGAGCTTCCCCTCGGCGACCACGGCGTGGTCGGCCAGCAACATGGTGGCCCGCACGTCAGGCCGCCTGCGCCTCGGCCTCGGCCCGCTCGGCGGACCGCACGGTGGCTACCTGCACGAACGCGAACCTACCCGGTGACCTGTGACCACCGGTGACCGTTCGGGAGACCGTGGCCGGTGCCCAGCGAGCCGCCGGCCGCAGGTCAGACGGCCTGCGCCTTCGCCTCGGCCTTCTTCGCCTTCTTGAAGTCGCGGACCTTCTGCAGCGACGCCGGGTCCGTCACGTCCGCGACCGAGCGGTAGCCCTCCTCGGCGTACGCGCCAGCCGCCTTCTCCCAGCCGGGCGGCCGTACGCCGAGCTGCTTGGCCAGCAGCGCCACGAAGATCTTCGCCTTCTGCTCCCCGAAGCCCGGGAGCGCCAGCACCCGGTCGAAGAGCTCCTGCCCGGTGCCGGCCTCGGTCCACAGCCGCTCCGCGTGGCCGTCGTACTTCTCCTCCACCAGCTGTGCCAGCGCCTGGAGCCGCCCGGCCATCGAGCGGCCGTAGCGGTGGATGGCCGGCGGGGTCGAGCACAGCGTCGCGAACTCCTCCGGGTCCGCGGCCGCGATCGCAGTCGGCTCGATCGACCCGAACCGGGTGAGCACCTTGTGCGGCCCTCGGAACGCGTGCTCCATCGGGTACTGCTGGTCGAGCATCATCCCGACGACGAGCGCGAACGGGCTGTCGGTGAGCACCTGGTCGGCGGCAGCGTCGCCGGTGATGTGGATGGCCATGGTGGTCATCCTGACCCATCGGTGGACAGGGACTCATCGGTCGTCCTCGAGCGCTCGTACTCGAGCAGCTGCGGGAAGGGCGGGAACGTCGACCTCGTGGTGCGACCGGTGGGCAGCCAGCCCGCCTTCTCCCAGAACCGGCGTCCACGGCCGTTGTCGGTGAACACCCACAGCCGGATCCGGTGGATCTCCGGCGCGAAGGTGGCCAGCAGCTCCTCGAGCAGCCACGTCGCGACACCGGAACCCCACGTCCCGAGGGCGGTGCCGAAGTGCAGCACCTCGTCGCCACGCCGGGCCGCGAAGCCGAGCAGGGCGACGTCCTCGTCCGCGGCGACGTAGGCCGCAGTCGCCGGATCGCTCAGCTCGTCGCGCCATCTCTCCATGACCGCGTCTCGCGGGAAGGGGTGGCTCTCCTGCGGGAAGACGTCGGCCAGTCCTGCGACCGCTGCCGGTTCCTGGAGATCGAGCAGCGCCGTCAGATCCGCCTCGGTGAGCGGACGGAAGACCCGGGTCACCCTTCTCAGTCGGACTTGACGGCGAGCACCGGGCAGGGGGCGTCGAGCAGGATGCGCTGGGCGTTGCTGCCCAGGATCAGCTTGCCGACCGGCGTACGCCGGCGCAGGCCGATCACGACCAGCTCCGCGGCGACCTCCTCGGCGATGTTGAGGAGGTCGTCGGAAGCCTCGAGACCGGTCTCGGGGTGGCGTACGTCCACGGCGACTCCAGCGCCTTCGACCCGAGCGCGGACCTCGTCGAGCTCGGCCTGGAGTCGCTCGTGGGCGTCGGCGTCGCCCCGGTGGGCGCGGTGGGAGTTCACGACCACGAGGTCGGCCTGCCGCAACCGGGCCTCGGCGATCGAGGCCGCCAGAGCCGCCTCGCCTTCCGGCTTGGGCACGTAGCCCAGCACGACGGTCGGCATACGTTCCTCCTGCCTTCGAGCACGGGGTACCCGCGGGCTCCGCCCGGCAGGCTATCGAACCCCTGCGTCCTGTCGTCCTGTGGAAACCCGGCGTGGACCGGCCCGGTTCCGGGAAGGGCCCAACACATGGACGGACTCGCCGAACCGCTGCCGGCCCACACCCGGGCGCTGCTGCGCCGGGCCGTGCACGAGCACGCGACGGGTGAGCCACGACGCCGGCGCTACCCGGCGGTGCTGCACGTGGGCGTCCCCGGCGGGCCGGTCGCATCGCTGGACCTGTCCGAGGCGGAGCCGACCGACCCGGGGCTCCGGACCGACGTGGTCGCCGCGCTCCGCGTCCGCGCCGGCGTCACCGCCGGCCACCTGGTCTGGCTGACCCGCCCGGGCGGCCTCGAGCTCCAGGACGTCGACGCGCAGTGGCTGGCCGGCGCCCGGGCGGCGTACGACGAGGCGCAGGCAGCGCTGACCTTCGTGGTGGTCAACCGGCGCGGGTGGCGGGATCCGCGCAGCGGTCTGGGCCGGAGCTGGGCGCGGGTGCGCCCTCGGCGGGATCTCCAGCGTCCCGGTCACTAGGGCGTGTCTCACAAGTCCTGGCGGCGCCGGACGCCGCCCGCATCCACCACGACTTGGGAGACACGCCCTAGTCCCAGGTGTGCGCCGGCTCGTTGGTGTGCATCAGCTCGCGATACTCGAGCAGGGTCGCCCGCAACGCGTCGAACCGCTCCATGTCCGAGCGCTTGTGCATCCTGCGCACGAACCACTCGGCGCCGTTGGTCCCGAGCAGGCAGCGCTGCTCGATGATCCCCAGCAGTCGATCGCTGGTGGCGCTGTCCACGCCCCACTCGGCCAGCCCCTCGTGCGCCATCGGCAACAGCCTGCGCAGGGTCAGCTCGGTGGCCCGGACCTGCCCGATCCCGGGCCAGTAGATCTGCGCGTCGATGCCGTGCTGGGCCGCGACATGGAAGTTCTCCTCCGCCGCACTGAACGACATCTGCGACCACAGCGGCCGCTCGCTCTCCGCCAGCGACCGGACCAGGCCGAAGTAGAACGCGGCGTTGGCCACGGTGTCCGCGACCGTCGGGCCGGCGGCCAGGACGCGGTTCTCGACGCGCAGGTGCGGCACTCCCCCGGCGATGTCGTAGACGGGCCGGTTCCAGCGGTAGATCGTCCCGTTGTGCAGCCGCAGCTCCGGGAGCTTCGGCACGCCACCGTCCTCGAGCACCGCCAGCGGGTCCTCGTCCTCGGTGATCGGCAACAGGGCCGGGAAGTAGCGCACGTTCTCCTCGAACAGGTCGAAGACCGAGTTGATCCAGCGCTCCCCGAACCAGACGCGCGGCCGCACCCCCTGAGCCTTGAGCTCCTCGGCCCGGGTGTCGGTCGACTGCTCGAACAGCGGGATCCGGGTCTCGCGCCACAGCTCCTTGCCCAGCAGGTAGGGCGAGTTGGCGGCCAGCGCCAGCTGGATCGCGCAGATCGCCTGTGAGGCGTTCCAGTAGTCCGCGAAGGCGTCCGGCGAGGTCTGCACGTGGAACTGGGTGCTGGTGCAGGCGGCCTCGGGGACGATCGAGTCGGTCGTGGTCGCCAGCCGCTCCACGTTGCCGATGCCGGCGATCCGGATGGAGATGTCCTCACCGCGCGCGTTGAGGATCTGCTCACCGAGCAGCTTGTAGCGCGGGTTGGGGCTGATGCTCGCCGCGGTCATGTGGTCGGCGGCCAGGGTCGGGAGGATGCCGATCATCACCAGGTGGGCGCCGATCTCGGCCGACTTGGCCTCGGCGCCGTTGAGGTCGCGACGCAGGAGCTCCTCGAACGTCTCGAGCCCGCCCTCGCGCAGCTTGGCCGGCGGCACGTTGATCTCGATGTTGAACAGGCCCAGCTCGGTCTGGAACGCCGGGTCCGCGATCGCCGCCAGGGCCTCGGTGTTGCGCAGGGCGGGGTCGCCCTTCTCGTCGACCAGGTTGAGCTCGACCTCGAGACCGGTCATCGGGTCGTCGGTGTCGAACCGTGCCTCCCGCAGCATCCGCGCGAACACGTCCAGGCAGCGCCTGACCTTCTCGCGGTAGCGCGTCCGGTCGGCCCGGGAGAACTCCTGTGCCTCCACCTCTTCGCCCATGTCGGCGACCCTAGGCCCGATCGGAGGGGTTCAGGGAGGCCCACGAGTCCGCAGTGCGGGCAAGAACGTCGTCAACGACGCCCTGCAGGGATCCGGTGCGCTCGTACGCCGCCCGCTGCCGGGTCGCCCCCGTGCCCCCCAGGACGCGGTCCACACCGCCAACCACCCGCTCGGTGTCGCCGTTGCCGTCCAGCCGACCCGAGACCAGCTCGACCAGCCGGGTCAGCACCTCCCTGGCGGGCCGCAGGGCGTGGGTGACGGGATCGAGCAGGTGGCCGGCCAGCCCGTAGCGGGACGCCCGCCACCGCGCGGCCCTGAGCTCCTCGGCTCGCCAGACCGGGAGGCCCTCCGGCCAGTCGTCGACCGCGGTCTCCACCAGTGCCCGGACGAGGGCGGTGAGCATTCCGACGTCCTCTGGGTCGGTGACCGCGTCGAGGATGCGGACCTCCAGTGTGGGCTGGCCCTCGGACAGACGGGCATCGAAGTAGAGCATCCCCGGATCGCGGGCCGCGCCGCTCGCGATCATCCGCTCGCACGCCCGGCGGTAGCCGGCGAGCGAGCCGAAGGGCTCGGTCGTGCCCGCGCTGGGCCAGGTGGACCACAGCTCGGTCCGCCACGAGGCGTAGCCGGTGTCGCGCCCTTCGTCGTAGGGCGAGTTGGCGCTGGCGGCGAGCAGGATCGGCAGCCACGGCGAGATCCGGTCGATGCAGCGGACCCCCTCCTCGGCGGACTCGATGGCCACATGGACGTGCATCCCGCACGTGGTCCCTCGTCGCGCGATCTGACCGAACGTCTCCGCCATGTCCCGGTAGCGCTCGTTGTCCGAGATCACCGGCTCGTCCATGGCGAGAGGGACCGAGGCGCACACGGCCACTGCCAGCTCGACCGCACCGGCGGCCTCGGCAGCCGTCCGCCGACCAGCCAGGATCTCATCGACGATGACACCCACGTCGTGGGTGGGGTCGGTGCGGATCTCGAGCTGATGGCGGAACAGCTCCTTGTCCAGCTCGTCGCTCGCGCGACCGGACGCGTCGCCGCGGCGCTCCTCGTGGCCCTTGAGCAGCTCGCGGGCACGAGAGCTCACGGAGCGCGTGGCCGGGTCGACGACCAGGAGCTCCTCCTCGACTCCGACGCTGCGTGACTCCACGGGCCCGCGGTACCCAGCCGTCGGGGGCTCACGAGGCGACCCGCGACCAGGCCGAGGGCGGCACCGCCCGGGTGAGCAGGTCGGCGACCAGGCCAGCCAGGGTGAGCTCCTGGCCGGCGGCCCGCGAGCGGTCGACCGCACACCAGGCCAGCGCGCCGTGCCCGGCCAGCCAGGCGGCCAGTGCGAGCACCGCGGCGGGCGCGGCGACGAGGCCGGCGGGCGCGCGCTGGACGGCGTCGGTCCACAGCCGCACGTGCCCGGCGGCCGCGTCGCGGGACATCGCGGCCAGGGCCGCGTCGCGACCCTCCTGCTCCTGCAGCCCGAGCAGCACCCGGGCGAGCTCCGGCGTGCTGAACCGGCCGGCCTCGAGCCGGAGGTCGACCAGGTCGCCGATCTCGCCCGGCGGGCTGGGCAACGCCCGGCGCACGGCCCGGCTGACCTCCGCCTCGGCATCTGCACGGCTCTGCAGCAGCTCCTCGAGCTCGTCGCGTGAGCGGTGCACGACGATTCCTTCCACCACCGCCTGGGCGCGGAACCGGTGGTCGCCGACGTCGTAGGGCACCCCGCCGGGCGGCGCTCCGGGCCGGCCGGGCGCGAACCAGCGACCGTGGTGGACGCGGAGCATCTCGACCACGTCGATGCCGGCCCCGCCGAAGGCGCGGCGCAGCCTCCGTCTCACCACGCGGGCCGCCGCGCCGTCGTCGGCGTAGACGACGAAGACGACCCGGGCCACCGAGTGCAGCAGCGCCGGCTCGAGGAGCAGCGCGACGGCCTCGTCGACCTCCGAGGGCGGCGGGAGGTCGACGCGGGCGTGGAAGGTCTCTGCACCGCCGAAGGTCAGCATGACGACGGACTCCTGGGGCTCGAAGCCGAGCACGACGGGCACTGCGGCGAGCACGTCCTCCGGCGTGCGGGCCTCCAGGGTCGGGGGCTGGTTGGTGGGTCGGCTCGTGGGTTGGGTCATGACCAGGACGCTGCCCAGCGACGCCGACGGTTCCGGGCCGCTGGGCGGCACCCTGTGCAAGAGCGGCGGCAGTGCCGCCGCTGTGCGGAACAAGTGGACGGTCCGGCGCCGGTCCGAGGCGGCCGGGACCGCCCGCTGCTGTCCGGGCCGCGGGCCACGCCTCGGTCGGTGCCGGGCGGTACCTTGCGGCCGTGCGCGACCACGCCTCGGTCCTCCACCTGGACCTGGATGCCTTCTTCGCCGCGGTCGAGCAACGGGACAAGCCGTCGCTGCGCGGCAAACCGGTGGTCGTCGGGGGCGTCGGCGGCCGCGGGGTGGTGGCCACGGCGTCCTACGAAGCGCGCAAGTACGGCGTCCGCTCCGCCATGTCGACCCGCGAGGCCCGGTCCCGGTGCCCGCACGCGGCGTTCCTGACCGGGCGTTTCCACGCCTACCGTGACGCCAGCGCGATCGTGATGGCGCTGCTGCGCGAGGCGAGCCCGCTGGTCGAGCCGCTCAGCCTCGACGAGGCGTTCGTCGACCTGGCGACCGCCCAGGGGCTCGCCGGCCTCGACGTGCCGACCGTCACCGTCTTCGCCGAGGAGCTGCGGACCAGGGTGGCGGAGGCGACCGGAGGGCTGACGGCGTCCGTGGGGGTCGGGAGCTCGAAGTTCATCGCCAAGGTGGCCAGCGACCTCGACAAGCCGGACGGTCTGGTCGTCGTGGCACCGGGCACGGAGACCGAGCTGCTGCGCCCCATGCACGTCACGGTCATCCCCGGTGTCGGCCCCGCCACCGCCGAGCGGCTCCGGCGGGTCGGCATCCACACCGTGGCCGAGCTCGAGTCGGTCAGCCTCGACGAGCTCGTCCGACTGGTCGGCAAGGCGCACGGTGCGAGCCTCTACGCCCTGGCTCGCGCGGACGACGACCGGCCGGTGGAGCCGGAGCGGGAGACCAAGTCGATCAGCTCCGAGGGCACCTACGACACCGACCTGACCGACCGGTCGCTCATGGAGCACCTGCTCACGAGACAGGCCACCGACGTCGCCGGCCGGCTCCGGCGGCACGGCCTCTCCGGCCGGACCATCACGATCAAGGTGCGGCTGCACGACTTCACGACCCTCAGCCGCTCGACCACCCTGTCTTCGCCCACGGACAGCGCGGCCACGGTGGCCCGGCTGGCCCGCGGGCTGCTCGCCGACCTCGACACCTCGGGCGGCGTACGCCTGCTCGGCGTGGGCGTCTCCGGGCTGGCCGACTGGATCCAGGAGGACCTGTTCGGTGAGACCGAGGAGGAGCCGGAGCCCGAGCCGGACGTACTGGTGACGCGGGCCCGCGACCGTCCAGGCTGGTCGCCGGGGATGGACGTCGTGCACGACGAGCTCGGCCGGGGCTGGGTCTGGGGCTCGGGCCGCGGGGTGGTGACGGTCCGGTTCGAGACGGCCGAGACGCCCGCCGGGCCAGTGCGCTCGTACGCCGACGACGACCCGCAGCTCCACCCGTGGCGGCCGGACGCCCCGGCCTAGGTTCCGGCGAGCACGCGCTGCAGGCTGCCCAGCCCGCGCGAGGCGTGGCTCTTCACGGTGCCCTCGCTGATGTCGAGCTCCTGCCGGGGGCCGGAGTAAATGCCTCGCGGGCTTCCAGTGGCCCGCCCTAACCTCGACGATCATGGACATCCGCGAGCTCGATGAGGCCGCGCTCGCCGACGACGCGGTGATGCGCGACTTGTACGACCTGTCCCGGCGAGCCGAGCTGCTGGGCCGCGAGGACGCCCCGTTCTGGCCGTGGGAGGAGTGCATCGGGGCCTACCGCTCGGCCGACAGCGGCGAGCGACAGCAGCTGTTCGCGGCGTACGACGGTGCCCGGATGATCTCGGCCGCCGCGCTGTGGTCGCCTCTCCTCGACAACACCGAGAAGGCCTACTTCAAGCTCGACGTCGACCTGCCGGACCGCCGGCGGGGTGTCGGCAGCGCCGTGCTGGAGCGGATCGAGCAGGTCGCGAAGGCCGACGACCGGCAGCTGGTGATGGCGTACAGCGTGCTCCCCTTCGCTGAGCGCGAGACGCACGGCTACCTCAGGTTCGCCGAGGCGTGCGGCTTCGAGCTGTCCAACTACGAGGTCGTCCGCCACCTCGCGCTGCCGGTGCCCGAAGAGACGGTCCAGGGCTGGCTGGACGAGGCGGCCCCGCACCACGAGGGGTACACGTTCGAGACGTTCGTCGACGAGGTCCCCGAGGAGCTGGTCGGACAGCTCTGCACGCTGCTCGGCCAGCTCGCCGTCGATGCGCCGACGGGTGCCGTCGACTTCGACGAGGAGGTCATGACGCCCGAGCGGTTCGCCGAGATGATCCAGAGCGTCAGGGCGATGGGCCGGGCCCGCTACGAGACGGTCGCCCTCACGCCGGACCGTCAGGTGGTCGCCCAGTCGACGCTCGCCGTACCCCTCTCCGACAGCACGATCGTCTACCAGTGGGGCACCTTCGTGCACCGGGAGCACCGCGGCCACAAGCTGGGCCTGGCGGCCAAGGCGGTCAACCTCCGCGCGGCCCAGGCCTTCCGCGACGACCTCACGCTGGTCACCACGCAGAACGCCGAGACCAACGACTTCATGGTCTCGATCAACGAGCGGATGGGCTTCCGTCCGGTCGAGGTGGCGGCCGAGTTCGTCAAGCGCCTCTGACGAACCGCAGCTCCTCGCCCGGCCGAAGCTGGCCGCACTGCCACAGGTCGTCCGGGTGCACGACCGCGAGCACCGGGTAGCCGCCCGTCGGCGGGTGGTCGGCCAGGAGCACCACCGGCTGTCCGCCCGGCGGCACCTGCACCGCGCCGAGCACCATCCCCTCGCTCGGGAGCTCGCCGTCGCGCACCCGCTCCGGAGGGTCACCGTCGAGGCGGAGGCCGATCCGGTTGGACTCCTCGGTGACGACGTACGGCGTCGCGCAGAGCCGCGCCAGCGCGTCACCGGCGAACCAGTCCGCCCGCGGACCCGGCGCGACCCGCAGCGGTCCGCGGACCGGCGGACGAGGGGTGTCGACCGCGGCGGGCGGTCCGGCCGGCGTACCGACCGGGAGCGTGCTGCCGTCCTCGACCCGCGGCGGGCCGACCCAGGCGAGCGTGTCGGTCGACCTCGATCCCAGCACGGGGGGCACGTCGACGCCTCCGGCGACCGCCAGGTAGCTGCGGACTCCACGCCCGGGTGACCCGAGCCGGAGCCGGCCACCTCCCGGCAGCCACTCGGCGCGGTCGTGGCCGCGACCCCTGCCGTCCACGTCGAGGGGTGCGTCGGCGCCGGTCACCGCGACCCAGACACCGGTGTCGCTGGCCAGCTCCAGCCCGCCCCACGTGACCTCCAGGAGAGCGGCGTCGGGGCCGTTGCCCACCAGGCGGTTGGCCAGCTCGGCGGCCGGGCGGTCCACTGGTCCGGCGCGGGGCACGCCCAGGTGCGCCAGCCCCTGGCGGCCGCGGTCCTGGACGGTGGTCAGCGACCCGGCCCGCTCCACGGTCAGGCTCATGCCGGGACGAACCTGACCCGGGTGCCGGGCGCCAGCAGCGCCGGGTGGCTGCGGCCCGGGTCCCACAGCGTCAGCGCGGTGCGTCCGAGCAGCCGCCAGCCGCCCGGCGAGTCCGAGGGGTAGACCCCGCACCACGACCCGGCCAGGCCGACCGAACCGGCCGGCACCCTGGCGCGCGGGCTGTCGAGCCTCGGCACGGCGTACTCCTCGGGCAGGCCCGCGAGGTAGGCGAACCCGGGAGCGAAACCGCAGAACGCCGAGACGAACTCGACCCGGCCGTGCCGCTCGACCACGCCGTCGGCATCGGTGTCCCAGCGCGCAGCGACGTCGTGGAGATCGGCGCCGTCGTAGACCACGGGCACCTCGACGAGCTCGCCCTCCTGCGGCTGCTCCCCAGGCGTCCAGCCCGCCAGCAGCTCGCTCAGCGCCGTGGCGTCAGGCACTCCGTCGAAGAGCACCGTGCGCGCCCCGGGCACCACCTCGTCGGCCCTGACCCTCGCGGACCGGGCGTACGCCGCCAGCGAGCGCGCCGCCGCGCTGTCGGCCACCTCGGCCAGGACGGCCCGAGGCCCGGCCGGACGCAGCTCGAGCGGGCTCACGCGTCCAGTGTGGCCGGTGCGGCCCGAGGAGAGGCGAGCCACAGAGTTCACCGAGAGATGGGCCGCAGTTCGTCGTTCCAGTTCGCCATCGGCCACCCGGTCCGCCGAGAGTGTGGGCCCCCGGGCGGCCTCGCGGTCGCCCGGGGCCGAAAAGATGAGGGCCCTCTTTGATGGTATGAGCATCAAAGAGGGCCCTCGGCTTTGAGGCGGAAGTGGTGACGCCCACCTCGACCGCACAGTCTCTCCGACCCCGCCGTCCCCGTCACCGGGCCGACGCCGCGAGTCTCCTCGCGGTGTGGATCTTCGCTCCAGTCCGGCCCCACCTCCCACCGGCAAGCCGGTGGGGAGGCGGAGGTTTGAAGGTCACCTGGTGGTATGAGCACCAAGAGGCCCTTCGGTTCGAGGTGGTGATGACGCCACCTCGTCCGTCCGGCTCCTCCGCCCCCGCCGCCCGTCATCGAGCAGCGCCGCGAGTTGCCCCGCGGTGTGGAGCTTGTGTTGCCGTCCGGTTTCCTTCCCACCTCCGGCAGAACCGGTGATGGTCCGGATCCCGTGCCAGCTCCGGCCGAAACCTTCGCTGACCCGGGGTCCCATGCCGCCCCGGCGAACCGGTGCGACCTGGGGGCCGATCCGCTTCCAGCAAGGCCGGTCGCGACTCGGGTTTCCCGACTCTCCTC
Source organism: uncultured Actinomycetota bacterium (assembly GCA_963755835.1). Taxonomy (GTDB): domain Bacteria; phylum Actinomycetota; class Actinomycetes; order Propionibacteriales; family Nocardioidaceae; genus Nocardioides. Next base: position 890,119 of record CAVWLC010000005.1, on the reverse strand, counting down.
CGGCAGAACCGTCGGCGACCCGGGACCCGCGTCCCCTCCGGCAAGCCGGCTGGGACTCGGTCTCCACCCCTGGGACCGGCAGGGCCAGTCCCGGAGCGGGAGCAAGGTGAGGGCCTCTCGATGGTATGAGCACCAAGAGGCCCTCGAGTTGAGGAGGCTGGGTGACGCCCCCCTCGACCTGACCGGCTCTCCGACCCCGCCGTCCCCGTCACCGGGCCGACGCCGCGAGTTGCCTCGCGGTGTGGATCTTCGCTCCTGCCTGATCCCCGACCTCCCTTGCTCCCTTGCCTTTCGGCCGGGCCACCGGGTGGATCGGTGGGGAAGTTCTATGCCCTCGGTTCAACGCCGCGCAAGAGGTTCTTCGAAGAAAATTCGACATTCTTCTGGTCCCACAGATTGCTCCACAGGTAACCCGGGGTACGTCCACAGGTTCGCCCTCTTCTCCACATGTGGAATCCACCGACTGTGGAGGAAATCCTGAGAACTTCGCGGAACTCTCAGAGGCCGCGCAAGGTCCATCCGTCCGCCTCCAGGACGCGGCGTACGACGCGCGCGTGGTCGACCGCACCGGGGCTGTCGCCGTGCAGGCACAACGACTGGACGGAGGGCGCCAGCTCGAGCGCCTGCGCCGCGATCGCGGCCGGGTCCCCGACCAGCGCGCCGGGCCGGTCGCGCGGCAGCAGCCGGCCGTCGGCGCCGTAGCCGCGGTCGGGGAAGCCCTCGAGGAACACGACCCGGCCCACGGCCTCGGCACCGCGCAGGAAGGCGCCGGGCATGCCGAGCACCGGCAGCTCGCCGGACCCGTCCAGCACCGCTGCCGCCTGCTCCTCGTCGTCGATCACGCGGTGATAGAGCGCCCCGTGCGGCTTCACGTAGCGCACCTGCGTCCCGGCCGCGGACGCGATCGAGGACAGGGTCGCGACCTGGTCGGCCACCTGGTCACGCAGCAGCTCGCGTGGGACGTCACGGGCCACCCGGCCGAAGTTCTCGCGGTCGTCGTAGGACACCTGCGCGCCCACTGACACGCCGAGCTCCAGCGCCTGCTCGCACACCGCGCGCATGATCGCCTCGCTGCCGGCGTGGTAGCCGCACGCCACGTTGGCGCTGGTCACGATGCGCAGCAACGCGGCGTCGTCGGTGACCTCCTCGCCCAGGTCGGCGTTCAGGTCGATCGACCGCATGGCCCGAAGGTAGTCCGGGCTGGATAGGTTCCCCGTATGCAGCCGCCAGTAGCCGAACGCCGGCCCGTCACGACCGAGCACCACGGCCGGACCCGGGTCGACGACTACGAGTGGCTGCGGGCCAAGGACTCACCCCAGGTCACGGCGTACCTCGAGGCCGAGAACGCCTACACCCAGGAGCGGACCGCGCACCTGGCCGACCTGCGCGCGCGCATCTTCGACGAGATCAAGGCGCGCACCCGCGAGACCGACCTGTCCGTGCCGACCCGCAGCCGCGGCTACTGGTACTACGGCCGCTCGTTCGAGGGCAAGGAGTACGGCGCCAGCTGCCGGGTCCCGGTCACGGACCCCGACGACTGGAGGCCGCCGCAGCCGGCCGAGGACTGCGCGCCGGACCAACCGGCGCTGCCCGGCGAGGAGCTCGTGCTCGACCTCGACGCGCTCGCGGAGGGCCACGAGTTCTTCTCCCTCGGCGGCTCCAGCGTCAGCCCCGACGGCACCCTGCTCGCCTACTCCACCGACGTGGTGGGCGACGAGCGCTACACGATCCGCGTCCTCGACCTCGGCACGCGCGAGCATCGTGCCGACGAGATCGTCGGCGTCATCGGCGGCGCCACCTGGGACCGCGCCGGCGAGCACCTCTACTACACGACGGTCGACGAGTCGTGGCGCGCCGACAAGATCTGGCGGCACACGCTCGGGACCACCCAGGCGGACGACGAGCTCGTCCACCACGAGGAGGACGGCCGCTTCTTCGTCGGCGTCGGCCGGAGCCGCAGCGACCGGTTCATCATCGTGGCCGCCGGTTCGAAGATCACCTCCGAGTACCGCTTCCTCGACGCCGACGACCCGGACGCCGGCTTCCGGGTCTTCAGCGAGCGCCGCCCGGGGCTGGAGTACTCCCTGGACCACGCCGTCATCGCCGGACAGGACAGGTTCCTGGTCCTGCACAACCACACCGGCCCCGACTTCGAGCTCGGCACCGCCCCCGTGGCCCCGACGGCCCCAGAGGACTGGACGCCGCTCATCCCGCACGACCCCGCCGTACGACTGGAGGACGTCGACGCCTTCGCCGGCCACCTGGTCGTGCACCAGCGCAGCGAGGGGCTCACGCAGCTGCGCGTGCTCGAGCTGGGCCCGGACGGAGTGCGCGACGACTACCTCGTCGAGTTCGACCACGAGGTCTACACGGTCGGCTCGGGTGGCAACCCCGGCTTCGCCCAGCCGACCGTCCGCCTCGGCTACACGACGATGGCCGTGCCGTCGTCGATCTACGACTACGACGTGCGCTCCCGCGAGCTGACCCTGCTTCGGCGTGCTCCCGTGCTCGGCGGCTACGACCCCGACGACTACGAGGAGCACCGGCTCTGGGCCACCGCAGAGGACGGCGAGCGGATCCCGATCTCGATCGTGTGCCGTCGCGGGGCTCGCGAGGCCCGACCCGACCCCGGGCCGGGCGGCGGGACCCGTCCCGTGCCGACTCTCCTGTACGGGTACGGCGCCTACGAGAGCTCGATGGACCCCTACTTCTCGGTGGCCCGGCTCTGTCTCCTCGACCGGGGCGCCGCGTTCGCGATCGCCCACGTGCGTGGCGGCGGCGAGATGGGTCGCCACTGGTACGACGACGGGAAGCTGCTGCACAAGCAGCACACGTTCTCCGACTTCGTCGCCTGCGCCCGGCACCTGGTGGAGACGGGGTGGACCACCCCGGAAGGCCTGGTGGCGGAGGGCGCGAGCGCCGGCGGGCTGCTCATGGGTGCGATCGCCAACCAGGCGCCGGAGCTGTTCGGCGGGGTGGTGGCCGGCGTGCCGTTCGTCGACACCCTGACGTCGATGCTGGATGCCACGCTGCCCCTCACGGTCACGGAGTACGACGAGTGGGGCAACCCCGAAGAGGATCCCGAGGTCTACGACTACATCGCGTCCTACGCGCCCTACGACAACGTCGCGGCCGTGGCCTATCCACCGATCCTGGCCGAGACGTCGCTCAACGACACCCGGGTGCTCTACGTCGAGCCGGCCAAATGGGTGGCGAGGCTCCGGGCCACCGCGCTGAACGGCGCCGAGGTGCTGCTCCGCACCGAGATGTCGGCCGGCCACGGCGGGGTCTCGGGGCGGTACAAGTCCTGGCACGACCGGGCCTTCACGCTGGCCTGGATCCTGGACCGGATGGGGCTCGCGGACGTCGTACCGACCCCATCCGGCGGCCCGTTGGCGACGAACTCCTGAGGCGGGCTGGAGGCGGAGCCCTGAGAACTCCCTGAGAGTTCTCTCACGGTGCAACTACAACAGCCCCTCGCTCGTCTGTCAGGGCGAAGGGTCCACGTTTGAGCGGGAATCACCCGGTCACCGTGGGCGTTGTGACCAGCGTGGGATGACTGCGACTCCCACGGTACCCAAGGAGGGAAAATGGCGACTCGCACCACGAGTGGGACTCGCGAGATCGAGGGCCGCGACAGCGTCGGCCTGTACCTCGACGAGATCGCCCGCAACGCCCTCCTCGACGCCGCTGCCGAGGTCGAGCTCTCGAAGACGATCGAGGCAGGGCTCATGGCTGAGCACCTGCTCCGGGAGGGCCGGGTGGGCCGCAAGAAGGGCGGCGCGCCCATGAACGCCTCCCAGGAGGAGCTGGAGTGGCTCGCCGAGGAGGGGCGCAAGGCGGTCGACACGTTCATCACGGCCAACCTGCGGCTGGTGGTCTCCATCGCCCGCAAGTACGGCCGCGCGCAGATGCCGATGCTCGACCTGATCCAGGAGGGCAACACCGGCCTGATCCGCGCGGTGGAGAAGTTCGACTACACCAAGGGCTACAAGTTCTCGACCTACGCCACGTGGTGGGTCCGTCAGGCCATCACCCGTGGCATCGCGCAGCAGGCGCGCGTCGTACGCCTTCCCGTGCACGTCGTGGAGGAGCTCAACCAGGTCGGCGGTGCCCGCCGGACCCTGGAGCGACAGCTCGGCCGTGACCCGGAGCCGGCCGAGATCGCGGTGGAGCTGGGCATGGACGTCGACCGGGTGCTCGACCTGATGGCGTGGGGCCGCGAGCACGTCTCGCTGGACTCCCCCGTCGACGAGGACGGCGACACCTCGCTGGGCGACCTGATGGCCCAGGAGACCTCGCCGGGCCCGGACCTGACCGTGCTCGACGTCGAGTCGCGTGACCGGCTGAACATGCTGGTCGAGAACCTCGACGAGCGCGCCGCGGACATCATCCGCTCGCGCTACGGCCTGACCGACGGCCGCCAGCACAAGCTGGCCGACATCGGCGCCAAGCACGGCATCTCCGCGGAGCGGGTCCGCCAGCTCGAGCGGGAGGCCCTGCAGAAGCTGCGCCGGATCGCCGACCCCGACCTCGCCGCCTGAGGTCCACCGACCAGGGCTGCTGAGACCCGAGACTCAGCGGTCCCACGAGGACGAGAGCCCCCGCCACGCGCTGGCGGGGGCTCTCGCCATGCCTGCCTCGATGCTGACCCGCCAGTAACCCAGGCACGTCGCGCAGCACGTCCCACGTGGCCACCACCGGTCACCGGGCCAGGGTGAGCTCGGCGTACACCGCCTCGACCTGGGCGCGGAGGTCATCGAGGGTGCCGGTGTTCTCGATGACGTACGTCGCGATGGCCAGCCGGTCCGCCCTGGAGGCCTGGGCGGCGATGCGGGACTCGGCCTCCTCGCGGGTCCAGCCGCGCTCACGGACCATCCGCTCCACCTGCAGCCCCGGCGGCGCGTCGACCACGATGACCTCGTCGAAGGTGTCGGCCCGGCCGGACTCCGCGAGCAGCGGGATGTCGTGCACGACCAGTGCCCCGGGCGGAGCCGCGGCCTCGAGCTCGGCGTACCTCTCGAAGATCAGCGGGTGCGTGATCGCCTCCAGGCGCCGGCGCGCGGCCTCGTCCGCGAAGACGATCCGGCCCAGTGCGGCTCGGTCGAGGTCGCCCTCCGGGGTCAGGAGGTCCGACCCGAACTCCTCGACCACCTGGGCCAGCCCCGGCGTACCCCACGCGACCACCTCGCGGGCGAGGGCGTCGCCGTCGATGAGTACGGCGCCCAGGTCGACCAGCAGCTGTGCCACGGTGCTCTTGCCCGAAGCGATCCCGCCGGTCAGCCCCACCCGCATGCGCCCAGCCTCTCAGGGATGGAGCCCGACACTGTCACGGTCTCCCGGTCTGGCCGGTTCGTCGTGGTCGTCGTACCGTGGCTGGTGCCCGCCGGCGCCGTGCACTTCTCCCCCACCCGGTTCCCGCACTCCGTCGCCGATGCGGTCGGGGAGGACGCATGAACGTCGAGCAGTGGGTCATCGACTTCGTGGGCAGAGCCCGGTCGAGCACTCCGGGCGTGATCGTGGCCGCGATCGGTGGCGCGATCGCCGGTGCGATTCTCGGCTGGTTCGTGATCCTGACCGAACCCGTCAACCACATCTCATACGCGGTTCTGCGCGCACTCGGCCTCTCCTACGATGCGATGGGTGCGACCGGCCCTCTCGTCGCATGGATCTTGGTGGGGCTGCTGGTCGTCGCGGGCATCGCTGTCGCGCTGACGTGGCTGTTCCTGGCCGCCGGCAAGTCACTCCTGCTCGCTCTCATAGGGACCGGACTCGCGGCCGTGGGCAGTTCGGTCGGGCTCGTGTTGGCCATGAGCTACGGCCACAGCACCGACTACAGCAACGACTCGGGGACCATCCTCATCGAGATCGCCCTGGTCCCGGCTGGCTGCGCGGTGGCACTCGCCCTGGGCCGGAGGCTCCTCAGCCCGCCAGCGCGTTCTCGGCAGTAGCCCGGCACACCTCGGCCCACGGGGTGGGCGCCAGGCCGAGCTTCTCCTCGATGTCGGAGGAGTCGAGCACGTAGGGACGGGTGAACTGGTACTCGGTCTCCCGCAGCTCGCGCAGCGTCGGCACGACGGCGCCGCCGACGGACAGGAGCACGTGCGGCATCGACCGCACCTTGCCGATCGTCCGCCCGACGGACGCCGCGACGTCCTGGAGCGCCTCGGTCTGGGTCTTGGGCGGGTTGGTCGGCGCGTGCCAGACCCGGCCCCACGCCGAGGGCTCGGACGCGACCGCAACCAGCGCGCGAGCCATGTCGCGCACGTCGGTGAACGAGTGCGGCTGGTCCGGGCGCCCGAAGACGTAGACGGTCTTCCCCTCGAGCGCGGCCGGCGTGACACGGGCCAGGTGCCCGGTCGACGTCGACACGCCCGGCCCCATGTAGTCCGAGCCGCGGACCTCGACCGCCTTGATCCGGCCGGCCTCGTGGCGCCGCAGGGCCTCGGCCCACATCCCGCCGCGGATCAGCGCCTTCTTGGTGGTCGCCGCGTCCGGCATGCCCTCCTTCATCGCGCCGTCCACCGGACCGTAGGCGTAGAGCGCGGAAGCGGTGACCAGCACCGCGCCGCTCCGCTCGGCTGCGTCCAGGAAGGCGGCCGCCACCGGCGGCCAGAACTCCGGCCAGACGGTGTACGACGGCGGGTTGACGCAGTTGTAGAGCGCGCGCGCGCCCTCGGCCAGCTTGCCGAGACCGGCGCCGTCCGCAGCGTCGGCCGCCTCACGTCGTACGCCGGGGACCTCCGGACCGCTGCCCGACCTGCTCACCAGGACGACCTCCCGGCCCTGCTCGGCCAGTAGCCGGGCCGTGGCCAGCCCGACCGGGCCGGCTCCCACCACAACGTGACGCTCGTTCATGTCTGCTCCTTCAAGTCTGGGTGTCCGATACGAGAGCGCCGCTCTCGTTTCTCGACCGTAACCCATGCGCGAGACCAAAACAAGAGCATTGCTCGCGTTTGTTCTCACCGCTCTCGTTTCGTGCCACAATGCGTCCCATGCCGTCCGCACCGCGCACCGCTCGGGCCCTGGCCCGCGCCGAGCTGACCCGTCAGATCCTCGACCGCGCGAACGTGCAGCTCGCCGAGGTCGGTCCCGCCGCCCTGTCGGTCCGGCAGATCGCGCGCGACCTGGAGATGGCCTCGTCCGCCGTCTACCGCTACTTCCCCAGCCGGGACGCCCTGCTCACCGCGCTCCTCGTCCAGGCCTACGACGACCTCGGCGCGGCGGTCGAGCACGGCGACGCGAGCGCGGCGCGCGACGACCTCCGCGGGCGCTGGACCGGCATCGCCCTCGCCCTCCGGGACTGGGCCGTCGCGCACCCGCACCAGTACGCCCTCACCTACGGCTCACCCGTGCCCGGGTACGCCGCCCCTCAGGACACGGTCGCGTCGGCCGCGCGCGTGTCGACCGCGCTGCTCACGCTGATCGACGACGCCCACCGGGCCGGCCGCTCCCCCGGCGCCCCGACCCGGCCACCCTCGAAGGCCGAGCTCGCCTCGATCGCACCGGTCCGGTCGCTCGTCACGGCCGAGCTGGACGAGGCGTATGCCGTCCGGGCGCTGATGGCCTGGGCGACGCTGTTCGGGAACGTGTCACTGGAGCTGTTCGGCCACATGTACCGCGGCGTCCTCGACTACGAGACGCACTACGCCACGCTGGTCGAGCAGCTCGCGGACGACCTCGGGCTCTGAGCCTCAGCAGCCGTGGTTGGCCTGGGCGCAGGTGTAGATGCCCCAGCCCAGCGTGAAGTGCTGCTGCGTGCCGGAGGACGACACCGTCACCTCGATCGGTGTCTTGTCCAGCTCGTTGCCGCCACCGTCGTCGTAGGTGTAGACCATCCGCCACCACACGCGCCCCGTCTGGTCCGCAGCTGTCGTCGCGTGCTCCACGTGGCCGTCCGGGAACGTGTAGGCCACGTCGAAGTCCGCCACCCCGGCCGGCACCACACCGCCACCGACCCGGACGACCTGGTTGCCCTTGCCCAGGAAGAGGCTGCTGACGGCGTACGTCGTCGCGTCACCCTTCGGCGTCATCGGCATCGGCTGCTGGACCGTTGTGAATCCGTTCCTGATGTCGCAGAGGACGAACCTGTCGCCCTTGACGAAGAAGGACGTCGTGCCGCCGTCGTCCCCGGCGGGGAAGTCGAAGGCGGGCTCGGCGCCCGGAAGCACGTTGGGCAGCTCCTGTGGACAGGTCCCCGTGGCCACCTTCACCGGGGCACTCGGGCTCGTGGGCATGGTGGAGTGCGGGGCACTGGGCGTGGTCGAGCTCGTGGCAAGGGCCGGCGTGACCTCGCCGCCGTCGTCGGAGCCCTGGCTGAGCGCCCAGTAGCCGAGACCCGCCACCAGCGCGACGGCACCAGCGGCCCCGAGCGGAACGGCCCAGCGCGGCCCCGCGGACCGGTTCTCGTGGGCATGGGCCAGCAGCTCGGAACGGATCCGGGCGCGGGAGGCTTCGGGCAGGGGCCGGTCGGGGGGCGGGGTGGGCTCGGTCATGGCGTGTCCTCGATGGCTTCGGTGAGCCGGGCGCGAGCCCGGGAGAGGCGGGACCGGACGGTCCCGACCGGTACGTCGAGCGCGGCTGCCGCCTGCTCGTAGCTGAGGCCGGCCCAGACGACCAGCGCGAGCACCTCGCGCTCTCGGGCCGGGAGCGCCCCGATCCGGTCGAGGACGTCGCGCATCCGGGCCTCGGAGGCCACCCGGTCGGTCACCCCCTGCGCGTGGTCGGACTCGGCGGCCGGTTCGGGCAGGCGAGCCACGGCACGCAGGTAGCGGCGCCGCGACCTCCCGGCGTTGCGACAGACGTTGGTCGCCACGCCGTACAGCCACGGCAGCGCGGAGCCGTCGTGCAGCCGCACCCTGCGGCGGTGCCGCCAGACCTCGAGGAACACCGACGAGGTGGCGTCCTCGGCCTCGGCCCAGTCGGCGAGATGACGGAAGCAGTGGTTGTGGATCCGGTCGCCGTAGCGGTCGAAGAGCGCCGCGAGCGCGCTGGGGTCGTCGCCGTGCAGCCCGTCGACGAGCTCCTGCTCGTCAGTGTGGTCAGTCGGGCCGATGGCCACCGAGCCTCCTTGCGTCACACAGGTTCATGTCCGGTTCCGGGCGGGAGTTCCCGACTTCCTACTGTTTCCCCGTGGACATCGAGCTGCACGAGGGCGACCGGGTCGCGCTGCTCGTGCCGCCGTCACCTTCCTACCTCGACGTCGTCATCGGGCTCCTGGCCGCCGGAGTGGTGCCGATCCCGCTGGACCCGCGGCTGACGAGCTACGAACGCGACCGGATCCTCGGGGGCCTCTCCCCCGCGCTGGAGGTCACCGAGGCGGCGACGCTCGAGGAGCTGCGGGTGTCGTACCCGGACACCCGCGGCCTGCCCCGGGCCCGGCCGATGCACTGCACCAGCGGGACGACGGGGACCCCGAAGGGCGTCTGGAGCGGGCTGCTGTCCAGCGAGGAGGCGGCCGCGCTCGTGGCCGAGGAGCGGTCGCTCTGGGGCTTCGCCGACTCCGACGTGAACCTCGTGCTCTCGCCGCTCTACCACTCCGCGCCCCTCCGCTTCGCCATGGGCACCGCGCTGGCGGGCGGTCGGGTCGTGCTCCCCGGCCCCTTCTCGCCGGAGGTGGTGACCGCGGCCATCGTGGAGCAGCGGCCGACGTCGATGTTCTGCGTGCCGACGCACCTGCGCCGGCTGTTCGCACACTGGGACGAGATCGGTACTCCAGACCTCTCGTCGTTCCGCCTGGTCGCCCACGCCGGCGCGCCCTGCCCGGAGGCGGTGAAGCGGCGGCTGGTCGAGACCTTCCCGGCCGGCTCGACCTGGGAGTTCTACGGGTCGACCGAGGGGCAGTTCACCGCCTGCCGCTCCGAGGAGTGGCTCGAGCGGCCCGGCTCGGTGGGCCGCGCCAGGCCCGGCCGGGTGCTGTCCACCGACGACGACGGCACCATCTGGTGCGCGGTGCCTCCGTTCGCCAGGTTCTCCTACTTCGGCGAGCCCGAGAAGACCGCGGCGGCCTGGCGCGACACGCCGGACGGGCCGGCGTTCACCGTCGGCGACCTCGGCCGCCTCGACGAGGACGGCTACCTCTTCCTCGACGGCCGCCGCGAGGACCTGGTCATCAGCGGCGGGGTCAACGTCTACCCTCTCGAGGTCGAGCGGGTGCTCCTGGAGCATCCGGGGGTCGACGACGTCGCGGTGTACGGCGTGCCGGACGACGACTGGGGCCAGCGGGTGTGCGCGGCCTACGTCGGCAGCGCCACCGCCGACGAGCTGGACGCGCTCGTCCGCGAGCGGCTCGCACCGCCCAAGCGGCCCAAGACCTGGCACCAGCTCCCCGACCTCCCGCGCACGCTCACCGGGAAGGTACGGCGCGGAGAGCTGCCCGGATGAGCTCGGCGCTGCGGAAGGGCGTCAGAGCAGCCGCGTCGACGGCCACAGCGTGGCCAGGTCCAGCTCGGGGAAGCGGCGCTGGACCGCGTCGTAGACCGGCGCGAAGTGGTGGGCGATCGTGCGGACGGTGTCCTCGGGGAGACCGGCCCCTTCCGGCTTCGGGGAGACGTTGACCTGTCGCCCGAAGTCGGGCTCGTGGAAGGCGATGCCGAGGAACTCGCACAACGGGGCCAGGGTCTCGACGGAGAACAACCGCTCGTAGAAGCCGTACCAGACCGACTCCCGCGGGAACGCCGCCTCGAGGGCGTCCATGGTCAGGTCGTAGCGGGTGCGGTCGGCGTACATCGGGTGCATGTACATGTGGCCGATCCGGGTCTCAGGCGCCTCGGGGGCGTCGGCGCCACGGCGGCGCATGTCCATTCGGGCCGCCGACCAGACCCGCTCGACCGGGTCGCGGAGGAGGTAGACGGTCACCGGTCGCACGCCGCGCGACTGGAAGCCCTCGCGGACCATCGCGAAGCGCGACGCCGGCAGGGCGGCGTAGCCGGGCGTGATGTCGGCGGTCAGCCGGACGTCGTCCGGGGCCAGCAGGCCGGTGAAGTAGTCGAAGTAGCGGTCCGGGTCCTGCAGGAACGCAGCCCGCTCGCCCCCCTGCGCCTCGATCCGCTCCCTGGCCAGCTTGCCGGAGGGCAGGTCGAGCGAGTCCCAGACGTGATACTCCTTGCGGAAGCCCGGGTCACACTGCGGCGACGCCTCGAGATAGCGGTGCAGCCAGGCCGTCCCGCCCTTCTGGCAGCCGACTCCGAGGAGGAAGGTGCCGGCCACGCATCGAACCCTAGGCGACCGACGGTGGCTGGGGTGCGAGGCCGTTCACGGCCGAGCCTCGAAGCACCTTCTCCCGGCCTCGAGGCTCAGCCAGCGTCAGATCAGGCGACGCCCGGGCTGAAGGAGCGGCGGTACCGCTGCGGGCTGACGCCGCGCGAGCGGGTGAAGTGGTGGCGCAGCGTTGCGGCGTTGCCGAAGCCCACGTCGGACGCGATCCACTCCACCGAGCGGTCGGTCTGCTCCAGCAGCTCCTCGGCCCGCAGCACGCGCTGCTGGGTCACCCACGAGTGCGGCGTGGCCCCGGTCTCGGCGCGGAACCGACGCGCGAAGGTCCGCGGCGACATCAGCGACTTGCGGGCCAGGGTGTCGACGTCGAGGTCCTCGTCGAGGTGGCCGATGATCCACTCGAGCAGCGGCCCGAAGGTCTCGCTGTCGCAGTCGGGCACGGCGCGCTCGATGAACTGGGCCTGGCCGCCGTCGCGGTGCGGCGGAACGACGATCCGACGCGCGGCCGTGGCGGCCACGCGGGCGCCGTAGAGGTCGCGCATCAGGTGCAGCGACGCGTCGATGCCGGCCGCCGAGCCGGCGCCGGTGAGGATGTTCCCGTCGTGGCAGTAAAGGACGTCGGGCCGCACCTTGGCCTCGGGGTACATCTCCTCGAGGATCCCGGTGTAGCGCCAGTGCGTGGTGCACTCACGCCCGTCGAGCAGCCCGGCCGCGCCGAGGCCGAACGTGCCCGAGCAGTGCGCGTAGAGGATCGCGCCGCGGTCGTACGCCGCCCGCACCGCCTCGAGCACCGCGGGGTCGTGGTTGAGGAAGTCGTAGTGGGGGGCGAGACACACGAGGTCGGCCTCGGCCACCTCGTCCAGACCGCGCTCGACGAACAGGTCGAAGTCGGAGCGGCCCCTGACCCGCCCCGGCCGCGCGGTGACCACCCGGAAGTCGAAGACCGGGGTGCGGTCCTCGGGGTGCTCGGGCTCGCCCCACACCTCCGCGAGCGACCCGAGGCCGAACGGCTCGGCGCCGTCCTGGACGATCACGGCGACCGTCTGGATCGGGTTCTGGACGGGGTCTTCGACCGCCTCGATCTGTGCCATGTGACCATCGTGACGCACTCTTGGCAGTAAATCAACGTATAGTGGCATTCCTGCCACTCGTGGCAGGAATGCCACGGAGGCATGATTACTGCCATGACCTTCCTCTTCATCCTCCTGACGGTCGCCGTGCTGCTCAGCGTGGACACCGTGCGTCGCGTGATCTCCGATGGCCAGGGCCCCCAGCGGCCCCCGGTCTCCCACTTCCAGGACCCCGACTTCATGGCGCCCTCTGCGCGGTGAGCCCGGCCTCCGGACCGACCCACCCACACCACCACCGCCCGCAACCACGAAGACCCGGCAGGAATCCCTGCCGGGTCTTCGTGCGCAGTCAGCGACGCAGCCGGGCGCAGGCCGTCGACGACTGGGCCAGCTCGCCCTCGATGCCGTAGCGGACCGCGACCCACTGCACCCACACCGCCGTCCGGGCGTCGACCCGCAGCCGTTTCGTGGTCCTGGTGAGCCCGCTCCCGACCACGGCGAACCTGGAGCTCGCGGGTGGCCGGAGGCAACGCTTCGCGGTGGCCACCGGCACGGTGTACGACGTGGCCGCCGTGACGGGCAGCGCCGTGGTCCGCAGCCCGCGCCTGGTCGGGATCACCCGCACCTGTCGCACGGCTGACAGCGGTGGCACCGTGACCGGCGCCTCCGCCGAGAAGTCGCTCATCAGGTCGCCGCGCACGGCCCGCACGCGGAACACGTAGCTCGAACCGGCGTCAGCCTACCTTGACGCCGGGCTCGCCCACCGGTGCGGTCACGCGGAGGAGGGCGCAAATGCAACGAGTGCGGCCGGCGGAGCCGGCCGCACTCGTCGGTGCGCTGGATGTCTCAGCGGGTCAGCTGCCGCCGCCCGTCAGCTTCTCGCGCAGCGCCTGCAGCGCCTCGTCCGAGGCGAGCGAGCCACTGTCGGTCGCACCCTCCTCGTCCTCGCCACCGCTGGAGTAGGACGTGGCCTCGCTGGCCTCGACCTCGGCCTGCTTGGCCTCCTCCTGCTGCTTGAGGTGCGCCTCCCAGCGAGCGTGTGCCTTGGCGTACTGGTCCTCCCAGACCGCACGCTGCTCGTCGTAGCCCTCGAGCCACTCGCCCGTCTCGGGGTCGAAGCCCTCGGGGTAGACGTAGTTGCCCTGCTCGTCGTAGGTCGCCGCCATGCCGTAGAGCGTGGGGTCGAAGTCCTCGACCTCCGCCGCGGCCGCGGTCTCGTTGGCCTGCTTGAGCGACAGCGAGATCCGGCGCCGCTCGAGGTCGATGTCGATGATCTTGACCATCACGTCGTCGTTGACCTGGACGACCTGCTCGGGGATCTCGACGTGGCGCTCGGCCAGCTCGGAGATGTGGACCAGGCCCTCGATGCCCTCTTCGACGCGCACGAACGCACCGAACGGCACCAGCTTGGTGACCTTGCCCGGCACGATCTGCCCGATCTGGTGGGTCCGGGCGAAGTGCTGCCACGGGTCCTCCTGCGTCGCCTTCAGCGACAGCGAGACCCGCTCGCGGTCCATGTCCACGTCGAGCACCTCGACGGTGACCTCGTCACCGACGGTCACGACCTCCGAGGGGTGGTCGATGTGCTTCCACGAGAGCTCGGACACGTGCACCAGGCCGTCGACCCCGCCGAGGTCCACGAAGGCACCGAAGTTGACGATCGAGGAGACGACGCCCTTGCGGATCTGGCCCTTCTGGAGCTGGGTCAGGAAGCCGTGGCGCACCTCGGACTGGGTCTGCTCCAGCCACGCGCGGCGCGACAGGACGACGTTGTTGCGGTTCTTGTCCAGCTCGATGATCTTCGCCTCGAGCGTCTGGCCGACGTAGGGCTGCAGGTCACGGACCCGGCGCATCTCGACCAGGGAGGCGGGCAGGAAGCCACGCAGTCCGATGTCGAGGATGAGACCACCCTTGACGACCTCGATGACGGTGCCCTCGACGACGCCGTCCTCCTCCTTGACCTGCTCGATCGTGCCCCAGGCGCGCTCGTACTGGGCGCGCTTCTTGGACAGGATCAGGCGGCCTTCCTTGTCCTCCTTCTGGAGGACCAGCGCCTCGACCTTGTCGCCGACCTCGACCACGTCGTGCGGGTCGACGTCGTGCTTGATGGACAGCTCACGCGAGGGGATGACGCCCTCGGTCTTGTATCCGATGTCGAGCAGGACCTCGTCCCGGTCGACCTTGACGATGGTGCCATCCACGATGTCACCGTCGTTGAAGTACTTGATGGTCGCGTCGATAGCGGCGAGGAAGTCCTCTTCCGAACCGATGTCGTTGACCGCCACCTGGGGCAGGCCGGTCTCCGGAAGAGTGTCGATGGTGCTCGTCATAAGGGAAAGAGATTCCTTGGTGGGCAGATGTAGAAACGGCGCGCGCAGGAGTCCGTTTCACCACCGACGGTGTCTGGCCAGATCCTGCCGGTCAGACTGGGCATCAACAGCGAGCCGTGCAGTCCGCTCCGTCCGGGACGCAGGCAGACTTCTACGCAATAGAACAGCCTACGCGGGTGGGGGTGGGTGAGCAAAGTTCGCTCAACCCCCTCACGCCGGCTCGGACGCCGCCGGATCGCCCGCGGCCGCGATCGCCCGGAGCAGCCGGTCGGCGCGGGCGGCCACCGGGTTGGCGTTGCGACGGGCGGCCAGGTCCACCAACGCCCAGAGGTCGGCGGCACGGGCCAGCTCCAGCGCGGTCTCCGGGGCCGTGCCCCGACGCTCGGCGTACGCCGCCAGCACGGCGTCGGTGAACGCCGGGTCCCGGTCGAAGCGCAACAGGTTGCCCAGGTCGGTGAACGGGTGGCCGGCGTGCGCGTACTCCCAGTCGAGGACGCCCGTCAGCGCGAGCGTCTCCGGGTCGAGCAACAGGTTCTTGGGGTTGAGGTCGCTGTGCACCAGACAGGTCCGCGGCACCGTGTCGAGCAACGCCTGAGCATCGGTGGCGACTGCACGCAGCCCGTCGATCTCGGCCGGCGCCAGGTGGCCGAGATCGGCCAGCCGGAGGTCCAGGAACCCCGGCAGCCCGTCGACGCCGAAGTCGCCGATCCGTAGGTCCGGGTCGACGAACGGCCCCGGGCGCAGCATCGGCATGCCACCCAGGTCGGCGACCAGCCCACCCAGCGTCGTACCGACCTCGACCCGTCCCGCGGCCCCCAGCCCCGGCAGCAGCTCGTCTCCTCGTACGCCGCCGAGGAACGCGGTGACCAGCAGCCCCGGCTGGTCCAGCTCCGGCCGCGCCGGCCGGACCTCGAGAACCTCGGGCGCCGGCACCAGCCCCCGGACCAGCCGCAGCACCGCGGCGTCCACCTCGGCCGTGCCCGGTCCGGCCGCGCCCGGCGGGTAGACCCGGACCACGCTGCGCTCCCCACCCACGTCGGCGAGGTAGGTCAGCCCCGACCACCCACCCTCGAGCGGGGTCAGCGACGACAGGTCCACGCCGGTCATCGTGCCGCAGGACGCCACGAGTCCGCTCGCGTGCGGTGGCTGAGGTGCGAGGAGCGCCAGCGACGAGCCTCGAAGCCGGGGCCGACTAGCGTGGGAGCCATGGGCGCCGAGCAGACGCCGTACGACCGGCCGGTCCGGGTCGAGCGCAGGCCCGTCGACGAGCGGGAGTCACGGGCGGCCAACGGACCGGACTGGGACCGGTACGCGGACGAGTACCAGGCCACGCACGGGCCGTACCTCGGCGACGCGGGGTTCCTCTGGGGGCCCGAGGGGCTGACCGAGGACGAGGCGGGGATGCTCGGCGACGTCGCGGGGAAGGACGTGCTGGAGATCGGGTCGGGGGCCGGCCAGTGCTCACGCTGGGTGCGGACGCACGGTGGACGCGGCTTCGGGATCGACCTGTCCCGACGCCAGCTCCAGCACTCGCGGAGGATCGACGGCGACAGCGGGTTCGCGGTGCCGGCCGTGCTCGGGACAGCCACCGCGTTGCCGTTCGCCGACGACGGCTTCGACGTGGTGTTCAGCTCGTTCGGGGCCCTGCAGTTCGTCAGCGACATCGACACCGCCGTGGCCGAGACCGCGCGGGTGCTGCGCCCCGGGGGCCGGTATGCCTTCTCGATCACGCACCCGACCCGGTGGGTGTTCCCGGACGACCCCGGGCCGGACGGGCTGACCGCGCGGCAGTCCTACTGGGACCGCACGCCGTACGTCGAGGTCGAGGAGGACACCGGGACCGTGGCCTATGTCGAGCACCACCGGACCCTGGGTGACTGGGTCGCCCTCCTGGCCGGGCACGGCTTCCGCATCACCGACCTCCTCGAGCCCGAGTGGCCCGAGGGGCACGACCGGGTCTGGGGAGGGTGGTCGGCCACGCGGGGCAGGCTGACTCCGGGGACCGCGCTGTTCGGCGCGGACTGGGAGCCGCGGTAGCCGGCGTCAGACGCCGGCGCCGACCTTCGGCTTCTCGGCGACGCGCTGCCCGCCCTCGCCGCCCGAGCTCTCCCGCAAGATGAGGACGAGGCCGCCGAGGAGGCAGAGGATGCCGCCGACGAACCCGACGATCGGCAGGACGGTGAGCAGGATGGTCAGCTGGGTGCCGGCCGACTTGGCGTCGTCGACCGCCTTCTTGACCGAGGCGTCGGTCTGGACCAGCGTGACGTCGGCCGCCGGCGTACCGTCCTCGAGGAACTGCTGCTGGTGCTGGCCGCTCTTGACGATCGAGCCGGTCTTGGGGTCGACGTTGACGGTGACGACGTTGTCGTAGGTGCCGGGGATGGAGTCGTCCTCGGGGGTCGCCGGGTCGTCGTCGGCGATGTTGATCGGGACATCCTTGACGGTGTACTGGAACTCGTAGGTCTCCAGGCCGAACAGGGTCTTGGTGCCTTGGTACTCGATGGGCAGCGCCTTGCCGGCGTCACCGTCCCAGAAGGGGTAGGTCTTCTTCTCCACGTCGAAGGGGAACTTGTTGACCAGCCCCTCGTGCGGGACGGCATCGGCCGGGAGGTTCTTGTCCTTGACCGCCAGGGCCGTGACGCGGTCCGTCGCGAAGATGTCGGTGGTCGCGGTGATCAGGTCGGGGTCGTTGCCGTTGACGCACACGTGCGCGCCGCCGGTGTCGAAGACCGCACATGCGTTCTCGACCATGACGACGGTGTCGTCGCTCGACTTGTTCGAGTCCGCCAGGGTGTAGCGGAGCGCGTAGGCGGGCTTCATGGTGAAGTCGCCCGTGACCGGGTCGAGCTTGGCCGCGTGACCCTCGTAGATGGTTGTCATGTCGACGTCCAGCGGGGTCTTCTTGACCATGCCGGGGATCCACGTGACAGCGAGAATTCCCGCGACTAGCAGGAACGCACCGAGGCCCAACAGGACCCGCGCCAGCACCCTCATGGTCTCCCCTCCCAGAAAGAATGGGCGAAACCTACCGCAGAGTCACCTTCGTCGTGCAAGCGCTCCCACCGATCGCGAAGGCGGGCCGGACGGCCCCTGCGTGTCACAATCCACGGCGTGTCGCAGCCCGAGGTCGAGCCGCGGGCGCCCGACTCCGACGCGCCCGCTCTCGGGCCCGCCGTGACGCACCCGGTGGTGACACTGCCCGAGCGGCTGAGCCGCCACCTGGTGCTGTACGGCGTGGCGCTGGTCGCCCTCCAGCTCGCCTTCCGCGGCTGGGCGCTGTCGGGGTCGTGGTTCTACTTCGACGACCTCGCGTTCATGTCCCGCGCGATGAACCAGCCGCTGGACGCGTCGTACCTCCTGGAGTCGTACGGCGGACACCTCATGCCGGGCGGCTTCCTCGCTGCGTACGTGCTCACCAAGGTCGCGGTCTACCAGTGGGCACCCTGGGCAGCGGTGCTGCTGGTGCTGCAGGCGCTGGCCGGACTCGGCATGCTCCGGCTGCTCGTGTCGCTGTTCGGCCGCCGGCCCCTGGTGCTGGCGCTGTTGGCGGGATACCTGGCCTACGTCTTCACGCTCTCGGCCGGCATCTGGTTCGCGGCCGGCATCAACCAGCTGCCCATGCAGGTGGCACTGGTGTTCGGGCTGCACGCGCACGTGGAGTACCTCCGCCACCGCCGGCCCGGCTCGCTGGTCCTCGCACTGGTCTGGACCGTTGCCGGGCTGGTCTTCTACGAGAAGACCCTGCTGCTGCTCGGGGTCTACCTGATCTTCGGCTTCGCATGGTTCGCCACCGGGGGCACACCGGACCGGATCAAGCACCTCTGGTCGTACTACCGCGCGGGCGTCCTGGCCTACGGCGCCCTGGGCCTCGGCTACCTGGTGCTCTACGTCCACTACGGGCTGGACTTCTCCCCGGGCAACGCCAACACCCAGCCCTGGAGCCCGATCGCCTACAACCTCGTCGGCACCACGATGCTCCCGGGGCTGGTCGGCGGGCCCCTGCGCTGGCAGCCACTGAGCGTCGGCGCGTTCGGCTGGCCGACCCAGCCGGTGGTGCTGGTCTCGTGGGCGGCGTTCGCGGCGCTGCTGGTGTACGCGCAGCGGAGCCGGACCAGGAGCCGCCGGGCCTGGTCCCTGATCGCCTTCCCGGCGGTCTGCAACGTCATCCTGCTGGCCACCGCGCGGGCGAACGTGGTCGGCCCCGACATCGCCCGCGAGTACCGCTACCAGACCGAGACCGCCGCGCTGTTCGTCCTCGCGGTCGGGCTCGCCTTCCTGCCCCTCATCGGCGCGCCCGAGCAGAACGAGGTCCGCGCCGACGCCACCCCCGAGAACCCCCGGCTGGTGGCCGCGATCACCGTCGTGGTGGTGGCGGCGGCACTGGTCTCGAGCGTCCGGTACGTCGACCTCTGGCAGGAGCACAACCCGTCCGAGCAGTACTTCGCCAACGTGCGCAGCAGCTTGGCGAAAGCGCCCGACAAGCCGGTGCCACTGGCCGACCTGGGGGTCCCGCAGACCCTGCTGTGGTCCTACCGGTTCCCGGAGAACACCTACTCCCACATCTTCCGGAACTTCGACGACCAGACGACCTTTCCGCGGTCGTCGGTGGACCGGCTCTACGTCTTCGACGACCAGGGGCACCTCTCCCCCGCGGGCATCCCGCCGGCCCGGCAGCAGCAGGGCGGGTCGGGGTGCGGGTACCCGCTGGCCGGCGACGAGACGACGATCCCGCTCGACGGCCCGGTGATCGGCGGTGGCTGGTGGCTGCGGATCTCCTACGTCAGCAAGCAGGACGTCTCCCTGCACGTCCAGGCCGGGGAGGAGGGACACGACCTCGACCTGCCCAAGGGGCTGCACAACGTCTTCGTGCAGGCCGCCGGCGAGTTCAAGGACGTCCAGCTCAGCGACTACCCCGCCCATCCGGGACTCTGCGTGACCGGCCTCACGCTCGGGTTGCCCACCCCGACGCCGACCGGGGGCTGAGCCGATGACCACCAGCCTCGACCCGGCCCGGTCGCCGACCACGCCAGCGGGCGACGACATCCGCTGGCGGTCGCGGCTGCTGTCGAACCGGGTGGCGCTGGGAGCGGTGGCCCTGGTCCTCGTCCACCTCGGCTTCCGGGCCTGGGCGTCGTACACGTCGTGGTTCGCCGGCGACGACTTCGCGTTCGTCGCGCACATGGCCAACGGCGGCACCTCCCTGACCAACGCGCTGCAGCCGCACGGCGGGCACCTGATGCCCGCGGGCATGTACCTCTCGTGGCTCTCGGACACGCTGTCGTCGTACAGCTGGTGGATCAACGCGTCCGTCCTGCTCGTCCTCCAGCTGGTCGCCGACGTCGGCATGGTCGTCTGCCTGGTCCGGATGTTCGGCTGGCGGCCCGGGATCCTGCCGCCGATGGTGCTCGCGATGTTCACGGTGTTCTCGCTGCCGATGGCGGTGTGGTGGGCGGTCGGGATCAACCAGCTGCCCATGCTGATCTCGCTGTTCTGGGGGCTGGCCAGCCTCGTCGCCCACCTGCGCACACATCGGCCGGGGCCGTTGGTGGTCTCGGTGGTCTGGGTCGTGGCCGGGCTGCTCTTCTACGAGAAGACGTTGCTGGTCATCGGCGGCTTCGCGATCGTCACGCTGTCCTACTTCGCCACCGGCTCCCTGCGCCACCGGATCGGGCACACCATCAGGACCTACCGGGCGGCAGTCGCGACGTACGCCGTCGTGGGAGTGGCCTACGTGGCGGCCTACTCCGTCTACGCGCTGAACTTCGACCCGGGCGACGCCGGCAGCTCCGCCGCCGACCAGGTCGTGCCCAACATGCTGCTCAACACCTACCTGCCCGGCGTCCTCGGGGGGCCGCTGCACTGGAAGCTCGTCGAGGGCGCGGCCCTGCCCGCTCCCGGCAACTGGGAGGTCCTGGTCTGGGCCGTCGCCGCCGGTGTCGTGGTCCGCGAGATCCACCGGACCCGGACCCGCTGCGCGCGCGCCTGGCTGCTGCCCGGCTTCTTCCTGCTCGCCGACGTCGTGCTCGTCCTCGCCGGGCGAGCCTCTCTCGTCGGGCCGCAGATCGCGCTCGAGCTGCGCTACCAGGGTGAGCTCGGAGCGGTGACCGCCCTGGCCCTCGCGTGCGCCACGCTGCCGATGATCGGCGCGGTCGAGACCGTCTCGCCGAGGCCGGAGAACCTGGCGGCGAGCCAGCTCACCGAGCACCCGCGCCGCGTGGCCGCGCTGACTGCGGTCGTGGCCGGGCTCGGGCTGGTCTCGTCGGCCACCTACATCGGGCACTGGCAGGACAACATGCCCGGGCGGGACTACTTCCAGGCCCTGCTGCCAGACCTGGAGTCGGCCCAGCAGTCGACCGCGGTGGTCGACGGTCCCGTCCCGACGTACGTGATGTGGCCCCTCAGCTACCCCGACAACCTGCTGAGCCACCTGCTGCGCGGCTACCGCGACCGGGCGCACTTCGTCGACCTGGCCACGGACCACCTCGACGTCGTCGACGGGGACGGTCACGTGGTCCCCGCCAAGGTCCCGCACACCCGGGACGGCCTGCCCGGCCCGCAGCCGGGCTGCGGCTACCTCGTGGAGGACGGCGCGGCGACGGCGGTGCCGCTCGACGGCCCGCTCTCGTACGGCGGCTGGTGGGTGCGGGTCGGCTACCTGAGCTCTGGCACCAGCCCGGTCGTGGTGAGCGCGGGCGCGACGTCCTACAGCACGGTGGTGAAGCCGGGCGTCCATGCCCTCTTCTTCCGGGCCGGCGACGACCGGTTCGACTCGGTGTCGATCTCGGGGCTGGCCGATGGTGTCACGCTGTGCACTGACGACGTGATCGTGGGCAAGCCCGCCCCGGTCGACACCCCGGAGGGGTCATGACGTTCCGCGACCGAGCCTTCCCGACCCTGAACGCCGTCCGGGCGGCGGGGGCGATCATGGTCGTGCTCACCCACTGCGCGTTCAACACCGGCCGGATCAACGACGGCTGGGTCGGCGCGATGCTGGCCCGGTTCGACTTCGGGGTGACGCTCTTCTTCGTCCTGTCGGGGTTCCTCCTCAGCCGGCCGTGGTTCGTGGCCGCCGCGCTCGGCCGGGACGAGCCGTCGAGCCGGCACTACCTCTGGAAGCGGGCGCTGCGGATCCTGCCGCTCTACTGGGTCGTGGTCGTGACGGCGTTCCTCGTCGACCCCGCGAACAGCGACGCCACGTGGCAGGACTGGGTCAGCCACCTGACGCTCACCCAGCTCTACCGCCCCGAGCTGCTGGCCAGCTCGCTGACCCAGATGTGGAGCCTGTGCACCGAGGTCGCGTTCTACCTCGTGCTCCCACTGATCTGCCTGGCCTTCATCGGCCGCCGGGGCAACGGGCTCCGGCTCCCCCGCGTGCTGGTGGGCGCCGGCGCCCTCACGGTCGGCGGCGTGGTCTGGCAGGTCGTCGTGGCGCAGATCCCCGGCTACCGGGCCCACTACGCCCAGTGGCTGCCGGGCTACCTGCCCTGGTTCATGGTCGGCCTCGTGTTCGCCGCCGTCTCGGCCGACCTCGCCGTCCGGCCGCGCGAGCACCTGCTCGACCGCCTGGGCCACGACCTCATCGGCTGCTGGATCCTCGCCACGGCGCTGTTCGCGCTGGCCTGCTCACCGCTGGCGGGGCCTCGGCTGCTGCTCACGCCCGGCGGGTGGGAGGCGGGCGCCAAGGTCGTGCTGTACGGCGCCGCGGGCGCGTTCTTCGTGCTGCCCCTCGTCTTCGGGCCCGAGCGTGAGGGTTGGGCCCGCAGGCAGCTGACCGGCCCGGTGCCGTTCTGGCTGGGCGAGGTCTCCTACGGCGTCTTCGCCATCCACATGCTGGTGCTGAACCTGGTCTTCCGAGCCCTGGGCCTAGAGGTGTTCCACGGCCGGTTCCTCACCGTCGCGGTGCTGACGCTGGGCACGACGCTGGTGCTGGCGACCATCTCGTTCTACCTGTTCGAGAAGCCGGTGCTGAGGCTCAAGAACGTCCGCTTCTTCGTGCGGATGGAGCCGCGGTCGCTGGCCCCGGAGCCCGAGCAGACCGCGGAAGTGGCTCCGTAGCGGCCTCCTGCGGACACCGGCGAAACCCGTCGCCAGCGCCGCCACCAGGCATCCGACCACGGCCAGGCTCCAGGCCTGCCGCCACTCGTTGGCCCACGACGCCTGCGTGATCCGGTCCCAGCTGAGCCCAGCACCGACCATCAGCATGCTCGCGGCGGCCAGCGCCCCCCACCCTTCGAACCGGCGGGCCGCGACACCGAGGACGAGGGCCGCGCCGACCGCCGCGACGCCGTACCAGCCGGCCAGCAGGCCGCCCGCCACCATCACCACGACCACGTCGAGCCCGCCGACCCGGCCGGGCCTCAGTGCCGGCAGCGACCGCTTCCCCGCGGCCGGCTTGCGCGGTCGCAGCGCGGCGCCGAGCAGGCAGAGGAGCACGCCCACCACACCGGCGCCGAGGACGATCCGGAAGGTGGTCTCGGGGCGGTAGTCGAAGTGCACGGTCGCTGCTGCACCACCCGGGACGATCCAGCCCTGCTTCCAGCCGTCGACCTGCTGGGCCTTCAGCTCCTGGTTGCCGATCGTGGCCACCCAGCCGTCGTTGACGTTCTGCGGGAGCACCAGTACCGACGGCCCGGACCGGGCGGGGAGGTCTGCGCTCACGGGCAGCGAGCCGTCGCGCTGCACCTCGAGGGGGGTCACGGACGACGGCTGGGCGGTGACCCGCACCAGGGACAGGGTGTCGATCCGGAACAGTGACGTCGGCCTGGCCAGGACCTCGGTGGCCGAGACGCCGAGCGGGACCTCGTCGCTGCCACACGCCTGCAGCGGCACGCTGCGACCACGGAGCAAGGAGAGCGTGCTGGCGCGGAACGAGGTCTGGACGACCTGGTCGCCGATCCGGAGGTCCGGGCCGCTACCGCACGGGAACACCCGCAGGTGGGCCGGGTGCGGCTTGAGCGAGCGGCCGTCGAGCTTGAGGTCGCTGATGCCCGGGTCGAGCGGGACGAACTCCCGGTCCTGTGTCGTGTACGCCGTATCGGCCTGCAGCACCTGCAGCGAGAAGGTCGACAGCGTCCACGGGTGCGGCAGCTCGGCGCGGCCCTCGTCGTCCAGCGAGAGGTCGACGCTGCGGTCGCCGGACCGGAGCCGCACCTGCGTCGGCCGCGACACCGCGGCGGCCGGGTTCACCTCGACCTGGAGCTCGCTGACCGGTCGCTTCTCGTGCAGCTGCACGGTGAGCCTCTCGCCCTGCTCGGTCTGCCGCCACGTGGTGGCGAGGTCGCCGTCGCGAGCCGCGATCGCCCCCTCGGCGACGTCGACGGGGCGGCTGCCCCCGGTGAAGGCGCCGGCTGGCGGACGCAGCAGCCCCGCGCCGTCCGAGGTCCGGCGCAGCGAGATGCTGCCGCTGATCCGGTAGGTGTCGGCGAACGGGACGGAGAAGCGGCGGGCGAGGGTGTCGCCGTCCTCCCCCGGTGAGGCCAGGAGGTCGTCGCACGGCAGGGCGTTCCCGACGAGCACGCAGGCCGACCGGTCGGGGTCACGGGTCATGGTGATCGCGTCGACCGGGATGTCCGGGTCGGGCAGCGGCAGGTCGAGGTAGCGCTGCGCCCGGACGCCGGACATCCGCACCTCGTTGAACGCGAGCGAGCCCGGGAGCCCCGGGTCGCGGCCGACCGCCGTGATCTTCAGCGACGCGGCGTCGTCGACGTCGATGGCGTAGGTCCGCGAGCTGCCGGGCCGGGGAGCCGTGTCGACGACCCGGCGACCGCCGGCCGCGAGCTCCAGCTGGTCGACGGGGGCGCCGTCGGCAGGCATCCCGACGGTGACGTAGGTGAGGTCGGTCGGCTGGCTGAAGGTCACCTCCCAGAACTGCCCGGTCGGGTCGAGCAGTGGGTTCGACCGCCAGGCGGTGGCGGGGTCGTCGTCGAGCGCGGCCCCGGGGTGTGAGCCGATCTCCAGGGGCGCCCGGCCGTCGGCGTACCCCTGCGAGGTGCTGGCCACCACTGACCCGACGCCGCCGGTCCAGGCCGCGGTGGTCTCGCGCTCCTCCTGGTCGGGGTCGAAACGGTGGAAGTGCTCGGGGCCGAAGAGACGGTAGGGGTCGCTGCGGCCCATCGTCGCGGACTCGTTCCACCGCACCGCGGCGAAGTTGGTCTCGCGGCGCTTGGTGCCGTCGGTGAGGACCTGGCTCTGCTCATCGCCGGTGGCGTCACCTGCGAGCACCGAGTCGGTGGCCCGGAGCAGGCGCAGCGCGGACGACAGCCCGGCCGTCGGGTCGCCGACGGTGACCTTGGGGTCGGTGACCAGCGTCGCGTCGGCCGGCGCCGTGACTGAGTAGACGTCGACCGAGCCGACCACGGTGCTCATGCCGTTGCCGGCCACGACGCGCACGTGGTCGGCGCCTTCGACGTCGTACGGCTTCGCCCCCACCTTCGGGCCGAAGGAGCGGACCAGGTCGATCCCGTCGGACTGGCTCAGCACGCTGCGGACGTAGGCCGGGTCGGGGGCCCCGGTCTGGAACCGGTCGAGGTCGTTGCGGACCACCAGCCTGCCGACGCCGTTGGCGGCCAGGTACGACGCCAGGGTCCGGCTCGGCTGACCGGACTCGATCGTGCGCGTCACCGCGTCCAGGAAGTCGACGTTGCCGGGCTGGGCCAGCGGGATGACGTTGCGCACCGCCCACGGGCTCTCGGCCAGCCCCTGCAGGACGTCGTCGTGGGTGTTGCCCCAGCTGTAGACGCCGAAGGCGGACGCCGGCAGCTCGAGGGCGACGGTGCCGTCATCGGTGGCCTGGAGGTAGTCGGCGACCTGGTACCAGTACTTCGGCACCGCCTCGACACCCTGGCGCGGCGCGATCTCGTCCTGGGCCCACGGCAGCGCCAGTGCGACCAGGGCCAGCACCGCCATCGCGCGCACTGCGAAGATCGCGGCGCGGTTGGCGCCGGGAGAGTCCGGGCTCCGGAGCAGTCTGGGCAGCGCTGCCATCCCGTGCGCCAGCCCGAGGACGAGCGGGATGCGGAGCACCACATCGAACTTGTGCAGGTTCCGCAGTGGAGCCAGGACGCCGTCCAGGGCCTCGGCCCGGTCGGCCGCGAAGAAGCCGGACAGGTCGCCGGCGTACCCGAAGCCGACGACCACCAGGCCGATGAGGAGGCTGAGTGTCAGGAACCGCCGGTGCGGGTTGTCCCGGAGCGCGATGCCCAGCAGCCCCAGGGCCACGACCACCGCGGCATCCAGCATGAGGAACGGCGTCGACACGAGGTGCTGCCCGGCCTGGTAGTCGATGCCTGCGAAGTAGGCGACCCAGTCCGACTCCCCCACCAGAGTGCGGGCCATGTCTGTCGGCACCGTGGTGATCGTGGCGTTCTCGATGTAGTCGAGGAACGGCACGCTGTAGCGACCGAGCAGGAGCAGCGGCAGCCACCACCAGGCGGTGGCGAGCATCGTGAACAGCGTCCACCAGCCCAGCAGCCGCCACCGGCGGGGGCCGGGGGCGCGGGTGACGATGAAGACCACTCCAAGGGGCAGCACCGCGACCACCGCGATCGCATTGACACCACCACACGTGGCCAGGACCAGGGCGCTCAGCGCGGCGGCCCGGCGCAGCGAGCCCTTCTCGGCGGCGTACACCAGTGGCAGGAGGACCCAGGGCGCCAGCGCCATCGGCCAGAGCTCGACCGACGTGCCGCCGAGGAGCGTGGTGATCCGGGGCGTGAGCACGAAGGCGAACGCCGCCAGCACCTGGGTGGCCGGGGTGCCGAGGCCGAGCTTGCGGGCCAGCTGGAGCATGCCGAAGAACGCCGCGCAGAGCAGCAGTGTCCACCACAGCCGTTGCACCACCCACGGTGGCAGCCGGACCAGCTCGCCGACGACGAAGAACGGCCCCATCGGCCAGGCGTAGCCGTAGGCCTGGTTCTGGAGCTGGCCGAAGGCAGCGGTGGGGTCCCACAGCCGGAGGCCGGTCTCGAGGAAGCGGCGTGGCCCGGTGACCAGGTCGAACTTGGTGTCGGCGACCATCTGCCCCGCGGACTGGCTGAAGGCGAGGGCCGCGAGGATGACTGCGTAGCCGGCCTGGCGCAGCGCCGAGGTCGGCAGGGCCCGCTTCGGGGCCTCCGGCTGTTCCACGGTCACCGGGCACGCACCACGATCGCGAGGTTCCACGTCAGCAGCTCCCGCAGCCCCGGGATCCGCGTCAGGGCGTAGCTCCAGCGCGGGTTGTAGCGCGGGATCACGTCGAGCACCTCACCGAGCTGCTGCCGGCGGGCCCAGTGGACGCCCTGCTTCACGGTGAGCTCGAACAGCGACTCGCCGTACTTGTTCTTGGGCTCGTGGCCGTGCCTGCGGGCATAGCGGCGCCGGGCCCGCGCGCCACCCAGGAAGTGCCAGGGTGCGGTCTCGTGGCCGCCCCACGGTCCGTACCAGGAGGTGTAGGAGATGAACGCGACGCCGCCGGGCCTGGTGACCCGGAGCATCTCCTCGGCCATCCGCCACGGGTCCGGCACGTGCTCGAGGACGTTGGAGGAGTAGCAGAGGTCCACGGCGCCGTCGCGGAAGGGCAGCCGCATCCCGTCGCCGATCACGGTGCCGTTGGCGATGCTGCCCTGGCCGGAGAGCTCGCCGACATCCGCGTCGAGCGCCCAGTAGGTGGCGCCGGCCGCCGTGAACGCGTCGCGGAAGTAGCCGGGGCCGCCGCCCACGTCGAGCATGGTCGCGCCACGGAGGTCGAGGTAGCCCGAGAGCTGGCCGACCGAGTCCTCGGCCAGGGCGCCGTAGAACCGGGCCGGGTCGGTCTGCTCGACCCGGAAGTCGGAGAACAGCCGCCGGGAGCGGCGCAGGTCGGCACGCCACGGCGCGCGGGCGCGCGACGGAGCGGGCTGACGAGGCATGGCGGGACCCTAACGATCGATGCTGAGGGGAGTCAGAGAGGCAGCCGGCGGAAGAGGGGACGCGGCACGTGCCGCAACCCCGACATCACCAACCGCATCGTGGCCGGCACCCACACCAGCTCCTTGCGGGCGGCGACGCCCGCGACGACGGCGTCGGCGACCTCCTCAGGCCCGACCGAGAGCGGCGCGGCATCGCGGCCCTGCGTCATCTTGGTGTGCACGAACCCGGGGCGCACGACGAGCACGTGGCCGCCGTGCTCGCGCAGCGCCTCGCCCAGGCCCAGGTAGAAGCCGTCGGCGCCGGCCTTGCTGGCGCCGTAGGCGAAGTTGGAGCGGCGCACCCGCTCGCCGGCGACCGAGGAGAGGAAGACGATCACGCCGTGCCCCTGGCGCTGGACCTGCTGGGCGAGCGCGGCGCCGACGCTGACCGGACCCACGTAGTTGACCTCGGCCAGCCGGACCGCGGCGTCGTGGTCCCGCCAGGCCTCCTCCTCGTCCCCGAGGACGCCGAACGCGACGAGCGTGACGTCGAGGTCGCCGCCGGCGGCGGCCCGGGCGACCAGCGCGGGGTGGCTCGCGGTGTCGGTCGCCTCGAAGTCGAGCTCCTCGACGGTGTGGCCGAGCGCGGCGAGCCGGGCCGCCGCGTCCGCGCGGCGCGGGCCGGGCCGGGCGGCGAGCACGACCCGGAGACCGCCCCTGGCGGCGTACTTCTCGGCGACGGCCAGGGCGATGTCGCTGGTGCCGCCGAGCAGCAGCAGCGACTGGGGCTCGCCGAGCGCGTTGAGCATGTGTCCTCGGTTGTTCTGTGGGCGTGATGGGCGGGGTGGTCAGAGGCGCAGGCGGCGGGCGAGGTCGGACTGCAGGACGCCGTTCGGGTCGAGCTCCCGGCGGAGCTTGCGGAACTCCTCGGCCCGCTCGTACATGAGGTCGAAGGTCTCCGGCGAGAGCCGGGAGTCCTTGGCCAGGTAGAGCCTGCCGCCGGCCTCGACCACCAGCCGGTCGAGGGTCCGGAACAGCGGGCCCAGCCCCGGCCCGGCCGGGAGGTCGAGCGCGAGCGTCCAGCCAGGCACCGGGAACGAGAGTAGCCCGGGGTTGGTAGCACCGAACCGTTTCAGCACAGCCAGGAAGGACGGTTGCCCGGCGTCGGAGAGGAGTCGGAGTGCCTCGGTCAGGGCATTCTCGGCGTGCTCGGGGACCACGAGCTGGTACTGGACCAGCCCACCCCGGCCATAGAGCCGGTTCCAGCTCGCCACCTGGTCGAGCGGGTGGAAGAACGACGCGATGGACTCGACACCGACGCCGTCGCGGGGCGCCTTGCGGAACCACAGCTCGTTGAAGGCGCGCACCGCCGGCCGCGACACCAGCCCGCCGGGCGGTGTGAGCGGCACCGACAGCCGGGGTGGCTGCGGGGCGCGCCAGGGGTGTCGGGCCGCAGCGCCGGTGAGCTCGGCCTCGGTCGCATGGTCACCGCGGGTCAGCACCGACCGGCCGAGGGACCGGCCCCGGGCCAGGGTGTCGATCCAGGCCACCGAGTAGCGGTGGTCGTCGTCGTGCTCCTTCATCGTCCGCATCAGGGAGTCGAGGCTGCCGATCCGCTCGGTGTGGACCGTGACGTACGCCGACTCGACCGGGAGCGCCCGGAGCGTCACCGAGGTGATCACCCCGGTCAGCCCCATGCCGCCGACCGTCGCCCAGAACAGGGCGGGGTCCGCGTCCGGCCCGATGGTGTGCAGCCCGCCGTCCGCGGTGACCAGGTCCAGGGACACGACGTGCTCGCCGAAGGAGCCGTCGCGGTGGTGGTTCTTGCCGTGGATGTCGGCCGCCACGGCGCCGCCGAGGGTGACGTAGCGGGTGCCCGGCGTGACCGGCACGAAGAGCCGTGCTGCCAGCAGGGCGGCCATGAGGTCGTGGAGGCTGGTTCCGGACGCAGCCGTGACCAGCGGGGGGCCGTCCGCGGCGCGGTGGATCGTGGTCGGACCGGTGATCGGCGCCAGCACGGTGCCGCCGGCGTTCTGGGCGGCGTCGCCGTAGGACCGGCCGAGGCCGCGGGCGATCACGCCGCGGTCCGGGCGGTCGCGCAGCAGGGCGGGCACGTCGGCGACGGCGGCCTCGACGAGGGTGGCGGCGGTCGGCGCCGTCCGGCCCCAGCCGGTGAGGAGGGGCGTCATGAGGTGAGCACTCCGACGCAGACCGTGACCAGCCAGACCACGCCGATCACCTGGAGGACACGGTCACGGAAGACGATGTCCTCGGGCTCGGCGGCGGTGCCGGCATCCACGTCGACGGCGTACCGGAGCAGCCCGACGAGGAACGGCGCGATCGAGATGGTGTGCCACGGGATGCCGGTGTCGGGCGCCTGCTCGAAGGCCCACAGGCTGTAGGAGATGACGGTGGCACCGGCCGCGGTGCTCCAGACGAAGCGCAGGTAGGTGTCGGTGTAGCGCACCAGGCTGCGCCGCGTGCCGGCCTCGCTGCCCAGGGTGTGCAGCTCGGAGTAGCGCTTGCCGGCCACGATGAACAGCGAGCCGAAGCCGGACACCAGCAGGAACCACTGGGACAGCGGCAGGTCGGCCGCGATGCCGCCCGCCACCGCCCGCATCAGGAAGCCCGCCGCCACGATCGAGATGTCGAGCACCGGCTCGTGCTTGAGCCAGAGGGCGTACAGCAGCTGCAGGGCGAGGTACGCCGCGACGAGGACCGCCAGCGCCGGGTCGGCCACCCAGCCGACCGCCAGCGCGGCCGCCGCGAGCACCCCGGCGGCGGCCAGCGCGACGGAGACCGGCAGCTCCCCTGAGGCGATCGGCCGCAGCCGCTTGGTGGGGTGCAGCCGGTCGACCTCCCGGTCGGCCGTGTCGTTGACCAGGTAGACGGCGCTGGCGGCCAGGCAGAAGCTGACCAGGGCCAGCAGTGTGGCGACGAGGACGTCGACGTTCCCGAGCTCGCCGGCGGCCAGCGGAGCGGCGACGACCAGCAGGTTCTTGACCCACTGCCGCGGCCGCACGGCGCGGAGCAGCGCCGCGGCCACGCCGCGGTCCGGGGTGGCCGAGGCGCCGACCGTGCCGTCGCTCACCATGATCGGCCTGAATCCTCCCACTCTGAACAGCGCCCCCTATTGTTCAGCGGGTGCCCAAGGACGTCCTGCTGAACGGCAAACAGGTCGTCTTCCTCAGCTGGCGCGACACCCGCAACCCCGAGGGCGGGGGCGCCGAGCGGTACCTCGAGACCATCGCGGCAGGCCTGGCCGAGCGCGGAGCCCGGGTCACGGTCTTCTGCGCCGCGCACGCGGCGGCCCCGCCCGAGGAGACCGTCCGCGGCGTCCGGTTCGTGCGCCGCGGCACCAAGCTGTCGGTCTACGTCGAGGGGATGCGCGCCCTGCGCCGCGGCGACCTCGGCGACCCGGACGTGGTGGTCGACGTGCAGAACGGCCTGCCGTTCTTCTCCCGCCTGGTCACCCGCCGGCCGGTCGTCGTACTGGTCCACCACGTGCACCGCGAGCAGTGGCCGGTCGTCTACCCGGGCCTGACCGGCAGGGTCGGCTGGTTCATCGAGCGCCGGGTCGCGCCGCTGCTCTACCGGCGCAGCCAGTACGTCGCGGTGTCGCGCGCCACCCGCGCCGAGCTCCGCACCCTGGGCGTCCGGGGCCCGAGGGTCGCGGTGGTGCACAACGGCACCGACCCCGTGCTGCCCGGCGCGGGCGGCAAGTCGGACACTCCGGTGGTCGCCGTGGTCGGCCGGCTGGTCCCGCACAAGCGGGTCGAGCACGCCATCGACGCGGTGCTCGAGCTGCGCGAGCGCCACGCCGGGCTGCGGCTCCATGTCGTCGGCGGCGGTTGGTGGGAGGCCCGGCTGCACGAGTACGCCGAGCGCCTCGGCGCCGGCGACACCGTCGTCTTCGAAGGACACGTCGACGAGGCCCGCAAGCACGAGATCTACGAGCGCGCCTGGCTGCTGGCGCTGCCCTCGCTCAAGGAGGGCTGGGGGCTGGTGGTGGGCGAGGCCGGCATGCACGGCACTCCGACGGTCGCCTACCGCGAGGCGGGCGGCACGCAGGAGTCGGTCGTCGACGGGTACTCCGGCGTGCTGGCCGACGACCGGGCCGGCTTCACCCAGGCGATCGAGGCGCTGCTCGACGACGAGGAACAGCGGGCGCGGCTGGGCCGCGGGGCCCGGGTGACGAGTCATGCGTTCACCTGGAGCCACGCGCAGGAGTCGTTCGCCACCGTGGTCCGCGCCGCGCTCGAAGGGCGGCGGCTGGACGCGCAGGACCCGGAGTGGACCGACCCGAACCACCAGGAGGCGTAGCCGCTCGGGCAGGCGCCTAGTTGTTCGACCCGTAGTCGAAGGCCGGGGCGTTCACGTTGGTCGGTGAGTTGGCGGGCGCGGCCGTCTGCGAAGAGATCAGGCCGTAGACCGACCCTGCTGCAATCGCCGCACCTACGAACAAGGCTGCGAACGTCATCAAAAGATTCACGCGGTGGCCCCTCCCTGGTCCGCGCGCAAACCTAGCCGATCCAGTGTGACGATTGCTACTCGCCAGTCACTCCAGGGGCGTTCGACTCCTGACCGGCGGCCCGCCGGCGCCGTACGGCCAGACCCACCGCGATCAGGAGCGGTGCGAGGAACGCCGCCCACGCGATGGCCATCGCGACCTGCCAGCTGGTCTGGACCTCGCGCACATCCACGCTGTCGAGAGCCACGACCCGCAGGTCGGCCCCGTCGAGCAGGGTGCGTCCGGCCACCTCGGGCGGCACGCCGCCAGGGGCGGTCGGATCGGTGACGACCGCGCCGATGCCGATCCGGGCCAGGGCCGCAGCCCGCTCCTGGGCGGTCGGCTCGGCCAGCGCCCGGGCCGCCTCCTCGACCCGGGGGTCCTCGCCCGCGAGCGGAGTGCCGTCCACGACCAGCACGTCGCTGGCCACGTAGTCGCGGCGCAGGTAGCGACCGATGGGGTCGAGCACCAGGTGTCGGTGGTTCCACTCCGGCGCGCGGTAGCTGGAGAGCGGGAGGACCAGCACGTCCCCGGGCAGGTCGGCCACCAGCTCCCGGGCCCGGTCGTACGCCGCCGGGTAGTCGGCGGGCTGGATGCGGTGGCCCACGCCGAACGCGAGGCCGGGCAGGACCGCGATCGGGAGCAGCACGGCACCGACCGCGAGGGGGACACGGGCCACCCGCTCCGCCGGCGCCTTGCCGGCCAGGACGCGCACGCCCTCCGCCACCAGCACCGCGAGCAGCGGGGCGCAGAGCACCAGCGCGCGGGCGCCGTCGCGGACCACGCCCGCTCCAGGGACGTGCTCGGACGCCCAGCCGACCAGCCCGGGTGCCAGCCAGGTGAGAACCGCGATCCCCCAGCCGACGGCCCAGCACACGAGGAGCGCGGTCCGCTCCCGGGCCGGCGTACGCCGCCACCAGGAGCGCGCCCCGACGGCGGCCAGCCCCACGAGCACCGCGAGCGCCAGCCAGCCGAGCGCGCCGGTGCGGGACGCGGGCTGGACGAGGGTGTTCCAGATCCCGCCCAGCGTGAGCGCCGCGAGCGGCGCCGGCACCGAGCCCTCGCCGTGCAACGCGAACACGGCGGCGGCCCCGGCGTCCGAGGTCGCCGAGCCGGCGTGCAGCAGCCCGGCCACCAGCCAGGGCGCGTTGCCCGCCGCGACCAGCAGCACGCTCCTGCCGGTGCGGCCCTTGCCGGCGGCCCCGGCCAGGACCGCCACCGCCGTGGCCAGCCCCGCGCTGGCGCTCAGGCACCCGAGCGGGACCAGCACCAGCAGCCAGAGCGGCAGCCGGTCCTGCTCGCGCCAGCTCCGCGCGGCGACCAGGAGCCACGGCAGCACGGCGTACCCCACGAGCAGCGGCCACGCGCCCATCAGCAGCCGCTCGGCCACCAGCGCGTTCCAGGAGTAGACGCTGACCGCGACCAGGCGCACCACGAGCCCCGCGTCACGACCCACGAGCCGGGCGGCGCCGACCCCGCCGGCCGTGAGGGTCAGCACCAGGACGAGCTTCTGGAGCAGCACCCCCGGCACGACCTCGTCCAGCACCGCGACGACCGCATCCGACGGCACCGCCCGCGGCAGCCCCGATCCGAGGCCGAGCGCGTCGCCGGTGAGGGCCAGGTCCGGCACCCACACCATGTCGCGCACCAGCAGGAAGCCGGCGCCCAGCGCCGGCCCGAGCACCAGCAGCGCGAGGGCCAGTGCCCAGAGCACGACCGGCGCCTCCCGTCCCAGCGCCCGCCGCATGGCGACGATCCAACCACTCTGCGAGTGGCCACCGACTTCGGTGCGCCAGACGCACGCCCGTAGGCTTCGGCCCCGTGAGCAGGACGGCAACCGAGAGCAGCCACAGGCTGCGCAGCGGTGTCGTCATCGCGGTCGCGATCGGGGTCATGAACGTCTCGACCTACGGCTACACGGTGCTGGTCGCGCACCTGATCGGCAAGGAGCCGTACGGCGCCTTCTCCGCGCTCATGGGCGCGCTGCTGGTGATCAGCGTGCTCTCCCTGGGCCTCCAGGCCACCGGCGCCCGCCGCATCTCGGCCGAGCCCGACCAGGTCATCGCGATCGAGCGGGTGGTCCTCGGTGTCGGCCTGCGGAGCGCGCTGGTGCTCGGTGCGCTCTGCCTGCTGCTGGCCCCCGTCCTCAACGCCGTCCTCCACCTGCACAGCCTGCCGACGGCGCTGCTCGTCGGGCTCGCGGCGTTCCCGCTCACCTACATGGGTGCGCAGCTGGGCGTGCTCCAGGGCGAGCGGCGCTGGGGGCTGCTGGCCCTGGTCTACCTGGCCCAGGGGCTGGGCCGGCTCTTCCTGGGCCTCGCGCTGATCGTTTTCTGGCCCACCGAGTTCGCCGCGATGGCGGGCGTCGCGCTGGGCTGCTGGCTGCCGGTCATCATCGGCGCCCTGGCCCTGTCGCGACCGCGGACGGACGTGGCCCACAGCGAGGGTCACCCCGGGCTGGACCTCATCCGCGAGGTCGGCCACAGCAGCCAGGCCCTGTTCGCCTTCTTCGCGCTCTCCAACGCCGACATCCTGGTCGCCCGCGCGACCATGTCGAACTCCCAGGCGGGCCTGTACGCCGCGGGGCTGATCATGGCCAAGGCGGTCCTGTTCCTGCCGCAGTTCGTCGTGGTCTACGCGTTCCCGTCGATGTCCAAGGAGGAGACCAACCGGCGCACCCTGCTGCTGGCGATGGGGCTCTCGGCCACGCTCGGCGCGGTTGCCGTGCTCGGCGTGCTGGCGTTTCCGGACGTCGCGCTGC
Organism: uncultured Actinomycetota bacterium; assembly: GCA_963755835.1. Lineage (GTDB taxonomy): Bacteria > Actinomycetota > Actinomycetes > Propionibacteriales > Nocardioidaceae > Nocardioides. The sequence continues at coordinate 855,371 of CAVWLC010000005.1, read as the reverse complement.
TCTTCGTCGGCGGGAAGGACTTCGAGCCGATCAAGGACGACCTCTGGAAGTTCGCGATCGTCGGCACCCTGCTGTCGATGGTCCAGCTGCTCGTCTACTCGGCACTGGCTCGCCGGCAGGGACGTGCGGTGATCATGATCTGGACCGCGCTCGCCGTACTCCTGGTCCTCGCCCTCGTGGCCGACACGGCCAACACCCTGGTGCTCGTCGTCATGACCATCGACGGGCTGCTGTTCCTGGCCCTCCTCGCGGTCGCCCTCTCAGGCCGCCGACCAGCGGTGGCCGTGGCGACCGAGGCCAGCCCGGCTGCTTGAGCGCGCCCCTCGCTGCGCTCGGGCGCCCCTCTCAGTGGGCGGCGTCGTGCCAGCTGCGTCCGGTGCCGACCGACACGTCGAGGGGCACCAGCAGGTCGGCGGCCGAGCCCATCTGCTCCCGGACCAGCGCGTCGAGCGCGTCCTTCTCCCCCGGCGCCACCTCGAACACGAGCTCGTCGTGGACCTGGAGCAGCATCCGCGAGCCGAGGCCGGCGGCCTTGATCGCCCGGTCGACGTTGAGCATCGCGATCTTGATCAGGTCCGCGGCCGAGCCCTGGATCGGCGCGTTGAGAGCCATCCGCTCGGCCATCTCGCGGCGCTGCCGGTTGTCGGAGGTGAGGTCGGGCAGGTAGCGGCGCCGGCCCATGATCGTCTCGGTGTACTCGCTGGTCCGCGCCAGGTTGACGACACCCTGGAGGTAGTCGCGGATGCCGCCGAAGGTCTCGAAGTACTCGTCCATCAGTCCGCGCGCCTCGCCGGGGTCGATGCCGAGCTGGGCGCCGAGGCCGAACGCCGACAGGCCGTAGGCGAGGCCGTAGTTCATCGCCTTGATCTTGGCCCGCATCTCCACCGACACCTCCTCGGCCGGCACGTCGAAGACCCTGGAGGCCGTGATCGAGTGGAAGTCACGGCCGGACCTGAACGCCTCGATCAGGAGCTGGTCCTGGGACAGGTGCGCCATGATCCGCATCTCGATCTGGCTGTAGTCCGCGGTCAGCAGGCACTCGTAGCCGGAGCCCACGATGAAGCCCTCGCGGATCCGGCGGCCCTCCTCGGTGCGGATCGGGATGTTCTGCAGGTTGGGGTCGGTGCTCGAGAGGCGGCCGGTGGCCGCGATCAGCTGGTTGAACGTCGTCCGGATCCGGCCGTCCGGCGAGACCGTCTTGAGCAGCCCCTCGATCGTCGACCGCAGCCGGGTCACGTCGCGGTGCCGGAGCAGGTGCAGCAGGAACGGGTGCTCGGTCTTGACGTAGAGCGCCTGCAGGGCGTCGGCATCGGTCGTGTAGCCGGTCTTGGTCCGCTTGGTCTTCGGCATCTGCAGCTCGTCGAAGAGCACCACCTGCAGCTGCTTGGGCGAGCCGAGGTTGATCTCCTTGCCGATGACCGCGAACGCCTCCTCCGCCGCCAGCTTCACCTCGGCTGCGAAGTGGTCCTCCAGGGCGCTGAGATGGTCCCCGTCGACGGCGATGCCGACGCGCTCCATCTGGGCGAGCAGGTCGACCAGCGGCAGCTCGACCTCGGTGAGGAGCCGGGTGCCGCCGCGCTCCTCGAGCTCCTCGTCGAGGGCGGCAGCCAGGTCGAGCACCGCCCGGGCGTGCAGCATCTCGGTCTCGCCGGGCCCGGACCCGCTGGCTCCGACGTCACCGTCCAGCCCGTCGAGGCTGAGCTGCCCGTCGTCGGCCGGCCCCTGGCGCAGCTCCCGCTTGAGGTAGCGGACGGTGAGGTCGGCCAGGTCGAAGGTGCGCTGGTCGGGGCGGGCGAGGTAGGCCGACAGGGCGGTGTCGCGCTCGAGGCCCGACAGCGGCATCCCGCGGGCGGCGAAGGCGAGGATCGGGCCCTTGGCGTCGTGGAGCACCTTCGGCTTCGACGCGTCCTTGAGCCACGTGGCCAGAGCCTCCTCGTCGGCCACGTCGAGCTGGTCGGTCGTGACGAACGCCGCCCCCTCCTCGGTCGCGAAGGCCAGCGCGGTCAGGTCGCCGGTGCCGGCGCGCCAGTGGCCGACCGGGTGGATGCCGACCCGGGCCCCGCTCGACGCATGGTCGGCCAGCCAGCCGGCCAGGTCGCCGGTCTCGAGCACCCGCATCGAGACGTCGAACCCCGAGTCGTCGATCGCCGCCTCCTCCTCGGTGGGCAGCGCCTCGAGCAGCCGGGTGCGGAGCACCGTGAACTCGAGGCCGTCGAAGAGCGTGTGCACGGCCTGCCGGTCGTAGGACGGCCACTCCAGCTCCGCGGGGCCGGCCTCGAGGTCGAGGTCGCAGACCAGCGCGTTGAGCCGGCGGTTGCGGATCACGTCGGCCAGGTGCTCGCGCAGCGCCTCACCCTTCTTGCCGGTGATCTCGTCGGCGTGGGTGATCACGTTGTCGAGGCCGTCGTACTGGTTGATCCACTTGGCCGCGTATCCCTGGCCGACCCCCGGCACGCCGGGCAGGTTGTCGGACGTCTCGCCCACCAGGGCCGCCAGCTCGGGGTAGCGCTCGGGCGGGATGCCGTAGCGCTCCTGGACGTACGCCGGTGTCATCCGGGCCAGGTCGGAGACGCCCCGCATCGGGTAGAGCACGGTCGACCGCTCGGTGACCAGCTGGATCGAGTCGCGGTCGCCGGTGAGGATCAGCACCTCGTCGATGCCGGAGCCCTCGGCCAGGGCCCGGGTCACCAGGGTGCCGATGATGTCGTCGGCTTCGTAGCCCTCCTTCTTGAGGAAGGGGATCCGCATCGCGGTCAGCACCTCCTCGATGAGGGGGAGCTGGCTGGAGAACTCGCCCGGCGTCTTGTTGCGGCCGGCCTTGTACTCGGCGTACTCCTCCAACCGGAAGGTCTGCCGGGAGACGTCGAAGGCCACCCCGATGTGGGTGGGCCGCTCGTCACGCAGGACGTTGATCAGCATCGAGGTGAAGCCGAAGACCGCGTTGGTGGGCTGCCCGGTGGTGGTCGAGAAGTTCTCCAGTGGCAGCGCGAAGAAGGCGCGGTAGGCCAGCGAATGGCCGTCGAGCAGGAGCAGCTTGGCGGGACCCTCGGTCACCCCGCCACCCTATTCACCCCGACCGACAGTCAGGACGTCCCGGTGCCACCGCTGCTGCGCCTGCTCAGCTGGCGCCGCGCGGCGAGCACCTGCACGATGTGCCGGCGGCCGGCCACCCGATCGGAGGCCCGGGCGGAAGTCGGCTGCATCGCGGCCAGCTTGGCCCGCACGAGCGGCGTCGAGGACGCGCGGAGCGTGGCCTTCGGCCCCAGGGACAGCCGGGCCATGAACCGGTTCCCGCTGCGCGACCCCGACGGTGCGGCTGTCGTGATGTGGGCGATGCCGAGGTCCTCCGCCCAGAGCACCGCGGCCTCCATCAGCGCGCTGCCGATGCCCTTGCCGCGGTAGCTCGGCGTGACGGACGGAGCCACGGCCTGCACGGTCGGCTCCAGGTTGAGGGGGGTCATCGGCAGCGTTCGCAGCAGCACGGCGCCGGCAGGCTCACCGTCGTACTCCGCCACCAGCAGGCGGCGCTCCGCGGACTCCGCCGCCTCCTTGACGATGAGCTCGAGGTCGTGGACCTGGTCCTGGCGGTCGGCCCGGCGGAGCATGACGCTCCACAGCTCGACCAGGAACGGGACGTCGGCGATCGTCGCCTGACGCATCGACACAGGTTGCCTGCTCATCAATGATCCCTGTCGTTCGTAGCAGGAGAGACCGATGCGCGAGACTGTGCCCGCCCTCCCTCACCCCCAGGAGCCTCTTTGTTACCGGGTCTCGCCTCCCTCGTCAACGTCACGACGGTGCTGATCGGCGCCACGGTGGGAGTACTGCTCGGAAACCGGCTACCGGTACGGACCAGGGACCTGGTCACCGACGCCCTCGGCCTGGTCACCCTGCTCATCGCCGGGACCTCGGCGATGGCGGTCCTCTCCCCCGACCTGTCCGACGAGGTGGGCGACAGCGCGCCGATGCTGATCGTCCTCGGCTCGGTGCTGATCGGCGGCATCGCCGGCTCGCTGCTGCGGCTCGAGCAGCGCGTCGAGGGGTTCGGCGGCTGGCTCCAACGGCGCCTCGCCGGGGAGACCGAGTCGGCGGAGCGAGCCCGGTTCATCGAGGGGTTCGTGGTGTCGTCACTGGTCTTCTGCACCGGCCCCCTGACGATCCTGGGCTCGCTCAACGACGGGCTCGGGAACGGCGCCGACCAGATCCTGCTCAAGTCGGTGCTCGACGGGTTCGCCGCGATCGCGTTCGCGGCGTCGTTCGGCTGGGGCGTCGCGGCCAGCGCGGTGACGATCGTCGTGGTGCAGGGCGGGCTCACCCTGGTCGGGGTCGCCCTGGGCGGCGTACTCCCGGACGCGCAGCTCGCCGCCATCACCGCCACCGGTGGCTTGCTGCTGGTCGGCGTGGCCCTGCGCCTGCTCCGGGTCCGGGAGATTCCGGTGGCGGACCTCCTGCCGGCACTCCTCGTGGCGCCCTTGCTGGTCGAGGTCGCGGTGGCCGTGCACAGCTGAACTCCAGGAGTCCATAGCCCTGGCCTAGCCCGAATACATCATGTTGTGACCCGTGTGGCGCATTGACGTAACGGTTCGCTAACGAGAGTGTTCCTCGGAGCGCGACCACCTCTGGTGAGATTACGGTGGCCGTGCTGTGCCCGGCGCACTCGGGAGGTCCCGGGCCGCGGTGAAGTGCACTCACTAGAAGAAAGGTTCACGACGTGAATCGATCCACCATCGCCACCAGGCGGTTCCGGCGGCTGACGGCCACAGTCGCCATGGGCTCCGCCATGGGGTTCGCCCTCGTTGCCTGCGGCAGCGACTCGGACTCCGGCAGCGCGAGCGACAAACCGTCGTCGAGCGGCGGGGGCTCAACATCTGCCTCGGCCTCGGAGAGCGCCGCCGCCTTCACTGATGACAAGTGCGACGCCAGTGCTACCAGCGACAACGCGTTCAAGGTCGGTGGCATCCTGCCCCTGACCGGCAACCTCGCCTTCCTCGGCCCCCCGGCTGTGTCCGGCGTGGGCCTGGCCGTCTCCGACATCAACGCCGCCAGCGGCGTCAACGGTGCCAAGGCCTGCTACCAGATCCTCGACTCGGGTGACTCGACCGACATGTCGATCTCAACGGCATCGGCCGGCCAGATGGTCGCCGCGAAGCCGTCGGTCGTCATCGGCGCCGAGTCCTCCAGTGTGTCCCTCAACTTCGTGGACACCCTGACCTCCGCGAAGATCACCCAGGTCTCCCCGGCCAACACCTCGCCTCTGCTGTCCGGCTACTCGCCGTGGTACTTCCGTACCGCTCCGCCGGACACCGTGCAGGGCAACGCGCTGGGCACGCTGATCAGCCAGGACGGCTACACCAACATCGGCTTCCTGGTCTTCAACGACACCTACGGCACCCCGCTGCGCGACAACGTGCAGAAGACCGTCGAGGCCGCGGGCGGCAAGTGCGTCTACGGCTGCACCGGCGACGGGGACGAGTTCCCCGCCGGCCAGACGACGTTCTCCTCCGAGGTCCAGGCGGTGACCGCTGCCAAGCCGGACGCGATCGTCATCATCGCCTTCGACGAGACCAAGTCGATCGTGCCCGAGCTGGCCAACTCCGGTTGGGACATGTCGAAGACCTACTTCGTCGACGGCAACCTGGCGGACTACAGCGCGGACTTCCCGCCGAAGACCCTGTCGGGCGCCCAGGGCACGCTGCCCGGCCAGGACCCGGACCAGGCCTTCAAGGACAGCCTGGTCGCCTGGTACAAGCAGTCCCAGGGCGGTGACATGAAGGACTTCTCCTACGGTGCGGAGTCCTACGACGCCACCATCCTGTCCGCGCTCGCCGCGGCGAAGGGCGGATCGAACGCCTCGGCGTCGGTGCAGAAGAACTTCGCGGCCGTCTCGGGTGCGACTGGTGGCGAGGAGTGCAACACCTACGCCGACTGCCTGGCGCTGATCGCGGCCGGCAAGGACATCCGCTACGCCGGTCCGTCGGGTATCGGTCCGATCGACGACGAGAACGACCCGTCGTCGGCGTTCATCGGCATCTACCAGTACGGCGACGACAACAAGTACACGCTGGAGACCACGGTCGAGGGCTCGAAGCCCAAGTCGTGACCCAGCGCTGAACTGAACTACGAGAGGGCCCCGGACCGAAAGGTCCGGGGCTCTTTCGCATGCATGGTGGGGTGGGGTTGGGTCTGGGCCTGCGTTCATCCCCCGGGTTGTCGGCCCGCATCACCCTCACTTCGTCATCACGTAGGTGAGAGGCGGCGGGCGCGCGTCAGCGCGGCGCGCTGACGCGCGCCCGCCGCCCGCACCCACCCGTGATGACGGAGTGAGGGCAGTGCGTGCGGGTCGGTGGACGGGGCCGGTCGCGGCGCTAAAAGAGCTTGGCCGCGGCGCGGCCGACGCGACGCAATGGGGGCGTGAGCCGTGCGCCGCGACGCGCCGCTCCTGCGTCGCGACCGGTCCCGGCCACCGACCCGCTGGGGGTGCCACGAACGCAGGCCCAGACCTACCCTTCGTCCTTCTTCGTCTCGATGTGCAGTGTCATCTTCTTCAACAGGCGGTTGAGGGTGGCCAGCTCCTGCTTGGTCAGGGCCGTGGCGACGTCGTCCTCGACGGTGCCGCGCAGCTGCATCGCCGCTCGCCAGAGGCGCAGCCCCTCGCGGGTGGCCTCGACCTCGACGCGGCGGCGGTCGTCGACGCCGGGCATCCGCTTGACCCAGCCCTTCTTCTCCATGCTGTCCAGGCGGCCGGTGACGCCGGCGTTCGAGACCCCCATCTCCTGGGCCAGCTCCCCGGGCGAGGCGCGGCCGGGGGTGTCGCGGATCATCAGGGCGTGCAGGGTCTCGTACTCGAAGTCCTGCAGGCCGACCCGGGCCGCTGCCTCCTTGGTCGCCGCGCGGAACCGCTTGTGGATGGTCCAGATCCGTACGGTCATGGCCTCGACACCGTCGTCGAAGGCCTGGTCCAGGACCCAGTGGTCGCGCCAGCGCTCCACGTGCAGGTCGGCCTCGTCCTTGGTCACGGGGCGATCCTACAATTAGTTCGTTGACGAATATTTCGCTAGCGAATAATCTTGGAACCATGGGCACGACCAGAGGCGACCATCCCCTGCACCACGCTCCCTTCCGCTGGCTGGTGACCGGTACGACGATCAACCTGCTCGGAAGCGGCATCGCCCCCGTGGCGCTGGCGTTCGCGGTCCTCGACCTCGGCGGCGGCGCGTCGGAGCTCGGACTCGTGGTGGGCCTCTACGCGCTGGCCGACGTGGGCGCCGTGCTCTTCGGAGGCGTCCTCGGTGACCGGCTCCCCCGCACCGTGATGATGCAGGGCACCGCGGCCGGAGCCGCGGTGGTCCAGGGCGTCGTGGCCCTCTCGCTGATCGGCGGCTGGTCCAGCATCCCGTTGCTGGCCGGGCTGGGCATGCTCAACGGCTGCCTGGGCGCGCTGGGCGGCCCCAGCTCGTCGGCCATCACCCCCCAGACGGTCCCGGCCGAGCTGCTCCAGCGGGCGATCTCGTGGCGGCGGATCGGCCAGAACACCGCCTTGATCATCGGCAACGGGGTGGCCGGCCTGCTGGTGGTCTGGGTCGGCAGCGGCTGGGCGCTCGCCTTCGACGCACTGACGTTCGCCGTCGCGGCCATCCTGTTCACCCAGATCGACGTGCCAGCGGTGGCGGCGCCCGACGCCCACGAGGGGCTCTGGGGCGAGGTGGCGTCGGGGTTCCGCGAGGTCATGCGGCACACCTGGCTGTGGCTGCTGATCCTCCAGGCCCTGCTCTACCACCTCTTCTACGGCGGCGCCCAGAGCGTGCTCGGCCCCATCGTGGTCGGCGACAGCCTGGGCCGGCCGGCCTGGGGCTGGGCGCTCTCGACGATGATGCTCGGCTTCGTCGTCGGCGGCCTGGTCACGCTGCGCTGGCGTCCCCGGCACGCACTGTTCGTCGGCACCTGCTTCCTCGGCCTCACTGCGGCCTTCCCCCTCGCCATGGCCTGGTCGGACTCGCTGGCCGTCGTACTGGTCGGTGCCTGGCTGCACGGCTTCGGACTCGAGATCTTCAGCGTCGGCTGGGACCTCTCGATCCAGGAGCAGGTCGAGCCCGACAAGCTGGCCCGCGTCTACTCCTTCGACATGATCGGCTCGTTCATCGCCCGGCCGGTCGGGCTGGTGCTCACCGGCCCGATGGTCGCCCTGGTGGGCGCCCGGGCCTGGCTCACCGTCGTGGGCGCGGTGATCCTGGGCAGTGTGCTGGTTGCACTGACCTCGGGCGACGTACGCCGACTCGAGCGCAAGGAGCCGGCGCCGGAACCCCTCCCGCTCGCGGTCTGAGCGGCTACACGCTCTTCGGGTCCGCGTGCTCCTCCTCGACGTCCTTGGCCAGGGTGCCGAGGTAGAGCTCGATGACCTTGGGGTCGTTCGCCAGCTCGCGACCGGTGCCGGTGTAGGCGTCCGTGCCCTGGTCGAGCACGTAGCCGCGGTCGCAGATCTGCAGGCAGCGCCGGGCGTTCTGCTCGACCATGACCACGCACACGCCGGTCTTGTTGATCCGGCGGGTGCGGATGAACGTCTCGTCCTGGCGAACCGGCGACAGACCGGCCGACGGCTCGTCGAGCAGGAGCACGCTCGGCTCCATCATCAGCGCGCGGGCCATCGCCAGGGACTGCCGCTCACCACCGGACAGCGCACCGGCGGATCGCGCCCGGCGCTCATGCAGCGCGGGGAACAGGTCCCACATCGAGTCCAGCCGCTCGCGGATCTTCTTGGGGCGCAGGAAGAGCCCCATCATGAGGTTCTCCTCGACGGTGAGCGACGGGAACACGTTGTTGTTCTGCGGGACGAAGCCGACCCCCATCTCGACCAGGGTGTTGGCGCGCAGGTTGGTGATGTCCTCGGTGCCGAGGTGGACACTGCCGGACCGGATCTTCACCAGCCCGAACATGGCCTTCAACAGCGTCGACTTGCCGGCGCCGTTGGGGCCGATGATGCCGATCATCTCGCCCGGGTAGGCGACCAGTGAGCAGCCGTTGAGGATGTTGACGCCGGGCAGGTAGCCGGCGACGACGTCCTTGGCCTCGATGACCGCGGTCTGCTGCTTGGTGTCCGTTGTCATGTCCGCTCCTCCTCGCGCTCTGCCTCCTCCTCGGCGACTTCCTTCTCGAGCTGCTCGAGCGTGGCGTCGGTGAGCAGGGCGTCGTCGCCCAGGTCGGTGTCGTGGTGGGCGCCCAGGTAGGCGTCGATGACGGCCTGGTTGGACATCACCGTCTCGGCCGGCCCCTCGGCGACCAGCCGGCCCTCGGCCATCACCACGACCCAGTCGGAGATGTGGCGCACGACGTGCATGTCGTGCTCGACGAAGAGGACGGTCATGCCCTCGTCGCGCAGGGACTGGACGTGGGCGAGGAGCGACTGGGTGAGCGCCGGGTTCACGCCCGCCATCGGCTCGTCGAGCATGATCATCTTCGGGTCGCTCATCAGGGCGCGGGCCATCTCCAGCAGCTTGCGCTGGCCGCCGGAGAGCGAGCCGGCGTAGTCGGTGCGCTTCTCGAGCAGGTTGAACCGCCTGAGGAGCTCGACGGCCTTCGCCTCGATGTTCTTCTCCTGCGCGGACCAGAACGGCTTGAACAGCGACTTCGCGAGGACCTCGCCGGCCTGGTTCTGGGCACCCAGCATCATGTTGTCCATCACCGTCATCCGGCTCAGCGCCTTGGTGAGCTGGAAGGTGCGGACCATGCCGGACTTGGCCACCCTCGAGGCCGAGGTCCGGTCGAGCGTGGCGCCGTCGAAGCTCCAGTGCGCACCCTGCCCGGCGGACGTCGGGCGGTCGAAGCCGGTGATGAGGTTGAAGAACGTCGTCTTGCCGGCACCGTTCGGCCCGATCAGCGCGGTGATGATGCCGCGCTGCACCTCGAGGTGGTCCACGTCGACAGCGGTGATGCCGCCGAAGTTGCGCACGATGTTGTCGACCTTGAGGATCGAGTCAGGCTTCGGCGAGCCGGGTTCCGGCTGCACCTCCGACATCAGCTGGCGCCGGGCGGCCGGATCGGCCAACCCTGCCGCGGTCGTCGTCTCAGACATTGAACCGTAGCTCCCTCTTGTCACCCAGGATGCCTTGCGGTCTGAAGATCACCAGCAGCATCAGGGAGATGCCGACGAGGATGAACGCGAACTGGGCGGTCTGCTGGCCGTTCATGATGTTGATGTACTTGTCGGACGACAGGTAGGTGTTGGCGATCCCGATGATGCCGATCCTGCCCACGAAGAAGATCAGCGAGCCGAGCACCGGCCCCCAGATCGTGGCCGCGCCGCCCAGAAGCAGCGCCGTGTAGCAGAAGAACGTCAGGTTGCGGCCCATCGCGTCCGGCTGCACCGAGCCCGGCAGCACGTACATCATCCCGCCGATCGCGCCGAACAGGCCGCCGATGATCAGCGCCTGCATCTTGATCGCGAAGACGTTCTTGCCGAGGCTGCGCATCGCGTCCTCGTCCTCGCGAACTCCCTTGAGGGCACGACCCCAGGGGCTGGTCGTGAGCCCGAGCACGATCATCAGGCTGATCCCCACGAGGACCCAGGTGATGACGGTGAACCACCAGCCGTTGACGCCGGTGTTCTGCTGGCTGACGGGTGCCAGGAAGAAGACCAGCATCGCCGTGACCAGGCCCAGCCCGATCATCGCCGCGATGCGCGCATAGCCACCGAGCCCGAACCTGCCCCGGCCCACCCGCACCATGAGGATGATCAGGCCGACGACCGCCACCCAGCCCACCAGCCGCAGGAGGGGCGAGTCGGACACGTCGTGGTAGTTGAACCACAGGATCGTGGTGTTGCCGTTGCCGAAGAACGAGAGGTTCGAGAACGGCCCGCGGTAGCGGCTGCCGGGAATGCCCTGGGCGCCGCCGGTGAGGTTGAACAGCTTCTCGTAGCCGACAGATCTTCCGACGTACCGCACGATCTCGGCCGCGGAGATCGTGACGATGGCAAGGTAGTCGCCGCGCAGCTTCAGGGTCGGTACGCCGAGCACCAGCGCGTAGACGAAGGCCACTGCGAGCCCGACGATGACCCCCACCAGGAGCGGCCAGCCCTGGGTGACCGAGATCGCCATGCCGTAGGCGCCGAGCAGCATGAAAGCGGACTGTCCGATGTTGAGCAGACCGGTGTAGCCGAAGTGGATGTTCAGCCCGATGACGGCGATCGCCACCGCCGCCGTGGTCGGGTCCACGGCGATGCGCAGCATGTTGTTGAGGATGGCCTGGATGTCGTCCATTGCTCCGTTGTCCCTTCTACCCGACCCGCTGGGCCCGGCCGAGCAGACCTTGCGGCCGCACCAGCAGGAGCAGGATGAGAATGAGCAGTGCCGCGGCGTACTTGAAGTCGCCCGGGATCACCAGCGGCGAGAGCTCGACGACGAGGCCGATGACCAGGGAGCCGACCAGTGCGCCGAACGCCGTGCCGAGACCGCCGAGGGTCACGGCCGCGAAGAGCAGCAGCAGGATCTGGAGGCCGGTGTCCCACTTGATGCCGTTGACCACGAGCGCGTAGAGGAGGCCCGCCAGGCCGGCCAGGGCCATGGCCGCGATCCAGACCAGCCGGATCACCTTGTCGGTGTCGATGCCCGAGGCCTGCGCGAGCGCCGGGTTGTCGGACACCGCTCGGGTGGCCCGGCCCACGCGGGTGCGCAGCAGCGCGAAGCCGACCAGCGCGATGCACACGATGGAGATCCCCATGGCGGCGAGCGAACGGTCGGTGATCGTGATCGGCCCGAAGGTGCGGACCGTGGCCTGGGAGACGACGATCTGCTTGGTGGCCGCCCCCACGAAGAACTGGTAGGAGTACTGCATCGCCAGCGACAGCCCGATCGTCACGATCATGAGCTGGGTCAGCCCGAGCCCTCGTCTTCGCAGCGGTTGCCACAGGATCCGGTCCTGCAACCATCCGGAGAACGCGCACGTGATCACCACGAGGACGCCGCCGATGAACAGCGGGAGCCCGAGCACGTTGATGAAGCCGTAGCCCAGCATGCCGCCCAGGGTCACCTGCTCGGCGTGCGCGAAGTTGGAGATGCCGGTGGTGCCGTAGATCAGGCTGAGGCCGATGCTGGCCAAGGCCAGCAACAGCCCGAGCCGGAGGCCGTTGACGCTGGACTGGAAGAACTCGTCCCACTTGCTCGTCGTGTCACTGAAGCCTGCGGGCCGGACCGTCAGCGTGGCGGCGTACGACCTCCCGAGCTGCACGCTGTCGACCTTGAGGGCGCCGTCGGGACCGCGCAGGCTCGGCTCGGTGGGTGGCTTGAGCTCGGAACCCTTCGGGAGGGTGTCCTGGTCGACGCCGACGAGGTAGTCGCCGGTGTCGGTGACCTCGAAGGCGAACTTGCCGTCCTTCTCGGTCGTCTGGGTCTCGGTGCTGCCGTCGGGCTTGGTCAGGATGACGTCGACGCCCTCGAGCGGGGCGGCGCGGCTGCCCATGGTGCCTGCGATGCAGGCGGTCTCGTCCTTCTTGGGCAGGCAGAACGCGGCCGCGTCGGCGGCGCTGCTCGACAACAGCAGGACGAGCGGCGCGACGAGAGCGACCAGCAGGAACAGCCCGAGAAAGGCCGCGGCCCTGGCGAACAGCCCACGCTCAGGAACGCTGGTTCGAGACAACAAGGGGTCCTCCTCCCGGGCACCCGGCGGGATGCTGCCCGGCAGTCTAGGGGTGGGACCTGCCGATTGCGCCACCCCTGCGGCCGCGGGTCGCCCTAGGCGTGTCTCCCAAGTCGGGGTGGATGCCGGGGTCGTCCAGGCGCGCGCTGGCAAGGCGCCGGGCGCGCGCGCAGACTGGGCGTCTTCGAAGCGTCGGCAACGCCGCCAGCGCGTGATCTGGGCGGCCTCCGGCGCCGCCAGGGCTTGGGAGACGCGCCTACAAACCGGGCCCGCCTGGGCCGTGCTCGACCACGCCTTCGGCGACCTGCCGCATCGACAGCCGGAGGTCCATTGCGGTCTTCTGGATCCAGCGGAACGCCTCCGGTTCGGAGAGGCTCAGCTGCTCCACGAGCAGGCTCTTGGCCCGCTCGACGGCCTTGCGGGTCTCCAGCCGGTCGGTCAGGTCCGCCACCTCCGCCTCGAGCGTGCTCAGCTCGGAGAACCGGCTGGCCGCCAGCTCGATCGCCGGCACCAGCTGCTCCTTGGTGAACGGCTTGACCAGGTAGGCCATCGCGCCCGCGTCCCTGGCCCGCTCGACCAGGTCCCGCTGGCTGAACGCCGTCAGGATGACCACCGGCGCGATCCGCTGGCTGGCGATCTGCTCGGCGGCCGCGATCCCGTCCAGGACCGGCATCTTCACGTCCAGGATCACCAGGTCGGGACGGAGCTGCTCGGCCAGGTCGACCGCGGTGGCGCCGTCGCCGGCCTGGCCCACGACGTCGTACCCCTCTTCCCCGAGCATCTCGGCGAGGTCCATGCGGATGAGGACCTCGTCCTCGGCCACCACGACCGTCCGGGGTGCTCCGCTGGGGCTGTCCGTCACGGGCGACAGGCTAGCGACCGGTCGCGGCCGCCTTCGCGGTCGTGTCGACCATGGAGCGCTCGAGCCCCGCCAGGAACTGCTCGACCTCGGCCCGCTCGACGCGGAGCCGGGAACACTCGGTTGCGGCCGCCCGGGCGTTCGCCACCGCCCGCTCGTTGCTCGCCACCGCCCAGCGCCACAAGGTCCCGACTGTCATCACCCACGAAACTCTAGTGGATCACTCGACTTTTGCCAAGGCGGGCCAGGACCTGCTGCTCCGGTAGCCTCGATGCCCGCTCGCCCCGATATTCCAACCGGTAGAGAAAATGAGCTCAAACCTCATCCAGTGTGGGTTCGAATCCCACTCGGGGCACCAGCGGGGGCGCCAGTGGGGCCCGTCAGCGGTCAGCCTGCAACCCGATCGCGCCCAGTCCGGCCACTTCAGGTTGCCTACTGACCGCCGACCGGACCGCCGCCCCACCAGCGGTCAGCCAGCAACCTAGTCTTCCTGGATCCGTCGGTACGCCGGCGCGACGCCGTCCACCGCGTCGCCCATGCGGTGCACGCGCAGGGCGTTGGTGGAGCCCGGGATGCCCGGCGGCGAGCCGGCGATGATCACCACCAGGTCGCCCTTCTCGACGCGGCCGATCTTCAGCAGCTGCTCGTCGACCTGGGCGACCATCTCGTCGGTGTGCTCGACCATCTGGGTCTTGAACGTCTCGACCCCCCAGGACAGCGAGAGCTGGGAGCGGGTCTGGGCCTCGGGGGTGAACGCGAGGACCGGGACCGGGCCGCGGAAGCGGGACATCCGCCGGGCGGAGTCGCCGGACTGGGTGAACGCGACGACGTACTTCGCACCGACCCGCTCGGCCACCTCCCCGGCCGCCTTGGCGATGATCCCGGACTTGGTGTGCGGGTCCCACGGGAGCACGCGGAGGATGCCGACCCCCTGCTGCTCCATGGCGTGGTCCTCGGTGGCGGTGATGATCCGGGCCATGGTCTCGACGGTGATGACGGGGTACTCCCCCACGCCGGTCTCGCCGGAGAGCATCACCGCATCCGCGCCGTCGAGGATCGCGTTGGCCACGTCGGAGACCTCCGCGCGGGTCGGTGACGGACTCGAGATCATCGACTCGAGCATCTGGGTGGCCACGATGACCGGCTTCGCGTTGAGGCGGGCCTTGTCGATGATCGTCTTCTGGAGGAACGGCACCTCCTCCGGCGCGCACTCCACGCCGAGGTCGCCCCGGGCGACCATGAAGCCGTCGAAGGCCGAGATCACCTCGTCGAGGTTCTCGATGGCCTGCGGCTTCTCGATCTTGGCGATCACCGGCAGGATCACGTTCTCCTCGCGCATCACCCGGCGTACATCCTCCGCGTCCGCCGCGCTCCGCACGAAGCTCAGCGCGACGTAGTCCACGGTCAGGTGCAGCGCGAACCGCAGGTCCTCGATGTCCTTCTCCGACAGGGCCGGCACCGACACCATGACGCCCGGCAGGTTGATGCCCTTGTGGTCGCTGACCCTGCCGCCCACCAGCACGTCGCAGACGACATCGGTACCGTCACGGACCTCGGTGACCCGCAGCTTGACCTTGCCGTCGTCGATGAGGATCGGGTCGCCGGCCTTGACGTCACCGGCGAGCCCCTTGTACGTCGTCCCACAGATCTCGGCGTTGCCGTCGACGTCGCGCGTGGTGATCGTCCAGGTCATCCCCGGCGTCAGCTGCACCGGCCCACCGGAGAACGTCTCGAGCCGGATCTTGGGCCCCTGCAGGTCGGCCAGGATGCCGACCCCGCGGCCGCTGGCGTCCGACGCCGCCCGGACCAGCCGGTAGGTCTCGGCGTGGTCCGCCTGGGTCCCGTGGCTCATGTTCAGCCGGGCCACGTCCATCCCGGCCTGCACGAGCTCCTTGATCCGGGTCTCGCCCGACGTGGCCGGCCCCAGGGTGCAGACGATCTTCGCTCTTCTCACGTGACGAAAGCCTAGCGAGGATTGGAACGATCAAACAGACGGTGTCCGAGATCGTCCGCGGGTCAGACGACCAGGGGCCGCTCCGTGGGCGGAATCGGGTAGGGCAGTGTGGTCGAGCCGGTGAGGTACTCGTCGACGGCGGAGGCCGCGGCCCGGCCCTCGGCGATCGCCCAGACGATCAGCGACTGACCGCGACCGGCGTCGCCGGCGACGAAGACGCCCGGCACCGAGGTCAGGTACGCCGCGTCGCGGGCGATGTTGCCCCGCTCGTCCAGCTCGACGCCGAGCTGCTCGACCAGCCCCGGCTTCTCCGGTCCGAGGAAGCCCATCGCGAACAGCACCAGCTGGGCCGGGATCTCGCGCTCCGAGCCCTCGACCTCCG
The DNA here is from genome assembly GCA_963755835.1 of uncultured Actinomycetota bacterium. Taxonomy (GTDB): domain Bacteria; phylum Actinomycetota; class Actinomycetes; order Propionibacteriales; family Nocardioidaceae; genus Nocardioides. Next base: position 839,549 of record CAVWLC010000005.1, on the reverse strand, counting down.
CGAACCGCCCGTCCTTCAGCTCGACCTCGACCAGCCGCAGCGCGGAGACGTGGCCCGACGAGTCGCCCAGGAACTCCTTGGTCGACACCGAGTAGGCCCGACTGTTCTCGTCCTTCTCGGCGGCCTCCTCGTGCGCCGAGGACACCCGGAAGATCATCGGGTACGTCGGCCAGGGCTGGCCGGCCGGGCGGACCTCGGGTGGCTCGGGCAGGATCTCGAGCTGGGTGATCGAGCGGGCGCCCTGGCGGGTCGCCGTGCCGAGGCAGTCGGCGCCGGTGTCGCCGCCGCCGATGATGACGACGTCCTTGCCGTCGGCGGTGATCTGGTCCTGGACCTCCTCACCGAGCGAGGCGCGGTTGGACTGCGGGAGGTACTCCATCGCCTGGTGGATCCCGCCGAGCTCCCGGCCGGTCACCGGGAGGTCTCGCGGCTCGGTCGCCCCCATGGCCAGCACGATCGCGTCGTAGCGGTCGCGCAGCGACTGTGCGGTGAGGTCCTCGCCCACCGCGACGCCGGCGCGGAAGACCGTGCCCTCGCGGCGCATCTGGTCGAGCCGCCTGTCGAGGTGCTTCTTCTCCATCTTGAACTCGGGGATGCCGTAGCGCAGCAAGCCGCCGATCCGCTCGGCGCGCTCGTAGACCGCGACCGTGTGGCCGGCCCGGGTGAGCTGCTGGGCGGCGGCCAGGCCGGCCGGCCCGGAGCCGACCACCGCGACGGTCCGCCCGGACAGCCACTCGGGCGGCTGCGGCCGCACGAACCCGCTCTCCCAGGCCTTGTCGATGATCGAGACCTCGACGTTCTTGATGGTCACCGGGTCCTGGTTGATGCCCAGGACGCAGGCGGTCTCGCACGGCGCAGGGCAGAGCCGGCCGGTGAACTCCGGGAAGTTGTTGGTGGCGTGCAGCCGCTCGATCGCACCTTCCCAGTCGTTGCGCCAGACCAGGTCGTTCCACTCGGGGATGATGTTGCCCAACGGGCAGCCCTGGTGGCAGAACGGGATCCCGCAGTCCATGCAGCGGCCGGCCTGGGTGGTGATGATCGGCAGCAGGGCCCGGCCCATGCCGCCGGGGTAGACCTCGTCCCAGTCCTGCACCCGCTCCTCGATCGCACGACGCTCGGCGACCTCGCGGCCGTTCTTGAGGAAGCCCTTGGGGTCAGCCATGGAGAGCGTCCATCATCGCGGTGGCGGTCTCGGACTCGGAGAGGCCTTCGGCCTCGGCCTTGGCCTTCGCCTCGAGCACGACGCGGAAGTCGGTCGGCATCACCTCGGTGAAGCGGGCCAACGCGGACGGCCAGTCCTCCAGCAGGGCAGCCGCGACCTCGGAGCCCGTCTCCTCCTGGTGGTCGCGCACCAGCTGCTCCAGCTCGGCCGCGGCCTCGCCCTCGACCGGGCCGAGCTCGACGAGCTCGGTGTTGACCCGGTGCTCCTTCAGGTCGAGCACCCAGGCCACGCCGCCGGACATGCCCGCGCCGAAGTTGCGGCCGGTCCTGCCGAGCACGACCACCCGGCCGCCGGTCATGTACTCGCAGGCGTGGTCGCCCACGCCCTCGGTGACCGCCCAGGCACCGGAGTTGCGTACGCAGAACCGCTCCCCCACGCCGCCCCGGATGTGGATCCGGCCGGACGTGGCGCCGTAGGCGATCACGTTGCCCGCGATGATCTGCTCGTCGGCCCTGAACGTCGCAGCCCGGTCCGGGCGTACGACGATCCGTCCGCCGGAGAGCCCCTTGGCCAGGTAGTCGTTGGCGTCGCCCTCGAGCCGCAGCGTGATCCCGCGCGGCAGGAACGCACCGAACGACTGGCCGGCCGACCCGGTGAAGGTCAGGTCGATGGTGCCCTCGGGGAGCCCGTCGCCGCCGTACTTCTTGGTCACCTCGTGGCCGAGGATGGTTCCGACGGTGCGGTTGACGTTGCGGATCTGGACCTGGGCGCGGACCGGCTCACCGCTCTCGATCGCCGGCCGGCACAGGGGCACGAGCTCGGTGAGGTCCAGGGACTTCTCGAGCGCGTGGTCCTGCCGCTTGGTCTGGTGGAGGCCCTGGCCGGGGAACGCGTCGCGGTCCGGCTGGTGCAGGATCGGGGTCAGGTCGAGCCCGGCCGCCTTCCAGTGGTCGATCGCCTCGGCCATGTCGAGCGAGCCGACCTGGCCGATGGCCTCGTCCAAGGACCGGAACCCGAGCTCGGCGAGGTGCTCGCGGACCTCCTCGGCCACGAACTCGAAGAAGTTCACGACGTGCTCGGCCCGGCCGGTGAAGCGCTCGCGCAGCACCGGGTTCTGGGTGGCCACGCCCACCGGGCAGGTGTCGAGGTGGCAGACCCGCATCAGGATGCAGCCCGCGACCACCAGGGGCGCGGTGGCGAAGCCGTACTCCTCGGCACCCAGCAGCGCCGCCACCACCACGTCGCGGCCGGTCTTCAGCTGGCCGTCGGTCTGCACGACGATCCGGTCGCGCAGCCCGTTGAGCAGCAGGGTCTGCTGGGTCTCGGCCAGGCCGAGCTCCCACGGGCCGCCGGCGTGCTTGAGCGACGTCAGCGGCGCCGCGCCGGTGCCGCCGTCGTGGCCGGAGATGAGGACCACGTCGGCGTGCGCCTTCGAGACGCCCGCGGCGACGGTGCCGACGCCGACCTCGGCGACCAGCTTCACGTGCACCCGTGCCTGCGGGTTGGCGTTCTTGAGGTCGTGGATCAGCTGAGCCAGGTCCTCGATCGAGTAGATGTCGTGGTGCGGCGGTGGGCTGATCAGGCCGACGCCCGGCGTCGAGTAGCGGGTCTTCGCTATCCAGGGGTAGACCTTCTGGCCCGGCAGCTGTCCGCCCTCGCCGGGCTTGGCGCCCTGGGCCATCTTGATCTGGATGTCGTCGGAGTTGGTGAGGTACTCAGACGTCACGCCGAACCGGCCGGAGGCGACCTGCTTGATCGCACTTCGCCGCTCCGGGTCGTAGAGGCGCTCGGCGTCCTCGCCGCCCTCGCCGGTGTTGGACTTCGCGCCCAGCCGGTTCATGGCGATGGCCAGGGTCTCGTGCGCCTCCATGCTGATCGAGCCGTAGGACATCGCGCCGGTCGAGAACCGCCTGACGATCTCGGCGACCGGCTCGACCTCGTCGATCGGGACCGGGTCGCGACCGCTGAGCCCGGCGCCCTTGAACCGGAACAGGCCGCGCAGCGTCATCAGCCGCTGCGACTGCTCGTCGACCCGTGCGGTGTACTGCTTGAAGATGTCGTAGCGGCCGGTGCGGGTCGAGTGCTGCAGCCGGAAGACCGTCTCGGGGTCGAACAGGTGCGGCTCCCCCTCGCGGCGCCATTGGTACTCCCCGCCGATGGCCAGCTCGCGGTGCGACGGCGAGATGCCGCCGCGGGGGTACGCCGTCGCGTGCCGGCGCTCGACCTCCTCGGCGATCACGTCGAGCCCGACGCCGCCGAGCTTGGACGTCGTACCGGTGAAGTACTTGTCGACCAGGGCCTGCGAGAGGCCGACCGCCTCGAAGATCTGCGCTCCCGTGTAGGACGCCACGGTGGAGACGCCCATCTTCGACATCACCTTGAGCACGCCCTTGCCGAGCGCCTTGATCAGGTTCTTGACCGCCACCTCGGGCTCGGTCCGGACGTAGTAGCCCTCGCGGGCGAGGTCCTCTACCGACTCCATGGCGAGGTAGGGGTTGACCGCCGCCGCGCCGTAGCCGATGAGCAGGGCGACGTGGTGCACCTCGCGGACGTCGCCGGCCTCGACCAGCAGCCCGACCTGGGTGCGGGTCTTCTCCCGGACCAGGTGGTGGTGGATCGCACCGGTCAGCAGCAGCGACGGGATCGGCGCCAGCTCCTGGGTGGCGTGCCGGTCGGAGAGCACGATGACGCGGGCGCCTTCCGAGATCGCCCGGCTGACCTCGGAGCAGATCTCGTCGATGCGGGCCGCCATCGCGACGCCCCCGCCCTCCACGCCGTAGAGCCCCCGGACGACGTGGGTCTGGAAGCCGGACATGTCGCCGTCGAGGTTGATGTGCCGGATCTTGGCCAGGTCGTCGTTGGAGAAGACCGGGAACGGCAGCACCACCTGGCGGCAGGACGCCGGCTGCGGTTCGAGCAGGTTGGCCTCCGGGCCGATGCTGCCCGACAGGGAGGTCACCAGCTCCTCGCGGATCGCGTCCAGCGGCGGGTTGGTCACCTGGGCGAACAGCTGGGCGAAGTAGTCGAACAGCAGCCGTGGCTTGTCGCTCAACGCGGCGATGGGCGTGTCGGTGCCCATCGACCCGAGCGGCTCGGCGCCGGTGTTGGCCATCGGTGTGAGCAGGACCCGCAGCTCCTCCTCGGTGTAGCCGAAGATCTGCTGCCGGCGGGTCACGGAGGCGTGCGTGTGCACGATGTGCTCGCGCTCGGGGATGTCGTCGAGGTGGATCAGCCCGGCGTGCAGCCACTCCTCGTAGGGGTGCTCGCCGGCCAGGGCCGACTTGATCTCGTCGTCCTCGATGATCCGGTGCTCCTCGGTGTCGACCAGGAACATCCGGCCCGGCTGGAGCCGGCCCTTGCGGACGATGGAGGCCGGATCGAGGTCGAGCACGCCGACCTCCGAGGCCAGCACGACCAGGCCGTCGTCGGTCACCCAGTAGCGCGAGGGACGCAACCCGTTGCGGTCGAGCACCGCACCGACCTGGTCGCCGTCGGTGAACACCACGCAGGCCGGGCCGTCCCACGGCTCCATCATCGCGGAGTGGAACTCGTAGAACGCCCGACGCTGACGGTCCATCTCGGTGTGGTTCTCCCACGCCTCGGGGATCATCATCAGCACGGAGTGGGGCAGCGAGCGGCCGCCCATGTGCAGCAGCTCGAGCACCTCGTCGAACGACGCGGAGTCGGATGCCCCCGGGGTGCAGATCGGGTAGAGCCGCTCGAGGTCGCCCGGGATCAGGTCGGAGTCGAGCAGCGCCTCGCGAGCCCGCATCCAGTTGCGGTTGCCCATGACGGTGTTGATCTCACCGTTGTGGGCGATGAACCGGAACGGGTGCGAGAGCGGCCAGCTCGGGAAGGTGTTGGTCGAGAACCGCGAGTGCACGACCGCCAGCGCCGTGGCCATCCGCTCGTCTCGGAGGTCGGGGAAGACCTCGTCGAGCTGGGACGGCGTGAGCATGCCCTTGTAGACCAGCGTCCGCGACGAGAGCGACGGGAAGTAGACGTCGGTCTCCTTCTCGGCCCGCCGGCGCAGGCAGAAGGCCAGCCGCTCCAGCGCCATCCCGGTCAGCCGCCGGCCGGACGCGGTCACGAACAGCTGCGCGAACTGCGGCATCACGCCGCGGGCCGTCTGGCCCAGCGAGCCGGGGACCACGGGTACGTCGCGCCAGCCGACGACGTCGAGCCCCTCCTCGGCCGCGATCTCCTCGATCCGGCGGCGGGTCTTGGCGACCTGTTCGTCGTCGCCCGGGAGGAACGCCGTGCCCACGGCGTACGACCGTGGCGGCGGGAGCTCGAACCCCGCCTCCGCGGTGACCGCGCGCAGGAACGCATCGGGGACCTGGACCAGGATGCCCGCGCCGTCACCGGAGTTGGGCTCGGCGCCGGCCGCACCGCGGTGGTCGAGGTTGAGCAGCGCGGTCAGGGCCTTGCGCACGATGTCGTGGCTGGCCTCACCGGTCAGGGTCGCGACGAAGGCCACACCACAGGCGTCGTGCTCCTGGCGCGGGTCGTAGAGCCCCTGGGGCGGCGGGAACGAGTGCGGGTACGGCACAGGTTCATCTCCCGTCGTCGAAGTACTGCGTCCGGTCGTGCGAGCGATGCTCGGTGAGTCTGCAGGGGACGACATTGGCCCAGAGCTGCGCGGCTGAGCCTATCAAGCAGACGAGCCCGGTCCGGCACGCGATTCCGGGTCGTGGGCACCCTCGACCTCGGCCTCCGGCGCGTCCGCCGCGGCCCCTTCCGCCTCCGGGGTGGGCGTCGGCCGGTCCTCGCGGTGACCGTCGACGTACGGCGACTCCTCCTGCCCCGGCCAGAGCCGGGCGCTGATGACGAAGTAGACCGCCGCCACCACGAACAGCACGATCGACGTCCAGACGTTGAAACGGAAGCCGTACACGTCGTTGAGCTCGACCGTGTCGATGCGGAGCATCTCGATCCAGCCACGGCCGAGGGTGTAACCCATGACGTAGAGGGCGAGCATCCGCCCGTGGCCGAACTTGAACCGGCGGTCGAGCGCTATCAGGACACCGAACACCAGCAGGTCCCAGCAGCACTCGTAGAGGAACGTCGGGTGGAAGGTGGCCTGGTCCTCGTAGCCCGGTGGCCGGTGGGCGGGGTCGATCTCGAGCGCCCACGGCAGGTCGCTCGGCTTGCCGAACAGCTCCTGGTTGAACCAGTTGCCCCACCGGCCGATCGCCTGCGCGACCAGCAGACCGGGCGCCAGCGCGTCGAGCATCGGCGCGAACCGGATGCCCTTGCGGTAGGCACAGATCAGCGCGCCGACGGCACCGAGGAAGATCGAGCCCCAGACGCCCAGCCCCCCACGCCAGACGTAGAGGATCTGCCAGGGGTCGCCGCCGGCCCCGAAGTAGCGGTCGTGGTCGGTGGCCACGTGGTAGAGCCGCCCGCCGACCAGGCCGAACGGCACCGCCCAGACCGCGATGTCCTGGACCTCGCCCCCCCGGCCCCCGCGGGCGACCCAGCGTCGCTCGCCGATCCAGATCGCCGCGACGATGCCGAGGATGATCGCGAGCGCGTAGCCGCGGATCGGCAGCGGTCCGAGGTGCCAGACGCCCTGGGCCGGGCTGGGGATGGACAGAAGGGTCACGAGGGCTTCCCTAGCAGGGTGTGGATGTCCTGTGCGAACTGCAGGGACGAGGTGCTCTGGCCCCAGTAGATCGGGGCCTCGTTGTCGCTGTCGATCCCGGTGACCTGCGTGGAGTGGGCATCGACGTCGTAGCCGCCCGTGGGCAGCAGGTCGCCCATGCCGACCGCGACCGACTTCGCCACGGCCGCGATCTTCGCGACGTCACCTGGGTCGTCGGTCACGCCGATGAAGCTCTTGTCGATGTGGTCGAGCCAGCGGCGCAGTACGTCGGGGGTGTCGCGCTCGGGGTCGGTGCTCACGAAGACGACGTCCACCTGGTCCCGGTCGCGGTCGTCCAGCCGGGTCATGGCCGAGGCCAGGTTGCCCATCACGGTCCCGCAGATGTCCGGGCAGTTGGTGTAGCCGAAGAAGACCAGGGTGAGCCGCTTGTCGGTGTCGTCCACGAGTGAGTAGGGCTCGCCGTCGGTGTCCTCGAGAGGGGTGGCGGCGACCTTGAACGGCGGGTCGAGGACGTGTCCGTGCAGGTCCCCCGCCTTGACGTTGCTGGCGCTGCAGCCGGTCAGGGCGAGCAGAGCCACGAACATGGACGCCACCACGGTGGCTGAGGTGCGAGGCCGGCCACGGCCGAGCCTCGAAGCCTGGTGACCGTTGGCTGGATCCCGACCACGTTCCATCGCTGCGGAGGCTTCGAGGCTCCGAGGCTCGCTGCGCTCGCGCCTCAGTACAAGCGTCGCTGGCGCTCCTCGCACCTCAGCCACCGTGCCTCCGCACGCCCTCGGCGAGGTCCTCGGCGAGCGCGGTCAGGGCCCGGAGCCCGGCGGGAGGGTCGTCGGGGTGGTCGAGCAGGGCGCGGACGAACGCCGACCCGACGATCACGCCGTCGGCGTACGTCGCCACCTCGGCGGCCTGGTCGCCGTTGCTGACGCCGAGGCCCACGCCGACCGGCAGCTCACTCTGCTGCCGCGCGATGGCGGCCTTCGTGCGCGCGACGAGCGGGGCGCCCAGCTCACTGGTCGTGGTCCGGGCGCCGGTGACCCCCATCACCGCGGTCGCGTAGACGAAGCCGCGGCAGGCCGCGACCGTCATCGCGATCCGCTCGTCGGTCGAGGACGGTGCGACCAGGTAGACCTTGTCGAGGCCGTGGGCGTCGGCGGCGGCCGGCCACACCGGGTCCGCGTCGGGCGTGAGGTCGGGGGTGATCAGCCCCGCTCCCCCGGCAGCGGCCAGGTCACGGGCGAACCGGTCCACGCCGTACCGCTCGACCGGGTTCCAGTAGGTCATGACGACGGTGGGGGTGCCGGTGGCGGCCACCGCCTCGACCGTCCGGAGCACGTCGGCGGTGCGGACGCCGCGGTCGAGTGCCTGCTGGGCGGCGGCCTGGATGGTGGGGCCGTCCATGACCGGGTCGCTGTAGGGCAGCCCGACCTCGATCACGTCGCAGCCGGCCTCGACCATCGCCCTGAGCGCCTCGATGCCGCCACTGACGTCCGGGAAGCCGGCCGGGAGGTAGCCGACCAGTGCCGCCCGGCCGTCCGCGCGGGCTTTCCCGAAGGCCGTGGCTACGCTCACGCCTCACGTCCGAGGTGGAACCACTCGCGCGCGGTCTCCATGTCCTTGTCGCCACGGCCGGACAGGTTGACCAGCACCAGTCCGTCGGGCCCGAGCTCGCGGGCCACCTCGAAGGCGCCGGCCAGCGCGTGCGCGGACTCGATGGCGGCGATGATGCCTTCGGTGCGGGCCAGCAGCGCCAGCGCGTCCATCGCCTGCGCGTCCGTGACCGGCAGGTAGTCGGCGCGGCCGGTCTTGGCCAGGTGCGCGTGCTGTGGGCCGACGCCTGGGTAGTCGAGCCCGGCCGAGATCGAGTGCGACTCGATGGTCTGGCCGTCCTCGTCCTGCAGCACGAAGGTGCGGGAGCCGTGCAGCACCCCGCTGTCCCCGGCCGTGATGGTGGCGGCGTGCCGGCCGGTGTCGACGCCCTCTCCGCCCGGCTCGAAGCCGTAGATGCGCACGTCCGGGTCGCCGAGGAACGCCGTGAACAGCCCGATCGCGTTGGACCCCCCGCCCACGCAGGCGGCGATCGCGTCGGGGAGCCGGCCGGTCAGCTCCAGGCACTGGGCGCGGGCCTCGTCGCCGATCCCGCGGGTGAAGTCGCGGACCATGCTCGGGAACGGGTGCGGACCCGCGGCGGTGCCGAACAGGTACGCCGTGTGGTCGACGGTGGTCACCCAGTCGCGGAGCGCCTCGTTGATCGCGTCCTTCAGAGTGGCGCTGCCGGAGTCGACCGGGACGACCGTGGCACCGAGCAGCTCCATCCGGGCCACGTTCAGGGCCTGTCGCCTGGTGTCGACCGAGCCCATGTAGACGGTGCAGTCGAGGCCGAAGTAGGCGGCCGCGGTGGCGCTGGCCACGCCGTGCTGGCCGGCGCCGGTCTCGGCGATCACCCGGCGCTTGCCCATCCGCCGGGTCAGCAGGGCCTGGCCGAGGACGTTGCGGATCTTGTGGGCGCCGGTGTGGTTGAGGTCCTCGCGCTTGAGCAGGATCCGGGCACCACCGAGGTGGTCGGAGAGCCTCGTGGCGTCGTAGAGCAGGCTCGGCACGCCGGCGTACTCGCGCAGGATGGTGTCGAAGTCGGCCAGGAAGACCGGGTCGGCCATGGCCTCGTGCCAGGCGACGGTGAGCTCGTCCAGCGCACCCACCAGTGCCTCGGGCATGAACCGGCCGCCGAAGTCGCCGAACCAGCCGCGCTCGTCGGCGTCGTACTCGGTCCCGTCGTGGGTCAGGTCGGTCATGCGGTGATCCCGGTCATCGCGCGGACGGCACCTTCGGGGTCGCCGTCCTTGACCAGGGCCTCGCCGACCAGCACGGCCAGCGCGCCCTCGGCGACGTGGCGCTTGACGTCCACGGGGCCGAAGATGCCGGACTCCGCCACCTTGACCCGATCGTGGGGGATGAGGGGCGCCAGCCGGCCGAAGGTGTCCGGGTCGATCTGGAGGGTCTTGAGGTTGCGGGCGTTGACGCCGACCAGCTCCGCGCCGAGCTCGACCGCCCGGGCGGCCTCGGCCTCGTCGTGGACCTCGACCAGCGTGGTCATTCCGAGCTCACCGGCGAGGTCGTGCAGCCGGCGGAGCGTGTCGTCGTCGAGCGCAGCCACGATCAGCAGGACCAGGTCGGCGCCGGCGGCCCGCGCCTCCAGGACCTGGTAGGGCTCGACCAGGAAGTCCTTGCGCAGCAGCGGCGTGTCCACGGCGGCGCGCACCGCGCGCAGGTCGTCGAGGCTGCCGGCGAACCGGCGCTCCTCGGTGAGCACGCTGATCGCCGCGGCCCCGCCGGCGGCGTACTGGAGCGCCAGGCTGGCCGGGTCGGCGATCTCGGCCAGCTCGCCCTTGCTCGGGCTGCGTCGCTTCACCTCGGCGATCACGCTCGAGCCCGCGCCACGCAGGTGGGGCATCGGGTCGCGCGGCGGGTCCACGTCGGCCAGGGCGGCCCGCAGGTCCGACTCGCTGGTGGCGGCCCGGCGTCGGGCGAGGTCGGTCCGGACGCCCGCGACGATGTCGTCGAGCACGGACATGCGGCCTCCCTGGTGGCGTGGGTCCCGGCGGTGGTGGTGAACCGAAGTCGGGATCAAGTCTGTCATTGGTGTTTCAACCGAGCGGGCGGCGGTAGGGTCCCGAGCACTCGGCCGGGCACGTCGCACCGGCCCGACCCGTTGGGAGCCCAACGCCGTGAGCTATGACCAGCCGCCTCCCCCACCGCCGCCGCAGTACGGCGCCCCGATGCCCGGTGCGACTGGCGCCAACCACCCGCGGGCGACGCTGATCCTGGTGCTCGGCATCCTCAGCATTCCTTGCTGTGGCCTGCTCACCGGGATCCCGGCGATCATCCTGGGCAACACCGCCAAGAAGGAGATCGCAGCGTCCGGCGGGACCATCGGAGGTTCCGGAGCCGTCAACGCCGGCTACATCTGCGGGATCATCGGCACCGTGCTCTCCGTGGTCGGCATCATCGCGAACATCGCGATCCGCATGAGCTGACCTGCGCCCGGAGCGGGGCTCACGGCGCCAGCCAGGCCCCGCTCCCGGTGTTGCGGACGACGGCGAACAGGAACATCACCGTCAGCAGCGCCACCACGAAGGGACGGAGCCGGCTCCAGGGCACGTGCCGGGTGGTGCCGCGCCACTTGTCGAGCGCCCAGACCGACAGCAGCACGACGCTCACCGGGATCAGCAGCGTCACGAGGATGTTGCTCGAGAGCGCTGCGCCGACGTGACCGTCCGTGAGGTCGTTGACCGCTCGCAGGCCGCCGCAGCCCGGGCAGTAGAGCCCGGTCGCGGCGTAGAGGGGGCAGAGCCCCCAGCTGCCGTGCTGGTGCGGGTCGCGGTAGTGCAGGGCCAGAGTGGCCAGGGCCAGCGTGCCGATGGTGACCAACGGTCCGACCATCCGACGCCCGCGGGCGACCGGTGGTGCAGGAGGGACGGTCAGGGCGGTCAGTGGTCCCCCAGCCCCATGCGGTCCATCACCACGAACACCACCGCGGCGGTCACGGTGATCGCCACGCCCACCCAGAAGACGGGGTAGCTGACCGGGTGGAGCATCAGGCCGACACCACCCACGGTGAAGCCGACCAGGGCCACGACGACGGCGGCCCAAGCGGCGGGCGTGTTCCCATGGTGTGCTGCCATGCGCGGAAGTCTAGAGGGTCCCCACCTGTCGTTCCCGGTCCCGCCCCGCCGTGCCATCGGCACGGCGGAGGTACCACCTGTCGATCGGTGCCTCAGGCTCAGGCCGTGGGGTCGCGACCCTCGTCCATCGCCTTCCAGAGGTCGAGGTTCTCCTGCTCCTCGGGGGTCCGCTCGGCCGCGGCCGGAGCGGTGTCGGCCGGCGCGTCGTACTTCCGGCCCATCTCGGGCCAGGACGGCACGAGGCGTACGGCGGCCAGCGTGGTGAGCAGGGTCAGGAGCGTCGCTGCGGCCGCGACCCAGTACCAGCCGGAGAGGCTGACGTCGGGGTGGTCCACGCCCAGGGCGTGGTAGGCGTCGCGCACGTTGTCGGGCGCGGTGGAGTGGCCGACGACCACCGCGGCGGCCAGCCCGACCGCGGCCAGCACGGCCAGGACGGCGACCACCCGGCGGACGACGCCGCGGGTCACCAGCAGCACGCCCCAGCAGGCCAGCACCACGAGGGAGAGCGCGCTCGCTGCGGGCACCTTGCCGGCCTCGACCGTCGCGGACAGCTCGCCGAGGCCGCCCGGAGCGCTGCCGTGCGCCCACGGCTGGCGGCCGGCCACCGCGGCCAGCACCGCGGAGGCGAGCCCGACGCCGACGACGGCGCCGAAGCTGCGCCGGTCAGCCATCGGCGCCTTCGGCCGCCTCCGGCAGCAGCACGTCGGCGTCGAAGCAGCTGCGCTCACCGGTGTGGCAAGCGGGCCCCTCCTGCTCGACGGTCACCAGCAGCGCGTCGCCGTCACAGTCCAGCCGGACTCCCCGGACCCACTGGCGGTGGCCCGAGGTCTCGCCCTTGACCCAGTACTCCTGCCGGCTACGGCTCCAGTAGGTCGCCCGGCCGGTGGTGAGCGTCCGGGCCAGCGCCTGGTCGTCCATCCAGCCCAGCATGAGCACCTCGCCGGTGCCTTGCTGCTGCACGACCGCCGGCACGAGGCCGTCGGTCGAGCGCTTCAGCCGGGCGGCGATGGCGGGGTCGAGGGTGGAGGAGTCGGTCACGACTCCATTGTTCCGGGTCCGGGAGCGGGAAACGTTCATCGCCCCTGCTGGGCCACCCAGGAGCGATGCAGCCCGGCGTAGACCCCGTCCGGGTCGCGCACGAGCTCGGCGTGGGGGCCGCGCTGGACGATCCGGCCACGGTCGACGACCACGACCTCGTCGGCTGACTCGGCGGTCGACATCCGGTGGGCGATGGTCACCGACGTGCGGCCACTCATCAGCCGCTCGAGGGCCCGGCCGATCCGCATCTCGAGCTGGGGGTCGACGGCGCTGGTGGCCTCGTCGAGCACGAGCAGGTCGGGATCGGCCAGGTGGGCGCGGAGCAGCGCGACCAGCTGGCGCTCGCCGGCGGAGAGGGACTCGCCGCGCTGACCGACCTGGGTGTCGAGCCCTGCGGGCAGCGTGGCCAGCCAGTCGGCGAGGCCGAGCTGGCCCGCACTGGCCCGGATGTCGTCCTCGGTGGCGTCGAGCTTCCCGTAGCGCACGTTGGCGGTGATGGTGTCGTCGAAGAGGAACCCCTCCTGCGGGACCAGCACGACGCTGCGCCGCAGCGAGGACTGCGAGATCCGGCGTACGTCGACGCCGTCGAGCAGCACGGCTCCCACGCCGGGGTCCATCAGCCGGGTGAGCAGCTTGGCGACCGTCGACTTGCCGGAGCCGGTCTCGCCGACGACCGCGACCTTGCGGCCCGACCCGATGTCGAGGTCGATGTCCTGCAGCACCAGCGGCCCGCCCGGGTAGGCGAACGAGACGTGGTCGAACCGCACGTCGATCGGGCCGCGCGGCAGCACCTCGCCGTCCGCGCCGGGGTCGACCAGGTCGGCCGGTGTCTCGAGGATGCCGATGACCCGGCGCCAGCCCGCGATGGCGTTCTGGGCATCGGTGAGGATCTGGGTGCCCATCTGCACCGGGCCGACGAACAGGGTCACGAGGAACGAGAAGGCCAGCACGGTGCCGGCGGTCATGTCGTTGGTGAAGCCGAGCCAGACGCCGATGATGATCACGCCGGCGTTGGCCAGCCCGGCCGAGATGCCGCCCAGCGAGAACGACACGACGGTGAACCTCTGCGCGGTCGTCGAGGCGGCCTTGAACTGCTCGATCGCGTCGTCGATCCGGGCCTGGGTCCGGCCCTCGACGGCGTAGGAGCGCACCACCGCGGCGCCGACCACCGGCTCGGAGACCGCGGCGAGCATCGCTCCCATCTGGCGCCGCACCACGCCGTAGGCGGCGGAGAGCTTGCGCTGGAAGTAGCGCAGCGAGAGGAACAGTGGCGCGAAGGCCACCCAGACCACGATCGCGAGCTGCCAGCTGTAGATGAGCATCACGATCGTCGCGATCAGCACCTGCCCGACGCTGATGATGAAGAACAGGCCGCCGAAGACCAGGAACTGGCTGACCTGGTCGACGTCGCTGGTCACCCGCGAGACCAGGGCGCCGCGGCGCTCGGTGTTCTGGGTGAGCAGCGGCAGGTCGTGGACGTGGCGGAACGCCTTGATCCGGAGCGTGGCCAGACCGCGCTCGGAGGTCGTGAACAGCCGGCTGGTCATGAGGTAGGACGCGACGCTGGTCACCACGATCGCCGCGGCGGCGAGGACGCCCATCAGCACCGTGAACGAGACGTCCGGTCCGCCAGTGTCAGCCAGACCGTGGTCGAGGGTCTGCTGGACCACGACCGGCACGATCACCTGGCCCAGGGAGGCCAGGACGGCCAGCGCCAGCGTGCCGCGGATCCCGTCGGTGAGCTCGGGGCTGACCGCGATGCCGCGGCGGATGGTGTCGAGGGCGGCGATGTCCTCGCCGGAGTCCATCACCGTGCCCGGATCGGCGAGAGTCGTCACCTCGACCCCTCGACGATCTCCTGGCCAGCCAGCTCGTCGAGCTCGATCGGGTCGCACTCGGGGTGCTCGCCGTGCTCGTAGGCGTTGACCAGCCGGGCGTACGACTCGGAACGGGCCAGCAGCTCGGCGTGGGTGCCCCGGTCGACGATCCGGCCGTCCTGGAGGTGCACCACCTCGTCGGCGAGCGCGATGGTCGCCTTGCGGTAGGCGACCACGACCAGGGTCGAGTCCGTGTCCTGGTCGCGCAGGGCCGAGAGGATCCGGGCCTCGACCTCGGGGTCGACCGCCGAGGTCGCGTCATCGAGGACCAGGAGCCGCGGGCGGCGGACCAGGGCGCGGGCCAGCGAGATCCGCTGCCGCTGGCCGCCGGAGAGCGAGGTGCCGCGCTCGCCGAGCTTGGTGTCCAGGCCCTTGGACAGCGCGGCCACGAAACCGTCGGCCTGGGCGGCCCGGAGGGCGGCCCACACCTGCTCGTCGGAGACGTCGGCGCCGAGCGTGACGTTGCCACGGACGTCGTCGTCGAAGAGGAACGCCGTCTGGGGCACGAGCGCCTCGACGCCGGACAGCTGGCCCCTGTCGAGGTCGCGCAGGTCGACCCCGTCGACCAGGATCCGGCCGCGGTCGGGGTCGACCAGCCTGGCGAGCAGCGCCGTGAGCGTGCTCTTGCCGGAGGCGGTCGCGCCGACGATCGCGACGGTGCGGCCCGGCTCGACGGTGAAGTCGACGTCGTCGAGCAGCCGCTGGCTCGGCACGTAGGAGTAGCCGAGGTGGTCGACCACGAGCCGGGCGCCATGCGCGCCGGTCGGGGCCGGCGCGACGCCGTAGGGGATCTCGCCGGTGGTCTCGATCACCCGGCTCACCCGGCGGAACCCGACCACGCTGCGGGGGAACTCGCCGAGCAGCCAGCCGATCGAGCGGATCGGGAACGACACGATCGTGAGCAGGTAGGCGACGGTGACCACGTCTCCGGCGACCGTGGCGCCGCTCAGCACCCGGCTGACCCCCACCGCGAGCACGACCAGCACACCGAGGTTGGGCAGCGCCGCCAGGATCGGGTCGAACGCCGCCCGGATCCGGCCGGCGCGGGTGTTCACGTCGCGGAGCTCGCGGGCCTTGGCGGCGAAGCGGTCGGTCTCCTCACCCTCGCGGCCCAGCGTCTTGACCACCATCGCCCCGTCGAACGACTCGTGGGCGATCTCGCTGACCTCGGCGCGCAGCTCCTGCGCGCGAGTCATCAACGGCGAAGCCAGCCGTTGGTAGGCGAGGTTGGCGACGATGACAGCGGGGAAGACCAGCAGCCCCACGATCGCCAGGACCATGTCGGCGACGAACATCTGCACGACCGCGATCACCATCATCGCGACCGTGCCGACCGCCATCGGCAGCGGCGCGATGGGGGCCCACGCGGCCTCGACGTCGGAGTTGGCGTTGGACAGCAGCTCACCGGTCGGGTGGCGCTGGTGCCACTCCATCGGGAGCGAGAGGTACTGGCGGGTGACCGCGCGGCGGCTGTGCGCCTGCATGCGGTACTGCATGACACCGGCGCCGAGCCGGCGCGCCACGATGCCGACCGCACGCAGCAGCGCGACGCCGAGGAACAGCGCCAGCACCGCGACCAGCAGCTCGCTGTCGATCTCGCCGTTCTTGAACGCCGGGATCACGACGTGCTGGGTCGACCAGCCGAGCACCCAGGCGTCGGCGACGGTCAGGGCACCGAACAGCAGGCTGCCGATGGTGGACAGCGTGAACACCCAGGGCTCGCGCTTGACCGCGACCCAGATGACCCGGAAGCCCTCCATGGTGGTCGCCGTGCGCGTGGCCCCAACCGACTCGCTCACCGAACCACGCTCTCCTCGACCTGGGACCCACCCACGCAACCGGCGGGGACCTGCAGGCTATTCCCGGCCGGGGACATCGACCCAACCGTTACCGTTGAGCAACGTGACCCTCCCCCTCGTCCGCCGCGAGCGGCACGCACTGTGCGACACGGCCCTCGCTCTCGGCCCCGACGTCCCGACCCTGTGCGACAAGTGGACGGCCCGTGACCTGGTCGCGCACCTCCTGGTGCGCGAGAACTCGATGCTCGGCGCCGCCGGCATCACGTTCTCCTCCATGGCCGGGTTCAACGAGCGGGCGATGGCCAAGGCGGAACAGGCGCCGTTCCCGGAGATGGTGAAGAAGCTGTACGACCCGGGCATCACGCCGTACCGGCTGCCCGGTGTCGAGCGGCTCACGAACACGCTGGAGTACTTCGTCCACCACGAGGACATGCGCCGGGCCCAGCCCGGCTGGGAGCCACGAGAGCTGCCGGCAGCCGACGCGGACGAGCTCTGGAAGCTGCTGCCCGGCTCCGCCAAGCTCGCCACCCGGAAAACCGGCATCCCGATCGTCGTGCGCCGCAGCGACCGCCCGGGCCAGGAGGCGACCGTCCGTCGCGGCGAGGGCCCCGTGGTGGTCACCGGGCGGCCGTCGGAGCTGGTGCTGTTCTTCTTCGGCCGCGACGAGCTGCGCGAGGTGACCTTCGACGGGCCACCCGACGCCATCTCCCGGCTGCGCCAGGGAGACCGAGGCTTCTAGTCTCTCTGTCGTGCACCTGTCGGTCTCGCTCCCGGCGTTCGTCGTCGCCGTGCTGCTGATCTCGGCCTCACCGGGGCCGGCCATGGCGCTGATCCTGCGCCGGACCGCGCTCCACGGCATGCGCACCGCCGTACCTCTGGTCCTCGGCCTCGAGCTGGGGCTCTACCTGTGGGCGCTGGCCGCCCCGGCCGGCTTCGCGGCCCTGGTGGCCGCCTCCGAGGCGGCGTACTGGGTGCTCAAGGCCGTCGGTGCCGGTGTCCTGGTCTACCTCGGCGTCCGGGCCTGGCTGGCCGCCTGGCGCGAGCGCAAGGGTGCCCGGCCCGCCGAGGCGCCGGTCGCGGACGGTGGCCCGGGCGCCCACAAGGCGTTCGGCGAGGGGCTGGTCGGGCTGGGGGCTCAGGGTCGCGGCTTCCTCGCGCTGACCGTGTAGCTGTGCGGGAGCCGCCACGGGCGGTCCTTGATCCGGTGCTCGCCACCCGACAGCTCCTCGGTGTGCCCCGGGAACGCGTCCCACGGGACGCTGTCGTGCTCCACGAACCTGTCGATGACGAGCCCCTGGTCGAGGAGCGCGGTCAGGATCTCGCCGAGGCCGTGGTTCCACTCGTGGGTCACCGTGTGCTCGAAGACGTGGTCTGTCTCGACGTACGTCGAGCCGTCGTCCCACACCATCGGTTCCTTGTGCTCGAAGTACGGGAAGAACAGCTCGAGCCGCCCTTCCGGCAGCGGGTCGGCCAGCCCCCACAGCACCGGGTGGCCCTCACGGATGAACAGCCGTCCGCCCGGCTTGAGCAGCCGCTGCACGACCTCGGCCCAACGGCCGACCGAGGGCAGCCAGCACAGCGCCCCGATGCCGGTGAAGACCAGGTCGAACTCGCCGGCCGGCAGCACGTCGGCCGCGTCGTAGACGTCGGCCTCGACGAAGTCGACGCCGGCGCCGAGCTCCTCGCTCAGCCTGGTCGCCTGCTCCACCGCCGCGGAGCTGAAGTCCAGCCCGGTCATCCGTGCGCCCAGCCGGGACAGCGAGATGGTGTCGGTGCCGATGTGGCACTGCAGGTGGACTCCACGCAGGCCGCTCACGTCGCCGAGAAGTGGCAGGTCGAAGCGCACCACGTCGGAGATGAACTCGGGATCGGCCCGGAACCGGTCCAGCCCATAGCCCGGCGACGCGGCGTGGGCGGGCGCCCGCTCGTCCCAGTTGGCCCGGTTGAGGGTGCGGTAGTCGTCCACGCAGCGCAGGTTAGAGGGTGGGTGTCGTGACCACCATCGAGATCCACTTCCTCGGCGGGACGATCGGGTACGCCGGCGCGAACGGCGACGAGCCGGTACGCCTCAGCGGGGAAGCGCTGCTGGCCGGTGTGCCGGGGCTCGACCGGCTCGACGTGTCCCTTCACGTCCGGGCGGCCGAGCCGGTGCCGAGTGCCTCGCTGACCTTCGCCCGGCTGACCCGGCTCGCTCAGGAAGCCAGGGAGTCGTGCGCGACCGGCCCGGCGGACGCGGTCGTGGTCGTGCAGGGCACCGACACACTGGAGGAGTCGGCGTACCTCCTCGACCTGCTCTGGGACCGGCCCGAGCCCCTGGTGCTGACCGGCGCGATGCGCAATCCGACGCTGGCCGGCGCGGACGGGCCGGCGAACCTGCTGGCCGCGGTCTCCGTGGCGGCCGACCCGCAGTTCCGCGAGCTGGGTGCACTCGTCGTGATGGCGGACGAGGTGCACTCGTCCCGCTCGGTGCGGAAGGTGCACACCACGCGGCCGCATGCCTTCGCGTCTCCGGATGGAGGTCCCTTGGGGGTCGTGGTCGAGGGTCGACCGGCGCTCCTGCAGCGCCCGGCCACTCGTCGCGTCACGCTACGGCCGACCGGTCCCCTCACCGCCCGGGTGCCCGTGCTGACCGTCGGACTGGACGAGGATCCGGCGGTCGTCACTGCCCTCGCTGGGGTGGCGGACGGACTCGTCGTAGCCGCCCTCGGCGGTGGCCATGTCCCTGGGGCGTTGGCCGAGCCGCTGGGCGCGCTGACCAGGGACCTCCCCGTCGTGCTGGCCAGCCAGGTGCGCGCGGGACGGGTGCTGACGGCGACCTACCGGGCGCCGGGATCGGAGACGGATCTCCTGGAGCGCGGCCTGCTCTGGTCGGGCTTCCTTGGTGCGGCCAAGGCGCGAGTGCTGCTGGTCGCGGCGCTGGCCTGCGACACCGACCGAGCCTGGCTGTCGGACACGTTTGCTCAGACCGGGTAGATGTCGACACCGACCGGTGCGTCGAGGATCATCCGGGCGTGCTTCTCGGTGATCCGGCGGGTGCCGCGGTGGTCGACGAGGAAGCCGAGCCCGTGCGGGGTCAGCCAGACGTAGCGTCCGGCGCCGCACTGTCTCGCGGAGTAGCCGGCGTGGGTCTTCCAGCGATGATGTCGCCGGCCCAGCGGACCGGAGTTGTGGGTGCCGGTCTGGTCGGGTGGACCGGGATCTCGGAATGGGATCGGGTGGTCGTAGTCGACTCGGCGGGCGGTGGAGGTGGCGTAGGGCCAGTAGTCGCCGCCGGTGGTCAGGTGGACGCGTTCCTTGACGGACTCGGGATGCTCGTAGGCGGTGCTGCGGACCCGGGCTGCCAGATCGAGGACCGGCTTGACGGTCAGCTGGGTGCGCGCGAGCAGTGCCTGCAGCCGGGTCAGCGTCACCGGGCCCAGGCCCTCGACCCTTGCGATGCCACCGGCACCGTGGACGGCGACCTGGTGGAGGTGGACGTAGAGCACCGCCTTGGGTGCCAGCGGCGCCAGGTCGACCGCGCGCAGCGCGTCGAGCAGGTCGGCCGGGAACGCTGTCGCGCGGCTGGGCGTGACGTCCTCGCCCAGGTCGAGCTCTTCTTGCTGGTCGCGGTGCTCCAACAGCAGGGCCAGTAGCTCCGCGGGTCGGGCCAGCCACCCGAACGCGATGGACCGCACCTCGTCAGCGGTGGCCTCGGGGTAGCGCGGCGCCAGGAGCTCCGCGACCCGCGCCACGATCGCCTCGACCCAGACCGCGTCCCCGGCCTCGATCCGCGCGATCACGGTGCGCAGCCCGAACTCATCGGTGCGCCCCGAGCTCACGTAGCGCCGCCGCCGCTCCGCCTCGACCCGCTCGTCGTGCAGCCCGGGGTCGGCCTCGATGATCTTGGCCTCGGCGACCGCCAGCGCCCGACCGCCCGACTCACCGGCGATGATCCGCGCCACCGCACGATCGACCACACCCACCCGGTCGGCCGGCAGGTGCCGCGACAGCTTGGCGACCCGACGCGCCACGAAGAGGTCCGCCTCACCCGCGCGGCAGACCGCCCAGGTCTCCGGCAGCCGATGGATCAGGTCCAGGGTGTCCGCCATCGCGTTCACAGTCGCGGTGACACCCGTGCCCCGGGCCAGCGCGATCTCGCCGAGGCTGAAGTCCTGCACCCGCGGCGTGCCCTCGCCGCCCAGCTGCACCAGCGCGTCCCGGTTGGTCTCAGGATCACCAGAATGGACGCCGGCCCACTGCGCCAGCACCTCCAGGTCGCGCACCTCGGCCAGCCGACGAGCCCGCACCGCCTCCGACGCGGCACTCAACAAGCCGGTCGCGTCGAGGTCGGACAGGTCGTCGTTCATGGCAGCCACGCTAGACGCGACCGCCGACAGTCCGATCCCGCTCAGCCTCCCCCTGTGGGACGGCGCACATCAGTGCCCACTCGATCTGCTGCAGAGCGTGGGACGGACTCGGCGGGCCGCTTGGCACAGGTGCGCACGGGCCCTTTCACGGCAGAAGGACGCGTACGGCGTCCATGCGGATAGCGGCGGATCCGGACGCCATGGCGATCCCCGATGAGGTCTGGCTCGACCCATGCCGAGCCGGATGTTCTCGGTGCTCAGACCTGGCCGGCCGGCGATGCGGCGTACTCGTCGTCGGTGACGGGTTGGAGCCAGAGAACGACGTCGTGCTGGTCGTCGCCCTCGTTGATGGCGAGGTGGACCATGAGGCGACTGGGGGCGGCGCCGTGCCAGTGCTCCTCGTCGGCCTCGAAGAGAACGCGGTCGCCGGGGCGGATGACCTCGACGGGTCCGCCGCGCCGCTGGCACAGGCCGATGCCTTCGGTGACGAACACGGTCTGACCGAGCGGGTGGCGGTGCCAGTGGGTGCGGGCGCCGGGCATGAAGTGGACCAGGTTCGCGGTCACCCTCGACGGAGGCGGGGCAGCGGCAACGGAGTCGATGTAGACGTCGCCGGTGAACCAGTCGGCCGGGCCCTTGGCGGTGTCGATCGAGCTGCGGGTGATCTGCATGAGGTTCCTTCTCGGAGGTGGCGCTACCTGCGCGTGGCGGGGTCATCCAGGGACAGGTCTGCGGGTGCTGCCCAGGAGGCGAGCAGGCGGAGGCGTTCGGCGGAGGGGGAGCCGGGTTCGGCGGTGTAGACCATGAGGACGAGGCCTGGTTCGGCGGTGATGGCGAACTCCTCGTAGGCGAGCGTGAGCTCTCCCACGACCGGGTGCTCGAAGCGCTTGGTGCCGGCGCCGTGGGTGCGGACGTTGTGGTCGGCCCACAGGCGCCGGAAGGTCTCGCTCTGGGTGGAGAGCTCGCCGACAAGGTCCTGGAGTCCGCGGTCGTGGGGGTCGCGGCCGGCCTCGGTGCGCATGATCCCGACGCACATCTCGGCGAACAGCTCCCAGTCGGGGTAGAAGTCACGGGAGGCGGGGTCGAGGAACTGGAAGCGTGCCAGGTTGGGCGTGCGACCGCCGTCGCCGATGACGGGTGAGTAGAAGGCCCGGCCGAGCGCGTTTGTGGCGAGCAGGTTCTGGTGGGGGTCGCGGACGAACGCGACGCCGTCGGTGATCGCCTCGAGTGCCCACCTCAGGCTGGGCCGGGACGCGGCCTTGCTGGGAGTACGTCGTCGCGGGCGTCCGGAGGTCGGGATGCCGTCTGCGGCGCGGGCGAGGTCGAGCAGGTGGGCGCGTTCGGTCTCGTCGAGCTGCAGCGCCCGGGCCAGGGCGTCGAGGACGCCCGCGGAGGCACCGGCGATCTGGCCGCGCTCGAGGCGGGCGTAGTACTCGACGCTCAGACCGGCCAGGGACGCGACCTCACTGCGGCGCAGCCCGGGCACCCGGCGGCTGCCGGTGGTCGGGAGCCCGACCTGGTCGGGCGTGACGCGTGCGCGGCGAGTGGTGAGGAACTCGCGCACCTCCTCGCGTACGTCCTGGCGGTTGTCCACGTCGTTGAGCCTAGGCCGACCACGGACCGGACCGGACCCACGAGGGATGCCCTGTCAGTACACCCATCGACAGTGACTTCCAGCCGGTCCGGTAGCCGGGTTCACTCGATGTCGTGGCGCCGTGTCGGTGCCGCGACCACGTGAATGGAAGCTACGAAGAGGAGCACGCTGCGATGCGTCAGGTAGTCATGTACGGGCCCGGGGACGTTCGAGTCGAGGACCGCGACGACCCGAGGATCATGGAGCCGACCGATGCGATCATCCGCGTGTCGGCGACCTGTATCTGCGGCAGCGACCTGTGGCCCTACCGCGGCGCCGAGCCGGTGGACCACCAGGTGATGGGCCACGAGTATGTCGGCGTCGTCGAGGAGATCGGTTCCGAGATCCACAACGTGGAGGTCGGTGACTTCGTGGTCGGCTCGTTCTGGGCCTCCGACAACACCTGCGAGATCTGCCAGGCGGGCTACCAGGCGTACTGCACACACCGGGTGCTGATGGGCGCGCTCGGCACCCAATCCGAGCTGGCCCGGATCCCGCTCGCTGACGGCACCCTGGTCGCGACACCGGGGATGCCGGACCCGGACCTCATCCCGTCGCTGATGGCCGCTTCCGACGTGCTCGGGACCGGCTGGTTCGCCGCAGTCGCGGCCGAGGTCGGCCCCGGCAAGACGGTCGCGGTCGTCGGCGACGGTGCGGTCGGCCTGCTCGGCATCCTCGCCGCCCAGCAGCTCGGCGCCGAACGCATCATCGCGTTCAGCCGCCACGCCGACCGCCAGGCACTCGCCCGCGAGTTCGGCGCCACCGACATCATCGAGGAGCGCGGCGAGGGCGGCGTCGCGAAGATCAAGGAGCTCACAGACGGGCTCGGCGCCCATTCGGTCATCGAAGCGGTCGGCACCCAGGAAGCCATGATGCAGGCCATCCACTCGACCCGACCCGGCGGGCACGTAGGGTTCGTCGGCGTCTCCCACGACGTCGCCATCCCCGGCGACGAGCTGTTCATGGCCGGCGTCCACATCCACGGCGGGCCTGCGCCGGTGCGCCAGTACCTGCCCGAGCTGATCCAGCTCATCTGGGACCGCAAGATCGACCCCGGCAAGGTCTTCGACCTCACGCTCCCGCTCGAGAAGGCCGCCGAGGGCTACTGGGCCATGGACCAGCGCACCGCCACCAAGGTGCTGCTCACGCTGTGAGTGCGATGTCGCAGTCGAGAACGGCCCTGACCGCGATGGTCACCGCGGCAGTCGGGGTGGTCGGCGCCGGTTGCGGCGACGGCGAGCCCGGCAACGACACACCATCGCCCGCCGCGCCGGTAAGCAGCGCAACGACACCCGCGGGTGACAGTCGCGACGAGGCAGTCATGGAGGAGGACAGGATGAGGATCCAGATCACCATCGGCGAGCAGCGCTTCGGTGCCACCCTTGCCGAGAGCGCTGCAGTTCGCGACCTGGTCGCGCAGCTGCCGGTGACGATCGACATGATCGACCACGGTGGGGTGGAGAAGACCGGTCCGCTCCCGTCGCCGCTGTCCCTGGACGGTCAACCCGACGGCGCGGATCCCGACGTGGGCGACCTGGGCTACTACGCCCCCGGGAGGGACCTCGTCCTCTACTACGGAGACCAGTCCTACTTCCCGGGCATCGTCATCCTCGGCCGGCTCGACGGCGACGCCGCGCAGCGCATCGCCGAGCTGGACGGGGCCGTCACGGCGAGGGTCGAGGCACACCATGACTGACCTGCCATCGCCTACCGTCGAGCTGCCCGACTTCCTCGACCACGTGAACGCTGGCGCACCGATCGAGGGTGGCTCGGACCACCACCGGTTCATGCACGACGCCGCCCAGGACGCTCTTCGCGTCGTCGCCGAACTCAACACCGGCTACCGCACACCCGACGAAGTGCGAGCCCTCTTCGCGGAGCTCACCGGCAAGCACGTGGACGAGTCGGTGAACCTCTTCCCGCGCCCTTCTACAGCGAGTTCGGCAAGAATCTGACGCTCGGCACCGACGTCTTCATCAACATCGGATGCCGCTTCCAGGACACCGGTGGCATCACCATCAGAGACGGCACCCTCATCGGCCAAGGCAGCACCCTGACCACCTTGAACCACAGCGTCGACCCCGACCGGCGAGCCGACATGACCCCGGCGCCGATCGTGATCGGCCGCAAGGTCTGGCTCGGAGCCTCCGTGACAGTCGTGCCGGGCGTGAGCATCGGCGACGGTGCGATCGTCGGCGCCGGCGCCGTCGTCACGCGCGACGTACCAGCCAATGCGATGGTCGCCGGCATCCCAGCCAAGGTACCCCGCCAGACCGGCTTCGACGGCTCCTCGAACTGAAGTCAGATGTGCTTCGAAACCTCGGCTGCCTGGCCCCTCGCATCTCGGCTGAACTGCGGGTGCGACATGCGCCAGGTCGGTGGGCCAGAGACGTCATCAGGAACGTGATGCCCCTGAGGATCGACTGTGATGACGTCCCGGGCGCCCGGCCGACCCGCGTCTATCTGGGCCTGGAATGACAGGACTGCGCGTCCGACTTTCGGCTAGATCCGGGCGGTTGTTCAAGCCCGCCAACGTCCATCGGTCAGGCGCGGCGAGTGACACACGTCGCCACCCATGCGAGCCGACCTCCGTCCGGACCGCCAGGCCTTGGAAGGTCAGATGCGGAGCGGTTCCTCAGCGCCTGACCGGATGGCCAGCTGCGTCGAGCGCGGCCTTGACGTCGCCGATCCGCACGGTGCCGAAGTGGAAGACGGTGGCGGCCAGGACGGCGTCCGCGCCCGCGTCCACCGCGGGCGCGAAGTGGTCGACGTGGCCGGCACCACCGGAGGCGATGACGGGGATGGTGACCTCGCGGCGTACGGCGTGGATCAGCTCGAGGTCGAAGCCGTCCTGGGTGCCGTCGGCGTCCATGGCGTTGAGCAGGATCTCGCCCGCGCCCAGCTCGGTGGCCCGGCTGGCCCAGGCCACGGCGTCGAGGCCCGCGGACTGCCGGCCCCCGTGGGTGGTGACCTCGAAGCCCGAGTCGGTTCCCTCAGCGCGGCGGGCGTCGACCGAGAGGACCAGGACCTGGTTGCCGAACCGGTCCGCGATCTCGGCCACCAGCTCGGGCCGGCGGATGGCCGCGGTGTTGACCACCACCTTGTCGGCGCCGGCCCGCAGCAGCCGGTCCACGTCCTCGACCGAGGCGACTCCCCCGCCGACGGCCAGCGGGATGAAGACCTCCTCGGCGCACCGGGACACGACCTCCATGGTGGTGGCGCGCCCCTCGTGCGACGCGGAGATGTCGAGGAAGGTGAGCTCGTCGGCACCCTCGGCGTCGTAGGTGCGGGCCAGCTCGACCGGGTCCCCGGCGTCCCGCAGCGCCTGGAAGTTGATCCCCTTCACCACCCGGCCGCCGTCGACGTCGAGGCACGGGATGACGCGTACGGCGAGGGTCATGACCGCCCCTGGGTCAGGGCGAGGGCGTCCTCGAGGCTGAACCGGCCCTCGTAGAGCGCGGTGCCGGCGATGGCGCCCTCGACGCCCTGCACCACCAGCCCCATGAGGGCGCGGATGTCGTCGAGAGTGGTGACCCCGCCCGAGGCGACGACCGGGCGGTCGGTGGCGGCACACACGTCGCGGAGCAGCTGGAGGTTCGGGCCCTGGAGCATGCCGTCCTTGTTGACGTCGGTGACGACGTACCGCGCACAACCTTCCGAGTCGAGCCGGGCCAGCACCTCGTAGAGGTCGCCGCCCTGGTGGGTCCAGCCGCGGGCGGCCAGGGTCCGGCCGCGCACGTCGAGGCCGACCGCGACCCGGTCGCCGTACGTCGCGATGGCCCGGGCGCACCACTCGGGCTGCTCGAGCGCGGCGGTGCCGATGTTGACGCGGCGGCAGCCCGTGGCCATCGCGGCCTCCAGCGACTCGTCGTCGCGGATGCCGCCGCTCATCTCGACCCGGATGTCGAGGGTGCGGACGATCCGGGCCTGCAGGTCCCGGTTGTGGCCGCGGCCGAACGCCGCGTCCAGGTCGACGAGGTGGATCCACTCGGCCCCGGCGTCCTGCCAGCGCAGGGCGGCCTCGACCGGGTCGCCGAACCGCTTCTCGGAGCCCGCGACGCCCTGCACCAGCTGGACGGCCTGCCCACCGGCGATGTCGACGGCGGGCAGCAGCTCGAGGTAGGTGCTCAACACTCAGCCCTTCCGGAACAGGATCATGTGCACGATCGGGGCGATGAGCACGCTCGCGACGAGCGTGAAGCCGGTGAGGTACCAGTCCCGGCTGAACGCGAAGACCAGCAGGTTCAGAGCCACCAGGACGGCGAAGGTGCCGCCCGCCTGGCGACGGCGCTTCTCGGCCAGCAGGCCCGGGGGCCGGGCCGGCGGCCTGGGGACCCAGCCGACCAGCTTCGCCCGGCGCGCGTCGCGTCGGGACCGACGCTCGGCCTCCGCCGTTCGTCGGGCCGCCGCCGCAGCCACCGCCGCCTCCCGCTCGGCCCGCCTCTTCTGCCGCTCCTTGCTCATCCGCGGCGACCGGTTCTCCACAGCCCCGCCGCGATAGTCCGTGACGTGTGTGTGGGTCGAACACCGTTCGGACGGTGGTTTTCGTCACGGACCATCCCGGCACGCCACATGTCACTCACAGGGTGCCCACCCAGTTGCGCAGGAGCTGGGCACCGGCGTCGCCGGACTTCTCGGGGTGGAACTGGGTGGCCCAGAGCGGGCCGTTCTCGACCGCTGCGACGAACCGGTCACCGTTCCCGGTCGGACCGGTCTCGGTCCAGGTCACCAGCGGTGGCTGGGTGCGGCCGTGGGTCTCCAGCTCCCAGCGGCGTACGCCGTAGGAGTGCACGAAGTAGAACCGCTCCTTCTCGATGCCCTCGAACATGGTCGAGCCGCCGGCGACCTCGACGGTGTTCCAGCCCATGTGGGGCACGATCGGGGCCTGCAGCCGCTCGACCAGCCCGGGCCACTCGTGACAGCCCTCGGTCTCCACGCCGTGCTCGATCCCGTGCTCGAACAGCACCTGCATGCCGACACAGATGCCGAGCACCGGCCGGCCGCCCGCCAGCCGGCGGCCGATCGCGCGCGGCCCGTCGACTGCGCGCAGCCCGGCCATGCAGGCGGCGTATGCGCCCACGCCCGGGACCACGAGCCCGTCGGCGTCCTCGGCGGCGTGCCGGTCACCGGTGAGGGTGACCGACGCCCCGGCCCGTTCGAGCGCGCGGACGGCGGAGCGCAGGTTCCCCGAGCCGTAGTCGAGGACGACGACCTTCTTGCTCAGAGCGTTCCCTTGGTCGAGGGCACGCCGGTCTCGCGCGGGTCGATCGCCACCGCGTCGCGGAACGCCCGGGCGAACGCCTTGAACTGGGTCTCCACGATGTGGTGCGGCTCGCGCCCCGCCAGCACCCGCACGTGCAGCGCGATGTGGGCGTGGAACGCCAGCGTCTCGAAGACGTGCCGGGTCAGCGAGCCCAGGTAGTCACCGCCGAGCGTGACGTACTGCTGCCCCTCCGGCTCGCCGGTGTGCACGCAGTACGGCCGACCGGACACGTCCACCACGGCCTGCACCAGCGCCTCGTCGAGGGGAACGGTGGCGTCGCCGAACCGCCGGATGCCGGCCTTGTCACCCAGCGCCTCACGCAGCGCCTGCCCGAGCACGATCGCGGTGTCCTCGACGGTGTGGTGGGCGTCGATGTGGGTGTCGCCCTCGGTCTGGACGACAAGATCGACCAGGGAGTGCCGGGCGAACGAGCTGAGCATGTGGTCGTAGAAGCCGACCCCGGTGGAGACGTCGTGGCGGCCGGTGCCGTCGAGGTCGACCTCGACGAGCACCTTGGACTCGCTGGTCTGCCGCTCGATGCGGGCGGTGCGACTCATGAGCTCCTCCATCACGTGGGACGCAGCACTTCTTCCAGGGCCAGTCTGAACGACTTCATCTCGTCCGGGGTGCCTATCGACACCCGCAACCACCCGTCGGGACCGACCTCGCGCACGAGCACGCTGCGGTCGAGCAGCCCCTGCCAGACAGCATGACGATCCCCGAACACCCCGTACAGGACGAAATTGGCATCGCTGTCGGCGACCTCGAGACCCTGCTCGCGCAGCCACTCGACCGTGGCGTCGCGCTCGACCCGCAGCTCGTCGACCTTGCCGAGCAGCTCCTCCTGGTGGCGCAGCGCCGCGAGTGCCACCGCCTGGGTGACCGCGGAGAGGTGGTAGGGCAGCCGCACGACCCGGATCCCGTCGCAGACCGCGGGGTCGGCCGCGAGGTAGCCGAGCCGGGCGCCGGCCAGCGCGAACGCCTTGCTCATGGTCCGGGTGACCACGAGGTTGCGGTGCTCGGGCAGCAGCTCGAGCGCGCTCGGTACGCCGGCCCGGCGGAACTCGCCGTAGGCCTCGTCCACCACCAACAGCCCGTTCCCCGCCGCCTGGCACAGGACGGAGATCGCCTCGTGCGGGAGCGCGGTCCCGGTGGGGTTGTTCGGGCTGGGCAGCAGCACGACCGCCGGCCGGTGCTCGTCGATCAACGCCCGGGCGTGCTCGAGATCGAGCGTGAAGTCCTCCTCGCGATGGCCCACCACCCAGTCGGTGTTGGTGTCTCGGGCGTACTCCGGATACATCGAGTAGGTCGGCGCGAAGCTCAGCGCGGTGCGGCCCGGCCCGGCGTACGCCTGGAGCAGCTGGAGCATCACCTCGTTGGAGCCGTTCGCGGCCCACACCTGGTCGGGGGTGATGCCGTGCCCCGTCGTCGGCAGGGTGTCCTGGGAGAGGTACGCCGCCAGCGCTGCGCGGAGCTCGCTGAACTCGCGGTCCGGGTAGCGGTTCAGCGAGCCTGCGGCTGCGGCGACCGACGCCGCGATGTCGGCGACGCACTCGGGCGAGGGGGCGTAGGGGTTCTCGTTGACGTTGAGCTGGACCGGGACGTCGAGCTGCGGGGCGCCGTACGGCTCGAGGCCCTGCAGCTCCGCCCGCAGAGGCGGGCCATCCGTCACTGAGTCTCGAACCGGACGCGGACCGCGTTGCCGTGACCGGGCAGGTCCTCGGCCTCCGCCAGGGTCACGACGTGGTCGGCCACCTCGGCCAGCGCGTCGCGGGAGTAGTCGACGACGTGCACGGACTTTGTGAACGCCCGCACCGACAGCCCCGAGGAGTGGCAGGCACAACCGCCGGTGGGCAGCACGTGGTTGGACCCGGCACAGTAGTCACCGAGCGAGACCGGCGCGTGCGGGCCGACGAAGATCGCCCCGGCGTTGCGGATGCGGGCCGCCACCGAGCCGGCGTCTGCGGTGTGGATCTCGAGGTGCTCGGCGGCGTAGGCGTCCGCGACGTCGACCGCCTGGTCGACGTCGTCGACCAGCACGACCCCGGACTGGCGACCGGACAGCGAGCTCTGGATCCGCTCGGTGTGCTTGGTGGCCAGCACCTGGGCCTCGAGCTCGGTCGCCACGCGGTCGGCGAGGGACTCGGAGTCGGTCACCAGCACGGCAGCGGCCAGCGGGTCGTGCTCGGCCTGGCTGAGCAGGTCCGCGGCGACGTACGCCGGGTCTGCGGTCTCGTCGGCGAGGATGAGGATCTCGGTAGGCCCGGCCTCGGAGTCGATGCCGACCTTGCCCTTGAGCAGCCGCTTTGCGGTGACCGTCCAGATCGAGCCCGGTCCGGTCACGAGGTCGACCCGCGCGCAGGGGCCGACGCCGTAGGCGAACATGGCGATCGCCTGCGCGCCCCCGACTGCGTAGACCTCGTCCACCCCGAGCAGCGCGCACGCCGCGAGGATCGTCGGGTGCGGGAGGCCGCCGTACTCCTTCTGAGGGGTCGAGGAGAGCGCGATCGACCGCACCCCGGCCACCTGGGCCGGGACCACGTTCATCAGCACGCTGGACACCAGCGGCGCGATCCCACCGGGGACGTAGAGCCCGACCCGTCCCACCGGAACCTTGCGGTGGGTCACCCGCGCCCCGGCCCCCAGGTCGGTGACGGCATCGTGCTCGAGCTCGGCCTGGCAGGTGGCCCGCAGCCGGCGGATCGACTCCTCGAGCCCGGCGCGGATGTCCGGGTCGAGCGCGGTCAGCGCGTCCCGGAGAGCGTGGGACGGCACCCGGATGTCGGTCTGGATGACGCCGTCGTACTGCCGGGACATCTCGAGGACCGCCTCGAGGCCGCGGATGCGCACCGCCTCGCAGATCGCGTGCACCGCCGGCGTCGCCGCCTCGATGTCGAAGTCGGCGCGCGGGACGACGTCCCGATAGTCGACGGTGCCGCCCCGGCTGACCGGGACGGCTCCGCGCAGGTCGATCCGGCGCATCATGGCGTCGATTCTACGAAGGGTCGGACTCCGGCTCCCCGACCCGGACGAGCGCCGAGACGACGACGAGCCAGATCGGCAGCAGCAGGGCTGGTACGAATCCGAGTGGGCCCAGGGGCGCAAGGAGGCCGACCACGATGGAGGCGACGGCGAGCCAACGAGGCAGGGTGCCGGACACCAGCCCGGCTGCGCCCGCCCCGACGTACGCGCAGATCATCCCCAGCATCAGCGGCAGGAAGTTCGAGGTGTCGACGAAGTTGAGGGTGCGCACCGACGCGTCCTCACCCTGGTCCACGGCGTGCCACAAGGCGAGTCCGGAGACCACCCAGGACGCGATCGTGAGTGCGATGACGACGAAGCCGAGCATCGCCGCGTCGGCGGTCCACGTGGGCCGCTGCGCACGCAGCGCGGAGCGGAGCGCGACGCCCAGGAAGATCAGGACGGCGCAGGCCGCCATCCCGGCGTAGCTCGCGATCATGATCGACAGATGGCTCTGGTCGTACGCCGACTGGATGGTGGCCAGTGAGGAGTCCGGGTTCGTGTCCGCACCCGTCGCCAGGGCGGCGACGAAGCCGGTGACGAACGTGACGGCGAGCAGCACCAAGGTGCGCCGGCGCGGCAGGCTCGACATGGTGGTGAGAGTGGCTGGTGCTGGTGCGATGGTGGTCATGGATCCACGGTCGCGGCCAGGCGGGCACCGCGCGTCGGAGCACACCCTTGACCTCGATCCGTGCTGACCCTGACGCCGAACCCCGAAATCGCTGCGACCATGAGTGTCGTGACCCGACGTCGAGCGATCTCCCTGGTGGTCGCCCTGCTCGTGGTCACCGTGGCCGGAGGCGTGGCCGGGGTCTGGACCGACCACCTGCTCCGCACCCACGGACGGGCAGACCTGGCCGGCGCCCCGAACTACGTCTGGCTGTTCGTGGTCGCCGCCCTCACCGCCTCGACCGTCGGCGCCGTCATCGCGATCAACCAGCCCGCACACCCCGTGGGCTGGCTGTTCCTGGTCCTCGGAGCGGTCATCTCGCTCGCCGGCCCGGTCGACGGGTACGCCGCCTACGCACTACTCGCCGCAGCGGGCCGACCGCTGCCCGGCGGCGCGGCGGCCGCGTTCGTCGCCGACCGCGAGTGGATGGCCTGGTTCCTGCCCATCGCGTTGATCCTGTTCCTCACCCCGGACGGGCACTACCTCTCGCCACGATGGCGGGTGGCTGGTCGGGCGACCGTGGTCGTCGGTGTCCTCGGCCTGCTGCTGTCGATCCCGTCCGAGCAGCCGTTCGACCCGCCGTTCCAGGACGTCGAGAACCCGTTCGCCGTGGCAGCGCTGCAGCCGGCGGCGGACCTCGTGAAGACCGTGCTGGTCACCCTGCTCGGCGTCGGCCTGATCCTCTCCGCGGTGTCCCTCGTCGTCCGCTTCCGCCGCTCGCGGGGCGACGAGCGGCGGCGGATGCTCTGGCTGGTCTTCGTCGTGGTCCCGATGCCGTTCTTCGTGGTGCTCGCCTACGTCGCGTCCTACTACAACCGGGACTCGATCACCGTCGTGGCCAGCGCCACGTTCATCACCCTGGTCCCGATCGCTGCTGGCCTCTCGGTGCTGCGCTACCGGCTCTACGACGTCGAGCGGATCGTCGCGTCCACGGTCACCTGGGTCGCCCTCAGCACCATCCTGGTCGCGACCTACGGCCTGGTGGTCTGGCTGGGTGCCCGGGCGGTGCCCACCGGGCCGGTGTCCCCTGCCGTGGCGGCGACAGTGGGAGCAGTCGTGGCGGCCGGCCTCGCCTTCCCGTTGCGGCGGGCCGTCCAGGACCAGGTGGACCGGCGGTTCAACCGACGTGCATACGACGCTCGCCGGGTGATCGAGGCCGCTCTTGCGGCCGAGGAGGCCGGCATCGACGTGGAGTCGGTGTTGCGCGACGCCCTGCACGACCCGGGGCTCACGATCGCCTACCCCGGTCCGGACGGTGCCTGGGTGCGGGCGGACGGCTCGCCGGCCGCCACCGGCGGACACGTCGACGTGGACCGGCACGGCCGGGTGGTGGCCCGGGTCGGCTTCGACCCGAACCGAACCGACACCGCAACCGTGCGCCGGGCCGCGACGCTGGCCGCCGCGGAGCTCGACAACGCCCGGCTCCGGGCCGAGCTCGCGCAGCAGGTCGGCGAGATCGCCGCGTCGCGCGCCCGGCTCGCCACCGCCCAACGCCGGGAGCGCCGGCGCATCGAGCGCGACCTGCACGACGGTGCCCAGCAGTCCCTGCTGGCCCTGGCCTTCGAGCTCCAGACCGCCCAGCTCAACGGCGACCCGCAGCGGATGCGCCAAGCCCTCGCAGAGGGCGCCGACGCCGCGCAGGCCGCGGTCCGCGAGCTCCGTGACCTGGCGAACGGGCTGCACCCGGCCGCCCTGGCGGACGGTGGGCTGACCGCGGCGCTCGACGACATGGCGCGACACTCCCCCGTGCCGCTACGGGTCCAGGTCGACGGCGGCCGGCCCGACGCGGGCACCGAGTTCACCGCGTGGTCGGTGATCGGCGAGGCCGTGGTCAACGCCCAGAAGCACGCGGGCGCCCACGGCATCGAGGTCGCCGTCCAGCGCCAGAACGGCGATCTGCGACTGCGGGTGCACGACGACGGCCGCGGCGGGGCCAACCCGGACGGGCCCGGGCTGCGCGGCCTGCGAGACCGCGTGGAAGCGGCGCGAGGACGGCTCACCGTCACCACCGGAGCCGACGGCACGACGGTCGAGGCGGTGCTGCCGTGCGGGTCGTGATCGCCGACGACTCCGGACTGCTCCGCGACGGCCTGTCCAACCTGCTCACCGAAGCGGGCATCGACGTGGTCGACCGCGCCGCTGACGCCGAGCAGCTGCTCGCCATGGTCGACGAGCACCGGCCGGACATTGCCGTGGTCGACATCCGGATGCCGCCGACGTACACCCACGAAGGGGCCAAGGCCGCCCTCGAGCTCCGCCAGCGGCAGCCCGGCCTGGGGATCCTGCTGCTCTCCCAGTCCCTGGAGAGCCGCTACGTCACCGACCTGGCCCGGCAGCACGCGCGTGGGTTCGGCTACCTCCTTAAGGACCGGGTGACCGACGTGAAGGTGCTGCTCGACGCACTCGGCTCGATCGCGGCAGGCGGCACCGTGCTGGACCCCGAGGTGGTCAGCCACCTGCTGGGCCGCAACGAGCTCGCCGACCAGCTCGAGCGGCTCTCCGACCGCGAGCGCGAGGTGCTGGAGCTGATGGCCCAGGGGCTGTCCAACCGGGCCGTGGCCGACCGGCTCGTCATCGACGTGAAGACCGTCGAGACCCACATCGCCCGGATCCTGACCAAGCTCGACCTGCACCAGACCCCGGACGAGCACCGGCGGGTACTCGCCGTTCTGGCCTGGCTCCGGGGCTAGTGTCAGGAACGTGAGCACGTCTCTCCCGATG
The DNA here is from genome assembly GCA_963755835.1 of uncultured Actinomycetota bacterium. Classification (GTDB taxonomy): domain Bacteria; phylum Actinomycetota; class Actinomycetes; order Propionibacteriales; family Nocardioidaceae; genus Nocardioides. The sequence continues at coordinate 805,732 of CAVWLC010000005.1, read as the reverse complement.
TTCCCGCTCAACGCGGTGATCTTCCCGGGGGTCAGCGTGCCGCTCAACGTGTTCGAGGACCGCTACCGCGCCCTGGTCCACCACCTGCTGCGGGTGGAGGACCCCACCCAGCGGCTGTTCGGATCGGTCGGTATCCGCGAGGGGTACGAAGTCGGGGAGCACGGCTCCCAGTCGCTGTTCCGGGTCGGCTGCCGGGCGCAGCTGACCGAGGTCGAGTCGCGGCCGGACGGCACCTTCTCGATCGTGGCGGTCGGGCTCGACCGGATCCAGCTCGAGCGGCTCGACACCAGCGGGGCGTTCCCGGTCGGCCAGGTCGTGGACCGCCCGGAGACCAGTGCTGCGGTCCCCGAGGAGCTGCTGCAGCAGGCCCGCGAGACCTTCACCGCCTACCGCGCCGCGCTGGCCGAGATCCGCGTCGACCCCTACACCGGGGACCTGCCCCAGGACCCGTCGTACCTCTCCTGGACGCTGGCCGCCTGCGCTCCCCTCCCGCTCCACGAGCGGCAGGCCCTCCTCGAGGCCGAGGACGCCGCGGACCGGTTGCGGCTGGTCTCGGACCTCCTGCGCACCGAGCTCCGGGCGATGAGCGTGCTGCCCTCGCTGCCGGCCACCGACGTGGCGCGCACCCGCTGGAGCCCCAACTGACCTCCGGGGTGGCATGACTCCTGCGGTCGTCGCGCTCAGGTCCGCCGGCGTGGCGTTCACGGTGCACGAGTACGCCCACGACCCACGCAGCAGCTCGTTCGGCCTCGAGGCCGCCAGCGAGCTCGGCCTCGACCCGGACCGGGTCTACAAGACCCTGATGACCGACGCCGACGGACGGCTGGTCGTCGCCGTGGTGCCGGTGAGCGGGAAGCTGGACCTCAAGGCGCTGGCGCGCGCGGTCGGCGCCTCGAAGGCCGCGATGGCCGAGGTCAAGGACGCCGAGCGGGCCACCGGCTACGTCGCCGGGGGCATCTCGCCGCTCGGACAGAAGAGGCAGCACACCACCGTGGTCGACGAGACCGTCGAGCTCTGGGACACGGTCTACGTCTCCGGTGGCCGGCGCGGCCTCGACGTCGAGATCGCCCCGGCCGACCTCATCGAGGTGACCGGGGCGATCGTCGCTGACGTGGCTCGTTAGTGGTGACCGCTATCAGTTCGTGGCCAGCCGGAGCACTGCGTGGCTGACGTCGCCGTCGACCCAGGCCGTGGCGCCGATGCCCGAGACCACCTCGAGGTTGTCGATGAGCTCCTGGTCGCTGTCGCCCGCCGACTTCTCGATCGCGGCCTCGAACTCGTCGACGTTCACGAACAGCACCGTCTGGGCCTTGTCGGCCTCGCGGACGACATCCTTGAAGACGTCGTTGTCGCCGAGACCACCGTCCTTGAGGACCTCGGCCCGGTAGTCGGCGTTGGGGCCGATCACGATGACGTCGCCGTCGGCATCGGACTCCAGCACGTTCGCCTCGGGGCCGGCCGCGCCGCGCAGCTTGTCGAGCACCTTCTCGATCTGGTCCGGGTCACCCTTGACCTTCAACGCGACCGGGACGTCCGTGCCGTCCTCGGAGCTGAAGAACGAGTCCGGGTCGAAGCCGGACCCCACCGCGAGCGCCGCCGAGTCACCGGTCAGCGTCTCCGCATCCGCCGGCAGGTCGAGCCCGCTCAGGTCCGACAGATCGCCCATGAGCTGGTCGGCGTCCTCGCCGGTGTACGGGGCGATGTAGTCGACGACGTCGCCGAACCAGCCTTCCTTGAACCCGAGGCCGAGGACCGCGCCCGTGTCGCTGGGCAGTGACTTCACGACGTCGGCGGTAGCGCCGCCGGACAGGAAGCTCTTCCCGCCCATGCTGCTGTCGCCGGCGGCCTCGATCTCGATCGCACCGCCACTGAACCGGACCGTGACGGCCAGCCCCTTGAAGTCGCGCAGCCGGGCCTTGAAGTCGTCAGATGTCGACGACGAGGGCTGGTCCTGTACCTCGCACTCGCCGTCGCCGCCGGGGGCGAGATCGCTGGCGGTGAAGCCGCACAGCCCATCCACAGCGCCCAGGCCGAGAGGGAACCCGAACATCGAGTCGGCGTGGTCGGCCAGGTAGTCACCCGCCGCCGGTCCGGCGTAGAACGTCGCGACGCCGGAGTCACCCGCCTCGTCGGTCCACTTCTTGAAGTCCTCGTCGTCGGCCAGCGAGCTCTCGGCCGCGGCGTCGGCGACCTTGTCGGCGATCTGGTCTGACTCGGCGATCACCGCCCAGTCACCCGAGATCTTCCAGCCGACGTCGTCACCGCCGCCGCAGTCCTTGATCTTCTCCAGGCCGGCGTCGGCCCGGTCGGCATCCTTGACCTGGAGCACGACGACCGCGTCCGGGTCGTCACCCCCGACGTCCACGGCCGCGACCGCGGCCCGGTCCCCCAGCCAGGGCTCGATGTCGTCGGAGTAGTCGAGGTTGTCGCAGCCGGCGTCGTCGTTGATCCGCTCGAAGATCTCCTTGCGGAGGTCGTCGTCGGCGTTGATGCCGACGTAGTCCTTGAACGCCGGGAACTTGTCGAGCGTCTTGAGCGCCTCGATCTTCTGGCCGCCGCTCGGGTCGAGGTCGATGCTGGCGTAGCCGAGCGTCTTGGCCGGCAGCGCCTCCGCCGGCTGCGGGCCGGTGCTGAAGAAGCTGTACGCCGCCCACGCGCCGACACCCACCGCGACCAGTCCGACCACGCCGCCGCCGACGAACAGTCCCCGCTTGACCGGGCTGCCGCTTCGTCGCGGCTCCGGCCCGATCGGCCCGCCCCTGCCGCTCTCGAGGTACTCCGGCGGGCCGGACGGCGGCCCAGATGGTGGGCCGGTCGGCGGGCGGTTCGGCGGGCGGTTCGGCGGAGGCGGGGGTGGGAGCGTGCTGGACAAGAGGCCCTCCGAGGGTTGCCGGCGACGAGCCGGAGGTCGCGGTCAGGGAGCAGTCGCGAGTCGGACGGCGGGAGCCTACCCGCGGGTTCCGGGGCTGAACCGGATATCGCTCAACGCTGGGGTGGTGGCCCGACGGGTGGGGCCGTGAGCCCGGCGGACGGTTCGGTCCGGGCCGGAGGCTGCGGCTCGTCGGGCGTGCGGCGCGCCGACGCGAGGTAGACGAAAGCCAGCCCGATCAGCGCTCCGAAGGTGAACGACGCCCGCGGCGGCCACGAGTCGACCCGGAGCGCACCCTTCAGCTTGGCGCCGTCCTTCGCCGTCTTGGCCAGCTCGTTGGGGTCGCCCGGGCTGAGGTGGGTGCCGACGCGGTACATGACGTAGGCCGCCAGGAGGGAGCCCGCGACCACGGCGACCAGGGTGACGAGCTCGGACCGGTCGAGCAGCCAGGCGGTCAGGATGCCCAGCACCAGGCCCGCGGGCACGGCGATCGCGACGTACCAGGCAACCCCCTGGAAGTCGTCGCGCAGGCCGGCCTCACTCGTGAACCACTGGTGGTCCGCGACCACGCCGCTCGGCGCGTCCCAGAGGTGGTACCAGAGCCAGCCACAGCCGGCGCCGACCGCAGCGAAGACGAGCACGACCACCAGCGCCTGGACGAGCGCCACCAGCCAGGACGGGCGGGCCCGGCGCCCGGATCGGGACGCGGTCGGCTCGTGGGTGGGCGGCGACTCGGGTGCGGTCAGCCCGTCAGGCATCCCGGACCCAGCAGCTGCTTGAGGTCGGCGAACAGCGCCGGGCTCGGGGTGACCCGAAGCCGGTCGTCGAGCCGCATGACCGTGGTCTTCTCACGCGACAAGAGTCGCAGCCGAACCTCGGTGACCCCCGGATGGGTGCCGAGCACCTCCTTGAGCTGGGCCACCGTGGGGGGTGTGCAGCGCGTCGAGGGCAGGCTGATCACGACCGGTCCACTGGGTCCGTCGGACAGGTCGGGGACGGTGACCTCCTGGGCGCGCAGCTCGGGCTGGTCCTTGTCGCGCGACAGCGCACCCTTCACCCGGAGGATGGTGTCCTCGAGCAGGAGCGTGCTGGCGAGCTGGTAGGTGCTGGGGAACATGAGCACCTCGATGCCGCCGTCGAGGTCCTCGAGGGTGACCGTCGCCCAGGTGTCACCGCGCTTGGTGATCTTGCGCTGTACGGAGGTGACCAGGCCGGTGATCGTGACCGCGCTCCCGTGCGGCCGCTCCTCGTCCAGCATCAGCTGGCCGATGGTGCAGTCGCTGCCCTGCGAGAGCACGTGCTCGAGGCCGTTGAGCGGGTGGTCGGAGACGTAGAGGCCGAGCATGTCCCGCTCGTAGCTCAGGAGCCGCTGCTTGTCCCACTCCTCGACGTCGGGGACGGTGACCGCCATGTTGAAGACGGCCTCGGAGTCGGCCCCGAGGTCGTCGAAGAGCGAGTCCTGGCCACCTCCGGTGTCCTTCTTCATCGTGGCGTAGCGGTCGGCCGCCTCCTCGTGGACCTCGAAGAGGGCCTGGCGGTGGTGCTTCATGTCGTCGAAGGCACCGGCCTTGATCAGCGACTCGATGACGCGCTTGTTGCAGACCAGCCCGTCGACCTTCTCGAGGAAGTCGTTGAAGTGCTCGTAGCGGCCCCTCTCCTCCCGGCCGGCGACGATCCTGTCGACGACGTTGCTGCCGACGTTGCGGATCGCCGTGAGGCCGAAGCGGATGTCGTGGCCGACCGGCGTGAAGTTGGCCGAGGACTCGTTGACGTCCGGCGGCAGCACCTGGATCTTCATCCGGCGGCACTCGTTGAGGTAGATCGCGGACTTGTCCTTGTCGTCCTTGACCGACGTGAGGAGCGCCGCCATGTATTCCGGGGCGTAGTGCTGCTTGAGGTAGGCGGTCCAGTAGGAGATCAGGCCGTACGCCGCCGTGTGCGCCTTGTTGAAGGCGTAGTCGGAGAACGGGACCAGCGTGTCCCAGAGCGCCTTGATGGCCGACGCGGAGTAGCCGTTGGCGCTCATGCCGGCGGAGAACGGGCCGTACTCGGCGTCGATGATCTCCTTCTTCTTCTTGCCCATCGCCTTGCGCAGCAGATCGGCCTGGCCGAGCGTGTAGCCGGCGACCTTCTGGGCCACCGCCAGGATCTGCTCCTGGTAGACGATCAGGCCGTAGGTCGGCTCGAGGATCTCCGAGAGCGGCTCGGCGAGCTCGGGGTGGATGGGGTTGATCTCCTGCTTGCCGTTCTTGCGCAGGGCGTAGTTGGTGTGCGAGTCGACGCCCATCGGGCCGGGCCGGTAGAGGGCCAGCACCGCAGAGATGTCCTCGAAGCTGTCGGGGCGCATCAGCCGCAGCAGCGAGCGCATCGGGCCGCCGTCGAGCTGGAAGACGCCCAGGGTGTTGCCGGTGCCGAGCAGCTGGTAGGACGAGACGTCGTCGAGGGGCAGCTCCTCGAGGACCAGCTGCTCGCCGCGGTTGACCTCGATGTTGCGGACGCAGTCGTCGAGCACGGTGAGGTTGCGCAGCCCCAGGAAGTCCATCTTGATCAGGCCGAGCGACTCGCACGTCGGGTAGTCGAACTGGGTGATCATGGCGCCGTCGGCCGGCCGCTTGAGCAGCGGGATCACGTCGGCCAGGGGCTCGCTGGACATGATCACGCCGGCGGCGTGCACACCCCACTGGCGCTTGAGCCCCTCGATTCCCATTGCGGTGTCGACGACCCGCTTGACGTCCTGGTCGGACTCGTAGAGCGCCCGGAACTCGCCGCCCTCACCGAAGCGCCGGTGCTCGGGGTCGAAGATCTCCTTGAGCGGGATGTCCTTGCCCATCACGGCGGCCGGCATGGCCTTGGTGATCCGGTCGCCCATCGCGAACGGGTAGCCGAGGATCCGGCTCGAGTCCTTGACCGCCTGCTTGGCCTTGATGGTGCCGTAGGTGACGATCATCGAGACCCGGTCGTCGCCGTACTTGTCGGTGACGTACCTGATCACCTCACCACGCCGACGCTCGTCGAAGTCGATGTCGAAGTCGGGCATCGAGATGCGCTCGGGGTTGAGGAACCGCTCGAACAGCAGGCCGTGGCGAAGCGGGTCGAGGTCGGTGATCCGCAGGGCGTAGGCGACCATCGAGCCCGCTCCGGAGCCGCGCCCCGGCCCCACCCTGATGCCTTGCTGCTTGGCCCAGTTGATGAAGTCGGCGACGACCAGGAAGTAGCCCGGGAAGCCCATCTTGAGGATCACGCCGAGCTCGAAGCTGGTGCGGTCGCGCACGTCGTCAGAGACCCCGTCGGGGTAACGCCGCGCCAGCCCGCGCTCGACCTCCTCGATCAGCCAGGTCTCCTCGGTGTGCCCCTCGGGGCACGGGAAGCGCGGCATGTAGGTGCCGTTGCCCTCGGTGAACTCCACGTCGCAGCGCTCGGCGACGAGCAGCGTGTTGTCGCACGCCTCGGGCAGCTCCCGCCAGACCTCGCGCATCTCGGCCGCCGACTTGAGGTAGTAGCCGTCGCCGTTGAACGCGAACCGCTGGCCCGGCCCGTCGCCGGCGGGGATGTCCATGGTCGAGCCGGAGTTGATGCACAGCAGGTGTTCCTGGCTCGGCGCGTCCTCCCGCATGACGTAGTGGGAGTCGTTGGTGGCCAGGAGCGGCATCTGGAGGTCCTTGGACAGCCGGAGCAGGCCGTCGCGCACCCTGGTCTCGAGGGCGAGGCCGTGGTCCATCAGCTCCACGAAGTAGCTCTCCCGGCCCAGGATGTCCTGGAAGTCGGAGGCCGCCTGCCGCGCGGCGTCGTAGTTGCCGTGCCTCAGGTGCACCTGCACCTCACCGGACGGACAGCCGGTGGTGCCGATCAGCCCCCTGGCGTGCTGCGCAAGGAGCTCGCGGTCCATGCGGGGCTGCTTGAAGAAGCCGTCCCGCCAGGCGCCGGTGGTCAGCCGGAAGAGGTTGTGCATCCCCTCCGTGGTCTCGCTGAGCAGCGTCATGTGGGTGTAGGCACCCCTGGCGCTGATGTCGTCCGGGCCGCCGTCGTAGAAGTTGACGCCCTTGCGCTCGAACCGGCTGATGTTCGGCGTGAAGTAGGCCTCGGTGCCGATGATCGGCTTGACCCCGGCGGCCTTGGCCTTCTTGTAGAACTCATAGGCGCCGAACACGTTGCCGTGGTCGGTCATCGCCACGGCCGGCATCCCGAGCTCGGCGGCCCGCTCCGTCAGCTCGGTCAGCCTCGCCGCACCGTCGAGCATGGAGTACTCGGTGTGGACGTGCAGGTGGACGAACGAGTCCTGGCCAGGCATGGGTGGGGCGGGCTCCTCACCGGAACGTCGGGGCGTGCAGGAACAGGATCGACGCCGAACGCCGAGGAACCTGGGGGAAGGGCATCAGCCTACGACGGCAACCGAGGTGATCGTGGCAGACACCACGGACAGTCTCAGATCACGCCGGTGAGGAGTCGCTCCCGGCGGCGTCGAGGCTCTCGGTGATGATCGCGTGCACGATCCGGGCGGCGCGCTCCTCACCCAGGAGCGGGGCGTGTTCGGCCAGAGCGCGGGCGATCTCCCGCTCGCGGGCGACGTCCCGCTCGGAGGAGCCCTTGTGCTGCTGGACGGCCCTGGTCAGCGCCGACCGCCGGTTCAGGAGGCCGCCGAGCTGGGCATCGACCTCGTCGATGAGGCGCCGGTAGAAGACGAGCGGGTCGGAGCCGGGCCAGGCCATCCGCAGGTCCGGGGCCTTCTCCTCGTTGGCGCTCCCATCGGTGCGCTCGAGCTCGACCAGGCCCCTGGCCTCGTAGAACCGACGAGCGGGGGCGTTCGACTCGAAGACCCACAGGCAGAAGCCCGAGGGGAGCTGGGCCTTGACCAGGTCGAGCAGTGCCGAGCCGACGCCGGTGCCCTGGGCGGCCGGGAGGGTGTAGATGTCGTCCAGCCACACGTCGTCGAAGCGGACGTAGCCCAGCAGGGACTCGTCCGGGCCGGTGGCCACCCAGACCGAGAAGACCGACCGGTCCCAGGTGCGGACCCAGCCGTAGGCCTCCTCGGGCGTGTGCACGCTGCGGGGCATCGAGGGGTACGCCGCCGCACGCGCCGCGTTGTGGAGAGCGGCGATCGCGTCCAGGTCGTCGCCGGTCGCCGGGCGGAGGGTGAGCTCAGTCGGCGCCACGGACCGCCTCCAGGGCGCGGGCCAGGTCGTCGGGGTACGCGGACTCGTACTCGACGTACTCCCCCGAGTCGGGGTGCTCGAACCCGAGCTTGACCGCGTGCAGCCACTGCCGCTCCAGGCCGAACCGGCTGGCGAGGGTCGGGTCGGCGCCATAGGTGAGGTCGCCGACGCACGGGTGCTTGAGCGCCGCCATGTGCACGCGGATCTGGTGGGTGCGGCCGGTCTCGAGGTGCACCTCGAGCAGCGACGCGAACCGGTGCGCCTCCAGCGTCGAGTAGTGGGTCACGCTGGGCCGGCCATCGGCCATCACCGCGAACTTGTAGTCCGCCTTGGGGTGGCGGCCGATCGGGGCGTCGACGGTGCCCTCGAGCGGGTCCGGGTGGCCCTGGACGAGTGCGTGGTAGACCTTGTCGACGTCGCGTCGGCGGAAGGCGTTCTTGAGCAGCGAGTAGGCGTGCTCGGACTTGCAGATGACCATCACGCCCGAGGTTCCGACGTCGAGCCGCTGCACGATCCCCTGGCGCTCGGACGCGCCGCTGGTCGCGATCTTGAACCCGGCCGCCGCGAGGTGGCCCACGACGGTCGGGCCGGTCCAGCCGGGCGACGGGTGCACGGCCACCCCGACCGGCTTGCTGATCACCACGATCGAGGGGTCGTCGTGGATGATCTGGATCCCCTCGACCTCCTCGGGGACGACGTCCAGGGGGTTGACCTCGACCGGGATCGTCACGTCCAGGCTCGCCCCCGCGAGCACTCGGTCACTCTTGACGGCGCCGGCACCGTCCACCTGCACCAGACCGCGCGAGATCAGGTCCGCGGCGCGGGTGCGGGAGAGCCCGAACATCTGGGCCATGGCGGCGTCCACCCGCTCACCGGCCAGCCCGTCCGGCACCGGCAGGGTCCGGTGGTCTGCCTGCGTCACGACTCGGCTGCACCCGGTTGGTCCGTGCCGCGCGCGGCCCGGGACCCGTCCAGCCGGATCCCACGGAACGCCTGCACCAGGATCATCACCGCGGCCACGTCGATACAGATGTCGGCGACGTTGAAGATCGGCCAGTGCGGCAGCTCGAGGAAGTCCACGACGTGCCCCTGCAGGAAGCCCGGCGACCTGACCAGCCGGTCGGTCAGGTTGCCGCAGATCCCGGCCAGCAACAGCCCGAAGGCAACCGCCCACCAGGCGCTTCCGACCCGGAAGCTCAGCCAGACCACCGTGAGCGCCGCTGCGATCGCCAGCAGCGTGAACAGCTGGGTGTAGCCGGTGCCGGTGCTGAAGGCCGCACCCGCGTTGCGGGTGAGGTGCAGGACCAGGAGGTCACCGACCAGCCGCTTCTCGACCTGGTCGGCCAGCCGGTCGACGGCCAGCCACTTGGTGCCCTGGTCGATGACGTACAGCAGAGCGAAGACGCCGTACAGCAAGGCCCGGACTCGGGCGCGGGACGGAACGGACCGGCTGTCGTTCAGGCTGGAGTCGTCCTGACTCAGCGACGTTCCTCGCGCTGCTTGCATGTCATGCACAGTGTGGCACGAGGCATGAACTTCAGCCGCTCCTTGCCGATCGGCTCACCACACGACTCGCAGACGCCGTAGGTGCCGTCGTCGATCCGGGCCAGCGCCCGGTCGATCTGGTAGAGCTTGTCCCGCTCGATGGTGAGCACCGCGAGCTCCTGGTCGCGCTCGTACGTCGTGGCGCCCACGTCGGCCTGGTCCTGGCCGGCTCCGTCCCCCGAGTCGCGCAGGAGTCCAGTGAGCTCCGACGAGTGCGACTCGATGATCTCGAGGCTGTGGGCCCGCTCGGCGTTGAGCTCCTTGAGGATCTCCTTGAGCTCGGCCTTGGTCCACTTCTCCTCGCCGGCCCTGACCACCAGCGCGCTGACCGGTGCCTTGCGGGCGGCCGGCGCCTTCCTGGGCGGCGGCGTCGCGGCTCGCGTGGCCACTGCGGCCTGCTTGGCTGGGGGCTGCTTGGCGGCGGCCTTCGCGGGGGCCTTCTGCGCGGGGGCCTTCTTGGCCGGGGCCTTCTTGGCGGGGGCCTTCTTGGCCGGGGCCTTCTTGGCGGGGGCCTTCTTGGCGGGGGCCTTCTTCGCGGGGGCCTTCTTGGCCGGGGCCTTCTTGGCGGGGGCCTTCTTGGCCGGGGCCTTCTTCGGCCGGGGGCCTTCTTCGCGGGGGCCTTCTTCGCGGGGGCCTTCTTCGCGGGGGCCTTCTTCGCGGGGGCCTTCTTCGCGGGGGCCTTCTTGGCCGGGGCCTTCTTCGCCGGGGCCTTCTTCGCGGGGGCCTTCTTGGCCGGGGCCTTCTTGGCCGGGGCCTTCTTCGCCGGGGCCTTCTTGGCCGGGGCCTTCTTGGCCGGGGCCTTCTTGGCCGGGGCCTTCTTGGCCGGGGCCTTCTTCGCCGGGGCCTTCTTCGCGGGGGCCTTCTTGGCCGGGGCCGCCTTCTTCGCCGGGGCCGCCTTCTTCGCCGGGGCCTTCTTCGCGGGCGCCTTCTTGGCCGGGGCCGCCTTCTTGGCCGCGGCCTTGGCCGTCTTGGTGACCGAACCGGCAGCTCCGGAAGCGGCCTTGGCCGGGCGGCGGCCGATCACCTTGCGGGCGGCGCTGGCCGTCCGACCGGCGAGAGACCGAGAACTCGTGCGGGCCATCGAGCGGGCCTTCCTGGTGGCCTGGACCCCGTGGCAGTGACCACGGATGCTGGCCGGAACCGTAGCGGCTGACCCCCGCCCACTCAAACAGGCGCGCTCAACTGGTGGTACCGGCGCTAAAACGCTTTCGCGCTCTGTACCCGCAGGTCAGGCGGTTCAGACCTCGTCGTCGCCCAGGATCGAGCGCAGCCGCTTGGGCGCCGGCGGCTGGTCGTCGGAGACCGCCGGGGCCTCGCCCGGGCCCGAGAGCGCCTCGAGCTGCTGGCTGAAGTAGCTCTTGAGGCGCGAGCGGTACTCGCGCTCGAACGCGCGGAGCGTCTCCACCTCGTTGTTGAGCTTGTCGCGCTCGCGCTCGAGCTCGCCGAACATCTGCTGGCGACGCTCGGCGGTCTCGGAGTCGAGCATCTGGGCGCGGGTGCGCGCGTCGGACTCGAGCCGGTCGGCCTTGACCTTCGCGTCGGACTCGAGCCGTTCGGACTTGGTGCGGGCCTCGCCGATGATCTTGTCGGCCTCGTCCTTGGCCTGGTCGACCAGCTCGTCCGCGTTGCGGGTGGCGATCTCCAGAAGGCGGGCGGCGGCGTTGGAGGCCTGGGGAACCGTCTCGACCCGGATCATCTGCGGAGCAGCGGCCGCGGCCGCGACGACGGGCTCGGGGGCGGCGGGCGGCGGCGGAGCCGGCTCGGGCTCCGGCTCCGGCTCGCTTTCCTGGACGGCGGGCGTCTGGGCGGTGGGCGGGTTGTCCTGGAAGCTGGAGCCGCCGCCGGTCTGGGCCGCGGCCAGCTTGGAGCGCAGGTCGTCGTTCTCCCTGGTCAGCCGGGCCAGCTCGGCCTCGACCTCGTCGAGGAACTGGTCCACCTCACCCATGTCGTAGCCCTCGCGGAGCCGGACTGGCGTGAAGCGCTTGTTGCTCACGTCTTCAGGCGTCAGCGGCATGTTCCCACCCATTCATCATTTCGAGGTTCATCGAGTTCGACGACGTCCACTGTCTCCCGGCTGGTCAGGCCGGCCAAGTCTTCTCCCGCGAACTCTAGCGCCTGTCGTGGGACGGATGTGACAGGTGCTGCGGACTGGCAGGTCACGTCACGGCTGGTCACAGGTCGACGCACTACAGGAAGCCGCCCACGATGTAGAGCGCCAGGTAGGCCACGATCATCACGATGATGAACGAGAGGTCGATCGCGATCGAGCCGACCCGCAGTGGCGGGATCACCTTGCGCAGCGCCTTGATCGGCGGGTCCGTGGCCGAGTAGACCAGCTCGAGCACGACCAGCAGGATCCCGCTGGGCGCCCAGTTGCGCGCGAAGATCTGCACCCAGTCCACGACGAACCGGATCCACATGAGCGCGATGAAGACCCACAGCGCTATGTGGATGACCGAGAGGACGACGTGCACGCGACGATCATGCCGGGTCGGACCAGCGCCGTACGCATCGGCACACCGGCCGGTCGACGCTGTTCGAGACCTGCGGCAGAACCTGGCTCTGCTTCGGGCCCTAGCTCTGGTTGAAGAAGCCGCCGTCGGCGATCCGCGCCTTGTCCTCGGCCGCGACCGAGACGTTCGGCGGGGAGAGCAGGAAGACCTTGCTGGTGACCCGCTCGATCGAGCCGCGGGTCGCGAAGATGAGGCCGGCGGCGAAGTCGACGAGCCGCTTGGCGTCGTTGTCGTCCATCTCGGTGAGGTTCATGATCACCGGCGTGCCCTCGCGGTAGTTCTCACCGATGGTGCGGGCCTCGTTGTAGGTCCGTGGGTGCAGGGTGGTGATCCTGGACAGCTCGGCGACGCGCGGCTCGGTCATCGTCGACCCGCCCCCGCGGCGGCGATCGTCGAGGTTCGCCACGGTCGCGGCCTGGCGGGCCTCGCGCTGCTCGCGGCGCGACGGCTTGGCGACGGCCACGGGGCTGGTCTCCTGGGCGTAGTGACCGTCGTGACCCGCCTCCTCGAGATCAGGGTCGTAGTCGTACTCGTCGTACCGGCCGGTGTCCTCGAGCAGGCCGAGGTACTCACCGATCCTGCGCATCGCACCGCTCATCGTCTGCCTTCCGGGTCCGGCGGCCAGGTCGCGCAGTGGCCGCGCATCCTGACTGTGCTGATTGTTTGGGACACTACAAGTTCCGGGGCCTCGAACCGAGGACCGCAGAGCCGACACGCACGTGTGTCGCGCCCGCCCGGACCGCGTCCTCCAGGTCGCCGCTCATGCCCGCCGAGAGCCAGCCGGCGTGCGGGTGGTGGGCGAGGAAATCCGCGCGTACGGCGGCCAGCCGCGAGAACGCCGCCGCAGGGTCCTCCTCCGGGGGCGCGACGGCCATCAGCCCCCGCAGCCGCAGCCGGTGTTCGACCGCCGCCGCCTCGTCCACGGCGGCCGCCAAGTCGGCCAGGTCGGCCGGGTCGGCACCCGACCGGCCGGCCGCGCCGGGCGGGTCGAGCGAGACCTGGAGGAGGACGTCCACCTCCCGGTCGTGCTGGTGGGCGCCCCGCGACAGGGGGCCGACCAGCTTGCGCCGGTCGACCGACTCGACCACCGCGGCGTACGACGTCACCGCGGCCGCCTTGTTGCTCTGCAGCCCGCCGATGAAGTGCCAGGTGAGGTCGAGGTCGGAGCACTCCTCCGCCTTGGCCTCGGCCTCCTGGTGGCGGTTCTCGCCTACGTCGGTGACGCCCAGCTCGGCGAGCAGCCGGACGTCCGCCGCCGGGAAGAACTTGGTCACGACGACCAGCCGCACCTCGGCCGGGTCTCGCCGGACGTCGGCGCAGGCGCCGGCGATCCGCTCGTGCACGCGGGCCAGCCCGGCCTCGATCTCGTCTCGGCGGCTCATGCCTCCGCCCTGAGCCGGACCAGGCCGGCCAGCCGGCCGGCTCCCTCACCGTCGCGGCGGTAGGAGTAGAGGTCCGGGGACTCGCGGGTGCACCTGCTCTCGTCGTGGACGAGGACGCCGAGCCGCTCGAGCTGGGCCCGGATCCCGGCGCCGAGGTCGACCGAGGGGGTGCCCCACGAGGTCTCGGCGTAGGACTCCGGCACGACGGCGGCGACCTCGGCCCGCATCTCCTCGGGGACCTCGTAGCAACGCCCGCACACGTGCGGACCGACCCACGCCTCGACGTCGCCGGCCCCCAGGGCCCGCATCCGGGCCACCGTGGCCGGGACGACGCCCTTGACCATCCCGGGGCGGCCCGCGTGCGCGGCGCCGACGATCCCGTCGTCGGGGGCCACGAGGAGCACGGGCACGCAGTCCGCGGCCCGGACCAGGAGGGTCAGGCCGGGTTCGGTGGCGACGATGGCGTCGGCGTGCGGCCGCTCGGCCCACTCCCGCTCCGCCCGGACGACGTCGGCGCCGTGCACCTGGTAGAGGTCGCAGACCACGTCACCGGGGGCGAAGTCGTCCGCGAGGCGCCGGAGGTTCTCGACCTTGGCGGCGAGGGCGTCGCCGCCCGAGACGGCCAGGTTGAGCTCGTCGTACGGCGACGCGCTGACCCCGCCGTACCTGTCCGTGAAGGCCAGGTCGGCGGGGCCGGTGCTGCTGCGGAAGGAGTACACGCTCCTACCTATTCACACCTACTTCAGGAAGTCGGGCACGTCCAGGTCGTCGTCGTCGAACTTCATCGGCGTCGGCGCGGGGCGCGGAGTCGTCGAGGTCGGGGCCGGCGTGGACGGCACGGTGACCCTCTCCTTGTCCTGCTGGCGGTCCTGCTGACGGTCGCCCTGGCGCTGGGCCGCGACCGCCGCCGCGGCCGCCTTGGTCTCGGCCTGGGTCTGCTGCGGAGGCGTACGCCGCAAGGTGCTGCCCTCGTGGGCGCGCTTGGGCATCCCGCCGTCGAAGCCGGCCGCGATCACGGTCACCCGGACCTCGTCGCCCAGCGCGTCGTCGATGGTGGCGCCGAAGATGATGTTGGCGTCGGGGTGCACCGCCTCGGCGACCAGCGCGGCCGCCTCGTTGATCTCGAACAGGCCGAGGTCGGAACCCCCGGCGATCGAGAGCAGCACACCGTGGGCGCCGTCGATCGAGGCCTCGAGCAGCGGGCTGGAGACCGCCATCTCTGCGGCGGCGACCGAACGGTCCTCTCCGCGCGCCGAGCCGATGCCCATCAGCGCGGAGCCGGCGTTGGCCATCACCGACTTGACGTCGGCGAAGTCGAGGTTGATCAGCCCCGGGGTCGTGATGAGGTCGGTGATGCCGCTGACGCCCTGGAGGAGGACCTGGTCGGCCTGCTTGAAGGCGTCGAGGACCGAGACGTTCCGGTCGGAGATCGAGAGCAGTCGGTCGTTGGGGATGACGATGAGGGTGTCGACCTCCTCGCGGAGGTTCGCGATCCCCTCCTCGGCGGAGCCGGCCCGTCGGCGCCCCTCGAAGGCGAACGGGCGGGTGACCACGCCGATGGTCAGCGCGCCGAGCGAGCGGGCGATGCGCGCGACGACCGGCGCACCGCCGGTGCCGGTGCCGCCGCCCTCGCCGGCGGTCACGAAGACCATGTCGGCGCCCTTGATGACCTCCTCGATCTCGTCGGAGTGGTCCTCGGCGGCCTGCTGGCCGACCTCGGGGTTGGCGCCGGCGCCGAGACCCCGGGTGAGCTCCCGGCCGATGTCGAGCTTGACGTCGGCGTCGCTCATCAACAGTGCCTGGGCGTCGGTGTTGATCGCGATGAACTCGACGCCCTTGAGCCCGACCTCGATCATCCGGTTGACGGCGTTGACGCCGCCCCCGCCGATGCCGACGACCTTGATGATCGCCAGGTAGTTCTGTGCTGCTGCCACGGCTCCGCCCTCTCTGGCTCCTCCGGTCAACTGTCACCCTCAGGCTGAGGGTTATAGTTATGTCAACCTCTGCGTGCCGATGACAGTAGGCACCGGTGTGCGTCCATCGGCGGCGACACGCGGGAGAGTCGTCGACGCTCTCAGCGGGTGGTCGGCTTGGACGGGACCGAGACGTCGTACACCTGGGCCTGGACGGTGGCCAGCAGGGTCTCGACGACCTCGGCCTTGGTGTCCGACTGGTCCGCACTCCCCCACACCACGACGCGGCCGTCCTTGAGCACCAACGAGATCTCGTCGACCGACTTCACCTCGACGTGGTCGACCTGGAGGCTGAGCTCCTGGGGCAGGGCGGAGATCACCTTGGCAGCCTCCTTGAGCGCGGCGGACGTCGTGCCGATCGACGTCTCGACCCGAGGCAGGCCGGGCGGCGCCTGCTTGTAGGAGCGGAAGACCACGCCGTCCTCGTCCATGCCCCGCAGCTGTCCGCCGATGTCCACCACCGCGATGGGCACCCGCTCCTGGATCGAGATCAGTACGCCGTGTGGCCACTGCCGGGTCACCGAGACGGTCTTCACCACCGCCAGGGCGCCGATCCGGCGCTCGGCACCGGCCAGGTCGACCCGCATCAGCGGCTCGCCGTCGTCGATTCCTGAGCGCGCCCGGATGTCACCGGCGGTGACCGTCTGGGCGCCGCTCACCTCGATGTCCTCGACGGCCAGCCACTTCGAGTAGTAGACCGCGTAGATGCCACCGGCCACGAGGGCGACGACCACCACGACGACCAGGACGTAGCGCCACGCCAGCCAGCGGCGACGCCACTGCCGCCGCGCGAACCGGCGCCGGCTGCGCCTGGTGGTCCGGTCGACGGCCGCCTCGCCCGGGGGCTCCGACGCCTGGCGCCGCAGGCTAGGCATCCGCACCACCCAGGAGCTCGAGCACGCGCGGACCCACCTCGGTGACGCTGCCGGCGCCGAGGGTCAGCACCAGGTCGTGGGGGCGCACCCGGGCGACGAGGGCGGCGGGGACGTCACCGAGGTCGGGCACGTAGGCGACCCGCTCGGGAGGCAGGGGTACGGCGTCCGCGACCAGCGCACCCGTCACCTCGGGGTCGGCGTCCTCACGAGCCAGGTAGACGTCGCAGACCACGACCTCGTCGGCGGCGCCCAGCGCCGCGCCCATCGCCGGCCCGAACGCACGGGTGCGCGAGACCAGGTGGGGCTGGAAGACGACGACGAGCCGGCCGTTCCCGGCCAGGGCGCGGGCAGCAGCGAGGTCACCGGTGATCTCGGTCGGGTGGTGGGCGTAGCTGTCGTAGACGCGAACGCCGCCGGCCTCGCCCTTGCGCTCCATCCGCCGACGGGTGCCGGTGAACGAGCCGACCCCGCGCAGCAGGTCGGCGTCGGGGTAGCCCAGGGTCCGGCCGGCCGCCAGGGCCAGCAAGGCATCGGCCACGTAGTGGTCGCCGGGCGACCACAGCTCGGTGCCCGCCAGCGCCTCCGGCCCGACGTCGGCGGCGCCGGCCCGCGTCGAGACCGTCACCACGCGCAGCCCCGCCCTGGCCTGCCGGTCGGCCAGCGCGGCGGCGCCCGGGTCGTCCACGCAGCAGACCAGGAAGCCCGCGGGATCGACCGTCGCCGCGAAGTCGTCGAACGCCCGGGCGTAGGCCTCCTCGGTCAGCCAGTGGTCGAGGTGGTCGGCCTCGATGTTGGTCACGATGGCGGCGTACGGCGCGTAGTGGAGGAAGGCGCCGTCGCTCTCGTCGGCCTCGGCCACGAACAGCTCGCCGGTCCCCTCCCCGGCGTTGCTGCCGCTGGCGGCCAGGTCGGCACCGATGGCGTAGGTCGGATCGGCCCCGGCCGACCCGAGGGCGGCGGCGAGCAGCGCGGTGGTCGTGGTCTTGCCGTGGGTGCCGGCCACGGCGAGCACCTGCCGCCCGGCCATCACCGAGGCGAGCGCCGCCGACCGGGGCAGCACCCTCAGTCCGCGGGCGAGCGCGGCGGTGTACTCAGGGTTGTCGTCCCGCACCGCGGTGGACACGACCACGGTGTCGGCGTCGCCGAGCTGGTCGGCGGAGTGCCCGAGGTGCACGCGCGCACCGAGCACCCGCAACGCGTCCAGGGTCGGCGACTCGACGCCGTCGCTGCCGCTGACCCGGATGCCACGGGCCAGCATGATCCGCGCGATGGCGGACAGCCCGGCCCCGCCGATGCCGATGAAGTGCACGTGGCCGAGGAGGTGGGCGGGCAGCAGCTCGTCGGGCACGGCGACCTTCATCGGGCCTCATCCCGGCCGGCGGTCTCCAGCACGATCCGGGCCAGCTTCTCGTCGGCGTCGCGCGGGATCCTGGCCGAGGCGGCGGCGCCCATGGCGGCCAGCCGCTCCGCGTCCGTGACCAGCGGCGGCACGTTCGCGGCCACCCAGGCCGAGGTGAACTCCGCATCGGTGACCATGAGCGCTCCCCCGGCGTCGACGACCGGCTGGGCGTTGCGCGGCTGCTCGCCGTTGCCGATCGGGAGCGGCACGAAGATGGCCGGCAGGCCGACCGCGGCCGCCTCGGTCACGCTGGACGCCCCGGCCCGGCAGATCATGAGGTCCGCCGCCGCCAGGGCCAGGTCCATCCGGTCCACGAAGCCGACCGTGATGTACGGGGGCAGTTCTCCTGAGGTGCGAGCTTGCGCGCCTCGAAGGACGCCGTCCTGGGGCACCACGTCGTTCTTGGGTCCGACGACGTGCAGCACCTGGACCCCGGCCTCACCGAGCGCACGGGCCGCGCCCGCGATCGCCGTGTTGACGTTGCGCGCACCCTGCGAGCCGCCGGTCACCACCAGCGTCGGCCGCTCCGGGTCGAGGCCGAAGAACGCCCGGGCCTCGGGGCGCAGCGCCGGGCGGTCGAGCCGGGAGATCATGGTGCGGATCGGCAGTCCGACGTACTCCGCGTGCGGGAGCGGGGTGTCCGGGAAGCTCACCGCGACCCGCCGCGCGATCCGGGCGCCGACCTTGTTGGCCAGCCCGGGCAGCGAGTTCTGCTCGTGCACGACCACGGGCACCTTGGCGCGGCGGGCGGCGATGTACGCCGGCACCGAGACGTAGCCGCCGTAGCCCACCACCACGTCGGGGCGGACCCGGTCGAGAACGGCGCGCGCCTCCTTCACGGCGCCACGCAGCCGCCCGGGGACCCGGAGCAGGTCCAGCGACGGCCTTCGGGGCAGAGGCACCGGTGGGATCAGCTCCAACGGGTAGCCGGCCTCGGGGACGACCCGGTTCTCCAGCCCCCGGGGCGTGCCCAGGCAGGTGATCTCCACGCCGGGCGCGAGCCGGCGCAGGGCGTCGGCCGTGGCCAGCAGCGGGGACGTGTGCCCGGCGGTGCCGCCGCCGGCGAGCAGGATGCGCATCGCTGGAAAGACTAGGAGGCCAGGAGTGACGGGCCTGGTCAGCGCGCCGACAGTCCGGCCGAGCGCAGCTTGCGGCGCTGGGCCAGGGCCCGGGCAGCCTCCGGCTCACGACGGGCGAAGCCGACCAGCAGGCCGAGCGCGACCAACGACGGGAGGAGCGACGACCCGCCGTACGAGATCAGCGGCAGCGGGATGCCGATCACCGGGAGCAGGGCCAGCACCATGCCGACGTTGATGATCATCTGGCCGACCAGCCAGACCACGATGCCGAACGAGGTGTAGCGGACGAACGGGTCGGCGGTGTGCCGAGCGATCCGCAGGGCCGCGAAGGCGATGGTGAGGAAGAGCAGGACCACCAGCAGCGTGCCCGCCAGGCCCAGCTCCTCCCCCAGCACCGCGAAGATGAAGTCGGTGTGCGCCTCTGGAAGGTCGCCCCACTTCTGCTGGCTCGCCCCGATTCCCTGGCCGAACAGCCCGCCGGTCGAGAGCGCGTAGAGGCCGTGCGCGGGCTGCCAGCCCCGGCCGGAGTAGTCGTTGAACGGGTTGGTGAAGTTGGTGATCCGGCCCAGCCGCTCGGCGTTGGTCGCGACCAGGGCCAGCAGGACCACGGCCACGAACGAGAACATGATCATGAAGAAGCGACGCGGCGCGCCGACCACCCAGAGCTCGCCGAAGAGCAGCGCGACCAGCACCAGCGCGGTGCCGAGGTCGTTGCCCAGCACGACCAGGCCGGTGGCCAGGACCATGCCCGGCACCACCGGGACGATGATCTCGTGGGTGCTGTCGAGCCGACGCTCCTTGTTGGCGTAGATGTGCGCCGCCCAGACCACCATCGCGAGCTTGGCGATCTCGGAGGGCTGGATCTGGACCGGACCGACGGCCAGCCAGTTCTGGTTGCCGTTGATGCGGACACCGAGGAACGCCGTCAGCAGGAGCAGCACCAGCGAGAGCGAGAAGCCGGGGTAGGCCAGCCGGCGGATCAGCCGATGCGGTAGCCGGCTGGCCAGCCAGCCCAGCGGCAGGCCGATCAGCACCCAGACCAGCTGGCGACGGACCACGGCGTAGGAGTCGCCGTCGTAGTGCTCGTAGGAGTAGACGCTGCTGGCGCTCAGCACCATGATCAGCCCGATGGTGAGCAGCAGGGCCGAGGCGCCCAGCAACAGGTAGTAGGACGTCAGCGGCCGGTCCAGCGCGGCCCGCAGCGAGGCGAACCAGCTGCGCGGGCGGACCGGGGACTCGGTGGCCACCACGTGGGCGATCCGGCGGCGCAGCCGCAGCCGCGCGGGCAGCGCCGGCAGCTCGAAGCGGCGGACGCGGGTGCGCTCGGGGTTCGCGGTGGTCATCGACGTCGCGGGTCCCTTTCCGCTCACTCCTGGCCGGTCAGCTCCTGCACCGCCGCGGCGAACGCGTCGCCCCGGGCCTTGTAGTCGGTGAACAGGTCCTGCGAGGCGCAGCCCGGGGCGAGGAGCACCGTGTCCCCGGGCCGAGCCAGCTCGGCCGCGGCGGCCACGGCGCGTCGCATCGGAGTTGCCTCACCAGACGCATGGTCACCTTCTGCCACAGCAGTCTCACCGGTGCTGATCTGAATGACTCGTACATCCGGTGCGTGTCGCGCAAGTGCCTGTGCGATCACGTCGCGATCCCGGCCGACGAGCACGACGCCACGCAGCCGGCCCGCCACGGTGCGGACCAGGTCGTCGAAGGACGCGCCCTTGGCCAGCCCCCCGGCCACCCAGACCACCGGGTCGTAGGCGAGCAGCGAGGCCAGCGCCGCGTGCGGGTTGGTGGCCTTGGAGTCGTCGACCCAGGCCACGCCGTCCCGCACGGTCACCAGCGCGATGCGGTGGCGGTCGGGTTGGAAGCCACGCAGCCCGTCGCGCACCGCGACCTGGTCCACGCCGTGGGCGCGGGCCAGGGCGGCGGCGGCCAGCGCGTTCTGGACCGTGTGCGGCGCCGGCCCGCTGGCGCCCGGAGGGGTGAGGTCGGCCAGCGTGCAGAGCTCGGCGGCGCTGGTCTCCCGCTCCTCGACGAACGCCCGGTCGGCCAGGATGTCCTCGACCACGCCGACCATCCCGACACCGGGCATCCCGAGCGTGAAGCCGATCGCCCGCGCGCCCTCGACCACGTCGGCCCTCGCGGACGAGCTCCTCGGTGGCCGGGTCGGCGACGTTGTAGACGCAGGCCCGCTGGACCCGCTCGTAGATGCGGCCCTTGTCCGCCGCGTACGCCGCCATCGAGCGGTACCAGTCGAGGTGGTCCTCGGCCACGTTGAGGACGGCGGCCGCCTGGCAGCTCATCGAGTCGGTGTAGTGCAGCTGGAAGCTGGACAGCTCGACCGCCAGCACGTCGTACGGCTCGGGGTCCATGACCGCCTCGACCAGCGGCAGCCCGACGTTGCCGGCCGCGACGCTGCGGCGCCCCGCGGCCCGCAGGATCGCGTCGAGCATCTGCACCGTGGTGGTCTTGCCGTTGGTCCCGGTGACCGCGAGCCACGGCGTGTCGTGGTCCGGGTCCCGCAGCCGCCAGGCCAGCTCGACCTCGCCCCACACCGGTACGCCGCGGGCGCGCGCCTGGGCGAGAAGCGGGGCGTCCGGCTTCCAGCCGGGCGAGGTCACCAGCAGGTCGACGTCGTCCGGGAGCGTCGCGGTGGTGCCGGGGCCGAGCCGGATCGAGGCCCCGAGGACCTCGAGCAGCTCGGCCTTGGCCGCGCGCCCGTCGGGAGCGTCCGCCGTCTCGTCCAGGGCGGTGACGATGGCGCCGAGGTGCAGGAGGTTGTCGGCGGCGGCGAAGCCGGAGACGCCGAAGCCGGCGACCACCGCCCGGACTCCCTCCCAGGAGTCGTGCCGGCCCAGACCCGTTGGGTTCATCCGATTCCGCTGACCCACTCGGCGTAGAAGACGCCGAGCCCGGCGGCCACGCAGATGCCGGTGATGATCCAGAACCGGATCGTGACGGTGACCTGCTCCCAGCCGAGCATCTCGAAGTGGTGGTGGATCGGCGCGATGCGGAAGATCCGGCGCCCTCTGCCGGTCAGCCTCTTGGTGACCTTGAAGCAGGTGACCTGGAGCACCACCGAGACCGTCTCGAGGACGAACAGACCGCCCAGGATGACCAGCAGCAGCTCGGTGCGGGTCAGGATCGCCAGCCCGGCCACCGCACCGCCGAGCGACAGCGATCCGGTGTCGCCCATGAAGATCGCGGCCGGCGGGGCGTTCCACCACAGGAACCCGAAGCAGGCGCCCGTGAGCGCAGCCGCGACCACGGCCAGGTCGAGCGGGTCGCGGACGGTGTAGCAGAGGGTCACGTTGTCGGGGTCCAGGGTGGACGAGGCGCAGGACTGGTTGTTCTGCCAGATGTTGACCAGCATGTAGGCGCCGAAGACCATCATCGACGCGCCAGCGGCCAGCCCGTCGAGGCCGTCGGTGAGGTTCACACCGTTGCTGGTCGCGGTGACGATGAACCAGATCAGCAGCATCACCACGACGGTCGGCAGCGCGAAGCCCTCCAGGTCGCGGATGAAGGAGATGTGCTTCGACGCCGGCGTGATGCCGTTCTCGTCCTCGAGCCAGGGCGACAGGGCCAGGCCACCGAAGACCAGCGCCACCACGGTCTGCCCGATCATCTTGGCCTTGCTGCGTAGCCCCAGGCTGCGCTGGCGCGAGATCTTGATGTAGTCGTCGAGGAAGCCGACCGCGCCGAGCCCGACGAACAGGAACAGCAGCAGCAGGGCCGAGCCCGTCGGGGCGCTCATGGTGATCAGCTTGGCGAGGAAGTAGCCGGAGAGCGTCGCCAGGATGATCACGACACCACCCATGGTCGGGGTGCCCATCTTGGTGTGGTGGCTGGTCGGGCCGTCGTCGCGGATCTGCTGGCCGAACCCGAGCCTGCGGAACTGGTTGATCGCCACCCGGGTGCCGAGGAGCGACACGAGGAGCGCGAAGGCGCCGCTCAGCAGGATGGCTCTCATCCGCTCCCTTTCAGTCACGACCCCGACCGCGGGCCCATGATTCCGTACGCCGCTCCGGAGTCCGACGCGGCCCGCCGTGGACCGGTTGTCCTACGTCTTCCCCGGGTCATCGGTGGCCAGCAGGTCGCGCACCACGTCGCGGTCGTCGAACGGGTGCACGACCCCCTCGACCTCCTGACCGGTCTCGTGGCCCTTCCCCGCCACCACCACGATGTCGCCGGGCTGCGCCAGGGCCAGCGCCGTGGCGATCGCCTGCCGTCGGTCGCCCTCCTCGATCACCTCGGCGGTACCCGTCCGGGCGCCTTCGAGCACCGCGGCCCGGATCGCGGCGGCGTTCTCGGTCCGGGGGTTGTCGTCGGTCACCACCACGACGTCGCCGAGCCGCGCGGCCGCCGCCCCCATGATCGGTCGCTTGCCGGGGTCGCGGTCCCCGCCCGCGCCGAGCACGACGAGCAGCCGACCGTCGGTGAGCGGGCGCAGGCTCTCGAGCACGGCCTGGACGGCGTCCGGCTTGTGGGCGTAGTCCACGACGACGGTGAAGGGCTGCCCGGCCTCGATCCGCTCGAGCCGGCCCGGCACGCCCTCACCGGCGGCGATCGCCTGCGCGATCGCCGCGGCGTCCAGCCCGGCCTCGCCGCACGCCGCCACGGCGGCCAGGGCGTTGGCGACGTTGAAGGCGCCCGGGAGCGGCACGCCACCCCAGGTGTCGACGCCGGGCCCGAGCACCCGGAACGTCGTGCCCTGCGGCCCGGCAGCCAGGTCGGCCACGGTCCAGTCGGCGTCGCGACCCCCGACGGAGAACGTGCGTACCGGCAGCGTGACCTCGCCGGCCAGGCGCCGGCCGTGCTCGTCGTCGACGCAGACCAGGGCCAGCCGCGCCCGCTCGGGAGTGAACAGGGACGCCTTGGCCCGGTAGTAGTCCTCCTCGTCGACGTGGAAGTCCAGGTGGTCGCGGCCGAGGTTGAGGAAGACGGCCACGTCGAAGACGACGCCGTCCACCCGGCCCATGACCAGCGCGTGGCTGCTCACCTCCATCGCGCAGGCGGTGACGCCGCGCTCCCGCATCACCGCGAACAGCGCATGCAGGTCGGGCGCCTCCGGTGTGGTCAGGGTGGTCTTCACCTCCTCGCCCGCGATCCGGGTGCCCACCGTCCCGATCACACCGGCCCGCACGCCGGCGCGCTCCAGGCCGCCCTCGGCCAGGCGGGTGGTGGTGGTCTTGCCCTGGGTGCCGGTCACGCCGATGGTGCGCATCGCGGTGGCGGGGTCGCCGTAGACGTGCGCGGCCAGCCGGCCGAGCAGCCGGCGCGGCTCCGCGACGACGAGCATCGGGACCCCCGGCGGGGCGTCCGCGGCTCCGGCCGGGTCGGACAGCAGCGCCACCGCACCCGCGGCCAGGGCGTCGGCGGCGTAGGCCATCCCGTGGGCGCGTGAGCCGGGCAGCGCGGCGTACAGGTCGCCGGGGAAGCTGCGCTGCGAGCTGAGGGTCAGGCCGGTGACCACCGTGGCGGGGTCGCCGGTGACGGTGACGTCGTACGACGCGGCTCGCAGCCAGTCCGCGAGGGCGCCCACCTTCGTCGCGGGCGGCCGCTCGGGCCGGGTCGGAGCTGTCACGGACTGCACAGAGTGGGGTCTACCACTCGACGGGGAGCCGGGTCTGCTTCTTGTCGATCGGCGCGACGCCGTAGCGCTGCAGCGCGTAGCCCATCAGCTTGGCGAACACCGGGCCGGCGGTGGCGCCACCGCCGGCGCCGGCGACCTTCGGCGCCTGGATGACGACATAGATGGTGAACCGGGGGTTCTGCGCAGGGGCGAAGCCGGCGAAGGAGACGGTGTCGGTGCCGTCGTAGCAGCTGTGCGCGTCGGCGCCGGTGCCACAGGTGCCGACCCGCTGGGCGGTACCGGTCTTGCCGGCCACCACGTAGCCCGGCACCTGGGCCAGTGGGGCGACGCCGTCCTCCGGGTCGACGGTGCGCTCCATCATCAGCGTCATCTGCCGCGCCGCCTCCGGGGAGACGACCCGGTGCTCGGTGGAGACGTCGGTGCCGATCTCCATGCCGTCGTCGCGCGTGGCGTGGCCCTCGATCAGGGTCGGGTCGACGCGGACGCCGTGGTTGGCAATGGTGTTGACCGCGGCGGCCATCTGCATGGCGTTGACCGACAGCGACTGCCCGAACGCGATGCGGTCGCCCACCTGGCTGTTCCAGACGCTGGGGTCGGGCAGGTTGCCGCGGGACTCGGCCCCGAGCCCCACGTTGGTCGGCTGTCCGAGACCGAACTTGGCGAGGTAGGCGCGGAGCTCACCGGGGCCGAACTTGTCGGAGGCGAGCACCGTGCCGACGTTGGACGACTTGGCCAGGACACCGGCCAGCGTCAGCTTGATCAGCCCGTGCTCCCAGTGGTCGTGGATCACCCGGTCCTGCCGGTGCAGCTCGCCGGGGACCAGCATCTTGGTCCGGGCGTTGACCTTGCCCTCGTCGATGAGTGCCGACAGCGTGAGCACCTTCTCCACCGAGCCCGGCTCGTAGGACAGGTTGAGCGAGCGAGCCCGGCGGTCGCGGACCGGCGAGGCACCCGGGTCGTCGGCGTCGAAGGTCGGGTCGTCGGCCAGGGAGAGAACCTCGCCGGTGCGGGAGTCCATCACGATGGCGATGCCCGACTCGCCGCCGGAGGCCTCGACCGCCTGACGGAGCACCCGCTGCGTGTACCACTGCAGGTCGCGGTCGATCGTCGTGTGCAGGTCCTGCCCGTTGACGGCCGGGACCTCGGTGTTGTTGCCGAGTGGGATCCGGTTGCCGGCTCCGACCTCGTAGCGCTCCTTGCCGTCGGTGCCCGAGAGCGCCTTGTTGAAGACCTCCTCGAGGCCGCCGTACGGCTTGTCGGTGCCCATGAAGCCCACGAGGTTGGCGGCGACGTCGTGGCCCGGGTAGGTGCGGACCGCGTCCCGGCGGGTCGACAACCCCTTGTAGCCGCGGTCGTCGGCCGCCTGGAGGACGTCGGTCGCGAGGGTCGAGGGGACGTGGCGGGCGAGGTACTCGAACCGGCTGTCCTTGGCGCGCAGCCGCTTGAGCACGGTGAAGTAGTCGACGTCGAGCCGCTGGCTCAGGAAGCGGGCGATCTCCGGGGCCTTGTCCTCGGTCTGTTTCGGGTCGCCGACCACCATGAGCCCGTCGATCGAGGCCGCGAGCGGCTGGCCGTTGCGGTCGAGGATGTCGCCGCGCTGCGCCGGCAGCACCACCTCGACGGTGCCCTCGGCGGCCGCCATCGCGGCGTACTGCTCGGGGTCGAGCCCCTGCAGCTGCACCAGCCGCGCCCCGAACAGCGAGAGCACCATCGCGATCAGCACGAAGCCGACGCGCAGGCGGACCTGCGGCGAGCCCCGCCGGCTGCCGCGCCGGAGCGGAGCGGCACCAGCCTCTGTGGGTGGGGCCGCCGGACGGCGGGAGCGGTTGCGCGGCACGGGTTCTCTCTTGTGGTCTCTGAGGTTGGTGTGACTGGTGGGAGAAGTGGGGCCCATCTTGCTGGGTCCGGGGGCCGGTTCGGGTCAGCCGCGGCCCGTGTCGCGCTGGCTGTGGCCGCCGCTGCGGTGGCCGTGGTGGCCGCCGCCGCCCCCGGAACCCGGCGCGGGCGCGACCTCGACGATGATCGGCTTGGGATCGAGGACGTGCGGCTTCTTGGGCGGGCGACCCAGGAGCGGCGGGGTGTTGGCGGCCGTGGCCGGCGCGCAGTCGCTCTGGGTCGTCCGGCTGGCCAGTCGGACGGTGCAGGCGCTCTCCCCCACGACCATCCCGAGGCTCTGGGCCCGGGCGGCCAGGTGCTGGGGGTCGTTGAGGGTCTGGAGCTCGCTGTGCAGGGTCTGCTGCCGGGCAGCCAGGTTGTTCGCCTCGGTCTCCAGGGAGGTGGCCGCGAACGACGCCTGCTGCATCTGGGTGTTGAAGCAGAGCAGCCCGACCACTCCGCCGAGCAGGACCAGGCTGACCAGGGTCACGAACGGCATCCGGGCGGCGCGGACCCGGCGGCGGGGTACGACGGTGAGCCGGGCGCGGGCGACGACGTCCTCGGCGAGCCGGGGGAACCGCTCGCGGAGCTGAAGGGCGGGACTGCTCATGCTGCTGCTCCACTCGACTTGATGCGTTCGACCGCGCGCAGCCGGACCGACGCGGCGCGGGGGTTGGTGGCGACCTCGTCGGCACTCGCCTTCTCGGCGCCGCGGGTCAGGAGCCGGAGGGCCGGCTGCAGCTCCTCGGGGACGACGGGGAGGTCGGGCGGCGCCGTCGGAGCGGGTCACCGCGGTGAACGCCTGCTTGACCAGCCGGTCCTCGAGCGAGTGGTAGGACTCGACGACGACGCGGCCGCCGACCCGGATCGCGTCGATGGCTGCGGGGATGGCCCGGCGGAGCACGGCGAGCTCGTCGTTGACCTCCATCCGGAGCGCCTGGAACGTGCGCTTGGCCGGGTGGCCGCCGGTACGCCGCGCGGGGGCAGGGATCTCGGCGTAGAGCAGCTCGACCAGGCGCGCGGAGGTGGTGAACGGTGCCTGCTCCCGCTGCCGGACCACGGCGGCCGCGATCTTGCCGGCGTACCGCTCCTCGCCGTACTCGCGCAGGACTCGGGTGAGCTCCTTGGCCGAGTAGGTGTTGAGGACGTCAGCCGCGGTCGGGCCGGTGCTGCCGTCCATGCGCATGTCGAGAGGTGCGTCCTCGGCGTAGGCGAAGCCGCGCTCTCGGACGTTGAGCTGCATCGACGAGACGCCGAGGTCGAACAGGACCGCGTCGACGGCGTCGAGGCCGAGCTCGTCGAGGACGTCGGGCAGCTCGTCGTACACCGCGTGCACGCCGGTGAACCGGTCGCCGAACCCGGCCAGCCGCTGCCGGGCCAGCGCCAGGGCTTCCGGGTCCCGGTCGATGCCGACCACCCGGGCGAGCTCGCACCGGGTCAGGACCGCCTCGGTGTGGCCGCCCAGGCCGAGCGTGGCGTCCACCATGACCGAGCCGTCGTCCTGGAGGGACGGCGCGAGCAGCGCCACGACCCGGTCCAGGAGGACGGGGACGTGTGACCGGCTGTCCATGACGGCCTCGTCAGCCCTGCTGTCCGAGGCGGCTGAGCACGAGGAGCGCGGTCGCGAGCGCCACCGAGGTGAACGCCGAGAACGCCATCAGCGTGGCGGCCTCGCGGGCCTGCTCGCGCACCCGGCGGGGCGCCGGCGGTGTCTCGGTGGCTGCGGTGTGCATCGACTCGACCCTTCGATGACTCGGTGCTGCTCGGTGCTGCTCGGGAAGTGGCTGCTCGGGAAGTGGGTGGAGCGGAGTGGAGTGGTGGGGCGGAGTGGAGGGAGATCGCAGGGCCAGGTCTCAGGCCCGTCCGGTGCCGCCTGGGACCGGGGAAGGTGTTCCAGGAGGCTTGCGTCCGGTAGGTCCCAGGACCGGGGAAGGCGACTGGTCATTACCTGGAGGCGCACGCCGGAGGTGGGAAGTCGTCTGGCACCGGGGAAGGTGTGTCAGAGGACGCTCTGGCGGCTGGAGCGGGCCGAGACCTCGCCCTGCGATCCCCTCTTGAGTTGTGTGGACTTCGGTGGCGCTGTGCAGAGCTGGGTTCGAGCTCAGTCGTGGGTGGCGCGGTCCTCGTCGAGATCGGCGAACGTCTCCTGGGCGGCGGCGTTGTAGTCGCGCCAGCGCGAGGGCTCCCAGATCTCCACGCGGTCCATCGCGCCGATCACGACGACGTCGCGGCTGATGGCGGCGTACTCCCGCAGCGGCACCGGGACCGCGATCCGGCCCTGCTTGTCCGGAACGACCTCCTCGGCGCTCGAGAAGAGCATCCGGACCTGGTCACGACCGCTGCGCGAGGTCATCCCCTTGGCGCGGGCGCGCTCGGCCTCCTCCATGAAGACGTCGGACGGGAAGACGTCGAGGCACTTCTCCTGCCCCTGTGTCACCACGAGCCCCTCCGACAGCCGATCCCTGAACTTGGCCGGAAGGATCAGCCGCCCCTTGTCGTCGAGCTTGGGGGTGTAGGTGCCCATGAAGAACATCGGGCGCCTCCACGGTTCTGGCTAG
This sequence comes from uncultured Actinomycetota bacterium, assembly GCA_963755835.1. Taxonomy (GTDB): domain Bacteria; phylum Actinomycetota; class Actinomycetes; order Propionibacteriales; family Nocardioidaceae; genus Nocardioides. The sequence goes on along the minus strand of CAVWLC010000005.1, from coordinate 776,924 downwards.
ATCCTCCACTTTCCCCCACACTACTCCACTTCCCTCCACCGTCAACCACCAATCCCCACTCGGCTCCCTTTTTCTCCCCGGTCTGGTCGACCAGTGGTCACTGAACCGATGCCGAACCGTGATCGTGGAAGAGGAGTGGGCCGACCGGTCGACCGCGTAGGTTGCCGGGACGACCCAGGCTCCGCAGCAGCGCCTGCGACCGTCGCGAGCCTCGTCAGAGGTCGGCGGCGGCAGGCTCTTGCCGCGGAGCCTTAGGGTTGTGGCCAGACAGGGAGCGGAAGGGACGGACGTGGAGACGCCGACTGCAGGAGCCTCGGCCGGGGGCGCCGACCTCGAGACACTGGCGAAGGTCATCGGCCGGGTGCGCACCAACATCGAGAAGGTCATCGAGGGCAAGGCGGACGTCGTGTCCTCCACGCTCGTGGTGCTGCTCGCCGAGGGGCACCTCCTCATCGAGGACGTGCCCGGTGTCGGCAAGACGATGCTGAGCAAGGCCCTGGCCCGCAGCATCGACTGCTCGGTGCGCCGCATCCAGTTCACACCGGACCTGCTGCCCTCCGACGTCACGGGCGTTTCGGTGTTCAACCAGAACACCCGCGAGTTCGAGTTCCGGCCCGGTGGCGTGTTCGCCAACATCGTGGTCGGCGACGAGATCAACCGGGCCTCGCCCAAGACGCAGTCCGCGCTGCTGGAGTGCATGGAGGAGCGTCAGGTCACCGTCGACAACACCACCTACCACCTCGAGACGCCGTTCATGGTCATCGCGACCCAGAACCCCATCGAGATGGAGGGCACCTACGCGCTTCCCGAGGCCCAGCGCGACCGGTTCATGGCGCGTGTGTCGATCGGCTACCCGGTCGAGGCTGCGGAGATCGCCATGCTCGACTCACGCGCGCAGTCCAACCCGCTCGACGACCTCGAGGCGGTCACCGACGCGGCCGAGATCCGCAAGCTGATCGGCATCGTCGGCCAGGTCTACGTCTCGCAGGCCGTGCAGCGCTACGCCGTCGCGCTCACCGCCGCCACCCGGCGCACCGACGAGCTGTCGCTCGGCGCCTCGCCGCGCGCGACCCTGCACCTGGTGCGGGCGTCCAAGGCGATGGCGGCGATGCAGGGCCGCGACTACGTGCTCCCGGACGACGTGCACGGCCTGGCCCGGTCGGTGCTGTCGCACCGCCTGCTGCCCAGCGTCGAGTCCTCGATGAGCGGCCGCTCCACCTCCGCGATCCTCGACGGGATCGTGGCCGGCGTGCCGGTACCGGCGAGCTCTTAGGACGGACCCACGATGCGCGAGGCACTCTCCGGGCTCACCGTCCGCGGCCGCGCGTTCGTGGCCGCCGGCATCACCGCGATCGTCTGCGCGATCGTCCTCGGCCAGCCTTCGCTGAGCCGGGTCGGTGTGCTGGTGCTGGTCCTGCCGTTGGTGAGCGCGTTCTTCATCGGCCGCAGCCGCTACCGGCTGGCCCTGGTGCGGACGGTCAACCCGCAGCTGGTCACGGCCGGGCAGCCGGCGTCGGTGAACCTGTCGCTGACCAACGAGGGGCGCACTCCCAGCGGCGTACTGCTGCTGGAGGACCACCTCCCCTACGTGCTCGGGACCCGGCCCCGGTTCGTGCTCGAGGGCATCGGCCACGGCTGGCACCGCGAGGTGACCTACCAGATCCGCTCCGACGTGCGCGGCCGGTTCGAGATCGGTCCCGTGACGGTGCGGGTCAAGGACCCGTTCGGCCTGGTCGAGCTGGGCCGTGCGTTCCGCACCACGGTCCCGCTCACCGTCACCCCCCGGACCGTGCCGCTCACGCACATCCCGCTCGGCGGGGCCTGGACCGGCTCCGGTGACAACCGCCCGCGCGCCTTCGCGATGGGCAGCGCGGAGGACGTGACGGTCCGCGAGTACCGCCGCGGCGACGACCTCCGCCGGGTGCACTGGCGCAGCTCGGCGAAGGTCGGCGAGCTGATGGTGCGCCGCGAGGAGCAGCCCTGGGAGTCCCGGGCGACTCTCTTCCTCGACAACCGGGTGGTCGCGCACCGCGGCCAGGGCATCGCGTCGTCGCTGGAGGCGGCGGTCTCGGCGGCCGCATCGATCGCGGTGCACCTGAGCAAGCGCGGCTTCACGGTCCGGCTGGTCACCGCCGCCGGTGAGGACAGCGCCAACGACTGGCACAGCCGCGGGTCCGACCTCAACACCGGCCCGCTGCTCGAGGCCCTCGCCGTCGTCCAGCCGCTGCCGCGGCCCAGCCTCGACACCGGGTGGCTCACGGAGGCCGGCGGTGACGGCCTCCTGGTGGCGGTGCTCGGCCACGTCGACCAGCGCGACGTACCGGTGCTGCGCCGGATGCACTCGCACAGCGGTGCGGCCCTCGCGGTGGTGGTCGACGTCGACGCCTGGCTGTCGCCGGGGGCAGCGTCGGGCCGCGACGCGTCGATCATGCTGAGCCAACAGGGCTGGCGCTCGGTCTCGCTCGGCCCGGCCGACCGGCTCGCGGCGGTCTGGGACGAGCTCGGCCGGCGGCACACCCAGAGCTCCCGGTCCCGGGGTGTCGTCCCCCCGGCCCCGGTGTCGGTCCCGGTCGTCGGCGTGCAGACGGACGAAGGAGTGGCGTGATGGTCGTCGGTACCCGTTCCCACCCGGTCGCGCTGGCCAGCCTCTCAGCCGTCGCCGCGGCCACCACGCTGGTCTCGCTGCTGACCTGGCAGACCTTCACCCAGGACTTCGGCCTGACCCTCGGTCCGCTCTTCGTCATCGCGGTCGCGATCGCCGGCACCGGTGCCGTCGGGCGCTGGTGGCGGGTGCCGCGGGGACTGCTGGTTCTGGGCCAGCTGGTCATCGCGGCCATGCTGGTCTCGATCTTCGTCTGCGGCTCGCCGATCCCGATCGGGGACTCGTGGGACAAGCTCGTGACGGCGTTCCAGGACGCGGCCCAGAGCGCCAACCGGTTCGCTCCCCCGGTGCCGGCCGAGGAGCCCCCGGTGCACCCGCTGCTGATCGCCGGCGGCGCGGCCTGCCTGCTGCTGGTCGACGTGTTCGCGTGCACGCTGCGCCGGGTGCCGCTGGCCGGACTGCCGCTCCTGACGATCTACAGCGTGCCGGTGAGCATGACCGGCGACGGCCCGCACTGGATGCTCTACACGCTCACCGCGATCGGCTTCCTGGCCATGCTCTTCCTCTCCGAGTCCGAGCAGGTCGCCCGCTGGGGACCGATCCTGGTCGAGGACCACGGCCACTCCGACCCCAAGCCGATCTCGGTGCCGACCTGGCCGCGCACCGGAGCGCGCGCCATCGGCGGCGTGGCCACGGCGCTGTCGATCGTGGTGCCGTTGCTCCTGCCGACGTTCAGCGTCCACCTGTTCAACTTCGGACCGGGCACGGGCGGCAACAACGACATCAACATCGAGAACCCGATGGTCGACCTGAAGCGCGACCTGGTCCGTGGCGCGGACATCCCGCTCGTCACGATCCACACCAACGACCCGGATCCGTCGTACCTCCGGATCGCGGTGCTCAACCGGTTCAGCGACAACGAGTGGAGCTCCGGCGACCGTGAGGTCCCCAGCAGCCAGACCGCCGACGGCTCGATGCCGGGCCTGGTGGGCGTGTCCGCGGTCCTGCCGCGCCACAACTACGACTACACGCTCGACGCCAGCCGTGACTTCCGGTCCACCTGGCTGCCGACCCCGTCGATGGTCACCCGGGTCGAGGCGCCCGGCGACTGGCGCTACGACACCACGACCATGGACTTCCTGGCCAGCAACGGCGACCTCGACACCTCTCAGCTGCACTGGTCGCTCGAGGGCGTCAAGCTCGACTACGACGTCAACCGGCTGGCCGACGCGCCGCCGGCCGGTCCGCTGGTCAACCGGGAGTTCACCCAGCTGCCCACCGGGCTGGACCCGATCGTGAGGGACCTGACCACCCAGGTGACGGCCGGCGCGGACTCCCGGTTCGAGAAGGCGGTCGCCCTGCAGGACTGGTTCCGCGACCCGGCCAAGGGCGGCTTCACCTACAACACCGACGTCAGCCTCAGCAACGGAACCGACGACCTGGTCCGGTTCCTCACCGCGGGCGACGGCGGCCGCACCGGCTACTGCGAGCAGTTCGCCGCCGCGATGGCGGTCATGGCCCGCGAGCTCGGCATCCCGGCGCGGGTCGCGGTCGGCTTCCTCGCGCCGGACAAGGTCGGGCCCGACACCTACGTCTACAGCTCGCACGACCTGCACGCCTGGCCCGAGCTGTTCTTCTCCGGCTCCGGCTGGGTGCGCTTCGAGCCCACCCCGGCCGGTGGCGCGGACGCCGTCGCCACCGACGCGCCGGGGTACACCACCGCGCTGCCGGTCAACATCGGCAACGAGACCACGGCTCCCTCCGACAGGGCGTCCGCAGGCGACCCCGGACTCGCGCGTGACTCCAACGAAGCGCAGCCGACGGGGGCAGACAACGCGAAGGGCAAGACCTCCTCCGACGCGGGCGGCTTCCCCTGGGCGTGGCTGGTCGGCGCCGCGTTGCTGATCCTGCTCCTGGGCGTCCTGGCCCTGACCCCGAGGACGCTGCGCCGGCGCCGCCGCGACCGGCGAGGTCAGCTCGGCCCCGAGGAGGCCTGGCAGGAGCTGCGCGACACCGCGATCGACCTACGGCTCCCCTGGCCGCAGCAGCGATCGCCCTGGCAGACCCGCGAGGCGCTGGTCCAGCTGTTCGGCGCCCCGCACGACGAGTTCACCCCCGACCGCCCGCGCCGCGGCCCGGACACCAACCCGGACGCGGTCTTCGCTCTGGACCGGATCGTGCACTCGCTCGAGCGGCTGCGCTACGCGCGCCCGGTCGGCGAGGAGCCCGGCACCTGGCGGGCGGAGATGCAGACCTGCGTGGAGGCCCTGTACGGCGGCGCACCCAAGCGCGCCCGCCGCGCCGCCGACTGGTGGCCCCGCTCTGTCTTCACCCGCCCGGTCGACGTACGCCGTCCGTTCGACGACGGACCGCTCGAGCCGGCCATGGCCGGGAGAGTCGTCGACCACGTGGGTTGAGGTTTGGGTCTGGGGCCTGCGTTCGTGGCACCCCCAGCGGGCCGGTGGCCGGGGTGGCGTCCCCGGGGCATCAAGGGGCTTGGCCGCGGCGCGGGTAGCGCTACGCAACCACGCTGGGAGCCGTTGCCCGCGACGCGCCGCCCCAGCCCCGGGGACGACAGTCCCCGGGCCCACCCCGACCCGGGGGACGAACGCAGGCCCAGACCTACCCCAGACCACCCCACACGAAAAGGCTCCGGTCACCCGGAGCCCGAAGTCAGAATCCGCCCTGTTCGCGGCGGCGGCGCCAGCGCTCTTCCATGCGCTCCATGAAGGTGCCGGAGCTGCGGGGGGCACGGCGCGGGCGGCGCATCCGGCCGGCGCGGCCGCCATCGATGACCGTGAAGCCGCGCGAGGGGTGTGCGGCCGTGCGCGGGTCGATGGGGGCGGCCGAGGCGTGCTGCTGGCCACGGATCGCACTGATCGCGACCACGGCCGAGCACAGCATCACCACGAAGCCGGCGATGCCGATGGCGAAGCCGATCGTGTGGTTGTCACTCACCACGCCGCCCATCAGCATCGCGATGCCGATCACGAAGACGACGCCCGCGAAGATCGCGCGGCGGCGTGCCGAGCGGCGGAGCGAGGTGCCGCGCAGGGTGGAGGCGAACTTGGGGTCCTCCTCGACGAGGGCGCGCTCCATCTGCTCGAGCAGTCGCAGCTCCTCTTCGGAGAGTGGCACCATGCCTCCACAGGGGTCCGGGCGCAGTCGCGCGACGGGTGGATGTGAGCCAAGTGTAGGCAGGGGGTCGCCGCCTTACTAGCGCTGTTGCCAAGATTTAGTCCTGATCGGTACGCGCCACCGGTCCTGTGCTATCCCACCGGGTGGTGCGCGCCGATCCCGTGGTCGCCGTAGTGGCGTTCCTCGCGGTCGATGAGGCTGGCCGGCCGGACCGCGGAACTGCCGAACCGGAGGGTGGCGCGGTCGACTGCGCGGTCGGCGTCGGACCACCCCCGGTCGCGCTCACCGAGGACTCCCTGTCGCTGCACGGTGGTGCGCGGCACCAGCCCCTCGACCCGGACACCGACCAGCCGCAGCCTGGCGCGCTGGAGGCCTAGTGCGTCGTAGAGCCGGACCGCCGCCCGGTAGATCTCCTGGGTCACGTCGGTCGCCTCGGGGATCGTGCGGGTGCGGGTGATCGTGGTGAAGTCGGCGAACCGCACGGTGATCCCCACCGTCCGGCCGGCCACGCCGGCGACCCGCATCCGGTTGGTGACCTTGGTGGTGAGGGCGAGCAGCTCGCGCAGGATCACGTCGCGGTCGTCGATGTCGCGGCCGAACGTCTCCTGGGCACCCATCGACTTGTCGGGGTCACCGCCATGGCCGAACACGCTGACCCGGCCCGGCGTCACCTCCCGGGAGTCGCGCCCCCAGGACAGGTCGTGGAGCATGCTGCCCAGCCCTGCCCCGACGGCGCGCCGGAGGGTGCGGAGCGGCGTGTGCGCGACGTCGCCGACCGTGACCAGGCCGAGCCGGTGCAGCAACGCCTGGGTCTTCTCGCCCACGCCGTAGAGCTCCCCGACGTCGAGTGGGTGCAGGAACGAGGTGATCTGCTCGGGGGGCACGACGAGCACACCATCGGGCTTGGCCCGGCGGCTGGCCAGCTTGGCCACCGAGATCGAGGCCGCCACGCCGACCGAGCAGGTGATGCGCTGCTCGTCGTGGATCGTCGCGCGCAGCTGCTCGGCGATCTCGTGCGGCGGGCCGAGCCGGCGGGTCGACCCGCGGACGTCGAGGAACGCCTCGTCGAGCGAGACCACCTCGACCTGCGGAGTCACCCGGCGGAAGTTCTCCATCACGGCCGACGACACGGTGCTGAACACCTCGTGGTCGGCCGAGACCCGGACCGCGTGAGGGCAGAGCCGGCGGGCGCGGACCGAGGGCATGCCGGACCGGACGCCGTACGCCCGGGCGTGGTAGTTGGCCGACAGGATCACCCCGCGGTAGCCACCGCCCACGATCACGGGGACGTCTCGCAGCTCGGGTCGATCCCTCGTCGCGACAGACGCATAGAACGCGTCCATGTCGACGTGGAGGATCGGCGTCGACACCCCGCTCACGGGATGGCTCCCGGGTCAGCGCGTCGCGAGCAGATGAAGCTGCGTGGCGAGCGGGAGGTACTCAGGCCGCTCCGAGACCGCGCGCTCGAGGTCCAGCAGCGCGGCGGTCGTGCCGGGCTCGAGGTCGAGGAGGGCGCCGGGGACCAGGTCGGCGAACACCCGGATGCCGTGCACCGAGCCGACCTCGAAGCCGGCGCCGGTGACCAGCCCGGTGACCTCGTCGGCGGTGAAGCGGCGGCCGGTCCGGCCGGTGGTGCCGGAGTCGTCGAGGAGTGCCAGCGCCTGGGCGACGTGGCCGGCCATGGCCCGGGCGATGACGGCGGCATGCCGCTGGGCGACCAGCAGGGAGAGCCGGCCACCGGGGCGGAGCACCTCGTGGATGGCGGCCAGCGCGGCGACCGGGTCGTCGACCACCTCGAGCACCCCGTGGCAGAGCACCACGTCGGCGTCGTCGACCAGCGCGGAGATGTCGGAGAGATCGCCTTGCAGACCGGTGACCTCGACACCGACCTCGCGGGCTCGGCGGGCGAGGGCCGCCAGGGCATCGGGGCTGGGGTCGACCACGGTGACCCGGTGGCCGAGCCCGGCCACCCGGACCGCGAAGCCGCCGGTGCCGCCGCCGATGTCGAGGACCTCGAGCCCGGGCTGGTCAGGACCGGACTGCTCGAGCATGGAGCCGAGCGATTCCCACACCACGGCGGTGCGGGCGCTGTCGCGGCGTTCGCTGGCTGACATGACAGCAACCCTAGGGCTCGGTTCATCCCGCACTCCCGGGGCTGCGGTGCCACAGCTTGCGGGCTGCTGACGACGACAGGCCCTTGGTGTCCTCGCCGGCCGGCCTGATGTCGGAGTAGGGGGACATCGCGAAGCCGCTGGAGTGCACCAGCACCCGGCGCCGGCCCATGCCACCGGCCGTGTAGGCACCGGCGTCGTTCTCGGCGTCCTCGCCGAACGACGGCGGCCGGGCCATCACCGGCCGGGTCGAGCGCGACTCGGCGGCACCGGAGCCGGCGTCTTCGACACCGACCGCGCCGAACCCCTCCGGCACCACCGCCAACCGCTCGCGCACCGCCTCGATCCCCTCGCGGTTCCAGAGCGCGGCCAGCACCGGCAGCTCCCAGCAGCCGGTGGCGCGCAGCGAGACGCCGCGGTAGCCGGTACGGCGGAGCTCGCCGCGGACCACCAACAGCCAGGAGTGGAAGACGGTGGCGGCGTAGGGGCCCTGGGCGTCCTCGAAGAACGTCGCGTCCACCGGTCCGGTCGCGTCGTCGAGGGTCAGGAAGATGACCCGGCGTCCGGAGCGGATCGGCGGGGTCTGGGTGGCGACCTTGACCCCCGCGACCAGCAGCTCGGACTTGCTCCGCTTGGTCAGGAGGTCGTGGCTGCGGACCACCCCGAGCTCGTCGAGGAACGCCGCGTAGGAGTCGACGACGTGCCGGCTGGCGTCGAGGCCGAGGATCTCGAGCTCGGCCTTCATCCGCTCCTCGGGGGTCAGCTCGGGCAGCCCCGAGACCTCGCCCTCGGCGGGCTCGTCGCCGAGCTCGAGGGTGAGCTGGACCGAGTCGACCGGCGGCGGGGGCGGGGTCGCCTTCGACTGCGCCGCCGCCCGGGCCCACACCCCGGCGTCGCCGAGCGGGTGCCGCTCGAGCTCGGCCACGCTCGCGCGCTCCCGCGGGTCGGAGCTGTTGCGGGCGGCGGCGTCGTCGGCCACCGCCCGGGCGCGGGACCCGGGCCGGCTGCCCCCGGCCCGGACCGAGCGCCCGGCCAGCCCGCGGCCCCGCCCGGCCCGCTCGACCGCCTTGCCGTGCCGCTCGAGCTCGGCGACCTGGAGCAGCAGGTCGCGCCGGGTCACCCGCCTGCGGCGGTGCACCCCGTCGGCGCCGAGGTCGATGCCGTAGACCGCGTCGAAGCCGCCGGCCAGCACCAGCCGCTCGACCACCGGCCGGGAGACGTGGGCGCGGTGCCAGAAGTCGGTGAGGGAGTGGAACGGCCGGGACGCCACGATCCGGTTCACCTCGCCGTCGTTGATCCCCTTCACCTCGGCCAGGGCCAGCCGGATGCCGTCACGAAGGGCGCCGTCGGCGTCGGGGCCGACCCGCTCGACGACGTAGCCGGCCTCGCTGGCGTTGACGTCGAGGCCGAGGATCGTGATGTCGAACTGCCGGGCGTCGTCGAGGATCAGCCGCTTGGGGTACATCCCAGGGTCGTGGGTGAGCACCCCGGCCAGGAAGTGGGCCGGCCAGTGCGTCTTGAGCCACGCGGACTGGAAGGTCGGCAGCGCGAACGCGGCGGCGTGCGCCTTGCAGAAGCCGAACGACGCGAACGCCTGGAGCACCGACCAGATCCTGTCGACCACCGCCAGCGGGTAGCCGCGGCCCAGGGCCCGCGGGAAGAACCAGAGCTTCGTCTCGGCCATCCCCTCGACGTCGCCGAGTGCGCGCCGCTTCTCGTCGGCCAGGGCGTTGGAGATGCCGGCGAACCGGGCGATGATCTCGATGACCTGCTCGTGGAAGACCACCACGCCCTGGGTGCCGCCGAGGATCGGCTTCAGGTCGTCGTGCAGGTAGGTCGGCGCCTTCCAGCCCTGCTTGCCCTCGAGGTAGGGCGTGACCATGTCGCTCTTGACCGGCCCCGGCCGGAACAGCGAGATGTCGGTGATGATGTCCTCGAACGAGTCGAGGCCGGACTTGCCGACCAGCTCGCGCTGGCCGGGTGACTCGATCTGGAACATCCCGAGGGTGCGGGCCGACGAGATCAGCTCGTAGGTCGCCGGGTCGTCGAGCGGCACCTGGGACTCGTCGTCGAGGTCGATGTCGAGCCCGTCGGTGCGCTTGATCTCGGCCACCGCGTGCGCCATCGACGACTGCATCCGGATGCCGAGGACGTCGAGCTTGAGCAGCCCGAGGTCCTCGACGTCGTCCTTGTCGAACTGGCTCATCGGGAACCCGGCGAAGCTGGCCTCGACCGGTGTCCGGTCGAGCAGCGTGGCATCGGAGAGGAGTACGCCGCAGGGGTGCACCGCGACGTGGCGGGGCAGCCCGTCGAGCCGCTCGACGAGCTGGAACATCAGGTCGAGCCGGGTGTCGTCGAGCCCGCTGGCCCGCAGCTCGGGGAGCTCGCGCAGCGCGACCCGGGCGTCGCGGGCCCGGATGTGCGGGAACGCCTTGGCGATCGTGTCGGTCTCCCCTGGCGGCATGCCGAGCGCGGCGCCGACGTCGCGGACCGCGTGGCGGACCCGGTAGGTGTCCATCATCGAGACGCAGACGCATCGCTCGCCGCCGTAGCGGTCGAGGATCCGCTCGTAGACCTCCAGCCGGCGCGCCGACTCCACGTCGACGTCGATGTCGGGCAGTGCCTCGCGCAGCGGCGAGAGGAACCGCTCCATCAGCAGGTTGTGCCGGATCGGGTCGACCCCGGAGACCCGGAGCAGGTAGTTGACCAGGCTGCCGGCGCCCGAGCCGCGGGCTGCGCAGCGCACCCCCAGCTCGCGGATCAGGTCGGTGACGTCTGCGACGGTGAGGAAGTAGGACGCGTAGCCGAGCCCGCGGACCATCTCCAGCTCGTCGTCGAGCCGCTTCCAGACCACGGCCTTGGGCATGGTGCCGTAGCGGTCGCCGATCGCACCCTCGCAGCGTGCCCGGAGCAGCCCGTCCGCCTCGGAGGCACCCGGGGTAGGACGCGGCACGGTCCCCCGGTTGGTGAGCTCGAACTCCGGGAAGTGCACCTCGCCGAGCCCGAGGTCGCGGCGCGGGTCGAGGGCGCACCGGTCGGCCACGGCCCGGGTATGGGCCAGGAGCCGCTGCGCCTCGCGCTCGGGGTCGGCGGCCAGCCCGGAGAGCCGGGCGATCTCCTCGGCGATCTCGGCCATCTGCTTGCCGGACTTGAGGAACCCCTCGGCGTTGCGCCGGTCGACGTGGCGCCGGTCGAGGGCGACCAGCCGGCGAGCGGCGTCGAGGACATCGACGGTGAGGGCGTCGCGCCGGTCGGCGTAGCGGACGGCGTTGCTGAGCACGGTGCCGAGCCCGGCCTCCCGGGCGATCCGCGCCATCCGGGCGGCGTGCGCGGTGGTGCCGGGCCCCCAGCCCTCGCCGACCCCCTCGACGGCACCGCCGGGCAGCCGGTGTGAGACCAGCTCGACCTGGAGGTGGGCACGCGGCACCAGCGCCCGCCACGGCTCGAGGGCCGCCAGGGCGAGGTCGTCGCGGCGCCGGCTCGCCGCCCGGGCCACCTCGGAGTAGGGGCCGAGCAGCACGATCAGGTGTCCGGCCTCGAGGTGCTCGAGGACCGCCCTCCCGAGGTCGCCCCCGAGCCGGCCGTCGGCCAGTGCACCGAGGTCGAGGACCGGGTCACCGCGTTCGCCGGCCAGGTGGGTCGCGGAGACCAGCCGGCACAGCGCCGCCCAGCCGGCCCGCCCGCCACCCTGCCCGTTGACGGTGGAGCCGTCGGCGCTGGCCAGGACGGTCACCCGCGGCAGCCCGCCACCCCCGACACCGGGGCCAGGGTCGCGGTAGCTGCCGCCCCGGACCGGGGTGCGGGACCTCGGTGCGACGGTGGTCCACGGCTGGGTGGGGTGGTGGGCGAGCTCGACCCCGAGCACCGGCCGGATGCCGGCGGCGTAGCAGGCGCGGGCGAACTTGACCGCGCCGTAGACGCCGTCGCGATCGGTGAGCGCGAGGGTGTCCATCTCGTGCTCGGCGGCCCGCTCGACCAGCGTGTGCGGGTGGGAGGCGCCGTAGCGCAGGGAGTAGCCCGAGGCGACGTGCAGGTGCACGAAGGGGTCGGACATGCACTAGCCGACGCGGCGGGCGGCGAGGTGGACGACGGGGGCCGGCTGCGTCGGCTGGGCCGGGTGTTGGACGAGGTAGGGCAGGGTCGCCTCGTGCGGCACCAGGCCGAGCGACTGCTCGACCACGGCCAGGAACCGGTCGGCGTCGCGGACCAGGTCGTCGGCCTCGCGCTCGGTGACCGCGCGACGAGAGCCGGCCTCGGCCGCGGCCCGCTTGCCGGCGCCGGCGGCGAAGAAGCCCGCCCACTCCGCCAGCTCGGGGGCGACCTCGGCCAGGAGCACCCAGGCGTTCTTCTGCGGCTTGCGCCGGGTGGGACCGGCGGGCTTGGCGCGAGCCGCGAGCAGTGCGGCCGCGGCCCGCAGGGCGGCGACGTGGGCGCAGGCGTAGCGGGTGGGCGCCTCGGTGGCGGTCACCGCCTCGCTCAGCGACTCGGCCGCTCGCATGAGGTAGGAGTGGGTGGTCGCCGGCAACACGTTCGGGTTCATCGCGCTACCCCCTCAGTCCGTGCAGCCGACGAGCGTCCAGTGCCCGTCGGCCCAGTCGAAGGACAGGTCGAAGACGCCGCTGATGCCTGCCTCGATGTCACCGTCGGGGGTGATGGCGGGAGGGCGGGGCCGGCCGGCCTCGACCCGCCACAGCTCGCGCTCGGTGAGCAGGTCGCCGAGGAACACCCGCTGGGAGACCCGGCCGTGGTCGGACTCGTCGGCGCCGGCCTCCTCGGACCCGGCTGGGTCAGCTCCGGTGGCGGCCCGGGCGCCCGTGGACTGCCACCACGGACCGGTCTCGACCCAGTGCGCCAGCACCGCTCGGACCTTCCACAGCCGCCCGCGCCACAGGAACTGCTGGGGGCCCTCGGTGGCACCCTGGGCGCCGAGCCCCCGCGCGTCGTCCTCCAGGGGTCCTTGACGGACCTCGACGGGGTCGGCGTAGCGCCTCATGGGCGTCCTCCTGGGATCGTTCGAACGTGTGTTCGAACGATACACCGCCGTGGGGACAGCGGGTCAAGAGGTCACGGGGCCGGAGCGTCCTCGACCTCGGGCGCGTTCCAGGTCCCCCGCAGGAAGTCCCCGGTGTCCTTGTGCCAGAGGAAGTACGCCGCCGCCGCCTCGATGGGGAACGACGCCACCGACAGCACCATGAACGTCGCGGGCGCGCCGGTGCGCAGCCCGGCGATGGTGCCGACGGCGAGGAAGAACAGGGTGACCGTCAGCGCGACCCGGGCCCAGCCGTAGCCGCTGCGCAGGAAGGCCGTCAGCACCCAGAGCAACAGCGCGACCACCACGAACAGCGTCAGCGCCACGGGGATGAACTGCGGCACGTGGACCTCACCGCTCTTGACCGCCTCGAGCCCGCGGGTGCGCAGGACCTTGCGGGTGTCGGGCCGGCCCTCGGCCCACGAGCGGATGAGCTGGTCCTGCAGCACCACGATGAGGAGGGTGACCACGGCGCCGAGCGCCACCAGTGCCGCCAGCAGTCGCGACACCCACGAGACCGACGCAGGGTGCTGCGCGCTCATCCATGCCCCTCTCTCCCGGTCGTGCCGGGCGGTTCCTACGCTGTGCCCATGTCGGACCCCAAGTCGGACCCCTTGCCGGAGCCGAAGTCGCAGCCCGTCTCGACCGGGCACCCGTCCATCGTCCGGTTCCGTGAGGCGCACTCGCGGCTGGGGGGTACCGGCGAGATCGTCATTCTGCCCGACTCGGTCCACACCGCCGCACTGGCCGCCGAGGCACTCGGCTGCGAGGTCGGCGCGATCGCCAACAGCCTGCTCTTCGACGCCGACGGCCGGCCGGTCCTGATCCTCACCTCGGGCTCGCACCGGGTGAACACCGACGCCACCGCCGAGCGGGTCGGCGTGACCGCCCTCAAGCGGGCCAAACCCGACTTCGTCCGCGAGCACACCGGCCAGGTGATCGGCGGCGTCTCCCCCATCGCGCACCCAGCCCCGGTGCCGACCTGGCTCGACTCGCAGCTCCAGCAGTACGACGTGGTGTGGGCGGCCGCGGGTCATCCGGCGGCCGTCTTCTCGACGACGTACGACGAGCTCGCCCGGATGACCGGAGCACCCACCATCGACGTGGAGTGAGCGACCGGCGGTCCCGATCCGCTGATTAGAGTCACGGCGTGGAGACCCTGCCCCTGGCGTTCGCGAGCGGCTGGGCCAGCGGCGTCAACTGCTACCTCGTCGTGCTGGTGCTGGGCATCGCGGACCGGGTCGGCGGCTACTCGGACATCCCCGACGTGCTGGGCCGGTGGGACGTCCTCGCGATCGCGGGGTTCATGTACGCGATGGAGTTCGTCGCCGACAAGATCCCGTACGTCGACTCCACCTGGGACGTCGTCTCGACGCTCATCAGGCCGACCGTGGGCGCCATCATCGGGGCCATGCTGGCCGGCCAGGTCTCCGACGACACCCCGCTCGACCAGATCGTCCTGGCCGGCGTGGGCGGGACGACGGCCCTGCTCTCGCACCTCTCCAAGGCCGGCCTCCGGCTCGCGGTCAACAGCTCACCCGAGCCGGTCTCCAACATCGGCATCAGCCTGCTGGAGGACCTGGCCGTGCTGGGCGTGATCGCGTTCGCGGTCGCGCACCCCTGGCTCGCGGCGACGATCGCCGGTGTCCTGCTGGTGACCGGGATGGCGGTGCTGGTCGTCGTCGCCAGGCTGGCCCGCCGGGGCTGGCGCCGCTGGAAGGGCCGACGTACGGCGCCGGCCGGAGCCGACCCGTGACAGACCTGTTGGACGCGGACGTCCGCGCCGGGGTCACCCGCCGACTCGGCGAGCTCTGGGCCGGCCGGCCGCTGGTGCTGGGACCGTGGGTGCTTGCGGGGGCCACTCCGTACCTCCCCTGGTTCCACGAGCTCGGCTGCCCCGTACTCGTGGTCGCCACCACCCGGGGAGCCGGCCCGGTACCGGCGGAAGGCGACTGCGAGGTGGTCATGGTGCAGCCACCTGCGACTGCGTCGATGACCGAGGAGCTGCGCACCCACGACCGGATGGCGCGCCACCTGCCCGACGACGTGCGCGCGGTGATCGACGCCTTCGACCCGGAGCGGTGCGGCAGCTGGTTCACCTCCCCGTTCGTGACGACCGACGAGCCGATCGACGGCCGGCCGGTCACCGGCGGCCGGCCGGCGTCGTTCCTGGCCCTCGAGGACAAGATGGTCGCCGACGAGATCTGGGACGCCGCGGGCGTGGAGCGCGCGCCGCACCGCCTGGTCGACCTGGCAGACGACGACGCGCTCGAGGCCGCCACCGGTGAGCTGAGCGGCCCCATGGGAGCGGTGTGGGCGGGCGACGCCCGAGACGGCTTCAACGGCGGTGGCAACTTCGTGCGTTGGGTGCGCGACGCGGACGACCGGGCCGAGGCGCGAGCCTTCTTCCAGCCCCGCTGCGACCGGGTCCGGGTGATGCCGTTCCTCGAAGGCGTGCCGTGCTCGATCCACGGGTTCGTCCTGCCGGACGGTACGGCGGCGCTGCGGCCGGTCGAGATCGTGGTCCTCCGCGACCCGGTCGCGCGGGTCTTCCGCTACTGCGGCCTCGGCACCACCTGGGACCCGCCGGCCCCGGATCGGGACGCGATGAGAAGGGCGGTCCGCCTCGTCGGCGACCACCTGCAGCGCGCCCACGCCTACCGCGGCGCGTTCGGCATCGACGGCGTGCTCACCGCCGACGGGTTCCGGCCCACCGAGCTCAACACCCGGATGTCGGCCGGTGCCACCACGGTGTCGGAGGTGGACCGGCGGTTCTTCACCTTCCTCCAGGCGGCGCTGGTCGCGGGGTCCGACACCGGCCTCACCGCCGAAGGCATCGAGAGCCTCGTGCCGGAGATGGACGCCCGCCGCACCGGCAAGGTCGTGTGCGTCGGCGAAGGCTCCCTCGCCGCTCCGGACGAGAGCTACCCGATCTCGTGGGACGGCCACTCGTTCGCGCGGGCCGACGAGGAGACGGGCAACCTGTTCTCGGTCGGCGCGACCCCGA
This sequence comes from uncultured Actinomycetota bacterium, assembly GCA_963755835.1. Taxonomy (GTDB): domain Bacteria; phylum Actinomycetota; class Actinomycetes; order Propionibacteriales; family Nocardioidaceae; genus Nocardioides. The sequence continues at coordinate 761,037 of CAVWLC010000005.1, read as the reverse complement.
GCGGGCTCTTCGCCAAGGTCGACCCCTGCACCGCCGTGGTGGCGGGCCGGCGGCTGGCGCCCGTCAGCGCCGCGCTGGCCAGGTTCGTGGACGCGACGTACGCCGTGGGCTTCGGCTCGCTCGAGCCCGCCCCAGACGTCCGGACCCACGCGTGAGGGTGGTCGTCGTGGGCGGCGGGTTCGGCGGCCTCGCCTGCGCCGCCCGGCTGGCCAAGCTCGGTCACGAGGTGACGCTGATGGAGCGGCTCCGCACGCTCGGGGGCGCGGTCTCGACCGTGGCCGCGGATGGTTTCGAGTGGGACGCCGGCCCGACATCGACGCTGATGCCCGCGGTGGTCCGCGACCTGTTCCGCAAGAGCGGCCGTCCGGTCGAGCGGGAGCTGGAGCTCGAGCCGCTCGACGTGGTCCGCGAGCACTGGTTCGAGGACGGCAGCGAGCTCGCGCTGCCTGGCGCCTCGCGCGCCGGGCAGCTGCGGGCGTTCGACGAGCTGGAGCCGGGGCTGGGGCAGCAGTGGGTCTCGTACGTCGACCGGTTCAGCGCCGACTGGGAGGTGCTGCGCCGGGCGTACTTCGAGGCGCCCTGGCATCCCGACGACCTGCCGCGCGAGGTCGCGGCGCGGTTCGACAGCCGGGAGATGCTGCACCGGCGGGTCAGGAAGGCGTTCAGGGACGTGCGGCTCCGGCAGGTCGCGGCCCACCCGTTCGTGGCTGACGGGCACGAGCTGCGCAACGTGCCCGCCTGGGCCGGCCTCGTCGCCTACCTGGAACAGGCGTTCGGCGCGTGGACGATCCCCGGCGGGATGGCGGCCCTGACCGTGGCTCTCTCCTCTCGCATGGCCACCCGCGGGGTGACCGTCGCCCTCGGCGTCGAGGTGGTCGACGTCGAGGTGCGTTCGGGTCGCGCCGTGGGCGTGGCCACCGCCTCCGGTCCGGTCGGCGCGGACGCGGTGGTGTGCGCGATCGACCCGCGGATGCTGCCTGCGCTGGCGCCGTACGTCGAGCGGACGATGCCCGCGATGCCGCCGGTGGTCTGCCACGTCGGGCTGTCCGCGCCGGTGCGCGACCTGCCCCACGAGGTGGTCGTGCACGGCGATCCGCTGCTGGTCGTGCGGTCGGGCGGGCGGGCGCCCGAGGGCGGCGCGACGTACACCGTCCAGGGCCGAGGCAAGCTCGCCGAGGACATCCTCAAGGCGCTGGCCCGCCACCAGCTCGACCTGCGCACGGACCTGGTCACCCGCGTCGACCGGTCGCCGCGCGACCTGGTCTCGACCTGGCAGACCTCGCCGTACGGCGTCCTGTGGCAGGGCCGCGGCACGGTCCGGGCCCGGCTCGGGCCGCGGACGCCGATCGAGGGCGTGTACGCCGCCGGGGCGCACGCCACGCCCGGGGCCGGGCTGCCGTTCGTCGGCCTGTCCGCCGCGCTGGTGGCGCAGGTGGTCGGGGCGGCCTGAGGGCTCAGCTCCTCAGCCCAGCGACCAGGTCACCGTCAAGGAAGCCGACAGGGCGGCCTCGCCGGGCTGCAGGCCCACGTCCGCCTTGGCCAGCGCTGCGAACGGGCCCGGCGGTGCGCTCGCGCCTCCTTCGACGACCGCTTCGACCTGTCCGAGGACGGCGTCCGCCAGCGCCGCCAGGTGCTCGGCCTTGGCCCGGGCGTCCGCGAACGCGGCCTCCCTCGCGCGTCGGATGAACGACGACGGGTCGCGGACGGTCATGTCGACCCCTTCGACCTGCAGCCGGGTTCCGACCTCGTAGGCCAGCCGGGTCAGGAGGTCGTTGGCCACCGCGAGGTCGCCGGTGGCGATGGTGAGCGTGTGCCGGGCCTCGAACCCGGGCTGCTCACCCTGCGCACTGGTCGGCCAGACCGACAGGTTGACCGTGGAGACCACCAGCTCGCGCGCCGACCTCACGACCTCCTCCCGGGCGGACTCGGCGCCGGCCAGGGCCTCCGCGAACGTCCGCGCTCGGTGCACCGCCGACAGGCGGATCAGGGCGGTGTCGGGCGTGGCGGTGGCGGAGCCGTTCCCGGTGACCGTGAGAGTGCGCATCGTCGAAACCTAGTGGTCACCACCGGGTTCCCGGGGCGCTTCGCGGTCAGACGGTCAGGTTGAGCGCAGCGAAGATCTCCAGCGTGGCCTTGGAGCGGTTCAGCGTGTAGAAGTGCAGCCCGGGCGCGCCGCCCGCCAGCAGCTCCTCGCAGAGCTCGGCCGCGATGGCGATCCCCTCGGCCCGCATCGCAGCCGGGTCACCGTCGTGGGCGGAGATCCGGGCCACGAGGTCGGTCGGGACCTCGGTGCCGATCAGCTCGCCCTGCCGGCGGATCGCGTTGAGGTTCAGGATCGGCATGATCCCCGGGAGGATCGGGATGTCCACGCCGCGCGCGCGGACCCGCTCGACCAGGTCGAGGTAGTCCTGGGCCCGGAAGAACATCTGGGTCACCGCGAACTCCGCCCCGGCCCGGGCCTTGGCCGCCAGCACGTCGGCGTCCGCGTCCCGCGAGGCGGCGCTCGGGTGTCCCTCCGGGAACGCCGCGACGCCGATCCGGAAGTCACCGCGCGAGCGGGCCAGCTCGACCAGCTCGACGGCGTACGTCAGGCCGCCGTCGGTCGCGACCCACTCCGCGCGCGGCCCGTCGCTCGGGTCACCGCGCAGCAGCATCACGTGCTCGATGCCCTCGCCGGCGTACGAGTCGAGGATGGACTCGAGCTCCGCGCGGGTGTGGCCGACGCAGGTGAGGTGGGCCACCGGGGTCAGTGAGGTGTCCCGCGCGATCCGGCCGGTGATGGCGATCGTCTTGTCACGGGTGCCGCCTCCGGCGCCGTAGGTCACCGAGACGAAGCTCGGGCGATAGGCCTCCAGGGTCTCGATGGCCTCCCAGAGCTGCTGCTCGCCTGCCTCGTCCTTGGGCGGGAAGAACTCGAACGAGAACGACCGCCCGCCCTGCGCGAGCAAGTCTCTGATGCTTCGTCCGGTTCCCGTGGCCATGGATGAGGATTCTAGGTTCGCGAGGGGGTGCGAACTGCAATTCTCAGGACCGCTTAGTGTCACAGCGTGAGCGCGACGTGGGACCAGTCCGGGTTCCGGGCCCGCGTGCAGGCGGCGCTGGAGGCGTTCCTCGACGAGCAGGCCGAGCGGCTGCTGCCGCTGGGCCTGGACGCGGCTCGGCTGCTGGCCGAGGCCCGGACGTCGGTGGCAGGCGGGAAGATGTTCCGGGCGTCGTTCTGCTGGTGGGGCCACCGCGCGATCTCGCCGCCGGCAGACGAGGACGCGCTGGTCCGGGCCTGCGCCTCCCTCGAGCTCCTGCACGCGAGTGCCCTGGTCCACGACGACTACGTGGACGCCTCGGACAGCCGCCGCGGCCGACCCTCGACGCACCGCACCTTCGAGCGCGAGCACCGCGCGGCCGGGTGGCGGGGTGACCCGGAGCAGTACGGCGCCGCGGCGGCGATCCTGCTCGGCGACCTGCTGCTGTCGTGGTCCGACCAGCTGCTCCGCCGCTGCGGCCTGTCCCCTGCTGTGGTCTCCCCCGCCCTCGACGTCCTCGACCTGTGCCGCAGCGAGGTGATCGCCGGGCAGTTCCTCGACGTCTCGGCCCAGGCCCGGGGCCGGGCCGACGTCGACACGGCGATGACGGTCCTTCGCTACAAGTCCGCCAAGTACTCCGTCGAGCGGCCGCTCCACCTCGGCGCCGCGCTGGCCGGCGGCTCCGTCGAGTCCAGGGCCGAGCTTTCGGCGTTCGGCCTGCCGCTCGGCGAGGCCTTCCAGCTCCGCGACGACCTGCTCGGCGTCTTCGGCGACCCAGCGACCACCGGCAAGCCGGCCGGCGACGACCTCGTCGAGGGCAAGCGCACCGTGCTGGTCGCGCTGGCGCTGGACGCCGCCCCGGCCTCGGACGCAGCCCTGCTCGACCGGTCCCTAGGGACACCGCTGGCCGCCGATGAGGTCGAGCGGCTGCGCGGCATCATCGACGCCTCGGGCGCCCACGCGCAGGTGGAGGCGGTGATCGACCAGCTGACCGGCCTCGCGCTGGAGGCTCTCGGACGCGCGCAGATCGACGACGGCGCGCGTGAGGTGCTGCGCGGACTGGCGTCTGCGGTCACCCAGCGCGTGGTCTAGCTCGACCTTCGCTCGCCCACGACGTGCTCGCTCAGTCCAGCGAGGGTACGTCGACCTCCGGTCCGTCGCCGCGCAGCAGCGTGGTCAGCGTGGCCGTGTGCTGGTCCAGGATCGAGCGCACCTTGCCGAAGCCCTCCTCGTCCTGGCGGGCCAGCGTGCACCAGCCGTCCCACAGCAGGACCGTGCTGCCCGGCAGGTCGCGGAGGCAGTCGTTGAGGGCGTCGAGGTTGTGGCCGTAGTGGTCGGGGAAGGCGAGGGCCTCGCCCAGCGCGGTCAGGAACTCGCTGCGCGTCTGGTGGTGCCAGCCGTCGACGTACCCGAACCGCCAGCCGGCGTGCTCGACCGCATGCGCGACCTCGTGGGCCGGGAACGCGGCGTGCCAGCGATAGACGCCGGAGTCGTGGTGGTGGGCGAGGATGCCGGCCAGTCCGCTCATGCTTTTTCGGGGCCCCCGCAGAGGCGTGCAGCCTCCGCGCGGAGCGCCCCTCTCGTGCGCTTTTGTGGGGTGATCATGTGGGTCTCCGTGAGATGCGTTCGAAGGAGCTGTAGTGGTCCTCGGTCCAGTAGAACTCATCGGCGGTGCCGGTGATGATCCGGCGGGCGCCGCGGTCCTTCGAGCCGGGGGTGACAACGGTGTACTCGTGGTAGTAGCCGCGTTGGTGGTCCGGAAGCAACCCCTCGAGGTTCCCGAACACCGATCCGTCCTTGCCCGGGAACGGGAACGGGCCGCCCTGGTCGATCAGCGCCAGCGTGCCCTGGCCCTCGACCGGGAGCTCCTCCTCGAGGATCCACGGCAGCCCGCTGACCGGGTCGATGTCGCCGCTCTGGACGGTCGACGAAGCGGCCGGACCAGTGGCCTGCCCGGGTGTGTCGTCGCCCCCGAGGGTGATGGTCTCGCCGTCGTGGTCGAAGGTCCACTTGACGAAGAAGGACGTCGCGATGATCGTCACGAAGACGATGACCACCGTCTTGACGGTGGTCCGGTTCCACCTCATCGCCGGTCGGGGAGACGCACGTAGGGCGTCCTAGAGGGCCATGGCCTGGGCCCGGCGCATGACCTCCGAGCCACGGTTCTCGCGCAGCGCGTCGATCGGCCGGCCGGGCAGGCCGGCGTCCAGGTGCAGCCAGGCGATGATCTCGCGGTCGTCGTACCCGCCGTCGTGCAGCACCGTCAGCAGCCCCGCCAGCCCCTTGACCGGCAGCCCGTCGTCGCCGAGGAGGTCCGCGGGGACCTGCGGGCCGGCCCCGTCACGGGGTACGGCGGCCGCCAGCTCGTGCACCCGGACCATGGTGCGCACCTTGGCCTCGGAGACGCCGAGCCGCCCGGCGACCTGGCGCCAGTCCAGCCACTCGGCGACCAGCGTGGACAGATCCTCCTCGGCGAGCGTCATGCGCCCATGCTGGCACCCGGCGCCGTCGCCCCGCACACCGAATCCGGGGCGTGGGAGCCGAACGGCTCGCCGGAGCGTCATGAATGGGGGAAAGCAGCGCAGATCCGTACGATGGACCATCCGGATCCTTCCCCGTCCGGGTGCAGGAGGTCGCCGTGACGTCTGACCGGCACGACCCTGAGGGCGCCGTGCAGGGGACGAGCGACCCCGCACAGGACAAGCAGGAGCCTGCCGATCATCTCAGCGGGCGGGTTCTCGACAACCGGTACCTCATCGGCTCGCGGATCGCCCGTGGCGGCATGGCCACCGTCTACGAGGCCAACGACCTGCGGCTGGACCGGACCGTCGCGGTCAAGGTCATGCACCCCGGGCTGGGCGACGACGACGAGTTCGCGGCCCGGTTCGTGGCCGAGGCCCGCTCGGCCGCCAAGCTCTCCCACCCCAACGTCGTCAGCGTCTTCGACCAGGGCAACGACGACGGGACCGTGTTCCTGGCGATGGAGCTGATCCCCGGCCACACCCTGCGCGACACGATCGGCAAGGAGGCTCCGCTGTCGACGGCGCGCACGCTGGCGCTGCTGGAGCCCGTGGTCTCGGCGCTCGCCGCCGCGCACCGGGCCGGTCTCGTTCACCGCGACGTGAAGCCGGAGAACGTCCTGATCTCCGACGACGGCCGAGTGAAGGTGGCCGACTTCGGGCTGGCCAAGGCGGTCAGCGCGACCACCCAGCACACCGCGACCGGCGTGCTCATCGGAACGGTCTCCTACGTCGCGCCCGAGCTCGTCGTGGAGGGCCGCTCCGATGCCCGGGCCGACGTCTACGCCGTCGGCGTGATCCTCTTCGAGCTGCTCACCGGCAAGAAGCCGCACGAGGGCGAGACGCCGATCCAGGTCGCCTACAAGCACGTGCACGAGGACGTCCCGCCGCCGTCCCAGCTGTCCCCCGGCGTACCCGACTACGTCGACGCCCTGGTGGCCAGGGCCACCGCTCGGGACCGCGAGCAGCGGCCCGCCGACGCCGGTGTCCTCCTCCACCACCTGCGCCGGGTCAAGCAGGCGATCGCCGCCGGGGTTCGCTCCGACCGCGAGCTGGTCGAGGACCTGATGCCACGCAAGACGTTGGACACCGCCGAGGTGCTCATCCGGCAGGGTCCCGTGCGGACCGACACCACTCGCCAGCCCTGGGAGGAGTCCGACCTGGAGGCGCTGCTCGGCCCTCGGCGGGAGGTCACCTCGACCATCGAGCGGCCGCGGGAGCCCACGACCGTCACCGCGCGGCCGCGGCCCGTCCCGCCGCCGACCTCGCCGTCCCGGCCGGCCAAGCGGCCGCGCCGCCGCCGGCGCGGGCCGATCCTGCTGATCGTGGCGCTGCTGCTCGCGGCGGCGGTCGGCTCGGGGGCGTGGTACTTCGGCTACGCCCGCTACACCACCACGCCCGCGGTGCTGAAGCTGTCGCAGGACGAGGCGAAGTCCAAGCTCGAGAACGCGGGGCTCGACGTGAAGGTGGGCGAGCCGAAGTACTCCGACACCATCGACGAGGGGCTGGTGGTCAGCACCGACCCGCCCGCCGGCGAGCGGGTGCTGAAGGGCACCGACGTCACCATCTCGGTCTCGCTCGGCCGCGCGGTGGAAACGCTGCCCAAGCTGACCGGGATCACCGTCGACGAGGCGCAGGACCGGATCCTCAGCCACAACATGGCCTTCGGCAAGGCCACCAAGAAGTACTCCGAGACCGTGCCGGAAGGCATCGTCATCGCCTCCAACCCGGCCGAGGGCACCACCCTCCGCTTCGGCACCGTCGTCGACCTCGTCGTGTCGAAGGGCCGCCGGCCGATCCCGGTGGGCAGCTGGGTGGGCAAGAGCGCCGACGACGCCGAGCAGGCGCTCAAGCAGCGCGGACTCAAGGTGGACGTCTCCCACCAGTACTCCGACACCGTGTCCGAGGGTGTGGTGGTCTCCCAGGCGCCCCCGGGCGGGACCCTGTTCAAGAACGACACCGTCAACCTGGTCGTGTCCCTCGGGCCGCAGCTGTTCGAGGTGCCGGACGTCGTCGCCCATGGCGTCGACGACGCCACCGCGACCCTGCAGGGCGCCGGCTTCAACGTCGACGTCCAGCAGGCTCCCGGCTACATCGGCCTGGGCTACGTGTTCTCGATGGATCCCGGGGCCGGCACCGAGCTGCCCAAGGGGTCGACGGTCACGATCTACCTCGTGTGACAGCGCTGCGAAACCCGGTCGGCACCCACGTCAAGGTCGGGCCGGGGCTGGTGAAGGGAACGCTGAAGGGCGCCCGCGAGCTCGGCCTCGAGGCGCTGCAGGTCTTCACCGGGAACCCGCGCGGGTGGGCGCTCAGCGAGGGCCGGCCGGCCGAGGACGACGCGTTCCGCAAGGGGTGCGCTGAGAGCGGGATCCGGGTGGTGGTCCACGCGCCGTACCTCGTGAACCTCGGCTCGCCCACCCTGCTGACCTACGAACGGTCGGTGGCCTCCGTCGCGCACAACCTGCGCCGGGCGGTGGAGATCGGCGCGGAGGCCGTGGTGGTGCACACCGGGTCGTACGTCACTCCGCCCGGCGGCGGGGTCGGCGCCCCGGGGCTCCACGACGCCGCGCTGAAGCGGGTCCGCGAGGGGCTGCTTCCGGTCCTGGAGGGCATCGAGGACCCGCGGATGCCGTGGCTGCTGCTCGAGCCGACGGCCGGCCAGGGCCGCTCGCTCTGCGCGGGGGTCGAGGACCTGACGGCGTACCTCGACGCGCTCGACCACCACCCCAAGGTGGGCGTCTGCCTCGACACCTGCCACGCGTTCGCCGCGGGCGCCCCGCTCGACGAGGAGGGCGGGACCACCCGCACCGTGGACCGGGTCGTCGAGATCGCGGGCGCGGGCAGGCTGCGGCTGGTGCACCTCAACGACAGCCAGGACCCACGCGGCTCGATGCGCGACCGGCACGGCCGGCTCGGCCAGGGTCACATCGGCCTCGGGATGGTCCAGGAGCTGCTCCGGCACCCGGCCACCGCGGGTGTGCCGTTCATCCTCGAGACCCCCGGCTCCCGGGACCCGGGCAGCGACCAGATCGCCCTCGTGAAGGGGCTGCGCGCAGCATGATCAGCCGGCGCTCGACGCTGCTCGCCACTGCGGCGCTGCTCGGCACCACGGCGGCCTGGGGCAGCACGTTCTTCATGATCAAGGACCTTCTGGAACGGGTCCCGACGCTGGACTTCCTGGCGGTCCGGTTCACCATCGCCGGGCTGGTGATGCTCGCGGTCGCGCACCGCGCCGTTCTTGGCCTCGAGCGTCGGACCGTGCGCCGGGCGCTCGTCGTCGGCGCCATCTACGGCGTCGCCCAGATCCTCCAGACCGCCGGGCTCGCCCACACCGCAGCTAGCGTCTCCGGCTTCATCACCGGCATGTACGTCGTCTGCACCCCCCTGCTCGCCGCGCTGTTGCTGCGCACCAGGATCACCGCGATGACGTGGGGCGCCGTGGCCCTCGCGACCGCGGGGCTCGCGGTGCTGACCCTCAACGGGGTCTCGGTCGGCTACGGCGAGGCGCTCACCTTCGTCGCCGCGATGCTCTACGCGCTCCACATCGTCTCCCTCGGCGCCTGGTCCACCGCCCGCGACGCTCTGGGCATGTCGGTCGTGCAGCTGCTCGTCATCGCCGTGATCTGCCTGGTCGCGACCGCTCCGGACGGCCTCGTCCTGCCGGCCACCGGCCGGGACTGGGCGGCGGTCGTCTACATGGCGCTCGTCGCGGGGGCGCTGGGGCTGCTCGCCCAGACCTGGGCACAGTCGCAGCTCTCCCCCACCAGGACGGCGATCATCATGAGCATGGAGCCCGTGTTCGCGGCGCTCTTCGCGGTGCTCCTCGGCGGCGAGGAGGTCGAGCTGCGCATGGTGCTCGGCGGCGCGATGGTGCTGGCCGCCATGCTCCTGGTCGAGCTTTCGCCCGGACGTCAGGTCGAGGGCGAGGTCCAGCACCTCACGGTCTGATCCCTCGCTGTCCAGCGCCGGAGCGGCCGCATCGTGTCTCCCTTGGGGGGTTGTTGCGCAGGCGCGAATGGATTAGGCAGCAAAGGTCGGATCCGACGATCGGAGAACTCATGACACAGGCAAGGACGCGAATCGTCGCCGGCCTCTCGGCGGCGGCACTCGCGGTAGGACTGACCATGACGGCCTCGGGCACTCCCGCGGCGGCCAACCACTCCCAGAAGAAGGCTCACGGCAAGGCGGCACACGAGCGAGCCCTGAGATCAGACGTGCGTGAGGTCAAGCCGAACGCGCACTTCTCGACCGGGAACCTCCAGCTGAACGCGGCCAAGCCCTCGCAAGCTGCGGCGGCCGGAGTCACGCCGCCAGTCGGCACCGTCCGCACGCTGCTCGCACTCGACGACTTCAACGGCATCCTCTACCGCAAGCAGTACACGCTGATGGCGGTAGGAGCCAAGATCGAGGTGTGGGTCGCCAACGACACCGCCTTCCCGGCCGGTGACTGCCGCGCACAGGTCCCCGGCACCACCACCGTGACCCAGGCCCAGGCGCAGGAGCTCGCGGACCAGTTCGACGACAACATGTTCCCCAAGGAGTCGGCGGCCTTCAGCGTCCCGCCCGACCGCGACGGCAGCGGCAACGTGGTCTCGGGCGTGGACCCCAGCGGCGACGGCGACAAGATCATGACGCTCGTCGACAACGTGCGCGACGACAACTACTACCTCGGCGTCAACCAGGCACCGACCTACATCGCGGGCTTCTTCTCCTCGCAGTTCAACGAGCTGCTCGACCGCAACGTCATGACGATCGACGCCTACGACTGGACCCACCGCACCACGGCCAACCCGCCGGACAACCCGACCAACGACCCGTGCACCAGCAGGTCGGCCAGGCCCTTCCTCTACGAGGGAACCTTCGCCCACGAGTACCAGCACCTTCTGGAGTACTACCAGGACCCGGCCGAGAGGACCTGGGTCAACGAGGGGCTGTCCGACTTCGCCATCTCGCTGACCGGCTACGGCGACGCCACGCGCACGGTGTTCCAGTCGGGGGCGCAGAGCCACATCTACTGCTACCAGGGCTTCGGCACCGTCCAGACGCCGTTCAACCCGAACCCGATCGACTGCGGCGGGCCGGAGAACTCGCTGACGCTGTGGGGTGATCAGGTCGTCCCGAGCACGATCCTGGCCGACTACGGCGAGGCGTGGTCGTTCATGCTGTTCCTCTACGACCGCTACGGCCAGGGCTTCATGAGCGCACTGCACCGCGACGGCGCCGACCAGGGCCTGGTCGGCGTCCAGCACCAGCTCGACGGCTACGCGCCCGGTACGGACGTGTACGACGTGCTGCACGACTTCCAGACCTCGACGCTGGTCGACCAGATCCTCGGCAAGAACGGCGCATCCGCGGGGATCCCACGGAGCCGGGTCACCACGAAGAGCCTGGACTCGACGGTCAACCTCGGCAACCCGCGCTCGTACGCCGCGGACGGCGCCCCGGCCAACGGTGCGGACTATGTCGGCCTTCGGGACAAGAGTGGGCTCTACCTCCGGGGCGACAGGCTGCGCAAGCTCAGCTTCACGGGCGCGAAGACTCTCGTGCCCGAGTCCCTGAAGTGGACCTCTGTCGCCAACCCGCCGCTGCAGGCCGGTGACCCGGCGCTGTGGTCGGGCAACTCGTCCAACCTGGACGCAAGTGCGGTCACCCAGGTCAACGTGCCGGCTGCCAACCCGACGCTGACGTTCAACGAGTACCACCTCGCAGAGCCGACCTACGACTACGCCTACACCGTGGTCTCGACCGACGGCGGCAAGTCCTACACGGCCCTGGCCAACGCCAACACCGTCGACGGCCCGCTCGGGCCGGCTCTCAACGGCGACGCGGCGGGGTGGGCCACCCAGACCTTCGACCTGTCCGCCTACGCGGGCCAGTCGATCGTCATCGGGTTCCGCTACGTCAGCGACGGCGGGGTGAACGACGGAGGCTGGTACGTCGACGACGTCTCGGTCGGCGGCACCGCCGTGAACGACGGGTCGACCACGGCGCCGTTCCAGTCCTCCACCCAGCTGCGGCCGGTGAAGGTGCACGCGTGGAACGTGCGGATCGTGGGCGTCGACTCGGCGCGCCACAAGATCCGGGTCATCGACCTGCCGGGTCGACACAGCCGGCTCACGCAGGGCCAGGTCAACAGCCTGCACCAGTACCCGCGGATCGTCGCGATCGTCGCCTATGACGAGCCGACCGAGCAGTACCAGCCGCAGGCGCCGTACACCCTGAAGGTCAACGGGGTCGTGCAGCCCGGCGGCGGGCAGAGCAGTGCCGCGGTGCAGGCTCGACCGGACAGGTTCTAGTCGGCCCACGCTTCCGGCGGGCCGACGACCGATCGGTCGTCGGCCCGCAGGGAGCACACGCCCGGGGTCACGGTTGGGTCACACCTGTCCGCACTCTGAGTTCCACGTCTCACCGACGGGCGGAGGGTCCTAGATTCGCGGCCATGGTCGTGGTCATGGCGCCCGACGCGACCGACGAGGACATCGCTGCCGTCGTCGCTCGCGTCGAGGCGGTGGGCGGTGAGGCGTTCGTCTCCAAGGGCCTCGTGCGCACGATCATCGGCCTGGTCGGGGACATCGACTCCTTCCACCACCTCAACCTGCGCACGCTCAAGGGCGTCGCAGACGTGCACCGCATCTCCGACCCCTACAAGCTGGTCAGCCGCCAGCACCACCCCGACCGCTCCACGGTGTGGGTCGGCTCCGCCACCCAGGTGCCGATCGGCCCCGAGACGTTCACGTTCCTCGCCGGACCGTGCGCCGTCGAGAGCCGGGACCAGACCCTCGAGGCCGCCCAGATGGCCAAGGGCGCCGGCGCCTCGCTGCTCCGGGGCGGTGCGTTCAAGCCACGCACCTCGCCGTACGCCTTCCAGGGACTCGGCGTCCAGGGGCTCGAGATCCTGGCCGACGTCGGCGCCGCCACCGGGCTGCCCGTGGTCACCGAGGTGGTCGACGCCCGCGATGTGCCGGTCGTGGCCGAGCACGCCGACATGCTGCAGATCGGCACCCGCAACATGGGGAACGTCGGGCTGCTGCAGGCAGTGGGCACCTGCGGGAAGCCGGTCATGCTCAAGCGAGGCATGAACGCCACCCTCGAGGAGTGGCTGATGGCCGCCGAGTACGTCGCCCAGCGGGGCAACCTCGACATCGTCCTGTGCGAGCGGGGCATCCGGACCTTCGAGACGGCCTACCGCAACACCCTCGACCTCTCCGCGGTCCCCGCCGTCCAGGCCACCAGCCACCTGCCCGTGATCGTCGACCCGAGTCACGCCGCGGGCCGCAAGGACCTCGTCGTCCCGCTGGCCCGCGCGGCGATCGCGGTCGGCGCCGACGGCGTACTCGTCGACGTCCACCCGCACCCCGAGCAGGCCCTGTGCGACGGTCAGCAGGCGCTCGACGGAAGCGCGCTGCGCGAGCTGGCGACGGCGGTGCGCCGGCTGCCCGGCGCGGTCGGTCGCAAGGACGCCGCAACCCTCCTGCGGCCCTCCTGACCTGCGACGACGCGCCTGAGCGGTCTACGATTCGTGGAGGAGGTTTGACCCCATGAGCTCGTGCACGTCCTGCGGCCACCAGCTCGGTGTGGGCCGGTTCTGCACGAACTGCGGCGCGCCGGTCGACTCCTCCACCCCTGACGGCACGCCGGTCAGCACGCCGGTCACCGACGGTGACTGGCGCACGGACACCGCCGAGCGGCAGGCGGCCATCACGGCCGACCCGCGCACGCCGCCGGCCGCCGTCGCCCCGCCGCCTCCTCCTCGCTACCCCCTGTACGCCGACGAGGTGGCCGGCTACTCGGCGTACGGCCCGCTGACCGAGACCACCACCTCGGCCTCGCCTCATGCATCGCCTCCCGGGTCGGTCCTCTCGGACGAGCCCGCGCCGGCCGAGCTCGAGTACGAGCCCTACGACTACGACTACGGCTACGAAGAGGAGCGCCGCAGCCCGGTGCTGTGGCTCCTCGCCGCCGCACTGGTGCTCGTCCTGGTGGCGGCGGGCTGGTGGTTCCTGGTCCGCGACAACGGCAGCGACTCCGCCACCGACAGCGGCAGCACCGGCACCGCGCAGGGACCCGGCGCCGCCAGCACCGGGGTCGACGTCGCGGGCCACGCCTCCGCGAAGGCGCCCACGACGGCGCCGCCCAGCCAGGACGTGAACGGCGACCAGGTGTCCTACGACGCCAGCAACATGCTCGACGGCGTACCGGAGACCGCTTGGCGGACCGCCGGCAACGCCGCCGGCATGACCCTGGCGTTCACGCTGGCCGACCCGACCGAGCTCCACGAGGTGGGTCTCATCAACGGCTACGCCAAGACCTCGACCGACAGCCAGGGCCGCACCTACGACTGGTACGCCGGCAACCGCCGCATCAAGGCCGTGGTGTGGGAGTTCGACGACAACACCAAGGTCCGCCAGCAGCTCAAGGACGCCCGCGACCTCCAGATGCTCGACGTTCCCGACGTCGTCACCAGCAAGGTGATGCTCCGGCTGGTCAGCGTGTCCAAGCCCGGCACCGGCCGCGCGTCGAAGGACTTCACCGCGATCAGCGAGGTCTCGCTCGTCGGCGACCCGGCCTAGAAGGACACCGACTAGGAAATCTTCCGCAGCACCCCAGCCGCGTGCTCCGCATCGGCCCGGGAGACGTCGAGGTGGGTGACCATGCGCACCGCGGTCGGTCCGACCGTGGCGATCTGCACCCCCTGCCCGGCGGCGGCCGCGACGAACGCCGCCGCGTCGCTGCGCTCGACGACGACGATGTTGGTGTCCACGGTGGCCGGATCGACATCGCACGCCTCGGCCAGCAGCTTCGCATGGTCGTGGTCGTCGGCCAGCCGCTCGACGTGGTGGTCGAGGGCGTGCAGCCCGGCTGCGGCCAGGATGCCGACCTGTCGCATCCCGCCGCCCATCCGCTTGCGGCGGACCCGGGCCTGGTCGATGGCGTCGCGGGAGCCCACCATCAGGGAGCCGACGGGCGCGCCGAGCCCCTTGGACAGGCAGACCGAGAGCACATCGGCGATGGCGCCGTACTCCACGAGCGGCACGCCGCTGGCGACGTGGGCGTTCCAGATGCGGGCACCGTCGAGGTGGATGGCCGCGCCCACGCCGGTGGCGAAGTCGCGCAGCTCCTGGAGGTCGGCCAGGGGCAGCACCGTCCCGCCGGCGAAGTTGTGGGTGTTCTCGACCGAGATCGCCGCGGTGCGCACGAAGAACGGACCCATGTCGGGGGCGTACATCGACCGGACGGCGGCCAGGTCCGGACGGCCGCGCGGGTGGGTCCAGGTGCGCATGGTGATGCCGCCGATGGCGCCGTGCGCGCCCAGCTCGGCCCGGGCGATGTGCGCAGAGGACTCGCAGAGCACCTCCTGGCCGGGGGCGACCAGCGACGACACGGCCAGGACGTTGGCCATCGAGCCGGTGGGCGTGAACAGCGCCGCCTCGTGGCCGAACAGCCCGGCCACCCGCTCCTGGAGCTCCAGGACGGTGGGATCCTCGCCGTAGACGTCGTCGCCGACCTCGGCGCGCGCCATGGCGGCGCGCATCGCCTCGGTGGGCCGGGTGAGCGTGTCGGAGCGGAGGTCGACCGGTGCGGACCTGGAGTCGGGGCTCACGAAATGGTGACAGTAACGGTCGGCGACCAGCCCGACCGCTTGGCACCCTTCGCAGTGCGGGCGCGCACCGAGTACTTGCCGGCCTTGGCCGGGTTGAGCTTCGCGTGCGTGCCGGTGGTCCCCGTCTTCAGAGAGACCCACTTGCCGCTGCCCAGCCGGGTCTGCACGTCGTAGGTGATCCCCTTGCTGCCCTTGACCGTGGCCCAGGTGAGCTTGTAGCCGCTGCTGGCGGTCCCGCTCCTGGTCAGGGGCACCTTCACGGTCCCGCGCATCATCGCGTGGATCGAGCAGTGGTAGGCGAAGGTGCCGGCCGAGGCGAAGGTGTGGCTGTACGTCGCGCCGCCCGACTTCGTCCCGCTGTCCCAGAAGCCCTGGTCGGACGTGGTCGTGTGTGCGATGGAGTCCTGGAAGCTCCAGGTGACCGAGCCGCCGAGCGACGTGCTGACGCCGGCGGGGTTGAAGGCCATGTTGGCCACGGTCACCGAGCCGGCGCGGGCGACGGTGTGATGGCTCGCGTGGACGGGTCGGGCATCGGCGGTGCCGGCGGGGACGAGGAGGGCTGCGGCGACGGTGGCGGCCACGGCGGGTACGAGGAGCGTGCGGGAGATCATGGCGTGGGTCATGACCGTTGCACGGTCGGCGGGGCGATCCGGTTCAGACGTCGCCGAGGAGCGTGCCCGGCCGCCGGCAGCTCAGCAGCAGGCCGACCCGGATCCACTGCACCGGCAGGCTGACCGCCGTTCGGTGCACCACCGACCTCAGGTCGGAGCGGAGGAGCAGCAGCCCGGCAGGCTCAGTCCGAACGGGCTCGGAGCATCTCCGCGACGAGGAAGGCGAGCTCCAGCGACTGCACCCGGTTGAGCCGCGGGTCGCACACCGACTCGTAGCGGGAGCCCAGGTCGATCTCGGCCAGCTCCTCGCCGCCACCCACGCACTCGGTCACGTCGTCGCCGGTGAGCTCGACATGGACACCGCCGGGCCAGGTGCCGAGCGAGCGGTGCACGTCGAAGAAGCCCTGGACCTCGTCGATCACGTCGTCGAAGCGGCGGGTCTTGTAGCCCGACGACGCCTCGAAGGTGTTGCCGTGCATCGGGTCACAGACCCACGCCACCTCGACCCCGGAGGCGGTGACCTTCTCGACGAGGTCGGGCAGGCCGTCACGGATCTTGCCGGCCCCGAACCGGGTGATGAAGGTGAGCCGGCCCGCCTCGTTGTCGGGGTTGAGCCGGGCAGCCAGTGCCAGCGCGTCGTCGGCCGTGGTGCCGGGGCCGAGCTTCACGCCGATCGGGTTGCGGATGTGGCGGAACAGCTCCACGTGGGCGCCGTCGAGCTGGCGGGTGCGCTCACCGATCCACACGAAGTGGGCCGAGACGTCGTACGGCGTCGCGGTGCGCGAGTCGATCCGGGTCAGCGCGTGCTCGTAGTCGAGGAGCAGCCCCTCGTGGCAGGTGTGGAAGTCGACCCGGTGGAACTCGTCGGGGTCGGCCCCGATCGCCTGCATGAAGGTCAGGGCCCGGTCGATCTCGGCGGCCACCATCTCGTAGCGCTGCCCGACCGACGACTCGCGTACGAAGTCGGTGTTCCAGGTGTGCACCTGGCGCAGGTCGGCGTAGCCGCCGGTCACGAAGGCGCGGACCAGGTTGAGGGTCGCGGCCGAGGAGTTGTAGACGTCCACCAGCCGCTGCGGGTCGGGCACGCGGGACTCGGCCGTGAAGTCGAAGCCGTTGACCGCGTCGCCGCGGTAGGCCGGCAGGGTCAGCCCCTCCCGGGTCTCGAGGTCGGACGAGCGAGGCTTGGCGTACTGGCCGGCGATCCGGCCGACCTTCACCACCGGCACCGAGGCGGCGTAGGTCAGCACCACGGCCATCTGGAGGAGCACCCGCAGCTTGTTGCGCACGTTGTCGGCGGTGACGCCCGAGAACGTCTCGGCGCAGTCACCGCCCATCAGCATGAACGACTCACCCCGCGCGACCGCGGCGATCTTGTCCTTCAGCTCGTCGCACTCGCCGGCGAACACCAGGGGCGGCATCGTCCGGAGCCGGGCCACGGCGGCGTCGACGGCCGCGTGGTCGGGGTAGTCCGGCTGCTGGGCCGGGCCGAGGGCGCGTAGGGCCTCGAGGTCGGGGACGGTGCTGCTCACCCGGAAAGCGTACGGGTGCGCCGTCCCCGACCACTGGTCAAGACCGAGGGTCAGACGTTCAGCAGCCAGAGCACGGCCCCGCCCAGGGCGGCGAGGGCGCCGACCGCGACGGCCACCCGGGCCTCGGCGCGCCGGCCCTCGTCGCCCCGGCGCAGCCCTTCCAGCCCGAGGGTGACGGCCAGCCCGCCGAGCACGATCGGGACACTCATCCAGTACGCAACCACACCCAGGACCGCCAGGACCGCCACCACCAGGCCGACCCGAGCGGGCCGGTTGCGGGTCCCGCGCCAGGCCCAGGGGCCAACGGCGGCGAAGACGCCCAGCGCGATCGCGACGACGAGCGGCGCGAGCACCCGCGCCTCCGAGTCGAGCTGCCAGAGCTTCTCGCCGTCGTGGAGCACGGCGTTCATGCGTGGGAAGAACAGGGCGGCGGCAGCGGTGACCGCGGCGCCCGTCCACAGGTGCGACCGGGTGCGGGGCGTTGCGACGGTGGTGATGGTGGTCATGGGTCCTCCTCAGGACGCGTTGGGTATGACGGGTCCGAGGTTCGGCGAACCTCGCCGGCCGCACATCGGTGGCGGGAGCGGTCCTCCTCCCTCCTGGGGACGGGATCGGTCTCGCTCCCACGAGCGATGTCCTGCTCGTGTGCACGCGGTTAGCGTTCGTCGCGATGGACGTGCTCGCGTGGGTGCACCGGCACCGCGACCAGGTGCTGGCCGCGGTGCTGGCCACGTTCTACGCCGCGGAGGTGCTGCTGACCGACGAGGTGGACGACCACCGGGGGTCGGCGGCACTCGTGGCCGTCGCCTTCGCGGCCACCCTGGCCGTGCGCCGGACCCTCCCGCTGCTCCTGCTGCTCGAGGCTGCGGTCGTCATCCAGCTCAACCACACCGTGCTGCCGGGGCTGGCCGAGGGCGGCTCGTTCATGATCGTGCTGCTGGTCTCGATCTTCTCCGCCGGCTGCTACCTGCGAGGTCTGCGCCTCGTCGTGGCGGGAGCCCTCGTCGCCGGGCTCGTCCCGCTGGCGGCGCTGGACCCCCGGCAGCCTCCCCAGGCCGGCGACTGGGTCTTCTTCGTCGTCTTCGCGGGCACGCCCTTCGTCGCGGGCATCCTGTTCCGCCGCAGGCGCGAGCGTGACGAGGAGATGACCGCGCTCGCCGAGGATGCCGTTGTCACCGAGCGGGCACGGATCGCGCGTGAGCTGCACGACGTCGTGGCCCACACGATCAGCGTCGTGGTCGTCCAGGCCCGGGGCGGTCGGCGGCAGCTCGGCCCCGAGGACGACGCGGCCCGAAGCGCGTTCGACGCCATCGAGCACGCCGGCGAGCAGGCGCTGGTCGAGATGCGCCGGCTGCTCTCCCTGCTCCGCGAGACCGACGAGACAGAGGCCGGGCTGGTCCCGCAGGCGGGGCTGAGCCGCCTCGACGCCCTGGCCCGCGAGATGGGCGAGAGCGGTCTGCCGGTGGCGGTCCGCCGAGAGGGCGAGCCGGTCGAGCTCCCGCCGGGCATCGACCTGTCGGCGTACCGGATCGTCCAGGAGGCGCTCACCAACGCTCTGAAGCACGCCGGCCCCGCGCGGGCCGAGGTCGTCGTCCGCTACCTGCCCGGTGAGCTCGAGCTGGAGGTCTCCGACGACGGTGACGGCTCGGGATCGGGGGGCGGCTCCGGCCAAGGGCTGGCCGGGGTCCGGGAGCGGGTGGACGTGTACGGCGGCCTGCTGGACGCGGGACGGCGACCCCAGGGCGGCTTCCTGGTCCGGGCCCGGCTTCCCCTGGCGGCGACAGCGTGATCCGGGTGGTGGTCGTGGACGACCAGCCTCTCCTGCGGACCGGGTTCCGGATGATTCTCGAGGGCGAGCCGGACCTCGAGGTGGTCGGTGAGGCGGGCGACGGCCGGGAGGCGGTCCGGGTCGTCGACCAGCACCGGCCCGACGTGGTCCTCATGGACCTGCGGATGCCGGTGCTCGACGGGGTCGAGGCAACCCGCCAGATCACGTCCCGTCACGCGGAGGTCCGGGTCGTCGTGCTGACCACCTTCGACCTCGACGACTACGTCTACGCCTCGCTGCGGGCCGGGGCCAGTGCGTTCCTGCTCAAGGACGCCAAGGAGGACCAGCTGGTGGCGGCGATCCGGGTGGCCGCGCAGGGCGGCTCCCTGTTCGCCCCGGCGGTCACCCGCCGGGTCATCGACCGGTTCGCGGCCACCAGTGGGCCGGCCGCGCCGCCCGCAGCAGTGTCCGACCTCACTCCGCGGGAGCGTGAGGTCTGGCAGCTGGTCGCACACGGCCTGTCCAACGCCGACATCGCGGCCCGGCTCGTCGTCAGCGAGCACACCGTGAAGACCCACGTGGCCAGCCTGCTCCAGAAGCTGCAGGTCCCCGGCCGGGTGCAAGCGGTGGTCCTGGCCTACGAGACCGGGCTGGTGCGTCCGGGAGACTGATCCGCCGTACCGGTCGGCACGACGCCCAGCCGACCCAGCAGGTCGAGGGTGACCACGGCGAAGTCGTTGTCGTTGACGGCCTCGGCCACGGCTGGCCAGTCCACCTGCTCACGGACCGCCCGGGCCGCCGGGATGACTTTGCCCAGGTCGCAGGAGCGCTCGTCCAGGGCGCTGAGCTTGGCCAGCAGGAGAGCGGTCGCGGAGAGCACCGGCATCTGGACCGACTCGACCTCGACCTCGTCGCTCGCGGCGAGGTACTCGTGGGTCACGGGCTCGCCGTTGGCCCGGAAGAGGACGTCGACCATGGCACCGTCCACGAACACCTTGAACAGCCAGTCCTCGGGCGGGTCCGCGACCTCCAGACCCTGCTCTGAAAGGAGCGCGGCAACGCGGTCGCGGTCCTCCTCGGCCACCGCGAAGTCCACGTCGTGGTGCGGCTCGGGGGCGCCGCGCGCCCAGAGCGCGTAGCTGCCGGCCAGGGCGAAGGGCACCTCGCCCTCCTTCAGGGCGACCGCCACGACCTTGAGGGCCTCGCGCAGCCCGGCCTGGTCGTCGGTCATGGCACGACTGGTACCCGCGGGCTGGGTACTGCAGCCCCGATGCGCGTGGCCACCTTCAACATCCTGCACGGGCGGGACCCGGCGCTCGACGTCGTCGACACGGACACCCTCGGCTCGGCGATAGCCGGCCTGGACGCGGACGTCCTCGCGCTGCAGGAGGTCGACCGCAACCAGCCCCGCTCCCACGGTGCCGACCTGACCGCCGTCGCGGCCGAGGCGATGGGTGCGGTGGACCACCGGTTCGTCGCCGCCATGACCGGGAGTCCGGGCGCGGCGTGGGTGGCCGCCACCGGCGAGGAGCAGCCCGACGCCGCGACGTACGGCATCGCCCTGCTCAGCCGACGCCCGGTGCGGGCCTGGCAGGTGGTCAAGCTGCCGGTGCTGCGCGTCCCCACGCCGATCTGGTTCCGCGGCCGGAGGCTGCCCACGCTGGTGAGCGACGAGCCGCGGGTGGCGGTGGCGGCCAGCGTGGAGACCGATGCCGGCGTCCTCACGGCGGTGTGCACCCATCTGTCGTTCGTGCCGTGGTGGAACGGCCGCCAGCTGCACTCCCTCGTGCGGTCCCTCGACCAGGCCGAGCGGCCGCTGGTGCTGATGGGCGACCTCAACCTCGGCCCCCGGCGGGCGGTGGCGCTGACCGGCATGACCCCCGCGGCCTCGCACCGCACGTTCCCGGCCGGGGATCCACGCGAGCAGCTCGACCACATCCTGCTGGACGGGCCGATGACCGCCACGTCGTCCGCGGCGCCCCGGCTCCCGCTGTCCGACCACCGAGCGCTGGTGGCGGACCTGGCGGAGTGAGCGGTCAGCCGAAGAAGACCGCGGCCTCGGCGAACTCCTCCGGACCGACCAGCTTGAGCTCGGCGGTGCCCTCGCTGAGCGGGACCCGGACGATCTCGGTCCCGCGGAGGGCGACCATCGTGCCGAAGTCCTTGTCGGCCACGGCGTCGATCGCGTGCAGGCCGAACCTCGTGGCCAGCCAGCGGTCGAACGCCGTGGGCGTGCCACCGCGCTGGATGTGGCCGAGGACCACGGCCCGGGCCTCCTTGCCGGTGCGGGCCTCGATCTCGCCGGCGATCCGGTCGCCGATGCCGCCGAGCCGGACGTGGCCGAACGCGTCCTGCTCGCCGGAGACCAGCGTCATGTCGCCGCCCTCGGCGGGGACGGCACCCTCGGAGACCACGATGATCGGGGCGTAGTGGGTCTGGAACCTGGTCTCGACCCGGTCACAGATCGCCTGGATGTCGAAGGGCTGCTCGGGGATCAGCACCTCGCTCGCCCCACCGGCGATGCCGGCGTGCAGCGCGATCCAGCCGGCATGCCGGCCCATCACCTCGACGACCAGGACCCGGTGGTGGGACTCGGCGGTGGTGTGCAGCCGGTCGATGGCCTCGGTGGCGATGTTGACGGCGGTGTCGAAGCCGAAGGTGAAGTCGGTGCCGGAGAGGTCGTTGTCGATGGTCTTGGGCACCCCGACGACGTTGACGCCGAGCTCGGAGAGCCTGGTGGCCACACCGAGGGTGTCCTCGCCGCCGATCGCGACGAGGGCGTCCACCTCGTTGGCGACGAGGTTGTCCTTGATCTGCGCCACGCCGTTGTCGATCTTGAACGGGTTGGTCCGCGACGAGCCGAGAATGGTGCCGCCGCGCGGCAGGATGCCGCGGCACTGCTCGATGCCGAGCTCCATCGTCAGCCCCTCCAGGGGACCGCGCCAGCCGTCGCGGAAGCCGATGAAGTCGAAGGAGTGGCTCCGGACTCCGCGGCGTACGACGGCGCGGATCACCGCATTGAGACCGGGGCAGTCGCCCCCGCCGGTCAGGACTCCCACGCGCATGCTTTGCTCCTGGCTCTGGACAAAATTGGATCGTTCAAGTCGCAGTCGACAGTAGTGACGATCGGCGTCGAGTGCCAGTGAGGCTCAGGGCTCGACCGCGGCCAGCCCGTCCTCGGCCGTCTCGAGGGCAGCGTTGGTCACCGGGGCGTTGGCGAGCGGCATCACCCGGCCCAGCCAGGCCGAGACCGCGAGGCCGACCAGGGTCAGCGCCAGCATCAGGAACCAGATCGGCTGGTCGCCGCGGGCCAGCAGCCAGGCGAACGCCACGGGCGTGACCGTGCTGGACAGGTTCCAGGCCAGCTGGATGAGCGAGAGGTACCTCCCCCTCAGGTGCTCCGGTGCCGCCTCGGCGCCCAGCGCGGAGGTGACCGGTCCGGCGGCGAGCTCGCCGAGGGTGTAGATCACCGAGCCGGTCAGCACCACGACCACGCCGACGGTGATGCCCACGGCCGTCGCGCCGAGGAGGACGACGTAGGAGGCCGCGAAGAACACGTTGCTGAGCAGCAAGATCCGCCACCGGACCCGGCCGGTCATCGCCCGCACCGCGATCCCCTGGCCCAGGCCGACCATGATCGTGTTGATGGTGAAGACGCCGCCGGTCACCCACCCGGGCAGGCCCAGCACCGTCGTCGCGTAGACCGGCAGCGCGAAGTTGAGCACCATCATCGACGTCGAGTAGATGAGCTGGGCGAGCCACAGCACCCGGTAGGGACCGTCACGGAGCACGGTGCGCCACGAGCCGTTCCGGCGTTCGTGCGCGCTGCGCTCGGTGGCGGGCACGGCGAGCAGCAGCACGAAGGCGACGGCGAACGACACGGCGTTCGCCACCACCACGGAGGTGTAGGCCGCCTGCGTGCCGATCGTGATGGCCAGGCCGGAGACCAGGCCGCCCAGCGCGAAGCCGATGTTGCGCAGCGCGCCGAGGAAGCCGAACCACCGCTCTCTCTCCCCCGGCACGGAGATCGCCGCGACGATGTTGCCGTAGGAGCCCCAGAACGCGGTTCGGCCCAGGGTGACCAGCACCGTCCAGGCCGTGACCGCCGCGAAGGAGTCCGACACCAGGTAGGCGACGAAGCCCACCCCCTGGAGCAGGTTGCCGGCCAGCAGCACCTGCTTGGCGCCGATCCGGTCGACGATCGAGCCGATCACCGGACCGGTGGGCAGCGTGACCAGGTTGGCCAGCGAGATCGCGGCTCCGACCTGTACCAGCGTCAGGTCGGTGGAGACGAGGAAGTAGAGCATCGAGACCGGCATGAACACGCCGCTGCCGATCGCGTCGATCGCGATCGCGGTGACGAACCGCCGGTGGCGGCCGACGGACGGGAAGCCGAGCCGATGGAGCACCGCTCGATTGTCCGACCTCGAGCGCGGTTGAGGGCAAGTGAGTATCGATCCACCGGCTCGCTATGGTGCGAACCATGACGTTCTCGATCGTGGCCAGGTCCGCCGACGGAGAGTCGTGGGGGGTGGCCGTGGCGTCGAAGTTCCTCGCCGTGGGCTCCGCCGTACCCGCTGCGGTGGCCGGGGTCGGTGCGATCGCCACCCAGGCCGACGCGAACGTGGCCTACAAGGGGCAGGCGCTGGCCCACCTCGACGACGGGGCGACCGCGTCGGTCGCGCTCCAGCGGCTGCTCGAGGACGACGAGGGCCGTGACCATCGCCAGGTGGGGATCATCGACGTGGACGGCGGCTCCGCCTCGCACACCGGCCACGCCTGCCTGGAGTGGGCAGGCAGCATCACCGGCGAGGGGTACGCCATCCAGGGCAACATCCTCACCGGCGAGGACGTCGTCGATGCGATGGAGACCGCGTGGCAGACCTCCGACCCGGAGGCACCGCTGTCCCGCCGCCTGCTCGAGGCACTGACCGCCGGCGACCTGGCCGGCGGCGACTCGCGCGGCCGTCAGTCGGCGGCGCTGCTGGTGGTCAAGGAGGGCGCCGGCTACGGCGGCCTCGACGACATCGCCGTCGACCTGCGGGTCGACGACCACGCCGACCCGATCCCGGAGCTGGCCCGGCTGCTCGCGCTCAGTGACCTCTACCTGACCGCGTCCACCGAGGAGGAGCAGGTCCCCATCACCGACGAGCTCCGGGAGGAGCTGGAGACGTTCGCGCACACGCAGGGCGCCCACGACTTCCAGGCCTGGGTCGGCACCGAGAACTACGAGATGCGGGTGGCGCCCGACCTGTCGTGGATCGACCAGAAGATCCTCGACATCGTGCGCTCGACCCCGGCGAAGGACCAGTCGAGGTGACCGTCCTCGCCATCGACGCCGGCACCACCGGCGTCACCGCGGTCGTGGTCACCGAGGAAGGCGGGATCGCGGCCAAGGGGTACCAGGAGTTCCACCAGCACTTCCCCAAGCCCGGCTGGGTGGAGCACGCCCCGGAGGAGATCTGGCAGGCCACGCTCGCGGCCGGCCGGGAGGCCCTGGCCCAGGTCGACGCCGCCGAGCTGAAGGCCGTCGGCATCACCAACCAGCGCGAGACGGTCATGCTGTGGGACCGGGAGACGCTCGGTGCCCCGCGGCGCGCGATCGTCTGGCAGGACCGGCGCACCGCCGACATCTGCACCCGCCTCAAGGAGGCCGGGACCGAGGAGCGGGTCACCGAGCTGACCGGGTTGCGGCTGGACCCCTACTTCTCCGGCACCAAGCTGATGTGGCTGGCCGAGGAGGAGCCGCACACGTGGGCGCTGGTGGAGTCCGGCCGGTACGCCGTCGGCACCGTCGACTCCTACCTCATCGCCCGGATGACCCGCGGGACCTACCACGTCACCGACGTCTCCAACGCGTGCCGGACGCTCCTGTTCGACCTCAACACCGGCGACTGGTCGGACGAGCTGTGCGACCTGTTCGGCGTACCCCGCGACGCACTGCCGGAGCTGGTCCCGAACTGGGGCGAGGTCGCCACCACCGACCCGGCGTCGTTCCTCGACCTGTCGCTGCCGATCGCCGGCATCGCCGGTGACCAGCAGTCGGCACTCTTCGGGCAGACCTGCTTCGAACCCGGTGACGCCAAGTGCACCTACGGCACCGGCTCCTTCATCCTCACCAACACCGGGACGTCGCTGGAGCGCTCGGACGCCGGGCTGTTGTCGACGGCCGCCTGGCGGTCGCCGTCCGGTGAGCTGACCTACGCGCTGGAAGGTGCGATCTTCGTGACCGGCGCCGCGGTGCAGTGGCTGCGCGACGGGCTCCAGATCGTCGGCTCCGCGGACGAGACCGCGGCCATCGCCACCACCGTGGACTCGTCCGAGGGAGTGGTGTTCGTCCCGGCGCTCACCGGCCTCGGCGCCCCGCACTGGGATCCGCACGCACGCGGGATGATCATCGGCATCACCCGCGGTACGACGCGAGCCCACGTCGTACGCGCGACGCTCGAGGCGATCGCCTTCGAGGTCCGCGACGTCCTGGAGACGATGCCCAACGAGGGAGCACCGCTGCGCGTGGACGGCGGTGCGTCGGCCAACGACCTGCTCTGCCAGCTCCAGGCCGACCAGATCGGCGTCGAGGTCCAGCGGCCGAAGCTGGTCGAGACGACCGCGCTCGGCGCAGCCTTCCTGGCCGGCCTCGGCACCGGCGTCTGGTCCTCGACCGACGAGCTGCGCGAGACCTGGCAGCTCGACCGTGCCTTCACGCCGGCTGCCGACCGCACCACCGCGGACGCCGCCCACGGGCGCTGGATCGACGCCGTGGAGCGCTCGAAGGGCTGGGCCCGCTAAGGGTTCGCCGACGGGATGATCCGCCAGTCGGCCTGGAAGACCAGGTTGTGCAGGTCGGCGGCGACCACGCTGCGCAGCACCGGCAGCAGGTCCTCCGCGTCGCTCTCCGCGTAGATGTTGAGGGGCCAGTCGTGCACGGTCGCCCCCCGCAGGTGCGGATGATGGAACCCGCCGCCGAACCAGGCCCGGAGCGTCACCGGCGCGATGCCGCGCTGCCCCTGCTCCGGCCAGGTGAGCGTCCACTCCCGCGCGAGCGTGCCTTCGTCCTCGCGCCGCATCCCGCTGTCCTCGACCCGGCCGGTCGACAGCAGGAGCACGTCGTCGACCTCCTCGAGGACCTGCCTGGCCACCGGAGACAGCCACGCGGCTGACCGCTCGAACAGCGCCTCCTTCTCCGCACGAGGCTCCGCCCCTCCGTGCGTCCCGTCGCGCAGGTCCTCCACGTGGCGCTGGAGGGCGATCAGATGAGGTGGCAGGTGGTCGGCTGGGTCCATGCGACCAGTCTGCCCGCGGTCAGAACCGGGGCAGCGACATCAGGTTGTCGGCGGTGGTCGCGTCCGGTGCAGTCATGAGGTACTGCTGCGGATGGCTGCCACGGTCGGGTTCCATCACCCGCACCGGGGCGCGGCTGCCGTCGGCGCCGGTCGTGTAGACGTAGGTGCCGGCCTCGATCCGGCGGATCACGTCGAACCGCGACATCGTGTACGTCGTGGCGCCGTCGGTGAGCCTCAGGTTGACGATGCCGCGCTGGATCCGTCCGTGGTAGAGGTAGCTCACCGCGGTCACCCGCAGCACCGGGATCCCGCTGGTGGCCGTGCTCCAGGCACCACGACCCATCGTCGACGCGTAGAGCTGGTGGTCGGCCCTGCGCTGCGCCAGCCCGGTCACCAGCACGACCGGGAGGTCGTTGCCGTCCGGCCCGTCGTTGTACGGGAACCAGGAGTAGCCGCCGGTGTTGGTGCGGAACACGCCGACGTCGGTGGCGACGTAGAGGACGTTGCTGTTCTCGATGTCCACGACCAGGTCCGAGACCGCGATGTCCGGGAGCGTCATCCCGGCGGGGGTGCCGTCGATGCTGGTCCACGAGGTGCCGGCGTCGGTCGAGCGCCACACGTGCGGCGAGTGGTCGGTGTAGGTCAGGTAGACGCGGCTGGCGTCGTACGGGTCGACGGTGATCGAGCTGATGTAGCCGGCCGGCGGACGGCTGGCCCCGGTCCCCGGCCTGGTCCAGTCGGCGTGGCCACCGAAGTGCGACCGGTAGAACGCACCCTTGCTCGACGCCGCGTAGGCGCGGAGGTTGTCGCTCGGCGCGTAGGCGACCCGGCTGGGCGGGTCGAGCATCGACAGGCTCGCGTACCAGTTCTGCCCGAAGTCACCGCTGTAGAGCACCCAGTGGAAGGGGCCGTAGCTGTCGGTGACGTTCCCGTCGGAGTCCTTGATCTCCTCGCCGAAGGTGACCGCACCCATCATCTCGCTGTGCGAGCCGGGCCGCACCGCGAGGTGCGCGAACTGGGCGGGCCGGGTCTGGCGGCCCTGTGACGACCAGTACTGCGTGAGGCCGCCCGTGGGGTTCGACCAGCTGTGCCCGCCGTCCGAGCTGGTGCGCAGGAACCCGTCGCCCGGCGAGATGTAGATGTGCTTGCTGTCGTCCGGGTCGACGACGAACATGCCCCACTCGTTGCCGCCGCCGTAGTCGTGCCAGTAGAGGCTGCCGTCGGACTGGATGATGCCCTGGTCCTGGGTGGCGCCGCCGATCACCGATGCACCGGCCTGCGACACGTCGAAGCTCTGGAGCTGGGTGGCCTGCAGGTACGTCGACTTCAGGGCCCACGTCGCCCCGTGGTCCTCACTGCGGTAGACGCCGCCGTCGCAGCAGACCCAGCACCGGCCGTTGTCCTCGCCGTCGTGGAAGACGATCTGGTGGTGGTCGGAGTGGGTGCCGGTGGTCTGGCTGAAGCTGTGCCCGTCGTCGGCTCGCTGCAGGTTCAGGCCACCCAGGAAGATCAGGTCGTGCCGGTGCGGATGGATGGCCACGAAGCTGGTCCACTCGTCGTAGTCGACGCCCTCGCTCCCCGATATCCGGTTCCACGTGGCGCCGCCGTCAGTGGTCCCCAGCGTGGTGGCGCCCTTGTCGCCGAGCTTGGCGATCACGAAGCTCGAGCCGTTCGGGCCGCGCACCCCGACGGCGAGCTTCGGCCAGCCCGCAGCCGCTCCCGACGGATAGGGGCTGGGTGGTCCGATGAACACCGGGATGGTCGCCGTCATCTTCGTCCAGCTGCCACCGCCGTCGCTGGAGCGGTAGACGCCGTCGGAGGCCATCCCGGCCCACAGGTGGTCGCTGTTGTCGGCAGCCACGGCCAGGTCGCTGGCGTGGCCGGCCAGCGACACCGTCCAGGTGGCGCCGCCGTCGGTGCTGGTCAGCACCCCCGACGTGCTCGCCAGGTAGACGCGGTTGCGGTTGCTCCGGTGCACCAGGATGCGGGTGCAGAGCGCTCCGGTGGCTGCGGCCGTGGACCGCTGCGTCCAGGTGGAGCCGCCGTCGGTGCTGCGGAACACTCCGGAGCCGCCGTAGCTGTTCCCGTAGCCCGGGGTGTCCTCGCCGGTGCAGGCATAGACCCAGTCCGGCGAGCTGCGCGCGACGGCGAGCCCGCTGACCGCCATCGTGGACTCGGTGGTCCAGAGCGGCCGCCAGGTGTCGCCACCGTCCGTGGTCTTCCAGACCCCGCCATTGGCCGCGCCGGCGTAGACGAGGTCGTTGTTCGTCGGGTGGATGGCCAGTGACTTCACCCGGCCGTTGATGTTGTAGGGACCGGCGGGGTACCACCGGGCGACCCGCTGGCTCAGCCCGATGATCCAGGGGAACCACTTCAGCAGGTCGGACACCGCGGCCAGCCGCGCGGGCGCGAACTCGGCGAGGTGGTCCATCAGCCGCCACTCGAGTGGTCCCGCGGCGGGCAGCGTCGAGCGCCAGCGGTCGCGCAGCGCCCGGCTCTCGGAGTGGATCGCGGAGAGCCGGCGGAGCAGGGTCCGGTCGGTGCGGGAGTCGGTCAGCTCGTGCTCGCCGGTCACCAGCGTCCGGAACTCCGCGGTCGTGAAGTAGTCCGAGGCCCGGGTGAACAGGCCGCGGTCCATCCCCGCTCGTACGTAGTGGTGCGCGAAGCGCTCCAGCCCGATCTCGCGCACGGCGGCCCCGTCGCGCGGCAGGGCCACCGCGGCGTACACGCCATCGTCGGGGGCCTGCACCCAGACGTAGCCGGCGGAGGCGTTGTACGCCGAACCCTCGACCAGGTCCCACTGGGACCGGCGCGCGTCGTACCGGAACGCCGTGGCGGTGCGCAGGTCGAGCCGGCTCCGCGCCCCGCGGACCGGCCGCAGCTTCAGTGCGACCGGCGCGGCGGGCGAGGCTCCGGCCACCTCGACACACGTGGTGACGAAACCATCCGTCACGGACGGGTCGGGGTTGTCGACCTGACGCACCGTGACCCCCGACCCCTTGCCCGGGGTGGTGAACGCCCGCTTGATGGCGCCGCCGCCGGGATCGCCGTCGAGGACGCGTCCCGCGCGCAACCTGTCGGTCTGAGCCAGCGCCTCGTGCCAACGCTCGTTGAGCTCGGTGACACTCCCCCGCCCCCGGGTGGTCTGGAACCACCGGACGCGCTTGCCCATGTCCTCCTGGTACGTCTCAGCCATCGCACTGCTCTCCGTGGGCGCTCGGGTCCCCGTGCGTCATTCGAGTGTCGACCCGTCACCGGCGGCTGTACATGGCCCACAGGGCCTATCGACTGACCGAGACCCCGCTGTGTAGGTAGGCGCGGCGTTGGGGTGCGGCTGCGGTTCGCGTGTGGTCGGGACCGCACGGTGGTTGAGGAGGTCGCGCTGGCGACCGTCTCGAAACCTCGTGAGCCGTGGCTGGGACTGGCCCGCGGCTGGGCTCGCAAATGGCCACTTCTCGTGCTTGGTTGCGGGCCTGAATGCCGTTGTGCACAGATCGGGTTCGGGCCCGCGCGAGTGTCGGTGGTCGATGGCAGGGTGGGTCCCACGATGACCTCCACGACCGACCGGATCACCCTCGATGGGTGTGACGACCCCGCCGCGGTGCTGGCCTACGCGCGGGCCCGGAACCAGGTCGAGGACGACGCCGGTCGGCAGGTGATGATCGCGGCGGCGAGGTTCGCCTCGATGAACACCCACGGCTCGCTGGTCGGTCCGGCCGATGGGTGGCACGAGTCGTGTCTGCCGTTGGGGGGGCGAGGGCTGCCCGGAGGTGACGGAGTTCGCGGTCACCGAGTACGCCGCGGCGCTGGGCCAGTCCACTGAGACCGGCCGCCGCCAGCTGGCCAAGGCGGTCGAGGCCCACTACCGACTGACCCGCTGCTGGGCCCGGCTGGTGGCCGGTGACCTGCCGGCGTGGAAGCTGGGCTACATCGCCGACCGCACGATCTGTCTCGCACCGGCGGCCGCGGTGTTCGTCGACACCCAGGTGGCGGCGGTGGCGCACCGGATCGGGCCTGCCCAGCTGCACCGGCTGATCACCGAGGCCACGGCCCGGTTCGATCCCGACCGGGCCGGGGCCGACCGACAGGCCGCGGCTGATGCCCGGCGGGTCGATGTCCGGCTGGCCGACCTGACCACCGCCGGCACGGTCTACGTGGAGGGTGAGGTCGACCTGGCCGACGCCCTCGACCTCGAGACGACCCTGGCCACCGGTGCCGAGCAGCAGCGGCTCCTGGGCTCGGCAGAGTCGTTGGACGTGCGCCGGTCGGTCGCGCTGGGCGAGCTGGCCCGCGGCCAGGTGACCCTCGACCTGTCCAGCATCGGCGCGGAAGCCGCTCCCCGGCCGCGGCGGCGTCGGCAGGTGGTGCTGCACGTCCACCTCGAGCACGCCGCCGTCCTGGGTGCTGGCGGGCTGGCGCGGGTCCAGGAGGCCGCCGGCCCGGTCACCGCCGAACAGGTCCGCACCTGGTGCGGCAACCCCGACACGCAGGTCACCGCCCAGCCGGTCCTCGACCTGGCCGAGCACCTCCACGTCGACTCCTACCAGGCCTCGACCCGGCTCAAGCTCCAGACCCAGCTCCGCGACCGGACCTGCGCCTTCCCGTTCTGCCTCCGCCCCGCCCAGAGGTGCGACTGCGAGCACCGAGTGCCGCACCAGCACGACAGCGACGACGGCGGTCCGACCTGCTCGTGCAACCTCGCGCCCTGCTGCCGACGTCACCCCGGGCCAAGACCACCGGCGGCTGGAGCTACATCACCGTCGAACCCGGCACCTACCTGTGGCGATCCCCGCTCGGCTACCACTACCTCCGCGACCACACCGGCACCCTCGACATCACCCCCGACCCTGAACGGCTCAGGCTCGCCCACGACTTCCTGGCCCACTTCACCGCCCACTTCGGCGAACCCTGACCACCTCGCCCAACACCCCGCCCAGCCACCGGCCAGCGGGGTGATCGGCGCGCCGCGGCTGGTCTGCGGGCCGCGTTCGATCCGCAGCGGGCGTTCGGCGAGCGGCTGACCGAGCTCGGCTGGGTGACCGACCTGTGGGTCGGAGGCTCCCTGGCTGCGGGGACTACATCCCGGTCGTGAGCGACATGGACTCGAACAGCGGGGGCTAAGGACGTGCCCAGGCTGCGGGAACGCAGATCCCCACCACGGCGGAACCGCAGCCACACCACCCGCGGCAACCGAGTCCAAGCCCGCCGTGCACAGCTACCTGTCCAGCCTGCGCCACCGCCTTGGCAGCGGCGTCTCGCGCCTTGGTGGCCTCGTCCAGCGCCGTCCGCGCGTCGTCGCGCGCTTCCTCGGCCTCGGCGATCTCGTCGTCGACCTGGTCGGCGGACTCCTCCAACTCGGCGATCTTGCGCTTCAGCTCGTCGATCTCCGCCTGCACCTGCATGGCGCGGGCCTGGAGGTCGGCCAGCTCCTGGGCGGCGGTGTCGTGCGCCTCCTCCGCTTCGGTGAGGGCCTCCTCGGCTCCCTCGAGGGCCTCGCGGGCGGCGGCCAGCGCCTTCTCGTCGCGGTCGGGGTCCGGAACGACGTGCAGGTCGGGCTTGGCCGGAGGAGCCTCCTCGCGACGTGTGGCCACGAAGCCGAGCGCGTCGGGCAGGGCGACCGCCCGGTCGAGGTCGACGGCGTCGACGCCGGTGGCTTCGAGGGCCGTCAGCAGCATTCCGGAGCGGACCGCCTTCTCGCACTCCTCGTCGACCATGGCCGCGGTCAGGGTGGCCTCGACCTGCTGCGCCACGGCTTCGGTGATCTTCTGGCCGTGCTCGCGAGCCAGGCGGCGGGCCTGGGTGGTGACGGCGGCGGTCACCTGGCGCCGCTGGCGGGTCAGCTGACGCAGCTCGTCGCCCGACATCGATGCCTGTGCCTCGCGCAGCGCCGCGCCCACCTGGAGCACCTGGTCCACCTGCTCGGTCTCGTGCCGGACGAGCAGGTTCACCACCCAGCCGGCGACCGACGGCTTCTTCAGCGCCTTCACCGCCGCGGCCAGGTCCGTGCCCTTGAGCTCCTTCGCCCTGGCGTCGCGCGCCGGCGTGAACTCGGGCAGCGTCAGCGCGTAGAGCTCGTCGGCAATCTCCAAGAGCTCATCCGCCATGCGCGAATTCTGTCAGGGACAGCTCCAGCTCCTGCGGGTACGGCGGCCACTCGGCCGGCTGCGTGCGGCCGGTGGGCTTCCACCCGAGGTGGGCGTAGAGCCCTCGGGCGAGGTGGTTGTCGGCCAGCACCCACAGCCTCGGGACGCGGCCGGAGCCCCGGATCGACGAGACGGCGAGCTCCACTCCCTCCCGCGCCAGACCGGTGCCCCAGTAGTCGGGATGCACGGCCAGGTGGCGCAGCCGACCGCCTGCGTCCCAGGAGGTGAAGGCGACGGGGGTCATCATCACGGTCACCGAGGGGTCGGACAGCGTCTCGCGCCAACGCGCCAGCACACCCTCGTCGGGGAAGGGCAGGTCTCCGAAGACGTGGGCCAGGCCGACCAGGTTGGCGGCACGCTCGAGGTCGCGCAGGGCGACCGCGTCCTCGGGCGTCGCGGTCCGCCAGGTCACGGCCGCCCGGCCGCGGTCCAGGCGAGGTGCATGGCCCACTGGGCGTCGTACAGCCCACGGAGCTCCTCGTCGCCGACCTCCTCGAGCGACAGCCGGGTGCCGTCCACCAACGCCGAACGCCACGCGGAGTACGACGACAGCTCGGTCTCGACCTGGCCGTCGGGCAACGTCCGCAGGTGCAGGCAGCCGCGCACCGTGTCGACTCCGCTGGAGTCGCGGCGCTGCACCACCAGCAGCTTGGCGAACCGTCCGTCCAGAGGCGCCGAGAGCCGCGCGTGCGCCTCGTCGACAGCCGGCTGGTCGATCGGCAGCGACCTGATCTCGATGCCGGTGAAGGTGCCGGCCCGGTCGTGCCGGAACGACCAGCCGTCCTCGCGCACCTCGGTGATCTCGTAGCGGAACCCGCTCTGGTCGTGCCGGCCGACGGTGACCGGCACCGGGTCGCGGAAGGCGTCACCCAGACCGACGTCCACCCACCACCGGCCGCCGGGGTTGTCGTCGGTGGGCAGCCCGTCGGCCACCAGGACCAGGTGGTTGAGCGAGGTACCGCGGTCGTCCTCAGCCGCGTAGACGTGCCCGTGCCGCCGGCTCAGCTCGAAGCCGAGCTCGCGCAGCACCAGCTCGAGGGAGCCGTTCTGGTGGAAGCAGTAGCCGGCCCGGCCCACCTGGCCCACCCGCGCCAGGCTCGCAGCCGGGTCGACCGACGGCGCGCGACCGAGCATGATCCCGAGGTTCTCGTAGGGCACCGCATTCAGGTGGGCCCGGTGCAGCGCGACCAGGTTGTCGTACGACGGAGCCAGGTCGCCGTCGTACCGCACCCGGCGCAGATACGCCCCGGCGGCCTCACTCAGGGGCATCGTCGTCCTCGTCCTGGTCGAGACCCTGGGCGATCGCGTAGCGCGTCAGCTCCACCCGGTTGTGCATCTGGAGCTTGCGCAGCGTGTTCTGGACGTGGTTCTGGACCGTCCGGTGGGACAGCACCAGCCGGTCCGCGATCTGCTTGTAGGACATCCCCTTGGCGACCATCCGGAGCACCTCGGTCTCGCGCTCGGTGAGGGTCGGCTGGTCGGGGTCGGCGGAGGCGGGCTCGGAGAGCCGGCGGTACTCCCCCAGCACCAGCCCGGCCAGGCCCGGGGTGAAGACCGTGTCGCCCTGCGCGACCCGGCGTACGGCGTCCAGCAGCTCCTTCCGGGAGGCCGACTTCACCAGATAGCCGGTGGCCCCCGCCTTCACCGCGTCGAGCACGTCCTGCTGCTCCCCGGACGCCGAGAGGATCAGCACCCGCGCCGACGGGTCCTGCCGGATCACCTCGGCGGTCACCTCGACGCCGTTGGGCGCCGGGATCTGCAGGTCGAGGACGACGACGTTCGGCCGGCAGGCCGGGAACCGGGCCAGCGCCTCGCTGCCGTTGGCCGCGACCCCGACCACGTCGAACCCGGCGTCCTGGAGGTCCCGCTCCACGGCGTCGCGCCACATCGGGTGGTCGTCGACGACCATCACCCTCGCCAGCGGCTCGTCGCTCACGCCCCGGACCCTAGACGAGACGAACGAACCGCCCGCGCCGGTGCAGCAGCGGGTCGGTCTCCTCGCCGACCTCGAGGTGCTCGACGACGCAGGTGAGCAGCCGCGACCAGCCGACCTCGGCGGTCGACTCGACGCGGACACCGGCCCACGTGGCGGCATGTTCCAGCCGTGGTCCCCACTCCGTATCGGCGAACGCCGCTTGCCGGAACACCCCACCCGGCGCCGGAGCGGTCCCGGCGAAGCCCTCGGCGAGGTCCCGGTCCGCCCAGGCCAGCAGGTGCACGACGGCCCGACCGGTCTCGCCCACGGCGTCCGCAAGGGCGGAGTCGGGGTCGGCCAGGCCGAGCAGCCGGGCGGGCTCCCCCAGCACGACCAGCACGGAGGTGAGCGTGAGCCCGGCCCGATCGGGCCCGGAACCGGCGGTCCAGAGCGTCACCGAGCCGCCGAGCCGGCCTCGGAGCCGCCGGGCGGGGTCGGGGTCGGGGTCGGCGAACGGGTGCGTGTCGTGGATGGTCATCGATGGCCAGCATGCCAAGCCCCGACTTCCGCGTTTGCCGTACGCCGGCTGCCGGCGCCACGAACAATGGGGTCGTGACCGGCCAGACCCCCGAACGCACGCAGCCTGCGACTCCGTGGCACCGCGCCCGCCGGGTCGAGATCGTGCTGTTCCTGGTCACGTTCCTGGTCTTCGCGGCCACCGCCAGCCGCGGCTACCTCTGCTTCGACGTCTGGAGCGCCAACTTCTCCTCGTACCACATAGCCACGACCGGGTCGCCGTACCTCGACGGCCAGAGCGTCCCGGGGCTGGACGGCAACCCGCTGCGCTGGGTCTGGATCGACGACCACGCCCCCAACGGTCACGTCGTCGTCACCCGCTCGCCCGCGGTCGTGATCGCCGGGCTGCCCGCCTACCTGCTCACCCAGCCGGCGTCGATGACGGTGGTCCCGGGCGGAGTGACCGCGGCCCTGCTCACCGCGCTCGCGGTGCTGCTGATGTACCTCGCACTCGTGCCACTGCTCAGGCGGTGGCAAGCGCTGGCCGCGGCAGCCGCCTTCGCGTTCACGACGCCGGTGTGGAGCGTCGCCGCCAACGGCATCTGGCCGCAGACGATCACCGTCCTGGGCATCGCCGTCGTCGCCTGGGCCGCCGTGCACGAGAAGTGGTGGGTGATGGGGCTCGGCGGCGTGCTGCTGCTCTGGGCCCGCCCCCACGCGGCGCTGATCGTGGCGGTCGTCGGCCTGGTGCTCGCCTGGCGCGAGCGCCGGATCGGCATCGCGCTGCGCGCCGGCCTGCCCGGTGTCGGGTCGTTGGTCCTGCTCTCCCTGTGGTCGCGCTGGGTCTACGGGTCGTGGAACCCGATCGGGCTGTACGGCGCCGGCGGCCTCGCCTATGTCCACGAGAGCCTGTTCAGCGTGTCCAAACAGCTCGGCATGTGGGTCGCTCCTGACCGCGGGATCCTCATCTTCACGCCTGTGTTGCTGGTGCTGCTCCCGGCCCTGCTGCGGTCGTGGCGGAGCCTGCCTGCCTGGTCGACCGCCCTGCTTCTCGGAGGGCTGGCCTACACGGTGCTGCAGAACGCGTTGATCGGCTTCAACGGCGGCGACCCGATCTACGGCTACCGTTGCGGGCTGGAGTTCCTGGCCTGCGCCACCCCGGCGTTCGCCCTCGCGGCGCCGTACGCCGGCCGTGTGGCGAGGCGGCTGCTGACGCCGGTGCTGGCGGTGCAGTTCGTGGTCATCGCGCTCGGTGCGATCGTGGAGCACGTGGCCCTCGACTACCGGCTGGCCTGGACGGACAACGCTTTCGTCCACACGATGGTCGAGGGCTCCGCCGCGCGGCCGGCGAGCGCCTTCCTCATAGTGCTGCTGATCCTGTTCGCCGTGCGGCTGGTCCGGATCTGGCGGGTCGACGCCCGCGCGGCGGAGAAGCCTGTCGCCGAGCCCGTCACCGTCGGCTGACCGGCACCACCAGCTCCCACTCGGTGCCTTCGGCGCCGGACGTGACCGTCGCCGTGCCGCCCAGATCGGCCACCCGGCCGCGGATCGACTGGCTCACGCCCAGCCGGCCGTCGGCCGCCGCCTCCTCCAGCCGGCCCGCGGGGATGCCCGGCCCCTCGTCCCGCACCGAGACCTCGACCCGGTCCGGGAAGCCCTCGAGCAGCACCCACGCCCGGGCGTCCGCGCCTGCGTGCCGCTCGACGTTGTCGAGACAGGCGGCGACCGCGGCCACCAGCTCCGAGGCGATCGCAGCGGGCAGCTCGACCCGACCCGAGGTGACGACGTCCACTCCGGGCCGCTCCAGGTGGACCAGCGCCGCGGCCAGATCGGTGCTGCCGTCGGCGGCTGCGCTGACCTGGTCCTGCTCACGGATCAGGGTCCGCAGGGCCGCCTCCTGCTGGCCGGCGAGCCGGCCGAGCTCGGCGGACTCCCCTCCCAGCTCGGCGCCCCGTCGCTGGACCAGGCCGAGCACCTGGAGGACACCGTCATGGACGGCCCGGGCCAGGCGGACCCGCTCGGCCGCCGCCGCGGCCTCCCGCTGCGCCCGGTCCCGCTCGTCGGCCATCCGCTGGAGCGACTCGACCATGAAGCCGACGATCGGCCCGCCGACCAGCAGGAGGAAGGCGTTGCCGTAGTTGGCCTGCGTGACGTGCTCGCGGATGTACAGGTCGCACAGGGTGATGCAGATCCCGGCCACCAGGCCGCCGAGCCAGTGCCAGTGGATCGCCCAGGCCAGCAGCGCGCCCATCACCCAGAACGCCGGAACCGTGGCGGAGAGACCCTCGCCCTTGAGCACCGGGCTGACCAGTATGGCGGCCAGGGCAACGGCCAGGTCGGCCCCCAGCAGCAGCGGCCCGCGCAGCCGTGGCTGGTCGTAGGCCCAGATCGCGAAGAACGTCCACACGGCCATCAGCGCCAGGCAGACCGCACCGCCGACCGGATGGGTGAAGCTGTCGCGGCGGTAGACGTTGAGCGCGACCGCATGGACCAGCAGCACCACCCGCAGCACCGCCAGCCACGAGAACAGCCGATCCTCGACGGTCTGAGCCGGGCTGAACCACCACGTCGCAGCCCGGCGGATCGGCGTTGGTACGCCGACCGCGCGCCCCGTCACGTGCCTACGACGCCTTCTTGTTCAGCTCGTCCAGCACAGCCGCGGACTCGGCTGCGGACTCGGCCGCGTCGGCCGCCTTCTTGGACTCCTCCTTGGCCCGGTTGGCATACATGTCGACGTACTCCTGGCTGGAGAGACGCATGATCTCGTACATGATCTCGTCGGTGATGGACCGCAGGATGTAGCGGTCGTTCTCCATGCCTTCGTAGCGCGAGAAGTCCAGCGGCTTGCCGAAGCGCACGATCGGCCGGGTGAACTTGCCGAACCGCCGGCCAGGGGGCGCGACAACGTCCGTGCCGACCACCGCGACCGGGATCACCGGGACCTTGGTCTCCAGGGCCAGCCGAGCAACTCCGGTCTTGCCGCGGTAGAGCTTGCCGTCGTGGGAGCGGGTGCCCTCCGGGTAGATCCCGAACAGCTCACCGTCGTCGAGGATCTTCTTGGCCGCGTTGAGCGCACCCTCGGCCGCGGTGGCGCCGGACCGGTCGATGGGCACCTGGCCGGCGCCGGAGAAGAACTTCTTCTGGAACCAGCCCTTGATGCCCGGGGAGGTGAA
This sequence comes from uncultured Actinomycetota bacterium, assembly GCA_963755835.1. Lineage (GTDB taxonomy): Bacteria > Actinomycetota > Actinomycetes > Propionibacteriales > Nocardioidaceae > Nocardioides. Next base: position 722,956 of record CAVWLC010000005.1, on the reverse strand, counting down.
GTACTCGGCCTTGGCGACGAAGGTGACCCGGCGGGGCAGGGTGAGCGGCATGAAGAGCCAGTCGGCGTACGACAGGTGGTTGCTGGCCAGGATGGCCGGGCCGCTGGCTGGCACGTGCTCGGCGCCCGAGACCTGGGGCCGGAAGATGAGCCGCAGCGGTGGTCCGAGGGCCACCCACTTCAGGAACCAGTAGAACACCCGCTGACCTCCAAAGGGCCCCTGTCGAGTCTGAGCCGACTCACTGCCACCTGGACTGCCCGTCGGCCAGACTCTAACGCTGCCCGCAACCGGCGTACTCTCGGTCCCGTGCAGCGCGACAGCGACGAGGATGCGTGGCGCTCCATCGTCGAGAACTACGGCGAGCGGGTCGAGCTGGACGACGAGCCGCCTGCTGATCCTCCGGCCGAGCAACGGCTGGAGCGCTTCTTCATCCCGCTACCGCAGCCGGAGCCCACCGAGCTCGCCGACGCCGACGTCGACGACGAGCCGGACGACACCTTCGTCCCGCCGATCCCGCCGCCGCTGCCGAAGCTGCCGCCGGACCGGCTGCTGGCGTGGGTCGGGCTCTTCGGGTCGCCCACGGTGCTGCTGGTCTGCGTGGTCCTGAACGTCTACCTGCCGCCGTGGCTGGGCTACCTGCTGGTGGCGTCGTTCATCGGCGGCTTCCTCTACCTGGTGGTCAAGATGCCGCACCGCGACGACATCGACCCCTGGGACGACGGCGCCAGGTTGTAGCTAGGCGCCCGGCCGGTCCGACCGGCGGAACCAGCCCTCGCCGCGCTGCTCGCGCAGCTGCTGCTTGAGCTGCTGCCGCTCGAGCTGCCGCTCGCGCCGGCGGTCGGCGCGCCGGGAGCGGCGAGCCGCCGAGCGAGCCATGTCCGCGGCTCCGATGAACCCGGCCTGGGGGCCGAGCTCGGCCAGCAGGATCGGCGGCTCGGCGCGGTGACCACGGCCGACCAGCGACCGCAGCATCCACTCGCGGGTGGGTCCGAGCAGCAGCTCGCCGGCGTCCGATACCCCGCCGCCGATGACGATGCAGTTGGGGTCGAACGCGGCCACCAGGCCGGCCGCACCGGTGCCGAGCCAGCGGCCGACGTCGGCCAGGAGCTCGATGGAGAGCGGGTCTCCGTCCCGGGCGGCGTCGGTGACCTGGGGGCCGCTCAGCCGAAGCGGGTCGCCGCCGCAGATCTCGGCGAGCCGGTGCGCGACGGGCGACCGGGCCACGATGAGCTCGCGCGCCTCGCGCTCCAGCGCGTTGCCGGAGGCGTACTGCTCCCAGCAGCCCCGGTTGCCGCACGGGCAGCGGTGGCCGTCCGGCACCACCTGCATGTGGCCGAACTCCCCCGCCATCCCGTTGGCGCCCCGGAAGACCCGCCCGTCCATGACGATGGCGCCACCGATGCCGGTCCCGAGCGTGATGCACAGGACGAAGCGGTGTCCCACCCCGGCGCCGAAGCGGCTCTCGCCGAGTGCGGTGGTGTTGGCGTCGTTGTCGACCACGACCGGGATCGCGATCCGGCCGGCCAGCCGGGCCCGGAGCGGCTCGTCTCGCCAGGCCAGGTGCGGGGAGAACATCACCGTGGACCGGCTGGCGTCGACGAACCCGGCGGCGCCGACGCCGACCGCCGCCACGTCGTACTGCTGCTGGAGCTCGTGGACGAGCTCGACGATCGTGTTCTCGACGCCGACCACGTCGTGCCCCAGGGTGGGCCGGCGGCGCAGCTCCACCACGTTGCCACTGGAGTCGACGACCCCGGCCAGGATCTTGGTGCCGCCGATGTCGATGCCGATGGTCAGCGGGTCCCACAGGTTGACCCTGGCGCGGCGGCTGGCGCGGGTGGCGGTGCGCGTGGAGCGTTCGGACACGGTCTTCTTCTACCTCACCGGGCGCTCAACGGCGAGCCAGGTCGGCGGCACCGATCAACCCGGCTCGGGTGCCGAGCCGGGCCTTGCGGATCTCGAGGACCGGTCGGTGGCCCCGGCCGGTGAGCTGGGACTGGAACGCCGAGCGGGCCGGGGTGAGCAGCAGGTCGTCGGCCTCACTGACCCCGCCGCCGATCACCACGACAGCCGGGTCGAGTACGGCGGTCAGCGAGGCGATCCCCTCGCCCAGCCAACGGCCGAGCGCCGTCAGCTGCTCGAACGCGAACGGGTCGCCCGCCCGGGCGGCCTCGGTGATCAGCGGGCCGGTGATCTTGTCCGGGTCGCCGCCGGCCAGGTCGAGCAGCGACCCGGCCAGCAGGGACCCGCCCCGGGCCGCGGCCCGGGCCTCGCGGACCAGCGCGTTGCCGCTGGCGTACTGCTCGAAGCAGCCCCGGTTGCCGCAGCCGCACAGGACACCGTCGGGCACCACCCGCATGTGGCCGATCTCGCCGCCGACGCCGAACGCACCGCGCAGCAGCTCGCCGTCGTGCACGATCCCGCCGCCGATCCCGGTCCCGACGGTGACCAGCAGGAGATCGTCGACGTCGTGGCCCGCGCCGTAGGTGAACTCGCCCCACGCAGCGGCGTTCGCGTCGTTCTCCACGACGACCGGCAGGTCGATCCGGGCCTCGAGGTCAGCCTTGAGGTTCACCTCCCGCCAGGCGATGTTGGGCGCGAACATCACTGTCGACCGGGCCTTGTCGATGTAGCCGGCGGCGCCGACGCCGACCGCGGTGATCTCGTGGCGCGACTTGAGCTGGGTGACCAGCTCCTCGATGGCGTTCTCGATGGCCTCGGTGTCCGTGGCCGGCGACACCACCCGCAGCTCCTCGACGATCACGCCGTCCTCGTCGACGACGCCGCCGAGGATCTTGGTGCCGCCGACGTCGACGCCGCAGGCCAGGCGCTTGTCACTCACGGACGCTCCTCCTCGTCGTCGCCCTCGTCCAGGTCGATGTGCTGAACCCGCGAGGTCGGTGGCTCGCCGTGGCCGACCGCGGACAACAGGCCCGCCGCAGCCTGGAGGAACGTGGAGGCCGCCTCGGCCAGCTGGGCCCTGACCTCGGGGCTGGCCCCGCGCACAGCGTGCACGGTGCGGCAGATCGGGCAGTAGAGGCACTCGGCGTCACCGGTGGCGATGTGCTCGTCGACGTCCCGGGCCCTGTCGCCCACGTGGTCATTGGCCCATCCGGCCAGGGCGCCGAGCAGCTTCGCGGCCTCGTCGCCGACGCTGCCGACCGGATCGTCCTGGGGCGGGGTCATCCCACGCGCTCCTCGGTGACCGTGGCCGACGGGTCCTTGAACGACACCCTGAGCACGCCCTCGTCGTCGACCCGGGCGCCGGCGACGCGCAGCCGGGCCAGGCCCGACGGCAGCGTGAGCAGGCGGCGGTGGGAGCCGACCGTGACCACGAGCTCGTCGCCGCTGCGGGCGAGGTCGACCTGGTCGCGGGTGACGAAGGGCAGCCGCAGGCGGAGCTGGACACCGGAGCGGACCGCGACCACCTCGAAGGGGCTCCGGACGCCCGACGACGCGACGGGGTCGGCGCCGTCGTACAGCTCCCGGGCCAGCACCTGGAGGTCCTCGACGCCGACCGGCTCGGTGGCCCGGTACAGCGAGCGCCAGAGCGGTACGCCGGCGAACGACTCGGCGACCTGGGCGAGGACCTCGTCCTGGGCGACGACCCAGCCCGCCCGCCAGTCGTCGGCACCCTCGGCGGGGAAGACCCGGTTGGCCACCACGCCGTCGACGCGGTAGCCGAACAGGGAGAGCGTCGTGTAGGCCCGGCGGGCCTCGGCCAGGACCACCGCCTCCGGGGTCAGCACGATGCGGACACTGGCCTCGGGACCGGAGAGCAGCTGGCGGACCTCGTCGAGCTCGGCGTGCAGCCGCTCGACGGCGCCGAAGACGCTGCCGCCGGGCATCGGCACCCCCGCGGCGCGGGTGAGGACCGGGCGCAGCGCCTTGACCACCCGCTGCTGGACCGGGAAGACCCGCTGCATGTACCAGCCCAGGGCCTCGGGCAGGGCCAGCAGGCGCAGCGTCTCGGCGGTGGGCGCACAGTCGACGACCACCAGGTCCCAGTCGTCGGAGAGCGCGTGCAGCCGCAGCTCGAGGAGGGCCAGCACCTCCTCGGCACCGGGGATGACCGTCAGCTCCTCGGCGGCCACCGGGTTCATGCCCGTCGTGTCCAGCACCGAGAGCAGATAGCCCTGGATCTCCGCCCAGGACTGCTCGAAGCGGAGCTGGGCGTCGACCTGCTGCACGAACAGGTTGTCCGCCACCGGGGTGGGCTCGGACCCGACCGGGATGCCGAAGGCGTCGGCGAGCGAGTGGGCCGCGTCGGTGGACAGCACGAGCGTCCGATGGCCCGCCGCGGCTGCGAGCGCGGCTGTGCCGGAGGCCACGGTCGATTTCCCGACGCCGCCCTTGCCAGTGAAGAGGAGGATGCGCACAGTCAGAGGGACTCGACGCGCTTCTTCAGCCCCTTGAGCGCGGTGTCGATCAGGATCTTCTCGCCCTTGCGCTTGAGCATGCCGATCAGGGGGATCGAGACGTCGAGGGAGAGCCGATAGGTCACGTCGGTCGAGCCGCTGCCGAGCTCCCGCAGCTCGTAGGCGCCGTCGAGGGCACGGAGCATCTTGCCCTCGACCAGGGTCCAGGTGACCTCGCGGTCGCCGTCCCACTGGTAGGACAGCGTGTACTCGTCCTTGATCGGGCTGACGTCGAGCACGAAGAAGACCTCCTTGGCCCGTCCGTCGTCGTAGGACGCACGAGTCTCGGCCTTGGTGACTCCCTTGGCCCACTGCGGATAGGCGTCGAAGTCGGCGATGACGTCCATGACCGCGGACGCCGGTGCGTCGACGGTGATGGACGAAGTGGTCTGCTCGGCCATTCGAACTCCCTGCGCTCGTCCTCCCCGACCCCACGCCGCAGCGCCGCTCGGCGGCCGGATCACCGGTCAGCGAGCGTACCGGATCAGATCAGGGCAGAAGACGCGGCGCCGTGACCCGGCGGTAACGTGCCGCCCGTGCGCGAGTACTCCACGCCGCCGATCATGGAGGCACCCACGTCCGGCAACCTGACCGACGACGTCGTGGCCAACGCCCGCGAGCACGGCAGCGAGGTCGTGTTCAGCCGCCCCGGCGCCTCCGGGTGGGAAGGAGTGAGCGCCAGGGCCTTCCACGACGAGGTCAGGGCGGTGGCCAAGGGGCTCGTGGCCGCGGGCGTCGAGGTGGGCGACCGGGTCGCCCTGATCTCCAAGACCCGCTACGAGTGGACGCTGCTCGACTACGCGATCTGGTTCGCCGGCGCCGTGACCGTCCCCGTCTACGAGACCTCCTCGGCCGAACAGGTGCAGTGGATCCTGCAGGACTCCGGCGCCCGCGCCGTCGTGGCCGAGACCCCCGAGCACGTGGCCCGGGTCAACGAGGTGCGCAAGGAGCTCGACGAGCTCAACCACGTCTGGTCGATCACCGACAACGCCGTCGACATCCTGACCAGGCTCGGCCAGGACATCAGCGACGAGGCGCTGGAGGATCGTCGTACGACGGCCGGCCCCGGCGACCTGGCCACGCTCATCTACACCTCGGGCACCACCGGGCGGCCCAAGGGCTGTCAGCTCACGCACGGCAACTTCATGGTCGAGCTCGGTGTCGCCGTGCAGGAGCTGGACCAGCTCTTCGACACCGACGACGCGTCGACGCTGCTCTTCCTCCCGCTGGCCCACGTGTTCGCCCGGATCATCCAGATCGGCTGCGTGAAGTCGCGCACCCGTCTCGGACACAGTGCGGACATCAAGAACCTCGTCGCCGACCTGCAGGCGTTCCGGCCGACGTTCGTGCTCGCGGTGCCGCGGGTCTTCGAGAAGGTGTTCAACACCGCGTCGCAGCGGGCCACCGCCGACGGCCGCGGCGCGATCTTCGACCGGGCGGCCGAGACTGCCATCGCCTACTCCCGCGGGATCGACAGGGGCCGGCCGTCGATCGCCGTACGCGCCCAGCACGCGCTGTTCTCGCGGCTCGTCTACGGCAGGCTGCGCGAGGCGCTCGGCGGCCGCTGCGAGTACGCCGTGTCCGGCGGTGCCCCGCTCGGCGACCGCCTCGGCCACTTCTACCGCGGTATCGGCGTCACCGTGCTCGAGGGCTACGGCCTGACCGAGACCACGGCGGCGCTCACCGTCAACCAGCCGGGCGCGCTGAAGATCGGCACGGTCGGGCGGCCCCTTCCGGGCACCTCCGTCCGGGTGGCCGAGGACGGCGAGCTGCTGTTCGAGGGCGGGCAGGTCTTCACCGGCTACTGGAACAACGACGCCGCCACCGCCGAGGTCCTCGAGGCCGACGGCTGGTTCCACACGGGCGACGTCGGCGAGGTCGACGACGAGGGGTTCGTCCGCATCACCGGGCGCAAGAAGGAGATCCTGGTGACCGCCGGCGGCAAGAACGTCGCCCCCGCCGTGCTCGAGGACCGGGTCCGGGCGCACGCGCTCGTCGACCAGTGCCTCGTCGTCGGGGACGGCCAGCCGTTCATCGCCGCGCTGGTCACCCTCGACCGCGAGGCGGTGGCCGCCTGGGCCGAGCAGCGCGGGAAGACGGGCAAGGTCGAGGACCTCGTGGACGACACCGACCTGCGGGCCGAGATCGAGACCGCGGTCGAGGACGCCAACAAGGCCGTCTCCAAGGCGGAGTCGATCCGCAAGTTCCGGATCCTTCCCGAGGAATGGACAGAGGAAGGCGGCCAGCTCACCCCCAGCCTCAAGCTCAAGCGGAACGTCGTCATGAGGGAGAACAAGGACGACATCGCCGCCCTGTACACCTAACAGCCCTCCGAACGACAGTGCGGCCTGGTCACCCCGGGCCATGCACGAGTAGCACCTCCCGGGCCACGCCCGCAGCCGTATCCCTTCAGTCACACGAGTTCCGGCAAAACGCGTACGCGCAGCCCTGCGCGTTCCTAGAGTTCTAGACCGAGGAACAGCACTCGTGGGAAGGGCGGGCGGGCCATCAAGCCTGCCTCCTATAGGGACGAAAGGTCTCGTCGATGGACCGTCGCAGGATTCTAATGGTTGTGGCCGTGCTCGTAGCAGCACTGGGCTCCGCCCTCGTCTTTCTCTACACCAAGGGTGCCGACACCCGGGCGGAGAAGAAGTTCGACACCACGGAGGTCCTTGAGGCCACCGCGGTCATCAACCCCGGCGAGAAGATCGAGGACGCCCAGGCCGCCGGCAAGCTGGCGCTGAAGTCGGTGTCCAAGGACGCGCTCCTCGACGGCTACCAGACCACGACCGACCCGCTGGCCGGCAACGTCGCACTCGGCACCATCTTCCCGGGCGAGCAGATCATCGCTGCGAAGTGGGGTGCCTCGGCCGCCGTACAGTCGTCGCTCCAGATCCCGGACGGGATGATGGCAGCCTCGATCAACCTGACCGATCCCGGTCGCGTCGCTGGCTTCGTCAACCCGGGCTCACAGGTGGCTGTATTCGCTTCGGGCACCGACCCGACGAGCGGCCAGCCGTTCACCCGGCTCCTCCTGGATCGAGTCACCGTGCTCGGCGTCGGGTCGACCACTCCCGTGTCGACCACCACGACGGACCAGTCCGGCGCCTCGACGACCGAGCAGCTGCCCCGCACGCTGATCACGCTGGCCCTGACCCAGCCGCAGGTGGAGAAGGTCACCTTCGCCGCCGCAAACGGGGAGCTGTCGTTCGCACTCCTCACCGACAAGAGCGCCGTTCAGCCGGACACCGGCATGGACGCAACCCAGCTCTTCAAGTGAGGAACTGAGACCACATGCCCGTCGTCGTTGATCCCGACCCGATGGTCGTGGAGACCCTCCTGGCGTCCATGCCCGCAGGGTCCCACGGCGTCGAGTCCGTGGACCGTCTGAACGCGTGGTTGAGCGCGCACTCCGACGAGTACGTCGTGGTCCTCGGGCCCACCCTGACCGACGAGGAGTCGGTCGTGTGCTGCGAGGTGCTGCGCACGACCGCGCCGGCGATCAGCACCATCCTCGCCCGAGAGCACCTCGACGGTGAGCTGCTGGCCGCCGCCATGAAGGCCGGTGCCCGCGACGTCGTCCACCACACCGACGGCACTGCTTTGACCGAGGCGCTCGGCCGGGCCTACGAGCTGTTCGTGGCCCTGCGCGGCCCGTCCGGCGCGATGCACGTGAGCAAGGTCATCGCCGTCTTCTCGCCCAAGGGCGGTGTCGGCAAGACCACGATCGCGGTCAACCTGGCGTTGGCGTTGACCGAGAAGGGTGCGCGACGGGTCTGCCTGGTGGACCTCGACCTCGCCTTCGGCGACGTCGCGATCACCATGCAGCTGTTCCCGACGCACTCGATCGAGCAGGCGATCGGCTCCGAGGACGCGCTCGACGTCGAGATGATCGACCAGCTCCTCACCCGGCACCAGGACTCGCTCATGGTGCTCGCCGCTCCCCCGCACCCGGACACCCGCGAGCGGGTCACCCCGCTGCTCGTGTCGCGGATCATCCGCACCTTGCGGGAGACCTTCGACTACGTCGTGATCGACACGGCCCCGGCGTTCGACGAGCAGGTGCTCACCGCGCTCGACGAGACCGACGAGGTCGTCCTGGTCACCACCCTCGACGTCCCGACCCTGAAGAACGTCAAGGTCGCCGTCGAGACCTTCGACGCCCTCCACATCGCCCGCGACAACCGGCACCTCGTCCTCAACCGCGCCGACGACGAGGTCGGGATCAACGCCGACAAGGTCGAGGGCATCCTCGGCATGACGGTGGACGCGCAGATCTCCAGCTCGCTCGGGATCGCCGCCGCCACCAACGCGGGCAGCCCGGTGATCGTGAGCGACCCGGACCACCAGCTCAGCTCGGCCGTCCGGGAGCTCGCCATCAGGCTGGCCGGCGATCTGGTCGGAAACCTGGGCTCGGCCGAACCCAACACCCAACAGAGCGAGGCGGAGGCGAAGAGCCGCCGCTCGAGGAGGCGTAAGTAGCCATGAGCCTTGCCGACCGTCTCGCCGCCGCCCGTGACTCCCGCGGGGACGGCCTGATCCCGACCGACGAGCACGAGCCGGGTGAGGGACTGCCCGAGAGCGACCACAGCATCCCGGACCCGGTCTCGCCCGTCGACTCCGCCGTCGCCGCTGCCGAGGCCGTGTCCCGCGCCGGCAAGCGGCGGGCCGATGTGCCCGCGGCCGTCGGTCCCAGCAGTGGCGGCTCCGTGCAGCCGGGCTCGACGCCCCGCGCCGCGAGCAGCACCGCGAGCAGCGCCGACACGTCGCCGCGGCGCGGTTTCGCCACGGCCTCGCAGAACGACCGGATCGAGGAGCTGAAGTCCAGCGTCCACGTCCAGCTGCTGCAGCAGATGGGCCCCCGCCTGTACGACTCGGACATGGACCAGAACGAGCTGGACACCGAGGTCCGCAAGGTTCTCGCTGACGTGCTCGGCTCGCAGGAGCGGCCGCTGAGCAGTAGCGAACGTGCCCGGGTCACCCAGGAGATCAGCGACGACATCCTGGGCTACGGGCCCATCGAGCCGTACCTTCGTGACCCGGACGTCTCCGAGGTCATGGTCAACGGCCACTCCAGCATCTGGCTGGAGAAGTCGGGTCGGCTCATGCCGGCCGACGCGCACTTCACCGACGAGGCGCACCTGCGCCGGACGATCGACAAGATCGTGTCCCGGATCGGCCGACGCGTCGACGAGTCGAGCCCGATGGTCGACGCCCGTCTCCCGGACGGCAGCCGTGTGAACGCGATCGTTCCGCCGCTCGCCGTGGACGGCTCCGCGCTGACCATCCGGAAGTTCGCGACCGACCCCCTGACCGTCCAGAACCTCATCGACTTCGGCTCGCTGAGCGGGAAGACCGCCGAGTTCCTCGACGCCTGCGTTCGGGGCCGCCTCAACATCATCGTGTCCGGCAGCACCGGCGCCGGGAAGACGACGACCCTCAACGTGCTGTCGTCGTTCATCCCGAACGACGAGCGCATCGTCACCATCGAGGACGCCGCCGAGCTCCAGCTCAAGCAGGACCACGTCGTCCGGCTCGAGTCCCGCCCGTCCAACATCGAGGGCAAGGGTGCGGTGACCATCCGCGACCTGGTGAAGAACAGCCTGCGTATGCGTCCCGACCGCATCGTCGTCGGCGAGGTCCGTGACGCCTCGGCGCTGGACATGCTCCAGGCCATGAACACCGGCCACGACGGGTCGATCACCACGCTGCACTCCAACGGTCCGCGCGACACGCTGGCCCGCATGGAGACGCTCGTCCTGATGGCAGGCATGGACCTCCCGGTCCGCGCCATCCGCGAGCAGGTGGCCTCCGCTGTGGACCTGATCGTGCACCAGACCCGGTTCAAGGACGGCTCCCGCCGGATCACCCACGTCACCGAGGTGGAGCGGATGGAGGGCGACACGATCACCCTCCAGGACGTCTTCCTCTGGGACGGCACCCGCGGCTTCGACTCCGAGGGACGCACCCTGGGCCGGCTGGCCTCGACCGGCCTGCGTCCGAAGTTCCTCGAGAAGATGGCCTACTCCAACGTGACCGTGGACCCGCTGATCTTCGCCCCGGACCACGCATGAAGACCCTGAACCGGACCGCCGCCCGCGCCCTCGCGGTGCTCGCCGCCGCCGGTCTCGCCCTCGCGCCTTCCGCCGCATTCGCGGCGGACGGCTCGATCACCCACGTCGAGACCACGCCCGGCAAGATCCAGGTCCTCGTCTCGGTCCCGGCGAACGCCGACGTCGACCTCGGTGGCGTCAAGGTCACCGTCGACGGCAAGGCCGCCGAGGCGAGTGCTGAGCCGGCCGAGAGCGACACCGACGTCCAGCGCACAGCCGTACTCGTCATCGACACCAGCAAGTCGATGGAGGGCGACCGCTTCGAGGCGGCCAAGAACGCCGCGCGCGAGTTCATCACGACCGTCCCTGCCAATGTCGCGGTCGGAATCGTCAGCTTCTCCAGCGAGGTCACCACCGACCTCGCCCCCACCACGGACCGAGCCGCGGCCACCGCGGTCCTCGACCAGCTGCAGCTGACGAAGAAGACCCGGCTCTACGACGGCGTGATCCAGGGAGTCGACGTCGCCGGCTCCGAGGGGCAGCGCAGCCTGCTCGTCCTCTCCGACGGCGCCGACCACAGCTCCACCCCCATCGAGAACGTGACGACCGCCATCAAGGACGCCGGCGTGCTGGCCGACGTGGTCGCCATCGAGCACTCGGGCCCCCGCGCCGACATCGCGGCGCTGCAGCAGATCGCCACCGCCGGAACGGGCCAGGTGATCTCCAGCGACCCGGCCGCGCTGCAGGCGGCGTTCGCGGCCGAGGCCACCGTGCTGGCCGACCAGGTGCTGGTGACCGCCACGCTGCCGTCGGGCTTCGACAAGACCTCGGCGACGATCAAGGTCACGCTGCCCGCGAAGGGCGGGGCGATCACCGCGGAAGCCTTCTCGACCGTCGAGCCAGGCACCCCGGAGGTCGCCGCCAAACGAGCGTGGACCCCGCCCTCGTGGGCGATCTACGCGGGACCGCTCGCCATCGCGCTCGGCGTCATCTTCCTGGTCGTGCTCATGGTGCCGCGCAAGCACGCGGTCAGCGCGGCCGACCGGGTCACCCAGTACACCGAGGGACAGGCTGGCGGTGCTCATTCCGAGGGCAGCGCCGGGCTCATGGACACCGACGTCACCTTCGCCTCCGCGAAGGAGACCGCGGCCAACGTGCTGCGCCGGAACAAGGACCTCGACGTCCGGATCAGCGCCCGGCTCCAGGCCGCCGGCAGCGAGCTGAAGTCTTCGGAGTGGCTGCTCCTGCACGGCGCGGTCTTCTTCATCGCCGGCCTGAGCGGCCTGCTGCTGGGCGGAGGCAACCTGCTCATCGGCTTCGCCTTCGTGGCTGCCGGGCTCTTCGGTCCGTGGATGTTCCTCGGCTTCCGGGCCTCGCGCAGGCGCAAGGCCTTCAACTCCGGCCTCCCGGACACGCTGCAGCTGATGTCCGGCTCGCTGGCCGCCGGTCTGTCGCTGGCCCAGTCGGTCGACACGATCGTCCGCGAGGGAGCAGAGCCGATCGCCTCGGAGTTCAGGCGGGTGCTGATGGAGACCCGGCTCGGCGTCTCGCTCGAGGAGGCCCTCGAGGGTGTGGCCGAGCGGTTCGACAGCAAGGACTTCGAATGGGTGGTCATGGCGATCAAGATCCAGCGTCAGGTCGGCGGCAACCTCGCCGAGCTGCTCGACACGGTGGCTGCCACCATGCGCGAGCGCGAGTACGTGCGCCGTCAGGTCGCCGCCCTGGCCGCAGAAGGAAAGCTCTCCGCCTGGGTGTTGGGATGCCTTCCGCCGCTGTTCATGCTCTACCTTCTGTTGACGAACTACGACTACGTGATCGTGATGTTCCAAGAACCGTTGGGATGGGCGATGCTCGCGGGCGCCGCCACGATCCTTGCCGTGGGTGTCTTCTGGATGAGCCGACTGGTCAAGGTGGAGGTGTGACGATGGCCGTCCTCTTCGTTCTCGGCGTAGCCCTCGTTCTCCTGGCGATCATCCTCATCGGTTCCGCCCTCAGCACCTCCACCGACTCGGGCGTGACCCGGTCGCTGGCCGTGCTCGAGGCGATGACCAACGCGCCGAAGGAGCTCAACAAGGAGCTGGACAAGCCCTTCGCCGACCGGGTCATCGAGCCGTTCCAGCAGAAGGCGCTGGCGGTCGGCCGCCGCATCTCGGGCGCCGACACCGCCGAACGGATCCGCCGCAAGCTCGACCTCGCCGGCAACCCCCCCGGCTGGACCGTCGACCGGGTGCTGTCCGGAAAGGTGCTGGGCGCCGTGCTCGGCCTGGTCTTCGGCCTGGCCTTCCAGCTGATGCTCGGGTCGCCGACGATGAAGATCGTGATCGTCATCGGGGCGACGGTCGTGGGTTTCTTCGCTCCGAACCTCTACCTCTACCAGCGCGCCCACGAGCGCGCCGAGCGGCTCCAGCGCGACCTGCCCGACGCGATCGACCTGCTCACCATCAGCGTCGAGTCCGGTCTCGGTTTCGACGCCGCCGTGCAGCAGGTGGCCCGCAACACCGAGGGGCCGCTGTCCGAGGAGTTCTCCCGAGTGCTCCGCGAGATGCAGATCGGCCAGGGCCGAGCCGACTCGCTGCGGGCCTTGGGTGACCGCACGAACGTCGGCGACGTGCGCACGTTCGTCGGCGCCATGGTGCAGGCCGACTCCTTCGGCATCCCCATCGCGCAGGTGCTGCGGGTACAGTCCGCAGAGATGCGGGTGAAACGACGTCAGCGGGCCGAGGAGAAGGCCCAGCAAGTCCCCGTGAAGATCACCATCCCGCTGATCTTCTGCATCCTCCCCACCCTGTTCATCGCGGTCATGGGACCGGCCGTGCTGAGCATCCTGGACAGCTTCAGCAAAAAGTGAGCAGAACGGCATGAGGGTACGCGAACGGCAGCACGTGCGGCTCAGTGCTGCCGCTCGCGCCTTTGTGCTCATTGCCCTGCTCGGTCCCGTCCTGTGGACGCAGGACGCCGCCGGCCTGGTCGCCCTGATGGCCATCGGTGCGGTCTGGGCGCTCAGCACGCTGGCCGACTGGCGCCAACGGCTGCCGGTGATGCTCGTCATCACCGTCGAGGCGGCGATGGTCGGCGCGATCTGCGGCTTCACGATCCACAGCTCGCTGGCCGTGCTCGGCGCGCTGGCGGTGCCTCCGTTCACCGCCGGGCTCTACCGCTCGCTGCAGGGCGTTGCCCTCGCGCTGTCCGCCCAGCTGTCCGCCATCGTGTTGATCTCCCTCGTCTCCTCCGACGGCCTCGACACCGCGCAGGGGTTCGGCGCCTTCAGCTGGAGCATGACCGGCCTGGGCCTGGGCCTGGTCGGCACCTTCCTGCACACCGCTCTCAACGAGAAGCCGGACCCCCTCGCGCCCTACCACTACGCCCAGGGGCTGATCCGGCAGCTGATCGACATCTCCGGCGGCCTCGACAACGGCCTCGACCCGGTGGCCCTCGGCGGCGCGATCCTGAGCAGCGTCCGTGACGACCTCCCCTGCTCCGCGCTCGTGATCAGCGTGCCGCGTGGCGACACGCTCACGCCCTTGGTGACCAAGGCGATGGGGACGTCGATCAACGTCAGCGAGTGCGAGGACATCGCGGTCGAGGCGTGGGCCGTGGGCCTACCCGTGCTGCACGACCATGTGTTCGCGTTCCCGCTCCACACCGAGGCCGGCACCACCGCGATCGTGGCGGGCGTCCTGTCGTCCCGCGTCGACCCAGCCCGGATCGGCGTCGAGGACCGCATCCGCAAGCTGATGCGCCGGCTGAGGCCGAGCGCGGTGCACCTCGACACCGCCCTGCTGTTCTCGGCGTTCCGTGACGCGGCCACAGCAGAGGAGCGGCGGCGCCTCTCTCGCGAGATGCACGACGGAGTCGCGCAGGACATCGCGTCACTGGGCTACCTCGTCGACACGCTGCGGGTCGGCGTCAGCTCTCCCGAGCAGGCCGAGCGGATCGACATGCTCCGCGACCGCATCTCCGCCGTCGTGGCCGAGATCCGTCGTTCCGTCGTGACCCTGCGCACCAGCGTCGGCCAGAGCGAGAGCCTCGGCACCGCGATCGGCTCGATCGCGCGCAACCTGTCCGAGGTGTCCGGCGTGCCCATCCACGTCACCCTCGACGAGCACACCCAGCGGCTCCGCCCCGAGGTCGAGGCCGAGCTGTTCCGCATCGCCCAGGAGGCGATGAACAACGCCGTCCGGCACGCCGAGGCCTCCGCGATCGAGGTCCACTGCGTCGTGCACGCCCCGGAGGCGATGATCACCGTCTCCGACAACGGCCGCGGACTCCAGGCGGCGCGGTCCACCTCGCACGGACTGCACATCATGAAGGAGCGGGCTCTCCTGATCGGCGCCTCGCTCGAGATCGGGGAGACGCCGGCCGGCGGCCTCTCCGTCACCGTCCGACTCTCCGGCGACTCCGAGTCCGACTCCACTGTTCCGGAACCCACACATGAAAAGGTCACAGCATGAGCACCGAGACCCCTACCACGGTCCTCCTGGTCGACGACCACGAGCTCATCCGCGACGGTCTCGCCGGCGTCTTCGACCTCGAGGACGACATGACCGTCGTCGCCCAGGCCGGCTCGGTCGTCGAGGCCCTCAAGAAGTACGACGAGCTTCGGCCCGACGTCGTCGTGGCCGACCTCCAGCTGCAGGACGGCACCGGGCTCGACATCGTCCGCTCGATCCGCAAGGTCAGCAACACCACCGGGCTGGTCGTCCTGACGATGCACTCCGGCGACGACCAGATCTTCGCCGCCATGCAGGCGGGCGCCTCCGGCTTCGTCGGCAAGGACGCCCCTTCGGGTGAGGTCATCCGCGCGGCTCGGCACGCGGCCGTCTCCCCCCGCTCGTTCGTCTGCACCGGCCTGGTCGGCGCGATGATGCGGCGCAGCGCCGCCGAGTCGACCCGCCTCTCCGACCGCGAGCACGAGGTTCTCCTGCTCCTGGCCGACGGGCTCGGCGCCGCGGCGATCGGTGAGAAGCTCTATCTCAGCGAGTCCACCGCCAAGTCGCACATCGCCCGGATCTACCAGAAGCTGGGCGCCTCCAACCGGGCCCAGGCCCTGGTCACGGCCATGCGGATCGGGCTGCTCTCGAGCGTCCGTCCGGTCGACATCTGACCGGCGCTGCCCGAGCCGCTCGACGCATTCCTCTTCGAGCGGTGAGCCGTGCGCTTCAGCCGGTACAGACCGCATAACCCCTGCTCAGAGGGGTTTCGCGCATGGAAGCGGTTCCGGCCCGCCGCGGGAACCTGCATCCGGGGCGTCGGCGCATAGCCCGAACGGGCTATGCCGATGACCGCTCGGCTGGACCTCGCGAGTTCTGCTCCGAACGCCTCACGAGATCACCAAGATTGGTCTCACCGGGGCATCCCCGCTCCGACTCGTGGGACCCACTCTGAAGGAGAAACACCAATGCTCGACTACCTCCGCATCATGCTGAACGCTCGTACCGCCAAGATGTCCGAGCGCGGCGCCTCGGCCGTCGAGTACGGCCTCCTGATCGCCGGTATCGCCGCCCTGATCGTCGTCGTCGTCTTCGCGTTCGGTGGCAGCCTCAAGGGCATCTTCACCGACACCTGCTCCAAGGTGACCGCGTCGGCCTCGGCGGCTCACAGCTGCAGCTGATCTCGGCTCCACGGGGGCTCCCTTCCGCGCGCTGATGGGCGCGGAAGGGGCCGCCCGTGTTCTTCGATCTCCCACGCGAGTCCAGACCGAGAGAACGAAGGATCCGAGATGGTCGACTATCTCCGCATCATGCTCAACGCCCGCTTCGCCAAGATGGACGAACGCGGTGCCTCCGCCGTCGAGTACGGCCTCCTGATCGCCGGCATCGCCGCGCTGATCGTCGTCGTCGTGTTCGCGTTCGGTGGCAGCCTCAAGGGCATCTTCACCGACACCTGCTCCAAGGTCACCGCCAGCGCATCTGGCACCCAGAGCTGTAGCTGAGTCCTGGACTCGGATATCCACATGAACCTCCATGAGTCCTGGCTGTGCCACTGGCCCGGCCAAGACTTGGGAAGCCGCTCACGGCGTCCCGAGTCCGGCGCGTCGGCCGTCGAGTACGGCCTGCTCATCGCCGGTATCGCCGCCATGATCGCCGTCGCGGTCTTCGCCTTCGGCGGTGGTTCAACCGGCATGTTCCAAGACAGCTGCAAGACGATCATGACGGATCACTCCGTAGGCTCCTGCCCCTGATCCCGGACCCCCGCCCGAACCCCCTCGGAACCATGTGTTCCGAGGGGTTCGGGCGTTCGGGGCAGAGTCCGCACCTGCCATCCGCTCGGCCAGCGCGATCCGCTGGAGCGCGGTCGGGTGGCTGCCGAACCAGAACTGCGAGAGCCGGTACGGCGTGGGGTCGGCCAGCGAGGTCGTGGCCAGGTCCTTCTGGAGCTGGATGAACGCCTCCGGGTCCTGCGTGGTCCGCAGTGAGGCGACGTCCGCCCGGGTCTCGATCCGCCGGCTGATGCCGTTCTGGACCGGGCTGGCGAGGAACGTCGCCACCGCCACCAGCGCCAGGATGCGCGGCACCTGCCGCGGCTCCGCCACGCCCGGCACGAGCAGCCCCAGCAAGCCGACCCCCAGCAGCGCTCCGGCCGCCCCGAGCAACGAGCCGGTGAGCACGTCGTCGTAGTGCGCGTGGCCGAGCTCGTGGGCGACCACGGACAGGACCTGACGCTCGCTCTCGTCATCCAGCAGGTTGTCGTAGACCACCACCCGGCGTGACGAGCCGAACCCCGACACGTAGGCGTTCAGCGTCGTCGTACGCCGCGACGCGTCCGCCACCAGCACGTCGTCGACGTGCACGTGCTCCTCGTCGGCCAGCTTGAGGATCTGGGTGCGCAGCTCCCCGTCGGGCAGCGACTCGAAGTTGTTGAACAGCGGCTCGACCAGCAGCGGGTACACGAACGAGCCCAGCATCACCAGCCCCGCCAGCAGCAGGCCGGCCACGGCTGGCCACACGCGCGGCCAGCGCCGGGCCACACCCACCAGCACCACCAGCACGATCGAGGTGGCGACGACGTTCACGGCGAGGCTCTTGGCCAGATCCGTCGGCGTACCCGGTCCACGCCTGGTGGGACAGGCCGTAGTCGAGCACGCGCCGGCGCAGCAGCAGTCCCAGCGGCAGCGTGACCAGCAGGTCGGCCAGGGCCAGCCCGACGACGGCCACGACGACCCGCCACCACCACGGTCCACGCACCCGGTCGACGAGCTCCGCGCCGATCCGGGTGAAGCCCAGCACGCAGGCCAGGACGAGCGAGACCGCCAGCGACGTCCAGCTCAGGATCCGCTGCAGCCCGGAGAAGTCCTCGGCGCGCTGGATCTGCTCCGCCGTGAACACCGACGCCGCGGACGGTGGGTGCAGCGGCCCTCCGGGGATCGGGTCCCACGGCACCAGCAGCACAGCGATGACGACGAAGGCGAGGGCGCCGACGACCGCCACCGCGGCGGCGACCCGCCTCTGCTGCTGCACGGCTGTCAGTGTGGCAGCCAGGTGGTCACGTCCCGTCTGAGGACCGTGCCGCCAACGCCTGGAGCCGCTGCCGCCACCGCGCGGTCAGCTCGGCCTCGGTCAGGCCGAACGACCGGCGCAGCTGGCGGTCGAGGTCCTGACCGCCCGAGACCTGCTGGTAGAGGCGCACGAGAGCATCCTGGCCACCCGCGTCGGCCAGGAGCTGGCAGGCCACCCAGGCGCTCTCGTACGCCGCCCCGAGGTGGGTGGCGTTCTCGTCGAACTCGGCCTGACCGGGCAGGTGGTCGGGGACTCCGCCGCGCTTGACCTGCTGGATGATCTGGCTCGCGGTCGTCGTGATCGGCAGGTCGACCTCGTGCAGGGCGACGTAGTCGGCGAACCCCTCCAGCAGCCAGAGCGGCACCCCGCTGGTCAGCGGGGCTCCGGTGGCCAGGTGGGTCGCCTCGTGGCTCATCACGACCTGTCCTCCGACCGGCTCGAGGTCGTCGTAGACCTCCGGGTTGACGAAGATGTGCACCTGCGACGACGGGGTCAGCGTGCCGTCCACCGAGGCGGTCACGGCAGCGATGTTGGCGTAGGTGCCCGGATCGGCCGCCAGCGTGGCGTCGAGGTCGGCCTCGGAGCCGGGCACCTCGACGACCAGCCTCCCGGGCCACTGAGGCAGGACGTCACTCACGACGGGCACGGCGGCGTCCGCCCGCGCCGCCACCAGGTCTGCATCAGCCGGAGTGCTCGCCAGCACCAAGGTCTGCGGGGAGCGCCGGACCTCCACCGGCCCGCTCAGCCACAGCGGCGAGCGGCGGTCACCGCCGCCGAAGGACGTGATCCCGACTCGGCCCCCGCTCTCCTGGAAGCCGACCAGCACCTCCTCGTGGACCGGGTCCCGGTCGAAGCCGTCGAAGCGCCAGGTGAGGTCGGCCGCGGCCTGCCAGCGGCCGGCGGCGTCCACGGCGCTCACGTCGTCGACGTAGCGGGCGGTGAACTGCCCCACGTGCAGGGCGCCGGCGTTCGCGACCACCGCGGACAGCAGGTCGCCGGCCCGCGGGTCGTCGCCCGGCGCCAGCCCGGCGGCGGCGTGCGCGTCGCGGGTGGTCACCGCTGCTTCGAGCTGCTGCAGGGCGTGGGCCGCACCGACGGGGTCCGGCTCCGGGACGCTGCCGGCCGACGGTGAGGCGACGTAGGGGCCGGAACGCGCCAGCAGGTAGGCCACCAGCGCGACCACCACCAGGGCCGTGAGGGCGCCGCCGAACAGCCAGGTACGGCGAGCGCTCACGGATCGAGTGTGTCAGCCGGGGTGTGGGCCGCCCGGCCGAGAAGGGTCAGACCAGGCGGGTCGCGCCGGCGTACGGCATCGAGAACACCGGCGACACTCGGATGCCGGCGCCCGGGTTGGCCGCCTCGACGATCAGGCCGTTGCCGATGTACATGGCGACGTGGCTGATCGGTGAGTAGTAGAAGACCAGGTCGCCCGGCTGCAGGTCGCTGGAGGCCACGTGGTGGCCCATGCCGTACTGGGCGCTCGACGAGTGCGGCAGCGAGATGCCCGCCTGCGCCCAGGCCATCATCATCAGCCCGGAGCAGTCGAAGGCGTTGGGGCCGGCGGCGCCGTAGACGTAGGCCTTGCCCACCTGGGCCATCGCGTAGTGGATCGCGATGGCGGCCCGGCCGGAGGCGTCGATGCCGGACGGCATCCGCACGGAGCCCCGGGTGAGCAGCGCCTCGCGCTCCTCCGCCTTGAGCTTGTCCAGCAGGTCCTTGGCCGCGGCGTACTTGTCGTCGATCGTCTGCTTCTCGGCGGCGAGCTCGTCCTGGGTCTTCTGGATCTCGGCCGCGCGCTGCTCGGTCGCCTTCTCGCGCAGCCCGAGGGCCTTGGCCTCGGTGCTGAACGAGGCGAAGAGCTGGGACTGCATGTCGTTGTAGGCCGACATGGTCGACAGGTTCGAGACGAAGGAGTTGGCGTCGTCGGTGTTGGCGACCACGCCCACCGCAGAGAGGTTCTGTCCCTCGTACGAGCTCACGATGGAGTCCTGGAGGTTCTTGCGCGCCGACTCCAGCTTCGTGTCCTGGCGCTGCTGGTCGGCCTGGAGCGAGACCAGGTCACCGCGCAGGTCGGTCAGCTCGAGCTTGGCGTCGTTGAGCCGCTCGGAGGCCTGCTCGGCCTCGTGGAAGAGCGTGTCGACGCGCTTCTGCACGTCGTCGATCTTGGGCTCGGCCTGGGCCGGCTGGGCGGGCACGAACCCGACAGCGCCGACGCAGGCGACCAGGGCCAGTCCCGAGAGGGCGGTGGCCAGTCGCTTCCGTCCGTGAAGCACGAGGCGGAGGTCTCCTTGCGTTTGTCGTACGCCTACCGGGTGAGCTGACGGGTTCGGGCACGACTTGCCCTACCCCAGCTCCTCGCCTCCCAGAAATCTGACCTGGTCGGCGACTCACTGGGGATTCACCCCAGATGCTGTCCGTGGACAGCGATGGTTCCCCGGCCCCCAGCCGCCCGAGGACGACGAGAGTTCGACGCGGTGCTCGCGCGGCCCGGGTGGACCACTTCCACGAGCACCTGTCCAAGCACCGTAGTGGGTCGCGAGGCGGGTCGTCCAAACCTCAACAGATCATGTCGGAGCTTTTTTCAGGCAGTCAGGGTCGATGCAGCCTCCGGTGTCACATGCGTCACACCAGTCACAGGAATCGCTGCTCCGTCAGCGCGCCCCTGACGCATGGGAGCGTTCTCACGCCGACTCGACCTCGGGACCGGCCACCGGCTGCACCAGGCGCAGCGGCGGCACCAGGCCGCCGTCGGCCAGCACGTCGAGGGCCCGGCGCTCGTCGTCGTCGATCGTGAGCTCGGGCGGCGGCCCGAGGAGGACGGTCACCACGCAGTCGTGGCAGGCCAGCCCGCGCACCACACAGGTGTCGCAGTCGATTCGCGTCGTCATGCCGACAACGGTGACAGGGGCCACCGACAGTGGCTGTGTCATTGACTCCGGGTGAGTGCAGCAGGAGCGACCACGCGAGCACCGGCCCGGCGTACGTCGCCCGCGAGCTCGCGGTCCTCGGTGACGACGACCACCACGCGGCCTTCCGGCTCGGCCGCGACCAGCTCGCGGATGACGTCGTCGGCGATGACTCCACTGGGGCTGAACAGCACCTTGACTCCACGCGGGGACGCGACGACCGGCCGGCTCTCGGAGGCGGCCGCGTCGAAGACCACCGTCGTCTCCGCGCTGGTGCGTGCCACCAGCCCCGGCAGCAGCGTGAGCAGCCGGGTGCGCTGGGCCTCGAGGCTCAGCGTGGGCCAGGTGGACTTGGTGACGTTGTAGCCGTCGATGATCAGGCGGGCCTTGGGCAGCGCCAGGTACTGCTCCAGGAGGGCCGGGCTGCTCGGCGCCATGGAGCCGGTGGACGTGGGCTCCCGGGTGCCCTCCGCGGCCAGCCCGGCCTCGATCCGGTCGCCGGGGCTGCCGGTGGCGCCGGGCAGGGCCAGCTCGCGGCGCAGCCCCACCGCGGCGTCGTTGAGCAGATCCAGGAGCAGCCGGGCGCGGACCGTGACCTCGTCGCGGTCGCTGCGGGCGTTGCGGCGCTGCTCACCGGCCTGCTCCTCCAGCTTCGCTACCTGGCTCCGTAGCTGTCGCTGCTCCCGCTCCAGCCGGGCCACGGTCTCCTCGGCCCGCTCGCGGGCGGAGTCGGCCTCCGCGCGGGCGGCCCGCTCCCTGGTGCGGGTCTCCCCCAGCGTGCGCCGCAGGGTCGCCACCTCGGCCTTCAGCGCGTCCAGCGCCTCCTTGTGGCCGCGCCGCTGGTCGCGCAGGGTGCGTTCGGCCTCCTCGGCCCGCTCGCGCAGCTTCTGCTCGCGCTGCTCCTGCTGGGCCGTCCCGGGCTTCTGCTGCGTCCGCTCCCCGGCGCGGCGTACGGCGTCCTCCCAGCCTTCCGGCCGCTCCAGCCAGGCCAGGGCCGCCACGTCCAGGACGTCGCCGTTGGCCCGGGTCCGGGTCTGGACCGCGACGCGCTCGCGCAGCGAGTCGTCCCGCTCCAGCTCGGTCATGATCGCCGTCGCCCCGAGCCGGGCCCGTCGGGCCGGGGCGAAGCCGGCCACCTGCTTGAGCGCCGCCGGCAGCGGTGTCACGTCGCCGAGGCTCGCCGCGACCAGCGACACCAGCCGCGCGCGCACCGCCCCGGGAAGCTCCATGCGGCAACGGTCTCACCTCGGGCAACCTCGGTGAGGTGGGTTTTTCAGGTCTCGACGACGTAGACGAGGATCATCGGCCGGCGCCGGTGCACCCGGTTGACCTGCGAGCCGATGGATCTGCGGATGATCCGGCGCAGCTCGTCGGGGTCGACGGGCTCGGAGTGCGGGGAGCCGGCGATGTCGTCGGCCACCCGCTGCCGGATGTCGTCCAGGGGCGCCTCCTCGTCCGCGAACCCGCGGGCGGAGATCTCCGGACCGGCGACCACCGTGCCGGAGCGCGAGTCCACCACCACGACGGCGGAGATGAACCCCTCGTCGCCGAGGATCAGCCGGTCGCGCAGGCTCTCCTCCCCCACGTCGCCGACCCCGCCGCCGTCGACGTAGGTGAAGCCGGCCGAGACCCGCCCGACCACGGATGCCTTGCCGTCACCCAGGTCGACCACCGCACCGTCGCGGACGACGAGCACCCGGTCCTCCGGTACGCCGACCCGCATCGCGAGCTTGGCGTGCGCACGCAGGTGCCGGCCCTCGCCGTGCACCGGCATGAAGTTGCGCGGGCGCAGCGCGTTGAGCACCCCGGTCAGCTCGCCCGCCGCGGCGTGGCCGCTGACGTGGATGGGCGCCTGCTGGCGGGTGACCACGTCCACGCCGGCGTACGCCATCCGGTCGATCAGCCGGTAGACCGCGCTCTCGTTGCCGGGGATCAGGGAGCTGGCGAAGATGACCAGGTCGCCCTCGGTGAGCGTGAAGTCCTTGTGCTGGCCCCTCGCCATCCGGCTCAGCGCCGCGGCCGGCTCGCCCTGCGATCCCGTGCAGAGCACCAGCATCGCGTCGTCGGGCAGCTTGTCGACCTCCTCCACCGAGAGCACCAGCCCCGGTGGGACGTTGAGGTAGCCGAGCTCGTCGGCGATCCGGACGTTGCGGACCATCGAGCGCCCGATGATCGCGACGTGCCGCTGCCTGTTGCGGGCCGCGTTGAGCACCTGCTGGATGCGGTGGACGTGGCTCGAGGTGCACACCACGAAGACC
Source organism: uncultured Actinomycetota bacterium (assembly GCA_963755835.1). Lineage (GTDB taxonomy): Bacteria > Actinomycetota > Actinomycetes > Propionibacteriales > Nocardioidaceae > Nocardioides. Next base: position 699,825 of record CAVWLC010000005.1, on the reverse strand, counting down.
CGGCCGCTCGCGTCGCCGACCACCCGGTCGAGGACCGGCCCGATGTCGCGCTCGGTCGCGACGAAGCCGGGCACGTCGGCGTTGGTCGAGTCGCTGAGCAGCAGGTCCACACCGCGGTCGCCGAGCCGGTAGAACGCCGCCATGTCGGTCAGCCGGCCGTCCAGCGGTGTCATGTCGGCCTTGAAGTCGCCGGTGTGGAACAAGGTCCCTGCCCCGGTCGTCACGGCGACCGCGAGCGCGTCGGGGATCGAGTGGTTCACGGCGACGAACTCGCACGTGAACGGCCCGAACCGCACGGTCTGGCCGGCCGCCACCTCGGTCTCGTCCGAGTCGAGGCGGCGCTCGGTGAGCTTGGCGTCGAGCAGCCCGAGGGTGAACCGCGACCCGACGAGCGGCGCGCGCAGGCCGGCCTGGATGAGGTAGGGCACGCCGCCGATGTGGTCCTCGTGGCCGTGGGTGAGGATCACCGCCTCGATGTCGTCCCAGCGGTCCTGCAGGTGGGTGAAGTCGGGCAGCACCAGGTCGACGCCGGGCTGGTGCTCCTCGGGGAAGAGCACCCCGCAGTCGATGATGAGCAGCCGGCCGTCGTACTCGAGCACCGCCATGTTGCGGCCGATCTCGCCGACCCCACCTAGCGGGATGACCCGCAGGAAACCCGATGGCAGGGGAGGCGGCTCCTCGTCGAACGGCGGCACGAGACGACCCTACTCAGCCCCGGTTCCCCGGCGCGGCCTGCCACCGACTGTCGGCGCCCGGACCTACCGTCCGAGGTGTGAGCACGGCCACCCGCTGGGAGACCCAGCGCAGCTTCGACGAGCTGGGCCGTCCCCTCCGCGACATCACCTTCACCGTCGTCGACCTCGAGACGACCGGCGGCTCGCCCCACGACGGCTGCATGATCACCGAGATCGGCGCCGTCAAGGTCCGCGGTGGCGAGGTGCTCGGCGAGTTCCAGACCCTGGTCAACCCGGACACCCAGATCCCGCCCTTCATCGCGGTGCTCACCGGCATCAGCAACGCCATGGTGGCCGACGCCCCGCCGATCGGGTCCGCACTGCCGGCGTTCCTCGAGTTCGCCGCCGGGACCGTGCTGGTGGCCCACAACGCGCCGTTCGACGTCGGCTTCCTCAAGCACTTCAACGAGCTGCAGGGCCGGGCCTGGCCGGGGTTCGAGGTCGTCGACACCGCCAAGCTGGCGCGCCGGGTCATCACCCGCGACGACGCCCCCAACTGCCGGCTCTCGTCGCTGGCCCGCGTCTTCCACTCGGCGACGACCCCCAACCACCGGGCGCTCGCTGACGCCCGGGCCACCGTCGACGTGCTGCACGGGCTGATGGAGCGCCTGGGTGGCCTGGGGGTCCACACGCTCGAGGAGCTCCAGACGTTCTCGGCCCGGGTCTCCACCGCCCAGCGCCGCAAGCGGCACCTGGCCGAGGCGCTGCCGCACTCGCCCGGGGTCTACCTGTTCTGCGACGACTCCAGCCGGGTCCTCTACGTCGGCACCTCGCGCGACCTCCGGACCCGGGTGCGCTCCTACTTCACCGCCTCCGAGACCCGGTCCCGGATGGGCGAGATGGTGGGGCTGGCCTCCACCGTCCAGGGCATCGTCTGCAGCACCGCCCTCGAGGCGCAGGTCCGCGAGCTGCGCCTGATCGCCGAGCACAAGCCGCGCTACAACCGGCGCTCGCGGTTCCCCGAGCGGATGCACTTCATCAAGCTGACCCGGGAGCCGTGGCCACGGCTCTCGCTGGTGACCCGGGTGCTCGAGGACGACGCCGACTACCTCGGCCCGTTCTCCTCCCGCAAGGCCGCCGAGAAGTGCCTGGCCGCCCTGCACGACACCTTTCCGGTGCGCCAGTGCAGCGACCGGTTCGGCAAGGTGCCCGCGCGCAGCCCGTGCGTGCTGGCCGAGCTCGGCCGCTGCCTCTCGCCGTGTGACGGCAGCGTCGACGCCACGACGTACGCCGCGGTGGTGCGGCTGCTCCAGGACACGCTGCTGCGCCGGCCCGACGAGGTGGTCGAGGCGATCAACCGGCGGATGGACCTCCTCGCGTCCGACGAGCGGTTCGAGGAGGCCGGCGTCCACCGCGACCGGCTGGCGGCGTTCGTGCGCGCCGCCGCTCGCACCCAGCGGCTCACCGCGCTGTCGCGGTGCCCCGAGATCGTGGCGACCCGGCGCGAGGACGACGGTCGCTGGGCCGTCCACGTGGTCCGGCACGGCCGGCTGGCCGCAGCCGGCGTGATCCCGGCCGGCGCCGACGCGCATCAATACGTCGCCGAGCTGCGCCTGTCCGCCGAGACCGTGGGCACCGCGCCCGGGCCGGTGCCGGCGGCCAGCGCCGAGGAGTCGGAGAAGGTGCTGCGCTGGCTGGAGTCCGAGGGCATCCGGCTGGTCGACGTCCAGGGCGAGTGGGCCTGCCCCGTGGCGGGCGCGGCCCGGCACCTCGCCGTCCACGAGGCGGTGTCGCAGTCGCGGCGCTCGCTGGTCCCGTTCGCCGACCGCCGCGACCTGGCGACGGTCCACCAGCCCGCGCGATAGGTTCCCTGTCCGATCAGGGCAGTCGTCTTCCTCGCGGCTGAGACGATCGCCGCGGTCGGTGTGGACGGGCCGCTGTCGCCTTTCGACCCTTCAGGCAGGACGCATAGTCCGAACGGGCCATGCGGACCCCCGTTTCCCCGCGGTGGGCGACCACCTCAACCTAGCCTCGGGCGACGGTCCACTCCCGGGAGGAAACCCATGCCCGTTCCTCGTCTCCGCACCCTCGCGGTCGCGCTCGCCGGCGCATTCGTCGTCACGGCACTCAGCGTCGCCCCGAGCTCGCCGGCGATGGCTGTCGACCCACCCGGGAACCCGCAGCCCAGTGGCGCCCAGACCGGCATCCCGACCTTCTCGTGGGACCGAGTGGCGGGTGCGTCGGCGTATGACTTCCAGATCTCGACCAGCGACCAGTTCACCTCCATGCTGGTGAACACCACCACGGTTCAGCACCAGTACGTGCCGACGCTCGAGCTGCCCACCGGCACCCAGCTGTATTGGCGGGTCCGGGTGAACGGTGCCGGCGAGGTGTGGACCACCACGCCGTTCTCCCGCACGATCGTCGGAGCGCCGAACGTGACGGCACCGGCTGACGGGGCCTCCCTCAAGCAGCCGGACCAGCCGGTTGTCTTCTCCTGGGGCGCCGTGCCCGGCGCCGTGAACTACGAGGTGCAGTACGGCACCGACCCGAGCTTCGTCGACCAGACCACGACGCGGACGACGTCCTCCTCGTCGTTCGTCATGCCGCTTCAACCGGTCGGCGCCTACCAGTGGCGGGTCCGCGCCGTGCTCGCCAACGGCGTCACCACGTCCTACTCCCCCGGCCGCAGCTACACCGTCCGCGGTCTCGGCAACGATGACGCCGGCGTCCCGCCGACATATCCGCCGGACGACCCCAACTTCAAGCTCACCGACGTGGTGCTCGACTGGCAGGCGACCGTGGGCGCCAGGAGCTACCAGATCCAGATCAGCACCGACCGCAACTTCCCGCCGGGCACGATCGTCAACCAGCAGGACACCGTCTTCGGCACCCGCTACTCCCCACCGGGCACGCTCGGCAACGACCAGTACTTCTGGCGGGTCCGGCCGACTGACTCGGCCGGCTTCCAGCCGGACTGGTCGACCCGCCCGATCTGGCGGTTCCAGCGCTCATGGCCCGACCAGCCCAGCCTCGGCAACGGCAGTGGACCCGGTTACCCCGTCACGTCGGGCAGCACGGGGCTGACCGTGGGTGACCCGTTCTACTACCAGTGGGGGCCGGTCAAGCACGCCAGCCGGTACGAGGTGCAGCTGAGCACCTCGCCGTCGTTCGGCGCCTACACCTCCTGCACGACGGTGCACACCACCCTGGTCTACGGCGACGGGGGAGGCTGCTGGCCCGCGGCCCTGGGCGACTACTACTGGCGGGTCGTCGCGTACGACGAGTTCTCCGGCGCCGCGCCGCACACCGACCCGATCGTCGCGCCCGTGGGCCACTTCAGCTACGACCCCGGCCTGGTGACTGGGCTCACCTCGAACGGGACGGTGTTCAGCGCCTTCCAGGACCCGAGCCCGAACGGCAAGCAGCCGGTCCTGAGCTGGAACCCGAAGTCCGGGGCGGAGAAGTACCTCGTCTCGGTCACCGGACCCTCGAGCTTCGACGTCACCACCGCGGCCACGAACTTCAGCCCGCGCGACCTGGCCCCGGGCAGCTACCGGTGGGGCGTGCGCACCATCGACCAGAAGGGCGCCGTCGGCGCCGGCCTGCTGCTCGGCTCGCAGAAGACGTTCACGGTCACACCGGTGCCGACCAACCCGGACGGCTCCGGCATCCCCGTTCCGAACCCGTTGCCGGCCGCCGGCCCCCCGAACCCGACTCCGACCAACGTCGGGTCGTCGTACCGGTTCCCCGCGCTGAAGTGGAACCCGGTCTCCTACGCCGACTACTACCTGGTCTACGTGCGCCGGCAGGGCACGACCGGGTGGCAGAAGCTGCCCGACAGCTACCGCTACGCCTCGGGCGACGACACCCGCAGCACGTGGCTCGACCCCGGGACCTACGAGTGGCACGTCGAGGCCACCCGCTATGACAACACTGTCCTCGTCGGCGGCACCGGCACCTTCACCATCCTCCAACTGCCGGACGTGGACCCGAACTCGTACCGCGCCGCAATCACCGGCAATGCCCTGACCGGAAATGCGGGGACGACCAAGGACACGTGCAACGCGGGCCTCCCCGCCACCTGCCAGAACATGCGTCAGACACCGGTGCTGGGTTGGACCTCCCCTGACCCCAACGTCGGCTACTACAAGCTCGTGCTGTCGCGGGACGCTGAGCTCACCAACCAGGTCGAGACCAAGAACATCGCCAACACGATGTACCTCCGCACCGATCCTCTGGACGACAGCCAGGCCGGGTCCGCGTACTTCTGGCTGGTGGTGCCCTGCACCGCGGACGGCCACTGCGCGTCGCTGACGCACGCGACGCACGCGTTCAACAAGCTCACTCGCCCAGAAACCCTGGTGTCTCCGAACGATGGCGCCACAGTGGCCGATGACGTCACGCTCACGTGGGACGACTACCTCGACAGCGAGTCGAAGGTCGACAACAGCGACCCGGACCTCGGCACCCCGCTGGACGTCCCGGGCCAGGTGGAGGCGAAGTTCTACAACGTCCAGACCGCGTCAGACCAGAACTTCACCCAGAACGTGACCACGGTCGGGGTCGACCAGACGACATTCACGTCGTGGTTCGACACCTACCCCGAGGGCGTCACCTGGTGGCGGGTGCAGGCCGTGGACCAGAACAACAACCCGATGTCGTGGAGCGTCCCGCGCTCGTTCACCAAGCAGTCGCCTGTCCCGGTCCTGCAGGCTCCGGCCGACGGTGCGACGGTGCCCGGAGACTCCACGTTGTCATGGACTCCTCAGGCGTACGCGGCGTCATACGACGTCGAGGTCTACAGGAACGGCGACACCACCGGAAACAGCAGCAACCGGGTCATCAGCGACAACACCAACGCGGTGAAGGACGTGCTGAACAACCTGGACCCGACCCAGGGCCCCTACGAGTGGCGCGTCCGGCGCCGCGATGGCCGCAACCGGCCCGGTGACTGGACCGCGTTCCGGCAGTTCTCGGTGACCTTCCCTGGCGTGGGGCTCACCTCACCGCTGGACGGCAGCAGTGTCGAGCCCTCCGACGGGCTCTTCGTGTGGCAGCCGGTCCAGGGAGCGGCCCGGTACCAGTTCGAGCGTCGCCCCGGCACGTCCGGCGGCGCGGTCGAGACCATCAGCACACCCACGACCAAGTGGGCACCGACCAACGCGATCGCCGGTGGAAGCTGGCAGTGGCGGGTGACCGCATACGACGCGGCGAACCACCTCCTCGCCGACTCGACGTGGAACCACCCGTTCACGGTCATCGATACCCCGATCGCAACGGTCCCGGTGAGCATCACCGGGAGCAACGCCGTGGATGCCACGCTGACTCTCAACCCAGCGCAGTGGAACATGCCCAACAACGTGCTCACGATCACCTACCAGTGGCTCCGCGACGGGCAACCGATCACCGACGCCACCGGGCTGACCTACAAGGTCACCCCGGCCGACGTCGGCCGGGCGATCCAGGTGCGGGCGACCGCCACGCGGCCCGGTTACCGGACGGGGACGTCAACGAGCGCCTCTCTCAACGGTGTGCTGGCGGGAGCCCCGCAGGCGACCGTCCCGGTGACGATCGCCGGAAGCGGAGCCTTCGGCACGGTGCTCACGCTCACGGCACCGACCTGGGACCAGCTCGACACCACAACCACCTACCAGTGGTTCCGCGACGCAAACCAGGTCAACGGACAGACAGGGCAGACCTACACCGTTGGCACGGACGACGTGGGGAAGACCATCACGGTCCGGGCCACAGGCAAGAAGAGCGGCTACGCGGACGGCACCTCGACGAGCAACGGCATCGTCGCGACCCAGGCCGCGGCGGTGGCTCCGACCCGGATGCCGAGCATCACCGGCATCCCGGCGGCGCGTGAGACGCTCACTGTCGACAACGGCGACTGGCCGGGTTCGGGCAACAAGAACTTCGAGTACCAGTGGTTCGTGAACGGCGTGGCAGTGGCCAGGGAGACCGGCTACCGCTACACGGTCCGAACGCGCGACGCCGGCCTCCCGGTCTCGGTTCGCGTCACCATGACGATGACGGGCTTCGCGCCCAGCGTGGCGACCAGCGCGACCCTCCCGGTCGCCAAGCTCGCCTCGAAGACGACGGCGACCGCATCGGCTCGGAAGATCACCCAGCGCGACCGCGCCGTGCTCACCATCTTCGTCGAGATGTTCGGGTACGACGCCGACATGGGCTCGGTCAAGGTGATGGACGGGAAGAAGGTCATCAGCAACACCAAGCTCAAGACCGACGGCGACGGCCACATCACGCTCCGGCTCAAGAAGCTCAAGCTGGGCAAGCACAAGCTGGTCGTCAGCTACTCCGGCAGTGCCGCGACGAGCTCGTCCCAGGCGAAGCCGGTGGTCATCAAGGTGGCCAAGCAGATCTAGTGTCCTGAGTCAGGAGTCCGCGCGGGCAGCCGCACCGGCTGCCCGCGCGGTGCCCTAAGGTCGGCATGTGATCACCGCGATCGTCTTCGTCAAGGCCGACGTGGCCCGGATCCCCGAGGTGGGCGAGGCGATCGCCGAGCTCGACGGCGTGAGCGAGGTCTACTCCGTGACCGGCGAGGTCGACCTCATCGTGCTGGTCCGGGTCCGGGCCCACGAGGACGTCGCCGACGTCGTCGCCGACCGGCTCAACAAGGTGCCCGGCGTGCAGTCCACGGAGACCCACATCGCCTTCCGCGCCTACTCGCGGCACGACCTCGAGGCAGCCTTCTCGCTCGGCCTGGAGTGAGCCTCCACCGTCCGGTCGGCCGCTCGTAGTCCGAACGGGCCATTCTGCGCGACTCCACAAAACTGGGGTCCGGACGTCCGTAGCCTCGTTCCGACAGAAGGAGATGCGGATGGCCACCACTCTGGACGCGCCGGAGTCGGCGATCCAGCTCCAGGAGGACGACGCCCGGCGCGCAGCGTTCTCGCCGGTGACGCTGACGACCCGGGTGCTCGTGCCGCTCGCGATGGTGCTGACGACCCTCGTGGTCATGGTCCGCGAGGCCTCCGCGCCACTGTCCAACCCGGACACCTACTTCCACCTGCGCTTCGGCAGTGAGCTACTGCACCACTGGTCACTGCGTCACCCCGGCCACGTGACCACGTGGGCCACTGCGGACTGGGTGCCCACGCAATGGCTGCCGCAGGAGCTCATGGCCCAGCTCGAGGCGTGGTTCGGGCTACCCGGGGTCGCGTGGTACGCCGGCCTCCAGTTCATCGCCCTCACCGTGGCCCTCTATCTCGCCGCCCGTCGCTGGGCCGACCGGGTGGTCGCGGCCCCACTGCTGATCGTCGCGCTTCTGGCCTGCTCGCCCGGACTGTCCATGCGGCCGCAGGTGCTCAGCTACTTGGCAGCGGTCCTGACAGTGGCGCTGTGGATGTCGGTCCGGTACGGCGAGCGGGTGCCAGCCTGGCGTCCGTGGCTGGCGGTGCCGCTCATCTGGCTGTGGGCCATGTGCCACGGCATGTGGCCGCTCGGGGTGATCATCTCGTTCGGTGCCGTCGCGGGGATCGTGATCGATCGCCAGGTGCGCGGCTGGGCCGTCGCACGTCTCGCCGCCGTGCCGATCGCGGCCGGCGTCGCCGCCGGTCTCCTCACGCCCGTCGGCGCGAAGCTGCTCCCGGCCGTGCTGCTGGTGAACTCGCGCGGGCAGTATTTCTCGGAGTGGGCGCCGCCCGACTACCACACGCCCAACTGCCTCGCGCTCCTCCTGCTCCTGATGCTCACCGTGCTCGTGATGGTCCGCAGGGGCGCCGACTGGACCTCGATCGCCTTGGTCGGCCTGGCCGCCGGCTTCGCGGTCTACTCCAGCCGTACCGTGCCCGTCGCGGCCTGCATGCTGGTCCCCGTTGGGGCCTTCCAGCTGCAACGAGCCGTCGGCCGCGTCGGACGGATCCGTCGCCCGGAGCGACTTCTGGTCGTGGGCGCCGCGGTTGCTGCGCTGGGGGTCCTGGCCGCGATCGTGCCTTCGACAGCCGCGACACCTCCCCCCCAGCCAAAGTGGGTCGACCCGGCGTTCTCGGCGATGCCCGACGGGACCCGCGTCCTCAACGAGTCCGTGTTCGGTGGCTACCTGATGTGGCGCTACCCCGACCTGGACTTCATGTTCAGCGGATACGGCGACATCTACACGACTCACGAGCTCGCGACGATGTCGAAGATCAACGACCTCAAGCCCGGCTGGGACGACATGGTCCGCGACGCCCACCCGGCGTACGCGTTCCTCGACCCGGAGTCCCAGCTGGCGTACGAGCTCACGCACAGCCAGGGCTGGGCCGTGGTGGACCACGACAAGGACGTCGAGCTGCTGGCCCCGCCGCCCGGCTGGATGGACCAGCGCTGAGCCGCTGGGTCCTTCGGCGGCGGCAGCATCGACGCGACGTCGTCCGACCAGGCTCTCCACAAGGTTGCCCTCGGCGGGTCGGGGACGGCCATCCGATCGGTGCCACCGGACAGCCCTTGCGGGTCGTCCGAGCCCACGGCGTCCCCACCGGAACTGGCACCCTCGTGCCGTGACAGGAGCCCAGGCGCGCGGTCTGGCCGCCGGATTGGTCCTGGCGGGCATCTACCTTGCGCTGGCCCGCCTGGCGTCGTTCCCCCTCCACAACCTGGACACCTACTTCCACCTGCGCTTCGGCCACGAGTTCCTGACCGGACACTGGTCGCTGCGCCACCCGGGCTCGGTCACGACGTTCGCCACCGCGGACTGGGTGCCGACCCAGTGGCTGCCGCAGGTGGTGATGGCTCAGACCGAGGAGTGGTTCGGACTGGCTGGGGTGGCCTGGCTGTGCGGCCTGCTGTTCCTGAGCCTGGCCATGACCCTCTACTGGGCGTGCCGAAGGGAGGCCGAGCCGCTGGTCGCGGTGCTGCTGGTCTTCCTGACGATCGTGGCCTGCACGCCGGGCATGTCGATGCGGCCTCAGCAGGTCAGCTACATCCTGGTCACCGTCACCACGGCGGCGTGGCTGAGCGCGCGCCGGACCGGCCGGGCGCCGTGGCTGCTGGTGCCGGTCACGTGGGTGTGGACCATGTGCCACGGGATGTGGCCGGTGGGCATCGTGATCGGCCTCGCGGCCGTGGCGGGGCTGGCCCTCGACCGCAAGCACCCGAGGGGCACGCTGCTCCGGATGCTCGCGGTGCCGGTGCTCTCCGGTGGGGTCTCACTGCTCACCCCGGTCGGGCCGGGGCTGTTCCCGGCCGTCCTGCAGGTCAACTCGCGGGCGCAGTACTTCTACGAGTGGGGTCCCCCGGACTTCACCAGGTTCTACATGGTCTTCCTGCTGGCCATCCTGGTGCTGGCGATCGGCCCGCGGCTGCGGCGTGGCGAACGCGTCCCGTGGTTCGACCTGGCCCTGGTCGGCCTGGCGGTGCTGTGGGCGGTCTACTCGCTGCGCACCGTGCCGGTCTCGGCCTGCATGGCCGCCCCGTTGGCCGCCGCGGCGCTGCAGCCCTCGCTGGGTGTCCGCCCCAGGATCCGCCGACCCGAGGTCATCCTGGTCGTGGCCGGTTGGGCCGTGGCGCTCGCGGGGCTGGCCCTGGTGGTGCCGCACACGGCCGACCAGCCGCGGGAGACCGCGTCATGGGTCGACGGCACGATGGGCGACCTGCCGCCGGGCACGGTGGTCCTCGACGACAGCGCCTACGGCGGCTACCTGATGTGGCGCTTCCCGCAGCTCGACGTGGTGATGAACGGCTACGGCGACCTCTACACCGACGACGAGCTGGCGCGGAACGCCGACATCGACGAGGTCCACGACGGCTGGGTCGGCCTGGTCAAGGGCGTCCACCCGGACTACGCCATCCTCGACCCCAGCTCGACGCTCGCCTACAACCTGCGCTTCGTCGAGGGCTGGACCGTGGTCAAGGTCGGCGACGACCTGGAGCTGCTCGCGCCGCCGCCCGGCTGGTACGACTCCTAGCCACTCCTAGCCGGCGCTGGCCGCCACCCACCGTTCCAGGATTGCCTTGGCGGCGCCGGAGTCGACCGCCTCGCGCGCCCTGGTCATCCCCGCATCGAGCGCTTCGTCGACCGGTGCACCCGGGGCGTCGTAGACGGCCAGCGCGGCGCCCGCGTTGAGCAGCACCGCGTCGCGCACCGGGCCCTGGTCGCCCTCGAGCAGCCGGCGTACGACCTCGGCGTTGTGGGCCGCGTCGCCGCCGCGCAGCTCCTCGGTCGTGGCCGGGGCCAGTCCGTGTGCGGCGGGGTCGACAGTCGCGGTGCTGACCGCTCCCCCGCTGACCACCCACACCGACGACGTCGTGGTCGTGGTCAGCTCGTCGAGCCCGTCGTCCCCCCGGAAGACCCAGGCGTCCGCGCCGCGCTCGGCGAACACCCCGGCCATCACCGGGGCCATCCGCGGGTCGGCGCAGCCGACGGCGTTGGCCGCGGGCTGGGTCGGGTTGGCCAGGGGGCCGAGGAAGTTGAAGGTGGTGGCGATGCCGAGCTCGCGGCGGGGCACCGCGGTGTGCCGCATCGCGGGGTTGAACGCGGCGGCGAAGAGGAAGGTGATGCCGGCCTCGTCGGCCAGCGCGGCCACCCGCTCCGGCGGCAGGTCGAGGCGTACGCCGAGTGCCTCGAGCACGTCGGCCGAGCCGGACTGGGACGAGGCGGAGCGGTTGCCGTGCTTGACCACGCGCGCACCCGCGCCGGCGGCCACGATGGCGGCCATGGTCGAGATGTTCACCGACATGGACCGGTCGCCGCCGGTGCCGACCACGTCGAGCAGCCGGCCCGAGATCTCGATGCGGGTGGCCTTCTCGTACATCGCCGCCACCAGGCCCGCGATCTCCTCGACGGTCTCGCCCTTGGCGCGCAGCGAGACCGCGAAACCCGCGATCTGCGCCGGCGTCGCCTCGCCGGAGAGGATCTCCCCCATCGCCCAGGTCGCCTGGTCGGCGGAGAGGTCGGTGCGCGCGACGAGCGCGCCGAGCACCTCGGGCCAGGTCGTCATGGGTCGCTGGCTCAGCCGGTGGCGGGGCTGGCAGAACGGCTGGGCGACCGGAGCAGCCCGGTGACGGCCTCCGCCAGCTGGATCGGGTCGATCGGGTGCGGGACCGCCGCGTCGGCCCGGGACCAGGTCGCGAGCCAGGCGTCCTGAGGGCGCCCGGTCAGCACCAGGAGCGGCGGGCACTCGTAGATCTCGTCCTTGAGCTGCTTGGCGATGCCCATCCCGCCGGCCGGGACGGCCTCGCCGTCGAGGATGGCCAGGTCGATGCCGCCGGCGTCCATGTTCTGGATGACCACCGGCTCGGTGGCGACCTCGACGTACTCGAGCTCGGGCAGGTCGGGGTGGACCCGGCGGCCCAGCGCGAGGATGACCTGCTGGCGGGTGTTGACGTCGTCGGAGTAGACGAGGACCCGCAGGATCTTCTGGTCGGCCACGGGGCGGATGCTACCGCTCGGCAGCTTTCTGCTCGGCACGGGCGCGAGCCTCGAGCAGGTCCAGGCGCCGGTCCTCACGAGCCGCCTCCTTCATGGAGGCGCGGACCCATTGGGCGAACAGCACCCCGAACAGCAGCAGCCCGACCAGATCGCCGGAGGACCACAGCAGCCCACCGGCCAGGTGCTGGTCGTCGGCCGGGTCCGGCAGCCAGCCGTAGCCCGGCTGCCCGTGGAGGGCCAGGTAGTGGGCACCACCGAGCAGGGTGACCTGGCCCATGATCGTCACCCCCAGGAACGCGTGGAACGGCAGCGTGAGGACGACCAGCAGCATCCGGAACGGGTACGGGACCCGGCCCGGCACCGGGTCGATGCCCACGATCGGCCAGAAGAACAGCGCACCCACGACGACCAGGTGCAGGTGCATGAGCTCGTGCAGCCAGACGTGCTGGAGCGTGGCGTCGTACCAGGACGAGAAGTAGAGCGCCCACGGCGAGACGACGTACAGCACCAGGGTGAGCGGCGGGAACGTCAGCACCTTCGCCGCCCGGGAGTGGAGCACGACCAGGAGCGAGCGCCGCGGGCCACGCGGGAGGGTGCGAAGCGCAAGCGTGACGGGCGCGCCCAGCGCCAGGCACAGCGGCACCACCATGGACAGCACCATGTGCTGGACCATGTGCACGCTCAGCAGGGTGGTGTCGTAGGCCGCCAGCCCGGAAGACGTGGCCACGTAGAACGAGCCCATCCCGGCCCCCACGAACATGACCGTCCTGCCCACCGGCCACGCGTCCCCGCGGCGGTGCAGCGTGTGTACGCCGACCAGGTAGAGACCGGCCGCCCAGACGGTCACCACGAGCGGCACCGGGGCCAGCTGCCACTCCGTCAGGACGCGGCTCGGATCGAAGGGCGGCACCCCTCAATCCTAGGAGTCCCACCGCAGCCTCCAGAGGGTGCGGCAACACACCTGACCCGGGGGTGGCCGTGGGGACCTCCCGGGACATAATGACCCCGTGGCGACAGCAACGACCATCCCGGCCTCGCGCCTGCACGGCCACGACGACCGGCCGAGCATGGTCAGCGTGGGGACCATCATCTGGCTCTCCAGCGAGCTGATGTTCTTCGCCGCACTGTTCGCGGCCTACTTCACGATCCGGTCGGTGAGCCCCGAGCTGTGGTCCCAGAACACCGAGAAGCTGAACGTCGCGTTCGCCTCGGTCAACACCACGGTCCTGGTGCTGTCGTCGGTGACCTGCCAGCTGGGCGTGTTCGCCGCCGAGCGTGGCCAGGTTGGCCGCGCCGGGACCGTCCTCGACCCCCGCAACTGGGGGCTGCGCGAGTGGTTCATGCTCACCTACGTCATGGGCGCCATCTTCATCGCGGGCCAGGTGACGGAGTACACCTCGCTGGTCCACGAGGGCATCACGATCTCCAGCTCGGCGTACGGCTCGATGTTCTACCTGACCACCGGCTTCCACGGCCTCCACGTGACCGGTGGGCTGATCGCCTTCCTCATGGTGCTGGGCCGCACGTTCGTGGCCCGCCGGTTCACCCACGAGCAGGCGGTGAGCGCCATCGTCGTCTCCTACTACTGGCACTTCGTCGACGTGGTGTGGATCGGTCTGTTCGCGACGATCTACATCATCAAGTGAGCCCCCGGCCCGTGAGGACACCAGTGCGCTTCCTGAACCGCTCGGCCGGTCGCCTCTCGCGCCACCGGCGCCGCCCGATCGCCGGGCTGCTGCTGCTCATGCTGGGCCTGGTGCTGACCGGCAGCCTGTACGCCGCGTTCGCGCCCTCGTCGCAGGCCGGCTCGGCCCAGAGCGACGATCAGCTGGTGGAGCAGGGGCGCAAGCTCTTCCTCGTCGGCTGCGCCTTCTGCCACGGCCAGAACGGCGAGGGCGTCCTCACCGAGGACGGCAACCAGCTCGGGCCGACGCTGGCCGGCGTGGGCGCCGCGGCCGTCGACTTCCAGGTCGGCACCGGCCGGATGCCGGCGGCCCAGCCCGGCGCCCAGAACCCCACCAAGCCCGTGGTCTACACGCAGGACGAGATCGATGCGCTGGCGGCCTACGTCGCCTCGCTCGCGCCCGGCCCCGCCGTTCCGGATCCCGAGGACTACAGCCTGGCCGGCCTGTCGGAGAAGGAGCGCGAGGAGGCGGTCTCGCGCGGTGGGCAGATCTTCCTGACCAACTGCACCGCCTGCCACAACTTCGCCGGCCAGGGCGGCGCGATGCCGCACGGCGGCCAGGCGCCGTCGCTGAGCAACACCTCGGCCCGGCACATCTACGAGGCGATGCTGACCGGTCCCGGGCAGATGCCGACCTTCTCGGACGGCAACCTGACGCCGGAGGAGAAGCGCGACGTGATCGCCTACCTCTACTCGCTACGTGACCAGCCCGAGTACGGCGGCTTCGACCTCGGCGGCATGGGCCCGGTGAGCGAGGGCCTGTTCGCCTGGGTCGTCGGGATCGGCTCGCTGGTCGGCTTCGCGACCTGGATCGCCGCGCACACCGCCCGTTCCGCCAAGAAGAAGGAGGAGGCCTCCGCATGAGCGAGGGGCACGACGGCCACCTTCCCGGCCTGCCGGGCGACGACTCGCACAACGGGTCCCACGACGGCCACGGGGAGCTCGTGCCCGGGCCGATCGCCGACCCGGGGCTGCCCGAGCACGTCTGGCGACCGACCGACGTCGACCCGAAGGCGGAGAAGCGCGCCGAACGCCAGATCGCCACGCTCTTCGGCCTCTCCACGGTCTGCGTGGTCCTGTTCGTCGTCTCCTACATCGTGTTCGACGTCAACGGCGGTGGTGGTGGCGCGACCGTCAGCACGGTGGGCGGCCTCGGTGCCTCCAACGTCGCCCTGGGGGTCACGCTCGCCGGGGCTCTGCTCTTCATCGGCATCGGGCTGATCCAGTGGGCCCGCAAGCTGATGGGCGACCACGAGATCGTCGAGATGCGGCACCCGGCCCGCTCCTCCGACGAGGACCGCGAGGAGACCTTGCGGGTCCTGGCCCTGGGCGCCGAGGAGTCCGGCATCGCCCGGCGGCCGCTGGTCCGCAACTCGCTGCTCGGGGCGGTCGGCGTACTCATCGCCCCGGCCGTCATCATGCTCAAGGACCTCGGGCCGACCAACAGGGACGTCACCGATAGCCAGCCCTACATCGGCGCCGGGCTGGAGCACACCGTCTGGGAGAAGGGCGTCCGGGTGGTGCGCGACGTCGTCGGCACCCCGATCCGGACCGGCGACCTCGAGATCGGCGACCTGATCAACGCCGAGCCGGAGACGATCTTCGAGGTCGACCCGAACGGCGACCCGCTGCTCGAGGGCGTGCCCCTGCAGATCGCCAAGTCCAAGGCCGCGGTCGTCGTCGTACGCATGGACCCCGACGAGAACAACCCCGCCCCCGGCCGGGAGAACTGGGCCATCGACGGGATCCTCTGCTACTCCAAGATCTGCACCCACGTCGGCTGCCCGATCTCGCTGTACGAGAAGAAGACCCACCACCTGCTCTGCCCGTGCCACCAGTCGACGTTCGACCTGGCCGACGCGGCCAAGGTGGTCTTCGGCCCGGCCGCTCGTCCCCTCCCCCAGCTCCCCCTTATGGTGGATGCCGACGGATATCTCGTGGCCCAGAGCGACTTCAAGGAACCCGTCGGACCGAGTTTCTGGGAGCGCGACTCCCAGCAGAGCACGAGCAAGTGAGCTGACTCATGAGCATCGACACCAGCAAGGTCGCCAGCACCAACACGACCGCGGCCACGGCGAAGAAGCCCAACCCGGTGGGCGCGGTGGCCGAGTGGGCCGACGACCGGCTCGGTCTGGCCACCTTGGCCAAGAAGCAGCTGCGCAAGGTCTTCCCCGACCACTGGTCGTTCATGCTGGGCGAGATCGCGCTGTGGAGCTTCGTCGTACTCCTGCTCAGCGGCGTGTTCCTCACCCTGTGGTTCACGCCCAGCATGGGCGAGACGACCTACCAGGGCAGCTACGCACAGCTGCGCGGCGTCGGGATGTCCGAGGCCTTCGCGTCAACGCTGAAGCTCTCCTTCGACGTCCGCGGTGGACTGCTCATGCGGCAGGTCCACCACTGGGCCGCGATGCTGTTCGTCGCCGCCATGATGGTGCACCTGCTGCGGGTCTTCTTCACCGGCGCGCACCGCAAGCCGCGCGAGCTCAACTGGGTGGTCGGCGCGCTGCTGCTGCTCCTCGGCACGCTCGAGGGCTTCACCGGCTACTCGCTGCCCGACGACCTGCTCTCCGGCACCGGCATCCGGGCCGCGGACGGCTTCATCAAGTCGCAGCCGGTCATCGGCACCTACATGTCGTTCCTGCTGTTCGGCGGGGAGTTCCCGGGTGACCAGATCATCCCTCGCCTCTACATCATCCACGTGCTGCTGATCCCGGGCCTGCTGCTGGCACTGATCAGCGCCCACATGGTGCTGCTCGTCTACCACAAGCACACCCAGTGGCCCGGGCCCGGCCGGACCGAGCAGAACGTCGTCGGCTTCCCGATGCTGCCGGTCTACGCCGCCAAGGCCGGCGGGTTCTTCTTCTGCGTCTTCGGCGTCGCGGCTTTGATGGGCGGCCTGCTGACCATCAACCCGATCTGGAAGTACGGGCCCTACGACCCGTCCAAGGTGACCGCGGGCTCCCAGCCCGACTGGTACATGGGCTGGCCCGACGGCGCGCTCCGGATCATGCCGAACATCGAGGGCCACTTCTGGCACCACACGTGGAGCTGGAACGTCTTCCTGCCGATCATCGTGCTGCCGATGCTGCTGTTCACCGTCGTGCTCCTGCTCCCGTTCATCGAGGCCTGGATCACCGGTGACAAGCGCGACCACCACCTGCTCCAGCGGCCGCGCAACGCCCCGGGCCGGACGGCCACGATGGTCGCGCTGATGACGCTCTACGCCGTGTTCTGGATCGCCGGCGGCAACGACATCATCGCGATCCGGCTGCACCTGTCGATCAACCAGATCACCTACTTCAACCGGGCCGCGGTGTTCGTCGCGCCGGTGGTCGCCTACCTCATCACCAAGCGTTGGTGCATCTCGCTGCAGCGCAAGGACCGCGACGACCTGCTCCACGGCTACGAGACCGGGATCATCATGCGCTCCCCCGAGGGCGGCTACACCGAACGGCACCTGCCCCTGTCCACGGGCCGCGCCTTCAGGCTCGCCTCCCGCGACCGTGATCCGGACGTGTACGGCGAGCTGCCGGCCGGCCCGGACGCCAATGGTGTGGAGCCACCCAGCGGCATCGGCTCCCGCCTGGCCGGCGTACGCCACCGCCTGCGCAAGATGATGTACGCCGACAACATCCAGCCACCGACCGTCGAGGAGCTCGAGCAAGGCCATCACCACGCCGAGCACGAGCACGAGCTCCAGGCCCCCATGGAGGGCCACGCGGCCGACGGTCACCAGTTCGACGGCCATCACCTGGTCGAGGGCGAGAAGCTCCGCGCCGACGACTAGGTACCTGTGATCTGCCGAAGGCCCGCCCGGCTGTGTGCCGGGCGGGCCTTCTGTGTCTTGCTGACACCCGGGCTCCGGGACCGGGTAGCGGTCAGTGACACCGGGCAGCGGTCAGCCAGCAACCCGGAATCCGGCCTCAACCCCTCGACCAGGTTGCCCACTGACCGCCCGCCGGGCGCCACACCGGGCAGCGGTCAGCCAGCAACCCGGAATCCGGCCTCAACCCCTCGACCAGGTTGCCCACTGACCGCCCGCCGGGCGCCACACCGGGCAGCGGTCAGCCAGCAACGCGTCAGCCGCAAGGAGGTACGCGGTCAGCCGCTCGCGAGGGCGAGGTCCCGAGGCCCGACCGCCACGTACAGAGACCCGAACAGCAACCGCCACTTCTCACCGAAGTACGGCGCGGGACCGTCGTACCCATTGCGACGCAGCACCGCATGTACCTCGAGCGCTACGGCGCGGGGCCGGTCGAGCTTCTCCCTCGTGACCTGGACGTACGCCACGCCATGGCACCGGAACATGGCGTATCGATCGATGTCGACGGAGTACTGGGCCCGGTCCGCTTGGTGCTGCTCTCCCTCGTACTCCGCCACGAACTTCCACCGGCGGTAGACCAGGTCTCCGAACACCTTCACGTCCTCGTCGAGACCGAGCTCAGCATTGCTCTCCGGTCGGGGCAATCCGGCGAACTCGAGCACGGATCGTGTCTCCGACTCCTTCAGCGATCGCGATCGAGGCTCGAGGTAGGGCAGGACCCACATGACCTCCTGGGCGCCGGCCCGCCACGGCTCGGCGATCGCCATGGCTTCCAGGCGGCGTCGGTCCATGTGACCGCCGTGCAGCAGCCAGTCCCCGACCTTGATGGCGTCGATGACGCGACACAGCGAGCAGTAGGACATGAACGCGGCTTCCACGCACACTCCTACGTCGTCGATCGGCGGCAGCTTCTTGGTCCGGTGCAGGAAGACACCGTCGACGAAACGGTGGACGTCGCGGTCGATGACGAAACGGAACGGCCGGCGCGGCCCATAGTCCAATCCCAGTTGCTGGAGTCTGGTGATGCCGGTGATCTGTGCGCCCTTCGGCAGTGCCAGCCTGGCGGCAAGCAGCCAGTCCCCCTCAGACATCACGTGCTCGGCTGGCTTCCACACGCGAGGATGAACCCGCTGGAAGCCCGGCCCTTGCAGCATGCGGGACGTGACTCCGAATGCCTGGCCCTGAGGACGCGTGAATGGTCCAGGCTGCCGGTCTTCGCTCATGCCAGAGATCGAAGCCGCACAGGCCGACGATGGGTGGCGTCAACGCGTCGCCTGTGGACCAACCGCTCCCCGACGCCGGCTGTGCATGCCAGTTGGACGACCTTCAAGCCTGCGGCGGTCAGCCAGCAACGCCAACCTGCGCAATCGGGACCAGTCGGGTTGCCCACTGACCGCTATCCCGACCACACCCCGACCAGCGGTCAGCCAGCAACCTCGAGCGGGCCGATCCACACCCAGACAGGTTGCCCACCAACCGCCATCCGGCCCCACACCCAGCAGTCAGCCAGCGGCTCTGCGGCGCCGCGGCTCCCCGGAGAGGGGTTGCCGATCAGCTGGCGAGCGCGGAGCCCTGCTTGTACTCCTGCCAGGGGATGTTCCAGTCGCCGTAGCCGTTGGTCGGCTCCATCTGGCGGTCGGTGCCGGTGTAGTCGACGACGTCGCCGCGCAGGCTCATGTGGAAGAGCCAGTCGGCGTTCGAGGTGCTCATGCCCGTGCAGCCGTGGGAGACGTTGGCGTGGCCCTGGGAGCCGACGGACCACGGAGCCGCGTGGACGAACTCGCCGGAGTAGGTCACCCGCATGGCCCACTGGACGCCCTTGATGTTGTAGGCGTCCGCGCCGGTGATGCCGACGGTCTCGGAGTTCATGTCCTTGCGGTCGAACTTCTCGATGATGACCTTGATCCCGGAGCGGGTCGTGTACTGCGGCTGCTGGCCGGTCGTGATCGGGATGGTCCTCAGCAGCTTGCCGTTGGAGAAGACCCGCATCTGGTCGGACTTGGCGTCGACCTTGTAGATGTGCGCGTCGCCGATCTGGAACTTGACGTCGCGGTCCTCCTGGCCGTAGATGCCGTTGCCGGCGTCGACACCGTTGATGTCGACGTTCACGTCGACCTGGGTGCCGGCCTTCCAGTACGTCTTCGGCCGGTAGTGCACCTCGTTGTCGCTGAGCCAGTGCCAGGTGCCGGGCTGCTGCGGCGAGGTGGTCACGTGCAGGTGCTTCTCGATGTTCGCCCGGTCGGTCACGGGAACGTCGAAGGTCAGGACCACCGGCATGCCGACGCCGACGGTCTCGCCGGGCAGCGGGGCCACGGACGGGTAGGTCTGCTGGTCGAGCGAGAGGGCCTGGGTGGTGAACTGCTGCTTCTTGGTGACCAGGTTGCCGTCGTCGCCCTCGACGCTCGCCTTCACGGTGTACGTCGTCCCGGGCTCGAGCAGGTCGCCGGCCTTCCACTTCCCGCCGTCACCGGCGATGGTGCCGTCGAGCGCGCCGACGTCGCCGGAGCCGCTGACCGTGACCTGGCTGAGCCGGCCGTTGTGGGCCAGGACCAGCAGCTGGGTCGAGACCGGGACGTCGCTCTTGCGCTTGATGTTGGTCGAGAACGAGGCCGAAGGCGTGTCGCCGGAGTCCGAGGAGTCTGACGAGGGGCCGGAGGAGCCGTTGCCGGAGTCCCCTGAGCTGCCCGAGGTGTCATCGGCCGAACCGCCGCCGCGGATGTCGTCACCGTTGTCGCAGGCGCTCAGCATCGAGGCGCCGAGCAGCAACGCCGCCACCGCGACCAGGCCGCGGACACCATGCAGGCCGCGTCGGCGAGAGGGCATGCTCAACTCCCAGGACTCCCACGAGAACGTCCGGACCGACTGGCCCGGACGGCTCAAGGGTACCTGCGGACGATGAGAACCTTGGAAACCGCGCACGCCTCTGGGACGGCGCGCCGCCGCCGGAAGTTGCCCCTCAGAGAGCCCTAGTGAGCGTGCTCACCCCGGTAGTACTCGAAGATCCAGCCGACCAGCGCCATCGCCCCCAGGACCACCCCGATGATGAACAGCCACCACGCTGAGCTGGCCACCCCGAAGACGCACAGGCCCAGTGACGAGGCGGTCCACAGCGGCCACCAGGAGTAGGGCGGGAAGAAGCCCAGCTCCCCCGCGCCCTCGGCGATGTCGGCGTCCTTGCGGTCCTCGGGGCGCGGGTCCATCCGATTGGCGTGGAAGCCGAGGTAGATGGTCACCATCAAGGTCAGCAGCGTGGTCATCGTCAGCGCCGACGTGCCGGTCCAGTCGCCACCGTGCTCGCTCGCGTCGGTGATGAGCCAGTAGGCCGGGGTCACCAGGACCAGGAAGATCGTGCACGAGGCGAAGATCCAGGCTTCTGCCTTCATCGGTCGTCGTCCTCCTCGGATCCGGAGGAGTCGGTGTCCACGTCCGTCTCGGTCTTGGTGACCCGCTCGGTCCGCTCGGCCACCAGGGTGTCGCGACCCTCCATGTCGGGCGCGTCGGCCAGCCGGCCGTTGGCGGCGGCGGTGTTGTCCTCGAGCTCGATCGCGGCGATCTCAGGGTGGTGCAGGTCGAAGGCCGGCGACTCGGAGCGGATCCGCGGGATGGTGACGAAGTTGTGTCGCGGCGGCGGGCAGGACGTCGCCCACTCCAGCGACCGACCCCAACCCCAGGGGTCGTCCACCTCGATCAGCGGTCCCTTGCGCGAGATCCAGACGTTGTAGAGGAACGGCAACGTGGAGGCGCCGAGCAGGAACGCACCGATGGTCGAGACCTGGTTGAGGGTGGTGAAGCCGTCGCTGGGCAGGTAGTCGGCGTACCGCCTCGCCATGCCTTCGACGCCGAGCCAGTGCTGGACCAGGAACGTCGTGTGGAAGCCGACGAACAGGAGCCAGAAGTGCACCTTGCCGAGCCGCTCGTCGAGCATCCGTCCGGTCATCTTCGGCCACCAGAAGTAGAAGCCGGCGAACATCGCGAACACCACGGTGCCGAACACCACGTAGTGGAAGTGCGCCACCACGAAGTAGGAGTCGGAGACATGGAAGTCCAGCGGCGGGCTGGCCAGGATGACTCCCGTCAGGCCACCGAACAGGAAGGTCACCAGGAAGCCCACCGCCCAGAGCATGGGGGTGTCGAAGGACAGGCTTCCGCCCCACATCGTGCCGATCCAGTTGAAGAACTTCACCCCGGTCGGTACGGCGATCAGGAACGTCATGCCGGAGAAGAACGGCAGGTCGACCGCCCCGGTGACGAACATGTGGTGCGCCCACACCGCCACCGACAGGATCGCGATGCCGAGCGTGGCGCCGACCAGCCCGATGTAGCCGAAGATCGGCTTGCGGCTGAACACCGGCAGGATCTCCGTCACGATGCCGAAGAAGGGCAACGCGATGATGTAGACCTCCGGATGGCCGAAGAACCAGAACAGGTGTTGCCACAGGATCGCGCCGCCGTGGGACGAGTCGAACACGTGGGCCCCGAGCTGTCGGTCGGCCTCCAGCATGAGCAGCGCACCGGCCAGCACCGGGAACGCGATCAGCACCAGCAGGCTGGTGACCAGCGTGTTCCAGCAGAAGATCGGCATCCGGAACATCGTCATGCCGGGCGCGCGCATGCAGATGATGGTGGTGACGAAGTTGACCGCACCGAGGATCGTGCCCAGGCCGGCCATCCACAGGCCCATCACCCAGAGGTCACCACCGACGCTGGGCGATCGGATCGCGTCGGACAACGGCGTGTACGCCGTCCACCCGAAGTCGGCCGCGCCGGTCGGGGTCAGGAAGCCGGAGGCGGCGATCAGGCCACCGAAGAGGAAGAGCCAGTAGCTGAACATGTTCAGCCGCGGGAACGCCACGTCCGGCGAGCCGATCTGAAGCGGCATGATCGCGTTGCCGAAGCCGAAGAACAGCGGGGTCGCGAACAGCAGCAGCATGATCGTGCCGTGCATCGTGAACAGCTGGTTGTAGAGCTCGTCGTTCACGATCTGCTGGCCGGGGTAGGCCAGCTCGGAACGGATCAGCATGGCCATCAGGCCGCCCACGAGGAACCAGCAGAACGACGTCGTGAGGTAGAGGTTGCCGATCACCTTGTGGTCGGTCGTGGTGAGGACCCGGACGATCCTCTGGCCCAGCTCGCGACGGGGGCTGGTGACGGTGCTCGGGTGAGACGCGGTGGCGGTCACTGGGCTTCTCCGTTGGAATCCGCGGGGGTGGTCGCCTCGCCCGACTCGGTGCTGGCGTTCTGCCCGCCGAGCAACGGACGGTCGGTCGCCAGCCCCTGGTCCTCGAGGTCCTGGAGGTGGGCCTCGTAGTCGTCTCGGCTGACGACGTGGACGTTGAACAGCATCCGGGAGTGGTAGACCCCGCAGAGCTCGTAGCACTTGCCCTTGAAGACGCCGATCCTGGTCGGTGTGATGACGTAGTGGTTCACCCGACCGGGGATGACGTCCATGCGCATCAGGAAGCTCGGGATGCCGAAGTCGTGGATGACGTCAGGGCTGTGCAGGTTGAACCGGGTGGTCTCGCCGACCGGCAGGTACAGGTCCGGGATGTAGGAGCCGGTGCCGCCGTCGTGGACGTAGGACTGGAAGGCGAAGTTGTCGTCGGTCCGGTCGTCGTCGGCGGACGGGTCCATCTGACCGAGGCCGTAGTTGAACGTCCACGACCACTGCTCGCCGGTGACCTCGATGATGTTGTCCGGCGCGGTGGCGCCGGTGTCCTTCAGGACGATGTCCTGGGTGCGCACCGTGTTGGAGAAGAAGACCACGACCATGATCACCGGCGCGATCGTGTAGAAGATCTCCAGCGGCAGGTTGTAGCGGGTCTGCACGGGGATCTCGTTGTCCGAACGCCGGCGGTAGCGGATCACCACGAAGAAGATCAGGCCCCACACCACCGCGCCGGTCGCCAGCGCGGCGATCCACGCGCCCTGCCAGAGGCTCAGGATGTGCTCGCCCTGCTCGGACGCCGGATCGGGCATCGCGAGCCGAGTGCCCACCGCGCCGGAGCAACCGCTGGCCAGGAGCACCACTCCGGCGAGCGGTACGGCCCAACGCACGATGCGCTGCAGACCCACTGGTAGAGCCCCTCTCGACCAACCACCTCGGACAATGCTGACAGTAACCCAACGGCAGGCTGCGAAGGTGCCCGGGTCGGCCTTCAGGCAGGTAGTTTCACGGCGTGCCCACCGACCGGTACCTGGACGCTGCGTCCTCCGAGCCGTTGCACCCGGACGCCCGCGCGGCGATGCTCGCCGCGCTCGACCAGGGGTACGCCGATCCGCGCCGCTTGCACACCCCTGCGCGGAACGCCCGGCTCATCCTCGACAACGCCCGCGAGGCGGTCGCGGAGGCCCTGGGCGTACGCCGCGACGAGGTGTCGTTCACCAGCTCCGGGACGGATGCGGTGCACCGGGGACTCCTCGGGCTGCTCCCCCGCAACCCGCCGATGGACAGCGCCGTCGTCACGTCCGCCGTCGAGCACTCCTCTGTCCTGCACGCGCGCGACTGGCACGGCGAGCGCGCCGGCCGCAAGAACGTGGTCGTGGCCGGCGACTCCACCGGGCGGGCCGACATCGAGGGCTTCGGCATCGCCGCGCAGGACGGCGTCCTCGCCGCTGCCCTGCAGCACGCCAACCACGAGGTCGGGACGATCCAGCCGGTCGCCGAGGCGGCCGAGGCGCTGGGTGAGGTGCCGCTGTTCGTGGACGCCTGCGCCTCGATGGGCCGGCTCCCACTGCCGGAGGGCTGGGCGACGGCCGCGGGCTCGGCGCACAAGTGGGGCGGGCCGGCCGGAGTCGGGGTGCTCCTCGTGCGCAAGGGCGCCACCTGGCGGAACCCCTTCCCCGACGACGACCGGGTGGATGAGCGGGTCTCCGGCTTCGAGAACGTGCCGGCCGTCCTGGGCGCCGCCGCCGCCCTCCAGGCGGTGGTGGCCGAGCGCGACGAGGTCAACGAGCGCCACTACGCACTCGTGGACCGGATCCGGGCAGCCGTGGCGCAGATCCAGGACACGGAGGTGGTCGGCGACCCGGTGGAGCGGCTCCCCCACGTGGTCACCTTCTCGTTCCTCTACGTCGACGGCGAGGCGATCGTGGACGCACTGAACCGGAGGGGGTTCGCGGTCGCGAGCGGCTCGGCCTGCACCGCCTCCACCCTCGAGCCCAGCCACGTGCTGGCCGCCATGGGCGCGCTGACGCACGGCAACATCCGGGTCTCGCTGACCCGCGACGCCACCGCGGAGGACGTGGACGCCTTCCTGGCCGTGCTTCCCTCCACAGTCGAGGAGATTCGGAAGGACGCAGGGTTCTCCGCCCCGCCAGCACGGTGAACGCCGACCTCGAGCTCGACTGCCGCGGGATGCACTGCCCGCTGCCGGTCATCGAGCTCGGGAAACGGATCGGCGAGGTCGAGGTCGGCCAGACCGTGGCGGTCGCGTCGACCGACACCGCGGCGGCCTACGACGTGCCGGCGTGGTGCCGCATGCGCGGGCAGGAGTACGTCGGCGAGGAGCCCGCCGACGACGGCGTGCCGCGCTACGTGGTGCGGCGCCTCGTCTGAGCCGCCTAGACGGTCAGGTGCTGGCGGACCGCCTCGGCCGAGTCCGCGCCGTACGACGTCTCCAGCCGGCCCAGGAACTGCGCGGCGGTGAACTTGTAGTCCTGCGGGCCCACCGTCTCCACGACGTACGCCGCCAGCACGCAGCCCACCTCGGCGGCGTGCTCGAGGCTGAGGCCCCACGCGAGCGCGGCCAGGAACCCGGCGCGGAAGGCGTCGCCGACGCCGGTGGGCTCGAGCGCGGCGACGTCCTTCGCCGCCGGCCGCTGGAAGTCCACCCCGTCCTTGCCGCGCACGTGCACGCCGTCCTTGCCGAGCGTCTTCACCTGGATGCCGACCCTGGCGAGCACGTCGTCGGTCGACCAGCCGGTCTTCTGCTCGATCATGTGCGACTCGTACTCGTTGGAGAAGAGGAACGCTGCGCCGTCGATCAGGTTCCGGATCAGCTCACCGGCGCCGAAGGCCAGCTGCTGGCTCGGGTCGGCGATGAACCGGTAGCCCCGCTGGCGGCACTCCTCGGTGTGCCGGAGCATCCCGTCCGGGTCGTCCGCTCCGACCAGGACGTAGGACGGCGTGCCCACCTTGGCCACGATGGGCGCCAGCTCGACCAGCCGGGCCTCGCTCATCGCGCCGGGGTAGAAGGAGGCGAACTGCGCGCCGGTGGTGTCGGTCGTGCACACGAACCGCGCGGTGTGGTGGGTGTCGGAGATGCGGACGTGGTCGCAGTCCACCCCGTGCCGCTCCAGCCAGGAGCGGTAGTCGTCGAAGTCGTCGCCGGCGCAGCCGACCAGCACCGGACGCAGCCCCAGCCGGCCCAGGCCGAAGCACATGTTGGCGGCCACCCCGCCGCGCCGGATCTCGAGGTCGTCGACCAGGAAGGAGACCGAGAGCTTGTGCAGCTGCTCGACGACCAGGGAGTCCTCGAACTTCCCGCCGAAGTTCATGAGGTGGTCGGTGGCGATGGATCCGGCGATCAGCAGGGATCCACCGTCGGAAGGTCTGTCGGGCACGTCGGGAAAGACTAGAGGGAATTGCTACCGACGCGTATTCGTCGGCGTACCCATGGGTAGGGCTTACCGTCGAACGCGTGAGCGCGTGGTTCGAGCTGGACAGCCCCGAGGCCATGCGCGCGGACGCGGCCGTGGCCGGTGCCAGGCTCCCGCTCGTGGCGCGCCGGCTGGCCTACACCGACGTCTACGCCGAGTTCCCGACCGACCTACCCAAGCCTGAGATCCAGATCACCGAGGCCGCTCAGCGGATCGCGAACGCGCTGTCGCTGCATCTGGACTGAAGTCCCGAGCGGCGCCGCGGTTGAGCCTCAGTGGAAGGAGTCTCCACAGGCGCAAGAGCCCGTGGCGTTCGGGTTGTCGATCGTGAAGCCCTGCTTCTCGATGGTGTCGACGAAGTCGATCATCGCGCCGTTCAGGTAGGGGACGCTCATCCGGTCGACGACCACGCCCACGCCGTCGAAGTCGGTGACCACGTCGCCGTCGAGGCTCCGCTCGTCGAAGAACAGCTGGTAGCGCAGCCCCGAGCACCCGCCGGGCTGGACGGAGATGCGCAGCGCCAGGTCGTCGCGACCCTCCTGGTCGAGGAGGCTCTTCACCTTCGACGCCGCCACCGGGCTCAGGTTGATGCCGTCGGTACGACGCTCGGTCTCAAGCTGCTCGGTCATGTGCTCCAGGCTCCCAGGTGTCGAGTGCAGGCTCGTGCTTCCGCCTGTTCCAAGTCTCGCACACGAGCGGATATTCCCCGTGTTGGTAGAGGTTGGTGGAGGGTTGGTGGAGGGTTGGTGGAGGGCTGGTGGCGGTCAACGTGACCAGGTCCGTGCCACCCGGGCGGCCAGCTCCCCCAGCGCAGCGGCGGGTTCGGCGAAAGCCCGCGCCTCACCCACCAGCTCGACGATCGAGTACGCCGAGTCGATGCCCAGCGCCCGCATCTCACGAGCGCCGACCAGGACCTGGCCGGCCAGCACCACGCACGGCCGCAGCGCCTCCTCGGCGGCGGTGGCGACGCCGTGCGGCACCTTGCCGGCCCCGCTCGAGTAGTCGAAGGCCCCCTCGCCGGTGATCACCAGGTCGGCGGCGCGGGCGCGTTCGGGCAGGTCGACGGCCTCCGCGACCAACCCGATCCCCGGCTCCCGGGCCGCCCCCAGTGCGAGCAGCGCGTAGCCGAGGCCCCCGGCTGCGCCGGCGCCCTTCTCGAGGGCCAGGCGGCGGTCGAGCGCCGCGGCGTACTCCTCCAGCCACCCGTCGACCACCGGCAGCCGCTCCTCGCTGATGCCTTTCTGCGGCCCGAACACCTTGGTGGCTCCGAACAGCCCGGTCAGCGGGTTGTCCACGTCACTGGCTGCGACCAGCCGCACGGAGCCGACGCGGTCGCGCGCGGGCGCCAGGTCGACCGAGGTGATCCCGGCCAGGCCGGCGCCGCCTGCGTCCAGGGCCGCGTCGGCGGTCGCGCCCAGCGCCGCCAGCAGGCCGGCGCCGCCGTCGTTGCTGCCGCTCCCGCCCAGGCCCACCACCACCGATGCGACTCCGGCCTCGACCGCCGCCGCGAGCATCTCCCCCACGCCGTACGTCGTGGCCTCCTCGGCGCCCTCCTGGCCGGTGAGGTGCAGCCCGCAGGCCTGCGCGCTCTCCACGTACGCCGTGTCACCCGTCACCAGGACGGTCGCCGGAGTGGGCTCCCCGTGCGGGCCGCGCACGGTCAGGGCGAGGAGCTCACCGCCGAGCGCCTCGTGCAGCACGTCCACGAAGCCCGGCCCGCCGTCCGACATCGGGGCCAGGTCGAGCACGTCGTCGGCCGCGGACTCCCGCCAGCCGGCGGCGATGGCGTCCGCGGCCTCGACCGCCGACAGCGTGCCGGCGAACTTGTCCGGTGCGACCAGGACCCTCACTCAGCCACACCTGTCGTCAGCTTCGCGGTGTGGCCGATCTCGAATGCCTCGCTGTCAGCCACGCGGCTAAGTTAGCGCCCGATGGACCCGGTGATCCGCCCCATGCGCCCCGAGGACGTCCCGGCGGCCGAGCGGGTCAGCGACGAGGGGTTCTTCGAGCTCGACAGCCGGACCCTGCGCGCCGACCGCCCGCCGCCGGCGCGCCGGTCCGATCGGCACCGAGAGGTGTGGGTCGAGCGCACCCGGCACCTCGTCCAGCACGACCCCGGCGGGTGCTGGGTGGCCGAGGACGACAGCGGCATCGTCGGGATCGCGACCTCGTTCCGGCGGGAGACGCTGTGGTGCCTGGCGACGTACGCCGTGCTGCCCAGCCGGCAGGGACAGGGCATCGGCAAGCCGCTGATGGCGGCGGCGATGCAGCACGGGCGGTCCTGCACGAGGGCGATGTTGTCGGCCTCGTCGGACGCCAAGGCGGTACGCATCTACCGGCAGGCCGGGTTCGACCTGCACCCGCAGATGTACCTGACGGGCACCGTGGACCGAGCCACCATCCCCGTGGTCGAGAAGGTCCGGGACGGGTCGGCGGGAGACGTGGACCTCATGGACTCCCTCGACCGGGCCGCCCGGGGCGCCGGCCACGGGGTCGACCACGAGCTCATGCTGCGCACCTGGCGGCTGCTGGTCTCGGACTCCTCGACCGGCGCGGGCTACGCCTATCTCGATGAACGCGGGCGGCTCGGGCTGCTCGCCGCCTCCAACCGGCGTACGGCGACCCGGCTGCTCTGGGCGGCGCTGGCCGAGGGGCCGGAAGAAGGAGCCGTGCCGCACGTGACCGCGGCGAACCAGTGGGTGCTGGACGTGTGCTTCGCGGCCCGGTTGAGCCTGCACCAGGAGGGCTACCTCGGGCTGCGGGGGATGAAACCGCCGGCGCCGTACGTTCACAACGGTGCCCTGCTGTAGCGCGGAAGAGCGCGAATAGGATCACCACCATGACCACAGTCGACCTGCCGCTCCTCCCGCTCGGCCGTGGGGTGGACCTCGGCTCCGAGCGGGGCGTCGAGTGCCCGGGCGATCTGCCCTCGCCGTCCGATCCCGACCTGGTCGCTCGCGCCCTCGCGGCCAAGGAGGCTCTGGGCTCTCGGGTGTTCGTGCTCGGCCACCACTACCAGCGCGACGAGGTGATCCAGTTCGCCGACGTCACCGGCGACTCGTTCAAGCTGGCCAGTGAGGCGGCCGCCCGACCGGACGCGGAGTTCATCGTCTTCTGCGGTGTGCACTTCATGGCCGAGTCGGCAGACATCCTCACCGCGGACTCCCAGAAGGTGGTCCTGCCCGACCTGGCCGCAGGCTGCTCGATGGCCGACATGGCCCGGCTGCGGCAGGTCGAGGACGCCTGGGCCGCGCTCGAGGCGGCCGGCATCGCCTCGGACGTCGTACCGATCACCTACATGAACTCGTCGGCCGACATCAAGGCGTTCTGCGGCCGCAACGGCGGCGCGGTCTGCACCTCGTCGAACGCCGAGACCGCGCTCGAGTGGGCCTATCAGCAGGGGTCGAAGGTGATGTTCCTGCCCGACCAGCACCTCGGCCGCAACACCGCTGTGCTGAAGATGGGGATGTCCCTCGACGACTGCGTGGTCTGGGACCCGCACCGGCCCAACGGCGGTCTCACCGACGAGCAGCTGCGCGACGCACGGATGATCCTGTGGCGCGGCCACTGCTCGGTCCACGGCCGGTTCTCCGAGGACACCATCCCCCAGCTGCGTGCCTCGATCCCGGGCGTGCAGGTGATCGTGCACCCCGAGTGCAAGCACGAGGTCGTGCTCGCCGCCGACCTGGTCGGCTCGACGGAGTTCATCATCCAGACGATCGAGGCCGCGCCCCCCGGGTCGGCGTGGGCCGTGGGCACCGAGCTCAACCTGGTCAAGCGGCTGGCCAGCCAGCATCCCGACAAGCGGATCGTCTTCCTCGACCGCACCGTCTGCTACTGCTCGACGATGAACCGCATCGACCTACCCCACTTCGTGTGGGCCATGGAGTCCCTGGTCGAGGGTGTCGTCGTCAACCAGATCGAGGTCGACGAGGAGACCGAGAAGTGGGCCAAGGTCGCGCTCGACCGGATGCTGGCGCTGCCGGGCAAGACCCACCGGGACTGATCTGGGGCTGGAACGCAACCAGGGCCAACCACCGGGCCCCCACAATGGTCAGGTGCTGCACCGCCATCCGTTCCTGAGCCTCGTCACGCTGGCCTACCTGGCCTTCGTGGGCTGGGTGACGCTGACGCCGGGGTCGGACGCGCCGACGCAGAGCGACCTGGTGCTGCGGGTGCTGGCGCGGTTGCAGCGCTACGACCAGCTGGAGTGGCTCACCTACGACCGGGCCGAGTACCTCGCCAACATCGCGCTGTTCGTGCCGGTCGGGCTGTTCCTGCTGCTGCTGTTCGGCACCCGGTTCTGGTGGGTGGCCCTCTTCGCCGCTGTCGCGATGACGTCGTCGATCGAGACGGTGCAGAAGGTCATCCCGGGTCGGGTCTCCGACGAGCGCGACATCGCCGCCAACACGCTGGGCGCGGTCATCGGCGTCGCGGTCGGCCTGGTGCTCACGCTGCCGGCCACCCTGCGCCGCTGGGCGGCCGAGGACGACCGGCGCCGGGCTCGCGAGCTCGCCGGCCGCTAGTGGTCGCCGCCACTAGCGTCCTGAGTCAGGCAGCTCGAACCAGAACCGCGCGCCTTCGGTGCGGGTCGGGTCGACGCCGATCCGGCCGCCGTGCGCACCGATGATCCGCCGGCAGGTGGCCAGGCCGATCCCGGAGCCCACGATCGACTCGTCGAGCCGGGCCAGGGGCTCGAAGACACGGTTCCGGTCGACGGGCGGTACGCCGCGGCCGTTGTCGGTGATCTCGATCCGCCATGCGCGCTGGACGTGCCGGGCCGTGACCTCCACCACGAGCAGGCGGTCGTCTCGGCGGTAGCGGGCCGCGTTGGCCAGCAGGTTCTGCAGCACGGCGCGGAGCTGGGCGCGGTCGCCGACCACCGTGGGCAGCCGGCCGATGCGCAGCGTCACGTCCTCGAGCTCCGGCGCGAGGTCGTCGAGCACCTCGCCGAGCACGAAGTCGAGGTCGACGTCGGTGGTCTTGAGGGTGCCACCGAGCCGTGCGTAGTCGAGCACGTCGTCGACCAGGTCGGCCATGCGTGACGAGCCGTTGATGGCGCGGTCGAGCAGCTTGACCGACTCGGTCCCGACGCCGCCGTCGTCGAGCTGCTCGCGCAGCAGGTCCAGAGACAACGCGAGAGTGGTCAGCGGCGTCTTGAGGTCGTGGCTGACCTGTCCCGCGAACGACGCGAGCCGCTCGTTGGACCGCTCGAGCTCGACCTGCAGCGCCTGCAGCTCCATCAGGTTGAGCGCCAGCTCCCGGCTGCGCAGCCGCAGCTCGAAGACGTCGATCACCCGCGCGGCCAGGGTCGCGATCCCGTCGAGCGTCTCGTGGTCGACGGGGTGGACCTCCTCGTCGAACACGCAGAGTGTCCCCACGGTCACGCCCTCGTGGCTGGTGAGCGGGAACGACGCGTAGAAGCGGACCCCGCCCAGGTCGCCGGTCACGAAGGGGTTCGTGGCGAAGCGTGGGTCCCGGGAGGCGTCGGGCACGATGACCGGCTGCCGGGACTCGACGGTGAAGGTGCACATGGAGTCCTCGCGGCTGCACACGGAGCCGTCGAACCCGAACGTCGAGACCTGGTGCTGCTCGGTGTCCGAGAGGATGTTGAGCGTCGCCGTCGGGACCCGCGCGATCCGCGCGGCCAGCTCCACCACCGAGTCCAGCTCGGCTCGCGGCGGCTTGCGGACGGCGTCGTACGCCGTGATCGCGGCGACGCGCCGCTGGTCGTCGACCTCGGCGACACTCACCGGCACAGGATAGGGACGGGGGTATCCGGATTGCGTGCGACCCGCGGCGTTCAGAGCCCCGGCGCGCCCCAAAGCGCCATCCAGCCGGACAGCTCGGGCTCGATGGGGAGCTCGTCGCGAAGGGTGTCACGCACCTGCAGCTCGAGCAGGTTGTCGCGCTCCTGCGGACCGGTGGGGGCGAACGGGTAGAACGTGCCCTTCTTGTACAGGTAGACCAGCCCGACCCGTCGTCCGGACGGGTCCGCGAACGGGATCAACGAGCACAGCAGACCCGGTCCGAAACCCTCGGCCTCCAGCGTGGTGTTGACCGCGTGGAGGTCGGTGCACAGCCCGGCCATGTGCTCAGGGTCGTCGGCCGCGCGGTGCACCTGCAGCCAGGTGAACCCGTAGGAGTCCGTCGTGATCTGGACGCCAGGGGCGTCGTCGGCGCCCTTCAGCAACGAGACGATGTCTTCCTGGGTCTGGTGGAACCCCGCACCCGCGGCCGCGCGGAAGCAGACCGAACCGTCGCCGGTCGGGTTCAGCCCCGCTGCGGTCTGCAGGGTGATCGCCGCACTGGGCACGAGGAACAGCGCGTCGAGGTTGGCGCGCTTGGGCCGGCTCCGGCCGGTGATCGTGTCCCAGAGACCCATGCGACGACGGTACGAGACAACGGGACGGGTCAGCCCGACGGCCGGCTCAGCTCGGCCTGGATCCGCGCCAGCTGCTCGAGCCGCTGCTCCAGCGACGGGTGCGTCGCGGTCAGCGTCTTGAGCGAGACGCCTCCGATCGCCGGGGCGATGCACAGGGCACTGGCAGCGCTCACCTGGCGCAGGTCGCGCTGCGGGATCTGGTTGATGCCACCGGTGATCTTCTTCAGGGCGGACGCGAGCGCGTCCGGCCGCATGGTGAGGTAGGCGCCCGCCCGGTC
The DNA here is from genome assembly GCA_963755835.1 of uncultured Actinomycetota bacterium. Lineage (GTDB taxonomy): Bacteria > Actinomycetota > Actinomycetes > Propionibacteriales > Nocardioidaceae > Nocardioides. Next base: position 667,006 of record CAVWLC010000005.1, on the reverse strand, counting down.
CGCGGCCAGCTCCCGGTAGCGCGAGAGCAGCCGGAGCAGCACGAAGCTCACGGCGTACACCAGGAGGCTGAAGAGCAGGACCACGACCCAGATCGGCAGCCCGCCGGAGTTGTTGCCGCGGCGGCCGCCACCGAAGAAGCCGAAGGCGCCGAAGCGGGCGCCCTGACCGAGCATCCCGGCGGCGATGCCGGCGCTCGAGGCGACCGTCATGACCAGCACGTCGCGGTGTGCCACGTGCGACAGCTCGTGGGCGAGGACGCCCTCCATCTCCTCGGCCGTGAGCATGCCGAGGATCCCGGTGGTCACGCAGACCACCGAGCGCTCCGGCGAGCGCCCGGTCGCGAACGCGTTGGGCACCGGGGTGTCGGCGACCCCGACCCGTGGCTTGGGCATGTCCGCCAGCGCGCACAGACGGTCGATCATGCCGTGCAGCTCCGGAGCCTGCTCCGGGGTCACCTCGCGGGCCCGCATGGCCCGCATCGCCACCTTGTCGGAGTTGGCCCACTGGTAGACGGCGAAGCCGATGCCGACGAGGCCGATGATGACGCCGAGCGCGCCCCCGGCGGCGAGTGCGAGCCCGACGACGAGCGCCACGAAGAGCGCTCCGAGCAGGAACATCACCGTGGTCATCCGTGCGGTCAGCCCGGCGTCACCGACGAACCGTGATCGTGCCATGCGTCCAGTGTTGCCCGGCACTCCAAGAGGATCCTGAGTGGGGAGAGATCGACCGGTCAGCCCGGGATCAGGCCGTCCTCGCTGAGCATCTCGCGGACCTGGTCGATGGTGGCGTCGGCCGGCGGCAGGATCAGGTCGGACTCGTCCAGGCTGTCGGCGGCGTGCGCCACGCCTGCGGTGCGTACGCCGTCGAGCAGCTCGGTCAGGGACGCCGCGAACGCCGCCTCGTCATCGGCCTCCACGGCCGCGTCGAGAGCGGAGTCGAGCTCGTTGAGCCGGTCCAGTGCGTGGTCCGCGACGTCGTACTGCCCCTCGCCCAGGATCCGGATGATCACAGCTACGCGTCCTTGCCCGTCTCGGCGGCCGAGTCCTGCTTCTCCGGCTCGGCGTCGAGGATCTCGCCCGAGTCAGGAGCGGCCGCGATGGCCTCCGGCTGGGGCGCAGCAGAGATCCCCTTGAGCCGGGCCAGCTCCTGCTCGACGTCCGCCTGCGAGCTCATCGCCTCCAGCTCACGCGTGATGTCGTCGCCGGCGTTGAGCGCGGTTGCGTCCTCGAGCGCTCCGGACGCGATCAGCTCGTCGACCGCGCTGGCGCGCGCCTGCATCGCGGCGGTCTTGTCCTCGGCCCGCTGGATCGCCAGCCCGACGTCGCCCATCTCCTCGCCGATCCCGGACATCGCCTCGTTGATCCTGGTCTGCGCCTCGGCGGCGGTGTAGGTGGCCTTGATCGTCTCCTTGCGGGTGCGGAAGGCCTCGACCTTGGCCTGCAGCCGCTGCTGGGCCAGGGTGAGCTTCTCCTCCTCGCCCTGGAGCTGGGCGTACTGGGTCTTCATGTCGTTGATCTGGTTGGTCAGCCCGGACTTGCGGGTCAATGCCTCGCGGGCGAGGTCCTCGCGGTTCATCTGGATCGACTTCTCGGCCTGGCCCTGGAGCTTGGCCGACTGCTGCTCGAGCTGGGCGATCTGGAGCTCGACGCGCTTGCGGCTGGTGGCCACGTCGGCGACGCCGCGGCGCACCTTGGAGAGCAGGTCCAGCTGGCGCTGGTAGCTGTAGTCGAGGGTCTCGCGCGGGTCCTCGGCGCGGTCGAGCGCCTTGTTGGCCTTCGACCGGAAGATCAGGCTGATGCGCTTCATCAGGCTCATTGCGGGCGGGTCCCTCTCCGTACACTCACGTCTGTTGCTGGTGGTGGCTCTTTGGGTGACCTCACCCTACGGCGGTACGGCAAGGCGCCGGTAGGCTCGTAGCCGCCCACCCGATCACGCCCACCCGATCAGCAGAGTGACCCGAGCAGAGGCCCGTTGTTCCGTCGTACCAGACAAGAAGCAGCCACCCCGCCGGTGGAGGAGTCCAAGGCGTCCGGCAAGGGGCGCCCCACGCCGTCGCGCAAGGAGGCCGAGGCCGCGGCCAAGGCACGCGCCAAGCCGCCCCGGACCCGTCGGGAGATGGCGGCTGCCCAGAAGGCGTCGCGCACCGACTCCAGCTCCCGGGTGCGTCAGGGCATGCGCAACGGCGAGGAGAAGTACCTCCTGCCCCGCGACAAGGGGCCGCTGCGCCGGTTCATCCGCGACTTCGTCGACAGCCGGTTCAGCTTCGTCGAGCTGATCATCCCGCTGCTGGTCGTCACGATGGTGCTCGGCTACTCCGGCAACGACACGTTGCGGTCGATCGGCAACTCGGTGCTGTTCGGGTCGGTGCTGCTCGTGGCGCTCGACATGTTCATGCTGCGCTTCCGGCTGCGTCGGCAGCTGGCGACGCGGTTCCCGAACGAGTCGACCAAGGGCACGACCTACTACGCGGTCACCCGCGCCATGCAGATGAAGTTCATGCGCCTCCCCAAGCCGAAGGTCAAGATCGGTCAGGAGCTCCCCGAGCACTACCGATGAAGCGCCCATGAAGCGCCGATGACGGCGATCGGGGTCGTCCTCGGTCTGCTTTCCGCGGTGGTCTTCGGCGTCGCCGCTGTCGTCCAGGCCCAGGCGGTGCGGGGCTTCGAGTCCTCCCCCGACGGGCTGTGGGGATTCGTCGCCCGCTCGGTGCGCGATGCCCGGACCATGGCCGTGGTCGCGGCGTACCTCGTGGGTTTCGTCCTGCACGCCGTCGCCATCTGGCTGCTGCCGCTCTACCTCGCCCAGGCGCTGATCGCGATGTCGCTGCCGGTGACCGCGCTCGTCTCGCACCGCATCGAGGACCGGCTGCACCGCACCGGCTGGGCCGCGGTCGGGGTGGTCACGCTCGGCCTCGTGCTGCTCTCGCTGGGCGCGGGTGAGCCGGGTGAGGTGCAGACCACCACGACGTTCGTGGTGGCGCTCTGGCTCGGCGTGGCGGCGCTCGCGCTGGCCTCGATGACCGGGCGGCACCTGCCCGGGCCGCTGCTCGGCCTGCTGGCCGGGCTGGGGTACGCCGGCTCGGCCATCTCGGTCCGCGGCGTCGGTACGCCGGTCGACACGGTGGTCGTGGTCGCCGCGCTGGCGGTGCCGTCGTTCGGCCTGCTCGCGTTCTGGCTCTACTCGCTGGGCATGCACCGCGCGGCGGTGCCTGCGACGACGGCGGCCGTGATCGTGGCACAGACGTTCGTCCCCGCCGCGGTGGGGGTCGCGCTGCTAGGTGACGGTGTGCGCGACGGCTGGTGGCCCGCCGTGACGGCCGGGCTGCTGCTCGCCACCGGCGGCGCGGCGGTGCTCGGCTGGCAGAGCGCGCCGACCCCCGGATCGCCCGCCCCCGCCGAGCCGACCGGCAGGGCCCGCCCGTGCTGACAGGATGGAGATCATGAGCAGCCCGGGTGCCGACGTCTCCGTACGCGTCGCCTGGGCCGACGATGCGCCCGCGATCGCACGGGTGCAGCTGCGGACGTGGCCGGAGCTGTACGCCGGCCTGCTGCCGGCCGAGGCGATCCCGTCAGGACCGGAGGCCGAGGACGCTGCGGCCGCGGCGTGGGCCGGGTCGCTGCAGAAGCCCGGCGACGCGCGCAACCGGGTGCTGGTCGCGCTTGAGCGCAACCGGGTCGTCGCCTTCGCGATCACCGGCCCGGCGTCCGACCCCGACCGCGACCCGGTCTCCGACGCCGAGCTGGGCGAGCTGACCGTCGACCCGGAGGAGCGCGGCAAGGGCCACGGCTCGCGGCTGCTGCAGGCGGCCGCCGACACGATGGCCGCCGACAGGTTCAGCCACGCCGTCACCTGGGTGGTCGCCGGCGACGATGCGCTGCTCTCGTTCCTGACCGGAGCGGGATGGGAGGCCGACTCGGCGCACCGCGAGCTCGACCTGGACGGCACCGGCGCGGTCCGCGTCAAGCAGGTCCGGCTGCACACCCGGCTCTCGTGACGCATCGGCAGTCAGCCGTCAGCCGAGGTCGAGGACCTGCTCCAGGCCGACCGTGAGCCCGGGGCGGTCGCCGATGGCGCGCAGCGCCGTCAGCACGCCGGGGATGAACGACACCCGGTCCAGCGAGTCGTGGCGGATCGTGAGCGTCTCCCCCGCGCCCCCCAGGACGACCTCCTGGTGCGCGACCAGGCCGCGGATCCGCAGCCCGTGCACGTGGATGCCGTCGACGATCGCGCCCCTTGCGCCGTCGAGCCCGGTGGAGGTCGCGTCGGGCACCGGAGGCAGCCCGGCCTCGCGGCGGGCGGCGGCGATCAGCTCGGCGGTTCGTCGCGCGGTCCCGGACGGCGCGTCCGCCTTGTCGGGGTGGTGCAGCTCGACGACCTCTGCGGACTCGTAGAAGGGCGCGGCCGCGGCCGCGAACCGCATCATCAGCACCGCGCCGATCGAGAAGTTGGGGGCGACGAGGACCCCGACTTCGGGGGCGTCGGCCAGCCAGCCCTCGACGGTGGCGAGCCGGTCCGCGTCGAACCCGGTGGTGCCGACGACCGCGTGGATGCCATGGCCGATGCAGAACTCGAGGTTGTCCATCACTGCATCGGGATGGGTGAAGTCCACGACCGCCTCGGCCCCGGAGTCGACCAGCGACTGCAGCCGGTCGTCCACATCCACCGACGCGACGAGCTCGAGGTCGCCGGCGGCCTCGACCGCCCGGCACACCTCGGCGCCGACCTTGCCCTGCGCGCCGAGCACGCCGACACGTCGTACCACCGTCACGACGCAAGAACCTACCGGGAGGCCGCTGACCTGCGGGGACGGCACGGCTCCGATCTGGCAGGGTGTGAACATGGCGGTGCAGACGATCCCGGCCCGGATCAGGTGGGCCGTTGACTTCATGGACGTCCAGCCGAACGACCACATCCTCGAGATCGGCTGCGGCCCCGGCGCCGGCGCCGAGCTGATCTGCGCGCGGCTGCAGACCGGGAAGCTGTTCGCCATCGACCGCTCCGAGTCCGGGGTCGACCGCACCCGGCGACGCTGCGCGAAGTTCATCGAGGCCGGCCGGCTCACCGTCCGACAGATCGACCTGGCCACGCTGCGGGTGCCGGTGAAGCGGCTCACGAAGGTGTTCGCCTTCAACGTCAACCTGTTCTGGGTGCGGGACTGCGCCGACGAGGTCGCGCTGCTGCACGAGCGGGTGCTGCCGGGCGGCTCGGTCTTCCTCTTCTTCGACGCCACCCGGCCCGAGCAGGTCCCGACCATCGTCGAGAAGGCGTCGGCGGCGCTTCAGGACGCCGGCTTCCGGATCTCGGTGGTGGAGCAGAAGGCGCCCGCGGTGGTCGGCATCATCGGCAAGCGATGAAGATCATTTCCTGAACTGTGCTGACTTTAGGTTATTTCCTGATGTAGTCTGCCTTCAGATCAGAGCCTGAAGCCCGAGGGGAGGTACGCCGGATGCGCGCCGCCGTGCTCACCATCGACCAGCGCGGCTCGACCCGTGGTTCGGACCGGGTGCCGGCCACCCTGGCCGGCCTGGCCGACGTGGCCATGCTGCGTCCCTTCGAGCGCACCGCCGGCGACGAGTTCCAGGGGGTCCTGGACGAGCCTGCCGCGGTCACGACGGTCGTGGAGCGGCTGCTGCGCGAGGACGGCTGGAGCGTCGGCATCGGCATCGGCGAGGTCGAGGAGCCGCTGCCCGAGAGCACCCGCGCCGGCCGCGGACCGGCCTACCTCTCCGCGCGCGACGCGGTGACCGCCGCCAAGTCCGCTCCCTGGCGGCTCCGGGTGGCCGGCGACGGCCAGGGCGTCCGCGCGCTCGAGACCACGTTGTGGCTGTGGGCCGCGGTGCTCAACCGACGCACACCACGCGGCTGGGAGGTGGCCGACCTGGTCGACACCGGGGCGTCCTACGAGGAGGTCGCGAAGCGGCTCGGCGTCACCCAGTCCGCGATCAGCCAGCGCGCCCAGGCGGCCGGCATCGTCGAGGGGCGGCGGGCCCGCGAGCTGGTCACCCAGCTCGTCGGTGGCCTGCTGCAGGATCAGCCGTCATGACCACCCCAAGAAACCGCGAGAGCGGGGCGCTGCGCGCGGAGACCTCGCGCTTCCGCGGGGAGCCCGGAAAAGCATGAGCGCCGAGAACACCACCCAGCTGGTGCTGGCCCTGCTCGGTTTCGCCCTGGTCGCCGCGGCGTTCGGCTGGTCGACCTACGGTCGCGCGATCTGGCCGCCGGTGTCTGCGCTGGCGCTGGCGGCCGCCGCGGTGGTCGCGGCGGTGGCCGACGAGGTCTCGGACGGCCGGGTCGAGGTGACGATCCTCGTCGTCCTGGCCGGTCTGCTGTCGGTGGTGGGCGGTGGCCCGGTGACCACCCGGATCTTCGCCATCATCGACCGCCAGGACGACGTGCCCCAGTCCCTCGACCAGGCCGCCGAGGTGCTGCGGGGTGGCGCGTGGATCGGGGCCCTGGAGCGGCTCGCGGTCTTCGCCGGGCTGGCCGCCGGCTTCCCCGAAGGGGTGGCCGTGGTCCTGGCGCTCAAGGGTGTCGGCCGCTTCCCCGACCTGCGCGGGGAGGTCCGGGGAGGAGCGGCGACCGAGCGGTTCATCATCGGCACGTTCGCGAGCGTGCTCTGGGCCGCCGCCTGTGCCGGGATGGTGGCGCTGGTCCGCAGGTGACCTAGGCGGGACCGACGATCGCCAGGATCTCCGGCTTGCCGAACACGTGCCGGGCGACCCCCTGGATCTCGTCGAGGGTGACCCCGTCGATCCGGTCCATCACCTCGCCGATGCCGAGAAGCTCGTCGTGGACCAGCTCGGCCTTGCCGATCCGGGACATCCGGGAGCCCGAGTCCTCGAGCCCGAGGACCAGTCCCCCGCGCAGCTGACCCTTGCCCCGGGCCAGCTCCTCCTCGGAGATGCCGTGGGCGGCGACCCGGGACAGCTCGGTGCGGACCACGGCCAGCACCTCGTCGAGCTTGTTGGGCAGGCAGCCGACGGAGACACCGACCAGGCCGGAGTCGGCGTGGTGGCTGGCGAAGGAGAAGACCGAGTAGGCCAGCCCGCGGCGCTCGCGGACCTCCTGGAACAGGCGGGACGACGTACCGCCGCCCAGCGCTGTGTTGAGGACCCCCAGCGCGAACCGGCGGTCGTCGTTGCGGTTGACGCCCTCCATGCCGAGGACCACGTTGACCTGCTCGAACGGGCGGGTCGCCTCGACCAGACCGGGATGCACGCGGACCCGCTTGGCGCCGTGCCGCGGCGGGACCGGCGGCTCGTCACGCCGGAGCCAGCCGCGCCGGCCGAACGCCGACCGCACCATCTTCACGACCTCGGCGTGGTCGAGGTTGCCGGCGGCGGCGACGACCATGTTCGCCGGCCGGTAGTGGCGCTGGTAGAACCGCGCCACCTGCGCCCGGGACAGCGAGTCGATGGACCCGACGGTGCCGGCGATCGGGCGGCCCAGCGGCGCCTGGGGGCCGTAGGCCTGCTCGGCGAAGAGGTTGTGCACGACGTCGTCGGGATCGTCGTCGTGCATCGCGATCTCGTCGAGGATCACGTCGCGCTCGGCCTCGACGTCCTCAGGCGTGAGCAGCGACGAGGTGATCATGTCGCCGAGGACGTCCACGGCCAGCGCGAGGTCCTCGTCGAGGACCCGCGCGTGGAAGCAGGTGTACTCCTTGGCGGTGAAGGCGTTGAACTCACCGCCGACCGCGTCGAGCGCGATCGAGATGTCGAGCGCGGAGCGCTCGCTGGTGCCCTTGAAGAGCAGGTGCTCGAGGAAGTGCGAGCACCCGTGCAGGGTCGGCGACTCGTCCCGCGAGCCGACGCCCACCCAGACACCGACGCTGGCCGAGCGCACGCCGGCCAGCTGTTCGGTGATCACCCGCAGGCCGCCGGGCAGGACGGTACGCCGGACGCGAGAGGTCTCGCGTCCGGCGCCGTCCGTCTCCGTCTGCAGCGTCCGGGTCGAGCCCGACCGCTGCGAGCGCGCGCTCTGAGCGGCCAGGGTCAGGCCTCGACCGGAGCCGACTCGGCAGCGTCGGTCTCGTCGGCCGTGGCGTCGTCGCCGCCGCCGTTGCCCTCCTCGACCACCGGGACCAGCGACAGCTTGCCGCGGTCGTCGATCTCGGCGATCTGGACCTGGATCTTCTGGCCCACCGAGACGACGTCCTCGACGTTCTCGACCCGCTTGCCGCCGGCCAGCGGACGCAGCTTGCTGATGTGCAGCAGGCCGTCCTTGCCCGGGAGCAGCGAGACGAAGGCGCCGAAGTTGGTCGTCTTCACGACGGTGCCGAGGTAGCGCTCGCCGATCTCGGGCATCGTGGGGTTGGCGATCTGGTTGATCGCGTCCTTGGCAGCCTGAGCTGCCTCACCGTTGGTGGCACCGATGTAGATGGTGCCGTCGTCCTCGATCGAGATCGAGGCACCGGTGTCGTCCTGGATCTGGTTGATGATCTTGCCCTTGGGCCCGATCACCTCGCCGATCTTGTCGACCGGGATGTTGACGGTGATGATGCGCGGCGCGGTCGGCGACATCTCCTCCGGCTCGTCGATGGCCTCGGCCATGACGTCGAGGATGGTCATCCGGGCGTCGCGGGCCTGGGTCAGAGCCTGCGCGAGCACCTCGGCGGGGATGCCGTCGAGCTTGGTGTCGAGCTGCAGCGCCGTGACGAACTGGCGGGTGCCGGCGACCTTGAAGTCCATGTCGCCGAAGGCGTCCTCGGCGCCGAGGATGTCGGTCAGCGCGACGTACTGGGTCTGGCCGTCGAGCTCACCGGACACCAGGCCCATCGCGATCCCCGCGACCGGCGCCTTCAGCGGCACACCGGCCTGGAGCAGCGACAGCGTCGAGGCGCAGACCGAGCCCATCGAGGTCGAGCCGTTGGAGCTCATGGCCTCGGAGAGCTGGCGGATCGCGTAGGGGAACTCCTCGCGGCTGGGCAGCACCGGCAGCAGCGCCCGGCGGGCCAGCGCACCGTGGCCGACCTCGCGCCGCTTGGGCGAGCCCACCCGGCCGGTCTCACCGGTGGAGAACGGCGGGAAGACGTACTTGTGCATGTAGCGGCGGTGCTTCTCCGGCGACAGCGTGTCGAGCTGCTGCTCCATCTTGAGCATGTCGAGGGTGGTGACGCCCAGGATCTGGGTCTCGCCCCGCTCGAACAGCGCGGAGCCGTGGACCCGCGGGACCACGCCGACCTCGGCGTGCAGCGGCCGGATGTCGGCCAGGCCACGCCCGTCGATCCGGACCTTGTCGCGCAGGATGCTCTCGCGGACCAGCTGCTTGTTGACCGAGCGGAACGCCGCGCCGATCTCCTTCTCGCGACCCTCGAACTGCGCGCCGAGCGAGGTGAGGACCTGGTCCTTGAGCTCGTCGGTGCGGTCGTTGCGCTCGGTCTTGTCGGCGATCTTCATCGCCGCGGCGAGGTCGTCCCTGATGGCGCCCTCGACAGCAGCGAAGACGTCGTCCTCGTAGTCGAGGAAGACCGGGAAGTCCTGGACCGGCTTGGCGGCCTGCTTGGCCAGCTCGCTCTGCGCCTCGCAGAGCTGCTTGATGAACGGCTTGGCGGCGTCGAGGCCGCTGGCCACGACCTCCTCGGTCGGCGCCTGCACGCCGCCGTCGATCAGGGTGAACGCCTGCTCGGTGGCCTCGGCCTCGACCATCATGATCGCGACGTCGCCGGTGTCGGTGACCCGGCCGGCCACCACCATGTCGAAGACGGCCTCCTCGAGCTGGCTGTGGGTCGGGAAGGCCACCCAGTTGCCCTCGATCAGGGCGACGCGGACGCCGCCGACCGGGCCGGAGAACGGCAGGCCGGAGAGCTGGGTGGACATCGACGCGGCGTTGATCGCGAGGACGTCGTAGGGGGCGTCGGGGTTCAGCGCCAGGACGGTGATGACGACCTGGACCTCGTTGCGCAGCCCCTTCTTGAAGGTCGGGCGCAGCGGACGGTCGATCAGCCGGCAGGTGAGGATCGCGTCCTCGCCCGGGCGGCCCTCGGAGCGGAAGAAGGAGCCGGGGATCTTGCCCGCGGCGTACATCCGCTCCTCGACGTCGATGGTCAGGGGGAAGAAGTCGAACTGGTCCTTCGGCGTCTTGCCCGCGGTGGTCGCCGAGAGCAGCATCGTGTCGTCGTCGAGGTAGGCGGTGACGGCGCCGGCCGCCTGGCGGGCGAGGAGCCCGGTCTCGAACTTGATCTTGCGCTGGCCGTACTTGCCGTTGTCGAGGGTGGTCTCTACTGCGGAGATCACGGGCTCGAACGAGTTGTCACTCAATGGGATGTGCCTGTCTGTCGCGGAGCGATCCGCGGCGTCCCGCTGAGAAGTCGAAGCCGGTCTTCGATCGAGGCCCGCAGAGCTGAAGGCTCTGAGAGCCACTACCGAGGACCGGGCCAGAACGGCGGGTCGCTCCTGGTGATGTGTGTATCTGTTCTGTTTGAAATCTAGCGGAGGACCCGCACGGGCGGGTCCTCCGGTGAGTCAGCGGCGCAGGCCGAGGCGCTCGATGATCGAGCGGTAGCGCTCGATGTCGGTCTTGTTCAGGTAGTTGAGCAGCCGACGACGCTGGCCGACCAGCAGCAGCAGGCCGCGCCGGCTGTGGTGGTCGTGCTTGTGCTGCTTGAGGTGCTCGGTGAGGTGGCTGATGCGGTGGCTGAGCAACGCGATCTGCACCTCGGGGGAACCGGTGTCGCCCTCGGTCGTGGCGTACTCGGCGATGATCTTGTTCTTGGTCTCCGCGTCGGTTCCGACTGACATGCGGGCTCCTTCGGTTCTCTCGTCTGCGCGGCGCGCCGGGGCCTGTTCACCCGGGCACTCTGGATCCGCGGCCGTTGCACGGCGGGTTCAGCAGTGTGGTCGTGCCCTCACGGGCAACCGATGAAGAGTATCAGCGGGCGTCGGGGGCACCCAAAAGCGCGGACGAACGGACAAGAACGCCGGACACGCCGACGGGAACGCCGCGTCGAGCGGCGTTCCCGTGACGGTCCGACCGGCCTGAGGTTCCCCGACGCCCCTCCTCAGACCCGGACGACGTCCAGCACGGCGAGCACGTCGTCCGGCGTCACGGCCGCCCTCAGCCGGGCCACGGCCTCCGGGTCGGTGAACGTCTCCGCGATCCGGGACAGCAGGGCCAGGTGGTCGTCGCCCGCCCCGGCGATGCCGAGCACGAACTCCGCCGGCTTGCCGTTCCAGTCGATCGGCTGGTCGTAGCGGATGAACGAGATCGCCGTGTGCCGGATCAGCCCCTTGGCCTCGTTGGTCCCGTGCGGGATGGCCAGGCTGTTGCCCATCGCCGTGGACACCGACTTCTCGCGCTCGTGCATGGCGTCGACGTACGCCGCGTCGACCGCGCCGGCCGTGACCAGCAGGTCTCCTGCCTCGGTGATCGCGGCGTCCCGGTTGGTGGCGTTGCCTCCGAGCACGATCGACTCCCGCGACAGCACGTCACCGCTCGACGGAACCGGCTCCGCCGCCACAGGTGCAGCCGCACCAGCGCGGCGGCTGGACTGCTCGATCAGCTCGACGATCTCGTCGTACCGCGGGCTGCCCATGAAGTTGTCGACGGAGACGTGCAGGGCCGACGGGGTGCGCTCGCGCGCTCGTGCGGTGAGGTCCTGGTGGGTGACCACGACGTCGTAGTCGTCCGCGAGGTTGGCGATCGACTTGTTCACGACCGTGACCTCGGGGTGGCCGGCGGCCTGGATCTTCTTGCGGAGCACCGAGGCGCCCATGGCTGACGAGCCCATGCCCGCGTCGCACGCGAACACGACCGACTTGATCTCGCCGCGCGCGTCGACCAGCTTGGAGACGACGGACTTCTTGCCCTTCAGGTCCTCCATCTGCGCGGTGGCCAGGGTGAGGTCGCCGGTGTCGTCGGACTTGTCCATGCGGAGCAGGACCGAACCGACCAGGAAGGAGACGGCGGCGGCGCCGAACACGCCCAGCGTGATCCCGAGGAAGTCACCCTTGGGCGTCTGGGCGTAGACCGCGAAGATCGAGCCCGGTGCGGCGGGGGCGCGCAGCCCGACGTCGAACAGGTTCAGCAGGAAGATGCCCGTCATCCCACCGGCGATGGTGGCCAGGATCATCTTCGGCTTCATGAGGACGTACGGGAAGTAGACCTCGTGGATGCCGCCGAAGAACTGGATGATGGCCGCCCCGGGCGCCGAGGCCTTGGCAATGCCGCGCCCGAACACCGTGTAGGCCATCAGCAGGCCCAGGCCGGGGCCGGGGTTCGCCTCGAGCAGGAACAGGATCGACGAACCCTGTTTGGCGGCCTGGTCGATGCCGAGTGGGGTCAGCACGCCGTGGTTGATCGCGTTGTTGAGGAACATGACCTTGGCCGGCTCGATGAAGATCGACGTGAACGGAAGCAGGTCGTGGTCGACGAGGTAGTTGACACCGTCGCCGAGCCACTCGATGACCTTCCGCAGGACCGGCGCCAGCAGGAACATGCTGCCGATCGCCATCACGGCGGCGAGGATGCCGGCCGAGAAGTTGTCGACGAGCATCTCGAAGCCCGGCCTGATCTTGCCGTCCCACAGCGCGTCGGCCCGCTTCATCAGGTAGGCAGTGATCGGGCCCATGATCATGGCGCCGAGGAACATCGGCGAGCCGCCCTTGTCGCCGATGAAGATCGGGTCGCTGGTCGCCATGATCACGCCCATCACCGACACCGCGCCCACGACCCCGCCGCGGGTGCCGTAGACGATCCGGCCGCCGGTGTAGGCGATCAGCACCGGCAGCAGATAGGTGATGGTGGGGCCGACCATCGTCGCGATCTTCTCGTTCGGGGTCCACCCGACCGGGATGAAGAACGCCGTGATCAGGCCCCAGGCGATGATCGCGCCGATGTTCGGCATGATCATCATGGAAAGGAAGGTGCCGAACTTCTGCACCTGGACGCGCGCGCCGACCCGTGGCGCCGGGGTCGTGGCCATCGAAGCCATCTGTTAGCCCTCTCGTCGTGGGACGTGACGCCCGTCACGGCCGTATTGCCGTCAGTCTGCACACAATCGGGCACGTTGCCAAGCATCCGGGCATAAATTCTTGCCCGTTGATGTGGTCTTTTCTTCGCCGCGCTACTAGCGTCGCGGTTGTCAGCCATTGGCCCGCCGAAAGGAACCGCCCGGTGAAGGCACTGCGCTTCTACGCTCCCGAGGACGTCCGGCTCGAGGACGTGCCCGAGCCGGCCTGTGGCCCCGACGAGGTCAAGCTCCGGGTGCGCAACTGCTCGACGTGCGGCACCGACGTCAAGATCTTCTACAACGGTCACCAGAACCTCACACCGCCGCGGATCATCGGCCACGAGATCGCCGGTGAGGTGGTCGAGGTCGGCGCCGACGTCAATGCGACGTACGGCTCCCGGTTCGGTGTCGAGTGGCAGGTCGGCGACCGCGCCCAGGTGATCGCGGCGGTCCCGTGCGGTGAGTGCTACGAGTGCCAGAAGGGGTGGATGGCGGTCTGCCAGAACCAGACCTCGGTCGGCTACCAGTACGACGGTGGCTTCGCCGAGTACATGATCGTCCCGCAGCAGGTGCTCAAGGTCGACGGCCTCAACAAGATCCCCGACCAAGTCGGCTACGACGAGGCCTCCGCGGCCGAGCCGTTCGCGTGCGCGATCAACGCCCAGGAGCTGCTCGGCATCGAGCCGGGCGACACCGTCGTGGTCTTCGGCGCCGGCCCGATCGGCTGCATGCACATCCGGATCGCCCGAGGCGTGCACCGGGCCGGACCGGTCTACCTCGTCGACGTCAACGCCGAGCGGCTGAAGATGTCGGCCGAGGCCGTCGAGCCCGAGGAGACCATCGACGGCTCCCAGGTCGACGTGGTCGAGAGGGTCCTGGAGCTGACCGGCGGCCGCGGGGCCGACGTGGTCATCACCGCCACCGCGGCGAACATCACCCAGGAGCAGGCCATCTCCATGGCCGCCCGCAACGGCCGGATCTCCTTCTTCGGAGGCCTGCCCAAGACCGACCCGTTCATCAAGTGCGACTCGAACCTGGTCCACTACCGCCAGCTGCACATCCACGGCGCCAACGGGTCCGCGCCCGAGCACAACAAGCGCGCGCTGCAGTACATCTCCACCGGCCAGGTCCCGGTCAAGGACCTGATCACCCGCCACGTGCCTCTCGAGAACGTCCTCGACGCCTTCCAGATCGTCAAGAACGGCGAGGCGATCAAGGTCACGATCGAGCCGTAGGACCGGCGAAGGAGGTCCTGCGGCTCAAGATCGGGAGGTTGAGGAGGCTCGACTCAGACCCGAGCGTGCGAGGGGCTGAGTGAGCCGTCTCGAAACCAGCGGACAGACGCTGCTGCGCACGCACCTCAACCAGCGGCGACGACGCCACGGACAGCGTCCCGGCCGGCCATCGGGTCGGTCGCGGCCAGGGCGGCCTCGGCCGCCCGCCGGCAGGTGTCGGAGCTGACCACGGAGAGCTGGGCACCGACCGCGCGTACGGCGGCCGACGCCATCGACAGCGAGGTGATCCCCATGCCGATCAGCGCGACCGCGAGGAGCGGGTCGGCGGCGGCCTCGCCGCAGACGCCGACGCTCTTGCCGGCCGCCTGGCCGGCCGCGGCCGTGGTGGCGATCAGCTGCAGCACGGCGGGCTGCCACGGGTCGGTCAGGTGAGCGAGGTCGGCCGCCAGCCGGTCGGCGGCCATGGCGTACTGGGTCAGGTCGTTGGTGCCGATCGAGAGGAAGTCGACCACCTCGAGCATCCGGTCCGCGAGCAGCGCGGCGGACGGGACCTCGACCATCACACCGGCCTTGAGCCCGCGCGAGCGCACCTGCTCGGCGAAGTCGCGCGCCTCCGCGACGGTGGCGACCATGGGCGCCATCACCCAGGTTTCGGTCCCGGTGTTCTCCGCCGCGGCGGCGATGCCGTCCAGCTGGCGCTCGAGCAGCCCGGGGTTGAGCGCCGCCAGCCGCAGGCCGCGTACGCCGAGGGCGGGGTTCTCCTCGTCCTCCATCGTCGCGAACGCGATCGGCTTGTCCGAGCCGGCGTCGAGGGTGCGGACGACGACGTACCGGCCGCCGTCGAAGGCCGCGAGCACCTCGCCGTAGATCTGCGCCTGCTCCTCGACGTCCGGCTCGTCCCGGCGGTCGAGGAAGCACAGCTCGGTGCGGAACAGCCCGACGCCCTCGACCGGGCCGACGGCGGCCTTCCGGGCGGACTCGCCGTCGGCCACATTGGCCAACAGCTTCACCGGCGCGCCGTCCGTCGTCGCACAGGGACCGGTCCACGACTCGACGGCCGCGCGGGCGGCCTTGTCCGCCTCGACGCGTGCCGCGGCCTCGCCGGCCTCCACCGAAGGGTCGACGGTGCCGGCCGTGCCGTCCACCAGCACCTGCGCACCGGCGGTCAGGTCCAGGGCGCCGCCCACTCCTACCACGCAGGGGATGCCGAGCTGGCGGGCGATGATCGCGGTGTGGCTCGTGGCACCGCCCTTCTCGGTGACCAGGGCCAGGATGATCTCGGGGTCCAGGGACGCGGTGTCGGCCGGCGCGAGGTCGGCGGCCACGAGCACGGACCCGACCGACGGCAGCTCGACACCCGGCTCGGGCTCGCCCACCAGCCGGGCCACCAGGCGCCGCTCGATGTCGAGCAGGTCGGTCGCCCGCTCGGCCATGAGCCCGCCCATGGCGGTGAACACGTCCACGAACTGCGCCACTCCCTCGTGCACCGCTTCGAGCAGCGCCGTGCCGCCCTCCACCCGGGTGGCCACCGCCTGGCGGAGCCCCTTGTCGCGGGTCAGCCCGGCGCTGGCGGTCAGCACCTCGGCGGCCGCGCCGCTGGCCCTGGCCGCCTTGCCCGCGAACCCGTCGGCCACCGCGCCGGCCGCCACGTCGTACGCCGCCAGGGCCGCCTCTGCATCCGGGTGGCCGCCGTCGCCGTAGGCGTCGATCGCGGCCGGCGAGACCTCCTGACCGACCAGCACCACCGGGCCGAAGGCGAGGCCGGGAACCACCGGCGTGCCGCGCAGCGTGGCAGCTGGATGGACGGGAGCCGGAGGGGTCACCATGGCCACATCCAAGACCACCGCCTCCTTGACAGTCAACACATTCGGGACTAAAACAACATACTCACAGATCGATTCGTCCCGGCGTCGAGTCAGGAGCAGGCAATGTACGCCGAAGAGCGGCACCAGGCCATCGCCGAGCTGGTCGCCACGCGCGGCCGCGTGGCGGTGACCGAGCTCGCGTCCCGCTTCGACGTCACCACCGAGACCGTGCGCCGCGACCTCTCCCAGCTCGAGCGGCTCAAGCTGCTCCGCCGGGTGCACGGCGGCGCGGTCTCGATGCGGTCGGTCACGATGCTCGAGGCCCAGCTCCCCGACCGCGACCACGCCCAGGCCGAGGAGAAGGAGCGGATCGCGCGAGCCGCGGTGACGCTCCTTCCCGAGGGCGGCTGCACCCTGCTGCTCGACGCCGGCAGCACGACGGTCCGGCTGGCCGCGCTGCTCCCGCCGACCGAGCACTGGACCGTGATCACCCACGCCGTACCCATCGCCGCACTCCTGGCGCCGCTCCCCCATGTCGAGCTGCAGCTGCTGCCGGGCCGGGTCCGCCCGACCACCGAGGCCGCGGTCGGGCACGCGACCATCGAGGCGATCCGGCAGTTCCGTGCCGACCTCGCCTTCGTCGGAACCAACGGGATCTCGGTGCGCCACGGGCTCTCGACCCCCGACCCCGAGGAGGCAGCCACCAAGCGGGCCCTCATCGAGAGCGCCCAACGCGTCGTCGTCCTCACCGACGCGACCAAGGTCGGCCAGGAGCGCACGGTGCGGTTCGCCGACCTGGAGGACGTCGACGTCCTGGTCACCGACGACGGCATCGAGGAGGCGGACGCCAAGGCGTTCGAGGCCGCCGGGCTGGAGGTGGTGAGGGCGTGACCCGCGGACCGATCGTCACCCTGACCGCCAACCCCAGCTTCGACCGCACGGTCGCGCTACCGGGGCCGCTGGAGCGCGGCGCGGTGGTCCGGGTCGAGGCGATGACCTCGCAAGCCGGCGGCAAGGGCGTGAACATCTCGCGGGCCGCAGTAGGCGCCGGGCTGACCACGGTCGCCGTGCTGCCGGCGCTGCCGGACGACCCGTTCGTGCGCGAGCTGGAGGTCGCGGGCATCGACTGCCGGACCGCCCGGCCGGCCGGCGCCGTCCGGGTCAACCTCACCCTCACCGAGCCCGACGGCACCACCACCAAGCTCAACGGCCCCGGCGCCGCGGTCGACGCCGAGCACCTCGACGACCTGGCCCGGACGCTGGTGGACACCGCGGCCGCCGGCTCGTGGACCGTGCTGGCGGGCTCCCTGCCGCCCGGTGCCCCGGCGACGTTCTACGCCGACCTGGTCGCGCGGCTGCGCGGGGTCAGCCGGGTCGCGGTCGACACCAGCGAGGGCCCGCTCGCGGCACTGGTGGACCGGCTCCCGGGCTCGGCCCCCGACCTGTTGAAACCGAACGCCGAGGAGCTCGCCTCGGTCACCGGCACCGACCCCGCCCAGCTCGAGACCGAGCCCGAGGTGGCCGCGAAGGCTGCCCGCACGCTGGTCGACCGTGGCGTGGGTTCGGTGCTGGCCACGTTGGGCGCCCGCGGCGCGGTGCTCGTCGACACCGACGGTGCCTGGCACGCCCCCGCTCCGCCCGCCACGGTGGTCAGCACCGTGGGTGCCGGCGACTGCACGTTGTTCGGCTACCTGCTGGCCGAGCAGCGTGGCCTGCCGGCACCCGACCGCCTCGCTCTGGCGGTGGCCTACGGCAGCGCCGCCGCCGGGCTCCCCGGCACCACCATCCCCGGCCCCGACGACCTGCACCCGGAGCGGGTCGCCGTACAAGCGCTCGACTGAAGCGAAGAGGAGCACCTCATGCCCAGCAAGTCCGCCACCGTCGGCTCGTCCGTCGGCCTCCATGCCCGGCCCGCCGCGCTCATCGCCGAGGCCGCCGGCGGCCTCGGCAGCACGGTGACGATCAACGGCGTCGACGCCAGCTCCTCGCTGATGATCATGACCCTGGGCGCGAAGTTCGGCGACACCGTCGAGGTGGCCGGCGACGACCAGGCCGACGTCGACAAGATCGCCGGCCTGGTCGAGCAGGACCTCGATGCGGACTGACTGCTAGACGAGCTCGTACGCCGGCTCGTCCTCGACCACCCGGCGGCCCAGCGGCTGCGGCCGACGCATCGGCCACCAGGCGCGGTCACCGAGCAGGCAGAGGATCGCCGGCAGCATCACCAGCCGGATCAGCGTCGCGTCCAGGAGGATCGCCCCCGACAGCGCCACGCCCATCATCTTCATCTCGAGCATCGACAGGGTCGCGAAGATCGAGAACACCGACACCATCACCGCGGCGGCGCTGGTCACCACACCGGCCGTGTCGGCGATGCCCTGCCGGACCGCGAGCCGGGTCGGCAGGCCGCGCTGGACGTGCTCGCGGATCCGGCTGACCACGAAGACGTGGTAGTCCATCGACAGCCCGACCAGGACCACCAGCACGAACAACGGCAGCCAGTCGATGACGAAGCCCGGACTGCTGAAGTCGAGCGCGCTCTCGAACCAGCCGTGCTGGAAGACCAGCGTCATCAGCCCGAACGCGACACCGACCGAGGCCAGGTTCAGCCCCGCCGAGATCAGCGCGATCGGGACGCTGCGGAAGGTCACGCCCATGATCAGCAGGGTCAGCAGCAGCACGACGCCGATCACCAGCGGCAGCCGGGACTGCTCGCGCTGCACGAAGTCCAGCGACTCGGCGGCGTCGCCGCCGACGGCGTGCTCGACCTGCAGGTCGTCCAGCGCGGCCGGGGCCAGCTCCGAGCGGAGCTCCTTGATCGCGGTGTCGACGCGGTGGTCGGACTCGTCGAACGGTATCGCCAGGGTGAGCACAGAGGTGGTGCCGTCCTTCGAGACCTTGATCTCGGTGCCCGACGGGCGGAACAGCGGAGAGTCCTCGGCGGCAGCCTCGACCTGCGCGAGCGCCGCGGCGACCTCGTCCTGCTGGGACGCCTTGGCCTTGACGACCAGGTCGGCAGTCGTGCCTTCCGACGGGAACGCGTGGCTGAGGTCCTGCGCGGTCTTCGCCTCGGGGATCGAGCTGGGCAGCGTCTCGAGGTTGGCGCTGTGCGTCTTCATGCCGAAGGCCGGGATGGCGAGCAGGACGACGACCACGGTGGCCATGGCCAACGAGACGAGCGGGTGCCGCACGACCGGGCCCAGCACCCGGCCGCTGATGGCGCCGCGTCGGCTACGTCGCATGACGCGGTGCAGCAGCGGGACTCGCGGGCGGTCCACCCAGCGGCCGAGCTTCGCGAGCAGCGCCGGCAGGACGGTGATGGAGCCGAGCACGGCGACAGCCACCACGATGATGGAGCCGACCGCGAGCGAGTTGAACGTCGAGTCGCCCATCACGAACAGGCCGGCCATCGCGCAGATCACCGCCGCCCCGGAGACCAGGATCGAGTGCCCGGAGGTCTGGGCGGCGATCTCGACAGCATCACGGCTGGAGTGGCCCTTGGCCCGCTCCTCGCGCTCGCGCTTGAGGTAGAACAGCGAGTAGTCGACGCCGACGGCCATGCCGATGAGCACGATCATGCTGGTCACGGTGGAGTCGGCGTGGATCAGGTGTGAGACCGGAGCGAGGATGCCGACGGTGGCGGCCACAGAGGTGCCTGCGAGCAGCACCGGGATGCCGGCCGCGATGAGGGCACCGAAGGCGAGCAGCATCAGGATCAGCGTGACCGGGAGGCTCAGCGTCTCGGCCGAGGACAGGTCGTCGGCGACCCTGTTGTTGATCGCGTCGTCCAGGCTGACATCGCCGGTCTGGCGGACGTCGAGCTGCGGGAAGTCGGCCTGCACGGCCTTGGTCACCGCCTGCAGCGGCGCGACGTCGTCCTGGTCGCGAGCCAGCTGGATCGAGACCAGGTACGCCGTTCCGTCCGGGCTCACCTGCGGCTCGGCGACCTCGTCGACGCCGGAGAGCGGCTTCATGCCGGTCACGACGGCGCCGGCAGCCTGCTCCGCAGCCTGGGTGTCGAGATCGCCGCTCTTGGCCGTGATCAGAACCTGCTCGGTGTCCGGGTCCTTGAAGCCGGCAGAGGCGACCATCGCATCCGCGCGGCCGGACTCGCCGAGCCGGTAGTCGGCGTCGGTGGTCTCGTGGGTCGGGATCATCGTGGCCAGGCCGACCGCGAAGGCCACGAAGGCGACCCAGCCGAGGATCGCGCGCCACGGGTGGAGGGCGCACCAGCGAGCGGTGCGATGGGCGAGAGATGAGATCGGGTTCGTCATGGCTCCAGCCTTCTGGCCGCGAAGCCCCAGGTCAGGGGTCCCAGGACCCGACCCGTGGTGGTGCTGGCACCACTGTCCGGGGTCCTGTTGTCGGACAGGATGGAGAGCGTGAGTGACTCCACCCCCGTCCCAGCCCAGGAGGCTGCCCCGCCGGGTCGCCTCCTGATCACCGGGTACGCCGCCGAGCAGGTGCTCTGGCTCGTCCCGCTCCTCCTCGGCCTGGTGCTGTTCGTGGTCGGCGGAGTGCTGGTGGTGGTGTGGGTCGGCATCCTGCTGGTCGCCGCGGCGATCCCGCTGATCCGCCTGGTCGCCAACCGGCAACGACACATCGCCGGCCGGCTGCTCGGCGCGGAGCTGCCGCCGCCGTACAAGCCGATCCCTCGGGGTGGGCCGCTGGTCCAGCTCCGGTCGGTGCTCACCGACCCGATGACCTGGCGGGACCTGGTCTGGATCCTGTGGGCGATCACCTTCGGATGGGCGATCTCGCTGGTCGTGATCGTGCTGCTGCTGGCGGTCGTGACGGTGTTCTTCTGGTGGTTCGGGAGCTATCCCCTGCTGCGGATGCGTTCTCAGGTGGACCGGGTGCTGCTCACCTACGGCAGCACCGAGACGCTGGAGCGGCGGGTCGCGGCGCTCACCCGGAGCCGGGCCGAGGCCGTGGACCACTCGGCCGCCGAGCTTCGCCGGCTCGAGCGCGACCTCCACGACGGCACCCAGGCCCGGCTGGTCGCCGTGTCGATGAGCCTGGGCATGGCCGAGGAGCAGTTCGAGAGCGACCCCGAGGCCGCCCGACGGACGGTCAGCGAGGCCCGCGCGGCCACCTCGGCGGCCATCTCGGACCTGCGCTCGGTGGTCCGGGGCATCCATCCCCCGGTGCTGGCCGACCGCGGCCTCGAGGGTGCGATCCGGGCGCTGGCCCTGGACATGGCGGTACCGGTCGAGGTCATCGGAGAGCTCCCCGGCCGCCCGCCCGCCCCGGTCGAGTCGGCGGTCTACTTCGCGGTGGCGGAGTGCCTGGCCAACTCGGCCAAGCACGCGGGCCACCAGCATGCGTGGGTCGAGCTGCACCACGAGCAGCACCTGCTCCGCGTCGTGGTCGGCGACGACGGCCGTGGCGGGGCGGACCTGGCCCGCGCGGACTCGGTCGGCGGCACCGGGATGCGTGGGGTGATGCGGCGGCTCGCGGCGTTCGACGGCACGATGGCTGTGTCCAGCCCCGACGGGGGCCCCACCATCGTCACCCTGGAGGTGCCGTGCCAGCTGTCCCCCGTCTCGTCCTCGCCGAGGACAACGCCCTCCTCCGCGCCGGCCTGACCCAGCTGCTGGAGGGGTCCGGGTTCGAGGTGGCCCGGGCGCTCGACAACGCGGTCGAGCTCGACGACGCGCTCCTCGACCCCGACGTCGAGGGCGCCGTGCTCGACGTGCGGATGCCGCCCACCTTCACCGACGAGGGGCTGCGGGCCGCGATCGCGGTGCGGGCCCGCCGGCCGGGGTTCCCGGTCCTGGTTCTCTCGCAGTACGTCGAGCGGCTCTACGCCCGGGAGCTCCTGGCCAGCGGCGAGGGGGCGGTCGGCTACCTCCTCAAGGACCGCGTCTCCGACGTGCGCGAGTTCGTGGACGGCGTACGCCGGGTGCTGGCGGGCGGCACCGTGCTCGACCCCGAGGTGGTCGCCACGGTGATGGCCCGGCAGCGGGACGAGCCGCTGGACCGGCTCACCGCCAGGGAGAGGGAGGTGCTGGCGCTGATGGCCGAGGGGCGGTCCAACGCCTCCATCGGCGGCACCCTCCACGTCACCGAGAAGGCCGTGGCCAAGCACATCAACAGCATCTTCGCGAAGCTCGACCTGCCGGTGGACCTCGAGGTCAACCGCCGGGTGCAGGCGGTGCTGGCCTACTTGCGGCTGTGACGTCGACCGCAGCCCGTACCGTGATGACGTGATCACGATCATGGACGTCGAGGCGTCCGCCGACACCGTCAGCGACTACCTGCTCGCCCACAGCGCGGCCGAGGACGACGTCCTGGCCCGGCTGGCCGAGGAGACCCGGACGACGTTCTCCGACTTCTCCGGCATGCAGATCACCGCGGACGAGGGCGCCCTCCTGACCATGCTGACCCGGCTCACCGGCGCTCGCAGCGCGGTCGAGGTCGGCACCTTCACCGGCTACTCCTCGATCTGCATCGCTCGCGGGCTGGCCGAGGGAGGCCGGCTGCTGGCCTGCGACGTGAGCGGCGAGTGGACGGCGCTGGCCCAGCGCTACTGGGCCGAGGCCGGCGTCGCGGACCGGATCGAGCTGCGGCTGGCGCCGGCCGCAGAGACGCTGGCGGCACTGCCCGACGACCCCACGATCGACCTCGCCTTCGTGGACGCGGACAAGGAGAGCTACCCGACCTACTACGAGGAGCTGGTCCGCCGCCTCCGTCCCGGTGGCCTGGTGCTGCTGGACAACGTCCTGCTCGGCGGGGCGGTCTTCGACGAGTCTGAGCAGGGCGAGCGGGTCACGGCGATGCGTGCAGTGAACGACCGGGTGGCGGCCGACGACCGGGTGGACGCCGTGATGCTGCCGCTCCGCGACGGGGTGACGGTCGCGCGGCGTCGCTAGTGGTCGACACCGAGGAGGTCGCGCGCGCGCTCAACGTCCGTGTGCATCTGGTCGACGAGCTTCTCGACCGACTCGAAGGCGACCATGCCGCGCAGCCGCTCCACGAACGAGACCTCCACCTCGACCCCGTAGAGCTCGAGGTCGGTGCGGTCGAGGACGTAGCTCTCCACCCGGCGCTCGCGGACGCCGTCGAAGGTGGGGTTGGTCCCGACGCTGATCGCGGCCGGGTAGGTCTCCCCGGTGTCGAGCCGCTTCAGCCACCCGGCGTACACGCCGTCGGCGGGCGCCGCCGTCATCCCGTCGGTGGGCACGTTGGCGGTGGGGAACCCGAGGTCGCGGCCGCGCCGGTCGCCCTCCACGACGACACCGCGTACGGCGTAGGGGTGGCCCAGGGCCTCGGCGGCCCCGGCCACGTCGCCGGCGGCCAGGCAGGTCCGGACGTACGTCGACGACCAGACCATCGGGCCGCCGTCGAGGGCGATCCCCTCGACCACGAAGCCGTGGTCACCGCCGAAGGCCCGGAGCGTGGCCACGTCGCCGGCCGCCCGGCTGCCGAACCGGAAGTTGGCGCCGACCACGACCGCGGCCGCGTGCACTGTGTCGACCAGCACTCGCTGGGCGAAGTGCTCCGGCGCCCAGGAGGCCATGTCGCGGTCGAACGGCAGGGCCAGCACGTGGTCGGCGCCCGCCTCGCCGAGCAGGTCGGCGCGCCGCTCGATCGTGGTGAGCTGGGTGGGGGCGTGCTCGGGTCGCAGCACCGACATCGGGTGCGGGTCGAACGTCACCGCGACCACCGGGAGTCCGCGCTCGTCGGCGATCTCCCGGGCGCGCGTCAGCACCCGACGGTGCCCGAGATGGACGCCGTCGAAGTTGCCGATCACCACCACGGTCGCGCCGAGGTCGGCCGGCACGTCGGCGAGCGAACGCCAGATCTGCACGGCCGAAACACTAACGGCGCCCGTCAGCCGGGATGGTCACCGGCCCGCAGCAGCTCAAGTACGGCGAGCACTCGGCGGTGCTCTCCGGGCGAGGACTCGATACCGAGCTTCACGAGGATGTGCTCCACGTGGGTCTCGATGGTCTTCACACTGAGGTGCAGCTCCTCGGCGATGCCGAGGTTGGAGCGGCCCTCCGCCATCAGCTGGAGGACCTCGTCCTCGCGGGCGGTGAGCGACTCCAGCAGGCGGGGCCGGCCCGAGGAGCCGAGCATCATGCTGACCACCTCGGGGTCGACGACGGTCCCGCCCCCGACGACCGAACGCACGGCGGCGACCAGGGCCGTGCCCGTGGTGATCCGGTCCTTCAGCAGGTAGCCGGTGGCCCCGCCCGCCGACAGCGCCCGGACGGCGAGCGTCGGGCTGGCGTACATCGACAGCAGCAGCACGCCGAGGGTCGAGCCCTCGGCCCGCAGCCGCTCGAGGACCCGCATCCCCTCGTCACTGTGGTCCGGAGGCATCCGGATGTCGAGCACCAGCGCCTCGGTGTCCGGATGCTCCGCCAGCGCCTGGTCCAGCTGCTCGACGTCGCCGGCCACGGCGAGCACGTCGCACCCGCCGGCCACCAGCAGCTGGCGCACCCCCTCCTGGACGAGCACGGCGTCGTCCGCGACCACGACCTGGGGCCGGTCGACGGTCATCGCGGCGTACCTCCGGCCGGCACGCTCGCTGTCACCCTGGTGCCCGACGACCCAGAGGCCAGCTCGAGCCGGCCACCGCGGGCCTCGACCCGGTCGACGAGCCCGCGCAGCCCCGTGCCCGGCCCGACCAGCGTGGCTCCGCCGTGCCCGTCGTCGACCACGCTCACCCGGACCGGCTCGCCGAGCTCGACCTCGACCTCGGCCTTGGTGGCGGCGGCGTGCTTGGCCACGTTGGCCAGGCACTCGGCGACGACGAAGTAGACCGTCGACGCCACCAGCTCGTCGGGTTCGGCCCCACCTCTGACCCGTACGGCGGCCGGGACCGCGGACCGGAGCGCCAGCTCGCGCAATGCGTTGTCGAGGCTCCCGTGCACCAGGCTGGTCGGCGCGATGCCACTGGCCAGGCTGCGCAGCTCGGCCAGGGCCCGGTTCAGCTCGGTCGACGCCTCGTCCAGCACGCCCGCCAGCGCGGGGTCCCCGTCGACCTGTGCGGCGGCGAGGTTGAGCTTGATCCCCGTCGAGATGAGCAGCTGCTGGGCACCGTCGTGGAGGTCCCGCTCGATCCGTCGCCTGGTCTCGTCCTCCGCCGCCACGATCCGGGCCCGCGAGTCCCGGACCTGCTCCAGGCTGGCCCGGAGCTCGGTGGTGAGCCGCCGGTTCTCCGCCGCCAGCAGGAGCGCCTGGGCGAGCGTGTCCCGGACCCCGGCCTCGACCGAGTCCAGCCGGTCGGCCGCCACGACGGCGATCGGGCGCCCCTCCGCCTCCACCCGAAGCACCCCGTGCTCGGGCACGTCGACCCGTCGACCGGCGTGGTCGCGGAAGTCCTCCCGTTCCGGGTCCCACCAGCCCACCGTGGCCTCCGGGTCACCGATGGCCCGGCCGACCAGCGCCTGGAGCCGCTGCGGGTCGTGCTCCTCCCGTGCGGCGAGAAGGAGGTCGGCGACCCGCGCGCGGCTGGGCCGCTGCGCGGCGTAGCCCGCGACGTACAGCGCCGGCAGCACGGCCAGCGCCGCGTCGCGGACCACGCCCACCCAGCCCGGCGCCCCGTCTAGCGACCTGAGCTCGACCACATCGGCCACCACCCAGCAGACGACGAGGACGGCGAACGTCGCTCCGAACGCCACCGGCATCCCACGGCGCCGCCACGTCCGGCCCGCCGCGAAGACGGTCAACCCGGCGAGCGCCACGACCAGGTCGGCGACGACGAGCCCGTCGGCCACCTGCGGGTAGCCCTCCGGACCGCTGATTCCGGCGACCGGGTTGCCGACGCAGCGGCACCACCCCCAGCCGCCGGGGTCGTAGGCCAGGACCTGGACCGCGGCAGCGGTGAGCCCGACACCGCTCGCCGCGGCTACCGTCACCCGGCGCTCCACGCCGTCGAGCCGGCCGCTGGGAAACAGCAGCGCCACCACCACGACAGCGGGCGTCAGCAGCTGCTCGAGCGCACCGACCGCCACCCAGGCCGCACTGCGCTGTTCCAGTCCGACGGCGATCCAGGGAGCGGCCGAGGCGATGGCGGCGATGGAGAGGACCAGTGCGGCCAGGCCACCCCGGCCGAGGAAGGCCACGACCAGGGCCGCGCCCGCCAGCGCGACTCCCGGCAGGGCGATCCGGGCCAGGTCCAGGAAGCCGACGTAGGGCGCCGCGTCGCTGTAGAGCGCCGCGCCGACCACGCTCGCCGCCAGGGCGAGCACCGCCAGCACTACCGCGGAACCGGTCCGCGCCGCGTCGCGCCGTACGCCCTCCATGAAGGCATCATGGCCTCACCCACCCTCCCGGGGGATGGGGAGAAATCCCACCCGGCACCGGGACGAACCCGATTCCGTGCTCGGGTGAGCGGGTCTAGCGTCGTGCCATGACGGCCAGGACGGTGGCTCGCATCACCGCCGCACTCGTGGTCGCGATCGTGACGAGCGGCATCTCAGGATGCGCACGTCACATCGACGGACCCGCGCTGGTGCTGCGGCTGGCGACCCCGGACCGGCAGACCGACCCCACCGGGGCCATGGCCGAGCACTTCGCCGAGGAGGTCTCGAACCGCTCGGGAGGGACGATCCGGATCGACCCGGTCTGGGACGTGACGCCGGACGGCACGGTGGGCTGGGACCAGACCGTTGCCAACGGCGTTGCGAACGGGACGTGGGAGATGGGGCTGGTGCCCGGAAGGGCCTGGGACCTGCTCGGGGTCGACAGCCTGCGCGCGCTCAACACGCCATTCCTCATCACGAGCGAGCCTGCCTTGCGGGCCGTGCTCGACAGCGGCCTGCGCGACGACCTGCTGGCCGGCTTGCCGGAAGCAGGGGTCACGGGCGTCGACCTCTTCCCGGACGGATTGCGCCACCCCTTCGGCTACGACCAGCCGCTGCTCGGTGCCCAGGACTACGCCGGCCAGACGATCTGGGGTTCGCGATCCGACACCGAGAGCCGGATCTTCGGCGCGCTCGGCGCCTCGATGGATGACAGCCCCGACAGCCGGCAGCGCGGTGCCGAGGCGCAGTACGAGCTGACCCCAGGTCAGGTGGCCACCGGGAACGTGACCTACTTCCCCAAGACGAACGCCCTCGTGCTGCGCACCTCGACCCGCGAGCACCTCCGCGACGACCAGTGGTCGCTCCTCGTCGCGTCGGCGGCCGCCACCCGGCACTGGCTCTACTCGGAGCTGCCGTCCGACCAGGAGTCGGCGGACGGCTTCTGCGCGCATGGAGGCTCGATCGTTGCCGCCTCCCCGGATCAGATCGCCGGCCTCCACGAGGCGGTCCAGCCGGCGATCCAGTGGCTGCGCCGCGATCCCGGCACCCGCCGTCTCATCGACGAGATCGGAGACCTCGTCCACGACATCCCGGACGACGCGGCGCCCGTCTCGTGCCCCGCGGTGCCGGCGCCGACGAGCGAGGACACGGAGCTTGCCTCCCTGGACGGCACCTACGTCACCCGCGTCACCCAGAAGCAGCTCCGTGAGGCGGGCGAAGGCGATCCCCACCTGCTCCTCGAGAACAGCGGCCGGCTGACCTGGGTCCTGGATCGCGGGACGTGGACCTACCACCAGACTGCCAACCACTACATCGGGAACCCGGACGACTCCGGGAGCTACACCTACCGGGACGGCGTGTTCACGATGAACTGGGACGACGCGGGCGACCTCACCTCGGCACGGCTCCAGGTCGACGCCGACGGCACGATCCACTTCCTCGACATCGTGGACGCCCACGCCGCCGCCCAGGCGCTCTCGGAGGGCTACTTCGCGTCGCCGTGGACCCGGGTCGGCGGCGTGCCCGACTGAAGACACCCACCCACGCCTCGGGAGAATCCGGAGCGCAAAGGGGGCGCTCGTCCCGATCCGGCAGCGTTCTCCGATTCCTAGCGTCGTACGACATGAGGACCAACCCGAGAACCCACCTCGCCGCACTGGCCGCCCTGGCGGTCGTCGCAGGCGGGACCGCAGCCTGCTCAGGCTCCGACAAGAGCTCGAGTGACGCCACGACGGGCCAGGGCGGGACCACCGCCGAGCCCGCCTCCGAGCCATCGCCGGACCCGGAGTCCATCACCCTCCGGCTCGGCACCGACGACGGGCCCGACGCGCCGGGGGCACAGCAGATCACCCACTTCGCGGACGAGGTCGCGAGCCGTTCCGGAGGCGCGATCACGATCGAGCCGGTGTGGCACGCCGACCACGACAAGCCGCACTGGGACCAGGTCGTCGCCGGCATGGTGATCGACGGGCAGCTCGACCTCGGGATGGTGCCGTCGCGATCGTGGGACGACCTCGGCGTGACCAGCCTGCAGGCGTTGACCGCACCGTTCCTGGTCACGACCGACACACTCACGGCCGCGGTGGTGAGCGACGACCAGCTCACGGGCCAGCTCGTCTCCGGGCTGCCGTCGGTCGGCGTCAGCGCGCTGGGGCTCTTTCCCGAAGGCCTGCGCCATCCCTTCGGCTTCCACGGTCCGCTTCGGGGAGCGGCCGACTACCGCGGCGGGATCGTGCGCGCGGCCTGGTCACGCTCGACGAACGCGATGTTCAAGGACCTCGGCGCGTCCGTGACCGACGCGCTGGCCGACACGAGCACGATGATCGGTGCGGAGTCGTCCTACCGGCTCTCCCCCGCAGGTGTGGCCACCGGGAACGTGGTCTTCTACCCCAAGGTCAACGTGCTGGTGATCGACGACGACGCGAGGGCCGGGCTGACCGACGAGCAGGTCGCGGTGCTCGACGACGCGTCAGATGCGACGAAGGCCTGGGTCCTGGACACCCTGCCGACAGACGCCGCCTCCGCGGCCACGTTCTGCGCTGAAGCGGGTCGGATCGGCAGCGCCAGCCAGGCCGACATCGACAGCCTCGTGGCCGCCACCGCCGGGACCGTCGCACACCTGCGCGCCGACCCCACGACCGCCGCCCTGATCGACGAGATCCAGGCGCTGGCCGCCAGCGACCCCGCGCCGGACCGTCCCACTGCCTGCCCCTCCGAGCAAGCGTCCGGCCAGTCGCTGGTCAACGGCACGTTCACGGTCACCATGACCGCGGACGAGGCGGCAGCAGCCGGGGTCACCGACCAGGGCGTCATCGACGAGAACGCGGGCGACTATGTCCTCACCCTTGCCGACGGCACGTGGACCGAGGAGCAGAAGTACACCTCCGGCCCGAAGACCGGGACGACCTTCCACGGCACCGGCGGCTACACGCTCACTGGCACGAGGCTCAAGTGGTTCTGGGGCCACGAGCCCGGTGCTTGGACCGAAGCCGACGTGGCGGTCCAGGAGGATGGTTCGATCGTCTTCTCGAGCATCCACGACGGCGGGGACGCTCAGGCGCAGGCGCTCTCCGAGGCCTTCTTCACCACGTGGACGCCGCAGTAGGGAGCCAGGACACGCCCTAACCCACGAACACCGCGACGGGACGCGCCTTCCCGTCGCGGTGCTCGTAGAGCGCGAGGAACTCCCCGTCCGGTGCGAACACCGCCGTCGGGGCTCTCAGCTCGAGGTCGAGCGGGCGGCCGAACCTGACCCTCCGGGACGCGTCGTCGTCCAGCTCCACAGAGGGGAACGCCGCCCGCGCGGCGGCCGCGATCGGCACCACCTCGAAGTCGTCGGCCAGCTGCTCGAGGG
Organism: uncultured Actinomycetota bacterium; assembly: GCA_963755835.1. Lineage (GTDB taxonomy): Bacteria > Actinomycetota > Actinomycetes > Propionibacteriales > Nocardioidaceae > Nocardioides. Next base: position 637,402 of record CAVWLC010000005.1, on the reverse strand, counting down.
TGCGTGCCCCGGCCAGGCCGTAGGGGCCGACCGCGGTGCGCCGGAGCGCGGTCAGGTGGCCACCCACGTCGAGGCGGGCGCCGGCGTCGCGGGCGATGGCACGGACGTAGGTGCCGCTCGAGCAGCGCAGGGAGATGTCGGCGTCGATGGCGTCACCCGCGCGGCGTACGTCGTGCACCAGCAGCTCGTGGACCGTGACCGGGCGGGCGCTCAGCTGGACGTCCTCGCCCTCGCGGACGCGCTGGTAGGCGCGCTTGCCGCCGATCTTGATGGCCGAGACCGCGGTCGGCACCTGGAGCAGGTCGCCGGTGAACTCGCCCAGGACCTCGCGCACTGCATCGTCGGTGACCGCGCCGGTGGAGCGCGTGGAGACCACGTCGCCCTCGGCGTCGTCGGTCGTGGTGGCCACGCCGAGCCGGACCGTGGCGTCGTACGCCTTGTCGCTGAGCATCAGGTGACCGAGCAGCCGGGTGGCGCGCTCGATGCCGAGCACCAGCACTCCGGTGGCCATCGGGTCGAGCGTGCCGGCGTGGCCGACCTTTCGGGTGCCGGCCAGCCGCCGGATCCGGGAGACCACGTCGTGCGAGGTGATCCCGGCGGGCTTGTCGACGAGGACCAGTCCGGAGACAGTCACTCCTCGTCAGGCTCCTCGACCACCCGGGGCTTCTTGTAGGGGTCCTCGTCGCCGGCGTACGCCGTCCCGCGCTGGGCGGCGACCGCCTCGTCCAGCGCCCGGGCCTTGGCCAGCACCTCGTCGAGGTGCCGGGCGGACTCGGGCAGCGCGTCGGCCACGAACTCCAGGGACGGGGCGTGCCGCATGCCGAGCTGCTTGGCGACCTCGGACCGGATCAGCCCCTTGGCCGACTCCAGCGCCGCCGCGGTGGCAGCCAGCGCGGCCTCGTCACTCTGCTGCTCGTCGGCCTGCCCGGTCCCGCCGGCGAGGACCGTGTAGAAGACCGTCGCCTGCTGAGTGTCACCAGTGAGCCTCACGTCGGTGACGGTGACGAAACCCAGCCGCGGGTCCTTGACCCGGCGCTCGAGCATCTCGGCGACGATGACCTGGATCCGGTCGGCGATCTTCCTGACCCGTGGACTGACCATGGCTCTGTCTCTCCAGCCTCGAGTTTCACCGGGTACCCGGTGAATCTGGTGCTTACCTCACGAAACTTCGTCGGGGAAGCGGGAGTTTCACCGGGTACCCGGTGAAACTCCCGCCCACCGATTGATCAGGCGCGCGGGATCTCGCGCATCTCGAAGGCCTCCACGACATCGCCTTCCTTGATGTCCTGGAAGTTGCGCAGCACCAGGCCGCACTCGAAGCCCTCGCGGACCTCGGTGACGTCGTCCTTCTCGCGGCGCAGCGAGGCCAGGTCGAGGTTGTCGGCCACGACCGCACCGTCGCGGATGACGCGCACCTTCGCGTTGCGCCGGATGACGCCACTGGTGACCATGCAGCCGGCGATGTTGCCGAGCCGGGACGAGCGGAAGATCGCGCGGATCTCCGCCTGGCCCAGGGTCGACTCCTCGAACTCCGGCTTGAGCAGGCCCTTGAGGGCCGCCTCGATCTCCTCGATCGCCTGGTAGATCACCGTGTAGTAGCGGATCTCGACGCCCTCGCGGTCCGCCAGCTCCGTCGCCTTGCCCTGCGGGCGGACGTTGAAGCCGATGATGATCGCGTCGGACGCTGCGGCCAGGTCGACGTTGGTCTCGGTGATCGCACCGACGCCGCGGTCGATGATGCGGATGCTCACGTCGTCGCCGACCGAGATCTGAGCCAGCGCATCTTCGAGCGCCTCGACCGAACCGGACACGTCGCCCTTGAGGATCAGGTTGAGCTCCTGGCTCTCGGCGCCCTTCTCCATGGAGGCCATGAAGTCCTCGAGGGTACGGCGCACGCGGCGCTTGGCCTGCATGGCCGCCCGCTCGCGCGACTCGCGCCGCTCGGCGATCTGACGCGCCATCCGGTCGTCCTCGACCACGATGAACGTCTGGCCCGCACCCGGCACTGCGGTGAGGCCGAGCACCATCGCAGGACGGCCCGGGTCGGCCTCCTCGATGTTCTCGCCGTGCTCGTCGAGCATCGCCCGCACGCGGCCGTGGCCGGCACCGGCGACGATCGAGTCGCCGACGCGCAGCGTGCCGCGCTGGACCAGGACCGTGGCCACCGGGCCGCGACCGCGGTCGAGGTGAGCCTCGATCACGATGCCCTGGGCGTCCTGGTTGGGGTTGGCCCGCAGGTCCAGGGACGCGTCGGCGGTCAGCACGATCGCCTCGAGCAGCTTGTCGAGGTTGGTGCCGGCCTTGGCCGAGACGTCGACGAACATCGCGTCGCCGCCGTACTCCTCGGGGACGAGGCCGTACTCGGTGAGCTGGCCCCGCACCTTGGTGGCGTCGGCGTCGGGCTTGTCGATCTTGTTGACCGCCACGACGATCGGCACTCCGGCGGCCTTGGCGTGGTTGAGCGCCTCGACCGTCTGCGGCATCACGCCGTCGTCGGCCGCGACCACGAGGACCGCGATGTCCGACGACTGCGAGCCACGGGCCCGCATGGCGGTGAACGCCTCGTGACCCGGGGTGTCGATGAAGGTGATCCGTCGCTCCTGGTCGTCCACCTCGGCGGTGACCTGGTAGGCACCGATGTGCTGGGTGATGCCACCGGCTTCCTTGTCGACGACGTTCGCGTCGCGAAGCGCGTCGAGGAGCTTGGTCTTTCCGTGGTCGACGTGACCCATGACGGTGACGACCGGCGGCCGGATCGCGAGGTCGTCCTCGTCGCCCTCGTCCTCGCCGAACTCGAGGTCGAAGGACTCGAGCAGCTCGCGGTCCTCGTCCTCCGGCGAGATGACCTGGACGATGTAGTTGAGCTCTTCGCCGATCAGCTCGAGGGTGGCGTCGTTGACCGACTCGGTCGCCGTCACCATCTCGCCGAGGCTGAACAGCATCTGCACCAGCGAGGCAGGGTCGACGCCGATGCGCTCGGCGAAGTCGGTGAGCGAGGCGCCACGCGGCAGCCGGACGGTCTCACCGTTGCCCTTGCGGACCCGCACGCCGCCGATCGTCGGGGCCTCCATGGCCTCGAACTCTTGACGACGAGCGCGCTTCGACTTGCGACCTCGGCGCGACGGTCCGCCGGGACGGCCGAACGCACCCTGGGTCTGGCCACGCTGGCCCGGACGGCCACCGCCACCCGGGCGTCCGCCACCGGCGAACCCACCCGGACGACCCGGAGCACCGGCACCGGCACCGGCGGGGGCGCCGCCGCGGCCGGGTGCGCCACCGCGACCGGGGGCACCCGGACGACCGGGTCCACCGGGGCCGCCGCGACCGGGACCACCTGCGCCACGGCCACCGGGACCGGCCCCGAAGGCAGCCGGGGACTTCGGCATCATCGCCGGGTTGGGGCGCGGCATGCCGGGGCGACCGCCGGGCGCCGGCGGGCGCGGCGGGCGCTGGCCCTCGACCGCGTCCGTGCCTGCCGCCTCGGTGCCGGGACGCGGCGCGGGGCGCCGGCCCATGCCCTGGCTCGACGCGAACGGGTTGTTGCCCGGACGCGGCGCGCCCGGACGACCCACCGGCCTCGGGGCGGGGGTCTTGGGAGAGTCCTCGGTCGTCGCGGCCGCCGCGGGAGCCTGCGGCTCGGCCGGGGGCTCGGACACGACGGGCGCGACCGGCGCCTCGGCCCGCTCGGGCTCGGCCGGCGCGGCCACCTCGGGGGCGGCGGGCGCCTCGACCTCGACGGCCTCGGGCTCGGGGGCTACCTCGTTGGCGGCAGCCTTCGCAGTGCTGGACTTCTTGGCGGGAGCCTTCTTGGCGGCGGGCTTGTCCTCCGCCGGCGCAGGAGCTTCCGACGCCGCCTTCAGCAGGTCGGCGTACTCCTTCTCGAACCGCTTCTCGACGGGCAGCTCGATGGTGGATGAGGGCGACTTGACGTACTCGCCCATCGCCTGAAGCTTCTCGAGGACGAGCTTGCTCTCGAGGTTGTACTTCTTGGCGAGTTCGTGAACTCGGGTCTTGGCCACTTTTCTCCTTCTGGCCTCGAGACCCGCGTCCTGGGGTGTGTTCTCGAAGCCGTTAGCGGTTGTGCAAACTCATCGGGAGTTACTCATCGAGTGCTCATGAGCTGCTGCTCCAGCCTTCTTCTCGGTCTTCGGTGTCTTCGGTCGCGCGGGCCTCGATCCACTCGCCCACCGCTGCGCTCTCCAGCCGGCCCGGGACCTTCCCCCCGGACATCCGGAGGGCCCGGCCGAACGCCTTCCTGCGCACGGCGAGCTCGTAGCAAGCGGCCGTTGGGTGCAGGTGCGCCCCTCGACCGGGTGCACTGCCCAGCGGATCGGGTACGACGACCGGATGGCCGTGCGTGTCCGAGCCGACGGTCACCCGCACCAGCTCTCGCTTGGCGGCTCGCGCTCGACATCCGATGCAGGTCCGGACCGGTTCGCTCGCCACCAAGGACCAACACTACCGCCCAGGTGCCGTGTTCCCGAACCCGGGCGGACGCGGATAGCGTGTTGAGGTGACCCTGGGAGCGCCGGATCCCACGTGGTTCGAGGACCGGTTCGACGGTCCGGACCTGGATGTCGGGACGTGGCTCGCGCACTACCTGCCCGCCTGGTCGTCGCGGGCGAGGACCCGTGCGAGCCACCGACTCGACACCGCCGGGCTCACTCTCGACATCCCGGTCGGCCATCCCGTCTGGTGCGAGGGCGACCACCAGCCACCGCTGCGGGTCTCCGGAATCCAGTCCGGGAGCTGGTCGGGTCCGGCCGGCTCCACCCGCGGTCAGCAGCGGTTCCGCGAGGGACAGGTGGTGCAGGAGGAGCAGGAGCGGTTCGAGGGTTGGCTCCCGAGCGGGGGCCGGGTCGAGATCTCGGCCCGGATGCACCTCTCCCCGCGCTCGATGGCAGCGCTCTGGATGAGCGGATTCGAGGACGACCCCGAGCAGCAGCAGTGCGGTGAGCTGTGCGTCTTCGAGATCTTCGGCCGGGCGCTCGGCCCGGCCCATGACCCCTCCGCCGAGATCGGCGTGGGCGTCAAGGCGTTCCGCGACCCAGCCCTCAGCCAGGACTTCTCAGCGCCCCGGGTCCGGATCGACGTCGCCGAACCCCACCTGTACGCCGTGGAGTGGAACGTCGACGAGGCCGTGTTCAGCGTGGACGGGACGGTGCTCCGTCGCTGTCCGCGCCCACCGACGTACCCTCTTCAACTGATGCTGGCCGTGTTCGACTTCCCGCAGTGGTCCGTGGGCGCTGATGCCGACCTGGTGCCCCGGCTCGTGGTCGACCGGGTGGCCGGGACGCGCCGGTGACCGCGTTGCAGTGCGCGACGACGATGGTCGTCGCGCGACACGGAGAGGCGGAGTACGAAGCGCCGACGTGGGCCGAGGAGGGTGGCTCGCTCACCCACAAGGGACGCCGGCAAGCCGTGCGGCTGGCCGACTCGCTGGCCTCGCGACGGGTCGCGCACGTGTGGACCTCGACGCTGGCCCGAGCCGTCCAGACCGGCGAGATCGTGGCGGCCCGGCTCGGGGTCGGCGTCACCACACGGCTCGGCCTGCGTGAGTTCGACGTCGGGGAGCACCGCGGCGTACCGCTGGAGGACGACCCGTTCCTGGCGACGTACGCACGATGGCTGGCGGGTCACCTCGACGACCGGGTACCCGGCGCGGAGAGCGGACGCGAGGTCGCCGACCGTGTCGCCGAGGTCCTGCGAGAGATCGCGGACGCGCATCCCGGCGAGACCGTCCTGGTGGTGTCGCACGGGGGCGCCATCGGGGTCGGCGTGCCGAACCTGGCCCGCATGGACACCGAGCAGACGCGCCTGGGCAACTGCGACACGGTGGAGGTGCTGGCGGACGCCGACGGCTGGGTATGCACACGGTGGGGGCCTGCCAAAGAGGCCGCGCAGCCGTAGGGTCCAGCCATGGGTGCCCACCCGACCGCTGAGTCGTGGGACTGGTGTGCGATCCCGGCCCGTGACCCGGCCCTGGCCGAGCCGCCGATCCTGCGCCGGATCCGGGAGTCGGTGATCGGCGACGACCAGCTGATGCACGGCCCGTTCGGACCGCGGCGGGTGACCTACGCCGACTACACGGCGAGCGGCCGGGCGCTGACGTTCGTCGAGGACTTCATCCGCGACGAGGTGCTTCCCCGCTACGCCAACACCCACACCGAGAGCAGCGGCACCGGGCTGCAGACCACCCGGCTCCGCGAGGACGCCCGCGCCCAGGTCCACCGCTCCGTGAACGGCGACGACGACACTGTGGTGATCTTCTGCGGCAGCGGCATGACGGGCGCGCTCGACAAGCTGGTCGGCATCCTCGGCATCCGGATCCCGGCGGACCTCGACCACCGGCACCAGCTGTCCGGGCAGATCCCACGAGCGCAGCGCCCGGTCGTCTTCATCGGTCCCTACGAGCATCACAGCAACGAGCTGCCCTGGCGCGAGTCGATCGCCGACGTGGTGACGATCCACGAGGACCAGGACGGGCACATCGACGTCGACCAGCTGCGCGCCGAGCTCGAGCGGTACGCCGACCGTGAGCTGAGGATCGGCTCGTTCAGCGCCGCCTCGAACGTGAGCGGCATCGTCACCGACACCCACCGCATCACCCGGCTGCTCCACGAGCACGGCGCACTGGCCCTCTGGGACTTCGCCGCGTGCGCGCCGTACATCGACATCGAGATGAACCCCCACGACCCCGCGGACACCGGCGCCCGCAAGGACGCGATCTTCCTGTCGCCGCACAAGTTCATCGGCGGGCCGGGCACCCCTGGCGTCCTGGTGGTGAGCCGCCGGCTGCTGACCAACTCGGTCCCCGACGTGGTCGGCGGTGGCGCGGTCTCCTACGTCAACCCGCAGGAGCACCGCTACATCCTCGACCCCGCCCACCGCGAGGAGGCCGGCACGCCCGCCATCGTCGAGTCGATCCGGGCCGGGCTGGTCTTCGCGCTGAAGGACGCGGTCGGCGTACCGACGATCCGGGCGCACGAGGAGGACTTCCTGCGCCGCGCGGTCACCGCCTGGCACGAGCACCCGGCCATCGAGGTGCTCGGCAACCTGGACTCGGAACGGCTGTCGATCGTCTCGTTCGTGGTCCGCCGGCCCGGCGGCCGCTACCTCCACCACAACCTCGTGGTGTCGATCCTCAACGACCTGTTCGGCATCCAGAGCCGAGGCGGCTGCTCGTGTGCCGGTCCGTACGGCCACCGGCTGCTCGGCATCGATCTCGAGCGGTCACACGAGTTCGAGCGGGAGATCACCGGCGGCTGCGAGGGCATCAAGCCCGGCTGGGTGCGGGTCAACTTCAACTACTTCGTGAGCGAGGCCGTCTTCGAGTACGTCGTTCGCGCCGTCACCCTGGTCGCCGACCACGGGCACAAGCTGGCGCCGCAGTACTGCTTCGACCCGGCCACCGGGCTGTGGCAGCACCGCCTGGGACCGGTCGAGCCGCCGCTGCGGCTGACCCATCTGTCCTACGACGCCGAGGGAGTGCTCACCTACCCGCGGAGGCAGGACTCGGCTCCCGAGTCGGCGCTGGCCGACTACCTGGCCGAGGCGGTCGAGCTGTTCGCCTCACTGCCCGACGTGGTCGGCGAGGACGGGGTCGGTGACCGGGTCAGCGCCGACTTCGAGCACCTGCGCTGGTTCGACCTGCCTGCTGTGTGTCTCGACCCCGCGACTCCGAGCCCGGGCAGCGGTTAGCAGGCAACCTCCAGCCGCAGTTTTCGGACCATCCCAGGTTGCTGGCCGACCGCCCCCCGGTCCGACCCCGGGCAGCGGTCAGCAGGCAACCTCCAGCCGCCTCTTTCGGGCGGTCCCAGGTTGCTGGCTGACCGCCCCCCGGTCCGACCCCGGGCAGCGGTCAGCAGGCAACCTCCAGCCGCAGTTTCGGGCGGTCCCAGGTTGCTGGCTGACCGCTCCCCGGTCCGGTCCGAGCGCCCAGCCGACCACATGCCCCAGCTTGGTCAGGCGCCCAACAGACGCACGAGGTGCGGCCAGACAAGCTGCCCGAGAGCGGCGTCGGCCTCGGGGGTGCCGCCGTGCACCAGGTGCGAGGGCGGCGCGGGCTGCTCGCCGGGGAGCAGGACGCGATGGCCGGCCCGTGGGTGGCTGACGAGGGTCGTGTGCAGGCCCGCAAGGTCCCGGCGGGCCACGATGTGCTCGGCCATGTCGCACGACGGCCAGAGGCGGTCGTCGCCGCCGGCCACCAGGAGCACGTCGCCGGCGACCTGCTCGACCGGGATGAGGGCGGCGGGCACCCGGTCGGCGTACGTCTCGAGGCTCTGCTCGTACATCCCGACGAACTCGACCGGATCCGTCTCCGGTGCCCAGCCGTCGTCGTAGGGCACGAACGAGAGCGGCTCGCCGCCGCGGGTCCAGGACGATCGCTGCGGCCGGTCGGTGGACAGCGCGGCCCACACCACGTGGGGCGCGGACACGGCGACCACGGCGTTGATCTCCGGGTGCATCGCTCCCAGCAGCAGGGCGGCCTCAGCGCCTCTGGACGTCCCGAGCACCGCCAGCCGATCGCAACGCTCGTGCAGCGCCGCCAGCGCGTCGTCGAACGACTCCAGCGGCACCCGGTCGACCGCGTCGCCGAACCAGCGGTACGACGCAGCGGTGGCGCCCAGCCCGGCCAGCACCCGGCAGCGCTCCTCCTCGACCCGGCCGCTGGAGCCGGCGAGCACGAGGACGCCGGTGGGACCGTCGCCCACCATGTGGAGACCTGTCACGTCCCGGCCTCGCGCCGCCTTCGTTCCTCAGGCGCCGCTGTCGGCTTCGTCGGACCTGATGTCGATGCGCCAGCCGGTCAGCCGCGCGGCCAGGCGGGCGTTCTGGCCCTCCTTGCCGATGGCCAGCGAGAGCTGGAAGTCAGGGACGACGACCCGGGCCGACCGGGCGTCGAGGTCGACGATCTCGACCGAGTTGACCCGGGCCGGCGAGAGTGCATGGGCGACCAGCTCACCGGGGTCGTCGGACCAGTCGACGATGTCGATCTTCTCGCCGTGCAGCTCGGACATCACGTTGCGCACCCGCTGGCCCATCGGCCCGATGCAGGCGCCCTTGGCGTTGACCCCGGACGCGGTCGAGCGGACCGCGATCTTGGTCCGGTGCCCGGCCTCGCGCGCGATCGCGGCGATCTCGACGGTGCCGTCGGCGATCTCCGGGACCTCCAGCGCGAACAGCTTCTTCACCAGGTTGGGGTGCGAGCGCGACAGCGTGATCTGGGGGCCGCGCATGCCCTTGCGCACCGAGAACACCAGGCACTTGATGCGGGTGCCGTGCTCGTAGCGCTCCCCCGGCACCCGCTCGGCCACCGGCAGCAGCGCCTCGAGCTTGCCCAGGTCGACCATGACGTCGTCGGGGTTGCGGCCCTGCTGGATGACGCCGGAGATGATGTCGCCCTCCTTGCCGGAGAACTCGCCGTACCGGATGTCGTCCTCGGCGTCCCGGAGCCGCTGCAGCATGATCTGCTTCGCGGTCGTGGCGGCGATCCGGCCGAACCCTTCGGGCGTGTCGTCGTACTCCCCGAGCTGGTTGCCCTCGTCGTCGAGCTCGGCGGCCATCACCGTGACGTGACCGGTCTTCCGGTCGAGCACGACGCGTGCGTGCTCAGCGGCGCCGGGCGTCTTCTGGTACGCCGTGAGCAGGGCCTGCTCGATCGCCTCCACCAGGACGTCGAACGAGATCTCCTTCTCGCGTTCGAGGCTGCGCAGGATGCTGAGATCGATGTCCATGGTCAGTCCTCCCCGTCATCAGGCTTGGTCTTGCGGTTGAACTCGACCTGGACCAGCGCCTTGGCCACGTCCGCGTAGGGAAGGTGGCGCTCCGTGCCGTCGACGTCGAGCGTCGCTGCGTCCTCGGAGGAGCCGACGATCCGTCCGGTCAGGGTCTGGCCGTCGGTGGTCGTCACCTTGACCAGCCGGTCAGCGTTGCGACGCCAGTGCCTCGGCAGGGTCAGCGGGCGATCGACGCCGCGTGAGGTGACCTCCAGCGTGTAGGGCTGCTCGCCCATCACGTCGCTGGCGTCGAGCACCTCGGAGACCTTCTTGGCCGCGTCGGCCACCCCGTCGAGGGTCACGCCGTCATCGCCGTCGACGGCGATCCGGAGGACGCGGCGCTTGCCTGCGGGGGTCAGCTCCACCGCCTCGACGTCCAGGCCGAGGGCACCCAAAGGGGTCGCGAGCTCCTGCTCGATCCGGTCCCGGACGGCGTCCTGCGACGTGGCCACGGCGGCGACCTCCTGTGTGCTGTTGTGGTGGTGCTGGCCAAGAATCATACGGCCCCGTCACCTTAGCGGCCCCCTGTAGGGAGCGGGCTAAGGTCGCGCCGTGCCCGACCGTCCGCTCGTACGCCGCCGCACGGCGGTCCTCGGGCTGGCGGCGACGGCCCTGGTCGCCGGCTGTGACCACGGCGACGACATCGGGTCGACGGGCTCCGGCCGACCCTCGACGACCAGCCCGTCGGTCACCGCCACCGCCAGCGTGCCTGCGGAACAGACCCCGGACGAGACGCTGGTCGACCAGGTCACCGCCCAGCTGGGCACCGCGCTGGCGGTGGCCATCAACGCGTGGAAGGCGCCCCAGCTGCGCACCGCCATGGCCCCGCTCGTCAAGGCGCACCGCAAGCAGCTGCGGGTGCTCGAGGGCCAGCTCCCGCCGAAGTCCCCGCCCGGCCCGCCGCCGGTGGCGGCCGTTGCCCTGCGCCAGGTCCGCCGGGGCGAGAAGCAGCTGCAGGCCGCGCTCGTCGACGCTGCCGGCAGGGCCGAGAGCGGGGCACTGGCCAAGCTGCTGGCCTCGATCTCGGCGTCGGTGACGCAGTTCCTGGCGACGCTGCCATCGGAGGTGACGCCGTGACCACCGAGCTCGACGCGCTCCAGGCCACGCTGGCCGCCGAGCACGCCGCGGTCTACGTCCTCGGCCTGATCGGCTCGCGCACGTCGGAGTCGGCCGAGGCCGAGCTGTACGTCGCGCTGCGGGCGGCCTACGACGCCCACCGGGACAGCCGGGACACCCTCATCGGCGAGATTGCGGCACTGGGCGAGACCCCGAGTCCCGCCGCGGCGGCGTACGCCGCGCCCGCGGGGCTGGACACGACCGACGGTCGGTACCAGGCCGCGCTGGCGCTGGAGCAGGCCTGCGCGTCGACGTACGGCGCCCTGGTCGGCGCCACGTCCGGAACCCTGCGGGCCGAGGCGATCGGCCTCCTGAACGACGTAGCGGCCCGCGAACTGTCGTTCCGGGGAATTCCCGAGATATTCCCCGGAGCCGACGAGTACGCGGACCGCTGAGGCGAACGCTTGGGACTCCTGGCTCGGGTCCTCACCTGCTTCGTCCTTGACACGACTATGCAGCCGCATCGCTGCAGAACGCGAGGGAGTCGGTTCTGCACAAGTTCGCATTGCAAGTTCTTGCAAAAGTGGTGGTTCCGCCGGTGCGGGGGTCGGATCGCCCCCGCCAACTGCGTGTTCGTGCGTCTGCGCAGGTCAGCCCCAGTCCTTGAGCAGGTCCGGCAGCTCGAAGAGCCCCTCGATGACCGCGTCCGGCCGACCCTCGGTGTGTCCGACCTGCTCGGCCGGGATGTTGCTGTGCGGCAGGTGGACGGCCCTCAGCCCGGCGTTCTGCGCGCCCCACACGTCGTCGAAGAGCCGGTCGCCGACGTACACGCACCGAGCCGGGTCGGTCGCCCCGACCACCTCCATCGCCTTCGCGAACGCCCGCGGGGACGGCTTGGTCCACGGGATCTCGCTGGTGTAGACCGCTCCGTGGAGCAGGTCGAGCACGCCGTCGCGCTCGAAGATCCGCTCGTGCCAGGCCCGCGGCCAGATGGTGTTGGAGAGCACGCCGACCTTCAGGCCCGCCTCGCGCAGCGCCGCCCACGTCGGCCGCACTGCGGGGTCGGTGTAGGTGTGCGGCTCCCAGAACTCCCAGTACGCCGTCAGCAGCGCCGGGTCGTGCTCGAGCCCGGCCTCGTCGAACAGGTCGGCGACCGTCGAGCTCCGCTGGTGGTCGCGGGAGCGGCCCCAGATCGCGTTGCCGGCGAGATGAAGCCGCTCGCGGGACACCTCGACGTCGTGGTCGGCGTTCACCACGGCCTGGGCCAGCGCCAGCGACTCGGCGTGGAAGTCGATGTCGTGCCACTCCGTTAGCGTGCCGCCCCAGTCGAAGATGACCGCCTCGATCGACATGGGCGGAAACCTAACCCCGCCCCTGTTCCTTCCTGAACTCGCGGTCGGCCCAGGTGGCGATCTCCTCCGCCAGGCGGGCCGGCTGGTCGAGGGAGACGAAGGTGCGGGCGCCGCGGAACTCGACCAGCGTCGCGTCCCGGAACGTCGCCAGCAGCCGCCGCGCCAGGTCGTACTTGAAGAACGGGTCCTCCGGGGCCCAGCACAGGAGCACGGGCTCGTGGAAGGTCGAGAGCCAGCAAGCCGAGTCGGCCGTGCCGGACGAACGTCGACCGCGTCCCCTGCAGCACCAGCCGCATGAAGCCCGGATGGCGCGCCAGCCGGAAGAGCGTGTCGAACGGCGCCGGTGGGAACGCCTCGAACGCGTCGCAGTTGGTCAGCACCAGCCGCCCGACCCGGCTGCGGTCCTCGTCGAGCACGAGCTGCGAGATCGCGCCTCCGGTGTCACTGCCGACCAGGATGACGTCCTCGAGGTCGAGAGCCTCGAGGTAGCTCGCCACCAGTCGCGCCACGCCCCGCGGGGTCAGGTCGGCGCCTTCCCTCATGGCCTCGGTGTGCGACGCGAGCGGCCAGGTCGGTGCGTAGGTGCGTAACCCGGCGTCCCCCAGCCGCTCCGGTACGTCCGCCCACACGGTGTCGTCGACCAGGAACCCGTGCACGAACACCACCGGCCGTCCGCCCTCCGGCCCGCTCACCCGGTAGTGGATCCTCCCGGCCGGCAGCTCGACGCTCGTGCGCTCGGTGACACTGGTCCGCTCCATGGTTCGATGCTGTCGCAGCGAACGGCCCGGCGCGTCCTACCGGAGTCGGACTTCGCGCACCTTCAGGCCTTCACCAGCTGCACCAGGTGGTCGACGACCGCGTCGACGGCGACGTCCTGGCGCTCCCCCGAGGCCCGGTCGCGGACCTCGATGTTCCCGTCGGCCAGGTTGCGGCCGACGACGACGATGGTCGGCACGCCGATCATCTCGGCGTCCTTGAACTTCACGCCCGGGCTGACCTTGGGCCGGTCGTCGTAGAGGACCTCGACACCGGCCGACGACAGCTCGGTGGCGATCCGGTCGGCGGCGGCGAACACCTCTTCGTCCTTGCCGGTCGCGACCAGGTGTACGTCGGCCGGGGCCACGTTGCGCGGCCAGGAGAGCCCGAGCTCGTCCAGGGTGCCCTCGGCGATGGCGGCCACGGCCCGGGAGGGACCGATGCCGTAGGAGCCCATCGTGACCGTGACCAGCTTGCCGTTCTCGTCGAGGACCTGGAGACCGAGCGCGTCGGCGTACTTGCGGCCCAGCTGGAAGATGTGGCCCATCTCGATGCCGCGGGCCGACTCGAGCACGCCGCCGTCGGTGGCACCGCAGACCGGACAGGGGTCACCGTCGCGCACCTCGGCCACGTCGATGAACCCGTCGCCGGTGAAGTCGCGCCCGACCACCAGGTCGAGCACGTGCGAGCCCGGCACGTCGGCTCCGGTCACCCAGCGCGTGCCCTCGACCACCCGCGGGTCGACCAGGTAGCGGACGCCGGCGGGCTTCTTCTCACCGAGCGAGCCGGGGCCGATGTAGCCCTTGGCCAGCATCGGCCGGGCCGCGAAGTCGGCCTCACCGAACGGCTCGAAGACGACACCCTCGCCCAGCTTGGACTCGAGCCGCTTCGTGTCGACCTCGCGGTCGCCGGGCAGCCCGATCGCCAGCGCCTCGGTCGTGCCGTCGGGGTGACGGACCGAGAAGACGACGTTCTTGAGCGTGTCGGAGGCCGCCCAGGGCCGGTCAGACCGGGGGAAGGCGGCGTCGAGGTGCGCGACCAGGGTGTCGATAGTCGGCGTGTCAGGCGTCTGCTCGGCGTGCGCGGCGGGCGCGTCGTCGTACGCCGTGGGCGCGGGCGCCGGGGTGTCGACCGCCTCGACGTTGGCCGCGTAGTCGCAGCGCGTGCAGCGGACGTAGGTGTCCTCGCCCACCGCGGCCTTGGCCAGGAACTCCTCCGACTTCGACCCACCCATCGCGCCCGCCTCGGCCTTGACGATGACGTACTCGAACCCGAGCCGGTCGAAGATCCGGATGTAGGCGTCACGGTGCCGCTGGTAGCTCGCGTCGAGCCCGGCGTCGTCGATGTCGAAGGAGTAGCTGTCCTTCATCACGAACTCGCGCCCGCGCAGCAGCCCCGCGCGGGGCCGCGCCTCGTCGCGGTACTTGGTCTGGATCTGGTAGATCGCCAGCGGCAGGTCCTTGTACGACGAGTACAGGTCCTTCACCACGAGGGTGAACATCTCCTCGTGGGTGGGGCCGAGCAGGTAGTCGGCGTCCTTGCGGTCCTTCAGCCGGAAGATGCCGTCGCCGTACTCGGTCCAGCGGCCGCTCGCCTCGTAGGGCTCCCGGGGCAGCAGCGCCGGGAACAGCAGCTCCTGCGCCCCGATCCCGTCCATCTCCTCGCGGACGATGTTCTCGATCTTGCGGAGCACCCGCAGCCCCAGTGGCAGCCAGGTGTAGATGCCCGGCGCGGCGCGGCGGATGTAGCCGGCGCGCACCAGGAGCCGGTGGCTCGGGACCTCGGCGTCCGCGGGGTCGTCACGCAGGGTGCGCACGAACAGGCTGGACATCCGCAGGATCATGCGGAGAAGGGTACGGCGGACAGTCCCTGCGCTCGACGTGGATGTCACCTGCAACTTCTCTGCCAGCATGAGCGTCTTCCACGGTGACCGCACCACATCCCGAAAGGACGCACCATGCGCGCCCTCCTGCGACCACTCGTCGCCCTTGCCGCCGCGACCCTCACCGCCACCGTGGTGGCCGCCCCGGCCAGCGCCCGCCCCGCGATCACCCTCACGCCAGGCAACCTGGCCCGCGGCGCAGACGTCGCCGGCCCGCACCTCGAGGGCAAGACCGTCGTCGACGGATCGGTGCGGGTCCCGATCGCCGCGCCCGAGGTGCGGCTGCTGGGCAGGTCCGGGTCGGCGTACGTCGTCGGCACCGCCAGCAAGCAGGGCGGCCACGGCCGGATCTACCGGGTCGCCACCGACGGCTCCAGGACGCTGCTGGCCAAGGCGCACCCGTTCGAGACCCTGCTCTCCGGGGATGGCGCCACCATCGTCAACACCCGTGTCGACCGGAGGTCCAACGCGACGATCTCGGTGTACGACGTCGCGACCGCCACCCAGGTGGCCACCCGCACCTTCAAGGGCTTCTACGGGGCGCTCGACGCCCAGGACGACCGGGTCCTGGTCGGCAGCGACACCAAGACCCTGATCTGGACGACGAGCACGAACTCGGTCGCCGTGGTCGCCCGCGACGCCGGCTACGTCGGTGACCTGTCCGCGGACGTGGTCGGCACCTTCACCAAGGACCCCTACGACGGCGGCTGCACCGTGGTCAGCCGGCTCAGCACCGGGCAGAGGCTCTGGCGCTCCTGCACCGAGGCCGTGGCGGCGTTCAACGCCGACGGCTCGCGCATCGCCACGGTCGGGATCCTCTCGGACGGCCCCGGCCCCGGCCGCGTGGACGCCCGCACCATCACCGGACGGCATCTCGGCCGCTACCAGGTGGGGTCGGGCTGGTTCGGCGAGATCCGGTTCGAGAACCCGACCGCTCTGCTGCTCGACGTGAACGGCGCCCGCAAGGCGTTCACCGCGCGGTGCGTCGCCACCGCCTGCGAGCGGGCCAGCGACCTGCGCCCGGCGGAGACCCTGCGTGCCGGCGCCCCCGCCAGGGCACAGGGCGTCCCTAGTCGTGGAGTGATCAGGACGTGGGTGGCGTGACGGCCGTCGCGCTCCAGCGCCGGTAGTCGCGCCTGGCGACCAGCCCGGCGACCACGCTGGCGGCGGCCAGCACCAGCACCAGGCCCCATTCCAAGGCACCCGAGCCACCGTCGGGGTCCTTGCCGGTGAGCCACTCGATCCACTCGGCGTTCACGAGCGTGACGACAGCCAGCACGCCGGTGACGACAGCGAGAGCTCCTTCGACCCAGACTCTTGTGCGCATCGCTGCTCCCTCGGGATCGCTCGGCCGAGTCGTTCGTGCGAGCGGAGCCCGCTCAGTTGACCTGAGTCTGGCCCTGTCGCCGTGCTACGCCAACTGGTCCAGACGGGGATGGACCACTGAAGACTGGGGTAACGCCCCAGGCACCACGTCGGTGAGGATTGGCCCCTGTCCTGACGTGGGGGGAACGCCATGACGACCGACTCGCAACATCCATCGCAGCAGCCGACGCATCCCGCTGCCGCCTACTACGACGCGCCGGGCCAGGTGCCGTCCGCGCAGGCGAAGGACCTGACCGCGCTCGGCGTGCTGGCCTTCGTGTCGGCTGCCGTGACCACGGTGTGCACCTGCGTGGCTGCGGTCGTGATCGGCCGGGCGGCGCGGCTCCGGGCCCGCGACGGCCTGGACGCCTTCGACTGGAGCCTGGCCGTCTACTACGTCGCGACCGGGCTGGCGCTCCTGGCTCTGGTGGCCGGGTTCGTCACCGGCTCGCTGTGGCTGCACCGGGCCCGCAGGAACGCCGAGGCGCTCGAGCCGGACGGCCGGCACGCACGCAGTGCAGGGTGGGCCTGGGGCGGCTGGGTGACTCCGGTTGTCGCGCTGTGGTTCCCCTTCCAGGTCGTGCGAGACGTGCGCCGGGCGCTGTCGCCGCTGCAGAGTGCCGCGCTGATCGGGTTCTGGTGGACGCTCTTCCTGGCCAGTGAGGTCGGGCTGCGGACCTCGATCAACCTCCAGGGTGATGCGCTCGCCCGGTTCGACAACGCCGACCTCGCCCGGCAGATGTCGGTGGTCACGGCGGCGGTGATGGTCGCGGCCCTGGCGGGCTGGGGACAGGTGCTGCGGGTGATCACCCTCGAGCAGCACGCCCGGATGTACGACGGCCAGGACGCCGGCGGGCCGGGCATGCCCGATCAGTACACCTAGAACATGACCGTCGAGAACCGCGCCGTCTCCCGGAACCCCACCCTCGCGTAGGCGCGCCGGGCGGGCACGTTCCACTCGTTGACGTAGAGCGAGACCGCCGGTGCGATCTCGCGGCGGACGAGGTCCACCACGGCGGCCATCCCGGAGACGGCCAGCCCCTCGCCGCGACGGTCCGGAGGCACGAACACGCCCTGGATCTGTGCGGCGTACGGAGAGGCGCAGGCGACCTCGGCCTTGAACACGAGCCGGCCGGCCTCGAACCGCGCGAAGGACCAGCCCCGGCTGATCAGCTGCTGCACCCGGGCCCGGTAGAGGTCCGCGCCACCGCCCAGCTCGGGCGAGACGCCGACCTCCTCGGTGTACATGGCCACACACGCGGGGTAGAGCAGGTCGAGGTCGGCGCGGGTCGTCCGGCGTACGTCGGGGTGGGCCTCGACCACGGGGTCGTGGTCGATCTGGAGGTGCGGCTGGAGCCAGCGCAGCTCGCGGGGCCGCCCCCACTGGTCGGCCACGGTGTTCCAGAACGGCTCGACCGCCTCGTGCGGGCCGACGATGGTCGACACGCTCCGGCTGCGGGCCAGCGCCCGCTCCGCGAAGGCCCGCGCGTCGTCGGGCCGGGCCTCGACCGGGACCAGGTTGGCGCCCACGTGGCAGGCCGAGACCAGCTCTCCGCCCTCGAACCTCCCCCACATCTCCCCGCCGAGCCAGCGCGGCTCGAGGTTGGTGGTCCGGGCGCGGTGGTCGGCGAAGACGTTGACCACCGGGTCGCGTCCGGTGAGGGCCAGGAACGCGTCCAGATCCGGCGTCCCGAGCGGACGTACGCCTTGACGCGCGGTGAGCACGGGGCGAGCCTACGACGCCCGGCGCCGAGGCGCTCGACCTAGGCTCGGAGGATGCGCCGCATCGTTCTCGGGTCGGTCCTCGCGCTCCTCGCTGCCGGTGTCGGCGGCGGCCCCGCGGACGCGGTCACCCGGCACCAGTGCCGATCCCAGTGGCTCGACCTGGTCTCCCTCCACGGTGAGAACGGAAACCCGGAGGGGTCGGTGACCGAGCTCGTCCAGCGGTGGGAAACGACGTACGACACCGCGTCGTCCTACGCCGAGACCGCCACCGCGCAGGACTGCGGCGACCTGATCGAGGGCTACGCCCTGACCTGGGACCACCTCGAGCTGTTCATGTACGGCCTGCACCCCTACGACCCGCTGCTGCGGCTGGCCCTGGCCGAGGGCGACCGCCGCCACGCGCTGCACTTCCAGCACATCCACCACCTGTCGAAGCCGCTGGAGCGCGCCTTCGACCGCGCCCGCAAACAGGCGCCGCTGGCCGCGGTCGACCTCGCCCCGGTGACGAGCCAGGCGCCCGCAGTGGACGTGGACGACCGGCCTGCGGTCAAGGTGTTCATCCACCAGCTCGACGGCCTGGCGAGGACCAGCCGGCACGAACGCAAGCTCGACCGGGCGCTCCACGTCATCGGCGACGCCCAGCTCGACGAGGAGTGACGGACCTCAGCTGACGGTGACGCTCGCTCCGGAGCCGTCCACCGACTCCATGCCCTCGGCGATCCGCATGGCCTCCTCGATGAGGGTCTCGACGATCTCCGACTCGGGCACGGTCTTGATGACCTCGCCCTTGACGAAGATCTGGCCCTTGCCGTTGCCGGAGGCGACGCCGAGGTCGGCCTCGCGGGCCTCTCCCGGGCCGTTGACCACACAGCCCATCACCGCGACGCGGAGCGGCACCTCGAGCCCTTCGAGCCCGGCGGTCACGCGGTCGGCCAGCGTGTAGACGTCGACCTGGGCCCGGCCGCAGGACGGGCAGGAGACGATCTCGAGCCGGCGCGGTCGCAGGTTGAGCGACTCCAGGATCTGGAGGCCGACCTTGACCTCCTCGACCGGCGGCGCGGAGAGCGAGACCCGGATGGTGTCGCCGATGCCCTGCGAGAGCAGGGCCCCGAACGCGGTTGCGGACTTGATCGTGCCCTGGAACGCCGGACCGGCCTCGGTGACCCCGAGGTGGAGCGGCCAGTCGCCGGCCTCGGCGAGCAGCTCGTAGGCGCGGACCATCACGACCGGGTCGTTGTGCTTGACCGAGATCTTGAAGTCGTGGAAGTCGTGCTCCTCGAACAGGCCCGCCTCCCACACCGCCGACTCCACGAGCGCCTCGGGCGTGGCCTTGCCGTACTTCTCCAGCAGCCGCGGGTCGAGCGACCCGGCGTTGACGCCGATCCGGATCGACGTCCCGCGGTCCTTGGCGGCGGCGGCGATCTCCTTGACCTGGTCGTCGAACTTGCGGATGTTGCCGGGGTTCACGCGGACCGCGGCGCAGCCCGCGTCGATGGCGGCGAAGACGTACTTCGGCTGGAAGTGGATGTCGGCGATGACCGGGATCTGGGAGTGCTGCGCGATCTCCGGCAGTGCGTCGGCGTCGTCCTGTGACGGGCACGCCACCCGGACGATGTCGCAGCCGGTGGCAGTCAGCTCGGCGATCTGCTGGAGCGTCGCGTTGACGTCAGCGGTGAGCGTGGTCGTCATCGACTGCACCGAGACCGGCGAGTCGCTGCCGACCCCCACCTTGCCCACCTTGATCTGGCGGGTCCTGCGGCGCGGCGCGAGCACCGGAGGTGGTGCCGCGGGCATCCCCAGGTTGATCTCGGTCATGACTGTCAGAGTACGGCGCGCCGCGATGGCGGCCCCAATCCGCTGAGTGTGATGTCAGCCCGTGATGTGGATCGGCACCACCAGGTCGCCGACGATCAGCACCAGGCTCATCGCCAGCATCGCCAGGGCCATCACGTAGGCGATCGGTAGCAGCTTGGCGGCGTCCACGAAGCCGGGGTCGGGCCGGCCGCGGAGCCGGGCCGCGATGCGCCGCATCTCCTCCCACAGGGCACTGGCGATGTGGCCGCCGTCCAGCGGGAGCAGCGGGATGAAGTTGAAGGCCCCGATGAAGAAGTTGAAGCCGGCGATCAGCATCAGCAGGAAGGTGACCTTGGCGTTCGTGGGCAGCCACGACACCGACACGGTCTCGCCGGCGATCCGGCTGCCACCGACGATCGACACGGGACTCTCCGGGTCCCGGTCCTGCATACCGACGATCGCCTCGGCCACGCCCCACACCTTCTGGGGCAGGGTGATCATCGCCTGGACCGTCTGCTCGGCGGTGTAGCCCATCTGCACGGTGGTGTAGAGCGGGCCGCCGGTCACGTAGTGGCTGGAGGGCGTGATGCCCATGAACCCGACGTCGACGGTCTTGGTCGAAGAGGGGTCGTCCGAAGCCGGCCGCGTGTCGATGACCGTGTTGACCGTCGCGCTCTGGGCCACGCCGTTGCGCAGGAAGCCGACCACCGCCTGCTTGTCGTCGTTGGCGCGGATCAGCGACTGCAGCTGGTCGTAGCTGGTGATCGACGTCCCGTTGAAGGACGTGATCTCGTCGCCGTACTTCAGCCCGGCCAGCGCGGCCGGGGACGGAGCGTCGCCGGCCTGGCAGGTGGTGCGGTGCTCCTTGGCCGGGATGATGCAGTCCTGGACCCCGGCCACGACGGGACGCCCGGAGTCGACCGCTTGGTCGTTGACGTTGCCGTAGGTGGCGAACACGACCCAGAACAGGAAGAACGCGATCGCGATGTTCACCGACGGGCCGCCGGCCATCACGATGACCTTCTTCCACCACGGCATCCGGTAGAACAGCCGCGGCTCGTCCTCGGGCGTGATCAGCTCCCACTCCGCCGCGCGCGCGTCCGAGATGAGCTGGGTGAACATCCCGGTGTTGGACTTGCGGATCTTGGTGACCTGGTTGCCGTCCGCGTCGAAGGTCACCGCGCCGAGCTGCTCCGCGTCCGGCGGCAGCATGCCGACGATCTTCACGTAGCCGCCGAGCGGGACGGCCTTGACGCCGTACTCGGTCTCGCCGACCCTCTTGCTCCACACGGTCGGGCCGAAGCCGATGAAGTACTGAGTGACCTTCCCGCCGAAGGCCTTGGCCGGAATCATGTGGCCGAGCTCGTGCAGTCCGATCGAGATCAGGATCGCGCCGAAAAAGATCACGATCCCCAAGATGTAGAGAAGGCTGCTCACCCTCTGGTCCCCCCTCGCTCCCCCACGATCGCACCACCCTGAACGGCCTCATCCCGGGCCCACGCGTCGGCGGCGAGGACATCCTCGACCGTCAACGACGTCCCCGGGGTCAAAGGTACGTCGTGGCGTGAAAGCACGGCTGCAACCGTTGGCACGATCTGCGTGAACGCAAGACTGCCCTGCCGGAAGGCTTCGACACATACCTCATTTGCGGCGTTGTAGACCGCAGGTGCGGTGCCACCGGTCGTCGCGGCCCGCTTCGCCAGTGCCACCGCGGGAAAGGCCTCGTCGTCGAGGGGGAAGAACTCCCACGTCTCCGGTCTGGTCCAGTCGACGGCCGGGGCCGTGTCCGGGACCCGGTCGGGCCAGTTCAGCCCCAGCGAGATCGGGATCAGCATGGTCGGTGGGCTGGCCTGCACCAGCGTCGCACCGTCGTGGAACTCGACCATCGAGTGGACGACGGACGTCGGGTGGACGACGACCTCGATCTGCTCGATGGGTACGCCGAACAGCAGGTGCGCCTCGATGACCTCGAGCCCCTTGTTGACCAGGGTGGCGGAGTTGATGGTGACCACCGGCCCCATGTTCCAGGTCGGGTGGGCCAGCGCCTCCTCGACGGTGACGTCGTGCAGCTCCTCGACGGTGCGGCCGCGGAACGGACCGCCGCTCGCGGTGAGCACCAGCCGGCGGACCTCGTCCGGCGTGCCCCCGCGGAGGCACTGGGCCAGGGCACTGTGCTCGGAGTCGACCGGCACGATCTGGCCCGGCTCGGCCCGCTCGACGACCAGCGGCCCGCCGACGATGAGGCTCTCCTTGTTGGCCAGTGCGAGCGTGTTGCCGGCGTCGAGCGCAGCCAGGGTGGGTCGCAGGCCGACCGCGCCGGTGATCGCGTTGAGGACGACGTCGCAGGCCAGGCCGGCGGCCTCGGTGGAGGCGTCCTCGCCCAGTCCGGAGTACGCCGGCGCGAACTCGGCCACCTGCTGCTCGAACAGCTCCGGGTTGCTCCCGCCCGCGGTCAGGCCGACGACCCGGAACCGGTCGGGGTTGGCGCGCACGATGTCCAGCGCCTGGGTGCCGACCGAGCCGGTCGACCCGAGCACCACCACGTCACGCACGCTCACCGCCCCAGTGTCTCAGTGGCTGGCCACGGAGGGGCGGGCGGAGCAGGCTGAGCCCGTGAGTCTCCACGAGCCCGCCGACCAGGTCGTGTGGATGGTCCGCGGCTCGTGGATGTCGATGTGCCTGCGGGCCGGCTGCCAGCTCGGCGTGTTCGACCACCTCGACCAGCCGATGAGCGCTGCCGAGCTGGCCGCCGCGTGCGACGCCGACCCGCACGCGACGACCCGCCTGGTCCGGGCGCTGGCCGACCTCGGGCTCGTCGAGCGGACGAGTGGCGGCGCATTCGCCAACACTCCGCTCGGCGAGACCCTTCGCGTCGACCACCCCAGCCGGGTGCGTGACCTGGCCCTGATGCAGACCTGGCCTCCGCACATCGAGAGCTGGGTGCACCTGGCGGACGCGGTCCGCTCGGGTACCAGCGTCTTCGAGGAGATCAACGGAGCCTCGCCCTGGCAGCGGATGAGCGCGGATCCTGAGCTGGAACGGCAGTTCAACGGCGCCATGGCGCGACGGGCGGCCGGTCAGGTGGAGGCCGTGCTGGCGGCCGTCGACCTCGCCTCCGTCCGGACCGTGGTCGACGTCGGCGGCGGTCGCGGTGCCCTCCTCGACGGGTTGCTCCGGGCCGAGCAGCGGCTCAGCGGCGTGGTGGCCGACCGGCCGGACGTGGCGGCGGAGGCACAGGCGGCGTTCGCCGACGCGGGCCTGGGCGACCGCGCGCACGGCGAACCCGCCGACTTCTTCGAGCGGGTGCCGCCCGGCGCCGACCTGTACGTCGTCTCCAACGTCCTTCACGACTGGGACGACGACGACTGCGTGGCGATCCTGCGCACCGTGCGGGCCGCGATGGTGCCCGGCTCCCGGCTGCTGGTCGTCGAGCGGGTCCTGGACGTCGAGGGACGGCCCTTCGAGGCCGAGCGCGACCTCCATTTCGTGGACCTGCACATGCTGGTCCTCTTCGGCGCTCGCGAGCGCACGTTCGCGGAGTACGACGCGCTGCTGACCGCCGCCGGGTTCGCGCCGGCCGCCCTGACCGGCGGCGGCCCGGACTGGAATGTCATCGAGGTCGCGGTCGAGTGACCCGCGCCACTAGTTTGGCGGCATGAACGGCGGACCCTCGCTTCCCCAGCAGCGCAACCTCGTCACCGAGATCCCCGGTCCGGAGTCCCTGGCCCGGCTGGACCGCAAGAAGGCGCTCGTGGCCGACGGCGTGGGCACCACACTGCCGGTGTTCGTCGTGGCCGCGGGCGGCGGTGTGCTCGTCGACGTCGACGGCAACTCGCTGATCGACCTCGGCTCCGGCATCGCCGTCACCAGCGTCGGCAATGCCGCCGACTCGGTGGTCGCTCGGGTGCAGGAGCAGGTCGCGGCGTTCACGCACACCTGCTTCATGATCACGCCGTACGACGGCTACGTGGACGTCTGCGAGCAGCTGGCCGAGCTCACACCGGGCGAACACGCCAAGAAGTCGGCGCTGTTCAACTCCGGCGCCGAGGCGGTCGAGAACGCCGTGAAGATCGCCCGGGTGGCGACCGGCCGCGACGCAGTGGCCGTCTTCGACCACGCCTACCACGGGCGGACCAACCTCACGATGGCGATGACGGCCAAGAACATGCCGTACAAGAACGGCTTCGGGCCGTTCGCCGGCGAGGTCTACCGGGCGCCGATGTCCTACCCGTTCCGGGACGGGCTGTCCGGCGAGGAGGCAGCGGTCCGCGCCATCGACGTGCTCGAGAAGCAGGTCGGGGCCGCGAACCTCGCGTGCGTGGCGATCGAGCCCATCCAGGGTGAGGGCGGCTTCGTGGTGCCGGCGCCGGGCTTCCTGCCCGCGCTCGCCGCGTGGGCACGGGACACCGGTGTGCTGTTCCTGGCCGACGAGATCCAGACCGGCTTCTGCCGCACCGGCGACTGGTTCGCCTGCGACGACGAGGGCGTGGTGCCCGACCTGATCACGCTGGCCAAGGGCATCGCCGGCGGGCTGCCCCTGGCCGCGGTCACCGGGCGGGCCGAGCTGATGGACAGCGTGCACGTCGGCGGGCTCGGCGGGACCTACGGCGGCAACCCGGTGGCCTGCGCCGCCGGCCTGGGCTCGATCGAGGAGATGCGGACGCACGACCTCGTCTCTCGGGCCGGCCAGCTCGGCCAGAAGATCTCCGAGCGGCTGCACAAGCTCCAGGCCGACCATCCGGTCATCGGCGACGTCCGCGGCCGCGGCGCCATGCAGGCGATCGAGCTGACCACCCCGGGCTCGCTGTCACCGGAGCCGGCCAGGACCGCCGCGGTGTCGGCGTACTGCCACCAGCACGGCGTGGTCACGCTGACCTGTGGCACCTGGGGCAACGTGATGCGCTTCCTGCCGCCGCTGTCGATCTCCGACGAGCTGCTGGACGAGGCGTTCGACGTGGTCGCGGAGGCGTTCGCGGCCACTGCCTGACCCCTGCCCCGAGGAGCTCGCCATGTCGTACCCACGCGCGTCTCGTGTCGTCCTCGGGCTGGCGCTCGCCATCGCAGTGGGGGTCGGCGTCGCCGCCGCTCCGGCCCCGGCGCCTGCTGCCCCGGCCGCGCGGGGGGCGGCCGACGACGTGCGCATCTCCGTGCTGAGCCTCAACATCTTCTACGGCGGCGACGACCTCGACCTGGCGACCGGCGACTGGTGTCCCGTCGCCGACGGCTGCCCGGCCACGCTGCGCAAGATCGCTCGCCTCGTCCGCGCGAGCGGCGCCGACGTGGTCGGCCTCCAGGAGGCCGAGCGCAACACCACGAAGCTGGCCAGGCTGCTCGGCTGGCACGCCGACCCCCGCGCGCACGTGATCTCGCGCTTCCCCCTGCTGCGGCCCGTGGGCGGCCAGGGCCTCTACACGTACGTCGAGCCGCTACCGGGCCGGATCGTGGCGGTGGCGAACACGCACCTGCCGTCCACGCCGTACGGCCCCTACAAGGTGCAGCGCGGGGCCCCGCGGTCGAAGGTGCTGGCGCTCGAGCAGCGGCTGCGGGTCGCGGCCCTCACCCAGGTGCTGCGCGTCCTGCCGAGGCTGGCCGCGCGCGGGATCCCGGTGTTCCTCACCGGTGACTTCAACAGCCCGTCGTACCTCGACTGGACCCCCGCGGTCGCGGACGCCCGGGCCGATGTTCCCTATCCCGTCCGCTGGCCGGCCAGCGCGGCGCTGGCGGCGGCCGGCTTCGCGGACTCCTACCGCGTCGTCCACCCGGACCCGGTCGCCGACCCGGGCTTCACCTGGACCCCGGGCGGCCCGGAGGGACGCACCGACGACGTCTACGACCGGATCGACTGGGTGCTCGCCGCCGGACCAGCGACCGCCGTGTCGAGCCTGCTCGTCGGCGAGAAGGGGAACCCCCAGGTGGACGTGGCCATCCCGGGGAGGTTCCCGACCGACCACCGCGGCGTGGTGTCCACCTTCCAGATCGTGCCCCCGCAGGCGCCGCCGATGGTGTCCCCGACGGCTCGACGCGTGCTCGTCGGCAACGGCAGCCGGCTGCAGGCGCGGTTCCACGGCACCGGCGCCCCGGGCGAGGTGGTCGGGCTCGTCGCCCGCTCACGTCGCGACGGGCGGTTGCTTGACGCCCGGTCGACGAGCGGACGGACCTCGGGCGGGGTGTCGCTGCGCACCTCGCGGCTGCCGGCTGGTCGCTACGACGTCGTACTCCGCGAGACCGCGACCGGTGAGACGCTGGCCCGATCGCCCGTCTGGGTCTACGAGCGAGGCACCGACCCTCGGATGACCACCTCTGCCCACATCTACCGGGCCGGCGAACCGGTGCGGGTGTCGTGGGACGGGGCGCCGGGCGAGCACCTCGACTGGATCGGGCTCTACCGGTGCCGTCGTACCTGCGACGACCCGGGCGGCTACCTCGCCTACCGCTACACCCGGACCCGGATCGAGGGCTCGCTGAGCCTCAGTGACGTCGCGGCGCCGGGCGAGCAGGCGCCGCCCTGGCCGTTGCCGCCGGGCCAGTACGTCGCCCGGCTGCTCGTCGACGACAGCTACCACGTGGTCGCCCAGACCCCGCGGTTCCGGGTCCTCCCGGCCGGCTGACGGGAGCGACGCCCGGTCGGCGAGACTGGCCCGCATGGCCGTGCGTCGCGAGACCGTCGTGGTCGGTGGCGGGGCGATGGGCTCCGCGACCGCGTGGCACCTGGCTCGGCGCGGCCGTCGGGTGACGCTCCTCGAGCGCTTCGGCGCCCGGCACACGATGGGGGCCTCGCACGGCAGGTCGCGGAACTTCAACATCACCTACGCCGACGCGACGTACCAGGCCATGCTGCGCGAGGCGGCCGTGCTCTGGCGCGAGCTGGAGTCCGAGAGCGGCGTCTCGGTCCTCGATGTCGTCGGCATCACCAACCACGGAGCCGGGGTCGCCCCGGACCTGGCCGACCAGCTCGGCGCCTTCGGGGTCCGGGCCTCCATGCTGACTCCTCAAGAGGCGCAGGAGCGGTGGGCAGGCATCCGCTTCGACACCCGGGTCCTCCACTGCCCCGACGGCGGCCGCCTCGACGCGGAGGAGGCGGTCGTCGCACTCCAGTCCGCGGCTGCCCGCCTCGGGGGTGAGGTCCTTCTCGACACCCGCGTCGAGTCGATCAAGGTCCGTGCGGACGACCGCGTCGAGGTGGCCACCCAGGACGACGTCTTCGTCGCGGACACGGTCGTGGTCACCGTGGGCGCGTGGACCGAGAAGCTGCTGGGCTCTCTCGTCTCACTCCCCCGCCTCGTCGTCACCCAGGAGCAGCCGGCCCACTTCGCGGTCTCGGACCCGGCTGCCGTGTGGCCGAGCTACAACCACCTGCCCGAGCCGGGGAGCGCTCGCTACGACTACTGGTACTCCCAGACCTACGGCACGCTCACTCCCGGTGAGGGCGTCAAGGCCGGGTGGCACTCGGTCGGCCCGGTCACCGACCCCGATGCGCGCACGTTCGAACCGGAGCCGGTGCAGCTCGCCGCCCTGCAGCGATATGCCCGCGAGTGGCTCCCGGGAGTCGACGCCGATGCCCTGACCCCGATCAGCTGTACCTACACGTCGACCACCGACACCGACTTCGTCCTCGACCGGGTCGGTCCGGTCGTCGTCGGGGCGGGCTTCTCGGGCCACGGGTTCAAGTTCGTCCCCACGGTCGGCCGGATCCTGGCGGATCTCGTCGAGGGCGCGGGGCGCCCCGGCGACCGGTTCGCCGCGACCCGGGCTCGTCCCTGAGCGACGGAGGGGCAACAGGGCGACGTCACCGACCGACGCCTGTAGCTCCACCAGGGCTCGGCCAGGAAGACCGCCGCCGAGAAGGGCACGACGAAGCACGCGTCCTCTCGTCGGAACGCGTCCTGACCCAGCCGCCCGGCTCGGCTACGTTGCCGTCTCATGAGCCCTGCTGAGCACGCGGTCCGCGGACTGTGGCGCACCCTCTCCGCGCGCGACTACGCCGGCATCGCCGAGTGGGTGACCGACGACTGCATCTACTTCGACGTCCCGCTCGGCCCAGCCTTCGCCGCCCGCGGCCCGGACGACATCGCGGCGCGGCTGAAGGTCGGATGGGGCGAGCTCACGGCGTACGAGAACCACGACGGACTCCTGCTGGACGACGGCGACCACGTCATGTACGAGCACTCGGAGACGTGGACGTTCGCGTCGGGCCAGGTCCTCCAGCTGCCGTTCGTGTCCGTCCATCGCGTGCAGGACGGCCTGGTGTCGCTGTGGAAGGACTACTGGGACTACTCAGCACTCACCAGTGCCGCGCCGGGCGCGTGGCTGGACTCGCTGGCCACTGCTGACACCAGCTGGCTGTTCGACGCAACGGGGCTGTACTGACGGGAGCGAACGGCTACCGGGCGCCGGTCATCCCCTCCGCCGAGCTCCCCGAGAGCCGCTGGGCCAGGTAGATCGGGATCGCCGAGAACAGCACCAGCGCCGCCGCCACGCAGTTCACGATCGGCGCCTGGTTGGGGCGGAACAGGTTCTGGAAGATCCAGATGGGCAGCGTCTGGTCCGTCGCCGAGGCGGTGAACGTCGTCACCACGATCTCGTCGAAGGAGAGCCCGAACGCGAGCAGGGCGCCGGCGAGCAGCGCCGACCTGAGCATCGGCAGGGTGATCAGCCGGAAGGTGGTGAACGGGCCCGCGCCGAGGTCCATCGAGGCCTGCTCGAAGTTGCCGCCGAGCCGGGCGAACCTGGCCTGGACGTTGTTGAACACCGTGACGATGCAGAACGTCGCGTGCGCGATCACGATCGTCCAGAGCGAGAGGTCGATCCCGAGGATGGTTCGGAAGCCGTTCTGGAACGCCAGGCCGGTGACGATGCCGGGCAGCGCGATCGGCAGGAGGATCAGCAGGGAGACGACGTTGCGGCCGAAGAAGCGGGTCCGCCGCAGCCCCATCGCCGCCAGGGTGCCGAGGACGAGGGCGACGACGGTGGCGGCCAGGGCGACGCGCACCGAGGTCCACAGCGCGTCGCGGGCGCCCTGGGACTGCCAGGCCAGCTGCCACCAGTGGGTGGTGTACGCCGGCGGCGGCCACGCGAACGTCCGGCTCGTGCTGAACGAGTTCAGCAGCACGAGAAGCAGCGGCACGTAGATGAACACCAGCACGAGGGCGCTCGTCACCCACAACGAGATCCGAAGGCCACGCGGCAGCCTCATCGGCGAGCCCTCGTCACAGCTGCTCCAGTGCGCCGGTACGACGGGCCGCGGCCAGGTACAGCAGCATGACCACGATCGGCACGGTGGCCACCGCGCAGGCGAACGGCAGGTTGTTGGCCGCGCCCTGGTTGTCGTAGACGACGTTGCCCAGCAGCTGGGTGGTGCCGCCGACGATCTTGACCGCGATGAAGTCGCCCAGGGTCAGCGAGAAGGTGAAGATGGAGCCGGCCACGAAAGCGGGGAAGACCATGGGCAGCACCACCCGCCGCAGCGTGGTCCAGGAGCCGGCCCCGAGGTCGGCCGACGCCTCGAACAGCGAGTTCGGCACGCGCTCCAGGCCGGCGTACAGCGGCAGGATCATGAACGGCAGCCACAGGTAGGCCAGCGTGATCGCGGTGGCCGTCAGCCCGTAGCCCGGCGTGCCGAGTCCGAACGGCGCGGCGACCGACTCCACGAGCCCGCTGGAGGAGAACATGCCGCGCCACGCGTAGGCCTTGACGAGGTACGACGCCCACAGCGGCATCAGGACCGCGATGACCAGCACCCGCTGCCAGCGAGGCGAGGCCACCTTCGCCATGAACAGCGCGATCGGGAACGCCAGCAGCGCGTCCACGACGGTCACCGAGGCCGCCAGGACGATGGTGCGGAACGTGATCGTCCGGTAGACGGGGATCGTGAACAGGTCGTGGAAGTTGTCGAACGTCCAGACCCGTTCGATGTTCCCGGTGAAGTCGTTCTGGGTCCACAGGGAGGTGATGAGCAGCGCCGCCAGGGCCGCCAGGTAGGCCACTCCGAGCCACAGCATCGGTGGCGTGAGGAGCAGGCCCACCCGGAGGCCCGGGCGACGGCTCAGCACGGACAAGTGATCAGCCCTTGATCTCCGTCCACGCCTGCGTCCAGTCGCCGTAGTCGGTGCACTTCACATCGGTGCGCCCGTCCAGGCACTGCTCGATCGGCGTGGTCCAGTAGTGGATCTGCGCGGCGTAGGCCGCATCGGTGGCGTGGTAGGTGTCGCAGAAGGTCTTGTCCGACGTGAGGTCACAGGCCTTCGGGTTGGCCGGCGCCTCACCGAAGTACTCCGCGACCGCGGCCTGGGCCGGGGGGCTCGCGATGTAGTCCATCCAGGCGTAGCCGCAGTTCGGGTTCTTGGCCTTGGAGCTGATCATCCAGGTGTCCGACCAGCCGGTGGAGCCCTCGTCGGGCAGGAACGCCTCGACGTGCGCCCCGTCGCTCTGCGCCAGCGAGGCGATGACCTGCCAGGTCGTGCCGATCACGGAGTCGCCCTTCTCGAAGGCCTGGGTCTCCTTGAGGTAGTCCGACCAGTACTCCGACACGTTCTCCTTCTGCTTCTTGAGCAGGTCGACGGCCGCGGCGAGCTGGTCGTCGTCGAGTGCATACGGGTCCTTGATGCCGAGGTCGGGCTGGGTGTTCATCAGGTAGAGCGCCGCGTCGGCGATGTAGATCGGCGAGTCGTACGCCGTCACCTTCCCCTTGTACGTCGACGCGTCGTCGAACACCGCGGACCACGAGGTCGGTGCCGGGCTCACCTCGTCGGTGTTGTACATCAGCAGGTTGGCGCCCCACCCGTGCGGGATGCCGTACATCTGCCCGTTCACCGAGTTGAAGGGCTGGTCCTTGAGGAAGGAGGACTCGTCGGCGTAGTTCTTCACCAGGTCGGTGTTGACCGGAGCCACGTCGCCGGCGGCGATGAGGCGCAGCGTCGCATCGCCGGAGGCCGAGACCACGTCGTACTCGCCGGTCTTCATCAGCTGCACGGCCTCGTCGGAGGTGCCGAAGTACTTCACGTTCGCCTGACAGCCCGTCGCCTGCTCGAACGGCGTCACCCAGTCGACGGTCTTGTCGTTGGAGCCGTCCTCGGCGTACCCCGGCCAGGCCAGGATGTTGACCTGGCCCTCCATGGTGCCGATCGACTGCTGCATCGGGACGTCGGGCGGGGTGAACCCCTTCTGACCCGGGGCACCGCCGCTCGTGTCGTCACCACCGCCCGAGTCGGTGCCGCAGGCGGCCACACCCAGCAGCAGTGCGGCGCCGGCCAGGGCCGTGAAGCCCCTGCTCATCCGTCTCTTCATGATTCCTCCTCCTCAGGTGGTGGCACGGCCGGGTCCGGAGTGGCCAGTTCCACCAGGTGGTCGGGTCGCCACGACAGCGCGACACGTTGCTGGCGCCGCTCGAGGGCGGCGTCGATGGAGACGTCGGAGTTCTGGTGCGAGACGGTGAGCGTCGCGCCTGCGTCGAGCTCGACGATCGAGTGGGTGCTCGCGCCGAGGTACACGACCTCGCGGACCACGCCAGGGGCCACGCACGTCGAGGCGTCTACCGCAGGCGCGCCGGACTCGGCGTGCATGAGCAGCTTCTCCGGCCGGATCACGAACGTCCCGTCCCTGCCCACCAGCCGGCGGGCGACCGTGCCCTCGATCAGGTTCGACGTGCCGACGAAGCCGGCCACGAACGGCGAGGCCGGCTTCTCGTACAGCTCGACGGGCGTCGCCAGCTGCTGGATTCGCCCGTCGTTGAAGACCGCGATGCGGTCGCTCATCGTGAGCGCCTCCTCCTGGTCGTGGGTGACGAAGACGAAGGTGATGCCGACCTCGCGCTGGATCTCCTTCAGCTCGACCTGCATCTCGCGGCGCAGCTTGAGGTCGAGCGCGCCGAGGGGCTCGTCGAGCAGCAGCACCTTCGGGCGGTTCACCAGCGCCCGGGCCAGCGCCACCCGCTGCCGCTGCCCACCGGAGAGCTGGTGGGGCTGCCGGCCGGCGTACCCCTCCAGCCGGACCGTGGCCAGCGCCTCCTCGGCCCGCTGCCGCCGCTCGGACCTCGCCACCTTCTTCACCCGCAGTCCGTACTCGACGTTCTCCTGCACGTTCATGTGCGGGAAGATCGCGTAGTCCTGGAAGACCGTGTTCACGTCCCGGCCGTACGGCGGCCGGTCGGTGACGTCCTCACCGCCGAGCCGGATGCTCCCCCCGGTCGGTGGCTCGAAGCCGGCGATCAGCCGCAGCACGGTGGTCTTGCCGGAGCCCGACGGACCGAGCATCGAGAAGAACTCGCCGTCCTCGATGTCGAGGTCGAGCCCGTCCACGGCGCGCACCTGGTCGTAGTGCTTGCTGAGCCCCCGCACCGAGATCGCAGGCGTTCCTGCATCCGCCATGCACGGCAACCTAGTGAACCGACCACCACGAGATCCAGCACCGTTTCGACACGAGAACGACGATTCGCGCTGCGGTCGCGGTGCAGAAACGCGGGATCCGTGTCGCGGATACCCGTCAGGTGGCGTGCGGCGCGGCGACTTCCTGCATCCCCCAGGGGCTGCCGTAGGCAGTCAGCAGCTCCAGGAACGGGACCGCGTCGAACGCTTCCGGGCCGAGCACCCCATTGCCCGACCAGGTGCCGTCGGACAGCAGCTCGAGGGCCACGACCGGGTTGATCGCGGTCTGCCAGACCACGCACTGGTGGCCGTACTCCCGCATGGTCCACTCGTTGTCGACCACGTGGTAGAGGTAGGTCGACCTCGCCTGGCCGTCCTGGCCGGTCCCGGTCACCCACAGGCCGGCGCACGTCTTGCCCTTCATCCGGGGACCGACGGTGGCGGGGTCCGGGAGGACCGCGGCCACCACATCGCGAGGCGAGACGTCGACCCCCTTGACCCGGACCTTGTCGGTGCGGTCGAGGTGGAGGGTGTGCAGCACCTTGAGGATGTTGATCATCTCGTCGCCGAGGCCGTACTTGAACGTCGCGCGCTTGCAGTCGACCCAGCGCGGCATGAGGAGCACCTCCTCGTGCTCGACGTTCACGCACTCGACCGGTCCGATGCCCTCGGGGAAGTCGAAGACCTCCGGCTCGCTGAACGGCGCGGTGGTGTGCCAGCCGCCGTCCTGCCAGACGACCGGAGGGTTGAGGCACTCCTCGATCGTGGTCCACATCGAGAACGACGGCGCGAAGATCTCGTGGCCGTCGTCGTCGGTCACGACGAGGTTGGCGCCGTCGCGGGTGCCGAGCTCGTCGATCTCCGAGAACAGGTGGTCGGCGGCGTACCGCGCGAACACGTCGGACAGTCCGGGCTCGACGCCGATGCCCACCAGCGCCAGCCGTCCGGCCCGCTCCCACTGGTCGGCGACGGCGAACTGGTCGTCGCCGAGCTTGACGCCGGTCTTCTCGTACGGCGCGTCGGGGTGCGGCTTCGACAACGACATCGCCATGTCGAGGTAGTCGGCGCCGGCCGCGAACGCACCGTCGAAGATCGGCATGTTGAACACCGGGTCGACGGCGTTCATCACGTGGGTGATGCGGTGCTCCTTGCAGAGCGCCTCGACCGCCTCGACGGACGACGCGTCGATCTGCGCGCCAACGTATCGGCTGTCCGTGGCGGCGGCCTTCTCTGCCTTCGCCTCGTCGTAGTCGGCGATGACGATCGTCTCGAAGAAGTCGCGGCGCGCTGCGATCGCAGTGAAGGCTCCGCCCACTCCCCCGGCGCCCACGAGCAAGATCCTCATTCAGTCCCAGCCTTCGGTTGCGGGGTTTCGAGACGTTCGCAGAGCGACCTCCTCGACCACCGGTGGTCAGCCCTCGGTGGTTGAGGAAGGCGCGCTGGCGCCTGTCTCGAAACCAGGTGACCTGACGAGCCCGACCGGGCCACGATCACTCGCCGATGTAGGACATCACGTGCTTGATCCGCGTGTAGTCCTCCAGTCCGTACATCGACAGGTCCTTGCCGTAGCCCGAGTGCTTGAAGCCGCCGTGCGGCATCTCGGACACGAACGGGATGTGGGTGTTGATCCACACCACGCCGAAGTCGAGGTGCTTGGACATCCGCAGCGCCCGCGCGTGGTCCTTGGTCCAGACGCTCGAGGCGAGGCCGTACTCGACCCCGTTGGCCCAGCGCAGCGCCTCGCCCTCGTCGGAGAACCGCTGCACGGTCATCACCGGCCCGAAGATCTCGCTCTGGATCTGCTCGTCGTCCTGCTGGAGACCCGAGAGCACGGTCGGCTCGTAGAAGTAGCCGACCGAGCCGTGCCGGCTGCCGCCGGTCTCGACCTTGGCGTGGTCGGGGAGCCGGTCGACCATGCCGGAGACGCGGTCGTACTGGTTCTGGTTGTTGAGGGGGCCGTAGTAGGTGTCCTCGCTGTCGGGCGCGCCGGTCGGCATCCCCTTCGCGGCCTCGGTGAGGGCCGAGACGAACTCGTCGTGAACGCCTGGTCCCGCGAGCACCCGGGTCGCGGCCGTGCAGTCCTGCCCGGCGTTGAAGAGCCCGGCACCGGCAATGCCCTCGGCGGCCTTCTCGATGTCGGCGTCGTCGAAGACGATCACCGGCGCCTTGCCGCCGAGCTCGAGGTGGACCCGCTTGAGGTCGTGCGACGCCGCCTCGGCCACCTCCATGCCGGCCCGCACCGAGCCGGTGATCGCGACCATGGCCGGAGTCTTGTGCGAGACCAGGGCCCGGCCCGTGTCGCGGTCCCCGCAGACCACGTTCAGCACGCCCGGCGGCAGGAACTCCTGGCAGATCTCGGCCAGCAGCGTCGAGCTCGCCGGGGTGGTGTCGCTCGGCTTGAGGACGATCGTGTTGCCGCCGGCCAGCGCGGGGGCGATCTTCCAGATCATCATCATCAGCGGGTAGTTCCACGGCGTCACCTGGCCGACCACCCCGACCGGCTCGCGGCGGATCCACGAGGTGTGGTCGGCCATGTACTCACCTGCGCTCCGGCCCTCGAGCACGCGGGCGGCGCCGGCGAAGAAGCGGAAGTGGTCGGACGCGTAGGGCATCTCCTCCGACATGGTCAGGTGCAGCGGCTTGCCGGTGTCCTTGCACTCGACCTCGTTGATCTCCTCCTTGCGCGCCTCGATCGCCTCGGCGATCTTGAGCATCGCGGCGGCGCGGTCCTGCGGCGTGGAGTCACCCCAGGTCTCGAAGGCCTCGGCGGCCGCGCCGTAGGCCCGGTCGACGTCCTCCACCGAAGACATCGGTGCGGTGGCGTACACCTCCCCCGTCGTCGGGTCGATGACGTCGTAGGTCTCCCCCGACGCGGAGTCCACGAGCTCACCGTTGATGACGTTCTGGAAGCGCTGGTCGGCCATGGACGCAAATCTAGGGAGCCGACGACGGAATCGGTAGGGGCAGGGTCCGTTGGATGCGGAATCAGTCGTGGACGAGCTCGCCGTCGATCCAGGTGGACACCACGCGCGCGGCCCCGATCTCCTCGGGCGGTCCCGCGAACGGGTCCCGGTCGAGCACGACGAGGTCGGCCGCGGCGCCGGGCTCGATGACGCCCGCGCCGTCATGGAGGTCGCGGTGGTTGGCCCAGGCGCTGCCGGAGGTGTACGCCGCGAACGCGGTCTCGAGGTCGAGCGCCTGCTCGGGCAGGAAGGGTTCGGTGCCGGCCCGGCCGCTGTCGGCGTACGCCGTCCGGGTCACCGCGGTGTGGATCGCCGCCAGCGGATCGGGCGTCGAGACCGGCCAGTCGCTGCCCGCCACCAGTCGGCCACCGGCCCGGTGGATGGCGCCGAAGGGGTACTGCCAGCGGGTCCGCTGCTCGCCGAGGAACGGGATGGTCAGGTCGACCATCTGCTTGTCGTAGCAGGCCCACAGCGCCTGCATGTTGGCCGCGACGCCGAGCTGGGCGAACCGCGGGACGTCGTCGGGGTGGACCAGCTGCAGGTGCGCGATCTGGTGCCGCCGGGCGCGGTCGGTGCCGACCATCGCGTCCAGGGTCTCGCGGACGGCGCGGTCTCCGATGTTGTGCACGTGCACCTGGAAGTCGGCCGCATCCAGCGCCCGGACCGCGTCCCTCAGCGCCGCCGCACTGACGAACGAGTGGCCGCGATTGTCGGTGGCGTGGCCGCAGCGGTCGAGGTAGGGCTCGAGCAGCGCGGCGGTGCCGTTCTCGGCCACGCCGTCCTGCATCACCTTGACGGTGGTGGCGTGGAACCGGTCACCGGTGAGCGCCGCGCGGCGGCCGACCAGGTCCTCGACCTGCTCGACGCCCTGCCGGCGGTCCCACCACAGCGCGCCGACGACGTGCGAGCGGAGCTCGCCGCTCCGCGCTGCCTCCACGTAGGTCGAGCCCGGGTCGTCCATGCCGGAGTAGGAGCCGACGATCGCGTCCTGCCAGCTGGTGACGCCGAGCGAGTGCAGGTACTTCTGGCCGGCCAGCAGCGCGGCCCGGTAGTCGGCTCCGGTGGTGCGGGGCAGGTGCCTGCTGACGAGAGCAGTCGCACCTTCGTGGAGGGTGCCCGACGGCCGGCCGCCGCTGTCTCGCTCGATCCGGCCGTCGAGCGGGTCCGGGGTGTCCCGGGTGACACCGGCGATCTCCAGCGCCCGCGAGTTGACCCAGGCGCCGTGGTGGTCCCGGTTGGGCAGGAACACCGGCCGGTCCGGCACCACGGTGTCGAGGTCGGCGGCCAGCGGTGTCCCACCGGGGAACGCCGGCATCGCCCAGCCGCCACCCAGGATCCATTCCACGTCGGGGTGGCTGTCGGCGTACGAGCGGACCGCGGCGAGGTACTCCTCGCGGGTCTCGTGCTCGGACAGGTCGCAGCGCAGCCGCTCCAGGCCGCCCTGGATCGGGTGCACGTGCGCATCGGTGAACCCAGGGGCGAGGAAGGGAGCATCGACCACCTCGGTGGTTGAGGAAGGCGCGCGAGCGCCTGTCTCG
The DNA here is from genome assembly GCA_963755835.1 of uncultured Actinomycetota bacterium. Lineage (GTDB taxonomy): Bacteria > Actinomycetota > Actinomycetes > Propionibacteriales > Nocardioidaceae > Nocardioides. Next base: position 600,833 of record CAVWLC010000005.1, on the reverse strand, counting down.
AAGCCCCCGGGCCCCACCTCACGAACCCGACCACCCTCGACCAGGACGTCCGCCCGGCCGACGTACCGGTGCCCGTCGAAGACCGTCCCGCCGCGGAAGAGGACGGCCGTCACCGACCCTCCAGCAGTGGCCCGGCCGGGTCGTGGGTGATGCCGACCTTCTTCGCGGCCAGTCCGGAGAGCGCCTCGAGGCAGACCCGGTTGGCCAGGAACGCGGTGATCTCCGCGTGGTCGTAGGGCGGCGACACCTCGACCACGTCGATGCCGGCGACGGGCAGCTCGCGGCAGATCCGGCGGACGGCGTCGAGCAGGTCGCGCGCGGACAGGCCACCGGGCTCGGGCGTGCCGGTGCCGGGCGCGTGGCCGGGGTCGCAGACGTCGATGTCGACGGAGAGGAAGACGGCGTCGCACTCGTCGAGCGCGATCTCGAACGCCTCGTCGAGGCAGGCGGTCAGCCCGCGCTTCCCGATCTCGGTCATCTCGAAGGAGCGCATCCGCTGCTCGGCCATCCAGCCGAGCGTCTCGGGGCCGGGCCAGTAGCCGCGCAGCCCCAGCTGCAGGAACCGGTCGCCGCGCAGCGCCCCGGACTCGATCAGTCTCCGCATGGGCTGTCCGTGCCCGTAGAGCGAGCCGAACTCGATGTCACCGGTGTCGGCGTGCGCGTCGAAGTGGATCATCGAGACCTTGCCGAACCCGAGGTGTCGGGCCACCCCGGTCGCGTCCGGGAGCGTGATCGAGTGGTCGCCGCCGAGTACCAGGGGAATCGTGTCCTGGCTGGCCACGGCGTAGATCGCCTCCTCGAGGTTCCGGCGCGACCGCTCCTGCTCGCCCGGTGGCATCTCCACGTCGCCGGCGTCGAGCACTCGCAGGTCCTGCAGCGCGTCGACGCGCAGCGCCAGGTGCGGCCGTGAGCCGTCGTGCGGGAGGTAGTCGGTCTGCCGGATCGCCTGCGGCCCGAACCTGGTCCCCGCCCGGTGCGAGGTCCCGCCGTCCCAGGGCGCGCCCACGACCACGACGTCGGCCGCCGCCACCGCCGCGGCGTCCTCGAGGTCGACCGGGTCGACGCCGAGGAAGGTGATGTCGGGGCCGAACTGCGCGCCGTACCGGGTCATGGGGGTAGTCCTACCAGTCGCGCCTCGGTGGCTGAGGAGGTTGCGCAGAACGCCCTCCTCAACCACCGATGGTGGATTTCGTCGTGAGATTCGGGATCGGCGACTGATTCCGTCGTCTACAAGTGGAGTTTCGTCGTACGTCGGAGCATCATGTGCACATGGCCATGGACCCCGCCCAGCTGCAGCAGGCAGCCAAGGACCACCTCTGGATGCACTTCACCCGGCACGGGTCCTACAAGGACGCCGACGTTCCCGTGATCGTGCGCGGTGAAGGGCCCTACATCTGGGACGCGAACGGCAAGAAGTACCTCGACGCGCTCGCCGGCCTGTTCGTCAGCCAGCTGGGCCACGGGCGTCAGGACCTCGCCGAGGCCGCGGCCAAGCAGGCTGAGCAGCTCGCGTTCATGCCGCTGTGGTCCTACGCGCACCCCAACGCCATCGAGCTCGCCGCCCGGGTGGCGGACTACGCGCCGGGCAGCCTCAACCGGGTGTTCTTCACCAGCGGCGGCGGCGAGGCCGTCGAGACAGCCTGGAAGCTGGCCAAGAACTACTTCAAGCTCACCGGCAAGCCGATGAAGCACAAGGTGCTCTCGCGCACGATCGCCTACCACGGCACCACCCAGGGCGCGCTGTCGATCACCGGGCTGCCCGGGCTCAAGCAGCAGTTCGAGCCGCTGGTCCCCTCGACGTTCCGGGTCCCGAACACCAACTTCTACCGCGCCCCCGAGCACGTCTCGGACGACCTCGAGGCGTTCGGCCGCTGGGCCGCCGACCAGGTCGCGGTCCAGATCGAGAACGAGGGCCCCGACACCGTCGCCGCGGTCTTCATGGAGCCCGTCCAGAACGCCGGCGGCTGCTTCCCGCCGCCGCCCGGCTACTTCCAGCGGGTGCGCGAGATCTGTGACGAGTACGACGTGCTGATGGTCTCCGACGAGGTGATCTGCGCCTTCGGCCGGCTGGGCCACATGTTCGGCTCCGAGCGGTACGGCTACGAGCCGGACATGATCACCTGCGCCAAGGGCATCACCTCCGGCTACGCGCCGCTGGGCGCGATGATCGCCAGCGACAAGCTGATGGAGCCGTTCCAGAAGGAAGGCGCGATGTTCGCGCACGGCTACACCTTCGGCGGCCACCCGGTCTCGACCGCGGTCGCGATGGCGAACCTGGACGCCTTCGAGAACGAGAACATCCTCGAGAACGTGAAGTCCAACGAGGCGGCGTTCCGCGCGACCCTCGAGCGGCTCAAGGACCTGCCGATCGTCGGCGACGTCCGGGGCGACGGCTTCTTCTACGGGATCGAGCTGGTCAAGGACAAGGCGACCAAGGAGACCTTCACCGACGAGGAGTGCGAGCGGCTGCTCTACGGCTTCGTCTCCAAGCAGCTCTACGCCGAGGGCCTCTACTGCCGCGCCGACGACCGCGGCGACCCGGTGGTCCAGCTGTCGCCGCCGCTGAACTGCACCCAGGAGCACTTCGACGAGATGGAGCAGATCCTGCGCGTCGTGCTCGACAAGGCCGGCAGCCTGCTCGACGACTCCCCGTCGTCGTCCGACACGCACCCGCGGGTCCGCACCCAGTAGCCGACCGGCCTCACCGGACGCGTCGAGCGGTGCGTTGACGTCAGCGTGATCGCGATGCCGCTCACGGCGGCGTCATCCGACCCCGACAAGCCCTACGGTGTCCCGCGTGAGCAGTCCCGTCGTACTCCGCTGGACCCCCGAGTTCTACGAGCTCGTGGAGGCCTTCGAGGCGCGCCGCTACGCGCTGGGCTTCCGGCGTCGCGCCTGGGTCTTCGCCTGGGCGTGCCTGGGTGCGGCCGTCGTGTTCATGCTGTTCACGCTGCTCATCCCGGCCATGCTGCTCGTCCTCATCGGTCTGGTCGTGGCGACGCCGACCACCGGGCGGGTCCTGGCGCGCCGCAGCCTGGTCCGGCTCTGGAGGGCCAACCCGTCCCTCGCCGAGCCCGCCGAGACCACGGTCTCGGACAGTGGCGTACGGCGTCGGGCGGGCGACGACGAGACGAGCTGGGAGTGGTCGGCGTTCCCGGTGTGGATCGAGACCCCCGAGCTGTTCGTGCTCAGCCAGAGCGAGCAGCGGTACGGCGCCTTCGTCACCCTGCCCAAGCGCGGGGCGGAAGGGCGCGAGGACGTCACCGCGCTGCGGAACCTGATGCTCGCGGGCATGGGCGCCGGGCTGCGGTGGCCGCGCAGCGACCGCTGGCCGACGTGAGCCGGCCCCGCGTGCCTCACAGCACCTTGGTGCCGTACATCTCCCCCAGCGGGTCGGCCAGCAGCTCCAGTCGGGCACCGTCGGGGTCGCGGAAGTAGATCGACTTCTCGCTCTCGACGACGTACTCCACGCCCGCCGCGTCCAGGTTCGCGCGCAGGTGTTCCCACTTCTCCTGGGTCACCGAGATGGCCAGGTGGTGCAGGCCACCCAGGACCTCGGCGTACGGACCGAGGTCCAGCCCGGGCAGGTCGAAGAAGGCGAGCAGGTTGCCCTCGCCGATGTCGAAGAAGAAGTGGTTGGAGCCCTTGTAGTCGCGGTTCTCGAAGATCTCCGTCAGTGGGAACTCCAGGACGCCCTGGTAGAAGTCGATGGTCCGGCGTACGTCGGAGCAGATGAGCGCGAAGTGGTGCAGCCCGCGCGCGCTGCTCGGTGGGCGGTCGTCGTGCAGCAGGTCCAGCTTGATCCGTTCCCGCTCGGCGGCGATGGCCTCAAGGTCGATCGATGTCACGAAGTCTCCTCAGATCCGGAAGAAGCTGTCGAGGAAAGCGTGCCCCAGGCCACCATGTCGCCCTCCTGCGGGCAGATAGTTGTCGTGACAACCACATTCCTCCGCATCCAGGAGCGTGTCAACGGCTCTTCCTAGACTCACTCGGGTGACCGACGAGGTGCGCTGGCTGGGCGCGGACGAGCAGCGCGCCTGGCGCGCGTGGCTCGACGCACACGCCTGGCTCTCGGCCCGGCTCAACCGGGAGCTGCAGGCCGGCTCGGGGCTGTCCCTGTCCGACTACGACGTGCTCGTGCACCTCACGGACCTGCCCGAGGGGCGGCTGCGCGCCTTCGAGCTGGGCCGGGGGCTGCAGTGGGAGAAGAGCCGGGTCTCCCGTCAGGTGGCCCGGATGGCGGAGCGCGGTCTGGTGGCGAGGGAGGCCGCGCCCGAGGACGGTCGGGGCGCCTACGTCGTCCTCACCCGCGCCGGGCGGAAGGCGATCGAGGAGGCTGCTCCGGCCCACGTCGAGCTGGTGCGCCGGCTGCTCTTCGACGGGCTGACGTCGGCGCAGGTGCGCACGCTCGAGGCGATCGCGGGCTCGGTCGTACGCCGTCTCGACGAGGCCTGACGGGACGGGCCCAGCTCAGCGGCCGGCGCGGTAGGCGGCCAGCACGTCGGTGCCGCTCAGCGCGGAGCTGTACACGACCGCGTCGTCGACGGTCCCCGAGAAGAAGTAGCTGGTGGGCGCGTTGGGCCAGCCGTTCAGGTTGTCGTAGCCGACCCGCCACCACCCCGAGTAGCTCTCAGCAAGCGGCGGCGGACCCCTCCGGGTGGTCGTTGTTACCGACCCGAGGGACCGGCGTGGGCCAATCCGGGACGGCAAGCCACCGGCCTCCGCTCCTGGGGTGACCATCGGGTAGTCACACGGGGTGGTGTCCGAGCCCTGGGGTGGGGTGCAGCGGCCGCGTGACCGCTCTGACCTGGTCAGACGGGCTCGGTTGGCTGGACCGGCCGCACAGCTCGGTAACGGGAGTGCCTCAGAAACCGGCCCACCGGGACGCGAACGTGACAGGCGCCCTCCGACCTGCGCACACGGGCTGCCCACCTCGGTAACAGCGCGCGCACGGCTCCGCGGAACCGGCTTTGATGCTCGGCGTACCACAGGACCTGACGAAGGGGGCCGCCATGGAGGTGTGGGCGCAGGGCCGGGAGGGGTCGGCGAGCACGACGCGCGAGCGGTCAGAGGTGATGGCCGTGGTGCGCGACGACATGCGCGCGCCGTTGCTCGGGCTCGAAGCGGTGCTCGACGCGCTGGCCGGCGGCCGGTTCTCGCCGGAGGTCACCGACCGGATGCACGGGCACTCGCGAGTCCTGGCCCGGCGGGTCTCGATGCTGGTCGAGGACCTCGCCCTGGTGGCGACCCCGCTCGCGCACACCCCGCCGCTGGACGTGCGCGCCCTCGAGCTCGACCAGCAGCTCGCGGAGTGCGCCGCGAGCTTCCCGGACATGGTCATCCACGTCACGGGAGAGAGCGGCCTGCACGTGCGTGCGGACGCGCTGCGGATCCAGCAGATCTGCGCCAACCTGATGCGCAACGCCCAGCGGTCCAGCGGTCGGCCGGTGACCATCCGGGTCTCCGGCCTGCAGGACGTCGTCTCGCTCCGGGTCAACGACGCGGGCCCGCGGGACGGCTACGAGCTCTCGATCGTCAAGCGGCTCGTCGAGGCGCACGGCGGGATGACCGTCCACGACCTGAGCGGCGCGTTCACGTTCACGCTCCCCCGCGCGGCCGGCGCGCAGGCCTGCTCGGCCTGACGCGGCTCAGACCAGCGCCCGGGCCCGCCGCCTCGAGTTCAGCTCTCCGCCGACCACGATCACCACCGCGACCAGGAACATGCACGTGCCGACCACGTTGACCTGCATCGGTACGCCGCGCTGGGCGACACCCCAGACGTACATCGGGAACGTCGTGGTCTGGCCGGCGTTCAGGTTGGTCACGATGAAGTCGTCGAAGGACAGCGAGAACGACAGCAGCGCGGCGCCCAGGATGCCCGGGAAGACCAGCGGGAAGGTCACCCGCCAGAACGTCTGCCGCGGTGTGGCGTAGAGGTCCATCGCGGCCTGCTCGAGGTTGTCGTCCATACCCGCCAGCCGGGAACGGACCGTGACGATCACGAACGACAGGCAGAACATGATGTGCGCGATCAGGATCGTCCCGAAGCCGAGCTGGCCCCCGAACCCGGCGCCCACGAACAGCGCCAGGAGCGAGGCGCCCATCACGATCTCGGGCGCCGCCATCGGCAGGAAGATGACCACGTTCATCGAAGACCGGCCCCGGAAGTCGTGGCGGACCAGCGCGAACGCGGCCAGCGTCCCGAGCACCGTGGAGCACAGGGTGGCGAGCAGCCCGATCCCGATGCTGAGCCGCACCGCCGAGCACATGTCGGGGTCCTCGCAGGGGTTGAGCCAGTTGTGCAGGGTGAACCCGTCGAACTGGTAGATCAGCCGGCTGCTCGGGTCGTTGAAGCTCATCAGGATGACCACGAAGATCGGGATGAACGTGTAGATGAGCACGAGGATCCCGAGGATCAGGATCAGGTTCTTGCGGAGCCAGGTCACAGGAGCTCCTCGGTGCCGGCGCGGCGCACGTAGAACAGCACCATCGCGACGATGAGGAGCATCAGGATCATCGACAGCGCCCCGGCGATCGGGTAGTTGTTGGCGTCGGTGAACAGGCTCTGGATCACCGACCCGACCATCCGCTGGTTGGGGCTGCCCAGGAGCTGGGCGTTGATGTAGTCGCCGGCGGCCGGGATGAAGGTCAGCAGCGTCCCGGACACCACACCCGGCAGCGACAGGGGCCAGGTGACCTTGCGGAACGCCGTGATCGGGTTGGCGTAGAGGTCACTGGCCGCCTCGATGAGCCGGTGGTCGATCTTGTCGATGCTGGCGAAGAGCGGCAGCACCATGAACGGCAGGAAGTTGTACGTCAGGCCGGCGATGACGGCGACCGGGGTGGCCAGGAGCCTGCCGTCCTGGCTCAGCAGGTGCAGCGTCTTCAGCGTGCCCACGACGAACCCGTTGTCGGCCAGGATCAGCTTCCACGACAGCGTGCGCACCAGGAAGCTGGTGAAGAACGGCGCGATGACCAGCACGAGCATCAGGTTCTTCCAGCGGCCGGCCTTGAACGCGATCGCGTAGGCCAGCACGTAGCCGAGCACCAGGCAGAGCAGGGTCGCGATCCCGGCGTACACCAGCGACCGCAGGAGCGGTTGCCAGTAGTCCTGGAGAGCGTGCCAGTAGTTCGCGAAGTGGTACGTCATCTCGTACCCCTTGGCGTCTGAGCCGCTGGGGTCGAACAGGCTGGTGGCGATCAGCGAGTAGAACGGGATCACGAAGAAGACCCCGAGCCACGCGGCCGCCGGCAGGAGCAGCAGGTAGCCGATGAAGCCGCGGCGGCGACCTGTGTCGGGATCCATGGTCGGGAGCCGACCCTCCGGGATCCTGGCCTCTGAGATGGCGCTAGCGGTCACCGCTGGACCTCAGTCGGGTGCGTCCCGTGCTCCGGGGGCGTGCATGCTTTTCCGGGGTCCCCGCGGAATCGCGAGCGCAGCGAGCGATTCTGTGGGGTGGATCGCAAGGCGCCCGAGTGAAGCCGTACCTGATCGTCCAGTGAACGACGGCAACGCCGCGACGTTTTTCCCGGGGTCCCCGCGAAAGCGCGAGCGCAGCGAGCGTCTTTCGTGGGGTGGGAGGTGCGTGCCCGGAGTGCGGGACGCGCGGCGGAGGTCCTGCGCTGACCGCTAGCCATCCGCGTCCATCTTCTGTGCGCCGGCCGAGGCGTCTTGCGAGGCGTCGAGGAGGAAGGCGTACTCAGGCCGCCAGGAGAGCTCGACCTGCTCGTTGGTCTCGAACAGCCGGTTCCGGCCGGTGTTCTGCGAGAACACCTGCAGCTCCTGGCCCCAAGGCATCCGGACGAGGTACTGGGTGCTGACGCCGAAGAAGCTCACATCGGTCACCACACCGCCCGGGATGGTGTTGCCCGGAGCGTCGAGCGCCTCACCCACGGCGCCGACCAGCACCTTCTCGGGCCGGATACCGATCCAGCCCTTGTCCCCCGGAGCGTGTGCCCGGTCGGCGGGAACCGACACGTCGATCCCGTGCATGTCGACCGTGACCAGGTCACCGGCACGGCTCTTGATGGTCCCCTCGATGAGGTTCGACTGGCCCAGGAAGTTGGCCACGAACGTCGAGCGCGGGTTCTCGTACAGCTCGGCGGGGGCGCCCATCTGTTCGATCAGGCCACCGTTCATGACCGCGACCGTGTCGGCCATCGTCATGGCCTCCTCCTGGTCGTGGGTGACGTGGATGAAGGTGAGCCCGACCTCGTCCTGGATCCGCTTGAGCTCGATCTGCATCGACCGCCTCAGCTTGAGGTCCAGAGCGCCCAGGGGCTCGTCGAGCAGCAGCACCTCGGGCCGGTTGATCAGCGCCCGGGCCAGGGCGACCCGCTGCTGCTGGCCGCCGGAGAGCTGGGTCGGCTTCTTGCGGACCTGGCTGCCCAGCTCGACCAGGTCGAGCATCTCGCGCACCTGCGCGTCGACGTCGCCCTTCTTGCGGCGGCGCAGCCCGAAGGCGACGTTCTCGTAGATGTCGAGGTGCGGGAAGAGCGCGTAGCTCTGGAAGACGGTGTTGACCGGCCGCTGGTAGGGCTTGGCGTAGGTGATGTCGTCGCCCGCCAGGGTGATGGTCCCGGAGCTCGGCGACTCGAGGCCGGCCACCATCCGCAACGTGGTGGTCTTGCCGCAGCCGGACGGGCCGAGCAGTGCGAAGAAGGAGCCGCGCGGTACGTCGAGGTCGAGCGACTGCACGGCGTGGAAGGCACCGAAGTGCTTGGTCAGCTTCCGGAGCGCGAGCCCGTCGTACGCCGACGGGTCGGCCGGTGCGTCGCTGCCGGAGGACGGAGCCTCAGCCACCTGTGACATCTGAGAACTCTCCTTCGTACTGGGTGATCTGAGCCTCATCGAGCGCCATGAACGCCATCGTCTTGGAGAGCATCTCGTCGTCCGGGAAGATCAGCGGGTTCTCGACGAGGTCCGGGTCGATCTTCTCCATCTCCTCGCGCGCTCCCTTGACGGGACAGATGTAGTTGACCCACGCCGCGAGCTTCGCGGCCACGTCCGGCTGGTAGTAGTAGTTCATCCAGGCCTCGGCGTTGGTCTGGTGCTGGGCGAGGTTCGGCACCATCATGTTGTCGCTCCAGAGCATCAGCCCCTCCTCCGGCGCGACGAACTTGATGTCGGGATTGTCGACCTGGGCCTGGATGACGTCACCGGACCACGCCTCGCAGGCGGCGATGTTGCCGGCGGCCAGGTCCTGGATGTACTCGTTGCCGGTGAACGCGCGGACCTGTCCGTTGTCCACCGCCGACTGCAGCTTGTCCAGCGCGTTGTGCCAGTCGTCGTCGGTGAACTTCTCCGGGTCTGCGCCGACGACCTTGAGCATGAACCCCATCGTGTCGCGCATCTCGGTGAGGAGCGTGATCCGGCCCTTGAGGTCGGAACGGGTGAGCAGCTCCTCGAAGCTCTTCACCTCGCCGGTCTCCTTGGCGTTGTACGCCATGCCCGTCATCCCGCTCTGCCACGGGACGTGGCGGGTGAGGTCGGGGTCCCAGGGCCGGTTCTGCAACGGCTTGATCAGGTTCGCGTGGCAGTTGGGGATCTTGCTCGCGTCCAGCTTCTGGATCCAGCCCAGGTCGATCATCCTGGCCGCCATCCAGTCGGTCATGATGATCATGTCCCGTTTGATCGGCTGGCAGGCACCGAGCTGGTTCTTGACCTTGGCGTAGAACTCGGAGTTGTCGTTGATGTCCGGGGTGTAGTCGACCGTGATCCCGCTGCTGTCCTGGAAGGCGGTCGCGGTGGAGGTGTTCTTGCGCCGGGGGTCGATGTAGGCCGGCCAGTTGCTGATGATCACCTTCTTGTCGGTCGCCGAGATGTCGGTGCCGACGCACGACGCGGAGTCGACCGTCGCGCCGTCCACGGCGAAGAACGGCAGCTTGAGCGCGGCCGCGCTCAACCCGACGAAGGCCACGGCGCCCCCGCCCCTGATCACGCCCCGGCGGGTCAGCCCTCGTCCTCTTGCCGGTGGCACCGGCCCCAGCTGGTCCGGAGGCGGGCCAGATGTCATGCGTTCACCCCCCACATCCCGCGGATCGTGTCACGCCGGAGGCCCTCCAACAAGGGATCCCGCGCTCATGAAACATTCCTGCAACGAAATCCCTCGTCCAAGCCGCGTCAGGACTCACCATGACGATAGGTTGCGCGCCATGAGGAGTGCGCGCCAGCAGCACCAGGCCCTCGACGACGTCTCCAAGGCGATCATCAGCCAGCTCCAGCAGGACGGCCGGCGCTCGTACGCAGCCATCGGCAAGGTCGTGGGCCTCTCCGAGGCCGCGGTCCGGCAGCGGGTCCAGCGGCTCACCGACTCCGGGGTGATGCAGGTCGTCGCGGTGACCGACCCGATGGAGCTCGGCTTCGCACGCCAGGCCATGGTCGGCCTCCGGGTCACCGGCTCGATCGAGCCCGTGGCCGACGCGATCGCCGCGCTCGACGAGGTGGACTACGTGGTCGTCACCGCAGGCTCGTACGACGTCCTCGCCGAGGTGGTGGCCGAGAGCGACGAGCACCTGCTCGAGATCATCAGCGACCGCATCCGCTCGATCGAGGGCGTGCTCTCGACGGAGACCTTCATGTACCTCCACCTGCGCAAGCAGACGTACTCGTGGGGAGTGCGCTGAGCGGGGCCGTGCGAGGAACGAGCACGGTCGATGGTGGTTGAGCAGGCCGTCCGACCGAGCCTGCGGGGTCGGAACCGGCCGTGCCGAAACCTCCGCAGCCGAGGCTGGCACTAGCGTGGATCACAAGCGGCTGTCCCTCTGGCACGAGACCACGCCGACCGACTGGGCGCCGCGGCCGGCGCTGGAGCACGAGGTCGAGGCGGACGTGGCCGTGGTCGGCGCCGGCTACACCGGGCTCTGGACGGCCTACTACCTCTCGCGGGCGGAGCCGTCGTTGCGGATCGTCGTGCTGGAGGCCGAGGTGGCCGGCTTCGGTGCGTCGGGACGCAACGGGGGGTGGTGCTCGGCGCTGTTCCCGACCTCGCTCGGCGACGCGCAGGACGCCGCCATGCGGGCCTCCGTCGACGAGGTCCAGCAGGTGACCCAGGCCGAGGGGATCGACTGCCACTTCGCCAAGGGCGGGACCATCGTGCTGGCCCGGAACCGGGCGCAGCTCGCTCGGGCCCGGGCCGAGTACGGCGATGACGTGCTCTCGGCCGACGAGGCCGGACAGCGACTCCGGGCGCACGGGACCCTCGGCGCGACCTACACCCCGGACTGCGCGGCCATCCATCCCACCCGTCTGGTCCGCGGCCTGGCTGACGTGGTGACCGCGCGGGGCGTCGTCCTGCACGAGGGCACGCGCGCGCTGTCGATCGAGCCTGGTCTGGTCCGGACCGCCCGCGGCGCGGTCCGGGCGCCGTACGTCGTTCGCGCCACGGAGGGGTTCACTCCTCGGCTGCCCGGGTTGGCCCGGGCGCTGGTGCCCGTCTACTCGCTGATCATCGCCACCGAGCCCCTGGCCGCGTCGGTGTGGGACGAGATCGGGCTGGCGCAGCGCGAGACCTTCTCCGACCACCGGCACCTGATCATCTACGGGCAGCGCACCGCGGACGACCGGCTCGTCTTCGGCGGCCGCGGGGCGCCGTACCACCTCGGCTCCCGCATCGAACCCGCCTTCGACCGGGAGCCCCGGGTCTTCGCGGCGCTGCACGCGACGCTGCTGGACCTGTTCCCGGTGCTGACCGGAACCCGGTTCACCCACGCCTGGGGAGGCCCGCTCGGGATACCGCGCGACTGGTGCGCCTCGGTCGGGCTGGACCGCGCCACCGGGCTGGCGTGGGCGGGGGGCTACGTCGGCGACGGCGTCTCCACCACCAACCTGGCCGGGCGCACGCTGGCCGACCTGGTCCTGGACCGCGACTCGGAGCTGACCCGGCTGCCCTGGGTCGGACACCGGTCGCCGGCCTGGGAGCCCGAACCGCTGCGCTGGCTCGGCATCAACGCCGGGCTCCGGGCCATGACGCTGGCCGACGCCGAGGAGCGGCTGACCGGACGGCCGTCGGTGGTCGGCAGGGTGATGGCGCCGCTGGTCGGCGGGCACTCGGCCTAGGGCCTCGCTGCGGAGCATGATGGCGGGATGCAGAAGCGAGCGCTCGTCCGCCGGCCGGGCCCCCGCCTCGAGGAGGGGCTGCTGACCCACCTCGAGCGCGTGCCGGTCGACGCCGACAAGGCCAGGCGGCAGTGGCTCGGGTACGTCGCGGCGCTCCAGGCCGAGGGCTGGGAGCTGTTCGAGGTCGACCCGGCCGACGACTGCCCCGACGCCGTCTTCGTGGAGGACACCGCGGTCGTCTACGGCGGCCTGGCGGTCATCACCCGGCCCGGCGCCGAGGAGCGCAGGGCCGAGACCGACGGCACCGAGAAGGCACTGTCCGGGCTCGGCTACCGGATCGCCCGCATCGAGGCGCCCGGCACCCTCGACGGCGGCGACGTGCTCAAGCACGGCGGCACCGTCTGGGTCGGGCTCGGCGGACGCACCAACGAGGCCGGGTTCGAGCAGCTGGCGGCGCTGCTCTCTCCGTTGGGCGCGACGCTGGTCGGCGTACCCGTCACCAAGGTCCTGCACCTGAAGTCGGCCGTCACCGCCCTGCCCGACGGGAGCGTGATCGGCTACGACCCGCTGGTCGACGATCCGACCGTGTTCCCGGCGTACCTCTCGGTCCCCGAGGCGCCCGGCGCGCACGTCGTGCTCCTGGACGGCGGCACGGTGCTGATGTCGACCTCGGCCCCGCGGACCCAGGAGATCTTCGAGTCGCGCGGGCTGCGGGTCGTGGCCGTCGACCTGTCCGAGTACGAGAAGCTCGAGGGCTGCGTGACCTGCCTGTCGATCCGGCTCCGCGGCTAGATGAGCCTTTCATGAGAGTTCGCGCCAGGGGCTGGCCCCGGAGGCGCGGACGGGCGTAGACCGGAACCATGACACCTCGGGAGTCAGTTCCGTTCCACCTGCCCACGCGCCGCGGCTTCCTGGCCGGTGGCGCTGCCTTCGCCGGGGCCTCTGTGGCCGCCGGCACCTCGTCCGCCTCGGCGACCTCCGGCCACGGCGGTGGTCACGACAGCGGTGGTGACTGGCCGCCCGGCCCCGGCCAGCCCAACACCGCCCAGCACGCCGACCACGAGCTCCGCTCGATCCTGCGGGAGATCGACCCGGAGCGGATCCGGCACACCATCGAGACCCTGGTCGGCTTCGGGACCCGGAGCACGATCTCCACGCAGGACGACCCGCAGCGCGGGATCGGGGCGGCGCGGGACTGGATCGCCGCGCAGTTCCAGGAGTACGCCGCGGCGTCCGGCGGGCGGATGACCGTCGACGTGCCGTCGTACATCCAGCCGGTCGCGCCCCGGATCCCGGTGCCGACCCGGATCAGCAACATCCGCGCCACGCTGCGCGGTTCCGCGGAGCCGGACCGCATCTACGTCGTGTCCGGCCACTACGACTCCCGGGTCACCGACGTCCTCAACGGGACCAGCGACGCCCCCGGCGCGGACGACGACGCCTCGGGCACGGCGGTGTCGATGGAGCTGGCCCGGGTGATGGCCAAGCGAGCGCCGCGCGCGACCCTGGTCTTCCTCGCCGTCGCCGGCGAGGAGCAGGGGCTGTTCGGGTCGAACTTCACCGCCCAGCAGTACGCCGCCGCCAACGCCGACGTCCAGGGCATGCTCAACAACGACATCGTCGGCTCCAGCACGGCCGACGACGGCACCCGCGACCGACGCTCGGTCCGACTGTTCGCCGAAGGAGTGCTCAACCCTCCGCCGCCGTCCGAGCTGGCCCGCATCGCCATCGGCGGGGAGAACGACTCACCCGCCCGCGAGCTGGCGCGGTTCGTGACCGAGGTGGCCGGCCGGGACGTCACGGGCATGGACGTCCGGGTGATCTACCGGCTGGACCGGTTCCTGCGCGGCGGCGACCACCTGTCGTTCATCCAGAACGGCTTCCCGGCTGCGATCCGCTTCACCGAGCCCAACGAGAACTTCGACCACCAGCACCAGGACGTGCGCGTGGAGAACGGTGTCCAGTTCGGTGATCTCCCGCAGTTCTGCGACTTCGACTACATCGCCGGCGTCGCCCGCGTGAACGGTGCCGGTCTGTGGTCGCTGGCGGCCGCGCCCGGGACGCCCCGCAACGTCAAGGTGGACGCCGTCCAGCTGACCAACAACACCGTCCTGACCTGGACCGTGGACCCAGCAGCGGCGTCGTACGAGGTGGTCTGGAGGCCCACGACGGAGCCGTTCTGGACGCACCGGATACCGGTCGGCAAGGTCGGCACCGCGACCATCGACCTGTCCAAGGACAACGCGATCTTCGGCGTGCGGGCGATCGGTCCCCAGGGGCACCGCAGCCCAGCGGCGTACCCGCTCGTCTAGCGGGGCCGCCTAGAGGAGGCCGTTGTCAGCCGTGCGGGCCGGCCGGACCGGCGCGTGCAGCCAGGCGGCGAAGAACGACGTCAGGTCCTGGCCGCTCACGCTGCTGGCCAGGGCCTCGAAGTCGGCCACCGAGCCGTTGCCGTACCGACGCTCGGAGACCCACGTCCGCAGCAGCGTCCAGAACGCGGCCTCACCGATGCGGTGCCGCAGCGCCTGCACGGCCATGGCGCCGCGCGCGTACACGGCCCCGTCGAACAGCCGCCCGGGGCCCGGGTCGTCGATCGCGAGGCCCCAGAGGGGCGAGCTCGCCGGATAGCTGTCGTAGCTGTCCGTGAGCCAGGTCTGCATCGAGCGGCCGGCCACCACCTCGGTGAGGTAGTAGGTGCTGAGGTACTGGGCGAACCCCTCGTTGAGCCAGATGTCGCGCCAGTCCGCGACCGAGACCGAGTCACCGAACCACTGGTGCGCCAGCTCGTGGGCCAGCAGCCCGGTGTCCATCGCGGAGCCCAGCGGGTAGGTGGGACGGGTCTGGTTCTCCAGCGCGAACCCCACCCGGAGGCTGGTCGCCAGGCCGCCCATGGCGGAGAACGGGTAGGGCCCGAGCACCGACGAGAGCGCGGTGACGATCGTGCAGGTGCGGTCGGCCAGCACCTCTGCGGTCCCACCAGCCTCGCGCGCGGGCGGTCTCCGCGAGGCCGCGAAGACGTCGGGTACGCCGAGACAGGTGGTCGTGTGCACGTCGAACGAGCCCGCGGCGAAGAAGGCGAGGTACGTCGCCATCGGCTCGACCGCGCGCCAGTGCGTGGTGGCCAGACCGTGCCGCTTCCGCTTGGAGACCAGGACGCCGTTGGCGATGACCTTCTTGTGACGCGGCACGGTGATCCGGATGTCGTAGCTGGCCTTGTCGCTCGGGTGGTCGTTGGCCGGGAACCACCAGGTCGCCATGTGCGGCTCGTTCATCGCGACCACCTCGCCACGGTCGGCCAGCCAGTTGTGCTCGCCCTCGGACCCCTTGTGGGCGGGAGCCCCGGCGTACTCCACCGAGACCCGGAACCGGCTCCCGCCGGCCAGCGGTGCGGCCGGAGTGATCCGCAGCTCGTGGTCGCCCACCTGGCGGAACTCCGCGCTCCGGCCGTCGACCTTCACCGAACCGACCGGGAGCAGGAAGTCGAGGTCGAACCGCGACAGGTCCTGCGTGGCGCGCACGGTCAACCTGGTCCGTCCACGCAGCCCGGCCGTGCCGAACGCGTAGGTGTCGTGGATGTCGTAGTGCAGCACATCGATGCCGCCGTTGCCGTCGTGCGGGAAGTAGGGGTCCCCGATCCCGGGCGCGCCCGGCGCGGGGGCCGCAGCGGCCGGCGCCGGTACGCAGGCCAGCGCCAGCAGGACGGCGAGCACGACCGGCAGCGGGCGGGCGATCACGCAGGAAAACTACGGCACGTCCGGTAAACCGGTTGCCGGCCGTCCGGCCGCCCGTCACCATGAGACGTCGCCGGGAAGACCCGGTGCTCCACGAGAGGAGGCGCGACGTGTCCACGACTGTTCTTGGCCTGTCCGCAGACCTTTCCTCTCTCACCACATGGAGCACCTCCACCGATGTCTCACGACCTCTCGCAACACCCGTCCTTTCCTGACTTTCCCGACGACTTCATCACCGATGCCTATCGGTACGTCCCTCCTCCGGACGACCTGAGCGACGTCGACGAGCGGTTCGTCTTCGAGTTCCAGTCCTACGACGAGCTCGAGGACGACCAGCGCTGGTCGACGTGGCTGAACGTCGAGCCACTGTCCCGTGGCCCCGAGCCCCGGCCCGACTGGGTGGTGACCTCCCAGGGCGCCATCGACACCGAGCTCGGGGTCCTCAAGACCGGCAAGGAGGCCGATGTCCACCTCGTCGAGCGGGCCGACCCGCTCGACCCGGACAGTGGCGTCGTCATGGCCGCCAAGCGGTACCGGGCGCCCGAGCACCGCAGCTTCCACCGAGCCGCCTCCTACACCGAGGGCCGCGCGATGAAGCGCTCCCGCGACGAACGCGCCCTCAAGCGCAAGAGCACCTTCGGCCGGCTGGTCGCCGCCTCGGAGTGGGCGGTGTCGGAGTGGGGTGCGCTGGTGCGGTTCTGGGAGCTCGGGCTGCCGGTCCCCTACCCCGTCCAGATCGACGAGACCGAGATCCTGATGGAGTGGATCACCGTCGTCGACGACGACGGAGCGCTGCAGACCGCTCCCAGGCTGGCCCAGACCCGGCCGTCACCCGAGCTGCTGGCGGCGTACTTCCAGCAGGTGACGGACGCCCTGGCCACGATGGTGCAGAACGGCGTCGTGCACGGTGACCTGTCGGCCTACAACATCCTGGCCGCCGGCGACCGGTTGGTGATCATCGACCTGCCCCAGATCGTCGACCTGGTCGGCAACCTGAACGGGCTGGACTTCCTCCAGCGCGACTGCGCCAACATCTGCGCGTGGTTCCGCAGCCGCGGGCTGGACGTCGACGAGCACGCACTGTTCGGTGAGCTGATGGCGCACGCCTTCTAGTCACGGCTTCGAGGTGTGCGCCGTCAGCTCGCCGATGGTCAGGTCCCACAGCGCCGGCGGTGGCTGCTGGTGTCCTCCGCCCTCCAGCACCACCAGCCGGGCTCCGGGGATGGCGTCGCGCAGCGCCTCACCGTGTGGCAGCGGGAACAGCGGGTCGGCGGAGCCGTGCAGCACCAGCGTGGGCACGGCGATGTCCTCGACGCTGCCGCCCGGCGACCACCCCTCGGCGAGCGGGTGGTTGGTGAGCGTCGCCTGCATGTCGGTGCTCCGGTCGACCTCCTCGGCCGCCAGCCGGCGGTAGCGCTCCTCGTCGAGCCCGCCCGTCCCGGCGTAGGGGCGCTCGATGGCCACCCGGTGGTCGATCACCGCGTCGCGGTCCGACCAGTCCGGCGGCGGCTCCGGATCGGCGAAGCTCGCGAGGACGGCAGCCTCGGGCGGTGGGAGGGCCTGGTGCGCCGCCGTGGTCAGCGGGCTGGTGTCCATCAGCGTCAACGTGGCCACCCGGTGCGGCTGGCTCAGCGCCAGCTCCTGTGCGATGCCTCCGCCGGCCGACAGCCCGACGAGGTGAGCCCGGTCGGCGCCGATGGCGTCGAGCAGGCCGACCGGGTCGGTGGTGAGCTCGCGCTCGGAGTACGCCGGGTGCCCGGCCGGCCAGGTCGTGGAGCAGCCGGTGTCGCGATGGTCGTAGCGGACGACGTACCGCCCCTCCGCTGCGAGCTGCCGGCAGAACGCGGCGTCCCACCAGGTCATCGACTGGCACTGCCCCGCGATCAGGAGCACCACCGGGTGGTCCCGCGAACCGAAGCCCTCCCAGACGAGGTCGACATCGGGCAGGCTCGTCGTCTGCTCGGCCATGACATGCCGACTCTCTGGGCGGCGCGGAATCATCGGTCAACTAGGTTGCGCTGGTGAGGCGGAGCCGCGGGCGGGTCGTGGAGGTCGAGTCGCTGGAGGACTTCGACCGCCGGATGACGGTCGGCGCCACCCGGCTCTCCGGCTGGCGGGTGCGCCACGTCGACCTGTCGGGGCGGTCGGGCGAGCTCGCGCGGCTGCGGGTTGCCGGCGCGACGTTCCTGGGTTGTACGTTCGCGCCCGGTGACGAGGAGCGCATGACTCGCGCGGGTGCGCTGGTCCTGCCGGCGCTGAGCGTCGCGCCGGTCGAGGTGTATCGCTCGCGGCTCTACACCGCCGAGGAGCTCTACAGCGTTCAGCCTGAGGTTCGAGCCGGCGAGCCTCGAAGGGCCACGCCGTACGCGCGTTCGCTGGACGCCCGCGCCTACGCCTGGTCCCAGACGCCCGGGAACGCCGACGACGCGCTGGCCCGGTCGTTGCACGACCACGCGATCGACGAGGCACTCCAGCGCCTGGCTGGTCACCGGGCGGGGCCGCAAGCACCTGGTCGGCGTGATGGGCAGCCATGCCACCCAGCGCGGGGACGCGGAGTACGCCGGCGCCGCCCGCCTCGGCCATGCTCTGGGGGCCCGATACGTGGTGGCCACCGGCGGCGGGCCGGGCACGATGGAGGCGGCCAACCTCGGCTGCTTCCTCGCCGGCTCCCCCGCCTCCGCCGTGGCAGACGCCGTGGCCGTGCTGGCCGAGGTGCCGTCGTTCCGCCCGTCCGTGGACGACTGGCTCCGGCCGGCCCTGGCCGTGCGATCCGCCGTGGCCGATCCGCACGACTCGCTCAGCATCCCGAGCTGGCACTACGGCCACGAGCCGTCGAACGTGTTCGCCACCGGGATCGCGAAGTACTTCCGCAACGCGGTCCGTGAGGCGATCCTGCTCGAGGTCTGCGACGCGGGCATCATCTTCCTGCCCGGGGCCGGAGGAACCGTCCAGGAGGTCTTCCAGGACGCCTGCGAGAACTACTACGCCGACGAATCGTCGGTCGCCGAGATGGTCCTGGTCGGCCGCACCTACTGGACCGAGACGCTGCCCGCGTGGCCGCTGCTGCGGTCGCTGGCCCGGGGGCGCCCGATGGAGGGCCGCGTGCACCTCGTGGACAACGTGGACGAGGCTGCTGGGGTCCTCGGTCAGGCGACGAGCTCGCGGTAGCCGGTCATGGTCTCCACGACCTCGCGGTAGTGGCCGATGAGGACCTCGTTCACGGCAGACCAGGACCGGCCCTGCACCGAGCGCCGCGCCGCCAGGCCCATCCGGCGGCGGAACTCCGGGTCCCGGGCCAGCCGGTCGACGTACCCACCCAGGTCGTGGCCGTCGCCCGGCTCGTAGAGGAAGCCGGCCACGCCGTCGTCGACGACGTCGATCGGGCCGCCGGCCCGTGGCGCGACGACGGGCACGCCGGACGCGAGGGCCTCCTGGGCGGACTGGCAGTACGTCTCGTGCCGCCCGGTGTGGACGAACACGTCCAGTGAGGCGTAGGCGCGGCCGAGGTCGGTGCCGTGGAGGACCCCGAGGAAGTGCGCGTCGGGCAGCAGCCGGCGGAGCCGGCCTTCCTCGGGACCCCCTCCGACGACCACCAGCGCGTAGCGGTGGTCGCCGGAGAGGTAGGTGAGCAGCTCGAGCTCCTTCTCGGGAGCGAGCCGGCCGACGTAGCCCACGAGCAGCCGGCCATCGGGCGCGAGCTGCCGACGCAACCCCGCGTCCCGGAGGCCCGGACGGAACGCGTGGAGGTCGACCCCGCGTGGCCATCTGGCCAGCCTCGGGACGTCCAGTGCGCCCAGCTGCTGCAGACTCGCGGTCGACGGTGCGAGCGTGCGTCCCACGAGCGTGTGGATCCTGCGCGTGAGGTAGGTCATCGCACGGACCCCGCCGACGCCCAGGGCGCCGTACCGCTCGGCGAAGCCGATCAGGTCGGTCTGGTAGATCGCCACGCTCGGGATGCCGAGCTCGTCGGCCGCCCGCGCGGCCTGCAGCCCGAGCGTCGCCGGTGAGGCGATGTGGACCACGTCGGGCCGGAACCGCAGCATCTCGGCGCGGAGCCGGGCCCGGGTCTCGAGCCCGATCCGGAAGTCCCGGTAGAACGGGAGCGCGGCGCCGCGCGTGGTGTGCACCGGGAACCCGGCGTACGACGCGGGGCCGGTCGGTGCCACCAGCTCGGCCTCGTGCCCGGTGCGGTCGAGGTGCTCCAGCACCCGGCGCACCGAGTTGGTCACGCCGTTGACCTGTGGGAGGAACGACTCCGAGACGACCAGGACACGCAGTGCGTCCACCATGTCTCGGACGGTAGGGACGGCGGGGCAACACGGCCCCAGCACACGCGCAACGACACGTGAACCCGACGTGAAAGGCCGTGACCGCGGCGGAGACCACCGCGGCGGAGCTCAGGACTCCGTCGCCGCCAGCTGGCCGCAGGCACCGTCGATCTCGCGGCCGCGGGTGTCGCGGACGGTCGTGGGGATGCCCTTCGCCTCCAGCCGGCGGACGAACTCCCGCTCGTCGGCCGGGTCCGAAGCCGTCCACTTCGAGCCCGGCGTGGGGTTGAGCGGGATCAGGTTGACGTGCACCCACCCCCAGTCCCCGTGGGCGTGGAGGACGTCGGCGAGCAGGTCGGCCCGCCAGGCCTGGTCGTTGATCCCGCGCATCATGGCGTACTCGATGGAGACGCGGCGCTTGGTCCGTTCGGCGTACGACCACGCGGCCTCGACAGTCTCGGCCACCGAGAACCGGGTGTTGATCGGCACCAGCTCGTTGCGCAGCTCGTCGTCGGGCGCGTGCAGGCTGAGCGCCAGCGTGACCGGGATGCCCTCGTCGGCCAGCTGCCTCATCCGCGGCACCAGCCCGACCGTCGACACCGTGACGCCGCGGGCGGACATGCCGAGGCCGTCCGGCGCCGGGTCGGTCAACCGGCGTACGGCGCCGATGACCGCCTTGTAGTTGGCCATCGGCTCCCCCATGCCCATGAAGACGACGTTGGAGACCCGGCCCGGACCGCCGGGAACCTCACCGCGGTCGAGCGCACGGGCGCCCGCCAGCACCTGCTCGACGATCTCGGCCGTGGACATGTTGCGCTGCAGGCCGCCCTGGCCGGTGGCGCAGAACGGGCAGGCCATGCCGCAGCCGGCCTGGCTGGAGACGCACATCGTGGCCCGGTCGGGGTAGCGCATCAGCACCGACTCGACCAGCGCCCCGTCGAACAGCTTCCAGAGCGTCTTGCGCGTGGTGCCCCGGTCGGCTTCGAGCGTGCGCAGGGGTGTCATCAGCTCGGGCAGGAACGTCGCCACCAGCTCGTCGCGCTGGGCGGCCGGCAGGTCGGTCATCTGCGCCGGGTCGTCAGCCAGCCGCTGGAAGTAGTGCGCCGAGAGCTGCCGGGCCCGGAACGCCGGGAGGCCGGCCTCCTTGGCCAGCTCCAGCCGCTCGTCCATGGCGAGGTCGGCCAGGTGGCGCGGCGGCTTCCGGCGCCCCTTGGGGGCGTCGAAGACGAGAGGGAGGGGTTTGGGCTGTGACATCAGCTGGGCGACATCAGTTCTGGTGGTCGACGAGGTACCACAGCACCACCGCGGCCACGCCGACCACGACGATGGCGGTGAGGACGATCCCGATCCAGAAGTAGGTGCCGAACCGGCGGGTGCGCCGGTTCGCGACCAGCGCCAGCGGCACGACCAGGGTGACCAGCACGAACGGGAAGAGGCTCTCGACCTTGGCGTTGTCGACCACGAGGCTGAGCACGCCGACGTAGATCGCGGGGATCAGCGCCACGAACAGGAGGCCGGTGAAGAACCCGGCCAGCGCGGTGAACGTCGGGTGGTCGCGGTGCCACCAGCTCACCTCCGCCGACGAGTCGTCCTTCGGCTCCTCGGACGGCTCCTCTGACGGCTCCTCTGAGGACGCATCGCCAGGATGCTCGCCGGACGGCTCCGAGGTCGCCTCGGTGTCCGGGGCCGTCTCCTCGACGTCCTCGACAGTCGGCTTGTCGGTGCTCATCACTCTCCAGTCTCCCAGACGGACGGAGGTGACACGGGAAGACGCGACGCAGGACGGTCTCCTGGTGGCGTCAGTTGAAGACGGCGTAGTGGAGCAGCAGCCAGATCGGCGCGATGGTGGCCAGCAGCGAGTCCAGCCGGTCCATGAGGCCGCCGTGGCCGGGGATGACCTGGCTCATGTCCTTGATGCCCAGGTCGCGCTTGATCACCGACTCGCACAGGTCGCCCAGAGTCGCCATCACCACCGCGATGACGCCGAGGGCGACGCCGACCCACCAGTCGCCGTCCAGCAGCCACACCACGAGTGCGATGCCCGCGCCGATGGTGAAGACCACCGAGCCGGCGAAGCCCTCCCACGACTTCTTCGGGGAGATCACCGGGGCCATCGGGTGCCGGCCGAAGAGGACGCCGGCGACGTAGCCGCCGATGTCGGAGGCGATGGTGACCACGATGAAGGTGATGATGCCGGCCACGCCGTCGTCGTCGAGCCCGGCGCCGGTGTGGCCGCCCTCGGCCAGCATCAGCGCGACGAAGGAGCCGAGGAAGGGCACGTAGAAGAGGGTGAAGATCGCGGCGGTGGAGTTCTGGACGTAACCGTCGATGCCGCGGCGCAGCAGCCACAGCATCGTGGCCAGCCCGGTCACCGCCGTCGCCGACGCCAACGCGGGGGCGCCCCAGAAGTAGGCGACCACCACCATCACGACGCCGCCCAGCATCAGCGGCTGCTCCGGCAGGTCGATGTCCTTGGCGAGCAGCCCCTTGCGGAGCTCCCAGACCGCGACGCAGACCGCGGCGGCCACGATGAACATGAACGCGGTCTTCCAGAAGAACAGCGAGACCCCGATCGCGCCGAGCAGCACGATGGCGGAGCCGATGGCGGCCTTCAGGTCCCGACCGGCTCGACCGTGGTCCTGGGCCGGAGCCGGCGCGGTGCCCGTCATGGGGTCGTCGTGCTTCTCGGGGTGTTCATACCTCGATGAGCTCGGCTTCCTTGTTCTTGAGCATCTCGTCGATGGCGTCGGTGTGCTTCTTGGTGATGCCGTCGAGCCGCTTCTCAGCGCCGGTCACGTCGTCCTTGCCGACCTCGCCGTCCTTCTCGAGCTTCTCCAGCCCCTGCTTCGCCGTACGTCGGAGGTTGCGGACCGCGACCCGGCCGTCCTCGGCCTTGTGGCGGGCCACCTTGATGTACTCCTTGCGGCGCTCCTCGGTGAGCTCGGGGAACACGCAGCGCAGCAGCTTGCCGTCGTTGGAAGGGTTCACGCCGAGGTCGGAGTCGCGGATCGCCTTCTCGATGTTGGCCATTGCGCCCATGTCGTAGGGCTGGATCAGGATGATCCGGGCCTCGGGGGCGGTGAACGACGCGAGCTGCTGCAGCGGCGTCGGGGTGCCGTAGTAGTCGACGAGGATCTTGCTGAACATGCTGGGGTGGGCGCGACCGGCCCGGATCGCCGCGAACTCCTCGCGGGCGGCCTCGACCGACTTGTCCATCTTGTCGTCGGCCTCGTGGAGGATGTCCTCGATCACCACTGCTCCCCTGTCCTGCTCCGTCGGGTCAATGCGGGTAGTCAGCCGGCGCTGACGAGGGTGCCAATCCTCTCACCCTGCACCGCCCGCAGGATGTTGCCCTCGGTCTCCATCCCGAAGACGATCATCGGCAGCTTGTTCTCGCTGCACAGCGTGAACGCGGTCTGGTCCATGATCCGCAGGCCGCGGGAGATCGCCTCGTCGTAGGTCAGCTCGTCGAACTTCGTGGCCGTGGGGTCGAGGTGCGGATCGGCGCTGTAGACGCCGTCGACGCCGCTCTTGGCGACGAGTACGACGTCGCACCGGGTCTCCAGCGCGCGCTGCACCGCCACGGTGTCGGTGGAGAAGAACGGGAGCCCCATGCCGGCGCCGAAGATGACGACCCGGCCCTTCTCCATGTGGCGGATCGCCCGGCGCGGCACGTAGGGCTCGGCGACCTGGCCCATCGTGATCGCCGTCTGCACCCGCGTCTCGATGCCCATCCGCTCCAGGAAGTCCTGGAGCGCCAGGCAGTTCATGACGATGCCGAGCATCCCCATGTAGTCGGCGCGCACGCGGTCCATGCCGCGCTGCTGCAGCTCCGAGCCCCGGAAGAAGTTGCCGCCGCCTGTCACGACAGCGATCTGCGCACCGGCGGCCGCGACCGCCGCGATCTCGCGGGCGATGTCCTGCACGACGTCGGGGTCGACGCCGACCTTGCCGCCGCCGAACACCTCACCGGAGAGCTTCAGCAGGACTCGCTGGTAGCCGGGCACTTGAGCTCCTTTCGCCGGGGGTGAGGGTACCGGTCGGCTGGACTACGCTCCGACCTCGATGCGGGCGAACCGCGACAACGTCGTGCCGGCCTCGTCGAGGACCGCCTTGACGGACTTCTTGTTCTCGGTGACCGACGGCTGCTCGAGCAGGACGACGTCCTTGAAGAAGCCGTTCAGCCGGCCCTCGGTGATCTTGGCGATCGCCTGCTCGGGCTTGCCCTCCTCGCGGGAGGTCTGCTCGGCGATCTCGCGCTCCTTGTCGACGACGTCGGCGGGCACGTCGTCGCGGGTGAGGTACTGGGGGCGCATCGCGGCGATCTGCATCGCTGCGCCGCGCGCCGCGTCCGCGTCGCCGGAGTACTCGACCAGCACGCCGACCGCCGGGGGCAGGTCGGCGGCGCGCTTGTGCATGTAGGCCACCACCTCGCCGCCGAAGCGCACGAAGCGACCGAGCTCGATCTTCTCTCCGATGGAGATCGCGAGGCTCTCGACCACGTCGCCGACGGTCTGGCCGTCCAGCGGCACCGCCTTGAGGGCCTCGACGTCGTCGACCTGGGCCTCGGACGCCGCGTCGGCGATCCGCTGCGCCGTGGCGACGAAGTCCTCGCCCTTGGCCACGAAGTCGGTCTCGCTGTTGAGCTCGACGAGCACGCCCGGGGCATGGGCGACCAGGCCGGCCGACGCCTCGCGCTCCGCACCGCGCTTGGCGGCCTTGGCGGCGCCCTTCACGCGGAGCAGCTCGATCGCCTTGTCGATGTCGCCGTCGGACTCCTCGAGCGCCTTCTTGCAGTCCATCATCCCGGCGCCGGTGAGCTCACGGAGCTTCTTGACGTCGGCTGCGGAGAAGTTGGCCATGTCGGTTCGCTTCTTCTTCCTGTTGTCTGTGCTGGACGGGACGGGCTCGGGCCTCAGACCTCGGGCTCGTCAGACGACTCGAGCTCGGCAGCCTCGACCGCGGGAGCAGCTGCAGCGGCAGCCTCGGCAGCGTTCTCGGCAGCATCGGGCGCGACGGAGTCGCCGATGGTCTCGCTGAGGTCATCGGTGGCGACTACGGCCTCGGGAGCCTCGGGAGCCTCGGGAGCCTCGGGAGCCTCGGCGGTCGCGGGGGTCTCGGCGGTCGCGGGGGCCTCGGCGGTCGCGGGAGCCTCGGCGGTCGCGGGAGCCTCGGCGGTCGCGGGAGCCTCGGCGGTCGCGGGAGCCTCGGCGGTCGCGGGAGCCTCGGCGGCGTCGGCGGCCAGCGCGGCCTCCTCCACCTTCTCGATGGCCTCGACAGCCTCGCTGTGCTCGGTGGACGCACCCGTGGCCTCGGAGGCGGCCTCCTCGGCGTCGGCCGGGGCGGTGGTAGCGGCCTCGGCAGCCTTCTCGGCTTCGCCGCCCAGGAGCTCGCGCTCCCACGCGGCCAGCGGCTCCTCGGCGCCGACGGCCTCGGTGCCCTCGCTGGGCTTGGCGCCGGAGCGGGCGATCAGCCCCTCGGCGACGGCGTCGGCGATCACGCGGGTCAGCAGCCCGACGGCGCGGATGGCGTCGTCGTTGCCCGGGATCGGGAAGTCGACGAGGTCGGGGTCGCAGTTGGAGTCGAGGATCCCGATGATCGGGATGTGCAGCTTGCGGGCCTCCTCGACGGCGAGGTGCTCCTTGTTGGTGTCGACGATCCACACCGCGGACGGCGTACGGCTCATCTCACGGATGCCGCCCAGCGACTTGTTCAGCTTGTCGCGCTCGCGGCGCATCTGCAGCAGCTCCTTCTTGGTGCGGCTGCTGCCGGCCACGTCGTCGAAGTCGACCTCGTCGAGCTCCTTGAGACGGTTGATCCGCTGGTGCACGGTCTGGAAGTTGGTCAGCATGCCGCCGAGCCACCGCTGGTTGACGTAGGGCATCCCGACGCGCATCGCCTGCTCGGCGATCGCCTCCTGGGCCTGCTTCTTGGTGCCCACGAACATGATCGTGCCGCCCTTGGCGACGGTCTCCTTGATGAAGGCGTAGGACCGGTCGATGTAGGCCAGCGACTGCTGCAGGTCGATGATGTAGATGCCGTTGCGCTCGGTCATGATGAAGCGCTTCATCTTCGGGTTCCAGCGTCGGGTCTGGTGCCCGAAGTGGACGCCGCTCTCGAGGAGCTGGCGCATGGTCACGACTGCCATGTGACTTCTTCTTCCTTGTGGTGGACCCGCACGTCCGTCGTGTGTCCTTGTTGCAGGGCACACCGGGGCGGGGTCCGGTCGGGTTATCAGTTGGTCCACGCCTCCGGGCCCCTGGTGATCACGGAGCCCGGTGCGTCCTGACGCCTGCGCGTGGCCCGACCCGTTCCACTGCTGGAAAGGGACCGAGGGTCCACGCCCACGGGTGGTCGGACTCCACAAGAAAGCCCGTCGCGGTCTGCACGCGTGCGAAGTCAGCCCCGGAGGGCTGCCTGACCAGAGTAGTCGACGCCCGTGGACGACCGCGAATCCTCCACACCCGCCCGGAACCGCCGGTTCGTCCACAGCCCGGCACCCACCGGCCGTCCGCGGTCCGCGCCGCCCGGCAGGGTGGCCGGCATGGCTTCCCTGACCGCCCTCCTGCTCGCGGCGACGCTCGCGCTGCCGGGCTCCTCGCCCGACCCGGTGGGGGTCTGGCCGCTGCAGCCGCAGCCCGAGGTGGTCCACGGCTTCGACCCGCCCGAGTCGCCCTACGGCGCCGGTCACCGCGGCGTCGACCTGCTGGGCAGCGTGGGCCAGCCGGTGCTCGCCGCGCTCCCAGGCACCGTCACCTTCGCCGGTGCCCTGGCCGGGCGGGGCGTCGTGGTCGTCGACCATGGCGCCACCCGCACGACCTACGAGCCCGTGGCGGACACCGTCCCCGTGGGCTCCGTCGTGGCCGCCGGCTCGCCCATCGGGACCCTCGAGCTGGCCGGGTCGCACTGCTTCCCGCGCGCCTGTCTCCACTGGGGCTGGATCGAGGGCGAGACCTACCTCGACCCGCTCCGCCTGGTCGGTGCCGGTCCCGTCCGGCTGCTCCCGCTGTGGCGCGACCTACCGGTCGGCCGGTCAACGACTACTGGATGAGACGGACCGGGTCACCGTCGATCTTCGCGGTCCAGGTGGTGGTGTCGTTGGGGACACCCGATGGGAAGGCGAACTTCACAGTGAACCAACAGCCACCAGCCTGGCTGACGGTGCAGGTGTAGTTGGCCGGGATCGGCACGTTGACGTACTCCCACTTGCCGTTGTAGTTGCTGCTGGAGACGTTCGTCAGCTGGCAGCCGGACAAGGCTCCGTTCACGACTCCCGATCCGGTGCAGTTGGAGATGGAGGCGGGCAGGTTGGAATCCGGAGGCGGCTGGACCGTCAGAGTGCCGGGCTGCGAGGCGTCGCCGGTGTCGAAGAAGCCGATCTTCAGGGTCTTGGTCGCCGCCGCCGGGACCACCCTCACCAGGTTGAACGTGGATGTCGCGCCGACGGAGCCGTTGGAGTAGTTGGCGTACATCCCCATGTGCTCGAACGCCGACACCGAGATCAGCGACCGTTGCGCGCCCTTGACCCGGATCGCCCACCGGTTGTTGCCGTTGCCGTGCACCGCACTGTCGTCGGTGTCCTGGCTGAAGACGTTGGCATTGTTCTTGTAGCCGCCCTCTCCGTCGCTCGTCCCACCGAGCGCGACGTTGGTGCGGATCTGGAGGTAGTAGTCACCGGCCACTGTCGGCGTGAACGTGCAGAGGTCCATCCACTGCCGGAACACCTTGGCCACCTCGACCTTGTAGGCCGCGTTCGGCTTCGGAACCGTGGGCGCGGTGAGCACCTGGGACGTGGCGTTGGTGTTGGCGTACCCGCCGTACTGCCGCTCACAGGCAGGCATCGGCGTCGCCAGCTTCGGCTGGTAGGTGTCGGTGGGCATCCGCAGGCCGAACGACGTGACCATGTCGGTCGCGGCCCCGCCGTTGAGGACGTCACCGTTGCAGTAGCCGGAAGCGGCGCCGCTGACGTACCTCGTGGTGGCGTCATTGGGCACGTACGGGTTCATGTTGTTCGCGAGGGCCCAGCCGCTGGTGATGGTCGGCTGCGTGCAGTTGTCGCCCACCTCCACGAAGGCCGGGTCGTACAGCTGGATGGTCATCGGTGAGCCGAGCGCTGCCTGACCCACGCGCACCGTGTAGAAGTACCCCAGCGGGTCGAACTCCGTGTTGGTAGTTCCAGTGCAGCCCGAATTGCCGCTGGCGCACGAGCGAGTCATGTAGGCGTCGCCGTTGCCCTTCGGCGTGTCCGGGCCGGCGATGGCTCCCCAGAACTGCGGGTTCGAGGTGCAGCTCGCCCCACCTGACGGCGCGACGATCTGCGAGCCGTTGGGTCCCCTGTTGGTGTCAGCAGTGATCGCACCGTTGGGCTCGTTGCCGTAGGCGTTGCAGGGGCTGCCCATGGGGGCTGGTCCGTTGAAGTCCGCGACCGCGGACCGGGAGACAGTGGTGAACCGATCTCCGAACGACCCGGCGAAGGCGTTCTCGACCGTTGTGGACACGGTCACCTTGATCTGGCTCGGCTTGCTGGTCCTCTCGACGAGCACCGAGCTCTTCCCGCTGTCGGGGTAGCCGTTGGTGCCCGACACCGCGATGGCAGTCGTCTTGGCGCTGGCGAAGTCATCGGGCATGTAGGTGACGCCCGCCATCGCCGCCGCGTCGGCCGCCGTCTGCACACGCTCGAGCTCGACGTACCACTTGGCGATGTCCACCGACAACGCGGTGACGGGAATCAGGAACGCCGCCACCGACATGGCGACGAGCACAGCGGCGTAGCCGGCCTCCTGTGCGCGGCGGGCACGGAAGAGCTGTCGGCGGGTCTTCGGAGGCGTGCTCATGGGTGCGGATTGACCGTTCCGGGCTTGCAGCTCTCGTTGGGGAGGGGTTCGAACTGCGTCACGCTGCGTTCCTGCAAGGTCACTCCGTTACCGAAGAAGCCGGTGATCCAGCTGTGGTTCGCTTGGAGGACGACCCCGACGGACTCCCGCCCTGGGTCGTTGAGGCAGGCGTTGATCGACGCTGAGTTCCACGACCCGCTGGAGTAGCGGAACTTGTTGAGCCCGCTGTCCCACGTGTACTTCACACACTTCGTAGAGCAGGTCAGCGACGTGTTGCCCGCCGGGAGCGGGTAGCCCTGAACGTTCGCCGAGTAGACCAGAAGCCACTCGATGCTGTTCTTCGGCATGGCACTGCCGGCCCGGGCGATGGCGTCAGCGGCCACCTGCGCGACGGCCGGGGCGGACGCCGGGGTGCACGGTGGCGGATTGGCGCTGGCCTCACAGGTCCCAGGGCCGGATCCTGCGGCTGAGGCGGCGACGCGCGCCCCGGTCCTGACCGAGCTGTTGGTCGAGACGACGTCCCGCATCAACAGGGACATCTCGACGATGCCCAGGAGCAGAACCATCAGCAACGGAGTGACGATGGCAGCCTCGACGGCCACAGCGCCCCTTTCGGAGCGCACACCGAACCGTCGCCGCCCTGCCATTCGACCCCCACCTTCCGCCGACAAACTCCCAGCCAGCAGGCTAGGGAGCGTCACGTTCCCGCGGGCGAGAACCGAGAGGCTTCATCCGTTCGGCTAGTCCACATGGGCTACACAAGCCACGGGTAGGCGTCAGTTCTCCACAGATCGGCCGCACTCTGCGCAGCCGGTCCACGCCGGTCGGGATCCTCCTCATAGGAGGTACACGAGATGACAACGACCGCTGCCAGCCGTCAGGCGTTGGGTGCCTACGGCGAGACCCTAGCCGCCCGGTTGCTGACCCACGAACAGGGCATGGTCCTGCTTGACCGCAACTGGCGCTGCTCCGAGGGTGAGCTCGACCTGGTGCTCCGCGACGGCGACGTGCTGGTCGCCTGCGAGGTCAAGACCAGGCGCGGCCAGGGCAGCGGGTCCCCGCACGAGGCCGTCGACGACGTCCGGCTGGAGCGGCTGCACCGGCTGGTCTGGCGGTGGGCCGACGAGCACGACGTCCATCCACAGGAGGCGCGGGTCGACCTGGTCGCGGTGCTGAGGCCCCGTCGCGGTGCCGCGATCCTCGACCACGTGCGAGGGCTGGCCTGATGCCGTTCGCCACCAGCCGCACCGTCGCGCTCACGGGCGCGGTCGGTCACCTGATCGACGTCCAGGCCGACGTGTCGTCCGGGCACGTCGCCACGGTCCTCGTGGGCCGGCCCGACGCGGCCCTCAACGAAGCGCGCGACCGCTGCCGGATGGCGATCATCAACAGCCAGTTCGAGTGGCCGTCCTCGAGGCGGACGACGATCCTGCTCTCCCCCGCCGACCTCCCAAAGCGTGGGACCCACTACGACCTGGCCATCGCCGTGGCGGTGCTGGGCGCGACAGGCGTGGTGCCTTCCGAGTCGCTCGAGGGTGTCGTGTTCATCGGGGAGCTCACCCTGGCCGGCGGGCTGCGCTCGGTGCCCGGGGTCCTGCCCATGGCGATGGCCGCGGCCCAGCGCGGGGTTGGTCACCTCGTGGTGCCCGAGCCCCAGGTCCGCGAGGCGGCGATGGTGCACGGGCTCGAGGTGCTCGGGATGCGCTCCCTCGCCCAGGTCGTGGCCGAGCTGCGCGACGAGCCGGTGCCCGACGGCGCACCGGTGGCCGCGATGTCCGGCACCCGGCTGCTCTCGTGGCGGGGCGACCAGCGTATGGAGGAGGTCGACCTCGCGGACCTCGCCGGCATGGAGGACGCCCGCTATGCCGTCGAGGTCGCCGCCGCCGGAGGTCACCACCTCCTGCTCTCCGGGCCCAAGGGCTCGGGCAAGACCAGCATCGCCGAGCGGATCCCGGGGCTGCTCCCCGACCTCACCGCCGACGAGTCGCTCGAGCTGACCGCGGTGCACTCGCTGGCCGGCGCTCTCGAGCCGGGTGACGGCCTGCTCAGCCGGCCGCCGTTCACCGCGCCGCACCACGACGCGAGCACGGCCAGCCTCGTCGGGGGCGGGTCGGGGACTGTCCGGCCCGGCGAGATCAGCCGGGCCCACTGCGGGGTGCTGTTCCTGGACGAGTTCCCCCTCTTCCGGGCCGATGTGATCAATGCCCTGCGCCAACCGCTGGAGAGCGGCGACCTCACCGTCGCCCGTGGCGAGGAGTCTGTCGTGCTGCCGGCGCGGGCGCTGGTCGTCCTCGCCGCCAACCCGTGCCCCTGCGGCGACTTCCACCCCGATGCGCGGATCAGCAAGTGCCAGTGCCGCGAGGTCCAGCGTCGCGACTACCGGCGGAAGGTCACCGGACCGATCACGGACCGGATCGACATCACTCGGCACCTGGCCGCGCCCACGCCGACGGCGCAGCGCGACAGGTTCGCGGTCAACGAGTCGACCACCGAGGTGCGGGCCCGCGTCGAGGAGGCCCGGGCCCGCCAGGTCGACCGCTACGCAGGGGAGCACTGGCGGCTCAACGGCCACGTCCCGGGGCCCGCGCTCACTGCGCGATGGCCGCTGACTCCAGAGGCCGTTCGGCTCGTGGACGACCAGCTGTGGGAGGGACAGCTGACCCGGCGCGGGGTCAACCGGGTCCATCGCCTCGCGTGGACGGTGGCCGACCTGGCCGGCATCGACCGTCCCGGCGTCGAGGAGGTCGAGGTGGCGCTCAGGTTGCGGACCGGCCGGCCACTCCTGGCGGCGACCGTACGGCGGAACGCCGGATGATCGGGGACCGGCTGGCCCGGCTTGCCCTGAGCAGGCTCGGCGAGCCGGGCGGGCTCCGGATGGCGACCATGGTGGGCGAGCTCGGGGCCGAGCGGCTCTACTCCGAGCTGCTCGCGGGCCGCGACGCGCGCGGCCTGCGCGAAGAGGTGGCCAGTCGTCTGGAGGGCATCGAGCCCGAGCGCGACCTCGAACGCGCGGCCAGGCTCGGGATCCGCTGGGTCGTCCCGGGTGACGCCGAGTGGCCCGCGCAGCTCGACGACCTGGACGCTGCCGAACCCCTCCAGCA
Source organism: uncultured Actinomycetota bacterium (assembly GCA_963755835.1). Lineage (GTDB taxonomy): Bacteria > Actinomycetota > Actinomycetes > Propionibacteriales > Nocardioidaceae > Nocardioides. Next base: position 568,841 of record CAVWLC010000005.1, on the reverse strand, counting down.
GCTCGGACGGGCACCGCTCGGACTGTGGGTCCGGGGCCCGTTGCAACTGGATGCACTCAATGGTCCTGTGGCGATGGTCGGCTCCCGCTCCGCCACGACCTACGGCACCGAGGTTGCGGCCGAGATCGCCGCCGGTCTGGCCCGAGCCGGCTCGACGGTGGTCTCGGGGGCGGCGTTCGGCATCGACCAGGCCGCCCACCGCGGAGCCTTGGCCGGGGGCGGGCCGACCGTGGCCGTCCTCGCGTGCGGCGTCGACCGCGCCTACCCGGCCGCTCACCAGGGTCTTCTCGACCACCTCGCGGCGCAGTGTGCGGTCGTGTCCGAGCTGGCGCCGGGTTGCGCCCCCATGCGGATCCGGTTCCTGTCGCGCAACCGTGTGATCGCGGCCCTCTCGAGGGGGACCGTCGTGGTGGAGGCGGCGGTCCGGAGCGGGGCCCTCAACACCGCGAGCTGGACCTCGCGTCTCAACCGGCCGGTCATGGGAGTGCCCGGACCGGTGACCAGCGCACCGTCAGAGGGCGTGCACGAGCTCATCCGCAGGGGTGAGGCGACACTGGTGACGCGCGCTGGCGATGTGCTCGAGCTCACCGGTCTGATGGGCGAGCACCTGGCCGACGCCACCCGTGGCCCTACCACTGCCCGCGACCGGCTGACCCGCCGCCAGCAAGCGGTCCTCGAGGGTGTGCCGCTGGTGCGCGCCGCACCGACCGACTCGATCGCCAGGACCGCCGGCCTCGGGGTCGACGAAGTCGGCTCGCTGCTCGCGGCCTTGGCCAGGTGCGGCCTGGTCGAGCGGTTGCCGACTGGCTGGCGGCTCGCCCGGGACGCAGATCAGGGATGAGGAGGGGCGGAGTTCCTAGGCTGGCGGAATGACCGCGACCCCCGCGGGTGACCCCGGCCCCGACCAGCTCCCCGAGGCGATGGCGCGGACGCTCGGTGCCTACGAGCGACACCTGGTCTCCGAGCGCGACCTCAGCGAGCACACGGTGCGCGCCTACGTCGGGGATGTGGCCGGGCTGCTGGAGCACGTGACACGGCTCGGGGTGACCGACGTCGCCGAGCTCGACCTTCGGTCGCTGCGCAGCTGGCTGGCCAAGCAGCAGACCCTCGGGCTGTCGCGCTCCACGCTGGCGCGCCGGGCCACGGCGGCCCGGGTCTTCACCGCCTGGCTGCACAAGGTGGGGCTGGTCCCCCGCGACGCCGGGGCGACCCTGGGGTCACCGAGGGCGAGGAGGCCATTGCCGCCCGTGCTGCGGATCGACGAGGCGGCCGACCTGATCCGGTCCGCCACGCAGCTCGCCGACGACGGGAGCGCCGTGGGCATCCGCGACGTGGCGATGCTGGAGCTGCTCTACGCCACCGGGATCCGGGTCGGCGAGCTGGCGGGCCTCGACATCGACGACCTCGACCGGGACCGCAATGTGGTCCGCGTCCTGGGCAAGGGCCGCAAGGAGCGCACGGTGCCGTTCGGCCATCCCGCCGCGCGGGCACTGGACCGCTGGCTGGCCGAGGGCCGCCCCGCGCTGCGGGCCGAGGGCGCGGGCCTGGCGCTGTTCCTCGGCGCACGAGGCCGGCGCATCGACCAACGGGCGGTCCGCTCGCTGGTGCACCGCCGGATTGCCGACGTCGCGGGTGCCCCTGACATCGGGCCGCACGGCTTGCGCCACACGGCTGCCACCCACTTGCTCGAAGGTGGTGCCGACCTGCGCTCGGTGCAGGAGCTGCTCGGCCACGCCTCGCTTGCCACTACGCAGCTCTACACCCACGTGACTGCCGATCGGCTGCGAACGGCCTACCGCCAAGCGCACCCGCGGGCCTGATGCACGGTCCGCTGCTCGTCGGCAGACAGCGTGACTACGGAGCCTTGGGCGGGTCTATCTCCGCCTGGTTCAGCTCCTCGACGTTGACGTCCTTGAAGGTCAGGACCTTGACGGTCTTGGCGAACCTGGCGGGGCGGTACATGTCCCAGACCCAGGCGTCGCTCATCGACACCTCGAAGAACACCTCGCCGGCCTCACTCCGGGCCTTCACGTCGACCTGGTTGCAGAGGTAGAAGCGCCGGTCGGTCTCCACGACGTACTTGAAGATGGCGACGACGTCGCGGTACTCGCGGTAGAGCGTGAGCTCCATCTCGGTCTCGTACTTCTCGAGATCCTCCGCGCTCACGCTGCGTTCACCGCGCTTCCTCCAGCTCGTCGGCCCTCTCCAGAGGGACCGCATGCTCATTCTGCACACCGTCCAGCGGTTCGAGCCCGGCGGCCCGCCGCACGTTGACGAACCGCATCCGGTGGATGGGCGACGGCCCGTGCTCTGTCAGTGCGGCGCTGTGCACCTCGGTGATGTAGCCCTTGTGCGTCTTGAAGTCGTACGCCGGCCACTCCCCGTCCAGCTCGGTCATGATCCGGTCGCGGGTGACCTTGGCCAGCACCGACGCCGCCGCGATGCAGCCCGCGACCCGGTCGCCCTTCCACACCGCGAGACCCGGCACGCCGAGCCCGTCGACGGGGAACCCGTCGGTGAGGACGTACGCCGGGGGGACGTCGAGCAGCGCCACCGCCCGGCGCAGCGCCTCGACGTTCGCGACGTGCATGCCGAGCCGGTCACACTCCTCGTGGGACACGACCACCACCGACCAGGCGACCGCGCGGCGGACGATCTGGACGTAGCAGCGGTCCCGCGCCCTCTCGGTCAGCAGCTTGGAGTCGGCCAGACCGGGCACGATCCCCGCCTTGCCGGACGGCAGGATGCACGCCCCGGCCACCAGCGGCCCCGCGCAGGCGCCCCGGCCGGCCTCGTCCACGCCGGCGATGGGCTCGATGCCGTGCCGGCGCAGCGTGCGCTCGTAGCCGTACAGTCCGGCGTCCCGCCGGACCGTCGCGCCCCGAGGGAGTGCAGACACGGCCTAGTGGGGGTCAGGGACCTGGGCGAAGGCGTCTGTCCCGTCATTGCCGCTCCACCGCGAGAACGGCCACACGAGTGCGAGCACCTTGCCGACGATCAGGTCGTCGCTGACGAACTCGTGGCCGGGGACGCAGTCGGTCTGGCCCTCGATGCACATGTGCACCGTCGAGTCGGCCGAGTGGTCGCGGTTGTCGCCCATGACGAACACGTGTCCCGCCGGCACGGGACCGGCGGTCCAGCTGCAGTCGCCCGTCATCGGTCCGTAGCAGTCGTTCTGGTCGATCTCTCCGGGTCGGGCGTAGCCCTTCTCGTCGATCGGCTGGCCGTTGACCGAGATCCGGCCCTGGTCGTCGCAACAGGTGATGGTGTCGCCGGCGACACCGATCACGCGCTTGACCAGGTGGCCGCCCGACGGGTAGAGCCCGATCTTCTCCAGGCTCTTGGCCGCCGCGTTCTTGGGACCCGAGACGTCTTCCGGGCCGAGCCAGCCGCCCGGGTCCTTGAACACCACGACGTCTCCGCGCTGCGGCCCGCCGCCGCCCCAGTAGGAGACCTTCTGGACCAGGATCCGGTCGTTCTTGACCAGCCCTGGCTCCATCGACTCCGAGGGGATGTAGAAGGCCTGGACGAAGAACGCCTTCAGCACCACGGCGAGGAGCACCGCGATCACGAGCAGGATCAGCGTCTCCTGCCAGACCGGGATGTGCGGCCGGGCGCCCTTGTGGTTCGAGGAGTCGCTGGGCTCCCTCGGCGAGGAGGCCTGGAGCCTGGCGGTGGCGCCGGTGTCGGCGTCCTCGATCGTCACGGAGTCGAGTCTAAGGAGGGTGGCTCAGGCCTCGCGGCGTTCCTTGATCTTGGCGGCCTTGCCGCGCAGGTTGCGCAGGTAGTAGAGCTTCGCGCGCCGGACGTCACCGCGGGTGACGATCTCGATCTGCTCGAAGATCGGCGAGTTCAGGGGGAAGGTGCGCTCGACGCCGACGCCGAACGAGACCTTGCGGACGGTGAAGGTCCGGCCGACGCCCGAGCCGTGGACCCGGATCACGACGCCCTGGAAGACCTGGATGCGAGAGCGGTTGCCCTCGACGACCTTGACATGGACCTTGATGGTGTCGCCGGCGCGGAAGTCGGGGACGTCGTCGCGCTTCACGGCGTTGCCGAGGTCGGCAATCACGTTGCTCATTTGAGGCTCCTCGCGAGCGCCACAGGTCGGCCGCGGAATCGGAATGGGTGATGCTGTGCACTTGTCGGCACCAGTGCCGCCTCTCGACGGCCTGACCGGCGGCGCGGACCTCCCCTGTGGCAGGGGCCCCACGCGGACTCCCCGAAGCTGCTCGGGACCGTCCTTCGACCACTGGGCCAAACAGGAAGTCTGCCACAGCCGGGGCACCGGCTCCCAATCCTGCTCAGGACTCCCGGCGCTTGGTCAGGACCACGGCCAGCGGCGGTGCCTCGAGGTCGGTGCGGACCCGGAAGCCGGCCTTCCGGTACATCCGGATGTTGTCGGTGCTGCGGGCGCCGGTGAACAGGACGTACGACGTCGCCTCGGGCGCGGCCACCACCTGGATGTGCTCAGCAGGGCTGCCGACCCAGCCCCCGGCCCTGCAGGTCCGGCGCGACCATGATCCGGCCGATGTCCCAGACCGGCCCGGCCGGTGAGTCCTCGAGCCGGCCGCGGACCGCTCCGACCAGCCTCCCCTGGCTGCGCACCACCCACGTCGACCAGGCGCTCATCCACTCGTGGACGTCCGCCAGCGACTCGTGGATCGCCGGGATGTCCGTCAGGCTGTCGTTGGCCAGCGCCTCTTGCATCCAGCACGCCCGCTGCAGGGTGAGCAGCTCGCCGGCGTCGCCCGGCCGCGCGGGCACGATCTCCCACGTGCTGGCGGCGACGCTGGGGTGCAGCAGGTCCGGCCGACGCTGCGCCGTACGCCGCCGCGCCTGCTCCAGCCGCCAGGCCGCGATGGCCGCGTGGTCGCCGGACAGCAGCATCGGGAGGCACGTCGAGGCCGCGCCACGAGGCCGGACGCGTGTAGACGGGGTACTCCAGCAACCCGCCCTCGTGCGACTCCTCCAGGAGCGACTCGGCGTTGCCCATGAATCCGGGCAGCAGCCGGACCACCGCCTCGGTGACCGCCAGGGCGGCCACCTCGCCGCCGTTGAGGACGTAGTCGCCGAGGGACAGCTCGACCACCTCGGCGCGGGTCGCGGCGTGGTCGAGGACCCGCTGGTCGATCCCTTCGTAGCGGCCGCACAGGAAGACCAGCCGCTCCCGCCCGGAGAGCTCGCGGGCCAGCGCCTGGCTGAACGGCCTACCGGACGGCGTCGGCACCACCAGGGTCGCGCCGTCGACCGCCAGCGCGTCGAACGCCTCCCCGAACGGCTCGGGCCGCATCACCATCCCGGCTCCCCCGCCGAACGGGGCGTCGTCGACGGTGCGGTGGCGGTCGTGGGTCCACTCCCGCAGGTCGTGGACGTGCAGCTCGATCAGCCCCTTGTCCGCGGCCCGGCCGGTCAGGGACTGGCGCAGCGGCGCGAGGTAGTCGGGGAAGATCGTCAGGTAGTCGAGCCTCACTAGTGGTCACCACCGGACGTGCGGCGGGAGTGGCCCGTGCTCCGGGTGCGTGCATCGCAAGGCGCCGGAGCGACGCCGTACTTGGTCGTCCAGCGAGCGACGGCAACGCCGCGACGTCTTTCCCGGGGTCCCCGCGAAAGCGCGAGCGCAGCGAGCGTCTTTCGTGGGGTGGGAGGTGCGTGCCCGGAGTGCGGGACACACGACGAACGTCCGGTGGTGACCACTAGTCATCCTCCATCGGCGCGACGAGGCCCGGCCGGTCCGCGATCACGACCCGGCCGCCGGCCAGGTCGACCTCGGGCACCAGGGCCTTGACGAACGGCACCAGCGCCTCGCGGCCGTCGGGCGTGTCCACCCGCAGCAGGTCCTGCGCGCCGCCGTGGACGAGGCCGGCGACGGTCCCGAGCGGCGTCCCGTCCACGTCGTACGCCGCCAGCCCGACCAGCTGGTGGTCGTAGTACTCGTCGGGATCCTCCGGGGACTCGTCCGCCGGGATCGAGGCGTGCAGGACGATGCCGCGCGCGCCCTCCGCAGCGGTGCGGTCGGGCAGCTCCTCGAACGCGACCAGAAGCGCCGACTGGTGCCGGCGAGCGCCGACGACGGTCAGCGTGCGCAGGGACGACGCCGAGCCCGGCGGGGGTTCGGCGCGCAGCGTGCTGCCGGGCGCGAACCTCCGCTCGGGCTCGTCGGTGCGGACGTCGACGGTGACCTCGCCGCGCAGGCCGTGCGGCTTGCCGACCCGGCCCACCACGACCTCGACATGGCTGTCGGAAGGTCCGTCAGCGGCGTCGGTCGACATCCACGAAGTCGATCCGCGCGCCGCCGGTGCCGGCCAGGGCCGAGACGACGGTGCGGAACGCGGTGGCGGTGCGCCCGCCGCGGCCGATCACCTTGCCGAGGTCGTCGGGGTGCACCCGGACCTCCAGGATCGAGCCGCGGCGGAGCTGCTTGTCGCGCACGACGACGTCGTCGGGGTGGTCGACCACCCCGCGGACCAGGTGCTCCAGCGCGTCGGCCAGCACGATCAGTTGTCCGCGTCCGCCGGGTCGGTGTCCGGCTTCTCCGCGGCCTCGGCCTCCTCGGCCGCAGCGGCGGCACCCTCGGGGGTCTCGTCGGCGGGGACCGGAGCGATCTCCTCGGCGGCCGGCGCCTCTTCGGCCGCGGGAGCCTCGGTGGCCGGAGCCTCGGCGACCGGAGCCTCGGCGGCCGGCGCCTCCTCGGCAGCGGGAGCCTCGGCCTCGGCGGCGGCCTTCTTGGCCGGGGCCTTCTTGGCCGCGGCCTTCTTGGTCACGGCGTCGCCGGAGGCGCCACCGTGCGCGTCGGCCAGCGCCTTGTTGAACGCGTCGAGCTTGTCGGCCTTGGGCTCCGCCGTCTTCAGCGTGCCCTCGGTGCCCTTGTAGCCCTTGAAGCTCTGCCAGTCTCCGGTGATCTTGAGCAGCTTGGCCACCGCGTCGGACGGCTGAGCGCCCACACCGAGCCAGTACTGGGCCCGGTCGGAGACCACGCTGATGTACGACGGGTCCTCCTTCGGGTGGTACTTCCCGATCTCCTCGATCACCTTGCCGTCACGCTTCTTGCGCGAGTCGACGACGACGATGCGGTACTGCGGAACCCGGACCTTGCCCAGGCGCTTCAAACGGATCTTGACGGCCACGTGTGTGGTGTCTCCTCAGATGTCATGTGGTGGTGGAGATCGAGACGCACGCGTGGGGCACCCGAGCCTGATCTCCGATGGGCCTTGCGTCGCCACGGATGAGAGGGTCCGGGCGCGCAGGACTCGACCGGCAAGTCTGCCAGACCGGGCGCCTGTCGCCGAATTCCGAGCCCAGGTCCTGAGCTTGCGAAGGACCCGATCAGCGAGGAGGTTGAGGAGGGTCGGCTCAGACCGGAGCTTGCGACGGGCTGGGCGAGCCGTCTCGAAACCGCCACAACCCGGGGCGGCCCGGCGGCGTCCCACGAGCATGCCCACCCTCACGCGCCGGCGCCTCACCGAGCGGCACCGCTGGCTCTACCCGGTCGCCGTGCGGGTCCACCAGGCCCGCCGGCACGTCGCCTGGCTCACATCGGACACGCGCTGGGCGACCCGGGCGTCCGGCGCGCCGGAGCTGCCGGTCCGGGTCAAGAAGCACGGCTCGCTGCTGCTCCGCGAGCTGTCGCCTGACGAGATGGCGCTCCAGCACAACAAGGTGGTCAACCTCCGGCTGGCCAGCGCGCGGACGGACGGCGTCCTGATCCGCCCCGGCGAGACGTTCTCCTTCAACAAGGTGGTCGGCAACTGCACCCGCCGCAAGGGGTACGTCGTCGGGATGCGCCTCTCGAACGGCGAGGCCAGGGCCGGCGTGGGCGGCGGTATCTGCCAGCTCGCCAACCTGCTGCACTGGATGTTCCTGCACTCGCCGCTGACTGTCGTCGAGCGCTCGGAGCACAGCTTCGACCCGTTCCCCGACAAGAACCGGGTCCTCCCCTGGGGCGTCGGCTGCTCGATCGTCTGGAACTACGTCGACCTCGTGGTCCGCAACGACACCGACGTCACCTTCCAGCTCCACACCTGGCTCGAGGACCGACACCTGCGCGGCGAGCTCCGTGCGGACCAGCCGGTCCGGCACTCCTACCAGGTCTCGGCCCGCGGCGAGGAGTTCGTTCGCGAGGGCGGTCACGTCTGGCGCCGCAACGAGATCTGGCGCACCGTCATCGACCGGCGTACCGGCGCCCCCGTCGACGAGGAGCTGGTCAAGCGCAACTGCGCCATCGTGAAGTACCCGCCGCCCGAGCACCTCGTGGTCGAGCTCGACGCGCCCGTCCAGCAGCTGGTTCAGGTCCCTGCCGGGTAGTCCGGGCACGTCCGGCGGTACGACTGGTCCGCCATGTACGTAGCCCACTCGGCGCGGGTCATGTTTCGACCGGCCAGCTCGCATGCGGCCGCCGCCAGCTGTCGGGGGTCGAGGGTCCACTCGGCCACGCCTTGCTCGGTGTTGACCGCGACGGCCTTTCCGTCCGGACGCAGCCACCCCTCGTTGACGCCATGAGGGGCATGGCTTGGGATCGTCGCCAGCCGGGTCCAGGTTGCCGTGTCGTAGAGCTGGACCGTGCCGTCGTCAGCGGTCGCGATCAGTACGGCGCCGTCTGCGCTGAAAGCAAGCTGTTCGAGCCGGCCGCGAGCGCCGGCCAGCCTGGCGACCGACCGAAGTGTGTGCGGGTCACGCTCCTCGATGGTGCCGTCGGAGCCGGCAGTCACGATCTGTCCCGTTGCGCTGACCGCTGCAGTCGCGACGTCGGGGACCTCGTTCAGCACGCGACCGGTCGCAACATCGAGCCTGACGAAGGAGGCGAGGTCTGCCTGGGCCGAAGGCTGCCAACGCGTCCGGGTGACCCAGAGGGAGCGCCCGTCCTTCGTCTGCGCGAGCGACTGTGGCCCGCCACCGAGCGGCAGGATGCGGCCGGTCATCGCTCCGCTGTGGACGTCGACCTCCACGCCGTTGGCTCCAGAGACCACCCAGGCCAGACCGCTGCCGACCTGGTCACGGAAGACGTCTGACGTGATTGGAAGGGACGGCGCATACTGCCGACTGCCCGTAGCCACGTCGAGCACATCTGACTCGAGGGGATCGCGGGCAGGTCCGCGCAGTCTGGCTTGCGACGAGTTCTTGCCGAGAGCGAGCTTGGAGCGCACGAGCATGGACTCGCCACCCAGCCAGGCGCCGGACTCGCCTCGGTGGAGCGTGAGCACTCGAGCGCCGGTGCCGGCATCGGTGACCGCCACCCGGCCGTCGTCCGCGGATGCCACCGGGAGCAGTCGACCTGCGTCGTCGTACCCGTCGACCGCGGAGCCGGCGGCCACGAACCTTGCCACCGGGCCCGACCCGTCAAGTCGCCATCGCGCGTAGCCATCCACGAACGTGACCAGCTCGTCGCCGCGTGCGACGGCAAGATCGTCCACCTCTCCGTGGTCCGAGTCCAGATGGCGGCCGGTCAGCTGGCCGGTGGCGAGGTCGCGCTCCATGACCTCCCCGAATGCGCTTGCGCAGTAGAACCTGTCGAGATCCGCAGCCACCGCGAGCGTGTGGCACGGCGTCCGGTCCGGGTCATCGGTGAGATCGACCTTCCAGCGCACGTCACCGCTGGCGACGTCGATGCCGGTCACTGCGTCGTCGCCGGAGGTCACCAGGAGTCCACCAGCAGTGAGGCTGAGGTAGCTGTTGGATGCCATCAGCGGCGTCGGGATGGTGCGGATGACCCGCAAGGAGCGCGCGTCCACCTCCCGGACCGGCCCAGCCAGTGAGCCGAAGTAGAGCCGCCGCTGATCGGCAGCGAAGGTGACCGCTCCGCTCCCCCACCACGTGAAGATGTGACGCGGCCTGGGCAGCCCGGGCAGCCGACCGAGCAGCCGACCGGAGTCGACGTCGTACGTCGTCAGCGCGTCGACCGGGAACCGCTCCTCGGGCCTCGCGCCGTCACCCTGGCGGCGGCCGAACGTGAAGGGCCGACCGACGTTCACCGGTCCGACGAGCGCCACGGTCTCGCCGTGCTCGTCGAGGGCCACGTCGCCCCCGGCGCTCTCCTGCTTGAAGCGCGTCCGAACCGGCCCGAAGACCGACTGGCCCGAAGCCACGTCGAAGACGGTCAGGTAGGTGTGCGCGTGACAGCACTCGTCGGTCGTCTCCGGGCCAACGACCAGGTCGGCCACCCGGGTGCCGTCCGCGCTCACCCGGACGATGGACTGACTGACGTTCTCCCCGATCGGGAAGTCGAACTCGGGCCCGACGGCGCCGGTGTCGAGGGCGACCACCGCCACGTGATTCCCGGAGGCCATCACCGCCGAGTCGGTGCCCGGGATCGTGTCGCCCTGGACGACGGAACCGCCGAACGGGGCGGCCCGGTAACCCATGAAGCCCGGGGCGTCCGCGAACGTTCCGAGCAACGCCTGTTCCGTGAGCGGGTCGTCCGGCCTGGCGTGGTACGCCTCTACCGCGAGGAGGGCGGCGATCGCATGGTCGGTGGAGCCCGCCGCGACGGACCGCCCGACCAACGACTCGTGCTGCGCGTCGGCGGCCGAGGCGCGAGCCGCGTCGCGCTGGGTGTCGGCGGTGCGCCTCTGGCCGATGGCCAGCGCTCCGGTGGTGGTGGCCGCCACGAGGAGGGCTGTCGCACCGGCCAGGACGACGCGGAGCCGGCGGTTCTGGCGGCGTTCGCGGCGCGCCTTGTCGGCGAGCGCCTGCCGCTCGTCGTCCGCCCTGGCACGCGACGCCTCGAGGAACTCACGCTCCAGGACGGTGGGCATCGACTCCGGCCGGCCCGCCCACTCCAGGGCCGCGGCCAGCCGGACGCCGGAGTACAGCTCGGTCGGGACGCGGTCGAGCGCGTTCCACTCCCCGGCCGACACCGAGAGATGGCGCATGATCCGCTGGGCCCCCCGGTCCTCCTCGAGCCAGACACGCAGCCGTGGCCAGGCGCGGACCAGCGCCTCGTGGGCGAGCTCGAACTGGCCCTGGTCGCTGGTGACCAGCCGGGTCCGGACGAGGAGGTCGAGTACCCGCGCTCGGTCCGGGTCGGACAGGGCGACGTCGCGACCGACCGGGGTGCGGACCGGCTCGCCGGCATCGGCGAGGCCGGCCATTCGCAGCATCAGCCAGCGCAGCTGGCCCCGCTGCTGGGTGGACAGGTCGGCGTACACGCGGTCGGCGCTGGCGGCGACGGCCCCGGAGATGCCGCCGCTCTCGCGGTAGCCGTCGACGGTGAGCAGTGAGCCGTCGCGGCGCCGCCATGTCTCGGCCAATGCGTGCGAGAGCAGCGGCAAGGCACCGGGCTGGTGCTCGGCGTCGCGCAGCATCAGGTCGACCAGGCCGTGCTCGAGTCGCAGCCCAGCTACCCGCGCCGGCTGTTCGATCGCGCGGCGCAGCTGGTGGTCGGCGAGCGGAGACACGAGGTAGAGCCCGCGCTCGGCCAGTCGAGCGAAGTAGGGGTCCAGAGCCAGCCCCGGCAGGTGGTCGGCCCGCAACGTGAGGATCACTGGTCCGTGGGCATCCAGGTGGTTGACCAGCGCCTGCAGCCAGGACACCGCCACGGCTTCGTCCCGTCCGGAAGCAAATGCCTCCTCGGCCTGGTCGACGCAGAGGACGGCGTGCGGGTAGGTGCTGCGCGCCCAGGCCGCGGCGATGGCGCCCGCCGGGTCGGCGCCCGGAGTGCAGACGACCGAGCCTCGGCCCTGGAGCGACAGCGCGGGGATCAGGCCGGCTTTCAAGAGCGAGGACTTGCCGCTCCCCGAGGGGCCCGCCAGCACCAGCAGGCGACTTTCAGCGAGCCGGGCCAGGCACGCCGCCGCGTCGTCCTCACGCCCGAAGAACGTGTCGATGTCCTCCGCCTCGTAGGACGCCAGCCCGGGCCACGGGCAGTCCGCGCTGGCCGCCCGCACCTCGTGGTCGGTGGCGAGCGACGGGGACTGCTCGAGGATCGCCCGCTCGAGGTCGGCGAGCTCCGAACCAGGGTCGAGCCCGAGCTGCTGGCCGAGCATCCGGCGCGCCAGCCGGATCGAGGCCAGCGCGTCTGCTTGCCGACCGCAGCGGTACTGAGCCAGCGCAAGGGTGACCCAGCGGCTCTCCCGCCACGGCTGCTGTCGGGCCTGGACCAGCGCTTCGCCCACCACCTCGTGGTGTCGGCCGGCGGCCAGCATCGCGATGAGCCGCTCCTCCTCGGCGGCCAGGTGCAGCTCGGTGAGCCGGGCCGCCTCGAGCTGCGCGGGCGGCCACTCCTCGAGGTCCGTCAGCGGGCGCCCGCGCCACAGGCCCAGGGCCTTCTCGAAGCGGGACACCGCTCGCTCCGCCGCACCCTCGGCCAGCGCGGACCGGGCCCGCGAAACGAGCTCCTCCAGCTCTGCGATGTCGATGTCCACGTGCTCGGGACGGATGCGGTAGCCCGCCGAGCTGGTCTCGATGGACTCCGCGCCCAGAAGCCTACGGAGGCGGCTGACGCAGCCCTGCACCACCTTGGTCCACGAAGCCGGCGGCTGATCAGGCCACAGCACATCCGCCAGGGCGTCCGGGGCCATCCACTGACCGCGGCGCATGGCCAGAGCCGCAAGGACCAGTCGGTCCCTGGGTCCCAGTGCCGGCGAGCCCTCCCCCAGCTCGAGCGGGCCCAACAGCCCAACCCTCATGCCTTCGGACTGTCCTCGCGCGCGTCGCCGAGGTCAACGGCGTTGATACCCGGCTGATACCGCCACGGCGGCGCCCTGACACCGCTCGGGCGCAGCGTGGTCGGCGAGCCGGATCGACCGACACCGGCCGCCGAGAGAAGGAGATCCGCCATGAGCACCACGACCAGCACCACTACTGGCACCAGGACTGGCACCAGGACTGGCACCAGGACCGGCACCAGGACCGGCACCAGGACCGGCACCAGGACCGCGCACCAGGACCGCCACCAGGACCGGCCTCGCCGTCTTCGCCCTCACCACCCTGCTCGGGGCGGCCGCCTGTGGCACTGCCACGCCGGCCGCCGATGTGAGTCGCCACATCGACGTGGCGCCGGAGGCCGTCAACCACTCACAGCCGCCCGGGGCCCAGGCCGAGCTGCAGGCGCGTGCCGAACGTGCCCACGCGGAGCGCTGGGCGCACAGCCAGCACCAGTCCGGGAGCTTCGGCTGCCAGATGTCCGCGTATGCGGCCGAGGACTGGGTGGACAGGGGCCACGCGCTTCCCAAGTGTGTCGTCATCAAGAACCGTCGGGCTCAGGAGGAGCTCTCGCACCTCCAGCCCGACCACGTCACCTCCCCTTCGGGGCGAGAGGTCCTTCTTCCCTGACCCGGACCAGGTCACTGCGAGCAGCCGGTGCGCTGCTCACGCCACCACCCGCCCCCGCAGCACCACCCGGGCCGGCCTCGCGAGCACCGCGAGGTCGGCCCGAGGATCGCTGTCGTAGACCACGAAGTCGGCCGGCGCCCCTTCGTCGAGCAGCGGGTTGAGCCCGAGCCACTGCCGGGCCTTCCACGAGGCCCCGGCAAGGGCCTCCTCGACAGGGATCCCGTACGCCGCGAGCTCACGCACCTCGTCGGCGATGAGCCCGTGCGGCAGCACTCCCCCGGCGTCGGTGCCGGCGTAGATCGGGACCCCGGCTTCGTAGGCCGCCATGATCGTGTCGCGGCGCCGGCTGTGCAGGTCGCGGATCGTGGCGGCGTACGCCGGGAACTTGTCGGCGGCCTGGTCGGCGTACTGCGGGAAGTTGTCGAGCTGCATCGCCGTCGGTACCAGCGCGGTGCCGTGCGCGACCATCCCGTCGATGAGGTCCGTGGTCAGCCCGGTGCCGTGCTCGATGCAGTCGATGCCGGCGTCGATGAGGATGGGGAGCACCTCGGTGCCGAAGCAGTGCGCCGTCACCCTCGCGCCGAGCGCGTGCGCGGTCTCGATCGCGGCGGTGAACGCGTCGGCCGGCCACGACGGCGCCAGGTCGCCGCGGTCGCGCTCGATCCAGTCGCCGACGAGCTTGACCCAGCCGTCGCCGCGGACGGCCTCCTGCTCGACCGTGGCGACGAGCTCGTCCGGCTCCACCTCGTGGGCGTAGTTGCGGATGTAGCGCTTGGTGCGGGCGATGTGCCGGCCCATCCGGACCAGCCGAGGCAGGTCGTCGCGCGCCTGGACCCAGCGGGTGTCGACCGGGCTGCCGCAGTCGCGCAGGAGCAGCGCACCGGCGTTCCGGTCGGTGAGTGCCTGCTCCTCGGTCGCGGCCTCGTCGAGCCCGCCCTGCTCGTCGAGGCCGATGTGACAGTGCGCATCCACCAGACCGGGCACGATCCAGCCGCTGGCGACCGTCTCGGCGCCGGCCTGCGGCTCGAGGGTGACCCGGCCGTCGACCAGGTAGAGGTCACGAGGCTCGCCGTCGGGGAGGACCGGTCCGGAGACGTGGAGGGCTGCCACGTCTCCGGACCCTAGTCCCGGGTGCTCAGGTGCCGAGACCGAACCCGTACCGGTAGAGCGGGTCGTAGTTCGCGTCGCCGACGTTGATCGGCTCCTGGTCCACGGTGCGCGGCCAGGTCACCGGGAGCTTGCCGGTGAACGGCTTCTTGCCGAACAGCACGTCGGCCACGCCCATCCCTTCGCTGCCCGGCAGCCACGACGCCACCAGCGCGTCGATGCCGTCGAGCAGCTCCGGCGGGATGATCATCGGCCGGCCCGAGACCACGAGCACCGTGCACGACGCCGCCTGGGCGCAGACCCGCCGGACGGCCAGGGTGTCGGCGTCGCTGAGCTGCATGGTCTTCTTCGGCCGCGGCACTCCGTGGTCGCCGGGGTCGTAGGCCCATTGCGGCCCGTTGACGTCGCCGAACCCCTCGGCGTACGGCGTCTCACCGACGACCACGATGCCCGCGGCGTTCGCCGGCACCTTGTCGCTGGCGGTCTCGCTGAACTGCACCCGCCCCTTGGACGTGCTGCGAACCGCGTCGAGCACGGTCTCACCCGGGATCACGTTCGTCGAGCCGCCCTGCCAGGTGAGCGTCCAGCCGCCGGCCTGGTTGCCGATGTTGTCGGCGTTGCTGCCCGCGACGTAGACCGGCTGAGACTTCGCCGAGCTCAGCGGCAGCGTGTGCTGCCGGTTCTTGAGCAGCACCTGCGACTCCGCCACCGCGCGGCGCGCGACCTTGCGGTGCTGCCTGTCGCCGATCGTGTCGATGTTCTTGCGGTTCGTGTAGGGGTGCTCGAACAGGCCGAGCTCGAACTTGGCCGTCAGGATCCGGCTCACCGCGTCGTCGATACGGCTCATCGGCACGGCGCCGGAGTTCACCAGCTCCGTCAGGGTCGGGATGAAGACGTCCCACCCGTTCGGGTTGTTCGGTGCCTGGATCGGCTCCATGAACATGTCGACGCCCGCGTTCACCGATGCCTCCACCTGGTCGGTGTAGGTGCCGGGCAGCTGGCGGATCGCCCGCCAGTCGGAGATGACGATCCCGTCGAAGCCCTGCTGCTGCTTGAGCCAGCCGGTGATGAGCTCCTGGTTGGCGTGCATCTTGACCGGGTTGCCGATCCCGTCGTCGGTCCAGTCGACGCTCGAGAACGACGGCATGACCGAGCCCACGTGGTGCTCCTTGATCGCGGGGACGTACGGCGCCAGTGCGAGCTTGGCGAAGTCTGCCCGCGACACCTGGTCGATGCCCTGGTCGACGGTGTAGTCACCCTCGCCGCGTGCCATAGGTCGTCAGCCCGTCGCCGGCGAAGTGCTTGGCGGTGGCCAGGACCCGGTCCGGCTTGGCCAGGTCGCTGGGCTTGGTGCCCTGGAACCCGTCGATCGCGGTCTCCATCTTCTCGACCAGCTTGGGGTTCTCACCGAAGCTCTCGTAGGTCCGGCCCCAGCGGTCGTCGCGGGCCACGCAGATGCACGGCGCGAACGCCCACTGCGGTCCCGACGCGCGCGTCTCGATCGCGGCGATGTGCTCGACCTGCTCGACCAGGTCCGGGTCGCGGCTCGCACCCAGCCCGATGTTGTGCGGGAACACGGTGGCGCCCTGCAGGTTGCCGTGTCCGTGCACGGTGTCGACGCCGTAGATGATCGGAATGCCGAGCCGGGTCTCGAGGGCAGCCTGCTGGTACCGGTCCACCATGTCGGCCCACGCCTCGGGCGTGTTGCTGGTCGGGGTCGACCCCCCGCCGGACAGGATGCTGCCGAAGCCGTTGGTCGTGATCAGCGAGGGATCGGCGTCGACGTCGATCCGCTCGGCCTGGGTCATCTGGCCGATCTTCTCGGCCAGGGTCATCCGGGACAGCAGGTCCGCGACCCGGTCCTGGACGGGGAGCTTGCTGTTCTTGTACGCCGGGCCGGCACGGTGCCGGTCTGCGTGGGGAGCGGCCTGGGTGGGTGCCTGGAGGCTCCCGACGGCCAGCGCCGCGACGAGGACAGCGCCGAGGACGGCGCCGCGAGGGGTGCGCAACATCGCTGTTTCTCCTTGCCCGATCAAGAAGCCGGTCGGCCGCCGTGGCCCACCGGGCGGGGTTACCCGCGCTCTTCACGTTAGGAACGGCGATTGCTCCCGGTCAATGCCGAATCCTTCGCTCCAGGTGTACAGTTCCTCCACTTTCCGGCCTAATCACCTCGGAGGGTGGCCCATGCCCAGCTCCGGCGCACTCGAGCGGCTGCGCGCCGCCAACCAGCGCACCGTCGTCGGCCTGCTGGCCGGCGAGGGGCCGATGAGCCGGGCCGACCTGGTCCGGGCGAGTGGGCTCTCGCGCACCACGGTCTCGAGCCTGGTCGCGGAGCTGATCCGGGGCGGGCAGGTCACCGAGACCGACGACCGGGCCCGGCCGCACAAGGGCGGCAGCGGCCGGCCGCCCGTGGTGGTGCGGCTCAGCGCTCCCGCGGGCGCAGTGGCCGGTGTGGACGTAGGTCACGGCCACGTCCGGGTCGCGATCGCAGACCGGCTGGGAGCGGTGCTCGCCGAGGACCACGCCCTGGTCGACGTGGACGCCCACGGCGCCGAGGTCCTCGACCGGACCGCCGCCATGGTCCGGTCCCTGACGGGGCAGAGCGGCCTCGACGCCACCGAGCTGCAGGCCGTCGGGATGTGCGTGCCCGCGCCCCTCGACCGGCGCTCCTCCCGGATCCGGACCGGGATCATGCCGGGCTGGCAGGGGCTGCTGCCCGGTGAGGAGCTCGAGCAGCGGCTGGGCATACCCGTCCACGCGGACAACGACGCCAACCTCGGCGCCCTGGCCGAGCTGCACCAGGGCAGCGCCCGCGGCCGGCACGACGTCGTGTACCTCAAGATCGCCAGCGGCGTCGGTGCCGGGATCGTGCTCGGCGGCCGGCTGCACCGAGGCGCGAGCGGGATCGCCGGAGAGATCGGCCACGTCCAGGTCGGCGAGGACGGCCAGGTGTGCCGGTGCGGCAACCGTGGCTGCGTGGAGACGATGGTCTCCGCCTCCCGGCTGCTCGAGCTGCTCCGGCCGACGTACGGCGAGCCGCTCAGCATCGTCCAGGTGCTGGCCCTCGACGACGACGGCGACGCCGGTGTGCGCCGGGTGCTGTCGGACGCCGGCCGGATCATCGGCCGGGCGGTGGCCGACCTGGCCAACAGCCTCAACCCCGAGCTGGTCGTGGTCGGCGGCACGGTCGGCCGGTCGCCCTCTCTGGTCGAGGGGCTGCGGGCGTCGATCGACCGCTACGCCCAGCCCGACACCGCGGCCGCCCTCGAGGTGGTCCCCGGCGCCCTCGAGGACCGCTCCGAGCTCGTCGGCGCAGTGGCCCTGGCGATTGCCCGCGTCGCCGCCGGTTGACGGCGCGGTCGGCGTCGGGTCAGAGCTGGTCGAGGAGCCAGGACGGGCTCATGGAGCGGGCGCCGACGGCGGCCACCCGGGACTGGAGCATCCGGTCGGCGGTGACCACGACCACGGTGTCCCCGGGCCGGTTCGCCTGGGCCACGATCTCGTCGTCGCCGCTGCCGCGCGCATGAACGGTGCGGACCGGGCCGTCCCGGCCGGCCGGCGTACCTCCCCGGGCGGCGCCCTCGAGGACGAGCACCACCTCGTCGTAGGAGACGTCGGCGGTCAGCAGCCGCTCGTGCAGCCGGCGGGCCGCGCCCGCCCGGTCCTTCCACCAGCCGTCCGGCCGGCTGCCGACGACGTTGGCTCCGTCGACGACGAGCAGCCGGGCCATGACACGACCGTACTTGCGCTCAAGTGCGGTTGAAGGGGCACCGTCGAGCCATGGAGCTGAGTGACGTGCAGCGGAAGTACCTCCGGACCCAGCACCTCGGCCGGCTGGCCACGGTCCGCCCGGACGGGACACCCCAGAACAACCCGGTCGGGTTCCGCATCGACGACCAGGGCCGGATCCTCATCGGCGGGGCGGACCTGGGGCGCAGCCGCAAGTTCAAGAACGTCGGCACCAACCCGGCGGTCGCCTTCGTGGTGGACGACCTCGCCTCCACCAACCCGTGGCGACCCCGCATGGTCGAGATCCGGGGCCGGGCCGAGCAGCTCGAGGACATCGAGCCCTTCGGTCCCGGCTACTCGCGAGAGCAGCTCCGGATCACGCCGGAGCGGATCATCGCGTTCGGGATCGACCCCGACTGAGCCCTACTTCAGGTACTTCGAGAAGTCCTGGGGAAGGTCGAGGGCCGCCGCGGCCTTCTCGTAGTCGACCTCCTCGCCGTTCGGGCTCCCGAACGGGTTGGTCGGGGCGGCGGCCGCCTTCTCCTTCTCGGCCGCGGCCTGCTGGGCGGCCTTGGCCGGGTTGCCGGAGACGCGGCGGCCCTTGCCCTTCTTGGCCTGCGCCTTCTGCTTCCCGCGCTTCCCTCCGCCGGCCATGCCGGGCATCCCCGGGACGCCGGGCATGCCGCCCTTGGCGAACTGCTGCATCATCTTCCGGGCCTCGAAGAACCGGTCGACGAGGTTGTTCACGTCGGAGACCTGGCGTCCCGACCCCTTGGCGATGCGGGCCCGCCGCGAACCGTCGATCAGCTTCGGGTTGGCCCGCTCGGCCGGGGTCATCGACTGGATGATCGCCTGGATCCGGTCGACCTCTCGCTCGTCGAAGTTGTCGAGCTGCTCCCGGAACTGCCCCATCCCGGGCAGCATCCCCATGATCTTGGACATCGAGCCGAGCTTGCGGACCTGCTGCATCTGCTCCAGGAAGTCGTCGAGGGTGAACTCGCCGCCCCCGCCCAGGAGCTTGTTGGCCGCCTTGGCGGCCTGTTCCTGGTCGAACGCCTTCTCGGCCTGCTCGATCAGGGTGAGCATGTCGCCCAGGTCGAGGATCCGCGAGGCCATCCGGTCGGGGTGGAACAGGTCGAAGTCGGTGAGCTGCTCGCCTGCGGACGCGAACATCACCGGCCGGCCGGTGACCGACGCGATCGACAGCGCGGCACCACCGCGGGCGTCGCCATCGAGCTTGGTGAGCACGACCCCGTCGAAGCCGACGCCCTCGAGGAACGCCTGCGCCGTGGTGACGGCGTCCTGACCGATCATCGCGTCGACGACGAAGAGCACCTCGTCGGGTTGTACGGCGTCCCGGATGTCCGCGGCCTGCTTCATCATCTCGGCGTCGACGCCGAGGCGGCCCGCGGTGTCGACGATCAGCACGTCGTGGAGGGTTCGCTTGGCTTCGTCGATCGAGGCCCGCGCCACCGCGACGGGGTCACCGACGCCGTTGCCCGGCTCGGGCGCGAACACGGGTACGCCGGCCCGCTCGCCGTTCACCTGCAGCTGCTGCACGGCGTTGGGCCGCTGGAGGTCGCACGCCACCAGCAGCGGGCTCTTGCCCTGCTCCTTGAGCCACAGCCCGAGCTTGGCCGCCAGCGTGGTCTTGCCGGCGCCCTGGAGACCGGCCAGCAGGATGACGGTCGGCCCCGACTTCGCGTAGCGGAGTCGCCGGGTCTCGCCGCCGAGGATGGTGACGAGCTCCTCGTTGACGATCTTGACGATCTGCTGGGCGGGGTTCAGCGCCTGGCTGACCTCCTCGCCGCGCGCGCGCTCCTTGACCGCGGCCACGAAGTCCTTGACCACCGGCAGCGCGACATCGGCCTCCAGCAGGGCGATCCGGATCTCCCGGGCGGTCGCGTCGATGTCGGCCTCGGAGAGCCGGCCCTTGCCGCGCAGGTTGCGGAAGGTGTCGGCGAGGCGGTCGGAGAGTGTGGCGAACAAGGGCATCCTCAGGACGGGACGGGACGAACAACCGCTCAAGCCTAACGGCGTACCCCTACGCTCAACGATGTGACGGTACTGGTGTTCGGAGCGGCGGGGCTGTTGCTGCTCGGCCTGGTGTTCTGGGCAGGGCACCGGATGCTCACCGAGCAGCGGGACGGTACGTCGTCGACGTCGGCCGGCGCGCTGGGCAGCTTCATCGACGTCTTCGACCCGGCCCGGGCCCGCGCGGACCAGGACCTGCAGTCGAAGGAGCACCAGGGTGACGTGCTGCCGTCCCCCGACGACGCCGACCTCCCGGTCCGAGTGGACCTCGACAAGGGCACGGCCAGCATCCGCAAGCCGTAGGGCGTGTCCTAGCCGGCCAGGGCGTCGCGCACCGCGTGTGCCGCTTCCGCCGCCCTGGTGTCGCTGAGCACGCCGGCCGCGGCCTCCTGCAGGTAGAACACGTCGACGGCCTGCGGACCGAGCGTGTCGACGTGCGCGGACCGGACGGCGATGTCGAGCCGGGCCAGCGCCGCGCAGACCAGGTAGACGACACCCGGCCGGTCCGAGGCGCGCACCTCCAGGACGGTGGCCTGGGCCGAGGCCTCGGGGCGTACGGCGACGGTCGGGTCCAGCGCCTGGCCCGCTGGTGGTGCGAGGCGGGGGGCCGGGTCGAGCCGGCCCTCCTGGATCGCGTCGTACCGCTGCCGCAGCACGGCGGCGTCGACCTGCTCGTCCGCGACCTCCCACACCGACACGGCGTACCGGTCCTGCGACCAGGCCCGCGCCGCCCGGATGCCGACCCGCTGCAGGGCGAACACGGCGGCGAGGTCGGCCAGCAGGCCCACCCGGTCCGGCGCCACGACCGTGACCCGCGAGCCGCCGGCTCCCGACTCGGCGGTGAGCGACAGGCCGCCGCGCCGCACTTCCGTGGGCACGGGCAGGTCGTCGGAGACCACCGGCGGGAGCGTGGCGCCGGCGGTGAAGGCGGCGCGGGCCCGGTTGGCAAGGTCCCGGACCAGCCCGGCCCGCCACGACGTCCACGCCTTGGGGGAAGCCGCTCGCGCGTCAGCCTCGGTGAGCACGGTGAGCAGCTCGAGCGCCTCGGCCGACCCCAGCCGAGAGACGAGCACCTCGACGGTCGCCGGGTCGTCGGGGTCTCGGGTGGTCGCGGTCTCCGCGAGCAGCAGGTGCCAGCGCACCAGCAGCCCGACCAGCCCCACTCCGGCCGCGTCGAAGCCCAACCGGGTGGCGATGGCCCTGGCGATCGGCTCGCCGGCCACGCTGTGCTCGGTGAGGCTGCCCTTCCCGATGTCGTGCAGCAGCGCCGCCACCATCAGCACGTCCGGTCGGGCCACCTGCCGGATCAGCCCGGATGCCTCGATACAGGTCTCCACGACGTGTCGGTCGACGGTGAAGCGGTGGATCGCCGAGGCGTGCGGCAGCAGCCGGATCCGCTCCCACTCGGGGAGGATCTGCTCCAGTGCGCCGGTCTCCTCGAGGGTCTCCCAGACGCCTAGCAGGCCGCGTCCGGAAGCCAGCAGCCGGACCAGGAGCTGTCTCGCCTCCGCCGGCCAGGGGTCGGGAAGCGGCGCGCACTCACGGGCGAGACGGGCCGCGGTCGGCGGAGCGAGGACGACGTCGCGCTCGGCAGCGGCCGCCGCGGCACGAAGCAGCAGCGCCGGGTCCTCGGCCGGGCGGGCGCGCCGGTCCAGCACCACCTCGTTGCCCGCGAGCGCGACACCCTCGGCCACCGGCATCAAGGACGGGCGGCGTACGCCGACGTGGGCCGGCCGCGCCAGCACGTCGTCGACCCGGCGCCAGGTGAGCCGGGAGAGGTGGGTGATCCGGCGGCCCAGCTCGCGCACGTGCACCTGGGCGGCCCGGGCGTCGTCGAGGCCGAGGGCGGCACCGAGCTCGGACCACAGCTCCGGCGCGATCCGGTCGGTGGCCCGGCCGGCGATCGCGTGCAGCTGGTCGCGGACGTCGAGCAGCGCGACCCGGCTGCGCTCGAGCTCACCGTGGGGTACGTCGACCAGCCACGTCGCGACCAGGGACCTGAGCACGGTCGCGTCCCGGAGGCCGCCCTCGGCCTCCTTGAGGTCCGGCACGGACTCGTGCGCGAGCTCGCCGATGAGGTCGTGCCGCGACCGCACGAGCTTGTGCAGGTCGGGGAGCCGCTCGCGGGCGTGCCGCCGCCACTGGGCCAGCATGGTCGTGCGCAGCCGGAGCGTGAGGTTCGGGTCGCCGGCCACGTGGCGCACGTCGAGCAGGCCCGAGGCCACCCGGAGGTCCGCTTCCGCGGCCGCAGCCATGTCGGGCAGGGTGCGCACCGAGTGGTCCACGTTGGCACCGGAGTCCCAGAGCGGGTACCACAGCTGCTCGCCCACGCGGCTCAGCTCCGCGCCGGCGGCGCCGTCGTCCCGGACGTCGCCCACCAGCACCAGGTCGAGGTCCGAGTGCGGCGCCAGCTCGCCGCGCCCGTAGCCGCCGACCGCCACCAGCGCCAGCCCCACGTCGGGGGCGCCGACGCCCGTGAACGCCTTCGCGCACAGCGCGTCCGCCTCCGCCGTACGCCGGGCGCGCTGGTCAGCGGTCACGGCGGACCCTGCCCGTCAGACCGCGGACTCGTCACGCTCGCCGGTGCGCACGCGCACCACGCTCTCCACGGGCACCACCCAGACCTTGCCGTCGCCGATCCGGCCGGTCTGCGCGCTGGCGGTGATCGTGCGGACCACGTCATCGGCGTCGGCATCGTCGACCACGATCTCGATCCGGATCTTCGGCACCAGCGCGATGTCGTACTCCGCGCCCCGGTAGACCTCGGTGTGGCCCTTCTGGCGGCCGTAGCCGCTGACCTCGCTCACAGTCATGCCGGTCACGCCCGCCGATTCGAGGGCGACCCGGACGTCCCCCCACTTGTGCGGCTTCACCACCGCGGTGACGAGCTTCATCGGGCACCTCCAGCGACCACTCAACAGACGGTTTGTTTCACACACGTAAACGCCCCGACCGTCTCAACCGGAGGTCGAGCCGGCCGGGGCGTCGTCCTGCTTCCCCCCGGCTGCAGTTCTGATCTACAGGGCGGCCTCGTCCCGGTCGCCGGTGCGGACCCGCACCACCGTCTCGACCGGGCTCACCCACACCTTGCCGTCGCCGATCCGCCCCGTCTGCGCGGTCTTGACCATGATGTCCACCACGTCCGCGGCGTCGTTGTCGTCGACGACGATCTCGATCCGGATCTTCGGGACCAGGGCGATGTCGTACTCCGCGCCCCGGTAGACCTCGGTGTGGCCCTTCTGCCGGCCGTAGCCGCTGACCTCGCTGACGGTCATCCCCGTCACACCGAAGGTCTCCAGGGCCTCCCGGACGTCCTCCCACTTGTGCGGCTTGATCACCGCGGTCACGAGCTTCACGCGTTGGCTCCTTCGCTGACGGTGTTCTTGGCCAGGACCGACGAGGTGGGAGACCCACCCGCGAAGCTGCCCAGGTCGCGGGCGAGGTCGTACGCCGTCTCGCCGTGCTCGGCGAAGTCGATGCCCTCGACCTCGTCCTCCTCGGTGATCCTCCAGCCGAGCGTGTACTTGATGGCCAGTCCGATGATCGTCGTGAACACGCCGGTCCAGAGGATCGTGAATCCGGCCGCGCCGGCCTGGTCGCCCAGCGACTTCCAGCCGCCGCCGTAGAACAGGCCGTCGATGCCGCCCGGGGCGGCCGCGGTGGACAGGAACCCGATCAGGACGGTGCCGATCACCCCGCCGACCAGGTGCACGCCGACCACGTCGAGCGAGTCGTCGAGGCCGAACTTGTACTTCAGGCCGACCGCGTAGGCACACACGATGCCAGCGATGGCGCCGATCGTGATCGCACCGACCAGGCTGACCGCGCCGCAGGACGGGGTGATCGCGACCAGGCCGGCCACGATGCCCGACGCGGCGCCGAGCGAGGTCGCCTTGCCGTGCAGGATGCGCTCCATCAGCAGCCAGCCGAGCATCGCGGCACACGTGGCGAGTGTGGTGTTCATGAACGTGAAGCCGGTCTCGGACATGAACTGCGCGGTCGGGTCGTCGCTGGTGAAGACGATCGAGCCGACGTTGAAGCCGTACCAGCCGAACCACAGCAGGCCGGCGCCGATCATGGTGAGCGTCAGGTTGTGCGGCCGCATCGGCTCCTTGCCGAAGCCGACCCGCTTGCCGATGAGCAGCGCCAGCACACCGCCCGCGATACCGGCGTTGATGTGGACGACCGTGCCGCCGGCGTAGTCCTGCTGCGAGAGGTGGCTGTAGAGCCAGCCGCCGCCCCAGGTGTTGTGCGCGATGGGGAAGTAGCACAGCGTCAGCCAGAGCGGGACGAAGACGATCCAGGACGACAGCTTCACCCGGTCGGCGATCGCGCCGGAGATCAGCGCCACCGTGATCGCCGCGAACGTGAGCTGGAACAGCACACCGATGTAGCTGCTGCCGGTGCTGTCGGCCGTGGCGCGCCAGTCGACGCCGTCCAGGCCGAACAGGTCGAACGGGTTGCCGATCAGCTTGCCGTTGCCGATGCCGGACCAGCCCTCCGACCAGCCCCAGAGCACGAAGACGATGGCCGCCACCGCGAAGGCGACGTACGACATCATCATCATGTTGAGCACGGACTTGGAGCGGCTCATGCCGCCGTAGAACAGAGCCAGTGCGGGGATGGTCATCATCAGGACCAGGGCCGTCGCCACGAGCATGAACGCGTAGTAGCCGTCCACAGAACCTCCATAGAGCCAGGGGCGGGCCGTGGCCCGCTGCGTTGCCCAGAACCCTCGTGGGACCAGGTTTCGCAGCGATCCGAGCCGTGTTGCGGGCGTGCAACGGGTAGGCCCCTTCTGTTACTTCGGTGTTACGGGGCCACGGTGGGGATGATGTGCGCGTGACCCCGCCCGACTTCGCGCCCGCCTGGGCCCGGCTGGTGACGGCGTGGGTTGCGGCGGGCGAGTCGAGCGAGGCGGCCGGGGCCTTGCTGAAGCGGGCGCTGGACGAGGGCGTGCACGCCGTCGACCTTCCCGCCGCCGGCGAGCCGACCGTCGGGCAGGGCCGGCGCTGCGAGGTCGCCGTCGTACGGCTGGCGGGAGCGGTCGACGAGGCCGGCTACCTGGCGCACAACCAGCCCCAGGCCGAGCGCGGCGCCGAGCCCGTCGACCACTTCTGCCGGCGCGGTTGGCGGGCGCTGCGCAACCCGAGCCTCGACTTCGACGTGTGGTGGTACTGGGCGGAGTACCTCGACCCCGCCGACGAGTCCGAGACCGCCCCCAACCCGCTCGTCCACTACCTGCTCGACGGCCGGCACCGCGGGCTGCTGCCGCTCCCCCGCCGCGTCCCTCGGGCTGCGGCCTCGGTGTCGGCGCCGCGGCGGGCCTGCCTGTTCGCGACGTACGACCCGGACGGCCTGGTGGACGACACGGTCGTGGCGTACGTCGAGGAGCTGGCCCGGCACGCGGACGTGTACGTCTGCGCCGACGGGTCCCTGCAGGACGGCCAGCTCGAGCGGCTGTCGGCCGCCCGCGGTGCGTGGGTGCGCCCGCACGGCGCCCACGACTTCGGCTCCTGGAGCGTGCTGGCCCGCGACCTGGTCGGCTGGGAGGCGCTGGCGGCGTACGACGAGGTGCTGCTGGTCAACGACTCCTGCTGGCTGGTCCGCCCGCTCGACGACGTGTTCGCGCGGATGGACGCGCGGCCGGCCGACTTCTGGGGGCTGCAGCTGACCGCGCGGCGCTTCGAGCCGGAGCCGTCCCAGCCGCAGGCGGTGCCGCTGGAGGAGGTGAAGCGGTCGTGGCTGCCGCCGACCGCGTTCCGCTACCCCGAGCTGGTGCACGTCGGCTCCTACTTCCTGGCCCTGCGCCGGCCGGTGCTCGACGACCCGGGGTTCCGTCGCCGGCTGGACGCCGTCCGCCCGCAGCGCGACCGAGCGAACCTGGTGCAGAAGTACGAGACCGGGACCACGCAGTACCTCGTCGGGCAGGGCTTCGACTTCGACACGTGGGTGCCGGAGCTGCGGCCCAACCACCCGGTCTACGGGCCGGGCGTCTTCGACCTGCTGGCCCGAGGGTTTCCGCTGATCAAGCGGCGGTTCCTGGTCGCCAACCCCTACGACACTCCTGACCTCGCCGACTGGAAGTCACGCCTCCTGGCCGCCGTACCGTCCGCCGACGTCGATAAGTTCGAACGCAACCTGCTCCGGGTCGCCGATCCGGACGACCTCGCACGGTCGTTCGCGATCCGGTCACCGGGACAGCGTGCGGGCTGACCTCGCCTCGTGGGCGATTTCCACGAGTCGGGCGGCGCGGGCGGCGAAGGAGTGCTCGGACCGGACCCGGTCGGCGGTGGCCCGGCGGGTGGCGTCGTCGCCGAACACCGCGTCCGGGTCGGACAGGGTGGCCAGGCGGCGCAGGTCGTCGGGGGACTCGTAGACCTGGACCGCCGGGCCGAACAGCTCGGCCAGCCCGTCCACCGGGTCGGTGACCACCCGGGCGCCGCTCGCCACCGCGTCGAAGAGCCGGTTGGAGACGAACCCGTCGGCGCGCATGGCCTCGTGGTGGTCGTTGAGGACGACGCCGGCGGAGCGGTACGCCGCGGCCAGCGACTCGTTGGGCAGTGACCGGGCCCGGATCACCTCGTCGGGGACCAGGCCGGACCACAGGTCGCCGTACACCGCCAGCGGCAGGCCGGCCGCCAGTGCGTCGCGGACGACCGGCCGAAGGACCCGCCGCGAGTTGCCCACGAACAGCACCGGCTCGCCGCTGTCGGGAGCGGCGGTATCGGGGTGGAACCGCTCGGGGTCGGTGGCCTGCAGGAGTGGCTCGATCGGCTGCGCCAGCTGCGCGGCCCAGTCCCGGGTCCGGCGCTCGGCCCAGGGCCGGCCGGCGGCCAGCACCCGGTCGTAGCCGCGGACCTCGTCCGGCGTGACCAGCTCGGGATGCGAGATCACCCAGAGCAGCGACACCTGCTCGGGGCCCGGCTCGTACGTCACCAGCCCGCGCAGCACCAGGACGACGTCGTCGTGCCGGCCCGTGGGCCGGTCCCACTCGGGGCGCCGGTCGACCACCACCTCCTGGCCGTGGTCACGCAGTGCCCCGGCCAGGGCCTGCGCGAAGTGCGTGTCGCCCCAGCGCTCACCGCCCGGACCCGCCGGAGCGGGGTTCTTGATCGCCCAGCGCAGCTGGCGCCGCTCGCTGACCTCGAGCCGCGCCTCGCGGACCAGCACCGGCCGCGGGACCCGCAGCCGCGGGGGCTCGCCGTGCCGCGCCGGGCCGGTCTCGTGGTCGACCACGCGCAGGCCGCGGGTGGCCCAGAGCTCGGCGTCGTCGCGCGGCGCCGCCACGTGCTGCCAGCGGTCGAGGTAGATGCGCCGGTTGACGAGGTGCTTGTCGTAGCGGCCCGGCGTACGGGACTCGTGGTGGACGACGGGCGCCGGGCCGAGGACCCGGAAGTGACCTTTCCGCAGCCGGCCCAGCCGGTGGCAGAGGTCGACGTCCTCCATGCCGTTGCTGAACACCGGGTCGAAGCCACGCAGCGCGACCGCGTCGGCGTACCGCAGCGCGAGCGCCGCGCCGGTCACCGCGTGGAACCGAAGCCCTTCGATGCCATGGGCGTCCTCGACCGGGAAGCCCTGCAGGAACGCGTGCGGCAGCCCGCCGCAGGTCGGGAAGGCCACGCCCGCGGACTGGACGGTGCCGCCGGGGTAGAGGAGGAGTGGCTGCGCGCCCAGGACGTCGTCGTCCGCCAGCGCCTCGCGGAGCGGGACCAGCCAGCCCGGCGGGACGGTGGTGTCGTTGTTCAGGAACACGACGACGTCGCCGGTGGCGTGCGCCAGGCCGAGGTTGTTGCCCAGCGCGAACCCGTGGTTCTCGGGGCTGTGGTGGACCTGGACCCGCTCGCCGGCCAGCCGGTCGAGCTCCGCGGCCACCTCTGGTGCCGAGCCGTTGTCCCAGACGACCACCTCCACCGGGCCGCCGCCGGCCGCACCGTCTGCCAGCAGCGACTCGACGCACGCCGTGGTGAGCTCGCTGTCGGCGTACGTCGGCACGATCACGGTGGTCAGCCCGGCGGTCGGCACCCGGTCCGCCAGGGCGGCCCAGTCGACCCGGTGCTTGTTCAGGACGACCCGGCGCCAGTCACCGGGCGGCGGGCGCAGCGCGCGGCGGCGGTCCGGGAACCGCCGGCGTACGCCGACGACCGGCACCACCTCGACCGCGGTGCCGCCGCGCATCAGCAGGTCGAGGAGCCAGGCGGAGGGCAGCGCCGGGTCGACCGGGCCGAGCTCCACCAGTGCCTCGCGCCGCGCCACCAGGCGGGCGGGCTCGACGTCCGGGGCGGGAGTGCGGAAGACGACCTTCTCGCCGGTGCCCCGCTCCCCCTCCAGCTCGTCGGCCACGAACGGCCGGTCCAGCGCCACCAGCCGCTCGAGCCGGTCCGGCACCCACGAGTCGCCGGCGTCCAGGAACGCGACGTACTCCCCCGAGGCCTCGGCCAGGTCGGTGACCACCTCCCAGTCGGCATGGGTCTGGTTGTCGACGGTCGCCAGCGAGATGGCCCGGAGCTCGTCGTCGTACCCCTCGTCGAAGACGACGGAGACGAGTGGCACGGCTCAGCCCAGGAGGGCGTCGACGAACGCCGTGGCGTCGAACGGCGCGAGGTCGTCGGGCCCCTCGCCGAGGCCGACCAGCTTCACGGGTACGCCGAGCTCACGCTGGACCGACACGACGATGCCGCCCTTGGCCGAGCCGTCGAGCTTGGTGAGCACCACGCCGGTGACGTCGACGACCTCGGAGAAGACCCGGGCCTGGATGAGGCCGTTCTGGCCGGTGGTGGCGTCGATGACCAGCAGCACCTCGGTGACCGGTGCCAGCTTCTCGATGACCCGCTTCACCTTGCCCAGCTCGTCCATCAGGTTCGCCTTGGTCTGCAGCCGGCCGGCGGTGTCGACGATGACGGTGTCGACGCCCGCGTCGACACCGTGCTGGACCGCGTCGAAGGCGACGCTGGCCGGGTCGGTGCCCTCGGCACCGCGCACCACCTCGACGCCGACCCGCTCGCCCCAGGTGGCCAGCTGGTCGACCGCGGCGGCCCGGAAGGTGTCAGCCGCGCCCAGGGTGACGGTGCGGTCCTCGGCCACCAGGATCCGGGCCAGCTTGCCGACGGTGGTGGTCTTGCCGGTGCCGTTGACGCCGACCACGAGGACGACGCCCGGCCTGCCGTCGGAGCCGCTGACCTGGAGGCGGCGGTCCATGGTGGGGTCGACCAGCGTGATCAGCTCGTCACGGAGCGCGGTCCTCGCGTCCTCGGGCGTCCCCTCGACCCGGAGCCGGGTCCGGAGCCCGTCGACGACCTGCTGGGTCGGGGTCACCCCGAGGTCGGCGGTGAGCAGGAGGTCCTCGATCGACTCCCACGTGTCCTCGTCGAGCCGGTCCCGGCTCAGCAGCGCGAGCAGCCCGCGGCCGAGCCCGCCCTGGGCACCGGCCAGCCGCTGGCGCAGCCGGACCAGCCGCGACGCGGTCGGCTCCGGCTTCTCGATCGTGGCCGGGGGCGCGCTCAGCTCGACCGGCGGCGCCTCGGTGTCCACGGCCGCCTCGGGCGGCTGGACCAGGACGTCGGTGTGCGCGCCCGGCAGCGGCGCGGGCCGGCGGCCGCGGACGACGAACCCGACCACGACACCGATCAGCACCACGGCGACGACGGCGATGATGAGGATCAGCAACGCCAGCGAGGACATGTCCCTATCCAATCAGGGGGTGCACCGCAGCAGGGGAACCGGTCGTCCGGGGCCCCCTTCGGTCAGTCGTCCTCCTTGGAGAACACCGAGATGACGACGAGGGCCACGACCACGACCAGGATCATCCCGGTCAGGATCGCGGTCACCCCCGCTCAACGGTTCACGGGCGCACTAGTGACGCCACCGCTGCGCGGATCTCCTCCGGGATGGGTACGACGGGCCGGGCCGGGTCGGTGTTGTCGACGTACACGTGGACGAACGTGCCCTCGGCCGCCGCCTCGTCGCCCGGCCCCTGGAAGAGCCCCACCTTGTAGACGACCGAGGAGCTGCCCACCTTCTCGACGCGGACGCCGACCTCGACCGGCGCCGGGTAGCCGACCTCGGCGAAGTACTTGCAGCCGACCTCGGCGACCACGCCGATGGCGGGAAGCAGGCGGATGTCGGTGCCGGTCGCCACCTCGAGGTGGTTGTTGACGACGGTGTCGATGATCTCGAAGTAGCGCGCGTTGTTCATGTGCCCGTAGACGTCGATGTCCGCCCAGCGGGTGGTGACCGTCTCCCAGTGGACGTAGCGGTCGCGGGTCGGCCGGACGGCCGGCACTAGGAGGCCTCGGCCTCGCGCAGCCGCTGGCTGATCACCGCCGAGACTCCGTCGTTGCGCATCGAGACGCCGTAGAGGGCGTCGCCGACCTCCATGGTCCGCTTCTGGTGGGTGATGACGATCAGCTGGGAGTTCTCGCGCAGCTCCTCGTAGATCTCCAGCAGCCGGCCGAGGTTGGTGTCGTCCAGCGCTGCCTCGACCTCGTCGAGGATGTAGAACGGCGAGGGGCGCGCCTTGAAGAGGGCGACGAGGAAGGCAACCGCGACCAGCGACCGCTCGCCACCGGAGAGCAGCGACAGCCGCTTGATCTTCTTGCCCGGTGGCCGCGCCTCGACCTCGATGCCGGTGTTGAGCATGTCGTCGGGGTCGGTGAGCACCAGCCGGCCCTCGCCGCCCGGGAAGAGCCGGGAGAAGGTCTGCTCGAAGGCCAGCTCGACGTCCTCGTAAGCCTGACGGAACACCTGCTCCACCCGGGCGTCGACCTCGCGGACGATGTCGAGCAGGTCCTTGCGGGTCTTCCTGAGGTCCTCGAGCTGCTCCCCGAGGAACCGGTGCCGCTCCTCCAGTGCGCTGAACTCCTCCAGCGCCAGCGGGTTCACGGTGCCGAGCATGGCCAGCTCGCGCTCGGCCGCCCGCAGCCGCTTCTGCTGCTCCTCGCGCACGAACGGCGTGGGCGCTGGTTCGTCCTGCCCCTCCTCCAGCTGACCACTGAACGCGATGAGCTGGTCGGGGCCGTAGTCGGCCACCAGGGACTCGGCGTCCAGGCCGAGCTCCTCGAGCCCGCGCTCCTCGAGCTGCTCGAGGCGCATCTTCTGCTGGGTGCGGGCCATCTCGTCACGGTGCACCGAGCTGACCAGCTCGTCGTGCTCCCGGGCCAGGTCCCGCAGCCTGGCTCGGACGGCGAGCAGCGCCTCCTCACGGCCCTGCCGGCCGCGCTCGACCTCGGCGCGGGCCTCGGCCGCCAGGCTGATCGATCCGTCGAGCCGGTCGAGCACGAACGCGACCGCGACGCCGACGGCCTCGGCCGCCCGGCCCTCACGCAGCAGCCGGGCCCGGCGCTCGATCTCGCGGGCGCGGGTCTCGCGCTCCTCGTTGGCCGCGCGCACGAGCTGGTCGGCGCGGCCGTGCAGCGCCCGGGACCGCTCCTCGGCCGTGCGCAGCGCCAACCGGGCCTCCATCTCGCCCTGACGTGCTCCACGGGCGGACTCGGCGATCCGCTCGCGGTCGTCGGTGCCCTCCTCGAGCTCCGGGTCCTCCTGGGCCCGGGTCAGCCGCGTCTCCAGGTCACCGAGCCCCTCGAGGTCGTTGTCCCGGGCCTCGCGGGCCTCGGCGATGGCCCGGTCGAGCCGATCAGCCTCGCCGCGGGCGGCCCGGGCCTGGGCCCCGAACTGGCCGAGCTCCTCGGCCACCGCGGCCAGCGTCGCGTCGGACTCGTGCAGCTTGGCCAACGCGACGTCGACCCGCTTCTGGGCCTCGTGCCGCTCCCGATCGAGCCGCGACATGTCGAAGCCGAGCCGCTCGGTGGCGGCCACCGCCTCGGACAGCTGCTGGGCGGCCTCGTCGACCGCGGCCTGGATCTCGATGAGGCTGGGCTGGCTGGCCGAGCCACCGGCGGCCACGTGCGCGCCGAGCAGGTCTCCGTCCCGGGTCACCGCGGTGAGCGAGGCATCGCGGCCCAGGAGGGCACGCGCGGTGTCCAGGTCGTCGACCACGGCCACCCGGTCGAGCAGCTTCGCGAGCGCCGGCCGCACGGTCTCGGGGCAGGTGACCACGTCGATGGCGTAGGACGCGTCCTCGGGCAGCGACCGGCCAGTCGCTGATGTCGTGGGCCGGACCGGAGCCCAGCACCAGGCCGGCCCGGCCGAGGTCGTGCTCCTTGAGATGGCCGATGGCGGCCACCGCGGACTCGGCGTTCTCGAGCGCGACCGCGTCGGCGGCCGAGCCGAGCGCGCTGGCCACGGCGGCCTCGAACCCGCTGCGGACGGTCAGCAGGGCGGCCACCGACCCGAGCAGTCCGGACACCTGGTCCGAGGCGGCCAGCAGCGCGCCCGCGCCGTCCTTGCGGTTGAGGCCGAGCTCGAGCGCGTCCTTGCGAGCGGCCAGCGTGGCCCGGTCGCGCTCGGCGCGCTGGGCCTCCTCGCGGGCCTTGGCCAGCTGCTCCTCGAGATCCGCCAGCTGGGTCGCGGCGACCTCGTGCTCGGCGTCCAGCCCCTCCTCGCCGGCATCGAGCCCCGCCACGCGGGTCTCCAGCGCGGTGAAGTCGCGCTGGGCACGGGTGGCCCGGCTCAGCGCGTCCTCGTGGGCCTGGGTGAGCCGGCCGATCTCGTCGTCGGCCGCAGCGGCCCGGGAGCGCAGCGCGTTCACCTGGCCGGTGAGCCGGGCCAGCCCCTCGCGGCGGTCGGCGGCCGCACGCAACAACCCCGCCACGCGGCGTTCCTCCTCGGCCACCGCGTCCTCGGCCGTACGCCGGAGCGACACCGCCTGCTCCAGCGCGGCGCGGTGCTCCTCGACCTCGGCCTCGATGGCGAGCTCCTGCTCGCGCACCTGGGCTGCCTCAGCCTCGAGAGCCTCGGGGTCGCGGCCCGTGGCCACGTCGCCGGTGGCCAGCCCCTCGGCGTTCCGGACCCGCTCGACGGCCAGCGACTGGGTGCCGCGGAGCCGCTCGCGCAACCCGTTCAGCTGGAACCACGTCTCCTGGGCGTGCGCCAGCGCGGGCAGGTCCTCGCGCAGCGCGGCCTCGAGCTCGCCCTCCCGCTGCGCCGCCCCCGCCCGCTGGGCCTCGACCTCCTCGCGCCGGGCGACCAGCAGGGACTCGTCGGCCAGCTCCTGCTCCAGCGCCGTCCGGGCGGTGACCAGGTCGTCGGCGATGAGCCGGGCCTTCGCGTCGCGGACCGCGGACTGCACCCCGGCCGCCCGCCGGGCCACCTCGGCCTGGCGGCCGAGGGGCTTGAGCTGGCGGCGGATCTCGCCGAGCAGGTCGGTGAGACGGGTCAGGTTGCCGTCGCAGGCGTCGAGCTTGCGGAGCGCCTTCTCCTTGCGCTTGCGGTGCTTGAGGACACCGGCGGCCTCCTCGACGAAGCCGCGCCGATCCTCCGGCGTCGCGTGCAGGATCGAGTCGAGCTGTCCCTGGCCGACGATGACGTGCATCTCGCGGCCGATGCCGGAGTCGGAGAGCAGCTCCTGGACGTCGAGCAGACGGCACGGGGTGCCGTTGATGGCGTACTCGGAACCGCCGCTGCGGAACATGGTCCGGCTGATCGTGACCTCGGTGTAGTCGATCGGGAGCGCGCCATCGGTGTTGTCGATGGTGAGCAGCACCTCGGCGCGACCCAGCGGCGGGCGACCGGACGTGCCGGCGAAGATGACGTCCTCCATCTTCCCGCCGCGCAGCGACTTGGCGCCCTGCTCGCCCATGACCCAGGCGAGGGCGTCGACGACGTTGGACTTGCCCGAGCCGTTCGGCCCGACGATGCAGGTGATCCCCGGCTCCAGCTGGAGCGTGGTGGAGGACGCGAAGGACTTGAACCCCTTCAGGGTCAGGCTCTTCAGGTACACACGGGTCTCCCTCGCAAATAGCGACTCTGCTGCCGGCCGGGGCAGGGCTGACGCGGGGGAAGCTCAGCCCTCCGCACACTACCTGCGCGGCACCCCCGGACCGTGAATCCGGGGTCGGTACGCGTGGGCGTGTCAGGTGGGATGATGCGATGCGGGCGGGCCTGATCACGGCCGGCCAGGGGGTGGGCTCGTGGCCGAGGCCGGGACACCACCTCACGACGACCGGGTGCTCGCCTACACGCGCGGGCTCTCGCTGTTCATCCTGCCCTTCCTCCTGGTCGCCTTCGTGATCCTGTACCTCTTCCCCGGCGACACGGCGCGGCTGTGGTCGTGGCCGATCAAGCCGACGATGACGCCGATGGTGCTGGCCTCGGCGTACCTCGGCGGCGCCTGGTTCTTCCTGCGGGTGCAGTGGGAGCGACGCTGGCACGCCGTCAGGTCCGGCTTTCCCGCCGTGGCACTGTTCGCGACCCTGCTCGGGATCGCGACCCTCGTCCACTGGGACAGGTTCAGCCACCACAAGGTGGCGTTCTGGATCTGGGCGGCCCTCTACTTCGTCGCGCCGTTCCTCGTGGTCGCCGCGTGGGTGGTGAACCAGCGGTACGCCGCGCCCGCGCGCCCCGGCGAGCCGCGGCTGGGCCCGGTCAGCCGGACCGTGACGGGGCTGGCTGCGGCGGCCGCGCTGCTGACCGGGGCGTCGATGTACGCCTTCCCGGACGCCTGGATCCCCCACTGGCCGTGGCTGCTCACCCCGCTCACCTGCCGGGTCGTCGCCGCCGTCTTCTGCCTCGGCAGCGCCGGGATCGGCGGGTGGCGCGACCCGCGCTGGTCGACGCTCGGACTGATGCTCGAGGTGGCGATCATCATGCTCGGACTCATGCTGCTCGCCGTCGTACGCGCCCATGGCGAGTTCGACACCGGCCGGAGCCTCACCTGGCCGCTGCTGGTCGGCGCCACCTGTCTGTGGGCCGGCTCGGTCTACCTGCGGGTGTCCCACCGGCAGGACTTCGGGCCCGAACCGGTGGTCGACTCGTCCCCCGACTCATCCAGGGGGCGGTAGCACCACGCCGAACCCCGCGACCGCCAGGCGGAGCAGCACCTGGCCGGGCGCCAGCAGGTCGGCGATCTTCGCCGCCGTCAGCACCTCCAGCTCGCCCAGCCGCTCGGCGTAGACGTCCGGGCCGGCCTGCCGGGCCTGCTGCAGCTCCACGGTGTTGAGCCACACCTTCACCCGGGCCTCGCGGAGGAATCGCTTCGAGGCCCTCTGGTTGAGGGGCTGCAGCACCCGGTCCAGCAGGCTGCGGGCTGACTGGGCCGCGAGCTCGCCGTCCTCGGCCGCCACCCGGCCCGACAGGACGCCGTCGATCCGCTCGTGGTCGCGGCGCCGACGGTCCATGGTCGCCCGGTCGGCGAAGTCCTCGTCGCTGATCACCGCGAGCAACGCCTGGGGCAGGTCGTAGTTGATGTGCGCGTTGATGCCCAGCAGCACGTGCTGGAGCGGTTTCAGCTGCGGCGGCGCGTCGAACGCGAGCCGCCACGGACGCGGCGGCCGACCGCCGCTCAGATCCGCATCGAGGGCCGCCAGGTAGAGGTTGGCGAACGCGATGTCCCAGTCCTCGACCCAGGGACCGTCCTCGAAGACGCCGTCGCTGACCGCCTTGCCCACCGCGACCGTCGTGCGCTGGTAGGTGCTGAGGAACTCGCGGCGGTGCTCCTTGTCGGCCGGCAGCCCGTCCAGGTGGTGCTGCATCGCCGCGACCACAGCGTCGATCGAGTCGTGGTCAGGGTGGCGCGAGCTCATCGGTGGCGCTCGGAGATCGCGGCCAGCCCGCTCACCAGCATGTCGATGCCGAACTCGAACCTCTCCTCACCGTCCCCCGTCGTCATCTCGGTGCTGTACTTCGCCAGCATCGGGAACCGGTCGGCCGGCAGCTGCTGCCAGAACTGCAGCATCTGCTCGTCGATGGCCTCGTGGTCCGGCGGTTCGCCCGCCTTGGTGGAGTTCTCCCGCGAGATCCAGATCGACTCCTCGTAGCCGATCGCACTGACGTAGAGGGACGCGACGTCGCACATCCATGCGGCGGCCTGGGGCGAGATGTCCCCGGCCAGGCAGATGGCCATCATGCCCTCCGCGACCCGCATGGTCCCCTCCATGGTCGGGACCTGGCCCATCGCCGCGCGGGCGGAGCCGGGGTGGGCGCGGTAGACCGCGAGCGTGTCGCGGAGGAGCTGCTTGAGCTGCTCCGCCCACTGTTCCGGGTCCGGCTCCGGTACGTCGATCTGCGAGGCGATCCGGTCGAGGACGAGCTGGTCGAGCTCGTCCCGGTTGCGGACGTGCTGGTAGAGCGAGGCCGGCCCTGTGTCGAGCTTCCGGGCCAGCGAGCGCATGGACACCGCGTCGTACCCCTCGGTCCGCATCATCTCCAGCGCCGCGTCGACGATCCGGTCGGTGGTCAACGGCTCCTTGCGCTCGCGGGGCTGGGGGCGCCCGGTCGGGAGCGTCACCCGGACCCGGACCGGTCCGGCCTGCCAGGTGCGCTCACGGTTGTCTCCCTCGGCCATGTCGAACAATGTACTTGACACGAACAGTGTTCGCTATTAGAACAGTGTTCGTCCTCACGAACAGTGTTCGTCCTCACCCAGGAGCAGCCCAAATGTCCGTCACCTCTCCCTCCCCAGCAGCCGAGGCCCCGACCCGGGCGTCCCGCGGCTACCAGTACCGCTGGATGGTCATGGCCGTCGTCATCGTGGCCGACGTCATGGACCTGCTCGACGCCACGATCGCCAACCTGGCCGGCCCCTCGATCCGGGAGGACCTCGGCGGCAGCGAGAGCACCCTGCAGTGGGTCCTCGCGGCGTACACGATGTCCTTCGCCGTCGGCCTCATCATCTCGGCCCGGGCCGGCGACCTCGTCGGACGCCGCCGGATGTTCATCATCGGCATGGCCGGGTTCACCGTCGCGTCGCTGCTCTCGGGGCTCGCTCCGACCGCCGGCGCGTTGATCGCCTTCCGGGTGCTGCAGGGAGGGTTCGGCGCGGTCATGATCCCGCAGGGGCTGGCCATGGTGAAGCAGTCCTTCCACCCTGACGACCTGCAGAAGGCGTTCATCCCGTTCGGCCCGATCATGGGGCTGGCCGCGGTGCTCGGCCCGATCCTGGCCGGCTTCCTCATCGACGCCGACCTGTTCGGCAGCGGCTGGCGGATGATCTTCCTGATCAACATCCCGGTCGGAGTCGTCGGCACCTTCCTCGCGATCAGGTACCTGCCGCAGATGCCGCGCGAGCGGGACAAGAAGCTCGACGTCACGGGCTCCCTGCTCCTGGCCCTGGCCTCCGCGCTGCTGATCTACCCGCTGGTCGAGGGCCGCGAGCACGGCTGGCCGGCCTGGTGCTGGCTGATGATGGCGGCGTCCGGGCTGGTGTTCGCCGGGTTCGTGCTCAGCGAGCGCCGCTCGAAGCACCCGGTGATCGAGCGGTCGCTGTTCCGCAACCGCGGCTTCGTGGCCGGGGTGGTCTTCCTGGCGTCGTTCTTCGTCGCCATGAACGGCGTGATGCTGATCGTCAACCTGTTCATCCAGCTCGGTCTCGGCTTCACCCCCATGCACACCGGTCTGGCGATGACTCCCCTGGCCCTCGGCCTGGCGGTCGGCGCGGCCACCTCGGGGGCGGTCCTGGGTCCGAAGTTCGGCCGCAAGGTGCTGCACGGCGGCCTCGCCGTCATCGGCCTCGGCATGGTCGGACTCTGGCTGACCGTCGACCACTTCGGGACCAGCGCCACCGGCTGGGACCTCGCACCCGCGCTGTTCGTCGCCGGGCTGGGCAGCGGCGCGATCTTCGCCCCGCTGTTCGACATCATCCTGGCCGACCTCGGCGACCACGAGGTCGGGACGGGATCCGGCGTGCTCAACGCGGCCCAGCAGTTCTCCGGCGCACTGGGCGTGGCCATCATCGGCACCGTGTTCTTCCAGTGGCTGCCCCGCGACGGCTGGGCGGACTCGACCAAGGGCATCGTCTGGGTCAGCCTGGGCTGCTACGCGGTCAGCTTCCTGGTGGCCTTCCTGCTGCCGAAAGAGGCCCGGGAGGGCGCCGAGCCGGCTTGAGGGGTGCCCGCGCGCCTACCCGATCTGACAGGTCCCGGGTTGCCTACTGACCGCTGGCCGACCGCGGATCCATGGTGGCGGTCAGCCAGCAACCCGGAACCTCCTCGATCGAGCACGGGAGGTTGCCTGCTGACCGCCACCTGGCTCGAGCCCACGCTGGTGGTTCGCCAGCAACATGGCGCGCGGCCGCCATCAGCACCAGCCGTTAGGCTCACCGACCGTGCCAGACCTGCTGTTCCTCGCCGGCATGGGCCGGTCCGGCACGACGGCGCTGCTCGAGGTCTTCGCGGCCCACCCGGAGGTGGCGCTCGGCGTCGAGCGGTACAAGCGGCTCTACCCGCGCGACGACGAACCGGTGACCGCGGAGCTCTTCCAGGAGCGGCGGTTCTTCGACTTCACCGACGGGCTGACCAACCTCACCCCCGACCAGGCACCCGAGTGGGCGCCGCACTACGAGGCGATGCGCGCCAAGTGGTCCGGCGCGCGGTACGTCGGCGACAAGATGGTCGCGATCCGGCTCCAGCACGTCTGGGAGACGCTGCCGGACGCGCGCTTCGTCTGCATCGTGCGCGACCTCGAGCCCGTGGCGGCCAGCTGGGAGGCCCGCGCGAAGGACCTCGACGATCGCGGCTGGGCCGCCGACGCCGACGCCACCAAGGCCGTGGCCGCGTGGAACCGCTCCCTGCGGCGGATCCGTCGCGCGGTCCGGCAGCGGCCGGACCGCGCAGTGGTCGTCGAGTACGACCGGTTCTTCGGCGACCCGCAGGGCGGTGGCCTCGACGGGGTGCTGGCCTGGCTCGGCCTCGACCGGTCGCCCGGGATAGACGCGGCGTTCGAACGGGTGCACCGGCAGTACGTCGAGCGGGTGGCGCCCAAGCAGCGCAGCCTCGCGCCTGAGGTGCAGACGTTCCTGGACCAGCACGCCGAGCGAGACGTGTGGGAGCAGGTGACGTCGGAGCTGGCGCTCTAGGGTGCGTTGGTAAACCCCAGGTGGATGCCAGCGTCGTCCAGGTGGTGCGGGGGCAAGGCGCCGGAGCGTGGGCAGGCTGGGTGCCTTTCGAGCGACGGCAACGCCGCCAACGCGCCGCCTGGGCGGCGGTGGCGCCGCCTCGGGGTTTACCAACGTGCCCTAGAGTGCG
The DNA here is from genome assembly GCA_963755835.1 of uncultured Actinomycetota bacterium. Lineage (GTDB taxonomy): Bacteria > Actinomycetota > Actinomycetes > Propionibacteriales > Nocardioidaceae > Nocardioides. Next base: position 529,626 of record CAVWLC010000005.1, on the reverse strand, counting down.
GGCCCGCCGAGCCGCTCCATCTGCTCGGCGACCGCGGCCTCGCGGGCACCGCCCTCGTCGCGCAGCCCGGCCACGACGCCGGCGCGGTCCTCCTCGGACCGGTTCTGGCTCAGCTTGGCCTTGCCCTCGACCCGCTCCACGGTGAGCTCGAGGCCCACGATCGCCCGCAGCTGCTTCTCGACGTACGTCGACGGCGCGTCCGTGACCGCCCAGGGCTCGGCGCGGCCGGACTCGTGCTGCCGGGTCAGCAGGGTCACTGCCTCGCGCAGCCAGTCCGGGTCCTCGTGGCGGCGGACGCGGCCGACCAGCTGGACGGCCGAGTAGTTCCAGGTCGGCACGACCCGCCCGTGCTCGGCCTTCGAGGCGTACCACGCCGGGGAGACGTAGGCCTCGGCGTCGGTGACCACGACCAGCGCCGGTACGCCGGAGTCCGCCGGGACGGACCGCCAGTGCGGGTTGGCCCGCGCGAGGTGCATCACCAGGCGGTCGCCCTCCCAGACCACGGGCAGCCGGGTGGCGAGGGGGTAGCCGTCCTCCCCCACCGTGACCAGGTCGCCGGCGCCGATGGTGCGGACCATGTCGCGGATCGCCTCGTCGTCGTCGAGGGCGTTGAACCGAGGGACGTACACGAACCCATCCTCCCCCGGGGTCAGGCCACGGCCGGCGACAGGTCGTCGTCGTGGGCGATCAGGCTGAGCTGGCGCCAGATGAGCACGACGAACACCGCCGAGCCGACGAACGCGAACCAGAACGGAGCGGTCAGGCCCCAGCGCTGCGCGATGGCTCCCCCGATCGCGGCACCCACGACCAGGCCGCCGTACACCCCCATCAGGTTCACCGCTCCCACGCGGCCCAGGAGCTCGGTCGGCACCGCGCGCTGCCGGACCGTCATCGACGTCGTGCCCCAGATGAACGCGTGAGCACCGAAGACGAAGAACACCGGCAGCGCGACGTACGGCGACGACGTCGAGGCCAGCGCGAGGTGGGTGAGCGTCTCGATGATCAGCCCGATCCGCATGATGTCGCCGAGGCTGATCCGGCGGGTCAGCCACCCGTAGGCCAGCGTGCCGAGGAGGCCGCCGAGCGCTTGCACCGTGGTGATCAGCCCGAAGCCGATGCTGCCGAGTCCGAGGTGCTTCGTGGCGTAGAGCACCAGCACCGACCAGGCCGCCCCGAAGGTGATGTTGAAGATCAGGATGGTCAGCACCAGGGTGCGGACCGCACCGTGGTGGAGGGTCCAGCGGAACCCCTCGACGATGTCCTGCCAGACCGGCCGCTCGTCGTCCGCCGAGCGGACGCTCGACGGCAGCTGGAGCCGCGAGACCAGCCCCGCCGCGAACAGCACCAGCACGGCCTCGGTCACGAACGGCACGAAGTGGGCCAGGGTGAACAGGAGGGCACCGATCGGCGGGGCGACGAGCTGGTTGATCGTGACGAAGCCGGCCATGATCCGGGAGTTGCCGATGGCCAGGTCGTCCCGGGCCACCAGCATCGGCAGCAACGTGCTGGTGGTGTTGTCGGCGAACACCTCTGCCGTGCCGAGCAGGAACATCGCCACCAGCACCAGCCAGACCGGCGCCGCGTCGACGGCGATCGCGGTGGCCAGGAGCGCCAGCACGATCGCCCGCAGCACGTCGACGATGACGATGATGAGCCGCCGGTCCAGCCGGTCGGTGAGCGCTCCGGCCCACAGCCCGAAGAGCAGCGGAGGCACCCACTGGAGCAGCGCGGCCAGCGCGACCAGGAACGCCTGGTCGGTCTTGGATGCGACCAGCAGCGGCCCGGCCGCGATCGCGATCCCGTCCCCGACGTTGCTCGTCCACGACGAGGCCATCAGCAGCCGGAAGCCGTGTCCGAGGCGCGGCGGCGCGATGATGTCGAGGAGCCGGGTCACAAGGCACGCTAGCGCCGCGCCCTCCCCCGTTTCACCTGGATTCCCGGCGGGGCCGGCAGCTCCAGGCAGCTGAGGGGGTGCCTGTCAGGCTGGCTGCATCTCCTGCATGCGCGGAGCAGTGTCGACCAGGAGCTCTTCGGCCCGAGCGGCCACGAGCCTGTCGTTCTCCTCGCTGAGCCGGACCACGAGGGCCTCGAGCTCGTTCACCCGTGCCCGCAGCCGGCTGTTGTCGGCGGCAAGACGGGGGTCACGCAGGTCGCTGTTCATGTAGCCGATCAGCGCCTTGGCCATGTAGTGAACCTTCCGAGTGATCGAAGGGTGCTGCTTCGAGTCTGGATCCGGGTGGCGGAACCGTCTTCAAGCGTCTCACTCGACGGGCCCTCTGGTCAATCTGGGGCCGCCACCCTGGGGACCGGCACGCGGCGGACACGCGGGACCGGCTGGCAGACCGGGCAGAAGTACGACGACCGGTTCATGAAGGCCACCCGCCGCACCGGTGCCCCGCACCGGTCGCAGGGCTCGCCCTCCCTGCCGTAGGCGTGCAGCGACCGGTCGAAGTAGCCGGACTCTCCGTTGACGTTGACGTAGAGCGCGTCGAACGACGTCCCGCCCTGCCCGAGGGCCTCGTTCATCACGTCGCGGCTGTGGCGGAGCAGCTCGCGCACCTGCGCGCCGGTGAGCTTCTCACCGGCCCGCTCGCCGTGCAGCCGGGCCCGCCACAGCGCCTCGTCGGCGTAGATGTTGCCCACGCCGGAGATGAGGTTCTGGTCGAGCAGCTGGCGCTTGATGCCCGAGGCGCGCCGGCGCACCCTGGCGACGAACGCGTCGTCGTCGAACTCGGGGTCGAGCGGGTCGCGGGCGATGTGGGCGATCTCCGGAGGAAGCTCGGCCCCGCCCGCGGAGACGGACAGGCCGCCGAACATCCGCTGGTCGACGAAGCGGAGGTCCTTGGACTGAGCCTGTCGAAGGCCGGTCGCCCCGGGCCGCCCTCGAGCCCGATCCGGACCCGGAGGTGCCGCTCCGGCTCGGAGTCGCTTGGCTGCACCAGCAGCTGGCCGCTCATGCCGAGGTGGCCGAGCAGCGCGTCACCGTTGTCGAGCGGCAGCCAGAGGTACTTGCCCCGTCGGCGGGCGTCCTCGATCCGGCGGCCGCCCAGGGCGGCGGCGAAGCCCGCGGGGCCGCGGGGGTCCCGGCGTACCGGGCGCGGGTGCAGCACCTCGACGGAGGTGATGGTGGCGCCGACGACGTGCCGGGCGAGGCCGGCGCGGACCACCTCGACCTCGGGCAGCTCGGGCATCCGTGGTCTAGCTCTTGCGGGACGAGTCGGCCTCGTCGGCGGCCGCCTCCTCGACGGCCGCGCCCACGGCGGCGTCGATGGGGTCGGCGATGCCGAGCCCGGCCGCGATGTCGCCGTACGCCGTCTCCGCGGCGGCCTGCTCGGCCTCCTTCTTGGAGCGGCCGAGACCGTTGCCGTAGAGCCGGCCGGCCACCCGGACCTGCGCGGTGAACTTCTTCATGTGGTCGGGGCCCTCGTCCTCGATGATGTACTCGGGGACGCCCAGCCCGTGCTCGGCGGCCAGCTCCTGGAGCGAGGTCTTCCAGTCCAGGCCGGCGCCGAGCGCCGAGGCCGCCTCGATCAGCGGGTCGAAGAGCCGGTGCACGACCTGCGAGGACACCTCGATGCCGCCGCTGAGGTGGACCGCTCCGATCACGGCCTCCACCGTGTCGGAGAGGATCGAGGCCTTGTTGCGACCCCCGGTGGTCTCCTCGCCGCGACCCAGCTTCACGTCCTCGCCGAGGCCGATGGCGCGGCCGACCTCGGCCAGCGCCCGGGCGTTGACGACCGCCGCGCGCAGCTTGGCCAGCCTGCCCTCGGAGAGGTCGGGGTGGGTGAGGTAGAGCGTCTCGGTGACGACGACCCCGAGCACCGAGTCACCGAGGAACTCCAGCCGCTCGTTGGTCGGAAGCCCGCCGTTCTCGTAGGCGTAGGAGCGGTGGGTGAGGGCGCGGTTGAGCAGCTCGGGGTCGAGTTCCGGGTCCCCGAGTGCGGCGCGAAGGTGCGCGTAGTCGCTCAGCGGAGTGCTCAGCGATCGAGCCGGATCAGAGAACCTGGCGACGGTCGTTGCGCGCGCCGTACTGGCCGCAGTTGCCGCACGCGCGGTGCGGCAGGTGCTTCGCGCCGCAGGCGGGGTTGGCGCAGGTCACCAGCGTGGGTGCCGTGGTCTTCCAGGCCGAGCGACGGTGGCGCGTGTTGCTGCGCGACATCTTCCGCTTCGGGACAGCCATGGTGTTCTCTCTCTCAGTTCTGCTCGGTCTGGGGCTTGAGGTCCGCCAGGGTCGCCCACCGCGGGTCGATCGCCGCGTCGTGAGCGTGGTCGGGGTCGTCGGCCAGGCGCGCCCCGCAGTCGGGGCACAGGCCGGGACAGTCCTCTTCACACAGCGGCTGGAACGGCAGTGCGAGCACCACCGCGTCCCGCAGCAGGCGCTCCAGGTCGACCAGGTCGTCCTGCAGCGTGCTGACCTCGTCGTCCTCCTCTTGGGGGAGGGCGTGGTCCTCGTAGACGAACAGCTCCTGGAACCTCACCTCGATCTCGTCGGAGATCGGCTCCAGGCACCGCACGCACTCCCCTGTGAGCGAGGCCTGCGCCGTCCCGGTGACCAGCACCCCCTCCATGACCGCCTCGAGGCGCAGGTCGAGCTCGACCGGCGACCCCTCGGGGACATGAAGGACTTCGATGCCCAGATCTGCCGGCGCGGGCACCGTCCGTGACACCTCACGCTGGGACCCCGGGCGGCGGCCGAGCTCGCGAGTGTCGAGCACGAGCGGCGCTCTCGGGTCCAGGCTGTTCAACTGTCACTTCCGGTATCCGGCAAACAGATCCAGTCGGGAATCGTACGCGGCGCCCCACTCCACGGCCAAACTTCGAGCGTGCGGTCCGAGGAGGGGTGACGAGCGGTCACTCGACGGGCCGCTGGGCCAGCTTGTCCAACATCGGTCCCAGCACGAAGTCCGGGACCAGGCCCGACACGTCGCCGCCGAAGGCCGCGACCTCCTTGACCAGGCTCGAGGCCAGGAACGACCACTCCGGGCTGGTGGGGACGAACACGGTCTCGATCCGGGTGAGCGAGGCGTTCATCTGCGCCATCTGCAGCTCGTACTCGTAGTCGCTGACCGCACGCAGACCCTTGACGATCGCGGTGGCGCCGCGCTCCTGGCAGAACGTCGTGAGGAGCCCGGTGAAGCCGGCGACGGTCACGTTCGGCAGGTCCGCGGTGGCCCGCTCGAGCATGGCGATCCGCTCGTCCGCTGTGAACAGGCGGTTCTTCGACTTGTTGACGCCGACCGCGACGACGACCTCGTCGAAGAGCGTGGCCGCGCGCTCGACGATGTCGAGGTGCCCGTTGGTGACCGGGTCGAACGATCCCGGACAGACCGCCTTCTTCAATGTCTTTCCGGGGTCCCCGCGGAAGGGTGCTGCTCCGCGCGCAGCGCGCCCCTCGCACGATTTCGTGGGGTGGTCACGAGGCGTGACCGTACCAAAGCGTGGTCTCGCCGTACCGCTTGCTGCGCTCCGCCTCGATCCCGGACGGCCAGCCCGGCTCGGGGCTGCGGGATGAGCGCTCGACGACCACCATCGCACCGGGTACCAGCCAGTCGCCCGTCGCCAGCAGCGTCAGCTCGTCGGTCACGGTCGTGTCGGCGACCGGGTAGGGCGGGTCCATGAAGGCGACGTCGTAGGGCGCGGACGGCGGCTTGGCCAGGGTCGACGTCACGGGAGCCGCGACCACGTCCGCCTTCGCGAAGCCGAGCGACCTGGCGTTGTCGCCGATCAGCCGGGCGGTACGGCGGTCCGCCTCGACCAGCGTGACCACCCCGGCGCCGCGCGACCAGGCCTCGAGGCCGACCGCGCCCGAGCCGGCGTAGAGGTCGAGGAAGCGCAACCCCTGGAGCGACCCGCACCACGCCTCGATGGTCGAGAACAGCGCCTCACGCACTCGGTCGGTGGTCGGCCGGGTGTGCAGTCCGGTAGGGGTGGCGATCCGGCGCCCGCCCGCGCTCCCCCCGATGATCCGCGTCATGGTTGACAGGACACTAGGACTTCTCGATGAACTCACCCTCCGCCGAGTCCTCCAGATCGAGTACGGCGGCACGCAGCAGCTCGTGGCCGGCGAGCTCGGGGTCTGCGTCCAACAGCTTCTCGGCGGCGGCTCGCGCGGCCAGGATCGTCTCCTCGTCGCGGAGCACGCGCAGGTTCTGCAGCGTCGAGCGGAAGCCGGACTGCGACCGGCCCAGCACGTCGCCCTCCCGGCGCTGCTCGAGGTCGACGCGGCTCAGCTCGAAGCCGTCGGTGGTGGCCGCGACTGCGTCCAGCCGCTGGCGGGCCGGGCTGCCGGCCTCGGCCCGGCTGACCAAGAGGCACAGCCCCGGCAGCCCCCCACGGCCGACCCGGCCGCGCAGCTGGTGCAGCTGCGAGATGCCGAACCGGTCCGCGTCCATGAGCACCATCGTCGTGGCGTTGGCGACGTCGACGCCGACCTCGATGACGGTGGTGGAGACGAGGACGTCGATGTCGCCCGCCGCGAAGGCGCGCATCGTGCGGTCCTTCTCGTCCGGCGGCAGCCGGCCGTGCAGGATCGCGACCCGCAAGCCGGCCAGGGGGCCGTCGGCCAGCTCTGCAGCCACCTCCTCGACCGCGCTCAGCCCGGGCAGGGCGGCTGCGGGAGCGGCAGCTCCCTCGGTGTCGGGGCTCTCGTCGTACGTCGGGTCGGCCTCGCCCTGCTCGAGCTCGTCCCCGGTGATCCGCGGGCAGACGACGTAGGCCTGGTGACCCTTCTCGACCTCCTCGCGCACCCGGCTCCAGACCCGCGAGACCCACCGCGGCTGCTCGGCGAGTGGCACGACGGTCGTCTGGATCGGCGCCCGGCCGGCGGGCAGCTCCGACAGCGTCGAGGTCTCGAGGTCGCCGAAGACTGTCATCGCGACGGTGCGCGGGATCGGGGTCGCGGTCATGACCAGGACGTGCGGTGGGGTCCCGGCCTTGTCGGTCAGTGCGGCCCGCTGCTCGACGCCGAACCGGTGCTGCTCGTCGACCACCACGAGCCCGAGGTCGAAGAACCTGACCTGCTCCTCCAGCAGCGCGTGCGTGCCGATCACGATGCCGGACTCGCCGATGGCCAGCCGGGACAGCGGCTCGGTGCGCTGGGCCTTGGTCATCGAGCCGGTCAGCAGCTCGACGCCCGCGCCGCCCATCATCCCGCCGTCGGCCAGCTCGCCCAGCATGGTGGTGATCGAGCGGTGGTGCTGCTGGGCGAGCACCTCGGTCGGCGCGAGGAGCGCGGCCTGGCCGCCGGAGTCGACCACGCGCAGCATCGCCCGGAGCGCCACGAGGGTCTTGCCGGAGCCGACCTCGCCCTGGAGCAGGCGGTTCATCGGGTGCGGCTGGGCCAGGTCGTGCTCGATCTGGGCCCCGACGTCTCGCTGCCCCTGGGTCAGCTCGAACGGCAGCCGTTGGTCGAACGCCGCCAGCAGGTCACCCTCGCCGCCGTCGCGCGGCCGGGCGCCCATGGCGCGCAGCGCCCGACGCCGGCGACCGAGCACCAGCTGGGTGACCAGGGCCTCCTCGAACCGGTACCGCTGCTGGGCGCGGCGGATCTGCCCCCAGGAGTCGGGGGCGTGGATCCAGTCGAGCGCCTGCCGGGCGTCGAGCAGGTCGTCGGTCTGGCGGATCTCGTCGGGCAGCAGCTCGGGGAGCTCCTCCACGACGGTGCGGGCGAAGCTGATCGCGCGCTGCAGGTCCCAGGAGTCGACGCCCTTGGTCAGCGGGTAGATGGGGTAGAACGCGCCGATCGAGTCGAGCGAGAGCTGCGCCGTGTCCTCGCCGGGACTCCCGAACAGCACCATCTGCGGATGGGTGAGCTGCCACTCGCCGCGGAAGGTGTCGGCCTGCCCGAGGAAGATCCCTCGTCGGCCGACCGGCATGCGGTCGGCGTGCCACTTCGCCATCCCCTGGTGCTTGGCGAAGAAGGACATCCGCAGCGAGTGGCTCTCCGTGCGGACCGTGACGTCGACGCGGTAGGCCGTCCGCCGGGTCCGGCGGTCCTGGTAGGTGTTGACCTTGGACCCCGCGATCTCGCCCACCACCGTGAGGAGCTGCCCCTTCTCGAGGGTGTCGAGGGAGGTCAGGGCACCGGTCTCGACGTAGCGCCGCGGGAAGTGGTGCAGGAGGTCGCCGACGGTCTCCAGGCCCAGCACCTCGACGATCCGCTGGTTGCGGGTGCGGGAGCGCTTGTCCCTGGGCTCGCCGAGGACGGTCTCGACGGGCGAGTCGAGGTCGATCACTCTTCCGCTCCTTGCTGGGGGCTACTCGACGGCGACCAGGAGCGGGTAGCGCTCCTGCCCCCCGTCGTACACCACGACGTCGACAGCGGGATGGTGCGCCTCGAGCCACTCTGCGCAGGACCGGGCCAGGGTCCCGTCCGTGTCCCTCTCGCCGGAGACCAGCGTGACCATCTCGCCGCCACCGCCGAGCAGCCGGCCCAGCACGTCCCGAGCCACCTCGGTGAGGTCGTCGCCCACGACGACGAAGTCGCCGCCGATGGCGCCGAGCACGTCGCCGGGCTCGCACGGTCCGGCCATGGTCATCGCCTGCCGGGCGGCGACCGTCACCGCCCCCTGGCGGGCGTGGCGGGCGGTGGCGGTCATCTCGAGCACGTCCTGGTCGAAGGTGCGGCCCGGCTCGTGCACGGCCAGCGCGGCCAGCCCCTCGACCTGGGCGGTGGTCGGGATCACCGCGACCCGCAGGTCGTGGTCGGTCTCCGCGGTGCTGGCCGCGACCAGGGCGGTCCGCACCGTGTCCTGGTCGTTGGGCAGGACGACGACCTCCTGGGCGCCGGTCTGCTCGATCGCCTCGAGCAGCATCCCGGTGGAGGGGCGGTGGCCGGGGCCGCCGCGCACGACCACCGCACCCGCCTCCTCGAAGAGGCCGGCCAGCCCCGGCCCGGCCGCGACGGCGACGATCGCGCGACCGGCGCGGGCCGGGCGCTCGCGGGCTGCGACCTGCTCGGCGAAGTGCGTCACGCGTACCCGGTGCGGCCGGCCGGCCTCGATGCCGGCCTCGAGGGCCGCACCGACGTCGTCGACGTGCACGTGGACGTTCCAGAGCCCGTCGCCGCCGACCACGACGAGTGAGTCGCCCAGCGTGGCCAGCGTCCGGCGCAGACCGGTGATCGCGTCGTCCGGGGCGTCGAGGAGGTACATCACCTCGTACGCCGGCCCGCCGTCGACCAAGAGGTCCGCGCCCGGCTGGGCCGGACCCTGTCGGTCGAGGACGGGCTGCGGGATGCGGTGGCCGGGCTCGACCTGCGGCGGCCGCTTGCCGGTGAGCGCGGTCTCGGCGGCGTCGAGGATGACCACGACGCCACGGCCACCGGCATCGACCACCCCGGCGTCCTTGAGCGCCCGAAGCTGCTCGGGTGTGCGGGCGAGCGCCTCCCGGGCCGCAGCGGCACTGGCGGTGAGGACGTCGCGCGACCTCACCATCGGGTTCTTCTCGACGAGCTCCGCGGCCGCGTCGGCCGCGGCCTTGCAGACCGAGAGCATGGTGCCCTCGACCGGCGTACCGACCGCGGCGTAGCTCGCCTCGGCCGCCCGCCGCAGCGCGTCGACCATGACCGCGCCGTTGCGCTCCTCCGGCCTCGCCTCGGCGATCCGGCGGATGATCGCCCGGAGCATCTCGCTCAGGATCACCCCGGAGTTGCCGCGGGCACCGAGCAGGGCTCCGCGGGTGAACACCTCGAACACGGCGTCGCGCCCGGTGGCACCCTTCTCCTTCACGGCGTCCCGGGCCGCGGCCATGGTGAGGTACATGTTGGTGCCGGTGTCGCCGTCCGGGACCGGGTAGACGTTGAGCGCGTCGATCTCCTCCCGGGCGCCGGCGAGGGCGTCCACGGCGATGTCGACGAAGCGGAGCACGGTGGCGAGCTGGATGCCGCTCCCGACGGTGCCCGGTTCGCTCACGGGGGCGAGACTAGAGGGGGTTGCTCTGAATTGGTTGCGAGCGTCCGGTTCGGATATTCTTCTTCGGTTGCCCGGTCGACGGGCCCCCACACACGTTTCGACATTCCCAGGAGTCCACTGATGGCCGCCGTCTGCGACATCTGCCACAAGAAGCCCGGCTTCGGCAACAACCGGCCGTGGTCGCGGAAGATCACCAAGCGCCGCTTCGACCCCAACATCCAGCGGGTCCGGGCCACGGTGAACGGCACGCCCAAGCGGCTCCACGTCTGCACCGGCTGCATCAAGGCCGGGAAGGTGACCCGCTAGTCATTGCGCCCGAGGCCGTCGTCCCCCAGGGGATGGCGGCCTTTGTCGTTTCCAGAAGTCGTTCCTAGAAGTGCGTCCAGCCGGTCTCGCCGTCGTACGCCGCGCCGTCGACGGTGACGCCCTCGCCCGCGGCGACCGAGCCGATGACCGTCCACCCGTTCGGCACCGCGCCCTCGGGGAACGTCGCGAGCAGCGAGTGGTCCTCGCCCCCGGCCAGGACGAACGAGACCGGGTCGACGCCCGTGGCGGCGGCGACCGCGTGCAACGGCTCGGGCAGGTCCAGGGCGTCGGTCCGGATGTCGATGGCCACCCCCGAGTCGGTGGCCAGGTGGCCGGCGTCGGCGAGCAGCCCGTCGGAGACGTCGATCATGGAGGTGGCCCCGGCGTCGGCAGCCGTCGGCCCCGCGTCGTACGGCGGCTCCGGACGGCGGTAGGCCTCGACCAGGACCCGCGGCGACGTGAAGCCACGGCGGAGCACGGCCAGCCCACCGGCCGACCATCCCTGGCGGCCGGCCAGGGCGAGCAGGTCACCGGGCCGGGCGCCGGAGCGGAGCACGGGCGCCTGGATGCACGCTCCGATGACGGTGACGGCGATGACGATCTGGTCGCAGCGGGTGAGGTCACCGCCGACGACCGAGGCCCCGACCAGGTCGCACTCCGCCGCGAAACCCGTCGCGAAGTCCAGCGCCCACCGCGCCGGCAGGTCGCTCGGGGCGCCCAGCCCGATCGTCAGCGAGTGCGCCCGGCCACCCATCGCGTTGATGTCGGAGAGGTTCTGGGCCGCGGCCCGGTGGCCGACGTCGGTCGCCTCGACCCAGTCGGTCCGGAAGTGCCTCCCCTCGATCAGCAGGTCGGTCGAGACCACGACGTGGCCCTGGCGGATGCGCAGCACGGCGGCGTCGTCACCGGGGCCGACCAGGACCTGCTCGCCCTGGCTGAACAGCGGCGTCAGCTCGGCGATCAGGCCGAACTCGCCGACGTCGGCCAGCGTGGCCTCGGGCGGGAAGGACATGGCGCCATCAGAGCAGATGTCCGCCGTACCGTCGCCACGACGTGCTCTATGACCCGCAACAGCGTCGCGATAGGTTGGCCGGGTCCCCCAGACCACTGATCCAGCAGGGAGATCCGCGCATGGTGGTGCAGGCCTACATCCTGATCCAGACCGACGTCGGCAAGGCTGCCGAGGTGGCCAATGCGATCGCCCAGGTCAAGGGCGTCACGATGGCCGAGGACGTCACCGGCCCGTACGACGTGATCGTGCGCGCCGAGGCCCGCAACGTCGACGAGCTCGGCAAGCTCGTCGTCGCCAAGGTGCAGACCCTCGACGGCATCACCCGGACCCTGACCTGCCCCGTCGTCCACATCTGACGCCAGCCCGTCCGGCGCCCCGCACCCCACCGGTGTGGGGCGTCGCTCTGTGACAGGCTCCTCCCATGGTCGAGGAGTTCACGGGCCCGGTCGCCGTCATCGCCGGCGGGCTGAGCCATGAGCGTGACGTCTCGCTGGCCAGCGGGCGCAACCTGGTCCGGGAGCTGAGCGGGCTCGGTGTCGACGCGCACGCCTACGACTTCGACCGCAACCTCCTGCACACCCTCGAGCGCGACAAGGTCATCGCAGCGTTGCCCGCGCTGCACGGCCAGTTCGGCGAGGACGGCGAGATCCAGACCCTCCTCGAGCTGATCTCGATGCCGTTCGTGGGCTCCCGGAGCCGCGCCTGCCGCGTCGCCTTCGACAAGGGCACCGCCCGCGAGCTGCTGCGTCGCGAGGGGATCCCGGTGCCCGACTCGGTCGGGCTCTCCGCGCAGACCTTCCGCGACATCGGCGCCGCGGCGCTGATGGAGCACGTGATGCACCGGCTCGGCACGACGGTCGTGGTGAAGCCGGCCCGCGGCGGCTCCGCGCTGGGGGTGGCCGGTGTCGACGGGCTGGCCGCGCTCCCCTCCGCCCTGGTCGGCACCTACGCCTACTGCGAGGACGCGCTGGTCGAGCGGTTCCACGTGGGTGTCGACGTCTCCGTGGTCGTCCTCGAGACGGTCGACGGGCTGCGCTCGCTGGAGCCGGTCGCCGTCGAGTACGAGAAGGGCCACGAGTTCGACTTCGCCGCTCGCTACACCGCCGAGTTCGTCTCCCTGAACCGGCCGGACCTGCCCGAGGAGCTGATCGTCCGCCTCGGCGAGGTCGCTCGCCAGGCCCACCGCACCCTCGGCCTCCGCGACGTCTCCCGCTCCGACTTCATCGTCTCCGCCGACGGCTCCTTCGTCGTGCTGGAGACCGCGATCACCCCCGGGACCACCGAGACCTCGGTCTTCCCGTACGCCTGCACGCTCAGCGGTACGTCGCTGGGTGAGGTCGCCCGTGACCTGCTGGCCCGTGCCGTCGTGGCCGGCCCGACGGTCTGAGCGCTCTCATTGCCGCTCGTGTCGCGGCTGCGCGTAGCCGGCCGGAACCCGCGGCCGCCAGGTTCCTGGCTGACCGCTGACCGGGGCCGGCTGCAGGAGCGGTCAGCAGGCAACGTCAAGACGCTCAGCCGGCGGTCCCCGGGTTGCTGGCTCACCGCTGACCGGGGCCGGCTGCACCTGGCGGTCAGCAGGCAACCGCCGAGCCACTCACGGGGCGGTCACCGGGTTGCTGGCTGACCGCTATCTCGGATCGAGACCGACGAGCGGTCAGCAGGCAACGTCGAGCCGCGGGTTGGGGTGCCCGTGCGGGCCCGTCAAACGGGTCAGCGCGGCTGCTGCGGAAGCCCCTGGAGCTTGCCCGCGATGCCGCCGGCTGCGCGGAGGGCGACGCCCTCCTCGTAGCTGATGGTCGCCTGCGGCCGGGCCCGCTCGGCCTCCTCCAGTGCGGCGACCAACAGGTCGGCGGGCGGGGTGTCCGGCCAGAGGTACAGCGCGAGGGCACCGGGGATCGAGTTGACCTCGTTGACGTAGACCTCAGTGCCGTCGGACAGGAAGTCGATGCGCAGGATCCCGGTCAACCCGGTCAGCGCGACCACGCGGGCGGCCAGGCTCTGGATGGTCGAGCGCAGCTCGGGCGAGATGTCCGCGGGGAACTCGCGCGGGGCGGCCGAGAGGCCCTCGGAGCGGACGTACTTCTCGCCGTAGGAGTAGATGGCGCCGCCCGAGCGCACCGGCTTCTCGATCTCGGAGACCGCGAGCGTGGGGGCGGTGCGCACCGAGACGTTGAGGTCGAACAGCTCGGGCCGGTTGGGCTCGACCACGGCGCCCGAACGCAGGTGCGGCGAGGTGTTGAGCAGCGCGGCGGCGGTCTCCCAGTCCTGGACCACCTCGATACCGATCGAGGAGCCGCCGTGCCGCGGCTTGACGATGTAGGGGCCGTCGAACGGCGGCTTCTCGTCCGCCGACAGCAGCACGCGCTTCAACGTCGGTACGCCGGCCGCCTCCATCACGCCGGCGAAGGCGAGCTTGTCCATGCCCAGGGCCGCGGCGGCGACGGTGCCGCCGGTGTGCCTGAGCCCGGCCAGCTCGAACAGCGCCTGGGCGCCGCCGGCCTCGCCGGGACCCCCGTGGAAGCAGCTCATGATCGGCCCGGTCTCGAGCAGCTTGCCGCCGCCCAGGCCGCCCTCGAGGTAGAACCCGGAGCCCTTCTTGGCCCCGATCCGCAGCTCCACCCGCTTGGCGCCCGCCGGCACGAAGTTGACCTGGTCGGCGAAGTCCCGGGCCTCGAGGTTGTTGGGCACGAGGTACCAGTCCTCGGTCTTGGCCCAGTAGACGCACTGCACGTGGACGCCCGCGCCCGCGAGGACGCGCTCGGCCTGGAGCCCGGTGAGGATGCTGATCTCGTGCTCGGCCGAGAGGCCGCCGAAGACCACGGTTGCCCGGCTGACGGAAGAGCTGATCACAGTCTCCAACCCTCTCAGTTAGGACCGGGACCGCCTGAATCACGGGTAGTGATCGGGCAGGTCGTTCTCGTACAGGACCACGTCGCCGGTCGAGGCGGTCGCCATCACGTGCCGGGCCGCGTCGTCACGGTTGCCGAACACCTGGGTCCGGCTCGCCTCGCCTGCGCTCAGCGCCGCCCGGTTGGTGCGGCCGACGATGACGAGCCTCATGTCGTCGCCGGCCGTGGCCGCCCGGGCGAAGTCGGCGTTGCGCCGCGCCTGCTCGGGTCCGAGCTCGACCATACCGGGGCTGACCGTCCACACCGTGCCGCCCTCGGCGACGAGTGACCTGGCTCTCGCCAGCGCCTGCGCGGCGCCCTCCGGGTTGGCGTTGTAGGTGTCGTCGATCACCGTGACGCCGGTGTCCAGCGTGGTGGTCTCGGCCCGGTGGGGCGTGGCCGGCACGGTGGCCAGCCGGTCGAGGATGGTCTGCTCCGGTACGTCGAGGGCGAGCGCCAGCCCGACCGCTATCGCGACGTTGGTCGGGTGGCCCACCTCGACCGGCAGAGTGACCGGATGCTCCTCGCCGCCCAGCGCGAGCACCCAGCCGTCACCGTCGCGTCGTACGACGACGTCCGCCCTCGCGCCGTCACTCGTCGCACACCGGATGACGCGCTTGGTCGCGGCGTCGCGGTCGGCGGCCTCGGCCAGCTCCGGCACGTCGACGTTCAGCACGACCGTCCGGGCCGGCTCGAGGATCTCCGACTTCGCTCTCACGATCGTGGCGCGGTCCTTCATCCGCTCCAGGTGCGCCTCTCCGATCGTGGTGATGGCCGAGACCTCGGGCGGGAACAGCCGGCACAGCCTCGCGATCTCGCCGGGCCCGTAGGTGCCCATCTCGGCGATGAACACGTCGGTGCCGGGCACCAGCCGGTCGTTGACCGAGCGGGCGAGCCCGAGCACGTTGTTGAAGCTGGCGGGGCTGGCGAGCACCGCCCATCGGCCGGCGATCAGGTGCGCGGCGTAGTTCTTGGTCGACGTCTTGCCGTAGGACCCGGTGATCGCGACCACACGCGGCCCGACCTGCTTGATCCTGGCCGCGGCGGACACCTCGAACTTGCGGCTGAGGTGCTCCTCCAGCGGGTGCGCGGCGAGCAGCGCCACCTCGGCGATCGGCAGCGCGAGCAGCGGCACCAGCGCGACCGCCTCGCCGAAGGCGATGAAGAAGCCGGTCACCACCACGTGCAGGACGACCGTGATCGCGGCCAGCCGGCGCACCCGGGGCGTCCACACCAGCCTCCGGCTCGGGCGCAGCAGCGCGAGCCCGGGCGGCCAGAGGAGCCACAGGACCGCGCCGACCAGGCCGACCAGCGGGACCTTCAGGCCGACCAGGCAGAGGACGACGATCGCACCCAGGGCCAGGAGGTTGGCCGGTTGGGCCCGGCACCAGATCGCGGCCATCACGAAGAGCCGGCCCGGCTCGTAGTGCTCGCGCTGGGCGACCCGCCACCAGCGCAGGTACGACGCCAGCGCGAGCAGCGAGATGGCCAGGGCGACCAGCACGTTGGCGGTTCCGGTCAAGATCCGGCCGCCTGTTGGTCGATGGCGGAGCGCAGCGCCGCCACGAGCGCGTCGTCGAGGAGGTGCCCTGACCCCGGCACGACGACCAGCTCGGCGTTCGCCCCGATGCGGGCCCGGGACTGCTCGGCCATGGCCACGGTGGCCGCGGAGTCGTGCTCGCCCCAGACCATCGTCACCGGCAGCCCGGAGCCGGCGAGGGCATCGAGGGCGTCGCCGTAGTCCTCGTTGACCGCCTTCACCAACACCTCACGCAGCACGCCCTGGGCCGCCACGTAGTCGGCCGAGCCGCGCTTGCGCCGCTCCTGCTCCATGCGCTCGTTGGAGATGAAGTGCCACTTGTTGAGGAACCGCATCGCGCGGAACCCGATCGGCGGCTTGCTCGCTGTGGTCTGCGGCCGCAGCAGAGGTACGCCGGAGAGGACGAGGCCGCGCATCAGGTCGGGGTTCGTGGCGGCCAGCCGCACGGCCACGCGCCCGCCGAACGAGTGACCCACCACGACGGGACGGTCTCGCCCCTGCCTGGCGGCGTCGTCGAGGCACTCGCGCAGCCACTCGGCGTACTCCGTCGTGCTCCAGCCCTCGTCGGGCGCCGGTGTGGCGCCGAAGCCGGGCAGGTCCAGGGCCAGCGCGTCGTACCCCTGGAGCGTCGTGCTCCAGTCCGAGCGGTTGCGACCCCACCCGTGCAGGGCGACCACTGCGGCGGGGGGCTCGCCGTACCTCTCGGCGAAGGCGCGCCCTCCCAACAGCGTCGTCAGCACACCCGCGAGACTAGATGACATGGACCCCAGCCCCGCGCACCCGCTGCACCCCTCCACGGTCGCGGTGACCGCCGGCCGGCCACCGCACCAACCGGACCAGCCGCTCAACGCGCCGATCACGATGGCGTCGACCTACGTCGCTGGTGGTGACATCGAGTACGGCCGCTACGGAAACCCGACCTGGTCGGCGCTGGAGACCGCGATCGGGGCTCTCGAGGGTGGTCGCTGCCTGGTCTACTCCTCCGGGATGGCCGCGGTGACCAGCCTCCTGGACCTCGTCGCGCTCGGCGACAAGGTCGTCATCCCGAGGCACTCCTACAACGGCACTCTCGTGTCGCTGGCCGACCTCGAGCTGCGCGGCCGGCTGACGACCACGCTGGTCGACGTCACCGACACCGCGGCCGTCGTGGCGGCCTGTGAGGACGCGGCGCTGGTCTGGTTCGAGTCGCCGACCAACCCGGCGCTCGAGGTGGCCGACGTGCCTGCGCTCGTCGCCGCCGCGCACGACGCGGGCGCCCGGGTCGTGGTCGACAACACCTTCCTCACTCCGCTGCTGCAGAAGCCGCTCGAGCTCGGGGCTGACGTGTCCCTGCACTCGGCCACGAAGTACCTCGCGGGTCACAGCGACGTCCAGCTGGGTGCCATCGTCACCAACGACGAGGAGCTGTACGCCGTGCTCAAGGGCCGCCGGGACGTCCAGGGCAACATCCCCGGGCCGTTCGAGGCGTGGCTCGCACTGCGCGGGCTGCGAACCCTCCACCTGCGCGTCGAGCGTGCCGGGTCGAACGCCGCGGAGCTGGCCCGTCGCCTGTCCGGCCACCCGCTGATGGCCGAGGTCCGCTACCCCGGTATGGGCGCGATGGTCTCGATCGTCCTGCCGACCGCCGACCACGCCGACCTGCTGGTCCGCGCCACGTCGCTGTGGGTCGACGCCACCAGCCTCGGCGGCGTCGAGTCGACCTTCGAGCGGCGACGGCGCTGGAAGTCCGAGCCGGCCAGCATCCCGGAGGGCCTGGTCCGGCTCTCGGTCGGGATCGAGGACGTCGAGGACCTCTGGGCCGACCTGAGCCAGGCGCTGGACACCATCGCTGGTTGAGGCGCGACGAGCTATTCCATCTCCGCCTTGGTGTCGCGCGCCAGCGTGGCGTCCATCATCTCCATCGCGGTCATCCGGCCGGCGACGACGTCGTCGACCATCTGGGCGACCGGGGCGTCCACGCCGGACTTCTCGGCCAGCGCCCGCAGCGAGGCGCAGGACTTCGCGCCCTCGGCGACCTGTCGCGTAGACGCGATGATCTCGTCCGAGGTCATGCCCTGGCCCAGCTTCTCGCCGAAGGTGCGGTTGCGGGACAGCGGCGACGAGCAGGTCGCCACCAGGTCACCGAGGCCGGCGAGTCCCATGAGCGTGAGCGGGTTGGCACCGAGCCTGGTGGCGAGTCGCGCGGTCTCGGCCAGCCCTCGGGTGATGACGGACGCGGTGGTGTTGTCGCCGAAGCCGAGCCCGACGGCCATGCCGACGGCGAGACCCACGACGTTCTTGTAGGCACCGCCGAGCTCGCAGCCCACCACGTCGACCGACGTGTACGGCCGGAACGCCGGCGAGTGGATCCGGTCCTGCAGCTTCTTGGCCACGTCCTCGTAGGCGCAGGCGACGACCGAGGCCGCCGGCTCGCGGCGGGCGATCTCCTTGGCCAGGTTGGGACCGCTGATGACGGCGATCCGCTCAGGACCGGCGCCGGTCTCCTCGGCGATCACCTCGCTCATCCGCTTGAGGGTGCCGAGCTCGACCCCCTTCATCAGCGAGACGAGCACCGCGTCGGGAGCGAGGAACGGCACCCACTCCTTGAGGTTGCCGCGGAACGTCTGGGACGGCGTCGCGAAGATGACCACGTCGGCGTCGTGCGCCGCCTTCTCGACGTCGTGGGTGGCCGAGACCGACGGCGGGAGCTCGATGCCGGGGAGGTAGTCCTCGTTCTCGCGTGAGTCGTTGATCGCCTCGGCGACCTCCTCGCGACGGGCCCACATGGTCACGTCGTTGCCACCGTCGGCGAGCACGATCGAGAACGCGGTGCCCCACGAGCCGGCACCGAAGACGGCGACCTTCGTCACGAGGCCTTCCCCCGGCGGCCGCCCTCGTTGGGGTTGCCGAACTCGGCCACGCCCGCGGTGCGCGGGTTGAACCGCTCGGCCGGCGCGGTCCCTCCGCGCACGTCCTGGACGAGCTCGGTCAGTGCCGCCATGATCCGCGTCGTCGCCTCGGTCACGGCGGTCCCGGACTGGTCGCCGTGGAGGTCGGTGAGGTCGACCGGGTCGCCCACCTTCATCGTGATCAGCTTGCGCGGGAACAGGTCCGGCTTCTTCGCGTACGGCGCCAGCAGCTGCTGCGCACCCCACTGTCCGATCGGCACCACCGGTGCCTCGGTGGCCAGCGCGATGCGGGCGGCCCCCGACTTGCCGACCATCGGCCACAGGTCCGGGTCCCGCGTGATCGTGCCCTCGGGGTAGACCACGACGCACTGGCCGGCCCGGATCGCGGCCACCGCCGCGTCGTAGGCGCCGACGGCACTCTTCGAGGCTCGGTGGACCGGGATCTGTCCCGCCGCCTTCAGGAAGAAGCCGAGCAGCTTGTTGTTGAACAGCCCGGACTTGGCCAGGTAGTGCGGGAGCCGGCCGTGGTCCCACACGATGTGCGCCACGATGATCGGGTCGACCTCGGAGATGTGGTTGATGACGAGGACGAAGCCGCCCTCGGCGGGGATCTTCTCGCCGTCGATCCACTTGTGCCGAGTGGTGGCGAAGAGGATCGGCCTCACGATCGGGACCGCGATCCACCACGCCCAGCCGCGACTGCCTTCCTGGAAATGCCGGACCTTCACGCGCGACAGGCTAGTCGCTCCCGCCGGGACGGAACCGGCTGCGAGGATGGAACGGATGCAGAGGTACGTCGCGCTGGTCCCGGTGAAGCCGCCCGCGCTCGGCAAGTCGCGGCTGGTGGGGCTGGCCGACGTCGACCGCAGTGCGCTGGCCGCAGCGTTCGCGCTCGACACCGTTGCCGCCTGTCTCGCCTCCAAAAGGATCGAAGCGGTGCTGGTCGCGACCGACGACGCGACGTTCTCGGTCGAGCTCGCCGGGCTCGGCGCCGTGACCATCCCTGACGGCGTCGCGATGGACCTCAACGGGACGCTGCGGCAGTCCGCTGCAGAAGCGCGCCGCCGCTGGCCGGGGCTGGTGCCGGTGGCGTTGACCGCCGACCTGCCCGCGGTGCGAGCCGAGGACATCGACGAGGCGCTCGGCGCGGTGGCGCCGGGTGAGCCGGCGTACGTCGCCGACGCCGACGGCATCGGCACCACGCTCTACACGGCGGCGTACGACGGGTTCGACCCGCGGTTCGGACCTGGGTCCGCCCGGGCGCACGACGCCACCGGAGCCCGCGCGATCAGCGCAGCGCTGCCCCGGCTGCGCCGCGACGTCGACGACCTCGACGACCTCGACGACGCGCTCGCCCTGGGGGTCGGGCCCCGAACAGCAGAACGGGCCGCCACCCTCTGACGAGGGGGCGGCCCGACCTGCTGCTGCTAGCGCTTCTTCGCGGCCTTGCGGGCCGGAGCCTTCTTCGCCGGTGCCTTCTTGGCCGGTGCCTTCTTGGCGGTCGACTTCTTGGCGGCGGCCTTGCGGGCCGGTGCCTTCTTGGCCGGTGCCTTCTTGGCGGTCGACTTCTTGGCGGCGGCCTTGCGGGCCGGTGCCTTCTTGGCCGGTGCCTTCTTGGCGGTCGCCTTCTTGGCGGCGGCCTTGCGGGCCGGTGCCTTCTTGGCCGGTGCCTTCTTCGCCGGCGCCTTCTTGGCGGCGGCCTTGCGGGCCGGTGCCTTCTTGGCCGGCGCCTTCTTCGCCGGCGCCTTCTTGGCGGTCGCCTTCTTGGCGGTCGCCTTCTTGGCGGTCTTCTTCGCCGTGGTCTTCCTGGTCGTCGTCTTCTTGGCCGGTGCCGCCGCGGCCGCGACGCGGGCGACCACCGGAGCTGCGGTCTCCTCGACCAGCTTCGGCAGCGTCTTGACGCCGGAGACGACGTTCTTCAGGTCCTGGCCCGCGGTGAACTTCGGCACCGTGGTGGCCTTGGCCTTGATGCGCTCGCCGGTCCGTGGGTTGCGGACCATGCGGGCGTTGCGGACTCTCTTCTCGAAGGAGCCGAAGCCCGTGATGGCCACCTTCTCGCCCTTGGCCACCTCGCGCGTGATGGTGTCGAGGACTGACTCGAGAGCGTGGCGGGCGGCCCTCTTGTTACCGCCGAACCGCGACGACAGTGCGTCGATCAGTTGATTCTTGTTCACGAGCTTCCCTTTCGGATGTCTCTTCTTGAATCGGGGCTGGTGCTCCGCTTCATGAAAGGCAACCTAGGAAAAGGAAGCGTGACTCACAATGACCACGCCGCACGAAACGTCATCTTTTTCGCAGTGCTCGAGTCGACTGTGCGCGCGATCTTCGTGCACTTGAGCGAGGTGCAACGCATCGATGTCTTCTCGCCGACCACTTTCGGCGCGTCGACGAAGTCGTCGATTTCCCAAGCAGGGATGGGAAATCGAGCACCTAGGCTGATCACATGAAGAAGTCGACACGCATGGATGTCGAGCGCTGGTGGCGCGACGTCTTCGACGTCGGCGACGAGCTCTGGTCGTCACTGACCGTGTTGCACCCACACGGACAGCTCGGCGACTACGAAGGTTGGTACGTCGCATGGCGCGACGGCGGCGTGCACGTCTCTGCACCGTCGACAGCCGAAGCCGACGAGGTTGCGTCGTTGACGAACGAGGCCGTCGTCTCGTTGCAGGAGGTGGAGTTCTGGCATGCGTTCGCACACCAGCGCGGGCTCGAGGTCGTCGGCCCCGGCGTGCACCGGTACGTGGACACCGACCCCGGCTTCGCCGACGACGTGCACCGGGTCGAGCCGTCGACCTTGCGCACACTGCGTGACCGCGTGAGCGACGAGGACTGGTGGGAGTCGTCGTTCGACGATGCGCTGTCGGAGCCGGGCGCGGTCGCGTTCGCTGTCGACGGAGGTGGTGTCGTGCTCAGCGAGCTCGACGGTGCACCACGGAACGTCGGTCTGCTGGTCGCGTCAGACGCGCGCGGGCGCGGCCTCGGCCACGAGCTGGGTAGGACGGCCGCGTCCTACGCCGTGACGAACCACGGCTACGCACGGTGGCGCTGTCGCGACACCAACGTGCCCTCGGTGCGGATCGCCGAGCGGCTCGGCTTCGAGCCCTACGCCACGCAGCTGGCCGTCAGGCGTGGATCGTCCGCGGCTTGAACGACGCCCGCTTCGACTCGAACGCCTCGATGTCGTCCTCGTAGCCCAACGTGATGCCGACGTCGTCGAGCCCCTCGAGCAGCCGCCAGCGGGTGTAGTCGTCGATGTCGAAGGAGTCCTCTATCGCGTCGACCCCGTCGCCGGCCTTCACGGTCCGCGACTCGAGGTCGACGGTGATCAGCCCGCCGGGGTTGTCGTCGAGGAAGTCCCAGAGCCGCTGGACGACCTTCTCGTCGACGCGGCCCGCGACCAGGCCGGCCTTGCCGGAGTTGCCGCGGAAGATGTCGCCGAAGCGCGGCGACAGCACGACCCGGAAGCCGTGGTCCATCAGCGCCCACACCGCGTGCTCGCGCGACGAGCCGGTGCCGAAGTCGGGACCGGCGACGAGCACTGTGCCGGCGGCGTACTCCGGTCGGTTGAGCACGAAGTCGGGGTCGTTGCGCCAGGCCGCGAACAGGCCGTCCTCGAAGCCGGTGCGGGTGACCCGCTTGAGATAGACCGCCGGGATGATCTGGTCGGTGTCGACGTTGCTGCGGCGCAGGGGTACGCCGACACCGGTGTGCGAGGAGAACGCCTCCATCAGCTCTGAGCTCCGATCGGGTCGAGGTCGGCGGGCGAGGAGAGGGTGCCGCGGATCGCGGTGGCCGCCGCCACCGGGACCGAGACCAGGTGCGTGCGCCCGCCCTTGCCCTGGCGGCCCTCGAAGTTGCGGTTGGACGTCGAGGCGCTGCGCTCGCCGGGCTCGAGGGTGTCCGGGTTCATGCCCAGGCACATCGAGCAGCCGGCGCCGCGCCACTCGGCGCCCGCCTCCTTGAAGATCACGTCGAGTCCCTCGTCCTCCGCCTGGAGCCGGACCCGCACCGAGCCCGGTACGACGAGCAGCCGCGTGTCCTTGTCGACCTGCCGGCCCCGGATGATCTCGGCGGCCAGCCGGAGGTCCTCGATCCGGCCGTTGGTGCAGGAGCCGACGAAGACGGTGTCGACCTTGATGTCGCGCATCGGGGTGCCGGCCTCGAGGGCCATGTACTGCAGCGCCTTCTCGGCGGCGACGCGGTCCTGCGCGTCCTCGAAGTCGTCGGGGCTCGGGACCTCGGCACCGAGCGGCACGCCCTGGCCGGGGTTGGTCCCCCACGTGACGAACGGCGTCATGGTGCTGGCGTCCAGGACGATCTCGTCGTCGTACTCCGCGTCCGGGTCGGTGAAGAGCGTCTTCCAGTAGGCGACGGCGGCGTCCCACTCCTCGCCCTCGGGCGCCTCGGGGCGGCCCTGGATGTAGTCGAAGGTCGTCTGGTCGGGTGCGACCAGACCAGCTCTGGCGCCCCACTCGATGCTCATGTTGCAGACCGTCATCCGGCCCTCCATGGAGAGCTCCTCGATGGCCGGGCCGCGGTACTCGACGATGTATCCCTGTCCGCCCCCGGTGCCGGCGTGCGCGATCAGCGTGAGCACGAGGTCCTTGGCGGTGACGCCGTCGGGAAGGCTGCCGTTGACGGTGACCGCCATCGTCTTCGGCCGGGCCTGGGGCAGCGTCTGGGTCGCGAGCACGTGCTCGACCTCCGACGTGCCGATGCCGAACGCGATGGCGCCGAACGCACCGTGGGTGCTGGTGTGGCTGTCGCCGCAGACGATCGTCATCCCGGGCTGGGTGAGTCCGAGCTGCGGGCCGACGACGTGGACGATGCCCTGGTCGAGGTCGCCGAGCGGGTGCAACCGGATGCCGAACTCCTGGGCGTTGGTGCGCAGCGTCTCGACCTGGGTGCGGGAGACCGGGTCCTTGATCGGCTTGTCCCAGTCGACGGTCGGGTACGTTGTGGTCCTCGGTCGCCAGGGTCAGGTCGGGGCGGCGGACCGTGCGGCCGCTGAGCCGCAGCCCCTCGAACGCCTGCGGGCTGGTGACCTCGTGGATGAGGTGCAGGTCGATGTACAGGAGGTCGGGCTCCCCGGCCACCGACCGCACGACGTGCTCGTCCCAGACCTTCTCCGCCAACGTGCGGGGCACCTCGCCCATGACCACTCCCTCGAGACTGTTCCGAACAACCAGTCGAGTGTAGACCTTGCGTCCCATGATCTGAGACGGCAGTATTGCCATATGGACAGCAGCAACGGTGGATCCGGTGTCGGAGTTCTCGACAAGGCGGCGCTCGTGCTCACCGCCCTCGAGTCCGGTCCGGCCACCCTGGCCGGCCTGGTGGCGGGGACCGGCCTGGCCCGACCGACCGCGCACCGTCTCGCCGTGGCCCTGGAGCACCACCGGCTCGTCGCCCGCGACATGCAGGGTCGGTTCGTGCTCGGTCCCCGGCTGTCCGAGCTGTCCGCGGCCGCGGGCGAGGACCGGCTGCTGGCCACCGCGGGCCCGGTGCTGGCCCGGCTGCGCGACATCACCGGTGAGTCCGCCCAGCTGTGGCGGCGACAGGGCGACATCCGCGTCTGCGTGGCCGCGGCCGAGCGGCCCTCCGGGCTGCGCGACACGATCCCGGTCGGCTCCCAGCTCACCATGCGCGCCGGCTCGGCCGCGCAGGTGCTGCTCGCGTGGGAGGACCCGGAGCGGATGCACCGCGGGCTCCAGAACGCCGCGTTCTCGGCCGCGGCCCTGTCCGGCGTACGCCGCCGTGGGTGGTCCCAGTCCGTCGGCGAGCGCGAGCAGGGCGTGGCCTCGGTTTCGGCCCCGGTCCGCTCCCCCAGCGGCAAGATCATCGCCGCGGTCTCGGTCTCGGGCCCGCTGGAGCGCCTCTCCCGCCAGCCCGGCCGGATGCACGCCCCCGCCGTCCTGGCCGCTGCCGAGCGGCTGTCGGAGTCGCTGCGCCGCGCCGCAGCTGCCGACTCCGCCTGACCCCACGATTCGTCTGCGGTCTGACGGGTTCTTCCAGGCGAGCGGTCGCAGACGAATCGGTCAGGCCCAACCCAGCTCGATGGCGGCGAGCAGGAGCGCGCCCGTGCTCTCGTTGTCGTTGATGCTGCCGTCGCGGAGCATGGTGCGGACCTCGTCCCAGGTGAACTCCTCGACCGCGTCGATGCCTTCGCCCTCGTCGTGGGTCGCCGAGGCGCGGGTCAGGTCGCGGGCCAGGAACATCTCGATCCGCGACCGGGCCACGCCGTTGAGCCCCCACTGACCGCCGAGGTGGTCCCAGCGACCGGCGACATACCCGGTCTCCTCGGCCAGCTCTCGCTCCGCGGCGACCCGCAGCTCCTCACCGTCGCTGCCGCCGGCCGGCACCTCCCACGACGTACCTGTCGTGTAGCGGTCGCAGTGCACCAGGACGACCCGGTCGGTCGCGGTGACGGGGACGACGAACACGGCCGGGTGCCGCACCTCGAGCAGGCCGTACAGCCCGGCCGAGCCGTCGGGCCGGGTGACCTCGTCCTCGAGGACCCGGATGTAGTGGTTCGCGTAGACCTCACGGCTCGACCGCTGCTGCCAGCTCACCCCGGCCAGTAAACCCGGTGACGCACGCTCGCTCCCCGGCGCACGCTGTCGGGGTGCTGCTCCTCGTCTCGGGTGCGTCGTGCGCCGGCAAGACCACGGTCCGCGAGCTCGTCGCTCCGAACCTGCCGAACGTCGAGGCGGTGGAGCTGAAGGACCTCGGCCCGCTGCCCGCTGTCCTCGACGTGCCGTGGCGGCAGCGGATGACCGAGGTGGCGTGTGCCCGTGCCCTGGCCCTGGCCGCAGCAGGCCGGCACCTGCTGCTGGCCGGCGACCCGGTCGCGGCGGGCGAGGTACTCGCGGCTCGCTCCTCGGCTTCGCTCGACGTGGCGGTGTGCCTGCTTGACGTGGACGAGGCGACCCAGCGCACCCGGCTCGCGGCCCGGGACGAACCGCCGGCGGCCCAAGACGACCACGTGGCGTTCGCGGAGTGGATGCGCGGCCACGCCGCCGACCCGACCCACATGCAACACGTGCTCTGGTACTTCGGCTCGGACCCGGCCATGGAGTTCGACCGCTGGACCGGGCTGGCCCCCGGCGACCCGAGATGGGCGATGACGGTCGTGGGCACCTCCGGACGGACCCGCGAGGACGTCGCGGACGACGTCCTTGCCTGGGCCCGGGCCGCGCTGGCCGGTCAGGCGCCGGTGTTCAGAGCCGGCTGGTGGTCTTGGTCACGAACTGACGCGACCCGGTGTTGGTGAGCTGTCAACCGGCTGCGGGCCGAGACTGGTTGATGTCCAACCGCCACCGTGGGCGTGTCGCGTGTCGCGACCAGGTGGCGGTGGCTCTTCAACGCCCGGCGGGCGGTGACCGGTTGACCGCTCACCGCCACCCCTGCCACCGCACACCCCGGACCGGGGTGTGCGCGCGGGCACCACAGAAGCGTCATGAGAGCAAAATCGCTGACGGTCAGCGTGAGGCGGGCTCAGAACAGGGCGTCCTGCTCGAGCTCGAGCAGCTGCTGCTTGCGGTCCAGGCCGCCGGCGTAGCCGGTGAGCGTGCCGTTGGCGCCGATCACCCGGTGGCACGGGATGACGATCGGGATCGGGTTGCGGCCGTTGGCCAGGCCGACGGCGCGCGACGCGGCGTTGGTCTTGCCGAGCCGGTGCGCGAGCTCGCCGTACGACGAGGTCTCGCCGTAGCCGATCTCGCACAGCCCCTGCCAGACCTGTCGCTGGAAGTCGGTGCCGACCGGGGCCAGCGGGAGGTCGAACTCCTTCAGGTCCCTGTCGAAGTAGGCACCGAGCTGACGTGCGGCCTCGGCGAGCAGCGGGTTGGCGTCGTCGCGGTCGCCGCGGGGCCGGCCGTCGTGGTCACGGAACGGCGTGAACTCGATCTGGGTGATGGCGCCTTCGTTCTCCACGAGTCGAAGCTCGCCGACGGGGCTGTCGATGACGGTCCAGGACATGTCAGTCCTCCTTGTTGCGGGGGTTCTTGGTGGGATCGGGGATCGCGGGCATGAGGGTGTTCCACAGATGCATGAGGGCGTAGGAGCGCCAGGGCCGCCACCGCTCGCTGTCGGCGATGACCGTGTCCGGGTCGTGACCCAGGTCGGCGATGGCCCGGCGGACCCCGACGTCGGTGGGCAGGAACACGTCGGGATGGCCCAGGGCGCGCATGGCGACGTAGTCGGCGGTCCACGGACCGACGCCGGGTAGGGCGAGCAGCGCGGCCCTGACCTCACCGCGGTCGGCACCCCGGTCGAGGGCGACGTCGCCGTCGGCCAGCGCGCGGGCCAACCCGGTCAGGGCCCGGCCCCGGCTGCGTGGCATGGGCAGCTCCTCCGGGTCGACCTCGGCCAGCGTCGCGGCGGACGGGAACAGGTGGGTGAGCCCTGCGATCTCGGTGTCGACGGGAGTGCCGTAGGCCGCGACGAGCCGGCCGGTGACGGTGCGGGCGCCGGTGACGCTGACCTGCTGGCCGACCACCGTGCGGACCGCGGTCTCGTCACCGTCGACCTGGCCCGGCACGCGCAGCCCGCGGGTGCCACGGACCAGCGGACCGATGACGGGGTCGCCGAGGAACTGGTCGTCGACGGCCACCGGGTCGCAGTCGGCGTCGACCAGCCGGCGCGCCCGCTCGACGGCTGCGGTGGTGTCCCGCAGGTCGTGCAGCCGGAACTCGGCCGACACGAAGGCGGTCTGGCCGCTCGTCGGCGCGTCGTCCAGCTCGAGCCGGACCGTGCCGGGTCCGTGCGGGAGGTCGAGGGTGCGGGCGTACCAGCCCCGGCCCGCTGTGACACCGGCGGCCTCGACGCCCGGCACCACGTGGTGGGCGAGGAAGTCCAGCAGCGCCCGGCCCGCGAACGGCGTGCGTACGGCGAGCCGCATGGTGACCGTCCCCTGCGCCGGAGTGCCGCGCCGACGGCCGCGCAGCTCGCTGGGCGTGGCGGCGTAGACCTCGCGGACGGTGTCGTTGAACTGGCGGATGCTGGAGAAGCCGGCCGCGAACGCGACGTCCGCGAGGCTGAGATCTGTCGTCTCCACGAGCACCCGGGCGGTCTGGGCGCGGCGGGCGCGGGCCAGGGCCAGCGGCCCGGCGCCGAGCTCGGCGGTGAGCAGCCGGGTGAGGTGTCGTGGCGTGTAGCCGACCCGGTGGGCCAGCCCGTCGACGCCCTCACGGTCGACGACGCCGTCGGCGATCAGCCGCATGGCCCGGCCGGCCGCGGTGGCGGCGACGTCCCAGTCGGGGCTGCCCGGGGTGGCGTCGGGCAGGCAGCGCTTGCAGGCGCGGTAGCCGGCGGCCTGGGCCGAGGCGGCGCTCGGGTGGAAGGTCACGTTGTGGAACGCCGGCGTGCGGGCCGGGCAGGACGGCCGGCAGTAGATGCCGGTGGTCCGGACCGCGGTGTAGAAGACGCCGTCGAACCGACGGTCGCGCGACTTGACCGCGCGGTAGCAGGACTCCGGGTCCAGGCTGGCGGGGGTCTTCGTCATGGCTCCATCCTGACCGATGCCGCCGACAGTCTCTGGCGGGAATCGGACACCGCCATCCTGACGCATCTGCGCCGGTCAGCGCGGCGGCGGGCGCTGCACTTGGCGCCATCTGCCACGATTCGGGAATGACCGGGGTGCGGTTGGAGGGCGGACACCGCCGCGCCGTCGTGCTGACCATCGTCGTCACCCAGCTGGTCGTCGCGCTGGCCACCGGGCTCGTGATCACGATCTCCTACAAGAAGCTCGACAAGGGCTTCCACGAGGGCGCCGACATCGAGCACACGGCGCACAAGAAGCACCTGATCGGCGGCGACCCGCTCAACATCCTGGTGATGGGCTCGGACACGCGGGTCGGTGCCGGCAACGACCTCGACGGGCAGACCGACATAGGTGCGCGGTCGGACACCACGATCCTCGTCCACGTCTCGGCGGACCGGAAGACGGTGTACGGCGTCTCGCTCCCCCGCGACGCGATGGTCGCCCGCCCGGACTGCAAGGGCAAGGACGGGAAGAAGATCCCCGGTGCGGACCTGGACATCTTCAACGCGGCTTACTCGCTCGGCGGGCCGGCCTGCACCGCGAAGCAGGTCGAGTCGCTGACCGGTCTCTACATCGACCACTACGTGTCGATCGACTTCAACGGTTTCAAGGACATGGTCGAGGCCGTGCACGGCGTCACCGTCTGCATCCCCGAGCCCGTCGACGACAGCGCGCACCACATCACCTTCGACGCCGGCACCCAGGAGCTCAGCGGTCAGCAGGCGCTCAACTACGTGCGCGAGCGCTCCTCCACTCCGAACGCCGACATCGGCCGGATGAAGCGCCAGCAGGCGTTCGTCGCCTCGATGATCAACAAGGTGATCAGCGCCGGCACGCTGACGCACCCGAGCCGGGTCTACAACTTCCTCAAGGCCGCCACCGCCTCGATCACCACCGACCCCGGCCTCAGCTCCCTGAGCAAGCTCGTCAACCTCACGTGGCAGTTCCGCAAGACCAACCTCGACGACATCTCGTTCATCACCGTGCCGTTCGAGGAGTACCAGCCGGACCCGAACCGGCTCCAGTGGGCACCGGCCGCCAAGGGGCTGTGGAAGGTGATCCTCAACGACCAGCCGCTGCCCAAGAAGTACCGCGAGCAGGTCATCTCCGCGGACCAGCCGCCGGTGGACTCGGGAGCGGCTTCTGGTACGGCGTCCGGTACGGCGTCCGGCTCCGCCTCGTCGCCGTCCTCCCCGTCGACACCGGCGTCGTCCGGGTCGGGCGGCATCAGCAAGGAGAATGCCGAGCAGAACGGCCTCTGCGCCTGACTTTCGGCGTTCCCCGGCGAAGGCGCCGTGCACACGCGCATCCTTCTGCGCATGAGCAGCCCGGGCTGGTACCCAGACCCCTCCGACGGCACCCAGCTGCGCTATTGGGACGGCGCGACCTGGACCGACCACCGCCACCCGGCCACCGCCGCACCATACGCCGTGGTCGCGCCGCCCAACCACGGCTCCGCGACCACCTCCTTGGTGCTCGGGATCCTGTCCCTGGTGCTGTGCGGCTTCTTCACCGGCATCCCGGCGATGGTCATGGGTCGCCGGGCCGGACGCGAGATCGACGCGTCCGGCGGCCGGCTGGGCGGACGCGGCACGGCCACCGCCGGGTTCGTGACCGGCCTGATCGGCACGCTCTGGTCGGCCCTCTCCTTCGTCATCGTGGTGGGGGTCTTCGCGTTCGGCGGCGCGATGAGCGGCTCCTTCCAGGACTCCTGCGGCACGGTCACCAGCAGCGGATCGCTCACCAGCAGCTGCTGAGCGCCCAGCCCTGTCGTCCGGCCCTGTCCCCCGGCCGCGAAGGCCCGGTCGGCTCCTGCCGCGCGATCGCGGATTCACCCCAGCAGGGGGATCCGCACGTGCGGGCGGCTCGGCATCGTGGCGGGTGACGAACAGGAGCCAGGCATGTCCCCCAGCATCGACAGCACGACACCGCGGCCGGCAGACGTCCTCGTGGTCTTCGGGATCACGGGCGACCTGGCGAGGGTGATGACCTTCCGGTCGCTGTACCGGCTGGAGGCCCGGGGCCTCCTCGACTGTCCCGTCGTGGGCGTCGCGGCAGACGACTGGACGGTCGACCAGCTGATCGACCGGGCACGCACGTCGATCGAGGGCACGGGCGAGCGGATCGACGACGACGTGTTCAAGCGGTTCAGTGAGCGGCTCTCCTACGTCGGCGGAGACTTCACCGATCCTGCGACGTACGCACGGGTGCGCGAGGCCATCGACGGCGCCAAGACACCGGTGTTCTATCTCGAGATCCCGCCGTTCCTGTTCGGGAAGGTCGTCGCCGGGATCGCCGAGGCCGACATGGGCGCCGGGGCGCGCTTCGTGATCGAGAAGCCGTTCGGTCACGACCAAGCGTCCGCGACCGCGCTCGCCGACGAGCTGCACGAGCACGTCGACGAGTCGCAGCTGTTCCGGATCGACCACTACCTCGGGAAGATGGGGCTCGAGGAGATCCTGCACCTGCGCTTCGCCAACGCGATCCTCGAGCCGGTCTGGAGCCGCAACTACCTCGACTCGGTGCAGATCACGATGGCCGAGGACTTCGGCGTCGACGACCGCGGCAGCTTCTACGACCCGGTCGGCGCCCTGCGCGACGTCGTGGTCAACCACCTCATGCAGCTGGTCGCCGCCGCCGCCATGGAGCCACCCTCGCGCGGCGACATGAAGACCGTGAAGGAGTCGCAGGTCGCGCTGTTCCGTGCGGTCGTCGAGGCCGACCCCGCGCACTACGTCCGCGGGCAGTACGACGGATACCAGGACATCAAGGGCGTGGCCGCTGGCTCGACCACCGAGACGTACGCCGCCCTCCGGCTCGACATCGAGAACTGGCGCTGGGCCGGGGTCCCGTTCTTCATCCGTACCGGCAAGCGGCTGCCGGTCACGCAGACCGAGCTCCGGCTCGTCTTCAAGCGGCCGCCCAAGCTGGGCTTCTGGCCGAGCGGCCACGACCCCGAGCCGAACCAGCTGGTGATCAAGCTCGATCCGTCCACCGGGATCCGGTTCCAGGTCGACGCCCGGCGAACCGACGTCGGACGGATCGGGCCGATCGAGCTCGACATGGAGTTCGCCGACGAGGGCGGCGAGGGCGCGACGCCGTACGAGGTGCTGCTCCATGCCGCGCTGGTCGGGGACAGCACCAGGTTCAGCCGGCAGGACGGGATCGAGGAGACCTGGCGGGTGATGCAGCCCCTGCTGGACGCGCCGCCTCCGGTCCACCCCTACGCACCCGGCAGCTGGGGACCGGAAGCCGGCGAGGACATCACCCGCGGGTTCGGCGGATGGCGGACGCCCTGGATCCCGGCCTGACCGGCGCGTCTCACCGGGCCCGCGCTTCTGGTCGGCGCGGGCCGGTTCGGCGTACCGTCTGGGAGGTGCAGCGGCAGGCGCACGGGGCCACGTCGGCCCGGGCGTCAGCGACCCGGGCCGAATGGGCGTCCCGCGGTGCCGGTCCTGTCTCGGACGGCTCCAACGGATTGGGGGAAGCCCTGGTGCTGCGGACGGCGGTCCTCGACCGCATGCTCGAGGCCCCGGAGCCGGTCCTGGCGGTGACCGCGCCGCCCGGCTACGGCAAGACCACTCTCCTGGCGGCGTGGGCCGGACGCCGCGGCTCCCCCGTCGCCTGGGTGTCCTGCGACCAGGTCGACGACGACCCCGAGGCCCTGTGGTCCGCGGTGTGGTCCGCGCTCCGCCCTGGGGAACCGCTGACCGACACCCCAGCGGAGAGCGGCACCGACCCGGAGGACGGCGGCACCGTCGTCCACCAGCTCAGGAGCATGTACGCCGGAACCGGCCAGTCCGTCGGCGTGGTGCTGGACCAGGTGGAGGCGTTGTCCAGTCGCGAGTCCCGACGCTCGCTCGCGGAGTTCGCCCGGTCGGTCCCGGCCGGGTGGACCCTCGCACTGGCGTCCCGGGAGCAGCTGCCGATCCCGGTGGCACGGCTCCGGGTCGAGCGCAGACTCTTCGAGCTCGGTCCCGCCGACCTGGCGATGTCACGGGCGGAGGCCACCGACCTCCTCGCCCGGACCGGCGTCGAGCTGAGCCGGGCCAGGACGTCGGAGCTGTTCTGGCTCACCGGAGGATGGCCGGCGGCGCTCTACCTGGCAGGGTTGGCGGTGCGCAACGGCGAGGTCACCACGGAACGGCCGTTCTCCGGCACCGACCCGATGATGCGCGACTACCTGACTTCGGAGGTCCTCGACGGCCTGTCCCGACGCGAGCGGAAGCTGCTGGTCCGCACCTCGATCCTCGACCGGGTCACCGGGGGGCTGGCCGACGCCGTCGTGGGTGGCACGTCCGCGACCCGGCTGCTCGACCGGCTACGCGCGCGCAACCTGCTCATCGTGTCCGCCGAGGCGGAGGAGGACGGGTGGTACCGCTGCCACCCGCTCCTGCGGCAGGCCCTGCAGGCCGAGCTCCGGGCCGAGAACGACGCCCGGACAGCCGGTCTGCATGCCCGGGCCGCCACCTGGTACGAAGCACACGGCGACCTTCCCCGCGCCATCGACCACGCCTACCTCGGTGGTGACGCCAAGGGTTTCGGGCGGCTGGTGCTCGAGGCCATGCATCAGGTGTGGGCCAGTGGGCAGATCGACACGGTCCTCCACTGGATGGAGCAGCTCGGCAGCCGGTCACCGGCGCCGCACACGCCGGCGATGATCGCCCACGGCTCGCTCATCTTCGCGCTCCTCGGACGGCCCGGCGACGCCGAGCGCTGGGCCGCGGTCGCGGAGTCCCTGCCGTCGGCCGGTGTGCTTCCGGACGGCGACACGGTCGAGGGCATCATGGCCTACCTGCGTGCCAACCTGTGCCGCCAGGGGCCCGCGGCCATGCGCGCCGATGCCGAGGCGGCGCTCGGCGGGCTCGGTCCAGCCAGCAGCTACCGGGCCACGATGGTCTACACCGTGGGGTTGTCCGAGCTCCTCGATGGCGACCTCGACCGGGCGGAGGCGTCGTTCGCCCACGCCTGCGACCTCGCAGCCGGCATCGAGACGTCGCCGCTCACCGCTCTCGTCCTCGCCGAGCAGGCGCAGGTCGCCATCGAACGGGGCGACTGGGCGACGGCCGAGCCATTCATCGCGCACGCCCTCGAGCTGGTGACCCGGGGGCCCTTCGACGACTACTGGACCAGCGCACTGGTGTTCGCCACCGCAGCGCGCACTGCCGCGCACCGGGGTGATCTTGCCGAGGCCCGCGAGCGGGCCCGGTGCGCCGCCCGGCTGCGCCCCCTGCTCACCTACGCCCTGCCCGTCGTGTCGCTCCAGGCCTTGCTCGAGCTGGCGCGCGCCTACCTGTCACTGATCGACCCGGAGGGCGCGCGGGCCACCCTGGAGCAGGCTCGCGGGATCCTCCAGCAGCGTCCCGACCTCGGGACCCTGGCCGAGGCCGCCCGCGCGTTGGACGAACGGGTCGGCCAGATCGTCGAGGCCACTCCGGTCGCCGCCTCCGCGCTGACCGCGGCCGAGCTCCGGCTCGTACCTCTCCTGCCCACGCACCTGACCTATCCCGAGATCGGGGAGCGGCTGTTCATCTCCCGGCACACCGTCAAGACCCACGCCGGCTCCGTCTACCGCAAGCTCGGAGCGTCGTCCCGCGCGGAGGCGGTCGAGCGGATCAAGGAGCTCGGGTTGGCCTAGCGACCCGAACCGGGTGCTAGCCGAGTCGCGCGCGCAGGTGGTCGCCGACCCGGAGTGCGTTGGCCATCGCGGTCAGCGCCGGGTTGACCGCCCCGATGCTCGGGAAGAAGCTCGTGTCGACGACGTAGAGGTTGTCCAGCTCGTGCGCCTTGCAGTCGCTGTCGAGGACCGACGTCGCGGGATCGGCGCCGAACCGCACGGTGCCGGACTGGTGCGCGCACCCGGCCACCGGCACGTCGTTCTTCATGTAGACGTCCCGCGGGATCAGGTGGTGCGGGTGCATCCCGAGGTGGCTGAGGTGCTTCTTCACCCGGTGGTAGAGCTGCTCCATCGGCTCCTGGTTGTTGGGTGTGTAGCTGATGACCACGTTCCCGTCGCGGTCGAGGGTGACCCGGTTGCCGGGGTCCGGAAGGTCCTCGACCGACAGCCAGAAGTCGACGGCGTGGGTGGCGACGTCCTTCAACGCGAAGGTGGGGGCGAGCTTGGTCTCCAGCGGCTTCTCGCCCCGGTACATCGGGGCCGAGGACTTGCCGACCATCTGCACGTTCCCCATCGGGAAGTCGAAGTCGGCATCCCCGAAGTAGTAGTCGTTGAGGCCCAGCGTCTTCTGGAACCTGGTGTCGTTGGGTTCGGTCGACACCGCGAGGAACGCCCGGCTGTTGTGGAAGACGTAGTTGCGACCGACCTGGTCCGATCCGTTGCCCAGGCCGCGGGGGTGACGGTCGTTGGCGCTGGCGAGGAGCAGCTTCGCCGAGTTCGCCGCGCCTGCCGAGACCACGACGATGTCGCCGGAGAAGCGCTGCTCCTCACCGTCCACGTCGGCGACGACGGAGGTCACCGTGCGACCGGACCCGTCGGTCTCGAGCCGGCGTACGACGGCGTTGCGGACCAGATGGACGTTGTCGTGCTCCAGCGCGGGCCGTACGGCGACCACCTCCGCGTCGCTCTTGGCGTGCACCAGGCACGGGAAGCCGTCGCACGTGGCACAGCGGATGCACGGACTGAAGGCGGGCTCGGCCTCGTCGAGCATGATCCCCGACGGCGCGTGGAAGGGGTGGAGCCCGACCCGGGCCAGGTCGTCGAAGAGGCGCTGGATGCGCGGCTCGTGGGAGACCGGCGGATAGGGGTACGGCGCGGAGGCCGGCGGCTCGGTGGGGTCCTCACCCCGCGCGCCGTGCACCTGGTAGAGCAGCTCGGCCTGCGTGTAGTAGGGCTCCAGCACGCTGTAGTCGATCGGCCAGGCCGGCGAGACACCGCCATGGTGCTTGAGCTCGCCGAAGTCGCGTTCCCGGAGCCGGTAGAGCGCGGCGCCGTAGAACTTCGTCGCACCGCCGACGAAGTAGTGCACCTGGGGCTGGAACTCCTTGCCGTCCGCGTCGAACCAGCGGTCGGTCGAGACGTACCGGTTGTCGACGAAGACGGCTTCGGCGTCCCAGTTCTCCAGCTCACGCGGCAGCCAGTCGCCGCGCTCCAGGATCAGGATCTGCTTGCCGGACGGTGCCAGCCGATGGGCCAGCGTGCCGCCGCCCGCACCGGAGCCGACGATGACAACGTCGTAGTGGTCGGTCATGTCGGGGCCCCTTCTCGGACGTCAGGGTGGTCGGAGGGTCGGTCGTCGAGCGAGATGTGGGGGACATCGGCCTCCCGATCGCCCCACGCGATGCGCTTCGGTGCCGCGGAGGCCTCGACGGTGGCGGCGTGGTCGCGGTCGAAGTAGTCCCAGGCCCAGGTGAGGAACGCGTCGGTCTTGCTGTGCGCGCCGCTGAGCAGGCTCGCGTGCACGCCGAGCCAGGCGGCGAACGCGATCGGTCCCTCGACCTCGTGGCGGTGCTTGCCGACCTCGGCCACCGCGGCGTTGCGGCCGATCATCGCCATGATGCCCTTGTCCTTGTAGCTGAAGGGCTTGGTCGGTTCGCCGCGCAGCTCCCGCAGGATGTTCTCCGCGGCCCAGAAACCCGACTGCTGCGCGACCGACCCGAGCTGCGGGAGCGTGGCACCGTCGCGGTCGGGGATGTTGGCGACGTCGCCGACGGCGTACACACCGGGGAACCCGGCGACCGTGAGGTCAGGCTGCGCGTCGATGCGGCCGCCGCGGCCGGCCGGCGGTCCGGCGTCCTGGGCGATCGCCGCGCCGGACTCCCCGCCGCCCCACACCACGGTCCGGGCCCGGATGCTGGTGCCGTCCTCGAACTCGACACGGTCGGGGTGCACGGACGCCACTCCCGCCTCGAGCTTGACCGTGGCCCCGTGCTTGGTCAGCTTGGCGTGGGAGTACCCGTGGGCCTTCTTGTTGAACGCGCCGAGCAGTGCGGTGCCGCGGTCGACGAGGGTGACCTTCCCTCGGTACGGCGTACGGCCGGTCTTGGCCCACGCCGCCATCAGCTCGACCAGCGCACCGGTCGTCTCGACCCCGGTGGGTCCGCCGCCGACCACCACGACGTCGAGCATCCCGTCGTTCTCGGTCGACCCCGACGCGGCCACGCTCTGCAGCTGCTCCTGGAGGTGGATGCGGAGGCGCTCGGCGTCGGCGACGGAGTACAGGGGGAAGGCGTGCTGGGCGGCACCCGGTACGCCGAAGAAGTTGGGGCGGGCGCCAGCGGCCATCACCAGGTGGGACCCGGTGAGCGTCTGGCCGTCCGCCAGACGCAGGGTGCGCTCGGCCAGCGAGACCTCGTCGACGTGGGCGGTGACCACCTCCACGGACGGGTACTCGCGGAAGATCGTCCGGTGCGGCCGGGCGATGTCCTGGACGGGCAGCTGAGCCGTCGCCACCTGGTAGAGCAAGGGCTGGAACTGGTGGTAGTCGTTGCGGTCGACCAGCACCACGTCCACCCCCTCGTCGCCCAGGGTGTGCGCACACGCCACGCCGGCCAGCCCGCCACCCAGCACCAGGACCGTCACAACGACAGCTCCTCACGCATGTCGGTCAGGACGATCCGCCCGGCGGCCTCGATCAGCGCCAGATGGGAGAAGGCCTGCGGGAAGTTGCCGAGGTGCCGGGCCCGCTCGACCTCGAACTCCTCGGCGTACAGGCCGAGCGGCGAGGAGATCCGGAGCAGCCGCTCCATCAGGTTGTTCGCCTGCGCCATGTCACCGATCGCCCCGAACGCCGAGACCAGCCAGAACGAGCAGATGAGGAACGTGCCCTCCTTGCCCGACAGACCGTCGTCGGTCTCGTCGGTGCGATAGCGCATGACGAAGCCGTTCTCGGTCAGCTCCTCGGAGATCGCGGTGACCGTGTTGCGGATCCGCTCGTCGGAACCCGGCAGGAAGCCGAAGAGGGGGGCGAGCAGGGTCGAGGCGTCGAGCGCGTCGGTGTCGTAGTGCTGGCGCAGGACGCCTCGGTCACTGACGCCGTGGGCCAGGATGTCCTCCTTGATCTCGTCGGCCGCCTCTGCCCACTCCTTCTGGAGCGCGATGTCGTCACGGATCGCCGCCAGCTGCGAGGCGCGATCGAGGGCCACCCAGCCCATCAGCTTGGACGACACGTAGTGCTGCGGCTTGCCCCGCGCCTCCCAGATCCCCTGGTCGGGCTCGCGCCACGCGGCGATCGCCCCGGCGGCCTGTGACTTCACCAGCGGCCACAGCCGTCGGGGTAGGTGCTTGCTGCGCCGGGTGTGCAGGAGCACTGAGTCGAGAACGGCGCCGAACACGTCGTTCTGCCGCTGGTCGAACGCACCGTTGCCCAGTCGCACAGGTCGGGCGCCTTCGTAGCCGGTGAGCTCGTCGCGGGTGGACTCGGTGAGGTCGCGCCGGCCGTCGATGCCGTACATGATCTGCAGACTGCCGTCCTGGTTCGGCTCGAGGTCGGCGACGAACTGCATGAACTCGTCGGCCTCCCAGTCGAGGTTCAGGTAGTGCAGCGCCTGCAGCGTGAACGTCGTGTCGCGCATCCACGTGTAGCGGTAGTCCCAGTTGCGCTCGCCGCCCGGCGTCTCGGGCAGGGAGGTCGTCAACGCCGCCACGGTCGCCCCGGTCGGCATGTAGGTGAGCCCCTTGATGGTCAGGGCCGAGCGCTCCAGCGGGTGCCGGAGCGCGTGGTCGGGGATCCGGGCCCGCGCCAGCCAGCTGCGCCAGAACTGCACGGTCGCGTCGATGTGCGCCCGTGCCTCCTCGGCATCCTTCGGCCCGGCCAGGTCCTCTGCCCACGACAGCGCACAGAACGCACGGTCGCCCTTGGCCAGCACGTGGCGTGCGCGGGCGTCACCTCCCTCGATCCCGATCAGCAGGTCCGTGCTGAGCCGGAAGACGGGTCCGGTGCCGTCGGCGGCGTCAGCGAGGTGTCCGTCGCTGTCGACCAGGGACCACGTGGCCTCGACCCGCCCGTAGTCGAACGCCGGCTCGCAGACGAAGTCGACCTCGACGGTCCCCTCGAGGCACTCGACCGTCCGCACCAGCAAGTGGGCGGCGTCGTCGTCGGCCGGCGGCCTGGTGTGGGGCGTCACCGTGTCCGCGCCCTGCCGCGGTCCCATCACCAGCGCGTCGTGGACGAGGAGCCAGCCGCCGGGCGTGTGCCAGGTGGTGGTCAGGACATTGGTGCCCGGCACGTAGTTGCGCTGGGTCGGCACGTTGATGCCGTAGGGACCGAACCGGAACGACCCGGCCCCCCGGTCGAGGATGTTGCCGAAGACGCTGGCCGAGTCGAACGCCGGGAGGCACAACCAGTCGACCGAGCCGTCCGGAGCGACCAGGGCGCCCGTGTGGCAGTCCGAGAGGAACCCGTAGTCGGCGATCGGCGGGAAGGGAGAGGTGGAGCTGCTCACGTCGCGGTCCTTCGGTCGTCGGCAAGCCGACAGCTCGCCGTACCTTCACGATCCGACGGCGAGGCGCGGCTGGCATCCCCCCAACGAGATGAACTGTCGACGGGGCAGCGTGGTGCTGACGACCTGCCGCCGGGTGTGATCGCCGTCACGAGCGGGTACGGCCACAGGGACGGGACCTCTCGGGGAGCGTCCACGGGAGGAAGGAAGTGCCTGCGGTTCGGGCCGCAGGTGAAGGGACTCTCCGATGACTCTCGACACCCAGAATGCGGCGCAGTCCACCGCCGCCGGCACCACCGACCAGCGACGTCAGGTGCGCCAGGCCGCTCTGGCCAGCACGGTCGGCACCACCATCGAGTGGTACGACTTCTTCCTCTACAACACGGCCGCAGCGCTCATCTTCCCGGCGCTGTTCTTCCCGTCGTCCACGGAGTACGCCGGGCGGCTCGAGTCCTTCGCCACGTACGCCGTTGGGTTCGCCGCACGCCCCGTGGGCGCCGCGATCTTCGGGCACTGGGGAGACCGGATCGGGCGCAAGGCGACCCTCATCGTCACCCTCCTGCTGATGGGTTTCTCGACGGCGCTGGTGGGCGTGCTGCCCGGCACCGCCACGATCGGCACGGCCGCGCCCGTGCTGCTGGTCCTGCTCCGGCTCCTGCAGGGCCTCGCTGTCGGCGGGGAGTGGAGCGGCTCGGTCCTGCTCTCCATGGAGTGGGGCAACCAGCGCCGCCGTGGCCTGATGGCCAGCTTCCCCCAGCTCGGCGTCGCGTTCGGCCTGATCCTCGGCACCGGCTTCCTGTACCTGCTCAGCTGGCGGCTCACCGACGCCCAGTTCGAGTCGTGGGGCTGGCGGATCCCGTTCGTCTTCAGCCTGGTCATGGTCGCGGTCGGGCTCTGGATCCGGATGCGCATCATGGAGACGCCGATGTTCGCGCGGCGGGTCCAGCAGCGGCAGATCAGCCGGATGCCCACGTGGGATGCCGTCCGTTCGCACTGGCGCCCGATCCTGCTGAGCGCCTTCGCCCGGCTGTCCGAGCAGGCGCCGTTCTACGTGATCACGGCCTTCACCCTCAGCTACCTGACCGAGGAGCAGGGCTTCTCCAAGACCTTCGCACTCGCCGCCATCCTCTCCGCGGCCGCGCTCGAGCTGGTGGCAGTGCCGCTGTTCGGGCACCTGTCGGACTCGTTCGGCCGGAAGCGGATCTACATGCTCGGCTCGGCTCTCATGGGCGTCTACGCGTTCGTGCTCTTCGCCGCGATGGACAGCGGCATCGCGGCGATAGCGTTCTTCGGCGTCTTCCTCGCCCTGATCCCGCACGGCATGCAGTACGGGCCGCAGGCCTCGCTCATCGCGGAGTCGTTCCCGACCTCCCTGCGCTACGCCGGCGCCGGGCTGGGCTACCAGCTCGCCTCGGTGATCGCGGGCGGACCGGCGCCCCTGGTGGCGACCTGGCTGCTCGCGACGACCGGCTCGGGGTACTCGATCGCGTTCGCCATCCTCGGCTGCTCGGTGGTCACGCTCATCGCGGTCGCGCTCATGAAGGACCACAGCCGTACCGACATCGACGACGACACGGCCTACGGCGCCCCCGCGACCGCCGCCTCCGATCTTCACCCGGTCGGGGCCACCTCTCGTCGGTGACGGCTACTCTTCCAACCCGCTTCGTCCACTTGCCGTGCACAGGACGATGCCGACCCGTCGTCACCCGACGCGAGTAGTGACAGGTCGGCGTGCCAGGCCCGGTCGGTGACTGGTCCCTGACCGGAAGACACTTCCCACGAGACGTGGTGGCCATGCCGCCGCCTCAGGGGACGGCGAGTCCTCCTACCTGGACCGACGGTGCCGGACCTTGACAAGCACTGCGTCAGGGTCCGGCGCCGTGGTGCGGCCGACCTCAGAGGTCGACCGGGAGCAGCACCCGGTCGATCGCGTGCGCGATCTGCTTGTTACCGCGGTTGATGTCGATGCCGTCGAGGATGACGGTCGGGTCGGCGAGGTCGGGGTCCTTGTCGACCAGGGTGATGTTGCCCTTGCGGTTGACGACCTTGACCGTGCCGCCCTGGGCTGTGGTCAGCTTGGTGTGCGCCTTGGCGGCCTTGACGACCTTCGGGGAGGCCAGCGTCGCACCGGGGACGACGTGGTACAGCAGCACGGCTTCGATGGTGTTGATGTCGGCGACCTTGAGCAGGACCTTCACCGTCTTCTTCTCGGTGCCGGGGCGCTTGCCCGTCAGGTCCCCGACCAGGTCGCGGAATGCCTGGTCGGTGGGGGCAAAGACGGTCAGCCGGACCGAGCCGTCGGTCAACAGCGCGACCGGGCTGTGCGGCTTGGCGGCGATGACCGCGAGCACGGCCTGTTCGAGGATGTCGAAGTCCTGCCAGTTGTGGTCGAGCTTGGTGCCGTCCTCCGCGAGGACCTTCGCCAGGCTTCTGGTGCCGGTGCGTTCGTGGGTGCCGGCCGCGCCGGCCGGAGCGGTCAGTCCGACACCGGTCGCGACGAGCGTTGCAGCGGTGAGGGTGGCGAGGCGGGCGGCGATGCGGTTCTTCATGGGATGACTTCCTTCTGCAGGGATGGCTTGGTCTCGTGGATGGCCAGGACGGGGCCACCGGGTGTGTGGGTCAGGCGTTGACGCGGTCTCGCGCTGCCGTCCGGCCGGTGAGGGCCGGGATCCGGGCGATCAGCCACAGGCCGGACAGGCCAACAAGGCCGTAGATGATCCGCGTCACGGCGTTGGTCTCGCCGAAGTCCAGACCGAAGATCGCGGCCACGAGGTCGAACTCGGCCAGGGCGACCAAGCCCCAGTTCAGCGCACCCACGATGGCCAGGACACCGGCCACGACGTCCAGCTTCTTCATCAGAGTCTCCTCCTTGTGTTCAGGGTTTGTAGAAGTAACTCTGCAGATCTGTATAGAGAATGTCAAGAGTGTGTGCAAGGTCTGTCCAATGTATGTAGAGTGGTCGTCCGTGGAGTCCCTCATGCGGATCGGCGAGCTCTCGCGCCGTACAGGAGTCACCCCAGAGCTCCTCCGCGCATGGGAGCAGCGCTACCAGCTCTTGCGGCCTAGTCGCTCCTCGGGCGGGTTCCGGCTCTACTCCAGCGCCGACGAAGCACGGGTACGCCGTACCACGGCCCTCATCTCCGAGGGCCTCTCGGCCGCGGAGGCTGCACGGCAGGCCACGGCCGACGAGCTGGCCGACCCACGAGTGGAGCGACCTCTGGTCGCAGACCTGGCCAGCCGGCTCCAGCAGGCGCTCGCGGCGTTCGATGCCGGGGCGGCCCAGGACGCGCTCGACCACCTGTTCGCTGCGGTGTCCCTGGAGTTCGCGCTCACCGAGGTGCTGATCCCCTACCTGCGCGACCTCGGCGAGCAGTGGGCGTCCGGCACCGCGACGGTCGCACAGGAGCACTTCGCCTCGAACCTCATCCGCGCCCGGCTCGTCGGCCTGGCGCAGGGCTGGGGAGCGGATGGGTCCTCCACCAGCGTCGCCGCCTGCCTGCCCGGCGAGGCGCACGATCTCGGTCTGGTCATGCTCAGCCTCATGATGGCGCGTCGGGGGTGGCGGGTCACCTTCCTCGGAGCGGACACGCCGTTCGACAGCATCGAGTCCACCGTCGAGGCGCTGCGGCCCTCAGTGGTGGTCCTGGCCACCTACGACGCCTCGGTCTTCCACGCCAACAAGGACGCGATCGCCCGCCTCGCTGGCACGACCCGCGTCGCGGTGGCGGCACCGGTCGATGACGAGGCGATCAGGGCAACGGGTGCTCAAGCGCTGGGCGGTGACATCCCTGCCGCCGCTGGAGGACTGGTCAGCCGGTGATCGTCCCCGCGCACCTCGGGCGCGGGGTCGTGGTTTCCATGTGAGGACGCCGGTCAGTGGTCCGGCGGAGGGGCTTTGAGCGGGTCGACCTCCGCTGCCGCGCGGGTGGAACCACCCAGTCCCGCTGTCTGCAGGCTTGAACAGCTGGGTCTTGTCCTCCAGCTGGCCCACGAAGTCTGCGAACCGCGCGGTTGCAGGGTGAGGAAGTCCGACGTCGCAAACCACATCAAGCTGCACGTGGCGAGCCGGGCCCAGGTGACCGTCACGCGTGCTGGAGTGCCTCACCTGTCTCAGGTGACGCGCCACCAGTGTCAGGTGACGCGCCGCAGGGCCACCGTGTCCTACCTTGGGCCGCATGTCGACTCATCAGCCGACTCAACCGGCCCCCTCCAGGAGCCCACTGGCAACGGTCACCGGGACGCCACTCCCGCGCGGCCTGACGGTGATCATCGGCGTAATCGGCGTGGTCGTCCTCGGCACCGGCATCCGTGGCGCCGCCGGGATCGTCGCGCCCACGATGCTCGCGCTGGTGCTCACCATCGCGGTCCTCCCGGTCGGCGCCTGGGGGCGTCGTCACGGCTGGCCGAGCTGGCTGGCAAC
The DNA here is from genome assembly GCA_963755835.1 of uncultured Actinomycetota bacterium. Taxonomy (GTDB): domain Bacteria; phylum Actinomycetota; class Actinomycetes; order Propionibacteriales; family Nocardioidaceae; genus Nocardioides. The sequence continues at coordinate 486,716 of CAVWLC010000005.1, read as the reverse complement.
GCTGCTCGCGCTGGTCACGGCGTACGCGATCCTGGTCGTGCTCCTGGTCGGCACCATCATCTGCCTGGTGAAGCTGGTCGACCTGCTCCCCCAGTACACCAAGGACGCGCAGTCCCTGACCGACCAGTTCCACGACTGGCTGTCCGGCCTCGGACTCGGCACCCAGACGACGAGCGATGCGCTGAACAAGCTCGACCCCGGAAAGCTGGCCGACGCCCTGGCCGGCGTCGTGTCCGGAATCCTCGGGGCGCTCGGGGAGTTGTTCTTCCTGGTAACCGTGATGTTCTTCTTCGTCGTCGCCGTGCGGGGGTTCCAGCCGCGCATGGCGTGGCTGCGGGGTTCGAAGCCACAGCTCGCGGCCGCCCTGGCCAAGTTCGTCAACGGCACCCAGAAGTACCTCGTGATGACAGCCCTGTTCGGCGCGATCGTGGGAGCGTTGGACTCCGCGGCACTGTGGCTGATCGGGGTGCCGCTGCCGCTGGTCTGGGGATTCTTCTCCTTCATCACGAACTTCATCCCCAACATCGGCTTCGTGATCGGCATCGTCCCGCCGAGCCTGCTGGCCCTCCTCGAGTCGGGGTGGCAGGAGATGGTGCTGGTGATAGTCGTCTACAGCGTCCTCAACGTCACGATCCAGACGTTCATCCAGCCCCGCTTCGTCGGCAACTCGGTTGGCCTGAGCGCCGAGATGACCTACATGTCCCTGGTCGTCTGGGCGTTCCTCCTCGGCCCGCTGGGCGCCCTCCTCGCCGTCCCGATGACGCTGTTGATGCGGGCCTTCTTCATCGACGCGGACCCCCGGGCAGCCTGGGCTGGCCCGTTGATCGACGCTCAGGTCGACTACCCCGACGTGGACCCCGAGCCGGAGCCGCGACCTGGTCCCGACCCGGAGACGACCGGGACGAGCGACACGACCGCTCTCCCGTGAGACTGGTTCCCTGACGCCTCGCCGTCGGGAGCTGCGACGGACCCCGTGCCCACTAGATGGTCGTCACAGGAAATGGCGAGAACCGCGGCGAAGTAGGCCATGTCGTCTACGCAATCGCCACCACGGGCGCATCGGATGAGGTTGGGATGGCGATCACGAGTCGCGTAGCACTGAAGTCGTCGATGCGGCTTCGGCGCCCTCAGCTGATGTAGTCCTCGCGGCGCAGCCAGCGCAGTGCCCATGCTCCGTAGATCGGCGGCAGATACGACGTGGCGATCCGCTGTGTCACCGCGATCGCGAAGGCCGGACTGCTGGGGACCCCCACCGTGACGAGCCCCGCGGCGAGCGCCGCCTCCCCGACGCCGACGTTGCCGGGAACCGGGACGATCGCGGCGAACAAGGCGGCGCCAGCGGTGACGAACACGATCTGTCCGAAGTCCGGGCCGGGGTGGAGTCCGCGCGTCATGCACGCCAGTGCGACGGCCGTGATCAGGAGGGACGCCAGGTTGCTGCCGAACAACACCAAGGCCCGAGCTGGGCTGTCGGTGACCACACGGAGGGAGGTCCGCGCGCTGTGCAGGGCGAGCACGAGTCGACGCCGCAGCGCGGGGACGAGGGATACGACGACGACGGACAGCACGACCGCGACCAGGAGCACCAGAAGGAGCCGGCCCGGGTCGTCGGGTCCGGCCAGGTCGATGTCGGGAACGTCTCGGGCGAGGAGGACACTGAGCGCGACGACCACGACGTTGACGACCGCTCCGGCGAACGAGTCGAGCGCGCTTGCAGTCACTGCGGTGGCCGGACCCTCACCGAACTTCCGGAGGAACGCAGTGTTGAGCGCGATCCGCCCGGCCGTCGCGGAGACTGCCAGGCCCACGCACTTGATCGCGTACTGGAGCTGGACCAGCGGAAACAGTGGCAGCCGGACCGGGACCGCAGACATCGTCGAGATCGAGTCGACCACCGAGGTGCCCTGCGCGACGATCAGTCCGACCAGGATCCACCTCCAGGAGGCATCACGCCACGTGTCGAGCACGGTGTCCCAGTCGAGGCCGCCGAGCGTGGTCAGCAGGGCGTACGCCGCCACCAGGATGAGCAAGGTTTGGAGCAGGTCACGCCAGTTCAGCCGGACAATGGGTGCCGGCGCGGGAGCCGACACGCCGGATCGCTCCGTGATCGCTCGGGCGAGCCCACTGATCGTCGCCTTGACACCGCTCGTGGCGCGCAGCGGCCGGGGAAGGACCGCGCGCTGTAGGTAGGGCAGGGCAGCGGCCACCGCGCTCGGGCCGAGGCTGTCGAAGGCGGCATCCGTGGTGCGGCCGACCCCGACCTGGACGGCCTGCGCAGTCAGCAGAATGGCGATCTCTCGGGCGCGTTCGCTCGATGTTGCCGCGATCCGGCCGTCGGAGAAGTCCGTGAGCACGACGGTGCCGTCCGGTGCGAGGCCGACGTGGTCCAGCGTGAGCCGGCCGTGCACCAGTCCGGCGCCGTGCAACCGACCAACGGCCGCCCACGTGTCCCGCAGCGTCACGTCTTCGAGGTCCCCGACATCGACCAGCGGCCGGGGCGGTTCACTGAGGACCAGCACCGCGTCCCCGTGGGTCGAGGCCGCCGCCACCACGCCCTGGACGCCGACCCCGGCACGGGCGGCGAGGATCGTCACCAGCGCTTCGTGCTCGACCAGCTGTAGCCGGGTGGCGTCGGGGGCCGACTGGTCGCGGTAGATCAGGGTGCGCCACCAGCGAGCGGCCCGGTGCGCGTCGGCGGCATCACGGCCGTAGACCTTGATGACCAGGGGCTCGCCGTCCCGCGAAACCGCGCGCAGCACCCGGGTCCCCCACGGCTGGCGCTCGGCGAAAACCAGTTCGTCGACCTCGACTCCCAGGTCGCTAAGGCTGCGCCGGACTTGGCCCAGATCGGGGTGACCTGCGGGCGAACCGACCGCGACGAGCGCGACGCCAGCAGCCGCCATGCCGACACCCAGGGCACCGACCACGTCGGTGGCACCACCGCTGCCGATGCTCCACGCCGCCACGCACTGCACGGCGACAATGGCAACCGCGAGCCGGCGGTAAGCCAGGACCAGCCAAGGGCGCAGCACCATCAACACGGCAGCCGACACCGCCACGCGCACCGTCGGGAACGAGTCAGGAGTCGACGAGACAACCGGGCCGGGGTTCAGGTCCGGCCACCCACCACCCGCGAAGAAGGAGCAGGTGATCACTCCCGCGGCGGCGGCCACGGATGCCGCCGCCAGCGTGTACGCGAGCCGCGCACGTCGCGACGCCGTCAACAGTGCGAGCACGATCGCCGTGACGGCGAAGGCCGCGCCGAGCGCGTAGGCCGCGTCGAACAGGGTCGTCGCCCACCTGGGAAGGTCGTCAGCGACGCTGATCAGCTCCAGGTCAAGCGGACCGCCCTCGTTCGAGGCGGCCACCGTGCTGAGAAGCGCGATGACGACGCCGGTGACCGCGAGGAAGAGATCTATCGGTCGCCGAGTGGTGCCGGTGTCATTGAGGAAGAACCGGGCGGATCGACCGCGAGCTGATTCGGGGAGGGATTCTGTCACTGGTGCCGACGCGGGATCAGCCATGAGGAGTCGCCCGGGACCGGACTGGCACTGCTGAACCTCTCGACCTCGCCGAGAAGATCACGCGCCGCACGGCTCGATCATCGCCCAGTCGCGGCTCTGCGGAAAGCAGGCGCTGATGGCCTTCGACCACATCGTCCCGACCCGCCGCGACCGCCGTGGGGAGGAGAGCCGAGGCCACGGCCTGCCACGCAGGGAGAAGATCCGACGGCTGACGGGCGTCCGACAACGCAGCCGACACCGTGGTTGTCAGCCGTCAACCAGAGCGTTCAACGAGCATTGAACGCCACATGGGACGAAGAGGGAGGCTCGACCGCACTACCTCTTGCGTGACTTCCGGTCGCGTCTGCCTGCCCGCGCCGCCTCGACTCGTCATCGCACGTGAAGGACCGCCCGAACACGTAGCCGATGAGCGGAGGTCAGCTCATGCTCGAGCGGTTCGAGTGTCCCGGCTTCCAGGTGAGGTCGAACCACGACTGCTGGGGTCCGTAGAGGCGTAGGAGCGGGCACCAGCCCGTGTCCGGAAGGGTCCGGATCAGTTGCTCTCCCCGCTCATGAGCGGTTTGGGTCCCGATGTACACCTCCACGGATCCGTCGTCGGTGGTGACGAGATCAGGTGTGTAGGCGTTCCCTGAACATGCACTCCGCTCTGCCCGCCGGACGTGAGTTTCAGCCCAAATGACGAAGGCCCCTAACTCGCGTCTCCGCAGGTCAGAGGGGATTTCGGCGTGGTACCCCCGACCGGATTCGAACCGGCGCTACCGCCTTGAGAGAGGGTTCCCGCGACGAGGAGCAGTAGCTGAAAATTGGTGTTTGTGCAGGTCAGAGGCGATTCGAGTTAGTTGATCGTCAATGCCAATTAGTGATGATTTGCGGACCTCGTGTTGCCTCAGTGTTGCCCAACCGGCATTTGCACTGCCACAACCGCGCCTGCTCGACCGGCCGCCGGCCGGTGGTAAACGGAGTGCACCGCCAAACCTCAGTAACCTCGCTTGGCATGGCCAGCCCTTCAAAACGGCAGGACGCAATTGACAGCCCTCGAGGCGTACCACGCGGCCCAGTTGGTTGAGCTGGTCGGGCGCGTCGAGGAAGCCATCGTCCGACTCCGCCGTGGCGAGCTGGACGCGTTCGAAACCGATCACGTTATGTTCCAGTACAGCCGTGCAGCGAAGGAGCTGTGGAAGTTCTGCAACGCGTCCGACGCTGAGTTCACCGCGTCATTGATCGCCGAGGGTGCCACGTCGACTGGTGGGAACGGGGCGCACCCCGACGGCGATAGCCACTGCGGGCCGGCGGCACGGTCGGGCTCCACCCGCACGGCGGCATGGTCGGGCGGTGGCCCATCAGGCGTCAGAGCCGCCGCAGTCCGCTGGCCTCGTCGACGTTGAACTGGCCGATGGTCCTGCTGCTGCGGAGCCAGAGTTCAACGAAGGTGATGACGGCCAGCATCACAACCGCGATGGCGATCGGCGTCAGCACGTATGCGTGAGGATGCAGGGGAGGTGAGCAGTCGCTGACCCCGCCACTCGGGCAGTCGTACCGGTCCCACGCCCCAAGCCAGGCGGCAGCCAAGAACACCCAATACGTGAACACGAGATACACGACGAGGCGTGCGGCCGCGCTGAACAACCGTCGACCCATCTGTCTGCCTCCTCAACGTCCGCCCCGACCGAATACAGACCCCTCGTTGGACGCATTCCTACGAAGATCAGTTCCGCCCCGGTCGTCGGCACGACCGCGCGCACGGCGGCATGATCGGGCGGTGGCGTCAGTGAGACCCTCGTGCTCGTGCGCCAGGCCGTTGCCACGCGTTCGGTGGCTGACGTCAGCGAGTCCAGCAGGCACACGCCGCATCGAGGTTCGCAACCGACCGCATCCGGCTAGTGCCCCCGGAACGCCTCTTCGAGCCACCACGAGGGCTGGTCGGCCACGACCTTGATGTCGATGAGCAGTGGGGTGTCGCGTGCTCCGTCGAGCCAGTCGCGTACCTGGGCGAGGTCGTGCTGCTGGCGGACCGTCACGCCGGTGAAGCCGTAGCCCCGGGCGACGGCGGCGATATCGGTGTCGGGGAAGGTCACGGTGGCGAGGTCGTGTCCGTCCGGCGAGAAGTGATGGACCTCGGCGCCGTAGGCGGCGTCGTTGTAGACCACCACCACCATGGGGAGACCCAGCCGCCGCACGGTGTCGAGCTCTGCGGCGCCCATCAACGCGCCGCCGTCTCCCAGCGCCGCTACCGGCAGCCGGTCCGGTTGGGCCAGCGCGGCACCGATCGCGGTGGCCAGTCCGAGGCCGATGGACTGGAAGGCCTGGGTGAAGCAGAAGCCGCGCTCGTCCGGCACCGCGAGGAACATGCTCGGGTAGCCCATGAAGTTGCCCGAATCGACTGCGACGACCCGGTCGGCCGGGAGCAGGTCGTCCAGCGCGATGGTCACGGTACGGGGATCGATGCGCCCATCACCGGACAGGTCCTCGAAGGGCACCTGCCGCCACTGCAGCGACTCCGAGATTCGGGCGCGCACGTCCTCGGTGCGGTACCCCTCCCGCTCGACGTCCGATGCCTGATGCACGGCGCATGCCGTGGCGGCCGTGTCCCCGACGACGCCGAACGAGAGCTCCCGGTGAGCCCCCAGCGCCTCCTTCGTGTCGTCGACCTGGACGACTGCCGCATCGGGCGAGATGAGCGCGCCATGACGCATCGTCCACATGTTCAGCGCGCATCCCCAACCGACGATCAGGTCGGCACCGCGGATCAGCTCTGCGGCCAGCGGTGAGGCGAAACCGCCGGACACGTCGAGCGACCACTCCTCGCCATGGAACAGGCCCTTGGCCACCGCCGAGGTCGCCAGCAGTGCGCCGTACGCCTGTGCCAGCGCGCTGACGGCGTCGCGAGCGGCAGCCGACCGCGCGCCGCGACCCGCCACGAACACGGGCCGCCGGGCCTCGCGCAGTGCCTCGACGAGTCGGGCCACGTCCTCCGCGCACGGCTCGACAGGCGCGGGGGCCTCCGGCAGGCGGGGTGGTGCCACAGCCACGGCTTCCTCCGCCTGGACCTCCAGAGGCAGATTGAGTACGACGGTGCGCCGCCCGTGCAGCGCGGCGGCCACCGCGTCGACCGCCTCCTGGACGGCCGTGGCCGCGGACGTGATCCGCATCGGGACAGCGCCGACCGAGCGTGCCAGTGCCTCCTGGTCGACGTAGAAGTTGGACCGTGGCTGGGACACCTCCGCGGCCAGCACCAGCAGCGGCGTGCGGGACTTGGCGGCTTCTGCGATCCCGGTCGTCGCGTTCGTCAGACCGCAGCCCTGGTGCACGGTCAGGGCCGCGGCAGTGTCCGCCGTCCGGGCATAGGCGTCCGCCATCGTGGCTGCACCGCCCTCATGACGACTGGCGACGAAGCGAGCCCCGGCATCGACCATCGCGCTGGTCACGAGGAAGTTGCCGGAGCCGACGACGCCGAAGACGTGGTCCACCCCCGCTGCGACTAGGGCGCCGCCCACGGCCTGCGAGACCTTCATGGCCGTCGGTCAACGCTCCACGAGGGCCAGCACGCGAACCGGCGAGCCGGATCCACCGACGATCCGCAGGGGTGGGGCCACCACCACCGCGCCCGTCGGCGGCAGCCGGTCGAGGTTCTGCAGCTGCGCCAGACCGTACTTGTCGTTGCCCATCAGGAAGGAGTGGCACGGGAACGCCGGGTCGAAGGAGTGCGCGGCGCCGGCGTCAGTGCCGACGGTCTCGACCCCGATGCCCTGAAGGGCCGACTCCTCAGCCACCCAACGCGCGCAGTCCGCCGACATCCCAGGGCTGGTGGGGCCGGTCTCGGTGTTGTTGATCATGTCCGCCTGGGTGACCCGGGCCGACCAGCCGGTGCGGCACAGCAGCCAACCGCCCGCAGGCAGGGCACCGTGATCGGCCTCGAAGGCCCGGATGTGCTCGACCTCGATCAGGAAGTTGGGGTCATCAGACACCCGGTCGGCGACGTCGAGCACGACTGCGGGAGCCAGGAACGCTGCGGGCGGCACCGACCCGACGTCCGCCTTGTCCTTGCCGGTCACCCAGTGGTTCGGGGCGTCGAAATGGGTACCGGTGTGTTCGCCGGTGCGGAAGTTGTTCCAGTACCACGCCGGTCCGCGGTCGTCGTACCGGCTGATCTCCTCCAGCTGGAAGCGTGCGGTCTGCCCGAACTCCGGCGGCAGCTCGAGGATCGGTGTCTCCTCGCAGAGAGGTGCCGAGAGGTCTACTACCTCGACTCTTCCGTCCGCGAGGGCATCGACGAGGTCGGACAGCACGGTCATACGGCCCGACCGCTCAGCACGGACTCGTCAAGCCCGCCGTCCTTGTCCAGGTCCACGGCGCTCATCAGGCTCTCCCTTTGTTACGTACAAAATGATGACGACCATCGATGAAGCACGATAGTCCCGCGCGAGCGGCTGGCTTCCCCCTGCGGAAGAGATCGACGTACTCCACGAGACCGGTGGGTCTCGTTACCAGAAGCACGCCCTCATCGGCATGGTCGGGCTGCGCCTGAGGGTCGGCATGGCCGGGCAGATCCCCGCAGTTCAGCGAGGCCCGGCTCCACCGCGCTCCCGCTCGACTTACGTTGCTGCAGGGTGGGTGCGTGCGATGCGTGAGCAAGGCGCGTCATGCCTGCCGACATAGTCATATCGGCCTATTGATGCTGCAGGTCCTTCCTGTGACCGTGGCGAGACGGTGCTCCCAGGGAGGATCTTTATGGCTGGTGCGGCCGGCTCGGGCGCGGCCCAGTCCGATGGTTTTGTGTCTTACAGCCGCAGCGATGCGGCCGTTGCCGCCGCGCTTGTGCAGGCAGCAGCAGCGCGGGGTCGGACGCTCTGGCTGGACACCGAGGACCTAGCCCCGGGCACGGCCTGGCCTGAGGAGTTGTCTAGAGCCATCGAGTCCGCCGATGCGGTGGTGTGCCTTCTGAGCGCTGCCTGGGTGGGCTCGCGGGAGTGTCTGCGAGAGCTCGAGTTGGCCGTGCAGTACGGCAAACGCCTCGTCTCGGTCCTGGTCGAGCCAATGGCGTGGAATGTGCTGCCGGTGGAGCTGCGTCCGCTCCAGTGGATCGACGCCACGAAATCGACTCTCGACGAGGTCGCGCGCGAGGTGCTCAGCGCGATCGACCAAGACCATGAACGGGTCCGTGAGCACACCCGGTGGCTCGAGCGCGCCGCGCGCTGGGACGAGGGTGGTCGCGACCGGTCCCTGGAGGCGCGGGGGCGCGATCTGCGGGCGGCCGAGGCGTGGCTGGCGACGGCTGGGGCGGACCCGCGCGCGACACCGCTCCAGATCGAGTTCGTCTCCAGCAGTCGGCGGGGCCAGAACCGGCGCGGTCGGCTGCTGCTCGTCGGGGTCTCGACCGCCGCGGTCGTCGCGCTGGTCCTGGCTGGGGTGGCGGTGTGGCAGCGGCAAGAGGCCGACGCCCAACGCCGCGAAGCCGTGGCGCAGCGCCGGGAGGCGGTCGCCCAGCGCAACACCGCCGAGAAGCGACGGCTGATCGCCGAGTCGCAGCGCCTCGCGGTGGAGTCGACGGCTCAGCTGAGCACGGACCCCGAGGTGGCGCTGGTGCTGGCCAGCGACGGCTACCGCGCATCGCCTACGGCCCAGGCGACCACAGCGCTGAGGCAGTCCCTCGACGCCTCACTGCTACGCAGCACACTCCCCTCGGCAGACAAGGTTCTGGCGCTGGTGCCGGCTGCCTCGGGCCTGGGCGTGATGGTCACCGCTGGCCAACCCGACACGCTCGTCGCCATACGTGGTACCGACATCCTCTCGACCCTTGCCATAGGTCGTGCGGTCTCCGACCTCGAGGTCACCGGCGACGGCACGGCAGGCGTCGCGATCGCCGGCCACGAGGCGGTGGGCTGGCGGCTAGACGGCGACTCCCTGGTGGCCACGGCTCGGGTCGCGCATGCACACCTGGCCGCTGCGAGCCGTGCCGGTGACCGGTGGGTGGTCCTCGACCTCCAACACCGACTGTGGACCTACGACGCCGCGGGCGGTCTCCGCTCCCAGGCGCTGCCGCCGCTGAACGACCCGCAGGTGGTGGTCCTCTCAGCCGACGGCTCGACCGTCGCTATGGGCAACTCCGAGCGTGTGCTGGTCCGCCTCCCATCGGGGGCGTTCGTGTCCCGCCACATCGAGGCGTTGGATCAGCTGTACCTCACCGGCGACGGCCAGTATCTCGTCGCCCTCGACGGCGCCGGCCAAGGCTCGGTCGTCCGGGTCGACGATGGACGCCTCACCGAGCACCTCACCGACACACTCGGTGCCGCCGTCGGTCTCGGATCTGAGGTGGCCTTCGAGGGCGACGCCGGTGTCGACGTCGACTGGCTGGGCACCAAGAAGACCGTCCACCTCGCGCGCGACCGGCTCGGCACCTCGGCCGGCTCGACTCGCAGGGAGACGATCGACTCCGAGATGCCCTGGACGGACAACAACGGGCTCTTCTTCGACCGTGCCGGCGACCGGCTGCTGACCTACGACGTGGTCGGTGCTCCCCGCGTCTGGGACGCCGCGGACGGGCAGCTCCTCGGCGAGCTGCTGACGTCGCGCGGGTCGGTGCTGACTGGGCTCTGGTTCACGCCAGCGGGCGACTCGGTCGTCACGCTGGACGACCGGTCCACGGTGCGCGGCTGGGCCGTGCCCGCGCTTCCGACACCGCTGAGAATCCGGCCAGTTCGGGCCCCCGGGTTCAACCGTGCGTTCAGCGAAGGCGGCCGCGTCGTGCTCGGCTCTCCGCCCGCCGTCATCACCTCCGCGGACCGGAACGGGATCCACTCGTGGAGCTGGGCCACGTCCGGCGATGTCTGCGCCGGACCCGACCGCGAGCTGCTGGCCCTCTGCGCGACCGAACAGACGGCGAACGCCGCACTTCCCGACGGCGGGGCGCTCGAAGCGGCTCCGAGCCCCGACGGCTCACGCTTGGCCGTCCTCGACCGGAACGGGGTGGTCTGGATGTACCCCGTCGACCCGACCGCCGCCTCGCCGCCGCAGCCGCTCTGGCAGACGGCACCCGCGCGGGGGCTGCAGGGCTTCGAGCTAAGCGACCCGATCCGATGGTCTCCCGACGGAGCGCGGCTGATGGTCGACCGGTCACGTTTCGACGTCCTCGACGCCGCCACAGGCGCGGTCGTCCCGCTGAAGGAGACGGGCACGCAGTTCATCGCCACTGCGGTCTGGCTCGACAGCGAGTCGATCGGGGCGACGTCGCTGGACAACACCAGGCTCCAAGTGTTCTCGCCGACGACCGGTGCAGCGGTCCGCCGGCTGCCGTCGGGCACCGCAGGACTGGCGATGTCGAACACCGTCGGGAACCGACTCGCGGTCGACCAGGAGGTCTTCGGAGACGACGTCAGCGTTGTCGACACCCGCGACGGCACCCGGTACCAGATCCTCAACGGCGTCGGCGGCGAGGTGGAGTCCGTCGCGATGAGCCGCGACGGAGCCTTCGTCGCGACCGGCGAAGAAGGCGGAGGCATCCACGTCTGGGAGACGAGCAGCGGCGTTCTTGTCCTCTCCACGGACGTCGGCAAGGACGTCATGGGCGTCGCGTTCGACTCCGATCACGTGCTCTACGAGGACGACCTGGGCACCGGAATCCGCCGCGTGGACTGCCCGTCGTGCCTGGCGGGCCCGGAACTGCTGAAGCTCGCGGCTAGCCACATCACCGCACCGCTCGATGACGCCGAAGCTGTTCAGTTCGCCGTCACCGACGACCAGCGCGCGGGGTGACCCCACAACCCCACAGACGCGCCCAATCCTCGGCATGACAGGGCGGGTAGAACCCGGGGCATGAGCGCCCTACGTACCGGAGGCCATATAGGCGGCCAGGATGTAGTTCGGGTGCCGGTCGAGGTTGTTGCGGGCCCGGTCGTAACGCATGGTCGTGCGTGGATCGGCATGGCGAGCAGCGATCTGAACATCGCGCAGGTCGACGCCGGCATCGAGCATCGTGGTCACGAAGGTGTGCCTGAGCATGTGCGGATGCATGCGGGCGGTCTTCACGCCGGCGGCCTTGGCCAGGGCGTGCAGCCGTCGAGTGGCGCAGTGCCGGTCCATGCGGTAGCCGGTGCCGCTGCGCAGGATCGGCCCGGCCTCACGATCTTCGGTCGCGCGGTCGACAGCTCGGGCGACGGCAGGTGGCAACGGGACGAGAACGACCTTGTCGCCCTTGCCGTGCACGCGGAGGACGCGGTGCCCGTGGACCTCACCGAGCGCCTCGATGTTGGCGCCGGTGGCCTCGAAGACGCGCAGACCGAGGAGCCCGAGCATCGCGACCAGGGCGAAGTCGTTGATGTTGGTCGAGTCGCGCGCCGCGGCGAGGAGAGCCTCGAACTGGAGGTGGTTGAGCCTCAGGGTCGGAGACTCCGGGGGTACCGGGGGGCGACGGACGTACTCGGCGGGTGAGTGCTCGAGGAGACCGTCGATCACACAGGTCCGGTAGAACCCCGACAAGATCGAGAGCCGCCGCGAGACCGTAGCCGGCTTGTAACGACGTTCCTCCTGCATCCACCGCAGGTAGAGCTCGATGTGTGGCCTGCGGACCTCGAAGGGATCCAGCCCGTGCTCCAGGCTCCAGTCCAAGAAGGCGCGCAGGTCGCACTCGACGTGCTGACGAGACAGCCCCTTGTACCGAGCCAGATAGGCAGCGACAGCCAAAGGCAACACGGCCTCGCCGCGGAGGTCGGCCGGCTTGATGAGCTGAGCAGAGTTCATCACGCAGCCTGATCGCCGGCGCGGACTCCGGTCAATCATTGGCCAGGTTTGGGCGCCCTCAGATGCCGATAATCGGGCGCCCGGTCATGCAGGGTTCTGCCTCGCTATCGCCTTTGCTCTGGCACCCTCGCGCTATGGCTCTCACGGCTTCTTTCCTGCGGCAAGCGCTAGACGAGCCGCTGCGACCGTTCGGGTTCGAGCGCCTCGGCCGCCGGCCGATCTGGATGCGCGAGGTCGCCGGGCTCGAGCACGCAGTCACCGTCTTCTCCAGGCACCGCATGAGGAGTACGGAGTGGTACGTGATTCATCCGAAGGTCGGGGAGATCCTGCACGGCAAGCGAACAGACCGCACCGATGTGGGCTACGCGAATCTGATCCGCGGCTCGGCCAACCCGCACTCGCGGCCGGGCGCGAAGGGAGACTTCACCGACGCAGATCTCGCAGACGATCTGGACGCCACCATCGAGGGTGTGGCTGCCGCCGCTCTATTTGTGGCCGAGTGGACCGAACGGTTCATGACGGTGCAACAGACGATGGAGACGCGTGAACCTCAACGCGTGGCTGGTGGCAGAACGGCAGAGGCAGGTGACACGATCGCGACATGCGTCTGCTCGGGGCTGCGTTTCTAACGTTGATTGTGACCGGATGCGGCAGCGGCGGTGGCGACCGCGGCGGCGAGGACGCTTCGGCGATCGCGGAGGACATCCAGTCGCAGGTCGACTCGGTGACGAAGACGGTCGAGATCACCGAGGACAACGACCCCAACGACCTCATCGGACGACCCGGCGGCTACAAGCAGGCGGTGTCGATCTACGACTCGCGGGCCACATGCGACTCCGAGCTCGACATCACGTGCGGTGCCAAGGTCGAGGTGTTCGCCACGGACGCCGCCGCGAAGAAGCGCCGCGACTACATAGTGAACATTGTGAAGGAGACCGGCGGCCTGCTGACCGAGTACGACTACCTCGATGGCTCGGCGCTCCTGCGCGTCAGCGGCGAGCTCAAGCCGTCCGAGGCCAAGGAGTACGAGGCCGCCTTCTCGGACTGATCGGCGCCGCTGCCTGGAGCCCCACGAGGTCGCGTTGCCCGGCCGGCTCCGGGAGTGGAAGCGCCCGACCATGCCGATGTGAGGATGTGCTTCCCGAGGAACTCCATGGCGCGCCGAGAGCGGCCGGTCAGATGAAGGGACCTTTCATCTGGCGGGCGTTGCCCGCTCCGAGGTGCGCTCGGTCGCGGAGTACGGACTCGAACATGTCGGGCACGTCGGGGGTCACGATGGGACTGACCTTGCGTCCGAGGTCGACGACGAAGCCCGCCTTCTTCTTCGGCCGTTTCCTGTCGAGATTGGCCCAGTACCGCGGGTTTCCCGTTCCCCACAAGCGCCACTTGCCGGACCACAGCCCGTTGATCTCGATGCGTTGGACGCCTTGGATCTGCGTGTAGGGAACGCTCTTGGTGCCGAATGGGAAGTAGTAGGAGTGGATCTCAAGCCGGTCGGGGCCACACACGAGCGTGCCGTCGTCGTACGTGTCGGTCACGTCAGAACTTTATCTCCGCCTTGAAACGCAGGACCATGCCGCTGTCGGGCCCGCCCGACCATGCCACGTAACGTGCGCGGCCGTCGCGCGGGACTATGCGTCAGCGGCTCCGAGGCGTTGAGCGTTCGACCACGACAGCAGTTGTCACGGTGACCACCCCGATGACAATCGGGATGACGACAGCCAGGTGCGGGTGCATCCAGCCCTCGGCGTGCCCTAACTCGAACCTGTCCCAAGCTCCGAGGAATGCGGAAAGGAAGAACAGCGCGACTGCGAGCAGGACATAGGACCCAACGCGAAGAAGGAGGGCCATGCCCGCGATCATAGGGCTCGCAGACCAGCGCGTGCCGGGCGAGCACGGCCGCCCGGCTCTGCCATCGGGACGCCGCCCGACCATGCCGCCGTGCGGGCTCCGCCCGATCATGCCGCGGTGCGGGCGGCCCTGGCTGGTTTCGTGTGAACCGACGCGAACTGCGCCGGCTGTGGCTGGTCCGATGCCCTCCGTCTCTGTTCCTCAACGCCCGATGCTTGGTGCTCGCCGAGGGTGTTCGTGCGGAGGCTCGTGGCGACCTCGGGTTCCGCGGCTGCGCTGTCCGGTGAGCACTGCGGCTTGGATGGCTGCTGTGCTGAGTTGCGGGCCGTACCTGTCGACGTCTTCGACGGCGCGGTCGACGGCGTGGGCGGGGCCGAGGTCGGCGCGGTCGGGGGTGAAGGTGTCGATCCACTGCTGGCGTGCCTCGTGAAGGGTGGTGGCGACGAGGTGGGCGGTGTTGCGGTGTCGGCCGCGGGTCATGGCGACGTAGGCGGATGCGGCGCTGGTCTTCTCGCCGAGGCTTAGGTGGGCCTGGTCGACGGTGTCGCCTTGGGCGCCGTGGGCGGTGGTGGCGTAGGCGAGCTCGACGTGTTGCCGGGCGTAGCCGGCCGGGATGATGCGCTCACCAGACCGCTCACCAGAGCGCTCACCAGTGCGCTCACCAGTGCGCTCACCAGTGCGCTCACCAGTGCGCTCACCAGTGCGCTCACCAGTGCGCTCACCAGTGCGCTCACCAGTGCGCTCACCAGTGCGCTCACCAGTGCGCTCACCAGTGCGCTCGACCAGTGCGCTCACCAGCATGCCCTCCGGTGCGGCGGAGATGGAGGGACCCGTCGGTGTCGATGGCGGTGATGGTCCAGGTGTCGCGGTTGGCGATGTCGAGGTCGCGGTCGTTGCGGCGGGTGGCGACCAGGTCGCCGAGCCCGACCTGTTCGCCGGCGTCGGTGGTGAGCCAGCTGGTGGGGTCGCTCTGGCCGGTGGTGAGCCGGTGGTCGCGGGCCGCGGCGTTGAGCGCGGCGAGGTCGCCGCCGCCATGGACGCGGCGCGTGCGAGGCGGTCCAGCGCGGCGGAGCTCGTTGCCCAGGCCGTTCCTGCCGTTGCCCCACTGTTGCCCAAGGGCTCTGAGGCCCCAAATGACGAAGACCCCCTGACTCGCGTCTCCGCAGGTCAGAGGGGCTTTCGGCGTGGTACCCCCGACCGGATTCGAACCGGCGCTACCGCCTTGAGAGGGCGGCGTGCTAGGCCACTACACAACGGGGGCTCGCACTGTTGCTGGAACAACCTGCGGAACTTTACTTGGAAGCCCCTCAGACGCACCAATCGCCGTCCGCTGGACGGCGATCTCGCTGGGATACTAGGACTCGAACCTAGACTAACTGGACCAGAACCAGTCGTGCTGCCAATTACACCATATCCCACTGTCTTACTGGTCTTCGGCCCGGCCGCCGAAGTGGTTTCCCACCGGCGCCGGACCGATGAGAAACCTTACACGCGCGGTTCGGAGCGCTCCAAAACGTTCGCGGCCCCCCGCTCGACCCGGTTCGAGACGCCCAGACGTCGCGCCGCCCAGATCGAGAGGCCCAGGTAGACCAGCGACTGGGTGAGTGTCGTCGGCAGCGTCCACCAGCTGCCGCCGGTGGGGTTGAGCGCGCTCGTCATGTCGCTGAACGCGAGGGCGAAGCCGTAGGCGAGGAAGTTGTTGAGCACGTGCATCGCGATGCCGGCCTCGAGGCCGCCCGTGGTGATGACGAGGACCCCGGCGACGAGGCCGAAGGCCAGCCGGTCCACGAAGACCGGCGCGTCCTGGGCGCCGTGGGCGAGCGCGAACAGCACGGCGGGCAGCAGTACGGCGGCCGCCCGCGCCACCCGAGGCCCGAAGGCCGCGAACAGCCCGCCGAAGGCCTGGGTCAGGTAGCCGCGGAAGGCGAACTCCTCCCCCGCCGCCTGCAGCGGGGTGAGCAGCACGATGACGACCACGAAGTCGCGGAGCGTGTCGCTCCACGAGTTCAGCCCGCCCGAGGAGTCGGCCGGGTCTCCGGCCGCCGGCACGAAGCTGCCGACGATGACGGTCGCCACGAGCGCGACGAAGGCCAGCCCGAACGTCACCGCCATCCAGCGCCAGCGGAGCCGCCCGGCGACCGAGCAGACCCAGCCCGGCGGCATCCGGTGGAAGGCCCAGGTGAGGAACAGCGCCACCGGGATGGCGGCGGCGAGCGAGAGGTTCAGGTACGCCAGGAGCGACGGCGTGACATGGCTGGTGTCGCTGAGCGCGCTGGTCCGGTCGGCGACGTCGCCGCCGTCGACCAGGAAGAAGAGCATGAAGCCGACCAGCAGCACGAACTGCGCCAGGAGAATCAGGACCACGCCGGTCAACAGGCCGGCCAGCGGCCGCCACCAGCCGGTCGGGCCCCAGCGGCCGACGTACCGCTGGACGAGGTGGTACTCGACGGGGCTCATCAGGGCTCCATCAGGCGACCGCGGCCGCGAGGCGGGACAGCGACCGGTCGCGGCCGAGCAGCTCCAGGGACTCGAACAGCGGCGGGGAGACCTTCCGCCCCGTCACCGCGATCCGGACCGGCCCGAAGGCCACCCGGGGCTTGAGCCCCAGCCCCTCGACCAGCGCCGACCGCAGAGCGGCCTCGATCTCGGCCGTCGACCACGACTCCAGCCCGGCCAGCGCCTCGTGCGCCGCGCGCACGACGTCGCGCCCGTCGTCGTCGAGCTCGTCGACCAGCGCGAACGACGCCTCGTCGGCGAACAGGAAGCCCAGCATCGGCGCGGCCTCGGTCAGCTTGTTCATCCGCTCGGCCACCAGCGGCATGGCCAGCTCCAACAGCTCGGCGTCGGGGTCGTCGACGGGGTCGCTGAGCACCCCCTCGGTCTGCAGGAACGGGACCACCCGGTGGGTGAGCTCCTCGATCGGCAGCATCCGCATGTGGTCGGCGTTGATCGCCTCGGCCTTCTTGAGGTCGAAGCGCGCGGGGTTGGGGTTCACGTCCTTGATGTCGAAGGCCTCGACCATCTCGTCGACCGTGAACACGTCGCGGTCGGGCCCGATCGCCCAGCCGAGCAGGGCCAGGTAGTTGAGCAGCCCCTCCGGCAGGAAGCCGGTGTCGCGGTACATGAACAGGTGCGACTCCGGGTCGCGCTTGGAGAGCTTCTTGTTGCCCTCCCCGAGGACGAACGGGAGGTGGCCGAACTCCGGCACCACCGTCGAGACCCCGAGCTCGACCAGCGCCTGGTGCAGCGGGATCTGTCGCGGGGTGCTCGACAGCAGGTCCTCGCCGCGCAGCACGTGGGTGATCTCCATCAGGGCGTCGTCGACCGGGTTGACCAGCGTGTAGAGCGGGTCGCCGTTGGCGCGGCACAGCGCGAAGTCGGGCACGAACTGCGTCTCGAAGGTGATGTCTCCGCGAACCAGGTCGGTCCACGTGATCGACCCGTCGGGCATCCGGAAGCGCACCACGGGCCGGCGCCCCTCGGAGCGGAACGCCGCGAGCTGCTCGTCGGTCAGCTCGCGGCAGAAGCCGTCGTACCCCTGCACCTTCGAACCGGATGCCTTGCGCCGCGCGTCGACCTCCTCGGTGGTGCAGTAGCAGTCGTAGGTGAACTTCGACTCGGCCAGCTTCGCGAGCACGTCGCGGTAGACGTCGCCGCGCTCGGACTGGCGGTAAGGGCCGTGCGGACCGCCGACCCCGGGCCCCTCGTCCCAGTCGAGGCCGAGCCAGCGCATGGCGCCGAGCATCGCGTCGTAGGACTCCTCGGTGCTGCGGGCCTTGTCGGTGTCCTCGATGCGGAACACGAACGAGCCGCCGTGGTGGCGCGCGAAGACCCAGTTGTAGAGCGCCGTGCGCGCGAAGCCGACGTGCGGCGACCCCGTCGGCGAGGGGCAGAAGCGGACCCTGACCGTGCTTTTCCGGGGTCCCCGCGGAGTCGCGAGCGCAGCGAGCGACTCTGTCGGGTGGATCATCGCTTGCTCACCGGGTTGGCGAGCGAGCCGAGCCCCTCGACGACCACCTCGACCTCGTCGCCGACCTGCATCGGGCCGACGCCCTCGGGCGTGCCGGTCAGGATCACGTCACCCGGCAGCAGCGTCATCACGCTCGACACCGCCGCCACCAGCGTCGGGATGTCGAAGATCAGGTCCGCCGTGCTGCCGTCCTGGACCACGTCGCCGTTGAGGTAGGTCTGCACGCGCCGGCCCTTCGCGAAGTCGTCGGGGTCGAGGTCGGTCTCGATCCACGGCCCGAGCGGGCAGAACGAGTCGAACCCCTTGCCGCGGGTCCAGGTCGAGTCCTGCTTCTGCAGGTCACGCGCGGTGACGTCGTTGCCGATCGTGTAGCCGTGGATGACGTCGGTGGCCTGCTCGGGCGGCACGTCGCGGCAGATCCGCCCGATCACGACGGCGAGCTCGCCCTCGTAGTGCAGGTCGCTGGTCTGCGGCGGGTAGAAGATCGGGTCGCCCGGGCCGACCACGCTGGTGTTGGGCTTGAGGAACATCAGCGGCTCGTCCGGTACGTCGTTGCCCATCTCGGCGGCGTGCGCGGCGTAGTTGCGGCCGATCCCGACCACCTTGCTCCGCGGCAGCACCGGGGCGAGCAGGCGTACGTCGGCCAGCCGGTGCTCCTCCTCCAGCAGCTTGATCCCGACGTAGAGGGGGTCGCCGGCCAGCGCGACGACGACCGCGTCGTCCTCCAGCTGGCCGTGGTCGTCGAGCTCGCCGGTGATGACGCCGTACTGCGGGTCCTCACCTGCGGTGAATCGGGCGATGCGCACCCGCCGAGCCTATCGAGGGCCTCTTGACCGATCTCCGCTAGCGGGGGTAGTCGCCGCCGGGCACACCGAAGAACTCCTCCAGCGTCCGCACGCCCTCCAGCTTCATCTCGACCGCGAGCGGCCGGCCGACGTACCGCAGGTGCCACGGCTCCGGCGCGTAGCCGGTGACCGCCGTGGTCTCCGGCTGGTAGCGCACGATGAAGCCCCATCGCCAAGAGTTCCGGGCGAGCCACCGGCCGGCAGCCGTGTGGGCGAAGCAGGGCTCGAAGTCGCACGCCGAGTCACCGGGGGTGACCAGGTCCACGGCCAGGCCGGTCTGGTGCTCGCTGTACCCGGCCCGCGCCGAGACCCGGTCGGCTTCAGACTGGCCGCGCACGGCCGCCGTCTCGGCATGGACGTGGAGCTGGTACGCGTACGAGCGGAACCCGCTCTCGATCTTGAGCCCCAGCCCCCGGCGGTCGCCGGCGTCCAGGAGCCGCCCGAGCGACGGTGCCGCCGCGGCGGCCACCTGGTAGCCACGCACGAGCTCGCTGTCGGGACGGAAGTCCGTCGGCGAGATCGGGTGGGTCTTGTTCACGATCACCCAGATGCTGGACGGGTCCGTGGTGGAGCGCGCGGCCCCGTCGAAGGGCTCCCGCGCCGGCGTCGCCGGGCCCGGGCGAGCCAGTGCCTGCGCGGTGGGTGATGGCGAGGACGCACGGGCCGGGTCGGTGCGGTGGTTGTGGCCGGGCTTCGACGGCGTGAGCACCAGGACGCCGGCCACCGCCAGCGCGGTGGCCGTTGCAGCGAGCCCGGCCAGCCTCCACCTCACGCCCTCCTGACGGGTCCGGCGGCTCCCGGGGTTGCCGCGGATGGTGGGTCGCAGAGCGGCGTTCGAAACCACCGGTGGTTGAGGAGGGCGCTCTGCGCCCGTCTCGAAACCACGAAACGAAGGCACCCGGTCGCCTCCTATCCTGAGCCGGTGCCGGTGCTGGACCCACAGCGCGAGCTCGTCGTGCTCGACGAGCCGACCTGGCGCGCTCGCGCCGAGGCGCACGAGGCGCGGGTGGACGCGCTGGTCGGTGACCACCTGGCGCGGCGGGGGTCCGGCCTGAAACACCCGGTCCACGACTTCCTGTTCACCTACTACTCGTTCCGGCCGGCCCAGCTGCGCCGCTGGTCCCCCGGGTACGGCGTCGCGCTCGTCGGCGGACCCGACCCGGTGGCTGCCGCCGACGTGGCGGCCCGCCGCGAGCTCATCGACGGCACTCACGCGCTGCTCGTCGCCACCGCCGCCCGGCCGGCGAACTTCGGCTGCTTCGGGATGCACGAGTGGGCGATGGTCTATCGGCTGGCCGAGGAGGAGACCCGCCACCCGGCGTACCCGCTCCGGCTCGGGCCGGACGGCACCGACGCCGTGGTCGAGGGCCACCGGATCGCGTGTTCGCACTTCGACGCCTACCGCTTCTTCACCGCGCCGGCGCGCCCGCTCAACACCCTGGACCCGCAGGCCCACGACCGGCCGGCGTACGAGCAGCCCGCCTGCCTGCACGCCGGCATGGACCTCTACAAGCACGCCTTCCGGCTCAGCCCGCTCGTGCCCTCCGAGCTCGTCGCGGACTCCTTCGAGCTGGCCCGCGACATCCGGGTCCTCGACATGCGGGCCTCGCCGTACGACCTCTCCGACCTGGGCTACGAGCCGCTCCTGGTCGAGACCGCCGAGGGCAAGCAGGAGTACGCCGCGGCCCAGCGCGCGTTCGCCGAACGCGGCGCACCGCTACGCCGCCGGCTCATCGAGGAGTGCGAGCGGCTGCTCGCCGTGACAGGACACTAGGCCGCAGGGTCGGCCAGCCCGAAGCCGATGGAGTCGGAGCCGGCGCTGCCGATCTTCAGCTCGAAGGTGACCTGCCCGTCGAGCTTCAGGTCCTGGGCGTCCGGGAAGACCAGGAGCACCGGGCTGCTCGTGCCCGGCTTGATCAGGGCCGCGCCGGGGGCCTGGCTGCCCTCGAGGATCTGGTCGCCCTCGATGTAGGTCCCGGGCTTCGCCGACAGGGCGGCGTCCGAGGCGGTGATCGTGACCACCACGTCGAGCACGCCGCTCTGCGGCAGCCGGTAGGCGTACTCCGGCTGCACGTCGTAGACCCCAGGTGACGAGATCGGCGCCTGGCCGGCCATGTCGACCAGCGAGTCGTCCAGCATCGTCCCGTTGACCGAGAAGTCGGTGAGCTCGCCGTCCTTGCCCTTCAGGTCCTTCCAGGTCACGCACGCGTCGGCGCTGACGCAGGCCTTGAAGCCCTGGTCGACGTCCTGCACGTCACGGCTCGCCTGGGCGTCGTGCCCCGCGGCCGTGACGGCCGTCGTGGCCAGGCCGACGAACGCCGCGTACGCCTCGGCCGGCGACCCGTCGGCGGCGATGTCCTGCGCCTTGGTCGTCTGCTCGGGGTCACCGCTGGCGATCGCCTCGAAGTACGTCCTGAGGTCGGCCTGCGACGGCAGTCCGGGCCCGGACGGCGGCTCGGGGTCGCCCCCGCAACCGGCGACCAGACCGAGACAGAGCAGGACGGCCACGCGCAACCTCACGCGACGATCATGCCCGGCCGGGACCGGCTAGATGTGTGAGCATGAGTGCATGCGTGTCCTCGGCCTCGTGGCGGTGCTCGCGGCCGTGCTCGGGCTGGCCGCACCGGCCCAGGGGCGTGACCCGCGCTGGCACTTCTACACCGACGACAAGCACCACTACACCTCGCCCTGGTACGCCGGCGCCCACCGCATCATGGTCCCGTTCGGCTGCACCGTCGCGCCCTACTACGACCCCGACCCCCGCTGCCCGAACCGGGAGGGGTTCCACCACGGCATCGACGTCGCGATGCCCTGCGGCACCAAGCTCTACGCCGGGCGACGGGCCAAGGTCGTCGACCACAGCGGCCTGGGGCCGGCGTACGGCGACAACCCGGTCCTCCTGCGCAACCGCAAGCTCGGCTGGGACCTGGTCATCGGCCACACCCGGAAGGTCTTCGTCGAGCCCGGCGACAAGCTGCACCGCGGCGACCTGTTCGCGCTGGCCTCCGACAACGGCGCCCCGGACGGCTGCCACCTGCACTTCGAGCAGCGCGCGGTGGAGGGCGGCCTCGACACGGCCGTGTGGCCGCGCACGCTTCTGGCTCTCCGGCCGAGAGCATGACCGCCCGGGAGAGCGCGCAGCAGGAGCGCGTGCTCCGCAGCTTCTTCGGCGACGACGGCCGGTTGCACACCATCCCCAGCAAGCACGCCAAGCTGCTGGTCGTGCTCGACCGCCTGGCCCAGGAGTTCGAGCCCGGGAAGACCTACTCCGAGGCCGGCGTCAACGACATCCTCGTGCGGTTCCACCCGGACTACGCGGCGCTGCGCCGCTACCTCGTGGAGAACGACTTCATGACCCGCGAGGACGGGCACTACTGGCGCAGCGGCGGGACGTTCGAGGTCTCAGCACGGTGACAGACCAGACGATCAGCGGCGAGGACTGGTACGGCGAGGACCTGGCCGACGCCCGCCACGACGGCGTCCGCTTCGTGGAGGTCGACCTCACCGAGACCAGGACCAAAGGTGCGACCTTCGATGGCTGCACCTTCGAGCGGTGCCGGTTCAACGCGTCAGTGCACGAGGCCTCGGCCTTCGTGGGCTGCACCTTCAGCGGCACGAACCTCTTCGACGTCACTCTCGACGGCTGCAAGCTGACCGGGTCGACGTTCAGCCGCTGCACGCTGAAGCCGATCACCGTCCGGGGCGGGCAGTGGCGGGGGGTGGTGCTGCGCGGCGCGGACCTGACCGGCCAGGACCTGAGCGGCGTGGACCTGCGGGACGCCGACCTGTCCATGGCGGTGCTGGTCGGCGCCACCCTGCGGGACGCGAACCTCGGAGGGGTGGAGCTGCGGGAGGCCGACCTGACCGACGCCGACCTGCGCGGGGCGAGCCTGGGCGGCAGCGACCTCGGCGCCGCGACCCTCCGGGGCGCGAAGGTCGACCTGGCCGGCGCCGTACTGCTGGCCGAGCTCACCGGTGCGGTGGTGGACGTCCCCGAGGGCTGACCCGCCGCCCTCGGCATACTGACCACATGACCTCGTCGTTCTTCGACCAGCTGGCCGATGCGATCCTCGACGGGAAGCCCGCGACCGAGGACGACGCGCTCGCGGTCCTGCGGGCCCACGACGACGAGCTTCTGGACGTGGTCGCCGCCGCGGGCCGGCTCCGTCGCGAGCACTTCGGCGCCACGGTCAAGGTCAACTACCTGGTCAACCTCAAGTCGGGTCTCTGCCCGGAGAACTGCGGCTACTGCTCGCAGGCGCTGGGCTCGTCCGCGGACATCCTCAAGTACAAGTGGCTGAGCACCGAGGACGCGCTCGAGCAGGCGGCCGCCGGGCTCCAGGGCGGCGCCACCCGGGTGTGCATGGTCTCCAGCGGCCGCGGGCCGACCGACCGGGACGTCGACCGCGTGGCCGACATGGTCGGGACGATCAAGGCCGAGCACCCCGAGGTCGAGATCTGTGCCTGCCTGGGCCTGCTCAAGGACGGCCAGGCCGAGCGGCTGCGCGCGGCGGGCGTGGACGCCTACAACCACAACCTCAACACCGCCGAGTCGCACCACGACCAGATCGTGCAGACCCACACGTACGCCGACCGGGTCGACACCGTCGAGAAGGTCAAGGGTGCCGGCCTGTCGCCCTGCAGCGGCCTGATCGCCGGGCTGGGCGAGACCGACGAGCAGCTGGTCGAGGCGCTGTTCGCGCTCCGGGAGCTCGGGTCCGACTCGATCCCGGTCAACTTCCTGATGCCGTTCGACGGCACCGCGTTCGAGAACGTCTGGAACCTGACCCCGGCCAGGTGCGTGAGGATCCTGGCCATGGCCCGCTTCGTGTGCCCGGACCGGGAGATCCGGATCGCGGGCGGCCGGGAGATGCACCTGCGCTCGCTGCAGGGGCTGGCCCTGCACGTGGCGAACTCGATCTTCCTCGGCGACTACCTCACCTCGGAGGGGCAGGCCGCGCAGGCCGACCTGGAGATGGTCCGGGACCACGGCTTCACCGTGCTGGGCGCGACTCCCGGGGCCGCGGAGGGCGACCACTCGCACGACCCGGCCAAGCGCCGGCGCGGCGCCGGCACGGCCGTCGCACCCAATGCCTGAGACCCCGGACGAGCTGCTCGCCTACGACCGCGAGCACGTCTGGCACCCCTACACCTCGATGACCGAGCCGACGCCGGTCCGGCTGGTCGAGTCCGCCTCCGGCGTACGCCTGCGACTGGCCGGCGGGACCGAGCTCGTGGACGGGATGTCGTCGTGGTGGGCGGCGATCCACGGGTACGCCGTGCCCGAGCTCGACGCAGCCGTGCGCCGCCAGCTGGACGACATGGCCCACGTGATGTTCGGCGGGCTGACCCACGCGCCGGCCATCCGGCTGGCGGAGCGGCTGGTCTCGCTGGCTCCCGACGGGCTCGAGCACGTCTTCCTGGCCGACTCCGGCTCGGTGAGCGTCGAGGTCGCGCTGAAGATGGTGCTGCAGTACCAGCGCGGGCTCGGCCACCCGTTGCGGACCAGGATGCTCACGGTCCGCGGCGGCTACCACGGCGACACCTTCGGCTGCATGAGCGTGTGCGACCCCGTGGGCGGCATGCACTCGATGTTCAGCGAGGTGCTGCCCCAGCAGGTCTTCGCCGAGCAGCCGCCGGCTCCCGGCGGTGACGTGGGGGCGTGGGCGGCGGGGTTCCGGGCCCTGGCGGACGCGCACGCCCACGAGCTGGCCGGGATCGTCGTCGAGCCGTTGCTGCAGGGCGCGGGCGGCATGTTCGTCTACGACGCCGAGTGCCTGCGGGTGATGCGCGACGTGGCCGACCAGCACGGGCTGGTGCTGGTCCTCGACGAGATCGCGACCGGCTTCGGGCGGACCGGCACCTTCTTCGCGGCCGAGGCGGCCGGGGTGGTGCCGGACGTGATGTGCGTGGGCAAGGCGCTGACGGGGGGCTACCTCTCGCTGGCCGCGGTGCTGTGCACCGGTGCGGTCGCGCGCGGGCTGTCCGCGTCGGAGTCCGGCGTGCTGATGCACGGCCCGACGTACATGGGCAACCCGCTGGCCAGCTCGGTGGCGCTGGCCAGCCTCGACCTCCTCGAGACGTCCGGCTGGCAGGCGAACGTGGCCCGCGTCGGTGCCGGCCTGTCCGAGCTCTCCTCGCTGCGCGGCGCACCCGGCGTCGCCGACGTGCGCACCATCGGTGCGGTCGGCGTCGTCCAGCTCGACCACCCCGTCGACGTGGTCAAGGCCACCGAAGCCGCGGTCGAGGAGGGGGTGTGGCTGCGGCCGTTCCGCGACCTCGTCTACACGATGCCGCCCTACGTCACTCCCGACGAGGACCTCGCACGCATCTGCACTGCGATCGAGCGGGCGGTGCTCGTCGCATGATCAGCCCGTGGAAGCGTGCGAAGGGGCTGCGCGCGGACGGCCGCGCCCTTCCCCGGAACTGCGGAGATGACCTGGCTCTTGTGACACATGCGTGGGCAGTCGGGGGCGGCCGCCTGGCCCAGGTGGCGGTGACCCGTCAACCGGCTCCGGGCCGAGACCGGTTGAGAGGTCACCGCCACTGCGGGCGTGACGCGTGTCGAGACCAGGTGGCGGTGGCTCTTCAACCCCGGGCGGGCGGTGACCGGTTGACAGCTCACCGCCACCCTGGCCCACACGCACCGGCGAGACGCGATCGGGTAGGCGCGCAGGCACCCACAGCCATGTCACGAGAGCCAGGAGCATGACCCGCTGGGAGGAGTGGCTGGCCTCCGAGTCCGCGGCTCGCGAGGCCGCCGGGCTGCAGCGGAGCCTGCGGCCGCGGCCCGCCGAGGGCGCGACGACCGACCTGGCCGGCAACGACTACCTCGGCCTGTCGCGCGACCCCGCCGTGGTCGAGGCGGCCGCGGCGTCGGCTCGCCGGTGGGGGGCCGGCGCCGGTGCCTCCCGGCTGGTCACCGGGACGTTGGAGCTGCACGCCCAGCTGGAGCGCGAGCTCGCGGCGTACCTCGGGCAGCCGGCCGCGCTGGTGTTCTCGACCGGCTACCACGCCAACCTGG
This sequence comes from uncultured Actinomycetota bacterium, assembly GCA_963755835.1. Taxonomy (GTDB): domain Bacteria; phylum Actinomycetota; class Actinomycetes; order Propionibacteriales; family Nocardioidaceae; genus Nocardioides. The sequence continues at coordinate 460,769 of CAVWLC010000005.1, read as the reverse complement.
CCGCGGTGGCCGCGCTGGGCGGCCGCGACGCGCTGGTCGTCTCGGACGCGCACGTGCACGCATCGCTGGTCGACGCGGCCCGGCTGTCCCGGTCGGCCGTCGAGATCTGCCCGCACCACGACGTGGCCGCGGTCGAGCGCGCACTGGCCGCCGCCGGCGACCGGCGCGCGATGGTGCTGGCCGAGTCGGTCTACTCCGTGCTCGGCGACGAGGCACCGCTGGCCGCGCTGGCCGCGGTGTGCGAGCGGTACGACGCCCTGCTCCTCGTCGACGAGGCGCACGGGCTCGGCGTCCGCGGCCCCGGCGTGGTCCGCGAGCTCGGCCTGGCCGGTCTCCCCCACGTGGTCGTCACGGCGACGCTCTCGAAGGCACTCGGGAGCCAGGGCGGCGCCGTGCTCGGCCCTCAGGCGGATGGTCGACCACCTGGTCAACCGCGGCCGCGCGTTCATCTTCGACACCGGCCTCGCCCCGGCTGCCACGGGCGCCGCGCTCGAGGCATTGCGGCAGCTGCGGGCGCGGCCCGGGCTGGCCGACGTCGTACGCCGGCGAGCCACCGACCTGGCGGCCGCGCTCGGTGTCGAGCCGCCCGCGGGAGCTGTGCTGTCGCTACCGATGCCCTCGCCGCAGGTGGCCCTGGCCGCCCAGGCGGCGGCGCTGGCGCAGGGCGTGACGGTCGGGTGCTTCCGGCCGCCCTCGGTGCCCGACGGGATCTCCCGGCTGCGGATCACCGTCAGCGCCGGCATCCCGGAAGCGGACTGGGCCCGGGCCGTCGACGTCCTCGTCGCGGTCGTCAAGGAGCACACGTGATCACCGTCGTCACCGGCACGTCGACAGCGGTCGGCAAGACCGTCGCCACGGCGGCCCTGGCCGCGACCGCGCCGGGGTCGGTGGTCGTGGTCAAGCCCGTTCAGACGGGGGCGGCCGATGGCGACTCAGACGCCCGCGAGGTGGCCCGGCTGACCGGGGTCGAGGCCCAGGAGTGGACGACCCTGGACGAACCGTTGGCTCCCGACACCGCCGCCCGCCGACAGGGGGTCGAGATCCCGGCCGTGTCGTCGTACGCGGCCCGGCTCGGCCGGCTCGCGGAGGACTCCGTGGTCGTGGAAGGCGCCGGCGGACTGCTGGTCCGCCTCGACCTGCAGGGCGGGACGCTGCTCGACCTCGCGTCGGAGCTCGTCGCCGCTGGGGCCCCGGTCGAGGTGGTCGTCGTGGTGGCCGCGGGCCTCGGGACGCTCAACCACACAGAGCTGACCGTGGACGCCCTGCGCGCCGCAGGGCTGGTGGTCCGCGGACTGGTCATCGGCGCCTGGCCGGCCCACCCGGGGCTGGCCGAGCGCTGCAACCTCGACGACCTGCAGCGGATCGCACCCCTGCTCGCCGTCATCCCCGACGGCGCGGGGTCGCTCGGGCGGCAGGAGTTCGTGGCCGCCGCCCCGGGTTGGTTCAGCCCTGCCGGCGTACGACGTGCGGGGTCGAGCAGCTGACGGCGACCGCGTCCGAGCCCTGGAAACAGACCCGCACCTTGGTCCGGTCGGAGGGAAGGCGCTTCCAGGGCAGCCGCACCAACGCCGCGCTGTGGGTGACCACGGTCGAGCCGAGCTGCTTCCAGCGGCCGTCCTTCTTCCGGTACGCCGTCATCGTGCCGCCGTCGGTCGGCCAGGGCCGCTCGGTGCTCATGATGGAGATCGTGCTCCAGACCAGTCGCGCCCGGCCGGGCGCGGGGTGGACCCGACGAACGTCGAGGGACACCGACGAGTCGAGCTTGCGGACCGTCACGGCCGTACCGAAGAAGTGGGCGCTGTCCGACCCGGAGTGGCCGATCACGAACGGCTCGAGCTGGTGCCCGACGTCGGCGACCTGGACGAGGTAGTCCCGCGCGGTCGCGCCCGCGATCGGGGTGCCGTCGCGGAGCCACTCGAACTCGTAGCCGTCGGGGTCGGGCGGAGTGCTCCAGGTCCCGAGGTCGGCGGTGACGTAAGAGCCGGGCACCGGCGTGCCCTGGGTGGGGCTGTGGCCGGTCGCCACGAACGCCGGGTCCGCCTGCGCGACCGGGGCGTGCGGGATCGTCGCGACGGCGAGCGTGAGCGCCACCCCCGCGAGCACTCGAGCGAGCACCCGAGCCACCACGAGCCCCCCTACGGTCCCTGGACCGCAGAAGCGTAGCGAAACCGTCAAACCGAACGTGGTAGCCGCCCCGGTGGGCCGTAGTCTGCACGCCCACCGGGGAGAGACGGAGCCATGGGACTCGGAGACAGCCTGAGTGGGCGATGGAGTTCGCGAACGCCGACGACACGTCGTTCTACTTCTACGCCGACGCCGGCCAGTCGACGGTCACGGTCTCCGAGGCGGGCAGGAAGCTGGAGCTCACCATCGCGATGACCGGTGCCGTCGGCGACCTCACGGCCACCGCGACGATCGCTCGCTAGGCGTCTGACAGGCGCTGGTTGAGGAACCAGCGGTGGCCGAACGGGTCGCGGAACACCGCGACCCGCCCCGCCGGCGGGCTGTCCTCGGGCCCGCGGTCGAGAGTGACGCCGTGCTCCCGGACCCGGGCCGCGGCCTCGTCGCAGTCGTCGACGGTGAGGTGCAGGCTCACGGCGGCGCCGCGCGCCGGGTCGGGCGGGGCCACGCCCGCGCTCTCGAACTCGTCCGACATCATCCAGCGCGCGCCGTTCACGGCGAGCTCGCAGTGGCCGACGCGGCCGTCGTCCATGACGATCGGCTCGAGGACGACCTCGGCGCCCAGCGCCGCGACGTACCACTCGATCGCGGCGCGGCTGTCTTCGACACAGATGTACGGCGTCAGCTCCGAGGACATGGCTTGACGCTAGGACGTTCCGCGCGAAGTGCAAGGCCCTGGCCGATCGGTTTGTGAGGGCCGCTCGCAAAGGGGAGGTTGGGGTCGTGAAGTTCTCGGTGAACATCCCCTGCTTCGGCGACTTCGCGGACCCGCGCACGGTCGGCGACCTCGCCCGGACCGCGGAGGAGGTGGGGTGGGACGGGCTGTTCGTCTGGGACCACCTGGTGCACGGCTTCCACGCCGACCGGCCGTTCGGTGACCCGTGGATGCTGCTGACCGCGGCCGCGCTGTCGACCTCGCGGCTGCGGCTGGGCACGCTGGTGACACCGGTGGCCAGGCGCCGGCCGCAGGGGCTGGCCCGACAGGTCGCGACCCTCGACGTGCTCTCCGGCGGCCGGGCCACGCTCGGCGTCGGGCTGGGTGGGCCGATCGACGACGAGTACGGCCGGTTCGGCGACACCACCGACCCGGTCGAGCTGGCCGGGCGGCTGGACGAGGCGCTCTCGCTCCTGCCCGCCTTCTGGTCCGGCGCGCCGGTCTCGCACACGGGCCGCCACTTCACGGTCGACGACGTCACCTTGCTGCCGCCCACGGCCCAGCAGCCGCGGGTGCCGATCTGGGTGGGCGGCTTCTGGCCGAGCCGGCCGCCGATGCGCCGGGCCGCGCGGTGGGACGGCGTGGTGCCGCTGTTCCGTGAGCACCGGCACGGCGACGTGCCCCCGGTCGAGGTGGTGCGGGACGTGCTGGCTTACGTCGGCGAGCAGCGCGGCTCCCTCGACGGCTTCGACGTGGTGCTGGGCGGCGTCACCACACCCGCATCTGCCGGGGACGTCGTGGGGCCCCTCGCCGAGGCCGGCGCGACGTGGTGGGACGAGCGTCAGCTGCAGCGCGGCCCCGACATCGACAGCCTGTCCGCGGTGCTGCGCCGGGTCGAGGCGGGGCCGCCGAGGCTGTAGCCCACCCAGCGTCACCAGCCGGGCGGCCGGCGCTCGTGCCAGGGCGCGGCCGCCTCGACCTGCGCGCAGAGGCTGAGCAGCAGCTCCTCCTCGGCCGGGCGGGCCGCGAGCATGACGCCGACCGGGAGACCGTCCTCGGTCCAGCCGAGCGGCAGGGACGCAGCCGGCATGCCGGTGACGTTCCACGCGCTCGTCCACGGCGTGAACCGCTTCTGCGCCTCGAAGTCGCCGGCCGGGTCGGCGTCGTCGCGGATGGCGCCGACCGCCAGCGGCGGTACGGCCAGCGTGGGCGTGAGCACGGCGTCGTACGGCGCCAGCGCGGTGAGCGCACCCGCGGCGAACCGGCGCATCGCGCCGATGGCCAGGCCGAAGTCCGGACCGCTCACCTCGCGGCCGCGCTCGGTGAGCCAGCGGGTCAGCGGGCGGAGCAGGTGCTCCTGCTCAGGGGGCACCAGCGACATCGCAGTCAGCACCGACCAGTTGGTCTCGAAGACGGGGACCGCCTCCGGCGGGAGCGGCACGGCGATGTCCACCACCTCGTGGCCGAGCGACTCCAGCAGCCGCGAAGCGTCCACAACCGCGTCGAGGCAGGCCTTGTCCACAGGAACGTCGGCGATGACTGGATCGGTGAACCGGGCGATCAGAAGATGGCCGGGTTCGCGGTCACAGGCCGCGAGGAACGTCCCGAGAGGAGGTGGTGCCCAGGACGGGTCCCCCACCCGACGACCGGCGAGCTCGTCGAGCATCGCCGCCGCGTCGCGCACGGTCCGGGCGATCGACCCGGCCGTCGCCAAACCCACCGGGTCCCCGTACATCGGGTGACCACTGATCCGCCCACGCGTGGGCTTGAGGCCGAACAGCCCGCAGCACGAGGCCGGGATCCGGATGGAGCCGCCGCCGTCCGAGCCCTGAGCCACGGGGACCAGGCCGGCCGCCACCGCTGCGGCCGCGCCGCCGGACGAGCCGCCCGCCATCCGGCTCCGGTCCCACGGCGTGACCGAGGGTGGCCTGCCTTCCGGTTCGGTGTAGCACGGCGAGCCGAACTCCGGCGTGGCTGTCTTGCCGAGGCTCACCATCCCGGCGGCCTCGAGCGACAGGGTGACGCCGTCGGACACGTCCGGCACGAAGTCGGCGAACGCCTGGGAGCCGAACGTGGTGCGGATGCCCGCCGTGAGGTTGAGGTCCTTGATGGCCGTCGGCACGCCGTACAGCGGCGAGTCCGCTCCGCGCTCCAGGGTCTCGAGCTGCCCGGCCCGCGCGAGCGCGAGGTCATCGGTGAGCGTGACGAACGCGCCCACCGTGGTCGACGGGTCGTCGTCGATGCGGTGGGCGCGCTCGAGGTAGTGCTCGGGCGAGCTCGACGGGCGAGACCTCGCGCCGCCGGACGAGCTCGCCCTGTTCGAGGGCGGTCAGGTCGTGCAGCTCGGCCACCCGTCGAACCTAGTCTGCGAGGCTCAGGCGGCCACGGTCTCCTGCTGGAAGTCGACGAGCCGGGCCACGGCGTCGTGCAGCCGGCCGAGCACCTCGGGGTCCGTGAGCACGTCCACGTCGATCGCGGACTGCGACACGGTCACGTCCTCGACCACGACCGCGCCGGCGATCTGGGCCGACCGGGCGGCGTCGGCGTGCGACCACTTGCCGCCGTACGGCGTCGGGGTGGTGCCGACCACGCCGAACGGCTTGCCGAACATCGCGCCGGCGCCGTAGGGCCGAGAGAGCCAGTCGATGGCGTTGTTGAGGACGGCCGGCATGGTGCCGTTGTACTCCGGAGTCACGGCCAGGACGCGGTCGGCTGCGGCCACCCGCGCGCGGAACGCGGCGGCAGCGGCGGGCACGTCGTCGGCGGTGTCGATGTCCTCGTTGTAGAACGGCAGCGCCCCGAGGCCGTCGACGAGGTCGAGGGTCACCCCGGCAGGCGCCCGGTCGCGCAGCAGCTCGGCCAGCTTCCGGTTGACGGAGTCGGCGCGCAGGCTGCCGACGAGGACGGCGACACGGGTCTGGGACATGGCTGCTCCTGTGGAGTCGGAGGGTGGACGTTCGAGATCGAAAACGGACTGTGGTCCGCTTTCATTCCGGTTGGCCCTACCGGCGAGTGGACTGGACCACAGCGCGGTCGCTCCTACAGTTGCCCTCACCGATGAGCGAGCGACCCCTCCTGCGTCTGCTCGGGGAACCCGCCCCCGAGCGGCGGGACGCTGCCCGCAACCGGGAGGCGCTGCTCGTGGCGGCCGAGGCGCTGATCGACCACTGCGGCATCGAGGGCGTGACGATGGACGCCCTCGCGGCGCGGGCCGGCGTCGGGAAGGGCACGGTGTTCCGCCGGTTCGGCTCGCGCGAGGGGCTGATGGCCGCGCTGCTCAACTTCTCCGAGACCGAGTGGCAGGCCTCGGTGATCTCCGGGCCTCCGCCGCTCGGTCCCGGCGCCCCGGCCATGGAGCGGCTGCTGGCCTTCGGCCGGTCCCGGCTGGAGCTCAACCTGCGGCTCGGCCGACCTGATCCGGGCGGCCGGGCGGGCGGGGACTCGGACGCTATGCGGCGTACTCGTTCGTCGCGATGCACACCCGCTACCTGATGGGCGAGCTCGGGTGCACCGGCGACATCGCACTGCTGTCGACGGCGCTGCTGGCACCGCTCGAGGTGCCGATCCTCGAGCAGCAGGTGCAGATCGAGGGGATCCACGTCGACCGGATCATGGAGGCGTGGGAGGACCTGGCGCACCGGATCATCCGGCCCTGACGGTCAGGCGCCCTGCCGGCGCAACCCGAACGTGAGCCCGTCGACCAGGGCGCCCCACGACGCCTCGATGACGTTGTGGCCGACCCCGACCGTGACCCAGGACGACTCGCCGTCGGAGGTCTCGATCAGCACCCGGGTGATGGCGTCGGTGCCGTGCCCCTGGTCGAGGATGCGGACCTTGTAGTCGATCAGCTCGAACTTCACGACCCCCGGGAACGCCTGGCCGATCGCCTTGCGCAGCGCCTGGTCCAGGGCGTTGACCGGGCCGTTGCCCTCGCCGGTGACCACGTGCCGCTCGCCCTGCGCGATCAGCTTGACCGTGGCCTCGGAGACCGCCTCCTCGCCCGCCTCGCGGTGGTCGAGGGTCTCGGTGATCACCCGCCACGACTCGACCTCGAAGTACGACGGGCGCAGCCCGGACACCATCTCCTCGAGCAGCAGCTCGAACGACGCGTCGGCCGCCTCGAAGGTGTAGCCGGTCGACTCGAGCTCCTTGACCCGGGCCGTGACCCGGCCGAGCAGCTCCTTGTCGGCGCCGAGGTCGAAGCCGAGCTCGCGGCCCTTCAGCTCGATGGAGGCGCGGCCGGCCATGTCGGAGACGAGCAGCCGCATGTCGTTGCCGACCCGATCGGGTCGCGTGTGCTGGTAGAGGTCCGGGTCGACCTTGATCGCGCTGGCGTGCAGCCCGGCCTTGTGCGCGAACGCCGAGGCGCCGACGTAGGGCTGCCGGGAGGCCGGCGGGAAGTTGGTGACGTCGGCGACGGCGTGCGCGATCCGGGTCGCCTCGCCGAGCAGCCCGGGAGGCAGGACCGAACGGTCCAGCTTGAGCTCGAGGTTGGCGACGACCGTGACCAGGTCGGCGTTGCCGGTGCGTTCGCCGTACCCGTTGATGCAGCCCTGGACGTGGCTGGCGCCGGCGTCGATCGCCGCCAGCGAGTTGGCGACCGCGCAGCCGCTGTCGTTGTGCGCGTGGATGCCGACGCGGACGCCGGTGGTGTCGATGACGTCGTGGACGACGTCGGAGACCCAGTCGGGCAGCATTCCGCCGTTGGTGTCGCAGAGGGCGACCACGTCGGCGCCGGCTTCGTACGCCGTTCGGAGCACCTCGAGCGCGTAGTTGCGGTTGGCGCGGTAGCCGTCGAAGAAGTGCTCGGCGTCCAGGAACACCTGCTGGCCCTCGGCGCGCAGGTGCGACACGGTGTCGCGGACCATGGCGAGGTTCTCCTCGAGCGTGGTCCGCAGCGCCAGCTCGACGTGCCGGTCGTGTGACTTGGCCACCAGGGTGACCACCGAGGCGCCGCTGTCCCGGAGTGCGGCCACCTGCGGGTCGTCGGCGGCGGCGACACCGGCTCGGCGGGTCGAGCCGAACGCCGCCAGCTTCGCGTGCTTGAGGTCGAGCTCGCGGGCCGCGCGGCGGAAGAACTCGGTGTCCTTCGGGTTCGCCCCCGGCCAGCCACCCTCGATGTAGCCCACACCGAGCCCGTCGAGCTGCCGCGCGATCGTCAGCTTGTCGGCGACCGAGAGGTTGAGCCCCTCCTGCTGTGCGCCGTCGCGCAGGGTGGTGTCGTAGACGTGGAAGGCGCCGTGCAGGTCCATCGGGGGTCTCACTTGGTCTCGGGGCAACAAAAAACCTCTCGGGATACGAGAGGTGGGCGCGTCGAGGGTCGTCGACGCGCTAATTAATGATGATCTCGCTGATCAGGGCGGGACTCGTCACGAGACCCATGGTGCCACGGACCGAGAGGGTTGTCCGGCGGGTGTCCTGTCGGCGAGATCCGTGCGTTGAGGCCGTGGTCCCGGTGCGTGGATGGCAAGGCGCCCGGCGCGCACGCAGACTGGGCGTCTTCGCAGCGTCGGCAACGCCGCCAGGTGCGTGCCCGGGCCGCGGAGTCAATGTGCGGACCTCGCCGACAGGGCACTGGGTCCGCTGAGTGGACGGTCCTGGCCCGGCGCCCAGGACGAGCCGCGGGCCTCGGCCAGCCCACCCAGCGTGGTGGCCAGCACGAGCAGCAGGAACGAGACCGCGAGCCACGGCTTCCACTGCCGCGAGACCGGGTTGACGAGGCGGGCCAGGGGCGAGCGCACCTGTGACCCGCCCGGGCCGGTGTACGCCGCCCCGGCGAAGACCGCGCCGGACACGAACAGGGTGATCGCCTCGCCGGCCGTGAAGGCGTAGCACAGCAGCGCGGCCGCCAGTGCGATCCCGCCGCTCCAGAGCACCAGCATCGTCGTGCCGGCCAGCGACCGGAGCAGCTCCCACGGCGCACGGACGAGCAGGAGGGCCCCGTCGTACCACTTCGCCCCGCGCATCCGGCGCCGCTCGGCGGCCGTGCTGGCCGCCACCGAGCCGCTGCGGAGCAGCCAGACGAGCAGCACCAGCGCGATCGATCCCAACCAGGGGAACAGTGCGACCAGGGCTCCACAGAGCAGGCCGGCCGTGACCAGCAGGACGGACCGGCGGGCGCGCTCGGCGAACGGCGCCCGGCCGTGCTCGAACGGCCCCGGAGGCGGTGGCTGGGTGGACGGTGCACCCGGTCCCCGCTCCAGCACGGTCTGGTGCTCGGTGAGCATCCGGGTGCCGGCCGCCCCGACCGCCGGTGCACCGGGCAACAGGTCCGTCGAGGTGCCGTCGGCGGAGGTGATGGCGACGGCGTAGGGCATCGTCAGCTTCTCCGGGGCCGGCGGTACGGGCGGCGCCGGTCGGAGCGTAGGCGCGACCTGCGGCCGGAGCCAGCCCAGGATCGCGTCGAGGCCGGGCCGCCGCGCGGGCTCCGGGTCGAGGCACTCGGCGAGCAGCTGGCGCAGCGGGTCCGGGATGCCGGAGAGGTCGTGCTCGCCGCGGCGCACCCGGTCCATGATCGCCATCGACGGCCCCCGGCCGAACGGCGGCCGGCTGGTCGCGGCGAACGCCACGGTGGCCGCCCACGAGTGGACGTCGGACGCGGTGGTGGCGTCGTCGCCGTAGAGGATCTCGGGCGCCAGGTAGCCCGGCGTGCCCAGCAGCCACCCGGTGTGGGTGAGCTTCGGGTCGTCGGCCACCCGGGCCAGGCCGAAGTCGATCAGGATCGGCGTGCGGCCCTCCATCAGCACGTTCGACGGCTTCACGTCTCGGTGCAGCACGCCGACCGCGTGCACCGAGGCGACGCCCTCGGCGAGACAGGCGGCGAACCACGTGAGGTCGGGGCCCCTGATCGGGCCCTCCTCGTGCACGTAGTCGTGCAGCGACAGGCCGGGGACGTAGCGGGTCGCGACGTACGGGACCGGGGCCCACGGGTCGGCGTCCACGATCTCGGCCACCCACCTGCTCGTGATCCGGCGCAGCGAGCTCGACCTCGCGCTCCAGGCGGCGTCGGGCCTCGTTGTCGCCGACGACCTGGGGCCTCATCACCTTGAGCGCCACCCGCGGCCCGTCACCCCGGCGGGCCAGGTGCACCACGCCCATGCCGCCCTCGCCGATCATCGTGAGCAGCGTGTAGCCGCCCACGGTCCTCGGTGACGGAGCACCGGCCGGGACCACGGGCATGCCTCTCGCCGGCGTCCGCGGCGTGCTGGTCACGCTGATCAGACTAGATGGCGGTCGGACGGGTTCCCGGCAACGCTTGACCGATCGGCCACGTCCTTGCCAAACTCATATCAATGAACATTGATACGAACGCGGAGCTCGCCGCCGTCGAGCGCGAGGTGACCGGGACCGACCTGCGGCTGACGCGTTCCTACGCCGAGGCACCCGACCAGGTGTGGTCAGCCCTGACCGAGGCAGAGCGGATCGAGCGGTGGCTGGCTCCGATCACCGGTGACCTGAGCTTGGGAGGGCGCTACCAGGTCGAGGGCAACGCCGGCGGGGAGGTCACCGCCTGCGACCCACCGTTCAGCTTCGCCGCGACCTGGGAGTTCGGCGGCCACGTCGGCACGATCGTCGTCACCCTCAGCAGCACGGAAGAAGGCGGCACCCTGCTGGAGCTGGTCCATCACCTGCCCAGCCCACCCGACCACTGGAAGGAGTTCGGACCCGGCGCGGTAGGCATCGGCTGGGAGATGGGGCTGATGGGGCTTGGCCTGCACCTGGCCGACCCCGCAGCGCCCCGGCCCGCCCCCGAGGAGCTGCCGGACCTGACCGGCATGATGCGCGGCTCGGGGAGCGCCTGGGGTCAGGCCGCGGTGGACGGCGGCGCCAACGAGGAGTGGGCGCGCGCGTCGGCCGATCGCTGTGTGGCTGCCTACACCGGAGCCTGATGCACGCCTTCGACGTCCTCGGTGACCCGGTGCGCCGGCGGATCCTCGAGCTGCTGGCCACGGGTGAGCTCTCGTCCGGCGACGTCGTCGAGGTGATCTCGCAGGAATTCGGGATCGGCCAGCCGGCGGTGTCGATGCAGCTCAAGGTGCTGCGGGACAGCGGCTTCGCCACGGTGCGCGCCGAGGGTCGACGGCGTCTCTACGCGATCGACTCCGCTCCCCTGGCGCAGGTCGACCTCTGGCTCTCGCCGTTCCGTCAGTTCTGGGAGCAGCGGCTGGACGCACTTGGGACGGAGCTGCGCCGCGGTCCCGTCTAGTTTGACGCCATGCGCCTGACCCGCTGGAGCCACTCGTGCGTCGCCCTCGAGACGGACGGCAGGACCCTGGTCCTCGACCCCGGCGGCTGGAGCGAGCCTCGCGCGCTGGACGGCGCGCACGCCGTGCTGGTCAGCCACGAGCACGGCGACCACGTGGCGATCGACCGGGTGCGCGCCTCAGGTCTTCCCGTCTGGGCGCCGCGCGGAGCCGACCTCGACGAGCTGCCGTTCACACCCGTCGACCCGGGGCAGGTGTTCGACGTGCAGGGGTTCGAGGTCCGGGCCGTCGGCGGATTGCACGCGGCGATCGTGCCGGGCCAGGAGGTGTGCGCAAACCTCGGCTACGTCGTCACCGCCGACGCCGAGTCGGTCTACCACCCGGGCGACGCGCTCGCGGTTCCCGACGTACCGGTCAACACGCTGCTGGTCCCCATGCAGGGCAACTGGCTCAAGACGGTCGAGGCGATCGAGTTCGTGCGCGCGATCCGCCCGGACCGCGCTCTCGGCATTCATGACGCGATGGTCAACGACCGGGCCCGCGCCGGGATGAACCACTGGCTGGCCACGGAGGGCGACGCGCAGTACCACTGGCTCGCCCCGGGCAGCACCCTCGGCGAGGACGGGAGCGGGCTCCCCCGGGTCAGCCAGCTTCGCCTGGTCGTCGAGGCCGAGGACTTCGAGACTGCGGCAGCCTTCTACCGCGACGCCCTGGGGCTGCCCGTCGAGCTCGACCTCGAGGGCGAGGACGGCGAGCACGTGCTGATCCTCGACGCCGGCCGGGCCACGCTCGAGCTGTCGAACCGGGCGCAGGTCGCGATGATCGACGAGGTCGAGGTCGGCCGCCGGGTGGCTCCGAAGCTGCGCGCGGCGTTCGAGGTCGACGACGCCGCGGCCGCCACCGACGTGCTGGTGGCGGCCGGGGCCGAGCTGGTGGCGCCGCCGACGCGGACGCCCTGGAGCTCGCTGAACAGTCGGCTCGAGGCGCCGGAGCTGCAGATCACCCTGTTCGAGGAGCAGAGCCCCGCGTGACAGTGACCATGCCGCACATCGAGTTGGGCTCGTCGCCGGCGTAGGCGACCGAGAGCGCACCGGTCGAGTCGGTCCCGATCTCGACGTGGCGGTCCTGGAGCGGCGAGTCGGCGGGGATGGTGAACACCCAGTCGCCGCCCTTCTGGGTCAGCGTCGCGGGGTCGCCACCCAGGCCGCACGGGTCGTTGCCGTCGCAGACCCGGAGCCCGGGCCGGCCTCGGCGTGCCCAGGGCCGGTCTCACCCTGGACCTCGACGTGCCCCCCGGCACCGCCCTTCCCCTGTCCCGGGGCCGGCGGAACCTGGCTCCCGGGCAGCGGCTCGCCGTCCGGGCCCATCCCGATCGTCGGGCCGAAGCCGTCGGCGTCGTAGCTGACGTCGGCGTCGATGCCCTTGGCCCGGAGTGCGCTCTCGAGACCGTCGGCGTCGTCGAGCCGGTGCACGGTGACGATCACGTCTCCCGAGCTGTTCTTCTCCACGGCGTACGCCGGAGAGCCGCCGGACGAACCGGGCCCGAAGACCGCCACGAGCGAGGCGGCGACCCCAGCGGCGCCGACGGCGGCGAGGCGGAGCCGGCGACGCGGCGGGCGGGAGGGCGCGGGCGACGGCGTCGGAGCCGGGTGCTCCGCGACCTCACGGCGCAGCTCGGCGAGCAGCGCGGTCTCGAACGAGTCGAGCTGGGTGGTGCTGTTCATGGGTGTACCTCCAAGGGGAGTGCGCGGTCAGGGGGCTGGGTCTCCCCCATCTCGTGCAGGCGAGCGGTGACCCGGGCACGGCTGCGGTGCAGCCGGACCCGCGCGGTGGCCGGCTTCACCCCCAGCACCCTGGCCGCGTCGGCGATCGAGAGCCCGTCGAGTGAGACCAGCTCCAAGAGGGCACGGTCGTCCTCCGGCAGCTCGGCGATCGCCCGGTGCAGCCGCCGGGACTCCCGTTCGGCGTCGAGGCGCTCCTCGATGCGAGCCAGGGCGGCGCCGTCGACGAGGCGACGCCCCTCGACCCGGCGTACGGCGTGCAGCTCCCGGGCCCGGCGCCTGGCGTCAGCCGCGATGGCGTTGCGGCCCACCCCGTACAGCCAGGCGACCACCGGGCCGCGGCTGCCGTCGTAGGTGGCGGCGCTGTCGACCGCGGCGAGGAAGACGTCGGCGGTCAGGTCCGCGGCCAGGTGCGGGTCGGAGACCCGCCGGGCCACGAACCGCTGCACGACTTCCACGTGGTCGCGGTAGAACGCCTCCAGCGCATCGGGCTCGCGGGCGATCCGGTCGAGCGGGTCGTAGGGGGCTCTCACACCAGTGCTTGGCTCGGCGCAGCCCGACCGTTACAGCCTGGTCGCGTCAGACGATCCGGTGCATCCAGCCGAACGTGTCCTCGGCCCGGCCGAACTGCACGTCGACGAGCGCCTTGCGGATCTGGAAGGTCAGGTCGGTCGACGCCGGCGCGGGAGCGGAGCCGCCGCGCCACTTGAGCTCTCCCACCGGAGTGATCACGGCCGCGGTCCCGCACGCGAAGATCTCGGTGATCTCGCCGCTCGTCACGCCGTCACGCCACTCGTCGATCGAGAACCGGCGCTCCTCGACCTGGTGGCCCATCTTCCCGGCCAGCTCGATGATCGAGCCGCGGGTGATGCCCTCGAGGATGGTCCCGAGCGCCGGGGTGACGATCCGGCCGTCCTTGAAGACGAAGTACATGTTCATGCCGCCGAGCTCCTCGACGTACTGCCCCTCCTCGCCGTCCAGGAAGACGACCTGGTCACAGCCCTGCTCGGTCGCCTCCTGCTGCGGCAGCAGCGAGCTGGCGTAGTTGCCGCCGGTCTTGGCCGCGCCCATGCCACCTCGGCCGGCCCGGGTGTACTCCTCCGACAGCCACAGGCTGACCGGCTTGATGCCGCCCTTGAAGTAGGACCCGGCCGGGCTGGCGATCACCATGAACGTCACGTGCTGGGCCGGCCGGACGCCCAGGAAGGTCTCGGAGGCGAACATGAAGGGCCTGACGTAGAGGCTCTTCTCCCCCGCCGACAGGTCTGTGTTCTGCGGCACCCAGCGCTGGTCGACCTCGACCAGGGCATCGACGGCCTGCACGAAGTCCTCGACCTCGAGGCGTGGGAACGCCAGCCGGTGGCAGGAGCGCACCATCCGGGCGGCGTTCTCCTCCGGGCGGAAGGCCCAGACCGACCCGTCCGCGTGCCGGTAGGCCTTCATGCCCTCGAAGATCTCCTGCGCGTAGTGCAGGACCGCCGTGGCGGGGTCGAGCGTCAGCGGGCCGTACGGCGTGACCCGGGCGTCGTGCCAGCCTTCGGCGGGCGTCCACTCGACCGTGAACATGTGGTCGGTGAAGTAGGTGCCGAAGCCGGGGTTGGCCAGGATCTCGCCCAGCCGGGCCTCGTCGACCGGGTTCTCCGTGCGGGTGGTGCTGATCTCCATGGACATCAAAGTAGTCGCTTTCCTAGTGGTTCCGAAGGGGTGACCGCAGCACGGCGAGTGCGGCGAGGACGAGGACGGCCGCGCCAGCCAGCGCGGCGACGTGCAGGCCGTGGACGTCGGCGTCGCGGGCCACCGCCAGGACGTGCGCACCCTGGCCGAACGCGCCGGCCAGCGAGCCTGCTGCCGGACCGTGAAGGGCGTCGGCCGGCAGGTGCGCTCCGGCGTACGAGCGGTACGCCGCGGCGCCGATGCTGCCCAGGAGTGCGATGCCCAGGGCGCCACCCAGCTCGGTGGCGGCCTCGGAGACCGCGGCGCCGGACGCCGCCTGGTCAGGCTTCACCGCAGCCAGCACCAGCTCGGAGCCGACGGTCATGGCGCCCACCAGCCCGCAGGCCAGGACCCCGGCCCCGGCCAGGACGAGCAGCATGGAGTCGGTTCCCGCCCGGGTGAGGACCCCGAACCCGCAGGCGGCGACCAGGAGCCCGCCGGCCGCCACGCGCGCCGGCCCGAACCGCGCGGCCAGGCCGGACACGAACGGCGCGGAGAGGCCGACCCCCAACGTCGGCACGAGGCTCCACAATGCCGAGCGCAGCGGGCTGTAGCCGAGCACCAGCTGCAGGTAGGCGGTCATGAACACCGCGTTGCCCACCAGCGCGAAGGTGCTGACCGCGTTGGTGCCGACGGCCGTCGCGAACACCCGGTTGCGGAGCAGGTCGGCGTCGATCATCGCGTGCGGGTGGTGCAGCTGCCGGCGCAGGAACACCGCACCCAACGCCAGCCCGACCAGGATGCAGACGACCCACGTCGGCTCGGCGCCGTGGGCGGCCCACTCCTTGACGCCGTAGATGGTCGGCACGATCGCGGCCAGGGACAGCACTGAGCTGACGACGTCGAACGGCGCGCCTCTCCGGACCTCACCCTTGGGCAGCAGGAACGGGCCGACCGCCAGGAGGAGCGCCATCGCGGGGATGTTCACCAGGAACACCGAGCCCCACCAGAAGTGCGCCAGCAGGACTCCGCTCAGCACCGGTCCGAGGCCCACGCCCGCCGTCATCACGCCGGTCCAGATGCCGATGGCCCGGCCGCGCTGCTTCTCGTCGTGGAACAGCGTGCGGATCATCGACATGGTCGACGGCATCAGGGTGGCGCCGGCGATGCCGAGCAGCGCGCGGGCCGCGATCAGCTCGCCGGCCGACTGGGCGTACGCCGCGAGGAGCGACGTCGCCGAGAACGCGACCGCCCCGACCAGCAGCAGCCGGCGGGCGCCGATCCGGTCCGCGACCGCACCCATGGTGACCAGGAGCCCGGCCAGCACGAACCCGTAGACGTCGAAGATCCACAGCTGCTGGGTCGAGGTCGCGTGCAGGTCCCTCGCGATCTCCGGCACCGCGAAGTAGAGGATCGAGACGTCCATCGAGACGAGCAGGAGCGGCAGGGCCAGCACTGCGAGCGCGGTCCACTCGCGCCGTCCGGCCTGCTGTGCGGCGGGCGCCGCGGTGGTGGTCGTCATGACGTCTCCTTTGCGTAGAACCTAAACTGTTTTGGTTCTACGCAGATGATGCATCGAACTGTGTAGGATGTAAATGGTTTTACTGGAAGGAGCCCAGGTGACCGACCTCCCCCGCGCCGTACGCGCCCTGTGGGGCCTCGAGGACCCCGCCGGCCGGCGCGGCCCCAAGCGCTCGCTCTCGGTCCAGGCGATCGGTGCGGCCGCGGTCGAGCTCGCGGACGCCGAGGGACTGGCCGCCGTCACGATGGCCTCGGTCGCGCAGCGTCTGGGCACCACGGCCATGGCGCTCTACCGCTACGTCTCCTCCCGCCACGAGCTCGAGGTGGTGATGGTGGACCTCGCGCTCGGGCCGCCTCCGGAGCTGAACCCACGCCGCTCGTGGCGGCACGAGCTCGAGGACTGGGCCCGGGCCGACGCCCGGCACCTGGCCGCCCACCCATGGGCGCTCGACGTCAGGCCCGGCGCACCCCAGGTGACGCCCAACCTCCTGGCCTGGACCGACACGGGGATGCAGATCATGCTCCGGTCGGGGCTGGCCGAGCAGCCGGCCGCGTCGGCCCTGCTGCTCGTGGACGGGTTCGCCCGGCAGCACGTCCTGATGGCCCTGCAGTTCGCCGACCTGGAGGCCAGCGCCGGCTGGGCCGACCAGCTTCGTGAGCTGGTCGACCCCGCCGCGATGCCCGGGCTGAGCCAGGTGCTGGCCGCCGGGGCGTTCGACAACGGGGCGTCGGCCGGAGATGTGGGGAGCTTCCCCGGCGACGAGTTCGAGTTCGGGCTGGCGCTGGTCCTCGACGGGATCGAGGCGCTGGCGGCCCGCTGACCCTAGGGGTTGGAGACGCGTGCCG
This sequence comes from uncultured Actinomycetota bacterium, assembly GCA_963755835.1. Classification (GTDB taxonomy): domain Bacteria; phylum Actinomycetota; class Actinomycetes; order Propionibacteriales; family Nocardioidaceae; genus Nocardioides. The sequence continues at coordinate 443,928 of CAVWLC010000005.1, read as the reverse complement.
AGATCGCGTCGCCGACCTCGGAGGTACGACGGGCCGCCCCCGGTACTCGGTCGGCCAGGTCGGCGATCGCCGCCCTCTCGACGGCGGCGGCCGCGTCGGCGTAGCCGAGGTGGTCGAGCAGCAGCGACACCGAGAGGATCGCCGCGGTCGGGTCGGCCTTCTGCTGACCGGCGATGTCGGGCGCCGAGCCGTGCACCGGCTCGAACATGCTCGGCGTGGTGCGGTCCGGGTTCACGTTGCCGGAGGCGGCCAGCCCGATGCCGCCGGTGATGGCGGCGGCGAGGTCGGTGATGATGTCGCCGAACAGGTTGTCGGTGACGATCACGTCGAAGCGCGACGGGTCGGTGGTCAGGAAGATCATCGCCGCGTCGATGTGGATGTAGTCCACGGTGACGTCGGGGAACTGCGGCGCCACTGCCTGGACCAGCCGCCACCAGAGCGAGCCGGCGTTGACCAGCACGTTGGTCTTGTGGACCAGGGTGAGCTTCTTGCGTGGCCGGCGCTGAGCCCTGGCGAAGGCGTCACGGACGACCCGCTCCACGCCGTACGCCGTGTTGACCGAGACCTCGGTGGCGATCTCGTACGGGGTGCCGACCCGGAGCGCACCGCCGTTGCCCGTGTAGGGGCCCTCGGTGCCTTCGCGCACGACGACGAAGTCGACGTCGCCCGGGTCCGACAGCGGCGAGGTGACGCCGGGGAAGATCCGGGACGGGCGCAGGTTGACGTAGTGGTCGAGCTCGAAGCGGAGCCGCAGCAGGAGGCCGCGCTCGAGGATGCCGGGGGGCAGGTTCGGGTCGTTGGGCCTGCCGCCGACCGCGCCGAGCAGGATCGCGTCGTGCTCCCGGATCTCGGTGAGCACCGAGTCGGGCAGCACCTCGCCGGTGGCGAGGTAGCGCTCGGCACCGAGGTCGTACCGGGTCTGCTCGAACTTCACACCGGACGGGGCGGCCGCCTCGAGGACCTTCAGCGCCTCGGCGGTCACCTCGGGACCGATCCCGTCGCCGCCGATGACGGCGAGCCGGACGGAGCCGGGGCGGGGCTCGGGGGTGTGCGTCGCCCTGTGGGTCACGTGGCGAGGCTAGTTGTCGTCCGGGCGCTGGCCGCCGTTGTCCCGCAGGTCGAGCGAGGCCTGGACGGCCGCGTTGGTGTTCTCGACGCTGCGCGGGTTCTCGGGGTGGTGGCTGGTCGGCCCCCAGTCGGGATACATGTCGTACATCGGAGCTCTCTCCTCGTGAAGTGTTGTGTGTGCTGAGCCGGTCGGTGGCCGAGGACGCCCCGCAACGGGGACGTTCCGACTCGTGGATCACACGAGGGAGAGCCGTGCTGCTGGCGGATCACGCTGGTGTAGCAAGGTGTCCGCGTCGCGGGGGCGTCTCGACCTGGATGAGCTGATGAGCTCGGGTGAGGGGCCACGCAACGCCGACCACCGCGGCGAGGTGGCCTCTCGTCAGGCCTCGCCGCGGCGCTCGATGAGTACGAACACGCTCCGCATGGTGATGTGATGGTAGGACGTCCGTGGAACGCACGACAGCGGATATCGCCGTCTGTTCGCCATGCGAGACGACCGTTCCGAGATGAAAGACTCGACACCGTGAGCCACCCGCCCGACCTCCCCCCGATCGTGAACCGTGCGTTCGACGTCTCCCGCCGGGCCGGCTACGTCTCCTTCTGCCGCAACGAGACGGGCCGGCTGCTCGCCATGCTGGCCGCGACCCGGGACGGCACGATGGCCGAGTTCGGCACCGGCTGCGGCGTCGGTACGGCGTGGCTGCGCTCCGGCGTACGCGGGGAGAAGGCGCGGATCGTCACCGCGGAGCTCGACCCGAAGCTGGCCGAGGCGGCCGCCGAGATCTTCCGCGACGACGACCAGGTCGAGGTGCTGGCCGCCGACTGGTCGACCCTGCTGGACCGCGGCCCCTACTCGCTGCTGTTCCTCGACTCCGGCGAGCCCACCCAGGTCACGGTCGACGCGATCGCCGACCTGGTCGAGGACGGCGGCATCGTGGTCCTCGACGACTTCATCCCCTGCGAGCTGTGGCCGCCGATCACCCAGGGTCGGGTCGACACGCTCCGCGAGCACTGGCTCACCGACGACCGCTTCACCACGGTCGAGGTCATGGTCGCCCCCGACGCCTCCACCATCATCGCCACCAAGCGCTGACGTTGAGTCGTGACTTCCGCCGGTTGAATCGTGACTTCCGCCGGTTCAATCGTGACTTCTGCCGGTTCAAATGTGGCTGTTCAACCGGCGGAAGTCCGGACTCAACCTGGACGATCCAGAAGGGCAGCATGGCCTGGGTGAGCGGGCCGATGGCGAGGGCGTAGAGGACGGTGCCGAGGCCCGCCGCGCCGCCCAGCAGGAGGCCGATCACGACGACGGTGATCTCGAGGAGGGTGCGGACCAGCCGCAGCGACAGGCCGGTACGTCGGGCCAGGCCGGTCATCAGCCCGTCGCGCGGGCCGCGGCCGAGCTGGGCGCCGATGTACATCGCCGTGGCCAGTCCGCACACCACCACTCCGCCGACGCTCAGCACCCCGCGCAGCCAGAGTGCACCTGGCTGGTCGAGGAGCCGGAGGAACGCGTCGGCGGAGACGCCGATGACGATCGCGTTGGAGATCGTGCCGATGCCGGGGGTCTCGCGCAGCGGGATCCACAGCACCATCACCGCGAAGCTGACGATGACCAGCGCCTCGCCCAGCGTGATCGGGAGGTGCCTGGCCAGACCGGAGTGCAGCACGTCCCAGGGCGCGTTGCCGAGGTGGGCCGTCACCATCATCGCGATGGAGAGCCCGTAGAGCACCAGCCCGGTGTACAGCTGCGGGAGCCGACGGCCCAGCCGGCCGGCGCGCAGCTGGGCGATCGGGCCCAGGTCGGTCAGGACGCGCGGGGCGGCAGGGGCGACGGTGCTGGTCACCGCTCCATGATCCGGCGAAGTGGCATTCCAATAAATAGCCAATCGTGGGAGAGTGGCCTGCATGGACCGCGCCATCGCCGCCCGCCGGGTGGCCAGTCTGGTCGACGGCTTCGACCGGAGCCCGTCGTACGCCGGCCTGGCCGACGCCCTGGTGCTCCTCATCGGTGACGGGCGGATCCCGGCAGGGACCCGGCTGCCCAGCGAGCGCGAGCTGACCGAGCAGCTCGGCGTCTCGAGGACCACGGTGACCCGTGCGTACGCCGGCGTCCGCGACGCCGGGTACGCCGAGGCGCGTCAAGGGTCCGGGACCTACACCCAGGTGCCGGGCGGCCCGGCGCGCGCGCACGACCGCGCGCTGCTCCCCCGCCAGAGCGACCGGGCCGCGATCGACCTCAACTGCGCCGCGCCCTTCGCCCCGCCGCAGATCGCGACGGCGTACGCCCAGGCGGCGAACAGGCTGCCGGCGTACCTCGGCGGACACGGCTACTTCCCGGCCGGGATGCCCGAGCTCCAGGCGGCGATCGCGGCGCTGTACGACGCGCGCGGGCTGCCCACCGACCCGGCCCAGGTGATGGTCACCCCGGGGGCGCTGTCCGGGGTCTCGATCGTGGCCCAGGCCCTGGCCGGCCGCGGCGACCGGGTGCTGGTGGACAGCCCGGGCTACCCCAACGCGGCCGAGCGGATCCGCAACGCCGGCGCCCGGCTGGCCGCCACGGAGGTGGACCCGGACGGCTGGGACCTGGACGCGACCGTGGCCCGCGTCCGCCAGGTCGCGCCCCGCCTCGCCTACCTGATCCCGGACTTCCACAACCCGACCGGTCTGCTGATGTCCGACGAGGAGCGGGCGCGGTACGCCGCCGAGCTGCGCCGCGCCCATGTCACCGCCATCGTCGACGAGTCCCACCAGCAGCTGGCGCTGGAGGGGCAGGAGATGCCGCGGCCGTTCGCGGCGTACGCCCCGGACGCGATCAGCGTCGGCAGCGTGAGCAAGTCGTTCTGGGGCGGGCTGCGGGTCGGCTGGGTGCGCGCACCGCTCGACCAGATGGAGCGGCTCACCAGCGCGCGAGTCACCCTCGACCTGGGCGTGGCGGTGATGGAGCAGCTCGCGACGGTCCGGCTGCTCGAGGACCCGCTCGCCACCCTCGAGCCGCACCGGGCCCGGCTGCGCGAGCAGCGCGACGCGCTCGCCGCCGCCGTCCGCGCGGCCCTGCCCGACTGGAGCTTCCGCCTTCCCGCCGGCGGGCTCTCGCTCTGGTGCGAGCTGCCCGGCCCGGGCCGCGGCCTGGGCATCGCGGTGGCCGACGAGGCCGAGCGCAACGGCGTGATCGTGGCCCCCGGCCCGGTCTTCGCGCCCGACGGCGGCCTCGACCGGTTCGTGCGCATCCCCTACACCCGCCGGGTCGACGAGCTGGAGCAGGCGGTGGCCGCCATCGCCGAGGCCTGGGGCGTCGTCACCGCGAGGCAGTCGACGGTCACCCGGTCCCGGGGCCGGGTGATGGTCGCGTGACCAGACGGATCCTGGTCACGGGAATGTCAGCCACCGGCAAGTCCAGCGTCGTCCGGGCGCTCGTCGAGCGCGGGCACCGAGCGGTCGACACCGACGACGGGTGGACCGTGTCGCTCCCCGACGGACGCCAGGAGTGGGACGAGCCGCGCATCGAGGCGCTGCTGGACGAGCCGGCCGAAGTGCTGTTCGTGGCCGGCTGCGAGGAGAACCAGGTGGGGTTCCACGCCCGGTTCGACGCGATCGTGCTGCTCAGCGCCCCGCTCGACGTCCTCGAGCAGCGGCTCGCCGCTCGCGACACCAACCCGTTCGGCAAGGACCCGGCCGAGCTGCAGCGGATCCGCCAAGACGTCCGGGACGTCGAGCCCCTGCTGCGCCGGGCGGCCAGCCACGAGGTCGACACCACCAGGCCGCTCCACGATGTCGTCACCGAGCTGGAGCGGATCGCGGCGAACGACCCCTAGACCAGGTCGGCGGCGCGCACCTGCACGGCGTCGATGGCGTTCTCGATCTCGAGGAGGGTGTCGGCCGGGATGGCCGAGTCCACCGACAGCGCGACCAGCGCCAGCCCGCCCTTGGAGTCGCGGGAGACCTGCATGCCCGCGATGTTCACGCCGGCGGCTCCGAGGATGCCGCCGACGGTCCCGACCATGCCCGGCCGGTCCTCGTAGCTGAAGAAGGCGAGGTGCTCGGTGGGTTCGAGGTCGACGTCGAAGCCGTTGACCTCGACCAGCCGCTCGCGGTGGTGGACGCCGATCAGGGTGCCGCTCACCGAGACCTGGTCGCCGTCGGCCAGCGTGCCGCGGATGGTGATCAGGTTGCGGTGGTCGGGGCTGTCCGGGTCGGTGACGAGGCGTACGGCGGTGCCGCGCTCCGCGGCGAGCAGCGGGGCGTTCACGTAGGACACCTGGTCCTCGACGATGTCGGTGAAGATGCCCTTGAGCGCGGCCAGCTCGAGCACCTTGACGTCGTAGTCGGTGATCTCGCCGCGCACCTCGACGTCGACCTGCTGGGCGACCTCGCCGGCCAGCGCGGTGAAGATCCGGCCCAGCTTCTCGGTGAGCGGGATCCCCGGCCGCACGTCCTCCGCGATCACGCCGCCCTGGACGTTGACCGCGTCCGGCACCAGCTCACCGGACAGCGCGAGCCGGACCGAGCGGGCCACCGCCAGGCCCGCCTTCTCCTGGGCCTCGTCCGTGGAGGCGCCGAGGTGCGGCGTGGCGACGACGTTCTCGAGCTCGAAGAGCGGGCTGTCCGTGCACGGCTCCTGGGCGAACACGTCCAGCCCGGCGGCCGCCAGCCGGCCCTCCTTGAGGGCGGCGTACAGCGCCTGCTCGTCCACGATCCCGCCGCGCGCGGCGTTGACCAGGACCAGGTGCGGGCGGACCTTGTGCAGCTCGGCGTCGCCGATCAGCCCGATGGTCTCCGGGGTCTTGGGCAGGTGCACCGACATGAAGTCGGACTCGGTGAGCAAGGTGTCCAGGTCGACCAGGCGGACCCCCATCTGCGCAGCGCGACCGGCCTGCACGTAGGGGTCGTAGGCGATCACGTTCATGCCGAACGCCGCGAGCCGATGGGCCACGAGTACGCCGATCCGGCCGAGCCCGACGATGCCCACGGTCTTCTCGAACAGCTCGATGCCGGTGTACTTCGACCGCTTCCACTCCCCCTGGCGGAGCGCGGCGTTGGCCGGGCTGACGTGCCGGGCGGCGGCCAGCATCAGGGCGACTGCGAGCTCGGCGGCCGAGACGATGTTGGACGTCGGCGCGTTGACGACCATCACGCCGGACTGCGTGGCCGCACGCACATCCACGTTGTCGAGCCCGACCCCGGCGCGGGCCACGACCTTCAGCCGGGTTGCGACAGCCAGCGCCTCGGCGTCGACCGCGGTGGCACTGCGGACCAGCAGCGCGTCGGCCTTCGGGAGCACGGCCAGCAGCTCGGCACGGTCGGTGCCGTTGCAGAAGCGGACCTCGAAGTCGGGGCCGAGCTCGTCGATCGTGGCCGGGCTCAGCTCCTCGGCGATCAGGACCACGGGCTTGTCGCTCACAGCGTCTCCTGGCGGGTCGGACTCTGTCGGATCAGGGGGAAGACGCACGACGCTGTGCGGCCGCTCACATTACCCCGCGGGGTCGCAATTGGAGTGCGACCGCCGAATGGCTCACCTATTGTGGCGATCGTGGAGTGAACCGGTGCCGCCCTGCCCGCTCTGTTCGTCGAGCAGCCCCGAGGAGCCACCGTGCCTGCCCCCACGCAATCTGTTCTTTCCTTCGCCCGCGCCGGTCTGACCTGGCCCGACGGGTCCGTCGCCTTCGACGGCCTCGACCTCTTGGTCTCGCCCGGCCGGTCCGGCCTGGTCGGCGCGAACGGCTCCGGCAAGTCCACGCTGCTCAGGCTGGCCGCGGGCGCGCTCCGGCCGTCGTCCGGCTCGGTCACGGTGGCCGGCGAGGTCGGCTACCTGCCCCAGGACCTGACCCTCGACCGGTCCTCGCGCGTCGACGACGTGCTCGACATCGGTACGGCGCTGCGGGCCTTGCGCCGGCTCGACGCGGGCCTCGGCGACGCTGCCCAGATCACCGCCGACCTCGAGTCCGTGGGCGACCAGTGGGACGTCGAGGAGCGGGCGGTGGCCGAGCTCGAGCGGCTCGGCCTGCCCGCCTCGGTCCTCGACCGGCGGCTCGGCGAGCTCTCCGGAGGCGAGGTGGTCCGGCTCGGGCTGGCCCGGCTGCTGCTGCGGCGCCCCGACGTGCTGCTGCTCGACGAGCCGACCAACAACCTCGACGCCGCCGCACGGTCCCGGCTCCACGACGTGCTCGGCAGCTGGCCCCGGACCCTCCTCGTGGTCAGCCACGACCGCGAGCTGCTCGAACGCGTGGAGCGGATCGGAGAGCTCCGCGACGGAGCGGTGCGCTGGTACGGCGGCGGCTTCTCGTCGTACGCCGCCCAGGTCGAGGCCGAGCAGGAGGCCGCCGAGCAGGCGGTGACCGCCGCGAAGTCGGACCTGCGCCGGCAGCAGGCGGACCGGGTCGAGGCGGAGCGGGTCCTCGCGCAGCGCAAGCGGCAGGGCGCACGCAACGCGGTGCGCACCAACATGGGGAAGGCCGCCCAGCACTTCTGGCAGAACCGCTCCGAGAAGCACGCGTCGTCCTACCGCAAGCTGCACGACGAGCGGCTCGAAGGTGCCAAGGGCCGGCTCGACGAGGCCGAGGCCCGGCTGCGCGACGACCGCGCCATCCGCGTCGACCTGCCCGCCACGGAGGTTCCGCGGGGCCGCGTCGTGCTCACCACGGACGACCTGGTGATCCGCACCGGCGCCGCCGTCGAGCTCGACCTCCGCGGCCCCGACCGGGTGGCGATCACCGGTCCGAACGGCGCGGGCAAGACGACCCTCCTCGACACGGTGATGGGCACCGTGCCGCCGCGCTCGGGCTCGGTCCGGGCGCACGTGCCGGCCGCGCTGCTCCCGCAGCGGCTGGACGTCCTGGACCCTGGGCTTTCGGTCGTCGACAACGTCGCCCTCCGCGCCCCTGGCCTCGAGGTCAATCCCATCCGCGCCCAGCTGGCGCGGTTCCTGTTCCGCGGGGCGGCTGCCGAGCAGCCGGTCGGCACGCTCTCGGGCGGCGAGCGGTTCCGTGCCACCCTGGCCGCACTCCTACTGGCCGACCCGGCGCCGCAGCTGCTGCTGCTCGACGAGCCGACGAACAACCTGGACCTGACGTCGTACGACGCGCTGGTGTCGGCGCTGTCGGCCTACCGCGGTGCCCTGCTCGTGGTCAGCCACGACGCCCGCTTCCTCGAGGACGTGGGTGTCGACCGGGTCCTCGAGCTCTAGGCGAACAGTCCCTGGGCCAGGTAGCTGCCCTTCTTCGGGGCAGGCGGGACGGCGAAGATGCCGGACCCGATGTGGGCGATGTACTCGTTCAGGGCGTCCGACCGGCCGAGCCTGGTCTGCAGCTGGATGAAGTGGTCGGGGTCGTTCATGTAGGCCACGAACAGAAGCCCCGCGTCGAGCTGGCCGACCTCGTTGATGCCGTCGGTGAAGTTGTAGCCGCGGCGGAAGATGCGGATGCCGTTGTTGTTCTCGTGGGCGGCGAGGGCGACGTGGGAGGTGGGGTCGATGACCGGCTGGCCGGTGTCGTCGGTGGCCGAGAAGTCCGGGGTGTCGAACTCGTGCTGGCCGGTGAGAGGGGCGCCGTTCTCCTTGAAGCGGGCGAAGATCCGCTGCTGGTCGGCCACGTCGTCCGCGTCCCAGATCTCGATGTCCATGCGGATCTTGCGGGCCACCTGGTAGGTGCCGCCGCCGTTCATCCAGTCGACGTCGTCCTCGACCCACACGAACTCGTCGAGGTCGGCGGTCTCCTTGATGTTCCGGGTGCCGTCCTTGAACCCCATCAGGTTGCGCGGGGTCGACTGCCCGGGGCCGGCCGAGGCGCGGCCGAAGCCGAGCACGACCCAACGGGTGTTGACGACGCCGCGGCCCATCCGGGCCAGGTCGCGGACCGCGTGGTAGGCGACCTGGGGGTCGTCGGCGCAGGCCTGGACGGACAGGTCGCCGCCGCTGAGCTCGGGGCGGAGCTGGTCGCTGGGCAGCGCGGGCAGGTCGGCGAGGAGCTTCGGCTTCCGGCCGGCCAGCCCGAACCGCTCGTCGAAGACGCCCGGGCCGAGGCCGACGGTGACGGTGAGGGAGGCCGGACCGAGGTCCAGGGCCTCACCGGTGTCGAGGGCCACCGCGCCGGCCCGGTCCGGGGCCACGCTGCCCACCGGCTCACCGGCCATGCACTGGGCGATCGCGGCCGACCAGCGCGCGAGCAGGACCTGCACCTCCTGGGCCGTCGACGCGGTGAGGTCGAAGGTCATGAACACGCAGTAGCGCTGCTGGGGCGTGTCGATGCCCGACTGGTGGGCGCCGGTGTAGAAGTCGATGCTGCGGCTGAGGTCGACGGCGTCGAGGCCCCCGGTCGGGGCGGCGGACGCCGTACCGCCGTCGGTCCAGCGGCCGACGCCGAAGCCAGCGGCCGCGCCCACGGCAACCCCCGCGCCGGCGCCTCCGAGGAGGCGCCGGCGCGAGAGGCCGGTGTCTGGCGTTGCCATCAAGCAGTGGCCACCTTCTCGGCCAGCCGGGACACCGAGTCCTGGAGGGCCTGCACGGTCTGGCTCAGCTGGTTGGCGTCGGTCTTCTTCAGCTCGGGCGTGTAGCGCTGGTAGCCGCCGAGCTCGTTGGGGTCACGGTAGGTGTCGAGCATCGCGGTGACGTCGTCGAACCGCTGCGCGATCGTCTCGGTGAGGGCGTCGTCGATCTGCTCGAGACCGGGCTTGAGGTAGGCGAAGGACTGCTCGGCCCCCTCGACGTTGCCGGCGAAGTCGACGAGGTCGATGTGGCTGAACTCCTCCTCCTCGCCGCTGATCTTGTTGGCCTGGACCTCCTCGAGCAGCCCGGCCGCGCCGTTGGCGAGGTCCTCCGGCTTGTAGGTCAGGGTCTTGGCGAGCTCACTCAGCTTGGTGACGTTGGCGGTCAGCTCCCCAGCCAGCTGCCTGGTCGAGCCGGTGATGGCCTGGCGGCCGAACAGGTCCCGCTCGACGGCGTGGAAGCCGTGCCAGCCGACCTCCGGGTCGAGGTTCGAGGCGCGCATGTCGATCAGGTAGTCGAGGTTCCCGTGGTTGTCGGTCGGCTTGAACCCGTCGAGCACGAAGCCCTCGACGTCGGACTCGATGCGCTCGTAGTAGATGCGGGCGTTGGCGTAGGCCTTCTGCGACGCGGCCAGGTCACCGCTGTCGACCGCGGCCTGGAGCGCCTGGGCGCCCTGCACCATCGAGGCGACCTGGTCGTCGACGTACGTCGCGTACTCGGTCGCACCGTCCTGGAGCGCCTGCTGGGTGTCGCCGACCGGCTCGCTCGACGCCTCGCCGGTGACCGAGAGGTCGACCAGCTCGGGGTCGGCGCCGGGGCAGTAGATCTGGTAGTCGCCTCCGCCCAGGGTGAGCGTGAAGCTGACCGGGTCGAGGCCGGGAGCGAGGTTCTCCTTCTCGCCCAGGATCTTCTGGTTGCTGAGCAGCTCGACCTCGGTGACCCCGGTGGCGCTCTCGTTGGTGATCGTGAAGGTGACCGGACCGGCCGCCACCGAGTCGGTGTCCAGCGTGCAGGTGTCGCTGCCGCCGTCGTTGGCCATCGTGACGTTCACCTTGCCGGCACCGCCGTCGCTGGCAGCTTCGGTCGTGGCGCCGGAGGTGGCGTCCTTTCCGGACGAGCCCGGGTCGGAGTGGTCGCTGCCGCAGCCGGCCACGGTGGCGGCAGCGGCCAGGACGGCCAGCACGCCGGCGCCGGTGCGGAGTCGGGAAAGGCTTCGCATGGGTCGGTCCTTCTGTTCTCGCTCAGGTGGATCGGACGGGTGTCGGACGTCAGCGCACGGCCGGGGCCCGGAGCCGGTCCCGTTCGGACGTGCGCACTTCGTCGCTGCGGGTGACCGGTGACGCATCGGTGGGTCGGCGGAGGTTCTGGGCGGCCAGGGCGGCGGCGGTGACGAGCAGGAGGCCGGGGAACCAGTACTTCCACAGCTCGCGGTCACCGCGCGTTCGGTTGCCGGCGAGGAAGGCTGTCGCGACCTGGGTCACGTGGGCACGGGTGACCGCGAACTCGGCGGTGCCCGAGTCGACGCTGAACACCCGGGGCGAGCTCAGTCCGCCGCCGCTCAGGGTCAGCACCAGCTTGGCCTGGCCGCGCGCGTCCACGAGCCCGCCGTCGCGGGTCAGGGCGGTGCCGGTGACCCGCTGGTCCCAGCTTGCGTCGTAGGGACCCGGCGCGCGGTTGATGTCGACACCGACCGGGATCCGGTTGCCGGTGTAGGTCAGGAGTGTGTCGAGGTCGAGGGTCGCCGGGAGGTCCGCCGCCGCGGCCCGGACCGACCACGACGTGTCCGCGCCGGCGGACGTGGTGCTCGTGGGCTGGACCAGCGCCCACGTGGTCGTGGCCGCGCCGCTCTTCGTGGTCAGCGTGCCGTGGTCACCGCTGATCGCGACGTGCGCGGTGCCGTCGCCGTCGAGCGGGGCATCCGCGGCCACCGCGGTCGAGGGGATGGGTACGACGAGGAACAGCAGCAGCGCGGCGCCGGCCAGTGCGGCGGCCCCGGCCCAGCGGGCGAGGGCCACGCCACGGGCGGGCAGCCGCCAGGCGGCCGGCCACAGCGTGATCGCGAGCACCGGGAGCAGGTAGCAGGCCCAGCCCAGCAGCTCGACCTGGCGCGGGTCGCGCGGCATGCCGAGCACGCCGCTGATGAGTGCGGTGCGGACGGCGCCGGGTGGAGCCAGCCACGAGAGGTCGACCGTGGTCCCCTGCCCGAAGCCGACCCAGCCGGCCTCGTGAGCGGTGCGCAGCGCGCTGAGCACCAGCCCGGCTGCGACGAAGACCAGGAAGACCCCGGTGATCTTGAAGAAGCGCGCCAGGTTGAGCCGGACGCCGCCCTTGAAGATGCCGTAGCCGATCGCGATCGCGACGAGGATGCCGAGGACGGCGCCGCCGGCGGAGGTGCTCGGGCTCGACGACGCCTGGAAGGTGCTGAGCAGGAAGACCGAGGTCTCGAAACCCTCACGCAGCACGGCCAGGAACACCATCACGACCAGCGCGGTGGTCGTGCCGTTGCGCAGCGCGGCCTCGGCGGCGCCCTCGAGCTCGCGCTTCATGTGCCGCGCGTGCTTGCGCATCCACAGGATCATCCCGGTCACGAAGAAGACCGCGACGAAGCCGATGACGGTCTCCATGCCCTCCTGCTGGCGCTGGGGGAGGTTCTGGTTGACGACCTGGAGCAGGACGCCGACACCGATGCTCAGCGCGACGGCCGCCAGGGCGCCCACCCACATGCCCCGCAGGCTCTGGCCGTTTCGGCGCAGGAAGGTCGCGATGATCGACACGATCAGCACGGCCTCGAGTCCTTCACGGAGACCGATCACGAAGGTCGGCAGCACGGTCGATCACTGTACGCCAACAACTTAGGGTTGGCTAACCTAGGTGAGGTTCACCTCACCCGGACGGTTCAGATCGCGCAGCCGTCCGGCCCGCAGGCGTCGGCGCCCGCTCCCCCGACCAGCTCGACGGCCGGGTGGCTGTCCGCCCACGCGCGGTCCAGCAGCTGGCTGAACACCTCGGTGGGCTGGGCGCCCGAGACCCCGTACCTCTGGTCGACGACGAAGAACGGGACGCCGGTCGCGCCGTAGGCGCGCGCCTGGTCGATGTCCTCGTGTACGGCGTCGAGGTACTCGTCGCTGCCGAGCACCTCGTCGACCCGGGCCGGGTCCAGCCCGGCGTCGACAGCCACCTCGCGGAGCACGTCGTGGTCGCCCATGTTCTCGGCGCGCAGGAAGTAGGCCGCGAGCAGCGCCTCCTTCAGCTCGGCCTGGCTCGATGGTCCGCCCTCGTCGAGGGCGAGGTGGAGCAGCCGGTGCGCGTCCACGGTCCTCGCGTGCGGCGCGTCGCCGTGGTTGAACGTGAGCCCGACCGAGGCGGCCACGCCGTCGGCGCGCTTCATCAGCTCGCGGGCGCCCGCCACGTCGGTGCCGAACTTCCGGGCCAGCGACTCGACGGTCGTCTCGACCGGCACCTCGGGCGTGGTCGGGTCCAGCTCGAACGAGCGGTAGACGACCTCGACGTCGTCGGCGTGGTCGAACCCTTCGAGGGCCGTCTCCAGGTGCCGCTTGCCGATGTAGCACCACGGGCAGACGACGTCGGACCAGATCTCGATGCGCATGACAGGAGAACTGCGCGCACTGAGGTTGTGTTCCAGACCCGCGGTGGCTGAGGTGCGAGGCCGGCCACGGCCGAGCCTCGAAGCCTCGCGAGTCGAGGCACCAGCCCTGCCCAGCCCCAGCCCCAGCCCCAGGCCACCTGGCTTCGAGGCTCGTCGCTAGCGCTCCTCGCACCTCAGCCACCGTTGTGAGGGGCACCCCTGAGATCACCTCAGGGTGCGGCAAGGGGTGGCTCGGGACCGCTCCCCGATGTGGCCGACCCCCTCTCCACGGGAGCGTTGTCCCCATGATCGAAGTGACCGCACTCACCAGGACGTACGGCGGGCTCCGGGCCGTCGACGACGTCACCTTCAGCGCCGAGCCCGGTCGGGTGACCGGGTTCCTCGGCCCGAACGGCGCCGGGAAGTCGACGACCATGCGCGTCATGGTCGGGCTGACGCCGGCGACCTCCGGAACCGCGACCGTCCTCGGCCGCAAGTACGCCGACCTGCCCAACCCGGGCCGCGAGGTCGGCGTCCTCCTCGACGCCTCCGCCCAGCACGGCGGCCGCACCGGGCGGGAGACCCTCAGGGTCGCCGCCCTCACCATGGGCCTGCCGATGAGCCGGGTCGACGAGCTGCTCGAGACCGTCTCGCTCTCGTCCAAGGAGGCCGAGCGCAGGGTCAAGAACTACTCGCTCGGCATGCGCCAGCGGCTCGGCATCGCGACCGCACTGATCGGCGACCCCGAGGTGCTGATCCTCGACGAGCCTGCCAACGGTCTCGACCCGGCCGGCATCCGCTGGATGCGCGACCTGCTCCGCGGCTTCGCGAACCGGGGCGGCACCGTGCTGCTCTCCTCGCACCTGCTGCACGAGATCGAGGTCATCGCCGACGACCTGGTCGTCATCGGCCAGGGCCGGATCGTCGCCCGGGGCACCAAGGCCGAGCTGCTCGCCACCGCCGGCACCCTCGTCCGCTCCAGCGCCATCAGCGAGCTGGCCCGGGCCCTGGCCGAGAACGGCATCCACACCGTCGCCTCCGGCCCCAACGGCCTGCGCGCCGAGGCCGACGCCGACCAGATCGGCCAGGTCGCCCTCGCGGCCGGCGTACCACTCACCGAGCTGCGTGCCGCCGACGGCGCCGGCCTCGAGGAGATGTTCCTCGAGCTCACCGCAGACACGTCCCGAGAAGGAGCAGCGGCATGACCGCCACCACCGTGCAACCCCTCGACCGCGCCCCGGCGCACGCCGCCAGGCGTCCCGCACCGGCCCCGATCCCGTTCGTCCGGTTGCTCAAGGTCGAGCTGGTCAAGATGTTCGACACCCGGGCCGGCTTCTGGCTCATGGTGGGCATCGCCGCGACCGCGCTGATCGCGACCGCGTCGGTGATCCTGTTCGCGCCCGACAGCGCGCTGACCTACGACAACTTCGGTGCCGCCATCGGCGTACCGATGACCCTGCTCCTCCCCGTGATGGCGATCCTGTCCGTCACCAGCGAGTGGAGCCAGCGCAGCGGGCTCACCACCTTCACCCTCGTGCCGCACCGCGGCCGGGTGATCTGGGCCAAGATGGTCGTCGCCATGGCCGTCGGCGCCGTGTCCATCGGTGTCGCGCTGGCGATCGGTGCGCTCGGCAACCTGCTCGGCAGCACCATCGCGGGCGTGCCGACCGTCTGGGACATCTCCGGCAACCAGATCGTGCTGCTGGTCTTCGCCAACGTCCTCAACCTGCTGATCGGCTTCATGCTGGGCGTGCTGATCCGCAACTCTCCGGGAGCGATCGTCGGCTTCGTCGTCTACTCGTTCGTGCTGCCGACCCTCTCGCTGCTGCTGGGCAACTTCCAGGACTGGTGGAAGGACTCACGCCCGTGGCTCGACTTCAACTGGGCGCAGGGTGAGCTGTACGACGGTCACCTGACCGCCACCGAGTGGGCGCAGCTGGGCACCTCGGGGCTGATCTGGCTGGTCGTCCCCCTGGCCGTCGGCCTGGCGATGGTGATGCGGTCGGAGGTCAAGTAGCACCTCCGTAGCGCCAGACCGATGGAGGGACCCCGGGGCGGGCACAGCGCCCCGGGGTCCTCGCACGCCGCGCCGGTGCGCCGGATAACGTCGAACGGTGCTCCCTCTCGGACGTCTTGCCCTGCCCGTGCTGCTCGCGGCCGGCTCCCTCGCCCTGGCGGGGCCGGCCGTCGCGGACGTCAGCGGCGGCACCTCCACCAGCGACGTGGTCCTCTACGACCACTGCCAGCAGCACCCGATCTCCTACGACGTGCTCGTCGGCCCCGGCACGGCGCTGTGGAGCGTCGAGATCCAGGTCTTCGACCCCGACGGCTTCGGCTCGGAGGGGACCGTCCTCAGCTCGACGGCGGGCTCACCCACGTCCGGCACCGTCCACCAGACCTTCTGCGGCTCGGAGGAGGCCGGCACCTGGACGGTCCGGGCCACCGGCTTCTACGAGGTCCTCCCGGCCGTGCGGATCCCGGTCGCGCTTCCCGAGACCACCTTCCAGGTCCGCCCGGTGGCCACCCGCACCACGCTGGCCGAGAGATCCCTGCGCCACGGCCGCCACCTGCTCACCACCCGGGTGAGCGAGGAGACCGAGAGCGGGTTCGACCGCAGCGACGGGGTGACCGTCCGCCTCGAGCGGCTCGTCCACGGCGAGTGGAAGCGGGTCCGCGGCACCACGCTGACCACCGTGCACGGAGCGGCCCGGGCCACCGTGCACGGGCGGCCGGGGACGAAGCTGCGCGCCGTCGTCCCGGCCCGGCACAACTACTCCGCCTCGACCTCGAGAGCGGTCACGCTCTAGACCCACCCGGTGTGGAATCGTTCGCGTCGCGATGACGAACGATCCCGACCGCGGTTCTCGCCGCCGGCTCCTGGCCGCGCTCGTGACGATCCTCTGCGTGGTCGCTCCGGCCCTGCTCGTGCAGTCCGCTCCCGGCGCCTCGGCCGCGAACGACGACGCCGCGGCGTACGACCGGACCGTCCACCGGGCCGACTGCGGCCTGCTCGGTCGGGCGTTCGTCGACCGGCTCGGCTGCTCACGAACCCGGTGCGAGCGGGGCGCGGTCCCCTGGCGCAGGACGTACGGCGCGGAGGCCTGCGCGCTGCCCGGTGCGCCGGACGGCTACGGCTTCGCGGCCACCGTCGACGTGCGCCAGTGCCGGGCCCTGCACCGGCGCTGGATCCCCTCGGTGAACTACTGCGCCTCCGAGCCGGACCGCAGCGCCGGGACCCTGTTCAACGCGCCGCAGTGCGTAGGCCTGGCGACCGTCTACGTGACCCTCCAGGAGAGGGAGGGCTACTACGACGAGTGCATCACCATCGACCGGGCCAGCGAGCTGGTGGAGCAGTCGCAGGTCGACGGCGCGAGCCTGGAGGACGAGGTCGCGCTCCGGTCCAGCACCCAGTGCCCCTACCGCCCGGGCCACGTCTTCGTGGACGGCGCCTGCGTCGCCGACCCCGGCTTCCAACCCGCCGACGGCGGCGTGCTCGTGGTCGGCGACTCGCTGACCTGGCGCGGCTCCGACGAGCTGGGCCGGCTGCGGCCTTCGTTCACGCTCGACGGCGAGCCCAACCGGCCACTGACCGAGCTGGCGTCCCGGCTCGCGTGGTACCGCTCCGGGCACGGCGACCCCAACGGGCTGATCATCGAGCTCGGGACCGTCCCGGCTGCGGACCTCGACCGCCACGACCTGGCCGGGGTGGTGCGGAGCCTGCCCCGGTCGACCACGGTCATGTTCGTGCTCCCCTACTACGAGCTCCGCAGCGACCCGCTGGTCGTCACGCCGCAGTCGCAGCGCGTCGACGGCTGGATGGTCGACCTCGCCCAGGCCCGCCGGCGGTCGTGCGTGGCCGACTGGCCGGCGTACGTCGGCGCGCACCCCGGCGTCCTCCAGGACGGCGTCCACGCCAAGCACCCCGCCGAGGGCCGGTGGGCGCACTGGATCTCGCAGCAGTGGGGGCGGTGCTGACCAGGTGGGTGAGCCGCTGGTGGCCCACCTGGGTCAGTTCGGCGGCGAACGGACTGCTGTGGGGTGAAACGGTCACCGCGGGAGCGGCGCGCACCTAGCGTCGTGGTCCAGGCAGCCCGCGTCACGTCGGGCTCGACGACGTTCGACCGGGGACCGATCACGCATGCCGCCAGCTCGCCGCGCCCACTCGCGCCGTCTGGTCCTGCTCCTGCTCGGGCTGCTGTTCGTCGTCGGCGCCGGAGTGGCCCTTCCGGTGACCAGCCTGGGTCCCGGGAACACGACCGCAGCGGCCGAGTCGGCCACGTCGTACGACCGTGGCGTGCGGGCCGGCGAGTGCATCCTCCTGGGTCGGACGTTCACTCCGGGGCTGGGCTGCGTGCGGAACCAGTGCGTCCCGGGGGCCGTGCTGTGGCGGAAGACGGTCGGGGCCGAGGCGTGCGCGCTGCCGGGTCAACCGCGCGGCTACGGGTTCGCCGCCACGGTCGACGCGCGCCACTGTCTCGACCTGCACCGCCGCTGGATCGGTGCGGTCAACTACTGCGCGTCCGCGCCCGACCGGTCGGTGCGCGTCATCGGCAACGCGCCGCAGTGCATCCGGCCGGCCAGCGTCTACGTCGAGCTGGCCGAGCGGCCCGGGCGGTACGACGTGTGCCTGACCCCGGCCGAGGCCGAGTCGCTCTCCCGGCTGGCGGCCGCGCACGGCACGAGCCTGAGCGCCGAGGCGGCCCGACGCCAGCGCGACGAAGAGCCGACGGACGCCGGTCCGCTCATCGTCGGCGACTCCATCGCCTGGCGCGGCGGCGACGAGCTGGCGCGGGTCTGGCCGGAGCTCGGCATGGACGGCGAGCCGGGCCGGCGACCCACCGAGCTCGGAGCCAGGCTCACCGCGTTCACGGCGCAGCACGGCCCGCCCACCGGGCTGGTCGTCGAGCTGGGGACCAACCCGGCCCAGCGCTTCCACCGCCGCGACCTGGCCGCTGCCCTCCGCACCCTGCCCGGCCGGACACCGGTCCTGCTCGTGCTGCCCTACGTCGAGACGAGCAGCGACCCGGTCAGCGTCTCTGCCTGGTCGCAACGGTTCGACGGCTGGATGCGGTCGGTCGCCCGAGGCCGCCCGCACACCTGCGTCGCCAACTGGCCGGCGTACGCCTCGTCGCACCCCGGCCTGCTGCAGGACGGCATCCACGTCCGGCACGACGCCGAGGGCGAGTGGGCGCGGTGGATCTTCCGCCAGTGGGCCGACCGCTGCTGACCGTTCCCCTTCGCGTCAGCCCCGGGACGAGGAGCCCTCGACGTAGTCGGAGTCGTGGGACTTCACCCACGACATCAGCTTGCGCAGCTCGCGGCCGGTCTCCTCGATCGGGTGCTGCTCGGCCTGCTCGCGGAACTTCTTGAACTCCGGGGCGCCGGCGTCCTGGTCGTCGATGAAACGCTGCGCGAAGGTGCCGTCCTTGATCTCGGCCAGCACCTGCTTCATGTTCTCCTTCACGCGCTCGTCGATGACGCGCGGTCCCGAGACGTAGTCGCCGTACTCCGCGGTGTCGGAGACCGACCAGCGCTGCTTGGCGATGCCGCCCTCGTACATCAGGTCGACGATGAGCTTCAGCTCGTGGAGGCACTCGAAGTAGGCGACCTCGGGCTGGTAGCCGGCCTCGGTGAGCACCTCGAAGCCGTACATGACCAGCTGCGAGGCGCCACCGCAGAGGACGGCCTGCTCGCCGAACAGGTCGGTCTCGGTCTCCTCGGCGAACGTCGTCCTGATGCCGCCGGCACGCAGGCCACCGATGGCCTTGGCGTAGGACAGCGCGAGCGGCCAGGCGTGGCCGGACTCGTCCTTCTCGACGGCGACGAGGACGGGCACGCCGCGGCCGTCGACGTACTCGCGGCGGACCAGGTGGCCCGGGCCCTTCGGCGCGACCATGATCACGTCGACGCCCTCGGGCGGGGTGATGTAGCCGAAGCGGATGTTGAAGCCGTGGCCGAAGACCAGGGTGTCGCCGGCGGCGAGCTCGGGGGCGATCTCCTCGGCGTACAGCTTCCGCTGGTGCTGGTCCGGCGCGAGGATCACGATGACGTCGGCCTCCTCGGCCGCCTCCCGCGGCGTGAGCACCCGCAGCCCCTCGGCCTCGGCCTTCTCGCGGCTCTTCGAGCCGGGTTGCAGCCCGACCCGCACGTCGACACCGGAGTCGCGCAGCGACAGCGCGTGCGCGTGACCCTGGCTGCCGTAGCCGATCACCGCCACGTTCTTGCCCTGGATCAGGGCGAGGTCGGCGTCGTCGTCGTAGAACATCTCAGCCACGGGGCTGCTCCTTCTTCGGTTGCGTTACGAGGGAAACTTACGAGGTTTCGAGACGGTCGCTGGGCGACCTCCTCAACCAGCGGACAGGTCAGCCGGCGGCGGGCGGTGTGGGCACGGCCACCGGGCGCAGCGACCGCTCGGAGATCGAGCGCGAGCCGCGGCCGATCGCGACCATGCCGGACTGGACGAGCTCACGGATCCCGAACGGCTCCAGGATCCGCAGGACGTCGGCGATCTTGGAAGCGTTGCCGATCACCTGGACGGTGACCGCGTCGGCCGCGACGTCGACCACGCTGGCCTTGAACAGCTGGACCACGTCGAGGACCTGGCCCCGCGTCTCGGCCGTGGCCGCGACCTTGACCATGCACGAGCTCGCGGTGGACCGACGCCTCCTGGTCGAGCTCGACGATCTTGATGACCTCGACCAGCTTGTTGAGCTGCTTGGTGACCTGCTCCAGCGGGGAGTCCTCGACGTTGACGACGATCGTCATCCGCGAGACCTCGGCGTGCTCGGTCGGGCCGACCGCGAGCGACTCGATGTTGAAGCCGCGCCGGCTGAACAGCCCGGCGATCCGGGCCAGGACGCCGGGCTGGTTCTCGACCAGGACGGACAGGGTGTGGTTGCTCATAGGTCGTCCTCGTCGAACTGTGGCGCGAGGTCCCGGGCGTACTTGATGTTGTCGTTGCTGGTGCCGGCGGCGACCATCGGCCACACCATGGCGTCCCGGTGCACCCGGAAGTCGACGACCACCGGGACGTCGTTGATCTCCATCGCCTTGTTGATCGTGGCGTCGACGTCCTCGGGGGTCTCGCAGGACAGCCCGACGCAGCCGTAGGCGTCGGCCAGCTTCACGAAGTCGGGGATCCGCTTGGAGTGCAGGTCGGTGTTGGAGTAGCGCTCGTTGTAGAAGAGCGTCTGCCACTGCCGCACCATGCCCAGCGACTCGTTGTTGATGATCGCGACCTTGATCGGGATCTTGTTGATCGCGCAGGTCGCGAGCTCCTGGTTGGTCATCTGGAAGCAGCCGTCGCCGTCGATGGCCCACACGACCTTGTCGGGACACCCGACCTGGGCGCCCATCGCGGCCGGCACCGCGAAGCCCATGGTCCCCAGGCCGCCGGAGTTGATCCACTTCTGCGGCCGCTCGTAGCCGACGTAGTGCGCCGCCCACATCTGGTGCTGGCCGACCCCGGCGGTGTAGATGGTGTCCGGGCCGGCGATCGCACCGAGCCGCTCGATGACGTACTGCGGAGCGAGTGCCCCCTCGGGCTTGTCGTAGCCGAGCGGATAGGTGCCGCGCACGCCCTCGAGGAACTTCACCCAGCCCTCGTAGTCGCCGGTGTGGCCCGCGTCCGCCTCGGTCTTCAGTGCGACCAGCAGGTCGAGCAGCACCTCACGCACGTCGCCGACGATCGGGACGTCGGCGTGCCGGTTCTTGCCGATCTCGGCCGGGTCGATGTCGGCGTGGATCACCTTCGCCCCGGGCGCGAACGAGTCGAGGTTGCCGGTGACCCGGTCGTCGAAGCGGGCACCCAGGCTGATGATCAGGTCGCTCTTCTGCAGCGCCGCCACCGCGGCCACGGTGCCGTGCATGCCGGGCATCCCGAAGTGCTGCGGGTGGCTGTCGGGGAACGCGCCGCGCGCCATCAGCGTGGTGATCACGGGCATCCCGGTCAGCTCGGCCAGCTCCAGGAGCTCCTTCGACGCGCCGGCGCGGACCGTGCCGCCGCCGACGTACAGCACCGGTCGGCGCGACTCCAGGACCAGCCGGCCGGCCTCGCGGATCTGCTTGGAGTGCGGGCGGGTGACCGGTCGGTAGCCGGGCAGGTGCAGCTCGGCCGGCCACTCGAACGTCGTGGTGGCCTGGAGCGCAGACTTGGCGATGTCGACCAGCACCGGGCCCGGGCGGCCGGTGCTCGCGATGTGGAACGCCTCGGCGATCCGGCGGGGGATCTCGTCGGGGTCGGTGACCAGGAAGTTGTGCTTGGTGATCGGCATCGTGATGCCGCGGATGTCGGCCTCCTGGAACGCGTCCGTCCCGATGGCCGAGGCTCCGACCTGGCCGGTGACGGCCACGATCGGGACCGAGTCCATGTGCGCGTCGGCGATCGGGGTGACCAGGTTGGTGGCACCCGGTCCGGACGTGGCCATGCACACGCCCACGCGGCCGGTGGCGACTGCGAACCCCTGCGCGGCGTGGCCGGCGCCCTGCTCGTGCCGGACCAGGATGTGCCGGATCTTCGAGTCCATGAGGGGGTCGTACGCCGGCAGGATCGCGCCACCCGGGATGCCGAAGATGTCGGTGACGCCGGCTGCCTCCAGCGACGTGACCAGGCTCTGTGCCCCGGTGATCTGCTCGCTCATCCCTGCGTCCCTCTTCGTCCTCTTGCTCGCTCCGGCCAACAAAAAACCCCTCGGCCGCCTGCGGGCAACGAGGGGTGACGCGTCGTCTGATGGGTCAGGCGGCGCGTCGCATGCGTACGAGAAGCTCCAAGCGCATGCCCTCACGCTAGCCGCTCGCCCGAACGCCCGTCATCTCGATGCCCGGCCGTCCCACCATACGGGACGACCGTCTCAGTTCTGGCCGGACGACGGCCCCTCGGCGGTGCAGACGCAGACCTTGTTGCCGTGCGCGTCGGCCAGGACCCAGAACGACGGCACCTCGTCGGTGCTGACCAGGGTCCCGCCGGCGTCGAGCGCTGCCCGCACTCGCTCCTCGGCGACCTCGCGCGGCACCACGATGTCGAGGTGGAACCGCTGCTGGACCTCGCCGGTGGCGCCGGGGGCCTCCTGGAACCACAGCGTGGGGTTGCGTCCAGAAGGGTCGGAGACCTCGACGTCGAGGCGGGTCTCGGCGTAGCCGAGCACCGCGGTCCAGAACGGCTTGACCTCGGCGGCGTGTGGCACATCGAGGGCCAGCTCGAGCTCCGACACCTCGCGCGGGGTGGCCTCGACGCCGAGCTCGGCCGCGACGGCCGAGATCCGGCGGGCCAGGTCGAGGTCGCGGCTGGTGACGCCGCCGACGTCGTGGCTGGACAGGTCGACGTCGACCTGCGGGTAGGTGAGCACCACGTCCGGATGGTGGTTGGCGGCCTCGGCGGCCTCGGTGATGCGGGTGACGAGCTCGAGCCCCTTCACGAAGCTCCCGGTCCTGAACCGCGCATGGAGCCGCATCAGGAAGAAGCGCCAGTCGTCGAGCCCCGCGGCGATCACGTCGGCGTAACCGAGGGTCTGCCTGGGATCAGGGTTCGGGTCGGTCATGGCAGCACCTTCTGTCCGATCGGGCCGGGGTTGGTGGCGATCTCCCAGCGGTAGCCGTCGGGGTCCGCGAAGTAGCCGGTGTAACCGCCCCACTCGCGATGCTGGGGCTCGTGCACCGGGTCGGCACCGGCGGCGCGGGCGGTCGCGAGGACCTCGTCGACCTCGGCCTCCGTGGCGACGTTGTGGGAGATCGTGAACGGGGGCTCGCCGTCGCCCTCGGCGATCTCGCCGACCTCGGCCTGGAAGTGGTCGCGGTCCCACAGCGAGAGGACCAGCCGCTCGCCGGCCATGATCATGACGACGTCGCCCTCGACCTCGAGGTCGGGTGTCCACCCCAGCCCGTCGACGTAGAACCGCCGGCTGGCCTCGAGGTCGCGGACGGACAGGGTCAGGAAGCTGATCCGCTGGTCCACCCCGGCAGCATGTCACTCGCCGTCGACATCGACCTTCCCGGCCGCGTCGCCCTCGCTCGACACGTGGTCGGGATCGCGGCCGAGCCAGGTCGTGACGCAGGCGTGGTTGCCGTGCGCGTCGGCCAGCACCCACACGGTCGGCGCCCGCTCGTCGTTCACCAGGGTCCCGCCGGCCTCGAGCGCCTTGCGCACGCGCTCCTCGGCGACCTCGGGGGGCACCCGCACGTCGAGGTGGAACCGCTGCTCGACCTCGCCCTTGGCGTTGTCCGCCTTCTGGAACCACAGCGTGGGCCGGGTGCCGTTCGGGTCGTTGAGCTCCTCGGCGTGCGGCTTGGACGTCTCGTAGGCGAGCACGGCGGCCCAGAACGGCTTCACGTCGTCATAGGTCGGCGTGTCGAGCGCGATCTCGACCACCGACAGCTCGCCCGGTGCCGGCTCGGCCCCGACGTCGGAGGCGAAGCCGGTGATCTGGCGAGCCAGGTCGACGTCGCGCGCGGTGACCCCGCCGGCGTCGTGGCTGGAGAGCCGGACGTCGACCTGGCCGTAGGAGAGGTCGACGTCAGGATGATGGTTCGCCTTCTCGGCCGCCTTGCCGATCTTCTTGACCAGCTTGAGCGCGGTGGCGAAGTCCTCGGTCTTGTAGCGGGCGTGGAGAGAGCTGAACAGCACCCGCCAGTCGGCCAGCTCGGCCTGCTCGATGTCGTTCTCGGAGAGGGTGGTGGGTCCGTCGTCTGTCATGCCGACGCGGTACCCCACGCCGCTGACAGCGACGTCACCTGCCGTCCGTCCTGGTCGAAGTTGCCCGGGTCCAGCCACGCCTCGTGCGCCGCGC
This sequence comes from uncultured Actinomycetota bacterium, assembly GCA_963755835.1. Lineage (GTDB taxonomy): Bacteria > Actinomycetota > Actinomycetes > Propionibacteriales > Nocardioidaceae > Nocardioides. The sequence goes on along the minus strand of CAVWLC010000005.1, from coordinate 420,014 downwards.
GTACGGCCGGCCACTCCGCATCGGTGACCGAGAACCAGTCCGTGTCGCGGTTGCGGCCCTTGGTCACCATGTGGTGCCGGAAGCGCCCCTCGTAGTGGAAGCCGAGCCGCACCGCCGCCCGCCGCGACGGCTCGTTGAGCGAGTCGCACTTCCACTCGAACCGCCGGTAGCCGAGGTCGTCGAAGGCGTGGCGCATCAGCAGGTGGATCGCCTCGGTGGCGGCCCGGGTGCGCTGCATGGTCCGCGCGAACAGGACCCCGGCCACCTCCACCTGGCCGGTCGCCGGGTCCAGCCGGGTGAACGACGCGATGCCCTCGGCCGCCCTCCCCTCGGGTAGCAGCGCGAAGGTCAGCAGGTCGGGCGTGGCCAGCGTCCGGGCGACGAGCCCGGCCATCTGGTCGAGGTCGGCCGGCGGCTCGGTGGCGCGGTAGGTCCACAGCGGCCGGTCGTCGGGACCGCACAGCGACGCCAGCAGCGCGACCGCGTGCGCGACAGCGAGGGGCTCCACCACGACGTACCGCCCTCGCAGGGTCACCGCGGCCGGGCGCGGGCGCGGCGACCAGGCCGGGACCCGGTCGCCGACGGGCTGGCCGTACTCGTTGTTCTCGGGCACGGACCGACCCTAAGCAGGGATCTAGTGTCTGCTCCGTGACGATCCGCAGCGCCCGGTCGTGGCACGGGCTCACGGCTCTGGTCGCCCTCGTCGCACTGACCCTCCAGCTCGTGCTCGTGGTCAAGGGTGGCCGGGTCCTCGACGAGGTCGAGCCGCCCGGGCTCGGGCTGCGGCTGGCGCGGTACGCCGCGTACTTCACCGTCCAGAGCAACATCCTGGTGGCCGTGGTCACCGCCCAGCTGGCCCGCGACCCGGTGCGCGACGGCTCGGTCTGGCGACCGGTCCGGCTGGCCGCGGTGGTCGGCATCACGGTGACCGGCGTCGTCCACTTCGTGCTGCTGCGGCCGCTGCTCGACCTCCACGGTGCGGACCAGGTGGCCGACAAGCTGCTCCACGTGGTCGTGCCGCTGCTGGCCGTGGTGGGGTGGGCACTGTTCGGCCCGCGGCCGCGGATCGAGCTCCGCGACATCGAGCTGGCGCTGTGCTGGCCGCTCGCGTGGACCGTCGAGACCTTGGTCGTGGGCGGGCTGACCGGCTGGTACCCCTACCCCTTCCTCGACCACCGCGAGGAGCACGGCATCCTCGGCGTCGTCCTTGCGGTCGGGGGCATTCTGGTCTTCTTCCTGCTCTTGTTCGCACTCGCGCGCCTGGTCGACCAGCGAGCCCGACCCGTCCCCGATGCGTATGACCCCTACCGCGGAGGAGCTCTCCAGTCATGACCGATCGATCGATCGACCCGGGCGTCCCGCCCAGCGGCACCGGCTGCGCCGAGTGCGAGACCGCCGGCGGCTGGTGGGTGCACCTGCGCCGCTGCGCCCAGTGCGGCCACATCGGCTGCTGCGACACGTCCCCCGCCCAGCACGCCACGGCCCACTTCCGGGACACCGGCCATCCGGTGATCCAGAGCTTCGAGCCCGGTGAGGACTGGTTCTGGGACTACCGCACGGAGACGGCGGGTTCCGGGCCCGAGCTGGCCCCGCCCACCGCTCGACCGGAGGCGCAGACCGTGCCCGGCCCGGTCGACCGGGTGCCGGCGGACTGGCGGGACCACGTCCATTAGAGGGTTCGGCTCAGGCCGTCAGCCCCTCGAGCACCTCGCGAACCGAGCTCAGCCCGGCCCGGACCTCGGCGTACGACGTGGAGAGCGGTGACAGGCCGATCCGCAGGCCGTTCGGGTCGCGGTAGTCGGGGATGACGTCGCGCTCCCACAGGGTCGCCGTCGTCTCGCGCATCAGCGGGTGGTTCAGCGTGATGTGGCCGCCGCGGCGCTCGGGTTCGGGCGGCGACGCGAGCACCACACCCAGCGGGACCAGCAGCTCGGCCGAGACCTCGGCGGCGTACTCGGTCAGCGCCATCGACTTGGCCCGGACCGCGGTCAGGCCGACCTCGTCGACCAGGTCGACCATGTCCTCGAGGGCCAGCATCCCCAAGATCGCCGGGGTGCCGGACAGGAACCGGCGGATGCCGGCGGCGGGGACGTACGACGGCCCCATCAGGAACGGCTCCTCGGCTCCCATCCAGCCCTGGATCGGCTGGGTCAGCTCGGACTGGTGCCGCTCCGCGACGTAGAGGAACGCCGGCGACCCGGGTCCGCCGTTGAGGTACTTGTAGGTGCAGCCGACGGCCAGGTCGACGCCCCAGCCGTCGAGCTCGACCGGCACGACCCCGGCCGAGTGGCACAGGTCCCAGAGCACCAGCGCCCCGGCGTCCTGGGCGACCCTGGTCAGGGCGGGCGCGTCCGCCAGGTACGCGGAGCGGTAGGCCACGTGGTTGAGCACCACCAGCGCGGTCTGCGGCCCGACCGCCCCGGCCAGCTGCTCGGGGGTCACACCCGCGCTGGGGTCGACCTCGATCCACCGCAGCGTGAGCCCGCACTCCTCGGCGACGCCCGCGGCGACGTAGCGGTCGGTCGGGAACTGGTCGCGGTCGAGCACGATCTCGCTCCGGCCGGGCCGCGCGGCCACCGCGGCCCGCATCAGCTTGTAGAGCAGCACCGTGGTCGAGTCGCCGACGGCCACCTGGCCCTCGGCGGCCCCGAGAGCGACCCGGCCGAGCCGGTCGCCGAGCGTGCGCGGCAGGTCGTACCACCGCTCGTCCCACCCGCGGATCAGCCGCCCGCCCCACTCCTGGTCGACGAACCCGGCCAGCCGTGGACCCGTGGCCTTCAGCGGCCGCCCCAGCGAGTTGCCGTCGAAGTAGACCAGCGGGGTGTCGGTGCCGACGAAACGGTCCCGGTACGCCGCCAGCGGGTCCTGCTCGTCGAGCAACTGGGAGTCAGCCACCAGCCGACGCTATCGGGACTGCTCGACGGCCTCGCACCTCAGCCACCGTCAGCTCGTCACTGGAAGCTGACGAACCGCACCTTGGGGTCGATCCGGCGTACGTCGGCCGGGGACATCCGGTGCACGTCCTCGTCGTAGAACAGCTTGAAGCCGAGGAGGAACTGGCGCGGCCGGGCCACTGCGTGGAAGGTGTCGAGCTTCTGCCCCGGCGTGCCGAAGCCGTCGACGTGCTGGACCATGACCAGCCCGCGCCGCGGCTCGATGCTGCCGATGTCGCGGATCATGTCCACCCGGAACTGGTGCAGCACGAACAGCTTCTGCGGCAGCCGGTGCCGGGCCACCAGGTCGCGCAGCCAGGCCGACACCCGGTTGACCTCGCGCGCGCCGACCGACCCGACCCGGGCGCCGGGCACGCCGTGCTTGCCCATCCGCCACTCGGGATCGAGGGCCAGCCCGACGTACGGGTCCTTGAGCGCCCAGGCCCAGCGCTTCGCGGCGGTGAGGAAGTCGGACCGGCCGGGCTGGATGTCGAGGAGCAGGAGCGCGCCGTGGCGGTGCGCGGCGTCGATGTACTTCTGCACCTCGGCGCGGGGAATGTCGTGGGAGTAGTCGTGGCCCGGGCCGGCGTAGCGGTCGGCGATGCTGACGATCAGCTCGTAGACGACCTGGACGGGCTGGTGCTTGCGGGCGAACGGCTGCGCGGCACGGTGCACGCGGCGCTGCATCGCGTCGGGGTCGGTCTCGCCGAGGACGCCCAGGGCGCCGGTCTCGGCGGTGCCGTAGTAGGCGACGAGGAACCGACCGTCGCCGAAGATGCTGGTGGCGCCGCCGGGAAGGGTCTTGGGCGGGCCCGGCTGGGCCGGAGCCGCCGACGTGCCGGGCTGTGCCGGGCCCGCGGCGGTACCCGAACCGGAGTTCGAGGTGTCCGAGACGCTGGACGTCGAGGACACCGTGACCGCCTGCGCGCCCGATCTGGGCATCGCTTCCCAGGCCGGCAGGTTCGAGGCGTCGGGCACGGCGGCCGCGATCGCGATCAGAGCGGCGATGCCCAAGAGGCACGCCACGAGGGCGGGGCGTTCGGACTTGTCCATCGGAACGAAGACGATAGGGGATCGGTTTCGGTTGCGTGGGATCCGCGCCGACCCCGCCGTCGCGGGGGCGCGATCCCGCTACACCTCGCCGTCGGCCAGCAGGCCGTCGAGCCGGGCGTACCCGTCGTTCAGGCCGACCTCCATGCCCGAGGCGAGGATCGCATCGCGCGTCTCGAAGCGGTTGACCAGGGACTCGGCGAGCATCCGGGTGCGACCGTCGCCGAGGTCTTCGAAGGACATCGTCTCGAGGGACACGCCGTCAGGCATGCCCTCCCAGGTGAAGGTCTGGACGAGACGGTCCTCACGGACGGTGTGGAAGCAGCCGCGGAAGCCGTACTCCTCGCCCTTCACGACGTTCAGGTAGCGCCAGCTCCCGCCGGTGCGCGGGTCCCACTGGTCGATCCTGACCTCGCTGCCGTCGGGGCCGACCCAGCGCGCGAACAGGTCGGCGTCGGTGTGCGCCCGGACCAGCTGCGCGGGAGTGGCACGAAACTCGCGGCTCATCCGGATCACCGGCAGGTCGGCCGGCGCCTCGATGGTGGTGGTGCCGTCCGCGGTGGTGGTGACGGTGGTGGTGGTCATGCGGTCTCTCCTCGTTCGGTCTGCTCGTGCGGCCCGGTGGTGTGCTCGTCCAGCTCGGCGAGAACCGCGTCCAGGCGCTGGTAGCGGGCCTCAGGTCAAGCCACACGGTTGTCAACCGTGTGGTTGACAAACCTTCGCTGGACCCGACCAGCGCAATTGCGCTGATCCGGTCGAGGTGGGGGGTCGGCAGTCAGCCGGTGACGGCCCCGTCGGCGGCAGACGAGACGAGCTTGCGGTACTTGGCCAGGACGCCGGTCGTGTACTTCGGCGGCAGCGGTTCCCAGCCGTCCGCGCGGGCGTCCCAGTCCTCACCCATCTCGACCTCGAGGCTGCGGTTGAGCACGTCGAGGGTGATCTGGTCCCCGTCGCGCAGGAACGCGATCGGGCCGCCGTCGACGGCCTCGGGGGCGATGTGGCCGACGCAGAGACCCGTCGTACCGCCCGAGAACCGGCCGTCGGTGATGAGCAGGACGTCCTTGCCCAGCCCGGCGCCCTTGATCGCGCCGGTGATGGCCAGCATCTCGCGCATGCCGGGGCCGCCCTTGGGCCCCTCGTAGCGGATCACCACGACGTCGCCGGCCGTGATCGAGCCAGCCTCCAGGGCGTCCATCGCGGCGCGCTCGCCGTCGAAGACGCGGGCAGTGCCGGTGAACACGGACTCGTCGAAGCCGGCGGTCTTCACCACCGCGCCCTCGGGAGCCAGCGACCCCTTGAGGATGGTCAGGCCGCCGGTCTTGTGGATCGGCCGGTCCAGGGACCGGATCACGTCGTCGTCGATGGCCGGCGGGGCCAGCTCGGAGAGGTTCTCGGCCATCGTCTTCCCGGTGACGGTGAGGCAGTCGCCGTGCATCAGCCCGGCGTCCAGCAGCGCCTTCATCACGACGGGGATGCCGCCGACCTTGTCGACGTCGTTCATGACGTAACGGCCGAAGGGCTTGAGGTCCCCGAGGTGCGGCACCTTGTCGCCGATCCGGTTGAAGTCGTCGATGGTCAGCTCGACGTCGGCCTCGCGAGCCATGGCCAGCAGGTGGAGCACGGCGTTGGTCGAGCCGCCGAGCGCCATGACCACGGTGATGGCGTTCTCGAACGCCTCGCGGGTCATGACCTGCCGAGCGGTGATGCCCTGCTTCAGCAGGTTGACCACGGCCTCGCCGGACCGGTGCGCGTAGCCGTCCCGGCGGCGGTCCACGGCCGGCGGGGCGGCACTGCCGGGCAGCGACATGCCGATCGCCTCGGCCACCGCCGCCATGGTGTTCGCGGTGTACATGCCGCCACAGGCGCCCTCGCCCGGGCAGATCGCCCGCTCGACCCGGTCGACCTCCTCGCGGCTGATCTTGCCCGCCAGGCAGGCGCCCACCGCCTCGAAGGCGTCGATGATCGTGACGTCGCGGCCGTCGACCTGGCCGGGCATGATCGAGCCGGCGTACAGGAAGACGCTGGCCAGGTCGAGCCTCGCCGCCGCCATCATCATGCCGGGCAGCGACTTGTCGCAGCCGGCCAGGAGCACCGAGCCGTCGAGCCGCTCGGCCATCATCACCGTCTCGACCGAGTCGGCGATCACCTCACGGGAGACCAGCGAGAAGTGCATCCCCTCGTGGCCCATCGCGATGCCGTCGGAGACCGAGATGGTGCCGAACTCGAGCGGGTAGCCACCCGCCGCGTGCACGCCGTTCTTGACCGCCTGGGCCAGCCGCTGCAACGAAAGGTTGCACGGCGTGATCTCGTTCCAGCTCGACGCGACGCCGATCTGGGGCTTGAGGAAGTCCTCGTCGCCCATGCCCACGGCGCGCAGCATCCCCCGCGCGGCCGCCTTCTCGAGGCCGTCGGTGACATCGCGGGAACGCGGCTTGAGGTCCGGGCCGCCACCTGGAAGCTGTGCCATGGGGCGAGCGTACGGCGTGCGGAGGGGCTCTCCGGTCGCAGCCTCAGGATGTGGCCCGGGTCGTGGCCAGGGTCGTGGGCAGGGTCGTCGCTAGGGTGCCTCGGCCGTGGCCTTGAGCCGGGCCAGCCCCTTCTCGAAGTCCTTGCCGACCAGCTTGTCCATCGACATCACCTTGCCGACCAGGTTCATCATCAGCCCCTCGTGCTGGCCGGACATCCGCCAGGTGACGTCCGAGCCGGCGCTGGTCGGGATGATCGTGAACTCGACCTGCTGGGTGTTGCGCATCGGCTTCATGAAGGCCAGCTCGATCTCGACGCGGTCGGGAGAGGAGTCGGTGATCTCCATCCAGCCCTGACCGGCCTTCCGGTTGCCCTGCCAGGCGTAGTGCGCGCCGATTCCGGAGGTCGGTCCGGTGTAGGTGCGGCTGAGCGTCGGGTCGACGTCCTCCCAGGGTGACCACTCGGTCCAGTGGTGGAAGTCGTCGATGAGCCCATGGATGCGAGCCGGGTCGGCCGCGATGGAGGTCGTTCGGACGACCTCGAAGGGGGTACCCATGCGCCGGATTCTGGGACCCCACCGAAGCCCGCGCAAGGTCCCCGAGCGGTCAACCGCTCGCATGGTCCGGCCGCAACGGGTACTGGCCCAACCATGGCGACCACGACTCGGGAACGGGAAGCACCGCAGAAGGGCCACGAGCTGCGCAGACACGTCGGGGTCGTAGGACTCCTGTTCGCGAGCGTCGGCTCGATCATCGGCTCCGGCTGGCTGTTCGGAGCGCTCAACGCCTCGGTCGAGGCCGGCCCCGCGGCGATCATCTCGTGGGCGCTCGGCGGCGTGATGATCCTGCTGATCGCACTCGTCTACGCCGAGCTGGGCACGATGTTCCCCCTCTCGGGCGGTGTGGTGCGCTATCCCCACATGTCCTTCGGCTCGTTCGCGAGCTACACCACGGCGTGGATCACGTGGGTCGCCGTGGCGACCACTGCGCCGATCGAGGTCGAGGCGGCGCTGCAGTACGGCACCAAGTACGCCCCGTTCACCCACGAGCACACCGTCGACGGCGAGAGTGTGCACACGCTGACCGCCCTGGGCTACGGCGCCGCGGTGGTGCTGATGGCGCTCTTCGTGGTGGTGAACTACTTCGGCATCCGCTGGTTCGCACGGATCAACAACGTGCTGGTCTGGTGGAAGCTCGGGATGATCGCGCTGGTGATCGTGGCCTTCCTGGTCACCGCCTTCCATCCGGGCAACTTCACCGAGCACGGCTTCAAGCCCAACGGCGTACACGGCATCTTCACGGCAGTGGCCACCTCGGGGATCGTCTTCTCCTACCTCGGCTTCCGGCAGGGCATCGAGCTCGCGGGCGAGACGGACAACCCGCGCCGCAACGTGCCGCTCGCGGTCATCGGCTCGGTGCTGCTCACCGGAGCGCTCTACATCGCGTTGCAGGTCGCCTTCATCGGTGCGCTGGACCCGTCGATCCTGGACCAGTCGAACGGCTGGGCCAATCTGAGCTTCGAGAACGACTTCGGCCCGCTGGCCGCGTTGGCGTCCATGCTCGGTCTCGCATGGCTGGCCGTCCTGCTCTACATCGACGCGATCGTGTCCCCTGGCGACACCGGCCTGATCTACACCACGATCACCGCGCGGATCTCGTACGCGGCGGCGAAGAACGGCAACGCGCCCGAGTCGCTGGCCAGGACGACCAACCGCGGCGTGCCCCTCATCAGCCTGCTCCTGGCGTTCGTGGTCGGCCTGATCGTCTTCCTGCCGTTCCCGAGCTGGCAGCAGCTGGTCGGGTTCATCACCTCGGCGACGGTGCTGTCCTTCGCCTCCGGCCCGCTGGTGATGGTGGCGCTGCGCAAGCAGGTCCCGGACGAGGAGCGGCCGTTCCGGCTGCCGGGCGGCCACACCATCCCGGTGCTCGCCTTCTTCGGCTCCAACCTCATCATCTACTGGTCGGGATGGGACATCGTCTGGAAGCTGATGGTCTCGGTCCTGATCGGCCTGGCCCTGCTCGGCGTCTTCACCCTCACCGGGAAGGTGCGGACACCACAGATGGACTTCCCGTCCGGCGCGGCGTGGCTGCTGCCCTGGCTCGGCGGCATCACGGTGATCTCCTACCTCGGCAACTTCCCCGAGGACCCGCGCAAGGGCAACCTCGGCTGGCTGAACTTCGAGACCTCGCTGGCGGTGATCCTCGTCTTCTCGGTGATCGTGTACGTCCTCGCGTACGCCTGCCGGCTCTCGCCCGACGAGGCCAAGGCGCACATCGACAACGTGCGCGAGGAGGCCGCGGTCGAGGACGCGGAGCTCGGCGCCAGCCACTGACGGCGCGGGTCGGTGTCAGACGGCGGCGGCCCGGACGACCATGACGTCGGGCAGGTTGGCGACGACCTGCCGCCAGTTGTCGCCGGAGTCGACCGAACCCCAGACGGCACCGTTGCGGGCTCCGACGTAGAGCCCGGCGGCGTCGTGGTCGTCGGCGCAGATGGCGTCGCGCATCACGCCCACCCAGAACTCGTCGGGAAGGCCCTTGCCCAGCTCCGACCAGGTCTCGCCCGCGTCCCGGGAGCGCCACAACCGCGCCCGGCCGTGCGGCGGGTAGCGGCGGTCGCCGCCGTTGAGCGGGAAGACGAAGACCGTGTCCGGCTCGTGCGGGTGGACCACGATCGGGAAGCCGAAGTCGGCAGGCAGCCCGTCGGCGATGTAGGTCCACGAGCCGCCGTGGTCGTCGGAACGGTAGACGCCGCCGTGGTTCTGCAGGAACATCCGCTCCGGCCGCGACGGGTGGCGGGCCACCTTGTGGACGCACTGCCCGAACGGCGGGTACTGCTGGCCCTCGGGGAGGAACTCCGCGCGGATGCCCTGGTTGCGCGGCTCCCAGGAGTCACCCCCGTCCGCGGTCTGGTAGACACCGCCCGTCGAGATCGCGACCGTGACCGAGTCGGGGTCCTGTGGGTGCGGGAGGATCGTGTGGAACGCCTGGCCACCGAAGCCGGCGCCCCACTCCAACCGGTCGGGGTGGTCCCACAGCTTCTGCTCGAGCGCGAACGAGCTGCCCCCGTCGCTGGAGCGCCACACGGCACCCGGCTCGGTGCCCGCCCACAGGCTGTCCGGCTCGTGGCCCGGCACCAGCTGCCACACCCGCTCGACCGAGGCTCCACTCCCCTCCGGGAACCGGATGTCGCCCTCGGTCCAGGTGGCGCCGAGGTCGTCGGACCGCCGGACCCGCGGGCCCAGCCAGCTCGACGACGCGCCGGCGTAGAGCCGCGGCTGGTCTGCTCTGGTGTCCACCAGGCAGGAGTAGACCTCCTCCATGTCGAAGTGCGGCCCGGTGAACCGCCACTCCTCCCGGCCCTCGTCGGACGTCCCGATCCAGAGACCCTTGCGGGTCCCGACCAACAGCACCGTTCCACTCATGGCTCGCAGCCTCCTCGGACAGTCTCCCGGGCCGGGCGACACACGTCGATAGGTTGACCCGGTGGCCGGGCGCGACTCATCGCTGCGCGTCTCCCCCGTCTGGCTGGTCCTGCTCGGGATCCTCTCGGTCCAGTTCGGCGCGGCCGTCGCCAAGACCCTGTTCGACGAGGTCACCCCGACCACGATCGTCTGGCTGCGCCTGGTCACCAGCGCCGTGGTCCTGCTGGCGATCGCCCGGCCCGCGATGCGCGGCCGCACCCGCCGCGACTGGCTGGTGGTGGTGGCGTTCGGCCTGGTCCTGGGGCTGATGAACTGGTCGATCTACCAGTCCTTCGCCCGGATCCCGATCGGCCTGGCTGTCACCCTCGAGTTCGTCGGCCCCCTCACGCTGGCCGTACTCGGCTCGCGCCGGCTCCGGGACCTGGTCTGGGTGGGGCTGGCGGGGCTCGGGGTGGTCCTGCTCGGTGTCCAGCCGGGCGACCTGACCTGGGCCGGTGTGTTCTTCGCGCTCCTGGCCGGCGCCTGCTGGGCGGCGTACATCCTGCTCAGTGCGCGGACCGGCCGCCGCTGGCAGGGCGTCGACGGTCTGGCGGTGGCCAGCGTGGTGGCCACGCTGCTGCTCACCCCGCTCGCGCTGGGACGGTACGCCGACCAGCTGGCCGACGGCCGGATCCTGCTGATCGGCGCGCTGGTGGGGCTGCTCAGCTCGGTCATCCCCTACACCTGCGAGCTCATCGCCCTGCGCACCCTCGAGCCCGCTGTGTTCAGCATCCTGATGAGCCTCGAGCCGGCCGCGGCGGCCCTGGCCGGGCTCGTCGTCCTGGGCGAGCGGCTCGGGCCGGTTCAGCTGCTGGCGATGGCCTGCGTGGTCGTGGCGAGCGTCGGCGCCACCCGGGCCGGCGGTACCTTCACCGACCCGGTTCCGGACTGACGGCCCGGAGGCATTTCTCAGCATCCGTTCACGAAACTGTTTACCCACTCTTCACGACTGGGTGATGCGCCGCAGGCCCGACGTGGCTAACGTCGTACCCACTCCTTCTTCTCCCAGTCTGGAGTGCTCGCCATGACCTCCCTCAACCCCCTCAACCCACTCCTCGGCCGCGTCAGCGCGTGGTCCGTCGAGTCCCAGCAGGGCGCACGCCGCAACGCCATGGTCGCCAGCACAGCGATGGCCGCGAGACGAGCCGAGCGAGAGGACGTCGACGCCTTCTTCGCGGCCCTGAAGCCGCGCGAGCGCGTGCTCAGGGTGCCGGTGCCGGCGCACCGCTGACTTCCGGCTCGATCAGCGGCTTCCGGCACGTCCAGCCGGGCCACCCGAGCCTGCTCCGGCAGAATCGAGCCATGCCGACCTCAGCGGCGCGGGTCGCGCCGGCGCCGAGCATCGACTACCGCGACGTGCTGTCCGACGACGGGACCCGTCTGACCGCGTGGACCAACGACGCCGAAGGCCGCATCGACGGTCCCACGGTGGTGCTGTGCAACGGGCTCGGGACCGGGCCGTGGTGGTGGCCGGCGTTCCTCCGGCCCGACTGCGGAGTCAGGATCGTCTCGTGGAACCACCGTGGGACCGGCGGTTCCGACCGTCCCGCGGACCCGACGCACTGCGGGATCGAGGCCTTCGTCGAGGACGCGTTGTCGGTGATGGACCACTTCGGCATCGACCAGGCGCCGGTGATGGGCTGGTCGATGGGCGTGAACACCATGTTCGAGCTGGCCTTCCGGCACCCCGAGCGAGTCACCGGGCTGTTCGCGGTGGCCGGGGTACCCGGCGACACCTTCGCCACCATGCTGGCGCCGCTGAGGCTGCCGCGCCTGGTCGCCCGCAGCCTGACCGTGAGCATGGCCCGCGCGCTCAAGGTGGCCGGCCGGGTGATCACGCCGGTGAGCACCCGGCTGCCGGTCGGGCCGCGCGGGATCGCGGTGCTCAGCCACAGCGGCCTCATGTTCCCGGTGGCCGATCCGCAGGGCGCGGCCAACGCCGTGCGGGAGTTCCTGGTCACCCCGATCGAGTGGTACATGAACCTGGCCATCGCCACCTCCGAGCACGGCCGGGTCTCGCTGAGCAAGATCTCGGTGCCGGCGGCGTTCGTGGCCGGCCGGTGGGACGTGCTCGCCGGCGCCCGCGACATGGCGTCCGCCGCTGCGCGGATCCAGGGGGCGACGTACGTCGAGCTCGAGGGCAGCCACTTCATCCAGATGGAGCGGCCCGATGACGTCAACGCGTTGCTGCAGGAGTTCCTGGAGCGGCTGGCCTGATGCGCCGTACCGCCCTGGTGGCAGCCCTCCTCGCGCTGGCCGCGACGGGCTGCTCGCAGGGCGGGGACGACGTGACCGTCGAGGTCAGCAACGGCCCGGACACCGCTCCGACGTCGACCGCGACCGCGGGCGCCTCGGGACCGGAACCCACGGTGGTCGACACGGTCGCCACCGACCTCGAGGTGCCGTGGGGGCTGGGCTTCCTCCCGGACGGCGACGCCGTGGTCACCGAGCGCGACTCGGCCAAGGTGCTGGTCATCGGCGGCGCGGACCATGAGGTGACCGAGGTCGGCACCGTCGGCGATGCGGCGCCCCAGGGCGAGGGCGGGCTGCTGGGCGTGGCGGTCTCGCCGTCGTTCGACAAGGACCACACGCTGTACTTCTACGTCAGCAGCCAGGACGACAACCGGATCGTGACCGCGACCCTCGACGGTGACGAGCTCGGCGAGACCACGCCGATCTTCACCGGGATCCCGCTCGGCAGCATCCACGACGGCGGCCGACTGGCCTTCGGGCCCGACGGGATGCTCTACGCCTCGACCGGTGAGACCGGCAACGGTGACCTGGCCCAGGACCGCGACTCGCTGGGCGGCAAGATCCTCCGGCTCACTCCGCAGGGTGATCCGGCGCCCGGCAACCCGTTCGACACCGCGGTCTGGTCCTTCGGCCACCGCAACGTGCAGGGGCTGGCGTTCGTCGACGGCCAGCTGTGGGCCTCGGAGTTCGGCCAGGACACCTTCGACGAGCTGAACAAGATCGAGCCGGGCCAGAACTACGGCTGGCCGATCCACGAGGGCAGCGGCGGCGCGGCCGAGGGCTTCACGGACCCGCAGGCCACCTGGGGCACCGACGTCGCCTCGCCCTCCGGGCTGGCCTACGCCGACGGCGCGCTCTGGCTGGGCGCGCTCCGCGGCACCCGGCTCTGGAAGGTCCCCGTCACCGGCACCGGTGCCGGCCAGACCGCCGGCCAGCCGGAGGCGTACTTCGTCGGCGAGTACGGCCGGATGCGCACCGTGGTCGTCGCCCCGGACGGCAACCTGTGGGTCACCACCAGCAACCGTGACGGCCGGGGCGACCCACAGGACGGCGACGACCGGATCCTGGAGATCGACCCCGGCGGCGGCTGACCCGCCCGTTCAGTACCGGCGGGTCACCCTCAACCGGACCGCTGACCCGCCCGTTCAGTACCGGCGGGTCGGGCTCGGGGGTGGATCTGTCCGACCACCGTGGCTCGCCGCGAGGCGCGCCGGAGCGTGGTCAGCACGGCGGGGCCCACGAAGACGATCGCCACCGCGTTGGTGATCGCCCGCCCGGTGTCGAACGAGCCGGTCGAGGTGATCAGCGTGTAGGCGCCGAACCGGTGCAGGTTCTCCCACATCGGGGCCGCGGGATCGAACGACAGAGGGGTCTGCTCGTGGCCCGCCACCACGATGCCGAGCAGGAAGGGCCAGCCGGAGAGGTTCATCAGGAGCCCGTAGAGGTACGCCGCGACCACGCCGTACGCCGCCAGCATGGCGATCTCCGCCCGGCCGGTGACCCGGCGCGGCAGCAGCCCGGCGCCCATGCCGACCCAGGCCGAGACGAGCATCTGGAACGGCAGCCACGGGCCGACACCGGCGGTCATCAGCGCCGAGGCGAACAGCGACGTCACCCCGAGCACGAAGCCGAAGCCGGCGCCGAAGACCCGCCCGGCCAGCACCAGCAGGAAGAACACGAGCTCGATGCCGCCGGTGCCCGCGGAGAGGCCGCGGAGGATCGCGATGACCGCCGACAGCACGCCCAGCACCGCGAGCACCCTCGTGTCCAGGCCGCCGTTGCTCAGCTCGGCCAGCATCACCGCGATCACCACGGGCAGCAGGGCCAGGAACAGGAACGGCGGGTCCACGCGGTCGGTCGGCTGCACGCGCAGCAGCAGCGGCCAGACCAGCATCATCAGCCCGCCCAGCGAGGCGACCGAGAGGATCACCGCGGACCGACGCGAGAGGGGTACCGCTCTCGAACCCTTGTCCAAGGTGGTCACAGGACCAACGCCCCCAGCACCTCGTCGACCCGCAGCCAGGGCGGGCCGAGCACCTTGGTCACCTGCGGCGCGAACGCCGGCGACTCGGCCACCACCCGGCGTACCGGTCCCGAAGACACGACCTCGCCCTCGGCCAGCACGACGACGTCGTCGGCGACCAGGGCGGTGAACTCCACGTCGTGCGTGGACACCACCACGGTGCGATCCTCGGCCACGAGCCTGCGCAGGGCCGCGGCCAGCACGTGCTTGGCGCGGTAGTCGAGGCCGCGGGTCGGCTCGTCGAGGAGCACGACGGGCGGCCGGGCCGCGAGCACCAGCGCGAGCGCGAGCGACAGCCGCTGGCCCTCCGACAGGTCACGCGGGTGCTGGTCCCCCGGGATGCCGGGCGCGAGCGAGTCCAGGATGGCCCGGGTGTCGGCTCCGCCGGCCGCGCACTCCTCGTCGACGGACTCGAGGTAGAGCAGGTCGGCCGCCTGCTGCGGGAGCAGCCCCACCACGGACCGCCGGTCGGCCGGCCGCAGCAAGGCCGGATCGGCCGGCTCGATGCCGTCCACGGCCACCGCGCCCGACCGCCGCGACCCGCTGCCCTGGAGTGCCCACAGCAGGGACGACTTGCCCGACCCGTTGCGGCCCATGAGCGCCGTGACCCGGCCCCGCGACAGGGTCAGCGACACCTCCCGGACCGCGGCCGTCCTCCCGTGCACCACGGTCAGGCCCGTCACCACCACCCCCGCCGGTGCGTTGCTCGGCGGGTCGTCCGGAGGCGCGGGCAGCGAGAGCGACGCGGCCCGGCGCCGGGCGTCCCGGACGGTGAGCGGAAGCGGCGACCAGCCGACGGCCCGGCCCAGCTCGACCAGCGGTGGTACGACGGGCGAGGTGGCCAGCACCGTCGCGGGGTCACCCACGACCAGGGACCCGTCGCTGACCAGGCAGATCCGGTCCGCGAAGGGCACCACCCGCTCGAGCCGGTGCTCGGCCAGCAGCACCGAGACGCCGAGGTCGTGCACGAGCCGGGTGATCGTGGCCAGCACGTCCTCGGCGGCGGTCGGGTCGAGGGCCGACGTCGGCTCGTCGAGCACGAGCAGCCGCGGGTGCATGGTCAGCACCGAGCCGATGGCCACCCGCTGCTGCTGCCCACCGGACAGCGTCCTCAGGTCCCGGTCGCGCAGCTCGGCGATGCCCAGGAGGTCGAGCGTCTCCTCGACCCGCCTCCGCATGGTCTCCGGCGGCAGGCCGAGCTGCTCCATCCCGTAGGCCAGCTCCTCCTCCACGGTGTCGGTGACGAAGCCGGCCAGCGGGTCCTGCCCGACGTACCCCACGAGGTGTGCCCGCTCGCGGGGAGGAGCCTCGAGAACCGAGACCCCGTCCAGCAGTACGTCGCCGTGGAGTGTGCCCCCCGAGAACCGCGGGACCAGCCCGGTGACGACGCCGAGCAGCGTCGACTTCCCGGACCCGGTCGGACCGGTCACCACGACCAGCTCGCCCTCCTCGACCGAGAGCGTCACCTGCGAGAGCACCGGGCCCTCGGCGTACGAGAACGAGATGTCGTCCAGCTCCAGCAGGCTCATGTCCGCAGCACCCGGGGCTCCGGGGAGGCGGGCACGGCCAGCAGCCCGAGGACGGAGCCGAGCAGCGCGATCAGGGTGACCTGGGGGAAGGAGGCGAGGTCCGGATAGGCGATGAAGAGCTGGTGCCCCGCCACCCACCAGGCCACCAGTGCGGTGGCGACGCCGCAGGCGATCACCGCCACCTCCGGCCACTGCCACGGGTCGGGGCGGTAGCGGGTCCGGCCGACCCGTCGCCCGGCCAGGGCCAGCCCGGCCACCGCGGCGGCGACGCCGAGGACCAGCATCGGGGTGGCCAGCACGCGCGGCGCCGTGTGGTCGAGCCCGGCGTAGACCCCGACCGCCACGCCACAGAGCCCGAGCAGCATCAGCCCGCCGGTGAGCCGGCGCTCGCCGGCCGGAGCGCCGGCCGAGCGGCCGTAGCCGCGGGTGTCCATGCCGGCGGCCAGGCTCAGCGAGCGCTCGAGCGCGTCCTCGAGGACGGGGATCAGGTAGCGGCGGAGCCGGCCGGTGCGCCGCGGGTCCCCTGCGCGCAGGGACTGGGCGGCCCGGACCCGGCGGGCGCTCTCCACGAGCTGCGGCAGCATGGTGACCGCCACGACCAGCGCCGAGCCGATCTCGTGCAGGGCCGCCGGCACCGACCGCAGCAGCCGCTTGGGGTTGGCCAGCGCGTTGGCCGCTCCCACGCAGATCACGATGGTGCCGAGCCGCAGCCCGTCGTACAGCCCGGCCAGCAGCGACTCACGTGTGACCGGCCCCAGCAGGTGCAGCCCGAGCACCCAGCCGGGCAGCGGGACCTCCGGCAGGTACACCAGCACCGTGCCGCCGTCGGCGCCGCCGAGCAGCACCCGGAACAGCACCCGCGACACCACGATGACCACCGCGACCACGACGTAGAGCCGGAACGACGCCGCCCAGGGCTGAGCCGAGCGCCGGGCCAGCACCACCAGGGTGGCCACGCCGACCAGGGTCAGCAGCACCAGCGGGTTCGTCGTGAGCGACGCGGCGGTCGCCAGGCCGAGCGCCCAGACCCACCAGGCCACCGGATGCAGGTCCCGGGGCAGCCGCGAACTGCTCACCGGGCGATTCTCCCGGACCGCTGCGGCGCTAGGGCTTGTCGGGCCCCGGGGCGGGCTTCTTGAACATGCTGGGCGGCTCCGGGGCCGGCGGCTGCGGGGTCGGCCGCTCGTCGTTGCGGGAGGCGGACCTGACCCGCGCCAGCACCGGCCGGTTGCCGCGACCGAGCACGCCACCGAGCAGGGCGAGCATCGAGGTGAGCACCAGCAGGATGCCCGGCACCACCCAGACCGGGGCGCTGGTGGTCTCCATCGGCTCCGAGCTGCCCAGATAGGTGTCGTAGCCGGCCGCAACCGCGTCGCTCGGGTCGCCGCCGGCCGTGGTCACGGGAGCCGCGGCCTCGGTCGACTGCGTGGCGGCGGGTGCGGAGGTCGGTGCCTTGGTCGGTGCCTTGGTCGGTGCCTTGGTCGGCGCCTTCGTCGGCGCCTTGGTCGGCGCCTTGGTCGGTGCGGCCGGCGGAGTGCTGGCGGTGGTCGGGGCGACGTACGGCGTGCTGTGCGTCCCGCTGCTGCTCGAGCCTGTCGAGGTCGAGGTGTGGCCGCTGGACGTGGCCGGGTGGCCGCTCGGGTGCGAGCCGCTGCTCGTGTTGTGGAGCGTCGTCGGCTGGTGGTGGGAGCCGCCGCTCGACTGGTGTGGCTTCTTCGTCGGCTTCTTGGTCGGCTTCGGCGTCGAGGGCGGCGGCGCCGGTGGCGGCGGCGGGGCGGCCGTCGGCTGCACCGTGGGCGTCGCCTGGGTGGGAGCCGCAGCCACTGGAGAGAGGTTCGCCACGTCGCCGGAACCGGCCGCACTGGACGGCCACCAGGCCACCAGGCACGCGGAGAGGCCGAGCAACACCGCAACAGCGAAGCGGACGCCGTTCGTCCCCGTCCTGCTCACCACGTCCTCCCCTGGCCCCATGACGGACCATGGGTTCTCCCTCCTCGGGAAAGTACAGCACTCCAGTTCCCTGGGCAGGAAAACAGAAGCTATGGGCTAGGCCGGTTGCGGCGCCGGACCAGCAGCACCGCGACACCGGCCCCCACGAGCAGGACCAGCACCGCGGGCACCACCCAGATGGGCAGCGAGCCGCCCGTGCCGGTGCCGGGGTCGCCCGGATCGGCGGTGACCGACACCGGGGTGGCCCCGGACGAGGCAGTGGCTGCGGAGGTTCCCTCGGTCGGGGTCGCGAGGACCGTGGCGGAGTCCGACGGCGGGAGGGTCGGCGTCGCTTCCGCGGAGCCGTTGGTGTCCGCGCTGGCGGTGTCCGCCGAGAGCGAAGGAGCCTGCGTGGGCGTGGCGGTGGGCTTGGTCGTCGGCTTGGTGGACGGCTTGCTGGACGGCTTGGTCGACGGCTTGGTCGACGGCTTCGCGGTCGGGGAGCCGTGGTGGCCGCTTCCCCCACCCGAGGTCGGCGCCTGCGTCGGCGCCTGCGTGGGGGTCGGCGTGGGGGGGCTGGCGTGCGCGGTCGCCGGTACGCCGGGTGCAGTCTGGCCGCCGTTCTGCCAGGCGAAGGCCACGTAGCCACCGTCGGGGACGTTCAAGGAACCGGCACTGACCGAGGCGTAGGTCCACGAGCCCGACCTGCCGTCGGACCACCAGAGTCCCCAGTAGGCGTCGGACGGCGGAGTGCGCACGCACGCGTCCGAGGCCGGCTGGCCGTTGATCCGGCACACGAAGCCCGGCTGCTGCTGCACGTAGGTCAGCGAGAACCCGGCCCCCACGAAGATCGAGCCGGCCGTCTTCCCACCCCCCGACGGGCTGCACACCTGGTCGATGCCGCCACCCAGCGAGCCGTGGTCCACGACGACCGTCACGCCGGTCGCCCCCGAGCAGGCGGCCGCCGCCGCGGGCGGGGCCGTGGCGACCCCGCCGATGACTCCACCGGTCGCCGCGACCATGACGGCCGCGGCGACCCCCGCTCCGATGCGAGCTGTCCCGAGACGCCGCATCGTCAGCGCGTGACCCGGAAGGTCGCGGTCCCGACGCGGTTCTTGAACTCCCCGACCACCCTCAGCTTGTGGGCGCCGACGGCGAACCTCGCCACGAAGTGCCCCTTGAAGACGCCCAGCTTGTTGGCCTTGCCCTTGGCGACGAGCTTGCCGTCCACGAACAGCTTGACCTTCTCCTTGGCGCCGAGCTTGGTGAGCTTCACCGAGACCTTTCCGCCCTTCATGACGGACTTGGTCACCTTGGGCTTCAGCCGGTGCTTGCCGAGCACCTTGACCTCGTCGGAGGCTGAGCCCGGCCCGGTGGTCGCCGAGACCGTGATGTCCTTGCTCTTCTTGGCCACGTCGACCTTGTAGGTCAGGGCCGAGCCCGTCCCGGTCAGCGCCGAGACGCCGCCCGCGGAGTCGGTGACACACACCCGCTCACCGGCGGCGGCGCCGGTGATCGTGACCTTCGCGGCCTCCCCCGCCTTGACGAAGCCCTTGGGTCCGGAGACCTTGACGGTCGCCGCCGCGGTCGGGTCCCACGCCAGCCCGGGGGCCGCCTGCGCGGTCGCCCGCCGCCACTGGTCACTGGTCGCGCCGGTGATCCCCTCGCTCTGACCGAGCGTCCGGGCGGCCGCGTCGTAGGCGACGGCACCCACCTCGGTGGCGAGCGGTCCGGTCTGGCCGGCCGGCACCTGGAAGCTCCGGACGTAGCCCGCCGCCTTGGCTGCGGCGTCGAGCCGGCAGGACTCGCCCAACGCCCAGGCGGCGAGCCCGGTGCTGTTGGTGTTGGGGGCCTCGGTGACGCCACCGCCACCGAACGAGCCGTTGCCCGCCTGGGTGGTCGTCAACCAGGTGGCGGCCCGCGCGAGCGCGGAGGCGACCTGGGGGTTCTGGCTCTGGTTCTGGAGGTTGAGCACCGCGAACGCGGTCACGTCGGTGTCCGGGTCGGTGTTCGCGGCGCAGGCCGCGTCGGCGTCGAAGTGCAGCCGGAAGAAGCCGGCCGGGCACTGCTGCTTGAGCAGGAACGCGGTGACGTCTGCGGCCTTGGCGCTGCCGGCGGTGGTGAGCCCGCGGGCGGCGAAGGACTGGCCGATGGTGTTGGCGTTGTCGCCGAAGGTGCTGACGTCGGCGAGCCGGCCTCCGGTCCCGACCGTGGCCTCGAGCCGGCTGACCAGGTTGACGCCGCCGAACGAGGTCGGCGTACCGCCGGTCGACTGGGCGTAGACGAGCGCCTTGGCGGTCGGGCCGGCGTAGGTGCTGCCCGGGTCGCCGAACCCCTCGCCCGTGATGTAGTCGCTGATGTGCGTGGCCACGGCGTCACGGACCTGGGTGGCGACCGCCGTGTTGCCCGCCGACAGCTCGGCGAAGCCGCCGTCGATGCTGAGCCCGTAGTCGTCGTACTCGAAGCCAGGGGGCGGGTCGGTGACCACGAAGTGGAACAGCCCGTTGGTGAGCTCGCCGGTCAGCCAGGTCGTGGCCGAGATCCCGGACGGCGACTGGTCCGCGGAGGCGGGCGACGAGGCCAGCCCGGTCAGCCCGGACAGGGCGAGGGCGGCTCCGGCGGACAGCGTCGCGATCCGGCGCAGGGTGGTGCTGCTCATGAAGTTCCTTCCCGCTGCTCAACGGGAAGGCCTCTGGGCCGACCCGCTGCTTTCCTCGACAGCGTGAGGTCAGGACGCGTCGCAGCGGGTGCTCCGGCTCGCGCACCACCCGAGGGGTGCGCCTACGGTTGCGGGTCAGCGCCGGACTCGGACCGGCTTCCCCCACGGCGGGCGTGATGAATGGAGTTGTTGCGCTGGCAGGCTACCGCGTCCCGGTCAGCTGAGCTTCTCCAGGATCAGCTCCCGGACCCGGCCGGCGTCCGCCTGGCCCTTCATCTCCTTCATCACCGCGCCGATCAGCGCGCCGGCCGCGGCCACCTTGCCGTCCCGGATCTTCTCGGCGACGCCCGGGTCGGCGGCGATGGCGGCGTCGACCGCCGCCGACAGCGCACCTTCGTCGGAGACGATCGCCAGGCCACGGGCGGCCACGATCTCGTCCGGCGTGCCCTCACCGGCGAACAGTCCGTCGAACACCTGCCGGGCCAGCTTGTCGTTGATCGCGCCCTCGTCGACCAGCGCCTGGACCCGGGCCACGTCGGCCGGGGTCACTCTCACGTCGGTCAGCTCGACACCCTGGTCGTTGGCCCGGCGGGCCAGCTCGCCCAGCCACCACTTGCGGGCCGCCTGCGGCGCCGCGCCCGCGGCCACCGTCTCCTCGACCAGACCGAGGGCACCCGCCCCGACGGTGTCGCGCATCTCGAGGTCGCTGAAGCCCCAGTCGCCCTGGAGCCGGGTCCGCTTCTCGGTCGGGTTCTCCGGGAGCGTGCCCCGCAGCTCCTCGACCCACTCGCGCGACGGCGCGACGGGGACCAGGTCCGGCTCGGGGAAGTAGCGGTAGTCCTCGGCGTCCGACTTCTCCCGGCCGCTGGTGGTGATGCCGGTGTCCTCGTGCCAGTGCCGGGTCTCCTGCAGTACGCCGGCCCCGGAGTCGAGCACCGCGGCGTGCCGCTGCATCTCGTAGCGGACCGCCCGCTCGACGGAGCGGAACGAGTTGACGTTCTTGGTCTCGGTGCGGATGCCCAGCGTGCCGGACCCCTTCGGGGCCAGCGAGAGGTTCACGTCGGCGCGCAGGTTGCCCTGGTCCATCCGGGCCTCGGAGACGCCCAGCGCCACGATCAGGTCGCGAAGCTGCGAGACGTAGGCACGGGCCACCGCCGGCGCGTTCGCGCCCGTCCCGAGGATCGGCCTGGTGACGATCTCGATCAGGGGGATGCCGGCGCGGTTGTAGTCGACCAGGGAGTAGTCGGCGCCGTGGATCCGGCCGGAGGTGCCGATGTGGGTCGACTTCCCGGTGTCCTCCTCCATGTGCGCGCGCTCGATCTCCACCCGGACCGTCGCACCATCCACCTCGACGTCCATGAACCCGTCGAAGCAGATCGGCTCGTCGTACTGGGAGGTCTGGAAGTTCTTCGGCATGTCCGGGTAGAAGTAGTTCTTCCGGGCGAACCGGCACCACTCGGCGATGTTGCAGTTGAGGGCCAGCCCGATCCGGATCGCCGACTCCACGGCCTTGCGGTTCACCACCGGCATCGAGCCCGGCAGGCCCAGGCAGGTCGGGCAGGTGTGCGTGTTGGGCTCGCCGCCGAACGCCGCCGGGCAGCCGCAGAACATCTTGGTCGCCGTGTTGAGCTCGACGTGCACCTCGAGGCCGAGGGCGGGGTCGTAGTGCTCGAGCACCTCGTCGAACGGGACCAGGGCTTCCTGCGTCGCGGTCATGCGCCCGCTCCTTCCAGTCTGGGAGCCCGGTCGAGCAGCAGCCCGCCCCACTGCTCGCGCAGCCTGGTCTCCAGGGCGGCGCCGACCCGGTAGCACCGGTCGTCCATCAGCGCCGGGGCGAGGATCTGGAAACCCGCCGGCAGGCCGTCCTCGTCGGCCAGGCCGCTCGGGACCGAGATGCCGGGTACGCCGGCCAGGTTGGCCGGGATGGTGGCCAGGTCGTTGAGGTACATCGCCAGCGGGTCGTCGACCTTCTCCCCGATCGGGAACGCCGTGGTCGGCGCGGTCGGCGAGACCAGCACGTCGGCCTGCGCATAGGCACTCTCGAAGTCCTGGCTGATCAGGGTGCGCAGCTTCTGCGCCTGCCCGTAGTAGGCGTCGTAGTAGCCGCTGGACAGCGCGTAGGTGCCGAGGATGATCCGGCGCTTCACCTCGTCGCCGAAGCCGGCCTCGCGGGTGGCCCGCATGACCTCCTCGGCCGACGGCGCCTCGACGCCGTCCGGCTCTACCCGCAGGCCGTAGCGCATCGCGTCGAAGCGGGCCAGGTTGCTCGAGGCCTCGGCCGGCAGGATCAGGTAGTAGGTCGCCAGGGCGTGCACGAAGTGCGGGCACGACACCTCGACGACGTCGGCGCCGGCCTTGACCAGCAGGTCGACCGACTCCTTGAACCTCTCCAGCACGCCGCGCTGGTAGCCCTCGCCGCCGAGCTCGGTGACCACGCCGATCCGGACGCCGGTCAGGTCACCGGTGGCACCCTGCTCGACCGCCGCCAGCAGGTCCGGCACCGGCTCGTCCTGGGACGTCGAGTCCTTCGGGTCGTGCCCGCCGATGACCGTGTGGAGCAGCGCCGCGTCACGCACGGTGCGGGTCACCGGTCCCGCCTGGTCGAGCGAGTTGGCCAGCGCGACCAGGCCGTAGCGCGACACCCCGCCGTACGTCGGCTTCATGCCGACCGTGCCCGTGACCGCCCCGGGCTGGCGGATCGAGCCGCCGGTGTCGGTGCCCAGCGCGAGCGGGGCCTCGAAGCCCGCCACCGCGGCGGCCGAGCCACCCCCCGAGCCGCCGGGGACCCGGTCGAGGTCCCACGGGTTGTGGCTGGTGCCGTAGGCCGAGTGCTCGGTGGAGGAGCCCATCGCGAACTCGTCCATGTTGGTCTTGCCGAGGATCGGCAGACCCGCCTCGCGCAGCTTGGCCACCACGGTCGCGTCGTACGGCGGCACCCAGCCCTCGAGGATCCTCGAGCCGCAGGTCGTGGCCAGGCCCTTGGTCGCGAGGACGTCCTTGACGGCGATCGGTACGCCGTCGAGCGGCGACGCGGGCCGGCCCGCGGCGCGGCGGTCGTCCGACGCCCGGGCGGCGGCCAGCGCGCCCTCGGCGTCGACCACGAGGAACGCGTGCAGCGCCTGGTCGACCTCCCCGATCCGGTCGAGGCAGGCCTGGGTCAGCTCGACGCTCGTGGTCGCGCCGGAGGCCAGGTCGTCGGCCAGCTCGGCAGCGGTCCTGCGGAGGTCGACGCTCACTGCTCGTCCCCCAGGATCCGCGGCACCAGGAACCGCTGCTGCTCCTGCGCCGGAGCTCCCGAGAGCGCCTGCTCGGGGGTCAGGCAGTCCTCCAGGACGTCCTCCCGGAACACGTTGGTCAGCGGCAGCGGCTGCGAGCTGGGTGGCACGTCGTCCCCGGCCACGCCCTGGATCGACGCGACCGACTCGAGGATCACCGACAGCTGGGGCGCCAGGTGGTCGAGCTCGGAGTCGCTGAGGTCGATCCGGGCGAGATCGGCCAGGTGGGCCACCTCGTCGCGGGAGAGCGCTTCAGGCATGCGCTCCATCCTAGGGAGGGCCGCACCGGGATATTTTGGCGGTGGCGGAAGGTGGTGAGGGGTGCCTGAGTCAGCGAGCGGAGACGTGCGGCTCGTCGAGGTCGTCGCCGCGCTCTCGCTCGCGACCGACCTCGGGCTCGGGCAGCCGATGGAGCACGGGCTGCGCTCGTGCCTGATCGCCACCCGCCTGGCCGAGGCGCTCGAGCTCGAACCGTCCGACCGGGAGGCGATCTACTGGGTCACGCTCATGGCGATGGCCGGCTGCACCGGGGACTCCGCGGAGATGGCCGCGATCTTCGGTGACGACATCGAGTTCCGGCGCGGCTTCTACGACCTCGGGCCGTCGCCCATCGCCGTGCCCGCCTACCTGTTCTCGCGGGCGGGTTCGGACGGCGGGCCGCTGCGGCGGGTCCGGGCTGGTGCCGGGCTGGTGCTGACCCGGATGGACGCGGTGCTCAAGGGGTTCGTGGCCGACTGCCGGAACACCGCGCGGTTCGCGGACCGGCTCGGGCTGGGCGAGGCGGTCAGCGGCCCGCTGGAGCTGAAGTTCGCCCGATGGGACGGGAAGGGCGTCCCCGCCGACGTGGCCGGCGAAGAGATCCCGATCGCCGCCCGCGTTCTCGGGCTCTCGTGGCGGGCCGAGGAGCAGCACCGGCTGGGCGGCGTGGAGGCGGCCGGCCGCTGGCTGGCCAAGCACGCCGGCGCGATCCTGGACCCGCACCTGGTCGAGGCCGCCCTTCCGGCGCTGCCGTCGATCCTGGACGGCCTGGAGCCGGACTGCTGGGAGCCGGTGGTGACCGGTGAACCGGCCAGGCCGCCGCTCACCGGTCCGGCGTACGACGCCGCGCTGGATGCGCTCGGCGACTTCGCCGACCTCAAGTCGCCGTGGTTCACCGGTCACTCACACGCGGTCTCGGAGCTGGCCGAGGCGGCGGCCTGGCGACTCCGCATGGCCGAGACCGATGTGACGCTCATCCGTCGCGCCGCGCTGGTCCACTCGCTGGGCCGCACCGGCGTCCCGAACACGATCTGGGACAAGCCGGGCTCGCTCTCTGTCGCCGAGCGGGAGCGGATGCAGCTCTACCCCTACCTCACCGACCGGATCCTCCGGCACGGCAGCCTGGCCCACCTGGCCGACATCGCCTCGCAGGTCCAGGAGCGGCTGGACGGCAGCGGCTACCCGCGGGGTCTGGCCGGCCCGGCTCTCTCCCCGGCTGCCCGGGTGCTGGCCGCCGCACACGTCTACCAGGCTCTCCGTGAGCCGCGCCCGCATCGCAGCGCGTTCGACGACGACGTGGCCGCCCGGCACCTGCGCGACGAGGTCCGGGATGGACGTCTGGACGCGGACGCTGTCGACGCTGTCCTCGGCGCGGCCGGGCAGTCCACGCGCCGCCACGAGCGCGCAGCGCCCGCTGATCTCACCCCGCGCGAGGTCGAGGTCCTGAGACTCATCGCGCGCGGGCTGACCTCGGCGCAGACCGCGGCTGAGCTGGGCATCGCGCCCAGGACGGTCGACAGCCACATCGAGCACATCTACGCCAAGATCGGCGCGTCCAACCGGTCGGTGGCCACGCTGTTCGCGATGCAGCACGGGCTCGTCTGACCGGGCTCCTCCGACCGGCTCCTCCGACCGGTCAGGCACTCACCGGCTGCGGGTCCGGCCGGACGATCACGGTGTCGGCCACGGGGATGATCTCGTCGCACGGCAGGTCGGCGAGCTGCGCGTGCTTGCGGAGCGCCTCGGGGCTGGTGGCCTCGTAGATGCACACGCTGCCGAGCGAGCCGTCCGGCTCCGCGAGCACGTAGCTGCGGATCCAACGGACCTGGTCGGCCAGCTGCTCGCTGCCGACCCGGGTCGACCGCTCCGCGGCCGCATGGAGCTCCTCGGGCGAGCTCCAGCCGTGACGTCGCAGGATCGTGTACTGGTTCATGGTTCCTCCTGGTGGTTCGGACTGTGCGGCGACCGTACGAGCGCCGCTCCGCCCGCACATCGGGAGAACTACCGAGACTCAGGTCCCAGCGCGGGCTTCAGAGGCTTCGAGGCTCAGGCGCAGAGCGCCTTCGCACCTCAGCCATCTGGGCTCGCGCTGGCCTCGGGCACCAACTGGGTCTTCCGCGACGAGTCGATGCACATGGCCTTCGCCTTCGACGTGGTCGACACCGTCCGGCTTCGACGAGGACTTCTAGCTCCGTCCGCTCAGCCAGTCGGCGGCCCGGCCGGTCCGTCGTCCGGCTCGCGGCGCTGGTCGGGGTCACCGGGTCCGCCGTCCGAGGACCACCCGCACACCCGGCAGTCCCAGCGCGCGGTGGCGAACTCCGGCATCTTCTCGTGAGTCCGTCGACGTTCGGTCACCGGCCACAACCGAGCCCCGCAGTCTGGGCACCTCCGCGCCACGAAGACGCGCTACCCAACCGGCCCCCGCGCCATGCGCGGCGTCGTGGTCCGGACGGCAATCTGCCGAACCTTCGGCGGGCAAGGGACGACGGCCCGCCGGATCACCGGCGGGCCGTCGTTCTTCGTTCGTCCGCGCCCGACGGGTCGGGCGTCGGGGTCCTGCCTAGGAGCCGGCGACGGCGCTCTTGAAGGCAGCGCCGGCCTTGAAGCCCGGCACGGTGCTGGCGGCGATCTGGATCTCCGCGCCCGTCTGCGGGTTGCGGCCGGTGCGCGCGGAGCGCTCGCGCGGCTCGAAGGTGCCGAACCCCGGGATCGTCACCTTCTCGCCCTTGGCGACGGTGCTGGTGATGGTGTCGAGCACGGCCTCCAGTGCACGCTCCGCGTCGGCTCCACTGAGCCCAGCGGCCTCGGCCACGGCGTCCTTGAGCTGTCCCTTGTTCATGTCACGTCCTACTTCGTCTGGTCGGGGGTCCTGCTGACTGCGGTTGAACCGTACAGGCGATCGTTACCCAGGCCGTGGCAGGGCACGTCGTCCGGAGGGCGGGTGTCTCACCACATCTACCCCACCAACCGCTCCAGCTCCTCCAGCACCGTGCGCCACGCGGGACCGCGGGATCCCCGGGCCTCGGTCCCGGAAGTACCGGCGTCTAGTCTCGTCGCCCGTGACCGCACAGCCGGACCCCTACCTCAGCGAGCAGCACCTCATCGGGAGCGAGCGCTCCCAGCTGCTGGCGTTCGTGCACGACAACCGCACCGAGATCACGGCGCTGCTCGACGGGGTCGGCGAGGAGCAGGCCCGGGCCCGGCTGGTGCCGTCGGCAACCACGCTGCTGGGCATCGTCAAGCACTGCGCGTTCGTCGAACGTGCGTGGTTCCACGTCTCGCTCGCCGGCCGCAGCCGAGCGGAGGTCGGCATCCCGGAGAGCTCCGAGGACAGCTGGGTGCTCGAGGACGGCGACACGGTCGGCTCGGTGCTGGCCGACTACCGGGCGGCCTGGGCGGAGGCGGACGAGATCGCGGCGCCCTACGCCCTTGACGACCTGGCCGTGCACAACCGCCGCGGGCCGCTCACCTTGCGCTGGATCTACGTGCACATGGTCGAGGAGCTGGCCCGGCACGCCGGCCACGGCGACATCCTGCGCGAGCAGGTGCTGGCCGCCGGCTGATCGACGAAACTCATCTCTGGCAGGCTGTCGATTTCCGCCGGTGGGCGGCGACGAAGCGGTGAGTGCGCCCCACCCGGGGTGCCGACGAGAGGAAGTGCCATGAAGTACGTCCTGATGTTCACGTCCCGCCCCGACCTCGCCGGGAACCCCGACCCGGAGGCCGCGCAGGCGCTCTACAAGCGGGTCTACGAGTGGTTCGAGGAGAACGCCGGCGTTCTCGCCGACGGCGGCGCCGAGCTGCTGGGGGTCGAGACGGCGACCACGGTCAAGCACGGCGACGCCGGGCCGGTGGTGGTCGACGGACCGTTCAACGAGGCCAAGGAGGTCGTCGGCGGCTTCACCGTTCTCGACGTCGCCGACATGGACCAGGCGATCGCGGTGACCCGGAGCTGGCCGATGCTCGAGCAGCCCGGGGTGGCCGTGGAGATCCGGCCGATGGTCGAGGACTACTCGCAGTTCGAGTGAAGCTTCGCTCGTGACCACCACCACGGACGGCCTCCTCGCGCAGGTGCTGCGCGACGAGGCCGGTCCGCTGGTGGCCCGGCTCGCTCGCCGGTACGCCGACTTCGACCTGGCCGAGGAGGCGGTGCAGTCGGCAGTGGTGGAGGCCCTGACCGCGTGGCGTAGGGACGGGCCGCCGGACAACCCGGCGGCCTGGCTGCAGGTGGCGGCGCAGCGCAACGCGCTGGACGGCGTACGCCGGAGCACGCGGCAGCGCGCCCTGGCCGCGCGCGCCCCCGCGCCGTCGGAGGTCGCGTCGGGCACCGACGACCGGCTGGCCCTGCTGTTCGCCTGCTGCCACCCCGCACTGGCCCCCGAGGCCCGGCTGGCGCTGACCCTGCGCGCCGTGGTCGGCCTCACGACACCGCAGATCGCCCGGGCGTTCCTGGTCAACGAGACCACGCTGGCCCAGCGCATCGTGCGCGCGAAGCGCAAGATCACCGACGCCGGCATCTCGCTCGCCGTACCCGTCGGCGAGCAGCTCACCGAACGGCTCGGGGACGTGCTGGCCGTCGTCTACGTGATGTTCAACGAGGGGTTCGTCTCCTCGACGGGGGCCAACCAGGACCGCGACCTGGCCGCCGACGCGGTGTGGCTGGCGGGCGTGATCGCCACCTCCGTCCCGGACGAGCCCGAGGCCTGGGGGCTCGCGGCCCTGCTCACCGTCCAGCACGCCCGGGCGGCGGCCCGTTTCGACGAGCACGGCGGCCTGGTGCTGCTGCGCCACCAGGACCGCTCACGTTGGGACCACGCCGCCATCGCCGAGGGAGAGAGGCTCATCGACCGGGCCTTTGCGCTACGGCGCCCCGGCCCCTACCAGCTCCAGGCGGCGATCGCCGCCCTCCACGCCACCGCCGCGTCGTGGGAGGAGACGGACTGGCTGCAGATCGCCCTGCTGTACGACGAGCTCGCCCGGCTGGACCCCTCGCCCGTGGTCCGGCTCAACCAGGCGGTCGCGCACGCCCAGGTCACCAGCCCGGCCGACGCGCTGGCCCGGCTCGAGGGCCTGGCCCGGGACCTGGCCCGCTACCACCTGTTCCACGCGGTCCGCGCCGAGCTGCTCACGTCGATGGGCCGGCACGACGAGGCCGACGCTGCCAACCGCACCGCCCTGGCGCTGACCGGCAACGACGCCGAGCGGCGGCTGCTGCAGACCCGGCTGCACTCGCGACCGCTGGAGGACGGGTCCTGATTTCCGGCCTCGGCCTCCGACCAGCGGTCAGCCACCAACCCCAACGCCCCGCCGGCCAGCCTCGGAGGTTGCCCACGAACCGCCGCCCCGCCCCCACCCCGACCAGCGGTCAGCCAGCAACCCCGACGCCCCCCGGGCCAGCCTCGGAGGTTGCCCACGAACCGCCGCCCCGCCCCCACCCCGACCAGCGGTCAGCCAGCAACCCCGACCGGCACTTGGTTCCCGGCAGCCGGCTCCTCGCTCACGGGCAGTGGGCTCGCGTCACCCGCTGGGTCGACGGCGGGTTCGTGACGAGGAGCGCGACGGGGCGGATCGGGCGGGGCTCGAGGTTGCCGCCGCAGTTGGGGCAGACCCCGCCGAGCGTGTTCTCGACGCAGTCGCGGCACCAGGTGCACTCGTAGGTGCAGATCATCGCGTCGGGTGACTCCGGCGGCAGGTCGCGGTCACAGCACTCGCAGTTGGGGCGAAGCTCCAGCACGGGACCAGCGTGTCAGACCCAGCGCACCTGCCGGGCCTTGCCCTCGTCGTACGCCGCGTGGCCGGACAGCGACTCCGGAGTGCCGGTCTCCCACCAGGCACCGGACTCGGTCCAGGCGGACTGCGCGACCCGGCAGACCACGACCGCCGGCCGCTGCTCGGCCACCGCGGCAGCCCGCGCGGCCGCATAGGCGGATCGGAGTCCGTCCAGGTCACCGTCGGCGACGGTCTCGACGTGGCAGCCGAGGGACGCAGCGTGAGCGGCGAAGTCGACGGTCAGACCCGATGAAGCACCCGGGCCGCGCGAGTCGGCGAGCAGGTTGTTGAACCCGTCGGCGCCCTGGCCGGTCTGCAGCCGGTGGATGACCGCGTAGCCCGCGTTGTCGCAGAGCACGGCGACGTACGGAACGCCGGCGAAGGCCGCCGAGTAGAGCTCGGAGTTGAGCATGAGGTACGAGCCGTCGCCGAAGATCGAGGTCACCACGCCGTCCGGGTGGGTGCGGGCCCGGGCCATTGCGGCGCCCCAGGGAGCGACGATCTCGTAGCCCATGCAGGAGAACCCGTACTCGAGGTCCATGGTCGCGCCCGATGTCGCGCCCGGGGTGACCTTCCCCGTCCGCCAGCCGCCATGCAGCTCCCCCGGCATGCCGCCGGACGCGGTGAGCACGTAGTCGTCGGGGCCGGAGGCGTCGTTGACCGCACCCGTGACCTGGGCGTACGTCAGGACCCCGGGCTGTACGCCGGCCCGCAGCCGGTCGACCTCGACGTCCCACTCCGCCAGCACCGACGCAGCCCGCGCCGCGGCGGCCGCCGGCGCGGCCCACTGCCCCAACGCGGAGGAGAGCTCGACCAGCACCTCCCGCGCATCGCCGACGACCTCCTGGGCGCCGTGCTTCACCGCGTCGAACCGGGCCGCGTTGACCGCCACCATCCGCACCGCGGAGGAGAACCCGGTCCACGACGAGGTGGTGAAGTCCTGCAGCCGGGTGCCGACCGCGACGACGACGTCGGCCTCGGCCGCCAGGGTGTTGGCCGAGGCGGAGCCGACGATCCCGAGCGCTCCGCCGTACAACGGGTGGTCGTGGGGCACCAGCGTCCGGCCGGCGACCGTCTCGACCACGGGTACGCCGTGTGCCTCGGCGAACGCCACCGCCTCGGCCGCGGCTCCGGAGTAGCGCACCCCACCGCCCAGCACCAGCAGCGGCCGCTCGGCCGCTCGGATGGTGGCGGCTGCCGCGGCCAGCGCGTCCCGGTCGGCGCGCGCTCGCGGCACCCGGTGCAGCCGGGGCTCGAAGAAGGCCTCCGGGAAGTCCCACTCCTCGGCCTGCACGTCCTGCGGCAGCGCCAGGACGACCGGTCCGCAGTCGGCCGGGTCGGTGAGCACCCGGGCGACCTGGGGCAGGGTGGCCAGCAGCTGCTCGGGCCGGGTGACCCGGTCGAAGTAGCGGGCCACCGCCCGGAAGGCGTCGTTGACGGTCGTGGTCGGGTCACCGAAGTGCTCGACCTGCTGGAGCACCGGGTCCGGCGCCCGGCCCGCGAAGGTGTCGCCGGCCAGCAGCAGCACCGGCAGCCGGTTGGCGTGCGCCACCCCGGCGGCGGTGACCATGTTCAGGGCCCCGGGGCCGATGGACGACGTCGCGGCCATCACCTGGCGGCGGTCGGTGGCCCGCGCGTACGCCACGGCGGCCAGGGCCATGCCCTGCTCGTTCTGCCCGCGCCAGGTGGGCAACGCGTCGCCGGCCTCGTGCAGCGCGGTGCCCAGGCCGAGCACGTTGCCGTGGCCGAAGATCGCGAAGACGCCCGCGAACAGCGGCACCTCGGTCCCGTCCAGCAGCTCCGAGCGCTGCGCGCTCATCCAGCGGACCAGCGCCTGCGCGGTGGTGAGGCGCACCCTGGCAGCTCCGGTCATGAGGACTCCCTCCGGCCCGCCGCCGAGGTCATCGGGCAGCGGGGGTCTGTGGGCATGTCGGCCCAGGTGTCGCGCACCCAGCCGTGCGCCGGGTCGTCGCAGAACGCCAGCTCCCGGTCGGCGCCCGGGCCGGCCATCACGTTCAGGTAGTACATCTCGTAGCCGGGCGCCGCGACGCACGGCCCGTGGTAGCCGTGCGGCACCAGGACGACGTCGTGGTCTCGGACCCGATGGGTCTCGTCGAGCGCGGCCAGCCCGGCCGCCTCGTGCTCGGGTCCGGTGTACGTCGTGTGGTAGCCGAAGCCGTCGGCACTGCCGTCGATCCGGTAGTAGTAGATCTCCTCGTTCACCACCGGGCAGGGGTCGCTGGCGTCGTGCTTGTGCGGCGGGTAGCTCGACCAGTTCCCCTCGGGGGTCAGCAGCTCGCAGCAGATCAGCTTGTCGGCGTGGTCCCACACCCCCGGGACACCGAAGTTGGCGACCTGGCGGGTGGCCGGCCCGGCACCGCGGATCTCGACCGGGACGTCCTCGGCCGGACCGTACGCCGGCGGCAGCGCCACCTCGCAGCGCGACGACGGCAGCGCCACCTCGGCGCCCGCCGCCGACGCCAGCGTGAGGACGCTGTCTCGACCGACGTAGCAGAAGTCGGTGACCCGGCTGAAGACCGAGTCGCGACCCTGCAGCTCGAACTCCTGCCCGGCAGCCGCCACGTGCACCGAGCCCGTCAGCGGCAGCACGAACAGCTCCGAGTCGCCGGTACGCACCGTCTGCGGCTGCTCGGGCGCCAGCCGGAGGACCCGCAGCCCGGTCCACCCCCACCCCGCGCTCCCGGGCGTGATGTCGACGACGACCGGGCCGTCGGGCGCGGGACGGACCAGCGTCACGGCTGCTCGTCTCCTGCGGCCCGCAGCACCGCGGCGGCCGCCTCGACCGCGGCGTACACCTCGCCGTCCGGCGGGTAGAGCAGCGCCCGGCCCACGACCAGCCCGCGCACGGCCGGCTGGGTGAGCGCGCGGCCCCACGACGCGAGGTCCTCGGCCGGGTCGGGGTGGGGCACGCCGCCGAGCACGACGCACGGCAGCGTGGTCGTGGCGAAGACCGCCTCCGGGTCGTCGCACGACGGCATCTTCAGCCAGGTGTAGGCGCTCGTCGTCCCGAGCCCGCTGGCGATCGCAACCGCACGGGACAGTGAGGCAGCGTCCTTGAGCAGCCGCAGCGAGCCGTCGGTCTCGCGGTGGTAGGGCAGGGGCTCGACCAGGGCCACCAAGGCCCGGTCGGCGAGCTCGGTGACAGCCCTGGCGCAGCCCTCCAGGGTCTCGGCGGTGCCGCCGTCGGTGTCGTCGATGCGGAGCAGCATCTTGCCGCCCTCGAGGCCGCACTCCGCGATGGTGGCGGCGTCGTAGCCGGTGAACCGGTCGTCCATGGTCCAGGTGGCGCCGTCGAGGCCACCGCGGTTCATGGAGCCGATGACCACCTTGTCCTCGAGCGCGCCGAGCAGCAGCAGCTCCTCGACCACGTCCGGCGTGCCGAGCACACCGTCCACGTCGGGGTGGCCGAGCGCCTCGACCAGCCGGGCCAGCAGTGAGCGGCGGTCGGCCATCGCCATCGGGTCGTCGCCGGACGCCAGCGCACCACGAGCCGGGTGGTCCGCCGCCACGAGGAAGAGGGTGCCGCGGTCGTTGAGGATCCGGCCGGGCCTGCGGCGGCCTGCGTACGCCTTGGCCACGGCACCCGGGTCGGCCGCTCGGGTGGCCAGCAGGTCGGCCCACTGCTCGTCGGAGATGCTGGGGACGCTCATGCGTGCGCTCCGCGCGACGCGATGAGCTCGTCGACCTCGGCCGTCGTCGGCATGGCGTCGGCGCAGGCCAGCCGGCTCGCGACCAGGGCACCGGCGGCGTTGGCGTACTCCGCGCTGCGCGCGGGCGCCCAGCCCGAGAGCAGCCCGTGCACCAGCGCCCCGCCGAACGCGTCGCCGGCGCCCAGGCCGCAGACGACCTCGACCCGGTGCGGCGGTACGACGGTCGTCCCCTCGGCCGTCGCGACCAGTACTCCTTCACCGCCCAGCTTCACCAGCGCGAGCTCGACGCCCCGGTCCAGCAGCCGCTTGGCGGCGTCGTGGGGGTCACTGGTCCCGACCGCCACGTCGACCTCGGCCCGGTTGCCCACGGTCACCGTGACGTGGTCGAGCATCGCGTCGTACTCGGCCCTGGCCTCCTCGGGCGACGGCCAGAACATCGGCCGCCAGTCGAGGTCGAGCACCGTCCAGCGGCCCGAGCCTGGTTCCGGCCGCGGACGCCGCGCCAGCATGTCGAGCTGGCTGGTGCGAGCGGGCTCGACGCTGACGCCGGTGCCGGTCACCCAGAGCACCGGCACCTCGGCCACCACGTCCCAGGGGACGTCGGCATCGGCGATCGTCAGGTCCGGCGCGATGGGGGCCCGGTAGAACGTGAGCGGGGGATCCTCCGGAGGGTTCAGCTCGCAGAACACCACCGGCGTCTGGAGCCCCTCGGCCGTGCCGACGTACGCCGCGTCGACGCCGAACCCGGTCAGGGCCTCGCGAACGTAGTCGCCGAAGCCGTCCGGGCCGACCTTGGTCAGCACCGCGGTGCGGTGGCCGAGCCGCGCGGCGCCGACCGCGACGTTGGTCGCGGTGCCGCCCAGGGACCTCGCGAACGTCGCGACGTCCTTGAGCGGCACACCGGACTGCTCCGGGTAGAGGTCCACCCCCACCCGCCCGACGGTGAGGAGCTCGAGCCCTGTCATCGGCGGGTCACTTCGAGGTGGGGAAGTGGAAGCTGGCGTCGCTGGCGTGCTCGACGTGTGGCCAGCGCGCGGTCACGACCTTGGCGCGCGTGTAGAAGCCCACGCCCTCGGGCCCGTGCACGTGCTTGTCACCGAACAGCGAGTCCTTCCAGCCCCCGAACGAGTAGAACGCCATCGGCACCGGGACCGGCACGTTGATACCGATCATCCCGACGTGCACGCCACGCTGGAAGCGGCGGGCCGCCTCCCCGGACGAGGTGAAGATCGCGGTGCCGTTGCCGTAGGGGTTGGCGTTGATCAGCGCGATCGCCTCGTCCACGTCGTCCGCGCGTACGACGGACAGCACCGGGCCGAAGATCTCCTGCTCGTAGACGTCCATGCCGGTGCGGACCTGGTCGATGACCGTCGGGCCGACGAAGAACCCGTCCTCGAAGCCCGGCACCACGAGGTCACGGCCGTCGACGGCGATCGCGGCGCCCTGCTTCTCACCGCTGTCGATCAGTCCCAGGATGCGCTGCTGGGCGTCGCGCGTGACGACGGGGCCCATCTCGCTGGCCGCGTCGCGGCCGCTGCCGACCTTGACCGCCCGAGCCCGCTCGGACACCGCCTCGACGACCCGGTCCGCCCCCGCGCCCACCGCGATCGCCGCGGAGATGGCCATGCACCGCTCCCCCGCTGAGCCGAAGGCCGCCGCAGCGAGGTGGTCGGCGGCGAAGTCGACGTCCGCGTCCGGCATCACGATGGCGTGGTTCTTCGCACCGCCGAGCGCCTGGACCCGCTTGCCGGTGGCACTGGCCCGCTCGTGGATGTAGCGCGCGATCGGCGTCGAGCCGACGAAGGACACCGCGGCCACCTTCGGCGAGTCGAGGATCGCGTCGACCGCGACCTTGTCGCCGTGCACGACGTTGAACACCCCGTCCGGCAGACCCGCCTGCCGCCACAGCTCGGCGATCAGCAGCGAGGCCGACGGGTCGCGCTCGCTGGGCTTGAGCACGAAGGTGTTCCCGCACGCGATCGCGACCGGGAACATCCACATCGGCACCATGGCCGGGAAGTTGAACGGCGTGATGCCGGCGCACACTCCGAGCGGCTCGCGGAACGAGAACGTGTCCACGCCGGTCGAGACCTGGTCGGAGTAGTCGCCCTTCAGCAGGCTCGCGATGCCGCACGCGAACTCGACCACCTCGAGGCCGCGCTGCACCTCGCCGAGTGCGTCCGAGAGCACCTTGCCGTGCTCGTCGGTGATCGCCTCGGCCAGCTGCTGCGCGTGCGCGTTCACCAGCTCGCGGAAGGCGAACATGATCTTGGTGCGGGCGCTGACCGAGGTCTGCGACCAGCCCGGGAACGCGTCCCAGGCGGCGTCGATCGCGCTGTCGACGTCGGCCTTGTCGGCCAGCAGCACGTCCGCTGCGACCTGGCCGGTGGCCGGGTTGTAGACCGGGGCGGTGCGGGTCGAGCCCGCGTCGGTCAGCGCTCCGGCGATCCAGTGCTGGACGGTCGTCATGCCGCATCTCCTGTCAGGTACTCGAGGCACTGCCGGACGTCGGCCACCGGGCCGTCACCCTCCGGGGCGCCGGGCAGCATCACGTCCTGCTCCAGGACGTACCAGCCGCGGTAGCCGGCGTCCTCCAGCGAGGCCACGATGCCGGACACGTCGACGTCGCCGGTCCCGAGCGGGACGAACATGCCCTGCCGCACCGCTTCGGCGAAGGTGAGCGAGCCGGCCACCACCTGCGCGGCCAGCGC
This sequence comes from uncultured Actinomycetota bacterium, assembly GCA_963755835.1. Lineage (GTDB taxonomy): Bacteria > Actinomycetota > Actinomycetes > Propionibacteriales > Nocardioidaceae > Nocardioides. The sequence goes on along the minus strand of CAVWLC010000005.1, from coordinate 384,025 downwards.
GGAGCTCACGTCCTTGAGGTGGACGTGGCGCACCCGCTGCGGGTTCGCGGCCACGATGGCGCCGGGGTCGGCGCCCGCGGCGGTCAGGTGCCCGGTGTCCACGCACAGGCCGATGCGCGAGCCCTCGACGACCCGCTGGGTCTCCGGGCCGCTCTCGATCATCGTGCCCATGTGCGGGTGGAGCGAGGCCTCGACCCCACGACCGACCGCGTGCTCCGCGATCCGGTCGAGGTTGCCGAGCAAGGTCTGCCAACCCGCCTCGTCGAGCTCGGGTCGTGCGTCGTACCCGTCCTGTCCGGTGCCGGCGGCCAGCACCACCATCCCCGCCTTGGCGGCCAGGCACTCGTCGATGAACGCGTCCACCCCCGGCAGCGGGTCGTGACCGGAGTCGTGCAGGACCGCGACGTGGAAGCCGCCGACGGCGCTGAGCCCGTACTCGGCGAGCTGCGCTACACGGGAGTCGGGGTCGGCCTCGAGGAAGCCGGGCGGACCGAACTCGGTGGCGACGAGCCCGAGGCGCTGCATCTCGGACAGCACCCGTTGCGGGGTGAGCTGGTAGCCCCAGCCGGGCACCTCGCAGAGGCCCCAGGAGATCGGCGCGCCGGCGATCCGGTCGACAGGAAGCGAAGTGGTCACGGCATCGATCCAATCGAAGGCTTCAACTGCATGTCAATCATATGTCCTGACATTAGATCATATGACATACTCACCGCCATGTCGGTCCCCTCGCAATCCGTGGAGGACATCCTCGCGACGTTCGCCATCGACCGCGGCAGCCCGATCCCGCTGTGGTTCCAGGTCGCCCAGCACCTCGAGCAGTCCATCGCCGCGGGTGCGCTGCCCCAGGGCGCTCTCCTCGACAACGAGATCGTGATGGCCGAGCGGCTCGGCATCTCGCGGCCCACGATGCGACGAGCCATGGAGCAGCTGGTGGACCAGGGGCTGATCGTGCGGCGCCGTGGCATCGGCACCCGCGTGGTGCAGCCCAAGGTGCGCCGCCCCCTCGAGCTGACCAGCCTGCACGACGACCTGTCGAGCTCCGGCCAGGCCCCGGCCACCCAGGTGCTGAAGCTCGAGACGGTCGGTGCGAACGCCGAGATCGCGGCCCGGCTCCGTGTGGCGGAGGGCGACCCCGTCGTCCTGGTCGAACGGCTCCGCAGCGCCGGGGAGCTCCCCATCGCCCGGATGACGAACTGGCTCCCGGCCGACGTCGTGAGGTTCGACGAGGAGGCCCTGGCCTCGACCGGCCTCTACGAGCTGCTCCGCCGGGCCGGCGTGCACCTGCACTCGGCGACCCAGACCGTCGGCGCCCGGACGGCGACCGCGGCCGAGGCCCGCCAGCTGGGCGAGAGCCGCGGCGCGGCCCTGCTGACCATGGAGCGCGAGACCCTCGACGAGAAGGGCACCACGGTGGAGTTCGCCAGCCATCTGTACGCCGCCAGTCGCTACAGCTTCGAGATCAACCTGGTGACCCCTTAGGGCACGTCCCAGCGCGCTCACGAGATCGGCGCCGGGACGCCGGTCTCGAGCTCCTGCCGGAGCGCGCGGAGCTGGGCCTCGATGGGCTGGGCGGTGGCCCCGAGCCGGGCCATCGTCGTGTCGGCGGCCATGCTGGTGTCGTAGGGGACCGGCGCCGGGAGCCGCGCCTCGTCGGGTGGCGGCGCGAAGTCGAGACGGCCGGGGTCGAGCCCGAACACCTCGCACGTCGCCGCGGCCAGCTCGCGCCGGGTCACGGCCGTGGCGCCCGCGAAGTGCAGCACGCCGTCCAGCTGCTTCTCGAAGGCCAGGCCGAGCAGCGCGCCGATCTCGGGCGAGACGATGGGTGTGGCGACCGAGTTGATCGCCGGGTCCTCCCAGACCGTGAACCGCTCGCCCGCGCGCAGGGCGTCGACGAGCGCGAGGACGAAGTAGCCGAAGCCGCAGTCCTGCGAGCGCGGGCCGGAGGCCTGGGTCTGGTGCAGCCCCTGCACTCCCCCGACCCGGGCCACGAAGCCCGCCCCGGCCCGCTCGAGCACGACCAGCTCGGAGGCGGCCTTGAGGAACCCGTAGAGGTTGACCGGGTTCGGCGGCTCCTCCTCGTCGACCAGGTGACCGGTGCCGTCGAAGACCCAGTCGGTGGAGACGTACCCGACCCGGGCGCCGGCCTCGTTGGCCGCGTCGACGACCCGGCGGGTCAGGCCGACATAGCCGTCCTGGGCACGCTTCCGGTCGGCGTACATCCCCAGGAAGTCGTTGTAGATGGCCAGGTGAGCGACGGCAGCGCAGCCGTCGAGCCCGCGGGCCAGCGACTCGGTGTCCTGCATGTCGACCAGCCGGGTCGGCCACGGGAAGTCGGCGCCGGGGTCGCTGCGCACCAGGCAGACCACGTCGTGGCCCTTGTCCGCCAGGACGGCCGCGACGGTGCCGCCGACGAAGCCGGTGGCACCGGTGACCGCGATCGTGGTCATGGATGACCACCCCCGGTGCTGACGCTCCGCTTGGCGTGCTCATGGTGCGTGCATCGCAAGGCGCCGGAGCGAAGCCATACCGGGGTTGTCTTGCGAGCGACGGCAACGCCGCGAGGTGCGTGCCATGGGTGCGCGAAGCGCGCGGCAGTGTCGGGGGTGATCATCCAACCTCCTCGAGCCGGACGGGGCGGCCCTCGCGGAGCGACAGGCCGGCGGCGAGCGCGACGGCCGTGCAGTGCCGGGCGTCCTCGGTGCCCACTGGTGACGCGCCGCCCTCGGTGAGGTAGGTGTGGAACGCCCGCCACTCCTGGCGGTACGACTCGAGGTAGCGGTCCAGGAAGAACCACGGGAGCGGCTCGTCGGTGCGCGCCTCGCGGCCGATGTGCCAGCCCGCGTGGCGGGCCGGGTTGTCGGAGACCGCCATGCCGGCGCTGCCGAACGCCTCGACCCGCTGGTCGAACCCGTAGACCGCCTCCCGGCTGTTGTCGATGGTGGTCAGCGTGCCGTCCTGGTGCGTCAGCACGGTCACCGCGGTGTCGACGTCGCCGGCCTCGCCGATACGCGGGTCCACGCGCACGGCACCGCGGGCGAACACCTCGGTCACCGGGCTGCGCACGACGTAGCCGGCCATGTCGAAGTCGTGGATGACCATGTCGAGGAAGATCCCACCGCTGGTCGCGACGTACTCCGGCGGCGGCGGCGCCGGGTCACGGCTGGTGATCCGCAGGACGTGCAGGTCGCCGATGGAGCCGTCCGCCACCCGGTCACGGACCGACCGGTGGCCGGGGTCGAAGCGCCGGTTGAAGCCGATCATGAACGGTACGCCGGCCGCCTCGACCGCGCCCAGGGCCCGGTCGACCTGCGCGAGGTCGAGGCTGACCGGCTTCTCGCAGAAGATCGCCTTGCCGGCCTGGGCGGCCGCGATGATCAGGTCCACGTGGGTGTCGGTGCTCGTGCAGATCGCCACCGTGTCGACGTCGTCGGAGGCCAGCAGCTCCTCGATCGACCGCACCGGTGCCCCGATCGCGGAGGAGACGCCCAGGGCGGCTTCGGGTACGGCGTCCGCCACGGCGGCCACGACGTAGCCCGGCACCTCGCGGGCCAGCAGCCCGGCGTGCATGCGGCCGATCCGGCCGCAGCCGAGCACGCCGACCCGGCGCACCGGCAGCTCCGGGCCGGAGTCGACGGCGAAGCCCGCGTCCCCCTTCTCGGACGGCTCTGTCACAGGGTCACCCACTCTCCGGAGTCGTGCGAGGCGACCATCGCATCGAGGACGCTCGCGGAGGCCACGGCATCGTCCAGGGTGGCCAGCTCGGCGGCCTCGCCGGAGATCGCCCGCACGAAGTTTCGGGCCTCGACCACCTTGGTGTCGTCGTAGCCCATCGCGATGCCTGCGCCGGGCTGGAAGGCGGCGTACTCGCCGTCTCCGGGCTCGCTGTACACCGTGCTGGTGGGCTGGCCGGAGTACTGCTCGCCGGCCGAGACCTGCAGCTCGCCCGGGCGGCGGAAGTCCCAGCGCACCAGCCCCTTGGTGCCGTGCACCTCGAAGGCGTAGTTGTTCTGCTCCCCGACCGCCGCGCGGTTGGCCTCGCAGATGCTCAGCGCGCCGTTGGCCATCCGGAGGATCGCGACCACGTAGTCCTCGTTCTCGACCTCGCCGAGCTCCAGGTCGGGGTCGTCGACGTCGAGCACCGAGTAGTGCCCCTGCGCCTGTCCTCCGGCACTCGCGATCGGCCGCTTCGGGATGTGGATCGCGGTCTGCGCCATCACGCCCGTGACGTCGCCGAGCACGAAGCGGAGCAGGTCGACCCCGTGCGAGGCCAGGTCGCCGAGCGCACCGTGGCCGCCGCGGTCCACGGCGTAGCGCCACGACAGCGGGCTGCCCGGGTGGGCGGCATAGTCGGTGAGCAGCTGGACCCGCGCGTGGGTGGGTACGCCGATCTCTCCCGACGCGACGACGCGGCGCGCCCGCGCCACCGCCGGGACGTGACGGTAGTTGAAGCCGACGCAGTCGACGACACCACTGGCGTGCACGGCGTCGCGGACCGCGATCGCGTCGGCGGCGGTGAGCCCCACCGGCTTCTCGATCCAGAGGTGCTTGCCGGCCTCGGCCACGGCCACGCCGATCTCGCGGTGCAGGAAGTTGGGAGCCGTCACGCTGACCGCAGCGATGTCGGGGTCGGCGAGCAGCTCGCGCCAGTCGGCGTACGCCGTCCCGCCGTGGGCGCGCGCGAAGGCCTCCGCGGCCGGCGCCGACGAGTCGGCCACCGCCACCAGCTCCGGGCGCACCGCCAGGTCCGGCCAGTGCTGGGCCAGCCGCTGGTAGGCACGTGCGTGCACGTGGCCCATCCAGCCCGCCCCGATGATGCCGACCTCGAGGGTCTCCATGGCTCCTGCTTCCTGGGTGGTCATGCGTGTTCAGGGATCAGGGCGCAGTCGGCCGGCACACGGTCCCACGTGTGCCGGCTGACCGTGCCGCCTAGCGGGCGGTGGAGCCCTCGAGCTCGTGGGCCAGGGCCTCGAGCTCGGCGCCACCCGACATGGCCTTGACGAGCTCCTCGCGGGTGACGGTCTTCCGCTCGAACTCGTTGGTCATCCGGCCCCGGTTGAGCAGGTAGAACCGGTCACCGACCATGTGCGCGTGGTGCGGGTTGTGGGTGATGAACACGACCGCAATGCCGCGCTCACGCGCCTGGAGGATGTACTTCAGGACCACGCCGGACTGCCTGACGCCCAGGGCGCTGGTCGGCTCGTCGAGGATCAGCACCTTGGCGCCGAAGTAGACGGCCCGGGCGATCGCCACGGCCTGGCGCTCGCCACCGGACAGCGTTCCGACCGGCTGCTCGAGGTCGCGGAGGTCGATGCCCATCGCGAGCAGCTCCGCGCGGCAGACCTTCTTGGCCTTGCGCGTGTCGAGGAACTTCAACGGCCCGAAGCCGACCTGTGGCTCGTTGCCGAGGAAGAAGTTCCTCCAGACCGACATCAGCGGCACCGTGGCCAGGTCCTGGAAGACCGTGGCGATCCCGGCACCGAGCGCGTCGCGCGGCGAGGTGAACGACGTCGCGTCGCCGTTGACGAGGAACTCGCCCTCGGTGGGCTGGTGCACACCGCTGAGGATCTTGATCAGGGTCGACTTGCCCGCACCGTTGTCGCCGAGCACACAGGTGACCGTGCCCGGGTCGACGTGCAGCGAGATGTCCCGCAGCGCGATCACGCTGCCGAAGCTCTTGCCGACGTTCTTCAGCTGGAGCGCCGGCGTCACGTCCGACGGGGGCGGGGGCAGGTCGGGCTCAGGGATCTCGTCGAAGGTCGTCATTTCTTCGCTCCCGCCGCTCGCTTGCTGATGAAGGTGTTGACCAGGACCGCGGCGAAGAGGATCACGCCGAGGAACAGCCAGGTCCAGTCGGTGTTCCAGCCGGCGTACGCGATGCCGATGAAGGCCATCCCGATGATCGACGCACCGATGCTGGCGCCGAGCGCGGAGCCGTAGCCACCGGTCAGGAGGCAGCCGCCGACGACCGCGGCGATGATGAAGGTGAACTCCTCACCGACGCCCTGTCCGGCCTGCATGGAGTGCAGCCGGCACAGGCTGATGATCCCGACGAGCGCCGCGGCCAGCTGGGTCGTGACGAACAGCGTGATCTTCGTGCGGCGCACGGGAACACCGGTGTTGCGGGCCGCGTTCGCGTCGCCGCCGACGGCGTAGATCCAGTTGCCGAACCGGGTCTTGGTCAGGACGATCGTGGCGACGATCGTGATGCCGATCCACCACACCACCGCGATCTTGTAGTCGTAGGGGTTCCAGAACTCCGAGGCGAAGATCTTCCGCGCCGAGTCGAACCCGTCGACCTGGTCTACTCCGGCCACGCGGACGGTGTCGGTGATCGACTTCGTCACACCGAGGTTGATGCCGCGTAGCGAGAAGAACATCGCCAGCGTCACGATGAACGACGGCAGCCCGGTCAGCATCACCAGCCAGCCGTTGATCAGGCCGATCACCGCGGCAAAGGCGAACGTGACGAGGATGGCCGGCCACATCGACCAGCCGTACTCGGTGGTGAGCACACCGCACAGCAGGCCGGAGCTGCCGATCATGACGCCTGAGCTGAGGTCGAACTCGCCGGCGATCATGAGCAGCGCGACCGGGACGGCCACGATGCCCACGGTCGAGGCGACGTCGGTCCATCGGGCGGTGCCCGTGATGGTGGCGAAGACGCCCGTGGTGTCGAAGAAGGCGAACATCGCGTAGATGACGACCGCGCCCAGCAGGGCGCCGAGCTCGGGACGCCGGAGCAGGCGGGTGACCCGAGACGCGGAGACGAGGCGTTCGTCCACCGGTGTCGTGGGAGTGGTCGGGGTCGTGGTGGTTGCGGACACTGGGTTCCCTCCAACGGGATGGTGTCCGGAGCGGGCGGGTCGGCGGTGACCCGCCCGCGCCGGACGGCGATCTAGCGGGTGCCGGCCTCGGCCAGCTTCTGGACCTGCTCCGCGTTGTCCTTGGTCACGAAGCCCGGGCCGGTGTACATGGGCTTTCCGCCACCGAGCACGTTGCCGTTGATCTTGTTGAGGTAGAGCAGCACGACCGGCAGGTAGCCCTGCGCGTACTGCTGCTGGTCGATCGCGAACGCGATCTTGCCGTCGATGATGTCCTGCACGGCGTCACCGGACAGGTCGACGGTGCCGATCGTGATGTCGCGGCCCACGGCGTCGACCGCCGGCTCAGCCGAGCCGGTGGCGATGTCGGCGTTCAGGGCGAACACCGCGTCGATGCTGGGGTCGGCCTCGAGCTTGGCCTGGATCTCCGCCTCGCTCTTGGACAGATCGGCCAGGCCGGACGACAGCTGCAGGTTCTCGACGTTGCCGAAGGTGTCCTTGGCGCCGTCGCACCGCTGCTGGAGACCGATGTTGTTGGCCTCCTGGATCGGGCACAGGACCTTGGTCGCGCCGAGCTCCTTGAGCTTGGTTCCGGCGGCCTGGCCGGCGATGAACTCGTCCTGCCCGACGTGGGTGAACGCGTGCAGCTTCTGGAAGGAGTCGGAGCCGGAGTTCATGGTCACCAGCGGGATGCCCGCGTCGTTGGCCTTGTCCATCGCGCTCTGGATGGCGTCCGGGTTGGGAGCCGAGACCGCGATGCCGTCACACCCAGCGGCGACGCCCGCCTCGATGAACTGCGCCTGGGCCTCCGGGTCGTTGTTCGACTCCTGGTAGTCCAGGCTGACCCCGAGGTCCGAGGCCGCCTGCTCGGCGCCCTTCTTGGCCACCGACCAGAACCCGCCGCCGTCGCCGTGGGTGTACATGCAGATCTTGATGTCCTTGTGGTCACCGCCGCTGGCGCTGTTGTTGCTGCCGCTGTCGCTGTCCTGCCCGCTCGAGCAGGCCGACAGAGCCAACATGGCCGCTACTGCGGCGGCTAGACCGAGCTTCGGAGCCTTCATGCTTCCTCCTTGGTCGCGGGCCCTGCTGCCCGCCGGCGCACCCTTTGCGCTTTAGCGCGCGCTACTGATTAGCGCGCGCTAATCGGGTACTGTGGTGCCGATCACACCGCGGCCACAAGGGGCCGTTACCAATTCGTTATGAAAAAGTCCTGACATTTGCACAGAGCGGGGTACGCCGTGGGTCCGACGCAGGAGGACGTGGCCAAGAAGGCCAAGGTCTCCCGCGCCCTGGTGTCGCTGGTGATGCGGGGCTCCCCCAACGTCTCCGAGCAGCGCCGGCGCCGCGTGCTCCGCGCCGCCGAGGAGCTCGGCTACCGGCCCAACGCGTACGCCCGGTCGCTGGCCAGCAAGCGGCTGCACACGATCGGCGTCCTCATCAACGACGTGACCAACCCCTACTTCGGCGGGGTCTACTCCTCGCTCGCCGTCGCGGCCGAGCGGGCCGGCTTCGACCTGCTGGTGGCGCCCGGCACCCGCTCGGCGGCGAAGGAGTCCACGCTGGTCCGGACCCTGCTCGAGCACCGGGTGGCGGGGCTGGCGCTGATGAGCCCGATGATGCCGACCAAGGAGCTGCGCAGCCTCACGGCGTCCTGGCCGACCGTGCTGATCGGGCGCGACACGTCGATCGCCGGCGTGGACGTCGTGACCACCGACGAGCACCAGGCCGCCCGGTCGGTGCTCGACCACCTCACGGCACTGGGCCACCGGGAGATCGTCCACATCACCGGCGGCGCCAACCGCTCGGCCAAGGACCGCGCGAAGGCCTACCGCGAGGTGATGCGCGAGCGCGGGCTCGAGCCGCGCGAGGTCGTCGGCGCCTTCTCCCACGAGGCCGGCCAGGAGGCGGCACGGGAGATCCTGAAGCTGTCACCCGTCCCCACCGCGGTGGTCGCGGCCAACGACCTGGTGGCGGTCGGTGCCATGGGGATCTTCGAGTCCCACGGCTTCCGGGTCCCCGCGGACATCAGCGTCGTCGGGTACGACGACTCGCAGATCGCCCGGCTCGACCTGGTCCAGCTCACCAGTGTCAGCCAGGGCGTCGGCCACTTCGGCGCCGCGGCCATCCGCCTGCTGGTCAACCGCATCGGCGACCCGGACACGCGCCGCATCGTCGAACGGATCGAGACCACGCTGGTGGAGCGACGTACGACGCGACCACCCCGCAGCGGCTCCGACGCCGCCTGAGACGTGGCGCGCGGAGTGCGGCGGCCGCGCGTGGCGGACATCGTCACGCAGTCCGGGCTCAGCCGGGCCACCGTGGACCGGGTGCTGCACGGCCGTGAGGGCGTCCGGCCCGAGACCGTCGCCCAGGTCGAGCGGGCGGTGGCCGAGCTCGAGCGGCAGCGCAGCCAGGTCCAGCTCTCCGGCCGGACGATCGTCGTGGACCTGGTCATGCAGGCACCAGAGCGGTTCTCGACCGCTTCACGCCAGGCCCTCGAGGCCGAGCTCGTCTCCCTCCGTCCGGCCGTGGTGCGCAGCCGGGCCCAGCTGAGCGAGCAGAGCGACGCCGACGCCGCGGCGCGGGTGCTCGACCGGGTGGCCGACCGCGGCTCCGACGGGGTGATCCTCAAGGCGCCCGACCACCCGGTGGTCGCGGCGGCCGTGGCCCGGCTGGTCGAGCACGGGATCCCGGCGGTCACCTTCGTGACCGATGTGCCGGCCAGCAGGCGCGCGGCGTACGTCGGCGTGGACAACCGCGCCGCCGGGGCCACTGCGGCCTACCTCCTCACCAGCTGGTCGCGCGGCGACGGGCCGGTGCTGGTCACGCTGAGCAGCTCGTCGTTCCACGGCGAGGAGGAGCGCGAGGCCGGCTTCCGGGCGGCGATGGCCGAGCTGGCCCCGGAGCGGCAGCTGCGCGAGGTGCCGGACACCGACGGGCTCGACGCGACCATGCGGGCCAAGGTCCGCGACCTGCTCGAGGCCGAGCCAGGCCTCACGGCCTGCTACTCGATCGGCGGTGGCAACCGGGCCATCCTCGACGTCTTCGAGCAGCTGGGCCGCTCGCCGGAGGTGTTCATCGCCCACGACCTCGACGCCGACAACCGGCGGTTGCTGCGCACCCGGCGGATCTCGGCCGTGCTCCACCACGACCTGCGCGCCGACATGAGGCGCGCCTGCCGGCTGCTGCTCCAGGCGAACGGCATCCTCCCCGGCAGCCCGGCCAGCGTCCCTTCCCAGATCCAGGTGGTGACGCGGTTCAACGAGCCGTCGACGTTGCTGTTGGACCGAGACTGAGGGTTCAGGTCCGCCGGCGGGCCGCGTAGTCCTCGATGGCCGCGGTGAGCGCGGCCGGCTCCCAGCCCTCGGCCAGCGCCCGGTGCACGAGCTCGGCCTGGGTGACCGGAGTCAGCCCGTCGACCGGCTGGTCGAGGTCGAGGTTGGTCGGGAACGGGTAGCCCTCGGCCGAGGCGGCCACCGCGTTGGCCAGCGCGTCCGCGCCGAGCCCGCTGGCGCGCAACGCCGGGTAGACGGCGTTGACGACCCGGCCTCGGTCCACCTTCTCCATCGCCCGGCCGAAGGCCGAGGAGACCTGGAGCAGGTTGGCCATCCGCTGGATGCCGGCCGAGACGTTGGTGCCGGCGCCGTGGAACAGGGCCGGGTTGAAGAAGCCGGCGTCACCCTTGCGCAGCGGCAGCTGGACGTGGTGCTCGGCGAAGTGGGCCTTGAAGTCGTCGCGCCGCCAGGCCAGGTAGCCGGGCAGGTACTGCTGCGAGTAGGGGAGGTAGAGGGTCGGCCCGCTCTCGAGCGGCATGTCGCTGTGTGCCACGGCGCCCTGCAGCGTCAGCACCGGCGACAACGCGTGCACGTGGTTCGGGTAGCTGCTCGACGACGTCGTCGGTCAGGAAGCCGAGGTGGTAGTCGCGGTGCGGCTCCTGGGCCTTCCCGCCCGGGCGGACGACGTTGACCTGCGAGGTGACCTGGTAGGCCGGACCGAGCCAGGACGTCGAGGCCAGCGCGATGATGTCGTTGGCGTAGTAGGCGACGAACGCCTCCGGCGCCTGCACGGCCAGCTTCTCCAGCGCGTTCCAGACCCGGCTGTTGGCGCCCGGAGCCGCGAAGTGGTCGCCGTGCGCACCGCCGGCCGCCTCCTCCTCGGCGATTATCTCGTCGAAGGCGGCGGTCACCCGGTCCACCACTGCGTGGTCGGGGAAGGCGGCCTCGAAGACGACCACGCCCGGCCCGTCGGTGAGCGCGCGGACCAGCTCGGCGGACACGTCGTCGCGGCCCGGCTCGGTCGTGGTCGCCGCGCGGAGCCGGTCGGAGTCGTAGACGAGGACGTTCTGCTCGACCCGGTCGGCGTGGGGGTACGCCGCGAGGTCGGTGGTCTGCTCGACGACGGCCGCGAAGTCCTCGAGGCGGACGTCGGCCGGGGTCAGCCGCGCGGTGGCGGCGGGGGTGGTCAGCGAGCTGGTCATGCCAGGACGCTAGCCCCGCATGGACCTTCGCGCCCGACGAGAGTGCCTCAAGAACGCCTCAGCGCCACGGTGGCTGAGGTGCGAGGCCGTCCACGGCCGAGCCTCGAAGCCTGGTGACCCGGGGCTGGGTCCCAGCCAGGGCAGCGGAGGCTTCGAGGCTCAGGCGCCAGAGCGCCTGCGCACCTCAGCCACCGTCGGTCGGACCGGTCTCGAGCAGCGCCTTGAAGCCGGCCTCGTCCAGGACCGGGACGCCGAGCTGCTCGGCCTTGTCGGCCTTGGTGCCGGCGTTGTCGCCGACCACGACGTAGTCGGTGTTCTTGGAGACCGAGCCGGCGGCCTTGCCGCCGCGGGCGAGGATGGCCTCCTTGGCCGAGTCGCGGGAGAAGTCGACGAGCGAGCCGGTGACCACGACGGTGAGCCCCTCCAGGGTGCGCGCCACGGACTCGTCGCGCTCGTCCTCCATCGACACCCCGGCGGCCGCCCACTTGTCGACGATGGCGCGGTGCCAGTCGACGTCGAACCACTCGAGAACCGCCTCGGCGATCGTCGGGCCCACGCCCTCGGCTGCCGACAGCGACTCCAGGGACGCCGTCCGGATGGCATCCATCGAGCCGAACTCCTGGGCCAGCGCCCGGGCCGCGGTCGGCCCGACGTGCCGGATCGACAGCGCCACGAGCACCCGCCAGAGCGGCACGTCCATCCGGCTGCGGAGGTTGGCCAGCAGCCGCTCACCGTTGGCGGACAGCTGCGGCCCGTCCTCGCCCTTCCTGGCCGCCCGGGTGAACAGCGGCGCACTCAGCACCTTCGCCTCGTCGAGGTCGAAGACGTCGCCCTCGTCGCCGATCGCCTTGGCATCGAGCAGGGCCACCGCGGCCTCGTAGCCCAGCCCCTCGATGTCGAAGGCGCCACGGCCTGCCACGTGGAAGACCCGCTCGCGCACCTGGGCGGGGCAGAGCTGGTGGTTGGGGCAGCGGAGGTCCTTGTCACCCTCCTTCTGCTGAGCGAGCGGGGTGCCGCAGGCCGGGCACTCGGTGGGCATCACCCACTCGGCCAGCCCCTCGGGACGCAGGGCCAGCACCGGGCCGAGGATCTCGGGGATGACATCGCCGGCCTTGCGCAGGACGACGGTGTCGCCGGGCCGGACGTCCTTGCGCTTGACCTCGTGGGCGTTGTGGAGCGTGGCGTTCTCGACCGTGGAGCCGGCCACCTTGGTCGGCACCATCACGCCGAACGGCGTCACCCGGCCCGTGCGGCCGACGTTGACCCGGATGTCGAGCAGCTTGGCGTTGACCTCCTCGGGCGGGTACTTGAACGCGATCGCCCACCGCGGCGCCCGGCTGGTCGAGCCGAGCCGGCGCTGCAGCGCCACGTCGTCGACCTTCACCACCACGCCGTCGATCTCGTAGGGGACGATCGTGTGCCGGTGCTCGCCGGCGTTCTCGACGTACTTCTCGACGTCCTTCAGGGTGGGCACCACCCGGACCTGGTCGGACGTCGGCAGCCCCCAGGTGCTGAGTGCCTCGTAGGAGTGCGACTGGGCCTCCGGCTCGAACCCCTCGCGGGCGCCGATCCCGTGGCAGACCATGCCCAGGGCCCGGCTGGCCGTCACCCGCGGATCCTTCTGGCGCAGCGAACCCGCCGCCGAGTTGCGGGGGTTGGCGAACGGCTGCTTGCCGGCCTCGAGGAGTGACTCGTTGAGCCGCTCGAAGGCCTGGACGGGGAGGAACACCTCGCCCCGCACCTCGAGGAGCCTGGGCACCGGGAACTCCGCCGAGCCCTTGAGCCGGTGCGGGATCGCCTCGATGGTCTTGACGTTCGGCGTGACGTCCTCGCCGGTGCGGCCGTCTCCGCGGGTCAACGCCCGGACCAGCCGGCCCCCTTCGTAGAGCAGGTTGATGGCCAGACCGTCGACCTTGAGCTCGCAGAGCAGCGCCGGCTCCTCCACGCCGTCGCGGGCCAGCCGTGCGTACCAGCTCTGGAGCTCCTCGTAGGTGAAGGCGTTGTCGAGGCTCTCCATCCGCTGGAGGTGGTCGACCGCGGTGAACTCGGTCGAGACCGCGCCGCCCACCTTCTGGGTGGGCGAGTCGGGGGTCTGGAGCTCGGGGAACTCGGCCTCGAGCTCCTGGAGCCGCCGCAGCCGCCGGTCGTAGTCGGCGTCGTCGAGGGTCGGGTCGTCGAGCACGAAGTAGCGCCAGCGCGCCTCCTCGATCTCCTCGGAGAGAAGCTGGTGCTCGTCGCGGGCCGCGGGAGTGGCCGCCTTCGGGTCGCTCACGCAGGGCATTCTGCCCGCGGGCGCCGACACGCCGGACGCGCCCCTCTTCGGGCGCCGTCACGTTTCGCCTCGCTGTGTCGTCATCTCGACGTGGCCCCAAGGACCACTGGTCCAGACCGGTTCCGGAAATTCGATTTGGGCGGAATGGTCCGGCGTGCCACTCTTGTTCGCGATGAAACGAAACCGTTTCGTTTCATCTGTGTAAACGAAGGAGCAGCACCCGAATGTCCACCCAGGTCGAGCCCCACAGCCGCCCGCGAATCGAGGGGCCGCGCGAGGCCGAGATCCTCGAAGCGGCGCTCACGGTGCTCGCCGAGGTCGGCTACGACCGGCTCACGATGGACGCGGTGGCCCAGAAGGCCAAGGCCTCCAAGGCGACCCTCTACCGCCGCTGGAACGGCAAGGTCCAGCTGGTCATCGACGCGCTCCAGCACGACCACCGGCAGCACCACTTCACCGAGCAGGGCACGGTCGACACCGGCACCCTGCGCGGTGACCTGATCGAGGCCTTCTGCGGCCACGGTGGGCTGACCGACAAGCCCGAGGTCGACGCCTTCGGCGCGATCCTCACCGCGATCACCCGCGACGCCGAGTTCGCCGAGGCGTTCCGCAGCCAGGTGCTCGCCCCCAAGCTGGCCGGCTCCAAGGCGTTCTTCGAGCGCGCCAAGGAGCGCGGCGAGATCCGTGCGGACGTGGAGATCGAGCTGCTCGCCCCGGCCCTGGCCGGGATCGTGCTGCACCGCTTCTTCCTCATGGGCGAGCGGCCCACCCAGTCGCTCGTGGAGAGCGTCATCGACCAGATCATCCTTCCGGCCGCTGGCATTTCTCATCCCGCAGTCCGCTGAACGTTCCCTCCCACCCTCAAAGAGAGACACCAACCCCATGACTGAACTGACCGACGCCCCCGGGACGGTCGTCGACGAAGGTGCCGCCACCAAGGGGCCCTCGCACGCGACCGGGGCCCTGGTGCTGATCTGCGTGGCCCAGCTGATGGTCGTGCTGGACAGCACCATCGCAAACATCGCCTTGCCCTACATCGGCAAGGACCTCAACATCGACAGCACCAACCTGTCGTGGATCGTCACCGGCTACGCGCTGGCCTTCGGTGGCCTGCTGCTGCTCGGTGGCCGCCTCGGTGACCTGTACGGCCGGCGCCGGATCTTCATGATCGGCGTGACCTTGTTCGCCGTGGCCTCCGCCATCGGCGGGCTGGCCCAGAACGAAGCCATGCTGCTCAGCTCACGAGGCCTGCAAGGGCTCGGCGCCGCCATGGCTTCGCCGACGGCGCTGGCCCTGATCACCACGACCTTCCCGGCGGGTCCGCTTCGCAACCGCGCCTTCTCGGTCTTCGCGGCCATGTCGGGTGTCGGCGCGGCCATCGGGCTGATCCTCGGCGGCTGGCTCACCGGCATCGACCCGAACTGGGGCTGGCGGCTGACCTTCCTCATCAACGTGCCGATCGGGCTCGCGGCGGCGTACTTCGCGCCCCGGCTGCTGCCCGACTCCGAGCACCACTCCGGCCAGCTCGACGTGCGGGGTGCACTCCTCGGCACGTTCGGCCTGCTGTCGCTGGTCTTCGGCATCACGCGGACGGGCAACCAGGACTCCTCCGGCCAGCCCTACGGCTGGAGCGACCCGCTGGCCATCACCGGCATGGTCCTCGGCGTCGTGCTCCTGGTCTCCTTCATCCTGCTCGAGCGCCGGACCAAGCACCCGATCCTGCCGCTCAGCATCTTCGCCAGCCGGACCCGCGCGACGGCGTTCGTGACGATGATGATCACGCCGGCGGCGATGTTCGCGATGTTCTTCTTCCTCTCGCTCTACGTCCAGAACGTGATGGGCTACACCCCGCTGCAGGCCGGCTTCGCCTTCCTGCCGTTCTGCTTCGGCATGGTCTTCGGCGCCACCCTGGCCTCGAAGCTGATGAGCAGGGTCGACCCACGGTTCATCGCGGGCACCGGCACGCTGCTGGGTGGCTTCTCGCTGTACATGTTCAGCCGCCTCGACTCGGCCACCGGCGCCAGCGACGTGCTGAACGCGGCCACGGGTGGGACCCACCTCGGCCACACCGTCAGCTACTGGACCGACCTGGCGCCGTGGATCACGCTCATGTCGTTCGCGATGGGACTCACCTTCGTGCCGATGATGATGGCCGCGCTGCACCACGTCCGCGAGCAGGACGCGGGCATCGGCTCGGGCGTGCTGAACACCATGCAGCAGGTCGGCGGTGCGCTGGGCCTGGCGATCCTGTCCACGGTCGCCGCGCACTTCACCACCCAGCACCTCGCCACGATCGGCAGCTCGCTCCAGACCCTGGGTGGCCAGCTGGCCGGAGTCGACCAGGGTGCGCTGCAGCAGCAGACCTACGTCGCAGCGTTCTCCTTCGGCGCGACGCAGGCCTTCCTGGTCGGCGCGTTCATGATGTGGGCGGCCTCGGCGATCGTGTGGATCTTCCTCAACGTCAAGCACGAGGAGATGGCCACCGACGCCGCGCCGGAAGGCGTTGCCGTCTAGCCGGGCTGGTTCGCCAGCGCGTCCGCCAGGGCGCCGACGAAGGCATCGAGGTCGCCGGGGTTGCGGCTGGTGATGAGGTTCCGGTCGACCACGACCTCCTCATCGACCCAGCTGCCCCCGGCGTTCTCGATGTCGGCGGCCAGCGAGTGGTAGCTGGTCAGCCGGCGGCCCTCCACCAGGCCGGCTGAGACCAGCAGCCACGGCCCGTGACAGATCACCGCCAGCGGCTTGCCCGACCCGACCATCTGCCGGGCCAGCGTCTGCGCGGTGGAGTCGACCCTGAGCTTGTCGGCGTTGACCGTGCCTCCTGGTACGACGACCGCGTCGATCCGGTCCACGTCCACGTCGTCGAAGCTGCCGTCCGCGTCGATCTTCTGCGTCGGCTCGGTGTCGCCCTCGGCGGCCTGGACCGGGCTGCCGTCCGGCGAGTAGACCTTCACATCGGCGCCCGCCTCGCGCAGCCGGTCGCGCGGCGTGGTGAGCTCGGTGTCCTCGACGAAGTCGACGGCGATGATCGCCACGTGCTTGCCGGTCAGGTCCACGGTCAGGTCGGTCATGGCCCCGCAGTACCCGCCGCCCCGGGCCCGACGCTCACCCCGACAGGTGATCCTCCCGCCAGGCGTCGAGATCGCGGCGGCTGACCTTCTGCATCGTCGACACCAGTGCCACGAGCTCCTTGGCGTCCAGCCGGCCGGCGTCCTCGCGCGCCAGCCTCCCCGACTGCGGCTCCGCGCCGTGCACGTCGGCCACCGCCCGGGCCATCGAGCGCAGGAGCTGTCGTTCGTGGTGCCGCGGCAGCCCCGCGAGCTCGATCCGTACGACGTCGGGGGCGAGGTCCCGCACCTGCCAGGCCTCCACGCGGGTCGCGCCGGCGGACCCGTGCACGGCCTCCTGCACCAGCCCGTACAGATCGCCCGGGCGGGGTGGGTGGTCGATGTGCCGCGCCGCCCAGACCGCGGTGCCGGGGCCGAGCTGCTTGGCCTCGCGGGCGTGCGGCGTACCGTCCGCGGCCGGACCGACGCCCACCGCCCGGCGGTGGCCGAGCGAGCCGGTCCCGGCGTCGTGCTCGTGCCAGGTCGGCGTCCAACCGGGCTCGGCCACGCTCGCGGCCGCCTTGGCCACCCGGGCGGGCACGTGTGCGGGCTCTCCCTCGGCCAGCCGGGCGTAGAACCGCTCAGGGTCCTTGAACTCGGGGACCAGCGCGGCGAGGTGGGTGGACCGGGCGCCGGTGACGTCGGCGGCCGGGCCGGGCTCCGCCCCGGCGTACGCCGTGAGCAGCTCTGCGCACACGTCGTGGTCGTCGAGGTGGAGGTGCGGCGCCAGGACGGCAGAGGTCGCCAGCCGCAGCAGGTCGAGCAGCCATGGGCCGGTGGCCAGCTCGTCGAGGTCGTTGACGCCCCAGCGCCGCACCTGCTCGCGGTCACGCCAGGTGCCGAAGTTCTGGACGTGCAGGTCGCCGACGATCGGCACCGCCGGACGCGAGTGGACCTCGGGCAGCTCTTCGGCCACCCGGACCAGCCACAGGTAGTAGGTGCCGCGCAGGAACTCCAGCTCGCCGGACGCGAGCACTCGGTGCTTCTCCTCGAGCCCCGCTGGGACCAGCTCGATGACGCCGGCCAGCCACTGCTCGAAGTCCCGGGTGAGGTCACCGACCCCGTGGCTCACGCCATCTCCTCCCCCGCCGGCGAGGGCGCCTCGACCAGCCCGGCCCGGACGGCCAGGCTGCCGCCCGCCACGGCCGCGGCCAGGGTCAGCAGGGCGCCCAGGACCAGTGCCGAGGCCTCGCCGGGCTCGAGCAGGCCGAGCTGGCCGCCGATGGTCGCCGCGGCCACGGGCACGCCGAGCTGGGCCGCGGCCAGCATGGCCAGCGGGACCGGTTCGCCGAGCAGCCGAGCGACGAGGTGCGCGGCCACCGCGCCCACGCCGAGACAGACGCCGAGCCCGATCATCCCTGGATGGCTGCCGAGCGCCCGGATCTGGAGCGAGGCGCCGAGCCAGACGAAGAAGATCGCGCCGAACAGCCCTTCGGTCACCGCGAACAGCTGCCTGGCCACCCGCCGCGGCTCACCCACCGCCGAGACCGCCAGCCCGACGACGAAGCCGGCCAGCATGATCGACACGTGCAGCGCCACCGCCAGCGCGGCGATCGCGAAGAGCACGGTGAGGCTGACCCGCAGCTCGATCGCGAACGACCGCTCCTCCGAGACGTCGTGCACCCGCTCCCGCCAGCCCGAGCGCTCGACCCACGCGAACGCGACGTACGCCGCGACTCCGCACGCGACCACGGCCACCGCCCCCACGGCGGCGCGCGCCGCGTGGTCCGGGTCGATGGCCAGTGGCAGCAGGACGATGCAGGCCGCGTCGGCGATGGCGATCTGCGGGAGCAGCTCGATCACCTCCTCGCCGCCCAGCCCGACCGACTCCTTCACCGGCAGGATCACCGCGGCCGACGAGGACGCCATCAGCACGGCGTACAGCGGGGCGTGGTCGGTGCCGATCAGCGCGGCCACGGCGTACCCGAGGCCGACCGCGACCGCGCCCACCACGACGGCACGGACGACGCCGACCCTGAGCGCGGGCCGCAGCCGCCGGTCGCGGACCGGCACGTGGGTGCCGGCCACGAACATCACCAGTGCGAAGCCGACATCCGCCAGAAAGGTGAACGTCTCGTCGCCCGGGTCGAGGTAGCCGATGCCGGTCCGGCCCAGCACCACCCCGGCCAGGAGCTCGCCGAGCACGACCGGCAGGTGCCAGCCCCGGGGCAGCGCGAGCAGCGGCCCGAGCAGCCCCACGAAGCAGACGACTGCCAGTACGGTGAAGCCCACGGCCGAACAGTAGGCGCCGAGCGGCGTACCTGACAGGCAGCCACGATTGCTCGGGAGCGTTGGATGAGACATCTTCTTGGAAGGGCCGTGGCGACGATCGCCACGGCCGCAGTTGTCGTCACCGGCATGGTGGCGCTCGAGACGGCGACCGCCCCCTCGGCCCAGGCCCTGGCCCCGGTCAACCCCGTCAGGGTGCTGAACGGGAACCCGGTCAACAGCGGGTTCCTGGTCTTCGTCGAGCACGACGTGACCCTGCGCAACGACGAGTCCGAGGGCACCCTGGCGATGGGCGGCGACCTCCGGATCCAGCAGAGCTACAACATCGCGGCCCACGCGCCGCAGGACAGCACCTTCACCGACGCGGCGGCGGGCGACACCCGTCCGACCTTCCTGTTCGTCGGCGGCGGGATCCACTGGGACGACAACAACGCCCAGGTCCGCGTCCTGAACCAGGGCTTCACCAAGGTTGCGGACACCAGCACCTACACCGCGCATGTTCGGGACCAGAACAACGCGCCCATGAACTACCGGCTCACCCGCCCCGGCCAGTCCGCCAACAGCCAGCCGTACCTCGAGGGGAACACCCAGGCCCAGACCGTCGCCTCCATCGCGCACCGGCCGAGCAAGGACCTGATCAACGTCGCGGCGGCGTTCGACATCTACCGTGCCCTGACCCGTCAGCTCGCGGCCTGCCCGGTCAACGTGCAGCTGGTCAACCCCGACACCAACGTCCCCCTGACCAGCCCGTTCCCGAGCGGCGCGCGCGGGAAGCTCACGCTCACGCCCGGGCCAGACCAACGTCCTGACCATGACCGCTGCCGACCTCGCGAACCTGTCGGAGATCACCTACACCAACCAGCCCACGTCGACGACGCCCCTGCTGATCAACATCACCGGCAGCTCGTTCAGCGGCCAGATGCCCAACCACCCCGGAGTCTCGGGCAGCCAGGCGCCGTACATCCTCTGGAACTTCCCGGAGGCGGAGACCATCAAGGTGACCGGCGGCGACTCGCAGGAGGGGACGATCTACGCGCCGCACGCGAACCTGACCTGGGTGCCGACCGCCAACATCGAGGGCAACGTCATCGCCAGCACGTTCAGCCACGGCAACCCGAAGGCCAACCTGCGCCGTCCCCGGGAGATCCACGACTTCCCGTTCAACGCCAAGCTGTCGTGCGAGAGTGCGCCGAGGCCGCCGAGCGCGACGCTCACCCTGGTCAAGAAGGTCATCAACGACGACAACGGGTCCGCGCAGCCGTCGGACTGGACGCTCAGCGCCGTGGGCCAGACGCCGATGTCCGGGCTGGGCGGGACGCGCGCCGTACGCCGGGAGCAGGTGGACCCGGGCAGCTACCTGCTGACCGAGGACGGGCCCGGTGGCTACGACAGCCTCGGCTGGTCGTGCACCGGCGGGACCCTCGTCGGCGACGTGATCACGCTCGCGGACGGCGACGACGTCACCTGCACGCTGACCAACGACGACCGGCCCGGCGCCCGACCGCCGGACGCTCATCTCACCCTGGTCAAGAGGGTCGTCAACGACGACGGGGGGTCGGCGATCCCCGGCGACTGGGTGCTGCAGGCCGACGGGCCGACACCCCTCGAGGGACACAGCGGCGGTGACGCGGTGACCTCCGTCAAGGTCCGGCACGGCGTCTACTCGTTGGCGGAGTCACACGGACCGGGGAGCTACCGCAGCCTCGGCTGGGTGTGCACCGGTGGTGCCATGACCGGGCGGCGTCAGGTCAGGATCGACGACGGCGACTCGGTGGTCTGCACGGTCACCAACGACGACGTTGCCCACACCGGGGTCGGGCCGATCGGTCCGTCCTAGTGTCCTAGGCTTCCGCGCCGTCGACCTGGGCCGCTGACCGGCGGACCAGGTCGAGCGCGGTCCGTGTCCACGCGGAGCTCGCGCCGGCCAGTCCGCACGCCGGGGTGAGCACGAGGTGGTCGCCGACCTGCTCGGGGTCCAGACCCAGCATCTCCAGCCAGCGCAGCACGCTCTCGGTCACCTGGGCGTCGCTGGGTGGTGCCTGCGGATCGGTGGAAGGCACGACGCCCAGGGCGACGGTCTCGCCCGCATCCAGGGCGGCGGCCAGCTCGTCGTGGTCGCGGGCCGACAGCCGCGTGTGGTCGACCGAGAGGCCGCGGGCTCCGGCTCCGCGGAGCAGGTCGAGGGGCGTCTCCCTGGCGCAGGAGTGCACCCACGGCTCCGCCCCGGCGCCGGTGACGGCGTCGACCACCCAGCCGAGCGCCTGCGAGGCCTCGGGCAGGTCGACCGAGCGGTGCCGGTGGAAGCCCGACGCGGTCGGCACGCCGCCCCCGAGCACCGCGGGCAGCGCGGGCTCGTCGACCTGCACGACCAACCGGTCGGCGCCCGGCAGCCGGCGGCGTAGGTCGGCGACGTGGGCGGTCAGCCCCTCGGCCAGTGCCTGGGCCAGCTCGCGGCGGGCGCCGAAGTCGGCCAGCACCTTGTCGCCGCGGGGCCGCTCGACGGTGGCGGCCAGCGTCCACGGGCCGGCGACCTGGACCTTGAACGAGCCGGCGTACCCCTGCGTCTGCTCCTCCAGCCCGTCGAGGTCCTGGGCCAGGAGGCTGCGAGCCCGGCGCTGGTCGATGCCCGAGCCGCCCCCGCCACCGGTGAGCCGCCAGCCGGCCGGCTGCAGGTCGGCGGCCAGCTCGGCCACCACGCGCCAGGGCACGCCCGGTGAGGTCGGCGACCGCGCCGCGGCCGGGGACCTCGGGGAGGTACGGGAAGTCAGGCAGCTCTCCGAGGACCAGCTTGAGCGCCTCGTCGAAGGCCGGCTGGTCGTCGCCCGGGTGGGAGCCGACGCCGGTGCTCAGGGTCATCGCGGCAGCCGTCCGGCGGCGAGCAGCGTGGCCCGGCGCTCCTCGGGCATCGGCTCCTCGACCACGCCCGCGGTCGGGCTGGCGTGCAGGAGGCCGGCCGCGGTGACGAACCCGACGTGGCTGACGGACTCGCCGGGACGGCCGAAGAACCAGAGGTCGCCGGGGCACGGGTCCTCGACCGGGACCGCCGCCGCGGCCTGGTCGGCCGCGTCGCGCGGCACCCGCACGCCGACGGCGCGGAACGACAGGTGCACCAGCCCCGAGCAGTCGATGCCGTCGCGGCCCAGCCCGCCCCAGACGTACGGCGTGCCGAGGAAGCCGCGCGCCACGGCCAACGGATCGTCCTCGGCGAGGGCGTCCGTGCGCGCCCAGCCCGGGTAGCCGGCCGGGTCGAGGTGGGTCGGCTGGTCCGGCGCGAGCACGCGGGTCCACTCCCCCTGCGTCCCGACGACGAGCACGGGCTCGCCGACGGCCAGCGAGGTGACGCGCTCGGACGCCTCGTCGGGCTCGCGGTGGACGCCGACCTCGCGTGCGGCCCTCACGTAGCCATCCTGACCAGGTGGCCGTCGGCGTACGACACCCGGTCGGCGTACGTCGCTCCCTCGGCCAGCCACCACGCGCCGTCCAGGTCCGGGTCGACGTCACAGTCGACCTGGGCCGCGAGCGCTGCGGCCGCGCTCACGCCCACGGCCGACTCGAGCATGCAGCCCACCGAGACGCCGAGCCCGTGGGCCCGCGCCACCCGGGCCAGCTCGAGGGCCGGGGTGAGGCCGCCGGCCTTGGGGATCTTCACGTTGACCAGGTCGGCGGCGTCGTGACGGACCAGCTCCACGAGGTCGTCGAGGTCGAAGACCGACTCGTCGGCCATCACCGGCGTCTCGACGTGCCGGCGGACGTGGGCCAGGCCGAGCAGGTCCCGACGCCCGACCGGCTGCTCGACCAGCTCGACGCCGACCCCGGCGTCCTCGAGCGCCCGGATGACGCGCACCGCCTCGAAGCAGTCCCAGCCCGTGTTGGCATCCACCCGCAGCGCCACGTCCGGGCCCCCGCCCTCGCGGGCGGCCCGCACCCGGGCCACGTCCGTGGCCGCGTCGGTGCCGACCTTGAGCTTGAGTGTCCGGAACCCTTCACCCACCCGCGCGCGGGCCGCCTCGGCGATCTCGTCCGGCTCCCCCACCGGCACGGTCACGAGCGTCGGAACCTCGAGCGACGGCGACCCGGCCAGGTCGTGCAGCGCGCAGTCGAGCGCGGCCTTGGCCGCGCTGTTGCCCGCCACCGCGCGGTCGATCACCGGCCAGGTCTCCACCGGATCGGCCGACCGGCCCAGTACCGCGTCGCGCAGCGGCCCCTCCAGGCAGGCGGCCGAGCCGGCCACGGACGCGCCCAGCACCTGCCAGTTCTGGGGTGCCTCACCGAGGCCCACCCGGCCGTCGCTGTCGGTCACGCGGACCACGACACTGTCGGCACTGGTGGCGCGGCGCAGCGCGGTCACGAACGGCGAGTGCAACGGCAGGCTGAGCCGCTCCACCTCGACGCTCTCGACGGTGCTCATCTCCGCCGCCCCCAGGCCTCGCGGGCCACCGCGGCGATCCGCGCGCTGCCCTCGTCGGTCGGTACGCCGGCCAGCCGGGTCAGCACCACCAGCGCGAACGGCTCCCCCTCCGGCGGCCGCACGATCGCCATGTCGTGGGTGTGGTCGTCGATCCAGCCCGTCTTGTTCGCGATCGGCGTGCCCTCGGGGAGCCCGCGCGGGATCCCGTCCCGGTAGGTCTGGCCGCGCATCACGTCCTCGACCTCGTCGGGGACCCGGGTGAGCAGCTCTCCCCACTGCCGCGCCGAGGCGGCGTTGACGATGCCCGCGTCGGTGGCGGGCTGGTCGCCGATCATCCGGACCACCTGCGGCAGCACCGCAGTGCAGGCCTCGACGCCGGTCTGCTCCATGAGCAGGTTGGTGGCCAGGTTGCCGGAGTGGACGATCGACCGCCGTCGCAGCTCGCGCAGGTCCAGCTCGCCGCCCACGCCGGCCCAGGTGTCGGGGTCCTGGTCACCGGCCTCGTCGAGCTCGAAGGAAGCACCCACGACCACCGAGTCGAAGTCCGGGTGGATGGGCACCGACCGCTCGAGGTCCAGGGCCTGCGCCGCCATCGCGACCGGCACCTTCATCAGGCTGGCCGCCAGCAAGGGCTCGTCGGCGTCCTGCTCCCACCACGTCGTGCCGTCCAGAGCGCCCATCCAGACGCCGACCACATCAGGCACGGACAGTGCTCTCGATCGTCGCCGAACCGACCACGCGGGTGCCGTCGTAGACCACCACAGCCTGTCCGGGCGCGATGCCGTACGCCGGGTCGCGCAGCTCCACGTCGACCGTCCCATCGGCGACCGTCACGACGGCGCGGTGCTCGTCGCCATGGGCGCGGAGCTGCACCGTGCCCTCCAGCCGGGTGGGCGCGGCGCCGCACCATCGAGGCCGGATGCCGCTCAGCCGGTGCACCGCCAGCCGCTCCCGCGGGCCGACGGTGACGGTCCCGGACACCGGCTCGATGTCGAGCACGAACCGCGGCTTGCCGTCCGGCGCCGGCCGGCCCAGCCGGAGCCCCTTGCGCTGGCCGATGGTGAAGCCGTAGGTGCCCGCGTGGGTCCCGACGACGCCGCCGGCCTCGTCCACGATCGCGCCCGTCTGGTTCGGCGCCCGGTCGCCCAGCTTCTCGCGCAGCCAGCCGGGGGTGTCGCCGTGCGCGACGAAGCAGATGTCATGGCTGTCCGGCTTGTCCGCGACGAGCAGCCCGCGCTCGGCGGCCTCGGCGCGCACCGCGGTCTTGGTCGAGCCACCGAGCGGGAACACGGCGTGGCGCAGCTGGTCCTGGTCGAGCACACCGAGCACGTAGGACTGGTCCTTGCCGTCGTCGACCGCCCGGTGCATCTCGACCAGCCCGCCCGGTCCGGTGCGCAGCTGGGCGTAGTGTCCGGTGGCCACCGCGTCGAAGCCCAGGCCCAGCGCCCGGTCGAGCACCGCGGCGAACTTGATCTTCTCGTTGCAGCGCAGGCACGGGTTCGGCGTCCGGCCAGCCGCGTACTCGTCCATGAAGTCCTCGACCACGTCCTCGTGGAAGCGGTCGGAGAGGTCCCAGACGTAGAACGGGATCCCGATGACGTCGGCCGCCCGGCGGGCGTCGTTGGCGTCCTCGATCGTGCAGCAGCCGCGGGCGCCGGAGCGGTAGGACGCGGGGTTGCGTGAGAGGGCGAGGTGGATCCCGGTCACGTCGTGGCCGGCCTCGGCGGCCCGGGCCGCGGCGACCGCGGAGTCCACGCCGCCGGACATGGCGGCGAGGACCTTCATTCCCGGATCACCGCGTCCGAACCGCCCGCGCGCGTTCGACCGCGGGTCCGATGGCGTCGACGACGGCGTCCACGTCGGCCGGGGTCGAGGTGTGTCCGAGCGAGAACCGCAGCGAGTGCCGCGCCTGGTCGGCGTCGCAGCCCATGGCCAGCAGGACGTGCGAGGGCTGGGGTACGCCGGCCGAACAGGCCGAGCCCGTGGAGCACTCGATGCCGCGGGCGTCGAGGAGCATGAGCAGGGAGTCGCCCTCGCAGCCGGGGAAACCGAGGTGGGCGTTGCCGGGCAGCCGGTGCACACCCAGCGGGTCGAGTGCGGCGCCGTGCAGGTGCGCGTCGGGCACCGCCGCGACGACCCGGCGCACCAGGTCGTCGCGGAGGCCGCCGATCCGCTCGGCCCGCTCGGGCTGCTGCTTGACCGCCAGCTCGACAGCGGCGGCGAAGCCGGCGATGGCGGGGGTGTCGATGGTGCCGCTGCGGATGTCGCGCTCCTGGCCGCCGCCGTGGATCAGCGGGGTCACGACGACCTCGCGCCGGATGACGAGCGCGCCCACACCGTAGGGACCACCGAGCTTGTGCCCGGTCAGCGTGAGGGCGTCGACCCCGCTGGCGGCGAAGTCGACCGGCACCGTGCCGACCGCCTGGACCGCATCGGTGTGCACGGGGATGCCGTGCTCGGCGGCGATCGCGACGACCTCGTCGATCGGCTGCAGGGTGCCGACCTCGTTGTTGGCCCACATGACCGAGATCAGCGACACCGATGCCGGGTCCCGCTCGACCGTCTCGCGCAGCGCCTCGACCCGCAGCCGGCCCTTGTCGTCGACCGGCAGCAGCTCGACGTCGACGCCCTCGGCGGTGCGGAGCCACTCCATCGCGTCCAGCACGGCGTGGTGCTCGATCGCTGTGCACAGCACCCGGGTCCGCCGCGGGTCCGCGGCCTGCCGGGCCCAGTGCGTGCCCTTCACCGCGAGGTTGTCGGCCTCGGTGCCGCCGGACGTGAACACGACCTCGCCGGGACGGCAGCCCATCGCCTGCGCGATCGTCTCGCGGGACTCCTCCACCACCCGGCGGGCATGCCGGCCCGAGGCGTGCAGCGAGCTGGGGTTGCCGACCTCGAGCAGGTGCGCCGTCATCGCCTCGACCGCCGCAGGCACCATCGGGGTGGTCGCGGCGTGGTCGAGGTAGACCGTGCGCTCAGCTGTTGTCGCAGCTCGCCGCGATGCGATGTCCATGGCCTCCCCAGCGTACGGGCAGCCCGCGAGGTTCCGGACACCGCCGGAGCCGAGTGCTACCTCAGATTGCCAGTCGGGCCAGCCACGCGTGCCCGGGGTGCACGACGTCCAGCGCGTCGAGCAGCCAGGTCCGAGCCCCCTCGTCCAGCAGCGGCCAGGTCAGGTCGAGGTCACGCCGGTCCTTCTCGCGGTCCAGGGCGGCCTTGTAGAGCAGGGCGATCTCGGGGCGGACGTACCGGATCCCGTCATCGGCCACCCACGTGGCCTCGTCGACCGGGACGACGTGGTCGGCCCAGCGCTTGTTGGTCCAGAGGCCGTCACGGTCCGGGGTGATCGGCAGGTCGACGACCCACGGTGACTGGGCGTCACGGCGGAGCCAGACCTGGCTCTCGACGTCCAGCGGCTCGGGGAAGCGGTCGCTGAGCGGACGCAGGGTTCCGCCGTGGTTCGACCACGGGGTCCACCCGGCTCCGAGGTGCTCGCGGAACGCCGGGAGGTCGCAGGCCAGGAGCGAGAGGTCGACGTCCTCGTGCTCCCGCGGTGCGCCGGTGAACGCCTCGATCGACCAGCCACCGACGATCCACCACGGCCGCTCGAAGCCACGCATCAGGTCGGCCAGCCCGGCCGGGTCCAGGGGCTGCCACTCGCCGTACCAGCGGAAGAACTCCGCGTCGTCCAGCTCAGCCACGGCGGGCCACCGTCGCGAGGAGTGCGTAGTGGTCGGTGCCGGCGATGTCGACCGTGCTGGTGCCCAGCGACGCCATGTCCTCACCGACCAGCACGTGGTCGATCTTCACCACCGGCGGGAGCAGAGGGAAGACCCCGACGTGGTTGGCCGGCCAGGTCGGCTGCCAGCCCTCGTTGGCCGCCTCGCTGGCGTCGCGGAAGCCGGCGTCGTCGAGCTGGCGCATGGGCTCGTGGTCCGGCGTGGCGTTCAGGTCGCCGAGGATGAGGTCGGCGTGGTCGTCCTCGGCCTGCTTCAGGATCGCGGCGTGGTCGGCCCGCCAGCCCGCCGGGTCGACCGGGGCCACCGGGTGCACGCCGAGCACGGCGAGCCCGTCGTACGTCGCCTCCCAGCCCTGGAACGTCGTGCGCAGCCGGACGTGGTCGGTGAGCGGCTGGTCGGCCAGGATCATCGTCCCGGCGACCATGTAGTCGGGCTCGCCGACCCGGTCAGGCAGCAGCGTCGCCAGCCCCAGGTCGTCCATCTGCTGCAGCAGCGAGGGCGTGATCTCCTCGAGCACCAGGATGTTGACGTGGTGCTCGCGGACAGCGGCCACGACGTCCTTGGCGCTGCCGTGACCCTCGTAGAGGTTCGCGTTCATGACGGTGATCCGCGGGGCGCCCGCCGCCGGCGCCGGGTTGTCGCCGGTGACCTGGGGCGCGAACCACCACAGGTGCACGCCGAGCAGCACCACGGCGAGCACCGTGGCCAGCAGCTCCGCCGTCCTGCGCTGGCGCCGCAGCGCCGCACCGACCGCCAGCCACAGGACCAGGACGGCGTAGACGGGTATGGCCAGCGGCGTGAACGCCTCGATCCGGATCATCGTCCCGTTGTCGCTGTCGAAGGCGCGGGCGACGGTGAGGACGAGCGCGGGGACGGCCAGGGCGGCGGCCACCACCCAGAAGAGCACTCGCCTCACAGCAGGACCAGGTCGTCGCGGTGGACGACCTCCCGCTCGTAGGCCGCACCGAGCTCGCGCTTCAGGTCGTGCGAGGTGCGGCCGAGCAGGTTCGGCAGCTCCGCGGAGTCGAAGTTCACGAGCCCACGAGCCACGGG
This sequence comes from uncultured Actinomycetota bacterium, assembly GCA_963755835.1. GTDB lineage: Bacteria > Actinomycetota > Actinomycetes > Propionibacteriales > Nocardioidaceae > Nocardioides. The sequence continues at coordinate 355,918 of CAVWLC010000005.1, read as the reverse complement.
TACGCCGTCCGGGCCGGCGATGTCGACCGGGTCGCCGGCGTGGAAGGTGCCCACCACGCCGGTGACGCCGGCGGCCAGCAACGAGGCGCGCCGCTGCGTGACCGCGGCGACCGCGCCGTCGTCGAGCAGCAGAGTCCCCTGTGGCTCCGTCGCGTGGGCCAGCCAGAGCAGCCGGGTCGGGCGGCGACGCCCGGTGGCGTGGAACAGGGTGCCGACGCCCTCGCCGGCGAGCGCCTCGGCGGCGCGCTCCGCGCCGGCCAGCACCACCGGGATCCCGGCGCCGGTCGCGATCCGGGCGGCGTCGAGCTTGGTCCGCATGCCGCCGGTGCCGAGCGCGGCCGCGCCGGCTCTGCCCACCTTGACCGCGTCGAGCTCGGACCAGTCGGTCACCTCGGGCACCAGTGCGCTCCCGGCCACGGAAGGCGGTCCGTCGTACAGCCCGTCGACGTCGGAGAGCAGGACCAGGAGCTCCGCGTGCACCAGGTGCGCGACGAGCGCCGCGAGCCGGTCGTTGTCGCCGAACCGGATCTCGGTGGTGGCGACGGTGTCGTTCTCGTTGACGATCGGCAGCACGCCGAGCTCGAGGAGCTTGGCGAAGGTCTGGTAGGCGTTGCGGTAGTGCGAGCGCCGGGTCACGTCGTCGACGGTGAGCAGCACCTGTCCGGCCACGACACCGTGCCGCGCGAGCTCCTCGGTGTAGCGGTGCACCAGCAGCCCCTGGCCCACCGACGCGGCGGCCTGCTGGGCCGGGAGGGCCCGGGGCCGCCTCCGCAGCCGGAGCGGCGCCAGCCCGGCGGCGATCGCTCCGGACGACACCAGCACGACCTCGGCCCCCCGCGCGCGGGTGGCGGCCAGAACGTCGACCAGCCGGCGGACCCGTTGTGGGTCGATGCCGCCCTCGGTGCTGGTCAGGCTGGACGACCCGACCTTGACCACGATGCGGCGGGCGTCGGTGACCTCACGCCTCACGCTTCTCCCGGGGTCACCGCGAAGTCTCTTCGCCTTGCGCGCTCTGCGCCCCACTCGAAGAACTTCGTGGGGTGGGGGCATCCGGGTCGTCCTCGGAGCCGATCTCGTACGACGAGGGGCCGGACGGCGGCCCGTCACCCTCGTCGAGCCGGCGGGCCACGTCCGCGCGCTCCTCGCCCTCGGCCCGGTCGGCCATGGCCTCCTGGATGGCGCGGCGGCGCCCGACGGCGGGCCGCTTCTCCTCGAGGCGGAAGTCCTCGCCACGGCGCGCAAGGTTCTCGGCGCCGGCGTCGATGCCGGGCTTGAAGTCGAACACGACCGCGTTGTCGGGGTCGCCGATGATGACCGTCTCACCCTCGACGGCGCCCAGCTGGACCAGCCTGGCCTCGACCCCCAGCCGGTTGAGCCGGTCGGCCAGGAAGCCGACGGCCTCGTCGTTGCTGAAGTCGGTCTGCCGGACCCACCGCTCGGGCTTGGTGCCGCGCACCACCCAGCCCTGGTCGCTGCCGGTGACGGTGAACTCCGCGCCGCCGTGCAGCGAGGTCGGACGCAGGACGATGCGCGTTGCCTCGGCCACCTCCTTCGTGGCGCGCGCCGCGGCCACGATCTCGGCCATGGCGAAAGTCAGCTCGCGCAGCCCTTCGCCGGACGCGGCGCTGACCGGGAACACCCGCAGCCCCTGCTCACGCAGGTCGTCGATGACGATGTCGGACAGGTCGCGCCCGTCCGGGACGTCGATCTTGTTGAGCGCGACCAGCCGGGGCCGGTCCTCGAGCCCGCCGTAGCGGCCGAGCTCGTTCTCGATCACCGCGAGGTCGTCGACCGGGTTGCGGCCCGGCTCCATCGAGGCGGTGTCGACGACGTGCACCAGGGCGGCGCAGCGCTCGACGTGGCGGAGGAACTCGTGGCCGAGGCCGCGGCCCTCGCTGGCGCCCTCGATCAGGCCTGGGACGTCCGCGACGGTGAACGTGGTCTCGCCGGCGGTCACCACGCCCAGGTTGGGGATCAGGGTCGTGAACGGGTAGTCGGCGATCTTGGGGCGGGCCCGCGAGATCGCGGCGATCAGGCTGGACTTGCCGGCGCTCGGGAAGCCGACGAGGCCGATGTCGGCGACCACCTTGAGCTCGAGGACGATCTCGAGCTCGTCGCCGGGCTCGCCGAGCAGGGCGAAGCCGGGCGCCTTGCGCTTGCTGCTGGCCAGCGCGGCGTTGCCGAGGCCTCCCCGCCCGCCGCCCGCGACCACCAGCTCCGTGCCCGGGCCGACCAGGTCCGCGAGGACCTCCCCGCTCCCGTCGGTGACGACGGTGCCGTCGGGCACCGGCAGCACCAGGTCGGCGCCGTGGCCCCCGTTGCGGTGGCCGCCGGCACCGTGACCGCCGTGCTCGGCGCGGCGGCTGGGGCTGTGGTGGTAGTCGACCAGCGTGGTCACGTCGGGTTCGACCCGGAGGATCACCGAGCCGCCGGGACCGCCGTTGCCGCCGTCGGGGCCGCCGAGCGGCTTGAACTTCTCGCGGTGCACCGAGGCGACACCGTTCCCGCCGCGGCCGGCGCTGACGTGCAGCGTCACCCGGTCGACGAAGGTCGGGACGGCCATGGGGAGCTGCTCTCTCTATTGACACGACGAAGGGCGCCCCGGAACGGGACGCCCCAGTTCACCCCACGACGTTCTTTGTCTCCCCCGCTGCGCTCCTCCGACAAACAACGCCGCGGGGACCCCGAACATTCTCGGGAGTGTGTTTCACAATCAGGCGTCGTCACCCGGGACTATGTTGACGACCCGGCGGCCGCGGCGGGTGCCGAACTGCACCGCTCCCGCCGAGAGGGCGAACAGCGTGTCGTCGCCACCACGGCCGACGTTCGCACCGGGGTGGAAGTGGGTGCCGCGCTGGCGGACGATGATCTCGCCGGCGCTGACGACCTGGCCGCCGTACCGCTTGACGCCCAGGCGCTGGGAGTTGGAGTCGCGGCCGTTCTTGGTGGACGCCGCACCCTTTTTGTGTGCCATGTCTGTGTTCTCCGCTGTCTCGAGCCGGGTGGTCGGCCGTCAGGCCTTGATGTCGGTGATCTTGACCTGGGTGTACTTCTGGCGGTGGCCCTGGCGCTTCTTGTAACCCGTCTTGTTCTTGAACTTCTGGATCACGATCTTCGGGCCCTTGGTGCCACCGAGCACCTCGGCGGTCACCGACGCCTTGTCGAGCTTCTTGACATCGGACGTGACGTCGTCACCGTCGACCACGAGGACCACGGGCAGGGTGAGCTCCTCGCCGACGGCGGTCGAGACCAGGTCGATCTCGATGACGTCGCCGACGGTCACCTTCTGCTGCTTGGCACCTGCGCGCACGATCGCGTACACCGCGGTCTCCTTGGTTGGTTCGTGGGTTCTGGGTCTGGGGCGCCGTGCTGAGCGGCGCCGCACAGAGATGGGGCGCGCGTGAGCGCGCACCGACGTTCAATAGTACGGATCCGGCGGGTACGCCGCAAAACGACGGTCCACGCCGAACCCCGCTCAGCGACTCGCCGCGACCAGCGCGTCACCCAGCGACGTGCGCCAGTACAGCACCTCCCGGCCCGAACGCCTGCGCAGCACCGTCCCGGCGTCCAGGAGCACCCGCAGGTGGTTCCCGACCGAGCCGACCGGCAGCAGTGTGAGCGCAGCCAGCTGGGTCGTCGAGCGCGGCTCGTCGAGCAGGGCGAGCAGCCGGGCCCGGTTCGGGCCGAGCAACCGCTCGAGGCCGTGCTCGGCCGGGCGATCCTCCGCGGTCTGGGCGCCACCGACCGGATAGGCGACGGCGAACCGCCACGGCAGCTCCCACGACACCCAGGACCCGTTCGCGTGGACCGGCACGAACGACAGCTCACGCGCCTGTGCGAGGTCCCGGGTCGGCAGGTCGTAGGAGTTGATCTGGAGCTCGCCGCCCGGCCTCCAGTCGATCCGGTTGCCCAGCGTCGGGACGACCCCCGCCCAGCCCTGGGTCGCGAGCCGCTGGGTGCGCGAGACGATGTCGGCCTCGAGCACCCGGCGTCGACGAGGCCAGTCAGCAGCCACCGTGGCGGTCCACACCCAGGTGAGCAGGTCGACGACCGCCTCCCGTAGCCCGCCGCGGTCGAGCTCCCCCGGGAGGGGTCCGGGTCGGAGGGACCGGACATGGGCGCGGATGCGGTCGTCGTCCCACGCCTCGAGCTGAGCGAGCTCGTCGGCGAAGGTCGCTTGCGGCCCGAGGGGCGGCAGGGTGATGAAGTCGGCCATCCACCCGGGCACCGAGCCTCGCCGGGGCCGCCACAGGTTGTCAGCCAGCGCGTGCAGCATCGGGTCGGCGGCCAGCAGCTCGTCGTACGCCTCGCGGTGGGTGACCTGGAAGGCGCGCTGCCACGGCATCCCCGGCAGGTCCGGCCGGCTCAGGAGGGTCAGGGCGGCGACCGTCTCCTGCAGCGGGGAGACCACGAACCGGCTGCGGGCCAGCAGGTCGGCCGGGACCAGCCACGTGCCCATGTTTCGCCTCCTCGCGAATCATTTCTCCCTGGGCGCCAGTGTGCCGCAGAGTCGAAACGTGCCGAGCTACCGCGACCTGTTCGCCATTGCGGAGTTCCGCGTCCTGTTCGTCAACCGGCTCGTGGTCATGGCCGGCATCACCATGTCGGGGCTCGCACTCGGCACCATCACCTACCAGGCCACCGGCTCGCCCGTCCTGACCGCGCTCTCCATGTTCGGGGGCCCGCTGTTCTCGCTGGTCGCCTCGCAGCTGCTGCTGGCCGGGTCGGACTCGGTGCGACCGCGCACCGCGCTCATGTGGCAGATGGCCGCGCCACTGGTCGCCAACGGCCTGCAGGCCGTGCCCGGCCTGCCGTGGCCGGCCCGGTTCGGGCTTCTGGCCATCCCCCACCTCGTGAACGGGATGTTCTCCGGGACCCAGTGGGTGGTGGTGCGGGAGATCGTGCCCGACGGCTCCTACGTCCTCGCCCGCTCGGCGTTCAACCTCGCCGTGGGTGGCATGCAGGTGGTGGGGTACGGCCTGGGCGGCCTGGCGCTCCTCTGGCTGTCTCCCCGTGACCTGTTCCTGGTCGCGGCGGTGGCCGACGCCGTCTGCCTGGCCAACCTCCGGCTCGGGCTGCGGGACCGGCCGGCCCGGGGCAGCTCACGCGAGGGCGGCGTGGTGCGGCGAACCGCGGCGGTCAACCGGCGGCTGCTCGGCAGCCCGGTGACCCGGCCGCTGTACGTCGCGATGCTGGTCCCGAACGGGCTCGTCGTCGGCTGCGAGGCGCTCTTCGTCCCCTATGGCCGGGGCTCGGTGGCCGGCTACCTCTTCGCCGCCTCCGCGGCCGGGATGATGGTCGGCGACCTGGTGGTGGGCCGGTTCGTGCCCGTGGCTCGACGCGACCGCCTGATCGGCCCGCTGCGGCTGCTGCTGGCCACGCCGTACGTCGCGCTCCTGCTGTCCCCTCCGCATGCCGTCACGCTGGTCCTGGCCTGCGCCGCCTCGGTCGGGTTCGCCGCCTCGCTGCCACTCCAGGAGCGCATGTTCGCCTGCACCGAGGAGGCCATGCACGGGCAGGCGATGGGCCTCTACGGCACCGGGCTGATGGTCTGGCAGGCGATCGGCGCCCTGCTCGCCGGGCTGGTGGCGGGTGTGGTGTCGCCGGCGCACGCCATGGGGATCATGGCCTGCGCCTCGATCGCGGTCACGCTGCTGAACACGCCCGGGCTGCGGCGATCGGCACCCGAGGCCACCCCAGCCCCGCTGGTCAGCGCTTCCGGGAGCGCTTCCGCTTGATCGGCACGTGCTCGACGTGCGCCGGGGCCGCTTCTCCGCTGGCTTCCCCAGTGGCTTCCCCAGTGGCCGCACCCGGATCCGTGTCCTCGGCCGTGCCCGGCTCGACGACACCGTCGGCGGCCGGCGCACCCACCGAGCCCTCGCGCTCGGTCCCGATCGCCGTCGGCGCGTCCGCCATGGCGGGCACGGCGACGGCGTCGTCGGACCTCGGCGGACCGGCGGGGCGGCTGGCGCTGCGGCGCCGGGTCCGGGTGACCACGGTGGGCTTCTCCGGCTCGGTGGCCGGCTCGGGCTCGGGCTCCGGCTCGTCCTCGGGCTCGTCCTCGGGCTCGGCGGTCGCCTCGTCCTCGACGACGTCGGTCACGGACTCGACCACCTCCGAGGTCAGGCTCTCGAGGTCCTCCTCGACCTCGCCGACGACGTCCTCGTTGTCCTCGGCATCCTCGGCGTCCTCGAGGTCGGCGGCCTCGGCGGCCTCCTTCTCGTGCTGCCGGGCCATCGCGGCCACGTCCATCGGTGAGGGCGTCTTGGAGCCGTTCCCGTTGCCGTTGCCGTTGTCGCCCGAGTCGCCTCCGGAGCCGCGGCCCCGGCCGCTCCGGCTGCGCCGGTTGCGGCCGCCGCGCCCGGCGTCGTCGTCGGAGCGCTTCGGCTCGACCGGGTGCTCGTGGATGATCAGGCCACGGCCCTGGCAGTGCTCGCAGGTCTCGCTGAACGCCTCGAGCAGCCCGGTGCCGATCCGCTTGCGGGTCATCTGCACCAGGCCGAGCGAGGTGACCTCCGCGACCTGGTGACGGGTGCGGTCGCGGCCGAGGCACTCGACCAGCCGGCGCAGCACCAGGTCCCGGTTGGACTCGAGCACCATGTCGATGAAGTCGACGACGATGATGCCGCCGATGTCACGCAGCCGGAGCTGGCGGACGATCTCCTCGGCCGCCTCGAGGTTGTTCTTGGTGACCGTCTCCTCGAGGTTGCCGCCGGAGCCGGTGAACTTTCCGGTGTTCACGTCGACCACGGTCATGGCCTCGGTGCGGTCGATGACCAGCGAGCCGCCGGAGGGCAGCCAGACCTTCCGGTCGAGCCCCTTGGCGATCTGCTCGTCGAGGCGGTACGCCGCGAACAGGTCGGTGCCGCCGTGGTCGTCGCGGTCGTAGCGCTCGAGCCGCTCCTGGAGGTCGGGGGCCACGTGCGCGACGTAGGTCTGCACGGTCTCCCAGGCGTCGTCGCCCTGGATCACGAGGCGGCTGAAGTCCTCGGTGAACAGGTCCCGGACCACCTTGAGGGTCAGGTCCGGCTCGCCGTACAGCAGCTGCGGCGAGCTGCCCTTGGCCTTCTTCTCGATGTCCTCCCAGCGCGCCTTGAGCCGCTCGACGTCACTGGTCAGCTCGGCCTCGCTGGCACCCTCGGCCGCGGTGCGCACGATGACGCCGGCGGTGTCGGGGACGAGCTCCTTGAGCAGCGTCTTGAGCCGGTTGCGCTCGGTGTCGGGCAGCTTGCGGGAGATGCCGGAGGTGGTGCCGTCGGGCACGTAGACGAGGAACCGGCCGGCCAGGCTCACCTGGCTGGTCAGGCGGGCGCCCTTGTGCCCGATCGGGTCCTTGGTCACCTGCACCAGCACCGACTGGCCGGACGAGAGCACCGACTCGATCTTGCGGGGCTGCCCGTCCTTGTGGCCCAGCGCCGACCAGTTGACCTCGCCGGCGTACAGGACGGCGTTGCGGCCGCGGCCGATGTCGATGAACGCCGCCTCCATGGACGGCAGGACGTTCTGGACCCGGCCCAGGTAGACGTTGCCGATCAGCGAGGTCTGCGACTCGCGAGCCACGTAGTGCTCGACCAGGACCTTGTCCTCGACCACGCCGATCTGCGTGAGCTCGTCGCGCTGGCGGACGACCATGATCCGCTCGACGGCCTCGCGGCGGGCCAGGAACTCGGCCTCGCTGACGATCGGCGCGCGGCGGCGACCCGCCTCCCGGCCCTCCCGGCGCCGCTGCTTCTTGGCCTCGAGCCGGGTCGAGCCCGAGACCGCGGTGATCTGGTCCTCGGCGGTGCGGACCCGGCGGACCCGGGTGACGGTGTTCTGGGGGTCGTCGGAGCTGCCCGGGCCGTCCTCGCCGGCCCGGCGGCGCCGCCGCCGGCGGCGTGAGGTGCCGTCACCGGCCTCGTCGTCGGTGTCGGACGGATCTCCGTCCTCCGATTCCTCGCCGGCCTCGCCCTCGCCACCCTCGCCCGAGGACTTGCGGCGGCGACGGCCGCCACGGCGGCGGCGACGACGGCCGGCCCCGGACCCGTCACCATCTCCGGAATCCGAGTCGGCGTCAGCCGGCCCTTCCGGTTCGTCCTTCGGCTCGTCCTGGGCCGCAGCCTTCTTGGTCGACTTCCTCGCCGCGGTCTTCTTGGCGGTCTTCTTGGCCGGCTCCGCCCGGTCACCGGTGTCGGGCTCCGGGGTGGCGGGCTCCGCGGTGTCGTCGGCCGAGGTCTTCTTGGCGGCCTTCCTGGTGGCCTTCTTGGCCGGCTTCTCGACTGCGTCGGGCACCTGGAAGAGCACGGCGGGTGCCGCCGCGGCGGTCTCCTCGGACTGCCCGGCCGGCGCGGCGGCCGGCTCGGCGGTCTTCTTCGAAGCCGTCTTCTTCGCGGCCACCTTCTTGGCGGTCGTCTTCTTCGCGGCGGCCTTCTTGGCCGGGGCCTTCTTGGCCGTCGCCTTCTTCGCCGCTGCCTTCTTGGCGGGCGCCTCGCCGGTCGACGGGGTCGACTCGGTGGGGACTTCCGGAACCTGGGTGGTCTCGTCCTCGGGCATGTACTGCTCCTCAACCCGGGTGCGTAGCAGCCCGGGTGGTCATCGCCGGCGTCCCGGTGGCCCGGGTCGCAGCGTCAAGCCTTCATTCGCGACGACACCTCGTGGTGTCACATCCGAGTCCCGTTCGACCCCTGCCGCGGTCGCCGGCCCGGCTCTGGTCGCTGTCACCGACCGGCCTGGCCGCGTCGCGGTCTGGCGTCGACGAGCCTCGCGCAGGAGAACGTCGTCGGGTCGACCTGTCGTCGACCACTTGCGAGTATCGCACAGCGGCCCGAGCGCAACCCATTTAACGGGGCCGCAGCGGGTCGCCGATCTCGCCGGTGCCGGAATCCAGCGGGCCCTGGGCCAGTCGGGTGAGCAGCGGTACGCCGGCCGGCTCCAGCCCGGCCACGGACCTGAGCCCGGACAGGACGTCGTCGGGCCGGACCGCGGGCTCGAGGTGACGCAGCACCAGGTCCAGCGTCGCGCCCTCACCGTCGGGCGCGGCGACCAGCGACAGCACCGCGGCCCGGCTGTCGAAGTCCCGGAGCCCCTTCTTGGTCATCCGCTGGACGAGCACCTCGTCCGCGGCCAGGAACGCCGCCACCGCCGCCTCGGCCCGGTCCACCGGCACCGCGACCGACATCCGCCAGCGGCTGGCCTGCAGCACTTCCGACAGCGCGGTCCCCGGTGACTCCACCACCTCGACCACGTCGAGGCCGTCCGGCAGCGCCTCGTCGAGAGCGGCGAGGACCGCCCCCGGCTCGACCACCTCGGCCAGGGCGAGCTCGAGGTACTCCGCCTCGCTGGCCGACCCGGTGGGCGCGGCGCCGGCGTACGAGATCCGCGGGTGCGGGTTGAAGCCGGACGAGTACGCCATCGGCAACCGGGCGCGGAACACCGCGCGCTCGAAGGCCCGGCTGAAGTCCCGGTGGCTGGTGAACCGCAACCGGCCGCGCTTGGCGTAGCGGACCCGGAGCCGCTGGACGGGCGGCGGCGCCTGCTTGGGCTGCTCCCTAGTCATGGCGCGTCACGGATGGACCCAGTCGACGACCTTCATGGCTGAGGAAGGGTAGACGGTCCCGACCCGTACGCCGGCCAGCCAGTCGGTCAGCCGCCCGGCCTCGGCGGCCAGCGCCTTCCTCGCCGTGGCCGGCAGCTTCTCCAGCAGCCGCACCTCGACGACCCCGTCGCCGTCCTGCACCCAGCAGCCGACGACGCGGCCGCCCCACCACGCCGTGGTGCCGGCGTTGCCGTTGCGGTCGAACAGCTCGGGGCCGTGCGGACCGAGGTAGAACCCGCGCTCCTTCCAACCCATCACCGTGGGGTCGAGGACCGGCAACAGAGCTGCCGAGGGCTGCTCGGGCTTCACCTCGTCCACGTCGTCGGGCACGACCCATCCGGTGCCGCCGCCGTCCAGGCCCACCTCGACGGCCTCCACCGCCGACAACGCGGCCCGGACCGCGCCCTTGGTCGCGCCGAGCCACCACGCGAGGTCGTCCTCGGTGCCGGGGCCGAAGGAGCGCAGCCAGCGGCCGACCAGCTCGGCGTACCCCTCATCAGCCTTGGCCGCCGGCGGCACGTCGCCCAGCCAGCTCTCCATCAGCGTCCACCGTGGCTTCGACAGCCGCCAGTGGCCGGCGTTCTCGCCGCGGACCACGGTGCCCTCGACCCCGAGCTGGGTGAGCACCCGCGGGGCGATCGAGACGTTGGCGGCGTACTTCTTGCCGGGCGCCAGGTCGAGCCGTGCCTCCAGCGCGGGCACCCCCTGCCGGATCTCCTGGGCGGTGAGTGCCCGCCCACCGGCGAGGAGCTCGACCACGGCGGTCCTGGCCTCCTGGAGCCAGGCCGCGCCGTCCTTCGCGTGCCCGGCCGCCTCGACCTCCTTGACCAGCCGGGGCGCCAGCTGCTCGGCCACCCGAGCCGACGCGCTCCCCCACGTGGCCGGGAGCAGGTCGCGCGGGAACACGAACAGGGTGCGCCGCATCGCGAGCTGCTTGACCAGGGACCGTTGGTCGTAGAGCGCCCGGTCGACGTCGGCGACCGTCACCCCGTCGACACGGGCCCACACCGAGAGGTAGACCGTGGCCGGCTCGGTGGAGTGCAGCACGGTCACCGCCCTGGTGGCCGCCTCGGGGTCGGCCGCGCGGTGGCCGGGCGAGAGGGCGTGTCGCTGTGCCAGCCGGGCCCGTCGCTCGGTGTCCGAGATGTGCCGCACGGCAGTCAGTCTCCCCCTCGTAGGGTCGGCAGCGTGGCCCGCCGCTCGACTGTCCTGGTCCTGCTGGCCATCCTCCTCCTGTCGCTGAACCTCCGGCCGGCCGCGGTGAGCGTCGGCCCGGTCCTCGACGAGCTCCGCGCCGGGCTCGGCATGGGTCCCGCCTCGGCCGGGCTGCTGACCTCGCTGCCGGTGCTGGCCTTCGCCGTCTTCGGCGCCCTGGCGCCGGCCGCCGCCCGCCGGCTGGGCCCGCACCGGGTGACGCTCCTCGCCCTGCTGGCGGTGGTGGTCGGCCTGGCCAGCCGCGCCGTCGTGCGCCAGGAGTGGGCCTTCCTCCTCCTGTCGCTGGTGGCCACCGCCGGCATGGCGATGGCCAACGTGCTGATCCCGTCGCTGGTCCGGCTGCACTTCCCGGACCGGATCGGGCTGATGACCGGGCTCTACACGACGATGCTCGCGGTCGGCCTGACCTCGGCGTTCCTGCTCACCGTGCCGGTGGCCGACGCGTTCGGGAGCTGGCGGTACGGCATCGGGGCGTGGGCCGTCCTCGGCGCGGTGGCGGCCGTGCCCTGGTTCGGGCTGGTGCGGCACGACGAGGCGCTGGACACCCCGGCGCGTGACGTGAGCTTCGGCGACATCGCTCGGACCCGGCTGGGCTGGGCGATGACGCTCTTCTTCGGGCTGCAGTCGCTGATGGCGTACGCCGTGTTCGGCTGGTTCGCCACGCTGTGGCGCGACTCCGGGTTCGGCGCGGGGTCGGCCAGCGCGCTCGTCGGGATCGTCGCCGCGATGTCGATCCCGCTCTCGTTCATCCTGCCGCAGGCGGTGGCCCGGCCGGGCGACCAGAGGCTGGTGCTGGTGCTGGTCATGGCCTGCTACCCGGTCGCGTACGTCGGCCTGATCGTCGCCCCGCACTCCCTGGCCGTCCTGTGGGCGGCGGTCCTCGGCACCGCCCTGACCACCTTCCCGATCGTGCTGACCTACATCGGGCTGCGCACCCGCACGGCCGGCGCCACCGCGGCGCTGTCGGGGTGGACCCAGTCGACCGGCTACCTGCTGGCCGTCATCGGCCCGTTCGGGGTCGGCGTACTGCACGACGCCACCGACGGCTGGACCGTCCCGCTGGTCGTGCTGCTGGTGCTGACGGCACCGCTGTTCGTCGTCGGCCTGTACGTCGGACGCCCGGCCCACATCGAGGACCAGCTGCGGGCCAGGGAGACCACTGCCGCGGTGCCTCCCGGGTGATCCACCCGCGGCTGCCACGGAGAGCGTGCCGATGTGGAACGCTGCAGTCGCGCACCCACCACGGCGGCACCCGGAGGACCCGATGAGCACTCCGCAGAACCCGGACGACGGCAACACGCCGCAGGATCCGAGCGACCCCGCGAACCCGTACGCGCCGACCCCGCCGCCACCCCCGCCACCCCCGCCTCCGCCCGCGCCGGCCACGCCGATACCGCCGGCTCCCTCGCCCTACGGCGAACCCTCCACCCCGCAGACCCCTCCTGGCCCGCCCGCTGCGCCCCCGCCCTACGGCGACTACTCGATGCCGGCTCCAGCACCCGCGCCACCGCCGCCGTACGGGCAACCCGTAGCGCAACCCATGCCGGGGCAGCCCTACCTGCCGGGGCCACCCGCCCAGGCCGAGCCCGGCAAGGGCCTGGCCATCACCGCACTCGTGCTGGCGATCCTCGGCTGCAGCTGCATCACGCTGCTCGCGGCCGTCCCGATGGCCATCGTGGTGCTGGTGCGCGGCCGGGACGGCCGCAACCACGGCAAGGGCATGGCGATCGCCGCCCTGGTCATCAGCGCCGTGTACGTCATCGGCTGGATCATCGGCGGCGCGGCCCTCTACAACTACGCGAGGGACATCAAGAGCGTCAACGACCTCCAGGTCGGCGACTGCATCACCGCCGACAGCCTCACGGACTCGGGCGCCGATCAAGTGAGCGCCATCCGCACGGTCGGCTGCTCGGAGAAGCACGACGGCGAGGTGGCCTCCATCGTCACCCTCACGTCCGACACGGCCAACGGTGACGCGGCGCAGCTGCAGCAGCTGTGCCTGTCGAAGATCGGCCCGGAGTATGCCCAGGTCGCTGCCGACGGCCAGAACTACACGATCCTCGCGCTCGCTCCGGTCAACCCTTCGTCGGGCGACAAGGACGCGTGCATCATCTCCAGAGCCGACGGGTCGAAGCTGACCGGCAAGCTCGGAAGCTAGCCAGGGGTGCGGCGCGCCGTCCTGGTGGCGGTCGCGGTGGCCCTGGCCGCCGTGGCCGTTGCGGTGGTGGTCGTGGTGCGCCACCACTCGGACATCTCGAGCGTGGCCGACCTCGGCCGCGGCGACTGCGTGGACGGCGCACCGTTCCTCAGGGGCGAGCAGCCCGCCGTGGACGACCTGAGCCGCGCGGACTGCGACGGCTCGCACGACGCCGAGGTGCTGGCCATGCTGCACCTGAGCGCGAAACAGGCGGCCGCCTACCGCCCGGTCATCCCCGACGAGGTCTGCCTCGATGCGCTGCCCAACGAGGCCGGTGCCGCGGTCTCCGACGAACGGCTGCTGGTGGCCGGGGTCGCCGACACGACGAAGCCCGGCCCTGACGACCTGCTGGCCTGCTTCGGCTTCGCGGCCGACGGGACCAGGCTGGAGGGTCGGGTCAAGCCTCGTTAGGTGTACCGCGCGGGGAGTGTCGATGCGGCGTGCGAGCCTGCGCGCGTTGGTTTGCGACACAGAGTCAACGGTTGCACGGCAGGGGTTGGGCAGAGGGCGGTGCGGTGACCAATGAACGCGTTCTGCGTCAACCAACGTTCATTCCTCACCGCCACGGTTGCCGTGCCGCGTGTCCGGGTCTGGTGGCGGTGGTGTGTCAACCGGATCGTCGCGCCGACAGGTTGACAGCTCACCGCGGCACGGACCACACGCCGAGCCACTGCTCGGCGCCGTACTCCTCGAACCGCTCCACCTCGCTGAACCCGAGCTTCGCAGCGAGGCGCATCGACGGGGCGTTGGCCGTCTGGGTCGTGAGCACCACGGACTCGCCGGGAAGGACCTCGGCGACCCAGTCGAGGACCGCGGCGCACGCCTCGGCGGCGTATCCGTGTCCCCATGTCTCCGGCAGGAACAGGTAGCCGAGCTCGGCCTTGCCGTCGTCGCGTCGGCCGAGCGTGACCGTCCCGATCATCGGTCCGTCGAGGTCGACCACGAAGAGACCGGGGCGCCGCCCCGGCACCTGGGGAACGTCGCGCTCGAGCTCGTCTCGCGGTCGAGGGCCGCCGATGTAGGTGCCCACGTCGGACGAGGCCAACAGCTCGATGAACGCCGCCCGGTCCCGGGCCTCGGCCTCACGGAGCACGAGCCGCTCGGTCCGGATCGGGGCAGGTGGCCAGGCCACGGGTCCGAGCTCAGCCATCTCAGACGACGCTGAGCGGCAGCAGCTGTCGTCCGGTGGGGCCGATCTGGATCTCGGTGTTCATCTCCGGGCAGACGCCGCAGTCGTAGCACGGTGTCCAACGGCAGTCCTCGACCTCGACGTCGGACTCTCCGGAAGCGACCGCCAGGGCGTCCTCCCAGTCCGACCAGAGCCAGTCCTTGTCGAGGCCGGAGTCGAGGTGGTCCCACGGGAGCACCTCGTCGTAGTCGCGCTCGCGGGTGGTGTACCAGTCCAGGTCCACGCCGTACGCCGGGAGCGACGCCTCGCAGGCCGTGACCCAGCGCTCGTAGGAGAAGTGCTCGCTCCACCCGTCGAACCGGCCGCCGTCGCGCCAGACGTGCTCGATGACCGCGCCGACCCGGCGGTCACCTCGGGACAGGAGTCCCTCGATGGTGCCGGGCTGACCGTCGTGGTAGCGGAAGCCGATGGCGCGGCCGTACCGCTTGTCCGCGCGGACCACCTCGCGCAGCTTGCGCAGCCGCTCGTCGGTGGTGTCGTGGTCGAGCTGGGCCGCCCACTGGAACGGCGTGTGCGGCTTGGGCACGAACCCGCCGATCGACACCGTGCAGCGGATGTCGTTGCGGCCGGAGACCTCGCGGCCCTTCCTGATCACCTCGCGCGCCAGGTCGGCGATGGCGAGGACGTCGTCGTCGGTCTCGGTGGGGAGGCCGCACATGAAGTAGAGCTTCACCTGGCGCCAGCCGTTGCCGTAGGCCGTCGCGACGGTGCGGATCAGGTCCTCCTCGGTGACCATCTTGTTGATCACCTTGCGCATCCGCTCGGAGCCGCCCTCGGGGGCGAAGGTGAGACCGGAGCGCCGGCCGTTGCGGGAGAACTCGTTGGCCAGCGTGATGTTGAAGGCGTCGACGCGCGTGGACGGCAGTGAGAGGGAGACGTTCGACCCCTCGTAGCGGTCGGCCAGCCCCTTGGCCACCTCGGCGATCTCGCTGTGGTCCGCAGAAGAGAGCGAGAGCAGGCCGACCTCCTCGAAGCCCGACTTGCGGATGCCGTTCTCGACCATGTCGCCGATCGTCTGGATCGACCGCTCGCGCACGGGACGGGTGATCATGCCGGCCTGGCAGAACCGGCAGCCGCGGGTGCAGCCCCGGAAGATCTCGACCGAGAACCGCTCGTGCACTGTCTCGGCCAGCGGCACCAGCGGCTTCGCGGGGTACGGCCACGCGTCGAGGTCCATCAGCGTGTGCTTGCGCACCCGGAACGGGATGCCCGGGCGGTTGGGTACGACGGCCTCGATCGTCCCGTCGGCGGCGTAGGCCACGTCGTAGAACCGCGGCACGTAGACCCCACCGCTCACCGCCAGCCGCCGGAGCAGCTCGTCCCGGCCACCGGGGCGACCCTCGCCCTTCCACTCGCGCACCACCTCGGAGATCGCGAGCACGACCTCCTCGCCGTCACCGAGGACCGCGGCGTCCAGGAAGTCCGCGACGGGCTCCGGGTTGAACGCCGCGTGGCCGCCGGCCAGCACGATCGGGTCGTCCTCGTCGCGGTCGGCCGCGTGCAGCGGGATCCCGGCCAGGTCGAGGGCGGTGAGCAGGTTGGTGTAGCCGAGCTCGGTCGAGAAGCTGATCCCGAACACGTCGAAGTCGCGCACCGGCCGGTGGCCGTCGACGGTGAACTGCGGGATCTCGTGCTCCCGCATCACCGCCTCCATGTCGGGCCACACGGCGTAGGTCCGCTCGGCCACGATCCAGTCGCGCTCGTTGAGCACCTCGTAGAGGATCTGCACGCCCTGGTTGGGCAGCCCGACCTCGTAGGCGTCGGGGTACATCAGCGCCCACCGCACGGTCTCCCCGTCGGGGGCCGCGTCCCACTCCTTCACCGTGGAGTTGAGCTCGCCCCCGACGTACTGGATCGGCTTCGACACCGTCGGGAGCAGTGGCTCGAGACGGCTGAACAGCGACACAGGGGCGGTCGCGACGGCGGACATGCAGGGGGCTCCAACGGTCGGGGCGGCGGGTCGACCCTCAAGGGTACGGCGCACCGGCCGTCACCACCGAATGACGACCTAGGCTCGAGGTCGTGACCTCCCCGGACTTCATCTCGCCGTCGGACCTGCCCACGCCGATGGGCTACTCCCACGTGGTCGGTCTTCCGGCCGGGCGGCTGGTGCTGACGTCCGGCCAGGTGGCCATGGGCACGGACGGCACAGTCCCGGAGGGCTGGGAGGCGCAGACTCGCCTGGTCTTCGAGAACCTCGGTCGCGCTCTGGCGGCCCAGGGCGCGGGATGGCCGGACGTGGTGAAGCTGACCTACTTCGTGACCTCCGTCGACGAGATCACGACCGTGCGGTCGGTGCGCGACGAGTTCGTCGACACCGAGCGGCCGCCGGCGAGCTCGCTGGTGCAGGTCGCCGGGCTGTTCCGGCCGGGGCTGCTGGTCGAGGTCGAGGCGGTGGCCTGGCTGCCCTGACTCGGCCACACTGAGGGCCATGCGGGCGCTGCGCGCGGCCCAGGTCTACGACGGGGCCGCCTTCCTCGGGCCGGCGACCGTGCTGGTCGACGGCCAGTCGATCGCGGGGGTCGAGCCCGGTCACCCGGACCTGCCGGACGGCACCCCGGTCACGTCGTACGACGGGACGCTGCTCCCTGGGCTGATCGACTGTCATGTGCACCTGGTGTCGAACAGCGATGCCGGCGCGCTCGAGCGGGCGGGCGCGGCCACCGACGAGGAGCTCGACGCAGCGATCCGCTCGTCACTGGCCGCGAACGTCGCGCGCGGGGTCACCACCGTCCAGGACCTCGGCGACCGCAGGTACCGCACCCTCGAGGCCCGCGCCCTCCCGGGGCTGCCGCGGGTCACCGCGGCCGGCCCGCCGCTGACCGTCCCCGACGGCCACTGCCACTACCTCGGCGGTGTTGCGGTTGGCGTCGATGGCGTGCGCGACCAGATCGCCGAGCACGTGGTCCGCGGGGTCGACGTGCTGAAGGTGATGGCGAGCGGTGGCATGACCACCGTCGGGACCAACGTGTACGCCGAGCAGTTCAGCACCGAGGAGATGGCCGCGGCGGTGGCCGCAGGGCACGACGCAGGGCTCAAGGTGCTGGCCCACGCCCACGCGCTGCCCGGGGTGTGGCACGCCATTCGCGCCGGCGTCGACGGGCTCGAGCACTTCAGCTGCCTGACCGAGACGGGCTCGCACATGTCCGACGAGCTGCTGGAGACGGTCGCCGCGGCCGCGATCACCGTCGACCTGACTCTGGGGTTCGACTTCGACCAGATGCCGTCCCCCGACCAGATGCCACCCGGCATCAAGGCGGTCATGGAGCGGATCGGGCTGGACTTCCCGACCATGTACGCGAGCCGCGTCGAGCAGGCGGGCCGGATCCGGGCCCACGGGATCCGCGTCGTCACCGGCACCGACGCCGGGGCGGCACCGACCAAACGGCACGGCGGCGTCGCCCTCGCGATCGGGACCCTGGTGGAGGCCGGGTTCACCGTCGCCGAGGCGCTGGCCACGGCGACGTCGCTCGCCGCCGAGCACCTCGGGCTCGCCGACGTCACCGGCGCGCTGCGTCCCGGGCTCGCCGCCGACCTGCTGGTGGTCGACGGTGACGTGGCCGTGGACCCTGAGGCGCTCAGCCGTCCCGGCGCCGTACTCGTGCGCGGGGCTCAGGCCTCCTGATCCATCGGCGCGGCCGAGGTCGCGCCCGCCTCGGCGCGCACGGCGGCGGCCGCCGACGTGGCGCGCAGCTCGACCTTGGGCATGAACAGCAGGAGCACGAAGGCGATCAGCCCGACCCCGGCACCCATCAGGAAGACGAGGTCCATCGACGCCGCGAACCCCTGCTTGAACGGATGCGCCAGAGCGGGCGAGAGCGTGTCGATGAACGACGAGTCGGACTGCACCTGCGCAGCGGCCGCGGCTCCGTGGTTGAGGACCACGGCATCCGCCGGCGTCGGGTTGGCGACGACCTGCTGGAACTCGGGGGTCTGGGCGGCCTTCTCGAACTCGTCGACGATGTTTCCGCCCACGGTGCTGAACAGGATGGACAGGAACACCGCGACACCGAGGGTGCCGCCGATCTGGCGGAAGAAGGTCGCGGAGCTGGTCGCCACGCCGATCTCGCTCGGCGGCACGGCGCTCTGCATGATCAGCAGGAGCGGCTGCATGCAGTTGCCCAGCCCCACGCCGAGCACCAGCATGAACAGGTCGATGACCAGCAGCGAGGTGTCGGCCGATGTGGTCGAGAGCAGCAGCAGACCGATCACCAGCAAGGCCGACCCGACCCTGGGGAAGACGCGGGTGCGCCCGGTCCGGGAGATGATGTTGGCCGAGAACAGTGCGCCGGACATCATCCCCAGCACCATCGGCAGCATCAGCAGCCCGGCCCTGGTCGGGGACGCACCGTGCACGATCTGCATGTAGAGCGGCAGGATCAGGATGCCGCCGAACATCGCGGCGCCGATGGCGACGCTGGCCAGGATCGTGATGGCCGCGGCGGGGATCCGGAACAGCCGCAGCGGGATGAGGGCGTCGTCGCCCATGGCTCGCTCGGCGAGGTAGAACGCGATCAGACCGAGACCACCGACGACGTACGCCGTGATCGAGCGACCGGATGTCCAGCCCCACTCGCGGCCCTGCTCGGCCACCGTGAGCAGCGGGACCAGCGCCACCACGAGGGCGACGGCTCCCCACCAGTCGATGCGGACCACGCGCGGGACGTGCCTGAGGTGGAGGGTGCGGAACACCACGACCAGGGCGACGATGCCGATCGGGACGTTCACGAGGAAGACCCAGCGCCAGCCGGTCACGCCGAGGATCTCCTCCTGGCCCGCGAAGAAGCCTCCGATGACCGGGCCGAGCACGCTCGAGGTGGCGAAGGTCGCCATGAAGTAACCCGTGTACTTGGCGCGCTCCCGCGGCGACACGATGTCGCCGATGATCGCCAGCACCAGCGTGAAGAGGCCGCCGGCGCCGATCCCCTGGAACGCGCGGAACGCCGCCAGCTCGTACATCGAGCTGGCGAAGGCGCACAGCACCGAGCCGATGATGAAGACCGAGATGGCGAACATGAACAGCTTCTTGCGGCCGTAGAGGTCGCCGAGCTTGCCGTAGATCGGCGTGGTGATCGTCGACGTGATCAGGTACGCCGTCGTCACCCAGGCCTGGATCGCCAGCCCGTCGAGATCGTCGGCGATCGTGCGGATGGACGTGCTGACGATGGTCTGGTCGAGCGCGCCCAGGAACATACCGAGCAGCAGCCCGGTGAGGATCGTGAGCACCTGGGCGTGCGTGTACTCGCCCGTCT
This sequence comes from uncultured Actinomycetota bacterium, assembly GCA_963755835.1. Classification (GTDB taxonomy): domain Bacteria; phylum Actinomycetota; class Actinomycetes; order Propionibacteriales; family Nocardioidaceae; genus Nocardioides. The sequence goes on along the minus strand of CAVWLC010000005.1, from coordinate 336,491 downwards.
CCGCCGGTGACTTCGTCGCCTGATTCGTTGCCATCGGCAACCACTCTAGTTCCCGTACCTGCATCCGTATGGTCATACCCGTGAGTGCTGCCACCCGCGGACGGTTCTCCTGGACCGTGGCCGCGCCGCTGGCCGGCCTGGTGGTCCTGGGCGCATCGTGGGGGCGGCACCCCGGGGACCCCGCGGCCGGCGTACTGGCGGTGTTCCTCGTCGCTTCGGTCCTGGCCGCCGTGCACCACGCCGAGGTGGTCGCCCACCGCGTCGGCGAGCCGCTGGGCTCGCTGGTGCTCGCGGTTGCCGTGACCGTGATCGAGGTCGGGCTGATCCTCACCCTGATGCTGTCGCACTCCGGGAAGGACAACTCCACGCTGGCCCGTGACACGGTCTTCTCGGCCGTGATGATCACGATGGCCGGGATCGTCGGACTGTCACTGCTGGTCGCCGCGTGGCAGCACGGGTTCGCGCACTTCAACCCGGAGGGCTCCGGGTCCTCGCTCGCCAGCGTGATCACGCTGGCCTCGGTCACGCTGGTGCTGCCGCGCTTCACCACGTCGACCCCGGGACCTGAGTTCTCGTCGTCACAGCTGGCCTTCGCCGCGGTGGTCTCCCTGGCGCTCTACGCGCTCTTCGTCTTCACCCAGACCGTCAAGCACCGGGACTTCTTCCTCCCGGTCGGCCCGGAGGCCGACCTGGACGAGGACGGCCACGCGGATCCTCCGTCGTCTCGCGATGCCCTGGTCTCGTCGGGGCTGCTCCTCGTCTCGCTCGTGGCGGTCGTGGGCCTGGCCAAGGTCGAGTCGCCACCCATCGAGCGCGGGGTCGCGGCGCTGGGCTTCCCGGCCTCGTCGGTCGGCGTGGCCATCGCGTTGATCGTCCTGCTCCCGGAGTCGATCGCGGCCGTCCGCGCGGCCGCGGCCGGTCGGACACAGATCTCCCTCAACCTGGCCTACGGCTCCGCGATGGCCTCCATCGGCCTCACCATCCCCTGCCTGGCCCTGGTCAAGACGCGGATCTCCGACCCGCTGGTCCTGGGGCTGGAGCCGATGCAGATCGTGCTGCTCGCCGTCGTCTCGGTCGTCTCGGTGCTGACCGTCGTACCCGGCCGGGCCAAGACGCTGAACGGCGGCATCCACCTGGTGCTGCTGGCGACGTTCCTCTTCCTGTCCGTCAAGCCCTAGCTAGTGTCCTGAGGGCACTAGCGGTCGATCGGCGGACGGGCGCAGACTCAGCCGCATGGCAGAGGTGAACCAGGGCCGGCGGGGCGCCAACATCGAGGGCGACTTCGTCGTCTTCCTGATCGGCGCGAAGCTCGAGAAGCTGCACCCGGTCCGCTCGCTGCGAGACCTCGGCGGGATGCGCGGGATGCCGTACATGCTGAAGTACCTCACCAAGCACCCGGAGAAGGGGCTGCTCGGCTACGAGACCTACGGGCTCACCACGAACGTGCAGTACTGGCGCTCGTTCGAGCACCTCGAGCGGTTCGCGCGAGACGAGTCCGACCCGCACCTCGAGGTCTGGCGTCGCTACTGGAAGCGTGTGGGGCGCGACCCCCGCTCCGGGATCTGGCACGAGACGTTCCTGGTCCGCGACGGCGAGTACGAAGCGGTGTACGGCAACATGCCGGCGCACGGCCTCGCGGCCGCGTCCGAGGTCGCGCCGATCGGTGCCGACTCCTCGGCTCGGCGGCGACTCAGGCGCAGCGCTGGTTGACCTGGCCGATGCGCGACCTGCCTCGGGCCGAGTCGGACGTCCTGGAGCGTGATCCGGCACGGATGATGGCTCAGGCGCCAAGGTTGCCCTAACCTCCAAGAATGCGCGGAGGCGCGTTCGTCTGCCATGCGGCACGGGACGCGGGGACGGCTCAGCGCGTCGTGGCGGTGCTGGAGGCGGCGGGCGTGCCCTGTTGGATCGCTCCTCGCGACATCGAGCCCGGCGAGAGCTGGTCGAGCGCGATCGTCGACGGGCTCGAGGCCGCGCCCGCAGTGGTGCTGGTGTTCTCGGCCGCGACCAACGACTCGCCCCACGTCACGCGAGAGCTGGAGACGGCGGTCCACCGGCGTATCCCGATCGTCCCAGTCCGCCTCGAACCGGTGGAGCCTTCGTCCGACCTGCGCTACTTCATCGGCACCTCGCAGTGGCTCGACACCGGTGGTGTCGGCGCTGAGCAGTGGGAGCCGCCGCTGGTCCGGGCGGTACGTCGCGCGGTCGGCAGCCGTGCGCCCCGCACGCGTCAGATCACGGCCATCCGCGACCCGGACCCGACTGATCCGACGCGTCCCCCACGACGGTTCCTGCCATGGGCTGTTGCCGGAGCGGCGCTCGTCCTGGTCGTCACCGTCGCCGTCGTACTGCTCACGCGTGGCGGGAGCGAGGGCGATCGTCCTGCGGGCAGTGTGCCCGACGGACGCGCAGGCATGGCCAGTGTGTTCCCTTCCCTGACCGATGGCTGCGAGCTGGTGGAGGAGCCGCAGGTCGAGGCCAAGAGCGAGGTCTACGCGTGTCGGTCCGACGACCACGTGGTCCGCTACTCACGCTGGCCGGACGACTACGACCGGTTGGCCTTCTTCACGTCCTACATGGGCCCGGACCCGAAGGCGTGGATCGTGCACGGAAAGGAGGTCGGAAGCCAGTGGACGTACGAGGCCGCCGCTGAAGACTTCAACCCCTACCGCTGGGCGGCGACCTACGAGGACCTGCCCTTCTCGGTCGAGGTCGAAGGGAGCTCGGCGCACTCGCGGGTGATCGGGATCTCCGAGGTCGAGGCGGCGGTGCCAGACGACGTCGAGCGCGAGTGAGCTGGAGACGGCTGCACGGGCGCGCCTGGGCTCCCGTTCGGCGACTCGGGGACGAAGCGGTCAGTCCTGCGAGCGCCGGGCTAGAACCCCGCGGTCGGGAAGGCCTGCGTAGTCGGGCAGCTCGGGGCCGTTGACCGCGCGCTCGATCAGGGCGGTGAGGGCCTCCATGTCGGGCTCCGGACTCGGCTCGGCGTCCGGATCGGGGGCGGCGAGCATCTGCACGTGCATGCGGCCGATCTCCTGGTTGGCCTCGACGTAGTCGCTCATCCGCTCCTGGTAGCGGGCGAACCCGGGCTCCGGGTCCCAGTCGGCGGCGGCGAGCTCGCCGGCCAGCAGGTAGGCCCCGACCAGGGCCAGCCCGGTGCCGGCGCCGGACATCGGCGACGCGCTGAACGCCGCGTCGCCGATCAGCCCCAACCGTCCGCTCGACCAGCGGTCCATCACCACCTGGGCGACCTGGTCGAGGTAGAAGTCCGGGGTGTCGTCCAGGTGCGCGAGGATGCGCGGGGTCAACCAGCCGAAGCCGGCCATCTGCTCGCGCAGGAGCCGCTTCTGTCCTGCGACGTCGCGGTAGTCGATGTCGAAGTCGGGTGCGGGGAAGGACAGCATGGCGATCGCCTTGGTGGCGTCCTTGATCGGTCGCAGCCCTGCCGAGCGCCCGGCCTCCTGGTAGTCGAGCAGCCAGCGGTCCAGTCCGAACTCGTTGGGCACGGTGTAGAAGGCCAGCACCAGCCCGAGGTGACGGACGAACTGCTCGCGCGGGCCGAAGACCATCCCCCGCAGCGCCGAGTGCAGCCCATCGGCGCCGATCACGAGCTCGAAACGGCGTCGGCCGCCGCTCGTGAAGGTGACATCCACCCCGTCTGCGTCCTGGGTGAGCTCGGCGATCCGGTCGCCGAAGACGTACTCGACGCTGTCGCTGGTGTCGTCGTACAGCACCCGGGAGAGGTCTCCGCGCAGGACCTCGATCTCCGAGATGTACCCGTCGCCGTCATGGTCGTCCGCGCGGAACGTCTCCAGCACGTTGCCGTCCGCGTCCACCGTGTAGGCGCCGGCGGTGTCGGTGCAGACCGCACGCACGGCCTCGTCGAGCCCCATCCGTCGGATGACCTCCTTGGCCACTCCGCGTGCGTCCACCGCCTGACCACCCGGACGCAGCCAGGGCGTCTGCTCCACCACGGTCACCTCGGCACCCCGGCGGTGCAGCCAGTGAGCAAGCGCCGGACCCGCGATGCTCGCCCCTGACACCAACACCCTGACGTCGCTCATCGTGCCCCCTGTTCGTCCGTCGACTGACGCTTGCCAGACCTGATGATCGGCCGCTTCTCATCGGTCCACGAACGGTCGACCACTGATACGACATCCTCCGCGGAGGGCAACGCCATGACCACGTGCCGGACCCGGCGTGGTCGCCCGGCGGCCCGACAGTGGCGCGAGCAGCTTCAACCGATCGTTCGACCCGTCGCGGGCAGTTGCTCGAGCCTGCCGAGGATGTCCCTCTCTCCAGGCAGGGAGAGGAGCAGGTCGCGTTGCTCCAACGCGGCGGCGCGGAAGGAGGGGTCCGTCACGAGTCGCGCCGCCGCGGCGCGGAGGTCGGGGGCCGGCGCGACTGGCGACATGGCCAGACCGAGCCCGAGCCGTTGCACCGATGCTGCGATGGTCTGCTGGCTCTGCCCGTCTCCTGCGACGACCAGGTGGGGCAGGCCGTGGACGAGGGCGCCGACGGTGCCGCCGGCACCTCCGTGGGAGACGAGCACGTCGACCTTCGACAGCACCTGCGACTGCGAGAGATAGCCGGACACGTGCACGTGAGCGGGATGTCCTTCGAGCACGGTGTCCGGGTTGGGACCGGTGGTCACCACCAGGGAGGCGAACTCATCCTGCAGGGCTTCGACCAGGTGGGTGAGCCGTTCAGGGGTGCTGAACCCGGGGACCGTGCCGAGCGTCACGTAGGCCGCCGGGTGCGGCAGGTCCGCCAGGAAGGCCGGCGGGTCCGATGCCGGGCCGTCCCAGGTCCCGGGGCGCACTGAGACGACGGTCGTCCCTCGGGCCAGGTCGGCCAGGTCCCGAGCGGCCTGGAACGGCGGTGGGCAGGCGTCGAGGTAGAGCTCCCCCACCCGGCGAGCCGCCGTGCTGCCCAGGTGGCCGCGCCAGATCGGGTCGAGGAGCCGTTGCGCCGACCGGCGACCAGCCTCGGGGCGGGCCGGCGCCGCCCACGACTGCGTCACGCACGGCACGTCCCGGATCGCGGCGAGCAGAACGCCGGCGTACTCCTCTTCCTCGTGGACAACCAGGTCGGGACGCCACCCCTCGGTCAGGCCCAACAGATCGGGCACCGCGCGGCGCACCCAGACATCGGTGAAGAGGTGCTCGACCATCTCGGGGCCGGGGAAGTCGCGCTCGGCCGCAGCCACTGCCTCGGTGAGAGCCAGCCCGACCGGCCAGGCTTCCAGCCCGCACGCCTCGACCCACTCCGACAGATCGGGCCCGGTCGCCACCCGCACCTCATGACCAGCGGCCACCGCGCACCGGGCCAACGGGACCAACGGGTGCAGGTGCCCCAGCCCAGGAAAACTGGTGACCAGCAAGCGCACGCGCGATGCTAGCGCCTCGGTCCTGACCGAAGAGCCGGCCGGGGTACGAGACCGGGCGAGACCGGGCGAGACCGGGTCGGACCTACTCATCTGATGACGCGGTACCGCAGGTGCAGGGCACCGCCGCCATCGAGCTGCCTGACCAGCTCGAGCTCGGTCCGGTCGTCCTCGGCGAACAGTCCTCGTCCGCCACCGAGCAGGACCGGGACGAGGTGGATCTCGAGCTCGTCGAGCAGGCCGTGTGCGAGCAGGGCTTGCGCCGCGCCAGCGCCGTGGACCAGCACGGCCTGGCATCTGCCTGTCGACTCATCGCCGCGCCGGCCGCGCCGGTCGTTGCTGGGCTCGGTTTCAGGAGAGCAGCTTCCAGTCCCCTTCGGAGACGACCTCGACGGTGCCGTCGGCCACCTTGATGGCCGACTGGTCATCGAGGACGTAGGCCGGGACGCCGATGTCGGCCGCCCAGCGCTCCGCCTCGGCCAGGGTGTTGGTCGGGAAGACGTCCAGGTGCGGGAAGATCGAGAAGTCCACGACCCCGAGGGTGCGGTCGTCCGGGGCTGACGGCCACTCCACGAAGGCATCGCCGATCCGTGGGGTCATCACCATGCTGCCGGCGCTGACGCCCACCCAGACCGTGTCGGGCAGCGACGGCAGGAGGTCGGCCAACCCGGACTCCCGCATCCAGTGGCACAGGTAGGTCGCATCGCCGCCGTCGACCAGCAACACGTCGGCTTCCCGGACCCAGGGGACCCAGCGCTCCGCGCCGATCGTGGGCAGCGCGGTCAGCTCGAGGACGCCGAGCGACGCCCAGCCCAGCCCCGAGAAGTGCCGGAAGTCGGGCTCGGCGGCCACCAGGCCCCGCACCGATGCCGGTCCGCACATCGGATGACCCCACTGCGCCGTCGGGACGACCAGGGCGTGGCACTCCGCGACCGGCTTGCCGAGCAGCTGCACGAGCGCCGAGTGGATGCTTGGGTTGGTCACGCCCCCGGACGTGAGAAGAAGCTTCAAGGTTCCTCCAGGATCGAGTTCGTCGGACGGGTGCTACGTAGAGACCGGACCACCGCGACAACTCATCGGTGATGAACGGGGCAAAACCGTTCGCAGGAGATTGCTCGGCATCGAGCGCGAGCCGGGTCCTATCGTCACCACATGACCCGCCCGTGCAAGATCGGCGTCCAGCTGCCCGAGGTCGAACGGTTCGTGCCGATGCCGGAGTACCTCGAGCTCGCGCAGCGAGCTGAGGAGAGGGGCTTCGACTCCATCTGGGTCGGCGACCACCTCCTCTACGACCTGCCGGGCGGAGCCACCCGAGGCCCGCACGAGGCCTGGACGACACTGGCCGCGATCGCGGCGGTCACCGAACGGGTGGAGATCGGGCCGCTGGTCGCGTCGACGAGCTTCCACGCACCAGCGATGCTGGCCAAGCAGGCGGCCACCGTCGATGCCATCAGCCAGGGACGGCTGGTCCTGGGGCTCGGGGCGGGCTGGAACCGACGAGAGTTCGACGCTTACGGCTTCCCCTACGACCGGCGGGTGTCGCGGTTCGGCGAGGCGCTGACGATCGTCAGCACCCTGCTCAGAGAGGGACGGACGACGTTCCACGGCGACTTCTACGACCTCGACGACTGCGTGCTCGACCCGGGCCCGGTCCGCGCGGGCGGCCCGCCGATCATGCTCGGCTCCAACAGCCCGCGGATGCTCAGCATCGGGCTGCCGGTCGTCGACGCCTGGAACGTCTGGTGGAGCATCTACGGCAACTCCGTCGAGGGCTACGCCGAGGTCAAGCGCCAGGTCGACGCCGCGATGCCGCCGGGCCGGAAGGTCGACGCGACCGCGTGCGTGCTGGTCACGTTGCCGGTGGGCGCGGGCCGGACCATGGGTGAGCACTACGACACGAAGGTCGCGCAGGTGTCGCTGGAAGGCCTGGCCGAGCACATCCGCGGGATGGCCGAGGTCGGCGCGAGGCATCTCCAGCTCGTGCTGGACCCGATCACGGCCGAGTCGATCGACGCCACCGGAGCGGTCCTGGCCGAGCTCGACGGCTGAGGAGTCCCGGGGGGCCGGTTCGGGACCGCGGCAGTGCTGCCGCGGTCCCCCGGAAAGCCCACGATCCCCCGATGTGAACCCCCAGGTCCTGTCCCGCCGTGATGGGCGGAAGGGACATAGTCAAGTTACCCCATGCAAGTGCACGTAAACGACACCGTCAGCGGCCCACGAGCACCCTGCGCTCCGCCAGCGGTGCGACGTACGACGGCGCCTGCGAGCGCAGGTGGATGTTCTGGAGCAGCCCGACGGCGAGCATCCCGGCGAACAGCGAGGACCCGCCGTACGACACGAACGGCAGCGGTACGCCGGTCACGGGCATGATCCCGAGGCACATGCCGATGTTCTGGAAGGCCTGGAAGCCGAACCAGCAGGCGATGCCCGCGGCGGCCACCCGGCCGAACACGTCCTCGGCCCGGCGGGCGATCACCAGCGCGCGCCAGATCACGAGCGAGAGCAGCACGATGAGCAGTCCGGCCCCCACCAGGCCGAGCTCCTCCCCCGCCACCGTGAAGACGAAGTCGGTCTGCTGCTCGGGCACGAAGCCGGCCCGGGTCTGGGAGCCGTGGAACAGCCCCTGCCCGAGCAGGCCGCCGTTCCCGATGGCGATCCGGGCCTGCTCGACGTTGTAGCCGGCGCCGCGCGGGTCGAGGTCGGGGTTGACGAAGGCGAGGAACCGGTCGACCTGGTAGGCCTTCAGCACCCCGCCGGCCAACCCGGCCACGGCGACCGCGGCGGCGGAGGACAGCACCAGGACCAGCCACCGGCGGCGAGCCCCCGAGACGGCCAGGACGCCGAACACGGTGGCCGACAGCACCAGCATGGTGCCGAGGTCGGGCTGGAGCAGGATGAGTACGGCGGGGACGCCGGCGACCAGCAGCATCAGGGCGACGTCGACCGAACCGACCCGCCGCCGCCAGCGGCCCTCGGAGCGCTCGGCCAGCACCAGTGCCATGCCGACCACGACCGCGAGCTTGGCGAGCTCGGACGGCTGGATCGACATCCCCGCGAGCCGCAGCCACGACCGGGACCCGTTGATCGTCGACCCCATGGTCAGCACCAGCACCAGCCCGGCCACCGACAGCAGGTAGACGAACGGCGCGACGATCCGCACCCAGCGGTGGTCGCAGACGGTGACCGCGGCCAGGAGGACCAGGCCGATCACGATGTTGACCAGCTGCTTGCGCAGGTACGCCGTCGAGTCGCCGTCGGTCAGGTCCACCCGGTGCACGGTGGCCGACCACACCAGCAGCGCGGACAGGGCCACGAGCGCGAGCACGGACAGCAGCAGCACCCAGTCGAGTCGTCGAAGGAGCACGAGTCATTCCCCCTTCGGTTCGGCAGCGCGGGCGGGCGGCAGGATCGAGCCGTCGCGCATGAACGTCGGCAGCCCATCGGGCGGCGTCACGCCGGGGATGGCGGAGTCGGCCGGGGACACCGTGGTGCCGTTGATGCCGTACAGCGACTCCCAGATCGCCCGCACGGCCGGACCGGAGGTGCCGGAGCCGGTGCCGCCCTGGCTGATCATCATGACCACGACGTAGTTCTCGTCGTAGGTCGCCACCCACGACGTGGACTGCTTGCCGAGCACCTCGGCCGAGCCGGTCTTGCCGCGGATGTGCACCTGGTCGAGCGGGAAGTCGTGGAACTTCCAGGCCAGGGTGCCCACCTTCGGGGTGCCGAGCAGGGCCTGGTCGACGTACTCCATGCTCTGCTTCGAACCCGGCACGTGCCCGGACACCTTCGGCGCGATCCGGCGCAGCACCGTGCCGTCCGGCGCGACGATCGCCTTGGCCACCCTCGGCTCGTAGAGCGTGCCGCCGTTGGACAGCGCGGCGTAGGCCCGAGCCAGCTGCAACGGCGTGACGAGGGTGTCGCCCTGGCCGATCGCGAAGTTCACCGCGTCACCGGCCCGGTAGTGGTTGCCGTCCAGGCAGAACTCGTGGGCGAAGAGCCGCATGTACGGCGTCTTGGCCGTCCCGGTGCGGTCGAGCTTGCAGTAGTAGCCCTTCATCTCGCGCCAGTAGGCGAGCTTCCAGGCCCGGTCCGCGATCCGGCCGCTGGCCTCACCGGGGAGGTCGACACCGGTCGGCGAGCCGAAGCCGAACGCCTTGGCCTCCGACACCAGCGGGTCCTTGGCGTGCACGTCGGTCTCGTCGGTGCCGTACTCCTGCCAGAACCGGTAGCCGACCCGGTAGAAGAACGTGTCGCAGGACAGCTGCAGCGCCTGGTCGAAGTGGATGAAGCCGTAGGACTCGGACTCGTAGTTGTGGAACAGCCGGCTGCCCACCTGGAACCCCGACGAGCAGTCGAGCTCGTCGGTGGTCTTGAAGCCGTTGTTGAGCGCCCCGACCGTCATCACCGGCTTCCACGTCGACCCCGGCGCGAACTGGCCCTGGAAGGCCCGGCTGAGCAGCGGCGTCCCGGCCGCGGCGGAGTAGAGCTGCGAGAGCTGCTTCTTGGAGATGCCGCCCACCCACACCGAGGGGTCGTACGTCGGCTGGCTGGCCATGGCCACGACCCGGCCGGTGTGCGCGTCGAGCACGACCGCGGCGCCCTGGTCGGCCACGTAGTTCTTGTGCGTGACCGGGTCGGGGGTGTTGCGCGCGGTCTGGATGGCGCCGGACAGCTGCTGCTCGACCACCGACTGCACCTTCGCGTCGATCGAGGTGACGAGCGTGTCGCCCGGCTGCGCGGACACCGTGGCCTCGTCGCCGATCACCCGGCCCATCGAGTCGACCGCGACCTGCTGGTAGCCGGGCATCCCGCGCAGCCAGGAGTCGTACTCCTTCTCGACGCCGGCCCGCCCCACCACCGAGGCGCCGTTGACGGACCTGTCGCCGTCCTTCTTGGCCGTCTTGTACTCCGCCCCGGTGACCGGGCTGAGGTAGCCGAGCAGGTGCGCTGCGTTGACGCCGAACGGCTGGGGGTAGTCACGCAGGCTCTGCTGCTCCGAGGTCACTCCAGGGAAGTCCTCGGGCTGCTCCAGCACCCGCAGCGCCATCGGCTGGGGCACGTCGACCGCCACCGGCACCGGTTGGTAGGGCGACCCGTTCCAGCAGTCGCCCTGCACGGCCTTGTCATCGCCGCAGTCGGTGAGCAGCCGGTGGATCCGCGGCACCGCGACGTCGGTCACCCGCGAGACCCGGTGCAGCAGGGCCCGCTGCTCCTCGTCCGACAGCTTGGCCAGCGTGCCGCGGTCGATGGAGACCACCCACGACGTCCGGTTGGCCACCAGCGGCCGGCCCATGTCGTCGACGATGAGCCCGCGCTGCGGCTGCACCACCACCTCCCGCACCGACTGCGAGGCGGCCTGGGCGGCGTAGTGGTCGCCACTGACCACCTGCAGGTAGTAGAGCCGGACCATCAGCGTCGCGAACAGCGAGAACACCAGCGCCTGGATGACCACGAGGCGGAGCCGGCTCCGATGCTCGCCGGGACCAGTCATGCCAGGACCCGGTGGGGCTCGACCTTTGCGAACAGCCTCATCGTGAGGGGTACGACGACCAGGGCGAGCGCGACGTCCAGGGCCACGGCCACGGCCTCGACGCGGAGCAGCTCACCCACGCCCACCACCGGGTCGCGCAGCACCAGCCCGGTGAGCGCGAACACCGACGTGCCGACGAACGACGCGGCCGCGGCCACCGGCAGCCACTGGCCGACCCGCAGGTGGCCCGACGAGGCGAGCCGCCCGGCGACGTAGCCCACCGCCATCAGCGCGAGCGCCCAACGGCCGGCGTAGTGGTCGGCCGGCGGCGCCAGGTCCAGCAGCAGCCCGGCCCCGAACCCCAGCACCAGCCCCACCTCGGAGCCGTGGACCAGCCCGGCGGCCACCACCACCAGCAGCACCAGGTCGGGCACGACGCCCTGGACCGTGAGGTGCGAGAAGAGCGAGGCCTGCAGCACCAGCGCCACCGACACGGCGGCCAGCGCGGCGACCAGCCGCGGCACCGGGAAGAGGGGGCTCACCGCAGCCTCCCGTCGGCCTCGATGACGCTGCGGTCCGAGGTCGTGCCCGAGGGCACCACCACGCCGACCAGGTCGAGGGCGGAGAAGTCCACGAACGGCTCGATCACGGCGCGCTGGGTCGTCTCGCGCAGGCTGGAGTAGACCGACTCGACGCGGCCCACCGGCACGCCGGAGACGTACGGCGCACCGTCCTGGCTGCCCCAGGTCACCACGTTCTCGCCCTTCGCGGGCACGTAGGTCTGGTCGACGAGCTCGAGGTCGAGCCGGGCCTCCTGGCCCAGGTCACCGCGGCCGTGCAGGAACCCCACCTTCATGCTGCGACCCACCCGGGCGCCCACGGTCGAGTCGGCGTCGACGACCAGCAGCACGGTGGCCGTGGTCGAGGTGACCCGGAGGATCCGGCCCACCAGTCCGGCGCCGTTGACCACGGTCATGTCCGGCTTGAGGCCGGCGCGCGAGCCGGCGTCGATGGTCACCGCGCGCGAGAACGACTGAGCCGGCCCGATCCCGACCACGCGGGCCGGGACCAGCGCATAGCCGATCGACTCCGCGGTGGCGGTGAGGTCGTCGTACTCCTGCAGCCGGTTGCGGTCGTAGTCGCTGGTGGCGAGCTGGGAGCGGAGCTGGTCGTTCTCGCTCTGGAGGTCGTCGATCCGGCCGGCCAGGTCGTGCCGGCTCTGCAGCCAGTGGGGTACGGCGACGACCGGGCGGACCACGGCGTCGACACCGGACTGGGCCGGGCCGTAGACCTCGCCCACCAGCCGGCGCAGCGGGTCGACCGCGGTGCCGCCGTCCACGTGGTCGAGCGTCATCAGGGTCACGCAGGCGAGCACCAGCGCGACCACCAGCGATCGGCGGGGTCGCCCGGGCTCACGCGGCTCGAGGCTCCCGCGGCGGTTGAGCCGGTCCTCGACCGGTGGCCGCCGCGAGGCCGGTCGCGCGAGCAGGTCGGTCATGGGCGGTCAGGCCGTCCTGGCCAGTCGGCGCCGCTCGGCGACCAGCACCTGGTGGAGCGCCTCGAACTCCTCGACGCACCGTCCCGCGCCGTGTGCGACGGAGCGGAGGGGTCCTCGGCGACGTGCACCGGCATCCCCGTCTCGTCGCCGAGCCGGTCGTCCAGGCCGTGCAGCAGCGCTCCCCCGCCGGTGAGCACGAGCCCGCGGTCCATGATGTCGCCGGCCAGCTCGGGCGGCGTCTGGTCGAGCGTCACGCGTACGGCGTCCACGATGGCGTGGAGCGGCTCCTCGAGCGCGACCCGCACGTCGGCACTGCTCAGCCGCACGGTGCGGGGCAGCCCGGAGACCAGGTCGCGTCCCCGGACCTCCGCCTCGCGGTCCCAGGCTCCCGGGAAGGCCGAGCCCAGGCTCACCTTGACCTCCTCGGCGGTCGCCTCGCCGACGAGGAGCGCGTGCTCCTTCTTCAGCCAGCCGGTGATCGCGCGGTCGAGCTCGTCACCCGCCGTACGGACGCTCAGGCTGGTGACGATGCCGCCGAGGCTGATCACGGCGACCTCGGTGGTGCCGCCACCGACGTCGACGACCATGTTGCCGGTGGCCTGGTGCACCGGCAGCCCGGCCCCGATCGCGGCGGCCATCGGCTCCTCGATGATGTAGACCCGCCGGGCGCCGGCCTGGTAGCCGGCCTCCTTGACCGCCCGCTGCTCGACCGCGGTGATCCCGCTCGGGACGCACACGACGATCCGCGGCTTGGCCAGGTAGCGCCGGCGGTGCACCAGCGCGATGAAGTGGCGCAGCATCTGCTCGGTCGCCTCGAAGTCGGCGATCACGCCGTCCTGCAGCGGCCGGATCGCCGTGATGTCCTCCGGCGTACGCCCGACCATCCGCTTGGCGTCGTGCCCGACCGCGACCAGCTCTCCGGTCTTCTCGTTGACCGCGACCACGCTGGGCTCGTCCACGAGGACGCCCTTGCCACGCACGTAGACGAGCGTGTTGGCGGTGCCGAGATCCACGGCCATGTCCCGGCCGACGAGGTTGTTCGCCATCGGTCCTGTCCTTGAGCGCGGGGAAGAGAACCAGGCAGGACGGCCCGGTTCAGCACCTCGAGGCTAAGTAGGAAGGGCCGCATACCCCGGCAGGCACGCCGGGACAGGAGTGACTGATGTGACTCGAGGTTCTCAGAGCACGAGCTGAGGGAACCAGATCGCGATCTCGCGGTGGGCGGACTCGGGTGAGTCCGAGCCGTGCACGAGGTTCTCGCGGTTGGAGACCGAGAGATCGCCCCGGATGGTCCCGGGGGCGGCCTTGCGGCCGTCGGTGGCGCCGTTGAGGGCCCGCACCACCTCGACCGCCTCGTCGCCCTCGAGGACGAGCGAGACGAGCGGGCCGCTGGTCACGAAGGCACGCAGCGGCGGGTAGAAGTCCTTCTCGACATGCTCGGCGTAGTGGTGGTCGGCCAGGGCGGCGTCGATGGTCCGGTGCTCCATCGCGACGATGGACAGCCCCTTGGCCTCGAACCGCGACAGGATCTCGCCCACCAGCCCGCGGCGGACGGCGTCGGGCTTGAGCAGGACCAGCGTGCGTGACATGGCCAGACCCTAGTGGTTGCCACCGGAGGGTCGTCGGAGTGACCCGTGCTGCCGGGTGCGTGCATCGCAAGGCGCCGGAGCGACGCTCTACATGTTCGTCCAGCTAGCGACGGCAACGCCGCGAGGTGCGCGCCCGGAGTGCGGGACGCCCGGCGAACCTGCGGTGGCGACCACTAGTGATCGCGCTGCTCGCGCAGCCCTTCGGCCCGGCGGGCCACGTCCTCGGGCACCGGCGCGGAGGTGAGCGGATCCGGCTCGAGGTCGCCGGCCACCGTGCGCAGCGGCAGGACGCCGGCCCAGATCCCGGCCTCGACGTCCTCGGGCTCGTCGCCGACGCCCTCGGCGCGCAGCTTGAGCGAGGCCTCGTGCAGGGGTACGGCGAGCACCGCCGTGGCCACCAGCTCCTTGCGGGTGTGCGCCCGCAGGGTCGCGGCTCGGCCGGGCACGATCTGGTCGACCACGAGGTCGAGCGCGCGGGCACGCTCCTCCTCCGACTCGACCGGCCGCGCCACGCCGATGACCACCGCACACCGGTAGTTCATCGAGTGGTGGAAGCCCGACCGGGCCAGCACCAGGCCGTCCAGGGAGGTCACCGTGACGCACACGGTCGAGCCGGGCGCGGTGCGCAGCCAACCCGCGCCGACCGAGCCGTGCACGTAGAGGGTGCCGTCCTCGTCGGGGCCGTCCGGGTCGACGCCGTACGCCACCGGCAGCGCCACCGGGTGGCCGCCCGCGTCCACCGCGACGTGCGCGACCAGCTGCCCGGCCAGGAAGCCCAGCAGCTCCTCACGCTCGCTGCGGCCGCGCTCGCGCAGCCGGGTGATCTGGGTGCGGGCGGTCGGCGACAGCGGGGCGGGCCCGGTCATGGCTGGTTCCTCGTGTCGAACTCGGCGTACGCCGCCGCGCGCTCGCGCTCGATCTTGCGACCGAGCAGGTAGGCGGTGGCCCACAGCGCCGCGAAGACCGCGCCGAGGAAGAACATCGCGCCGATGACGAAGCCCAGCGCGAGCGCCGCAGCCTGGATCACCCAGCCGAGCCCGTAGGCCCACTCATGGCGCAACAGCCCCGCGGTGAGCAGGCAGGCCACGGCCAGCCCCAGCCCGATGGCCAGCGCGACCGGGGGGCGGACGTCGGCGATCGTGATGAGGACCGGCGTGGTGAGCCCGAGCGTGATCGCCTCCAGCGAGAGCACGCCGGCGCACATGCCGCGCCGCGGGGACCGTTCGCGCTCGCTCCGGGGCTCGGTCACGACCTTCTCCGGAGCATGGCCCGCGCCTCGCCGACGGTGACCACGGACCCGGTGACGAGGACGCCTCCGGTGCTGATCGAGCCCGCGGACCCGGACTCGGCCAGGCCGACCGCGGCGTCGATGGCGTCGGCCAGCCGCGGCTCGACGGTCACGCGGTCCTCGCCATAGACCTCGGCCGCCACCTCGGCCAGCTCGGCGGCAGGCATCGCCCGGTCGGTGGAGTTCTGGGTGCACACGATGTGGGCCAGGTGCGGCTCGAAGGCGCCCAGCAGCCCCTCGGCGTCCTTGTCCGCCATCACCCCCACGACGCCGATCAACGGGTCGAGGCTGAACGAGTCCTCGAGTGCGGCCGCGGCCGCCTCGGCACCGTGCGGGTTGTGGGCCGCGTCGAGGAGGATCGTCGGCCCGGTCCGCACGATCTCGAGCCGGCCGGGCGAGCTGACCTGGGCGAACGCCGCCCGCACGAGCTCGTCGTCGAGCGGCTCGCCGCTGCCCAGGAAGGCCTCGACCGCGGCCAGTGCCATGGCGGCGTTCTGGGCCTGGTGTGCCCCGTACAGCGGCAGGAACAGGTCGTCGTACCGCGCCCGCAGCCCCTGCAGCGACACCACCTGGCCGCCCACCGCGGGCACCCGCGAGACGACGCCGAACTCCAGCCCCTCGCGGACCACGTTCGCGCCGACCTCGGTGATGCGCGCCAGCAGCACCTCGGCCACGTCGGGCTGCTGGTCGGCCAGCACGGCCACCGCCCCCGCCTTGATGATCCCGGCCTTCTCGACGGCGATCTCCGCCGGCGAGCCGCCGAGGTAGCGCGCGTGGTCGACCGCCACGGGCAGCACGACCGCGACCACGCCGTCGGCCACGTTGGTGGCGTCCCACGAGCCGCCCATGCCCACCTCGACCACGGCCACGTCCACCGGCGCCTCGGCGAACTTGGCGTAGGCCATCGCGACGACGGTCTCGAAGAACGACAGCGGGTGGTCGGACTCGGCGTCGACGAGGTGGGTGTAGGGCGCCACGTCGTTGAACGCAGCCACGAACTCCTCGTCCGTCAGCGGCTCGCCGTCCACCGAGATCCGCTCGTTGATCCGCTCCACGTGCGGGCTCGTGAACCGTCCGGTCCGGAGCTCCAGCGCGCGGAGCAGGGTGTCGATCATCCGGGACGTCGAGGTCTTGCCGTTGGTGCCGGTCAGGTGGATCACGGGGTACGAGGTCTGCGGGTTGCCCAGCACGTCGAGGAACGCGGTGATCCGGTCCAGCGACGGCTCCAGCTTGGTCTCCGGCCATCGCGAGAGCAGCGCGTCCTCGGCCTCCTCGACGGTCTCGGCGAGGCGTGGTGATGTGTCGGCGTCAGAGAAGTCGGTCATCGTCGCTATCGGTGGTTGAGGTGCGAGGAGCGCCGGCGACGAGCCTCGAAACCACCGAGCTCGGGGCTGGGGCGCGACCACGGGCAGTCCCAGCCTAGGGGCGGCAGGCTTCGAGGCTCGCAAGGTCGCACCTCAGCCACCGTGCCGGGCCAGTGACAAGGAAGTAGAACACGTTCTAGGTTGACGCCATGCAGACCAGAGCCGCCGTCGTCGAGGCCAAGGGTGAACCGTTCACGATGACAGAGGTGGAGCTCGACGAGCCCCGCGAGGACGAGGTGCTGGTGCGGATGGTGGCCACCGGGCTGTGCCACACCGACATCACCATGGGCAGCTTCCTGCCGGACGAGATGTTCCCCAACGTCTTCGGTCACGAGGGCGCGGGAGTCGTGGAGCGGGTCGGCGCCGGCGTGCGTGGGCTCGAGGCGGGCGACCACGTCGTCATGAGCTTCCGCTCCTGCCGGGACTGCGCGAACTGCCGGGCCGGGCTGGTGGGCTACTGCGACCAGACGCTGCTGCTCAACTACATGGGCATGCGGATGGACGGCAGCACGTCGCTCAGCCGGGACGGCAGCCCGGTCTTCGGCAGCTTCTTCGGCCAGTCCAGCCTGGCCGCCCACGCGCTGGCGTACGCCGACAACTGCGTGAAGGTCGACCCCGGGCTCGACCTGCGGCTGCTGGCGCCGTACGGCTGCGGCTTCCAGACCGGGGCGGGCACGGTGTTCAACGTCCTCCGTCCGGGCACCGACGACAGCCTCGTGGTCTACGGCGTCGGCGCGGTCGGGCTCGCGGCGATCGCGGCGGCCGCTGCCGAGGGCGTCGAGTCGATCCTCGCGGTCGACCCGCTCGAGAGCCGGCGCGCGGTGGCCGAGAGGCTGGGGGCCACGACCCTGGACCCCGGACAAGGGGGCGTGGTCGACCGGGTCAAGGAGCTCACCGGTGGCGGCGCGACCTATGCAGTCGACACCACTGCCATCCCCGAGGTGGTCAAGCAGGCCCAGCAGTCGCTGGCCGCACGCGGCACGCTGGTGGCCCTGGGCCTCGGCGCGGAGGAGTACACCCTCGACGCCATCGACCTGCTCCAGGGCGGAAAGACCGTGAGGTCGTCCATCGAGGGCGACTCGGACCCGCAGGAGATGGTGCCGCGGCTCATCGAGATGCGCTCTGCCGGCACTTTCCCGATGGACGAGCTGGTCACGACCTACCCCGCCGAGGAGGTCAACCAGGCCGTGGCCGACGTGACGAGCGGCGCGGTGGTCAAGCCCGTGCTGGTGTGGTGACCGTCCGGCTGATGACCAGGTTCGCCATGTCGATGACGGGCTCGTAGCCGATCGCGGCGTAGATCTTGTTGGAGGTCGGGTTGGCCTGGTCGGTGAACAGGCAGACCCGAGCACCGGTGTCGCGGAGCACCCGCGAGACGTGTGCGGTCAGCATGCTGGCGTACCCGTGCCCCCGGTGCGCTCCCGGCGTGTAGACCGGACCCACCCGCGCCACCCCGAAGCTCGGTGCGTTGAACCCGACCAGGCTGACCGGCGTACCGAGCCCGTCCTCCCACAGCCAGATCCGTCCCTCGGCGATCCGGGCCTCCATGTCTGCCTCGTCGAACTGCTCGCCCGCGGGCTCCGGCTCGAGCCGGCCGGCCTGCTCGGCCGCGTCGGCGTGGAAGGCCCGGAACCAGGAGAGGGCCAGCGGTGCGTCGGCCGGTACGGCGACCCGCGCCAGCCCGTTCGGCGCCACCTTCGGCTCGACCAGGCGGGTCAGCACGTGCAGCCGGGTGTGCTCGTGGACGCGGACCCGTCGCCCGGTGCGCCGGGCCAGCTCGGTGGCCAACGTGCGGGCCGCGGGCAGCACGCCGTTCACCGCGCTGACGTCCTCGCCCCGGCCCACCAGGGCCGAGGCCACCTCGCCGACAGCGGCGTCCGGCATCGGCAGCACGTAGAGCGGGTGAGGCACGAACGGCGCCGTCCTCATCACCACGCCGACGGGCGCGCCGGACTGCTCCTCGGACACGGTCAGCCACCACTGCGGGTGCGCCGGCGGCGGCTCCTCACGGTCGAGCGCGTCGATCGCCCGAGCAGTCACCGAGGCCACCACGGTGCCCAGCACCGGGTCCGCCTCGAGCAGCCCGGCGGCGCGGGTCATGAAGCTGCGCGGGTCCTCGGTGAACTCCAGCGCGAACCTCACCGAAGGGACGCTAGCGGCACCTTCCAGACGGCCTCACGCGCGGCCCCCTCAACGGTCAGGACCGCCCGCACGCCGGAGTGCGGAGGAGGGCCGAACCGGTAGGCGAAGGACGCGTCGGCGAACCGGCCCAGCAGCCGCTCGACTCCGGCTGTGTGGTGGCCGTGGGCCGGCACGCTCACCTCGACCGAGGCGGACTCCCCCGGCGACCCGTCCTCCCGGAGCAGCGCCACCTCGAGAGTGCCCGCGACCGGCTCGGGGCGGTCGTTGGCCACGTGGACGTCGAGCCCGTTCAGCCCCTCGTCCACGATCCAGACCGCGACCGGCTGGAGTCCCGGCGCCAGCACCGATGCGGCCGGCTTGGGCCGCCCTTCGTGGTCGAGCAGGCCCCAGCCCGCACCCGGGACGACGTCGCGCAGCCAGAGCACGATGCCGCCGCCGCAGCCCGAGTCCGGCCGCCGCCACTCGCCGAACACCTCGGCCATGACCTCGCCGGTCACCCGCTGGGCGTCCGCCTCGGTCGCCTCCCCTTCGTACCGACGCCACAGGTAGTGCGCACGCACGTCGGCGAAGTCCCAGTCGGCACCGTTGTCGCGAGGTACGCCGCCCCGGACCAGCGGGTCGGTGAGGTTGCTGAAGGCCAGGCACTCGGCCGCGAACCCCACCCGGCTGTGCCGCACGTCCGGCAGGTCTCGCAGGTAGGCGCCGACGCCGAAGTACTGCGCGATCCCCTCGTCGACCCGCGTGACCGGTTCCCCTCCGGACGGCGAGGAGTCCACCCAGACCGTGTCCGGTCCCGACTCCTCGACCACCGGCCGCAGGAGTGCGGCCAGCTCCCCGCCGTACCCGGTCTCCGGACTGACCCCGAACATCGCCGCCTGCTGCTCGTGCTCGGCCGAGCCACAGACGACGACGGTCGACGGATGGCCGAGCAGCCGCCGGGTCTGGTCGCGCACCTCGTCGGTGATCGTGGCCACGAACCCTTCGTCGGCCAGCGGGTAGTCGAAGGTCGCGAACATCAGGTCCTGCCAGACCAGCAGCCCGAGCTCGTCGCAGCGCTCGTGGAAGGCGTCGGACTCGTACGCCGCGATGCCGGGCACGCGGACCAGGTTGAGGCCGAGCGCGACGGCCTCGTCGAGCGCGGCCAGGTCGCCGGGCGTCCACACCGCACCGCGACAGAAGACCCGGACGCCGTTGACCCAGAGGTCCAGCGAGTGCTCGGAGCGGTTCTCGAGGGTCCGGAAGCCGACCCGGCCCATCACCTCGCCGTCGACGAGCACGTCGTGGAGCTTCGGTGCGCCGTGGGTGTGCGGCCACCAGAGCTCGACGTCGGGGAGCTCGAGCCGCCTCTCTCCGTCGACCTCCACCACCCCGGTGGTCCCCTCGAGCCACGCGCGCAGCCCTGGGCGCGGCCGTTCGCCGGTCACCAGCGTCACCGGGCGGTAGGGCCCCACCACGGGCGGGCCCGGCGAGAAGCCCGGCGCCCGGCCCAGCAGCGGGGTGCGGACCCAGCGCAGCCGGGCGTCGTCGACCAGCATCGTGCGCCAGCGCTGCCGGGGCTTGCTCGGCAGCGCGTCCAGGAGGTCGGTGAGCGGGTGCACGACGATGCGGACCTCGTGGTCACCGGCTTCGACGTCGACCGTGTGCCGCTCGAACGCCGACCGCCCCGATCGCACGACCGCCCCATCGACCAGGAGGTCCCAGACCGTGGCGATCCCGCCGACCTCGAGAACGCCGGCCCCGGTGGCGGTGCATCGCGCGACGTACTCGTGGGTGACCGAGTCCGCGTCCGGTCCGGGCTCGGGCGTGAGCCGCTCGAACTGCAGGACGGTCCGCACGGGACTCAGCCAACCAGAGCGTCGAGCTCGGTCACGGCAGCGTCGTAGGCCTCGGCCATCGGCCCGACCACACCAGCGACGTCGAAGGAGCGCTGCCTGGCCAGCCGGAAGAGCAGCATCTTGGAGCCGCCGACCACGTCGTCGAGCTGCGCCGCGGCCTTCTCGCCGTCCTCGGCGAACAGCCAGCGCACGTGGCCGGCCAGCAGCTCCATGGAGGCGCCGACCATCCGCGGGTTGTGGAAGGCGTAGGCGTGGTAGTCCTCGGTGGACCCCTCCAGCAGCACGGGCAGGTCGCCCACGAGCTGGGCGGAGAACCGCGCGAACGGGTTGTCTGCGGGCCGCCGGGCCAGGTAGCCCGTCAGCAGCTCGCGCGCCACGAGCCTGAGCGAGTCGCCGGTCGGCGCCGGGCCGGCGCCGAGACGCAGAAGCTCCACGTAGGTCGGCAGGTGCCCGTCGCCGGAGTAGGTCGCGAAGAGCTTGTCGTAGTCCTCGCCGGAGAGCTCGTGGTAGCCCGCGTTGTGGAAGTACCGCAACGTCCTGGCGTCCTCGTCGATCGACTCGGGGATGATCGTCGACTTCACGTGGTCGGTGCGGTACGACGTCGCCACCACGTCCGGCAGGTAGAACGAGTCCACCTCGGGCATCACGGTCTGGCCGGCCGCGAGCCGGGTCGCGATCAGCGTCGGGAAGCCTCGGTAGGGCTGCACCTCGTGCAGGTCGATGCCGTAGAGCCGGAACAGGTCTCCGGGCGTCGGCTTGAAGAACGTCCACTGGTCGAGCTCGAAGTCGGACGCCACTGCGCCGCCCATCATCGCGTCGGCCTCGAGCCCGGCCGCGTGCACCAGCTCGACGAGGCAGTCGACGTAGCAGTTGGTCTCGGAGTAGGTGCGCTCGTCGCCGTGGATCGGGTGCACGGCGTACGACGCGGGGTCGAGCCCACCGAACAGGGAGATGCGGCTCACGAGCCGGCCGTCCCTTCAGCGGGCAGCGCCAGGTGGCGGTCCAGGAACGCGGTGGCCCGGTCGTAGCCCACCAGCTGGGCGCGTCTGGTGAGCAGCGAGTGGTCGACGGTCTGGTCGGAGGTGAAACGGAACCGCCGGTTGCGCCTCATCCGCCACAGCAGCGGCCGGAGCGCGTAGATCTCGGTGAAGTGCTGGGCGTCGTCGGGACAGGCGATCACCTCGACCGCCGTACCCCGGCGCAGCACCCGCCTCAGCACCAGCAGCGGCGCGTGCCAGACCGCGACCTCGCGGTAGATCCGCCACAGGCCGCCGGCCAGGATCCGGTGCCGCCGGGCCAGCTGGGCGAACGGCTTGTTCGGCAGGATCGCGGCCCGCCGGCGGTCGGTGTAGACCGGCGTCCCCTTGGCCGCCGGGTAGAGCGTGAGCCGCGGGTTGATCGCGAACACCGCGTCCACGTGCTCCCACATCGCCACCTCGAACGCCGAGTAGGAGCCCGAGCACAGGCCCACGATGCCCACCCGGGCGCCGTCCGCGGCCAGCTCGGTGACGACGTGACGCATGTCGTCGATCCACTCCGGCGCGAAGGCTCGGTCGTCCTCGCGGCCCGGTGACGTCGGGCTGTCCCCGACCCCCCTCTGGTCGATGCGCACCACCCGGTAGCCGGCCGCAGCCCAGCGCCGTGCCCACTCGACCCAGCGGCGTCCCGGTCCGATGTGGTGCTCGGCGGCCACGTTGACCAGGACCACCCAGGGCACCGGTCCGCTGCGGGTGCGCTCCGCCAGGTCGGTCGGCTCGTCTACCACTCCCACGATGCCGTCGGGCCCGATCCGGGTGACCTGCTCCCGCACGGGCTCCGACCCCTCGGGCCCGGAGCCGACCAGCACCGCACGCTCGGCGTCGGGCGCCTTGACCGGCACCGGCGACTGGTCGGCGAGGCCGGCGCCCAGCCAGGTCACGACCTGCCGCAGGCTGTCCGCGGGCACCATGCTCAGCTCGGGGGGTACGTCGAGGAGCTGGCCCTGTCCGGTCGCGGGACCGGTCTCGAGCCGGGGTCCCTCCTGCTGGAGCCGCTCCAGGAGCCCGGGGAGCACCGGACGGTCGGCCCGGGTCAGCAGCAGCACCCGGTCGGCCAGCGGCCGGTCGGCCGGGAGCTTCTTGAGGTCGAGTGAGCGCATGGCCTGTGCCGTGTCGGCGTCGTACTGGAAGCCCGGCGTGTGCCGCCACTCGTCGTCGGGCCGCTCGAGTCCGGT
This sequence comes from uncultured Actinomycetota bacterium, assembly GCA_963755835.1. Lineage (GTDB taxonomy): Bacteria > Actinomycetota > Actinomycetes > Propionibacteriales > Nocardioidaceae > Nocardioides. Next base: position 313,704 of record CAVWLC010000005.1, on the reverse strand, counting down.
CTCGCCGAAGCCGTACAGCGCCTCGCCCTCGCGCAGGAAGGTGCGGCCGGACAGGCACGGGTCCCACAGCACGAGCGACGAGAACGGGTCCTCCATCGACCGGGCCGCGGCCAGCGTCGCACCGAGCCGCATGCCCACGCCGGCCACGGTCGGAGCGCCGAGGTCGCGGAGGTACTGGCGGGCCGCCTCGATGCTGGCCAGCCAGGCCGGCACCCGGTCCGCGTCGTCCTGGAGCCCGGCGGAGTCACCGGTGCCGTCGTAGTCGAACCGGAGCGCGACGATGCCGGCCGCGGCCAGCTCCTCGGCCAGCCGACGGAAGGTCCGGTGCGCGGCCCGTCCCTCCTCCCCCATCGGCGGGCAGAGCACGGCGCCACCCCTGGCCAGCCCGCCGGCCGGCCGGGACACCCACCCGAACAGCGGACGCGACTCGGACCCGAACCACACCTGGGTGTGCTCCGGCCCGTCGTGTCCGTGGTCTCTGAATGGCTGGCCCATCCGCTTCGGTCGGCGCTACAGCGACAGCGCCGACCGCACCTCCCCGGGCCAGTCGTCCACCTGCATGCCGTGGACGGCGAACAGGGCGAGGGTGACCCGGTCGAGCCCGAAGCCGACGCAGGCACTGTGCGCCGGCGTCCCGTCGGCCAGGCGCAGTCCGAACGTGTGGCCGAAGTGGTCCTCGTGGTAGTTCGAGGACCCGATCGCGGTCGGCTTCACCGCGGTGAGGTCGACGCACATCTCGTACTTCAGCTGCGAGTCGAGCTGGTTGGCGGCCAGCATCCTGCCGACCCGGCCGAAGAACGGGTCGTTCGCGGCCTCGGGGCGCACCGGCAGGCCCAGCTCGGTGAGTGCGGCCAGGCCGCGCTCCAGCCACTCGTCGCGGTGGGCCACCGACTGCTCGGGCGTACCGATCCTCACGAACTCGTACATGCGGAAGATCTGCATCCGCGCCGGGTCGAGGCTCGGCTCGTGGCGGAACGACCAGCCGCTGCACTCCTCGTCCAGCCCCTCGGGCGGTACGTCGTGCGGCAGCGTGCCGTAGAGCGGGTGGCAGACCGAGGACGGGAGCACCACCTCCGCCGGCGAGAGGTGCGCGGTCCAGTCGCCGCCCTCCTCGAGGACCTCGAGCAGCGCCCGGTGCTCCTTGTCGCCGCCGGTGAAGACGTCGATCGACCCGACCAGGTCGGGAAAGGACCGGATGTAGTCGGTCTTGAGGAACTCCTCGCGCGGCATGACCGGCGGGAACCAGCGCCGCGGCGCGTGGGTGGCGACGCGCTTGCCCATCACGTGCGTCTCGACGCCGCGCAGCACCCGCTCCCAGTCCCACGACCGGTGGTGGACGCCGTCGACCGCCGTCAGGTGCAGCACGCCGCCGTCGACCAGGGCCTGCCGCAGGTCGTCAGGGGTGGCGTAGGGCGCGGCGACGCCGTCGTGGGGCTCCGCCGACATCAGCTCTCCCGCTGGACCAGGGCCAGCTGGGCGGTGTTGCCCGCGATGCGGTCGTTGTTGACCATCACCGCGGCACCATGGGCGTCGCGCAGGAGCCGGCCGAGGGAGTACTCCGAGTCCTCGCGGTAGCCCTGGATGCCGCAGATGAGCAGCGCCTGGTTGACCACGTCGACCACCTCGGTCGAGGCGGAGATCTTGAGCGTGTTGATCGCGACCATGAAGTCGACGGCGCTGGTCGCGTCAGGGTCGTCCATGATCGACAGGTAGCGGGTCATCAGCGAGTCCACCGTGGCGGCGAACTCCTGGCGGGTCACCATCAGGGCCGCCAACCGGACCGAGCCGGGCGGCACCGTGCCGGGGTCCTTGCGGGCGGCCCGCTGCACGAACCGCTGCGCCCGCCAGGACGCCTCCTCGGCCAGGCCGAGCCAGAGCGAGGACCAGAGCAGGTGCGCGGTCGGCAGCATGGTCTGGGCGGAGATGTCGCCGAACGGGTCGTCGAGGATGAGCGCCGCGTCGCCGGTGGCCGTCATCGTGAAGCCGAGCGAGCAGGTGCCGCGGAAGCCCATGGTGTCCCAGCCGCTGAGCGGCTCGAGCGTCACCGCGTTGGACTCGCAGACCGCGAGGACCTGGTCGCTCGCCGGGCTGTCGGCGTCGCGCCGAGCGGTGGTGAAGATGGAGTCGGCGTACTGGCCGTAGGAGATGACCGGTGCCTGCTTCGTCAGGGTGAAGCCGCCCGCTCCGTCGCGCTCGACGAAGCAGGACGAGTTGCGGGTGTTGCCGCCGATGCCGATCTCGGTGGTGGCCGAGGCCAGCAGCAGCTGCTCCGAGGCCACCCGCCGTGCGTACTCGAGCAGTGCCTCCGAGCGGCCGTGCCTGACCAGGCAGGCCACCTGGATGTGGTGCATCGCCAGGATCATCGCCGAGGAGGCGCAGTAGCGGCCGACGGTGCGGACCACCTCGGCGGCGGTGCGCAGGTCGTGGCCGAGGCCGCCGAGCTCGGTCGGGACCAGCGCGCCGAGCAGCCCCTCGCCGCGGAAGGCGTCGATCGTCTCCTTGGGGAACCGGGCCTGCAGGTCGACGTCGGCGGCGTGGATCGCCGCGGTCTCCCGGCCGATGCGGTGGCCGAGGGCCGAGGCCTCGGCGACGGTCAGCCCGGACTGCGGTGAGGTCATCAGGCGCTCGCCGCCGTGGCGTCGTCGACGTCGAGCTCGGCGAGCGCGTCACGGATGCTGGCGACCGAGGAGAAGGTGCTCTTCTTGAGCATCTGCTGGGGGAACTCGAGGTCCCACTCGTCCTCGCAGGCGAGCATCACGGTGACGGACGCGTGCGAGGTCATCCCGGCGGCGTAGAGGTCGTCGGTGTCGGAGAGGGACGCCACGTCGACCCCGAGGCGGGCGTGCTCTGCGAGGAGCCCGCGGATGGTGTCGGCGACTGACTGGCTCATGCTTCTTCTCTCGTCTCGGTGCTGGGGGCGGTGGTGAGGTCCGTGATGGCAACGGCGACCGCGAGTGCATGGTCACCGGAGTGGCTGAGGCTGACGTCGATGGGTCCGAGTCCGGCCCGCGCCGCCAGAGTGGCCGCCAGCCCGGTCAGGCGTACGACGGGCCGGCCGTCCTGCTGGGTGATCTCGACGCTCCGCGGGTCGACGCCGTCGGCCGAGCCGATCAGCTTGAGCACGGCCTCCTTGGCCGCGAACCGGGCGGCCAGCGAGGCGGCGCCCCCGGTGCGGTACGTCGCCTGCTCAGCAGGCGTGTAGACGCGGTCGAGGTAGCGGTCGCCGAAGTCGCGGATCGCGTCGCTGACGTCGCCGATCCGCTGCAGGTCGCACCCCGTCCGAGCCCGGAGCGCCGTGGTGGGTGCCCGCATGGGTGTTCCCAACCCCCGATCTGTCGCACCCCATGATGCGCTGCCGAAATGCTAACTGTGCAGGTCACCCCCATATCCGGTTTTCCGGTGAGCCGTGCGGACTCCTAGGCTTTCCCCATGACCGAGACCCAGCAGCACCAGGCACCGGAGACGTCGCCGGCCTCTCGCGCCGTCGTCGTACCCGACAAGCCTGCGCTGGAGGGGCTCGAGGAGAAGTGGGGCGAACGCTGGAGCTCCGACCAGACCTTTCGCTTCGACCGCAGCCAGCCGCGCGAGAACGTCTTCGCGATCGACACGCCCCCGCCGACCGTCAGCGGCAGCCTGCACGTGGGCCACGTCTTCTCCTACACCCACACCGACCTGATCGCCCGCTTCCAGCGGATGACCGGCAAGTCGGTGTTCTACCCGATGGGCTGGGACGACAACGGCCTGCCCACCGAGCGCCGGGTGCAGAACTACTACGGCGTCCGCTGCGACCCCTCGCTCCCCTACCAGCCGGACTTCACGCCGCCCGAGAAGCCCGACCCCAAGCGGCAGCTGCCGATCAGCAGGCCCAACTTCGTCGAGCTCTGCGAGGAGCTGGTCCAGGAGGACGAGAAGGTCTACGAGTCGCTGTGGCGCACCCTCGGCCTCTCCGTCGACTGGTCGCTCACCTACACGACGGCCGGCAGCCATGCCCGGGAGATCAGCCAGCGCGCGTTCCTGCGCAACTTCGCCCGCGGCGAGGCCTACCTGGCCGAGGCGCCGACCGTGTGGGACGTCACCGACCGGACCGCGGTCGCGCAGGCCGAGATCGAGGCGCGCGAGTACCCCGGCGCCTACCACCGGATCGCCTACCACCGCTCAGGAGACGGGTCGCCGGTCTACGTCGAGACCACCCGCCCCGAGCTGATCCCCTCGGCGGTCGCGCTGATCGCCCATCCCGACGACGAGCGCTACCAGCCGCTGTTCGGCACCACGGTCACCTCGCCGGTCTTCGGCGTCGAGCTCCCGGTGGTCGCCCACCATCTGGCCGAGATGGACAAGGGTGCCGGCATCGCCATGTGCTGCACCTTCGGCGACCTCACCGACGTCCTGTGGTGGCGCGAGCTCAACCTCCCGGTCCGCACGGTGATCGGCCGCGACGGCCGGCTCCAGCGCGAGACCCCGGCCTGGCTCTCCTCGGAGACCGCCGCGGCGGCGTACGAGCGGCTGGCCGGCAAGACCGTCTTCTCCGCGCGCGAGGAGATGGTCACCATGCTGCGGGAGACCGGCGACCTCGACGGCGAGCCGAAGCCCACCATGCGGATGGCGAACTTCTACGAGCGCGGCGACAAGCCGCTCGAGATCGTGGCCACCCGGCAGTGGTACATCCGCAACGGCGGCCGCGACGAGGACGTGCGCGCCGAGATGCTCGCCCACGGCGCGGAGATCACCTGGCTGCCGGCACACATGAAGATCCGCTACGACAACTGGGTCTCGGGGCTCACCGGTGACTGGCTGATCTCGCGGCAGCGGTTCTTCGGCATCCCGTTCCCGGTCTGGTACCCCCTCGACGACGAGGGCGAGCCGGACCACGCCCACCCGCTCATGCCCGCGGAGGCCGAGCTGCCGGTCGACCCGTCGACCGACGCGCCCCGCGGCTACACCGAGGACCAGCGGGGCAAGCCGAACGGCTTCCTGGGCGACCCGGACGTCATGGACACCTGGGCCACCTCCTCGCTGACCCCCCAGATCGCCGGCGGCTGGAGCGTCGACGACGACCTGTTCGAGCGGGTCTTCCCGATGGACCTGTGCACCCAGGCCCACGAGATCATCCGGACCTGGCTGTTCTCCCGCGTGGTCCGCGCCCACTACGAGAACCACGCCACCCCCTGGACCCACGCGATGCTGTCGGGCTGGATCCTCGACCCCGACCGCAAGAAGATGTCGAAGTCCAAGGGCAACGTCATCGTCCCGACCGAGATCCTGGACAAGTACGGCGCGGACGCCGTCCGCTGGCGCGCGGCCACCGTGCGACCAGGCATGGACTCCCCGTTCGACGAGACCCAGATGAAGGTCGGCCGCCGGCTGGCGATGAAGGTGCTCAACGCGTCCAGGTTCGTCCTGGACGGCGTGGGCGCGACCGCGCTCAACGCCTTCGAGGTCTCCGAGCCCGTCGACTGCGCGCTGCTCGGCCGGCTGGCCACGGTCATCACCGACGCCACCGAGGCGTTCGAGGCCTACGACTACACGAGCGCGCTCGAGGTGGCCGAGCGGTTCTTCTGGGAGTTCTGCGACGACTACCTCGAGCTGGTCAAGGAGCGGGCGTACGACGCGGAAGGTGGCCCGGCCACCGCGTCGGCTCGCGCCACGCTCGCGATCGCACTGCAGGTCCAGCTGCGGCTGCTGGCGCCGTTCCTGCCCTACGTGACCGAGGAGGTCTGGTCGTGGTGGCAGGAGGGGTCGATCCACCGGGCCGCGTGGCCGACCGGGACCGACCTGGGCGCCGCGGCAGCGGCCGACGCGTCCACGCTCGAGGCGGTCTCCGCCGCCCTGATCGGCATCCGTGGGGCCAAGTCGCAGGCCAAGGTCTCGATGCGCCACGAGCTGACCAGGGTGCGGATCAGCGGCCCGGAGGCGGTGGTCCGGGCCGCCGAGCTGGCGGCCGACGACCTGCGCAAGACCGGGCGGATCACCGGCAAGCTCAAGTTCAGTGTCGACGAGGCGGCCACGGAGCTGGCCGTGGAGGCCGAGCTGGCCCCGGTCGCCGAGGGCTGATCCGCGGCTGGGGGGTCCCGCGGCAGGAACTACGTGGAACCCCCTACGCGGTCCGGCCCGTTTCGGTTGAGCCTCGTGGTGGACAGATTGACCACCACCACGAAGGAGAAGGCAATGCCGTTGTTCATGGATGTGCACGACAAGGTCGAGGGGCTCACCGCCGAAGCCGTCGCCGGAGCCCACGCCCGCGACCTCGAGGTCCAGGGCGCCTACGGCGTCGACTACCAGCAGTACTGGTTCGACGAGGGCTCGGGGAAGGTGTTCTGCCTGGTCGACGCGCCCGACGCCGAGACCGCGAGCCGGGTCCACCGCGAGGCCCACGGTCTGGTCGCCGACCAGCTCGTCCAGGTCCGCGAGGGCCATTGACCATCACGGTCGAGCGCTCTGTCGCCGACCCGGCCCGCGGACGATACTCGTCTCCCATGACATCCGCGGCCGAGGTCGGCGGCAGCCGCTCGGCCAGCCGCCTCCTGGTCGGGCGCGACGACGTGCTGGCCAGGCTCGAGTCGCTCGTCGACGAGATCGTGGCCGGCCACCGGCTCGGGACCGTGCTCCTCGAGGGACCGGCGGGCATCGGCAAGACCCGCGTCGTCACCGAGCTCGGGACGAGGCTGCACGCCCGGGGCATCGAGCTCGTCGTGGGCCACTGCGTCGCCCAGGGCGAGCAGCTGCTGCCCTACGCGCCGATCATGGAGCTGCTGGCCGAGCTCGTCAGGCGTGAGGGAGCCACGGCGGTCCAGCAGGCCGCCGGTCCCGCCGCCCAGGAGCTCGGCCGGCTGGAGCCCGCCCTCGGCGTCCCCGCGGTGGCCGGGCACGACAGCACGCGCGCGCCCCGGCTGTTCCAGGCCGTCTCGTCGCTCCTGCAGAACCTCAGCCTCACGCGCCCGTTGGTGGTCGTGGTCGAGGACGTGCACTGGGCGGACACCTCCACCCGCGAGCTGCTGGCGCTGCTGGCCCGCCAGCAGCAGGGCGACATCGTGCTGCTGCTCACGCTGCGCACCGACGAGTCCCCGGCTCCCCCCGGCCTGTCGCGCTACCTCGCGGAGCTGGTGCGCCGCGGCGATCACCGGGTCATGCTCCGGCCGCTGAGCCGGGAGCAGCAGGCCCGCCAGATCAGCGACATCCTCGGCGTACCCCCGCGTCGGCGGCTCCTCGACGAGGTCTTCACGCGGGCCGAGGGCAACCCCTTCTTCGCCGAGGAGCTGCTCGTCCTCGCGCAGCACGGCGACGAAGGCCTGCCGGCAACGGTGCGTGACCTGCTGGTGGCCCGGCTGGAGACACTCTCACCGGCGACCCAGCAGGTCGTGCGCACCGCCAGCCTGGTCGGCCGGCACATCCCGGACCGCCTGCTCGCTGCGGTCGTGGACGTGACCGGCGATCGCCTCGAGGAGGCCCTGCGCTCAGCGGTGGTCGCGCACGTCCTGGAGGCCGACGGCACCGGCCTGACCTTCCGTCACGCGCTGCTGCAGGAGGCAGTGGTCGCGAGCCTGCTGCCCGGCGAGGCGGCCCGGACGCACCGACGGATCGCCGAGGCGCTCACCGACGATCCCGGGCTGGCCGGTCCGGGGGCGCGGGTGGCCGGTCGGCTGGCCCGGCACTGGGCCGAAGCCGGTGACCAGTCCCGGGCTCTCGTGGCGTCGGTCGCCGCCGCCCAGGAGGCGTCGGACGCGTGGGCCTTCGCCGAGTCGCTGTCCCACTACGAGCGGGCGCTGCAGCTGGTCGAGGTCGTTCCGGACGCCGACGGTCTCCTCGACCTGCCCCGGGCCCGGTTGCTCCAACGGGCCGCAGAGGTGGCGCACCTGGCCGCCCATCCGGAACGCGCCACCGAGCTGGTGCGGGAGGCGCTCGCACGGGCGGACCCCGACGACCTCCAGCTCCGCGGCTGGCTGCACGAGCGGCTGGGCCGCTACCTCTGGATGTCGGCGGACACCGGGCACGCGCTCGAGTCCTACCAGCGGGGCGCCGAGCTGGTGCCGGCGGAACCTCCGTCGCGGAACCGCGCCGCAGTGCTCAGCGGACTGGCCCAGATGCTGATGCTGTCCGGCCGGTACGAGGAGTCCGAGGAGCTGGCCCGGCAGGCCATCGCGGTCGCGGTGCAGCTCCCCGACGGACGCAGCGTCGAGGGCCACGCCCGGACCAACCTGGGCGTGGACCTGGCCTACACCGGCCATGTCGAGGAGGGGATCGCCGAGCTGCGCGAGTCCCACCGGATCGCGGAGGAGCTGTTCGACGACGTCGACGACATCGCCCGCGCCCTGGTGAACCTCTACGCCGTCCTCTACGCCCACGGCCGGCTGGTCGAGGCGGCCGACGTGGCGCTCGAGAACGTGCGCGTCGCGGAGACGCTCGGGCTCCAGCGGGGCAGGGGGGTGTGGATCCGCTCCGACGCGGCGCAGTCGCTGCTCGTGCTGGGCCGGTGGGACGAGGCCGCCCGGCTCCTCGAGGAGGCGCGGGAGCTCTGCCGCCAGGTGATCGACGCCTACCGCACCGACCTGGCCGAGGCCCAGCTCTGGCTGCGCCGCGGCGACGTCGATCGGGCCCGTGGGCTCATGGAGCACGCCGAGGCGGCAGGCCGGAGGCTCATCGACCCGCACCTGCTCTGCCCGCTCTACGTCGGCCTGGTGCAGGCGGCCGTCGCGCAGGGCGACGACCAGGCAGCGACCCGCTGGTCCGAGGCCGGGCTGCGCCGACTCGCCGGCGTGCGCCACGCGCCCCACCTCGCACCCCTGTTGGCCGCTGCCGCGACTGCGCACGTGCGCGCGATCCCTCCGCGACCGGACGACGCCCGAGCGCTGCTGGAACGGGCCGAGGCCCTCGTGGCGCCGGTCCCGGAGCGCGGCACGCTGGCCGCCGCCGAGGTGGCGACGAGCGCCGCAGAGGTGCGTGGCGGTGCCGCGGCCTGGCGGGAGATGGTCGCCACCTGGGAGGGGCTGGGCGACCCCTACCGGGCGGCGTACGCGCACCTGCGCGTCGCCGAGGAGCTGCTCGGCGCGGGACACGACAGGGACGAGGCGGCCGAGCACCTGCGCACCGCGCTCACGACGGCCCGCGGGCTCGGCGCCCGGGTCCTGCTGGGGCAGGCCGAGGACCTCGGACGGCGCAGCCGGCTGCGCATCGAGGCGCCACCGGACAACCCCTACCGGATCACCAGCCGGGAGTCCGAAGTGCTCCGGCTGGTGGCCGAGGGGCTCACCGACCGAGCGATCGGTGGCCGGCTGTTCATCAGCCACCGCACGGTCGAGCGGCACGTGTCCAACCTGCTCGCCAAGCTCGACGCGGACCGGCGGTCGGAGCTCGTCGCCACGGCGCACCGCGAAGGGTTGCTGGGCGACGACGGTTCGGCTGCGGTCTGACATGGACTCCGCGCGGGCACCCGGCAGACGGATCGAGGCCGCCGGACCATACTGCTCTGGCATGAGCAGCGCGGCGGAGACCGGTGGCACGCGCTCGGCGAGCCGGTTGCTGATCGGCCGCGAGGGAGTGCTCGGCCGGCTCGAGGGGCTGCTCGCCGAGACCGTGCGCACCGGCCGGCTCAGCACCGCCCTGCTCGAAGGCCCCGCGGGCATCGGCAAGACCCGCGTCGTCGCCGGGCTGGCCGACCGGCTCCGGGACCGTGCCGAGGCCGTCGACGTGCTGGTCGGCCACTGCGTGCCCCAGGGTGGCCAGACCCTCCCTTACGCGCCGCTGGTCGAGGTGCTGGCCGAGCTGGTCCGCCGTGAGGGCAGCACCGCCGTACGTCGCTGGGCCGGCGTGGCCGGGGCCGAGCTCGGCCGGCTCGTGCCGGCCCTGCTCGACGAGGACACGCCGCCCGAGGTGCTGGGCTCCGGCCGCCTGTTCCAGGCCTTCTCGGCGCTCCTCCAGAGCCTCAGCTTCCGCCGGCCCGTGCTCCTCGTCATCGAGGACGTGCACTGGGCCGACACGTCGACCCGTGAGCTCCTCGCGGTGCTCGCACGGCAGCAGCAGGGACCGATCCTGCTGATCCTCACCCTCCGCAGCGACGAGTCGCCGGTCCCACCGGGGCTGGCGAGGTACGTCGCCGAGCTGGTCCGCGCGGGCGACGCGCGGATCACCGTGGCCCCGCTCACCCGCGACGAGCAGGCCCGCCAGCTGAGCGACATCCTGGGCCTGCCTCCGACCCGGGCGCTGCTCGACGACGTCTACGCCCGCGCCGAGGGCAACCCGTTCTTCGCCGAGGAGCTCCTGGCCCTGTCCGGCCGCGAGGCGCTCCCGGTGACCGTGCGCGACCTGCTGCTGGCCCGGCTCGAGGCGCTCAGCCCCTCGACGCGTCAGGTGCTCCGCACGGCCGGCGTCATCGGCCGGGACGTCCCCCACCGGCTGCTCGAGTCCGTCGTCGACGTGCACGGAGACCGCCTCGAGGAGGCGCTCCGCGAAGCGGTCGACGCGCACGTGCTCCAGGCAGGACCCGAGGCCCTCACGTTCCGCCACGCGCTGCTGCAGGAGGCCGTGGCCGCCACCCTCCTGCCCGGCGAGGCGTCCCGCGCCCACCGCCGGGTGGCAGTGGCCCTCACGCGCGACCCGGCGTTGGCCGGACCGGGACACCGCGGCGTCGCGGGGCGGCTGGCGCGCCACTGGGACGCGGCCGGGGAGCCGGCCGAGGCCCTGGTCGCGTCGGTCGCCGCAGGGAGGGAGGCCTCGGACGCCCTGGCCTTCGCGGAGTCGATGGCCCACTACCAGCGCGCCCTCGCCCTGCTCGACACGGTCCCGGACGGTCAGGCCCTGCTCGAGATCCCCCGCGCTCGGCTGCTCCGCTGGGCGGCCGAGGTGTCCCACCTGGCCGCGCACCCGGAGCTGGCCACGAAGCTGATCCGCGAGGCGATCGCGTGCGCCGACCCCGACGACGACACGCTGCGCGGCTGGCTCCACGAGCGGCTGGGCCGCTACCTCTGGATGTCCGGTGACGGACAGGGTGCCCTCGTCGCCTACCAGGACGCGGTCGAGCTGGTCCCGGGCGAGCCACCCACCAGGGCCCGCGCCGCCGTGCTCAGCGGGCTCTCGCAGATCCTCATGCTGGCCGACCGCTACGCCGAGTCCGAGGCCTACGCCCGGGAGGCGATCGCCGTCGCCGGGCAGGTGCCCGACGGCCGCTCCATCGAGGGCCACGCCCGGTGCAACCTCGGCGTGGACCTGGCCTTCGCCGGCCGCGTCGAGGAAGGCATCGCCGAGCTCCGGACCGCCATCGTCATCGCCGACGAGGAGCTCGACGACGTCGACGAGAACGCCCGTGCGCTGGTCAACCTGGACAGCGTCCTGTGGCTGGCCGGGCGGATGGAGGAGGCGGCGGAGGTCGCGCTCGAGGGGGTCCGCGTGGGGGACGAGCTCGGGCTGCGCCGGCGCAAGGGCATCTGGTGCCGGTGCGACGCCGCTCTCATGCTCCAGCTGCTGTGCCGTTTCGATGAGGCCGAGCCGCTCCTGACCGAGGGACGCGACCTGGTGGCCCAGGGCGTCGACGCGATCCGGCTGGACCTCGTCGAGGGCGAGCTGCGGCTTCGCATGGGGGCGCTCGACCAGGCCCGTGAGCTCCTCGAGCGAGCCCGGAGCAAGGGTGAGAAGCTGCTGGACCCGCAGCTGCTCGCGCCGATCCACACCGCGCTGGCCGACTGCGCCCGCGCGCAGGGCGATCCGGCCGCCGCTGCGGCCTCGGTGGAGGCCGGGCTGGCGCGGCTTCCCGACCACCGGCACCCGTTCTTCGAGGTGCCGTTGCTCACCGCGGGGGTCGCGGCGGCGATGGCGCGGGAGCCGGCGGACCGGGCGACTGCGGAGCGGTTGTTCGACCGCGCCGTCGAGTCGGCCGACGCGGCGGCCTGGCGGTCACCGCACGTCGAGGGTGGGCTACGCACGGCCGAGGCCGAGCTGTCCGGTGCGCCGGACGCGTGGGCCTCGGCCACCGAGGCGTGGGCCGCCCTGGACGACGGCTACCTCACGGCGTACTGCCGGCTGCGCGGCGCCGAGGCCCTCCTGGCCGCCGGCGACCGCGATGGGGCGGCCGGGCTGCTGGCGGCCTCCGTCGACGGGGCACGCTCGATCGGCTCCTGGCACCTGGTCGCGCGCGGCGAGGACCTGGGCCGCCGGTCCCGGCTGCGGCTGCCTGCCGAGCAGGACGGCAGCAACCCCTACCAGCTGACCCGGCGCGAGCGTGAGGTCCTCGACCTGGTCGCGGACGGGCTCACCGACCGCGCGATCGGCGGCCGGCTGTTCATCAGCCACCGCACCGTGGAGCGGCACGTCTCGAACCTGCTGTCCAAGTTCGGTGTCGACCGGCGATCGGAGCTGATCGCCACAGCCCACCGGGAGGGGCTGCTCGCTGGAGATTCGTCTGCGGTCTGACCTGGGTTCTCCCGCGCACTGACGCAGACGAATCGTCCCTGTGGAAGACGGCCGACGCCCGCACAGCAACCCAGGCAGCATCGGCTCGTGAGCGCCCTACCCGCCGACGATTCGTCTGCCGAGCTGAGCTCCGAAATGCAGGTCAGCCCACAGACGAATCGGGCGGGCCGGCTGGCGCAGATCGCTCCGCTCGCGACGTCCCAGGAGCGGGTGGTCTCGCGGGCACAGCTGCGATCACTGGGGTGGAGCGACGGCCAGATCGATCACGAGATCGCCTACGGGCGCTGGCACGCCCCGGCCTGGGGCGTGGTCGCCATGCAGAACGCGCCACTGACCCACGACCAGCGGCTGTGGCTCGGAGTCCTGCACGCAGGGGAAGGCGCCGTCCTCACACACTTGACGTCGTGTCGACGAGCCGGACTGGACTGGAAGGGCGACGACGACACCATCCACGTGCTGACGCCGAAAGGGGATCTTGTCGACCCCATCGACGGCTTCTTCTTCCACCAGACTCGAAGGCCGTACCAGCGGTGGCTGAGCCGGTCTCCCTCCGGGCCGCCCCGGTTGGACCTCGAACACGCGGCCTTGCTGACGGCAGAGCGAGACCGCTACGTACGTCGAGCGGTCGGTCTGCTCGCCGCATGCGTCCAGCAACGGCTGACCGACGCCGACCAACTGGTCCTGGCCGGGAGGGAGATCCGCAAGCTGCGGCACGGCGCGACCTTGATGCTGGCGCTGGGTGACATCGCCGGCGGGGCACAGTCCTTCGCCGAGATCGAGATCGGCCAGCTCTGCCAGCGCGCCGGGCTGGCAGTGCCGGTGCGCCAGGCGGTCCGGACCGATACCGATGGTCGGCGTCGCTACCTGGACTGTGAGTGGGAGCTTCCCGACGGCCGTGTGATCGTCCTCGAGGTCGACGGGTCCTTCCACTTGCGAGTCGGCAACTGGTGGCGCGACATGAAGCGTGAGCGTGCCGTCGTCCTGAGCCGCAGCACCGTGCTGCGCTGCGCCTCGATCGAGCTGCGACTCGAACCCTGGGAGGTCATGGCCGACCTGCGACGCGCCGGCGTACCGGCCGCTCCGATCTTTCCCTGAGCAATTCGTCTGCAGGGTCGAGCGGACGAAAGCCTGTCCCTGCGCAGACGAATCGGCGCCGGCGTGCTAGGCGCTCTTCTTCTTCTTCGCCTCGGACTCGCGCGGGACGAGCGTGGGGGCGATGTCGTCCATGACGACCTCGCGGGTGACGATGACCTTGGCGACGTCGCCGCGCGAGGGCACGTCGTACATGACGTGGAGGAGGACCTCCTCGATGATGGCGCGCAGGCCGCGGGCGCCGGTGCCGCGCTCCATGGCCTTGTCCGCGATCGCTGCGATGGCTTCCTCGGTGAACTCCAGCTCGACGCCGTCGAGCTCGAAGAGCTTCTGGTACTGCTTGACCAGCGCGTTGCGGGGCTGGGTGAGGATCTGGACCAGTGCCTCCTGGTCGAGCTTGGAGACGCTCGCGATCAGCGGGAGGCGGCCGATGAACTCGGGGATCAGACCGAACTTGGTGAGGTCCTCGGGGCGGACCAGGGCGAGCAGGTCGTCGGCCTCGCGCTCCTCCTTGCCGCGGACCTCCGCGGTGAAGCCGAGCGTCTTCTTGCCGACCCGCTGCTCGATGATGTGCTCGAGCCCCGAGAACGCACCACCCACGACGAACAGGATGTTGGTGGTGTCGATCTGGATGAACTCCTGGTGGGGGTGCTTGCGGCCCCCCTGCGGCGGCACCGAGGCCGTCGTGCCCTCGATGATCTTCAGCAGCGCCTGCTGGACGCCCTCGCCGGAGACGTCGCGGGTGATCGAGGGGTTCTCCGCCTTGCGGGCCACCTTGTCGATCTCGTCGATGTAGATGATCCCGGTCTCGGCCTTCTTGACGTCGTAGTCGGCGGCCTGGATCAGCTTGAGGAGGATGTTCTCGACGTCCTCACCGACGTAGCCGGCCTCGGTGAGCGCGGTGGCGTCGGCGATCGCGAAGGGCACGTTGAGCATCCGGGCCAGCGTCTGGGCGAGGTAGGTCTTGCCGCAGCCGGTCGGGCCGATCACGAGGATGTTGGACTTCGAGACCTCGACGACCTCCTCCTTGCTGTGCCGCCCGGAGGCGGGCTGGAGGCCGGCCTGGACCCGCTTGTAGTGGTTGTAGACCGCGACGGCGAGCGACTTCTTCGCCATCTCCTGGCCGATCACGTAGGAGTTGAGGAACTCGAAGATCTCCTTGGGCTTGGGCAGCTCGTCGAGGCTGACCTCGGTGCCCTCGCTGAGCTCCTCCTCGATGATCTCGTTGCAGAGGTCGATGCACTCGTCGCAGATGTAGACGCCGGGGCCGGCGATGAGCTTCTTGACCTGCTTCTGGCTCTTGCCGCAGAAGGAACACTTCAGCAGGTCGCCACCGTCACCGATGCGTGCCACGACGTTCCTCCTCCTCCACTGCGACCATCATCCCAGTGCGTCCCGAACGGTACCCCGTCCCTCTCCCATTCGCGGGTGAGACACGGTGGTGTGTCAGCCGGCCGTGAGCGCCGGTGTGCCCTTGAGCGACTCGAGCACGGCGTCGATCAGGCCGTACTCGACCGCACCCTCTGCGGTCAGGATCTTGTCGCGCTCGATGTCGTGGCTGACCTCTTCGACCGTCTTGCCGGAGTGGTCGCTGATCATCTTCTCCAGCAGCTCGCGCATCCGCAGGATCTCGTTGGCCTGGATCTCGATGTCGGAGGTCTGGCCGAAGGTGCCCTCGGTGTAGGGCTGGTGGATCAGGATCCGGCTGTTGGGCAGGGCGAGCCGCTTGCCGGCGGTGCCGGCCGCCAGCAGGATCGCCGCCGCGGACGCGGCCTGGCCGATGCAGACGGTCTGCACGTCCGGCTTGATGAACTTCATCGTGTCGTAGATCGCGGTCAGCGCCGTGAACGAGCCACCGGGGCTGTTGATGTAGATGCTGATGTCCTGGTCGGGGTTCATCGACTGCAGGCACAGCAGCTGGGCGATGACGGCGTTGGCGACGTCGTCGGAGATCGGGGTGCCGAGGTAGATGATGCGGTCCTCGAACAGCTTCGCGTAGGGGTCGATGCGGCGGAAGCCGTACGACGTCCGCTCCTCCCACTGGGGGATGTAGTAGTTCATCGACGGGCTCAGGTCGTTCATCGGGGTCAGTCCTTCTGCCGCGCGGGGCGGCCGTCGTCTGCGGCTTCGCGGGCGCTGGTGACGACCTGGTCGACCAGGCCGTAGTCCTTGGCCTCCTCGGCGGTGAACCAGCGGTCGCGGTCGGCGTCGTTCTCGATCTGCTCGACCGTCTGCCCCGTGTGCTGGGCGATCAGCTCGAGGAGCACCTTCTTGATGTGCAGTGACTGCTGGGCCTGGATCTTGATGTCGGACGCGGAGCCGCCCATGCCCGAGGACGGCTGGTGCATCATGATCCGCGAGTGCGGCAGCGCGTAGCGCTTGCCCTTCGTGCCGGCGCACAGCAGGAACTGCCCCATCGACGCCGCGAGCCCCATGCCGACCGTGGCCACGTCGTTGGGGATGTAGTTCATCGTGTCGTAGATCGCCATGCCGGCGTCGACCGAGCCGCCCGGGCTGTTGATGTGCAGGAAGATGTCCGCCTCGGGGTCCTCGGCCGAGAGCAGCAGCAGCTGGGCGCAGATCGCGTTGGCGTTCTGGTCGCGGACCTCCGACCCGAGGAACACGATGCGCTCACGCAGCAGGCGCTGGTAGATGTGGTCGTCGAGGACGGCGATCCCGGCGCCGCCGCCGGCCGTCGGGCCGGAAGTCTGAGCAGTCACGTGGCCGACCATAGCCGGGGCGGAGGGCAGTTCCAC
This sequence comes from uncultured Actinomycetota bacterium, assembly GCA_963755835.1. GTDB lineage: Bacteria > Actinomycetota > Actinomycetes > Propionibacteriales > Nocardioidaceae > Nocardioides. The sequence continues at coordinate 297,460 of CAVWLC010000005.1, read as the reverse complement.
GGCATGTTCCGCGATGTTCGCTGAGGGCAGATGAATGCCGGGGTCAGGACGGTCGACCACCCTCGTGCGGCGCTGCGCTGGTCACGGGCAGCAGTCTGGCAGGCCGCCGCCTGCACCCCCTAGGCCAGCCAGCGCTCCAGCGCCGCGTGCACGTCGGGGTGGTTGAGGAGGCCGAAGTGGTCGGTGCCGCCTACGTGGAGCACGTCCGCGTCGGGGAACAGGGTCCGCACCCGGTCCCGCCCGTACGCCGAGCGCGGGCGCACCAGCAGGTCGCCCACGAGGTTCCCGACCGGGTGTCGCTCGCTGCGGGTGAGCGTGGCGGCCACCAGGTGGTAGCGCGCGTGCGGCAGGGGCGGGACGTCCTCGGCCAGCCCGGTCACGAGGTCGTGCACCCCGCGCGAGCGCCAGTCGAGGATCCGCCCGAACGCCGCGGTCTCGGGCAGGCGTCCGAGACCCGTGCTGCCGTGCCCGACGCCCCGGGCGATCGGGGCCCCCAGGTGCGGCGTGCCCAGGGTGACGACGTCGGTCACCAGCTCGGCCCAGGGTGCGTCCACACCGCTGACCACCGCGGCGGCCGCCCTCATCACCAGCCCGCCCAGCGAGTGGCCGACCAGCGCGATCCTGGTCACCTCGACCGGCCACGCGTCCACCACCTGCTGGGCGAGCCCCGCGAGCGCGGCGCCGTTCTCGCGCAGCGGGAGCCCGGTGTTCGCGCGCAGCATCAGCGGCGTCCAGCCGCGCGCGGCGAGCATCTCGGCGTACGTCGTCCCGGTGCGGTCGCGGTGACGGTTCCAGTAGGACTCGTTCTCGCACAGGCCGTGGAGGAAGAGGACAAGGTGGCCGGTCGCCTCGGGGAACGCCTCAGCCAGCGCCTCGCGAGCCGGCTCGACGTCCGCGCCGTGCCGCCGCACCGCCATCGGGATCGCGAGCTGGGGCCGCTCCCGGAGGAGCCGGTCGCCGATCAGGCCGTTCACGGCGGCGGTGACGAACCTCCCGCGCGGGTCCCCCTCCAACTGTGGACCGGCGCCGGTGGCGGCCAGCCGGTCCAGGGCCCGGCCGGTGCCGCCCAGCCCGGCGGTCAGGCCGCGGTAGACCGCGGTGGTGACCCCCCGGTGGACCGGGCCGGCCGGGGTCCGGTCGAGCACCGCGAGATGGGTGTCGCGCACGGTGCGGACCAGCAGCTCGTCGCCGACCTCGGCCAGCAGTGAGAGCGCGTCGATGACGGTGGGTCCCCGGGTGGCGGTCCTGCGCACGGCGGCGACAGTACCCACTCAGTGAACGGTCGTGCACCAGCCACGCCGACCCGCCGGCCGGGCTCAGTCGTCGGTGTCCTCGTCGGCGGCCGGCTCGGCCCCTGTGTCGGCGGCGGTCTCGGGCTCGCCCTCCGCGGCGCCCTCGGCCGCGGGCTCACCGATGGTGCCGTCGGGCTGCAGGTTCTTCAGCTCGACCGGGTTGCCGGACTCGTCGGTGACCGTGGCCGCCTCGACGATCTGGGCCAGCGCCTTGCCGCGCAGGATCTCCTGCACCAGCTCGGGGATGTGGTTGTGCTCGAGCATGTGGTTCGCGAACTCCTGCGGGTCCTGGCCGGACTGCTGGGCGCGGCGCACCAGGTGCTGGGAGAGCTCGTTCTGGTCGACGCCGAGCTCCTCCTTCTTGGCGATCTCGTCGAGCACGAACTGGGCGGCGACGGCGTCGCGGACCCGGCGGTCGAGGTCGGCCTCGAACTCCTCCTGGGTCTGGCCCTGCTCCTCCAGGTAGGCGTCCATCGTCATGCCCGAGTAGACCAGCTGCTGCTCGATCGACTGGCGGCGAGCGTTGAGCTCGTCGGTGACGATGCCCTCGGGGAGCGGGATCTCCATCTTCTCGAGCAGCGCCTCCAGGACCGCGTCGCGCGCCGCGGCGGCCTGCTCCAGCCGCTTGCCACGACCGAGCCGCTCGCGGACGTCCGTCACTGAGCTCGGCGACGGTGTCGAACTCCGAGGCCTCCTGCGCGAAGTCGTCGTCGAGCTCGGGCAGCTCCTGCTCCTGCACCTGGGTGACCTCGACCTGCACGTCGACGGCCTGGCCGACCAGGTCGCCGCCGACCAGCTCGGTCTGGAAGGTCTTCTCCTCGCCGGCGGCCATGCCGGCGAGCGCCTCGTCGAGGCCGTCGATCATGCCGCCGCGACCGACCTGGTAGCTCATCCCGGTCAGCTCGGCACCCTCCACGGCCTCGCCGTCCCGGGTGGCGGTGAGGTCGATGACGACGAAGTCACCGTCGGCCGCCGGGCGCTCGACGTCGGACAACGTGGCGAACCGCTCGCGCAGCGCCTGCAGCTGCTCCTCGACGTCGGCATCGGAGATCGTGACGTCGTCGACGGTCGCCTCGAGGCCGTCGTACGACGGCAGCGTGATCTCGGGCTTCACGTCGACCTCGGCGGTGAACTCCAGCCCGTCCTCACCGTGCTTGGTGACCTCGATCTCCGGCTGGGCCAGCGGCTCGAGGGAGTTGCTCTGCAGAGCCTCCATGTACTTCTGCGGCAGCACCTCGTTGATCGCCTGGTCGAGCACCGCCTCGCGGCCGACCTGACGGTCGATGACCGCCGGCGGCACCTTGCCGCGGCGGAAGCCGGGCACGTTGATCTGCTTGGCGATCTGGCGGTACGCCGCGTCGAGGCTCGGCTTGAGCTCCTCGAAGGGCACCTCGACGGTCAGCTTGGCCCGGGTCGGGCTCAAGGTCTCGACGGCGCTCTTCAACTGCTTCTCCTTCTGGTGGTCCCGCTGTACATGAAGTCGGGGCGACAGGACTCGAACCTGCGGTCTCCTGCTCCCAAAGCAGGCGCGCTAGCCACTACGCTACGCCCCGCCAAACAGGCTTCCCGACCGCCGTGAGCGGTGCGAAAGACCTGCTTGGAGCGGATGACGGGAATCGAACCCGCGTAGCCAGTTTGGAAGACTGGGGCTCTACCATTGAGCTACATCCGCGCGTCCTCCGCTGCCGGCACGGTGACGTGCCCGGAGGACCCCGGAAATCTACCGTCCGCAGCCTCAGCTCCGCGAAACGACGACCATCGCCCGGTCGTCGTCGCGCGAGCCGAGCGCGTCGACCAGCCGCCGGGCCGCACCCTCGAAGCTGCCGCGCAGGAGGTGCTCGGCCTCGCCCAGCATCCGGTCGATGCCGAGGTCGATGTCGCGCCGCGGCTCCTCGACCATGCCGTCGGTGTAGAGCAGGAGCGCGTCGTGGTGGGTCAGCCGGCCGACCGCCGCCCGGAACACGGCGTCGTTCATCAGCCCCAGGACCGGCCCCTCGCTGGGCAGGACGCTCCACCGTCCGGTGCCGGCCTGGCGCAGGGCGGCCGGCGGGTGGCCGGCCGTCCGGACCTCGAAGCCGCCGTCCTCGAGGTCCAGCGAGAGGTGCACGGCGGTGGCGAACCCCTCCTGCCACTCCTGCCGCAGCAGGTAGTCGTTGGCGGCCAGGAGGAACTGGTCGGGCGGCAGCGCGCCGAGCAGCCCACCGAAGGCACCGGAGAGCAGCAGCGCACGGGTGCCGGCCTCCTCGCCCTTGCCGGACACGTCGACGACCGCGAGCTCGAGGCGGGTCCGGGTGGCGAGGGTGGCGACCACGAAGTCGCCGGCGAACGGCGTACCGCCGGCTGAGCGAAGGGCCGACTCCGCGTGCCAGCCCGGAGGCAGGTGGGGCAGACCGCCGTGCTGGAGGATCCGGTCGCGCAGGTCGACGAACATCGACTCGCCCATCGTCCCGGCCACACCGAGACGTGAGCGCCGCAACGAGGCAGCGAGGACGATGAGACACATCAGCACCTGGATGCCGATGGCGCCGTAGGTCTTCGTGCTGACCGAGTTCTGCAGGGCCAGCGCGACCATCGTCATCGCGAACACGTACAGGACGAACCATGGCAGGTGTCTCGGGTTGAGGAGCAGGCTGCCGAGGAGCAGGGGCACCATCAGGCTGGTGATGGGCACGACGTCGGGCCACACCGCGATGGCGGCGACGAGCGCCAGCGACAAGGCCGTCAGGACGATGAACACCTTGGCGTCCTGGTAGGCACCACGACGCCTGAACCGGCGGAGCCTGCCGCGCGGCATGGGCTGGGAGTTGCTGCGCGCGCGTGACGACTGGACGTCCGCTGTCATCGGGCGCCTCCAGGTCGTCGAGGTGCGCTCACTGTAGGGCCCTTGGACCGGAATCGTGGTTGGCACCTCGAGCACCAGTACAGATTCCGTCCCTGCAGGTCACGGACGCGCACGCGGGTTCCGCAGGTGCGGCACGGCTCTCCGGCCCGGCGGTAGACGTAGGACACCCGAGCGGCGGCGTCGCGCCGCTCGGCCTCGGTGAGGTCGTCGGCGCGGACCGTGCGGATCACACCGGCCCGTACGCCGTCCGCCATCAGGCTCACCAGGTCCTCCCACATCGCGGTCCAGCGGCCGGGACGCAGACTGGTACCCGGTCGAAAGGGGTCGACACGGTGCCGGTGGAGCAGCTCGGCGCGGTAGACGTTCCCGATCCCCGACACCACGCTCTGGTCCATCAGCAGTCCGGCGATCGGCGCCCTGCTGTGCCGGATCCGCTGCCACGCGCGGTCCGGGTCCGCGTCCGGGCGCAGCGGGTCGGGGCCGAGCCGGGCCACCAGCGCCTCCCGCTGCTCGGGCGTGTGCAGCTCGCAGGCGGTGGCGCCACGCAGGTCGGCGTACCCGTTCGAACCGAACCCGTGGGCACGGACCAGCCGGAGCCGGACCTGGCCGACCGGCGGAGGCACCACCTCGACGCCGTCGAGCAGGTCGAACCGCCCGTAGAGCCCGAGGTGGACGTGGACGAGGTCGTCGGCATCGAACCGGACCCACAGGTGCTTGCCCCACGACTCGGCGCCCTCGATGGTCCGGCCGTCCAGGAGCGCCGCGGACTCGGCGAACCGTCCCTGTGGGCTCGACACCCGGACCTGGTGTCCGGCGAAGGCCCGGTCGAGGGCGGTGGCGAGCCTGTGGAGGGTGTGGCCCTCAGGCATCGCTTCCCTGCGCCGGTCGCTGTGCGGACTCGGGCAGCGGCGGCAGCTCCCGGGTCCGCTCGTAGGTGCCGATCTGGCCGAGCCGGCGCACGTGCCGCTCGTCGCCGCTGAACGGCGTGGCCAGGAAGACCTCGACGAACCTGGTCATGTCCTCGATCGAGTGCATCCGGCCGCCCACCGACACGACCTGGGCATCGTTGTGCTGCCGGGCCAGGGTCGCGGTCTCCTCGGACCAGGCCAGCGCACAGCGGATGCCCGGGACCTTGTTGGCGGCGATCTGCTCGCCGTTGCCGGAGCCCCCGATGACCACGCCCATGCTGTCCAGCCCCTGTTTGCGGTCGATCGCCACCCCCTCGGCCGCCCGCAGGCAGAAGACCGGGTAGTCGTCGAGCGCGTCGAACTGGAACGGACCGTGGTCGACCGGCTCGTAGCCGTGGTCGGTCAGCCAGGCGTGCAGGTGCGCCTTCAGGTCGAGTCCGGCGTGGTCGCAGCCGAGGTGGACGCGCATGGCGCCATCCTGCCCGATCGAGGTCTGTTCACTGGCTGCGGAGGAAGGCGCAGGTCTGCAGGATGGCCTGCTCGGACGCCGGGAAGGCCGCGTGCCGCCAGTAGCCGTGGATCTGCCCGAGGTAGCGGGTGCAGGTCACCTGACCACCGGCCTCGGCCATCAGCGCGGCGAGGTGCTCGCCCTCGTCGCGCAGCGGGTCGTGCTCGGCGGTGGTGACCAGGATGGGCGGGAGGCTGCCCAGCCGGTCGGACAGGAGGGGCGCCAGATCTGGGTTGGTGTGGTCCGCCTCGCCGGCGGCGTACTGCTGCCAGTACCACGCCGCCTCGCGCGGGTCGAAGGCCGCCGCGGCGCCGAGCGCGTACGACGGGAAGCCGCCCTGCGGGTCGAGGAACGGGTAGTGCAGCACGCCCGCCCGGAACCGTCCCGGGTGCCGCAGCGCGGCCACCAGGGCGAGGTTCCCGCCGGCGCTGTCGCCGTGCACGTACGTCGGACCGCCCAGCCCCAGCTCGTTGCCGTCGTGGTCGAGCCAGGCCAGGACGGTGTCGACGTCGTCGAGGGCGGATGGGAACCGGTGCTCGGGCGCGAGCCGGTAGTCGACGCTGAGCACCGCCTGGTTGAGGCGGTTGGCCAGCCGCCGGCAGGGCCGGTCGTGCACGTCGACGTCGTGGAAGACGAACCCCCCGCCGTGGAGGTGCACGAGCACCCCCGGGTCAGCGCCATCCGGGCAGAACAGGCGCACGCGCACTCCGTCGGCGTCGAGGTCGGCGACCTCCGCGACGTCCTCGGGTTCCTCACTGAGTGCGAACGCGCGGTTGGCGTCGCGGGCCGCGGCGATGTCGTAGCCGTCCTCCCACATCGGCGCCAGCCGGGCCGCGAGCTCGACTGCCCTGCGGGCCTCTGGGTAGAGCATGCGGCCGACCCTAGAGAATCGACCCGTGGTCGCACTCGGCTGGTTGGTCCTCGGACTCGTCTTCCTCGACGAGCTGCTCGCCATGGTCGGGCTCGGCGTCTACGGCTGGTCGACGTCCGCCCGCTGGCTGCTGGTCTGGCTGCTGCCGCTGCTGGCCGTGCTGGCGTGGTCCCTGTTCGCCTCACCCAAGGCCCGCTTCGGCTCCGCCGTGGTCCGGCCCGTGGTGAAGGTCGTGGTCTTCGGGCTGGCGTCGTGGGGTCTCTGGGCCGCCGGCCACCACAGCTGGGCAGTCGCTCTGCTCGTCTTCTCGGTCGTCGTCAACGGGCTGGCCCAGCTGCCGTCCATCCGGGACCTCGCCGAGGTCAGCGAGACTGGACCGCCAGCCTCGCGCTGAGGGCGACGAACGACGCGGCGAACACCCTGCGGATCCGGGTGACCAGCTGCGGGCGGGTGAGGACGCGGTCGCGGAGGGCGCCGGCGGCGACGGCGTAGACCGCGAACGTCACGAAGGTCATCGCCATGAACACTGCGGACAGGCCGGTCATCCGGACCAGGCTGCCCGGCGATCCGGCCGGCACGAACTGCGGGAGGAAGGCGAAGAAGAACAGCGTCAGCTTGGGGTTGAGAAGGTTCGCCGTGATGCCGGTGGTGATGACCGAGCGGACCGAGGACGGCGAGGTCTCGGTGTCGACGTGCAGCGCGCCGGTGTCGCGCCACGTCGACCAGGCCATCCAGAGCAGGTAGGCCACGCCGGCGTACTTGACGGCCTGGAAGGCGACGCCGGACGCGTGCAGCACCGCGGCGAGGCCGGTCAGCGCTGCGACGGCGTGCGGGACGGTGCCGAGGGTGCAGGCGAACGCCGCCAGGATCCCGGCCCGGGCGCCGCGGGCCAGCCCCGCGGCCATCGTGTAGAGCGCGCCGATGCCGGGCGTCACACAGATGACGAACGACGTGACCAGGAACGACCAGGACATGCAGTGGAGGCTAGTGGTTGCCACTACCGATGAGTTCGTCGCCGGGCACGGGTCTTTCTCGCGTGGTCACCATGGGCATGGTCATCGTCGCGGGCCACCTGCTCGTCGACCCCGACGAGCGGGCGGCCTACCTCGAGGGGTGTCGCGAGGTGGTCGAGCAGGCCCGGCGGACCGACGGCTGCCTCGACTTCGCGATCACCGCCGACCTCGTCGACCCGAGCCGGATCAACGTCTACGAGCGCTGGGAGAGCCAGGACGCGGTCGAGGCGTTCCGCGGTGACGGCGTCGGCGACGACCAGGGGGCGATGATCCGTGGGGCCAGCGTCGCCGAGTACGGCGCGGTCGAGGAACGGGTGCTCAGCTGACCGCGGCGGCCGCCACGAGCGGCGCCAGCTGGGGGTTGTCGACGGCCCCGGCCAGCAGCGCCGCGGCCTCGGCGTCCCCGGCGGTGTCCAGCCGGGCGCCGTGCAGCATCGCGCGGACAGTCAGCTCCTGCATCCCGGTTCGCGAGGCCCGCTCGCGCATCTCCTCGACCCAGGTCGCCGTCAGTGGGTGGCCGTGGCGGTCACCCAGCTCGCAGAGCGCGTCCAGGATGAACACGTCGAGCCACACGTAAGGATCTGCCAGCCGGTTGGCGCGTGACCGAGCCTCCATGAGGTCGACGATGGCGCGGTCGGGGTCACCGGCGGCCTCGGCCAGCAGGGCGAGCCCGCGCGCCGAGATCCCCTCCCAGCAGGGGTCGCCGATCTGGCAGGCCCGCGCGAAGGACTGCTCGAGGCACCTCGCCGCCCCCTCGAGGTCCCGCCGCGCCAGCAGCACGTGCCCTCGGAGCGCCTGCGGCCACGGCAGGAACGACAGCCAGTGCTCGGCCTCGGCCACCTCGACCGCGGCCCGGAGGTGCTCCTCCGCCGCGTCGAGATCGCCACGCAGGAGAGCGACCCGGCCGAGCATGGACAGGCCGAACGCCGCGCGGCGCGGCTCGCCCACTGCGTGGGAGGCCCGGATCGCAGCCTCGAGCAGGGCGATCGCCCGCGGGTAGTCGGACCGGTCGCTCTCGACCGCGCCCAGGTAGGTCATCGCCTTGGCCCTCGCCGAGGGGGACGCCTCCCCCGGCGCCAGCACCTGCTCGAGCAGCCGCTCGGCCCGGTCGTAGCGCGCCCTGAGGAAGTCGACGTAGCCGAGCTCGGCGCGGGCGGCCGCCATCGACTCCACGTCGCCCTGGGCGATCGCGATCCGCTCCGCCTCGGTCAGGGCCGCGAGCCCGGCCTCGTCGAGGCCGCCGAGGGTGTGGATCAGTGCCTCCGCGAGCACCAGCCGGGTCTGCACCCGCGCGCTGCCGACGCCGGCCTGGTCGGCCATCCGCACCGCCGCCTCGAACGAGGTGACGCCGGCCGCGAGCGCCCCGGCGGAGACCGCGGCCGCGCCACCCTCGGTGACCGCGTGGATCGACACCACGTCGACGGCTCGCTCGGAGGCGCGCCGCTCCCGCGCCGCCAGGAGGACGGCGGCGCCGGGCGAGGTGCCGAGCTCTCGCTCGGCCGTGGCCGACCAGGCGTCGAACTGGCGGGCTGCCGCCGCGTCGTCACCGGCCAGGCGATAGATGCGGATCAGCAGGGCCTGGTGGTTCTCGTCCAGCGGGCTCATCTCGGCCGCCTGGACCGCGAGGGCGCGGGCCCGCTCGAGCTCCCCGCGAGCCAGCAGGCCCAGGGCGGCCTCGTGGATGATGGACTCCGCCGCTGCGGCGAGGCGCCGGCGCTGGGAGAGCAGCCAGGACTCGAAGGCCTCGGCATGGGCGATGGCCACGCCCTCGAGCAGCTCCAGCCCGACCCCTGGAAGCTCGATCGCCTCGTTCCAGTGCCCGTGGACGAGCACGTCGACGTCGAGCGACGCGTCAGGCGGCAGCGCCAGCTGCACCGGGTCGCCGTCGAGCACGGCCGCGGGACCGAGGCCCCGCCTGATCTCTGCGAGGCACCAGCGCAGCGCACCCAGCGGGTCCTCGGCCTCGGCGAACAGCAACGAGGCGAGCCTGGACCGCGAGGGCGGCCGCTCGGCCAGGAGGAGGAACGCGAGCAGCGCCCAGCTCTTGCGGCTCCGGAACCGGTAGCCGCTGGCCCCGTGGACGTCGATCCGCGGACGCCCGAGCAGCTGGATGGCCACCCCCGCCGGCACCTTCATCCTCGGCTCGTTCCGCAGCGTTGTTCGGGCCCCCGTGCGGGGGCCAGCGTGGCACAGACCGGGGCCCGGCTCACGCAGCCCGGTCGTCCTGCTCGTCGGCGCTTCCGCCTCGGAGCCGTTCGAGCAGCCACACCTGGTCCTCGTCGCCGAGGACCCCGAGCACCACGCCGTGCAGCACGCCGAAGGCGCGCAGCCGGATCGTCTCCGAGCCTTCCCAGTCCACGAGGGCAGCGGCCGCGCCCGGGGCCGACCAGCGTGCGACGTCGTGCACGGCGTGCAGCGCAGGTCGCTCGGTGTCCGTCCCGCGTTCGGCGATCCGTTGGGCCAGCGCCTCGAGCAGGAGGGCCACCGCCGCGGCAGCGTCCTCGCGTCGCGGCGCCGGTGCCGCGCTGAGCGCCGGCTGGTCCTGGGCCGGTACGCCGGGTCGCCGGCGCCACCATCTCCCGATGGCGTCGCGCTCCGCACGGCGCCGGGCCCGCCGAGCCCGTCTCACCTCCTCGACGAGCCGCCGGTGCCGGGCATCGGCGGCCACCACCCTCCCGTGCTCACGGACCAGGTCGCGGGTCATGGAGCTCACGCCCCCTCCGTGACGACGTAGATCTCGTCGGCGACCAGGCCGTGCGCCTCCCGGTGCACGGTGTTGGCGGCCTCCGCGTCCGGTGCATCGACCAGGCAGAAGATCTTCCCGGCGGCCTCGTCCACCCAGTAGCGCAGGTAGCTCACGCCGTACTGCGACTGTGTCTCGAGGTCGGCCTGGTGCGCGGCGGCCACGTCGGCGGCCGCCACCCCGCCCTCGACCGTGTGCGCGTCCATGAAGAGTGTCATGTCGGTTCCTTTCGCCTCGGCCCGGTGCCGTCACCGGGCCTGAGGTGTCCATGACACGTGCGGTGCGTGTGACACGGGGTGTGACGACCAGGCCGTCTTCTGGAACGAGGGGACACGCTGCGGATGTGTGGGTCCCCCCGGACCCGACCCGCGATGATCCGAGGCATGACGCGGACGCGACCTCTGGCTGTCGCCACCTCCCTGTCGGTCGCCCTGGCCGGAGCTGTGCTGCTGCTCCCCCAGCCGGGCGCCGAGGCGCAGCCGCGAGCCGCACACGCGTCCGCGTCGGCCCCGCACGACGGCGGCCCGAACACCTACCTCAGCACCCCGCCCGACCCGCTCGCGGCCAAGGCCCGGCACCGGCACACCCGCCCGCGCCCGAAAGCGCCGCCCACCAGGGGCACGGTGACGGGTCAGGTCACCGGTCCCAACGGCACCCCGATCCCCCACGCGCTCGTCACCGGCATCCGCTTCTCCGACCTCGGCCTGCCCGTCGACCCGAGCCAGGAGAAGCGGGTCCTCGCCCGCACCAACGGGAGCGGTCGCTTCACCCTGAAGCAGCTGCGCGAGCCGTACCTGATCAGGGTCTGCAGCGAGGCCGTGCGCGCTCGCACTGAGGTGCGAGCGCAGCGAGCCTCGAAGGGCCACCGGGCGAAGAGGTCGGGCGAGTGCGACCAGGAGAGCAGCAAGCGCTTCACGCCGTCGTACGTCGGCCCCGACGGCAACCTGAACAGCTGGATGCGACACACCCGCTTCTTCCAGCCGGTGCAACCGCGCCGCGACCTCGGCCGGGTGGTCGTCCAGCCACCGGCCGTGGTGACCGGCACCTGGAAGGGCGACGGCGCCGACCGGGCCCTCCAGCTCATCAGGGTCGACGGCAGCGTCGCCGCGCAGACGGTGACCGACGACAAGGGTGACTACCGGTTCGAGGTCGCGCCCGGTCCCTACCGCGTCGAGGCCGACCGCGACGAGGGGCTGCACACCGACTCGACGGTCCCCGGCTTCCTCTCGAAGCGGCTGCTGCTGCGCGCCGGCCGCACGGCGCACGTGTCGTTCAAGACCCGGCACGCGGGGATCGTCCGCGGCCTGGTCACCAGCGGCGGAACCCCGCTGCCCAACCAGCTCCTCACCATCCTGGACCGGAACGGCGCCTTCGCCGCCGGTGTGGTCACCAACGAGATCGGCCGCTACGTCGTCACCTCGCTCGAGCCCGGTCCCTACACGGTCACCACGTCGTACGCCGGGTCGGCGTACGTGCCGACGTCCCAGGTCGTGGCGGTGGCCCAGAAGACCGTCGCCACGGCGGACCTCGCTCTCGACCCCGGGCGCTCGGTCAGCTTCTCGCCGTCCGACGCGACCCCGGGAGCCAACGGCTCCGTCGACGCCGAGCTGCGCAACGCCGACGGCCGGGTCCTGAAGGTGTTCCAGGGCAACCCCGCGAGCCTCCCGGGCGCCACGATCACCTTCACCGGCCTGCCGATCGGCACCTACTCGCTCTACCTGCGCCGCAGTGCCGTGCCGAGCGACGGGCCCGAGCAGACCGACTTCCCGTGGGCAGGCAAGGCGGTCGACCTGGTCACCAACCCTGCGGTCGCACTCGGCATCGTGCCGCTCGACCAGCCGACGATGAACCTCACCGGCACGCTTCCCAAGGGCGGCCAGGTGAAGCTGACCGCGGTCCCGGAGGACAGCTGGCTGCGGCCGGCGTACGTCGATGGCGACCAGGCCACGCCGATGTCGGGCAGCTGGACCGTGCCGTCAGTGGGCGGGCAGTACACCGTCCGCGGCATCGTTCCCGGCACCTACTCCACCGCTGTCACCACGGCCCGCAAGGAGCGCGCCGGCAAGCCGAGCACCACCGGTGCCGACCTCGCGGCCACGCACTCGACGGTCATCGTGAGCGGCCCGGCCCCGACCGCGGCGTTCGCGGCGCCCAAGGGCGCCAAGGTGCGCGGCGAGATGCACTACGCCGGCAGCAACCGTCCGGTGATCGCGCCGTTCGGCTTCCGCATCTTCGACCAGGGCGACCAGTCGTGGCTGTTCCCGACGGTCTCCGACAGGCAGAAGTACGCCCGCCCGTTCCGCGTCGAGATGCTGCACGCCGGCAAGGCCGGCGGCCGGTTGCTCGACCTCGAGGCGCTGTACGCCGAGCACCCCGGCGTGCTGGTCCCGGACAACCTGGTCAGCTCGGCGCTCAACGAGCCCGGGACGCCGTACTGGTTCACCGCGCGCAAGCAGGGCATCTCCCTCAGCGAAGGCGAGACCGTCGACCTCGGCGTCGTGAAGCTGAAGCTCCACGGCGTCAACGGCGTCCGTGCCGTGATCGGTCACGGCGGCCGGGAGCAGTAGGAGTCAGGTGGTGCGGCGCGCGCGGATCACGTGGGCGCCGCCCGGCTCGGGGCTGGGCGGGAGCCCGAGGTAGCGGGTCCGGATCGCGGACCGGTCGAGGTCCTCGACGTCGTCGAAGCCGGCGTCCGCGAGCAGGGCCAGCAGCTCGGCCGGCTGCCAGCCGCCGCGGAACGGCTCGCCCAGCCGGGCCACCGTCGCCTCGAGGTCGGCGCGGTCGGCCCGGGCTCGCGCGGCCACCTGGTCGGCCGGGGCCGGCAGGTCGAGGACCACCTCACCGCCGGGCACCGACCCGATGGCTCGCAGCGTCGCCTCGGTGGCCGCACGCGTCAGGTAGGGCACCACGCCCAGCCACAGGAAGAACGCGGGTGCACCGCTGTCCAGCCCGGCCTCGGTCAGCCGCTCCAGCAACGAGTCCCGCTCGAAGTCGACGCCGACGTGGCTGACCGTCTCGGGCACCGCGATGCCGGCCTCGGCCAGCCGCTCGCGCTTCCACTGCCCGGTGGCCGGGAAGTCGACCTCCCAGAACCGCAGGTCGGCGTGCGGGCTGCGGTAGGCCGAGGTGTCGAAGCCGGCACCCAGGACCACGGCCTGCCGCGTCCCGCGGGCGTACGCCGCGGCGAGGGCGTCCTCGGCGAACCGGTGCCGGACCGCGATGAAGAGCCGCAGCCGGGACCGGTCGTGGCCCTCCCCCAGCCCGGCCAGGATCTCCTCGCGGTCGCCGAGGATCCGCCAGGCGAGTGGGTCGCTGAAGACGACCGGTCGGTCGAGCTCCGGGTGCAGCGCCCGCAGCACCGCTGCGCCGAAGGCGGTCCGGCTGGGCTCGCCCTCACGCATGAGAGTCAGCCACCGAGCCTCGCCAGCTCCTCGTCCACGATCGCGGGGTCGAGCTTGGTGAAGATCGGCGTCGGCTTCTCGACCTTCGCACCCACCCGGACCGGCCGCGAGCCCCACGCCGGCGTGCTCGAGTAGTCGCCGGTGATGACGGGGTAGAAGTCCAGCCCGGCGCCGTTGTCGGGGTCGAGCTCCTCCACGGTCTCGATCCGGGGCATCGGCATGAACTGCCCGGCACCGCCGAGGGCCAGGTGCACCTTGTTGGACGAGTGCGGCAGGAACGGCGACAGCATCGTGTTGCAGTCGACCACGCACTGCGCGGCGACGTGGAGCACGGTGGCCAGCCGCTCGCGCTGCGACTCGTCCTTCATCTTGTAGGGCTCGGTGACGGTGAGGTACTTGTTCACCTCGCCGACCACCCGCATCGCCTCGGCGATGCCCTGGCGCAGCCGCTGGCGGCCGACCAGGTCCCCGACCGTGTCGAAGCCGGCCCGGACCGCAGCGAGCACCGCCTCGTCCTCGGGCTGCAGCGGCCCGGCGGCGGGGATCTCGCCGAAGCTCTTGGCCAGCATCGTCGCGGTGCGGTTGACCAGGTTGCCCCAGCCGGCGACCAGCTCGGAGTTGGTGCGCAGCACGAAGTCGGCCCAGGTGAAGTCGGCGTCCGACGTCTCCGGACCGGCCGCGCAGATGTAGTAGCGGAGCGCGTCGGCCTGGTAGCGCGACAGCATGTCGCTCACCAGGATCACGTGGCCGCGGCTGGTGGACAGCTGCTGGCTCTCCATCGTCATGAACTCCGACGAGACGACCTCGGTGGGCAGGTTGAGCACGCCGTACGAGCCCGGCTCCCCGCCCTTGTCGCCCTCGCCGTCGTAGGCCAGCAGCTCGGCCGGCCAGATGACCGAGTGGAAGACGATGTTGTCCTTGCCCATGAAGTAGTAGGACAGCGCCTCTGGGTCGTTCCACCACTCGCGCCACTTGTCGGGCTCGCCCAGGCGCCGAGCCCACTCCACGGACGCGGACAGGTAGCCGATCACCGCGTCGAACCACACGTAGAGCCGCTTGTTGGTCTGCTCGGTCCAGCCCTCGATCGGCACCGGGATGCCCCAGTCGATGTCGCGGGTCATGGCTCGCGGCTTGAGGTCCTCGATCAGGTTGAGCGAGAACTTGATGACGTTGGGCCGCCACGTGCCGCTCGCCTCACGGCCCTGGAGGTAGTCCTGGAGGGCCTCGGCCAGCGCGGGCAGGTCGAGGAAGAAGTGCTGGGTCTCGACGAACTCGGGCGTCTCGCCGTTGATCTTCGACCTCGGGTGGATCAGGTCGGTCGGATCGAGCTGGTTGCCGCAGTTGTCGCACTGGTCGCCCCGCGCGTCGGCGTACCCGCAGATCGGGCAGGTGCCCTCGATGTAGCGGTCCGGCAGGGTGCGGCCGGTCGACGGGGAGATCGCGCCGAACGTCGTCTGCTCGACCAGGTAGCCGTTGCGGTGGACGCCCCGGAACAGCTCCTGCACGACGTTGTAGTGGTTGCCGGTGGTCGTGCGCGTGAACAGGTCGTAGGACAGCCCGAGGTCGACCAGGTCGTTGACGATGACGGTGTTGTTCTTGTCGGCCAGCACGCGGGCGCTGACGCCCTCGCTGTCCGCGGCCACCAGGATCGGCGTGCCGTGCTCGTCGGTGCCCGAGACCATGAGCACGTCGTGACCCGCCATCCGCATGTACCGGCTGAACACGTCGGAGGGCACGCCGAAACCGGCCACGTGGCCGATGTGGCGCGGACCGTTGGCATACGGCCAGGCGACGGCGGACAGGATCTTGCTCACGGAGATGATCGTACGGAGACCATTCCACGCCTAGCTGAAGTCGAGCTTGGTGTCCCGGGTCCGCTTCATCTCGTAGAAGTAGGGGAACGACGAGAGCGCGACGGCGCCGTCCCAGATCTTGCCGGCGTCCTCGCCGCGGGCGATCTTGCTCAGCACCGGCCCGAAGAACGCCTGGCCGTCGATGGCGATCGTGGGCGTGCCCACGTCCATGCCGACCTGGTCCATGCCGAGGTGGTGGCTCTTCTTGATCGCGTCGTCGTACGACGAGTCGTCCATGGCCTCGGCCAGGGCCACCGGGACGCCGATCTCCTCGAGGGCCTCCTCGACCAGGGCACGGTCCATGTTCTCCCGGCCCTCGGTGTGCTTCTTGGTCCCGAGCGCGGTGTAGAGCTCGGCGAGCTTCTCCTGGCCGTACTCCTGGTCGACCGCCATGCACACCCGCACCGGTCCCCAGGCGTCCTTGAGCCCCTCGCGGTACTTCTCCGGGAGGCCTTCCTTGTCCTCGTTGAGGTAGGCGAGGCTCATGATGCGCCAGGTCACCCTGACGTCGCGGACCTTCTCGACCTCGAGCATGGTGCGCGAGGTGATCCAGGCGAACGGACAGCGCGGGTCGAACCAGAAGTCAACGTTGCTCATGTCAACCACCAACCGTGTCGGCGTCGATCTATTCCGGGGCACATGTGGGTGCGGTGACCTCTCGGCCAGGACCGAAACCCGGTCATGTCGCGATCCGGTCACGACTGGACCAGTCGCCCACATCCTCGTGGCCGGGCTCACACCGCGGGTGGCAGGATCACGGCATGCCTGGAACCAACCTCACTCGGGACGAGGCGGCCACCCGTGCCTCTCTCCTCGACGTCACGTCGTACTCCATCGACCTGGACCTCACGACGGGCGACACCACGTTCGGCTCGACCACGACCATCGTCTTCAGCTGCCGGGAGCCCGGCGCGTCGACCTTCGCCGACCTCGTCGGCGCCACGGTGCACGAGATCACGCTCAACGGCGAGTCCGTGGACACCTCGGCGTACGCCGACAGCCGCATCGCGCTGAGCGGGCTCGCCGCGGACAACACGCTCGTGGTCAAGGCCGACTGCACCTACTCGCACACCGGTGAGGGCCTTCACCACTTCGTCGACCCGGTGGACGACCGGGTCTACACCTACACCCAGTTCGAGGTGCCCGACGCCCGCCGCGTCTACACCACCTTCGAGCAGCCGGACCTCAAGGCGCCCTACACGTTCACGGTGACCACCCCCGCGGGCTGGGTCGTCTCCTCCAACTCCACCAGCCCCGAGCCCGAGACCCTGTCCGGCGACGGCAAGCTGGTCTGGCGGTTCCCCGAGACCCGGCCGATGTCGACCTACATCACTGCGGTGGTCGCCGGCGAGTACCACCACGTGCACAAGACCTACCAGGGCGCGCACGGCGAGATCCCGATGGGCCTCTACTGCCGCCAGTCCCTGGTCGAGCACCTCGACGCCGACGAGCTCTGGAAGATCACCGAGCAGGGGTTCGGCTTCTTCGAGGACAAGTTCGGCTACCCCTACCCGTTCGGCAAGTACGACCAGCTGTTCGTGCCGGAGTACAACATGGGCGCGATGGAGAACGCCGGGTGCGTCACCTTCCGCGACGAGTACCTCCCGCGCAGCCGCCAGGACCGCTCGTTCTACGAGTTCCGGGCCGAGGTGATCCTGCACGAGATGGCCCACATGTGGTTCGGCGACCTCGTGACCATGAAGTGGTGGGACGACCTCTGGCTCAACGAGTCGTTCGCCGAGTGGGCCTGCTACCACGCAGCCGTCAACGCCACCGACTTCACCGAGTCGTGGACGGGCTTCACCAACGCCCGCAAGAACTGGGCCTACCGCCAGGACCAGCTGCCCAGCACCCACCCGATCGCCGCGGACAACTACGACCTGCAGGCGGTCGAGGTCAACTTCGACGGGATCACCTACGCCAAGGGCGCCTCCGTGCTCAAGCAGCTCGTCGCGTGGGTCGGGCTCGACCCGTTCCTGGAGGGGCTGCGCGGCTACTTCGAGGACTTCGCGTTCTCCAACGCCGAGTTCAAGGACCTGCTCATGGCCCTGGAGAAGTCGTCCGGGCGCGAGCTCGAGTCGTGGGCGCAGGAGTGGCTGCAGACCGCCGGCGTCAACACCCTGGCGCCGGAGTTCGAGCTGGCCGGCGACGGCACCTACGCGTCGTTCTCGATCCGCCAGACCGCCGCGCCCGACTACCCGACGCTGCGCCGGCACCGGCTCGGCGTGGGCCTCTACGACAAGGTCGACGGCCGGCTCGTCCGGCGTACGTCCTTCGAGACCGACATCGAGGGCGGCGAGCTGACCGAGGTCAAGGAGCTGGTCGGCCAGAAGCAGCCCGACCTGCTGCTGCTCAACGACGGGGACCTCGCCTACGCCAAGATCCGGCTCGACGAGCGCTCGCTCGACACGCTGGTCAGCAGCATCGAGACCATCGACGACTCGCTGGCCCGGGCGCTGTGCTGGGGCGCGGCATGGGACATGACCCGCGACGCCGAGATGGCCGCGACCGACTTCGTCACCCTGGTCCTGTCGGGCGTGGGGTCCGAGAGCGACGCGTTCGGCGTCAACCGGATCCCCGGGTACGCCGCGACGGCCGCCAACCAGTACTCCGCCCCCGAGCACCGCGCTGCCCTGCGCGCGAAGTGGGAGACCGGCCTGCGCGAGCTGCTGGTGACCGCCGAGCCCGGCGGTGACCACCAGCTGTCGTTCACCCGCGCCTACGCCTCGGCCGCGCACAGCGACCGGGCACTGGCCGACCTCGAGGGGCTGCTCGACGGCTCCTTCCAGCTCGAGGGGCTCGTGGTCGACACCGACCTGCGGTGGACGCTCCTGTCCGCGCTGGCCAAGAACGGCCGGGCCGACGGTGCCCGCATCGACGAGGAGCTGGCCCGCGACAACACGATCTCCGGCAAGGAGCACGCCGCGGCCTCCCGGGCGCTGATCCCGACCGCCGAGGCCAAGGCCGAGGCGTGGGAGCTGGCCATGGTCCGCGACGACGTACCGAACGAGACGCAGCGCAGCATCGTGCTGGCCTTCCAGGCCTACGGCCAGGACGACGTGCTCAAGCCGTACGTCGAGAAGTATCTCGTCCGCGGCCGAGACGATGTGGGACGAGAAGGGCACCCAGCGGGCGTCGACGGCGCTGGAGTACATCTTCCCCAAGCAGCTGGCCAGCCAGGAGCTCCTCGACCGCGTCGACCAGTGGCTCGAGACGTCGCAGGCCAACCCGGCCGCCAAGCGCTACGTGCGTGAGGGGCGCGACGACGTGGCGCGGGCGCTGCGCGCCCAAGCGAAGGACGCCGCGAGCTAGTGCACTAGCTACTTCGGCAGCTCGCGGCGGCCCAGCCGCTCCTCGCCGGACCGGATCGTCTCGATCACGATCGTGGACATGTCGGGGGCGATGTCCCGGTTGTTCCAGGCGATGTCCTTGACGTCGTCCAGGACGGCCTTGAGCCGGGCGGTCTCGGCCTGGGCGGCCTGGACCTGCTCGCGGGCCTGCGCCCGGAAGAACGCCACCAGCACGACCGCGACCAGCGCGACCAGGGCGGCGACGACGAGTCCCGCGATCACGGCTGTTGCGCGTGGAGGGTCTGCGGCGCGCGGGCGTGCTCGGCCAGCATCTGGATCCCGCGACGCAGGCCGCCGACCAGGTCACCGGCGGCGAACAGCGTCTGCATCTGGGCCACCGCCAGCTCGACCTGCGTGTCCCGTAGCGTCCGGCGCACGTGGCTGCCGGTGACGATCTCGACCGCCCGGGCGTCGGGGTCGACCATGACCAGGATGCTCCGGGCCGGGGCGACCAGCGTGCCGTGCAGGCTCACGGCGTACGCGCGGGGGTCTCCCTCGGCGTGGCCGACGAACACCGAGAACTCGACCCGCGAGAGCCGTTCGGCCTTGCGGATCGTCTCGTCGAGCGCGACCTTGTCGCCCCCGCTGAAGCGCGCGCTCAGCCGGGTGTCGGAAGCATCACCAGCGACCACTCGCACCTCCGGCCTCGGCGTCCTGGGAGTCCGGCCCCTTCAGCTCGGCGGTGCCGGTGCGTGGACCGCCCAGCCACTGGTTCTCCACCGGCGGCTGGCCGGGCGCGATCCGCTCACCGCGGATCACTGACGGCAGGTAGACCGCCGCCGTGATCAGGATGAACAGCAGCAGGGGGATGCCAGCGAGCAGCAGCACCGCGTGGACCATGTTCACGTCGCTGGGATTGCTCCACCCGACCGGCACGTCCAGAGGTACGACGGCGGCGAGTGCGCTCGCGGCGGTGATCACGCCCCCACGATATCCAGATCACCGGGTGTGAATACTGGGGGCCATGATCCTGAGCAGCCCGTGCGACAAGGACGAGTCGCTCTGCAACTGGGTCTACGACCGGACCGACTCGCGCCCGATGGCCAATCTCTCCGACTGGTTCATCGGGCTCCCCCTGGCCATCTTCGGACTGCTGGCGCTGATGATGGTGCTGCGGTTCGTCTGCCACCGCCTCGTGGACCGGCTCGTCTCCCGGGCCGAGGGGGGTGGCGTGCTGCCGGGCAGGGCCAGCTGGTTCCGGCGCCGGCAGACCGGCGAGCAGACCCACACCCAGGAGCTCCGCGACCTGGCGGCCGCCACCCGCCGGGTGCAGCGCGCCAAGACGATGGGCGACCTGCTCAAGAGCGTGATCACCGGCGTGCTGATCGCCGTCTTCGGCACCATGATCCTGAGCCAGCTCGGGGTGAACATCGCGCCGATCATCGCCAGCGCCGGGATCCTCGGCATCGCGCTCGGCTTCGGCGCCCAGTCGCTGGTCAAGGACTTCCTCTCGGGCGTCTTCATGATCTTCGAGGACCAGTTCGGCGTGGGCGACGTCATCGACGTCGGCGCGGCCAGCGGCACCGTCGAGGCGGTCAGCCTGCGGGTCACCCGGCTCCGCGACCTCGACGGGACGGTCTGGTACGTCCCCAACGGCGAGATCCTGCGGGTCGGCAACAAGAGCCAGAACTGGTCCCGCGCGGTGGTCGACATCGGCGTCGGCTACGACGAGGACCTCGCCCGCGCCAAGAAGGTGCTCGCCGAGGTGGCCCACGACCTCTGGGAGGACGAGGACTTCCGCAGCGTGATCATCGAGGAGCCCGAGGTCACCGGCGTCGAGGCGCTCAACCCGGACGCGATCACGTTGCGGGTGCTCGTGAAGACGGCGCCGATGGAGCAGTGGGGCGTCGCCCGCGAGCTGCGGCAGCGGATCAAGGCGCGGTTCGACCACGAGGGGATCGAGATCCCGTTCCAGCAGCGGGTGGTCTGGCACCGGGACGGCCGGCCACCCTCGGCGTACGACGCGGGGCCCGGTTCGGGGGTCGAGGCGGAGAACGTCGCCGTCCCGGACTGAGGGCTCAGCCCACCTCGGCCGGGTCGACGCGGACCACGTCGGTGCCGACGAAGTCGACCAGCCACAGCTGCCCGTCCAGCTCCGCGGCCACGAACGGGTTGTGCACCGCCGCCGGCACGGACTGCGCCTGGGTGGCGTCCCCGTCGACCGGGAACCAGTAGAGGTCACCGCTGCCGTCGCCGACCCACACCCGGCCGGCGGCGACGGTGCCGTCCTCGGGGCGGCTGCCCACCGTGACCGTGCGGGTGACCGTGGCCGTCTCCGGGTCGATCTGGACGACTGTCTCCCCGACGTCGACCCAGACATTGCTGTCGTCGTACGCCGTCCACCCCGCCCCGTCGGCGGCGATGGTGGCGGTCACCTTGGCGGTGGCGGTGTCGATGGCGGCGATCCCGTCGCTGCCCAGCCCGACCCACACCTTGCCGCCGGCGGGCGCGATGCCGATCGGAGTGCCACCGGTCCTGACCTCGGTGACCTTGCCCGTCGTCGCGTCGATGCGGGAGACGGTCCCGTCGCCGTAGTTGGTCACCCAGGCGGCCCCGGCGGCGAAGGTGACGTCGTAGGGCTGGTCACCCACGGCGTAGGTCGCCTCGACGCTCCCGTCCCGGGCCGAGACCCGGGTGACCTGGTCGCCACCGAAGTCCTCCACCCAGATCGAGCCCGCGCCGGACGCCAGCCCGCAAGGCGCCCGGCCGGTCCTGGCCGGCGCACCCACCTCACCGGTGGCGGGATCGATGGCCACCAGGGTGTTGTCGCCGTAGTTGCTCACCCACAGCCGGCCGTCCACGCCGAGGATCCCGCACGGCTTGTGCCCGGTGCTGACCCGCGCTGCGACGTACGCCGGGTCCTTCGGCGAGGGCGCGAGGTGGCCGTGGCCGCGGGTGCCGACGAGGCATCGCTCGCGCCACCGCCGCCGCACGCAGCCAGCGGCACGGCCAGGGACGCGAGGACGAGCCATCGGAGCATGGTCGCCATTTACTACCAACTTGAAGTTCTTCGTCAAGCGGCCCGGCCGGCTGTTGCGGACTCGTAACCTGATCGGCGTGAAGATGTCCCACCGCGGGCCGTTCCTGCTCCTGTTCGCGACCGGGCGGCAGCTGAGCACGCTGCTGCACGAAGAGATGGCGGACTCGCCCTTCACCCCCGACGAGTTCGCGGTGACGAGCGTGCTGCTGCTGGAGCAGCCGGTCCGGCCGACGGAGCTCGCCCGGCTGACCGGGCTGCGGCCGACGACGCTCTCGAACTACCTGCGCCGGCTCGAGGCGGCCGGGGTCGTCTCCCGCCGGCGGGACCCGGACGACGGCCGGGCCAGCCTGGTCGAGCTGACCGCCGAGGGACGGGAGCGCACGGAGGCGTGCTTCCCGGGCTTCGCCAGCGCGATCGGGTCGTTCCAGAAGGCGCTGGCCGAGACCGGTGTGCCCGAGCTCGACGTCGTCGAGATGCTCGAGTCGGTCTCCAGGGCGCTCGACCTGGCCCTGGAGAAGGTCGCCGCGGAGAGGGTCAGGCCAGCGCTGCGTCGAGCTTGATCGGGACGGCCTTGAGAGCCTGGCTGACCGGGCAGTTGGCCTTGGCGTCCTCGGCGGCCGCGACGAAGTCGTCGTTGCTCATCCCGTCGACGGTGCCGCGCACCGAGAGCCGGATCTCGGTGATGCCGGTGCCGGGCACGAAGTCGACCTCGGCCGAGGTGTCCAGGGCGGTCGGCGGCGTCCCGGCCTTGGCCAGCCCGTTGGACAGCGCCATCGAGAAGCACGAGGAGTGCGCTGCGGCGATCAGCTCCTCGGGGCTGGTCCTGCCGTTCGCATCCTCGGCGCGCGAGGCCCACGTCACGTCGTACGTGCCGATGCCCGAGCTCTGGAGGGTGACCTGGCCGGCGCCCTCGAACAGGCTGCCTTCCCAGTGCGTGGTCGCGTTGCGTGTGGTCGCCATGTCGCGAGTCTGGCACGGCGATTCGCAGGCTCCCTCGGGTGGTGGGGAGAATGGGCGGCGATGACCACGTTCTACGACGAGATAGGCGGCTACGAGACGATCCGCCGCATCGTCGCCCGCTTCTACGAGGGTGTCGCGACCGATCCGGTGCTCCGCCCCCTCTACCCGGAACCTGACCTGACCGCCGCAGAGGAGCGGTTCCGGCTGTTCCTGGTGCAGTACTGGGGCGGCCCCACGACCTACTCCGACACCCGCGGCCACCCGCGGCTCCGGATGCGGCACGCACCGTTCGCCGTGACCCCGACCGCCAAGGACCACTGGCTCACCCACTTCCGGGCGGCCCTCGACGAGCAGGTCGAGCAGGGTGTGCTGACCCCGGAGCAGGATGCGCAGTTCTGGGAGTACGTCACCCACGCCGCCCAGTTCATGGTGAACACCTTCGACGAGGCGGGCTAGACCAGTTCGCGCGATGTAACACTCCGGCCCCCTGGCGACAGGAAGGGAGTGCAGGCGTCATCCGCCCGGACGACGTCTGCTCGGCAAGCCCGCTCTCGCCCGAGAGGTGAGGGGGGTCGGGTGGCCCGACGGTCACGTCATCCCCGTACTACCGTCGGGCCACCCGTTTCGACGGAAGTAGGTCAACCGTGCTGCAGGACCTCAGGATCGACGTACCCGAGCTCGAGCCGGACCCGGTGCTGCTGGCCCGGCTCGGCCAGCTGAGCGCCTCGTCGGTGCCGAACCGCCGCGAGGGACCCGTGCGTGCGCTCGTGGCCGGCGTGACGGTGCTGGTGCTGGCCTCCTTCTCCTGGCTGACCGGCGCCCTGCCGGGCGTCGCCTCGCCGTTCGACGGCGTACGCGACCATCGGCCGGCACCCTTGCACGCCCCCAGGACCCCACCGGCCTCGGACCCGGCGTCCGACGCGGGAAGCGAGCCGCCGGGCCAGCCCGCCGTCCTGCCACCCGGCCAGACCCGGACCCACCACGACCAGGGCAACCACACCGGGCTGACCAAGCCGAGCCACCACGACCACGGCCACCACACCGGCCTGACCGACGCCCAGCACGACCAGGGCCACCACTACGGACAGACCAAGCCGCACGTCAACCACGGCCACCACAACGGCCAGACCAAGCCGCACGCCAACCACGGCCACCACAACGGCCAGACCAAGCCGCACGCCAACCACGGCCACCACAACGGCCAGACCAAGCCGCACGCCAACCACGGCCACCACAACGGCCAGACCGGGACCGGCCACGGCAACGAGAACGGGAACGGGAACGGCCACCACACGTGACGGACGACGCCGTCGTCGCCGCGGCCAAGCGCGGTGACCAGGACGCCTGGCGGGCGCTCTACCGGGCCCACGCCGGGCGGCTCGTCGTCTGGCTGGAGACCCGTTCCGGCTCCGACGGTGCAGTGGCGGCCGAGGACGTCGCCGCCCAGGCCTGGATGACCGCGGCCGAGAAGGTCCGGGACTACGACGGCGGCGCGGAGGAGTTCGGAGCCTGGCTGTTCGGCATCGCCCGCCGGGTCGCCGCCAACGTGCAACGACGCAGCGGGCGCCGGCGTACCGATCCCGTCGCAGAAGCACCTGCCGGGCCGATCGACGGCCCCGAGGCCACCGTCCCCAGCAGCGCCTGGGTCCGCGAGCTCCTGTCCGGGCTGACCCCGCGGGAGCGCGACGTGGTGGCGTGCGTGGACGTCGTCGGGCTGAGCGTGGCGGACTCCGCCAGGGCGCTGGGCATCACCCCGGTGGCCGTGCGGGTCGCCCGGCACCGCGCCCTGCGCCGGCTGCGTCGGGACGCGCGGCTGGCCGCGCTGACCGTCACGGTCGGCTGACCCGCGGGCGCGAGGAGCCGGTCAGCCCGTCTCGATGGCTGCTGACGACAGGACCTCACGCACCTCGGGGTCCGGCTCGGTGGAGCGCCCGCCCTGCAGGTCGAAGAAGACCACGACCACCCGGGCCCGGGCCAGCACCCGGTCGTCGTCGCTGATCTCGGACTCGATGGTCATCGAGCGGTTGCCGACCCGCACGATCGCCGAGCGGCAGTCGTAGGGCTCGGCCCGGAACAGCAGTGCCTGGACGTAGTCGACGTCGGTCTGGGCGACGACGACGCTGAACGTACGCCGCGGGACGAGCCGGCGGATCATCGCGATCCGCGCCTCCTGCAGGTACTCGAAGTACTTCACGTTGTTGACGTGGCCGTAGACGTCGACGTCGGAGAAGCGGACGTGGATGGGGTGGTGGCTCGTCACCTGCTCGGGCAGCGACGGGATGCGCCGGCGCGGCTGCTGGTCGGGCTCGAGGTGCTGCTCGAGGGCAGTCCGCTCGTCGGCGGTGATCCGGCGTGGCCGCTCCTCGGCGAACACGAACGGCGTCAGCACGGTCGTCGCCCGCACGTAGACGACGCGGTCGCCCTCGCTGTCGTGGAAGATCTCGTAGGCCATCGTGAACGTGGCGGCCTTGATCTCGGTCACCCAGCACTCGATCGAGACCGGCCGGAAGTCGTAGGTCAGCGGCTTGAGGTAGGTCACCTCGTGACGGACGACCACCAGCCCGTCGGCGAGAGCGCGCGGGCCCCGCCCGTGCGCGCGGAGCATGTCGACGCGCGCCTCCTGGAGGTAGTCGACGTACACCACGTTGTTGACGTGTCCCAGCTGGTCGAGGTCGGCCCAGCGCATCGGACACTCGTAGCGATGGCGCACGCCCCGACTCTGCCAGAGGAGGCTGAGCGCGGGGCGTGCGGTTCCGAGCGGGAGGGGTGCTCGGGGATCAGTGGGCCAGCACGAGGTGGCGGTAGTACGTCGGGATGCTCTCGTGGCGGGCCACGCGGGCGCGGTGGTGACGGACCACGGACTGGCCGAGGACGTTGACCGAGGCGATGCCGCCGACGAGGGCGAGCAGGGCGACGATCACGACGAACGGGAGGACTGCGGTGAGGTCGTACGACATGATCGATCCTTTCTACGTCTGTAGAATTCTTCTACGTGTGTAGAAAGTACGCTCCCGGCTCCGCATGCGCAACTCCATTGGTAGATTGGGACGACGTGCCGTCCGTCACATCGCCCGCCAGCCCGCCCGCGCTGACCCCGCGGCGCCGCGAGCTGCTCGATGCGGCCGTGCACGTGGTCGCGGACGAGGGGCTGCGGGGGCTGACCCACCGGGCGGTCGACCGGCGCGCCGGGCTCCCCGAGGGCACCTGCTCGGCGTACTTCCGCACCCGGCAGGCGCTGCAGCTCGCCGTGACGGAGTACGTCGCCGCGACGCTGGCCGCCGACGTGGACGCGCTCGGCGCCGAGCTCCTCGAGTGCGCCGGAGAGGCGCGGGCGGTGGCGCTCACCCTGGCTCTTTTCGAGCGCTGGCTCGACGACCGCGAGCTCATCATGGCCAAGCTCGAGCTGTCCCTGGAGGCGCCCCGCAACCCGGCCGTTGCCGAGGTCCTGACCGCCTCGCGCACTCGGCTGGTGGGCGTCGTGGAGGCCCTCCTGTCGCGGGTCGGGCCGGAGAGCGGCAACGCGCGAGCCGAGGCGCTGGTGGCGTCGTTCGACGGCCTGCTGGTCGGCGCCCTGCAGAAGCCGCAGCGCGAACGCCGCGCCTTCCTGTCCAGCTCGCTCGCGCTGGTGATGCATGCGCTCACGGCGCCAGGCACGTGACCAACGAGCCACGCTCACGAACGCTCCCTTAGGCTCGAACCATGCCTGAAGCCGTGATCGTCTCCGCCGCCCGCTCCCCCATCGGCCGCGCCAACAAGGGCTCGTTGGTGGACTTCCGTCCCGACGACCTCACCGCGACGATCATCCAGGCCGCGCTGGCCAAGGTGCCGGAGCTGGACCCGACGGCCCTGGACGACCACTACCTCGGCTGTGGCCTGCCGGGCGGCGAGTCCGGCAACAACATGGCTCGCGTGGTCAACGTGCTGCTCGGCTTCGACGAGGTCCCCGGCGCGACGATCACCCGCTACTGCTCGTCGTCCGTGCAGACCACCCGGATGGCCTTCCACGCGATCAAGGCGGGCGAGGGCCACGCGTTCATCTCGGCCGGCGTCGAGACCGTGTCCCGGTTCTCCAAGGGCACCTCCGACCACTGGCCCGACACCCAGAACCACACCTTCGACGAGGCCAAGGCCCGGACCACCTCGACCGCGGAGAGCAACGAGACGTGGCACGACCCGCGGCAGGACGACGAGATCCCCGACGTCTACATCGCCATGGGCCAGACCGCGGAGAACGTCGCGACGATGCGCGGTCTCGACCGCAAGGAGCTCGACGAGTTCGCCGTCCGCTCCCAGAACCTCGCCGAGAAGGCGATCGCCGACGGCTTCTGGGAGCGCGAGATCACCCCGGTGACCACGCCGGGCGGCGCGGTGGTCAACCAGGACGACGGTCCGCGCGCCGGCGTCACCTACGAGGCCATCTCCCAGCTCCAGCCGGTCTTCCGCCCGGACGGCCTGGTGACCGCCGGCAACTGCTGCGCGCTCAACGACGGCGCCGCGGCCGTCATCGTGATGAGCGACACCCGGGCCCAGGAGCTCGGCATCAAGCCCCTGGCCCGCGTCGTGGCCACCGGGGTGAGCGGCCTCTCCCCCGAGATCATGGGCCTCGGCCCGGTCGAGGCCACCAAGCGGGCGCTGGCCAACGCCGGCATGAGCATCGGCGACATCGACCTGGTCGAGATCAACGAGGCGTTCGCGGCCCAGGTCGTGCCGTCCTACCAGGACCTCGGGATCGACATCGACCGGCTCAACGTCAACGGCGGGGCGATCGCGGTCGGCCACCCGTTCGGCATGACCGGCGCCCGGCTCCAGAACACGATGCTCAACTCGCTGGACTTCCACGACAAGACGACGGGGCTGATCACCATGTGCGTCGGCGGCGGGCAGGGCATGGCGCTGATCCTGGAGCGGCTCTGAGGCCCTGAGGCTCACAGAGGCTCACAATGAGGCCGAGGGGCGGCGGGCGGCGAGGACACTCCATGGTCGCAGCCCCGAGTCACGGTCCCGTGACAACCGCCGGTGCGTCCGGAGACGCGCATCACACCGGCGTCATAAACTCCCCTGTCGTGGATTCCCCCGATCCCGGACAACCCCAGTGGCTCGGCGCCGACCAGCAGCGATCGTGGCGGGCACTGGTCATGGGGACCACCCTGCTCTTCGATCGCCTCGACGACGACCTGCGCCACGCCCACGACATCTCCCTCGTCGAGTACGAGATCCTGGTCCGGCTCTCCGAGCGGGACGGTCAGATGCGGATGGCGGCGCTCGCCGACGCCCTCGCCCACAGCCGCAGCCGGGTCACGCACACGGTGACCCGGATGGAGAAGGCGGGGCTGGTCCAGCGCTCGAGCTCGCCCGAGGACGGCCGCGGCATCCTGGCGACCTTGACCGACAAGGGCCACGACCTGCTCGTCAGAGCGGCACCGACGCACGTCGCCGGCGTACGTGCCCACCTCGTGAACCTGTCCAGCGACTCCGACTTCGCCGCCCTCGGCCGGGTCTTCGACGCGGTGTCCGACAGCCTCGTCTCGGCCCACCCGGAGATGGAGCTCCGAGACTAGGTTTGGGGTTGGGGTTGGGTCTGGGCCTGGGTTCGTGGCACCCCCAGCGAGCCGGTGGCCGGGACCGGTCGCGACGCAGGAGCGGCGCGTCGCGGCGCACGGCTCCCGCCCCCATTGCGTCGCGTCGGCCGCGCCGCGGCCAAGCTCTTTTAGCGCCGCGACCGGCCCCGTCCACCGACCCGCACACACTGCCCTCACTCCGTCATCACGGTGGGGTGCGGGCGGCGGGCGCGCGTCAGCGCGGCGCGCTGACGCGCGCCCGCCGCCTCCCACCTACGTGATGGCGAAGTGAGGGTCACGCGCGGGTCGGGACCGGGGGTGGCGCCTCCGGGGCATCAAGCGGCTTGGCCGCGGCGCGGGTAGCGCAACGCAATCACGCTGGAAGCCGCTGCCCGCGACGCGCCGCCGCAGCCCCGGGGGCGACAGCCCCCGGGGCCGACCCGACCCTGGGGGACGAACGCAGGCCCCAGACCCGAACCCCTCAGTCGCGAGTGAGTCGGCGGTGGGTGACGCGGTGCGGGCGGGCGGCCTCGATGCCCAGGCGCTCGACCTTGTTGTCCTCGTAGGCCGCGTAGTTGCCCTCGAACCAGAACCACTTCGCGGCGTCCTCGTCGTCGCCCTCCCACGCCAGGATGTGCGTGGCGACGCGGTCGAGGAACCACCGGTCGTGCGACGTGACCACGGCACAGCCCGGAAAGTCGAGGAGTGCGTCCTCCAGTGACTGGAGGGTCTCGACGTCGAGGTCGTTGGTGGGCTCGTCGAGCAGCAGCAGGTTCCCGCCCATCTTCAGGGTGAGCGCCAGGTTGAGCCGGTTCCGCTCTCCGCCGGAGAGCACACCCGCCTTCTTCTGCTGGTCGGGCCCCTTGAACCCGAACGACGCCACGTAGGCACGCGAGTTCATCTCGAAGTTCGCGACCTTGATGAAGTCGAGGCCGTCGGAGACGACCTCCCAGAGGTTCTTGTTCGGGTCGATGCCGCCGCGGCTCTGGTCGACGTACGAGATCTTCACGGTCTGCCCGACCACGAGGTTGCCGGAGTCCGGCTGCTCCTGGCCGGTGATCATGCGGAACAGCGTGGTCTTGCCGACACCGTTCGGGCCGATCACGCCGACGATGCCGGCCCGCGGCAGCGTGAACGACAGGTCGTGCATCAGCAGCCGGTCGTCGAAGCCCTTGGACAGGTCCTTGGCCTCGAGCACCACGTCACCGAGGCGCGGCCCGGCAGGGATGTTGATCTCCGAGGTGTCGATCTTCCGGTCCCGGTCCGCCGCGGCGGCCAGCTCCTCGTAGCGCGCCAGCCGCGACCGGCTCTTGGTCTGGCGGGCCTTGGGGTTCGAGCGCACCCACTCGAGCTCCCGCTCGAGCATCCTGGCGCGCTTGGCGTCCTTCTGGCCCTCGATCTTGAGCCGTTCCTTCTTGGTCTCGAGGTACGTCGAGTAGTTGCCCTCGTAGGGGTGGGTGCGCCCGCGGTCCAGCTCGAGGATCCACTCGGCGACGTTGTCCAGGAAGTACCGGTCGTGGGTGATCGCCAGCACCGCGCCCGGGTAGCTCTTGAGGTGGCTCTCGAGCCACTGCACCGACTCCGCGTCGAGGTGGTTGGTCGGCTCGTCGAGGAGCAGCAGGGACGGCTGCTGGAGCAGCAGCTTGCACAGGGCGACCCGGCGGCGCTCCCCACCGGACAGATGGTCGACCAGCTCCTCGGGCGGGGGGCACCGCAGCGCGTCCATGGCCTGGTCGAGGCGGCTGTCGAGATCCCACGCGTTCGCGTGGTCGAGGTCGGTCTGCAGGTCGCCCATCTCGGCGAGCAGCGTGTCGTAGTCGGCGTCGGGAGCGGCGAGCTCCTCGGAGATCACGTTGAACCTGTCCAGCTTCGCCTTGAGCGCGGCGACGGCCTCCTCGACGTTCTCCAGGACCGTCCTGCCCTCGCTGAGCTTCGGCTCCTGCTCGAGCATGCCGACGGTCGCCTCGGGGTCGAGGATGGCGTCGCCGTTGTTGGCGTGCTCGAGCCCGGCCATGATGCGGAGCAGCGTGGACTTCCCGGTGCCGTTGGGGCCGACCACACCGATCTTCGCGCCGTGCAGGAACGACAGGGTGACGTTGTCGAGGACGACCTTGTCACCGTGGGCCTTGCGCACGTTGCGCAGGGTGAACACGTACTCCGCCATGGTCCACGAGCCTAGTTGTGAGCCACCAACTCTCCACATCCACGACGTGGCGGGCAGCTGTCCACAGGGACCGCAGGGATGTCGCTCGACCGTCGGCGCGGGTCACGAGGGTCGGGTCGAACGCAACACCCGATGAGAGGAGTCCTTGGATGAACGAGACCTACGTGACCCTGCGCGGCTGGCTGGGCGCCGACGTCCGGCACCGGCTGGCCGGCGACACCCCGGTCGCGGAGTTCCGGCTCGGTGTCACGCCCCGCTGGTTCGACAGCAAGCGCTCGGAGTGGGTCGACGCCCCCACCCAGTGGTACACCGTGAAGGCCTGGCGCCACCTGGCCGACAACTGCCGCGACTCGCTACGGCGCGCCGACCCGGTGGTCGTGCACGGCCGGCTCAGCCAGAGCACCTGGTTCAAGGACGGCGTCGAGCGCACCTCGCTCGAGGTGACCGCGGTGTCGGTCGGCCACGACCTGTCACTGGGCACCAGCCAGTTCCGCCGGGCCCTGCCCAAGCGCGAGGAGCGCGTGGAGGCGCGGGAGGAGTCGCGTGAGGAGGTGGTGGCCGAGGCGGCTGCGTGAGCACAGAGAACCGCGGGTCAGGAGCCGAGCGCCTTGTCGAGGCCGTTGCGCACGGTCCGGAAGGCCTCGAGCTCGTGCTCGACGGGTGCCACGACCAGCTCGCTGGAGACCTCGTGCACGGCGGCGCGGAGCCTCCGGTCCGCGGTCGCCGCCCGGTTCCGCGCGGTCAGGTCGACGAGGGCGCGACAGAGCAGCGCCAGGAGGATGCCGACCACCACGCCGCCCACGAGCAGCAGGATCGGGAGGTCGATGCCCCAATAGGCCGGCACCGAGTCGTCGCCCAGCGAGCCCGAGACGGCCAGCGCCAGGGTCCAGCCGCCGCCCACGATCGCGGCCAGGATCAGCAGCCACTGCAGCACGCGCACGGCACCGGCCCAGACCGGGATCCTGGCCACGCCGAGGTCGGTCGCGCCGATCTGGCGGTCGAGGCGGTCCCCCATCTCGCCCAGCCGCGAGGTCGAGGCCCTCCTGACGGCCTCCGCCCACGGCCGGGTCATCCCGGCCGACACGTCGTCGGCCAGCGCACGGACCTCGGCGTCGACCTTGGCCCGTTGCACGGGACTCGCCTCGGGGATCGAGCGTGCGCGCCCGACCGACGAGATGCCGGCCGGAGGGGCCGAGGTCGAGGTGGAGCCGCCGGAGCGGGTCCGGCTTGAGCCGCGACATCCAGGAGATCACCGGCCAACCGGTGGCCTGGCCGGCTCGCAGCCGGGTGGAGCGGTCCACCGCGCTGACCACGGTCGGGACCCCCGCGGACTCGGCCAGCGCCTCTTCCATCGCCTGCACGCGACCGGCGGCGAGCGAGCGGGGTTTTCCGGTGCCGCACTCCTCGTTGAGGCGGGCGGCCACGGAGCGCAGGTCTGCCTCGATGCGCTGTCGGGTGGACTTCTTGTCGGCGACCCGGCGGACGATCTCGGCGCGCAGCTCGGCGATGCCGTCGCCCTGGCGGGCGCTGGTGGCGATCACCGGAACCTGGCGCAGCCCGTCCTGGTCGAGCAGCCGGCGGACGTCCTCGAGCATCGTGGCGCGCCGGTCGGCGGGCACGGTGTCGATGTGGTTGAGCACGACCACCGTGATGTCGGCGTGGCTGGCCAGTGGCGCGAGGTAGCGGTCGTGGACGGCCGCGTCGGCGTACTTCTGGGGGTCGAGCACCCACACGAGCAGGTCGGCGAGCTTGACGATCCGGTCGACCTCGAGGTGATGCGCGACCTCGGTGGAGTCGTGGTCGGGCAGGTCGAGCAGGACCACACCGTCCATGTCGTGGTCCGTGCGGGACCGGGCGACGAGGCTGGCCGCGTCGAGCATCGAGTCGCGCGTGGTCTGGTGCCGCGGGGGGATGCCGAGCCACTCGAGCAGCTCCTGGGCGCCCTCACTCCCCCATACGCAGGCGGTGGCCCAGGAGGTGGTGGGGCGGCGTACGCCCACCGCCGACAGCTCCAGCCCGGTCAGCGCGTTGAACGTCGACGACTTGCCCGAGCCGGTGGCGCCGGCGATCGCGACCACGGTGTGGTCGGCCGAGAGCCGCAGCCGGCTCGCCGCCCGCTCGACGATCTCGCTCGCCTGGTCGACGGTCTCGTCGTCCAGGCGGCCCCGGGCCGCCTCGACCGCCGACTGGAGGGCTTCGATGCGTCCGCCGAGATCAGAACCGCGCGCGACGAGCCTGCGGGCACCCTCGAGCAAGGACGTCATGGGCTCTCTCGGCGTAGGGGTCTGCGGTTGTGCTGCGGTGCGGCTGATGGCCTGCAGTTGCGTCCGAGACTAATCGGTGGAGGAGTCCACTGAGCAAGACGGTCGAGCGACCCTAGCTGCCTCGCTGCCCGGCGTACCGCGCGTCCTCCACGCGGCGTGAGGCACGTCGCAGCTGCTCGGGGGTCTCCGGGTCGAGCGCAAGGCCGTCGAGGAGGGTCGTGTAGCGGGCCTGCTCGGCGCTGAAGAGCTCACGCACCCGGGCCTCCAGCGACTTCCGGGCCCGTTCCGCCAGGCTGCGGACGGCCTGGTCGCCGAAGACGGCTTCGAGGAGCTTCTGGCCGAGCACCGCCGAGCCGCCCGCGATGCCGACCTCGGCGCCGGTGAGCCCGTAGGTGTAGGAGAAGACCACGATCATCAGGGCGACCGCGAGGCCGTTGACGCCGAAGGCGAGGAACCGCGCCGTCGTCCGCTTGTCCTGGCCCTGGGTCCGGACCATCGTCAGGACGTCCGCCTGCCAGTCGCGCACCGCGCGTTCGGCGTTGCGGCGCAGCTCGCGCGAGGCCCGGCCGAGGTCGGTGCCGCTGCCCTTGAGGAGGGCCTGGCCGGACGCCAGCTGCCGCCACGACGCCTCGGCGCGCTCGGCTGCGGCCTCCGCGTGCTCGAGGATCAGCATCTCGAGGCCGGACTCCATTGCGACGGTGACCCGTTCGGCCTGCTGCGGCTTCCCCTTGACGACGTTCACCACCCGGTCGCGGATCCGGCCCACCCGGCTCTCGAGCCCACTGCAGCAGCTCGCCGGTGCCGATGAACTCCTGCCACCGGGCCAGCACCTCGCCACGGAGGAGGGTGCCGTCCTCCATGCCGGCCAGCACCTGGGCGACGCCCGCTTCGTACGCCGCGTCCGCGTCGTGGCGCAGCCGGTCGGCCACCGCCACCTGCTCGGCGGCGGCATCGGCGACCGGGTACGTACGCCGGGTCAGGGTGCGCACCGCCCCGTCGAGCGTCTGGATGACCACCTGCTGACGGGCCGCGACGTCGCCTGCGAGGGACTCCAGCCAGCCCCGGATCTCGGCGACGTACTCCGGCGGCAGCAGCTCGTCGTCGCTGACCGGTCCCTCGTGGACCACGAACAGCGGCGAGTCCTTGAGCCCGCGGCTGGCCAGCATCCGGGCCAGGTGGGTGGCCACCGTCTGGACGGCATCCTCCGGCGTGCGGTCGAGGACGATCGCGACCGCCGTGGAGCGCTCCGCCGCCTGGCGGAGGAACTCCCAGGGCACCTGGTCGGCGTACCGCGCAGCGGAGGTGACGAACAGCCACAGGTCGGCCGCGGCGAGCAGCTCGGCGGCCAGCTTGCGGTTCTCCTCGACGACCGAGTCCACGTCGGGAGCGTCGAGGATCGCGAGCCCCGGCGGCACGGCGTCGGCCGCGACGAGCTGGAGCGCGGCGGGGTCGGTGGTCGGGTGGTTGACCCGTTCGAGGTCGGGCAGCAGCCGGTCCGCGCCGAACCAGACGGCGTCGTCCGGGTTGTGGACGAGCACCGGCGAGCGGGTGGTGGGCCGCAACAGGCCGGGCTGGGTCACCTTGTGGCCGACCAGCGTGTTGACCAGCGTCGACTTGCCGGCACCGGTGGAGCCGCCGACCACGGCGAGCAACGGGGCCTCGAGCGTGGTGACCCGCGGGATGACGTAGTCCTCGAGCTGGTCGACCATCTCCTTCAGGCCGGTGCGCTGCTCATCCACGCCCGGCATGTCCAGCGGGAGGCGGACCGCCTGCAGCGCGTGGTGCAGCCGGACCAGCGCGGTCAGCATCACGGTGCCGTAGGAGCCGGCGGTCGGCGTACCGCCGCCGCTGGCGATGCTGAACGGGTTGGCCGGGTCGGGGACGGTGGTCATCGGGTCGGCACCACCTGTCCGGGGAAGGCGATGCCCGGGCGGATCGCGTTGATGCGGGAGAGGAAGTCCTGTCCACGCACCGCGTAGTCCTTCGGCGCGGTGCCGCGCAGGTAGCGGTGGTGCAGGAACCCGAGCTCGATCGCGGCCTGCTGGTAGTCGCGCATCGCGTCCTCTCCAGCCTTCCCCGCTGTCTGCTTGGCGTACGCCCGAGCGGCCCGCCGGGCCCGAAGGTCCACGACCCAGCCGATGTCCGTGGCCGGGAAGAGGCCGCGCTGGGCGGCATCACCGAGCGCTCCTGCCAGCATCCTCCGCTCCGAGCGCCGCGACCAGACCCCCAGCCACACCAGCCCCGCGAAGGCGGGGACCATGAGCAGGAAGTAGGCACCCACGAAGCCCTCGAACCCGAAGATCGTGGAGCTGTTCCAGGCTGCATGGGCGAGCACTGCGCAGCAGTACCCAACCAGTGGCGCGAGCCAGCGCACGGACCGCCTGCGGGTCGTGACTGCGATGCCGACGCCGATCCCGGTGAACGCCGTGAACACCGGGTGCGCGAAGGGGCTGAACAGGCAGCGGACGACGAACGTGCCGGTCACGCCGGCGATGCCGCCGGGTCCCATGCCGGCGGTCCCGTTGTACGACGCACCGAGGTAGAGGATGTTCTCGGTGAAGGCGAAGCCGATGCCGATCATGCCGGCGTAGACGATGCCGTCGAGCACTCCGTCCAGCTCGGCCCGGCGCCACAGGAGCAGAAGGACAAGGAACAGTCCCTTGCTGGCCTCCTCGGTGACGGGGGCGAGCACCGCGAGCTCGACGCTGTCGGTCACCCCGGCGAACAGACCGCCGATGCCTTGCACGACCAGGGCCCCGAAGGTGGCTGCGAAGGCGCCCCAGAGCAGGCCGAGCAGGAGCAGCTTGCGTGGTTCGGGCTCGTAGCGGTCCAGCCACAGGTAGCACAGCACGAGGGGCACCACCGGCACCGCGGCCAGGACCGTCGCCAGCACCGTGATCGCCGGCGCGCTCGAGAGGGCGATGATCAGCAGCATCGGCAGCGCGCCGAGGCAGACCAGGATGATCACCACGACGGTGAACGCCCGGCTGTCACGACGCGGTGCGGCCATGGCGGGGAGTGTAAGGGGCCACCACGTCGCCTCAGCCCGGCAACCACGCTGCGGCGTAGAGTGACGAGGGTGACCGAGCAGACCACCAGTGAGACCCTCCGCGAGTCGGGTGAGGACGACACGAAGACCGCACAGGAGCTGCACATCGAGGCCCACGACCCGGCCGTTCCGGAGGCGTACGCCGCCTTCATGCGCACCGGGTGGGGCGACCGCGAGCTCGACCTCCCCCGCCAGCCGGTGGCCGACCGGGCCGCCGCTCGGCGCGACAGGCTGGCCGGGATGTTCCCCGGCGAACGGCTGGTGCTGCCGGCCGGCACCTTCAAGGTCCGGTCCAACGACACCGACTACAAGTTCCGCCCGGACACCGCCCACACCTACTTCTCCGGCAACCAGACCAGCGACGCAGTGCTGGTCGTCGAGGACGGCGAGTCCGTTCTCTACGCCCGCCCCCGCTCGGCGCGCGACACCGACGAGTTCTTCCGCGACCGCCAGTACGGCGAGCTCTGGGTCGGGCGGCGTCCTTCCCTGCACGAGCTGTCCGACTCGCTGGGCGTCGAGTGCCACCACATCGACACGCTCCAGGACCGGCTCACCGCCAACGGCGCCGCGAAGACCCGCGTGCTGCGCGGGATCGCGGCCGACGTGGACCGGATGGTGGCCGCGGATGACGCGATGGACCAGGACCTCCAGCGGGTGGTCGGCGAGCTCCGGCTGATCAAGGACGACTGGGAGGTCGCCGAGCTGCAGGAGGCCTGCGACATCACCGCCCTCGGCTTCGAGGACTGCGTCCGGGAGTGGAAGCAGGTGCTCGAGTACGGCGAGCGCTGGGTCGAGGGCACCTTCCAGCGCCGGGCCCGGGCGATGGGCAACGACGTCGGCTACGACTCGATCGTCGGCGGCGGCAAGCACGCCACCACGCTGCACTGGATCGACAACACCGGGCCGATCGAGCCCGGGAAGCTGGTCCTGCTCGACATGGGTGTCGAGGGCCGCAACCTCTACACCGCCGACGTGACCCGCACCCTGCCGATCGACGGCAGGTTCACCCAGCTGCAGCGGGACCTCTACGACCTCGTCTACGACGCCCAGCAACAGGGCATCGAGGCGACGGTGGCCGGCCAGCCGTTCCTGTCCGCGCACCACGCGGCGATGAACGTGCTCGCGCACGGGCTCGAGGACCTCGACCTGCTGCCGGTCTCGGCCGAGGAGGCGCTCGACCCGGCGTCGAAGGTCTACTCCCGGTGGACGCTGCACGGCGTGAGCCACATGCTCGGCATGGATGTGCACGACTGCAACGGGACCTCGCCCGACATCTACCCCAAGGGCGACCTCGAGGTCGGCATGGTGCTGACCGTCGAGCCGGGGCTCTACTTCCAGGAGGACGACCTGCTGGTGCCCGAAGAGCTCCGCGGCATCGGCATCCGGATCGAGGACGACATCCTCGTCACCGCCGACGGCCCCGTCAGCCTCTCGGCGTCCCTCCCCCGCACCTCGACCGACGTCGAGGAGTGGATGGGTCGGCACCTCGCCTAGGACGTTCCTAGTACGGCGTCGTGCGCGCGACCGCGAGGGCGCGCTTGAGGTCGAACGGGTCGGACTGCATGTAGAGCCACGGCCGGCCGATCCAGAGGTACCCGTCGACGTACGCCGCCGCGTTGGCCGCGTCCGTGGCCGAGAGCCCCCACGCCGGGTTGGCCACGTCGGCGGTGGGCGGGATGCCGAGGGTGACGCAGGACTGCTGTCCCTTGGTCCGGCACGTCATCGCGTTGTCGAAGTTCGGGCCCTGGTAGTCGTAGCCGTTGAACGGAGCACCGTTGGCCGCGGTGTTCACCACGAAGTGCTTGTCGGCGTACCCCGCCGCCGCCAGCGCCTGCACCACCGAGGTCCCGAACGCGATCTCGGCCGAGGTTGACGCGTAGTGAGTCGAGTTGAGCGCGAAGCCGCGGGCGGTGTCGATGCCCGCCGGGACCAGCAGCTGGACCGCCTTGGCCGGGTCGTCGCGCAGCCAGTCCGACGCCCCCGCGTCGATGTAGACGCTGACGCCGGGCAGCGCGCTGAACACGTGGGCGGCGTACCCGACCAGCTGCGACGGCAGCGGCGACCCACCCGGCGCGCACAGCGCGAACGGACCGTCCGGCTGCAGCACCAGCGCCACGTGCGCGTCCCCGATCCCGCTGGCGAAGCGGTCGATCCACTGCTTGTAGTCGCGCTGCTCCTTGGCCGTGGGGAGGCGTCGGCACGCCTCGTCCTCCCACGGCTTGAGCCGGAACACGGTCATCTGCACGAGCGCCTCGGGGTCACCCGCCTGCGCGATGCGGACTTGGTCGCGCACCTTCCCGGCGATCTGGCCGGCCGGGATCCACTGCCCGTACCACTTGGCCTTCGGCGCCAGCGCGATCCGGGCGAGCAGCTTCTTCTTCTTGCCGTGCGCCCTGAGGTACGGCGTCCACGACTGCTCACCGGAGCCCTCGTAGACACCCCAGGTCCGGTTGGCGAGCGGGTTCGTCTCGACCGGCGTACGCGCGGCTCCCGCGCCCCGTGTCGCGGGTTCCGGCGTGCCGAGTGCGGACGACGTCGTCGCCACGGCCACCGCGCCGACCAGGACCGCCGCGGAAACCGCGGCCAGCCTGGAGAGCACGGCGGTACGCCGCGAGGGCTCCCTCCGCATGGCTCCAGATCACCATCGGCGCGGGCCGGCACGCCGGAGTTCGCGGCGAAATGGTCCTTTCGGACAGACCTCGCCGATATCGCTGCGCGCCGAATGGCTGGGTAACAATGAGGCCGCGCCCCCGTAGCTCAGCTGGACAGAGCGAGTCACTTCTAATGACTTGGTCGCAGGTTCGAATCCTGCCGGGGGCACCGTGTGATGTCTCAAGACATCGGCGACACCCGGACCTGCGATAGCAGGTTCGGGTGTTGTTCATTTGGGTCGTCGGGTGGGTCCTTTGGGTGCGCCGGTGGGCTGGTAGTCGCGGCTGGGGTCCAGGGTCAGCTCTCGGATGAGCTCGCCGGTGGCGGCGTTGACGACCCTGATGTCGAGGTCTTGGACGATGAGGATGACGCAGGTTCCTTCGTGGGTTCGGCCGATCCCGATGTGGTGGAGTCGGCTGCGGTAGCGCAGGGTCACCGAGCCGGCCTTGTCGACGGTGTCGTGCCGGATCCGGTCGTGGGTGATGGGGTCGGTGACCTCGCCGGGCACGGCTTTGGGCATCGACTCGTACAGGGTCGCTGGGGTGGCCCGGTGCGGCAGCGAGCGGTGCGGCCGCTGGTGGTTGTAGATCGCCGCGTAGACGTCGAGCAGGGTCTGCAGCTGGTCGACCGTGGCCGGCTGGTCGGGTTGGGCGGTCAGCCAGTTCTTCATGGTCTGCTGGAACCTCTCGACCTTCCCGCAGGTCCTGGGGTGCCCGGGGCGAGAGTTCTTCTGGACCACGTGCCGATCGTGGAGCTCTTGCTCGAAGGCGTTGCGGCCACCGCGGCCGCCTGAGAACCGGACGGTGTAGACCATGCCGTTGTCGGTCAGGGTGGACGCTGGGACACCGTGCTGACCTGCGGCTTTTCGGAAGCTGGTCCTGACGATGTCGGTGGTGATCCGGGCGTGGGCACTGATGTGCAGGGCGTAGCGGGTGCAGTCGTCGAGCCAGGTCAGGATCTCCACGTCGACGCCTGGGCTGCCATCGGAGTTGGTGAGGCGGTAGTGGGTGAAGTCGGACTGCCAGGTCTCGTTCGGCATCGTGGCTTCGAACCGGATGTAGGACGACTTCGGCCGCTTCTTCGGCTCGGGGACCACCAAGCCCTGGCGGGTCAAGGTGCGGCTGATGGTGGCCCTCGACGCGGTGACCCGGTGGCGGTGTGTCAGGTGCCAGCCGATGGTCTCAGGGCCGGCGTCCAGACCCGCCTCGGCCAGCTCCTTGCGAAGCCGCACGATCAGGTCGACCAGCGCTGGGTCCAACGCGGTCGGTGTGGTCTTGGGCCGACGTGATCGTGGCTCCAGGGCAGCGTCGCCCTCGGCCTGGTATCTGGCCTTGAGCTTGTAGACCCAGGCCCGGTGGACCCCGTACCGGGCGGCTACCTCAGCAGGGGTCTGGTGGTCGACGAACAGGGCGGTGATGACCAGGCGGGCCTTCGAGGGCGGCTGCGGCATGGCCGAGGATCCGGCCCAGCCGGACTGTCGCCGATGACCTGAGACAGGTGTCGCCTATGTCTTGAGACATCTGTCGCCTATGTCCTGAACCAGCACACTGCCGGGGGCACCGGCCGGGGGCACCGGGGGCACCCTCTGGGACTGACGGGCGCACCCCAAGCGCGTCCGACGCTCAGCCGGAGAGCTCCTGGGCGCGGTCCGCCAGCGCATCGAGGATGTCTCGCCGTTGCTCCGGCACCGAGATGGCCAGGGTCAGGACGTCGTCTCCACCCTCGACGGCGAAGCTGAAGAACGAGCAGCACTGCTGCTCGCGCGACACCAGGTCCTCGACCTGGCCGCGCAGCGCGGCGGAGCCGACGAGGTGGATGCTGACGCCGTGCTCGTCGCGCGTGACGGCGCGCGCAGACGTGGCGAACAGCGCGTCGAACTCGGCCAGCCGCAGCGGTCGCGCGGCGGTGGGCAGGGTGCACGCGTCGGTGTTCAGGAGATCCATGGTGGCTACCCGCAGCAGACGGCGGACGACTCGTGCGCGGAGCCATCGGCGGTGGGACTGTCGGCCAGGACGGTGTAGACCTCCCACCGCTCCCCGTCGGGGGTGCCCTCGACCCAGAACTTGTCCTGCTCCGCGTAGCAACAGGTGGTCCCGCGCTCGTCGACGGTGGCCAGGCCCTCAGCCGCCAGCCGGGTCTGGATGGAGTCGACCGTGGCGACGTCCTCGACCTCCACGCCGAGGTGGTTGAGCGACCCGCCCCGGCCCGCGCTCTCGATCAGCACCAGCTTGAGTGGCGGCTCGGCCACGGCGAAGTTGGCGTAGCCGGGACGCACCTTGGCCGGCTCGGTCCCGAACAGGCGGGTGTAGAAGTCGATCGACGTCTGGAGGTCGTCGACGTTGATGGCGAGCTGGACGCGGGACATGGATGCCTCCTGCAGAGATAGATGATTGTCTATGCGTTTCACCTTGCACCCGGACATCGACAACTGTCAATATTGATGCATGTCGAAGTCTCTCCTCGAGCTGACACCGGTCGAGACGCTCGCCTGTTGCTCGCCCCTGACCAAGGAGCCGCTGCGGGCCGAGCAGGCGGAGCGGATCGCGCCCTTGCTCAAGGCACTCGCCGACCCGGTCCGGCTGCGGCTGCTGTCTCTCGTCGCGTCACACGCCGACGGGGAGGCGTGCCAGTGCGACCTCAACGACGCCTTCGACCTCTCCCAGCCCACGATCAGCCACCACCTGAAGGTGCTGCACGAGTCCGGCCTGCTCGAGCGCACCAAGCGGGGGGTCTGGGCCTACTACCGCGTCGCACC
This sequence comes from uncultured Actinomycetota bacterium, assembly GCA_963755835.1. Lineage (GTDB taxonomy): Bacteria > Actinomycetota > Actinomycetes > Propionibacteriales > Nocardioidaceae > Nocardioides. The sequence goes on along the minus strand of CAVWLC010000005.1, from coordinate 256,297 downwards.
TCGGGCGCTCGCCGACCTCGGGGCGCTGATCGGCGGCGTCGCGGGGTGAGCCTGACCCGCCGAGTCACCGCCGAGGCCGTCGGTACGGCGTTCCTGGTGATGGCCGTGGTCGGCTCGGGCATCGCCGCCCAACGGCTCTCGCCCGCCGACGTCGGCCTCCAGCTGCTCGTGAACAGCCTTGTCACGGGCGCAGCGCTCACGGCGCTCGTCCTGGCCCTGCAACCGGTGTCCGCCAGCTTCAACCCGGTGGTCACCGCCGTGGAGCGGGCCCTCGGCTTGATCAGCACCCGCGAGGCCACGCTCTCGGTGGCGGCCCAGGTCCTCGGCGGGATCGCCGGCTGTGTGCTCGCCAACCTGATGTTCGAGCTCGACGCGGTCTCGGTCTCGAGCCACCATCGCGTGAACGCCGGCACGCTGCTGGGCGAGGTCGTGGCCACGGCCGGCCTGGTGCTCATCGTGTTCGGCAGCCTCCGCGCCGGTCGACTGGAGAACGTCGCGTTCGCGGTGGGCGGCTACATCGCCGCGGCTTACTGGTTCACCAGCTCCACCAGCTTCGCCAACCCGGCCGTCACCCTCGCCCGCACCCTGACCGACAGCTTCGCCGGGATCGCGCCGGCCTCGGCGCCGGCCTTCGTCCTCATGCAGCTCGTGGGCGGAGCGGTTGGCCTCGCGCTCGTGACGCTCCTGCACCCCACCCCGAGAGCCACACCATGACCACCAGGAAGGCGACCGTCCTGTTCGTCTGCGTGCACAACGCCGGGCGTTCGCAGATGGCCGCCGGCTACCTCCAGCGCCTCGCCGGAGACCGGATCGAGGTCCTGTCCGCAGGCTCCGAGCCGGCGGACCAGGTCAACCCCGCCGCCGTCCAGGCGATGGCCGAGGAAGGCATCGACATCGCCACCGAACGACCCAAGCTGCTCAGCGACCGCGCCGTCCGGGCCGCCGACGTCGTCGTCACGATGGGCTGCGGTGACGAGTGCCCGTTCTACCCGGGCAGGCGCTACGAGGACTGGGTCCTCGACGACCCTGCCGGTCTCGGCGTCGAGGCGGTCCGGCCGATCCGGGACGAGATCAGGCGCCGGGTGGAGCAGCTCGTCGCCGAGATCGACGCCGGCTGAGACCCCCCAAATCCGTTTCGCTCGCTGTTGCGTATTATTCGCAACAACGAGGAGGTCGCTACATGCCGGTCCTTCAGGACAGCGCCGCGACGCGGGAGTCGCGGCTGACCGAGTTCCGCCGCAGCCTGGGCCCGCGCGACAAGCGGTCGCTGGCGGCGATGGCGTCGTTCGTCGTCCTCCTGCACGTGCTGGGCTTCGTCGTGCTGCTCGCGCTGGTGGCCCCGCACAACTACCAGCTCGGCGGCGACCACCCGGTGTTCACCGTCGGTGTGGGCGTGCTCGCCTACACCTTCGGGCTGCGGCACGCCTTCGACGCCGACCACATCGCGGCGGTCGACAACGCGACTCGCAAGCTGATCGCCGACAACGTCACCCGCGAGGCCGAGGGTGAGGGCCAGCAGCGCAAGCCGCTCTCGGTCGGGTTCTGGTTCTCGCTCGGACACTCGACGATCGTGTTCGTGCTCGCCTTCCTGCTCTCGGTCGGCGTGAAGTCACTCGTCGGGCCGGTCGCGGACGACGACTCGCGGCTGCACACCATCACGGGAGTGATCGGCCCGTCGGTGTCCGGGATCTTCCTGTGGGTGCTCGGCCTCCTGAACCTCGCCGCCCTGCTCGGCATCCTCAAGGTGTTCCGGGAGATGCGCACCGGCAAGTACGACGAGGCGGAGCTCGAGAAGCAGCTCGACTCCCGCGGGTTCATGAACCGCTTCCTGGGCGGGCTCACCAAGTCGGTGCGCAAGCCGTGGCACATCTATCCGATCGGAGTCCTGTTCGGACTCGGGTTCGACACCGCGACCGAGGTCGGGCTGCTGGTCATGGCCGGCGGCGCGGCGGCGTTCAACCTGCCGTTCTACTCGATCCTGGTGCTGCCCATCCTGTTCGCCGCCGGCATGTGCCTGATGGACACCGTCGACGGCGTCCTGATGAACGCGGCCTACGGCTGGGCCTTCGCCCGTCCGGTGCGCAAGGTCTTCTACAACCTGACCATCACCTCGATCTCGGTGCTCGTCGCGCTGGTGATCGGCACCATCGAGCTGGTCGGCGTCCTGGCCGACCGGTTCTCGATCGACGACGGCGTAGTGGGCGCGATCGCGAACATCAACCTCGACTACGCCGGCTACGCCATCGTGGGCCTGTTCGTCGCCTGCTGGGTGGTCGCGATCTCGGTCTGGCGGTTCGGCCGGATCGAGGAGCGCTGGTCGGCCGACCTCCAGGTCTGATCAGAGGTACGCCGCCACGACGTCGGCGAACGCCGCCACCAGCCCCTCGCACATCTCGTCCGTGGTCGGGATGCTGACGGTCAGCATCCCGCGACGGGCGAGCCAGAAGCCGCGGTTGACCAGGGCGAAGAAGACCAGCTCCTTGAGGGCGGCCTGGTCCTCGGTCAGCGGCACGGAGGCGATGACCGGGTGCGGCGCGGGGTGGATCGTCATCAGGGAGCCGCGCCCCGACACGTGCAGCCCGGCCGGCGCGGCCACCTCGGCGAGGGCGACACGAAGCCGGTCGCCACGCTCGTTGACCTCGGTCAGGGTGGCGTCGTCCAGGACCTGCTCGAGACCGGCGATGCCTGCGCTCATCGTGAGCACGTTGTTGTTGAACGTGCCCGCGTGGAACAGCGAGCCGGGCCGGGCCGGGTCGTAGGCCGCCATCAGGTCGGCGCGGCCGCCGAACGCGCCGAACGACAGACCGCCGCCGAGGTACTTGCCCAGCGTCGTGAGGTCCGGCGTGACCCCGACCAGCGACTGCAGCCCGCCGGGTGCGAGCCGGGAGGTCATCACCTCGTCGAAGACCAGCAGCGCCCCGCACGCCGTCGTCTCCGCGCGCAGCATGGCGAGGAACTCCTCGCCGGCCGGCACGCAGCCACCCGAGCCGAGCATCGGCTCGACCAGGACCGCGGCCAGCTCGGGTCCGTGCTCGCGGATCAGGTCGCGGGTGCCCTCGACGTCGTCGTAGTCGGCGAGCACCCACGCGTGCGGCACCGTGACCGGGCTCGGCCCGTCACCGAAGGTCAGCACGCCGCCGTGGTAGCCGCCCCGGAAGACCAGGATCCGCTGCCGTCCGGTGGTGGCCACGGCCAGCGCGAGGGCCATCAGGTTGGCCTCGGTGCCCGAGTTGGTGAACCGCACCAGGTCGACGCTCGGGAACCGCGCGCACACCAGCTCGGCCAGCCTCGGCTCCAGCTCGTTGACGGCACCGAAGCTCAGCCCCCGGCTGAGGGCGTCCCGCACCGCATCGAGGATCGCCGCCTGGGAGTGACCGTAGAGCCCCGCGGTGTACTCCCCCAGGAAGTCGGCATAGCGCTCGCCGTCCAGCGACCACAGCCAGGCGTCCTCGCCACGCTCGAAGGCCAGCGGGAACGGCTCGAAGTGCAGGATCGACCGGGTGTTGCCGCCCGGCATCGACTTGGCCGCGCGCTCGTGGCGCTCGGCGCTCCGGGGATTGCGGTCGGCGTACCGCGTGACCTCGGTGCGTACGGCGTCGGCCAGGCTCACGTGGGCAGCTCGGTGCCGGCGTGCTCGGCGACCATGTACTCGGCGTACCAGTCCGGCCAGTTCTCGTCGTACTCGCCGCCGTTGCGGGCCTCGTGCTCACCGTGCGCGGCTGCGACCCGCCGCAGCGCGGCTGCGAGGTCGCCCACCCCGGCGTACGACGTCTGCGCGGGGTCCACCCGGCCGGGAAGGCGGGTGGTGACCTCCTGCAGCAGCCAGCGGTTGCCGTCCGGGTCCTTGAACGTCGCGAAGGTGCTGTAGCTGGCCCCGCCGTCCGCCGGCCCGGCCTGCCGGTCGCCCTCGTCGGCGCGGAACTGCGCACCCGGGCTGCCCGGGTGGAACACCTCGCTGACCTCGGCGCCACGGGAGACGAGCTCGGCGCGGGCCTTCTCCGCATCGGACACGATGAGGTAGAGCCCCTCTGCGGTGCCGGGCGCGGCGGAGGTGATGTTGGTGCCGAACTGCACCGAGCACGGCGAGCCCGGCGGCGTCAGCTGGACGACGCGGAAGCCGTTGTCGAACGGGAAGTCGGCGTCCAGCCGCCAGCCCAACCCGACGTAGAACTCCTTGGCCCGGTCCACGTCGCTGACGGGGATGACAACCACTTCGAGCAACAGGTCCTGGTCCACGTCTTCAGCCTGCCCTCATTTGGCCGGTCGTGGAAGGGCAGGTCAGTCGGGGATCGGCAGCGGGCGCGGTGGCACCGGTGTCGTCACCACGATCGAGGAGACCGTCTGGCCGTACATGAGGAACCTGTCGAGGGTCGCCTCGAGCTCGGGGATGGTCGCGGCGTGCACCTTGATCAGGAAGCAGTCCTCGCCGGTGATCCGATGGCACTCGCTGACGTTGTCCAGCGACTCGGCCAGGGCGGCGATCTTGGTCAGCTGACGCGCTGCGGGGCGGACCCGGACGAACGCTGTCACGGGAAGCCCGAGCGCAGCCGGGTCGACCAACATGCTGAACCCGGTGATCACGCCGGCGCGCTGCAGCCGCTGCACCCGCTCGCTCACCGCCGGAGCGGACATCCCCACCTTCCGGGCCAGCGCGGACATCGTGATGCGGGGGTCGGCGTGCAGCTCCCGGAGCAGCAGCCGGTTGGTCTCGTCGAGCTGGTCAAGGTCGTTCACGGGGTTCACCTTCGATCCGAAGGAAAATTTGCATCCTCACCTTCAGGTGAGCCTTCAACCGTCCAAGTCTGCGACGGACCATGGGTCAGTGGCAAGCAAGGTTCTGCAGCACCCGGACGCGTTCGCGATCGGGCTCGTCGTCGTCGGCGCGACCTTCCACTACCTCGGCCCGTCGTTCGCGGTGCTGCTCTTCGCCCACCTCGACCCGATGGGCGTCGCCTGGCTGCGGATGGCCTCTGCCGCGCTCGTCCTGTCCGTCATCCGGCCACCCGGACGAGCCTGGCGGGCCGCCGGCCGCCAGGAGCGGGTGCTCGTCGTCGCCCTCGGGGCCGTGCTGGCCGCGATGAACGCCAGCTTCTACCTCGCCCTCGACCGGCTGCCGCTCGCCACCGTGGCCGGGATCGAGTTCCTCGGGGTCATCGCCCTCGCGGCGTACGGCGCTCGCACCCGCCGCAACTGGCTCGCTCTCGCCCTCACCGTGGCCGGCGTCGCGCTGCTCGTCGAGGTCCGGATCGCGGGCACGCCGGCCGGTCTCGCGCTCGCCGCGGCGAACTGTCTCGGCTTCATGCTCTACGTCGTGCTCGGCCATCGTCTCGCCAACACCGCCCGGAGCAGCGCCCTCGACCGGCTCAGCCTCGTGGTGGTGGTCGGAGCGCTGGTCGCCTCGCCGTTCGGCATCGCCGAGGCCGCGCCCGCCGCCCACCACCCGGCCTGGCTGCTCTGGGGCGTCGGCGTCGGTGTCTGCTCGACGGTCATCCCCTACCTCACCGACCAGCTGGCCATGGCCCGGCTGCCGCGCGCGACGTACAGCCTGATGCTCGCCCTGCTCCCGGTCACCGCGACGGTGTGCGGCGTGGTCCTGCTGCGCCAGCTGCCCGGCGGTCAGGAGCTCGTCGGCCTGGGTCTCGTGGTCACCGGCATCGCGGCGCACCGGTCCCGGGAGGCGGTCCGGGAGAAGGAGCGGGTGCCGGCCTGATGGAGTACGTGAACCTCGGCGGGAGCGGCCTGGTCGTGTCCCCGCTGGTGCTCGGGATGATGAGCTACGGCGACACCAGCCGCCGCGCCTGGCACCTCGACCTCGACGCCGCCCGGCCGATCGTGCGGCGCGCGGTCGAAGCCGGCGTGACCGTCTTCGACACCGCCGACGTCTACGACCGCGGCGCCAGCGAGGAGGTCACCGGGCGGCTGCTGCGCGAGCTGTTCGGCTCGCGCGAGGAGTACGTCGTCGCGACCAAGGTCTACTACCCGATGTCGGACCGCCCCGGTGACCGAGGACTGTCCCGCCGGCACGTGCTGGCCGCTGCCGACGCCTCGCTGCGGCGGCTCGGCACCGACCACATCGACCTCTACCAGATCCACCGGTGGGACTACGAGACCCCGGTCGAGGAGACGATGGAGGCACTGGACACGCTCGTGCGGGCCGGCAAGGTGCGCTACCTCGGGGCCTCGAGCATGTATGCCTGGCAGCTGGCCAAGGCCCAGCACGTCGCCGAGCGGCACGGCTGGCACGGCTTCGTCTCGATGCAGAACCACTACAACCTGGCCTACCGCGAGGAGGAGCGGGAGATGCTGCCGCTCTGCCTCGACCAGGGGCTGGGTGTGCTCCCCTACAGCCCGCTGGCCCGTGGGCTGCTCACCGGCAGCCGACGCCGCGGGGGTGGCGGCGCGACGACCCGCTCCGGGAACGACCCGGCCGCTGACTCGGCCTACGGCCCGGAGGACTTCGACGTGGTGGAGGCGCTCTGCGCCGTGGCCCTGGAGCTGGGCCGGCCGCCGGCCCAGGTTGCGCTGGCCTGGCTGCGCACCCGCGGGGGCGTCACCGCGCCGATCATCGGCGCGACCAGGCTTCAGCACCTGGAGGACGCCCTCTCGTCACTGGACCTCGCACTCGACGAGGAGACGGTCTCACGGCTGGAGGCGCCGTACCGACCGCACGCGGTCAGCGGCCCGGAGTGACCCCAGCTACGCGTCGCGGTCGCGGGCCTCGATCGCCTTGACGGTGTTTTCGAACCGTCGCTTGAGCAGTCCCCTGCCCACCGTCCCGAGGAGCGCTGAGAGCAACCGGCCCCTGAGGTTCTTGCCCTCACGCACGACGGCCACGTCCACCTCGGTGGTGCCGTCGGTCCGGCGGGTCAGCGTGTAGGTGTGGCCCGAGCGGCCGCCGAACACGTTGGAGTCGGTGGTCGTGAGGACGACGTGGGCCGGGTCGGACCAGTCGTAGTCGAGTCGTTCCCAGATGCCGACCGAGCCCTCGGTCACGTCCGCGTGCCCGGGCCCCTGCTCGTGCACCTCGAGGAACGAGTCAGCACTGTTGGCGAACAGCTTCTGTCGGTCCGGTCCGAAGTCGGTGAGCCCGGCCACGAACTGGTCCGGGGTCGCCGTGGTCGTCACCTTGAAGCGGATCGTCGGCATGAGCGCAGCGTAGGTGCTCAGAACAGCGGAAGGTGAGGGTCGGCGTCCGGCACCCGGCCGGCGGCCCGGCGGATCCAGTCCAGACCATCCCCGACGGGCGCCACGCCCGCGCGGTCCCGGTAGGCCTCGGTGAGCGCGGCGCTCACCGCGGTCACGGCCTCCGGGAGCAGCGGGGCGTCGTCCCGGACGAGCGCACGCTGGAGGTCGTCCCCGTGCACGACGAGCTCGAGCAGTCGGGTCAGTAGGTAGTCCTCGCGCGTGATCGGGCCGCGACGGGCCTGGAACACCTCGCCGTCGATGCGGTCCAGGGCCGCGAACGCCTCGGCGGCCGTACGCCGGAAGCCGCCGACCAGGTCGTCGCCGAACCGCACCGACAGCTCGCGGGTCATCTCCGCGATCTGCTCGGACGCGGGCGGGTAGGCGCGCACGTACTCGCCGAGCGACAGCGGGACCGCGCCGGGTTCGGCGGCAGCCACGTACCGCGCCAGCCCGATCCCCAGCCCCAGGTGCGCGACGAGCTCGCGGACGGTCCAGTCACCGAGCCCCACCGACACGCTGAGGTGCTCGGTGACGGGCACGCTGTCGAGCCAGTCGGCCAACGCGGCGTACTGCTCCTCCAGCAAGGTCCGCACGAACCGTGAGACTCCTCGACGGCAGAGCCGCCGTCCAGCCCGGCCACGGACACTCGAGCCAGTCGGCGAGCGCGGCGTACTGCTCCTCCAGCAAGGTCCGCACGAACCGTAAGACTCCTCGACGGCAGAGCCGCCGTCCAGCCCGGCCGCGGACAGCGATGCTTCAGATCCGGCCAACTACCTGACCAGCTCCACTCGCTCGCTGGCCCTGGGCTCGCCGGGCGGCGCATCGTTGCGTCAGGACCTCATACGTTCAGCACGAAGATGAGCTCCTCGATGCCGTCGTCGGGCGCAGGCCCCTTGGCCTCCTGCACCCGATCACGCCGAAAGCCACACTTCTCGAGGACGCGGATCGAGCCGACGTTGTGGACCGCGACATGGGCGTACAGCGGCCGGGTCGACACCTCGTCCACGAGCAGCGCGAGCGCCTGTGTCGCGACGCCGCGGCCCCACCACTCGCGTCCGACCCAGTAGCCGAGCAGCTACTGCCACCGTTCGTCCTGCCATCTGCCGATGTTGCCCGCCACCAGGCCATCCGCAACGACGGTGCGCACGACTTTTGTCTCGTCGGCGCGGAGCTTCGCCCAGTGCGCCGCGAACTGCTCCCTGTCGCGAGCCGGGAACGCCGCCATCTCGACCGCCTGCGGATCCGCCTGGTGGTCGAAGAACACGTCGAGATCCCGGTCATCGACACCCCTGAGACGCACCGCGGGTGTGACGTAGTCGAACCCGGTCATGTCCACTTACTCCTCGCCTCGGTCCTTGCGTCGACCATTTCACCGACCACCGACACCATGGTTCCCGCCAACGTCCGTCGCGAGGCGCGTTCCGCAGCCGCGATCCGTCGAGACCGGGGCGCCGGTGCCGGAGTGATCCTCAGGGGCGCAGTCCGGGCCGCAGCGCCACAGCACAGATTGCGGCGCCGCTGAGCGCCACCCCCAACCACACCGTTCGCACGGGATCCGGGAAGTCGCCGATCGGGTAGAGGGTGCCCCAGCTGAACATGCCCGAGAACGTCACCGGCGCGACCGCGGCCACCGCCACCACCGGGGCGAGCAGTGCGCCAGGCGTCGGGACGAACCGTCGGGAGGCCAACGCCGCCGAGCCGGCGACGAGCAGGACGGTCGAGCCACCCAGCAGCCACCAGCCCGGCTGTGCCAGCGACACGTGGCCGGGCCGCACGCTCACCACCACGGCCCACAGCGACAGCGGCAGCAGCGCCACACCGAGCCGGTTGACGCGCCGCCAGCTCGCCCCGCGCGGGGTCACGGCCACCACCGGAAGAGCGTCCTCGTCGTAGACGAACGCCGCGGCGGCCGCACAGCACGCGAGCAGAGCCGGCGCGAGCAGGAAGGCGTCGCCCGGCCACCGCGCGAGAAGGACTGCGGTGACCGCCGCGGCGCCACAGGCCCCGAGCACCGGGTGCCACGCCACCCCGCGCCGGAGGTACCAGAACCGAGCGCTCAACTCGTCGCTCTTGACGGGATCGGGTCGGAGACCCGGTTGTCGTGGTTGCCGGTGGTGGCCGCGAGGACGAAGAACACCAGCGCGACCGCCACGACGGCCGCGACGAGGATGCGGAACCTGGGCGTCCGGGCGGTGCGGTCGTGCCACATCGCCCCCAGGACGGCGAGGGCGCCGAGGGCCAGCAGGTAGCCGAGGTAGGCGGCCGGGTTGCCGGCGATGAGCGTCTGCGTTCCGTCCGCGTTGTCGCCGGTGTGGAAGATGGCCCACGGCACCCAGAGCCGCCACTCGGAGCTGCTGGTCTCCAGGAGCGGGGCCTGCCCGAGCAGGGTCACCACGATGAGTGCGACCACCACCATGGCCGGGGCGCCGCGGAAGCGGAGCCAGCGGCCGGTCAGCACGCCCAGCAGCGCACCGTCGAGGCATGCGACCGGGCAGAGGAGCACGATGCTCCACACCTGCCAGTCGGGAAGCGTGCCGAACCACCACTCCTGCGGAGCCACGCCGATCCCCCTCGCGGCGACCACGAGGGCACCCGAGAAGACCAGCCCGGCCAGGAACGGCGGGATGCCGGTCCCGGCAAGCGCGAGCGTCCGACGGGCCTCGGTGCCGGGTGCGGTCGCGACGGCCTCGACGGCGACGTCGGTGGACCGGGTGAGCCGGGCGGCGGCGATCACACTGGTCAGGCCGATGTAGAAGGCGCCGAGCAACGGCAGCGTGAGCGGGTCCGGGACCCCTGTCTCGTCGTCGACGAGGACGACGTACAGCCCCAGCACGACGAAGCCAAGAGCGACGCCGAGCACGAAGACCGGGTGGCGGGCCATCCGACGGGCCTCGATGACGGCCATCGCGCGGTGACCGGCGATGGCGGACGCGGGCATGGAAAGACTGCTCATCGGTCGCTCCAGGAGTGATTGGGAATGCGTCAAGAGGGGGCGTGGACGCGTTGTGCGTCGGGCCCGAGCATCAGCAGGTAGGCGTCCTCGAGGGTCGGCTCGGCAGGGTCCGCGCCGACCGGCCGCCTGCCGCCGACGACGTGGTGGCGGCCGGTGCCGGTCCGCCAGCTGACCAGTGCGTCGTCGCCGGGTTCGTCGGCGAGCCAGACCTGGCCGACCGCGGTGGCAACCAGGTCGGTGACGGCACCATCGAACCTGACGGTGCCGCCGGCGAGCACGACCACCCGCTCGCAGAGTGCGGCGACGTCCTCGGTCTGGTGGGTGGACAGCAGCACCGTCGAGCGGTGGCCCAGGGCGGACAACGTACGGCGCAGGTCGGCGCGCTGCGCCGGGTCGAGTCCGGTCGTCGGCTCGTCGAGCACGACCAGCCGTGGGTCTCCGAGCAGCGCCTGCGCCAGCCCGACCCGGCGGCGTTGCCCACCGGACAGCCGGCTGATCCGGACGGAGGTCTGGTCGGCAAGCCCGACCGCGTCGAGTACCCGGCGTACCTCCTGGGACCGGGCCTCGCGGTCGTTCCACTCCTTGAGGACGGCGACGTACTCGACGAACCCGAAGGCGGTCATGTCCGAGGGGTAGCCGAGCTCCTGCGGCAGGTAGCCGAGCTCGCGACGCACCGCGGTCACGTCGGCATGCGAGCGGTGCGGGTCGCGCCCGAGCAGCCGCACCTCGCCGCTGTCCGCACCGATCGACGTGGCGACGATGCGCAGCAGCGTCGTCTTGCCGGCACCGTTGGGGCCGAGCAGACCCGTGACGCCTCGGTCGAAGGCGATGTCGACGTCGGCGAGGGCGCGGATGCGGCCGTAGCGCTTGCTGACGCTGGTGAGCTCGACGGTGCTCGTGCCGCTCACAACGCCACCCCCGGCTGCCTGTCGGTGCCGGCCCGGATCGCGATGACGGCACAGGCGGCCACGGCCAGACCGAGGTAGACGCCCTGCTGTGCGGCCTCGACCGGCCAGGTGGGCGCGAGGGCACGCGTCGCGCCGAGCACGACGCCGGTCCAGACGAGCGACACGACGGTCGCCGCGGTCCGGGGCCCGACGAAGCCGGCCAGCGCCAGAAGCACCGGCACCAGCGCCAAGGCCGGACCGAGCCACGCGGCCGCGAGCCACGGCGGCCAGGGAACGGCGAGGCCGAGCAGCACGGTGACCGGCAGCACCGACACCAGGACGCCGATCGTGCGCAGCAGGATCAGCCGGGTCCGCCCGTACGGCGCGGTGGCGATCAACGCCTCGAGCGGGTCCTGACGCGGGCCGTAGGCGGCGGCGACACCGAGCACCGGCGCCAGCGGTGCGACGAGGAGGAACGGGGCGAGCGTCGTTCCGCCTGACGCGTAGGCGGCCAACGTCGCGAACGACAACGACAGGAAGGCGCCGACCAGCCAGGCACCGCGCAGCGAGGCCGTCGACGCGAGCAGAACCGCCGTCGGCTCCGAGAGCCCGCACCGCCGGGCGAGCCGCAGCGGGAAGGGCAGGGCCGGGCGCTCGACGGCGTCGCGGATGTCGATCCACGTCTGCTCGAGCAGCTGCGGCTCCAGCAGTTGCCCGACCGTCGCCCGGCAGGTCTCGCATCGGTTGACGTGCTGCTCGACCGAGGCGCCGGTTACGGCATCGAGGTCTCCTGCGAGGTAGCTCGACAGCAGCGCCGGTTCGGCGTGCCAACCCTGGGTCCCAGTGGTCATCGCGATCCCTCCTGCGGCTCGATGAGCGCGGTCCTCAGCTGTGCCTTCGCACGGTGGAGTCGCGTCTTCACGGTGTTCTCGCGGACGCCTAGAAGTCGTCCCGCCTCCTTGGTGGTCAGGCCGTCGAGCACGACGGCTTGCACCACCGAGCGGAACTCCGGCGACAGGCGTCGCAGCCCCGCTGCGAGGTCGCCGTACTCGACCCCCAGCAGCACCTGGTCCTCGGCGGACGGCATCACCTGCTGGAGCGCCGGCGACACGTCCCACTCCGGGATGAGCACCACGTCCCGGCGGGAACGCAGCCGCGAGACCATGCGCCGGAACGCGATGCCCCACAGCCATGCACCGACCTCGCCCTCATGACGGAACCGCCGTGCGTCCTTCCAGAGCGCGACGAAGGTGTCCTGCACGACCTCGACGACGACCTCGGGATCGTTGCAGCGGCGGATGAGCCGGGCGTGCAGCCAGGCGCCGTGCCGCTCGTACAGCTCCCGCAGCGCGGTCATGTCCCCCTCCGCGACCGCAGCGACGAGCGCCGCGTCGGTCACGATCGGGGTGGTGCCCATGACCTCACTGTCGCAGCGACCACTCGGTTTGGTTCCCGTCTGCCGACGTCAAGACCGCGGGGTCGCGGGACCTTCTGCCGGCGGGTCATCGCGATCCGCCGGCCTGGTTCTCCGAAGCCCGGAGGTGGGTCGTCCGCTACTGCTCCTCCGCGCAGGTGCTGCCGGCGGCGGGGAGTGCCAGGCCGATGAGGTACCGATCGACCTTGCGGCGGATGCACTCGTTGTAGAAGTACGACGTGTGCGTCGAGCTCGGGCCGCTCCGCTCGGTGAGGAGCCGCCCGCTGTCGAGCAGTCCGGCCAGGGCGACGGCACCCGGGTACGGCGTGGACGGGTCGCCCTGGGAGCCCACGACCAGCACCGGGGCGGCGCCCTGGGCGCGGAAGTCGCCGCGCCAGTCGCTGGGCGGGTCGGACGCCGGCCACCTGCTGCAGGTCGCTCCGTTGGCGCCGTCGTAGATGGGCGGCCCCAGGATCAGCGCGGGACCCAGCCGCGGTGCCACCCGGGCGCTGCTCAGCGCGTAGTGCTTGAACTCGGCCCGAGTGACGCTGCCGGCCGAGTCGGTGCACTCGATGGCGATGTTGGTCGCCCCGCCTGCGCCGATCAGGTCGCTGTTGGTGACGACCGCCTGGCCGGCGGCGATGCCGGCGAGCGCCTGCCCGGTGTCCTTCCAGGCCCCACGGCCGCTGCCCGTCTGGAGGTAGAGGATCTCGGCCACGGTGTAGCCGTTGGTCACCGCCCGTCGCTTGCCCCGACCCGTGACCAGCGGCTCGTCGTCCAGTCGGCGGATGAGGTCGTCGACGGCTGCCTCGGCGTTGCCGTCACCGAAGGTGCAGGCCCGCGGCCGCCTCGAGCACCAGGCGAGGAAGGCGTCGACCGATCGTTCGCTGGCCCGGGCGTTGAGCTTGAGCAGGCCGAGGAAGTCGTCGCCGTACTGTCGCGGGTCCACGGAGCCGTCGAGCGTCAGGGCCCGGACCCTGGTCGGGTAGAGGTCGGCGTACACCGTGCCCAGGTAGGTGCCGTAGGAGAAGCCCAGGTAGCTCAGCTTCTGGTCGCCGACGGCTGCGCGGAGCAGGTCGAGGTCGCGGACGGCGTACTCGGTGCCGGTGAGGTCCACCAGGTCGCCGCTGGCCCTGCGGCAGCTCGCGGCGTACTCGGCGCCGGTCCGCAGCGCCCGCCGCACTGCCGCGCGGTTGACGACTGGTCGGCCCTGGGCCCGGTCCAGCCGCCGGACCGTGCGGGCCGCGGGCTCGCACGTGATGCTGGGCGTGCTGCGGTTGGTGCCGCGCGGGTCGAAACCGATGAGGTCGAAGTGCTTGCGGAGCGCCTTGAAGATCGGGGACCGCCCGGCGAAGGCCACGAAGTCGACGCCCGACCCGCCTGGACCGCCGGGATTGAGGAACAGCGACCCGATGCGGTCCGGCCCCGTCGCGGGCCGCCGGTCCAGCGCGATGGTCGCCGTGCCCGCCGCCGGGTTGCGGTAGTCCAGCGGCACCTGGTACGTCGCGCACTGCAGCGCCTTGCTGGCGCCCTGCACGTCGCGACCGCAGTCGTGCCACGCGACCGCCGGCACCGACCCCGGGTCGGCGCCGGGCTCGGGCGGCTCGCCCGAGGGCGGTGTCCCGTCGGCAGGTGCGAAGGCGGGCGCCGCGGCGGTGCTCCCGGCTTCCGCTCCAGAAGGTGCGCTCAGGAGCGTCGCTGCGAGGACGGTCGTCACGGCGACGCTCAGCAGCAGCGGTGTGGTACGACGGGCGGTGCGGACGGACGTCAGGAGAATCGCCACAGCGGGCTCCAAGGCGGACGAGTCGGGACCATCGACCCTAGGACCAGCAAGGACGTCCTGTCACCCAGCGGAGGTCGCGGCCGACGTCCAACACGACGGTGCTGAGTGGGTGGGATCGGGCGCCGGTGAGAAATGGCGCCGACAGTGGTCCGAGTACGGTCCGGTGGAAAACGCGCTGCGCGGATCAAGCGAGAGCAACGAGATGAGACCTCTTCGATACTCGATCAACGTCACACTCGACGGCTGCTGCCATCACGAGGCAGGGCTACCCCCCGACGAGGAGTCGATGCGCTACTGGACCGCTGAGATGGAGCGGGCCGATGCCCTGCTGTTCGGCCGGGTGACCTACGAGATGATGGAGTCGGCGTGGCGGCAGCCGGCCACGGGCACGTGGCCTGACTGGATGGATGAGTGGGAGATCCCGTTCGCCGAGACCATCGACCGGACGAAGAAGTACGTCGTGTCGAGCACGCTGAGCGGGGTCGACTGGAATGCCGAGCTGGTGCGAGGCGACTTGGGGCAGGCAGTTCAGCGGCTCAAGCAGGAGCCAGGAGAGGGCCTGTTCGTAGGTGGCGTGACGCTCCCCCTGGCGTTGGCAGATCTGGGACTGATCGACGAGTACGTGTTCCTTGTGCAGCCGGTCCTGGCCGGACACGGGCCGACGTTGCTCGCCGGTCTGCGCGAGCGCATCCAGCTCGAGCTCGTGGATCGCCATGAGTTCCGGTCGGGCGCGGTCGCCCTGCGATACCGGCATCACGCGAGTAACGCACTGGCCTGAGGATCTGTACACATGAACCGGACGCGTGCCGAGGCGAGGCTGAGACGTGCCGTCCGGGCGATCATCCTGGCCGATGACGACCGTGTCCTGCTGTGCCGCTTCACCTTCCCGCATCCAGCGGTACCGACGGACGCAACGGGCGTATGGGCGGCCCCCGGCGGCGGCATCGAACCCGGTGAACTGCCGCTGGCGGCACTTCGCCGGGAGCTGCACGAGGAGACAGGGCTTGTCCTGGACGCCGACCCGCCCCACGTCTGGCACCAGGAGGTGGCCGCTCCCAGCCCAGCGGACGGCTACGACGGGGTGGTCAACGACTACTTCCTCGTCCGCACCACGCGCTTCGACCCCCGCGGCGCGCTGTCCGATGACGACCTCGCCGCCGAGCACATCAGCGGGATGCGATGGTGGCGGCACGGAGACATCGCCGAGTACGGCGGACCCGACCTGTTCTCACCCCGTGACATGGCCACGCCGCTGGCGGCGCTGATCGCCGGCGACATCCCGGGCACGCCAGTGATGCTCGGCCTGTGATCTCCCCGGACACTTCAGGGTCCGACATTCGAGCTGAGTTGCGGACCCTGCCCACCGCCGTCGCAACAGGGATGCGAAATGGCCTCAATCCAACAAGCAGGGTTCCGCCAGCTACTTGACCGCGATGATGTCCGTCGTACGGATATCGGGGTCGTCGGCCAGCAAGTCCGCAGCGACCTGACTCAGCGCAGCCGGGATCTGGCCGTTCAGGTGCGCCTGACGTCCCTCCTCACCGGCGAACGTGTCGAAGATGCCGTACGTCGTGTCGCTGAGCTTGAAGGCGTACCACGTCACCGTGCCCTCTTCCTCGGCGGCGAGCGCGCGTCCCTGCTCCAGGAAGGCGGCGAGCTCGTCGCCCTTGCCGGGCTTGGCCTCGAGCAGCGCGAGCAGCCCTCGGTCGATCGTCATGACCTCTCCTCATCGTCGGCCGGCCGCTGGCTCTGCCTGTACGGACCCGGCTCCTCCGGTCGAGGGCGGCAGTCCCTCGCCGAGAGAAACGGACCAGGGATCGCGACGGTTCACCCGCAGGAAGATCCGAAGACCGCGACGCTGCGGATCTCACCGTCCGGATCGGGGTGATCTCACGATGGGTCGATGCGGCGCGCGAGGAACAGGTATCGGTTGACCGAGAAGAAGTACTCCCCACGCGCACCCAGGTCCTGGAGGTCCGCCAGCCAGGCCGCCGCCTCCTCATCGGTGACGCCGCGGCGGCCCGGGACGAAGTTGGTGATCAGCTGCATCACGCCGGCGCTGAACGTGCCCGGGTCGAACGCGGCGTTGAGGAGCACGAGGACGTTCTGCTGCTCGACGGTCAGCCCGGCGGACGCGAGACGCCCGGTGAGCGTTCTCGGCAGCCACGGATCGGCAAGGTGTTCTTCCCAGGCGCTCATCACCCGCGCGTGGCGTTCGCGGTCGCTCGTGTGCCACACGACGGAGTCCCAGTCCGTGTCGAGGATCAGCACCCGCCCACCGGGCACGAGCACCCGGTGGACCTCAGCGAGCGCCGTCTCGATGTCCGGCACGTACTCGTAGACCTGAGTCGAGACCACCGCGTCGAAGCTCTGATCGGAGAAGCCGAGCGCCGTTGCGTCGCCGAGCACGAAGCTCATCGGCGCGGCGCTCGGTCCCGCCGCGAGACCGCTCGCGTACGCAATCATCGGCTCGCTCAGATCGATGCCGGACACGGCGCCGGACTCGCCCACCCGGCTGGCTATGCCGACGGCCAAGAAGCCTGGCCCCGAGCCGATGTCGAGCACTCGCTCGCCCGGCTGCGGGTCCAGGAACTCAAGCGTCGCATCGCGCTGCGCCACGACATCGGGCGTCCTGTAGACCTCGACGAGCCGGCGGGTCATGTCATCGTCGAACGGCATCGCCGTGCTCATGGCGCCACTCTCGCACCACACCCTGGGGACGATCGGACACGGCGCCCTCGACGCGGCACCGGTGATGATGAGGACCGTGCACCTTGTCGCCAAGCTCCACGCCGTGGGCGACCTCCGCGTGGAGCAGTCCGCCGGCCCGTCCGCGCCGACTGCGGGTTGGTCCAGCGTCGCCGTCACCTCGGTCGGGCTGTGCGGCTCCGATCTCCACTGGTACGCCGAGGGTGGGACCGGCGAGGTCTCTCTCGACTCGCCGGTGGTGCTGGGCCACGAGTTCGCCGGCGTGGCGCTGGACGGGCCGTTCGCCGGCCGGCGAGTGGCGGTGGATCCGGCGATCCCGTGCGGACAGTGCGAGTCGTGCCGCGCGGGGCACGCCAACCTCTGCCCGGACGTGCGGTTCGCCGGCCATCAGACCCTCGACGGTGGTCTCCAGGAACGGCTGCGCTGGCCTGACGAGCTCCTCGTTCCCCTGCCGGAGAGCCTCAGCAACGACGCCGGCGCGCTGCTGGAGCCGCTGGGCGTCGCGATCCACGCTGTCAAGCACGCGCACGTCCGTCCCGGGCACGACGTGCTCGTGGTCGGCGCCGGCCCCATCGGCGTGCTCGCGGGTGCTGTCGCGCGCCGTGCGGGTGCCACGCGCGTCTTCGTCTCCGAGCCCCTCGAGCATCGTCGCTCGACCGCCCTGCGCTTCGGAGCGGACGCGGCCTGGGCGCCGGACGCGGTCGAGGACGAGCTCATGCAGGTGACCGCGGGCCGCGGCGTGGACGCCGTGGTCGAGATGGCGGGCACGGACGACGCGATCGCCACCGCCGTGGCGTGCACACGTCCCGGTGCCCGGGTGGCGCTCGGTGGCATCCCGTCCGGCCCGCGGTCCTCCTTCCCGGCCGCTGTGGCCCGCCGTAAGGGACTCACCTTCGCGATGGTCAGGCGGATGCACGACACCTACGCCCAGGCAGTCGAGCTGGCGACTACCGGCATCGACCTCGACGACCTGGTGAGCGACCACTTCCCGCTCGAGCAGTCGGCCGAGGCGTTCGAGCACGCCGTCGGCCGCACCGGCGACAAGACGATCATCGTCGTGTCCAGGCCCTGAGCACCTTGCGCCCGAGCGCCCGGCGAGCAGACGGGCCGTCGTGCCTCCCGCCGAAGTGGAGTACAGCTCAGCAGAGTTCGAAGAGCTGATCTGCGCAGCCCAGGCGATGCAGGCGCGGCTCTCGGTCGACCTGGACACCTCGATGCGGTCGGCCGCGGCGGCGAGAGGTGTGCCGGCCGCACGTCGGGGCCGCGGGGTGGCCCAGCAGGTGGCGCTGGCGCGGCGCGAGTCTCCCCACCGAGCCGAGCGTCGCCTGCAGCTCGCCAGGATCGCGTCCGCCGAGCTGCCGTGCACGGCGGCCGCGTGGAGGCCGGCAAGGTCAACGAGTGGCGGGTCACGCTCGTCGCCCGCGAGACGGCTTGCCTCACCCTCGCCGACCGCCTGACCATCGACGCCGAGCTGGCCGCCGACCGAGCGGTGATCGAGGCGATGGGTGACGGCGAGCTGGTCGCCGAGGTACGCCGTCGCGCCTACGCGGTCGACCCCGAGGCGTTCGTCGAGCGCCGCCGTCGCGCCGAGGCCGACCGGCACACGAGCCTCCGGCCGGCGCCCGACACCATGTCGATCTTGTCGGCCCTGCTGTCAGTCAGGGGCGGCGTCGCCGTGCACGCCGCGCTGACCGCGGAGGCCGATCGGGTCAAGGCCGCCGGCGACTCGCGCACCCGTGGCCAGATCATGGCCGACACCCTGGTCGACCGCGTGGTCTCCCCCGGCCTGACCGTCGCTGCGGCCGGCACACCCCTCATGGTCAACGTCGTCGTGTCCGACACGGTGCTGCTCGGCGACCCGGGCACCGACGGTGCGGCAGAGGTCGAGGGCATCGGCCCCGTCCCGGGCGAGCTGCTCCGCTCCTGGATCGCCGACCACCTCGAGGCGGACGTCGACGTGTTCGTCCGGCGCCTCTACGAGACGCCGGCCACCGGCGCTCTGGTGTCCATGGACTCCGAGGCCCGGCTGTTCCCCGCCGAGCTCCGCCGATTTCCTCCGGCCTGCGCGATCCGCACGTTGCCGGGACTCGTGGCTGATCCGCCGACCGCGCCCCGGTCCCCGGCACACCGTCGAGACCACGACTCCCACCGGACACACCTACACGTCTGTCGCCCCTCGGCTCGCCCCAGCGCTACCGAGGAGGTGGGTCGTGCCCACCGTCGAGCTCGCCGTCGACGTCCTCTGGCCCGCGGCGTAGCACCGCCCTCAGCTGTCGGTCGCGAAGGCGGCGTCGAAGGCGGCCTCGGGGGCGTCGAAGGCGAGCCGGCGCACGAACTCCAGCGCCTCCGGCGCACCGACCAGCCGGTCCATGCCGGCGTCCTCCCACTCCACCGAGATCGGGCCGTCGTAGCCGATGGTGTTGAGCATCCGGAAGCACTGCTCCCACGGCACGTCGCCGTGGCCGGTGGAGACGAAGTCCCAGCCCCGGCGAGGATCAGCCCAGGGCAGGTGCGAACCCAGCCGGCCGTTGCGGCCATTGCCGGTCTGACGCTTCGCGTCCTTGCAGTCCACGTGGTAGATCCGGTCCTGGAAGTCCCACAAGAACCCGACCGGGTCCAGGTCCTGCCACACGAAGTGCGACGGGTCCCAGTTCAGCCCGAACGCCGGCCGGTGGCCGATCGCCTCCATCGTCGCCACCGTGGTCCAGTAGTCATAGGCGATCTCCGAGGGATGCACCTCGTGCGCGAACCGCACCCCGCACTCGTCGAAGACGTCGAGGATCGGGTTCCAGCGGTCGGCGAAGTCCCGGTAGCCCGCGGCCACCATCTCCTGCGACGCCGGCGGGAACATCGCGACGTACTTCCAGATCGAGGAGCCGGTGAACCCGACCACGGTCTGCACCCCGAGCCGCTGCGCGGTCCGCGCGGTCAGCTTCATCTCCTCCGCAGCCCGCTGCCGCACCCCCTCCGGGTCACCGTCGCCCCACACCTTCGCGGACAGGATCGCCTGGTGCCGCGCGTCGATCGGGTCGTCGCAGACCGCCTGGCCCTTGAGGTGGTTCGAGATCGCGAAGACCTGCAGGTTGTACTTCTCCAGCAGGTCGAGCTTGGCCTGGATGTAGCCGTCGTCCTCGGCACCCTGCCACGGGTCGAGATGGTCGCCCCAGCAGGCGATCTCCAGCCCGTCGTAGCCCCACTCCGAGGCCAGCCGGGCCACCTCCTCGAACGGCAGGTCGGCCCACTGGCCGGTGAACAGCGTGATCGGTCGGGTCATCGGTTCTCCTCCTTGGTCGGTCGGGCCGGGACGCTCAGCGGACGCCGAGCAGGTGTTCCATCGCGAGCTGGTCGAGCGCCTCCTGGGCGACCGGGCGGGCGCCCAGCGTCTCGATGTCGTACGACGCCGTCCGCAGCACGTCGAGGGACTCGCCCTCGGCCACGGTCGGCTGGTCGAGGTCCGGGACCCCGGCCGCCGCCATCGCCTCGGCGACCTCGGGGTCGGCCCGGAAGGCCTGCACCTTGTCGCGCAGGATCAGGTAGTTGCGCATGCAGGCGCGGGCGGACTCCCAGACGCCGTCGATGGCCTCGGCCCGCGGCGGCTTGAAGTCGAAGTGCACGTAGCCGTCGTAGCGGTTCGCGGTCCCGCTGCCCAGCAGGGTGTCCACCGTCCAGAAGGCGCCGCGCAGGTTGCCCGCCCCGAACCGCAGGTCCTGGTCGAAACGGGGCCCGTGCTGGCCGTTGAGGTCGATGTGGAACAGCTTGTCGTGCCAGAGCGCCTGAGCGATGCCGTGGGCGAAGTTGAGCCCCGCCATCTCCTCGTGGCCCGACCTCGGGGTTGAGCCCGACCATCTCGGGGTGCTCGAGCTCGCCGATCAGGGCGAGCGCGTGCCCGATGGTCGGCAGCAGGATGTCGCCGCGCGGCTCGTTGGGCTTGGGCTCGAGCGCGAACCGCATCTCGTAGCCCTGCTCGCGGACATAGGCACAGACCGTGTTGAGCCCCTCGACCAACCGGTCGAGCGCGGCCCGGATGTTCTTCCCGCCGCCGTGCTCGGCGCCCTCGCGACCACCCCACATCACGAACGTCTTCGGCGCCCAGGCCGGCGGCCAGGTCGATGTTGCGCAGCACCTTGGCCAGCGCGTAGCGGCGTACCTCCCGGTTGTTGGCGGTGAGTCGCGCCCTCCTTGAACACCGGGTGGCTGAACAGGTTGGTGGTCACCATCTCGACGCGGAGACCGGTGTCGGCCAGTGCCTTGGTGAACCGCTCCAGCGTCGCCTCGCGGTCGGCCTCGACGGGCAGCAGGTCGTCGTCGTGGAAGGTGACCGCGGCCGCGCCCAGCTCGGCGAGCCGGTAGGTCGCCTCGACCGGGTCGAGCAGCGGCCGGCGGCCGGGCCGAACACGTCGACCCCCTGCCAGCCGACGGTCCACAGGCCGAAGGAGAACTTGTCCTCAGGACGAGGCGGGTAGTCGCTCATTGGGGGATCTCCTGCCAGGAACGGGTGTCGGAGCTGGTCTCGACGGCGGCCAGCACCCGCTGGACCTGGAGCCCGTCGGCGAACGACGGCAGCGGTTGGGTGCCCTCGGCGAGCGCGGTCACGAGGTCGACGACCTGGTGGGTGAAGCCGTGCTCGTAGCCCAGCCCGTGGCCCGGCGGCCACCAGGCTCCGACGTAGGGGTGGGTGGGCTCGGTGACGATGATGCGACGGAAGCCGGCGGTCTCGTCGGCTTCGGCGGCGTCGAAGAACTCCAGGACGTTCATGTCCTCGAAGTCGAAGGCCAGGCTGCCGGCCGAGCCGTTGACCTCGATCCGGATCGAGTTCTTGCGGCCGGTGGCGAACCGGGTCGCCTCGAAGACGCCGAGTCCGCCCCCGGTGAACCGGGCGATGAAGACGGCGGCGTCGTCGACGGTGACCGGGCCACGCTCGGTGCCGGCCGAGCCGGACAGGCCGGCGTGCTGCGTGGCGACCGGCCGCTCCTTGACGAACGTCTCGAGCTGGCCGGAGACCTCGGTGATCTGCTCGCCGGTGATGTGCTGGGTGAGGTCGACGATGTGCGCACCGATGTCGCCGAGCGCGCCGGAGCCCGCCTTGGCCTTGTCGAGCCGCCAGGAGAGCGGCGCCTCGGGATCGGCGATCCAGTCCTGGAGGTACTGCGCCCGCACGTGCCGGACCTCGCCGATCCGGCCCTCCGCGACCAGCTGCCGCGCCAGCGCGATCGCCGGCACCCGGCGGTAGGTGAAGCCGACCATCGCGCGTACGCCGTCCTGGCGCGGCCCGCTCGGCGGCGGCGGTCATCGCCTCCGCCTCGGCGACCGTGTTGGCGAGCGGCTTCTCGCAGAGCACGTGCTTGCCCGCCGCCAGCGCCGCGATCGCGATCTCGGCGTGGGTGTCCCCCGGCGTGCAGATGTCGACGAGGTCGACGTCGGGCGCTCGACGAGGTGGCGCCAGTCGGTCTCGGTCTCGGCCCAGCCGAGCCGCTCGGCCGCCTCGGCGGTCCGGGCGGCGTCCCGGCCGCAGATGACCTGCATGGTCGGGGTCAGCGGGAGGTCGAAGAAGCGCGGTGCGGTGCGCCAGGCCTGGGAGTGGGCGGCGCCCATGAAGGCGTAGCCCGACCATGCCCACCGCGAGGGTGGGGCGGGTGCTGGTCATCGTCATGTTCCGTTCCGGGACGGGAGTCGAGGTCTGGATCGAGGTGGGTGGGACCGGTGGGCCGGGCCGGTTCGGCCCGGCCCACCGGGCTCGATCAGGACTGGAACGCGGTGTCGATGAACTGGTCGACGTTGTCCGCGGTCACGACCGGCGCGTAGAGCTGCACCGTGCGCGGCACCTCGACCTCCACCAGGTCGCTCATCGACTTGCCCTGGACCAGGAGGCGGGCCAGCTTGATGCCGTCAGCGGCCTGGGTCGAGGGGTAGATGACCGTCGCCTTGAGCACGCTGTCGCCCGACTTGATGAGCCTCCATCGCGTTCTTCGAGCCGGCGCCGCCGATCATGGTGAACTCGTCGCGGCCGGCGTTCTGGATCGCTGCCATGACGCCGACACCCTGGTCGTCGTCGTGGTTCCACAGGAAGTCGATGTGCGGGGCGGCCTGCAGCAGGTTCGCTGCCTGCTCCTCGCCGGACTCGACGGTGAACTCGGCCGCGACGCGGTTGTCGACGTTCTGGTCGCACTCGGCGAGCGCGTCCTTGAAGCCCTGGCTGCGGTCCTGGGTCAGCGGCAGCGAGTCGATGCCGGCGATCTCGGCCACCACGGCGTCGGTCTTGCCGTTGAGGTTGTCGCAGATGTACTTGCCGGCGGAGACGCCCATCCCGTAGTTGTCACCGAGGACGGTGACGCGGGCGGCGTTCGGGTCGTCGAACTCGCGGTCGACGTTGATGACCGGGATGCCGGCCTTCATCGCCTTCAGGGCGACCGGAGTCATCGCGGCACCGTCGAAGGGCAGCAGCACGATGGCGTCGACCTTGTCGTTGATGAACGTCTCGACCTGGCAGATCTGCAGGTTGACGTCGTTGGTGCCCTCGGCGACACGCAGCTCGACGTCGTCGTACTGCGCGGCGACGTCCTTGGCGGACTGGGTGATCGAGCCCATCCAGCCGTGGTCGGCCGCGGGGGCCGAGAAGCCGATGACGACCTTGTCACCCGCGTCGTCGTTGGAGCCGGAGGCGGCCTGGGACGTACCGCCGCCGAGGTCCGCCTTGTCTTCGTCGGAGCTGTTGCTGGTGCACGCCGCGAGGGCGATCGCTGCGAGACCGGCGACCAGGCCGGTCGCCAGCTTCTTCTGGATGGGACGCAGGGACTTCATCGTGCTTCTCCTTGGTGCAGAGGTGTGGTGCTGGCGGTGGCGCTAGGCGTTGCTGTTCCGAGACGCCAACCGCTGCTGGAGCAGCACGGCGGCGACGATGATGACTCCCTTGAGGAGCTCCTGCTCCGAGATGGAGCGGTTGTTGAGGATGAAGACGTTGGTGAGCGTCGTGAAGATCAGGACGCCGAGGACGGTGCCGACGATGGTGCCGCGGCCGCCGGAGAGCAGCGTGCCGCCGATGACGACCGCCGCGATCGCGTCGAGCTCGTAGAGGTTGCCGTGGGTCGCGCTGCCGGTGGTGGTCCGGGCGACCAGCATCAGCGCGGCGATGCCGCAGCAGACGCCGACGAGCACGTAGAGGTAGACGGTCTGCCGCTTGACCGGGATGCCGGCGAGACGGGCGGCCTCGGGGTTGCCGCCGACGGCGACCGTGCGACGGCCGAAGGTCGTCCGGTTGAGCAGGATCCAGCCGACGACCGAGACCAGGACGAAGATCCAGACCTGCATCGGGATGCCGAGGATCTCCCGGTTGAAGAAGTCGGCGAAGCCTTCGACGTCGACGATCTGGGTCTTCCGGTCACTGATGATCTCGGCCAGGCCGCGGGCGCTGGCCAGCATCGCGAGGGTCATGATGAACGGCACGATCCGGCCGTAGGAGATCAGCAGCCCGTTGACCAGCCCGCAGCCGGCGCCGACGGCGAGCGCGACGAAGACCATGACGACCCAGTGGGTGTCCTTGGCCATCGTCTGGGTGGCGACCGTCGTGCACCAGACCGACGACAGCGCGACGATCGCTCCGACCGAGAGGTCGATGCCGCCGCCGATGATCACGAACGTCATCCCGATGCTGACGACGCCGATCGTCGCGGCCAGCTTGAGGATCGTCAGGGTGTTCGCGGTGGACGCGAAGCGGTCACCGGCCGTGATCGACCCCGACGAGGCACAGCAGAAGCAGCGCGACGACGAGGCCGAGGTTGCGGCCCATGCTGGTGCGCAGCAGGGCGAGCACCTTGTTGGGCTCGCGAGTCGGTCTCCAGTGCGGCCCGCTCGACGCGCACGCTGTCCTGGCTCATGCCGGAACCTTTCCTTCCATGACCAGGTCGAGGACCCGGGCCTCGTCGAGGTCTGTGGCGGCGGACTCGTGGACGACCTCGCCCTCCCGGACGACGAGGACCCGGTCGGCCAGCCCGAGCACCTCCTCGATCTCGCTGGACACGACCACGACGGCGACGCCGCGGTCGGCCAGCGACCGGACGAGCTGGTAGATCTCGGAGCGGGCGCCGACGTCGACGCCGCGAGTGGGCTCGTCGAGGAGCAGCACCCGGCAGTCGCGGAGCAGCCAGCGGGCGAGCACGACCTTCTGCTGGTTGCCGCCCGACAGGGTGCGGACGGCGCGGGTGACACCGTCGGGGCGTACGTCGAGGCTGGCGGTGAGCTCGGCGGCGCGTCGCCGCTCCTCGGCCCGGTCGAGGAAGCCGAAACGGGAGAACCGCGCCATCGACGACATCGTGATGTTGCGGTAGACCGCCTCGTCGAGCAGCAGCCCCTGGCTCTTGCGCTCCTCCGGCGCCAGGCCGACCCCGGCGTGCACGGCCGAGGTGACCGAGCCCCTCCGGAGCCGCTTGCCGTCGACGGTGACCGTGCCGGACGTGGCCCGGCGGCCGCCGTACACGGTCTCGATGATCTCCGACCGTCCGGCGCCGACGAGGCCGGCGAGCCCGACGATCTCGCCGGCGTGCACGGTGAGGTCGACGCCCGTGAACACGCCGGCGAGGCTGAGGTCCCGCACCTCCAGCACCGGCTCGTCATGCTCGCGGGCAGTCTCGGGGCGGGGCGGGAAGACGTACTCGATCGACCGGCCGGTCATCAGCTTGATGAGGTCCACGGTCGGGGTGTCGGCCACGGCCAGGCCGGTGCCGACGGTGCGGCCGTCCTTGAGCACCGTGATCCGGTCGCCGATCTGGCGGATCTCCTCGAGGCGGTGGGAGATGTAGATGACCGCGACCCCCTCGGCGGTCAGGCCACGGATGACCCGGAAGAGGTTGTCGACCTCCTGCTGGTCGAGCACGGCCGAGGGCTCGTCCAGGACGAGCAGGCGGGTGTCGTGGGACAGCGCCCGCGCCATGCTGACGATCTGCTGCTTGGCCGGCGACAGGTCGCCGACGATCCGGGTCGGCGAGATCTCCGCGTGGCCGAGCCGCTTGAGCAGGGCGCGCACCATCTCGCGAGCCCGACCGCGCTGGGTGAACCCGCCGACGCGAGACCTCGTGCCCGAGGAAGACGTTCTCGGTGACGTCGAGGTCCGGCACCAGGTCGAGCTCCTGGTAGATCGTGGTGACGCCTTGCTCGATCGCCTTGGCCGGCGTGCGAGAACGAGGCCTCCGCACCGTCCCAGACCAAGGTTCCTTCGTCGGGCTGGTGGAAGCCGGAGAGCACCTTGATCAGCGTGGACTTCCCGGCGCCGTTCTGGCCCAGCAGGCAGTGCACCTCGCCCGCCCGCACGTCGAGGTCCACGCCGCCGAGGGCGCGCACCCCCGGGAACTCCTTGACGATCCCGTTCATCTGCAGCAGCGCGTCGGTCACGGCGCGGCTCCTTCGGCGACGGTACGGCGCTCGACCTGCGTCGGGTCGGCGAAGACGGCGTCGAGGGCGAGGCCGGCGCCCCCGCGGACGGCAGCGGTGAACCCGAGCGTCGACAGCTCGACCCGCGTCCCTCCGGCGTCCGGCGCCAGCACGTCCGCCCGGAGCCGGCTCTCGATGGCTGGGCGCATGTGGTGGCCGATCGCAGCGAAGTACCCGCTGAGGACGATGGCGGCCGGGTTGAGGGCGTTCGCCAGCATCGCCGCACCCACGCCGACCCACCCGCCGACCTGGGCCATCGCGTCGAGCGTCCGGGTGTCCCCCAGGGAGGCGCGTCGGTTGAGCTCGGCCAACCGGTCGTCGAGGGCCATGGCCGGGTCGCGCACCAGGTCGTCCGGGTCGGCCGCGAGCTCGAGGAGAGCCCGCAGTCCCACCACCGTCTCCCAGCACCCGACCCGGCCACAGCCACAGCGCCGGCCCTGGGGCTCGACGATCATGTGGCCGAACTCGCCGGCGTACCCCTGGCGGCCGCGCAGCTGGCCGGCCCGCCGCGACGATCCCGCCGCCGACGCCGACCTCGGCGAAGAACACCAGGATGTCCTGGCGATCCGGGTCGCCGGGCGTGGCCTCGGCGAGAGCGGCCAGGTTGCCCTCGTTCTCGACAGTGATCGGGTAGGAGTCCCCGAGCCGGGCCCGGAGGAGGTCACCGACCGGCACGTCGTGCCAGCCGAGGTTGGGTCCAAGGGCGAGCACGTCGCGCTCACGGTCGACCAGGCCGGCGACACCGACCGTCAGTCCGAACGCCTCGATGTCCCGGTGCGCGAGGTCGGCCTCGGTCTGGCGGACCAGCTCAGCGAGCCGGTCGAGCACCTCCTCGGCGGAGACCGCCCGGGCGTCGAGGCCGAGCTTGTGCTCGCTCACCACCTCGCCGCTGAGGTCGAGGGCCATCGTCGAGACGTGGTTGACGTTGACCTCGGCGCCCAGCCCGGCCACCGCATGACCGTCGAGCTCGACGCTCGTGCCCGGACGTCCGACAGCGCCGCGCTCCAGGCCGCCGGTGCGGACCAGCCCTCGCTCGGCGAGGTCCGCGACCAGCGTCGAGACCGCCGTCCGGGTCATGCCGAGCTCGGTGGCGAGTGTCGCCCGCGAGCGGGGCCCGTGGTCGCGCAGCCGCCGCAGGACCAGGCCGAGGTTGGTACGCCGCAGGGTCAGCTGGTCGGCACTGAGGCTTCCGTCGGCGGCGTCGAACGTCCTCATCGACCCCACCTCCGATCTCCTCAGCCCTGTGACCGCAGTCACTACTTTGTCAGCGCGCTGCACAAACTAAGCGGTTGGATGTGCGGATGGCAAGGCCATCGCGGTGGAGTTCGTCATCGATTGCGAATACTTTCGCCAGTCTTGGACAAAGTGTCGCGGTTTCCAGGCGAGGAACCGCCCGGTGGCGGCGAAGAGGGTCGACCGTTCAGGCGGAGCGGGTGGGGTCGGACGAGTACACGGCTCCACTGATCAGCCGGGCGGCGCCCACGACGGCGCCCTCGGCCCCGAGCTCACTGAGCACGATGGGCAGGTTGCCGGTGGCCAGCGGCAACGAGCGTCGGTAGGTGACCCCCCGGATCTCGGCCAGCAGGGCGTGGCCCAGTCCGGTCACCCCCCCGCCGATCACGATCAGGCCAGGGTTGAAGAACGACACCAGGCTGGCGAGCACCTGACCGACCCGGCGGCCCGAGTCGCGGATCAGCTGGACGGCGACGGGGTCGCCGGCGGCGACCGCGCGACCCACGTCGGCTGCGGTGAGCTCTCCCTGCTCGGCCAGCATCGCGGCGAGTGGTTCCGAGCGGCCGGCGCGCGCGGCCGCGGTCGCGTCGCGGGCGAGGGCCGACCCCCCGGCGAAGGCCTCGAGGCAGCCCGTGTTGCCACACGCACAGGTGGGGCCGAAGTCGTCCACGCGAATGTGCCCGATGTCCCCGGCGCAGCCGTCCACGCCGCGGTAGAGCTCGCCGTCGACGACGATGCCGCAGCCGATGCCGGTCCCGATCTTGACGAAGAGGAAGTCGCGGGCGTTGCGAGCGACCCCGGCGTGCTGTTCCCCCACGGCGAGCACGTTGACGTCGTTGTCCAGGACGACCGGGCAGCCGAGGTCGCGCGACACGGCATCCCGGACCGGGTAGCCGTCCCAGCCCGGCATGATCGGTGGCGAGACCGGGACCCCGCGATGGAAGTCGACCGGCCCGGGCACCCCCACACCTGCACCGCTCAGCCGGGTCACCCCCACCTCGCTCATCACCGCACGCAAGGTCTCGAGCGCGAGCGCGAGCACGACCTCCGGGCCCTGCTTGATGTCGCACTCGCGGGAGCGCACGCCGAGCGTGCTCAGCCGCCCATCGGTCACGCCGACCGAGAGGCCGGTGGCACCGATGGCGATACCGGCGAACCGGATGTCGGGCGACAGGTCGACCAGGGTGGAGCGCCGACCGCCCCGCGAGGCAGCGGGCCCCGCCTCGACGGCCAGCCCGAGCTCTCCCAGTCGGATCACCTCGGCGCCGACCGTGGTGCGCGAGACCTGGAGGGCATCAGCCAGCTGCGCCTTGGAGAGCGGGCCCTCGTCCCTCAGCTCGGCGAGGAGCCGGGCCTGGAGCACACTCTCGGCCCGCCCTGCCAACGAGTGCCGCACGGTCGCATCCTTCCACGGGCCCTCGACGCGCACGGTTGGGCTCGCGCCTGTGCCGACGGCGTGATCCTCGACCCGGGTGGGCGCGTGAGCCTGCCTACCGCCTTCGAACGGGGACCGGGACGAGCGACAGGGAGGCCAGTAGCGAGCCGGCAGCACGCGCACGCAGCTTCACGCCCGTGCTAACGACCGGTCCGGCCAGCTGTCACGGTTTCCCGCGACGCGGCACGCGCCCCGCGGGCCTGGTTCAGCCGCCGTTGTTGGGCCCTCGGCCCGGATCAAGCACGGTGTAGCTCGCCTTGCCGACCCGGCTGGGAATGACGCCGGTCACGGTGACGGTCTGCTTGCCGAGGGGCTTGGTGACCTTGTAGGTGTAGGTGAACTGGCCGGTGGCGTCAGCGGTCCCGCTGGTCAGCTTCTTGCCGCCCAGGGTCACTGTGACTGCCTCGCCGGGGAGCAAGCCCGAGACAGAGATCGTCTGCGAGTCCCGCTTGTAGACCTCGGGTGCGCCGACAGAGACCTCGAGCTTCGTCGGCCCGATGACGTTGAGCACGGCGGTGCCGATCCGACCCGGGTTGCTCCCGGTGATCGTCAGTGGCACCGGACCCTCGGGCGTGCCCTTGGGGACCTCGATGGTGCGGACGACGTCGCCCTTCTTGTCCGCCGTCCCGGTCATGATCACCTTGCTGTCCAGGCGCAGGGTGAAGGGCTCGGCCGGCGCGAGCCCGTCGGCCGTGAGCTCGACATCGTCGCCGATCAGCACCGGCTCGTCGCTGACCAGGAGCTCGAGCTCCTTGGCCTTCCGGGTGGCCACCACCTTCACCGTCGCGGTCTTGTGGCCGGAGGCGTTCTGCACGGTCAGCTTGAAGGTGTGCGTGCCGCGCTCGTTGATCCGGACGGTCTTGGAGCCCTTCGGCTTCTGGGTGCCGCTCCAGTCACCGGAGGCCCTGAGTGAGTCGGCGTTCTTGCTGTGCCAGCGCAGCACGATCATGTCCCCCACCGACGCCTTCGTGGTGGACGCGACCAGCTTGACCTCGGGCGGCTTGACCGGCACCACTGGTACGACCGGCGCCACCGGGGCGACCGGGGCGACAGGCGGAGCGGCCACCGTCTGGTTGAGCTCGACGTAGGAGTAGTTGTTGCCGGCATCGCCGGTGTAGGTCGCGCTGAGGACGTGGCTGCCGACGCTCAGCGAGCTGACCACGAGGGTGGCCACCCCCGAGCTGAGGTCCGCCACGCCCAGGGTGATGCCGGGCTCACCGAACACGACCTGGCCCGTCGGCGCGTCACCGGTCACGGTGGCCGTCAGGGTGATCGGCTGGCCGGCAGCCGACGGGTTCGCGCTCGACGTGAGCGTGGTGGTCGTGTCTGTCGCTGCCGTCGCCGCCGTCGCCGGCGAGGCGACGGCCAGCAGCGCGACCGCGGCCGCCGCCGCGAGCACACCCAGGACCCGAGGCTGCCTCATGTCCTCACGGTAGGAGCCGGGGTCCGCCCCTGTTCGCGGTTTGCCAGAACTGTCCAGCCGTACCTTCAACCACGGCCGGCAGGACTCAGCCGTGGATCACGTGTCCCGGGGTCACCGGCTCAGCGTTCGACGTGACGGACGACGTCCGGCTCGAAGCCGTGCTTGATCCCCCAGAGCACCGCCTGGGAACGGCGCTCGACGCCCATCTTGCGGTAGGCGGTCCGGATGTAGGTCTTCACCGAGTTGATGCTGAGGTAGCTGCGTTCGGCGATCTCCCGGTTGGAGAGCCCCTGGGTGATCAGGGCGATGATCTCGGACTCGCGGACGGTGAGCCCGTGGTCCTTGCCCGGGTAGGCCGCGTCGGTCCTCGGGCTGACCGAGCCGCCTCCGGACGGGACGACCGTCTCACCGGCGTGGATCCGCTCGATCGCCTGGACGAGCTCCTCGGCGTCGAGCCCCTTGGAGATGTATCCGTTCGCGCCGGCGTCGAGCGACTCCTGCACCAGCTCCTGGTGGAGGTTCCAGCTGTAGACGGCGACCTTGGCCTCGCCGCCGTCCCGCAGGGCCGCCATGTCGATGCCCCGGCCCTGGATCTGCCCGAAGGTGTCGTAGAGGACGACGTCCACGGCTCGCAGCACCGGCAGGTTGGCGTCGAGCTCGACGACCTGGACGCGGTCCTCGTACGGCGCCAGCAGCGCAGCGACCCCCACGACCACGAGCTCGTAGTCGTTGACGATCGCCACCCGCACGGGCGCCCCTGACGTACTCATCGGTGCAACCCTAGTGTCCTGTCAGCGCGATGCGCGCGCTGAGGCCGTGGTTCAGGTGCGTGCATGGCAAGGCGCCGGCGCGCGCGCAGACTGGGCGTCTTCGAAGCGTCGGCAACGCCGCCAGGTGCGTGCCTGGGCCGCGGGATCAGTGTGCGGATCTCGCTGACAGGACACTGGAGTGCCCGCGACACGCCCGCTCAATCCCGCGTTCCCGGAGTCACACCCGTTACAAAGGAGTTGGCCCCGCTGCGTATGAGGTAGCGGGGCCTAAGTCTGCCCGGCCGCGTAGGCGTCGATCTCGCCGAGCACCCGGTCCCGGACGTCGTCCGGCGCGAACGACACCCGCACCGCGGTCCGGGCCAGCTCGGCCACTCCGGCCTCGTCCAGGTCCAGCAACCGGGCGGCGATGGCGTACTCGCGGTTGAGGGTGGTCCCGAACATGGGCGGGTCGTCGGAGTTGACCGTCACCGTCACGCCGGCGTCGCGGAACGCCCGGATGGGGTGCTCCTCGAGCCTGGTCACCGCCCGGGTCGCGATGTTGGACGACGGGCACACCTCCAGCGGTACGCCGGTCTCCGCCAGGTGCCGCACGAGCGCCGGGTCCTGGGCCGAGGACGTGCCGTGGCCGATCCGCTCGGCCTGCAGCAGGGTGAGCGAGTCCCAGACAGTCTGCGGTCCGGTGGTCTCACCGGCGTGCGGGACGCTGTGCAGCCCGGCCGCCCGGGCCTGCTCGAAGTGCGGCTGGAACTGCGGCCGCGGTACGCCGAGCTCCGGGCCGCCGAGGCCGAACCCGACCAGACCGTCGGGCCGGTGGTTGAGCGCGTAGTCGAGCGTCGCGTCCGCGGAGGGCACGCCGAACTCGCCCGGGATGTCGTAGATCCAGCGCAGCACCAGCCCGAAGTCGCGCTCGGCCTCGACCCGGGCCGACTCGATCGCCTCGGTGTAGGCCTCGATGGGCATCCCGACCGTGGGGTCGTCCGGCCGGTGCACCGAGGTGTACGGCGTGCAGGTCAGCTCGGCGTACCGCAGCCCCTGCTCGGTCGCCATCTCGCGGCCGATCTCGTAGGTCAGGTAGTGGATGTCCTCGGGCGTCCGGATCAGCGCCACCACCGCGAGGTAGACCTCGACGAAGTGGGCGAAGTCGCGGAACTCGTAGAACCCCTTCAGCTCGTCGAGGTCGCTGGGCACCGTGCCGGGGTGGCGCGTGGCCAGCTCGCTGACGATCCGCGCCGAGGCCGAGCCGACGTGGTGGACGTGGAGCTCGGCCTTGGGCAGGCCCCTGATGAACTGTTCGATGGCTGGGCCGGCGTCCGGGCCGGGCACCGCGGTTGTCATGGGTTCACTGAACAGCCTTGACGAGGTTGTTCGCCAAATCGGCGGGGGTCCGACCGTTGGTGAACGCCTCCCCGTCGAGCACCACGGTGGGCGTCGAGTTCACACCGAGGGCCTCGGCGTCCTTGGTGCCGTCGGCCACCTCCTGGGCTCCCTCACTGGCCTCCATCGACGCCTTGAGGGCGGCGGCGTCCGCACCCGCCTGGCCCGCCAGCGCGTAGAGGTCGTCCCGGCTCGGGAACGGCCCCTCCTCGCTGGGCTGGTTGGCGTAGAGCAGGTCGTGGAACTTCTGGGCCACGGCGTCGCCGTCGTGCTGCTTCACCAGCCACCACATCAGCGTCGCCCGGGCCGAGTAGGTCCCGAACTGGTCCAGGATGATGATCGGGCGGTACTCGATCTGGACCTTGCCCTGGTCGGCCAGCTGCTCCAGCTGCTCGTGCCCGGTCTTCTCGAAC
Source organism: uncultured Actinomycetota bacterium (assembly GCA_963755835.1). Lineage (GTDB taxonomy): Bacteria > Actinomycetota > Actinomycetes > Propionibacteriales > Nocardioidaceae > Nocardioides. The sequence goes on along the minus strand of CAVWLC010000005.1, from coordinate 223,298 downwards.
TCCCCGCAGATCGGGCACAGGAAGTCCTCGTAGACCACCACCTGGTGCGGCGCCGAGTCCGGGCCGATCGTCAGGCCGTAGGAGCCGCCCGGTGGCGGGATCTTTGCGGCGTCGACCTTGGTGTCGTCCCGCATCGAGCTGATCAGGAAGCCACCCGCCACGACGAGCACGATCGCGACGACCACGCCGACCACGGTGAGGAGCCGCCGACGCCGTTCGCGCCGCTGCCTCTCCTTCAGGGCGGCGGCGTGGCGCTCGGCGCGGCGCCGCTGCTTCTCCTTGTTGCTCAGCTTGGTGCTCACGTGCGTCAGACTCCTGAGTGCTGGTCGTCGAGGGCTTCGAGGTCGAGCTCCGCCTCGGTCCGCTGCGGGAAGAGCAGGTTGTCGAGGGCGATCCGGGTGCGCCCCTGCCGGACGAGGTACGCCGAGAGCAGGAGCAGACCGAGGTCGCGCGCGATCTCCCAGGGGTACTTCGAGGCGGCGTGCGGGTCTGCCCCGCCGCCACCGAAGCAGCCGCAGTCGATCTCGATGCCGCGGGCCCACACCGACGCGATGCCGATGATGAACGCGGCGAAGAGCAGCACGGACACCGCGGCCGCGGCCCGGGTGAGCAGGCCGAGCACCAGGCAGAGCCCCACGACGACCTCGAGCACCGGGAGCAGGTGGCCCACCGTCGCGGCGCTGTCGCCGGGCAGCAGCTGGTACGCGCGCACCGCCAGCACGCTCTCCTCGGGGTGCGGCAGCTTGGCCAGCCCGGCCCAGATCCAGACCCCGCCGGTGAGCAGGCGCGCGACGGTACCGACCCACTCCCTCACCCAGCCGATGCTAGGAACCGGCCCTGAGCCGAGGCTGAGAACCCCTGGCGCCGCTCCAGCCCGGCCGGGCCGGTCCCCGGTGACCACTACTCTGGGTCGGGTGAAGGAGCGACTGGTCTGGATCGACTGCGAGATGACCGGGCTCGACCTCTCGGCCGACGCCCTCATCGAGGTTGCCGCTCTGGTCACCGACTTCGACCTCAACGTCCTCGGTGAGGGCGTCGACCTCGTCATCAAGCCACCCGCCGAGGCGCTCGACCAGATGGGCGACTTCGTGCACTCGATGCACGAGAGGTCGGGCCTGCTCACCGAGCTCGACGGTGGGCTGACGCTCGACGAGGCCGAGCAGCAGGTGCTGGCCTACGTCAGGGAGCACTGCCCGTCAGGCTCGCGGCCGCCGCTGGCCGGCAACACCGTGGCCACCGACCGTTCGTTCCTGTCCCGGGACATGCCGACCCTCGAGGGGTTCCTGCACTACCGGATCGTCGACGTCTCCTCGATCAAGGAGCTGGCCCGGCGCTGGTTCCCGCGCGCCTACTTCCAGGCCCCGACCAAGCGGGGCAACCACCGCGCGCTGGCCGACATCCAGGAGAGCATCGAGGAGCTGCGCTACTACCGCGAGGCGGTCTTCGTCCCCTCACCCGGGCCCGACAGCGACACGGCCAGGGCGATCGCCGAGAAGCATGCCGGCGCGCTCACCGGCCTGCCTCCGGCCCCGCCCGAGGCGGCTGTCGAGCCGGTTCCCGGGGCCGATACCGATTCCGCGGAACCCGCCTGACTGGCTTAGACTCCACGTCGGCCCCGAGCCTTCTCCTGGGAGACCTCTCGGGGCCGCATGGTGGGTGTAGCTCAGCTGGTAGAGCACCTGGTTGTGGTCCAGGTGGTCGCGGGTTCAAGTCCCGTCACTCACCCCAAGTCCTTCGCCGGGGCGGGCTGGTCAGCCCGTGGTCAGCCCGTTGGTCGGCCCCTGGTCAGCCTGGTCCGGGCCGGTCAGCCAGGCGGCGACCGCCTGGACGAGCAGCCGCGACTCGATGAGCACCGAGGCCGTGATCGACGGCATCGGCGGCCTGTTCGCAAACGTTGCCGGCGCGGGGTCCGCGTGCGTCATGCGTCCCCAGTGCCCGCGGCCCCGGGGACGCAAACGTTCCCGAGCCGGCACCGGACCCGATGGGTCCCTGGCCGAGGAAGACTTCTCTGACTAGAGTCAGAGAATGAGCTCGACCGAGGTGCTGCGCCGGTTCAACCGCACCTACACCCAGCGGATCGGGGCGCTGGACGAGTCGTTCCTGGGGCTCGGGCTGCCCCTGGGCGCCGCCCGGCTCGTCTTCGAGATCGGCGAGGCCGGCGCCACGGTGCGCGACCTGCGAGCCAGGCTCGGCCTGGACTCGGGCCAGCTGGCGCGGCAGCTGCGTCGGCTCGAGGACGACGGCCTGGTGCAGGTGGCTCCCGACCCCGGCGACCGGCGCCGGCGTACGGTCCGCCTGACCGTCAAGGGCCGCGCGTTCCGAACCAGGCTCGACGACCGGTCCGAGCAGCTGGCCGAGGCGCTGATCGGGCCGCTGACCGGTCGGCAGCGGGAGCGGCTCACCGAGGCACTGGCCACCGCCGACCTGCTGGTGCGCGCAGCGACCGTGGACATCCGCTCCGTGCACCCGGCCTCGGCGGAGGCGAAGGAGGCCGTGCAGAGCTACTTCGACGAGCTGGACCTTCGGTTCCCCACCGGGTTCGACCCCGGCGACCACCACGACGAGGAGCACATGGCGCCTGGCGCCGGCGCGTTCGTGGTGGCCACCAGCGACGGCGAACCGGTGGCCTGCGGTGGGGTGCAGCAGCTGGAGCCCGGCGTGGCAGAGATCAAGAGGATGTGGGTGCACCCCGGCTGGCGCGGAGCGGGGCTCGGGTCACGGCTGCTGCGCCACCTGGAGCAGGTCTCGCGCGACCTCGGCCACCACACCGTCCGGCTGGACACCAACGGGACCCTCGTCGAGGCGATCGCGATGTACGAGCGCGCGGGCTACCGGCACATCGGCCGCTACAACGACAACCCCTACGCGCAGGCCTGGTTCGAGAAGGAGCTCAGCGGCGGTTGAGCGTGCCGGAGACATCACCCTCGGGCGTGAGGCGGTCCCAGTCGAGCTCGACCGGCAGCAGCCGGGCGGTCGACCAGGCCTCCAGCTGGTCGAGGTGGTGGGCCGAGCGGGGATCGCCCGACGCGCCCATCGGCACCACCCACCCGCTGTTCCCGGGGTCGGCCAGGTCCCAGACGTAGCGCGCGACCGAGCCGCGGTAGGCCTCGTCGGTCAGCCCGGGCAGCCAGCCGGTGCAGCGCACGGTGTCGACGTCGCCCGACACCGGGGCGGCCGGCACAGCCGGCGGCTCGAGGTCCGCGTCGGCGAGGTCGAAGGCGTGGGTCGGGCTGAACACGTGCGTGTCCCCCCACGCCTCCGCGTGGCCGGCGGCGTCCTCCAGCGCGAGGGTGGCCAGCCGGCGCACGTCGATGCCGTACGGCGTCCGTGCGTCGACCAGCGGCTCGAGGGCCAGCCCGACACTGGCGGCGAGGGAGAGGTACGGCGCGAACAGCGGCCCATGGACGCCGTCGTCCAGCAGCGGCCCCAGCACCGGCTCGGCGGTCAGCCGCTCGGTCAGCGCGCTGCGCCAGGCCGCGAACGCCGCAGCGCCCCCGGATCCGGCGGCCATCACGCCGTCCCAGCCGAGGATCGCGTCCCGGACCGGCTGCCCCGCCGGGCCGGGCGCCAGGTCGCGGACCATCGCGCACAGCGGCAGCGCCGTGATGCTGAAGGTGTCGCCGTGGATCTCTGCGAAGTCGTCGACGGTCAGTCCGTCCCGGTCGCGGAGCAGGGCATGGATCCGGGCCGCGCGGTGCGGCGGCGCGAACTCGTTGCCGAGCAGCTCGCTCTCGCTCCCCCGGCGCTCGTTGGCGGTCACCACCTGGCCGTCCGGCGGCACGTCGTGGCGCGGCAGCTCGACCCAGCCCGACCAGGTGTCGCCGCCGCGCCCCGGGACGATGCCACGCCGGTTGGCCTCGGCCCGGACCGGCACCCGGCCGGCGTTCCGGAACCGCACTGCGCCGCCCCGGTCGGCGATCACCACGTTGTTGACCGGCGCCACCCACGCGTCGAGGGCTCGGTCCACGTCGTCGACGGTCCGGGCCCGGAGCAGCGGCAGCAGCGCGTCGAAGCCGAGGTCTCCGAGGACGGTCGGCGCGTCGCGCAGGCTCAGCCCCCGACCGCGCTCGCGGTCGACCTCGAACAGCGGTCCGCGCTCGGTGGCCAGGACCTCGATCGTCACCGGGTCCGCGCCCCGGATCGCGATGGTCTCCTCGTGGCCGTCGACCACGTCGTCGAGGGACTCCTCGTAGACGTCCTGGTAGTCGCCGCAGGCGTTGGTGATCGCCCAGGCCACCTCGCCGGCGTGCGCGAAGTGCTGGACACCGGGTACGCCGGGGAAGGTGAAGCCGAAGACGTCGAACCCGTCAGCCGGGTCATCGGAGGCCAGCCGGACCTGGGCGTAGACGCCCGGTGACTCGAAGACCCGGTGCGGGTCGCCCGCGACGAGCGGGTGACCGGACGCCGTCCGGGCGCCTCCGACCGCCCAGGCGTTGCTGCCGGAGGCGTACGCCGGGTCCCGGGACAGCAGCGACTCGTCCGCGCCGAGCACGGCGCGGGCGCGGTGGTGCCAGAGCTTCCCGGGCACGCTCGCGAACAGCAGGTGCTGCGCCTGGAAGACGGCCAACGGCGTCCACGGCTCCCACGGCTGGGGCGCGATCCCGAGGCTCTCGAGCTCGGGCACGTCCGCGTGCAGGCCGGCGTTCACGCCCTCGACGTACGCCGCGACGAAGCCGCGCGCCTCCTCGGTCAGGTTGGCCAGCGCCCGCTGAGCGGTGTCGACGATGCGGGTCCGCCGGGCCCAGGTGTCCCAGGCCAGCTGGGGGGCTCCCAGCACCTCGGCGGCGGTGCCGCTGGCCCGGCGACGCTGGTACTCCAGCTGCCAGGCGCGGTCGCGCGCGGTGGCGTAGCCCTGGCCGCGGGCCAGGTCGAACACGTCCGTGGCCCGGACGTGCGGGACGCCGAGCGCGTCCCGGAACACCTCAGCCACGCAGCGACCCTATGCGGGCACGGTGGCTGGTCAGGCAGGGATGTGCCCGAAGTGGCCGCGCTGGAAGTCCTCGTAGGCCTGGAGCACCTCGGCCTTGCTGTTCATGACGAACGGCCCGGCCCAGGCCAGCGGTTCGCGGATCGGCCGACCACCGACCACGATGACGTCGAGCCTGGGCGAGCGGCTCTCCTGAGCCCGGTCGGCGGTGATGGTGAGGTAGTCGCCGGCGCCCAGCACCGCGGCCTGGCCGCTCCGGATCGGTCGCCCGTCGGTGCCGACCGTCCCGCTGCCGTTGAGCACGTAGACCAGCGAGTTGAACTCGACGTCCCAGGGCAGGTCGAGCCGGGCGCCAGGCTCGACGGTGGCGTGCACCAGCGCCATGGGCGTGTAGGTCGTGCCGGGGCCGGCGTGGCCGTCGACCGAGCCCGCGATGACACGGACCAGCGCGCCGGCGTCGGCGGAGGTCAGCAGCTGGACCTCGCCGGAGCGGATGTCCTGGTACTTCGGGTTGTTCATCTTGGCGTCACGGGGCAGGTTCACCCAGAGCTGGATGCCGTGGAACAGGCCGCCCTTCTCCACCAGCCACTCCGGAGGGGCCTCGATGTGCAGCAGCCCGGAGCCGGCGGTCATCCACTGGGTGTCGCCGTTGGTGATGCTGCCGCCACCGCCGTGGCTGTCCTGGTGGTCGAAGACGCCGTCGATGATGTAGGTGACGGTCTCGAAGCCGCGGTGCGGGTGCCACGGAGTGCCCTTGGCCTCGCCGGGCGCGTACTCGACCTCGCCCATCTGGTCCATCATCACGAACGGGTCCAGGAGCTTGAGGTCGATGCCGGCGAAGGCGCGTCGGACCGGGAACCCCTCCCCCTCGTAGCCCGATGGCGCCGTGGTCACCTGCCACACCGGACGGGGCTGGTCCCCGAGCCCGGGCTCGCGCAGGCGGCTCAGTGCGGTGAGGTCGTCGACAGTGATCGCGGGCACGGCACCCATCTCCTCGGCTGGTCTGTCCCCGCTCAACGCTGGTTGAAGATTGCATATTCCGGGAGAGCGCTGCCCCGGCACGGCCCCACTAGGTTGGAGCCGTGACGACCCCGCACACCGTCTACGGTCGGTACGACGTGGCGATCGTGGGTGGCGGCCACAACGGCCTCGTGGCCGCGGCGTACGTCGCCCGCGCCGGGCTGTCGGTGATCCTGCTGGAACGGCTGGACCGCCCCGGAGGGGCCGCGGTCACCGCGCAGCCGTTCCTCGGCCGGCCCACCAGGGTCTCGCGCTACGCCGAGCTGGTGTCGCTGATGCCGGAGCGGCTGATGGCCGAGCTGGAGCTCGGCGTGCGGATGGTGTCGCGGCCGGTCGCGTCGTACACGCCCTGCGAACGGGACGGCCGCCACCGCGGCCTCCTGGTCGAGAACCCCGAGGGGAAGCGCACCAGGTTGTCGTTCCTCGAGCTGACCGACAGCAGCCGGGAGTACGACGCGTGGTGCAGCTTCTACTCCGAGGTGGCGGCGATGGCCCGCTCGGTCGAGCCCACGCTGCTGGACCCGCTGCCGTTGGAGCGGGACCTGGCGGCACACGTGGACGAGGCGACCTGGAGGGACTTGGTCGCCACGCCGTTGGGAGAGGTGATCGAGAAGCGGTTCGCCGACGACGTCGTGCGCGGAGTGGTGGCCAGCGACGCGCTGACCGGGACCTTCGGCACTCTCCACGACCCTTCGCTGGAGCAGAACCGCTCCTTCCTCTACCGGATGATCGGTCGGAGCACGGGCGAGCAGCGGGTGCCGATCGGTGGGATGGGCGCGCTGACCGAGGCGCTGGCCCGTGCCGCCATCGAAGCCGGTGCCGAGCTCCGGCCCGGAGCAGGCGTCTCGGCCATCCGCGCCGGCGAGGACGTGAACGAGGTCGACTTCGACACCGCGGGTGGGCCCGCCACGGTCGAGGCGAGGTACCTCCTGGCGAACGTCGCGCCGTGGGTGCTGCACATCCTGCTCGGCGAGCCGGACGACCCGGACACCAAGCCGGCCGGGTCGCAGCTCAAGATCAACCTGCTGCTGGACCGGCTGCCGCGGCTGAAGTCGGGCCTGGACCCGCAGGTCGCGTTCGCGGGAACCATGCACGTCGGGTCGTCGTGGACCCAGCTTCAGACGGCGTACGACGAGGCCGCGCGGGGCTCGCTGCCCACCACGATCCCGTCCCTGGTGTGCAGCGCCTCGCTGGCCGACCCGACGCTGCTGGGCGACGTACCACCCGGCTCGCAGGTGCTCTCCTTGCTGACCATGCAGACCCCGGCCTCGGTGTTCGAGGCAGACCCGCAGGGCCGCCGCGACGAGGCGGTGCGCCGGGCCATCGCCGCACTCGACGAGCACCTGGTCGACCCGATCGACTCGGTCGTGGCCCACGATGCGCAGGGCAACCCGTGCCTCGAGGCGAAGACCCCGCAGGACATCGAGGCCGACCTCGCGATGCCCGGCGGGCAGGGCCAGCACGGGCACCTGGACTGGCCGTGGGCCAACAACCGGGCCCGGCTGGAGACGCCGGACCAGCAGTGGGGCGTGCCCACCGGGCTGCCGAGGGTGTTCCTGGCCGGCGCGGGCGCGCGCCGCGGCGGCGGAGTGTCCGGGGTGGCCGGCCACAACGCCGCGATGGCGGTGCTGGCCTCGCGCTAGTGGTGGTGATGGTGGTGATGGTGGTGGTGCCGCTTCCTGACCTTCAGCGGCGCCAGTGAGCTGCCCACGGGGATGTCGGCGCAGTTGCTGGTGACCGGGAGCCCGGCGAACCGCCCGGCCAGGTAGCTGAGTCCGTCCGGGACGAACTGCAGCCCGGCCTGGCTGTGCTCGGCGCCGTCGTAGACCTTGAGCTGGACCGGGACGCCTTGTCCGCAGTACTCGTGGGCCAGCCCCTGGACGTCCTTGACCACCATCACGTGGTCACCGGTGCCGTCGGCGTTGCCGACGCCCATGAACATCGGCATCGCCGGGTGGCCGGGGGTGCTGCCCATGATCAGCTTGTTGACGGTCTTCGCGAACGGCCTGATCTTGAGGAACGCGTGGTACTTCTTCTTCAGCAGCTGCTGCACGCGCAGCCCCGGGTAGCTGCCGTTGAACGATCCGATGCACTGGTCCTGCACCTGGGCCATGACCTGCTTGCCGTACTTCGACGCGTACTTGCCGACCCTGATCCCGAAGGCGCGACCCAGCGAGACGAGCACGGCGGGGATCACGCCGGACCAGCTGTCGCTGCCGTTGACGTAGCTCAGGTTGTGGGCGAGGTGGACCGGGATCCCGCCGATCGCCGTGCCGACGATGTTGAGCTCGGGGCTGTACGACGGCGCGAGCTCGCTGGCCCACTCGCCGGCGATCGAGCCGCCGGAGTAGCCCAGCAGCCCGACCTTCTGGCTGCTGCCCATGCCCAGGAAGCTCTCAGTCGCGCGGATCCCGTCCAGCGTGTTCCAGCCGGACTCCTGGCCGGCCACCCAGTGCAGCTTCGGACCCTCGAAGTCGGGCACGGTGACGGCGTACCCCTGGGCGGCCAGGCTGGTCACCAGTGCCGCCTCGGTGTCCGCCAGCTCGGCGTTGGCCTGGCCCGGGTCGCCGCCCTGGAGGGTGTAGCTCGGTGAGCAGATGTCGCCCAGCGCGTCGTAGAAGCTCAGGTAGGCGACCAGACCCGCGGTGACCGGACCGGTCGGGTTGACCACCGTGGTCACCGTGGCCGTCGGCCTGCCCCGCTCGTCCTGGGTGCGATAGAGGAGCTGGGTCCCGGGCACCAGCCCGGTGTTCGACCCCGGGATGCCCACGGTGACCGGTCGCGTCCTGAGCACCGTCCCGCGCGGGACGCTCTGCAGCGCGGCGGCGTCGTAGCCGTAGAACGGGTCTTCGTGCGGCAGCGGTATCGCCGCCTGGCTCGGGGCCGCGGTCGGCACCGCCAGCGCCAGCGCGGTCGCGAGTGCGATGAGCGAGCGGCGTAAGACTGGTGTCATCTGGTCCTCACTGGCAGGCTCGAAAGGGGTCCAGCAGGCTAACGCTGTACCCACTCGCAGGTGACGGTCCGCGATTTCGACGCACCCTGCGCCGCTGGTAACCTTTGAGGTCGCGGAAGCGCGAGCGCCATTAGCTCAATTGGCAGAGCAGCTGACTCTTAATCAGCGGGTTCGGGGTTCGAGTCCCTGATGGCGTACACATACTCAGACAGGCGTACTCAAACAGCCTCTGACCTGCGCGAACAGGTTCAGGGGCTGTTGCTATTTGGACGTGAGGCGAAAGGCTCGGCGGTGGCCGGAGCGGACCTCGATCTCCGTGCGCGTCAGCGTTCGCATTGCGGGCCATCGGTCCGGGGTCGACCGGAATCAGGATGCCGAGGCGGAACTCGGCCAGCCGCTGGGTGATCCAGCCGGCGACCGAGACCGCGTCTGCGCGGGAGAGCGGGCGCACCCGGCGACCGTCGTCGCGGGCGCCCTCCGCGTCAGCTGGGCGGACGGCGATCGACAGCCGCCAGAGCAGGCCGCCATGGGCACCGCGACCGCTCTTGGCGTTGACACGACCGCCGCTCCTGGCGTTGACATGAGGTGCCCCTGACCGGCATCTGACCCGTTCTGACTTCCGATGATCGGGTGCTCATGAGCAGCCGGGCGCGACCGGTTCGTCGATGCGCCGGGTCGAGCCGTTGGGGATCATCTGGAAGGCGATTGTCTCCGCTGGATCGGTGCCCTCGTTCCGCAGCAGGTGTGAGTCGTCGCCACCCGGGTCCACGAAGTTGCTGCCCGCTGGGTAGACCTGCGGCGCGCAGCCAGGGCTGTCGCTGCTGTAGTTGGTCATGGTGCCGGCGACCACGAACACGATGCTGGGTCCTGGGTGGGAGTGCCACCCCGTGTCGGCACCAGGCGCGAACTTGTTGTCGACCACATAGGCGTCCGTCAGTCCCTGAGTCATGAGCCAGAGTCGCCAGCCGTGGTCATGGCCGTGGTCATGGCCGTGCCGGACAGCGGTGACTCCGCGCGCTGGAGTCATAGCTGGTGTTTCCGCCCTCGCGAAGATGTGTAGATCGTCGAGGGTCGACTTGGCCAGGATGGTGGTCGTTACGCCGCCGGGTGTCGGCGGTGTGGCGGATACGTCGCCGCCGTAGACGAACGCGCCGACCAAGCCGGCCAGGGCGGTCGCCACGATGATGTGTCGGGTCTGCATCGTCTTCCTCTCGTCGTGGGCTCAGGTCAGTCGCCCGAAGGCATGTCCAGCAAGAGACGTGGACCGGCGTGCTTATCCGGCTTCTTGCGCCGACCTGTCGAGAAGCACTGAAGATGCGACGGTCCTGCAGTGCCTCGGTTACGAAGAGCCCTGCTCGCCAGTCTGAGGGGCCTGTGATCGCATCGCCATATGACGTTCTGCATACGCGGCCGGCAATCGGAGTAGTGTCCGGAGGCGGGTGGAAGGTTCGCCATGGCGGCTGCGGCCAGGGTCAGGGACAGGGATCTGCGCGCCCTCGCGGACATCGTCAATGCAGACCGCCCCGATGTGCCCCCCGAAGGGCTGCCACCGTCACTGTTGCGAGATCTGGCTCGCCTGGTCCGCTGTGACGCCATCGCGTTCGGACGGTTCGACTCTGCCCAGCAGCGGACGGATTCCGCACAGCTGATCGCGGACGGCGATCAGTCGGTGGCCACGGCCCGCTTTCCGGTCAACTGGCAGCACTACTGGCACTGTCAGCTCTGCAGCTACCCCGACCGGACAGGGGATCCTCGCAGCGTCGTCAAGACCGCGGACTTCTACTCGACGCGGCAGTGGCACGGCATCGGCACTCGCTGCGGCATCAACCAGCCATTGGGGTTCGAGCATGCCCTGATGCTCACCCTGCCTGCGCCATCCCATCCACCGGCGGCACCCGGTCGAACGACGCGGCTGTTCTTCTTCCGCAGGCCAGGGATGGACTTCTCCGAGCGCGACCGCGCCGCGCTCACCCTCCTGCGCCCGCACCTCCACAAAGCGTTCCTCGAGGCTGAAAGTCAGCGCCATCCGATCCCACGGTTGACACCGAGGCAAGAGGAGCTGCTCCGCCATGTGGCCACCGGGGAGACCAACGCGAAGATCGCGCGCCGGCTGGGCATCACCGAGGGAACCGTCCACGTACACCTGGAGCACATCTACGCGAGGCTGGGTGCCTCCAGCCGTATCGACGCCGTCAACCGCGCGTTCCCGGCTGCCCTTGCGCGTCTGGCCGAATAGAGCACTCGGGTCGAAGACCAGCCTCGAGGTCACGGCGATGCCGTCAAGAGAGGGCATCTCCATGAAGCCGGTGGCTCCGGCCTTGATCTGGTGGGTGCCCTCGGCGAGCGCGAAGGAGGTCAGCGTGGCCTGGCCGCTGCCGTTGAGGGTCACCGGGCTGCCCAGGTTGGTCGCGCCGTCGGCGAACTGCACTGTGCCCGAGAGTGACCGCCACCCCACCGCCGGTGGTGTTGACGCTGGCGGTGAAGGTGACCGAGGACCGGTCACCCGAGGGGTTCACACTTCTGGCGACCGCCGTGGTCGTGGCCACCGCGCGCACCGACGTGGTGATGCTCAGGCTCCAGCCGCCGGCCATCTGTCCGACGTCGCCGGTCGCGTCGTCTACGAGGTAGAGCTTCCACGCCCCGTTGGGGTTGGTGCCCGCGAAGGCACCGGCCAGGGTCGTCTGGGTCGATGAACCGTCTGCGCCTGGTCGATGGCTGAACGGAGGAAGGTGATGTGTCGCTTGGTCAGGTCGAAGATGTTGATCTCGTCCTGCTCAAGCCAGGCGAGGCCGCCGAACTCGCTCGTGATCGAGCCGGTGTACCCGTGCTCCACGAGCAGCGTCACCAACGCCTGGTGCGGGATCATGACCTGCGGCTCGGCGTCCTCCCAGTCCCAGAACTTTGCGTGCGCGTGCCGCACCCAGGGGAGGACATGGGTCCAGTCCGCGAGATCACCGTGCCCGAAGCGGACGAACGCGGTCACGAACTGGTCGTGAAGGGCTTCCGGAACCGATGCCCCGTCGAGCGCCGCAAATAGACCTCCGAGGCGTTGGAAGGGTGGGCCGTCAGATCGCCACGCCACCTCCAGCTGTTCCTCCATGCTCGAGGTCATGCCCAGCTGCCGAAGGACACGGCGGTAACTGACCGGGAGGTCCGGCATTGCGACCGAGCTGTCGAGAGTGAGGCCGACCGGGGCTCCCGAGTTGGCTCGTAGCCAGTCCACGAGCGCAACGACATCAGGGGCGTCCGGGGTGTGGTTTCCCTGGATCTCGAAGGTCAACACCAGATCCTCGTCGTCGAGAACTGGAACGAGGCGGTCGAGGACCTCTGTGTCCATCCCGAGAGTGGCGCGCCCCGAACGAAAGCCAAGACGTCGAGCGGTCCAGAGCTGGTCCGACAGCTGGGCGAGGCTCTCCTCCGCCGACAGCCAGCCACCGGAGCGTCTCGCCCGGTCCACGTAGACACCGAACGCGGTCGGACGCAGGTTGAGGCGCTCGACGTCCCTGCGGAAGTCGTCCACCTCGACTGCGGTCGGCGAGGGCAACCCTCGAAAGGACTGGTAGCCGACCAGCTCCAGATCTGGGCCGAGGCCGAGTGTGGCCACCCTCTGAAGCAGCTGGGTCAACGTGACGCGGCCCGTCCGCCACACGTCGGTGAAGGAGAAGAGCGTGGTGCCGACGGTGGGTCTCATCTGACCGCCAAAGGGTTGACGGGAGCTCCAACGGCCCCGGTGACTGGGATGGGTCCGGCGGTGAGCCAGCAGTCGTAGCGCCCGTCGGCGACGCAGGATTCGCTCAGCTGCTCGAGGTCCCACATCTCGCCTAGGAACAGGCCGATGTGCGGTATCGCGACCTGGTGCAGGGGCTGGAAGGCTTCGTGGAACTCGTTGGGACGGACCTCGAACCCCCAGGTGTCCGTGGCGATGCCGGCGATCTCGGTGGCATGCAGCCAATCCACGGTCGTGAACGACAGGCCGGGGGCTGGCCCACCGGCGTAGTCTCCCCACCCGTTCTGGCGGGCGCGCCGTAGCTGGCCGGTACGCACCAGGACGATGTCTCCACGACCGACTGTGGCGCTTGGTCCTTGTGCCGCGATGGTCTGTTGGAGGTGATCTTCGGTGATCGCGAATCCGTCGGGCAGCTCGCCGTCAGTCCCGAGAGCGCGACCGACATCGAGGAGAACGGCGCGGCCGGCGATGACGTCCTTGACGGTTTCGATGCCGGTGACAGAGTCACCGAGGCTGGTCACGACCTGGTCTGCGGGACGGCCGTTCCAGGCTCGTCCGTGGTCGAAGATGTGTCCGAGTCCGTCCCACTGGGTGGAGCACTGCAGAGGCATGGTCACCATGTCGTCTGCGCCGCCGAGTCCGTGTGGGAAGCCCTGGACGCCGGCTACGGCGTCTGTCCCGGTGTCGAGCATGGTGTGGACGGGGTTGGTGCGACGTCGCCAGCCCTTTTGGGGGCCGTCCATGTCGAACGCCTGGGACAGGGAGATCGCCTGCCCGGTCTGGATCAGCGCGGCCGCGGAGGCCCTCTTGGCGTCGTCGAGGAAGTTCATCGTGCCTTGCACGTCCTCGTCGCCCCATCGTCCCCAGTTGGAGACCCGCGCGGCGGCGGCCGCGATGGCTCCTTCCGGGTCGGCCGGGTCGAGCTCGTCGATCCTCATGGGAGTCCGGCGAAGGTGTCGGCGACCCAGGCCGCGATGAACGTGGAGGCGTGCGAGAGGTGGAAGTACTCGAACATCGTTGGTCCTTGGTCAGGCGTCGCTGTGGCGTCGCCGCACGGCGGGCAGTGCCGGAGCAGAGGCGGCCGTTGCGACAGTGCTCTGGATGCTTCCGATGTGTTCGACCGTGATCTCGACGACGTCCCCGTCGCGCAGAGGCGGCGGGTCGTGGCGTCCGTGACGCCCCCAGAGTTCGGCCAGGCAGCCGCCGCCTCCGGTGGTCCCCGAGCCGAGGACGTCTCCGGAGCGCACCCAGCTGTCACGTGAGGCGTAGGCGATGAGGGTGTTGAAGCCCCACCCCATGTGGGTGAGCCGGTCTCGGCCCACCTCGTGCCCGTTGACGCTGACCGAGGCTTCGAGGTCGAGGAAACCGTCGGGGTCGAGGTGTTCGGCGAGCTCGTCGACGGTGACGATCCAGGGTCCGAGGGTCGTTGCGAAGTCCTTGCCCTTGGCGGGGCCGAGCCCGACCTTCATCTCGGCGCTCTGGATGTCTCGTGCGGACCAGTCGTTCATGAGCATGAACCCGAAGATGTGGTCGCCGGCCTGCTGAGCGGTGAGTGACTGGCCGGCCTTGCTGACGACGACGGCGACTTCGAGCTCGAAGTCTCGGGCCACGCTGGTAGCCGGGAAGGGCACAGGCTGGCCGGTGGCGATCACCGTGTGCGGGTTGGTGAAGTAGAAGGTGGGCGCGTCGTACCAGGCGTCGGGGACGCCGGTTGCACCGTCGACGCTGCGGCGCACGCCTTCGACGTGCTCCTCGAACGCGACGAAGTCTCGGACCGCGGCCGGTTCGAGAGGAACCCTCAGCTCAGCGTTGGCCAAGGAGACTGGGGCGCCGCTACGGGCTTGGCGCGCGAGATGCTGCGCCTGCTCGAGACCGCCGTCGATCACCTCCCGCATCGTCATCCCCCGAGGGAACGGGTAGACCGAGTCGTCTTCCACCAGCGCGACCCGGTCGCCTGCGCCGTTGAGCGCGACCGTTGCGAGCTTCATGCCAGCGTGAAGGTCTTTGTGTCGCGCCCACCACCGGGCACGGGCATGTAGGAGATGCGCAGCCGTACGGCCGCGCTCACCACAGTTTCTCCGGGCTCCATGGGTTGAGTGACGCTGAAGTCGATGCGGGCCCGCTCGCCCATCTCCCACCGGTCGTCCAGGACGGTGGGGAGATCGACCATGGGATAGGTGTTCCCGTGGACGGTGAAGGAGGTGGCTTCGACGGGGATCGGGTTTCCATTGATCGTGAGGTCGACCCCTTCGACCATCGAGAGACCGAGTCCGCGGTAGTAGGGCATCCGAACTTCAACGGAACCTTGGGTGCGGGTCTGATCGGTGATCTTCAGGGTGTCTTCGCAGACGATGTACTTGTCGAACACGGCTTCTCCTCAGGCGCTGGGCTGGTCAGTTCGTTCGCCGAGCAGGGTGGCGAACATCGCGTGCTGTCGGCGCACCTGCTCCCGGCTGTCGACCTCGAAGGCGTCCTGGACGTGTCGGTTGCCCTCGTACTCACTGGACAAGAAGCCGGTGAAGCCGCCCTTCTCGAAGACCGGGATGATCTGGTCGTAGGGGATGGAGTATTCGGTCGAGTCGTCGACCATCTCGTAGAACTTGGCCTGGACGTGACCGATCAGGTCCATGTGGGGCAGCATCTCCGCCGGGTCTCGATAGATGAAGTGGGTCGCCTGGCGGGCCAGGCCCATCTCGATGGGGCCGCCGCCGCGGTAGTGGACGATGTCCATGAGCGCGTGGGTGTCACCGTGGTCGTTGTACAGGTTGACGATGTAGTCGACGAGCTCAGGCTTGGCTCCGTCGCGAACGGCTCGGTCCGAGACCACTCGCGGGAACTTCTCGACGAAGGTGCCCATGTCGGGCATCAGTCCGAGTCCGACACCGCCTTCGGCATGCATGACGTCGAGGTGCTCGAGGATCCACGGATGGGAGTAGTGGAAAGGAGCGTGGACCTCCAGGAGGAGCCGCACGCCGTTGTCACGGGCGTAGGGCGCCGCGTCGCGCATGACCTCGGGCGGCGTGTTGATGATGGCGCGGATGACCGGCGCTCCCAGTCGCACCGCCAGATCGATGTCTGCGTGGAAGGAGGTGACCTGCTCCTCGTGAGTGAGCCATCGGTCACGGTGCCGCTTCGTGTCAAGGAACAGGTCGGTGGCGCTGGTGGTGGTGCCGTACTTGTCCATCCAGCCGCGCCACTGCGAGACCTGCTCGTCGGTGATGTTCGGGTAGCCCGGGAGGGACTGCTCGGGAATCACCTCGACGCCGAGGGCACCGACGGAGGAGACGTGAGCGACGCAGTCCTCCAGGGTCATCGTCCGGAGGAAGAACTCCTCCTGGTAGCTGTAGAGGCTGACTCCGCGCTTGATGGTCGACACGTCGCCAGCATGTGGTGGCCGCCACAAGAAGCGGAACCCCAACTTCACGATGCCGTCCATCGCCCTTTTCGATGCGTCGTGCCGCCACTCCTGACCCTCGAGGTGCAGTAAACTTTCGATGACGTCGGGGTCGGTCTCCCTCACTGAGATCACTCGTCGGACCAGGCATTGTCTGGGTTCCGCGCACAACGCCTGCGTCAGCACCAGAAGGTGGGGACCGGTCTCGTGCCGAACCTCTCACTGTCATCACGCGCGTCTGCGCCCAAGGTCGCCCCGCTCGGACACCGCCCGCTGCAGGTGGCGCTGCTGGTCGTCACTCTCCTGACCGCAATCGACCAGACAATCGTCGCCACAGCCCTCCCGACCATCGTCGATGAGGTCGGCGGCCGCGGCGGCATGGGCTGGGTCTTCGCGGGCTACACGCTGTCCATGACCGCGACCATGCCCATCTACGGCCGGTTGGGTGACCTCCAAGGGCGCCGCAAGCTGTTCCTCTGCTGCCTCATCGGCTTCGTGGCTGCCTCGGCACTGTGCGGAGTGGCCACGTCCATGAGCCAGCTCATCGCGCTGCGCGCACTGCAGGGCGCGGCCGGCGGAGGTGTCCTGGTCTTGTCCCAAGCGGTGGTGGCGGATGCGGTCTCTGCCCGTGACCGAGGTCGATTCATGGCGCCAGTGGGACTGGTCTACGCAGCCTCGAGCGTTCTGGGCCCGCTCGTGGGAGGGTCCCTGACAGAGACGGTCGGGTGGCGCTGGATCTTCTGGGTGAACGTTCCCCTGGGTGCGGTGGCCATCGCGCTCGCCTTCCGGTCAGTCCCCCACCCTGCCGGTCCGCGAGCACACGGCCGACTCGACGTTCCGGGGTCCTTCCTGTACGTCGCCGCCGTCACCGGCCTGGTGGTGCTCACCGGCACCCTGGGACGCGAGCTGAGCTGGTCGTCGCCCGTCGCGCTGGTCGGTGTCATCGCCACGTCCTTGTGCGGCGTGCTGTTCGTCTCGCGAATGCTCCGACACAGCGACCCGCTCATTCCGATAGGCGTCCTTCGCAATCGCCTGGTCGTCGTGGCCTGCTGCTTGGGGTTCACCGTCGGCGCTGCCGTGTTTGCTCTCGTCGGCTACATCCCGACCATCGTCCAAGCAGTGCTGTCGATGCGACCGGCTTCCTCAGGTGCCCTGCTGCTCGCCTTGGTGTTGGGCATGATGCTCACGACCACGACCACCGCACGATGGACCGCTCGCACCGGCCGCTACCGCCGGCTCCCGCTGCTCGGCTGCACCGCCGGCGCAGTGGCGCTCGTCTACCTGGCCGGCCTCGATGACACGTGGAGTGCGTGGCGGGCCGCTGTGGGGATCTTCGTCCTCGGCGTCGGCGTCGGCTGCTTCATGATGCTCGTCGTCACGATCGCCCAGGATGCGGTGTCTCCGGACCTGGTCGGCTCAGCTACTTCCGCTGTGAACCTGGTCCGCGAGCTCGGTGTGACGATTGGCGCCGCCGCGATCGGAAGCGTGCTCGCAGTGAGCATCACTCCGAGACTGCCTGCCCTGTTCCTGACGCTGGCTTCGGTGTTCGTGGTGGGAGCCGGGCTCTCGCTGCTGCTACCTGACCGCACCTTGTCCGAGCGTCGTGCCTGACACCCGGTCTGTCTGGCGCGATCCGCAGGCCGACTTCGGCCTGGATGTGTTGGCGCTGCATCGAGTAGCGGGCCACTGAGGTAGCTGCAGCTGGTAGGGCTCGGTGAGCGCGGCCTCTGTGGTCTCCGGACTCGTCGCGGAGGTCAGTCGGAGAGGCGTTCGCCGGACTCGGTGTCGAAGACGTGGACGTCCTTGGGGTCGGTGGTGACGTAGAGGGTGTCGCCCTTGTGGGCCTGCCCGCGGCCGGAGACCCGGATGATGATGTTGCCCGGGGTGCCCTCCACGTCGCAGGTGCCGTAGACGAACTCGTCGGCGCCGAGCTCCTCGACCACCGTGACGTTGACCGGCAGCCCGCCCTCGGCGGCTGTGACGATGCGCCAGGACTCGGGGCGGACACCGACGGTGATGTTGGTGTGCTGCGGGCCGATCTTGCTCGACGCCCCGGTGTCGACCGGGACCAGGTAGTTGCCGATCTTGGCCTGCCCGTCCTGGGCCTTGGCCCGCAGCAGGTTCATCGCCGGTGAGCCGATGAACCCGGCCACGAACAGGTTGACCGGCTTGTCGTAGAGCTTCAGCGGGGTGTCGACCTGCTGCAGCACCCCGAAGTTCATCACCGCGACCCGGTCACCCATCGTCATCGCCTCGACCTGGTCGTGGGTCACATAGACCGTGGTGACCCCCAGGTCGGCCTGGAGCTTGGCGATGTCGGTGCGGGTGGCCACCCGCATCTTCGCGTCCAGGTTCGACAACGGCTCGTCCATGCAGAAGACCTGCGGGGCACGCACGATCGCCCGGCCCATCGCCACCCGCTGCCGCTGGCCACCCGACAGCGCCTTCGGCTTGCGGTCCAGGTACTCGGTCAGCTGCAGGATCCGGGCCGCCTCGGCCACCCGCTGCTTGCGCTCCTCGACCGGCACCTTGGCCATCTTCAACGCGAACGCCATGTTGTCGGCCACACTCATGTGCGGGTACAACGCATAGTTCTGGAACACCATCGCGATGTCACGGTCCTTGGGCGGCATATGGGTGATCTCCCGGTCACCGATGAAGATCTTCCCCGAGTTGACCTCCTCCAGCCCCGCCAGCATCCGCAGCGTCGTGGACTTGCCACACCCCGACGGGCCCACCAGCACCATGAACTCCCCGTCCCCGATCTCCAGGCTGATCCCCGGCACCGCAGGCTTGTCCGCCCCCGGATACCACCGCTGCGCCTCCTCGAACGTCACTGTGGCCATGCTGATGTGCTCCCTTCACCGACGCCCAACGGTCGACGGCAACTGCTGGATCGGGTGTCTAGCTCTTGACTCCGCCGGCGAACCCTTGGATGAACTTCTTCTGGGCGACGATGTAGAACGCGAGGATGGGAACCATCGAGATGAGCACGATGGCGAAGATCAGGTTCCACTGTGAGACCAGCGCGCCCACGTTGTTGTACATGACCACGGGAAGTGTCTGGACCGACGAGCCGTTGAGAAAGATCAATGGCGTGAAGAAGTCGTTCCAGACTATGAGGCCGGCCAGGATCGCGACCGTGCCCGTGGCCGGCGCCATCAGAGGAAAGACCACTCGCACGAACGACTGGAATGGACTCGCTCCGTCAATCGTGGCGGCCTCCTCGTACTCCGGGGCCAGGGTGCGGAAGAACCCGGCGTAGAGGAAGACCGCGAGCGGCAACAGGACGCCGGTGTAGATGAGGATCATCCCGATCCGCGACCCGGTGAGATGGAGGTTGCGGGCCTCCACATAGAGCGGAAGGACGCCGAGCTGGGTCGGCAGGACTATCGCAACGAGGAACAGGAGGTAGGACCGCGTGGTCCAACGGCTCTTTCCGCGAACCAGCGCGTAGGCCGTCACTGACCCGAACACAACGAGCCCGAGAATGCTGCCGGCGGTGATGATGAGGCTGTTCTCGAGGCCGTGGAAGATCGCCGAGGACGAGGTACTCGACGGCGACAGCAGGGTCTTGAAGTTCTCCAGCGTCCACTGCTTCGGAGGCGCGAAGGCATCTGAGGTGAGCACCTCCTGCCCCTGCTTGAACGACGTCATGACAAGCACCCAGAACGGCGCCAGGAGCACGACCACAGCCAGGATCGTCACCACCTCGAGAACGAAGGTGCGGAAGCGGTAGCGGAACACGTCAGACTCCTGAGGGGTTTCGTTCGCGGGTGACGAGCTGCTGCAGGCCGGAGAGCACGAGGATCATCACGCTGAGCAGCAGGGCGAGGGCTGCGCCGAACCCGAACTTCCCGAAGACGAGGGTCTGCTGGTAGATCTCCGTGGCCAGGGTCTGGGTGGCGCCAGCGGGCCCGCCGCCCGTCAGAGCCATGATCTGGTCGAAGACGCGCAGCCCCTGGATCAGCATCAGAGTGGTGGCAATAGCAACCGCGGGTCGGATGGTGGGCAGGGTGATGTGCCAGTACCTCGTCCAGCGGCCGGCGCCGTCGAGCGCGGCCGCCTCTTCCAGCTCAATGGGAACAGACGCGAGACCGGCCAGGTAGATCACCATGACAAAGCCGATGTTCTGCCAGACCATGACGGTCAGGATGCAAACCATTGCCGAGGTGGGTCCGGCCAACCAGTCGTGCTTCCACGAGTCGAGGCCGAGGTGGCCGAGGGCCTGGTTGAGAGGCCCGTTGAAGGCGAAGATGAAGCCCCAGACGTAGGACACCGCGATGGGCGCGAGGACTACGGGCATGAAGACCAGGGTGCGAAGCAGGTAGCGGGTCTTGAGGCTGCGGTTGAGCGCGAGCGCGAAGAGCATTCCGAAGACGTTCGTCAGGACCAGGAACGCGAACGACAGGAACAGGGTGTGCTCGAGGGAGCCGAGAAGCTCCTTGTCTTGAAAGATCGTGCGGAAGTTCTGAACTCCGACCCAGTGCCAGCCGCCGATCCCCTGCCAGTCGGTGAAGGCGTAGAAGCCGCCCAGCGCCGTGGGGAGGTAGATCAGCCCGAGAACGACAAGGATGCCGGGCAGGGCCCACCAGGCCGGGACCCCATGAAGCCCGCGCCCGCCAGGGCGAGACTTGCGCTGGACGGCGACGGCGTCAGGGCCTTGGTCGCCAGTGGGGACGGTGGCTGTTCCGAGCCCGCTCGTCGCCTCGGGTGTGGTGCTTCCCATCGGCCGTCTCCTCCTTCTCGGGTGGGATTTGTTCGGACTGGGGCCGGCCCTCGGGACCGGCCCCCGCCGAAGGACAGGATTCAGCTACCCGAGTCCCAAGCCTTGTCCATGGACTGCAGGACGTCGTCGACCGACATCTGGCCGGTGAGGAGCCCCGTCACACCAGTGCCGAGGGCGTTGTAGACCTCACCGTTCGGCCAGTCGAGGTACGGGTACGGGGCCACCTGGTTGTTCTTGAGCAGGTCGGCGACCGGTGCGTACTGCGGCA
This sequence comes from uncultured Actinomycetota bacterium, assembly GCA_963755835.1. Lineage (GTDB taxonomy): Bacteria > Actinomycetota > Actinomycetes > Propionibacteriales > Nocardioidaceae > Nocardioides. Next base: position 202,280 of record CAVWLC010000005.1, on the reverse strand, counting down.
GCAGCTTCGACGTGTCGAGAGGCCCGACCGGGATCTCTCCGGACGCCGTTGCGGCCTCCTGGGTCTGGGCCGGCTGCGTCATCCAGTTGAGAAAGTCCTCGACGAGCGCCTTGTTCTTCGTGGCGGCATTGCCGGCGATCGCGTCCGGGGTTCCCGACATCAGGTAGGTCTGGTAGCCGGACGGGGCCGGCATGGCCTGGATGGTGAGAGTCACGGCGCCCTTGGTCGAGTCCATGATGTCCTTGGCGCCACCGGCGGGAGCGGAGAAGCTGAGCATCTGTCCCTGGCCCATGCCGTTGGTCAGTGCGTCGAAGCCGGCGCCGGCCGCACCGTCCTGGAAGCACTTGTTGTCGTAGAGATCCTTCACCGTCTGCAGCGCGTCCTGCCATCCCTTGCTGTCTGCGAAGGTGACCTTGCCGTCCGCGCGCTCCTGGTTCCAGGTCGGGTCCGTTCCGTAGACCGTCTCTGCAGCGATCGCGTTGGTGAAGATGGCAGTGTTGGGAGCCATGGCACCCGCGAGTCCGAAGACCGCCTGACCGCCGTCGGCGACCTTGCCGCACTGGGCGATGACGTCGTCCATCGTGGTGGACGAGTCGATCGTGAAGCCGGACTGCTGGGCGGCCATGGGGCTGAAGATCAGCCCCGTCGGGGCCAGGTACGGCGGGATCGCGACGAGCTTGTCACCGCTGTAGAGCAGGGCCTTGGACGAGTCCGGCACGATGCTGGCGTCGACCTTGCCGGTGAGGTCGAGCAGCTTGCCGGCCTCGGCGAGCTGTGAGACCGATCCAGCCTGTCCACTTCCGGCATTGACGAAGAACACATCCGGACCGTTGCCAGCGTTCAGCTGGGTGGTCAGTGTCTGGCCGTAGGTGTTGAGCACGACCGGGTTGGTCTTGATCGTCACGCCCTTGTGGGTCTTCTCGTACTCCTCGGCGAGGGTCTGGAAGACGCTCTTCGCGTTCGGGTTCGCGATCTGGTAGGCGAACGTGATGGTGTTCGAGTCACTGCCGCTGCTGTCGTCGGAGCCGCAGGCGGCCAGCGACGCGCCGACCAGGGGCAGGATCGAGAACGCCCCGAGACGGCGCCACGTGGATTTCTTCATGGATCTTCTCTCTCAGTGGTCGTCGCCCGCGATCGGGCCGACATCGGTGTGATTGCGGCCACTCTTGCAACGGCTTGCGCATTCGGGAATCAACGTTTGGCGATCCCGGCCATCACTGAGGCGAATCAGCACCGGCGTTTTGATTTGCCGGTCCTGACGCCCCTTCGGGGAGCCATCGGTCGGGTGGATGGCTCGCATAGGTCAGGGCGACTGTCGGGTGGTTGAGGTGGTCTCTATGCTTCGGCGGCCGCACTTCCGGCGCGGCGTCTCGGAGCGGCTCTGACGCTTTTGCCGGAGCGCCACACGGCCCTCGCCCGCAGGGGCGAGGGCCGCGTGCCCGGTCAGGGTCAGACAGAGACGAGCTGGTCTGCGCCTAGGAAGCGGCTGCACATGGCGTGGTGCCGCGTGACCATGTCGAAGGCGTCCTGCTCGTCGGCGTCGAGGTAGGCGTGACCTTCCCACTCAGTTGACATCGAGACCTGGTGGTCGAGCTCGGTGAAGACCCGCATGACGCCCTCGTAGTCGATCGACGGCGAGGTGAGGTCGTCGTCGACGTCGTAGAACTTGCCGTGGATGTGCACCACTTGCGGCAGTACCTCGCGCCAGTCCTCGAGGTTCTCGCGCCCGAACATGGTGAACACAAGGCGTGCGAAGCCCACGGGCAGCTCGGGCTCACCGAGCTGTCCGCACTCGGCGGCGAACTGCCCATAGCGCTGGAAGGGGGCTCCAGGTGCCTCCCACGCGCGCTTGAGAGAGTCGATGCCTGCCTCGGACAGGCCGTCGCGGCGGAGCTTGTCCAGCATGCCCACGGGGATGGCTCGCATGCAGCTGCTGAAGTCGGGGACGAAACCGAGGTACTCCGAGTCGATACGTGCGTAGGCCTCGCGGGTCGCCATGACCTTCGGGGTGTTGGGTCCCTCGGGTGCGTGGACCTCCATGCCGAGCTTGACGCCGGCCCTGGCCGCGATGGGTTCGACCTTTTCGAGGACCTCGGGGGTGAGCCCGAGCTGGGTGCGAACGACGGGGAACCCGAGTCGGCCGGCCAGCTCGATCTGGGGCCGCATGTACTCCACGCTGCGGTCGGCGTCCATCCAGTTGTCCTTGCGGAGCGCGATGTCAGCGTTGGACGCAAGGGACGTGGGGATGAGCCCGTTTCGCTCGATCGCGTCGCGGAGCGTGCGGAGGTCCTCATCGGAGACCTTGTTCGGGAAGCCGCGCAGGCTCTGGAAGCCGATCACCTCGACGCCGGGTCCGATACCGCGCCGGCCGACCTCGTCGATGAGGCTGCCGAGGGTGTACTGCCCGGCGAGCCACTCGTTGGTCATCGAGTACAGGGTCGTTCCCAACATGATGGTCACTGGACCACGACCTTCTTGACGACGTGGGTGCGCTGCACGAGGGCAGCGTCGGGCCCGATGATGATGTAGGGGACGCGGGTCGCGAGGATGACGTCGACGTCCGCCTGCTCGCCTCGCGCGACCGCCGACGACGAGGGCACGTACACGGTGAGGGCGTCCTGGACGAACCACCACTCGTCGTCAAGCGCGGGGAGCTCATCGAGACCCAGTTGCCGGTCCCCCACGGTGACCCTCAGCGACTCGCGCGAGGCGGTCTCCTGGTTGATGGTGAGGTCGATTCCCTCCAGGCATGAAAGGGGGAGCGACCGGTACCACGCGAGGTGCAGGTCCACCTCGTATCCGCCGTCGGCGGCGCGGACGGCGTTGTCGCCGAGCACCTGTGCTTCTAGTGTCACGCTGTTCTTCCTTCCGTGGTGTTCAGCAGTTCGAGGTCAACGTCGAGACTCACCCGAGCCCAGCTCGAGGTGGACAGGGACTCCCGGATGGCTGCCGAGATGCTGGCGCTGCGGGCGAGGTCGACGAGTGTCGGCAGCCCGTCGGGAGAGCGGCCGCTGTCCGCTGTATGCGCGTCTCGGATGTAGGAGGCCCAGCAGTCGCCATGACCCTGAGGGTGGCCGGCCGGTTGAGTCGAGTAGCGGGAGACATCGGCACCGACCCCGCGTTGGAACCGCTGAGTGCTCCGGTGGCCCATCACGTCGAGGACTTCGGCGCGGCCCTCATGGAAGACGATCGACTCGTCGACGCCGTCGAGAGCGGTCAACAGCGTGCCGCCTTCGACGGGTCGGGTGTGGCTGACGGCGAGCGTACCGACGGCGCCGCGGTCGGTCTCGAAGATCAGCGCCATCGCACCGGGGACCCCAGGCGCATCGTCGTCGGCGTCGGCCGCTGTTGACTCCACACTGGTCGCCGTGAGCCGCTTGATGCGGTGCCGGCTGATGAACTCGACCGTGTCGCACCAGCCAGCCACGGCGTGCGGGGCCGCCCAGCCGTGGAGGAGGTGCAGTGGGCCGGGAGTACCGCTGCGGACTCGTCGTCTGGCGAGTCGAACCATCGGGTAGTACCGCTGCACGAACGGCACGGCGACAACTACTCCTACTTGGGAGGCTCTGGTGGCCAGTTGGCCAATGGTCTCGAGGTCCAGGTCGGTCGGCTGGACGTGCAGCACGACTGTCCGCGCGGTACTCAGCAGGGAAGCGACGGTCTCGGTGACGGCCGGTGCCGCCACCGTGACGTGCACGACGTCCGCTGCGTGCTGGTCGTCGATGAGCTCGGCGTTGGTCTCCTGAGCCAGGGCGCGGGCCTGCGCGCTCACGGGGCCGACGAAGGCCACCTTGAGCGGGCTCTCACCCTGGGGTGCCGGGCTTGCCTGGCGTGCCAACTCGATTCCTCCGGGCGTTGCGTGTGAACCAGTGATGTGCCTTGCGTCACCCTTCCCGAGCGGCAACGATCGGGGAAGCCGAGTCGACCGATGGCCCGCATCGGATCGGCGAATGTGCGGAGGGGGTGCGCTGGTGGTCCGCGAAGTCGACCTCAACCTGCTGCGCGCGCTCGACGCCATTCTCGAGGAGCAGAGCGTCACCAAGGCCGCAGCTCGTCTGGGTCTGAGCCAGCCCGCGATGAGTGCGTCGCTGGCCAAGCTGAGGCGTCATTTCGGCGACGAGCTGCTGACCCGGGTGGGCAACTCCTATGAGCCGACTCCGCTGGCCAAGGAGCTCCTGGAGCCCACCAGGACGGCTCTGCGCGCGACCGACAGGGTCTTCGTCCGCGACGGCGAGTTCGACCCGACGACAAGCGTGCGCGACTTCTCCATCGTCATGTCGGACTACTGCACGGCCTCGCTGGGGCCGGCCATCACCCGACGGGTTCGCGAACGTTCGCCGCGCTCGAAGCTTTACGTCTACGGGCTCACGCCGACGTTGGTCGACGCGGCTCCAGAGTCCATGCGCACCCACGACTTGATCGTCATGCCCCACGGATTTCTCACCGACCTGAAGCATCGCGACATCTACGAGGACGACTGGGCGTGCATCGTCAGTGACGACAACACCAAGGTGGGTGACCACCTGACGGTCGAGGACCTGGCCGAGATGCCGTGGGTGCTCACGTTCAACCAGCGGACCGCGTTCACCACGGCGGTTCAGCAGCTGCGGATGCAAGGGCTCGAGCCGCACACCGAGGTCGTCACCGAGAACTACCTGACCCTGGGTGCGCTGGTCTCAGGATCCGACCGGGTCGCCCTGGTGCAGGAAAGGCTCGGTCATCTCTTGGCCCGCTCCGGCGGCGTTCGTGTGCTACCGGTTCCGTTCGACGCCGACCCTTTGGTGGAGACCATGTGGTGGCATCCCATGTACGAGATGGATCCGGCGCACCGCTGGTTGCGCGACATCGTGGTCGAAGCGGGCATCGAGATCACCTGAGTCTGGGAGCCACGCCGAGCCGGCCGCTCCGTGGTTCAGGCCGTGGCGGCCAGGTCCCTGATGAGCTTGACCGACTCCTCGGATGGCACGGTCGGGAAGTACTCCAGTCCGATGGGTCCGTCGTAGCCTGAGGCTCGCAGCACCTGGAGCTGAGCAGCCCAGTCGATGCTGCCGCTCCCCGGTTGGCCACGGCCAGGGGCATCCGCGATCTGTACGTAGTCGACCAGGCCGGCGGCGTTCTTCAGCTCGGTCGCCGGGTCCTCTCCTTCGACGATCGAGTGGTACATGTCGTAGAGGATCCCGAACGACGGCGAGTTGACTCCGCGCGCAACGGTGACGGCGTCGACGGTGCGGTCGGTCAGTGCACCGGGATGGTCGACGCGAGTGTTGACGGCTTCAAGGATCAGCTTCACGCCCGAGCCGTCGGTCCTTTCGACGGCCTCGCTGAACACCTCGACGAGCCGTTCGAGATTCTGGACGCGCTTCTGGCCCGCGAACCCGGTCCCGGATCCGAGGACGATTCGGGGGACGTTGAGCCGCTGGGCGTTCTCGATGCCCTTCGCCAGCCCCTCGAAGAACGCGTCCAGGGTCTCCCAGGGAAGCGCAAAGTTGGTGCGGGGCTCAGCGAGGATCGAGGTCAGGGAGACGCCGGTCTCGTCGAGGGCCGCAGCCAGCGCGTCGACGTCGACGGTCGAGGTCGCCCACATCTCGACGGCGTCGAAGCCGGCGGCGGCCGCGGCGCGGACCCGGTCCGGGTGTTCACCGGCCTCGGTGAAGAGAAGCTCGATGTTCGGGGAGAGCTGGTACATGTCAGGGCCTTCCAGGTGCGGATGAGGGGCTTGTGGGACCGGCGTCTGCGATGGGCCGCAGCTCGCGTTGGACGAGGTAGCCGGCCAGAAGGGCGCTGGTGGCGGGGTGCGGGCTCTGGTCGCTCTCCACGACCACCCAGCCCTCGTACCCGACATCGACGAGGGCGCGGACGACCGCCTGTGAGTCGACGAGGCCGCCTTCTGCCCCTGGCTCGGCGAACCAGCGCGGAACCTCTCGGGCACCTCCGCGGACGCGAACCGTCCAGTGGGCATGTGGCTCGAGGTACTCCTGGTCGACGTCGACGGCGAGGGCGTCCTTGAGCTGGACGTGCCACAACCTGTCTGCGTGCCGTCGGATGAAGGCGACTGGTTCGATGCCGGCCGCGGTCAGCTCGCCGGTGTCCACCGCCAGTCCCACGAGCTCTGGGTCGGTGTGGTCAAGCAGTCGTTCCAGTGCGTCGTCGCGACGCAGAGCGGACAGGAAGTCGAGGTGGAGCGCCGTTCGGACTCCGTGCTCAGCGGTGGCGCGACCGACCGTGTCCCAGCAGGCGGCCAGGCGGTCGATGGCGTCGTTGTCGAGCGGGTCGATGTCGCCCGCGCCCGGTGCCGGCCTGACCAGGAAGATGGATCCTCCCAGCTCGGACAGCGCGGCGGCGTACTGGGAGGCCCTCTTCGCGATGGTGGCGACGTCACTCTCGGCCAACGGTGACAAGGGCCCGGTGAGCTCCTCCATCGACCGCTCCTGCGGATCCCAGGCCCAGCTGCTGACGGCCTCCATCGCGCACTCGGTGAGGAACTCTCGGAACCCGGCGACAGAGCCGAAGTTGGCGGCGAGCTGGTGGGGGTTGCCCAACGGCTCCCACCGCCCGGTCCCGGCGTTGAGCTCCACGCCGGAGAAGCCGGCGATCGACATGGTCTTGAGCGCGCGTTCGTGCTGCTCGCGGCGCACGAAGTCGTCGAACTGGGGTTTCCACTGGTTGATGGCGTAGCCCCACTTGATGCCCGCCGCACTGCCGGTCACGAGTAGATCCGTTCCAGGACGTGGGCCGCGTACCACCGCGAGATGGCCGTGCTCTCGGAGTAGTCGCCACCTTGCTTGTTGGCCTTGTCGTGCTCCACCGATATCCAGCCTTGGTAGGCGTTGTCGCGGACGGCGGTCATCATGGCCTCGAAGTCGACGAGCCCGTCCGGGGTGCCCATCTCGTAGAACCACTTGCCCGTTGTCGGGGCCATGATCTCGGAGTCAGGACGGTGCCGGTGGTCGTCGCCCGTGGCGACGTTGTGGGTGTCCTTGAAGTGAAACCCGCTGACCCGGTGGGCGTGGCGGTTGTAGAGCGCGACCGGGTCGAGCCCGGCGATGCAGTGCTGCGCCGTGTCGACGAACAACGACACCACGTCGGGGTTGGTCAATGAGTAGAACGTGTCGATGTCCTGCTCGCTCTGGATGCCGCAGAAGAACTCGTGGTGGCAGGTGAGCCGTACCCCGTGGCCCGCGGTGATCTCCCCGACCTTGTTCCACAACTCTGCGGTGTACTTGAGCTTGTCCTCGGTGATGGGCTCCATGTCGTAGTAGAGGGTCGCGGGCATCACGATGATGTTGTCGAGCTGGATCTCAGACCATCGGGCCATCGTGACGCGGAAGTCCTCGAGAATGTTCTCGTGCGTCTCTGGCAGGTGCGGAGCGTAGTTGCGCAGGTCGTAGTCCGCTGCGTGGAACGTGTTGACGATCCGCTCGAGGCCGTGGTCCTGGACCATCTCCTGGTACTTGGCCGGGCCGCCGTAGTCGCCGTAGATCTGCCAGATCCGGAAGTCGAAGGTGTCGATGGCGTCGAAGCCGGTCGCCTTGATCTGCTTGAGGAAGGCCGACATGGTCTTGACCGAGTGCCACTGGTCGACCGGTCCGGTGGGCCCGTTGCTGCGCCAGTGGTCCATGTAGCTCCACTTGATCCGCCTGGCGGTGGTTGGGTCCTCGTCGTTCACGGGCCGACTGCCAGTTCTCCAGCTGCGACCTGACTGATGTAGGCGAGGGCGTCCGCGGTCGACGGGACGGTGGGATAGCACTCCACCCCGACGGCGCCCCGGTATCCCTCGCGGTCCAGCAGCGCGAACGCGGCGGGCCAGTCGATGGAGCCGGTGCCGGGTTGACCCCGACCGGGGGCATCCGCGATCTGCACGTGCCCGACGATGTCGGCGACCTCTGGGAACACCACCTCGGGGTCCTCGCCCTCGACCACGGAGTGGTAGAGGTCGTAGAGGACCTTGACTCGCGGGGAGTCGACACCGCGGACGACTGCGACGGAGTCGGAGGTCATCGCGAACAGGACTCCGGGGTGGTCCAGGCGTGTGTTCACGGCCTCGAGGAGAAGGGTGATGTCGGCGTCCGCGGCGATCTCCGCGGCACCGGCCACTGCTTCGGTGACGATCCCCAGCTGCACGGGCCGCTTCAGGTAGGGAACGGCGGGACCGGAACCGACGACCACGTGTGGGCAGCCGAGTCGTACGGCGTCGGCCACCGTGCGACGTACGTCGTCCAGCCAGCCGGGGTGGGTGTCCTTGTCGACGAGCCGGGTGGTTCGCGGGTCGACCAGGACGGTCCACATCTGGGTCCCGGTCTCGTCGAGCGCGGCGGACAAGGCGTCGAGGTCCTTGTCGTGGGTCCAGAACATCTCGGCCTTGCCGAACCCGGCTGCCGCGGCGGCCCGGACGCGAGAGGGAAGGTCGTCACCTGCCTCGGTGAACATGTACTCCAGGTTGACCGACAGCTCACGGCTCATCGGAAGGTGTCCTCGAAGTCGCCGTAAGGCATGGGCGGCTCAGGGTCGAGCGTCTGGGCGGTGTCGTTGGAGTACGGGGTGTACTTCTCGGTGACGATGGGGCCGTCCACGGTCGGCAGGAACACCGGCACGCCGTCGTCGCCGAACCAGGCCAGCTGCGAGTCGTGGCTGTGCTGGTTGTCCTCCGCGAAGCTGATCCAGTCGCGGTTGAAGGGTGCGCGGGCGACCTCGTAGCACCGGAAGTGCCAGATCCGCCACTCACCGTCCTGCTTGATGAAGTCGACGCCGTACTTGCACCAGACCCAGTGGGCCCAGACCGGCTTGCCGTCCACGTCGCCCCCCGAAAGGACGTACGCGGGGACGTTCTTCGCGATCTCGGGGTCCATGAGTCCCGACTCGAGCCCGGCCATGATCCAGATGCCCTTCGCGGATGTGCCGTCCGCGGAGATCTCCACGACAGGAGTCGTCGTGTAGTGGAACAACAGCTTGCCGACCGGCTTGGGACGACCGCGGTGGTAGGCGGTCACCGACTCGTAGGTCGTGTACTCGCCGACGTTGTTGTACCGCGAGCGGATGCCCTCGGTGCCCGGCTTGACCCAGAGCTCGTCGATGATCCGCTCGTCCTGGTAGGCGTTGTGGTAGTGCATGTACCGGTTGAAGACGTTCTCGACCGCACCGCGGTCGGCTGCCCGGGTGGAGGCGAGCTCGGCCGCATCCACGCGTGCCTCGAGGGCGGCCAGCCGCTCCAGCAGGGTGGTGTCGTCGATGGTGGTCATGTGTGCCTCTCTGTTCTTCACGGCGTCACGCGGTGAGTCGGTCGGCCAGGGCGTCCGCGCCGCGTACGGCGAGGGCGACGCTGGTGAGGGTCGGGTTGCAGGAGTTGGCGGTCGGAATGAGGCCATTTCCGGCGACGACGAGTCCGGGCACGCCCCAGACCTGGGAGAAGGAGTCGCAGACGCTGGTCCCGTCGTCATCGGGACCCATGCGCACCGTGCCCATGTAGTGCAGTGAGCTACCAGGGGGCATCACGACCGGCATGCCGTCGATGAAGGTTCCAATCGCTGCCGCGGCGCGAGCCTGGAAGGCGCGGGCCTGGTCGAGCTGGCTCTGCTCACGCTCGGTCACCTCGTAGGAGATCCGGATGCCGGGCAGCCCGTTCGCGTCCGGCACGTCGTCCTCGAACAGGAGCCGGTCCTCGGCGCGGGGCCACTTCCTCACGCCCCAACCCATGCCGACATAGCCGGCCGGGTTGTCAGCGAACGGGCTGTCGGGTGCGAGCGGGATGGGGCAGACCGGGCTGTACAGCATCTGGGCGTGAAAAGGGTGCCGCTCCTCGTCGAACCGGACCCCCACGACGACACGTACTGGGTCGACCGGCGCAGCACCGGGAGCGACGGGAGGCAGCAGCCCCTCCCTGACCGCCACCACACCGAAGATCAGCGGGTGCTCGGTGAGGTACCGGCCCAGTGCGTCCGGACGGATCCCCGAGGCCCAGAGCAGCTGAGGAGTGCGCAGCGCGTCAGCGGCCACCACCACGGCGTCGGCCCGCTCCTCGGACTCGGTTCCGGTGGAAAGGTCACGCAGCACCGCGCCGACAACCGCGCCGTTCTCCAGGACGAGCCGGACAGCCAGAGTGCCGGTCCGGAGCTCAAAACGGTCCGCACGGGCACCTCGGTGGGCGAGGTCGCCCAGAACCACGTCGGTCCCGGACCAGCGCATTGAACCGTCGTCCTGCGGGTCGCCGGCCACCGGCAGTGGCTGCACGAGCAGGCCGTCGGCTGAGAACTCCTTGTCGACCACGTCGAGGAGGGCGATGGCCTGTGGGGCACCGCTGAAGGCCTCGTGGGTGGTGTGCAGGAGGCGCTCGGCCTCGTCCAGGAGCTGGTCGAGGTCGTCGCCGAGGAAGTCGATCCTCTCGCTGCCTACCGGTCGCGGCGTGGCGCAGGTCCAGTGGGCACCTTGCCCGCCGACGCAGGTCGCAGCGGCGGCGGCCGGCATTCCGTTCGAGCCATCCGCTGCACGCCCCACGAGATGGGTTCCCTGGCGCGCGGTGACCGTGCCCTCGACTGCAGTTCCTGTGGGGATGCCTGCGATACCTGCCCGGTCGGATGCGGGACCTTGCGACGCTTTCTTGGCTTCGGCCTGGGCCGCAGGATCGGGGATGTTTCGGACGTTCATGCCGAGTGGGTCAGTGAGGGCTGGACCTGCCTCGACCATGAGCACCGACACGTCGTCGGTTCGGTCCAGCAGGCGACGTGCGTAGGTCGCACCTGTGGGACCGGACCCGATGATCAGGACTCGGCCGCTCATACCTTTGCCGCCTTGGGCGTCTCGAGCCACGTGGACACCAGCTTGCGATCGCGCACCAGCGTCTGGATGACGTGAGCCATCACCGACCCGAGCGCGGCGCACGAGGCGGCCGGACCGGCATGCACGAGTGCGCGGACCTCGGAGCTGCTGTCGCACTCGGCCGCGAGCAGCACTCGGCGCACCAATGAGGTCATGACTGGTCCCCGGTCGCGAACGCGGCGTCGAAGGCGGCCTCGGGGGCGTCGAAGGCGAGCCGGCGCACGAACTCCAGCGCCTCCGGCGCACCGACCAGCCGGTCCATGCCGGCGTCCTCCCACTCCACCGAGATCGGGCCGTCGTAGCCGATGGTGTTGAGCATCCGGAAACACTGCTCCCACGGCACGTCGCCGTGGCCGGTGGAGACGAAGTCCCAACCCCGGCGAGGATCAGCCCAGGGCAGGTGCGAACCCAGCCGGCCGTTGCGGCCATTGCCGGTCTGACGCTTCGCGTCCTTGCAGTCCACGTGGTAGATCCGGTCCTGGAAGTCCCACAAGAACCCGACCGGGTCCAGGTCCTGCCACACGAAGTGCGACGGATCCCAGTTCAGCCCGAACGCCGGCCGGTGGCCGATCGCCTCCATCGTCGCCACCGTGGTCCAGTAGTCATAGGCGATCTCCGAGGGATGCACCTCGTGCGCGAACCGCACCCCGCACTCGTCGAAGACGTCGAGGATCGGGTTCCAGCGGTCGGCGAAGTCCCGGTAGCCCGCGGCCACCATCTCCTGCGACGCCGGCGGGAACATCGCGACGTACTTCCAGATCGAGGAGCCGGTGAACCCGACCACGGTCTGCACCCCGAGCCGCTGCGCGGTCCGCGCGGTCAGCTCCATCTCCTCCGCAGCCCGCTGCCGCACCCCCTCCGGGTCACCGTCGCCCCACACCTTCGCGGACACGATCGCCTGGTGCCGCGCGTCGATCGGGTCGTCGCAGACCGCCTGGCCCTTGAGATGGTTCGAGATCGCGAAGACCTGCAGGTTGTACTTCTCCAGCAGGTCGAGCCTGGCCCGGATGTAGCCGTCGTCCTCGGCACCCTGCCACGGGTCCAGATGATCGCCCCAGCAGGCGATCTCCAGCCCGTCGTAGCCCCACTCCGAGGCCAGCCGGGCCACCTCCTCCAACGGCAGATCGGCCCACTGGCCGGTGAACAGCGTGATCGGACGGGTCATGAGGCGATCTCCTGCCAGGTGCGGGTGTCGGAGCTGGTCTCGACGGCGTCGAGGACACGCTGGACGGCAAGACCGTCAGCGAACGACGGAGTCGGTTGGTCGCCGGCCGCTGTCGCGCGGATGAAGTCGACGACTTGGTGAGTGAAGCCGTGCTCGTAACCGAGACCGTGGCCGGCGGGCCACCAGGCGGCGACATAGGGGTGCTCCGGCTCGGTGACGAGGATCCGTCTGAAGCCGGCGGTCTCGGCAGGCTCGCTGGCGTCGAAGAACTCCAGGACGTTCATGTCCTCGAAGTCGAACGCGAGGCTCCCTTGCGAGCCGTTGACCTCGATGCGAATGCCGTTCTTGCGTCCTGTGGCGAACCGGGTGGCCTCGTAGACACCGACCGCAGACGTTCCCTTGAACCTGGCCAGGAAGACAGCCGCGTCGTCGACCGTGACGGAGCCGCGCTCGATACCGGCGGTGCCGGAGAGGCCGGCGTGTTCGGTGGCGAGGGGGCGCTCCTTGACGAAGGTCTCGAGCTGTCCGGAGACCTCGGTGATGGTGAGTCCGGTGATGTGCTGCGTGAGGTCGACGATGTGCGCGCCGATGTCGCCGAGCGCTCCGCTGCCTGCCTTCTCCTTCCGCAGTCGCCACGAGAGCGGTGCCTCGGGGTCGGAGATCCAGTCCTGGAGGTACTGCGCTCGGACGTGCCGGACGTCGCCGATACGGCCCTCCTGCACCAGTTGTCGACCGAGTGCGATCGCTGGCACCCGGCGGTAGGTGAACCCGACCATTGCCCGGACACCGGCCGAGAATGCGACGGCGGCGGCGGCGGTCATCTGCTCGGCTTCGTCGACCGAGTTGGCCAGCGGCTTCTCGCAGATCACGTGCTTGCCGGCGGCCAGGGCGGCGACGGCGATCTCTGCGTGACTGTCACCCGGGGTGCAGATGTCGACCACGTCGATGTCGTCGCGGGCGATGACGGCGCGCCAGTCATCGGAGCTCTCGAGCCACCCGAGTCGCTGGGCGGCTTCCGAGGCTCGCGCGGCGTCTCGTCCGCACACGACCCGCATGACGGGCTGGGCGGGCAGATCGAAGAAGTGCGGGGCCACCCGCCAGGCCTGGCTGTGCGTGGCACCCATGAACGCGTGCCCGATCATGGCCACGGAGAGTGTGTCGGTCACGACCGGACCTCTTCGCGGGTCACGTCGGCTGGGCGGAGGGTATGGGCAATGTGCCGTGCACCGGCGATCGCGATGGCAACCGAGGTGAGGGTGGGATTGCAGGCTGTTGAGGTGGGGATGACGCCGTTGCCCGCCACGCGGAGGCCGTCGACACCCCAGACGCGGCTGTTGCTGTCACACACGCTCGTGGAGTCGTCCGCCGAGCCCATCCGGACGGTTCCCTGGTAGTGCAGGGAGGCGCCGAGCGGAAGGGTGATGGGCTCGGCGTCCAGCGGGTCGCCCAGGGCTGTCGCCGCTCGCTTGACTGCTGACCTAGCAGCTTCGAGCGAGGCGTGGTCCGCGTCCGTGAGCAGGTAGTGGATCCGCATCGCGGGCATCCCATAGCCGTCGCTCCGGGAGTCGTCGAAGGTGACGCGGTCCTCGGCGCTGAGCTCCTTGGAGCAGAACCATCCGAGCCCGACGATGCTGCCGGGCTCCGGCACGTCTCCTGGCGCCAGCGGTACCGGGGAGGCGTCGAGCTGCATGACCTGTCCGTGGAACGGTTCGGCGTCGGTGTAGGGCACCCAGCTGACGCCGCTCTGGCGGACGACGCGGGCTCGGCCGCGAGGGTCGATCCCAGAGACGCTGGAGGCCGCGACGTCTCGCAGACGCACGGCGTGGATGACCTGCGACTGGTCATTGAGGTAGCGGCCGAGTGCGACAGGACGGACTCCGGAGGCCCAGAGTAGTTGCGGGGTTCGCAGTGCGTCGGCAGCGATCACGACCTCGCTGGCGAGCACTTCGTGCTCCGAGTCGTCCTGGGTGTCGACCAGAAGGATTCCGGTGACCCGGGCGCCGTCGAGCAGCACCCGGCGTACCAGTGCTTCGGGGTAGAGCGTGTGGCGGGGGTTGTCACGGGTTGCCTCTCCGAAGACCACATCTGATCCGGACCAGGTCACCGTGCCGTCCTCCGACACCTTGACTGCGAGCGGCATCGGCTGGACGTGACGGTCGGCGGGTCGGGTCGAGTCGAACTCGGCTGCTAGTCGCCGACGCACCTCATCGGAGAACGGGGCGTCGTTGAAGGCGTCGTTGGAGACGCCGAGAAGGCGGTCGGCATCGTCGAGGAGCTCGTCGAGGTCCGGCAGGAAGCCGATGCGCTCGGCGCCGCCGGGACGGGGACAGGCACATGTCCAGTGCGCTCCCATTCCGCCGACGTTGCTGGACATCGCGGCGGACGGGATGCCGTCCTCACCTTCGCACGCGTACTCGTCGGCGAGGAGGAAGGTCCCGGCTCGGCGCAGCCGACCGTCCTGGCTCGGCTCGAGGGGCCCTTCGGAGCGGTGCTGTGCTTCGAGGCGAGCCGCCTCGTCCTCGATGCCCTTCACGTGGGCTCCGGGCGGGTCGGACACGACCGGCCCGACCTCGAAGGTGGCGATCGTGAGGTCTGGACGAAGCTCGCTCAGGATGCGTGCGTAGGCGGCGCCGGTGGGGCCGCTGCCCACGATGGCGACGTCCACGACTGGTGGGAAGTGGCGGGTCATCGGGACGTGGCGGTCTGCTTGCGGAAGTCGACCCAGCCCGGGAGCTCCCATGGCCGAACGAGTGCGTCACGCAGGCGCGCCTCGAGCTGGCTGCCCGTCGGGAGTGGACTGATTCGGCCGTCCTCCAGGGTGTAGGTGCGGCAAGCCAGCGCCGGGGCGGCGGCGGTGTCCAGGAACAGGTCGGCACCGCCGGCCTGGAAGGTGGGTGAGCCCGGGAAGTCTCGGTCGGCCGCTTCGGCGAGGGAGGTGATCTCGACGCGCCGGATCCGGACGTCCTCCCGGTTCATGTCGCGCAGCGTGTCCGCCAGGAGCTCCGCGGCCTTGTCGTGGCTGGGGCAGCCGGCCCACCACAGCAGGTCGACACGCCACTTGACCGAGCACCCCGCCGGCGGGGTGGTCGGGGTCCCAGGGTCACGTCCGTCGAGTACGGCGTCGAGAGCCTGGCGGAGCCACTCAGCTCGCAGCCCGGGCTCGTCGTGGTCCCGGTCGGGCGCCCCGTGGTAACGCACGATGCCGGTCTGGTCGATGACGAACACTTCAGGGGTCGCGGTGGCGCCGAACCGTCGGGCCGCCGACTGGTCCTCGTCGCGCAGGAAGGGGCCGACGATCTCTCCGCGCTCGACCCGCGCTGCCATGCTCTCTGCCGAGTCCAGCGGCTGGAGCTCGGAGTCGTTGCTCACCACCTGAACGAGTAGCACGCCGCGGTCGGCGTAGTCACGGGCCACGTCCTGGATCCGGTCGTGCCAGGCCAGGGCGTAGGGACAGCCGTTGGAGGTGAAGACGACGACGGTGGCCAGGTTCTCGGACGGGTCGACGGCGATTGTCTGGCCTTGGGCATCGCTCAGCTCCAAGGACGGGGCGAGGTCACCGACGGCGAGGCGAGGAGTGGTCTCGGACATGCCGCCAGTTTGGTGCCGATGGAATCAGAACGGCAGTTCTGATTGCCGATGGCGGTCATCGGCCGACGTGATGCGCGTCTCAGCTCGACGGCTGGGCGAGGTACGCGGTGATCATGCGAGACAGCTCGTGGACGACCTCGTCGATGTCGAAGTCGACGGCTGCGCCTGGGTCGGTTCCCAGCGCGAGCTGGCGCGCGAGGACGCTGTAGGAGACCGCGCAGGCCCAGCTGATGTCCCGGCGCCGCTGGAAGCCTCGGTCGGACGAGGCGTGGAGGAGGATCTGCTCGAACATGGTGGTCATCTCGTGGTAGGCGGACTTCCCGGCCGATGCGATGACGTCGTCGTGGTTGCTCAGGAGCATGAAGGGCGAGAGCACTGGGGCGTTGCGTTGGAGCAGGTCTGCGAGTGCGAGCACGGCGGCTCTGACCACGTCTGATTCTTCTCCATCGCGTGCGACAGAGGCGAAGGCGGCTTTCGTGTCTGCTGAGAGGCGGACCATCTCGCGGGCGTGGGCAGCCCTGATCAGGTCGTCCTTGCTTGCGACTCGTCCATAGATGGACCCGGTGGAGATGCCGGCTGTCTTGGCGACCTCGATGAGCGTGAACGAGGCCGTGCCGCGCTCCACGAGTAGCGAGACGGCTGCGTCGAGGGCGCGGTCGAAGGAGCGTCGGCTGCGTGCCTGTTGCGGCTCGCGGACGAGCTGGGGACTGCTGGTCACGTCAGGAGACTAGAACGCTCAGCCGGCTGCGACGGCGCGGCCGAAGTGGCCCTGCAGCTGGTTGCGGGCCGCCGCCGGGTCGACCGTCATCTGGGAGCCGGCGTCGATGGCTGCGGCGCGCTGGAGTGCCTGCTCGCCGGCGATGATGTCGAAGGCGTCGTCCCAGTAGTTCCAGTGCCATCCCTCGTACTCGCTGGAGATGGCGCCCTGGTAGCCGGTCTCGACGAGCTGCCCGACGAGTTCACGTACCGGGACGGAGGGCTCTTCGCCGGTTTGGTCGATGCCGAAGAACTTGCCGTGCACGTGTCGGACCCACGGCATGATTTCGAGCCACGACTCGACGCGGGCCGGACCGAACAGACCGGTGGCGTTGATCGCCAGGTCGATGCCGAGCTCGGGGAACCCGTGCCGGCCGGCGAGCTCGATGAACGCGCCGAACCGCTCTCCGTGCGCGGGCTCGGTCGGCGGCGGGCCGTCTTGGTAGTACTGGCGCCAGAGTCGGTCAGCCGCTTCGAGGAACTCCTGCGACGCGCCGCGGCGGCGGTAGGCCTCGACCATGGAGGGTGCGAGACCGGAGGTGGTGGTGCCCCAGTC
Source organism: uncultured Actinomycetota bacterium (assembly GCA_963755835.1). Lineage (GTDB taxonomy): Bacteria > Actinomycetota > Actinomycetes > Propionibacteriales > Nocardioidaceae > Nocardioides. The sequence continues at coordinate 185,406 of CAVWLC010000005.1, read as the reverse complement.
GGCGACGAAGCCGAGCAGCGGTGATCCGAGCTTCTCGTAGCGGTCACGGAGCACTTGCACCATCGGGTGGTGGGGGTGATGGTGTGCGTGGATCTCGATGGCGAGGGTGATGCCGTATCGCTCGGCGACGGGCAGCAGCTTCTCCATGGAGTCGGGCGTCAACGAGATCTGCACTCGTGCCAGGGGGAACCCGAGTCGGGCCGAGGCCGCGATCTGCCGCTCCATGTAGGCGATGAGCTCATCGTCAGTCAGGAGGCGGTCTCGGCGGATGCCGATGTCGGTGTTGACCGCGCAGGAAGTCAGGACCAGACCCGAGTCGGCGACGACGCCTTGGAACCAGTCGACGTAGGCGTCGTCGATGTCCGGGAAGCCTCGGAAGGCGGAGAATCCGATGATCTCCAAGCCGGGACCCATGCCGTCGTCGGCGACCTTGCGGATGAGTCCTTCCAGGTCGTACTGGCGGCCGTGGAAGGCGCGGGTGAAGCTGTAGAGGGTGACGCCCTGAATCGGCGCGCCGAGGTCGGTCATCGGGTGCCTCCCGGCATCTGGCGCTCGAGCGACTCGTCGATCATCAGCACGCCGTGAGCGGTGACGATGTAAGGGATGTACAGCTTGAGGTTCACGAAGACGTCGTGCTGGTCGACGGCTTCGACATCGAGGTCTCCGCTGACGGTGAGTGAGTCGGTGGTGAACCACGACTCGTCGACAAGATCGGGGAACTCGTCGAGACGACGCGCTTGCCCGTTCAGCTCGCAGCGCAGTGACTCGGTCGGGACAACGTGTCCGTCGACGCGAACCGTGACGTCGTGGATGCAGGACGCGGGGATGGCGCGGTACCACGGGATGCGAACGTCCACGGAGACTCGGCCCGGTTCGATGACCAGGGAGTCAGGCTCGATGAGACGGTCGTTGATCATGCTCGGGACCCTACGAAGACAGGCCGCTTGCTGGGCAGCCCGCTTTGGCGATGCCCGCCATCGGAGCCGCTGATGCGCGCCAGGGTGGTGGCGGATTGGCGGGCTGCGCTGAATGGGACGTACTCACGGGCTGCAGCGAGCTCGACTGACAACGGTCCCGGGGGTGCGCTGTCGAGTCTGCTCTCCTGCTCAAACTGGGGGCGCCACGAACACCCCTGGATCGGGGTCGTTGAACGACTGCTTGGCGACGAACTCGCTCATCGGGTTCGCGGTACCCCACTGGTCGGTGACCTCGGGGTTGGAGAAGTCGTAGATGTGGGGGTGCCAGGCGTCTTCGTCGAGCTCCTCGAGCTCGGTCGTGTACTCGATGGTGTTGCCGTGCGGGTCGAGGAAGTAGCTGAAGGTGTTGTTGCCGGCCAGGTGGCGTCCCGGGCCCCAGACCTTCTCTACACCGGCGCGGAGAAGGCGCCCGGTCCCGCGCATGTACTCGTCGATGCCGCGCATCTCGAAGGAGGCGTGATGCAGGGACGTGTGTGGCCCGCGGGCGACAGCAAGGCTGTGGTGGAACTTGTTGGTTCGCATGAACCACATGACCTCGCCCATGTGCGGCGACATGAGGGTGTCCGACAAGGCGAAGGAAAGGTGCTTCTCGTAGAACGCGACCGTGGCCTCGGGGTTGGGCGAGTTGATGACGACGTGGGAGAGCTTGACCGGTATCGACTCGCCTTCCTCGACCCTGCGATGCTGCCGCGCGGCGACGTCGCTGGAGACTTCGATGGTGCGGCCGTCGAGGTCGAAGAAGCGGAAGCCGTAGCCACCGCCCGGCGTCTGGAGGGTGCCGGGTTCGGAGACGAGCTGCACGCCGGCCGTGCCGAGCCGCTGTGCCATCGCGTCGACGTCGGCTGGGGTGGCTGCGCCGAACGAGATCAGGTCGAGCCTCTTGTCGGTGTCCTTGCGTAGCCGGACGGAGTACTGCTCTGGAGAGCCTTCGGCGGCGAGGAAGGCGATGCCCTCGTCACTGGTCTCGGCGGAGAGGCCCCAGGTCTCGGTGTAGAACTCGAGCTGTTTGTCGTAGTCCGGGACGGCGAGGTCGACGTGTCGCAGGTGGGTGATGAGTCGTTCGTCAGTCACGTGTGGCTCCGTTGTCGGTGTGGGTCGTCGACTGGTCGAGGTCAGGCGGGCGGGGTGAGGAGCTGCGCCATGCGTCCCATGAGTGCCGGCATGTCGCCTGGCACTCCGTCAAGCAGCCATTGACCCAGCTGCACGGAGGCCTCGACGACCTCCGTCGCGCGAGCGACTCGGCGGGTCTCGAACTCGGTCCACATCTCGTCGCTGAGCGCCTCGTAGCGGAGGAGGACGTCACTGAGGACGCTCGCGTCCTCCAGCGCCTGGGCCGCCCCTTGGGCCAGGGTGGGCGGGCAGGTGTGGGCGGCGTCCCCGATGACCACTGCCCGGCCGCGGTGCCAGGGGGCGGGCAGTACGTGCTCCTGGAACCAGGTGTAGTTGACGGTGGAAGGGTCCGTGAGTGACTCACGGATCTCGTCCCAGGGCCCGTGGTAGGCCTCGGACAGCTGGCGCATGACCGCCAGAGACTCCTCGGGCGAGAGGCCGGTGCGGTCCTGAGCCTTCTCGACGAGGTAGGCGTACATGGTGTTCTCGCTGGTCGGGCAGTAGCCGGCGATGTAGCAGGGCCCGCCGTAGACCAGGTCCGTGCGGGTGACGCTGGCGGGCCGTGGCACGAAGGTCCGCCAGATTCCCATGCCGGTGCCGCGGGTCTCGAGATCGATGCCGAGCGCGTCGCGGGTCCAGGAGCGGACGCCGTCCGCCCCGACGACGAGGTCATATCTGCCGGTCGAACCGTCGACGAAGCCGACCTCGACGCCGTCTGCGTCCTGCGACAAGGCCGTCGGGGCCGTGTTGAAGCGGACCTTGGCTCCGGCCTCGAGGGCGCGGTCGACAAGGATGCGGGCCAGCTCGGGGCGATACATGCCCACGGTCGCGGGCAGGTCGTGGCCACCCGTGCGGGCGTCCGGGATCTCAGCGACCAGGGTGCCGTTGGGGTCAGGGGCGCGGATGCCCAAGCTGTCGAAGGCGTAGCCCTTCTCGGCGATCTCGTCCCAGACGCCCAGCTGCCTGAACACGCGCAGTGCGTTGCCCTGGAGGGTGATGCCGGAGCCGAGAGCGCCCACGTCGGTCTTGACGTCGACGAGGTCGACTGACACGCCCTGCTCGGCGAGGAGGATGGCCGTCGCAGCGCCGGCGGCACCGGCACCAATGACGAGAACTGAACGGACGGCGGGCATGAACGGAGCTCCTTTGCACCTGCATGGCTGAGGCGCTCCAACTGTCGACTCCGTCACGTTCGTCGGGAACCCCTACGTGTCGATGCTCAGCATCTGTCCCCGTGATCCGCGGAGCGTCGTGGCGGCCGGCGCCAACGGCACGACGTCCAGGTTCTCGGACGCCGAGGGCCTCGAGTTCGTCGAGAAGATGATGGGACCGGGTGGTCGAGCGCTGCCTCTGACCTCTCGAGCCTCGGCTAGGGGTCGCCGCCGGACTCGACCCGAAGGATCCGCAGCTGCAGCATGGCGGCGAACCGCTGGTCGGGGTCGGTGAGATCCATCTGACCGACCTCGGCGATCCGACGGAGCCGGTACCGGAAGGTGTTCTGGTGGACGAACACCGAGCCCGCGGCCGCCACCACGTCGCCGAAGGCCTCGAGGTAGGCCCGCAGGGCCTCCACGAGGTTGCCGCGGTGGGCGCGGTCGTAGTCGACCAGCCGGGCCAGTGCACCGGTCGGCTCGTCCCCCCGGGCCGCGGCCAGGTCGCGCAGCTCGAGGATCAGTGCCTCGCCCTGCAGCTCGTCGAGACGGCCGATCCGGCGGTCGCCGCGTCCCTCGCGGAGCACCCGCAGGACCCGGTCCACCGACGACCGGCTGCGGGCCACCTCGGCCAGGTCCCCCGCCACCGGACCGACCGCGGCCAGGGCGGGCAGCCGGTCGCCGAGGCGGTCCAGGAAGTCCTGGACGACCCGCACTGCCCGTTCCTCGGCTTCCTCGCTGGCGCCGGTGAGGGGCAGCAGCCCATAGGTGACTTCGCCGATCGCCGCGGCCGCTGACCGCGAGTGCACGGCTCCCAGGTGCATGGCGAAGGCGTCGCTGAGCCGTTGCCGTTGGTGCTCCACGGCCGCGCTGTCGGCGTCGGGACGGCCATGGGCACGCTCGTCGAGGACCACCCCGAGCACGAGGAACGGCTGGCGCGAGAGTCCGAGCCGCCCGAGGGCCTCGCCGCCATCGGCTCGTCCCTCGAGCGCGGTGCTGAGCAGGTCGGCCCGGACCCGGCGCTGGACGTCGGACCCGGCGCGCACCCGGAGGAGGTGCAGGGCGACCAGCTTGGCCGACTCGCACAGCGCCTCGGTCCGCTCGTCGCTCAGCGGAGCGTTCACCGCCGCCCAGATGGAGCCGAGCGTCTCGTCGCCGGCGCGGACGGCGATGGCCACGCGCGGAAGTGAGAACCCCTCGTTCCCGTCGGGGGGCGGGGGTTCGATGAAGACCGGCCGGTCGCTGCGGAGCAGCTCGCGGAAGACCCCCCGCTCGTGCAGGATCCGGGAGTACCGCTCAGGCACCTGGCGGCCGAGGATGGTCTCCACCCGTGACGGGTCCGCCTCGTCCTGTCGCCCGGAGAAGGCGAGTACCCGCGAGTTCCGATCCTCGATGGTGATCGGCGCATCGAGCAGCGACGCGACGGCGTTGGCGACGGCGAACAGGTCGCCGGACGGGAGGCCGCCCAGCGACTCCGACTCCGCGACCGCCACGTCTCCCTGGGCGAGGACCGAGCGCAGCATCTCGCCGACGTGGCCCCACGGCGCACCGCGGCTGAGCCCGAGGACAGCCACGCCTGACTCGTCTGCGGCGGTGCGGACCTCGTCGGTGAGCGGGACCGGCGCCCGCACCACCAGCCCCACCGCGCCCTGCTCGCCGAGGTCGCGCAGGAGCGAGACGACCTGGCCGGAGGTGTGGACGCCCACCCCGAGGACGAGCGCGCCCGGCGGTAGCACCGGCTGGTCGAGCGGGTCGTGGATCACGACACCGCCGATCTCGCCCGGCCGGTCCGAGTTGCCGTGGGCGAGATCGAGCAACGTGGCGCCCAGGTCGTCGAGGACCCGCCCGAGGCTCGCCCGTGGGCGCGCGTTGGCGGCGTACTGCATCGTCCGACGGTACGGGCTCTGCCGGGTCGGCACTAGTTGCCGGACACCAAACAGGGCCTCGGATTGGTCGGCTGCGACGAACGTCAGAGCGTGAGCCACTCCGCAGCAGTGGTGACCTCGGCCAGTCGGTCCGGTATCGGCGTCACGCCCAGCCCCGGGCTGTCCGGGACCCGGAGGTGGCCCCGGTCGAGGACGAACGGCTCGGTGATGTCGGCCGCGTAGTAGCGCCCCGACGCGGAGGTGTCCCCCGGCAGCGTGAACCCGGGCAGGGCCGCGAGAGCGACGTTGGCGGCCCGGCCGAGGCCGGTCTCCAGCATGCCACCGCACCACACCGGCACGCCGTGGGCGACGCACACGTCGTGGATGCGGCGCGCCTCGAGGTACCCACCGACCCGCCCGGGTTTGATGTTCACCACCCGGCAGGCGCCCAGCCGGATCGCGGCTGCGGCATCGCGCGCCGAGGTGATCGACTCGTCCAGGCAGACCGGCGTCCGGATCTGTCGGGCCAGGTCGGCGTGGCCGAGCACGTCCTCCTCGTCGAGCGGCTGCTCGATCAGAAGGAGGTCGAACGGGTCCAGGCGCGCCAGCTGTGGAGCGTCGCCCAGGGTGTAGGCCGTGTTCGCGTCCACCTGGAGCAGCACGTCGTCGCCGAACCGCTCACGCACCGCCCGCACCGGCTCGACGTCCCAGCCCGGCTCGATCTTGAGCTTGATCCGGACGTACCCCTCGTCGAGGTAGCCGCCGACGGCGTCGAGCAGCGCGGGGATGCTGTCCATGATCCCCACCGACACCCCGCAGGGGACTCGGTCGTGCACCGCGCCGAGCTCGCGGGCGAAGGAGCGCTGCTGGGCGCGCAGCTCCGCGTCGAGCACCGCCATCTCCAGTGCGGCCTTGGCCATCCGGTGCCCCTTGATGGGCGCCAGCACCTCGGCGACGCGAGGCGCCTCGACCGAACCGGCCGCCACCAGCCGCGGGACGAGGAAGCGGCGCAGCACGTCCGCCGCCGCGTCGACGTACTCCGACGAGTAGAGCGGGCCCGACATCGCCACGCACTCGCCCCAGCCCTCGGACTCGCCGTCCGAACCGTCGGCGACCACGTGGACGAGCAGGACGTCTCGAGTCGTCTCGACGCCGAACGACGTGCGGAACGGCGCGACCAAGGGCATCGAGATGCGGCGCAGCTCGACGCCCGAGAGCTTCACCTGTCCCTCCGCACGACGTACCAGCCGGCGCGGTCGAACCCGTCGATCCGGCCGCCGTCGGCGACGAGTGCGGAGAGGGCCTCGCGGACCGCGACCCGCCAGCGCTGGGCCAGCGCCGGATCGGACGCACGCAGCGCACCGATGTCCGGCGGTACGGCGACCAGCGAGGTCCTGCCGTCCATGCGGCCGGGTGCCGGCGCGCCGTCCGTCCGGGCGAGCGCGACCACCGCCCCCGCGGCGAGCTCGTCGTCCGCCACGACCGATGCACTCGCCCCCGCGGCGGCGAGCACGACAGCAGGGTCACGCAGTCGCCAGCGCACCAGGAGCCGGTCGGAGTCATCGTGACCGTTGATGGTGTCGAGCATCGGGCCGTAGAAGTTCGGCAGGTACTCGACCGGCTGCGCCGCCAGCTTCACCAGGTTGAAGTAGGCGTTGCGGCTGACCAGCGGGTCGAAGGTCCAGGCGATCTCGGAGACGCCGCGCAGCAGTGCCCAGGCTCGCTGGTGGAGCTTGAGCGCGAAGCCGATGCTGCGGCCGGTCGCCGCACTGGAGACACCGGCGATGTGGCTGTGCAGCGCGTCCTCCGCGGGGGCGTGGAAGAAGCCGACGCACGCGCCGACCAGCCGGCCCTCGTCGAAGGCGCCGCCCACGTAGTTGCCCGCCTTGGTGAAGGCGCGCAGCAGCTCGATCGTGACCGGCGGGTTCTCCGAGCGCCCCCAGATCGACGACAGGAGCCCGACCACCTCGTCCAGCTCGGCCAGGTCGCGGAGCTCGCGCACCGAGACCCCGGCCGACCGCGCCGCCGCGTCGGCCGCCTGCGCGGCCCGGTCGAGCTCGGGTGCCACGTCGGTGGTGGTCACATCGGTCACGAGGTCCATGCTGCTCAGCTCGTCGGGTTGGGTCATGGTCGAGCCGAACCAGACGTGGCCAGGCTGTTCGTCGGAGGGACCAGTCCGGGGTCCGCCAGCTCCTCCAGGAGCGCACGGAGCAACGCCGTCCGGCCGGGCAGCTCGTCGACGAGGACGTGCTCGTCGTCGGCGTGCGCTCCCCCGCCGACCGCACCGAGCCCGTCGAGCGTGGGCGTGCCGACGCCGGCGGTGAAGTTGCCGTCGGACGCTCCCCCGACCGCGGCCGACGCGAGCCCGGGCAGCCCGACTTGTACGGCGAGGGCGCGGGCGCGCTCGAACAGCGCACCCGAGGACCCGGCCTCCAGCGGAGGCCGGTTGGGCCCGCCAGTCACCTCGACGACCGCGCCCGGGAGCACCGGGCTCAGCGCCCGCATCGCCTCGTCGACCCTCTCCTGCTCGGCGACGGTGCGCACCCGCACGTCGACGGCGAAGGAGCCTTCCGCCGGGACCGTGTTCGTCGTCGTGCCGGCACGCAGGGCGGTCGGCGTCACCGTGGTGCCCCGCGCCGGGTCGGAGAGGGCGCTGACCAGCAGCGCCTGGTGGGCGAGCTCGAGGGTGGCGTTGACGCCGCGCTCCGGCTCCAGGCCGGCGTGCGCGGCGCGGCCGACGACCCGCACGTCGTACAGCGAGACGCCCTTGCGCTCCGTCTTGAGCGCACCGCCGTCGGCCGATGCCTCGAGCACCAGCGCCGCCTCCACGAGGCGGGCCTCGTCCTCGATCAGGGTGCGGGAGCTCGGTGAGCCGAGCTCCTCGTCGCCGGTGACCAGGAGGATGACCCCGTCCAGGCCGGCCGCGGCGTGGAAGGCCATCACCAGCCCGGCCTTCATGTCGAAGCAGCCGGGTCCGCGCAGCACCGTGCCTTCGTCGGAGTCCTCGACCTTGAACGGGTGCGTGGCCAGCGAGCCCAGTGGCCAGACCGTGTCGTGGTGGCCGACCACCAGCACCCGGGACGGGCCGGTGCCGAGCCGCCAGCGCAGGTGGGTCCGGCCGTCGATCACGATCCGCTCCGGCGCGACTCCCAGCCGGACCGTGCCGACCTGCGCCACGACGTCGGCCGAACGGGCGACGGCCGCAAGGTCGGAGGACGGCGACTCGCACTCGACCAGCGTCTGCAGGTCTGCGAGGAGCCCGGAAAGGTCGATGCTCACGCGTCCACCTTCGGTGTGGCCCGCGCGCCGAAGTGCAGGTAGCGCTCGCCGGTCGGCAGCTCGTAGAAGGTGACGGGGAACCAGGTCTCGGCCTCCGGCGGCTTGGTCAGGAACAGCGCCGGGCCGTAGGGCACGAGCGGGTACTCGTCGACCGGGTCGGGAACCAGCTCGGCGAGCGGCCCGGTGACCGTGGTCCGGAGCATCGGACCGTCCTTGCCGGTGAAGACCTCCATGTTCACGCCGGCCCGCTCGTAGCGACCGACGTACGGCGCGATCGCGCCGGCCGGGTTCTCGAGCGGCGGCCGCGGCGGCGTGAGCGGTCGCGGCATGTCGACGTCGGCGAGCTCGGCGAAGATCTCGCGGTAGAGCTCCTCGTAGAGGTCGCGGCTGCCGTCGTTGTTGGTCAGCATCGTCACGGCGAGGCCCCCACCTGTTGCAGAGCCGGGCAGCACCCGCAGGAACGCGGCCTGACCGATGGTGTTGCCGTCGTGGCCGAAGAGGCGCTGGCCGTCCCAGCCGAACCGGATCCAGCCCAGCCCCCACGAGTCGCCCAGCGAGTACTTGTCCGGCAGGTCGGCCTGGTGGTCGGCCATCGCGCTCGCGGACTTCTCGCTGAGCAGCCGGGTGCCGTCGGGTCCCACGCCGCCGGTCAGGTGCAGCCGCGCGAAGGCGAGGACGTCCGCGGCGTTGGCGGTGACCAGGCCGGCGGGGCCGATCGAGCGCGGCAGCTGCCAGACCGATGCGACCGACTTCTGGCCGTCCTGGGTCACGTGGCCCACGGCGGCGGCGTGCAGCAGCGCCTCCTCGGGGAGCGTGATCGCGTGGTCCATCTGCAGCGGGGTGAACAGCCGCTCGCGCAGCGCCTCGTCCCAGGTCTTGTCGGTGAGCTTCTCGATCACGCGACCGAGCACCGAGAAGCCCGCGTTGCAGTAGGACCAGGTCGCGCCCAGCGGGTGGTTCTGGGTCTGCTCACCGAGCAGCTCGACGTACCTCTCGATGCAGTCGTCGCCGCGACCGGTGTCGGTGAAGACATCGCCGTCGATGCCGCTGGTGTGGTTGAGCAGGTGCCGGAGAGTCACGTGCTTGGTGACGTCGGGGTCGGCCAGGCGCAGCTCAGGCAGTACCTCCACCACCGGGGCGTCGAGCTGGACGAGCCCCTCGTCGACCAGCTGCATGACGACCGTCGCCGTCCAGACCTTGGTGATCGAGCCGATCTGGAAGATCGAGTCGGCGGTGACGGGCTCCTTCGAGTCGATGTTGAGCAGGCCGTACGTCGCGACGACGAGCTCGTCCGCGTCCTCGCGCCCGTTCGCGTCGTAGCGCAGGATGCCGAGCTGGGCGCCCGGGACGCGGTGCTTGGCGGCGAGCTTCGCGAGGCGGCGCTCCCAGTGGGCGACGTCGAGGCGGGGGCGGCCGCCCTGGACGGCGTACCGCTCCACCCAGTCGACCACCCGGCGGCTGTAGTCCAGCCGCTGCGAGGGCGGGCCGAGCAGGATGAAGACGTGCGAGGCGCCCGGGTAGAGGACCAGCTCGGTCGGGACGCCACGGTCACGCAACGAGGTGTGCCACTGCTGGGCCTGGCCGACCGGGCAGGTCAGGTCGTCCTGGCCGTGCAGCACCAGGGTCGGGGTCGAGACCTGGCCGACGCGGGTGATCGGCGACATCGCGGCATACTCCTCCGGGCGCTCCCACGGCGGCCCGCCGAGCTCGTAGCGCCCCATCAGGGCACCGTCGTCGCTGGCGCCGTACTCGCTGACCAGGTCGCTGACGATGCCGCCCGCGACGGCGGCCTTGAACCGGTCGTCGTGGGCGGTCAGCCAGCCGGTCATGAACCCGCCGTAGCTGTAGCCGGTGACCGCGAGCCGGTCCGGGTCGGCCAGACCCTCGGTGACGAGAGCGTCGATCGGCTCCAGGAAGTCGAGGTGGTCGGCGATGCCCCACGCGCCCTGGACGCCGTCGTAGAACGCGGCTCCGTAGCCGTCGCTGCCACGGGGGTTGACCAGCAGCACGGCCCACCCCTTCGCGGCGAGCTCCTGGTGGTAGAAGTGCATCTCGTCGGCGGCGGCGTTCCAGGCGTTGTGCGGTCCGCCGTGCACGTCGAGCAGGAGCGGCAGCGGCCCCTGGCGCTCGGGGTCGCGCACCAGCCAGGCCTGGACCTCGGTGCCGTCGGAGATCGTGAAGGTCCGCTCCTCACGCACGAACAGCGTGACGTCAGACCGTCCGTGGTCGGTCAGCACGGTCTCGGCCCCGGTGGCGAGGTCGAGGGCCACGATCTCGCCGTACGACGTGGGCGTGGCGAGGGCAACGACGGCAGTGCTGCCCGCGACCGAGAGCCCGGAGACCACGCGGCCGGCGCCGGCGAGGACGGGACCCTCCTCGTCCCACAGGTGCGAGCAGCCCCGGTCCCGGATCGCGAAGAGCAGCCGGCCGTCGGAGGTCTCGACCGGGCGGGCGCCGGGGTAGGCCGGGCCGCCGGGCATCACGTTGCGGTCGAGGTGACCCGTGACGTCCTCGGTCTCGCTGCCGTCGAGCGGGACCCGCAGGAGGTGGGCGTGCCCGAGCTTCAGGTCCGGGTGGCCGACGACCAGGAGGCTCTCGCCGGCGGAGCTGAACGAGACGGTGCCGGCGATCCCCTCCTCGAACGCGACCACCCGCGGCTCGGCCTTGAGGTCGTCGACGTCGAGCAGGTGTACGGCGGTTCGGAAGGTGAGGTCGCTGTCGGCACCGACCTTGCGGGTGAAGGCCACGGCGCGGCCGTCCGGCGACCAGGCCGGCTGGCCGGCGTGGTCACCGTCGGTGAGCTGGCGGCAGTCGCCGGAAGCGAGGTCGACCACGTGCAGCTGGTTGCGCGTCGCGCCGAACCTGCCGGCACCGTCGGCCTGGTAGTCGACGGTCTTCGTGACGATTGGCGCCGTGTCCTCGGTCGGGCCGTGGGCCCGGCCGCCAGGGTTCACAGGAGAGGTGAAGGCGATGCGATCGCCGCCCGGGCTCCACACCGGCGCTCCGGCACCGAGCGGGAGGTCGGTGACCTTCTCGGGCTCGCCACCGTCAGCCGCGAGCAGGTGCAGCTGGCCCTCCCGGAGGAACGCCAGGCGCGAGCCGTCCGGTGACCACGCCGGCGCCGCGTCGGCCGGGCCGGAGGTGAGCCGCCTGGGAGTGCCACCGTCGGTGGCCGTCGACCACAGCTCGTCGACGTTGCGGTCGTTCTCGGCGTCGAGGGTGCGGAGCACGTAGACGACCCGCGACCCGTCCGGCGACAGCGCCGGCTGGGAGGGTACGGCGAGGTCGGTCAGGTCGTCGATGCGCATGCGTCGGGTCATGGTCGTCCTACTTCTTTCTTCCGGGTATGGCGGCGAGCAGCTCGCGGGTGTAGTCGTGGTCCGGGTCCGCGAGGACCTGGCTCGTCGGTCCCTGCTCGACGATTCGCCCCTGGTGCATCACCGCGACGTGCGTGGCGACGTACCGGACCACCGCGAGGTTGTGGGAGATGAAGAGCATCGAGATGCCGAGCTCGCGCTGGAGCTCGCGGACCAGGTTCAGCACCGCGCCCTGGATGGACACGTCCAGCGCGGAGGTGATCTCGTCGGCCAACACCACCTGGGGCCGGCCGGCGAGCGCACGGGCGAGCGCGACGCGCTGGCGTTGGCCGCCCGAGAGCCGGGCCGGATGGATGCGGGCCAGCGCGGGGTCGAGGTGGACCAGGTCGAGAAGTCGCTCCACCTCCGCGCGGCGCTCGGTCCTCGAGGGACCGGGCGGCATCGCCTCGGCCACGCTCTCACCGATCGTCATCCGCGGGTCGAGCGAGGAGTAAGGGTCCTGGAAGACCATCTGGAGCGGGCGGTTGCGACCTCGAGTCGGCACCGGCCGGCCGTCGAGCGTGATGCTGCCGCCGCTCAGGGGCGCAAGGCCGACAGCGGCGCGCGCCAGCGTGGTCTTGCCGGACCCGGACTCACCGACCAGCCCGACAACCTGGCCCTCGGGGACCGAGAGGGACACCCCGTCGACCGCGGTGTGGTGGCCGTAGCGGACGGTGACGTCGTCGAAGCGCAGCTCGTTCACGGTGTCTCCACGAGCTCGTCGGCGAGGCGGACCACGACCGGGTCGGGCAGGTCTTCACCGGCGTGCCAGCAGGCGACCCGGCGCCCGGCCTCGTCCTCGAGCAGGGGAGGGTCCTCGGCCCGGCACCCCGCGTCGGCGAGCGGACACCGGGCGGCGTACGCACAGCCGAGCGGCACGTCGGCCGGGTCGACCGGACGGCCGGGAATGGTCGCCAGCGGCTCGTCGAGGTCGGTCTCCATGTCCGGGACCGCGGCGACGAGCGCCCGGGTGTAGGGGTGGCGCGCGGCCGTGGCCAGCTCTCCGGCGGGCAGGTCCTCGACGATCCGGCCGGCGTACATCACCAGCACCCGGTCGCACACCTCGCCGACCACGGTGACGTCATGGCTGATCAGGACCAGTGCGACGTCGTCGGCCGTCCGGATCGCTGCCAGCAGGTCGAGGACCTGCTGCTGGACGGTCGCGTCCAGCGCGGTCGTCGGCTCGTCGGCGACGATCAGTGTCGGGCTGCCCATGACACCCATCCCGATCATGGCCCGCTGCCGCATGCCGCCTGAGAACTCGTGCGGGTACTGCCGGGCGCGTTCCTCGGGCTCCGGGATCCTGACCGCGCCGAGCCGGTCGACGGCGCGGGCCATGGCCGCGCGACGGCCCATGCCCTGGTGGTGGACAGCGACCTCGGCAAGCTGACCGCCGATCCTGCGGGTGGGGTTGAACGAGGTCATCGGGTCCTGGAAGACCATGGCCAGCGAGGTGCCCAGCAGCTTGCGCTGCACCGCCGTGTCCTTGGCGCGGAGGTCGTGGCCGAGCAGCTCGAGCCGGGCGGCATCCACGCTGCCCGTGTCGTCCACCAGCCGGGAGACGGCGAGCGCCGTGAGTGACTTCCCGGAGCCGGACTCACCCACGATCCCGACCGCCTCACCGCGGCGTACGGCGAAGGAGACGCCGCGCACCGGTCGGATCGGGCCGGCCGGTCCCGGAAAGGTGACCTCGAGGTCGCGCACGTCGAGCACCAGGTCGGTGCCGGCGTGGTGGGTCTCCTCCAGCGGGCTGCTGCTGTCGAGCGTGGCCGGCGACCGCCGCAGAGTGGGGATTCCGCCGACGTCAGGGACACCGAGCCCCTTGGCGACCGACTCGCCGAACAGGTTGAACGCGAGCCCGGCGACGAGTACGGCGATGCCGGGGGCGAGCGCCGCGGCCGGGTTGACGTAGAGCGAGCCGATGCCGTCGAACAGCAGCCGGCCCCAGTCGTACTGGGGCTGCTGCACGCCGAGGCCGAGGAACGACAGGCCGGCGAAGGCGAGCAGCGCGCCGCCGGCGCCGATGGTCGCGTTGACGACCAGCGGCTCGGAGATGTTCGGCAGCACGTGACGGAACAGGATGCGCACCCGGCCGACGCCGGCGACCTGCGCCGCGGAGACGTAGTCGCGGGCGGCGATGCCGGCCACGAGGGTCTGGGTGAGGCGGCCGAAGGCCGGGGCGCCGGCGAAGCCGATCGCGAGCACCGCGCCGGTCGCACCGACACCGAAGACGACCGCGAAGAAGAGCGCGAGCAGGATGCCGGGGAACGCCACCGCGATGTTGATGCCGGCGTTGACCAGCCGGCCGGACCGGCGGCCCAGCACGAAGGCGGCCGTTCCGAGGATCAGGCCCACGACAAGGGTGATCACGGTCGCGGCGAGTGCGAGCTCGACCGAGAGGCGCGTCGCCACCAGCGTGCGATACAAGATGTCGCGCCCGAGGTTGTCGGTGCCGGCCCAGTGCTCGGCGGACGGTCCGGCGAGGATGTTGCTGGTGTCGATGGCGTTCGCCTCGCCGGTCCAGAGGATGGGCGCCAGCACCGCGAGCACCAGCACGCCGACCGTGAGCACCGTCGCTGTCACACCCAGCGGCGTGCGCAGCACGCTCGTCCAGCGGCGCACTAGTGGTCACCGCCGGACGTTCGCCGGGCGTCCCGCACTCCGGGCACGCAGACCACTAGTCCTCCCGGATCATCGAGCGGGGGTCGAGCAGCGCGAGCGAGATGTCGACGGTGGTGTTCACGAGCAGCACGCCGACGCCGTAGACGATCACGATCGCCTGCACCACCTGGTAGTCCTTGTTGAGGATCGAGGACACGATGGTGCTGCCGAGTCCGGGCCAGGCGAACACGTTCTCGACGAGCACGGTGCCGGCGACCATCGCGCTCAGGATGAGGCCGCCCAGGGTGAGCGCGGCGGTCAGCGCGTTGGGCAGGGCGTGGCCCAGGTAGACCGTGGCCTTGGGCAGCCGCTTGGCGCGAGCGGTGCGGACGAAGTCGGCCTCGAGGACCGTCACCATCTCGATCCGGATGATCCGGGCCAGGATCGCGGCCGCGCCGATCGCGAGCGCGAAGACTGGCAGCACATACGCGCTCGGGGTGTCGTTCCCAGCCACCGGGAGCCAGCCGAGGTTGACACCGAAGACGTAGACGAGCCCGACGCCGACGAGGAAGTCGGGGATGATGCCGAGCACCACGCTGCTCGTGGTGAAGACGAGCTCGGTGCGCCGGCCGTGACCGCGCCGGGTCAGCACCCCCATCGCGACCCCCATCGGCACCGCTAGCGCGACGGCGACGACGAACGCAAGGAGCGCCAGCTCGAGCGTCGCGGGCAGCCGCTGGGACACGATCTGCGAGACCGGCAGCTGCGACACCACTGACGTGCCGAGGTCACCGGTGAAGAGGTTCTGGATGTAGTGCCAGTACTGCACGACGAGCGGGTCGTCGAGGCCCATCTCCGCGCGCTTGGCCGACACCAGGGCCGGAGGTGCGGTCGGCCCCAGGGCTGCCCGCACCGGATCGCCCGGGATCAGGTGGATCATGAGGAACGACGCCGTGACCAGCACCCACAGGGACACGAGCAGGCGTCCGAACCGTCGTACGCCGAACCGCACCCACGGGTGGGAGACCACTCCCACCCGTGGGGTCGCCGGAGCGACCGAGCTCGCCAGGGCCATCGACTACTTCGCCAACATCCGGATGCTGGTCGGCATGAACGTCCCGGGGTAGTCGAACTCGGCGCCGTTGCCGAACGTCTGCACCTGGTTGTTGGCGAAGGGCACGATGTCGGCCGCGGCCACCAGCTTCGACTCGGCGTCGAGCCAGGTGGCGCACCCGTCGGTGCCGTTCATGGCGTTCGCCGCGGTCACGCCGTCGGTGTAGTCCTGGTTGTCGATCCCGGAGAAGTTGGTGCCCTCGTCGGCCAGGCCGGGGCCGGAGAGGAACGGGACCAGCTGGTCGGGGCTGTTCACGTTGAGCGGGACCCAGGCGATGTCCCAGTCACCGGTGCCGAAGATGGCGCCCTGGAGCGCGGTCTCGTCCACGGGCTTGGCCGTCACCTCGGCACCCGCGGCCTGCCACTCCTGCACGGCGAGCTCCGCGGCGGCGGCCACCGCGCTGCCCGCGGCGCTGGAGTAGAGGAAGGTGAGCTTCTTGCCGGCGAGCGCGGCCTTGGCCGCGTCCACGTCCTGGGCCGGGAGCGATCCGGTGATCGAGTCACCCGGGCAGGACACCGGCTCGATGGCCGCGAAGGTCGTGGCCGGCGTACCGGATCCGGCGGTCGCCACCGAGGCGAGCTGGCCCAGGTCGAGCGCCTGGGTGAGCCCCATCCGCACGGCGGCGTCGCTGGTCTCGTGGCCGTCGTTGTGGTTGTACCACTGCTCGCCCACCATCGCGGGCGTGCTGGTGGAGAAGAGGTTCGCGCCCTCCAGGCGCTTGACGTCCGGCCCCTGGATCGTGGCCGCGTTGAGGTCTCCGGAGAGCAGCAGGTTCGCGGCGGTGCCTTCGTTCTGGATGACCTTCATGACGACCGTGTCGGGCATGCCCTTCTCCGCCGTCGTCGCGCCGTTCGGGCCCCACGTGTACCCGTCCCGGATCTGGTAGGTGTAGTGGTCCCCCGGCGCCGCCTCGGTGAGCTCGTACGGGCCGGTGCCGTCGGTCGTCGCGGCCAGCGACTTGCGGTCGTTCATCCCGGACTCGCAGACCATCGGCAGGCTGGCCAGGCCGTTGAGCACGAACGGTGCCGGCTCCTTCAGCGTGATCGTCACCGTGCCGGCGGCATCGTCCGCCTTCGCGGTCGCACCGACCGGCAGGAAGGTGCCGAGGTAGGCGCTCTTGTTCTTGGGGTCGCCCACGTAGGCGATGTTGTCGGCGGCGGTCGTCGCGGTGAAGTCGCTGCCGTCGGAACAGGTGATTCCCTTGGCCAGGGTGAGGGTGACGGTCTTTCCGTCGGCCTTCCAGCCGGTCGCGAGCTGGGACTGGATCTCGCCGGTCTTGGCGTCGACCGAGACCAGGTTGTCGTACGCCAGCTGGTTCACCGCGAACAGCTGGCTGCTCGAGGAGGACTGCGGGTCGAGCTTGCCCGGGTCGCCGGCGATCGCCATGGTGAACGTGCCGCCGTCGACGTACTCGCTGTCACCTCCCCCACCGGAGCTGTTGCCGGAGCTGTTGCTCGAGTCGTTGCCGTCGTCCCCTCCGCCGCACGCGGCGAGGAGGGCGGCGGCGGCGCAGACGCTCAGGGCGGCCTTCAGCTTCATGGGCGGTTCCTTGTT
Organism: uncultured Actinomycetota bacterium; assembly: GCA_963755835.1. Classification (GTDB taxonomy): domain Bacteria; phylum Actinomycetota; class Actinomycetes; order Propionibacteriales; family Nocardioidaceae; genus Nocardioides. Next base: position 168,399 of record CAVWLC010000005.1, on the reverse strand, counting down.
CTCGTGGGCACTTGTGGCTCAGGCTTCGGCGCGCCGGACGGCGCGACCGATGTGGAGGTACAGGGCGTGGCCGTCGCCGTCGTCGCCCAGGAACACGTGCGGGATGTGCATCCCCTGCTCGGGCTCGAGGTTGATCAGGCTGTCGCCGCGGAAGTGCACGAGCTCGCGCTTCTCCGGCTTCTCGCCGAGCTCCTCGAACAGGCCCTTGGGGGTCTGCTCCATCCAGATGCGGCCGTCCTCCTCCTGGCTGACGACCAGGTCGGCGACCTCGGCCGAGTACGTGCCGACGTACCTGCTCGCGTCGATGCGCTCGGGGCTCGCCGGCGGCGTCGGCAGGCCGGGCAGCGTGGCGTCGGTCAGCTCGGCGAACAGCGTGGCCGACGATCTCGTGGTAGAGCGAGATGGTGTCGCCGCCGTTGGTCAGCAGCGCCACGGCGACTCCGGCCTCGGGGACCATGCGGAGGTAGGCGTTCTGGCCGATGGTGCTGCCGTCGTGGCCGGTCAGGGCGCCGGTGGGCGTGTCGAACCGCTCGAACCCGAGGCCCCACGAGTCGCCCATGACGCCGAGGTAGGGCAGGTCGACCTCTCGCCCCTGCATCCGGGCGGCGGTGCCAGGAGCGAGCACCTGGGTGCCGTCGGCGGCCTGCCCGTCGTGGAGGTGCATCGCGGCGAACGAGAGCAGGTCACGCGGACGCATGGAGAGCATCGCGCCGGCGGGAGAGTTCGACCGGGCCAGCGCCCAGACCGGCGCGGGCTGGAAGCCGGCGCCGGGCTCGAGCTCGACGTGGCCCATGGCGGCGCGGAACATGATCGCGTCGTAGGGGCCGGTCGCGGCGTGGGTGAGGCCGAGCGGCGCGAAGAGGTGCTCCCGCAGGCAGTCGTCGTAGGTCTTCTCGCGGAGCACCTCCACGAGCCGGCCGAGGACGCAGAACCCAGCGTTGTTGTAGGAGAACAGCTCGCCCGGAGGGAACAGCTGGGGCACCTCGGTCAGGACGCCGAGGTACTTCTCGATGCAGTCGTCGCCGGTGCCGGTGTCGGTGAAGATGTCACCTTCGAACCCCGAGGTGTGGGTGAGCAGCTGGCGCACGGTGATCTGCGCGGCGGCCTCCTCGTCGGCGATCCGGAACTCCGGCAGGTACGTCCGCACCGGCTCGTCGAGGCCGACCTTCCCCTCGTCGACGAGCTGCATGACCAGCGTGCTGGTCCACAGCTTGGTGATCGAGCCGATCTGGAACACCGAGTCCGCGGTCGCCTCGACGCCGGTCCCCTTGTGCAGCAACCCGGCGGCGCCGTCGACGATCTCGTCACCCTGGAGAACACCCCAAGCGGCGCCGGGGACGTCGTACTTCTCGAGTAGCTGCGGAACCGTCTCGTCCAGCCACGCCTGTACCTCGCTGAGCTTGCTCATGTCCGGTCACGGTAGGAACCAGGGCGACCGGCATGTTGGTCGCACCCGACAACTCATGACCGGTCGATTCGTCGCGGCGGACGAAGCCCGACGTCAGACCTGTCGACGTCGGTGCCTGGCTGGCAGCAGCTGGAGGATGCTGAGGAAGGCGAAGACGAGCGTGTTGAACCCGACCCACGTCGCCAGGGCGATGTACCAGTCGGTCTCGAGGATCCAGGTCGGGAGCAGGATCCCCCAAGCGGTCAGCAGCCAGAGGCTCAGCCACGGCATCAGCAGGCCCGGAGCGGCCGCTCGGGGCACGTAGTTCCATCCCGCCTTGCGGCGCAGCAGGATCTGGACCATCGAGGCCACGAAGCACGCTTGCAGGAAGACGACGTAGGCGAGCTCGGGAAAATCGGTGCGGCGAGCGCGCGGCCGCGCCAGCCGACACGCCAGACCGTGACGAGCCGCTCGACCAGGAAGATCATCCCGATGCACACCCAGAACGGCGACCAGCGGATGCTGTCGGCGGCCAGCAGGCCAATCGTCATCAGCAGCAGGTAGGACTGGAGCGCGACGACTCCGTAGCCCAGACCCAGCTGCTGGCCCCAGTACATCGCCGTCGCGCGGGTGACACCGTAGGCGGCGATGTTCTCCAACGCTCCTCGGTGCCACCGCAGCCGCTGGCGCCACAGATCCCGCCACGAGGTCATGACCTCGGTCGTGACCCGACACTCGGGGGGAGAGGTCATCCGTGCACCCAGTGTCTTCAGCGCCAACGTGAGCTCGTTGTCCTCGGTCAGCGCCAACGTGTCGTAGACCCGCCCGGCCGGGCCGGGCAGCAGCGGCCCGCGTGCTTGCGCCACCGCACGAAGCGCGTAGCCCCGGATCACCGAGGCGGTCCCGGTCAGGACGAAGACCCGGCCCAGCTTGCGCGCCACCACGCGCTGGTACCGGCCGTACTCGTTGCGTTGGAACTGGCCGACCAACCGACCGCCGTCCTCGCCGTAGAACAGCCCACCGACCGCCATCAGGTACCGGTCTGCTTCGAGCAGCCCGAGCGCCACCTCGAGGAACTCCGGGGCGATCGTGGAGTCGGCGTCCATCACCATCACCACGTCCCTGGGTTCGGCCGTGGGCAGGATGAGAGCCAGCTGCTGGTTGAGCGCGCCTGCCTTCTTCTCGGTGTTGCCGACGGTCTCGTAGACCTCGACCTCGTGGGCCCGCGCCACGTCGACGGTCGCGTCGGTGCAGTTGTCCGCGACCACGACGACGTGGTCCGGGGGACGGGTCTGCTCGGCCAGCGACTGCAACGTGAGGGCCAGGACGGCCTCCTCGTTGTGTGCGGGGATGAGCACGGTGCACCGCACGACCGTCCCGGCCGGCAGCTCCTCGGGTCCGGGAAGTGCGGACGGAGGCGGCGAGTCGGCGAGCCGCTCGATGCTTTCCGGCCCGGCCACGGCCGGCCCCAGCATCACCTGCCGCGCCTTGAGCACCGTCGACGAGGGCGGCGGCGGCACGTGCCGGTCAGGGTCGAGCAGCCGCATCACCGCTGCGGTCTGCAACGCGGCCAGGCCGAAGAACGTCGACGCCGCCAGAAGCCCTGCCGCGGCCAGCACTGCGCCACCGGGGTTCGCGACCTCGACGTTGAGCGGAAGCACCACGTCGTGCAGCTGGAAGTCCTGGTCCTGCGTCACCACCAGCGCCGCCGCGACGACCAGGAGTCCGATCGCAGCCGCCGCCAACCCGATGGTGAGCCAGCCGAACTGTGCGACCCGCCTGCGCAGGTTCGTCTGGTCCACCGTCGGAACCCGCACAGGTGTCTCCTCTCGCCGGGCACACCACGAAGCATCCTGACTCGAGACACCATCCGGCGGCTGACCCGAAGCGGGTGAAGTCAGGGACGATCGACAACCACGCGGAGGCGCCCCCGGTCAGCCCGGCGTGCTGGCGCAGTCCTCGCTCCCTCGCCGCGGGGCTGCTGGTGCCTCGCGACCGGGGTGGGCTTCTGCCTCTCGCTCCTCGGATCGTGAGTTCCGCCTATGTACCTTGACGCGTATGTACCCATATGGGTACGCTCCGGTTGTGACCAGCAACCCGCCTGCAAGTCAGCGCATCCTCGGCACCCTGCGCACAGCCGACGGCGCCGGTGTCGTCCGGATCGAGGACCGGTACGACACCGACATCGAGGATCTCTGGTCGGCACTGACCGATCCCGAACGGCTGGCCCGTTGGTACGGCGACGTGGAGGGCGAGCTCCATCAGGGAGGTCAGTTCCGGGTCTACCTCCGGGGGCCGGACATCGACGCCGTCGGGAACGTGGACGTGTGCGAGCCGCCACACCGGCTCCTGGTGAGGACGAGGGAGACCGAGGAGTCCGCGGGCAAGGGAGAGGGTGGGTCCTTCGAACAGACCGTGGAAGCCACGCTCAGCTCGGACGAGGGCCAGACCATCCTGACCATCGAGGTTCGCGGCCTGCCGCTGGCCAAGCTCGCGTCGTACGGAGTCGGCTGGCAGCTCCACGCCGAGACCCTGGCCGGCTACCTGGCTGGACGACAAGGACCCGACGTCGGCACCCGATGGGGAGAGCTCACCGACTTCTACGAGCCCATGGCGGCCCGGATCGGCTCCGCGGGCTGACTCACCCGGGCACCTATCCGCCCAGCCCCAGGAGCGACGCGATCAGGAGGACCACCCCGACGGCGGCGCTGAGCACGTAGACGATCTCGACGCCACGCTCTCGCTGGCTTCGTTGGGTCATCCCGACGCTGCGCCAGAACCGAGCGGAGAACCGCTGGGACCTTTGCAGCGTCGCATACTCGACAACGGCGGCCACCGCGGCGACTGCGACCCAACCCCAGGCCCCCCAGAAGAGCAGTGCGGCGACGACCGGCGCCGCGAGAAGCAAGTAGGCGACGATCACCCCGGCTAGGTACCCATCTCGCCGGCCCGCCCGGCTCAGCGGGTGCGAGCCTCGAGCCCTTGCGGCTGCACCGCTCCACAGCGCAGGTTCTCCAGGGGGGAGCGAGGGGTCGGTTCCGTCGCCTCCGCGCGCCTGCCCAGTGCCAGGTACAGCGCGACGGCCACCACCCCGAGGCCGACCAGCGCCAGCGGTCCCACCGCCGTGCCGAGGATCGGCCAGGCCGCTAGCGCCGTGACCGCGGGCACCACGAACAGGTGGCTGCTGGCGTACGTCGCGCCGTGCCGGCGCACCAGGGCGAACAGGAGCAGCGGCGCGCCGACCCCCGTGACCAGGGCGAGCCACGCGAACGACACCAGCGCATCGCCGGTCAGCGGTATCCCGACGTTGCCCGCGGTGGGTGCCCACACCGCGAGGACGACCGCTCCAGCCGCGATCTCCGTGGCCGCGACCGCCGCCGGCCCGGCGTCGGTGCGGACCCGGCCGTGCAGCGTCGTACCGATGGCCAGCGCGGCCAGCCCCAACAGCGCCCAGAGCAGCGACGCGAGGCTCGGAGGACGCCCGACCTTGTCGGCCAGGGTGACCGCCACACCGACGGCCCCGAGGACGATGCCGAGCCACTGCACCGGACGCAGCCGTTCCCAGCCGGCGCCGGCCCCGATCGCCGCGACCGCCAGGGGCGAGGAGCAGGCGATGAGAGCGGTCGTGCCCGCGGGCAGACCGTCGGCGAGTGCGGAGTACAGCGCTCCGAACTGGATCGCGAAGAGCGGCACGCCCACGCCGAGCAGGCGCAGTCCGTCACGCCGGTTCGGCCACCGCTCGCGCCGCCAGGCCGCTGCCACCCCGAGGATGGCGGCCGCGACGAAGAACCTCCACATGGTGACCGCGAGCGGGGCCATGGTGCGGGCCGCGATGGCGCCGACGACGTAGCCACTGCTCCACACCGCCACGAACGACACGCTGAGCGCCTGGCTGCGTAATGCCTTCACACATTACACATTCGCAGATCGTGCGTAACACGTCAAAGCATTACACTGAGGAACATGTCACCCTTCCGGTCGGGCAACGGCGCCGCGTGGCTCGACCTGCTCTCGACGCTCGCGGGCCGCTACCGCGCCGAGCAGGTCGACGCGATCGACACGACCGGCCAGCTGCGGGCCTGGCTGCGCGCGAACGACCTGGAGCCGCGGGCCGCCGTCACGGCCGCAGACGTGGACCGGACCGCGGAGGCGCGCGAGTGCCTGCACCGGCTGGCGGTGGCGAGGGTCGAGGGCAGTACGCCGTCCGGGGCCGACGTACGCCTGCTGAACCGCCTGCTGAAGGGCGACCAGGGCGTGCAGGTGACCGGCTCTGACCTGCAGGCCCGCCGGCCCGCCACCGTCGACGACGCGCTGGCCAGGCTGGCCCGGCAAGCCGTGTCCGACCTGTCCGGGCAGGGCGCGGGAAGGCTCCGCGCCTGCGGCGACGACACGTGCTCGAGCCTCTTCCTGGACACCACCGGTCGGCGCCGCTGGTGCAGCGACCTCAGCTGCGGCAACCGGGCGCGGGTGCGCGCCCACCGGCGCCGCGAGCGCGCGAGCTGAGCTGTTCGGTCGCCGAAGCCCGGCTCAGGCGCCTGGCAGCTTCGGCACGTCGAGCTCGCCCTTGCGGAGGCGGTAGACCTGCAGCCGCAGGTCGTAGTACTTCTCGGTCTCGCCGACCCACTCCATGCCGATGGAACGAGCGGTGCGGGCGCCGCGCTCGTTGCGAGGACGGACGACCGCGAACAGCTCCTCCACGCCGGACTCGAAGGCGTGATGGGCCACGGCGTGGCCGGCCTCGGCGGCGTAGCCGTGCCCCCAGACCGCCGGGTCGAGCTGCCAGCCGATCTCGAGGTCCGAGCGCTCGGGCGGCAGCGGCAGCAGCGCGACGGCGCCGAGCAGCCGGCCGTCCTGCGCCGCGGTGACCGCCCAGCGACCCGCGGGCGGCGCGGGGGCGACCGACAGCCATCCCGAGATGACGTCTGCCATCTCCTCGGCGGTCGGGACGCGTGACATGGCCGGGCTGAGCCAGCGGGTCACGGCCTCGTCACCGAAGACGGCCAGGGCGGCAGGAGCATCATCGGCGACCCAGGGCCGCAGCACCAGGCGCGGCGTCCGGATGGTGTTGCCTTCAGTGGTCACGACGTGCGGGGTCATGGTGATCAGTGTCAACGACATCGGGGCACGGGAGATTCCGCGAAGCCCTCTAGACCTACCTACCGCCGTCCGGAAGCCCGGACTATGGTGCGAGATCTTGGGGGGTAGGCGCGCCGCCCCTAGTGGCCCTATGCATTAGGGGCGGCGCTGCACTCCAGGTCGACCCGGTGCGGCGCCGACACGGTCCGCACCGGGTCGCCTGTCGTCCATGGCGGCAGCCAGCAGCTGCTCGGTGAGCAACGTGAGCCGCTGGACCTCCAGGTCGCGCAGCTCCTGGGACTCGCGCAGCCCGTCCAGCCGTTGCTCGAGCTGGGCGGCCGCCGACCCGAGCCGCTGGTGCGCCCGCCACGCGTCGATGAGCAGCGCGGACGGGACGACCACCGTCGGCAGCAGGGCGAGCAGTGCGAGCACGACGCCGGCGTTCGCGTGGGCCAGGGCCAGCACGATCGCGGTGGCCCAGGCGAAGGTGATCCCGGCGGGCAGGACCCGCCCGAGGCGGCGGCTGGCGCTCACCTCGGTCCGGGTCGTCCCCCTCTGCTCCACGCTTCGAGAGTCACTGCACTCCCGTCCGGGCGCTGGCGTATGGGGAGCTTGTTACCAACCTGAGGACTTCTGGCGCAGCGGCACGTCGAGCCGCTCGGTCAGCTCGTCGTACGTCGTCCCGAAGGTCTCCCGCACCACGACTCCTTCGGGCGTGATCTCGAAGACCGCGTGCTCGGTGTAGACCCGGTCCACACAGCCGATCCCGGTCAGCGGGTAGGTGCACTCGGGCACCAGCTTCGGCGTGCCGTCCTTGGCGAACAGCCCCATCATCACGAACACGCTCCGCGCGCCGGTGGCGAGGTCCATGGCCCCGCCCACGGCCGGGATCGCGTCCTCGGCACCGGTGTGCCAGTTGGCCAGGTCACCGCCGGCCGAGACCTGGAAGGCCCCGAGCACGCACACGTCGAGGTGGCCGCCGCGCATCATCGCGAACGAGTCGGCGTGGTGGAAGTACGCCGCCCCGGGCAGCTCGGTCACCGGCTCCTTCCCGGCGTTGGTGAGGTCGCGGTCCTCCTCGCCCGGCTTGGCGGCCGGGCCCATGTTGAGCATGCCGTTCTCGGTGTGCAGCACGACGCCGGCGCCGGGGGTGAGGTGGTCGGCCACCATCGTGGGCTGGCCGATCCCGAGGTTGACGAACGACCCGGGCTCGATGTCTCGGGCCACGAGCTGGGCCATCTCCTCCTTCGACAACGTCATCCTGTATCACCCACTCGGACGACCCGGTCGACGTAGATCGACGGCGTCACCACGACCTCGGGATCCAGCTCGCCGATCTCCACGACCTCCGCCACCTGGACGACGACGGTGTCCGCTGCGGTGGCCATGACCGGCCCGAAGTTCCGGGCGGTCTTGCGGTAGACGAGGTTCCCCATCCGGTCGGACCTGTGGGCCTTGATCAGCGCCACGTCACCGTGGATCGGGTACTCGAGCACGTAGGTGCGGCCCTCGATCTCGCGGGTCTCCTTGCCCTCTGCGAGCGGCGTGCCGACCGAGGTCGGGCAGAAGAACGCGCCGATCCCGGCACCGGCGGCGCGCATCCGCTCGGCCAGGTTGCCCTGCGGGACCAGCTCGAGCTCGAGCTTGCCCTCCCGGTAGAGCCCGTCGAAGACCCACGAGTCCTTCTGCCGCGGGAACGAGCAGATCACCTTGCGCACCCGGCCCTTGGCCAGCAGCTCGGCCAGCCCGGTGTCCGCGTTGCCCGCGTTGTTGTTGACCACGGTCAGCTCGGAGGCGCCCTGCCGGATCAGCGCGTCGATCAGCTCGTAGGGCATCCCGGCCGGCCCGAAGCCGCCGATGAGCACGGTCGAGCCGTCCGCGACGTCGGCCACCGCCTCGTCCGCCCCCGAGTCACCGTCCATGAAGACGGCTCGGGTCACGAGACGTTCTCCAGTACGACGGCCAGGGCCTGGCCTACGCCGATGCAGATCGCGGCCACCCCCCACCGGTCCCCGGACTCTCGCAGCCGGTGCGCGAGCGTGCCCAGGATCCGGCCACCCGAAGCGCCTAGCGGGTGTCCGATCGCGATCGCGCCGCCCTTGGCGTTGACGATCTCCGGGTCGACCTTCCACGCGTCGACGCAGGCGATGGACTGCACCGCGAACGCCTCGTTCAGCTCCACCGCGGCCACGTCGGACCAGGAGATCCCGGCTCGGGCCAGCGCCTTCTCGGCCGCCTCCACCGGCGCGAACCCGAACTCCTGTGGCGCCAGCGCATGCGTGCCCCGCCCCGCGACTCGCGCGAGCGGGTCGAGCCCAGGCACGGCGCCCTCGGCCCCGAGCAGCACCGCGGACGCCCCGTCGTTGAGCGGGCTCGCGTTGCCGGCCGTGATCGTGCCGTCCTCACGGAACGACGGCTTGAGCCCAGCCAGCTTCTCCGCGCTCGACCCGGGCCGGATGCCCTCGTCCCGTGCCAGCTCGACCCCGTCGACCGGCACCACCAGGTCGTCGTAGAACCCCGCCACCCAGGCCGCGTCCGCCAGGTTGTGCGACCGGGCCGCGAACTCGTCCTGCCGCTCCCGGCTGATCGAGAACCGGTCCGCCAGCTGCTCGTTGGCCTCCCCCAGCGACACCGTCCACTCCGCCGGCATCCGCTCGTTGACCAGCCGCCACCCCAGCGTCGTCGAGACCGCCGTCACGTTGCCCGCGGGGAACGCCTTCGCGGGCTTGGGCAGCACCCACGGCGCCCGAGTCATCGACTCCACCCCACCGGCCAGCACCACCGCCGCGTCCCCGGCCTCGATGGTCCTCGAGCCCTGCATCGCCGCATCCAGCGAGGACCCGCACAGCCGGTTCACCGTCACCGCCGGCACCGAGACCGGCAGCCCGGAGAGCAGCACCGCCATCCGGCCCACGTTCCGGTTGTCCTCCCCCGCCTGGTTGGCACACCCCCACACCACGTCACCGATCGACTCCGGCTCCAGCCCGGGCGCCTTGGCCAGCACCGCCGTGATCGCTGCCGCCGCCAGGTCATCGGGTCGCGCCTCGGCCAACGCACCCCCGAACCGGCCGAACGGCGTCCGCGTCGCGGCGTAGACGAACGCGTCACTCATCGGGGTGCTCCTCGTCCAGCACCTGCTGGGCGATGCGGAACGCGGTGTTCGCGTCCGGGACCCCGCAGTAGATCGCGGTCTGCAAGAGGGTCTCCTTGATCTCGTCGACGGTGAGCCCGTTGCGGAGAGCGGCGCGCACGTGCATGGCCAGCTCCTCGTGGTGACCGCGGGCGACCAGCGCGGTGAGCGTGATCAGCGAGCGGCTGCGCCGGTCGAGGCCGGGCCGGGTCCAGATGGTGCCCCACGCGTACTCGGTGATGAGCTCCTGGAAGTCGCGCGTGAAGTCGGTCGCGTTCGCGGTGGCCCGGTCGACGTGCTCGGCGCCGAGCACCTCGCGACGGACCTCCATGCCCTCGTCGTACCTGGTCATGCCATGTCTCCTACAGCCAGTTCCTTCGCGAGTCCGCGGATGATCATGGCCACCTCGTCGGGCGCCTCGGCCGGCGCCTGGTGCCCGACCTCGTCCAGGACGACGAGCCGTCCGTGCCGCACGCCCTCCGCGATCGCGCGCAGCGAGTCGGGCGGGCAGGTCGGGTCGTGCGCGCCGGCCACCGCGACCACCGGTGCGTCGATCTCGCCGAGCCGGTCCCGCACGTCGTACGCCGCCAGCGCGTGGACCACCGCGAGGTAGCCCTCGTCGGTGGCGTCGCGCAGCGCGTGCAGGAGCGCGGAGGCCCGCTCGGGCTCGCGCTCCACGAAGCCGGGGCCGAACCAGCGGCCGGCCGAGGCAGCCACGAGCGAGGCGGTGCCGGAGGCCCGGACCGCGGAGACCCGCTCCGCCCACATCGTCTCGTCACCGATCTTCGCCCCGGTGCAACAGAGCACCGCACCGAGCAGCCGGTCCGGCGCCGCCAGCAGCAGCTCCAGCCCGACCTCACCGCCGACCGAGTCGCCGGCGTACAGGAACGGGCCGTCGACCTGCTCCAGCACCCGAGCGGCGAGCTCCTCCACGGTCAGGTCCTCGGGAGCCGGTCCGCGGTCGGCGCCGTGGCCGGGCAGCTCCCACGCGACGACGTCGAACTCGTCGCGCAGCAGCGCCGCACAGGGTCCCCAGCACGCGTCGGCCGAGGTGCCGAGGGACGGTCCGAGCACGAGGGTGGTCACCGTGCCTCCTCGGCGGCCGCGAGGTTCGACTTCATCCGATCGGGGTGCACCCGGAGCCCCGCCAGCAGCTCGGCGGTCTGGCTGGCCGCCACGGCGGTACGCCGCGCGAGCAGCCGCAGCGTGTCCCACTCGGCGTGCCAGGCGCCGTCCGCGCGCTCGTCGACCTGGTCGGCGGCGGCCAGGTGGAGGGTGGCGGCCAGCTGCGGGGTCGTCAGCGCGGCCCGGCGGACCAGCACCGACAGCACCGGGTTCGCCTTGTGGGGCATCGACGACGAGCCGCCGCCCCTCCCCTCGGCGAGCTCGCCGATCTCGGGCCGGGAGAGCTCGAGCACGTCGCGCGCGATGCGACCGCACGCATCGGTGGCCGACACGAGGGCGTCGCCGGCCCGGGTGACCGGCCGCCGCTGGGTGTGCCAGGCCATGGCCTCGGCCAGGCCGAGCCGCTCGGCCAGCTGGGCGGCGCCCTCGCGGTCGGTCCCGACCGGTCCGCCCACCTGGACCGGGAAGGACAGCGCTTCGAGGTCCGCGGCCGCCTCGGCCAGCCCCGACCGCCAGGCCGCGACCTTGTCCCCGAAGGTGATCGGCAGCGCCCACTGGGTGAGGGTGCGGCCCGTCATCGCCGTCTCGCCGTGCTCGGAGGTCAGCCGGGCCAGCGCCTCGGTAGCCCGGGACAGGTGGTCGACCACGGCGGCCACCGCCTCCCGCAGCAGCAGCATCAGGGCGGTGTCGAGCACGTCCTGGCTGGTCAGCCCCTCGTGCAGCGCCACCTCCGGGTTCGCCTTCCGCAGCGCCTCCACCAGGGGGATGACCGGGTTGCCGCCGGACTCGACGTCCAGCCCGGCATCAGACAGAGCGGCGGGGACGGCCAGCTCCGCGTCCACCCAGGCCGACTCGACGCGGACCATCGCCGCCCGGAACGCCGCGTCGGTGAACAGCTCCCCGGCCCGGTCGTCGCCGGGCCAGAACAGCTCCGACATCAGGGCTGGTGCCGAGGGAAGGCCAGGAAGACGGTCTCCTCCTCGCCCTGCAGCCGCACGTCGAACCGGTAGGACGTCACCGGCCCAGTCTCGTCCCGGGTGGCGAGCAGAGTCGAGCGGCGGTCCGGGTCGACGGTGGCCAGGAAGGGATCGTCGCCCGCCTCCGGCAGGTAGACCCGCGTGAAGAGACGGTTCAGCAGCCCCCGGGCCAAGACGGTGAGTGCGAAGAACGGCGCGCCCGGCCGCACGGTCGTGAAGGAGAAGTGGCCGGTGCGGTCGGTCGAGGCGCGCCCCCAGCCGGTGAACGTGTGGCCGTCGCGGTGCAGCGAGCCTGGCTCCTGCACGACGTTGCCCTCGGCATCGGTCTGCCAGAGCTCGAGGATGGCGTCGGGCACCGGCTCGCCCCCGCCGTCGTACACCCTCCCGTGCAGCCGGACCGAGCCGGGCGTACCGGGCGGCACCAGGTGCTGGTCGTCGGGGAACGGCAGCGCGTAGCCGAAGAACGGCCCCACGGTCTGACCGGCAGTCGGGACGACCGGGCTGGTCACTGTTCCTCCATGAGGGTCCGATGGGCACCGGTCAGCACGATGTCCCACCGGTAGCCCATCAGGAACTCGGGCTGGGTGAGGTCGTGGTCGTAGGTCGCGACCAGCCGCTCGCGGGCCGCGGGGTCGACCACGGACTGGTAGATCGGGTCGAGGGCGAAGAGCGGGTCGCCGGGGAAGTACATCTGCGTGACCAGCCGCTGGGTGAACTCGGTGCCGAACAGCGAGAAGTGGATGTGCGCCGGCCGCCAGGCGTTGCGGTGGTTGCGCCAGGGGTACGGCCCGGGCTTGATCGTCGTGAACCGGTAGACGCCGTCGCCGTCGGTGAGGCAGCGGCCCATGCCGGTGAAGTTCGGGTCGAGCGGTGCCGGGTGCTGGTCGCGCTGGTGGATGTACCGGCCGGCCGCGTTGGCCTGCCACACCTCGACGAGCTGGCCGCGCACCGGGTGCCCGTCACCGTCGAGCACGCGCCCGGTGACCACGATCCGCTCGCCCTGCGGGTCGCCGCGGTGCTGGATGGTGAGGTCGGCCTCCAGCGGGTCGACATCGCACTCGCCGAACACCGGCGCCCACAGCTCGACGCCCTCGGGATCGGCCTGGTGGATGGCCTTGGTCGGGTGGCGCAGGAGGCTCGAACGGTACGGCGAGTAGTCGAGCCGGGGCTGGGTCTCCGACTTGCCGTCGCGGGCCCAGCTCTCGGCGATCTGCTCGATCTCCTCCGAGATCCCCGCCTGGGTCGACTCTGCGGCATCCGAACGGACGGTCACCCCGCCACGGTAGGGGTGCGCCGCGGGCGCAACTCACCAGGAGGTTCCGGTCAGTGGAATCACTCCCGGAGCAGCCGGGCGACCCCGTCCAGGACCAGGTCGAGCCCGAACTCGAACTCGTCGCCGAAGTCGTAGCCGGGCTTCAGCGCGTGCTCCTGCGCGAACTCGACGAGGTGGGGGTACGCGCCGGCGGCCATCAGCGCCATGATCGGCTCCGCCACCTCGGCCGCCCCGTCCGGTCCCTGGAACGGCAGCGACGCCTCCTGGACCGCGAAGCCGTAGACGAACGCGTCGAGCACCGCGTAGGCGTGTGCGGTCTGGCCGATCGTGAAGCCGCCTGCGCGCAGTGCGGCGATGGTCGCGTCGTGGTGCCGCAGGGTGGCCGCTCCGGGCGTGGTGCGCGACTCGAGGAGCGCGATCGACCACGGGTGCCGGCCCAGCACCTGCCGGGCCGACCGGGCGCGCCTGGTCATCTCTGCGCGCCAGTCGCCGTTCGGCTCCGGGAGCTCGATCTCCGCGAAGACCAGGTCCACCAGCCCGTCGAGGATCTCGTCCTTGTTCGCGACGTAGTGGTAGAGCGACATCGGCTTGGCGCCCACCCGCTCGGCGAGCGAGCGGATGGTCAGCCCGGGCAGCCCACCCTCGTCCGCGACGGCGAGGGCGGCGCGCAGGACGCGGTCGCGGCTGAGGGGGTCCCTGGACATGTCGTACATTGTACGATAATGTTCTCGTACTTAGTACGAAACCCAAGGAGAACCGTCATGGCCCACACCGCCGCCGGACCCTCGACCACCACCATGCGAGCCGTCGTGCAGGACGCGTACGGCGACAGCGAGGTCCTGCGGGCGGCGGAGGTGCCGGTCCCCCGCGCCCTCCGCGCCCACGAGGTGCTGGTCCGGGTGCACGCGGCCGGTCTCGACCGCGGCACCTGGCACCTGATGACCGGGACGCCGTACGCCGTGCGGCTGGCGACAGGGCTGCGCCGGCCCCGGCAGCCGATCCCCGGCCTCGACCTGTCCGGCACCGTCGTCGCCGTCGGTGCGGCGGTGACGGGGTTCTCCCAGGGGGACGAGGTCTACGGCATCGGGGCCGGCACGTTCGCCGAGTACGCCGTGGCCAGGGAGGCCAAGCTGACCCGCAAGCCCCACAGCCTGACCCACGAGCAGGCGGCGACGGTGGCGGTGTCCGGCGCTGACCGCGCTCCAGGCGGTCGTCGACATCGCCGGGGTGCAGGCCGGCCAGCGCGTGCTGGTCACCGGCGCCTCGGGAGGCGTCGGCAGCTACGCAGTCCAGATCGCCGCAGCCGCCGGAGCCGAGGTGACCGGGGTCTGCAGCGCGGCGAAGGCTGAGCTGGTCCGCTCGCTCGGTGCGGCTCACGTGCTCGACTACGCCGTCGATGACTTCGCGGACGCAGCCGAGCGGTTCGACGTGATCATCGACATCGCCGGCAACGCTTCGCTCTCGCGGCTGCGTCGGGCGCTGACGCCGACCGGCACCGCGGTGCTCGTGGGTGGCGAGGACGCCGGCCAGGTCACCGGGATGAGCCGTCAGCTGCGCGGGCTGGTCGTGTCGCTGTTCACCCGGCAGCGGCTGACGATGCGGGTGCCCAAGGAGGGCGCCGCCGACCTCGAGCGGCTGACCGCACTCATCCAGGCCGGTCAGGTCACGCCGAGCGTGGGCGGGACCTATCCCCTGGCCGACGCGGCCGCGGCCATGCGCGACCTGGTGGCCGGACGGGCGCGCGGCAAGGTCGCGATCGTGGTCGGTTAGTGACCCGGACGAGAAATACGCGCGCGCGGAGTTCGAGTTCGGGTCACTAGAACTGGTCCTGCTTGCGCAGCGGCTTGGGCCGCCCGTCCGGGTCGTGCATGAGCAGGTACGGCACCAGCGCGAGCCTGCGGGCCACCCGTCCCACCTCGGGCGGCTGCAGGCGCCGGAGGCGGCCGGGCGGCCGCGGCCCGGCCCGCCCACCGGCGTACCACTCGTCGAGCGCGGCGGCGCGGTCGGCGTACGCCGCGAACATGCCGGCCGGCTCCGCACAGTCCGCCAGGTCGTCGGGGTCCCGGTCGAGGTGCTCGGCGGCCAGGGCGAGCCGCAGCGACCGCGCGTAGTCGCCCGCGTGGTCCATCACCACGGCGGAGAGCTCGGAGTCGTGGGTCCAGGAGCGGCGGTTGAAGTTGTCCGAGCCGATCGTCGCCCAGGTGTCGTCGACCAGGCAGGCCTTGGCATGGACGTAGACCGGCGTGCCCTCGTGGTTCTCGATGCCGTAGACCGCCACCCGGTCCGGCGCGGCGTCCACCATGGCGAGCATGGCCCGGGCCCTCCCCAGCAGCTCGGCCGTCCGGCTGAACCCCGCGACGTCCGGGTACATCGGCACCACCGCGATGACCTGCAGCCCGGGCTCACGTCTGAGCGCCTCGGTGAAGACGTCACCCACGTGGTGGCCCCACAGGTACTGGTCCTCGACGTAGATCAGCTGCCGGGCCCGTTCGACGGCCTTCGTGTAGCCACGGGCCACGCTGCGCTCGCCCCCGCGCGCGAAGGCGTAGTCACGGCCGCGGCGAAGGTCCGGGTAGGTGCGCAGCAGCTGGACGACGTGGGTGCCGCCTTCGACGGGCGGGGGCGCCGGCCACTGCTCCGGCAGCGGGTCGGGGGTCGTGTCGAGTCCGCGCAGCCGGTCGCGCAGCAGGATGACCGGGCTCCGGGTGAGCGTGGTCGGGTCCTCCCAGCGCTCCCGGAAGACCGTCTCGACGTCGTAGACAGCCGGACCGCTGATCGCGGCCTGGATGTCGTGCCACGGCGGCCGGTCGCCGTACTCCTCGGCCAGCGCCTGGGGCTGCGGGTCGCCGGCGTGCGACGCGTCGTCGCGACGGGAGTGACACAGGTCGATGCCGCCGACGTAGGCGACGTCGCGGGCCGGGTCGTCGCGGTGCCGGATGACCACGAGCTTCTGGTGGTGCGAGCCGCCGTGGCGCACCCGCATGTCGAGGATCACCTCGACCCCGCGGGCCTGCAGCCGGCGGCTGAGGTGCAGGTTCTCGTCGGAGGTGAAGCCGACAAAGCTGCTGTGCGACCGCCAGACCAGGCCCCGGACGTCGACACCGCGCTCGTCGGCGCGGCCGAGCACCTCGGCGACCTCGCTGCCGGGCTCGCCGGTGAGCCGCTCGTCGGCGTCGCCCTGCCAGTCGGTGAAGAGCACCAGGTCGCCCGCGCTGGTCGCCTCGATCCGCTCGTACAGCTCGGCGAAGTACGTCGCACCGTGGATCAGCGGCCGGACCAGGTTGCCCTCCGACCAGGCCTGGTCGCCCGGGTGGCGCTCGTCGAGGCGGGTCGCGGGGTTGCCGCGCTCTCGCTTGGTCAGCAACCAGTCGCTCAGGTCGGGCATCCCTCAACAGTGCCCAGCTGCCCCGATCAGGTATGCACAGGGACCGGGACGACGAGCACGCCCAGCAGCCCCTCCCTGCGGGCCACGAGGACGGCGGCGCAGATGGTGATGGCCACGGTCAGGAGGTTGCACGCGGGCATCGAGATGCTCTTGACCAGCACGAACGTGTCCAGCGAGAGCGAGTTGAGCGCCCAGAACATGGTGACCGCCTTGGCCAGGCACACGACCGCCCACAACGCGGTCAGGCGCCAGAACAGCGTGCGGATCCGCGGCCGCAGGGAGAGCTCGGCGTCCATCGGGTAGAAGTCGCCAGCGAGCCGCGCCACCATCGGCCTGGCGGTGGCGAGTGAGAGCAGGAACGTCGCGGCGACGACTCCGTCGGTGATGATCGGCTGGAGGAAGTAGAAGAACGTGCTGTGGGCGACCAGCGTGATCACGGTCCGCCCGGTCAGCACGATCGCGGTCAGCACCAGCAGCCCCGAGGTCCGGCGCCCGGTCACCGCGCGCCAGGCGATGGCGCCGTACGACCAGGCCAGCGCGACGAGGATCGCGGTCCACACCCCGAGCGTCTCGAAGCAGGTCAGGAACAGGGCGGCCGGGACCGCGCAGGCGATGGTCAGGCTGAGCGCGACCCTCCGCAGCACCGTCGGCAGCGTCGGCCGGGCTGTGGTGACAGCCGGCGAGGCCGGTCGGAAGAGAGACATGTGAGCCGATCTGACCGTTGCCGCGCGGCCGTGGGAGCCAGGAACGCCGCGCTCGCGCACCGCGTGCTCATGAGAGTACTCACCGGACCTCGGGCCGCGCCCAATCGTCGCCAGCTCCGCTCTTCCGCCGAGCGGAAGTCCCGCGCGACACTGTGGTGTGGCCGGGAACATCTCCAACCCCGGCGCCACCGTCACGAGTCGTGCGCTCGGTCTGGTCGGCGCCTTCGACGAGGACCACCGGCGGCTGACGCTGACCGAGCTGGCCGCCAGGTCCGGCCTGCCCCTCCCGACGGCTCACCGCCTCGTGGGCGAGCTGGTCGCATGGGGCGCGCTGGCCCGGACGACCTCAGGCCACTATGTGATCGGCCGGCGGCTGTGGGACATCGGCCTCCTGGCACCGTTGCAGGCCGGGCTGGTCGAGGTCGCCTCGCCGTACCTCAACGACCTCTACGGCGCGACCCTGGCCACCGTGCACCTGGCCGTGCGCGACGGGCACGAGGTGCTCTACCTCGACCGGCAGCGTGGCCACGCCTCCGTGCCGATCGTGAGCACCGTCGGCTCCCGGCTGCCGATGCACGCCACCGGCGTCGGCAAGGTGCTGCTGGCGTTCGCCCCAGCGGAGATCCAGCAGGCGGTGCTGGCCGACCTGCCGCGGATCACGGCCTACACCATCACCCGGCCGGGCATCCTGCAGCGGCAGCTGGCGGCCGCGCGCCGCGACGACTACGCCACCACCAGCGAGGAGATGAGCCTCGGCGCCTGCTCGGTCGCCGTCCCGGTCCGGCGCGACCGTGCGGTGGTGGCCTCGCTCGGCATCGTGGTTGCGTCGCTGAAGCGGGACAAGGCCCGCCTCGTGGCGGCTCTGCAGGTCGCCGCCCGCGGCATCTCCCGCTCGCTGGACGCGGCCGGTTAGCCGATCGCGCACGCCTCCTGGGCTCCCGCGCGGCCTCGGGCTTCTCGGCCTCGTCGGCCGTTCGGCAGCCACCTAAGGTGACCGCATGCGCGCTCTGCTGGTCACCGAGTTCCGCGCGCTGCCAGAGCTGACGGAGGTTCCGGACCCCGCGTGTCCGCCCGACGGCGTGGTCGTCGCAGTCGAGGCGACCGGGCTGTGTCGCAGCGACTGGCACGGCTGGCTGGGCCACGACGACGACATCGTGCTGCCGCACGTCCCGGGCCACGAGCTGGCCGGCACCGTCGTGGAGACCGGGCCGCAGGTGACCCGCTGGCAGGTCGGTGACCGGATCACCACCCCGTTCGTCCTGGCCTGCGGGAGGTGTGGCTCCTGCGAGCGAGGCGACGGCCAGGTCTGCGAGGACCAGCTCCAGCCGGGGTTCACCCAGTGGGGCTCGTTCGCCGACCTGGTGGCGATCCCGCGCGCCGACGTCAACCTGGTCCGGGTTCCCGACGAGGTGACCTCCGACGTCGCCGCGTCGCTCGGCTGCCGCTTCGCGACGGCGTACCGCGCGATCACTCACGTCGCCCGGGTGCAGCCCGGCGAGACCGTCGTCGTGCGTGGCTGCGGCGGGGTGGGGTTGGCGGCCGTGATGGTCGCGGTCGCCCGCGGCGCCCGCGTGCTCGCCGTCGACCCCGACCCGACCTCCCTGGCCCTGGCCGAGCAGCTGGGCGCGGTGGCCCTGGGTGACGACGTCGAGCTCACGGACGGCGCCGACGTGACCATCGACGCGTACGGCGATCCCGCCAACCTCGACGCAGGCCTCGCCTCCCTGCGTCCACGCGGCCGCCACGTCCAGGTCGGGCTCCTCGGCGGCGACGCCGCGTTCCCGCGGGTCGACGTCGGCCGGATCCTCCGGCTCGAGCTGCAGCTGCTCGGCAGCCACGGCATGCCGGCCTCGGACTACTCCGGGATGCTGGCCGAGATTGCGGACGGCACCCTCGACCCAGGCCGGCTGCTGCGTGACCGGATCGGTCTCGCCGAGGCCGGGCCGCGGCTGGCCGGGCTCGGCCTGCCCGGCGCCGGGGCGGGCGGCACGACCGTCATCCGGCCCGACCAGGGCTGAGCTGAGCAGTCGAGTTCGGGCACTTCAGTGGCGGTCCGTCGCCGTTCAGTGGGCGCGCGGCCGACCAGCGAATGCGCCGTGCGGGTCGGCTGCAGCGGTCAGGGCGCGGATGCCGCGCAGGAACACCTCACGGGGGACGTAGTCGACTGTCATCCGCTCCCGGTGTTCTGTCAGAAGGGGAGTCTGGTTCGGATCGAGGTCGTCGAGCGCAGCCCGGCCGCCGAGCACGTCGTAGGTCTCGACGGTGAGCGCGCAGCCGACGGTGAAGCTCCAGAGGCCCCGGTGGGTCTGGATCATCTGGTCGAGACTCAGACCCGCGGCCAGGCTGGACGCCAACGCCGGTTCGGAGAAGCGGCGTGTCATCTCGGGTCCTAGCCAGGGGCGCCCCTGCTGGAGCGCGACCAGGGCGGAGTTCGCGCTCAGGACGTCGTACAGCGAGGTGAACCGTTCCGCGGTCGCCTGCGCCCAGGGGAGGCGCGGGTCGATCGCGGGCAGCGTGGCGGCCAGGTGCTCGGCGCAGAGATCGAGCAGGCCGTCGAGGTTGTGACAACGGCGATGCACGGTCATGTGCGACGTACCGAGCAGTGCGGCGACCCGGCGGAAGGAGAGCGCGTGGGGTCCGCCCTCGCGGAGGACGCGGAGGGCAGCCTGAGCGATGGCGCCCGGGGTGAGATCGTGCGTGCCGGGTCCGTCGGGACGCGCGCCCGGGGGTGGACGGACCATGTGTGACAGCGTAACGTCGCGGCTGGCGTTACACCGTAACGCCGTGTCTCGGAACGACCGACCCGCCGGCTCGCCGCGAGCCAGTGGCCCTGTGTGGAAGGCAGTCAGGTTGTCCGTCCAGTCTCGCTACGTCGCTCTCAGTGCGATGCTCTTCGCGGTCGCGATGACGTTCATCGACCAGACGATCGTGGCCATCGCGTCACCGAGCATCCAGGCCCACCTCTCGCTCACCCGTGCGGGTACGACGTGGGCGGTCAACGCCTACCTGCTCGCCCTCGCTGCGATGTTCGCGCTGGGGGGTCGGCTGGCGGACGTCCTGGGTTGTCGGCGCATGGCCACCATCGGCATCATCGGGTTCGCGGCGTCATCGGCGCTGTGTGGCGCGACGCCGGCGACGAGCATCGCGCAGACCTGGCTGGTCGTCTTCCGAGTGGCACAGGGGGTCTCGGCGGCGGTCATGGTGCCCGCCGCGATCGCGATCGTCGTGTCGGCGTTCCCGGTCAGCGAGCGCGGCCGTGCCCTGGCCCTCTTCTTCGGCGTCAGCGGCGCGCTGACCGCGATCGGGCCGATCGCCGGTGGCTTCCTCACCCAGTGGACGTGGCGGTCGATCTTCTGGATCAACGTGCCGGTCGCCGTCGTGGCCCTCGTGCTTCTGGCCAGGTCGCACGTGACCTCGACCCGGCTCGACGAGCGGATCGACTACCGCGGCGCCGTCCTCATAGCCGTCGGCATGGGACTGTCCGTGGTCGGCTTCGAGCAGGCCGCGACCTGGGGATGGGACAGCCCGGCCACCTGGGTGTGCATTGCTGGCGGGCTGGGGGTGCTCGCGGGTTTCGTGGTCTTCGAGACGCGTGTCGAGCAGCCGCTGGTGAAGGTCCGGATCTTCGGCGACCGCGCCTTCGTCGTCGACAACGCGGTGCTGCTGCTGTCGAACATCGCGTTCGTCCCGCTCTTCTTCTTCGCGAGCATCTACTCCCAGCTCGTCCTGGGATACGACGCGAACCAGGCCGGGCTCTACCTGCTCGTCATCTTCCTGGGCTTCGCGCCGGCTGCCCAGGTCGGTGGCCGGATGCTCGACCGCGGAGGCGCCCGCCGACCGCTCATCCTGGGCAGCGCACTGTCAGCGGTCGGCTTCTTCCTGTGGAGCACCAAGGTTCACGACTACAGCCTCGGCGCGCAGTGGCCGTTCATCGTGATGGCCGCAGCCGGGATCGGGCTCGTGCTCGGACCGGCCAGCACGGACGCCGTCAATCGCGCGATCAACGCCTCCTACGGCGAGGTCACCGGCATCACACAGACCGTACGCAACTACGGGTCGACCTTCGGGCTCGCCGTGCTGGGGACCATCCTGACCACGGTCTTCAGCAACCACCTGACCACGTCGCTGAGTCGCCTGGGAGTGCCGTCGTCGGCTCTCGGCAGCGTGGCCGACCAGTCGGGGGCCGAGTCGCAGAGCTCGTTGCAGTCCGCCCCGGCCGCTCTGCGAGCTCCCATCCTGGCGGCCGTGCGACACGACTTCGCAACCGGGATACAGGCCGTCCTCATCGGGATGGGCATCGCTCTGGCCCTCTCGTTCGTGTTCGCCCTGCGGCACCCGGCACGGCAGGCATTCCAGGCTGCCGACGACGTGCCGACAGCCGAGGTGAGCGCCTCCGACTGACGCCGCCGACTGGGTGGCCAGCTCGGCCGTGGCGCCTCAGCGCTGACGTGGCCGGGCTCGAGCTGCCCGGCGCCGGGGCGGGCGGCACGACCGTCATCCGGCCCGACCTCGACTGAGGTCAGCCGAGCTCGAGGGCGTCCGCCACGTCGTCCTGCTCGTCGAGGAACGCCACGATCGCGGGCCACGCGGCGGGGTCCTGGAACATGAACGCGTGGCCGCCGTCGCAGAGCACCAGGTGGGCACCCGGGATGCGTGAGGCCAGCCGCTCGCTGTTCGCGGGTGGGGCCTGCCCGTCATGGCGACCGCCGATGACGAGCGTCGGCGCCGTGATGCCCGGCAGGTCGTCCCACACGTCGTGGGCGCTTCGGGCCTCGAGCTGGCGGTGCGCACCCATGGCGGCGGCGGGATCGTCCGTGGGCTGACCGAGTGTCGCGAGGAGAGGAGCGATCGCCACCAGGCTCGCCGGCAGTGTCGGCGGGTCGGTCGACAGGTCGACGCGGGTGTCGAGCAGCGGCAACCAGCGCGTCACTCGGTCCTCGGCGGCCAGCCCGTCCAGCTGCAGCAGGTCGTAGGACGACCCTCCAGCTCCACCCGACGAGGTGCACGCGAGGACGAGACGGTCGACGCGCTCGGGATGTCGGATGGCCAGATGCTGCGCCACCATCCCGCCGAACGACGTGCCGATGACGTGCGCGTGTTCCCAGCTGAGCGTGTCCATGAGTGCAGCCGCGTCATCCGCATAGTCGGCCATCGAGTACGGCGCGTCCGGTTTCGAGGTCTGGCCGAGCCCGCGCTGGTCGTAAATCAGCATCTCGTGGTGCTGTTCCAGAAGCGTCTGTCCAGCCAGGCGGTGATGGCGCACGTCGCCGCCTGTGCCGCTGATCATCAGTACGCGTGGACCCTGGCCATGCAGCTCGTAGTACACGTCGAGGTCGCGGACCTGCGCGAACGGCATGGCCGGACCGTACCGGAGCCGCCGCGGGGTGCCCTGCCCAAGTCAGCCGAGGCGCCTCAACGCGCTGACGTGGCCGGGCTCGAGCTCGTCCAGGGTGCGTACGCCGAGCAGCCGCATGGTCCGCTCGATCTGGCCCTTGAGGATCTCGATGGTCCGGTCGACGCCCGGACGGCCGCCGGCCATGAGGCCGTAGAGGTAGGCCCGGCCGACGAGCGTGAACCTGGCGCCGTGCGCGATCGCGGCCACGATGTCCTGGCCGGACATGATCCCGGTGTCGAGGTGGACCTCGAGGTCGGAGCCGACCTCTTTGACGACCTCGGGCAGCAGGTGGAACGGCACCGGTGCCCGATCGAGCTGGCGGCCGCCGTGGTTGCTCAGGATGATCGCGTCCACGCCGGTGTCGGCCAGCCGGACCGCGTCGGCGACGGTCTGCACGCCCTTCACCGAGACCTTGCCCGGCCACTGGTCCCGGATCCAGGCGAGGTCCTCGTAGGTCACGGTCGCGTCGAACATCGTGTCCAGCAGCTCGGCCACCGTGCCCGACCACGCGTCCAGCGAGGCGAAGGCCAGCGGCTCGGTGGTGAGGAAGTTGAACCACCAGGCCGGCCGCGGGATCGCGTTCGCGACCACGCGCGGGGTCAGGGTCGGTGGGATGGTCATGCCGTTGCGCACGTCGCGCAGCCGGGCGCCCGCGACCGGAACGTCCACGGTGACCAGCAACGTGTCGAAGCCCGCCTTCGCGGCCCGCTCGACCAGCGCCATGGACCGGTCGCGGTCCTTCCACATGTAGAGCTGGAACCACTTCCGGGCCCCGGGCGCCGCGGCGGCCACGTCCTCGATCGAGGTCGTGCCCATCGTCGACAGGCTGAACGGGATCCCCGCCGCCTCGGCGGCGGTGACCCCGGCGATCTCCCCCTCGGTCTGCATCATCCGGGTGAACCCGGTCGGTGCGATCGCGAACGGCAGCGCGGAGGTCTGCCCCAGCACCTCGCGGGTGGTGTCCACGTCGGCGACGTTGCGCAGGATCGAGGGGTGGAACTCGACGTCGGCGAAGGCCTGCCGGGCCCGGGCCAGCGACACCTCACCGTCGGCCGCGCCGTCGGTGTAGTCGAACGCGGCCTTGGGCGTACGCCGCTTGGCCGTCCGGCGCAGGTCCTCGATGGTCAGCGCCTTCTCGAGCCGGCGGGTGCGCGGAGACAGCTCGGGCTTCTTGAACTTCAGCAGGGGTCGCAGGTCATGCGCCTTGGGGAACTGCCGTTTCATCGAACGACTCCGGTGGGTTCGTGGCGGACGATCCGTTGGGTGCGGGCGACCAGCGCCCGCAGATCTTCGAGACTGCCTGACAGTGCCCCCAGCGCGCGACCCTGAACCAGCACGTTGCCCAGAGCGGTGGCCTCCACCGGGCCGGCCAGGACCGGGAGGCCGAGCCGGTCCGCCAGCAGCCGGCACAGCAGGGTGTTCTGGGCGCCGCCGCCGACGACGTGCACGCGGCGTACGTCCCGACCGGAGAGCTGGGCGGCCCGGCCGACGGCCGTGGCGAACCCCTCGACCAGGCTGGCCACGATGCTGCGGACCAGCGCGACCCGGCCGTCGGGCACCGGCTGGTCGTGCTCGCGGCACCAGTCGGCGATCCGCACCGGCATGTCACCGGGCGGCACGAACCGCGGGTCCTGGACGTCGAAGATCGGCACCGGCGCGTCGTGGGCCGCCGCCTGCTCGAGCAGGGCTGCCAGGCTCTGTTGCTCGGGGGTGGCGCTCCCCCACGCCCGCAGGGTCTCCGACAGCAGCCAGGTGCCCATCACGTTGGTCAGGAACCGGGTCCGGCCGTCGACGCCGCCCTCGTTGGTGAAGTTCGCGGCCCGGGCGGCCTCGGTGACGACCGGCGCGTCGAGCTCGACGCCGACCAGCCCCCAGGTGCCGCACGAGACGTACGCCGCGTCGGGCTCGGTCATCGGCACGCCGACCACCGCCGAGGCGGTGTCGTGCGAGCCGACCGCGACCACCGGCGTGCCGTCGTGGTCGCCCACCACGGTGCCCGGGTCGACCAGCTCCCCCAGCTGGGCCGGGTCGAGGCCGACCAGCGCCAGCAGCTCGGGGTCCCAGTCCCGCGTGTGCACGTCGAGCAGCCCGGTGGTGGAGGCGTTGGTGCGCTCGCACACGGCCCGCCCGGTGAGCGACCAGCTCACGAGGTCGGGGACCAGCAGCAGCCGCTCCGCCTCGGCCAGCCGGCGCTCCGCCGCCAGCTGGTAGATCGTGTTGAACGCCAGGAACTGCAGCCCGGTCCGGCGGTACAGCTCGTCGGCGCCGACTCTGCCGTGCACCGCTTCGACCCCGGCCGCCGTACGGCCGTCGCGGTAGCACCACGGCAGGTCGAGCAGCTCACCTCCGCGGACCAGCCCGTAGTCGACGGCCCAGGAGTCCACGCCGATGCTCGACACCGGCCCGGCCGCGCGCAGCCCCGCCAGCGAGTGCTCGAGCAGTGCGGGGAAGTCCCAGTGCAGCCCGTTCTCGCGCGCCACGGGTCCGTTCGGGAACCGGGTCACCGTGTCGATCTCGAGGGTCTCAGGCCCGACGCGTCCGCGCACGACCCGGCCGCTCGAGGCACCCAGGTCGACCGCGGCGACCGAGATGGTCATCGCTGCGGAGGCATCGAGGCTCGTCGCTGGCGCTCCTCGCACCTCAGCCACCGTTGACGGCCGCGGTGGCTGAGGTGCGAGCGCAGCGAGCCTCGAAGCCCTGTCATCGCAGGAACGCGGCGGCGACACCGGCGTCGACGGGGACGTGCAGCCCGGTGGTGTGGGTCAGCTCCGGGCCGCACAGCACGAAGACGGCGTTCGCGATGTGCTCGGGCAGCACCTCGCGCTTGAGGATGGTCCGCTGGGCGTAGAACTTGCCCAGGTCCTTCTCCTCCACGCCGTAGACCGCGGCCCGCTGGGCACCCCAGCCGCCGGCGAAGATGCCGGAGCCCTGGACCACGCCGTCCGGGTTGACGCCGTTCACCTTGATGCCGTGCTCGCCCAGCTCGGCCGCCAGCAGCCGCACCTGGTGCGCCTGGTCGGCCTTGGCCGCGCCGTAGGCCAGGTTGTTGGGCCCGGCGAAGACCGCGTTCTTCGACGAGATGTAGACGATGTCGCCGCCCAGCTCCTGCTCGACCATCACCCCGGCCGCCGCCTGCGAGACCAGGAACGAGCCCTTGGCCATCACGTCGTGCTGCCGGTCCCAGTCCTCCTCGGTGGTGTCGAGCAGCGACTTGGACAGCGACAGCCCGGCGTTGTTGACCACGAGGTCGAGGCCGCCGAAGGCCAGCACCGCGGCGTCCACCATGGCGCGGACGGCGTCCCGGTCGGAGACGTCGACCCGGACTCCGACGGCGACGTCACTGTTGCCGATGCCGGAAGCGGCCTCCTGCGCCTTCTCGAGGCTCAGGTCGGCGATCACGACGCAGGCGCCCTCGGCCGCGAGCTTCTCCGCCGTGGCTCGGCCGATGCCGGAGGCGGCGCCGGTGACCAGCGCGATCCGCGTGGCCAGGGGCCTGGGCTTCGGCATCCGCTGCAGCTTGGCCTCCTCCAGGGCCCAGTACTCGATGCGGAACTTCTCCGCCTCGTCGATCGGGGCGTAGGTCGAGACGCCCTCGGCTCCGCGCATCACGTTGATCGCGTTGACGTAGAACTCGCCGGCCACCCTGGCGGTCTGCTTGTCCTTGCCGTAGCTGAACATGCCGACCCCGGGGACCAGGACGATGAGCGGGTCGGCGCCGCGGATCGCGGGCGAGTCCGGGGTCGCGTGGCGGTCGTAGTAGCCCTGGTAGTCGTCGCGGTAGGCGACCGCGAGCTCCTTCAGCCGGGCGATCGACTCCTCGACCGTCGCGGTGGCCGGCAGGTCGAGGACCAGGGGCTTCACCTTGGTGCGCAGGAAGTGGTCGGGGCACGACGTGCCGAGCGCCGCCAGCCGCGGGTGCTCGGAAGCCGCGAGGAAGTCCAGGACGACCGCGGAGTCGGTGAAGTGGCCGACCATCGCCCGGTCCTGGGACGCCAGGCCGCGGATGGTCGGCGCCAGCGCCGCGGCCCTGGTGCGCCGTTCGGTCTCCGGCAGCGCGGCGTACCCGTCGAGCAGTCGGGCCGAACGGCTCCGCCTTGCTGTGCTCGGCGAGGTACGCCGCGGCGGTGTCGATGATCCAGAGCGAGCTGCGCTCGGACTCCTCGCTGGTCGCACCCCACGCGGTGATGCCGTGGCCGCCGAGCACGCAGCCCACGGCCTGCGGGTTGCGCTCCTTGATCTCGGCGATGTCGAGGCCGAGCTGGAACCCGGGCCGGCGCCACGGGACCCAGACGACCTGGTCACCGAAGATCTCCTTGGTGAGCGCCTCGCCGTCGACGGCCGTGGCGATGGCGATACCGGAGTCGGGGTGCAGGTGGTCGACGTGCGCGGCATCCACCAGGCCGTGCATCGCGGTGTCGATGGACGGCGCCGCCCCGCCCTTGCCGAACAGGCAGTGGTCGAACGCCGCCACCATCTCGTCCTCGCGGTCCACGCCCGGGTAGACGTCGACCAGCGAGCGCATCCGGTCCAGGCGCAGCACGGCCAGGCCGGGCTCGGTGAGGGTGCCGAGGTCGCCGCCGGAGCCCTTCACCCAGAGCAGCTCGACGGGCTCGCCGGTGACCGGGTCGGTCTCGGTGCCCTTGGCCGAGGTGTTGCCGCCGGCGTAGTTGGTGTTCTTGGGATCTGCGCCCAGCCGGTTCGACCGGCCCACGAGATCGAGCACTGTCTGCTCCTGGGGGGTGCTCACTCTCAGCTCCATCCTGCCTGCGTCCCGCCGATGCGGTCCGCCTCGATCTGCTCCTGGTAGCCGCTGGCCAGGTAGGCCCGCATCGGGTCCGCGGGGAGGTCCCGCTGCTCCCGCCAGCCGGCGAGGTCACGGCGTACGTCGGTGTAGAACGCGTCCATGAAGAGCTCGTTGGCCAGCAGCACGTCGCCGTCCTCCTGAGCCTGGCCGAGCGCTCCGGTGTCGACCAGAAGGGCTCGCGCGGTCATCTCCTGGACGTTGAGCACCGAGCGGATCTGGCCGGGGATCTTCTTCTCGATGTTGTGGCACTGGTCGAGCATGTAGGCCACCTCGCTGTCCGGGCCGAAGGCGCCGCCGCGCACGCACTCGAACAGGATCCGGAACAGCTGGAACGGGTCGGCCGCCCCGACGATCAGGTCGTCGTCGGCGTAGAAGCGGCTGTTGAAGTCGAACGAGCCGAGCTTCCCCAGCCGGATCAGCTGGGCCACGATGAACTCGATGTTGGTGCCGGGCGCGTGGTGGCCGGTGTCCAGGCACACCACCGCGCGGTCGCCGAGCGCGCTGACCTGGGCGTACGCCGTGCCCCAGTCGGGCACGTCGGTGTGGTAGAACGCCGGCTCGAAGAACTTGTACTCCAGCACCAGCCGCTGCGTCCCTCCCAGGCCCAGCAGCCGCTCGTAGATCGTGGCCAGCGACTCGGCCAACCGGTCCTGGCGGCCGCGCAGGTCGCCCTGGCCCGGGTAGTTGGTGCCGTCGGCCAGCCAGATCTTGAGGTCACGCGACCCGGTGGCGTCCATCACGTCGATGCACTCGAAGTGGTGGTCGATCGCCTTCTGCCGGATCTTGGCGTCGGTGTGGGTCAGGGCGCCGAGCCTGTAGTCGTCGTCCTGGAAGGTGTTGGAGTTGATGGTCCCGAGCGCGATGCCCTGCCCCTCGGCGTAGGCCCGAAGGGCGCCGAAGTCGTCGACCAGGTCCCACGGGATGTGCAGCGCCACCGACGGCGCCAGCCCGGTGAACCGGTGCACGGTGGCCGCGTCCGCGATCTTCTCCTCGACCGTGCGCGGGGTCCCCGGTGTCCCGAACACCTTGAACCGGGTGCCGGAGTTGCCGTAGGCCCACGACGGGACCTCGATCCGTTGGCCCTCGAGCAGCGGGGCGATGTCCTCGAACGTCTTCGTCATCTCACTTCAATCATTTGCGTCAGTGTCGAGCCGGGCGAGCTGGTCCGCCAGGTTGAAGACCTCCTCCAGGACCAGGAAACCCTCGTCGGGCGCCCGGCCGTCCAGCTCCTCGAAGAAGTCAGCCATCTCGGCCTGCCAACGGCCGTTCACGTCGGTGCGGGCCATGCCCGCCTGCGCAGCTTCGAGCGATGGCGTCTCGAAGTAGCCGATCAACAGCCCGTCGTCCCGGACGAACAGCGAGTAGTTGTGCCACCCCGCCTCGTCCAGCGCGGCCAGCATGTCGGGCCAGACGTGCGCGTGGCGCTCCTTGTACTCCGTCAGCCGGTCCGGCCTGACCTGGAGCTGGAAGCACACGCGCACGTCCGGTTCCCCACAGTTCTCTTGGAGTCTCTTTGCAGCTCGATCAGAAGTTGAACTGGTCGATGTTGTCGGCGTTGAACTTGAACGGGTCGCCGAGCAGCACGGTGTTGTCCGCGCCGACCGTGAACGAGCCCAGGTCGCCGGCGTCGAAGGTGTCGCCCTCCTTGCCGGTGATGTCGCCGTCGACGAGCGCCTTGGCGGCGAAGGCCGCGAGGGTGCCGAGGTCGGCCGGGTTCCACAGGGCGAACTCCTTGACGGTGCCGTCCTTGACGTAGTCGCGCATCTGGTTCGGCGTGCCGAG
The DNA here is from genome assembly GCA_963755835.1 of uncultured Actinomycetota bacterium. GTDB lineage: Bacteria > Actinomycetota > Actinomycetes > Propionibacteriales > Nocardioidaceae > Nocardioides. The sequence goes on along the minus strand of CAVWLC010000005.1, from coordinate 139,361 downwards.
GCCGGTCAGCGCGACCTTGCCCTTGGCGTCCGAGGTCGACAGGTAGCGCGCGGCCGCGGCGATGCCGACGGTGGTCGGCGAGATGATGCCCTTGAGGTTGGGGTACGACGAGAGCAGCGCAGCGGTCTTGTCGAACGACGTCTGGTCGTCGTCGTTGCCGTAGACCACGTCGTCGAGCTTGATGTTCGGGTGGTCGGCGGCCAGGTCCTTCTTCATCAGGTCGATCCAGGCGTTCTGGTTCGTGGCGTTGGCCGCCGCGGACAGGATCGCGATCTCACCGGCGTCGCCGATCTGCTCGGCGATCATGTCGACCTCGACCTTGGCGATCCCGTCGGCCGTCGCCTGGTTGATGAACAGGTCGCGGCAGCCCACGCTGGTGTCGGAGTCGAAGGTGACGACCTTGACCCCGGCGTCCTGCGCCTGGCCGATCGCGTCGCAGATCGCCTTCGGGTCGTCCGCCGAGATGATCAGCGCGCCCACGCCCTGCTGGGCCGCGGTGTTGATGAACGGCACCTGGGCGTCCGGCGAAGCGGTGTCGGGGCCGACCTCCTGGTAGGTGCCGCCGAAGGACTCGACCGCCTTCTGGCCGGCCTTGTCGCTGGTGTCGAAGTAGGGGTTGCCGAGGTTCTTCGGCAGGAAGACGTAGGTGCTCTTGCCGCCACCACCGCCGCTGCTGCTGCTGCCACCGTCGCTGGCACTGTCGTTCTTGCTGTTGCACGCGCTGAGCGCAAGGCCGGCCGCGAGGGCGAGGGCCACCAACGACACACTCCGTCGATTGCGGAACTTCATGGTTGTTGCCTTTCTCCGGTGCTGGATGTGGCGGCGGCCTCGAGTGGGCGCCCGGGAGGAGGTGCTGGTCCTCCCGCCCTCGACCGGGCGAGCTTGCGCAGCCGGCCGAGAAGACTGGTGGTCACGGCGCCGCTCATGACGGAGAGCACGAGCAGCGTGCCGATGACGATGTTGATGACGTTGACGGTGTAGTTCTCCAGGCGCATCGCGCTCTGGATCACGCCGATGAGGAGGACGCCGGCGACGGCGCCGTGCAAGGCTCCGCGTCCCCCGAAGATCGAGACCCCGCCCAGCAGGACGGCGGCGATCACCTGCAGCTCCAGGCCGGTCGCGTTGTCGCCGCGGGCGCTGCCGTAGCGCAGTGTGTAGAAGACGCCCGCGAAGGCGGCGACGGCGCCACTGATGACGAACAGCCAGAACTTGGTCAGCTCGACGTTCACGCCGGAGAAGTGCGCGGCCTCGCTGTTCAGCCCGACCTGGAAGACGCCGCGGCCGAAGGTGCTGAAGTGCAGCAGCCAGGTGAACAGGACCAGCAGCAACAGGAACGGGACGAGGATCACCGGGTAGCTGGACGTGTCGCCGATGCGGTCCTGGGCCAGCCGGGTCCACCGCTGCGGGAAGTCGGTGACCGCCTGGGTGCCGAGCAGCCCGACCGCGATGCCGCGGTAGAGCGCCAGGGTGCCGATGGTGACGGCCAGTGACGGCAGCCCGACGTACGCCACCAGGTAGCCGTTGAACGCCCCGCACACCACACCGAGGAGGACGGCCAGCACGAGGGCCGTGGGGATCGAGAGCCCGGCGTCGGCGTGCAGCCGGCCCACCATGACACTGCTCAGCCCGACCACGCTGGCCACCGAGAGGTCGATCTCGCCGGTGACGATGATCAGGGTCATCGGCAGCGCGATGAGCAGGATCGGAGCGATGTCGAGGAACAGGAAGTACAGCGTCAGCGGGCCGTCGAAGTTGGGCACGTTGCCGTAGCTGTAGGCGTAGACCACGACCAGCAGCGCGATGACTGCCATCTCCCGGGTGAGCAGCACCCTTCGCCACCAGGGATGGGCGTGGGCCGGGTAGGTCCGGGCAGGAGCCGGGGCCGTCGCGACGGCGGTCATCAGCTGTCCCTCGCTTCCACGAGCCGGCGCTCGGTCCGCAGCGTCAGCACCCGGTCGAGGGCGATGGCGGCGATGATCAGCGCGCCGACCACGGCCTGCTGCCAGAAGTCGGAGATGCCGACCACCGGCAGGGCGCGGTTGATGGTGACCAGGAGGAAGCCGCCGATCGCGGCGCCCCAGACGGTGCCGCTGCCGCCGAAGATGGCGACGCCGCCGATCACGGCCGCTCCGACGGCCTGCAGCTCCATGCCGGCGCCGGCGCCGGAGCTGACGGTGCCGTAGCGCGCGTCGTAGATGACGCCGGCCAGGCCCGCCAGCGCCCCGGACACGACGAACGCCGCCAGCACCCGGCGTCCCACCGGGAGGCCGTAGAGGCGCGCAGCGTCAGGGTCGGAGCCGATCGCGTAGAGCTCGCGACCCGAGCGCGCGGTGTGCAGGACGTAGCCCACGACGATGAGCACGACCGCGGCGATGATGGTCAGGACCGGGATGGTCAGCACCTGCTCGGTGCCGAGCTTCAGGAAGCTGGGCGGCAGGTCCGAGGCGTTGATCCGGTTGGCGCCCGCCCAGGTCAGGAAGATGCCGCGGTAGATGTAGAGCGTCCCGAGCGTGATCACCAGCGCGGGCACCTTGCCCCAGGCGACGAGCACGCCGTTGACGAGCCCCAACCCGGCGCCGAACAGCAGGCACAGTGCGAAGACCGCCACGATCGGCAGCCCCGGGTGGTCGATGAAGAGCCGGCCGGCGAAGTACGCCGACAGACCGAGCACCGACCCGACGGACAGGTCGACGTTGCGGGTGATGATCACCACGGCCTGCCCGACCGCCAGCACCACCAGCAGGGCCGGCGTGAGCAGCAGGTCGCGCCAGCCGGTGCTGCTGAACAGGAACGCGTGGCTCTTCGCGGTGGTGACGAGCACCACCAGGATCAGCACGCTGAGCACGGCCAGCTCGCGGGAGCGCACCAGGGTGCCGAGCACGCGGGCGGGGGTCGAGCGACGGGTGGGCTCGAGGACGGAGGTGGTCACGCCTCGACCACCTCCCGGGCGTCGGTGGTGGCGCCACCGCGGTCGGTGGCCGCCTTCATCACGGTCTCGGGCGTGGCCCGGTCCCGGGGGATGTCGGCGGTGATCCGGCCTTCGCAGACCACGAGCACGCGGTCGGCCATGCCGAGCACCTCCGGCAGCTCGGAGGAGATCATCAGGACCGCCATGCCCTGGCCGGCCAGGTCCGAGAGCAGCCGGTGCACCTCGGCCTTGGTGCCGACGTCGATGCCGCGGGTCGGCTCATCGATGACCAGCAGCTTCGGCTGGGTGGCCAGCCACTTGGCGATCACGACCTTCTGCTGGTTGCCGCCGCTCATCGTGGTGGCGGCCATGTCCAGGGCGTTGGTCTTGACCTCCAGCCGAGCGGCCCACGGGCCGCTGGCCCGGATCTCCGCCCCGGTGGTCAGGACGCCGGCTCGCGTCAGCCCGCGCCGGATCACGGTGGCCACGTTGCGGGCCACCGACTCCTCGGTGACGAGCCCCTGCTTGCGGCGGTCCTCGGGGACGAAGGCCATGCCGGCGCGGACGGAGGCCCGCGGGCTGTGGGCCGGCACCCGTCTGCCCAGCAGGGTCACCCGGCCCGCGTCGTACCTGTCCACGCCGAAGATCGCCCGGGCGATCTCGCTGCGGCCCGCCCCGACCAGCCCGGCCAACGCGACGATCTCACCGCTGCGCACCTGGAACGAGACGTCGTGGAAGGTGCCCGCCGACTCCAGCCCCTCCACGTCGAGGACGACGTCGCCGACCGGGGCCGGGGTCTTCGGGAACAGGTCCCCCACCTCGCGGCCGACCATCTTGGCGACGAGCGCGTCCACGGTGGTGTCCTTGATGGCCTCGGTCGAGACGTACTCGCCGTCGCGCATCACCGTGACCTGGTCGCAGAGGGCGAAGATCTCGTCGAAGCGGTGGCTGACGAAGACCAGGCCGCGGCCCTCGTCCCGAAGGCTCCGGGCCACCGCGAACAGCCGCTCGACCTCGACACCGCTGAGCGCCGCGGTCGGCTCGTCCATGACCAGCAGTGAGGCGTCCAGCGAGATGGCCTTGGCGATCTCGATGATCTGCTGGTCGGCGATCGACAGTCCCCGCGCCGGCCGGGCCGGGTCGAGCCGCACCCCGAGCCGGCCGAAGAGCCGCTCGGCCTCGGCGTACATCGCCCGGCGGTCTATGCGGCGGCCGCCCCGCAGCGGCTGGCGGCCCATGAAGATGTTCTCGGTGACCGAGAGGTCGGGAAAGAGCGTCGGCTCCTGGTAGATCACCGCGATGCCTGCGGCCTTCGACTCGGCGGTCGAGCCGAAGTCGACGTCCTCGCCCTCGAAGCGGAACGTGCCGGCGTCCCTGCGATGCACGCCGGCCACGATCTTGACGAGGGTGGACTTGCCGGCGCCGTTCTCGCCGACCACCGCGTGGATCGAGCCGCGCTCCACCTGGAGCGTCCCGGAGCGCAGGGCGCGGACGGCACCGAACGACTTCTGCAGCCCCTCGAGCTCCAGCAGCGGTTCGCCGTTCGCTGATTGAAAGGTTTCATTCATCGGCAGGGACTCTAGTGACCGTCGTCACGAGTGGCAAGGGTGGGAGCGGTCCAATTCGCTACAGTGACGCCCGGCAACGTTTCAAATTGGAGACCGGGAGGCGTCGTGGTCGTGGCTCGCAGCGCATCCGTCAAGGACGTCGCGGCGCGCGCCGGGGTCTCGCTGGGCACGGTGTCCAACGTGCTGAACCGGCCGGACCGGGTCAGCGCGGCCACCCGCGGCCGGGTCGAGCAGGCGATGGCCGAGCTGGGCTTCGTGCGCAACGAGTCGGCCCGGCAGCTCCGCGCCGGCACCAGCAGGACTCTGGCCTACGTGATGCTCGACGCGAGCAACCCCTTCTTCACCGACGTCGCCCAGGGGATGGAGGACGCAGCGGAGGCGGTCGACCTCTCGCTCGTGCTGTGCACCAGCAGCCAGCGCGAGGAGCGGGAGCGCCAGCAGCTTCAGCTGCTGCAGCAGCAGCGGGTCCAGGGCATCCTCGTCACTCCGGTGGACCCGGAGTCGGTGCTCCTGGACCAGATCCGGCAGCGCGGTACGCCGGTGGTGATCGTCGACCGGACCCGCAACGACTCGACGTTCTGCTCGGTCGCCGTCGACGACCTCCTCGGGGGCCGGCTCGCGGTCGAGCACCTCCTCGACCACGGCTACGAGCGGATCGCCTTCGTGGGCGGCCCGATGGCCCTGGGCCAGGTCCGGGACCGGCTCGAGGGGGCCCGGAGCGCCTGGGCCGCGGCCGGCCGCGCGCCCGAGGACCTCGTGGTGATCACGACCGAGTCGCTGGACGTCGCGGCCGGCCGGGAGGCGGGCGCCCGGCTCGCCGGCCTGCCCTCGTCCCGCCGGCCCGCCGCCGCGTTCTGCGCCAACGACCTGGTGGCGCTGGGGCTGCTGCAGCACGCGATCGGCAACGGCACCAAGGTCCCCGAGCAGCTCGCGATCGTCGGCTACGACGACATCGAGTTCGCCGCGGCCGCCGCCGTACCGCTCTCCTCGGTGCGCCAGCCGCGCCACGAGCTCGGCCGCGCGGCCGCCGAGCTGGCCCTCGACGAGGCCCAGAACCCCGCCCACCACCACCGGCAGATCCTGTTCACCCCCGAGCTGGTGGCGCGCGAGTCGACCCGCTGAACGCAACACGGGCTGCCGACCCCCGCGAGGGGACCGACAGCCCGTGGCTGTGGTGTGATCGAGCGTCAGGCCTTGACGGTGACCTTCAGCTTCTTGGCCTTGCTCTTGTCGGTGTAGCTGTCGCCGGCGTAGCTCACCGCCAGGTTGTGGGCGCCGACCTTGAGGCCCTTGACCTTGATGTTGACCTTGCCGTTCTTGATCGTGCCCTTGCCGACCTTCTTCTTGCCGTCCTTGACGGTGACCTTGCCGGTCACCGGCGCGCCGCCGGTCTTCGAGTAGTCGTTGGTGACCTTGACCTTCAGGGTCACGACCGCGCCCTTCTTGACCGACTTGGGCGCCTTGACCTTGGTGACCGACGCCTGCTTGGACAGCGTGATCGAGCCGATCGTCGCCGGCGCCGGCGTTGGTGCAGGTGGCGGTGATCGCGGGACCGGCTGCCGCCGCGTTGGTGGCCTGCAGGGTGAACGTCTTGGGCATGGTCACCGCGTAGGTGCCGGCCGCCGGCAGCGTGAACGCAGCGTTGGCGCCCTTGCCGGTGTAGGTCCAGTGGCCGGTGGCGTCGCAGGCGGCGGGCTTGGTCCAGGCGACCGGCGCCTTGGCGACGGTGTCGCCGAAGGCGGTGCCGAAGTCGTCGGACTTGGCGCCGGTGACGCCGAGGCCGCTGAGGGCCGCCAGCCGTGGCCGTTGTCGATGGTGAACGGTCGAGTTGAAGCTGAGCAGACCCGGCCGGGACCGGGAAGCCGGCCGGCGCGGTGCTCGGCAGCAGCGCGATGTCCACGCGTGACGGGACCGGGAAGGTCGGGCCGAGCGGCAGTGCAGTTGTAGGTGGTGCTGACCGGCGCGGCCGAGGCCGTCGTGCTGGTGACGCCGACGAGGCCGGCAGTCGCCAGCGCAGCGCCGACGCCTCCCACGGCCACGCGCGAGGCGAGACGGGCGTAGTTCATGAAGTCGTGCCTTTCGTAGGTGACGAGGTAATCCATCGCGGTCCCACTCCCTGACCGCGACTGCGGTGACGTTACCCGCTGGAAACAACCCGTGTCACACAGGCATACCTGACATCAGGGTGCACGCCGTTCCGGCGGGCCGTCGCCACTCCTAGCGTGGCGGCCATGGTGGAGTGGGTCGCGAGCATGGTCACGCCCGCCGTGGACCTCGTGGCTCCGGTGTTCCGCCGGACGGTCGTGCTCGAGCCCGGGCACGGTGCGTTGGCCTCCGCGGTCCTGCACGTCTCCAGCCTGGGCGTCCACGAGTGCTGCCTCGACGGCGTACCGGTCTCGGCCGAGGTCCTCTCCCCCGGCTGGTCGGCGTACGAGTGGCGGCTGCGGTACCGCTCGCACGACCTCACGACCCGGCTCCACGACGGGTCGGAGCTGACCGTGGCGCTCGGGAACGGGTGGTGGCGCGGCCGGCTCGGCTTCCTGGGCGGGCGCGCGTTGTACGGCGACCGGCTCGGCCTGATCGCCCAGCTGCACGTGGTGTTCGAGGACGGCCACGAGCAGGTGATCGGCACCGACCCGACCTGGACCGCCGGCCCCTCGGACACCATCGCCGACGACCTCTACGACGGCCAGACCATCGACGCCCGGCGCCGCGACCCGGACTGGGACGACCAGTTCCTGCCCGCCGTGCCGATGGACTTCGACACCTCGGTGTTGGTGACGGCCATCGGGCCTCCCGTCGTACGCCACGAGACGCTTGCCCCGCAGCAGGTCTGGACCTCGCCGTCCGGCGCGACGCTGGTCGACTTCGGGCAGAACCTGGTCGGCTGGCTGCGGTTCACCGCGCAGGGGCCGCGGGGGGCGGAGATCCGGCTCCGCCACGCCGAGGTGCTGGAGGACGGCGAGCTCGGCGTCCGGCCGCTGCGCGACGCGCAGGCCACCGACCGGTTCGTCCTGAGCGGTGGCGTGGACGCGTTCGAGCCGACCTTCACCTTCCACGGGTTCCGGTACGTCGAGGTGTCGGGTCCACTCGACCCCGAGGTGCTCGAGGCGGTGGTCGTCCACTCCGACCTGCGCCGCACCGGCACCTTCGAGTGCTCCGACCCGCTGCTCACCCAGCTGCACCGCAACGTCGTGTGGGGGCTGCGCGGGAACTTCCTCGACGTACCGACCGACTGCCCGCAGCGCAACGAGCGGTTGGGGTGGACCGGCGACCTGGCCGTGTTCGCGCCGTCGGCGGCCTACCTCTACGACGTCTCCGACTTCCTGTCGGACTGGCTGGTGGACCTCGACGTGGAGCAGCGGCACGCGGACGGGCTGGTCCCGGTAGTCGTGCCCGACGTGCTGAAGCGGATGCCGCCGCCGCCGGGGCTGCCGCCACTCGACACCGCGGCGATCTGGAGCGACGCGGCGGTGTGGGTGCCGTGGGCGGCCTACCAGGCGTACGGCGACCCCGCTGTCCTGACGCGGCAGTACGACTCGATGTGTGCACACGTGCGCCGCGCGGTCACCAAGGTGTCCCCGAGCGGGCTGTGGGACGGCGGTTTCCAGTTCGGCGACTGGCTGGACCCGGACGCGCCGCCCGACCAGCCCTGGCGGGCCAAGGCGGATCCCGGCGTGGTGGCGACCGCCTGCCTGCACCGGTCGCTGCGGATCGCCGCCTCGGTGGCCGGGCTGCTGGGCAAGGAGGTCGACGCCTCCGAGTTCACCGGCCTGGCCGATCGGACCCGGGCTGCGTTCAACCTCGCCTACGTCGCCGCGGACGGGACCGTGCAGTCCGACTGCACGACGGCGTACACCCTGGCGATCGTCTTCGACCTTCTCCCACCGGAGCTCGAGGCGCCGGCGGGTGACCGGCTGGCCGAGCTCGTCGCGAACAGCGGCCACCGGATCTCGACCGGGTTCGCCGGGACGCCGTACATCTGCGAGGCGCTGGCGCGGACCGGCCACCTCGACGACGCCTACGCGCTGCTGCAGCAGCGTGAGTGCCCGTCGTGGCTCTACCCGGTGACGATGGGCGCCACCACGGTCTGGGAGCGCTGGGACTCGATGCTCCCCGACGGCTCGATCAACCCGGGCGAGATGACGTCGTTCAACCACTACGCCCTGGGCGCGGTCGCGGACTGGATGCACCGGACCGTGGCCGGCATCGCGCCGCTCTCGCCTGGCTACGCGTCCGTGCTCTTCGCCCCCCGCCCCGGCGGCGACCTCACCTGGGCGGCGGCGTCACTCGAGACCAGGCACGGGCTCGTGGCGATCCGCTGGTCGCTGACCGACGACGTGCTGACCGTCGAGACCACCCTGCCTCCCGGGGTCACCGGCGTGCTGTCCCTGCCCAGCGGCCGCACCCTCCATCTCGACTCCGGATCCCTCGTCACGACGGGTTGATTCGGGAGTTCCGCCGGTTGACTCGGGAGTTCCGCCGCTTGATTCGGGAGTTCCGCCGACGTCCTCCGGACTCAACCGGCACAAGTCCGGAATCAACCGGCTGAAGTCCGGAATCAACCGGCTGAAGTCCGGAATCAACCGGCTGAAGTCCGGAATCAACCGCGGCGCTTCATCGTCCGGCCAGCGTGTCCTCGACCCAGTCGGCGACGAACGCGTTGATGTGCGGCATGTGGTCGAGGCCGACGTGCTCCGCGGCACCCTCCTCGACGGTGAAGATCCGCAGCTCGCGCTTGGGGCTGTTGACCGCTTGGTCGTAGGACTGGTGGGCGTACTCCAGCGGGATCTGCCGGTCGTTCGCGCCGTGGGCGATGAGGAACGGGACGGTGATCTTGTCCACGACCCCGTTGAGGTGCACGCCCTCGGCGTACTCGACGAACTTCTCGACGTCCTCGAAGCCCCACACCCACAGCACGTGCTCCCAGTAGTGCGGGACCGGGTTCTCGCCCTCGCGCTGGAGCCGCCGCTTCTGCACCTCGCCCCAGTTGTGGTTGGCCCCCCAGACGGCGACGAACTTCAGCCGCTTCTCGAAGGCGGCCGCCCGCGGGCAGTAGTAGCCGCCCAGTGACCAGCCGGCCAGGCCGATCCGGTCGTCGTCCACGTCGGCACGCGTCTCGAGGTAGTCCACGCACGCCGCGGCCCAGTCCTCGGTCTCGATGCGGGCCTTGAGGTCCTGGAACCGCAGCGCCTCGCCGGACCCGGGGCAGTCGACCATCAGCACCGACACGCCCCGCTCGCGCATCTCCTGCGGCCAGCCCGAGGTGTACATGTGCTCCTTGGTCGAGTCCAGGCCGTTCCACATGACCACGCAGGGCACCGGCTCGCCGTTCCTGCTGGCGTTGGAGAAGTACGCCGGCAGCGTGGTGCCCTCGAACGGCACCTCCACGCGGGTGGTCGCCGGGTCGGCGATCTCGAAGACCTTGGCGAAGGCGTCGAGCGCCTGCTGGTAGAACGCCCGGCGGTCCGGGTCGGAGCTGCTCAGCATCCGTTCGGCCTGGCAGACGTAGAGCCCGGACCGGTACCACTCCTGGCCCGCAGTACGCAGGTGGCCGGCGGCCTCAGACGCGCGGGCCTGGTCGGCGAGCTGGTCGGCGACGGCCTTCCACGACTGCATGAACAGCCTGCTGCCGGAGTTGACGTCCGGGGCCTCCCGCGCCGGCCGGCAGGCCCGGTCCACCTCGTCGATGGCGCCGCCGTTGTTCAGCGTGGCGCACACTCCGAGGTTCCAGACGTACTTGGGCCCGGTGAAGTACTCGAACATGCCGCCGACTGTGCCTGCCGTCACGCGCGCGGGGAAGCGGCAGGTGGTGATGGCCGCCATGCCTGAGGGCGATGCCCGCGACATCCGGTTCGCTGTAGCGGATGTGGCGGGTGGTGCCCGAGGGGCCGCACAACCCGTACGCCGACCCGAGCATGGCGGGCAGGGTCGAAGGGCGGCGTGCCGACACCTCGGATGAATGGGCACCGGTTGCATGGGTCTGCCATGCTGGGCCGTAAGTCATCCCCGGCTACCGATGGCGTACCCGCTCGTCGCACCCCGGAGGTCGAATGACAGTCACAGCCACACCAACTCAGAGCCCGACGGCCCACCTGACGGCCGACGACATCGAGGCCATCGGCGCCGAGCTCGACGCGATCCGGGAACGGATCATCGAGAGCCGGGGCGCCCGCGATGCGGCGTACATCCGGCGCGTGATCCTCGCCCAGCGCGGGCTGGAGCTCGGTGGCCGGGCCATCCTGCTGGTCGCCCGGGGGCGCTCGGCCTGGTGGATCGGTACGGCGAGCCTGTCACTGGCCAAGATCCTCGAGAACATGGAGATCGGGCACAACGTCCTGCACGGCCAGTGGGACTGGATGCGCGACCCCAAGATCCAGTCCTCCACCTGGGACTGGGACCACTCGTCGCCACCGGAGCAGTGGAAGCGCGCGCACAACGAGACGCACCACAAGTACACGAACATCGTCGGCAAGGACAACGACCTCGGCTACGGCATCATGCGCGTGGCCGAGGAGCAGGAGTGGCAGCCCCGCCACCTGGCCCAGCCCTTCTGGAACCTGGTCACCGCCTGCATCTTCGAGTGGGGCATCACGATGTACGACGCCGACCTCGGCGACGCGATCCGCGGCAAGCGCGGGATGCCGCAGGAGACGAAGGTCCGCCTGCGCAAGGCGCTGCGCAAGGCCGGCAAGCAGGTCGCCAAGGACTACGTCGTGCACCCCGCCCTGTCCGGGAAGAGGTTCCGCCGCACCCTGGCCGCCAACGCGATCGCCAACCTGACCCGCAACGTGTGGAGCCACTCGGTGATCATGTGTGGCCACTTCCCGGAGGGTGTCGAGACCTTCGAGCTCGAGAGCCTGAACGAGAACGAGACCAAGGGCGAGTGGTACGTCCGCCAGATGCTCGGCTCCGCAGACATCTCCGGCAGCCCGTTCATGCACCTGATGACCGGCAACCTCTCGCACCAGATCGAGCACCACTGCTTCCCCGACCTGCCCAGCAACCGGTACGGCGAGATCGCCCCGGAGATCGAGGACCTCTTCCAGCGCTACGGCCTGAGCTACAACTCCCGACCGCTGGTCCGGCAGGTCGGCTCCGCCTGGCACCGCGTCCTGCGCCTGTCGTTCCCGAACGGCTGGCTCGAGGAGACCAACCGGCAGAACCTGGGGAGCCAGCTGAAGAAGCTCGGCCGCATGGCGCGCAAGGGATCGCCCGCGTCGCAGTGATGCGAGGTATCGGCAACGCTGCGTTCCGCACGGCGCCGATCTCTCGTTCGATGGTCGGGTGACCGACCGCAGCTTCCCGACCGACTTCCTCTGGGGCGTCGCCCACGCCGGCCACCAGGTCGAGGGCGACAACTCCAACAGCGACACCTGGTTCGCCGAGAACGTGACGCCGACGGTCTTCACGGAGCCTTCCGGGAAGGCCGTGAACAACTGGGAGCTGTGGCGCGAGGACGTCGGGCTGGCCCGGGACCTGGGCATGACGGCGTACCGCTTCTCGGTCGAGTGGGCGCGGGTGGAGCCCGACGAGGGAGTCTTCGACGAGGCGGCCCTCGACCACTACGAGGCGATCGTCGACGAGGTGCTCGCCCGGGGGATGGCGCCCGTCGTCACCTTCAACCACTTCACCAGCCCGCACTGGTTCGCCCAGCGCGGCAGCTGGCTCGACCCGAAGGCGCCCGAGCTGTTCGCGCGCTACTGCGAGCGGCTGATGGACCGGTTCGGCGACCGGATCGCGTACGCCGTCACGCTCAACGAGCCCAACCTCCCGCACGTGCTGTCCTGGTTCGGCCTGCCCGACTTCGTGCGTGACCTGGAGCGACAGACCCTGGCTGCCGCGGCTGAGGCGGCCGGTGTCGAGCGGTACCGGCTCGCCAACGTGGTCGTGCCCGAGGAGATCGAGGCGATGGAGGCGGGGCTGGCCGCGGGCCACCGCGCCGCGCGTACGGCGATCAAGGCCAAGCGCGCTGACCTGCCGGTGGGCCTGTCGCTGGCGATCATGGACGACGTGGTGGTCGACGGTGCCGACCCGGCGGTGCGCGACCGCAAGCGCGCCGAGTGCTACGAGCCGTGGCTGGAGCTCGCGCGGGACGACGACTTCGTCGGCGTGCAGAACTACGAGCGGGTGCCGTTCGACTCCGAGGGCATCGTCGAGCCGGCCGAGGGCGCCGACGTCAACGTGATGGGCACCGAGGTCGAGCCGCGGTCGCTCGCGGGCGCGGTCACCTACGCGCACGAGGTCGCGCAGGTCCCCGTGCTGGTCACCGAGCACGGCATGGGGACGCCGGACGACACGCTGCGCGCGGCCTTCATCGAGCCGGCCCTGGCCGGCCTCCTCGACACGGTCGAGGCCGGGGTGCCGGTCCTCGGCTACTGCCACTGGTCGCTGCTCGACAACTTCGAGTGGATCTTCGGCTACGCCTACCAGTACGGCCTGCACGAGGTCGATCGCGAGACGTTCGCGCGCACCCCGAAGCCCAGCGCGGGCGTGTACGCCGCGATCGCGAGGGCGCACGCCGTCCGGGCCTGAGGTCACGGTGGTCCGACCTCGGCACGTACGGTGCTGAGCTCGTCGAGGTCGCGCTCGGCGTAGTCGCGGTGCCGCCACTCCTCGTTGACCTGGGCCGTGAGGCAGCGTCGCACCGCCCACGGCCCGGCCTTCGGGTGGCCGGGGCCGACGCAGCGGCGCACCTCGTCGAGCTCGGCGTCGGTGAGGCTCGCCATCACGCGGTCCACGGTCGCCACCCGTTCCGCCCTCAACGCCAGCACCTCGACCAGCTCCACGCGCTCTTCCGCGTCGGCCAGCCCCTGCACCCGGGTCATGCCGGTCGGCGGCAGGTCGAGGCGGTGCCAGGGCTCGCGCTCGCCCAGGACGCCGCGACCGACCCACGAGTCGGTGACGAACAGCAGGTGACGCAGGGTCTGGACGAACGACCACTCGCCGTCGACGCGCTCGTGGAGGAGCTCCTCGTCAAGCCCGCGTGCTCGGTCGACCGTCTCGGCCCAGCGCCGCTGCGCTTCGGCCCAGGCGGCCCGGAAGCCGTCGGCGTCCTCGGGTTGCGGACCCTTCACGTCGTCATGTCGCGAGACCGGCCCACGCGGTGTCGGCGTCGGGCATGGCGGCGATCTCGTCGCGCACGCGCTCCGCCGATGCGCGGAACGCCGGGTCGGCGGTGACCTTCCCGACCGCGGCGGCGATCGACTCGATCGCGAAGTCCTCCGGGTGCGACGAGCAACCCGGCGCCGGAACGGACCAGGAGGGCGGCGTTCTCGGGCTGGTCGGTCCCACGCGGCAGGGCAACCTGGGGTACGCCGTGCACCAGGCCGCCGAGCATCGTGCCCGACCCGCTGTGCGAGACCAGCAGGTCGGCCCGTTGGAGCAGGTCAGCCTGGGGCACGAACTCCTCGACCAAGGCGTTCGCGGGTACCGGCCCCAGCTCGTCGGGGTCGAGCCGACGCCCGGTCGTGGCCACCACCACGCCGTCGTACGCTGCGAGGGCCTCGAGCCCCGTCGCGAAGTCGGCGGTGTTGGCGTTCTTGACAGTGCCGAGGGTGAAGTAGGCAACGGGCTGCTCGGCCGCCAAGGCGTTGGCCACTCGGCGTGGCAGCTGACCGCGTTCGCCGGCGCTGGGCCGCACCGCGGCAGCGGCGGGCCAGGGCCGTGGCCCGTCGGGCAGCAACGAGGGCGGGCAGAGGTCCAGAGCCTGTTCCGTCGAGAGCTGCTGCCACAGCCCGGGCTCCCCGATGGCGGCGCCCGCCGCGCCGATGAGCTCGGCGTAGAACGGGAACATCGGTCCGATGCCGTGCACGACGCCCGGGACACCGAGCCTCGTGGCCAGCATGGACCCCGCCTGCTCCAGGACCTCGTGCACAACCAGGTCCGGCCGCCACTCCGAGGCCAGGTCGACCAGGTCGTCGAACCGGGCGAGGGCGGGCGCGCCGAACAATGCCACGACCCCGGCCATCATCCGCTGCTCCTCGGAGACGCTCTGGTCCGCCCACACAGCTTCGTGCTCGGACCAGGACGACTCCCAGGTCGGCCCCACGGCGTGCACGTCCAGCCCGCGCGAGGCCAGCGGGGCGACCAGGTCCGGCCCGGTGGCGACCCGCACGTCGTGGCCGGCGCGCCCCGCCGCCCGGATCAGGGGCAGCATCGGCAGCGCGTGCCCGTACGCAGGACACGAGGTGAACAGCACCCGGGCCACGCCTCAATGTGACACGTCGTCCACCGGCCCGTACACCGCGCAGGCGGCCGAGTGGTGTGGAACCGACAGGGGCGACGACCAGGCCCGGATGAACCAGGCTGCGCGCTGCTTCGTGTCTAGGGGTGGCTCAGGATGCCTGGGCGCAGACGAACGGAGATCACCATGAGAATGCGGATGTTGGCCGCCGCGGGGGTGCTCGTGTCGGGGGCTGTGCACTTCAAGCTGTACTTCGACTGGGCACACGAGAACGACAAGGTCGGTCCAGCGTTCCTGCTGAACGCCGGCGCCGGGTTGGTGATCGCCGTGCTGCTGATCAGCTGGCGTCACTGGATCCCGCCCCTGCTGGCCGTGGGGTTCGGAGTGTCGACTCTGGCTGCCTTCGTCACCGCCGCGACGGTGGGCCTGTTCGGTGTCTCGGAGGTGTGGACCGGATGGGCAGTCTGGACGGCGGCGGTGTCGGAGCTCGTCGCCATTGCCGCGGGCGTGACGGTGTTGTGGCATGAGTACCGACCTGCGCCGCAGCGCAGCGCGTCCGCTCGGTCTGCGGTCCACCACTGAGCCCTCCTGACGGGTCGGCCGGAGACCGCCTGCTCAGCGGAAGGCGTTGAGCATGCCGACGTACTTCGGCACGTCGGTCAGCTCACCCTCGTGGATCGGGAGGACCTCCTCCGGGGCGACCGCCTTCGCGTAGTCGATCGCCTCGGACAGCTTGAGCCAGGGACCGTCGATGGGGACGGCCAGCATCTGCACCTCCTGCGCGGGCACGAAGAACGAGTCGCCGGGGTGCAGGAGCGCTCCGTCGTCGAGCAGGTAGGCCAGGTTGGGGCAGTCGGGGACGTCGCCGTAGACCGGTGCGTGAGTGCCGCCGAGCACGGAGACGGTCACGCCACCGAGCCTCAGCAGGTCGCCGGGCTGGGCCACGGTGACGTCCGCGAGCTGACCGGCGGTGCGCTCGTCGGTCACGAGCGTGGCGGACGGGTTGGCCTCCAGCAACGAGACGACGCCCGCGACGTCGACGTGGTCGCCGTGCTCGTGGGTGACCAGGACTGCGGTCAGGTCGGTCAGGCCCGCGAAGGACGACATGGTGCCCGGGTCGATGAGGACCCGGTCGGACCCGGTGGCGTAGAGCACGCACGCGTGCCCGAGATGGGTCACGGTCACGAGACGAACCTCTGGGTTATCTCGCCGATCCCGTCGGCCCGGGACACCAGGGTCTCGCCCGGCTGCAGGAACCGGGGCGGGTCGAGACGGTTGCCGACGCCTTCGGGCGTGCCGGTGAAGATCAGGTCGCCGGGCATCAGCTCGCAGACCGACGAGAGGTGGGCGACGAGAGCGGGGATCGAGAAGATCATGTCCGAGGTGCGGCCGGACTGGAGCTGTGTGCCGTCCAGGGTGGACGAGAAGGCGATGTCGTCGGGATCGGCCAGCTCGTCCGGGGTGACGATCCACGGGCCGGTCGGGCCGAACTGTGGGAACGACTTGCCGAGCGAGAACTGCGCCGGCCGGCCGGCGAGCTGGGTCACCCGCTCGGACAGGTCCTGACCCAGCGTCACCCCGGCCAGCGCCGACCACGCCTCGGACTCCGGGAGGTTGCGACCGCCTCGGCCCACCACGGCGACGACCTCGATCTCCCAGTCGGTGTGGCCGCCCGGAGGCAACGCGACGGTGGCAGCCGGCCCGGTGACGCAGGAGGGGAACTTCGTGAACACGAGTGGTACGTCGGGCGCGGTGTAGCCGGCCTCGGCCGCGTGCGGCGCGTAGTTGAGCGCGATCGCGAACACCTGACGAGGGTCCGGGACCGGCGCGGAGAGCTCCTCGACCGCGAAGCGCGGGGCGTCGTCGTCCACCGTGAGCCTGGCCAGCGTCGGCAGCTGGCCGAGCACGTTGCGGATCGAGGGGCCGACGTCGAGGGCGCGGTCGCCGTCGATCAGGACGGCGCGGCCCCGGAGGGTTCCGAGCTTCATGCGTACAAGTCTGACGAGTAGGGCTCGGTGTCGTGCGCCTCTCTCCACAGGGCGACCCGGTTGCGCAGCGTTCCGACCCCCTCGACGTACGCCTCCACCACGTCGCCGGGCTGCAGGTAGAAGTCGAAGGGGTTCGGCTGGATGGCCGCGACGCCCGAGATGGTGCCGGTGGTGATCAGGTCGCCGGCGGAGTAGCCCTGCGGCGAGTGGTAGGCGACGAGGTGCGGGAGCGTGATGAGCATGTCCGAGGTGTTGCCGGACTGCCGCACCTCGCCGTTCACGCGCAGCTCCATCCCGAGCGCCTGCGGGTCGTCGATCTCGTCCGCGGTGACGATCCACGGCCCGATCGGGCAGAAGGTGTCTATCCCCTTGGAGAAGGAGAACACCCCCGACTCCATCTCGCGCCGCTGGATGTCGCGGGCGGTGATGTCGTTGAACACCGTGTAGCCCGCGATGTACGACGAGGCCTCGTCCGGCCCGAAGAACTTCCCGGACCGCCCGATGACGACGGCCAGCTCGAGCTCGTAGTCGAGCTCCTTGGTCAGCCCCTCCGGGTAGACGATCGAGTCGTCCGGGCCGATGATCGCGTCGACGTTCTGGAAGAACACGATCCCCTTGTGCACCGGGTGCGACCAGTCGACCGCCTGCAGCTCCTCGTGGTGAGCGGCGAAGTTGCCGGCGGTGTGGAAGAACTTCTTCGGAACGATCGGCGCGCGCAGCCGCACGTCGGCCAGGGCCAGCCGCTCCCCCGTCTCGGGGATCCCGGCCCCGACGCCGCCGCGCTCGAAGAACTCGCGCGTCGAGGGCACGTCGAGCTCGACGACCGTGCCCTGTTCGTCGTCGGCATCGACGTACCCGACCCGTCCCTCGTCGAAGGTCACCAGCTTCATGACGTCTCCTCCCAGGAGCGTTCGAGCCCGTGCACGAGCGCGACCATCGCGTCGTGTCTTGGTGTCGGTACGCCGGCCAGCCGGCCCTGCGCCGCGATGCCGCCGTTCAGCACGTCCACCTCCGTGCGCCGCCGGGCCAGCACGTCCTGCAGCATCGAGGGCCTGTGGTCCGCAGCGACCTCGATCGCCTCGTCGACCATCCCGGCGATGTCGGAGACGGCGATGCCGAGCGCGGCGCACACGGCCCGCGCCTCCGCGACCAGCGCGTCCACCTCGGTCCGCAGCGCCGGGTCCGAGCACAGGGGTCCCATCGGCAGCCCGGTCAGCGCGGCCAGGGGCGAGGTGGCCGAGTTGAAGATGACCTTGTCCCACTGCGGCCCGCGGGCGTCGGCCAGCGCGTGGGTGCGCAGCCCACCGCTGCTGAGAATGCTCGACAGTCGAGCAATTTCCGAGGCAGACGCGGGCCGGGGCTCGAACGGTCCCAGCCAGGTGTCTCCGGGCGCGTCGTACCGCACCACGCCGGGTGCGGTGACCACGCCCGCGGGCAGGATCGTCCCGCGGATCACCCGCGGCACCAGCTCGGCCAGCACCTCCTCGTTGCCCAGCCCGTTCTGCACGCTGGCCACGGCCGCGTCGGCGAAGACGTGAGCCGCAGCCGCCACTGCAGCACGGGTGTGCTCGGCCTTGGTGGCGACGATGCCCAGGTCGCACGGCGGTACGCCGTCCGCGGAGGTCCGGGCGTGCACGGGCGCCACGAACGCTTCCCGGCCGGTCACCCGCAGCCCGGAGTCCTCGATCGCGGCGACATGGTCGGCCCACGGGTCGACCGCCCAGACCTCGACGTCGTCGAGCCGCGCCAGGTGGGCGGCGTACAGCGAACCGATCGCGCCGCACCCGACGACGCAGACCCGGGTCACGCCAGGGCCTCGGCAGCCAGCTTCTCGCAGACCTCGGGGGCGGGGCCGGCCACGCCGAGCGCACCGCCACCGGGCAGGGGCCGCCCACCGGGCAGCCCCACCACCGGGACCGGGAGCACGTGCCGCGTTGCCGTCACCAGATCGGCGACCTCACCGCTCGGGCGGCCGAACAGCGCGGCCGCGGCGGCCACGCCCTCGGCGACGTACGTCGCGGCCGTGGGGGCGTCATCGGCGGCCGCCTCGTGGACCGCCTCGCCGCGTCGGTCCACCACGACCACGGCGACCGGCTGGCCGGACGCCAGGACCCGCTCGGCCAGGGCGACGGCGGCAGCGAGCACGGGCTGGGCGCTGGCACCCGGGACCGCCACCGGGGGTGGCGCCGCGTGGTCCTGCCACTCGCCGTACCTCGCCTCCCAGCGAGGCTTGTCGTCGCCGTGCTGGCCGACGTACGGCACGTCGAGCGCGTGGGCGACCACCTGGTCCTCGGGGTTGGCGGGCACGCCGTCGACGATCGAGTAGCGGCGATCCAGCTCCGCCGGGAAGAACGGCGAGACCGTCGCGCCCGACGCCGCGACCGCGCCGATGACGCGACCGGTGTCGTCGCGGACCGGGAGCCCACCGGCGCCGGGGAACGCTGCCTCCGGCGACACCGCGACGAAGCCCGCCGCAATCGCGGGCGGCAGGGTGGTCATCCGGTGCAGGTGCTCGGTCGACGGGATCCTCTGGGTGGCGGCGATCCAGGCCTTCGACCGCGCCCGGCCGAGCCCACCGGCGCCGCCCTCGTCCATCCGGCTCGCCGTCACCAGGGCGCCGGAGGCGCCCACCACCGCGATGGCGCCGGAGATGCCGAGCTGCTCGGCCTTGTCGACCGCGCGGCGTACGAGCCGCTGCGCGGTCGCGAGGTCGATGTCATCGGGGTGGTCGCTCATGCGCCGACCATGTTGTAGCCGCCGTCGGCCACCAGGTAGCCGCCGGTCATGTGCGAGGCGTCGTCGGTGGCGAGGAAGAGCGCCGTCCCGGCCAGCTCCTCCGGACCGGGGATCCGGCCCATGGGCGTCATCGCCTTCAGCTGCTCGCCGCGGCCGGACTGCCAGTCCTGCCGGGCCAGCGTGGCCGCGGTCTCGATGAAGCCGGGCGCGAAGACGTTGACCCGCACCGTCGGGGCGAACGCGTGCGCGTAGGACTTGGTCAGCCCGAGGATGCCGTACTTCGCGGCGGCGTACTGCGGTGCCCGGGCGCTCCCCCGCACGATCACGGTCGAGCCGATGTTCACGATCGCGCCGTGGCCCTGGTCGAGCATCCGCGACCCGAACTCGTGGGTGCACGCCATGGTGCCCTTGATGTCGACGGCCAGCACGTGGTCGACGGACTCCTCGGTCAGGTCCCGCCACGACATCTGCTCCCGGGCCACGTCACCGACGTTGTTGATCGCCGCGTCCACGGTGCCGAGCTCGCTGAAGACCTCGTCGGCCAGCTGCTTCACCGCGTCCCAGGAGGCGATGTCGGCCTGGAACAACACCGGCTGGGCGCCCAGCGCCTGCACCCGGACCGCGGTCTGCTCGGCTCCCTCCCGCGAGGACCGGTAGTGGATGCCGACCGCGCCAGCGCCCTCCTGGGCCGCGCGTACGGCGATCTCGGCGCCGAAGCCGGTCCCGGCCCCGGTCACGAGCACGGTCCGGCCCTCGAAGCGTCGGGTCGGCGGCAGAGGGGTCGGATGCGTCACCCGGCCACTCTCGTGCCGGGGACCCCTGCGGAGAAGGTGGTGACTGCTGATGCCCGGCATCCGGCCGGGCGATATCGCACCCTGCAGAGGGTCGCACCGGACGCTGCGGCTACGCCCGGGTCCCGAACGCGGCGTTGACGTCGGAGGTCCGGACGATGTCCTTGCCCAGTGGGAACAGGGAGACGGGGATCAGCTTGAAGTTGGCCAGGCCGAGCGGGATGCCGATGATCGTGATGCAGAGCAGGGCACCGGTGACGGCGTGCCCGATGGCCAGCCAGATGCCCGAGAGGATGAACCACAGGACGTTGCCGATCGCCGATCCGACGCCTGCGCCCGGCTTGTCGACCACCGTGCGGCCGAACGGCCACAGCGCGAAGACCCCGATGCGGAACGAGGCGATGCCGAACGGGATGCCGATGATCGTGATGCACCACAGCACGCCAACGAAGATGTAGCCCAGGAACATCCAGAACCCCGCGAGCACCAGCCAGAGCAGGTTGAGCAGCAGTCGCATGGCTGCACCCTCCCACTCCTACGGCGTTGCGACGCGGCCCACGAGCGTGCCGATCCCCTCGACCTCCATCCGCACCTCGTCGCCCGGCTCGAGCGGCGGCGGAACCTGGCTGCCGGCGCGGCCCCACAGCTCGGCCAGGCAGCCGCCGCCACCCGTGGTGCCGGAGGCCAGCAGGTCGCCGGCGAGCACGACGGAGTCGCGGGAGGCGTGGGCGGCCATCTGGGGGAAGGTCCAGTGCATGTTCGACAGGTTGTCGTGGCCGATCAGCTCGTCGTTGACGTAGGCACGGCAGTCGAGGCCCAGCCGGCCGTCTTCTCCGGGGGCGAGCTCGTCGGCGGTGACGATCCACGGGCCGAACGACGTGGCGAAGTCCTTGCCCTTGGCCGGGCCCAGGCCGACCTGCATCTCGCGGGACTGGAGGTCACGGGCCGACCAGTCGTTGAGGATCGTGTAGCCGAAGATCGCGTCGGCGGCCTCCGCCTCGGACGCCGACCGCAGGGTCGAGCCCATGACGCAGGCCACCTCGAGCTCGAAGTCCAGCGCGCGGCAGGTGAGCGGCCGCGGGATCGGCTGGCCCGGGCCGTAGAGCGCGTGCGGGTTGGTGAAGTAGAAGGTCGGCGCGTCGTACCACGCGTCGGGGACGCCGACGGCGTTGTCGATGCTCTTGCGGACCCCCTCGACGTGCGACTCGAAGGTCACGAAGTCGCGGACGCTCGGCGGCTTGTAGGGCAGGAGCAGGTCCGCCTCGGCGTACGCGATCGGCTCACCGTGCCGGGCCTGCGCCCCGACCTCGAGGGCCCGCTCCAGGCCCAGGTCGACGACCTGCGCCAGCGAGGTCGGCAGGAGGTACGCCGCGTCGTCCTCGACCACCACGGCGCCCTGCCGCAGCGTGGCCAGCCTCATGCCGGGGGGCCTGTGGCAGGACGAGTGGCGTCGGCGATCCGCTTGTGCGAGACGTGCGCGGTGAGCCCGCCGTCGATCACGATCTCGGCGCCGTTGTAGTACGCCGAGTCGTCGGAGCAGAGGAAGACGATGGTCGGGGCGATGTCCGCCGGCACGCCGACCCGGCCCAGCGGGATCTCGGCCAGCGCGGCGTCGAAGAAAGCCGGCGGGGCCGACTCCATCAGCGGCGTGTCCACCAGGCCGGGCATCACCGCGTTCACCCGGATGCCCCGCGTCGAGCCGAGCTCGAGGGCCGCCGACCGGGTCAGGCCGCGCAGCGCCCACTTGGAGGCGGTGTACGCCGCCGCGGCATGGCCGGACACGGCGGCGACGGAGCAGATGTTGATGATCGACGAGCCGGCCGGCATCAGCGGCACCAGCGCCTGGATGCCGAGCAGCGGGCCGGTGACGTTGATGTCGAAGGTCTTCTGCCAGGTCTCGAGGGTGACGTCGGGCAGCCGCTCACGGGCGGCCACGCCGGCGTTGTTGACGAGTGCGTCCACGCGGCCGTACGTCGCCAGCAGCCACGAGGCGAGCTCGGCCCAGCCCGCCTCGTCGATGACGTCCAGCCGCCGCTCGGTCACCCGCTCGGGAGCCGCACCGTCGAAGTCGAGCACGTCGGTGGCCACCACCGTCGCCCCGGCGGCCGCCAGCGCGACCGTCTCAGCCGCGCCCTGGCCGCGCGCAGCACCGGTGACGACGACGACCTTGCCGTCCAGGTTGCCCACTGACGTCCCAGCCCTTCCTTATGAGGCTTCGAGGCTCGTCGCTGACGCTCCTCGCACCTCAGCCACCGTGAGGTTGGTTGAGGTGCGACCGTGCGAGCCTCGAGACCCCGGTCCCATCAGACCGGAGGCGCGACGAAGACGCCCTTGTCGGGGTCGTTGAACGAGTCGCGGGCGATGATCTCCGACATCGGGTCCGACGTGCCCCACACGTCCTGGGTCATCGGGTCGGCGATGTCGTAGACCGACGGGTGCCACGGGTCGGTCTCGATCTTCTCGAGCTCGGTCGTGTACTCCATCGTGTTGCCGCTCGGGTCGAGGAAGTAGGAGAACGTGTTGTTGCCCGCGTTGTGCCGGCCCGGTCCCCAGATCTTCTTGATGCCGGCGCGCATCACCCGGCCGGTGCCGCGCATGTACTCGTCGAGGCCGCGCATCTCGAACGACACGTGGTGCACGGACGTGTGCGGGCCCTTGGCGATGGCCAGGCTGTGGTGCCAGTCGTTGCACCGCATGAAGTGCATCATCTCGCCCATGTGCTCGCTCCAGAGCGTGTCCGAGAGCTTGAAGCCGAGCACGTTGGTGTACCAGTCACGGGTGGCGTTCGGGTCGTTGGTGTTCATCACCGCGTGCGAGATGCGGACCGGGATCGCCTCACCCTCCTCGATCGCGCGGTGCTGCCGGACCTCGACGTCGGAGCTGACCTCGATGGTGCGGCCGTCGATGTCGAAGAAGCGGAAGCCGTAGCCGCCGCCGGCGGTCTGGAGCTTGTCGGGCTCGCCGACCAGCTGCACGCCCTGGGCACCCAGGTGCGCGGCGAGCGAGTCGACGGCTGCGGCGTCGGCCGCGCCGAAGGAGATCAGGTCGAGCCGCTTGTCGTCGGACTGGCGCAGCCGGATGACGTACTGCTCGGGCGAGCCCTCGGCGGCCAGGTAGGAGAGGTTGCCGTCGGTGCCGGTCTCGGTGAGCCCCCAGGTGTCCTTGTAGAAGGTCCGCTGGGTCTCGAAGTCGGGTACGGCGAGGTCCACGTGGCGCAGGTGGGTGATCCCGTGCTCGTTGAGGTGGCTCATGTGACCGACGCTACGTTCGGCGACGGCGGACCGGAATCAGCCAAGAGTGATGGCAAGTATCAGCGGCGCCCCTGACGATTCGTCTGCACGGCTGAGCATGGATCAACCTGCGAACCCACAGACGAATCGTCAGCCCAGGACCGACCCGCCGCCGTCGATCACCAGGTGTGCGCCGCTGATCCACGAGGCCTCGTCGGAGCAGAGGAAGACCGCGGCGTTGACGATGTCGTCGGGCTGGCCGTGCCGCCCGAGCGGGATCCGGTCGAGGACCACCTTCCGCAACCGCTCCGGCGGCGCGGCCAGCATCGGCGCGGTGTTGGGCGTCTCGACCAGGCCGGGGCTGATCACGTTGGCGCGGATGCCGTGCGGCCCGCCCTCGACGACCAGCTGCAGGGTCAGTGCGATCACCCCGCCCTTGGCGGTCGAGTGGGCGTTCTGCGCCATGAACTCCACGCCCCGGATCGCGGCGATCGAGCCGATGTTGAGGATCGAGCCGCCGCCGGTCGCCTTCAGGTGCGGCCACGCGGCCCGCACCGTGTAGTAGACGAGGTCCAGCTCGTTGCGCATCGTGAAGTCCCACTCCTCGACGCTGAGCTCGTCGAGCGGGCCGAACCGCTGGGTGGAGGCGTTGTTGTAGAGCACGTCGATGCCGTCGTAGGTCGCCACCGCCTCGTCCACCCACGCCCGGGCCGCCGACGCGTCGCCGAGGTCGACGCCACCCATCACGGTGATCTCGCCGCCCGCGGCGCGCACCGCGGCCTCGGTCACCGACGCGCCGGCCGCGTCGAGGTCGCAGCCCACGACCCGCGCGCCCTCGGCGGCGAACCGGGCCGCCGCGACAGCGCCGATCCCGCCGGCGACCCCGGTGATCAGGGCGACCTTGCGGTCGAGCCGGCCGGTCATGACGACGTGGTGCGGTCGAGCAGCTCCAGCAGGTTGCCCTCGGGGTCGGCCACGAAGGCCATCCGCACGCCCGGCTCGGGCGAGGGCCGGGGCGACATCCGGTCGGCGGCGCCGGCCGCGACCAGGGCCTCGTACGCCGCGTCCACGTCGGGCACGTCGAAGGCCAGGTGACCGAAGCCCTGGGTGAGCGCGGCCTCGACCGGGTTCGCGGCCAGCAGCCCCGGCACCGACCCGGGCCGATGGAGGAGCTCCAGCCGGTAGCCAGCCGGTGCGCGCAGCATCACGCCGCGGAACTCCACGTGGTCGAGCGCGAACTCGAACTCGACCTCGAGCTTCAGCGCGTCGACGTACCACTCGGTCATCACCTCGAGGTCGGCGACGTTGAGGCCGACGTGGTCGAAGTTCATGCGACCACGATGGTCCGGACGTTGGTGAACTCGCGAACTCCCTCGGCGGACAGCTCACGGCCGTAGCCGCTGCGTCCGGTGCCGCCGAAGGGCAGCCGTGGGTCCGAGGCGACCATCGCGTTCACGAACAGCGCACCGGAGCGGATCCGGCGGCCCACCGCGAGCGCATGCTCCGGGGAGCCCCAGACCGAGGCCCCCAGCCCGAAGGTCGTGTCATTGGCCAGCGCGACGGCGTGGTCGTCGTCGGCGCGCCCGCACCACGGCCGCCACCGGACCGAAGGTCTCCTCGACGAAGGCGGTCATGCCGGGCAGCACCCCGTCCAGGACGGTCGGCTCGACGTAGCTGCCGGGCCCGTCGATGGCGTGGCCACCGGTCACCAGGCGGGCGCCCTGCTCGACGGTGCGGGCGACCTGGTCGACCAGGCCGTCGCGCAGGTCGGCGCGGGCCATCGGGCCGATGGTGGTGGTCGGGTCCGACGGGTCGCCCACCTGCAGGAGGGCCACGCCCGCGACGAACCGCTCCAGGAACTCCTCGGCCACGGACTCGTGCACGATGAACCGCTTGGCGCACACGCAGCTCTGGCCGGTCGTGTTGAAGCGCGAGCGGACCGCGGTGGCGGCCGCGGCCGCGACGTCGGCGTCGGCGAGGACCACGAACGGGTCGGACCCGCCGAGCTCCAGCACCGTCTTCTTGATGGCCGCGCCGGCGACCGAGGCGATCGAGGCACCGGCCCGCTCGCTCCCGGTGAGCGTGACCGCCGCGACCCGCGGGTCCTCGACCACGCGCTTCGACACTGACGGGACGTCGTCGGCCGGGACGACCAGCGACCGGAAGAGGCCGGCCGGCGAGCCGGCGTCGGCGAACAGGTCCTCGATGGCCAGCGCGCACCCCGTCACGTCGGGGCTGTGCTTGAGCAGCGCGGCGTTGCCGGCCGCCAGCGCCGCGCAGGCGAACCGCAGCACCTGCCAGAACGGGAAGTTCCAGGGCATCACCGCGAACACCACGCCGAGCGGTTCGTAGGAGAGCCACGAGCGCGACGCAGCCGAGGCGACCTCGTGGTCGGCCAGCCAGCCCGGGGCGAGGTCGGCCACGACCTCGCAGTTCCAGGCGCACTTGTCGACCTCGGCCAGGGCCTCGGTGATCGGCTTGCCCATCTCGGAGGTGATGAGGGCGGCGTACTCCTCACGCCGCTCGCTCAGCAGCTTGCCCCGCGCGCCGCAGCAGGGTGAGCCGCTCGTCCAGCGGGGTGGCCGCCCAGACGGCGGACGCTTCGTGGACGTCGGCCAGCGCCTGCTCGACCCCGGCCGCGTCGTGGGCCGGGTAACGCTGCAGCTCCTGGCCGGTGGCGGGGTTGAGGGTGGCGACGTACGACGTCATGCAGAGGCCTCGACGGAGGTACGACGGGCCGCGATCACCGGCGGGACGGTCTCGGTGTCGGCCACCACGGTGTTCCGGATGGTGCCGAGCCGCTCGATCGTCATCTCGACGACGTCGCCGACCTGGAGCGGCGGCGGGGTCAGCGAACCGGTGCGGCCCCAGGACTCGGCCAGCGACCCCGAGGCGCAGGTTCCCGAGGCGAGCACCTCGCCCGCCTTGACCCACGAGGCCCGCGACGAGTGCGAGACGAGCTGCTCGAACGACCAGCCCATGTGCGCCGACCGGTCGCCGCCGACCCGGACGTCGTTGACCTTGACGGTCATCTCGAGGTCGAGGAAGCCGTCCGCGTCGCGGCAGCCCTCCAGCTCGTCCGCGGTCACCACCCAGGGCCCGATCGTGGTCGCGAAGTCCTTGCCCTTGGACGGGCCGAGCTTGAGCTTCATCTCCTTGCCCTGGACGTCCCGGGCGGACCAGTCGTTCATCACGCAGTAGCCGCCGATGGCGGTGCGGGCCTCACCCGGCGTCACGTTGCGGACGTCCCGGCAGACGATCGCCGCGATCTCCAGCTCGAAGTCGAACCGTTCGGTGTCGGGGGGCATGGCCACGTCGTCGTACGGACCGGTCACCGCGTGCGGCGCCATGAACAGGAAGACGGGTGCGTCGTACCACTCGGCCGGCGGGCCGGGGTTGCCGTGCCCACGCTCCATGCCGTCCACGTGCGCCTCGAAGGTGAGGAAGTCGCGCATCGCGACCGGATAGACCGGGGGCAGCAGGACGACCTGGTCCGGCTGCAGCCCGTCGACCTGCGCGGCCCCGTCCGCCGCGGCCTCACGGTCCGCAGCGTCAGCGGCGAGCAGCTCGACCAGGTCGGTGCCCTCGGGGAACGGGTGGATCCACCAGGACGCGCCGTCGCCGACGACCAGCCCGGTGCGGCGGCTCCCGTCGGGCTCGTCGGTACGCCGGAAGGCGGCCAGTCTCATCGGTCAGCCGATCGTCTGGAAGAAGGCGCGCTCGCGGTTGGTGAGCACCGGGATGGCCTGCTCGAGCGCGTACTGCTTGAAGTGGTCCGACGCGCCGTGCGCGGCGTAGGCGTCCTCGTCCTCGTAGATCTCGAACAGCCGGAAGACTCCGGGCTCGGCCGGGTCCTGGTAGGCCTGGTAGAAGCGGTTGCCGGGCTCCTCGCGAGAGACCGGGGTCAGCTTCTCGATCGCGTCGCGGACGACGTCCTCCTGGCCCGGCTGGGCGGTCCAGGTGGCGCTGACGACGTAAGCCATGAGGGGCTCCTCGAGTGTGAAGACGGATGGGCACGCAGGGTCCGTCTACCGACGGCGCGATCACGCTAGGTCGGTGCACACAGCCCAGGGAAAGCGTCTGCGCCGATATCAGCCATCACCGCGATCGGGGTTCCGGACTGCGCGGCGCGCGGGTTTCCTGTGACCGACCACACAGGCGGCCAGTGATCAGCCCGCCACCGGGGTGATCCGCACCGGGGCCGCCACCGAGCTCAGGAGAACACATGACCTCCCGTTCCACGACGAAGGTGGCCCTGGCCGCGGCAGCTGCCGGCAGCCTCCTTCTTCTGACCGCCTGCGGCGGCGACACCAAGCCCGCGGCCGGCAGTGACTCCGGCTCGGGCTCCGGATCCGGCAGCAGCAGCAAGACCATCGTCTTCTCGCCGATCGGCCTCCAGATCCCCGCGATGCAGCAGCTGTCCGAGGGCGTCAAGGGCTACGGCTCCAGCAAGGGCTACACCGTCCAGGTGCAGGACCCCAACCTCGACCCGCAGAAGCAGGCCACCGACCTGGACAGCGTGATCTCCTCCGGCAAGGTCGGCGGCGCGTGGGTCATCTCGGTGGCGCCCGCAGCGATCGGGCCCGTGGTCAAGACAGCGCTCGACAAGCAGGTCGCGATGCTGCTCAACGGCGTTCCGGAGGACTACGGCCTCTCCGGCATGCAGAAGGGCATCACCTTCGACCGGATCGACTACGACGCCCTGGGCAAGGCCATGGGCGAGGAGCTCGGCAACTGCATCAACGAGAAGCTCGACGGCAAGGCCGAGGTGCTCTTCCAGCAGGACGCGCCCGGCACCGCCGGCAAGGAGGACATCGAGAAGGCCGCCCAGGCTGCCCTCGCGGCGACCGCCCCCGACGCGAAGATCGTCGCGACCCAGATCCTCAGTGACCGGCAGACGGCCCAGACCGACGTCGGCAGCGCCCTGCAGGGCAACCCCGGCCTCAACGCCGTCTTCGGCGGCAACGACGAGGGCGCGCTCGGTGCCCTCGGCGCCTTCGCCGCGGCCGGCAAGGAGCTCCCCTGCCTGACCGAGAACGGCGGCAACGACGAGGTCCTGCAGGCGGTCAAGGACGGCAAGATCTACGCCTCGGCGGCGCTCCAGTTCGCCGCCGACATGACCCAGTCGTTCGACGAGCTGGCCAAGCTGATGGCCGACCCGACCCAGGAGGGCCAGCAGATCACCGTCCCGATGAAGGTCATCAAGGCCGGGAGCTGATCGTGACCATGACGACCCCAGCAGACCAGCCGACACGGGCTGGCGAGCCGGGCGACGGGACCACCGCCGACGAGGCGGTGGTCCCCACCGGTCAGGACATGCCGCGCTCGGTGTCGTTCCTGGTCTTCGCTCGCGCGACCGCGGCATCTTCGTCCTGTGGGGACTGCTGATCGTGGTCTTCGCCTTCTGGAGCTCGCCGTACTTCTTCAAGCTCGACAACGCGATCCTCATCGCCAACGCCGGCGCCCTCACCGCGCTGTTCGCAGCCGGTGTCGGGATCGGTGTCATGACCGGGGTCCTGGACCTCTCCCTGCCCGGGACCGCGGCCATCGCCAGCTGTGTCTGCGGCTGGCTGCTCACCCACGGCCACGCCACCTGGCTCTCGCTGGTGGCCGGGCTGGCCTGCGGCGTCGCCGTCGGGCTGGTCAACGGGTTCATCACGCTGCGTGGTTTCAACCCGATCATCGTCACCATCGGCACCCTCTCGGTGCTCACCGGACTGGCCGCGGTGGTGGCGGGCGGCTACACGTTCCCCGGGCTGACCCAGCTCGAGTTCATGGGCACGCACCGCTACTTCCGGATCGGCGACGCGGGCCAGACCTTCTCGGGCATCCCTGCCCCGGTGTTCATCGTCGCCGCGGTGTTCTTCATCGGCACGATCTTCCTGACCCGCACCCGCGACGGGCTGCGGCTGATGGCCGTCGGGGCGAACGCCGAGGCGGTCCGCCGCGCCGGCATCCCGGCCAACCGCTACAAGGTGCTCGGCTTCGTGATCTCCGGCTTCCTGGCCGCGATCGGCGGCCTGGTCAACACCGCGAACGTGACCGAGGCCAACCCGGCGGCGAGCCCGGCGATCATCTTCACCGCGCTGACCGCGGTGGCGCTGGCCGGCGTCGCGCTCACCGGTGGCCGGGGCAGCCTGCCCCGCGTCCTGGTCGGCGCGATGATCCTGGCCACCATCGCCAACGGCCTCACCATCCGGGGTATCCAGCCCTACTGGGCCACCGTGACCACCGGTGCGCTGCTGCTCGGCTCGCTGCTCTTCGAGCGGATGCTGCAGACCGCGGTGTCCGAGCGGCTGATGTCCGCCAACCTCTCCGTCCACGCCAAACAAGGCTGAAGGGCCAGGCCGACCATGACCTCACCCACCACTTCTGTCGGGGCTCCCGCTCTGGCGCTGAACGACGTCGAGATGCACTACGGCTTCGTCCGGGCGATCGACAGCATCGACATGCACGTGATGCCCGGCGAGGTCGTGGCCCTGCTGGGTGACAACGGCGCCGGCAAGTCCACGCTGCTCAAGGTGATGTCCGGGGCCCACAAGCCCTCGCACGGCACCATCCGCGTGCACGGCGTCGAACAGACCTTCAGCGCGCCCAGCGACGCGGCCGGCGCCGGCATCCAGATGGTCTACCAGGACCTTGCGCTGGTGGAGCCCCAGGACATCTCGACCAACCTCAACATGGGCCAGGAGCAGCTGCGCCGCGGCCCGCTCGGCTGGTTGGGGTTCGTCGACCGCAAGGCCATGCGGCGCAGCTCGGAGGCCGAGCTGGACCGCCTCGGCGTCCGCACCGCTCCGATGACCCGTCCGGTGGAGATGCTCTCCGGCGGCCAGCGCCAGGTCGTGGCCCTGGCCCGCAGCGCGATCCGGGTCAACGGGGAGTCGCAGGGCATCCTGCTGCTCGACGAGCCGACCGCGGCGCTGGGCTACGAGCAGACCAAGAACGTCGAGGCGCTGATCCGCCGGATGGCCGAGGAGGGCATCGCGATCGTGCTCGTCACCCACGACCTCCCCCTCTGCTACGAGGTGGCCGACCGGATCGTCATCCTCAACCGCGGCAAGAAGGTCGCCGACATCCCGGCCGCCGGAGCGGACCCCGACCACGTGGTCGGCTGGATCACCGGCTCCAAGGCCTCCATGTACGTCGACCAGGCGGTCTGAGCCGTGCCGATCAACGACGAGGTCGCCGCGCGGTTCCACCTGCTCGAGGGCATCAGCTCGCTCCAGGAGGCGATGGCCGACCCGGGGAAGGACCGCCGGGTCCGCGAGTTCATGGAGCCCTCGCACGACGCCCCTCCCGCAGTGGTACCGACCCGCGACCTCACCGTCGAGGGTCCGCACGGCCCTGTCCCGGTGCGCGTCTACGGCGACGAGGCGGGCACCGGCCGGCCCGCACTGCTCTGGATCCACGGCGGCGGGTTCATGTTCGGCGACCTCGAGATGCCGGAGGCCGACTGGACCGCGCGCGAGGTCTGCGCCCGGACCGGTGCGGTCGTGGTGAGCGTCGACTACCGGCTCGCGGTCGGCGGCGTGCACCACCCGGTGCCGCTCGACGACTGCGTGGCCGCCACCCGCTGGCTGCGCGACCACACGGCCGAGCTGGGTGTCGACCCGACCCGCATCTCCGTGGGCGGCGGCAGCGCCGGCGGCAACCTGTCCGTGGCCACCGTGCTCCGGCTCCGCGACGAGGACGGCTGGCTCCCTGCTGCCTTGATCCCGGTCTATCCCGTGCTGCACGACGCCCTCCCGGCCGCGTCGCCCGAGGTGACGGCGCTGCTGGACGAGGTGCCACCCGCACTCCGGTTCACCCCGGAGGGCACGGCCGGGATGAACGCCAACTACCTCGGCGGCCAGCCCGCCGACGGCTACTCCTTCCCGGCCCTGGCCGAGCTGGACGGTCTCGGGCCGACACTCCTGGTCACCGCCGAGTACGACGACCTGCGCACCACCGGGGAGGCCTTCGTCGACCTGCTCCGGGCCGCCGGTGTCGACGTACGCCACGTGCAGGCCGACGGCATGCTGCACGGCTTCCTCAACCTCTCGGCCACGCTCGAGCCGGTCGGCTCCGTGCTCGCGCTGATGGCGGAGACGGTCTCGACCTCATCCACAGCCAGCACCCTCGCCCCCTTGGAGAACTGATGTCCCAGGTCAACCGCGTCCTCGTCGTCGGTGGCGGCATCACCGGCGGCACGCTGGCGCTGGCCCTGGCCCAGAAGGGCGTGGAGGTGGTCCTGGTCGACCTGCGCCCAGAGCTGGGCGGGGTCGGCCACGGCATCACGCTCCAGGGCAACGCGCTCAAGGCGTTCAAGGCGGTCGGCATCTACGACCGGCTGGCCGAGCGCGGCTTCCCGTTCAGCCACCTGCGGCTCAAGTCCGCGGACGGGCACGTGATCGCCGAGATCCCGACGCCCCCGATGGGCGGCCCGGACCTGCCCGGCACGATGGGTGCGGTGCGCGGCGACATCGCCGACATCCTCGCCGAGGAGGTCGTCGACGCGGGCGTCGACGTACGCCTCCAGACCACGGTCACCGAGCTCGACGACCGCGGTGACTCGGTGGTGGCGACGCTCTCCGACGGCAGCACCGAGACCGTCGACCTCGTGGTCGGCGCGGACGGCATCCGCTCCAAGGTGCGCGAGATGATCGGCATCGAGGACCAGCCCCAGCAGGTCGGCATGGGCATCTGGCGCACGGTCGCCAAGCGGCCGGCCGAGATGGACTGCTCCGAGCTCTACTACGGCGGCCCGAAGTACAAGGCGGGCTACACCCCGATCTCCGACGACCTCTGCTACGCCTTCCTCCTCGAGGAGAACCTCGACCGTTCCTACGTCGGCGAGGGCCCGCGCGGCCAGGAGCTCAAGGAGCGGGGCCAGGGGTACGGCGGCATCTGGGGCGAGGTCCGCGACAGCCTGGCCGACGACGCGGTCGTCAACTACCAGTGGATCGAGGCGATCTGCGTCGACTCTCCGTGGCACCGCGGCCGGACCATCATCATCGGCGACGCCGCGCACGCCTGCCCGCCGCTGATCGCGCAGGGTGCGGCGATGTGCGCCGAGGATGCCGTGGTCCTGGCCGAGATGCTCACCTCCGGCGACCCGGATGTCGCCGTCGAGGACGTGCTGCCGGCGTTCATGGCGCGCCGCTTCCCGCGGGTGAAGATGGTGCTCGACAACAGCCTCACCCTGGCCGAGTGGGAGATCCACCCGGACACCCCGGGCGCCGACCCGGGCCGGATCATGGGCCAGACCCTGGGCGCGCTGGTCGCACCTGCCTGATGCTGCTCCGGGACTACGTGGGCTACGAGGAGGCCAGGGTCGCCCGGGTCTTCAACCGGCGGCTGACCGAACGGCGGCCCGCGGCGGTCGTCCGGCCGACCACCGAGGCCGAGGTGGTCGACGCCGTACGCCTGGCCAGGGAGCGCGGCTGGCAGGTCGCCGTCCGCTCCGGCGGCCACAGCTGGGCCCAGTGGTCGGTCCGCTCCGACGCCCTGGTGATCGACCTGGGCGGGCTGCGGGACATCTCGTACGACGACGAGACGGGCATCGTCTCGGCCTCCCCCGCGGTCCAGGGCGGCGCCGAGCTGGGCCCGTTCCTCGAGTCGCGCGGCCGGTTCTTCCCGGGCGGTCACTGCCCCACGGTCGGGATCGGCGGCTTCCTGCTCCAGGGCGGCCAGGGCTGGAACGCCCGCGGCTGGGGCTGGGCGGCGGAGTACCTCGACGCCGTGGACGTGGTGACCGCGTCGGGAGACCTGGTGCGGGCCGACGCGCGACAGAACTCCGACCTCTACTGGGCCGCGCGAGGTGCCGGCCCCGGCTTCCCCGGAGTCGTCACCCGCTTCCACCTGCGCACCCTGCCCCGGCCCGCGCACGTGGCCCAGACCGTGCACGCCTACGCCCTCGACGACTTCGACGAGGTGCTGACCTGGTTGCACGAGACCCACCACACCGTCGCGGACACCGTCGAGATCGTCGCGCTCACCAAGACCGACCC
The DNA here is from genome assembly GCA_963755835.1 of uncultured Actinomycetota bacterium. GTDB lineage: Bacteria > Actinomycetota > Actinomycetes > Propionibacteriales > Nocardioidaceae > Nocardioides. Next base: position 105,965 of record CAVWLC010000005.1, on the reverse strand, counting down.
GACCCTCGCCCCCGAGCCGGTCCTGCTCGTCACCGGCGTGGCTCTCGTCTCCTCGCCGGCCGAGGCCGCCGAGGCGCTCGCGCCGTTCCGGCTCTCCCCCGCCCTCGACCGGGCGCTCCTGGTCCTCGACACGGTCCCGACCACCATCGACGAACAGCGCAAGCGCCAGCTGGTCGACAACCCCGAAGGCCACCGCTGGGCGGTCGACAACGCCTGGCTCACCGGTCCGGCCGCCGACGTCGTACCGGCCGTGCGCCGCGCGTACACCACGCTGCCCACCGAGAAGGCGTTCACGATCTGGTTCTCGATGGCGCCGCTGCGGAAGCTGCCCGACATGGCGTTCTCGCTGCAGTCGGAGATCTACCTGGCGTCGTACGTCGTGTGGGAGTCACCCGACGACGACGAGCGCTGCGTCTCGTGGCTGGAGCGGGCGATGGCGGACCTCGAGCCGGTCACCGTCGGCCAGTACCTCGGCGACGGCGACCTCGCCCGACGGCAGGTCAGGTTCATGTCCGACGAGGCATGGGCGCGACTCCAGCAGGTCGTGGCCGACCGCGACCCGGACGGGCTCTTCGTCGGCTACCTGGCCGGCCCGGACGGCGCGACCAACCGGAACCACTGGAAGTGAGGCGAACTCAGGTCGACGGCTTGGGCGAGCTGCAGTGCACCTTCGGGTTCACGCCCATGTAGTTGAGCGGCCCGGCGACGATGGTCAGCGCGGTGTCGCTCGCCTTCTTGCAGTCGACGTCGCCGTTGTTCCCGAAGTAGCCCCGCTGGCCAGCGGCGATCACCCCGATCACCAGCCAGATGACGACGATCGCACCGATCAGTGTCCTCATGTTCCCCCCTCTTGGCGGGGCCGGTACCCGGGCTCGCCCAGGACACACACCCGGTCAGCGGTCGGCCACCTCCGCACGCACCGCGTCGAACCGGCTGAACAGCCAGCGGTGGGCGGGGTCGGAGAGCCGGTCGGGCGCGAACCAGTAGCCCTCGGCCAGCACCACCTCGTCGAACGGCGGCTCGATGACGACCAGCGGGCCGCCGTCGCGCAGGTGCATGCGGGCGAGCAGCTCCGGGACGACGGCCACCATGTCGGTCCCCTCGATGACGAAGGGGAGCGGGAGGAAGCCGTAGACCTGGAGCGCGATCCTGCGGTCGACGTGCAGCTCGCCGAAGGCACGGTCGACCGGGGTGAGCACGCCGGGACCGAACGAGGCGGCAGCGTGCGGCAGGTCGGCCAGGTCCTCGAGGGTGAGCCGCCCGTCCGCGAGGCGCGGGTTGGCCCGGTCCGCGAGCACCACCATCCGGTCCCGCCAGAACGGCCGGGACTCACCCAGGAAGCCGATGCCGAGCGGCGCGACGAGGGCGTCGTACTCGATCAGCGCTGTCGGCGACTCCCGGACCCCGGGGCCGAGGTGCTCGATGCGGAGCCGTACGCCGGGCGCCTCGGCCTCGACCAGGCGCACCAGCGGCTCGTGGACGACGGCGATGGCGTAGTCGCTCATCGCCAGCCGGAACGTGCGCTGCGACGTGGCGGAGTCGAACTCGTCCTCCAGCTGCAGGGCGGCGCCCAGCAGCCGGAGGGCGTGCTGGACCTCGGGCAGCAGGTCGCGGGCGAACGGCGTCAGCTCGTAGTCGCGGCCGGTGCGCACCAGCAGCTCGTCGTCGAACCGGCGCCGCAACCGGGCCAGCGCCGCGCTCATGGCGGGCTGGCTGAGCTCGAGCCGCTGCCCGGCCCGGGTCACGTTGCCCTCCTCGAGGAGCACCTTGAGCGGCAGCAGCAGGTTGAGGTCGGTGCCGCCCAGAGCCATGCGGCAACACTAGGGTGACCACGGTCACAGGAGGAGGTGGCGCACGTGCGGGAGCGGCTCCGCGAGGTCGACGCCAACCTGCTCCTGTCGCTGCACGCCCTGCTGGAGGAGCGGAACCTCACCCACGCCGGCGAGCGGATGACGATGAGCCAGCCCGCCATGAGCGGAGCGCTGGCCCGGCTCCGCAAGCACTTCGACGACGAGCTGCTGGTCCGCTCCGGCCGTGGCTTCGAGCTCACCCCGCTGGCCGAGGAGATCCGGCCCCTGGTCGCCGAGGCCGTCGAGGCGGCCGAGGCCCTGCTGGGCAACCAGCGCGACTTCGACGCGCGGAGCAGCGGCAAGCGGTTCGCGGTGAGCATGTCGGAGTACGCCATGACCGTGCTGGCCGAGCCGCTGACCCGGGCCATCGCCGAGCACGCCCCGGGCTGCACGATGGCGCTGGACCCGATCGACGTGCGCTCGGACCAGTTCGAGGCCCAGCTGATGCGCCGCGACCTGATCGTCGGTCCGCTCGGCTACGACTTGCCGGGCCGGATCCAGCCGGTCTTCACCGACGAGCTGGTCTGCCTGGTCACCGCAGACCACCCCCGGCTGCGCGACGGCGCGCTCACCCTCGAGGACCTGCAGGCGATGCCGCACGCCGTGGCGCACTTCGCCGCTGCGGGCCCCCGGCGCCGGCCGCTCGAGATCGAGCTGGAGACCAAGGGCATCGAGAACCGGAACCGTCCTGGTCCAGGTCACGAGCCTGCTCACCCTGCCGTTCGCCGTGGCCGGCACGGACATGTGCGCGTTCGTCCCGTCGAGGCTGGCCCGCCGCTGCCTGGAGACACTCGGCCTGACGATCGCCGACACCCCGCTCGACCCGGTGACGATCACCGAGGCCGCACACTGGCACGCGCGCCGCGAGACGGACCCCGCAGTGGTGTGGCTGCGCCGGCTGCTCTACGACGTGGCCATCGCGCTCGAGGACGAGCGCGACTGAGCCAGCGCCACACCGCTCGCGACGAACCCGAGCGCCGAGGCCACGGCCATCACCACCGCGGGCACCAGCGCCGATTGCTCGCCGCCCAGCCCGACCAGCGGTGACACCACCGCGCCGAGCGAGAACTGCGAGCACCCGAGGACCGCGCGAGCCGGTGCCCGCCACCTCCCGGACCCGCGACATGGCCAGCGCCGCGGAGTTCCCCATCACGCCGCCGTTGCAGGCGACGGCCACGAAGATCGGCACGGGCAGCAGCCACGCCGGTGCCCCGGCGGCCGCCAGTGCGACCAGCACCAGCGTCGCGCCCAGCTGCACCGTCAGGAAGCCGCGCACCAGCCCGGCCGGCTCGACCCGGTCGACGAGCCGGCTCGCCACCCAGCCGGTCGCCACCAGGCCGCACGCGTTGACGCCGAAGGCGATCCCGTAGCCGACAGCCGAGAGGCCGACGACGTTCTGGTAGACGAACGGCGAGGCCGAGATGTAGGCCATCATCACCGAGAACGACAGGGCCAGGGTGGCCACCGGTGCCCAGTAGCCCGTGGTCCCGGCCACTCGGCGCAGCGCGGCGGCGTACGACGCGTGGGCCGTGCGCGAGTCCCGAGGATGGGTCTCGCGCAGCACCAGCAGGACGCCCACGAACATCGCCACGCACATGGCTGCGACCGTCCAGAGCATGCCGCGCCAGCCGACCGGGCCGGAGAGCAGGCCCCCGATGGTCGGCGCCAGCACCGGGGCCACGCCACCCACCGTGACCATCAGCGTGAACGCCCGCGCGGCCGCCCGCCCGGTGACCAGGTCCGCGATCACGGCCCGGCCGATCACCATGCCGCCCGCGCCGGAGAGTCCCTGCACCAGGCGGGCCACGGCCAGCACCGCGATGTTCGGCGCGACCGCGCACACCACTCCGGCCACGACGCAGACGGCCGTGCTGACCAGCAGCGGCGGCCGGCGGCCGTAGCGGTCCGAGAGCGGACCCATCACGAGCTGTCCGGCGGCCAGCCCGACCAGGAACGTCGTCAGCGTCAGCTGCACGGCGCTGGCCGAGGCGTCCAGCTCCTGGCCCATGGCCGGGAAGCCCGGCAGGTAGAGATCCGTCGACACCGGCGCCACCGCGGCCAGGCTCGCCAGCACGATCAGCAGCGGCCAGCCCACGGATCCCTGGCGCTGCTCGACGGTCGCGGTCACTGGCACGAGTCAACCAACGCCCGGGCCCGCGCGGAACGAGCATTTCGCCATGCCAGTGATCTGCTCCGTCGATGACCACAACCCTTGTTGCGGGAGCCGTCGCTGGGGCTGACTTGGGCCATGACGTGGGACGACGGTGACGCGTACCTCCAGCAGCTGGCTCCGGGGGTGTACGCCTACGTGCAGCCGGCCGGCGGCTGGATGGTCAACAACTGCGGCGTGATCACCGACGGGTCCGGCGACGCGGTGCTGGTCGACACCACCTCGACCGAGAAGCGCAACCGCGCGTTCCTCGCCGAGGTGGCCGGTGTCGCGGACCGCGACCCCAGGATCGCGGTCAACACCCACCACCACCCAGACCACACCTACGGCAACGGGTTCCTGCCGGCGACCACGACGATCGTCGGCCACCACCTCTGTCGCGAGGGCGTGCTGCGCGCCCAGCTCAAGGCGACCGGGGAGCTGCCGGCCGACTACGGCGACCTCGTCGTCCGTCCCCCGGACGTGACCTTCGACAGCGACATGACACTGCACCTGGACGAGTTCCCGGTCGAGCTGCTGGTCATGGGGCCGGCGCACTCGACGAACGACGTGGGGGTCTGGCTGCCCGAGCAGAAGGTGATGTTCGCCGGTGACCTCGCGTTCTCGGGTGGTCACCCGATCTTCATGGAGGGCTCGATGGCCGGCTTCCTGGCGGCCACCCGGCGGATGCGTGAGCTGGCCCCGGCGGCGCTGCTGCCCGGCCACGGGCCGGCCTGCCGCGGCGACGAGGTGGGCAGGGTGCTCGACGACCTCGAGGGATACGTCGGGTGGATCGCCGAGCTCGCGCGCGAGTCGTACGCCGCCGGGCTGACGCCGCTGGAGGCCGCCCAGAAGGCGGCTGGCGGGCCCTACGCCGACTGGCCGGAGGGCGAGCGGGTGGTCTGCAACCTGCACCGCGCCTACGTCGAGCAGAACCCCGACTACGAGTCACCGGTCACCCTCAACATCCCGAGCCTGTGGCCCGAGATGGTCGCCCTCAACGGCGGTCCGATCGTGACCCACGCATGACCACCCCCCGCCGGGTCGTCACGGGCCACTCCGCCGACGGGGTCTCCGTGGTCCTCTCGGACGGGCCCGTGCCGGTCAGCCGCTCGCTGCCTGACGACGGTGTCGAGTTCCACGAGATCTGGAACACCGAGGGCGCCCCGGCCCGGATCCTCGCCGTGGAGCCGAGCGAGCCGACCGAGCGGACCCTCGCCGTGCCCCCGCCGCGGCACGGCACCAAGATCCGCATCAACGAGTTCGCCCCCGGGCACCTCGACGAGCGTGGTCTGCAGTCGCCGGTCCACCGCACCGCGTCGATCGACTACGGCATCGTCCTCGAGGGCGAGATCACGCTGATCCTCGACGACTCCGAGGTCACCCTCGGCCCCGGCGACATCGTCGTCCAGCGGGGCACCGACCACGCCTGGGCCAACCGCGGCGACCAGCCGGCCCGGGTGGTCTTCGTGCTCGTGGACGGCGAGTTCGACGATTCGCTGGCCGAGACCCTCCCGGGCGGGTTGGCCGGCCTGATGCATGGCGGTCCCAGAGCCTGACCCGCCGCGATTCGTCTGTCGGTCGCCTCCGCAGAGTCCCGGTCACTCCGCAGACGAATCGGTCAGGACGGCTTGCACCGATATCAGCGTGGCGTTCAGGTCACGCAGGCCGGCGAGCAGCCCGTGCAGCTGAGCCTGGTCGACGAGCAGGGCGGTGATGCTGGTCGTGCCGTCGGCTCTGCGTCGGATGACGACGTCGCCGAACCAGTCGGACCAGCGATCGTCCAGATGACCGTCGACGACGACCTCGTACGCCGTGGGCGTGCTGCCGTTCATGACGCCTGCCGCCCTCCGACAACGCGGGCCGGTCGCCGGTCGGGACGGCGGACCGCCCACTCGGCCACGGCCAGGTTGACGACCCAGCCCGCCCCCTTCGCCAGGTCTCCGCGAACCTCTCCGGTGCCGAAGACCGCGCCGCCGATGCCCTCGGTGAACACCTGCGTGCCGGCGCCGAGGCCGATCGCGTAGGCGCGGATCATCCAGGCCCGGTGGGCCCGTACGTCGTGGCGCCGGATCGAGGTGACACCCAGGACCAGGCAGCCCGCCATCGCGGAGGCGAAGACGAGCCGGAGCGCGAGGAGGAGGTCTCCGGTGCCCGGCTGCCGGGCGTACACCAGGGTCATCCAGAGCGCGGAGCCGGCGACGGCCGCTCCGGCCACGGCCAGGACCCGGCCGGACCGTCGGTGCCAGCCGAGGTGGCGGCGTCGGAACCGGGGCAGGAACTGGAACGTCCCGACCACGGCGTACACGGCCGCGCCGAGGATGTGCACGACCAGCGCCACGGGGAAGGTGCCGAACCGGTCGTCGGCCGGCATGAGGGCCGGTCCACCGGCGAGCTGGACGAGGCGCAGGGCCCCGGCCGCGAGAGGGATCGCGCTCAGCGCGACGAGCGAGGCCGGGAGCGGCCACTCGACAGCGCGGTTCGGTCGGCCGATGGGCCGAACGGAGAGGGACTGGCTCGTCATGCCCCAGAACCTAGGAAGCAGTGTGGTGAGTGGACATCACCACGTGATGTGACTGAGGGGGTGATCTTCGGGGCCGACCTCAGCGATGGGCGGACCGGGAGAGCAGCCCCAGCTGGTGGGCGCGGGTGACCGCGGCGCGACGGTTCGTCACGTCGAGCTTGGTGTAGATGTGCTTGGTGTGGGTCCGGACCGTGTTCAGCGACACCACCAGCTCGCGCGCGATGGCCGGGCCGTCGAGGTCTGACCCGAGGAGCCTGAGCACGTCGAGCTCGCGCTCGCTCAAGGGGTCGACCAGAGCCCCGTCGGCCGGCACTGGTGCCTTGGGGGAGCTGTCCTCGCGAGCCGGCTCGGGGCGGGCCAGGAGGCGGCTCACGAACTCCGAACCGGGCCGTCGTTCCGCGACGTCTCGGAGGAGCGGTGTCAGCACCGGACCCGCGTCGACGAAGAACCGCACCCACCCGTCCACCTCGGCCAGGTCGAGAGCATGCGCGAGCGCGGTCGAGGCAGCGTCTTCTTGACCGGCCGCGCTGAGCGCCCGGGCGCGGAGGACCTCGATCTCGATGACGGTGCCGAACCGGCTGCCGCGCTCGGCGGCAGCCAGCAGGCGGTCGAGGAGCGAGACGGCCTGCCGCAGGGGTTCGGGGGACCTGACCGCCCGGTGCTCGGCCAGCAGCACCCGGGCCAGGGTCAGGTGCTCGTACTCCCGTAGGTAGTCGAGCTCGTCGTCGGCACTCAGCTCGTGCTGGCGTGCCCAGGCCGCCGCACCGGCGACGTCTCCGGACGCGGCCAGCACCCGGGCGCGGGTGGCGTGGATGGGGTGCACCTGCGGCGAGAAGTCGCCGACGTAGACCCGCTCCGCCTCGTCGAGCAGCGCCAGGGCGTCAGCGAAGCTGCCGGAGGCGGCCAGGAGCCAGGCCATGGCGACCCGCCATCGGTACGGGTGTTGCGGCAGGCCGGCCGACTCGCCGAGGGCGTCGGCGCGACCGAGGAGGTCGGCCGCGGTGACCAGGTCGTCCCGGTGCCAGGCCGTGCGGCTGAGACCGACGAGCATGTCCGCCGTACCTCGCATGACCATGGGGGGTCGCGGGCCGTGCCGCTCGGCCAGCTCCAGGGCATGCTCGAGGGTGCGCTCGGCGTCTCCCAGCCGCCCCAGCGCCAGCTCGAGATCGGCCAGGGTGACGGTGCAACCCAGCACGTCCGCGATGTGTCCTGCCCGGGCCAGTCCCTCGGCAGCGGTGGCGTACCCCTCGTGTGCCGCGGCGAGGTCGCCGCCGGCCCAGAACGCCAGACCCGCAAGCGCTGCTCCGGCCGAGGTCGTCACGTGGTCACCCTCGGCGGCCACGGCGGTGGCCCGCTGGGCGCGGACGACGGTGCCGGGCAGGTCGCCCCGGACGAGGGCCAGCCCTGCCCACCAGCTCTCGACGGCACCGGGCAGGCGGACGAACTCGTCGCTGTCGACGACGACCAGCTCGGAGGTCGGCCTGGCCAGCATCAGCTCGAGGTCCCGGAGCCGCGGCTCGACGACCTCGCGAACTCGTTGCTGGCCATCAGGGCTCCGACGAACCCGGCGGCGAGCACCGGCCGGTCGCGCACGACGTCCTCCGGCAGCTCGTCGACCCAGCGGCGGATCACGTTCTCGCGACGCTCTCGGCGCAGCTCCGGCAGGGCCAGCTCAACCAGGTCCGCGGCACGGTCCGGGTCGCCTGCAGCCAGGGCGTGACTGTACGGCCTCCTCGGGCTGTCCCGACTCGGCGTACCAACGGCTGGCGCGGCGGTGCAGCTCGGGAATGGCCTCCGGCCGCTCCTGCAGCAGGTGCGCGTGGAGCATGTCGGCGAACAGGTGGTGGTAGCGGTACCAGCGCCGCTGGTCGTCCAAGGGCACCACGAACAGGTTGCGCCGTTCCAGGGACTCCAACATCTGCGTCCCACCGGTCGTGGCGGTGACCGCGTCGCAGAGCGGCCCGCTGAGCCGGTCCAGGACCGCGGTGCTGAGCAGGAAGGCGCGGACCTCGGCGGGCTCCTCGCCGAGGACCTCCTCCACGAGGTAGTCGACGACGTAGCGGTCGTCGCCGGCGAACCCGGCGATGAACCCCGACGGGTCCTCCCGGTCCCGCAACGAGATCGCGGCCAGCTGCAAGGACGCGATCCAGCCCTCGGTGCGGTGGCCCAGGGCCGCCACGTCGCTCGCGGCGAGGGACAGGCCGGTCGCGGCGGCGAGGAACGTCGAGGTCTCGTCGTCGGTGAAGCGGAGGTCGGCGGCCCGGACCTCGGTCAGCTCACCCCGGGCGCGCAGCCGGGCCAGGGGAAGGGTGGGATCGGCACGTGTGCTGATCACCAGCCGCAGCTGGGGCGGGAGCCGCTCGAGCAGGAACGCCACGTCGGGCCGGATCGACGGGCTCTCCGCGAGGTGGTAGTCGTCGAGGACGAGGACCACGTCGTCGGGGCGCACGCTGAGCTCGTTGAGGACCGCGACGAGCGCCGCCTCGACCGGTTGCCCGGCCTCCAGCACCGTCAACCCGGCCGAACCCGTGCCGGGTGCGGCCCGGTCGAGTGCGGTGAGCACGTAGGTCCAGAACGTCGCGGGATCCCGGTCGGCGGCGTCGAGAGACAGCCAGGCGACCCGGGCACCGGTCGTGGTGGCGTGGTCCGCCAGCCACGAGCCGACCACCGTGGTCTTGCCGAAGCCGGCCGGCGCCGAGACGAGCGTCAGCCGGCTCCTCCGCCCCAGCTGCGCGTCGAGACGCGGCCGCGGGACCGAGCCCTCGCGGACCTGGGGGCGGAAGAACTTCGTCTCGACCAGGGCCGGCATCACGTGCTGCCGAACCAGTGCGGAAGCCGGGTGAGCGCCGTGGAGATGGCATCCGGCTCCGGCACGTGGCCATTGGACGCGCGATTCCCGGAAACAGCAACCTTCGTTGTCGCTCGGCTCCTCGGCCAGGACGCCCGAGGCGCCGTACGCGAATCACCCTCCCGCTCACCACCTGTGGTGACGACCACTCACCACATCGCTGCCTAGCTTCGCGGTGCACCGGACCCATCGGCCCGACCAGCTCCCGGATCCACCAGACGAAAGGCATCACCATGAACAGGTTCACCCGGACCGTCGCCATGGCGAGTGCGAGGCACCCGTGGCGCACCGTGACGAGCTGGGTGCTCGTCCTGGTCGCCGTCCTCTTCCTCGCCGCCAGCGGCGGGGGCACGTTCGCCGACGACTTCTCGGCCAAGGGCAGCCAGAGCGACCGCGCGATGAACCTGCTGTCCGAGAACTTCCCCGAGGCCTCCAAGGGGAAGGTCCTCGTGGTCCTCGCCGCCGATCAGGGCTCGACGCTCGACGCGCACCGAGCCGGCGTCGAGTCGGTGCTGTCCGAGGTCGCCGACCTGGACCACGTCGCGACTGTTGCCGACCCGTTCGCGGCGGGCACCGTCTCCGCAGACGGGCGGATCGGGTACGCCGAGGTGACTCTGGACGTGCCCGAGCGCGAGATGGGCAAGCCCGCCTTCACCGTCCTCTCCGACGCCGTCTCCTCCATGGGCGAGCCCGGCGTCCGCGTCGAGCTCGGCGGCGACGCCGTCTTCCTCAACGCCGAGGACAAGAGCACCGGCCACGTCGGCATCGGCCTGCTCGTCGCTCTCCTCGTCCTGCTCGTCGTGTTCGGCACGATGGTGGCGGCGATCCTGCCGATCGCGATGTCCCTGATCGCGGTCGGTGCCGGCATCGGCGGCATCACGCTCCTCGCCGGCGGCATGGACGTGTCCGCCTCCGCCATCCCGGTCGCCGGGCTGGTCGGCCTCGGCGTCGGTGTGGACTACGCGCTCTTCGTCATCTCTCGCTACCGCGAGAACCGCATGCACTCCGACAACCACCGCGCACTCTCCGACGCGATGAGCTCCTCCGGTGCCTCCGTCGTGTTCGCGGGCGGCATCGTCGCCATCGCCACCGCCGCCCTCGCGATCACCGGGCTCGGCGTGCTCACGTCGATCGGCCTGGCGACCTCGATCATGGTGTTCTTCGCCGTGGCCGCCGCCATCACGCTCCTGCCCGCGCTGCTGAGCCTGCTGGGCGACCGCATCGACAAGGGCCGCGTCCCGCGGCGTCACCGTCCGGCCAAGCGCGCCGAGGACACCGCCTGGTGGCGGTTCGGCCACCGCGTCGCCGCCCGGCCCTGGCCCTACCTCCTGGGCTCGCTCGTGGCCCTGCTGGCCATCGCGGCCCCGGCGTTCGCGCTCCAGACCGCCTTCCCGGCGGCCGGGGACGCCCCCGCCGAGACCACCCACCGACAGGCCTACGACCTGCTCGCCGAGGGCTTCGGCGCCGGGATCAACGGCCCGCTCCTCGTGATCGCCGACCTGCACGCCACGGGCGTCGACGCGGGCGGCATCGCCGACCTGACCAGCGAGATCGCCGCCGTCCCCGGGATCGCGTCGGTGAGCGCGCCCGTCACCTCCCAGGACGGCGACACCGTCGTGTTCACCGCCAGCCCGACCACCGGCCCAGCGGACCCCGACACCTCTGCGACGATCGACCGGGTCCGTCACGTCATCCCCGGCAACGTCTACGTCTCCGGCATCACCGCCACCACCGACGACCTGAACGCCCAGCTGAGCGACACGCTCCCGCTGTTCATCGGCGCCGTCATCGCCGTGTCGTTCCTGCTGCTGATGCTGGTGTTCCGCTCGATCGCGGTGCCGCTCAAGGCGGCGGCGATGAACCTGCTCTCCATCGCCGGCGCGTACGGCGTCATCGTCGCGGTCTTCCAGTGGGGCTGGGGTGCCGAGCTGCTCGGCCTCCAGGGTCCGACCCCGATCACGTCGATCATCGTCGTGATCATGTTCCCGATCCTGTTCGGGCTCTCCATGGACTACGAGGTCTTCCTGCTCTCCAGGATCCGCGAGGAGTACGACCGCACCGGGGACAACACCGAGTCCGTCGCGCGCGGCCTGGCCGGCACCGGCCGGGTGGTCACCTCCGCCGCCCTGATCATGGTCGTGGTCTTCCTCAGCTTCGTCACCAGCCCGGTGCCGTCGCTGAAGATGCTCGGCCTCGGCCTCGCCACCGCCATCCTCATCGACGCCACCCTCATCCGGATGGTGCTCGTGCCGGCGACCATGGCGCTGCTCGGCAAGGCCAACTGGTGGCTGCCCGGATGGCTCGACAAGGCCCTCCCGAAGATCACCGTCGAGGGCTCGACCACCGACCGGCTCACCGCCGTCCCGGCGTACGCCGACTCCGCTGCTCCGGAGCCCGTGACCCGATGACGACGTCGTGTTCAGCTGCTCGCCCGTGCCGTTGCTAGCGTCTCAAGGCATGGAGACCTTGGGGCAGCTCACGATGGACCAGGTGCAGCGGTTCGGCAAGGAGTTCGCGGCCGATCCGCAGCAGCGCCTGCTGCAGAACGCGTTGACCCGCAACGAGGTGGACGACGTCGCCCTCGACCGGACCCTCGCGGTGTCGGCCGAGCGGTCGATGTCGCACCAGCTCGACGACTGGGCCGCGACCAACCAGAAGCAGAGCGGCCGGTGCTGGCTGTTCGCCGGCCTCAACCTGCTGCGCGTTGGGGCCGCCCGGAAGATGGGCCTGGCCGAGTTCGAGTTCAGCCAGAACCACCTGCTCTTCTGGGACAAGCTGGAGAAGGCCAACTTCTGGCTCGAGGGCGTGATCTCCACGTCCGGCCGCGACGTGGACGACCGCACGGTCGCCTACCTGATGGCGAACCCGATCGACGACGGCGGCCAGTGGAACATGTTCGTCGCCCTGGTCCGCAAGCACGGCCTGGTCCCGAAGGCGGCGATGCCGGAGACGGTGGCGTCGTCCTCGACGCGGCAGCTCAACCGCGACCTCAAGACCGTGCTCCGTCAGGCCGGTCGCGACCTGCGGCAGCAGGCCGCGACCGGAGCGTCCGTCGACGACCTCCGCGACCAGAAGGACGCCACGCTGCAGACGATCCACCGGATGCTCTCGCTGCACCTCGGCACTCCCCCGGAGACGGTCTCCTGGCAGTGGATCGACAAGGACAAGGGCTTCCACCGGGACGAGACCGTCACCCCGCAGGAGTTCGCCCAGCGGTACGTCGAGCTCGACGTCGACTCGTACGTCTGCCTGGTCGACGACCCGAGGTCCTCGAGCCCGCGCAACCGCGTCTTCACCGTCGAGCACCTCGGCAACGTGGTGAGCGGCGAGCCCGTGACCTACCTCAACGTCGACATGTCCCTGATCAAGCGGCTGGCGCGAGAGTCGATCGTCGAGGGCACTCCGGTCTGGTTCGGGTGCGACGTCGAGCAGATGATGGAGAAGGAGGACGGTCTCTGGGACGCCCAGATGTACGACTACGACGCCGTCTACGGGACCCGCACCGACTTCGGCAAGGCCGACCGGCTGCAGTGCGGTGCCACCGCGATGACCCACGCCATGCTGCTCACCGGAGTCGACGTCGTCGGCGAGGGCGACGCCGCGGAGGCGCGGCGCTGGCGGGTCGAGAACAGCTGGGGCACCGAGAAGGCCGACAAGGGCTTCTGGACCATGAACGACAGCTGGTTCGGCGAGCACGTCTTCGAGATCGCGGTGCCGCGCTCCGCGCTACCCACCGAGCTCCTGCCCGCGCTCGAGACCGAGCCGATCGTGCTGCCCGCCTGGGACCCGATGGGCGCGTTGGCTCACTAGAGGGCTCACTGGAGGGAGTGCGTCCCTGCGGCCAGCTCGAGCTCACGACCGTCCGGCAGCACGACCTCGGCGGTGCAGCCCTCGGGCACGGTCACCTCGACGTCGAGCTCGTCCCCGTCGAGCCGCCAGCTCACCGCGGCGCGGCCGTGCGGGGTGACGTGCTCGGTCTCCGCCGCTGTGATCCCGCCTCCGGGTCGCGGCTGCACGCGGAACCGGGTCCAGGTGGGGTCGAGCCGCTGCAGCCCGGCGACGTACCGGTGCAGGAACGAGATGACCGCACCCTTGGAGTAGTGGTTGAGCGACTCGTGGGGCATCCCGTCGTCGTCGACGCCGTCCCAGCGCTCCCAGACCGTGGTGGCACCGCGGTCGACCATGGCCAGCCACGACGGCGGCGAGTCCTGGAAGAGCAGCTCGTAGGCCACGTCGAGGTGGCCGGCGTCGGCCAGCACCGGGAGCAGGTACGGCGTGGCCAGGAAACCGGTGCCGAGATGGGTCCCCGCCGCCCGGACCAGCGCGACCAGGTCGTCCGCGGTGCGCGCCCGGAGGTCGTCGGGGACCAGGTCGAAGGCGAGGGCCCGGACCAGGTTGGCCTGGGTGTGCGGTACGACGCGGCCGTCGACGACGTACTCGGCGCGCCAGGCGTCGACGACGTGGGCGCTCAGCTCGGCATACCGCTCCGCCGCGTCGTCCTCGCCGATCAGCCGGGCGATGGCGGCAGCGTGCCTGGTCGACCAGGCGAAGAACGCGGTCGCGGTGTCGCCCTTGTCGGCGGCCACGAAGGCCGGGAAGTCACCGGGATCCTCGCCGGGCACGAGCCACTCGCCCCAGTGGAAGCCGGTGTCCCACAGGTAGCGGTCGTGCTGCCGCGGCTCGGGGAAGCGCGCCTCGCGGTCGGGGTGTCGCTGGGTGCCCGCCATCCGCTCGGCCCGTTCCAGCCAGCGCACCATGGCCGGCCAGCAGCCGCGCAGCACGTCGACGTCGCCGTACTCGCAGAAGAGCTCCCAGGGCACCAGCACGATCGCGTCACCCCAGCCGGCCGAGCCGTTGAGGGTGGCCATGAAGCCGGAGCGCTCGGCCACCGGCATCGGCGCCATGTTGCAGAGGTTCCCGTCGTCCCACTGGGTCGCGGCGAGGTCGCGCAGCCACTTCCTGGAGAAGCCCTCGACGTCGTAGAGGTACGTCGCGGTGGGCACGAACAGTGCCCAGTCGCCGGTCCAGGCCGCGCGCTCCCGGGTCGGGCAGTCGGTCGGCACATCGCAGGCGTTGCCGCGGAAGCTCCACACCGCCGCCGCGTGCAGCCGGTCGACCCGGTCGTCACTGCAGGCGAACCGGCCGCGTGGCTCCACATCGGTGTGCACGACCACTCCGGTCACGTCGCCCGGGGTGAGCGGACCGGGATGGCCCTCGATGCGGACGTACTGGAAGCCGTGCGTCGTGAACCGCGGGTCGAAGACGTCACCGTCGAGCCCGGCGCTGACCACCCGGTCGACCATCCCGGCCGGCAGCGGCTCGGGCAGGAACGGCAGGTCCGGCTTCAGGTGGTCGGTGGTGATGTCGCCGTCCGGGCCCAGCCACTCGGCGTGGGTGAGCACCACCTCGGTGCCCTCCGGACCGAGGTTGCCCAGCCGCACCCGGCCGTTGATGTTCTGGCCGAGGTCCACGAGGTGCACGCCGGGCCGCAGCTCGGTCACGCGCACCGGCCGGAGCTCCTGCACGGGGCGCACCGGCGGCGCCGCTGACCCGACGAGGTTGTCGTGGCCGCGCTCGCTGGTGGCCACCGACGTCCACGAGTGAACGTCGAGCAGCCGACGGTCCTCGTGCTGGCCCCCGATCAGGTCAGCAACCGTGATGTGGCTGGGGCTCCACCTCCAGTCGGCATCGGTTCCCCAGAACGCGGTCGAGCCGTCCTGGTGCTCGACCTCGAGCTGGGCCAGGAACGCGGTCTCGGTCCCCCACTGGTCCGACGCGCGGCCCACGCCGACCTGGCCCCGGAACCAGCCGTCGGCGAGCAGTGCGTCGAGCGTGTTGTCGCCCTCGGCGAGCAGGGGCGTGACGTCGTAGGACTGCACCTGGAGCTGGTGCTGGTACTCGGTGTAGCCGGGCGTGAGCTCCTCGTCACCGACCCTGACGCCGTTGAGCGCGGCCTCGTAGATGCCGTGCGCAGTGGCGTACAACGTCGCCCGGCGCACCGGCGCGGTGAGGTCGAACCTGCCCCGCAGGCGGTACGCCGGACGGTGGCCGGCCGGGGTCGGCTCGGCGGTCGGGGAGACCCACGCGGCGCGCCACGTCGTCGGGAGGTCGGCCACCCGGCCAGCCAACCAAGGCCGCCGCGTCACCGGAACCGGCCGGTCCGGCATGGCTGGGATCAGGCGTGCCGATTGCCGCGGAGAAGGCGGGCTGCACCGGTGACAAGTCAACTGACTGACTGTACAGTCAGCGGATGGCGAGTGCGATCCGCGAGACGTTGCCCGGGCCGGCCTACCACTCCGAGGAGACCTACCTCCTCGACAAGGAGCGGGTCTTCTACCGCAACTGGGTCTACGTCGGACGCGCCGAACGCGTGGCCCGGCCCGGCGACTGGATGCGGGTGGAGATCGCCGACGAGAGCCTGCTGGTGGTCCGCGGCAAGGACGAGCAGCTCCGCGCCTTCTACAACGTCTGCCGGCACCGCGGCTCGCGCATCTGCGACGACGAGCAGGGCTCCGTGCGCAGCCACCTGCGCTGCCCCTACCACGCGTGGGGCTACGCCCTGGACGGGACGCTGGTCACCACCCCGATGGTCGAGAAGGACGAGGTCGACCGCCCGTCGACGTCGCTCTGGCCGGTCCACCTCGACGTCTGGGAGGGGTTCGTCTTCGTCAACCTCTCCCGTGAGACACCCCGGCCCCTGCTCGAGGACCTCGCCGACCAGCAGGACGAGCCGCTGAAGATGGCGCGGTTCGGCCTGGCCGACCTGCGCATCGCCCACGTGACGGTCAACGAGGTCCGGGCCAACTGGAAGATCGTCATCGAGAACTACAACGAGTGCCTGCACTGCCCGACGATCCACCCCGAGCTGGTGGCGGTCGTGCCGGCGTACAAGAAGGGCAACATCTTCCAGGACGGTCGCTCGGACGGTGGCGTCTCCCTGGCCGAGGGACGGACGGCGATCGTGGACGACCCCCGGCTGCGGCTGCCGCTTCTGCCCGGGTTCAAGAAGGCGGGCGGCGACCCGGAGTCCTACTACGGCGCCGGGGTCTACCCCACGATGTTCCTCGACGTGGACGGGTCGAGCTGCCTGGCCACGGCGGTCTTCCCGACCGGCCCGCAGAGCTGCCGCCTGGTGACGGAGTACCTCTTCAGCCCCGAGGCGCTGGCGGACCCCGACTTCGACCCGTCGCCGATCGTGGAGTTCAACGAGCGGGTGACCGGACAGGACAACGAGGCCTGCGAGCGGGTGCAGCGCGGCGTCACCTCGCGGGCCTTCGACCACGGGGTGTTCCCGGCCCGGGACGCCTGGGTCCACGGCTTCGACCAGCGCTACCTGCGCGACGTGGAGCCCGCGCCCCTTGACGCCTCATCGGGGCGTCCTTAGAGTCGCTGACTAACTAGACAGTCAGACAAGTGATGCCATGACCACCCAGCGTGAGCAGGCCTCCGCGGAGGCACGCACCAGGATCCTCGCCGCGGCCGCCGAGGTGATCGTCCGCGACGGTCTGGCGCAGGCGCGGATGGCCTCGATCGCCCGCGCCGCCGGCGTGTCGGCCGGCCTGCTGCACTACCACTTCGACACCAAGGAGCTCCTCTTCGGCGAGGTGCTGAGGTACTCCCACGCCCGGTCGGCCGAGCTCAACCAGCGAGCCCTGTCCGACGTCGGCGCGGACCCCGCCGACCGCCTCTCGTCGTTCCTGGACCGCTGCATGCCCAGCGACGAGCAGCGCGCCGACGAGTGGCTGCTCTGGCAGGAGCTGGACCTGCTCTGCCTCCGCGACCCGCACCTGGCCGAGGTCGGAGCCGATCTCTACGAGGACCTCTTCGCCACGGTGACCGACATCGTCAGCGACGGTCTCGCCGCCGGCGTCTTCCACACGGGGCTCGATCCGAGGCTCGTGGCGGAGACCGCGGTGGCCCTCACCGACGGACTCGGCGCCCGCGTCCTCGCCAAGGACCCCAAGCTCGGGGTCGAGGAGGCGCGCACCGTCATCGCCACGTCGGTCGGCGTCCTGGTCGGCCACGACGGTCCCCTGCCGCCGCCGACCCTCCCCTCTGAGAACTCATCGCGGAAGGATCGAGCCGCATGGACTTCGGCCTGACCGACGAGCAGCGCAGCATCGTGGAGGTGACACGCGCCTTCGTGGAGCGCGAGCTCTATCCCCACGAGGAGGAGGTCGAGCGCACGGGCGTGCTGCGGCCCGAGCTGGCCGCCCAGATCCGCGCGAAGGCACTGGCCGCCGGCATCTACGCCGCCAACATGCCCGAGGAGGTCGGCGGGGCCGGCCTCGACACGGTGACCTGGGTGCTGTACGAGAAGGAGCTCGGCAAGGCCAACTACGCGCTGCACTACACCGGGGTCGTCCGGCCGTCCAACATCCTCCTGGCCGGCACCGAGGCGCAGCGCGAGCGCTACCTCTACCCGTGCGTGCGCGGCGAGAAGCTCGACTGCCTGGCGATGACCGAGCCCGGCGCCGGGTCCGACATGCGGGCCATGCGCACCCGGGCCACCCGCGACGGCTCTGCCGATGGTGGGGGCTGGCGGATCCGCGGGACCAAGCACTTCATCAGCCATGCCGACGAGGCCGACTTCGTGATCCTGGTGGCGGTGACGGGTTCCGACGACGCGGGACGCCCGGCGATGTCGACGTTCCTGGTCGACCTCGACACCCCCGGCCTGACCGTGCACGACGGCTACCGCAACGTCTCGCACCGCGGCTACACCAACTCCGTCCTCGACTTCGACGACGTGCACGTGGGCGACGACGCGCTGCTCGGCGAGGAGGGCAAGGGCTTCGAGCTGGCCGGCACCTGGCTCGGCAACACGCGCCTCCAGGTCGCCGCGACCTGCCTCGGCCGCGCCGAACGGGCGCTCGAGCTCTCGATCAGCCACGCGGCCACCCGAGAGCAGTTCGGCCAGCCGATCGGCCGCTTCCAGGGAGTGGGCTTCAAGCTGGCCGACATGGCGAGCGAGCTGCGCGCCGCCGAGCTGATGACCCTGCACGCGGCGTGGAAGTACGACCAGGGCACGGCCACCGACGCCGACATCGCGATGGCCAAGCTCAAGGCGACCGAGATGCTGGCGATGGTCGCCGACGAGGCGATCCAGATCCACGGCGGCATGGGGCTGATGGACGAGCTCCCCCTGGAGCGGATCTGGCGAGATGCGCGCATCGAGCGGATCTGGGACGGGACCTCGGAGATCCAGCGACACATCATCAGCAGGTCGCTGCTGCGACCGTTGGGAGGCTGACGTGATCCCTGAGAACAGAGGAGTACTCCAGACCCGCGCCGAGGACGGCGTCCTCGAGGTCACCCTCGACCGGCCGCCGGCGAACGCCATCGACCTGCCCACCAGCCGGGAGATGGGTGAGGTCTTCGCAGCCTTCCGCGACGACCCCGACCTCCGGGTGGCCATCGTGCGCACTGCGGGCGACAGGTTCTTCTCTGCCGGCTGGGACCTCAAGGCGGCCGCCGACGGCGCTCCGGTGCAGGGCGAGTACGGCGTCGGGGGGTTCGGCGGCCTCCAGGAGCTGCCCGACCTCAACAAGCCGGTGATCGCGGCCGTCCACGGCATGGCGGTCGGGGGCGGCTTCGAGCTGGCCCTGTCGTGTGACCTGGTCTATGCCTCCGAGGCCACCCGGTTCGGGCTCCCGGAGATCAATGCCGGCACCCTCGCCGACGCGGCGACGATCAAGCTGCCCAAGCGGATGCCCTACCACGTCGCCATGGAGCTGCTCCTCACCGGACGCTGGATGCCCGCGGCCGAGGCGGCGCGCTGGGGTGTGGTCAACGAGGTGCTGGCCGACGACGAAGCGGTCCGCGCTCGCGCCTGGGAGACGGCCAGGCTGCTCGCCTCCGGTCCCCCACTGGTGTTCGCCGCGATCAAGGAGACGGCCCGGGCGGCCGAGTCCCTGACGTTCCAGGAGGCCATGGACCTGGTCACGGCCAGCATCCTCCCGACGGTGGCGAGGCTCTACACCTCCGAGGACGGCCTCGAGGGGTTCAAGGCCTTCGCCGAGAAGCGCAAGCCGGTCTGGAAGGGCCGCTGACCAACCAAGCTGACCAACCGAGGAGAACCGTTGAACCGCAACGTCATGATCACCTGCGCCCTCACGGGCGCCGGGGACACCGTCGACCGCTCCGAGCACGTGCCGGTGACGCCCGAGCAGATCGCCGAGTCCGGCATCGCCGCGGCGCGGGCGGGGGCCACGATCGTCCACGTGCACGTCCGCGACCCCGAGACCGGGAAGGGATCTCGGGACGTCGCGCTGTACCGCGAGGTGGTGGAGCGGATCCGGGCCTCCGACGTCGACGTCATCATCAACACGACCGCCGGGATGGGTGGCGACCTGGTGCTCGACCCGCACGACCCGACGACGTTCGCCGAGGGCACCGACCTGGTGAGCGGTGTCGACCGGCTCCCCCATGTCGAGGAGCTCCTCCCCGATATCTGCACGCTCGACTGCGGCAGCCTCAACTTCGGCGAGGGCAGCCTGGTCTACGTCAGCACGCCGGACATGCTGCGCGAGGGGGCCAAGCGGATCCAGGAGCTCGGCGTCCGCTGCGAGATGGAGATCTTCGACACCGGGCACCTCTGGTTCGCCACCCAGCTCGTCGAGGAGGGGCTGATCGACGCCCCGGCGATGTACCAGCTCTGCATGGGCATCCCGTACGGCGCGCCGGCCGACCCGCTCACGCTGGCGGCCATGGTCAACCGGCTGCCTGAGGGGTCGGTCTGGGCGTCGTTCGCCCTGGGCCCGATGCAGATGCCGTGGGTGGCCCAGTCGGTGCTGCTCGGAGGCCACGTCCGCGTCGGCCTGGAGGACAACCTCTACCTGAGCCGAGGCGTGAAGGCCACCAACGCCCAGCTCGTCGAGCGCGCGAAGACGATCGTGGAGAGCATGGGTGCCCACGTGGCCACCCCCGACGAGGGGCGCGAGATCCTCGAGCTGAAGCCCTTCGAGGCTCGCAAGCTCGCACCTCAGGACAGGCCAAGGTGAGCAGGCCGGCACCGGAGGCAGTCCGCACCGTCACCTGCATCGGCGCCGGCGTCATCGGCGGCGGCTGGGCTGCCTACTTCCTCGCCCGCGGCTACCGCGTGGTGGCCTGGGACCCGGCCGAGGACGCCGAGACCCGGCTCAGGCACCTGGTCGACCAGGCCTGGCCGGCGCTCACCGACCTGGGCCTGGCCGAGGGGGCCGGCAAGGACAACCTCGTCGTCGAGCCCGACCTGGCCGCAGCCTGCGCGCAGGCGGACTTCGTCCAGGAGAGCGCTCCCGAGGACCTCGACCTCAAGCGCACCCTGCTGGCCGACATCGACGCCGTGACCCCGGTCGACGTGGTGGTCTCGTCGTCCACGTCCGGCTACGGCATGAGCGAGATGCAGACCAGGTGCGCCCACCCCGAACGCACCGTGGTCGGCCACCCCTTCAACCCGCCGTACCTCATCCCGTTGGTCGAGGTGGTCGGCGGCACCGCGACGTCGCCGGAGGCGGTCGCCTGGGCCTCGGACTTCTACCGGCACGCCGGCAAGTCCGTCATCACGATGGACCGCGAGGTGCCGGGCTTCATCGCCAACCGGCTCCAGGAGGCGCTGTGGCGCGAGGCTCTGCACATGGTGGAGGCCGGCGAGGCCACCGTCGAGCAGATCGACCTGTCCATCACCGACGGTCCCGGCCTCCGCTGGGCACTGCAGGGCCCGATGCTCACCTTCCACCTGGCCGGAGGCCAGGGCGGCATGGCGCACATGCTCGACCACTTCGGCCCCTCGCTGCTCTCCCCGTGGACCCGGCTGGAGGCACCCGAGCTGACGCCCGGGCTGCGCGACGCCGTGGTCGACGGCTGCGACCGGGAGGCGGACGGCCGCAGCATCGACGACCTCGTGGCCGAGCGGGACCGCGGCGTCATCGCGATCCTGCGCGCCCTCGGCCGGGCGTGAGTCGCGGGTGACCCCCCAACCGGTCGTCTGGCGGGAGCCGGTCCAGGACGCCTGGATCGACTACAACGGCCATCTGTCCGAGCCCTACTACGTGCTGGTCTTCGGGCACGCGACCGACGCGGTCATGGACCTGGTCGGGCTCGGCCCGGCGTACCGGGAGAAGAACGACGCCTCCCTCTACACGGTCGAAGCGCATGTCCGCTACCTCGACGAGGTCTCGGCCGGTCGCGAGCTCGAGGTGCGCTCGTCGGTCATCGGCGCCACCAGCAAGCTGCTGTGGATCTGGCACGAGCTCTGGGCCGACGGCCGGCTGCGCGCCACCGAGGAGGTGCTCGGCGTGCACGTGGCCGGGGGCCGCTCGGCGCCGTTCCCCGACGACATCGCGGCCCGCGCCCGGGCCGCACGCGTCGAGCCGCCCGAGGAGGCCGGCGGGCGGATCCGCCCGCTCTGACGCGACGTTCTGCCCAGTGGAAGCTGCGCGGTCGTCGCGCGCTCGCGCGGCTGGTCTACTGCTGTCATGCAGGAGGAGCGCACCCAGGTCGCGATCGTCGGCGCCGGGCCGGCCGGCATGCTGCTCGCACACCTCCTGGACCGCGAGGGCGTGGAGTCCGTGGTCATCGAGTCGCGCTCGGAGGAGTACGTCGCATCGCGGATCCGCGCCGGCATCCTCGAGCAGTCGACCGTCGACCTGCTGCGTGAGGTCGGAGTGGGCGACCGGCTGGAGCGCGAGGGCCACGAGCACCGCGGCATCCACCTGCAGTGGCACGACCGTGGACAGGGCGAGCGGCACCACCTCGACTTCGTGGACCTGACCGGTCGCACGGTGTGGGTCTACGGCCAGACCGAGGTGCAGAAGGACCTGGTGGCCGCTGCTCGCCAGCGCGGTCAGGCCGTCCACTACGAGGTCGGCGACACCACCCTGCACGACCTCGAGACCGACTCCCCGTCCGTCACCTTCACCAAGGACGGCCAGGAGCACCGGCTGCGTGCGGAGGTCGTGGCGGGCTGCGACGGCTCGTTCGGACCCTCGCGGTCCGCCGTACCGGACCCTCGGACCTGGGAGCGGACCTATCCCTACTCCTGGCTCGGCATCCTGGCCGACGTGGCTCCGTCGACCGACGAGCTGATCTACGCCTGGCACCCCGACGGCTTCGCGCTGCACTCGATGCGGTCGTCGTCCGTGTCCCGGTTCTACCTGCAGGTGCCCAACGACACCTCCCTCGACGACTGGTCCGACGACCGGATCTGGGAGGGTCTCGCCACCCGGCTCGGCCACGGCCAGGACGGGTGGACCCTGCAGACCGGCCCGATCACCGACCGCTCGGTGCTGCCGATGCGCTCGTTCGTGCAGACCCCGATGCGCCACGGCCGGCTGTTCCTCGCGGGCGACGCCGCGCACATCGTGCCGCCCACCGGCGCCAAGGGGCTCAACCTGGCCGTCGCCGATGTCGCGCTGCTCGCCCCGGCGCTCGTCGAGTGGCTGCGGAAGGACGACCCGAGCCTGGCCGACAGCTACGCCGACACGGCGGTCCGCCGGGTCTGGCGCTGCACCCATTTCTCCTGGTGGATGACCACCATGCTGCACGCCACCGGCGACCCGTTCGACGAGCAGCTGCAGCTCTCCCAGCTCCGCTGGGTCACCTCGAGCCAGGCCGGTGCCACCGGTCTCGCCGAGAACTACGCCGGCCTGCCGATCGGCTTCTGAAGTCAGAGCCGGGTCACAGGCTGACGACAGCCGGCCGGACGACCGTGGTCGCATGACCATCGCGCCCGCCCGAACCGCCCACCGTCCCCGCCTGCTGGTCGTCGACGACGAGCCGAGCATCGCCGAGCTGCTGCGGATCTGGTTCGAGCCGGTCGGCTGGGACGTCGCCACGGCCTCCAGCGGGCCCGAGGGCGTGGCCCGGGCGGCCGAGTGGACCCCGGATGTCGTCGTGCTCGACGTGATGCTGCCCGGGTACGACGGACTGGAGGCGCTGCGCCGCATCCGGCTGCTGCTCCCTCGGGTGGCGGTGGTGCTGAGCACCGCGCGCGACTCGCACGACGACCGGCTGGCCGGCCTCGCCGCGGGCGCGGACGCCTACCTGGTCAAGCCCTACTCCCTGCACGTGCTCGAGCGGCACCTGCGCGCCCTGCGCCCCCAGCCCCGCCCGTAGTGTCGAAGACGTGAGCGAGTTCTGGGACGCCGAGGCGGCGACGTTCGACGACGAGCCCGACCACGGGCTGCGGGACACTGAGGTCCGCGAGGCGTGGCGCCGGCTCCTGCGAGACCACCTCCCGGAGCCACCGGCACGCGTCGCCGACCTCGGCTGCGGCACAGGCACGCTGAGCGTCCTCCTGGCCGACGAGGGATACGCCGTCGACGGCGTCGACTTCTCGCCGGAGATGGTCGACGCCGCCCGGGAGAAGGCGGCCGGCCGCCCGGAGCTGACCTTTGCCGTGGGCGACGCGGGAGACCCGCCGCTCGAGCGCGGGGCGTACGACGTCGTGCTCTGCCGGCACGTGCTCTGGGCTCTCGCAGATCCGGCCGCTGCCCTCGCGAGCTGGGCCGGCCTCCTGCGCGAGGACGGGCGGCTGGTGCTGGTCGAGGGCTTCTGGCACACCGGCGGCGGACTCCGGGCGTCCGACACCGAGGCGCTGCTCCGAGGTGCGGGCCGCGAGCCCACGACGTACCCGCTGCGCGAGGACGCCTACTGGGGCGGCCCGATCAACGACGAGCGCTACCTGGTCGTCGGCTAGCCTCCGGCCATGAAGCTCTCCACCCGCAACCAGCTGCCCGGCACGGTCACCGAGGTCACCGCCGGTGAGGCGATGGCAGTCGTCAAGGTGGCCCTCGACGGCGGTGACACGATCACGTCGTCGATAACTCGCGAGGCCGCCGAGGATCTCGGCCTCGCGTCCGGCAAGAAGGTCGTCGTGCTGATCAAGTCCACCGAGGTGGGGCTCGGCGTCGAGGACTGACTCAGGACTGGCTGACCTCGACGATCACGTTGGTCGCCTTGACCACCGCGGTGGCCGGCTTGCCCACCTCGAGGCCGAGCTCGTCCGCGGCGTCGCGGCTCATCAGCGACACGATCCGGTAGTCGCCGCAGGCCAGCTCGACCTGCGCCATCACCCCGTCCCGCTTCACACCGACCACGATGCCGGTGAGCCGGTTGCGCGCGCTCGACGTCGACGACGACCCGGCGAGTGACGCGATCAGCGGCGCGAGCTCGCCGGCGGGGAGCACGCGCTGGTTGCCCTGCCGCTGGAAGGTCACCCTCCCTTCGGTCTCCCAGCGCCGCAGGGTGTCGACGCTCACCCCGACCGCCTGGGCCACCTCACCGATACGCAGGTACTCCGCCACGAGCGGAGCCTACGACCGTGGGTAGACCGACACCTCGGTCGCCTTGACCACGAACCGCACCAGCTGACCGGCCGCCAGGTCCAGCTCGGCCGCGGCCTGGATCGTGACGTCTGCGTGCAGCAGCCCGGCGTGGACCCGGATCAGGTCGGCGAGCGGTTCCAGCTCGGTGACCGTCACCGTGAGCTCGTTGCGGGGGCTGCCCTCGACCCGGTCGCGGTAGACGGCCACCGCTGTCGGACGGAACGTCGCGATGGCTGCCTCACCCGCGGCGATGGGGCCGCCCTCCACCTGTCCCATCACTCGCAGCCCCTCGGTGGTCTCGACACAGCCGTCCCTCCAGACGCCGGCCACGAGGTTCAGCCCGGCCAGCCGGGCTGCGAACGGGCTCCGCGGCCGCGACAGCACCTCCGTGGCCTTGCCCCGCTCGACGACCCGGCCCTGGGACAGCACCACCACGCTGTCGGCGATCAGCAAGGCGTCCAGCGGGTCGTGCGTGACCAGCACCGCGCTGCGGCCGGCCAGCACCCGACGCAGCGTCTGCCGCAGCGCTGGCAGGACGGCGACGTCGAGCGCCGCCAGGGGTTCGTCGAGCAACAGCAGCGCGGGCTCTGCGGCCAGGGCTCGCGCCACCGCGACGCGCTGCGCCTGCCCGCCGGACAGCTGCGACGGTCGCCGCCGCGACAGCTCGCCGACGCCCACCTCGTCCAGCCACTGTTGCGCCGTACGCCTCCCGGCGGACCGGCCGGACCCGGAGCTGCGAGGGCCGAAGGCGACGTTCTCGAGGGCGTCGAGGTGGGGAAAGAGCAGCGGCTCCTGACCGAGTAGCGCCATCCGCCGATCGTGCGGGGGCACCCGGACACCGGGACGCTCCGCCCCGACGTCAGTCAGCACTCGCCCGTCCAGCACGACCCGCCCCGAGTCGGCTGCGACCAGTCCAGCGGCGACGCCGAGCGCCGTCGACTTGCCTGAACCATTGGGGCCGAGCACGGCGAGGGTCTCCCCGGACGCGACCTGGAAGGCGACCTCGACGTCGCGCTCGGCCACGACGCAGGAGAGCTCGAAGGTCACATCGCACCGCGTCCGGGTCGGGCGAACCCGATCACCATGACGGCCACGATCACCAGCACCACGGCCAGGGCCACCGCGGCGTCAGGGTCCGTCTCGCGTTGCAGATAGATCTCAAGCGGCAAGGTCCGGGTCCGCCCCTGCAGACTGCCGGCGAAGGTGATCGTGGCGCCGAACTCGCCCAGCGACCGGGCGAACGCCAGGACCGCTCCGGACACCAGACCGGGCAGGACCAGCGGCACCGTGATCCGCCGGAACACCGTCGTCGGCCCCGCCCCGAGCGACGCGGCCACCACCTCGTACCGCTGACCCGAGGTCCGTAGCGCACCCTCGAGCGTGACGACGAGGAACGGCATCGCCACGAACGTCTGCGCCATCACCACTGCGATCGTCGAGAACGCCACCTGCACGCCGAGCACGTCCATGGCTCCGCCGAGCAGGCCCTTGCGGCCGAACGTGTAGAGCAGGGCCAGCCCGCCCACGACCGGGGGCAGCACGAGCGGCAGCAGCACCAGAGACCGAAGCACCGAGAGTCCGGGGAAGTCGCGCCGGGCCAGCACCAGAGCCATGGGCACGCCGAACAGGAGACACAGCAGGGTGCTGGCCGTCGAGGTCTTCAGGCTGAGCCAGAACGCCGTCCGCGAGTCCTCGGAGGTGATCAGCGAACCGAAGTGGGCCCAGTCGACCTTGGCCAGGATCGCCACCAGCGGGAGCAGCACGAAAGCCGCGCCGACGAGGGCCGGTGCGTACACCCATCGCGGCAGGTCGACGGGGCGTGGCGCGGTGACCGGCCCGGCTCTGCCACGGCTCGAGTCACGGCTTGAGTCATGGCTTCGCGAAGCCGGCCTCCTCGAGGATGGACCGCCCGGTATCGCTGGTCACGAGGTCGACGAAGTCCTGCGCGAGGTCGGAGTTCTTCGAGTCCTTGAGAGCCACGATCGGGTAGGTGTTCACGATGGTGCTGGACTCGGGGAAGGTTACGCCCTCGACGGAGTCGCCCGCGCCCTTCACGTCGGTGACGTAGACCAGCCCGGCGTCGGCCTCGCCCGAGGAGACCTTGGCCAGCACGTCGGTGACCGACTCCTCCTCGCTCACCGGGTTGATCGTCACCCCGGTCGCGGCCTCGGCCTTGACCGCCGCCGCTCCGCACGGGACCTCGGGCGCGCAGACCACGACGTTCACGCCGTCCTTCCCGAGATCGGCGAACGACGTGATCCCAGCCGGGTTGCCCGGGGGGGTGGCGATCTCGAGCGTGTTCGACGCGAAGTCCACCGGGTTGTCGGCCTGCAGGTCGTCACCGGTCAGCTTCTCCATGTTCGCCTCGTCGGCCGAGGCGAAGACATCAGCGGGTGCCCCCTGCTGGATCTGGGCGACCAGGTCAGAGGAGCCACCGAAGCTGAACTCGACCTTGACCCCGTCGTGCTGGGACTCGAACTCCTTCCCGATATCGGTGAAGGTCTTGGTCAGCGAGGCCGCTGCGTAGACCGTCAGGGTCTTGTCGCCGCTGCCGCCGCTGTCGTCCGAGTCGTCCCCACAGGCCGAAACCAGACCGACGGACAGGAGCAGGGCGGTCCCGAGGGCACAAAGGCGGCGCGAGATCATGGACTGAATGGAACCACAACACCTAGGCAATACCTAGGCTGACCCTTTGGGAGGGACTCGGTGCCCGAGTCAAGCGCTGTGCGAGACCACCTGGCCAACGAGCGCACCCAGCTCGCCTGGCTCCGCACCAGCGCCAACGTGGTCGTGGTCGGTCTGGCGGTGGCCCGCTTCGCCGACGGCGGGGACATCACCGCGGCCAGCCTGGTGGCCGGCGGCGTGCTCATCCTCGCCGGCGCGGTCGGTGTCGTCTACGGCACCATCCGCTACCGCCGGGTGGCCGAGGCGATCCGGCGCGGCGACATCGACGGGATCAGCTCGAGCCTCGGCCCGAGCGTGGCGGCGGCTGTGCTGCTGGTGGCCGTGCTGGTCTCGGCCGTGGTCCTGCTGGCCGGCACCTGACGCCGAGCAACCCGCCCGGCCGAGGAACAACCGCGGCGCTGGATGCGCTGCACCGGACATGGAAACCGAGAAGGCACTCGAGGCCGCTCGCGCCACCCACCAGTCGATCCTCGTCACCCTGCGCAAGGACGGCCGGCCGCAGCTCTCGAACGTGCTGCACTACGTGGGCGACGACGGCGTGGTCCGGGTGTCGACCACCGCCGACCGCGCGAAGTACACCAACCTGCGCCGCCAGCCGTGGGCGGCGCTGCACGTCGACGGGTCGAGCTTCTGGAGCTGGGCCGTGCTCGAGGGCGAGGTGTCGCTCTCGCCGGTGGCCGCCGACCCCGACGACCCGACGGTCGCGGAGCTCGTCGACTACTACCGGGCGATCAGCGGCGAGCACGACGACTGGGACGGCTACCGGGCCGCGATGGTGAGCGAGCAGCGGCTCGTCGTGCACCTCACGCCGACCAGGGCGTACGGCGCCCTGCGCTGACCCGCTACCCGAGCTAGAGGTAGAGGCCCGTGGACTCGCCGCCGTCGTCGAGGCGGTCAGCGGCCACGGCGTGGATGTCGCGCTCGCGCATCAGGACGTAGGTGTCGCCCTGCACCTCGACCTCGGACTTGTCCTCCGGGTCGAACAGCACCTTGTCACCGACCTGCACGCTGCGGGCGTGCGGCCCGACCGCGACCACCTCGGACCAGGCCAGCCGGCGAGCGCCCATCGCGGCGGTGGCCGGGATGACGATCCCGCCGGACGAACGACGCTCTCCCGCCTCCCTGTCCACCTCGACCAGGATCCGGTCGTGGAGCATGCGGATGGGAGTCTTCTCGGTCATGTTCTTCCGCGGCGTCAGCGGGTGACCCTTCGGATCAGGGTGAACAGGAGCACCGTGCCCACCACGCCGCCCGCCACCTTCAGGATGTTCTCGGTCCGCGGCTCGCCGGTGAGCGGATCGACGAAGAACGCCTTCAGCCCGGCGACCTCGCGGCTGAGGATGGTGCGGGGGTGCGCTCGGTAGACCAGCTCGTCGATGGTGCCGGCGAGCCGCTCGCGGGTCGCCTCGATCTCGCTCGCCAGCTCCGAGGGACCGACGACCTCATTGCCTTTGGCCACGAGCCGGAGGCTATCAACCGCACGTGTCGGGCCGCCTCGCGGTCCGGATAGCGTGGACCACGTGACGAACCGACTCTCCCCTGGTGACCCCGCCCCAGACTTCACGCTGACCAGTGACACCGGTGACCAGGTCCGGCTGGAGGACCTGCGCGGCCAGAAGGTCATCGTCTACTTCTATCCGGCGGCGATGACCCCGGGCTGCACCAAGGAGGCGTGCGACTTCACCGACTCGCTCGACTCGCTCAAGGGCGCGGGCTACGAGGTCCTCGGCATCTCCCCGGACAAGCCCGAGAAGCTGGCCAAGTTCCGCGAGCGTGACTCGCTGACCATCACCCTGCTCTCCGACCCGGACCGGGCGGTCATGAACGCCTACGGCGCGTTCGGGCTGAAGAAGCTCTACGGCAAGGAGGTCGAGGGCGTGATCCGCTCGACCTTCGTGGTGGACGAGCAGGGCCAGATCCAGCTGGCCCAGTACAACGTCAAGGCGACCGGCCACGTCGCGAAGCTCCGCAAGGACCTCGGGCTTGCCGCCTGACTCCGACCCGGGCTGGGCCGCGACCTACCTCGAGGCGGCCCGGTCGTTCGCCGACCTGGTCGGCTCCCTTCCGCTCCCGCTGTCCGGACCGGGTTTGGGCGAGTGGGACCTGCGCGCACTCGTCGGTCATACGTCCCGGTCGCTGGTCACCGTCTCGGAGTACCTGCGCAAGCCCGCTCCGGCGGTGGTGCTCGAGACCGCCACCGACTACGTCGCGGGGCTGGCCGTCGCCGCCAACAGCCCCGGTGTCGCCCGTCGCGGGGTCGAGGCCGGCGAGCTGCTGGGCGACGACCCGGCGGGCGCCGTACGCCTGCTGCTCGACGCGGTGATCGTCGACCTCGCCCGCGCCCGGCCCGACCAGCTGGTCACGACGTACGCCGGCGGCATGCGGCTGCGCGACTACCTGCCCACCCGCAGCTTCGAGCTGGTCGTGCACGGCCTCGACATCGCCGCGGCCGTGCCCTGCCGATGGACTCCCCCGCCCGCCGCGCTCTCCGAGGCCCTCCGACCTGGCCGCCGAGGTCGCGCTCCGCCGCGGCGAGGGCGCGCTGGTGCTGCGGCTGCTCACCGGCCGCGAGCCGGGAGGGCTCTCGATCGTCTAATCTCGACGCGCTGACGCCGGAGTGGTGGAACTGGCAGACACGCACGGTTTAGGTCCGTGTGCCTTCGGGCGTGCGGGTTCGACTCCCGCCTCCGGCACAGGTCAGCCCAGCAGAGCGGCCACCTGCGGGGCGATCTCGCGCAGCGCCCGCCCCCGGTGGCTGATGGCGTCCTTGTCCTCGACCGACAGCTCAGCCGTGGTCGGGCCGGGGTGGTCGTCGGCCACGAAGACGACGTCGTAGCCGAAGCCGCCGGTGCCGCGGGTCTCGCGGATCACCCGGCCGGTCATCCGGCCCTCGACCACGAGCTCTCCCGCGGTCGGATGGCAGAAGGCGACCACGCTGGTGAAGTGGGCGCCGCGGCGCTCGTCGGGCACGTCCTCGAGTTGCGCCAGCAGAAGCGAGTTGTTGCGGTCGTCGGACTTCGGCGGCCCCGACCAGCGCGCGGAAAGCACCCCGGGCATGCCGTTGAGCGCGTCGACGCAGAGGCCGGAGTCGTCGGCCAGCGACGGCAGCCCGGTGTGGACGAGCCCGGCCCTCGCCTTGAGCAGCGCGTTGCCCTCGAAGGTCGGCTGGTCCTCGACCGGCTCGTCGTACGCCGCCACGTCGTCGAGCCCCAGCACCTCGACCGAGGGCAGGTGTTCGCGCAGGATCCGCTCCATCTCGGCGAGCTTCTTCGCGTTCCGCGAGGCCAAGAACACTTCGAGACGGCCGCTCGTCCCTCGCGGCCTCCTCAGTGCAGGCACCTGGGGGCTCACGAGGCGAGCGCCTCCTGCTGCAGCCGGGTCAGGTCGGCGCAGCCCTTCTCCCCCAGCGCCAGCAGTGCGTCGAGCTCGGCCCGCGAGAACGCCGCCCCCTCGGCGGTCCCCTGGACCTCGACGAACGCACCGGCGCCCGTCATCACGATGTTCATGTCGGTCTCGGCGCGCACGTCCTCCTCGTAGGGCAGGTCGAGCCTCGGCACGCCGTCGATGATGCCGACCGACACGGCGGCCACCGACCCGGTCAGCGGCTCCCCCGTCAGCAGCCCCTCCGAGCGCAGGTGCGCGACCGCGTCGGCCAGGGCGACGTACGCCCCGGTGATCGAGGCGGTGCGGGTGCCGCCGTCGGCCTGGAGCACGTCGCAGTCGAGCTGGATGGTGTTCTCGCCCAGCGCCTTGTAGTCGATGACCGCGCGCAGTGACCGTCCCACCAGCCGGCTGATCTCGTGGGTGCGGCCGCCGATCCGGCCCTTCACCGACTCCCGTTCGGAGCGGGTGTTGGTCGAGGCGGGCAGCATGGCGTACTCCGCCGTCACCCAGCCCAGACCCGAGCCCTTGCGCCAGCGCGGCACACCCTCGGCGGCCGAGGCTGCGCACAGCACCCGGGTCTTCCCGAACTCCACCAGGACAGACCCGGCGGCGTGGTCGAGCCAGTGCCGGGTGATCTTGACCGGCCGGAGCTCGTCGTCGTCCCGTCCGTCAGCGCGTGTCATACGCAGGACACTAGGGGACCCTGGGGCAGGCAACCTGACGCGACCCCGCACCCGTCAGGCTGGTTGAGAGGAGACGGATGCGAGCCACCGAGCGCGACACCGAGTTCGTCGAGTTCGTCACCGCCCAGCGCACCGCGCTGCTGCGGATGGCGAGGCTGCTCACGGCCGGCGACGACGCGGGGGCCGAGGACCTCGTGCAGACCACGCTGACCCGGCTCTACCTGCACTGGCCGCGCGTACGCCGCGCGGGCAACCCGGTCGGGTACGCGCGGACCAGCCTCACCCACGCGTTCGTCGACGAGCAGCGCCGGGCCTACAAGCGTCGCGAGCTGACGACGGACGTGACCACGGACCGGGCGGTCCACGACGAGGACCGCGACCTGGCCAACCTGGTGCTGGCCGCCCTGGCGCAGCTGGCACCCCGCCAGCGCGCGGTCGTGGTGCTCCGGCACTTCCTCGACCTCGACGTCGCCGAGACCGCACGGATGCTCGGCTGCACCACCGGCACCGTGAAGTCCCAGAACGCCAAGGCCCTGGACCGGCTTCGCTCGGTCCTCGCACCAGAGATCACCCTGTCGTCCAGCAAGGAGCTCGCATGAACGACCTCAACGCCCTCCTCGAGCGGGCCGCCGGCCCGACCAGCGCCCCGGTCGACGGGTACGCCGACCTGACCCGGGCCCAGCGCGCGCTGTCGCGCACGAGACGCCGGCGGCGCGCCCTCGGCCTCGCCGGTGTCGCCACCGCGGGCGTGGTCGGTGTCGGGCTGGTTCGGCTACCCCACCGTGGCGACACCGCCGAGGACCGCGCCGGCCACGGCCAGGTCTCGAGCGAGCCTCCGGGGAGCGCCACGATCGGCACCCCCTGGGCTCGCCCGGGCCCCGACCTGACGGCCGGGCCCTACACGTTCCCGGCGATCCCGCAGGGCTGGGAGGTCCAGGGCCACCGGCCCCAGCTGGTGACGATCGCGCCGGTCGGCTTCGCGGACCAGGAGCCGCTGTCGTTCCCGGGCAAGCTGGTGATCGGCTACGACCAGAACCCGCCGTCCGGGCGAGCGGGTCGACCGCGACGGCCGGACGTTCTTCGTCGACGCGGGCGGCGACACCGCGATCATCGCCGTCGCAACCCGGGCGGGCGAGCCCGACGGCGAGGTCACGATCCAGTACCCCACCTCGACGGGCTGGACCGTCGACGACATGATCGCGTTCCTGGCCGGCGTCCAGGTCGGCCCGGGCGCGCAGCCGGGGCTGGGCTAGCTCACGGGCGCCCGCCGCGGGGAGGAGCCGGGACCAGCCCGCCACCCGTCGGGTACGGGGTCCGCGAGCCCCACGGTGGCGCTGTCACCGAGGGCGGCGACCCTCAGGTACACGACAGGAGCGTGGCCGACCCGTCCACCGGCACCCCACGTGCGGGTGTCGTGTCGGCCACGTCCCGGTGAACGTCCTGCGTCACCGCAGCAGGGCGGGCCTACTTGAACTCGATGCGCAGCAGCCGCCAGATGCCGAGCACCAGCGGGATCACCAGCCAGATGACGCCGGTCACCGCGATCTGCGCCCACTCCTCACCGCTGGGTGAGTATGGGCTCGAGATGAGCGGTGACTGCGCGGTGTTGAACTCGATCCAGGGCGCGACCTTCTCGAACCCGCTGCTGATCGCACTGAGGATCCCGACCGCGCTGGGCAGGATCAGCGTGTAGGCGAAGTAGGCCACGATCGCGCCCGGCGTGTTCATGATCAACGTCGCCAGCGCGAAGCCGACGAGGATGCCGATCATGTTGGACAGGAACAGCGCGTAGAAGAGCAGCCCACCGTCGACGTGCCAGGACCCGTCGCCGCCGGTGGCGCTGGCCAGCAGGTTGCCCAGCACCGCGAGGACGAGCGCCAGCGCCATCACACCGAGCGCGAGACCGACGCCCGCCAGGAGCTTGGCCACCACGACCCGCGACCGCTTCGGCTCGAGGGTGAAGGTGACCAGCCCGTTGCGCTGGCTCGCCTCGCTGGTCACCAGCATGATCACGACGATCGGCAGGAAGTAGCCGAGCACTCCTCCTGCGATCGACAGGAACAACGAGAACTTCCTGTCCTCGTCGTGCGCCACGAGGGCGACGATCACCTCGACCAGCACGACCACCCCGAGGATGCCGATCACCAGCCAGCGGCCGGCTCGGGTGTCGAGCGCCTTGCGCGTCTCGACCTTGACCAGTCGGCCGAGCGGGACCTGCGGGGTCTGGGCGAGGTCGAGGCTCATCGGGGTGGCAGCGGCGGTCGCGCTCATGCCTGGGCTCCTTCGGTGGTGGTCGCCGCGGCGGCGGGGGTGGTCTGAGGGGTGAGATCGTCGCGCTGGGTGTCCTCGGTGAGGGCGAGGAAGAGCTCCTCGAGCCCACCGTCGGCGGAGCGGAGGTCGGTGAGGACGATGGCGTTCTCGGCGACGACGTGGCCGACGTCGACGGGCGCTGCGTCCACGCGCAGGCCGGTGCCGGCCGGCGTGACCTCGTAGCCCTTGTCCTTCAGCGCCTTGGCCAGCAGCTCGTTGTCGAGCGCGGTGACCAGGCTGGTCTTGTGCTCGGCGCCGGCCAGCAGCTCGTCCTTGGTGCCCTCGGCGACGATCCGGCCGCGGCCGATCAGGATCATCTCGTCGGCGATCTGCTCGACCTCGTTGAGCAGGTGGCTGGAGAGCAGCACGGTGCCGCCGCGGTCGGCGTAGGACTTGAGCAGGCCGCGCATCCAGCGGATGCCGGCCGGGTCGAGGCCGTTGGCCGGCTCGTCCAGGATCAGCACCGACGGGTCGCCGAGCAGCGCGTGGGCGATGCCGAGCCGCTGCTTCATGCCGAGCGAGTAGTTGCGGAGCCGGCGCTCCGACTCGCGCTGGTCGAGGGAGACCAGCGCGAGCATCTCGTCCACGCGCGACAGCGGCAGGCCCATGGTCTTCGCGCCGATGGTCAAGATCTCGCGGCCGGTGCGGCCGGCGTGCTGGGCCGAGGCGTCGAGGAGGACCCCGACGTGCCGGCCCGGGTTGGGGATGTCGTGGTAGAGGTGGTCACCGATGGTGACCCGGCCCGACGTGGGCGGGGTGAGACCGACCATGACGCGCATCGTGGTCGTCTTGCCGGCGCCGTTGGGGCCCAGGAACCCGGTCACCCGACCGGGCTGGCAGACGAAGCTGACGTCGTCGACGGCGGTGAAGCTGCCGTACTTCCGAGTGAGACCTTCGACTTTGATCATGTGCTCAACCCTGCCGGACGGCGGCGGCTGCACGCATCGGCAATTTGTCATGTTCGCAGCCAGACGAAAGTAGGGGTGGGTCGCTACCGGCGACGCCTGTGCCCGGACCCCGGTCCGCCTAGCCTTGGAAGATGCCCGAGGACTGCGACCGCCCGGCTCCCGAGGCCTACCAGCCTCGGTTGAGCCTGTGGGGGCACAGCTGGCGGCTGGTCGCGATGCTCGCCATCAGCGCGCTGGCCTGGGTCCCCATCGCCGGCGACCAGGCCACCTGGCTCCTCGTGCTCGACATCACCCTCGGCCTGGTCAGCTACGTCCTGGTGTTCTACCGGCGGCGCTGGCCCGTGCCGGTCGCGACGGTGATCCTGCTGATCTCGCTGGTCTCGGGGACCGCCAGCGGGCCCGCGGTGCTCGCCTCGGCGTCGGTGATGACTCGCCGGCGTTCGCGCGAGATGGCGTTCATCGCCTCCCTGGGCTTCGCGACCGCGCAGTTCTTCTCGGTCACCCAGCCGACCGGCGAGGATCCCTTCTGGCTCAACCTGGCGCTCAACGTGATGGTCACCCTCGCGATCGTGGGCTGGGGCGCCTACGTCGGGTCGCGGCGCGAGCTGGTCTGGACGCTGCGGCACCGGGCGGAGCGCGCCGAGGCCGAGCAGGAGCTGCGGATCGCCCAGGCGCGGGCCAACGAGCGGGCCCGCATCGCCCGCGAGATGCACGACGTGCTCGCGCACCGGATCTCGCAGGTGTCGATGCACGCCGGGGCGCTGGCCTTCCGCGAGGACCTCACCCCCGACGAGGTCCGCGGCAGCGCCGCCGTGATCCGCGAGAAGGCGCACGAGGCGCTCACCGACCTGCGCGGCGTCCTCGGGGTGCTGCGCAGCGCCGACGGCGAGCCGGCGCTCGCGCCGCAGCCGACGTACGCCGACCTGGGCGAGCTGGTCGAGGAGGCCCGCCAGGGCGGGCTGCACGTGGACTTCCACGACCAGGTGGACGCAGCGACCGAGGTGCCCGACGTGGTGGGCCGCACGGTCTACCGGATCGTCCAGGAAGGCATCACCAACGCCCGCAAGCACGCACCCGGCACGCTGCTCACCGTGGAGCTGAGCGGCTCGCCCGAGGACGGTCTCGACGTCGTCATGAAGAACCCGCTCGGGTTCGGCAGCGCCACACCCGGCGCCGGGCTCGGGCTGGTCGGCCTCACCGAGCGCGCCGAGCTGCGCGGCGGGCGCCTGCAGGCCTACCGCAACGGCGCCCACTTCGTCCTGCACGGCTGGATCCCGTGGGCGGCATGACCAAGGTCCGCCTGCTGGTGGTCGACGACGACCCGCTGGTCCGGTCGGCGCTGGTGCTGATGCTCGGGGGACAGCCCGACCTCACCGTCGTCGGCGAGGCGAGCGACGGCCGCGAGGCGCTGCGCAGGGTCGACGAGCTGCAGCCCGGCGTCGTGCTCATGGACATCCGGATGCCGCGGATGAGTGGCCTCGAGGCCACCCGGGCCCTGCACCAGCGCCCCGACCCGCCGCACGTCATCGTGCTGACCACCTTCGACGCGGACGAGCACGTGCTCGGCGCCCTGGCCGCGGGGGCGGACGGCTTCCTGCTCAAGGACACTCCCCCGCCGCAGATCCTGGAGGCGATCCGCGCCGTCGCGGACGGCGACCCGATGCTGTCCCCGTCGGTGACCCGCACCCTGATCGAGCGGATCCGCGACAGCTCCGGGGACGACCGGGCGGACGGGGCGCGGGTCCGGCTGGGCGCGCTGACCGAGCGCGAGCAGGAGGTTGCCCTGGCCGTCGGCCGCGGCCTCACCAACGCCGAGATCGCCCGCGAGCTGCACCTGTCGGTGCCCACGGTCAAGGCGCACGTCTCCCGGCTCTTCGACAAGCTGCAGGTGACCAACCGGGTGCAGATCGCGATCTGCGTCCACGACGCCGGGCTCGTCTAGACCTCGAGGACCGCACCGGGCCGGGCCAGGTCGGACGGTCCGTCCCACGCCCCCTGGGCGGCGACCAGCATCTCCTTCGGGTCGAACCACGGCGGGACGTGCGTCACCAGCAGCCGCGCCACCTCGGCGTCGCGGGCCAGCCGGCCGCAGTCCCCGCCGGTGAGGTGGATCCCGGGCGGGTTGGGGTCGCCGTCACGGAACGACGCCTCGGCCAGCAGCAGGTCGGCGCCGCGGGCCACCGACTCGAGCTGCGGGCACGGCGCGGTGTCGCCGGTGTAGGCGAGCAGCGACCCGCCGGCCGAGATCCGGAGGCCGTAGGCCTCGACCGGGTGCTCGACCCGGATGGGCAGGACCGTGAACGGTCCGATCCGGGTCGGCTCGCCCGGCGACCAGGTCCGGAAGTCGAACTCGAGGTTCATCCCCGGGTCCTCGGGCAGGTCGTAGGCGCGGGCCATCCGGGCCGCGGTTCCCGCGGGCCCGTAGACCGGCAGCCGCGGCTGGCTGCCCTTCGGGTGGTACTTGCGCAGCACGTAGAAGCCGCACAGGTCGAGGCAGTGGTCGGCGTGCAGGTGGCTGAGCAGGACCGCGTCGACGTCGAGCGGGTCGACGTACTTCTGGAGCGCACCGAGCGCCCCGCTGCCGAGGTCCAGGAGGACCCGCCAGGTGCGGCCGTCGAGCTCGGCCTCGAGCAGGTAGCAGGAGGCCGGCGAGTCGGGCCCCGGGTAGGAGCCGGAGCAGCCGACCACGGTGAGCCTCACGACAGTCCGCCGGCGAACTGGCTGGCCGCCATCATCTCGGCGCCCAGGAACCGGCGGCCGATCGTCTCGAACTCGTCGGGAGCCCCGGTGGTCGAGAAGGTGTAGGTCGGGTCGCCGGACTCGCGCATCAGGCCGGTGCTGGCCAGCACCCTGTAGAGATCCTTCGCGCACTCCTCGGCGCTGCTGACCAGGGTGATCTCCTCGCCCATGACGTAGGAGATGACACCGGTCAGCAGGGGGTAGTGGGTGCAGCCGAGGATGAGGGTGTCCACACCGGCAGCCGTGAGCGGGTCGAGGTAGTCGTGCGCGACGCCGAGCAGCTCGTCGCCACCGGTGACGCCGGACTCCACGAAGTCGACGAACCGCGGGCAGGCCTGGGTGGACAGCTCGATGTGCGGCGCGGCCGCGAACGCGTCCTCGTAGGCCATCGACTCCTTGGTGGCCCGGGTGCAGATGACGCCGATCCGCCCGCTGCGGCTGGCGGCCACCGCGCGGCGGGCGGCCGGGAGGATCACCTCGACCACGGGTACGTCGTACCGCTCCCGCGCGTCGCGGAGCATCGCGGCGCTGGCGGAGTTGCAGGCGATGACGAGCGCCTTGACGCCCTGCTCGTAGAGGTGGTCCAGGCACTCGAGCGCATACTCGCGGACCTCGGCGATCGGCTTGGGGCCGTAGGGCTGCCGCGCGGTGTCGCCGAGGTAGTGGACCGACTCGTGCGGGAGCTGGTCGATGACCGACCGGGCCACGGTGAGGCCGCCGAACCCGGAGTCGAAGATCCCGATCGGGGCGTCGACGACTGGCACGACCACGAGGTTAGGCGGCGTACTGCCCGTGCGCACGGACTCGTCGCGCAGGTCACGTCCTCGAATCCGGGAGAACCCTCGTCCTACACCGGTGACGGGACCCTTCCCCCACGCGGCAGCACCGGGACCTCGGCAATGACGGTCTCGGGGTACTTGAGCCCGGTCCCGGTGTTGAGCACCACCACCTGCTCGTGCTCGCCGATCCAGCCGGACTCGCGCAGCTGCCTGGCGGCGGCGAGGCAGGCGGCCCCCTCGGGGCAGATCCACACGCCCTCGGCGGCAGCCAGGTTCCGCAGCTCGGCCAGGAGCTCGTCGTCGTCGACCGCGACGGCGGTGCCGCCCGACTCGCGGACGGCCCGGAGCACCAGGAAGTCCCCGAGCGCCTTGGGCACGTTGATGCCGAACGCGAGCGTGTGGGTGCCCTCCTTGAGCGTGCTCTCCTCGAGGCCGGCCTCGAACGCGTCCACGATCGGCGGGCACCCGGTGGACTGGACGGCGACCAGGCGCGGCAGCGCCTCGCCGATCCAGCCGAGCTCACGCAGCTCCAGCATCGCCTTGTGGATGCCGATGATGCCGACCCCGCCACCGGCCGGGTAGAGGATCACGTCCGGCACCCGCCAACCGAGCTGCTCGACGATCTCGTAGCCCATCGTCTTCTTGCCCTCGATGCGGTAGGGCTCCTTGAGCGTCGACACGTCCTGGTAGCCGGTCCGTTCCTCGACGGCCGCCTTGACCAGCGCACCGGCGTGGTTGATCAGCCCGTCGACGAGGTACAGCTCCGCGCCGGCCACCACGCACTCGCGGCGGCAGATCTCGGGGGCGTCGACCGGCATCACGACGAGGCTGCCCATCGAGGCGCGCGCGGCGTACACCGACCAGGCGGCGCCCGCGTTGCCGTTCGTCGGCATCGCCACCGCCCGCACCCCGAGCTCGCGGGCCCGGGACACCCCGACCGCGGCGCCGCGGGCCTTGAACGTCCCGGTCGGGACCATCCCCTCGTCCTTCATCAGCAGGTCCGGTACGCCGATCGCACGGCCGTACGCCGGCAGCGGGAGCAGCGGGGTCATCCCCTCCCCCAGCGTCGTCACGTACGCCGGGTCCCGGACGGGGAGCACCTCGTGGTAGCGCCAGAGGCTCGGCGGTCGTCCGGCGATCTCCTCGCGGGTGACCGTGGTTCGCACCCGCTCGAGGTCGTAGCGCGCCAGCAGCGGCGCGCCGACCTCGCTCAGCCCGTGCACCTCGTCGGCGTCGTAGGTCGTCGCCGTGCGCGAGCACTCGAGGTGGGACAGGGACGAGTGTGGCGTCCCCGTCACGGCGCCGTCGCCGGGCCCATGCCGTTGCGCAGCGTGTTCCCGCGTCCGGTGGGCCAGGGCAGGCAGCCGGTGCCGGACCCGGGCACGGTGTAGACGTCGATGCCGTGGTCGAAGGTGGTGAGCACGATCTCGAGGGTGCCGTCGCCGGTCAGGTCGGCGATCGACGGCGCCGCGGGCACACCGATGCCGTTGCCGTCGCGACCCTGGTGCCTGAGCCGTGTCTCCGAGAGCTTCTTGCCCGTGGCCGACAGCACCACGAGCCGGCCCGCGTTGCGGTGGAGCGAGTAGGTGCCGAAGACGAGCTCGGGGGTGCCGTCCTTGTTCAGGTCGGCCGCGACCACCTCCGAGGCGAAGGTCTTCGCGCGCTTCGGCGCATAGGTGGCCGTCCAGAGCCGGCGGCCGTCCGGCCCGACGGCGTACACCTTGCCGCCGGGCAGCGAGGCGACGATCTCGGGCCGGCCGTCGCCGGTGAGGTCGACGACGGTGGGCGCCGGGATGCCGCTGGGTGGGTACCAGTCGCCGTCGGGACGGAACACCGGCCGGTTGGAGACCACCAGCTTCTGGAAGCCCGGGTGCCGCATCGCCGAGCGGCTGCCGTCGCCGTACGCCCCGTCCAGCACCGTGAACGCGTAGCCCTGCGTCCGGTACGGGATGTGCTTCTCGACGTTGGGCAGCCCGATCACCTCGTTGTGGCCGTCGCCGTCCAGGTCGGCGACCGACGGTGGTGACGCCGTCCACTGCAGCCAGGGCTGCCGGGCCGGGCTGGGCCAGGCCCCCTTGTGCAGGTGGTAGTGGCGCCGCTCGACCTTGGGGCTCGCCCACCGGATGAAGTCGCCCCAGGCCATCCGCTTGCCCTCGGCTCCGGACTCGGGGTTGGTGAACCAGGGCGAGGCCAGGACGGAGGTGCCGTCGAGGTTGAGGGCGTCGATCTGGTGGTTGTCGAAGGTCGCGATGATCTCGAGCTGGGGGTCGTCGTCGATGTTGCCGATGCCGACGTTCTCGCCGTAGGCGCCGTAGCCGCGGTTGCGGGGCCAGGCGTGGGCGTGGCCGGCCGGCTGGAACAGACGACCGTTCGCGTCGAAGACGAAGACCTGGGCGCCCTTGGACGAGGTGTTGGTGGTGGTTGCCACCACTTCGACCTTGCCGTCGCCGTCCAGGTCCGCCGCTGCCAGCCCGCGGACCTCGGGCGACTGACCACCGCTGTTCGTGGACGCCGGCCAGCCGGGCTTGAGCTGCAGCTTCCCGCCGCGGAGCTCGTACGCCGCCACGGTGCCCTCGTTGCCACCGACCACGATGTCCTTGATGCCGTCACCGTCGAGATCGGTGACCACCGACGGCGCGTAGACCCGGCCCTTGCTGGCCCGGCCCCTGCCCAGCAGGTGCCCCTGCGCGTCGAAGACGAAGGTCGAGTAGAACGGCGCGACGATCTCCAGCCGGCCGTCCCCGTCGAGGTCGACCAGGCTCGGCGAGGAGAACCAGCCGGTCTCGCCCGTGGGGATCTGGCGGACCAGCTTCGGCTTCGCCACGGGGGCGGTGCCACCCTGGGCGACACAGGGCGTGGCTGCCTGCTCGACCCGGGTGCTCACCGCGTCCGCGCGGTCAGGCCCGGTCCCGACGGCGGGCGAGGCGCCGGGCGCGAGCCCGGCCACCAGGAGCACCCCGGCCGCGCTGACCGCGAGACGAGGCAGGTGCACCCTCCGCACCATACCGACCCGGGTCTGTCGGCGAGTGGTGACGCTGCTCAGTCGAACAGCCGCGGCTGCGGCGGGCCGAGCACCGGGTCGACGCCGTCGAAGAGGCTGCTGATCGACTCCCCCGCGTGGATCCGCTCGATCGCGGCGCCGAACAGCCCGGCCACCGAGCGGACCTCGAGCTCGGGCCAGCCGGTGGGCGCGGGGACGGTGTCGGTGGTGACGACCTCGGTGATCATCGGGTGGCCCCGGAGCCGCTCGATGGCCTTGCCGACGAAGAGCCCGTGGGTGCAGGCCACCGCGGCCGACGTACAGCCCTGCTCGCCCAGCCGCTCCAACAGCTCGACGATCGAGCCGCCGGTGGCGATCTCGTCGTCGAGGATGATCGCGCGCTTGCCGTCGACGTCCCCGACGATGGCGTCGATGACCACCTGGTCGTCGGCCAGCCGCTTCTTGGAGCCGGCGGCCACCGGCACGCCCAGCAGCCGCGAGAACTGGGTCGCGGTCTTGGCGTTGCCGAAGTCGGGCGAGACCACGACCGCGTCGGCCAGGTCCTGGCCCTGGAAGTGGTCGGCCAGCACCCCGAGCGCGGTCAGGTGGTCGACCGGCACCGAGAAGAAGCCGTGCACCTGGGGCGCGTGCAGCTCCATGGTGAGCACCCGCTGCGCGCCGGCGGTGACCAGCATGTCCGCGACCAGCCGGGCGCCGATGGAGAGCCGGGAGGCGTCCTTCTTGTCCGAGCGCGCGTAGGCGAAGTAGGGGATCACGGCCGTGATCTGCTGGGCGGAGGCACCCCGGGCGGCGTCCAGCATGAGGAGCAGCTCCATCAGGTGCTCCTGCGTAGGCGGCGCCAGCGGCTGGACGATGTAGACGTCGCGCTGGCGGCAGTTGGCCTGGAGCTGGGCCTGCAGGCAGTCGTTGCTGAACCTGGTGATCTCGACCGAGCTGAGCTCGACTCCGAGCGCGTCGCACATCGCGGCGGCGAAGGGACGGTGGGCGCTGCCGCTGAAGACGACGATCTCGCGCAACTGGGCTCCCGGGATGGGCTACTCGACGTCGGGACTGTAACCGCGGACCATGAGGTACGCCATGGCCCGTTGGTGCGGTGTCCGGCTGTTGATCTCGTGGATCGTCGGGAACGGGTTGAACCGGCAGCCCTGCAGCCCCTTGGACTGCTGCATCATCACCGGGGCCAGGCGGCCCTGGCCCGGGCAGCTGACGTGGTGCAGGCCGAGCCAGTGGCCGGTCTCGTGGTTGACCACCATGTGCCGGTAGTCGCGCAGCGGCAGGTGGGCGGCGTTCCACGCCGGCGAGGCGTGCTTCCAGCGGTCCTGGTTGATGATCACGTAGCGGCCGACCCGGCAGCTCCACATCGCGCTGCACGAGGACGAGAACGACGGCACCAGGCCGGCCTGCGACAGGACGAGCGTGAACGCGCCGCCGTGTGCGACCGGCACGAACCTGATGCCGGCGGCCCGCCACCCCCGTGCATCCTCGTAGGTCTGCTGGGCCTGGGCCTTGAACTGCTTGAGACTGGTGGTGATCCTGCCGCGGGTCTCGACGTGGTAGCGGACGGTCCGGCGTACGTCGACCCGGTGCCGGACCTTCGCGGTCGGCTGCGTGACCACCTCCAGTGGCTGGTAGCCGGGTGAGAGCACGGTGAGCTGCACCCGCAGCCGGACACCGACGTCCTCCGGGCGGATCTCGTAGCTCCGGTCGGTCGCACCGTCGACCGGCTGCTTCCCGCGCAGCCACTGGTAGCTCACCCTGGACGGCTCGGCGCTGTAGCGCCCCGGGTGCACGTCGAGGCTGTGGGTGTAGCGCGCGACGCCCCTGACGACCTGGCCGCCCTTGGCCTTGAGGGTCGCCTTCTGGACCGGCGACGTGGGCGCCGAGGTGGCAGCTCCGGTGTCGCCGACGCCGTCACCGGCGCTCACCGTCACGCTCAGCGGCTGGCCCACGTCGTCGAGGCCCGGCTGGTAGGTCGCGGCCGTGGCCTTGGCGATCGGCTGGCCGCCCCGCAGCCACTGGTAGGAGTACGTCGTCGCGGCCGGCGTCCACTGGCCCGGGCTGGCGGTGAGCGTGGCGGCGTACTCCGGAGTGCCGGAGATGCTCGGCGCCACGACCGGGGTGAGCGTGCCGGCGTAGGACGGGGCGGCCACCAGGACAGTCGCCGTGAGGGCCAGGACCAGGGCGAGCAGCAGGCGTCTCATCGCGCTCGACCATAGCCGCGGCGGCGGTCAGGCCCAGAGCTGGCCCTCCAGGGCCTCCTCGGCCTCGTCGATCGTGCCCTCGTAGGCACCTGTGGAGAGGTACTTCCAGCCGCCGTCGGCCACGATCAGCGCGATGTCCGCGGACTCCCCGGCGTTGACCGCCTTCGCGGCCTGGGCCAGCGCGGCGTGCAGGATCGCGCCGGTCGAGATGCCGGCGAAGATCCCCTCGAGCTCGAGCAGCTCGCGGACCCGGCGTACGGCGTCGCGCGGCCCCACCGAGAACCGCGCGTCGATCAGCTCGGCGTCGTAGAGCTCGGGCACGAACCCCTCGTCGAGGTTGCGGAGGCCGTAGACGAGCTCGCCGTAGCGCGGCTCTGCCGCGACGATCCGCACGTCCGGCTTGGCCCCGCGGAAGAACCGCGAGACGCCCATCAGCGTGCCGGTGGTGCCCAGGCCGCCCACGAAGTGCGTGATGCCCGGGAGGTCGGCCAGGATCTCGGGCCCGGTGCCCTGCTCGTGGGCGAGCGCGTTCGCCTCGTTGCCGTACTGGTAGAGCATCACCCAGTCGGGGTGCTCCGCAGCGACCCGCTTGGCCACCCGGACCGCCTCGTTGGAGCCGCCGGCGGCGGGCGAGGTGATGATCTCGGCTCCCCACATCCGCAGCAGCTGGC
This sequence comes from uncultured Actinomycetota bacterium, assembly GCA_963755835.1. GTDB lineage: Bacteria > Actinomycetota > Actinomycetes > Propionibacteriales > Nocardioidaceae > Nocardioides. The sequence goes on along the minus strand of CAVWLC010000005.1, from coordinate 61,925 downwards.
GGCGCTCCTCGGAGGTGTTCTCCGGCATCACGCAGACCATCCGGTAGCCCTTGAGCTTCGCCGCCATGGCCAGCGAGATCCCGGTGTTGCCGGACGTCGGCTCGAGGATCGTGCAGCCGGGCCGGAGCCGGCCGTCCTTCTCCGCCTCCTCGACCATCCGCAACGCCGGCCGGTCCTTGATCGACCCGGTGGGGTTGCGGTCCTCGAGCTTGGCCCAGAGGCGCACGTCGGGGCTCGGCGACAGCCTCGGCAGCCCCACGAGCGGCGTACCGCCGACCGAGGCGAGGAGGTTGTCGTACCTGGTCATGGCCGCGTCAGTCCCGGCTCAGCCGCCCGCGACTGCGGGGAGCACCACGACCTGGTCGCCGTCGCTCAGCGTGGCCTCCAGCCCACCGAGGAAGCGGACGTCCTCGTCGTTGACGTAGACGTTGACGAACCGGCGCAGGTCACCGTTGTCGATGAGCCGGTCCTTGATGCCGGGGTGGCTCGACTCGAGGTCGTCGATGAGCGAGCCGACGTCGGCGCCCTTCCCGGTCACGGACTTCTCGCCGTCGGTGTAGGTGCGCAGGATGGTGGGGATCCGGACCTCGATGGCCATCAGGTGTTGCTCCTAGCAGGTAGTTGGGCGACGACCTCCACCTCTTCCTCGGTGACCTCGCCGCCAATGATCCGATAACTCCTGAACTCCACAGGGCCGTCGTTGTTCCCGTGCTCGCGTGTGCTCACCAACACGTAGTGGGCGTTCGGCTCCATCGCGAGGCCGATGTCGGTCCGGCTCGGGTAGGCCTCGGTGGCGGTGTGCGAGTGGTAGACGACCACCGGTTCCTCGTCGTTGGCGTCCATCTCCTTGTAGAGCTGGAACAGGTCGGTGGAGTCGAACTCGTAGAACGTCGGGCTGCCCGCGGCGTTCACCATCTCGACCAGCCGCTCGGCGCGGTCGCTCTCAGCAGGACCGACGACGACACCGCACGCCTCGTCGGGATGGTCGCGCTTGGCATGCGCGACGATCCCGTCGTACGTCGCCCGGTCGAGTCTCAGCACCGTTCCAGCGTAGGGGTGCGCACGTGGGTGGGCGGGCAGCGCCCGGCGTCCGGACCCCGCCGCCGCCGGCCGGCGGCGACGCTGAGGCGGGCGGCCACGAGCGCGCCGGCCGCGAGGACCGCGGCCGCCACCAGGAACCCGGCGGCTCGGCCCTGGGCCGCGGCCACGGTGGCCACCACCGTGAGTCCGACGACGCCGCCCGCCTGCTGGGTGGTGTTGACGAACCCGGAGGCAGCCCCGGCGTCCCGCGGCGGTGCCGCCGCCATGGCCAGCGCCGTGACCTGGGGCATCGCCAGGCCGAAGCCGGCCCCCATGACGGCGAACCCGGGCGCCACGTGCAAGGCGAAGGTTCCGTGGTCCGGCAGGGCGACCATCAGCAGCATCCCGGCCACGAACAGCAGCAGCCCGGCGAGCACCACGCGCTCCGGACCGAGCCGCGCGGCCAGGCGGCCGCTGACCCCGAGCGACGTCACCGCGATGGCCAGCGTGACGGGAAGGTAGGCCAGGCCGGTGTGCAGGGCGTCGAGGCCGAGGCTGTCCTGGAGGTAGAGGGCGGTGAGGAACTGGAACGAGAAGCCGGCCACGGTCATCGTGAACAGCACCAGGTTGGGGAGCAGGAAGGCCGGGTTGTTGCGCAGCGCCCTCGGCACCAGGGCCTGGCTGCGGGCCAGGCCGCGGCGCAGCCCCGGCACGTCGGGTGTCTCGTCCAGCACGGCGGGCGCCGCCAGCAGGACGGCCAACCCGATCGGGACGTTGACCCAGAACACCCAGCGCCAGGAGGCGAAGTCGGTGAGCAGTCCACCCGAGACGACGCCGATCGAGGCTCCGGCCGAGCCGACGAAGGCGACCAGCGCGAAGGCTCGCGCCCGGGCCGCCTCGTCGGTGTAGAGGCCCGCGATCATCCCGAGCACCACCGCAGAGGTGAGCGCTCCGCCCACCCCCTGCGAGACGCGCGCGACCACGAGCATGCCGGGGCCGGTCGCCAGACCGGCCGCGACCGTGGCCAGGGTGAAGACGGCCAGCCCGGCCACGAACACCCGCCGGCTGCCGACCAGGTCGCCGAGCCTGCCCGCCGGGAGCAGGAGCACGGCGAAGGCCACGAAGAACCCGTTGACCACCCAGGCCAGCCCGGCCTGGGAGAAGCCCAGGTCGTCCCGGATCGTCGGCAGCGCGACGTTCACGATCGTGCCGTCGAGGATCACCATCAGCTGCGTCGAGAGGAGCAGGACCAGGGCCCAGCCGCGGCGCTGATCGGTGCTCAGTTCGGTCCTCATGGATAGGACCATATCAAATAGTTTTGTATAAGATGATCTTGTACGGAACTATCCGATAGTGATCTATCTCCTACGGACCTGCTTCTGCCGGGCCGGCCGCACGTGGGACGGCGTGGCCAGCGGCCCGTCGTCCTCGACCAGCCCCTGGAGCCCGCTCACGAAGGTGCGCATCCCCTGGACACCGAGGGGCCGAAGCGTCTCGAGGGTGACCTGGTCGTAGGCCTTCTGGGCCGCCAGGTAGAGGCCGCCACCCCGCGGAGTCACCGCCACCACCCTGGCTCGACGGTCGATGTCGGAGACGCGCCGCTCCACCAGCCCGCGCTCCTCGAGCCGGTCCAGGGTCAGCACCAGCGTGCTCTTGTCCAGCCCCGCGAGCTCGGCGATCTCCTGTTGGGTGCGCACGGCCTCGTCGGCCTTCCACAGCACGCAGTACTCCCGCACGGTGAGCCCGTGCTCGGCCAGGGCGGCGGCCAGCCGCGCCTCGAACGCGTAGGCCGCCTGGTTGAGCAGGAACGAGAGGTCGAGCCTGGTCTCGTCGGGAGGTTCGTCCATGCCCACAGATTAGTTCGATACGAGATGGTCTCGTATCGAACTAGTCCGGGCTGTGGAGATCAGCGTGTCGCCAGGGCCTGGACCAGGGTCTCCTGCAGGTAGCCGACCCACTCGTAGATCTCGTGCGCCTGGGCCCGGGGGTCGTCGTCCGGCAGCGAGTGCCAGTAGTCCTCGTCGCCCTCCTCGACCCCGAGCCGGGTGGCCAGCGCCAGCCGCAGGTCGGTGAAGGACCGCATCCAGATCTCGGCCGCCGGCTCCTCGAGCTCGATGTCGATGACCAGCCCCTCCTCGGTGAGCTCGGGTGGCAGCCCGGCTTCCTCGAGGCCGTCGATGATCGTGATCGCGGCGTTCGCCTTGCCGTCGCGCAGCGTCCCCTCGGTGAACCGCCGGAACTCGGAGGCCGCCTCCTCGTCGTGCCGGTAGGCCGTGGGGAAGAGCCGGACCAGCACCGGGTCGTCCGGCTCAGTGGTCGGCCCGGAGAAGTCCATCATCGCCTCGAGCGGGTCCACGTCGTCGCGCGGGACGGCCGCCTCGTTGCGCAGCAGCTCGACCAGCTGCGCGGCCAGCGAGCGCAGCAGGTCCGCCTCGAAACCGCTGAAGGTGGCGATCAGGTGCTGGCTCCGGCGGTGGCGCGTGAACCCGGTCATTCAGCTCTGCTTGTCCAGGGTCGCCCACAGGCCGTACTCGTGCATCGCCTGCACATCCCGCTCCATCTCCTCGCGGCTCCCGGTGCTGACCACCGACTTGCCGTCCTGGTGCACCTCGAGCATCAGCTTCTCGGCCTTCTTCTTCTCGTAGCCGAAGTACTTCTGGAAGACGTAGGTGACGTAGGACATCAGGTTGACCGGGTCGTTCCAGACGATCGTGACCCACGGGACCGCCAGCACGGTGATCTCGTCGGGAGTGCTCGTCGGCTCGACCTCGACGGGGGAAGCGGCGGACACGTTGCCCATGGTGCCACGGCCATAGGCTGCCGTTGTGGCATCGACTGCCCTGCTGACCGACCACTACGAGCTGACCATGCTGCAGGCCGCGCTGGCGGGCGGTACGGCCCACCGCCGCTCCGTCTTCGAGCTGTTCGGCCGGCGGCTGCCCGAGGGTCGGCGCTACGGCGTCGTGGCCGGGGTCGGGCGGGCCCTGGACGCGATCGAGGCGTTCCGGTTCGACGGCGAGGTGCTCGCCGCGCTCGACGGTGTCGTCGACGCGCCGACGCTGGACTGGCTGTCCGGCTACCGCTTCTCCGGCGACGTCTGGGGCTACCCCGAGGGCGAGGTCTACTTCGCCCACTCGCCGCTCCTGATCGTCGAGGCGAGCTTCGCCGAGGCGGTGCTGCTGGAGACGCTGCTGCTCTCGATCTACAACCACGACTCGGCCATCGCCTCGGCGGCGTCCCGGATGACCTGCGCGGCAGGCGACCGGCCTTGCATCGAGATGGGCTCGCGGCGGACGCACGAGGAGGCAGCGGTCGCGGCCGCGCGAGCGGCGTACGTCGCCGGCTTCTCCGGCACCTCGAACCTGGCGGCGCGTGAGCGCTACGCCGTCCCGACGACCGGCACCAGTGCGCACTCGTTCACGCTGCTGCACGACACCGAGGAAGAGGCCTTCCGGGCCCAGATCACCTCGCTCGGCACCGGCACGACGCTGCTGGTCGACACCTACGACGTCACCGAGGCGGTCCGGCTCGGCGTCGAGGTGGCGGGGACCGGCCTCGGCGCGGTCCGACTGGACTCCGGCGACCTGGCCACGCTGGCCCAACAGGTGCGCGCCGAGCTGGACCAGCTCGGGGCCACGAACACCCACATCGTGGTCACCAGCGACCTCGACGAGTACGCCATCGCCGCGCTGGCGGCCGCACCCGTCGACTCCTATGGCGTGGGCACCCAGCTGGTGACCGGCAGCGGCCACCCCACGTGCGGCTTCGTCTACAAGCTGGTGGCCCGTGAGAACGACGACGGGGTGATGCAGTCGGTGGCCAAGAAGAGCGTGGACAAGGTCTCGGTGGGCGGGCGCAAGTACGCCCTGCGCCGGCTGACCGACGGCGTCGCCGAGGCCGAGGTGATCGGCATCGGCACGCCGGCCGAGAACGACGGCGACGATCGCGAGCTGCTGGTCCCGTTGGTCCGGGACGGCGCGGTGGTCGGCCGCGAGCCGCTCGAAGCCAGTCGCGAGCGCCATCGGCGCAGTCGCGCCGAGCTGCCACCCTCGGCGCAGCAGATGTCGCGGGGCGAGCCGGTGGTCCCCACCGTCTTCGAGGGCGAGCAGCACTGATGGCGCTCCTCTCGTGCGAGCTCTTCTCGGAGTCGCTGATGCGCGCCACCACGATCACCGTCGTGCTCCCGCAGGCCACCGAGGAGCAGATCGGCCTCATCGACCAGCCCCTCGAGGGACCGCCGCCGGTGCTCTACCTGCTGCACGGGCTCTCCGACGACCACACCGCATGGACCCGGTACTCCAGCATCGAGCGGTACGCCGTCGCACGTGGCCTCGCGGTCGTGATGCCGGCGGTGGACCGCAGCTTCTACGCCAACGAGGCGCAGGGCCACCGCTACTGGGACTGGGTGTCCGAGGAGCTTCCGCGCCTGGTGGGCCAGTTCTTCAACGTCTCCCAGACCCGCGACGACACCTTCGTCGCCGGCCTGTCCATGGGCGGCTACGGCGCGCTCAAGCTCGGCTTCACCCATCCCGACCGGTACGCCGCGGTGGCCACGCTCTCGGGCGTGGCCAGGATCCAGGGGCTGGTCGAGGACCTGCCCCGGCCCGAGATCGTCGAGCGCGTCTTCGGTGGCGAGATCACGCCGGCCGACGACGTCCTGGCCCTGCTCGGGGCGGCCGACCGGGCCACGCTCCCGAAGCTCTACGTCGGCTGCGGCACCGAGGAGGAGCTGCTGATGGCCCAGAACCGCAGTCTGGTCGCGGCCGCCGAGGCCAAGGCGGTGGACGTGACCGTCGACTTCCGGCCCGGCATCCACGAGTGGTCGCTGTGGGACGCCCAGATCCAGGACGTCATCGCGTGGCTGCCGGTCCGGACGGCCGCCTGAGTCGCTCCGAAAGGACTCGACAGTCGAGGAAAATCGGAGCCCTCACGCGCGGCTAGGTTGTTCACATGAAGAGCGCGCTCATCGTCGTCGACGTGCAGAACGACTTCTGCGAGGGCGGCTCGCTGCCTGTCGTCGGGGGCGCCCAGGTGGCAGCTGACATCGCGACCCTGCTGCGCGACGGCAGCGCGTACGACCACGTGGTGGCCACCAAGGACCACCACGTCGACCCCGGCGACCACTGGGCCAAGGAGCCCGACTTCGTCGACTCCTGGCCGGTGCACTGCCGGGTCGGGACCGAGGGCGAGGCCTTCCACCCCAACCTCGACCCGCAGCCGTTCGACGCGATCTTCTGCAAGGGCGAGCACCAGGCTGCCTACTCCGGTTTCGAGGGCGCCCACGACGGCCAGGGGCTGGCCGACTGGCTGCGCACGCACGAGATCACCAGGGTCGACATCTGCGGCATCGCCACCGACCACTGCGTCCGGGCCACTGCACTGGACTCCGCCCGGGAGGGGTTCGAGACGGCCGTGCTGCTCGACCTGTGCGCGGGGGTCGCCCCCGAGACCACGGAGGCGGCCCTGACCGCGATGCGCGAGGCGGGCGTGACCCTGGCGGGAGACTGACGACCTGCCTCAGCTGATCACCACCGGAGCGTCGTTGTAGACGAGCTTCCAGTCCACGCTGGCGAACTGGCTCTGGTCGATGGTGTGGTTGGCGGTCACCCAGTCGATGAGCAGCTGCCGGATCTCGACCTGGGCGTTGTAGACCACGGGTGCGGCCTTGACCGCCGGGAACCCACCGCCTCCGGACTGCCGGTAGTTGTTGACCGCCAGGACGAACTGCGCAGCGGGGTCGACGTCCGCGCCGTCGTACTGGAGGTGCAGGATCCGGCTGCCGACGTCCTTCCCCACGTCGATCACGTAGGTCAGGTGCTTGTCGAGCCCCCGGATCGAGTCGAAGTTGTAGTCCGGCGTGCCCGTGGGTGCCTGGGGCGTGACCGCGTTGGTGAGCTGGTCGATCGTGTAGGGCCCGGCACCGCCCTGCTTCTTGAAGTACGCCGCGGAGTACTCGAGGTACGCCTTGACGTCGGCGCCGGTGATCCGCACCCCGAGCAGGGTGTTGTCGTAGATGTAGAGGCCGGCCACGTCACGGACGCTCACCTGCCCCTGCGGGAACGACGCCGAGCGGTTGAACGGCGCCGCTTCGGACAGCACCGGGAGCGTGGCGTCCGTCCCGGTCAGCGCGGCCTTCACCGCCCCGGCCTGGACGTACTGGATGAAGTCGATGATCGGCACGTCCTCGACGACCGAGCGGGCCGCGGACAGGGTGGCGGTCGACGTGCCGATGGGCGCGTTGACGTAGGACACCACCTTGTCGTGCTGGGCGCGGACCGCCTTGGCGACCTTGCCGTTCTCCTTGGCCGCGTTGGAGTTGAGCAGGTGGCTGCGGGCCCTGACCAGGGTCCAGCTCTTCTTGCGTGCGTGGTACTCGACGGTGAGGTTCATGACCGCCAGCCGCATGCCCCAGTAGTAGGGCTCGCAGAGCAGCACCTGCTTGCCGGTCTGCTCGTTGGTGACGTAGCGCTCCGGGATCTCGACGTGCGCGTGGCCGACCAGGATCGCGTCGATGTCGGGCACCTGCTGGGCCACCAGCGTGGAGGCGTTCTCGGGGTAGGGCAGGGCGTCGCCGTACGACGAGGACGTGTCGGCGCCCGAGTGGGCCGAGACGATGACCAGGTCGCAGCCCTTCTTCTTCAGCTCGGGCACGAACACCTTGGCCTGCTCGACCAGGCCGTTGAAGTTGAGCTTGCCGCTGACGTTGGCCTTGTCCCAGATGGCGACGCCAGGGGTGACCAGGCCGAGGATGCCGACCTTGATGGTGCGGCCCTTGGCCTTGATCTTCTTGATGACGTAGGGCCGGAACACCGGCCGGCCGGTGGCGGGGTCGAGCACGTTGGCGCCCAGCAGCGGGAAGTCGAGCTGCGACTCCCAGGTGCGCAGCGTGTCGATGCCGTAGTTGAACTCGTGGTTGCCGAGCGCGGCGGCGTCGTAGCGCAACAGGTTCATCGCGGTCGCCATGGGGTGCTCGCCGCCCTTGGTGATCGGCGCGATCCGCGCGTAGTAGTAGGCCAGGGGCGTTCCCTGGATGGTGTCGCCGGCGTCCAGCATGAGGTGCGGGCGCTTCTTCTTGCGCAGCTCCTTCCGCGCGGCCTTGACCAGGGTGGCCACCTTGGCGATGCCGATGTCGTTGTGGGCCTTGTCGTCGTACTCGGCGTTCTTGTAGTAGTCCCAGTTGAAGACGTTGCCGTGCAGGTCGGTGGTGCCGAGGACGGTGAGGCGGACCCGCTCGGCGTGCTTGCCGGATCCGTGGCCGTGTCGGGAGTCGGCGAGACCTGCGTCGTCGTCGGCCAGGGCCGGTGCCGCCCAGCCCGCGGCCATCAGCGCGGCCGCACCGGTGAGGACGCCGCGCCGGCCGGGCAGGCCCGAGGCTGCCTCGATGTCGGGGTGCGGAGTGCCGAGCCCCGGCGGGCAGCAGTGCGAGTCGTGGTCGACGGGACGGCGGAACGGGTCCTGGGTCGAAGGCATGGGGATCTCCCGAGAGGTTGAGCGGACGAGGCGCCGACCCGGATGAGGGCGGCCCGTCGTTCCTATCACCCCGTGAGGTGGCTCACTTCACCCAGGTGGGCGTCAGCACCACTTCTCGGCCAGCGCCCGGATCACCGTGAGGTTCCGGTTGGTGGCGACGCCGAGGTGCTTCTCGACGGCCGCGTTGGTGAGCCTGGCCTCGTGGTACTCACCGGGGAGCATCAGGTGCACCGCCCGGCCGCCGACCTTGGCCACCTCGTCGGTGGTGATGCTGTCCTCCAGCCGCTGCACGGCGGCCGCGCTGGGTGCCTCCTTGAGCAGCGAGACATAGTGCCGGCCTCCGTGACCGAACGAGGAGGCGTGCTCGGCGATCTCGCGCAGCTCCTTCTGGGTGAACACGATCGTCGGGACCGCGAAGCCGGCTTCGGCCTCGAAGGCCCTCTCCAGCGCCGCCTCGATCTTCGCCCGCGAGCGCAGCGGGGTGGTGAAGCGGACGTTGCCGGTGTTGATGTACGTCGCCACGTCGGTGAACCCGGCCGCCTCGACCGCCTTCACGATCGAGGCCTTGGCGAACTTCCGCGTGGGTCCGAGGTTGATCGCGCGCAGGAAGCCGATGTAGGTCGCCACGCCTCCGATTATCCCGACCCCGGCCGTGAGCCGCCTCACCTGGAGATGCATAGGTTACCTATGTAAACTGGCTGGGTGCCCACCACCCTCGACGGCCAGGTCCTCGACGGCCAGGTCGACGTCGAGCTGGCCAGCGACCTGGTCACCCAGGCGGCCCGGCTGGTCCGGACGATGCGCCGCCGACAGGGGCTGCCCGCCGGCATCCGTGTGCTGTCGGCGCTCGACGAGCTCGGGCCGCTCACGGTCACCCAGCTCGCCGCGGCGTACTCGTGCTCCCAGCCGACCATGACCGGCCTGGTCAACCAGCTGCTCGAGCAGGGCTGGGTCACCAAGAAGCCGCACCCCACCGACACCCGGGCCGTCCTGGTCGTGCCGACCCGGGCCGGCGCGAAGGAGCTCGCCCGAGTGCGCCGCCGCAACGGTGAGGCGGTCGCCGCCCAGCTCGAGCAGCACCCCACCTTGACCACCGAGCAGCTCCGCACCGCGGTGACCGTCCTGCGCGAGCTGCTCGGCACTCCCCTACCCGACGAGAACCGCTAGGACAGGGGTGGGCGTCGCGGTCGTCGTGCTCGCGGCGGGTCGACGGTACGTGGAGGGCGCCCACGCACCTGCCGTGCACTCGCCGGCCGAGGGTGAGCTCGTCGCGGTCGGCGACGCGGGGTAGCGCCCGGCGCTACTCGATCGACTGGAGGAAGGCGACGGCCTCCATGCCGACCGCGGCGGTGTCGGCGATCTCCTGGACCGGGTGGACCGTGAAGTCGAAGAAGCCCACGAACGGCGCGATGTCCTTGGCCAGGGTCGCCGGGTCGTCGGTCTCCACGACCGCGAACCCGCCCTGACCGTCGACCCGTCCGAGGAACTCCCGGAAGTTGCTGGCCGGCGCCCACTTGCCGAAGACCTGCAGGCTCCGCGCCGTTGTCTCCTCGGTGGCGCTGGGTCGGTTGTTCCAGGTGATGACGTACTTCATGTCGAGTACCTCCCGCTCGCATTGGGGTCGCTGCGACGCTAGCCCCGGCCCGCTGCCGCCCGCATGACACGTTCGGGCTCGCCCGCGACGTCGCGTCCCGCGAGGACGATCAGGATGACGGCGACCGCCCCGGCCGCGCTCCAGCCGGCGACGCGTCCCGGCGTCGGCTCCGCGCCGGTGAGGAAGATCGGGGAACCGACCACCGACTCGGCGATGGTCACACCGAGCCCGAGCACCACCAGGAGCGGGGCGACGACCACGCCCGGCTCGGGGTCACCGACGCGGAAGAGGGTTGCGGCAGCCGCGATCGCCACGAGGACCATCACCATCAGCTCCCCGGACGACTCGGCCAGGGGCGGCCGGACGTCCCGCCACTGGAGCACCACGCCGACGCTCAGCCAGGCGACCGCCAGGACCACGAGACCGGCTCCCACCCCGGGCGCCCGGCGCCGCCACGGCCCCTGCGGCACCACCGCGGTCATCTGGGCCGCCGCATCGTCGAGCAGGTACGCCGCGCTGCCTGCGAGCGCGAGCCCGGCCACCCGCTCCACGAACGGGAGCGCGCCCGCGGTCGTCTGGAAGGCCGCCGCGAGCACGACGAACCCCGTCGTGACGAGCGCTGTCAGCGCGACCGGCCCCGCCGAACTGACAGCGGTGGTCACGGCCGCGCGAGAAGGAAGCACACCGCGGCGGCGACGGCCAGGGCACCACCGGCGACGAGCAGCTGACGCCGGTGCTCCGGGTCGCGGAGGAGGGCTGCCACCACCGCCAGCCCGCACAGGCACAGCACCCAACCGAGTGCCCAGACCGGCTCGATCCCGGTCACGAACGTCGTGCTGACCACCTTGTCGTCCACCGTGTGCTCGTCGACCAGGATCGGCCACGCCGAGACCATGCGCTCGGCTCCTCCTGGTTCGTCGGCGCCGGTCATGGCTGTCGCGACCACCAGGGCCACCACGCCGAGGAGGGCCGAGCCTCGGAACGGCGCCCAGCGTGCAACCGCCACGCCGAGCAGCGGTCCGCCGAGGGCGGCCACCGGCCCCGCCGCAAGGAGCGTCGCGATTACGTCGCTGGCCGGGTAGTCGCCGAACCAGGTCACCGGCAGGTCGGAGGGCTCGCCGTCGGGCGGCCACAGCGTGTTCTCGACGACGATGACCCCAGCCAGCAGCAGGCCCACGGCCGCGGGGACCAGACACGCGAGGCAGAGGGCGAGAGTGCGCTCCTGCTGTTCGACCGGGACGGTGCCCGCGAGCTCGCGGGTCCGGAGCAGGGAGGTGGTCAGGCGGTGGGCCACCACGAACCCGAACACCCCGAGGAAGAATGCGATCGTCATGGTGCCGATCAGTGGGTTGGTCCCACCGCCCTTCTGTTGAGCGACGTCCACGACGAGAGCGACGACGAGGATCGCGCAGGGGACCAGGAAGAGCGGGTGCCGGGCGTACCGCCGGGCATCCGCGCGGGCCAGCGCCAGCAGCGTCGCCCGCTCGTCCACCGGCGCAGCGTGGGCCAGCGCGGTGCTCATGACGCGGCCTCCAGCGCCGAGTCGCTCCCGGCCTCTCCGACGAGCAGCAGGTAGGCGTCCTCGAGATCGGGCTCGATCAGGTCGACGTCCGGGGGTGGGTCTCCGACGTTGCGGACCCGGCCGGTCCCGGTGCGCCATGCGTGTCGTGCGGCCGGGTGCCGCTCCTGGGCCAGCCAGACCCGCCCCTCGGCCTGGCGGACCAGGTCGACGACGGTGCCGTTGAACAGGACCCGGCCCCCGTCCAGCACGACCACCCGCTCGCAGAGCGCGGCCACGTCTGCGGTCTGATGGGTCGAGATCAGGACCGTGGCCGACTCACCGGCCCGACCGAGCACGTCGCGCAGGCGACCGCGCTGGGCGGGGTCGAGGCCGGTGGTCGGCTCGTCCAGCACGAGCAGGTCGGGCTCGCCGAGCATCGCCTGGGCGAGCACCACCCGGCGCCGCTGCCCGCCGGAGAGCGCCGCGACCCGTTTCGGAGCCACGTCGGCGAGGCCGACCAGGTCGACCACGCGGCGTACCTCGGCGTGCCGGAGCGTCGGGTCCGACCAGTTCTTGAGGATGGCGATGTAGTCGATGAACGAGAAGGCGGTGAAGCCGCGGGGGAAGCCGGTCTCCTGGGGGACGTAGCCCAGGTGACGGCGCACCTCGGTCCGTCCCGACGGGGTGGCGGGATCTGCGCCCAGCACTCGCACGGTCCCGCGGTCGGCGGCCAGCGCGGTCGCCAGGATCCGAAGCATCGTGGTCTTGCCGGCACCGTTCGGGCCGAGGAGCCCGGTGATGCCGGGAGCGAGGGCGAGCGAGACGTCGGCGAGCGCGTCGGTACGCCCGAAGGACTTGCCGACCTCGGTCAGCGTGACGGTGTTCATTGGTTCCTCTCCAACAGGTCGAGGGACGGGCTGCGCAGCACGACGACGGCGAGGGCCATGAGGGCGACCGCTGCCAGGACGAGCTGCATGAGCGGCTCGACGACCTCTTCCGGGTCGCCGAGGTGGTAGGCCGACAGGACGGCGGAGGACCAGACGACGCCGAAGACGGCCGCGGTCGTGGAGGTGTCGAGGTGTGGCGAGACGGCCAGGGTGAGGGCGATGCCGGCCAGGGCGGGTGTCAGCCAGGCGACCGAGAGCCATGCGGGCCCCGGGAGCGCGAGGCCGAGCAGCACCGTGACAGGGACCGACGTCATCAGGACGCCGAAGGTGCGCAGCAGGAGCAGCTGCAGCGACGAGTACGGCGTCACCGTCACCAGCTCGTGTGCGGGATCGGCGTCGCCGCCGAAGGAGGCCGCGACACCGGCGACCGGGATCAGGGGAGCGACGATGAGGAAGAGCGTCAGTCCGTTGTCGTCGGCGAAGAGCGCGGCCCCGCCCGCGAAGACGAGGACCGTGAACATGCCCAGGAGCCACGCCCCCCGGAAGGCGGGTACGGCGGCGAGCAGCCGGGCGGAGTCCGACGACAGGCCGAAGGCAGCAAGGAGCCGCTCGACGATGCCGGCTCGCGGCTCCTCGACGTGCGCCCGGATCGCGCGCCAGGCCCGGTCCAGCGGCTCGCGAGGGATCAGCTCGCGCAGCACGGAGCCGCACTCAGCACACTCCATGAGGTGTGCTTCGACGGATGCTCCGCCCACCGGCGTGCTGCGGCCCGCGGCGTACGACTCGAGCACCGACACGTCGACATGCCAGGTCGCGCTCATGCCAGCTCCTCCCTCAAGGTGGCCCGGGCCCGCTGGAGCCGCGACTTCACGGTTCCTCGGGGGATGTCGAGGAGAACCGCGGCCTCCCGGGTGTTCAGGCCGTCGATGACGGTCAGCTGCAGCACCACTCTCAGCTCGGGCGAGATGCGGGCGAGTGCGGTGCCGACGTCGACGTTCTCCAGCCGGAGCAGCACCTGCTCCTCGGCGGAGATCGCGTGCTCGTCCCGGTCCAGCAGCGCCGGCCCGAGCAGGACGTCGTGGCGGCGGCGCAACCGGCTGATCAGGCGCCGGATCGCGATCCCCCAGAGCCAGGCCGGCACCGGTCCGTCGCCGCGGAACCGGGACGCACCGTCCCATGCGGCGATGAACGTGTCCTGCAGCACCTCCGCTACCGCGTCGCGGTCCGCGCAACGCCGCGCCAGGCGGGCTTGGATCCAGGTCGCGTGCCGGTCGTACAGCTCGCGGAGGGCGCCCTCGTCCCTTCCGGCCATCGCGTGGATCAGGTCGGCGTCTGTGAGGTCACAGCCAGCCATACAAGGACTGTCGCACCGCGGCCGCCGAACGGACCACGCCGCGAAGCTCGATCACGAACCGGGACTCCTGTGAGCTCCCGGACCGGTCTCAGCGCACCCGCACCACGTTGGTCTTCGCGAGCTTGTCGTGGATGGCCTGCTTCTTGTCGTCCCACAGCGGCCACAGGTCGTCGAGCAGCGAGTAGATGCCCGTCAGCGACCCGACGAACGGGACCAGCCCCAGCAGGCCGACGCCGAACTGGCCCAGCCACCGCACCACCACCGTGCCGAACGGCATCGGGCCGGGCGTCTCCCGCAGCCGCACCCGCAGCCCGGTCAGGAGCTTGCCGGGGGTCGCCTGCCGCCACATCAGGAACCCGACGTGGTAGCAGAAGCTGACCACCAGCTGGATGGCGACGATGATGGCCAGCGGCTTCGCGATGTCGCGCTCGAGCTGGCCGGTGTCGACGCTGCTGCTGCCGGCCTCCGTGCTGTCCATCAGGTCGTCGAACCAGTGCTTGTAGGTGTGCCACACGTCGCGGACCCACGGGGCGGCGAGGAGCCCGGCGATGATCCCGACGATGAGGGCGTCGATCAGGTAGGCGCCGACGCGGTGCCACCAGCCGGCCAGCGGGGCACCGTCGGGCGTCGTGGCGGGCGGCTTCACGCCGTACCCGTAGCCCGGCGCCTGGGCGGGCTGGACGCCGTACGAGCCCTGGTACGCCGGCGGGCCCTGCTGCAGCGGCGCGGCCGGCGCTGTGTGCTCGGTCCACCGGCTGCCGTCCCAGTAGCGCAGCTGCGGCGGCCGTCCCGGCTGGGTCGGGACGGGGTCAGGGTGCCAGCCGGGCTGTGACGTCACGCGTCACAGATTCCCACGAGCCTCCTGCTCGCGCTCGATGGCCTCGAACAGCGCCTTGAAGTTGCCCTTGCCGAAGCCCAGCGAGCCGTGCCGCTCGATGAACTCGTAGAAGACCGTCGGCCGGTCCCCCATCGGCCGGGTGAAGATCTGGAGCAGGTAGCCGTCCTCGTCGCGGTCGACCAGGATGCCGCGCTTCTTGAGCTCTTCGATCGGCACCCGCACCTCGCCGATCCGGCCGCGGAGCTCGGGGTCGTCGTAGTAGGAGTCCGGCGTCGAGAGGAACTCGATGCCGTTGTCGCGCAGGATGTCGACGCTGCGCAGGATGTCGTTGGTCGCCAGCGCGATGTGCTGGCAGCCGGCGCCGTCGTAGAACTCGAGGTACTCGTCGATCTGCGACTTCTTCTTCGCGATCGCTGGCTCGTTGAGCGGGAACTTCACCCGGTGGTTGCCGCTGGCCACGACCTTGCTCATCAGGGCGGAGTAGTCGGTGGCGATGTCGTCGCCCACGAACTCGGCCATGTTCGTGAAGCCGAGGACCCGGTTGTAGAACTCGACCCACTCGTCCATCCGACCGAGCTCCACGTTGCCGACGCAGTGGTCGACGGCCTGGAAGAGCCGCTTGGGGTGACCCTCCCGACGGACGACCGTGCTCTCTCGGGCGACGTAGCCGGGGAGGTAGGGGCCGGTGTAGCCGGCGCGGTCGATCAGCGTGTGCCGGGTGTCGCCGTACGTCGCGATCGCGGCCAGCCGCACAGTGCCGTGCTCGTCGGACTCGTCGTGGGGCTCGACCAGGATCGTGGCGCCCTGCGCGCGGGCGTGGTCGATGCACTTGTCGACGTCGGTCACCTCGATGGCGAGGTCGACGACGCCGTCGCCGTGCTTGTGGTGATGGTCGAGCACCGGGCTGTCCGGCGTGACGCCGCCGGTGAACACGAAGCGGGCACTGCCGCTGCGGAGGACGTAGGACTTCGACTCCCGAAAGCCGTTCTCCGGGCCGCGGTAGGCCTCCAGCTCCATGCCCATCGCCAGCTGGTAGAAGGCCGCGCTCTGGGTGGCGTTGCCGACCACGAAGCAGACGGCGTCCTGGGCCACGACCGGGAACGGGTCGTTGCTCGCGTCGTACTCGACGAGGCCGACGAGCTGCTTGAGCTGCTCGAGGGAGAGCCCGGCCTGGACTTCCTCGCTGGTCAGGGCGGTGAGGGTCGACTCGCTCATGCGGATCACTCTCGTGGCGCCACGCAAACTGTGCAACAGTACGGCGACGCAGTGTGCAACTTGTCCAGTTCGGAGGCTGTCAGTGGACGATCTCGACCGCAGTTTGATCGACCTGTTCGCCACCGACCCCCGCGTCGGGGTGCTCGAGGCGTCCCGGCGGCTCGGAGTCGCCCGCGGGACGGTGCAGGCGCGGCTGGACAAGCTCGACTCCACCGGTGTGATCACCTCGTGGGGGCCGGACCTCTCCCCCGCCGCGATGGGCTACCCGGTGACCGCGTTCCTCACCCTGGAGATCCGACAGGACGAGCGCGCCGGCGGCGGCCACGACGCGGTCGGCTCCCACCTCGCCGCCATCCCGGAGGTCCTCGAGGCGCACACCATCACCGGCGCCGGCGACCTGATGGTGCGGGTGGTGGCCCGCTCCAACACCGACCTGCAGCGGGTCATCGACTCGGTGCTGGGGCTGCCGGCGATCGTCCGCTCGTCGACGGTGATCGCCCTCGCCACCCAGGTGCCGTACCGGGTGCTTCCCCTGGCTGCGTTCGCAGACTGACCTTCGGGGAGAGTGGCGCCATGGGCATGGTGTTGACGGCGCGCAGGCTGACGGCCGACGAGATGGCCGCAGCACTCGGCTCGCAGGAGGGGCTGGACCGGCTGCTGTTCCGGGAGGACGACGAGCCGGTGGCCGAGATCGACGTCGACAAGGCCTGGCACGGCATCCACTGGCTGCTGACCGGGTCGGCGGATGAGTCGCCGCCGACGCAGCGAAGGACCGGACTGTTCCACCGGAAGGCGGCACCGACGCCGGCCGCCGGAGCGGAGGCGCTGGCGGTCCTCGGCGGCGAGCCGATCGGCGGGGACAACGGCTATGGACCGGCACGGCTGCTGCGGCCCGAGCAGGTCGCCGCGGTGGCCGAGGCCCTGCGCCCGCTCACGCCCGAGGTGCTCGGCCACCGCGTGGACCTGGTCGAGATGGAGGCCGCGGAGCTCTACCCGGGCATCTGGGACGAGGAGGACGTCTACCAGGAGTACCTCGGGCCGAACTACGAGGTGCTCCGCAACTTCTACCTCGCCGCGGCAGACGAAGGCGCCGCGGTGCTGCTGGCGATCCAGTAGCCGGTCAGCTCACGGAAGTGCCAACCGCCCGGCGAGTCCGCGACGCGCGGATGGCTCGCGTGGCAGCCTGCTGGTCAGGGGGAGTTCGAGCATGAGCGATGGCGTCGTCGTCATGGTGGACGGCCGGACGAAGGTGCTGCAGAAGGTCGGCCACCGCGACGACCAGATGATCCGTCAGCTGCTCGACCATCGCCCGGATCTGGTGCTCGGCTCGGTCACCGTCGACGACCACCGCCGCCTGCTGCTGGTCTCCCGGCGGGCGACCGCGACCCGCACGTCGGACACGAGCATCGCCTCGCTCGAGCGGGTGTACGTGGACAGCGACGCCGTCCCGCTCCTCGTCGGGCTGCAGGTCGCCACCCACGTCCGCCCCCGCGAGGTGCTCCTGCGACTGCTCGACCACGTCGCACTGGAGCTGCCTCACTGGCGGGGCGGCCGGCTGCGGGAGCTGGCCAGGACGACGCACGGTGACCGCGACGAGGGTGAGCTGCTCGGGACGGTCGGCTGGCAGGCGGACCCAGACACCTACTGGGCCAGGGTCGACGCCCACCTGGCGCGCGACCGTGTGCGGATCGTCCTGCTGGCGGACCGGCTGCCGGACGACCTGGCTCGCACGGTCGAGTTCCTCGACGGACAGCTGCGTGAGGTCGAGGTCCGGGCGGTCGAGGTGGCGCGCTACGGGGCCGGACCGGTCTGCGCCCTGGTTCCGAGGAGCACGAGGGTCGGGTCTGTGGGTCAGCGGGCCCCGCACGTGGCGCGGCCCCCTGGGACTGCGGTCGGCGGGCAGGGCCGGCACGCGCTCGTCGACTGACCGTCCTCAGGACGTCTGGCGCGTGGCCGCCCACTCCCGCAGCCGGTCGATCCGCTTGCGCAGCATCTCCGCGCTCGCGACCGCGGCGGGCGGGCCGCCGCACTCCTTGCGCAGGGCCGCATGCGTGACCCCGTGCGGTTGCCCGGTGCGGTGGTGCCAGGCGGCGACCAGGCCGTTGAGCTCCCGGCGCAGGACGGCGAGCTGCTCGTGGGTGGTGAGCTCCGGCACGTCCGGGTCGGGGCGGGCAGGCTGTTTGTTGCGACGGTCGCTCTGGCGCTGGGCCAGGAGCTGGCGCATCTGGTCGGGCTCGAGCAGTCCGGGGATGCCGAGGAAGTCCATCTCCTCCTCGGAGCCGACGTGCACCTGGCCCTCGTGACCGAACTCGGCCCCGTCGAAGAGCACCCGGTCGAAGTGGGCCTGGGAGCCGAGGGCCTGGAACTCCAGCGCCTGGAGGTCGGCGGAGGCCACCTCGCCGGCCTGGGCCCGGGCGAGCAGGTCGTTCTCCGCGGCGAAGATGTCGTTCTCGTCGGCGATCCGGCGGCCGAGGACGTGGTCGCGGGCCACCTCGAGCTCGGCTGCGTAGGTCAGCAGGTTGGGGACCGACGGCAGGAAGACCGACGCGGTCTCGCCACGAGCGCGGGCCCGGACGAACCGGCCGACGGCCTGGGCGAAGAACAACGGCGTCGAGGTGTTGGTGGCGTAGACGCCGACCGCGAGGCGGGGTACGTCGACGCCTTCGGACACCATCCGGACCGCGACCATCCAGCGGGCGTCGCCGGCCGCGAAGTCGGCGATCCGCTTCGACGCCTGCTTCTCGTCCGACAGCACCACCGTGGGCGACTCGCCGCAGACCGCCTTGAGCGTCTTCGCGTAGGCACGGGCCGAGTCCTGGTCGGAGGCGATGACCAGGCCGCCCGCGTCGGGGACGTGCCGGCGTACCTCCGACAGGCGCATGTCCGCCGCCGACAGCACCGACGGGATCCAGGCGCCCTCCGGGTCGAGCGCGGTCCGCAACGCCTGCGCGGTGAGCTCCTTGGTCAGCGGCTCGCCCAGCCGCGCGGCGACCTCGTCGCCGGCGCGGGTGCGCCACTGGAGCTCACCGGAGTAGGCCATGAACAGCACCGGGCGGACCACGCGGTCCGCCAGCGCATCGGCGTACCCGTAGACGAAGTCGGCCACCGAGCGCGGGACGCCGTCGCCGCCGGGTGCGTAGGAGACGAACGGGATCGGGTTCACGTCGGAGCGGAACGGCGTGCCGGTGAGCGCGAGCCGCCGGTGCGCCGGCTCGAACGCCTCGCGCACCCCTTCACCCCACGACAACGCGTCGCCGGCGTGGTGGACCTCGTCGAGGATGACCAGGGTCTTGAACCGCTCGGTCCGGACGCGCAGCGCGAGCGGGTTGACCGCCACGCCGGCGTAGGTCACCGCGATGCCCAGGTAGTCCTGCGAGGTCTTGCCCTTGCCGACGGCGTACGCCGGGTCGATCGGGAGGCCGGCCCGGCCCGCCGCCTCGGCCCACTGGAGCTTGAGGTGCTCGGTCGGCGCCACGATCGTGATCCGGTCGACCAGCCGGCGGCCGAGCAGCTCGGCGGCGACCGAGAGCGCGAACGTGGTCTTGCCGGCGCCCGGGGTCGCCACCGCGAGGAAGTCGCGTGGGAGCTGGTCGAAGTAGTCCGTCATCGCCGCCGACTGCCACGCGCGCAGCGGCGTCGCCGTCCCCCAGGCCGCGCGCTCCGGCCACGCCGGACCCAGTGAATGGGTGAGCCCCGGTGGGAGGTGCGCGGCGTCGTCGCCGCGGGTCACTCGGCGGGGCCCGAGCCGGTGCGGTCGCCGGCGTCGTCCTTGAGGGACTCCCAGACTTCCTTGCACTCAGGACACACGGGGAACTTCTCCGGCGCCCGGCTCGGCACCCAGACCTTGCCGCACAGAGCCACCACCGGGGTGCCCATCACCATCGCCTCGGTGAGCTTGCCCTTGTCGACGTAGTGCGAGAACCGCTCGTGGTCACCCTCGTCGGTCGGAACCGTCCGCTCCTCGTGCCGGACGTCGGTGTCGACTGCCGTCCTGGTCCCGAATCCGGTGGTGCTCACGCGGCCAACTGTACGTGCCGCCCGGCTCAGTTCAGATCCGGATCGACAGGGCGCGTCGAGTGCCAGGCCAGGTCGCCCGGCTGACGACGCAGCACGTCGCGCCAGAGGTCGCCGGGGTCGAGCCGGAAGACGTCCGGAGCCTCGCCCGGTACGACGTACCAGCTGCCCTCGTCGATCTCCGCGGCCAGCTGGTCGGCGCCCCAGCCGGCGTACCCGGCGAAGACCCGCATCCCCGCCAGCGACCCCGTGACCAGCTCGACCGGTGTGTCCAGGTCCACGAGCCCGAGCAGCCCGTCCACCTCGCGGAAGCCGACCGGCACGTCGTCGCCGTCGCGCAGCAGCGCCACCCCGAGCGCCCCCTCGGTGCTCACCGGACCGCCGCGGAACAGCACCTCCGGCTCCGAGGCGATGTCGCCCCACGTCTCGAGGACGTCGGAGACCGGGATCCCGGAAGGTCGGTTGAGCACCACGCCCAGGGCGCCGCCGTCGTCGACGTCGAGCATCAGCACGACGGTGTCCACGAAGTTGGGGTCGAGCAGCTGCGGCGTGGCCACGAGCAGCATCCCGGGCCGCACGTCGGACGTCCGGTCGACCATGACGACATTCTGGCGCACCGAGCTGGCGCGCAAACGTGGACGAGGCGTGGACGAGGCGCGGAGGAGGCGCGGACGAGGCGCGGACGAGGTACAGACGACCCCGGACCCGGCGCCGAGAGAAGGCAGAGCGGAGGGAGCAGCTCCTCCCTACCCGCCACCCGACGGAAACGTAAGACGACCCCGGACCCGGCGCCGAGAGAAGGCAGAGCGGAGGGAGCAGCTCCCTCCCTACCCGCCACCCGACGGAAACGTAAGACGACCCCGGACCCGGCGCCGAGAGAAGGCAGAGCGGAGGGAGCAGCTCCCTCCCTACCCGCCACCCGACGGAAACGTAAGACGACCCCGGACCCGGCGGGGAGGGAGGGAGCGGTGCCGGGCCCGGGGCCGCCTCGTCAGTGTGCCGGGTGGACCGTCAGGCGGCCAGTGCGGCCTTGAGCCGGCTCAGCAGGCCGGACCGCCCGGCCCGGTGGCCGTGGTCGCGGCTGTCCAGCAGCTCGTACGACGGCCAGGTGGCCTTGGCCTCGTCCTCGAGGCGGGCGCCGACGGCCGCCGCGCGGTCGTCGTGCGCACTGGCCAGGCCGGCCATCACGGCCAGCAGCACGTGCTCCTTGGCCGCGGACTTCCGCATGGCGTCCGCGGTGGCCGCGTCGGCCGGCCGCTGCCGCTGCTCGTCGAGGAGCGCGCGGATGCCGGGGAGCTCGTCGGCGGTGCGGTGCCAGGCGCGCACCACTGCGTGGCGCAGGTCCATGGGCTGGTTCAGCTGCTCGCGCTCGATCCGGCCGGCGAGGCGGGTGTGCCACTTCAGCTGGAGAGCCGCGAGGAGGTCGAGGTCGTCGACGAAGGTGGCCGAGACGCCGTCGACGTCTGTGGGCAGTACGCCGTCGCGGCGCCGGTCGGCCGCGGCGATCACGTCGCGGAGCACGTCCCCACGACGGTGGAAGGACGTCCAGGTCATGGGCGGGTCCTTTCTCTGGGTCCGGTCCGGGTGTGGACCGGGCAGTCACGACATACCGTGAGTACGTACCCACGGTACGTGAACGTACTGACGGTATGCCACCGCCTCACCGGTGATCCTGGCCACGCCCGCGATCAGCCCCCGTCTTCGGCCCGCTGTCAGCGCAGTCCTCGCCATACCGCCGGTCGGTCAGTAGCCTCGCGGAATGCCCAAGTCGGTGGCCCGCCTCGTGGTGCCCAAGGTGCCCGGGGTCCCGGGCGCCACCCGGCGCCAGCAGTACTCCGCGTCGACCAAGCGCGCACTGGTGGACGTCGCCGAGGAGCTGTTCACCGAGCACGGCTACGCCAACACCTCGCTGGACGCCATCGTGGCCGGCGCGCGGGTGACCAAGGGCGCGCTCTACCACCACTTCAGCGGCAAGCAGGCGCTGTTCGAGGCGGTCTTCGAGCGGGTGGAGGCCGACGCCTCCCGGACGATCAACAAGGCGCTCAAGGGGCGCAAGGACCCGTGGGACAAGGCCCGGGCCGGGCTGCGTACCTTCCTGTCGGTCGTCCAGGAGCCGCGGTACCGCCGGATCGTGATCCAGGAAGGCCCGGCGGTGCTGGGCTACGAGCGCTACCGCGAGCAGGAGGAGCGCTCGACGTTCGCGACCGTGGTCGACATCGTGCGCTCGGTGCTCGGCGCCGGCGCCTGGGAGCTCGACGAGGCGATGCTGCAGACCTTCGCGCGGATCTTCTTCGGGGCGATGTCCTCGGCCGGCGAGTCCGTGGCGTCCGCCGACGACTCGGAAGCCGCCGCGGACCGGGTCGAGGTCGCGATCGGCTTCATCCTCGCCGGCTTCCGCTCCCTGGCCGACTCCGGCGTCGAGCTGCCGGACCGGCTCCTCGTCGAGGACGAGGCGTAGGACCTACTTCGTGAACCGGACGGTGCCGCCGTCCTGCGGCACCAGCTCGATCCAGGTGTGCCCGGCCGGCACGGTGAGCTCGCCGGCCTCGGTGGACAGCTTCAGTGACGAGCCCAGCGAGTCCTTGGTCCACTGCCCGCGCACCAGCCGGCCGTCGTGGAAGATCATCGCCTGGCCCTGGCCCGTGAACTGCGTCTCGGGGACCGGGTTGCCGGCCGGGTCGCGGTAGCCCGCGTCGCCGACCTTCACCCGGAGCACCAGCACGGTGTCGGCCGGGAACTCGTCACCGGCGCCGGCGTAGGTGTTCTCGTTGACGTACTTGCCGCCGCGGTAGGTCCAGTTCGTGGTGTGCCCGCCCGAGAACGACGCGGCCAGCGTCCGCGCCGGCTGGCCCTGCGGGAAGTCCTTCTCGTCACCCCAGGGCAGGTAGTCGGCCGGGCGCTCGGCGTCCTTCTGGTCGACCAGCGAGGCGGTCTCGGACATGTTGGTGAACAGGTTGTAAGGAGCGGCCCGGCCGGAGTCGCGGTAGAACCCCTTGTCGCCCTCGGTGTACCAGTTGATGCCGGCCCCGTCGATCCGGTTGATCGTCACCTGCGCGGCACCGGACGTCACCACGGTGGCCTTGACCGGCGAGACGATGCCGATGTCGCTGGCCCGCATCGACCGCACCGGGCCGACGTCACCTGGGATCTTGGAGTAGTAGAACGCCGCCAGCCGGGTCATGCCGCCCTCGACCAGCTCCTCGACCACCATGTCCGCCGAGCCCAGCCCCTTCTGGGGGGCGCTGGCGGCGGTGTTGTCCATCTTCAGCACCATCACCGGGTGCTTCTGGGCGGCCTCCTCGTCACCGGTGACCGGGAGCCCGGTCATCGGCCACGTCGACTTGACCGTCGTGGAGGCGGCGACGTTCTGCGCATCTGGTGCGTCACCCCCGTCGCTGTTCTCAGCCCCGTCGTTGCTGCCGCATCCGGCCAGGACGAGGGTGGTGGCGAGGAGAGCCGCGGCGGTCACGGTACGACGTCGCACGTGCCTACTCCGATCATCGGGGAAGAGAGTTCTCTACTGAACTGGTGGACTTCGATGGTGCGCCCAGCGTGACGCGGTCAGCGGGAGGCGCGCCGACGTTCGGCAAGGCTCGCCACCACCGGTCTGGAGCAGTTCCGCCGGCTCAGCCCAGCTTGGCTCCGCCGTCGACGTACAACGTCTGGCCGGTGATGTACGACGCCTCGTCGCTGCACAGGAACGCGGCCGCCGCAGCGATGTCGGCGGGCTCGCCGACCCTGCGGACGGGGTTGGACTCGGCGTTGAGCCGGCGCAGCTCCTCGGGCTCCAGCTTGAGCCGGCGCGCGGTGGCGTCGGTCATCTCGGTGGCGATGAAGCCGGGCGCGACGGCGTTGGCGTTGATCCCGAACGGACCGAGCTCGATGCCCAGGGTGCGGGTGAACCCCTGGATCCCCATCTTCGCGGCCGAGTAGTTGGCCTGGCCGCGGTTGCCCAGCGCGCTGACGCTGGAGAGGTTGAGGATCTTGCCGTACTTCTGCTCGACGAAGTGCCGCTGGGCGGCCCGGGTCATCAGGAACGCACCGCGCAGGTGCACCCCCACCACCAGGTCCCAGTCCTCGTCGGTCATCTTGAACAGCAGGTTGTCGCGGGTGATGCCGGCGTTGTTGACCAGCACGTGGATCCCACCGAGCTCGTCGACGACCCGCGTCACGGCGGCCTCGACCGAGTCGGCGTCGCTGACGTCGGCACCGATGCCGACCGCCTTCGCCTCACCCTGGAGCGGCAGCTTCGCGGCGGCCTCAGAGGCGGCGGCCTCGTCGAGGTCGATGACCGCGACCGACGCACCCTCCTCGGCGAAACGGGTGGCACAGCCGAACCCGATTCCGCGGGCGGCTCCGGTGACCACTGCCACGCGACCGTCGTATCGACCCACGAGGCGCCACTGTAGGGGACGGGTTCAACCGGCCCAATTCAGCATCCCGGTTCAGTACGTCGACGCGTAGACCTCACCGAGCAGCATGAACCGCCCGAACGCCTCGTGCTTCTTGAGCACCAGCAGCGGCGTCTCCTTGTGCCGCACCGGGTCGAAGCGCGAGAGCATCGAGCGGGGTCGGGCACCGTCGCAGCTGGCCGCGTGCTCCAGGATCAGGTCGTTCCCGACGGCGTTGACCATCAGGACGTTGCCGACGGCGCCGGGCACCTCGAGGTGCCGGGAGCTGTTGTGGGTCACCTTCGCGACGTAGGTGTAGCCGCAGGCGCCGGCCACCTGGACGTACAGCTTCGAGCCGGCGTAGCGAGCGTCGAGGTGTCCGTAGTCACCGCGCCCGTGGCCACTGGTCAGCTGGTCCGCCTGGCCGGTGGTCGGGTCGACGAGGAAGAGGTCGCGGCCGCACATCTCGAGCAGTCGGGTCCCGTCCCACCAGCGGACCGGCGAGCAGTAGCCCCGGTGACGGAACTCGTGCACCACCGCGCCCGTGCTCGTCGACAGCAACAGCTGGACGTGTGGCCGGTCGACGTCCTGGGTGAGCACGGTCCCGTTGGGCCCCGGAGTCAGGGATCCGTTCGTCGAGCTCATCAGGACGGTGGCCGCCCCCGCCCACGAGATGCGCTCGAGTACCTGGGTGTTGCTGTGCCTGCCCTTCCACACAGCGGCCAGGAGCCCGGTGCCCGACGGGTCGAGGATCGCGGTGCTGATCCGAGCGATGTCCAGCTCCCGGGCCGCGCCGGTCGTGACGTCGACGACGATCGGCCGGGAGCCGTCCAGGCCGCCCACGAGGAGCAGGGCGGTGCGGCCGTCGGCCGACCAGTCCGCGAGCACGAAGCTGCCGGCCTTCCGGGTGACCTTCCGTGAGAAGACGGTGCGGGTGTCGCCGGCCGGGCCGACCAGCACCAGCCGCTCGCTACGGGCGCGCACGCCGCCGTCGCTGGTGCCCGGGCCGCGTACGACCGTGGTGAGGTAGGAGCCGGGCGCGATGGCATCGGCGCGGGTGGCCCTGCGGTGGCCGGGCGTCGTCGTAGCGCCTGCGGGCGACGCGATCGTGACGAGCAAGGCGCTGACCAGGGCGCTGACCAGGGCGGTGACGAGGGAGCGCAGCTTCATGCCCACGGAGACGCAGCCTGCCAGTGGAAGGTTGCCGTCAGCCGAGCGCCGCGCGGAGCCGGTCGCCGTACGCCGCCCGCTCGGCCGCGTCGGCGTACTTCGTCCGCGGCCAGAAGAAGCCGCGCAGGCCGTCGCCCTTCGTCCGCGGCACCACGTGGGCGTGCAGGTGTGGCACCGACTGGCTGACCACGTTGTTGACCGCCACGAAGCTGCCCTGGGCGCCCAGCCCGTCGACGACCGCGAGCGCGAGCCGCTGCACTGCGGCCAGGAAGCCGTCGCGGAGCGCCGACGGCAGGTCGGGCAGCGTCACGACGTGCTCGCGCGGGACCAAGAGCACGTGCCCCTTGAAGACCGGCCGCTGGTCGAGGAACGCGACGAAGTCGTCCTCCTCCAGCACCTGTTCGGCGTCGATCTCACCTGCAACGATCCTGCAAAAAACGCAGTCCGCGACGCGGGTGTCGGTACTCGCCACGTCCAGAGGCTAGTCACCGCAATATTCGAGTGGCAGATTGCGAGAGACGGCGGCCGCCGCCACAACACTCGGACGCGGGCCTCGGCTCGCAGTGGAGGAGCCGTCATGACCGCCACCGAACCAGCGCCCCGCGCAGGCTCGCTCGAGCGCAGCATCGGCTTCTACGGGCTGCTCTTCGTGTCGCTCGGATCGATCATCGGGTCCGGATGGCTCCTGGGCGCGCTCAACGCCGCCACGATCGCCGGTCCGGCCTCGATCCTGTCCTGGATCCTGGCGGCCTGCATGCTCGGGCTCCTTGCCCTGGTCTACGCCGAGCTCGGCGCGGCGTACCCGATCGCAGGCGGACCGGGCCGGTTCGCCTACTACTCCCACGGCCCGGTCGCCGGGTTCGTGGCCGGCTGGGCGTCGTGGCTTCAGGCGGTCTTCATCGCGCCGATCGAGGTGCTGGCCGCGATCACCTACGTCGACAGCGTGGGCTGGGTCAGCGACCACGCCCAGCTGGTGGACGAAAACGCCCTGCTCACCCACCGCGGACTCGTCGTCGCGGTCATCCTGATGATCATCTTCACCCTCATGAACCTGGCCGGCGCCAAGTTCATGTCGGAAGGCAACTCGATCGTCGTGATCTGGAAGACCGCCGTGCCGCTGCTGGCGATCGGCGTGATCGCTTCCTTGTCCTTCCACACCAGCAACTTCACCGCCGGCGGAGGGTTCATGCCCTACGGCTGGCACGGCGTCTTTGCCGCCCTGCCCGGTGGAGTGGTCTTCGCGCTGCAGGGGTTCGAGCAGGCGGCTCAGATGGCCGGCGAGGCCAAGAACCCCAAGCGAGACCTGAGCCGAGCGATCCTGATCTCGATGGGCATCGGGGCGCTCCTCTACACGCTCCTGCAGGTCGTGATGATCGCCGGCGTGCAGCCGAGCGATGTCGCCGACGGCTGGCAGCACCCGCTCGGCAAGGACCCGTCCGACTACGGTGCCTGGTACACCCTGGCCCTCTCGGTCGGCGCCACCTGGCTGGCCACCGTGCTGATCATCGACGCCGTCGTCTCCCCGGCCGGCACCGGCATTGTCTATGTCGGCACCAGTGCCCGGCTGTCGTACGCCCTGGGCGAGGAGGAGGAGATGCCCAGTGCGCTGGCGAGCACCCGCAACGGTGTCCCCGTCGTCTCGATCCTGCTGGCGGCTGTGGTCGGCATCATTGCGTTCGGCCCGTTCAAGAGCTGGAACTCGCTGGTCAACGTGGTGACCGGCGCCACCGCGATCATGTACGCCTTCGCGCCCGTCGCCCTGGTGGCCCTCCATCGCACCGACAGCGACAGACCGCGCCCGTACAGCTGCCCGATGCCGCGCATCGTGCTGCCCGCGGCCTTCTGCTCAGCCAACCTGATCATCTACTGGGGCGGCTTCAACTACACCTGGAAGCTGGCCTGCGCGCTCGTCCTGGGGCTCGTGCTCTTCGCGATCGGCTCGACCCGCGCGGACACCAATCTGACCGAGGAGCTCGAGAACGCGTGGTGGATCGGCCCGTGGATCGGAGGCACCGTGGTCATCGGTGCACTCGGTCGGTACGGCGATGGCTCGCACAGCTTCCTGCCGGAGTGGATCGACCTGCTGGTCGTCATCGCCTTCAGCCTGGCGATCTTCTTCCTGGCCGCGCGTCTGGCGATCACCCCGGAGGAGACGCAAGAGGCGATCGAAAAGGACGCCCACCAGCTGAAGGCGCTGCAAGAGCTCGCCTGATCTTCTTGCTGCCGGTTGACTCGCGTCGGGCCGGCTCAAGCCTGGAGCGACAGGTTGTTGCCGTCGGGATCGTGGAACCACGCGATCCGAGCCCCGCTCGGCGCGGTCCAGATGCCGCGCCCGTCCTGCTCCATGCCGTCGTACCGGGTGAACTCGACGCCCCGCTCCGAGAGCCGGTCGATCTCGCCCTCGAGGTCGGTGACCTGCCACCCCAGCACGGTGTAGGGCACGGCTCGGACCTCGTCGACCAAGGTGATCCGCAGCTGGCTGCCGCCGGTGTCGGCCACCAGCGCGAACGGACGGGCGTCCTCCAGCCGAAGGCCGAGGACCCCGCCGTAGAACCGCTCAGCCGCATCGAGGTCGCTCACCCCGACGAACCCGACCTGCCTGGCACTCTCGAGCACTCAGAGCTCCTTGCGGAAGAACAGCAGCCAGCCGCGCATCGCGTCGGGCACCTCGTGGTAGGGCTCGCACTCCTCGAAACCAAGACTCCTGTAGAGGCCGATCGCCTCGTGCTGCTCGACGCTGGTGTCGAGGTACATGGCCGAGTGGCCGAGGTCGCGGCCCCTCTGCACCACCGCCTCGCCCAACGCGCGGCCCACGCCGAGGCCCCGGCCGGCGTCGTCGACGTACATCCGCTTCATCTCGCCGGACTCGTCGTCCAGCTGGCGCAGCGCGACGCAGCCGAGCGCCGCCCCGTGGTCCGATGCGAGCAGGAGCGCGCCGCCGTCGCTGGCGGCATAGTCTCCCGGCAGCCCGTCGAGCTCGGCCTGCCAGGCGGCGTCGTCGAAGTACGACGTCACGAGCCCGGCGTTCTGTCCCTGCCGCTCGTGGTGCCAGACGACGAACGCGCGGAACAGCCGGCGCACTTCGTCGAGGTCCTTGTCGGACTCGGCGTCGCGAACGTCCACGGGGCCATCATTCACGACGCCATCCCGTAGAACTCGATCTGCAGTCCGCGGTCGGTGACCTGCCAGCGGGGTGCGGTGCTGGTGTAGTGGTGGCCGGTGGGGGTGGTGGTCTCGATGGTGTGGCGGGGTCCGGGTCGGGGTCGGGCGGTCCAGCCGGGGGCTTGTTTGGCGTGGTTGCAGTACTCGCAGAGCCCTTGGCCGTTGGCGGCGCTGGTGGGGCCACCGGCCGCGTGGTCGTGGGCGTGGTCGAGGTGGCGGACCGGGGCGTCGCACCATCTGGTGCGGCAGGACTGGTCGCGCAGCCGGAGGTACTCGGCCAGCCGGCCCTCGAACCGGCGGGCCTGGGAGTCCATGGCCACCAGCTCCCCGGTGGCCGGGGTGACGTAGAGGCGGCGCACCCA
This sequence comes from uncultured Actinomycetota bacterium, assembly GCA_963755835.1. GTDB lineage: Bacteria > Actinomycetota > Actinomycetes > Propionibacteriales > Nocardioidaceae > Nocardioides. The sequence continues at coordinate 32,947 of CAVWLC010000005.1, read as the reverse complement.
CTGCTCGACCCCGGCTTCGGCGTGCGTGGCGATCCACTCCCGGAGCAGGTCACCGGGGACCGGGCCGTAGTCCTGGACCCAGCCGAAGCCGTCCTGGTCGCCGAGCAACACACTGTCGGGGACCATCACGTTGATCATCAGCGTGGTCGGTGGGGTCACGGCGGCCCTGCTCGGCACCGGCACCGGCGCCAGGATCCGCTGCCACCAGGGTGTCGGCCATGACCTGGCCCCGGGACCGCTGGTCGCCCGCGGCCCGGGCCCGGTCGGCCTCCCGGGACAGCACCGCGTAGACCGCCACCCCCGCCCGGACCGGCAACAGGGTGGAGAGCTGGGCCATCACGTCCGGAGCCGGCCGCAGGGTGACCCGCCGGTCGCGCCTCGGCCCGTCGGCTGCGCGCCACGAACGAGACCGGGTCCAGCTCATAGGCGATCTGCCGGGCGCGGCCGATCAGCTCCCGGTCACCCATCGCCTCCAGCTCCTCGACCGCCTCCGGCGTCCCGGCCAGCCGCCGGTCCACCTCGCCCCGGTCCACCCGGGACAGGCAGCCGGTCTCCCGGGCCACCAAGGTGGCGCGCCACTCGGTGACCCGACCGGCGCGCAGGGCCGCCAGCGTGCCGGGCAGCTCGTCGCGGAGCACCAGCGCCAGCCCCACATGCTGGCGACCCCGGTGCGGCGACTCCCGCCGCGCCAACGCCACCTGCGCGGCCACCGCCCGCCCCCGCCGCCCCTCCGGGACACCCGCCGCCGCCTCGGCCTCACGCTGGGAGGAGTCGAACGCCGCGGTCAACACCGCCTGCGCCCCCTCCGCCGCACACCTGAGCACCTCCAACGCGGCGATCAGGTCGACCCGCTCCACATCATCAGTGCCCTCGCCGATCCCGGCGACCGCAGCCACCGCGGCGTGGACCTCGCCCACCACCCGCGGCACCCCAGCCACCCCGATATCGAACATGTGTTCGATTCTAGATCAAGCCGCCGACACCCGCACGCCACCACCCGGCGGCTGTGGATGGCCGGCGTCGGCCTTCCCGGCGCCTCGCTACTCGCGCCGATCGGGTCGGCCCGCCGGGCACCACGGCATGCCGCCGGCACAAGTCCGTGATGGCTCGTCAGGGGGCCTCCAGCCCTCCCCCGCAGGTGTGCCGCCAGGCCTGGTAGCCGCCGACGAGGTCGGTGGCGCGGTGCAGTCCGAGCCGGCGTAGGGCGTGCGCCGCCAGGCTCGAGCTGTATCCCTCGTTGCACACCACGACGATCCGCAGCTCCGGCGAGCTCGCCTCGGGCAGCCGATCCGGGCTGGTCGGGTCGAGCCGCCACTCCAGAACGTTGCGGTCGACCACGAGCGCGCCCGGCAGCGCGCCGTCGCGCCGGCGTTGCTCGAGCGGTCGCGTGTCGACGACCAGGGCTCCGGCCGCGACCTCGGCCGCGAGGTCGTCGGGCTCGACCCGGTCGAGCTCGCTGCGGCAGGCGGCCAACAGCTCGGCGATGGCACTCACGCCGGGAAGGTACCCGTCAGCCTGAGCCCCCCGGGCGGACCAGCCCGGCTTCGTAGGCGAGGACGACGATCTGTACGCGGTCGCGCAGCCCGAGCTTGCCGAGCACCCGGCCGACGTGGGTCTTCACAGTGGACTCGGAGAGGTACAGACGGGCTGCGATCTCGGCGTTGGTCGCGCCACTGGCGACCTCGACCATGACCTCGCGCTCGCGGTCGGTGAGCCGGCGCACCTCCGGGGGCACGGCGCGTGGTCCCGGCAGGTCGACCTGGTCCAGGAGGCGGCGGGTCAGCTCGGGCGCGATGACGGCATCGCCCCGGTGCACGCTGCGGATCGCCTGCACGACGTCCTCGCCCCGGGCGCTCTTGAGCAGGAAGCCGCTGGCCCCGGCGCGCAGCCCCGCGAAGGCGTGCTCGTCGAGGTCGAAGGTGGTGAGCATGAGCACCTTCGGCGACGCCGGGTAGGAGAGGATCCGCTCGGTTGCGCTGATCCCGTCCAGCACCGGCATGCGCACGTCCATCAGGACCACGTCGGGTGCCGTACGCCGTACGCCGTCCAGGGCAGCTTCCCCGTCGGCCGCCTGCCCGACAACGGCGAGGTCGTCGTGGGCGGAGACGATCATCGCCAGCCCTTCGCGAACAAGGTCCTGGTCGTCGGCGAGGAAGACGCGGATGGTCATGACCGGCCGGACCCGGCCCGGGGAGGCGTGGGTACCCGGGCGACCACCGCGAACCGGTCGGCCGTGGCCGCCACCCGCAGCGAGCCGCCCAGGGCGGACAGACGTTCCTCCATGCCGCGCAGCCCGCGACCCGACCCGCCGAAGTAGGGTTCCGTCCGGTCGACGCGGTTCTCGACCCTGAGCTCCAGCCACTCGTCCCGCCAGGTCAGCGCCACCTCGGTCGGCACCTGCGAGCCCGCGTGCTTGAGCACGTTGGTGAGCGCCTCCTGGGTGACCCGGTAGGCGGTGAGCTCCGCCGCACCACTCAGCCTGCGCCGGATGCCGTGCTCCGCGAGCCGCACCCGGAGGCCGGAGCGCTGCACCTGCTCGACCAGCGCCGGGAGCTCGGCCAGCCGCGGCTGGGGCCGTTCAGGAGCACCAGCCCCGTCTTCCAGACCGTCCAGGACCTGGAGGACAGAGCCCATGTCCTGCATGGCCTCCCGACCGGTCCGCGCGATCGCCTCCAGGACCGGGACCGTCACGGCCGGGTCCTGGGCGGCCATCAGGCGCCCGCCCTCGGCCTGGGTCACCAGGACGGACAGCGAATACGCGACGACGTCGTGCATCTCCCGGGCGATCCGGCGTCGCTCCTCGGCGACCGCTCGGCCGGCCTCGGCCGCCCGCTCCACATCCTCGAGCCGAGCACGTTCCTCGAGCTCGGCGACGTACAGCAGACGCAACCGGCGATGGCGCCCGGCCCACCACGGCAGCAGCACTATCGCGGACACCCCCAACACCAGGAAGAGCGGCCAGCTGCGCAGCGGCTCATCGCTCGTGGCCACGCCCGGCTGTGCGACGGTCAGGTAGTCCGCACCCCACAACCGCGCGAGCACCACCACAGCCCCGGCCGACGACAGGACCAGCGCCTGCAGCGAGACACGCTGCGGACACCAAGCGGCGACCGTGTAGAGCGCCACGGGGAACACCAGGACGCTGGGCACGAAGACCGCCGAGAACGGGCCGGCACGGCCGGGACCCGGGTCGATCGGGGGCAGCAGGACCAGCCCGAGGACGAGCACGCCGGCGACTCCGAACGCGGCGCGCGGGCGGAGCGGCGTACGGCGAGCGCCCCGTGCGCCAGCAGTACACCGGCCAGCGCGGCGACCTGCACCGTCGGTCGCCACGAGCTCCCCCAGATCGTCCGGGCGGTGAGCGGTAGCAGCAGGATCGCCAGGACCGCCGCGTACGCCGCATCGGCCCACCGACGGTGCCGACGGAGCCAGCCGTCGGCCGCGGACCACCCGAGAACCGAGTCCACCGAGACATCCTAGGTTCTGATCAGCCTGGAGGATGACGGCGTCATACCGGAGCCCGATGTCCGGGGCGGAGTCGCAGAGCGACCGTCGAGCCATGACCACACCGGCGTACGACCACAACCCCACGGCCGACCGGCCGGCCGCAACCCGATCAGATCGCGTGGCGGTGGTGGCGGCCCACCTGATCCCGCTCGTCCTGCTGCCCTCCGGCCTCTGGCGGATCCTGCTGGGTTGCGGGGTCTCGATGGGCTTCAGCCGCACCACCCTGGAGGCGCAGGGCTTCCCGGGCCGCGGGACCGTGATGGTGGTCTTCCTGACCGTCCTCACCGAAGCGCTGGCGCTCTTCTCGCTCGGGCTGGTGCGACCCTGGGGCGAGGTCCTGCCCGCGTGGGTCCCGTGGCTGCGCGGCCGCCGGATCCCGCCCGGTCCGGTCGTCGTGCTGGCGGCCACCGGCGGCGTCCTGCTCACGGCGATCTGGACGTTCGCACTGCGCAACGTGTTCACCGGCGGACTCGACGAGGTCCACGGTCGCGGCTGGCACACGCTCATCGTCGCCTGCTACACACCGGCGGTCCTCTGGGGGCCGCTGCTGCTGCTCGTCACTTACCTCTACCACCGGCGGCGGACCCGGCGGGGGAAGCCTCAGCCGCTCGAGCCGGCCGTCGCCGCTCGACATCACCGGGTTCGGGGGAGGTAGCGGTCCATCAGGTCGCGTAGGAGACGGCGTTGGCCGCGGTGATGGGTGTGCTGTGGGTGCTGGTCGGCTGGGCGCTGCTGCGGCTGGGTCGGCGTCCCCTTGTGACCTAGGCCGAACCACGTGTTCGCCTGGGCGGTGCGTCACGCGAGGTGGTGACCCAGAGTGTCGAGCAGCCCCCGGCTACCCAGCTCGCGGTTCGGCCCGTCGGCCCAGAACTGGTCGAAGAAGAGCCCGTGCTCGACGTGCGTGAACCGGGTGCCGTCGTCGGTCGGCTCGAGCTCGAACGACGCCACCGACGTCGACATGTGGACCCCGTCGAGCCACATGTCGTACGTCGTGACGATGCGAACCCGCTCGACTATGTCGGTGTAGGTGCCCACGTAGCGCGACACCGGACCGTCGTGGAACGTTCCCTCGGCGACGTCGCGTCCGCCGACGCGGAAGTCGAAGGCCCACTCCCCGGGCTCGAAGGTGTCGCCGGCGCCGAACCAGGCCAGCTTCTGCTCCTCCTCGGCGAACGCGGCCCAGACCCGCTCGACGGGGACGGGGTAGTCGCGGGTCAAGGTGAACCCGGCCCGGGCGATGCGGCGTTCGGTCGTCATCGCGGACGTCCTAGCGGGTGAAGGTGACGTGGATCGTGCCGCTCTCGGCCACCTCGCTCGTCACCGTGTGGGTGAGCTCGAGGCCGCGGAGGTCGTCCCACACCCGATGGCCCCGGCCGAGCACGATCGGGGCGACCATGACGTGCAGCTGGTCGACCAAGCCCGCGCGGAGGAACTCGCGCGCGGTGCTGATGCCGCCGCCGACGCGCACGTCCCGGCCGCCGGCAGCGGCGCTCGCCTCGGCGAGCACCTCCTCGACGGCGGCGTCGCGGAAGTGGAACGTCGTCCCGCCCCGCATCGAGATCGAGGGACGGGGCGCCGTGTGCGTGAGGACGTAGACCGGGCTCCCGAACGGCGGGGTGTCACCCCACCAGCCCTTCCACTCCGGGTCGTCCGGGAACGAGTGCAGGCCGAACATGGCGGCGCCCATGATCTCTGCGCCCACGTCCTCGAAGAACGCGGCGGCGTAGGAGTCGTCGACGCCGGTCGTGCCGGCTCCGCTCGTGTCGCCGAAGATCCGCTCGCGGAACGTGCGGGTCGCGGCGTACGCCGCCGTGAGCGGCCCCCAGTCCTCGCCCATGGGGTTGTCGGAGCCGTCGCCGGCTGCGGTGTAGCCGTCGAGCGAGGAGAACAGGTCGATTCGAACGCGAGTCACGTCAGGTTTCCTTTCTGGTGGTGCGGGCCAGGTGGCTCGATGTCAGATGGATGGCCAGCCGGTCGGCCTGGCGTTCGGCGAGGGTGCGCTGCTCGCCGAGCCACAGGTGCAGGACGTCCAGCGCGCCCGGCCGCAGGCTCACGGTGCGGACACGTCCGTGCTTCTCCGACGTGACCACCCCCGCGTCCTCCAGCACGCGCAGGTGCTGCATGAGCGACGGCAACGCCATCGAGAACGGCGCCGCGAGCTCGGACACGACCGCTGGGGACTTCGCCAACCGCGTCACGAGGGCCCGGCGCGTGGGATCCGCGAGAGCGCGGAGCACGGCGTCGAGCTCGTCGTGATACTTAGGCATACACCTAACTATTGTCGTCGGGGCCGCCCTTCGTCAACCTGCTCGGGCCGACGGACACGAGTCAACGAGAAACACCAGAGCCTCCCCAGCGCTGCCGGGGAGGCTCTGATGTCAAACGTCGTTCAAGAGGCCATCGTTGGTTGGTGGAGCTGGCGGGAATCGAACCCGCGTCCTCGAGCGCCGAACCAGGTCTTCTCCGGGTGCAGTCTGCATTGGCGTTTTCTCGGCCCCGGCGCTCGCACAGACACGTCGCCGACAGGCCCAGTCAGGTTTGAGTCCCGCTCACCCCTCCTGACTGGAGGTGAACAGCAAGTCTCCTAGATGACGCCAGGATCCGGGACGGAGACAGATGCCCGGTCTGACGCTTCGATCACCGCTCAGGCGGCGAGAGCGAAGGAACTGCGCTTAGCGTTGGCAGTTGTGTTTTCCAGCGGTCGTTTACGAGATGTCGCTGGCTCCTCGACCCGCTTCCCCTGGAACTAGCGTCCCAAGTCGAAACCGATCAGCCCCTCTTGAGTTGTTGGTTTCGAGACGGTCGCAGCGCGACCTCCTCAACCACCGTCCAGTCTACGGGTTCAACCCACCCAGGCCGCCAGGGATTCCCGGCCAGGGCCGGTCAGGCGGTCCAGCCAGGCGGACCGGCCGCACAAGGTGAGGCCGATGGCTGCGGCCGGTCCCGAGACCTCGGGCCCGGTGCCGTGCGACCAGTCCAGGTCGGTCGCGCGCAAGCTCACCGCGGGCAAGCCGCGTGCCACGAAGCCCCGGCGTCCCTTGGGGCCGGTCAGGAAGTCGAGCGATGGGCGCCAGGGCTCGACGGGGCGGTCCACCTCGATGCCGAGTGGTACGGCGATGTCGAGCCGGTGCACCAGGACGTCGGTGTACGGACCCAGGGCACCGACGCCCGGCGGGTTGAACCGGTCGTCGGCGTTCTCTCGCAGCGCCGACACGATCTCGTCGGGTGTCTGGCGGGCGGCGTACTTCGCGACCAGCGCCTCGCTGGCCCGGTGCACGTTCCCACGGGAGCGCACCACGGCCCACACGAACTCACTCACGCCCTTGCCGGTCGTGGGTAGCAGGTGCACGGCGACGTCCTTCACCGTCCACGCCGAGCAGAGGCTCGGCACTGACCACTGGTCCTCGGTCAGGCCGGCCAGCAGATCGGCAGTGGCCCGGCGTTCCTCGGCGAGAGTCGCCCAGATGTCCATGCCGAGAGTCTGGCGGTGCGGCCAACCCCTTCAAACCACGGCTCCTGGCCTGTCATCCCCAGCGGTGCCTGACGCGAGGTAGTGAACGTGAAGATCTCTCGGACCGCTCCTCCAGCGGTCCTGCTCACCCTGATCGCGACGCTGTCCGCGTGTGACGGTGGGGACGACGACGCGGCCGCTTCGTCGCCGGACCAGGCGACGGGCTCGATCGGACATCGTGCGAAGCCCGAAGTCGCGCTGAGTGAGTGTCACGAGGACCCGGACTGGGCGCTCATCCTCAGCGGCGACATGGACACCTCGGTTCCGACTCGGACCACCCGCGAGCTCCTACGGATCTTCCCGGACGCCGCGTTCATCGTGGTGCCCGGCGCAGTTCACCCGGCCTCGGCGTCCAGCCCGTGCGGCCAGGAGGTCATGCAGGCGTTCGTCCGCTCTCTCGAACCGCCGGCCGCCGACCCGTGCGGCTGATCCGGCACGGGTCGCGCATCGGTGTCATCCTGAGCACGGTCTCGCGCGAGGTAGAAGGCATGAGCGAGCTGTCCCGGACGGAGGTGGCGGCGCCGCAACGCGCCGCCGCTACGTCGCGCCGGGGCAGCTTCGAGGAGTTCTACACCGCTGAGCTGCCGCGGCTGGTGGCGCTCGCGCGGGGACTCTGCCCGGCGCACCTCGCCGAGGACGTCGCCCAGGAGGCGATGATCGTCACCTACCGCCGCTGGCGTGAGGTGTCCGAGCTCGAACGGCCCGACCTCTGGGTACGCCGGACCTGCGCGAACCTCGCCGTCTCGCAGTTCCGGCGTCGGATGGTCGAGCTCCGGGCCACCGCACGCCTGGCCGGACGCCGTCAGCCACCCATCGAGCTCAGCCCGTCGGGCGAGGAGTTCTGGACCGCGGTCCGCGCGTTGCCGCAGCGCCAGGCCCAGGCCGCGGCGCTGCGGTTCGTCTACGACATGCCGATCGCCGACATCGCCGCGACCCTCGGCACCAGCGAAGGCACGGTCAAGCAGCACCTCAGCCGCGCCCGCCGCGCCCTAGCGGCCACGCTCGGCGCCACCGACCAGGAGGAGGAGCGATGACCGACCTCGACACCCTCGCCCGGGCCGCGGCCCGCGAGCTGCTGGACCGGACCGCCCCCGACGTGGCCACCCGGCGCGCCGAGATCACTCGCATCCGATCGCGGCGTACGACGGCCAAGCTGGCGGCGGTCTGCGTCGCCGTCGCCCTCGCGGCCGGCGGCTGGCAGCTCGCCTCGTCGTCGCAGAGACGGGCGCCGCAGCCGGCGCCCGCACCGACGCCGGCCAGCGTGGTCAACGGAGCCCTGGTGGGACTCGGGGTTGCGGGCGAATGGACCACATTGTCCGGCAGACCGCCCGCCTTCCAGCCGCGCGACGCCGAACAGTTCGCGACGGTCCAGTTCACGCGGGACGGCCGGTCGATGGTCTACCAGGACACGCACAACCGGATCACGAGCCTCGACGCGGGGTCCGGTGAGGAGCACGTCGTGGCCGACTGTCCCGCCGCCACGTCGTGCATGACCAGCAGCCTGTCGCCCGACGGCGGTCTGCTCGCCCTCGGCAGCGACGACGGGGTCGAGCTCGTCCACCTCGACACGGGAGAGCTCGAGCACGTCCAGCCCGCCGGGATCGGCTGGACCACCTTCCCGAGCTGGTCTCCCGACGGCGCCCTGCTGGCGTTCGTCAGCGGGCCGCGCCTTTACACCATGCGGCCGGATGGCACGGGCCTGGCTACCGTGCTCAGTGGCGACGACCCGGACACGCAGTTCCGGAGCCTCAGCTGGTCGCCCGACGGCAGCAGCATCGCGTTCATCGAGGGCACACCGATCGCCGGCAACCGGAAGAAGCAGCTGACCGACGACCGCTTCACCGCGATGACAGTCGGCGTCGCCGACCACGCGGTCACCGGATTGCACGATGCTGGCCACTGCTACTGCCTGGGACTCGCACCGCCGAGCCTGACCTGGAGCCCGGACGGTGACCTCATCGCGGTGGCGACGACCGAGGGGATGCTCGGTGGCCCCGACGAACGCGCGGTCGGCGTCTACACCATCCACCCGGACGGGACAGGCTGGAGCCAGGTCGCGGCCGGCCTCTACGACGCCCTGGCCTGGCAGCCGGTCATCGACTGAGCCCGAACAGCGCCACGCCGTTCTCCCAGCAGACCGCACGCAGCCAGTCGTCACCGAGGTCGAGCCGGGCCAGCCCCTCGAGCTGGTGGGCGTACGGGTAGGGGATGGTCGGGAAGTCGGTCCCGAGCAGGATCTTCGGCTGCAGGTCGACCAGGCGCGGCACCAGCCAGTCGGGGTAGGGCATCGCGAAGAAGTCGGTGAACATCATCGTCGTGTCGAGCCGGACCCGCTCGTAGCCCTCGGCCAGCGCCGCGAACCGCGCCACCTCGGGCGCGCCCATGTGCGCCACGATGATCGGCAGCCGCGGGTGCCGGGCGAGCAGCCGCTGCAGCGACGCGGGTCCGGTGAAGTCGTTGCCGACCGGCCCGGAGCCGGCGTGCACGAGGACCGGCACGTCGGCGTCCTCGAGCAGCCCCCAGACGTCGTCCAGCAGCGGGTCGTCGAGGTGGAACTCCCCCACCTGCAGGTGCAGCTTGAACAGCTCGACCCCGTCCGCGACCAGCGCGCCGACGTACGACGTCACGCCCTCCTCCGGGAAGAAGGTCGCCGACCAGAGGGCCTCGGGCACCTCGAGGGCGAAGCTGCGCGACCAGTTGTTGAGGTAGGCCGCCACGCCGGGCTTGTGCGCGTAGGGCAGCGTCGAGAAGCGGCGTACGCCCATCTCCCGCAGCAGTGCGACGCGGTCCTCGGGCGCCGCGCGGTAGCGGATCGGCCACTCGCGGCCGATCTTCGGGCCGGCGGTGTCGAACACGTGCCAGACCGCCTTCTGGATGTTCGGCGGCAGGAAGTGGACGTGGACGTCGAAGAGGCCGGGCAGCCCGAGCCCCTCCCAGAAGGCACGGACCGGAGCGACGTCGCTCTGCCTGTCGATGGCCCGGTCCGGCGAGTCAGTCACCCATGCCCTTCAGCCGGCGGCCGACGGCCTGCTCGGTCTCCCGGTCGGCCTGCCGCTCGGCCAGCGCGTGGCGCTTGTCCCACGTCTTCTTGCCCCGGGCCAGGGCGATCTCGACCTTCGCCCGCCCGTTGAGGAAGTAGAGCGAGAGGGGCACGATCGTGAACCCCTTCTCGGAGACCTTCCGCTCGATCTTGTCGATCTCGTCACGGTTGAGCAGCAGCTTGCGCTTGCGCCGGGCCGAGTGGTTGGTCCAGGTGCCCTGGGAGTACTCCGGGATGTGCACGTTGTGCAGCCACGCCTCGCCGCGGTCGATGTCGACGAAGCCGTCGACGAGCGACGTCCGACCCTCGCGCAGCGACTTCACCTCGGTGCCCTGGAGGACGAGGCCCGCCTCGTAGGTGTCCTCGATGGCGTAGTCGTGCCGCGCCTTGCGGTTCTGCGCGATCACCTTGCGCCCCTGCTCCCTGGCCATCCCACCATTCTCGCAAGCCGGGACAATTGGTTACGTCGCAGCCTCGGCGTGCGTGGTTTCGAGACGGGCGCAGAGCGCCCTCCTCAACCACCGGTGGTCTCGAAACCCGTCGCTACAGGTAGTTCATCGGGTCGACCGCGGTGCCGTCCTGGAGCACCGTGAAGTGCAGGTGGCAGCCGGTGGACCAGCCGGTCGAGCCGACGTAGCCGACGATCTCGCCGCGGGTCACGTGGTCGCCGACGTTCACGCGGTACGACGTCGCGTGGTTGTAGACCACGGTCAGGTTGTGGCCGTTGACCTTGCCCACGTCGATGTAGAGCCGGTTGCCGTAGACGTCGGACCAGTAGCGGGAGAGCACCGTGCCGTCGGCGGCGGCCCGCATGCCCTCACCACAGGAGACGCCGAAGTCGGTGCCGTCGTGCAGCCCCCAGTAGTGGTAGATCGGGTGGATCCGGTAGCCGAACGGCGAGGTGACCGGACCGGTGACCGGCGGCAGCAGGAACCCGCCGCTGGCACCGACGAAGCCCTGCGAGTGGTCGTGTGCGGCCGCCTGGGCGATCAGGTGCTTGATGTGGTCTTCCTGCTGCTGGAGGTGGCGCAGCTCCGCCCGGTCCCGCTTCTTGGCCCGTTGCGCCTTGTGCTGCGCCTTCTGCCGCGCGGCCACGGTGAGGGTGACCTGGTTCTGGGCCAGCATCGCCGCGTTCACGGCCTCGTCCGCCTGCTGGCTCAGCTGCTCGACGTTGTTGAGCTCCTGTGCGGCCACGTCCGCCTGCTCGTCGGCCGCCGCCTCGGCCGTCTTCACCGCGTCCTTCTGGGTGTGCAGCGCGACCTCGGCGGCGTGCAGCTGGTCGAAGAGCGAGTTCTGGTCCTCGACCAGCGTGTCGGCGTACTCCATCTTGCGGATCAGGTCGTCCGGGGTCTGCGCGTCGAGGTAGCCGGTCCACGCCATCAGCTGGGGTGAGCCCTGCTGGTAGAGCGCGACGACCGTGTTCTTGACCCTCGCCTGCTGCGCGTCCAGGGCGGCCTGGCCCGCGACGACGTCGGCCTTGGCCTTCGCCAGGTTGGCCTCGGCGGCCTGGAGCGCGGCCTGGGCCTGGTCGTTCTCGACGGTGGCGACCTGGAGCTTGGCCTGGACGTCGGCTGCGTGCGCCTGCTTGGCCGCGTAGTCGGACTGCGCGGCAGCGAGCTGCTTCTCGGCCTGCGCGAGCTGGGCCTTGGCCTGGGTGATGGCCTTGCTCGCGTCGTCCATGTCGCCCTGGACCTGCTGGATCTGGTCGTGGACGTGCTTCTGCTTGTGGTTGAGGCCGTCGCCGTCAGCAGCGAGCGCCAGGGGTGCGGCGGTGCCACCAAGGGTCAGGACAAGAAGGCAGGCCAGAACTGAGCGGCCGCCGGCGCCGGGGAAGGAGCGCACGTCGTTGGATCCTCACCGTCGGGGAAGTAACGATGGACGTCCCTGACGGTAAGGGTCGCGACTCAGACTTTGAGGTATTTGCGGGTCAGTAGGAGTGTCGGCAGCAGCGTCAGCAACGGTCCGAGGATCGCGATCACGATCAGGGCGTTCACGTACTCGTCGAAACCGATCCACGGCATGAACGAGATCGAGTCCGCGATCCGCTGGTGGACGCCGAAGTACATGAACGCGCCGAGCGCGCCGGCGGCGAGCCCGACACCGATGACCGCGGTGACCAGCGCCTCGAGCAGGAACGGGAGCGCGATGTACATCGTCGATGCGCCCACCAGCCGCATGATCGCGATCTCCTTGCGACGCGCGAACGCCGCCAGCCGGATCGTGTTCGCGACCAGGAGCAGCGCCGCGACCAGCAGGAAGGCGGCGATCCCCCACGAGCCGTACTTCAGCGCATCCAGCCACTGGTAGATCGGTTTGAGGATGCTGCGCAGGTCGCGGATCTGGGAGACGCCGTCCAGGGTCTGCACCGCGCTGGTCACGCCCTCGAACTGCTTCGGGTCCTTCAGCGTGATCCAGTAGGACTGCGGCATGTCGTCCGCGGTCAGCGCCGGGTTGGGCCCGTCGAACTGGTCAGCGCCGTAGAGGTCCTTGACCTTCGCGAACGCCTCGTCCTTGGACTCGAAGCGGTACGACGCGACCTCGGGGCTGCCCTTGATCGCCTCCTCGACCCGCTGCATCTGGTCGTCGGTGACCTCCCCGGCGCAGGCCGGGTTGGCGTCGCCGTCGCGGCACAGGTAGACGGTGACCTGGAGCTGGTTGCCGAGGTAGCGGGTGGCGATGTCGGTCTGCTGCTTCATCAGCACACCCAGGCCGAGCAGCGTCATCGACACGAAGAGGGTGAGCACCACTGCGACGTGCATCGAGACATTGCGCCGAAGCCCCTGGCCGAGCTCGGAGAAGACGTATCTGAACTGCATCTAGATAGCCGCTCCATAGGCACCCTGGGCGTCGTCGCGGACGACCCGTCCGTGGTCGAGCTCGATGACTCGCTTGCGCATCTGGTCGACCACACCGGAGTCGTGGGTGGCCATCAGCACGGTGGTGCCGGTGCGGTTGATCCGTTCGAGGAGCCTCATGATGTCGACCGAGGTGGTCGGGTCGAGGTTGCCGGTCGGCTCGTCGGCGATCAGGATCATCGGCTTGTTGACGAACGCGCGGGCGATCGCGACCCGCTGCTGCTCACCTCCGGACAGCTCGTCCGGCATCCGCTCGCCCTTGCCCTCGAGCCCGACCAGCTCCAGCGTGGTCGGGACCAGCTTCTTGATGTCGGCCCTCGACTTGCCGATCACCTGGAGCGCGAACGCGACGTTCTCCGAGACGGTCTTGTTGGGCAGCAGCCGGAAGTCCTGGAACACGGTCCCGATCTGGCGCCGCAGCCGCGGCACCTTCCAGCCGGCCAGCCGGTTGAGGTCCTTGCCGGCCACGTGCACCCGGCCACCGGTCGACCTCGTCTCGCGGAGCACCAGGCGCAGGGCGGTCGACTTCCCGGAGCCGGACTGGCCGACGAGGAACACGAACTCGCCCTTCTCGATGTCGATGCTGACCTGGTCGAGAGCGGGGTTGCCCGTTCCGGGATAGGTCTTGGTGACCTTCTCGAAGCGAATCACGTGGGTCGACGGTACGGGATCGGGTGTTGAATCCGGACTTCTGCCGGTCGAGTCGGGCGAATCGACCGGCAAAACTGCAGACTCGACCGGCAGAAGTCCGGATTCAACGGGGGGCGTCGACCACCCACCACGCGGCGTACGCCGGGAGCCAGAGGACGCCGTCGCCGCCGACCTCGAGGACGTGGCCGCCCAGGGCGTCGTACGGCGTGGTCAGGCCGGCCGCCCGGAGCCGGTGCAGGTCGAACGGGCGCCGGTGGTCGCTGACGTTGTAGAGGCCGACGAAGGTGCCGCTGGCGTGCCGGCGGACCACGGCCAGAACGCCGTCGTCGGTGTCCTCGAGCACGGTGGTCGCCGCGGAGGCGTGCAGCTGCGGCAGGCCGGCGCGCACCCGCGCGAGGTGGGCCAGCCCCGAGAAGACCTGTCCCGGCACCGTGCGCAGGTCGTGCCGGGCCGCCGCGCGGGACCAGTCCAGACGCGGCCGGTGCGTCCACCGGTTGTCGTCCTCGTGGCCCTCCTCGGCGGCCCAGCCGGGGTCGTTGGGCTGTCCCAGCTCGTCACCGCTCCAGATCACGGGAACGCCGCCCCAGCCCGCCGCGATCGCGTGGGCCAGGAAGATCCGGGCCATCGCGGCCTCCTCGTCCGGTGGCGGCTGGCCGTCGTGCAGCCCGGCCAGCGCGGCCGTGGTACCGCTGATCCGCACGTCACCGGTGGCCGGGTTGGCCTGGAAGACGAGGCCGTCGGACCAGGAGCCCGGGAAGGTGCCGGCGTACCAGTCGGACAGGAACCGCCGGTGTCCGGGGCCGGTGACGCCCGCGGCGTACGCGTCGGAGTCGTCGACCGCCCAGCCGATGTCGTCGTGGCACCGCGCGTAGGTGATCCACGTGCCGGAGCCGGGGGTGGCGGGCAGGGCGCGCAGCGCGTGCCTGGCCAGGATCGTGTTGCCGGTGGCGAGCATCGACCAGATCTGCACCATCAGGCTGTTGTGGTAGGCGAGGTCGCTGACCCTCCCGGCGTGCCGGCCGGTGCCGAGGTACTGCACCAGGTCGCGCGGCCCCACGATCGCCTCGGCCTTGAACGCCACTGCCGGCGCCGCGATCCGGGTGACGGCGTGCAGCGCCTGGGTGACCGCATGCACCTCGGGTTGGTTCTGGCAGCTGGTGCCCATCCGCTTCCAGAGGAAGGCGATGGCGTCGAGCCGGACCACCTCGACGCCGAGGTTGGCCAACCACAGGATGATCCCGGCGAACTCGGCCAGCACCGCCGGGTTGGCCCAGTTGAGGTCCCACTGCCACTCGTTGAAGGTCGTCCAGACCCAGCCGTCGAGGTCGTCGTCCCAGGTGAAGCTGCCGGGCGCGAAGTCCGGGAACACCTCGGGCAGGTCTCGCTCGTAGCGGTCGGGCAGGTCGCGGTCGGGGAAGACGTGGAAGTAGTCGCGATACGTCGGGTCTCCGGACCGGGCCCGCACCGCCCAGTCGTGCTCGCGGGCCACGTGGTTGAGCACCACGTCCAGGACCAGGCTGATCCCCTGGCCGCGCAGCGTCGTGGCCAGGTCGCGTAGGTCCTCGACGGTGCCGAGGTCGGGCCGGACCGCGCGGTAGTCCTGCACGGCGTAGCCGCCGTCGTGGTCCCCCTCGCGCGGCAGCAGCAGCGGCATCAGGTGGAGGTAGGTGACGCCGAGGTCCTCGAGGTGGTCGAGGTGCTTGGCCACGCCCCTCAGATCGCCGGCGAACCGCTCCGTGTAGCAGGAGTAGCCGAACATCTGCGGCTGCTGGAGCCAGTCGGGGGTCAGCAACCGCCGCTGGTCGAGCAGGTGCAGGTCGGCCGGGCGCTCGGCGTACGCCGTCGCCGCGGTGCGCACCAGGCGGGCCAGCAGGTCGTCGGCCGCGTCCGGATCGGGGTGGAGCTCGCGGACCGCGACCTCGAGGTCGGGCCAGTAGCGGTCCAGGCGGAGGGCGAAGGTCTGGCGCCGCTCGGGGCTGAGGACGGCGGGACCGAGCAACGCGTCGAGGCCGAGCGCCCCTTCGAGCTGCGCGGCCGCGGCGGCGTGGATCTCGCGAGGTGCACCCATCCGGGGCATCCTCCCATCGCCGGGGTCCCTACTCTCTGGGGCATGCGCATCCCGGCCCGCTTCCTCCTGGTGGCGGGCGTGGTCACGGTGGTCGCGGTGGGTGGTGGCGTGCTGGCGCTCGGGAGCGCGGACGAGCCGGCTCCGGTGCAGACACCCTTCTCGACCACGCCGCTGTCGGGCTACGACACCGCCGGCGTCGCGGTGACGCGCGGCCCGTTCTGCGACCGGGTCGACGGGCGCCAGGTGTCGGCGGCCCTGGGGGGCGACCCGGCGGCCTCCTCGACCTGGCAGAACGGCGACACCATCGACCTCGGCAACGGCGGGCAGGACGTCACGGACGAGTTCGGCTGCCGGTGGACCGGCGCGGACGGCACCGTGGCCCAGGCCTGGGTGTTCGCCACACCGGTCGGCGCGGAGCAGGCACAGCGGCTGGCCCGGGGCGCCGCCAAGGCACCGGGCTGCAAGGCGGCCGCCGGCCCGCCGTTCGGGTCCCCCACCGTCGCCCTCACCTGCACCAAGGACGGAGTCGCGAGCACGTCGTACCGCGGTCTCTTCGGGGACGCGTGGCTGGTCTGCGAGGTGGTGCGGCCGGCCGGCGCCACCTGGGACGTGACCGACCGAGCCGGCCGGTGGTGTGTGGGCGTGCTCGAGGCCACCCGGACCACCCCGGGCTGACCTTTTCGTCCGCCGGCCTCACCCCAACGGACTATGGCCCCCGGTCGCTGGGTCGGGATAGGGCTGGGCGGTGCTCTCTCCCACGGCTCGTGGCGTCTCCCTCGCGGCCGCCTCGCTGGTCCTCGCGGCGCTGCCCTTCGCACCCGGTGCGGCCCAGGCCTCCGGTGGTGGCGGCCGGGCCACGTCGTCCCCAGTGCTGTCGGCTCCGGCCCACGGCCAGCAGGCGATCCTCCGGCTGGGTGACCGGCTCGGCGTGGTGGCGGCCCGCAGCGGCTGGACCGCCGCGCAGCTGCGCCAGGTCCTCCTGACCGACTCCAGCGCCTGGGTGGCCACCGACGGCCAGGTCTTCTACAAGGAGCCGCTTGCCACCGTCGACGCCGACGTTGACGTCCCGCACGCGGTGCCGCCGTTCCCGCTCGCCGACACCTTCGCGCTGCACAGCAAGCCCGGGTCGGACCGAGTGCTCTTCATCGACACGGACGGCAACCACGGCGCCGGCTCCGCGTGGGGGCTGCCCGACATCGACTACCCGGCCTACGACCCGGCGGGCGACGGCGCAGCCTTCGACGACCAGGAGAAGGCGTACGTCCAGACGATCTGGCAGCGGGTGGCCGAGGACTACGCGCCGTTCGACGTCGACGTCACCACCGAGGACCCCGGCGCCGACGCCATCCTCCGGGCGGACAGCGCCGACCAGAAGTACGGCACCCGGGCCGTCGTGTCGCCGAGCCTGGACGCCGAGTCCGGCGCGTGCGGGCCGCCGCCGGCCTGCGGAGGCGTCGCGTACGTCGGCATCTTCGACCAGACCGGTTCGGCCTATGCGAGCCACCAGCCGGCGTGGATCTTCCCGCACGAGCTCGGGGCCAGCGGCCTGGGCGGCATGGGCAACCCCAAGAGCGTCGCGGAGGCGATCGCGCACGAGGTGGGCCACAACTTCGGCCTCTCGCACGACGGGCTGACCAGCGGCGCGACCAACCAGGACGGCGCCTGCGCGCCCACCCAGCTGGCCTACTTCTGCGGCCAGGCCATGTGGGCGCCGATCATGGGCGCCGGCTACTACAAGCCGGTCACGCAGTGGAGCAAGGGTGAGTACACCAACGCCAACCAGAAGCAGGACGACCTCACGATCATCAGCCAGCACGCGGCGTACCGGGCCGACGAGGCGGGCGACACCCTCCAGACCGCGAGCAGCATGACGGCGGGCACGAAGTACATCACCACCCGCACCGACCAGGACGTCTACCAGCTGGGCACGTGCACGGGCCCGGTGTCCGTCACCGCCGGGACGGCCAGCCCCGGGAACCCCAGCCCCGACCTGGACCTCCGGCTCGACCTGCTCGACTCCGGCGGAACCGTGGTCGACACCGACGACCCGCCGTCCGCGCTGGTGGGCGCGGGGGTCCGGGAGCCGGCCGTCGGCCTCGACGCGACCGTGGACACCACTTCCACCGGAGGCAGCTACTACGTCCGCGTGGACGGCGTCGGCCACGGCGACGGGACCACGGCCTACAGCGACTACGCGAGCATCGGCGCCTACGTCCTGACCGTCACCGGCACCTGCTCCACCGGCACCGGGGCTCCGGGCGCTCCTCGCTCAGTCACCGCGACCGGGGACGGCGCCACGCGCAGCGCCAACGTGAGCTGGGCCGCCCCGGCCGACATCGGCAGCGGCGCGGTGACCGGCTACAGCGTGTCCGTCAACGGCGCACCGGCGGCCACCACCGACGCTCCGGGCGCGACGTTGACCGGGCTGCCGCTGGCGACGCCGCTGACCATCGCGGTGACCGCGACCAACGCCTCCGGGACCGGCCCCGCGGCCCAGGCCCCCCCGATCATCCTCCTGGCCAGACCGGGTGCGCCCACCATCGGCCGGGCCAGGAGCGGGAAGCGCGGCGGCAAGCTGACCATCTCGGTCTCGTGGGCCGCGCCGACCGACAACGGCGGGGCGGCGGTCACCGGCTACCAGGTGGAGATCCTGAGCAAGAGCGGTCACGTGGTGAGGACGGCGAGCGTCGGCGCCGGCCGGACCTCGCTCAAGGCGAAGCTGAAGCACGGCGGCAGGTACGCCTTCGTCGTCACCGCCGTGAACTCGGTCGGCGCCGGGATTCCCAGCGCAGCCTCGAAGGCGGTCAACGCCAGGTAGCGCCGGTGGTCAGTTCTCTGCGGCCCGCTCCTGGCCGCGGCGCCAGCGGATGCCGGCCTCGAGGAAGCCGTCGAGGTCGCCGTCGAAGACCGCGCTCGGGTTGCCGACCTCGAAGCCGGTCCGCAGGTCCTTGACGATCTGGTAGGGGTTGAGCACGTAGTTGCGCATCTGGTCGCCCCAGCTGGCCTGGACGTCGCCCTTGAGCTCCTTCATCTGGGCGGCCTCCTCGGCCTTCTTCACGGCCAGCAGCTTGGCCTTGAGGATCACCATGGCCGAGGCCTTGTTCTGGAGCTGGCTCTTCTCGTTCTGGCAGCTGACCACGATGCCGGTCGGGATGTGGGTGAGCCGGACGGCGGAGTCGGTGGTGTTGACCGACTGGCCGCCGGGACCCGACGAGCGATAGACGTCGACGCGGACGTCCTCGTCGGGGATCTCGATCTCGTCGGTCTGCTCGAGCACCGGCACCACCTCGACCGCGGCGAAGCTGGTCTGCCGCCGGCCCTGGTTGTCGAACGGGCTGATCCGGACCAACCGGTGGGTGCCCGCCTCGACGCTGAGGGTGCCGTAGGCGTAGGGAGCGTGGATCGCGAACGTCGCCGACTTGAGCCCGGCCTCCTCCGCGTACGACGTGTCATAGACGTCGACCGGATAGCCGTGCTGCTCGGCCCACCGGGTGTACATCCGCATCAGCATCTCGGCGAAGTCGGCCGCATCGACACCGCCGGCGCCGGACCGGACCGTGATCAGCGCCTCGCGAACGTCGTACTCGCCGGAGAGGAGGGTGCGGACCTCGAGCGCCTCGACGGTCTTGTGGATCTTGCCCAGCTCGACCTCGGCGTCCGCGAGCGTCGAGGCGTCGCCCTCCTCCTGACCGAGCTCGACCATGATCTCCAGGTCGTCGATCCGGCCGGACAGCTCGGTGACCCGGTCGACCTCGCCCTGGAGGGCCGAGAGCCGGCCGGTGACGCGGGTGGCGTTCTCCTGGTCGTCCCAGAGGTCGGGTGCGGCGACCTCGACTCCGAGCTCGCCGATCTCCTTGCGCATCGCGTCGAGGTCGAGCACCTGCTCGATGGTGCTCATGGTCGCCTTGAGCTGCTTTATCTCGGCGTCGAAGTCGGGTCCGGCCACGAGGGGCAAGGTTACTCGCGGGACCCCGGCGCACAGATTCGTGCGCCGGGGTCCAGTGCCTCGGAGCTCCCCCGGGCTGCGAGGAATCAGAAGCTGCAGAGCACCTGCGGGGTGCCGACGGCAGCAGTGCCGTTGCTCAGCGTGGCGCTCACGGTCAGGCGGAACACCTTCGTGACGTCGAGTGCCACCGGGGCCGACTGGGTCAGCGCGAAGGAACCGGTGTACCGCACCGTGCCGTCGGTCGACAGGGAGATCTGAGCCGTGCCGGTGGCCAGCGAGGAGTCGTCCAGCCCGGCGACACCGCGGAACGTCTTGCAGTCCCGATCGAGGTTGTAGTCGATCGAGTTGCCGCTGCCGGCCGGGTACGGGGTGTAGGACCGCAGCGAGTTCGGGTAGGCGACGCCGTTCATCTTCACTCCGGTTGGGTACTCGCCGAAGCCGGACAACGTGGCGGGGCTGAGGGAGGTCAGGTCGCGCCAGCCGAAGACGGTCACCTTGAGCGACTTGCTGTGGCCGGCCGCGTGGCCGGCGGCGGCCTGCTTGACCACGCGGTACTTCCGCTCGCGGACGCTGCTGACCTTGTCGGTGAACTTGAACTTGCCCTGCCCCGACAGCGTGTCGCTGGCCACGTTCTTCCACTTCTTCTGGTCGGCGTACCGCAGCTGGAGAGTGACCTTGGCGCCGGGCGCGGCCGGCTTGACCGAGCCCTTGATCTTGACCTTGCTGCCCTGCAGGGGCTCGGACTTGTTGACGGTCGCGGTGACGGAGTACGCGCCGGCCCGGGCCGACGAAGCGTGGTGGCTGGTTCCAGCTTCGGCCGAGGCGAGGGCGGTCGTGCTGAGCGTGGCGGCCAGGACGAGTCCGGCCGCGATGGTCGTGCGGTGCATGAGAATGCCTTTCCGGTGAGGTGTGTCACCGGGTCTGATGCACCGCCGAGCGGTTTGGTTCGCCAGTGTTGCGCCTGTGTTTCGCCCGGGGGTTCGCTAGGCCTTGCGGCCGAACACCTGGGCGACGTACCAGCGCCCGTCGTGGCCCTTGCGGGCGCCGATCCCCATCAGCCGGAAGTCGGGGTTGAGGATGTTGGCGCGGTGGCCCTCGGAGTTCATCCAGCCGTCGTTGACCACCGACTTGCCCGACTGGAAGCCGTAGGCGACGTTCTCGCCGGCGGTGTTGAGCTTGCAGTCCCTCATCACCCGGTTGAGGTCCTGGTGGAACATCTGCTCCTGCTGCGCCATCAGCTTGGCCTGCCGGACCGCGGCGTGCTTGAGGCAGTCGTCGGGAGCGAGCGCCTTTCGGCCGTTGTGGGAGCGGTTGGCGTTGGTCGCGGTGAACGCCTGCTGCTCGTACTTGCGCTCGGCCTTCGTGGCCGAGGCTTCGGCGGGCGCCCCGGTGGTCCCGAGGAGCACGGCGAGAGAGGCGAGCAGGACGAGTACGCGACGCATGTCCTCAGGCTAGGTGGAGAACGGCCTCCATCTGAACGAAACCTTCACAACGCCGTGGTCCGTCGTCCCGGTCGCCTTGTGGTCCTCGTCGTTGAGGTGGTCGTTGTTGATCACCAGCCCGTCGAAGAGCCACGTGCGGCGGCGGCTGTGGTCGTAGAACTGCTCGCTGACCAGGACGTGGTCCAGTGACTCGCGCAGGTCCTGGTAGACGTGGGTGTAGTAGACGTCGCGGGTGTCGCGGTACTCCTGCAACGTCTGTGCGGTGTAGAGCCCGATGTCGGCGCCGCCCAGCGACTCGCCCACGAGGTAGTTCGGCTGCTCGGTCAGGATGTCGATGGTGTTGCTGTGCTGGCCGTCGTTGAGGTCGCCGAGCACGAGCACCGGCGTCTCGGTCCCCTTCATGACGCCGGTGAGGAGCACCCGGAGCGCCGTCGCCTCCGCCGTACGCCGGATCGTCGAGATCGCCCCACCGAGCGCGTTGCGGTGGTCACGGTAGGTCGCCGGGTCGGCGTCGTACCACGCCTCGCCGTTGACCTGCGTGGGCAGCTTGGACTTCAGGTGGGCCACGAAGACGTCGACCAGCGGCGGCGCGTCGCGCAGCGCGACCCGGAAGTGCAGCACCGGTCGCGAGAAGCCGGGGATGTGCACCGAGATGGCGGGTGACTGCGGGTCCATGGGGTCGGTGGACTCGAGCTTGACCGCGTCCGGGAAGGTGGAGACCCACTCCGGGGCCCCGCTCAGCAACCCCTTGCGCACCAGGGCCGCGCAGACGATCTTCGTGCCGGTCGCCGGCGTCGCCAGCAGGTCGTACTTGTCCTTGAGCGCCTGCCGGGCCAGCACGGTCTCCATGGCCTCGGCGTTCCAGAGCTCCTGGAGGCCGACGATGTCGGCGTCGATGTTCTCGAGCATCCGGGCGGTCCAGGAGACCTTGTGGTTGAACTCGTCCTTGGTCCACGGCTTCTGGAACGGGTTCATCGCCAGCCCGGGCAGCTGGAAGTTGTAGAGGTTGAACGTCGCGACGCTGAAGCTCTCGTGGTCCATCCTTCGACGCTAGGAACACCGACCGCCCCGGGGCAATGACCCGGTTGGGGCATGGCCTCAGCCGGCCAGCCTGGCCCTCGTCTCCTCGACGTCCATCCCGTGCAGGCGCAGGAGGTTCTCGCCGAGGATCTTCCGCTTGGCCTGCTCGGTGAGCTGCGGGTAGCCGTAGCCGTCGGTGAGGTCCTGGGGGATCTCGAAGTTCCAGAACGCCTCCAGCGCCCACTGCGGCTGCCAGATCGGCGCCTCGCTGCCGTAGACGATCTTGTCCTCTCCGCACCAGAACAGCAGCTTGCCCAGGAGCTCGGCGAACAGCCGGGGTGCGCGGACGACGAAGTTGATGGACGCCGCGAGCGAGGCGTAGAGGTTCGGGTAGCGGATCAGCTGCCAGCAGGTCTCGTCGATGAACGGCAGGCCCACGTGGTAGATCACGAAGTTGATGTCCGGGAACGCCCCCGCCGCGCCGTCCATGTCCCACGTCTGGGTGTGCTCGATCATCTGCGGGCCGAGCGGCACCCCCTTGTGCACCCCGATCAGGTTCACGCCCAGCTCCTGGATCCGCTCGAAGACCGGGAACGCGACCTTCGGGTCGTCCATCCGCCACGGCACCTGGCCGCCGTCCTCGTAGCGCACGTTGTAGAACTTGAAGGCGCGGGCGCCGTACTCCTCGACCTGGCGGGTCACGTCGTCGACCGCCGCCTTGCCCTCCAGCGGGTTGACCGTGCCCCACATGACCGTGCGTTCGGGGTCGAGCTGGGCGAGCTTCGCGCACTCGGTCCAGGGCGACAGGCCGTCCTTGTAGAGGTCGGTCAGAGGGAGCGGCATCGCGACGAGCATGTCGGTGTCGGAGTGCCCGTAGACCATCTCGTGGATCTCCTCGACGGTCCACTTGTGCAGGAACTCCTCGGCAGACATCAGCGGCTGCCCGGGGGGCGTCAGCACGTTGTGGAAGGCGTAGAGGTGGTTGGAGAACATCTGCCCGGCCGGGCCGCGGGCGTTGTCGGCCTCGAAGTTGAAGGGGTGCGCGACCCCGTCGAACACCAGCGCGTCACCGATCATGGGAGCTCCTTCGGGTAGGGGGCGGAGGCCCGGCTCGCGGCGGCGTACGACGCCGGGTCGCCCGCCGTCGCCGGGTCGGGAAGGAAGCGCAGCTTGGCCCGGGCGCTGTCGGAGAGCCGCTCGGGTGACCAGGCCTCGTGCCAGACCAGCTCGACGGTGGCGGTGTCGACGCCCGGGAGGGTGCGCACGGCCGACTCGATGTCACCCAGGACGGTCGCGGCGAACGGACACCAGCCCGAGGTGAGCAGCAGCTCGACCCGGGCCGCTCCGCCATCGATCTCGGCACGGTGCAGGAGCCCCATGTCGACGACCGAGATCCCCTTGTCACGGCAGCACGGGTCGTAGACCTCGCTGAGCACGTCGCGCACCGACGGGTCGATCACCGCGCCAGTCTCGACCCGGGCTCGGGGGGCGGGTACCCCCTCAGATTTCGCATGGCGAAACGGTGGACGCCGCCGCGCCGCTCCCTACGATGGAGCCACGGCCGCGTGGCGACGGCCGGGGGCGAGGTGGGTGCGATGGAGCCTGGTGCCGAGGTGCCCGGCGACGGTCGGCCGGACGACTTCGTGCAGAGCGTCGGTCGGGCCATGAGAGTGCTCGAGGTCGTCGGGCGTGAGCCGGGGCTCCCGGTGAAGGCGATCGCGCGCAAGTGTGACCTGAACATCTCGACCAGCTACCACCTCGTGCGCACCCTCGCCTACGAGGGCTACCTGGTCAGGCTCCCCAACGGCACCTACGTGATCGGCGAGACCGTGGCCCGCCGGTTCCACGACCTCGTCACGTCGCTGGAGCGGCCGCCCACGGCCGCGGTGGTGCTGCACCAGCTGTCGGAGCGGGTGGGGCTGAGCTCCTACCTCGGCCTGCTCCAGGACGGGCGGGTCACGGTGGTCGAGCTGGCCGAGGCGCCCGGGTCGCCGTACCTGGAGGACTTCGAGGTCGGTCTGGACGTCGCCGCGCACGCGACCGCGCTCGGCAAGGCGCTGCTGGTCGGGATGACGCCGCGGCAGCGGCATCGGTTCCTGGCGACCCACGAGCTGCGGCCGTTCACCTCTCGCACCCGGACCGATGTCGACGACCTCGAGGCGGAGCTCGGGGCGGTCCGGGCGCACGCGCCGGTGAGCGAGCACGGCGAGTTCCGGGACGGGGTCTCCTGCACCGCCGCGCTGGTGCCGCGCCCCAGCCCCGAGGTCCCGGCGTGGGCGGTGGTCGTGGCCGTCGCCGACGAGGAGCTCTCGGACCGGATCGCCACCGAGGTGACCCTGGCCGCTGCCGACCTGGCCGGCAGCGTCACGCACTGACCGTCGTCGGCCGGTCAGCGGTCCACACCGACGACCGCGGACCCTTCGGCTCCGACGGTGGCCCGCTCCGGCGAGCCCGGGATGCTCAGCGGGAGGCCGAGCGGCGCGTGCAGGCTGACCACGACGCGGTCCTGCTCGATCCGCACCGAGTAGGTCAGCCCCGGGTAGCGCGCGAAGGCGCCCGACTGCTGGAGGTAGGCGCCGACCGCCCGCCGGGCCTGGGCCGGGGCGAGCGCCAGGGTGTCCGGGGGCACGCCGCCCTCGTAGACGTCCTCGCCGGTCGCGCCCAGGTCCGCGCCGCGCAAGGCGGCGCCGTCGGCCAGGGTGTCGAGCCCCTGTCGCTGGAGGTACGCGGCGGTGCTGTCGACCACGAGCGCGACCGTCATCGCCAGCACCACGGCGAAGCCGACGATGAGCAAGGTGGCCTGGCCGCGCTCATCCCGCATCGTCGACCTCCTGGTACTGGCCGATCGGCACCGAGTGCGACGCGGCCAGGGCGAAGCTCGGCGCCTGGCCACCGAGCACCTCCGGCAGCAGCGGCAGGTCCACCCGGGTGGCGACCCGGACGGTGACGACCGAGGTGCCCTGGTGGCAGTCGTGCGGGTACGGCGTACAGCTGACCGTGACCGTGACCGGTACGCCGTGCAGCCCCTGGTCGGCCAGGGCCTGGCGGGCCGCCTGCTCGGCTCGCGCCTGGCCGAGGGCGTCGGTCGGCGCGAGCGCGTAGGCCCGGCCGGCCGCGCGGGCGGCGCTGCTGACTCCGAACGCGCCGCGCTGCACGTCGAAGACGCTGAGCACGATCCACAGCATCGGGACGATCAGCAGGATGCCGAGCCAGGTCAGCTCGACCAGCGCGCTGCCGCGTTCGGACCGATACTTGGACCCATGATCCCCGACCTCGGCTTCACGTTGGAGCAGACCTATGCGGCGCCGGCGGAGCGTGTCTACGCCTACTTCACCGATCCCGAGCTGCTGGTCCGCTGGTTCTGCCCCAACCCGGACCTGCCCACGACGGCCGAGCTCGACGTGCAGCCCGGCGGTGGGTGGCGGGTCGAGATGGGCGACTGGGTCGTGGGCGGGAGCTACGTCGAGGTCGAGCCGCCGTCCCGGCTGGTCTTCACCTTCGACTGGGAGGACGACGACGAGACCGCCACCACGGTCACCGTCCAGATCACGCCCGAGGTCGACACGACCAGGCTGGTGCTCGAGCACGAGGAGTACGCGAACGACAGCGCGCACGAGGAGGGCTGGCTGCTCACCCTGGCCCGGCTGGACGGCCTGCTGTCCTAGCGAGGTCACGGCGGCTCCTCGACGGCGTGGCCGGTGACGGTCAGCTCGACGGCCGGCCCGCCGATGCCCAGTGCGGGCACCCTGGCGTGCACGGTGACCTCGACGGTCCGGCCCTGCTGCGTCGCGGTGACGTCCTGGGCGAACCTCCCGGACACGGCGCCGTCGATCTGCGCGCGGGTCAGCGCCGCGCCGTCGGCCGGGCCGCGGTCGCGCGTGGCGGCGAGCCGGGCGCCCTCGGAGGCGGCCGCCGCCAGCGTGTTGCGGACGAACAGCACCAGCGCAACCTGCATGATCCCGAGCACGACCGGCACCAGGACGACCATGACCAGGACGACGTCGACGACCGCCGCGCCCCGCTCGGTGCGGCGCCTGGGCAGGAACACGCGGTCTACTTCACCGAGCCCAGGGCGTCGGAGAGCATCGAGCGGAGCTGGCCCTCGGCCACGCCCCAGATGGCCATGACCAGGCCGGCGGTCATCACGGTGACGAGAACCCAACCGGGTACGTCGCCGCGCTCGTCACGGACCCGAGGTGCGCTGACCTCGAGCCAGAGACGGGCCAGTGCGGAGTGGAGGTGCTGCTGCATGGTGCTTCCTTTCCCGAGAGGTGCTCACGGTGGTTCAGGGAGCCGTGAGCGAGAGTCCGACCACGCCGGGCCAGAACGCGAAGAGCACGGTCACCGGCAGGACCAGGAAGACGACCGGCACCATCATCGCCACCTCGCGCCGGGCGGCGACCTCGATCAGCTCGCGGCGCCCGGCCTCGCGGACGTCGGCGGCCTGGGCGTGGAGGACGTCGGCGAGGGGCGTTCCGCGCTCGACAGCAACGGCGATCCCCTGCGCGAACCGCGCCACCAGTGGCAGGCCGGTCGAGGCGGCCATCCGGTCGAAGGCCGAGGCCACCGGCTCGCCGGTGCGGACCTCCGCCAGCACCTTGGCCAGGTCGGTGGAGAGCTCGCCGCCCGACCGGCGTACGACCCGGTCGAGAGCCGCCACCGGGCTCTCGCCGGCCGCGACCGCCAGCGCCAGCAGCTCGGCGACCGTGGGGAACTCGGCCAGGATGTGGCGCTCGCGCTGCTTGACCTGCGAGGTGAGGTGGTGGTCGCGGGCGAGGACGCCGACGGCGAACGCGGTGAGGCAGAGCAGCACCGAGGGCAGCGCGCTGCCGGGGTGGGTCAGCGCCTTGAGGACCGAGTAGGCCGCGGCGAGGGCGAACGCGACCAGCCCCCACACCACCTGCTGGACGCGGAACTCGCTCACCGTCGCATCGAGGCCGGCCCGCTCGAGCCGCCGCCGCACCGAGGCCGCACCGCCGAGGACCCGCTCGACGGCGTCGCCGGCGGAGCCGAGCAGCGGGCCGAAGACGCCCCTGGCGGCGCTCGTGGTCGGCGGGGTCCTGGTGGCGACCTGGGGCAGGTCGCGGACATAGGGCAGCACCCTGGACTCGAGCCGAGGACGGCGCAGCGACAGGAGGCGGCTGCCGACGAGCAGCAGGCCGCCGGCCAGCACGGCACCGAGCAGCGCGCCCCAGGCCGCGGGGGTCACTGCAGGATCCGCCGTTCGACGGGCAGCCGTCCGATCCGCATCATCAGCCGGTAGGCGACCAGGCAGAGCCCCGCGCCGACCGCGAGCACCAGGGCGCCGGCGGCTGAGGCGTAGCGCTGGATCACCTCGGTCTGGAACGACATGAACAGCAGGACGAACCAAGGCGCCGCGACCGCGAGCCGGGCGCCGTTGACGGTCCACGCCTGCCGCGACTCGAGCTCGCCCCGGGTGCGGACGTCCTCGCGCAGGTAGCCGGACAGGTTGCGCAGCAACCGCCCGAGGTCGCCACCCCCGACCTCGCGGGCGACCCGCAGCCCCTCGACGACGCGGTCGCCGACCGGGTCGGCCAGCCGCTGCTTGAGCCGGTCGAGGCTCTCGCCGAACCGGCCGGTCACCTGGTAGTCGAGAGCGAACGCGTCGAACGCCGGCCGCAGCGGCTCCGGACCGCGCACGCCCAGGGCCGCCAGCGCGTCCGGCAGGCTGAGGCCGGCGCGGACGGCGCTCGCCAGGTTGTCCACCGCCTCGGGCCAGACCTCCGCGAACTCACGCTGCCGGCGCCGCGCGCGTCCGCTCACCACGGCCACCGGTAGGTAGCCGCCGATGAGCCCGAAGGTGAGCGCGACGGGCGGCGTACGGCTCACGACCTGGACGACGAAGGCCGCCACCGCGCCGGCCACCAGGCAGAGCACGAGGAAACCGGTGATCGAGACCTCGCCCAGCCCCGCGCGGGCCAGCAGCTCAGCGGTGCGGCCGTGCCGGCCCGGCGCCCTGGGCCGGACCGGCACGAAGAACGCCGACCAGACCATCAGCAGCCCGACGCCGACACCGAGCCCGACGAGCGCGCCCATCAGCCCTCCAGCGGTCCGCTCAGGATCCGGTGCACCTCGAGGCCGCGGCGCTCGAACTGGTCGAGCCGCGGGGGCAGACCGCCGGTGCGACGCAGCTCGGTGCCGTGCCGGACGAAGACCGGCTCGGTCTCGATGACGTCGTTCTCGACGCGGCCCGGCACGCCGACGATCTCGTTGACCCGGCGTACGCCGTGCTCGTCGATGCCCAGGTGGACGACGAGGTCGACGCTGGCCGCCACCGTCGGGACCACGAACCGGGCGGAGATGTTCTCCCCGGCCAGCAGCGGCAGCGTGCACGCCTTCACCAGCGCCTCACGAGCGCTGTTGGCGTGGATCGTGCACATGCCGGGCAGCCCGGCGTTGAGCGCGAGCAGGAGGTCGAGGCACTCCTCGGCCCGCACCTCCCCCACGATCACCCGGCTCGGCCGCATCCGGAGGCTCTCCTTGACGAGGTCACCGAGCCGCACCTGCGCCGGTGCCCTCGAGCCCCTGCTGCCGGGTCTGGAGCGCGACCCAGTCGGGGTGGGTGAACCTCAGCTCGAAGACCTCCTCGACACTGACCACCCGTTCGCCACCGGGGATGGCTGCGGCCAAGCAGTTCAACAACGTCGTCTTGCCGGCCTGGGTGCCTCCCGCCACCAGGATGTTGAGCCCGGCCCGAACGCTCGCCTCGAGGAACGCCGCCGCCCGCGGGCTGAGGCTGCCCAGCTCGACCAGGCTCTGGAGCCGGTTGGCGCGGAGCACGAACTTGCGGATGTTGACGGCGGAGAAGCCACGGCTGATGCCTTCCAGGACGACGTGCAACCGGTGGCCCTCGGGCAGCATCGCGTCCACGAAGGGCTGGCTCAGGTCGATCCGCCGGCCCGAGCTCTTGAGCATCCGCTCGACGAGCTCCTGCACCTGGGCTCGTGTCAGCACGAGGTTGGTCAGCTCGTGCCGGCCGTGCCGGGCCACGAACACCCGGCTGGGGTCGTTGATCCAGACCTCCTCGACCGCCGGGTCGTCGAGGAACGGCTGCAGGGGCCCGAAGCCGCTCACCCGCGCGACCAGCTCACCCACCACCGCATCGGCGTCCGGCACCGCGGCGACCACGCCGGTCAGGCTGCGCTCGTCGTGGTCGCGCACCACCGACTCAGCGATCCGGCGTACGACGCCCGCGTCGCGCTGCGGGTCCACGCCCTCACGCCGGACCACCTCGCGGACGTGCGCGTCGAGCTGCTCCACGAGCTCGTCGTGCGCGCCCGAACCGGCCGGCACGGCGGCATGCAACGTCGTCATGAGACCCCGAGATTCCCGAGATGGAGCCCTGTCAGAGGGACCGTAAACCGAGTCTTGGCGGGCAGGGAAGAGGTGAACGCCAATCTGTGGACGGACTGGTGCAGATGTGGTCAGTGAGACGAGAACGGCCCCTGCGACGCGGTGCGTCGCAGGGGCCGTTGTCTCGACAAAAGCGGTCAGTGCATCCGGACGACGACCCGCTTCGCCGCACCCTGGGCCGTGTCGGTGCCGTGGAACTCGACGGTGTAGACGTGCTTGCCCGGCCGCGGCGTGCCGAGGTTGATCCGGACCTTGCCGTGGTGGACCACCAGCAGAGCAACCTGCTTGCCGGCCGCGTTGCGGATCGTGACGTCTCCGCCGTCGACCGAGGCGCGATCGGCGCTGACTCGGACCACGAGGACACGGTCGCCGTCGTGCTGGGTCCGCGTCTTGGTGCGCAGCGTGGTGCTGGCCTTCACGACGGGCGTGACCGGTGCCTGGCAGGTGTTGGTGACGCACCAGTCGCGGTAGTCCACCGCGCCCTCGGCGGTGACGCCGCTTCCGGTGTTGGACTCGGGCGTGCTCGAGTCGCCGGCGGTGGCGTCTGCCGGGCCTGAGGTCGCGCCCCACCAGTTGTGGCGCGCGTCGACCGGGACGGTGCCCTGGTTGCGCACACCGGTGGTCGAGGTCAGGAAGGCGTTGCCCGAGGCGACCAGGGTGTCGCCCATGGCGCTGTTGGCGACGCCGACACCGCGCACGAAGTGACGCAGCACGTTGTCGGTGACCCGCACCGCGGAGTTGGCACCGGACACGTTGTTGACGGAAACGGCACTCGCACCGCCCTGAGCGCCCAGGTCGTTGCCGCTGATCGTGACGTTGCTGGAGTGGTTGAGGTAGACGCCGCTGCCGCGCATCAGGGTTCCGGTGTTGCCGGAGACGGTGACGTTGGTGTCGTCCCAGATGACAGCGACGTTGCCGTTGTCGGTGAACGTGCTCCCGGTGACGGTGATGTCCCTGGAGCCGGCCAGGTTGATCGCGGTGTTGGTGTGACCGGTGAAGGTGGAGCCCTCGACGGTGATCCCGGTGACGTTGTCGCCCCACAGCGCGGCGTTGTCGTCGGGACCGGATCCGTTGTTGTCCACGAAGCGGGTGCCGGACACGAGAACGTCGGAGGCCCCGCCGAGGCTCACGCCGCGCTGGTTGTGAACGAGCGTGTTGTCGACGATGTGGGCACCGGTGGTGGACGAGACGTCGATGCCGATGGTCTTGCTCATGGCGCTGCGGTCGCCGATCGTGAAGCCCTCGATGGTGACGTGGTTGGCCTGCAGCTTGAACCCGGCGTCGTTGTAGCCGGGACCCGGGATGACGGTGGTGCCGGGCGCGGTGGCGCGAATGGTCAGCGCCTTGTTCACGGCCACCGACTCGGTGTACGTGCCTCCGGCGACGTTGACGGTGTCGCCGGCCGAGGCGGCGTTCACCGCGGCAGAGATGGAGCTGAAATCGCAGCCGGCCGAGCAGACGGTCACGGTGGTGGCGGCGAAGGCGGGAGCGGCGAACAGCACGCCGGCAGCAAGTGCGCCGGGAGCCAGAACCGCGACAGCCGCGCGGGCGTGCAGGGTGTGCATGAGGTCCTCTGGGTTTGGTGGGGTCCGTGATGCCGCCTGGTGAGCGACATGCTCAGGGTCGCCGAGGAAGGCGATCAGGACACCCGCCGACTTACGGGTTCGGCTACCTGTCTTTCGCAAGACGTAGGGTTTTTGCCCAGCTGTAGGAGACACTGGTGGGGATGAGCACTCCAGTACGCCGGCATCTGGCCACCAGCCCGTTCCAGCCTGACCCCGAGCCGACGATCGAGCTGTACGCGCTCGACGACCTGGTTTCCCACGATTCCTACGGGATGGGTCGCGTCATTCAGGTGGAAGCCGCGGCGGTGACGGTCGACTTCCGCACCCAGACAGTTCGCATCAAGAGCCCGTTTCACAAGATGTCGAGGCTGTAGCCGCGGCTGCGCCCGAGACCCACACTCATCTGCCGCGGGCTTCAGAGCCAGGCACCGCGTCGAGCACAGCGTCGGAGCTGTGACGACCGCGCAGGTCTTCAACGCGGCTTCGATTCTCTCCCAGGCAGCCGGTGGCGGCTCGCGGGGTGACCCGCGCCGTCTAGTGCTGAATGGCGCGGGCTGAGAGAACAGGTAACCGAACCCGTCAGTCGGCGGATGTCCACGCCAGCTTCTTCGACGATCCTCGAATACGTGCGGAAACCGTTTCCCACA
This sequence comes from uncultured Actinomycetota bacterium, assembly GCA_963755835.1. Taxonomy (GTDB): domain Bacteria; phylum Actinomycetota; class Actinomycetes; order Propionibacteriales; family Nocardioidaceae; genus Nocardioides. Next base: position 1,321 of record CAVWLC010000005.1, on the reverse strand, counting down.
TCTAGCCAAAGGCTTAGAGAGGTTCGTCAGTGACATCGCCGTTCGTTCGCAGAAGCACCACCATCACTGCAGGTGCCGTGGTTTTCGCCGGGCTCGTTGCAGCCCCCGTCGCGGCTTTCGCCGCCGACGCCGTTGTCCCCGGGCCGCTCGACGGGTCGGTCACCGTCACTGCCGACCCTGACGGTCATGGCGACCTGTACACGCTGACCAACGACGTCGAGACCTTCACGACGATCACCATGCCGAACGACGCGACGCTCGACGGCGCCGGCCACAAGATCACCGCGGTCGAGGACGCGACGCACCGGAACTTCCCCGGCAATGTCCTGGCCTCTGCGGTCGGTGGCGACACTGCCCCTGCCCAGCTGGATGTGAAGAACCTCGACATCACCACCCAGGGCTTCGAGGGCGGCAGCAACAGCGGCGGTCTGCTGAACGGCATCTACATGTACCGCGCTGGCGGCAGCCTGACCAACGTCTCCGTGAACGGCATCTCCCACGGCAACGGTGTGCAAGAGGGCAACGCGATCTCGATCCGCAACCGGGTCTCGGGCGACAACATCGACGTCCCCCGCGCCCAGGTCAGCCTGGTAGACATCGACGTCACGAACTACCAGAAGACCGGTCTGCTCCTCGACGGCAACCTGACCTTCTCGGTCAAGAACGCCCACGTGGGTCAGGGCGCAGGCCCGCAGGGTGAGCCCAACCCGACGATCGCGGCCAACTCTCTCCAGATCTCCCGCGGCGCCTCCGGCTCGGTCACCGACAGCACGTTCAAGCTCAACAGCCACGTGCAGGCAACCGGCGCGCTGCTCTACAACGCCAAGAAGGTCGACTTCGACCGAGTCACCATCGACGGCGATGCGCCGGCGACCGCGGGCATCACCATCTCCAACGCGTCCAACACGATCGAGACCACCTTCACGATGCGCGGCGGGGCCGTCACGGGGACGGCAACCGCCGTCGGGAGCGTGGGCGTTGCCATTTCAGGCAACCCGGGCACGGTGTCGGCCACGCTGATCGACACCAAGGTCACGGGCTGGAGCACGGCCCACGAGGGAGAGGTCAGCGCGACCACGACCACCCCCGCCGTGACCAAGGTCGACGTGTCCGGTAGCTACCAGGTGAGCCGTCCTCACGCCCGCCGCCTGCGGCTCGACCTGTCGGCGTCCAAGCTCGGTGCGAACCAGGCCGAGGGCAGCATGCTCCGCTGGACGATCCAGGTCGACGGCCACCGGGCCGCGGCGATCCGTCAGCACGCCGGCGAGACGGACATCTGGGCGCAGACGTTCCGCAGGGGCAGCGGCACGCACACCGTGCA
>CAVWLC010000004.1:0-197233 GCA_963755835.1 uncultured Actinomycetota bacterium | reverse complement strand
GACCAACCCAGTGATCCCGTGGCCCTGACCCAGGCCTACACCGCAGCCTTCGTTGGCGCCGCGGTGGTCGCCGTACTTGGTGCCGCGGCAGCAGCCGCGTTCCTCCGCCGACCGGCGCCCTCCACCCCTGTCGAGGCTCCCGCGGACCAGTACGCGTAGAAGACGGAGGGACCAGTGCGGCACCGGGCTGGACGTGGTCACCTTCGGTCGGTCGTGAACGAAGCTGAGGCACTGCCGCGCAGCTCGCTGCTCGCGTCCGCCTGGCTTTCAATCCAGATGCCTCGTTCACCGCGCTGTGATTGGCTCTGGACGTGAACGACAGTCCGCGGCTGGAGCTGCTGACGCTCGACCACACCCGGGCAGCCGAGCGCTTCGAGCGTGCCAACCGGACCTTCTTCGCGCAGCGCGTTGGCGACCGAGGAGACGACTACTTCGAGCAGTTCGATCACCAGCTCGCCGCTCGCGTACACGAGAACCAAGCGGGCGTGTCTCTTCTCTTTGTCATTGTTGACGAGCACGGTGAGGTCCTGGGGCGGGTAAATGTCAGCGACATCGACCGACCAGAGTCAGACCGAGCTTGGTTTCCGGGTCGCCGAAGACGCCCAAGGTCGAGGCATCGCCAGTCAGGGTGTCATCACCGCGCTCGAGATCGCGGCCTCAACAGGGGTGGCAAAAGTGAAGGCGCGCGTGTCCACCGAGAACCTTGCCTCGCGGGGCGTGCTGCAGCACTGCGGCTTCAGGGAGACAGGACAGGCCGACGCGCCAAACGGCTCTCTGGACATCTTCATCGGCTACCTTAAGGACCTGCGCGGGTTCTAGTGATCGCGCACGGCGATCAGCTCATCAACTCCCGTGGGACTCGAGGGGCAGCGGCGCTTGGCGTCGAACACCCCGGCGGTGTCAGAAGCACGGCCACGTCCGCTACTCGAACGACGTCAAACAGCCGGGATGGCGTCGCCGCGCGCTCGATCTCGGAGATGGCGAGCGGTGAAGGTCTGCGACAAGTCGCTGCGCGCTTCACCGAACCGGTGCCTTCGTCTTGGTGTGCCTGGACCGCGCATGCCTCCGCAACCCGATCCGCCGCAGCGGCCCGACGGCGCCCCGAACGAGCCGGGCTGGGCGGCTTGCACGAGCGCGTGCTCCTCGCCGATGGGGTGATCACCGCCGGTCGGGAGGGGTAACGCGTGGCTGTTGGCCGCCAGGCTGCCGATCAACCCGCCGCCACCGGGGAAGGTGATCCGGCTCGTCGTCGTCGACGACGACGAGCTGATGCGCTCCGGCCTCGCTGCGATCCCCGTCCTCGAAAACTCCACATCGAGGTGGTGGTCCAGGGCGCCGACGGAGCGACGTGGCCGCGCTGGTGGCGCGGACCCGGCCCGACGTCGTGCTGGTGGACGTGCGGGTGCCCCGCATCGAAGGCATCGCCGCCACCGCCCGACTCACCGAGCGACCCGACGGTCCAGCCGTGGTGGTGATCACCACATTCGAGAGCGACGACGCCGTGCACGACGCACTGCTGGCTCGGGCGCGCGGCTTCGTCCTGAGGAGCTGCTGGCCGCGGTGCGTACCGTCGCCCGCACCGACTCCCTCACCGGTCCCATCGCCGAGCAACTCGGTCTGGTTAAGCAGCGCCGGCGCTGTCCTGGCGGTCGGGGATCGCGGCGACTGGCGACACGATGCGGATCGGCCGGTCGTACCGCCCATCTTGGCGCCAGTCCGCTCAGCCGAGCGATCCCGCCACCGCCTTCGACGACCTCACCGTCCCCGCGGGCCGTTGAATGGAACGTGCTCTACAAGCTCTCCGCTCCCGGCGTGGTGGAGACGACTCCTACCTCGGCAGACCCTGGAGGAATGCTCGCGGTTCCCCTCGTGTGTCTGGCCCCGCTGCGCGGCACGCTCAGCGAAGAAGTATGTCCCCATGGTAAAGACCAGCATCCCGACCAGGAGCTGCATCGAGTACGTGACGTTCATCAACTCGGTGATGCGCCGCGACGGGTCGTGGTTCCCCAGCGCTGTGAGCATCAGGTAGCCGCCCCAGCACGCGAGCGCCGCGGAGCCGACGAAGGTCAGGCACAGGGGAAGCCGCAGCGGCAGGGCGCCGGCGCGCGGGAAGGCGACCAGCAGCAGCCCCGTCACCGTCATCACCGCGAATGAGGCGTAGGCAGCCTCGAGTGCGTAGAAATCACTCGTCCGTTCGGCGATCTGGTTGGCGGTGAGTCCGCTCGTCGACCCGGTGGCCCACAGCAGATGGGTTGTCAATGGCACTAGCACTATTGCAGAAGCCATCAGGGCCGTGGCTCGCTGCGCACCACGCGCCGGACCCTGCCCCGCGAGCCCCGAGATCTGGCCTCGCCACAGACGTCCCCAGCGCAAATGTGCATACAGCACGAAGAGCACACCCAGGGCGAGAGCCTGGACGATGAAGCCGGTATAGACGACGGCGAACACCCACTCGTGCAGGAACGGACGGGCGGAAGGTCCGCCGGAGGGTGCCGAGGTGCCACCCAGCAGCCGAGCGCCGAGCTGCAGCGGGTAGCCGACCATGATCGGGCTGAGCAGCCCGGTGGCGGCCCAGATCGGAAGAATGAGGAGCCAGGCCGGCACCCGTTTACCCCATTGCTGGGTGAGCAGCAGTACGAGCACGACGACAATCGAATCGAGCAGGGCGCTCTCGACGCTTCCGACGACGGTCGCGGTGCGATTTTCGAGCAGGGTGCTGTCATTGGGGATGCCGACTCGGCTGCCCAACGCCCATGCGATCTTGAGCGCGAGGTAGGGCACGCAGGCCGTGATGGCCACAGCGCGCAGGACTCGTGCCGCATTGCGGGTGGAGCGCGGGAAACGTCCGTCGATGGCTGGTTCCGGCGCCGGGTTCCCCCGGGCCTGAGTGCTGGTCGGAATCGTCATGAGTCCACGTTCGCCGTCACGCAGTCGGCGGCCATCCTCCTGCGGAGGGAACAAGCTCCCTCGATGGAGGGTGATTTGCAGCATGCGCCCTCGTACGGCGACTGGGCGGCCCACACCTTCCTCATTCGCAAGATCGCGTGGATTGCGCAAGTTGGGTCCAACCCAGTTACCGAGCGACATCCGCCAACCGTGAACCCCATTCATCTCGGGCCACACTTGGGCCACAAGACAGCCGAGAACGACCACTATGTGCCATTGTGAACCATCTAAAAGACCGTCCTGACCTGCGGAGACGTCGATATTCGGCGACTTCCCAGGACCGTTTTCTCGGGCTCCGGAGGCGGATGCTCAGACCGAACGGGAGCTGCGGCGCTCAGCGACTCAACGCGGTGGGCTCGTCGCCGCCCGCCTTGGTGACGAGCAGGGTTCCTCCCGGATGCTGACAGGCGTTCAGTCCGCAAAAAGTCCGCAGGATTCGCCAAAACAGTCACGCAAGACCAGGTGTGACCGGTGGTGAGCAATGACGTTTCCGCTGGTCAGAGCCTGCTTTGCTGCATTGCCCTCAGCACCCGCCGATGCTCAGGGAGTTCGAGCTCTACTACGACATCTAGGTCTACACCGCCTGTGACCTGCGGAAACAGGGAGTGGGTCGGGCTACGCACACAACAGCGCACAAGAATCTGCGTCGAGATTTCGCCCGGCGTCCTCGATGGGGGCGCCGGGTCTCTACGTGTCCCCGGCGCACGAATGGCCCAGAACCCCGGGCGATCGCCGGAGACGCGGCGGTTGGAGGAGCGGCGGCTGATGGTCTGCAGCGATCCGGGCGGCGAGAACTTGTTGTTCCGCGAGATCTTGGATCTCGGGCCTTCGGGAGGCTGAACGGATTCCAGTGCGAGTGCGCGTCGGGTCCTCAACGAGATGCTCACCACTCGACAGCCCGCCCCGGATGCCGAGGTCGAAGAGGCGACCCCCGCCACTTGACCCGCACGAGTCGGGTCAAGGTGCGCTGCTCATCAGCCGGGCACCGGGGAGCCCATGTCGGCCTGGATCTCGGTCGGGGTGAGAGCCCGGTTGTAGACACGAACCTCGTCGATCAGGCCGTTGAAGTACTCGCCGTAGGGGTTGTTGCCGCCGATCCACAGTGGGCTGGCGGTGGTCTGGATCGCGCCCGTCGTCGCCTTGGTGGCGACCTGGGTGCCGTTGACGAACACCCGCTGGGTGGTGCCGTCGTAGGTGTAGGCCACGAAGGTCCAGGCATTGACCGGACTGGCGGTCGGGCCGCTCACGTAGGAGTCGCCGGTGCCGAAGGTGCCGCCACCCGACGGCCGCAAGGCCCCCGTGCTGTTGCTGGCGTTGAGGAAGTAGGCGTCGGTCTGCTTCTGGAGGATGGTCCGCCAGCCGCTCTGGCTGGCCGCCGGGCTGATCCAGGCCGAGAGCGTCATCCCCGTGGTCAGGTCGAGCGAGGCCGAGTCCGCGACGCGGACCAGGCTGCTCGACCCGTTGAAGCTCAGGGCGCCGCCGAACTTGCCCTGCGTGGACCAGCCGGCACCGGTCACGGTCCCCAGGTTGCCCTTGCCCGAGCCGTCGGCGGTGGTGCCGCCGCTTCCCTCGTTGAAGCCCCAAGCCCCGACCAGCCCCGGCGGAGGAGCCGAGGCGTCCAGCGTGGTGGCCGTGGCGATCGCGGAGTAGGGGCCGAGGTTGCCGGCCGCGTCGACTGCGCGCACCTGGTAGCTGTACGTCGTCGAGGCCGTCAGGCCCGTGTCGTTGAACGACACCCCGGTCGCCGTGCCCACCTGGGCGAAGACCGTGCAGCCCGGGCCCTGGCACCGCTCGACCCGGTAGCCCGTGACCCCCACGTTGTCGGTCGACGCGGTCCAGCCGAGGCTGATGAGCGTCGAACCACCCGCCGTGGCTGTGAGAGCCGACGGTGCCGACGGCGCCGTCGTGTCGGGGGCGGCCTGCGTCGTCGCCGTGACGATCGCGGAGTACGCACCGAGGTTGCCGGCCGCATCGACGGCCCGCACCCGGTAGCGGTACGTCGTCGAGGCCGTCAGCCCCGTGTCGCTGTACGACGTCGCGGTCGGCGTCGCCACCTGCGCCCAGGCCGTGCAGCCCGCGCCCTGGCAGCGCTCCACCCGGTAGCCCGTGACCCCCACGTTGTCCGTCGACGCGGTCCAGCCCAGGTCGACCCGGGAGGTGCTGACCACGGTGGCGGCGAGTCCCGTGGGCGCCGACGGAGCCGTGGTGTCGGCGGCGAGCGTGGCACGAGCCACGACGGCGGAGTAGGCGCTGAGGTTGCCGGCGGCGTCGACCGCCCGCACCCGGTAGCGGTAGGTGGTGTTCGCCGTCAGGCCCGTGTCGACGTACGACGTAGTGGTCGGCGTGGCGACCTGCGCGTAGTTGGTGCAGCTCGTGCCCTGGCAGCGTTCCACGCGGTAGCCGGTGACCCCGACGTTGTCGGTCGCGGCGGTCCACCCCAGGTCGATCCGCGTCGTGCTGACCGCCGTGGCAGTGAGCCCCGACGGCGCCGACGGCGCCGTCGTGTCGGGCGCGGCCGGCGTCGTCGCCGAGACGATCGACGAGTAGTCGCTGAGGTTGCCGGCGGCGTCGACCGCCCGCACCTGGTAGCGGTAGCTCGTCGAGGCGGTCAGCCCGGTGTCGCTGTACGAGGTCGCGGTCGGCGTGGCCACCTGGGCGAAGGTGGTGCAGCTCGCACCCTGGCAGCGCTCGACCCGGTAGCCGGTGACCGCAACGTTGTCCGTCGAGGCAGTCCAGCCCAGGTCGATCCGGGTCGCGCTGACCGCTGTGGCCGACGGCGCGGTCGGTGCCGACGGCGGCGTGACGTCGGGGACCGCCGGGGTCGTTGCCGTGACGATGGCCGAGTAGGCGCCGAGGTTGCCGGCCGCATCAGCGGCCCGCACCCGGTAGCGGTAGCTGGTGTTCGCGGTCAGCCCGGTGTCACTGAACGTCGTCCCCGTCGGCGTCCCGACCTCGGCGAAGGCGGTGCAGCCAGTCCCTTGGCAGCGCTCCACCCGGTAGCCGGTGACCCCGACGTTGTCGGTCGCGGCAGTCCAGCCCACGTCGATCCGGGACGTGCTGACCGCCGTGGCCGAGGGCGCCGTCGGCGCCGAGGGCGCCGTCGTGTCGACGGCGGCAGGCGTCGTGGCCGCGACGATCGAGGAGTACGGGCTGAGGTTGCCGGCCGCGTCGACCGCGCGGACCTGGTACCGGTACGTCGACGAGCCGGCCACGCCGGTGTCGCTGAACGACGTCCCGGTCGGCGTACCCACCTGCGCGAAGGTCGTGCAGCTCGCGCCCAGGCAGCGCTCCACCCGGTAGCCGGTCACCCCGACGTTGTCCGTGGACGCGGTCCAGCCGAGGTCGACCCGCGTCGCGCTGACCACCGTGGCCGTCAGCCCGGTGGGCGCCGACGGCGGCGTCGTGTCCCCACCCGCGACCGGCAGGACGCCGATGTTCATGTCGGCCTGGATCTCGGTCTGGCTGAGCGCACGGTTGTAGACGCGCACGTCGTCGATCAGCCCCTGGAAGTACTCGCCGTAGGGGACGTTGCCGCCGATGAACAGCGGGTTGGCCGTGACCTGGATCGTGCCCGTGATGTCCCGGGTGGCGACCTGGGTGCCGTTGACCCACAGTCGCAGCATGGAGCCGTCGTAGGTGAGGGCGATGTGGGTCCACACGTTGACGGGGCTGGCCGTCGGACCGATGGCCGTGGAGCCGGCGGTGCCGAAGGTCCCGCCGCCCGCGGGGCGCAGTGCTCCCGCGCCGCTGCTGGCATTGAGGTAGTAGGCGTCGCTCTGCTTCTGCATGATGGTCCGCCAGTCGGACTGGCTGACGGCCGGCTTGATCCAGGCCGAGAGCGTCATCGCCGAGGTCAGGTCGAGCGAGGCCGAGTCCGCGACCCGGACCAGGTTGGTCCCGCCGTTGAAGCTCAGGGCGCCGCCGTACCGGCCCTGCGTCGTCCAGGTCGCGCCGGCCACGGTGCCCTGGTTGCCGTGCCCGGACGCGTCGTCGACGGTGGTGCCCGATCCCTCGTCGAACGCCCACGCGCCGACCAACCCCGGTGGGGTGACCTGTGCGGCCGGTGTGGTGGCCGCGGCGATCGAGGAGTAGGGGCCGAGGTTGCCGGACTCGTCGACGGCCCGCACCTGGTAGCGGTACGTCGTCGAAGCGGCCAGGCTGGTGTCGCTGTACGACGTCCCGGCTGGCGCGCCCACCTGGGCGAAGTTGGTGCAGCCCGCACCTTGGCAGCGCTCGACCCGATAGCTGCTGACCCCGCCGTTGTCGGTCGCGGCGGACCAGCCCAGGTCGATGCGGCTCTGGTTGACCGGAGTCGCGGTGAGGCCGGCGGGCGCCGTCGGTGGCGTCGTGTCGCTGACGACGGGGACGTGGACGCTCGTGGTGGCCTTCAGCCCGGTGCTGTCGGTCGCCTCGAGGACGAGCTCGTAGCTGAAGGTGCCGATGTCACCGTGGTCCTCGGCTGTGAAGCTGCCACTGCTTCCGGACCCTCCGACGAACGTGTGGATGTGCGAGTTGTGGTGCAGCAGCACCGTCCACTTCAGTGCTGACGGCGCCAGCGGCCCGTCCTCCGGGTCGGTCGCCGACCCTGAGTAGTTGATGGTCTGGCCCGGGATGACCGTCGTCCCGTCGGCGGGCGCGGTGATCGTCGGCACCGGGGGTGTGCTGCCGACCGTCACGTCCACCGTGTCGCTCGACGACGACCCGGACGTGCCGGTCACGGTGAGGCGGGCGGTGTACCGCTTCGGCGTCGGGGTCGTGTACGTGTGGGACGGATTCGCGGCGGTCGAGGTCGTGCCGTCCCCGAAGTCCCACAGGTAGGAGAGCGACTGTCCCGCGGGTGCACTGGAGCCCGCACTCGAGAACGAGACGGGGAGGGGCGATGGCCCGTTGGTGGGTGTGGCAGCTGCCTGGGCGACGGCGCCGTTGTAGCGGATCCGGCGGATCTCACCGGTCGTGAACGACAGGTAGTAGATCATCCCGTCCGGGCCCTGCGTCAGTGAGACCGGGGACTCCGTGGCGGTGGCGAACGGCTGCACCGAGACCGGCTCGCCGTCGTCGTCGAGCACCACCCGCTTGATGAAGTTGCCGGAGTAGTCGCCGAAGAAGAAGTTGTTCCGGTACTGCGCCGGGTAGGCCGTGCCGGTGTAGATCGGGCCGCCGATCACCGCGGAGCCGGTGCTGTGGTCGTAGGTGTAGAACGGCGGGGTGACACCGGTGATGGCGCACTGGGCCGGGAAGGACTGCTGGAAGGACGGTTGCGGACCGTTCCCCTCGTAGCACGGCCAGCCCAGGTTGTCCCCCGCGTGCGCGTGGTCGACCTCCTCCCACGTGTTCCACCCGACGTCGCCGAGGATGATGTGTCCGTTGTCGGTGAGTGCGAACCCGAAGGGGTTGCGGACGCCGTACAGCCAGACCTTCGACCGCCACGAGTTGGTGCCGTCGTAGAACGGGTTGTCCGTCGGGGCCGTCCCGTCGGGCTTGATCCGCAGGATCTTCCCGTTCGCGAGGTCGAGGTCCTGGGCCCGCAGCGAGTTCTGGTCGCCGTCGGTGCCGTCTCCGACTCCGACGAACATGGTGCCGTCGGGAGCGAAGTGCATGGAGCCGAGCGTGTGGGAGCCGCCCTCGGCGCCGATGCAGTCGGCGGAGGCGGGCAGGGCGGTGCACGGTGGCGTCCCGACGCTGCCGAGGATCACCGTCTCGCTCGCCGGTAGCGCGACGTCGGGGTTCGCGGGGTCGGCCGTGACCCGCACCAGGCGCGCAGTCCGGGGTGCGCTGCTGTTGGGGTTGCCGGCGTTCTCGTAGACGTAGGTCAGGTAGACGCGGCCGTTGGTCTCGAACTGGGGATCGAAGGCCAGTCCCCACATCCCGCGGTCGTCGAAGGTGTTCACCTTGGCGCTCAGGTCGATGAACGGCGTCGGCAGCAGCTGCCCGTTCTTGACGATTCGTACGACGCCGTTCTTCTGCCACACGAACATGCGGCCGTCAGGAGCGAAGGCCATGCCGACCAAGGTGAAGGGCGGGAGAGTCGCTACTCGCTCGGTGGCGAACCCCGTATCCGTGAAGGTGTCGGCCGCCGCTGGGGCCTGGAACGAGAACAGCCCGGCAGCGATCACACTCACGACCACAGCCAGGTATCCAGACATCTTGCGTGCGTGCATGCGGGGGCCTCCTTGGGGTTGGCTGCACTCAATCTGCCTTCGAGACCATTTCGGATCCCTTTATTCAGGGATATCCCGGGATCTTTGGCACCGGTCGGCACACCAGCAACAGGCGCCGCGCCCGCCATGCCAGGCGCGGAGTCCCGATCCCGGTCGTCCACTCGAGCCGTCCACTCCGCGCCGATGCTGCTGCGCCCTGCACTCGTACAAGGTGGAGCCCTGGTACGACAAGTGACCGGCACCTGTCTCTGATCTGCCGGTCTGGCCCCGGCCACGTCCCAGCTGCGAAACCGTCTCCCGGCACACGGTGACCGGTCTGGTGCGGCCCGTCCTCGTCAGTGGCCGAGCGTGGGGAAGTTCCAGGAGCCGTCGAGGATCGCGGCCCGGGGGCGGTACAGGCGGACCGCATAGTTCCAGCCGTCCATGATGCCGAGAGTGTTCGGGGCATCTTCGGCGCCGCCGAACCGGACGGTGATGGAGCCGTCGTCGTTGCGGTCCGCCGTGACGCTGTTCAGGCTCACCGCGGCCCGGCCGACCTGCTCGAAGTACCCGGCGGGGTTGTAGACCGAGATCGACCAGAACGCGTCGACGGGCACCTCTTCGACCACCAGCTCGTAGCTCCCCACCGGGAGGCCAGGTTCGACGTTGAGGTAGAACGCCTCCTGCTCCGGGAGTCCGCCCCACCCGGAAGCGGTCCCGAGTAGATGCCGGACGGGATCGACGTCCTGTTTCCTGCCGAACGCCCGGTCGTAACGAGGCAGGCCGCGAGCGAGCATGATCAGAGCGTCGCGGGTGGTGTCGAGCGACGTCTTGTCGTACTCGGGAGACACGAAGGTTCGCGAGGAGGGGGCGTCGAGCTGCATCTGGTCCTGGAGCGCGTTGACCTCGGCGACATCCTCCGGGTCGTTGGGGTCGACCAGGGTTCGAGCGGCGACGAGGACATAGCCGGTGTCGTACTCGTCGACGCTGAGGTCGTGGGCGCCCGGCTCGTGGAAGATCCGGTTGATGTAGTGGTCCTCGTTGACGACCATGACCGACAGGTAGCGCTCACCGCTGTCCGGGAGGCTCAGGGTGGCGCCTGCGGAGATGTCGACGATTGCGGATGAGTACAGGGTGTCGCGGTTCTGCCGAATGACGGGCTGCTCCTCGAGCGAGGCCGGCTCGCGATGATGGTGCAGGACGTTGACGCCGCCTCCTTGCAGCTGAAGGGCCGTGAACATCCGGTCGGTCTCGGCGCGGGCGAAGTTGTCGACGTTCACCATCTGTGAGGTCAAGTCAAAGTCCCTTTATCACTGGCGGGTGGTGATGATGCGCATCCGCTCTTCGACGGTGATCAGGTGGTCGTTGTCCTGGGCGTCGTCGCCGAGGTCGATCTGAACCCGGTGGATCCGGCCGGTGAAGACGCTGTCGCGGCCGCCGTACTCGTCGCTGACGGGGGTGCCGCTGTCGGAGCCCACGTCCATGGTCTCGTCGCCGGAGAAGAGCATCGGCACGGTCGCCTCCACCCGGCCGCTGGCGACCTTGGTGCCGTCGACGTAGAGGTCGGCGGTCCCTCCCTTGCCGAGCCCGCCGCCGTCGTAGCCGAACTCGAGGCGGACCTGGTGGTCGCCGGAGGGCACCGTCTGGTCGGCGTGGACGTAGAAGCGCTGGATGCCGAACAGGTTGTAGCAGTACGACGGGCGGCCGTCGTGCAGGTAGATGCACCATCCGCCGAAGGCGCCGCCCTGGGCGACGATCACGCCGTTCGCTCCGCCCTCGGGCACGGTGAGGTCGGCGGTGACGGCGTGGGACTTGTTCTTCACGTTGAGCACGACGTTCTCGGTCAGTCGGCCCATCCCGCCGAACAGCACCTGGCTGTTGCCGCGGATCAGGGTCGGCCGTCCGGCCAGGTCGGGGTCGAACCGCTCGATCCGGCGGTCGTCGAGCGGGAAGACCTTGTACTTGGACGCCTCGAGCAGGAACTTCTGCTGCAGGTGCGCCAGCTTCTCGGGGTTCTCGGCGGCCAGGTCGTGGGCCTGGGTCCAGTCGTCCGGGCCGTAGAGCTCCCAGCGGTCGTCGTCGTAGGCCGGCAGCGTCGCGCTCACGACCCAGGGCGTCGAGTGACGCGTGACCGCAGTCCAGCCCTGGTGGTAGATGCCCCGGTTGACGAACATCTCGAAGTACTGCGTCTCGTGGTGCTCGGCGGCGTCGGAGTCCTCGAAGGTGTGGCTCATGCTCACGCCCTCGTAGGGCCGCTGCTGGATGCCGTGCACGAAGGTCGGCTCGGTGAGGCCGGCAGCCTCCATGACGGTCGGCGCGACGTCGATGACGTGGTGGAACTGGTTCCGGACCTCGCCCTTCGCCTCGATGCCACCCGGCCAGTGCACGATCGTCCCGTTGCGGGTCCCACCCCAGTGGGAGGCGACCTGCTTGGTCCACTGGTACGGCGTGTTCATCGCGTGCGCCCAGCCCACCGCGTAGTGGTTGTAGGCGGCCGGGGTCCCGAAGTCGTCCATCCGGGAGGCCATGAACTCGGTGGTCTGCAGTGCGCTGGCCCCGTTGAGAACGAGCAGCTCGTTGAAGGAGCCGTACAAGTCGCCCTCGGCCGAGGCGCCGTTGTCGCCGATGATCACGTAGACCAAGGTGTCGTCGAGGATCTCGAGCTCGGCCAGGGCGTCGACCAGCCGGCCGACGTGGTGGTCGGTGTGCTCGAGGAACCCGGCGTAGACCTCCATCTGGCGGGCCATGACCGGCCGCAGGTCCTCGGGCGTCTCGTCCCAGGCGGGGATCTCGTCGTGCCGGGCGGTCAGCTCCGCGGACTCCGGCACGACCCCGAGCTCCTTCTGTCGCGCGAAGGTCTCCTCGCGCAGCGCGTCCCAGCCCTGGTCGAACTTGCCGCGGTACTTGTCCGACCACTCGGCGGGCACGTGGTGGGGCGCGTGCGTCGCACCCGGCGCGTAGTAGGCGAAGAACGGCTTGTCCGGCATCAGCGCCTTCTGCTGCCGCACCCACGAGATCGCCCGGTCGGTCATGTCCTCGGTCAGGTGGTAGCCCTCCTCCGGAGTCCGGTCGGGCTCCACGGGCGTCTGGTTCTCGTAGAGCGCCGGGGCGTACTGGTTGGTCTCGCCGCCGAGGAAGCCGTAGAAGTACTCGAACCCCCCGCCGCCGCCGGGCCAGTTGTCGAACGGCCCCATCGGGCTGGTCTGCCACACCGGCACCTCGTGGCACTTGCCGAACTGCGCGGTGCAGTAGCCGTTGAGCTTCAGGGTCTCCGCCAACGGCGCGCAGTCGTCGGGCCGCAGCGAGCTGTAGCCGGGCGCCGAGGTGGCGATCTCGGTGATCCCGCCCATCCCGACGCTGTGGTGGTTACGGCCCGAGAGCAGCGCCGCTCGCGTGGGCGAGCACAGCGCCGTCGTGTGGAACCGGGTGTAGCGCAGCCCCTGCCCGGCGAGCCGCTCGAAGGTCGGGGTCTGCACCGGACCGCCGAACGCACTCGAAGCCCCGAACCCGCAGTCGTCGATCAGCACGATCAGCACGTTCGGCGCACCCTCGGGTGGCAGCAGCGGCTCGATCGGCGGGAACGACGTGTCCGGGTCCTTCGCGTCGTACGTCGCGGCCACGTTCGCCGCTCGATTCGGAATCGGCAGGACCTGACGCTGCACGGACCTGGTCACGAGAGCTCCTTCGACGAGGCCCCCCGACGCCCGATTGGCCTACGGGTCGTGCCAGGCACAACGATCACCGGCCCGCGCTCTGTCCGACTCACCCGAACCCGGTGAATGGGTCGAGGACTTCCGGGCCCCGGGGCCCTGAACGCGCGACAACATGGCGGCGGCCTCGAGCTCGAGGTCGTACCGCCGGCTCCGTGGCACTCGCGGCGGCGTACTCATGCAGGCGCTGCTCTGGGGCCGGAAGACCTGTCTGTGCGGCTCAGGCCACCGTGACCGGGTGGCGGACGACGGCGTCGAAGAAGTAGCCCTGGTCGTTGAACGGCGTCACCAACGGCTGTCGTCGACCCTTGGTGTCGGTCGCACGCGCGAGCAGCTCGTAGCTCCCCGCCTTCGGGTGCTTCCACGGAACCGAGAAACGCGACCACCCGTGGCCGCGGATCGCGGTCACGTTCGCGCCGAGACCCCCTTCGTCCTCGAGCTCGGCCCGCTGCCAGGTCGCGCCACCGTCGAGGCTGACGTCGACATGCTTGATCGGCGCCGCGCCGCTCCAGGCACGGCCCGTCAGGGTGCGGCTGCGACCGGCCTTGAGCGTGGCGCCGGGAGCGAGCTCCCACGCCGACCGCACCGGGTTGGTGGCGAGCGGTGGCTCGGTGGCCGAGTACGACGGCCCGGTCATCCGGTACCACTTGGTGTTCCAGGGCGAGGTCAGCTCCGTCCTGGAGACCTCGAGGGAACCCAGCCACTTGATCGAACCGATGCCGACCCAGCCAGGGAGGACCAGACGCAACGGGTAGCCGTGGTCGGGCAGCAGCTCCTCGCCGTTCGCGCTCCATGCCAGCACCGCATCGCGCAACCCCTTGTAGACCGGGAACGGCCGACGTACCTGCCCGTAGTTCACTCCCCCGTTCACGTACTCCGGGTCGAGCCCGGTGGCCTGGATCGAGATCGCGTCATCCGCGATCCCGACGTCGGCCAGCACGTCCCGGAGCCGGACCCCCTCCCAGACCACCGTGTTGACCGCGCCCAGGGTCCAGGCCGTACCCGCGGCCGGCGTCCCCTGTTGGGTGCCGAAGAAGCTACGACCGTTGCCCGTGCACTCATGCACCGAGATGACTGAGGTCCTCGGCAGTCGCCGCAGCTGGTGCCACGAGATCGTCAGCGGGTCGGTCGACGGTCGAGGTGTCGCGAGACCGTCGCCGAACACCCGCAGCCGCCACGAGCTCCGATCGATCACCGGGGTCGAGGTGTGGTTGCGAACGAACATCCGCGGCTGCCCGAGCAGGAACCTCCGCGGGTCCACAGAGCCCCACCGCATCTCGGCGTTCGTCCCGAAGTCGATGAACCGGTCCGCGGGCGTGGGCTTGAGAATCGCCGGGTACGCCGCCTGGGCGACCGACCACGGCGGGAGCGTCGCCAGAGCCCCTCCAGCCATCGATCCCGCGAGCACCGAACGACGCGACAAGAGGTGACCAGTCATGGCCTCAGTTTAATCACACTTACTTGACTGGTATTAGTGACTATACGAGCTTTCGGCGCGCTAGGGCCCGACGTGGTCCGCGCTGGACTCGTCGCTCACTCTCGCCACGAAGTCGGTGATCGCGTCCTTGGTCGGTCCCTCACGCCAATGGCCGAGCGCGCGGACATCTTGTCTCCCATCAGTCAGAAGATGCCGCCGATGGCGTCGCCGAGGAGCTTGACTCCGATGACGAGGAGGAGGACGGCCATCACGGCGGTGTTGTTGGTGGCCATCCACGTCTTGAGGCCCTCGAGGATCGCAGCCGCACGGGTGCCCAGGAACAGGTAGATGCACAGCGGGACGGCGACACCGATGGTGGCGATGATGGTGAAGACGGCCCAGACGATGACCTCGTCGCCGACGCTCAGGCCGGCCTGGACGACGACGGAGGCGCCGCCGATGACGAAGATCAGGTTCTTCGGGTTCACCGCGCTGAGCAGGACCGCCAGACCGACCGACTTGGCAGGGGTGAAGCCGTCGAGGGCGCTCATCCACTTGGGCATCGAGACCTCGTCCCCCGGGTGAGGACGGTGCTGCCACTGCCTACGGCGAGGAACAGCAGGGCGAGCCCGAGGACGAGCTTGAGCCAGTAGGTCCAGGTTGCCGGCTCGTCGTTGTCGTCGGACACCCCGATGGCGTCGAGAACCACCAGGAACACGGTTCCCGCGATGGCGACGCCCGCGATCCACCCGACGAGGAACGAGAACCCGTTCGGTTTCGCCTTCGGGGTGAGCAGCATGAACACCATGCCGACGATCGGGAAGGGGCTGATCGCCACACCGACCGCAAAGGGCAGGATGCCGCCGATGGCCTCGCCCATGTGCACCTCCCCTGGGACTCACGGACACCCAGCGCGTGCTGAAGTCGCGTCAGGCGAGTCACACTGCGACAGCTCGCAGCGGGCGGGCCTCACACGAACAGGGTGATCGCGCCACCGACCCCGCGCGGGTGCCGGCCGAGGTGGGTGCGTCGCTCGGGACTGCCTCGTACGGCCGAAAGCCCTCCTTCGACCTCCGGGCATCCCTAGTCCGGGGGATGAGTCGCCCGGGATCGCGGATTAGGTTGGCAAGTGGCCTCGTTCGCTGATCCCCCGGAACGGGGCTGGGCGCCTTCGCCTCCATGACCCCATGTGGGGCGAAGGCGATCCCCCAGTTGGGCCATTCCCATCGCGCGGCTGCGCCCTACGCTTTCTGTAAGTCCGCTGGGGGGTCTGGGGGATCCGAACCTGTCGGGCGCAGAACGCCCTCTGCTCTTTCTCTGCAGAGGGCGTTCGTCCGGGAGTCGAAGGCCCAGCCGTTCCCGGCGTCTCGATGACGTCGGGGACTGCCGCAAGACCGGCCGCTGACCTGTGCACACGCTCGTTCTGGCGGCAACTCGCCGTTCCCGCGGGAAACGTTCGGCAAGACCTTCCGGCAAGCCGCGCACGGCCGATTTGATGGTGACATCGGCTGTGCACTGGGGGCAGCCGATCAGAGTGGCACAGGGGGCCGCGTCACCGCGCGCCCGCCTCGCAAAGCAGAACGCCCTCCGCACTAACTCTGCGGAGGGCGTTCGCGTGGGGGGCCTTCAGATTGCATGCTCACGCTGGAAGGTGCAAGTCAGGGGCGCCGTGGTGGTCTGGTCCGGTTCGTCCTGGCCGGACCGCTCCCGCGCCTGAAACAGGGCGACGACGGGCCGGTGTGGTCAGTAGCCTCGGACCGACCCCAACCCAGCAACGCCTGAGCCAGGAACCGCCATGGGCCACTCACTCCTCGCCTTCCTCATCGCCTCGATCCTGTTCATCCAGGTCCCGGGACCGAGCCTGCTGTTCACCATCGGCCGGGCGCTGAGCGTGGGCCGCCAGGAGGCGCTCCTCTCGGTGCTCGGGAACGCCGCGGGCCTCCTGGTGCAGATCGCCTTCCTCGCGGTCGGGCTGGGCGCCGTCGTCGCCGCGAGCGCAGAGGCCTTCACCGTGCTCAAGCTGGTCGGCGCGGCGTACGTCGTCTACCTCGGCATCCAGGCGATCCGGCACCGCGCGGACGCCAGGGCAGCCCTGGACGGCGAGGCAACCGTCACGAAGGAGCACGGCTGGAGCTCAGTGCGGACGGGCATGATCGTGGGCGCGACGAACCCCAAGACGATCGTGTTCTTCGCGGCCTTCCTGCCGCAGTTCATCGACGACTCGAAGCCGGCGGCGCCACAGCTGCTCGTGCTCGGCCTCGTCTTCGCGGTCATGGCGGCCGCCTCGGACACCTGCTGGGCGCTCGCGTCCTCCAAGGCCAAGGCGTGGTTCGCCCGCAAGCCCCATCGGCTCGACCGGCTGGGCGCCACCGGCGGCGTGATGATGATCGGCCTGGGCGCCGCCCTGGCCACGACGGGCAACCAGAGCTGAGCCGGCCTCGTCACGGTCGGCCGGGTCCGCCAGACTGGCACCCATGGCAGTCACCAGGGGATTCGTCGGGAAGCGGCGCGGCCATGAGCGGCGGCTGCCGCCGGGCCAGTACGACGTGGGCAGCAGCTGGCCGGTGCTGACCGCCGAAGCCACCCCCCGGATCGAGCCGGAGCGGTGGTCACTGCGGGTGGACGGTCTGGTGGACCGGCCGACCACGTGGAGCTGGGACGAGATCCACCGGCTCCCTCAGTCGACGTACTTCGGGGACATCCACTGCGTGACCACCTGGTCGAAGTTCGACGTGGCCTTCAAGGGCGTGAGCGTCGACGCGCTGCTGGACGCCGCCGGGCCGCGCCCGGACGCGGCCTACGTCCTGGCCCACTCCACCACCGGCTACACCACCAACCTCCCGATCGAGGACGTGGTCGACGGCAAGGCCTGGGTGGTCTGGGAGTACGGCGGCAAGCCGCTGCCCCGCGAGCACGGCGGGCCGGTCCGGCTGCTGGTGCCCCACCTCTACTTCTGGAAGTCCGCCAAGTGGGTCTCGCGGCTGGAGCTGATGACCCACGACCAGCCCGGCTTCTGGGAGCAGAACGGCTACCACGACCGGGGCGACCCCTGGCTCGAGCAGCGCTACCAGGGCGACTGAGGGGCTGACTCGTGTCCATCCAGGACGTACGCCCGGTCGAGACCGCGTGGACCACCGGGACCATCATCGAGAAGGAGCTCCCGACGGAGCGCACCGTGCGGCTGCGGATGCACGTCGAGGGCCGGCTCCCCCACCAGCCCGGCCAGCACTACCTGATCCGGCTCCGGGCGCCGGACGACTACACCGCACAACGGTCCTACTCACTCGCCTCCGACGACGAGGACCCGCTGGTCGAGCTCCTGGTCGAGCGGCTGCCCGACGGCGAGGTCTCGGAGTTCCTGGCCGACGTGGCCGAGGTCGGAGACGTGCTGGAGATGCGCGGCCCGATCGGCCGCTGGTTCACCTGGGACACCAAGACCCCGGCGCTGTGCCTGGTCGGCGGCACCGGCGTCGTACCCGCCGTCTCGATGCTCCGCACCGCCCGCCGGCTGCACCGCGACGAGCTGATGCGGGTGGTCGCCGTGGGCCGGAGTCCCGACGTGCTCCCCTACCGCGCCGAGCTCGCCAAGGACGGCGCCCGGATCGCCTACACCCGCGTCGACACCGACACCCGGCCCGCCGGCTCCGTCACCGCAGACGAGCTCAGCCCCCTGCTCGAGGGCAGGGAGCTGACCTACGTCTGCGGCTCGGCCCGCTTCGCGGCGTACGCCGAGACTCTGCTGCTCGACTGCGGGGTGGCGCCGGGCGCGATCCGGGTCGAGCGGTTCGGCCCGTCCGGCTGACCCTGGCTAGGCGGACGCGAGCACGGGGTCGGGTGCCGTGCTGTCGCGGCGCGCTCGCCGGGCGATGACCACCGACGCGACGACCAGCCAGAACGGCAGCAACACGTAGGTGACCAGGCCGCCGGGCGGGATGCCGGCGTTGCCCAGCGCACCCAGCACACCGCAGACCACGGTGAGAATCGCGAACCACCGCGGCAGGACGGCGTTGCTCAGGCCGCCCAGACCCATGGCGATGAAGGCGGTGGCCAGCCCGATCCCCATCCCGGCCCAGCCGAAGTAGGAGACGTAGCTCAAGGTGTGCAGCGCGCCGTTGTCCTTGTTGTCCGCGGCGCCGTTGACCAGCCCCCAGTTCCACATCACCATCTGGGACAGTCCGGCCACGACCACGATCCAGCCGGCGTACGCGACGCTGGAGTACGTCGCCTCGCGGGCCTCGCCCGAGCGGAGCAGGTTGCGGACGGCGGTGGCGAAGAACAACAGCGCGATCCCCATCACCACCTGGCAGGCCACGCTGCCGAAGTTGAGCGCGAGGTGGTCGCGGACGATGTCGGCCCGGACCGCGCCGGGCGCGTCCTTGGTGGACATCTGCTGCAGGGCGTCCTGGCCGACCCAGCAGACGCCGGCGACGGCGCCGGCCCACGGCAGGGACCTCTCGAACCTCGTGAGCGTCATGGTGCGCTCCCTTCTGACGGTGGGACCGGTGGTCCTCGGTGGGCCGACCGTCGCCGACCCGGCGGCCCGGCCGCACGATGCGAGAGTCCCGGGACGTCCGGGAACTGTTCCCGGGCGCCTGTCCCCCGGCCGGAAATGGTCCGAGAATCACCGCATGAACCCCGTCGTCGCCTTCGCCGTCGCGGCCGTCGCGATCGCGGTCGGCGTGCTGGTGCTCCGCGCACACCAGGTCCGCATCGGCTGGTTGCTCGTGACCCACGGGGTCTGCTTCGGCGCCCTGCTCGGGTCCGCGGGCACGAGCACCAGCCACGGCGGGATGGTCGCCGACCAGCTGGCCGCCGGCTCGTGGGTCTTCCTGTTCCTGTGGGTGGTGCTGATCGCGTACCTCGTCCCGGACGGGCACACCCTCTCGCCGGGCTGGAGCCGCTGGGTGCAGCTGGGGCTGGTCGGCGTCGTCATGTTCCTGGTCGGCTCGGTCGGCGACAGCGAGGGCTTCCGCAGCGAGCACCACGGCGCGGACCCGCCGCTCACCTGGCTGCCGGAGCCCGTCTCGGGCGTCCTGGGGACCGTCGGACTGGTGGGCACGGTCCTGCTGTTCTTCGGTGCCGGGTTCGCGGTGCGCGCCCGGCTGCGTGGCTCGTCCGGCGAGGAGCGGCTGCAGCTGCTGTGGCTGGTCTGGGGCGCGACCAGCCTGCCGCTGGCGCTGGCCCTGGCCTGGTTCTCCTACTTCGTGCTCGACGCCAACGAGCTCGTCGTGGATGTCGCCCTGGTCCTGGCCGGGCTCGGGCTGCCGGCCGGCATCGGCATCGCGATCCTGCGGCACCGCCTCTTCGACATCCAGGTGGTGCTGAGCCGGACCCTGACCTACGGCGTGCTCATCGCGGCCGTCGCCGCGCTCTACGCACTGCTGCTGTTCCTGGCTGACCGGGTCCTCGGCGACAGCACGGCCGGTGGACTGCTCGCGGTCGTGGTCGTCGCGGCCGCGGTACACCCGGCGTACGCCTGGCTGCGGCGGCGGATCGAACGGTGGGTCTACGGCTACCGGTCGGACCCGGCCGCCGCCCTCAGGCGGCTGAGCGCCAGCGTCGAGGCGGCCGAGCCGCTCCGCGTCGTCGACACCATCACCGCGTCGGTCGCGGACGCGCTCAAGGTCGAGCACGTCCGGGTCGAGACCCCGGCCGGGTCCGCGCCGGAGTCGCCGCTCGAGACCCGGGTCCACCTGGTGCACCGCGGGAACCGGATTGGCGACCTGGTCGTCGAGGTGCCCTTCGGCCGCACGCTCTCGGCAGCGGACACCGCGCTCCTCCACGACCTGGCCGGCCAGGCGGCGGTGACCGTGCGGGCCGCGCAGCTGGCGACCGAGCTTCAGGCCTCCAGGTCCCGGATCGTGACCGCGCGCGAGGAGGAGCGGAAGCGGCTCCGCCGTGACCTGCACGACGGGCTCGGACCTTCGCTGGCCGGGATCCTCCTCAAGCTCCAGGCCGCGCAGTCGCGCCGCGAAGCATCGGAGCGCGACGCGATCCTGACCGAGATCCGGGAGGAGACCCGGGCCGCGATCACCGAGGTGCGCCGGGTCGTCGACGACCTGCGTCCGCCCGCGATCGACGAGGTGGGCCTCGTCGGTGCCATCCGACAGCGAGCCGCGTCCTTGACGACCGACCGGCTCGTCGTCGAGGTCAGCGGACCGGACCAGCTGCCGCCACTTCCCGCAGCCGTCGAGGTGGCCGCCTTCCGGATCGCCTCCGAGGCGATGACCAACGTGGCCAAGCACGCCGGTGCAAGCCGCTGCCGGGTCGAGATCGAGCTGGACGCGACCCTCGCGCTCACCGTGACCGACAACGGCCGCGGCAGCTCCGGTCCCACCGGCCGCGGGGTCGGCTGGACGTCGATGACCGAGCGAGCCGCCGAGCTGGGCGGGTCGTGCACGATCGCCAGCCGGGGCGACGGTGGCCTCGTCGTACGCGCGCTGCTGCCGCTCCAGGTCCCGCAGCCGCACGAGTCGCCGGTCGAGGTGGCGCCGTGATCCGGGTCGTCGTCGCCGACGACCACCCGGCCTTCCGCCGTGGGCTGGAGCTGATGCTGGCCGATGTCGAGGACGTCGAGCTCGTGGGCGAGGCCGACACCGGCTCCCGGGTGCTCGAGCTCGTCGCCGAGCTCGACCCCGACGTCGTGCTGATGGACCTGCGGATGCCGGAGCTGGACGGGATCGAGGCGACCAGGAGGATCGGCGGCCACGACCCGGCGCCGGGAGTGGTGGTGCTCACGATGTTCGAGGACGACGACTCGGTCTTCGCCGCGATGCGTGCGGGCGCCCGCGGCTACCTCCTCAAGGGCGCGGAGCAGGACGAGATCGTGCGGGCGATCCGCGCCTGCGCGGCGGGCGAGGCGATCTTCGGCCCCGAGATCGCCGCGCGCGTGATCGCGCACTTCTCCACCGGGGCCGGGTCCCGCAGCGCCTCCTTCCCGTCGCTGACCGAGCGCGAGCGGGACGTCCTCGAACGGGTGGCGATGGGCAGGGGCAACGCCGCCATCGCTCACGAGCTGATGATCAGCCTCAAGACCGTCCGCAACCACGTCTCGAACATCCTCACCAAGCTCCAGGTGGCTGACCGCTCGGCCGCGATCGTGAAGGCTCGGGAGGCCGGCCTGGGCGGGGAGTGACCGGATCCGGCTGGGGCTCCCGGATCCGGAGAAACCGGGTCCCGGCTGGTAACGTTGCGGCTGTTGAAAGGGTCTCGGCCGCGGCGCCATCCATAGAAGTGCCGTGCATCTCGCCCCACTTGGTCTTCGGTTCGCTGGACATCAAGCAAGTCGTACAGATGTCTTCCAGCAGGACCCCCGAGAGTGACTCGGGGTGTCGCACACCGAAGGAAAGTTTCATGTCACAAGGCACCGTGAAGTGGTTCAACGACGACAAGGGCTTCGGGTTCATCTCGCCTGACGGCGACGGCCCGGACGTGTTCGTCCACCACTCGAGCATCAGCGGCGAGGGCTTCAAGTCCCTCGCGGAGAACCAGCGAGTCGAGTTCGAGGTCGCCCAGGGTCCCAAGGGTCCCCAGGCCCAGAACGTCCGCAAGGTCTGATCCCACCGCCCGGCGGCAGGCAGCGATGCCTGCCGCTGAGGCTGCGGCCCCGGCCGCTCTCTTGCGCTCATAATTGCCGCGACGCTGTCGGCGCTCCCTGACAGGATCGAAGGCGATGGCTGCCTCGCTCGGGCGCAGGATGCGTCCCCCTTCTCCCCTGGCCGGCCGCCTGGCCATCCAGTCGCTGCTGTTCGCCCTTGGCGAGGGCACCTTCATGACCGGCTCGGCGGTCTTCTTCACCCAGATCGTCGGGCTGACCGCGGCCCAGGTCGGGCTCGGCCTGACCTGTGCGGGTGTCGCCAGCTTCATCACGGCCTGGCCGGCCGGCAAGCTGGTCGACCGGTTCGGTCCGAAGCGCTGCTGGTCGGTCAGCGCCGCCGGGCAGGCAGCCCTGTTCACGCTCTGGCCGTTCATCGACGGCTTCGGCAGCTACGTCGCGATGGCGGTCGTGATGGAGATCGTCGGCTCGCTGGGCGGCGCCGCGCACCAGGCCTACACGATCGACGTGCTCCCGCCGGACGAGCGGGTGAAGTCCCGCGCCTACATGTACTCCGCGCTCAACGTCGGCTTCACCCTCGGCTCGCTGACCGGCGGCATCGCGCTGGCCTTCGACTCCAACACCATGCTGCACGCGCTCCCGTGGTTCACCAGCGTGGTGTTCCTCGTCAACGCCGGGGCGATCCTGCGGCTGCCCAACGCCTCGCACGACGAGCGCACCCCCGACCAGCGCAAGGAGCGGATCCCCGGGCCGGGACCGATGCGCAACGTGGGCTGGATGGTCAGCACCTTCTTCGTGGGGGTGCTGTGGACCAACCAGGTGCTGCTCAACATCGTGATCCCGCTCTGGCTGGTCCAGGAGACGGATGCACCGCGGGTGCTCCTGGCCGCCTTGTTCGCCACCAACACGGTGATGTGCATCTTCCTGCCGATGGCGGCGGCGCGGGGCGTCAGGGACGTCACCACTGCGCTGCGGGCGATCCGGGTGTCCGCGGTGTTCTTCGTCGCGTCCTGCCTGATCACCCTCTACACCCACGACACGGTCGGCTGGGTGACGATCGCCCTGGTCTGGCTCGGCCACGTCACCGTCACCGGCGCGGAGCTCTACCTCTCCGCGGCCAGCTGGTCGTTCGAGGCCGAGCTGATGGACCCGCGCCGCCGCGGCGAGTACTCCGGCGCCGCCGGGCTGAGCGGCACCCTCGGCAAGGTCTGGGCGCCGGCGGTCTACACCTTCCTGGCCATGACCTGGGGCACGGTGGGCTGGTTGGTCATCGCCGCGATCATCGTGCTGGCCACGGCGGGGCTGCACCGCTCGGCGCGCTGGGCGCAGACGTTCCTGCGCGAGCACGTGCCGCCCGAGGAGCTCGTGGGCATCCATGACGAGGCCGGCAACCCGATGGCTGCGCCGTCCCTCCCCGCGGAGCCGCCCTTGGGCGTGTCTCCTGGCCCCATGGCGGCGCCAGCGTCGCCCAGCACGCCCGCTGGCGGCGTTGCCGGCGCTTGACAGACGCCCAGTCTGCCTTCGCACCGGCGCCTTGCCATCGCACGCACTGGACGACGCTGGCATCCACCGAGGACCAGGAGACACGCCCTCGCCCCTGCCACCGGACCCGCCACGCTGGCCTGACCGGCGCGTCCGCCCCGGCCCTGTCGCGGTCGTCCCACCGCCGGTAGCGTCGTCCCGCCACGGGGGTGAGGCGACAGGAGCTGGGGATGGCGGGGAAGCCGACGATCCTCGCGGTTGACGACGACCCGGTCGTCTCGCGGGCGGTGGCGCGCGACCTGCGCACGCGGTACGGCGCCGACTACCGCGTCCTCGCGGCGACCTCCGGCGCCGAGGCGCTGGAGCTCCTGGCCGAGCTCGCCCTCCGCGACCGGCCGGTCGCCCTCGTGGCCTCCGACCAGCGGATGCCCGAGCTGACCGGCATCGAGGTGCTCTCCGAGGTGCGCCGGCAGTCTCCGGGGACCAAGCTGCTCCTGCTGACGGCGTACGCCGACACCGAGGTGGCGATCCAGGCCATCAACCAGATCGGGCTCGACTACTACCTCCTGAAGCCCTGGGACCCGCCGGAGGAGCGGCTCTACCCCGTCATCGACGACCTTCTCGACGGCTGGCGCGACGAGCACCCCGACCTGTCCTCGGTCGTGCGCGTGGTGGGGCACCGGTGGTCGGACCAGACCGAGGAGACCAAGGCGTTCCTGGCGCGCAACCACGTGCCTTACCGCTGGCTCGATGTCGAGCGGGATGACGAGGCGCGCCGGATGGTCGAGCTCGCGGAGGCCAGCATCGACGAGCTGCCACTGGTGCTCGTGCCCGACGGCGAGACGCTGCGCGCTCCCTCTGCACTGCAGCTGGCCGAGGCACTCGGCCTGCGGACCCGGGCCGAGCAGCCGCTCTACGACCTCTGCATCGTCGGCGCCGGTCCGGCCGGGCTGGCCGCCGCGGTGTACGCCGCGTCCGAGGGGCTGCGGACCGTGGTCGTCGAGCGGGACGCGCCCGGTGGTCAGGCCGGCCAGAGCGCCGCGATCGAGAACTACCTCGGCTTCCCCAAGGGCCTGTCCGGCGCCGACCTGACCCGCCGGGCGGTCGCCCAGGCCGCGCGGTTCGGCGCCGAGATGGTGCTCGCCCGCGACGTGGTCGGCTTCGAGCAGCGGGGACCGGTCCGGGCCGTCCTCCTGGGCGGCGGCGGCGAGATCGAGGCGCGTGCCGTGCTTCTCACCACCGGCGTCTCCTACCGCCGGCTCGACGCGGAGGGGCTGCAGGAGCTCGGCGCGCGTGGGGTCCACTACGGCGCGACCGCCAGCGAGGCGGCGCAGTGCCAGGGCGAGGAGGTCTACGTCGTCGGGGCGGCGAACTCGGCCGGCCAGGCCGTGCTCAACCTCGCACGCTTCGCCAGCAAGGTGGTGCTGCTGGTCCGCGGCGAGCGGCTGGAGGACTCGATGTCGCACTACCTGGTCGCGCGGATCCACGAGACGGAGAACGTCGAGGTCCGGCTGCAGACCAAGGTGGTCGGCGGTAGCGGCGACGGTCACCTCGAGCGGCTGCAGCTGTGCGACGCACGGACCGGCGCGATCGAGGAGGTCGCCAC
Source organism: uncultured Actinomycetota bacterium (assembly GCA_963755835.1). Taxonomy (GTDB): domain Bacteria; phylum Actinomycetota; class Actinomycetes; order Propionibacteriales; family Nocardioidaceae; genus Nocardioides. The sequence continues at coordinate 172,380 of CAVWLC010000004.1, read as the reverse complement.
CAGCTGGCTCTTCGTCTTCATCGGGGCGGCGCCGCGGACCGACTGGCTGGGCGACGAGCTGGCCCGTGACGACAAGGGGTTCCTGCTGACCGGGGCCGAGCTGCTCGCGGCCGAGCTCCCGGGCGGCAGGACGCACTGGCGGCTCGAGCGCCCGCCGTACGTGCTCGAGACCAGCGTGCCGGGCGTCTTCGCCGCGGGTGACGTCCGGCTCGACTCCATGAAGCGGGTCGCGTCGGCCGTGGGCGAGGGTGCCATGGCCGTGCACCTGGTCCACCGCTACCTCGAGACCGTCTGATGGAGCTCGACGAGCTGCGGGGCCTCCCCCTGCTGACCGGGCTGGACGACGGTCAGCTCTCGGCCCTCGCGGCGGCCGGCGAGGAGGTCGCGTTCGCGCCGGGCGACGAGGTGTTCCGGGGCGGCCAGCCGGCCGACGTGTGGTGGCTGCTCCTGGACGGCACCCTGGAGCTGGTCCGGCGGGTGGGCAGCGAGGAGACCGCCGTCGGCCAGATGGGGACACCGGGCCAGTGGGCGGGCGGCTTCCGGGCCTGGGACCCGCACGGGGTCTACATGGCGACGGCCCGAGCGATCTCCACCGGGCGCATCCTCGCCGTGCCCGCCGAGGCGCTCGGCGAGCTGGCGCAGGCGTGGTTCCCGTTCGGCGTCCACCTGATCAGGGGTCTGATCCAGACGGCGCGCAACATCGAGTCGACCGCCCGGCAGCGGGAGGCCCTGGTGGCGCTCGGCACCCTCGCCGCCGGGCTCGCCCACGAGATCAACAACCCTGCTTCCGCCTCGGTCCGCGCCGTCGACGCGCTGGAGGAGACGGCCGCTGCGCTGCTCGTCTCCCTGCGCCGGCTGGCCGAGGCCGGGCACACCCCCGAGGCGTACGTCGAGCTCGACGCGCTGCGCGAGGCCTTGGAGCCGAGCGCGGTGACCGGCAGCCCACTGGAGCTCGCCGATCGCGAGGACGAGCTGTCGGAGTGGCTGGCCGACCACGAGGTGACCGAGGACTGGCTGGTCGCGCCCGCCCTGGTCACGGCCGGCGCCGACGTGGCCTGGTGCGAGCGCGTGGAACAGGCCGTCGGCCCGGCCTGCCTGGACCCGGCCCTGCACTGGGTGGCGGCCTCGCTGACCGCGGCGAGCCTGCTCGGCGAGGTCAAGGAGTCGACCCAGCGCGTGTCCAACCTGGTCGCCGCGGTGCGGTCCTACTCCCAGCTCGACCGTGCCTCGGTCCAGCGCACCGACATCCGCGAGGGGCTGGTCAGCACGCTCACCGTGCTGTCGCACAAGCTGGGCGAGGTCGACGTCGTCCGCGAGCTGGGCGACGTGCCGGAGATCGAGGCGATCCCCGGCGAGCTCAACCAGGTGTGGACCAACCTCATCGACAACGCCATCGACGCGATGGACGGCGCCGGCACGCTGCGGGTCTCGGTGCTGGCGCGCGACCACCACGTCGTGGTCGAGATCGCCGACTCGGGCCCCGGGATCCCGGACGACGTACTCCCCCACGTCTTCGAGCCGTTCTTCACCACCAAGGACGTCGGCCGCGGCACCGGCCTCGGCCTCGACATCTCCCGGCGGATCGTCGTCGACCGCCACGCCGGGGACCTCACCGTGCAGCGCGAGGGCGACGAGACGGTCTTCCGGGTCACCCTGCCGGTCTCCCGGTGACCGGGTTCTAGGCTGCGGCCATGAGCGAGTACGACGTCGCGAAGGTCCGCGCCCACTTCCCCGCGCTCGAGAGCGGGCTGGCCTTCTTCGACGGGCCTGGCGGCTCCCAGACGCCGGACGTCGTGGGCGAGGCGGTGCGGGCGACGCTCGTCGGCCCTCTTTCCAACCGGGGCGAGCTCACCACCGCCCAGGAGAACGCCGAGCGAGCGGTCCTCGGCGCGCGCGAGGCGCTCGCGGACCTGCTCGGCGCGACGCCGGACGGCATCGTCTGGGGCCGCAGCTTCACCCAGCTGACCATGGACCTGAGCCGGACCATGGCCAAGGAGTGGGGTCCTGGCGACGAGGTCGTGGTGACGCGGCTCGACCACGACGGCAACGTCCGGCCCTGGGTGATCGCAGCCGAGGCGGTGGGCGCGACGGTCCGGTGGGTCGACTTCGACCCGGAGACCGCCGAGCTCTCCCTGGACTCCCTCGAGGAGGCCGTCGGTGCCCGGACCAGGGTGGTCGCGGTCACCGGCGCCTCGAACCTCATCGGAACGCGCCCCGACCTGCCGGCCGTCGCCGAGCGGGTGCACGCCGCCGGCGCCTGGCTGTACGTCGACGCGGTGCACCTGACCCCCCACGCGTCGGTCTCGCTGGCCGGGTCGGGGGCGGACTTCATCGGCTGCTCGACGTACAAGTTCCTCGGCCCGCACGCCGGCGTCGTGGCCGGCAAGGAGGAGCTGCTGGAGCAGCTGCGGCCCGACAAGCTGACGCCGGCGACCGACCGGGTGCCGGAGCGGTTCGAGCTCGGGACGCTGCCCTACGAGCTGATGGCGGGGGCGACGGCCGCGGTCGAGTTCCTCGCCGACCTGGCACCGGGCGGCGCGACCACCCGACGGGAGCGGCTCGAGGCGTCGATGGCTGCGGTCGAGGCGCACGAGGACCGGCTCCGCGAGCTGGTCGAGGACGGGTTGCGAGCCCTTCCCGGCGTGACCCTGCACTCGCGGGCCGCGACCCGGACGCCGACCGTGCTGGCCACGTTCGCCGACCACGACGCGGAGGACGTCTCCCGGCACCTGGCCAGCAGGGGCATCAACGCACCGGCCGGCAGCTTCTACGCCTACGAACCTGCGAGACGGCTGGGCCTGGGCGAGGCCGGCGGGCTGCGGGTCGGGCTGACGCCGTACTCCGACGACAGCGACGTGGCCCGGCTGCTCGAGGCGCTCGCCGAGCACCTCTGACGGTGCTGACGTGCTCCGCGACCGGATCAACCTCCCGCGCGGCCCCCTCGCGGGGTCCATCCTGGTTGCGGCGGCCTGGGTCGGGCTGAGCCTGGTGTTCGGGAACTTCACCTTCCTCGACCTGGTCGTGGCTGCCGCCCTCGTCATGGGCGGCGTCATCCGCCAGCGCAAGAAGAAGCCGAAGCCGGACCAGGCGAGCCGCGGGATCTACGGCCCTCCGACCTGACGCGACGCGCCACCGCCCGCGGGGCGATGGCGCGCCACCGATTCCGTGTCGCCACGCGACGGCTGTGCGCAACGATCTGCACGCCTCCGTCGCGCTCCCTCCCCAGGGGGCTCCACGTCCTCTGGCCCAAACGTAAGCGTTTGCAACAACGAAGCAAAGTCCGGGGCCCGAAACCACCCGATCTGACCACCCGGCATGACCCGGCCTCGTCAACCCCGAGGGAGATCACCTGCCCGGATGGGTCCCGCGAACCGCTCTCAGTCGCCCACGGCGTCGATCCCGCGCTGGACGATCAGCGGGTCGGGCTCGCCGACGATGTCGGAGTCCTTGTCGGCGTAGTCGAACCGCGAGAGGAAGTAGCGCATCGCGTTGACCCGGGCGCGCTTCTTGTCGTTGCTCTTGATCGTCGTCCACGGCGCCCACTCGCTGTCGGTACGCCGGATCATCGCCTCCTTGGCCTCGGTGTAGTCGTCCCACTTGTCCAGGGACTCGAGGTCGATGGGCGAGAGCTTCCACTGCCGGACCGGGTCGACCTGGCGGATGATGAACCGGGTCCGCTGCTCCGACTGGGTGACCGAGAACCAGAACTTGGTCAGCGAGATCCCGCTGTCGACCAGCATCCGCTCGAACAGCGGCGCCTGGGCCATGTACTGCTCGTACTCCGGCGGCGCCACGAAGCCCATCACCCGCTCGACGCCGGCGCGGTTGTACCAGGAGCGGTCGAACAGGACCATCTCGCCCTCGGTGGGCAGGTACTGGACGTAGCGCTGGAAGTACCACTGGCCCTGCTCGCGGTTGTTGGGCTTGCTCAGTGCGACCGTCCGCGCGTACCGCGGGTTGAGGTGCTCCATGAACCGCTTGATGGTGCCGCCCTTGCCGGCCGCGTCGCGACCCTCGAACAGCAGCACGTGCTTGGTCTCGGAGTCGTCGGCCCAGCGCTGGAACTTCAGCAGCTCGACCTGGAGGAAGTACTTCTGCTCGTCGTACTCCTCACGGCTCATCCGCTCGTCGTAGGGGTAGTTCTCGCGCCAGGTGTCGACGGCGCGGCCCGCCGCGTCGAGGAGGACCGGGTCGTCGTCGTGGTCCTCACCGATGGTGTGCCCGTCGATCTGGAGCCTGTCGATGTACTCGCGGACGTCCATCAGCATGGCCTGACGCTAGTACGGGCGGGTGAACGCCGAGGGTCTGGCACAGTCGGCCCATGACGACCGGCGTGGTGTTCCGTCCGCAGCTCCCGCCCGAGCAGCTGCGGGCCGCCGTCGAGGCCGCCGAGGCGGCGGGGATCGACGAGCTCTGGCTCTGGGAGGACTGCTTCCTCGAGGGCGGGCTCACCACCGCCGCGGCGGCGCTGGCGTGGTCGTCGCGGATCACGGTCGGCATCGGGCTGCTGCCCGTGCCGTTCCGGAACCCGGCGCTGGCGGCGATGGAGCTGGCCACCCTGGCCCGGACCTTCCCCGGCCGGTTCACGGTTGCGCTCGGCCACGGCGTCCAGGACTGGATGCGCCAGGTCGGTGCCGCGGTCGACTCCCCCCTGACGCTCCTGCGCGAGCACACCGCCGCGGTCCGCGCCCTCCTGGCCGGAGAGACGGTCACCGTCAGCGGACGCTACGTCTCGCTCGACCAGGTCGCGCTGGACTGGCCGCCGGCATCGCCGCCGCGGCTGCTCATCGGTGGCCGCGGGCCCAAGACGGTCGCACTGGCCGGCGAGGTCGCGGACGGCGTGCTGCTCGACTCGGTGACCGACCCGGACGTCGTACGCCGGGCGCGGGAGCTGGTCGGACCGGCCGCCCACGTGGCGGCGTACACCCCGATCGAGCCGACCCTCGGCGGCGCCGCCGTGCAGGACTGGATCGCGGAGCTGGAGCACGCCGGCGTCGACTCGGTGATCCTGCAGGGCACCAACGAGCACCCCGACCACACGCCGCTCATCGCGCACCTCACTGGTGACGTCGTTTGAGCGGCGGTCTCAGCCCACCAGGCTTCGAGGCTCAGGCGCAGAGCGCCTTCGCACCTCAGCCACCGTGGGCCGACGGTGGCTCACGGCGGCTGAGCTGCGAGGAGCGCCGGCGACGAGCCTCGAAGCCGCCGGCCGACGGCGGCTGAGGTGCGAGGAGCGTCGGCGACGAGCCTCGAAGCCGCCGCCCCGACGGTGGCTGAGGTGCGAGGAGCGCCGGCGACGAGCCTCGAAGCCGGCGTCCGGGAATGTAAGGGGCACTCCGCCTGTTCAAGTAGTTGATTCTGCAACCACTACCAGGAGCACCTCATGCAGTTCGGGATCTTCACCGTCGGGGACGTCACGCCGGACCCGACGACGGGGCGTACGCCGAGTGAGTACGAGCGGATCAAGGCCACCGTCGAGATCGCCAAGAAGGCCGAGGAGGTCGGGCTGGACGTGTTCGCCACCGGCGAGCACCACAACCCGCCGTTCATCGCCTCGGCGCCGACCACCACGCTCGCCTACGTCGGCGCCCAGACCGAGCGGATCATCCTCTCGACGTCGACGACCCTGATCACCACCACCGACCCTGTCCTCATCGCGGAGGACTACGCCAAGCTCCAGCACCTCGTCGACGGTCGCGTCGACCTGATGATGGGCCGTGGCAACACCGGCCCGGTCTACCCGTGGTTCGGCAAGGACATCCGCGACGGAATCCCGCTGGCGATCGAGAACTACGCGCTGCTGCACCGTCTCTGGCGCGAGGACGTCGTGAGCTGGGAGGGCAAGTTCCGCACCCCGCTGCAGGGCTACACCTCCGCGCCGCGGCCGCTGGACGGCGTACCGCCGTTCGTCTGGCACGGCTCGATCCGCTCTCCCGAGATCGCTGAGCAGGCTGCGTACTACGGCGACGGCTTCTTCGCCAACCACATCTTCTGGCCGGCCTCGCACACGGAGCGGATGATCGACCTCTACCGACGCCGCTTCGAGCACTACGGGCACGGCACGGCCGACCAGGCGATCGTCGGCCTCGGCGGGCAGGCGTTCATGCGCAAGAACAGCCAGGACGCGATCGACGAGTTCCGGCCCTACTTCGACAACGCCCCTGTCTACGGCCACGGTCCGTCACTGGAGGACTTCATGGCGCAGACGCCGCTGATAGTGGGGTCGCCGCAGCAGGTGATCGAGCGGACGCTCGGCTTCCGGGAGTACGTCGGCGACTACCAGCGCCAGCTGTTCCTCATGGACCACGCCGGGCTGCCGCTGAAGACGGTGCTCGAGCAGCTCGACCTCCTGGGCGAGGAGGTCGTGCCGGTGCTCCGCAAGGAGTTCGCGGCGCTCAAGCCGGCCCACGTGCCGGAGGCGCCGACCCACGCGTCCCTGGTGACGGCCCGCGACGCTGCCGTCGCCGACCTCGAGGAGGTGTCGCGATGACCAAGCTCGTGGTCGTGACCGCCGGCCTCTCCAACCCGTCGTCGACCCGGATCCTGGCCGACCAGCTCGCCGCCGCCACGGTGACGGCCCTCGAGGCCGGTGGTCTCGCGGTCGACGTCGAGGTGGTCGAGCTGCGCGACCTCGCCCACGCGATCACCGACAACCTGCTCACGGGGTTCCCGTCCGGCGCGCTGGCCGACGCCCTGTCGGCCGTGGCCGCCGCAGACGCGGTGATCGCCGTGACGCCGGTGTTCTCGGCGTCGTACAGCGGGCTGTTCAAGTCGTTCTTCGACGTGCTGGAGCCCGAGGCGCTCGACGGGAAGCCGGTGCTGATGGCCGCGACCGCCGGGACCGCTCGCCACTCGCTGGTCCTCGAGCACGCACTCCGGCCGCTGTTCTCCTACCTGCACGCCGTGCCGGTACCGACCGCGGTGTTCGCGGCCGCCGAGGACTTCGGCTCCCGTGGGCTGGCCGACCGGATCGAGCGGGCGGCGGGCGAGCTGGCCGACGGCGTACTGCGCCGCCCTCGGCTGATGGCGGCCGACCCGTTCGAGGACGTCACGCCGTTCGAGGAGCTGCTGGGCGCCTGACCGGGTTTCGAGACGGGCGCGCAGAGCGCCCTCCTCAACCACCGGTGGCCGGTGGCCGCTGGTTGAGCAGGTTGCGCAGCAACCGTCTCGAAACCCCGGCAGCGGACTGCGAGGATCGGTCCATGCCCCGACTGGTCGACCTCAGCCACACCGTCTCGGACGGGCTGATCACCTATCCGGGGCTGCCGGGTCCGGTGATCTCGGAACATCTCACCTTCGAGGCCTCACACGCGGTGTACGCCGAGGGCACGGAGTTCTCGATCGGGCGGGTCGAGATGGTCTCCAACACCGGGACCTACCTGGACACACCCGGCCACCGGTACCGCGCCGGGCACGACCTGAGCGGCTTGCCGCTCGAGAAGTGCGCCCTGCTGCCAGCAGTAGTGGTCGACGCGCCCGCGACCGGCGCCGCCGAGCTCACGCTGTTCGAGGGGCTCGACGTGTCGGGGAGTGCCGTGCTCGTGCGCACGGGCTGGTCCGCCCGCTTCGGCACCGAGGCCTACGCCGACCCCGACCACCCCTACCTCGCCACCGACGCGGCCACGTGGCTGGCCGGCGCCGGCGCGGTGCTCGTGGGGATCGACTCGGTCAACATCGACGCAACCAGTAGCGGCCGCCGGGAGGTGCACACGCTGCTGCTCGACCGGGAGATCCCGGTCGTCGAGCACCTGACCGGGCTCGACCAGCTGCCGCTGACCGGAGCGACGTTCACCGCCGTACCGGTGAAGGTGGCAGGGATGTCGACCTTCCCCGTCCGCGCCTTCGCCACCCTGCGCTGACCCACGGTGGTTGAGGTGCGAAGGCGTTTCTGCGCCTGAGCCTCGAAACCTCGCAAGCCGACGCTGGGGACCCGGCCGATACCAGCTCCGAGTCACCTGGCTTCGAGGCTCGTCCCTTCGAGGCTCGCTTCGTTCGCACCTCAGGACAGGCGCAGCGCACTTCGCACCTCAGCCACCGTTCACTCGGCCTTCTTGCCCGCCAGCCGGAGCCAGGTGTCGACGACCGTGTCGGGGTTGAGCGACATCGACTCGATGCCTTGGTCGAGCAGCCACTGGGCCAGGTCGGGATGGTCGGAGGGGCCCTGGCCGCAGATGCCGACGTACTTGCCCTGCGCCTTGCACGCCGAGATGGCGAGCTCGAGCATGTGCAGCACCGCCGGGTCCCGCTCGTCGAAGCCGGCGGCTACCAGGCTGGAGTCGCGGTCGATGCCCAGGGTCAGCTGGGTCATGTCGTTGGAGCCGATCGAGAAGCCGTCGAAGTGCTCGAGGAACTGGTCGGCGATCACGGCGTTGGACGGGATCTCGCACATCATCACGACCTTGAGGTCGTTCGTCCCGCGCTCGAGCCCGTGCTCGGCCAGCAGCGAGACCACGCCCTTGGCCTCCTGGACGGTGCGGACGAACGGGATCATCACCCACACGTTGGTCAGCCCCATGTCGTCACGGACGTGCCGCAGCGCCTCGCACTCCATCGCGAAGCAGTCGGCGAACTCCTCCGAGAGGTACCGCGAGGCGCCGCGGTAGCCGATCATCGGGTTCTCCTCGTGCGGCTCGTACGCCGGGCCGGCCAGCAGGTTGGCGTACTCGTTGGACTTGAAGTCCGACATCCGCACGATCACCGGGTACGGCGCGAAGGCCGCGGCCAGCATCGAGACGCCCTCGGCCACGCGCTGCACGAAGTACTCGCGCGGGCCTGGGTAGGCGGCGATGATCGTCTCTATCTCCGACCGCAGCGAGTCGTCGAGTGAGTCCGGGTCGCGCTCCAGGTCGAGCAGCGCCTTCGGGTGGATGCCGATCTGGCGGTTGATGATGAACTCGAGCCGGGCCAGGCCGATGCCGCGGTGCGGCAGCCGGGAGAACGCGAACGCCTGGTCCGGCGTACCGACGTTCATCATGATCTTGACCGGGATGTCGGGCATCTCGTCGAGCTCGGTCTTCTCGACCGTGAAGTCGAGCTTCCCCTCGTAGACGAAGCCGGTGTCGCCCTCGGCGCACGAGACCGTGACCTCGCGCCCGTCGGCCAGCTCCTTCGTGGCCGAGCCGGTGCCGACCACCGCCGGGATGCCGAGCTCACGCGCGATGATCGCGGCGTGGCAGGTGCGGCCGCCCCGGTTGGTCACGATGGCGGCCGCGCGCTTCATGATCGGCTCCCAGTCGGGGTCGGTCATGTCGGCGATGAGCACCTCGCCCTCGGTGAACTCGTGCATCTGCTCGACCGAGGTGAGCACGCGCGCGGCACCCGCACCGATCTTCTGCCCGATGGCTCTGCCCTCGACCAGGACCTCGACCCCGGACCGGGCCGCCTTGGGCATCGAGAACCGCTCCAGCGAGCTGCCCCTCGACTGCACGGTCTCCGGCCGGGCCTGGAGCACGTAGATCCCGCCGTCGACACCGTCCTTGCCCCACTCGATGTCCATCGGGCGGCCGTAGTGGTCCTCGATGACCAGGGCGTGCCGGGCCAGCTCCTCGACCTCGTCGTCGGTCAGCGAGAGCTGGCGGCGTTCGGCCGGGTCGGTGTCGACGAACTCGGTCGTGCGGCCGACGGTCGCGTCGTCGGTGTAGACCATCTTCGTGGCCTTCTCCCCCACACCGCGCTTGAGCACGGCGGGCCGGCCCGCCCGCAGCGCGGGCTTGTAGACGTAGAACTCGTCCGGGTTCACCGCACCCTGGACCACGCCCTCGCCGAGGCCGTACGCCGAGGTGACGAAGACCGCGTCCTCGAACCCCGACTCGGTGTCCATCGTGAACATGACCCCGGACGCGCCGAGGTCCGAGCGCACCATCCGCTGCACGCCCGCGGACAGGGAGACCGCCTCGTGCTCGAACCCGTGGTGCACGCGGTAGGCGATCGCCCGGTCGTTGTAGAGCGAGGCGAACACCTCGCGGATCGCGGTCAGCACCGAGTCGATGCCGCGGACGTTGAGGAAGGTCTCCTGCTGGCCGGCGAACGACGCGTCCGGCAGGTCCTCGGCGGTGGCGCTCGAGCGGACGGCGAACGACGGCTCCTCCCCGCTGTCCTCCACCAGCCGGTCGTAGGCCTCGCGGACGTCCGCTTCGAGGCCCTCGGGGAAGGGCTGCTCGACCACCGCGGCCCGGATCTCCTTGCCGACCTCGGCCAGGCGGCGTACGTCGTCGGTGTCGAGGTCCTTCAGCAGGCCGCTGATCCGCTCGGCCAGCCCGGTGTCACCGATGAACGACTGGTACGCCGCGGCGGTGGTGGCGAAGCCGTCGGGCACCTGCACGCCCAGCCCGGCCAGGTTGGAGACCATCTCGCCGAGCGAGGCGTTCTTGCCGCCGACCTCCTCGAGGTCCTTCATGCCGAGGTCGCGGAACCACCGCACGTTGGTCATGGTTGGGCCTTCTTCCGGTTCTTGGTGACGATCTGGACGATCAGGGTGGCCATCTCCTCCACCGAGCGCGACGAGGAGTCGATCACGGGAATCCGGTGCGCGGCGTAGAGCTCTCCGGCGCGACGCAGCTCCCACCGGCACTGGTCGGCCGAGGCGTACCGCGAGCTCGGCCGCCGCTCGTTGCGGACCCGGCTGAGCCGCTCGACGGTCGTGGTGATGCCGACGCAGCGCGGCTCGTGGCTGCGCAGCAGCCCCGGCAGGTCGGCCTGCTCGAGGTCCTCGTCGACCAGCGGGTAGTTGGCGACGAACAGGCCGTGCTGCAGGGCGAGGTACATGCTCGTCGGCGTCTTCCCGCACCGAGAGGGCGCGATGAGGATGACGTCGGCCTTCTCCAGGCCGCGGACGCTCTGCCCGTCGTCGTGCTCGATGGTGAACTCGATCGCCGCCATCCGGTTGTTGTAGCTGCGGATGTCCCCGACGCCGTGCAGGCGGGCCGCCTCGTGCAGACCGCGCAGCCCGAGGATCTCCTCCACGCGGCTCATGTGGATGTCGAAGAAGTCGATGATCGGCGCCCTGGTCCGGGCCAGCTCGGACCGGACCATGTCGTCGGCCGCAGTGGTGAACACCAGCGGTGTCGTCGGGCCGTCCATCGCTTCGTCGAGGATCGCGACCACCCGGCGGGCCTCCTCGACCGTGGTGATGAACGGGAACAGGGTCCGCTCGAACCGGGCGTCTGGGAACTGGATGAGGATGGCGTTCCCCATCGTCTCGGCACTGATGCCGGTGCTGTCGGAGAGGAAGAAGACCGGGACGACGGACGTGTCGTCCTGGGCGACGCCCGCGGGTTCAGCCATCCGCACCTCCTCGCGGCCGACCCTATCCGTGGTCCGCCGCCGCTGCTCTCCGTGCTGTACCCGCGCGACGGTGGCTGAGGTGTGAGGAGCGCCAGCGACGAGCCTCGAAGCCTCCGCAGCGACGGCACCCGGCCCAACCAGGCTCCGGGCGCGTCTCAGCGGGCTTCGAGGCTCAGGCGCCAGAGCGCCTTCGCACCTCAGCCACCGTCGCGCTGCGTCTCACCCGCCGTCCGGACTGACCAGGCCGGCGTACCAGACGGCGACGGTGGCCGGGTCCTTGTCCAGCGCAGCCCGGTGGATGGTCACCTCGGTCATCGCGATCCCTGGTGCACGGGCCGCCGACCACCGGCCGCACGGCGCGATCTTCTGCTTCTCCATGAACTCGACCACCCGCTCGGAGATCGCGTCGGGATCGCCGTCGGCGAAGAGCAGGAAGGTGTTGGTGTGCGGCGGGTCGGGCTGGAGCCGGAAGCCACGGTCCCCGAGCTCCCTCGCGAGCTCCGCCGCCCAGGCCACCGCCTCCCCGACGTGCGGCAGCTCGTCCCGCAGCCCCACCAGCGCGGACAGGGCGTATGGCGTCATCCCGAACAGCGTGCCGCCCATCCGCTGCCGCCAGCCCCGCAGCTCGGCGGCGACGTCCTCGTCGCAGGCCACGGCTGCGCCCGCCATGGCCCGCAGCCCCTTGTAGAACGAGACGTACACGCTGTCGAACAGCGCGGTGATCTCGGGCAGCGGCCGGTCGAAGTGCGGCTGCGCCTCCCACAGCCGGGCGCCGTCGGCATGGAGCGGTACGCCGAGCTCGCGCGTCGCCTCGGAGAACGCCGTCAGCTCCTCCCAGGACGGCAACAGGCAGCCGGCCTCGCGCAGGGGCAGCTCGAGCTGGACCGCCCCGAGGTCACCGACAGCCGGGATCTTCCGCAGCCGGTCGGCGGTCGCGGTCTCCCAGCCCTCGGTCAGCGTCTCGAACCGGAACCCCTGCAGCAGCCGCGGTCCGTCGGTCTCGTGACGCAGCTGGTGGGCCAGGTCGGGGATCGCCACCCGCTGGGAGCGCCGGCGTTCGCACCAGACCCGCAGCGCGGCCTGCTGGGCCATCACGCCGCTGACGAAGAACACCACGGCCGGCTTGCCCAGCAGCTCCGCCAGGTCGGCCTCGAGCCGGCCGACGGCGCCGTCCTGCCCGTAGCGGTCCCACTCGTCGATCCCGAGCTCGTCGGCCGCGTCGGCCAGCAGCCGGAGGGTCTCGGCCGGACCGCGCCGGGCGTGCCAGACGACCGTGTCGTCGCAGGCCAGGGCGGCCGACCTGAACCGCTCCTCGAGCTCGCTCACGGTCCGGACGCTACGCGGTCCTCTGGGGGCGGTCTTTCGGGGCGGTCTTCTTGCAGCAGGTTGCAAGGCGGCTGCAAGCACACCGGACGACCCTCGGCCGTGCGACGCAGGACCGCGTCGCGACGACAACGAGGAGACATGATGACCACCACCGCAGCGAAGACCGAGACCAAGACCTTCGCCGAGCCGGACGAGACGCGCACCTTCGAGCGCGGCCAGGTCGACCTGGTCGACATCGCCGGCACCCAGATCGGCCGGCTCACCCTTCAGCCCGGCTGGCGCTGGTCCGAGCACGTCAAGCCGATCGCCGGCACCGATCTGTGCCTCGCGCCGCACTTCCAGTACCAGGTCCAGGGCACTCTCCGGATCCGGATGAGTGACGGCACCGAGCTCGAGACCCACGCCGGCGCCGTCGCCGCCGTCCCCGAGGGTCACGATGCCTGGGTGGTCGGCGACGAGCCGGTCGTGCTGGTCGACTGGTGGGGCGCCTCCAACTACGCCAAGGGCTGAGGAGGCGTCAGAGCGGCAGAATGCCGTCCATGGCCGACCGGCTGGGGGTGCGGCTGCTCGGCGAGTTCCGCCTGGAGGGCGCCGAGCTCGACCGGCTGCGCAGCCGGCAGGCCCGCACGCTGCTGAAACGGCTGGCGTTGGAGCGCGGCGCAACGGTGGCCCCGGACAGCCTGGTCGAGGCGGTGTGGGGCGACCACCGGCCGACGCAGCCCGACCGGGACCTGCACGTCCTGGTCAGCCGGGCCCGGTCGGTGGCCGGCCCGGACCGCGTCGTACGCCGTGACACCGGCTACGCGCTGCTCGCCGACTGGTGGGACGTCGCCGAGCTGGCCAGCCTGGGCCAGGAGGCGGCCCGGCGCTCGGACGTCGGCGACGCGGTCGGTGCACGCACCGCCGCCGAGGCCGCCCTCGCGCTCGTCCGTGGCCCGCTGCTGGCCGACGAGCCGGACGCCGAGTGGGCGGCGGAGGCCCGGTCGGCCGTGGCCGCCGCGGTCACGGAGGTCCGCCGGGTGGCGGGCTCGGCGGCCCTGGCCAGCGGCCGGGTCGGCGACGCGGCCGCCCACGCCAGTGAGGCACTCCGCGCCGATCCGTACGACGAGGTCGCGCTGCGCACCCTGATGCGCGCCCACGTCGCCGCTGGGCGGCCGGCGTCGGCCCTGGCCGAGTTCGCGAGGATCCGCGAGCTGCTGGCCGAGGAGCTGGGTGTCGACCCGGCTCCGGAGACCCGCTCGCTGCACGAGGAGCTGCTGCGCGACGAGCCACCAGCCGCCCGTGCTCCGGAGCCGACCTCGACGCTGGTCGGCCGCCGGGCCGAGCTCCGGGCGCTGGACGGGGAGCTCGCCCTGTCCCGCTCCGGGGCCCGGGTCGTGCTGGTCTGTGGCGAGCCCGGAGTGGGCAAGTCCGCGCTGGTCGACCACTGGGGGCAGCTGGCGTCGGCCGGCGGGACGGTCGTGCTCCGTGGTCGCGCCGAGCAGGGCGAGCTCGCCCTGCAGCCGGTGCTCGACGCGCTGGTCGCCCGGCTCGCCGACCTCGCTCCCGAGGAGTGGGCCGGCGCCGGCGGGTTGCCGGGTCAGGGCGCGACGTCGGACGCACTGAGCCTGCGCGTCTTCGCGCACCTCGATGACGCAGTGCGGTCGCTGCCCGTCGGGTCGGGGACCGCGCTGCTCCTGGACGACGCCGACGGAGCCGACCCCGTGACCTGGGCGTGGCTGGCGCACGTCCGGCGTCGGCGCGAGCTGCCGCTCCTGGTCGTCGTGCTGCTCCGGGACCGTGCAGCGAGCGGCGTCGAGCCCGACGTCACGCTCGACGTACGGCCGCTGGACGCGGACGAGGCAGCCGCACTCGTCGGCCCTGACCGAGCCGCGACGCTGCTGGTACGCACCGGCGGCAACCCGCTCCTGCTGACCGAGCTCGCCCGCGCCCAGACCGACTCGGCCGGGTCGACCCAGGACGTGCCCGACTCCCTGCGCGATGCCATCGCGTCGCGGCTGCGCCGCATCGGCCCGGCCGGCGCCACGTTGCAGGCGGCGGCGGTGCTGGGCTCGTCGATCGATCTCGACCTGCTCGCCGCCGTGCTGGGGAGCCCCTCGTTGGACGTCCTGGAGCACCTCGACCTCGGTGTACGGCAGGCCTTCCTCGTGGAGCGGGAGGGCACCCTGGCGTTCCGCCACGAGCTGGTCCGGCTCGCGGTGGCGGCCGAGGCGGGTTCGGCCCGGAGGGCGTGGCTGCACCGGCGCGCCGCCGACCTGCTGCGCACCCGGCCGGACACACCGCCGCTCGACCTGGCCCGGCACGCCCGCGAGGGCGGTGACCGGGTGCTCGCGGCCGAGGGGCTGGCGCAGGCGGCCCAGGTCGCGCTGGCCCGGCTCGACCTGCCGGGCGCCGAGCGGCTGCTCGACGAGGCGATCCTCCTCCACGACAGCGGGCCGCTCCGGCTCCGGCGCAGTCGGGTGCGGCTGACCCGCGGGGACCTCGACGGCGCGGACGCCGACGCGCGAGTGGCGATGGCCTCCGACGAGACGGGCGAGGCGCTCGAGCTGCGGACGTGGGTCGCGCGGAACCGGCACGACCTCGACACCGCCATCGTGCTGGGCCGGGCCGCGGCGGCCGCCGCGGGCGACCCGACCATCCGGGCGAGCAGCCTCATCGCGGTGGCCTTCGCCCATCGGGGCAACGGGGACCTGCGGCAGGCCGAGGCGGTCCTCGACGAGGCCGCCGGCGCGCCGCCCGACCTCGGACTGCCCGCCTGGACCGGCATCCTGCGGGTCCACCAGGGCCGGCCCGCCGACGCCTTGACCACGCTCGAACCCATGCTCGGCGCCGAGGCGCGCCGCGCGGTGCAGGGGCACTGGGTCGAGCACACGATCCAGATGACGGCGCACGCCTACGGACTGCTCGGCCGCAGCGCCGACGCCCTGCTCCTGCTGGACCGGTTGGGGCGCGAGATCGAGCGGCGCGGCACCGGGCTGCGGTACGCCGGCCTCCAGCACACCTACCGGAGCTGGCTGCTGCGCAACCTCGGGGATCCCGGGGCCGAGGAGCTCGCGCGCACCGGACTCGAGCTGGCCCACGGCCAGGAGGTCCGGGCCCAGTGCCAGCTCGACGTGGCCGACTGCCTGCTTCGCGCAGGGGACCTGGTCGGCGCCGCGGAACGGCTGGCCGTCGCCGAGGCGGGATCCGGAGCCCGGTGGTTCCACAACAAGTGGCGCTTCGACCAGCGTCGCCTGCTCCTGACCGCCCGGGTCGCGCTCGCCGACCGGGACGCCGCCGCCGCGCGGTCCGCCGCCGATCAGGTCGCGGCCGGGGCCGAGGAGCGCGGCGACCTGCGGTACGCCGTCCTCGGCCGCCTGGTCCGCGCGACAGCACAGGCGCGGCTGGGCGAGTCCCTGGACCAGGAGCGGCTGGACGGGGATCTCGAGCGGCTGCCTGGCGTGGCAGCGCTGGAAGGCTGGTGGCTCGCCGCGGACGTGGCCGACGCGACAGGCTCCCAGCACGCCCGAGCCGTCGCCCGCCAGCTGGCCGAGCTCGTCGCACGCGACGCCGGTGACCGGGGCGACGCCTTCCGCAGGGTGGCAGCCGCCCGACGCCTGTAGTCAGGCGACGGCGACGGCCTCGACCACGACCGGCGCGAACCGCTCGCCGGTGCGTCGTACGGCCTCGACCGCATCGGCGACGAACGCTGTCCGCACGTGGTCGGGCAGCCCCGCAGCGAACCGGTGCAGGTGGGGCATCCCGAGCCGGTAGCGCACCACGTCGCCCGGGTCGGTCAGGCCGACGTCCACCGGCTCCTCGGTGACCGTCCACTCCGCGAACCCACCGGCCGCCACCGCGCGCTCGACCGCCCCGGGGTCCTCGAACCCCTGCGCGGTGCCGCGGAACCCGAGGTACCAGTCGGGTGCGACGAACCCGTACTCGGCGGCAACCTCGTCGACGGCGAACTTGGCCACGGACCGGTCGCCGGAGAACGTCGACGCCAGCACCGCTCCGCCCGGCCGGGTCACCCGGCGCAGCTCGGCCAGGCCCGACCCCGGGTCCGGCAGGTGGTTCACGACGAACGCGGCGACCACCAGGTCGAAGGCGCCCGACCGGAAGGGCAGCTCGGTCACGTCCGCGGTCACGGCCGGGCCGGAGGTGGCTCCGAACGCCGCCATGTCGAACTCACGGTCGGCGGCGACCACGCGAGCGCCCCCCGCGCGCAGCGCGTCGCCCGCGACCCCGGACCCTGCGCCGGCGTCGAGCGCCAGCGCACCGGACAGCGGCTCCGGCGCCCGCGCGACCAGGTGCCGGGCCAGCGGGCCGTAGGCCAGGGCGGCACCTTCGGCCCACGCGCCGGCCATGCCGGCGTACCCCGTCGAGTCGTTCAGAGCCACTGCGCGCCGTCCACGGCGGCCTGTTCCCACCACTCCAGCTCCGCCTGGTCACCCAGGGCCTTCTCCCAGGCGAACAGCGACGCCGCCCCGAGCAGGCTGAGGCCCAGCTGTCGCTCGAACCAGTCGGCGGTGTCGACGCCGTGGTGCTCGAGCCGGTCGCGGTAGTGGGCGATCGTCGCCTCCTTGGTGATCGGGATCCGGGCCCGGTTGAGGGCGAGGTGCCAGCTCAGGTCCGAGCAGGGCGGTGCCGCACCGGGGTAGGCCTGGTCGACCAGGATGGTCCGTCCGTCCGGCCGGCGGCCGATGTTGCCGAGCTTCCAGTCGCCGCCCACGAAAGTCGACGGCGTGGTCGAGAGAGCATCGACCAGCGCCTGAGGGTCGTGGTGCACGGACCGGGCCAGGGCGTGCAGCCGGGGAGCACGCTCCGGGAGGAGCGCCCAGCCCTTGTTCGGCCGCCGCGATCGGCCCGGGCACGTCGGCCGCCTCGAGCTCCGGCGCGATGGTCTCGGGCGCGAAGTAGAGATACCGGTGCGCCGGGTCGGCCAGGCCGATCTCGTCGCGCCAGCCGAGGAACCGGGCGTGCATCGCGGCCATGTGGTCGACGAGGTCGAGGTGGTGCTGCTCCGGCAGCGGCGTGTCGCCGGGCGGCACGAGGTCGCTCGAGCAGTCCGTCATCAGGATCGAGAGCCGCGCCGAGGGACCGGCGCCTTCCAGGGCCATCCCCAGGATCGTGTGGTCGATGCACTCCGGGAGCTGCTGGTAGATGCCGGCCCGCCAGACCTGGAACTCCCAGTTCGTGGTGTTGCCGGTGACCCGCATGATCCAGTCGTCCTCGGCGGTGAGCACCTTGAGGAAGCACGCCTGCCCGTCGACGCGCAGCGTCTCGAACCTGGCGCCCGACTTCGCGTCCGAGGACCGGACCGCGACCCGGTCGGTCGCGCCGGCGACCAGCTCGTCGAGCGAGGCGGCGACGAGCGGCGCAGCGATCTCAGTGGACACGGGCCGCCTCCATCTCGGCGAGCAGCGCGGCCGGCCAGCGGCCGCCGCAGAAGACAGTGTCCCGACTGATCCGGTCCCCGTCCACGGCGAACAGGTGGACCTGGTGGGCCGCGTGCGGCACGCCGTCCTCGACCCAGCTCAGGTCGAGCTCGACCGCCTCACCGCCGGGGATGGGCCGGCGTACGACGCCGTCGATGGCGATGACGGTGTCGTACCAACCCGAGAGCTCGGCGGCGATCGCCTCGGCGCCCTCGCACTCGAACCGCCAGTGCGGCACGGTGGCGTCGAGCCGGGCGTCGGTCGCCCAGGTGTCAGGGCTGATGCCCGCGCCGTCGGTGATCTGGGTGAGGAACCGGTCGACGGGGTGGTGTGTGGTCATGGCAGCACCGTCGTACGCCGGCCTTGCAGCCGCCTTGCAACGGAGCGCCTGCCTAGGTCAGCAGGCGCATGTTGCCGGGCACGCCGCCGCCGCGGTGCACCTCCTCGGCCAGCTCCTGGAGCGCGGTCAGGGCGACGTTCAGCGACAGCGGGCCGTAGGACGTCCTGGCCACTCCGTGCTCCTGCTGCCAGTCCCGCGCGGGGTTGCCGGGGATGCCGATCGTCGTGAGCCGCTGCGGGCCGTAGGCGTCGACCAGGGCCAGGATCTGGTCCTCGGTGAGCCTGGCCGGGACGAAGACCACGGGGGCGCCCGCGCCGAGGTAGGCCCGGCCGCGCTCGATCGCGTCGGCAAGGTTCTCGGCGGGGTCCCGGTCCCGGCCGCGGGCGAACGCGTCGGTGCGGGCGTTGAGGACGAAGTCGACGCCCTCCTGCTCGGCCACCTTCATGATGTCCTCGACCTGCCTGGTCGCCTCGGCGATCGGCTTGAGCTGGTCCTCGATGTTGGCGCCGACCACGCCCAGCCCGATCGCTCGCCGGATGGTCTCGGGCGCGTCGCCGTACCCGCCCTCGAGGTCGGCGGTCACCGGCAGGTCGGTCGCGTCGACGACCCGCCTGACCTGCTCGAGCATCAGCTCCAGCGGGATGTTCTCGCCGTCCTCGTAGCCGAAGCTCGCCGCGATCGAGTGGCTGGCGGTGGCGATCGCCGTGGTGCCCTCGACGGCCGCGACGGTCTTGGCGCTGACCACGTCCCAGACGTTGACCAGCGTCAGCAGCGTCGGGTCCTGGTGGAGTCGGAGCAGCTCGGAGCCCTTGGTCCTGGTGGCGTCATCGGCGGTCATGCGCCCATCCTGCCGGATTCGTCTGCGGCCCCGACCGTCGATGTCCACGTCGAACCGCAGACGAATCGGGAGGGTCGATCAGCCCCACTGCCGCCGCATGACGGTGCTGGCGGCGAACGGGTCGGTGCCCTGCTGGGCGGCGAGGATCCCTTGGCCCTCCGGTGAGCCGGTGTAGACCGGCTCACCGCCGCCGACCCAGTGGTCCCAGGCCCGGGCGTACGCCGCGGCCCGCTCGGCGTTGGCGCCGAGGACCGAGGGCACGGCGTGCCAGACCACGCCGTCCGGCTTGAGCCGCCCGAACCCGGCCCAGACCGAGCGCCACCACGTCACGTCCCGTTTGGTGCGGACCCAGCGAGGCAGCAGGTAGCGCGGCAGCCCGATCGGCGACACCGCCTCGTCCAAGGCGTCGGCGAAGATCTGGGCCTCGGCCTCGTCGACGCCGTGGAGCACGCAGCGGTACTCCCCCTCGGTGTCGAGAGCCACCTCGACCGAGTCGGAGCCGCGTCTGACCAGACCCGCTGCGAGCAACCCGTCGGCCACGGCGGAGGCGATCCTGATCACCGACGGCGCCTCCTCGGCGGCGTGCAGGAGCTCCTCGCCGTGGCGGAGGTGGCTGCGCACCCGCAGGGCCGCGGCGCCCAGGCCGATCACCACCCCGCCGGCCAGCAGGAGCGGTGCCCCGGCCACGCCGGCCACCAGCGCGGCCAGCACGCCGGCCCCGGCCAGCAGCGACGTCGCCCGGTCCCGGGCCTGGTGCTTGCGGATGCCGCGGAGCTCGGCGGCATCCGGGCGCAGTACGACGTCGGCCGGGCCGGTGCCGAGCCCGAAGCCGCCGAGCCCGTCGGCCGGCGCGAGGCCTCGCGCCTTGATCCGGATGCCGTAGACGGCGCTGTCGACGTACGGCTGACCGACCTGCCACTGGTCGCGGATGGTGGCCCGCTCTTCGCCCCTCACCGTGGCGCGGGCGTTGGCCGCGTCGAAGTCCGCGACCGGCGGCGGCACGAACGGCGAGAAGGTCGGGTCGAGGTGCGCGACGCCGTCGACGATCTGGCCCTCGGGGTCGATCCCGAAGTAGCCGGCGTGCTTGCGGACCAGCCGGTCCCAGTCGTTGCCGCCCTTGGGGTGCTTGTCCGAGACACAGACCAGCGACCAGTTGACCGCGACCTTCTCCGGCCACAGCGGGTCGGTGCGCAGCGCCCGGCCACGGGTCTGCACGACGGAGGTGATCGTGGTGACCGCGGTGACGTCGGCGAGGCCGGTGATCCGCTTCGCGTCCCAGCCCTCGCCCAGCAGCCCTCGGGTGCCGACCAGGACCTGGGTGTGGCCGTCCTCGAAGTACGACGTCACCAGCCCGACCCAGTCGCGCGGCTCCCAAGGTCCGGTGAGCTGCGCGAGGGATCCGTCGAGCGGCTGGATGGACAGCTTCCCGGCCAGGGCGCGGTCCGGGAGCCCGGCCAGGAACGCCGTCAGTGTCGCCGGGTCACCGGCCACGGTCTTGCCGGTGACCAGCATCGGGTTCAGGACGCTGGTCTCGGGCGCGGCGACGAGCGCGGCGAGCATCGCGTGCGCCGAACCGGCCTGCTGGTCGATGACGCCGGTCAGGTCGGCGGGCAGGGTGGCACCGGCCCGCTCGTGGTCGCAGAGCACCAGCATCCGCATCCGTTCGGCGAGGTTGAGGTGCTCGTGGGCGCAGATCTCGACGACGGCGGTGGTCTTCGACTCCGACCGGGCCAGCACCCGGTCGACCGGGCTGCGGCCCCGGCGGATGCCCCGCTTGGTCCACTGGTAGCCGACGGACGGCAGCGCGCGGCGTACCGCCTCGACCACCTGCTCGTCCTGCGGCAGCCCGGTCTTGATGAGCCGGCCGGTCAGCCAGTCGTCGACCAGCAGGACCCAGTCGTCGGCGGTCGGAGCCGAGCGGTGCTCCTCCTGCATCCGGGCGCCGGTGGGCAGCCCGATCATGCCGACGTGGTGGAGGCGCAGCACCGCCCGGCACAGGTCCGGCTGCTCCTTGACCAGCGTCAGCCACGGCGCGCGGCTGGCCACGAAGCGCGCGTCGAGCCACTGCAGGAACGGCATCGAGCCGAACGACGGGTCGGTCAGCTGGGTGACCAGCTCGCGGAACCGCTCCGCCTCCGCGGCCAGCCAGTCGTTCTCGGTCGGCGTCGGCGTGGTCAGCCAGGCGAGCTCGACGAAGGGAGCCAGGTCGCCGACCTTGACGACGGCCGGGATCGACACGCGATACAGCGGCGTGCCGAACAGCTCGTCGACCAGCGCCGCCTGATCCGCGGTCAGCGCCTCGGGTGGCGTGGCGGTCAGGCCGAGGACCACGGCGTTGGGCAGCTCGTCCAGCAGCTCGCCGATCAACCGGCCCCACACCTCGAGCAGGTGGTGGCACTCGTCCAGGACGAGCAGCAGCGGTCCCGCGCCCTTGAGCTGCTCGATGAAGGCCCGGCCGTTCTCGTGGAGCCGGTCAAGCAACGAGCCGGCTACGGGCGACGGTGGCTGAGGTGCGAAGGCGCCCTGCGCCTGAGCCTCGAAGCCTGGCGGCTCGGGGCTGGGTCCGGACCCAGCCCCGGCTGCAGAGGCTTCGAGGCTCGGCGCTGGGGCGCCTCGCACCTCAGCCACCGTGGGATCGATCGCCTGGCCATCGTCGTCGACCTCGTCGTCCGGGTCGAAGACCGCCACCGCCTGGTAGGTCAGCGCGGTCAGCGTCGACGAGAGCGACCGGTCGGTGCCGACGTCGAGGCCGAGGGCGGCGGCGTGGGCGGCCCACTGGCCCTGGATGGCGGTGTTCGGGCCCAGCACCACGGCGCGACCGACGGCGCCCGACGCGATCCGGTCGCGGACCGTCACCAGTCCGACCAGGGTCTTCCCGGCCCCCGGCGGCAGCGCCACCCAGGCGCGGGTGCGGCCGGCGGCCCACGCCGCGTCGAGCGCGGCCAGCGCCTCCTGCTGGTGGACCCGCAGTCGCGGTGGCTGAGGCGCGAAGGCGCTCTGCGCCTGAGCCTCGAAGCCAGCCGCTCCGGCGCTGGATCCCGACGTCACCCCCAGAACACCCGGTCCACGACCGCGTGCGAGACCCGCATCGTCCGCAGGTGGTCGTTGACCATGTGGTCCGAGGCGCCGGCCGGGTAGCCCAGCACGTTCGCGACCGCCGCCCGCTCGCGGCTGTCGTTCGGCAGCTGGTCGCCACCGCGGCCACGCACCAGCGCGATCGCGTTGCGCACCCGGCTGACCCACCGCCAGCCCCGGACGAGCGTGTCCGCGTCCTCCTCCGAGAGCAGCGACGCCTCCCGGGCCGCGGCCAGCGCCTCCAGGGTCCGCGAGGTGCGCAGCCCCGGTACGGCGGAGGCGTGCTGCATCTGCAGCAGCTGCACCGTCCACTCGATGTCGGCCAGGCCGCCGCGGCCGAGCTTGAGGTGGCTGCTGGGGTCGGCGCCGCGGGGCAGCCGTTCCTCGTCGACGCGGGCCTTGATCCGGCGTACCTCCACCACCTCGCCGTCGGAGAGACCGGACTCCGGGTAGCGCAGCGGGTCGACCAGCTCGGTGAACCGGCGCCGCAGGTCGGCGTCGCCGACGACGGCGTCCGCGCGGAGCAGCGCCTGCGCCTCCCAGACCTTCGACCACTTCGCGTAGTAGGCCGCGTGCGACTCCAGGCTCCTCGAGAGCGGCCCTTGCTTGCCCTCCGGCCTCAGGTCGGCATCCACCTCCAGCGGCGGGTCTCCCCCGGGCAGGGCCAGCAGCCGCCGCAGCTCGTTGGCCACCGCGATGGCGTACGACGAGGCCTCGTGCTGGTCCGCGCCCCCGATCGGCTCGTGCACGAACAGCACGTCCGCGTCGCTGCCGTAGGACAGCTCGAACCCGCCGTAGCGGCCCATGGCCACCACCGCCAGCCGTGCGGGTGGCGTGGAGAGCCCCTTGGCCTCGGCCACCGTCGTCTGCCCGAGCTGGAGGGTCGCCTCCAAGGTGGCGTCGGTGATCCGGGACAGGGCGGCGCCGACCTCCGCCACGTCGGTCAGCTCGAGGGTGTCGCCGGCCGCGACGCGGAACAGCTCGCGGCGGCGTACGGCGCGGATAGCGCGCACCGCCTGCTCGGGGTCGTCCCGCCGGCGGGCCGCCGAGAGCATCTCCTCGACGATCGTCTCGTTGTACTGCTCGGCGGTGAGCGGGGTGAGCTCCTCCCCCAGCATGCGGACCCCGGCCGGTTCCTTCTCGAGCAGGTCAGAGACGTAGCGGGAGGTGGCGAGCAGGCGGGCCAGCCGCTGGGCGACCTCGCCCTCGTCGCGCAGCGTCTTGAGGTACCACGGCGTCCGGCCCAGCGCCTCGCTCAGCTTGCGGAAGCCGAACAGCCCGGCGTCCGGGTCGGGCGCCTCGGCGAACCAGTCGAGCATGGCCGGCAGCAGCTGCCGCTGGATGTTCGCGGTGCGGGTGACGCCTGAGGTGAGTGCCTCGAGGTGCCGCAGCGCCGCGGCCGGATCGGCGAAGCCGAGCGCGGCGAGCCGCTGCGTCGCCGCCTCGGGCGTGAGTCGGGCCTCGTCGGTGTCCAGCCGCGCCACCGCCGTGAGCAGCGGCCGGTAGAACAGCTTCTCGTGCAGCCGCCGCACCTCGCGCCGGTGGTGCTGCCACTCGTTGTCGAGGGCCGCGACCGGCTCCTTGAGGTGGCCCATGCTGCGGCCCAGGCGGCGCAGCGCTCCCTCGACGTCGGGCACGACGTGGGTGCGGCGCAGCTGGAAGAGCTGGATCCGGTGCTCGAGGGTGCGCAGGAAGGAGTACGCGCGGTGCAGCGACTCGCCGTCGTCGCGGCCGACGTACCCGTACCTGGTCAGCGCGTCGAGGGCGGTCAGGGTGGTGGACTGGCGGATCCGGTCGTCGGCGCGACCGTGCACGAGCTGGAGCAGCTGGACCGCGAACTCGACGTCGCGCAGCCCGCCGGAGCCCAGCTTGAGCTGGCGCTCGGCCTGCTGGATGGGGATGTGCTCGATCACCCTGCGGCGCATGGCCTGGGTGTCCTCGACGAACCCGTCCCTCCCAGCCGCGCTCCACACGAAGGGCTGGACCATCTCGACGTAGTCCCGGCCGAGGTCGAGGTCGCCGGCCACCGCCCGGGCCTTGAGCAGAGCCTGGAACTCCCAGGTGCTCGCCCACTTCTCGTAGTAGCCCTGGTGGCTGGCCAGCGTGCGGGTGAGCGGGCCGGCCTTGCCCTCCGGGCGGAGCGCGGCGTCGACCTGCCAGATCGTGCCCTCGCCGGTCTGCTCCGAACAGATCCGCATCAGGTGGCCGGCCAGCTGGGTCGCGACGCGGAGCGCCTCGGTCTCGTCTGCTCCCTCGGCGGGCTCGTGCACGAAGATCACGTCGACGTCGGAGACGTAGTTGAGCTCGTGGCCGCCGCACTTGCCCATCGCGACCACGGCGAGCCGCGTCGTCGCGGCCGACTGGCCGATCCGCCGGACGGCGATGGCCAGGGCCGCGTCGAGCACCCCGGCCGCGAGGTCGGAGAGCTCGCCGGCCACGTCGTCCACGCCGAGGTCGTGGGTGAGGTCGCGGGCGGCCAGCCTGAGCAGCAGCCGGCGGTACTCGACGCGCAGCGCGTCCACCGCCACCCCTTCCGGCTGGTCCGCGACCGCGCGGAGCAGGTCCTCGCGGACGGCGTACGCCGCGGGCCGGGTCGAGCCGAGGGTCGGGTCGGTGAGCTCGCGCCAGTGGTCGGGGTGGCGGCACAGGTGGTCGCCCAACGCCTCGCTGGCGCCGAGCACCGACAGCAGCCGCATCGCGGTGCCCTCGTCGTCGACCAGCGCGGCCAGGAGCCGCCCGCCCTCCTGCTCGCCGGCCGCGTCGAGCAGCCGGACCAGCGAAGCGAGGGACAGATCGGGGTCGGCGGTGCGGGCGATCAGCGCGACCAGCGGCTCCGCGGCCTCGGGCCCGAGCCGGGACAGCCCCGACTCGGCCTGCGCTGCGTCGACGAACCCCAGCCGGAGGAGGCGGCCCTTCTCCGTGGTCGGGTGGCTCACGGGGGGCCCATGACGACGTCCGCGAACCCGGCGGCCAGCGGCGCCCAGGCGTGGTCGAGCTCCTCCCGGGCCTCCTTGATCTCGCGCAGCAGCAGCTCGGCGTCCAGGCCCCGGTCGGCCAGCTCGACCCGCTCGGAGTCGGTGACCCAGGTGCCGACGATCGTCTCGTCGACCTCCGGGTGCAGCTGGACTCCCCACGCGCGAGGGCCGTAGCGCGCCACCTGGATCTCGCCCTGCTCCGTCCTGGCCAGCACCACCGCGCCGGCGGGTGGCTCGACGACGAGGTCGTAGTTCCACTGGACGCCCCGGCGCGGTGTGGCCAGGCCGGCGAAGAGCCGGTCCTCGGCGGCGGCCTCGGTCCAGCCGACCTTGATCAGGCCGACCTGCTGGCCGTGCGGGTTGGGCGTGACTCGGCCGCCCAGCGCGGTGGCCATCAGCTGGTGGCCGAGGCAGATGCCCAGCGTCGGGACGCGTTCGGAGAGAGCCTCCCGGAACAGCTCCTTGACCGGGCCGATCCAGTCGAGCACCTCGTCGTCGTTGGCACCCATCGCGCCGCCCATCACCAGCAGACCGGCGTAGCCGTCGAGGGTGGGGACTGCGTCGCCGGCGTACGGGTGCCGGACCTCGAGCGTGGCGCCGGCCTCACTGAGCCACTCGCCGAACAGGTGGGGCGGGTCGTCGAGCTCCGGCTGGATGACGAGGATCCTCATGTGGTCCTCAGACTCCTTCGACCTCGTCGGGGATCAGGGCGAGGAAGACCAGCCCGAGCCCGATCAGCAGCAGGAGGAACGCGACCCAGCTGCCCGAGAGCGCGCCCGACACCATGCAGAGCACCCCGGTGACGACCGCGGCGATCTTGGCCGGCCGCTCGCCTTCGGGCAGCAGCCGCAGTGCCGTACCGCTCGACCCGAGCAGGATCCCGGCCACGACGACGACCACCACGCCGTTGCTCTTGTTCTCACCCGCGGCGAAGGTCAGCACCGCGAGGAGGGCGACCAAGACCCCGATCCCGGCCACGATCCACAGCACGGTGCGCAGCCGGCGCACCCGGTCCTCGCTGTAGACACGCATCGCCAGTGGTCACCGCTCCACTAGAGGACGGGCAGCATCTGGTCGCGCTCGAACGCCGAGACCTGGCCACGGTAGGCGTCCCACTCGGCGCGCTTGTTGCGCAGGAAGAAGTCGAAGACGTGCTCCCCGAGGGTCTCGGCCAGCAGCTCGGACTTCTCGGCGATGACGATGGCCTCGTTGAGGCTCTTGGGCAGCGGCTCGATGCCGAGGCTCTGCCGCTCGCGCTCGGTGAGCGACCAGACGTCGTCCTCGGCCTCCCGGGGCAGGTCGAGGGCCTGCTCGATCCCCTTCATGCCTGCGGCCAGCATGACCGCGAAGGCGAGGTAGGGGTTACACGCCGCGTCGAGCGTGCGCACCTCGATGCGCGTGGACTGGCCCTTGAGCGGCTTGTACATCGGGACCCGGATCATGGCACTGCGGTTGTTGTGGCCCCAGCAGACGTAGGACGGCGCCTCGCCGCCGAACATCATCCGCTTGTAGCTGTTGACCCACTGGTTGGTGACGACGCTGATCTCCTGCGCGTGCGTGAGCACCCCGGCGATGAACTGCCGGCCGACCTTGGAGAGCTGGTACTCGCTGCCGGCCTCGTAGAAGGCGTTCTGGTCACCCTCGAACAGGCTGACGTGGGTGTGCATCCCGGAGCCCGGGTGGGTGGTGAACGGCTGGGGCATGAACGTCGCCCAGATCCCCTGGCTCAGCGCCACCTCCCGGATCACGGTCCGGAAGGTCATGATGTTGTCGGCGGTGCTGAGCGCGTCGGCGTAGCGCAGGTCGATCTCCTGCTGGCCGGGACCGCCCTCGTGGTGGCTGAACTCCACCGAGATGCCCATCGACTCGAGCATCGTGATCGCCTCGCGCCGGAAGTCCGTGCCCTTCGACTGGGCGGTGTGGTCGAAGAAGCCGCTGCGGTCCACCGGAACCGGCTCGACGCCGGGCTCGGGGTTGTCCTTGAACAGGTAGAACTCGATCTCGGGGTGGGTGTAGAAGGTGAACCCCTTGTCGGACGCCGACGACAGGATCCGTTTGAGGACGAAGCGCGGGTCGGCGTACGACGGGGAGCCGTCGGGCATCACGATGTCGCAGAACATCCGGGCCGTGGTCGGCCCTTCTCCGCGCCAGGGCAGGATCTGGAAGGTCGAGGGGTCGGGCTTGGCCAGCATGTCGGACTCGTAGACGCGCGCGAACCCCTCGATCGCGGAGCCGTCGAAGCCGATCCCCTCCGCGAACGCCCCCTCGAGCTCGGCCGGCGCCACCGCGACGGACTTGAGGAACCCGAGCACGTCGGTGAACCACAGCCGCACGAACCGGACGTCACGCTCCTCGAGCGCGCGCAGCACGAAGTCTTCCTGCTTGCCCATGGCGTCAGCCTAGGGGTGAGGTCTCCGAGACCGGCGCTGGACGCGGAATGGTCAGCTCTTGGGCACCTGAGTGTGCCCGCTCCGTGGTGAGCCGAACGTGCGGAGGACGTGTTCGAGAGTGCTGGCGAGCACCTCTTGCGTGGCCTCGCGGGTGGCCTCGCCGCGCAGCCAGCGTCGGGTCGCGGCACGGTTCAGGCCGGTCCAGCACTCCAGTGCGTAGCGCAGCCGCGGCGAGTCCTGGGCCAAGTCCGGGTGGCGGGTCGCGATCAGCGCGACGGCTCGGCTCACCAGGCCGCCGACGACCCGCCTCACGTCGGGGTCGACGATGTCCTCCCCGGGTGCGATGGTGCCGAGGTAGACGGTCCGGTTCTCCTCGGTCCAGTCCAGCCAGCGTGACACCGAGTTCGCCACCCGTGCGCGAGCACTTCGACCCGCCGGTGGCGGCAGCTGTTCCTCCCGAAGTGCTCCGATCCGCTCCAGCAGAGCGATGTAGACGTCCTTGCGCCCGCCGAAGTAGTGGTGCACCAGCCCCCTTGTCACACCGGCGGCACCAGCGATGTCCTCGATCGAGACCGCGTCGTAGCCGGCCTCGGCGAACAGCGCGTTGGCGGCGTCGAGGATCTGGTTGCGCCGCTCTGCGCTGCTCAGGCGCTGGAACCCAGGCGTCGTGCTCACCTCCGCCGTACGGAATTGGCGATCTGTCAACAAGTCGTTAGCATATCGCCAACAGCGTACTTCATGACCCTGGTGTACTGCTCGCAAAGGCGCGACTCAGCCTCACATCCTCACGAAAGACACCCCCGCATGCGCAAGATCCTGCTCGGCCTCGTGGCCACCGCCGCGATCGCCAGCCCGCTCGCCGCGGCCACCGCCGCCAACGCGGCCGAAGCGGGTACGCCCGCTCCCACGTGCACGCCGTCCGATGCGGTGAAGCGGGTCGACCACACCGAGTACCAGTGGGCGGCCCTGGTCGCCAAGGGTGGTCTCCACTGGGAGTACAAGTGGACCCCCACCACGAAGAACCCGTCCACCGACCTCCTGCACATCTGGGTGAAGTCGCTGGACCTCACCAAGAAGGCCCTGCCGCAGATCACGCGCACCGTGGTCGACGTCGAGGCCAAGGACGCGAAGACCTGCAGCGTCACGCTGCCCGAGCACTTCGCTGGGTGAGGGCACCTACAGCGTGGTCGTGCCGTTCGTGAAGGGCGTCGACACGTTCCTGCTCGGCGTGCAGGGCTATGACGAGAAGGTCGCGATCACCCACGACGTGACGGTCACCAAGGCCATGGCCGGACAGTTCTGGATCGGCCACAAGGCGCAGGCCGGCTACGTGATCGCCAACCCGAACACGGCCCAGTGGCACATCGACTTCCAGTTCGCGGGCGGCCCGAACGACGTCAGGCTGCTGACCGGCGAGACTGCCTCGAAGCAGATCGTCCTGCCCGGTGAGTTCATGACCGAGCACTCTCTGCTGACGGCTTCCCGGGCTACTACTCGACGAAGGTCACGGTGAAGATCTACAACGACTCCGCGTGACCAGTGGGCCGACGTGATGTACGCCGACCAGCCGGACGACAACAAGGTCTGGATCGAGCGCGGCGTGTTCGACAACTGGACCAACGGGAACACCATCCCGGCCCACGGCAGCAAGACGTTCACGTTCGACGTGTGGTACGACGCGCCCATCGGCTCGCCCGCCGAGGTTCCGGACGGCCTGAAGCTGGACCTCCGCGTCATCGCGACCCCCGTGGCCTGAGGCTCCTCCGAGCCCGCCACATCAGCAGCCCGTCCCGCCTCGTCGGGGCGGGCTGCTGTGCTGATTTCGCTGCCTCGCGCGCGGAATTGGCGATCCGCTAACAACCTGTTAACGTTGTGTCAACAAGGCCGCAGACCACCGGCCGGGTCACCGCGGCGATCCTCGTCGTGGTCGGGGCTCTTCTTCGCCTTTTGTGGGCCGGCTGGTCGAGACCCTCCCCGAGCCCACCCGGATCACGCGCAACATCGCGCGCTGATCGTCAACCGCACCACCACAGAAGGACGAAAGAACATGCGCTTCATCAACCGCAAGACGCTGGCCATCGCCGGCGCCGCCGTCGCACTGGTGGCCGTGGGCTCCACGGGCACCGCCGTCGCGGGCAACCTGATCGGCTCCTCCGACATCCAGGACGGCAGCATCCGCTCCGTCGACGTCAAGGACGGCAGCCTCAAGCGCGCCGACCTGTCCCCCGGCTTCAGAAGATGCTCGCCCAGCACGCCACCAACGGCACGAACGGGACCAACGGCACTCCCGCACAGCTCGCTGGCGTCCAGACCAACTGGGTCGCCCACACCGGCTCCCAGATCGTCGACGCGCACACGCTTCTCCTCGCCAACACCGCCCCTGACGGTACTTCGGTCGAGATCGAGAACCTGAACCTCGCCGTTCAGGCTCAGCAGACGATCACGTTCACCTACAAGCTGCACGACGGCGCTGTCTACGCGGCCGGCTCCCCGCGCGTGTTCGTGGAGATGCAGGGCACCTACATCAACACCTTCAACGGGGACCCTGCCGACGCCGGTGTGGCCAACGGTGACGGCACCTTCACCAAGACGGTGACGATCGGCCAGAACGGCCGCATCGGGCAGGCCGGTGTGGTCGTGGACGCCGGCATCGGGTCCGTCACGATCACCAACCTCACGATCGCAGGCAAGGTGCTCGACCTCAAGTGAGCCACCCTGCCTGATCCTCCTGGGCACAACAGCCCGTTCCGCTTCGGCGGGGCGGGCTGTTGTTGACTTGCGCCGGAGGTAGCGGCGGGCACTCTGCGCCCGTCTCGCGGGCTCCGGGCCACCGACTCAGGCTTTCGCACGTTGAACAGCTTGATGAAGACGTCGAGCCAGTGCCGGATCGTGGCCAGGTCATGAGACGGGCGCCGCTCGTGCCGCCAGCCCAGGGTGCGGCTGCCCGGCTCACGCCGGGACCGTCGACGGATCGGTCGGATCACGCGCGCCGCGTTCGTGGTAGCGACATGGACACGATGGACAACACCACGCCCGATACCGCCCGCCGCCTCTTCCCGCTCGTCGGGACGCATCCACGAAGTCACCTACTCCGAGCGGCCCTACGAGGAGTTCGAGGCGCTCGGCGCGCAGCAACTACTGGGACGACTACTTCGCCGCCCGCGTCGGCCCCGCTCGGGCTGGCGCCGGCGGAGGTCGTGCACGCGGCGTTCTACAACTTCGGCCCGGGCGAGGTGGCCCGGCACATCCCCTACGTGTGGCAGCTGATGACGCCCGAGCAGGCGCTCGCGGCCCGCGAGCGCGGCTCGGCTGCGGCGCTACGCCTCGCCTTCGGCGACCTCGCCGACTCCCCCGACATCGTCCGGGCGGCCGAGCTGGCCGAGCGGGCCGCGTACAGCGCGCCGACCGAGGGCCGCGTGCTGTACGCCGGGCTGACGGCGCTGACCCCTCCCGAGGAGCCCGTAGCACGGCTCTGGCACGCGATCACGCTGCTCCGCGAGCACCGAGGCGACGGCCACATCGCCGCCCTCGTCACCGAGGGGGTCGGCGGCCTGGAGGCGCACATGCTCCTCGCCATCGACTCGGGGATGGAGCCGGAGAAGTTCGGCCGCATCCACCACCTGCCCAAGCCGCTGCTGGCCGAGGTGCTGGGCGGCCTCCAACGACGCGGCCTGGTCACCGAGGCGAAGGAGTTCACGGCGGCCGGCCGGGCCACGAAGGACCGGGTCGAGGCCCGCACCGACGAGCTGGCCGCACCGGCGTACGACGTGCTCAGCGCGGCCGAGGTCGACGAGCTGGCCAGCCTCCTCGAGCCGCTGAAAGCCGCGGTCGACGCTGCGGAGCTCTGAGTCAGCTCTTCGGCACGTTCGCCAGCTCGGCGAGCCAGGCGGTCGGGTGGGCGTCGGACGGCATCCGCCAGTCGCCGCGGGGAGACATGGTGCCGCCGGCGCTGACCTTGGGCCCGTTGGGCAGCGCGGAGCGCTTGAACTGGCTGGCGAAGAACCGCTTGATGAAGACCTCGAGCCATGCGCGGATCGTGGCGAGGTCGTACGACGTACGCCGCTCGTCCGGGAAGCCGGGCGGCCACTCGCCCACCGACTCGTCGTGCCAGGCGTGCCACGCCAGGAACGCGATCTTGGAGGGCCGGTCGCCGAAGCGGAGGACACGGAAGAGCGAGAAGTCCTGGAGCGAGTAGGGGCCGACGGAGTCCTCGGTCGCCTGCGGCTTCACGCCTTCCGTGACGGGGATCAGCTCGGGAGTGATCTCCTGCTCGAGAATCTCCTCGAGCAGCTCGTTGGTCTCGGCGTCGAACTGGTCGGTCTCGGCCACCCAGCGGATCAGGTGCTGGACGAGTGTCTTGGGGACACCGGCGTTGACGTTGTAGTGCGACATCTGGTCGCCGACGCCGTACGTGCACCAGCCGAGCGCCAGCTCGGAGAGGTCGCCCGTGCCGACCACGATCCCGCCGCGGTGGTTGGCCAGCCGGAACAGGTAGTCGTAGCGGAGCCCGGCCTGGACGTTCTCGAAGGTGACGTCGTAGACCGGCTGACCGTCGGCGAACGGGTGGTCGATGTCGGCGAGCATCTGCCGCGCGCTGGCCGTGATGTCGAGCTCCTCGAAGGTGACACCGAGCGACTTGGCCAGCCGGGTGGCGTAGGACTTGGAGGTCTCGCCGGTCGCGAAGCCCGGCATCGTGAACGCGTGGATGTCCGAACGCGGACGGCCGAGCCGGTCCATCGCCTTCGCGGTGACGATCAGCGCGTGCGTCGAGTCGAGACCGCCGCTCACGCCGATGATCGCCTTGGGCTGACCGATGGCGGTGAGCCGCTGCTCGAGGCCGGACACCTGGATGTTGTAGGCCTCGTAGCAGTCGAGCGCGAGCCGCTCCGGGTCGTCCGGCACGAACGGGAAGCGGTCCACCTTGCGGCGCAGTCCGACGTCACCGGTGGGCGCGTCGAGCTCGAACCCGACGGTCCGGAACGCCGCGACCCGCTCGTCGTGGGTACGCCGGTTGTCGTCGTGGGTGCCCTGCCGCAGCCGGTCCTGGCGCAGCCGGCCGAGGTCGACGTCGGCGATCGTGCAGACCGCCTGCTCGGGGAAGCGCGGCCCCTCAGCCATCAGCTCCCCGCTCTCGTAGACCATGGTCTGGCCGTCCCAGCTCAGGTCGGTCGTGGACTCCCCCTGCCCGGCCGCCGAGAAGACGTAGGCCGCGTTGCAGCGGGCGCTCGCGCTGCGGACCAGCAGCCGGCGGTCCTCCGCGCGGGCCACGGTGATCGGGCTGCCGGACAGGTTGGCCAGCACCGTCGCGCCGGCAAGGGATGCCTCCGCGCTGGGCGGCACCGGCACCCACATGTCCTCGCAGATCTCGACGTGCAGCCTGAGGTCGGGAAGGTCGGTCGCCGCGAAGATGAGGTCCGGGCCCAACGGCACCTCGGCTCCGCCGAGCTCGATGGTGGCGCCCCGCCGGTCGTCACCCGGCGCGAAGTGACGGCGCTCGTAGAACTCCCGGTAGGTCGGCAGGTACGACTTGGCCGAGACTCCGAGGATCCGGCCGCGGTGGATCACCACTGCGCAGTTGAGGACCCGGGTCCCGTGCACCAGCGGAGCGCCGACCACGAGGACCGGAAGCAGGTCGGCGCTGCCGAGGACCACGTCGTCGATCGCGTCCCGGGTCGCCTCGAGCAGCGTCTCCTGGAGCAGCAGGTCGTCGATGGCGTAGCCGGTCAGGCACAGCTCCGGAAAGATCGCCACCGCCACGGCGTTCTCGTGGCACTCCCGGGCCTGGGCCAGCACCCTGCGCGCGTTGGCGGCGGGGTCGGCGATGGTCACCGGCAGGGTGCAGGCGGCCACCCGCACGAAGCCGTGCGCGTACGCCGAGTAGAAGTCCACGATTCGAGTCTAGGGACCATCGACGCGATGAGTCGGCGTACGCCGCTCGGTCTGTCCGGACATGACTCTCGCCGCCGACAACGCGATCAGCCCGTGCCTCTGGTTCGACCACCAGCTGGAGGAGGCCGCCGCCTTCTACACCTCGATCTTCCCGAACTCCTCGATCGGCCACCTGACCCGATACCCCGACTCGGTCCCGAGCCAGCGCGGCCGGGTGATGGCGGGCGAGTTCACCCTCGACGGGCTGACGTTCCGGGCCATCAACGGCGGCCCCGAGCACGCCGGGTTCACGGAGACGATCTCGTTCTCGGTGACCTGCGCCGACCAGGCCGAGGTGGACCACTACTGGAGCTCGCTCACGGCCGACGGCGGTGAGGAGTCGGTCTGCGGGTGGCTCAAGGACCGGTTCGGGCTGTCGTGGCAGATCGTCCCCCGCCGGCTCTACGAGCTGATGGAGGACCCGGACAAGGCGCGGGCCACCGCCGCGACGGAGGCGATGTTGCAGATGCGCAAGATCGTCGTGGCCGACCTCGAGGCCGCTGCGGACGCTGTCGCCGAGTAATAGCCTCGGGTCGTGGACGCGTCCGGTTGGTCGGAGGTGACCCAGCGGGCCGAGCGCACGTACTCCTCGGCGGCCGACCGGTTCACCGCACCCCAGCTCTCCTTCTGGGACCGGTGGGGCAGCGAGACCGTCGCCCGCATCGGTCTGTCACCCGGGGCCCGGGTGCTGGACCTCTGTTGCGGCGCGGGGGCGTCTGCACTGCCCGCCGCTCGTGCGGTCGGCCCCGCGGGCCGCGTCGTCGGCGTCGACGTCGCCCAGCCGCTGCTCGACCTGGCCCGAGCTCGTGCGGATGCGGATGGGCTGACCAACCTCGAGCTCCGGCGCGCGGACGCGACCGCCACCGGCTACGCGGACGGCGAGTTCGATGCGGTGGTCTGTGTCTTCGGGGTCTTCTTCCTCCCCGACATGGTGGCTTTCATCCGGGAGATGTGGCGGATGGTGCGGCCCGGCGGGACTCTTGCCATCACCACGTGGGGTCCCGGGTGGCTCGAGCCGGCCAGCTCGATGTTCTGGGACGCCGTGCGTTCGGCGGAGCCGTCGCTCTACAAGGGTTTCAACCCGTGGGACGAGATCACCGAGCCGGCCGCGCTGCTCGACCTCTTCGAGCGCGCCGGGATCGCGGACGCGGCCGTCGAGCCCGCGGAGGGGACCCAGCCACTGGACCGTCCCGAGGACTTCTGGGTGATGGTGATGGGAGGCGGGCTCCGCGCCACGGTCGACGCCCTGGCGCCGGCCCAGCAGGACCAGGTGCGTGACGAGGTGCTGACGCGGGTGCGTGACGACGCGCTGGCGGGCGTCCGCGTCGACACCGTCCTCGGCTCCGCGCGCCGACCGTGACCAGCGACACAGACCGTTACCGGTCCGTACGTCGTTAGCCTTTTCGAGAAGTCCGTGGACTCCACCGGGGAGCCGCGAGACGACGATTGGAGCTCGACGATGAGCACGCCTGAAGAGACTGCCCCCTACGGCACCGGCCCCGCGGCCGCGGACACGCCGACCCCGGTGCGGAAGGTGCGCACGCACCACCTTCGGGAGATGAAGGAGCGCGGCGAGAGGTTCACGATGCTCACTGCGTACGAGCAGTACGCCGCGCAGACCTTCGACGAAGCCGGCATCGACGTCCTGCTGGTCGGCGACAGTGCCTCCAACAACGTCTACGGCAACGAGACCTCCCTGCCGGTGACCGTGGACGAGCTGATCCCGCTGACCCGCGCCGTGTCGCGGTCGGTGCGGCGCGCGCTGGTGGTCGGCGACCTGCCCTTCGGGTCCTACCAGGCCTCGCCCGAGCAGGCGTACCTGACCGCCGTCCGCTTCATGAAGGAGGGCGGCGCCCACTGCGTGAAGCTCGAGGGCGGCGTCGAGATGGCGCCGCAGATCGAACGGCTCACCCACGGCGGCATCCCGGTCATGGCGCACATCGGCTTCACCCCGCAGTCCGAGCACGCGCTCGGCGGCTACCGGGTCCAGGGTCGCGGCGAGACCTCGGCCCGGGTGCTGGCCGACGCCGAGGCGGTCCAGGACGCCGGCGCCTTCGCGGTGGTCATGGAGATGGTCCCGGGTGACGTGGCCGGCGAGGTCACCCGCAAGCTCCGCATCCCGACGATCGGCATCGGAGCCGGCAATGAGACCGACGGTCAGGTGCTGGTCTGGCAGGACGCGTTCGGGCTGCGCACCGGCCGGATGGCGAAGTTCGTCAAGCAGTACGCCGACGTGCACGGCGTACTCCTCGACGCGGCTCGGGCCTACGCCGAGGACGTGAGGGCTGGGACCTTCCCCGGCCCCGAGCACACCTTCTGACGGGTCACTCGGAGACCTCCTCGGAGCCCTCCTCGGCCGCCGCCGAGCGTTCCACGAACCGCTGGAGGGCCGGCAGCAGGACCGTCGGCACCAGGACGGGCAGCAGCAGGAGCTTGATCCAGTCCCACGCCTTGTTGTCCGAGAAGCCGGTCCAGCCCCACGGCACGAGGTAGCCGGCCAGCACGACGACGAGGAACGCCGCGGTGGCCAGCGCGATCACGAGCCACTGCCAGAGACGGAGCTCGGGGAGGGACGGCCACAGCCCCGCGGTCGCGAGCACCACCGGCAGCAAGGCGAGCTCGAGCCAGTCCCACAGCGTGTTTCCGGTGAAGCCGGTCCACGACCACGGCACCAGGTAGCCGGCGAGGACGACACCAGCGAAGCAGGCAGTCGCGACCAGGGCGACGACCGCGTGCGTGCGGCGCAGCCGATGCCGGTGCAGGAGCACGAGGGGGAGCAGTCCGACGGTGAGCGGCAGGGCGATCGCCTCGAGCCAGTCCCACAGGGCGACATCGCCGGACAGACCGGTCCAGGTCCACCCCTCGACGTACCCGGCCCACAGGTACAACCCGAAGACGAGCAGCCCGAGCAGCGCCGCTCCGACGGCGAGCCGGGTCCGCCATGACCCGGTGGCCGTCGCGGCTCGCTTCCCCCGCACCGCCGAAGCGTCGCACGGGAGGCTGCTCGACGGTGAGGGTGCTCCTGACAAATGTCACACCCGTTCCGTGACGCGAGGGCGAGGTTCGGGAGCCAGCCGTCGACAAGGCTGGAGCCATGACAGAGACCCAGCTCTCCAGGACCGGCGCGGCCACCACTCCCGTGCCCGCGGTCTCGCTCTCGGGGGTGACCAAGTCGTTCGGCTCGGTCGAGGCGGTCCGCGGCATCGACCTCGAGCTCCAGCAGGGCGAGATCGTCGCCTTCCTCGGCCCGAACGGCGCCGGCAAGACCACGACGATCGACATGGTGCTCGGCCTCTCCAGCCCGACCAACGGCCACGTCAGCGTGCTGGGCATGGAGCCCCGGCAGGCGATCGCGCGCGGTCTGGTCAGCGCGGTCATGCAGACCGGCGGGCTGATCAAGGACCTCACCGTGCGGGAGACCGTCGAGTACACCGCCAGCCTGTTCGCCGACACCAAGCCCGTCGACGAGGTGCTGGCCAACGCCGGCATCACCGACATCGCCGACCGCAGGGTGGGCAAGTGCTCGGGCGGTGAGCAGCAGCGGCTGCGGTTCGCGATGGCGCTGCTCCCCGACCCGGCACTGCTACTGCTCGACGAGCCGACGACCGGCATGGACGTCGAGGGCCGGCGTACCTTCTGGTCCGCGATCCGGCGCGACGCCGAGCAGGGCCGGACGGTGCTGTTCGCCACGCATTACCTCGAAGAGGCCGACCAGTACGCCGACCGGATCGTGCTCATCAGCAACGGGAGGATCGTGGCCGACGGCAGCGGCTCGGAGATCCGGGCGCTGACCAGCGGCCGCACCGTCCGCGCCACCATCCCGGGAATCAGCGACGAGGCCGCTCACCGGCTGGCCGCGATCGGCGGTGTCGACGGCCTGGAGCTGCGTGGTGACACGGTGCTGC
The DNA here is from genome assembly GCA_963755835.1 of uncultured Actinomycetota bacterium. Taxonomy (GTDB): domain Bacteria; phylum Actinomycetota; class Actinomycetes; order Propionibacteriales; family Nocardioidaceae; genus Nocardioides. The sequence continues at coordinate 134,903 of CAVWLC010000004.1, read as the reverse complement.
TGCACGCCAAGGACAGCGACGCGGTCGCCCGCTACCTGCTGACGGAGACCGACGCCCGCGATCTCGAGATCACCTCGCGCGGTCTCGAGGACGCCTTCCTGAGCCTGACCGGCCGGCCTGACGCGGCCGACGACACCGAGGAGAACTGATCATGGTCACCGCCACCATCGACGCGACCACGCGCAAGGTGCCGCCGTTCGGCGGCTTCAACACGACGATCCTCGGGATCGAGATCAAGCGGATGCTGCGCAACCGCCGCACCATCGTCTTCACGCTGATCTTCCCGGCCGGCCTGTTCTTCGCGTTCGGCGGCAACACGGACTGGAACGACCCCGTGGGCCACGGCAACGTGGCGGCGTACGTCATGGTCTCGATGGCTCTGTACGCCGCCGCGCTCACCGCCGCTTCATCCGGAGCGACGGTCGCCATGGAGCGGGCGCTCGGCTGGTCCCGCCAGCTGCGGCTGACCCCGCTCAGCCCCGTCGTCTACGTCGGCATCAAGGCGGTCGTCGCACTGGTGATGGGCACCCTCGCGGTGGCCGTGGTCAACGCCGCCGGCCTGTTCCAGGGCAAGCCCGACCTGGCGGTCGGACGCTGGGTCGCCTGCGCCGTCCTGTGCGTGGTGTGCACGCTGGTGTTCGCGGCGCTCGGCGTCTTCGTCGGCTACCTGGTGCCCGGCGAGAACGCGATGCAGGTGCTCGGCCCCGGCCTGGCCCTGATGGCCTTCCTGGGCAACGTCTTCATCCCGATCGACGACCACACCAGCCTGATCTGGCACATCGCGCAGTGGACCCCGATGTTCGGCGTCGCGGAGATCGCCCGGGCTCCTCTCACCGGTGACCTGCCGTGGTACGCCGTGGTCAACGCGGTCGGCTGGCTCGCCATATTCGTCCTCGGCGCGGCGTGGCGGATGAGCAAGGACACCGCCCGGGTGTGACTACGGTGCTGACTGTGAGCCAGACCCAGCCGGTCACGTCGACGCCGGGGGTGTCGACCCCCGGCTCGACGGGTCGGCTGGGCCCGGTCTTCGCCGGCATCTGGCTCTTCTTCCTCCTCAACCCGCTGCTCGAGGGCTGGGCGCACCGCGACGAGATGCGCGGCGTGGTCGGCATGGCCAGCACTCTCGCGTTCGCGGCGGTCTACATGTTGCTGTGGGTGCGGGCCCGCGCCGACCGCCAGAGGCTCGTCGACACCCCGCCGCTCACCTGGTCCCTGCCCTACCTCGGTGCGCTGGTCGGGCTGGGCGTGCTCACCGTCGCCTGCGTGGGCGAGCCCGGCATGGCCTGCGCGGTCTACGTCAGCGTCGCGTGCATCATGGTCTTCCCGTTCCGGGTGGCCGCACCCATCGCGGTGGCCCTGGTCATCGGGACGATCGCCCTCGGTGCCCGCGAGGACTGGGGCAGCCAGGTCGGCACGGCGTTCGGGATCATGGCCGCGTCGGTGGCGGTCTTCGGCCTGCGTGCGGTGATGACCCGCAACATCGACCTCGTCAACGCCCAGCTGGAGAACGCCCGCCTGGCGGTGGACAACGAGCGCACCCGGTTCGCGCGCGACCTGCACGACATCCTCGGCCACTCGCTCACCGTGATCACGGTGAAGGCGGAGCTGGCCCAGAAGCTGCTCGACGTCGACCTGGAGCGCGCCCGCGCCGAGCTGGCCGACCTCGAGCGGCTGAGCCGTGACGCGCTGCACGACGTACGCCGGGCGGTGGAGGGCTACCGCGACATCACCCTCCCCGGTGAGCTGGTCCGGGCGAGGGTCGCGCTGCGGGCCGCGGAGATCGACGCCGAGCTGCCGAACTCCACCGACGACGTACCGTCCGACCTGCGCGAGCTGTTCGCCTGGACGGTGCGCGAGGGCGTGACCAACGTGATCCGCCACTCCGGCGCCTCTCACTGCGAGGTGCGGCTCACCGCCACGTGCGCCGAGGTCATCGACGACGGCGCTGCCCTCCCGTCCCCGAGCGGGCACGGCTCCGGGCTGGCCGGGCTGCGCGAGCGGGCGGCCGACGTGGGCGCCACGGTGGTCACGCGGCACCTGTCCCCGGGCTTCTCCCTCTCGGTCGTCCGCTCGTGATCCGACTCCTGCTCGCCGACGACCAGGCCCTGGTCCGTGGCGCCCTGTCCGCCCTCCTGAGCCTCGAACCCGACCTCGAGGTGGTCGCCGAGGTCGGCACCGGCGATGCCGTCGTAGCCGCGGTGCTCGAGCACCACCCGGATGTCGCGCTGCTGGACGTGGAGATGCCCGGGCTCGACGGCATCTCCGCCACCGCCGAGGTGCGGACCGCGTCGCCGTCCACCCGGGTCCTGATCGTGACCACCTTCGGGCGGCCGGGCTACCTGCGGCGGGCGCTGCAGGCCGGTGCCGCCGGGTTCGTGGTCAAGGACACCCCCGCGGCCCAGCTGGCCGACGCCGTACGCCGGGTGCACGCCGGGCTCCGCGTCGTCGACCCCGCCCTGGCCACCGACTCCCTGGTGGCCGGCGAGTCACCGTTGACCGCCCGCGAGACCGAGGTGCTGCTGGCCGCTCGCGACGGCTCCACGGTCGCGGCGATCGCCAAGAAGCTGTTCCTGTCCGAGGGGACGGTCCGCAACCACCTGTCCGCCGCCATCGGCAAGACCGGCGCCGCCAACCGCGCCGAGGCCGTGATCATCGCGGACGGCAACGGCTGGTTGTGACCTACTGGTGGTGGATGGCAGCAACCACGGGAGCTGGCTCGGAAATTCCTCGACTGTCTACCAATTTCCGAGGTTCAAGCCCGCGTGGCCGGCCGCTCAAGCGGTTTGCCGAGCATTTTCGGCACCAGGTGCCGAAATAACTCCGCAGTTCGGTGAGCAGGCGCGGATCGTCCCTGTCCACCCCTTCGCAACCAGCACCTTGGAGACGGCGTCGGCGAGCCGGCACGGGTCCAGGACGTGGATCCATCCCGCACGGACGGTGAGCCCGCCGCCGGTCATCGTGGCAACGTCGCGCTCGAGGTCCGACCACTGATCGGCCACCTCGCTGTGACCTATCCGGCCGTCCAGCTCGACGGTCACCCCGAAGTCGACGTAGTCGACATCCCGATAAGTGACCGACCCACCAACGTCCGTACGTCGCTGTCTCTTGGCGAGAGGAAGGCCGTGGCCTCGCTCGACGTCCTTGACGTAGCGGTATTCGAGCACTGAGTGGACGCCGGACTGAACGTCGACGAGCACCATCCGCAAGATGAATCGGTGTCGGAGCCGTGGGCGCTGCGACAAGGCCTCGAGCAACCTCTTCGGTGTGGTCCGACCCTGCTGGACAACGTCGGCCATGACGCCAACACTCTGGTCGAGTCCTCGCTTCGCGGAGGCAATGTCGAGTGTCGCGTGCTCGAGCCGCTGACGCGGAGGACTGAGCTCCATCTGAGCCAGAGTGTCCGCCCGAACGTGCTGGCGAACCACCACGCCAAGTCGGCGGACGACCCGGCGGTCGCGGTCCACGGATACCTCGATCGGCGCGCCAGGCTCCTGCTCGTAGCCCCGAACGTTCTGGATTGCGAGCGCGGATCGCCCGGCCAGAGCGGCGGGCCAGTAGAACAACACCGCGGCCCACGCCCGCTGCCTCCAGGTTGGTGGGCCAGTGTGCTCGACGTAGACACCCGGGTGGATCCTGGCCCATTCGCGGCGTCGGAGCCGGCGCTCGATGTCGACGTCCGTCAATCCGGCCTCGAGCGCCTGACGCCGGGAGATGACGCCATCCTGCAGCCGTAGATGCGATGTCCGAGTGTCCCCTGGTCCATGGCGACAGGACATCGCCCGTGACCCCCAGTTGGCGTGCGCGAGACGTGAGGATGTGGACAAGTATCTCGCGCGGCGCTGCTGTGGACGGGCATCGTTCGGAAAGCTGTGGACAGGCATCGTTCGGAAAAAGGTCGACAGTCGAGGAATTTCCGAGCAGAGCCGGCGCCCATGGACATGAGGAGCGCGGCTCACGGGCGCACACGTGCGAGCGCTCCGCGTCGTCTCCTCGGGTGTGCCAGAGCCACCCGGCGTGAGAGCGGCTCTCATCCCACTTGAGTAGGTTCCCGGGTATGCGTCTCCACCGGTCGCTCATCGTCGCCTTGTTCATCTCACTGGTCGCTCCGGCCGCGCCGGCCGCCCAAGCGGCGAGCAGCGCGGCGGCCGCAGGACCAGGCAGTACGCCCATCAAGGTCGCGCAGCGCAAGCCGATGCCCAAGCTGAAGATCAGCACCGTGGTCCGGCACCTCGACCACCCGTGGGACGTGAAGACACTGCCCGGCGGGACGCTGATCTTCACCCAGCGCGACCGGGCCACCCTGTCGGTGCTCAAGAAGGGCAAGGTCCGCAAGGTCGAGTTCCCCAGCAGCAGCGTCTGGGTCTCGGGCGAGACCGGGCTGATGGGGCTCGAGGTCGATCCGAACTTCGCTGACAACCACCGGATCTACACCTGCCAGGGCGGGTTCACCGGCAGCGGCGGCCACGACGTGCACGTGACCGCGTGGACTCTCGACCCGAAGCTGCGCCACGCGACGATGGACAAGGAGCTGGTCGGCGGCTTCCCGACCAGCAGCGGGAGGCACGGTGGCTGCCGGCTGATCGTGACCAGCGACGGGTCCCTGCTGGTCGGCACCGGCGACGCCGCGGAAGGCACCAACCCGGAGAACCTCGACTCGCTGGGTGGCAAGACGCTGCGGCTGGACCGGTTCACGGGGGCGCCGTGGCCGAGCAACCCGTACGCCGGGGCGTCCGGACCGCGTCGCTACGTCCACACCTACGGCCACCGCAACGTCCAGGGCGTCGCCGAGCGCGCCGACGGCACGCTGTGGAACATCGAGCAGGGCACCTACCGCGACGACGAGGTGAACCTGCTCGTCAACGGCGGCGACTACGGCTACAACCCGGTGCCCGGCTACAACGAGTCCGTCCCGATGACCGACCAGTCGCTGCCCGGCAAGCAGATCAAGGCCAAGTGGCGCTCCGGCAACCCGACGCTGGCGACGAGCGGCGGCTCCTTCGTGAACGGCGCCAAGTGGGGTGCCCTGAACGGCGCCCTGGCCGTGGCCTGCCTCAAGGCGAGCCGGGTGCTGTTCCTCAGCTTCAACGCGAAGGGCAAGCTGCTGCGCGTGCGGCAGCCACGGGAGCTTCGTCAGTACGGCCGGATCCGGCAGGTCTCCAGCTCGCAGAACGGCGACCTGCTGATCACGACGGACAACGGCGGCGGCAGCGACGTGATCCTGCGGGTCAGCCCCAGGTAGAACTCACGCCGTCCAGGCGAAGAGCGCCTCGCCCGCGGTCAGTACGCCGAACCACAGCGCCACCGCGATGAGCGGCAGGAGCAGGGTGCGGGCGGGGTGCGGCGTCCACCAGCGCGTGGCCACGATGAACAGCACCACCCAGATGGCCATGAGGAGGACCACGCCGTACCACGGCGCCAGCAGCCCGCTCGCGGCGTACAGGAAGAAGCAGCCGGCCATCCCGATCATGGCCACGAACGGCCAGGGCGAGGCCCGGGGGCGCTGCGGGATCGCCAAGGCTCAATCCTCGGGCTTGTCGTTCCAACGCGGGTCGTTGTCCCACGCCTCGTTGCGCTCCTTGACCTTCTCGAGTGCCCTCGCCGCCTCCGCCTCGGTGTCGTAGGGGCCGAGCCGGTCCTTGTAGGCGCAACCGTCCGGGCCCTCGACCTTGTGGTGGTTGAGGCAGTACCAGTACGTCATGGCTCGAAACTAGCCGTCGTCCGGGCCGTTGGAGTCGTTCCCGGGTCAGCCGGCGTCGGATGTCGGCCGGGACCTCGGGTCCTCCCGTCACCAGGACCGCCGAACCAGCTCGATCCAGCACACCGGTCCGGAGCCGAGCTCGTCGGACCAGGTCGTCACCACGCGAGCCTAGGTCCGTTCGAAGTGTCCCAGCCATGCCGACTGCCCTACGCTGCACCTGCGGATGGGCTGGCCGGGCGACCGCGTCGCCGTACCTCTCGAGGCATGGCGCCGAGGAAAGTCCGGGCTCCACAGAGCGAGGTGGTGGGCAACACCCACCCGGGGTGACCCGCGGGAAAGTGCCACAGAGAACAGACCGCCTCCCTGCCTTCGGGCAGGGAGGTAAGGGTGAAACGGTGGTGCAAGAGACCACCAGCGACCCGGGCGACCGGGTCGGCTCGGCAAACCCCACCTGGAGCAAGGTCAAGAAGTTCGGTGCCTCCGGGCACCGGATGCGCGTACGCCGAGGGCGGCTCGCCCGAGTACGCGGGTAGACCGCTGGAGGGTGCCGGCAACGGCACCCGTAGATGGATGGTCGCCTCCCGGTGACCGCAAGGAATCCGGGAACAGAACCCGGCTTACAGGCCAGCCCGTCCGCCTCACCCCCTCTGACCTGCGAAAACGCATTTCAGAGGGATCTACTGTGCCCATACTGTGCCCACAGCAAACACACAGGTTCCCCGAGAACCGTCGCTGACCGTCGTTGACACCCGCTGACGACGGCTCCGACGGACGCCGCTTCACCGACGACGATTCCAGGTAGAATCGACTCATGTCGCTGCCGGCAGACGAGGTGTACCGGGCTGGGTTGGAGCTCGACATGGACGAACGCGCCGTGGTCGCCCACGGCTTGCTCGCCAGCCTCCACCCGGAGGGCGCCGCCCAGGCCGAGCTGGACGAGACCTGGAAGTCAGAGCTCCGTCGCCGCATCCTCGAGATCGAGGATGGCAGCATCGAGCTGGTGCCCGGTGAGGAGTCGCAGGCCCGCGTCCGGAAGTTGCTGGCCGACCTCCGCTCGTGACCCTGGACTACTCCGAGCATCCCGACGCGACCGCGGAGCTGCTCGACACCGTCCGCTACTACGAGACCCAGCGCCCAGGGCTCGGCGAGGAGTTCCACGTCGCATCCCTGTCGGCGATCGGTGACATCCTCGACGCTCGGCTCTCCTGGCCGAAGGTCTCCTACTGGGAGGAGCCGCCCGAGGTGCGTCGGCGCAAGATCAGCGGCTTCCCCTACCAAGCTGTCTACCTCCTGCAGGCGGACACCATCGTGATCCTCGCCTACGCCCACGAAAGGCGCCGACCCGGCTACTGGTCGGCCCGTGTCGCCGACTGAGGCATCTGATCGCCCCCCAGGAGCTCGTCGACGATGGCGCGACTGCGGGTGTCCTCGTCGCCCATCAGGTGGCCGTAGGTGTCCCAGGTCTCGACGGCGGACTTGTGGCCGAGCAGTGCCTGGAGGACCTTGATCGACTGGCCACCACGGATCTGGACCGAGGCGAAGTAGTGCCGCAGGTCATGGGGCGTGGCGTCCGTGGGGACTTTCTTCGCAGCGATCCGCCAGGCGTTGTGGATCGTGCTGGTTCCGACGAAGTTGCTCAGGTCGGTGGTGAACAGGAGACCGGACTCATGGGTGCCGTACTCCCCTGCATGCCGCTCGATGGCCTGCAGGACGACGTCACCAACCGGAATGGTCCGGGTCGAGGACGGCGTCTTCGGTGGCCCGAAGACCGGCTTGCCGGTCCGAGCGGCCCGGGACAGCTGGCGGTCGACCCGGACGGTCCCGAAGTCGAAGGCGATCCGGTCGAGGGTCAGGCCGAGGATCTCACCGCGGCGCATACCGGTGCCGGCCGCGAGTGTGACGAACAGCCGGTAGCGCGGTGAGATCGTCTCGCGGAGCGCGAGGACCGTCTCCGTGCTGATGGGGACGAGTGACGACTTCGGCGGGATCTTGGGCAGCTTGATGTCGAGGCACGGCGTGGTGGGAAGCACCCGGTCCTTGACCGCGGCCCGGAACATGATCGCCAGGACCAGGTAGCGCCCTTGCGTGGTGGACGGCGCGGCACTCAACAGCCACTCCTTGACCAGCGACTGCACGTCGGCGCGGGTAACGGCATCGATCCGCATCTCGCCGAGTGTCGGGAACACGTGGTTGCGCAGGATGATCTCGTAGGTCGACTCCGTGCTGGGCGCGAGCACCTGTCGCGCCAGCCACCGCTCGCCGTACGCCCGAACGGTCTCGCGTCCGGCCTTCGGGTCGGCCCACTGACCCGTGACCAGCCCGGCGGTCTGTTCGTCGAGCCAGCGTTGGGCGTCCTTCTTCAGGTCGAACAGGCGCCGATGGCGTTTGCCGGTGCGGTCGTAGTAGTCGGCCTGGTACTTCCCAACCGTGCGGGGTCGGCCCGCATCGATCGTCCAGGTGACGGTGCGCTTGCGGATGCTGGGCATCGATCAGCTCCTAGGACTGGGCAGGACGGGCCGGGAGGCGAGCCGCTGCTCGCGGATGAAGCGGCGCAGGTCTCCGACCGTGGTGTAGAGCCTGCGCCCGATCTTGAAGAAGACCGGACCGCTCCCGATCTGGCGCCACCATCTAACGGTGTTGTCTGAGGTCATCAGGATCTCAGCGACCTCCGACAAGGTCAGCAGCTCGTCGTCGTGGCGCTCGTGGAACGGTGTGGATGTGTGGGTGGTGGTGGACATGCCTGCCTCCTGTAATTCGGCTTACATTAGGAAGAGCAACAGCCCGTCGGCGGAATCGGACATCTGTGGAGAAACACCGATGGACGGCCCTCGATAGGCAGGTGCGCATGGGCTGGCTGACGCCACGGCGTGTCGACGTCCGAAGGGATATCGTCAACGCATGGATGCCGCTCGGCTCATCCAGCAGGCGCGCCGCGGCAGTGGGTTGAGCCAGCGCGACCTTGCCGACAAGGCGGGGACGTCGCAGGCGACGCTGTCGGCCTACGAGCGCGGCGTGAAGTCGCCCAGCCTCGCGGTCGCGGAGCGAATCATCGAGGCCGCTGGCTACCGGCTGGACCTGGTGACCCAGGTCCAGTTCACCCAGCACACGGCCGCCGGGGTGCGCCCGTTCTGGGTGCCCGACCGCCTCTGGCGCGGCCGGCTTCCCGAGTGCTTCGCCACCATCAGCGTCCCCGACGCGAGCCGGTTCCACGGCGTCGCTCGTTTCGCTCTGCGACGACGACCGTCGCGACGTCGGATCTACGAGAGGCTGCTGCGCAGAGGGCTGCCGGACGAGCTGATCGACTGGGTCGACGGCGCCCTGCTCGTGGACCTGTGGGAGGAACTCAAGATCCCGCAGTCGATCCGTGAAGCATGGCAACCGGCAGTCGATCGGGCCGGTAACGGCTCACTCGTCCACCCGGACTACCGGGGGCCGACGGACGGGAGGCTCGTCACATTCCAAGGGCGGGGCCGGGAACCTGAGTAGGCGGCCGGTAGCCGAAGTCGTCCTCGGGTCGACGGTTCGGTGCGGGTGGCCGAAGCGCCGGGCGCCGCGTCGGAGCGTTCGGCCCGTAGCGGTCGATAGCCTCGAGGGCGAGGCGGGCGGCGTGGGTGGGGCCGAGGTCGGCGCGGTCGCGGCCGAAGACGTCGATCCACTGGCGGCGGGCGTCCTCGACGGACTCGGCGACCAGGTGGGCGACGTTGCGCTCGCGGCCTCGGGTCATGCCGACGTACGCCGACGCGGCGCCGGTGTGCTCGCCGACCAGGACGTGCGCGGTCGGGACGGTCGAGCCTTGGGCGCCGTACGCCGTGGTCGCGTAGGCGAGCTCGACGTGCTCGCGGGCGTAGGCCGTTGGCAGCGTGCGACGGCCGGCTTCACCGACGACCTCGAGCGAGCCCGTGCTGAGCATCCGACGACCGTCCACAGCTCGCGGTTGGCGACGCCGAGCTCGCTGTCGTTGCGGCGGGTGGCGACGCGATCACCGACGCCGATCCGCTCGCCCGCCGCGGTGACGAGGCCGTCGGAGGCCTCGCCGCGCGGCTGATGCGGACCTGGTGGACGAGACCGTTGATCTGCGCGACCTGCTCGCGGGTGTCGGCGACCACCAGCTCGCCGCGCGACGGCACGTGCAGCGAGCGCCACGGTCCGCTCGACCTCGCTGGCGTGCACGATCACGAGCCCGCGGCTCACCAGCTCGTCGAACACCTCACCAGTTCGCTCACCACGGCGCATCCGCAGCGACAGGTCGGCGTAGTCCGGATCGGTGAACCGACGGACACCCTCGAGCTCGACCATGCGGCCGGGTGCGTAGCGGGCCGCGAGGTCGAGCACTCCCCCGCGTCCGACGGCGGGGAGCTGGTGGCGGTCGCCGACCAACGTCACGCCAGCGCGGGTGGCGTCGGCGAGCTCGAGGAGCGCCCGGGCGGTGTCCTGGTCGAGCATCCCGGCCTCGTCGACGACCAGGACGGTACGGCGGTCCAGCCGTGGCGCATCGGGCGCCGGTGCCACCCATCCCCAGCGACCGTCCTCGTCCCAGCGGTAGCCGTGCTGGTGCAGCAGCCACGCCACCGAGTGCGCTGCCGTGCCGATCTCACCGGCCGCGACCTGGGCGGCCTTCCGGGTCGGCGTGACGACCAGCATCCGCCCGCCGCGCGCCTCGACCTGCGCTCGCTGTCGCGGCGAGCCGCCGCGTCTTGCCCGAGCCGGCGGCGCCCTCGACCACGGTGATCGTCGCCGCGTCGGCGCGTCGGGCGATCCGGTTCGACGAGCTCGCGCTCGACCGCCAGCACCTGGGGCGAGGTGAGGACCCGGACGTGCTCGGGCACGTCGTCGCGGCCGAGCAGCGGCCGCGAGGCGTCGAGGACCCGAGCCGCGAGGTCCTCGGCGAGCTCCCGCCGCACCGCGCCGTCGACGACCACGCCTGCTGAGGCGATGAGCTTCTCGACCTCGCCGCGTGCGTCGGCGGGGTTCCACGCCGAGCGCCGGGAGCCGAGCCGCGTGAGCGCGGTCTCGACCACCGCGTCCCGGTCCAGCTCCCCCGGCCGGACACGCCGCGACCTGACGCGGCCGCGACGGAGCGACGAACCCGAGGTCGCGCAGCTCCTCGACCCACCGCTGGCGCAGGTCCTCGCCGGAGACCGGGCACGACCTTGTCGGGGCGGGCGTCGGACCACGCCCGCCGGTCCCACGACTGGCGCAGCGCCGGGCCGGGCTCCTCACCAGGATGCTCACCACGCCACTCGGCCTCGTAGCGGTCGATGTTGGTCTCGATCTGCGCGCGCCCGCGCGCTGAACGCCCCGGCGTACGCGCGCCAGCTCGGTGACCTCGCCGGTCTCGTCGTCGAGCGAGTAGCCGTGCGCAGCCAGCGCGGCACGGAACCCGGGGTCGGTCATCACCGCGGCGTGCCCGATGCCGTTGATCGCCTCGAGGCTGTCGCGCACGCCGACCGTGTGCAGCCCGCGCCACGCGCCGGCAGCGCAAGACCCGGGCGTTGATCTGGAGGTGGAGGTGCCGATGCGGATCACCGGCCCGCGAGGTGAAGTGACGCACGACGGCGGCCTCGATCTCCTCGACCGGCACCTGCACCTGCCGGCCCCGCGGACCGACCCGGGTCGTCGCGTGCTCGGCCAGCCAGCCGACGATCTCGGCCGCGGCACGATCCTGGGCAGCGTCGTACGCCGCCGCGATCTCCGGGTGCAGCGCGGCCGCGACCGACCACGTCTTCGGCCCGTTGACCGTGACCTCGACGAACCGCACCGCCTGGTCGTCGTTGCGCAGCCGGCCCTTCGCCGCGCCGGTGCTCGACGTCGTAGCCGGCGACCCACTGCTCGTACGTCGCGCCGTCCATGTCCGCGCGGCGCTGGACGTCGCCCGGCCGAGCGACTAGCCGCTGCGCCAGCCCGCTCCCCTCGGCCAGGTAGTAGTCGTCGGCACGGGACCGGTCGGCCTCGACGTAGTTGCGCGCGGCAGCGGCGCTGCCGCGGTAGATCTTCAGCCCGCCGTGCACCCGAGAACGCCTCCCTCACCAACCGTCGACAACCGTATATCCGCAGGTCACGGCGCTTGCCCGCCCGAGCCCTCACCGAAATTCGTAGCATGCGTGCCGCTCGGTAGGGAGAGCTGAGAACGGTGGCAGGGAGAGGAGGTCCGGAGTCATTGGTTGTTGGCGATGGCAGGGTCGAGGGGAGAGCAGTTGCGAGGCGAAAGGGTCATGGGGCTCAAGTCGAAGATCCCGGCAGTGAGTGCCGCGCAGAGGCTGGCGAGAAAAAGCGGATGCTCGCTAGCCAACCGTTGACGAACCGTCGCGCGGACGCGCGCTCGGCGGCATGGTCGGGCGGGCCCGACAGCGGCATGGTCGGGCGGGCCCGACAGCGGCATGGTCGGGCGGGCCCGACAGCGGCATGGTCGGGCGGTTCAATGTCTACGTCCGCGCTACTAGGTCAACTGCGCGTTGGCTGTCGTGGACGTAGTCAACTGCGAACCCTGCTAGCCGAAGTTGAGCGGCAAGGTGGTCACCGTGTGTCAGCCACGCCCTCGCGGCTGACTCGTCCGCCAATCCCGAGTCGGGAGGATTCGACGGGTCAAGCGTGGCCGTGTACTCGGCAGCCCACGCACCCAGAGCATCGGCGAGGTCACCAGGTATGCCGATACTCCACGGATCGACGTTGACGCCCGCGTCCCAGAGGGCGTGACACTCGTAGTCGGCCATGAGACGGAGTCGGCGCACGACTCCAGTATCTCGGCGCTGCCCGACAGCGGGATGGTCGGGCGGCGGCCCGACAGCGGGATGGTCGGGCGGGCCCGACAGCGGCATGGTCGGGCGGGCCCGACAGCGGCATGGTCGGGCAGGCCCGACAGCGGCATGGTCGGGCAGGCCCGACAGCGGCATGGTCGGGCGGGCCCTACAGCGTCATAGTTGGGGAGGCCCGACAGCGGCATGGTCGGGTAGGCCCGACAGCGGCATGGTCGGGCGTCCGTCAAGGTTCAGTGTCTCGTCGATAACCACCTAGCGGGCTTTGGCGTCTACCATCCGTGCCCGTGTTGAACAACCGCAGGATTGTTGCTGTGGCCGCGACGCTTCTCGTGGCCGTCTTGGTGACGGCAGGATCGGGGCTGGCGTGGTCGCACGCTGGCAGCAAGAAGCGCGCGTCGGAGTGTCGCCGGACAGCGCGTCGTCAGCCACGGTCGTCCAGACTTACCTCCAGGCCCTCGACGCGCGGGACTGCGGGACAGTCCACACTCTCTGGGAAGGCGCAGCAACTGAGTGCAAGGACGTGAAATCGGTCCGCGACATCGTCGTTCAGGACCCCGTTCGGGAACCGGCCGAGGAGGCGCTGGAGACGTATGTGGAAGCTGAGTTCACGATCACCTGGCGGTGGCTGCACGTGAATCCAAGCCTCAACGGGGACATCGACTGAGGCTACTACCTGAGCCGAGATACTCCGCAGTCGCCTTGGCGGATCGACCGCGGTGGCGCCGGGTAGAACCGGCAGGCCCTGGTCCAAAAAAAAAAAAAAAAAAAAAAAAAAAAAAAAAAAAAAAAAAAAAAAAAAAAAAAAAAAAAAAAAAAAAAAAAAAAAAAAAAAAAAAAAAAAAAAAAAAAAAAAAAAAAAAAAAAAAAAAAAAAAAAAAAAAAAAAAAAAAAAAAAAAAAAAAAAAAAAAAAAAAAAAAAAAAAAAAAAAAAAAAAAAAAAAAAAAAAAAAAAAAAAAAAAAAAAAAAAAAAAAAAAAAAAAAAAAAAAAAAAAAAAAAAAAAAAAAAAAAAAAATAGCGAGCCACCGCTCATCGGCATGACAGCGCTCACTAGCAGTGTTGACATATCAACAGTGTTCAGCTGCTAATGAACTCTGCTCAGATCATCAAACCACGACCTCCATGACGAAGCGTGTGCGTTTAACCGTGCACCTATCTATCTCAGTACAAGTTGTCTCGTCAACACGTCGAGGCACATGCGAACCTTCCTTAACTAGAGCCTAAGCACAGTTAACTCGTTCGAATACGCAACGCACATCGAGCTCTACTTGCGTTAATGCAAGAATACGCAACTACAAACAACCAACGTGTCGCGCGCTCTCTATCCTATCAAGTTCTAACACACTTATGTGATCAACAACCTTCTACGAGCACTCACTCATCGAGCATATCTGTCGCCGCACGTACCACCAAAGTCACCACCTAAAGCTCAAACACCTCCAGTTCGAAACCCTCCTCAACGCACACACAACTCAACCAACACCAACACTTCGCGCTCGTAAACATACTCAAACTCCTCAACTTGCGCATCTTCGAAACCATCAACACCGACATCGAGACCCTCAGCGAATACACAACCAACACGTCCTCCAAGTCCACAACAAAAGCGACAAATCACCCTAATACTCGTTACCATCAAACGTAACTCAAACGTCTACACAGGCGCCAAACAAAACCGATCATACGCAGCAACAACAACTCATCAAATAAACACCAATACGCCACTCACATACACTCCCTAACCAAAATCACCAAAGTCACACACTCACATACACTCTCACATACTGAAACATACCTTCGTAAACACAATGCTCTATACCAACGTCAACTTACGCATATCCAGATCACTACTCATCACACCGATACACACACTAACATACGCTACATCGAACTCACAACAACTCTACCAACACCCCAAATACGTCCTAAACACCTACATAACCTCCAACACCTAAACTCTCATACCTCAAGTTAAGCACACCCTGTCATACCGATGATAAAAAAAAAAAAAAAAAAAAAAAAAAAAAAAAAAAAAAAAAAAAAAAAAAAAAAAAAAAAAAAAAAAAAAAAAAATATAATATAAAGCGTACAAATTATCATCTTACATTTCTACGAATGCTACCCTATCACTTCTTAGGCTCTGTCCGGTTCGAGCGCACTCATCTCAGAAGGGTGAAAAATCCGATACTCACGTCCCAATTCGACTATCGAGTAATATCATAACCAAAATAATATAACACACAATAATAATCGATGACATCCGTCGAATTTTTGTAATCTGTGACGAATCTACCGAGAGCAAAAAAATAAATGCGACAGCGATAATATAACATGTCGTCATATTTATACTCACCTCTACGGATAGTACATAATCACCTAAACTAAAAAAATATAATCATCGAATCTATGTCGTACCTCTTCGAAAAAGAAACAAAATAATAATCATCACATACCTCCCTTGATTTTCCGCGCCACTTTGCAGACCCGTCCGATCATGGCACCCCTCTGTGTCAAACTGCTCTAGAGCGATTGTCCTGGCTCTTAGACTTCCGGGTTGGCTATGCTCTGTTGTAGCGTCGGTTCCTGCGGGTCCGGGAAGTGGCTGATCCGAAGTGTCGATGAGCGGGTGTAAGTCGACCGCGCTGGATTGAATAGTCGCCCCGCAGTGCCCTCCCGGTCCCGCACCTTCGCCCGGCTGGCTGGCTGCGGCTCGGCGTCGCCGACGAGTTGTCGGTAGACCGTCATCGGACAGTCGTCGCTTCAGGCAGCGCATCGCTTCGAGCGGGTGTCTTGCCGGCGGCGAGCTCGCGTCGGTAGTAGGCGCGGCCCTCGGTGTCGTGGCGCAGCTGCACGATCGCGGCGACGTGCAGGACGTGGTTCATCCGCCGGTTCCCGGCCCGCGACAGCCGGTGCCGGATCTGCTCGCCGGACGACGCATCGAGTGGTGCGGTGCCGGTCCATGAGCGAACCGGTTCCGGTCGGCGAACCGGGCCACGTCACCGACGTCGGCCAGGATCCGGGCCGCACCGACCGGGCCGATCCCCGGTAGGGTCCATGAGCGACGAGCCGCTTGTCGGTGACCGCGGCCTTCAGCTCGGCCTTGATAGCCTTCATCTTCGCATCTACCGCGGACCAGGTCGGCGATCTCCTCTGCGGCCATCCGCCGTCTGGTCTTGCCCGGCCAGGTCGCGGGGCCGCACCGTGGCTAGCATCGCCTTGCCCTGCATGGCGGAGAGGTCCTTCTGCGCTCGTGCCGGGCACCAGCTCGGTCAGCAGCCGGTGCAACCGGTTCACGGTCTGGACCCGGCGCTGCGACAGCTCGTCGTAGCGGTCTGTCAGCATCCGCAGCGACTCGAGCTCACCATCCTCGGTCAGCACCCGCAGGCCCGCGGTTCGCGACGGCGACCATCGCGATCGAGTGCGCATCCACTGCGTCGGTCTTGCGGTTGTGACCGGTGTTCGAAGAGCCGTGCCCGGGCCGCTAGCTTGGCCGGCACATCGACCACCTGTTCGCCGTCCGCGAGCAGCCGTTGGGCCAACGTATCGGCCCGCACCGTTAGCTCCCTCGACCGCCCAGATCCGGTCCTCCGGCACGCTCCGACTTGCTGACGTAACTCCTTAACGCGGCATAACCAGCCTTGTCTGTGCCGTATCGACCCTTACCCAGCACCTCTCGCGTCGGCGTCAACTACCTCGATCGTGACCTACAGCTTGTGCGGATCGACCCCGATGATCACCCGCTGCTTCTCGCTCACCTTCACTCCTCCCTGATCGGACTGATCGGACGGCGAGGTGGGCAGTGCTACTACGAGCAGGGCAGACCCCTCTGGAGCCACACCTCGTCACGGTGACCGGCGGGCCGCAGACCATGTGAGAGCCACACCTAACGTCACGAGCTGGTGGGCAGCCGCTGGTGAGAGCCACCCGCCGGATACCTGGACCGAGTCTGGCCAGACACCGATCCTGGGTGAAGTCTCCTAGTAGCCGCTGTCCGAGCGCGATCACGCCGATGATCTGGCACTTGAGTCGTGCCGAGTTCTGCCTCTCGACTCGTGTTGCTGTGGCACTCTCTCGCTGTGGCTCTCCCATCTTCATTCCTGCGGCAAGCGCTAGATGAGTCGCTGCGATCGTTCTAGTTCGAGCGCGTCTGTCGCCAGCCGATCTGGATGCGCGAAGTCTCGGAGCTCTAGCATGCGATCATCGTCTTCTCCAGCCATCGCATGAGGAGTACGGAGTGGTACGTGATTCACTCGAGAGTCAGAGAGATCCTGCACGCAAGCGAACTGACAGCACCGATGTGAGCTACTCTAACCTGATACGTATCTCAGCCAACTCGCACGCGCAGCCCAGCGTGAAGAGAGACTTCATCGACGCAGATCTCGCAAGCGACCTAGACGCCACCATCGACGTGTTGCTGTCGTCGCTGTAGTTGTAGCCGAGTATACCGACCGTTCATGACGTGCAACAGACAATAGAGTAGCTGACCTCAGACCCCGTCAAGACAGACGAGCTCTTAATCTGCACTTGCCAACGTCGTAGTCGTTGCGTTGTTTACGGCGGCGACGCTCGCCGTTGTCACTGGTCGCGCTGAGGCACGTGACCTTGCCGAGCAGGCAAGTGGCACTCCGTCCGTGGGCCGGCGGATCACTGACGAGCGACTCGCACGCCTCGACGCACTGCTGTCTTGAACCGCACGATCATGCCGCTGTCGAGCTCCGCCCTACCATGCCGCTCGGGGCTCCGCCCTACCATGCCGCTGTCTGAGCTCCGCCCTACCATGCCGCTGTCTAGCCTGCCCTACCATGCCGCGTTTAGCTCGGTCGTTCCGATAGTCTGGCGCTCTACCGTGCCCGCCATGGGGATCCGCTGGCGTATACGAGTACCTGATTCAGGTGCTCAGTCGAGGGTGTCCCCGCGATCGGTGTGACGGGTGGCCAATCGGGCCAGCCCTCGCTCTTCCGGCCAAGTGAGAGCTTCCCTCGCGTCGGCGGTACTCTGCTCTGTCTTGTCTGCACCCCAACCCCACGGCCAGACCCAGAGCCCCAGTAGGCCGATGGCTGCGGGACCTAGACCGACGGCCACGTGAGCGGACGAAGAGTCTCCGTTCCTCGTCGGGCTCGACTTCGGGTGGCAGCTCCACACGCATGTCGACAGGCCAGACACTCCACACCTCTTCGACCGCCCCTGTGTAGCCATGCTACGGCTCGAACCCCTGTTGAAGCATACGAATTACCTCTGCGGCGCGTCCGCGAAGCGCCGAGCGCCATGGTCTGCTACTCGGAACGCTGCCAGCGTGTGCGCACCTCCTTGTCCACGTGCGATTGCTCGATAGTGGCTCGCTCCCATCAGCTCCACCAAGGCCCCCTCGTCGCCTGCCTGGTACAGTCCCTCGCACCGGTCGCAGAGCGCCCAGTACGACGAAAGCGTGTGTTGCTTCCCCCACAGCTGGAACTGTGACTTCTCGCGGTCAAGAGGGTGCACCCAGACCACATCGCTAGTACCGCAAACCGCGCACGAGTGCCCAGTCGGATCTGTTGGTGCCCCATCGACCCATCCCGGTGGATCGGGCTCCGGCTCGATGCTGGTGCGAAAGAAGAACTCCGGCGGCACAAACGCCACCATCCCATGAGGTCCTGGCTGTCGGACGCCGATCCGCGAGACGTTCCCGGAAGCCGCCCGATCATGCCGTTGTCGGGCCCGCCCGATCATGCCGCTGTCGGGGCTCCGCCCGATCATGCCGCTGGCGGGGCTCCGCCCGACCATGCCGCTGTCCGCGCTCGCGCTCATGCCGATGAGCGTCGGCACCACCGTGCCTTCCTTAACCGAGGCGCTCGAGCGCTTGTTCTACGACGACCTCGACGCGAGCTGTCATGCCCGACATGTCGATGGGGCGGCGACCAGCAACCTGGCGCGAGATCGACTCTGGTGCGTTGTCGCCATGGTGGAGTCGGGCGTGCAGGTCCCTCCATGGTGGAGAAGTACACCCACCGTCTACTCGTAACGTGAGCGGAGTTCCTCTGCCGACTGGGTGCGTAGAGCGAGGCCAGGTACCGCCGGCATTGTCCGACATCGATGGCGCGAGACCCTCTGTGGATGCCGTTCCAGTCTGTGAGTCCGGTGATCTTGCCGCGCGACCACAGCAGGTTGACGGGTAGGTAGTCGCAGTGCAGGAAGACGCACGATCCTCCGGTGGTGCCGACTCCATGGCGTCGAAGGCGGCCTGCCAGACCGCCGGTTTCGCGCGCCGGCCGGCACCTCGAACTGTCCGAGCGGTGTGATCCAGGAGTCGGTCCACGGTCGAAACGGGGGGGCCGGAAGGTCAACGGCATGCAGTTGAGCGGCGAACTCGGCGATCCTCTCGATCCATGGCCGATGCTCTGTTGGGGTGAGGTGAACATGACCAGGCAGACGTGTCATCAGCAGCGATGGCATACCGCCGTAGCTGCCCCAGCCACGTCCGTCGCCAGAATCGTCGGGACCGGCAGTCCGCTGCCAGCCACCACCTTGAGGTTGGCAATCTCCTCCTCCATAGCTGTCCGGAGGCGACGCTTCCCGCCTGTACTGACGCAACACCACAAAGGTGCGAGTGCCATGTCTGTTCACTGACAAGCGATGGACAGCAGAGTTGACGCCACCGGTCAATCGACGATGGCCGACGATGCGACTGCCTTCTCCCATAGAAGCCGCAACCCAGGCCAGGTTTCGGAGGAGGCTTTCGTCGGAAGAACTTGTTCTCTCGCCAATCACCGTCGACCGTTAGGTCTGGGACGGCAACGTCGTCCCTGGTCACGTGTGGCAACGCTATCGGTGAACGGCAGCGATCTTCAGCGACGAGAAGGTTCGGTGTAGTCGCTGGAACGCCCTACCATGCCGCTGTCGCTCTTACGTGCCGAGGTGCGCATCCACCCGCCCTTAGGGTGTGCCTGTGTTTTGTGTCGGTATTCCAGAGCTGCTTGATTGTTGTCGCGCTGGTAGCGCTCCTCGTGTGGCTGCTCACTCGACGTAAGGCTCGTTGACCGCCCGCCGCTGTGCTGACCCCAAAGTCCTTGCGTGCGCCCGACCATGCTGCCGCGCGGGCGGAGCCCGACCATGCCGCCGCGCGGGCGGAGCCCTACCATGCTGCCGCGCGGGCGGAGCCCGACCATGCCGCCGCGCGGGCGGAGCCCGACCATGCCGCTGTCGGGGCAGCGCGTGCATCGACCGGGCTCCGTACGAACATGCCCCACCCCCCACCCCATACTTCACGACATCACATCCGAAGGAGGTGCAGCCAGATTCTGCTTGGACGATCACTTCCCCTCAATCAGGATTGTTGGTCGGCCCGATCACCCGGTGAGTGTGGCTGACCACGTCATCGAGACCGGGCCAATCCGCGTCTGAGCTGGAAAGCTAGAAGTTCTGTTCACAGTCACCGGTCCAGAGGCGTCCGCACGCTTCCCCAAGGATCACGTCGTGGTCATTCGAAGCGGCGATACAGAGAAGCTTCAGAGTCTCTGCGGCACCGGAGGATCCGACGAGCCAGGCACAGCCTTCTTCTTGTGGCGATTCGTGTGGCCAGGGGGCTATTCCGTGCGTCTGCTGTACCTCGACGGAGACGACGTCGTGCAGGAGCAAGTCCTAGCGCTGTAGTCCGGCACCGCCCGATCATGCCGCTGTCTGGGCTACTGCGGCGCGGAATCCGAGCCGAAGTCGGCGTTCTGGTGTCTGCCTGCCTCGTGGACGGATAGGCCGTAGAGACCCATCGTGATGGCCAGGCCCGTCAGGAGAACGACGCCTCGCTGCGGCATCGTGAGTTTGCGGACGAACACCATCTCCACGAGGAGCACCGTAGAGAACACGACGACCGCGCATAGCGCACCAACGAAGACCCCATGATTACCCAAGCCCACACGTCGCACCATCACCTTCGCTCAGCACCCGCCCACACATCGCTGGCAGATGATCGCATGCACCGCTACCTCATAGCTGACGCCCGCCCGATCATGCCGCTGTCGGGCCTGCCCGACCATGCCGCTGTCGGGGCTCCGCCCGTCGAACGGACCGTCCGCCGTGTGCGAGTCAGCGCTTCTACGCACTGAGCGTTCGACCGCGACTGCAGTGACACGGTGGCAATCCCGATGGCCACCGGGATGACCACGGCCAGGTGGGTACATCCAGCCCTCTGCGTGCCCTAACCCGAACCGGTCCCAAACTCCGAGGAACGCGGCAAGGAAGAACAACGCGACTGCGAGCAGGACATAGGATCCAGCGCGAAGAAGTAGGGCCATGCCGGCGATCCTAAGGCTCTGGGCCAGCGCGTGGCGGTTGCCGCCGCCCGATCCGCCGCCGTCGGGCCCGCCCGATCCTGCCGCACTGCGGGCGGAGGCCGACCATGCCGCTGACACGGGTTCCCAATACGGTGCCAATTCGGCCGTCATCTGGTTTGCTTCGTCGGCGCCGGCCACGACGTGGCGAAGGCATCAAGGGAGTTCGATGTGATCGAGCGGCACGTGAGGCTGGGCTCGGACGAGGGCGCGATTGCGCTCAGGTCCGTTCCCGAACAGAGCATCTGGGTCACCGGCGAGCTGGGCGATACCACCTTAGTGAGCGACCCCGACGGAGTGGATGGGGAGTTGTGGCTGCTTCCGGCCGACCAGTGGGGCCCGTTCGATGTCACCACCAGAATGCTGGAGGGCCACCCGGGACCACCGGACGAGAGCTGGGAGGACGTCGTCGAGTTCTCCGTCACCACCGAGGGCGCGGTGGTGGTTACCGAAGTGGTGAACAACGATCCGACGGCAGAGTGGATCGACGAGCCCGGGAAGTGGCGCGCCCGGGTCAGCGCTCGTGGCCGTTCGCAACCTGACCCGGCTCCCGAGCCAATCGAGGGCGAACAGGCCCCCGTGGAGTGGTGGCTGCTCGAAGCCTGGCCCGCCTCGACGGACGAGGCGGCCGAGCGACCGGTGGTAGTGCGATTCGCCAGCGCATGGGCCCAAGCCCAGTTGGCTGGCCCGCCGCCGGTCTTGGTCATCCCCGAAGGCGAGTCGGGACTCGCAGCGGCGCGCCGGATCGGCCGCGACGTCGACCAAGCTCCCGGCGCCCGCCAGCTGTCTGGACGGGTGGGCTTGGTCGAGGTGAGTCGCACCATGCCCGGCACGCGCCGCCGGCTGTTCAATCCTTGTGCCCACCTGATCAGCTGGAGCCACGCCTGGCTGCCGCCACCGACCTGGTCCTTCAGCGGACCTGGACTTGTCGTGGAAGCCCCCGGTCAGGAGACGTGGGCGTGGAGCGATGACCACGCGGACCAGCTCACCGGTTCGCGGGGCGCGGTCCGTGACCGGTTCGTCGAGCTTGACCGGCCGAGGAGGGTCGTCAGGGCCTGGAACTGGGTACGACGCGTAGGCGAGCGCGGCCCCTCGCCATTCGCCCCAGGTGCGGACGTCCTGACCGAGGACTCGCTCTTGACCATCTCGCTCGAAGAGTCGAAACGAGACGCTGAACCCTGGACGTCGATCCGCATCGAACACGCGGGCATACCTCTGGAGTGGATCGACGACCTGGGCGACTACTGGGCCTACCAACTGTCCATCGCAGACCACGCACGCTTCGGGTTGCCCAAGTCATGAGCTCGGCGGCGGGCGTGAACGCACCGTGGCTGCTTGTTGGCGTCAAACGCAGGGGCTGAAGTCAACACCGCTGTCGGCTCGATCCGCCCGACCATGCCGCACTGCGGGCGGAGCCCGACCATGCCGCGCTTAGGGCCCGTCGTTCTGGGCTATAACGCGCCGGGACTCGGGTCGGCCTGCACTTGGACCGTCCTGCACGTCGAGCGTGCTGCGACGACTTCGCGGGCCAGAGCGGATCCAGACGGACGGCCGTTTCCGCATGACCCGTCCCGGGCGCGCGGGCGACATCCCGAGCGCGTTCGCTGTGGCCCCTCGCGCGATCTACTGTGCCCATTTTGTGCCCACGATTTTCGTTCTTGGCCGTCAACAGCCACCTGCGGGAATCACGTTTCCGCAGGTCAGAGCGGCACTTCCCACCAACGACCACTGACGGCTGTCCCGCGGGGATCGATCCCGGCTTACAGGCCAGCCCGTCCGCCTCACCCCCTCTGACCTGCGATAACGCGATCAGATGGGATCTACTGTCCGCGTACTGTCCGCACAATTTGCCATACCTGCCAGGGCTCCCTGGATCACCGCCCGCGAGCGATCGTCCTCATCACCGATGAGGTGCCCATAAGTGTCCCAGGTCTCCACGGCGGAGTTGTGCCCGAGCAGCGCCTGGAGCTTCTTGATCAAGGTGCCGCCGGCGATCTGGACGCTCGCGTAGTAGTGCCGGAGATCTTGGGGTGTAGTGGCCGTTCCGACCTCGCGCGTCGCGATCGTCCAGGCACGGTGCAAGGTGCTGGTCCGCACGGGCGTCCCGATCTCGGCGGTGAGAACGACACCTGACTTGTGGGTGCCGTAGTCGTCGACGTGCCGGGTGATCGCACTCAGGACCACGTCCGCGACCTGGATCGCCCGCGTGGATGCCTCCGTCCTTGGATCGACGAAGATCACTTGCTCTCCCGTGGGAGGCAGCCGGCAAAGAGGCTGCCCTGACTGACCGAAGTCGGCGGCAACGACGAAGGCCACGGCCTGGTCAAGACCGGCGAGATCTACGCCTCCGGTGCCCTCGACTTCAGTGGCGACCTGACCCAGGTCTTCGACACCCTGGCCACGATGATCGACGATCCGACGACCATAGGAACCTAGCTGGTCGTCCCCAGAACCGCTCGTAGGTCGTCACCTCACCTGCGCGGCCGGCAGCCCGAACTCGATCGCAGCTGTCGCGGCGAAGCGCGGTCAGGATGACGGCTTCTTTCGCCGTTGGCGCGGCTGGCAGGGAGCCGCTGGGTCTCGGCGTCGGGCGACGCTTCCAGCGGCGAGGTGGGTGGCGGAGTGGATGGCGGAGTGGATGGCGGGGTGGATGGCGGGGTGGATGAGGAGCGGGACGGTCTGGTGGTGCTTGGAGTGGAGGGCGGCGGAGCTCCGGGGGCGGGGGCGGCTGAGGTAGGGCGCCCGGGGACGTACTGGACGCCCGAGCTGGAGCTGGTGCCGTACCCGCTGCTGCAGGTCCATCCGTTGACGTCCGCGGCGCACGGCCAGCGACACCTGCTACCACCGTGCCCACCCTTCCGGAGCGGACCCGGCCCGAGCACATGCACCCCGAAGTCCCGATCCGGCCGGCCCGATCCGGCCGGCCCGATGCGATGAGTGATGCTCGCTCAGAATCGGTCTGCGAACTTCCGGACGCGAATGCCCCCGGGTTCACGTCGATATCGCCGTCCGATGGTTCCCCAAATGGCGTTCTGGGCCGATTGGCCACCATCTCGGTCATGGCGACCGTACCCGTCGTTCTGGTCGGCATCAGGACCTGGAGCAGGTGGTAACCCCTCGGTGTCCGGTGTCGTCGGACGCTCGCTGGAGCACCCCTGCAATCCGCGCGGCGTCTGGTGTCGAAGCCCTCCCACGACCGGGGACTTTCTCGGGTCACATTCGAAGGACGTGCTCCTAATGCGCATCAACCTCAAGACCTCCAAACGCACCCTTGCTGGACTGGCCGCACTCGCACTCCTGGCCATCCCCCTCAGCGCGTGCGGTTCCGATGATCCTGCAAGCGCCGACAGCTCGGCCTCCGCGCCGAAGGCGGTCGCGGTGATCGAGTCGCTCACCGGTGAGTCCACCGCCATCGCTCTGGACAAGGGCTTTACCGATGCTCTCACCTCGCTCAAGCTGACCCCCGGCGTGGTCGGTGACGCCAAGCTGACCGACGGATCGCTGATCTTCCCGATCACCGGCGGCAACGTCACCGTCTTCAAGCCGGGTCAGGTCTCCCCCTACGTGATCGGCCAGATCCAGCACATCGGGTCCGGCCTGTCGCTCACGGCCGGAAGCACGACCGTTGAGCTCACGAACTTCAACGTGGACCCGGGAGTCTCGCGTGTCTACGGAGATGTGGCCGTCAACGGAAAGGTGGTCGCCCAGAGCGCGTTCCTCTTCCAGCTCGATGGCCGGACCCTGAAGCCTCTCCAGGTCGAAGGCAACCAGGCGATCCTCACTGGCACCAAGGTCGAGATCTCCGACGTCGCGGCTCCGTTGCTCAACGACACCTTCAAGACGGACGCGGTGAAGCCCGGCCTCTTGGTCGGGATCGCGACCATCACGGTCAACACGAAGTAGCTCTCGGCAGTCAGCGAGACGGTGCGGGCCTTCAGACGAAGGTCCGCACCGGCACGATCCAGTCTCGAGCCCCTCGGAGGACGGAGATGTGGTGACCTCAACAGAGTCGCCCCATCTCTTGGTCGGCGCCTACGCCGTCAACGCCGTCAACCCTGCCGAGCGCGAGCGGTTCGAGCAGCATCTTGACCACTGCCGAGACTGCCTCGACGAGCTGGCGGGTCTCCGCGAGACGGCTGGCCGGCTTGCCGAGCTGAGCACGGCTTTCCCACCACCCGATCTGCGAGCCAAGGTGCTGGTCGAGATCGGCCTCTCGCGCCCGTTGCTGCTCCGATGCGGTGTCAGCTGTGCGGCGCTTACGAAGTTGTGGCGGGCGTGTGTCGCCGCTGCGAGTGGGCCGACTCGGAGTAGGTGCCCCCGGAGGTAGTCGCGCGTGGTCGGACGAAGGCCGCGAGCACCGACTGGCTCTGCGGTGCACTACCAACTCTGACAGCTGAGCATTCATGAGTCCGAACGAGCTGTCGTGGGCTTCAGGTGTCGGTCGGCCCTCCGTTCGCCATGCCGGTGAGGAGCTGCGCATGCTCGGGCCCACGGTGGACGAACCGGAGCAACCGGGCGGCCGGTGACTGCCGTACTCGTCCGCTCCGGGTGATGCCGGACGGCGCCGGATGGGCTGGGATCCGACTCGAAGGGTGTCCGAAGAAGGTCGGCGCAGGGGAAGCAGAGGTCCCGCCATGTCGAACCACGAGCCTCCAGAGGGCCGTACGCAGGTGGCGGGAGAGCTGACCCGCGAGAGCTGGCGGCGACCGTGGCGCGCCCAGCTCGTCGCCTACGTCGTGGCCGTCCTCCTGATGGTCCCAGCGGTGTGGATCTGCGACTGGCTGCTGCCCGGGTTCCACGCCGGGCCCCCGGGCGGTCCTCTGCTGTTCGCTGCGGTCCTGGGGCTGGTCGGGGTCGTGGCGCAGCCCATCCTGGTGGGCCTGGCGGTCAGGCTGGGTTGGATCGGGGTGCTGCTGCTCGCGTTCCTCGGCCAGGCGCTGGTCGTGTTCATCACCGCATGGCTGCTGCCCATGGTCACCCTCGACGACTACTGGACGGCCCTGGTCGTGGCCATCGTGGTGGGCCTGGTCGGCACCGTCTTGGGGTGGGTCGGCACTGCGGGCACGTCCCAGGTGCTGGTCGGCCGGCTCGTGTCGAGCCATCGTCGACGCCCGACGGTGGTCGAGGACCCGGACGTGGACGGCGTGTTGTTCGTCCAGATCGACGGGGTCCCCTTTCCGGTGCTCCAGATGGCCGTCACCGCCGGCACGGTGCCGACCCTGACCCGCTGGATCAGGTCGGGCAGCCACGTGATGACGGAATGGACCCCCAAGCTGCCGGCCACCACACCGGCGAGCCAGATGGGCATCCTGCACGGCGTCATCGACGGCATCCCCGCGTTCCGCTGGTACGACCGCGCCAGGGACAAGGTGATGGTGGCCAACAAGCCGGCCGACGCCGCGGTCATCGAGGCCGACCTGTCGACGGGCCGTGGCCTGCTCGTCGACGACGGCGTCAGCATCAGCAACCTGTTCACCGGCGACGCCCCCACGGCCGTGCTGACCATGAGTCGGCGGGTGCGCGGCGGGGAGCTCGCGCAACGCGCTGTCGCCAACTTCGTGGTCAACCCGTCCGGGTTGACCCGGGCGCTGTCGCGGTCGGTCTCCGAGCTGATCCGGGACCGGTTCCAGGCCAAGCGGGCGATCAGGCGCGACGTACAGCCTCGCTGCGAGCGCAGCTGGGAGACCGCGCTGCTCAGGTCGGTCACCAACGGCGCGCTGCGCGACCTCAACACGATCCTGGTGGCCGAGCACATGCTGCGCGGCACAAGGTCGATCTACGTCGACTACGTCGACTACGACGAGGTCGCCCACCACGCCGGCGTACTGCGTCCCGAGAGCCTCGAGGCCCTCGAGGCCGTCGACGCCGTGCTCCACCAGCTCGAGCTCGTGGCAGCGGCGGCCCCGCGGCGCTACCGGTTCGTGATCCTCTCCGACCACGGGCAGTCCCAGGGCGCCACCTTCGCCGACCGCTACGGCGAGGACCTGGCCACGCTGGTGGCGCGCCTGGCCGACAGCGACGTGGCCGCGTCCGACGACAGCGTCGAGGGCTGGGGCCGGACCCAGGCCCTCGTCGACGAGCTGGCCTCGCCGGACAGCATGGGTGGGCGCAGGATGGCCAGTGCCTCCCGGGCCATGGACAAGAGCAGCCGCAACCAGCCGGACCAGGTCACGCCCGGCACCGGATCCCCGAGCCGCGTCGCAGAGCGGTCCGAGGACCGATCGGCGACGGGCGCGGCGACCTTCCATGTCTTCGGGTCGGGCAACCTCGGGCTCATCTACGTCCGGGGCGAGAAGGAGCGCCTGGATCGAGCGGCGCTGCACCGCCGGTTCCCCGGCCTCGTGGAGGGCCTGGCGCAGCACCCGGGCGTCGGGTTCGTCGTGGTGACCGATGCGGAGGGGCCGATCGCGCTGGGGAACCACGGCTCCCACCGCCTCGACGACGGGCAGATCGAGGGTGTGGACCCGTTGGCCCCCTTCGGGCCGTACGCCCCGGGCTTCGTCCAGCGCGTCGCCCACCGCCCCGAGGCGCCCGACATCTACGTCAACAGCCTGATCGACCCGGGAACCGAGGAGGTCGCGGCGTTCGAGGGGTTGGTGGGCTGCCACGGAGGCCTCGGCGGCTGGCAGGACCGGGCCAGCGCCGTCATCCCGGCCGACCTGCCGTTCCCGACCGAGCGCGTCGTCGGGGCCGACGCGATGCACGTGGCGCTGTGCGCGATCCTGCGCCAGTGCGGGCACCGGACGGACATCGCCTACGACGGCGCCCCGCCGCCCGCCGAACCCGAACCCGGGTGATGCCACCGTGACGACCGGGTGACGTCGGGCTCCCTACCTTCGTCGGACGCGCTTCAGGAGTGAGGCCGCCCGGCCGAGGAGGTGGAGCCATAGCTGTTCTGGCCCTGCTCGGAGGACCGTGCGTCATGACGGGCGGCCGGCAGGTCGCACTGCCCGAGGGGAGCAAGCGGCTGGTGGCCTACGTCGCCCTGCGCGGCCGGCGATGTGAGCGGCAACGGGCGGCGCGGGCGCTGTGGCCCACCGTGGCGCCGCACCGTGCCGCGGGGAACCTCAGGTCCGCGATGTGGCGGCTGCAGGGGTGCCGGGCGCGCGTGCTGGTCGCGGACGCGCACGACGTGTGGCTGTCCCCCGACCTCCGCGTGGACGTCGAGGAGGTGCGGTCGTGGGCGCGGCGGGTGGGTTCCGGAACGGTGCAGCGCACCGACCTCGACGTGCACCCCCAGGCGGTGCGGGCTCTCGACCTCCTGCCCGGGTGGTACGACGACTGGGTCGCCACGGAGCGGGACCAGCTGCGGGCTGACCTGCTCAACGCCATGGATGCGCTGGCGGGGCTGTTGGTCCGGGAGGACCGGTGCGCCGACGCCGTGGAGACAGCACTGTCGGCCGTGAGCGTGGAACCGCTGCGGGAGAGCGCCCAACGCGTGCTCATCGAGGCGCACCTGGCCGAGGGCAACCGGTGCGAGGCGTGGCGCAGCTTCGCGTCGTACCGCGAGCTGCTGGTGCGCGAGCTGGGGGTGCGTCCGTCGCTGGAGCTGCGCCGGCTGGTCGCCCCCGACGCGGACGACGCGGTCCTCGCGGAGGCCTAGAGCTCAGCGCGCCGAGGCGATCTCGGGGCGCGCACCCGCGGCCGCGCGGGACCAGCGCACCGGGCCCCGGAGGTGGTCGGCCACCAGCGCCCGCAGCTCGGCCGACGGCTCGACCCCCAGGTCGCGCGCCAGCAGCGCCTGGAACTCGACGAACGCCTGCGCCGCTTCGGCCCGGTTGCCGAGCGCCAGCAGCGCCTCCACCAGCACCCGCTGGGCGCTCTCGCGCAGCGGCTCGGCGGCGACCGCGGCCCGGCCCACCTCGACGGCCTCGATCAGCCGGCGGCGCTGGACCAGGTCCCGGCTCAGCGCCTCGAGCGCGTGCATCACCCGC
Source organism: uncultured Actinomycetota bacterium (assembly GCA_963755835.1). Lineage (GTDB taxonomy): Bacteria > Actinomycetota > Actinomycetes > Propionibacteriales > Nocardioidaceae > Nocardioides. The sequence continues at coordinate 106,214 of CAVWLC010000004.1, read as the reverse complement.
TGGCGGACCCGCTCGCGGCCGATGACCGCCCAGTCCTCGTACCACCCCGGGAGCAGGTCGAGGGCGTCGGGCGGTACGCCGGCCATCGACAGGTCGGCCTCCGTGGGGCAGCCACTCACCAGCCGGCCGGCCCACTCCGCCACGTGCTCGACGTCGACCGCCACGTCGGGGGCGAGGGCCATCGACCACTTGTCGGCCACCACGATCTCGATGCCGGCGCGACGCAGCCGCCACAGGGCCGAGCGCAGGTTGCCCTGCGCACGAGGCTCGTCGCCGGCCGGCCACAGCGAGCCCGCGAGGTAGGACCGCTCGACGGTGCCGCGCCGCAAGGCCAGGAACGCGACCAGCCGTCGGCTGCCCTGGGGCACGACCAGCCGCGTGCCGTCGACGCTCACGTAGGGACCCCCGAACAGGTGGACCCACCGTCCCGACGCCTGCAGCCCGGCGTGGCCGGTACTGGGCCTCCCGGGCACGAGTGGTGTGGTCACGGGCGGCCTCCCTCCGAGCTCGGCGCGTGGTCATCGCAACGGTCAGGCTGGAGACCGTAGGGGAGCCAGCGTCACCGGGCCGTCACGGCGCGACGGCCGGCCGTCAGTCCCGTGCGAACGTCCGGAGGAAGGTCGCGGTGGCCTCGATCGCCGACTCGGGGTCGGCGAACCGCTCCACCTTCTCCGGTCTGGCCGAGTAGAGGTGCCGGTCCAGGTTCTTGTTGGTGCGCACCGTGATGAGCAGCAGGTTCGGCTGCCGCTCCACGGTCACGATGCACACACCCGACTGCGCCGGTGTCGACGCCGTCATGCCCGGCTCGCACCCGAGCTCGAGGACCTCTTCCGCGTCGACGACCTGCCGGTCGCGGCCTTGCGAGTGGCCGTCGTCCGCTCGGACGCCGCCTTCTTGGTCGCGCTCTTCGACACCGCTGTCCTCGACGCTGCGGTCTTCGACGGCGCCGCCTTCGCGGTCGCAGCCTTCGCGGCCGTGGCCCGGCTGGCGGTCTTCGTCGCCGTAGCCTTCGAGACCGTCCGCAGCGTCGTCGCCGTGGCCGCGCTCCGGGCGACCTCGACCGGGTTGGACGTCTCCACCAGCGCGACCTGCGGCTGGGGCTGGCCGTCACCGTCGCTCGGGGTGAGGACCAGCAGGACCAGGGCCTCCGGCTCCGGCAGCTCCTTGCCCTCCCGCGACTCGACCGCCACGTGCAGCGCCTGCTGCGTGAACGACGCCGCGAAGAGCTGGGCCCGCAATGCCATCAGCGGCGCCCGGCTCGCGTCCCGCGGCACCGCGAGGATGGCGAAGACCCGGCCGTCTCGCTCACCCAGGTCGCCCACCAGCTCGCCGCCGGGGAACTCCCAGGTGTCGAGCGGGTAGTCCAGCGTGCCGAGCCGTTCCAGCTCCTGGCCGGTGAGCCACTTGCGCAGGAAGGCCTCGTCGAAGAGCCCGCGCCCGTAGATCTGGCGCAGCTCGTCCGGGTCCACCTCGACGGTGTAGACCTCGACCTCATCGATGCCGATCGAGCAGACGACCTGCCGCCGGCGGACGAAGGCGACCCAGCCGTACTCCGTCCGCAGGGCGGGCAGGTCGGGTGCCCGGTCCGGCACCAGGATGTCGACCTCGGGGAGGTCCTTGGCCCGACGCAGCGGGATCCGGTCCAGGTGCTGGGCGTGGTCGACCGCTCGGGCCACGGCGTCCGCGCTCGTCGTGCACACCCGCCACCCGACCCGGTCCTCGAACAGCGCCTCCAGCCGGCGCTGGAGCTCGGCCGGGGTGTCCGCACCAGGGAGGAAGCCGGCCGGCGGGAGCTCGGTGAACCCCTTGTCCCACAGCGAGGTGGTGGCGTCGACCTTCGCGAAGGGCTCGGACAGCGCCGCCCACTCCTCGGCGAGCTCGCGCACCTCCTCGCGGTCGCGCTCCCGGGCCAGGTACCGCTCGATCAGCGGCGCCCGGGCGTCGACGACCGCCCGGTGGGCGACCGCCGGGTGGGCCAGGTCGGCCACGAAGCCGGACAGCTGGTCCTGGAACTGCAGGACCTGGGCCATGAACACGTTCCACGGGCGCATGCCGAGCCGCCACCGCCACGCGTCGTCGGCGTAGCCCATCCCGAGATCCCGGCGGGCGGTCCAGGTGTCCAGGACGAACCCGTCCCCGATCTTGAGCAGCACGCCCAGCGGCACGCAGGCGGTGGTGGGTTCGTCCGGGCCGCGGTACCACTCGCGGTCGAGCCGGGACCCGACGGGCGCCGCCTCGACCCCGCGGGTCAGCCACGGGTCGGCGGAGCGACGCTCCTGCTCGAAGTACCACGACGCGAGCCAGCCGCGCCGCCGTTCGGGGTCCTGGTCACCGAGACCTGCCTCGGACTGCGGCAGCAGGTCCAGCCGGATGCGCTCGGTCCGGAACGGCCGGATCGTCGCTCCGCCGTCGCAGCCGCAGCCGTCGTCGCACAGGTTGCCGTAGCGGTTCTCGCGGCCGGTCAGCTCCGCGTCGTAGCACGCGTTGATGATCCAGTAGCCCGTCGCCGCGTCCTGGGCGGCCGGCTCGGTCGGCAGGTCCGCGGTCACGGAGGTGTGTGAGAGCAGCGGACGCCCCTGGCCGTTGATGGCCAGTCCCGGGGCAGCGACGAGCTGGCCCGCTTTCTCGTCGACCCGCAGGTCCAGGCCCCACACCACGCCCGTCCCGGCGGCCTGGCCGACCGCCATGGTGATGGCGCGCGCGTAGTCCTGGATGGTCGTGAGGTGCTCGGCCCTCAGGAACAGTCCGTCCTCGGGGTTGAGGGAGACCAGGTCCCCGGGCTGCTCCGCCCCCGACGAGACGTCGACCTGCGTGGTCATGCGCCTGCCTCCTCGGTCTCGGTGTCGCTGGCGTCCGCGAGGTCCTCGACGACGAAGGTCCAGACGGCGTCGCGCCCGTCGTGCGTCGAGAGGGGCCGGTCCCCCACCACCCCGGCCAGTGGCAGCACGGGATCTGCGCCCATGACCGGGCGCCGGCCGGTGCCGCGGACCACGATCCGCACCAGGGGGTTGGCCGGTGGGTCGGCCAGCGAGGCCACGATCGCCTGTTCCGCCTCGTCGTACGTAGTGTCGTAGATGTCCTCCATCACCCAGCCGCCGCCCTTGCGGCTGGAGAGCGAGGAGATGGTGAGCGCGCCCCGGACCGTCGAGGCGACCAGCGGTGCGGTCACCGGGACTACCAGCTCGTCACCGCCCGAGCGCAGCCGAACGCCCGAGCCCACCACCTGCGGCCCGGTCGCGCCGGTCTCGCCGGTGTCCCCCAGCAGCCCCGGCGCGAGACCAGTCAGCAGCTCCTGGATCTCGGCCGTGGGCAGCAGTGCGGTGCGCACGGTCTGGTCGACGCACACGTCCTCCACCTCGCGGCAGCCGTCCCGCTCCACCACGCGGAACCTCAGGCAGGCCAGGGGCACGCCGGCGTCCTCCTCGTCGACCGGGAAGACGACCGCACACCCGTCCTCGCCCACTCGGGGTCCGCGGTCGACGGCGTCGAGGGCCGCCATCCGCCGGAACTGCTCCAGCAGGGCGGACACCCGCTCCGACGCCGGGGCAGCCAGCACCTCCTCGAGCGCGTCGGTCGCCTCCTCGTCGGCGGGAGTCGAGCCGACCGGGTCCAGGCCGAGCAGCACCCGCACCCGGTGGTAGTCGTGGGTCGGACGGTCGCAGCACCCGTCGACGAGGCCGAACCGGACCCGCTCCACCACCCGCGAGTAGTCGTCGTGCTTGCGGGTCACGTCGCACGGGTCCGCGGGAGTCGGCACCGGTGAGGCCAGGCAGGTGTCGAACGACGCGACCAGGCACACGTGCACCCGCCAGCTGCGGCAGTCCGACTCCTTGGTCTTCTTGCGGGAGCCCTTGGGGGTGGGGTCGGGACGGTCCTCCTCGCCGTGGCACCCACAGGGTCCCGGCTCCGCTTGCGGTGGATCGCCCTTCACCCAGTCCGCAGCCAGGTCGTAGAGGTCGAGGCAGGTGGTGCCGCGGTGGAACAGCTCCCGCCCGACACCGTCGAGCGCCAGCCCTGGCGCGATGGCGACCGTCCGGTCGTCGCCGCACCGGATGCCGTACCCCCACACCACGCCGGTGCCGTGCAGCCACGACGAGTGCACCATCTGCTTGCCCCGGGGGTTGCCCATCAGGTGGTCGAGGTCGTCGACCCCCAGCAGCATCCCGTAGGCCACACGCAGGGCCACGAAGGGGTTCACGGCGAGATCGGCCGACGAGCAGGACTCGCAGGTGCAGGTCGGGCTTTCGACGCAACCGGTCATGGTTCTCTCCTCACGGGCTCGCCCGGGAAGGGCAAGCCGGCCTTCGCGAACTCGCGGCGCATCGCGGCCACGAGGTGGGACTGGTGCACGGGGCCGCCGCCGGCGGCGGCGGTGTACGCCGCGGCGACCGCGCAGTTGCGGATCCAGGCGCCGGGCACGGCGTACAGGCGAGCGAGCGACGGAGCATCCACGTCGGCGGCCACGTGCTCGTCGGGCAGGTGCAGGCGCCACAGCTCGTGGCGCAGCCCGAGGTCCGGGAGCGGGAAGTCGACGACGAAGTCCATCCGGCGCACGAAGGCGACGTCGATGTTGCCGCGAAGGTTGCTGGTCAGGATGACCAGACCCTCGAACCGGTCCAGCCGCTGGAGCAGGTAGGCCGTCTCGAGGTTCGCGTACCGGTCGTGGGCGTCGCTGACCTCGGTCCGGGTGGCGAAGAGCGCGTCGGCCTCGTCGAGCAGCAGCACGGCCTGGGTCCGCTCGGCCGCGTCGAAGACGGCGGACAGGTTCTTCTCGGTCTCGCCCAGCCACTTGGAGACGATCCGGGAGACGTCGACGACGAGCAGGTCGGTCTCCAGGGCGGTGGCCACCGCTGCGGCAGCCAGCGACTTGCCGGTGCCGGGCGGACCGCTGAGCAGCAGCCGCGCGCCTGGTACGGCGTGCGCACGTCCACGCATGCCCCAGCCGTCCAGCACCGTGTGCTGGTGGTCGAGCCGGGCCACGGCGTCGTGCAGCTGCAGCGCACCCTCGGGCGGGAGCACGACCTGCTGCCAGGGCACGTCCGGCGTGGTGAGCCAGGTGCCGGTGGGCAGGGCGGCGGTCGCCCGCGCCCGGACCAGCCGCGACACCCCGGCCAGGTCGAGCCCGTCGGCCACGCCGTGGTCCGCGGCCAGCTCGGCGGTGCGGGCGGGGTCCAGCGGGTGGCGCGCGGCGAGGGTCGTCGACCGGTCCGCCAGGGACGGCACGGCCCGCGCCCAGGCCTCGCCGTGGTCGCCCGCGGACAGCGTGCGCACCGGCACCGGCAGCAGCGCCCGGTCCGGGGCGGCGAGGACCGTCCCCGGCGCGGCGCACACGATGAACGCGCCGGGGACGACTGGGAGCGCCGGCTCGCGGGCCGGCGCGTCGGTGGGCCGGCCCGTCATCACGGCGAGCGGGACCGCGCCCCGGAGCGCGGCGTGCACGCCCAGCAGGGTCAGGCCGCCGGAGTCGCCAGGTGCGAGCCGGGCGCCCACGAGCGGGAGCCCCGCCGCCTCGGCCAGGGCGGAGGCACGGGACAGGGTGACCGTCTCGTCCTCGTCGAGGATCATCACCACGGCCGGCAGGCCGGTGCCCAGCCAGCCGACCGCGCGGCGTACGTCCGGCTGCTCGAGCCAGCGAGCGAGGCCGCACGGCGTCGCGGCCGGCCGGACGCGGAGGAGGTCGGCAGGCCACCCGTCCAGGCCGCGCAACGTCTCCCACACGCCGTCGGGCAGGAGCAGGGACCGCTCGAAGAACGTGCCGCCCGGCGCGACGTGGAGCAGCCCGTGCCGGACCGCCGCTCCCCCCGTCAACAGGGTCCGCACGTCGTGCCTGGCCTCGACACCCCCGCCCGGGAGCAGCGCCGCCAGCCCGGCGGTGGGCCGGGGCTCGCCGGCCGGGTTGGTCGACCGGAAGGTGGCCGCGAGCCCCTCGTGCTCGTCGGCCAGCCCGGCCAGCAGCACGAGGTCGACCTCGGTCTCGGTCAGCCCGAAGGTCGCCAGCCGTCCGAACGCCGCTCCCCCGTCCTCGGCCTCCTCGATCGGCGCATCGGCCCAGCTGTGCAGGAACGAGACCGCCGCCATCGACTCCTGCCCCGGTGCGCAACAGGTCTCGACGACCGAGGCCAGCCGGTGCCCGAGGTCCGAGAGCCGCTCGGCGAAGCCGGTCAGCAGCGTGGTGACGCCGATCGCCTCACTCATAGCGGAACCTCACGACGGTGCCCAGCCACGGCACCCAGCCCGGGTCGAGGTCGAGGCCCGCGATCCGGACGTCGACGTCGACCTCGTCCATCCGGAGCACGACGTCCAGCCACCCGGGCTCGCCGCGTACCTCGGCGGTCCTGGCCACGAGCCGGTGGACCGCAGCCGTGCCGTCCAGACCGGCGTACGACGAGGTGTCGCTCCGCGTGAGCGCCGCGTGGGTCGCCGTTCTCCACGCCACCCAGATCTCGTCGAGCGCGGACTGCTCGTCGTCGGTGGGCTCGGCGCCCGTGGGCGCCGGAGCCGACGGTGGGAGCCCGCACAGGGCCAGCCGCCCGGGGTCCTCCGGCTCGGCGTCGGCGGCCACGCCGCCCAGGCGGTGCACGACCCACCGGGTGCCCCGACCGGCCAGCCGGGCGTCGTCGAGCAGCTCCGGCAGCGTGGCCGCGTCGGCGGCTCCGAGCAGGAAGGGCAGTCCGCCCCACGCGGTGGTGTGGGCGACCGGGGCGGTCTTGGTGGGCTTCGCCTGCAGCCGGGCGGGGACACCGTCGGGCTCCACCGCGGGCCCGGCGGAGATCGACGGCTGCCCGACCGGGCTGTCGTCGGTCGGCTCCGGGGCCGTTCCGGACGTGCCTGCGGTGCCGTCTGGCCCGTGGACGTGCTCGCGGGAGCCCGGCGCCTCGGTTCCCGGGTCGGCGAGCGAGGGCGTTGGCTCGGCACCTTCCCCGAGCCGTGGGCCGCGACCGCCGAGCTGGTCGGTCAGCGCGTCGACCCGCTGCGCACCGTCGGCCCGCGCCAGCCCGGCCGGGTCGACGTCGAGCAGCGCGAGCACCGCCCAGGCACGCGCAGTGCGCCGGTCCGCCCGGACGCCCGAGCCAGCGAGTGCCCGGACGAGCGCAGAGTCCGGCACGACGCTGCCCCGCACCCGCGGCGAGGGAGCGGTCACCAGCTCGTCGCCTGCACTCTCCGCCTCCTTCACTCCCACGCTGGTCGAGCCGGTCGCGGCCCACGCCGAGCCGCCACCGGAGGCCTCCGCCGCCAGGCGGGCGAGCTCGGTCCAGCCAGCGGCACCGAGCAGCCGGTGCAGCGGGGCGGCGCCGCGAGCCGCGACGGTCCGCCGCACGGCGAGCAGCGTCAGGTGCGGGTGCCGGCCCAGCACCATGAGAACGAGCTCGCGGTCGTCCGCTGCGGTCGCCGGGAGAAGGCCGAGCTGCTGCCAGGCCCAGCGTCGCCCCGAGCGCCCGGCCACCACGGACCCGACCAGGTCGAGCACGGCCTCGTCGCGGTGCCGGTAGTGCACCACGCCGGGCGAGACGGCCGCGGCACCCGACTCGCCGGCCGGGGCGCCGGTCAGCGAGCCACCGATCGCGGCCAGGAGCGCATCCACCCAGTCGGCCTCCAGCCGGCCGGCCGACGCGTCCTCGGCCCAGGCCAGCGTGGTGGCCACGCGACGTACGCACCACTCGCCGTACGTCGGCAGGCCGGCGGACGAGAGCCGGTGGGCCAGCGACTCGCCGGCGACGCGGCGCAGGACGCGGTCCACGTCGTGGACGCGCTCGCGCCCGGCCGGGTCGCCGTCCGGCAGGTGCACCGCGACCGTCATCCGCTCGACGTCGAGGGTCGTCATGCGACCACCGAGGTCCCCACGCGGGCCTCTCCGACCCGAGCGCCCGGGACGGGCACGCCGAGCACGCCGTCGTCACCGAGCCGCGATCGGCCGGCGACCGCGGGAGCGCCGGTCCGGTCTGGTCCGACCACCGCCGTGAGCGCCACCCTCGCGGTGCCACCGACCCGCATGCCGGCACCGAGCTCGCACAGGTCGTAGGTCGTGTGTGCCGGCCGGTGCACCTTCAGCAAGCCGGTCACGACCTCTCGCTGCTCGCTCGTCAAGTCGCCGGCGACCAGCACGGTGAAGCGGTGCGCGGCCCGGGCGTAGAGGTCCGGTCCGTCCGGCTGGCCGCCGATGGTGAACCGACCGAGCGTGCCGCTGGCCCGGCTGCCGCTGCCGACGGTCGGCGCCCCCGGCCCGTCGGGCTCGAGGCCGAGGGCGATGCCGCCGAGACCTCGCAGCTGCCAGGCCTCGACGATGATCGGCGCCCGGCCGAGGTAGATCTCCAGCAGCCGCACCAGCGCGCCCCGGGTGCCGCGTCGGCTGAACAGGCGATAGGCCTCCGCCACCAGCGTCCGCCGCGCCTCCTCGGACCAGCGGCGGTCCAGCACCAGGCCGGCGAAGCTGGCCAGCCACGGCAGGGTCTCCTGCGGGGTCGACCGCGGGTCGAGCAGCACCGACCGCCAGGCCGAGCGGGTGTCCAGCTCGTGCAGGACGCCGTCGAGCGGCGCGAGGTAGCGCTGGGTGAAGTCGGCGACGTCGTCGTCACGGGACCAGGCTCGCGGCAGGGTGGCGAGCAGGCGGTGCCCCGGCCGCTCGACGCGGAGTCCCGCCACGCGTGGGCTCACCGTCGTGGACCCGGTGAGCTCCAGGACCAGCCACAGGTAGCGGCCCGGCGCGGCGTGGACCGGGGTCTCGTAGGTCTCGGTGTGGTCGTCGGCCGAGAGCTGCCGCCAGGGCTCCTCGCGTCCCTCGGGACGGCGGTACAGCGTCCGCGCGGGAAGGTCGGCCGCCAGCAGGCTCTGCGAGGGCAGGGGTGGAGTGCGGTCGGCGTGCGGGACCCGCACCGGGTCGCGTGCCGGCGGCTGCGGCTCCACCGGGTCGGGCACGTCGTCCAGGTCCGTGGTCAGGAAGCGAAGCGTGACGGCCGTGGCGGGCGGGATGCAGGCGTCCACGAACGCCCGGCCCCAGCGGGTCCGGTAGTCACCACCGTCGAGCCGGTAGGTGAGCACCCGGCCGGCGGTCCGTCGCCGGGCCGCGTGACCGGTCGTCGACGAGTAGCCGTCGGCGGTGGTGAAGCAGATCCGCCCGCGCGGGTTGGCGGCGATCGCCCCGCCGTCGTACGTCGCCGCACCCACCGGCTCCGTCTCCCGCCAGCCGTCCCCCTCGGGCAGGAAGACGCGGAACGGACGGCCGGGACCCCTGGCCACCACGAGGCGCCCGTCGGGCATCCGCTCGAGGTCGGAGGCGTCCGGGACCTCGACCTCCACCGTGCCGTCGGGCCGGGCGACCACGCCGCGACCGCCACCGGTCCACAGCAGCAGCGGCCCGGCGGTGACGCGGACCGGCACGAGCTCGTCGGGGCACGGCGGCGGGCGGAGCCGCGGTCCGTCGTCGGGTCGCGGGTACGGCGGGCAGGACAGCTGGTCGGTGTCGAGGACCAGCAGCCGGTCGGGGTCGCGGGCCAGCACCCACAGGCGGCGTCCGTCCAGGGCGAGATCCACGGGACGACCTGGGCAGCGCCGCCGGTCCACCTGGCGCCGGGCCCACAGGTCCACCACCGCCACCGCGTGGCCGTCCGACTCCGCGACGTACAGCCGTTGTCGCGCGTCCACAGCGAGTCCGCAGGGTGTCTGGCGGGTGCCCGGGCAGTTCGTGCGCCGGCCGGAACCCGCGGGCAGCGCCTCGACCAGGCCCAGCGCCGGGTCACTGCGGTAGGCGACGCACCACCGGTCGAAGGCCAGCCCCGAGCCTGCGCCCGAGGGGGCCGCACACGACGCGTCCTCGTCGTCGGCCTCGTCGTCGTCGAGCCAGTCCAGGGTCACCCCACCGGGCGTCAGCACGGTGCCGTCGTGGACGCAGCGGCGCCACTGGTCGACGTCGGCCAGGGTGCTGAGGGTGCGGTCGCCGTCCATCGGGGCGCCTCAGCACACGTCCGGTGGGACCGGCACCGGCGACCGGGGCGGCGGTTCGGGGGTCGGGTCCTGGCCAAGGGGCAGCGGGTCGCCGGTGACGACGGAGACGTCGACGACCTCCACGACCTGCCAGCGCTGCAGCACCACCCGCTGGGTGGGCGTCGCCGCCCCAGCGTCGTCGACGGTGCCCAGCGTCAGGTCCACGACGAACTGGACGCCGTCGACCTGGACCGCGACGGCCTCGAGCTCGGCGCCGCGGACCTCGCGACCCATCGGCCAGCCCTGCCCGTCGGGCCCGAATGGCGGGACGGGAGCGAGGTACTGCCGCAGGATCAGCTCGACCCACCGGCGAACGGCGTCGACCTGGTAGCCATCCTCGACCTGGACGCCGACCGCGATCGAGACCCGGACGTACTCCGGCGGGATCACGTAGAGCTCGGTCGTCACCAGCCGCCGCTCGTCGAGGTAGCGGGCCACTCGGCGCAGGAGACCGATCTCCGGCAGCGGCGCGCCCGGGTTGCGCAGGTCGTGGTCGGGGAAGACGGTCACCGAGACCACGCCCGCCGCCTCGACCAGCGGGTTGTCGGGGTGCAGCAGGGGCAGCGCCTCGGCCCGCTGCACCCCGGCGACCTGCTCGGCCAGGGCCTTCACGTCCTCGGACGTGACCGCTCGATCGTGACGGTGCACCTCGTCGGGGATCGCGTCCAGGGCATCGACGAGGGACACCACGTCGCGGCCACCGACCGCGGGCAGCGGGTTGAGCACCGTGATCCCGGCCGCCCCGACCACCGAGGTGACCGCCTTGGCCGGGACGTTCCCGGCCGCGCCCCCGCCGTACCGGTAGGTGACCACGCGGATCTGCTCGCCGATCTGCGGAACCTTGCCGCGCCCGAACGAGACCGCCCCGGCCGCCAGGTCGACCTCGTAGTGCCGGTCCGTGGACTGGCTGCCCGCGAAGGAGTCGACCTCGGTCCACGTCTCCCAGCCCGTGGTCTCACGCACCTGGAGCTCGACGGTGCCGGGCAGCACCGGCCGGTTGTTGAGCAGGTACCGCTGGTCGGCCTCTCCGTCACCGCGACCGAGCAGCTCCGGCACGGCGGTCTGCGCCTGGGTCGCCTGGACGGCGTTCACCCCGACCCACCGCACCGTGCCGATGGCGTCGCCGATGTCGCTGCTCTCCGGGCGGGAGACCTGGAGCCAGACGAGCACCTCTGCGGCCTGCTTTGGGTCGAGGGGTGGCGGGCTGTGCAGGTCACCGGTCGTCTCCGCAGGGAGGGCCGGCAGGGTGCGCGGCAGCTCGAGGTGCACGACTCCGCTGGTGGTCAGCCCCTTGGTCGTGTCGCGCACGACGTTGAGGGGCTGCAGCGCCGCCGGGTCGTCGGTGCCGTCCCAGATCCGCCAGAGCATCGCGGGCGGCTCGTCGCCGAGCTCGTCGGAGGCGTACGGCGCCGCGACGCTCACGTTCGGGTCACGGGGCTGCAGCCGGAACGGGGCCGCGACCACTTCGTCGAACGCGATCCCCACCGAGACGATCCGGCCCCGCATCTGCGAGAGGTCGGTCAGGTTCTTGCGCAGCAGCCCGATCCACAGGGCCCGGTCGACCTGGGCGCTCACCTTCACCGTCACCGCGTCGGGCTGCAGCGGGTCGGCGGAGACCGTCCGGGTCGCGTAGAAGGCCGCCTGGTCCGGCGCCAGGTCGCCGGCCCGGGCCAGGGCGTCCTGCTGGCCGTCGGTCAGGACACCGCCGACCGGCTCCTGTGGGTCCTTGCCGGCGGCGACGACATCGACCGGCCAGACGTAGACCTCGTCGTCGGTCTCGAACGCCGTCGAGCCGGCCTGGGCGAGCGACCCGCGGAGCACCTGCACGCCGGCCGGGAGCTCGGTGCCGGCCGCGATCAGCACCCGTGCGGGCTCGGCGGGCCACGGCCGGACGCCGAGCAGCCGGAGGAACTCGATGCGCGTGGTGTCGGGGATCTGGTTGAACCGGTAGAGAAGGGACTCGCCCAGGTATGAGAACAGCTCGAGCAGCGCGATGCCCGGGTCGCTCTCGTTGTGGTCGGTCCACTCCGGTGCGTAGACGGGGATCCGGCGGAGCAGCTCCTCGCGCAGCTGCTCGAAGGTCCGGTTGTCGAGGATGGGACTGGTCAGCGCCATGCGGCAGCTACTTCAGGTAGAAGGGGTAGACGAGGTTGTCCGGGCGGCGGTCCGCCTTGCGGACGTAGGAGATCTCGATCCACACGAGCGAAGGGTCCTCGCCCGGTGTCACCGCAACGTTGGTCACGCTGATGCGCGGCTCCCACAGCTGCAGCGACGTGCTGATGTCCTCGCTCATGGCAGTGCGGGTGGTCACCGAGTTGGGCTGCATCAGGTAACGCCTCAGACCGCACCCGAACGTCGGCTGCATGACCCGCTCACCCGGCTCGGTGTCCAGGATGGTGGCCACGGACTGCCGGATGAGCTCCGAGCCGTCGACGTACTCCAGGCGACCGGTCGTCGCGTCCGGGAACATCGGGAACCGCGGCCCGCGCCCCACCCACTCGTCGACGACGTCCGTCATGGGGTCAGGTTGCTCGGGTCTCCGTCACCGAGCCGTCGCGACTGCGTCGCGCGGGCGCCACAGGTGCGCCGTCAGCTGCCGATCGTCCGCACGTCGCGCAGGTGCCAGGACCGGGCCTCGGAGTCCACGAAGCCGCTGAACGACGCGGTGGCGTACTCCTGGTGCTCGGCGCCGGGCGAGAACTCGGCCTCGACCCGGTCCGGCTCCGGGTGGGCGTGGAACGTCTCGGCCCACTGGTCGTCACCTGCGAGCACGGTGACCAGCACCGTCTCGCCCGCCGCTACCGGGCCGGTCGCCTCGGCCACGGTGAGCCGGAACACCGGACCGAACGCCAGGTCGCCCGCGTAGCGAACGGTGCCGCGCAGAGTCAGCTCACCGGTGGACACCGTGCTCCTTCCTCGCGCTGGGCAGCTCCAGCGTCACCATGATGGCGCGCCGATCTCGACGACCGGCGTGTTGCCGAAGTTCGGTATCCACCAGGCCACGAGGTCCTCGATCGTGAAGACCTTCACCCGGTCCTCGGTGCCACCGGGTTTGAAGGGGGTGTCCGGAGGTGGCCAGAACGTGTACACCTCCGACCCCTTGCCCGTCGCCAGCGCGACGTGGGCCATACCGTCGAAGAACACCAGGTCGCCACGGAGCGGCGGCGTCACCGGCGCCTTGCCGCCGTACCGACGCAGCGGGCCGGTGGTGAGCGACGTCTTCCAGTCCGCAACAGGCGTGGCCGCGTAGAGGCTGTGGATGCGGCTCCATGGCAGCGCGCCCCCGCGGTACGCCGCCAGCAGCACGACCTCCCAGCAGTTGATGAGTGTGGCCGGGCTGAGGGCCGGGAACGGCGCCTCGGTCGCGGCGGAGGCCCACACCTGGAAGGCGGTTCCTGACGCCGGACCGGAGGGCTTCCAGGACAGGTGTGTTCCAACCAGGTCGCCGAGCGCCGCGCTCCCGGCCTCGTCGACCAGCGTGTGGTGCATGTACCCGGTCAGCACCGCTCCCGAGCCGGACTCCCGGACATGGAGCCACAGACCGGTGGACCCGATCACCTGGACCGGAGCTCCCTTCATCAGTCCGCGCAGGATGTTCGACGGGTCGGAGGTGTCCGGCGCGCTGCGAAGGTTGGCACCCACCGCGCTGCTCACCACCCCGTGCCAGGGGAAGGGCGTGCGGAGCAGTCGCTGTACCCGCGCCGGGCCCTGTGCCTGCTGGACCACGTGGGCGAGCTCGTGCCGTAGCACGGACCGCCCGGTCTCCGTGCCGGGCTCGTAGGACCCGGCCCCGAAGTAGATGTCGGACCCGACCGTGACTGCCCTGGCCCCCAGCCCGGACACCAGCTCCTCCGCCGCCCCCGAGGTGTGGACGCGGACGTCGTCGGCCAGGTCGGCAGCACCAAGCGATGCCGCCACCTGGGGCGGCAACGGCTGGCCGCGCCCGGCCTGCTGGGCGATGAGTGCGGCGGCATCCCGGTCGAGCACCTGGTCTGCGCCCCCCGTGGCGGGCTGACCGGCGTCAACCACTCGACGCCCGGCCTCGGCCTCGTGCGCCAGCCGCTCCTCCTCGTCGTCGCCGGCGATCTCGTGCGGCGTCGCTCCGCGACGTGCGCGCTCGACCCCCATCACTTCACCTTCACGACGATGTCGTCGAGCATCCCCGCGATGGCGTCGGCGATGGAGATGGTGAAGCCGGGGACCTTCAGCTCTTTCTGGGCTCGAAGGTCCTCCTTGACCCCGTCCAGGGCCGCCCGCATGTGGTCCAGGACGTCGCCACGGGTCATGGATCCAGGCCCGAACACCCAGCGCAACGGCATGCCCGATGTGCGGTGGTAGTCCTGGAGGATCTGCTTGAGGAACGTGCGGTCGTTGATGGGCAGCCAGCGGTACCACGCCTTGAACTCGTAGAGCCGTCCGTTCATCCAGGCGTCCCAGCGCCGGCCCGACGGGTCCTCGGCCTCGGCGTCCTCCGCCTCGAAGGCCAGCGAGTCCCACCCGTGCTGCGACTCGACGTACTGGAGCACGAAGCGGGCGCCCTTGAGCTTGTTGCCGCCGATGGCCAGGTCACCGGTGACCTTCCGCCAGCCCTGCACGTTGCGGATGACCATGGTCCAGATGAGGTCGAGGAGCTCACCCAGCTCCGTCTCCTCGCTGGGCCTGTGCTTGTCGACGATGGTCCGCAGCTGGACCGCCCCCACGCCCGCCTCCAGGATCTGCTGGACCCGCGACACCATGAGCGACTGCGCCGCGAGCGCGGGGAACTTGTTGAGGATCGAGGCCGGGTCGGCCGGGTCGACACTCACCGCGGCGAAGGTGGCCTCGAGATCGGTGGCGTCGTAGTGGACGGCGTAGACCTCGATCAGCCCGGCGAGCTCATGGAAGCCCGGTACGTCCGGGGTCAGGTACTTGGGGTTCTTGACCGCCTCGCTCGCCGCGGCGATCACGAGCTTGGCCTGCTCCTCGATCTTGGCCAGGTCCTCGAGCCTGGCCTGGAGCTCCGCTGCGGGTGGCGGTGACTTTCGCAGCTCAGTGCGCAGCCTCTTGATACGCCACAGCAGGCTGGTCGGCCGCGGGCTCGACATCAGTACGTCCGGGTGCTCGGTGAGCTCCAGGCGCAGGGTGTGCTGCGCAACGCCCATGAAGAACGGTTCGTCGATGCGGGTGGTGGCGCCGCCGACGCCCGCGGAGGGCTTCGTGCCGGTCCCGGGGAGGACGGGTTCGGGCGGCGCCTCGGGGCGGTCGACGTCGCTCTTCGCGGCCGCGGTGGCCTCGCTCCTCACCGGCTGCTTCGCCTCCGGCAGGTCACGGCGGGCCATCGCTCGCCCGAACTTGTCCTCGTCGAAGGGGAATTTCTTGAACTCCGTGGTCAGCTGCTGGTCGCGGTCCTTGCCACCGAGCACGTAGGTGAACCCCAGGCCCACGCCGCCTTGGCCCAGCGTCCACTCGCGGTCGACCAGCCCCGTCGAGCCCTCCCAGAACAGCACGCTGCCGGTCAGCGCGAGCTTGAGCCTCAGCACCAGCGCTGCGCTGGCGTCGAGGTGGCCTTGGAAGAAGTACTCACCGAGCGGGGCTCCGGCGGCTGCTCCTGCCACGGCCCGCCGCCCGGCCTTGGCGCCCGCCTCGGCGTACATCAGCAGCTCGAGCTCTCCGGTCCCCTTCACGCCCGCCGAAACGGCTTCACCGGTGAGCAGGTGCGTAGCCATCCGGGCACCGACGGTGAGGGTCAGGCCGGCCGTGGCCGGCGCCGAGATCAGGGCCGACAGCTCGAAGGTGTTGGCGATGGCGGGGTGGGTCGAGACCAGGCCGGCCAGCCGCAGGTCGTGCAGGGTGGCCGGCCCGAAGGATCCCTTCGCCACGGTCTTCCAGTCGACGACCGCGTTGAAGCCGGCCAGCTTGCCCCAGCCGGCGACGGGGATGGTCTTGTCCCCCGTGAGCCAGTCGAGGGTCTTCTCCTTCTCGTGGAGCTTGGTGAGCACCACGACCTTGGTGGGGGTCAGCTCGCCCTTCGCCGTCACATAACCCTCGGGGTGCACGATCACCGACGCGCGGCCGGTGATCCACTCGGACAGGGCGAAGTCGAGGTCACCCCAGCCGGTGATGGCCAGGCTGCCGGCACCGGTCAGTGCAGGGTCCGGCGGCGGCGCGGCCGCTCCGAGCTTGTTGCGCACCGCCTCCTGCGCTACCGGCAGGGTGCCCACGACGACCGTGACGGTGCCGGTCACCTTGGGGCTGGTGCTGGCGTACTTCGCCGTGCCCCGGATGTCGAGGTGGCCGCGCCCGAGCGTTGCGCTCAGCGCGCCGCTCAACCGACCCTTGCCCGGGCCGAAGGACTTCGCGTAGTCCCACCGCTTGCGCAGGAAGATCGGGCTGTCGCCGAGCTTCTGGTCGGCCTTGACCGGCACGTCGGCACCGGCCGGCAGGCCAGCCAGCGGTACCGCCAGTCCGGCGTCCAAGTCGTAGGCCGCATCCCGTACCGTGAGCGTCCCGCTGCCCTCGAAGACGCCGGACCGGAACGCGATCCTGGCTGCCGAGTAGCGGAAGTGACCGTCCCAGAGCGTGTTGACGATCTCCCCCGTCAACCTCAGGTCAGTGAAGTCCTGCAGGCCGCCGAAGAGCTCCTCCAGTGGCACGGCCTGCTTGAACCGGCTGACGTGCGTCGCGAGCCCCACGGGGGTCACCCACCCCATGCCGCCGCTGACCACGGAGTCACGGAGGTCGACCCACAGGGTCGGCCGGGCCAAGGAGAGGGTCCGGAACGCCGGGTGGTGCAGCGTGATGCCCCACGCGGGCATGAACGGCTTGGGCTCGGGGGTCTGGTAGCCGTCGCCGAGCGTCAGCGATATGGTCTTGGGTCCCCAGAAGACCGGGATCTCACCGGATGCGATGTCCCCGAACCGGACGCTGACCCACGTGGGGGACGTGCCGTTGGCCTTGATCCTCTCTGCGATCGGTGCGGGCGGGTCGAACGTGCGGTGGCCCTGCAGCTCGACCACGGACGCGGTGGTTCCTGCGGTGACCGGCCCGGCCGGTTGGCGGCGTACCGCGGGACCGGTTCCGGCTGGCTGCAGCGTGTGCGCCAGCTCGTGCGCGATCAACCCCCGGCCGCTGTGCGACCCGGGTTCGTAGGTGCCGCGGGCGAACGCGATGTCCGGCCCGGCCGACAACGCACGAGCGCCCAGTGCGCCAGCCGTGCGCGCCCCGTCGGACCCGGTCTGCACCCGGACCCGGGCGAGGTCGGCGCCGAGCCTGGACTCCATGGCCGACCGGAGGCCGGGGTCGAGCACGCGTCCGTGGCCCGGCAGCACCGAGGGGCCGTCGAGGCGGAGCCGGGAGCCGGGCGGTGCCGATGCCACCTGGCCCGGCGCGCGCCGGGCCACCGAGTCGGCCTCCACCTCGGTCGCGGAGCCGGGTGCGGACACGGTCCCCAGCCCGGGCACGGTCCGGGGGCGGTGCTCGGGACGTCGCCTCTCGACCAGCGGAGCGGCTAGGGTCCGGCGGCGCACAGCGGGTCCGGCGGGGTCACGAGGTAGTCGGGGTCGGGCAGCCCGGGCGGGTCGTCCGGTGGGGTGATGCCGGCGACGAGGTCCCCGACCAGCCCGGGGTCGTTGTCGAAGTCGGAACCGCTGGCGCGCAGGTGGGTGGCCGCGTCGTCGATGCCGAGCACCTCGTCGAGCTTGCCGCGCAGCGTGTTCTTCTCATCGATCTCCGCAGGTGTGTCTCCCACCTGGATGTCGAGGTCGTCGAGGTTGTGCGTGGCGAAGAAGTCGGCCATCGCCGAGAACGACAGTGACGGCGGGAGGCAGAACCGCAGCGCCAGCATCCACCAGAGCTGGAACGCGAGCACCACGATGGGCAGGAACAGCAGGAACAGGAACAACGCCACGATGAAGAAGAGCTCGAACGCGAACGTGCAGATCGGCCGCCGCCCGTCGAGCCCAGGCCGGCGCCCGGGATGGCCTTGAAGTCGACCGGCCCGAGCCCCGACCCGGGCGGCGTCGTGATCCGCATGCCGCCCGGGCCCTGCGGCTGGCCCGCGCGGCCGCGAGCCGGCGCAGGTCGGGTGCGGTGATGGAGATGGTGCGGTTCTTCGTGCCGTCCGGGTCGTAGGGGGCGGCCAGCCGGAACGGCCGGGTCGGCGCGCTCACGTACGCTTCGGCGGGCAGTGCTCGTGACCCGGCCGCGGTGGCTGGGTGACGACAACCAGATCGTAGATCGAGTGGTCGTCGAGCTTGGGCGCACGGTGCCGTCGGGCCCGTCCAGTGGTCGGAGGAGTAGGTCGGCACCAGCCCGAACCACAGCGAACGGGTTCTGTCGGGCTCGCATCGGGCCGAGGCGGCAGCCGGAACATCGGCAGCTCCTCCTCGCCGCCATCGGCAGGGCGCCGGCCGCCCCGGCCGGTCTCGCGGACCAGCCCGCACCGGGCCTGGTGAGCCACCCCTCCTCGTGGACTGTCGCCTGCAGCGCCTCGATCAGGGGGCCGTGGTCCCGCTCGAACCGCTGGCGCTCGGCCTCCCCGCGAAAAGCACGTCGCCGACGTCGAGGTCGACGGGGCCGACGGCCCGCTGCCGGCCAGCTCCCCCAGCAGCGCCCGGGCGAGCCTGCGCGCGCGGCCGGCGTCCGCACGGGTGAGCCGGCGCCGCACCACCATGCTGACGGAGATGTCGTGGTGCGATCCCGCCCGGGGCAGCCCGGGCTGGTCGCAGAACACCTCGACCACGATGAGGTAGAAGCGGTTGTGGGCCGGCTGGTAGAGCTTGCGCATCCGGGTGTGCACCAGCCGTGGGTCACGAACGCCTGATCCCGGTCCTGGGCCGTCGGGGCCTCGGCACGCGGGTAGCTCCAGCTGTCGTCCAGCCCGAAGCGAGCGAGTCGGCGGGGTCCTCGATCATCTGGTCGACGAAGTCGGTCCTGTCGTACATCTGGACGACCGGCCGCAGCGCCCGCGGGTCGCGCAGGTCGAGGCCGCGCCGCTCCCGGACGTACCAGGGGGCGCGCAGCACGAAGCCCTCGCTCACAGCAGGTTCCCGACGCCGGGCGTGTACGCCGGAGAGACCACGAACGCGTCGGCGATCAGCGTCTGGCACTTGACGATGCCGCTGAAGGTCGACATCGGCGCGGTCACGTTGACCTGTCGCCTTCACGTCGACGGTCAGCGTCGCTGGAGCCGGATCGCCCCGCGGCGGTCATCCTGATCACCGCGCCGCTGGAGTGCTGGATGGTGAGCTCTGTGGCGCCGTCGTCGAGCACGACCCGGTGGCCGCAGTTGGTGGACACGGTGATCTTAGGGGCGCCCGCGGTGTCGTCGAACTCCAGCTGGCTCTTGGCCCGCGTCCGCAGCACCCGGATGTTGTTGGCCTTCCGGGCCTGGGGCAGCTCGGCCTTGCCGTTCCAGCGGCGCCGAGGATGTAGGGCCGGCACATGTTGCCGGCCTCGAACGCCACCACCACCTGGCTGCCGACCTCGGGCAGGATCTGCAGGCCCTGGTCGTCGTCGGCGTACGGCGAGCACAGGGTCGCCCAGGCCCGGACGTCACGGTCGCCGTCCGTGCCCAGCCACGGGAAGCGCACCTGGACCCGGCCCAGCCCGTCCGGGTCGACGATGTCGGTGACCAGCGCCGGGTAGACGCCGAAGTAGCCGGGGGCGGAGCCGTCGGCGGGTGCGGGCATGCCCATCAGGCCACCTCGTTCACGGTGGCGCGCTCGGCCTCGAAGCGGGTGCGGAGGCCCTGGACGTGGTCGAAGGTGTGGCAGACCCGGGTGACGTAGTAGCCGTCGCCCTCGAACGGCGCGCCGATGAGCTCCAGGCGCAGCAGGCTGCCGACGACCATGTCGGGAGCGCCCCGGCGACGCCCGTGACCGTGACGAACCCCCGGGCCCGGCGCAGCATCTCGGCCTTCGCCCAGGCGCTCGCCTCGGCGCCGTTGAGCGCCGCCTCGCGGACCCGGTTGCTGGTGCTGATCCCGAGCGCCCTGGCCAGGATCTCGGGCCGGTGCGGCCCGGCCACCTCGGCCTCGATCGTGTCGCCGCCGGCCCGCTCGTCGATGACGTCCTTGGTGGTCGCGTCGTACCCGGTGACCACCACCTCGCTGCGCTGGTGGGCGAGGTCGGCGAGCACCCGCGCAGAGCAGCTCGTTGCCCTGCACCAGGTGAGCGCGGAGCCCCGCCGGCTGGTCCGGGTGCGGAAGTGCAGGGTGCGGCCGGTGCACCACAGCTCGCCCTGCACCAGCCGGGCCCGCTCGCGCAGGAACGCCAGGTCGCTCTGGTTGAGCTGCTGGACGACGTCGTAGCGCGGCCCGTCGACGTCGACGTCGGCGTCCAGCCCGTGCTCGCGCGCGATCTGGTCGACGATGTCGGCGTCGGTGACCTTCGTGTAGGTCCGCATCCGCCGGGTCATCCGCAGCCGCATCAGCGCGTCCTCGGCGAAGACCACCATCCGCGGCGGCTCGCTGTCGCCGAGCACCAGCTCGATGCCCGAGATCACGCCGTCGAAGACGGTCCGCTGCGCGTCCCGGCCCGACGCTCACCTGGATCGTCTTGCCGAAGTCGATGACCTGTCCGTCGACGTAGAGCATCCGGTCCGGCGGCCCGGTCGCCCGCCGCCGACCGCCACGAAGTGCGCCTTCAGCGTGCGCAGCCCCTCGACGCCCTCCTCGACCTCGAGCCGGACGCAGTCGCGGGCCAGGTCCCGGTTCAGCTCGCCGCCGACGGTGAACACCGGGCGTCGACGGAGCAGCGGGTCAGTCATCGAAGCCCTCGGCCGCGGTACGGCAGCATCGCCGCGGTCCTCCAGCGCAGTCGCGCCACTGCTTCTGCGCATCGCCCAGTCGCCTCGGCGCCGGCCTGCGGGCCTGTCTCGCCGGCCGTGCCGCCGGCACGACGTCGGTGTGGATCTCGTCGACGTGCACGCTCATTGCCCACCTCCCGGACGCCACGGACGTGCCGCCGGTCGTCACGCTGGCGTTGCGGGCGTCGTCGCCTCGTGCGGCCGCAGAGAGCTGTTCCCATGGCGCGACGTCGGCGGTGAAGGACACCTCCCTCGGCGCTGCGAGACCGGGCTGTCACGTCAGCCGCTGCCGGCCACCGTGGTCGACACGACGGTCGTGGCTTGCGCCCGGGCCCGGAGCGGGATGCCGCCCCGTAGCCCTGGTGCGCGGGTCGAGGTCCAGCCGCGCGGTGGGGGCGAGCCCCGGGAGCGACCCGAGGGCGAGCCCGGGCCCGCCGGCCGTCCGGCACGGCAAAGGCGGCTCGGGCCGCGGCCACGGCGGCCGCGCTGTCGGCCGCCGGCACACGGCGTAGGACGCCGCGACGCCGCCGCCCTCCGCCAGCACGAACCCGGCCGCCGCCGCGGCGCGACGGCCACGCCGCCGCCGGCGGTGAAGCCCGCGGCGCCGACTGCGGAGGAGCCCGCGCCGGCCGAGGCCCCGGCGCCTGCCGAGACGCCTGCCCCGACGGACGCTCCTGCGTTCAGGCCTCCGCCCGCCGCGAGAGCGCCGCCGCACCGATGCCGAGCGCGGCGCCCAGCGAGGCCGAGGCCGTGCCTGAGCGCCCAGCGCGAACCCGCCGCGCCGAGCCCGACGGCCGCCGAGACCCGCGCCCCGAGCTGGACCTGTGCCCCGGCCGCCAGCCCGAGCGGGCTGTCGAGTCCGGCCATCGCCGCGCGCCAGGTGGCCGGGTCGGCGTTGAGCCGGCTGAGCAGCTGCTGGAGGCTCTCGCCGCCCTGAGCCAGCGGCCGTTCCGGGTTCGTCGCCGGCGATCCGCCGGGTCCGGACCCTGCCCCGCCGCCGCTGGGGTCGCGCCGCTGGCCGCGCTGCGCGGCCCCGGCCAGCTTCGCCTCCAATCGGGGTTCTGCTCGGTGATGGTCACCGACACCTTCGCGCGCAGCGGACGGCCGTCGGAGGAGAAGTAGTCGAGGTCCTCGGTGATCTGGGTGACGATGCCGGTGAACACGAACGTTCCCCAGATGAACCGCACCGGGGGCGGCGGGACGTGGGCTTCTCCTTGCTCGGCTCGGCGAACTGCCGGACGATCAGCGTCTTGGTCCGGACGTCGACGACGTCGGCTCGTCGCTGCCGGCCGGCTCGGCTCCTCGGCGGTGTCGAACTCGAGGTCGAAGGTCAGCGTGGCCGACTGCACGACGGGTTCTGCGCCGCTGGTGCTTGGTCGTCGAGCCGCCGTTGTCGATGTTGTTCGTGCGGGAGATCTTCAGCGACGTCGGGTTGAACTGCACCTCGAACGCACCTTGTCCTCCCGGAAGGTCGGCTTGGCGTTCTTCCCGCGTCCCCGACCTCCTTGAGGCGGAGCAGGATCGCCTTGGCCAGCGGAGCGGTCACGAGTCCCCCCCGGCCCTGCCCTCCAGCCGCAGTCCCTCGTGGACCATGTGCAGCTCCTCGATCGCGATCTCGCCGGTCTTGGCGTTGAGGGTCGGCCCGTTCACCTTCAAGGGCAGCCCCCGGTCGAAGGTCCAGCGGGCCAGCACCCGCTCGCCGGCCGGGTCCTGGACCTCGATCTGGCCGTTGTAGCGGGGGACGGGCAGTACTCCGGTCACCATCCCGGTGATCCAGTCCCACAGCGCGGTGTCGGCCTGGTCCTGGGCCCGCCGGCCGCCGTCGCCTCGGCGGTGCCGCCTCCAGGCGGCGGGCCGGCGCCTCCGCCCTCTGTCAGCGGCCGGAACATCCCGCGCTTGAGCACCATCGGCGACGAGCTTGACCCGGCCGACCCGGCGGACGACGCCGTCGTTGCGACCGCCTTCGAGGTACTCCTTGACGTCGGCCTCCAGTTCGAGCCCGGTGCACTCGGAGAACCCGCCGTGCCCAGGGTGCGCCGGTCGCCCCCGGGTCGTTGCGGGTCAGGTGGACGGTGAAGCGGAAGGTCTGGAGGAGTTCGACGTGCTCAGCCACGGGACGCCTCGACAGTGACGCTGCCCTCGACGTCCGCGGAGACCCGAGCACGAGGTACTCCAGCGGGGCGGCGGGCGCGACCCCGACCTCGGCGACGAGCCGCCCGAGTGCCTGCGACTGGAGCGGGTTGTTGCTGTCGTCGCAGCGGACGAAGAACGACTCCGCCTCGCTGCGCCCGGCGAAGGCAACCGCGCCGGTGCAGGTCGCGCAGCAGCAGCTGAGCGAGGAGGGAGCCGAGCCGCAACTCGGCGGTGTTGGGCTCGAACACCAGCCACTGGCACTGCTGGGTCGAGCGTCAGCGCCAGCATGGTCATGAGCCGCCGCACGCTGAGCTGACGGTAGTCCTGGTCGCTCGCCAGGGTCCGCGCCGCCGACAGCCGGAAGCCGTCGCGCTCGGCGCGGTAGACGTTCACGCCCAGCAGGTGCAGCCGGTCGTGATGGCGTCGGTGACCGACCGCGGGCGACGACGGCCCCGGCGCGATCTCGTTCGCCGGTCCCCAGGCCAGCCCGGACGCTCTCGCGGGCGGCGATGATGCCGGCGGCGAACGCCGACGGCGGGACACTCACGCGGTGGCGTCGCCAGCGCCGGGCGGCACCCGCCCAGCCACGGGTGGTACGCCGCGGCGTAGCTGCTGTCGAAGCCGCCCGCCACTCCGTGACCCGCGACACGGGAGCCCGAGAGGCACGTCGAGCAGCACCACGAACCGGCGCCGCAGGTCGGCGATCTCGACCAGCCGGTGCTGGCGGGCGACGATCTCGGCCAGGTCGTCGGGTCACGCCCGTCCAGCCCGGCCGGGGGAGCCGCGGGCTCGTCGGCCTCGGGCTCCGGGTCGGCGGCGCAGGGTCGCACTCCCGGCCGGCCGGGCACCGGGCGCGGGTCGTCGGGAGGGACGTCGTCAGCCGCCAGGCGAGGTCGGGACCGCACAGGAGGCCGAGCTCCTCACCCGGCCCAGCGCGTCCGCGCCGCGATGCGTGTCCTGCTCGTCCAGCAGGTCCGCGTCGGCGTGGCCGTCGTCGAAGAAGCTGCCGAGTGATGCCGTACGAGCGGTCCAGCCCGGGTGCACCAGGGTGCCCGCAGCGGCCTGAGGAAGCGGTCGGGGAGCACGGGCTCCAGCGGCCGGCGGGGCGGCACAGGCCGGACTCGGGCCAGCACGTCCGGCATGTACTGCGGGTGACCGGGGACGAGCCCGAGGCCGGCGATCCGCTCGTCCCGGCGGACGGCCGAGCTCGGTCCGCCGCGACGACGTGGCGGTGACCACGTCGATGTCCACCGGCCACGGTCGGCCTCGCCGTCCGCGGGCAGCGGCAGCGCCGTGTCGAGCACCGCGAACCGGCCCGCCGAGCCGGGGCGGTGAGCCGACGCAGCACGCGCAGCACGCCGGTCGGCGGCAGGCCGGGCCGGCGGACCCGCAGCAGGGACTGGTCGGGCGGGTCGACCCCCGGCGGCAGCGCGGACCGGAGGCCGCCACGGTGGCCACGAACGTCTGGCGACTCGAAGTCCAGCCGGCGTCGAGCGCGGCGCCCCAGGTCCCCTCGTCCGCGGCCAGAGGTCCAGGCCGGGCCGGGTGGTCGAGCTGGAACATCGCCGTCGCCGCGTCGGCGGCGGGCCCGACCACCCGGGGGCCGGCGCGACCCGCACGACGTACGCGCGGTCGCCGCCCTGGGCGAAGAACGCGTTGACAGCGTAGGGGAGCAGCCGCTCGGGTCGCCACGCGCCCGCTCGTAGCCGCCGAAGAGCCGCTCGTACTCCGACCAGCTGGTCACCAGCACCGGGGTGTCGACCGGCCCGCGCAGGGCCACCCCGACGAAGCCCGCGATGTCCAGCCGGACGGGGCTAGGGGTCGGCGGGACGCGGCACGAGACTCGTGACGCCGGGCCTGCCGAGCTGCAGGCCGACGGTCACGACGACTTGAACTCGATGCTCTCGGCGACCAGGTGCAGCTCCTCCATGGCCACCTCGCCGCCGCCCTTGCCGGCCAGCGTCGGGCCGACCCACTTCTTCGGCTGGGCCGCGCTGCAGCACCCAGCTGCAGACCGGCGCCCGCGCCTCGTCGAGGAGCGTGATCGTGACCGTGCGCGGGTCGAACTCACCGCGGCGGGTCGCCTGGAGCCAGGCGAACAGCCGCAGGTCACCGATCACCCCGCGCTTGAGGGTGACGTCGTCGGTCGTGTTCACGTTCGCGATCTTGCGGACGTGGTTCTCCGCATCGTTGCCGTTGCGGTACTCGGCGAACTTCACCTCGTTGCCCAGGCCGCTCACGTCGGAGAAGCCACCGGCGATCTGGTCCTCGCCGCCGGTGTCGCCCGAGCTTCACCGTGAAGTTGAAGTTGCTGTACGGGTTGGCTCGTGTTGCCATCTGTCACACCTCAGCTCTGCTGCGAGTCGGCGGTCCACTGACCGATGCGGAAGATCACGAACTCGGCGGGGTAGGTCGGAGCGACCCCGATCAGGCAGATCAGCCGGCCGTTGTCGAGGTCGTTCTGCGTCATCGTGGTCCGGTCGCAGCGGACGAAGAACGCCTCCTCCGGCTTGGTGCCCATCAGGGCGCCGCGTGCGCCAGCGTGACGCAGGAAGTCCTCGACGCTCTGCCGGATCGACGCCCACAGTCGCTCGTTGTTGGGCTCGAACACCGCCCACTGCGTCGCCCGGTCGATGGAGTGCTCGAGGAAGTTGAACAGCCGGCGGACGTTGACGTACTTCCACTCCGGGTCCGAGCTCATCGTCCGCGCGCCCCAGACCCGGTTGGCCCGGCCCGGGAAGAAGCGCAGCGCGTTGATGCCCTCGGGGTTGAGCACCGACTGGCGGTCGTAGGTCACGTTCGTGACGAACTCGGTGATCCCGAGCACGACCTCGTTGGCCGGCGCCTTGTGCACACCGCGCTGCGATGTCGCGAGCGGGCGTAGATGCCGGCCGCGAAGCCCGACGGCGGCAGGTCGAGCGTCGCGGGCGGAGTGCCGGGGTCGGGCCGGGCGTTGGGGTCGACGATCCGCACCCAGGGGTAGTAGAGCGCGGCGTACGTCGTGTCGAACTGCGCCCGGAACTCGCGCACCTCCGAGATCGAGGAGTCCTTGGGCGGGTCCACGACCGCGATCCGATAGGCCTTCAGTGCCTCGGCGTGGCCGATCAGGTTGTCGACGGCCTCCTGCTGGGCGACCTCGGGCAACCGGACCGTGTCGGGGCAGGCGACGATCGCGATGTCCTCGATCTCGGCGAGGGCGGCCAGGCCGGTCGCGGCGCTCGTCTCGCTGTCCGGGTCGGCCGGCTCGCCCTTGAGGACGGCCGCGCCTAGGCCGGCGCCTTCGATGGGGCCGCGGCCTGGAGGTAGCCGTGGTCGGCCGGGTCGAGCAGCGCCTTGAACAGCGCGTCGGCGTCGGGCGTCGGCTTGACGGCGTCCAGCCAGACCAGGCTGAGGTCGTCGGCCGGGTCGACCGCCCGCAGCACCTCCTGCACCGAGCGCGGGTGCTTCGAGTGCACCTCGAGGCCGGGGTAGACGTCGGTCCGGTCGCCCCACTCGACCGTGACGGTCAGGGTGATGTGCCGCGCTCCACCCGCCGGGATCGGGTCGAGCCCGGGGCTGCCGTCGGTCTTCATCAGCCCCTGGTTGTTCTGCTCGTCCCGGTCGAAGATCCGGATCGCCGCTGGCGGCACCGGCTTCCGCTGGGCGTCCACCGGGTCGGGGGTGTTGCCGCCGGCAGCAACTCGACCGCGGCGCCCGGCCCGACCCCGACGAGTCTGCCGCCGGTGAGGATGTTCTTGCTGCGCTCGAAGCAGACCTTGACCTGATCTCCTTGCCGGCCTCGCCCGGCCACCGGGCCCGCCAGGTCGCCAGCGGGTTGGCCCCCGCCCCCACCGGACGGGAGGCGAAGTTCTGCGCCGGGTCGATGTCGTCGTTGGCGTCACGGGTGAACGGGAAGACGCGCGAGACGTAGAGGCGGCGCCCGCCGTTGTCGAAGAACGCCCGCGCGGCGAAGGCGAGGTAGTTCGGGGTCTCGGTGTCGCTGTCGACCGGACCGAGCCCCCCGAAGGCCCGCTCGAACTCGGTGAAGCTGGTGACCAGGGTGGGCGAGGGCACCATGAACAGGTCGCCGGAGGGCAGCGTCACCGAGTACGGCACCGGGCCGTACCGGGCCAGCCCGCTCATCCCGAACGTCGACGTCGCCACGCCCTCGATCGACTTGGAGCGGAAGCTGGTCTCCTCCAGGTAGACACCTGGGGTCAGGTACTCGGGCATGCGGCCTCCTTGGTCATGGCGCGGTCATGGACTGGGGACGAACAGGAGCTCGTCCGGGAGGACGACCTCGGTGCCGGTGGGGACGTCGACGGGTGTGTCCGGCCGGGCGTTGGCGACGTACGCCGCCGGGATGCGCGTGCCGCCCAGCCCCGGCGAGTCGAGGACCGGCGCCGCCGGAGGGGCCGGCGAGCGCGGGATCCGCTCGACCACCAGGTCGGCGCACGGGTCGAGCAGGTCGATGGGCACGACCCGGCGACGGGCGTGAATGCGCAGGTCCAGGGACAGCACCGCCGGCAGCGGGTTCGCGTTCTGGTCGGTGACCACGAGCACGAACTCGCCCCTGTCGTCGCCGTGGGCCCGGCCGACGATCCGGCCGCCCTGGTCGCGCGCCGCCACCCGGACCCACCGCGCGGCACGTCCCTGCCGGACGACCCGTCCGCGCACGACCGTGCTGCCCGCGGGCAGGGTCATGGCTGCTCCGGGCCACAGCCACGCCCGCAGCAGGCGATGCGCAACGGTGACGTAGGGCTGCGCGGGACCCTGGTCGAGCCTGGCCACCGGCCAGAGCGCGATGCGCAGCCGGCGCGGCACGTACCGGCGCGTCGGGTCGTCCAGCCGGATGACGACCTGCCGGGGCAGCGGTCGCTGGTGGCGCAGCTTGAAGCGGGCCGGGCCACCCGCGTCGAGCGGGGCGCAGGGCCAGCGCCGGTCGGTCGTCGGCGTGCGGCGTACGACCTCACGACCTGTGCGCAGAGCCGTCAGGGCCAGCCGGTCGGTGAGCGGGTCCATCACCTCGACCGCGAGCGCGAGGCGGTGCAGCACCGCTGCAGGGCCGACCGAGGTGTCGATCATCGTCATGAGCCGACCCGTTCGGCGCGGGCCGCCACCAACGACACCTGCTCGCCCCCGGCCACCGGCGGTCCGTCCAGGCAGATCACCCGCGCGATGTAGGGCAGGGTCAGCCGGAACTCGGTGGTCAGGGCCTGGAACGCCTCGCTCATCGACTCCAGGGCCAGGTCGTCGGTGACCACCTGCACCGCGTCGCCCGGATGCCAGGGTGACACCAGGCCGCCGTTCTCGCTGATCGGCAGGAGCTCCAGCCCGGTGAGGATCGGGTGGCTCTCGAGGATGTCGGAGGCGAGCCCCAGCCAGCGCAGTTCCTCCACGGCGCTGTCGGCCCAGGCGGCGAGCAGCAGGTGGGCCCGCAGCGGCAGCCGCGGGATCCCGTCGAAGCTCGCCACCGCCGACCAGCCCGGCCGGGTCTCCTTGTCCACGCTGACCCGGTAGACGTACACCGACACGGCCGGCTTCTGGATGGTCTGGCCGGTGTTCGTCTTGAGGGTCTTGAGCTCGTTGGAGCTGGCCAGGAACGCCTGGAGGGCGGCCGCCTCCGGGACGTCGCCGAAGTGCCGGTTGAGCAGCTCGACGATGCTCACTCCGGCGGCGGCGAGGGCCTGGTATCCAGCCACGCACGCCATGGTCGGCGCGGCCCGTCACGGGACCGTCGCGACCGGGCACCCGCGCCCAGCCCGGGCGACGGTGCGGTGACACGAGGCTGCCGAGACTGCATCCGCGCTCACAGACAAGGAGCCCTGATGTCCACCGACGACGAGACCCAGCAACAGCCCGCTCCCGAGGACGGGTGCGCTCCCCCGCCCGAGCAGTGCGACCCGAAGGTCATCGACGAGGTGTCCTGCCGGGCGGCCGGGGTGGCCAAGCAGGCGGAGTACGACAAGACCTACACCGAGGCCCTCGAGACGGCCAAGACGACCTATGACGAGGTCCGCAAGAAGTACCGGGCCAGCCGACAGGCCGCGGCCCTGCCCGCCAAGGAGCTG
Organism: uncultured Actinomycetota bacterium; assembly: GCA_963755835.1. Classification (GTDB taxonomy): domain Bacteria; phylum Actinomycetota; class Actinomycetes; order Propionibacteriales; family Nocardioidaceae; genus Nocardioides. Next base: position 77,268 of record CAVWLC010000004.1, on the reverse strand, counting down.
CGGCACCAGGTCAAGCACCTCATCGACCGCATCCGCTGCCTGGTCGAGCAGCGCCGCGTCTGGGTGTGCCTGGACGACGCCTTCTGCGAGGTGCTCGACCAGATCGCCTGCTGCGGCCCCGAGCCGGGCTGCTGCGCCCAGGAGCGCAGCTTCGACGTCGAGGACGCCGAGGACCGGTCGATCCGCAAGCTGGAGCGGATCATCAAGAAGTACCAGCGCTGGACCGATCGGGCCAAGGAGTGCTTCGACTCCCTCGCCGCCGAGCCCGACGCACTCACCAAGCGCCTCGATGAGGTCAAGGCGGCCGTCGCCGACGTCGAGGCCAAGCTCGCCGCCGACCCGGCCACGACCGACCTCAAGTCGGTCTACGTCCAGGCCAAGATCGCCCAGTGGAAGCTGGAGGGGCTGTACGGCGGCTTCACCGGGCCGCAGGACTTCGTCGACTGCCTGTGCCTCGCCCTGACCACGTGGACCGCCGGCTGCCGCGCGGTGTCCGAGCTGACCCGCGTACTCGCGTTCAAGGAGTGCTGCGAGGAGCAGGCCGAGAAGCGCTGTGAGTCGTTGCGGACCGACACCCTCGACGCGGTGCTGGCGGTCTACGACCGGCTCTGTGGTGACGATCCTTGCCCGCCCGACGACGACGACGGGTGCGACGACGAGGACGAGCACCACGGGCACCACCACGGGCACCACCACCACGGACACGGCTCCAAGCGGCACGGCTGCGGGTGCCACGGCCACGACGACGGTGACGGCCACGGCGATGATGGCGGCGACGGCGACGACCAGGACGGCGACGACGGCGACGAGGGCGACAGCGACGACGATGATGGCGGCGAGCCGGATGAGCCCGCTGAGCCGACGGGCCAGAGCACGGCGAGGCGGCCGAGGAAGCGGGGCGCCTGACCGTGACGGCGGCCGCTCACCCGGAGCACGAGCGGTCCGCCGACCGGCTGGCGGCGACGTTCGACCGTGACGCGCCCCTGGAGGCGGGCCGCGAGACGTCGGGCATGCTGGGACCCGCCACAGTGCGGGCTGCGGAGCGCACGACCGGTACGACGCTGCCGGGCGTACGCCTCCACTCGGGGCCCGCCGCAGCAGGTGAGGCGGCCCGGCTGGGGGCCGCGGCGTTCACGGTCGGCCGGGACGTCTTCCTCGGCGCTCCAGCCGCCTCTCCTTCGGCAGCCCGCCGCGTGCTCGCGCACGAGCTGTCCCACGTCGTCCAGCAGCACCACGACCCCGGCCTCGGCATCCAGCTCACACCTGGTCCGCCCCAGGGCCCGACGTTCCCGACGATCTCGCACGTCCTGACCCCGGACGGCGACGCGTTCCGGCCCGAGTTCCCGGACCTGCAGGCGCGGTACTTGCGCTACCGCGTCGGCCGCACCAACCCGGCACCGCCCGCGCGCTGGGTCAAGCTCGCCCGTGACTCGAACCGTGCTGCCCTGCTCGCCGTGCTCGGCCCCAACCTCGGCGACGAGATCGAGCCGGAGAACCCGGACGAGGCCGACGTGCTGCGTGTTGCGGAGCTCGTGCGACCAGCCAGCTACTCCGACGAGCAGCTCCGGCGCGATCTCGAGCTGATGCAGCGTTCCCCGGGCGCCCTCGACGCCCGGCTGGGCACCATCCCGGCGGACCAGCTGCAGCGCGGTGAGTTCGCTGGCGGGTATGTCCGCATCGCTTCCGGGAACGTCGGTGAGGCCCTGGCCGAGCCGGTTCTGCAACAGCGGCTCCAGCAGGTGCGGCTCCAGCACCCCGACGCGCAGATCTTCCGCAACGTCCGGGTCCGGATGCCCTACGGGACGAACGTCGACGGGTCGGTCCGGCTCACGGAGCCACTGCTCTTCTCCGACGGCATCATCGGCCGGTTCACCGGGAGCGGCACGGTGCTCGCGGGCCTGCAGCTCCAGCTCCTGTACGTCCAGGAGGTCAAGTCGGGCAGCCACGGCGGCCAGGAGGGGACGGAGCAGACCTTCCGGTGGATCGAGCGCAACATCGACGACGGCGCGCGGCTGGTCCTGGCGGACGGGCGCGAGTTCGAGTACGACCCCACGGCGCCGGGTGGGGTGACCGGGATGATGTCGGCGCCCAGGGGCATCGTCACCGGCCGGGGCGTGGGCCAGCTCGGAGCCGGAGGGTCGATGGGGATCGCCGCCCCGGTCGAGCGCATCGAGATGGCCAGGTCCCCGGCCGAGATGCGCTACCTCGCCGGACTGGTGCTCCAGTCCCTCTGGGCTCGCGAGCAGCTGCGCCTGCTCCAGCAGCGCCAGCGCACGGCGTACGAGGTCAGGTCGTCGCGCGACCTGACCGACCCGGACGTGGTCCGCCGCATCGTCGACGAGCACGGCGGGCTGGCGGTGCTCAACGACCGGCTGCTGGAGGTGCGCACGAGTGGAGGCGCCCTGTCGATCCGTGAGCGGCCCGTCCTGTCGCTCGCCTTCATCTACCCCGCCGGCACGCCGGTACCCAGCCAGCTGCCCGTGCTGCCGCCCGGGCCGCTCCCGCCCCGCCAGCTGGGGCCCGGGACGCCCGCGGCCCCTCCACCGCCGGCACCGCAGATCGCTCCCCCGCAGCCGACCGTGCCGCTCCTCCCAGCCGGGGGTGGGACGCCACCGTCTCCCGCGCCTCTCGCGCCGCGGGCCCTGGGCGCGGGGGCGCCGGCCGCTCCAGCAGCCGGGCTCCCGATCCTCGCCTCGAGCTCGGCCATCCGCGGCGGCGCCGTGCCGGCCACCGGTCTCCAGACGTGGTTGCCGAACGTCGCCGGTGTGGGCAACGCCGAGTGGATCATCTGGAACGGCACCATCCGCGACGCCGACGGACGGCCGGTGACCGGCTACCAGGAGGGCGAGACCTGGGTCCGCGTGATCCGTCCGGGCGGGACGCCGCTTCCGGAGATCGACCCGGCCACCGGGGCGCCGGCGCCTACCGTCCGGGCGATGACCCCCCAGGGCCCGGTCACGTTCCAGGCGACGCCGTACGACGCACCCCCGCCACGGCCACCCTCTGCGGGGATGCGCGCGACCGCCGGCGCTGTCGGCCTGATCATGGTGGTCAACGAGCTGCTCGGACCGATCGCCGCCACCCGCAACGTGCAACGCCAGCTGAACGAGAAGCGCCGCGGGCAGGTCGCCTTCCTGACCGCGCTGGGCGCCGACCTCGAGTGGAAGATCGAGGACATGAAGGCACCACTGGGCGCATCGACTCTGCCCTGGTCCACCGAGCAGGAGGTCGGTGCCGTCGGAGACTGGCGGGCGGTCCGCATCACCCGGTTCGACGCACCCGCGTTCCTGGCGGCGCTGCCGTCGCGGCTGCCGGACTTTCAGAGCCTTCTGCTCTTCCTCTCCAGCGCACGAGGACTCGGCCTCGTGGAGCAGGACGGCACGCACTACTACCTCAGGCTGCCGGAGCTGCCCGGCGTCGAGATGACGACGACCATCGAGAAGATCCGGTCCGAACGGCTACGCGGCATCGATGCGGCCGCCCGCGCCGACCTCCAGCAGAAGGGCCACGAGGGTCTCTACCGGATCAAGCCGGGAGCGCAGATCCAGCGCTACGGCGACGTCGTCCGCACGAAGGGCACTCTCGGGAAGTTCCACTCCCCGGTACTCACCGCCCCGGAGCTCATCGGCAACAACGCCTGGGTCCGCGAGGTCGGGCCGGGTGACCCGCACCCGAGCAACTCCGACCGCCTTCACGTCGAGCCGGCCAACGCCGAAGCGGCTGCCCTGGCGCAGGGTTCGTTGTACATCGTGCACGACGACATCGAGAGCGTGTGCAAGCAGGTCGAGCAGCAGGGCCGCCAGATCATCTCGCGTGAGTCCGCCTACGGGACGTTGTACGCGTTCAGCGCTGGACCGTTCCCGCCGGAGCTCGGCGCGACGTACTACGAGCGACATCCGGATCCTGATTCCGGCAGGATCTACACGGTGGCCAGCGGTGAGCTCCGGCAGTTCTGGATCGATCGCGACGACGTCGAGCCCGTGAAACCGGAGGAGGCGTCGGCGTACGCCCAGGGAACACCCACCGCTCCACCTCCGAGTCGGCTGTTCACCACCGAGAAGAGGCAGGACCTCCCCCTGATCTGAGCCATGCCGGGGACCGGCGCCATAGTCACAAAGGGCTATGGCCGAGCCCCGGGCCAGATCGTTTACTCGAAGGCGTGGGGGGGACACGGGGATGTCCTGGGCGTCCGGTCTGATGGTCGGAGGCCGGTAGCCACCGCAAGGGAGCCCCACGTGTCCACCCGACGGTCCCGCCCCGCGTCGCGGGACGCCGGGTTGGCCGCACCTCGGGTGTCGGTCCGTCTGCTCGGGCACTTCGAGCTGCGGATCGCCGGCGACGTGGTCGACCTCGCGACCGGTCCGCAGCGCCTGGCCGCCTACCTCGCGCTACGAGGGGTGACCCCCCGGGGCAGGGTGGCGGGCGAGCTCTGGCCGGAGGCCACCCAAGGTCGCGCGATGGGCTGTCTGCGGACGGCCATCTGGCGAGCCAACCAGGCGACCGTCGGCCTGGTCTGCGCGTCCGGCAGCGCGCTCGACCTGGACCACGGCAGCGAGGTCGACGTGCGGCGGACCCTGGCCGCGTCACTCCTGGCCGACGGCTCGGCACCCACGCTCCGCACGCCACCGCCAGCGGTCGAGCTCCTGCCCACGTGGGAGGACGACTGGCTGGTCCACGACCGCGAACGGCTGCGTCAGCTCCAGCTGCACCGGCTCGAGGCCGGGGCGGACCACCTGCGGACCAGGGGCGAGTTCGGCCTCGCCCTGGAGTGGGCGCTCGCGGCGGTCCGGGCCGACCCACTCCGGGAGAGCGCACACCGCACGGTGATCAGCATCCACCTGGCCGAGGGCAACCTCGCCGAGGCCAGACGGGTGTACGTCTCGTGTGCCGCGCTGTTCGACCGCGAGCTCGGGGTGCGCCCGTCGACCCTGACCTCGGACCTGCTGCTCTGGGCTCCCTCTTCCTGAGCTGCTCCCCGCTCCGGCGAGCACAGGGAGGTTGCAACCCGTCAGGATGCGGGACATGACCAGCGACCCCAACATCCACCACCCCGTCGTCGAGAAGAGCATCGAGCAGCTCGCGAACGACGCGCAGGCCCACCTGGCCGACGCCATCACCCGCTTCGCGGGGTCGATGACCTTCGTCTACATCCACGCTGTCGCGTTCGCGGTGTGGATGGTGTTCGTGGAGGGGAACCCGTGGCCGACCCTGACCCTGGTCGTCTCCCTCGAGGCGATCTTCCTGTCGACGTTCGTGATGATCGGGCAGAACCGTCAGAGCGCGTTCGCGCAGGCGAAGGCCGACCACGACTTCATGACCCAGGAGGCCGACCTCCGCAGCGACCTGCAGCTGACCCAGAGCATCCACCGGCTGACTACCGAGATGCATGCGCACCTGCTGGGTCCCGCCGCCGGCGGGGCCGCTCCGGGGACTCCCTAGCCGGGTCACCCGTACCGGGGTGGGGCAGACCCACCCGGACCGGTCGTATCGTCGCGTCAGGCTGGAGCACCTCCAGCTCTGGACACCGGGCTCGGGCGGGCATGGAACGCTTTGACCCGGGAGAAGCGTGGAGGCGAACCCATGGCCGCACCGGAAGGTGGCGCCACCCAGCCGGGCCTGAGCGTCGGGCCGACGAGCGAGTTCAGCCTGTTCTTCCGGGTCAAGGACGGTCAGGCGCAGTCACTGCGGACGGCGTTGCTGGCCCTGCAGGACACCCCCGGCTACCGGCCCGGTGACTACGGGATGGCGATCCAGACCATCCACGAGGCGCGGTTCGTGCTGTTCGACGACGACTCGCGGCTCGCGTTCATCACCAGCTTCGACGGCCCGTGGGACGCCTACATGGAGGACTTCTTCACCTCGGGGCCGACCTTGGCGCTGTTCGACGTGATCTTCCGCCACGTCGAGGGGTACGACGGGCTGCCGGACGTCGCAGCCGTGCGTACCTTCGTCCTCGGCGCGGAGCAGTCGGCCGCCGCGTACGCCCGCAACTACGGCGGCACCGTCAAGGAGATCCGGAAGGCGCAGCGCGTGAACAGCGCGTTCCAGAAGGTCCTCGACCACCCCCAGGCCGCCGAGCTCCTCCAGCATCCCGCCATGCAGCCGTTGTTGGACGAGGCCGCCGACTAGTGGTTGCTGCCGGCCGCGCGAGCGGGACGAGGCGCTCTCATGTCTGACCACATCTCCGGGCCTCGCGCCCTGGCCGATCCGATCGCGGACATCACCGACTTCTACGCGTTCCCGAGTCCCGAGTCCCCGGGTCGCCTCGTCCTCGTCCTGAACACGATGCCGATGGCCAAGCCGTCCGACCTCTTCTCCGCCGGGTTGCTGTACCGCTTCCGCCTGCGGCCGCTCACCGCTCCGGCGGAGGGCGCAGCCAGCTGGGCGTTCGTCCCGGGCGATGAGGAGCTGGTCCTCGACTGCGTCTTCGGCGCACCGGACCACGTGTCGGACCCGGGCACGGGCCAGCCGGGCCACGAGCAGCACGGGACCTGCGTGACACCTAGCGGCGAACAGGTCACCTTCCGCGTCAACGACGAAGGGGGCGGAGCGGGGGGCGGTGTCCGGGTCTTCGCCGGGGTCCGGTGGGACCCGTTCATCATGGACGCGCGAGCCGCCCTGGCCACGATCGCGACCCGGAAGCTCGCCTTCACCGACCCCGGGTCGATCTTCCTGGACGGCAAGAACGTGCTGAGCATCGTCGTGGAGATCGACACCGGTCTCCTGCCCGGCGGGCTGCTCGTGGGCGTGGTCGCCGAGACCCTGACCCGCGGCGAGTTCAACGTCCGGATCGAACGGGTCGGCCGCCCCGAGGTGAAGAACATGATGCTCGCCCCCAAGGAGTTCGACCAGGTCAACCGGGACCTGGAGATCCGCGACCTGTACAACATGGACGACGCGTTCCACCTCGGCGACTCCTACGCGGGAGCCTTCCGCGCGCGACTGGATGCCAACCTGACCTTCTGGGACGGCCTCGACGGGAAGCTGGACTGGCCGATCGGCGAGGACGGCAGCCACCCACTCACGGACCTGGTGCTCGCCGACTACCTGGTGGTCGACGTCAGCAAGCCGTACGCCGAGCAGGGCTCGTTCCTCGAGATCGAGCTGGCCGCCCGGCGGGGCGAGCCGCACCGGACGTGCGGTGGCAGGGCCTTGAACGACGACGTGATGGACACGATCTTCACCCAGCTCGTCAACGCCGGAGAGGGCCCGACGATCCGTGACGGCGTCGACTCCGCAACTCGCCCCGGGACGGTCGTCTTCCCGTACCTGGCGTTGCCGAACCCGAACCCGCCCGAACCTCCCGAGCACCACTGACCATGGAAGGCGTGTGACCCGGTGGACGCCACCACGGCCGTGACCCTGGAGCTGGACGACATCCAGTCCGGGGCACTGTTCGAGCGGCCCTCGCCCTACGTCGGCACCTACCTCCTGCTCAGCATTCGTGACCGCCACGACGGACGTGAGCTGGTCCGGCGGCTGCACCGGATCTTCGAGGCCGCCGGAGCGGCCAGCGAGGCGGACGAGACGTCACTGACGGTCGCTTTCACCTACCACGGGCTGAGGGCGCTCGGCGTGCCGCAGGCATCGCTGGACAGCTTCGCTCCGGAGTTCCGTGAGGGCATGGCCGCCAGGGCCGAGCTCCTCGGGGACACCGGCGAGAGCGGTCCCGACCACTGGGAGAAGCCCCTGGGCTCCGCCGACGTGCACGTCGCCATCGCGGTGCTCTCCGCTGAGGAGGACCGGCTCCGAGCGGTGGCCGAGAAGGCCCGCGAGGCCCATGCCGAGCTCCCGGGCATCGAGCTGATCTGGCGCCAGGACTGCTACCAGCTCGCTACGGGCCGGACGTCGTTCGGCTTCAAGGACGGCATCGGTCAACCGGCGGTCGAGGGAAGCGGCCGACCTGCCACGGACTCGCGCGAGCGGCCGCTCAAGGCGGGCGAGATCATCCTGGGCTACCCCGACGAGACCGGGGAGCTCGCTCCGCTGCCGGTCCCGGAGGTCCTCGGACGCAACGGCACGTACGTCGTGTTCCGGAAGCTGCACACCAGGGTGGCTGCGTACCGGGGATACCTGCGCGACAGGGCGGCGACGCGGGCCGAGGAGGACCTCCTCGGGGCGAAGATCGTCGGTCGGTGGCAGAGCGGGGCACCACTCGCACTCGCGCCGGACCAGGACGATCCGGAGCTCGGCGGCGACCCGCGCCGCAACAACGACTTCCGCTTCGGCGACGACCCCCGTGGCTTCAAGTGCCCGGTCGGCTCCCATGCGCGCCGGGCCAACCCGCGTGACGCGCTGGACCAGGAAGGCAGCGTGGACGTCCGGTTGCACCGGATGATCCGGCGCGGCACCAGCTACGGTCCGATGCTCCCCGACGGCGTGACGGAGGACGACGGGATCGACCGCGGGATCATCTTCGTCTTCGCCGGCGCCCACCTCAGACGACAGTTCGAGTTCGTCAAGACCCAGTGGCTCAACGACGGCATCTTCATCGGCGCCCCGCACGAGTCCGACCCCCTCGTCGGACCGCACGACGACCCGAGCACCTTCACGATCCCGCAACGACCGATCCGCCGCCGGCTCCAGGACCTGCCGCCGTTCGTGGTCACCCGCGGCGGCGAGTACTGCTTCGCACCGAGCCTGAGCGCGCTGCGCTGGCTCGCCGAGCTGGACACCTGACGAAGCGCCACCGAGAGGAAGCAGATGAGCTCATCAAGCACCGACCGCTGGGCAGCACTCGACTTCGGCCCGCCGGCCCCCGACGTCGAGGAGACCGAGCCGTCCGTCCTCCTCGACTACCTGTCCGACGGCCGGGTCGCGCGGATCATCCTCAACCGACCCCACGCCGACAACGCGATCACCACCGAGATGGGCGCCCTGCTGACCGAGGTCGTCGAGGAGATCGCAGTGCGGACCGCCGTTCGGGTCGTCGTCATGACGGGAGCCGGCGATCGCGCCTTCTCGGTCGGAAGTGACCTGCGGCAGCGCAAGGCGATGACGAAGGAGGACTGGCTGCGACAGCGCCAGGCCTTCGACCGCACCCTGTACACCGTCCGCCAGCTGCGCAAGCCGATCTTCACCGCTGTCAACGGCATCGCGTACGGCGGCGGCTGCGAGCTGGCCCAGAGCACCGACTTCATCATCGCCTCGACCACCGCGACGTTCGGCCAACCCGAAGCCATGCTCGGCCTGGCGGCCGGTGGCGGCTCGCCGGCGCTGCTGCCGCGCCTCCTGCCTCGCGGCAAGGCTCTTCAGATGCTGATGACGGGTGACCCGGTCCCCGCGACCGAGCTCTACCGGCTCGGCATGGTCAACGAGCTCCACGAACCCGACGAGCTGATGTCCGCGGCACTGCGGATCGCGGACAAGATCGCCGGCAACTCACCGACCGCCGTACAAGCCGTCAAGCGCGCCGTGCACCTCGGCGAGGGTCAGCCGATCGAGGAGGCCATCGCGATCATGATGGACGCCCACTGGCGCTCGGCGGTCCATGCCGACCGCGTCGAGGGCATCGGGGCCTTCAACGACGGCCGCGACCCCACGTTCGCCGACTCCGATTTCTGAGTCCCACTCTTCGTGACCCGCCCCAAGGAGGCTGAACAGCATGACCGTTGCCGATGATCTCGAGGCGGCCCGTGCCTCGCTGGTGATGATCAACCCCGCGCCGTACAACGCGGAGGCTCCGCCCGCCGCCCTCGTCGGTGCGGTCACTCCCACCGAGCTCCACTACGTGCGCAGCAACTTCGCGGTGCCCGAGCACGACGGCACCCTGGAGATCGGCGGCGCGGTCGGCTCTCCCGTGACCCTCACCCTCGACGACCTGCGCGCGCTGCCGGCCCACGACCACACCGTCACCCTCGAGTGCGCCGGCAACGGCCGCCTGGAGATGCGGCCGCTGCCGACCGGTGAGCCCTGGGGTGACTTCGCCGTCTCGACGGCCCGCTGGACCGGTGCCCTGCTCCACGAGGTCCTGGCGCAGGCCCAACCCGCGGAGTCCGGGGTCGAGGTCCTGGCCCACGGGGCCGACCACGGGCCCTACCACCTCCAGGCGATCCTCCCCGAGACCGACCAGGACAACCTGAGCTTCACCCGTGCCCTCCCGATCGCCCAGGCCACCGACCCGGCAGCGGGGATCCTGATCGCCTACGAGATGAACGGCCGGCCGCTCGGGCGCGACCACGGTGCCCCGTTCCGGCTGATCGTCCCGCACTGGTACGCCGTCGCCTCGGTGAAGTGGCTGACGCGGCTCGAGGTCCTGACCGAGCCGTTCACCGGGGAGTTCCAGACCGGTCACTACATCTACGAGTGGCCCGACAAGCCCCACGAGCCCGTCACCCTGATGCGGGTGCGCGCCCGGATCACCGACCCCGCTCCTGGCTCGGTCATCCACGACGAGACCTGCATCGTCCGGGGGAAGGCCTGGTCGGGCACCGGTCCCATCACCCGGGTCGACGTCAGCCTCACCGGAGAGGGCGACTGGCAGCCCGCCGAGCTCGGCCCGGCCGACCCGGACGACTACGGGTGGCAGGACTGGAGCTTCACCTGGGAGGGCATCGGCATCGGCCGGCACACCCTGCGGGCCCGGGCGACCGATGCCGCCGGCAACGTGCAGCCCGACGTGCCCCCGTGGAACCGCCTGGGCTACGGCAACAACGCCATCGAAGTCATCTACGTCGACCGCCGCTGAACCCGTCAGGAGACGACATGGACCTGTTCGAGATCGACGAGACCCGTCTGCTGCGCCGGGAGGATGCCGCCGCGCGCCTGCACTCGCTCGCTGACGCCCTGGCCCGGAACAACACCGTCGAGTTCGAACGCGGCGGTCGCCGCATCACGGTCCGGGTGCCCGACGAGGTCAACCTCAAGATCGAGGTCGAGCTCGGTGACGACGGCAACGAGCTGGAGATCGAGCTCACCTGGTGAGCCACGTCCAGACGGGACAACGCTGATCGCACGCGCAGGGCGGGTGCGCGCTGTCCTTGCTCAGCTGCGGTAGAGGTGCAGCCGGGCACCGCACGGCATCAGCGCGGTGTCGCCGAGCTCGTCGACGTAGTAGTGGCCCCGTGGTGCCCAGCGGATGTGGACCGCGCCCGTGTAGGGCTTGCCGAAGCCGGCCTTGGCGAGCAGCGCGGCGCCCTGCTTGAACGACCTCACCTTGTGCAGCTGCTTCACCGTGGGGATGGTGCAGAGGGCGTGGAAGTCGCGCAGCGTGCCGTGCAGGACGGCGTGCACCTCGGCGCGCGACGAACCGTCGCCGGCGTCTCCGGACGACTGAACGCCGTCGATGTGCCACTGACCGGAGCCGTCGAGGTGCATCGGCCAGGGGTCGTAGCCGACGCTGCCGCTCGGGAACATGCCAGCCGCGAGGACGTCCTCGGTGGTCACTCCGTTGCTGCCGGCGTAGACGCCGGTGCACTCCCGGTCGGTCGCCAGCCGCGCGTAGCCGGAGTCGGGCAGCAGCCGCAGCGTGGCGAGCGTCCTGCCCTTCAGCAGGTCGGCGACGATCCCGAAGTCGAGCTGGGCGGCGGTGTCGGCGCCGGGGCCGACCACGGTGTCGGTGACGGTGCCGTCCCCGTTGTCGCTGCAGGGGCTGACGAAAGGACCGTAGGCCGCCTGGGTCAGCGTCGCCGCGAGCACGCGCTGCGATGGCTTGGCGTCGAAGGTCCAGGTTGCCGACCCGGCCGCGTCGAAGACCCCGTGGACCTCGCTCCTCGCCACCGACGTCACCGCGTAGGTGCCCGTGACCCGGGCGTTGCCGCGCGGGTGGACCGGTGACGCGTTCGCGCTGTGAGTGGCCGTCGTCCCGAGCAGGCACGCGCACACGACGAGAGCGACGTAGAACCTCATGGCGCACGATAGCGCGTGGTCCCCTCGTCAGGATCGGATCAGAGTCCGGCACCTACGGTCCCGCCATGGCCGGCCGGATCGCACCCCACGAGCGGCCGACACCCGACCTCGGAACCGACTCACGCTACGGGCGCATCTGGAACACGACTGCACTCGTCACGGGCGCGACGTGGATCACGGTCGCGATCCTGCAGACCCCGAAGGCCCCGTTGTTCTGCATCGCCATCGCACTCGGCGCCTACGGCGGCTTGGTCTTCGTCCGCGACCCGATCTCGACCACACGAGGCAGGCACCAGTACGTCGTCGGTGCGCTCGGTGTCGCGGGCCTGGTCCTGGTGCTGGTCGGCCTCAGGCACCACCTCATGGTGGGGCTGACGGTCTTCTCGCTCCTCGCCTGCTCGTCTCCGTGGGTCCTCCGTTGGATCGCCGGGGAGTGACCCGACCGGTCATCAAAGGCGGTTCCGGGATCAACCGACGTCCCGCAGCGGTCTGAGGGACGCGAAGACGTCGTCGAGAGGGACGGCCCCGGGCGCCCGGCCCACCTCGCGGAACCATTCCACGCCCAGGACCCGCCGCTGCAACGGACGAGGAAGACACAGGAGCAGCGCCAGGGTGCGCACGCCGTCGTCCGTTCCGGCCTGGCTGACGTGGGCGCGCAGGGCCTGCAGCTTCTGGTCCAGCTGTGGCCGTACGTCGACTCGATGGGTCAGCTCGGCACGAGGCGTGAAGGCGGTGCGCAGGTCGGGCAGGCGCGGCACGGGCAGCACCACGGCCGCGCGGCGCAGCAGACCAGTGGCGCGGAGCAGCAGCTCGCGGTCGACCGTGGCCTCGAGCACGACCGGGGTCTCGGCCATCCGGGCGGCGATCAGCCCGACCTGGTGGACCTGCACGTGATCGGGGTGGCCGTAGCCGCCGGCGGCGTCATAGGTCGTGAGCACGTCGGCGTGCTCCTCGACCAGCAGTGTGGCCAGCTCGAAGGCGACGAGGTGAGGATCGAGGCTGGCGAACGTGCCCACCTGCCTGGGCGGCTGCCCCGGGACCGAACCCGAGTCCGCATGGCCGAGCAGGACGACCCGTGCCGCTCCGATGGCCTCGGCGGACGCGGCCAGCTCCTGCTCCCTGCGGCGACCCAGCTCCTCCGCGCTCGGCCCGCCCGCGGCCAGACCGGCCTCTCCCGACGTGGCCACGACGATGACGACCCGGTGCCCGTCGGCGGCCGCACGGGCGAGCGTGCCGGCGGTGAGCAGGGCCTCGTCGTCGGGGTGGGCGTGGAAGGACACCACCGTGTACGGACCACCGGCGCTCATCCGACCAGCACCCTCCGCGTGACGGGGTGGACACGCTGGGGAGCCGCTGTCGCGGCCGCCCGCTCGTACAGCTCCGCCGTGCGCTCCAGTGCCTGGCTCCATCCGAACCGGGGCGGCACGGCTCGGTTGTGCCATGCGATCCGCTCGCGGAGCCGTGAGTCGTCGAGAAGCGCCACGAGCTGATCCGCCAGGCCGCGGTCGTCGTCACCGAGCAACCCGTCGACGCCGTGCTGGATGAACGTCGCCACCCCTGAGCGCGCGCTCGCGACGACGGGGATCCCGCTGGCGCGCGCTTCGAGGGCAGCGATGCCGAAGGACTCCCGGTGGGCCGGAGCCAGGAAGATCGAGGCCCCGGCGAGCTGCTGCCGGATCTCGCTGCGGTCGAGCGCTCCCGTCAGCCTGATCCGACCACCGAGCCGGTGCCGGCGGAGATACCGCTGCACCGGGACCCGTTCGGGGCCGTCTCCGACGATGGTGGCCGTGAGCTCCGCACGCGCGGCCGCATGGTGCAGCATCCGCACCAGGGGCAGGGCCCGCTTCACGCTGGTCAGCCGCATGACGCTCAGCACGCGAGGCGGGCCCACCTCGGGAAGCCCACCGAAGGGCGCCCAGTCGTGGAGGTCGACCGCGTTGGGCACGACGTGCACGGGAACGCCCAGGACCTCGCGGACCGGCGAAGCGGCGCGCTCGCTGACCGCGGTCCAGGTCACGTTCCACCGCCGCATCCCCCACGCGTCACGAGCCAGCTCCGGCAGCCGCCCGACGTGAGTCCACAGCGAGTGCACGGTCACCACCGTCGGGATGCCCATGAGCCCGGCCCGCCTGGCCGTGGCCAGGGCGAACGGCGAGACGATCGAGACGTGGGCGTGGACGACGTCGGGAGCCTCGTCCAGGAGCCACGACCGTCGGCTGCGGTCGACGCGGCGTACCGGATCGCCTGCCGGGTCGGCAGCCTCGCCGCGCGCCGCGACCGCGACGGTGTGGCCGCCCTCCTGCTGCCGGGTCGCGAGGTCCCGGACGTGCAGCTCGATACCACCGATGGTCGGGAGATAGCTGTCGGTGACGTGCAGGATCCTCATGGCGCCGCTCGCTGCCGCCACGCCCAGCCGGCCAGCAGCAGCCCGCCCACCGGGATCTCGAGGCCGAACGTGAGGGCACGGTAGAGCAGCGTCCCGGCCGCCACTCCCGCGGCGTCTGCGCCCGGCGCCAGCAACAGCGCCCCGGCCAGCCCGACCTCCACCAGCCCCAGACCGCCGGGCGTGAGCCCGACCAGGGTCGTCAACCGCTCCACGCAGAAGCCGATCAGCACGAACGCCGGGGGAACTCCGGCACCGGTGACTGTCAGACACGACGCCAGCAGGACGAAGAGGAGCAGCAAGTAGACCGCCATGCCGAGGCTCAGCCGCTGCCAGGCCGAAGCCACCACGCCGGCCACGTGAGCTCGCACCCGTTCGCAACGTCGCCCGAGTCGCCCCAGGACGCGTGGGCGCGCGAGCACCCCTGCGGCGACCGCGCCGACCAGCGGCAGCGCGACGACCGCTCCGATCACGAGCTGGCGGAGCCCGGCCCCGAGCGGCAGCCCCAGAGCGAGCAGCGGGATCACGAGTACCGGCAGCAACAGCTTGCCGAGGATGTCCCAGAGGTTGGTGACGACGGTGTACGACGCGAAGGCGGCCGGCGCGAAGCCCCACCGGCGGGTCATCCGGTAGTTCAGGGCGACCCCGGCGACCCCGCCGAGCGGCAGCACGTTCGCCACCGCGCTTCCGGTGAGGCTGAGCAACAGCGCCCTGCGGTGCGTCAGGCCGGGCAGGGCCGCGGTGAGGGTCACCGTGTGTGCGACCAGACCGGCCAGCCAGAGCACGACGAGTCCGGCCAGCGCGACCGGCGGAATCGATGCGACGGTGGTCGCCACTGACCGCCAGGGTGCTCCGGAGGCGACCGGGAAGATCACCAGCAGCAGCCCCGCCCCCGCAGCGACGCCGGCCCCGTAGGTCGCCCAGCGGATCGGTCGAACGCCGCGCCACCGGGCCGGATTGTCGCGGACCGGTCCGGCGACTGGCCGCGGCGCAACGTCGAGCATCACGCTGGAAGGGTTGTTGGGGGTTCCTGATCCCAACCTGATGAGCGGTAACCGCCGCTGACGGCTGGTGTCAGGTTCGGATCAGGCGCGGACCTCGCTGCTACCTGGGAGTCGGGCGGGCCCGCTCCGGGGATGGTGAAGCGGGCCCGCGGTCCGGGGTCAGATCAACGCTGGCTTCGCGCTCGAGCGCTGCCCGTGCCGGAGGTCACCGTCTCCGGACGTTCCTGAACCGGACCTGACAACTCCGTGGCGCGGCCCGACAGGTCACCGACGAGGCATGGTGACCACGAAGGCAGCGCCGTGGGCGGTCGGGTCGAGCTCGATCTCGCCCCCGAAGGAACGGGCGATCCTCCTCGCGATTCCGAGGCCCAGCCCGGCTCCGCCGGTGCCTTCGGTGGCGCCCGGTTCGAACAGGCTGTCGCGCACGGACTCGGCCACACCGGCACCGTCATCGGCCACCACGAGCTGGACGTGGTCGGGGTCGTCCGATGCCATGAGGGTGATCCGTCGGCGCGCGTGTTGCACAGCGTTGTCGATCAGCGGCGCCACGGCCCGGACCACGAGGTCACGGGGCGCCGCGATGCGGGCCGCGGAAGCCCCGGTCCGGTCGTCGACCGTCAGCCGCCCATCGAGCGGGCCGAGCAGCCCGGGCATGACGTCCGCGACCGTGCACGTCTGCTCCTGTCCGGTGGCCGATCCCTCCCGCGCGATGTCCAGCAAGGTGCGGATGACCGCACTCATCTCCCGGGCCGCCACCGCAATCTCCTCGAAGTCCTCCCGGTCCTCGGCGTCCTCCACCCCGCGCATGAGGGCCAGCCCCGCCGACCCCTGGATGTTGGTCAGCGGGGTGCGCAGCTCGTGGGCGAGCTCCGCGGTGAGGCGTTGCTCGGTGCGGATGGCGGACGCCACCCGGTCGAGCAGCTGGTCGAGCGTGTTGCCGAGCGAGGAGAGCTCGTCGCTCGGTGGGCCGAGTGCGAAGCGGTGCGTGAGGTCGTGCTCGCTCCACTCCGTCGCGCGCTGCGCCATCTGGGTGACGGGCTCCAGGGCCTTGCGGGTCACCCGGAGTGCGATCAGTGCCGTGATGGCGAGGACCAGGACGCCGATGGCGATGGTCGCCAGGAGGGCGTAGAACTCCGAGCGCTCGTAGGGGCGTGTCTCCTGGCTGACCACGATGACCCCGCTGTCGCCGCTGGGGGTCGTGAAGGGAACACCCAGGAGACGCTCGTCGTCGTGTGGTCCGCTGACGGTGCGCCGGGTGTGGGTGGTCGCCAGGTCCTGCGCCGACTCGCGTGCGTCGCGCTCGATCGACCCGGCGATCAGGTTGCCGTCGGCGTCGTACACCTCCATCCCGGGCTCGAGCGCGTCCCGCGGGACCGTCAGCTGCTTGCCGGACGCCTGTTCGATGACCGTGATCATCGCGTCCGCGCGGTCGTCCAGGACCGTGTTGATGTCGCCCTGCGCCGTCCGGGCCAGCAGGAGCTGGATCCCCACCCCGACGAGCAGCATCGCCACGGTCATCACCCCCACCGTGGAGAGGACGATCTTGCCTCGGAAGGACCGGGGCACGAGACGACGGGCGGCAGGCTGGTCGGGTGCGGACTCGCCATCACTGCCGCGTGGCACGTCGTCGCTCGTCACCTCAGGGTGTAGCCCACGCCGCGTACGGTGATGAGCTCCTGGGGAGCGTCGACGTCCCTGAGCTTCCTCCGGATCCGCCGGATGTAGGAGTCGATCGAGTTGTCACTCACGTAGCCCCCGCTGGGCCACGCGGCTGAGGCGATGGCGCGTCGTCGGACCACCTGTCCGGGCCGCGAGGTGATGGCGGCCAGCATCCGGAACTCGGTCGGCGTCAGCATGACCTCGCGGCTGTCGTAGGTCATGGAGTGCCGGGCCGGGTCGAGAGCCAGCTCGGTCCGGTCCTTGGACTCACCGGGCGGTCCCCTCCGCGCCAGCACCTCGATCCGCGCGACCAGCTCGAGTGGGTCGAAGGGCTTCGGCAGGTAGTCCTCGCCACCCGCGCCGAACCCGGAGAGCTTGTCGTGCACGGTGCCGAGGGCGGTCAGGAACATCACGGGTGCCAGCTGTCCGTTGGACTGGAGAGCCTGGCAGACGTCACGGCCGTCGGCGTCGGGCAGGCCGATGTCGAGCACGATCGCGTCCAGGCCCTGGTCGCTGCCGAACAGGCGGACGGCCTCGCCCCCGTTGTGTGCGACCACGAGCTCATGGCCGGCGAGCTGCATGGACTTGATCACGACGCGTCGGATGGCCGGGTCGTCCTCGCACAGGCCGATGCGGGCCACTGGAACACCTCGTTGTCCTCGAGCACGGTTTGCTGCTGCGTCCAAGGTGCGGGAGCCAACCTGACTCGAACCTGACAAACCTGTACGCAGCGGGCCTATCAGGAGGCCATCAGGTCGGACTCCGGAACCTGCCCATCATGACCCTCTCAGAGATCGTGGTCGTGTCGGGCAGCTACGGGGCCGGCCACGACGCCGCGGCCGACGCGCTGGCCGAGCAGCTGCGGTCGACCGGTCAGGTGGTGCGCCGGCTCGATGTCGCCGAGGAGCTGCCCTGGCGGTTGGGAGCGGCCCTGCGGTGGCTGTACTTCACCCAGCTCCGCGTGCTCCCGGGCAGCTGGGGCGCGACGTTGCGGTGGCTGGAACGAGACCGGTTCTGCTTCCGCCTCGTACGTCGGTTGCTCGGCCTGCTCGGACGATCTCTGGCTCGCGAGGTCGCGCACGCCCAGGTGGTCGTGTCCACCCATCCCTTCGCCAGCCAGGCCCTCGGCGAGGCGAGAGCTCGGGGTCGGCTCGAAGCTCCGGTGGTCACCTATCTCACGGACGCGTCGGTGCACCGGCTCTGGGTGCATGGTTCGGTGGACCTGCACCTCGCGATCCACGAGGTGACCGCCCAGCAGTCCCGCGCCCTGGGCGGTCTGACCGCGGTCGTCCAGCCCGTGCTGTCGAGCTCAGCCGGGCCGGTCCCCGCCGGCTGGCAGCCCCCTTGGCCGCGGGACCAGGCCGTTGCCCTCGTCGTGGGAGGTTCGTGCGGCGTCGGCGACCTGCAGCGCAGCGCGCTGGAGATCGTCGCCACCGGTCTGATGACGCCGGTGGTGGCCTGCGGCACCAACGACCGTCTGCGCGAGCGGATCGCGTCGCTGCCCGGTGTTGTCGCCCTCGGGTGGCGGGACGACATGACGGCGCTGGTGGCGGCTGCGACCTGCGTGGTTCAGAACGCGGGTGGCATGACCTCCCTCGAGTCCCTCGCCGCAGGCACCCCGACCGTGACCTACCGGCCGATCCCGGGTCACGGGACCGCCAACGCCAGAGCGCTCGACGCCGCAGGGCTGGTGCCGTGGGTCGTGGGTCCGGCTGAGCTCGAGGCGACGCTGGCCCGGGTGCTGATCTCGCCGGAGTCGTTCTCGCTCCCGGTCGGAGCGCCGCCTGCAACAGATGTGCTGGCCGGCCACGGCCTGATCGAGCCCGACACTGCCCTGGCCGCGGCATGACCGTGCGACAGGCACTGGCCTTGGCCACGGCGACCGGCCTCGGAACGGCCGCCGCGCCATCCCTGCTCTCGGTCGGACCGGTACGCCGGGCACTCACCCCGGCCTTCGTCCCGGCCGAGCTCTCGGGACTCGCTCCCGGTGGCCACGTGGCACTCACCTTCGACGACGGCCCCGATCCGACGTCCACACCGAGCTTCCTGCGCCTGCTGGACGAGCTCGGAGTCCGGGCGACGTTCTTCGTCCTCGGACGCCACCTCGAGCGCGGGCTGCTGCGCGAGATGGTCGATCGGGGTCACGAGATCGGTGTCCACGGCTGGGACCACCGACCCGTGGTGCTGCATCGCCCCTATGCCCTGCTCGACGGCATCGCTCGGACGCGTGACCTGGTCGTGGACGCCAGCGGCGCGTCCGTGCAGTGGTACCGACCGCCCTACGGCCTGGTCACCACGACTTCCTGGTGGGCTGCCGGGCGGGCCGGGCTCCGGACGGTGCTGTGGTCGGCGTGGGGCCGGGACTGGGAGCGTCGAGCGACGCCAGCGTCCGTGACGTCGATCGTCCGCGCGCAGCTGCGGCCGGGCGGGACGGTGCTGCTGCACGACTCGGACCGTACGTCGGCCCCCGGCGCCTGGCGGACCACGCTGGTAGCCACCGAGCGGCTCGTCAGGCTCTGGCGGCGCGAGGGGGTCGAGGTCGGCCCTCTGGCCTCCCACTGGCTGGAACCGGTGGCGCCACCGAAATGACCGCCCGCATCACCTGGGTGGTCGCCGCTGCTGCTGCACTGGCCTGGGCGCCGTTCGTGACTGCACCACTCAGCCCCGACGAGGGCGGGTTCCTCTTGGTGTCGTCGCAGTGGCGACCCGGCCACTCGCTGTACGGGCCGTACTGGGTGGACCGCCCTCCGTTGCTGATCACGATCTTCGACGTCGCGTCGGACGTCGGGGGCGCGGTGGCGCTACGTCTGATCGGGATCACTGCGGTGCTCACGTCGGTGTTCCTGGCCCACCTGCTCACCCGCCGGGCCACCGGCAGACCCAGCGCGGTGCCCGTCCTGGTCGCGGGCGTGTTCCTGACCACGCCACTGTTCGGCACGGGAATGGTCAACGGCGAGCTGTTGGCGGTCCCGGTCGTGCTCGTCGGGATCCTGGCCCTGGTGCGCTCGTGGACGGCGACCCGACGTCGTGCGTACGGCTGGGCGATCCTCGCCGGCACTGCCGCTGCGGCGGCGCCCCTGGTCAAGCAGAACGTCGTCGACGTACTCGTCGTCGCCGCCGTGCTGGTCGGGCAGGGCGTGCGGTCCCGGAGCTGGCGTCGGACTGTCACGCTCGTCGTGGGGATGGCCGTCGGGACGGCGGCGACCACGCTGCTCCTCCTGGTGTGGGCGGAGGTGCACGGCACTGAGCCCATGATGCTGTGGGACGCCCTCGTGACCTTCCGCGAGCAGGCCGCCGCGGTGATCGACAGCTCGTCGACGAGCAGTACGTCGGGGCGGTTCACGGCGCTGGTCGGCGCAGCCCTGCTCAGCGGAGCTCCGCTGGTCGTCGCAGTCCTGTCGCTGCGGCTGCGCCGGGCGCCGGCGGAGCCGGCCGCGCCGGACCTGCGGGCCGCCGCGCTCGTGCTCCTGTTCTGGGAGCTGGTGGCGATAGCGGCCGGCGGCAGCTACTGGCTGCACTACCTGATCGGGCTCGTGCCCGGCCTCGTCCTCCTGGCCGTGGCGGCCGAACAACGACCTCCCCGGCTGCGCCGGCAGACGGCCGGCGTACTCGTCGCTCGCGTGTCTGTCGGCGGCGGTCGCCACCGCCGACGCTGCGGTCAACGTCCCGTCGTACACGGCCGACGCAACGGTTGCGGCGTACCTGCGGTCCCACGGCTCACCCAAGGACACGGTCGTGGTCGGCTTCGGCCACCCGGACATCGTGTGGGACTCCGGTCTGCGCAGCCCCTACCTCTTCCTGTGGAGCCTGCCGGTCCGGGTGCGCGACCCCGAGCTGGTTCAGCTCAGCCGCGTCATGTCGGGGTCTCGTGCTCCGACCTGGGTCGTGGTGGACGGATCGTCGCTCGCCACCTGGGGGGTCGACGCCACCTCGGCCCAGACAGTGCTGGACGAGCGCTATCGGCCGGCCACAACCCTCGGCAGCTACGTCGTCTGGAGGCTCAGGCGCCACACAGCCCTTGTCGGGTGAGCTTCTCCTCGTGACCCTTCCGGCCCCTGGCTCAGGACGGGCAGGGGGTTCCACGGGTCAGCGCGTACGGCGCTGCGATCCGGTAGGTCCCGGGCTGCGTCACGTGGAGCACGACCCACGGCACCCGTCGTGACCTGGTCGCGGGGAGCTGGTCCAGGCACGAGCCGGCCAGCTCGTCGTCCGGAACCCGGTGCCCCTTCTCGTCGACGATGCTCAGCCACGGCGACCAGGCGATGCGTAGCACCGTCGACCCGGCTGTGGGCACGCTGACGGTGGCTGCGGCGGCGTTCCAGTCGATGAGCGTGGCCGGTGCGGAAGCCATGGGCGCAGGCTCGGTCACCTCGTAGAGGGTCCAGATCTCGTCCGACCAGACCCGGTGCAGGAACGGGAGGCCCGAGCGGACCAGCTGCGCCTCTCGCAGGGACGCGTAGTCGGGAGTGGACACCGGAAGAACGACGAAGCGGACCCCCCAGGACCGCAGCCAGCGCTCGTACTGGTGCGGGGTGAACGGGTGCTTGGTGCGGTAGAACATCGGGTTGCGCGCCACGTCGGCCTGCCGGTTCCAGCCGCGGGCGAGGTTGACGTAGGGCGCGAGCGCACTTGCCTCGCGGTGGCTCTTGCTGGGCACCACCTCGACGCGACCGAGGTCCGCATCACCGTCGTTCAGGTGATCGACCAGGGCGAGCACGTTCCCGTCGAGGGTCGCGGCGGACGCCTGGCCGCGGATGTCCTGACCGGCGGTGACCACCTGCCAGCCCGATGCGGTCAGGATCGCAGCGCCGAGCAGCAGCCGGCCCGCCGGACGTCCGAAGCGCTGCGCAGCGGTCGACGTCCACCACCTTCCCGAAGCCGCGGCCACGAGGGCGACGCCCCCGAACAGGAGTGACATCCGCGTGACATTGGTCCCGATGGGAGTAGGCACCACCCAGACCACGAGGACTGCGGCGGCGTACACGGCGCAAAGGACACGAGGCAGCCGCCACGCACGCGGGAGCAGGCACCACCCAGCACCCGCCAGGGCCAGCGGCAGCAGGGCCATCGGCCACGAGAACGGCTGCACGCCGAAGAACGGGAAGACCAGGGCGGTGGCGGCGACGACGATGACAGGGGCCACGCCGAGAGCCAGCGAGGCGCTGCGCCGACCGCGCAGCCACAGGGCCGAAGCCACCAGCCCCAGGAAGAGCCCGGCCACCGGGCTCGCCGCGGTGGCGAGCGCGGCCAGCCCGAAGACGAGCGCCCCACGGACCCAGCGCAGGCGGGCAGAGGGGGTTTCGCTGTGGGGCCAGGCGAACACCAGCACCAGGGCACCGAGCCCGAAGGCGATGCCCAGGCCGAACGTCACTCGGCCCGAGATCGCGTTGCCGGTCAGGGCGATGGCGGCGTAGATCCCCGCCCAGACCGGGTTCGTGACGGCGGGCAGCCGACCCAGCATGAAGGTCACCAACGCCGTCGACAACGTGCCGACGAGAAGCATGGTGAGCCGTACGCCGAGCACCCCCATGACGTACGGCGAGATCAGGCTGTACGAGGCCGGGTGCATCCCGCCGTACCACGCGAGGTCATACGCGCTGGTCGGGTGGGCGACCACGAAGCTCGTCCAGGCGTCCTGGGCCGCCAGGTCTCCCCCACTTCCCGCGAGGAACTCGATCCACAAGATGTGCATGACCAGTGCGCAGCCGGTGGCCACGAGCAGGGTCCGCGCGCTCGCATTCCCCATCAGGGGCAGCGGTCGACGCCGGATCACTTCGGGCATGGAGGGGCCTTCCCGGACAAGGGGGACTCCATGTGTTTGTTGCACCCTGCACCTGATCTCGGCATGACAACCAGCAGACACACCCCACGCTACAGACGTGTCACGCAGACATCGGAACCGCTACGGACCGTGTTCGAGATTGACGCGATCGTGATCCAGCTCGCAACGCAGCTGACGACGGCCGGATTGGCGCAGCTCCCGCCGACTGACTCGACGGGAGGTTGCGCCTGCGGCCGGGCAGGGGCCGTCGCGGACGGAACGGGTCCGGTATGCCGGATGACCGACGTTCGACGTCGAAAGGTGGGGCGTCGGCGGCTCCCCGTGGTTGACCGGCCCGTCAGTGCCGGATCAGGTCGTCACCGCCGCGGCGATGGTGTAGGTGCCGTCCCAGTGCGCCTCAGCGCCGCCGTCGGAGGTGACGACCGCGTCGGCGTGTAATCCGGTGAACGCGCCGGTGCCGCCGGTCAGGGTGAGGGTCCCGGTGTTGCTGGTGAAGTCGAACAGGACGTGGCCGAACACGAGCTTCTCGTCCCCGAACATGAGGGTCACGTTGCTCTCGATCGTCTTCTCGCCGGCCGCCGACTCATACACGACCCGGCACCCGACCGGGATGCCGTCGATGTTCGATGCGGTGAGTGTGCAGAAGGACCCGGGCTGGCCGGTGTACTCCGAGCACTCCTTGGTCATGTGCAGTTCGCCGCCAGCTCTCGATGCCGCTTCGGTCATGAAGTTCCCTCCGGTCTGGCACCCGCCGAGGTGCGGGTCGCCACAGCCGTGAGCATGCGGGCCCCGGGGTCGCTGGCACATCCAGAGAAATCCCTATTCCGTGGACTGCAGCTGACTCAGGACACCAGGTCCTCGTGCTCGGCCCGCATCGCCGCCTGGACCCGGCTGGTGACGTCGAGCTTTCGCAGGATGTTGGAGACGTGCACGGAAACGGTCTTCTCGCTGATGAACAAGGTCGTGGCGATCTCTCGGTTCGTGCTGCCGCGGGCCAGCAGGGCGAGCACACCGAGCTCGCGAACCGTCAGGCCGTAGGGCCGGGCGGTGCTGGACGCGGTTGCTGCCCCGGCCACCAAGGGGATCCGGGCCCGTCCGGCCAGGTCGACGATCCGGGCGACCAGCGGCGCCATCCCGGCCGCGGCGTCTGCCGCTCGCCGGAGGACCTCCTCGGTCTGGGGCGACCGATCGGCGGTGAGCAGCGTCTCCGACTGGCGCCAGAGGCAGTACGCCTGGCGGTGTGGCCGACCGATCGCAGCCCACTCCTTCGCAGCGATCGCCCAGAGCTCGGAGCCGGGTCGAGCGCGGAGGCGCGCCAGCTCGGCGTTCCAGGTTGCGGACTCCGCCTGCGCCGTCACCACGTCCGCGTGGCTGGCATGAGGGTCGCCAGGCAGCGACTCCAGTACCTCGACCAGCCGTTCCCCGCCCTCGAGCACTGTCGTGAGGGCCTCCGGCCGGCGCCGGCGCCGCGCCACCTCGGCCCGATCCGCCTGGGCACGCATGGCGACACTGAAGAGTCGACCGCTCTGTCGACCCGCCTCGTCGGGGAGAAGCGGGGCGATCGACGCGGCCCGGTCGACCACGTCGGGGACGTCCTCGGGGCGGCTCCGCCACAGCGCCACCTCGATCACTCTCTGCTCGACCTCGATGGTCTGCGACCAGGTCTGTTCCTCCGACCCGGAGTCGGCCACGACTGCCCGGACCTGGGAGACCCTGGCCCAGGCTCCGTCGAGGTCGCCCTGCGCGGCCTCGACCTCGGCTCGCATCAGCTGCGCGGGCCAGTCGTCGCGCGAAGGGACTCCCTCGCTGAACTCGTCGATGACGGCTGCCGCGCGTGATGTCTCGCCCATCCCCATCAGTGCGTCGCACACGTTGAAGGCGAGCACCATCGAGTCGAACGCGGCCCCTCGGCCGAGCGACTGGACCTGCCGCAACGCCGGCTCGCCCTTGGCGACGGTCTCGTCAAGCCGTCCGGCCCTCAGGGCGCTGTCGGTCTGATGGACGGCCGCCCACAGCACCAGCTGGCCGTCGCCGCTCTCCCGCGCGAGGCTGGCTGCCTCCTCGAGGAGCTCGTCGCCTCGGGTGGGCTCACCCGTGTTCACCGCCAGGACCGAGAGGTGGAGGAGGCTGCCCACCAACGGTTGCAACGCACCGCACTGCCGCGCGATCGCGTTGGCCTCGGTCAACAGCGCCGCCGCCTCGCCGACGTGGGGAGTGTGCTCCATCACCAGGACCCCGCAGCGACTCAGTGCGGCCGCCCGTTCGGAACTCGGAGGCAGGACGGAGAAGATGCGCACAGCCTCGCGACCGGCCTCCAAGGCTGCGTCCAGTGAGTCGCTGAGGCGGTAGATCGAGGCACGCATGAGCAGAGCTCCGAGGTCGGAAGGATCCCCCTCCGACCGGAATCGAGCAATAGCGGTCTCCGTGAGGAGCCCGGCGCCCTCGAAGTCACCGATCGCCTGACTGCTGTCGATGGCTCGGAGGTACAGCTGGGCAGGGCGCAGCCCAGGTGGATCGAGTCGGCCGGAGTCGCACAGCTGGATGGCTCTGCGCCAGTGGCGCGTGGCTTCGTCGTAGGCGTACATGCCTTCGGCGAACCGTGCGGCCAGGACCGTCCAGACGAGCTCCCTGTCGGCCTGCTGGGCGCCGGACCAGTGTGCAGCTATCTCGGCGGAGGACGACGACGGGTCTTCGGCGCCTGCGAGCGCCTCGGCGAACCGGGTGTGCAGCGTCCGGCGCAGGCCCGGCGCCAGGTCCTCGGTCACCGCCTCCGCCAGAAGGGCGTGCCGCGGCCGGTACCAGCCCCGGCGGTCGCTGCCGACCAGCACCGCCTCGGACAGCTCGGCGAGAGCACCGGTCAGCGCCGCGGCATCGATCGAGCTGACGGCGCCGAGCAAGGACTCTGGGACGGGGCGGCCAGCGACGGCCAGGGCGGCGAGGACCTCCCGGGCGGTGTCGGTGGTGCGCCGGGTCCGCTCGGTCAGCATGGCGGCGAGGCTCAGCGGGATCGCCGCCCGGTCCTCGGCCGAGGCCGGGTGCGTGGACAGCTCGGCGGCGACGAGCTGCTCGGTGAAGAACGGGTTGCCCTCCGCGCGCTCGTACAGCGCGTCGAGGTCAGGGGCCCGTCGTGCGCCATCGTTCAGCAACGTGGCGAGCTCGGCCGACTCGGCCCGGCTCAGCGGTCCGAGGCGCAGCTCGATGACTCCCGGCACAGCCGTCATGGCGGCGAGCCAGCTCCGAGTGGCCGGTGACAGGTCGGGCTCGTCGCAACGGCAGCTCACCGCGACCGCGAAGGGCCCACCGCGTCCGCCGTCGACGAGGTAGGTCAGCAGATCCAGAGTCGTCTGGTCGGCCCAGTGCAGGTCTTCGACGACCAGAGCGATCGGTGAGTCGCCGGCGGCGATGGTGAGCAGCTCCCGGACGGCCGCGAACCTGCGCTCGCGGCGCCACCCCTCGTTCGAGGGCGGTCCGTCCTCGTCGTTGCCGAGCTCCAGCTCGGGAAGCAGCCCCGCGATCTCGGGGCCGACGTACGCCGGCGCGCGCGCGATCGACGCCGAGAACAGCCGGCCCTCGTCACGCCGGCAGAGCTCGCGGAGGGCCTCGGTGACCGGAAGCAGCGGCAGTGACTCGGTGAGGGGCAGGCAGGCTCCGGTGATCACCGCGACGCCGGCGGCCTCGCTGGCGCAGGCCGACTCCCAGACCAGTCGTGACTTGCCGACGCCGGCGTCACCGATCACCAGGGCCAGACGCTCGTCCGACCGGCCGCCGAGGATCCGCGACAGCTGCTCCCGCTCCTCGGATCGACCCACCATCCGAGTGGCGAACTTCACACTTCAGCGTGGTGGCACCGGGAAGGCCCGTCAAGCGCGGGCGACCGGGCCCGGCGGCCGTGTCCCCACTCCTGGTGGAGCATCTGGACGCCGGAGCGCCACGGCTGCCATGGTCGTCACGCCACGGGGTGGCGAGGACGTGATCACGATGGGCACCTTCGACGGCACCGTGGATCCCACCAACGCCGACCAGGCCGGTGAGTGGGACGGCGCGGACGGTGAGTACTGGGCGACGTACCACCGGGAGTACGAGCGGCTGCTCGGGGTCTTCGACGACACCCTGGTGGAGGCCGGCGCGGTCAGCGCCGAGGACCGGTGTCTCGACGTCGGCTGCGGCACCGGCGCGACGACCCGTGCCCTGGCTGCGCGCGCGGTGGACGGCTCGGTGCTCGGCGTCGACCTGTCGGGGCCGATGCTGTCGATCGCCCGGAAGGCCACTCGGGCCCTCCTCAACGTCGATCTCGTCCAGGCGGACGCCCAGGTGTACGCGTTCGAGCCGGCATCCTTCGACGTGGCGGTCAGCCGGATGGGCTGCATGTTCTTCGGCGACCCGGTCACCGCGTTCCGCAACATCGCCCGGGCGCTCCGCCCCGGCGGACGGCTCGCCGTCACGGTGTGGCAGGAGGTGGCGGCCAACAAGTGGATCACGGCCATCGACGACGCCCTCGGCGAACCTCCGGCCGATGAGGCAGAGCAGGAGACCGACTACGCCCCCGGGCCGTTCTCGATGGCCGACCCGGCTTTGTGTGCGTCGTTCCTGCAGCGCGCCGGCTTCGACGCGATCACCGTCGAGCCTCTCGACATCCCACTGCTGTTCGGGACTGTGGACCAGGCCCAGACGTTCCTCGCGACGTGGATGGACGAGGACCTCGACGAGGAAGGGCGGGTGACGGCCACGGCCTCGCTGCACCAGCTCCTCGTCGAGAACACGACGCCCGCCGGCGTACTGCTGCCGTCGGCCACCTGGCTCGTCACGGCGCGGCGCCCCTCCTGACTCGCCGAGACGGGGAGGGGTCAGCGCTTCAGGTCGCGGAACGCGTCGAGCAGCGTCGACTGCGCTTCGGGCGACAGGGTGTCCACCGGAACGGTCCCGAGCAGGTCGAGGGTCTCGCGCAGCTGGGCGACGTACCGGGCGCACGCGTGGCAGGCACCGAGGTGCTTGGCCACGCGACGACGGTCGCGCCAGCCCAGCTTGCCCTCGAGGTAGTCGGTGACGAGCTCGACCATCTCCTGGCACGTCAGCTCGGTGGCCATCTCAGCTCCTCTCCAGGTACGACGCCAGCCCCGCGCGGACGGCGGTGCGGGCGCGGTGGAGCAGTACCCGCTGGTTGGCCGGCGAGATCTCGAGCAGCTCGCAGACCTCCTCGGAGGTGTGGCCGAGGACGTCGCGCAGGGTGAGCACGGTCCGTTGCCGGTCCGGCAGCGCGTCGAGCGCGGTGCGCAGCTCCGCCCGGACCTCACCGGCCAGGACCGAGCCCTCGACGGCCACCTCCTCCGGCCACGCGGCAGGGGCGGCCCGCCAGCCTCCGGGATGCGGTTCGCTCCCGGACTGGAACAGGGCGGGGTCCAGGCTCGGTCCGCCGTCCTCCCCGGCCAGGGTGCTCCAGGGCAGGGTGCGGTGCTCCTTCACGCCACGGGTCTTCGCGGTGTTGACCATGATCCGGTAGACCCAGGTCCGCAGCGACGAGCGGCCCTCGAACCGGTCCAGCCCCTTGATCACGGCTAGCCACGTCTCCTGGACGACCTCTTCCGCCGAGGCCTCGGTGGAGACGAACCCGCGGGCCAGCGCGAGCATCGGTCGCGACCACTCCGAGACGATCCGGGAGAACGCCGCCTCGTCGCCCGCCCGGAGGGCCGCGAGCAGCTCGCGTTCGTCTCCGGCCACGCGGGCAATCTAGGCCATGTCTGAAGGGTCACCGGTACTCCGGGTTCTCGAAGTCGAACCGGGTCCCCGCGTTCCACTCCGAGCGCTGGTTGCCGTATCCGGGCACACCGCCCGCCTCCTTCAGCATGCGGGCGAGGTGCATCAGGTTCCACGTCATGAACGTGGTGTTCCGGTTGGTGAAGTCGTTCTCGGGGCCGCCACTGCCGGGGTCGAGGTACGACGGGCCGGGGCCGGCCTCACCGATCCAGCCGGCGTCGGCGTTCGGTGGGATCGTGTAGCCGACGTGCTGCAGCGAGTAGAGGACGTTCTGGGCGCAGTGCTTGATGCCGTCCTCGTTGCCGGTGATCAGGCAGCCCGCCACCCGGCCGTAGAAGAGGTACTGGCCCTTGTCGTTGAGCTCGCTGGACAGCGAGTAGATGCGCTCGATCAGCTGCTTGGTGACGCTGGAGTTGTCGCCCAGCCAGATCGGGCCGGCCACGACCAGGATGTCGCTGGCCAGGATCCCCGGGTAGAGGTCGGGCCACTCGTCACGCTCCCAGCCGTGCTCGCGCATGTCGGGGTAGACGCCCGTGGCGACGTCGTGGTCGATCAGCCGCAGCTCGGTCACGTCCACGCCGTGCTTGCGCATGATGCCGGCGCTGGCGTCGACCAGCCCCTGGGTGTGGCTGGGCTCCGGGCTCCGCTTGAGGGTGCAGTTGACGAAGGTGGCCCTGAGGCCGGTGAAGTCGTGCTCGGTGGTGTCCATGTAACGCTCCTCGCGACGATCGAGACCGATGTGACATCAGTGCCATCCGGGCTTCGCAGCGTTACGCCGGGTGGGAGACGAGCGGAGGAGACCCGTGGAGCTCAACCAGACCCGCACCGCCCTGCACGGGGCGGCCGAGCTGCTGCTCGCCGGACCGCAGTACGACGCGAGCGGCACGATCCGGCTGCGGGTGGTGCCAGGGGGCATCGCCACCGTGGCCGAGCCCGACGTGCGGCTGGAGGGGACGGCGCTCGCCGGACCCGGCGGCCGGCACCCATTGGCCGGGACGTACGCCGAGGCCGCGGCCGCCGTCGGGGTCGTGCCGCGGTCCCTCGAAGGGGTCTATCGCGACGGCGCGAACGTCGCGCCGGACGACCCGATCGAGATCGACCCCGCGGCGCTCGGCGTACTGGTCGAGGCGCTGGCCCGGGGCGACGCCGCACTTCGCTCCTTCGCCCCGTCCGAAGAGCCAGTGCTGTGGCCCGAGCACCTCGATGTGGCCATCACGGTCGACGAGGTCGGCTTCGGCGTCTCCCCTGGCGACGCCAACCTGCCCGAGCCCTACGCGTACGTCGGACCGTGGTCGCCGCGGAGCGGACCGTTCTGGAACCAGCCGTTCGGTGCCGCGCGGCCGCTGACCGAGCTCGTGGATGTGGCCGCCTTCTTCGCCGAGGGTGCCGCACGGGTGGCCTCGGACCCGGTGGTGGGCGGATGAGCGGCTTCCCGGCGATGGCCGACCAGCGCGACCGGGTGGAGCCGGTCCCGCGGCGGCTCCGCGGCGTGGTCGGCGGGTCCACGGTGTTCGACACCGTCGACGCGGTGTACGCCTGGGACACCGTGAAGTACCCGTACTACCTGGTGCCGCTGGCCGACGTGGATCCGCGGTACCTGGTCGACGAGGGCCGTGAGCAGGAGCTGCGCAGGGGCACCGTCCGCCTGCACGGGCTCCGGGTGGGCGACACGTCCCTGGACTCCGTGGCGCGGGTCTACGGCGCCGGGGCCGGTCCGGTGGCCGACTTCGTGCGGTTCGACTGGGCCGCGCTGGACTGGTTCGAGGAGGACGAGCAGGTCTTCGTGCACCCCCGCAACCCCTACACCCGGGTCGACGCGCTCCGCTCCAGCCGGCACGTCCGGGTCGTGCTCGAGGGAGAGCTGCTCGCGGAGTCGCACTCCCCCGTCCTGCTGTTCGAGACCGGGCTGCCGACCCGCTACTACCTCGATCGCAGCTGCCTGGACCTCCGGCTCCTGCGTCGGACCGAGACCCGGACGGCCTGCCCGTACAAGGGCGAGACCAGCGACTACTGGACCGCGGAGGTGGGTGGCCGGGTCGAGGAGGACGTCGCCTGGTCCTACCGGCAGCCGTTCGCCGCGGTGGCCCCGATCGCCGGCCTGGTCGCGTTCTACAACGACCGGGTGGAGCTCACCGTCGACGGCGTGAGTCCCGAGCCCGAGCCCGATCTCAGCCAGTAGGTGGCCCTGGTCAGTCGGCCTCCCAGTACCTGCCTGGCTTGAAGGGGTCGGGCTGGACCGTGGTCACCGGACGGCGGACCGTCACGTAGACCTTGCGCATGGTGCCGTCCGCGGCCCGCTCCATCCGGGGCACGCGGAAGTCGGTGTACGTCGTCGTGTAGGCGTTGCGCGAGTTGCGGTTGCTGTTCCACTCGAAGTTGAAGTTCTTGAGGTACTTCTGCACCACGGTCCGGCCGTGGATCGTGAACCAGATCTCGTCGTTGGCCGTGCTGAGGCTGGCCCAGTTGGACGAGCCGGTGAGCACCATGTTGGTGTTGGGGACGCCGTTGTAGGTGCCCTGGATGACGAAGTACTTCTGGTGGCTGTAGAAGTCCAGGATCAGGTCGTCCTCGCCGTCGTGGTTGAGGTCGAAGTTGTCGTCGGGGTGGTAGTCGAGTCCCGTCGACCGGAGCGGAATCCGGCCGCGGGCCGTGGACGCGCCGAGGATCTGCTTGGTGTGGTAGCCGATCAGCCCGTAGTCGACGCGGAAGTCGCAGCCCTCGGCGTACTTCTGCCGGATCGCCGAGGCGAGGTAGTCACCGCGCTTGCCGCGCATCGTGTGCATCGCCAGAGCCAGGTGCGTGTGCGTGTAGCCGCCGCTGGCCGTCGGGCGTGAGGCACTGGATCTTGCCCAGCATGTCCAGCACCAGGTCGTTGCGCGGACCGGACAGCTTGGGGAAGGCCCACGTCGTGTACTTGTCGACCGAGTCGTCGCACGCGCTGCCGGGCGGCTCGCCGCAGAAGAACTTGGCCGGCTGAC
Organism: uncultured Actinomycetota bacterium; assembly: GCA_963755835.1. Taxonomy (GTDB): domain Bacteria; phylum Actinomycetota; class Actinomycetes; order Propionibacteriales; family Nocardioidaceae; genus Nocardioides. The sequence continues at coordinate 45,864 of CAVWLC010000004.1, read as the reverse complement.
GCGTGTTGTAGTCGTGCTTCATGTCCTTGAACAGGTTCACGAACTGCTTGAAGAGGAGCTCCTTGCCGGACAGGAAGTAGAGGTCGTTCCACTGGTGCAGGTCCGCGTTCATGGTGAGGTTGTCCGACCCCACCGCGAGCACGTCCTTCGACTTGCCGGCCTGGGTGAACGTGTAGAACTTCGAGTGCAGGTTGTTGTACTGGTTGGCCTTGCCCCGGCAGCTCTCCTTGCACTTGTAGATGAAGCTCTTCGCGAACCGGTTGGTGCCGACCGCCGCCCGCACGACCTTCATGGCGTGGGTGTCCTGGTGGTCGTTGAGCAGCATCTGGACGTGCACGCCGCGGTGGTAGGCCGCCACGATCGCGTGAGCGACCGGGAGCCGGTCGAAGGAGTAGACCGCGATCCGGATGAACGACCCCTTCCGGGCGTGCCGGATCGTGTCGATGATCCTGCCCTCGATCTTGAAGTGGTCGGCCTTGACGTGCGGGTCGTTGAAGTACGGCCCCTTGTACGCCTTCCACCGGTGCACGTGGCCGGCGCCGGGCCGGCTGCTCACCGAGGCGGCCGCCGTGGACGACGGGCCGACCAGCACGAGCGAGGCGAGCAACGCCCCGCACAGGACGACTGACAGCGCTGACCACCGCTTCGAGGGCACGCGCGAACGTAGGTGGCCCAGCCTGCAGCGGACCTGACCGCTGTCGACCTGTGGTTCTCAGTCCGCCCGGACCAGCTGCCCGGCGGAGCGGATCGTGACCGTCATGGTCACGCCGGGGCGCGGTTCGTAGGTCACGGTCTCCCCGACAGGAGTGCCCACGATGACCCGCCCGAGCGGGCTCATCGGGGTCACCGTGTCGGCGCCGGCGAACGCCTGCTCCACCGGGCCCACCAGGTAGGTCTCGTCCCCGTCGCCCAGGTCGAGGGTGACCACGTCGCCGACCGAGACGACCCCGTCGGTGTGCCGGTGCCGGCGGAGCTCGCCGATCTCGAGCTCCAGGGCGGCGATCCGCTCGTCCAGGAGCTGGAGGCGGATGGTTGCCTCGACGTTCGTGGCCCGGTCGGCCAGGTCGCCGGTCGGCGCGATCAGCGCCTCGGCCTGGACGGCGGCCCGCTCCTCGCGCATGGCGCAGAGCCGGTCGGACAGGAGGGTGACGCTGTCGGTGTTGGCGGGGACGGTCACGGTTGCGACTCCTGCTGGGCGGACGGATGGTGCCATGCAGTTGCCACTGGGCGCCCGGTCCAAACCCCTTGGTCGGACCCCTGCCGGATCTGACCCATGGGTCAGGGCCGGAACACGATCTTGACGGCCCCGTCCTGCTTCTTCTGGAACGTCTCGTAGGCCTGCGGCGCCTCGTCGAGCGACAGGTGGTGGGTGGCGAAGGTCTCGACGCCGAGCACGTCCTCGTCCTGGTCGAGGAGCGCCAGGATGTCGTCGGTCCACGACCGGACGTTGGCCTGGCCCATCCGCAGGGTCAGCTGCTTGTCGAACAGCTGCATCATCGGCAACGGGTCGGCGGCGCCGCCGTACACGCCGACGATGGAGACCGTGCCCCCGCGGCGCACGGCCTCGAACGCCGTGAGCAGCGCCTCGAGCCGGTCGGTGCCCGCCTTCATCATGAGCGGCTCGGCGAGCCTGTCCGGCAGCAGGCCGACCACCTTCTGCACGGCCTTGATGCCGCCCGAGCCGTGTGCCTCCATGCCGACCGCCTCGATGACCGCGTCGGCGCCCCGGCCGTCGGTCTTGTCCCGGACGACGTCGGCGATGCCGGCAGCGTCGAGCCCGGTGCAGTCGAAGGCCTCCGCGCCACGGGCAGCCACGCGCTGCAGCCGCTCGGGGACCAGGTCCGTGACCAGGGTGCGGTGGCCGCGGTGCAGGGCGATCCGCGCCGCCATGTCGCCGATCGGCCCGGCGCCGAGCACCAGCACGGTGCCGCCGTCGGGGATGTCGGCGTAGTGGACGGCCTGCCAGGCCGTGGGCAGCACGTCGCTGAGGAAGAGGTACCGGTCGTCGGGCGGGCCGTTGGGCACCTTGACCGCGCCGTAGTCCGCGTGCGGCACGCGAAGGTACTCGGCCTGGCCACCCGGCACCTGCCCGTAGAGCTTGCTGTAGCCGAGCAGGCTGGCGCCGGTGCCGAACTCGCGGTTCTGCGTGGTCTCGCACTGGCTCTGCAGGCGGTGCTCGCACATCCAGCAGTGGCCACAGGAGACGTTGAACGGGACGACCACGCGGTCACCGACGTCGAGGTGGTGGACGCCCTGGCCCACCTCCTCGACCACGCCCATGGGCTCATGGCCCACGATGTCGCCCGGCTCCATGAACGGCGCCAGGACCTCGTAGAGATGCAGGTCGGACCCGCACAGTCCGGTCGACGTCACCCGGATGACGACGTCGGTGTCCTCCTCGACCTTCGGGTCCGGCACGTGCTCGACCCGGATGTCCTTGGCGCCCTGCCACGTGACTGCTCGCATGCTCCACCGGTGACCCCCCGCCGAGTGGCGACGCCCACCCCGACGGGTGAAAGTGCCGGGCGGGCTTGCCCGTCGGTCACTCGTCACCAGTGGCCAGCAGCTCCTGCGCCTTGGTCCTGATCCCCTCCTTGATCACGCCCCAGCGGCTGGTGTCGCCCTTGATCAGTGCCTTGGCCGTGTCCTGCATCTGCTGCAGGTCGGCGTGCGGCGGGATCGGCGGCACGTCGGGGTCGCAGTGGATGTCGAGGACGTAGGGCCGGTCGGCAGTGAGCGCGGTCTTCCAGGCGCCGGCGAGCTCATCGGCGTCGGTGATGGTCAGGGCACCGAGTCCCACCGAGGCCGCGAACTCGGCGTACGACACGTTCGGCAGCGCCTGGGACTCCACGAACTTCGGCGTTCCGCCCATGGCCCGGAGCTCCCAGGTGACCTGGTTGAGGTCGTTGTTGTGCAGGACCGCGACCACCAGCCGCGGGTCGGTCCACTCAGACCAGTAGCGGGCGATGGTGATCAGCTCGGCCAGGCCGTTCATCTGCATCGCGCCGTCCCCCTCGAAGGCGACGGCCGGCCGGTCGGGGTGGGCGAACTTCGCGCCGATGGCGTAGGGCACCGCCGGTCCCATCGTGGCCAGGGTCCCGGACAGGCTGCCCCGCATGGCGCCGCGCATGCGGACCTGGCGGGCGTACCAGTTGGCCGCCGAGCCGCTGTCCGCGGCGATCATCGCGTCGTGCGGAGCCTCCACCGAGAACTCGCTGAAGATGCGCATCGGGTTGATCGGGTCCGCGGCCACGCTCGCCTCGCGTTCCATGGTGTCCCACCAGCGCTCGACGTCGTCGACGATCTTCTCCTGCCAGGAGCGGTCCTCCTTGCGCTCGAGGAGCGGGACCAGCTCGCGCAGGGTGGCGGCCGCATCGCCGACGAGGTTGACCTCGTAGGGGTAGCGCATCCCGATCATGGTGCCGTCGACGTCGATCTGCACCGCCCGGGCCTGGTCCAGCTCCGGCATGAACTGGGTGTAGGGGAAGCTCGAGCCGACGGTGAGCAGGGTGTCGCAGTCGCGCATCATCTCGTAGCTCGGCCGGGTGCCGAGCAGCCCGATGGAGCCCGTCACCCAGGGCAGCTCATCGCTGAGGACGTCCTTGCCGAGGAGCGCCTTGGCCACGCCGGCGCCGAGGAGGTCGGCCAGCTGCCGCAGCTCGGCCTCCGCGCCGCGGGCGCCTTGGCCGACCAGCACGGCGACCTTGGTGCCGGCGTTGAGGAGGTCCGCGGCCCGGCGTACCGCCTCGGGGTCGGCGGGGCTCTGCGGCCAGGTCAGGCCCAGGCTGGAGGGAACCATCTTGAACGCGTGGGTGGGGGCGGCGTACTCCAGCTCCTGCACGTCGTTGGGGATGATCAGTGCGGTCGGGGCGTGCCGGGTCATCGCGATCCGCATCGCCCGGTCGAGCACGTTGGGCAGCTGCTCGGGCACGGTCACCATCTGCACGTAGTCGCTGGCGACGTCCTTGAAGAGACTGAGCAGGTCCACCTCCTGCTGGTAGCTCCCGCCCATCGCGGTGCGGTTGGTCTGGCCGACGATGGCCACCACCGGCACGTGGTCGAGCTTGGCGTCGTAGAGCCCGTTGAGGAGGTGGATGGCCCCCGGCCCGGAGGTGGCCATGCACACGCCCGGGCGGTCGCCGAACTTGGCGAAGCCGACGGCCTCGAAGGCACTCATCTCCTCGTGCCGGCTCTGGATGAACCGCGGCTGGTCGTCGGCCCGGGAGAACGCGCCCAGGATCCCGTTGATGCCGTCTCCGGGGTAGCCGAAGACCTGCTCGACCCCCCATTCCCTCAAGCGGGACAGCAGCTGGTCGGCAACGGTGGTCATCGGTTGATCCCTTGGTCTGGACGGTGGATGTGGTGCGGCCAGTCGCGTCTCATCCGACCCGCTCGGTGAGGTCCGTGGCCGCGAAGCCCAGAGCCACGGCGCCGCTGGTCAAGGCCAGCCGACGGTGCCGGGGGAAGATCATGGCGGCGCCGACCATCGAGGCCGCGTGCACGAGGTCGATGGTACCGTCGAGCCAGGGTACGGGGCGCCGGCGCAGGAGAAGGCCGGCCGCGGACTGGACGACGTACCGGGCACCGAGCACCCGGGTCGCGCGGCGCGGCCCGGTGCCGTCGTCGTTGCCGACCAGGTGCAGGACGTCGGCCGGCCGGGCCAGGGCCCAGACACCGAAGCCCAGCCGGGCGAGGTCGACGGGGCGAGCCGTCATCCGATGAACCCCCGCCCGTGCGCTCGGTCGTCGAAGGCACCGTGAGCTCCGAAGTCGCGGCCCTCGCGCCCGTCGGCCGGCGCCCACAGGTTCGTCGGCTGGTCCGGGTCGCGTGGCTCGGAGGTCTGCTGCGAGGAGAAGCCGGTGCGGGCCAGGTAGCGGTCGAGCAGCCCGCCCGCGAACCGGTTGGCCACGATCGTGCCCGCGGTGCTGAGCCCCACCCAGCGGGCCCGACGGTTGGGATGGTCGATCGCGCGGAGCACGCCGCGGGCGGCGACCTCGGGCTGGTAGATCGGCGGCACCGGCTGGGCCTGGCGCGGGAGCCGGCTCAGCACCCAGGAGAACTGCGGGGTGTTCACTGCCGGCATCTCGACGATCGTCACCTTGATCCCGCTCCCCTCGTGCATCAGCTCGGTACGCAGCGACTCGTGGAAGCCCTCGAGGGCGTGCTTGGCCCCGCAGTACGCCGACTGCAGCGGGATGCCGCGGTGTCCCAGCGCCGAGCCGACCTGGACGATGACGCCGCGGTCACGGGGGCGCATCCGCCGCAGCGCTGCTCGGGTGCCGTTGACGTAGCCGTGGTACGTGACGTCGGTGACCCGGCGGAACTCCTCGGGCTCGATGTCCTCGAAGCGGGCGAAGACCGAGGTGAAGGCCACGTTCACCCAGACGTCGATCGGACCGAGCTCGCCCTCGATGCGGTCGGCGGCGGCTTCGACCGCAACGTGGTCGGCCATGTCGAGCGGGATGGCGAGCGCACGGCCACCTGCGGCCTCGACCTCATGCTCGGCCGCAGCCAGCCCCGACTCGCCGCGGGCCAGCAGGGCGACCCGGTCGCCTCGTCGACCGAGCTCTCGGACCGTGGCGCGGCCGATGCCGCCGGAAGCGCCGGTCACCACGACCGTGCGTGGAGTTTGGGTCATGGGACATCGGTGACCGGGATCGGCGCGCTGACAAACATGTGCTCTTGCGCAATGACTTGCCCGGCCGACCGGGCACCGGATGCCTCCTACCCGATACTGATGCTCATGCCGACCACCGACGAGCTCGAGGAGCTGGCCGCGGCGTTCGTGACCGCGAGCCGGGCCCTGGTCGGCATCGCCATCCGCTCGGTCGCGGCGGCGCCGGTGCCGGTCACGCTGCCGCAGCACCGGGTCCTGGTGCTGCTGGCCGCCAACGGCCCGCAGGCCGTCGGCACCCTGGCCCAGCAGCTGGGGGTCAACCCCTCCAACGCCACCCGGGTGTGCGACCGGCTCCAGCGGCTCGACCTGGTCCGCCGGTCCCGGTCGGAGTCCGACGGGCGGGCCGTGCACGTCACCATCACCCCGGCGGGGCGGCGGCTGGTCGACGCGGTCACCGCACACCGCCGTCGCGAGGTGACCGCCGTCCTGCGCGAGCTCTCCCCCGACCAGGTGGACTCCGTGGTGGCGGCGCTGACCGCGTTCACCCGCGCCGCCCACGAACGCGCCGAGGTGGAGTGGGCCGACGCGACCTGGTGAGGCGGCCGGCTGAGGTGAACGCGAACGCGATGGGTACCCGCACCGCATGCGCTTCGGATACTTCCTGTCGTGCGAGGAGTACTCGCCCGCCGAGCTGATAGAGCAGGCCGTGGCCGCCGAGCGGGCCGGCTTCGACGCGCTCTGGATCAGCGACCACTTCCACCCCTGGAACGACGAGCAGGGCCAGAGCCCGTTCGTGTGGGGGATGATCGGCGCCCTGTCGCAGGCCTGCTCGCTGCCCGTGACCACGGCGGTGACCTGCCCGACCACCCGGGTCCACCCCGCGATCGTCGCGCAGGCGGCCGCGACCGCGGCCGTGCAGCTGCACGGGAGGTTCGTCCTCGGCGTCGGCACCGGTGAAGCACTGAACGAACACGTCCTGGGAGACCCCTGGCCGTCGGAGGACGTCCGCCTCGACATGCTCGAGGAGGCCGTGGAGCTGATGCGCCGGCTCTGGTCCGGTGAGGTGGTGACGGTCCGCGGCGAGTACTACGACATCGACACGGCTCGGGTCTACACCCTGCCCGACGAGCCCGTCCCGGTGTACGTCTCGGCGTTCGGCCCCAAGGCCCTCGACGTGGCAGCCCGGATCGGGGACGGCTTCATCAACACCAACGACGACGCCGACATCGTCCGGCAGTTCAAGGAGAAGTCAGACGGCAAGCCCTGCCACGGCGGCGTGAAGGTCGCCTGGGCGGAGACCGCGGACGAGGGCATCGACCACGCCCATCGGCTCTGGGCCAACTCCGGGCTTCCGGGCGAGCTGTCGCAGGTGCTGCCCAGCCCGAAGCACTTCGAGCAGGCCTCGCAGCTGGTCACCCGCGACTCGACGGCCGAGAGCATCGTGGCCGGCAACGACATCGACGAGCACGTCGACCAGCTGAGCAGCTACGTCGAAGCAGGCTACGACGAGGTCTACGTCGCCAACATGGGCCCGAACTACCTCGCCATGATCGAGTCCTACGGGAAGGACGTGTTGCCGCAGCTGCGCGGCTGAGCTCTGCTTGCGCACGGTCCCAGAACGCCTCCAGTCCGAGTCGGTGGTGCGCAGCGCGCGACGACTGTCACGCTGTCACCGCGATAGGACCGCAGCACGGGGTTACCTCCTTTCCATGAGCACCACAACGCGAGTGATGCAGGCGACCCCCGAGCAGGTCTGGAAGGTGCTGGCCGACGGCTGGCTCTACCCACTGTGGGTGGTGGGCGCGACCCGGATGCGTGAGGTCGACGACGCGTGGCCGGCGCCCGGTGCCCGGCTGCACCACTCGGTGGGGACGTGGCCCTTGACGCTCGACGACATCACCGAGGTCGAGGACAGCGTCCCTGGGATCCGGCTGAAGCTCAACGCGCACGCCTGGCCGGTCGGGCGCGCCGACGTCACCATCACGCTGGGTGCGCAGGGCACCGATACTGAGGTGGTGATCGAGGAGCACGCCGTGTCCGGGCCGGGGTCGCTGGTGCCGCGTGTGGCCCAGGACCCGCTGCTCACCTGGCGCAACGTGGAGAGCCTGCGCCGGCTCGCCTTCCTGGCCGAGCGGCGCGCCACGCGGGCGGCGTGACCGACTACGACGCCGTCGTCATCGGGTCCGGACCCAACGGACTGGTGGCGGCGAACCTGCTGGCCGACCGGGGCTGGTCGGTCGTGGTGCTCGAGGCCCAGCCGACCATCGGCGGGGCGGTGGCCAGCGCCGAGGACGTGCACCCCGGCTTCGTGCACGACACGTTCAGCGCCTTCTACCCGCTGGCCGCCGCGTCGCCCATGGTCGAGGCGCTGCGGCTGGAGGAGCACGGCCTCGCCTGGCGACACGCCCCCGCGGTGCTGGGCCACCCGTTCACCGATGGCAGCTGGGCGCTGCTGCACCGCGACCGGGAGGTCACCGCCCGCCTGGCCGAGGCCCAGCAGCCCGGGGACGGTGAGGCGTGGCTCGAGCTGTGCGGCCAGTGGGACGAGGTCGGCGAGCAGCTCGTCGGCGCGCTGCTGCGGCCGTTCCCACCGGTCCGGCCGGCCGCGTCGCTGTTGGCCCGGCTGCGCCGGGTCGGCGGCCTCGGGTTCGTGCGCGACCTGCTCACACCCGTGGCCGAGCTCGGCCGGGACCGGTTCGGCGGCGTCGGCCCGGCGATCCTGCTCGCCGGCAACGCCGGCCACGCGGACATCCCGCTCGACGCGCCGGGCTCGGGGGTGTTCGGGCTGGTCATGACGATGCTCGGCCAGACCGTGGGCTTCCCCGTGCCCGAGGGCGGCGCCGGCCGGCTGGCGGATGCCCTGGCGTCGCGGTTCACCAGCAAGGGCGGAGAGATCCGGTGCGACGCCGAGGTGATCGGGATCGACGTGGCGGGCGGCCGGGCCGCGGGCGTCCGGACCGCGACCGAGCGGATCCGCGCCCGCCGGGCCGTGGTCGCCGACGTCGCCGCGCCACACCTGTTCGGCCGGCTGCTCGACGCGGACGACGTACCCGCCCGAGTGTCCCGCGGCATGAAGCGGTTCCAGATGGATCCCGGCACCGTGAAGGTCGACTGGGCGCTCAGCGGCCCGATCAAGTGGTTGACCGAGCCGGCACACGCCCCTGGCACCGTTCACGTCGCCGACTCGGTCGGCCAGATGCAGGAGGCGCTGGGCCAGGTCCGGGCCGGGGCGGTCCCGGCGGAGCCGTTCATGCTGGCCGGCCAGATGACCACCACCGACCCCACGCGATCCCCGGCAGGCACCGAGTCGTTCTGGGCCTACACCCACGTTCCGCAGGAGACCAGGACGGACGCGGGCCCCGGCGACGTGCAGGGCACCTGGGATCGCGACGACTGCGAGCGGTTCGCCGACCGGATGCAGGCCAGGGTCGAGCGGCTGGCCCCCGGCTTCGGCGCCACGATCCTGGCCCGGCGGGTGCTCGGCCCGCGCGAGCTCGAGGCGCGCAACGCCAACCTGATCGGTGGCGCCGTCGGCGGCGGCACGGCTCAGCTGCACCAGGAGCTGGTCTTCCGGCCGGTCCCGGGGCTGGGCCGGGCCGAGACCGGCATCCGCGGCCTCTACCTCGGCTCGGCCTCCGCGCACCCGGGCGGCGGCGTGCACGGCGCCCCCGGCAGCAACGCCGCCCGGGCCGCGGTGCTGCACGACCGGCTGCGACTGGGCCGGCGCTGACCGTCGCCCCGTCCGTCGGTCATCCGGGCAGCCGCACCAGCGCCCCCGCGTGTGCCGGGAACCGGACCACACGACCATCGACGTCGACGCCCGAGACGGTCTCGAAGAGCAGCTCGACCTCGCCCAGCTCCGCGGTCATCGGCTGGTCGCCGAAGTTGACGAGCACCAGCAGCTGCCCGCGCTGCATCGTGAAGAACCGCGCGGCCTCGTCGGCCCGGCAGGCCACGGCCCCGAACGACGGGTCGGTGAGCTCCGGGAGCTCGCGGCGGAGCCGGGCCAGGTGCTGGTAGAAGGCGAGCATCCGCCGGCCGCGTCGCGACTCCAGCTCGGACCAGTCCAGCTTCGATCGCTCGAAGGTGGCGGGGTCCTGCGGGTCGGGCACCACGTCACGGTCCCAGCCGTGCCGGGCGAACTCCTCGACCCGGCCCTCGGCCGTGGCCCGGCCCAGCTCCTCCTCCGGATGCGAGGTGAAGAACTGGAACGGCGTGGACGCCGCCCACTCCTCGCCCTGGAACAGCATCGGCGTGAACGGCGCGCACAGGGTGAGCAGCGCCGCGCACGCCAGCTGGTCGTCGTCGAGCGCCTCGGTGATCCGGTCGCCGACGGCCCGGTTGCCGACCTGGTCGTGGTTCTGGCTGCTCACGACGAGCCGCCAGGTGGGCATGGCCCGGGTGTCGATCGGCACGCCGTGGTCGCGGCCACGGAACGACGAGTGGCTCCCGTCGTGGAAGAAGCCGCGCTCGCACACCTTGGCCAGCGCGCCCAGCGGCTCGAAGTCGGCGTAGTAGCCGTGCGTCTCGCCCGTGAGCGCGACGTGCACGGCGTGGTGGAAGTCGTCGCTCCACTGCGCGTCCAGCCCGTAGCCGCCGGCCTCGCGCGGCGTCACCACGACGGGGTCGTTCAGGTCGGACTCGGCAACCAGGGTGAGCGGCCGACGCAGGTGCGCCGACAGCCCGGCCACCTCCACGGCGAGCTCCTCGAGCAGGTGCGGCTTGGAGCCGTCCGCCAGGGCGTGCACCGCGTCGAGGCGGAGGCCGTCGACGTGGTAGTCGGCCAGCCACATCCGCGCGTTGTCGAGGATGTAGCGCCGCACCTCCGCCGACCCGTCCTCGTCGAGGTTCACCAGGTCGCCCCAGGAGTTCCGGCCGCCCTTGAGGTAGGGCCCGAACTCGGGCAGGTAGTTCCCCGACGGTCCGAGGTGGTTGTAGACCACGTCCTGGATCACGCCCAGGCCAGCCGCGTGGCAGCCGTCGACGAACCGCTGGTAGCCCTCGGGGCCGCCGTAGGGCTCATGGACGGCGTACCAGAGCACCCCGTCGTAGCCCCAGTTGTGGCTGCCGTTGAAGGCGTTGACCGGCATCAGCTCCACGAAGTCGACGCCGATGCTGCTCAGGTGGTCGAGGCGGGTGAGCGCGGCGTCGAACGTGCCCTCGGGTGTGAAGGTGCCGACGTGCAGCTCGTAGATCACCGACCCGGCGAGCTGGCGGCCGGTCCAGCGCTCGTCGCTCCACTGGAAGGTGGTGGCGTCGTGGGTTCGCGAGCGCTGGTGGACGCCCGCCGGCTGACGCCGCGACCGCGGATCGGGTCGCGGCGTGGCTGAGTCGTCAGCGTCGTCGATCAGGTAGCCGTAGTCGGTCTCCTCCCGAGAGGGCAACAGGTCGTCCGCCGGCGTCCACCAGTCGTCACCGCCGCGGACCATCTCGACCGTGGCATCGCCCACCGACAGCCGGAGCCGTTGGGCCCGCGGCGCCCAGACGTCGAAGGGGCCACGCTGTGGAGAAGTCATCGGAGCTCCTCGGGGACCAGCACCACCGCCGGCTGGTCGCCCAGCAGCTCGGCCAGCCGGCGCGCCTTCCCGTCGGACAGGGTCAGCGTCGTCTCGCCCCAGCCGCCCCTGCGAGCCAGGCCGTACGGCAGCCGGGTCACCACGGTGACCGCGCCACCGCGGTCGAAGGCCAGCGCGTGGTCCGCGGCCTCCCCGTCCGCACGCAGGGGGGTGTACGACGTGAACAGCTCCGGCCGGTCCCGCCGCAGGTGCAGTGCGCGCGCGGTCAGCACCTGCTTCGGGTTGTCTCCGGCGGCCAGGCCGGCCTCGGCCGTGTCGAAGTCCACCGGCCGGCGGTTGTCGGGGTCGACCAGGCTCAGGTCTGCGAGCTCGCTGCCCTGGTAGACGTCCGGCACCCCGGGCAGCGTCAGCGACAGCAGCTTGGCCGAGAGCGAGTTGCTGCGGCCCGGGGCCTCGACCGCGCGCAGCACCTCGGCGAGGGTGCGCCCGACCGTCTCGTCGTCGTACGCCGCGTCGACCGCCGCATGCACCGCCGCTTCGTAGGCTGAGTCCGGGTCGGTCCACGACGTGTGGTCACCGGCTTCGCGCATCGCCTTCTCGGCGTAGGCGTGCAGCCGCTCCCGCGAGAGTGGCCAGGCACCGACGGCCGCCTGCCACAGCAGGTTCGCGAACGCCGCGTCGGGCAGCGGCGCCTGCCGGAGGAAGACCTTCAGCGACTCCGCCCAGGACGACGGCAGCTCGGCCAGCACGGCGATCCGCGCCCGCACGTCCTCGCTGCGCTTGGTGTCGTGGGTCGACAGTGCGTTCATCGCCTCCGGCCACTCCGCCTGCCGCCGCGCCATCGCGGCGTGGAACTCGTCGACCGACAGCGAGAACACCGCCGGGTCGCCGCCGACCTCGTTGAGCGAGGTGAGCCTCGAGTAGCGGTAGAAGGCGCAGTCCTCGACGCCCTTGGCCATCACCATCCCGCTGGTCTGCTGGAACCGCAGCGCGGCCGGCTGACCCGGGTCGGACAGGACCGGCTCCAGGACGTCGAGCGACGGCAGCAGGTCGGGCCGGCGAGCCCGGGCGCTTGCGAAGGCCAGCACCAGGTGCTCGACGCCCAGGGGCAGGTACGAGCGGTAGACCGGGAAGCAGGCCAGGACCTCGGCCACCGTGTCGCGGAGCACCTCCTGCCCGAGGTCACGCACCGGGCCGCGAAGCTCCCGGACGATCCGGCGTACCTCCGCCTGGAGCGAGACGTCGGCCACCGCCCGCTTGGTGTCGTGGGCCAGGGCCGGGAAGTCGGTGGGGTCGAGCGCACTGAGCACCACCTCGCCGGCTTGGTCGGTGAGGACGCGGTCGACGAGGGCGAGGACGTCGTAGCCGGTGGTGCCCGCGGTGGCCCACGTCGTCGGCAGAGACTCCCCGGGCTCCAGGATCTTCTCGACCACGACATAGGAGCCATCGGTCAGCTTGGCCAGCCGGTCGAGGTAGTCGGCGGGGTCCCGGAGCCCGTCGGGGTGGTCGACCCGCAGCCCGTCCACCAGCCCCACCTCGAACCAGCGCCGGATCTCCCGGTGCGACTCCTCGAAGACCTCCGGCTCCTCCACGCGTACGCCGGCCAGGGTCGTCACGGTGAAGAAGCGCCGGTAGTTGAGCTCGCTGTCGCCGCGTCGCCACGAGATGAGCTCGTAGTGCTGCTCCGCCAGGGTGCTCGAGCCGGGCGCCATCGGGAGCCGCAGGTCGTGGTAGAGCACCGCTCGCTCGTCGGGCAGCACCTCGATGGAGGACTCGTCGTCGTCCCCGACCACCGGCAGCAGCAGGCGGCCACCGCCGGCGTCCCAGTCGATGTCGAAGTAGGACGCGAACCGCGACCCGCGCCCGTGCTCGAGCACGTCCCACCACCACGTGGCCGGCCGCGGGGCGGCCACCCCGACGTGGTTGGGGACGATGTCGACCAGCACCCCCATGTCCAGGCCGTGCGCCACCGAGGCGAGCACCTCCAGGCCCGTCGACCCGCCGCGCTCGGGGTCCTCGCGGCTGTGCACCGCCACGTCGTACCCGTGCTCGCTACCGTGCTCGGCCGCCAGCAGCGGCGAGAGGTAGACCCAGTCGACACCGAGGTCGTGGAGGTACGGCAGCCGGCGGGCGGCCTCGAACAGGTCGAAGTCGGAGGTCAGCTGGAGCCGGTAGGTGCTCCGGGGGACGCGGCGGGGGGTCACGATCGGGCAGGTACCCGACTCAGCGGACGCGGATCGTCACGCCGGGCTCCGCGGGGACCAGCTCACCGACGACCGGGAACCCGGGCAGCTCGCCGGCCACCAGCAGCCCGCCCGAGGTCTGCGCGTCGGCCAGCAGGACCAGCTCGTCGTTGTCCGCCGCCGAGTCGAGGTGCGGGCGCACCCAGTCGAGGTTGCGGCGGCTGCCCCCGGGCACGTACCCCTCGGCGTACGACTCCCGGACGCGCGGCAGGTAGGGCACCGCGCTCGAGTCGAGCACGGCGGTGACGCCGCTGGCCCGGCACAGCTTGTGCAGGTGGCCGAGCAGGCCGAAGCCGGTCACGTCGGTGGCGCAGGTGACCCCGGCGGCCACCGCGGCCCGGGCGGCGTCGCGGTTGAGCCTCGTCATCGACTCGACGGCCTCCGGGAACACCTCGCCGGTGGCCTTGTGCCGGTTGTTCAGCACGCCGACCCCGAGCGGCTTGGTGAGGGTGAGCGGTACGCCGGCCCGACCGGCGTCGTTGCGCAGCAGGTGGTCCGGGTCGGCCAGGCCCGTGACCGCCAGGCCGTACTTCGGCTCGGGGTCGTCGATGCTGTGGCCGCCGGCCAGGTAGCAGCCGGCCTCGGCCGCGACCGCGGCTCCACCGCGCAGCACCTCGGCGGCCACCTCGAACGGAATCCGGTCGCGCGGCCAGCCCAGCAGGTTGACCGCGACCAGCGGCTCGCCACCCATCGCGTAGACGTCGCTGAGGGCGTTCGCGGCGGCGATCCGGCCCCAGTCGTAGGGGTCGTCGACGACCGGTGTGAAGAAGTCGGTCGTCAGCACGACAGCGCGGTCGCCGTCCAGCCGTACGACGGCCGCGTCGTCCCCGTTCTCCACTCCGACGAGCAGGTCACTCTGTCCGTCGCTGGCCACCGCCGGCACCAGGGTGCCGAGCACCCGCTCCAGCTCACCGGGCGGGACCTTGCAGGCGCAGCCGCCGCCGGCGGCGTACTGGGTCAGGCGCAGCTCGCTGGTGAGGGTCACACCCCCATCTTGGCGCGCCGCTCCATCCGCTCCCGCTGGGGGACCACGACGTACTTCGGGTCCCGCGCCGAGGCACGGCCGGCCTCGAAGATCGCGAACCGGGTCAGCACGGACGCAGCGACGCAGGCCGCCCCGGCCACCTTCGACACCAGTGGGGAGCGACGGCCCCCTATGGCAGTAGCGACCGCGGCGGTGGCGGTCATGGCCCGCGCGGCGCGCATGAGCCGGCCCGGGAGCCCGATCTGGTACGGCTCGGCCGACAGCCCACGACGCTGCACGATCGACTCGGCCGCAGCGATCTCGACGGCAGCCCCCGCCAGAACCATCCGCCGCGCGGGTGCCGTCTCCTCATGGGGTGCGAGCACCATCGCGAGCCCACCTGCGGCCGTCATCCCTGACCCGGCGAAGACGTACGGCAGCTCGCGGTGCGCCTCGTGCCAGGCCGGGATGGCCGTGTCGGCGAGCAGCGCGGCGGTGTAGGTCGCCAGCGGCGGGCCGAGCGCGGCGGCGCCCAGCCCGGCCAACCGCCCCGGCCCGCGCAGCCGGCCGGTGACCACGGAGAACGCCGCCAGCGCGGACAGTGAGCTGAAGGGCGCCAGCACGAACGACCCGACCGACAGGGGTGAGGTCGGCTTGAACACCCGCAGCATGTTGAGGAACCGCTCGGGTCGGCCCAGGTCGTGCACCAGGAAAACCGTGCCCGCCGCGGCACCCCCGGACGCGGCCAGCCGCGCCACCTTCTCGAGGCCGGGCCGGCCGGTCAGCGCGGCACCCTCGGCCAGCACCGCCGAGGCGCCCGCGAGTCCCCCGGCGAAGAGGTAGAACGGTACGTCGGGCGTCTTCCAGGTCGGCTCCTTGAGGATCGGCCGCCCGTAGTAGGACGAGAACTCCGGCTCCGGCACCATCGAGCGCTCACCCCGGCTCATCGCCGCCTCCCCAGGAACGAGGCCACGCCCAGCGCGGCGACCGCCGCGGCCGCCCCGCCGACGTGCTTCCAGATCGATCCCAGGTCGCGGGTGGTGACGACCGGGTCCGGCGGCAGCCCGTAGACCTCGGGCTCGTCGAGCAGCAGGAAGAACGCGCCGTCGCCACCGACGCCGTCGTCGGGGTCGGCGCCGTAGAGCTGCGCGGCGTCCACGCCCTGGTCCTTCAGCTCCTGCAGCCGGTTCGCGGCCCGCAGCCGAAGCTCGCTCACCTCGCCGAACTGGATCGACTCGGTCGGACAGGCCTGCGCGCACGCGGGCTGCTGCCCCTCCTTGAGCCGGTCGTAGCAGAGCGTGCACTTGAAGGCGCGGCCGTCTTCCTTGCGCACGTCGATCACGCCGTAGGGGCAGGCCGGCACGCAGTAGCCGCAGCCGTTGCACACGTCGGGCTGGACCACGACCGTTCCGAACTCGGTGCGGAACAGCGCACCGGTGGGACACACGTCGAGGCAGGCGGCGTGCGTGCAGTGCTTGCACACGTCGGAGGACATCAGCCACTGGATGCCTCCGTCGCCGGACTCCGCGGCCTGGCTCTCGCCCGGCGGCGGCCCGAACCCGGGCATGCCGAGGTCGGTCTCCTGCCCGGTGAGCGGCTTCTCGACGAACGCCACGTGCCGCCACGTGCTCGCCCCCAGGGCACCGGTGTTGTCGTAGGACATCCCGGTGAGCAGGTAGCCGTCCTCGGGGACCTCGTTCCACTCCTTGCACGCCACCTCGCAGGCCTTGCAGCCGATGCAGACCGAGGTGTCGGTGAAGAAGCCCATCCGCGGCGGGTGCTCGTCGTACCCGGCGTCGTGCTGGACGTCATCGAGCCGGCCCCACAGCCGTCCTTCGGAGAAGAGGCTCATCCGTCGGCACCTCCGTCCTCGGGATGCGCCATGTCGACGCCGGAGCGGCGACGGTACTCCTCGACGAACGCGAGAAGTGCGCGACCGCGCGGCCGGCGGCCGGGCCGGATGTCGCAGGTCCCGACCTTGTCCTGGATGTAGACGTTGGGATCGAGCGTGAGGTTGACCAGGTCGTTGGCCGAGTCACCGGTGGTGATGCCGTTCCCGCCCCAGTGGTAGGGCAGGCCGACCTGCTCGACCATCCGGTCACCCAGCCGCAGCGAGCGCAGCCTCCGGGTCACGATGACCCGCGCCTCGATCGCGGCCCGGTTGGTGACGATCGTGGCCCAGCCGCCGTGCTCGAGGCCGCGCTCGGCGGCCAGCCGCGGCGAGACCTCGCAGAACGGCTCGGGCTGCAGCTCCGACAGGTAGGGCAGTGTTCGGCTCATGCCGCCGGCGGTGTGGTGCTCGGTGAGCCGGTACGTCGTGAAGACGTAGGGGAAGACCTCGCTCCAGCTCGGGTTGATGGCGTTCTCGATGTGGTCGACCTTGCGCCGGGCCGGGTTGTTCTGCTGCCCGTAGAGCGGGTTGTGCAGCGGCGACTCGGCCGGCTCGTAGTGGGTCGGCATCGGGCCGTCCGCCACGCCGACCGGCGCGAACAGCCAGGCCTTCCCGTCGGTCTGCATGATGAACGGGTCCTGGCCGCCGATCGCGTCCGGCCCCTTGGCGCCCGGCTCGGGCACGTAGTCGGGCGGACGGTCCGGCACGAAGTCCGGCACGTCCGCACCGGTCCACTTGCCCTTCCCGTCGTTGGCCCCGGCGTCCCACCAGACGTACTTCTTGCGCTCGCTCCACGGCGTACCGTCCGGCGCCGCGGACGCGCGGTTGTAGAGGATCCGGCGGTTGGCCGGCCAGACCCAGCCCCACTCGGCGGCGACCTGGTCCTGTTCCCAGTGCGGGCGGCGCCTCCGCGCCTGGTTGGTCTCGTCGGCGAAGACGCCGCTGTAGATCCAGCACCCGCACGCGGTGGAGCCGTCCGCCTTGAGCTCGGTGTACGACGACAGGGCCTTGCCGTCGGCGTCGGTGCCGTTGATCTCGCGGAGCACCTGCTCACCGCTGGGCTCGCCGTCCTCGGCGTACGGGTAGTCCCACGCCAGGTCGAGCAGCGGCCGGTCCATCTCGTCGCTCGAGCCCGCCAGCTTCTGGCGGATCCGGTTGCCGAGCTCGACGTAGAACCACAGCTCGCTCCGCGCGTCGCCGGGCGGCTCGACCGCCTTGTCCCGCCACTGCAGCATGCGCTGGGTCTGGGTGAAGGTGCCGGCCTTCTCCACGTGCGAGGCGGCGGGCAGGAAGAAGATCTCGGTCCCGACCTCCTCGGTGACCAGCTCGCCGGTCTCGATCTCCGGCCCGTCCTTCCAGAACGTCGCCGACTCGATCATCTGCAGGTCGCGCACGACCATCCAGTCGAGGGCGGCCATGCCGAGCCGCTGCATCTTGCCGTTGGACGAGCCGACGGCCGGGTTCTCGCCGACCAGGAAGTAGCCCTTGCAGCGGCCCTCGATCATCGCCTTGACCGTGTTGTACGTCGAGTGGTCGCCGGTGATCCGGGGCAGGTAGTCGAAGCAGAAGTCGTTGTCGGCGGTGGCGGCGTCGCCCCAGTAGGACTTCATCAGGCTCACGGCGTAGCTGCGCACGTTGCCCCAGAACCCGGCCTTCCCCTCGTCGGCCTCGACCCACGCGTCGAGGTCCTGGTGCGAGGTGGCCTGCGGCATGGGCAGGTAGCCCGGCAGGATGTTGAACAGCGTCGGGATGTCGGTCGAGCCCTGGATGCTGGCGTGGCCGCGCAGCGCCATGATCCCGCCGCCCGGCCGGCCGATGTTGCCGAGCAGGGTCTGCAGGATCGCCGCGGCGCGGATCATCTGCGCGCCGGTGCTGTGCTGGGTCCAGCCCACGGCGTAGCAGAGCGCGGTGGTGCGCTCCCGCCCGCTGTTACGGGCCATCACCTCGGCCACCTCGGCGACCTTCTCCGGCTCGATGCCGCACACGTCGCGGACCATCTCGGGCGTGTAGCGCGCGAAGTGCCGCTTGAGGATCTGGAAGACGCAGTGCGGGTCCTGAAGGGTCTCGTCGCGGCGGCCCTTCCACAGCACCGGCGCCCCACCGGAGCCGTGGCTCTCCGAGCGAGCCATCTGGTGGGACTCCTTCTGGCTGTCACCCGACCCCTCGTGCGAGTGCTCCTCCTCCTTCACCTCGCGTTCGACCTCGCGGTCGTCCTGGGACATCTCCTCTGGCGGCTGGTAGTGCCAGCTGATCGGGTCGTAGTGCCCGGTCTCGGGGTCGAAGCCCGAGAACAGCCCGTCGAGGTCCTCGGTGTCCTTGAAGTCCTCGTCGATGATGTTCGCGGCGTTGGTGTAGGCCACGACGTACTCGCGGAAGTCGAGGTCGTTCTGCAGCACGTGGTTGATCAGCCCGCCCAGCCAGGCGATGTCGGAGCCGGCCCGGATGGGCACGTGGACGTCGGCCAGCGCGGAGGTCCGGGTGAAGCGCGGGTCGACGTGGATGACCGTTGCGCCGCGCCGCTTCGCCTCCACCACCCACTGGAAGCCCACCGGGTGGGCCTCGGCCATGTTCGAGCCCTCGATCAGGACGCAGTCAGCGTTCTGCAGGTCCATCAGGTTGGTCGTTGCGCCACCACGGCCGAACGAGGTCCCCAGACCGGGAACCGTGGAGGAGTGTCATATCCGCGCCTGGTTCTCGATCTGGATCGCGCCCATCGCCGTGTAGAGCTTCTTCATGAGGTAGTTCTCCTCGTTGTCGAGGGTCGCTCCTCCGAGGCTGGCGATGCCCATGGTGCGGCGAGTGCGGTTCCCGTCCGCCTCCCACTCCCAGAACTCCTTGCGGGTCTTGATGACGCGGTCGGCGATCATGTCCATCGCCGTGTCGAGGTCGAGGTCCTCCCACTCGGTGGCGTACGGCCGGCGGTAGCGGACCTGGGTCACCCGGGTCGCCGAGGTGACCAGCTGCTTGCTGGCGCTCCCCTTGGGACAGAGCCGGCCGCGCGAGATCGGGCTGGCCGGGTTGCCCTCGATCTGGACGACCTTCTCGTCCTTGACGAACACCTTCTGCGCGCAGCCCACTGCGCAGTAGGGACAGACCGAGTCGACCACCCGGTCGGCGGTGACCGTCCGCGGCTCGAGCGTCCGGCTGCGCTCGGACTGCACCGCGTGACCACGGCCGAGCCGATCGCGTCCGGTGACCTGGCGCAGCACCGGCCAGCCGAGGAAGTCGACCACGTCCCGACGGTATCCCGTCACGGTGGTTCCTCACGACAGCCAGAGGGGTGTGATCCTTCAGACCATGGACCGCGCGCCCGACGACCGCACGAAGCAGGAGCTCCTCGACTGGCTCGGCGCCAAGCGACGACACGTACTCGACCAGGTCGCGGCGCTGCCCGAGGACGAGCAGCGGCGCTCGCGGGTGCCGTCGGGCTGGACACCGCTCGGCGCGGTGCAGCACCTGGCCCTGGACGTGGAGCGGGTGTGGTTCCGGCGGGTCATGGCCGGCGAGCCGGTCGACCTGCCGGTGGGCTACGAGGGCTGGACCGTCTCCGAAGGCACCGGCGCCGAGGAGGTGCTGGCGCTGTACCGCGAGGAGGCCGCGCTGGCCGACGCCGCCGTCCAGCGGCTGCCCCTGGACGCCGAACCGGTGTGGTGGTTCGAGGATGCCGGCGACCCGCCGTACTCGACGCTGCGCGAGGTGCTCCTGCATGTCCTGGTGGAAACGGCCACGCACGCCGGCCACCTGGACGTGGTGCGCGAGCTGGCCGACGGCGGCCAGCGGCTGGTGCTGGACGAGCCGGACCAGCGACCCGGCTAGGACGCTAGGGCACGTTGGTAAACCCCCAGGCGGCGCCACCGCCGCCCAGGCGGCGCGTCGGCGGCGTTGCCGTCGCTCGAAGACACCCAGCCTGCCCACGCTCCGGCGCCTTGCCCCCGCACCACCTGGACGACGCTGGCATCCACCTGGGGTTCACCAACGCACCCTAGAGTGCGCGCGGAGGCGTACCTCGTCTGGTGACGGGCGCGGTCCTCAAAACCGTTGTGGCCGAGTACCTCGGTCAGGCGGGTTCGATTCCCGTCCGCCTCCGCCAGTCGTCTCGCGCCCTGACGTTACGTTGTGGGCGTGAGCGACCCGCGCCGCGACGTACCCCGCACCGACACGGTGCTGGCCGACCCGCGGCTCGCGGACGCCGAGGCGCGGCTCGGGCGCGAGCAGGTGCGGTCGGCGGTGGCCGCCCAGCTGGAGCACGTACGCCGGCAGGAGCTGGCGCCCGGCGAGGTGGTGGACGCGGTGCTGCGCGAGCTGCCATCGGGCGGGACCTCACTGCGCGCGGTGGTCAACGCCACCGGCGTGTTGGTGCACACCAACCTGGGCCGCGCTCCCCTGTCCCCGGCCGCGGTGGACGCGATCGTCACCGCCGCCGGGGCCACCGACGTCGAGCTCGACCTGGCGACCGGGCGGCGCGGGTCACGGGGGGCGGCGGCGATCGCCGCGCTGCTCGCCGCCGTACCGGACGCCGAGGCCGCCCACGTGGTGAACAACGGCGCGGCTGCCCTCGGGCTGGTGGCCGGCGCGCTGGCCCGGGGCCGGAAGGTGGTCATCGCCCGTGGCGAGCTCGTGGAGATCGGCGACGGGTTCCGGATCCCGGAGCTGCTGGAGTCATTCGGGGCCGAGCTGCGCGAGGTCGGCACCACCAACCGGGTGCACGTCGAGGACTACACGAGGGCGGTGGACGACCAGGTCGCGCTGGTGCTCAAGGTGCACCCGTCCAACTTCCGGGTCGAGGGGTTCACGGCGGCGGTGCCGGTCCGCGAGCTGGCCCGGCTCTCCGTCCCGGTCGTCGCCGACATCGGGTCGGGGCTGCTCCGGCCACACCCGCGGCTCCCCGACGAGCCGGACGCGACCACGACACTGCGCGACGGCGCGGCGCTGGTCACCGCATCGGGCGACAAGCTGCTGGGCGGGCCGCAGGCCGGCGTCGTGCTCGGCCGGGCCGAGCTGGTGCAGCGGCTGCGCCGGCACCCGATGGCCCGCGCGCTCCGGGTCGACAAGCTCACGCTGGCCGCGTTGGAGGCGACGCTCACCGGGAGGGCCACCCCGGTGGCGCAGGGGCTGACCGCGGACCGCGGGGAGCT
Organism: uncultured Actinomycetota bacterium; assembly: GCA_963755835.1. Lineage (GTDB taxonomy): Bacteria > Actinomycetota > Actinomycetes > Propionibacteriales > Nocardioidaceae > Nocardioides. The sequence continues at coordinate 24,498 of CAVWLC010000004.1, read as the reverse complement.
GATGGCCAGGGCCAGGGCCATCGCCGAGGCGGCGGCCGGCGCCGCCGTCGAGTCGGTGGGCCGGGTCGGCGGTGGGGGTGCGCCGGGGCTCGAGCTGCCGAGCGCTGCGGTGGCCCTGCCCGAGGAGCTGGCCGGGCCACTCCGGGCCGGGATCGACCCGGTCGTCGGCCACGTGCAGGGTGGGCGGCTGCTGCTCGACCTGCTCGCCGTACCGCCCGCGGACGACGCCCGGATCATTGCCGCGGTGCGCGCCGTCGTCGGCACCTGATGCGCCCACCATGCACGTAGTCGTCACCGCGGGCCACGTGGACCACGGCAAGTCCACGCTGATCCGCAGGCTCACCGGGCGCGACCCCGACAGGTTGGCGGAGGAGCGGCGCCGCGGCCTGTCGATCGAGCTCGGCTATGCGTGGACCGAGCTCCCGGGTGTCGGTGAGGTCGCCTTCGTCGACGTGCCGGGCCACCAGCGGTTCGTCAGCACCGCGCTGGCCGGGATGGGTCCGGTGCCCGTGGCCCTGTTCGTGGTGGCCGCGGACGACCCGTGGATGCCCCAGGCCGAGGAGCACCTCGCGGCGCTGGACGCGCTCGGGGTGGAGCACGGGCTGCTCGTGGTCACCCGCGCCGATCTGGCGGATGCCACCGAGGCGCTGAAGCAGGCGCGGGCCCGGATGGCCCGGAGCTCCCTGGCCGGGGCGCCGTACGTCGTGGTGAGCGGACGCACCGGCGAGGGACTCGACGCCCTGCGCTCGGTCCTGGCCGAGGTGCTGCTCGGCGTGCCGCAGCCGGACGGCGAGGCCCCGGTGCGGCTGTGGATCGACCGGCGGTTCCACATCCGCGGAGCGGGGACCGTGGTCACCGGCACCCTGGCCCAGGGGACGATCGCGGTCGGCGACCGGCTGGAGCTCGACGGGGAGTCCGTCCGGGTGCGCGGACTGGAGTCACTGGAGGTGGCCCGGGACCGGGTCTCGGGGGTGGCCCGGGTGGCCGTCGACCTGGGCGGCCGCGCCCCGGAGGGCATTCGTCGCGGACGGGCGCTGGTGGCGCCCGGCAGCCACCCGCTCACGGACACCGTCGACGTCGAGCTCCGCGGCGAGGGCGCACCACCTGAGCGACCCGTCCTGCACGTCGGGTCGGCCTCGCAGGAAGCCCGGGTGCGCCCGCTCGCCGATGACCTCGTCCGGCTCCGGCTCGGCGAGCCGCTCCCGTTGCGGGCCGGCGACCGGGCCGTGCTGCGCGACCCCGGCAGCCGGGCGGTGTGGGGCGTCCGCGTGCTCGACCCCGCTCCCCCGCCCCTGACCCGCCGCGGGGACGCCGCCCGGCGGGCGCTGGTCCTGTCCGGCCACGCGCCGCTCCCCGAGCCAGAACCGCTGCCCGAGCAGGCGCCCGAAGCGACGCCCGATCCCGCCGACGACGCCGCACTGGAACGGCTCGCCGCCCACCTCGCCAACCGGCCGTTCGCGGCACCTGATGCAGCCGAGCTGGCCGCGATCGGGCTCGACGACGCCACCGCCGCGCGGCTGCACCGTGAGGGCCGGGTGCTCCGGGTCGCGCCCGGCATCGTGCTCCTGCCCGGCGCCGACGACGAGGCGGTGCACCTGCTCGGGGGCCTCGAGGCGCCGTTCACCACCAGCGCGGCCCGCCAGACACTGGGCACCAGCCGCCGGGTGGCTCTGCCGCTGCTCGCGCACCTCGACCGGACCGGCCGCACGGTCCGGCTGGCCGACGACACCCGCCGGCTCCGGGGTACCCGGCAGGGGTGAAGCAGGCCCGAGCGACCCCCGCGCTCATGGTGGGCGCGCTCGGCGTCGTCTTCGGCGACATCGGCACCAGCCCGCTCTACGCCCTGCGCAGCATCCTGAAGGAGGGGAACGACCTCTCCCGCGACACGGTCTACGGGCTGACCTCCATGGTCATCTGGTCGCTGGTCGTGATCGTCACCGTCCTCTACCTGAACCTGCTCATGCGCACCGACAACGAGGGCGAGGGCGGGCTGCTGGCCCTGGTCGCGCTGGTCCGGCGTACGACGAAGCGGACCCGGACGGTCACCGCGGTGTCGGTGCTCGGGATGATCGGCGCGTCGATGTTCCTCGGCGACAGCGTGATCACCCCGGCCATCTCGGTGCTCTCGGCGGCGGAGGGGCTGGAGGTGGCCAGCCCGTCGCTGCACAGGCTGGTGCTGCCGGTCGCCGTGGCCATCCTGGCCGGGGTCTTCGTGCTGCAGCGGGTCGGCAGCGGCCGGATAGGCAAGGTGTACGGCCCGGTCATGCTGCTGTGGTTCGGCGTCCTGGCCCTGACCGGCGCGGTCTCACTCGGCAAGGACCCGCAGGTGCTGGTGGCGCTGTCGCCGCAGTGGGCGGTGCTGTACTTCGTCCACGACCCGCTCACCGCGTTCCTCAGCCTCGGCTCCGTGGTGCTGGCGGTCACCGGCGCCGAGGCGCTCTACACCGACCTGGGCCACTTCGGCCGTCCGCCGATCCACTGGTCCTGGCTGACGATCGTGTTCCCGGCGTTGCTGCTGGCCTACCTCGGCGAGGCGGCAGAGGTCCTGCGCGACCCGTCGGCCGCCGCCGAGCCCTTCTACGCCGTCGTCCCGGACTGGGCCACCATCCCGGTCCTGGTGGTGGCCACGCTGGCCACGATCATCGCCTCGGAGGCGGTGATCGCGGGTGCCTTCACCGTCATCCACCAGGCCGGCGGGCTCGGCCTCCTCTCGTACCTGAAGACCCGGCACCCGTCGCCCGACCACGCTGGCCAGATCTACGTACCGGTCGTCAACTGGTGCCTCGGCGCGGCCGTCCTGCTGGTCGTCGTCGGGTTCGGCAGCTCGAGCCGGCTCTCCTCGGCGTACGGCGTGGCTGTGTCCAGCACCTTCCTCATCGACGTCACCGTGTTCCTGGTCCTGATGCGAGTGCGACGGGCCGGACGGCTGCCCCAGGTCGTGGGCTTCCTGTGCGGGCTGGTGGTGCTCGCCTTCTTCGCGGCCAGCCTCCCGAAGCTCCCCTCCGGCGGTTGGGTGCCCACCGGCATCGGCCTGCTGCTGTTCCTGGTCATGTCGACCTGGTGGAGCGGGCAGCGCCGGCTCGTCACCGAGCGGCGGCGCGTCGAGCAAGGACCGACCGACGTCCTGGACGCGCTCCACGGTGACGACATCCGCCGGATCGAGGGTGCCGCGGTCTTCCTCACCCGGGACAAGGACATCGCCCCGATCGCGCTCCGGGCGCTCGTGGACCTGGGGCACACGCTGCCGGAGCGGGTGGTGCTCCTCAGCTGGCACGTGGAGGACAAGCCGTCCGCCAAGGCCCACGAGGCGGCGGTCGACGTCCACAGCTTCGGCGACCAGTACGCCGGCATCGTCGGGGTCGACGTCGCCCTGGGCTACCGCGAGCGGCTCGACATCGGCCATGTGCTGGGCGCGGCCTGCGAGCGGGAGCCCGAGGCCCTGGACGGGGTCGACCCCGACCGGGCCGTCTACTTCATCTCCCAGCCGATCCCGCGGCTGGCCCGCGACGGCGCCATGGCGCTGTGGCGGCAGCGGCTGTTCCTCGTGCTCGACCGGCTGGCCACCGACCCGGCCGAGCAGCTGTCGCTGCCCCGGGCCCGGACCATCGTGGTCGGCCGGGAGTTCAGCTTGTAGTTGTCAGGCCTCGGGGTCGAACCCGTTCCGCAGCAGCCACAGGACCGCCTGCGGCCGGGTCTTGACCCCCATCTTCCGGTAGGCCGTCCGGATGTAGGTCTTGACCGAGTTGATGCTCAGGTAGCACCGGTCCGCGATGTCCCGGTTGGAGAGGCCCCGCGCGATCAGCGCCACGACCTCCGCCTCGCGGGGCGTCAGCCCGTGCTCCGCTCCTGGCCAGCCGGCCGGCCGAGAGCCGCGCGGACCCGCCTGAGCCGGCCCCACCTCGAGCCCGCCGTGGATCTGCTCCAGGCGCGCGACGAGCTGCTCGGGCAGCAGGGTCTTGGGCAGGAAGCCCGCAGCGCCGGCGTCGAGGGCCTGGCGGACCAGCTCACGATCGGTGGTCCAGCTGAACACCACCACCGGAGCGCCGGTCTGGCGAGCCAGCCCCCTGACCCCGTTCACGGCGTGGTCAGCGGCGCCGAAGGTGTCATAGAGGACCAGGTCGACGTCGCCGTCCGCTTCCTTGTCGGTCCCCTGGTCGACCACCGCCACCCGCTCGCCGTACGGCGCGAGCATGGCTGTCACCCCGGCCACCACCACCGGGAAGTCGTTGAGGACCGCGATCCGTAGCGGTCTGCACTCGCTGTTGTGGGCCACGCGAACCGGTGCCCTTACGAGCCCGAGTCACGCCTGCGGATCAGCCACCCCAAGGGGTGGGGTTTCCCACCCCCGCGGGTGGGGCAATGTATCGGAGGAAACAGGTTCTCCTGACTGCAGCAGCCGGCTGGGCGCACCGCCATCCCCTCGGGAGGAAGCAGCGATGACCAGGCTGCGGTCGGTAGAGCTGTCCACCAGGGCGCACGACAGCGACGCTCGTCCCGGCAGTCGCGCTGAGCGCAGCGACCGCACCCGGGAGCTGCTGCTGGAAGCGCACGAGACCCACGACGAGCAACGCCGTCTCGAGCTGCTGGACGAGGTGGTGCTCCTCAACCGTGGGGTGGCGGAGGCGGTGGCGGCCCGCTACCGCGGCCGCGGCGTGGCCGCCGAGGACCTCGAGCAGGCGGCGTTCGAGGGGCTGGTCAAGGCGGTGCACAAGTTCGACCCGACGGTGCGACCGGACCTGCTGACCTATGCGGTCCCGACCATCCGCGGCGAGGTGCAGCGGTGGTTCCGCGACCAGAGCTGGATGGTGCGGCCTCCGCGACGGATCCAGGAGCTGCAGTGGCGGATCAGCCGCAGCATCGACCACCTGTCGCAGGAGCTGGGCCGGCCCCCGTCCGAGGCCGAGGTCTCCGACGACCTGGGGTGCAGCCCCTCGGAGCTCAGCGAGGCGGTCCAGGGGTTCGGCTGCTTCCAGCCGCCTTCGCTCGACCTTCCGGTGGGCGAGTCCGCCACCCCGATGGGCGAGCTGATCGGGACCGGCGACGAGCGGGAGAGGGAGCTCGTCGAGGCCCGCGAGGCATTGGCGCCACTGGTGCAGAAGCTGTCCGAGCGCGACCGGCAGATCCTCTACCTGCGGTTCATCGAGGACCAGAGCCAGAGCGAGATCGGTGACACGCTGGGCGTGACCCAGATGCAGGTGTCGCGACTGCTCGAGCGGATCTTCCGGACCATGCGGGCCGAGCTGGTCTGACTGTCCAGCAGACTCACAGCCAGCCGTCGAGGTGGTCGAGCAGGTCGGCCACGTCGTCGTAGACCGCCAATGCTCCGGCCTGCTCCAGCTCAGCGCGCCCGTAGCCGCCAGCCAGCACGCCGTACGCCGGGACGCGGGCCCGTTTCGCCGCCTCCATGTCCCACACGGAGTCGCCGACCATGCAGGCGTTGCGGCCGCCGACCCGGGACAGCGCCTCGTCGACCAGCTCCGGGTGCGGCTTGGACTCCTCCGCGTCCTCGGCGGTGGTCGCCGTGTCGGTGAGAGACTCGGCGTCGAGCAGCTCGAAGGCGTGGTCGGCGTGCTCGGGGATGGACGAGCTGGCCAGGGCCACGTGGACCCCGGCGCCGCGGAGCGCGGCCAGCAGCTCCCTGGCCCGCTCGAAGAGACGGGTCTGGTCGATGAGCTGGTCGTACTCCTGCTTCCAGCGGTCGCGGACCTCGGCTCCGCAGCGCTCCTCGGCCTCGTCGCCCGCCACGGCGGGCACCAGACGGTCACCACCCATCCCGATGTGCCGGTGGATACGCCACAGCGGCACGTTCACACCGACACTCTCGAAGGCGTTCGCCCAGGCGAGAACGTGGTGGTAGTTGGAGTCGAGCAGGGTGCCGTCCACGTCGAGGACGACAGTGTCGTAGCGGGTCATCGGCTCTCCATCTGGTCGCAGGTCAGCCCTGGGGCGGCTTGTCGGGAGCGCCGGAGGAGGCGCTGTCCTCGGAGGTGAAGAACGAGATCCGGCCATTGGCCTCCAGCACGGCGTACTCGATCTCGGAGGTGCGGCGGATGCCCTGCTCGCGGGCAGAGACCAGCAGGTCGGCGACCGACAGCCTCTGCCGCCGCATGTTCGCCTCCTCCAGCTCGCCGTCCCGGACCACGAGCACCGCCCGGCCGGTGATGAGGTCGCGGGTCCGCGGGAAGCGCCACTGGGTCCACGAGATGGCCAGGGTGAGGAGCGCGAAGGTGCCGACCGCCAGCGCCGCGCCCGTGACCGAGTAGTCCTGCTGGGTCACGCCCTGCTGGACCAGGTCTCCCATGGTCACGTAGAGCAGCAGCTCGAAGGTGCTCAGCTCGCCCAGGGTCGCCCGGCCGACGGCGCGGGTCACCACCCAGAGGAACAGGAACACCACCAGGGCACGGAGGACGATCTCCATCAGGGCACCAACCTCGTCTTGATCCGGACCGGCGCGACCTGGTGCTGGTCCACCCAGACCGCGACCGTGGCGTCCCTGCCGATCTGGGACGCGGGCTGGATGTAGGCGTCATAGCTGACGACCAGCGTGTCGCCCGACGGCGGCGCGTCGAAGGTGAGGTACAGCGTGTGGCCGTCGCGCGTCTCACCGGAGGGCTCGGGGTGGAACCCCTGCGTCTCGTAGATGTCCAGGTAGTCCCCGGTCAGCGTGACCGTGACCTCCTTGTCGAACCCGCCCGTGTGCCGGACCGTCACCACGAACGGCACGTCCAGCCCGGCGCGGGCCATGGCGGCGTACCGCACCTGGAGCGACCAGCCGTCCTCGTCGGCGCTCGCGGTCGCGTCGCGCACGCCGAGCAGGCCGGCCAGCCCGGCCGCCACCACGATCGCCAGCAGCACGAGGAACAGCCGGCGCCACCAGGCACCCTGGATGTCCTGGCGCCGGGTCTCCAGCCCCTCGAGCGTCGAGTCCGGCATCGTCACCACGACGCTGCGGTATCCCGCGCCCGCGTGGAGCACGCTCCACGTGGCCGGCCCGTCGTGCGAGTGAGACGCCTCTCACCGCGTGCGACCAGCTCGGCAGCGGGTACCGCGAGGCCATGACGGCGCACAGCAGCGAGCAGCTCGAAGCCATCCAGAACGTCGTGGACCGCGTCACCTCGTGGCAGGACGGTGCCACCGAGGGCACGATCGAGGACGAGCTCCGCAAGGGTCTCGACGAGGCCGGAGTCGAGCTCGGCGACGGCGACGTCACCACGCTCGCCTCGACGATCGAGGACGAGCACGGCGCCATCGACGCCGCGGCGGTGCTCGGCCGATGACCCGGTTCGGCTACACGCTGATGACCGAGCAGTCCGGTCCGCGCGCGCTGGTGCGGTACGCCGCCGCGGCCGAGCAGAAGGGCTTCGACTTCGAGGTCTGCAGCGACCACTACTCGCCGTGGCTGACCGAGCAGGGCCACGCGCCGTACGCCTGGAGCGTGCTGGGCGCGGTCGCCCAGGCCACCGACCGGGTCGGCCTGATGACCTACGTGACCTGCCCGACCATTCGCTACCACCCGGCGGTCGTGGCCCAGAAGGCCGCGACGCTCGCACTGCTGTCGGAGGGCCGGTTCACCCTCGGCCTGGGCAGCGGGGAGAACCTCAACGAGCACACGGTCGGCCAGGGCTGGCCGGCGGTCGAGACCCGCCAGGAGATGCTCGAGGAGGCCGTCGAGATCATCCGGGCCCTGTTCGGAGGCGACCTGGTCACCTACCGCGGCGAGCACTTCGCGGTCGACGCGGCCCGGCTGTGGGACCTTCCCGAGGAGCAGGTACGGATCGGCATCGCGGTGTCCGGTGACCAGAGCGTCGAGCGGTTCGCGAAGCTGGCCGACGACCTCATCGCCGTGGAACCGCGCGAGGACCTGGTCAGCTCGTGGAACGGCGTCGACGGGGTCTCGAAGATCGGCGACGGGGCCCGGGCGATCGGCCAGCTCCCGATCTGCTGGGACCCGGACGAGAAGGCCGCGGTCGAGCGGGCGCACGAGCAGTTCCGGTGGTTCGGTGGCGGCTGGAAGGTCAACTCGGACCTGCCGACCACCTCCGGGTTCGCCGGGGCCAGCCAGTTCGTCACCCTCGACGACGTGGCCGAGTCGATCCCTTGCGGGCCGGACCTGGACAAGGTGGTCGAGGCGGTCAGCGACTTCTGGGAGGCCGGCTTCACCGATGTCGCCGTCGTGCAGGTCGGCGACCAGGGTCAGGAGCGGTTCCTCGACGAGGCGGCTGAGCCGCTGCTGCAGCGGCTGCGCGAGGCCGCCCCGTGACGTTGGCGACCGCGGGCCCCGTGCACGACTTCGACGGGTTGGCGATCCGCTACGACGACCGTGTGCTGGCCCCCCGGGACTGGACCGCGGCCCAGTCGCAGTGGGCCGCCGAGCTGAGCCGGACCGCCCCGCCCGGTCCGGTGCTGGAGCTCTGCGCCGGCGTGGGGCACATCGGCCTGCTCGCCGTGCGGCTGGCGCCGAGGCCGCTGGTCTGCGTCGACGCGAACCCCGCCGCCTGCGACCTGCTCCGCGAGAACGCCCGCACCAACGGCCTGTCGGTGGACGTGCGCGAGGGCTCGATGGAGGCGGTCCTGCACCCCGCGGAGCGGTTCCCGGTCATCATCGCCGACCCTCCATGGGTCGAACAGGCGCAGGTCGGCCTCTACCCCGACGACCCGGTCACCGCGATCGACGGTGGACACGACGGCCTGGACGTGGTGCGACACTGCCTCACGCTGATCGCCGCCCACCTGCCCCCGGCGGGCTCTTCGGTGCTGCAGGTGGGGCCCACCCAGGTCACGGCCGTACGCCGGCTGGTGGCGGCCCACGAGGACCTGACCGTGGCGGACGTCCGCCGGTTCACTCGCGGGGCGCTGCTCCGCATCGACCGGACTGTCTGACCGAAAGGCTAGGGCCGGAGCTTCTCGGGCAAGAGCTTGTGCGTGCCGTCGCACCACGGCCTGGACGCCGACCTGTGGCAGCGGCAGACCGCGGTCACCGGCCGGGTCGTGCGGTGCTCGTTGCCCTGCTCGTCCACGACCACGTGCTCACCGCGCAGCAGCATCGGCCCGCCCGGGCACAGGAACACGTCCGGGCGGCTCACGCGGCGCCCCACGAGTCCAGCAGCCGCCGCGCAGTCCGGTCCTCGAGGTCGAGACAGGCCCACGCACCGAACCACACGTCCGGCTCCAGGCCCGGCTCCTCCGCGACCAGGCGCAGGCAGACGTCCCGGAGGGCGATCTGCTCGTGCACCGCGTCCGCCTCGACGTGCTCGGTGTAGTAGCCGACCATCTCGGCGGGGAAGCCCAGCCGATCCAGCCCCTGCGCCATCCGCCGCGATGGCAGCGAGCTGGTGGCCTCGAAGGCCGCGAGGTGGCCGACGGCCGCCCCCCGGAGCCGGCGCTGGAGCCCGAACGCCGAGACGGCGTTGTTCTGCTCGAGCACCTCGAGCGGCACCTCGTCGACGTAGCCGCCGGTCTCGGGTCGCAGCCCGCTGGCCTCCATGCCCCGGGCCCAGAGCGCGTGGTGCAGCCGCTCGGGGTCGCCGACGCCGTACTCGTCGTACTGCAGCTCGACCAGCGCCGCCTTCGGTCCGGCCGTCAGCCTGGGGATGACCCACGACGTGGGGTCGGCCTCCTTGAGGTGGTAGACCGAGCGCATCCGCAGCAGGTCCAGCACCTGCTCCTCGGTCGCCTCCTTCTGCACGAACCGAGCCAGCGACGGCCCGTCGTGGCCGCCGACCCAGTCGAAGAACCCGGTGGCCAGGTCGACGTCGGGAACGCCGGGCCAGCGGTCGCGGAGCCGACGCTCGAGGTCGTCCTCCAGCAGGCACCGCACCCGGAACAGGTCCACGTCGCGCTCGGCACCGTCGTCGACGTCCTCGAAGCCGCCGTACGACAGCTCGTGCAGCGTCCACAGCGTGATGGCGGCGTCGTCGTCCGACTCGGGCCGGGGCAGCCCGGCCCCGGCCGTCGGCTGGTCGCCCAGCCGCGCGAGGACGCGTTCGCTGAGTCGACCTCGAGGCTTGGGCAGTGCCGTCACACAAAGCAGGTATCCGCGCAGGTCATCGGCCACGACCACCCGAACAGGTGAAGGTTGTCGCCCACCCGACTGTTCCATCGCCGTTCGGTCACCTGAGGCCATGGCACTCACCGCACTCGCCCTGGCCTGCACCCTCAAACCCTCGCCGGAGGGTTCCAGCTCGATGAAGATCGCTCAGGACGTGCTCGACGCGCTGGCCGAGCACGACGTGTCTGGCGAGGTGGTCCGCGTCGTCGACCACGACGTCCGGTTCGGCGTCAGCACCGACGAGGGCGACGGCGACGGCTGGCCGGACATCCGGCAGAAGATGCTGGCGGCCGATGTCCTGGTCATCGCCACCCCGATCTGGATGGGACAGCCCTCCTCGGTGTGCAAGATGACGCTGGAGCGGCTCGACGCCGAGCTGAGCGAGACCGACGACGACGGCCGGATGCTCACCTACGGGAAGGTGGCCCTGGTCGCGGTCGTGGGCAACGAGGACGGCGCCCACCACGTCTGTGCTGAGGTGTTCCAGGCACTCAACGACACCGGGTTCACGATCCCGGCGGGCGGAGCGACGTACTGGGTCGGCGAGGCCATGCAGACCGAGGACTACAGCGACCAGGACCCGACGCCGGAGAAGACGGCCGAGACCACCAAGACCGCCGCGGCGAACGCCGCGCACCTCGCGGCCCGGCTCAAGGACGCCAACTACCCCGCCTGATTCTTCAGGCTCCGGAGATTTCACCCCTCAGGGTGGGTTCTGCGACAAGGTCACCCGGGCACCGTCGGTGCGCGACACTGGTACGTTCTCGGTGTCGCCGACCTATGAGGGAAACCTCGTGAGACGCCGAACGCCCCGTCCCTTGCGCAGCGCGACGGGGCGTTCGCCCGTTCGGGTACCCCTCCGCCAGGAGGAGCGATGAACCAGGATCCCGAGGGACCCGACGCGGAGCGCGACGAGAGCGAGGCCGAGCGGGAGGACCGCAAGTACGACGACCTGCTGCAGGAGCTGCGCGTCATCCAGACCAGCGCCCAGCTCACCGCCGGCTTCCTCCTGACGCTCCCGTTCCAGCAGCGGTTCAGCGAGCTCTCGACCGCTCAGGAGCGGTTCTACCTCGTGCTGGTCGTGCTGGCCGCACTGGTCATCGCCGTCGTACTGAGCCCGGTGGCGATCCACCGGCAGCTGGCCGGCCTGCGGGTGAAGGGGCTGCTGGTCGAGGCCGCACACACCCTGGTGCAGATCGCGCTGACGCTGCTCAGCCTGCTGGCCGCCGGCATCGTGACCTTCGTCTTCGACGTGGTCGTGGATCGGACCGCGGCGCTCGTCGTGGGCGGTGCACTCCTGGTGGTGCTGGCCGGGCTGATGCTCGTCCTGCCCCGCGTGCTGCTGGCCAGGCGGACCTCCGGAGGTCAGGCCGCGCGGTAGACCCGGCGCGAGAACTCGAAGGTGTGCTTGTTCAGCGGCGCGTCACTGCGGTTGCGGAACTTGTCGAAGTAGCCCTCGAACTTGGCGTCGTCATCGAGGTCGCCGTGGAAGATGACTCGCATGTAGCCGCTCCAGCGGACCCAGTCGGGCGAGTGCAGGCAGCGGGCCGGGACGACCACCTTGATCTTGTCGCCGGCGATCTCCGGGGTCGCGGCGCCGCAGTCGATCGGCGTGCCGTGCGGGTTGCGGATGATCACCTGCGGGGTCTTGCCCGGCGAGAACGCCGCGATCACGCCGTAGTAGCGGCCGACCTGCTCGGTCTTCTTCAGGATGCTCGAGAGCGCGAACGCCGCCGAGGGGTCGATGTTGCGCATCGTGACGGTGATCTTGATCTTCTCGTGGCGGTAGGTCACCTGCTCGCGCACCATGTCCGCGCTCGCGTTGCCGGGAGCGTTCTTCCAGTGGCAGCCCGGCTGGCAGCTGTACGCCGCCACGTCGTGGCCCGGGTCGGTGCCGACCCACTGCCCAGCGTGGGCGGGTGCGGCGAGGCCGAGCACGGACAGCGAGATGCCGGCCAGTGCCGAGGCCGCCTTGGTGATGGCGCGAGCGTTCATGGATTCCCCCGATTTCAAGGCGCGCAGCGACCGTGCATCCGCGCGAGACCACGCAACGGTACCCAAGGCGCATCGCCCCGGGTGGCGGATCGGTCTTCGGAGCCCTCGTCCCCTCCGCGCACAGCGCCGGCGGGGAGCGCCGGTCCAGACCGGGGTGAACCGATCCGCGGCCCGCTCGTTAGGAGGGACACAAGGTCGGTCCCGCACCACCCCCCACGCGGGACCGACCGACGGCGCCCCGCCCCACAGACGGGGCGCCGTCCTCTTTTCTCTGGCCCGCTGTCGTATCCGACGATGCGCATCCGTGGAGAGGGTGACGGAGCGACACGAAGTCGCTCCCCCACCTTCAGGAGAGCGACATGAGCATCGCCATCTTCGGCACCACCTCCAGCACCACGTACAGCACCTCGGCCGCCACCTCGGCCCAGGCCGTGCAGGACCGCCGGGCCGGTCGGGTCAGCTGGAAGCGCGGCCTCGCGACCGGTTTCGTCGCCGCCGCCGTCGTCACCGTCGTCGCCGGCGCCTTCCAGGCCTCCGGTCACGCGCTCGCGGTCACCGACGGGGCGATCCCCCTGACGGCCTTCGCGCAGATGGTCCTGCTCGCCACCGTCGTCGGGATCGTCATCGCGCGGCACACCAGCCGGGCGACCTTCTACCGCGTGTCCGTGGCGCTGACCGCGCTCTCGTGCGTCCCGGACCTCGCGCTCGGCGACGGCGTGCTCAGCAAGGCCGGCCTGGTCCTCACCCACGTGATCGCGGCCGCGATCATCATTCCGCGGCTCGCTCGTCGTTGATCCGGCTCCGAAAGGCCGCCCCCGTGGTCTCATCGGGGGCGGCCCTTCGCGATGCCCACCCGGACTGCGTCGCACCTCACACTGGTTCGCGTGAACCAACCGCGCCCGCGGGCCGTGTCATAGGCGGAGGTGCGCACCTGAGCCATGGCCGCCGAGAACCCGACCGCACTGATGCAGCAGCTGCATGACGAGCACGCAGCCGCGCTGTGGGGCTTCTGCCTGCACCTGACCGGCGACCCGGTCCGGGCCGAGGACGTGGCGCAGGAGACCTTGCTCCGCGCCTGGCAGCACAACGAGGTGCTCGACGAGGCACGCGGATCGGTGCGCTCCTGGCTGTTCACGGTCGCGCGCAACATCGTCATCGACGAGTGGCGGAGCAAGAGGTTCCAGAACGAGCGGGCCACCGACCAGGTGCCCGAGCCGCCCGACCCGATCGACCAGACGGACGCGCTGCTCCAGTCGTGGGTGGTCGCCGACGCCATCACCCAGCTGTCGAACGACCACCGAGCAGTCCTGCTCGAGTGCTACTACCGAGGCCGGTCCGTCGCCGAGGCGTCGCGCCGCCTCGGCGTACCGGAAGGAACCGTGAAGAGCCGCACCCACTACGCCCTGCGCGCCCTGCGGCTCGCCCTGGAGGAGATGGGGGTGGGCGCATGACCGACTGCGGTCACGAGCACGAGGACGGCGCTTACGTCCTGGGTGCCCTGTCCCCGGAGGAGCGGGTGGCCTTCGAGCGCCACCTGTCCGGCTGCGCTGACTGCGCACGCTCGGTGCGCGAGCTGGCCGGCCTGCCCGGGCTGCTCGCCCGGGTGCCGGTCGAGATCGTCGACCCCGAGCAGGAGCCACAGCAGGTGCCGGTGCCCGAGACGCTGCTGCCGGCGCTCGTGCGGGAAGCGCGCAAGAGCCAGCGGCGACGGAGGTGGGTCACCAGCGCCCTGGTCGCCGCCGCCGCGGCGATCGCGATCGGTGCCGTCGGGGTGTCGACGCTCGGCGGTGACGACAACGGTCCGCCGAGTGCTCTGCCCAGCTCCGGTCCCACCACCGCGACGGCGGTGCAGCTGAACCAGGTCGGCACCGAGGCGATCTCCGGCTGGCTCTCGCTGACCCCGGTCGGCTGGGGCACCCGGCTCGACCTGACGTGCACCTACGGCGACGCCGACTGGAACGACCCGCGCTGGTCGACGTACACCATGTACGTCCAGACCAAGGACGGCGAGGTCGAGCGGGTGGCGTCGTGGAAGGTGGTGCCGGGCAAGGAGCTGCACATCGAAGCGGCCACCGCCGCGGACACCGGCGACATCTCCGACGTCCAGGTGCGCACCGCGAGCGGCGCGACGGTCCTCGAGCTCAGCTGACCGCGAGCACGGCCTCGGCGACGACGAGGTCCTGCCAGGACATGCCGACGCTCTTGAAGACCAGCGGCCGGTCGGACGGGACGACGACCGCGCCGGTGACGACGTCGCGCATCGCGTGGAGGTCCGAGCCGGCCAGCGCCCCTTCCGCGATGGCCATGACCACGTCCCCCGCTTCGCGCAGGGCGGTGGGGACGTCCTCGACCACGACGCTCGCGCGGTGGAGCAGGGCGGCGTCCAGCTCCCGCACGTCGGGCTCGTGCGACCCGACCGCGACGACGACCGCGTCGTCGCGCAGGAGGCTCGAGTCGAGCACCGGGGTCCGGGCCGACGTGGCACAGACCACGACGTCTGCGGACCGAAGGGCCTCGTCCGCCGGTCCCGAGCCGAGCGCGGTGGCGTCCAGCGGCGTGCGCGACGGGTCCCGGACCAGGTAGGTCACCGCCTCGACCGGGCGCACGGCGGCCAGCGTCGCCGCGTGACCAGTGGCCTGGGGACCGGCGCCGACCACCGCGACGCGCAATGGACGGTCAGGCAAGCGACCGAGCACGGCAGCAACGGACACGGCCGGCGTGCGCAGGCTCGTCAGGGCGGTCCCGTCCAGCACCGCCCGGAGCCCGAGGGTGGTCCGGTCGAAGAGCAGGTACTGCGCCTGGATCCGCGGCAACCCGAGCTCGGGGTTGTCGGGGGCGAGACTCACCACCTTGACCCCGGCCGACGCGTCGGTCTCCGAGGGCATCAGCAGGAACTGCCCGTGGGACAGGGGCACGGCGGTGCGGGCGGGATCCGCCGCCGGGTCGAGCCCACCGCGCAGGGCGTCGACGATGGCCCGGACCGCCCCGGCCGGACCCAGGGCCGCCACGGTGTCCGCGTCGAGGAACCTCACCGGAGCACGAAGCCCGGCACGAGCGGGTCGTCGCGGTCGACCGCGAAGACGTGGTCACCGGTCCGGTAGGCCATCCCGGTGACCTGCGGCAGGATCGCGGCCCGCCCCTCGACCTCGACCGAGTCGAGGACCGTGCCGATGAAGGTGCTCCCGACGATGGAGTCGTGCCGCAGCACCGTGCCGGGGGGCAGCCGACCCTCCGCGGACAGGACCGCGAGCCGGGCGCAGGTGCCGGAGCCGCACGGGGAGCGGTCGACCTCGCCGTCGGCGAAGACGGTCACGTTGCGCTGGTGCACCTCCCCGGGGGTTTCGCCGAGCTCGTCGTACCAGACCGTGCCGTAGACGCCGTCCAGCCGTGCGTCGCGCGGATGGGCCGCATGGTCGGAGTCGTTCAGCGCCCACTTGATCTCACGGCCGAGCGCGATCAGGTCGCCGAGGTCGGCCGGGGACACCGACAGGCCCAGCTGGGCGGCGGGCAGGGTCGCGTAGGTCGCCCCGCCGAACGCGACGGCCACCCGCACCTCGCCGCGTGACGTCTTCACCGGCACGTCGTCGGCCACGACCCAGCTCGGGACGTTCACGAAGTCGACGCCGACGACCCGCGAGTCCTCCCGGTGGACACGTGCGGTCACTCGCCCCGAAGGCACGTCGATCACCACGTCGACCTGGCCGGTGCCCGGCGCGGTCACCCGGCCGGTGTCCACGGCCCACACCCCGAGCGCGATGGTGCCGTGACCGCAGGCCGTGGAGAAGCCGTCCTTGTGCCAGAACAGCACGCCGAGATCGGCGTCCTCGTCGTCCGGCGGCACCATGAACCCGCCGTACATGTCCGCGTGCCCACGCGGCTCCGAGCACAGCACCGCCCGCAGCTGCTGGACCGCCGGATCCTCGATCGCCAGCGCCCGCCGCTCCGCCACCGTCCGGCCCGGGATCGGCACCGGAGGGTCCACCACGATCCGGAACGGTTCGCCGCCGGTGTGGTAGTCCGTGGTCCGGATCGTCGCGGGCAACATGACGACAGCCTCCACCAGGGAGGCCCGGGACGTCAGCCCTCGGGTGGCCGCCGCGCTGGGGCGTCGTGGCCATTCCGAGCCCAGCCGCGGGCCAGTCCCAGCCACGGCTCGCGAGGTTTCGAGACGGTCGCCAGCGCGACCTCCTCAACCACCGTGCGGTCCCGACCACACGCGAACCACAGCCACACCACCCGCGGCATCCGAGTCCCAGCCCACGCTGCACAGGCTTCGAGGCTCGGCCGTGACCGGCCTCGCACCTCAGCCAGCGTCGACGATCAGTTCGAGAACGCCTGCAGGAACCGGTCCCGGAAGGTGTCCATCCGCCAGACGCTCGCATCCGGTGACGGGAGCAGGCCGTCCTGCCAGCCCCAGCCGGCGATGCGCTGCATGACCGCCGGGTCCTGGGCGATGACGCTGACCGGCACGTCGTGGCCGACGTGCTCGCCGCTGACGTAGGTGTGCGGCTGGTGGTCGCCCAGGACGACCAGGACGAGGTTGGGGTCGTTGAAGGTGGTGAGCCACGACGTGAGCGCCTGCCAGGAGTACTCGACGGACTGGCCGTACATCTGCTTGACCTTGTCGGGGTCCTGGAACACCTCCTCCGAGGTCGGCTGCTGTGACTGCGAGTCGTACGCCGAGCCGTCGCCGACCTGGTCCCACGGGACCATGTGCGGCAGCGGGGTCCATGGGTGGTGGCTGGACACCAGGTCGATCTCGGCCATCACCGGCTTGCGGTCGGTGGGCGCGAGCTCGCGCCGGCGGAACTCGGACAGGGTGTACTGGTCGGGGATCGGGGCGTAGCCGAACTTCGGCCCCTGGAACCCGACGTTGCGTGAGTCGTAGTACTGGTCGAACCCGTAGAAGTCCTCCCCCTCCGGCCAGTCCTTGGTGTCGGCGGGCACGTCGAAGACCGTCCGCCAGCCGGCCTGCCCGAACAGCGAGGTCAGCGTGAGCCGGTCGGCGCCGAGCAGCTGCCGGTAGCGGCGCTGGCTGTCGACCCACAGCCCGGACTGCATCGTCGAGTGGGCGAGCCACGAACCGGCGCCGAAGGTCGGAGAGGTGAGGAACGCGCTCTGCGAGTGGTAGCCGGCCGCGTCCAGCGCCGCCGTGCCCTGGTCGAGCACGTCGTCGATGCCGCTGGAGTACGACGTGTCCTGGACGGCCACCCGGCCGTAGCTCTCCACGAAGACCAGCAGCACGTCCTTGCCGGCCAGCCCCGAGACCAGTGACTTCGGGTCGCTGGCCGCGCGCGCGGCGTACGCGTCCTGGCCGATCTCGCCGTTGAACACCCGGGTGTCGTGGATGTCGGCCCTGACCAGGTTCACCTCGTCGACGGTGAGCGATGCCGCACTGATCGAGGCGACCGGAGTGCCCATGGCGAAGGCCAGCACCCACGCCATCGTCAGCGCGGTGGCCGCGGTGAGGGAGAACCGATGGTGACCGGCCGCCACGCGGACCAGCCGCACCATGGCCAGCGAGACACCGACCAGCGCGGCCACGGTGGCCAGCCCGGCCAGCACCGCGACGCCGCGGGCCGCCCACACGCCGATCGAGTCGCCCAGCACCGCGATCCCCGGCCCGAGGTAGTACCAGTCCCCCACCGGGTCGAAGTCGCGGTCGAAGACGGTGTTGAACGCCACGTCCAGCACCTTGACCAGCAGGAGCAGGGCCAGCAGCAGCCCGAACGCCGCCGAGAGCGCCGTGCGCACGCGGGGCCAGGGCACCAGCGCCAGCGCGACCACGACCAGCAGCTCGATCGGCAGCCGCAGCAGCGCGTGGACGCTCACGTCGTCGCGGCTGGCCGGCGCCACCAGCGCCAGCCAGACGACGAGGAAGGCCAGGACGGTGCCGTACGGGACGACCAGTGGGGGCCGGGGCGCGCGCCAGCGATCGACCGCCTCGTGTGCGAACGACTCGGCCAGCAGCACCGCCACGGCCGCGACTGCGACCAGTGCGAGCAGATGCGGCACGGGGAGCACGGCCACCACGGCCAGGACACCGCCGACCAGGACGGCCACGGTCTTGCACCACGGCCGCGGTGCGGCCGGCGGTGTGCGCAACCGGGGTACCAGCGCGAACAGCGCGCCGAACGCGTAGCGGGCCACGCCGATCCCCAGCACCCACCAGCCGAGGTCGGCAGCCACGACCGCGCTCAGCACCAGGATCAGCAGCGCGTCGGCCTCCATGTCCAGCCGCGCGCCGAGCTCCGAGGTCGTGCGCTGCGCGCGCGCCAGCCGGCCGTCGACCAGGTCCGTGAGCAGCGCCAGGGTCACCAGGATCCCCAGCAGCAGGCGCGAGCCGTCGGCCACGGCTGCCACCGCGACGGCGCCCGCGAGGAGGAAACGGGCGCCCGTCACGAGGTTGGCGGCGTTGGTCGCGCTCACCTGCCTGCTCTGAACCTGAAGCACCATGCCTCCGTGTGTGTGGGTACGACGACCACACGAACGGCATCGAGCCCGGGTTCAGAATGGACCGCAACGAGAGGGAGGCACCAGTGCAGGAGCGGGCGTTCTGGGTGAGTCCCGGCCGCGGCGAGATCCGCCCGGTCGTCGTGGCCGAGCCCACGCTCGGACAGGTCCGGGTCCGCGCGCTCCGCTCCGGGGTCAGCCGGGGCACCGAGACGCTGGTCTTCCGCGGCGCGGTGCCTCCCGACCAGCATGAGCGGATGCGCGCGCCGCACCAGGACGGCGACTTCCCCGGGCCGGTGAAGTACGGCTACCTGAGCGTCGGGGTGGTCGAGGCCGGCGACCTCTCGCTGCTGGGCAAGACCGTGTTCTGCCTGCACCCGCACCAGACGGCGTACGTCGTCCCGGTCACGGACGTGACCGTCGTGCCGGACGGCGTCCCGGCCGACCGGGCGGTGCTGGCCGGCACCGTCGAGACCGCGGTCAACGCGCTGTGGGACGGTGCTCCGATGGTCGGCGACCGCGTCACGGTGGTGGGTGCCGGCATGGTCGGTTGTTGTGTGGCCCGCCTGCTGTCCCGCATTCCCGGCGTCGAGATCACCCTGGTCGACGTCGACCCGACTCGGGCCGAGGTGGCCGAGTCCCTGGACGTCGCGTTCGCCCATCCCTCCGAGGCGGCGGGCGGACGCGACCTGGTCTTCCACGCGAGCGCGACCGAGGCGGGGCTGCAGCGCTCGCTGGAGCTCCTGGCGCCGGACGGCGAGGTCATCGACCTGAGCTGGTACGGCGACCGGTCGGTCCGGCTCGACCTGGGCGGCGCCTTCCACTCCGGCCGGTTGCGGATCCGCGCCAGCCAGGTGGGTGAGGTGGCGCTGCACCGACGGCACCGCCGGACCCGGTCGGAACGGCTGGCCCTCGCGCTCGAGCTCCTGCGCGACCCGGCGTACGACGCCCTGTTCACCGGCGCCTCGGCCTTCGACGACCTGCCCGAGCTGATGGCCGATCTGAGCGCGGGTCGGCGGACGGCGCTCTGCCACACGATCACCTACCCCGCCGGCTCGACGGACAGCTCCCCGGACCACAGCACGGACCACAGCACGGACCACAGCACGGACGGGGAGACCTGATGTTCGGCGTGACCGTTCGCGACCACGTGATGATCGCCCACAGCTTCGACGGCGAGGTCTTCGGACCGGCGCAGCGGCTGCACGGCGCGACGTACGTCGTCGACGCCACCTTCCGCGGACCCGAGCTGGGCCCCGACGGGATCCTGGTCGACATCGGCCGTGCCGCCGAGGAGCTCAAGGACGTCCTGGCCGGGCTGAACTACCGCAACCTCGACGACGAGGACCAGTTCAAGGGCAGCAACACCTCGACCGAGGCGCTGGCCCGGTGGGTCGCCGACCGGCTGGCCGAACGGTTCGCGGACGAGGGGCAGCTGACCGGGCTGGTGGTCACGCTGCACGAGTCGCACGTCGCGTCCGCTACCTACGAGAGACCACTGATGACTCTCCACTTCCTGGTCCCGGCCGGCTTCGCCGAGCGGCCGAGCGGCGGCAACATCTACGACCGGCGGGTGCAGGCCGGGCTGGTCGGGCTGGGCCGCGACGTGGTGGCCCACGAGCTCGCTTCGGATCGCGACGTCGCCGCGGTCCTGCCGACGATCCCCGACTCCGCGGTCGTGCTGGTCGACAGCCTGGTCGCGTCCTGGGCCGCGGACGTCCTGCTCGCGGAGGCGGCCCGGCTCCGGCTGGTGGCGCTGGTGCACATGGCGTTCGAGACGCCGGGCGAGCGCGAGCTGCTCGCGGCCGCCTCGGCCGTGGTCACGACGAGCGGATGGAGCCGGCGCTGGCTGGTCGAGCACTACCGGCTCGACGCCGCGCGCATCCACGTCGCCACGCCGGGCGTCGACATGGCCGACCCGGCGCCGGGGACCGAGGCCGGCGCCGAGCTCCTCTGCGTCGCCTCCGTGGTCGCGGCCAAGGGTCACGACCTGCTGCTGTCCGCCCTGGCCACGCTCACCGATCTCGACTGGCGCTGCACCCTGGTGGGTTCGCTCGCCATCGACCCGGACTTCGTCGACGAGCTGCACAAGACGGCCGCGGACACCGGGATCGCCGACCGGTTGGTCTTCGCCGGCGCGCTGCCGCACGACGACGTGCAGGCGGCGTACGCCCGCGCTGACGTGCTGGTGCTCCCCTCGCGGGGTGAGTCCTACGGGATGGTGGTCACCGAAGCACTCGCCCACGGGCTGCCGGTGCTGGCGAGCTCGGTCGGCGGGGTGCCCGACGCGCTCGGCCACGGCGAGGACGGCAGCACTCCGGGGATGCTGGTGCGGCCGAACGACGCCGACGCCCTCGCCGACGGGCTGCGGCGCTGGCTGGAGGACCCGCGCCGCCGGCGCCGGCTGCGCCGGTCGGCCGGGCTGCGGCGGCTGACGCTGACGAGCTGGTCGCGGACCACCGCGCAGCTGACCGGCGCGCTGGAGGCCGTCCGATGACGACGGAGACGATGGGTCAGGCCCCGGCCTCGAGTCGCCAGCCTTCGAGGCTCAGGCGCGCAGCGCCTTCTCTCCTCAGCCACCGGACCCGCCGGTGGTGGCAGGTCATGGGTGGGCTCGTCGTCCTGGGCTTCCTGGCCTGGCAGCTCGGGACCGGACCGTTCCTCGACGGTCTCCGGGCGGCCAACGCGTGGGCGGTGCTGGCCGCGCTGGTGGTGACCGCGGGGACCACGTGGTGCGTCGCGGTGCGCTGGTCGCTGCTCACGGCCCGGTTCGGAGAGAGGGTGCCGGCACGCGCGGCGTACGTCGCCTACTACCGCTCGCAGCTCATCAACGCGACCCTGCCCGGCGGGGTCGTCGGCGACGTGCACCGCGGAGCGAAGCACGGCTGGCGCGGGGTGATCTGGGACCGGGCGGTCGGCCAGGCGGTCCAGGTCACGCTGGTCGGTGCGCTGCTGCTGCCCGGCGCCTGGCGGTGGGTCGGGCTGGCCGCGCTGGCCCCGGTGGTGCTGGCGGGTGGACGGCTGCTGATCCTGTCCGTGCTGAGCACGGCCGGGCACCTGGTGGTGTTCCTCGTGGCCGCCGCGGCGGTCGGGGTCACGCTGTCCCCCGGCACCCTTGTCTCGATCGGCGCGCTGGTGCTGCTCGGCGCGTCGGTCCCGCTGAACGTGGCCGGGTGGGGGCCCCGCGAAGGTGTGGCCGCGTGGGCGTTCGCGGCGTACGGCTCCACCGCGGCCACCGGGCTGGCCGTGTCGGTGACGTTCGGCGTGCTGGGCCTGGCGGCTACGCTGCCCGGACTGTTGGTCCTCGGGAGTCGCCATGGCTAGCTCGTCCGAACGCCGGCCCTACACCCTGCTCAGCTGCGGCATGTCGCTCGACGGCTACCTCGACGACGCGACCGACCAGCGGCTCCTGCTCTCCAACGACGCCGACTTCGACCGGGTCGACGAGGTGCGGGCCGGCAGCGACGCGATCCTGGTCGGCGCCGCCACCGTCCGCCACGACGACCCGCGGCTGCAGGTGCGCTCCGCCGTGCGGGTCGCGCGCCGGCGGGCGGCGGGCCGGCCGGCCCAGCCGCTGAAGGTCACGGTCACCAACCGGGCCAAGCTCGACCCGGAGGCGCGGTTCTTCGCCGTCGGCTCCGGGCCGAAGCTCGTCTACTGCGCCAGCGACACCGTCGACATGGCCACCGAGCACCTGTCGTCCGTGGCCACGGTGATCGACGGCGGCCGGCCGGTCGAGCTGCGCCGGGTCTGCGAGGACCTGTTCGCGCGCGGGGTGCGGAGGCTGATGGTCGAGGGCGGTGGCGAGGTGCACACCCAGCTCCTCACGGAGGGGCTGGCCGACGAGCTGCTGCTCGTGGTCGCGCCGATCTTCGTCGGGCACCCCGGCGCCACCCGCTTCGTCGGGCCGGGGCAGTTCCCGTTCTCGGGCCGTCGCCGGGCCCGTCTGGTGTCGACCACCCAGCTCGACGACGTGGTGCTGCTGCGCTACGCGCTCTCCTCCCGCTTCTCGGAGCGTGCGTGGTGAGGCGGGCGACCGTCCGCTCGCGGGTCACGCTGCCTATCCGGCTGGGCGAGGTGGAGACCGTGGCCGAGGTGGTGACCTTCGACGGGCTGGTCGACGGCCTCGAGCACCTCGCCATCGTGCTCGGCCAACCCGGGGCAGAGCCCGGCGACGTACCCCTCGTGCGGCTGCACTCCGAGTGCCTCACCGGCGACGTGCTCGGCTCGCGTCGCTGCGACTGCGGCCCGCAGCTGCACGAAGCCGTCGACCGGGTCGAGGCCGCAGGCGGCTACCTGCTCTACCTGCGCCAGGAGGGGCGCGGCATCGGGCTGTACGCCAAGCTCGACGCCTACCTGCTCCAGGACGACGGGCTGGACACCTACGACGCCAACCTCGCTCTTGGGTACGCCGCCGATGCCCGCGACTACACCGCGGCTGCGCAGATGCTGGCCGCCCTGGGCGTGGACCGGCTGGCGCTGCTCTCCAACAACCCGGACAAGGCCACGCAGCTCGCCAACCACGGCCTCGAGGTGGTCGAGCGGGTGCCCACCGCCGTCCACCTGACCTCGTCGAACCGGCGCTACCTCACCGCCAAGGCGCACCGCGGCTCGCACGCCCTGGAGCTGGGCGCCTAGCTGCGGCCGGTCGCGCTTGTAACTAACCGTTACTGCATCTGGCATGCGGTTGTGACCGCATCCCAGATCACCGGACGGTTAGTTACAAGCGATGCGGGCAGGCGACAATCAGTGCATGTCAGACGACCCGCGTCCGGTGCACACCTGGCTCACCGACATGGACGGCGTGCTGGTCCACGAGGAGGAACCGATCCCGGGTGGGCCGGAGTTCATCGAGGCGCTCAAGGCCAGCGGGCTGCGCTTCCTGGTGCTGACCAACAACTCGATCTTCACCCCGCGCGACCTGCGGGCCCGGCTGCTGGGCAGCGGCATCGACGTGCCGGAGGCGTCTATCTGGACCTCGGCGCTGGCCACCGCCCAGTTCCTGGCCGACCAGCGGCCGCACGGTTCGGCGTACGTCGTGGGCGAGGCGGGGCTGACCAACGCGCTGCACGACATCGGCTACGTGCTGACCGACCGCAACCCCGACTACGTCGTGCTGGGCGAGACCCGGACCTACTCGTTCGAGTCGATCACCCGCGCGATCCGGCTGATCGAGGCGGGCGCGCGGTTCATCGCCACCAACCCGGACGTCTCCGGCCCGTCGCCGGCCGGCTCGCTGCCGGCCACCGGCTCGGTCGCGGCGCTCATCAGTACGGCGACCGGCCGCTCGCCGTACTTCATCGGCAAGCCCAACCCGCTGATGATGCGCTCGGCCCTCAACCGGCTCGAGGCGCACTCCGAGACCACCGTGATGGTCGGCGACCGGATGGACACCGACATCATCAGCGGCCTCGAGGCGGGGCTCCGGACCGTGCTCGTCACCACCGGCTCGACCCGGCCCGAGGACATCGAGCGGTTCCCCTACCGCCCCACCCGCGTCGTCGACTCGATCGCCGACCTCGTGGAGCTGGTCGAGCCGGCAGACGACAAGGACCCGGTCTCCTAGGGCAGCCGGTACGGCGTCAGCGGCTCGCGCCGGAGCTGCACCTCGCGCTCGGCGATCCGCCAGCCGGCCGGCGTGCGGACGATCCGGTCGAGATAGACGACGCTGCCCACTCCGTCGGCGCGGATGCCGATCCCCTTCGACCAGGCGGCGACCTCGTCCGGCGACACCTCGCGCAGCACGATGTTGGTGACGTGGTGCCCGACCGGGTCCCTGTACCCGAGCGCTCGCGAGGCTTCCGCCAGCTCCTCCAGGCCATGCAGGACCCCGCCGCCCAGACCGGACACGTCGTAGACGACGTCGTCGGTGAAGAGCTCGCCGAACCGGTCGAACGCCCCGGCGTCGCTGAAGTGCCCGTGCAGCTCGAGCAGCTCGCGGACCGCCCGCTCGTCCTCGGGCGTCACCCGACCTCCTTCGCGGCCGCCCGGCCGGCGGTGCG
>CAVWLC010000003.1:0-1319189 GCA_963755835.1 uncultured Actinomycetota bacterium | reverse complement strand
AGGTGTGACGGGTTGACAGGCGACTTCGCGGTCACCGACGTTGAAGGACCAAGGTCCTGCCGCATCGGCGCGAATGGTCCCTGTCCGACACGCCGTGAGATGACGGAGGCTCGACACCTGTGACCGCCACCGAACCAGCCTCGGACTTCGACACCGAGACCGCACCGTCCTCGCCATCCCTCTCCGACGAGGAGCTCGGCTTGCTCGACGGCTGGTGGCGGGCCGCGAACTACCTCTCCGTCGGGCAGATCTATCTGCTGGACAACCCGCTGCTCCGCCGGCCGCTGGAGCGGGACGACATCAAGCCCCGGCTGCTGGGCCATTGGGGCACGACTCCCGGGCTCAACCTGCTGTGGACGCACCTGAACCGGCTGATCCGCCACCGCGACGTCAACGCGATCTTCCTGGCCGGCCCCGGCCACGGCGGCCCGGCGGTGGTGGCGAACGCCTGGCTGGAGGGCACCTACAGCGAGGTCTACCCGCACATCGGCGACGACGAGGTCGGGATGCAGCGGCTGTTCCGCCAGTTCTCCTTCCCCGGCGGCATCCCGAGCCACGTCGCGCCGGAGACCCCCGGCTCCATCCACGAGGGCGGCGAGCTCGGCTACGTGCTCTCGCACGCGTACGGCGCCGCGATGGACAACCCCGACCTGCTCGTCGCCGCGGTGGTCGGCGACGGCGAGTTCGAGACCGGTCCGCTGGCCACCTCGTGGCACGCCAACAAGTTCGTCGACCCCGTCCACGACGGCGCCGTGCTGCCCGATCCTGCACCTCAACGGCTACAAGATCGCCAACCCGACCGTTCCGGCCCGCATCCCGCGCGAGGAGCTGATCAGCCTGCTGCGCGGCTACGGCCACGAGGTGCTCACCGTCGAGGGCGACGACCCGGCCGACGTGCACCGGCAGCTGGCGGCGGCGCTGGACGAGGCGCACGACCCGATCCGCGAGATCCAGCGCGCCGCCCGGGAGGACGGCGACGTCGAGCGACGCCCCTGGCCGATGATCCTGCTCGTCACCCCCAAGGGCTGGACCGGGCCGGCCACGGTCGACGGCGTCCAGGTCGAGGGCACGTGGCGCGCCCACCAGGTCCCGCTGGCCGCGACCCGCGAGAACGACGCGCACCGAGCCCAGCTCGAGGAGTGGATGCGGTCCTACCGGCCCGAGGAGCTCTTCGACGACGACGGCCGCCTGGTCGCGAGTCGCTGCGGGCGCTCGCGCCCCACGGCGAGCCGCGGATGAGCGCCAACCCGCACGCCAACGGCGGCCTGCTGCGAGCGGCCGCTGGCCCTGCCGACTTCCGCGAGCACGCCGTCGAGGTACCGACCCCGGGTGGCTCGGTGCACGAGGCCACCCGGGTCCTCGGTCAGTACCTCGTCGACGTGGTCCGCGACAACCCGGACAACTTCCGGATCTTCGGCCCCGACGAGACCGCGTCCAACCGGCTCGACGCGGTCTACGAGGTGACCGACAAGGTCTTCGCCGGCGAGATCCTCCCGGTCGACGAGCACCTCGCCCCCAGCGGCCGGGTGGTGGAGATGCTCTCCGAGCACACCTGCCAGGGCTGGCTGGAGGGCTACCTGCTGACCGGCCGGCACGGCGCTCTTCAGCTGCTACGAGGCGTTCATCCACATCGTCGACTCGATGGTCAACCAGCACGCGAAGTGGCTGAAGACCACGCGCGAGCTCGAGTGGCGCCCGCGCGATCGCCTCGCTCAACTACCTGCTCACCTCGCACGTGTGGCGCCAGGACCACAACGGCTTCTCGCACCAGGACCCGGGCTTCATCGACCACGTCGTCAACAAGAAGGCCGAGGTGGTCCGCGTCTACCTGCCGCCGGACACCAACACCCTGCTGTCCACGATGCGGCACTGCCTGGAGAGCCAGCACTACGTCAACGTCGTCGTCGCCG
This sequence comes from uncultured Actinomycetota bacterium, assembly GCA_963755835.1. Classification (GTDB taxonomy): domain Bacteria; phylum Actinomycetota; class Actinomycetes; order Propionibacteriales; family Nocardioidaceae; genus Nocardioides. The sequence continues at coordinate 1,317,279 of CAVWLC010000003.1, read as the reverse complement.
GCAAGCAGCCGTCGTTCGACTGGCTGGACGCCGAGCGAGGCCGACCTGCACTGCGCCCGCGGCCTCGGCATCTGGGACTGGGCCTCACACGAGAGCGACGAGCCCGACGTCGTGCTCGCCTGCGCGGGCGACGTCCCGACCCTCGAGGCGCTGGCCGCGACCAGCATCCTGCGCGAGCACCTGCCCGAGCTCAGGGTGCGGTTCGTCAACGTCGTCGACCTGATGCGGCTGCAGGACGACCGGGAGCACCCGCACGGCCTGCCCGACCGCGAGTTCGACACCGTCTTCACCACCGACAAGCCGGTGATCTTCGCCTACCACGGCTACCCGTGGCTGATCCACCGCCTGACCTACCGCCGGACCAACCACGACAACATCCACGTGCGCGGCTACAAGGAGGAGGGCACCACCACCACGCCGTTCGACATGGTGATGATGAACGACCTCGACCGCTACCACCTGGTCATGGACGTCATCGACCGGGTGCCCGGCCCTCGGGTCGCGCGCCGCGGGCTGCGGCAGCTGATGGGCGACACGCGCCGGCGGGCTCGCGCCTGGACCCGCGAGCACGGCGAGGACCTGCCCGAGGTCCGCGACTGGCCGTGGGGCGAAGCCCAGCCGGCCCGGGGCGCGTCACCGTCCACGACGGCCGAGCCGCGACGACCAGCGCGGACTCCGAGCCGACCCGCTCAGCCGAGCAGGGCGGCTGCACCTGCCGGGCGATCGCGAGCTCCTCGTCGGTCGGCACGACCAGCACCTCGACGCGACTCCTGTCCGCGCTGACCCGGCGCTGCCCCTCGCCATCAGCTCGGTTGCGGGTCGGGTCGACCTCGATGCCCAGGCGCACCAGGTCGCGCAGCGCGTCCTCGCGGACCCGAGCGCACGTTCTCTCCGACCCCGGCCGTGAACACCACGGCGTCCGCACCGCCCAGCACCGCCAGGTACGCACCGACGTACTTGCGCAGCCGGTGGCAGTAGACCTCGTACGCCGTCCGGGCCCGCTCCTCGCCGCGGTCCACCGCCGCGAGCAGGTCGCGGAAGTCGTGCATGCCGGCCAGCCCCTGCAGCCCCGAGCGGTGGTGCAGCAGCTCCTCGAGCCGGTCGGCGTCGTAGCCCGTTGCGCAGCAGGTGCAGGAGAACCCCGGCGTCGACGTCCCCGGGCGGGTGCCCATGACCAGCCCCTCGAGCGGCGTCAGCCCCATCGAGGTGTCCACGGGTGCACCTCCCCGGATCGCTGCCGCTGAGGCCCCGTTGCCGAGGTGGAGCGTGATGAGCGACAGGTCTGTCTCAGGGCGGCCCAGGAAGCGAGCGGCCTCGCCCGCGACGTACTGGTGGCTGATCCCGTGGGCGCCGTACCGCCTGATGCCGAGCGGCTCGGCCACCGCACGCTCGAGCGCGTACGTCGCCGAAGCAGCAGGCAGGCCGGCGAAGTAGGCGGTGTCGAAGACCGCGACCTGAGGCAGGTCCGGGAACGCAGTCCGCGTGGCGCGGATGCCGGCCAGGGCCGGCGGGTTGTGCAGTGGCGCCAGCTCGACCAGCTCCTGGATCCCCTGCTCGACCGTGTCGTCGACGAGCGTGGCCTCGGTGTAGCGGTCGCCGCCGTGGACCACGCGATGCCCCGCACACAGGAGGCCGGCGGGGTCCACGCCCGCCTGCGACAGGGCCGACGAGACCTCATCGAAGGCACCGTCCCATCCGGTCTCGTCGACCCGCTCCACGGTCCCACGGACGATGGTCTGGTCGTCGATGTCGAGCACGCGGTACTTCAAGGACGAAGAGCCGGCGTTGAGGACGAGCACGGAACCGCTCACACCGCCACGCTAGCGACGGCGCGCGTCACTCCTCCGTGATCGCGCGCAGCACGTCCACCACGACGCCGACCATGAGGCCGGGTCGTCGATCGGGTGTCTCTTGAGGGTCATGTCGGTCACGCATCCCGGGAGATGGGGCAGGTCATGCACCGTGGTCCGCCGCGACCGCGGCCCAGCTCGGAGCCGACCACCGGGATGACGGTGATCCCGTGCTCCTCGAGGTAGCGGTTGGTGGTGGTGTTGCACTCGTAGCCGAGGACGACGCCCGGGGACACGGCCAGGAAGTTGTTCCCGTCGTCCCACTGCTCGCGCTCCGCGGCCTGTCGGTCCATCGGCACCTTCAGCACCCGGACCCGGTCCACCTGGAGCGCGAACGACAGCTCACGGAAGAGGTCGTCGTTCTCGTGGAACGCAAGTCCACCGCGCTCCGGCGTGACGTGCCACGACCGCAGCTGCTCGGGCAGGTAGGGGTAGATCGAGTACGCGTCGCGATCCACCTGCGTCAGGGCGGTGTCGAGGTGCATGAAGGCACGCACCTTGGGCAGCTCGACGACGATGACCCGCTCGGCTGTCCGGGTCTCGAAGAGCCGCTGGCTCAGCAGCTCGACGCCCTGCGGCGTCGTGCGCTCACCCATGCCGATCATCACGGTGCCGTGACCGAGCACGGCGATGTCGCCGCCCTCGACGGTCGCCGGGACGTGCACGGCCGAGTCGTTCCCGTAGAGGAAGGTCGGCGGCGCCGCACGGAACATCGGGTGGAAGTTGTAGACGACCCGGGTGTTGATCGTCTCCCGCTGCCGCGCCTCCTTGGCCATCGGGTTCACCGATACCCCGCCGTAGATCCAGGCGGAGTTGTCCCGCTGGAAGAGGTGGTTCGGGAGAGGGGCCAGGATGAAGTCGTCCGGGCCGGCGGTGCGCAGGAGCAGGCTTGGTGTGGTCAGCCAGGGACCGATGTCTCGTTGGGTCAGACCACCGATCAGAACCTCGGCCAACCGGTCGGCCGGGTAGGTGCGCACCAGCTCACCGATCGCGCTCGCCAGCATGAAGCCGAACCGCTCGTGCGTGGCCAGTCGTGCGGCCACGAACTCCCGGGCTCCGTCCTCGTCGAGGGCTTCGGTCAGGAGGTCCGGGAACTCGTGGACGACGACTCCGTGGTCGACGAGCTGCTTGGCGAACAGGTCGTGCTCCTGCCGAGCGCGCTCGGCCCACATCACGTCGTCGAACAGCAGCGAGTCGACGTTGTCCGGTGTCAGCCGGGCGAGCTCGGTGCCGGGCCGATGCACGATCACCTCGTGGAGCTGCCCGACCTCTGAATTGACGGTGAACATGTCGTTCCTCACTTGTAGGGCGGCACGTCGGCCGGCTCGGTCATGTGCTTGCGTTGCAGCAGGTAGACAGGGATGCCCAGCACGAACGCACCGGCGGTCATCAGGAACGGACCCCACACGACGTACCAGTCGTCCGACACGTTGCGCGAGTAGTAGATGAAGGCGACCGAGAGGCCGAGGCCGGCGATCGCGGCGAACGCGTCACGGACCAGCAGGGCGGTGCTGGTGACGTGGCCGTCCCGGAACCGCCAGACCAGCTGCGCCAGCGCGGAGAACGCATACGGCACGGCGGCGGTGATGCCGGTCATCAGGACCAACGTCGTGAACACAGTGGCGCCGCTGGCGCCGGCGTAGCTGATGACCACGGCCACCGAGGCCAGCGCGGTCGACGCGATGATGCCGACCGAGGGCATGCCGCGCGACGACTCGTGGCCGAACACCTTCGGGAAGAGCCCGTCCTTGGCCGCCGCGAGCGGCATCTCGGCGCAGATCATGGTCCAGCCGTTGAGTGCGCCGATGCCGGAGATGATGACAAGGGCGGCGACCAGGTTGCCGGACCAAGCGCCACCGAAGATGTCGTTGGCGGCCGAGGCGTAGGACGCCTTGTTGCTGTCCTCCGCCAAGGCGGTCGACGGGAGGATGCCGAACACGGCGACCAGCGAGAGCATGTACACCGCAGCGCTGGCGAGGGTTCCGCCGAGCGTGGCGCGAGGCACGTTGTGCTCCGGGTTGCGCACCTTGGAGGCGGCTACGGCAGCGACTTCGACACCGAGGAAGCTGAACAGGCAGATGGCCGCAGCGCCGCCTAGGGCAGAGCTGGTCGTGTCACCGCTGGTGTTCCAAGGAGTGAAGTTGGCGGTGGAGATGAAGAACAGTCCCACGGTCGCCATGAAGATCAGCGGCACGAACTTGAGGACGGTGGTGACGACCTGGAAGGCGCTGAGGTTGCGGACACCGGTGAGGTTGACCGCGGCCGGGATCCAGAGCCCGGCCAGGACGATCAGGATGGATACCGTCGTGTTCCCGCCCTTGTTGATGAAGTGCTCGACGTAGTAGACCCAGCCGACGGCGATGGCGGCATTGCCGGCCCAGGCCGTGATCCAGTACGACCACGCGTTCGCGAAGCCCCACGTGTTCCCGAAGGCGGTCCGGGCGTAGGCGTAGGGCCCGCCCGAGGCAGGCAGGCGCCGGGAGAGGCCGGCGAAGACCAGGGCCAGGGCGATGGCACCGACGCTGGCGATCCCCATCGCGACCAGGCTGATCGGACCATAGGAGGCCAGCGAGTACGGAAGGCTGAAGATGCCGACCCCGACGATGCTGCCGACCACCAGCGCGGTGGCCTGCCACGGGCCCATCTTGTCGCTGGCGGTCTGGATCGGAGCCGCCGACCGGCGGTGTGCAGTGATGGACATGGCCACTCCTCTTGACGGTGTGGTCCCACCGTCCTGCGGGCGCCGCGCTGGGCGTCAGGGTGTGAGGACCCGGGGTAGGGAGTCGAAGGTCCTGTGCGAATCGGCGTACCGCAGCCGGGAGCTTCGCTGCTGAGGGTCCTTGGTCCCACAGGGTCGAGACCTCGGTCCATGTCTCCCGTGTGTCGCAGGAACCAGAGTGGGCCCATGAACGCACTCGACACCGAACCTCAGCTACCGGCCGGCGCGGTCGTCGTGGGCTATGACCAGACCGACATCGCCTCGCGTGCCCTCCACTGGGCCGCGGACCTCGCCGACGCCGAGGGCAGGCCTTTGGTCGTTGTCCACGCGACCGGGTCGCTCGGCACGGCGGGCACGGCTTGGCTCAGCACCGCTGACCCGGCCACCGAGCCGACACTGATCGGAGTCGAACAGCGTGGTCACGGCCTCCTGGCCAAGGCGGTCGCCGGCGTCGCAGAGCGGTACCCCGACCTGAACGTGGTCACGCTGGTCGCGATGGAGGACGCCGTTCCGGAGCTCGTACGGCTGAGCCGCACGGCCCGTCTGGTGGTCGTGGGCTCGCGCGGCCACGGCATCAGCCGGTCCATCCCGACGGCACAGGTCGGGACCTGGCTCGCCCGTCGGACCGCCTGCCCCGTCGTCGTGGTGCCGGACTACAACCCCACCACGGTCCGGGAGGGTGTACTGGTCGGTGTACGTGCCGGTGAGGACGCGCACGAGGTCCTGGAGTTCGCCTACCACTACGCCTCGGTGCACGACCTCCCGCTGGCGATCGTCCACGCGACGGGGCACCAACCCGACGCGGACGAGGAGCAGGAGCTGCGGCGCTTGCTCGCCGAGGCCCGGAGCGGGCTCTCCGAGCGCTACCCGGACGTCTGGGTCCACGACATGGTGACCGCCGGCCGCCCCGCGCGGAAGCTGCTCGACCTGGCGGAGCGGATGAACCTCCTCGTGATCGGTCAGCACCACGCCACCGGGTTGCGGGAGTCGCCGTTCGGGCACGTCCGCAGCACCATCGTGGACCGGTCACCGTGTCCCACGGCCGTGGTGCCAGTCCGCGTGAGTGAACCGGCATGACGATGTGGGCACACCCGGCGTGGAACCAGTGGGCGGGTGCGCGGCCCTCACCGCAGCAACCCGGCCCCCGCGAACGCGTCATGGCCCGGGTGCGTCACCCGTCGTTCACGCCGGAGCTCGCCGAAGCGGTCGTGAGGGACCTCTCTCGACGCCATGTGCGCCTTCTGTGGGAGGAGACGGCTCGGCTTCTCGCGTCGCCGATCGATGCTGGTCTGCGTTTCAACCTCGTCCTGCTGCGTGAGCAGCTGCTGGACCGGGAGCTCCGGGCCGAGATGCGTCAGGCCCGGGCGGCAGCCAGCTCGTAGCCGATCTCGGCCACGTCGACCGCGTCGAAGTCCTCGGTGACGTGGCGAGGGCCGGCTGCGGTGTCACCGGTCCGTGCGCCACACTTGCGCGATGACAGCGGGCCCCGTCATGCAGGCCTGGGCCGTCCGGTCAGCAGGCCCCCTCAGCACGAGCCCACTGGTCGCGGTGAGCAGACCCCTACCGGTTCCGGGCCGCGGGGAGGTCCTGGTGCAGGTGAGTGCGTGCGGCGTGTGCCGCACGGATCTTCATCTCGCGGAGGGCGATCTCGCCCCCCGCGGCGTCCGGAGACTGTCCCGGGTCACCAGGTCGTGGGGAGGGTGGTCGGCTCGGGCCCGGAGCAGCACCGGTTCGGCAAGGGTGACCGCGTGGGTGTCGCCTGGCTTCGCGGTACTTGCGGGCAGTGTCGGTGGTGCAGGTCCGGCGCGGAGAACCTGTGCCCGAACTCGACGTACACAGGCTGGGACGCCGACGGAGGCTTCGCCGAGTACGCCGTGGTCCCCGCTGCCTTCGCCTACCGGCTCCCGGACGGCATGACGGACGTCGCCCTGGCACCGCTCCTGTGCGCCGGCATCATCGGCTACCGCGCCCTCCGCCGCGCCGCGTTGCCGGCCGGTGGGCGACTGGGCATCTACGGCTTCGGGTCGAGCGCCCACATCACCGCACAGATCGCCCGCGCCCAGGGTGCGGAGCTGTACGTCGTCACCCGCGGCGACCTGGGAGCCGAGCTGGCACGCGACCTGGGGGCTGTGTGGACCGGGTCACCCGGCCAGCGGCCGGCCGTTCCCCTGGACTCGGCGATCGTCTTCGCCCCGGCCGGCGAGCTGGTGCCGGAGTCGTTGGCCGCGGTGGGCCGCGGAGGCACGGTGGCGCTCGCAGGCATCCACATGAGCGACGTGCCTGGGCTCGACTACGAGCGGCACCTGTTCCTGGAGAAGACGCTGACCAGCGTCAGCGCCAACACTCGAGCCGACGGCGAGGAGCTGCTGCGGCTGGCGCCCCGGCTGGGGGTCGACGTGCACGTGACCGAGTACCCGTTCGACCGGGTGGACCAAGCGCTGTCGGACCTGGCGGGGGACCGGCTCTCTGGTTCGGCCGTCATCACCGGCTACCCCGGCGGGGTGGGGCTCACTTGACCGGGACGCCGGCCTGCTCCAGGAGGATCCCTTCGGTCTCGATCTGCGGGTCTGCGGTGTAGGGCACGACCTGGACCGGGACGTCACTCAGCCGCAACAGGTCGTGGCCGACTGCGCCGAGACGGCCGTGCGGCGGCAGTGCGAACCTGCGGCGCGAGATGACGAGCAGGTCGCTGTCCGCGCTGGCGTCGAGCAGCACCCGGGCCGCCGGCCCGTGGACGATCCGGGTCTCCATCGCGACGTCGGGGTACGCCGTGCGCCAGTCGGCGGTGATCTCGAGCACGACCTTGCGGCCCTCTGTCTCCCAGTCCTGGGCGTGGGTACGCTCCTCGACCCGGTCGAAGTAGGGATCGGCGATCTGCCAGGCCGTGACCACGACCAGCTCGGCATCGCGGGCCGATGCCTCCGCGAAGGCCTGCGCCAGGAGCGCGTGCGCGTTGTGACTCGACTTGAGCCCGACGACGACCCGTCCGTGAGGAGCCTGGTCCACCCAGAACGAAGGCACGACCACCACGTCGCAGGGTGCGTGCGCGGCGATGCCCGCGGTTGCCGTCCCGGTCAGGAGACGGTCCGCTCCGCGCCGGCTCTCGCGTCCGACCACGATGAGCTGCGCGTCTTCTGCGGCTTGCACCACACCGGCGCTGCGGTCCTCGTGCGCGATGACGGTGGTGACGTCGAGGTCGGGGTCCAGGATGCGAACGGTCTCCCGCTCCTTGTCCAGGATCTCGACTCCGATGCGGATGAGCTCCGAGTACGGAATCGAGGGCCCGAGGCTGAGATACATCGGCACCACGTGCACCAGGTGCAGCGGCGCGCGGCGACGGCGAGCCTCCACGACGGCGTACCGCACGGCCCCGGCGCTGCCGGGCTCGCCGTCCACGCCGACGACGACGGGGTGGTTCATGGGGTTGGCGGGGGTGGTGTTCATGACAGCTCCTTCGGGTTTCTCTGCAACCACTGTCACGCCGGACCCGGGTTGACCGTCAGGGCCTCTGGTCAGAGCAGTCGGGACTTTGGTCCTCGCTCAGCCCCAGGCGACCGCGGCCCCAGGAGCTGCACCAGAGTGCGCATCTCGCGATCATCTCGGTGTCGGTCCGGAGCTCCAGCTCGTGGGCCTCGAGAGTGGCGGGCCTGGGTCATCCGGTCAGTCCCAGTCGAGAGCGGGCGACCGGCACACTGCCGCCGTGACCCGGCGGCGTCAGCAGCACGGGACAGGGCGGGCCTTGGAGCATGGTCTGGCTGACGGGTCCGAGACGTGACGAGTGGCGGCTCGCCGGATCGTGACGGCCGACCACCAGCAGGTCCGAGGTCAGTGCCGCCGACCGCAGCGCCGAGGCTGGATCACCGACGAGGTCCTCGACCGCCAGGTCGCAGGCGTCGGCACCGAGACGCGCCAGGCGTGCGTCCACGTCACCGCGCGGGCCTGCCACCACGACTCGCAGCGTCGCGAGGCGCAGCCGCGCCTGGGTCACGGCCGTGCGCAGAGCGGTCTCGTCCGGGGCGGCCGGGTCGAAGCCGACGGTGACGATCGACCTCCGGGGCCCGACCCAGTCCGCCGGGACGACGACCACGGGTGCGTCGAGGCGATCGGCCAGCGCGAGCGTCACCGAGCGACCGGGCTGTCGCTGCTGGTCGGGAGGTAGCAGCTCCAGGACCACGAGCGCAGCGCCGTCAGCCGCTTGCGCCAGCTGCTCCACCACCTGACCGTGCAGCAGCGTTCGGCGCACCTCCGCCCGGTCGGCGACCTGGGCGGCTGCGTGGGACGCGGCCACGTTCAACGTGTCCCGGCCGATGGTGGCCAGCCAGCCGTCCACGATCGGGGCCACGTGGACCAGATCGAGCGGCCGACCCGTGCGCGCTGCCTCAGCAGCGCCGTAGGCCACGCCTGTGCCGGAGTTGGCCCGGTCGAGGCCGACCACGATGGGCGCGAGTGGGTGGTTGTTGCCCATTGCTCACGCCTCCGTCACTCGTGCGAGCACGTCCGCCGGCAGCGGCACGGGACAGCTCTTCACCAGCACCTTGCCAGGCTCCATGTCCCACATCGCGGGGCCTCAGCCGGTTCCGGCGTCGGGGCGGCGGAGCACGAAGCGGCGGCCGCTCACGCTCTCCGGGATGATCTCGACGACGTCGTACCTCGGAGCCGACACCCATGGCTCCACGAGCCTGGGTTCGACCCGACTTGCTTCGTCCTCGGGGAGACGCCGCAACCGACCCCGGGCGACGACGGACCACGCAACCCGCTCGTCGTGCCAGTCGATCTCGAAGGCGACATCCGAGTGCAGCGCCGCAGCGAGCAGCTTGTTCCCGGACGCGGTCCGGAACAGCAGCACCCCCCGGTCCGCGACGTAGTTGATCGGGACCAGGTGCACCTCGTCGACCAGGCGGTAGGCCAGCCGGCCGAACTCCTCGAGCTCGAGCAGCTCCCAGCACTCCTTGGCCGACAGCTCGGCAACGGGCTCGTCCTGTGTCATGCTCATCGCCGCTTCACCGCCTCGAGTCGTAGTGCCTCGACGCTAGGTCGCGGGCTCCAGCTCGGTCAGGGGCGTTGGTCCCGAGGTCGCGGGACCGGGTGCGCCGAGGGTCGGGAAGAATCGTCCCGGGTCCTCGTCGTACTCGTGCACACGCGCGGCGGGACCTACGACGAGCGGGTCGGGACGACCCACGAGGTCGTGGTCCTTGGACGGGTAGTCGAAGTGGGACAGCAGCAGCCGCATCGCCTCGATCCGGGCCCGCCTCTTGTCGTTGGACTTCACCACGGTCCACGGGGCGTCACCGGTGTCCGTGTGGAAGAACATCGTCTCCTTGGCCGCGGTGTAGTCGTCCCACTTGTCACGGCTGGCCAGATCGGTGGGCGACAGCTTCCACTGTCGGACCGGGTCCGACGAACGCGCCGCGAAGCGAGCGGCCTGCTCCTCGCGCGACACCGAGAACCAGAGCTTGAACAGGTGGATCCCGGAGTGGACGAGCATCCGCTCGAACTCCGGAGTCTCGCGCATGAAGTTGAGGTACTCCGTCGGGGTGCAGTAGCCCATCACTCGCTCGACCCCGGCCCGGTTGTACCAGGACCGGTCGAACAGGACGATCTCACCTCCGCTGGGCAGGTGGGTGACGTAGCGCTGGAAGTACCACTGTGTCTGCTCCTGAGCGGTGGGCACCGTGAGCGCGACGATGCGCGCGCCGCGCGGGTTGAGGTGCTCCATGAACCGCTTGATCGCACCGCCCTTGCCGGCCGCGTCCCGGCCCTCGCACAGCACCGCGATCTTCTGGCCGGTGTCCCGCACGTGCGCCTGGAGCTTGAGCAGCTCGATCTGCAGCCGGCGCTTGGTGCGTTCGTACTCCTTGCGGGGCAGCTTCTCGTCGTAGGGGTAGCCCTGGCGCCAGGGCGGCAGTCCGTCAGGAGCGGGACGGTCGTCCACCTCGTCACCCTCGGGTTGCAGCGCGTCCCGGATCTCGACCAGCTCGTCGAGCTCCTCGGCGTGGCCGGGCTGTCCCGAGGCGGTCGGCGCGGTCGACACCGCGTCTCCGGCGCCCGCCGGGCTCACCGGGCACCCGCGCGAGCAGCGGTGCCACTGCGGCCAGAACGACCGGCCTCGACAAGAACAGCGTCACCCCGCCCAGCCGCAAGCGGGTCGAGGCGGGCCTGCGCCGATGCGGACGAGTCGACCACCTGCGTGCCGGCGGAGCCCGCCACGAGCGCCGGAAGCTCGGACAAGGAGCCGATCACGGCGCGACCGCCGCTGCGGGAGAACCGGGCTGCCGCCTCCACCTTGGGCCGCATGGACCCCGCCTGGAGGGTGCTCGTGTCGAGGTCGACCACGTCGACCAGGCGCAGGAGATGCGCGTCCGGGCCTTCCCAGCCTTCGAAGACCCCGGGCACGTCGGTGGCGATGACCAGGAGGTCGGCGCTGAGCTGCTCGGCGATGAGGGCGCTGACGGCGTCCTTGTCCACGACGGCCTCCACGCCCTCGAGGCCGTGTGGGCCGACGCAGACCGGAACTCCACCGCCACCCCCGCAGACCACGACGTAGCCCAGGTCGAGGAGCACCCCGATCGGCTCGAGCGGTTCGACGGCGAGCGGTATGGGCGAGGGCACGACGCGTCGGTGCCAGGCGCCGTCGGGTCGGAAGGTCCAGCCGCGGTACTGCTCGAGCCGGCGGGCCTGCTCGGCGTCGTACATCGGGCCGACGAACTCCGTCGGGTGGCCGAACGCTGGGTCGTCGCGCGAGACCAGCGTCGTGGTGAGCACCGTGACGGCTCCGTGGCCGGCGGGCAGCCGATTGCCGAGCTCCTGCTCCACGAGGTAGCCGACCAGACCGGCGCTCTCCGCGTCGAGCACATCGAGCGTGAAGTCGGTGTTCGGCGTCGTACGCCGTCGCCTGCATGGCCAGTACCCCCACCTCCTGGGAAATGCCGTGCGTGACCACGAGCTGGTGCTCGGACGCAACCTCGGCCAGAACGGAGCTGGCCGCGCTCACTGCCTCGCGCTGGTGGGCGATGGTGAACCGCTGGCCCTGCGACACGAGCGCGTTGCCACCCAGTGACACGACGATCCTCATGGCTGACACCCTGCCGACCCGTTGCGCCGCACGCCTGAGGCCAAGGCCCTCGCGGGCCAGGGACCAAGGGCCCGGGCACACCCGACATCTGCCCCTCCCGGTCCCTGCCCGACCACGCGAACGTGGTGGAACCGTGAAGAGCTCCGAGGAGGAACCATGAAGGCCCTACGTCTGGAGGCTTGGCACAGCCCGGCCGTGCTACGCGACGTGCCCGTCCCGGAACCCGGCCCCGGCGAGGTCTTGATCCAGGTCGGCGGCGCCGGCGCCTGCCACTCCGACCTCCACCTCATGCACGACTTCGAGGCCGGCCAGCTGCCATGGAGCCCGCCCTTCACCCTCGGCCACGAGAACGCCGGCTGGGTCCACACGCTCGGTGCTGGGGTGACCGGCTTCGAGGCCGGCGAGCCGGTCGCCGTCGTCGGCGCCTGGGGCTGCGGCACGTGCGCTCGCTGCCGGGCCGACCTGGAGACCTACTGCGACCACCCGGAGCTGGCGCCTGTTCCCGGCGGCGGCGGCGGTCTGGGCCTCGACGGCGGCATGGCGGACTACCTGCTGGTCCCCGACGCCCGTCACCTCGTTCCCCTGCCCGCGGGCCTCGACCCGATGCACGCCGCGCCGCTCACGGACGCGGCCCTGACGCCTTACCACGCAGTGCGACGCTCCTGGCCCAAGCTGGTGCCGGGCTCGACCGCCGTGGTCATCGGCGTCGGCGGTCTGGGCCACCTGGGAGTCCAGGTGCTGCGCGCCACGACGGCCGCCCGGGTCATCGCGGTCGACCCTCGCGAGTCGGCACGGGCGCTGGCCAAGCAGAGCGGCGCAGACCTCGTGCTCCCGTCCGGCCCCGACCTGGTGGCCGAGCTCCGCGAGGCGACGGGTGGTCTGGGCGCCGACGTGGTGCTCGACTTCGTCGGGTCCGACGAGACCCTGGCGACCGCAGCCGGCGCCGCACGGCAGCTGGCCGACATCACGATCGTCGGCATCGCCGGCGGCACGCTCCCGGTGTCGTTCTTCTCGGTGCCATACGAGACCAGCGTCCAGTCGACCTACTGGGGCAACCGTCACGAGCTGGTCGAGGTACTGGAGCTGGCGGTCCGCGGACTGTTGCGCGCAGAAGTGCGTCGCTTCTCCCTCGACGAGGCCACGGCAGCCTACGAGCAGCTGGCCGCGGGAACGGTCGAAGGCCGCGCGGTCGTCGTTCCGAACGAGGTGTACCGGCCATGACCACCGCACTCCAGGCCCTGGTCGTCTACGAGTCCATGTTCGGCAACACCGAGCAGATCGCCGGAGCGGTGGCCCGTGGGCTGCAGCTCGAGGGGGTCGACACCGGCCTGGTCGAGGTGCGCTCCGCCCCGACGAGGTTGTCCCCCGACCTCGACCTGCTCGTGGTCGGCGGACCGACGCATGGCTTCAGCATGAGTCGCAGCAGCACGAGGGCCGACGCCGTCGGCCGAGGCGCGCCCCACGAACGCGCCGACCTCGGCATCCGCGAGTGGCTGGGATCGCTCGAGCTGGGCGCGGGTCATCGGCCGGGCCTCGCCGCGTTCGACACGCGGGTGACCAAGGTGCGTCGGATCCCCCAGGCGGCCGGTCCTTCGGCGTCGCGGCTCGGCCGCCGGCGCGGTCTCGAGCGGTTCGCCAGGCCGATGGGCTTCCTCGTCGAGGACACCAAGGGTCCGCTGGTCGAGCACGAGCTGGAGCACGCCGTGGCGTGGGGACGCAGCTTGGGAGTCGCCCTGGTCGACCGCGCGGCAGCCGGCGCCGGAAGCACGAGCGGCAGCTGAGTCATTTGACCGGGATGGTCCAGGTGACCGTGGTCCCGGCGCCCGGTGCGGACCGCACCTCGAAGGTCCCGCCGTGTCTCTGCGCCCGCTCGCGCATGTTGCCGAGGCCGCTCTCCAGTACGTTCTCGCCCACTCCCCTGCCATCGTCCGTCACCGTCAGCAGGACCTCGTCACCGACTGAGACCAGCACGTCCACCTTCGACGCTTCGGCGTGGCGGCCGGCGTTGGAGAGTGCTTCGCCCAGCACCAGCAGCAGGTCCGGGACCACGTCCGAGGGCACGGCCCTGCGCACCGGTCCATCGATCCGCAGAGTCGGGCGGAACTTCAGCATCATCGCCGCGCGGTCCACGATCCGCTCGATCTCGGTCTGCACATCGCCCGCGCTGTCCATGGACCCGAGCGCGAAGATGGTGCGTCTGATGTCCTTGATCGTCGTGTCCAGGTCGTCCACGGCCCGTTCCAGCTTGGTCGCCAGCTCGGGGTCACCGGCCTGGCGGGCCGTGCTCTCCAGGGAGAGACCGACCGCAAACAGCCGCTGGATGACCAGGTCGTGCAGGTCACGGCCGATCCGGTCGCGGTCCTCGAACAGACTCAACCGCTGCTCGTCGTCACGGACTCGGGAGACCTGGATCGCCAGCGCTGCCTGCTTGGCGAAGCTGCTGGCGAGCTCCGAGTGGGCGGCCTCGTAGTCCGCCATCCGCTCGGGGACCCAAGCCAGGGCCAACACGCCCTCCACGCCGTTCCCCGACCCCAGCGGGACCACCACCGTCGGTCCCAGCCGGGGCCAGCCGAACACCTGCGAAGGGTCCACGGCCCGGGGGTCGGAGGCCAGGTCGGGAACCACGAGGGCCTCCCCGCTCCGAACGACCTGAGCGGCCAGTGAATGCTCCATGGGCAGAGTGCGCATCTCCTCGAGGCCCGCCTTGGCCCCGGACACCACCCGCAGCTCGAGAGTGTGGGCATCGGCCCCGGCGACCACCCAGGCGACGTCGGCTCCCGACAGCTCGCGGGCGCGGTCGGCGACCAGCTGCAACGCGTCCTCACCCGTGGACAGGTTGACCAGACGCGTGATGACCTCGCCAGTCGTCTCGAGCCAGCGTTGTCGCTGCTCCGCCTCCTCGTAGAGGCGGGCGTTCTCGATCGCCACCCCGGCGGCAGCGGCGAGAGCAGTGACCACGCTCTCGTCGGTGGCGGTGAAGTCGCCGCCGCCCACCTTCTCGGTGAGGTACAGGTTCCCGAACACCTGGTCGCGGATCCGCACCGGCACCCCCAGGAAGGAGCTCATGGGCGGGTGGTGCTCCGGGAACCCGTACGACGCGGGGTGGGCGGCGATGTCGTGCAGCCGGATGGGTCTGGGCTCGTCGATGAGCAGTCCCAACAGCCCGTGGCCGGTCGGCAGGTCGCCGATCTCGGCCACGACATCAGAGCCCATGCCGTGGTGGATGAAGGTGCGCAGCCGGCGCTTCGGGCCCAGGTCGAGGACCCCCAGGGCGGCGTACTGCGCATCCACCAGCGTGCTGGCGATGGACACGATCCGGCTGAGCACGCCGTCGAGGGTCAGGTCGGCCCCCATGGTGACGACCGCGTCGAGCAGGAGGCGCAGCCTGGCCTGCTCGTCGAGGACTCCCTGGACCCGGCCGAGCACCTCGCGCAACAGGTCGTCGAACTCGACGTCACCGAGCGCGGCTTCGGACCTGTCCGCTCGGTGGTCGCCGCCGCGATCCATCTCTCCTCCTGGGACAACCCCGCGCCGAGAACCGCCTCAAGTTACCAGCGATCCGGGGCCCTAGGTCCCGATCGTCGGGGGCCCTGCGGTCCTTCCCTAGCGGGTGCTGGGTCGTAAGGCTGGCAGCACCTCGAACGAAGGAGCCGCCATGACCACGCAGCCCAGCCCCTCCCGTTGGCTGTCAGACCTGTCGACCGCCGAATGCTGGGAGCTGGCCGCCTCCCAGCCGGTGGGCCGCCTGGCCTGGTCAGGTCCCCACGGCCCAACCGTGATCCCGGTCAACTTCACGGTCGACGGCCAGAACGTCCTGGTCCGGACCAAGGCCTACTCCGAGGCCGCCAGGGAGTGCGACGACAGCATGGTCGCCTTCGAGGTGGACTCCTTCGACGAGGACACCCGCGCGGGGTGGAGCGTGCTGCTCCGTGGCCGCGCCCACTTCGAGAACGAGTCACCCAGCTCCGGGAGCGGCCCGGATGTGTGGATCAGCGGTCCCCGGAGCCTGCGGATGCGGATCGAGGTCGGCGAGGTCACCGGTCGCCGGATCAAGGGCGCGGAGTGAGCGCGTCAGGCGTCAGTCCGTCGAGTGCTTGGTGGCGAAGATCGCCGCCTGGGTGCGGCTGGTCAGCCCCAGCTTCGCCAACATCGAGGACACGTAGTTCTTCACCGTCTTCTCGGCGAGGTACATCCGCTCGGCGATCTGGCGGTTCGTGAGCCCCTCGCCGATCAGGTCCAGGATCTTCTGCTCCTGCTCGGTGAGCCCCTCCAGTGCCTTGTCCTTGGGGGGGCCGGAGCGCACTCGCTCCAGCACCTGGGCTGTCATGGCCGGGTCGAGCATGGACTGGCCGGCGGCCACCCGACGCACGACGTCGACGAAGTCGTTGCCGCGCACCTGCTTGAGGATGTAGCCGGCGGCGCCGCCCATGATCGCGGAGAAGAGTGCCTCGTCGTCGTCGTACGACGTGAGGATGAGCGCCTTGATGGTCGGGTCGACCGAGCGGATCTCCCGGCACACGTCGATGCCCGACCCGTCGGGCAGCCGCCCGTCCAGGATCGCCACGTCTGGCCGCAGCGCGGGGATCCGGCGCGCGGCCTCCTGGGCGGAGCCGGACTCACCGACCACCTCGATGTCGCCCTCGCCCTCCAGGAGCTCTCGGATACCCCTGCGGACGAGCTCGTGGTCGTCGAGCAGGAAGACCCGGATCGGGGTGGTGCCGCCCTCGTTCTCGGACGCGACTTCGGGAGCGTTGGTCACGCTCATCACCGTAGTGCCGATGGTTGCGGGTTGTGACGGGGTCGCATGGTCCCCGTCGGGGGGACTTTGGTCCCTGCCCGGCGGCGGTGGAGCGAGTCAGTCTGGAGCTCATCCCCGTGACCCCGGAGGAGAGAGGCGACGGCAATGCTGGTACGTGAGCTGATGACCGAGAACCCGGTGACCGTCACGCCTGCGACGGCCGTGAAGTCCGCGCTCACGCTGCTGGCAGAGCACGCAATCACTTCCATGCCGGTGCTGGAGCACGGCCAGCTCTGCGGCGTCGTCAGTGAAGCAGACCTGATCCGCGACCTGGTGGCCACCGACCGCCGCGCCCACGAGGTGCTGCCGAAGGTCGACCACCCGGCGCGCCCGGAGTCGGTCGGCGACGTGATGACGCGCCACCCGGTCACCGCCCACCCCGAGGACGACCTGGCCGATGCGGTCGAGCTGCTCACGTCGACCAGCGTCAAGAGCGTGCCTGTCGTCGACCACGCCGGCCGTCTGGTCGGCGTGCTGAGCCGCAGCAGCGTCGTCCAGGTTCTGGCCCGTGCGGACGAGGACCTGGCCAAGGACGTCGACGCAGCCCTCACGTGGGTTGGTCTCGGAGGGTGGATCGCCGATGTCACCGACGGCGTGGTCGAGCTCTCCGGTCCCGACGACTCCACGGATGGGGCGGTGGCGCAGCTGGTCGCCGGCACGGTGCCCGGGGTCGTCGAAGTACGCCGCCCCTGAGCAGGGCGGAAACCCTTCCAGGTCGGGACCATCTGCCCTGCTGATCCGGCCCATGCTGGCTGATGCTCGACACACCAACACTCCCCGTCGAGGACCCACCATGACCATCACACAACTTCCGGCACCTGACCGGGCTGCGAGCCTGCCCAGCCATGCCGGCCTCGGGCGCCAGCTGGTCGGCGGCTTCTTCCTGGTGATGGGCGGGGTCCACCTCGGGCTCGTCGCAGCCGACCCGCAGGTGTACGAACACTTCGCCGACCACGGTCTGTTCCCGTTCGTTCGAACGGGGTGGCAGACCATCGTGATGGCGGCGCCGTCCTTCTACGGTCTCCTCCTGATGGCCGGTGAGATCGCCGCCGGCACCCTGCTCCTCGTGGGCGGCCGGGCAGCGCGGGTCGGCTGGGCCGCGGTCATCACCTTCCACGTCCTGCTCATGGTCTTCGGCTGGTGGATCTGGGCCTGGTGCGTACCCGCCCTGGCCCTGTTGGCCTGGCTGGCCACTCGGAACTCCAACACCCCTCGGGAGCTGACATGACCACACCCACCGTGCCCGCCGACGTCCTGCGCCGGGTCGTCGAGCTCGCCCAGCGAGCGCCGAGCGTCCACAACACCCAGCCCTGGCACTGGCGCGGCGACGGGACTGCCCTCGAGCTGTGTGCCGACCGGTCGCGTCAGCTCGTGGTCAGCGACCCGGACGGACGAAACCTGGTTATCAGCTGCGGAGCGGTGCTCCACCACGCCCTGGTCGTCGCGAGGGCGTTGGGGCTCGGAACCGACGTCGTGCTGCTTCCGGACCCAGAGCAGCCGGACCTCCTCGCCCGGGTCGAGCTGTCCGCCGGCGAACCGCTGCCCTCTGCCAGTGACGTCCTGGAGGCGGTCGCGCAGCGATGCACCGACCGCCGCCGGTTCACATCGTGGCCCGTGCCAGACGAACGGCTCACGCACCTCGCCGCGCAGGCGACCGCGTGGAGCAGCCGTGCTCTCCCCCTCACCGACGTGTCGGAAAGGTTCCGGGCCGAGCTGTTGATGAATCGAGCCGTGGACCTGCAAGCAGCAGACGAGTCGCGGCAGCGCGAGCAGGCCGAGTGGCTGAACGCCGGAGCCTTCGATGGAGTCCCGTCCTCGGTCATCCCGGCCCCTGCCGACGTCCTGGTCAGGCGACCCGGGCGGTTCCGCAGCGGCTTCCTGGACGACGAAGAGTCGCGCGAGGTCGAAGGCGCCGACGGGCTGATCGTCATCTGCGCACCGACCGACGACACCATGGCGTGGCTCCGCGCGGGTGAGGCGCTCAGCGCGATGTGGCTGGAAGCCGCACGTGAAGGCCTGTCGCTCGTGCCGCTGACCCAGGTCGTCGAGTTCACCCAGACCCGCGACGCCCTGCGGCTCGAGGTCCTCGGCGGGCTGGCTCATCCTCTGATGCTGGTCCGAGTCGGCTGGCAGGCCATCAGCCGCAGCCAGCTGCCGCCGACGCCGCGACGGCCCGTGGGCGAGGTCCTGGAGCTGGCGTGATCCGCCGCTGGGGTTTTCGCGTGCTCCACGAGCATGCCCGGGTGGGCGGAGCGGCCCTTGTGGTCGTCGACCTACAGGACATGCCTGCCGGGTCGGCGCAGGACGAAGGTCCCGCAGCCGCGGGACCGGATGCCGTGGGAACCGGCACACACCGCTCATAGTCTCGGCAGACGCGCCCACGCCCGACAGGAGAGCCGTCCGTGGACATGACCGACATCGCCCGGTGGCAGTTCGCGATCACCACCGTCTACCACTTCCTGTTCGTCCCGATCACCATCGGCCTGTCCGCCATCGTCGCTGGCTACGAGACCGCCTGGCTGCGCACCGGCCACGAGCGGTGGCTTCGGCTGACGAAGTTCTTCGGGAAGCTCTTCGTCATCAACTTCGCCATCGGCGTGGTGACCGGCATCGTGCAGGAGTTCCAGTTCGGCATGAACTGGAGTGACTACTCCCGGTTCGTCGGCGACATCTTCGGTGCTCCACTGGCGGTCGAGGGGCTGCTGGCGTTCTTCCTGGAGTCGACCTTCCTGGGGCTCTGGATCTTCGGCTGGGACCGGCTGCCACCGAAGGTGCATGTCGCGTGCATCTGGCTCGTGCACATCGGCACCCTGTTCTCGGCGTACTTCATCCTCGCCGCGAACTCCTGGATGCAGCACCCGGTCGGCTATGAGTACAACCCCGACACCGGCCGTGCCGAGATGAACGACTTCGCGGCGGTCCTGTTCAACAAGGTGCAGCTCGTCACGTTCCCGCACGTCGTGCTGTCGGCGTACATGACCGGCGCCGCGTTCGTGATCGGCATCGCCTTCTGGCACCTGCGGAAGGCGAAGGAGCCCGGTGATGTCGAGATGTACCAGCGGGCCGTCCGCACCGGCGCAGCCGTCCTGCTGGTCGCCGGGCTGGGCGTCGCGATCTCGGGTGACGCGCAGGGCAAGGTGATGACCGATGTCCAACCGATGAAGATGGCCGCCGCCGAGGGGCTGTACGACACCGAGTCCTCGGCCGACTTCTCGCTGCTCGCCATCGGCAGCCTGGACGGGTCGCAGGAGAAGTTCTCGGTCAAGATCCCCGGCCTCCTCTCCTTCCTTGCGACCGGCCATGCCGACGGAACCGTCCAGGGGATCAACCAGCTGCGCGACGAGTACCGGCAGAAGTACGGCCAGGACCCTGGCGAGAAGTACTACTCGCCCGGCGACTACACACCGGTCATCCCCGTCACGTACTGGACGTTCCGCATCATGATCGGGCTCGGCCTGCTCGGGGCGGCCATCGCGGGCTGGCTCCTCCTTGCCACCCGACGCGGCCGGATCCCGCAGTCGAGACTTCTCTACTGGGGTGCCCTCGCGCTGCCGTTCCTGCCGCTGTTCGCCAACTCCTTCGGCTGGCTGTTCACCGAGCTGGGCCGCCAGCCCTGGGCGGTCTTCGGCCTGATGACCACCGCCCAGGCGTCGTCCCCGAGCGTGAGCGCCGGCGAGGCGCTGACCTCCCTGATCGTGCTGACCCTGCTGTACGGCGTCCTGGCGGTCGTCGAGGTGCGGCTGATGGTCACCTACATCCGCCGCGGGGCCGACCCGGTCGAGCCACCCTCCGGCGACGAGCCCGGCGCGGACAAGCCGCTCGCGTTCGCCTACTGACGACACCACGAGACGAGAGACACGACCATGGAGCTCACCACCGTCTGGTTCAGCCTGATCGCCGTCCTGTGGATCGGCTACTTCTGCCTCGAGGGCTTCGACTTCGGCGTCGGCATGCTGCTGCCGGTTCTGGCCAAGGACGACACCGAGCGGCGGGTCCTCATCAACACCATCGGACCGGTGTGGGACGGCAACGAGGTCTGGGTCCTCGTCGCCGGGGGTGCAACGTTCGCGGCGTTCCCCGAGTGGTACGCCACGCTGTTCAGCGGGTTCTACTTCCCCCTGCTGCTGATCCTGGTGGCCCTCATCGTGCGCGGGCTGGCCTTCGAGTACCGCGCCAAGCGCGACGACCCAATCTGGAGACGCAACTGGGACTGGGCACTCGTCGTCGGCTCGTTCGTGCCGGCCGTGCTGTGGGGTGTCGCCTTCGCCAACATCCTGCGCGGTGTGCCGATCGACAGCGACCTGGAGTACACGGGCGGCTTCTTCAACCTGCTCAATCCTTACGCGCTCCTCGGTGGCTTGACGACGCTCCTGCTCTTCCTCACCCACGGCGCCATGTTCATCTCACTCAAGACCGACGGCCGGATCCGGTTCGCGGCTCGCGGCCTTGCCTTCAACGTCGGCATCGGCGCGGCCGTCTCTGCGGTCGCCTTCCTCCTCTGGACCCAGGTGAAGACCGGCACGGTCTGGTCCGCGATCGCGTTCGTCGTGGCTGCGGTGGCCCTCCTCGCCGGCCTGGCCGCCGTGCGCCTCGGCCGGGAGGGCTGGGCGTTCATCGGGACGTTCGTCGCCATCGCCGCCGGGGTGGCGGGGCTGTTCCTGGCTCTGTTCCCCGATGTCATGCCGACCACACTCGCCAACGGCGTCTCCCTGACCACGAGCAACGCTTCGGCAACCCACTACACCCTGATGATCATGACGGTGGTGGCGCTGGTCTTCACGCCGGTGGTGCTCGCCTACCAGGCGTGGACATACTGGGTGTTCCGCAAGCGGATCTCGGTCCACCACATCCCGCCCACCACCGCGACAACGACCAGCTCGGTCCCGGCCGGATGAGGCCGTCCGACCCCTGGCTCCGAGAGCAGCTGGCACCCGCACGACGGCCGCTCCTGGGCGTCGTGGCGGCCGGAGTCCTCTCCTGTGGTCTGGTCATCGGGCAGGCCTGGGCGGTCACCGCGCTGGTGCTCGCCGTCCTGCACGGGCAGGACCCGACGACACCCGCCCTGATACTGGCGTGCGTGCTCGCCGCCCGCGGTGGTGCGGGCCTGGCCGGCGACGTGTCCGCATCCCGCGCAGCGACGGCCGTCGGCACGTCGCTGCGCAAGCAGCTCACCCGTGCGGTGGTCGAACGAGACCTCCCGAAGTCGACCGGTGAGCTGTCGCTCCTGGCGACCCGAGGCGTGGCGGCCGCCGAGCCCTACCTCACCCGCTACCTGCCCGCGCTGGTGCTCGCTGCGGTGCTGCCCCCGGTCACAGTCGTCGCCATCGCCACGCAGGACCTGCTCAGCGCGGTCATCGTGCTCGCCACCCTGCCGCTGCTGCCCGTGTTCGGCGCGCTGGTCGGGCTGGCCACCCGCGACCGCGCCCAGGAGCAGTGGCGCGAGATGTCGTCCCTGTCAGGACACTTCCTCGACGTGGTGCGCGGCCTGCCCACGCTCGTCGTCCATCGTCGCGCTCGAGCCCAGTCAGCCCGCATCGCGGCGATCACCGATCGCTGTCGCGTCGCTTCTCTCCGCACGCTGCGGATCGCGTTCTCCTCCTCGCTCGTCCTCGAGCTGGTCGCCACGCTGTCGGTCGCGCTCGTCGCGGTCACCGCCGGCGTACGACTGGCCCAGGGCTCGCTCGGTCTGCACACCGCCCTCGTCGTGCTCCTCCTGGCCCCGGAGGCCTACTGGCCGCTGCGCCGGGTGGGTGCGGAGTTCCACGCGGCCGCCGAGGGTGTCGCAACATTCGAGGCCGTCCGCGAGCTGCTGGCCGGATCCGGCATCGGCGGCACGACTGCTGGCCCGGCACCGGCGGGCGAGCCGCTCGAGCTGCGCCAGGTCTCCGTCACGCACGCGGGACGGCACGACCCCGCGGTCCTGCAGCTGGATGCCGTGATCCCGGCGCGGGGCATCACCCTCGTCACCGGCCCGAGCGGCTGCGGCAAGTCGACGCTGTTGGACGCGCTGGCCGGCCTGCTGCCCGTGTCCAGCGGCACGATCACGGCCGACAGCACCCCAGTCGGCGGCGTTGACTGGCAACAGCAGGTGGCCTGGTTGCCACAGCGGCCGCACTTCGTGGCCGGAACCGTCGCGGACAACCTGCGGCTCGGACGGTCGGACGCGACGGCGGGGGAGCTCTGGGACGCACTGCGCCTCGTCGCCCTGGAGGAACGGGTCCGCTCCCTACCCGACGGGCTGGACAGCGTCGTCGGCGAGGACGGCACCACCCTCAGCGCTGGTGAGCGGGCCCGACTGGCCCTGGCCCGCGTCGTCGTGGCCGACCGTCCGTGGATGCTGCTCGACGAGCCGACCGCGCACCTCGACGAGCTGACCGAACAGGTCATCACCGACACACTGGTGGAGCTGGGTCGCCGGGGTGCCGTCGTGGTTGTCGCGCACCGGCACGCGCTGGTCGAGATCGCGGACCACCGCATCGATCTTCCGGCACCCGGACGGACCACGCCGCGCCCGCCGGCGGTCGGTCCCAGACGGAACGGCAGCTCCCCGGTGCCCGTGGCCGACGTCGAGCTGCCCGGAGCCCGATTCGGGCTCAGCACGCTCCTCTCGGCCCTCGCATCGGCCTGCGGCGTCGCCCTGACCGCCACGGCCGGCTGGCTCATCGTCCAGGCGTCCACGCATCCCGCCGTCCTCACCATGCTGGTCGCCATCGTCGGCGTCCGAGCCTTCGGCCTCGGCCGCCCGGCCCTGCGGTACGCCGAGCGGCTGCGGTCACACGACGGCGCGCTGCGCCTCCTGGCCCGGCGACGGGTCGAGGTCTACGACGCGATCGTGCCGCTGACCCCGGGCCGGCTGGGCCGCCGCCGCGGCGACCTCCTCACGTCCGTGGTCGACGACGTCGACAGCGTCGTGGACAGGGAGCTCCGAGTGCGCATGCCATGGCGTGGCTACGCAATGGTCAGTGCCCTGGCGACCGTGGTCTCGTGTCTCGTCCACGCCGCTGCCGGGCCGGTGGTCGCCCTGGGTGCCCTCGTCGGCGGAGCCGGCGCTTGGTGGATGGCCCGCCTCGGTGCCCGGGCGGCGGAGCGCTCGACGGTGGCCACCCGCGCGGCTCTCTCGGATCAGGTCGTCGAGGTCACCCAGCTCGCCCGCGAGCTGCGCATGTGGCAGGCCGCGAAGTGCGCCGTCGCCGAGGTGGCGCGCCTCAGCGACCGCTTGGGTGCTGCGGCCGCCACCGCGGCCGCATGGAGGGGGGCGGCGCGCGCCTGGGTGCTGGCCAGCTGCGGTGCCACGATGGCCGTCGTCGCTGCCACCACCGCACCCGCGGTGGACGTCGGCGGTTTGTCCGGACCGATGATGGCGCTGCTGCTGCTCATCCCGTTCGCGCTGGCCGAGGTGGCCATGCCCCTGGCTGACGCCGGCGCACTGTCGGTCCGCACGGACGCGGCGGCAGCCCGCCTCTCGGCGCTGGAGCGCACCGCACCCGCCGTGCGCGACACCGTCGCAGAACCGGCCCCGCCGGTCCACCACGTGAGCGTCGACGGCGCACGCGGCCGGTGGAGTCCGGACGCACCGGCAACGAGCGAGTTCCACCTGAGTCTCTCTCCGGGCGAGCGGTTGGCCCTGGTGGGACCGTCGGGTTCCGGCAAGAGCACCCTGGCGGCCCTGATGATCCGGTTCCTGGACCCGGTCGCCGGCGTCGTGCGCCACGGTGACGTCGACCTCCGCGACCTGTCGCTCGACGACGTCCGCCGGGTCACGGGCTACGTCGACGACGACCCGCACGTCTTCGCGACCACGCTCGCAGAGAACGTTCGCCTGGCCAGGCCGGAGGCGACCGATCGCGACGTGGGCACAGCCCTCGAGCATGCGTGTCTGGGAGCCTGGGTCGCTGGTCTTCCCGACGGACTCGACACATGGCTGGGCGACGGCCACGCCGGGCTCTCGGGCGGCGAACGCGCCAGGCTGGGCCTCGCCCGGTCTCTACTGGCCGATCAGCCGGTGCTGGTGCTGGACGAGCCGGCGGCGCATCTCGACCACGCGACCGCGTCGGTGCTCGCGGACGAGCTGCTCACGGGACAGCGCACCCGCGCACTGGTGTGGATCACCCACGGCGACGTCGGTCTGGACCTGGTGGACCGGGTGGTCGACCTCACCGGTTGACGTGCCGGGTCCGTCAGGGGACCGGACGCAGCTGGCGGGGTGCGGATGCGTCTGGCCCGACCGGAGTCGCGAGCCGCACCTTCGCGTCGACCACCGCACAGCCCGCCGGACTCACCATGACGGGGTTGAGGTCGAGCTCGGCCAGCTCGGGTACGTCGACCGCCAGTCGGCCCAGTGCCGTGATGAGCGAGTGCAGCCCAGCCACGTCACCGGCGGGGGCACCGCGGAACCCGTGCAGGATCCGCGAGATGCGCAGGGAGTCAACGGCCCGCGCGCCCTCCGCCTGCGACACCGGCGGCACGAGGAAGGCCCGGTCGTTCCACACGTCGGTGGCCACACCGCCAGACGCGATCATGACCAGTGGCCCCATCGACGGGTCTCGGACCAGACCCAGCGCCACCTCGGTCCCGGTAGCCATGGGCTGGACCAACACCTCCGGTGCGTGGCCGAGTGCGTCGCGGAAGTCACGGTAGGCGTCCCGGACCTGCCCCACGGTGCGCAGCCCGGTGCGGACCAGCCCCAGCTCGGTCTTGTGGACGACACCCGGGTCAGTCACCTTCACGGCGACCGGGAGACCGACGGCCTGGGCGGCCCGGACGGCGGCCGCCGCCGAGTGGGCCGTGTGGCCCAGCGGGTGTAGTCCGTACGCCGCCAGCAGTCGAGTGGTGTCGGCGGCACCCAACCAGCGGGTGCCCGCGTCCCCCAGCAGGTCGCGAGCGACGCGTCGTGCAGCGACCGCCTCCTCGGGGGTGGTCGCGGGCGGCACGGCGGCGTCCGCGGCCAGCCACTCGGCGTACCGGACAGCGCGGCCCAAGGCACGCAAGGCCGAGGCTGTCGTGCGGTAGGTGGTGATCGGGTGCTCGCTGGCCGGAGCGTCGGGGAGCCCTCCGAGGGGGACCGCAAGCACCGGGATGCCGGGGTGACCACCACGGACCCGGGTGAGCTCGGACATGGTGGCGCTGCCGTCGCTGACCCCGGTGGCGACCGGAACCACGACGACGGCGTCGACCTCGTCGGACCCGAGGACGGCGTCGACCATCTCGGCCAGCTGCGTTGGGGGTACGCCCGCTCCGGCGTCGACCGGGTTGCTCGTGCCGGTGGTGCCCTGCACGAGTGATGCGAGGCGGGCCTGGAGCTCACTCGAGAACTCAGGCACCACGAGCCCCTCGTCGGTGGCGGCGTCAGCCGCCAGGACTCCCATGCCACCGGCGTTGGAGACGATCGCGACTCGGCGACCGCGCGGGAGCTGCTGCTGGTCGAGCAGCAGAGCTGTCCTGGCCAGGTCCTCGGCGTCGCGACAGCCGATCACACCGGACTGTGTGAACAACGCGTCGACCCCGACGCCAGGAGTCGCAGCGGCGGCCGTGTGCGACGCACCGGCCCGGCTGCCGCTGTCGGAGCGCCCGCCCACGACGGCCAGCAGCGGCTTGCGCCGCGCGAACCGGCGGGCGAAGCGAGCGAACTTCGCCGAGTTGCCGAACGACTCGAGGTAGAGCGCAGCGGCGGTGACCTCGGGGTCGTCGTACCACGCGGCGAGCAGGTCATTGCTCGAGACGTCCGCCTTGTTGCCGAGGGAGACGAACGTGTGCACCCCGAGCCCGAGCTCATGGGCCAGGTCCATCAGGACGATGCCGACCCCCCCGGACTGGCTGGCCACCGCCAGCCCGCCGGCGGGCGGGACGGTGTCGTTGAAGGTCGCGTTCAGCCGGATGTCCGGGTGGTTGAGCAGGAGCCCGAGGCAGTTCGGCCCCACCACACGCACGTCGTGCGCTCGGGCCAGGGCCGCCAGCTCGTGCTGCATGCGTGCACCTTCGGCCCCTAGCTCGCCGAAGCCCGAGGAGACGACGACAACAGCGTGGACGCCCGCGGCCACCGCGTCCTGGAACACGTCCAGTGTGTACACGGCAGGGACACAGATGACGACGAGGTCGACGGGACCGGGCACCTCGGAGATCGAGGCATATGTCGGCACGCCGGCGAGGTCCCGGGCTCGGGGGTGCACGGCCACGACCTCTCCGGTGAAGGCACCGGCGAGGACCGAACGCAGCACGGTGGCACCGATGCCTGTGCCGTCCTCGCGGACACCGACCACGGCGACAGTGCCCGGATGCAGCAACGGAGCCAGCGACCGTGCCTCGGCGTGGAACTCCCGCGCGTCGGCCAGCGCGGTCGTCTCCGCACTGGATCGGGTGCCGAGGGTGAGGACCACAGTCCCGACGTCGAACTCCCGCCGGCTGGTGTACCCCGCGCCGGAGAACACGGTCAGCATCGCGTGGTTCTCGGTGAGGACGTCGGCCTCGAGCGTGGTGATGCCCCGCCCCAGCGCCATCGCGGCCAGGTGCTCGAGAAGCAGCGTGCCAACCCCATGACCTCGAGCATCGTCGGAGACCAGGAAGGCGACCTCGTACCGGGTTGCCGACATCGGCTCCGCGGTGGCCAGCCCGATCAGCCGTCCGTGCCGCTCGGCGACGAGGGCCAGCGTCCCCGGATCGGACAGCACGTGGTCGACGTACACGTGGGCGGCATGCCGGGACACGCTGAAGAAACGCATCCGGATGGCGTCGTCCGAGACCTGCTCGTGCAGGTCGTGCAGCCCTGGGCTGTCACCGGGCTGCAGTGGCCGGATGACGGCGATCGAGCCGTCGGCCAGCAGCACGTCAGCCGGGGCCGGGCCGAGGGAGGTGGTGCTCACCGAGCACTCCTCCGCCAGCGCAGGAGGTCTTCGAGGTCCCAGGCGGCTCCGACCTGCCGTCCGGTGAGCTCGGTCCAGGTCAGACGAAGCTCACAGCTGCGGTCACCGTCGGCCCATGGCCGGATCCGAGGTCGTCCCGCACCTTGCGGGTCCTTGACGACCTCGCCGACGCCGCGGGCCACGACACTCCAGCCGTTCCAGTACTCGTGGTCCACCAGGTCCACCTCGAACACGAGTGGCGCTCCGTCGGCGTACTGCGCCAGGACACCGCCGGGCGACGTACGAACCACGATCGTCTCGTCGACGACTGCGTAGTTCACCGGAATGACCTCGGGTCCGTGCGGTGTCCCCATCCCGACTCTTCCGAAGGTGCCGCGACGCAGCAGCCGTTCGGAGTCGTCGGGCGCAAGCACTCGTAGCTCAGGCATGGAGCCAGCCTCGGTTGGCGCGGCGCGGATCGGGAGGGGCTTTGGTCCCGCTGCTGAGGGTCCCGCGGCCGTGGGACGTGACCGACCGGGCGACCAGCCTTGCTGACATGACGAGGTTCGGCGTGCCGCCGGGGAGCGTCGTGGTTGGCGTCGACGGCTCCGAGGACTCCGAGCGCGCCCTGGCCTGGGCCGCCACGCAGGCCCTGCTGGAGCACCGCGGGCTGGCGATCGTGCACTGCACGGACCACATCGCGCTCCGGGACACCGCCTGGCTGGACATGCAGGGGATCGACCACCGCGAGCTCTCGGCCTCTCTGCGCGTCGCTGCGCGGGCCCTGGTGGCCCACGCCTGCGAGCGGGCCGGCACTGCCGCGCCGGGCGTCGACATGGTCACGGCGCTGCCCGAGGCAGACCCACGGTTCACCTTCGAGGAGCTCTCGACGGAGGCACACCTGATCGTGCTCGGTTCGCGCGGCCGTGGACCGCTCAGGTCGGCGCTGCTCGGTTCGGTCAGCGCATCCGTGGCCCGGCACGCAGAGTGTCCAGTGGTGGTGTGCCGCCCGCCCGGGCCCTCCACGCCGGAGACTCCGCGCGTCGTCGTCGGCGCTGACGGCACTTCAGCCTCGGCTCCCGTGCTCGAGTTCGCCTTCGACCAGGCATCGCTGCGCGGGGCGCCCCTCACCGTGATGCACTGCTTTGGGGACGTGGCCGCCGCCACCCGCGGGCCCGGCCTCCCGCTGCCCACCGAGCAGGACGACGTGGCCGAGGTGAGGCTGTTGCTGGCGGAGTCTGTCGCAGGGCTCGCCGAGAAGTATCCGGACGTCTCCCTCACCCAGGAGCTGGCCCGCGGACTCGTCGATGAGTGCCTCGCAGACCACACGCCGCCAGCGGCGCTGGTGGTCGTGGGGCGCGCGGACGCCCGGGGCTGGGTGCGGTTCTTCCACACGTCCTGCGCGACGTCCGTCCTGGAACGAGCACACACCGCTGTCGCGGTGGTGCCTGAGGCAAAGCGAGAGGAACAGTCATGAACACACCTGCCAACGCCGTCGTCGTCGCCATCGGCGCCGATGGCCATGAGGCCGCCTTGGCCTTCGCGGTGGCGGAGGCTCGGCGGACCTTGCGTCCACTCCATCTCGTCCACGTGCTGGAGACGCCGGGGGCGTACTCCTACGTCGGGGTCTCCGAGGGGATGCTGGAGCTCGCGAGGACGACGCTGGACGAGGCCCTGGCCAAGGCCGAGGCCCTGGCCGGCGGCGACGTCGCCGTCACCGCTGAGCTGGTCGACCACGGATGGATCGTCGACGATCTCGTCCGTCACACCGACGGCGCGTCGCTGCTGGTGTTGCAGCACCGCGCCCACGGTCGGGCGAAGCGCGTCTTCAGCACTTCGACCGCCGAGGGCATCGTGAGCCGCGCCCACGTGCCCGTCATCTCGGTGCCGGAGGGCTGGACCGCTGACCGGAGGACCAGTGGCGTCGTGACGGCCGGCGTGCAGGACGCCATCGAGGCCTCCGCGCTGCTCCGCGCCGGGTTCGACGAGGCCGACGCCCGGCACGCCGAGCTGGTCGTGCTGCACGTGTGGTGGCTGTCTTCGGGCTACGACGTCGCCGTCGTCGACGACGCCATGCGTGACGAGTACTCCTCGCAGTTCCGTCAGGAGCTCGAGCCACTGCTCGAACCGCTGCGCCAGGAGTTCCCAGACGTCGAGGCCAAGATCCTCGTCCGGCATGCACCCCGAGTGGAGGCGGTGCTCGACGCGGCCGAGCTGTCCGACCTGCTGGTCCTCGGCCGGCGCCATCACCTGCTGCCGTTGGGCAGTCACCTCGGGTCGGTCGCACGTGCGGCCATCGAGCACTCGACCTGTCCGGTGCTGGTCACCCCCGAGCCCGCGGCCCCTGCTGCCGGCCCGCAGTACTCCGACCTCCTGGCCTCGATCGGCCACCACGAAACCACGAGCTGACGCCGGGTCTGCGTCAGCACCGCCCCTTCCTCGGGTGTCCCCACCGCCGAGGAGCCAGGGACCCCGGACGCCTCGGCGTCCGGGGTCACGTGGGCGTACCGCACCCCTTGGGAGGAGAACGATGAGGAACCCGGTTCCCCGTTACGGCCTCTCCTTGGCCTGCCTGGCCGTCCTGCTGCTCGTCAACACCGTCCTCGGACCGCTGGGGCTCGACCTGGTGTCCTACCCCTTGTCCGAGTCGCTCATGAGCCAGCTGCGCGGGCTCGAGCTCGTGACGGGGGTCCTCGTCGCTCCTGCACTTCTCCTGGCGGCCGGTCTCGCCCGGCGCGGCCGAGACGAGGCCGCGCTGGTCGCGATCGGGCCATGTGGCTACATGGCGTACATGTTCGTCCAGTACGTCGTCGGTCCCGGCGACACGACGTACTCGCCCGCCCTGCTGCTCCACCTCTTCGTGTTCGCCGCGTCGGTGGCGTTGACCACCTGGAGCTGGTCGCTGGCCCTGCGCGGGACCTGGCCGGTCCCGGACCGGGCTCGCCGACTGCGCTGGGCGGCACTGCTGGTCGGGCTCGCCGCCTTCGTGCTGGTGCGGTACGTCCCGCTCTTCCTCAGTGCCGCGACAGGCGCTCGCATCCCCGAGGAGTCCGCCTCGGATCCCGGCTTCTACTGGTCGATCGTGCTGCTCGACCTCGGACTTGTCGTGCCCGCCACACTTGCCGCCGCAGCCGCCGTGCTGCGAGCGTCCCACCTCGTCGTGCCGGCGACGTGCGCCGTGGTCGGCTGGTTCGCACTCGTGCCGCCGTCGTTGGCGGCCATGGCCTTGATGATGGTCGCGCGCGGCGACCCGAACGGGTCGTGGCCCACCGTCGCACTGCTCGTCACGGTCTCGGCGATGACGACGACCATGGCAGTGCGGATGTTCGATGCGCTGCTTCGGCGTTCCGAGCCTCCGCAGCGCCCAACGTCCCACGAGCACGGGACCTTGGGCCGGTCTACACCGGCCTTGCGACCCTGACCTCGACCGCCCTCCGGTTCCTAGCGTGAGTGCCATCAGGAGAAACGGTTCTCCGCCAAGGAAAGAGGAGTGAACCATCATGCGCTCGGCATTCGACAAGCTCATCTCATGGACCGGACTGGCCCTGGCCGCGGTCGCGCTCGCGGCTGGCGTACTGCTCCTCTGGGCGAACAGTTTCATCGGCAACCAGGTGCACGACCAGCTCGCCATGCAGGACATCACGATGCCCTCGGGTGAAGCACTTACCAGCCTGCCCCAGGCCGATCAGGACGCCCTCAAGCCCTACGCCGGCAGCAAGCTGGACAGCGGCCCTGAGGCCAAGGCCTACGCCAACCACTACATCCTCGTGCACATGAACGAGGCCAGCAACGGCCAGACCTACTCCCAGGTCAGCGGCCAGTACGTCGCCATGACCGACGAGCAGAAGGCCAGCCCTGACGGCCAGGCACTCGGCCAGCTGCGGCAGACGCTCTTCATGGGCGACACCCTGCGCGGCCTGCTGCTCTACGGCTCCGCCTTCGCCACCATGGGGACGATCGCCGGATACGGCTCCATCATCGCCTTCAGCGGCGCAGCGATCCTGCTGGTGCTGTTCGGGTTCGGGCTCTGGCACGCTCGCCGGGTCGAGCGCCCTGCCGAGCTCAACGTCTCGGCACCGGTGCCTCAACCGGCCTGACAGTGACAACCGACCTCCCGGGAGCCGTCCAGGCTCCCGGGAGGTCTTTGTCTGCAGGTGGTTAAGCGTCCGGCTCTCAGGGCAGGCAGACCAAGGCCTCGCTGGGCATGGTCGACTCAGGCGACCGGTCGGGCGCCAAGAGCCGCATCACGGACCTGGAGACCGCGTGGGACGACGACCAGGCCACCTTGCAGCCGAAGGACTGCCAGGCCTGGACGTTCGTGGACCAGCGGATCGACCCGGTCCTGTCTGCGGTGCGCGACAACAATCCGGCCGGCCACTGAAGACCAGGGCCTGCACACGTTGCTGATCACCTTCGGCTGACGCTCGGGCGATCAGGTGGCTGTCAGGCGGTCCCTGTTGCAGTCGAAACAGGGACAAGTGCCCCGAGCCGAGCCACCTCCGTCTCGACGAGGAACACCACAATGACGGCGATCGACACCACCCCCACCGCCAGGGTCCTGGTCGTCACGGACCACGTCCTGCCGACCGCTGACCTCGTCGAGGCCATTCACCGACGTGCCGCCGCCGGCGACGTTCAGTTCCGGGTGGTCGTCCTCAACCCTGCGCACTCCGAGTTCCACATCCTGCACCCCGATCGGCGCGTGAAGGCGGCCGAGGCGGAGCTCGCCCTCCGACAGGCGCTGCCGGCCCTCGAGGAGGCGGCCGGGGGGCACGTCATCGCCTCGGTGTCGGTCCGGCACGACCCGATGGACGCGATCGAGGAGACGCTGTTCAGCGAGCCGATCGACGAGATCCTGATCAGCGTGCCTCATCACCATCTTGCCGAGCGGCTTCACCAGGACCTGCCGCACCGGCTGCACCACTACGGCCTGCCGGTCGCCTTCATCCCGACACAGCCCGTCGGAGGCTGAGGTCCACGCCGGTTCGAGCCGGCGACCCTGCCCGTGCAGGGTGAGGCCACGCCGCACACGAGCGCGAGGTCCCCAGGGCGGTGTGGCGAGGTGCCGGCCACCTGCCCGACGCTCCTTGTCGGCCCGCCGCGTTCACCCCTAGGGTCGCGGGATGGCTGCGGGTCTGGCGCTCGTGGCGGCGTTCCTCTTCGCAGTCGCGGCCACGCTCCAGCAGAAGGGAGCGCTGCACCTCCCGACGATCTCGGTGGCCCACCCGATGTCGCTGGTGCGGTTGGCCGGGCAGACGACGTGGCTGATGGGGACCGTGGCGTTGTTCGCCGGGTACGCGTTCCAGGCCGGCGCGCTCGACCGAGGACGCCTCTCGATCATCCAGCCGCTGCTCGTGACGACGGTCGTCTTCGTGCTGCCGATGGGCTACTTCCTGACCGGTCAGGTCGTCGGCCGGCGGGAGGTGATCGGGGCGGCCGTGATCCTCTTCGGGCTCGGCCTGTTCGTGTATTACGGCGACCCGGCAGGTGGGAACGCCAACGCGTCCAACACCCAGTGGGCGGTCACGATCGGCGTGCTGTCCCTGCTCTGCGCGCTGCTGCTCGTCCTGGGCGGCAGTGGCGGCCTGTCCAGGAAGGCGGCGGTGTACGGCACGGTGGCAGGCATCTTGTTCGGGCTCTCGTCCTCCTTGACGAAGTCCACGCTGGACTACCTCCACGAGAGCGTCGGCACGATGTTGTCGCACTGGGAGTGCTACGCGCTCGCAGTGGCTGCCGTCCTCGGGTTCGTGCTGCAGCAGGTGTCGCTCGGAACGGGGCGGCTGGCACCTGCCGTCGCGACCGTCTCGGTCGCCAACCCTGTCGTCGGGATCCTGATCGGGGTCATTCTGCTCGACGAGCGGCTCAGCAGACCGGCGTGGCACGTCCTGGTCGCCGTGATCGGCCTCGCCCTCGCCCTCGTCGGCGCAGTCGTCATCTCCCTCGCACGCGAGGCCGCCCGTCCTGCGGCCATCGACCCGGCCGACGCGCGGGTCGGGAGAGCCCAGGGGGCATGACGGAGGGCGGGACGGCGCACCGCGTGGGGCTGGTCACGACGCGGCCCGACGCGTGATCTACGCCGGCGCCGAGGTCGTCTTCTACGCTCTCGCCGCGGCCGCCAGCGCCCTCGTGCTGGCCGCGACATTCGTCGTCATCCGCAGCGAGCGGCCGCGCACGAACGGGATCGCCTTCCTGAGCGGCTTCGTGTTCGGCACCGTGATCGCCTGCGGGCTCGGCCTGGCGCTCGGTCAGGCCGCCGTCGCCCGGTTCGACTCCCACGAGACGTTCAAGGCAGTGGCCACGGTCGGCCTCGGCCTGGCTCTCCTCGCTGTCGGGCTCCAGATCCGGCAGCCGACACCGGATGAACCGGAGGCGCGGAGCAGCCGTGCGGCGGCGATCATGGGCGGGCTCCGCAACGTGGGTCCCGCGGCGTCGTTCTCGATGGCCGGACTCCTCGGTTTCGGAGGACCCAAGCGGCTCGTGCTCACGTTCCTGGCCATGGCCTCGGTCGCCGACGCGGGCCTGCGCAACGTCGTCGACGTTCCTCTGGTCGCGATCTACGTCGTCGTGTCCACCGCGCTGGTCTCGGTGCCGGTCGGCATCGTGGTCATCGCGGGAGAGCGCGCCGACGTGGTCCTCGCCCGCGGTCAGTCGTGGCTGAGCGAGCACGCGGCGGAGCTCCGCAAGTGGATCTCGATCCTGGTCGGAGGCGCACTCGTCGTGGACGGGCTGGTGCATCTCCTGATCTGAGGTCGGACGAGCTGCTCGCGACCGTCGGAGGAGGCGCTTCGACGCGGGACCTCAGCTCTGTGCCGGCTGGTCCTCGGCCGCCACGTCCTGCGCGTGGTACGCCGCCAGCAGCTCCTGCTCGCGCTCCTTGTTCGGGAACATCGTCGCCACGAGGGCGGCGCCCAGCAGGACCGCCACGATGCCGGCGGTGTAGGCCCAGTGGTCGCCAGAGAGGAAGGACTCCTTCGCCGCAGCCGTGATCTGGCTGGCGTACTGCGGGTTCTGCTGGGCCACGGCAGCGGCGCTGTCGAAGGACTTGGTGAGGGCTGACTCGGTGCTGTCCGACACCTTGCTCGCGTCCGGCGAGTCGCCGATCGCGGAGGTGAAGGCCGACGCGTAGCCCGCCACCAGCAGCGCACCGAAGATGCTCTGCATCACTGCTCCGCCGAGGTCACGCTGCAGGTCGGCGGTCCCCGATGCCATGCCGACGCGGCGGATCGGCACCGCTCCGGTGAGCGAGTGCGATGCGGGGGTCCCGGCGAATCCGACGCCAGTGCCGACCAGGGCGTACGCCAGGGCCACCTGCCAGTAGGCGCTGCCCTCCTTCCAGAGGAGCAGCATCGTGAGGAAGCCGAGGAACACGAACACGTAGCCGACGAGCAGCGTGAAGCGCGCTCCGTGGGACTCGACGAGCTTGGCGGAGCGCGGTGCGATCAGCACCATCATCACTGCCGCCGGGATGATCGACGTCCCGGCCTCGAGGGTCGAGTAGTCGAGCACGTTCTGCAGGAACTGCTGTCCGATGAACATCGCACCCATCAGCGACCCGAAGACGATGATGCCGGCGAGGGCAGCGACCCAGAAGATCCTGCGGGCCGCGACGTCGAGGTCGTAGAGCGGGTTGCGAGCGCGCCGCTGCCGCACCAAGAAGGCACCGCCGGCGGCCAGCACGATGGCGCCCATCCCGATCAGCAGCGCCTTCGAGCCTGGTACGGCGGCGAAGTTGATGCCGATCACCAGCGCACCGATCATCAGCACCGACAGGACGCCGCCGAGGTTGTCGACGGGCTCGGACGCCTCGTTGACGTGGGCGGGCACGAACATCACGGCCATCACCAACGCCACGACCGCCAGCGG
The DNA here is from genome assembly GCA_963755835.1 of uncultured Actinomycetota bacterium. Taxonomy (GTDB): domain Bacteria; phylum Actinomycetota; class Actinomycetes; order Propionibacteriales; family Nocardioidaceae; genus Nocardioides. The sequence goes on along the minus strand of CAVWLC010000003.1, from coordinate 1,282,142 downwards.
CAGGGTGACGAGGAAGACCGACCCCCACCAGAAGTGCTCGAGCAGGAAGCCGGACATCAGTGGGCCCAGGGACGAGATGGCGCCGCCGAGAGCTGACCAGAGCGCAATGGTCTTGGTCCGGCCCGGGCCCGCCCACAAGGCGGCGATCAGCGCCAGCGTGGTCGGGTAGGCCATACCGGCCGAGACTCCACCGAAGATGCGGGCGATGATCAGGACCGTGTCGTTGGGGGCGTACGCCGCGAGCAGGCACGCCGGGATCGACAGGGTGATGCCCAGGATCAGCATCAGCTTGCGGCCGTACCGGTCCCCGACCGCGCCCAGGTAGAGCACGGAGGCGGCCAGGCCGAGCGAGTAGCCGACGGCGATCATGTTCAACGACGTCTGCGACGAGTCGAACGCCTTGCCGATGGAGGGCAGCGCGACGTTCGCGACGGCGAGGTTGAGGTTGGCGACCGCCGCGCCGAGGATCAGGGCGGCCAGGACGAGGCCCGCACGCTTGGGCGCGTCGGTGCCGGCACCGACCGGCGCCACTTGCTCAGCGGACATGGCAGCGCTCCTGCATCGCGACGGTGTCGTCTCCGAGCTGTCGAAGCCACCTGCCCGAGCGCCCGGAGCCGCTTGCACATCGACGGTAGGCCGACGACTTTTCCCACGCCTCACCCACATGGGGTGACGTGCGCACGAGCTGGAAAGTCGAGCGGCTTGGCTTCGACGGACGAGATCGTCAGGCGGTCGGCTCGGCGAGCGCAGCTCGCCACGCGGGCGCCTGGAACGGGTCTGCGAAGTACTGCGTCTCGTGCACCACTTCGCCGTTCGCGAACTCCATCACGGAGACCGAGAAGGTCGGCACGCCGTCGTAGGAAATGGTGCACTCGCTCACCCACACGTCGCCGCTGCCGATGATCCGCCGCACGGTGAAGTGGCGTTCGGCCGGGTGTCCGCCACGTTGCTCCCGGATCCTCGCGCGGGTCCGGAACCGTTCACCTGACTGGGGATAGTCCAGCACGGCGTCCGCGGCATAGATGGCGTGCTCGGCCTCGGCGTCCCCGCGCTCCGAGGCGAGCCAGTGCTCCTCTATTGCCGCCCTCATGGAAGTCATTCGCCTGCTCCGTTCTGCTGGCGAAGTGGAGCTCGGATGAATCCCGAGCTGAAAGGCGCCACCGGTCCACCGACATGCACGGAGCCGCCTTCGTCCACGCGCACGCGCATCCGGCTGGGCCGTCCGACGTACTGACCCTGATGCACGAGGAAAGGCTCGTCGATGCTGCGGCGTCGGTGCTGGACGAGGTACGCCGCCGTGGGGCCGGCAGCGCTGCCGGTCGCGACGTCCTCGGTCATCCCGCGCTGGTCCCAGGTCCGGCCCTCCGGGCGGTCGGGATCCAGGACGTAGACGAAGTCGGCGCCCACCTGGGCCAGCATCGCCGGGAGGTCGGGATCGGCGACGTGGCTGCCGGCCAGCCCGTCCGCGGTCACCGGGACCAGGAGGTAGGGCAGCCCGGTGGTGGCGACCTGCACGGGCAGGTCCGTGCGCAGCTGCTCCGGGGGCACGCCCAACGCGGAGGCGAAGTCGCGTGACTGCTCGACGGTGAGCGGCGGCGAGATGGTCGCCGGCCCTTGGTCCATCTCCGCGACGACGACCTCACCCTGCACGCGGGTGCCGACGGGAAGGTCCCGGCCGCCCACCCGCAGCCGCCACGTCGCCTCCGGGGCGCTCGGGCACAGCTTGGTGTGCAGCACGGCCGCGGCGCCGAGCACCGGATGGCCGGCGAAGGTCAGCTCCTCCTCCGGGGTGAAGATCCGGGCGTCGGCGCCGTCGGCGGTGAGCTCGGTGAGGAAGATGGTCTCGAACAACGCGAGCTCCTGGGCGATGCGGAGCATCGTGTCGGCGCCCAGTGGTGGGTCGCCGACCACGACCGCCAGTCCGTTCCCGCTCAGGGGCTCGCTCGAGAAGACGTCGACGTGGTGGAGCTCGAGCTGGTCGCCGCTCATCGCCGCAGCCTAGGCGCCCCTGACCCGCCGGTCGCGGTACGACCGGGCTGGTCCGGTTGGTGACGATTCGGCCAAACACCCGCGCGAGCCATAGACGAGAACACGTTCTAGTTGGCAGAGTGTCGGCGATCACGCGGGCCGTGCACGCCGCCCGGGTGCTTTTGAGGGAAGCACGACGTTTTTTGGAGAGGGAACCGATGACTTCAGTGCGCAAGCGCACCCGTGGGCTGGCTGCTGCGGCAGCCGCGGTCCTGCTGCTGGGGCTGGCCGCCTGCGGCGGGGGGAACAGCGACGACAAGAAGGACAGCAGCTCCGGCGTGCCGACCCAGGACCCGAGCGTGAAGTTCACCGGTGACCCGGTCACGGTGATGACCGTCTCGACCTACGACACCGACACCCTCAACGCCAAGGGCGTCCTCGACGTGGCTCAGGGCGCCGTCGTCCAGATCAACAACAGCGGTGGCCTCGGCGGCCACGAGCTCAAGCTGATCACCTGCAACGACAGCGCTGACCCCAACAAGGCGGCCGACTGCGCTCGCCAGGCGGTCGACCAGCACGTTGCGGCCCTGGTGGGCGGCTTCACCGCGAACGGCGACGCGATCATGCCGATCCTCGAGCAGGCCGGCATCCCGTGGTTCGGCCCGCCCGGCATCTCCTCGGCCGAGCTCTCCAGCAAGGACAGCTACCCGCTCACCTCGGGTGTGCTGGGGCTGGCCGGCCTCGGCCAGATGGCCGCCAAGGACGGCTGCGGCAAGGTCGCCTCGGTCAACTACGACCTGCCCTCGGCCGGCCAGATCGCCCAGCTCGTCGACCTGGCGCTGACCAACGCGGGCCACGACAAGTCCACGCTGATCAAGGTGCCGCCGACCACCACCGACTTCAGCACCATCGCCCAGGAGACCAGCGACTACGACTGCGCCGTGGTCGGTACCCCGCCGCAGGCGTTCCTCGGGATCGCGGCGGCTGGTGCCCAGCTGGGCAGCAAGACGAAGTACTACCTCGTCCCCGGTGGGCTCACCGACTCCGTCGCGAAGAACGGCGGCGAGGCGGTCGAGGGCACCAGGTCCCTGTCGAACTACCCCGACGTCGACGACCCGATGTGGGCCGACGCCTTGAAGTACTCCGGCCCCGGAGCCGACCCGGCCACCGAGGACAACGGCGGCCTGTCAGGGCTCTACTTCCAGAACACCTGGGTGGCCTTCCGCACCTTCCTGTCCCTGATCAAGAACAACGACGACCTGAGCGCGGCCGGGGTCAAGGCCACGCTGGACGCCACGACGGAGGTCGACACCGACGGGTTCACGCCGCCGTTCAGCTTCGCCCAGGACTTCCCGGCGCCGGGGCTGAACCGGGCGTTCAACTTCCAGGAGCTCACCTTCGAGATCAAGGACGGCAAGCTCCAGCAGGCCGGCACCGACTACACCGACATGCGCACGGCGCTCGTTCCCGCCCAGTAGCGATGACCACCACTGCCACACCCGGGCCGGCCACCTCGCCGGCCCGGGCCGGCGACGTCCTCGTGCAGGCGCGGGCGCTGACCGCAGGGTACGGCGGCACGCCGGCGATCCACGGCATCGACCTCGAGGCCCGGGCCGGCGAGGTGGTGGCCCTGCTGGGTGCCAACGGCGCCGGCAAGACCACGACGCTGCTCACCCTGGCCGGCGAGGTCGCGCCCATCTCCGGGAGCGTCGTCTTCCACGGTGACGCCCGGCGTCGCCGGCTCCACCAGCGCGCTCGACAGGGGCTGGGGTTCCTGACCGAGGAGCGGTGCGTCTTCATGCAGCTCACCGGCTGGCAGAACCTCAAGCTCGGCCGCGGCCGCCCGCAGAAGGCGCTACAGCTCTTCCCCGAGCTCGAGGAGCACCTCGACAAGAAGGTCGGCCTGCTCTCCGGCGGACAGCAGCAGATGCTCGCCCTGGGCCGGGTGCTCGCCGCTCAGCCACGCGTGCTGCTGGCCGACGAGCTCTCGCTCGGGCTGGCGCCGATGGTCGTCGAACGGCTGCTCACCGCCGTACGCGCGGCCGCGGACGACGGTGTCGCGGTGATCCTGGTCGAGCAGCACGTCCGCCAGGCGCTGGCCATCGCGGACCGGGTGCACGTGCTCCGCCGCGGCCGGGTCGTGCTGTCCGGCTCCGCCGACGAGCTGCGTGGCGACGCCGATGGCATCGCCGCCCACTACCTGACGGGTGAGGCATGACAGATCTGTTGCGCTTCGCTCTGCTCGGCCTCGGGACCGGCGGCATCTACGCGCTGCTCGGGCTCGGGCTCGTCGTGATCTACCGCGGCTCGGGGGTCATCAACTTCGCCCAGTCCGGCTTCGCACTGGTCGGCGCCTACCTCACCTACCGGCTGCAGGTGCTGGACGGCCACGGCATGCTCTTCTCCGTCACCGCATCGGTGGTGGCCTGCGCTGTGCTCGGGGTGCTGGTGCACTTCCTCGTGATGCGCCCCCTCCGCACGGCCAGCCCGCTGGCCCGGGTGATCGCGACCCTCGGTGTCCTCACCGTGCTCAACCAGGCGGTGGTGCTGAAGTTCGGCGCCCAACAGGTGATCGCCAAGTCCCCCGTTCCGACCGAGGCAGTGCATCTTCCCGGCGACATCGTCGTGGGCCGCTACGGGTTCTACCTCGTGGCCATCGCCGCGGTGATGGCGCTGCTGCTGACCGTGACCGCCGTGCGCACCCGGTTCGGCTACGCGATCTCCGCGGCCGCCGAGAACGCCCGCGCCGCCTCGGCGCTCGGCTGGTCGCCCGACCTGCTCGCCAGCGTGACCTGGGCCGTGGGTGGCGGGCTGGCTGCAGTCGCCGGCTCGCTGATGTCGGCCACGACCGCCGGTTTCATCTCCCCGATCACCTTCAGCATCCTGATCATCGGGGCGCTGGCCACGGCCCTCCTCGGTGGGTTCCGCTCCTACCCGCTGGCGCTGGTCGGAGGTGTCTTCCTGGGCGTCGCCCAGTCCCTGGCGACGTACTGGAGCAACGAGCTGCTCGGAGCCACGCACCGGCCGGGCATCCCCGACGCGGTCCCCTTCCTCGTGATCATCGTGGTCCTGGTCATCCGCGGCCGCGGCCTGCCGCTGCGCGGCAGCATCACCGACCGGCTGCCCAGGGTCGGCACCGGGCGGATCCGGCCGGCGCTGGTCGTCGTGGTCGGCGCTGCGGCGCTGCTGTGGGTCGGCGTGGGCGCCTCGAGCGACTGGTACGCCCCGACGGTGATCAGCTCGACGTTCGCGATCGTCGGGCTCTCGGTCGTGGTGCTGACGGGCTACACCGGGCAGCTGTCGCTGGCGCAGTACGCACTCGCCGGCATCGGCGCGTTCGCAGCAGCCAAGATGGTGGCCGCACACGGTTGGCGGTTCGAGCCTGCCCTCCTGGTCGGTGTGCTCGTGGCCATGGCCGTCGGCTTCCTCTTCGGGCTGCCAGCCCTGCGCACCCGCGGCGTCAACCTGGCCGTCGTCACCTTCGGCCTCGGCTTCGCGGTGGACCAGCTGGTGTTCAGCAACAGCGCCTACACCGAGAACGCCCGGGTGATGCCCACCGACCTCTCGTTGTTCGGCGTACCGATCGACCCGATCGGGCACGCGCGCAACTACGCGGTGCTGTGCGTCCTCTTCCTGATCCTGACCGCGCTCGTGGTGGCCAACCTGCGCCGGGGCCGGACCGGCCGTCGGCTGCTGGCGGTCCGCACCAACGAGCGCGCCGCGGCGGCGATCGGGGTCAACGTCTTCGAGACCAAGCTCTACGGCTTCACGCTCTCCGCCGGCATCGCCGGGCTCGGCGGCGTGCTGTTCGGCTTCGGGTACGGCGCGATCCTGTTCAACACCGTCTTCAAGCCCGGCGCCTCGATCAGCGTCCTGGTGCTGACCGTGATCGGGTCGGTCGGCTACCTCGCCGGTCCGGTGCTGGGCTCGCTGCTCGCCTCGAACGGCGTGATCACGCTGACGTCGTCGGGCGGCCCGGTCAACGCCGCCGTGGAGGACACCTCGACCTGGCAGCAGTACCTGCCGCTCCTCACCGGCGTCCTGCTCCTCGTCGTCCTGATCCTCAACCAGAACGGCGTGGCCGAGCGGTTCGACGCCCTGACCCGGCGGTTCCGCGCCCGCGTCCCCGGCCTGCGCGACCCCGAGCCCGAGCCGCTCCCGGCCGCGGTCCGTACGACGGTCCCGGGCCGCACGCTCGTGGTGGCCGAGCTGACCCAGCGGTTCGGCGGTTTCACCGCCCTCGAGGACGTCTCGATGCGCGTGGAGCCGGGCGAGGTCGTCGGGCTGCTCGGCCCGAACGGCGCCGGGAAGACCACGCTCATCGACTGCGTGGCCGGCAACAACCGGCTGACCGCTGGCTCCGTCACCTGGGACGGGGACGACATCACCCGCTGGGCGCCGTACCGCCGGGCCCGGGCCGGGCTCTCGCGCTCCTTCCAGTCCCTCGAGCTCTTCGACGACCTCACCGTGCGCGAGAACCTGCTCGCCGCCGCCGACCCGCGCGACCGGCTCGCCTACGTCACCGACCTCCTCCGGCCCGGCCACCCGCCGGTGCCGGCACCGGTGGTCGCGGCGGTGGAGGAGCTCTCGCTGGCGCCGCTGCTGGACCGGCGCGCCGAGGACCTGTCCTACGGCCAGCGCCGGCTGGTGGCGATCGCCCGGGCGGTGGCCAGCAGCCCGTCGGTGCTCATGCTCGACGAGCCGGCGGCCGGCCTGGACGAGACCGAGAGCGCCGAGCTCGGCCGGCTGGTCCGCCGGTTGGCCGACGAGTGGGGCATGGGTGTGCTGCTCATCGAGCACGACGTGGCGCTGGTGCTCGCGAACGCCGACCGGGTCGTCGTCCTCGACTTCGGCCACAAGATCGCCGAGGGCACGCCGACCGAGGTCCGCGACGACCCCGCCGTACGCAAGGCCTACCTCGGCGACGAGGCCGAGGCCACCAGGCCTTAGTGAGGGCGGGTCTCCCAAGTCCGGGCGGCGCCACCCCGATTGGGAGACACGCCCTCAGTGCACCATCGCGGTGGCTTCGACCGCCTTGGTCGACGCCTTCCGCGGCAGGAACCACGCCGGGACCAGGCAGAGCGCCACGAGCGCCGCCGCGACCGCGAACGACGTGGCGAAGGCGTGCGACATGTCCGAGTACGCCTTGGCCAGCGCCAAGGGCCCACCCGTGAACTGCGCGCCGCTCTGCGCGGCGTCGCGCAGTGCGCTCGCCTCGGGGCTGCTGTTGAACCCGTTGGTCAGCAGCACCGAGAACAGCGCGGTGCCGATCGAGGCCGCGACCTGCTGGGTGATGTTCATCAGCGTCGAGCCACGCGCGATCTCGTGGTCCTTCAGGGTGGCCAGCGCCGACGACATGATCGGCATCATCGTGGCGCCCATGCCGAGCCCCATGACGAACAGGCAGCCCAGCAGCCACGCGTACGACGGAACGTCGATGGTCACGCCGGACTGGCTGACTGCCACCTCGGTCACGCCGACGCCGACCTGGGTGAACCCGAGCATCCCGACCACGATCACCGCGATGCCGGTGAGCACGATCTTTCCGGGACCGATCCGGTCGGTGAGCGTCCCGGCCACCGGCATCGTCAGCATGGCGCCGATGCCCTGCGGGGCGAGCAGGAGGCCGGCGGAGAGGGTGTCCTCGCCGCGGACCAGCAGGAAGTACTGGGGGAACAGCAGGCTGGCGCCGAAGAACGCGATCGCGAACAGCGCCATCGCCACGACCGCGATGGTGAGCCGGAAGTTGGCGAACAGGTGCAGGTCGATCAGCGGGTGGTCCCGCCTGGCCGACAGCTCACGGAACACGAACAGGACGATCAGCACCAGGCCGATGGCCGCGGACACCAGCACCCGAGCGGCCCAGACGGTTCCCTCACCGGGGATCGACGAGACACCGAACAGGAAGAGCGCCAGCCCCGGTGAGAGCAGCAGCATCCCCAGCCAGTCGAACGTCTCGCTGGGGGCCACGTGGTCCTTGGGCAGCACCCGCCAGGCGTAGACCAGAGCGGCGGCGCCGATCGGGATGTTGATGAGGAAGATCCAGTGCCAGCTGGCCGCCTCGATCAGCCAGCCGCCCAGGATCGGGCCGAAGATCGGGCCGAGCAGCATCGGGATGCCGAGCACCGCCATCACCCGGCCGACCCGCTCCGGGCCCGCGGCGCGGGTCATGATCGTCATGCCGACCGGCATCAGCATGCCGCCGCCCAGCCCCTGGAGGACCCGGAACGCCACCAGCATCTCGATGCTGGTGGCGAGCGCGCAGAGTGCGGAGCCGGCAGCGAACAAGACCACCGCCAGCATGTAGAGCCGCTTGGTGCCGAACCGGTCCGCGGCCCAGCCGCTCAGCGGGATCACGGTGGCCAGCGCCAGCGTGTAACCGGTCATCGTCCACGCGGCCTCGGCCGGGGAGGCGTCGAACACCTCCTGGAACGTCGGCTGTGCCACCGAGACGACGGTGATGTCGAGGATCGACATGATGGCGCCGAGCACCACTACGCCGGCTACGAGCAGGACCCGCTTGTCGAGCTTGTCGTCCTTGGTCTGCGGCTGAGCCTGGGGGTCGGTCTCGGTGCTCACACCCTCCACGGTAGGCGCTGGCAGCCGTCCACTTCAGGTGAGTTTTCGTCCGCGCGGCCTGGCCGTGGCGGTGGTCACACTGCTCCTCCCCGTCCGCTGGGGGATGATGTGCGCCATGACGACCCCCGTCGAGAAGTCGTTCGCTGGTCAGGGCGGCACCACCATCGTGTACGACCAGTACGAGCCGACCTCGGCACCCGTCGGGCTGATCCTGGTCGCGCACGGCGTGGCCGAGCACGCCGGGCGCTACCGCCACGTGGCCGACGTACTGGTCGGCCTCGGCCTGCGGGTCGTGATCCCGGACCACCGCGGCCACGGCCGGTCCGGAGGCAAACGGCTCGTGGTCCGCGACTTCTCGGAGTTCACCGCGGACCTCGAGACGCTTCGCCGGTTCGAGCAGGTCGACGGTCGGCCGACGTACCTCCTCGGCCACTCCATGGGCGGCGCCATCGCCCTGGACTACGCCCTCGACCACCAGTCGTCCCTGGCCGCGCTGGTCCTCTCCGCGCCCGCGGTGATCCCTGGTGACGACATCAGCCCCGCGCTGATGAAGATGGCGAAGGTGCTCGGTCGGTACGTCCCCTCGCTGCCCGGCCAGAAGCTCAGCTCGGCCTCGGTCTCCCGCGACCCCGCGGTCGTGAAGGCGTACGACGAGGACCCGCTCAACTACCGCGGCGCGCTCAAGGCCGGCGTCGGTGGCGCGATGCTGCGTGCGATGGACTCGTTCCCGTCGCGGCTCCCGTCACTCACTCTGCCGCTCCTGGTCATGAGCGGCACCGACGACAAGCTGGTCAACCCCGACGGCGCCAGGCTGGTCGACCGGCTGGCCGGCTCCAAGGACAAGACGCTGAAGATGTACGACGGGCTCTACCACGAGGTCTTCAACGAGCCCGAGAAGGAGCTGGTGCTCGGGGATCTCTCGGACTGGCTGAAGGCGCACCTGGCTGGTTGACGCGCCTGCGATGCGGAACGCATAGGTCCACCACCGGTGGTTGAGGAGGGCGCTCTGCGCCCGTCTCCTCCACCACCGGTGGTTGAGGAGGGCGCTCTGCGCCCGTCCACCATCGGTGGTCGAGGACGGCGCTCTGCGCCCGTCTCGAAACCCCGGTGACCTTGGTTGGGTGCGGCAACCCGATACGCCAGTGTCTGACGCGTGGTGGGGCTGTCAAGCAGAGTGCCTTCGCTGCGGTTCCCGGGGCGGGTTGACAGCCCCACCACGCGCCAAAGGCAGGCTGGGTATCGGGTTGCCGCCGGCGGGCTGGCTGCGGTCCCGGCGGTGGTCGAGCCGAGACCGCTCGAAAGAAAGTTCTTTGAAATAGTTTCCGGAATCCCTTGTGGACAACCGTTTACGGGGCCCTCGACTGTCGGTGGCGGCTGCTGGAATAGACCCATGACAGCGATCGCGAACCACCCCCACCGGGTGAGCTCCGCCGTCGCTGACGCACGCTCCGAGCTGTCCTCGGTCGCCGATGCCTCGGTGTGGTCGATGGACCCCGCCGAGACCACCGCCACCCTCCGCGAGCTCGACGCTCTGGCGGCCCAGGTGGCCGAGCTGCAGGCCCGGCTCCTGGCCCACGCCGACCGGCTCCAGATCGCCGGCAGACAGCGCGGCGTCCTCGACCGCGAACTGGCACGCCGTCGCCACCCGGACCACCCGGTCGGCCGCGCACCGGATGATGCGGACCGCCCAGGGCCTCGACCAGCATGAGCCGACCCGGGCCGCGCTCGCCGACGGCAGGCTGCAGGTGGAGCAGGCCGAGGTGATCCTGCGCGCCCTGGCCGAGCTCCCCGCCGACCTCGACCCCGAGATCGTCACCCAGGCCGAGGCGCAGCTGATCGACCTCGCCGCACGACCACGACGCCAAAGACCTCCGTGTCCTGGGGCGGCGGATCCTCGAGGTCGTCTCCCCCGAGACCGCCGACGCCCACCAAGCCAGGCTGTTGGAGAAGGAGGAACGCGCCGCCGCGGCCGCCACCAGGTTGGTCATGTGGGACGACGGCCACGGCCAGGTCCACGGCCGGTTCACCCTGGACACCCTGACCGGCGCCGCCCTGAAGAAGGCGCTGTGGGCGATCGCCGCCCCCCGACACCAGGCCGCCCAGGGCCCGCTCGGTCCGGTGGGTGAACGCCGGCCGACACCGGAGCGGCTCGGCCAGGCCTTCGCCGAGTACATCCAGCGCTACCCCGCCCACCGCCTCCCGAAGGCCGGCGGGCTCACCGCCACCGTCGTGGTCACCATGACCCTGGAGACCCTGCTCGGGGGCCTCAAGGCCGCCCAGCTCGACACCGGCGAGACCATCTCACCGGGCGCGGCACGGCGGCTGGCCTGTGAGGCCGGGATCATCCCCGCCGTCCTCGGCGGGAGCTCCCAGGTCCTCGACCTGGGCCGCAAGACCCGGTTCCACACCGAGACCCAACGGATCGCCAAGACCATCGAAGCCGGCGGCTGCCAAGCAGACGGCTGCGACCGCCCACCCGGGACGTGCCACCTGCACCACCCGGTCCGCTGGGTCGACGGCGGCCGCACCGACCGCGACGGGATCATGATCTGCCCCTGGCACCACGCCCGAGCCCACGACACAGCGCTACCAGATGACCAGACTCCCCACCGGCAAGTACACCTTCAACCGACGGACGTGAGGTCCGGAAGCCGTTTCGCGCCGCGCCCTGATCAGGCGGGTTCGAACGTGCTCGCGAAGCGGTCGTAGGAACAAGTGCCACCCTTCACGGGCCGCTCTTCTGCTACAACGGCCGACGTGGAGGAGGTCGAGGTCGTCGTCGCCCATCGCGAGCGTGCGACCCTGCGCGTCGGGGACGTGTTCCTCAAGATCGACTCCGACCAGACGCGCGCCGACATCGAGGTCGAGGCGATGGCCATCGCCCCGATCCCCACTCCCGAGATCCTGTGGCGGAAGCCGCCCGTGCTCGCGCTCGCCGCCGTCCCTGGGACGGCACTGGGACGACTGGGCGAGCCGTCGGCTGCATCGGCGGTGGCCTGGGCCGCGGCGGGCGCCGCCGTACGGACGCTGCACGACGCCCCGCTGCCGCCGTGGCCTGGTCAGAACCTCGACGAGCTGGCCTCGCGCCTCGACGGCGAGTGCAAGTGGCTGGCCACGAACGGCGTCCTTCCCGCCGACCTGGTCACGCGCAACCGAGCCGTGGCCGAGGCGGCGCTCCGGGCGTGGACACCGGTGTTCACGCACGGCGACCTCCAGGTCGACCACGTGTTCACCGACGGCAGCGGGATTACCGGGGTGCTGGACTGGTCCGAGGCGCAACGGGGCGACGCGCTGTACGACCTCGCCACCCTCACGCTCGGGCACGAGGAGCACCTCGACGACGTCGTGGCCGGCTACGGCACCGACGTCGACCTCGGCGTGATCCAGGCGTGGTGGTCGATGCGCAGCCTGCTGAACATCCGCTGGCTGGTCGAGCACGGCTTCGACCCATCGGCTCCGGGCTGCGAGGTCGACGTGCTCAGATCCAGGATGTGAGGACGAAGAAGCTGTCACCGCGATGATTCTCGCCGTGGTCACGGTCCGTACGTCACACCACCCATCGCACCCCGAGTCGGGAGACACGTTGAAGCTGCTTCTCACGTCCGCGGGCGTCAAGAACGCGAGCATCCGCAACGCCCTGGTCGACCTGGTCGACTTCTCGATCTGCCCGCACGTGAACGGCGACGACAAGCCGGGCAACACCATGGCCGAGGCAGAACAGTGGGCGGCCGGCATCTCCGGTCCGGCGTACGTGATCGACGACGACACCGCCATCCAGGTGGTCGACGGCACCGTCGACGTCGTCTCCGAAGGTCACTGGAAGCTGCTCTGACCGCGGAACCCTTCAGTCCCGCTCGACGTCGAGCAACGGCGCCGGCTCACCCCGCGCCAGGACCTCGCGCACCTCGTGCACGGGGCGCCAGCGGTCGTGCAGGGTCGTGATCAGCGAGATCAGGGTCAGGAAGAACAGCGTGTCGTAGCCGTCGAGCCGGGCGCCGTGGCGGCCGAGCAGCGGGTCGGCCACGAGCACGAGGACGATGTTCATCGCGAGCCGGGCGACGAAGGCGAGCGCGGTGGACTGGATCGTCCAGCGACGGCGGGCGGCGGCGAGGGTGATCCCGGCGTTGATCACGACGACCGCGGCGACGCCGATGAAGACGTCGGTGGTCGACCCGGTGAAGTCCGGGAGCATCTGGGAGAAGATCACCGACACCAGCCCGAGCAGCATGACCTTCTCGAGAGTCCCGGTCGAGAGGATCGCGTCGAAGCGCATCCGCCACGCCGCCTGCTCCTCGGGTTCGTCGATCTCCTCGGGAAGCGGGGCGGGCCGGAAGGTCCAGGACCAGTCCGGGGGCCAGAGCCGGGGACGCACGAGCTTCTGGAAGGCGAGATAGAGCCCGAGCAGGACCACGATGATCAGGCCGATGATCCAGTGATGGGCGCCGATCTCGTCGGTGACGTCGAGCTGGGCGACGTGCAGCCAGTACTCCTGCGGCAGCTTGATGAACACCCAGATGAGTGCGGCGGCGCTGAGCCACCAGCCGACCAGGAGGTGCACCGGCTGCCAGCGTGAGCGGACGGTCTCGTAGGCGATGAAGAAGTACTCGAAGACGTTGGGGAACACCAGCAGCACCCAGCGCGCGTGGGTCAGCTCGAAGACCAGCGCGCCGACCAGCCGGTAGAAGTAGAGGAACCAGCCGATCCGGTACGCCGGCATGCTCTCCCAGTTGCGCAGCGTCGACAGGTAGGCGATGGACAGGTAGAAGACGTCCATCGCCTTGTCGTAGGACTGGTAGTTCGCCGGGTCGTGCCCGAACAGCTGGAAGATCGTCTGGTCGACGCCGTCGAGGATCAGGCAGGCGACGATCGCCGGCAGCGGATAGTAGGGGATCAACAGCGGCAGCAGGAACCGTGCCCCGACGACCGCGACGAAGACGATCGTCGTCGTCGTGTCCACCAGGACATCCAACCGCTACCGCTCGGTACGCCGCGAGAGGCTCAGCGGCCCTTCCACACCGGGGCGCGCTTCTCGGCGAACGCCCGGGCACCCTCCTGGGCGTCCTCCGAGACGAAGACCGGTGCCATCAGCTCGCCCTGCTTCTGCCAGCGCTCGGCGAAGCTCCAGTCCGGCGCGGACAGGGCGATCTCCTTCGTCACCGCCACGGCCAGCGGTCCGTTGGCGGCGATGGTGCGGGCCAGCTCGACGGCCGCTTCGACGGCGGTGCCGTCGGGCACGACGCGGTTGACCAGGCCGAGCGACGCCGCCCGGGCGGACTCGATCGGCTCGCCGGTGAGCAGCAGCTCCAGCGCGATCGCGGGCGGAACCCGCTGCGGGAGGTGGACCGCCGCCCCCGCACCGGCGACCAGACCGCGCTTCACCTCCGGCACGCCGAACCGAGCGCCCTCGCCCGCCACCACCAGGTCGCACGCCAGCACGAGCTCGAAGCCGCCCGCGACGGCGTACCCCTCGACGGCGGCGACCAGCGGCTTGCGCGGCGGCCGCTCGGTGAGCCCGCCCAGACCCCGCCCCTCCACGATCGGCACGTCCCCGGACAGGAACCCCTTCAGGTCCATGCCCGAGGAGAAGAAGCCGCCACTGCCGGTCAGTACGCCGACCCGCAGGCCGTCCTCGTCATCGAGCCGGTCGAGCGCGGCCGCGATCCCGCGGGCCACGTCGCCGTTGATCGCGTTCCGGGCCTCTGGCCTGTTGATGCTGATCACCAGGACGCCGTCGCGCTCCTCGGTGAGGACTGCCTCGGTCATCGTGCTCCTCTCGCGCAGGGGTCCGATCGTCGCAGACGGCCTCCCCCGACCGGTTCGGTCATTCTCACCCGGAGGGGTGGGGGCGCATGGGATCGTCTCGACCGTGACTAGGTTCGGTGGAACCCGTGCACTGACGGCTCTCCTCATCGCGCTCCTGTTGCCTCTCGGCACGGCGCAGCGCGCCAGTGCTCTGGATGCGCCCAACGGCGCCCCGGACATAGGGCTGCCGGACGACGTGGCCATCGACGAGGACTCGCCCTACAACTTCGTCGGTGACGCCATCACCCTGACCGACCCCGACGCCGGTACCGACGACGTCCGGCTCGACCTCTCGGTGACCAGCGGCGTACTCCACGTGGCCGTTCCCGATGGGCTCACCTTCGTGGACGACACCACCAACGACACCGACGCGCTCAAGATGACCGGCTCACTGGCCGCGTTCGACGCCGCACTGGACACCCTCCAGTTCATGCCCGCCCAGGACGACACGGAGACCGTGACCCTGACCGCGCTGGCCGATGACCTGGGCCACAACGGCGACGACGGACCCCAGACCGACCTCGACACGATGGACATCACGGTCAACCCGGTCAACGACGCACCCGTCGTCACGGTGCCGGGAACCCAGTCGATCGCCGAGGGCAACGTGGCCGTCTTCTCCGCCGCGACGTCCAACGTGGTCAGCGTCGGCGACGTCGACGCGGCCGGCAGCGACGTCCAGCTCACCCTGGCCGGCACCTCCGGTACCGCCACCCTGGCCACGACGAACGGCCTGACCTTCTCGGCCGGCGACGGCGACCACGACGCCACGATGACGTTCACCGGCACCCTCACGGCCCTGAACGCCGCGCTCGACGGCATGACCTTCACGCCCGACGCGAGCTTCGTGGGCTCGGCGAGCCTGTCGGTCGATGCCAACGACCAGGGCAACACCGGCTCAGGTGGCTCGGCCACGGACCACAAGGCCGTCACCATCGACGTGACCCCCGTGGTCAACCCGCCGGCACCTCGGTTGAGGCTGGCGGCCACCAGCGTCGCCGTCTCCAGCTCCGGACACCTGGTCGTCCCCGTCTCATGCGCGAACGCGGTGTGCGCCGGCACGCTCGAGCTCCGGACGGGCGGCAGTGCCCTGGGCTCGGGCACCATCTCGGTGGCCGCAGGCGCGAGCGGCGCCGTGGCCATCGACCTCACCGCCGCGGGCCGGGCGCTGGTGTCCAGCCGGCCGTCCGCCGACGTGACCACGGTCATGGCCGTGACCGGCGCGAGCACGACCGCATCGGTTCTCACCCTGACGGCCGCCCGGGCACCCTCCGTGAAGCTGCTGACCGGCAAGGCGCACGTGCGGGCCTCGAAGGCCAAGGTCAAGCTGAGCTGCGGGGCCGACGGTCCCTGCGCGGCGACCTACGTGCTCACCACCACGATCGGCGACCAGGCCAAGGCCCTGGCCACGGTCCAGGTCGGCCTCGCGGCGGGCCAGACGAAGACGGTCAAGCTCAAGCTGTCCAAGGCGGTGAAGAAGGCCCTCCGCAAGGGTGCCGTGACGGCGACGCAGACCGTGACGTCCGACATCGCCGTCGGCCTCGACACGACCACGACCCGGCCGCTCAAGCTGGTCACCTGACCAGCCTCAGAACTTGCGGCAGTCGTACGGCGCCGTCCCCCTGCTGCCTGCGTCCACCCAGGCTCGGTAGTCCTCCAGCTTCTGCCCGGAGCAGTCCTGGCCCGACGAGGCCAGGCTGCCGTAGGCCGCCGCCGGCAGCACGACCGGCGTCAAGAACAGCAGCGCGAGCAGCAAGGCCCTGAGCCGGCTGCCACCCCACCGGACCAGCGCGACGGTGGCGAGCCCCAGCCCGGCCAGCCAGCCGGCGGGAACGAGCAGTCCGGCGGCTCCATGCCCGGCGTGGCACAAGGTGTCACGCGTTGAGTCGCCGGCGTACGTCGAGGCTCGGCCGGTGTTGCCGTTCGCGTGGCAGTCGCCGTACCAGGACACCGTGAACCACACCGCCAGCGCGAAGCCGGCGATGACCAGGGCCATGTACGCCGCCACGACGTACCAGCGCAGCGGCTCCTCGTCCGGGTCCCCGTCGACGCTGGTGGCGGCCGGGGCGGCATCCGCATCGGCATCGGCCACGCACCTCACCCTAGGCAAGGCTCGCGAGGGTCGAGGTGCGAGGACGTCAAACTAAAGTGGGTTCGTGACCGCCCGCCGCGTGCTGCCGACCGAGGAGACCGCCGAGCTCGTGCGGCTGGTGCGACAGATCGCCGCCGACGAGCTCGCCGAGCGGTCGGTGGCCGCGGAGGCCGACGGCACCTTCCCCCGCGACATCTTCCTCAAGCTCGGGCGGGCCGGGCTGCTCGGGCTCCCCTACCCGGAGGAGTACGGCGGCGGGGCCGTGCCGTACGAGGTCTACCTGCAGGTGCTCGAGGAGATCGGCGCCGTCTGGGCGTCGGTCGGTGTCGGCGTCTCCGTGCACGTCCTGTCCTGCTACGGCCTGGCCACCCGCGGCACCGAGGAGCAGAAGCGGGCGTGGCTGCCGGACATGCTCGGCGGCGAGCTGCTCGGGGCGTACTGCCTCTCCGAGCCGCACGCCGGCTCCGACCCGGCCGCGATGCGCACGACGGCCCGCCGCGACGGCGACGAGTGGGTGATCAAGGGCACCAAGGCCTGGACGACGCACGGCGGCTTCGCCGACTTCTACAAGGTCATGGCCCGCACCGGCGAAGGACGCAACGGGGTCTCGTGCTTCATGGTGCCGGCAGACGCACCCGGCCTGTCGGCCAACCCGCCGGAGAAGAAGATGGGCCTCACCGGCTCGACGACGACCGCCATGAACTTCGACGACGTCCGTATCTCCGCCGACCGGCTGATCGGCGAGGAGGGCGAGGGGCTCAAGATCGCCTTCTCCGCCCTCGACTCCGGCCGGCTCGGCATCGCCGCGGTGGCGACGGGCCTGGCCCAGGGCGCCCTGGACGCCGCGGTGCGCTACGCCCAGGTGCGCGAGACGTTCGGCCAGCGGATCATCGACCACCAGGGGCTCGCCTTCATCCTCGCCGACATGGAGGCCAACACCCAGGCCGCCCGGGCCATCACCCTGCACGCCGCCCGGCTCCGCGACGCCGGGCTCCCCTTCAGCCGCGAGGCCTCGGTCGCCAAGCTGGTGGCGACCGACAACGCGATGAAGGTCACCACCGACGCGGTCCAGGTCTTCGGCGGCTACGGCTACACCCGCGACTTCCCGGTCGAGCGCTACATGCGTGAGGCCAAGGTCATGCAGATCTTCGAGGGCACCAACCAGATCCAGCGGATGGTGATCTCCCGCGCGCTCGATGTCGACGACAAGGGCGGCATCGAGTGGAGCGACCCCGGTTACCGGTAGGGCATGACGCACACCGGCATGCGACCACCGCCCGATCCCGACGACCCGCTCGACATCGACCCCGCCTCCGAGGTGCAGTCGGTGCCGGACGAGGAGCACGTCGACTCCGGCACCGTCGAGGAGGACCTCGAGAAGTCGCCGGAGGAGAAGGCGAACGCGACCGACGGCTACGCGCCGGCCGACGACGAGGACGTCGACACCGCGGAGCTGGACGAGCTCGAGGACACCGACGGCTGACGGCCGCTACGACCTCAACCGCTGCCCCGACCACGCCCGGCAGCGGTCGGCCAGCAACCCGGGCGCCACACCAACCCGCCTGACAGGTTGCCTGCTGACCGCTGCCCCGACCCACGCCAGGGCAGCGGTCGGCCAGCAACCCGGGCGCCACACCAACCCCCCTGACAGGTTGCCTGCTGACCGCTGCCCCGTCCCACGCCAGGGCGCTCGCCGCGGCCGTGCGGCAGGCTGGGCGCCATGACCGTCCGCCTCGTGCCGTCCGCACCCCTCACCGTCGACGATGGTGAGGAGATGCCGGGGCGGTCCATCATCGATCAGCCCGGTCCGGCGTGGACGGGGTTCGCGCTGATGGAGTGGCAGCTCGACGCGGCCGAGTGGATCGACCGGCACCCGCATGACGAGGTGAACTACGTCCTGGCCGGTGAGCTGCACGTCACCTCCGACGGACAGACGGTCGCCGCGAGGCCCGGAGACACGGTCGTGGTCCTTGCCGGCTCGCTCGCGGCGTACGCCGCACCGTTGCACGCGCGGATGCTGGCGATCTACGGCCCCAATCCGGACGGCAAGGACTCGTCGGACTTCGCCTTCCGCCGGCTCGGCTAGCGGCTCAGCGCACGGACGAGATCGGCGCCGTCGAGCCGGCGTAGGAGTGCTGGCTCGAGGTCGAGAAGTAGTTGATCCCGATGAAGTTGAACCAGAGGGTCAGCGTGCCGACCAACGCCAGGATCGCGGCGTTGCGGCCGCGCCAGCCGGCCGTCGTGCGGGCGTGGAGGTACGCCGCGTAGACGACCCAGGTGATGAACGCCCAGACCTCCTTGGGGTCCCAGTTCCAGTACGACGACCAGGCCTGGTGCGCCCAGATCGGGCCGGTGATGAGGACCGCGAAGGTCCACACCGGGAATGCGAACGCGTGGATCCGGTAGGAGATCAGGTCGAGCTTGTCCAGCGTGGGCACCCGGCCCCAGAAGCCCGTGGTCGGGGAGGCGGCACGGCGCTTCAGCAGGTAGGCGACCGACGTCATCCCGCCCAGCGTGAAGGCGCCGGTGGCGAGGATCGCGGAGACGACGTGGATGACCAGCCAGTAGCTGTTGAGCGCTTCGGGCAGCGGTCCGGTCGCGTCGTAGAGCCACAGCACGGCCACCATCAGCAGGGTGAGCACGAAGGCGACGACCAGCGGGGCCAGCCAGTCCAGCGGCCAGCGGCGGCTCAGCACCAGGTAGAAGAACGCCACCACGAAGGTGCCGGTGAGGGTGAACTCGTACATGTTCCCCCACGGCACCCGGTTGGGGTCCGCGCTCATGCCCCGGCCCAGCAGGGCCAGGAAGTGCACGGCCACCGCGATGCACATGAGCAGCAGCCCGAGCCGACCGAACATCGCCACCCGGTCGCTGGCGCGCTCCACGTCGGGAGTCTCGGGCGCCGGCTCGGTCGCGGGACCGCCGGCGCCGACGAGCACGTGCGACCGGTCGACCTGGCGCAGTGAGGACCACTCCACGACGTACGCGATGAGGGCGAGGAAGTAGACGATTCCGGCAGCCGCGACCGCCTGGTTGCTCAGCGTCCCCCACGCAGCGTCGGTCATGGCTTCTCCTCGTGACTCGGCGGCGCTGCCTGCAGGGCGGCCACCAGGGACGACAGTACGGCGTCGGTGTCGGCGCCCCCCGAGCGGTCCAGCGCCGCGATCTCGACCAGGGTGCCGTCGTCGTTCTCGGTGACGCGCAGCCAGACCCGGCGGGAGCGGATGAACAGCGAACCCATCAGCCCGAGCAGCGCGAGCACCACGCCGAGCAGGGCGACGTCCTTGCCGGGAGTCTGGCTGATCTGGATCCGCTGCCAGCTCACGACCTTGTCGAAGGTGACGCTGCCGAGGCCGTTGGGCAGCTGGACGGTGTCACCGGGAGCGAGGCTGAGCCGGAGCGGCTTGCCGTCGTCGCCCTGCACGGCGGTCGCCTTCGACTTGTCGAGGGTGTAGACCGACTGGGCGGCGCCGGAGTCGAGGTTGAGGTCGCCGGTGTAGACGTTGAGCGAGAGCAGCGGGTTGACGTCGTTGCCGCCGAGGTTGACCGGCGTGCCGTCGACGTTGGCGAAGGTCGGGTAGAAGTAGCCCTCCAGCCCGATCTGGTCCGGCTCGGCGTCCGGCGCCTTGATGACGCCGAACGAGAACAGGTCCGGCCCCATCGGCAGGAAGACCACGGGCCCGGACGCCGCGATGTTCCCCTGCCCGTCGCGCACGGTCACCACCGGCGCGTAGCCCTGGCCGATGAGGAACAGCTCGGTGCCGCCGATCGTGAGCGGGTGGTTGACCCGGAGGTCGTACTGCTTCTCGGGCGCGCCCGGCTTCTCGGTGTAGGTCATGTCGGCGTCGAAGCCGCGGGCCATCCCGGCCCGCGGCCCGGACGTCAGCCAGTCGACGTCGAAGCGGTTGACGGTGAAGCTGAAGGGGTCCATCCCGTCCGGGTCGAAGAGGCTGCCGGGGACGAAGTCGTCGTACTGCGTCAGGTTGTTGGCGAAGGGCTGACCCTGGACCAGGATCACGCCGCCCTTGAAGCCGAACAGCGTGCCGGTCGCGAAGCCGACGAGCACCACGAGCACCGCGAGGTGGAAGATCAGGTTGCCGAGCTCGCGCAGGTAGCCGCGCTCGGCGCTCACCGTCAGTCCGGCCGAGCCGTCCGGGTCTCGCCGGAGCCGGTACCGCTTCTTCCTCAGCACCGCCCGCGCGCGTTCGAGCACGACTTCGGCAGGCTCGGAGGTGCCGTACGACGCGTGGCTGGGCAGGCGGGTCAGGTTGCGCGGCGCCGCGGGCGGCTGGGCGCGCAGGCCACGGGCGTAGACGAAGGTGCGCGGGATGATGCAGCCGAGCAGCGAGATCACGAGCAGGATGTAGATGGCCGCGAACCACGGCGAGCCGTAGACGTTGAAGATGCCGAGCTTCTCGTAGATCGGCGTGAGCGTCTCGTGCGCCTTCTTCCAGTCACCGGCCTTGAGCGAGTCGACCCGTTCCTGGGGCACCAGCGAGCCCGGTACGGCGGCCAGGGCGAGCAGCAGGAGCAGGATCAGCGCGATCCGCATCGAGGTCAGCTGCCGCCACGTCCAGCGGAGCAGCTCACGCAGGGTGAGCTCGCCGGACCGGCGCTCCGGCGCGGGCGCGGTGGGCTTGGTGGTGGTGGTCGTCATGACGCTTTTCCGGGGTCCCCGCGGAAGGGCGAGCACTTCGCGCGAAGCGCGCCCTCCGAGGCATTTCGTGGGGTGGACATCACACGCTCGGCTGGAAGTCGTTGACCAGGTGGATCTGCAGCCACTGGACGGCGTGGTCCCACCAGCCGGTCAGCAGCAGGAGCCCCACCGCAACCAGCATCAGGCCGCCGGCGCGGGTGATCCACAGCTGGTGCCGGCGTAGGAAGGAGATCGCGCCGAGCGCGTGCCGCCAGGCCAGGGCGGCCAGGATGAATGGCACTCCGAGACCGATCGAGTAGAACGCGAGCAGCACGCCGCCGCGGGTGACGCTCTCGCCGTAGGCCAGCGACAGGATCACGCCGAGCGTCGGCCCGATGCACGGCGTCCAGCCCAGGCCGAAGAGGAAGCCGAGCAACGGCGCGGCCGCCAGGCCGACCGCGGGGACCCGGTGCACCCGGACGTCGCGCTGGAACAGCGGGACCACCCCCATGAACACCAGCCCCAGCACCACGGCGAAGACGCCGAGCACGACCGTGAAGGTCCGCGAGTACTCGAAGAACCAGCGGCTCACACCTGCGGACAGGACGCCGAGCGCGACGAAGACGACCGAGAAGCCGAGCACGAACAACACCGAGCCGGCCAGCATCCGGCCACGGTGCGGGGTGGCCTCCGAGTCCGCGAGGTCGGCGCCGGACAGCCCGGTCGTGTAGGACAGGTAGCCGGGCAGCAGCGGGATGACGCACGGGGAGAAGAAGGACACCAGGCCGGCCAGCACCGCCACCGGCACGGCGAGCACCATCGACCCCGAGAACGCGGTGTCACGCAGCCACTCAGCCACTCTCGTCGGCCACCTTCTGGACGACCTCGACCAGGGTCAGCGTGGACGGCAGGCTGCCCAGGACCAGCGCCGCCATCCGTCCCTGGGTGTCGAGGACCATCGTGCTCGGAGTGGCCCGAGGGTTGTACGGCGGTGGGAACGCCAGCAGCGTCTCGCTGCCGAAGTCGTAGATCGACGGGTAGTCGATGCCGTAGCCGCGCTCGTACGCCAGCGCGTTGTCCTTGGAGTCGCGGATGTCGACACCCAGCACGTCCGTCCCGGAGGGGAACTGGGACACGGCATCGACCAGCTTGGGCGCCTCCGCGCGGCACTCCGTGCACCACGAGCCCCAGACATTCACGACCACCACCTGTCCGCGGAGGCTGGCGACGTCCAGCTGGTCCCCGGTCAGGGTCTCGCCGGAGAACGTGACGGGCTTGCCCCGGTCCGAGGCTGGGATCTCGATCACCGCGCCGTCGCCGCTGACGAAGTTCTTGCCGTTGGTGCCGTTGACGTCCGTGCAGGCGCTCGCCGTCGCAGCCGTCACCGCGAGCGCGGCGACGAGCAGGAGGAGACGGCGGCGAGGGGACATGTCAGACCGGCTTGTTCTCCTCGGGCGCGTTGCCCGCGGAGAACGGCGCCTTGCGGTCCTTGGCCGGGATCAGGTCGCCGGCCGGCTCGCTGTAGGAGACCTGGGTGATCGCGTCGCCCACGAAGTGGAACGAGGTCACCGAGCAGAGCGTGCACTGGCGCCGGCGTGGGTCGTGCAGGAAGGAGCGGTGCTCGACGTGCAGCCGGGTGATCCAGATCGGCAGCTGGTGGGAGACGATGACCGCCTCGTGGCCGGTCGCCTCGACCCGGGCGTCGTGGACCGCGGACATCACCCGGGCCACGACGTCCTTGTACGGCTCGCCCCACGAGGGCTTGAGCGGGTTCCAGAGGTGGCGCCAGGCCGACGGCTTGAACAGCGCGTTGCTGCCGTTGGCGAACCGCTTGCCCTCGAAGACGTTGGTCGACTCGATGACCCGCTCGTCGGTCACGATCTCGAGGCCGTGCGCCTTGGCGGTAGAGGCCGCGGTCTCCTGCGCCCGCTCGAGCGGCGAGGAGCGGACATGGGTGATGTCGCGGTCGGCCATCGCCTCGGCGACCTTCTCGGCCATCCGGCGGCCGAGGTCGGAGAGGTGGTAGCCGTCGCGGCGGCCGTAGAGGACCCCCTCGGGGTTGTGCACCTCTCCGTGGCGGATCAGGTGGACGACGGTGTCCGGGGTCTGGCTCATGCGGCTCTCTCTGTCGGTCACTGGTCGGTCACTGGTCAGTCACTGGTCGGTCACTGCTCGGTCACTGGGTCTGCTGGGCGGCGGCGGCCGCACGAGCCGCGTCGGGCAGGGCGTCGAGCACCGTCTGCACGGCCCGGTCGTCGTGGGCCGCGGAGAGGAACCACGCTTCGTACGCCGAGGGCGGCAGGTGCACACCGCGGTCGAGCATGGCGTGGAAGAACGCGGCGTACGCCGCCGAGTCGGTGCGCTGGGCGCCCTCGAAGTCGCGCACCGCCGTCTCCGTGCCGGTCCCGAGGTGCGAGCCTGCGAGCCTCGACGGAAGGAAGACCGAGAACATCGTCCCCGCGGCCTGCACGACGTGGGCCACGCCGGCCTCCGACAGCGACTCGGCGAGCGCGGTCTTGATGACGTCGGCGGTGCGGTTCAGGTGGTCGTAGACGTCATCGGTGGCCAGCCGCAGCGTGGCCAGTCCGGCCGTGGTGGCCACCGGGTTCCCGGACAGGGTGCCGGCCTGGTAGACCGGCCCCTCGGGCGCGAGGTGGTGCATCACGTCGGCGCGGCCGCCGAACGCCGCGGCCGGGAAGCCACCGCCCATCACCTTGCCGAACGTCATCAGGTCGGGCCGCCATCCCTCGCGGGCGCCGTCGAGACCCCACTGACCGCGCCTCGACGCCCGGAACCCGGTCATCACCTCGTCGCTGACGAACAGGGCACCGTGCGCCCGGCAGGTCTCGGCCAGGAAGCCGTTGAACCCGGCCTCGGGCGGGACCACGCCCATGTTGCCCGGCGCGGCCTCGGTGATCAGGCAGGCGATCCGGTCGCCGTGCTCGGCGAACGCCTTCTCCACCGCGGCCCGGTCGTTGTAGGGCAGCACCACCGTCAGCTCGGTCGACGAGGCCGGGACACCCGGCGTCCCGGGCAGCGCGAAGGTGGCCACCCCGGAGCCCGCCGCCGCCAGCAACGAGTCGACGTGGCCGTGGTAGCAGCCGGCGAACTTCACGACCACGTCGCGACCGGTGAAGCCCCGGGCCAGCCGGATCGCGGACATCGTGGCCTCGGTGCCGGAGGAGACGAAGCGGACCCGCTCGACGGGGGTCCGGGCCACGATCTCCTCGGCCAGCTCGACCTCGGGCCGCGTGGGGGTGCCGTAGGAAGTGCCGCGGCTCACCGCTTCGCGTACCGCGGCCTCGACCTCGGGGTGGGCGTGGCCGAGCAGCATCGGCCCCCAGGAGCAGATCAGGTCGACGTACTCGTTGCCGTCGACGTCCGTCAGCCAGGCCCCCTTGGCGGACGCGATGAAGCGTGGCGTGCCGCCGACGGCGTTGAAGGCCCGGACCGGGGAGTTGACGCCGCCGGGAGTGACGGCCAGCCCGCGCTCGTAGAGCGCGGCGGACTCGCTGGTCTCCCGGGGCACGCTTCATTGTCCCCGAGCCACCTGAGAGCACCGCATCCGCCCGGGGTGGGATCTTCGGTGACGGTCCGCCCCCGGTCTGGACCGTGCTCCGGAACGGCGTGTTTCCGCGTCACGTCAGAGGGGAACCGTCGTTGAAACGGGTGATCGGGCTCACTCGGGGGTCACCCGTTCCGTACTTCGGCGTAACTTGTTCGTGACAGCATTCGTTGGTTGCCTGGGACGTCTGGAGGGGACGACCGGTGCGACTGGGAGAGAGCAGCGAAATGTCCGCTAACCGATCCGGGCGCCTGCACAAGGCGACCGCGCTGGTTCCGATGGCGCTGCTGTCGGCTGCGTGGACCGCCAACCTCCTCGGTGTCACCACAACCACCGCGACCGCCGGCGAGCGGCCCGACCCGGCCCTTCCCGACGGCAGCAGCGTGCCTGCCCAGGCCATCCAGGCTCCGGCCAGCGTCTCCGACGGCAACCTGATCGCCCCGGGCGTCGGCGGTGGCGACGCGCAGCAGATCGTGGCCGACGCGGCGACCTCCGGCATCCCGTCCGCCGCTCTGGCGGCCTACCAGCGGGCCGAGACCGTGATCAACGCCGCAGACCCGGCCTGCCACCTCGACTGGCAGCTGCTCGCCGCGATCGGCCGGGTGGAGTCCAACCACGGTCGAGCCGACGGCAACACCCTCGACGACAACGGCCTCGCCACACCGGGCATCTACGGCGTGGCGCTCAACGGCTCCAACAACACCACCGAGATCGTCGACACCGACGCCGGCGCGTACGACAAGGACTCGTCGTACGACCGCGCGGTCGGGCCGATGCAGTTCATCCCCTCGACCTGGGCCGTCGTCGGGGTCGACGCGGACGGCGACGGCGTGCGCAACCCGCAGGACATCGACGACGCGGCGCTCGGCACCGCGGTCTACCTCTGCTCCGGCTCCGACGACCTCGGCACCGACGCCGGACGGCACGCGGCGGTCTACCGCTACAACCACAGCCAGTCCTACGTCGACCTCGTGCTCCAGATCATGGCTGCCTACGAGCAGGGCGACTTCACCTCGATGCCCAACGGCACCGTGCTGGCCGGCAGCCCGCTCACCAGGACCCCGCCGCCGCTGCACGTGCCGGGCACCCCCGCCCATCCGGACCAGCACCTCACGATCCCCAACACGCACTCCACCGACCAGACCTCGGACGAGCCCTCGACCCACAACGGCGGGACGCACACTCCCACGGCCGGCGGCACACCTCCGACCGGCGGCGGGGGCACCGGAGGTGGCGGCGGTGGCACCGGCGGTGGCGGCGGTGGCGGCGGCATCCACGGCGGCACTGTGACGGTCCCGCCGCTGCCCACGACCGGCGTCCCGCCGGTCGACCAGACGCTGACCCTGGCGCAGGCCACGGTCCAGTGCACGCTCGACGGCCTCAACCAGCTGCTGCAGCCGCAGGCGTTCCAGGACTGTCTCAACCACTACATGAACCCGTGAGCCCTGGCCCGTGCGGTTGATACAGGTGGCGCAGCGGGCCGAGGACCTCGAGCGCGCGAGCGCCTTCTACGCCGACCTCCTCGGCACGCCCCCGTCGGCGACGTACGACCCGCCCGGGCTGGTCTTCTTCGACCTCGTCGGCGTCCGGCTGATGCTGGAGGGCAATGCGCCCCCGGCGATGCTCTACCTGTCAGCGCCGGACCTCGAGGCGACGATCGAGCGGCTGCGCGCCTCCGGCGTCACGATCGAGTCGGAGCCGCACGTGATCTTCAGCCATGCCGACGACACCCTCGGCCCGGCCGGCACCGACGAGTGGCAGGCCTTCATCCGCGACAGCGAGGGCAACCTCGTCGGCCTGGTCGAGCAACGTTGAATCGGGACTTCTGCCGCTCGAATCCTCGAAAGGCGACCGTCCGAGCGCGACAGCTACCGTTTCGAGCGGCAGAAGTCCCGATTCAACGGCTCAAGAGCCTCGCGGCCTCGGCGGCCCAGTAGGTCAGCACCACGTCGGCTCCGGCGCGTCGGATCGAGGTGAGCGCCTCGAGGATGGCGGCCTCGCGGTCGATCCAGCCGTTGGCGGCGGCGGCCTCGACCATGGAGTACTCGCCCGAGACGTTGTACGCCGCCACGGGCACGTGCACGGCGTCGCGGACCCGGCGGACCACGTCCAGGTAGCCGAGGGCGGGCTTCACCATCACGATGTCGGCGCCCTGCTCGACGTCGAGCAGCGCTTCGCGGACTCCCTCGACGGCGTTGGCGGCGTCCTGCTGGTAGGTGCGCCGGTCGCCCTGCAGCGAGGACGACACCGCCTCGCGGAACGGGCCGAAGAAGGCCGAGGCGTACTTGGCCGAGTAGGCGAGGATCGAGACGTCGGTGTGCCCATCGGCGTCGAGCGCGTCGCGGACCACACGCACCTGGCCGTCCATCATCCCGCTCGGTCCGACCATGTCGACGCCCGCGTCGGCCTGGGCCTGCGCCATCTCGGCGTAGACCACCAGGGTCCGGTCGTTGTCCACCCGTCCGTCAGGCGTGAGGACCCCGCAGTGACCGTGGTCGGTGAACTCGTCGAGGCACAGGTCGCTCATCACCGTGAGCGCGTCCCCGACCTCCCCGACCACGTCGTTGATGGCGAGGTTGAGGATCCCGGAGGGGTCCACGGCCCCCGAGCCGACGGCGTCCTTGTGCTCGGGGATCCCGAACAGCATCACGCCACCGAGACCGAGGTCGGCCGCCTCGGCCACCGCCTTGAGGAGGGTGTCGCGGGTGTGCTGGACGACCCCGGGCATCGAGGAGATCGGGGCCGGCTCGGAGATGCCCTCGCGCACGAAGAGCGGCAGCACGAGCTGGCCCGGCGACACCGTGGTCTCGGCCACGAGCCGGCGGAGCCCGGACGTGCGACGCAGCCGCCGCGGCCGGACCAGCGGACCTTCGAGCTCGGTGCCTCCGGGCCGCGAGGAACGAGCGGCGTCACGAAGGCCGCCGTCGTCGGTCATCAGCGTGCTTTCGACCTACGGGCCGACGGCTTGCGCTCGGACGGGCGGGTGACCGGCTCGCCGGCCTCCAGCATCGCCACCCGGCGGGCTGCGCCGAAGTCGGCCAGTGCGTCGACGAGCTCGTCCACGTCCGGCCTCGGTGCGAGGACGTCGACCCGCAGGCCGTGCTCCTCGGCCGTCTTGGCCGTGGCCGGGCCGATCACCGCGATCACCGTCGACGGGTGCGGCTTGCCGGCGATGCCGACCAGGTTGCGCACCGTCGAGGACGACGTGAACACCACCGCGTCGAACTTGCCGGTCTTGATCGCGTCGCGGGTGGCCGCCGGCGGCGGAGCCGCCCGGACGGTGCGGTACGCCGTGACGTCGTCGACCTCCCAGCCGAGGTCGATCAGGCCGGCCACCAGGGTCTCGGTCGCGATGTCCGCGCGCGGCAGGAAGACCCGGTTGATCGGGTCGAGCAGGTCGTCGAACTCCGGCCAGTCCGCGAGCAGCCCGGCCGCGGACTGCTCACCCGACGGCACCAGGTCGGCGCGCAGCCCCCAGGCCGCGATCGCCTGCGCGGTCTTGTCACCCACAGCGGCGATCTTGAGACCGGAGAACGCGCGGGCGTCGAGGCCGTACTCCTCGAACTTCTCGCGCACCGCCTTGACCGCGTTGACCGAGGTGAAGGCGATCCACTCGTACCGGCCCTCGACCAGGCCGCGGACCGCCTTGTCCATCTGCAGCGGGTTGCGAGGGGGCTCGACCGAGATGGTCGGCACCTCGTCCGGCACTGCGCCGAAGCCGCGCAGCCTGTTGACGAGCGGGCCGGCCTGGTCCTTGGTGCGCGGCACCAGGATCCGCCAGCCGAACAGCGGCTTGGTCTCGAACCAGGACAGCGTCTCGCGCAGGTCGACGACCTGCCCGACCACGATCACGGCCGGCGGGGCCATCCGGGCCGCGCGCGCGTCGGCGGCGATCCCGGAGAGCGTCGAGGTGACGGTGGTCTGCTCGGTGGTGGTGCCGACGCGAGTGATCGCCACCGGAGTCTCGGCGTCGCGGCCGGCCGCGACCAGCGCCTTGGCGATGTCGCCGACCAGGTTGACCCCGGAGAGGATCACCAGGGTTCGGTCGTCGGCGTACGCCGACCAGTCGACCTTCTCGTGCGCGGTGACGACCGCGACCTCGCAGTGGTCCTTGGTGGTCAGCGGGATGCCGGCGTACGCCGGGACCGCCGAGACCGCGGAGACCCCGGGCACGATCTCGAAGCCGAGCCCGGCCTTGACGCAAGCCTGCGCCTCCTCAGGCCCCGAGGCGTAGAGGAACGGGTCGCCGGTCATCAGCCGGACGACGCGCTGGCCCTTCTTGGCATACCTCACGACGACCTTGGCGCGGGCGGCGTGGGTGAGCGGCTGGCCGTCCTCGCCGAAGCCGCCGTCGACCAACAGCGGCGTCTCGCACTCGGCCGGCAGCGCCAGCAGCCGGCGTACGAGGTCGACGTGCTCGGGCGACTCGGTCACGATGACCTCGGCCTGTTCGATCAGCGTCACCGCTCGTACGGTCAGGAGCTCGGGGTCCCCCGGCCCGCTGCCGACGAAGGACACCCAGCCGCGACCGGTGGAGCGGGCCTGGTCGGTGGTGGCGATCTTGCTTCGCGTCATGCGTCGTGCACCCTGTCTGGTTCTGTTGCTGCAGCTTCGAGATCGCCCGCACCGTCCGCGAGCATCTCCTTGGCCAGCCGGGCACCGAGCCCGGCTGCATCCTTCGGGTCGCCGGTGGCGGACATCCGCACCGACAACCCGCCGTCGGTGGACAGCGCGATCGCACGCATCCACAGCTCTTCGCCGTCGTCGCCCTCGACGACCTCGGCCAGTGCCCCGATCGGAGCCGAGCAGCCGCCCTCGAGGGTGGCCAGCAGGGCCCGCTCGGCCTCGACCGCGGCCCGGCTGCCCTGGTCGTCCAGCGCGGCCAGCGCGGCCACGAGGTCGTCGTCGGCCCGGCATTCCACGGCCAGCGCACCCTGCCCGGGAGCGGGCAGCATCTGCAGCGGGTCGAGCACCTCGGTGACCTCCTCGAGCCGGCCGATCCGGGCCAGGCCGGCGCGGGCGAGGAGCACTGCGTCGTACTCCCCCGACCGGACCTTCCCGATCCGGGTGTCGACGTTGCCACGAACGCCCACCACGTCCAAACTCAGGCCGAGGGCATGCAGCTGCGCAACCCTGCGCGGGGAGCCGGTGCCGACCCGGGAACCTGCAGGCAGCTCACCCAGCGTCAGCCCGTCGCGGGCGACGACCACGTCACGCGGATCCTCGCGGGGGGGTACGGCGGCCAGCGCGATGCCGTCGGGTACGGCGGTCGGGAGGTCCTTGAGCGAGTGGACCGCGACATCGACCTCGCCCCGCAGCAGCGCATCGCGGAGCGCGCCGACGAACACGCCGGTGCCACCGGCCTGCTCCAGCGGCGTGCCTGCGGTCTGGGTGCGGTCGCCCTCGGTGGTGACCTCGACCAGCTCGGCCTCACGTCCCAGGCGCTCGCCGACCATGGCCGCGACCAGTCCGGCCTGGGTCCTCGCGAGCAGGGACGCCCGGGTCCCGATCCGGATCGGGCGGGTCATGCCAACCCCTCCGGCCGGGTGACTGCGTCGACCGCCTCGGGGTCGAGCGCGAACAGCTCGGCCAGGGCGGCGGCGTAGGACACCGCACCGGTCTCGTTCGCCAGCTCCTTGACGCGCACGGTCGGCTCGTGGAGCAGCTTGTCGGCCACGCGGCGCACGGTCTGGAGCACCTCGGCCCGCTCCTGGGGGCTCAGGTCGGGCATCCGGTGGTCGAGCCGCGCCATCTCGGCGTCGACGACCGAGGTGGCCATCGAGCGGAGCGCGACGACGGTCGGCGTGACGCTCGCGGAGCGGCGGGCGGCGATGAACGCCGCCACCTCCTCGGTCACGATCTGGCGGACCTCGGCCACCTCGCCGCCGACGTGGGAGGCCTCGAGCTCCTCGACCAGGTCGGCCAGGTCGATCCGGGTCACGCCCGGGAGCTCGGTCACCGTCGGGTCGACGTCGTGCGGCAGGGCGAGGTCGACGAAGACCAGCGGGCGGTCGTCGGTGCGGGCGGCCTCGACCATGCCGCGCGAGACCAGCAGCCCGGCTGCGCCGGCGCAGGTGATGACGACGTCCGCTGCGGCCAGGACGGCGGGCAGGTCGGCCAGCGCCGCGGCGCGGCCGGCGTACTCGGCGGCCAGCCGCTCGGCCCGCTCGGGGGTGCGGTTGACCACCACGACCTCGGCGGCGCCCCGGCGGGAGACGGTGGCGGTCGCCAGCCCGGCCATGGTGCCGGCGCCGACCACGGCGACCCGCAGGTTGCGGACGTCTCCGCCATGGCGGGCGGCGCGGTCGAGCGCCGCGCCGACCAGGGTCGGGGCCGCGCTGTCGATGTCGGTCTCGGCCCGCGAGCGCTTGCCGACCCTGAGCGCCTGCTGGAAGAGGACGTTGAGGGCGGGCCCGACGGTGCCGAGCTCCTGTCCGAGCCGGAGTGCGTCCCGGGTCTGCCCCAGGATCTGACCCTCGCCCACGGCCATCGAGTCGAGCCCGGCCGCCACCTGGAAGAGGTGCGAGACCGCACCGTCGTCGTAGTGGACGTAGAGGTGGCGCAGCATCGCCTCGGTCGACTGGCCGGACCGCTCGACGAGCAGCCGGGACAGCTCCTCGACCGAGCCGTGGAAGCGGTCCACGTCGGCGTAGATCTCGACCCGGTTGCAGGTGGCGATCACGGTCGCCTCGGTGACGTGCTCGCAGGCCGCCACGGACTGGACCAGCTTGGGCACTGCGTCGGCCTCGGGGGCGACGCGTTCCAGCAGCGCGACCGGGGCGGAGTTGTGGGAGACCCCCACGACGAGGACGCTCACACGCTTCTCCCGCTGGGCGCGAGTGCGACGCGGGTCGTCCGCCGCCGGCCCAACCCGCGGAACTGCGAGCCGACGGCGCGCAGCGCCCACACCGAGCAGTTTCGTGGGGTGGTCACGAGACGGCCTCGGCCTGCTTGCGCTGCTCGTGGTAGGCGAGGATCTGCAGCTCGATCGAGAGGTCGACCTTGCGCACGTCGACGCCGTCAGGCACCCCGATCACGGTCGGCGCGAAGTTGAGGATGCTGCTGATCCCGGCCTCGACCATCCGGTCGGCGACGTCCTGGGCCGCGCTGGCCGGGGTGGCGATGACGCCGATGGCGACGCCGTGCTCGCGCACGATGGCGCCGAGGTCGGCGAAGTCGCGGACGTCGATGCCGGCAACCAGCTCGCCGCGCCGCTCGGGGTCGGCGTCGAGGAGCGCGACGACCCGGAAGCCTCTGCTGCGGAAGCCGGAGAAGTTGGCCAGCGCGTGACCGAGGTTGCCGATGCCGACGATGACGACCGGCCAGTCCTGGGTCACGCCGATCTCGCGGGCGATCTGGTAGCGAAGGTAGTCGACGTCGTACCCGACGCCGCGGGTGCCGTAGCTCCCGAGGTAGGAGAGGTCCTTGCGCAGCTTGGCGCTGTTGACGCCCGCCGCGGCGGCCAGCTCCTCGCTGGAGCAGGTGGCGGTGCCCTGCTCGGCCAGGGTGGTGAGCGCCCGGAGGTAGACAGGCAGGCGCGCAACGGTGGCCTCGGGGATGTCCCGGGCGCTGTCGCTCGCTCGTGCGCTCCCGGTGGTGGCCACTACACCTTCTCTCCAGCCGCGGAGAGGGGCCATCAGGCCTCTGCTACTCCTGCGGCGTCGCCCACTCTAGGAGTTTGTGAACGCGGGAACAAAACGAGAAAGAGGTGGCATCCGACACGTCTACTCCCGGGTAGATCGGGGGCAGCCCGAGTCGGGGCAGCTCACCGTTCGGTCAGCTTCCATGGCGGGCGAACGCTGCAGAGGCCGACCGAACGGTGAGCTACCCCGGAGCCGGCGAGGCGAGCGCGGCCCGCAGACGGGACTCGTCAACCCGCCAGAAGTCGTGCTGCTTCCCGTCCACAAGGGTCACCGGGATCTCCTCGGCGTACCGCTCGTGCAGAGCCGGGTCGTCGAGGATCGAGACCTCCTCGTAGGACTCCCCCAGCTCGGCGCAGACCCGCTCGACCACCGCGCGGGCGTCGTCGCACAGGTGGCAGCCCGGCTTGGAGTAGAGGGTGACCCGGGCGGTCATATCCGCCGTCACTCCAGCAGCCCGAGCGCTCGGCGGCGCTCCATGCCGCGCAGCCGTCCCTTCTGGACCTTGCCGGTGACGCCCACGGGGAGCTCGGGGACCACCTCGACCCGGCTCGGCTGCTTGAACCGGGCCAGCCGCTCCTCGCACCAGGCGCGTACGGCTTCCGCCAGCGACTCACCGGAGCCGACGACGTACGCCACGACCGCCTCGCCCGTCTGCGGGTCGTCCACGCCGATCACCGCGACCTCGGAGACACCGGGGACCTCGCGGATCACGTCCTCGACCTCGACCGGGTAGACGTTGAAGCCCGACACGATCACCAGCTCCTTGAGCCGGTCGACGAGGAACAGGTCGCCGCTCGCGTCCAGGAAGCCGACGTCGCCGGTCGACCACCAACCCTCAGCGTCAGGGGCGTTGGCGCCATCGGGCCAGTAGCCGCTGAACAGGTTGGTGCCCTTGATCTGGATCTCCCCGGCGTCCTCGCCCTCCGGCGGCCGGCCGGTCTCGTCCACCAGCCGGATCCCGATGCCGGGCAGCGCCGCGCCCACGGAGCCCGGCTGCAGCTCCTGGCTGCACAGGGTGCTGGTCACCACCGGCGCGGCCTCGGTCAGGCCGTAGCCCTGGTGGATCGGGATGCCGGTGCGCTCGGTGAACTCCTGGCCCAGCTCCGGCGACAGGGGCGCTGACCCCGACAGCATCAGCCGCACGGGACCCAGCCGCTCCTCGAGACCGTCGACGCCCTGCCAGTAGGCGAAGACCGGCGGTGCCACCGGGACCACGCTGCACGCCTCGTCCTCGATCAGGTCGAGGGTGCCCTGGGCCTCGAACCGTCCGGACAGCACCAGCTTGGCGCGGTGCCGCATGACGACGCCGAGCACGGCGTTGAGGCCGTAGACGTGGAACAGCGGGAGCACGCCGAGCACCACGTCGTCCCCGTGGATCATCGGCGGGTCCACGGCCGCGACCTGCTCGATGTTGGCCAGCAGTGCCCGGTGGGTGAGCATCGCGGCGCGCGGACGGCCGGACGTACCACTGGTGTAGAGGAGGGCGGCCAGCTTCTCGGGGTCCAGCAGCGGCGGTACGGCGCGGGCGACGTCGGCGCGCAGCTCGGCGTACGACCGCTCGCCCGGCTCGGGCTCGCCGCCCACCAGGACGACCCGCGGGACCACCAGCCTGGCCAGGAGGTCACCCTCGACGGACCCCTCGGGGTACTCGTGGTCGCGCGACTCCTGGAGCCCGCGGACGGCGTCTCGCACCGCGGCCACCGTGTCGTCGTCGGCCACGACCAACCGGGACCCGGAGTCGGCGATCATCCGGGCCAGCTCGCCGGCCTGCGAGGTCGGGTTGACGGGGACCGCGACCGCCTGGGCACGCAGCACCGCGAGGTAGGTGGTCACGAACTCGATCCGGTTGCCGAGCACGACCATCACCCGGTGGCCGGCCACGATGCCGGCAGCACCGAGACCGGTGGCCAGGCGGCCGACCTCGTCCTCAAGCTCACCCCACGTGACCCGGCGTCCGCCGGACTCGACGATGGCGAGCCGGTCGGGGTCCTCGGCCGCCGCCCTGGTCAGCAGGTCCGAGACGTCGGTCCCGGGTCCGTCGGCCATGCACACGGATACTTCCACACGGTCGAGGCCGTTAGGTTGGGCACGTGCCGCCACCCGACCGCTCCCTCACGCACAAGAGCCGGTCCCTCAACCTGAAGCAGCGGTCGATCCTCGCCGGCGAAGCGGCAGCCGCAGAGGCGTTCGTGGAGACCGCTCTCGACCACCCCTCGGACCCGGCGTCGGCGGCGTTCTTCGACGTCGACAACACCCTCATGCAGGGCGCCAGCATCTTCCACCTGGCGCGCGGCCTGCACCAGCGCGAGTTCTTCACGACCCGTGAGCTGCTCGGCGCCGTGTGGAAGCAGACCTACTTCCGGGTCGTCGGGGTGGAGGACCCCGAGCACGTCGCCGAGGCCCGCGCATCGGCGCTCAGCTTCATCACCGGCCACACGGTCAAGGAGCTCCAGGACCTCGGCGAGGAGATCTTCGACGAGGCGATGGCACACCGGATCTGGCCGGGTACCCGGGCGCTGGCCCAGCTCCACCTCGACCAGGGCCAGCGGGTCTGGCTGGTCACCGCGGCGCCGCTCGAGATCGCGCAGATCATCGCCCGCCGGCTCGGGCTCACCGGTGCGATGGGCACGGTGGCCGAGCACGTGGACGGCGTCTACACCGGCAGGCTGGTCGGCGACCTGCTGCACGGCCCGGCCAAGGCCGAGGCGATCAAGGCGCTGGCGAGCCGCGAGTCACTCGACCTGAGCCGCTGCTCGGCGTACTCCGACTCCTACAACGACCTGCCGATGCTCTCCATGGTCGGCGACCCCTGCGCGATCAACCCGGACGCGAAGCTGCGGTCCTACGCCCGCGCGAAGGGCTGGCGGATCCGCGACTACCGCACCGGGCGAAAGGCGGCCCGGGCCGGGTTGCTGGTGGGGGCCGCGGCCGGGGCGGTCACCGGTGCGGTCGCCGCCGGGGTCTCGCTGCGCGGGCGGCGGCGCTGAGCAAGCGTGACCGGTCCTTCCGGGGCACCGGGTGGCCAGTCCGGTGTGGTGAAGCCGACGATTCGTTCGCGGGGTGTGATTGACGCCCCTAGCATCGGGTATTGGATCGGGAGGGAGTAGAGGGAGGTCTCTGCGTGCCCGAAGGGAGTCGTGAGGTCGCGGAAGGGCTGCAGGCCCTGCGCGAGGCGGTCGCGCGCGCCCTTTTCGGCGGCTTCGCGGAGCCTCGGCTCGCCCCGGTCCTGGCCGACGACGGCCGCCGTACGCCGGCCCGGGCGCCGCACCCCCTCGGCCGGCTGCTCAGTGAGGCAGTTGCCAAAGACCTCACCGGGGACGGACCCGGAGCACCCGGCCGGGGCTTCGGTGATTCCGAGCTGGCCGCCTCGTCGGAGGACACCGAGGAGGAGCGCAGCCGCCTGATCGCCCTGGTCGAGCTGGCCCGCCAGGGCGACTCCGACGCGTTCGGGATGCTCTACGACCACTACCAGGGCTCGGTCTACCGGTTCCTCTTCTACCGGACCCGGTCCAGCACCCTGGCCGAGGACCTCGCCTCGGAGACGTTCTTCCGCGCGCTTCGGAACATGCAGAACTTCCGCTGGCAGGGCAAGGACTTCGGCGCCTGGCTGATGACCATCGCCCGCAACCTCGCCACCGACCACTTCAAGGCCGGGCGCACCCGGCTCGAGCTGGCCACCGAGGACATGGGCGTCCACGACGACGCCACCGAGGGGCCCGAGACCTCGGTGCTGGCCAGCCTGACCAACGAGCTGCTGCTCAAGGCTCTCACCGAGCTGCCGAGCGAGCAGAAGGACTGCCTGGTCATGCGCTTCCTGCAGGGCATGAGCATTGCCGAGACGGCAGGTGTCCTGGGCCGCAGCGAGGGTGCGGTCAAGCAGCTGCAGCTGCGCGGGGTGCGCAACCTCGCGAAGCTGATGCCGGAGGGGATCCGCTGATGTACGGACTCCTCTCCCGCTGCGTAACCCGGGCCGCGACCGGGTCGTTGTGTCTTGCGTCGGCGTCTCATCACGGGGATGGCGCCGGCAACCACACGACAGGACTGCAGCGATGACCCCCCTGTTCCCGGCACGACGGAGTGCCGAGAGATTCGACTCCCTGGTCGAGGGCGGGCGACGGGATGACGTCGACCCGCGCACCTCCGACCTGCTCGAGCTCGTGGGTGCCCTCCGCTCGGTGCCGGAGGCGCAGCCCCGGCCCGAGTTCGTGGCCGACCTCCGCGAGCAGCTGATGCTGGCGGCAGCCACCGAGCTGAAGCCGGCCCAGGCCGGCCGCGAGCGCGACGACGTCGCGCGGCTGACGGTCAAGCCCGCCCGGACCCGCCGCGAGCGCCGGATCGGCCTGGCCCTGGCCACGGTGGCGGTCATCGGCGCCACCACCTCGATGGCGGTGGCCTCCCAGAGCGCGATCCCGGGCGACGCCCTCTACCCGCTCAAGCGGGCCATCGAGAACACCGAGACCGGGTTCAGCCGGGGCGACGACGGCAAGGGCGAGGCCAACCTCGGCAACGCGTCGACCCGCCTCGACGAGGTCGGCAAGCTCACCCACGAGAAGAGCCCCGACGCCAAGCTGGTCACCCAGACGCTGAACACCTTCACCCAGCAGTTCGTCGACGGCAGCAACGCGCTGCTCGCGGACTACGAGTCGACCGGCAACCAGGGCTCGATCAAGCAGATCCACACCGACTCCCAGAACAGCATCGATGCGCTGGTGAGCCTCGACGGCGTCGTCCCGGCATCGGCCCACGACGCGCTCGTCAGCGCCGCCGGCGCAGTCCTGGCTGCTGACGCGCAGGCCCGCACGGCCTGCCCCGAGTGCGGCACCGGGATCCTGGAGGCACCGGCCCAGCTGCTGGCGGACGCGGCCCAGGGCCTCAGCGCCGACCCGGGCACGCAGGCCGGCGGCGCACTGGCCGGCACCGGCCCGCCGGGTTCGAACCAGCCCGGCACCGGCGGGAAGGGCTCCAACGACCCGAGCGGCCTGAACCCACCCGAGACGCCGATCCAGATACCGCCCCAGCCGAGCGAGTCCAGCAACCCCCTGGGCGGCGTGCTGCCGACCGGGGGCAGCGGTGGTCAGGCCGGGACGAACAGCACCGGGACGGGCACGGGCGCCGGCACCGGGAGCGGCGGCACCGGGACCGGCGGCAAGGGTGGCAAGGGCCACCACGCCCCCGTCGACCTCACGCCGGTCACCGCGCCGGTCACCGACTCGGTCAACCAGGTCGTGACCGGCGTCGTGCAGGGCGTGACCGGCCTGCTCAGCGGCCTCACCGGTGGCGCCGGTGGCACCGGCACCGGTCAGTAGCTACCTGAAGACAGACTGCCGCTGCATCAGCAGCGAGTAGAGCGTCGACTGGATCGTCTCGCGCACCTCGTCGGTGACGTTGAAGACCAGCATCGGGTCCTCGGCCGCGCCCACGTCGAACTCGTCGGTGCGGATCGGCTCGCCGAACTCCAGCAGCCACTTCGACGGCAGCGGCACCAGCCCGAGCGGGCCGAGCCACGGGAACAGCGGCGTGACCGGGATGTAGGGCAGTCCCAGGATCCGCGCGAGCGAGGGCAGGTTGGCCACCAGCGGGTAGATCTCCTCGGCCCCGACCACCGAGAGCGGGATGATCGGCACCTGGGTGCGCAGCGCAGCCGAGACGAAGCCGCCACGGCCGAACCTCTGGAGCTTGTAGCGTTCGGCGTACGGCTTGCCGATGCCTTTGAACCCCTCGGGCCAGACGCCGACGAGCTCGCCGCCGCGCAGCATCCGCTCGGCGTCCTCGTTGCACGCGAGGGTGGCGCCGCTCCTGCGGGCCAGGGTGCTCACCATCGGCGACTTGAAGACGAGGTCGGCCCCGAGCGGGCGCAGGAAACGGCCGGTCCGGTCGTGGATCGTCACCAGCGTCATCAGGCCGTCGACCGGGATGGTGCCCGAGTGGTTGGAGACCACCAGGGCGCCGCCGTCGGCCGGGATGTTCTCGATCCCACGGACCTCGATGCGGAACCACTTCTGCGCGATCGGGCGCAGCGCGGCCATCAGGAACCGCTCGGTGACCTCCTGGTCGAAGCCGTACTCGTCGACGACGTAGTCGCCGGTCACCCGGCGGCGCAGGAAGGCGAGGAACCGGGCCAGCTGCGGCTCCCACTGCTCACCGAACAGCTCGCGGGCCGCGTGCTGGAAGGCGACCAGCCAGTCGCCGGCCGGGATGCCCCCGGTCGGTGTCCGCTCCTCGGCGTACGCCGGCGCGCGCCGCGCCGCCGGCTGTTCCGTCCCGGCCGGCTCTGTCGCTTCTGGCGTCGCGAGGTCACCGGTGACGGCCTGGTCTGCTTCGGGCTGCGGCGCCGGCCGCTCCTTCTTCGGGGCCGACTTGCGAGGCCCCGGGGCGAGGCTGCGCGACGCGGCGGACGGCTTGCCGCTCCCCTGCCCGCGGCCCGGGCGGCCGCGGGTGCCGATCGGGATGATCTCCGCGTCACCCACGGTCGCCACCCCCCACCGAGCTGAGCGCCGGGGGCTGGTCGACCGGCGGCAGCTGGTCGAGGGCCGCCGTGAGCAGCGCCTCGACCCGGCCTCCGGTCGGCGTCAGGCCGGCGGCGAAGTCCCCGAAGGCCTCCTCGGTCGTGAACGACGGCTCGAACCCGAGCATGTCGCGCATCCGCGTGGTGTCCACGCCGCGACCGTAGGTGAGGAAGCTGAGCTGTTCCGGAGAGAAGTCCGCCAGCCGGGCACTGCGGAGCACCGACCCCACGCTGCCGACCGCGAAGCCGGGCATCGGGACCGTGGGCCGGCGGAGCCGGCGCAGCGCCTGGGAGAGCATGAGGATGCCGTCGCCCGCGATGTTGAAGGTGCCCGGCAGGTCGGTGCGGACGGCGTGGACGAGCACGTCCATGAGGTCCTGCTCGTGCAGGAACTGCATCCTGGCGTCGAAGCCGAGCACCGTGGGGATGACGGGGAGCCGGAAGTAGGACGTCAGCGGGCTGACCACGTGCGGGCCGATGACATTGGCGCAGCGCAGCGTGGTGACCCGGACGTCGGGGCGGCGCCGGGCCAGGCCGCGCACGTAGCCCTCGATCTCGGCGACGTCCTTGGCGTACCCGGACCGGGGCTGGCGCCGCGGCTCCATCTCCTCGGTGAACATGGCCGGGTCGCGGTTGCTGGCGCCGTACATCGTGGTCGTCGACTTCACGATGAGGTGCTTGACGCTCGGCGCCTTCTGGCAGGCAGCCAGGAGCTGCATCGTGCCGATGACGTTGAGCTCCTTCATCGTGCCGCGGCCGCCCGAGCTCCCCGGCGTCGAGATGACGCTCATGTGGACGACGGTGTCGACGTTCTCCTTGGCGATGACCTTGGCGATCACCGGGTTCCGGATGTCGGCGCGCACGAAGGAGACGTCGCCGATGTCACCGCGCGGCGGGACGACGTCGACGCCGATGACGCGGGCCACCGTCGGGTCGGTCGCGATCGCGCGGGCCGAACGGCGCCCGAGGTCTCGCGAGACCCCGGTCACCAGGACGACCCTGTCCGGGTCGCCGCGCCGGGAGGTGCTCGCCATCTCGGACCCGTCGTGGAAGAGGTTGGTGGGCGCTTACTTGCCGAGCTTGCGACGCTGCACGCGCGTCTTCTTGAGCAGCTTGCGGTGCTTCTTCTTCGCCATGCGCTTGCGCCGCTTCTTGATGACCGAACCCACGAATTGACCTTTCGACGGAAGGCTGGCGTGGACCGTCGCAGCCACGTCAGCGCCCCGCAGAAGCCTCCGCAGGACCGGGCAAGCCTAGCCGCCGCGCGGCAGCGAGCCGAACCCGCGAGCGGGTTCGGCCACGTGAGATGTGCCTCGCGGTGCCGACAGGGGGTCGACAGCGGGCCAACAGGAGCTCAGCCGGCGCTGTAGAAGCTCTTCCGGAGGTACTCGTTGACGTCCTCCTCGACCACCCGGAACGAGCGGCCGACGCGCACGGCTGGCAGTTCGCCGTTGTGGACCAGGCGATAGACCGTCATCTTCGAGACGCGCATCATCGCCGCGACCTCGGCCACGGTGAGGAACTTCGCGTCAGACATGTCCCCAGAGCCAGCCATCGTGCACCGTTCTTTCCTGTGCAGCACGTCGTCGGCTTCCCCACCGGCGATCCCCGTGCTGCTCTGTAGGGAGAATAGGGGTTCCTGTGACTCATGGGGAAGCGGTTCTGAAAAGTGCTGCGAGTGGTCTGGCGTGTCGACTTGCGCCCGGCGCACCGCGCACTTCCGCCCGGCACTGGTCCAGACCAGTCGCAGCGGCGCCGGTCAGGGCAGCGGGTCGAGGCCGTGCAGCGGGAAGACCGCGGTGCGCGTGGCGTTGACCTCGCGGTCCAGCCAGGTGCCCGGGTCATAGCCCCCACGCCAGTCCTGGTACGCCGGCTCCCGGCCGTCGGTCATCCGCAGCGGCGCCTCGGCGCCCACCTTCTCCCGGACGTAGGCCCGCCAGGCCTCGGGCGTGGACGTGGCCGGGTCCAGCGGCGTACCGGCGACGACGGCGAGCAGGTGGCTCCAGGCTCGCGGGACCACCTCGACCAGGGCGTAGCCGCCACCGCCGGTGGCCACCCAGCGGCCGTCGGCCACCTCGTGGGCCAGGTCGTGCAGGGCGACGTAGGCCGCCCGCTGCCCGTCCACGCTGAGCATCAGGTCCGCGAGGGGGTCCTGGGCGTGCGAGTCGCAGCCCTGCTGGGTGACCAGGACGTCGGGGTCGAACTCGCGGACCAGGTCCGGGACGACCGCGTGGAAGGCGCGCAGCCAGCCGGCGTCGGAGGTGCCCGGAGGCAGGGCCACGTTTGCCGCGCTGCCCTCCGCCCCCTCGCCGCCGACGTCACCGCTGAAGCCCGTGCCGGGGAACAGGAGCTGGCCGGTCTCGTGCAGCGAGATCGTGAGCACCCGCGGGTCGTCCCAGAAGACCGCCTCGACGCCGTCGCCGTGGTGGACGTCGACGTCGACGTACGCCACCCGCTCCGCGCCCTGCTCGAGCAGCCACCGGATGCCGATGGCCACGTCGTTGTAGACGCAGAAGCCGCTGGCCCGGTCCGGCATCGCGTGGTGCAGTCCCCCGGTGATGTTGGCGGCGTGGAGGGACTCCCCGCTCCACACCTGGCGGAACGCCTCGAGGCTGGCGCCCACCACGTGCGCGGCCGCCTCGTGCATGCCGAGGAACACCGGGTTGTCGTCACTGCCCAGCCCGACCTGGAGCTCGGCCGCACCCGTGCGGCCCGCGCGCTGGACCGCCTCGATCAGCGCCGCGCCGTGGACGGTGGCGATCCGGTCGAGGTCGGCCATCGGAGCGGGGACGACTCGCAGCCGTTCCCCCGTGACACCGAGCTCGTGGGCGAGCTGCATGGTCAGGTCGACCCGGATCGGCGACATCGGGTGGTGCGGGCCGAAGTCGTAGTCGGTGAGCGTCGGATCGAAGACCACCGTGCTCGGGCCTGCGCACTCCACGCTTCGGACGGTATCCTGAGCCCGTGCTGACGACCTCCCCCCTCCAGCGCCGCGTCCAGTGGTGGCCCGCCTGACGGCGGCCGCCCTCTCCAGCACACCCGAAATTCCGGCCGCCCACGGGCGGCCGTTCTGCTTCCCCGGCGCCGTCCGTGGGCCCTGACCACCAGGAGCTCAACCATGACTCGCAGCCTCTCCCTCCTCACCCCCTCGGGCCGGCTCACGCTGGGCAGCTACCTCGGCGCCCTGCGCCCGATGACCCAGCGGCAGGAGGACGCCTTCTACGGCATCTCCGACCTGCACGCGATGACCACCGAGCACGACCCACGGCAGCTGCGGCAGTTCGCCGACGAGACCGCGATCCTGTTCCTCGCGGTCGGTCTCGACCGGGCCACGCTGTTCCGGCAGAGCCAGGTGCCCGCGCACGCCCAGCTCGCCTACCTGCTCGAGTGCGTGGCCACCACGGGCGAGCTGAACCGGATGGTCCAGTTCAAGGAGAAGGGCCGTGGTGTCGACTCGACCCGGGTCTCGCTGTTCACCTATCCGGCGCTGATGGCCGCGGACATCCTTCTCTACCGGCCGGTCCAGGTCCCGGTGGGCGCCGACCAGAAGCAGCACGTCGAGCTGACCCGCGACCTGGCGCTGCGGTTCAACCGCCGGTACGGGGAGGTGTTCACGGTGCCCGAGGTGGTGACCGCGACCGATGGCACCGCGCGGGTGATGGACCTGCTGCACCCGGAGCGCAAGATGTCGAAGTCTGCGGACGCGGCCGGCTCGGTCTACCTGCTCGACCCCCCGGACGTCGTACGGAAGAAGGTGGCGCGCGCGGTCACCGACTCCGAGACCGGGCCCGGCGCCGTACGCCGCTCACCGGACAAGCCCGGCGTCACCAACCTGCTCGACCTCCTCGAGGCCTTCGGCGGCTCGGCCGACGGCATCGACACCTACGGCGCCCTGAAGCGAGCCGTCACCGACGCCGTGGTCGCGACGCTCGAGCCGATCCAGAAGCGCTACGCCGACCTGGCCGCCGACCCCGTCCACGTGACCCAGGTCTTCGCCGACGGCGCCGCCCGCTGCCGGGCGGTCACCGCCCCCGTCCTGGCCGCCGCCACGACCGCCATCGGGCTCTGACGGCGCGATAGTCCCGCACGTTTGTGTATGTCGACCCAGCGCCCGACATACACAAACGTGCGGGACTATCCCGGTGGGGCGGCCATGAAGGCGGCGATGACCCGGCCGAGCTCCTCGCCGGCGTCCTCCTGGAGGAAGTGGCCGGCGTTCGCGATGGTCGGGTGGTCGAGGCCGCGAGCGCCGGGGACGTGGCGCTCGAGGATCGGGGCCATCGCTCCGGTGATCGGGTCCGAGTCGCTGAACGCCACCAGGAACGGCCGGTCCCACTCCTCGAGCCGGGCCCAGGCCGCACGGTTGGCTTCGGAGGCCGGGTCGTCGGGGCGGGTCGGGACGAGCTCCGGCATCGCGCGGGGGGCGGCCTTGCTCTCCTCGATGGGGAACGGGGCGTCGTACGCCGCGCGTACGCCGTCGGCCAGGCCGCGCACGCAGCCGGCGGCCACGAGCCGCCCGATCTCGAGGGTCCTGGCCCGGGCCACCGTGTCGTGGAACAGCCACCAGATCGCCGGCATGTCGAAGTCCCCGGTCGGCAGTCCGGTGTTGGCGGCGACCACGCGCGCGAAGCGGTCGGGGTGCTCGGCCACCAGCCGCAGCCCGAGCAGCCCGCCCCAGTCCTGGCCGACGAGCGTCACCCCGTCCAGGTCGAGGTGCTCGAACGCGAGCGACCGCGTCCACTCGACGTGCCGCGCGTAGCTGTGGTCGCCCCGGCCCAGCGGCTTGTCGGACCGCCCGAAGCCGATCAGGTCCGGCGCCACGCAGCGGACCCCTCCCTCGGTGAGGACCCGGATCACGTGGCGGTAGAGGAACGACCACGACGGCTCGCCGTGCAGCAGCAGCGCCACCGGCCCGTCCGCAGGTCCGGCGTCGACGTACGCCATGCGCAGCGTGCCGCCCTCGCCGTCTGCAACGTCGGCGTACGACGGCGGCCACGGGAAGTCCGGGAGATCGGCGAAGCGGTCGTCGGGCGTGCGGTAGGCCTCCACGTGGCCAGTGTGACCGTCCTACGATGTCGGGCACCATGAGCAAACCGCGCATCTTCCTCGGCTCCTCGGGCAAGCAGGAGCGGCTCTTGAAGTCGCTGACGGGCGGCCTGGCCTCGGTGGCGGACGTCGAGCCGTGGACCACGGTGTTCAACCCCGGCGTCAACACCCTCGACCGGCTGGTGGAGCTGACCGGCGAGGTCGACTTCGCGGCGTTCGTGTTCGCCCAGGACGACTGGACCTCGCCGACGACGGGCGACCCCAGTACGGCGGTGCCGGGCCAGGCGTCACCCCGCGACAACGTGGTCTTCGAGGCCGGGCTCTTCGGCGGGGTGCTCGGGATGCACCGGACGTTCATCCTCCACGCGAACGGCGCCAAGCTGCCGACCGACCTGCTCGGCCTCACCTGCGTCCGGTACGACCCCGAGCTGACGCCGACCGAGCTCAAGACCGTCAACCAGAAGGTCAGGAGTGCGATCGACGTGGTCGGCCGCCGGGCGCGCATCGAGGGCGACTGGTGGCAGTACTCCCTCACCGCGCG
Source organism: uncultured Actinomycetota bacterium (assembly GCA_963755835.1). Taxonomy (GTDB): domain Bacteria; phylum Actinomycetota; class Actinomycetes; order Propionibacteriales; family Nocardioidaceae; genus Nocardioides. The sequence continues at coordinate 1,237,765 of CAVWLC010000003.1, read as the reverse complement.
GACCGAGCACGAACCGTCGGCGGTGAGCCTGCTGCGCATCTCGCGGGACCGGGACGGCACCCTCGACGTCTCCGGCCGGGCCTGGCAGGAGGACGGCACCCTGTCCTCGCGCTACTGGAGCGAGGCGTCGAAGGAGCGCAAGGATCCAGCGGGCGTCTTCTACAGCTACCGGGCCGAACGGCCCCGCCACCCGGATGCACCGCAGTTCGACGGCACCGGCGAGATCAGGCTCGAGTCCGAGGACCGGGCGAGCGGCTACTGGGTCACCCGCCTGGAGTCGGACCCCGCGTTCCGGACCCGGACCTCAGGGATCTACCTGCGGGCCGAGCCGGACGACTGGCAGACGCTCGACCAGGGCAGCCCCGCGGAGCGCCAGGAGCTCATCGCCGAGCGGCTCCGGGCCTGGGAGTCGCACGCCAACAGCTGACGTCGGCTGAAGGACGACCTCCTCACGTCGCCAGCGCGTCCCGCTCGGCCAGCGACTTCAGGTTGAGGAACTGGCGCCGCATCATGACGAGGTCGCCCCAGGCCAGCGCGTGGGCGCGCACCCGGGAGAGCGGCCCCCGGGTGCCCGCGACCAGCCGGCCGACGATCCGGGACCCGTCGCCGTCCGGTTCGGCCGCGAAGGTCATCGCCACCGGCCCGAACATCCGCCGGCCCCGCGCGGTGGTGAGCCCGGTCCACTGGTGCGGGGCGTCGAACGAGACGAGCTCGAAGACGACGGCCATCCGCTGGCCGAGCTCGAGCTGGTCCGCGCCCGGAGTCAGCGCCTGCGGACTTCGGCGACCCCGGTTGTCGATCCAGTCGTAGGAGTACGGCGCCACGGCCATCTGGCAGAGCCACCGCCAGGTGAGCGGCGCAGGAGCGTCCACCCCGATCGCGCGGGTCATCGCCAACCCGTCCGGCAGCAGCTCGTCCGAGGGGTAGCGCCGCGCGACGTCGGCGTCGGTCGCGCCCCAGACCAGCGGGAGTCGCGGCAACGTGTCAGTCGCCCTCGGCCAGCTGGCGGGAGCGGTCGCGGGCGGCCTCCATCGCGGCCAGGAACGCCGCGCGCACCTTGTGCACCTCGAGCTCGCGGAGCGCGGAGGCGGTGGTGCCGCCCGGTGAGGTGACCTGCTCGCGGAGCACGGTCGGGTGGGTGCCGGTCTCCCGGAGCATCTTGGCCGAGCCGACCAGGGTCTGGATGACCAGGTCGGTGGAGGTGGCGCGGGGCAGGCCGAGGTGTACGCCGGCCTCGATCATCGACTCGACCACGAAGAAGATGTAGGCGGGCCCGGAGCCGGAGATGGCCGTGACGGCGTCCTGCTGACGCTCCGGGATGCGGAGCACCCGGCCGACCGAGGCCATCAGCTCCTCCGCCTCGACGAGGTGCGACTCGTCGCAGTGGGTCCCGGGTGAGACCGCGGCCATGCCCTCGTCGACCAGGGCGGGGGTGTTGGGCATGACGCGGACGACGGCGACACCCTCGGGGACGCGGGACTCGATGAAGGCCGTGGTGATGCCGGCGGCCAGCGACACGACCAGCTGCCCGGGACGCAGCACGCCACCGATCTCGTCGAGCAGGCCGCCCATGTCCTGCGGCTTCACCACGATCGCGATGGTCTCCGCCTTGGAGGCCGCCTCGACGTTGCCGACCACCGCGACGCCGTACCGCTCCTCGAGCTCGCGCGCGCGCTCGACGCGCTTCTCCCCCACCAGCAGCTGGTCGACACGGCGCCCGGCCCGGACCAGGCCGGACAGCAGTGTCTCGCCCATGACGCCGGCGCCGAGGATGGCGGTCTGCTTCATGGCGTTGTCCCCTTCTGGGCGCTCACTTCTTCGAGATCAGGGATCGCAGGAAGAATGACAGGTTCTGCGGACGCTCGGCGAGCCGGCGCATCAGGTAGCCGTACCACTCGTGGCCGTAGGGGATGTAGACCCGCACCCGCTCGCCCGCGTTGACCAGCCGTCGCTGCTCCTCGGGCCGGATGCCGTAGAGCATCTGGAACTCGTAGCTGCCCTGCTCGCGGCCGTACCGGCTGGCCAGGGACGACGCGATCTCGACCAGCCGCGGGTCGTGGGTGGCGATCATCGGGTAGCCCTGGCCGGCCAGCAGCACCTTCAGGCAGCGCACGTAGGACCGGTCGACGTCGAGGTCGGCCTGGAAGGCGACCTCCTCGGGCTCGTCGTAGGCGCCCTTGCACAGCCGGACCCGCGAGCCCTCGTAGGCCAGGGCCCGGCAGTCGGCCTCGGTGCGGTGCAGGTAGGACTGCAGCACCGCCCCGGTCTCGGGGAAGTCCTTGCGCAGCTCGCGCAGGATCGCCAGCGTCGAGTCGGTGGTGGTGTGGTCCTCCATGTCGAGGGTCACGGTCGTCCCGGCGTTGCGCGCGGCCCGGCAGATGGTGCGGGCGTTCTCGAGGGCGATCTTGTGGCCGCCGCCGTACCCGACCTCGTCCGGCAGGGCCTGGCCGATCGCGGAGAGCTTCACCGACACCTCGGCCGACCGGGTCAGCCCGCGTGCGGAGAGCTGCTCGAGGACGTCGACGTACGCCGCCACGGTGGCGTCGGCCTGCTCGGTGTCGAGGGTGTCCTCACCGAGGAAGTCGAGAGTGACCCGGATGCCGTCGTCGACCTGCCGGGCGGTCGCGTCGACGACGGCCTCGGACGTCTCACCGGGTACGTAGCTCCGCACGATCCCCGCCGAGATCGGAATCGTGCTGACCAGCTGCTTGACCTTCTCGCTGCGGCTGAGCATGAGCAGCGGTCGGCTCAGGAACGCCATGGCCAAAGGCTACGTCCCGGCCCGGCCCGCGGCCCCGCCCGGGCTCACGGCGTACGCCGGCGCAAGGTGGCCGCCCCCAGAGCAAGGGCCCCCAGGGCGAACGCGGCGACGACCAGGACGTCCTGCCACACCTCCGCGGTGTCGGTGCCCTGGGTGAGCTTGTTCATCGCGTCCACGGCGTAGGACAGCGGGAGCACGTTGCTGACCGCGTGCAGGAAGTCCGGCAGCTCGTCCCGCGCGACGAACAGCCCGCAGAGCAGGATCTGGGGGAACACCAGGGCCGGCATGAACTGCACCGCCTGGAACTCGGTCTGGGCGAAGGCGCTGACGAAGAGCCCGAGCGCCGAGCCCAGCACGGCGTCGGCCACCGCCACCAGGCCCAGGAGCCAGACCGGTCCCTGGATGTCGAGCCCGAGCAGGCCGACCGACACGGTGACGGCCAGCAGCGCCTGCAGGGCGGCCACGACCCCGAAGGCGAGGGCGTAGCCGAGCAGGAAGTCGAGCTTCCCCATCGGCATGGCCAGCAGCCGCTCGAGGGTGCCGCTGGCCCGCTCGCGCAGGGTGGTCACGCTGGTCACGAGGAACATGACGATGAACGGGAACATCGCGATCAGCGCCGGTCCGATGTGGTTGAACGTGTCGCCCAGCGAGTCCTTGAACATCCACCACAGCAGCGTGATCAGCAGGCAGGGCAGGACGAGCATCAGGGCGATGGTCCGCGGGTCGCGTCGCAGCTGGGTCAGCACCCGGGCGGCGACGGCGAAGGTGATCCGGGGGGTCATGCCGCCGCCTTCTCGACCAGCTCGAGGAAGGCGGTCTCGACGTCGCGGGCGTTGGCCCGCTCCTTGATCGCCGCCGGCGTGTCCTGGGCCAGGATCGCTCCCTCGCGCATCAGCAGCAGCTGGTCGCAGCGTTCGGCCTCGTCCATGACGTGGCTGGAGACGAGTACGGCGGCGCCGCCGTCGGCGAGGTCGTGGAACAGCTTCCACAGGTCTCGGCGGAGCACCGGGTCGAGGCCGACGGTCGGCTCGTCGAGCACCAGCAGGTCGGGGCTGCCCAGGAGCGCGACCGCCAGGCTGGCCCGCGAGCGCTGGCCGCCGCTCAGCCGGCCCACCACGGCGCCGGCGTGCGACCCGAGGTCGACCGCGTCGATCGCCTTGGCCACCTCGGAGTCGGGACAGCCGAGGACGCGGGCGAAGAAGCGCAGGTTCTCGGTGACGGTGAGGTCGTCGTACACGCTCGCGGCCTGGGTGACGTAGCCGATCCGCTTCCGCAGCGGCGCGCTGCCGGCCGGCTCGCCGAGGACCAGCACCTCACCGCCGGTCACCTGCTGCACGCCCACGATCGACCTGAGCAGCGTGGACTTGCCGCAGCCGCTGGGGCCGAGCAGGCCGGTCACTCCCGGGCCGATCTCGAGGTCGAGCTCCTGGAGCACGGGGCGGCCGCTGCGGACGACGGTCAGGCCGCGCACCTCGACGGCGTTATTCACCATGTGATGAATTATGGCACTCAGGCCCGGCGGCTGCAACCAGATGTCAGGCGGGTCAGCCCAACGGCTCCTGGAGGTACCGCTGGAGGGTCGGGGCGTACGCCGCGACCAGCTCGGCGTTCGACGCGGAGACGAGCGGCTCGACGCCGACGACGTAACGAGCCAGCACCACCCCCATCAGCTGCGAGGCCACCAGCGACATCCGGAGCTCCGGCTGGTCGACCTCGAGGGCGGCGCCGACCGGGCCGAGCACCATCCGCATGAAGCCGTCACGCGCCAGCAGCCGGCCCTCCGGCTCGAACACGCCGCGCACCAGGGCCAGCAGCGGCAGCCGGGTCGCCTCGTCGTCCCACACAGACAGGAAGACACGCAGCAGCCGCTCGCCCGCGCCGTCGAGGCCGCCCTCGGCGACGGGCACGAGCACCTCGCGCGGGTCGATCGGAACCTGCAGCGCGGCCAGGAACAGGTCGTCCTTGGTGCCGAAGTAGTGGTGCACCAGCGCGGCGTCGACGCCGGCCGCCGTGGCCACGGAACGGACCGAGGTGCCGGCGTACCCGTGGCTGGCGAACAGCGTCCGCGCCTGCGCCAGGATCTCGGCACGAGTGTCCGGAGACCCGGGCCGTCGCCCACGTCGAGCCGAGGTCGCCATGACCAGAGGCTACGGCGGGCGGCGTACTCCCCGAGGAGTACGCCGCCCGGAACGACCGCGGAGATGCCTCCTCCGGGCCGACGCGCGTGCGGTGCAGCCCGCCGCACGATCGAGCCATGACTTCTTCGTCGACTCGTCCACGCCCGACCCCCGACCTCCAGCCGACGCCGCCCGTGCGCGGTGGCCGTCTCACCCGACTCGTCAGCTCCGCTCCCCGCCGGAGCCTGCTGGCGGTGTTCCTCTTCGTGCTCGTCGCGGGCTTCTTCGGCGGGCCGCTCGCCGGCTCCCTGGACGCATCCGGCGGCTTCGCGAGCGACGACGCGGACTCGGTGCGGGCCATCGACGCAATCGAGGCAGCCACCGGGACCGAGCCCGGCCCGGGCATCGTCATCGTGGTCGACACCCCGGGCGGGCTGCCGGCGGAAGCCGAACGCGTCCAGCAGGTGACAGACACGCTCGCGGCCCAGTCCGGCGTCGCGCGAGTGACCTCGCCCACCACCACGCGCGGCGATCCCGGCGGCCTGGTCTCCCGTGATGGCACCCAGGCGCTGGTGCTCGGCACGCTGACAGCGGACGCCCACGACGACGACGTCGCCGAGGCGGTCGTCGACACCTTCCACGGCGAGGACGACGTGGCGGTCGGCGGGTCCGCAGTGGCCGACCTGCAGATCGGCAGCACCGTCACCGAGGACCTCGGGCGCGCCGAGATGCTCGCGTTCCCGATCCTGATCCTCCTCTCGCTGCTCTTCTTCCGGGGCCGGGCCGCGCTGATTCCGCTGGTGGTCGGCGGCACGACGGTGCTCGGCACGTTCCTGGTGCTGACCGGCGTGAACCAGCTCTACGGCCTGAGCATCTTCGCGCTGAACCTGGTCATCGGGCTCGGGCTCGGGCTGGCCATCGACTACACGCTGTTCCTGGTCACCCGCTACCGCGAGGAGCTGGAGCAGCAGGGTTCGACCACCGGCGCGGTCCTCACCACGATGCGTACCGCCGGAAGGACGGTCGCCTTCTCCGCCACCACGGTTGCGGTCGCGCTAGCGGCACTCACGGTGTTCCCGCTCGGCTTCATCAAGTCGATGGGCCTGGCCGGCGCGACGGTTGCGGTGGTCGCCGCGATCGCCGCCCTCGTGGTGACGCCGGCGATGTTCGGCCTGTGGGGAGCCAAGCTGGCCCGGAAGCAGCGCCGCACCGACGGCGAGGCGGGCCGCTGGTACCGCCTCTCCCACGCGGTGATGCGCCGGCCCGGCGCGGTCGCGGTGGCGACCGGCGTGGTCATGCTCGCCCTCGCGGCACCCGCCATCCGCGCGCAGTGGACGCCGGTGGACAGCTCGGTGATCCCGACCGACAAGAGCGCCAGGACCGTCGCAGACGCCACCGAGACCTCCTTCGGCGGCACCGGGACCAGCCCGCTGACCATCGCCGTGACCACGAGCGGGTCAGCCGGCGCCAGCGACGTCACGGCGTACGCCGACCGGGTCAACGCCCTCCGCGGCGTCGTCACCCGCGGCGCCCCGGTCCAGCTCGACGCGACCACGTGGCAGCTCGACGTGGCGGCCGGCGGCGACCCGGCGGGCGACGCCGCGCAACGGCTGGTCGAGGAGACCCGGGCCGTGGACACCGGACCCGGTCTGCACGCGCTGGTCGCCGGCCCTGCGGCTGAGTTCGTCGACCAGCAGTCCGCGATCGCCAGCCGACTGGCCCTCGCCCTCGGCCTCCTGGTCGGGCTGACCCTCGTTGTCCTGTGGCTGATGACCGGCTCCGTCGTGCTCCCGGTCAAGGCGGTGGTGATGAACGTCCTCACCGTGAGTGCCTCGCTCGGAGTGCTGACCTTCATCTACCAGGACGGCCGGCTCAGCGGCCTGCTGGGCTACACGCCCAACGGCGGGATCGAGCCCACCGACTTCCTGGTCACGGCGACGCTGATATTCGCCCTGTCGACGGACTACGGCGTATTCCTGCTGGGCCGGATCAAGGAGGCACGTGACAGCGGACTCGGCGAGCGCGAGTCGGTCGCGGTCGGTGTCCAGCGGACGGGCGCGGTCGTCACGGCGGCGGCGATCTTGATGGCGGTCGCGATCGGCGCCTTCAGCACCAGCTCGATCTCCTTCATCCAGCAGATCGGGGTGGCCACCGCCTTCGGCGTGCTGGTCGACGCGTTCGTGGTCCGCTCGTTGCTGGTGCCGGCGCTGATGGGGCTGTTGGGGAAGTACAACTGGTGGGCGCCGAGGGCGCTGCGGCGCCTACACGACCGCATCGCACCCGCCGCGCACTGACCATCACAGTGGCAGCCCTCGTGCGCGCCGCCTACCGTTCACCCGTGGAACGGCGGGCGGCGCGCGACCTCGCGGTGGACGTGCTCGTGGTGGTCGTCCTGGCCGGCGCGATGTTCACCGAGGCGTGGGTCCGGGACTCCCGGGTCACGCCGGCCGCGGCGGTGGCCATCGTCGCGGCAACGCTGCCGACCCTGATGCGGCGTACCCACCCCGGCTGGGCGCTGGTGCTGTGCATGGCCGGGCTCTATGTGGTCTTCGTGTTCATCGACGTCCACAACACGGTGCCGTTCTCGAGCATGGTCTGCGGCTACAGCCTGGCGCTCGTGGTCGACCGCCGGCGCGCCATCCTGGCCGGCCTCGCCCTGGTGCCGTTCGTCGTGGGCGCCGTCCTCATCTTCAACGAGGGCGGCAGCAAGGAGCTGTGGTTCCAGACGCCCAAGAACCTCGGCTTCGTGGCCGCGCCGCTGCTGCTCGGCCTGGCGGTACGCAACCGACGCGACTACCTCGCGGAGGTGCTGGAGCGCGCCGAGACCGCAGAGCGGACCCGGGAGGAGGAGGCTCGGCTCCGGGTCGGCGAGGAGCGGCTCCGGATCGCCCGTGACGTGCACGACGTCGTCGCGCACGCGATGGTGGCGATCAACGTGCAGGCGGGAGTGGGGGCTCACCTGCTGGACCGCGACCCCGCGCGGGCGCGCAGCACGCTCCTCGACATCAAGCGGGTCAGCGGCGAGGCGCTGGCCGACCTCAGGGCCACGCTCGGCGCCCTGCGCGCAGGCGACACCGAGGTGCCCGTCCTGCCCACCCAGGGGTGGGCCGAGCTCGAGGAGCTGGGCGCGGGTCTGCGGTCGGCCGGGATCGAGGTCGAGCTGGACGTCGACCCCGCCGCGACCGACGTCCCCTCCGCCGTGGCCGCCACCGGCTTCCGGATCGTGCAGGAGGCCCTCACCAATGTCGTCCGGCACGCACCGGGCGCGCACGTGCACGTGCGGGTGTCGCGCGAGCCCGGTCATGTCGTGGTCGAGGTGAACGACGACGGCCGAGGTGCGATCCCCGTCGGCGCACCGGCTCCGGACGGCACCGGGCACGGCCTGCGGGGGATGCGGGAGCGGGCCCTGGCCGTCGGCGGCACCCTCGATGCCGGCCCGATCGGGGGCGGTGGCTGGCGGGTACGCGCCACGCTGCCCGTGGCGACGTCGTGACGATCCGGGTGCTCGTGGCCGATGACCAGACGCTGGTCCGGGCCGGGTTCCGGGCGCTCCTCGAGTCCGAGGACGACATCGAGGTGGTCGCCGAGGCGGTGGACGGCCATGAGGCGGTCGAGCTGGTGCGCGCCCTGCGTCCCGACGTCGCGCTGATGGACATCCGGATGCCACGGCTGGACGGCCTGGCGGCGACCGCCGCGATCACCGACGACCCTGCACTGGCGGGCACGCGGGTCGTCGTGCTGACCACCTTCGAGCTCGACGAGTACGTCTTCGGGGCGCTCCGCGCCGGCGCCTCCGGCTTCCTTCTCAAGGACCTCGGCCCGCAGGCCCTCATCGACGCGGTCCGGGTCGTCGCGGACGGGCAGGCACTGCTCGCTCCCCAGGTAACCCGCAGGCTGATCGAGGCGTACGTCGACTCGACGCCGGCGACCCACCCCCCGGAGCCGGCAGCCGAGGACCAACGCCTGGCCGGGCTCACGGCCCGCGAGCGGGAGATCCTCGCGCTCGTCGGCCGGGGCATGTCCAACCACGAGATCGCCGAGCACCTCGTGCTGTCACCGCTGACCGCCAAGACCCACGTGTCCCGGCTGTTCACCAAGCTCGAGGTGCGCGACCGGGCCCAGCTCGTCGTGCTCGCCTACGAGACCCGGCTGGTCCGTCAGGCCTGATGGCTCCTCTGCGGCACCCTGCGAGGACTCCGACGGGTCCGAGCTGAGTGAGGGAGGTCTTGTCGATCTTGGAGGTTTGGCGGGCAGCCCTCGCCGACAGTGCACCAAACGGTGCAGGAGGCGGACGAGATGCGGTGCAGTCCCGCGCCGGCAACTGGCCCGTGACGCTCAGGAAGCCGAAGCGAAGAAGTGCTCGCGAGCGAACTCCAGCGACTCGACGAGGTCCTTCTCCCGCTCCTCGCGCGAGCCCGCCTTGCGGGTGTTGATCTCGACCACGATCTCCCCGCGGAAGCCGGTCTGCGCGACGTGCCGCAGGAACTCGGCGGCGCCGACCGAGCCTCGGCCCGGCACCAGGTGCTCGTCCTTGGCCGAGCCGGTGCCGTCGGTGAGGTGGATGTGGCGCAGCCGGTCGCCGAGCCGCTCGGCCATCGCGACCGGGTCGTCACGGGCGATCGCGGCGTGCGAGAGGTCGATGGTCGTGTTGGCGTACGGCTCGTCCGAGGGGTCCCAGCCGGGGAGGTACATCTCCATGCCGCGCTTGGACGACGCCCGCCAGGGATACATGTTCTCGACCGCGAAGGCGATGCCCGTCGACTCCTCCAGGGCGGCGATGCCGTTGACGAAGTCGCGGGCGTACTCCTTCTGCCAGCGGAACGGCGGGTGCACCACGACGACCTCCGCGCCCACCGCCTTCGCCATCTCGGCCGAGCGCTCGAGCTTGCCCCAGGGCTCGGTGCCCCACACCCGCTGGGTGAACAGCAGGCAGGGCGCATGGATGGCGGAGACCGGGATCCCGTGGTGCTTCGACAGCTGCTGCACGGCGGTGATCGACTGCGACAGCGAGTCGATCACCATCACCTCGACGGCGTCGTAGCCGAGGCTGGCGGCGTACCCGAAGGCGTGCGCCGACGACTCGGGGTAGACCGAGCTGGTCGAGAGGCCGATGCGGGTCATTCTTCAACCAGGCGAACGCCGCGATCCCCGCGGCGTTGTTCGTCGGCGGAGCGGAGCGGGGGCGACGAAGAACCTCGTGGTGTGCTCACTGACCCAGCACCGAGATCTGGTCGAGCCGTTCGAGGATCACGCCCTCGCGCAGCGCCCACGGACAGATCTCCAGCTCGGTGAGGTCGAAGATGTCCATGCAGGCCTCGGCGACCAGCGCCCCCGGCACGATCTGGTGGGCCCGGCTCTGCGACACACCCGGGAGCCCGGCGAGCTCGTCGGGCGCCATCGCGACCAGCTTCGGGATCCACCGGCGCAGTGCCTCGAGCGGCAGCGTGCGCTGGACCAGCGCCCCGTCGGTCGACGGTGCCGCCCCGCAGATCCGGCCCAGCGAGCGGAAGGTCTTGGACGTCGCGGCCGCCCGGTCCGGCGGCCCACCGCGGAGCAGGTGGCCGGCGTCGCGCGCGATCTCGGCCCGGATCTCGCGGCGCAGCTCGCGGACCGTGTCCTGGTCCGCCGTGCCGGTCGGGAAGTGCGTGCGCGCGAGCCGAGCCGCACCCAGCGGCAGGGACCAGGCGACGTCGGGGGCCTCGTCGCCACCACCGGCGATCTCCAGCGACCCGCCGCCGATGTCGAAGACGGCGAGCCGGCCGGCCGACCAGCCGAACCAGCGGCGTACGGCCAGGAAGGTGAGCCGGGCCTCGTCCTCGCCGGCCAGGACGTCGATCATCACGCCGGTGCGCTCCTGGACGTGCTCCAGGACGGCGTCGCTGTTGCCCGCGTCGCGGACGGCCGAGGTGGCGAAGCCGAGGATGTCCTCGCAGCCCTTGTCCTCCGCGATGACCAGCGCCTCCGCCGTGAAGGAGGTGAGCGCGTCGATCCCGGTCTGGGAGACCTCGCCGTTCTCGTCGAGGTGCTCGGCCAGCCGCAACGGCTGCTTGAAGGAGTAGGCCGGGAGCGGTGCGGCACCTCCGTGGGCGTCCACCACGAGCAGGTGCCCGGTGTTGGAGCCGATGTCCAGCACGCCGACGCGCATGGGGCCAACGTACCCGGGCGTCATTCGACCGTAGGCTGAGTGGGTGCCCGAGGTCGACCTGGTGTTTCCCCGCGCGTACGTCGAGTTCCAGAACCCCGACGACGACTCGGAGGTGTTCAGGTGCGACCTCACCTGGCTGACCTCGAGCTACCACTGCATCTTCGGCAGCGGCTGCCAGGGCATCTACAAGGAGTCGCCCGACGTGGGCTGCTGCGCGCTGGGCGCCCACTTCGCGGACAAGGACGACGAGAAGCGGGTCGCGGCCTACGTCGGCATGCTCGACGAGACGCTCTGGCAGTTCCGCCCGGACAAGAAGAAGGTCAAGAAGGACGACTGGGTCGAGGTCGACGAGGACGGCGAGCGCAAGACCGTGGTCGTCGAGTACGACGGCCAGTCGGCGTGCGTCTTCCACAACCGCCCCGACTTCGCTCCGCCGGGTGGAGGGGGCGGGGCCGGGTGCGCGCTGCACGCGCTCGCCTTCGTCCTGGAGAAGAACCCGCTCGAGACCAAGCCCGACGTGTGCTGGCAGCTGCCGATCCGGCGTACGTTCCGCACCGTCAAGCGCCCGGACGGCACCGAGTACACCGAGGTGTCCATCAGCGAGTACGACCGCCGTGGCTGGGGACCGGGCGGCCACGACCTGGACTGGTACTGCACCGGCAACACCGAGGCGCACACGGCACCTGAGCCGTTGTTCGTCTCCAGCGCGGCCGAGCTCACCGAGCTGATGGGCCGGGCGGCGTACGACGAGCTGGCCCGGCACTGCGAGGCGCACCTGCACTCCCGGTCGGCCCTCGCCATCCACCCCGCTGACCCGAGCGCCTGACCGGAACCTGCCAACCCAGACTCACCGGTTAGAAGCTTCTCGACATCAAGAGACCGCCACCCCGCTTTGGTCGAACGCGACCACGAGTCTCACAATCACTGCATGCGTCTCGACCATCTCTCCTTCGCCGCTGGACCCGATGGGCTGGCCGCGACGGCCGAACGCATCGGCGCCCAGCTCGGCACCCCGTTCCTCGATGGCGGCGTCCACCCTCGCTTCGGAACCCGCAACATGGTGCTGCCCCTCGCCGACCACACCTACCTCGAGGTGGTCGAGGTGCTCGACCATCCGGCCTCCGACAAGGCGCCGTTCGGCCAGGCCGTCCGGGCCCGCTCCGCGCTCGGCGGCGGCTGGCTGGGCTGGGTGGTCGCGGTCGACGACATCGGGGTCGTCGAGCACCGGCTCGGCCGTGAGTCCGTGGTCGGCAGCCGGCACCGCCCGGACGGCACCGAGCTGCGCTGGCACCAGATCGGCGTCAACGGGCTGATCGCCGATGCCCAGCTGCCGTTCTTCGTGCAGTGGGACGTCCCGACGGAGCTGCACCCGAGCTTCGGCGCCGACGGAAGCTTCTCGCTGGCGTGTCTGGAGATCGCCGGCGACCCGCAGCGGGTGAGCGAGTGGCTGGGCGAGCCCGTCGAGGCCCCCCTCGAGGACGTGAAGGTCGAGTGGGTCGCCCCCAACGGCACCCCGGGCATCATCGCCGCGCAGGTACAGACCCCGCACGGCCTGGTCCGGATCTGACTGGGTCCTTTCCGGAAGGGACTCGCCCGAGCCCCAACATCTGGCACCACACCGCGACGTACGAGGTCGAGAACCGCGCCGTCGACCCGGACGGCCGGCTCTGGTCGGCGATGCTCGAGCACGCCGACTGGACGGCCCGGGACGTGCTCGACATCGGCTGCGGAACCGGCTTCCACCTACCCCGGTTCGCACGGACCGCGGCGTCCGTGGCCGGCGTCGAGCCGCACGTCGATCTGGTCGCCCTGTCCAGGCGGCGGACCCGGGCGCTCCCCAACGTCACGGTCCACCAGGGCACCGCCCAGGCTCTCCCGCTGCCCGACGCCTCGGTGGACGTCGCGCACGCCCGGTGGTCCTACTTCTTCGGTCCCGGTTGCGAACCGGGCCTCGCGGAGCTCGACCGCGTCGTGCGCCGCGGCGGGATGGCCATGGTCATCGACAACGACTCGACGCGGTCGACGTTCGGCGGCTGGTTCCGCCGCGGCTACCCGGACCTGCCGGACCCGGCGACGGTCGAGCGGTTCTGGTCGGTGCGGGGGTGGACGCGGACGCCGGTGGACATGGGCTGGCGGTTCACCTCGCGGGCCGACCTGGAGGCCGTCGTACGGATCGAGTTCGACCGGGCCACCGCAGACTGGATCCTGGGGCAGCACGAGGGCACCGAGGTCGACTACGCGGTCAATCTCTGGTCGAAGCCCTTCTAGCCGGACGAGCCCCGCACCACGAGGGTCGGCTCGAGCAGCACGCCCTCGCCGCGGATGGGCGGCGTGCCCAGCAGCCCCTCGAGGGCCCGGACCACCTCGACCGCAACCTGCTCGAGCGGCTGGCGCACCGAGGTCAGCCCCGGCGGCACCGTCTGCGCCACCTGGGAGTCGTCGTAGCCGGTCACCGCGATGTCCTGGCCCGCCCGCAGCCCGCGGTCGTGGAGCGTGTGGAGCACACCGAGCGCCAACGTGTCGGACGCGCAGACGAACGCCGTGGGCTGCGCCTCGTCGAGCAGGACCGCGCTGGCCTCCCGGCCGGAGGCGATGGTGTCCTCGACCCGCGAGGCCAGGCCGGTGGTCGGGATGTCGCGCGAGCGCAGGGCTCGCGACCAGCCCGCCCGGCGGTCCTCGCCGAGAAGGGAGTCCTTCTTCCAGCCGATCCACGCGATGCGGTGATGGCCGCGCTCGACGAGGTGCGTGGTCGCCATGTCGGCACCGGCGGCCCCGTCCACGTCGACCCAGGGGTGCCGGGCGTGCGGGTCGTTCCAGGGCCGGCCGAAGGCGACGAACGGCGCCCGACGGTCGTTGAGCCACGCGGCCTGCGGGTTGCCGAGGTAGGTGTCGGTGACCACGAACGCGTCGACCGCGGTGGACCTGAGCAGGTCGTCGTACGCCGGGAGCTCGTCCTCGGCCTTGCCGGTGCGGGTCCCCGAGAACAGGAGCACGTGGTAGCCGGCCTCGCGCGACGAGTCGACCAGCGAGTGCACGAAGCGGTCCATCGCGGCGTTGGCGGTGCCTTCCTCCGCGGCCTTGATCGGCAGTCCGATCAGGTGCGAGGCGCGGGTGCGGAGGTTGCGGGCCGCCCGGTTGGGCAGGTAGCCCAGCTCGGCGATCGCGAGCTGAACGCGCTGGAGGGTGTCCTGGCGGAGCAGCTCGGGGTTGTTGACCGCGTTGGAGACGGTCTGGCGGCTGACCCCGGCGCGCTCGGCGACGTCGGCGAGGGTCGGTGGCGTGACGGGCGGGCGGCTCACCGTACGGGACACGTCCCCTCCCCCCGCTCGTGGCAACCGACGTGCTCTGGATCGTTCCAAGAGAGGATAGCCACGGGCACACCCCTTTGGGTCCAGGACCCTGGACGGCGGCCTGCGGAGCGGCGCCACGTGGCTGTCGGCGGCGCCGCCTACGTTGCTCTCGTGCCGAAGCCCACGCCCCGTCCCGCCTACCGCTGCACCGAGTGCGGGTGGGAGGCCACCAAGTGGGTCGGCCGCTGCGGTGAGTGCCAGGCCTGGGGCTCGGTGGCCGAGGCCGCCGCCCCCACCCTGCGTGCCTCGCCGAGCCCGGTGACCGCGCCGGCGGTCCCGATCGGCCGGGTCTCGATCGAGGAGTCGACCTCGCGCAGCTGCGGCGTCCCCGAGCTCGACCGGGTGCTCGGAGGCGGGCTGGTGCCCGGAGCCGCGATCCTGCTGGCCGGCGAGCCCGGCGTCGGCAAGAGCACCCTGCTCCTCGAGGTGGCCGCCCAGACCGCTCGGGTGCGCCAGCGGGTCCTCTACGTCACGGGCGAGGAGTCGGCGGCCCAGGTCCGGCTGCGCGCCGACCGCACCAACGGCGTCCACGACGAGCTCTTCCTCGCTGCGGAGACCGACCTCGGCGCCGTGCTCACCCACATCGAGCAGGTCCGGCCGAGCCTGCTGGTGGTCGACTCCGTCCAGACCATCGGGGCGGCGGGCGTCGAGGGCGTCCCGGGCGGCGTCACCCAGGTCAAGGAGGTGGCGGCCGCGCTGATCCGGGTGGCCAAGACCCGCAACATCACCACCGTGCTGGTCGGCCACGTGACCAAGGACGGCGCCATCGCCGGTCCGCGGGTGCTCGAGCACCTCGTCGACGTGGTGCTGCACTTCGAGGGCGACCGCAACTCCCGGTTCCGGATGGTCCGCGCCATGAAGAACCGCTTCGGACCCGTCGACGAGGTCGGCTGCTTCGACCTGGGCGCCGAGGGGATCACCGCCGTCACCGACCCGACCGGCCTGTTCGTGGAGCACCAGAGCGGCCGGGTGCCCGGCACCTGCGTCGCCGTGACGATGGAGGGGCGGCGGCCGCTGCTGGCCGAGGTCCAGGCGCTGGTCACCCCCTCACCGCTGGAGCGACCGCGGCGTACGACGTCCGGGCTCGACTCTTCGCGGGTCGCCATGGTGCTCGCCGTGCTGCAGCAGCACTGCAAGGTCCGGCTGCACTCCTACGACGTCTTCGCCTCGACGGTCGGCGGCGCCCGTCTCCACGAGCCGGCCAGCGACCTGGCCGTCGCCGTCGCGATCGGCTCGGCCACCCTCGGCGTGGCTCCGCCGTCCGGCGTGGTCGCGATGGGCGAGATCGGGCTGGCCGGCGAGCTGCGCCGGGTCCGCGACCTGCCCCAGCGGCTGGCCGAGGCCGCCCGGCTCGGCTTCCGCGTCGCGGTGGTGCCGAGCGACCGGTCCAAGCCCGGGCCGCGCTCCCCCGAGTCGTGGGTCCTCGACGGCATGCGGGTCCTCGACGTGCCCGACGTCGCGTCCGCCCTCAGGCTGCTCCAGGTCACCGCCACGTCCGAGACCCGGCTGCGGTCGGTCGACGACTGAGGCGGCAGCGTCGCCGGGTCAGCGAGGGGTGGCTTCGCTACCCGCCCGGCCGTAGTCGTCCTCGAGGCGGACGATGTCGTCCTCGCCGAGGTAGGTGCCGCGCTGGACCTCGATGATCACCAGCGTCTCGTCGCCCTCGTTCGCGATCCGGTGCGCCTGGCCGATCTCGACGTCGACCGTGTCGCCCAGGTCGAGCGTGACGGTCTCGGTGCCGACCGTGCACGTCGCGGCGCCGGAGACCACGACCCAGTGCTCGGCACGGAGCGCGTGCCGCTGGAGTGACAGCCGGGCCCCGGGATGGACCACGATCCGCTTGACCTTGAAGCCCTCGCCCTCGTCGAGGACGTGCCAGGAGCCCCACGGCCGGTTCTCGGAGGTGGTCACCGAGTCAGGGTAACCGTGTCAGCGGGCCTCCCGTCCGGGATTCCCGGCTCCCAGCGCATAGTCTTTGCGCTGACCGAGTGCAGCAAGGAGGTGGCGCAATGGTGGACTGGCCGGCCGAGTCGTTGCAGCTGCGAACCACCCTGCAGGCGATCGCGCCCGGCACCTCGCTGCGCGACGGGCTGGAGCGGATCCTGCGCGGCCGGACCGGTGCGCTGATCGTGCTCGGCAGCGACCGCACCCTGGACTCGATCGCCACCGGCGGCTTCGACCTCGACGTGCCCTTCAGCTCCACCGGTCTCCGGGAGCTCGCCAAGATGGACGGCGCGATCATCGTCGACCGCGACCTCACCCGGATCCTCAAGGCCGCCGTCCACCTGATGCCCGACCACAACATCCCGTCGGAGGAGACCGGCACCCGGCACCGGACCGCCGACCGCGTGGCCCGCCAGACCGGGTTCCCGGTGATCTCGGTGTCCCAGTCGATGCAGATCATCGCGGCGTACGTCGGCGAGACCCGGCACGTGCTGGAGGACTCCGGCCAGATCCTGTCCCGGGCCAACCAGGCGCTGGCCACGCTGGAGCGCTACAAGCTCCGGCTCGACGAGGTGTCCAGCACGTTGTCCGCGCTGGAGATCGAGGACCTCGTGACCGTCCGGGACGTCGCGGTGGTGGCCCAGCGGCTGGAGATGGTCACCCGCATCGCCCGCGAGATCGAGGACTACGTGCTCGAGCTCGGCACGGACGGCCGCCTGCTGGCCCTCCAGCTGGAGGAGCTGATCACCGGCGTCGACCTCGAGCGCGAGCTGGTCATCCGCGACTACGTCGTCGGCGGCCGCCGCGGCAAGCAGCCCGAGGTGCTGCTGCAGCGGCTGGAGGCGCTCACCGCGACCGAGCTCGTCGACCCGGCCTCGGCCGCGCGGGTGCTCGGCCTGGGCAGCGTCGAGCACCTCGACGGCGCGGTCGCGCCGCGGGGCTACCGGCTGCTGGCCAAGGTGCCGCGGCTGCCGGCCGCAGTGGTGGACAGGCTGGTCGACCACTTCGGCACCTTGCAGAAGCTGCTCTCCGCCGGGGTCGAGGACCTCCAGGTCGTGGAGGGCGTCGGCGAGCTCCGCGCGCGGAGCGTCCGCGAAGGCCTCTCCCGGCTGGCCGAGTCGACGATCCTGGAGCGCTACGTCTGACCGTGGTCACGACGGCGCACTAGCTTCCCTCTTGCGGGCCGCCTCCTCCACATTCGTGGGTTACCGAGCAGGGCTGCCTGCTCGGCCTATCCGACAGTTGTGGGAGGCCCCGGTGTTTACCGAGCGTACGAGTGTTGGGCTCGATGTGCACGCCCGGTCGGTCGCGGCGCGGCGATCGACGGCGTCACGGGCGAGCTGTTCCAGGCGAAGCTGACCCGTCCCATGAGCACATCCGCTCCTGGCTCGGGACCTGCCGGGGCCGGTGGCGGTGGCCTACGAGGCCGGCCCGACCGGGTTCGGTCTGTCTCGGGCGCTGAGCGCGGCGGGGATCCGGTGTGAGGTGGCCGCGCCGTCGAAGCTGCAGCGGCCCGCGGGTGATCGGGTCAAGACCGACGCCAAGGACGCGATGCATCTGGCCCGGCTGCTGCGGTGGACGAGGTCACCGCGGTGGCGGTGCCCTCGCGTCGAGCAGGAGGCCGCCCGGGACCTGGTCCGGGCCCGCGAGGACTGCCCGCGGTGATCTGATGCGGGCCCGGCACCGGCTGTCCAAGCTGTTGCTGCGCCACGGCATCGTCTACTCCGGCGGGCAGGCCTGGACCGGCGCCCACGAGGCCTGGCTGCGGCGCGACGCGGTGCCGCAGCTGACTCGGCCGCGGCGACCGGCTGACCTTCGACTCCGACCACGAGGCCGTGCTGGCCATCAGGCCCGCCGCGACCGGCTCGACACCGCGATCGCCGCGATGGCCGCCGACTCCGAGTTCACCCCGCTGGTCCGCCGGCTCGGTTGCCTGCGCGGGATCTGCACCCTGACCGGGTTCGCGCTCGCGGTCGAGATCGGCGACTGGCACCGGTTCACCGGCAACACCATCGGCTCCTTCGTCGGCCTGGTCCCCACCGAGTACTCCTCGGGCCAGTCCCGCGGCCAGGGATCGATCACCAAGACCGGCAACACCCACGCCCGCCGGCTGCTGGTCGAGGCCGCCTGGCACCACCGCGCCCGCTACCTGGTCGGCAAGACCATGCGCGACCGGTGGGATCTGGCCCCGGCCCGCCGCGCGGGCCCGCGGCGACGCAGGCAACCAGCGACTGCACCAACGCTGGGTCACGTTCATGCGCGCCGCAAGAAGCGCCACGTGATCGCCAACGTCGCCATCGCCCGCGAGCTCGCCGGCTGGTGCTGGTCCCTGGCCGTCCTCGAGGAGTAACCAGACCCACGATCTGCTTCGTCGACCAGCGACCGGTGGTGGCAGCGCGTGGAGCGACCCGCGACGCAACTATGAGCAGCCCGACCCCTCCGGGCCGGCGACGCTCGACCCTAGACACGCGGACCCGCTCCAGCCGAACACCCGTCCTGCGGTAACCAACCCGCGCATATCAGTCTGACCGCGCGTCGACAACGACACGCTCACCAACGACCACACACGACGAAGCACGAGGCGCCCGCCCCGCCAACCGCGACGGGCGCCTCACCCTGCCCCTTGACAGAAGTCCTACATATCAGTTGCCGCCGCCCTTGCCCTTGCCCTTGCCACCACCCTTGCCCTTGCCGCCCTTGGGCTGCGCCGTCTCGGTGACGGTCGGCGCCGTCGGAGCGAGGAGCTCGAACTGCACGTCGGTCGGCTCACCGCCCAGGACCGCGCTGCGCAGGTGGTAGAAGCCGGGCAGGGCCCAGGCGGTCCGGTCGGAGCAGTCGCTGTCGGAGCGCCGCGAGTTCCAGACCACCGGGACCTGGGTGACCGAGGCCAGCCGCACCACGACGTCCTGGGTCGGAATGGCATTCGGACACTGCCGGCTCAGCCAGATCTGGTCCGCCCCGGAGACGATGTTCATCCGCATGGTGTCCGGGGACAGCTGCCAGGTGCAGGCCACCGTCTCGCGGGTCTGCAGGTTGAGCGTGACCGTGATGTCCGAGCCGCCGATCGGTGCGGCGATGCTGGGGGTGATGTAGACGTCGTCGTCGGGGCACGGCCCGGTGGGATCCGGCAGCACCGGGGTCGGGGTGGGCGTCGGGGTGGGCGTGCTGGACGGCTGCCCGTTCCCCTGGCCGCCGTGGCCCTTCCCCTGGCCGTGCCCCTTGCCCTGGCCGCCCTTCTTGGTCGGCTCGGGAACCGAGACGGTCGCGGTCGGGCTGGTGGTCACCGTGGTCGCCCCGGCCTGCTCGGCCTGGCCGTCGGAGGAGCCGTCCGAGCCGAGGGAGAGGATCTTGCCCACCCCCAGGAAGACCACGAGCGCCACGCTGAGCGCCGCCAGCCGGCGGCGCCAGTAGACGCTCGGCGGCAGCGGTCCACGCGTCGTGGCTGGCATGTCCCGCACGCTAGGGCCCGGCGGCCCGCGGACGTCGTACCCACGCCGCACGGCCAGTGCCCTGTGTCAGAGGTCCGCGTCCGCTACGCGCGCTAGCACGTACTCGTGGCGCGGAGTTGAAGTTGTTGGACGGTTGGCGTTCTTGAGAATCTCTTCGGCGGTCTTGGTCCACACGAATCGGTTGTGTTCTGAAATTTTGAGGGCATGGCGGGCACACGACGAGCTTTGGTGGTGGCCACTAGCCGTCCCCAGGGGTGGGCTGGCGCCCCGCCCGGATCTGACGGAGCGCGGTGGCTGCTCCCACCGCGAGGAGCGCGACCGCCATCAGCCGGGTCGGCAGGTGATAGCGCGCGTCGACACCGAAGCCCTCGGCCAGCTCGACGACGGCGAACACCACGATCCGGACCGCGGCAGCCACCCCTAGGGCGAGCATCAGCACCGCCAAGGCGGGATCTTCCAGGCTCTCGCGTCGCCGGGCACGGCGCACCACCGCCGTCGCCAACCCGGCGAGGACGAGCACCACGAGTGCCGCGAGCGCGACGCGGTAACCGACTGCCAACGCCTCGTACACCCAGCGCCAGCGGTCGAAGCGCGACGTGTCCGAATGGGCGTCGGACTCGGTGGCGGGCACCCCGGCGATCGCCTCGCCGATCACGGCTCGATCCGCGTCCGGGACGGGGAACAACTCCTCCGAGGCGAAGGGGGCGTAGAAGCGGTCCTCGGCCCACAACAGCCACGTCCATCGCAGCGACAGTCGGGCAACCGCCGTGGCCCGGGCGCGCAGGAATGGCTGGAGCGAAGGCGGCAGGTCGGGGGCGCACTCGATCCGCTCCTCGTCGCACGCCAGCTCAAGCTCGTCTGCGACGCGCGCGAAGTAGTCCTGGAACTCCGGCTCGCTCCGGAAGTGACCCGCGGCCTCGGCGGCGTCGCGGAACGCCCAGATCTCGGCACCGTTCGGGAAGTCGGTGCAGCGCTGCTGCTCGCACGCGTAGGCCTTCCAGGGGTTCGCCGGGTCCTCCAACCACGGCCGTAGGTCCCTGGCGCTCTCGCTGACCGAGTACCCGGCCCGGCGCTGGGCGGCGTTGATGGGCACCTCAGGGGTCAGGGGCACTCCGCGTATGCGGCTCCACGCGCCATACGCGCGGGCGAACTCGCCGTCCCCGCTGTCGTTGGTGAGCCGGACGCCGTACACCGCCTGGTTGCGGTGGGCGACGTAGGCCACCGGAGTCCACGCGCAGAGCGCGAACACGACCAGGACCATGGCCAAGACCACGGCGGTCCGCGAGGGGGCCGACCGACCGTGACCGCCGCTCGTCCGGTGCGGGTTCCATCGGCGGCGGAGCTCGATGCTTGGCAGCCCCAACGCCACTGTGAGCATGGCCGGCGCCAGCCAGAGGCCCTCCTCACGGCAGAGCCAGAACGCCGCCGCAGAAAGCCCGCTCACCAGTGTCCACAGGACAACAACAAGAAGTGGGTGGCGACGCAGGGCGCCGAGCACGGCGAGGAAGAAGGAGCCGAGCACGAGGAGGGACAGACCTGAGTACCAGTTGTCCCGGAGAAGCTGGGAATGCACCGGAGTGAAGTTGACAGGGTCCAGGGCCACGAAGACATAGACCCACACGGCGGCCCAGCGCCGACCAGTCAGCTGAAGGACGGCGAGGGCGAGCACGCCGGCCGCCGCGAGGTAGGTGAGGTGGGCCCCCATGGGCGGACTGATGTGCACCCAGCCGAGCGCCGCGTTGAACACCGGGTACGACGGTCCCTTGGAAAGCGTGACCTTGTCGAAGATGCCGAGCCAGTCGCCGTTGTGGAACGCCAGCGTCTGGCGCAGGAAGAGGGCCTGGTCGTAGTAGCCGGCTCCGATCGCGCTGATGTTGAACGGGACGAACCACCGCAGCCCCAGGCTCACCGCGGTACCGAGCAACAAGACGAGCAGTGGCCAGATACCCGCCCGTCGGCCGGCCCGGCGGGAACGGGCTGCGACGCGCCTGCCGGGCATGACCTGACACTAACCATCGGCCACCGGGACCGAAGGCGTGTTCCTCATGAGGCTCGCTTGCCCAGTCATCGTGCGATCTGCCCGAGCCGTCCATACCGCTCGCGGCCTTCTGACACCGGGCCTACCGTCTCGTCTCGATGACCGAGCTGCACGCGCCGGTGCTCGAGCTGGTACGCCGCCCATGCCCGCGACCTGCCCTGGCGCCGCCCCGACGCCTCGCCGTGGTCGGTCCTCGTCTCGGAGTTCATGCTCCAGCAGACCCCGGTGGCCCGCGTGCTCCCGGTCCACGAGGCCTGGCTCGAGCGCTGGCCGACTCCGGCCCAGCTCGCCGCCGAGCCCACCGGAGTGGCGGTGCGCGCCTGGGGCCGGCTCGGGTACCCCCGGCGGGCGCTGCGGCTGCACGCGGCGGCCCTCGCCATCGTCGAGCGGTACGACGGTGAGGTGCCCGAGTCCTACGACGAGCTGGTGACCCTGCCGGGCGTGGGTGACTACACCGCGGCGGCGGTCGCGTCGTTCGCGCACGGTCGCCGTCACGTCGTGCTCGACACCAACGTTCGCCGGGTGCTGGGGCGGCTGCTGGCCGGCACCGAGTTCCCGCCGGCGTCGGTGACCCGAGCCGAGCGGGACGCCGCGGAGAGCGTGCTGCCCTCGGAGGAGTCCGGCTCTGCGCCCACCTGGTCGGTCGCCGTGATGGAGCTGGGCGCCCTGGTCTGCCAGGCCTCGGCGCCGCGATGCGGTGAGTGTCCAGTCGCCGACCGGTGCGCGTGGTACGCCGCCGGCCGACCGGCTCACCGCGGCGCACCCCGCCGGGCCCAGGCCTGGGAGGGCACGGACCGCCAGTGCCGGGGGCGCTTGCTGGCCGTCCTGCGCGAGAGCGCGGGACCGGTGCACCGGACCCGGCTGGACGCGGTGTGGCCGGACGCGCAACAGCGGGAGAGATGCCTGCAGACGCTGATCGGCGACGGCCTGGTCACCCAGGCCGCCGCCGACAGCTTCGTGCTCTAGCTCTGGCTGGTCAGTCGTCCCCACCGGACTTCGGCACGTCGATCGGGCCGGGCTCCTCCTCGGTCGGGTCACCGAGCGAGTCGCCCACCTCGACGCCCGCCGTCTCGAACGGCGGCAGGTCGGGCAGCTCGCCGACCTTCTGGCCGGCGAAGGTGAAGGTCGCGGTCGGACCCTCGCCCTCGACGTCGACCAGCACGATCTGGCCGGGACCGACCTCGCCGTACAGCATCTTCTCGGCGAGGATGTCCTCGATCTCGCGCTGGACCGTGCGGCGCAGTGGCCGGGCACCCAGGACGGGGTCGAAGCCCCGCTCGGCCAGCAGGTTCTTGGCCGCCTGGGTGAGCTCGATCCGCATGTCGCGATCGCGCATCCGCAGCTCGACCGACGCGATCATGTTGTCGACCATGTGGACGATCTGCTGCTGCGAAAGTGGCGGGAACACGATGATCTCGTCGACCCGGTTGAGGAACTCCGGGCGGAAGTGCTGCTTGAGCTCGTCCTGCACCTTGTTCTTCATCCGCTCGTAGGAGCCGGCCGAGTCGCCACCCTGGTTGAAGCCGAGGTGGACGCCCTTGGCGATGTCCTTGGTGCCCAGGTTGGTGGTCATGATGATCACGGTGTTCTTGAAGTCGACCACGCGGCCCTGGGAGTCGGTCAGGCGCCCTTCCTCGAGGATCTGCAACAGGCTGTTGAAGATGTCGGGGTGCGCCTTCTCGACCTCGTCGAAGAGCACGACCGAGAACGGCTTGCGCCGCACCTTCTCGGTGAGCTGGCCGCCCTCCTCGTAGCCGACGTAGCCGGGAGGCGAGCCGAAGAGCCGCGAGACCGTGTGCTTCTCGCCGTACTCCGACATGTCGAGCTGGATCAGCGCGTCCTCGTCGCCGAACAGGAACTCGGCCAGCGACTTGGACAGCCAGGTCTTACCGACACCCGAGGGGCCGGCGAAGATGAACGAGCCGCCGGGCCGCTTGGGGTCCTTGAGGCCGGCCCGGGTACGCCGGATCGCCCGGGAGAGCGCCTTGACGGCCTCCTCCTGGCCGATGACCCGCTTGTGCAGCTCGTCCTCCATCTTGAGCAGCCGGGTCGACTCCTCCTCGGAGAGCTTCACGATCGGGATGCCGGTCGCTACGGCGAGCACCTCGGCGATCAGCTCCTCGTCGACCTCGGCCACCTCGTCCATGTCGCCCGCGCGCCACTGCTTCTCGCGCTCGGACTTCTTGAGGATGAGCTGCTTCTCCTCGTCGCGCAGGCGGGCCGCGGCCTCGAAGTCCTGCCCGTCGATCGCCGCCTCCTTGCGCTGGCGGACGTCGCCGATCTTGTCGTCGTACTCGCGCAGGTCGGCCGGGGCCGTCATCCGGCGGATCCGCAGCCGCGAGCCGGCCTCGTCGATCAGGTCGATGGCCTTGTCGGGCAGGAACCGGTCGGAGATGTAGCGGTCGGCCAGCGTGGCCGCCGAGACCAGCGCCTCGTCGGTGATCGTGACCCGGTGGTGCGCCTCGTAACGGTCGCGAAGCCCCTTGAGCATCTCGATCGTGTGCGCGATCGACGGCTCGGCCACCTGGATCGGCTGGAACCGGCGCTCCAGGGCGGCGTCCTTCTCGAGGTACTTGCGGTACTCGTCGAGCGTGGTGGCGCCGATGGTCTGCAGCTCTCCGCGGGCCAGCATCGGCTTGAGGATGCTGGCGGCGTCGATGGCGCCCTCGGCCGCACCGGCTCCGACGAGGGTGTGGATCTCGTCGATGAACAGCACGATGTCGCCGCGGGTGCGGATCTCCTTGAGGACCTTCTTCAACCGCTCCTCGAAGTCGCCGCGGTAGCGGGAGCCCGCGACCAGCGCGCCGAGGTCGAGGGTGTAGATCTGCTTGTCCTTGAGCGTCTCGGGCACGTTGCCCTTGACGATGTCCTGGGCCAGCCCCTCGACGATGGTCGTCTTGCCGACACCGGGCTCGCCGATGAGCACCGGGTTGTTCTTCGTACGGCGGGACAGGATCTGCATGACCCGCTCGATCTCCTGCTCGCGTCCGATGACCGGGTCGAGCTTGCCCTCGCGGGCGTCCTGGGTCAGGTTGCGGCCGAACTGGTCGAGCACCAGCGAGGACGACGGGGCGTCGCCACCACCGGTGGCCGCGGCCGCGGAGGCCGACGACTCCTTGCCCTGGAAGCCGGAGAGCAGCTGGATGACCTGCTGGCGGACCCGGTTGAGGTCGGCGCCGAGCTTCTGCAGCACCTGGGCCGCGACGCCCTCACCCTCCCGGATCAGGCCGAGCAGGATGTGCTCGGTCCCGATGTAGCTGTGGCCGAGCTGCAGCGCCTCGCGCAGGGACAGCTCGAGCACCTTCTTGGCGCGCGGGGTGAACGGGATGTGGCCGCTGGGCGCCTGCTGGCCCTGGCCGATGATCTCCTCGACCTGCGCGCGCACCGCCTCGAGCGAGATGTCGAGGCTCTCGAGGGCCTTGGCGGCGACGCCCTCTCCCTCGTGGATGAGGCCGAGCAGGATGTGCTCGGTCCCGATGTAGTTGTGGGAGAGCATGCGGGCCTCTTCCTGGGCCAGCACGACCACCCGGCGGGCTCGGTCCGTGAACCGCTCGAACATGCGCGTCTCCTAGAAAGCTTCGGTGGGGTCGCTCGGAACAACCCCACAGTCAGCCTACGCGTTCCCAGGAGCGGGACAGGGTCCATCCGCTATCAGCGAACATCCGAGCGCGCTTCGCGCGAGCTTGCGGGTGCGGAGCGACCAGCGAGGAGGTTGAGGAGGCCTCGGGCCGGACCGAGCCTGCGAGGGCCGATCGAGCCGACGAAGCCACGCAACCCGGGGCTGGAGCTCAACAGAGATCCAGCCCCGTCTTGCATGGTTTCGAGACGGGCGCTGAGCGCCCTCCTCAACCAGCGACAAACCTCAGTGCGCGGCTTCGAAGGCCTCTCGGACGTCCGAGGGAATCCGGCCGCGGTCGGGGACCTTGTGGCCGTTGGAGCGGGCCCAGTCCCTGATCTCCTTGGCGGAGTGGGTGGCGGAGGAGGTCGACGAGGAACGCCGGCCGCGCCGGGAGCCGCTCACCTTGCGTCCGTGGCCGACATAAGCGGCCAGTGCGTCGCGCAGCGAGGCGGCGTTCTTGTCGTTCAGGTCGATCTCGTAGGAAGTGCCGTCGAGACCGAAGGTCACGGTCTGAGTGGCGTCACTGCCGTCGAGGTCGTCCTCGAGAACGATGTGCACCTTCTGCGCCATTTGTGCACCAGCACTTTCTATTGAAGTAATCGAGATGTAGATGTCGGGAGACGTCAAGAATAAATTGGCGACCTCAAGACAAAACAATACTAATAGCGGCGTTGGCCAGCAATTCGCGGGTGAAATGGAAGGAATGCCACTTCCGGTCGAATTCCAGGTGGCGCGCCAGGAATTTCGGTCGCTTGTGGCTGGGCGACGACAATTTCGCAGCTCTCCACGTTCGACGAGATGTACCCGCTGGTCGAAGGAGGGCGGAGTCTCGCTCATCGAGGACCTGCACACCAGCTACTGGGACGAGTACGCGGTGGCCATGGCCTCCCGAGGCGTGGCGGCGGCTCCACCGGAGCTGGATCCAGCCCTCGCGCCGAGTCGGTGGTTGGCCGTCGCGTTGTTAGGGTGTCCGGCGTGGTTGATGTGCTTGACTCGCTGACGCCTGTCGGCACCAACGTCCCTGTCGGGCTGGAGGCCGCCTGCGCCCTCCCCGGCGTGACCGCGTTCACGGCCCTGGACGACCCCGAGATCACGCTGCTGGTGCCTGAGAACGACGAGCCCGAGCCCGAGGTCACCATCCTGGTGCCGGCCGTCAACGAGCAGATCACCGTCGAGGACTTCGTCTCCTGGTGCCACCAAGGGCTGCGCGATGCGGGCGTGCGCGGCGAGATCCTCATCGTCGACAGCTCCGACGACGCGACACCACAGCTGGCCCTGCAGGGCGGGGCCAGGGTCCTGCACACCCCCCGGCGCGGCCTGGGCCGCGCCTACATCGACTCCGTCCCCTACGTCCGCGGCCAGTACATCGTGATGGGCGACGCGGACTGCACCTACGACTTCCGCAAGCTCGCGCCGTTCGTCGAAGCGATGCGCGACGGCACCGAGTACGCGATGGGCTCCCGGTGGAAGGGCAGCATCGAGCCAGGCGCCATGCCGCCGCTCCACCAGTACTTCGGCACCCCGTTCACCACGTGGATCCTCAACCGTCTCTACGGCAGCCACTTCAGCGACATCCACTGCGGGATGCGCGGGATCACCCGCGACGCGCTGGTCCGGATGGGGCTCGTCTCCCAGTCGTGGGAGTACGCCTCCGAGATGGTGCTCAAGTCCGTGCGGATGGAGCTGAAGACCACCGAGGTCCCGGTGACCTTCCTCAAGGACCAGGAGGGACGCCTCTCCCACCACAAGCGGTCCGGCTGGTTCTCTCCCTTCGCCGCCGCCTGGATCAACCTGCGGGCGATGTTCATCCACGGCGCCGAGTTCTTCCTGTTCAAGCCCGGGATCGTCCTGTTCGCGCTCGGCCTCCTGATGACCCTGCCGCTCTCCTTCAGCAACATCACCATCGGAGCGGTGACCTTCAGCCTCTACACGATGCTGATCGGGGTCGCGCTGGCCGTGATCGGGCTGCAGAGCATCTACTTCGGCTGCCTGGCGCACGTCTTCCTCGACTACGGCGGACGACATCGGGAGCGTTGGCGCAGGGTGTTCCGCTACACCAAGATGATGGTGATCAGCGGCACCGTCTTCGCGCTGGGCGCCGCCCTGGTGGTGGCGCTCGTGGTCCACTTCGTCACCAGCAACTTCTCCCTGCCGGAGGCCTCCGCGGCATTGACCCACCTCGGGATCGTGGGGCTGCTCCTGATGATCGTCGGCTTCTCCACCTTCTGCTTCACGTTGCTCCTGCACGCGACGAGCGTCAGCTACGGCGCGGCGCCCTACCGTGACTGAGGACGCGACCGGCCGCACCCAGTCCTTCGGCGAGAGCGGAACGGTGACACCCGTCGACCGGTTCGGCGTGTGGCTGTCCAAGCGCCAGATCGAGCGGGTCGTCGGACCGCTGGCCGGCAAGGACGTCGCCGACGTCGGCTGCGGCTACGACGCCACCTTCGCCAGGAGGGTGCTCGACAGCGTCGGCACCGCCACCCTGCTGGACGTCTCCCTCGCGCCCGACCTGGCCACGCATCCGAAGGTCCGGGCCATCGAGGGGTTCCTGCCGCAGACCATGGAACAGGTGCCCGACCGCTCCCTGGACGTCGTGCTCTGCATGTCGGTGGTCGAGCACCTCTGGGAGCCGCAGGAGACCGTCAGCGAGTTCCACCGGGTGCTGCGCTCGGGCGGGGTGTGCGCCGTCAACGTGCCGTCCTGGCTCGGCAAGCGTGCCCTCGAGTTCTCCGCGTTCAAGCTCGGCCTGTCGCCGGCCGAGGAGATGGACGACCACAAGATGTACTACGACCCACGCGACCTGTGGCCACTGATGGTCAAGGCAGGCTTCATGCCGCACGCCATCAAGTGCTTCCGGCACAAGTTCGGCCTCAACACCTTCGCGGTCGCGACCGTCACCCAGTAGCACTGGCTAGGAGACAACTGGCATGTCCTTCACCCAAGACTTCCTCGAGGAGACGGTCGCGATCGTCCAGTCCCTCGACAGCGACAGCGTCGAGGCCCTGGCCCAGGGCATCGCCGCGGTCCGTGAGCGCGAGGGGCGGCTGTTCATCCTCGGCGTGGGCGGCTCGGCGGGCTCGGCCAGCCACGCGGTCAACGACTTCCGCAAGATCTGCAACGTCGAGTCGTACTCCCCCATCGACAACGTCTCCGAGCTCACCGCCCGGGCCAACGACGAGGGCTGGGACACCACGTTCGGCGAGTGGCTCAAGGGCTCCCGGATCGACGACAAGGACGCCGTCCTCGTCTTCTCCGTGGGCGGGGGCAACGCCGAGAAGAAGGTGTCCACCAACATCGTGGCCGCGCTGGACGTGGCCAGGTCCGTCGGCGCCTCCATCTTCGGGATCGTCGGCCGCGACGGCGGCTACACCGCCCAGCTCGCCGACGCGTGCGTGATCGTGCCGCCGACGTACGCACCGCACATCACCCCGCACACCGAGGGGCTGTGCTGCGTGATCTGGCACCTCCTGGTCAGCCACCCCGCGCTCGCCGTGGCCGCGACCAAGTGGGAGTCCGTCGTATGACGCAGAGGCTCCGCAGGGTCTGCGTGGTCGGCGGCGCCGGCTTCATCGGCAGCCACTTCGTCAACCGGCTGCTCTCCGACGCGGCCACCGAGCAGGTCACCGTCTACGACAACTTCTCCTCCGGCCGCGACTGGCACCTCGAGGCGGTCGGCGACGACCCCCGGCTGACCGTCGTCCGGGCCGATGTCGGCGACCTGGCCACTCTGACCGAGACCTTCCGCGGCCACACCGCGGCGATCCACCTGGCGTCGAACCCCGACATCGCAGCGGCGGTCGCCAACCCGGCGATCGACTTCGACCAGGGCACGTTGCTCACCCACCACGTCGCCGAGGCGGCGCGGATGGCCGAGCTCGAGCTCGTCCTCTACGCCAGCGGCAGCGGGGTCTACGGCGACCTCGGCGAGGTCGAGGCGGCCGAGGACCACGGGCCGATGGTCCCCACGTCGACCTACGGCGCGAGCAAGCTCGCCGGCGAGGCCATCCTGGCGGCGTACGCCGCGATGTTCGACTTCACGGTGCGAGCGTTCCGCTTCGGCAACGTGGTCGGCCCCCACCAGACCCACGGCGTCGGCTTCGACTTCGTGCGTCGCCTGCTCGACGACCCCACCCGGCTGCGGATCCTCGGCGACGGTAGGCAGAGCAAGTCCTACATCTACGTCGAGGACGTCATCGACGCCGTCCTGACCGCGGGCGCCGTCGCCGACACGCCGTTCGACGCGTTCAACGTCGCCACCGGCGACTACGTCACCGTCACCGAGATCGCCGAGCTCGCGATGCAGGTGCTCGGGCTCGAGCCCGGCAGCACCACCTTCGACTACACCGGCGGCGACCGGGGCTGGAAGGGCGACGTACCGGTGGTGCGGATCAACACCGACAAGATCCGGTCCCTCGGCTGGAGCAACCAGCGCACCGGGCCGCAGGCGCTCCGGGACTCGATGAGCTCCATGGCCGACGACGCGCGGGCCGGCCTGCTGACGTCGTGAACCGTCGCCCCGGCGTCTTCCTCGACCGCGACGGCGTGCTCAACCAGGCCTTCGTGACGGACGGGGTGCCTACGCCGCCCCGGCGGCTCGATCAGCTCCGCCTGCTGCCCGGTGTGGCGGAGACCTGTCGGTCGTTCGCCGACGCGGGCCTGGCCCTGGTCGTCGTGACCAACCAGCCCGACCTTGCGCGCGGTGCCCTCGACGCCGTAGAGCTCGACAAGATGCACGCCCTGCTGCGCAGCGAGCTCCCGCTCGACGACGTCGTGGTCTGTCCGCACGACGGCGCGGAGGGCTGCTGGTGTCGCAAGCCCCGTCCCGGGATGATCCTGGACGCCGCCCGGCGGCTGGACCTGGACCTGGACAGGAGCGTCGCCGTCGGCGACCGCTGGCGCGACATCGATGCGGCCCACCGGGCCGGTGTGGCGTCCGTGTGGATCGACTGGGGGCTCGGCGAACCACTCCGGGACGCGCCGGGCGCACGTTTTGGCTCTCTGGCGCAGGCACGGGATCATGTCCTGAAGGTCTGCGGAGCCGACGGCACCGACTGACCCGGCTCAGAACCTGACGGACTTGGAGTTCCACACGTGAAGATCTACGCAGACGGCGCCGACCTCGAGAGCATCATCGCCCTTGCGGAGGACCCGCGGATCTCGGGCTTCACCACCAACCCGACGCTGATGCGCAAGGCCGGCATCGACGACTACGAGGCCTTCGCCCACAAGGTGCTCGAGAACATCACCACCCACCCGATCTCGTTCGAGGTCTTCGCAGACGAGCCCGCCGAGATGGTGCGCCAGGCCCGGCTGATCGCCTCCTGGGGCGACAACGTCTACGTCAAGATCCCGGTGACCAACACCGCCGGCGTGCCGAGCGACGACGTCATCCGAGAGCTCTCCGCCGACGGCGTCCACCTCAACGTCACCGCCCTGATGACGGTCGCCCAGGTCGAGCGGGTGGCCGCCGCGTCGCAGGGTGGCCCGGGCCACGTGGTGTCGGTCTTCGCCGGCCGGATCGCCGACACCGGCCGCGACCCGATGCCGATCATGGCCGACTCGCTCGCCGCGCTCGCCCACGACCCCGGCCTCGAGCTGCTGTGGGCCTCGCCCCGCGAGGTGCTCAACATCAAGCAGGCCGAGGAGGTCGGCGTGCACATCATCACCGTGACGCCCGACCTGCTGGCCAAGACGAAGTCCTTCGACAAGGACCTCGACCAGTTCTCACTCGAGACCGTGCAGATGTTCTTCGACGACGCCACGGCGGCGGGTTTCCGGCTGTGAGCTCCACCGAGGCGTCCCGGCTCAACCCCGACGGGACCGACCAGGACGACTGGGACGACCACTGGGACACCATCGGTGAGTTCTCGCTGCGCAACCCGGCCAACGCCTACCGCCACAAGATGGTGCTGCAGCTGTTGGGCGACGTCCGGCCGGGCAGCGTGCTCCTCGACATCGGCAGCGGTCAGGGACAGTTCGCCCTCGACTACGCGCGCAGCCGTCCGGACGTACAGGTCTTCGGCGTCGAGTACAGCGCCGAGGGCGTCCGGCGGGCCAACGAGGCCGCCCAGCGCGAGGGGATCGGCGCCCGGTTCTTCGAGCGCAACCTGCTGGAGCCGGTGACCCTGGCCGAGGGGCAGCCGCCGGCGACCCACGCGGTCTGCTCGGAGGTGCTCGAGCACGTCGAAGACCCCACCCGGTTGGTGCGCGAGTCGATTGCGCTGCTGGCGCCCGGCGCCAAGGTCGTGGTCACCGTGCCCGGCGGCCCACGCACGGCGTTCGACAAGCACATCGGCCACTACCGGCACTTCACCGGGCCCGACCTGCAGGACGTGCTCACCAGCGCCGGGCTCGACGTCGACGTGGTCTACCGCACGGGTTTCCCGTTCTTCAACCTCTACAAGCTGGCGGTCATGGCTCGAGGCGAGAAGCTCGTCCGTGAGGTGCAGGAGCGCAAGGCGAGCGCCGCCCCGTCCAGGCTGGAGGCGCTCGCGGGCGCGATCTTCCGCCAGGGGTTCAAGATCAACCGCGACGACGCGCGGCTGGGTTGGCAGATCGCGGCGCTGGCCCACGTGCCGCCCGCCAGGGACGAGTAGCAGTGCTCATCACCCGGACCCCACTGCGGATCACCCTGGGCGGCGGCGGCACCGACCTCCCGTCGTACTACCAGGAGCACGGCGGCATGGTCGTCTCGGCGGCCATCAGCCAGCACATCTACATCTCGATCAACCGCACGTTCACCGACGACTACTTCCTGAAGTACAGCCAGCTCGAGCGGGTCGACAAGCCGGACCACATCGAGCACCCGATCGTGCGGGAGGTGCTCAGGGCGCACGACGTCGGCCCGAGCGTCGAGATCGTCTCCACCGCGGACATCCCCTCGGGCACGGGGCTGGGCTCCTCCGGGTCGTTCACGGTCGGGCTGCTGAAGGCCGTGCACGCCATGCAGCGCAACCACGTCTCGGCGTCGGACCTGGGGAGGGAGGCGTGCGAGATCGAGATCGACCGGCTCGGGCGCACCGTGGGGAAGCAGGACCAGTACATCGCCGCCTTCGGCGGCATCACCAGGTTCGACTTCAACCCGGACGGCTCGGTCGACGTCGCACCCGCGCGGCTCTCCACCGACACCGTGCACGACCTGGAGCAGCATCTGCTGATGTTCTTCACCGGCTACTCACGGGCTGCCGACCAGGTCCTCGCCGAGCAGGTGACGAGGTCGAAGAGCGGCGACCAGTCGATGATCGACAACCTGCACTTCGTCAAGGACCTCGGTCTGCGCCAGCTCGAGGCCCTCGAGCGGGACGACGTCGACGGCTTCGCAGACCTGATGCACGAGCACTGGGTGAACAAGAAGAAGCGCTCCAGCTCGATGTCGAACCAGCGCATCGACAACCTCTACGACGTGGGCCGCAACTCGGGGGCGCGGGGCGGCAAGCTGGTCGGCGCCGGTGCGGGCGGCTTCCTGATGTTCTACGCCGAGGACACCCGTCGGGTCCGCGCCGCCATGCGCGAGGAGGGGCTGACCGAGCTGCGGTTCGGCATCGACCCGGCCGGCAGCACCATGCTCGTGCGCGAGTAGCCCTCCATGCAGTGCGTGATCCTGGCTGGGGGGCTGGGCACCCGGATGTGGCCGGTTGCGAAGACCGTCCCCAAGACGCTGCTCCCGGTCGCCGGGCGGCCCTTCGCCGACTGGCAGCTGGCCTGGCTCGCGGCCGCCGGTGTCACCTCGGTGGTCTACTGCATCGCGTTCCTGGGTGAACAGGTCCGCGACCACGTCGGCACCGGTGCGAGCCACGGTCTCTCGGTGTCCTACGTCGACGAGGGCGAGGAGCTGCGCGGCACCGCCGGTGCGCTGCGCCTGGCCCTCGACCAGGGTGAGCTGGACGAGCGCTTCCTGGTCCTCTACGGCGACTCGTGGCTGCAGGTCGACCCGGCGGACGTGTACGTCGCCGCCCGCGACTCCGGGCTGCCGGCCCTGATGACCGTGTTCCGCAACGACGGGCGCTTCGACGCCTCGAACGTCGAGTTCGCCGACGGCCTCGTCACCCGTTACGAGAAGGGGCTCGGGCCCTCCACCCCGGCCTCGATGCGCTGGATCGACTACGGCCTGTCCGTGTTCGCCCGGGACGTCGTCGCCACCCGCGTGCCGCCCGGCGAGGTGGCCGACCTCGCGCCGCTCTGCACGGCCCTGGCGGCGGAGCGCAACCTGGCCGGCTACCTCGTCACCGAGCGGTTCTACGAGATCGGCTCGCCGAGCGGGCTCGCCGAGGCGGAGGCGCTACTGTCTGCCGGGCTGGCCGAGTGAGCGGTCTGCCGGTCAGGCAGACGGCGCCACCGCCGGCAACGCGGGCAGGGGGGCGTCTGCGGTCTTGATCAGCAGCAGGTGCCCGTTGATGTTGTGGACCAGGCGGCCCACGTCGCCCAGATCGGCCGCGAACAGCTGACGGCCCAGGGTGGCCACCCCTTCGCACTGGAACGAGCCGTAGTCGTCCCAGATCACCACGCCTCCGACGTTCAGGCGGGGCCAGGCCCACTCGAGGGTGTCCCGGGCCGAGTCATAGACGTCGACGTCGATGTGGACCAGCCGGAGCCTGACGTCCTCGATCTCCTCGCCCGTCTCGTCCGGGAACATGCCGACCAGCAGCTCGACGTCGACACCCAGCGAGCGGGCGAGCTCGCGCACGTGGTCGGGGCTGGTGTCGGAGTGCTCGCCGCCCTTGTACCAAGGGTCGTTCGCACCGGCCTTGGCCACGCCCTGGAACGTGTCGCAGAGCAGCAGCCGTGCTTTCGCGCCGAGCTGCTGGACGCGACGCGCCATGAGCACGCCGGTGCCGCCGCGCCAGACGCCCACCTCGAGGATGTCGCCCTCGACGTGGGTCAGCTGGCCGAGCTGCTCCCACAGCTCGTAGCACTTGTACTGGTCGACCAGCGTCGACCCCTCGACGGCGTCGTAGACCTCGCGGAACTCGTGGTCGTCGTGCCACGGCGCGTACGTCGAGTTGAGCGGGATCACCAGCTCGTGCGAGTACTGCGTCTGTGGGCCGCTCAGCCGGCCCCGGCGCAGCATGCGCTCCAGGCGACGACGGGTACGAAGCCACTCCTGGGCCTGCTTGGCCCCGGCACGGGCGAGATCCTTCACGGGCACCCGCACGAGATTACCGGTCCGCCCGGCACACACCGCATTCGAAGGGTCAGTCCTCGTAGGGCCGGGCGACGTCGGACAACACGATCCGGTCGACCGGGTGCGCGAGGTCGCGCTGGGTCAGGTAGAGGGTGTCGCCGTCGTAGCCGTGCCACTGCAGACACGAACCCACCCGCAGCCGGATCGAGCCGCCGGCCACCGGGAGTGTGCCGGCCAGGATCCGCTGCTCCCGGTCGGCGAGCACGCTGGGCGCATCGGAGATCTCTATCTCGCCGTTGCCGAGGTCGCCCGTGCTGCTGGACAGCTCGGCCAGCTGGTACGACGGGAGGTCCGTGCCGGCCGGCACCTCGACCTTGCTGACCTGCACCTCCTCCTCGTCAACGGTGTCGACCTGACCGGTGGCCGGTTCCGGCGACACCGGGATGGGGGCGTGACCCGGCCGGGTCAGTGAGCCGAGGTGTTCGGTTCCACCGATCGGGTGCGCGACCCCGTCCGGATACAGCGCGTAGAACGACAGCGCGCCCTTGCGCTGGGTGTCCCGTCCACCCTCGAAGCCGCTGGCCGCAGCCCCGGGATCACCGAGCACATCGGCCACGTCCGTGCGGGTGTGGGTCGAGGCGACCGAGGCCACGACGACGCCCCCGGCGACCACGACCACGTGCCGGACCGGGCGGTGGTGGGCGGTGTCGTAGGCCCATCCTCGAAAGCTGATGCGCCGGGTCGGCTCGGGCTGGGGCACGTCGAGCGTCAGCTTCTCGCCGGTCGGCTCCGAGGACAGGAAGTTGGCGGTGTAACCGAGGTCGCAGACCGGCGCGGCGAACCACAGCCGGCTGAGCTCCGGCCCGTTGTTCAGGTGTGGCGGCTCGGGCAGCTTCTCGAGGAGGTCGTTGCGGACCAGGAACAGCACGCGGTTGGTCCGGAGCACGGGGGTCCAGCCGTCCAGGAGGTACTGCGACAGCGTGTAGTGGCGGACCTCGTTGTGCGGGCCGTCCCAGCCGGGCAGGCCGAACGGCGCGTCGAAGACCACGAGCTCAGGGCGGCTCTTCTCGAGCTGGTCGATCACGGTCTCCTGCGTGAACTCGGGGATCGCCATGCTGACGTGGAAGAACGACGTCGGCGGGTCCTGGCCCAGCAGGTAGTAGAAGTAGCCCGGGCTGTTGGTGAAGTCGAAGACGGGCCCGTGCCGGGTATAGGTGTCGACCACCGTGCGCAGGTCGCTCAGCATCGACTGGTCGACCGCGTCGTCCGCCGCCCACCCGAGGCCGGCGACCTGGTCACCGCTGACGTAGACCGCGTTGTTGTTGGGCGCGTTCTGCGCGGCCTGGTGGACCGAGGGGAGGGCCACCAGCAGCACGACCGTCGCTGCCACCGACACCGGTTGCCGGGCCGCGGCGAGAGCTGCGCGCGAACGCTCCACCTCGGCGACGCGGCGACCGGTCGTCGGGGTGGCCGGGCCACGGACCAGCGTCCGGACCCGGTCGTCCAGCGCGGTCAGCAGCAGAGCCACCCAGATCGCCAGCAGCGGCATGGCCACGGTCACCACCTGCAGCAGATGGCCGTCGTCGAACCTGCCCAGCGCCTTCTCGGCGTACAGCGCGGTGGTGAGCGCGGCACCGAACGCCACCCAGTGCCGGGAGCCGAGCGGTCTCCGGCGCACCAGCACCACGCCGGTGGCCCACAAGGTCACCGCGGCCACGACGACGCAGACGGCGAAGGAGCGGATGAACACCCCGTGGGCCAGGTCGGGGATGGGGAGGGCCCCGGCCTCCGCGTGGCCCGGTCCGAAGACGAGGTAGTAGTCCACCCACGCCGACAGCGCTCCCTGCGTGGCGAGGTAGGCGCTCCACAGCAGCGTGCAGGCGAGGCCGGCGACCACGAACGTCCGCGTGCGTCCGAGCGCTCGCCACCGGCCGACGCCCTCGCCGCGGTGCACCAGGTCACTGGCGACCACGACGACGACCACGCCGATCACCTGGAACGACGCCTCGGGCACGAGTACCGCTTCGATGAACACGGCCGCGGTCAACAGCGCGGTCCAGTACCAGCGATCGCGGCGTACCGCCTGCCCCAGCAACACCCAGACCAGGCCCATGGCCACCCAGCGGTAGGAGGGGGAGATGTGCGCCGCTGCCCACAGGATCAGCACGGTGGTCGCCAGCAGCGGGGCCGCCCGGCCCCTGCTGGCCCAGACGCCCACCCAGTAGACGCCCAGCCACGTCAGCGGGATCCAGACCAGGCCCAGCGCGGCGTTCGTGGCCCACAGCGAGTGCCCGAAGAGCAGGAACCCGGCCGAGCTGCGCAGTGCGTCCTCGAACAGGCCGTGGATGAACAAGAAGTCGCTCCAGGGGAAGAACCCCCGGGACAGCAGGTCCGCGCCGGTGACGCTCTGCATGTCGTCGAACCCCTGGATCGGTCCGACCTGCGTGGCCATCTGGCAGGTCAGCAGGTAGACGAGCACCGATCCCGTCACGACCCGCACCATCGCCCGCTCCAGCGCCGCCGGCCCCAGGCGCCGCGCGCAGAGCACCAGCGCTCCGATGGTCAGGACCACGAACACGACCCCGGCCCACCACGACACCCACCGGTAACGGACCAGCTCACCCTGCTCCACGAGGTGAACCGCAGAGTGTCGCGCGAACCACACCAGGGCCACCACTGCGATCGTCGCGCCGGCATAGGTGTGCACGATCGCGAGCGTCGTGTCCCAATGGGTGCGCGGGTCGCGACGGGTCTGGCCCTGGGTTTTGGTCGCCAGCAACCGCGCTCCCCCCAGAAGGGCCGCGGTGACAACCAGCCCGGCGAGCACGCCCGCCAGGGTGACCTGCTGTTGCGGGTCGCCGCCGGTGCCGGCGCTCACCACCACCGCCACCACACCCGCGGTGGGGAGCAAGCGGGCGTACCGCAGCGCGCCGATCCGCTCGTCCTCGTCGACGGGATCGGCGGGCAGCACCTCTGCGTCCGTGAGGGGTACGACGGTGCGCGCGGTCGGCTCCACTTCGAAGGGCCCGGCCCGGCCCAGCAGCCACCACACCGCCAGGGTCACCAGCGGCAGCTCCCACATCAGCAAGCGGTACAAGAGGAACTGCCGGTGGAAGTCGAAGTTCGCGAACGTCGGGTACCCGACGATGTCGATCGGAGGTCGTAGCCCGGAAGGCGTGGCGTACCACACCACGAGGGCGATGAGGGCTGCGAAGGCGACGGCTACACCGAGTCGGCCGGCTCCGCGGGAGCGGCCCGATACGACCGTCCTCACCGAGCGATCCTCCGCTGTTACAGGGCTTCCAGCCCTACCAGCCAGAAAGTCGACGCCCGCCCGAATCTACACTACGGGCGTGGCGCGGAGACTGACCGCGGCCGTGGTCGCCTCGGGGGCCGTGCCGCTCCTGCTGGGGCTCGGCGTCCAAGCGCTGAGCACCTACCTCTTCCTCGTCGTGGCTGGGCGGGAGATCGGACCGGCCGACTTCAGCGCGCTCTCGGGGCTGTACCTGCTCCTCACCGGCACCGCCACCGGACTTTTCGCGCCCCTCGAGCAGGAGGTGACCCGGCGGCGCGGTCTCGAGCGGGCCCTCGGCACCTGGGACGGCACCCTGCACCGGCGAGCCACCGCCATGGGACTGGCCGCGTCGGGACTCGCCGCGGTCGTCCTCCTCTGCGCGTTCCCTGCGACGCTGCGCATCCTGGGCGACCAGCCGTCATTGCTCGTCTCGCTGCTGGTGGCGCTGCCCGGCTACGCGTGCTGGTTCGCCACCCGGGGTGAGCTGGCGGGCAGCCGCCGGGTGGTGCGCTACGGCCTGCAGCTGGCACTGGACGGACTCCTGCGACTGGCCGGCGCAGCGGTCTTCGTGACCGTCGATGCCGGCACGGCGGCGTACGGCGCCGCGTTCGCACTCTCACCGTGGGTGACCCTCCTGCTGACCTGGCCCCGGCTGCCGATGCCGCGTGGCGCCACGGTGCGGCCAGGCCCGAGGCTCGGCGGCCACTTCGGGCTGCTGGTCCTGAGCGCGCTCACCGCGCAGCTGCTGATCAACGCCGGCCCGTTGGTGGTCAACCTCCTCGCCACCGGCGCCGAACGGGCCGTGGCCGGGCTCTACCTGGCGGCGCTGGTGGTGATCCGGGTGCCGGTGTTCCTGTTCACGGCGGTGCAGCCCAACTTCCTGCGCGCGCTGGCCGAGCACGCCGGCCGCGGCGACCGGCCGGCGTACCTGAGGCTGCTGGTGCGGCTGCTCTCCGGCCTGACCGTCCTGATCGCGACGGCCACCGTTGCCGCGACCCTGCTGGCTCCATCGGTGGTCTCGTGGCTCTTCCACTTCGACGAACGGCTCAGCAGGCCCACCTACATGCTGCTGACGGTGGCCGTGGGACTCTTCCTCGTCGCCACGGTCCTGGCTCAGGCGCTGCTCGCGCTCGGGCGGCACGGACGGGTGACTCTGGGATGGTCGGGCGGCCTGGTCGGTCTGGTCGCCGGCACGCTCTGGCCGGGCAGCGCCGTGGATCGGGCTACCAACGGGCTGCTCGTCGGGGCCCTGGTCGCCACGGTCGGGCTGGCGCTCATCCTGCACCGCGAGCTCACCCAATGGGCTCGCCTCGGTCACGCCGTGGCCCTGGTCGAGGTCCGCCGTACGTAGACTCCCGTACTGATGTCCGTTCCCCGCTTCTCGATCATCACCGCGGTCTACAACCCGCCCCTCGACGCATTCGCCGACACCGTTGCGTCCGTCTTGGGCCAGGAGTACGACGACTGGGAGTGGGTGCTGGTCGACGACTGCTCGCCGAACCCTGAGGTGCGGGTGCGTCTGGCCGAGGTCGCCGCACTCGACCCGCGGGTCCGTGTGCACGAGCGCCAGCAGAACGGCGGCATCGTGGCCGCCTCGAGCGACGCGCTGAACCACGCGCGGGGGGAGTTCGTCTGCCTGCTCGATCATGACGACGTGCTCGAGACCTCGGCGCTCGCGCTGGTGGCGGAGGCCCTCGACGAGCACCCGGATGTGGACTACGCGTACAGCGACCAGGACCGGATGACGGTCGAAGGCGAGATCCACTCTGCATTCCGCAAGCCCGACTGGTCGCCCGAGCGGCTGCTGCACCACATGTACACCACCCATTTCTCCGTGCTGCGCCGCGAGCTGGCCGTCGAGGTGGGCGGCTTCCGGGCTGGGTACGACGGATCGCAGGACCACGACCTGGTGCTGC
The DNA here is from genome assembly GCA_963755835.1 of uncultured Actinomycetota bacterium. Lineage (GTDB taxonomy): Bacteria > Actinomycetota > Actinomycetes > Propionibacteriales > Nocardioidaceae > Nocardioides. The sequence continues at coordinate 1,198,007 of CAVWLC010000003.1, read as the reverse complement.
GCGTCACCGAGCGGGCCCGCGAGGTGCGGCACATCCCGGCGGTCCTCTACCACTGGCGGGAGGTGCCCGGCTCGGCCGCCGGCGACCCGGAGGCCAAGCCGTGGGCGTGGGACGTCGGCGTCCGCGCGGTGCAGGACCACCTCGACCGCACCGGCATCCGGGGAACGGCGAGCAAGGGCAGGGCTCCCGGCACCTACCGGGTCGCGCGCGAGCCGGACCTGGACACATCGGTGAGCATCGTGATTCCCACCATCGGCTCCTCCGGCGTCGTGCACGGCACGAAGCGCACGATGGTGGTCGAGACGATCCGCTCCGTGCTCGCGTCATCTGGCCACCGCGACCTGGAGTTCGTGGTCGTCCACGACACACCGACCCCTCCCGAGGTCCTGGCGCAGCTGCGTGCCCTGCCCATGGGTCGGGCGAGCCTTCAGCTCGTGGAGTTCCGCCACCGGTTCAACTTCAGCGAGAAGAACAACGTAGGCGCCCTCCACGCCACCGGCGACGTCCTGATCTTCCTCAACGACGACATGGAGGCGATCTCCGACGGCGTCGTCGAGCATCTCATCGCACCCCTGGACGAGCCCGGTGTGGGCGCCACCGGGCCCAAGCTGATCTTCGAGGGGTCACGTATCCAGCACGCTGGCCTGGTCTACGGCAGCGGCACCATCACCCACAGCTACTACCGAGCGCCGCACCCCGAGCAGCTGGGAGCCTACGGAGAGCTCTGGGTGAACCGCGAGGTGACCGCGCTCACCGGCGCCTGCATCGCCGTACGCCGAGAGGTCTTCGAGGAGGTGGGCGGCTTCACCGAGCAGCTGCCGGTCAACTACAACGACGTGGACTTCTGCCTCAAGGTCGGCCGAACCGGCCGTCGGCTGCTGTGGCTGCACGACGTCCTGCTCTACCACTTCGAGTCGATCTCGAGGTCCAGCGAGGTACAGCCGTGGGAGAAGCGCTTCATCATCGACCGTTGGGGCGACTACACCAGCGTCGAGGAGCGGTTCAGCGTCAACGTGCGCTGAGCTCAGCGGGCTCGCCAGAGCGGCGGTCCCGCTCGGCATGCCAGACCCCGAACGCCGGTGCGTATTCGTCGAGGTCGGGTGCACGCCACCTGCCGCGCACCTTCTCGCGCTCGCGGCGCAGCCTCACGACCGTGGCCCGGTAGGGGCTGTCCAGCTGGTACGCCGTCGCGTCGGGCACCCACACCCGGCGCAGCCCGACGTGGCGCACCTTCTGGGACAGGTCGATGTCGTCGAGGTGGTGCAGCTGCTCCTGGAGCCCGCCGACCGCGTCGAAGGTCTCCCGCCGCAGGGCCAGGGCGCCTCGTCCCAACCCGGAGACCTCGTGGGCGATCGTGAGCAGACCGGCCGGGCCCGGGTCGGAGGCCGGCACGTCCGCCCACATCGGCTCGAAGCGGTGTTGGTGGAAGGCGTAGCCGGCCTGACGCAAGTGGCCGTGGGAGCCGAGCAGGCGGGCACCGGTCAGCCCGACGCCACGGTCGGCCAGCGGACCGACCAGCTTGCGCACGAACCCGTGGTCGCGCGCCTGGACGTGCTCGTCGAGCAGCACGAGCACTTCCGCGTGCGTGGTCAGCACGCCGCGGTTGGTCATCTGAGCCCGGGTGGGAGCCTCCGGGACGTGCACCAGCCGCACCTGCTCCCCCAGTCCGAGCAGCTGGTCGAGGGCCTGAGGCTCGAGCGTGCTCTGGTGGACGACGACGACCTCCAAGTTGGCGTGCCCGGCGTGGCGGAGCAGCGAGCGGGTCGCCTCGAGGGCGAACCAACGCCGCTCGCCCCAGGCCATGCCCCGGCCTTCCTGGCAGACGATGACGACGGCGACGCTCAGGTCGTCGGTCACGAGCCGCTGGACCCGGCAGGTGCCGGGTGAGTCCCCTGGCGTCACCCGGGCCGCCAGGCCCAGCCGGCTCAGGTGTGCCCGGACGGTGTCCGCAGTGGCCACGGCACTGGCCGGCGTTCGTCCTGGCCCCCGGAGCAGCGGCTCAGAGACCCGCGTGGCCCGGCGTAGTCGGGCACCGACGCGCAGGGCCAGGTCATGCTGCCAGGCCGGACCGAGGTCGTCGTCGCGACAGGCCTCGGCCGCTAGTGTCGTGCGGAACAGGGCCGGGTGTCCCAACCAGTCGTGGCCGAGCAGCCGATCGGGTGACCAGGCGGGCCGGGCCTGCAGATCGGCGCCCTCCCCCGGACCGGGGAGCACCACCTCGTCGCCATAGATGAGATCGGTGTCTGCCTCGACTGCGGAGGCCATCGCTCTCAGTGCGCCGGGGACCAGGGCTTCCCCCGGAGCCAGCACCCCGACGAACTCACCGGCGGCCTCGGACACCGCCGCCTGGAACCCCTCCGCACCGCTGCACTGAAGCAGTTCGACCTCGACACCGGTCTGCTCCCTCACCGACGCGACGGTCTGGTCGACCGCCTCTGGCCTCGCCTCCGCGTGGTCGAGGACCAGGGTGGCGAACGGGGCCCGTGTCACTGGTCGTTGCCGCGGCGGAGCTTGCTGAACGCGGTGCGCACGGCGTTCGGTCCGTGCTCATCGAGCTCCCGCTGGAGCGTCGAGACCTGGGCGGCCAGCTCCTTGATGCGAGCGTTCTTCCGGTCCAGCCGTTTCTGCGCGCCCTTCAGCTGCCGCTCGGCACGGGCCGCGCGAGACTGCGCAGTCGCGACACCGGCTTCCAGGCCGAGGATGTGGTCGCGGTAGTTGAGCTGCTGTTGACGAGCCTCGAGCTCCGCCTCGCTCCGGGTCGTGAACTTGTCACGGATGCGCACGGACTCCTCCGTGACCGCGGGCACCAGGGGCAGCTCGGTCGGCGCCGTGGCCTGGCCCGCCGGTGCCACCTGCGCCGACACGACGAACTGGTAGACCAGGGCGTCCCGCTGGTGACGGACCCATTCGACCACCGAGGGCGGGAGCCGGTCGGCGTCCACCACGACCTCTACGTTCAGCGGGTCGGCGATGCTGCCGCGCAGGTCGTCGACGTCCAGCCCGGCCGCGGCCAGCAGCTCCAGGACCCCGACGCGGTTGAAGAAGCGGACGTGCGTGGAGTCGAGCAGCCCCGTGTCGGTGTACTTCCAGCGTCCCTGCAGCAGGGCCAGTCGAACAGATCCGTGGGTCACGTTGGGGACCGAGATGACGATCTTGCCGCCCGGGGTGAGCAAGGGAGCCGTGTCGCGCAGCACGCCGACGGGGTCTCGCAGGTGCTCCAGAACGTCGGCGAAGACAATGGCGTCGAAAGAGCCGGCCGGGAAGTGCCTGCTGATCGGCTCGACATCGAGATCGGCGACCACCACACGTTCCAGGTCGGCGCGCGCCTTCTCGGCTGCTTCCTCGTCGATCTCGAGACCGCTCACCTCGCATCCGCGAGCAGCCAGGACACGTCCCAGGTCGCCGGTCCAGCAGCCGACATCCAGGACCCGTTTGCCACGGCCGACCAGATCCGCCACCAGACTGTGGCTGGTGTTCGGGTTGCCGAGGTCGATGTCCACCTCGTAGTGGGACAAGTCGCTGTCCACTCGACTCCTCGACTCCTCGTGCCTGCTCGGGACGTCTGCAGACACTACCGGAGCGCTGGAGCCGGCCCGGTCACACGTTCCGTTCGAACACCAGTTCCAGGCCGCGCAGCGTCAGCCATGGCGCTGTGTCGGTGAAGCAGCGGCACTCGTCGACCACCAGCGGCGCGAGGTAGCCGGTGGCGATCACGCGGACGTCGTCGGGGTCTGCGCCGAGTTCTTCGATCATGCGAGCGACGATCCCCTCGACCTGCGCGGCGACGCCGAAGACCAAGCCTGACTGCAGCGCCTCGACGGTGTTCTTGGCGATCACCGTGCGGGGGCGGGCGAGCTCGACCTCGCGCAGCTGGGCGCCCCGCCGGCCCAGCGCCTCGAGGGAGATCTCGATGCCGGGGGCGATGGCCCCGCCGACGTACTGTCCGGCCCCGGTGACCACGTCGAACGTCGTCGCGGTGCCGCCGAAGTCGACGACGATCGCCGGGCCGCCGTACTCGGTGGCCGCGGCCAGCGCGTTGATGATCCGGTCGGAGCCGACCTCGCGCGGGTTGTCCATCAGCACCGGTACGCCGGTGCGCACGCCCGGCTCCACGACCACCGCGGTGACGTCGGGGAAGTGCCGGGGCAGCATGTCGCGCCACTCGTGGAGGACCGCGGGCACGGTGGCACAGACGGCGATGCCGTCGACCGCGTCGAGCGCGTCGCCCAGCAGGCCGCGCAGCAGGACCGCCCACTCGTCGGCCGAGCGGCGGTCGTCTGTCGAGATCCGCCAGTCCGCGCTGACCTCGCCGTGGTCGAGCAGCCCGAGCACGGTGTGGCTGTTGCCGATGTCGACGGCGAGCAGGCTCACCCGGACCGCCTCCCGGGGGACGCTTCCGCTCCCACCATCACCCCTCCGTGAGGTCCAGGCCGATGTCGAAGACCTTCACCGAGTGGGTCAGCGCTCCGACCGAGATGAAGTCGACGCCGGTCTCGGCCACCTCGCGGGCCCGGTCGAAGGTGAGGCCGCCCGAGGCCTCCAGCTTCGCCCGGCCGGCCGTGATCCGGACCGCCTCGGCCATCATCTCGGTGGACATGTTGTCGACCAGGATCTCGACACAGCCGGCGTCGAGGAGCTCGCGGAGCTGGTCGAGGTCGGTCACCTCCACCTCGACGCGGAGGTCGGGGTAGGCCCGCCGGACCGCTTCGTACGCCGGCACCACGCCGCCGGCGGCCACCACGTGGTTGTCCTTGACCAGCGCCCGGTCGGACAGGTTCATCCGGTGGTTGAGGCCGCCTCCGCAGCGCACGGCGTACTTCTCGAGCGCGCGCCACCCGGGCAGCGTCTTGCGGGTGTCGAGCACCCGGGCGCTGGTGCCCTCGAGCGCCTCGACCCAGGCCGCCGTGGCGGTGGCGACCCCGGACAGGTGGCAGGCGAAGTTGAGGGCGGTCCGCTCGGCGGTGAGCAGGCCGCGGGTGGGCCCGGCCACCCGCATGACCACGTCGCCGGCCGCGACCCGGGTGCCGTCCGGGACCCGGTCGGTCACGGTCACGGTGTCGCCCAGGACGGTCTCGAACACCAGCGCGGCGACGCCCAGCCCGGCGACCGTACCGTCCTGGCGGGCCCCGAACACGCCCTCGCCGCGCGCGTCGGCGGAGATGGTGGCCACGCTGGTGACGTCCTCGGTCGGCACGTCCTCGGCCAGCGCCCGGTCGATGGCGGCCTGCACCTCACCGGGGTCCAGGCCGGCCGCCGCCAGCTCGTCGGGAACCCCGCTCACAAGGCGTCCGTGGCCGGGCTCGGGGCGAAGACCAGCTCCATCTCGCCGTCGCGCATCACGAGGTCGAAGTGGCCGGCGAACCGCTCGTCGTCACGCTCGGGGAAGTCGTCGCGCCAGTGCGAACCGCGGGTCTCCTCGCGCAGCGCGGCGGCGTCGGCCAGGCCGGTGCTGATCGTGAGGAGGTTCGTGGTCTCCCACGACTCGGTGTCGACCTCGTCGGCGGTCACCCCCGCCAGCTTGTCCAGCTCGGCGGCGGCTTCGGCCAGCCCGGTGGCGTTGCGCAGCACGCCGACCCTCGACGTCATGGTCTCCTGGAGCTCGCGGCGCACGCCGCCCGTCACCAGGCCGGCGGTGCGCGCGTCGGGTGCCGGGTCGCCCCAGCTGCGCAGCTCGGCCGGCAGCACCTCGGCGATCCGCCTCGAGAAGACCAGCCCCTCCAGCAGCGAGTTGGACGCGAGCCGGTTGGCACCGTGGACCCCGGAGCAGGCCACCTCACCGGTGGCGTAGAGGCCGGACACGTCGGAGCGGCCCCAGAGGTCGGTGCGGACGCCACCGCTCGCGTAGTGACAGGCGGGGGCGACCGGGATCAGCTGGGTGACCGGGTCGACGCCGTGCGAGCGGGCGGTGGCCAGGATGGTCGGGAACCGGCGCTCCCAGAACTCCGCGCCGAGGTGCCGCGCGTCCAGCCACATGTGCGGGTGCCCGGTCTCGATCATCCGGCGCATGATCGCCTTGGCCACCACATCGCGCGGGGCCAGGTCGGCGAGCTCGTGGACGCCCTGCATGAACCGGTTGCCCTCGAAGTCGACGAGGAAGGCGCCCTCGCCGCGGACGGCCTCCGAGATCAGCGGCTGCTGGCCGCGGGAGTCGGGGCCGAGGTACATGACCGTCGGGTGGAACTGCACGAACTCGAGGTCACGCAGCGTGGCGCCGGCCCGCAGCGCCAGCGCCATGCCGTCACCGGTCGAGACCGCCGGGTTCGTGGTCTGCGAGAACACCTGGCCGATCCCGCCCGACGCCAGCACGACGGCTCGGCAGTGGACCGCACCGACTCCGTCGCGGACGCCCTCGCCGATGACGTGCAGGGTCACGCCGGCGACACCGCCGTCCTCGGCCAGCAGCAGGTCGATCGCGAGCGCGTGCTGGATGACCTCGATCTCCGGTGCCCGGTCGACGGCGGCGATCAGCGCGCGCTGGATCTCGGCCCCGGTGGCGTCTCCGCCGGCGTGGGCGATCCGGTCGCGGTGGTGGCCGCCCTCGCGGGTGAGGGACAGCTCGCCGTCCGGGTTGTGGTCGAAGTTGGTGCCCAGCGCGATCAGCTCGCGGACCGCTTCGGGACCCTCCTGGACCAGGACGCGAACCGCATCGAGGTCACACGCACCGGCGCCGGCCACCAGGGTGTCGACCTCGTGCTGGGCAGGGGTGTCCCCCGGGCCGAGGGCTGCGGCGATGCCACCCTGGGCCCACTGCGTGGAGCCCGCGGCGAGCACGTCCTTGGTGACGACCAGGACCTTGCCGGACCCCTTGCCCAGGGAGTCCCGCAGCCGCAGCGCGGCCGTCAGCCCGGCGATGCCGGAGCCGATGACGACGACGTCGGCCGAGGTGGTCCAGCCGGGAGCCGGCGCGGTGAGGCGGCCCGGGAGCCGGCGGAGAGGAGTGCTCACCTGCTGAATCTAGCGAGACACGACGGTGTCGCCCCTGACCAGGCCAGGGTCATCGAAGGTCTCGGCCGGGTCGGAGCCGGAGGCGAGGATCCTGTTGTCGGCGTCGACGAAGACGACGTGGGGCTCCAGCGCCCGCGCCTCATCGGTGTCCATCTGGGCGTAGCCGATCAGGATGACGAGGTCCCCGGGGTGGACGAGGTGGGCCGCGGCACCGTTGATGCCCAGCACGCCGCTGCCGCGCTCGCCGGCGATCGTGTAGGTCTCGAGCCGGGCGCCGTTGGTGACGTCGACGATGTGCACGAGCTCACCCGGCAGCAGGTCGGAGGCGTCGAGCAGGTCCTGGTCCACGGTGACCGAGCCGACGTAGTGGAGGTCGGCCTGGGTCACGGTGGCGCGGTGGATCTTGCTCTTCATCATCGTGCGCAGCATCAGCATCCGCCCTTCCGGTGGCCGATCGTGAGGGGGAGGTTGTCGATCAGCCGGGTGCTGCCGACCTTGGCGGCCACGAGGATCCGGGCCTCGATGCCGGGGGTTACGTCGCGCGGCAGCTGGCCCAGCTGAGGGTCGGTGACCACGAGGTAGTCGAGGTCGATTCCGTGGGTGGCCCGCAGCTGGGCGCGCGCCGCCCCGAGAGCCGCGTCCACGCCACGCCCCGCGTCCACCTGTGCGGCGCGCAGCGCCCGACTCAGGGCGACTGCTTCCAGCCTCTGGTCGGTGTCGAGGTACCGGTTGCGGCTGGACATTGCCAGCCCGTCCGGCTCGCGCTGGGTCTCCGCGCCGACGACGTCGACCCCGAGGCACAGGTCCTCGACCATCCGGCGGACGAGCACCAGCTGCTGGTAGTCCTTCTGGCCGAAGACCGCGAGGTCGGGCCGGACCAGACCGAACAGCTTGGCCACCACGGTCAGTACGCCGCGGAAGTGGCCCGGCCGGGTTCGCCCCTCGAGCACGGTGGCCAGTGGCCCCGGCTCGACGGTCACCTGCGGCTGCGCCGGCCAGCCCGGGTAGACCTCCTCGACCGCGGGGGCGAACACGATGTCGACCCCCTCGCGCTCGCACATCGCCAGGTCGGCCTCGAGCGTCCGCGGGTAGCGGTCGAGGTCCTCGCCGGGCCCGAACTGGAGCGGGTTGACGAAGACCGAGGCGACGACCGGGCCGTCGTCGGCGTGCTCGCGCGCGACGCGGAGCAGGCGGGCGTGGCCTTCGTGCAGGGCGCCCATCGTGGGCACGAACGCGACGCGGCGGCCGGCGCCCCGCGCGTCGGCGAGCAGCGTGCTCAGCTCGGCGCGGGTGTGGGCGAGGATGAGCTCCTGGGTCACGCTTCTCCGGGGTCCCCGCGGAAGCACGCGTCGCCTGCGCGTAGCGCGCTCAACGCGTGGTTCCGTGGGGTGGTTGGACTCTGCGCAGGGGGCGACCGGCGACGGCGGCGTCGAGCAGCTCGCGGATCCGCGCTGCGCGGATCGGGACCACCCGGCCGTCGGTGACGGCGCGGTCGAGGGTGGCGCGGGCCAGGGCGACGTACGACCCGAGCGTCTGCGGCGCGTTGGCGGTGATGTCCTCGAGGTGGGCCCGGACGGTTCCGAGGTCGCCACGGACGATCGGGCCGGTGAGTGCCGCGTCGCCCTGCTCCAGGGCGTTGTCGAGCGCGGCGGTCAGCAGCGGCCGCAGGGTGCCGGCCGGGTCGGCCGCCCCGGCGGCGGAGAGGATCTCCATGGCCTCGGTGACCAGCGTGACGAGGTGGTTGGCGCCGTGCGCGAGGCCGGCGTGGTAGAGCGTGCGCATCTCCTCGGGCACCCACATCGGGGTGCCGCCGAGGTCGGCCACGAGGGACTCGACGACCGGACGCTCGCCCGTGTCGGCGGTGAGGCCGTAGACCGTCCCGGGCAGCCGGTCGAGGTCGACCGCGGTGCCCGTGAACGTCATCGCCGGGTGCATCGCGGCCACCCGGGCCCCGACCGCTCGGGCCGGCGCGAGGACGGCCAGGCCGTGTCGCCCCGAGGTGTGCACGACGAGCTGGCCCTCGCGCAGGGCCCCGCTGTCGGCGAGCATCGTGACGACGTTGCCGAGCATGTCGTCGGGGACGGCCAGCAGCAGCAGGTCGCAGGCCCGGGCGACATCGGTCGGCTTGCGGCGCGGCACGCCGGGGAGCAGCTCGCCCATCCGCCGCACGGAGGCGTCGGACTCGCCGGCGGCAGCGACCACGGAATGGCCCGCCGCGCGGAGCGCAGCCCCCAGCACGGCGCCGACGCGGCCCGCGCCGACGACACCCACGCTCAGGCGTGTCATCAGTGACCTCTTTCGTTCCCGTCCCGCCGACGCTCTACCGGGCTTGGTGCTCCGGAGGAGGAGTCGGTGTGGGTACCGGACTACTTCTTGCGAGTTCAACGACAACGTTACGGCGAAGTTTCCCGCGCCGACACCGGGCTCGACGTGACGTGCACGACACGTTGCCGGGGTTTACCCGGCCGCCTCGCGTCGGGCCAGCGCCTGCTGGGCCGGCGAGCCCGGCGCCAGCTCGGGCAGCCCGACCTCGAGCGGGCGCGGCGCCCGCGGCAGCCACTCCTGGGTGACGTGGTCGACGATGTGCGCTCCCTCGGGGGCGGTGATCTCGTGTACGCCGGGCAGCACCGTGCCCTCGAGCAGCGCGTTGTAGACCGTCCACTCCCGGCGCTTGCGCTTGTTGCGGTAGCTGGTCGCGAACGACGCGGGATCGGTCCAGTGCGCGAACTCGTCGCCGTCGAGGTACTTCAGCTCCACGCACAGCCCGTGCGGCAGCCCGATCGAGCGGACCGGGTCGGGCGTCGTACGGATCTCCCACTCGTAGGCCTTGGTGAAGACGAAGTCCGGCCCGATCGGGAAGCCCCACTCCTCCGCGTTGCGCAGGCCGAGGTCGAGGTAGCCCTTCGACTCGCTCTCGAGGTAGAGCCCGTGGCGAGGCACCCGGATGATCGTCTGGACGTCGCCCACCTGCCAGCCGAGGTCGCCGATCGAGACCTCGCCCTCGGTGGTGAGGACCATGTCCCCGTCCCACTTCCACGAGTAGCGGGTCTGCACCTGGGCGAAGCACCAGTTGTAGAAGTAGGCCAGTGAGTGCACCGATCGTTCCGGCTGGGCGAGGTGCTCGGCGCCGGCCCGGGCGACCTGGAAGGGGTAGGTCGCCCGGGTCAGCTTGTGCGCCAGGCCGGCCTTCTCGGCCGTCTCGGCGGTGACCTCCGGGGTGCCGTCGGTGGAGCCGTTGTCGACCACCAGCACGTGGTCGGTGGCGCGGAGCAGCGGCGGCAGGACCCACGGCAGGCTGCGGGCCTCGTCCTTGACCCGGAGCACCGCCGTGGCGCCGGGGCGCAGGCCACCGGGTCTGGTCCAGGGCCAGGTGATGTCGAACTCGGTGTGGCCCTCGAGGTTCTGGATGCCGGCCGGGCTCACTGCGCTCCCTGGGGCCGGTCGCGGCCGGCCACCTTGCGAAGCCCGCGGCGGACCGACGGCGGGATCGCCGCGCGTACGCCGTGGGGGATCCGGTCAGCACCGCGCGCGCCCGGCCCAGCCGGGACGAGGCCGCGCTGTCGCTTGATGTGCTGCTCGGCGGCCACCGCCGACGAGCGGGAGATCGCGGCCGACTCCTCGTAGAGGTCGACGTACGCCTCCCGCAGCTGGTCGAGCGCCTCGTGCACGGCCGGGGTGTCGCCCCCTGGGTCGGCCAGCTTGTTGAGCTCGTCCCAGGTGGCCGCGGTCAGCTCGTGCAGCTGGGAGGGGAGGTTCAGGTCCGCCAGGGTCTGGCTCATCCGGCGCAGCCCGGGGTCGACGAAGCGGTGGCCCTCGCGGATCTGCTCGCTGTCCGCGTGCAGGACGTGCTGGAGCTGGAGCGTCTCGGCCACGTGCATCGAGGTCTTCACCCAGTCGTCGAGCAGGTCGCCGTAACGGACGAAGACCCGGCCGCCGTCGGCCACGGACTCGCGGGTGCCGCGTTCGGTGTGCAGCATCATGTTCAGCCAGCTGGCGGCCAGGTGGGCCGAACCGAGCCGGTTGGCGTAGTAGGTCTGCTTGCTGCCCACCACCTCGCTGGGCTCGCGCAGCATCGTCGCGAACACCGGGGTGGCGCCGGTGCGGACCGCGGCCACCCGCCAGAGCCCGAGGAACCAGCCCAGCCGCGGGTCCTTGACGACCAGCTCGGAGCTGACCCGGAAGTGGCTCTCCAGCCACTCGGCGGTGGCGATCCGCTCGTGCTCGCGGGTGGCGACCCGGCCGGTCTCGAACCACGCCTCCGGACGGGAGTCGCTGACCTGGACCACGGCCTCCTTGAGCAGCCGGTCGTGGTGGTCGACCACCCAGCGCGGCTCGCCGAACCCCTTGGGGTTGGTCTCGTCGGCCACGACCTCGGGCTGGGGCACGTGCAGCCCCATGATCCGCATCAGCCCGGCCATCGTGGAGGTGCCTGAGCGGCCGGCGCCCGCGACGAACAGCACCTTGCGCGGGTACGTCGTCGGGTCGGTCAGGCTGAGCTCGGTCACGGGGTGAGAGCCTATCGGCCATGGTGCGGCGGCTCGGCTCTCGACGCAGCCTTCGTCGCAGCCCCTCGCTGCTGAGCGTGGTCGTGCCGGCCTACGACGTCGCGGCGTACCTGCCTGACTGCCTCGACTCGGTGCTGGCCCAGGCGGACTCGCTGGGCCGGGTCGGGCTCGAGGTCGTGGTCGTCGACGACGGCTCGCCGGACTCGTCGGGTGAGATCGCTGAGTCGTACGCCGCCCGTGACCCGCGGGTGCGGGTCGTGCACACCCCCAACCAGGGGCTGGGCGCGGCGCGCAACGAGGGGCTGCGCCACGTGACCGGCGACCTGCTGCTGTTCGCCGACTCCGACGACGTGGTGCCGCCCGGCGCCTACGCCGCCCTGCTGAAGCAGCTCACGCGGACCGGGGCGGACTTCGTCACCGGGTCCGTGGCCCGTCTCGAAGGGGACGCGCTCGTCGAGCCGCCGTGGATGAAGCGGCTGCACCGGCAGCGGATGGACCTGGTGATCGACGACCTGCCCGAGATCCTGGGCGACGTGTTCGCGTGGAACAAGCTGTTCCGGGCCTCCTTCTGGCGCGAGACCGGGCTCGCCTGGCCGGAGGGCGTCCGCTACGAGGACCAGCCGACCACCACGCTGGCCTACCTGCGGGCCCGCCGGTTCGGGATCGTCCCGGAGGTCGTCTACCACTGGCGGATCCGCTCCGACGGCAGCTCGATCACCCAGCAGCGCTCGTCGTTGCAGGACCTCCGCGACCGGTGGTCGACCAAGCTGACCTCGCTCCGGTCGGTCGAGGAGTACGGCGCCCCGAAGGTCACCGCGACCTTCCGCGACCGGGTGCTGGCCGGCGACCTGCACCGCTACTTCGCCGAGCTCCCCGGCTGCGAGGACGAGTGGTGGGAGCTGCTCCGCACCGGCGTGCTGTCGATCTGGGGATCGCGGTCGCTCACCCACTCCGGTCTGCTCCCGGCCGACCGGCTGGTGGGCTGGCTGGTCGAGCAGGGCCGCCGGTCCGAGGCCGAGGCCGTCGCGGCCTACGCCCGTGACCTCGGCCGCCCGCTGGACCGCGTGGACACCCCCGACGGCCGGCGGCTCGACCTGCCGGCCGATGTGCTCGACGTACGGTCCGTGGCACCGGCCGCGCTCGCGCTCCGCCCGACGGAGCGCTGAGCGGCCTCAGTCCTCGGTCGTCGTGCTGTGTGCGTCCTGCCACCGCCGGACCAGGTAGTAGACCAGCCCGGCGACGATGACGGTGAGGACCGTCAGGCCGAGGATCCACACCCGTTCGGCCCAGCCGTCGGCCGCGACGATGGGTGCCCAGCCGGCCACGATGACCGTCACGGACACCACGAAGCCGAAGAACAGCCCCCGGGTGGACTGCAGGTCGCGCTGCTGCTCGAGAGCGAAGGTGCGCTTGCCGACCTCGGCGATCTCGGACATCACCTGGACCAGCTCCACCTGCTCGGACAGCCTCAGCTCGAGGTCGTCCACGGTGTCCGTGCTGTCGTCGTCCGTGCTCTCGTCGTCTCATCTCGCCGTCCGTGGGTGTGGTCCCGGCTTCGTCGGGCGTCGCTGCCGGCAGCTCACCCGGCTGCGCGAACGACCAGTCCACGGCCGGCGCCAGCTCCTCGGCGACGTCCACCTGGCGACCGATCCGCTCCGCCAGGCGGCGCACGCTCTGGTCGGCCCTGGTCGAACGCTGCGGACCGCCCGGCCCGCCCCAGCCGCCCGGCCGGCCCGGCCCGCCGCCCGCGTTGCGCAGCACCTCGTCCCAGTCCGACCGGTCGATGTGGCCCCTGACCCGCTGGGCCGTCTCGCTCATCATCGCGTGCAGCGCAGCGTCGAACTCGGGCTGCTCCTCGGCCGACAGGACGCCGTTACCGGGCCGCGCCAGCCGGCGCAGCACCGACATCGGCACCCGCCGCAATGTGTCGGGGGTGAGCTCCGCCGGGAGGTCGGCGCGGGTGATCTGCTTCCGCCGGTTGTCGCGCACGCCCCATTCCTACGCCACCGGGGTGCATGCGATCGCGGTCCCCACCGGCGGAGTTTCACCGGGTACCCGGTGGAACTGGACCTTCCCGCATGAAACTTGAGGCGGGAACCGTGAGTTTCGTGAGGGCAGGACCGGACAGCCGTCGGCCGGCGGGAGTTTCGTACGACAAGCGGGAGTTTCGTACGAGAAGCGGGAGATTCACCGGGCACCCGGTGAATCTCCCGCTCGCGAGTGGTGCGGGCTACAGCAGCCCGTTGTCCTCCAGGAACTGCTTGGCCACGTCTTCCGGCTTCTGCCGGTCGACCGAGATCTTCTCGTTGAGCGCGGTGAGGTTCTCGGTGGTGAGAGCGGCCATCAGCGGGTTGAGGATGTCCGCGATGTCCGGGTGTGCGCTGAGGAAGTCCGAGGCGACGGCCGGCACGAGGTTCTGGGCCGGCTGGATGTGCTTGTCGTCCTCGAGGACCACCAGCCCCTGGGAGGCCAGGGTGCCGTCAGTCGTGCTGGTCTCGCCCAGGTCGGACTCGCCCTTGATCACCGACTGGTAGGTCTGGTCGCTGGCGTAGCCGAGCTCGAGGACCTTGGTGACGTTGATGCCGTACTGGTCGGAGAGGCCGCCCTCGCAGTCGAGCCGGCCCTTGCAGTCGGGGGCGGCGGCGAGCGTGACGCTCTTGCCGGTGAGGTCGGAGAGCTTGGTGACGCCGTTCTGCTCGGAGTAGTCCTTGGTCACCATGAACGCGTTGGTGTCGGTGGCCTGGGAGAGGTCCAGGAGCGTGATCCCGGCCGCGTCGAGCAGCGACTTGCCCTGGTCGGCCAGCTGCTGGCCGTCGCCTGCGTCGAACGGCGTCGCGTTGTCGCCGTTGGCCTGGCTGTTGAGGAAGTTGACGATGCCGCCGACGTATTCGGGGACGATGTCGACGCCGCCCGGGAAGTCGGCCATGTAGCCGTCACGGGTGTCGACCAGCTTCTCGGTGACGGTGTAGCCGGCGTTGGTGAGCAGCTGGTCGTACATCGCGGCGACCAGCGCCGCCTCGGGGAAGCTCTGGCCGGCCAGGGTGATCGGGCCGCCCGCGGTGGTCCCACCGCCGGACTCCGAGGTCGACGGAGAGGTCGAGGTGGACGGAGTCGCGCTGTCGTCGCCCTTCGAGCTCGAGTCGAGGTCGTCACCGGCGCAGGCGGTGGCGAGGAACAGGGTGCCGACGGAGAGGACCGCCGCCAGTGACCGTCTGATGGACATGCTGGTGTTCCTTCTGTGTCCCGTGGCCGGTCGGCCACGCGTGTCCGGAATGAGGCGAGCCTCACTGAGCGCCGATGGGGTCGGAACCTCCCGTAACCGTAGACGAGGCCGCGGACAACGCCCCCGGGTCATTGTCACGTTTCGGACTCGACTTTGGCCCGGACGGCGTGACCAGGCGCTGCAGCCCGGCGGCGATCAGCTCCAGGAACAGGGCCACGATGCCCACCACGATGGCCCCGGCGATGCCCTTGCCGTAGTTGGTCCGGAAGAACCCGTCGGTGATCACCCGGCCCAGCCCCGGGCCCGCGACGAGCGCGGCGATCGTCGCCGTGGCCCACACCTGCACCAGCGCCAGGCGTACGCCGGATGCGATCAGCGGCAGCGACAGAGGCAGCTCGACCCTGAAGAACTTCTGCCCGCCTGTCATGCCCATGCCGTCCGCCGCCTGCTTGACGTCCCCGGGGACCTCGCGCACGGCGACGTAGCTGTTGGTGATGATCGGCGGCAGCGCGAACAGCGCCAGGGCGAGCAGGGTGGCGAGCCCGGCCCGGCCGTAGGGTCCGAACTCCTTGGTGCCAGGGAAGTCGGCGGTCACCAGCAGCGCCAGCATCGCGAAGGTCGGGATGGCCCGGCCGATGTTGGTGATGTTGATGGCCACGAACCCGCCGCGCCCGCGGTGGCCGAGGAAGAGGGCGATCGGCAGCCCCACCACCATGGCCAGCAGCAGCGCGGTGACCGTGAGCAGCAGCTGCTGCGTCATCAGGTGCAGCATGCCGTCGTCGCCGGTCCAGTTGGCCCAGGTCGTGAGGTAGTCCCACGCGTCGCCGATGACGGTCATGACTGCTCTGCCCTGGTCCACGGCGTGAGCAGCCGCTGGGTCAGGACGATGACGACGTCCAGGAGGACAGCCAGCACGACGCACAGCACCGACGCGGTGAACAGCTCGGCGCGGAAGTTCTGGGTCACGCCGTCCTTGATCAGGTTGCCGAGGCCGCCGTAGGCCACGAGCGACCCGATCGTGGTCAGCGCGACCGTCGAGACGGTGGCCACCCGCAGCCCCGCCATGATGACGGGGGTGGCCAGCGGCAGCTCCACGCGCAGCAGCAGTCGTCCGGTGCTGTACCCCAGACCGCGGGCGGACTCCACCACCTCGTCCGGCACCGACCGCAGCCCCTCGATCATCGACCTGACCAGGATGGTCAGCGCGTACAGCGCCAGCGCGATCACCACGGTCGTCTTGGACAGCCCGGTGAACGGGACCATGAGCGGCAGCAGCGCCAGCGACGGGATCGTGTAGATGGCCGTGGCGACGCCGACCACCGTCGCTTGGAGCGCGGAGAACCGGCGGGCGAACAGGGCCAGCGGGAAGGCGATGAGGACGCCGAGGAGCACCGACAGCGCGGTGATCTCCAGGTGCTGGATGGCCGCGTGCTGGATCTCCGGCCGGAAGTCCTCGACGTACTGGCGACAGATCCAGTCGTTCGTGAGCCGGCTGTAGCAGGTGGGCCCGTCCGCGCTCGACGCGCTCGCAGCCCCGAGAGCCGCCGGTAGGGTCACCACATGGACAATACCGATCGGGGAACCGGACAAACCATGATCCGGCTCTCAGGGGTCGGGAAGACCTATCCGGACGGCACCGTGGCCGTCCACGAGCTCGACCTCGACGTCTCGGCGGGCGAGCTCGTCGTTCTCGTCGGCCCCTCGGGCTGCGGCAAGTCGACGACGCTGAAGATGATCAACCGGCTGATCGAACCGACCACCGGGACGATCGAGATCGACGGCCAGGACGTGACCCGCACCGACCCGGTGAAGCTGCGCCGCGGGATCGGCTACGTCATCCAGCAGATCGGGCTGTTCCCGCACCAGAAGATCATCACCAACGTGATGACCGTGCCCCTGCTGTACGGCGAGTCGCATCACGTGGCCCGGCAGCGCGCCGTCGAGCTGCTCGAGCTGGTCGGGCTGGACCCGGAGCAGTACGGCGACCGTTACCCGGCCCAGCTCTCCGGCGGCCAGCAGCAGCGGGTCGGCGTGGCCCGGGCGCTGGCGGCGAACCCGCCGGTCCTGCTCATGGACGAGCCGTTCGGAGCGGTGGACCCGATCGTGCGGATCCGGCTGCAGGACGAGTTCCTGCGGCTGCAGTCCGAGCTCGGGAAGACCGTGGTGATGGTCACCCACGACATCGACGAGGCGGTCCGGATGGGCGACCGGGTGGCGGTGTTCGCCACCGGTGGCCGGCTCGCGCAGTACGGCACCCCGGCCGAGCTGCTCGGCCACCCGGCCGACGACTTCGTCGAGGACTTCGTGGGTGCCACCACGGGGCTGCGTCGGCTCACGGTCACCCAGATCGACCGCGGCCACCTCGAGCCGATCGACGGCGTCGCCACCGGCGACCTCGCAGACACCGTCGGCCTCGACGCCAGCCTCGAGGAGGCGCTGGCCGTGATCCTGCGCAGCGACAAGGGCGTGGTCGGCGTACGGGACGGCAACCAGTTCGTGGGCGTGCTCACGCCCAACGGGATCCACAAGGCGCTGCGTGCGTCGCTGGTCGACGGCGCCGCCTGAGCCCGCCGCCCGCTTGTAACTAACCGTTACGGACATCTCCCATGCAGTTACAACCGCATGGGAGATCACCGGACGGTTAGTTACAAGCGGCTCGGGGCCGGGATCACCGCTCGACCCGCACCCCCGGGGCGACGACGACCGCCTCGGTCGACGAGCCCGCCATCGCCTCGGCGAACCGCTCCCCCGGGGTGGTGAACAGCCGCTCGTGGTTGGCCCGGGCGACCATCTGCAGCCCGGCCGGCCAGAACGTGCCCCAGTGCACCGGGACGGCCCAGTGCGCACCGACGCGCTCGACCGCCTCGACCGCGTGCTCGGGGTGCATGTGCCCGTCGTCCAGGGTCGGCCCCCAGCCCCCGATCGGCACCAGCGCGAGATCGACCGGCTCGATGTCGCGCATGTCGTCGCGGAGCTCGGTGTCGCCCGGGAACCACCACGAGCCGGCTGCGCCCTCGACCCGGAAGCCGAGCGGGGGCGGCGGTGGCCGCTCCCGGGACCAGGGGGTTCGACGGCCGTCGTGGGTGGCGGGCAGCACCTCGACGCGTACGCCGGCGCGCTCCACCACGTCGCCGGGAGCGACCGGGACGACCCGGTCCCCGGCGATCCTGCTGAGCAGCCGCTCGCCGCCGCGCGGCACCAGGATCGGCACGTCGGCACCGAACCGGGCCAGCGACGGCACGTGGCAGTGGTCGTGGTGCAGGTGCGAGATCAGCACCAGGTCCGCCACCACAGCCTCGGGCGCCGGGGTGACGGCGTACCGCTTGAGGTGGAGGAGCCGGTCGCCCAGGACCGGGTCCGTGGCCACCCGCGTGTCCCCGGTCTCGACGGTGGCGGTCGCGTGGCCCCACCAGGTGACGGCGATGCTCACGGCACGGCCACGTCTCGGTGCCACGACTCGGTGACGTACGACGTCGTCCAGCCCAGGCCCCGGTAGAGGCGGTCGGCTCCGGTCGGCGAGTCGGCGTCCACCTCGAGGCCGACGTGGTCGCGGCCGCGGGCCGCGGCGTCGGCGATGATCGTGCGAAGCAGCCCTTTGGCCACCCCGCGGCCGCGGGCCAGCTCGACCACTCCGATGTAGGCGACGTACGACCCGGAGCCGGACTCGGTGCCCACCAGTGCGCCGGCCGGCTGCCCGTCGACCTCGGCCAGCCACCAGTGGTCCCAGCGGTGGCCGGGGTCCTCGCGCAGCCGGAACAGGAACTCGTCGAACGTCTCGGGCTTGGCGTTGAAGTGGTCGGTGAAGGCTGCCTCGAGCACCTCGTGCACGGCGTGCAGGTCGGCCTCGACCGGCTGGCCGTCGGCCTCGCGGTCGACCAGCCGGACCACGACACCGTCGCGTTCCCAGCGGGCCGGGTCGTCGACCAGCGTCGCCTCGTCGGGCGTGACCGGCCGGTCCATCTGCCACCACCGGCGGACCCTGGTGAACCCGGCGGCCGCGAGCCACTCGTGCTGCCGCTCGTCGTCGTCGAAAGCGCCGGTGTCGATCTGCTGCACCCGGAGACCCCGTGCGGATCCGACCTGGCGCGCCTGGCCCACCGCCCACTCGACCAGCAGGTCCGAGCAGGCCCGGCCGAGCCGGGCGTCGATGCCGCGCTCCACGACGTGGATGAACAACATCCGCCCGCTGGCCCGGTCGTGCACGCTCCCCCACGCCCGGATCAGCCCCGTGTCGTCGCGGACCACGACGTTCGCGCGGGTCCGCAGCCCCTGGACCTCCACGAGGACGTCGTCCTTGCCTGCCCCGGGCCAGCCACGGCCCGCACGCTCGTGCTCGCGCAGCAGCTCGGTGAGCCGGCGTACGTCGCCGGGGTCGTCGGGGTCCGGACGACCCACCGTCCAGCCGGCCGGAAGTTCCTTGAGCTCCTCGACCAGCTCGTCCGGATCAGGGTGGAACCGGCTCTCATCGGGGGTCACGGCGCTCCATCCTGCCGCACCCGGCTCGCGGAGGGGCCGACGAAGAACGTCGACCCGCCCGACGGGTCGGGCGGGTCGACGGGGGGATCCGGTTGGTTCAGGCGTGCCGGCGCTGTTGCTCCACGTTGTGCCAGGCGGCGGTGACCGACTCCAGCTCTGCGCGCAGGGCAACCACCTCCTGCTCGAGCTCCGCGATGCGGAGCTGGGCGGTCCGGCCCCGCTCCTCGGCCTCGGTGAGGCGCACCTGGAGCCCGGCGGCGCGGCGGCCCTCGGCGTTCCGCTTCCGGGTCGAGGTGGCGGCGCGGCGCTGGGAGAGCGACAGGGCGAGCTCGAGCTCGTCGAGCGCCTGCTCCCGCTCGGCGATCTTCGTCTGCACGTCCGCGACGTACGTGGCGTGCTCCGAGGTCCGCACGTCGGTGAGCTCGTTGTAGGCCTTCGCCTGGGTGGCGCGGTCGCGTGCTGCCTCCACCCGCGACTCGACCAGCTCGGTGTGGGTGATCCGGGTGGCCGCGGCGCCGAGCGCGACGCCGAGCCCGGCGGCGACCGTGACCAGGAGCCACGAGCCGCTCAGGGCTGCGCCGGCGACGACCAGCGCAGCGAGCACGATCAGGCCCACGGCGGCCGTCACGCGGACGGACCGCTGACGTCTCCGTGTGACCTGTGTTGCAGATGGGGAAGCCATGTCAAGCAGGCTAGGGGGAAGGCCGTCCCCGGCCCGTGCGACACGCTTGTGCACATGCGCCCCATCCGCCCCACAGGTCCTGGGTGGTCAAAGGGACCCAGGTGCACCGGAGCCGCCCCGACCACCGGGGCTCAGCGCTCGGGCCGCTGCACCCGGCAGGCACGCTCGAGCAGCAGGGCCCCGACCACGATCACGACGCCGGCCGCCACCGAGATCAGGCTCCGGACGATCCGCTGCCCGGCCAGCTCGGCCGGGTCGCCGACCCAGCTGAGCGCGTAGCCGGCGTAGCAGCCCGCGACCAGCCCACCCACCAGGGCGCCGGCGCGGGCCAGCACCAGCCGGTTGACGGCGCGGTGCGGCTCCAGCCGCTCGTGGCGCACCTGCACCGCACGGTAGGTCTGCCACCAGGTGGTCACCATGACGATCGCGACCAGCCAGAGGGCGGCCGGCTGCGCCCAGGAGACGAGCGGTGCGGTGTCCGCCAGCTTCTCGGAGAGGGGCTTCCAGAGGACGCCGAGCAGAACCCCCACGGCCGCCCAGGCGACCACGACCCAGATCGACAGCGGCTGGAGCGTCCCCTCCGGCTCCGGGGGCTCCTCGTCGGGCCCGAGCGGGTCGTCCCCGTCGCGGCTCAACGCGTTTCGGGGCCCCCACGGAAGCGTGCGTCCTCCGCGAGGAGCGCCTCCCTGGTGCGCGTCAAAAGGTCGTTCACCCGACGTCGAGGACCAGGTCGTCGCGCCGCGAGATCCCGTTCTCGCCCACCGCCGACAGGAGGTCGGCGACCCGGCCCTGGTCGGGGACCTCGGCGTCGGGGTCGACGTCGAGCCAGGGACGCAGCACGAAGGCACGCTCCGCGGCGCGTGGGTGCGGCAGCCGGAGGTGGTCGTCGTCCGAACGCCGGTCGCCCACCACGATGAGGTCGACGTCGAGGGTGCGCGGAGCGTTCCTGACCTCGCTCCGCTCACGGTTGAAGGCGTCCTCGATGGCGAGCGCCCGGTCGAGCAGCCGCGAGGCGGCCAGCGTGGTGTCGGCCAGCACGACGGCGTTGAGGAACAGGTCGGACCCGTCGGGGGCGTCGACGGGCTCGGTCTCGTAGACCGGCGAGACGCCGGTGACCCAGACCTCGGGGGTGTCCGCCAGCGCCAGCACCGCGCCCTGCAGGTTGTCCATGCGCTCGCCGAGGTTGGAGCCCAGTGAGAGCACCGCCCGACGGATCGGACGCATCTCGCCCGTCAGCGTGTCGGCATCGACGATGTTCGGGTTGGGCGTCTCGGTCACGGGCTTCCTTCCGGCGCTATCCACACGGAATTGGTCCGGGTGATTGTCAACGCAACGTCGTGGAAATTCGCATCGATGGGTGCATCCGGCTTGTGGACCGTGACGCGGACCCATTCAACACGGTGGTCCAAGAGGCAGACAGCCGCTATGCGTTGGGCGAGCGTCTCGATCAGATCGACCGGATCCGTCTCGACGGCGGCTTTCACCGCCAACGCGAGACTTCCGTAGTCGACGGTCTCTGACAAGTCGTCCGAGGCCGCCGCGGAAGCGGTGACGATCCCCAGCACGAGGTCGACGACGAACCGCTGTCCGTCGCGCCGTTCGTGCTCGAAGACGCCGTGGTGGCCCCAGCAGACCAGTCCGGTCAGGGCGAGCTCGTCCATCTGCGTCACCCCTCCTCCCGAGCCTGGTCGAGTGCCTCGAGCACCCGCAGGGCGTCGCGAGTGGAGCGTACGTCGTGGACCCGGAGCCCCCACACCCCCTCCTGCGCCAGCACGACGCTGAGGGCGGTCGTGGCGGCCTCGCGGCCGCCCACGGGGCGAGGGGCGCCGGCCGCGTCGACCAGCAGGGTGCCGAGGAACGACTTGCGGCTCGCGCCGACCAGCAGCGGGTAGCCGAGCGCCTTGATCGGGGCCAGGTCGGCGAGCAGCTGCCAGTTGTGCTCGCCGCGCTTGGCGAAGCCGAGCCCGGGGTCGAGAACCAGCCGGTCCGGGCTGATCCCGGCCGCCAACGCCGCCTCGACACGCTCCGCCAGCTCGTCGTGCACGGCCCGGACGACTCCCCCGGCTTCGTCGTACGTCGCGAAGTCCGTCATGCGCGCGGCGTGCGCCCTCCAGTGCATGGCGACGTACGTCGCCGCGGTGCCGGCGACCACCCGCAGGATCTCGGGGTCGGCCAGACCACCGGACACGTCGTTCACGATCCGGGCGCCGGCCTCGAGCGCCGCCGACGCGACCTCGTGGCGCATCGTGTCCACCGACACCGTGGCGCCGTCCCCGGCCAGCGCCGCGATCACCGGGACGACCCGGTCCAGCTCCTCCTCGACCAGCGGCCGGGTGGCGCCCGGCCGGGTGGACTCACCGCCGACGTCGAGGATGTCGGCCCCGTCGGCCCGCAGCTGCCGGCCGTGGGCGACCGCGCTGGCCGTGTCGGCGTACCGCCCGCCGTCGCTGAACGAGTCCGGCGTGACGTTCACGACTCCCATGACCAGGGGGAGGCCCATCAGAACTCGTAGCCGAACTCGTCGACGTCAGCCGCGAACAGCTCGGCCACGCGGTCCCGCATCGCGGGCGTGAAGTGCTCGCGGTAGGAGCTGCTCGGCGCCCCTGGTTGGGCGTTGCGCCTCGACTCCTGCGCCGGTGGCTCGAGCCCCAGCCGCTCGCAGATCCGGGCCAGGTCGTCGCCGAACGACTCGGTGCGGCCGATGAGGTCCGCCCGCCGGTCCCCGGCCTGCAGGTAACGCAGCTGCGGGGTCCGCAGCCGGGTGAACTGCTCCGGGCCCCTCATCACGAACGCCTCGAAGTCCGGCAGGTCCCGCAGCACGCCGGACCAGAAGTTGTTGTTGTCGATCCGCCGGGTGGCCCAGGCGTGGCCCTCGTCGCGCTGCGCCTGCCGCCGGTCGATCATCGACCACCAGGACCACAGCCGGGCCCAGGGGTTGCGGACGAAGCCGAAGGTCCAGTACGTCGCCAGCTCGGGCTGCCGGTTCAGCGCGGTGCGCAGGTGGGCGTGCTTGGCCCCGGGGAGGCCGGTCAGCCGCTCGGCGCCCGGCAGCCGGTCGAGCAGCACCGACTGCACGGTGCTCCCGCCGGTCTTCTGCACGTGCACGAACAGCACGCGCGCCGGGTGCGACACGATCACCGCGCTGACGTTAGCGTCCTGACCGTGGACCGCACCTTCCTGCTCGGCGTCGGCGCCATGAAGGCCGGGACCACCTGGCTCCACGACCACCTGGCCGCCTCGCCGCAGTGCCAGCCGGGGGTGCGCAAGGAGTACCACGTCTTCGACAGCCTCGACCTGGCCAGGGAGCCGTACCTGCTGCAGCGCGTCGTGGCCAAGGCCCATGCCTCGCTGGACGAGGTGGCGCAGGCCCGGCCCACCGACCCGACCTTCCTCGTGCAGGCGGCGATGATCGCGGACGAGGAGCTCTACTTCGACTACTTCACCGCGCTGTTCGCCAGGTCGCCGGGGATCCGGCTCACCCTGGACGTCACGCCGGGCTACGCCCTGCTGTCGCCGGACCGGCTGTCGCGGATCCGGGGCTCGTTCGAGCAGCGCGGGGTCCGGGCGGTGGCGGCCTACCTCATGCGCGACCCGGTGGAGCGGATCTGGTCGCAGGTGCGGATGCAGAAGCGACGCCGCCCCGAGAACAACCCGGGCACCGCCGAGGAGCTGGTGGCGCAGAGGTACGCCGAGCCGTCGTATGCCGAGCGGACGGTGTACGACGTGACGATCCGGAACCTGGACGACTCGTTCGGCGGGCTGGCGGCGTACGCCTTCTACGAGGAGCTGTTCGACCCGGCCACCGCCGCTTCGGAGATTGCTCGACTGTCGACCTTCCTCGGCATCGACCCCCAGTCCCCCGACCTCGGCGCACAGTTCAACGTCTCACCGCGCTCGGCCGAGCTGCCCGAGGCGACGGTGCGCGCGGTGGCCGAGCACTACCGGCCGACCTACGAGTTCGTGGCGTCCCGGTTCCCGGACCGGGACCTGCCCAGGATCTGGCCTAGCGCGCGCTTCGTCGTCTGACGCTGGTCGAGCTCCTCCTCGGCCGCCTTGCGCCGGGCCCGCTCGGAACGGAGCCGGCCGCGGAGCTTGGCCGCTCCCGCCGCGGTGCCGCGGCGCTCGCGGTACCGGGCCTCGTCGAGGGAGACGGCCACCGCCTCCGCGTAGTGGGCGTCGTACGCCGTGCGGACGGCCGCCAGCCGCGCTGCGACGGCCGGGTCGTCGGGATCCTCGACGAGGGCGCCGAGCTGCTGCCAGGCGTCCTCGGCCAGGTCGCGCAGCCAGTCCGGCAGGACGATGTCGTCCCAGGTCAGCTGGGAGCGGCGCATGCCGGGGTCGAGGAACGCGTCGAGGCCGTGCTCCTCGTGGAGCGGCAGCGCCAGCCCGAGCTGGTCGGACACCCGACCCAGCGCGGTGCGCCAGTCGGCCAGCAGGTCGTCGTACCGGATGAACGCGCGCTTCGCACCGCGCGAGCCGGCCTCGGTGACCAGCGCGACGTTCAGCCAAGCCGCACTGTTGGAGGTCTCCTTGACCCGGCGCTCGGCGTCGGTACGCCGCCCTTCGCCCCAGGTCCGGTCCTGCGACCCGACCACCTCGGCCGGGTGCCGGAGCGCGGTGAGGATCCGCAGCTCCCTCCCGGCGCTCTCGGCGGCGGCTCGCCAGAGCGGCAGCAGCCAGGCGGCGTGCGGGTCCTTGACGACGACGTCGGGCTCCTCCTGGGTGGCCAGCCATGCGGCCAGCTCGGCCTCGAGGCGGTGCTCGGCGGCGTACTGGTCCACCCGCTCACGCGCCCGCGGGCTGCCGTCGCTGGGCCGCACCAGCGCACCGCGCATCAGCCGCTTGTGGAACTCGATCACCCACCGCGGCTCGAAGTGGCCCTTGGCGTTGCGCTCGGACGCCGGCACCTCGGGCTGCGGGACGTGCCAGCCGAGGTGCTTGAGGCTGCCGGCCAGCGAGCTGGTGCCGCTGCGCATCGAGCCGGTCACGAGGACGACGGTGTGGTCACTCATTGCGGTGGCAGCCTACGGCTGGCTCTATGTTGGGCCGGTGATCGTGTCCCACGAGCACCGGTTCGTCTTCATGAAGACCCGCAAGACCGCCGGGACCAGCGTCGAGATCGCGCTGTCGCGGGTCTGCGGCGACGCCGACGTGATCACGCCGGTGACCCCGGACGACGAGCTGCTCCGTCGGGCTCGCGGCGGCCGGGGCCCGCAGAACTTCGAGTCGCCGCCGAACCTCGAGCGCAGGGCGTTCAACCACATGCCGGTCTCGATGGTGCGCAAGATGCTGGGCCGCCAGCGGTTCGAGTCCTACTTCTCCTTCGCGATCGAGCGGAACCCGTGGGACTCCGTGGTCTCGCTCTACCACTGGCGGCAGCGCGACGCCGCGCCCGGCAGTGTCCTGCCGCCGTTCGGCGAGTACGTCGCCTCGGACGCCGTCGAGACCTTCGCGACGAAGAACGAGCGGATCTACCGGATCCGGGGCGACGTCGCCGTCGACCGGGTCCTGCGCTACGAGTCGCTGGCTGACGAGCTGGCCACGGTCTGGAAGGAGCTGGACCTCCCCGGCGGCCCCGACCTACCGCACGCCAAGTCCGGGGCCCGCCCTCGAGGTCCGTCGTACCGCTCCTACTACGACGACGCCAGCCGTGAGCGGGTGGGCAAGCTCTTCGCGCTGTCGATCGAGGACCAGGGCTACGAGTTCTGATCGACGACCGGCCAACCTGTCGCACCACGGGTGCAGTCGGGGCAGCCGACGACAGAGCCGGCCCAGCCTCTTCGCCGGAGGACCAACCCGACCTGGCTCATGGTCCTGCAGCCGTCGCGCAGCACCTGCCCGTAGGTGAGGCGCACCGTCGTGCGGTCCTCGACCACCAGTGTCTCCAGGTCCCGGGCGGCATCACGATCCCGAGCCGCCGCATTGTCGTGGAAGACCCGCCCGTCCAGCTCGACCACGAACTCGTACGGCTCATAGACGACATCGCGGTAGGCCGTCCGGTCGCCGGCCGACCTGAGTTGTCGCCGCACCCCATCGGCCTCCGAGTTCGGAAGTCCGTGCGCGTCCGCCAAGCGGAGGTACTCGCGCTCCAGCACCGAACAAGCTCCTGTCGCCAGGTCTTCGAGCAGTTCGAGCAGGACTGGCTTGTTCGGCACGCCATGCCGTTCACGCAACGCCGCGGCGATGGCTCGCGCCGAGGTCTCGCGGGTCTGCACGACGTCGGCGAAGACCCTGAAGCTGGCCACGATGTCGGCTTGTTCGGCCGCGACGTCGATCGCAGCGTGTTCGATCTTCATCACCGGGGGACACCGCTGCCACCAGATCCGTTCGTCGAGGTGGGAGGAGCGGTGCGCGACGACGCCCGGCACAGCGACCACTCTGCGTTTCCGGTCGATGGCGACGTGCACGGGTCCGTCCGAGGACCGGTGCAGCGCGGAACGTCGGGCGAGAGCCGCCGGCCAGTGGGCGAGCACGGCCGCCCATTCGCGCTGAGCACGGGTCAACGGGCCGTTGTGGCCGACGTACACGCCGGGGTGCACGACCACCAGCTCGCCCCGCCTCAGCAGCCGTCGGATCTCGTACGCTCGAGCGCCCAGCTCGACGAGCTGTCGGCGTGAGACCACGCCGTCCTGCACCCTGGTCAAGAGATGGTCGAGCTCACGACGGTCCAGCGAGCGAGGTTCGGACGAGTCGACCATGCCCCGATCGTCGCGTTGTCTCCCGTTGACGTGCCACCGAGGTGAGCTGCACCTGTGGACAAGTGGTTTGCCGTTCTTCGGTGTCACCTCGTGGCACCGGACAACGGCAAGCAGCTACGAGTTCTGATCGACGACCGGCATCGGCAGCCCGTCGGGCACCGCGTCGGGCGCGGCGAAGTGGTGGTTGACGTAGTGATTGGCGTCGCGGAACCAGTTCACCAGCGCCTCGTGGTGCTCCGCGGGCACCCCGGCGTCCTCGAGCGCGGCGGCGAAGCAGTCCACCGCCCGCCGGTCCATGTCGTCGTGCGGTCCGTTGCCGGTGTGCAGCCGGACCACGTGCGACTCGTCGCCCATCGTCTGCGAGAACGTCGGCGGCCCGCCCAGCACCTCGGCCCAGTACGCCGCCAGCCGCTCGGTGTGGTCGTCGCGGAACCCGTGCTCGAAGGCGTGGCTGACCACCGGGTCGGCCAGGACCCGCTCGTGCCACGCGTGCGCCACCGCGAGCACCGCCTGCGAGCCACCCATCGCGTCGTACAGCGTCTTCATGGGGCCCAGCCAACCGCATCCCGGCCCGGTCGTCTTGGAGGAACGGGAACCTTCGGTGGCCGCGATCACCCGTTGCGGTGGATGAGCGCCATGGCTTCGGCGCGGGTGGTGGCGTTGGAGCGGAAGCTGCCGCGCACCGCGGAGGTGATGGTGCGGGCGCCGGCCTTCTTGACCCCGCGCATGGTCATGCAGAGGTGTTCTGCCTCGATCACCACGATCACGCCGCGGGCCTCGAGGATCTCCATCAGGGCGTCGGCGACCTGCGTGGTCAGCCGCTCCTGCACCTGGGGCCGCTTGGCGTAGACGTCGACCAGCCGGGCCAGCTTGGACAGGCCGGTGATCTTGCCGCTCTCGGCCGGGATGTAGCCCACGTGGGCCACCCCGGTGAACGGCACCAGGTGGTGCTCGCACATCGACCACAGCTCGATGTCGCGGACCAGCACCAGCTCGTCGTGGTCGAGCGCGAAGATCGTGGTCAGGACGTCCTCGGGCGACTGGTGCATCCCGGCCGTCAGCTCCTGGTAGGCCCTGGCCACGCGGCCGGGTGTGTCCCGGAGCCCCTCGCGCTCGGGGTCCTCGCCGATCGCGATGAGCAGCTCGCGGACCGCCGCCTCGGCGCGCGCGTGGTCGAACGCAGGTACGTCTTCCGGCGCCCGGTGGCCGTCTGTCACGTCGGGCCGGCGGAGCCCGGGGCCGGAGGGACCGGCGGCTCGACGCCGCCGCCCACCGGTGGGTCGCCGTGCACGTCGCCGCCCGCACCCGGTGGGGTGACGACCACGCCGCCCTCACCCGGGTCGGAGTCCGGCGAGGAGCCGTTGACCCCGTTGGACGCGTAGCCGTTGAACGAGGCCCGACGGCGGATCTCCTCGGGGATCTCCACGGCCGGGATGGTGGACGGCTTGCGGTCGGGCGAGCCGGTCCACGCCGGCCGCTCGGAGCGGCGCCGCAGCGGCTCGAAGACCTTGGCGATCTGCTCCTTGTCGAGCGTCTCCTTGTCGAGCAGCTCGAGGACCAGCGAGTCGAGGACGTCGCGGTTCTCCTCGAGGATGTCGAAGGCCTCCTGGTGGGCGGTCGCGAGGAGCTTCTTGGTCTCCTCGTCGACGATCCCGGCGACCTCCTCGGAGTAGTTGCGCGCGTGGCCGAGGTCGCGGCCGAGGAACGGCTCGGTGTTGGAGTCACCCAGCTTGATCGCGCCCAGCCGCTCGGTCATGCCGAACTGGGTCACCATCGCCCGGGCCACCTTCGTCGCCTTGTCGATGTCGTCACCGGCGCCGGTGGTCGGGTCGTGGAAGACCATCTCCTCGGCCGCCCGGCCGCCCATCATGTAGGCGAGCTGGTCGAGCATCTGCGAGCGCGGCTGGGAGTACTTGTCGGAGTCCGGCAGCACCATCGTGTAGCCCAGCGCGCGGCCGCGGGGCAGGATCGTCACCTTGTGCACCGGGTCGTTGCCCGGGAGCGCCGCTGCGACCAGGGCGTGGCCGCCCTCGTGGTAGGCGGTGATGAGCTTCTCCTTCTCGCTCATCAGGCGGGTGCGGCGCTGCGGGCCGGCGATGACGCGGTCGATGGCCTCGTCGAGAGTCACCATCGTGATCATCTTCATGTTGCCGCGGGCGGTGAGCAGCGCGGCCTCGTTGAGCACGTTGGCCAGGTCGGCGCCGCTGAAGCCCGGCGTACGCCGCGCGACGGCGATGAGGTTCACGTCCGGCGCGAGCGGCTTGCCGCGGGCGTGCACCTTGAGGATCTGCTCACGGCCGGCCAGGTCGGGAGCGTCCACCGAGATCTGCCGGTCGAACCGGCCCGGGCGCAGCAGCGCCGGGTCGAGCACGTCGGGCCGGTTGGTGGCGGCGATCAGGATCACGCCGCCGCGCACGTCGAAGCCGTCCATCTCGACCAGGAGCTGGTTCAGCGTCTGCTCGCGCTCGTCGTGGCCGCCGCCCATGCCGGTGCCGCGGTGCCGGCCGACGGCGTCGATCTCGTCGATGAAGACGATGGCCGGGGCGTTCTCCTTGGCCTGCTCGAACAGGTCGCGCACCCGGGAGGCACCGACACCGACGAACATCTCGACGAAGTCGGACCCGGAGATCGAGTAGAACGGCACGCCGGCCTCACCGGCCACCGCGCGGGCCAGCAGGGTCTTGCCGGTGCCCGGGGCGCCGTAGAGCAGCACGCCCTTGGGGATCTTGGCGCCCACTGCCTGGAACTTGGCGGGCTCCTGGAGGAACTCCTTGATCTCGCCGAGCTCCTCGATCGCCTCGTCGCAGCCGGCCACGTCGGCGAACGTGGTCTTGGGCATGTCCTTGGTGATCAGCTTCGCCTTGGACTTGGCGAACTGCATGACGCCGCGGCCGCCGCCGCCCTGCATCGAGTTCATCAGCCAGAGGAACAGCACCACCAGCAGGATGATCGGCAGGAAGCTGAAGATGAAGGAGCTGAGCAGCCCGGGCCGGGACACCTCGACCGAGACCTTGTCGATGTTGCCGTCCTTGGCCTGCTTCTGAGCGGCCCGGTAGATCTCGCCCTGGGTGCCGGTGAGGAACTTGGTGGTGACGTCGCGCCCGCCGTCACGGTCGACGCTGTCGTCGAGAGTCGCCTTGATGACCTGGTCGCCGTCGACGAAGGTGATGTCCTTCACCTCGCCGCTCGCGATGTACGCGTTCATCTGCGAGGAGCTGATCTCGTCGCCGCCGCCGGAGTTGATCAGGAACTGCATGGCGATGAGGACGCCGACCACAGCGATGACGATCCAGATCAGTGGACCTCGGAAGATGCGCTTCACAGACTTCTCTCACTACCGGACGGGTGAACCCATGACGGTACCGAACACCGCCAATCTCCAGTGTCTCAGGTGACTGGCAGGACGGCGACTCGACGGCGTCGGTTCGCTGACAGCGGACGGATCCTCAGGATCCGCTCAGCCGGCGCGCAGCGACCTGTTCAGGTCGTTTCGCGATCAGCGGCTCAGCCGCCGTAGACGTGCGGCGCCAGGGTGCCGATGTCACGCAGGTTGCGGTAGCGCTCGCGGAAGTCGAGGCCGTAGCCGACGACGAACTCGTTCGGGATGTCCCAGCCCACGTACTTCACGTCGACCGGCATGGTCAGGGCCTCGGGCTTGCGGAGCAGCGTGCAGATCTGGACGCTGGCGGGGTCGCGGGAGCCGAGGTTGGAGGTCAGCCAGGACAGCGTGAGCCCGGTGTCGATGATCTCGTCGACGATGATCACGTCGCGGCCGGTGATGTCGGTGTCGAGGTCCTTGAGGATGCGCACGACACCCGAGGACTTCGTGCCGGAGCCGTAGGACGAGATCGCCATCCAGTCCATCTCGACGTGGCGCGAGAACGACCGGGCCAGGTCGGCCATCACCATGACCGCGCCCCGGAGGATGCCCACGATGAGCAGGTCCTTGCCCTGGTAGTCGGCCTCGATCTCCTTGGCCAGCTCACCGAGCCGTTCCTGGATCTGGGCCTCGGTGTAGAGAACCTCGACGAGGTCGGACTCGACGTCGGCAGCGTCCATGGCGGTCAGCCTTGCACAGCCGTGGGCCGGAACAGGAGCCGCCCGCCCTCGCCCCCAGAGGTGAGGTACGCCGTCACGTGGCCCGGCAGCTGCACCTCGGCGCCGCCGCGGCGCAGGAAGACCAGCTGGCCCAGCGCCACCACGTGGACGTGGAACAGCTCCGAGCCGATGGCCCCGGCCTCGAGCGCGGCCAGCCGGAGCACCCGGTTGCGGGTGGCCGGGTGCAGGTCGGCCAGCGCCTTGACCTCGAGCCCGTCCGGGTCGCGCAGGTCGTCGTACGCCGCGTGCGCGAGCTGGTCCAGCAGCTCCATGTCCGCGCGGAGCTGGTCGGCGGTGCGGGCCAGCGTGGCCGCCACCCCGGGGCCGAGCTCGTCCTCGATGACCCGCAGCACCTTGCGGCGGACCCGGACCCGAGCGTAGGCCGGGTCGATGTTCTGCGGGTCGTTCCAGTACTCGATGCCTTCGACCTGGCACGCGGTCACGGTGTCGGTGCGGGTGACGTCGAGAAGGGGTCGTCGATAGACGCCGAACCGGCGCCGCATCCCGGCCAGCGACCGGCCCCCGGAGCCGCGGGCCAGCCCCAGCAGCACGGTCTCCGCCTGGTCGTCGAGGGTGTGGCCGAGCAGCACCCCGACCGCCCCGAAGTGCTGGACCATCTCGTCGAGGACGGCGTACCGCGCCTCTCGGGCCGCCGCCTCCGGCCCGCGGCCACCGCGCACCTCGACGCGAGCCGACGCGGTCTCGTCGGCACCCATCGCGGCCATCTGCCGGACGACGTGGCCGGCGTGCGCTGCCGACTCCTCCTGCAGCCCGTGGTCGACGGTGACCCCGATGACGCGGTAGCCCAGCTTGTGCCCCTCGAAGACCGTCGCGGAGAGCAGGGCCAGCGAGTCCGGCCCGCCCGAACAGGCCACGAGCACGGCCGCGTCCGGCGTCAGCCGGCCGCCGGGCTGCTCGGCGACGAGCTCGGCCAGCGTCCGGCGTACGGCGACGCGGACGGCGGCCACGGACGGGTGGAGGCTCACGTTCTTCCGGGGTCCCCGCGGAAATGCGAGTGCACTGCGCGCAGCGCACTCTCCGAGCAGTTTCGTGGGGTGGTCACGTCCGCAGGACGCGCGCCATCCAGGCGTCGGGGTCGGAGATCTCGGCCCGGGAGGGCAGGTGCTCGGGACGCTCCCAGATCACGTTGAAGCCGCTCATCCCGGCCTTGCCGATGACGGCCCGGACGAAGTTGGCGCCGTCACGGTACTGCGCCATCTTGGCGTCGAGCCCGAGCACCCGGCGCAGCAGCCGGTCGAGTACGCCGACGCCCTTGCGGCGCTCGTTGAACCGGGCCCGGATCGTCGCCACCGACGGGATCACGGTCGGACCGACCCCGTCCATGACCACGTCCGCATGGCCCTCCAGCAACGACATCACTCCGGTCAGGCCGTCGAGCAGCTCCTTCTGCTCCGGCGTACCGACCACGTCGAGCAGGCTGCCACCCGAACGGGCGTTCTTGAGCCCGTCGAGGACCCGGCTGAGGCCGTCCTCGAGCAGGCTGCTCGGCTCCATCGTGTCGGCGAACCGGTGGATCTGGGCGAACATGTGCTCGCGCATCCAGGGCACCGCGGTGAACTGGACCCGGTGGGTCTCCTCGTGCAGGCAGACCCAGAGCCGGAAGTCGTGCGGGTCGGCCTCGATCTCACGCTCGACGTGCACGATGTTCGGTGCGACGAGGAGCAGCCGCCCGTCGGGCTCGTGGAAGGGGTCGAACTGTCCGAGGACCTTGGAGCCCAGGAACCCGAGTACGCCGCCCACCTCGGCGCCGGTGATCCGCGAGCCGACCGCGGCGGACAGCCCCGTGGGCGGCCTCTTCTCGGTGAGCTTGTCGACGACGGGCGCCAGCAGCGTGGCGAACGCGTCCGCGTTGGCCTGAACCCAGCTGGCCCGGTCGACGACGAGCACCGGCGCGCCCGCGCCCGCTCCCGCGTCGGCTGCCACCAACCCGGTGAACTCCCGGACCAGCCCCGTGGACCGGGCCGCGCCCGCGCGCAGCTCGTCGACGATCGCCGAAGCCTCGTCACGACCGACGGTCGGCCCCTCGCCGGCCAGCCGCCCGCCGACCCGCACTGCGAGGTCCCAGTCCACCATCTCCGGGCGCCCGGAGCCGTCCGCGCCGTCGGTCCGGAACGTGTTCATGCCAGTCAACCTATAAGGCGCGTGGTCGGCTGCGATGGCGAACCGACGGGCACTGTTGTCCCGTGACGGAGCACGCGGTCGACCTACCGGCCGAACGGGAGGGCGCTGAGGAGTACGAACCGCACCCGCACCGGTGGCGGATCCTCGGCGTCGCGCTGGCCGTCGGCTCGATGTCTCTCCTCGACATCTCGATCGTGAACGTTGCGATCCCATCGATGCGGGCCGGGCTGGACACCTCCTCGGCCACGATCCAGTGGGTGGTCTCGGGCTACGCGCTGGCCTTCGGGCTGACCCTGGTGGCCGGCGGCCGGCTCGGGGACGCCTACGGGCGCCGCCGGATGATGCTGATCGGGCTGGTCGGCTTCGTCGCCTCCTCGGCCGCGGTCGGGCTCGCCCCCACGGCGACCCTCGTGATCGCGGCCCGGCTGCTCCAGGGCGCCACCGCCGGGCTGCTCACCCCCCAGAACTCCGGGCTCATCCAGCAGCTGTTCCGCGGCCGGGAGCGGGCGCGGGCCTTCGGGCTGTTCGGGTTCACCGTCTCGACGGCGTCGGCGATCGGGCCGGTCCTCGGCGGCCTGATCATCGCGGTCGCCGGCGAGGAGTCCGGCTGGCGCTGGCTCTTCCTGATCAACCTGCCCATCGGCCTCGCGGCGATGGTGGCAGTGGCGAAGATGGTCCCGAAGCGGCCGCCGGAGTCGGTCGAGCACGGGGCCCGCATCGACGTCGTCGGCGCGGTGCTGCTGGGCCTCGCCGTCCTCAGCCTGCTCCTCCCGGTGGTCCAGGTCGAGCGGCACAGCTACCTGCCGCTGCTGCTCCTCGCACTCGTCCCGGTCTTCGCCTACGCCTTCGCACGGTGGGAGCTGCGCCTGCGGCGGCTCAACCGGCCGCCACTGCTCGATGTCGAGCTCCTGCGGACGCTGCCCGGGTACGTCGGGGGGCTGGCCATCGGCGCGCTCTACTTCACCGGGTACACCGGGCTGATCCTGGTCGTCTCGGTCTACCTCCAGGACGGGCTCGGCTACTCGCCGCTGCAGGCCGGGCTGCTGATCATCCCGTTCGCAGTCGGTTCGGCGGTGAGCGCACCGCTGGCCGGTCGCTACGTCTCCGACGTCGGCCGGCAGCTCACCGTCGGCGCCCTGCTGGTGATGATGACGGGGACGCTGCTCTTCCTGCTGCTGGCCCCGGGCCGCGACCCCTTCTGGCCCTGGTCGGTGCCGACGCTCCTGCTGGCCGGCCTGGGCGGCGGCGCGGTGATCTCGCCGAACATCACGCTCACCCTCTCCGAGGTGCCGCCCCGCATGGGCGGGGCGGCCGGCGGCGCCCTGCAGACCGGGCAGCGGATCGGCGCCTCGATCGGCGCGGCCCTGCTGGTCACGGCCTACGGGCTCGGCTCCGACCCCGACAGCTCCCTGCGGCTGGCGCTGGCCACCGGGCTGGTCCTGCTCGGGCTCGCGCTGGCGATGGCGGTGCGGGTGTTGCGGCGGTAGCCGCACCGATCCCGGGCGAGGTCAGCAGCCGAGCCCTTCCCGGTACCCCTCGGGCACCTGGCCCGCGGCCACCTGGTCGGCGTAGTCCCAGACCACCTCGGGGTAGTCGCCCTTCGGGTTCATCTCCTGGAGGATCGGCCAGTCACGGGCGGTGCCGAGCACGCGGACGGCCTCGGCGGCCCGGCCGGACTGCTCGTGGGTCTTCGCGTCGTCGAACGACTCGAGCCAGGCGCAGGTGTACTGGGCGACCACCTCGGCCCCGAACTGGTAGCGGTCCTTGGAGTCGCCGTCCCGCAGCTGGAACGAGGTACCCGACGGGAAGTCGGCGCCGGAGACGTCCTCGATGTCGCGGAGGATCTTCTCCGCGGCGGCCGGCCGCTCACCCTTGGTCACGTAGCCGTCCGGCAGCGAGGCGTTGAACTCCGCCTCACTGGTCAGGCGCAGCTGGCCGAGCAGGGCGAGGTAGCCGGCCTGGTCGAGGCCCTGGGCCCGGAACTCCATCCAGTGTCCGTCCTGGACCTCCCGGATGGCGGTGTGGTCGTCGGCCGAGTAGGCCCACATCTGCGCGGGCCGGCCGAGCACCTGGATCGGCTCGCCCGGGGCGGCTGGGTCGACGATGTGCTCGCGGTCCTCGACGTAGGAGGCGTAGTCCTTGGCGGCGTACGACGTGATCTCGAGGTTCGCCTCGCCCTTGCGGAACACCAGGCCGTCGCCGCTGAGCGAGTCGACCTTCCAGCCGGGGGCGTCCAGGACGACGGCCTGACCGTCCGGGAGACCGAGCGGCGCGGCCACGTGGTTTGAGCCGTCGGAGGCCGGGCGGTGCTGCTGCCACCACACGGTGCCGCCGGCGAGGCCGGCGACGACCGCGGCGGCGGCGAGGGGCGCCACCCAGCGGGTACGGCGCGAGGTCGGGCGCCCGCTCGGTTCGGCGAGGGTGTCGTTGTGGCGGTCGGGGGCAACGGTGCTCATGATCTCCTCCAGGAGCTCGGCCCGCCCGGCCTCGAGCGGCAGCCGAGAGATCGCGTCGTCGGTCAGCTTCGGGATCACTTCACCGCTCCTTCCGGATGAGCTCGATCGGTCTGTCGGAGAGTTGATGTCCGGGTGGCTCCGCGTCGTTGCACCCGTCATCCCCGACCAGCTCCCGGAGCCGTGACCGCGCCCGCGACAGGCGCGGACGCACGACGGCCGTGGTCAGCCCGAGCACCTCGGCGATCTCGCGCGACTCCAGCCCTTCCCACAGGTGCAGCTCCAGCACCTCCTGGTCGCGGGCGCTGAGCAGGCGCATGGCGGTGGTCACGTCGGCTCGCTGCACCACGTCTTCGGTGGTGTCGGGCACGTGCGCGCCCAGCTCCCTGCGCAGCCGGTCACCGAGCGAGGTGCGGCGCCGCTCACCCCGACGGTGGTTGGCCAGCACCCGGCGCGCGACGCCGTAGAGCCAGGGCCGGAGGTCCGGACCCCTCGGGGCGTGCGCCAGCCTCCGCCACGCGACGAGGAACGTGTCGGCGGTGACGTCGCCCGCGTCCTCCGGCCGGTCCACCCGGCGCAGCGCGTATCCGAGCACCGCGTCGAAGTGGGCGGCGTAGAGGTCCCGGAACGCTCGCTCGCGCTCGTCTAGGGAGAGGGCCACAACCTTCAGATGTCCGGAACCGGCCGGATCGTTGCAGCCCGGCTCACAGGATCGCGCCCGGGACGTACGCCGCGGCCTCGGGATGCCGGGCGACGACGTCGCCCACCCGGCGTACGACCTCCTCGGTCTGCGCGACCGCGGCGCCGGTGAACGTGATCGGCTCCGCGACCAGGGCTTCGAGCTGGTCGGCGGTCAGGCCGAGCCGGGGGTCGGCGGCCAGCCGGGCGAGGACGTCGTTGGTCGCCGCCCCCCGGCGCAGGTCGAGGGCCACCGAGACGGCGGCCTCCTTGATCGCCTCGTGCGCGGCCTCCCGGCCCACGCCGTTGCGGACCGCGGCCATCAGCACCTTGGTGGTGGCCAGGAAGGGCAGGTAGCGGTCGAGCTCGCGCTGGATCACAGCCGGGAAGGCCCCGAACTCGTCGAGCACGGTGAGGAAGGTCTGGAAGAGCCCGTCGGCGGCGAAGAACGCGTCGGGCAGGGCCACCCGGCGTACGACCGAGTCGGAGACGTCGCCCTCGTTCCACTGGTCCCCGGCCAGCTCGCTGACCATCGACAGGTGGCCGCGCAGCACCACGGCCAGGCCGTTGACCCGCTCGCAGGACCGGGTGTTCATCTTGTGCGGCATGGCCGACGAGCCGACCTGCCCCTCTGCGAACCCCTCGGTGACCAGCTCCTGCCCGGCCATCAGCCGGATCGTGGTGGCGAGGTTGGACGGCGCCGCCACCAGCTGGACGAGCGCGGAGACGACGTCGAAGTCGAGCGAGCGCGGGTAGACCTGTCCGACGCTGGTCAGCACCCGCTCGAAGCCGAGGTGCCGGGCCACCCGGCGCTCCAGCTCCTCGAGCCTGGCCGAGTCCCCGTCGAGCAGGTCGAGCATGTCCTGGCTGGTGCCCATCGGGCCCTTGATGCCGCGCAGCGGGTAGCGGGCCAGCAGCTCCTCGAGCCGCTGCAGCGCGACCAGCAGCTCGTCGGCCACGGTCGCGAACCGCTTGCCGAGCGTGGTGGCCTGGGCGGCGACGTTGTGGGACCGGCCCGCCATGACCAGGGTCTCGTGCTCGGTGGCCAGCCGGGCCAGCCGGGCCAGCGCCGCCACCACGCGGTCGCGCACCAGCTCGAGCGACTGGCGGACCTGCAGCTGCTCGACGTTCTCGGTGAGGTCTCGGCTCGTCATCCCCTTGTGGATGTGCTCATGGCCGGCCAGGGCGTTGAGCTCCTCGATGCGCGCCTTCACGTCGTGGCGGGTCACCCGCTCGCGGGCCGCGATCGAGTCGAGGTCGACCTTGTCGACGACGTCCTGGTAGGCCTCGACCACCCCGTCCGGCACGTCCACACCGAGGTCGCGCTGCGCCTCGAGGACCGCGATCCAGAGCCGCCGCTCGAGCACGATCTTGTGCTCGGGCGACCAGATCTCGGCCAGTTCGGCGCTGGCGTAGCGCGTCGCCAGGACGTTGGGGACGGTCACGACCGGATTGTCCCACCTCCGTTGAATCCGGACTTCTGCCGGTTGATTCGGGGGTTCTGCCGGTCGATTCGGGGGTTCTGCCGGTCGAGTCGGGACTTCTGCCGCCCGGCGGAAGTCCGGAATCAACCGGCGGAAGTCCG
This sequence comes from uncultured Actinomycetota bacterium, assembly GCA_963755835.1. Lineage (GTDB taxonomy): Bacteria > Actinomycetota > Actinomycetes > Propionibacteriales > Nocardioidaceae > Nocardioides. The sequence goes on along the minus strand of CAVWLC010000003.1, from coordinate 1,160,522 downwards.
GAGTCAACCGGCGGAAGTCCGGAATCAACCGGCGGCGATGTCGGAGCGGAACTGAGCGCCGTCGTAGGAGATGCAGGCGACACCGGCGTACGCCGCGGCCCGGGCGGCGGCCACGTCCGGCCCGGTGCCCACCACCGCGAGCACCCGGCCCCCCGCGGTCACCAGCGCTCCGTCGCGCAGGGCGGTGCCGGCGTGGAGGACCTGCACACCGGGGAGCGAGTTGGCGACGTCCACGCCGGTGATCACGTCGCCCGAGGACGACGACACCGGGTAGCCCCGGCTGGCCAGGACCACGGCCACGGCCGCACCGTCGGCGAAGACCGGGGCCGGGACGGAGGCCAGCCGGCCGGTGGCGGCGGCCATCAGCAGCTCGCCGAGCGGTGACTCGAGCAGGGCCAGCAGCGGCTGGGTCTCGGGGTCGCCGAACCGGGCGTTGAACTCCACGACTCGCAGGCCGCGCGAGGTGAGTGCGAGGCCCGCGTACAGCAGGCCGGCGAACGGCGTGCCCCGCCGGGCCAGCTCGGCCACCGTCGGCTCCAGCACGGTGGCGAACACCTCGTCGGCCAGGCCGGGGGACGCCCACGGCAGCGGCGTGTACGCGCCCATCCCGCCGGTGTTCGGGCCCTGATCGCCGTCGTGGATCCGCTTGAAGTCCTGTGCCGCCTGGAGCGGGCGCACGGTGGTGCCGTCGGTGACCGCGAACACCGACACCTCGGGGCCGTCGAGGTACTCCTCGACCACCACCCGCTCAGCCCCAGCCGACAGGCAGATCCCGGCATGGGCGACGGCCTCGCCGCGGTCCGACGTCACCACGACGCCCTTGCCCGCAGCCAGGCCGTCGTCCTTCACGACGTACGGCGCCCCGAGCTCGTCCAGCGCGGCCGCCGCCTCCTCGGGCGTGGTGCAGACCAGGGCGCGCGCGGTCGGCACACCCGCGGCGTCCATCACCTCCTTGGCGAACGCCTTCGAGCCCTCGAGGCGGGCGGCCTCGGCGGTCGGGCCGAACGCGGCGATGCCGGCGGCGCGTACGGCGTCGGCCACGCCGGCGACCAGGGGCGCCTCCGGTCCGACCACGACCAGGTCCACACCCAGCGAGGCAGCCAGCGCGGCCACGGCCGGCCCGTCCAGGGGGTCGACGTCGTGCAGCGAGGCGACGGCGGCCATGCCGGGGTTGCCGGGCGCCGCGTGCACCTCGGTCACCCCGGGATCGCGGGCCAGGGCCCGCGCCAGCGCGTGCTCACGACCGCCGGTCCCGATGACGAGGGTCTTCACCTACCGAACCCTAATGTCCCGCGCCGGAGGGTCAGTGCGTGAGTCCGTGCTCAGAGTGCGTGCATCGCAAGGCGCCGGAGCGACGCTCTACTTGTTCGTCCAGCGAGCTCTGGCAACGCCGCGAGGTGCGTGCTCGGAGCGCGGAATCACGTGCCGAACCTTCGGCGCGGGGCACTAGGAGGTGGGCGGCATTCTCCGGGCCACGGACTCCGAGTAGGCGCCGGGCCGATACCGCAGGATCGGGTCGTCGGACAGCTCGATCCCGTCGACCACGCGGCCCGGATCGAAGACGGTCGGCGTGCTGCTCATCGGACCGCCCTCGGGGTCGTCGATCGGCGCGGTCACCTCGATCCGGCCGGCCAGCAGCTCGCGGGCGCCCTTCCACACCGAGGTCGCACGGTGCGGGTCGTGGCCCTCGCCCGCGACCTGCACCCAGACCTCGTGCGTGACCGGGCCGCGCTCGAGCCGGGCGGCCATCTCCTCGAAGAGCCGGTCCGGCCCGGTGAAGTCGCCGGTCAGCCGGTCGGCCTTCCTCGCGATGGCCCGGAACGTGTAGCGCACCCAGGTCCGCCCGCCCTCGGTGTCGAGCCAGCCGTAGGCGTGGATCGGGTAGAAGGTCACCTCGGCAAAGCTGGCCGGAGAGCCGACCGCGCCGGCCCGGAGGCTCGCGAACAGCGTCGGCAGCACACCCGGGTGAGTGGCCAGGAAGAGCGGCAGGGTCAACGGCTTCTCGGACGCCTCGGTCATCGCCACGAAGACCTCGGGGTCGTCGGTCGGGAACCGCGGCGACGTCTGCCCCAGCAGGTCGGTCGCCGAGCCGTCGTCGAGGCGGAACTTCACGGCCATGCCCCGGATGTCGGGCTTGGAGTCCGCGCGCTGCTTCCCCGCGGCGTTGGACCACCGCACCGTCACCTCGTGCGGCCGGCCGTCGAGGTGGCCGGCCCGGCACAGCGCCGTCGCGTCGGGCGTCGCGGTGAAGGTGCCGGTGTAGAAGCGGCCCTTGGCGTGCAGCGTGCGATGGCCCGCCGGGCCGCCGAACGCCGCGCGCAACCGGTCGATGGCCTGCCGGTGACTCAGCACGGGGTCAATCTAGGGGGCGTTGGTGAACCCCAGGTGGATGCCAGCGTCGTCCAGGTGGTGCGGGGGCAAGGCGCCGGAGCGTGGGCAGGCTGGGTGCCTTCCGAGCGACGGCAACGCCGCCAACGCGCCGCCTGGGCGGCGGTGGCGCCGCCTGGGGTTCACCAACGTGCCCTGGGGCTCTGGACGCAACCGTGCCCCGGTCCGCGAGGCGGACCGGGGCACGAGCGACAGCGGGGGGTCAGCCCTTGTTGGTGTTGACCTTCAGGGTCGTGACCCTGGCGCCGTTCTTGAACACCTTGACCTTGTGGGTGCCGGTGTCCTTCTTGAACGCGTACTGCAGGTGGCTCGTCTGGCCGGCGCCCTGGTCGAACGACGCCGCGAGGGTGCCGTCGACGACGACCTTCCAGGCGAGCGCCTTGCCCTGGGTGGTGCCGGCGGGCAGGGAGTCGGAGACGAAGCGCAGCTTGGCCTTGAGCTTCTTGGCCTTCGCGACGACGTTGCCGGTGACGTCCTTGGCGACGACGGCCGGGGTGTCGGTGAAGACGTACTCGGTGTCACCGTAGGTGAGCGAGCGCAGCACGCCGTCTCCCTTCACGCCGCTGCCGAGCGAGAACCCACCGGCGTAGACCCGCTCCGTGGTCAGGGCGGTGGCCCACTGCGCCAGGGTGCCGTGGCAGTCCGAGCCGGAGCCGCCCGTGGTCGAGGGGCAGGTGATCCCGTTGGTGAGCGCCTTGGCCTGACCACCGGTGTACCACCAGTCGGTCAGAGGCTGGCCGGCAGCGTTGGTGGAGTAAACCTGCTCGCCCACCAGGACGTTGTAGTCGTTGCCGTTGCCGCTGGTCTGGTCCTTGTCGAACACGATCTGCGCACCGGGCTGGGCGGTGGTGCCGAACCACTGGTAGGACGCCGAGCTCGGCACCTGTCCGGTCAGCGGGAAGTACTCCGCGACCTTGTCGGTCCCGGTCGAGCCCTCGGTCCAGACGTGAATTCCTTCGGAGAGGAAGTCGTAGTGGCCCGTGGCGCGCGTGTCGCTCAGGGTAGCGATGAAGTCCGACTTGCGGACCTGCTTGACGGTGACCGCGTGGGCAGCCGGGGCCGCCGCAATGAGGCCCAGCGCGATGATCGCGGCCGGGACGAGCTTGTACTTCAAGAGAAGATCCTCCCCGTAGATGCGCCCGGACGACCCGGGCATGCCGACGGACCCTAAGCCGGATCCTGGTGATGTCCCAAAGCGATCCCCCATAGGGGTGAGGGCTGCGCTACAGCAGGTCGTGCACGACGATCGTCGCGTCCCGAGCGGGGCCCACCCCGATCGCGGAGATGCGGGCGCCGGACAGCTCCTCGACGCGGGCGACGTACGCGCGGGCGTTGGCCGGCAGCTCCTCGACCGTGCGCGCCTCGGAGATGTCCTCCCACCAGCCGGGGAGGTACTCGTAGACCGGCACTGCGTGGTGGAAGTCGGACTGGTTGACCGGCATCTCGTCGTGGCGGGTGCCGTTGACGTCGTAGGCGACGCAGACCGGGACCTGCTCGAGACCTGTGAGCACGTCGAGCTTGGTGAGCACGAAGTCGGTGACGCCGTTGACCCGGGCGGCGTACCGCGCGATCACCGCGTCGTACCAGCCGCAGCGGCGGGGCCGGCCCGTGGTCGTGCCGTACTCCGCGCCGGTCTTGCGGAGGTGCTCCCCGGCGTCGTCGTGGAGCTCGGTCGGGAACGGGCCCTCGCCGACGCGCGTGGTGTACGCCTTCACGATCGCGATCACGCGGTCGAGCCGGCTGGGCGGGATGCCCGAGCCGGTGCAGGCGCCGCCGGCCGTGGCCGAGGACGAGGTCACGAAGGGGTAGGTGCCGTGGTCGACGTCGAGCAGCGTGGCCTGGCCGGCCTCGAGCAGCACGGTCTCGCCGCGGTCGAGCGCCTGGTTGAGCATCAGCCCGCTGTCGCAGACCATCGGCGCCAGCCGGTCGGCGTACGACGCGAGCTCCTCGACCGTGGCCTCCACCGTCACGGCGCGGCGGTTGTAGATCTTGGTGAGGATCTGGTTCTTCAGCTCGAGGACGCCCTCGACCTTGGCCCGCAGGATCTTCTCGTCGAACAGGTCCTGGATGCGGATGCCGACGCGGTTCATCTTGTCGGCGTACGTCGGGCCGATCCCGCGGCCGGTCGTGCCGATGCGCCGGGAGCCCAGGAACCGCTCGGTCACCTTGTCGAGGGCGCGGTTGTAGTCGGCGATCACGTGGGCGTTGGCCGACACCTTGAGCAGCGAGGTGTCGACCCCGCGCTTCTGGAGGCCCTCGATCTCCTCGAACAGCACCGAGAGGTCGACCACGACCCCGTTGCCGATCACCGGGGTGCACCCGGGGGTGAGGATGCCGCTGGGGAGGAGGTGGAGGGCGTACTTCTCCTGTGCCTCCCCCTGGCCGATGACCACGGTGTGGCCGGCGTTGTTGCCGCCGTTGAACTTCACGACGTAGTCGACACGGCTGCCGAGCACGTCGGTCGCCTTGCCCTTGCCCTCGTCGCCCCACTGGGCGCCGATGATGGCGATCGCTGGCATTCGGAGTGGCTCCTTCTGGGTGGGGTCGGGGCCAACGAGTAAGGATAGGGTCACCGGCGATGGACCCCCTCCTCGTGATCATCAACAGCGACGCCGGAGCCGACGACGAGGAGTCGTTGGGGCTGGCCCTGAAGGTGCTCCGCACGCACACCTCGGTCGAGGTGCAGGCCACCTCCAACCCAGGCGAGCTCAACAGCGCCCTGCACCGGGCCGGCTCGCGCCGGATCGTCGTAGCGGGCGGCGACGGCAGCCTGCACGCGGTGGTCACCACGCTGTACCGGCGCAACGACCTCAAGCACGCCGTGCTCGGGATCCTGCCGCTGGGCACCGGCAACGACTTCGCGCGGACCAACGAGATCCCGCTCGACGTCGAGGAGGCCGCCCAGGTCCTGGTCGAGGGCGTGCCCCGGCCGATGGACCTGATCGTCGACGAGGTCGGCGAGATCGTGGTCAACAACGTCCACGCCGGCGCCGGCGCCCAGGCCGGCCGCCTCGGCGCGAGGTGGAAGAAGCGGCTGCACGCCCTGGGCGTCGGCAAGGTCAACCTCGGCAAGCTCGGCTACCCGATCGGCGCGCTGCAGTCGGCGGTGAAGCCACCGTTCATCCGGGTCCTCGTGGAGGTGGACGGCGAGGTGCTGGTCGACCTGGACCAGCCGATCCTGATGGTCGCCGTCGGCAACGGCGCCCACGTCGGTGGCGGTACCGAGCTGACCCCCCACGCAGACCCCGGCGACGGCAGGATCGACGTCATGGTGTCGCGGTCGATCGGGCCGCTCGCCCGCGTGGGGTACGGCGCCGCGCTGGTCGCCGGACGCCACCCGGAGCGCGACGACGTCATCTACACGCGCGGGACCACCGTGACGGTCACCGGCGAGGAGTTCTGGTGCAGCGCCGACGGGGAGATCTACGGACCCGAACGGCACCGTTCCTGGCACGTCGAGCCCGCGGCGTACTCGATGGTGGTCCCCCGGTAGCGTTGCCGTCCGTGTCGAAGGCTGCTTCCAAGGGCGATCGCGAACCCCATGACTGGGTGACGCGCGCCGCCGACGACGCGATCCGGCATGCCGGCGAGGGCGCCACGATCGTGACCGTGTCCTCGGGCGCGAGCCCGTCGGGCCGCGTCCACCTGGGCAACCTGCGCGAGTTCCTGACCGTGCACTTCGTGGCCGAGGAGCTCCGCCGCCGGGGCGTACCGACCCGCCACCTGCACGTCTGGGACGACTTCGACCGGTTCCGGAAGGTGCCGGCGGGTGTCGACGACGCGTGGAGCGAGCACATCGGCCGTCCGCTCAGCAAGGTGCCCGACCCGGAGGGCTGCCACGACTCCTGGGCCGAGCACTTCAAGCAGCCGCTCCGTGACGCCCTGCACGCCATGGGTGTCGACATGGAGGAGATCTCGCAGACCGAACGCTACGAGGCCGGCCACTACAAGGACGCCGTGCTGAAGGCCGTCTCCGAGCGCGACGCGATCGAGGCGGTGCTGGCCCGGCACCGCACCAAGGCCGGCGCGCCCGAGCCCGAGAACGAGCAGGAGGCCGCCGCCCTCGCCGAGTCGGTCGCCTCCGACGACGACGAGCCGGTGGGCGCCGGCGACCTCGCCCGGTTCCCGTACAAGCCCTACTGCCGCGACTGCGGCCGCGACACGGTCACGCTCACGTCGTACGACGACGCCACCACCGAGCTCGCCTACACCTGCCAGTTCAACGGCTACTCCGGTCGGACCAACCTGTCCACGGAGTTCGAGGGCAAGCTGGTCTGGAAGGTCGACTGGCCCATGCGCTGGGCCTTCGAGCACGTCGACTTCGAGCCGGCGGGGATGGACCACGCGACGCCGGGGTCGTCGTTCACCGTGGGGCACTCGCTCGTGGAGGACATCTTCGGCATGCCGAGGCCGGCGTGGTTCGGCTACGGCTTCGTCGGCTTCGCCGGCGTCCAGAAGATGTCCTCGTCGGCGGGCGGCGCCCCGACCGCGGAGGACGCGCTGCGGGTGCTGGAGGCGCCGATCCTGCGCTGGCTGTACGTGCGCCGGAACCCGCGACAGACCTTCAACATCGACTTCGGTCCCGAGGTGGTGCGCCTGTACGACGAGTGGGACGCGCTGGGGCGCAAGGCCTCCGACCCCACCCGGCGGGATGCGCAGGTGCTGGCCTTCGAGCGGGCCGCGGCGACCTCGGTCGGGCCGCTGCCCACTCCCCCGGTCGTCGTACCGTTCCGGCTGCTGTCCTCGGTGGCCGACGTCACCAACGGCGACGCCGCGCAGGTCAGCCGGATCGTCGAGGCCTCCGGCTACGAGCACGGGTCGGTCGACGACCTCGAGCCGCGGCTGACCCGGGCCTGGACCTGGACCCGCGACTTCGTGGCGGAGTCGGACCGCACGACGGTCCGCTCGTCGCCGGACCTGCAGCGCCTCGGCTCTCTCAGCGAGGACGAGCAGCTCTGGCTGGCCCAGCTCCTCGACCGGCTCCCCGCCGAGCTCGACCTCGACTCGACCACCGCGCTGGTCTACGGCGTGCCGAAGCTCGCCCGCGGCCTCGGCCTCGACGACCCGCCGACCGACCAGGTCAAGGCGGACCAGAAGGCGTTCTTCAGGCTGCTCTACAACCTGCTGGTCGACGCGGACCGGGGTCCGAGGCTGCCGACGCTGTTCATGGCCCTCGGCCCCGACCGGTTGCGGGAGCTGCTCACGCCGCCGCCCTCCTGAGCCGCGGGCCCTTCTACTCGACGCCGGCGAACAAGACGTCGTACGCCGCCGGGCTCGAGTCACGCAGGAAGTCCCGGCACCGCTCGTACTCGCCCCACTCCCCGATGGCCTTGGCGGCCAGCGCGAGCAGCCCGAGGCAGGTGAGGAAGCCACGGTTGGGCTCGTGCTCCCACGGGACCGGCCCGTGGCCCTTCCAGCCGTTGCGGCGCAGCAGGTCCAGCGAGCGGTGGTAGCCGACCCGCGAGTAGGCGTAGACGTTGACGGAGTCGCCGTCCCGTGACACCTCGTCGGAGGCCAGGGCGGCCCACGCAGCGGGCGACTCGGGGTGCTGGCGCACCACCTCGTGAGGAGGGGTGCCGGTGTCCAGCGCGGCCTGCGCCGGGTCCGGCGGCAGGTGGGTGGGCGGAGGGCCGGCCATGAGGTCCTGGTGCGGGTCGTGGGTCACGGAATGCATTGTCCCCGGCTGGGTGTTGGCTTGGTTCATGACCCAGGCTTCTCCCGCCGTTCCCGCTGTCGAGGAGAAGGACCCGTGGCCGGCGCTGTTCGCGCTCTGCCTCGGCTTCTTCATGATCCTGGTCGACACCACCATCGTCAGCGTCGCAACACCGGCGATCATCAACGACCTCGATGCCACCGTGAACGAGGTCGTCTGGGTGACCAGCGCCTACCTCCTGGCCTATGCAGTCCCGGTGCTGATCACCGGCCGGCTCGGTGACCGCTACGGCCCCAAGAACCTCTACATGACCGGTCTGGTCGTCTTCACCCTCGCCTCACTCTGGTGCGGGTTCACCGGCTCGATCGAGTGGCTGATCGGCGCCCGGGTCGTGCAGGGGCTCGGCGCCTCGATGATGACGCCGCAGACGATGGCGATCATCACCCGGATCTTCCCGGCGGCTCGCCGCGGCGTGGCGATGGCTCTGTGGGGAGCCACCGCGGGCGTGGCCTCGCTGGTCGGGCCGATCGTCGGCGGGCTGCTCGTCGACGGCGCGGGCTGGCAGTGGATCTTCTTCGTCAACGTGCCCGTCGGCGTGGTCGGGCTGGTCCTCGCCTACAGGCTGGTGCCGAGGCTCGAGACCCGGTCTCACCGCTTCGACTGGCTCGGGGTCGCGCTCAGCGGTGTGGGCATGTTCCTGCTGGTCTTCGGGATCCAGGAGGGTCACCAGCAGTCCTGGGACGCCTGGATCTGGGCGATGATCGTCGGCGGACTGGCGCTCCTCGCGATCTTCGTCTTCTGGCAGAGCCGCAACCCGGCCGAACCGCTGGTGCCGCTCAGTCTTTTCCGCGACCGCAACTTCTCGCTCGCCAACGTCTCCATCTCGGTGATGGGATTCATGGTGACGGCACTGTTGATCCCCTACATGCTCTACGCGCAGCTCGTGCGCGGCCTCAGCCCCACGGACGCCGCGCTCACGCTGGTGCCGATGGCGCTGATGACGATCGTGCTGGCGCGGCCGGTCGGACTCCTCACCGACCGCGTCCACCCGCGGCTCATCCTGACCTTCGGCTTCACCTCCCTGTTCCTCTCGATGCTCTGGCTGTCCCACGAGATGACCCCGGGTTCGGAGATCTGGCAGCTGCTCCTCCCGATGACCCTGCTCGGCATCGGCAGCGCCGCCATCTGGGCGCCCAACACTGCGACCGCGACCCGCAACCTCCCACCCGAGTCCGCCGGCGCCGGAGCCGGCGTCTACAACGCCACCCGGCAGGTCGGAGCCGTGCTCGGCTCCGCGGCGATCGCGGTGTTCATGGACGCCCGGCTGAGCGCCAACGGCCTGCACGTCTCCGCGTCGGAGGGCGGCGGCACCGGTCAGCTCCCCGCCCAGGTGCTGGCGCCGTTCAGCAGTGCGATGTCCGAAGCGACCCTGCTCCCGGCCGCAATGGTGCTCGTCGGCCTGGTCGCGGTCTCGTTCCTGGAGCGCCCGCGGCACGAGGGGTACGGCGGGACCGTGACCGCTAGTGCAGCCGCGTCGGCCGACGCCGGACCCGAACCAGCAGCGTCAACAGGCTGAGCATCAGGAGCGGTCCCCAGACGAAAGCCCCTCGCAGCGTGAACGGCGCGGTGGTGGTGAACGGACCGGCCGGGCCGCTGTGGTTGGGAGCGTCGGCGTGCGGCGCCGCGGTGTCGGACGTCGACGTGGGCGACGGCGACGACACCGACGGCTGGCTCGGGGACGCCGAGGGCGACGAGGCCAGCGGGGGCCGGTTGGTCGGCTCGGGGATCGACGAGGGCGTCGGCGACGACGAAGACGGGATGATGGTCGGCGGGGGCGGCGGCGGCGCGACGGACTCCGTCGGGCTGCTCTCCTCGGTCTGTGGCGGGTTCTGCGTCTGGGTCGGCGTCTCGGTCGGAGTCTGCGGAAGCCCCTTGACCTTGTTGGTGATCACGAACCCGCGCGCCTCGCGCTTGGCCACGACCACGACGTCGGGGGAGACCGTGAAGTCGGCCCACGAGCGGAACGGCGCAGGCGGCAGGTCCAGCCGCTCGGTCACGGTGCACGATGCGCCCGAGGGGATCTGGTTCGACACCACCTTCGGGTTCCCGCCGGCGCGCATCCGCCACGTGTTGTCGGCCGGCGTGACGTCGGCGCCGCCCAGGTTGCACTGGTAGCGGCCCTCGAAGACGCGGTCCTGGTCCACCACGTTGTCCTGGTCGACCACGACGACGCCCAGCGTCAGCGAGGTCAGGTGCACCGGGTCTGCGGCACAGCCCAGCTGCGGGTCGGCCAGGAACGGGTAGGCGTGCATCTCGCCCGCTCCGGTGTGCACCAGGTTGCCGCCGACCAGGATCCGGCCGTTCGTGCCCTGGTTGGAGATCGTGGTGGTGCCGGCCGGGGTCGGGACGAGCAGCGACCCGGGCAGCTGGGCGAGGCCGCTGACGTCAACCGTGGTCGCGGTCGGCGCGTTCCAGATCAGGTGGGTGGCCAGTGCGCCGAAGGCGGGGTCGCTGAGCGGGTCGATCGGTGCACCCGTGGCGGAGAGCACCGAGTCGATGTCGAGGTCGACGGCGTCGCCGGTGATGTTCACGACGACCGTGGCGCCGTCGGGTACGCCGACGAGCTGCAGTGACCGGCCGGGCAGCCCCTCGTCGCTCCGGTTGGCGTGCCCGCCCTGTGCACCGTGCGCGTCGCCGGACCACTTGGCGTCGGGTGCGTTGCCGCGGCCGGCCTCCGAGCCGGCCGCGAGAGCGCTGGCGTCGACGTTGAAGACCTGGGTGTTCGAGACGCCGTCGCCGGTCATCAGGACCTGGTCGGGGCTGACGTCGACGCTGCCGGTGGAGGCCAGGCCGGCGTAGCTCGCGGACTTGCCGGCCAGCTGCCCCGCCAGGTCGCGGTAGGGCACCGTGGCGTCGGCGATCCCCGCGTCCACCCGGCCGCCGTGGGTGTCGATGTCGGCGCCGGCCGCGACGGAGCCGCCCACCACGACGTCGCCGCCGATCGCCTGGCCCACGTCGACGTGGGTCCCGGGCCCGCCGGACAGGGAGCCGCCGACGACGAGCATGTCGCTGCCGGCGTACGGCGTCACCTGCGAGCCGAGCGCGGTCAGCCCGACCTCGTAGGGACCGGGCACGTCGCGCGCGAAGGTGGCGTCACCGAGCGCCACGACCGTCCCCTCGGCGCCGGCCGCGGAGCCGCTCACGAGCAGGTTGCCGCCGACCAGGACGGAGACGTTGCCGTCGAAGGCTCCGGTCGGAGGTCCGGCGTGCAGGGCGGGCCAGCTGGGAGGGCAGGCGTCAGGGGCGACGGGCTCTGCGCTCGTCGCCGTACTGACTGCATCTGCCGCAGGCACCCCTCCGAGCCACGCCGACGCTGCGAACAAGCCAACGACCACGGCCCCCGAGAAGGTGTGGCGGCATGGGGTCGCCACAGAAGGATCCTTACACCGCATGCAGGGGCTCCGCAGGAGAACGGCAGAACTCGTCGGAAGAAGTTCGGCGAGCGGCGGTCACCCCCCAATGATGACACCCCCGGGGGTATGTGTGTGAAACCGGGCTCACCCCAGCGAGTGACCGGCCGAGCGCAGGTGCTGGCAGGCCTCGACGACCCGCGCGGCCATCCCCGCCTCGGCCGCCTTGCCCCAGGCCCGCGGGTCGTAGGCCTTCTTGTCGCCCACCTCGCCGTCGACCTTCAGCACGCCGTCGTAGTTGCTGAACATGTGGCCGGCGACCGGCCGGGTGAAGGCGTACTGCGTGTCGGTGTCCACGTTCATCTTGACGACGCCGTAGTCGACCGCGGCCTTGATCTCCTCCGCCGTCGAGCCGGAGCCGCCGTGGAACACCAGGTCCATGGGGCGCGAACCCTCGGGCAGCCCGAGCTTCTTGATCACCGCCTCCTGGGCGTTCTTGAGGATCTCGGGGCGCAGCTTGACGTTGCCGGGCTTGTAGACGCCGTGCACGTTGCCGAAGGTCAGCGCGGTGAGGTAGCGGCCGTTCTCGCCGGTGCCGAGTGCGGCCACGGTCTCCAGCGCGTCTTCCGGGGTCGTGTACAGCTTGTCGTCGATCTTGCCCTCGACGCCGTCCTCCTCGCCGCCGACCACGCCGACCTCGATCTCGAGGACCACGTTGGCCTTCCGGCACGTGGCCAGCAGCTCCTTGGCGATCTCGAGGTTCTCGGCGAGGGGGACCGCGGACCCGTCCCACATGTGGGACTGGAACAGCGGCTCCTCGCCGCGGGCCACCCGCTCCACCGAGATCTGCAGCAGCGGCCGGACGAAGCCGTCGAGCTTGTCCTTGGGGCAGTGGTCGGTGTGCAGCGCGATGTTGACGGGGTAGCTCTTGGCCACCTCCCGCGCGTAGGCCGCGAACGCGACCGAGCCGGTCACCATGTTCTTCACGTTGGGGCCGGACAGGTAGTCCGCGCCGCCGGTCGAGACCTGGACGATCCCGTCCGAGCCGGCGTCCGCGAACCCCTGGAGCGCGGCGTTGAGGGTCTGGGACGACGAGACGTTGATGGCCGGGAAGGCGTAGTTGCCCTTCTGGGCCGCGTCGAGCATCTCGGCGTACTTCTCGTGGGTCGCGATCGGCATGCCGTCAGCCTATTGCGCGGGTCGGTCTCAGCCCCGCCAGGCGGTCCCGTCCTCGGACAGGTCCGCGTGGGAGCGCACCCAGGCGTGCATCGCGATCGCGGCCGCGGCCGAGGCGTTGATCGACCTGGTGGAGCCGAACTGCGCGATCGAGAACGTCGCGTCGCAGGCCGCGCGGGCAGCGTCGGAGAGCCCGGGTCCCTCCTGGCCGAACAGGAAGCAGACCCGGCGCGGCACCTCGGTGGTCTCGAGATGGAGCGATCCGGGCAGGTTGTCGATGCCCCACAGCGGCACCGGGCCGGACGGCTGGTCGCGGAGGTACGCCGCCAGCGCCGGCACGTCCTCGTGGTGGACGACGTGCTGGTAGCGGTCGGTGACCATCGCGCCGCGGCGGTTCCAGCGGCGGTTGCCGACGATGTGCACCTCGCGGGCCAGGAAGGCGTTGGCCGATCGCACGATCGTGCCGATGTTGAAGTCGTGCTGCCAGTTCTCGATCGCCACGTGGAAGTCGTGGCGGCGGACGTCGAGGTCGGCGACGATCGCCTCCATCGTCCAGTAGCGGTAGCGGTCCACCACGTTGCGCCGGTCGCCCTCGGCCAGCAGCCGCTCGTCGTACTGCTCCCCCGTCGGCCGCGGCCCCTGCCACGGCCCCACCCCCACCTCGGCCGGGCCGTGCGGCATGGGGTCGTACGGCGCCCGCTCGTCGTCCGGCGTCATCCGCCGAAGGCGGACACGTGGGCCGGCGCCCGCTGAGGCCGGGACAACGCCCGGACCACGGCGGTCTGGCCGTGCCGCTCCACCGCGACGCCCGAGAGCAGGCTGAGCACGACCGCTACGACGTCGTCCGGGAACTGCGGGGTCTCGACGCCGATGCTGGCGGCCAGGTCGTCGGAGTGGACCATCATCTCCATCAGCCGGGTGACCATCAGGTCGTGGGCGGTCAACGCCCAGCCCTGCCAGGGGATCAGCCACGAGTCGGGCTCCCGGCCCTCGGCTGCCGCCAGGGTCGCGGGCAGGCCGGCCAGCCCGTCGGCCACCCGGGCCCTGAGCACTTCGAAGCCCGCACCCGCCTCCGCGTTGGCGCTGTCGCGGACGGTGGTGTTGGCGTCCTGGTCCAGGTCGGTGTGCACCCAGGCCGCCCGGCGGTAGTGCTCGAGGAGCGGGATCGGGGGCTGCTCCGCCGGCGCTCCACCGAGGAGCCCCACGGCGATGTCGACCTGGGCGGCGAGGTGGTGGGCCAGGCCACCGACGGTCATCCCCTCGCAGGCGCTCCCGTCGGCCCAGCGTGCAGCAACCTCCGGCGCGGTCGCGAGCCGGCCGGCCAGGCGTGCGGAGGCCTCGAACCCCTCGGCGAGCGGCAGCGGCACCGCGCCAGCGTAGAGCGCAGGACCGGATAGACAGCGGATGGTCAGATTGCGTACAGGTTCGGCAGGTACCGTTTGCGCGTGACCATGCTGGCGGCCGACCACCTGCATGCGCTCATCCTCGGCATCAACTGGACGGACCCGACGTACCTCCTGGACCGGTTCGGGGCCGCCTTCCTGTGGGTCAGCCTCATCATGATCTTCGTCGAGTGCGGGTTGTTGTTCCCGTTCCTGCCGGGCGACACGCTCCTGCTCTCGCTGGGCGTCTTCATCGCGACCCCCTCGCACGGCATCGACAACTTCCCCGGGCCGAGGCTGCTCGAGCTCGTCATCACCCTGGCGCTCCTCACGGGGGCAGCCTTCCTGGGCAACCTGGTGGGCTACGAGATCGGCCGGGCGATCGGGCCACCGCTCTACCACCGCGACGGTCGGATCCTGAAGAAGGAGTACTTCGAGAACACCCAGGCCTTCTTCGACAAGCACGGCAACAAGGCGCTGGTCATCGGCCGGTTCGTGCCCTTCGTGCGCACCTACATCACGGTCGTGGCGGGCGTCACCAGGATGGACCGGCGCCGCTTCCTCGTCTGGAGCTTCGTCGGCGCCCTGCTGTGGGTGTGCAGCATCACGCTGCTCGGCTACACCCTGGGACGCCGGGTGCCGTGGCTTCGCGACAACATCGACTACGCCGTCCTGGCGATCCTGCTGCTGACGGCGATACCGATCGGCATCGAGTGGTTCCGTCACCGTCGTCACAACGACGACGAGGGCGAGGACAGGGACGACAGCGACGCCGACACTGGCACTGGCACTGGCACTGGCACGGGCACGGGCACGGGCACGGACGGTGACGCGACCGCGGACGAGCCCGCCCCGGAAGGCTCAGCCGCCGGCTGACTCCCGCGCGGCGTCGAGCTCGGCCTTGGTGAGCACCGGGCGGACCTCGAGGCCGACGTCAGCGAGGGGGTTCTCGCCCTCGGGGCTGCGGTCGATCGCGCAGACCACCACCTCGACGGTGGCACCGGCCGCGCGCAGCGCGTTGGTCGCGTCCCGCACCGCACCCCCCGTGGTGATGACGTCCTCGACGAGCGTGACCCGCCGGCCCGCGACGTCCGGCCCCTCGGCCAGCTTGCAGGTGCCGTACTCCTTGGCCTGCTTGCGGACGAACAGCGCCGGCAGCGAGGTCTGGCTGCTCAGCACGGTGGCGATCGGGATCCCGCCCATCTCGAGCCCACCCAGCAGCTCGGTGTCCTCGGGAACGAGCTCCACCATCGCCTCCGCCACCCGGGCCAGCAGGGCCGGGTCGGTCTCGAAGAGGTACTTGTCGAAGTACTCGTGCGACACCTGGCCCGACCGCAGCGTGAAGGTCCCGGACAGCCGGCAGGCGGCATCGATGTCGGCGGCCAGCTCGTCGTCGGCGGTCACGGCCCCATCTAAGCGCTGACCCGCCCGTTCAGTACCGGCGGGTCAGCGTCTGGCCGGACGGTGACCCGCCCGTCCAGTACCGGCGGGTCACCGTAGGTTGGGAGGCATGGCGGGACTGGCGACCAGGCTCCAGGGCATCGCCCCGACGATCTTCACCGAGATGTCGGCGCTGGCGATGCGGACCGGTTCGGTCAACCTCGGCCAGGGCTTCCCGGACCAGGACGGGCCACCCGAGGTGATCGCCGAGGCCGTGCGGGCCCTCGAGCACGGCGCCAACCAGTACGCCCCCGGTCCCGGCGTTCCGGTGCTGCGGCAGGCGATCGCCCGACACCAGCAGCGGCACTACGGCCTCGAGCTCGACCCGGACCGCGAGGTCGTGGTCACGACCGGCTGCACCGAGGGTGTGGCAGCTGCGCTGCTCGGGCTCGTGAACCCCGGCGACGAGGTCGTGGTGCTCGAGCCCTACTACGACTCGTACGTCGCGATGATCCAGATGGCCGGCGGCGTCCGCCGACCGGTGACCCTGCGCGCGCCCGACTTCCGCCTCGACGTCGACGAGCTGCGGGCGGCGGTGACGCCGCGGACCCGGTTCGTGCTGCTCAACAGCCCGCACAACCCGACCGGGACGGTGCTCTCGCTGGCGGAGCTGCAGGCGGTCGCGGAGCTGGCCGTGGAGCACGACCTGGTGGTGATCACCGACGAGGTCTACGAGCACCTGACCTATGGCCCCACCCCGCGGGAAGACCGGGTCGAGCACGTGCCGATGGCCACGCTGCCGGGGATGTACGAGCGCACGCTCTCGCTGTCCAGCGCCGGCAAGTCCTACTCGTTCACCGGCTGGAAGGTCGGCTGGGCCACCGGTCCACCCGAGCTCGTCGGAGCGGTGCTGGCCGCGAAGCAGTGGATGACCTTCACCTCCGGTGCGCCGCTCCAGCCGGCGGTGGCGCTGGCGCTGGACGAGGCGCCGGACTTCCCGCGGGCGCTCGCCCAGGACCTCCAGGAGCGCCGCGACCTGCTGGTCGACGGCCTCCGCGCGGCCGGCCTGACGGCGTACGTCCCGCAGGGCACCTACTTCGCGACCGCATCGGTGCACGAGCTCGGCTGGCCCGACGGCATGGCCTTCTGCCTCGCCCTGCCCGAGCGGGCCGGCGTGGTCGCGATCCCCGAGCAGGTCTTCTACGACGACCAGACCGACCCGGCCGGTGGCCGCGACCTGGTGCGGTTCGCGTTCTGCAAGACCCGTGAGGTGATCGCCGACGGTGCGGCCCGGCTCAGCGCCGCGGACCTGCAGGCCTGAGGGCAGGTCACCAGCGCCGGGTCACCCGCGCAGCCACGCGCGGGAGTCGGGTCGGAGCAGCAAGACGCAGGTGGCCACGCCAGCGACGATCGGGACCAGCGTCAGGCAGGCCAGTGCGGCGGAGACGCCCAGCGCGACGGCCGCCCACGCGACCCGCCGCCACACCAGGATCGCGAGCCCGGCGGCCAGCACGGACCAGGTCAGGAACACGATGCAGAGCACCAGGATCAGCGTCTTGAGGTCGGCGTCGCTGATCGAGAGCTGGGGGTTCTGGCGACGGAACTCGTCCACGTAGCGACCCGGCGTCGACAGGAACTCCACCAGGGTCAGCGCGAACACCGCGAAGACCGGCACCGTAGCGATCCAGGTCACGACGCAGGCCCACGTCACCGAGGCCGGCCGCCCTTGAAGGGCGACCGCCGGGTGGTCGGCGTACGACGCGGGATGCAGCGGCGGCTGGGTCGGCGGGGGCAGGGAGCGCAGCCGCTCGCGGTCGTCGGGGGACGACGACGGCAGCGGCGGCAGCACCGGTACGGACGCGCGGGTGATGCCGTCGAACCAGTCCCGCCCGGGCTGGAACCACAGCATGACCACGGCGGCGGCGACCAACGCCGGGAACACCCCTCCGCTCTGGAAGAAGAAGCCGGTGAGGAACAGCGGCACCGCCAGCACCGTCAGCGCCAGCCGGGCGGGCTTGGAGCGCTGGAGGACGTACCAGCCGAGGATCGCCGACACCGCGGCGGTCACAGCGGCGACGGTGAGCAGCACGCGGAGCACCATGAGGGCGCCCTGCAGGCTCAGCCCGAGCTGGTCGCCGGGCGGGCCGGCGAGGAACCCCTCCACCGACTCCCTGGTGTCGAGCGAGTGGAGCCCGGCGCCCTGGTCGAGGGCGCTGAGCACCACGAGCACCGAGCCGGCGACCACCAGCCACCCGGCCAGCGTGACCTGGGCCGGTCGCGCCGGCTTGGACTCGGTCATGGCTCCAGTTTGCGGGTTGACCGGGCGCGAGGTCCCCGCCGGGTCGCCAGCCGGGTCACCGGGCCTGCAGGACCAGCCCTTCGTCGCCCCGGTCGACCACGACCGAGCCGCCGTCGGAGACCTCCCCGCCGATCAGCATCTTCGAGAGCGGGTCGCCGATCGCGGACTGGATCAGCCGGCGCAGGGGCCGAGCGCCGTACGCCGGGTCGTAACCGGTCTCGGCCAGCCACTGCTTGGCGGAGTCGCTGACCTCGATGGTGACCCGCCGGGCCGCGAGCCGCTTCTCGAGCAGCCCGAGCTGCAGGTCGACGATCCGGGTCAGCTCCTCCTGGCTGAGTGCGTCGAAGATGACGATCTCGTCGAGCCGGTTCAGGAACTCCGGCTTGAACGACGACCGCACGGCGGCGAGCACCGCCTCACGCTTCTTCTCCGGGTCCAGGGTCGGGTCGACGAGGTAGGTCGAGCCGAGGTTGCTGGTCAGGATGAGCAGGGTGTTGCGGAAGTCGACGGTGCGGCCCTGCCCGTCCGTCAGCCGGCCGTCGTCGAGCACCTGCAGCAGGATGTCGAAGACCTCGGGATGAGCCTTCTCCACCTCGTCGAGCAGCACGACGCTGTAGGGGCGCCGGCGCACCGCCTCGGTGAGCTGACCGCCCTCGTCGTACCCGACGTAGCCGGGCGGCGCACCGACCAGGCGGGCCACCGAGTGCTTCTCGGAGTACTCGCTCATGTCGATGCGGACGATCGCCCTCTCGTCGTCGAAGAGGAAGTCGGCCAGCGCCTTGGCCAGCTCGGTCTTGCCGGTGCCGGTGGGGCCGAGGAAGAGGAACGAGCCGGTCGGCCGGTTGGGGTCACTGATGCCGGCCCGCGACCGGCGTACGGCGTCGCTGACCGCGCGCACGGCGTCCTGCTGGCCGATCAGCCGCTCGCCGATGACGCCCTCCATCCGGAGCAGCTTGGCGGTCTCGCCCTCGAGGAGCCGGCCGGTCGGGATGCCGGTCCAGGCCTCGACGACGTCGGCGACCTGCTCGGCACCGACCTCCTCGCCCACGAGGGGCTCGATGTCGGACGCCTCGGTCTCCTCGACCCGCGAGATCTGCTCCTCCAGCGCCGGGATCCGGCCGTAGAGGATCTCGCTGGCCGCCTCGAGGTTGCCCTCACGGGTCAGCTTGTCCGCCTCCATGCGCAGCTGGTCGAGCTGGCGGCGCAGCTCGCCCTCGCCCTCGAGCGAGGTCTTCTCGCGCTCCCACCGCGCCTCGAGCCCGCGCAGCTCCTCCTCCTTGTCGGCGAGGTCCTTGCGCAGGACGGCCAGCCGCTCGACCGAGGCGTCGTCGCTCTCCTTGTCGAGCGCGAACTCCTCCATCTTCAGCCGGTCCACCTGGCGGCGGAGCTGGTCGATCTCCTCGGGGGAGGACTCGATCTCCATCCGCAGCCGGGAGGCCGCCTCGTCGATGAGGTCGATCGCCTTGTCCGGCAGCTGACGGCCGGTGATGTAGCGGTCGGACAGGGTCGCGGCCGCGACGAGCGCGGCGTCGGTGATCCGGACGCCGTGGTGCGCTTCGTACTTCTCCTGGATGCCGCGCAGGATCTGGATGGTGTCCTCGACCGAGGGCTCACCCACGAAGACCTGCTGGAACCGGCGCTCCAGCGCGGGATCCTTCTCGATCCGCTCGCGGTACTCGTCGAGCGTCGTCGCGCCGATCATGTGCAGCTCACCGCGGGCCAGCATCGGCTTGAGCATGTTGCCGGCGTCCATCGCGGAGTCGCCTCCGGCGCCCGCGCCGACGACGGTGTGCAGCTCGTCGATGAAGGTGATGACCTGGCCGCCCGAGTCCTTGATCTCCTCGAGCACGGCCTTGAGCCGCTCCTCGAACTCGCCGCGGTACTTCGCGCCGGCCACCATCGCGGCCAGGTCGAGGCTCAGCACGCGCCGCCCCCGGAGCGAGTCGGGCACGTCGCCGGCGACCACCCGCTGGGCCAGCCCCTCGACGACGGCGGTCTTGCCGACGCCGGGGTCCCCGATGAGCACCGGGTTGTTCTTGGTACGACGGGAGAGCACCTGGATCACCCGGCGGATCTCGGCGTCGCGGCCGATGACCGGGTCGAGCTTGCCCTCCTCGGCCGACCTGGTCAGGTCGACGCTGTACTTCTCGAGCGCCTCGTAGGTCGACTCGGCGTCCTGGCTGGTCACCCGGCGGCTGCCGCGGACCGCGGTCAGCCCCTCCCGGAGGCCGGACTCGGTCAGGCCGGCGTCGGCCAGCAGCTTCTGGGCCGGGCTCTCGACGCCGGCCAGCGCGATCAGCAGGTGCTCGGAGGCGACGTAGTCGTCCTTCATCGACTGCGCGAGGTCGAGCGCGGCGGCGAGCACCCGGGTCAGCGCCGCTGACGCGCCCGGTTGCTGCACGGTGCTGCCGCTCGCCCGCGGCAGCGCGGTCATCACGGCCTCGGCCTGGGCGAGGAGCGTGCGCGGGTCGACGCCCGCCTTGGTCACCAGGGTGCCCGCGGTGCCCTCGGCGTCGCGCAGCAGGGCCACGAGCAGGTGCACGGGCTCGGTCGTCGTGTTGCCCGCCGTGGTCGCGGCGAGCTGGGCGGCCTCGATCGCCCCGCGGCTGCGGGTGGTGAACTTCTCGGCCCCGAACTGGCTCATCTAGGTGTCCTTTCTTCCCGTTGATTCGGGACTTCTGCCGGTCGAGTCGGGACTTGTGCCGGTCGAACTGACGACTCGACCGGCAGAAGTCCGGAATCAACGGTTGCGGCGCCAGACCACGACCTGGCCCGGCCGGTCCGGCGGGCGTACGGCGGGGAGCTTGCCCGGCTGGCGCGGCTGGCCGGCCACCGCCTGGCGCAGCGCCTCACGAGTGGCCTCGAGCTCGGCGATCAGCTCCTCGTGGCGCGCGGACAGCGCGGCCAGCCGGTTCTCGAGCTCGAGGATCCGGCGTACGCCCTCGATGCCGATGCCGGTCGAGGTGAGGTCGGAGATCTCGCGGAGCAGGTCGATGTCGCGCGGGGAGTAGCGACGGCCGCCACCCCCGGTCCGGCCGGGGGTGATCAGCCCCATCCGCTCGTAGGTGCGCAGCGTCTGCGGGTGCAGCCCGGTCAGCTCCGCGGCCACCGAGATCACGAAGACGGCAGCGTCCGGGCCGGGTGCTCCGAAGAACCGCTCCGAGGAGGTCATCCGCCACCGGCCTCGCTGAAGAGGTTGGCCCGCAGGGACGGCTCGTTGCCCGCGGCCCGGTAGGCGTCGACCGCCTCGCGCGCAGCCGGGTTGAGCGTGCCGGGCACCTGGACCTGCACGGTGGCCAGCAGGTCGCCGAGCGTGCCGTCCTTCTTCCGGGAACCCTTGCCGCGGACCCGGAAGGTCCGGCCGCTCGGGGTGCCGGCGGGGACCTTGACGGTGACCGGCGCGCCGCCGAGCGTCGGGATCTTGATGTCGGCGCCGAGCGCGGCCTCGTCGAAGGAGATCGGTACGTCGAGGGTGAGGTTGTCGCCCCGGCGGCCGAACAACCGGTGGGACGTCACCTTGACCGTGACGTAGAGGTCGCCGGCCGGTCCCCCGTTGACCCCGGCCGCGCCCTTGCCCTTGAGCCGGATCCGCTGGCCGTCCTTCACACCCGCCGGGATGCGGGCCTGGATGCTGCGTGCGGACAGCCCGTGGCCGCTGCCGTGGCAGGTCGGGCACGGCTCGTCGTAGATCAGCTGCCTGCCGCCGCACTTGGGGCAGGTCTCGTTGAGCGAGAACGCACCGCCGACGGTGTTGACGACGAAGCCGGCGCCCTCGCACTCGGGGCAGATGTGCGGCCTGGTGCCCGGCTTGCCGCCGGTGCCGTTGCAGTCCGGGCACGGCGCGTCGGAGGTGAGCCGCAGCGAGATCGTGACGCCGTCGACGGCGTCGTTGAAGCCGATGGTCGCGGTGGTCTCGGCGTCCGACCCCTTCTGCGGGCGCGCGGTCTGGGTGCGGCCGCGGCCGAAGCCGCCGAACAGGTCGCCGAACATGTCGCCGATGCCGCCGGCGCCGGGACCGCCCGCGCCGCCCCGGTCACGCAGCAGGTCGTCGAGGTTGAAGCCGCCGCCTCCTTGACCGAAGCCGCCGCGGAACCCGCCCGAGCCGTAGAGCTCGCGCATCTCGTCGTACTTCTTGCGCTTCTCCGCGTCGCCGACGACGTCGTAGGCCTCGGCCACCGCCTTGAACTTCTCGTGCTTGGCGGAGTCGTCGGGGTTGGAGTCGGGGTGGTTGGCGCGCGCCAGCTTGCGGTAGGCCTTCTTGATCTCGGCGCTGGTCGCGTCCTTCTTCACGCCGAGCTCGGCGTAGAAGTCCTTCTGGGCCCAGTCGGCCCGGAAACCCTCGGTGGTGGCCATCCGCTCACCTCCCCTCTGCTACTCGTCGCTACTCGTTCGTGTCGTCGTCGTGCGGTACGTCGTCGGCCGCGCTGTCCTCGTCGGGCTCGACCGGTGCGGGGCCGGCCGGCGCCTCGCTGCGGGTCGCCGGGTCGACGACCAGGACCTGGGCGGCGCGTACGACGCGGTCCCCGATCCGGTAGCCGGCCTTGGCGATCACCTTGCACGTCGTCACCGCGACCTCGGGGTCCTCGCCGATGTGGCTGAGCGCCTCGTGGATGGTCGGGTCGAACGCGTCCCCGACGGCGCCGAACTTCACCAGGCCGACACCGGCCAGGATCCGCTCCAGCTGGTCGGCGACGGCCTTGAAGCCGCCCTCCAGCTCGCCGTGCTCGCGGGCCCGGTCGATGGTGTCGATGACCTCGGTGATCGGGGCGAGCACGGCGTACGTCGCGTTCTGCTTCACGAGCTCCCGGTCGCGGTCGACCCGGCGCTTGTAGTTGACGTACTCGGCCTGGAGCCGCTGCAGGTCAGCGGTCCGCTCGGCCAGCTGGAGCTCGAGTGAGCCCAGGTCCGCGACCGGTGGCGTCGTCTCCTCGACCTCGGTCTCGTTGGCCATCTCAGCGGCGGAGCTCGGGAATGAGCCCGAACCGCGGTTGTCGGTCACTTCTGTCTCCTCGACCTCGGTCTCGTTGGCCGCAGTGCCTGATCGATTCACCGCGGCCGCCTCGGGGGAGGAGCCCGTGCGGGTGACGGGCTCCTCCC
Source organism: uncultured Actinomycetota bacterium (assembly GCA_963755835.1). Lineage (GTDB taxonomy): Bacteria > Actinomycetota > Actinomycetes > Propionibacteriales > Nocardioidaceae > Nocardioides. The sequence continues at coordinate 1,137,737 of CAVWLC010000003.1, read as the reverse complement.
CCTCGGCGAACGGATCGTGGCGGGACGCCTCGGTCACGAGGCCGCCTGGTCGTCGTCGCCCTCGGTGCCGGGCTCGTCCACGATCTCGGCGTCGACCACGTCGTCGTCGGCCTCACCGGTCGCACCGGTGGTGCCGCCGGCCGCCGCGGAGTCCGCCTCGGCCGCGGCGTACATCGCCGCACCCATCTTCTGGCTGGACTCGCCGAGCCTGGTCACGCCGGCGCTGATCTCCTCCGAGCTCGCCTCGGCGTTCTCCAGCGTCGCCTTGAGCGCGTCGACGTCCGCCTGGACCTCGGTCTTGACGTCCTCGGGCACCTTCTCGGCGTTCTCGGCCAGGAACTTCTCGGTCGTGTAGACGAGCTGGTCGGCCTGGTTGCGGGCCTCGACGCTCTCGCGCCGCGCTGCGTCCTCGGCGGCGTACTGCTCCGCCTCCTTCACCATGCGGTCGATGTCGTCCTTGCCGAGCGCCGAGCCGCCGGTGATCGTCATCGACTGCTCCTTGCCGGACGCCTGGTCCTTGGCGTGGACCTGGACGATGCCGTTGGCGTCGATGTCGAAGGTCACCTCGATCTTCGGTACGCCGCGCGGAGCCGGCGGGAGACCGGTCAGCTCGAAGTTGCCGAGCGGCTGGTTCTGCGACCACATCGGCCGCTCACCCTGCGCCACCTTGATCTCCACCGACGGCTGGTTGTCGTCAGCGGTGGTGAAGATCTCCGACCGCTTCGCGGGGATGGTGGTGTTGCGCTCGATCAGCGTGGTCATCACGCCGCCCTTGGTCTCGATGCCCAGCGACAGCGGGGTCACGTCGAGCAGGAGGACGTCCTTGACCTCGCCCTTGAGGACACCGGCCTGGAGCGAGGCACCGACCGCGACGACCTCGTCGGGGTTGACGCCCTTGTTGGGCTCCTTGCCGTTGAGCAGCTCCTTGACCAGGTCGGTCACCGCGGGCATCCGGGTCGAGCCGCCGACCAGGACCACGTGGTCGATGTCGGCGATCGCGACGCCGCCGTCCTTGAGCACGGCCTTGAACGGCTCGCGGGTGCGGTCGAGCAGGTCGGAGGTCAGCTTCTGGAACTCCGACCGGGTCAGCTTCTCCTCGAAGTGCAGCGGGCCGGACTCACCGTGGGTGATGTAGGGCAGGTGCACCGTGGTCTCGCTGGACGCGGACAGCTCGATCTTCGCCTTCTCCGCGGACTCCTGGAGCCGCTGCTTGGCGATCTTGTCCTGGGACAGGTCGACGCCGTTGTTGTCCTTGAACTTCTTGACCATCCAGTCGACGATCCGCGAGTCCCAGTCGTCGCCACCGAGGTGGTTGTCACCCGAGGTCGCCTTGACCTCGATCGTGGAGAACCCGTCGTCGTCCTTGCCCACCTCGAGCAGCGAGACGTCGAAGGTGCCGCCACCGAGGTCGAAGACCAGGATGGTCTGGTCGCCGTCGCCCTTGTCGAGGCCGTAGGCCAGCGCCGCGGCGGTCGGCTCGTTGACGATCCGCTGCACGTTCAGGCCCGCGATCTCGCCGGCCTCCTTGGTGGCCTGGCGCTGCGAGTCGGAGAAGTACGCCGGCACGGTGATCACCGCGTCGGTGACGGTCTCGCCGAGGTAGGCCTCGGCGTCGCGCTTGAGCTTCTGGAGGATGAAGGCGCTGATCTGCTGGGGGGTGAAGGTCTTGTCGTCGATGCTGACCTTCCAGTCCGTGCCCATGTGCCGCTTCACCGAACGGATCGTCCGGTCCACGTTGGTCACGGCCTGGCGCTTGGCCACCTCGCCGACGAGCACCTCGCCGTTCTTGGCGAAGGCGACGACCGACGGAGTAGTCCGGGCGCCTTCGGCGTTGGCGATGACGGTGGGTTCGCCACCCTCGAGTACGGCGACGACGCTGTTCGTCGTGCCGAGGTCGATGCCGACCGCTCGTGCCATGGTTGTTGCCTCTCTGCTTGCCTTCGGGGTGAGTTGAGTCCAGTCGACTCAACTTTGCTCACTGGTCTCAACGCTACTCGGCCGCCGACATGTTCCCGAACCCGGGCCCGAATTTTTCCGGCTCTCCGGGCCTGCTGGGCCGTCGGGGCGATCGCCGACGGGGCCGTGCCCGCCTCTGCGTCGGGGTCGGGCCCGGCGAGGATGCCGGCTCCGAGGAGTGGTCACAGGCCGACATGAACAGCATGCCGGCCAGCACGCCGAAGAGGAGGGACCCGCGGCGGGTCAAGCCGCCGGCACTCCCAGCAGCCGCAGGACCTCGTCCGGTTCCGCCGGAGCCTCCTCGGCGACCAGCCGCCGCACCCGCTCCTCGTAGGCCGCGACGTCTGCCGGCGCCAGCACCTCACGACCCGCGCCCGGCCGGCCCCGCCGGAAGAACGCCGCGGGGTCCTTCAGCACGCCGCGCCGGTCCGGCGTACGAGTGGCCGCGCCGGCGCGCATCGAGCCGAAGCTCGCGGCGTCCACGAGGGCCGGCCACCGAGCCGGATCCACCCCGACGCGGAGCTTGCCCGCCAGCCAGGCCATCCAGCCGGCCAGGTCCTCGACCAGGTCCTCGTAGCGCAGCACCAGCACCTGGTCGTCGTCGCGCCGGTCCGATGCGTCGGCCGCGTGGTGGACGACTCCCTGCAGCGAGTCCATCGACACCGTCGGGTCGGTCTCCCGCATCGTCCAGCCGCGCAGCCACTCGTCCAGCGGCGGGCGCGTGACCGGGCCGGTGTACGGCCGGCCGGTCAGCTCGGCGATCCGCTCCCGGTCGAGGTTGTCGCCCTGGTGGTAGAGCGAGACGGCCATGTCCAGGGGGTCGCGCGTGACCACCACGTAGGTCGCCCGGACGTCGAGGACCACGCCGTCGAGGGGCGTGTGGGTCTTGACGACGCGTCGACCGGGCTGGGCCTCGAGCCGGGCGAACAGGTCGTCCTCGGGGATGGTCAGCCAGTCCACCCACGGCGACAGGTCGGCCAGCGGCGCGGACAGCTCCGGCGTGCCGTGGAGGAGCAGGAGGCAGATCTGCTGGACCCACGTCGTACCGCTCTTCGACCGGGTGCTCACCACGACGTCGCCGTCGCGGAACGGGAACCGGTGCCAGCGGTCGCTGTCCTCCTCGTCGGACAGGTAGCGCCGGGTCATCGCGCTGACGCCCACAGCCTGAGCCCGACGTCGACCAGGTCCACGCGGGGCAGGTCGGGCAGGTCGGCCAGCGGGATCCACCGCGCCTCGTCGGTCGTGCCGTCCACCTCGTGGCGCAGCCGGCCTCCCACGACCGTGGCCTCGTAGACGACACGGATCCCCCGGAACCAGCGCTCCCGGTCCGCCGTGCGCTCCTCCGGCGCAACGACGATGGTGTCCACGCCCAGGATCCGGCCGAGCTCGACGTCGTAGCCCGTCTCCTCGAGCACCTCGCGGACCGCGCCGTCCTCGATCGTCTCGTCGAGCTCGACCCCACCACCCGGAAGGGTCCACAGCGGCTCGGCGACCTCGTTCCAGAGCGCCAGCAGGATGCGGTCGTGGTCGTCGACCAGCACGGCGTACGCCGCCAGCCGGGAGTCGTACTCCGTGGTGTGCAAGGCCGGCACCGTCACCGGGTCAGCCTCGCACGGCTCCCGTGCCGTGAGCGCGCGCGGTGACCGTGTGGCGGCCGACCTGGAGCCGCCGCAGCCGGTCGTGCGCCATGCTGTCCGCGTGACCGAGTCCGCACCCTTCCGCGACGCCATGGCCGCGGCCGCCTCGGGAGCCGAGGAGCTCCAGGCCGCCGCGGTGATGCTCGACGATGCCGGCGCCGCCATGGTCGCCTTCTCCGCCGCCGAGCTGGTCACGCGGGTGACGGAGGGCAGCCCGCCCGACGAGGTCCGCGACACGGCAGCGGCCATCCGGCAGACCGTCGGCGACCAGGTCCCCGCCGAACGGTTCCAGCGGATCGACGAGGCCGCCGCTGCCGCCTCTCTTCCGGACCTGCTCGCTGCACTCGCCGGTCTCCTGGCCTCGGTCGGGGAGCTGTTCCCCGGGCCGGTCGGCGAGGCAGCGCACGCCACGGCCCGGGCCCTGGCCGACGCGTCCGCCTCGCTGGCCTGAGATGCGCACCGGAATGTTCTGGCCGCGGCCCGGTTACCCACAGGGATGACCGTTCCGACGCTGACCCTGAACAACCGGACCGAGATCCCGCAGCTGGGGCTCGGTGTCTTCCAGGTACCGCCCGCCCAGACCGCCGACGTGGTCACGCAGGCGCTGCAGGTCGGCTACCGGCACATCGACACCGCGCAGATGTACCAGAACGAGCAGGAGGTCGGCGAGGCGCTCCGGGCCGCCGACGTCCCGCGCGAGGAGCTCTGGATCACCAGCAAGCTCAACAACGGCTTCCACCGGCCCGACGACGCCCGGCGGGCCTTCGACGAGACCCTGGCCAGGCTGGGGCTGGAGCAGCTCGACCTGTTCCTCATCCACTGGCCGCTGCCGACGCTGTACGACGGCGACTACGTCTCGACCTGGCGCACCATGGTGGAGTTCGTCGAGGCCGGCCGGACCCGTTCGATCGGGGTCTCGAACTTCCAGCCCGAGCACCTGGACCGGATCGTGGCCGAGACCGGCGTCGTACCGGCCGTCAACCAGATCGAGACGCACCCCTACTTCACCAACGAGGCCGCCCGCGAGGCGAGCCACCGCCACGGCACGCTGGTCGAGGCCTGGTCGCCGCTCGCCCAGGGCGCGGTGCTCGACGACGAGGTGATCGGCAAGATCGCGGCCGCGCACGGCAGGACGCCCTCACAGGTGACCCTGCGGTGGCACCTCGAGCGCGGTGACATCGTCTTCCCGAAGACGACGCACCGCGAGCGGATGGAGGAGAACTTCGCGGTCTTCGACTTCGAGCTGAGCCCGGACGAGGTGGCCGCGATCAGCGCGCTGGACCGCGGCGAGGCCGGCCGGCAGGGGCCGAACCCGGACACGTTCGACTACATCCCGAGCTGAGGCGGGCTCGGGGGTCGACTCAGCGGACCTTCACGCGTACGTCGTTGGAGACGGCCTGGGTGTCGGTGTCCCGCACCCGGAACTTGTTGACGCCGACGTGGGCGGTCTGGACGTAGGTGGAGAACGTCTCGCCGCTCACCACGGCATCAACGGTGGCGAAGTCGTCCCACTTGCCGTTCTCGAACCGCTGCACCTGGACCACGGCGCCCTCGCCACCCGGGTAGACGCCGGTCAGGTAGATCTCCTCCATCGGGCCGACCTCGGTCGCGGCTGCGGAGAGCGAGATCGGGAACTCCGGCGGGGCCTCCGTCGTGGCGGTGCCGCTGGGTGTCTCCTGGCCGGGCTGCAGGGTGATCTGCGGGCCGGACGCGGACTCGGTGTCGGAAGGCTTGGGGAGGTACATCGACTGCTGGCTGGACGCCGTACCGTCGCCGCCGTCGCCGCCCAGCCCGAGCATCGAGGTGGCCGCGAGCGCGGCTCCGCTCACCAGCAGTCCGACCACCACTCCGACACCGATCAGCGCAGCCAACCCCGAGATGATCGGGTGGCCTTCGTCCTCGCTCACGGCGGGGGTCCTTCCATGGAGGGAGCAGTCGAAGTTCGACGCTGCCATTCTCCGGCAGGTTGCCCCGCCCTCCAAACAAGCGCGCCCCCGGTGACTCCACTTCCCTCCCGGCCGCTACCGTCACGGCCATGGCTCAGGACCCGATGGCCATGGGCCGTGCGATGCAGGCGATCATGGCGCAGGCCGGGGCGTGGGTGACGCAGTACAAGACCGAGCTCACCGCCGGCGGCCTCGGCTTCACGCCGGACGACCTGGCCGCGATCACCGCGTCCGCGACCGCCCATCCGCTGCCGCCCGGAGGGGCGACTCCGAGCCAGGCCGACCAGGCGGAGCTGCAGCACGTCCAGCAGCTGGCCATGGAGACGGTCTACCCGGAGACCGGTTTCGCGACCGACGACCCGCGGCTGGCGCCGGTGGGGATGCCGCTGGTGGCCTACGCCGTGGCGGCGAAGGCGATCGGCTGGGCCAACGAGGACACCGCGCTGGTGGACCGGGTGGTCGCGGCGCTCGGCTACGCCCACGACGACTACGTGAGGGCCGGCGAGCACTGGACACCCATGCTCAGGACCGACATGGCCGTCGCGATGTTCTACGGCCAGCTGTTCGCGAACGTCGGAGACCTGCCGGTCAGACCCGTCTAGCGCGATGGGCCCTACCCGTGCTTCGGGCTGGGGATCTGGTCGGTGGCGAGCTCGCCACCCGCCGCGAGCCAGGCGCCGACCACGCGGGCCGCGTCACGGCGCGGGTTGTAGATGTCCTCCTCCGAGGACCACAGGTTGTCCCCGGCGTACACGAGGCGGGTCCAGTTCGGGAACCAGAACGGCTCGCCGCCGGGGTCGGTGGGGTGGTCGAGGAGGTTCTTGACCAGGACGACGACGGCGCCCTCGTCCTCGTCGTACGCCGCCCAGCCCTGCGGGAACCGCATGTGCGGGAACGGCGCCATCACCGTCTGGATCCACTCGCGGACGGCCTCGCGGCCGTGCAGCTCCCCATAGGCGTGCTCGACGTAGTGCACGTCCTCGGTGAACAGGTCCGCGAACGGGCTCCAGTCGCCGGTGGCGGAGCAGCGCTGGACCACGGTCGTGTAGTGGCCCATCGCGGACTCGAGCTCTTCCCTGGTGAACGGCATCAGAGGTTCTGCTTCCAGACGACTTCCTCGCGCAGCTGCTGGCTGCGCCAGCCGTCCGGCGTACGCGCCATCGAGTGGTGGTAGATGCCGCCGAACTCGACCAGCTTGGTCCCGCCCTGACCGTCGTCCATCGGCATCGGGTTGTGGAAGTACGCCGACACCTCGGCGCTGTCACCCTCCAGCCGGATCTCGACCTGGCCGAGGGTGTGCATCCGCTTGGGGAAGAACGCCGGCAGCACGTCGGCCAGCCACGGCTTGACCTCGGCGAAGCCCGCGGCGATCCCGCCGGACTCGGTGTAGTCGATCTGTGCGTCGGGGGTGAACACCGTGTCGAGCCGGTCCCACTCGCCGGTGTCGATGGCCCGTGTGTAGCGGACCAGGACATCTGTGATCTCGGCGCGGTCGCTCAGCTCCTGCAGGTCCACGCCGGGCAGGATCGCACAGAACTGGAACGTGTTCTAGATCGCGGGGATGAGTTTCACCGCGTACCCGGTGAAACTGGAGCTGCCCGCGTCAAGTTTCATCAGGGAAGCGGGAGATTCGCCGGGTACCCGGTGAATCTCACCGGTCTCAGCAGATGTCGCCGTCCCCCGACCACAGCCGCCAGTGCCGGCCCACCGGACCGCCGGGGTGGTGGGCGACGCGGAACTCCAGGCGCGTGTAGGCCACGGTGCCGTCCGGGCAGGTGCCGAGAGCCTCCGCGCGGAGCACGATCTTCCCGGGCCGGGCGTAGTAGCCGCCCTCGGGCCGCAGCAGCCAGGTCACCCCGCGACCCTTCGCGGTCGTGGCGCCCCAGTGCCGCCACTCGAGCTGCGCCACCTCTCCGGACGGGTCACCGCCGTTGAAGACGTAGCGCGGGTGGGCCTTGCCGTACCCCTTCGCGGTCGGCGCCAGATGGCCCGGCGAGCCCAGCGCGGGCTCGGGAGTCGCCGAGGCGACGGCGGCAGGCAACAGGACGAGGACGGAGGCCAGGAGCAGGACGAGGGGGAGTCGACGGGGCACGTCCTGAGGACGCCCGGCCGGCGCAGAGGGTTGCGCGCGCCGGGTCACGATCCGGTCTCACCTCTCCGGCGTCGGTACGCGCGGGCCGCCGCCCGGTCGTTGCAGAGCGTGCAGCAGTAGCGGCGGGTGCCGCCGCGGGTCCCGTCGACGTACGCGCACCGGCAGGGGTCGCTGGCGCAGATGCCGAGCCGGGCGACGCCGTCGGCCGCGACGTGCTGGGCGACAGCGAAGAGCAGCCGGCCGCGCAGGCCGCCGCCGACCGCCAGCCCGTCGGGGGCCACCTGGACCACCGCGTCGGCGTAGAGGAGCGCGACGTTCAACACCGCGCGGGCCTCGTCGTCCGCCCCGCACTCGAAGACGGTCCGGATCGTCGCCCGCACGGCCTGCAGCATGAACAGGTCCCCGTCACGCTGGGCCCGGGCGAGCGCCGCATGTCCGTGGCGGCGCAGGGCCCGGCGCCACCACACCAGGTCCGACGCCATCCGGTCCGGCGGGTCCTCGAGCAGGTCGACCGAGTTGAGGAGGAGCACGGCGAGGCCGAGGTCGGTCAGCGGTTCGTCGGCCACCGATCCTCCTCTCCATCGTGTCTTGCGTCAGTTGCTTGACGTCTCATGCTACTGACGACGACACTCGTCCCGTGAGTGCGACACCCGCGGCCGTCCCAGGCGATGTCAGCGTCGTCGACGTCCCGCTCCCCGTGCCCGGCCAGGCAGACGCTGCCCGTGCCTGGCTGGTCACGGAGGACGACGAGCGGTGGCCGCGGCCGGCGGTCCTCTGGCTGCACTGGCTGGGCCACCGGCACAACGACCGAGGCGAGTTCCTGGCGCTCGCGGTCGCGCTCGCCTCGCGCGGTGTCGTCTCGCTGCTACCGGCGGGACACTTCCCGTGGGTCCCCGACCCGGACGGCACCGCCACCGACGTCCAGCGCGTCCACGACCAGGTCGATGCGCACGCGGCCGCGCTCGAGCACCTCATGGCCCAGCCCGGGGTCGACCGGGGTCGGATCGCCGTCGTCGGCCACGACTACGGCGGGATGTACGGCGTCCTGCTCGCGGACCGCGACGATCGGATCTCGACGCTGGCACTGCAGGCACCGGACACCAGCTGGGAGAACTGGTTCGCGGCGTACTGGCTCAAGCTCGACGACGACGCCCGCAAGGAGTACGCCGCCCACTTCGCCGAGCTCGAGCCCGTGGACGCCGTCGCCCGGCTGGCCGGCCGGCTCGGGGACGGGATGCTGCTCCAGTGGGCGGGCAACGACACGTTCGTGACCGAGGAGTCGCGGGCGGCGTACGAGCGGGCAAACCCGCAGGCTCGCAGCGTCATCTACGAGAACGCCGACCACATGCTCGACGACCGGGCCGCGCTCGACCTCGTGGCGTTCCTCAGCGACCGGCTGGGGCTCGCGCAAAACTGAAACACGTTCTAGTCTGGCGCGCATGCGGTTCACCTACGCCGAGGCGATGACGCAGACCAAGTTCTACGCACCTCTGGCGCAAGCCGCGGAGGCCGCCGGCTACACGAGCATGACCGTCGCGGACAGTCTGATCTACCCGCAGGAGTCCGACTCGAAGTACCCCTACACCGACACCGGCGACCGGGAGTTCCTGGACGGCAAGGAGTTCATCGAGACCATGGTGCTCTGCGCGCACCTGTTCGCGGTGACGACCACGCTCCGGCTCACTCCGTTCGTGCTCAAGCTGCCGGTGCGTCCGCCCGTGCTGGTCGCCAAGCAGGCGTCGTCGCTGGCCTTCCTCTCCGACAACCGGCTCGGCCTCGGCGTCGGCATCTCGCCGTGGCCGGAGGACTTCGCGGCCCTCGGTGTGCCGTGGGAGAAGCGCGGCAAGCGGATGGACGAGTGCATGGACGTCGTGCGCGGCCTCACCACGGGTGACTTCTTCGGCTACCGGGGCGAGTTCTACGACATCGAGCCGCTCAAGCAGTGCCCGGCGCCGACCGAGCCGATCCCGCTGCTGGTCGGCGGGCACGTGGACGCCGCCCTGCGCCGTGCCGTACGCAAGGGCGACGGCTGGATGCACGCGGGCGGTGACGGCGAGGAGCTCGACCGGCTGCTGGTCCGGCTGGCCGAGATCCGCGCGGAGGAGGGCGACGCCCGCGCCGACTTCGAGGTGCACGTGATCTCCTACGACGCCTACGACCTCGACGGCATCAAGCGGCTCGAGGACAAGGGCGTCACCGACTGCATCGTCGGCTTCCGGGTGCCCTACATCAAGGGCCCCGACACCGAGCCGCTGGACAAGAAGGTCGAGCACCTCGAGCGGTACGCCGAGTCGATCATCCAGAAGGCGAGCTGACGGTGGTTGAGGAGCTCCCGCTAGGGAGCGTCTCGAAACCATCGCCCATGCCCACCCGGCTGACCACGACAGCTCCACTCCCGCCCCGCGAGGTTTCGAGACGGGCGCAGAACGCCCTCCTCAACCACCGAGGGGCGAGCGATGTCTGAGTCGCTCCACCTCACCAAGCCGCTCCAGGACGCGATCGCCGAAGCCGAGGAGCTGATCGCCAACGCGCCGTTCATCAAGACCGAGCAGGACCGGCTCGAGGGCTACGACTACCTGTCCGGCCGGATCCGGATGGCCATGCAGATGGCCTTCGACTACGACCTGGACCGGCCGCTGTTCGTGAACCCGACCCACCAGTTCTCCCGGCAGGGGCTCGACAACCCCGACGCGGTCTACTTCAACGCGTTCCTCCGCGAGGGTGTCGAGTACGTCGTCCGCGGCCGCCGCGGCACCAGCGCCGATCTGTCGTTCCAGGTGATGGGCGGTGCCTACACCGCCGACTCGGCGGCGACGAGCCTGATGGCCTTCGACGACCGCGAGCTCGACGTACAGCCGGACGGGGGCTTCGAGTTCACCTACGTCGCGGAGCCAGGCGCCAAGTCGATGATCGTCCGCGAGGTGTTCAACGACTGGGACACCGAGGAGCGCGGCACCCTCACCATCGAGCGGGCCGACAGGCTCGGCCAGCCGGCCAGGGAGCTGACCCGCGATCTGCTCGCGAAGAAGTACGACGTGGCGGCGCGTTCTCTGGTCGGCTCGATCCAGACGTGGTTCGCCTTCCCGCAGTTCTTCCAGTACAAGGAGCCGGTCAACACACTGACCGCCCCACAGTCGACGCCCGGCGGCCTGGCCTCGCAGCGGTCCTCGATCGGCCACTACGAGCTCGCCGACGACCAGGCGCTGGTCATCACCGTGCCGCGCTGCGAGGACTGCACCTACCAGGGCGCCCAGGTCGGCTCGGACTGGTACGCGTCCACCGACTACGAGACGCACCAGACGTCGCTGACGAAGGCCCAGGCCGTCACCGACCCGGACGGCCTGATGCGGTTCGTCGTCTCGGAGCAGAACCCCGGGATCGCCAACTGGCTGGAGACCACCGGCCACCGCACCGGAGCGTTGATGCTGCGCTGGCAGCGGCTCGAGCGCGACCTCACCCAGGACGCCGACGGCCCGACCGTCGAGGTGGTCCCGTTCGACACGGTCCGCGACGTGCTCCCCCACTACGTGCCGGTCACGCCCGAGGAGTACGCCGCCCGGATCACCGCCCGGCAGCGCTCGGTCGCCCGCCGGATGATCAGCTGACGGCCTTCACGACCTTCGACATCACGCAGTTCTGCTGGCCCTTGGGACGGACGTAGGTGAAGCCGGCCTCCTCGTAGGACTTCCGGGTGAGGTTGTACAGGAAGGAGTCGCTCATCTTCTTGGCCGGATCGCGCGTGGCCATGTCGTGCGGGTAGCCCTCGACGACACCGCCGCCGGCTTCCGCGATCAGCTGTACTGCGCCACGGAGCGCAGCCCGCCCGTACCCCTGCTTGCGGTGGCTCTTCGTCACGTTGATGCAGGTGATCCGGTAGTCGGGTGGGGTGGACGTCTCGGCGTCGTACTGCTTGCGGTGGTGGATGTTGGGCAGCTCGCACGGGGTGCCGTACTCCGCCCAGGCAACAGCGTCCGGGCCGTCGTAGACAAGCGCGGCATGCGCGACACCCGCCTCGACCATCCGCCGCTTGAAGTCGCGGTTCGGCTCGTCCTCGCCACGGCCGTCGGGGACCCCGTGGTGAAAGTGGACGCACCAGCAGCCGCTGAACAGGCCCCCGGTCCGCCCGACCAGCGCCTCGAAGTCGCCCCAGGTCTCCGGGGTCAGCGCCCCGATCCGGTAGTCGCCCACAGCGCCACCCTAGGACCGGTTCCGGACGGAAGACGGCCGCGAAGACGTCTCGACCAAAACTGAAACACGTTCTAGTCTTGCGCCGTGACCACCACCTCTTCCCACCACGCGACACCCGTCGCCGACGCCTACGAGCCAGTCCCGCTCCTGAAGGACAAGGTCGTCGTCCTCTCCGGTGTCGGCCCGGGGCTGGGTCGCTCGCTAGGGGAGGAAGCCGCCCGGATGGGCGCTGACCTGGTGCTCGTGAGCCGCACCGAGCGACGGCTGGAGAAGATGGCCGAGGTGGTGCGGTCGCACGGCCGCCGCGCGCTCGTCGTACCGACCGACATCACCGACGAGGAGTCGCGTACCGCCCTGGTGGCGAAGGCGCTCGACGAGTTCGGCAAGGTCGACTGCCTGATCAACAACGCCTTCGGCATCCCGCCGATGGACCCGATCTCAACGATCCCGGTCGAGGCACTGCGGGCAGCCAACGAGACCAACGTGTTCGCGCCGCTGCGGCTCTCCGCGCTCTTCGCCGATGCCCTTGCTGCCTCGAACGGCTCGATCATCATGCTCAACTCGTGCGTGCTGTTCAGCTCGCAGCCGGAGTACGCCGGATACAAGCTCTCGAAGGGCGCGCTCGAGCACCTCGCCTCGTCGCTGGCGACCGAGCTCGGCCCGCGCGGCATCCGGGTCAACTCGGTCGCGCCGTCCTACATCTACGAGGACGTCAACAAGGGGTACTTCGACTGGCTGGCCTCCGAGGCGGGCGTTACGCACGACGACATCTACGCCGACAGGGCGGCCCCGACCGACCTCAAGCGGCTGGCATCGCCGCAGGAGGTCGCCCGCGCCGCGCTGTTCCTGGCCTCCGACCTGGCCTCCGCGGTGACCGGTCAGATGCTCACGGTCGACTGCGGTGAGTTCCACGACTGACATGTCCCGTGGTGTCCGGGGTTTCGAGACAGGCGCTAGCGCGCCTTCCTCAACCACCGGACGCTCGGTGGTTGAGGAAGGCGCTCTGCGACCGACTCGAGACCCCGATCGATCGAGGCGCACATGAGCGACAACATCATGGTGCGCGAGCGCCCGGACGTCGGGTCGTACGAGGACATCGTCGCCGCGGCGCAGCGGACCACCGGGATGACGGACTTCGGCGGCACCGCCCACGAGGAAGGGCTGCGGGTCCTGGTCGAGGACCTCGGCTCGCCCGAGGCCGGGCTGACCCCGCGCGGCAACTACTTCCAGCGCTCGGAGGTCAAGAGCGCGCTGGTCGGCGTACTGCTCACCCAGGCCCAGTTCGCCGCGCACCCCGAGCACCGCGACGTGCCGATCGAGCGGCCGGTCTTCCTGATGGGGCTACCGAGGACGGGCACCACCGCCTTGCACCGCTACCTGCACGCCGACCCCACGACGCAGGGGCTGGAGATGTGGCTGACGCAGTACCCGCAGCCGCGTCCGCCGCGGGAGACGTGGGAGCAGGACCCGATCTTCAACGCCATGCAGAACGCCTTCACGGCCCACCACGACGAGAGCCCCGACTTCATGGGCATCCACTACATGGATGCGACCACCGTCGAGGAGTGCTGGCGGCTGCTGCGCCAGACGGGCAAGTCGAACTCCTACGAGTCGCTGGCCAACCTGCCGCGCTACTCGCAGTGGCTGCAGGGGCAGGACTGGACCGACGCCTACGCCCGGCACAAGGAGAACCTCCAGCTGGTGGGGCTCAACGACCCCGAGAAGCGCTGGATCCTCAAGAACCCCTCACACATGACGGCGCTGGACGCGCTGATGACCGTCTACCCCGACGCCCTGATCGTCTACACCCACCGCGACCCGGTCACCTGCATCGCCTCGTCCGCCTCGTTGTCGGCCGAGACGACGGTCGGCCACTCCGAGACGTACGTCGGCGGCGTCATCGGCCACACCCAGCTCGACCTGTGGTCCCGCTCGTTCCACGCCTTCTGGGACGCGCGGCCGAGCTACGACCAGGACCAGTTCGCCGACGTTGCCTTCTCCGACCTCCGCAAGGACCCGCTCGGGGTGACCCGCGGGATCTACGAGCAGTTCGGGCTGAGCTGGACGCCGGAGGTCGAGGCGGCGATCACCGAGATCGACCAGGAGTCGAAGTCCGGTCACGCGGCCCCGAAGCACGACTACACGCTCAAGGACTACGGGCTGACCGAGGACCAGGTACGGAAGGCGTTCGACCGATGAGCCGGGACTGGGGTGTCGAGACGGGCGCAGAGCGCCCTCCTCAACCACCGGTGGTTGAGGAAGTCGCGCAGCGACTGTCTCGAAACCTCGAAAGGTAGGCACATGCACAAGAAGCGCGTCGGGATCTGGGGCACCGGAGTGGTGGGGAAGCTCGTCATCGCCGAGGTCGTCAGCCACCCGGCGTTCGAGCTGGTCGGCGTCGGCGTCTCCAACCCGGACAAGGTCGGCCGCGACGCTGCGGTCATCGCCGGGCTGCCGAGCGCGACCGGCGTACTCGCCACCGACTCGGTCGACGCCCTGGTCGCACTCCGGCCGGACGCACTGGTGCACTACGGCCCGACCGCGCAGTACGCCGACGAGAACATCCGGGTGATGTCGGCGTTCCTGCGCGCCGGCATCGACGTCTGCTCGACCGCGATGACGCCGTGGGTGTGGCCGACCATGACGCAGACCCCCGCGGCGTGGATCGACCCGATCACGACGGCGTGCGAGGAGGGCGGGTCCTCCTGCTTCACCACGGGCATCGACCCCGGCTTCGCCAACGACCTGTTCCCGATGACGCTGATGGGGCTGTGCGGCGAGGTCCGTTCGGTACGCGCGTCCGAGCTGCTCGACTACACCGACTACGAGGGCGACTACGAGGACGAGATGGGCATCGGCCGCCCGCCGTCGTTCACCCCGCTGCTGGAGATCCCCGAGCTGCTGATCATGGCCTGGGGCGCGACTGTCCCGATGATCGCCCACGCGGTCGGCATCGAGCTGGACGACATCACCACCACCTGGGAGAAGTGGGTCACCGACACACCCCGCAAGACCGCCAAGGGCGTGATCGAGCCCGGCAACGTCGCGGCGATCCGGTTCACGATCAACGGCGTGTACGCCGGTCGAGAGGTCATCACGCTCGAGCACGTGAACCGGATCGGGCTCGATGCCGCGCCGGCCTGGCCGGCCGGCTCGAGCGACGACGTCTACCGGGTCGACATCGACGGCTCGCCGTCGATCAGCCAGGAGACCGCGTTCCGGTTCACGGACGGCTCGGGCCGTGCGCCTGCGCTGGCCGGCTGCCTGGCCACCGGGATGCGTGCCCTCAACGCCGTACCCGCCGTCAACGAGCTCGGCCCCGGCTGGGTGACCCCGCTCGACCTGCCGCTGGTGCCGGGGCTCGGGACCATCCGGTAGCCGTCCACAGGACGACCTCCCGACGCTCACTCCACAGGTCGGTCCGCCAGGCCCGCGCGAGTGTTGGGTGCCCTGCTCGATGTACCGCTGCTGGATCCGGAGGACAGCGAGCTGGTCGGTGCCATCACCCGCGCAGCCGCCCAGCTTCCCGGTGGCACACTTGTCGAGGAGAAGGGACGACCGCCATGACCCGAGTCGAGCGCCCAGAGCACTTCGCCTTCCGCGTCGAAGCCGCGCGGGTCTCCATGAAGGCCGACGAGCGGCTCAACCGTCCGTCACCGGACTGGATCGTGGAGCTGGTCGAGGAGGGCGATCGGCGAGAGCGTGAGGCTCGCGAGGCCGAGTCGTCGCGCTGACACCGATAACCGCTTGAGCCCACACCCGCGCGCTCCCTACCGTCGGGCCATGCCCAGGTTCCTGACCGCCATCCGCCGTGCCCGGGCCGCCGCAACGGCGGCCGTCCCGTCGCTCGTGGGGCTGGCACCCGCTCACTGACGCCTGGGCGCGCCGGATCGTGGCCGAGGCCGACGTCTGTGACACCGACCTCGTCCTCGACGTGGGTGCCGGCACCGGCGCGCTGACCCGGCCACTGCTGGCCACCGGCGCCCGGGTCGTCGCCGTCGAGCTGCACCGCGGACGGCTGGACGCGCTGCGGCGGCTGGCCGCGCGCGAGCCCCGGCTGACCGTCGTCCGCGCGGACGCGACCGACCTGCGGCTGCCGCGGCGACCGTTCCGGGTGGTGAGCAGCCCGCCGTACACCGGCTCCAGCGCGCTCGTGGACCGCTTGCTGGCGCCCGGCTCCCGGCTGGTCGCGGCCGACCTCGTCGTGCAGCGACAGCTGGCGCGGCGGTTCGTCGAGGGCCAGGCGCCGGGGTCAGGCCGGTGGGCGCGCAGGTACGACGTGCGGATCGTCCGGGCGTTGCCGCGCGCAGCGTTCCGGCAGCCGCCGCGGGTCGACTCGGCCGTACTCCGCGTGACCCGGCGGTGAGTCAGCCGACCGCGACCGTCTCGGCGCCGCCCCGGCGGTGGTCGCGCGGGCTGATGCCGCGCTCGCGCTTGAACGCCGCACTGAGCGCGAACGGCGTCGCGTAGCCGACCTGCCGGGCCACCGACGCGATCGTCGCGTCGGGCTCGAGGAGCAGGTCGGCAGCGAGCGCGATCCGCCAGCCGGTCAGGAAGGTCATCGGCGGCTCGCCCAGGAGGTCGGTGAACCGGCGCGCGAAGGCCGCCCGGGAGACCCCGGCCCGGTCCGCGAGGCCGGCGACGGTCCAGGGTTCTTCCGGGTGGTGCTGCATCAGCCGGAGCGCCGGGCCGACGACGGGATCGCCCTGCGCGGCGTACCACGCCGGCGGGTCGGACTCAGGCCGCTCGAACCAGGTGCGCAGCAGCGTGATCAGCAGCAGGTCGAGCAGCCGGTCGAGCACCGCCTCCTGGCCGGGGGCGTCCCGGACGACCTCCTCGCCGAGCAGCCCGATGAGGGCCGTGTCGAGCTCGTCGGCGCGCAGGACCAGCCGTCGCGGGAGAGCCCGCAGCAGGCGCCGGGTGACCTCGCCCTCGAGCAGGTAGACCCCGGTGAGCAGCACGGTCTCGCCGACCTCGCTGTTGCCCCAGCTGCGGACGCCCTGGCTCATCTCCTCGACGACGACGTGGCCGTCGACGGTGGTGCAGACCTGGCCGGGGTGGATGACGATCTGGGGCTGCGTCGCCGGGTCGTCCGCGATCGTCCAGTGGTCGCTGCCGACCCACACCACGACGTCGCCCGCCCCCAGCCGCGTCGGCTCCTCGCCGTCCGGACAGACCCAGAGATGGCCACGGACCACCGCGGTCACCGACAGCGGAGCCTCGTCCTGGAGCCGGACCGACCACGGGGCGTCGAGCAGGATCCTGAGCAGGAACGCGCCCCGGGCGCGAGGTCCGTCGAGCAGTCCGGCCAGTCCATCCACACGAGCAGGTTAGACGTAGACGTATGGATTGGACAGATTCAGCCATGGATCCTCTCGCTCGACGGCGGTTGACTCCCCGTCATGACCACCACGAACAGCGCCGAGGCGCTCACCAGCGAGACCGTGATGACCACTGCCATGACCGCGAACGTCCGCGGCCCCCTGCTCGTCGTCGCCGCGGTCGTGGCCGGCCTCCAGGCCGGCACCTACTTCACCTGGGCGACCGGGGTGATGCCCGGCCTGGCCAACGTCGACGACCGCACCTTCATCAGCGCCGTCCAGCAGATGAACATCGCGATCGTGAACCCGGTCTTCATCGCGACCTTCTTGGGCGCGCCGGTGCTGGCCGGGGCCGCCGCGGTGTTCGCGGGCCCGCAGGCACGCCCCTGGGCGATCGCCGCCACCGTGCTCGCCGTCGGCACCCTCGTCATCAGCTTCGCCGGCAACATCCCGCTCAACGACGCCCTCGCCGCCGCCGGCCCGGTCGACAAGATCAAGGACCTGGCGGCGGTCCGGGCCGACTTCGAGTCGCTGTGGGTGAAGCTGAACGTCGCCCGCTGCCTCACCTCGGCAGGCGCCCTGGCCGCCTTGACCATGGCGGCGTTGAAGGCTCGCGGCTAGTCCCCCCACGAGGCTGACTCAGCTCTCGCCCGCCGCCTCGCGGGTGGCCCGTTCGGCGACGGCGTGCTCGTCGGTGCGGGCGTCGTACGACCAGAAGTCGCGCAGCCACACGGCCGTGAGCCCGACGCCGGCCATGCACGCGAGGCCGCCGCTGGTGATGGCACCGCGCACCGACCACAGGTCGGCGGTGACCCCGGCCCGGACCTGGCCGCCGAGCGGGCCGAGCGAGTACGACAGCATCTCGATGCCGGCGAGCCGGCCCCGCATCGACTCGGGGATGGTCTGGCTCCAGACCGTGCCGCGGAAGACACCGCTGACCATGTCGGCCGCGCCCGAGAGCGCGAAGCAGACACCGACCAGCCAGATCGAGGGCATCAGGCCGGCCAGTGCGACGAACCCGCCGTACGCCGTCGCGGCGATCACGATCGCCCTGCCGTGGTGGTGCACCCGGCTGGTCCAACCGCTCAACGCAGTCGCGACCAGGGCGCCGACGGTCTCGGCCGAGTAGAGGAGGCCGAGGAACTGCGGCTTGCCGAAGACCTCGTCGGCCAGCGCCGGGAACAGCACCACCGGGAACGCGAGCAGCATGCAGACGATGTCGACCAGGTAGGTGCCGAGCAGGTCGCGCCGGCTGAGGGCGTACGTCAGCCCCTGGCGGATCCCGGCCAGTGAGGGTGGCGTGGTCTCCTCGCGGTGCGGGTAGCTCGACATCCGCCAGAACATCAGGGACGCGACCGTGAGCCCGCAGATGTCGATGAGGAAGCACCAGCCGATGCCGACGTAGGCGACGAGCAGGCCGCCGACCGCCGGACCGACCAGCACACCGATCTGCATGCCGAGGCTGGTCAGCGCGTTGGCCGCGGGCAGCTGCTCGTGCGTGACCGTGCGCGGCATCAGCGCCTCGCGGCTCGGCCGCTGCATCGACGACGTCGACGCCAGCCCGACGCTGAGCACGAAGATCAGCCACACCGACGGGTCGTCCCGGAAGGCGTTGTAGGCCAGCCCTCCGGTGAACACCGCCTGGGCCAGGCCGCAGGAGACGAGCAGCTTCTTGCGGTCCACGTGGTCGGCCAGCGCGCCGCCGTACAGGCCGAAGACGATCAGCGGCGCCAGCTCGACCAGGCCCACGGCACCCACCGCGAAGTTGGAGCCGGTGAGCGTGTAGATCTGGAACGGGATGGCGACGTAGCTCACCATCGCCCCGAAGTAGAAGACGGTGCCGGCGTAGAACAGCAGCCGGAAGTCACGCGAGGAGCGCAGTGGCGTCAGGTCCATGCGCACCGCGCGGAACCGTTCACCCCAGGTCACGAGAGTGAAGCCTCGCACCGGCGGGCAGCGTGGTGAAACCGTTATCGCACCGGGCGGCCCCAGTCCGGGTGTGCGGCTGTCAGGGCGGCGTAGGCCGTCTCGACCTCCTGCGGCACCTCGACGTGGGCCTGGAAGCCGGTGCCGCCCGGCCCGTAGCCGGCGGCGTTGTCGCGCAGCCGCGGCACCTCACCCATGACCAGTGCCACCCAGCGCTCCCGCGGCCAGGCGAACCGGCCGTGCCGAGGGCCCGGCCGGTTGACCGCGACTGCCTCCGGCCACGCGAGCCGGAAGACGGCGTCCATCCGGCGCTGCATGGTCGGGTCCTGCACCAGCGCGACGGTCCGCGGACCGAGCCCGGCGGCGAGGACGAGGTCGCGGGCGAGCACGACGTTCTCCCCGCAGTTGCTGGACCGCCGCTCGAGCAGCGCGGCCTCGATGCGGTGCTCACGCCCGAGGTACGCCGCCATCAGGTCGGCCTCGGTGGCACTGGAGTGGTCGCCGAGCAGGGCCCGCAGCACGTCGGTCGTGTGCCCCTGGCCGCCGACCAGCACCAGCGTGCCCACCCGGCCGGCAGCCACCTCGGCCGCGGCGGCGTCCCACGCGTCCGGCAGCGAGCCGCCGAAGAGCAGCATCAGGTCCACGTGCCCCGGCATCGGGTCCTCCAGCGCCAGCCAGGCGGCGATGACCTCGAGGTGCTCCTCGTCGGTCACCGGGTTCAGCGCGGGTTGACCTTGATCCGGGCGCCGTACCGCGGCACCGAGGTGATGTTGCGGACCCGGGGCACGTCGGTGCCGACCGCGGCCACGTCGACCGCCTTGAACACCTCGCGGAGCACCGCGACCCCTTCCATCATCGCGAAGCCGGCGCCGATGCAACGACGGACGCCGCCGCCGAACGGGATCCAGGTGTTGGTGGGCGGGTTGTGGCCGAGGAACCGCTCTGGATCGAACCTGTCGGGCTCCTCGTAGTTGTCCGCCCGGCTGTGCGCGATCAGGATCGACGGGCCGACCGTGGCCCCGCGCGGGATGTCGATGCCGGCGATGGTCTGGGGCTTCATCAGGGTGCGCACGACCATGGGGATCACCGGGTGCAGCCGCATCGACTCCTTGAGGACGGCGTCCAGCCAGGCGTCTCCGTCGGGGTCGCCGGCGTCGGCTGCCGCCTGGGTCCGGTGCATCAGGTCCGGGTTGCGGCCGAGCTCGTAGAGGGCCCAGGCCAGTGCGGTCGCCGTGGTCTCGTGGCCGGCCAGCAGCAAGGTGACCAGCTGGTCGCGGAGCTCGATGTCCTGCAGCTCGTCGCCGGTCTCGGCGCCCTCGCGGATCAGCCGGGACAGCACGTCCGTGCGCTCGGCGAGGTCGGACGCCGTACGCCGCTCGCGGATCTCCGCGTACATCAGCGCGTCGAGCTCGATCTGGTTCTGCAGCGCCTTGGCCCAGGGCCCGACCCGGTGCAGCGCCGGGATCCCCCAGACGAGCAGGACGGCGGGGCTGACGTTGACGGTCGCGCTGACCCGCGGCCGGAGCGCGGCCAGCCGCTTCTCGTCGGTCACGCCGAAGACGACACGCAGGATGACCTCGAGGGTGAGCACGTTCATCCGCTCGTGGGACCGGAAGGTGCGCCCGACCGGCCAGTGCGCGACCTCGTCCCGGGCGATGGCGGTGACCATCTCCTCGTAGGTGCGCAACGCGTGACCGTTGAACGCGGGCATCAGGAGCTTGCGAGCCCGCTTGTGCTCGGCGCCGTCCTGCAGCAGCAGCGAGTGCTCGCCCATGACCGGGCCGAGGATCGCGTTGCCCTTGCCCGCATGGAAGACCTCGGGGTCGCCGGCGAAGATCTCCTTCGCGTGCTCGGGCCTGGTGAAGAACACCAGCGGCCGGCCCTTGGGCATCAGCCGCACCGTGTAGATGTCGCCGTACTTCCTGTGCAAGTAGGGGTGGAACCGGTGCCGGAACCGCAGCAGTGAGACCGTCTGGATGAACGCCGGCCAGGTGGGGCCGGCCGGAAGTCCCGCCGTGTCGACCGCCGGCAGGCCGTCGCCACCGGCCAACGTCATCCGCTCGAAGCGCTGCTGGGTCAGCGCCCGGGAGTCGGTCTGCTCGTGATCGAGGAGGGCCACGGGGTCGAGGTTACTGAGACGTGGTGTCTCACTGCATCCGTCTGTGGTCGGAGCCGCTGACCCGCCCGTACAGAACCGGCGGCTCAGCGCCACCAGGACGGTGACCCGCCCGTACAGAACCGGCGGGTCAGCGAACGAGGTGGTGGCGAAGGAAGAAGAGCTGGTGCTGGACCGCGGGCTCGAACCAGTCACTGCCGGGCCAGACGTCGAAGTGGTCGCACGGGTAGTGGCGGACCTCGGCCCGGCCGGCCTCGGCGGCCTTGGCCGAGGCGCGCGGCGGGGCGGACCGGTCGAAGTCGGCGATCTGGACGAGCCAGGGGCAGGGGAGCCCCCTGGCGTGCTTCGCGGGCCGGTGCGAGCCGAGCTGGAGCCCCACCGAGGCGTCGATCTCGTTGCGCCAGGTCGGTCCGGCCAGCGCGAGGTAGGACTCGCGGTGGCCGGACAGCGTCAGCGCTCCGACCTCGCCGGGGTGGGCGACCACCGGCATCAGGACAGGTTCGCCCCCGCGCAGGGTGGCGAGCCGGCTGCGCAGCCCGGCCCCGGTCGACCTGAGCATCGCAGCGGCGGGATGGTGCTTCAGCGCCAGCCGCGCGGCGGCCCGCCCGTCGACCAGCGGGGTGAGCGAGACGACCGCAGCGACGTCGTCGCGACCCGCCGCGGCCGCCAGCACGTGGCCACCTGACAGCGAGACACCCCACAGGACGATCCGCCGACCGTCCACGCCGGGCAGCCGGGCCGCGGCGGCCATCGCGGCGCGGTAGTCGTCGACCTGGCCGGTCATCGACGCGTGCTGACGCGGCGTACCGCCCGACGCGCCGAAGCCCCGGTAGTCGAAGGCCAGCACGTCGAGGCCGGCCTCGGCCAGCGCGGTGGCGAAC
Organism: uncultured Actinomycetota bacterium; assembly: GCA_963755835.1. Lineage (GTDB taxonomy): Bacteria > Actinomycetota > Actinomycetes > Propionibacteriales > Nocardioidaceae > Nocardioides. The sequence goes on along the minus strand of CAVWLC010000003.1, from coordinate 1,115,674 downwards.
GGCTCGAGGCCGGAGTCCTTGGTGCCGCCGAGGCCGTGGGCCATGACGACCACCGGCCGGCCGGCGGGGCCGGCGAAGGCCGACCCGTTGCCGGTGAAGTGCCAGCCGTCCAGCTCCGCGTCGCCCGAGGGGAAGGTCAGCTGGTCGTGCTTGCTCTGGCCGTTCATGGGCGCACCTCGCCGTAGATGGTGTGGAGCCAGACCGCGACGACCGCCTCGACCAGCTGCTCGCGGCCGAGCGTGCCGCCCAGCGCGAGCCGCTCCAGCATCCGGTCGTTGAGCTCGAGCAGCACGCTCGCGAGTGCGTCCGCGTCGGTCCCGGGCGGGGCGGCACCCGAGGCCCGCTCCGACTGGATCATCGCCGAGACCACGGGCACGAACGACTCCCGGTCGCTGTCCCACAGCTCGCGCACGGTCGTGCTGGTGGCCCGGGCGTCGAGTGAGGCGCGGAACAGGTGCTCGTGCTTGTCCCACGTGGTGAACAGCGCGCGCACCATGGCCTCGATGTTCTCGGCCGGCGTACCGTCCGCGCGCAGGAGACCGGCCGCCGCGGACGACTCGTCGTACATCTCCTCCATCAGCGCGGCCACGGCGCTGGCCTTGTTCTCGAAGTAGAAGTAGAACGCCGAACGGGTCACACCGGCCCGGCGCGAGATGTCGGCGATGTTGATCGAGTCGAGGCTCCCCTGAGTCGGGTTCTGGCGCAGGTAGTGGTCGAGGGACTCCAGCAGCGCGGTACGCCGTCGGTCGCCGCGCGCGGGCTGGCCCGGGTCGGTCATGCCCGCACCGTCCCGGCCCGGCGCCGGCCGGCCGGGAGCTCGCGGGTGCGCAGGTCGTGCTCGTAGACGAAGTAGTCGACCTGCTGGGTGTGCCGCGGCCGGTCGGTGACGTGGCCCAGGTAGAGCTGCTCGTCGGCGCTGATCACCCGCTCCATCTCGTCCGCGTCGGGGAGCGCGTAGGCGCCGACGGCGTACGCGGCCAGCAGCCGAGCCTGGGCCTCGACGAACGGGAACAGCGTCGGGACCGCCTGCGCGAAGCCCATCAACACCAGGTCGGCCAGCCCCGGCTTGAACATCCGCTTGAACAGCCGGATCCGGTTGGCGGGTGCGCTGAGGACCGACTCGTCGAGGAACGGGAAGGTGATGTTGTAGCCGGTCGCGTAGACGATCACGTCGAAGTCCGACGACGTCCCGTCGACGAAGTGCACCGTGTCGCCGTCGAGTCGGGCGACGTCCGGCTTCGGCACCACGTCGCCCGAGCCGAGCCGCAGCGGGAGCTCGACCGACTGGGTGGGGTGCGCCTCGAAGAACTTGTGGTCCGGCTTGGGCAGCCCGTAGAGCTCCGGGTTGGAGCCGGTCATGAACTGCATCTTCTGGATGAGCTTCCGCTGCCAGGCCAGCGGGATGTACGGCGAGGTCGCGAAGTACTTGTCGGCGGGCAGGCCGTACATGTACTTCGGCACGATCCACGCGCTGGACCGGGTCGAGAGCGTGACCTCGTTCTGCAGCGCCTTGCCGGACAGCTCGACCGCGATGTCGGCCGCGGAGTTGCCGATGCCGACGACCAGGATCCGCCGGCCCTTCAGGTCGAGCGGGTCGGTCGGGTCGATGTAGTGGTGGGAGTGGATCGACTGCCCGTCGAAATGACCCGCGAACTGCGGGGTCCGCGGGTCCCAGTGGTGGCCGTTCGCCACCACCAGCAGCTCGAACTCGCGGGTGTCGCCGGCCTGGTCGGTGATCGCCCAGCCACCGCCCGCGCGCGGCTCCGCACGCACCACCCCGTTGCGGAACTCGATCCGGTCGCGCAGGCCGAACGCGTCGGCGTACGCGTCGAGGTACGCCTTGACCTGGGTGTGGTGCGGGAAGTCGGGGTAGTCCTCCGGCATCGGGAAGTCCTTGAACGACAGCCGGTGCTTGCTGGTGTCGATGTGCAGCGAGCGGTAGGCGCTGCTGTGGCCGTTCGGGTTGCCGAACGCCCAGTTGCCGCCGACCCGGTCGGAGGCCTCGAAGCAGGTGTAGGGCACGCCGTAGTCGCCCAGCATCTTGCCGGCGGTGAGCCCGCTGATGCCGGCACCGATCACCGCCGTCGTGGGTCGCTGCAGGGGTGGCATGCGGGGACGGTAGGCACTAACTTGACGCGCGTCAACTTTCGAGTGTCAAGGAGCGAGTGCGTGGCGGAGCGAGTGGCGGTCGTGGTCGGTGGCGCGTCCGGAATCGGGGCGGCGTGCGCAACGGCGCTGGCCGAGGATGGCTACGAGGTGGTCGTGGCGGACCTCGGTGCGGGCGCGGACGTGGTCTGCGACGTGACCTCGGAGGAGTCGGTCACCGCTCTCTTCGACGGGGTCGTGGCCGCGCACGGCCGGGTGGACGTGGTGGTCAACAGCGCCGGCACCTCGACCCTCGCCGCCGTGGTGGACCACGACCTCGGCGAGTGGCGGCGCGTGGTCGACGTCTGCCTGACGGGCGCCTTCCTCGTCATCAAGCACGCCGGCCGGGTGCTCGGCCACGGCGGCTCGATCACCTCGATCACCTCGCTGAACGCCCGCCAGCCCGGCGGCGGACTGGCGGCGTACTGCTCGGCCAAGGCCGGCCTCGCGATGCTCACCGAAGTCGCGGCGCTCGAGCTCGCCCCGCGCGGCATCCGGGTCAACGCCGTCTCACCCGGCCTCGTCGTCACCCCGCTCACCGCGCCGGCGCTCGACATCCCCGGCATCGAGGACGACTACACCGCGAACACCCCGCTCGGCAGGTCGGGTACGCCGGAGGAGATCGCCGAGGCGGTGGTGTTCTGCTCCCGGGCGGCCTGGCTCACCGGCGAGGTGATGGACCTCAACGGTGGCGCACACCTGATGCGCTACCCCGACCTGCTCGGCCATGTGGGTCGGGCGTTCAGCTAGCCCCGCGTCGAGTAGACGATGTGCGTCGCGTTCGGCGACGCGTGCACCTCGATCGGGCTGAGCCGCAGGCCGTCGAGGCCCGCGAACGGCGACTCGCCGCCACCGAGCACGACCGGGGCGTGGTTGAGCATGATCTCGTCGATCACGCCCGCCTCGAAGCCCTGCCGGACCGCGCTGGCGCCACCCGCGATGGTGACCGTGTCGTCACCAGCAGCCGCGAGGGCGCGCTCCAACGCCTCGTCGAAGCTGGTGACGAAGTGGAAGGTCGTGCCGCCCTCCATCTCGACCGGGTCGTGCGGGTGGTGCGTGAGCACGAAGACCGGCGCGTGGTACGGCGGGTCCTCGCCCCACCAGCCCCGCCACATCCCGGCGTCGGTGGAGTCGTCCCAGTCGCCGCGGACCGGGCCGTACATGTTGCGTCCCATGATGTACGCCCCGCGCGGCGCGAGGATCCGCGCCGTCATGGCCCGGTCGACCTCGTTGTCGGTCTGGCCGAGGTGCCACGTGTGCAGCTCTTCGCCCCGGACCCCCAGGGGGTCCTCCAGGGTCTGGTGCGGGCCGGCGACGAAGCCGTCGAGGGAGATGGACATGTGCGCGGTGACCTTGGGCATGCGGGTCCGACTCCTGGTGTCGTGGCGACTCATCGCTCAGCCCAGCAGCGACCTGACCAGCAGGACGACCGCAGAAACGGAGCTGACGATCAGCACCGAGGGGCGTACGACGTGGGCCGGGATCGACCGCCGGGCCCATGCGCCGAGCAGGGCGCCCAGGGCCAGGAACGGCAGCAGCTCGAGCGACGCGACGACCTGGTCACGGGTCAGGTCGCCGGTGATCGCCAACGCGACGAGCGACAGCCCGGCGCCCACCAGGAAGTAGACCGCCATGGTCGTGCGGATCTGCCGGGCGGGACGGTGCTGGTAGACGATCGCGATGGGCGGGCCGCCGATCGAGGTGGCGGTGCCGGTGATCCCGCTGGCGAAGCCGGCCACGGACAGCGTGGCGCGGTTGACCGGGACGGTGACCGCGCGCCAGGTGACCACGACCGCGACCAGCACGACGAGGCCGATCATGATCCCCAGCTCCTGGTCGGAGAACGTCGTGACCACCCACACGCCGACCACGGTCCCCGGGAACCGGGCCGGAAGCGACCAGCCGAGACCGCTCCAGTCGATGTCGTGGTGGTCTGCGACCAGCGTCAGGCAGGGCATCAGGATGGCGACCATCAAGAGCGCGCCGGGCATCAGCGTCGGCTCGAGCAGCGCGGTCACCGGGGCGGCGACCAGGCCCACGCCGAGGCCCACCGCGGACTGCACCGTGGAGCCGACCAGGACGGCCGCCCCGATCAGGGCGTAGGTCGTCGGGTCCACGCTTCCATCCTGTCCGGGCGGGTCACCTACCTGGCGGCCGGGGGCAGCTCGCCCGGGTCGGCCGGCGGTGCGGTGCGCGGGTCCTCCGGCAGCGCCTGGACCTGCTCCCGGCACCACGGGCTGACCTCACGACGGCCCGAGAGGACGGCTTCCCGGAACTGCTGCCACGGCGTCCACTCCCACGCCTCGACCTCGGTCGCCTCCGGCCGCGGGTCGCCCGAGGCGGTCGCGGTGAAGACCGGGCAGAGCTCGTGCTCGACCGTCCCGTTGTCCCCCACGGCTCGGTAGCGGAACCGCGGCAGCAGCAGCGTCAGGCCGTCCAGTCCGAGCCCGAGCTCCTGGCCGACCCGGCGGCGTACGGCGTCCGCGATCGGCTCGCCCGGCGCGGGATGGCCGCAGCACGTGTTGGTCCAGACCCCGCCGAAGGTCGGCTTGGCCACCGCGCGCTGGGTGACCAGGAGCCGTCCCGCGTCGTCGAAGACGTAGCAGGAGAACGCGAGGTGCAGGGGCGTGTCGGTGCCGTGCACGACCGTCTTGTCGGCGGAGCCGATCGCGTTGCCGTCCTCGTCGAGGAGGACGACCTGCTCGGTGGTCATGCCGGGCGCGCCAGCTGGTCGACGACGCCGGCGAAGAGCCGCGGGAGCCGGGCGGCGAGCGGCACGATCTGCCGGCGTACGACGGGCACTCGCGATGACGACAACAGGGCGTGGGTGAGCAGCTCGTGCCGACGGCCGAGCTTCCGGTACGCCGCTTCGTACTGCTCCGGCCGGCCGGCCACCACTGCATCCACGGCCGCCCGAGCCTGGACCAGACCGATGGCGATCCCCTCACCCGTCAGCGCGTCGACGTAACCCGCGGCGTCCCCGACCAGCAGCACCCGGCCGAGCGTGCGTGCGGTGGACCGCTGGCGCAGCGGGCCGGCTCCCCTGGTCCGGGACAGCGGCCGACGACCCAGCCGCTGCTTGAGCAGCACGTGCTCGGCCAGGAGGTCGTCGAAGGACGCCTGCCGCTCGGTGAGCAGCGCGATGCCGACCAGCTCGTCGGCGACCGGCGTCACGTAGGCCTCGGACCCCTCGGCCCAGTGCACCTCGACGAACGGCGTCCAGGGCGCCATCTCCACGTGGACGCGGAGCCCGTACCGGCGCCGGCCCTCGACCGGCCGGTCGAGCCCGAGCATCCGGCGCACCGGCGAGTGGAGCCCGTCGGCCGCGACGAGGTAGCCGGTGGGTTCGCCGTCGACCAGGACGTGGCCGTCGTGGCTCTCGACCTCGCCGACAGCGCGCTCCACGATCTTGATACCGGCGTCGGAGACCGCCTCGGTGAGCGACCGGTGCAGCGTGGTGCGGCGCACTCCGCGCCCCTCACCGTGCCGGAACGGCGCATCCGCGGTCCGGCCGCCACCGAGGTAGCGGATGCCGGCCAGCCGGTGCCCGGGCGGGTCCACCCCGAGGGCGGCCAGGCCGGCGACGGCCCCGGGCATGAGCCCCTCGCCGCAGGCCTTGTCGACCGGACCGGGTCGCGGCTCGCGGACCTCGACGTCCAGCCCGGCGCGGGCGGCGTACAGCGCGGTGGCCAGCCCTACCGGGCCGCCGCCGGCGACGACCAGGTCACGCATCGGACGGCTCCGGGGCGAGTGTCGACAACGCGGTGTTCTCGACCCGGATGCGCACGGTCAGCAGCACGGCGTTGAGCACGGTGAACACCGCGGCGGTGATCCAGCAGGCGTGCACCAGCGGCAGCGCGAAGCCCTCGAGCACCACGGCGACGTAGTTGGGGTGGGGCAGGAACGCGTAGGGGCCGCGGCGGACGGGTGCCATGCCGGGTACGACGATCACCCGGGTGTTCCACTGGTGGCCGAGCGTCGCGATGCACCACCACCGCAGCGCCTGGCTGAGCACGACGACGGCGAGCATCGACCAGGCCAGCACGGACGGGACGTGCGGGTCACGCACGTAGGCCTCGACCAGGGCGCCGGCCAGGAGCCCGGTGTGCAGGACGACCATCGCCGGATAGTGCGAGAAGCCCGTCTCGACGCCACCGCGGGCGAACGACCAGGCGGCGTTGCGCTTGGACACCACCAGCTCGGCGAGCCGCTCGACCCCGACCAGGACGACGAGCACGGTGAACGCGGCCAGCGAGGTCATGACGCGCCCCGCAGCAGCACGAGCTCGGAGCAGAAGCCCGGCCCCATCGCCATCAGCAGCCCGTGGCCGCCGGGCACGGGCGGCCGCTCGCGGAGGGTGTCCTCGAGGACGTGCAGCACGGAGGCCGAGGAGAGGTTGCCGATCTGCGCCAGCGAACGCCTGGTCAGCGCGACCGCTTCCGGCGCCAGCCCGAGGGCCGTCTCGAGGGCGTCGATCACCTTGGGGCCGCCGGGGTGGCAGACCCACCAGCCGATGTCGGCGCGGGTCAGCCCGTGGTCGGCCAGGAACAGGTCGACGTCCTCACCGACGTAGCGGCCGATGACGACCGGGACGTCGGCGTCCAGGACGATGCGCAGTCCGGTGGACCCGACGTCGAAGCCCATCACCCGCTCGGAGTCCGGGTAGAGCCGAGAGCGCGTCGCGAGCACCTCCGCGGCCGCAGGCTCGACGCGGCTTCCACCCGCGGCGACCACGCAGGAGGCGCCGTCGCCGAACAGCCCGGACGCCACGAGGTTCGGCACCGAAACGTCGTCACGCTGCACGGTGAGCGAGCAGAGCTCGACGGCCACCAGGACCGCGACATCGTCCGGATGGCCGGCCAGGTAGTCGTTGAGCCGGGCGATCCCGGCCGCGCCGGCCACGCAGCCCAGACCCACCAGCGGCACCCGCTTCACGTCGGGACGCAGCCCGACCAGCGCGGCGATGCGCGCGTCGAGCGACGGTACGGCGAGACCGGTGACGGTCGCGGAGACGATCAGGTCGACGTCGGACGGGGTGAGGTCCGCGGCCTTGAGGGCGTCCTGCAGCGCCCGCGCACCGAGCTCGACGGCGTGCTCGATGAACAGGTCGTTGGCGGCGGTGAAGCCGTCGAGCTCGCCGTACTGCTCGATCGGCAGCACGGTGTGGCGGTACTCGACGCCCGCGTTGGCGTGGAGCCGGCGCAGCAGCCGCTCGTCCAGCCCGCCGCCCTTCGCGATCACCCCCGCGAACGCGTCGGTGATCTCGGCCTGCGAGTGCCGGTGTGGCGGAAGAGCGCCGCGCACCGTCAGGATCTGCATCAGCGCCCCCTCCCACTCACCGTCGACACTGCCTTGCGTCCGAGTCCGGTGACCAGTCCGCGGACCAGCCGACCGGAGATCCGGCCGTCGCCCAGCCCGAGCTCGACCAGCTCGTCGAAGACCTGCGGGTCGCGCCGGGCCACCCGGATGCCGCCGTCGACGATCACGGGGTGCTCCGCCAGCCGTGAGGCGACCCAGGTGTGCTTGAGGTGGCGGCCGAGCACGCCCCGGACGGCCTGCCGGTGCATCGTGCCCGGGTCGCCCTCGCCGCGCAGGGCCCGGACGGCCGACCGGCCGGCGGCGATGCCGGTGGCGATCGCGTAGTAGATGCCCTCTCCGGTCATCGGGTTGATCAGCCCGGCCGCGTCGCCGGTCAGCAGCAGCGGGCCGTCGGGCTGCTGCCACCGCCACCCCGAGAGCGGCAGGTGGTGGCCCTTCCACTCGGTGCCGTCGTAGCCGGGAAGCAGCTGGTCGAGCTGGTCGAGCAGGAGCGCGCGCGATGGCGGGGCCTCGCCACCGGTCGGCAGCAGCTCGCCGTAGCCGATGTTGGAGAGGCCGTCGCCCCGGTCGAACGCCCAGGCGTACGCCGGCTGCCGCCGGTCGCCGTACCGGATCACCTGCGTCCCGCGTCGGTCCGGTGGCGTCGGTGCGTAGCCGCGGATCGCGATGGCGCGGCGGCCGTACGGCAGCCCGAGCTTCGCCCGGACCACCGAGTGAGCGCCGTCGGCGCCGACCACGATCCGCGCCGAGATCGTCTCGTTCAGGACGGTCTCGTCCGAACTGTTCTCATACGAAACCGTCTCGTTCGAGATCGTCCTGTGGGAGACGGTCCCGATGGAGACGACCTTCTCGCGCCGGAGCTCGGCGCCGCGCTCGACCGCGCGCTCCACCAGGCGGGCGTCGAAGACCTGGCGCGGGATGACGTAGACCGGGCGAGCCATCGGCCGGGCCACCGACTGGTCGCCCCGCGCCAGCTCCAGGTCGGTCAACGGCGTCCAGCCGTCCTCGACCCCGGTGACCCCGATCGAGGCGAGCTCGTCGAAGCAGTGCGGTGCGATGCCGTCGCCGCAGGACTTGTCACGCGGGAAGCCGGCGCGGTCGAGCAGCAAGACCTTCAGGGACGGGTCGGCGTGCAGTGCGGCGAGGGCGGCCGAGGCGCCGGCCGGCCCGGCGCCCACGACGGCGAGGTCCCAGGAACCGCTCATGCCTCGGCCCGTCCGCCCATGCTTGTAACCAACCGTCTGGAGATCTTCCATGCGGTTCTGACCGCAGGCAGGATGCCGTAACGGTTGGTTGCAAGCCGACCGCCGGTCCGCAGCGTCATCGCGCCCACACCAGCATCGCCACGTCCACCAGGGCCATCGCGATGGCCGCCCGGAACGGTGCGCGCCCGCGCGCCAGGAGGGCGACCGACGCCAGCACGGCGGTGACCGCCAGGGCGACCGCGGCCACGGTCCCCGAGGCGACCGGGGCCCCGATCACGATGACCACCGCGGCCGCGACGAGCACCGCGGCAGCGACGACCGGGCTCCAGCGCGGGCCCAGCCGGTGTGGCAGCCCCCGGATGCCGGTGGCCGCATCGTCGGCCAGGTCGGGCAGCACGTTGACGAAGTGCGCTCCCACACCGAGCAGCGCGCCGGCCAGGGACATCCAGAGAGGCGGCAGCTGGTCGGGGTTCTCGGTCAGCGAGACGAAGGCCGGCAGGCCGCCGAAGGCGACGGCGTACGGCAGCCACGACCACGGCGTAGCCTTCACGCCCAGGTTGTAGGCCCAGCCGGCGGCCACGCAGACCAGGTGCACGACACCGGCCAGCCAGCCGCAGGCCAGCGACAGCGGCACCGTCGCCACCACCGCCACGCCGCAGGCGAGCCGCACGGTCCGCTCGGACACCCGGCCGTCGACCAACGGCTTGTCCTCACGGCCGACGGTCCGGTCGCGGGCCAGGTCGATGAGGTCGTTGGACCAGCCGATGGAGAGCTGGCCGGCCAGCACGGCCGCGACGACCAGGGCGATGCCGCCCGGCCCGAGCCCGACCGCTCGGGCCAGCAGCCCCGCCAGCACGGTCACCGCGAAGGCGGGGCCGGGGTGGCAGGCGCCGAGGAGAGCCACTGCGCGACGCATCAGGCCGGCCACATCACAGCGCGCGGATCTCGTGGACCTCGTGGTGCATGACCGGATTCTCGCGCAGCGCCCGACACGTGAGCTTCTCCAGATCGGTGCTGCGGCTGCTCGTCACGGCCACGGCGTAGCGGCGGCCGGCCACGTCGAAGACCGCGTCGGTCCGGCTCTCACGCACCTCACGAGAGAGGAAACGAACCAAGGAGACCCGGCGTTCATCGACGTGGCGCCGGAGTGCGGCCTCGGCGGCCTGGAGCGGGCCGGCCAGCCCCGACCGGCCGCGGAGGTGGTCGAGGTCGAGCTCGCCCGCGGCCAGCAGCCGCGCGACTCCCCGGGCGGTGTCTGGCTCGAGCCGGCCGAAGTAGAGGCCGTGCGGGAGCACCACCAGGTTGGCGGCGAACCGGTCCCCACCCACGTGCGACGCCTCCCAGGTCTGCTCGGGGAACAGCTCCGCCAGCCCGGCGGCCACCGGCCGCCCGCGCTCGGCACAGCACGTGTCGTGCCGGCCGTGCGTGCAGACCGCCAGCACGGGCTCGCCGTGCGGGGTGAGGCCGGCCGAGCGGCCGGCCGCCAGCGCCTCCAGGTCCAGGTCGTGGACCTCGGCCAGGTTGTCCAGGACGGTGGTCTCGAGCCAGGGCTCGGCGTGGTGCGCGTACGCCGCGAAGACCCGGATGCCGTCGGCGACCCTGGATGCGCCGGCCGGGCGCCGGATCAGCAGGACCTTGGTGCGGGTGGCCGCGGCCCGCGCGCGCAGCTCCGGGCCGATGCCTTCCGGCATCCGCGCATCCCGCAGCGCGTCGACCCCCCAGGGCCCGGGGTGCTCGACCAGCAGGAAGGAGCGCACCGTCGACGCCGTACCGGTCATCGACTCGCTGCGCTCCTCGCTGGCGGCGGCGCAGCGGAAGCTCACCAGTGCCCCGCGATCATCCAGGTACGACCCTGAGCAGCCCCTCGCGAACCAGCCGACGGGCCAGCACCAGGCGGCTCTTCTCGTCGAGTGGCAGGTCGCGCGGCCGCAGCTCGGGGCGGCGGCGCACCTCCTCCAGCGCCGGCCGGATCCTGGCGGGCACCTCGAGGACCCGATCGCCCAGCAGGACCTCCAGCCGGTCGTCGCCCTTCGACACGAGCACGCAAGGGTGGCCCGGGCGGCGCCGCAGCAGAGTGTCATCGTCGATCGTGCCGAGGACGAGCCCGTCGACCAGTGCGCCCTCGAGCCGCGGGGGACGCGAGCTGAGGAACCGGCGTACCTCCTGCTCGAGGGCGGTCGCCGGGTTGACCTCGCGGAGGCGGTCGGCGATGTCGGAGAGATGCCGGCCGAGCTGATGAGCCAGCTGCTGCGGGTCGTCGAGGTAGCCGGCCGGAAGATGGCTGGCCGGGACCTCGTGCGCCAGCGAGCTCAACGCCTGCTCGACGAGGCCGCGCCAGGTGAGCTGGTTGATGCCGATGGTGATGTGCAGGGAGACCGCGTCCTGGGCGCGGGCGGCGTGCGGGGTGCCGGTCGGCAGGTACATGACGTGCCCCGGCTCCAGGAGCGGCTCCTCGTGACCCTGCTCTGGACTGCCGGGCGGCGGAAGGAGCTCCCACTGCTTGGTGCCCGCGGTCTGCAGCACGAACACGTCGTGGGTGTCCGAGTGGACCGCGAACCCCTGCGATCCCGGCGGCGTCAGGTAGGCGTTGGCCTGGCAGGGGTGGCCGAGCTCCAGCTCGAGCTCGGAGATGAGGTCGACCAGAGGCGGGTGGGAGCGGTGCAGCCCCTGGAAGACCACGGTGGCGCCCTGGCGGAACTCCGCCACGGCGGTGCGGCCGTCGACCAGCCCGGTCACCTGCCGTCCGGCCAGGGTGGCGCCGCGGGTGTAGCCCTGCTCGGCCAGGACCGTGCCGTCGCGCACCAGCCGGACGCTCGGCGTACGGATCGCGGTCGCGGTCAGCAGCCGGTCGGCGTCCTCGAGGGAGAGGTACGCCGCCAGCTCGTCCGGGTCGACCCGGTGGTGGTGGACCCGGGACGCCCAGACCTTCTCGCGGAAGGTCTGGGCGTCACCGGTCAGCTGGTCGAGCGCGCCTCGTCGTGCTGCTGGGCCGCTGCTCAGGAGGCGTCGCCATCCGTGCTGTCGGTGCCGTCGCCGTCGGTTCCGTCAGCGTCGCCGCCGTCGGTCCCGTCACTGTCGCCGCCGTCGGTCCCGTCAGCGTCCCCGCCGTCGGTCCCGTCACTGTCGCCGCCGTCGGTCCCGTCAGCGTCGCCGCCGTCGGTCCCGTCAGCGTCGCCGCCGTCGGTCCCGTCACTGTCGCCGCCATCGGTCCCGTCAGCGTCCCCGCCGGCGCCGCCGCCCTCGGTCGGGGTCGTGGTCATGTCGTCGTCGTCGAGCGCCTCGTCGGCCATGGTTCCTCCATCGGAGTGGTCTGGTGTGTCAGGCCAGTGAAGTACCCATGGCCCTCGGGGACAACCCCGGGCCTGCAGACGGTGACTCAACCCTCGGGCGGTCGGGGAGAGGTCAGTCGATCAGACCGCGCCGCCGCGCGATCGCGGCCGCCTCGGTGCGGCCCGAGGCGTTGAGCTTGCCCAGGATGTTCGACACGTGGACCGACACCGTCTTGGCGCTGATGAACAGCTGTCGCCCGATCTCGCCGTTCGACCTCCCCTGGGCCACCAGGCCCAGGATCTCGGTCTCGCGCGCGGTGAGGGTGTCCGGACCGGCACTCTCGGCTCGGGCCGGCGAGCTGCCCTGGGCGCGCAGCCGCTCGAGGAGCGGTTTGGCGTCGAGCCGGTGCGCCACCTCGCGCGCCTGGTCGCCCAGCTCGCGGGCCCCGGCGGTGTCGCCGGTGGCCCGCAGGATCCCGGCCAGGATCGCCCGGACCGTGGCCAGCTCGTGGACGTGGCCGAAGTCGTCGAACAGCTGCTCGGCCTCCCGCCAGGTCTCGACCAGGGCCTCCTGCGGGGGCGCGTCGATCCCCGACAGCCAGCGGGCCCGCAGCGTCTCGGCGTCGAGCCGCTTGGTCCAGGCCCGGCCCTCGGGGCCCCAGAAGCCGGAGGGGTCGTAGTACTTGTCGAGCACTGTGTGCCCCTCGCCGTGCAGCCGGTCGACCTCCACGAGGAACGCCGCGCGTTCCGCGGCAGGGATCCGCGGCAGGGAGTCGGCGACGGAGCCGATGGCGATGGCGGCCAGGCGGATCCGGGCGCTGAACCACTCGTGCCAGATCCGGCTGAGCACGGCGACCGCGTCCTGGTAGACGGCGATCACCTTGGCCGGGTCGTCGCCGTTGGCGGCGTCGACCATCTCCGCGACCACCGAGTTGATCGCCACGCCGCCCTCGAGCTCCCAGAACCGGCGCAGCGCCCGGGCCCGCTCGGCCACCGGCTCCCCGCGGGCGGACTCGACCAGCAGCGCGGTGGCCTCGACCAGCGCGGCCGGGATCGGCGGCGCCTGCTCGTTGCTGGTGTCTGCCAGCCGGAGCGCCTCGTCCCAGTCGCCGTCCACGGTCTTGATCCAGGCCAGCTGCCAACGGGACTCCCAGCCGTACGGCGCGTAGGGGATCCCGGCGTCGGCGGCCGCCTTCATCGAGCTCCGGAACCAGCGCTCGGCCTGTGGCCAGTCGGCCCAGTCCTCGTAGGAGCGGCCCAGGAAGTAGCGGGCCCGGAGCTCGGCGTTGATCGCGCCGGACTCCACGGCCCGTTCGACCGCCTCGAGCAGCGCGGCGCGCAGGGCCTCCTTGGGGCCGGCCTTCTTCAGGTTGCTCAGGGTGGTGATGACGTCGGACGCCAGCTCGTGGAGGTCGAGCCGCTCGGCCATCGCCAGCGCGTCGAGCCCGGCCACCTGCGCCTGGTCGTACTGGCCGTAGACCGAGAGCACCCGCGCCTGGATCGCGAGCACCTTGGCCCGCAGCCCCTTCGTGTCCTCCGGAAGCAGCTCGACCGCCTGGTTGACCAGCTCCAGTGGGCTGGTGTCCACGCTCTCGGTGAGCAGCACCGCGTCGGCCCGGGCGGCCAGCATCCGGGCCCGCCAGGCCGGCGGTGCGTCCGGAGCCAGACCGTCGAGCTGTTCGGCGAGGAGCGCCGCCGCACGGACCGGCTGGCCCGAGCTGGTCAGCGCCTCGGCGGCACTCACCGCGATCTTGGAGACGTCGACGTCGATGGTGGAGCGGCGGTTGGGGTCGCACAGGAGCTCGAGCGCCTGCTCGTAGTGGTGGGCGGCCTCGTCGGGTCCGGCCACTCGCATCGCCTCGTCGCCCGCGCGGATGCTGGCGTCGAGCGCGGTGTCGAGGTCGTGGGCCAGCCGGGCATGCCGGGCCAGCTCCGCCGCGGTGCCGCGGCCCATGCCCTCGCGCAGCGCCTCGGCGTACTGCGCGTGCAACCGGACCCGCTCGCCGGGCAGCAGGTCGTCGTAGACGGCTTCGCCCAGCAGCGCGTGCCGGAAGGAGTAGGTGCCGTCGCCAGGGACCAGCAGGTTCATCTCGACGGCCTGGCGCAGCCCCTCGTCGAGCTCGGCCGGGGGGAGCCCGGACGCGGCGACGAGCAGGTCGTGCGCGACCCGGCGGCCGGCCACGCTGGCCACCCTGACCACCTGGCGCGCCGCTTCGTTGAGCCGGTCGAGCCGGACCAGCAGCACGTCGGCGAGGTCGTCGGGGACCCAGCTGCCGGGCTGGGTGGCGGCGCCGACGAGCTCCTCGACGAAGAACGCGTTGCCCTCGGCCCGGCGCACGATCGCGCTGAGCTCCTTCTCCGGGAGGTCGTCGGAGAGGCTGGCGATCAGCAGCCGGACCTGGTCGTCGCCGAGCGGGCCGAGCTGCAGCCGCTCGACGCCGCGCAGCCGCGACCACTCGGCGACCTGGCGGCGGAGCGGGTGGCGACGGTGGAGGTCGTCGGAGCGGTACGACGCCACGATCGCCACCCGGCCCTCGAAGGGCCGGGAGAACAGGAAGCTGAGCAGGTCACGCGTCGACTGGTCGGCCCAGTGGCAGTCCTCGATGACCAGCAGCACCGGGGACAGCTTGGCGGCCTCCTCCAGGAGGGAGTGCACCGCGACGAACAGGTCGGACCGGTCGAGGCTCTCGCTCTCCTCACGATCCGTGGAACCCGGCCCACCTGACGCGACCAGCACGCGACGTCCGGGCTGGAGCCGGGCCAGCGCGGGGTGCGCCTCGGCCACTCGCTCGACCACCTCGGGCAGCTCGGCCTCGAGCCGGCCGAGCACCTCCGAGAACGGCAGGTACGGCAGCGCGCTGTCGCCGAAGTCCAGGCAGTGCCCGGCGACCACACGCCACCCCTCCGCGACGGCCAGGTCGCGCAGCTCGACCAGGATCCGGGTCTTGCCGACCCCGGCGTCACCGGACAGCACCACCTGCACCGGTTCGGAGGCGTTGTCGCCGAACGACCGAACGCCGAGCAGCGAAGCAATCTCCGTCAGCTCGGCGTCTCGGCCGATCAGGGTCCGGCTGGTCGTGTGTACGGCCACACCGTCCATGATCCCGGTTTCAGTTGTCAGGTCGGCACCCTGCCCCTCAGTTTTTTGGCCAGCCTGTGCCGTGTCGATGCTCATCGAGCCGACGCAGGCGGGTCAGAGGCTGGTGCGCGTGGCCTCGGAAGGTCGGCGTACGAACGGTCGCCGGATGCGACGGCCGTTGCGGCCGACGTCCTTGCGGATCCGGTTGCCGCGGTACTCGATCTCGGCCTGGTAGGTGTCGTAGGTGTTGATTTCCATTGCTGGTGTGCTCCTCAGTTGGTGGTTCCTGCTGCCTGGTGATCACAAAGATCGCCGTCTGAGGTAGGCACCCACATCGGGAAGGTGCCTTATCTCTGACTCGGCCGCCTACGCACACGACGAGCTAGGTCCCTTAGGTACGACACCTGGACTGGGTGGAATCCCGCAGTTCGCGCTCCGTGGCGCCTCGCCAGCCCCATCAGCCCCACCAGTCGCAGGCTCGCTGCCTCAGCTGCCGGTCACGACCAGGACGACCGAGACGGCGCTGGCGGCAGGTCAGACCGACGGCCGGCCCGCCGACCAGGTGCCGGCCACCAGGGGCACACCGGGCCGGTAGGCCAGGTGCACGTGGCTCGGGGCGTCCAGCAGCACCAGGTCGGCCTGGGCGCCGACGGTGAGCCTGCCGACGTCGTCGCGCAGCAGCGCCCGGGCACCGCCGTACGTCGCCGCGTGCACGGCCTCGGCCGGGGTCATGCCCATCTCGCGGACCGCCAGCGCGACGCAGAGCGGCACCGAGCTGGTGAAGCTCGTGCCCGGGTTGCAGTCGCTGGCCAGCGCGACCGTCACCCCGGCGTCGAGGAGCCGGCGGGCGCTCGGGTAGGGATGCCGCGTCGAGAACTCGACGCCGGGCAGCAGGGTGGCCACCGTGCCGGAGTCGCGGAGCGCATCGACGTCGGCGTCGGTCAGGTAGGTGCAGTGGTCGACCGCGGCCAGCCCGAGCTCGGCGGCCAGGAGCACGCCCGGGCCGGGCCCGAGCTGGCTGGCGTGGAGCCGCCCCTCGAGGCCGTGCGCCGCGCCCGCGGCCAGCACCGCGCGGCTCTGGTCGGCGTCGAAGGCGCCCTCCTCGCAGAACGCGTCGACCCACCGCGCGTACGGTGCCGCGGCCTCGAGCATCGGTCCGGTGACGAGCTCGACGTAGCCGGCCGGGTCGTCGGCGTACTCGGCCGGCACGACATGGGCGCCCAGGAAGGTGGTCTCGTCGGTGAACTGCCGGGCCACCGCCAGGCTGCGTGCCTCGTCGGCCACGGTGAGGCCGTAGCCGGACTTGATCTCGACCGTGGTCGTTCCCTGCCGGCGCATCTCCTGCACCAGCCGGGCGACGTGTGCGGTGAGCTGCTCGTCGCCGGCGGCCCGGGTCGCGGCGACGGTCGTGCGGATGCCGCCGGCGGCGTACGGCTGCCCGGCCATCCGGGCCGCGAACTCCTGCGCCCGGTCGCCGGCGAAGACCAGGTGGCTGTGGCTGTCGACGAAGCCGGGCAGCACCGCGCGCCCGCCGGCGTCGACGAGCTCGTCGGCGGCGGGTGCCTCGGGGGCGGGCCCGACCCAGGCCACCCGGCTTCCCTCGATGACCACCGCGGCGTTCCGCACGATGCCCAGGAGATGGTCCGCTGCGGGATCGTCTCCTGTCGAATCGTCTCGTACGAGACCTTCTCCGGCGAGATCGTCCTCGTCGGAAGCGTTGGTCACGAGCTCGCCGATGTTCGTGATCAGGATGGCCACAGGACTCCGATCGCCTCGTCGAGCTCGCGCCCGATCTCCTTCTCGTCGCCCTGGGCGTAGACGACCCGGCCGTCGGTCACGACCTGCACGACGTCCGCCGCGGTCGCCGCGAACGCCGCGGTGTGCTCGTCGGAGCCGGTGCCGGCGGTGCGGCGGCTCGAGGTGTCGATGGTGACCAGGTCGGCGCGCTGACCGACTGCGATGGTCCCGGCATCCGCCACGCCGAGGGTCGCGTGCCCGGTCGCGGCCGCCAGCAGCTCGGCCGCTGTCCAGTGGCCGCGCTCCTGGGTCGCCAGCCGCTCGTCCATCTCCAGGCCGCGCATCTCCTCGAACGGGTCGATCACCGCGTGGCTGTCGCTGCCGAGCGTGATCGGGCACCCGGCGTTCGCCAGCTGGCGCGCGGGCCCGATGCCGTCGGCCAGGTCACGCTCGGTGGTGGGGGTGATGCAGACGTTGGTACCAGTCGTGCCGAGCAGCTCGATGTCGTCGTCGGTCAGGTGCGTGGCGTGCACGACGGTGGTGTCCGGCCCGAGCAGGTCGGCCTCGTGCAGCAGCCGGGCCGGTGTGACGCCGTACGCCGCCAGGCAGGCCTCGTTCTCCGCCACCTGCTCGGACAGGTGGACGTGCAGCGGCTTGCGGCCGCGGAAGGCGGCCAGCTGGTCACGCGGCACCGCGCGCACCGAGTGGATGGCGGCGCCGCCGTCGGGTGCGCGGGCCGCCCAGCGGCCGGCGTCGCCGTCGCTGAACCGTCTCTGCGGCCCCTCGACCGGCCGGCCGAAGCCACTGGAGAAGTACGCCGTGTCGAGCAGGCACAGCCGCACGCCGGCCTCCTGGGCCGCTGCCTCCAGGGCGTGCCCCATCGCGTTCGCGTCGTCGTACGGCGTCCCGTCCGTCCGGTGGTGCAGGTAGTGGAACTCCCCCACCCCGGTGATCCCGGCGGCGACCATCTCGCGGTAGGTCGCGCGGGCGAGGAGGAAGTACGACTCCGGGTCCAGCCGGCCGGCGACGTCGTACATCAGCTCCCGCCAGGTCCAGAAGGTCCCGCGCTCACGTTGCGTACGGCCGCGCAGCGCCCGGTGGAACGCGTGGCTGTGGCAGTTGGCCAGGCCGGGGAGGGTCAGCCCGGCCAGCCGGGTGGCGCCCGCGGCGGTGCCGCCGGGCTCGACCCGGACGAACCGGCCGGCCTCCGTCTCGACGACCACCTCGTCGTGGACCGCGCCGGCCACCCACGCGCGTTCGAGCAGGTAGGACGTCACGTCGCCAGCCTCTCGAGCGTCTCGGCCAGCGCGTGCACACCGGCCAGGCAGTCCGGCATCGAGGCGGTCTCGTCCGGCGAGTGGGAGACGCCCGTCGGGTTGCGGACGAACAGCATGGCGGTCGGGATGCCTGCGGCGGAGAGGATTCCGGCGTCGTGGCCGGCCGCCGTCGGGACCACCGGCCAGTCGCCGTCCTCGTGGTCGGCCGCGATCCGGCGCGCCAGCCCGGCGTCGAAGGAGACCGCTCCGGAGACCGACTCAGCCGTCACGGTGAGTGACGTCCGGTCCCGCTCCGCGCGCTCGCCGGCCTGCCGGGTGATGGTGGCGACCAGCTCCTCGAGCGCTGCGTCCGAGGAGCACCGCGCGTCCAGCCAGGCCAGCACGCGCGACGGAACCGCGTTGGTCCCGTTCGGCGTCACCTCCACCCGGCCGAACGTCGCGCGCTGGTCGGCCAGCCGGGCCTGCTTGTTCGCGGCCAGCGCGGTCATCGCGTAGGTGAGCATCGGGTCGACGCGGTCCTCCATCCGCGTCGTACCGGCGTGGTTGGCCTCGCCCTCGAAGTCGAACCGGTAGCGCCCGTGCGGCCAGATCTCACTGGCCACCCCGATCGCCGCCCGGCGGTCGACCAGGTCCCGTCCCTGCTCGACGTGCAGCTCGACGAACATCGCCACGCCGTCGAGAAGCCCCGGTCCGCCACCCTCGGTGACCTCCTCGAAGGCGACGCCGTCCCGGTCTCTCAGCGACCGAGCCTGCTCCCACGACGTCGCCCCGGTGGCCAGCCGCGATCCCAGGCACGCCAGCCCGAACCGCGACCCCTCCTCCTCCACGAACACCGACACCCCGATCGGCCGCACCGGCACGACGCCCCGTCCACGCAGCTCGTCGAGCGCCGCCAGAGCCGAGACGACCCCCAGCGGCCCGTCGTACGCCCCGCCGTCCAGCACCGAGTCCAGGTGCGAACCGGTGAGCACGCCCCCGGTCCGGGGTAGTCCGCCGTCGGGCTCCCACCACGCGACCAGATTGCCGGTGAGGTCGGACTCGAGGCGGAGGTCGCGGGCGGCGGCCTGCTCGCGGAACCAGTCTGCGAGCTCGCGCTCGGGCTGGGTGAAGGGCTGGCGGAAGTAGCCACCCGAGCCCGCGGACCGGCCGATCGGCGCCAGGTCGGACCACATCCGCTCGAAGTCGGCTGGGGTGGGCTGCACTCCCCCATCCAACGCAGCCACGGCGCGCGGCGCCACCAGCGCGCCGGGTGCACGGTCTCGGATCCGAGATCGACGGCCGCTGGCCATACTGGCCGGCATGGAGTTCCAGGACGTGGTGCAGCGACGCCGGATGATCCGCGACTACAGCGACGAGCTTGTCGACCCGGCGGTCGTCGACCGGGCGCTGGCCAACGCCGTTCGCGCGCCCAGCGCCGGCTTCAGCCAGGGCTGGGCGTTCCTGGTGCTCGACACGCCCGAGGACGTGCGCCGGTTCTGGGCCGCCGCCGCCGACGACCTCGAGGAGCCGGACAGCTGGCTGACCGGGATGATGGGCGCTCCGGTGGTGATCCTCCCGTGCTCCAGCAAGCGGGCCTACCTCGAGCGGTACGCCGAGGAGGACAAGGGCTGGACCGACCTCGACGAGAAGCGCTGGCCCATGCCGTTCTGGCACATGGACGCCGCCATGGCGAGCCTGCTCATCCTCCAGACCGCGACCGACGCCGGCCTGGGCAGCTGTTTCATCGGTGTCCCGCCCGACAAGGACGCCGCGGTACGCGAGGCCTTCGGCATCCCCGGGGACCACGACCCGGTCGGCGTCATCACCATCGGCCACCGCGCCGAGGGCGAGCACCCCTCGGGCTCGCCCAGGACGAGGACACGTCGCGACCTCGGCGATCTGGTGCATCGGGGCAGGTGGGGACGTTAGCGTCCCGCCATGACCGAGGGAGGGGCCGGGCTGCCGCGTGCCGTGCACAAGCTCCAGGCGCTGATCCGGATCCCGACCGTGTCCTACCCGGACCTCGAGCGGGTCGACGGCGCGGCCTTCGACACGTTCGTCGAGGAGCTGGCGCGGCAGTTCCCGCTGCTGCACGAGCGGCTGGAGCTGACCCGGGTGCACACCCACGGCCTGCTCTTCCACTGGCGCGGCACCAGTGCCGACCGGCCGGTGGTGCTGATGGCACACCTCGACGTCGTACCCGTCGAGGGCACCTGGAGGCACGACGCCTTCGGCGGCGAGGTGGCCGACGGGCAGGTGTGGGGTCGCGGCACGCTGGACGACAAGGGCTGCCTGGTCGGGATCTGCGAGGCCGTCGAGACCCTTCTCGAGCGGGACGTCACGCCCGCCCAGGACGTGTGGCTGTCCTTCGGGTGTGACGAGGAGGTCTTCGGCGCGGGCGCGAAGGAGGCGGTGGCGGAGCTCGAACGCCGCGGCGTCGCGCCGTGGCTCGTCGTGGACGAGGGTGGCGCGATCGCCCACGGGGCCTTCCCAGGTGTCAGCGTCCCCGTCGGGCTGATCGGCGTCACCGAGAAGGGCGTCCTGTCGCTGCGGCTCCGGGTGGAGGGACGCGGCGGCCACGCGTCGACGCCCGAGAAGTTCGGCCCGACCGCCCGCCTGGCCCGCGCGATCACCCGCGTCGACCGTTCGCCGATGCCGAACCGGCTGCCCGCTCCGACCATCGAGCTGTTCCGGCGGCTGGCGCCGCACACCTCCCGGCACCTGCGACCGGTGCTCGCCAACGCCGACCGGGTGCGGCCGGTCCTGGCGCGGCTCCTCGGGATGCTCGGTCCCGAGGCCGCCGCGACGGCCCGCACGACCTTCGCCGTCACCACGCTGTCAGGGTCGCCGGCACTCAACGTGATCGCTCAGACCGCCACCGCTGGCGTCAACATCCGGGTGATGCCGGGGGACAACAGTGACGAGGTCATCGAGCACGTGCGCAAGGCCATCAACGACGACCGGGTCGAGATCGACGTCGTCGAGCGGCAGGAGCCGAGCCCGGTCTCGCCGTACGGCCCGGACGAGCCGGCCTTCCGCCTGCTCGACGAGACGATCCGCGAGGTGTTCCCGGACGCGGTGGTCGCGCCGTACGTGATGATGGGCGCCACCGACTCCACCTCGTTCACGTCGATCTGCGACCGCGTCTACCGGTTCGCGCCGTTCCGGATGAGCAAGGAGCAGCGCGAGGCGATCCACTCCTACGACGAGCACATCGGCGTCGACGACTTCCTGGACGGCGTCCACTGGTACGAGCGGTTGGTCGAACGGCTCCCGGAGTGACGACGACCGACCGGCCGCTGAGGCCGGTGCACGGACTGTTCGCGATCGTCGGCTTCCTGGTCTGCGTCGAGTTCGCCAGCGGCGTGCTGCAGGGCTACTACACCCCGATCTTCAGCGACATCGCCGACCACCTCGGCATCGCCGACGCGGACGTGAACTGGTTCGAGGCGGCGCAGCTCGTCGTGTCCGCGCTGGTGGTGCCCCCGCTGGCCCGCCTGGGTGACCTGGTCGGGCACAAGAAGGTGCTGCTGCTCTCGACCGCGGTCACCGCCGCGGGCAGCTGGGTGCTGGCGTTCGCCCCGACCTTCACGACGTTCCTCATCGGCTGGGCCGTGCAGGGCGCGTACGTCGTGTGGCTGCCGCTCGAGATCTCGATCATCCACCGGCGTACGGCAGGCACCGGCCGGCAGGGGATGCTCACCCGGCGCGGTGCGGCGATCCTGGTGGGTGCACTCGAGCTGGCGGTGATCATCGGGGCGCTGACCTCGGGCGCACTCGTCGAGGCGACGTCCATGGAGCTCCTGCTCGCGCTGCCGGCGATCGTGGTCACCGCGGTCTTCTTCGTCGTGTGGCTCGGCATCGAGGACACCCCCGGCGAGGGCACCGGAGGGTACGACTGGGTCGGGCTCGGGCTGATCACCTGCGCCTTGGGTCTGGTCATGGGCGGACTGATCGCCATCCGGCTGCAGGGACCGGGCTCGGTCCTGGCCTGGCTGCTGATCCTGGCCGGCCTGGCGGTGCTGGTGCCGTTCGGCCGCTACGAGGCCGGCCACCCGGAGCCGATGGTCGACGTGCTCCTCCTCAAGACTCCCGGCCAGTGGCCGGTGCAGCTGACCGCGTTCCTGTTCGGCATGTCCGTGCTGGGTGCACAGATCCCGCTCTCGACGTTCGCACGCACCGACCCGGAGCAGGCGGGCTACGGACTCGGCGCGGACGCGGCGTTCGTCTCGACCCTGATCGGGGTGTACGTCGTGTTCCTGGCCATCGGCGCCTTCACGCTGCCGCTGACCTCGCGTCTCCTCGGGCCGCGCGGCGCGATGGTGCTCGGCGCCCTGCTGGTCGCGGTCGGCTACGCGCTCTGGCTGCCGTTCCACGACTCCACCGGCCAGGCCCTGGTCAACATGGCCATCGCGGGCGTCGGCTCCGGGGCACTGGTGGCGTCCCTGCCCGCCACGGCCGCGGCGGCGGCGCCCCCGGACCGGACCGGCTTCGCCACCGGCATGACCAACGCGACCAAGACCGTGGGCGGCGCCATCGCCTCGTCCATCTTCGCGATCGCCCTGGCCTCCACGGGCTCGATCAAGGACCCGGTCAAGGGCCAGGCCCCGCTGTCGGGCTACCTCACCGTCTGGGCGATCTGCGCGGCGGCTGCGCTCGTCGCGGCCGCCGTGCTCTTGCTGACGCCGACCGAGACGCGCCGAAAGGATCACGATGAGCCTCGGCCGGCGGGTGACTTCCCGTAGCTCGTCGCCCGGTATCCTTGACGCGTGACCGGCGAGCGGCCCGAGCGCCCCGACGTGACGCCGCGGCCGCGTGCCGAGAGCCGGGCCGCGGCCCGCGCGCGGATGGCCCAGCAGCACACCTGGGTCGACCTGCAGGTCCGGCAGGCGATGGAGCGAGGCGACTTCGACGACCTCCCCGGCGCCGGCAAGCCGCTGAAGCTGGACGAGACGCACGACCCCAACTGGTGGCTGCGGAAGCTGGTCGAGCGGGAGAACGTCGCCGTCCTCCCGCCCAGCCTGGCACTCCGCAAGGAGGACGCCGAGCTCGACGACACCCTCGACAAGATCCAGACCGAGGCGGAGGTCCGCCGCCACGTCACCGACTTCAACGAGCGCGTGGTCGCCGCGCGCTACCGGCTCCCCGAGGGGCCGCCGCTGGTCACGATGCCGCGCGACGTCGACGAAGCGGTCGCGGCCTGGCAGGAACGCCGTACGGTCCGGCTGGCCGAGCAGCGCGCCAAGGCCCGCCAGGCGCTGGCCGAGCTGAAGGCCCAGCCGAAGCCTCGTCGGCGCTGGTGGCGCCGGTGAGTTTCGCCGGGTACCCGGCGAAACTGGAGCTCCCCTCACGAAACTTGATGCGGGAAGCGTGAGATTCACCGGGTACCCGGTGAATCTCCTCCGCTGTCAGATCCGTCATACCGCCACCCAGCACTGATCTGGTTACCTGCATCCATGACTGGCAAGAGCGCCAGGGACTTCTTCCGGCCGCTGGCCGTGGGGGCTCCCGAGCCACTGCGAGAGATTCCCGCTCGGCCGAGCCGGGCGATCCACTTCTTCGACCCGAGCAACGAGAAGATGGCGTCGAAGGTCCCTGACATGGTCGGCCAGGTCGACGTGCTGCTCGGCAACCTCGAGGACGCGATCAAGGCCGACAACAAGGTCGCCGCCCGCGCGGGGCTGGTCAAGATCGCGCAGGGCACCGCCGACCTGGGCGGGCAGAGCGGCCCGACCCAGCTGTGGACCCGCATCAACGCGCTCGACAGCCCGTGGGTGCTCGACGACCTCACCACGCTGGTGCCGGAGATCGGCGACCGGCTCGACGTGGTCATGGTCCCGAAGGTCGCAGGGCGCCGAGGACATCCACTACGTCGACCGGATCCTCGCCCAGCTCGAGGCCAAGGCGGGCCTCGACCGGCCGATCCTGGTGCACGCGATCCTCGAGACCGCCCGCGGCGTCGCGAGCGTCGAGGAGATCGCCGGCGCCTCCCCGCGCATGCAGGGGCTCTCCCTGGGCCCGGCCGACCTGGCCGCGGACCGACGGATGAAGACCACTCGGGTCGGCGGCGGCCACCCCGGCTACCTGGTTCGTGAGGACCCGCCACGGGTGGACGGCGTGGCGAACCTCGAGGCCCGCCGCGCGACGTACCAGCAGGACCTGTGGCACTACACGATCGCCCGCATGGTCGACGCCTGCGCGATGCACGGCATCTACCCCTACTACGGCCCGTTCGGCGACATCACCGACGTGGTCGCGTGCGAGGACCAGTTCCGCAACGCCTTCCTGCTCGGCTGCGTCGGCGCCTGGTCGCTGCACCCCAAGCAGATCGCCATCGCCAACAAGGTGTTCAGCCCCAGCGTCGAGGATGTCCGGCACGCCCGCCGCGTGGTCGCCGCCATGGGCGACGGCACCGGCGCGGTGATGCTCGACGGCAAGATGGAGGACGACGCCTCGGTCAAGCAGTGCCTGGTCATGGTCGAGCTGGCCGAGCAGCTGGCCAAGGTCGACCCCGGGCTCAAGCAGCAGTACGACGCCATCGAGGTCGGTGAGTGACGGACGTGACGCCGCTGCGCAGCGTCCTCTACATGCCCAGCTCCAACGAGCGAGCGCTGGAGAAGGCCAAGACCATCCCCTGCGACGGACTGATCCTCGACCTCGAGGACGCCGTGGCACCCGACGCCAAGCCGGCCGCACGGGAGGCCGCGTGCGCCGCCGCCGCGAGCGGCCAGTACGGCCGCCGGACCCTGACCATCCGGGTCAACGGCATCGGCACCGAGTGGCACGACGACGACTTGGCTGCGGTCGCCGAGGCGGGGCCGGACGCGGTCGTCGTACCCAAGGTCAACAGCGCCGACGAGGTCCACCGGCTGGTCGACGCGCTCGAGAAGGCCGGTGCCCCCGACCGCACCACCCTGTGGGCCATGGTCGAGACGCCGCTCGCGATCCTCGACGCGCTGGCCATCGCCCGCGCGTCGGAACGGCTCAGCGCCTTCGTGCTCGGCACCAACGACCTGGTCAAGGAGCTGTACGCCGAGCACGTGCCCGGCCGGGCCCCGATCCTGCCCAGCCTGCACCAGGCGCTGCTGGCCGGCCGGGCGGCCGGCCTCGCCGTGCTCGACGGCGTGTACAACGACGTCAAGGACCTCGACGGCTTCCTCGGCGAGTGCCGGCAGGGTCGCCAGCTGGGGTTCGACGGCAAGACGCTGATCCACCCCGGCCAGGTCGAGGGGGCCAACGAGGTCTTCGCCCCCGGCGACGAAGCGGTCGAGGAGGCTCGCGGCATCCTCGACGCCTGGGAGGCAGGCGCCGGGTCAGGGGTCGTCACCTACCACGGCCGGATGATCGAGAACCTGCACGTCGAGTCGGCCCGCCGGACGCTGAGCATCCACGACGCCATCGGCGCGCTGGGCGACTGACTGCACCGGCCCTCGCGTCCCGAGCCCTCACCCGAACGGGTGAGTTTGCCGTGGCTCCCTCGACGGGAACCGCCCAGCCACTACCGGAAGGGGTGGAGCCAATGGTCGTCCTGGGGTTGATCCTGTTGATCCTCGGGCTGGTCCTGAGCATGTCGCTGTTGGTCACGATCGGCGTGATCCTGCTGGTCGTCGGGCTGATCCTGAACCTCGTGCCGTTCGGCGGCACCCGTCGCCGGGTCTATTGACCGGCGTCGTCACAGAGCACCAGCAACAGCGCCGCGGCCGCGGCCGGCCCCCTCGATCAGGGCGGGTCAGTCGCGGTTGCGGCGCAGCTGTTCGTCGACCCACAGCTTGGCGCTGCCGAAGAAGCCTGCCGTGTCGTGGACGAGCTTGCCCAGGGCGTCCTGGGAGCTCCGGAACGCCTCGGTGTAGGAGTCAGCGGCCTGCTTGGCCGCCTCCGACATGCTCGCCCCGGCGTCGTCCTCGCGGCGCGGGTAGGTGCCGGCCAGGATCTGGGTGTACTCGCCCGAGTCGACCCAGCGGCGCAGCTCGGCCGCGCGTACGACGGCGAACGGGTGCGACCGCTCCTCGATGAGGAGGAGCTTGAGCAGCGAGTCCCGGAGGTCGCCGGCGTCGAGGTACTCCTGCCCCTGCGCGAAGAACGACGTCGGGTCGAGCTCGGACAGGTCGCCCGACCCGCAGGCGAGCTTCATGTGCACCCGGAAGGCGGTCGCCGGGTCCTGGGTGGCGAGCAGCCCGGCCCGGTCCGCGGAGAGCTCGGACTTGCGCTGCCACTCGTAGAGCCCCGCGACGATCCCGCGGACACCGAAGACGCCCATCGGGACCGAGTTGAGGACGCCGCTGAGGCGGATCATCCGGTTCAGCAGGCTGCGGTAGACCGCATGGCCGCTGAGCGCGTGGCCGAGCTCGTGCGCGACGACGAACCGCATCTCCTCCTCGTCGAGAAGATCGAGCAGCGAGGAGTTGATGATGATCATCGGCTTGTCCATGCCGACGCACATCGCGCTGGTGACCGGGTGGTTCTGCACGAACACCTCGGGCAGCTCGTCGACGTCGAGCGTGCGGCCCACCTCGGCCAGCAGCCGGTTGAGACCGGAGAACTGCCGGTCGTCCACGCGCACCATCGAGCCGAGGAAGAGCAGCCGGGTGGCCCGCTCGTTGAACAGCGAGCTGATGGCCTTCAGGACGGTGTCGAAGCCCTTGAGCTTGCGCAGCGCCACCAGCGCGCCACGGTCGGCGGGGTGCTCCCACGCCCGCGAGCTGATGCCGGTGAGCGTGGACCGGGATCGGGTCGGCGTCGTCGTCACGCGCTCAGCCTAGGTGTGCTCGCGACGATTCGTCTGAGTATCTGAGCGTGGGTCGACGGGTCAGCCCGCGGACGAATCGGGGGCCCAGAAGGGATCGCGCCCGATGAACCCGAGCAGCCTCGTCTGGGCATCCGCATCCTCCGGGACCTCGACTCGTGGGCCGTACTGCCCACTCTGACGCATCGCGTCCTCGTACGGCTCCGCTCCGGCCAGCATCGCCGCGCACCGCTCCGGGTCGAGCGTGGCGTCCTGGCCGGTGGCGCGGGCGAGGTCCCAGGTGTGCTGGAAGACGTCGCCGGTGAAGAACTGCGAGACCGCCTGCGGCAGCGGCACCTCGCCGATGTGCGGGTTGCTCAGCACCCGCCCGGAGGTGGCGGGGTCCTCGAGGAGCGCCAGCACCTCGTCGTACAGGTTGCGCCAGGCGCCGGCCGGGTCCTCGTCCACGGGCGGTCCGGGCGGCAGGTCGACCCCGGCACCGTCGGAGAGGAACGACGGGAACCACTCGACGAGGTGGCCCACGACGTCGCGCGCCGTCCACTCCTCGACCGGCGAAGGGTCGTCCCACTGGTCCGGGCGGACTCCGGCCACCACGTCTCCGAACCGGCCGGCCACGTCACGGAACTCCTGGGCAGGGGTCTCACTCATGGCCGGTTCGACCCGGTCCCTCGGGCGGACTCATCGCCTCGTGCCGGCCTTCGGGCGGATCGATGGTCATGAACCGCCACACCAGGCCGTGGGCGAGCAGCACCAGCAGGATCAGCAGGACCGCCTCGACCTGGATCGCCTTGAGGTTGAACCAGTCGCCGACCTCCGGCACCAGGCCGACGACCGCGATGAGCGCATAGAGCACGACCGCGATCACCCGGTTCAGGGTGTCGTCGACGTCCGAACGCCGGCTGTGGGGCAGCGCGCGCAGGGTGGCGAGCAGGCCGATCACCGCGATCGCGACGAAGCTGAACCGCCAGATGGTGGTGGTCCCGGTGCCACCGACCTGCGCGAACAGCCCCATCAGCGCCGGGAACAGGAACGAGAGGTAGACACCGCCGACCGCGGTGCGGGTCTCGGGGTTGCGCAGCCACTGCGGGTTGCCCTGGAGGAGCTGCCACCAGAAGCCGAGCATCGCGAAGCAGGTCGCCGAGAACAGCGCGTAGAAGGTCGAGATGTCCATCATCAGGGGCTCCGAGGGCAGGTAACGGTCAGGTCCCCATGAGAGCGCCGACGCTACTAAGCCCACGCGGCGGCCCGCACCGCCAATTTCGGGGCCGTGGCCGGCTCGGCCGTGGCGGGCCGAGCTGCTTGTAACTAACCGTTACGGCGTCTGGCCTGCGGCTATTTCCGCATGGAAGATGCCGTAACGGTTAGTTACAAGCGCGAGCGGGCTGGGCTCAAAACAGCTAGCCCTCCCGCACGGGGATGCGCACGCCGCGCTCCTCGGCCACCTCGACCGCACGGTCGTAGCCGGCGTCGACGTGCCGGATCACGCCCATGCCGGGGTCGTTGGTGAGGACCCGCTCGATCTTCTGCGCGGCCAGCTCGGTGCCGTCGGCCACGGTGACCTGCCCCGCGTGCAGCGAGCGGCCCATGCCGACGCCGCCACCGTGGTGGAACGAGACCCAGGTGGCGCCGGAGGCGGTGTTCACGAGCGCGTTGAGGATCGCCCAGTCCGCGATCGCGTCCGAGCCGTCCAGCATCGCCTCGGTCTCGCGGTACGGCGAGGCGACCGAGCCGCAGTCGAGGTGGTCGCGGCCGATCACGATCGGCGCCTTGAGCTCGCCGGAGGCGACCATCTCGTTGAACTTCAGCCCGGCCAGGTGGCGCTCGCCGTACCCCAGCCAGCAGATCCGGGCGGGCAGCCCCTGGAAGGCCACGCGTTCGCCGGCCATCGTGATCCACTTTCGCAGCCGCTCGTTGTCCGGGAACAGCTCGAGGATCGCCCTGTCGGTGGCGGCGATGTCGGCCGGGTCGCCGGACAGCGCGGCCCAGCGGAACGGGCCCTTGCCCTCGCAGAACAGCGGCCGGATGTACGCCGGCACGAAGCCCGGGAAGTCGAAGGCCCGGTCGTAGCCGCCCTTGCGCGCCTCGTCGCGGATCGAGTTGCCGTAGTCGAAGACCTCGGCGCCCCGGTCCTGGAACTCGACCATCGCGCGGACGTGGGCGGCCATCGACTCCTGGGCGCGCTTGGTGAAGCCGGCCGGGTCCTCGGTCCGCTCCTGCTCCCAGTTCTTGAACGCCACGCCGGCCGGCAGGTAGAAGAGCGGGTCGTGCGCCGAGGTCTGGTCGGTCACGATGTCGATCGGCGCGTCCATCTCCAGCAGCTCGGGCAGCATCGACGCGGCGTTGCCGAGCACGCCGATCGACAGGGGCTTCCTCGCGTCGCGCGCCTCCACTGCCATCCGCACGGCCTCCTCGAGCGAGGGCGCCTGGACGTCGAGGTAGCGGTGGTCGATCCGGCGCTGGATGCGGGCCGGGTCGCACTCGATGCAGATGACCACACCGTCGTTCATCGTGACCGCGAGCGGCTGCGCGCCGCCCATGCCGCCGAGACCGGCGGTCACCGTGATCGTCCCGGCCAGCGTCCCCCCGAACTTCTTGTCCGCGACGGCGGCGAACGTCTCGAAGGTGCCCTGCAGGATGCCCTGGGTGCCGATGTAGATCCACGACCCGGCCGTCATCTGGCCGTACATCGTGAGGCCGAGGTCCTCGAGCCGCCGGAACTCCTCCCAGTTCGCCCAGTCCGGGACCAGGTTGGAGTTGGCGATGAGCACCCGCGGCGCCCACTGGTTGGTCTTCATCACTCCGACCGGCTTGCCGGACTGGACGAGCATGGTCTCGTCGTCGCCCAGCGTCGTCAGCGTGCGCACGAGCGCGTCGTACGCCTCCCAGTTGCGGGCCGCCTTGCCGGTGCCGCCGTAGACCACGAGGTCCTCGGGTCGTTCGGCGTTCTCGGGGTCGAGGTTGTTCATCAGCATCCGCAGCGGCGCCTCGGTCTGCCAGGACCGCGCGGTCAGCTCGGTGCCGTGCGCCGCGTGAATGGGTAGACGGGGGTTGCCAGACGACTCGGTCATGCGAGGTCTCCGATCACTTCTTCGACGGCGGTCAGGACGGCTCCCGACGCGACCAGCCCCACGGCGGTCTCGATCTCGGGTGCGAGGTGGCGGTCCGGGCCGGGACCCTCGATCCCGGACGAGCGGAACAGGGCGACCACGGCGGAGGTGGCCGGCGACGGCTCGAGGGGTGCGCGCAGGTCGAGCGCCCGGGCGGCGGTCAGGAGCTCGACGGCGACCACCCGGGTCAGGCCGTCGACCGAGCGGCGCAGCTTGCGGGCGGCCGACCAGCCCATCGAGACGTGGTCCTCCTGCATCGCGCTGGAGGGGATCGAGTCGACCGAGGCCGGGACGGCGAGCCGCTTCAGCTCGGAGACGATCGCGGCCTGGGTGTACTGGGCGATCATGTGCCCGCTGTCGACGCCGGGGTCGCCGGCGAGGAACGGCGGCAGCCCGTGGTTGCGGGCCTTGTCGAGGAACCGGTCGGTACGCCGCTCGCTGATCGACGCCACGTCGGCGGCGACGATCGCCAGGAAGTCGAGCACGTAGCCGACCGGGGCGCCGTGGAAGTTGCCGTTGGACTCGACGCGACCCTCCTCCGCGAGCACGACGGGGTTGTCGACCGCGGACGCCAGCTCGCGGCCGGCGACGGTGGCGGCGTGCTCGACGGTGTCGCGGGCGGCGCCGTGCACCTGCGGCGAGCAGCGCAGCGAGTAGGCGTCCTGGACCCGGTTGCAGTCCGGTCCCCGGTGCGAGGCGACCACGCCCGAGTCGGCGAGCAGGGCGACGAGGTTGGCGGCCGAGAGGGCCTGGCCGGGGTGCGGGCGGATCGCCTGCAGCTCGGGAGCGAAGACCCGGTCGGTGGCGAGCTGGCCCTCGACCGACATCGCGGCGGCGACGTCGGCGGTGCGCAGCAGCCGGCGCAGGTCGGCGATCGCCATCACCAGCATGCCGAGCATGCCGTCGGTGCCGTTGATCAGGGCGAGCCCCTCCTTGGCGGCCAGCTCGACGGGCGTCAGCCCGGCGGCGGCCAAGGCCTCGGCAGCCGGGACGAGAGTGCCCGACGCGTCGCGGACCGGGCCCTCCCCCATCAGCGCGAGCGCGCAGTGCGAGAGCGGCGCGAGGTCACCGGAGCAGCCGAGCGAGCCGTACTCGTGCACCACCGGGGTGATCCCGTTCGAGATCAGCGCCGCCAACAGCTGAGCGGTCTCGCGGCGTACGCCGGTGTGACCGGTCGCCAGCGTCGAGAGCCGCAGCAGCATCAGCGCGCGTACCACCTCGCGCTCGACCTCGGGGCCGGAGCCGGCCGCGTGGGAGCGGACCAAGGAGCGCTGCAGCTGGGCGCGCATCTCGGTGGGGATGTGCCGGGTGGCGAGCGCCCCGAACCCGGTCGAGATGCCGTAGGCCGGCGTGGGCGCGGCCGCGAGCTCCTCGACCACGACGCGGGCGCGGTCGATCGCGGCCAGGGCGGCGTCGCTGAGCACCACGGGGGCGCCGTGGCGAGCCACCGCGACCACGTCCTCGGGCGCGAGGGCGCCAACCTCGACCGTCACGGCGGGACGACTCACTTCGGACATGGCCCCATCCAACGCCGCCGAGCTGGACCCAACCAGAGCCGGCGACGCGACACAGTCTCGGATCCGAGACTGACCTCCGATTTCGTCTGTGGTCTCACGGCCGACGCTCTGTGTCGGCCGACAGACGAATCGGGGTTTCAATCTATGGCGTGACCACGCTCGCCGACCCCAGCACCATCGGCGTCCGGCGACGCTGGGCGATGCTCGCGGCGAGCACGGTCGCCCAGGCGTCGACCGCGGTGATGGTGCACGGTCCGGCGTTCCTGATCCCGGCGCTGCACCAGCAGCTGGGGCTGTCGCTGGCCGAGGCCGGTCTTGTGGCGGCGGCGCCGATGGTCGGGACGATGCTCGCGCTGGTGCCGTGGGGGATCGTCACCGACCGCCGCGGTGAGCGGCTGGTGCTGCTGGTCGGCCTGGTGGGCGCCGTGGTGCTCGGGACGTTCGCTGCGATGTCCGCCTCGGTGGTGCTGCTCGCCGTCGGGCTCGGTCTGGCCGGCCTCGCCGCGGCCAGCAGCAACGTGGCCAGTGGGCGGGTGGTGGTCGGCTGGTTCCCGGCCGAGCGACGCGGCCTGGCGATGGGGATCCGTCAGATGGCGCAACCGATCGGCGTCGGCGTCGCCGCCGCGACGATGGCCGTGGTCGCCGACCGGCACGGGCCGTATGCCGCCGTGTGGGTGCCGGTCGTCGCCTGCGGCCTGGCCGCGGCGTTCGTCGCCCTGGTGGTGCTGGACCCTCCGCGACCCACGGCCGGTCCGACCGCCGCGCCCAACCCCTACCGGGCCGACCGCTACCTCTACCGCATCCACGGGGTGTCGGTGCTGCTGGTCGTCCCGCAGTTCGTCGTCTGGACCTTCGCGCTGGTCTGGCTGGTTCAGGACCGGCACTGGTCGCCCGCCGCAGCCGGCGCCCTGGTCGCCGGGGCCCAGGTGGCCGGCGCGCTCGGCCGGATCGGAGCCGGCCAGCTCTCCGACATGGTGGGCAGTCGGATGCGGCCGCTGCGCTGGGTCACGATGGCGGCCGCCGCGACCATGCTGCTGCTCGGGGCGACGGCCGGGCTCGACGGCCGGGTCGCCGTACCCCTCGTGGTGCTGGCCACCGTCGTGACCGTGGCCGACAACGGCCTGGCGTTCACCGCCGTGGCCGAGCGGGCCGGACCGTTCTGGTCCGGCCGCGCCCTCGGCGTGCAGAACACCGCCCAGTTCCTCGCCGCCGCCGCGGTCCCGCCCCTGGCGGGGCTGACCGTGACCGGGCTCGGCTACCCGGCTACTTTCGCGCTGGCCGCGGCGTTCCCGCTCGCCGCACTGGCGATCGTGCCGGTGAAGGACGAGCGCGAGCTCTCCTGACGCCGCTGCCGGCGTCCCCTGCCGGCGCGGTGGCCCACCTGCACCAGACCGAAGCCGACCACGAAGATCAGGAGGGTGACCACGCCGTACTGCCACGGGAACTCGTCGGACACGAAGGCGGGATCGTCGTTCAGGGTCTTGCCCTGGTTGATCGAGTCGAGCATCAGGTAGATGCCCTGGAAGACGAAAGCCCACAGGTAGGCGATGGCGTACGCCGTGTTGGCGGCCAGCCGGCTGCTCAGGAAGAAGCCGAGCGGGAACGCCGCGAGAATCGTGACGACGGCGATCATGGCGATCAGTCGGTGATCGACGCGAGGCGGCGGTCGCCAGAGAACATCAGGACGATGGCGGCGACGGTCACCACGACGCTGAACCCGACCAGCGCCTTGATGCCCATCGGCACGTCGACGAAGAACGCGGGGAGCCCGGTGAGCGTGATGACGATGATGGCACCGGCGGCGACCCGCAGGGCCACCCGGTTGCCGCGCCAGGCCATGATCGCAGCGACCAGGCCGACCACGCCGAGGATGGAGCTGACGACCAGGATCGCCATGGGCGGACCCTCCTCGCCGTCGGGCGTCGAGAAGGCCGCCGACGGGATGTTCCCGAGGCTGTAGAGCGCGCAGATGACGAGGCCGACCTTCTGCTTGGTGGTCGTGCCGGACAGGGTCGGGGTGGCGGTGGTCATGGTCATGGTTCCTCCAGGGGAGTCGTGGTTGGTGAGCACGACTCTCGGCCTGTCCCGCCTCCCCCGGTCAGAGCATCCCCTCCCCAGGACTTCCCGACCAGCCCCGACGGCCCGGGAACTCTCTCCCGGGCGCAGCGGGCAGCAGTGGCCCCATGATGGGCACGTGCCGATCCGCGTCCTGCTCGCCGACGACCACCCAGTCGTACGCCGCGGCCTGGCAGCGCTGCTGGGCACCCTCGACGAGTTCGAGGTGGTCGGCGAGGCCGAGGACGGCGAGGCTGCGGTCCGCGAGACCCAGCTGACCAAGCCCGACGTGGTCCTGATGGACGTCCGGATGCCCGGGATCGACGGCGTCGAGGCGACCCGGCGGATCCGCAAGGCGGTGCCGGAGACCGCTGTCCTCGTGCTGACCATGTACGACGAGGACGCCACCGTCTTCACCGCGATGCAGGCCGGTGCCCGCGGCTACCTGCTCAAGGGCGCCGAGCAGGACGAGATCGCCGACGCCATCAGGGCCGTGGTGCGCGGCCAGGCGATCTTCGGCGCCGCGATCGCGTCCCGGATGCTCGAGCACTTCGCGAACCCGCCAGGAGCCATGGCGCCCGACGACCCGTTCCCGGAGCTCACCGGTCGGGAGAAGGAGATCCTCGAGCTGCTCGCCCACGGGCGGCGTACCGCGGAGATCGCCGCGTCCCTGCACCTCTCGCCGAAGACGGTCAGCAACAACCTGACCACGATCTTCGCCAAGCTGGAGGTGGCCGACCGGACCGCCGCGGTGATCCGGGCCCGCGAGCACGGCCTGGGCGGCTAGGGCGTGCCTCTCAAGTCGTGGTGGATGCCGGCGTCGTCCAGGCGCGGGCTGGCAAGGCGCCGGCACGCGCGCAGACTGGGCGTCTTCGAAGGGTCGGCAACGCTGCCAGCGCGTGCTCTGGGCGGCGTCCGGCGCCGCCAGGACTTGAGAGGCAGGTCCTAGGCCGTGGAGTCGTTCGACCTGGCCATCGCCATCGTCGCGGTGTCGACAGGCGGGTCGGGGCTCGCGCTGCTGCTGAAGCGTCAAGCGCTGGTCTCGGCGGCGCTGCTCGTCCTGGCCGGAGGAGCCGCCGTCCCCGCGGCCGTGCTGCCGGCGTCGGGGCACGACGACGCGGGCACGTTCGCGGCTCTGCTCGCGGTGTCGGTACTCGCCCCAGCCGCGCTGGCCACCTACCCGCGGCTCCGGTGGCGGCATCCCCTCGACTTCGTCAGCCTTGTGGTCATCGTCGGCTGTGGGGTGGTGGGGGTCGTCTACGCAGACCCGGGGGCTACCGGGCTGATGGGGCTGATCCAGGGCTGCGCCCTCCTGGTCCACACCTGGTGGCGGATCGAGGTCTCCGCGGAGCGTGAGCGCCGTGCTCTCGTGTGGATGTCGCTCGCGCTCGTGCTCAGCGGGCTGCTCTACTTCTTCGCCGCGTTCTCGACCGACAACGTGGCCAGCGACACGTTGCCGTCCCTGGCGACGGCTGTCTTCGCCCTCGTTGGCCCGGCGATGTACGTCGGGGCGACGCTCCCCGACCTCGTCGACGTCCGCGGTCTCGTGGTCAGGACGGTCGTGCACGGTGCCGCGCTGGTCACCGTGATGTCGCTCTTCGTGCTCGCCCTCGCGCTGCTCGACGGCGCCGGCGCGCACGAGCTCAACACCGGGGCGCAGGCGCTGATCGCTGCGCTGTGCGCGACGGCCTACCAGCCGACGTGCGTGCTGCTCCGCGGTGTCGTGGACCAGCTGCTGTTCGGCGAGCGGCCGGACCCGCTCGGCGCCGCGTCGGAGGTGGCCGGCCGGATCGGTTCGGACCCCGTGGTCGCGCTTCGGGCGATCCGCGAGGCGCTGGTCATCCCGTACGCCGCGGTGCTGGTCGCCGGCGTGCCACTGGCGTCGTCGGGCAGCGAGACCACGCACACCCGCAGCCTGGACCTCGACGGGGCCGGCGAGCTGGTGGTCGGGTTGCGGCCGGGCGACCTGTCGTTCTCGCCCGGCGACGAGCAGGTGCTCCGGCTGACCGTGCCCCTCCTGGCCCAGACGCTCCGCGCGCAGGCGCTCGCGGAGGACCTGATCGAGTCCCGCGGCCAGACCATCGCCGCGGTCGCGGAGGAACGCCGGCGGCTGCGCCGCGAGCTGCACGACGGCCTCGGGCCGCGGCTGTCCGGTGTTGCCTTCACCTCCGACGCGGCCCGGAACCTGATCCGCACCGACCCGGCGGCGGCCGAGCAGATGGTGGCCCAGCTCCGGGCCGACACCGTGACCGCGATCGAGGAGATCCGCCGGATGGTCTACGCCATGCGACCCCCGGCCCTCGACGAGCTGGGGCTGGTCCCGGCCCTTCGCCAGCAGGCGGTCGGGCTGCGCAACCGGGCCGGCAAGCCGGTGGCGGTCGACGTGACCGCACCCGAGGAGCTCCCCGACCTCCCGGCCGCGGTCGAGGTGGCGGCGTACCGCATCGTGACGGAGGCGCTCACCAACGTGGCTCGGCACAGTACGAGCGCCTCGGCGTCGGTCCGGCTCGCACCCGCCGCCGACGGCCTGCACGTCGAGGTCACCGACCACGGCTCGTCCGGTGCCTGGCGCCCGGGCGTCGGGTTGTCCTCGATGCGGGAGCGGGCGGCCGAGCTCGGCGGGACCCTCGAGGCCGGGCCGGGCCCGTCGGGCGGCCGGGTGGCGGCGCTGCTGCCGCTCTGACCCCGTTGAATGCGCGTACCCCGCGGCGGGTACCGCTCCGGCGTACTGGTCCATCCAGGGGAGGAACCTCATGTCCAACAGCACCGCCGTGATCATCGTGATCATCGCGATCGTCGTCGTGGTCGCGGTCGTGGTCGCGCTGCTCGTCCGCAACAAGGGCCGCGAGCGCCGCGCCCGCCAGGCCAACGAGCTGCGCACCCAGGCCGCCGGTCAGTCGACGGACGTCGAGCAGACCCAGCGCCAGGCCGCGGCGCGGCAGGCCGCGGCCGACCAGGCCGCCGAGGAGGCCCAGCTCGCCCAGGCGCGGGCCGAGGAGGCCCGCCACGAGCTCCTGCAGACCGAGGCCCAGCGCGAGGACACCCTCCGCGAGGCCGACCGGCTCGACCCGAACGTCGACCACTCGAGCGACGACTACCAGCCCGGCGACGTCACCCCACCCCGCAGCCAGGCCTGACCACTTCCGGTCCACAGTCCGCGGGCGCGCTGGGATAGTCCGTGACGTTTGTGTTGTGGAGAACGGTGTTCGCCCCACGGTTTCGTCACGGACTATCCCGCCTAACCTGTCGCCCATGGCACAGGTGCCGGCGGCGACGAGGACGTTGCGGGTGCTGCGGTACCTGGCCAGCCAGCCGGACCCGGTGCCGCTCGACGCGATCGCGCGGGCGTGCTCGTTGCCGCGCTCGTCGGCCTACCACCTGGTCACCGCGATGGTGGCCGAGGGCTTCGTCGTGCACCTGGCCGACGAGCACCGCTACGGGCTGGGGGTGGCCGCGTTCGAGGTCGGCTCCGGCTACGCGCGGCAGGCGCCGCTGCAGCGCATCGCCCGGCGGCCGCTGGCCGAGCTGGTCGACCGGGTCCAGCAGAGCGCCCACCTCGCCGTCCTCCACGGCTCGGACGTGCTCTACGTGCTCGAGGACCGCGCCCCAGGCCGTCCCCCGCTGGTCACCGACGTGGACGTCCGCCTCCCGGCCCAGCTGACCGCCTCGGGGCGCGCGATCCTGGCCCACCTCCCGGCCGCGCAGGTGCGCGCGCTCTACCCCTCGTCCGCATCGTTCGTGCTGCGCCACGGCGCCGGCCCCACCTCGCTGAGCGGCCTGCGTGAGCTGCTGACCGAGACCCGCCGGCGCGGCTACGCGACCGAGACCGGCGAGGTGACGCCGGGGCTCTCGTCGGTCGCCGCCGCGGTGCTCGACCACAACGGCTTCCCGCTGGCCGGCGTAGCGGTGACGTACGCCGAGGGCGACGCCGACCCGGCCTCGCTCGCGGGCGACGTACGCCGGACCGCCCGGCAGCTCAGCACCCGGCTCGGCGGCCGCGGCTGAGCCGTCTCCCTGCGATGTAACGTCCCGCGCCCGACGAGGGACATGAACACTCGATGAGAGTTCGCGACACCCATTGGGACTGTCGGTGGGGGTTCCTAGGCTCTTGGAGAGACGCGGCCGCCCCACCATGCGCGGCCGGCGCGAGGAGGTATCGCCGATGACGCCGAGCACCACCCCCTGGACGGCCGACGAGCTCGTGGCCCGCTACGACGAGGTCCGCTCCCACACCGAGCGGCTCTCCGCGCCGCTGTCCCCGGAGGACCAGACCGTCCAGTCGATGCCGGACGTGAGTCCGACGAAGTGGCACCGCGCGCACGTCACGTGGTTCTTCGAGACCTTCGTGCTGGCCGACAACGAGGCCGGCTTCGCGCCGTTCCAGGACAAGTACTGGTTCCTGTTCAACAGCTACTACGAGGCGGTCGGGCCTCGCTACGCACGGGCCGAGCGCGGAGTTATCAGCCGCCCCGGCGCACACGACGTCGGTGTCTACCGCGACAACGTCGACACCCGCATGCGCGACCTGGTCAGCAGCCTCGACGAGGGCACGCTGCACAAGCTCACCGACACCGTCCAGCTGGGCTTCCACCACGAGCAGCAGCACCAGGAGCTGCTCCTCATGGACATCAAGCACGTGCTCTCGCTCAACCCCCTCCAGCCGGTCTACGCCGGCACCCGCACCGCGGTCGCGGAGCCCGACCGGCTCGGCTGGGTCGACGTCGATGGCGGTCTCGTGGAGATCGGCCACCGCGGCGACGGGTTCTCCTTCGACAACGAGCTCCCGCCGCACCAGGTCTTCCTCGAGCCGTTCCGGCTGGCCGACCGGCTGGCCACCAACGGCGAGTGGCTGGAGTTCATGGCGGACGGCGGCTACGAGCGCCCGGAGTTCTGGCTCTCCGACGGGTGGGCGCGCGTCAAGGCCGACGGCTGGCGGGCTCCGTTCTACTGGGCCGAGGTCGACGGGGTGTGGTTCGAGCACACGCTCCACGGCACGTGGCCCGTCAACCCAGTTCTCCCCGTGGCGCACGTGAGCCACTACGAGGCCGACGCCTACGCGACCTGGGCCGGCAAGCGGCTCCCGACGGAGGCCGAGTGGGAGCACGGCGTCCGCTCCAGCGAGGTCGAGGTCGCCGGCAACCTGGCCGACAGCGAGACCTACCACCCGCGCGCCGCCGGTCCGGCCACCGGTCGCCTCCGGCAGGCCTACGGCGACTGCTGGGAGTGGACGTCGTCGGCCTACCTCCCCTACCCCGGCTTCCACCCGGCGGCCGGCGCCATCGGCGAGTACAACGGCAAGTTCATGTCCAACCAGATGGTGCTGCGCGGTGGCTGCGCGCTCACCCCGCCGGGCCACACCCGGGCCAGCTACCGCAACTTCTTCCCGCCGGGTGCCCGGTGGGCGCTCTCCGGGGTCCGGCTGGCCGACGGCGGCGAGCCGACCGGGAGCGCCTCATGACCGAGGCCCGCGAGCCGGTCGTGTCGGTGCTGCTGGACCCCGAATGGGCCACCGACAGCCTGGTCGACGACGTCCGCCGCGGCCTGACCCGGCATCCTCGGACGCTCCCGCCCAAGTGGCTCTACGACGACGCCGGCTCCAGCATGTTCGACGAGATCACCCGGCTGCCGGAGTACTACCCGTTCACCGCGGAGCGCTCGATCCTCGAGCAGCACGCCGCCGAGATCGCCACCGCCAGCGCCGCGACCACCCTCGTCGAGCTCGGTAGCGGCACCAGTGAGAAGACCCGGCTGCTGCTCGACGCGTTCACCGCCACTGGGCAGCTCGCCAGGTTCGCGCCCGTCGACGTCTCCGAGCACGTGCTCCGCGAGTCGGCCGACCAGATCGCACAGCGCTACCCCGGTCTCGAGGTCGAGGCGGTGGTGGGCGACTTCACCCTTCACCTGGCGCAGCTGCCGCGCGGAGGGACACGGATGGTGGCCTTCCTCGGCGGCACCATCGGCAACCTCTACCTCGAGGAGCGCCGCGCGTTCCTCGGCGCGCTTGCCGACGTGCTCGAGCCCGGCGACTCGCTCCTGCTCGGGACCGACCTGGTGAAGAGCGCGGACCGGCTGATCGCGGCCTACCACGACCGCGGCGGGGTCACCGAGGAGTTCGTGCGCAACTCGCTGCGCGTCCTCAACCGCGAGCTCGGCGCCGACTTCGACCTCGAGGCGTTCTCCTACATCCCGTTCTGGGACGCCCACATGGAGCGGATGGACCTGCGGCTGCGCTCGGAGACGCCCCAGCTGGTCACGATCCCGGGCGCCGACCTCGTCCTCGACCTGGCGGTCGGCGAGGAGATCCGGGTGGAGATCTCCACCAAGTTCAGGGTCAGCAAGATCGCTGCAGAGCTCGAGCAGGCCGGCTTCGCCGTGACCCGGGTCTGGACGGACGACCCGGCGGACTTCGCGCTGACCCTGGCTACCAAGCCATAGCTCGCGCCCGCACCCCCGAAGGAGCAGATCGGGTGGCCCTCGGTGAAGAGCGGCCGTCCGCGTGCCGGACGCGTGACGTTTGGCCGGCACGCGTGGAGCGACAGGACGTGGGGCACGCGGGCCGGGGCCGTTGACCATCGTTCAGCGCACGCGGTCGTAGGCCAGCATCAGCTCGCCCAGCTCGCCGGCCGTCCGGCTGGCCAGCATCCACTGCCCCGCAGGCAGGCCGTCGTCGAACAGCCGCGGGCCGCCACCCAGGACCACGGGGAACACGGTCATGGCCAGCCGGTCCACCAGGTCCGCGGCCAGCAGTGCCTTGATCACGCTGGGGCTGGAGGGCACGAGGATGTCGCCGCCGTCGGTCTCCTTCAGCTCGGCGACCACCTCGGCCGTCGGTCGGTCCTCGATCGTGGTCCGCTCCCACGGCGCCTCGTCGAGCGTCGAGGAGAGGACCACCTTGTCCACGTCGACCAGCCACTTCGCGAAGCCGACGTCGCGCCGGTCC
The DNA here is from genome assembly GCA_963755835.1 of uncultured Actinomycetota bacterium. Lineage (GTDB taxonomy): Bacteria > Actinomycetota > Actinomycetes > Propionibacteriales > Nocardioidaceae > Nocardioides. Next base: position 1,075,302 of record CAVWLC010000003.1, on the reverse strand, counting down.
GCACCCTCCATGTCGATGACGGTCGGCCAGAAGCCGAGGAACCCCTCGGCGTTGACCCGTCCCAGCACGGCCGTCGTGGCCGGCTCCCAGAGGCTGGTCAGGTGGTCGCGGGCCACGTCGGTGACGGCGTAGGGCAGCACCCAGCTCATGTCCAGGTGGTGGTCCGGCTTCGCGTAGCGGCCGTCCAGCGAGACGGCCAGGTTGGTGACGACCCTGCGGTCGCCGGTCTGCTCGGTCACTTCATGCTCCTGTCGGGTTGGGGGTGGGTGCCGTCTGCCGCGAGGACCGCGGCGAGCTTGTCGAGGCTCTGGCCGAAGCCGAGCTCGATGCCGGCCACGAAGTCGGCGCCGCCGACCGTGCTGCCGGAGATCCGGTACCGGATGTCGAGCTCGGTGCCGGCGTCCGTGAGTGCGAGGCCGAGGTCCACCTGGGAGGTGAAGGCCGGGCTGCCGTCGGGCAGCAGCGGGGAGAGGCGGTAGCCGAGGTGCTCGGCTGGGCGGACGTCGTCCACGACCCCGTCGGCGCGACCGACGACGTCACCGGAGCCGTCGGGGTCCTCCCGGTCGCGGTACTCCAGGACGATCCGGCCGCCCTCCCGCGCCTCGAAGACGAGCTCGGAGACGCGCAGGTCGTCGGGCGTCCACCACGCGGCCAGCAGCTCCTCGTCGGTCAGGTGGCGCCAGACGACCTCCGGCGCGGCGGGGAGGGAACGACGGAACGCGAACGAGCGGTCGTCGGCCCAGCCGGGCTCCTGAGCAGCCAGCCGCTCGGCCTCGAGGTTGCGCCCGTAGCGGTCGAACGTCTCGCGGCCGCCGGCCCCGGCGGTGTCGGCGAGCCTGCCCAGCTCCGCCGCCAGCTCGCGCAGCGGCTCGGACCGGAGTGCGTAGATGCGCCGCTGCCCGGAACGCTGAGAGGTGACGACGCCCGCGCGCTCGAGGGTCTGCAGGTGCTTGGTCGTCTGCGGCTGACGCGCTCCGGCGAGCTGTGCGAGTACGCCGACGGGTCGTGGCCGGTCGGCCAGCAGCGTGACCAGCCGCCAGCGGGCCGGGTCGGCCAGCGCGGTGAGGGTGACGTCCATGCGGCTCAGTATTCACATAAACGAATATTCATGTCAAGGAATGTTCTGGGATGACGAAGGTCCGGCGGCTCGTGAGAGCAGCCGGACCTCCGCCTGGTCGTTCAAGGGGTCGTTCAAGGGGTCGTTCAACAGGTCGTTCGAGGGGTCAGTCGGTGACCACCGCCTTCAGGATGTCGACCTTCGCCGCGGCCCGGGCCGGGCCGAGCGCAGCGACCACACCGGCGACCGCCGCGACCGCGACGTACACCGCGATCTGGGCGACCGGGATCGAGATCGACTTGATCCCCTCGTCCTTCAGGACCTGCGACATGGCCAGCCCGATGCCGATCCCGAGCGCGGCGCCGCTGACGGCACCGATCAACGAGATCACGGCGGACTCCCAGCGGACCATGGCCCGGACCTGACCACGCGTCATGCCGACCGCGCGGAGCAGACCCAGCTCACGGGTGCGCTCGAAGACGGACAGCGCCAGGGTGTTGACGATCCCCAGCAGGGCGATCATCACGGCCAGGGCGAGCATCACGGTCATGAAGGTGAGCAGCTGGTCGATGAACCCGGCGGCCTCCTTCTCGAACCCCGCCCGGTCGAGCACCTTCGCGTCCGGGTGGTCGGCCAGGGCGGCCGAGATGGCGTCCTGGACCTCGGCCCGGTCGGCGCCGGCCGCGATGGTCACGAAGGCCCCGGTCACGAGCTGCGGACCAGCCAGTGCCTCCTGCGCGGCCCGGCTCACGACGAAGTCGTCGCTGATCCAGCCCTTGCCCTTGTAGATCGCCGCGATGTGCAGCCGGTGGGTGCCGGACTCGGCGAACTCCGAGGTCACGGTGTCGCCGACCTTCCACCCGTGCGCGGTCGCCGCGGACTTCGTCACCATGACGTCGTCCGCACCGAGGTCGGCGAGCGAACCCTGCGTGACACCGACGTTGAGCACCTTTCCGGCCGTGTCGGGGTCGATCGAGGAGTAGCCGGAGTCCTGGCCGTCGAAGCGCGCCATGCCCCACCCGGTCGCCGACACCTCGTCGACCCCGTCGGTGTTCGCCACCGCCGCCAGGACCGACGGGCTGTAGCCCGGCGCCTGGGCGCTGGAGGTGACGACGTACAGGTCGGCGTCGACCTGGTCCGAGATGACGTCGCCGAACGACGCCTTCAGTGAAGAGGCGAACACGCCCATGCTCACGACCAGGGTGAGGCCGATCATCAGGGCCGCCGCCGTGGCGGAGGTGCGCTTGGGGTTGCGGGTCGCGTTCTGCTCGGCCAGCTCGGCCGGCAGGCCGCGCAGCCGCAGCGGGACCCCGATCGCCCGGGCCAGCGGCCGCACGGCGACCGGCAGCGCGATGATCACACCGACCATGGCGGCCGCGAGACCCAGACCGAACACCTTCATGCTGCCGTCGGCGTACAGCGCGTCCAGCAGCCCCGCCGCACCGGCGGCGACGACGGCCAGGCCGACCACGGTCCGGCGCTTCGAGGGCGTCTCCGTCCCCGGAGTCGACTCGCGCAGGGCCTCGATCGGCAGCACCTTGGTGGCCCGGCGAGCCGGGACCAGCGCGGAGACGACCGTGACGCCCACACCCACCGCGAGGCAGATCCAGAGCTGGCTGGCCTCGATCTGCAGCGAGGTGAACGGCAGGGCCAGGCCCACCGAGTCCATCAGCCACTTGAGCCCCAGCGCGACGCCGACCCCGAGTCCGAACCCGGCCGCGGAGGCCAGGACGCCGAGCCCGAGAGCCTCGAGCAGCAGGCTGCCCAGGACCTGTCGGCGCTTGGCGCCGATCGCCCGCAGCAGCGCGATCTCCCGCGACCGCTGGGAGACCGTCATCGTGAAGGTGTTCCAGATGATGAACGACCCGACGAACAGCGCGATGCCGGCGAAGATCCCGAAGATGATCCCGACGAGCTTGAAGCTCGCCTTGGTCGCGTCGGCGTTCTCCTTGGCGACCGCTGCCCCGGTGACCGCCTCGGTGCCCGCAGGGATCACCTGGGACAGCCGCTTGGCGAGCTCGGCCTGGCTCACGCCCTTCTCGGCGCTGACCTGGATGAGGTCGAACTTCCCGGGCGTGCCCAGCACCTGCTGTGCCGTGGCCGGGTCGAAGTAGGCCGACGTGGTGCCGCCGAGGTCCTTGATCCCGTCGCCGTAGCCGACCGTCCCGACCACTGTGAACTCCTGGGTCGGACCCTGGAACAGCACCTTGATGGTCGCGCCGAGGGGGATGTGGTGCTTCTCGGCGCTGGTCGCGTCGATCGCCACCTCGTGGGCAGTGGTCGGGGCGTGCCCGCTCAGCAGCTCGACGTCACCGCGGAGCTCCTTGTCGGAGGGCATGCTGTACCCGTTGGTCGGGGCGCCGCCGTTGGTGGTGACCGCCTTGCCGTGGGTGTCTGTCAGCAGGGCGTAGCCCTGGACCGAGCCCTCGGCCGCGCGGACGCCGTCGACCTGGCGGACCTGGTCGAGGACGGCCGCGTCGATCGGGCCGCGGTTGGTGCCGACCCCGTCGGTCTGGGTGTACGGCGCCTCGGTGCGGACCACCGCGTCGGTGCCGGACCCGATCTTGCCGAACAGCATGTCGAAGGCGACGCCCATCGTGTTGGTGAGGATCAGCGTGCCGGACAGCAGGGCGACGCCGAGTGCGATCGCCGCCGTCGTGAGAAACAGGCGCAGCTTGTGCGCCACCATGCTGCGAAAGGTTGCGGTGAACATCGTCAGGCTCCCAGGTTCTTCATGTAGTCGAGGACGTCCTCGGCGGACGGGGCTTGCATCTCGTCGGCGATCCGGCCGTCGGCGAGGAAGAGGACCCGGTCGGCGTAGCACGCCGCGTTCGGGTCGTGGGTGACCATCACGACGGTCTGGCCGAGCTCGTCCACCGCGCTGCGGAGGAAGCCGAGGAGCTCGGAGCCGGAGCGCGAGTCCAGCGCGCCGGTCGGCTCGTCGGCGAAGACGATCTCCGGCCTGGACGCGAGCGCCCGGGCCGCGGCGACGCGCTGCTGCTGGCCGCCGGAGAGCTGTGCCGGCCGGTGATCGAGCCGGTCACTGAGGCCGACGGTGTCGACGATCGAGGCGACCCAGTCCGGGTCCGGCTTCCGGCCGGCGATCCGCATGGGGAGGACGATGTTCTCCGCAGCGGTCAGGGTCGGCAGCAGGTTGAAGGACTGGAAGATGAAGCCGATCCGGTCGCGCCGGAGCATCGTCAGCCGCTTGTCGCGCAGCGAGGTGATCTCGGTGTCGCCGAGATACACCTCGCCAGACGTCGGCCGGTCGAGACCGGCCAGCACGTGCAGCAACGTCGACTTGCCGGAGCCCGACGGACCCATGATGGCCGTGAAGCGGCCTCGGTCCACGGCTACGGACACGTCGTCCAGGGCGGTCACGGTGGCATCCCCGGCGCCGTACTGCTTGGTGACGTTGACGGCACGGGCCGCGGCGGCCGAGGTGACGGTCGTGGCCTGGTGCGGGGTGAGGGTGGTGAGGGACATTTCTGGTTCTCCTTGGTCGGTCGCCGCCCGGTCCGGGCGGCGTTCTCCGAGAACACCGCAGCCGACGCCTCCGCGACGATCGGGCCGACCGCATCGTCGGCGGCGCTGGCCGCTGGGCCCCGGGGGGTGCCACCGTGCGGTCAACCCCACCCCGCGGGGAGGGGTAGCGCCCTCCCGCACCGGTCCCGGAGCGAGCACACTGCGGGAATGACCTGGCCCCCGGCCCTGCGCCGCCGGACGCGACGCGAGTGGCTGGCCGCGGGTCTGGTGCTCGCCGGCCTCGTCGGATTCGTCGGGCTGACCTACCTCGTCGTGGTCGTCGCCGGTGGCCTCCTCATCGGGCACAGCGCCACCCCCCACGTCGGCCTCTCCGTGGTCGCGACCGCGGTGGTCGCCCTGGCGTTCGACCGGGTGCTGACCCGGCTGGAGGCGCTCGCCACCCGGGTGGTGCACCGCGGCCGGCCCGCGCCGTACGACGTGATGCGGCGGTTCGTCGGAGCCGTCGGCGGTGTCGGACCGGCCGAGGACCTGCCGCTGCGGATGGCCCGGCTTCTGGCCGAGGGCACCGGTGCGGAGTGGGCGCAGGTGTGGGTGGCCGTCGCCGGGCAGCCGGTGCCCGCGGCCACCTGGCCGCCCGAGGCGAGCTCCCGGCTGGTGCACTCCCCCGGCGTGGACCCGGGCACGCGACAGCTGCCGGTCCGCCACGGCGACGAGGGGCTCGGGATGCTGGTCCTCCGGGAGCGGCCCGGAGCACCCCTCACCCCGGTCGAGGAGAGGCTGTTCGCGGACCTGGCCAGCCAGGCGGGCCTCGTGCTGCGTGGGGCGCGGCTGCGCGCCGCGCTCGAGCAGCGGCTGGGCGAGCTCTCGGAACGTGAGGCGGAGCTGCGCAGCTCCCGCGAACGGCTGGTCGACGCCCAGGACGAGGCCCGCCGCCGGCTGGAGCGGGACATCCACGACGGCGCCCAGCAGCACCTCGTCGCGCTGGCGGTCAACCTGCGGCTGGCCGCGACGCTCGCCGCGACCGCACCCGAAAGGGCCGAGACGCTGCTGGCGGCGCAGGAGGGGGCCGCGGCGGACGCCGTGGCCACGCTGCTCCAGCTGTCGCGCGGCATCTACCCCCCGCTCCTGGAGGACGCCGGCGTGGCGGCGGCGCTCAGGGCGGCCGCGGGAGAGAGCGTCGCCGTGGTGGAGCAGGGGGTTGCGAAGTACCCGATCGACATCGAGGCGGCGGCGTACTTCTGCTGCCTGGAGGCGATCCAGAACGCCATGAAGCACGCCGGCGCCGCAACGGTCCGGGTCGAGGTCGACGCGGGGCCGGACGCGCTGGTGCTGACCGTCGCCGACGACGGCGCGGGCTTCGACCCGGCGCAGGCCCCGGCCGGCACCGGACTGGCCAACATCCGCGACCGGGTGGACTCCGCAGGAGGCTCACTGGAGGTCAGCTCCACCCCCGGCCACGGCACCCGGCTGCGGGTGGTCATCCCGTCGCGGGTGCCCGCTCCGGTCGAGGCAGGGGGCTGAGGTGCTGCCCCGCATCGCGTGGTCGCTCGCCGTCCTGACCCTGCTGCTGGTGGCGGGCGACGTCGCCGTGGCCGCCCAGGCGGTCTCGCTCACCTCGGAGACCGCCGTGGCGGTGCACGGGTTCCCGTTCGTGGACGGCGCCTGCCTCGGCTCGGCCCTCATGGGCGCACTGATCGTCTCCCGCTACCCACGGCATCCGATCGGCTGGCTGCTGATCGTCATCGGGGTCTGCACGTCGATCTCGCTACTCACCGAGGCCTACGCCTACTGGGTGCTGGAGAGCGACGGCCCGGGCAGCCATGACGCGGGCAGTGTCTGCGCCTGGGTCTCACAGCTGCTCGGCGGTCAGATCGTGGTGGGCCTGATCGCGCTGATGTTCCTCTTGGCGCCGGATGGCCACTTCGTCTCCCGTCGGTGGCGCTACGTCGCGCTGGTGCCCGCAACGGGCACCCTGCTCTGCCTTGCCGCGATCCTGACCGTCGACCCGAGGGAGTTCGACCTGCTCTCGTCCGAGAGTCGCTTCGGGCCGGCGCGCGTCGCCCTGCTCAGCATCGGGTTCTCGATGATCAGCCTCGGCGTGGTCCTGGCGGTGGTGTCGATGCTCCGCCGGCTGCGCGGGAGCTCCCGGGAGGAACGACAGCAGCTGCGCCTCATCGCGCTGGCCGCGGGCCTCGCCGCCGCGGGACTCGTCGTCCTCTTCGTCGGGCAGGCGATCAACGGCGGCGACCAGACGTGGGGCTCGAGCCTCCCCTTGTTCGTCGCCTTCTTCCTGATGCCGATCCTGTTCGCGGTCTCGGTGCTGCGCTACCGGCTCTACGACCTCGACGTGATCATCAACCGCACCCTGCTGGTGGCCGCCGGGACGGCTTTCGCCGCAGTCGGCTACATCACCCTGGTCGTGGTCGCGGGACAGGTCGTCGAGGGCCGAACCAGCGGTTTCTGGCTCTCGCTGCTCGCGACGACGGTGGTCGCACTCGCCTTCCAGCCACTGCGCCGGGTCATGGTCCGGCTGGCCGACCGGGCGGCGTACGGCAGCCGGGCGCATCCCTACGCGGCGCTCGCGGACTTCAGCCACCGGCTGGCGGAGGCGCCCGACCCGGACGACCTGCTCCCGGCGGTCGCCGAGGCGGCGGCTCGGGCGGTGTCCGCGAGCGGAGCCCAGGCCACGCTGGACATCCCCGGCGGCCCGCCCGTCTCCGGGACGTGGGGCTGGTGGGCCGCCGGGCAGGAGGACACCTCCCAGGAGGAGGTCGTCCCCGTGCTGACCGAGGGGCGCGAGCTCGGCCGGATCGCGGTGCGGCTGCCCCGAGGCCGCAGCCTGAGGAGCTCGGACCTGCGCCTCCTCGAGGCGCTGGCCGACCAGACGGCCGTCGCATTCCGCAACACCGCGCTCGCCGGAGCCCTCGCCGACCGGGTCGCCGCGCTCGACCGCGCCACCAGGCAGCTGACCGACTCACGAGTACGTCTCATCGCGGCCGACGACGCCGGCCGACGGGCGCTGGAGGCCGCGATCGCGCGCGACGTGCTCCCGTTCCTGCAGACGCTGCCGGCCGAGGTCGGCCGGGCGCGGTCCGCCGTCGCCGAGGGAGCCGAGCCCGGCCTCGACCGGCTGGTCGACGGCACCAACGCAGCGCTGGACACGCTGCGCGAGCTCACCCGCGGCGTGTTCCCCTCCCAGCTCGTCCGCTCGGGGCTGGCGCCGACCCTGCGCTCACTGGTCGCACGGTCGCCGGCCGCCGCCGAGCTCGCCGTCGAGCTCGGAGCAGCCGGCCGATACGCCCCGCGGATTGAGGCGGCCATGTACTTCTGCTGCGCCGAAGCCCTGCGCGCGGGCGGTGGACCGATCTCGGTCGAGCTCGTCGAGCGCGCCGACCAGCTCGTGCTGCGGATCTCGGGAGCGCCCGACGACATCGACCGCCAGGGCGTCGAGGACCGGGTCGAGGCGGCGGGCGGCCTCCTCATGGCGACCACGGGAGAGCTGGTGCTCACCATCCCCCTCGTCGGGCGGAGGGACGAGGAGTCAGCCCTCTCCGGACGACCGGGTGGCCTCCTCCCAAGCAGCTGAGAGCCGGTCCGGACCGAACACCGCTTTGGGGATGTAGACGGCCGCCACCCGCTCGGACGCCCCGACCTCGTCCTCGTCGTACGTCGACAGCAGGAAGACGACGGGGCCGTCCGGGCGGACGGTGAGCTGGCGGGCCGCCTCGATCCCGTCGATGCCGGGCAGGTTGACGTCCATGAGCACCAGGTCAGGCGCCAGCTCTCCGGCCATGACCAGCGACTCCTCGCCCGTGGTCGCCGACCCGACGACCTCGAACCCCTCGGTCGCGTCGACGACGGAGGCCATGGCGCGACGGAAGGGCTCCTGGTCGTCGACGACCAGGACTCGCACCTTGCTCATGGGCGGACCTCCTCCGGGCTCCATCGTCCCCGGCGGACGTGCCGGGGGCAGTGGGGCTAGCCACACGTCGACGTCGTGCTGCTGCCCCGGCATCACCGACCTGGCGGACCACCGGTCGACTCGAGGTAGGCGAGCACCGCCATGACGCGACGGTTCACGTCGGACTCGTTGACGAGCCCGAGCTTCTGGAACACCGAGCCCACGTGCTTCTCGACGGCACGCTCGCTCATGAACAGCGCCTTGGCGGTCGCCACGTTGCTCCGACCCGTGGCCAGCTCCTGGAGGACCTCGAGCTCACGTTCGGTCAGCCCGCCCAGGGCCGAGCCGCTCTCCGTGCCCTTCCGGGCGAGCAGCCCCTCGACCACCTTCGGGTCCAGCGCCGACCCACCGCGGGTCACGTCGTGCAGCGCCCGGACCAGCTCGTCGACCTGAGTCACCCGCTCCTTGAGCAGGTAGCCGAGCCCCTCCACGCCTTCCGAGAGCAGGAGGAGGGCGTAGTCCTCCTCGACGTACTGCGAGAGCACCACCACGCCGGTCTCCGGGAACTCGGCCCGGATCCGTTTGGCCGCATCGATCCCCTCGGTGGTGAAGGTCGGCGGCATCCGGATGTCGGTGAGCACGGCGTCGGGACGATGCAGCACCACGGCTCGGTACAGCGCCTCCGGGTCGGCCACGGCCTCGACGAGGTCGACCTCGTTGGTCTCCGTGAGCAGGCCGGCGACCCCCTCGCGCACCAGGTAGTTGTCGTCGGCGAAGACGACGCGCACCGTCATGGCGCTCACTGTAGGCCCGGGCGGCTTCAGCGAGCCCGCACCTCGTTGCGCGCAGGCTCCACCGGCCGCGGTCGCTCGAGCGACGCCAACGGCAGCAGGAACCAGTGGCGGCGTACGCAGCTGATCTTCGCGTGCTCGACCGGCCCGTCGGTGCTTTCCATGACGTCCCGGCGCTGCACCTCGGCCAGGGCCCCACACTCGGGGCAGAGTGTCGTGTCCATGGTCGCCTCCCTCGATCGACGTGCGTCCTCTTCTGGAGCGCGCTGCGGCCCGCCAGATACGCGACAGGGTGCTGCGACCCGAGGTGGCACAGGGTTTCGCGGCGCTCCGCGAGGATCTCGACCACTGGGGGCGGGGGTCTCGCGTGTCAGCGGGGTCACTGCCCCATGTCGAAAGCGGCTGCCGTCGCGCAGGCTCGCGAGCGAGATGCGGAAGTGCCCGGTGACCGGCACCGCTGGGTGGCCGCCTGGGTCGAAGCCCGGGTCGGCCGGCGCGACGAGGTCCACCGGTCCGGCTGAAGTCGCCAGCCGACCACTTTTCGTAACTAGCATCGGAACATGGCTGGAGACGCGGTCGCCGTTTCGCGCACAACCGATCAGTGAACGGGTCCGGTCGGCAGCCTCCGCGTGTGCTGGGGATCTTCGCCCATCCCGATGACGAGACCCTCTGCGCGGGAGGCACCTTCGCCAAGTACGCGAGTGCGGGGGCTGAGGTCCGGGTGATCTCGCTGACCAAGGGCGACGCCGGCCAGATCAGGGACGCCGGCGCGGCGACCCGGGCGACGTTGGGGGCAGTTCGGGAGAAGGAGCTCGATGCGGCCGGAAAGGAGCTCGGGCTCGCCGAGACGAGATGTCTCGACCATCCCGATGGTGGGCTCTCCGACATCGACGGTGGGACGCTGGTCGCGCTCGCGTCGGAGCTGCTCAGCGAGATCGATCCCGACGTGGTGATCACCTTCGGGCCGGACGGATTCTCCGGTCATCCGGACCACATAGCAGTAGGAGCAGCGGTCACCACGGCCTGCTATGAGATGCAGTCGGCCAGACCGATCCGGCTCTTCCACTGCCACCTGCCGCGAAGCAGGATGCTCCTGCGCGACCGCCTGGCCGAGTGGGTCGTCGAGCTGACGTCCCGATTCAAAGGCACGAAGGACTTCGTCCGCGCACTGTCGGTCTTCTCGCGCGAGACGACCTCGCTCGGATATGCGGCCGACTTCGTCAATGTCGAATGGTTCCCATCCGGCTCCTACCTCATCGAACAGGGCGAGGCCGCGACGACGATGTACTTCCTTCTGTCCGGTCGGGTGGAGATCCGGAGAGAGGGCGGGGACGGTCGGGTGGAAGTGGTCGACCGGTCCGGCCCGGGGGAGTTCATCGGAGAGGTGGGCATCGCCACGGGCCAGCCCCGCAACGCACATGTGGTTGCCGTGGATGACGTCACTAGCCTGACCTTCCTGGCAGCTGAGCCCGTCCCCGTCTTCGGACGTGGGGAGCAGCCCGGGCTCCTCCGGACCCGCTCCCTTCCGTCAGGCGACCAGATCGACGCCAGAGTGAGCACGTGCATCGACGTCTCCGCGTTCGTCGGCCACAAGATCCGGGCCACAGCGGCACATCGCTCGCAGTATCCGATCGATCCGGGAATGTTCCCCGATCCGATCCTCCGAGAGATGTTCGGCGTCGAGTACTTCGTCCAGGTCCTGCCGGAGCCGGAGCTCGACACGTCGCTGTTCGACGACTAGGGCAGAGCACCGAGCGACCTGATGTCTAGAGCTCCGCTGTCACATCGTCGAACAACGCTGTCGAGAAGTACCGCTCCATCCGATCCGGCAGGATGGTGCCCACGTGGTGCCCAGGGCCGATCCGGGCCGCAAGCCGCCGCGCCGCGGCGATGTTGAGCCCGCTCGAGGGGCCAATGCTCAAGCCACGACGACCGAACTCCCGCGCCGTGGCCAGTGCCTCCGGCTCCGGAACCAGCACAGACTCCTCGAGTCCAACTGCGTCGGGGTCGAGGAGCTGGCTCATGCCCTCGACGACGCCCGGTATTCCCCCGACGACCTCTGGGTCGCCCTCCGCAGTGAACGTCGCGGTCGGCATCGCGCGAGCGATGACCGTGTCGTAGCCGTGGTCCCGCAGCGCGTGCGCCACGCCCATCAACGTGCCACCGGTGCCGACACTGGCGACGAAGCCGTGCAGCCGAGCGCCGACCTGCTGGATGAGCTCGGGCCCGGTCGAGTGCCGATGTGCGAACAGGTTGCGCGGGTTCTCGAACTGCCGCGCGGCGTACAGGTCCGTCTCAGTGTCCGAGTCTCGCTGCAATGCCCCGATCGCTCCGTCCATGCCCTGCTCGGCAGGAGTGAGAACCACGTCGCCACCGAGCCGGCGGATCATCAGCACCCGCTCGCCGCTGACCGACTTGGGCATGTACGCGCGAAACCGCACGCCGACGGTGGCGCAGACCATGCTCAGCGCGATCGAGGTCGACCCGCTCGACGCCTCCACCACGACGGTGGAAGGAGACACCTCGCCCGATGCGATCGCATGCGCGACGATGTTCGTCGCCATCCGATCCTTGGTGCATCCGCTCGGCAGCAAGTAGTCGAGCTTCAACCACAGCGTGCATCCGCTTTGCTCGTCCTCGAACGGGATCGTCGGAGTCTCGAGTGGTAGCCGCAACAGCCATGACGCATGCTCGATGAACCTCGACTGAGCCCCACCCATCCCCGGCCTCCTGTCGGCCCGTGATCCTAACCCTGACCCTGCACGGGACTAGGATCCCCCTAGCCCATCGACACTCACGGAGAACGCGCTTGAATGCGGAGCGACCAGTAGCGATCCGAGCCGTGTGCCCATTCAGACTCGTCGCTGACGAGGACATGGACCAGCTCAACCGAGAGATCACGATGAGCGACGCAGCGACCGGCTCGACGCTCTTCGAGGAGGGCGATCCAGCCGACGGCGTCGCAGCCATTCTCGAGGGAACCGTGGAGGTCCTCAAACAAGGCCGTACCCTGGCGACGCTCGGCCCGGGATCGGTGCTCGGCGAGCTCTCGTTGTTCGTGCCCACCGCGACTCGCACTGCCACAGCCAGGGCGAACTCTCAGGTACGAATGATCAAGTGGCGTGCGGACGATGTCCGGGGCCGCCTCGCCCGCCACGAACGCCTCGCAACGGCAATCGTGGCCGATCTGTCATTCGTGCTCGCGGAACGGCTCGACCGCCGCACACAGGATGTCGTCTCGCTGCTCAGAGCCGCCGGCACGCGCCTACCCGTGTCGGAGCTGGAGCGTTACCGCAGCCGAGCCGCGGAGTAGCCCTGGCGCCCGCCCTCGGTCGATCGCGGCCGTCGGTAGCGTCGTACCGCCCACTCGGCAGCGGTCAGACAGCGGTGGCGGTTCGACGTCGGCGGCGCAGGCCCAGCATGTACGGCATGCCGGAGCCGGCGACGGCCAAGGTCCTCCCGACGCGTTCGAGTACCGATGGACCCGGCGGCGCAGGGACTGAGTCCGGGAGGTCCGCGACGTCCACGAAGTAGGCCAGAACCGGCCCGATCCCCTCGAGGTCCTGAGAGACCTCGTGGGCGGGACCAGGCATCGGCGCGTCCGAAGAGCGGTAGAGCTCCTCGGAGAGGAGCACGTACTCGGGAACCTGCACGGGGTTCTTCAGCATCCGATGGACGAGGATGACGTCGATCCCGACGAGCTTGCGTTGCTGCCTGATGGTCTGCGTGGCGACCTCGCCGATGTGCGCGACGAACTTCAGCTTCAGGTTGCTCGCCTGGGTACAGCCGTCGCACGGGCACAGGTTGGCCACCACATATTGCCGCTCGAGGTGGAACGCCCGGTGCATGGCTGTGGCGGCCTGGAGAGTCAGCGGGATCGTTGCCTGACCGTCCATGGTGTCGGCCTGCAGTGAGAGAAAGGCTGCGTCACCTTCGATCTCGATCAGGTCGAACTCCGGCACGGCATCGATCACCTTCTCCAGCAGCCGAGCGGTGTTCACCTCGGCATGCGCAAGGCTCATCCGATGGAATCGCATGTACTCGGTGTAGCCACTGATGTCAGCGATCAGCAGGAGGGCACGCCCAGACGCCATGCGTGACCGTACCAACACGGCGCAGTCTCGACGGTAGTCGAACGGACCGGCCCCTCCACCGGTCCGGCGCGCGGACCCTTCGTCGTCGCTAGTGAGGCGGCTCCTCGAGGTCGTCACGCGGCGTGAATCGGTCGAGCATCGAGTCCACCACTGCCCCCGCCTCTCGGGCGCTCCCTGTGTAGCCGAGCACGACGGGGAGGAAGTGGTCGGAGCGCAAGGCCTTCAGTCGGAGCTCGCTGGTGGCTCGCACGGTAGCGGTCCGGTGGACGCGCCGGAGCAGGGCTATCTCTCCGAACCCCACCCCCGGACCGAGCGTTGCCACGACCTGTCCGTCCCCGATCACCTCGGCGTCGCCCGACTCGATCACGAAGTAGCGGTCCCCGACGTCGCCCTGACTGAAGACGACGTCACCAGTGGGCACGTCGACCTGTTCCACGCCGCGAGCGAGCTGTTCGATGGCGGGCAAGGGCAGGACGTTCAACATCGCAACCGCGTGCAACAGGTCGATGTCGTGGTCGCGGACGCCGATGGACCGGTCCATTCCTCGCAGCCGCTGCCATGACGCCACGGCGAGGATGGGACACAGCAGACCCACGATCACGAGCGCAGCACGTACGCCGGCCAGATCGACCACCAGTGAGGCGAGGATCGCTCCGCAGCCGATGGACAGGGCGACCAGGCTCTCCAACACCCCGAACACTCGCGCCAGCACTTCGTCTGCGGCCAATCTGGCCAGGAGCGTGAACCCTGCGAGGTCGATCAGCGAGTTCCCGATGCCGACGCAGGCCAACAGGCAGAACGCCGCCACCTGTTGTGGGAAGACACCGATCAGCGTGACCGGCATACCCCACAGGGCCACCCCGACGGCGAACCACGCGCCGAGGCGCCGAGTGCCGACGAGCAACGACGCGCTGAGCGAACCGAGGACCGCACCCGCTCCGATGGCAGCGGTGAGGATGCCCACGCCGGGTTCGCCGGTCCCCAGCAGCTCGATGGCGACCACTACGGTGAGGACCATCAGCGCCCCGCGGGTCAGGGACTGCGCCGCTGCAAGGCGAATGATGAGAGCCAGATCGCGGTTGCGTCGGACCACTCGAATCCCTTCGAGGGCCGAGCTCAGCAGGTTGGTCTCTCTCGGTGCCGATGGCCGCGGTGGTGCGTCGTAGTCAAGCCGCAACAGCAAGGCCGCTGCCCAGAACGAGGCACCCGCTGCCACAGCGAACACGACGGTCACCCCGGTGAGCTGCAGCAGCAACGCCGCCAGCAGCGGACCCACCAACGTCGCGGCGGCGTCCAGCAGGCCACGGACCACGTTGGCGCTGGCGAGCTCGTATCCGGTGTGGCAGAGCGACGGGAGCAAGGCGGAGTGCGCCGGTCGGTAGAGCGTGGCAGCGATGGTCGACAACACCGCCAGGGCGTACACGATCTGCGTCGGTGCGCCGACGGCCACGACGACCCCGGCCGCACCGGTGGCGACACCACGCACCGTTGAGACCAGGATCAGCACGCGCTCTCTGCGGCCCCTGTCGGCCAGCGGCGACAACAGGGGCGCCAGGATTGCGGACGGGGCCATGCGAAGGATGCCGACCACCCCGACAGCTGTCACACCACCGTCTCGGTAAGCCACGATCCCGAGCCCGACCGTGAACGCCCACTCGGCGGTCCAGGCTCCCAGGAAACTGAGCTGGGCGCGCCTCAAGGAGGGGTTCCGCGCGTTGCTGGTGAAAGCACCCGCGGCATTGCCCAGCCTGCGCCGGAGTCCTTCACGCGCCACCGGGCGACGGTACCGTCCGTCCTCCGGCGCGCCGCCGTAGTCCAGCCTGCTGACCCGCCGCCCGGACCCGACCCCAGGTCCGGCCGCCGCGACTACTGCACGCTGAGCGAGCTCCGCCCCTGGGCGCCGCCGCCCTGGACCGTCGTCGACACGAAGGCACCGTCGGCACCGCCGCCCACGTCGGTGACCACGACGCCCAGGTCGAACGGCGTGCCCTCGCGCAGGCTCGGGAACGAGATGCGGAAGTCGGCGGTCACCGGCACCGACTGGTCGGCCGGCTGGAGGTCGTAACCCTGGTTGGTGGGGACGATGTAGTACGGCGTCAGCCGGCCACCGTCGAGCGTGACCGGGGCACTGCCGTCGGTGCCGGCCTCCGACAGCGTCACGCCCTGGATCTCGCCCGCGGAGCTGAGCAGCAGCCGGAACTGGACGTCCGTGGTCACTCCGTCCGCGGAGGTGTACGACGCGTAGAACGTGCCGATCAGCCCGCCGGACTGCGCCTGGTAGATCGACGACACCGGCAGCCCGCGGCCGCCGCCGCCGTTGCCGATCGCGGTGACCTGGTAGCTCCACGCGCCCTGGACCTGGTCCTGGCCGCCGGCGTCGAGGTAGCCGGGCAGGTCGATGGCCAGCGTGTCCTTGCCGCCGATCGAGGTGAAGACCTGGGTCTCGGTGCTCGTCACGTTGGCCGACTGGCCGTCGCCGAGCTGGCCCGCGACCAGGATGCCGTCCGGTCCCTGCTCCAGGACCGTCGCGTCCGGCGTCGTGAAGTGCGCCGAGCTGTCCTGCTGCCCCGTCGCGGACCCGGCCTCCTCGAGGTACGAGGCAACGAACTCCTCCCAGCCGGGCGGGCCGATGTGGTAGTCGACGTACTGCTGGGCGAAGCTGGTGAACTTCGGGAAGTAGACGTTGAGCCCGGTCGCCTGCTGGGTGGCCTGCCGGGTCACCTGGGTCTCCACCGCGCCGTCGAGCGCGGCGAACACCGCGTCGCGGGCCACGGCGACGTCGTCGGGGACGTCCTGCATGTGGCGCAGGAAGTCCCCGAGGTCGACGAGGTCCTGTGGACCCACCTCCGGGTCGAGGCCCTTCACGAACTCGAGCGCGGCGGTGCGGGCGCGGCCGACCTCCGGCGCGATCTCGGCCATGTGCGCGGACGCGGCGTCGGCGAACGACTGGATCGCAGCGTCCAGCCGGGCCATCGCGTCGCCGTCGACCACGGCCGCCGCGGTGAAGTTGCCCCAGCCCTGGGGGCCGCCGTCGGCGTACTGGCCGTAGGCCTCGTTGTTGATCCGCCCCCACTCGGCGCCGGACACGTCCTGGCCCAGGGCCTGGATCGCCTGCACGCTGAGCGTCGCGTCGCCGAAGGTGACCTCCTCCGAGCCGGACATCGCCTTGGCCAGCGGCGCCAGCGCGGACGCGGTCTCGTAGTTGGACATCAGGCAGGCGTCGTGGTCGATCACGTCGAACCGGTCGATGCCGGCCGCCTGCAGGCCGGTGAGGATCCCGTCCCGCATGGCGGCGATGCTCAGGTGCGCCTCACCCGGCGGGCCGGTGTCGTAGTAGCCGCCGGCCACGCCGGACCCGTGGTCGGAGAGGACCAGGCCGTACTTGTCGGCCGGGAACCGGCCGGCCGCCTCCTCGATGAACCCGGACAGCACGTCCGGCCGGCCCATCGAGACCTCGCCCAGGTCGCGGACCTCGTTCCACTTGTTGTCGCCGAGCACCAGCAGCTTCGCCGTCGTGAACGGCGCCACGCCGGGCAGTGTCGCCCGCGGGTAGCCCGGGTCGTCCATCTCCGGCAGGTCGACCAGCGCCACGATGTTGACGTTCGGCATCGCCGGCAGCGCCGCGAACGCCGCGAGGTTGCGGATCATCTCGTCGGCGATGTTCACCGTGTCCGCGACCTCGTAGATCATCAGCGTCCAGTCGGCCTCGGTGTCGTCGGCCGCCGCCGACGTGGCCGCCACCCGCGGCGCCGCCGAGGCGGACGTCGCGACCAGGGCGCCCGCCGCCAGACAGGCCGCGCTCGCGACGACGCCGGCCCAGCCCCGTCGGCGGGAGGTCACTGCACCTGTCCGGACGTGAAGGCCGTGGCGGTGGTGCCGGCCGCGTCCTGGACCACCAGCCCGATGTTGAACCGGGTTCTCTTCGGCAGCTTCTCGAAGCCGACCGCCAGGTCGTTGGTGACCTTGACGGACTGGTTCGACAACGTGGGTTGAT
This sequence comes from uncultured Actinomycetota bacterium, assembly GCA_963755835.1. Taxonomy (GTDB): domain Bacteria; phylum Actinomycetota; class Actinomycetes; order Propionibacteriales; family Nocardioidaceae; genus Nocardioides. The sequence continues at coordinate 1,057,979 of CAVWLC010000003.1, read as the reverse complement.
AGCCGCCCGAGCTCGCCGTGAAGACGTACGGCGTGAGCCTGCCGCCCAGGTCGAGCGAGACGCCGGCCGCGGAGCCCGAGGCCGCGTCGACCAGGCTCACGCTCTGGATCTCGCCCTGGCTGCTCAGCAGCTCACGGACGCCGACGTCGCTGACGGCACCGTCGGGGGCGGTGTACTGCGCGAAGAAGATGCCGAGCAGCCCACCGGACTGTGCTTGGTACTGCGTCGTGGCCGGCGCGACCTTCTTGCCGTCGGTCAGCGTGGTCAGCGAGTAGTCCCAGACGCCCTGCACCTGGCCCGGACCGCCCGCGTCGAGGTAGGCGGGCAGGATGGTGGCCAGAGCCTGTTGCTGCCCGCCGAAGTCGGTGAAGACATAGGTGTCGGCGCCGGTCGCGTTGGCCCTGGTCCCGTCGGTCAGCTGACCGGCGATCTTGATGCCGGACGCGTCGGCCTGCAGCACCTGGGCCTGCTCGGAGACGAACTGCACGCCCTGGCCCGAGCCGCCCTGGGACGACGAGGCACTCTGGACGAACGCCTCCACGAACTGGGCCCAGCCCTGCGGCTCGGTGCCGTCGCTCAGCACCGAGTCCTCGACGAACCGGGGGTTGGCCGGCAGGTAGACGTTGAGCCCCGTCGCCTGCTGGGTGCCCTGCCCGGTCGCCTGGGCGGTGACCGCGCGGTCGACCGCTGCCGAGACCGCGTCGCGGGCCACCGCGACGTCGTCCGGGACGTCGGTCAGGTGCTTCATGAAGTCGCCCAGGTCGATCAGGTCGGCCGACTGGCCCTCCTCGCCGGGGAACCCGGCGACGAACTCGAGCGCCTGCGCCCGGGCCCGGGCCACCGAAGTCGTGATCTCGTCCATGTGCGCGATCGCCGCCTGGCTGAACGACTGCATCGCCGCGTCGAGGCCGGAGACCCCGTCGCCGTCGACGACCGACATCGCGACCAGGTCCCGGTATGCCTGCCCGCCCGGCGAGGTCGCGATGTTGTCGAGCAGGTCGACGTACCCCTGCACGAACGCGTTGGCGACCGCCTCGCCGTCGCCACCCTCGCCCATCGGTGGGAACGACGCCGGGGCCAGCGGATGGTCGATCATGATCTCCTCCGAGCCGGCCAGCCACTTGCCCAGGGGCGCCAGCGCGGAGACGGTCTCGTAGTTCGCCATCAGGCACGCGGCCTGGTCGATCACGTCGAACCGGTCGATCCCGGCCTGCTGCATGCCGCTGATCAGCCCCTGGCGCATCAGCGGGACCGTCAGCGCCTGGGTGCCCGGCGGGCCGGTGTCGACGTAGCCGCCGGTGTTGCCCCCGCCGTGGTCGAAGAAGGTGAAGCCGTAGTGCTTGGCGGGGAACCGCTCGGCGGCCTCCGCGACGAAGTCGGCGAGGGTGTCGGGTCGCCCCATCGACACCTCACCGAGGTCGCGGACCTCGTGGTACTGGTGGTTCTGCAACACCAGCAGCTTGGCGGTGCTGAAGTCGCCGAGCCCCGCGACCGGTGTGGTCGGGGCGTCCTTGTCGGTCGTCTCGGGGAGGTCGAGGAGGACCACGATGTTGACGTTGGCCTGGTCGGGCAGCTGGGCGACCTCGTTGAGGTTCTCGACCATCAGCTGCGGCACCGACATGGTGTCGCCGACGGCGTAGACCATCATCGTCCAGTCCGCGACGTCGCCGTCGGCCGCGCCGGCCGCGACCGCCTCGCTCGACTGGCCTAGGCCGGCGGCCAGGAAGGCCGTGCCGGCCGCCACGAGCGTGGCGGCCAGCGCGGCCAGCCTTCGGCCGGCTCTGGGCGTATGCGTCCGCACCGGTGTCCTCCGTGTCCGTCCCTGGTCCGCGGTCAGAAGGTGCTGACCAGCGTGTTGAACATCTGCCCGTAGCCCTGGAGCAGCGGGCTGGTGTCGTCGTCGAGCGCACCCTCCTGGTAGAGCGTGAACGCCGTGACACCCGTGCCGTCCTGGAGGAGGAAGTAGTAGGCGAAGCCGTTCAGGGCCAGCGTGCCGTTCTGCTGGGTCGCCAGGGTGCCCTGGAAGCCGAGCAGCACCGCCTGCACGACCGACGAGCTGGGGATCTGCACCTCCTCCGGGTCGCTGACCTGGAGATCCTGGATGCCCAGGCTCTGCAGGCCGTCGAGGTGGTCGGTCACCAGCGTCTGCATGTCCGTCGGCGGCGGGGTCACGACGGCGAAGAAGTAGCCGCCGTCACCGAAGACCTGGACGAACCCGTCGGCCTGCTGCTCGACCTCGTAGCCGTCGGGCAGGTCGAAGCCGATGTTCCCGCTGACCGTGACGTGGCTGGCGGTGGTCGTGCCGGCACCGATGCCCCCGCTTCCCCCGGTGCCGAAGTCGGTGTCCGGCGACGGCGACGCCCCGCTGGACGGACCCGTGGTCAGGTCGGCCGGGGAGAGCTGGCCGAAGGCCTTGGCCGCGGACGGAGCCGTACTCGACGACGCACCCTCGGACGCGTCGGGCGTGGGCCCGGGCGCCGGGACAGGGGTCGGTGCCGGACCGGTGGTCGGACCGGAGCCGACCTGGGTCTGCAGGTCGATCGGCGAGGTGCTCGGCGGCTGCTGCTCGTCGGCGGCGGCCGCGGCGGCCGCCTGGCCGATCACCCCGGCGACCACGATCGTCGCGGCAACCACGCCGACCACCAGGGCGGTCCGCTTGTTGTCCTGGGGAGCCACCCCCTCCGGGATCGGCTTGAGCGACGGCCTGACCGGGGCCGCGACCACCGGCTCGCCGGCCTGGTCCAGCACCGGTGCGGTGTCGTCGACCCGGTTGCGCGTGCGGGTCACCTTGCTGCCGGCCCGGGCCGACGTACCGCAGGCGACACAGAAGTTCGCGCCGGGCAGCAGCGGCATCTCGCACGACGGGCAGTACGCCGTCCCGTGGGCGGTGTCCTTCAGCTCACCGCCGGTGGCCGCGGCCTCGAGGGCCGCCTCCAGCACCGCGAAGTGGAGGAGGTAGCGCAGCCGCACCACCAGCGCGGCCGCGATGAGCGCGCCCCACACCAGGCCGATCACGGCGCCCGTCGTGCCCTCGATCCGGGCGGAGAAGAACAGACCCGCCTGGAAGGCGATGTTGGCGATCAGGGCCTCGGCCAGGCCGCGGAAGTAGCCCGGCTTGAACCCGTCGTAGCCGGCCCCGAGGCCGGAGTAGCTGGCCACGGCGATGCCGGTCGCCGCGCCGTAGACGATCGGCTTGACCACCGCGGCGGACAGGATCAGCGAGACCCAGAAGCCGGCGTTGGGCGAGTCGACGTGGCCGAAGTCGCTGAAGAGCTCGCGGTTGAGGACGATGGTCTCGGCGGCGGCGTACGCCGCACCGGCGGCGACACCGAAGGTGAGGCCGTCGATCATGTCGTCGAACTGCGGACGGCTGGCCAGCACCAGGGGCCCGACCTCCTTGAGCACCTCGCCGACGATCGGGACCAGCAGCACGAGCACCAGGAGGCTCGACCAGCGGATCCCGCTGGGGCCGTTGCCGTCGAAGTTCAACGACGAGATGTTGCTGTCGAGGATCCCGGCGTGCCACAGGAACGTGAAGCCCACACCGAGCACGGCGGCGGCCCCGATCGCGCCCAGCACCACGCCGATGGGCTCGTCCTCCCACTGGTTGACGTCGTACATGTAGACCACGTAGATCGCCGGGACCACGACCGCGGCGGCCACGAACGCGAAGGCCAGGAAGCCGAGCGCACCGGCGACGACCGGGATCAGGATCCCGACGCCGAGCGCCCAGCGGTAGGTCTGCGGCGCCGAGCCAGAGGCCAGCGGCAGCAACGAGGTCACGAGGTTGAACGACGCGACGGGCTCCCCCGGCTGGAGCGCGTAGCTCTGACGCCGTTCACCACCGGCCCCGGCGCCGGCGCTGAGCTCGGCTCCGGTGACGGGATCGAACCGCGCACCCGGAGGTGCGAGCGGGGCACCGCCCGCGGGTGTCTCTGGTGTGGTGGTCACGATTCCTCCTGCAGGTGGTGAGGCATCAGAGGGTGCTGGCCAGGGTGTTGAGCATGGTGTTGTAGCCGGTGAGCAGCTTGGAATTGGGCTTCAACGCGCCCTTGCCGTAGAGCGCGAAGGCGGTCGTGCCGGTGCCGTCGGTGCGGACGAAGTAGTAGGCGAAACCCTCGACGGGGATGCTGCCGCCCTGCTGGGTGGCCAGCAGCCCGCGGAAGTTGAGCGTGGCCGCGCCACTGACCCCGCTGACCTGCACCGCTTGGGGCTGGGTGATCTGCAGCTCCTCGACGCCCATGTTCTGGAGGCCGGTGAGGTTGTTGGTGATCAGCTTGTTGAGCGTGGTCTTCTTCGGGGTCAGGTAGGCGAAGAAGTAGCCCTTGTAGCCGAAGACCTGGACGTAGCCGTCCTCCTGGTCGACGATGCGGAACCCCTTGGGCATCAGGAACATCACGTCGTCGCTGTTGCTGAGCTGCACGATGCCGCCGGGGGCGCCCGCCGCGTCTACGGACCTGCCCTCGTCGGTGCCGGTCTCGTCGCTGCCGACGTGGATGGCCGAGGTCTTGTTCAGCTGTTCCTCGCCGGCCGAGGGGTCGAGGGTGACCGGGGTCTGCGTGGGCGGCTGCTCGTCCCCCTGGTCGGTGGCCGCGGAGGCAGCGACCTGACCGATCACGCCGCCGACCAGGATGGTGGCGACGATCACGCCCACCACCACGGCGGTCTTCTTGTTGTCCTGCGGTGCCACCCCGGCGACCGCCGGACGGAGCGATGCCTGGACGGTCGCCGGGTCGGTGTCCTCGGTGCGGTTGCGGGACCGGGTGACCTTGTTGCCGGCCCGGACCGACGTGCCGCACACGACGCAGAAGTTGGCTCCGGCGAGCAGCGGCATCTCGCAGGACGGGCAGTACGCCGTACCGACCGCGGCGTCCTTGAGCGTGGTGCCGCTGGACGCAGCCTCCAGGGCGGCCTCGAGCACTGCGTAGTGCAGGAGGTAGCGCAGCCGCACGACCAGCACGGCCGCGACCAGAGCACCCCAGACGAGACCGATGACGGCGCCGGCGGTGCCTTCGACGCGGGCCGCGAAGAACAGCCCGGCCTGGAACACGATGTTCGCGGCCAGCGCCTCGGCCAGGCCTCGGAAGTAGCCCGGCTTGAAGCCGTCGTAGCCGGCGCCCAGACCGGAGAAGCTTGCGACCGCGATGCCGGTCGCCGCGCCGTAGACCAGCGGCTTGACCACCGCCGCGGACAGGATCAGTGAGACCCAGAAGCCGGCGTTCGGGGAGTCGACCTGGCCGAAGGTCGAGAACAGCCCGCGGTTGACCACGATCGTCTCGGCGGCCGCGAACGCCGCGCCTGCGGCCACGCCGAAGGTGAGGCCGTCGATCATGTCGTCGAACTGCGGCATCCGGGCCAGCAGGATCGGCCCGACCTCCTTGAGCACCTCACTGACGATCGGCACGAGGAGCACCAGCACGAAGAAGCTGGTCCAGCGCACGCTGCCCGAGCCGTGGCCGTCGAAGTCGACCGGGGAGAGGTCGTTGCCGAGCAGCCCGGCGTGCCAGAGGAAGGTGAAGCCGACCGCGAGCGCCGCGGCAGCACCGATCGCGCCCAGCACCACGCCGACGGGCTGGTCCTCCCACTGGTTGACGTCGTACATGTAGACGACGTAGACGGCCGGGACCACCAGGGCGGCCGCGACGAACGCGAAGGCCAGGAAGCCCAGGGCGCCGGCCACGACCGGGACCAGGATCCCGAGGCCGAGCGCCCAGCGGTAGGTCTGCGGCGCGGAGCCCGAGGCCAGCGGCATCAGCGCGCTGAGCACGTTGAACGACGCCACCGGCTCGCCGGGCTGCAGCGCGAAGCTCTGCCGGCGCTCACCGCTCGCGCCGGCGGTGAGCTCGGCACCGGTGACCGGGTCGAAACGAGCGCCGGCGGGCAGGTCGGGGGTCGACGTGGAGGTCTTCGGGGTCTCGGACATGTCGGTCAACGCACCTCTTCTGAGACGTCTGCTCGATCGATGGTTCGGGACAGGCCGATGGGCGTCGGGCCCCGGTCGTGCACGGGCCGGACGGCAGCAGGGCGGGCACGGCACGCCCATGGCGCGGCCAACGTCGATCCCCTCACAGAAATCGCTCTTCCATTCGGGGGGCCGAGATCCCCGTGGGTCCGTGGTGCCAGCGCCTGCGACGACGGCGGCTGCCTGAGTGTCCTCCGTTGCCGGGTCACCGTAAATGACCCGTTCGCGTGATCTGGGACGTGAAACGAGAATTTTCGGTTCCGTTCCGGACCTCGTGACCGGAATGGTGGCGTCCGCGTGTCCCGGCCCGCCAGAGACACCTGTCCCGGACCGGCCCGGGACCGGTCGCGCGCCGCAAGTTACTGAAAAGTAGGATTGGTCTCACCCGCGACCAGTCGCGCCGCGCGGCCCGTAGGCTGCCGCAGGCGGGACGGCCCTGGCGATGCGGGTACAGGGTCGCCGTACTCGACACCGGGAAGAGGGCTGGGGCAGTGGATCTGTGGGTGCTCATCGTCGGGCTGCTGATGCTGGTCGTCGCGCTCCCGGTGGCCGGTCGGCGGGTGTTCTTCCTCTACCGGCTGATCACGAGCGGCCAGCCCGCCCCGGACCGCGTCGAGAACGTCACCTCGAAGCTCGGCGAGGCGGTCAGGAGCCAGGTCGTCGAGGTCTTCGGCCAGCGGAAGCTGCTGAAGTGGTCGGTGCCGGGCGCCGCCCACTTCTTCGTCTTCTGGGCCTTCGTGATCCTCGGCACGGTCTACCTCGAGGCGTTCGGGATCCTGTTCTCCCGCAACGAGGAGTGGGCCATCCCGGTGATCGGCCACTGGGACCTGCTCGGCTTCGCCCAGGACACCATCGCGCTGCTGGCGCTGGCCGGGATCGTCACCTTCGCCGTGATCCGGCTGCGCAACCGGCCCGAGGAGCTCGGCCGCAAGTCCCGCTTCTCCGGCTCCCACCTCGGCGGGGCCTGGCTGATCCTGGCGATGATCTTCAACGTCATCTGGACCATGTTCCTGTTCCGGGGGGCGGCCGCCGCCAACGGCAACCTCCCCTACGGGAACGGCGCCTACGCCTCGCACGCGGTCGGTCACCTGTTCTCAGGGCTGAGCGACGACGCGCTCGACACCCTCGAGGGCGTCGGGCTGCTGCTGCACATCGGCGTGATGCTGGCCTTCCTGGTGATCGTGCTGAACTCCAAGCACCTGCACATCTTCGTGGCGCCGCTGAACGTGCTGTTCGGCCGGCACCCGGTGGCGCTGGGCGCGGTGAAGCCGCTGATGTCCGAGGGCAAGCCGGTGACCCTCGACGACATCGAGGACATGGACGAGAACACCACGCTCGGCGTCGGCTCGATCGAGGACTTCTCCTGGAAGGGGATCCTCGACTTCGCGACCTGCACCGAGTGCGGCCGCTGCCAGTCGCAGTGCCCGGCCTGGAACACCGAGAAGCCGCTCTCTCCCAAGATGCTGATCATGAACCTCCGCGACCATGCGTTCGCGAAGGCGCCGTACCTCCTGGCCGACGAGGGCGCCCGGGCCTCGCTGCCGCAGGCCGTGCTCGACGAGGCGGACCGGCCGCTGGTCGGTGCGACCGAGGGGTTGGCGTGGGAGCCCGAGGGTGGCGCCGTCATCGACACCGACGTGCTGTGGTCGTGCGTGACCTGTGGCGCGTGCGTCGAGCAGTGCCCGGTCGACATCGAGCACGTGGACCACATCGTCGACATGCGCCGCTACCAGGTCCTCGTCGAGTCGAGCTTCCCGGCCGAGCTCAACCAGCTGTTCAAAGGGATGGAGAACAAGGGCAACCCCTGGAACATGTCGCCGACCGCCCGCATGGACTGGGCACAGGGGCTGGACTTCGACGTCAAGGTCGTCGGGGACGACGTGGAGTCGCTCGACGAGGTGGAGTGGCTGTTCTGGGTCGGCTGCGCCGGCGCCTACGAGGACCGCCAGAAGAAGACCACCCGCGCGGTGGCGGAGCTGCTGCACCTGGCCGACGTGTCGTTCGCCGTACTCGGCAACGGCGAGACGTGCAACGGCGACCAGGCGCGCCGGGCCGGCAACGAGTTCGTCTTCCAGGGGCTGGCCCAGCAGAACGTGGAGACGTTCAAGGAGTACAAGGTCAAGAAGGTCGTCTCGACCTGCGCCCACTGCTTCAACACGCTGAAGAACGAGTACAAGGACTTCGGCATCGAGCTCGAGGTCGTCCACCACACCCAGCTGCTCAACCGGCTGGTGCGCGAGGGGAAGCTGACCCCGGTCCGCGAGGGTTCCGGCGCCCACAAGCGCACGATCACCTACCACGACCCGTGCTACATCGGCCGCCACAACGGCGTCTACTCACCGCCGCGCGAGCTGCTCCAGGTGCTGCCCGGGGCCGAGTTCGTCGAGATGCCGCGCAACTCCGAGCGCTCCTTCTGCTGCGGCGCCGGCGGCGCCCGCATGTGGATGGAGGAGAACATCGGCCAGCGGATCAACGTCGCCCGCACCACCGAGGCGGTCGCCACGGGTGCGGACCAGATCGCGGTCGGCTGCCCCTTCTGCCGGGTGATGCTCTCCGACGGCCTGACGGCCGCCATCGACAAGGGCGAGGCCCGCGAGGAGGTCGAGGTCCTCGACGTGGCTCAGCTGCTCCTGGCGTCGGTCAAGGGCGAGATGGCGACCCGTCGGGCCCCTACCGGGGCCGGGTCGGGCGGTGGCGGTACGGCGCTCGAGGAGCGGCCGGTCGAGACCAAGGCCGAGCCCGAGGAGGGCGACGAGACCCAGACCGAGGAGACGGTCACCGAGACCTCCGAGGCGGCGCCGGCCGCCAAGGCGTCGGGCGGCTCGTCGCTGTTCGACACGACGGCCGACGACGACGAGCCGGACACCGCTCCGGCCGAGGAGTCTCCGAAGGAGGAGGCGAAGGCGGCTCAGCCGGCGTCGTCGGGCGGTTCGCTCTTCGACCTCGGTGGCGATGAGGCCGAGGCGAGCAGCGAGGCCGAAGACACGTCGGCCGCGCCCGTCGATACCGTCGGGGACGAGGCACCCGCGGCGGCCGAGGCGAAGGCCGACCTCGGCTCGGGTGGCTCGCTGTTCGACCTGGGCGACGAAGCGGAGACGGGGAGCACGACCGAAGACACGTCGGCCGCGCCCGTCGAAACCTCCGAGGACGAGGCACCCGCGGCCGCCGAGCCCAAGGCCGACCTCGGCTCGGGTGGCTCGCTGTTCGACATCGAGGCACCGGCCGAGCCGGACAGCCAGACCGAAGAGGCGCCGGCCGAGGCCGTGGAGGCCCCCGAGGCCGACGCGCCCGCGCCGGCCGAGCCCAAGGCCGACCTCGGCTCGAGCGGCTCGCTGTTCGACATCGAGGCACCGGCCGAGCCGGACAGCCAGACCGAAGAGGCGCCGGCCGAAGCCGTGGAGGCCCCCGAGGCCGACGCGCCCGCGCCGGCCGAGCCCAAGGCCGACCTCGGCTCGAGCGGCTCGCTGTTCGACATCGCAGCCCCGGAGGTGGTGGACGCTCCGGCGGCGAAGCAGGAGCCCGAGTCGGAGCCTCGGACCGAACCCCCGGTCGAGGCAGCGGAGCCGGAGCCGAAGGACGAGGAGCGGGCCTCGGAGAAGGCCGAGGGGCTGTCCGCCGGCGCCGCGCTCAGCCAGGCCGCGACGTTCTCCGACACCGAGCCCGACACCGAGGCCGAGCCGGAGCCCGAGGCCGAGTCGCGTGACGAGACGAAGCCCGACCCGGACCCCGCGCCCGACGACGAGCCCGAAGACGACGAGGCGTCCGCCGTCAAGGAGAAGCCGAAGCCGGCGAGCTCCGGCGAGGCGCACACGCCGAAGTCCGACGTCGACATCGACGAGTCCGGCTCGCTGTTCGACCTCTGACCCTTTGCCGAGGAAATTCGGCACCGGGTGCCGAAGATGCTCGGCAAAGCCGGTGGCCCTTCCGAATTTCCTCGACTGTCGAGGAAATTCGGAAGCCCAACCGCAACCACGATCGACAGTCGAGATATTTCCGTGCACCCGGGCGCAGTAGTGGGGCACTGTCAGGACGGAGCGGGACGACGGCCCTCGTCGTACCGTGCCGGGAGGAGACCGGAGGGCAGTGGACTTCGACCACTACGTCGCCGCGCGGTACGGCAGGCTGATCGAGCACGCCGTCCTGCTGGGCTGCGCGGAGGGCGAGGCCGGCATGTACGTCGACCGGGTGCTGCTCGAGCAGCGCAAGCGGATCCGCCGGGCCGACGACCCGGACCCGCTGGTCCGAGAGGCCCTGGAGCACGCGATCAGCGGCACCCCGGAGCGGCCGAGGCGCCGCGGAGGGGCCCTGCTCGCGCTCGGCCTCGTGCTGGCCGCCGTGGCGCTCGGCAGCGTGGTGACCTACCGGCCTGCGCCGGAGCGGTTGCCGTCGCTGTTCGCCCTGGACGGCAGCGAGGCCCGGCAGCTGCTCGAGGACGACGGGTACGACGTGCAGCTCCGGTCCGACTTCTCGTGCGAACCGCAGGGCCTGGTGCTCGGCTCGGACCCGCCGGCCGGGGAGCTGGTCCACCACGGCGACGTCGTGACGGTGCACACCGCCCTACCGTCCGGCGGCTACTGCCCGCTGCCGGCGCTCGCCCGGGGTGACGGTTGGACGTTCGTCGAGTTCGTGCTGGGCGACGGCCCGCCGCCGCGGTTCGCCGAGCACGTCCGCCTCGTCGTCGACGGCAGCGAGACGGGCGCGCTCAGCCATGACGATGCCGCCGAGCCCAGGCGGTGGGGGCAGCTGTCCCCCCTCGTCGCCGCGGCGGCCCACGAGACCTCGCCGACGGGGAGCGGGATGCCCGCGCTGCGCGTCGACGCGGTCCCGCCGCCGGACTCGTTGTGCGGTGTACCGAAGCCGGACGGCCTCGGAGACCGGTTCGCGCTGCAGCTCGAGATCGACACGCGGGGCCCGTTCGACGAGGGCGGCTGTCCCCTGACGATCGACCTCTTCCGGTCCGAAGGGGTCATCGACACGGTCGTGGTCTACACGGCCAAGCGCTGAGGCAGTGCCTGCCTCAGTGTCCTGGCGGCGGCCGGTCTAGTGCCCCGGCGGCGGGCCGTCGTCGTCCGGGTGCTCGACGTGCTCCGGCACGACGATGGGCCGCAGCCTCGCCCACGTGAGGAAGACCGCCGCTACGACGAGCAGCACGATGCCCGCCCAGAGGTTGGCGTTGACATCGCCGGTCTTGTCGGACTCCTCGTCACCGAAGATCCCCATCAGCACGAGGATCACGCCGTACGCACCGAGCAGGCCGCCGATGATGTTGCGGATGTCGAGCGCACCCGCGGTGTGCTTCCCGGTCGTCGCCGTGTCGTCAGCCATCTCTCGCTCCTCCTCAGAACGCCACGTTCAGGGCGATGACCATGACCAGGGCAATGCCGGCCAGGGGCAACGTGCGCCGGTACCAGGGGTACTTCGCCTCGTTGGGGTCGACGAGGTCCTCCTTGGGCGTCTCGCTCCAGACGAACCCCTTCAGCTCCTGGCTCGCCTTGACCTCCGTGACCAGCGAGACCACCACGCTGAGCGCGACGTCCACGACGAACGCCGTCGACGCCGCGACGAACGCCGCGCCCTGGCCACCCAGGGGGATGGTGCCGGTGCTCCAGGAGCCGAACGCGTCCTCGCTCAGCCACGCGACGACGACGGCCGCCAGGGTCCCGGCGGAGAGCCCGACCCAGCCGGCCGTGGCCGTCATCCGCTTCCAGTACAGGCCGAGGATGAAGGTGGCGAAGATCGGCGCGTTGAAGAAGCCGAACAGCGTCTGCAGGTAGTTCATGATGTTGCTGAAGTTCGACGCCAGGGCGGCCGTGAAGATCGCCACCACCACGGCGGCCACGGTGGCGATCCGGCCGACCCGCAGGTAGTAGTGGTCCTCGCGCTCCTTGACGATGTAGGTCTGCCACAGGTCGTAGCTCAGGACGGTGTTGAACGCCGACACGTTGGCGGCCATTCCGGCCATGAATGCCGCCAGCAGGCCGGTGATCGCCAGCCCCAGCAGCCCGTTGGGCAGCACGTCCCGCATGAGGAACAGCAGCGCGTCGTTGAACTTCACGTCGCCGCCGGCGCCTCCGGGGACGGTTTGGCCGGCCTTGGTCTCGGCAATCTCCTTGACGAGCACGGCCGCGATCATCCCGGGGATGATCGTGATGAACGGGATGAACATCTTGGGGAAGGCGCCGATCACCGGCGTCTTCCGGGCCGAGGAGATCGAGTCGGACGCCAGTGCGCGCTGCACCTCCACGAAGTTCGTCGTCCAGTAGCCGAACGACAGCACGAAGCCGAGCCCGAAGACGATGCCCACCACCGACCAGAAGTCGGAGTCGAACCCCGTGAGGGCGTTGCCGGGCCAGGAGTTCAGCTGCTGGTCGGCCGGCGCGATGCTCGAGTGCTGCTCGGCGGCGGCGGTGATCTTGTCGGTCAGCCCGCCCCAGCCACCGACCCGGTGCAGACCGAGCAGGGTCAGCGGCGCCAGTGAACAGACGATGACGAAGAACTGCAGGACCTCGTTGTAGATCGCCGCCGACAGGCCGCCGAGGGTGATGTAGGAGAGCACGATCGCGGCCGCGACGATGAGGGCGATCCACAGCGCCCAGCCGAGCAGCGCGTGGATGATGCTGCCGAGCAGGTAGAGGTTGATCCCGGCGATGAGCAGCTGGGCGAACGCGAACAGGATCGAGTTGACCAGGTGGGCGCCGGTGCCGAACCTGCGCCGCATGAACTCGGGAACCGACCGCACCTTCGAGCCGTAGTAGAACGGCATCAGCACGACGCCGAGGAAGAGCATCGCCGGGATGGCTCCCACCCAGAAGTAGTGCACGGTCGGGATGCCGAACTGGGCGCCGTTCGCCGACATGCCCATGATCTCGACGGCGCCGAGGTTGGCCGAGATGAAGGCCAGGCCGGTGACCCACGCCGGCAGCGAACGGCCCGAGAGGAAGAAGTCCAGCGAGTCGGAGATCTGTCGTCTCGCCAGGACTCCGATGCCCAGGACCACGGCGAAGTACAGGAAGATGATCACGTAGTCGACCCACGTGGCGTCGATGATCGTGTCGGCCATGGCGATGACTGCCGGTGTGGTCGCGGACGCGGTTGCGGACATGCGAACGCCCTTTCTGCAGCTGTGTGGCCCCGAGGCCATCGACGCAGTGCCCGGCCGCCGGGGGGGACAAACGTGGCGAGCTCGCCGGCCAGGGGGGCTCAGCGCCGTTCGGACGCCGCGATGACGTCAAGTGACGTCAAGTGACATCACTTATCTCTTGACATGACGTCATAGTGGTGTCATATTGGTGCACATGGACATCACGCCGTACGTCGACAGCCTCCGCCGCGACCTGGTCGCTGCGGCCGAGGCCGCCGGACCCGAGGCGCAGGCCGCCGCCGAGCGGCTCACCTTCGCCCTCGACCCGGCCGCTCGGCTGGCGCTGATGGAGGCCATCTCCCAGGCCGCCAACGAGATCACCGCCGAGATGCCCACCGGCAGCGTGGACGTCCGGCTCGACGGACGCGAGCTCGCCTTCGTCGTCGATGCGCCCGCTGCTCCCCCGGCGCCGCCCGCGCCGCCCGCGCCGCCGGCGCCGCCCGGCGCGGAGGACGAGGAGGAGGGCGGCATCGCCCGGATCACGCTCCGGCTGCCCGAGTCGGTGAAGGCCAAGGCCGAGGAGTTCGCGGCCCGGTCCGGCCACTCGCTCAACACCTGGCTGGTCAACGTGGTCCGCACGGCCACCCGTGACAACGCCATCAACGTCGACATCGACCTGTCCAGCCTGCCCTTCGTCGGCGGCAACGACCCGTTCGGAGGCCAGGGCCCGTTCGGAGGCAAGCGCGGCCGGCGCATGACCGGCTGGGTCTAGCCACCCACGACCCACCCGGCGCACAGACAGCCCCGGGCCGGCGCCCACCACACAGCCAGGGCGCCGGTCCGGTGGCCAGGCACACCCTTTCCCAACACCCGCCCAGCACGCAGGAGGCACCGCCATGCCCGAGTACCACTTCGAGACCCCCAGCCCGGTCAACCTGGTCGTCGAGATCAGCAAGGGCAACGTGCACGTCGAGTGCATCGAGACCAGCGCGTCCGTCGTGACCGTCGAGGGCAAGAACGCCGACGACGTGGTCGTCGAGCAGCGCGGCGACACCATCACCGTGATCGAGCCCGGCCGCGGCCGCATCTTCGGCGACAACGCGCTCCGGGTCGACATCACGGTCCCCGAGACCAGCAACCCCGCGGTCCGCACCGGCAGTGCGGACATCCAGATCGAGGGCCGGGCGGGCCACGCCCAGCTGCGCAGCGGCTCCGGCGACTGCACCGTCGACGCTCTCGAGGGCCACCTTCTCGTCGAGACCGGCTCCGGAGAGATCCGGGTCGACGACGTGCACGGCGACCTCAAGGTCAAGAGCGGCTCCGGAGACGTCGAGGTCGGCGAGGCGGGCGGCACCGCCTCGATCTCGACCGGCTCCGGCGACGTGTCCGTCGAGAACACCTACGGCAGCACCGTGATCAAGACCGGAAGCGGAGACCTCAGCATCGGCGCCGCGCACGCCGACACCTCGTTCAGCACCGGTAGCGGCGACGTCTCGATCGACCTGGTCGAGCGGGGCCGGCTCACCGTCAAGGGGGCCTCGGGCGACGTCTCGATCGGCGTCCGCGCGGGGGTGCCGGTGTGGACCGACGTGACCACGGTGTCCGGCACCATCCGGTCCGACCTGCAGGGCGCTGGACAGCCCCAGGAGGGCCAGGACCACATCGAGCTGCGCGCCAAGACCGTCAGCGGCGACATCGCCCTGAGCCAGGTCTGAGCACCACCCAGGAACCGCAACGGCAGTCAGGCCGACTGTCGGTGCCCACGGCAAGACTGACACCACCAGGAGACAAGGAGCACGGCCATGAGCAACACGCTGATCGAACTGCAGGCCCGGCACCAGATCCACGAGCGCCTGGCGCAGGCCTCCACCCCGCGGATGCCCCACCGCAGCCGCCGCCACCGGGTCGCCGAGCGGCTGCGCCGCGTCGCCGACCGGGTCGACAACTGAAATGCCACCACCCCCGGATAGTCCGTGACTCAACGGCCCCGCTCCTGCAACATCCGGGGCCGTTGAGTCACGGACTATCCCCTTTGCAGAATCGCGCCGAGGCTCAGATCTTGGTGCGGTGGAAGTTCTGGAACGACCGCGAGGGCGTCGGACCCCGCTGGCCCTGGTAGCGCGAGCCGTACTTCTCCGAGCCGTACGGGTGCTCGGACGGCGAGGACAGCCGGAAGAAGCAGAACTGGCCGATCTTCATCCCCGGGTAGAGCTTGATCGGCAAGGTGGCGACGTTCGCCAGCTCGAGGGTGACGTGCCCGGAGAAGCCGGGGTCGACGAAGCCGGCGGTCGCGTGGGTGAGCAGCCCCAGCCGGCCCAGCGAGGACTTCCCCTCGACCCGCGCGGCCACGTCGTCGGGCAGGGTCACCCCTTCGTAGGTCGACCCGAGCACGAACTCCCCCGGGTGCAGGATGAACGGCTCGTCACCCTCGGGCTCGACCAGCCGGGTCAGGTCGGACTGGTCCGCGGCCGGATCGATGTGCGGGTAGCGGTGGTTCTCGAAGACCCGGAAGAACCGGTCCAGCCGGACGTCGATCGACGACGGCTGCATCATCGCGGGGTCGAACGGGTCCATTCTGATCCGGCCCGCCTCGATCTCGGCCAGCACGTCGCGGTCTGACAGCAGCACGCGGACAACCTATCGGGGCTAGTCTGCGGCGGGCCGTACGGAACGGTCCGGAAGCTCCCTGCGAGGTCGCCATGCTCATCAACGTCAACGGCCAGAGCTACGACAAGTGGGAGGACGTCCCAGCCGACGTCCGCCAGCAGCTGGCGGCCACGCTGCCCGACGCCGACAAGAACGGGATCCCGGACCTCTTCGAGGGCAACCTGTCCGCGCTGCCGTCCGATGCCACCGCGACGTTCACCTCGATCTCGGTCGACGGAAAGGCCGTGGGCTCGGTGGACGAGCTGCCCCCGGAGGCGCAGCAGGCGCTGCGCCAGGCGTTCGGGTGGCCCGCCGACGGCACCGCCGCGGCCGCACCCGAGGCGCCCGGTACGCCGACCGCTCCGGGCGTCGTACCCCCGTCCGGGTCGACTCCGCTGCAGCCGGGCCAGGTGATGCTCAACGGCGTCCCGACCCCGGTGAGCGACACCGCGGCAGCCAGGAAGCCGTGGTGGAAGCGGCTGTTCGGAGGCTGACCACCGGGGCAGGTGCGGACCGATGGTTCCGCGCGGTGAGCGGATGACGAGATTCGAACTCGCGACATCGACCTTGGGAAGGTCGCGCTCTACCAACTGAGCTACATCCGCATGCCGGAGGACCGGCGCGGTGATGCTACCCCAGCAGCCGGGACCAGCGGACTTCGCCGTCGGCGGCCGACCGGGAGCCACGGTCGTTGGATACTTCGAGCCGTGACGTCTAGGCGGGCGGTGTCGGCGGTGGCCGCCGCGGTGCTCGTCCTGGCCGGCTGCACCTCCGCGAAGGACCCCGGCCCGACCAGGCCGTCGCCGCAGCAGTCGCCCGCTCCGCAGGGCAGTACGCCGGACCAACCGGAGTCGCGCGACACCACCACGTCGCCGCCGGAGTGGGCGCCGGCACCCGGCTCGGTCGCTGCGCTGTGACTGCCTAGGCTCGGGTCGTGGAGTTCACCGGGTTCCCAGTCGCGGCGCTGGACTTCTACGACGACCTCGAGGTCGACAACACCAAGAGCTTCTGGGACCAGCACAAGCACGTCTACGACGACTCGGTGAAGGCGCCGATGACCGCGCTGTGCGACGCGCTGGGCAAGGAGTTCGGGGAGGCCAAGATCTTCCGGCCCTACCGGGACGTGCGGTTCGCCAAGGACAAGACGCCGTACAAGACCCACCAGGGCGCCTTCGTCCGGGTGGCCGACGCGACGGGCTGGTACGTCGAGCTCTCGCCTCGCGGGGTGCGCACCGGAGGGGGCTACTACCACGCGGAGGCGCCCCGGCTGGCCGCGCTGCGGGACGCGATCGCGCACGACACCTACGGCGCCGAGCTCGAGGGGATCGTCCGCGGCCTCGAGCGCAAGGGGTTCGCGATCGGCGGCGACGTCCTCAAGACGACCCCGCGCGGCTACGCCAAGGACCACCCGCGGATCGACCTGCTCCGGCACAAGTCGGTCATCGCCAGCCACCTGATCGGCTTCGAGCCGGTGGTCCACACCCCGAAGCTGCTCGACCTGGTCCGCAAGGACTGGCGGGCGACCCGGCCGCTGGTCGAGTGGGCGCAGCGGCACGGGGCGCACTAGACTGGTACCACTAGATCTCGTGGCCCTGCTGCGGCATCGCAAGGCGCCGGGGACTCTACTTGTCGTCCAGCGAGCGACGGTGCGAGGTGCGTGCCCCGGTGCGGGACACCCGACGAACTTTCGGTGGTGACCATAACGCCAGGCCGGGTCCTCGGCGATCGCGGTGAGCGCGTCGAGCCCGAGCACCGGCTGTGCCATCGTCGGCCTGGTCGGGTCGGAGCCGCTGCCGTTGCTCGCGGTGGCGTTGATCTTGTAGCCGTCGGGCGTGTAGTAGGTGACCCCTGCCATCCGGACGCCGGTCAGGCCCACGCCCTTGCTCGTGACCTGTGCCGAGTAGGTGGCGAGGAAGAAGCCGTCACCGAGCGCCGTGCAGGAGGTGTCGCCCCGGTCCATGTCGCCGTCGCAGCGCGGGCCGGTCGAGCGCTGGTACGACACGAGCACGGACGCACCGTCGAGGTCCACGGCGCCGCTCTGCCAGCCGTCCGGGGCGGCCAGGTGGTACTGGTCGTTCGTCGGGTTGGTCACGGTGCCGTGCACCAGCGTCGAGAGGGTCGACGCCATCGCGTCCGCGGCCACCGGGAACGGCCCGGCGTCCGCGGGCGGCGCCTGGGTGACGGCCGGGGCCGACGGCTGGGCGGCGAACGACGAGGGGCCGGCCGAGCCCGACGGGTCGGCGACGACGGTGCGCCCCGGGGCCGAGCCGTTGCCGGGCGCGAGGCCGACCGCGCCGCCCACGAGGGCGGCCGCGGCCAGCGTGCCGGCGGAGGCCAGGGCGAGGCCGCGGCGCCGGCGCCGGCGACCCGCGGCGATGCCGCCGGCCACGAGGTCGGTGGTGGTGCGGACATCGGCGGAGGCGCGCTCGAGGAGCTCGCCCACCTGGGTCTCGGTCATCGGTTTCCTCCGGGTGTGTTGTGGGGCGAGAGCAGCGGCCGGACCCGGTCGAGGGCGCGCATGCTGCGGTTGCGCACCGCCCCCTCGCTGACGCCCAGCAGCCGGGCCACCTCGCTGACGCTGCGGTCCTCGAGGTAGCGCATGACGAGCACCGCCCGGTCGGCCGGGGCGAGCCCCGCGAGCGCCTCCGCGACCACCAGCTGGAGGTCGGACGCCGCGGCCGGGTCCTCCTGGAGGCCGTCCGGCGGCTCGGCGTACGGCAGCTCCCCCGAGGACCTCCGGCGCCGAGCGCTGAGGAAGGTCCGGACCAGGGTCGTCTGGGCGTACGCCGCCGGGTTGTCGATGCGGCCGCCGAGGCGGCGGTGCCACCGGACGTAGACCTTGGCCAGGGTCTCCTGGACCAGGTCCTCCGCCTGGTGGACATCACCGCAGAGCAGCCACGCCGACCGGAGCAGGTGAGGGGTCCGCGCGTACGCGAACTCCTCGAACTCGGTCACACCCTTACGACGCACAGCACCTCCCCCGCGTCACACACCTGTGGGGAGATTCTGCTCCGGATCAGGAGGTCGCGGGGGTGTAGCTCGCCATCGTCCGGTCCGGCTCCCAGAACGCCTTCATGGAGGTCACCAGCCCCGCGTCGTCCACGACGTAGACCATGATCAGCTCGGTCGTGGCGTGGCCGCCGTCGGGGAAGGTCGTGCGGATCCGGCCGATGTTGGCGCAGGTGCTGCTGTCCGGGTTGGCGAACGAGTCGGTGATCTCGAACTCGAACCTCGCGATCGACGCGATCGCCTGCTCCCAGAACGCCGACAGCCCCGCGTGGCCGCGGTGACCTCGGCCCTCGGGGTCGAACATCGACTTCCCGACCGGGTCCTCGAGCACGCAGTCCTCGGCGTACACCGTGAGCCACGCAGCCAGGTCACCGTTCGCCACCGCCGAGTAGGAGCGCATCGACGCGGCCCGTGCGGGGTGGTCGTCGTCCGGCGCGTTCCAGGTGATCGCGTCGGAGGTGATCGCCGCAGTGCTCATGACCGGCATCGTAGGGCGAAACTGGAACACGTTCTATCGGCCGGCGGGATACTCCGTGACGTTTGCGTTGTGGAGAACGGTGTTCGACCCACGTTTTCGTCACGGACCATCCCGCCGTGGGTGATGCAGGTCATGGGCAGCCGACACCTGCCGGACGCGTCGAGTTCACCGTCCGGTGCGGCGGGCGCGTCACCGTGGCGGCATGGGCAAGCAGAAGTCGTTCCTGCTCGTGGGGCTGCCGCACACCGGGGTGCCGCTGCTGGCCGCGGCGCTCGAGCAGCACCGCGACCCACTGGCGGGCCACGGCGTCCGGGTCCCCGTGAAGTCGGCCGACGAGGCGTTCCGCGCGGCCGTCGAGCTGCGCCGTGAGCACAAGGCGTGGGGGCTGCGCCGCCGCGACGTCGAAGGCACGTGGGCCGGGATCTGCCGCCGGATCCTCAAGCACGACGACAGCGCCGTGGTCGGCCACGAGCTGCTCGCCGGCGCCGCCCCCGACGAGATCGCGCTGCTGGTCGACGGGCTGGCCGGCACCCAGGTCCACGTGGTGGTGCTGGCCGGCGTACCCGACGGCCGGGTCGGCCTGTTCCCCGACGAGCTCGACCTCACCGGTGTGCTGGCCCGCTGGGAGCGGGCCGTCACCGGACCCGACCGGGTGCACGTCGTCGTCACCGACCCCGCCGACCCCGCGGTCGCCTGGCACGCCCTCGGCGCCCTGACCGGCTTCGACGCCGAGTGGCTCCCCCTCCCGGCGCCGGCGACCGCGGTCAGCGCTGCCGACGCCGCCTCCCTGCGGTTGATCGCCGAGAGCTCCGGCGTGCACGTCGACCACGACGAGCTCGTGGAGCTCGCTGAGGAGTGGGGCAAGGTCGCGGCCGACCGCGGGTACGACGTGGTCGGCGACCTCCGCGACCTCGTCCCGGTGCGTCCGGCCGGCCCGACCGACCCCGCCCGGGCGTCGTACGACGACCGGATCGACATCCTCAACGGCGCTCTCTCCGAGGCGGTGGCCGAGGTGGGCCGGCTGCGCCAGCAGCTCACCGTGGCCTCGGAGCGGAACGCCAGGCTCGAGAGGAAGGGCCGCAAGCTCGGCCGGAAGCCGACCGCCGTCGGATGAGCGCCCGGTGAGTTTCACCGGGTACCCGGTGAATCTCCCGCGACGTCAGAGCCAGCTCAGTGCGGCTGCCAGGCGTCCTCGTCGGCGGTCCGAGAGGTGACCGCCTTGGGCAGCTTGGCGTCGGCCAGCTGCTGGATGGAGACCTGCTCGAAGACGTCGCGCAGCGAGCGACGGGCGGCGATCCAGACGTGCTGGAGCACGGACGCGGTCTCGTTGTACTCGACCGCCTCGGGGCGCAGGCCGTAGACCGAGACCAGTGGTCCGTCGACGGCCCGGATCACGTCGGCGACCGAGACGGTGTCGGCCGCGCGGCCCATCCGCCAGCCACCGGACTGGCCGCGCTGGGACATCACGATGCCCGCGCGGCGCAGGTCGGCGAGGATGGCCTGGAGGAAGCCGTGCGGGATCTCCTGCTGCTTGCCGAGCTCCTCGGCGCTGACCGCCTTGCCGTCCTGGCGCGACGCCATCTCGATCAACGCGCGGAGTGCGTAGTCGGACTTCGCGGAAACTCGCACGGGGCCAGTGTGTCAGATGTTTCGATCGGTTCGGTCGAGTTACACGACGACGAGCCGCGACCGTCAATGACGCGAACTGACCGGTGACTCCCGGCGTCACACCAGGCAGGCTGACCCCGGGAGGAACCATGAAGCTTCGGGCCGCACTGGCCGCCGCCCTCGCCGTGCCGTTCGCGACGGTGCTGGCGGGACCCATCGGCCCGGCGTACGCCGCCGCGGTCTGCCAGGGAAAGCCCGCGACCATCGAGGGCTCGACCGGCATCCTGACCGGGACCGAGGGTGACGACGTGATCGTCGGGCACGGCACGGCGGTCGGCGTCCGGGCCCTCGGCGGCAACGACCTCGTCTGCGTCGACGGTGGCGACGTGGCCACCGGCCTCGGTGACGACTCCGTCGTCTCCTACGCTCCGTCCGGCGCCTTCACCTCGGCGTCCCTCGTCGGGGGCAACGACACCTACGTCAGCTCGGCCGGCGGCAGCAGCGACGTGATCGTCGACGCCATCGCTTCCTTCCACGCGGTTCTGGCTGGTGGCGGAACGGTGCAGCTGGACCCGACCTCGACTCCCGGCACGGGCAGCGTCGAGTTCGGTACGGCAGGCAGCCACCTCTACGCCTTCGGCGAGAAGCAGGCCCGGGTGGACCTGTCCGCCCAGACGGCGAGCGTCGACGGCCTCCTCAAGGTGACGACGTCGGGGCTGCGCAACGCCACCGCGACCGGCTGCAAGGTCCGGATGAGGGGCAACGACAAGAGGAACGACCTCGATGCGTTCGGGCACGACGTCGTCATCTCGGGCGGCGACGGCCGGGACCTGCTCCGCCGGGTCGGCAACGGGTTCGACCTGGACCTGCCGAAGTGCGGTCGCTACCAGTCGGTGCTCCTGGGTCAGGGCGGGCCCGACCGCATGTACGGCCGGCTCGGTGACGACGTACTCACCGGCGGCCCGGGCCGGGACGTCGCGGACGGCGCGGGCGGCATCGACACCTGCCGCGCGGAGGTCCGCAAGCACTGCGAGCGGTGACCCTCAGGCCCCGATGGGCGTGGCCGAGCGCGGGTCGCGCGGGTCCGCAGGCTGCTCGAGCTTGACCGCCCACGCGGTCCACAACACCCAGAGCGTGAACACCAGCGAGGCGAGCAGCCCCTCGGTCACCCCGGACGCGTCGGACCAGTCGGCGAGGGTCTGGAGGTTGGTGAGCACGATCAGCCCGCCGGCCGCGACGCCGAGCACGCGGGCCGGCAGGTATCGCACCAGCGCGGCGGCGACCGGGGCGGCGACCATGCCGCCGGCCATCAGGGCGAACACGTACGCCCAGTGGATCCCACCGGTCCCCAGCCCGACGAGGAACCCGAGCGAGCCGCCGACCGCGACCACGAACTCGGCGGTGTCGACCGAACCAACCACCTTGCGCGGCTCGAGCCGGCCGGAGGCGAGCAGCGACGACGTGCCGACCGGCCCCCAGCCACCGCCGCCGAGCGCGTCGAGGGCGCCGGCGAACAGGCCGAGTGGCGCGAGGAACCGCGCGCTCGGCCGGGGACCGAACCGCAGCCGCCTCGGTGTGAGGAACCGCCAGGTGACGTAGGTGCCGAGTGCGATGAGGAGTACGGCGACCACCGGGACGGCCACCTCCGCATCGAGGTTGACCAGCAGCGTGGCCCCGGCGAAGGCGCCGACGAAGCCGGGCAGCGCCAGGACGCCGACGGTGCGCCAGTCGGTGTTGCCGAACCTCTGGTGGGACAGCCCGGAGACCAGCGTCGTGCCGATCTCGGAGAAGTGGATGGCCGCCGAGGCCGCGGCCGGTGCGACCCCGGCGGCCACGAGCAGCGTGGCCGAGGTGACGCCGTACCCCATGCCGAGCGAGCCGTCGACCAGCTGCGCAGCCAGGCCCACCAGGGCCAGGAGCACCAGTCGTCGCATCGGTTCACCTCCAGCAGGACATTCCTGAAGTATTCCTGAGTAACTGTACCTGATTTGTGGACAAACCCGTGGAGGAGATGCCCGTCACACCTCTACCCCCGTTTCCTTGCGGGGCCGTGATCTGCTGTCTACGATGAAGTTACTCACTGGTAGAACCGGCCAGTAGCCTTTACCGACGACGAAGAGGTACGTCCCACCGTGAGCCACTACAAGACCAACCTCCGCGACATCGAGTTCAACCTGTTCGAGGTGCTCGGACGGGACGAGGTGCTAGGCGCCGGCCCGTTCGCGGAGATCGACGGGGAGACCGCACGCTCGATCCTGGCCGAGGTCGACCGCCTGGCCCGCGAGGAGCTCGCGGCGTCGTACGAGGACAGCGACCGCAACCCGCCGGTCTTCGACCCGGAGACCCACGAGGCGCCGCTGCCGGAGTCGTTCCGGAAGAGCTACCGCGCCTGGATGGACGCGGAGTACTGGCGCACCCAGATCAAGGAGGAGCTCGGCGGCACCTACGCGCCGTCCTCCCTGAACTGGGCGATCGCCGAGATGGTGCTCGGGTCCAACGCGCCCATCTGGATGTACGGCTGCGGCCCCGCCTTCGCCGGCGTCATCCACCGCAACGGCAACGAGCGTGACCGGGCGATCGCGCAGCTGATCGTCGACCGCGAGTGGGGCACCACGATGGTGCTCACCGAGCCCGACGCCGGCTCCGACGTGGGCGCCGGCCGCAGCAGGGCCACCGCCAACGACGACGGCACCTGGAACATCGAGGGTGTCAAGCGGTTCATCACCAGCGGTGAGTCCGACCTGCAGGAGAACATCATCCACCTCGTGCTGGCCCGCCCGGTCGGCGTCGAGGGCGTCGGCGGCCCCGGCACCAAGGGCCTCTCGCTGTTCATCGTCCCCAAGTTCCACTTCGACCTCGAGAGCGGCGAGCTGACCGGCGAGCGCAACGGCGTCTACGTCACCAACGTCGAGCACAAGATGGGGATCAAGGTCTCCAACACCTGCGAGCTCACCTTCGGCGACCCGTCCACCGGCGGCGGCGAGCCCGCTCGCGGCTACCTGCTCGGTGAGGTGCACGACGGCATCGCGCAGATGTTCCAGGTCATCGAGAACGCCCGGATGATGGTCGGCACCAAGGCCATCGCCACGCTGTCGACGGGCTACCTCAACGCGCTCGACTACGCGAGGTCCCGCATCCAGGGTGCCGACCTGACCCGGTCCGGCGACAAGACCGCGCCACGGGTCACGATCAGCCACCACCCCGACGTACGCCGTTCGCTGATGGTGCAGAAGTCCTTCGCCGAGGCGATGCGGGCGCTGGTGCTCTACACCGCGACCTGGCAGGACAAGCTGCAGGGCTTCGAGCACGGTGACGCGATGGGCTCGGACGACGCGAGGCTCGCCTCGGCGGTCAACGACCTGCTGCTCCCGATCGTGAAGGGCTACGGCTCGGAGCGCTCGTGGGTGCTGCTCGGCACCGAGTCGCTGCAGACCTTCGGCGGCTCCGGGTTCCTGCAGGAGTACCCGCTCGAGCAGTACGTCCGCGACGCCAAGATCGACACCCTCTACGAGGGCACGACGGCGATCCAGGGCCAGGACTTCTTCTTCCGCAAGATCGTCAAGGACCAGGGCGCGGCGCTCGGTCACCTGGCCGGTCAGATCCAGGCCTTCATCGACAGCGAGGCCGGCAACGGCCGGCTGAAGGTGGAGCGCGGCTTGCTGGCCCAGGCTCTCGAGGACGCCAACGCGCTGGTCGGCCACCTCATCGACGACCTGATGTCGGCCGACCCGTCGTCCGAGACCGGAGACCTGCGCAACATCTACAAGGTCGGGCTCAACACCACCCGGCTGCTGATGGTGCTCGGTGACGTGGTCTGCGCGTGGCTGCTCCTGCGCCAGGCCGAGGTCGCGCTCGAGAAGCTCGGAGGAGAACCCGGCAGGGACCAGGCCTTCTACGAGGGCAAGGTCGCCGCGGCCCAGTTCTTCGCCCAGCACAACCTGCCCAGGATCAGTGCCGAGCTCGCCATCGCCCAGGCCACCGACCTGTCGCTGATGGACCTGTCCGAGGACGCCTTCTAGGACCCGAGCCGGACCAAGAGCCCTCTGCGAGGGGACGCCCCGCCGGTTCGCCGGCGGGGCGTTTCAGCTCACCTGGATCGTCGAGGCGATCACGTTGGCGGCGGCCTCGGCCGCCGCCAGGTTCGCCGCGTCCGGCACCCAGAGCACCCTCAGCACCGGTCCCTGGGCCGAGTCCGTGGTCTCGACCCTGGTGGTGCCATCGGGAACGGCGTCCAGCGCGATGCCCTGGTCGCGGCTGACGATGAGTGGACCATCGCCGCCGGTGACGACGAACTCACCCTTGCGGGCCACGGTCGCGCCCGCCTGGCCGGCCCGCTGGGCGATGGCCGCCAGGGCCTCCTTCGCCGTGCCCTCCGGCGGAACGATGAAGGCGATGACCTCCAGCGGCGCATCGCCGGCGGGGACTGGCCGGCTGACGTCGAAGGCGTCTGCGCTCCGGTGCGTGCTCATCCAGCCGTCCGCGAAGGCCTGGAACGACACCACCGGGACGAACCCCTCTGGCGACAGGTACTGCACGTTCGGGGACAACGCGAGCTCGGACTTGCCGAGCGGCAGCGGCTCCGGTTCACCGACGGCGGCCGGGCTGGGCACCGGACCCGTCGGAGGCGAATCGCGCTCGCTGTCGGCGCCACCGCAACCAGCGAGAGTCAGCCACGTCAGCACCGCTGCGACGAGCAGCGCGCGGGTCCGCATGCTGCGGAACCCAGGGCCAAGGCTCCGGCCCGGACAGGCCCGTTGCAGGTCCGTGACCGGATCGTTCGCCGGCCGGGACAGCCCCAGACGTTCCCGACGCGTCCTCAGCGCAGGTGGTGTCGGGAACGTCGGGGACTATCGGCGCAGGCCGGCGGAGGCTGCCCGGCGTACGACGTCGGTCAGCGATCCGAGGGCGGCGGAGTCGATCCGCCAGCGCTGCCAGTGCAGGTGCACGTCCTGGTGGGCGCGGCCGCCGAGGGTGACCAGCCGGCCGGCGTCGAGGTCGGGCAGGAGCTGCGGCTCGGGGAGCATCCCCCACCCCAGGCCGAGGCGGACCGCCTCGTGGAAGTCGGCGCTGGTGGGGACCAGGTGGACGACGTCGGGCGCGGTGACGCCGCGGTCGCGGAGCAGGTCGTGCTGGAGGTCGTCCTTGGCGTTGAAGACGACGACCGGCATCCGCTGCCAGTCGCTCCCCCGACCGCTCCGCCACCGCTCGGCGAGCGCGGGGGTGGCGGCCGGGCGGTAGCGCAGGAAGCCGAGGTGCTCGGACCGGCACCCCTGGACCGGGTGCGGGTCGCTGGTCACGGCGGCCAGCGCCTCACCGCTGCGCAGCAGCTCCGCCGAGTACGCCTGGTCCTCGACCACCAGGTTGAGGGTCAGGTCCGTCGAGCCCGCCACCTCGGCCAGGACGTCGCGGAACCACGTGGCCAGGGAGTCGGCGTTCACCGCGACGGTCACCTCGACCCGCCCGACGTGCTCCTGCAGCGCCGCGCGCGCCTCGTCGTCGAGCAGGCGGGTCTGACGGCCCAGCCGGACGAGTGCGGCGCCGGCCTCGGTCGGGACGCACGGGGCGCCGCGGCGTACGACGACCTGACCGACCTCGCGCTCGAGGGCCCGCACCCGCTGGCTGACGGCACTCGGAGTCACGTGGAGCGCGCGGGCGGCGGCGTCGAAGGTGCCGTGGTCGACGATGGCCACCAGGGCCTCGACCGCAGCGGTGTTGTAGGGCATGAAGCGATGCTAATGAATCGTCACAAAGTTGCGTTGGTCTTCACCCGGTAGCCGACCTAGCGTGGTCGGCGTGCTCGACTCCGCGGTCGCCGGCCTGCTGACCGGCCTGTCGCTGATCGTCGCGATCGGCGCGCAGAACGCCTTCGTGCTGCGACAGGGGCTGGCCCGCGAGCACGTCGCGCCGGTCGTCGCGATCTGTGCGGTCTCGGACCTGGTCCTCATCGTGGCCGGCGTGGCCGGCATCGGAACCGTGGTCCGGCAGGCCGCCTGGGTGATCGACGTCGTGCGCTGGCTCGGCGTGGCCTTCCTGACCTGGTACGGCGTCACCACGCTGCTCCACGCCCGGCACACGTCGGCCCTGAGCGCGGCCGCACCCGAGCCTCTGTCGCTGCGGTCGGCGGTGGGCCGAGCGACCGCGCTCACCTGGCTGAACCCCCACGTCTACCTCGACACGGTGCTGCTGCTCGGCTCGATCGCCAACACCCACGGGCATCCCGGACGCTGGTGGTTCGCGGCGGGCGCGACGCTGGGGTCGGTGCTGTGGTTCTCGGGGCTGGGCTTCGGCGCCCGGTTCGCGTCGCCGCTCCTGGCGCTGCCGCGCGCCTGGCAGGTCCTCGACGTGCTGATCGGGCTGACCATGCTCGGCATCGCGCTGATGCTGGCGCTCGGCTGAGACGGCTCGCCTGCTTCCGATTCGTCTGCGACTGCGAGCGTTGAAAGACAGGTCAGCGCGCAGACGAATCGCCCAGAGGGAGGCGCAGGACCGGCTCGGCGCCGGCCGCGACCCGGATCGGGACACCCCAGTCCTGCTGGTGGATGTGGCAGGCGGCGTTCTCCCCTGCGATGTCGCACGACGCCGCCCGTGCCGCGACGTGCAGCACGCCCTCGCCGACCTCCGGGTCGAGGACGAGCGTGCGGGTCAGCTCGGTGCCCCGGCCCTCGCCCTTGCGCAGCAGCGCGGAAGGCGTGGCCTCCACGACCAGCTGGGAAGGCGGTCCGAACCGGTCGTCGACCTTCTGCCCGGGCGGCGGGGTGAACGCGATCTCGAGGCTCAGCGTCTCGGCGACCTCGGTCACCGGCCGCTGGGTGGTGTGGCTGAACCCGTCGGTGCGCGAGGCGTGGCCGAGGGGGACCCGGGTCAGCTGGTGGGCGGCGGACTCGACCACGACCAGCTCGGCCGTGCCCGTCGACCGGTCGACGTACGCCGCCGAGGGCTCGGCCAGGCCGCTGGCCAGGGTGGTGACCTCGCCGGTGGCCGGGTCGTAGTGGCGGACCGCCCCGTTGTAGGTGTCGCTGATCGCGACACTGCCGTCGGGGAGCACGGTGACGCCCAGCGGGTGCTGGAGCAGCGCCTGGTCGGCCGGGCCGTCGCGGAAGCCGAAGTCGAACAGACCCTGTCCCACCGCGGTGTGCACCTGCCCGGCCTCGACGTACCGCAGCGAGGAGGTCTCGGAGTCCGCCAGCCACAGCCGGTCACCCGCCACCGCCAGGCCCGACGGCTGTGCGAACCACGCCTCCTCGAGCGGGCCGTCGACCAGCCCCTCGTTCGTCGTACCGCCCGCGACCTCGACCGCACCGGTGACCGGGTCGAACGTCCAGAGCTGGTGGATCCCGGCCATCGCGATCCACACCCGGTCCTGCCACCACGCCACCGCCCACGGGCTGCTGAGCCGGTCGGTGGAGTCGCCCTGCATCCACTGCTCGCCCGTGCCGGCGAGCACCGTCACCTCGCCGGAGTCGAGGTCGATGCGTCTGAGCTGGTGGTGGGCGGTGTCGGCGACGTACGCGGTCCTCCCCACGACGCACAGGCCGTTCGGCTCCTTGAACCCGCGCCACTCACGGACCACGCGCTGCCCTTCACCGGCGCCGGCCGGCTCCACGGCCAGCTCGACGACCCGGTCGTGGCCGGCGTCGGCGACCAGGACGAGTCCGTCGGCGAGCGGCGCCGCGTCGGCCGGGAACCGCAGCGTGGTGGGCTCGACCGGCGGCGGGACGTACGGCGAGTCTCCGGGCTGCAGGGTCCCTCTCGCCCGGTGCTCCTCGACCAGCAGGGCCAGCTCCCGGTCGATCGCGTGCGCATGACCCTCGCCGGCGTACTGCGCGACGACGTACCCCTCCGGGTCGACCAGCACCAGCGTCGGCCAGGCCCGCGCGGTGTAGGCCTGCCAGGTGATCAGCTCGGGGTCGTCGAGCACGGGATGGTCCACGCCGTACCGCTCCACGGCCGCCTTCAACGCCTCCGGGTCGGCCTCGTGCACGAACTTCGGTGAGTGGACGCCGACCACCACGAGCTCCTCGGCGTACTTCTCCTCGACCGGACGCAGCTCGTCGATGACGTGCAGGCAGTTGACGCAGCAGAAGGTCCAGAAGTCGAGCAGGACGAAACGGCCGCGCAGCTCGGCCATCGAGTACGCCCTGCCGCCGGTGTTCAGCCAGCCCCGGCCGCGGAGCTCCGGAGCGCGGACACGTGCGGTCACCGATCCAGTCTGCCGTCCCGGCCACCGCCGATCACGGACAGGTCCACCGCCGGGCTCGGTGGGCCTACCCATCAGTACGCTGCCGGTCATGAGTGATCGCGAGGAGCTCGCGGGGTACGTCGCGATCTGGTGGCAGGCGGTCAACGACTTCGTCGACCTGCTCGAGGAGCTGCCGGAGCAGGAGTGGGCGACGCCCACCGACCTGGCGGGCTGGGACGTGCGGGCCTGCGCGGCACACACCGCGCACCTCGAGGGTGTCCTGGCCGGCAACCCGGAGGAGGCCGCCGACGTCGGCCAGCCTCCACACGTGACCGGGCTGATGGGCATGTACACCGAGATCGGGGTGGTCAACCGGCGTGAGGCCAGCGCGGACGCGATCATCAACGAGATCCGGGAGGTGACCACCAAGCGGCACACCGCCCTGCTCGCCGACCCGCCCACGGACGGCGATGCGAAGCCCGAGGTGATCTTCGGCGGCGTCCCGTGGACCTGGCGGACCCTGCTGCGCAACCGGCCGCTCGACGTGTGGATGCACGAGCAGGACGTACGCCGCGCGGTCGGCCGGCCCGGCCACATGGACTCCGCCCCGGCCCGGCACACGGCGGAGTACCTCGCCGAGAGCCTGGGCTACGTCCTCGGCAAGAAGGTCGGCGCCCCCGTCGGGACCACCCTGGTCCTGGAGATGGCGGGCAGCGAGCCGTTCGCGTTCGAGATCGACGAGAACGGCCGGGGCCGGCGGACGCCGGTGCCGGTCGAGCCCACGGTGACGTTGCACATGGACCGCGAGTCGTTCATCCGGCTGGCCGGGGGCCGTTGCCCGGCCGAGCCGGGCCGGGTGACCGTGGCGGGCGACCCGGCGCTCGGCGAGCAGGTGCTGGCGAGTCTCGCCACGACCCCATGAGGGTCGACGCCTGGGAGCTGGCCGACCTCCCCGACCTGGCCGGCCGCACCGTGCTGGTCACCGGCACGACCCTGGGCGGGCTCGGCCACCACACCGCGCTCGAGCTGGCCCGCCGTGGCGCTCGGGTGGTGCTGGCGGGCCGCACCCCGGAGCGGCTTCGCGAGACCGGCGAGACCATCCGGGCCGAGGTGCCGGCCGCCGAGGTGGAGCTGCTGGAGGTGGACCTCGCCGACCTCGGCTCGGTACGCCGAGCGGCGGAGACGGCCACGGCGTACGGCCCCATCGACGTGCTGGTCAACAACGCCGGCGTGATGGGCACGCCGCGCCGGCTCACGACCGACGGGCTCGACCTGCAGCTGGCGACCAACCACTTCGGCCCGTTCCTGCTCACGGGGCTGCTGCTGCCGCAGCTCCTGGCCAGCAAGGACGCCCGGGTCGTCACGGTGTCGTCGAACATGCACCGCGTCGCACGGCGCGCCCCGCTCGGCGACCCGCACCTGCAAGGGGGTCGCTACGCGAAGTGGCAGGTCTACGGACAGTCCAAGCTGGCCAACCTGCTGTTCACCTACGAGCTGGACCGCCGCGCCCGGGCCAAGGAGCTGCCCCTCAAGGCGCTGGCCGCCCATCCCGGCTTCGCCGGCACCCACCTCGCGGCCAACGGCCAGTACGGCCGCTCCAGGGGTGGGCTGGCCACGATCCTCGACGCGAGCATCAAGGCCGTCTCTCAGCCGGCCGCGCACGGCGCCTGGCCGGTGCTGATGGCGGCGACCGCGGACCTGCCCGGCGCGACATACGTCGGCCCCGGCGGTCTGGGTGAGCTGCAGGGCCACCCGCAGGTGGTGACCTCGACCGGGCTCTCCCGGGACGCGGACGCCCAGCGCCGGCTGTGGGAGCTCAGCGAGGAGACGACGGGGATCAGCTATCCCTGAGCGGGAGCTGCCTGCTGATGCCCAGCCGCTTGACGTACCGGCGGACCGGCACGGCCACGGTCCCGCCGCCCAGGGTGACCGCGTCGTAGGTCTCCGGGCCCCGGTCGACCCACCCGTGTGACTCGTAGAAGAGGCGGGCGGAGGTGTTGCCGGGCACCACGGCCAGCCAGACCTCGTCGTGGCCGGCCTCGGCGACCTGGCGCTCCGCCTCCGCGAGCAGCAGCCCGCCGACTCCGTGCCCGCGGGCCATCGCGGTGACCATGAGCTGCATCAGCTCGTCGTCCCTGACGATGAGCACACCCAGGAGCTCGGCGCCGTCCACGGCCACGGTGATGTGGTCGACCAGCTCGGCGGCCCGCGACCCGAAGTACGCCGCGTCGCGCGCCTCGATCAGCGCCTCGGGCACGTGGCCGCGGTGCCCGTCGTGCCACGCGGCCCGCCAGACGCCGGCCACCCGGTCAGCGTCGTCCGGCGTCGCAGGGCGAAGGGTGGCCACGACCCAGTCATACCGCGCGGTCAGCCATGGGTAGGCGGCAGGTCGAAGGCGTCCTTCGGCAGCCTGACGAGCGCCGCCGACACGAACGCGAAGCCGGCGGCGGCCACGAAGAGGCCGATGCCCTGGGCCACGTGGCCGGGCAGGAACGGGTGGGTGGCTCCGCCGAGGATCACCGCCAGCGCGGCGACGGGAGGAACCTGTCGACTCCGCCAGAGCGCCGCACCGAGAAGGGTGAGCCCGATGACGATCCCGACGATGAAGCACAGGCTGCCGACGCCGATCACCGCATCGGCCTCCGCCGCGTCGGAGAAGGCCGTCATCGAGGAGGTGTCGAGGTCGTGGCGCAGGACCATCTGGAAGGGCGTGAGTGGTCCGCCCAGGACGGCGATGCCCACGAGGGTGCCACCGACCGCGACCAGGCCCGCAGCGGTGGTCAGGCGCGGGGCGCCGCGGCGCGCGAGCCAGCAGGCGCCGATGAGCGAGGGCACGAGGAGGACGCAGAAGACGACGTCCAACCAGACCAGGGTCTCGGCGAGCCCCGGCCGCGACCGGAGCGCGTCGACCGTGCTCTGGACGCTGGCGTCGCCGTC
Source organism: uncultured Actinomycetota bacterium (assembly GCA_963755835.1). Lineage (GTDB taxonomy): Bacteria > Actinomycetota > Actinomycetes > Propionibacteriales > Nocardioidaceae > Nocardioides. The sequence goes on along the minus strand of CAVWLC010000003.1, from coordinate 1,026,079 downwards.
GACCGGGATGATCAGGTAGGAGATGCCCTTGCTCAGCATGGGTAGCGGCGCGACGACCGCCAGCAGGAGCTGCCAGAAACGGCGCGCGTCGTGGGTGCGATGAGTGGCCGGCGCGGTGGCCGGTGCGATGGTGGTCATGCCGTCGAGGCTCCATTCCCGCACGTCCCGCGGTCAGCCCCCGGGCGTCCCGACGGGTCCCGAGTCGTCCCGGGCAGTGCGATGCTCGACCCGTGACGGAGCGCAACGTCCTGGGCGGCGAGCTGGAGCCCTGCGGCACCGACCCGATGACCGGGTTCTTCCGCGACGGGTGCTGCGCCACCGGTCCCGAGGACCGCGGCGCCCACACCATCTGCGCCGTGGTCACCGCGGAGTTCCTCGAGCACCAACGGTCGATCGGCAACGACCTGAGCACGCCGATGCCGGCCTTCTCCTTCCCGGGGCTGGTGCCCGGCGACCGTTGGTGCGTGACGGCGCACAACTGGGCGCGGGCCCACGAGGACGGCAGGGCTGCCCCGGTGGTGCTGGCCTCGACGAACGCCGCCGTCCTGGCCGTCGTCCCGATCGAGGCGCTGCGCGAGCACGCGGTCGACGTGCCGGACGACCCGGGCTCGCTGGGCTCGCTGGGCTCGTAGCCCCTAGTGACCCGAACTCGAACTCCGCGCGCTATCTCGCACGTATTTCTCGTCCGGGTCACTAGTCCCTGTCGCGCACCCGGATCATGCCGCCGAGGGTGGCGACGTACGCCGACCCGTCCGGCCCCAGCGTCACCGCGCTGTAGTGGTTGTTGAAGAGGGTGCCGGTGCCGGTGCGGACCGAGAACGCCGTCTCACCGGTGCGGGCGTCGATGGCGGTGAGGTACCACGCGGTGACGCCCCACCACGACGGCCGCATCGTGTAGGCGTAGATCAGCCCGGTGGCCAGCGAGACCTTGGCCACCGAGGAGGGCGCGATCTCGTCGGACTGCCAGCCGACGGTGCACTCGCCGGTGTCCGGGTCGGCGTCGACGCGAGCCAGGCCACCGGCGGTGGCCCGGCCGACCAGGGTGGTCCAGGGCGCCTGGTAGCCGTAGTTGTTCTCGACGACGACGCTGGCATCGCCCACGGCCACCAGCGAGTTGTCGCTCGCGCTCTCGCCCTTGCCGAACACCGGCGCCTGGCAGACCAGGTGGCCGTCGCGGCCGTCGTAGAACTGCACGTGCATCTGCGGGTCGGCGTTGTCCGTGATCGCCACCAGCCCGCTCGGGAGGACGGTCGGCGTCGTACCGCTCCCCGCGCTGAGCTGGCCCGGCTTCTTCCGGGTGCCGTTGTCGTACGTCGTCTGCCACACCACCGCCGGCTGTCGGTGCTCGTCCAGCGCCACCTTCACCAGCGCGTCGGTGGTGACGAGGTAGACACCGGTGTCGTCGGCGGCGATCGAGTTGGCGATCTCACCGCCCAGGTCCAGCGGCGTGGGGTCACCGGTGCCACCGGCCACGCCGACCCGGCCGTCCTGCGTGACGTACCAGGTGTTGCCGTCCCAGTCGGGCAGCAGTGCGACCAGGCAGTCGTCGTCGGGTACGACGTCGGCGAGGTCGACCTTGTCGAGCACCTCGAGGTCGCTGCTGTCGACCGTCCACACCTGCCGGTCGGTGGTCGCGACCACGGCCCTGGCCTGCGCGTCGAGGTAGAAGTACGCACCGCCGCAGAGGTCCTCCCACGGCTTCTTGTCGGACTTCTTGCGGTCGGGCAGGTCGAGGGTCTCCAACGGGCGCATCGTCTCGGGGTCGAGCACGTGCATCACCGGACCACTCCGGTTGCCGCACAGCGCGACCAGCCGCCCGTCCGGGTCGAAGGCGAGGGTCGCGCACTCCTCGAGGCCGTACCACGACGTCGTGACCTCGGGGTCCTTCCCCAGCGGACCGGGACCCTGGTAGCTGTCGGTGGCCCAGGAGTCGTCGTGCATGCTGCTGCTGCCGTTCGGCGCCAGCCCGGGTTGCTGGGGCACGTCCAGCGCGATCGGCTGGGGCTCGACCGCGTGGCCGTCGTACGACGAGGTCACCAGCAGCCCGCCCCCGGGCGGGATCGGCAGCCGGCCGTCGGGGAGCAGCACCACCGTCACCGCGGCCGCGACCACCAGTGCGAGGACGCCGCCGAGCGCCCAGCGGTTCGGCCGCAGCCGCTTCCTGGTGGCCGGCACGAGCAGTGCCACCAGCAGCAGAGCGAACACCCACGGTCCGATCGCTAACCACCCGAGCGCCAGCAGGACCAGCCCCACGACAAAACCCACGGGCGCAGCATGCACGATTCGTCTGCGGTACGGCGTCGAAACTCCCGCGTGGACCCGCAGACGAATCGGCTCTAGAAGAGGGCGGCGTAGGCGTTGAGCGCCGGCTGCCCGCCCAGGTGCGCGTAGAGCACGGTGGAGTCGCGCGGGATGTCGCCGTTCTGGACCAGGTCGACCAGGCCGGCCATCGACTTGCCCTCGTAGACGGTGTCGACGATGACGCCCTCGAGCTGGCCGGTGAGCCGGATGGCGTCGAGCGTGGACTGCACCGGGATGCCGTACTTCTCACCCGCCCAGCCCTCGAGCACCGTGATCTCGTCGTCGCGCAGGTCCCGGCGCAGGCCGATCAGCTCGGCGGTGTTCCGGGCGATCCGCGCCACCTGCTCGCGGGTCTGGTCGAGCGTCGCCGAGGCGTCGATGCCGAGCACCCGCCGCGGCCGGCCGCCGGCCTCCTCGAGTGCCGCGAACCCGGCGATCATCCCGGCGTGCGTCGAGCCGGTCACCGTGCAGACCAGGATGGTGTCGAAGAAGACGCCGAGCTCCTCCTCCTGCCGGGCCACCTCGAAGGCCCAGCCGGCGAAGCCGAGCCCGCCGAGCGGGTGGTCGGACGCGCCGGCGGGGATGGCGTACGGCGTACCGCCGGCCCTCTCGACGTCCTCGAGAGCCTGCCGCCACGAGTCACGGAACCCGATGTCGAAGCCGGCCGGGTCCAGCCGCACGTCGGCGCCCATGACCCGGCTGAGCAGGATGTTGCCGACCTGGGTGCTGAGCGGGTCGGTCCAGTCGGGCACCCAGTTCTCCTGCACCAGGACGCACTTCATCCCCAGGTGCGCCGCCACCGCCGCGACCTGGCGGGTGTGGTTGGACTGGTGGCCGCCGATCGACACGAGCGTGTCCGCGCCCCGGGCGAGCGCCTCCGGCACGAGGTACTCCAGCTTGCGGGTCTTGTTGCCGCCGTACGCCAGTCCGGAGCTGCAGTCCTCGCGCTTGGCCCAGACCTGCGCGCCGCCGAGGTGGGCGCTCAGCCGCGGCAACGGGTGGACCGGGCTCGGTCCGAAGGTCAGCTGGTGGCGCGGGAAGTCCTCAAGAGCCATGGGCGCAGTATCGCGGTCCGCCTCGGGAGCAGTCCTTCACGTCGCGCCACCGTGGTGGCGGCGACGACGGTGAGCCCGATGCACGTCGCGTTGGTGAGGGGCACGGCGATGCTCTTGACCAGCACGAACGTCGCCAGTGGCTGGGTCTGCAACAGCGTGAACATGGCCGTCGCCTTCGCCAGCAGGGCGACCGCCCACAGCAGAGTCAACCGTCGGAAGAGCCGTTGCAGCCCGGGCCGCGCGTGCAGCTCCTCGGTGAGCGGGTAGAAGTCGCCGGCCAGCCGGGCGACCATCGGCCGGGCGGTGAGCGCGGAGACGAGGAACGTCGTCCCGATCAGTGCATCGACGAGCACCGGCTGCAGGAAGTAGATGAAGGTGCTGTGCGAGAGCAGCGCGACCACCGTGCGCACACTGAGCACCCCGGCGGTGAGGAACAGGAGCCCCGAGGCCCGGCGCCGGGTCAGCGCCCGGACCGAGATCGCGCCGTACGACCAGGCCAGGGTGGACAGGATGGCCGGCCAGATCCCGAACGAGACGAACAGCGTGTAGAAGACCGCGGCCGGCACCACGCAGGCGACCAGCAGGTTGGCCCCGAGCCGTCGCAGGACGCTCGCCAGGGCCAGGTGTGTGGGGGCGGCCGCAACGCTGGACTGACCCTGCTCGACGGTCACCGACGGCCGCGGCAGAGGTGCGGACGCAGCGAGGTCGAGCAGGGCCATGGGGGAGATGACACCCGACGAGGCACGATCCTCGGGTGGGTTCGCGGGCACTCTGGGGTGCTGGTCCAGCGTCGCGATACCGGTTCGGACGAAGGTGGCGGGTTCGGCCGCGCACCGCGCCGGATCCGGCTAGCCTCCCCGCCGCCCGGGGCATGATCGGGGACGTGGAGCTGACCGAGACCTTCGAGTGGGAGGGCCGCCGGATCGCCTGGGCTCGCGTCGGGGCGGGCCCGCCGGTCGTGTTCTGCCACGGGACCCCGTTCTCCGCCCGGGTGTGGGCGCCGTTCGCCGAGGCCCTCGCAGACCGGTTCACGGTGCACCTGTGGGACCTGCCCGGGTACGGCCGGTCGTCGAAGGATCCGCGCCACGAGGTCCACGCGGGCGTCCACGCGCGGGCGCTCCGCGCGCTCCTCGACCACTGGGGGGTCGACCGGCCGCAGGTGGTGGCCCACGACCTCGGCGGGCTGGTCTCGCTCCGTGCGCACCTGGAGGAGGGCGCACAGCTCGCCTCGCTGTTCCTGGTCGACGTGGTCGCGATCCCTCCCAGCGGGTCGCCGTTCTTCCGGTTCGTCCAGGACAACCCCGGGCTGCTGGCGCAGCTGCCCGGATACGTCCACGAGGCGATCGTGCGTGCCTACGTCGGGAACGCGACGCATCGCGGTCTGCCCGCCGGAGAGCTGGACGCCCTGGTCGAGCCGTGGACCGGCGACGAGGGGCAGCCGGCGTTCTACCGGCAGATCGAGGACTACGACGTCGCGCTCCTCGAGGAGAACGAGCGGCGGCTCCCCGGGCTCGACCTCCCCGTCCGGGTCCTCTGGGGCACCGAGGACACCTGGATCCCGCTCGAGACCGGCCGCCGGTTCGCCGGCCTCGTGCCCGGCGCGCGGCTGAGCGAGGTGGCGGGCGCCGGTCATCTCGTGCAGTACGACGCGCCCGTCCCGCTGGCGACCGCACTGCGCGACTGGTTGGACCCGACGGCATGATGGCTCCATGGCCGACCCTCGCGCAGGACAGCCCGCTCAGCCGCAGGACCTGGTGGACCTGCCGCACCTCGTGACGGCGTACTACACGCAGGTCCCCGACCCCGGCGTGGCCGACCAGCAGGTGGTGTTCGGAACCAGCGGGCATCGAGGCTCCTCGCTGGACACGGCCTTCAACGAGTGGCACATCCTGGCCACCACCCAGGCGATCTGTGACTACCGCAAGCAGCAGGGGTACGACGGGCCGCTGTTCATCGGCCGCGACACACACGGGCTCTCGGAACCGGCCTGGGTCACCGCGCTCGAGGTGCTCGCCGCCAACGACGTGACCGTGCTGGTGGACAGCAAGGACCGTTACACGCCGACGCCCGCGGTCTCGCACGCGATCATCCGCGCCAACCGGGGCAAGGCCCTCTCGGACGGACAGAGCGGGCTGGCCGACGGGATCGTGGTGACGCCCTCGCACAACCCGCCGTCGGACGGCGGCTTCAAGTACAACCCGCCGCACGGTGGGCCCGCCGACACCGACGCCACCTCGGTGATCGCCGCGCGCGCGAACGAGCTGATCGGGGCCGGCCTGGACGGCGTGCGCCGCACCCCGTTCGCGAAGGCGCGAGCCGCAGCGAGCTCCTACGACTTCATGGGCACCTACGTCGACGACCTACCCGCCGTCGTGGACCTCGACGCGATCAAGGCGGCCGGCATCCGGATCGGCGCCGACCCGCTGGGCGGCGCCTCGGTCGACTACTGGGCCGAGATCGCCACCCGGCACGACCTCGACCTCACCGTGGTGAACCCGCTGGTCGACGCCACCTGGCGGTTCATGACGCTCGACTGGGACGGGAAGATCCGGATGGACTGCTCGTCGCCGTCCGCGATGGCTTCCCTGGTGGCCCAGAAGGACAAGTACCAGGTCGCCACCGGCAACGACGCCGACTCCGACCGGCACGGGATCGTGACCCCGGACGCCGGGCTGATGAACCCCAACCACTACCTGGCCGTCGCGATCCAGTACCTCTTCGGCGGCGGCCGGCCGGGCTGGCCGTCGGGTGCGCAGATCGGCAAGACCCTCGTGTCGAGCTCGATGATCGACCGGGTCGCGGCCGCGCTGGGGAAGCCGATGGTCGAGGTGCCGGTCGGGTTCAAGTGGTTCGTGCCGGGGCTGATCGACGGGTCGTTCGGATTCGGCGGCGAGGAGTCCGCCGGGGCGTCGTTCCTGCGGATGGACGGTAGGACGTGGACCACCGACAAGGACGGGATCATCCTGGCCCTGCTCGCCTCGGAGATCCTCGCCAAGACCGGCCGGTCCCCGAGCCAGCACTACGCCGACCTGGTCGCGCAGCACGGCGACCCGGCGTACGCCCGGATCGACGCCCCCGCCACTCGCGAGCAGAAGGCCAAGCTGGCCGAGCTGTCCGCTGACGACGTCACCGCCACCGAGCTGGCCGGCGAGCCGATCACCGCCAAGCTGACCGAGGCCCCGGGAAACCACGCGAAGATCGGCGGCCTCAAGGTGGTCACCGAGTCCGCCTGGTTCGCCGCGCGCCCCTCCGGCACCGAGGACGTCTACAAGATCTACGCCGAGTCGTTCAAGGGCCCCGAGCACCTCGAAGAGGTCCAGGCCGAGGCCAAGGAGGTCGTGGACGCCGCCCTCGGGGGGTAGTCCGTCACAGGTGGTCGGGCACGATCAAGGCGTCCGGGTCGGCGCGCGGGGGCAGGCTCTCCAGGGCGAGCCTGACCAGGGACACGCGGGCCTGGAGCAGCACCCGGCGCTTGATCCCGCGTACGCCGTCACCGAGCCGCTCCTCGACGGCTGCGGTCACCTGCTGGTCGGTGAACGTCGGCCGGGTGCCCGGCGCCACCTCGACGTCCGGTAGCCCCACCAGGACCGGCAGCAGCTGGTCGCCGAGCCCGTCGAGGAGCTGGAACCGTTGGTACCTGGTCAGCTCGTCCCATGCGTCGTCCGCCGTACGGCGGCCCTTGCGCACGCTCTTGTCCTGCGCCGTCAGCACGCCCTTGGCCGCGCCCTCCAGCGCCACGGTCAGCTCCCGCTCGGTGAACCGCACGACCCCAGCATCCCTTGTGCGGCGCTCTCAGGGCGCGCCCAAGCCGGCCACAAGTCAGCCACAAGAGCCGCCCGGGAGCGTCCTCCTCGTCAACGACGACACCCGAGGAGCACCCGATGACCACCACCCAGACCCGCGAGACCCGAGATGTAGGCGTGCAGCGCGCCCTGCCGTGAGCGCCAGGGTCGTCAGCACCGCGCGGGGCTTGCGCGGCCCGAGCTCCAGCAAGCCGGGCCCACCGTCACCCTCAGACCTCGCGGCCCGGGTGCTCCCGAGTACGCAGATCTGCACGGGCACACGGTAAGGGACGTGCAGGCTGCCGGCAGGTCAGCGGCGATGAGTCCTCTGCCCTCGGCAGGTCGATCCGTCATGACGTCAGGCACGATCTCCCCGCTCTACGGCAACCCGTCGGCCACCGCCCCCTCGTGGGAGGAGGTCGACCAGCGACTCACCGACGCGCAGCTCTACTGGCTCGTCACCGTGCGGCGCGACGGCCGGCCGCACGCCGTACCCGTCTGCGGCGCCTGGCACGACGGCGCCTTCTACTTCTGCACCGGTGACGCCGAGCAGAAGATGCGCAACCTCGAGCACGATCCGCACGTGACCGTGACCGCCGGCCCGCTCGGCGCCGACGGTTGGGGCAACGGGAAGGACATCGCGGTCGAGGGCGTGGCCACCCGCGTGTCCGACGAGTCCCTGCTGCGGGTCCTGTCCGAGGCGTGGACCAGCAAGTACGCCGGCGACTGGGTGTGGGAGGTCCGCGACGGTCTCTTCTTCGAGGTCAGCGACCAGGGCGACGGCACCCGCGACGGGGCGGCCGTGTTCCGCGTCCCCCCGGACAAGGTCCTCGTCTTCGGTGACGACCACGGCCAGACGACGTTCCGCTTCTGACCCGTCGGGGTAGTAACGGACCTTCTTGTCGGTTTTGGGCCCGGAAAGCGACAAAAAGGTCCGTGACTATCCCGGCGTCCCGGTCCCCAGCCCCGTCTGCTCCGACGCCCAGAGCCCGACGAGACCGCGGAAGTGGGCGAGGAACTCCTCCTGCTCGTGCGGGGGGTACGTCGCCTGGACGGTGTCGCGCAGCAGCCGGTCGAAGTCGTCGCCGGTGACCCACTCGAGCACCGCCTCGGGCAGGTGGCCGAGGTGCTTGCCGCACCACTCCCAGTAGCGCTCGGTCTCGAAGTGCTCGTCGGCCAGGGCCAGGTAGCGCTCGAGCTTGTCGTCGTAGGACAGCGACTCGTCGTCGGCGATCTCGAAGTAGCGACCGGTACCGAGGTCGACCTTGCCGTGGCGCCCGTTCACCACGCAGTACGTCGACCAGCGCACCAGTGCGGTGATCGCCCAGGGGAAGTAGTAGTGCAGCGAGGTCACCGACACGTCCGGGCAGGCGTTGGCGTAGTCGATCGGGTAGACGTCGTCGCCGACCACGAGCATCTCGCAGGAGTTGAACTCCCAGCGGAAGAACGCGTTGACGATCCGGGACGTGGCCACGGTCTGCTGGCCGGCCGACTCGGAGAGGAAGCCGTGGTTGACGGCGTACCGCTGGTGCATCGGCTGCTCGGGCCGGAAGTCCATCACCATCGTCTCGGGGCCGATGGAGAGCGCGCGGGCGAAGTGGTCGTAGTCGACCGTGGCCTGCAGGTGCATCAGCATCTCGCCGGACTCGTCGTACGCGCGGTGCAGGTCACCGCGGTCCTCGATCCGCGAGACCCCTCGCCAGGCGCCACCGTCGAACGGCTTCATGTACAACGGGAAGCCCAGGTCCTCGGCGACCTTGTCGAGGTCGAAGGAGCGGTTGTACTTCTCCGAGGTGTAGGCCCAGCGGACGTTGTCGACCGGGTTCTTGTACGGCACCAGCGTGGTGGCCGGGACCTTGAAGCCCATGCGCACGAGTGCGCAGTAGGCGCTGTGCTTCTCCATCGACTGGAAGGTGAACGGGCTGTTGAGCAGGTAGGTGCCGTTGACCAGCGCGGCCTTCTTCAGCCACTCCCGCGGGTGGTAGTACCAGTGCGCCAGCCGGTCGATCACCAGCTCGGTGCGCACCGGGTCGTCGAGCCGGAACGGCTCGATGGTGAGCCGCTCGGACGAGACGGTGTGCGTCTGGCCGTCGACGTCGAGCGGCCCGACGCGGCGCAGGATCTCCTCGAACGCGCGCGGCCAGTCCTCCTCGGCGCCCAGCAGCAGCCCGATCAGGTGGTCCTTGCTCATGCCACTCCCCCTTCGGGGTCGACGACCTCGATGCGGATCCGCTTGTTGTCCTTGCCCTTGCTCTCGGTGCCCACGACCCGTACGCCGCCCACCTCGGCGGTCGAGAGGACATGGGTGCCGCCGTCGGCCTGCCGATCGAGGCCGACGATGTCGATCACCCGCAGCGGGTCGATCTCCTGCGGGATCAGGTTGGCCGACGTACGGATCAGCGCCGGGTCGCTGTCCGCCACGCTCCGGGGCAGGAAGTCGACGACGATCTCGTGCGCCCGCGCGATCTCCTCGTTGATCCGGCGCTCGACCGCCGAGCCGAGGTCGGCGGACATGGCCGGGAAGGGGAAGTCGAGCCGGCCCTTCATCGGCTCCATGTTGCCGCCGGTCACCGGGATGCCGTGGTCGGCCCAGATCACGCCGCACAGGACGTGCAGCGCGGTGTGGGTGCGCATCAGCTGGTGCCGCCGGGTCCAGTCGATCGTGCCCTGGACCTCGGTGCCGACGTCGGGGAGCTCCCCGTCGACCGTGTGCCAGATCGTGCCGCGCTCGCGGCGTACGCCGGTCACGAAGAACGTCCCCTCGATGGTCTGCAACGTGCCGACGTCGCTGGGCTGACCGCCGCCGACCGGGTAGAACGCCGTCCGGGCCAGCGCGACCCGGCCGCCCTCGCGGTCGACCTCGGTGACGGTGGCGTCGAACTCCGTCCGGTAGGCATCCACCGCGAACAGCTCGGTCTCGGCCAGGCCGGGCGGTGGCGGGTTGCCGGGGACTCCCATGGCTACGTCCTAGCAGAATTTGTCGCATCCGGGGCGGGCCGTTCGTGGCGCTGCTGAGAGGCAGCCGCCCGAGGCTGCCCGGAGGAGGAGACCCGCATGACCGCGACCTACACCTTCGACGCCGTCGCCACCCTCGACGGCTACGGCTCCTACGGCCCCAGCGGGGACTGGGGCGGCTACTGGGGCAAGCAGGGCCCCGAGCTGGTCGCCAGCCGCGTCGCGGCGATGGACGAGGCCAAGCGGCTGGTCCTCGGCCCGGGCACGATCCGTGAGTTCGCGGCGATGCTGAGCGGGATCACCGAGGACTCCGAGGCGGAGGACCCGATCAACACGCGGATGAAGTACCTGCCGACGACGGTCATCTCGTCGACGCTGACCAGGCCGCTCGACTGGCCGGACGTCACCGTCGTGAGCGGCGACGCCGCCGAGGTGGTCGCGCGGCTCAAGGCGGAGTCCGACGCGCCGATCCTCTCCCACGGGAGCCTGACCCTGAACTGGGCGCTGATGGCCGCCGGCCTGGTGGACCGGGTGCGGGTCACGATCTTCCCGGTCATCTCGGGCCGGACCGGGGCCGAGCCGATCTTCGGCGGCGCCGGCGACTTCGACCTCGAGCTGCTGGAGGCCCGGACCCTCGACGGACGCACCCAGGAGCTGACCTACCGGCCGCACGTGCACTGATCCGGGGTGCGTCAGACGAACCGCGGCAGGTGGTGCGCCAGCTGCTTCTGCCACCAGTCCCAGTCGTGCGCGGAGTCGTGGCCCCACACGTCCAGCTCGTGCGGGATGCCCGTCTGGTTCAGCAGCCCGTCGAGGTGCCGCGCCGACGGGAGCGAGCCGGTCGGGTTGGTCTCCCAGGGACCCTCGCCCACGACCAGCACGACGTACAGCCGCTGGCGCAGCCAGTCCAGGTGGTCGCCGTGCAGGTGCCCGACGTAGTCGGCGGGGTTGGTGAAGTACGCCGCCTCGCCGCGCTCGCCCCAGCCGCTCCACGCCGAGGGGTCGTAGTTGCCGCTCTGGCACAGCGCGACCGGGAACAGGTCGGCGCGGGTGAGCGCGAACTGCAGCGCGTGGTAGGCGCCCATCGAGCAGCCGGTCACGACGGCGTCGGCGGCGCCCGGGCTGTCCTGCCCGATGAACGGCACGACGCGGTCCAGGACCCAGCTCGCGTAGGCGCCGTGCCGCCGGGCGCGCTCCTCGAGCGGGACGCTCGAGTCCGACCAGGTCTGGTCGTCGAAGGAGTCGACGCAGTAGAGCTTGCAGCGACCGCCGTCGATGAGGTCGGCCACCGCCCCGACCATCCCGTTGCTCTCGTAGTCCCAGGCGCGACCGCGCTCACTGGGGAAGACGATGACCGGCCGGCCCCAGTGGCCGTAGCGGATCACCGTGCCGGCCCGGCCGAAGTCGGGGGCGTCGAGCTCGACCTGGAGGCGCTCCATCACGACCACGCTCGCTTGAGCAGTTCGCCGAGGTGGGGGTCGAGGCTGTCGCGCCAGCAGGTCCAGGTGTGGCCCTGCTTCACCTCGCCCCAGGCGACACTCAGCCCGACGTCGCGCAGGTGGTCGCGCAGGGCGCGGTTGTTGAGGAGGTTCTCCTCGGCGGTACCGCAGGTCATGGCCACCTCCAGCCGGTCGGCCGCCCGGCGTGCGTCGAGCACGGTGGCCACGAAGCCCGTGACCTGGGCGAAGTGCGAGTAGCCGGACTCCTGCGGGTCCAGCTCGTGGGTGAAGAAGGAGCCCGACTGCAGCATCAGGCCCGCGAACGTGCCCGGCGCCGTCCAGGCGGCATGGAGGGCCGCCAGTGCACCCAGGCTCTGGCCCAGGAGGACCGGCCGCTCCCGGGTCTCGAAGGCGTCGGTGACGGCCGGTAGGACCTCGTCGACCAGCGCAGCGGCGTACGCCGGGTTGGCGGCGTACCGCGCGTCCCGCTCGGTGCCCGGGCTCAGCAGCCCCACCCGCATCGGCGGCCGGGTGGCGGCGTAGCGGACCACGCCGCCGTAGTGGTCCATCTCGGCGCCGTCGTGGACGAGCAGCAGCGGGAGTGCCTCGCCCTCGAGCCCCGCGGGCTCCCAGACCTCCACGTCGACCCCGCCGGCGCTGAGCTGGTGCCGCCGACCGGGCTGCGCGGGCTCGTGGAGCCAGCCGGGCGACTCGTAGCCGGGCATGGCCAGCCACGAGTGCGGACCGAACGCCCCCTCGACCAGCTCGGGGTTGCCCGGGTCGGGGGACATCTCGCCGTCGACGTCGAAGAGGTACTCCAGGCAGTCGAGGTCCGGCACTGGCAGCCGCAGCTCCCAGCCACCCTCGACCTCGGTCAGGTCGAGCTCGACACCCAGCTCGAGGTCGCACCAGACCTTGACCTCGTCGTGCTGGTGTCCGGGGTCGTTCAGCCGGAAGACGAGCTCGTCGTCCTCGATCGCGGTGGGCGCGAGCTCCTCAGTCGCCGGCCGAGCGGTCCCCATCACCCCAACCTAGTGTCCGGTCAGCGAGATCCGTGCGCTGAGGCCGTGGTCCAGGTGCGTGCAGGGCCAGGCGCCGGCGCGCGCGCAGACCGGGCGTCTTCGAAGCGTCGGCAACGCCGCCAGGTGCGTGCCTGGGCCGGGGAACCAGTGTGCGGATCTCGCTGACAGGACATAGGACCTAGGCTCATGGGAACGACCGGGAGGTGACCTGAATGGCCGACGACGCACTGCACGACCGGATCCACGCGCTGGTCGAGGAGGAGCACGACCTTCGCGAACGCCATGCCGGCCAGGGACTGGACGACCGCGAGCGGGAGCGGCTCCGGCAGGTCGAGGTCCAGCTCGACCAGACCTGGGACCTGCTGCGCCGGCGCAACGCCCGCCGCGAGGCGGGCCAGGACCCGTCCGCCGAGGCCGAGCGGGACCCGTCGACGGTCGAGGGCTACCTGCAGTAGGCCCTGCTGTGGGCGCTGCAGCACCGGCCCGAGCCGCTCAGATGAGCAGGTGGTGGCTGAGGTCGCCGGTCTGGTCGACGTACATGGTCCGGGTGTCGAACCACCAGGTGCCGTCGATGCGCCGGAAGGTGTCGCGGTAGCGGCCGGTGACGATCACCTGCAGCGGCAGCTCCGGTGTGGCCTGGCAGACCAGGTAGTTCGACTGCGCGGTCGCGGTGTCGGACTCATCGTCGACACGGATGACCGCGTTGGTGCAGAGGTGCTTGGTCCGCGGCGTCCCCGTGTCCTCGTGGATCCGGGTCGTCATCCCGTACAGCGCGCGCACCCGGTCGCGACCCTCGAACACCGTCTCCGGGCCACCGCCCTCCACGCCCTCGATCCGGCCGTGCGTGAACAGCTCGGCCACGCCGTCGAAGTCACCCCGGTCGATCCGGTCCGCGTAGGTGTAGAGCAGGTTCTCGATCTCGCGGGCGCTGTCCACGGAACCGGAGCCTAGGGGCACCCGTCGGGATAGTCCGTGACGTTTCCGTCGGACGAACACCGTTCTCCACAACGGAATCGTCACGGACTATCCCGGCGGTCAGGGCACGAGCACGATCTTCCCGGCGCCGTGGTCGCCGGACATCGCCCGATGGGCGTCGGCGGCCCGGTCGAGCGGGAAGGAGTCGGCCACCACTACGCGCAGCCAGCCGTCCTCCACGCCCTGGACCAGGTCGAACCGGGCCGCGGCCCGGAGCTCGGTGCCCGGGTCGGCGCCGTCACCGAAGCCGAGCTGGGCGATGCCGCGCTCGGCGGCGGCCGCGCTCGGGATGAGCGTGGCCACCCGAGCCCGGTCCTTGACCACAGCCAGCGAGAGGTCGAGGACGGGGGGCGCACCCACCGCGTCGAGTACGGCGTCCACGCCGTCGGGCGCCTGGCTGCGCACCCACGCCTCGACGTCCTCGCGGAAGTCGAACGGCTCGACGCCCAGCTCGCGGAGGACCTCGTGGTCGTCCGGCAGCGCGGTGCCGAGGACCCGCGCGCCGCGGTGCGTGGCCAGCTGGGCGGCGTACAGGCCGACGCCGCCGGCCGCGCCGTTGAGCAGCACCGTGTCCCCGTCGGCCACGTCAGCCGCGGCGACGAGGTGCGCGGCGGCCGTTCCGGTCAGCATCAGTCCGGCCGCCTGCTCCCAGGAGAGGCCCTTCGGCTTGGGGACGCAGCTGCTCGCCTTGGCCACCACCCGGTCGGCGTACGCCCCGCTGACCGGGTGCACGATCACCTCGCTGCCCGCGGACCCGGCGCCACCCAGCACCACTCCGGCGCACTCCCCGCCGAGCCGGATCGGCAGCTTGCCCGGGTCGTCACCCGCGTCGCCGCTGTAGCTCTTGACGTCCCACGCGTTGACGCCGATCGCCCGGACCTCGACCAGTGCTTGGCCGTCCCCGGGGTCTCCTGGGTCATGGTCGCGCACCTCGAGCTGCTCGGGACCGCCGTACCCGACTGCGACGACTTGCCGAAGGTTCACCCGTCGAGGCTAGTCACTGGCGGTTAGGTTGAGGCGGTGGCCGTGATCGAGACCGCTGGGCTGACCAAGCGGTATCCGTCCGTCACCGCGCTGGACGCCCTCGACGTGACGGTCGGCGAAGGCGTCACCGGGCTGGTCGGCGCCAACGGCGCCGGGAAGTCGACGCTGATCAAGATCCTGCTCGGGCTGGTCGACGCCACCAGCGGTACGGCGCGGGTGCTCGACCACGACGTGGCCACCGACGGCGCCGCGATCCGGGCGCTGGTCGGCTACATGCCCGAGCACGACTGCCTGCCCGCCGACGTCTCGGCCAGCGACTTCGTGGTGCACATGGGCCAGATGTCCGGCCTGCCCTACGCCTCGGCCCGGGAGCGGGCCGCCGACGTGCTGCGCCACGTGGGGCTGGCCGAGGAGCGCTACCGGCCGATGGGTGGCTACTCGACCGGCATGAAGCAGCGCGCGAAGCTGGCCCAGGCGCTGGTGCACGACCCGCGGCTGGTGCTGCTGGACGAGCCGACCAACGGCCTCGACCCCTCGAGCCGCGACGACATGCTGGCGCTCGTGCAGAAGGTCGGCCACGAGTTCGGGATCGCGGTGCTGGTCACCTCGCACCTGCTCGGCGAGCTCGAGCGGGTCAGCGACCACGTGGTGGTGCTCGACAGCGGGCGGCTGCTCCGGTCGTCGGCCACCACCGAGTTCCTGCACGCGACCGGCAGCCTCGTCGTCGAGGTCCAGGGCCAGCCCGACGCCGAGCGGCTGCTCGGCCAGGCGCTGGTGGCGGCCGGGCTGACCGCCCGGCCGGCCGGCGGCGGGCAGATCGAGGTGGTGGTCAAGGACGAGCACACCCCTGACGTCGTCCGCGACCTCACCGTCGACCTCGGCCTCGGCCTGGTGCGGATGCAGGAGCGGCACCAGCGCATCGAGGACGTCTTCCGCGAAGGAGGGGCAGGCAGTGTCCTCCCCGTCTGAGGCTCCCGCTTCCGGCCGGCCGACCGGTGTCATCCACGACCTCGGCTACCGGCCGTACGGCGGCCCGCGGCTCGGCGAGGGGCCGGTGGCGTGGTCCTTCTTCCTGACCGGGCTGCGCAACACCTACGGCCTGGGGCGGTCCGGCCGCTCGAAGGTGCTGCCGATGGGGCTGCTCGGGCTGATGCTGCTGCCCGCGCTGATCCTGGTCGGTGTCCTGGTGCAGGCCCGCGACGTCCTCGACCTCGACTCGCAGATCGTCAGCTACTCGACCTACCCGATCACCACCCAGCTGCTGATCTCGGTCTTCGTCGCCGCCCAGGCGCCCGCGCTGATCTCCCGCGACCTGCGCTTCCGCACGATCACGCTCTACCTGGCCCGGCCGATGCGACGGCCGGTCTACGTGCTGGTCCGCCTGGCCTCGCTCGCCACCGGCACCTTCATCCTGATCGGGTCGCCGCTGCTGCTGATGTACGTCGGCGGGCTGCTGGCCGACCTGCCGGTGGGCCGGGAGACCGCCCGGTTCCTCGGCGGCATCGTGGGCGCACTGCTGCTCGCCGCCCTGCTGGCCGGGCTGGCCGCGCTGGTGGCCGCCCTGACCACGCGCCGCGGGATGGCCGTGGCGGCGGTGACCGTGGTGCTGCTGGTGAGCTACACCGTCGTGTCCGCCATCCAGGGCATCGCCCTCGGTACCGGCAACGACACGGTGGGCGAGGTGGCCGGCCTCTTCTCGCCGTACACGCTGGTCAACGGTGTGCAGCACTACCTGTTCGGTGTCACGGCCGCCACGGCCACGCCGCCCGAGGGTGCCGGCATGGGGCTGCTCTACATCCTCGTCACGCTGCTCACGGCGCTGGCCTCGATCGGCGCGCTGATCGCGCGCTACCGGCGCGTATCCCCATGAACACCCCACGAAACCACTCCGCGAGGGGCGCTGCGCGCAGCGGCCTCGTGCTTCCGCGGGGACACCGAGAAGCATGAGCGAGATCCACATCGACCACGTGTCGCGTTGGTTCCACAACGTCGTCGCCGTCAACGACGTCTCGATGACCATCGGGCCCGGCGTCACCGGGCTCCTCGGACCGAACGGCGCCGGCAAGTCGACGCTGATCGCCATGATGTCCGGCTTCCTGGCGCCGTCGACCGGCACCGTCACGCTGGACGGCGAACCGCTGTGGCGCAACGAGCAGGTGTACAAGAAGGTCGGCCTGGTGCCCGAGCGCGAGGCGCTCTACGACTACCTGACCGGACGCCAGTTCGTGGTGGCCATGGCCGAGCTGCACGGGCTGGCCGACCCCGGTGCGGCGGCCCAGCGCGCGCTGTCCGTCATCGAGATGACCGAGGCGCAGGACCGGCCGATCTCGACGTACTCCAAGGGCATGCGGCAGCGGGTGAAGATGGCCTCCGCGCTGGTGCACGACCCGACGGTGCTGCTGCTCGACGAGCCGTTCAACGGCATGGACCCGCGGCAGCGGATCCACCTCATGGACCTGCTCCGCAGCATGGGCGCCGAGGGGCGGACGGTGCTGTTCAGCTCGCACATCCTCGAGGAGGTCGAGCAGGTGGCCCGCCAGATCGAGGTCGTCGTGTCGGGTCGGCACGCCGCGTCCGGCGACTTCGGCGCGATCCGGCGGCTGATGACCGACCGGCCGAACCGGTTCGTGCTGCGTACGGCGGACGACCGTCTCCTCGCGTCCGTCCTGATGGGCGACTCGTCCGTCCGCGGGGCGCGGCTGCGGTCCGAGGGCGGCATCGAGGTCGAGGCCTCGGACTTCGGGCGGTTCAGCCAGGTGCTGCCGCGGCTGGCCCGCGAGCACGGCGTGCGGCTGCACGAGGTGACCCCGACCGACGAGTCGCTCGAGAGCGTCTTCGCCTACCTGGTGGCCACGTGATCTCGGCGACCGTGGTGCGCCTCGGCGCGCGGAGCATCTTCGGCCGGTGGCGCGGCGTACTGCTGTTCGTGCTGCCGGTCATCCTGGTGGGCCTGGCCGCGCTGGTCCGCGGCCTGGCCGGCGAGGACACCGACGCGACCGAGCACGTGCTCTACGGGCTCGGGCTGGTCGTCGTCGTGCCGCTGGTGGCGCTGCTCGCCACGTCCGGGCTGCTGGCCGCGGAGATCGACGACGGTGCGATCGCCTACCTCCTGGCCAAGCCCGTGTCGCGGTACACGATCGTGGCGTCCAAGCTGGTCGTCGCCCTGGTCTGCGTGGTGGCCTTCGGCGCGGCGCCGATGCTGGTCGCCGGGCTCGTCCTGCTCCCGTCGTCGCCGTCCGTGGCCGTGGGCTTCGCGGTCGCCGGGCTCCTCGGCGGGACGGCGTACTGCGCGATCTTCGCGTGGCTCTCGGTGCTCACCCGGCACGCGGTGGTCTTCGGCCTGGTCTACCTGCTGATCTGGGAGGGGCTGCTCGGCGGGCTGCTCGACGGCATCCGCTGGCTGAGCGTGACCCGCTGGTCGGCCGAGGTCGTCGACCAGATCGCCGACCTGGAGCTCGTCGACAACCTGCCGATCACCTACGCGATCGTCGCGCTGGTGGTCGTGATGGTCGGCGGCGTGTGGCTGACCGGGCGGAAGCTGCAGGCGTTCAACCTCACCGGCGACGAATGACGGTCAGGGGCCGCCGGCCCCCACGCGGGCCTGCCCACGCTTCCGCTGGCGGTCGCGCTCGTGCTGCTGGGAGTGCGGGCGTTCAAGCGCGCCGGGTGAGTTTCACCGGGTACCCGGTGAAACTCATGCTTCCCTCACGAAACTTGAGGGGGGCAGCTCCAGTTCCACCGGGTACCCGGTGAATCTCCTCCAGCCGGAGTCAGGCGGCGGCGAGCTTCCGCGCCTGCTGGTTCAGCCGGGCCTGGGCAGCACGGCGGACCTTCGGCCCCTTGGTCGACATGCCCCAGAGCAGCTTGAGCTGCGAGGGCAGGTTCTTCCCGGTCGTGGTGGCCAGCCAGCCGTTGGGCAGTGAGAGCCGGACCACCTTGTGCCACGCCGAGTAGACCTGCTGCGGCATCGGGCGGGAACAGTAGGTGAGGTCGTACTTGTCGAACAGCGCCTGCACCTTCGGAGCGATCTCCTGGTAGCGGTTCGACGGCAGGTCCGGGAAGAGGTGGTGCTCGATCTGGTGGCTGAGGTTGCCGCTCATCAGGTGCAGGAACGGCGAGCCGGAGATGTTGGCCGAGCCGAGCATCTGGCGGAGGTACCACTCGCCGCGGGTCTCGTTCTCGGGGATGGCCGCACGCTCGAAGGTCTCGACGCCCTCCGGGAAGTGGCCGCACATGATCACCGAGTGCGACCACAGGTTGCGCACGACGTTCGCGACGAAGTTCGCGGCCAGCGTCGGCACGAAGGCACCGAACGGCAGCGCCAGCGCCGGGTTGACGACGTAGTCCTTGGTGGCCTGGCGGCGGATCTTGCCGAGCACCTTGTTGATGTTGGCGCGGAACTCCGGCGGGCGCTTGTCCTTGGGGATGCGCAGGTTCCGGCCGAGCTCGAGGTCGTAGGCCGCGATGCCGTACTCGAAGAAGCAGGCGTTGAGGAAGTTCCAGAACGGCTGGGCGAGGTACATCGGGTGCCAGCGCTGGTCCTCGTCCACGCGCATGATGCCGTAGCCGAGGTCGTTGTCCTGGCCGACGATGTTCGTGAAGTTGTGGTGCACCTCGTTGTGGGAGTGCTTCCACTGCTCCGCCGGGGTGGCCATGTCCCACTCCCACGTCGTGGAGTGGATCTTGGGGTCGCGCATCCAGTCCCACTGGCCGTGCAGGACGTTGTGCCCGATCTCCATGTTCTCGAGGATCTTGGAGATCGAGAGGCCGACGGTGCCGAGCACCCACAGCGGCGGCAGCGCGGAGCCGAGCAGCACCGCACGGGAGCCGAGCTCGAGCCGGCGCTGCACGGCGATCACCCGGCGGATGTACGCCGCGTCGCGGTCGCCGCGGTCGTCGAGGACGTCCTGGCGGATGGCGTCGAGCTCGTAGCCGAGCTGCTCGACGTCCTCAGGCGTCAGGTGGGCGGTGGGGTTGTCGGGCTTCTTGGTGATCGTGGTCATGACTTGGGTCGTCCTCTCATCTTGCGAGGTTTCGAGACGGTCGCTGCGCGACCTCCTCAACCTCCTCGCTTCGCTCGGACTTCGTCGAGGTGGCACTCGCCGGCAGCAGCGTTGATGCAGGTCTGGATCGGGACCCCTTCGGGGCCGGTCTCGCCGGGGATGGCGGTGGTGATGGCGCCGTTGCGCAGGTCGCGGACGGCGCCGGAGCGCATCGGGATGACGCAGCCCATGCAGATGCCCATCCGGCAGCCGCTGGGCATGAGGACGCCGGCGTTCTCGGCGACGTCGAGGATCGGGGTGGCGCCGTCGGCCGCGACCTCGCGGCCGTCGGCGAACGTGACGCTGCCGCCCTCGCCAGGCTCGACCAGGACCGGGCGGAACCGCTCGGTCGTGAGCGAGAGGCCGCGGTCGGCGTGGTGCTTCTCGAGGGCGTCGAGCAGCCCCGCCGGCCCGCAGGCGTAGGTGAGCCGCTCGCCCAGGTCGGGGACCAGCTCGTCGAGGTGGTTGACGTCGAGGATGCCGTGGCAGTCGTCGTACCGCTCGACCAGGGAGAGGTGCCCCGCGGTGGAGTGCTCCCGGAGCTCGTCGCGGAAGATCGCCGAGGACTCGTTCTGGTTGACGTGCACGAGCGTGATGTCGGTGTCCACCGGCACCCGGCGCGAGAACAGGTTGCGCAGCATCCCGATGACCGGCGTGATGCCCGAGCCGGCGGTGACCAGCAGCAGCTTGCGCGGGATCGGCGTCGGCAGCACGAACTCTCCCTCGGCCTGCTCCAGCTGGATCATCTGGCCGGACCTGGCGCGGTGCACCAGGTGGTTGGAGACCACCCCGCCCGGGATCGCCTTCACCGTGAAGCTGAGGTTGCGGTCGCGGCGCGGGCCGTGGGTCAGCGAGTAGGTGCGCCACAGGCGTACGCCGTCGACGTCGACACCGACGCGGACGTACTGACCCGGCACGTGGCCGGCCCAGTCGCGCCCGGGGCGGACCAGGATGGTCGCGGACTCGGTCGTCTCCGGCGTGACCGAGACGATCCGGCCCTGGAGGCCGGCCCGGCCGCCGCGCAGCGGGTGGAAGACGTCGAGGACGTCGCCGAGCTCCAGCGGCGTGACCGCTGCCTCGGCGACCCGCCGTGCGGCCTTCCGCAGAGACGAGCCCGCGGCGAAGCCACGGGACGGCCCGGAGGCGGAGATCGCTGCCATGAGTCCAGAGTCCTGTATCACTGTGCGAGTATTCAACTCCTGGGGACGTGAACGACCACGTCACATTTGTTCGCAGGAGACAATTTCTGATGCGCGAGACCCCACAGGCCGCCCCCGCTGGCAGTTCCGCCCACGGACTCGAGCTTCCCCCCTCGGCCGTGGAAGAGATGCGTGGCCAGCTCTCCCGGGTGGCCGACGACGTGGTCGCCGCGATCGTCGAGGAGGTACCCAGCTATCGCGACGCCTTCTCCGGGCCGATGGGGCAGACCATCGGCAACGCCGTACAGCTGGCCCTGGGCGGCTTCCTGACCCTGGCCAGCCGCGGCCGCACCGCCGACCTGCGCACCCCCACGGCGCCGGCCGTCGAGGGCAGCTACCAGCTGGGCCGCGGCGAGGCGCGGAGCGGGCGCACCACCGATGCGCTGCTGGCGGCGTTCCGGATCGGCGCCCGGGTGTCGTGGCGCGAGCTGTCGGCGATGGCGGTGCGCAACGGGCTCACCGCCGAGGTCCTGGCCGACTTCGCCGAGCTGGTCTTCGCCTACATCGACGAGCTCTCCGCGGCCGCGGTGGCGGGGCACACCGACGAGACCGAGACCACCGGTCGGGTGCGCCAGCGGCTGCTCGAGCGGATCGCGTCGCTCCTGCTCGTCGGCGCCCCGGACGAGGAGGTCGTCGAAGCCGCCGAGCGGGCCGGCTGGCCGCCGCCGACCACCCTCACCGCCGTCGTGGTCCCGGACGCGCAGGTGCGCCCGGTGCTGGGCGGAGTCTCGGCAGCCACCCTGCAGACCACGGACGTACCCGGCCTCGACGAGGTCGCCCTGCTGCTGGTGCCGGACGCGCACGGACGGCGCCGCACGGCCCTGCTCAGGAGCCTGAAGGACCGTGGCTCGATCGCCGGGCCGGCGGTCCCGTGGCTCGACGTACGCCGGTCGGTGGACCGCGCCCTGCGGGCCCGTGAGCTCGGGGTCCAGCTCGACACCGAGGCCGAGCTCCCCCGGCTGGTCCTGCACGCCGACGAGGCCGCCCTGGCCGACCTGCGGGCCCGGGCCCTGGCTCCGCTCGACGAGCTGAAGCCGGGCGCCCGGGAGAAGCTCTCCGACACCCTCCGCGCCTGGCTGCTCTACCAGGGCCGCCGCGAGGACATGGCCAAGGCGCTCTTCGTGCACCCCCAGACGGTCCGCTACCGGATGGGCCAGCTCCGCGACCTCTACGGCGACGGCCTCGAGGACCCGGACACCGTCCTCGCGCTGACCCTCGCCCTGGCGTGAGCCGGGACAGTCCGTGACGGAGGGGCGTTCACAACCCCTGCCAGTCCGGCTTCGCGGCGTACACCTCGCGGTAGTAGGCCAGCCGGGACAGACCGGACGCGGCGTCGGGGTCGAGGAGCACGGTGGCGTGCGGGTGCAGCTGGAGCACCGAGGCCGGGCAGGAGGCGGTGAGCGGGCCCTCGACGGCGGCGGCCACCGCGGCCGCCTTGCCCGGGCCGGCGGCGACCAGCAGCAGGTGCCCGGCCCGCAGGATGGTGCCGAGCCCCTGGGTGAGGACGTGGTGGGGGACCTCGTCGACGGAGCCGAAGAACCGCGCGTTGTCGCGCCGGGTGGTGTCGGTCAGCGTCTTGATCCGGGTGGTCGAGGCCAGCGAGGAGCCGGGCTCGTTGAAGGCCAGGTGGCCGTCCGAGCCGATGCCGAGCACCTGCAGGTCCACGCCGCCGGCGGCGACCAGGGCCTGCTCGTACGCCGCTCCCGCGGTCGACGGGTCGGTGGGGTCCGGGCCCTGCACGCGGTCGGCGGCGATGCCCAGGTCGTCGGTCAGCTCGCGGGCGATGGTGGCGCGGTAGGACTGCGGGTGCCCGCGCGGCAGGCCGACGTACTCGTCGAGCAGGAACCCCCGCACGTCGTCGTACGACGGTCCGGTGCCGGCCCGGTGCCGCGCGACGAGCTCGGCGTACGCCGGGACCGGCGACGAACCCGTGGCCAGCCCCAGGACGCACGACGGGCGGGCGCGGACCAGTGCCTCGATCGTGTCGGCGGCCAGGGACGCCACCTCGTCGACCGACGAGAGCGGGACGACTTCCATCAGTGACGACCCAACAGGGCCGCTCCGATCGCCGCAACCGGCTGGTCGTCGGGGACCACCCGGATCCGGGCAGCCAGGTCGAGCGAGGCCAGGAACGGCGACGAGGCCGCCTGCGCCCGCAGCGCGTCCCCCACCGCCTCGACCAGCCGCGCCCCGAGGTGCGAGACCCCGCCGCCCAGCACGATGGTGGCCGGGTCCACGGAGAGGCAGAGCGTCCGGACGGCGTCAGCCACGCCGGCCGCGAACCGGTCGCGCACCTCGACGGCCCGTGGGTCGCCGGCGGCCGCGGCCGCGAACACCGCCTGGGCCGGAGGTACGTCGCCTTCGTCGGAGCCGGCAGGGTGCCACGCCTCCGCCAGCGCCCGCCCGGACGCGACGGTCTCCAGGCAGCCGCGCTGGCCGCACTGGCACACCGCGCCGTTCGGGTCGGTCGGGACGTGGCCGATCTCGCCGGCCGCCCCGGTCGCGCCTCGACGCAGGACGCCGTCCAGCACGAGGCCGGCGGCCAGACCGGTACCGATCGAGAGGTAGACGAGGTCGCGGATCCCGCTCAGCGCCACCGCGCCGAGGGTGGCCACGTTGACGTCGTTCTCGACCGCGACCCGGACGCCGAGCCGGGCCTCGAGCTCGGCCCGCAGCGGCACCCAGTCGCCGTCGACGCCGAGGTTCACCGCGTGCTTGACCATGCCCCGCTCGACGTCGACCAGCCCGGGGATGCCCAGCCCGACCGAGGTGGCCGGCGCACCGTCGGTGGCGGCGCCGAGATGGGCGACCACGCGCGCGGCGGTCCGGACCACACCGTCGGGACCGGGCTCGGTCGCCTCCCGGACCTGCTCCAGCACCCGGCCGTCGGCGTCCACGAGCACTCCGAGCGTCTTCGTGGCCCCGATGTCGAGGCCGATGGTGCCGGTCACTGGTCCCACCCTGCCGTTCTCAGCACGTCGGTGACCGCGACCGCGCCGGGCTGCGACCAGCCCCGGGCCTCGATGGTCGCCAGGTCGTCGGTACGCCGGCCGGGCCAGCCCCACTCGACCACGACGGAGTCCGCGGGAGCGGCCGCCAGCGTCGCCAGCACGTCGGGCTGGCGGTGCGCGTCGCGGACCTGGATGACCAGCGGTCCGGCGGGCAGCGCGGTCGAGCCGGGTGCGACCACGGCGTCGGCCCGCAGCCCCCAGGGCGCCGCGCCGATCGCGATGGTCCCGGGCGAGTCGACCCGAACCACGCGGGCACCCGTCAGCACCGGCAGCTCGCCGCGGACGCTGACCGAGCGGGCTGCGCCCGCGGCCAGCGCTTCGGAAAATCCTCGACTGTCGAGCTCTCTCCGAGCCGGGTCGACGGTCAGCCCCGACACCGCCTTGGCCGCCTCGGTGAGCCGCTCCTCCGCCAGCCGTCCCGACCGGACGGCCTGGACCAGCGCGGCCTGGATCTCCCGCACCTGGTCGACGGTGTTGCCCGCGCCGATGCACAGCAGGTCGGCGCCGGCCGCGACCGACAGCACCGCCGCCTCCGGGATGCCCCGCGACGCGGACGCGCCGGCCATGTCCAGCGCGTCGCTCACGATGACCCCGCGGAAGCCGAGCCGGTCGCGCAGCAGGCGCAGCACGGGGACGCTCAGCGTGGCGGGGAGCTCCGGGTCCAGCGCGGGCACCACGACGTGCGAGGTCATCACGGCCGCCGTACCGGCCTCGACCGCGGCCGCGAACGGCACCAGCTCCCGTCCGGCCAGCGTGGCCAGGTCGACGTCCAGCACCGGCAGGGCGAGGTGGCTGTCCTCGGCGGTGTCGCCGTGGCCCGGGAAGTGCTTCGCGCACGCGGCCACCCCGGCCGACTGCAGTCCGAGCGTCCACGCGGCCACGTGGGTCGCCGCCGCCGAGGCCGAGGAGCCGAAGCTGCGGGTGCCGATCACCGGGTTGTCGGCGTTGCGAGTTCACGTCGGCCACCGGGCCGAGGTCCAGGGTGATGCCGACAGCGGCCAGCTCGAGCCCGATGGCCCGCCCGACCGCGCGGGTCAGGGCCAGGTCGTCGGCCGCTCCGAGCGCCAGCGGCCCGAGCACCGGGCTGCCGTCGGGCACGTGCAGCCGGGTGACGTCGCCACCCTCCTCGTCGACCGCCACGACCGCGCCGGGCGAGACCGAGCGCACCCTCGCGGTGTACGCCGCGACCGCGGCCGGCCCGTCCGCGGTGTTGGAGCCGAACAGGCACAGCCCACCCAGCCCCTCCTCGAGGAGCCGGAGCACCCCGTCGGGCACCGTCGTGCCGGGGAACGACGGCAGCAGGACCCGGAGCGCCTGGGACTCGAGGGTCATCCCTTCACCGCCCCGGCGGTGAGCCCGGAGACCATCCGGCCCTGGACCAGCAGGAAGAAGATGATCACCGGGACCGCGATCAGCGTGGAGCCAGCCATCACGCCACCCCAGTCGATGCCCCGGTTGACGTCGAGGAAGCCGGCCTGCCACACCGGCAGCGTCTTCTTGTCCTCGCGGGTCATCACCACGACGGCCAGGGTGAACTCGTTCCACGCCTGGATGAAGCCGAACACCCCGGTGGCCACCAGACCGGGGGCGAGCAGCGGGAAGGTGACCCTCCAGAACGCCTGGAGCCGCGAGCAGCCGTCGATCATGGCGGCCTCCTCGAGCTCGTAGGGCACGCCGGCCACGAAGCCGCGCAGGGTCCAGACCGTGAAGGGCAGCACGCTGGCGACGTAGACGAGCGTGAGCCCGGCGATCGTGTTGAGCAGGTGGAACCCCTCGAGCATCTTGTACTGGCTGATGAACAGCCCCTCGACGGGGATCATCTGGATCAGCAGCAGCGTGACGATGAAGGTCATCCGGCCCCGGAACCGGAACCTGCTGACCGCCAGCGCGGCCAGGAACGCGAAGGTCAGCGAGATCGCGACCGTCGCCACCGTCACCCCGAGGCTCATCCAGAGCGCGTCGAAGAACCTGCCGCCGGAAGCACCCGGCGGTAGTTGTCGAGGAGCCGCCGAACGGGAGCCACGTCGGGTCCGGGGGCGTTGATCTCGCGGCGCGGCAGCAGCGAGGTGTTGACCATCCAGTAGACGGGGAACGCGCAGGCCAGGAAGATCACCACCCCGGCCAGGTTGGCGCCGATCCGGACGGGTGCGGACGCTCGGGCGGGCCATCAGCCGATCACTCCTCCTCGGCCTTGAGCATCGTGCGGACGTACGGCGCGGTCAGGATCACGGTCAGCGCGAGCATGAACATCGCGACCGCGGCCGCCGTACCGAACTCCCCGCCGCCGATGCCGAGCCGGTAGATGTAGGTGCCGAGCAGGTTGGTGTCGCGGGTGACGCCGCCGGCCTTCTGGAGCACGTAGATCTGGGTGAAGACCCGCAGGTCCCAGATGATCTGGAGCAGCCCGATGATCAGCAGCACCGGGCGGATCGCCGGGAGTACGACGTGGCGCAGCCGCTGCCACGCGCCGGCGCCGTCGAGCTCGGCCGCCTCGGTGAGGTCCTCGCTGACCTGGGTGAGCGCGGCGTACCCGGTGAAGGCCACGAACGGCACGCTCATCCACACCACGATGACGGTGGCGACGAAGAAGAACGACATCGGCTCCAGCAGCCAGGCGTGGCCCTCGTAGTCGGCGCCGAGGCGAGTGAGCGTCCAGTTGATGACGCCGTACTGGGTGTCGAAGAGCCACTGCCACACCGTGAGCGAGGCGACCACCGGCATCGCCCAGGCCAGCAGCAGCCCGGCCTGGACGAGGAGCCGGACCGGGCCGGCCATCAGCCGCATCAGCAGCGCCACCGCCATGCCGAGGACGATCGTCACGACCGCGTTCACCAGGCAGAACACGACCGTGCGGAACAGGACCTTCCACAGGTAGGTGTCGGTGGCCAGGGCCCGGTAGTTGTCGAGGCCGACGAAGTCGGCGGGCCGGCCGAACTGCTGGGCCAGGCCGTACTCGTGGAAGGAGAGGAACACCTGACGGACCAGCGGATAGCCGAGCGAGAGCAGGAGCAGGAACGCGGTCGGAAGGACCAGGCCGTACGGCAGGCCCCCGGCGCCGCGGGGCCGGCGGGGCCGCTCTCGCGGCCGCTCGGCGGACGCGGGCGCGGCGGTCGAAGCGCTGGTCGTCGTGGTCACCCCCTCCTCCTCTCCGAGGTGCTTGCTGCCCATCGTCTGCTCATCGTCGGTGCCCATCGTCGGGCATGGAGCGGCCGGGGCGGCGTCGGATCTTCCGGGACGCCGCCCCGGCCGAGCTGTGCGGTGACGGAGCCGGGTCAGCTCGTGCTGAGCTGTTCGGTGATCTTCTCGTCGGCGGCCTTGGCCAGCTCGGCGACGTCGCCGCCCTTGGCGATGTCGACGAACAGGTCCTCGAGCACCCGGGAGCCCTCGACCTCGGCCCAGCCCGGCGCGGCCGGGGTGAGCTTGGCGTTGGACGCCGCGGCGATGGTCGCCTGGGCGAACTCGTCGCTGCCGAGCTCACTGGCGAGCGAGGACTTGGCCGGGGTGAGCCCGGCGGCGGCCATCAGCTTCTGGTAGTCGTCGCTGAGCATCAGCCCGACGACGTCCTGGGCCAGGTCCTGGTTCTTGGACTTCGCCGAGATGGCGATGTCGGAGCCACCGAGCAGCACGGGGGCCGGCTGGCCGTCGGAGCCCGGGAGGGCGAAGACGCCCAGGTTGGCGACCATGTCGGGGCAGCCGGAGTCGGGGTCCTCGATGAGCCCCTTCACCCAGCCGGGAGCCGACATCATGCCGACCTCGCCGGCGCAGAACGGCGTCTGCGGGTTCTCCTCGTTGCCGTCCTTGGCGGCCCCGGAGGCCTGCTCCATCAGGGTCTGCACGGTCTCGAGCCCCTGGACCGACTCGGGCGTCTCGAGGGCCCCCTGCCAGCTGTCGCCGTCCTGGACCGCGAGGTCACCACCGGCGTCCCAGAGGAAGGCCACCCCGTTGCGCCAGTCCTGGCCGGGGAACCAGAAGCCGGAGAAGTTGGCCGGGTCCGGGTTCGCCTTCTTCAGGTCGATGGCGGCCTGGACGAACTCGTCCATCGTCGTCGGGACCGAGATGCCCGCCTTCTGCATGAGGTCCTTGCGGTAGAAGATGTACTTCGAGCCGGCGTAGTACGGCACGGCGTACGTCTTCCCGTCCACCGTGCGCCCCCTCGACGAAGCCCTGCAGCAGGTCGTCCCCGCCCCAGTCCTCGACGTTGGAGCTGACGTCGCTGAACGCGCCGGCGGCGGTGAACGTCGGCGCCTGGGTGTTGCCCACCTCGACGACGTCCGGGGTCTCGGAGTCGCTCGACAGCGACGTGGTCAGCTTCTCGACCAGCCCCTCCCACTCCTGCTGCTCGATGGTCAGCGTGGAGCCGGGGTGCTGGTCCTCGAAGGTCGTCTTCAGCCAGTCGCGGGCTTCCTGCGGGGTGTCCGTGCCGTTGAGCCAGACCCGGATGTCGGCCGTCTTGGGGCCGCCGCCGCTGGTGGAGGCGTCGGCCTTGTCGTCATCGCCACAGGCGGACAGGCCGAGCCCGAGGGCCAGCATGCCGGCCGTGGCGAGCGCAAAGTTCCTCTTGAGTGTGCGCACCCTGGTGTTCCTCTCGATGAAGTGCTGATTACTGGGCGATGCCGGCGGGTCTGGTCGTGCTCACGACACCCCCAGCTGACCGGCCAGGACGAGGACGGCGGCGCCCACGAGCACCACGTCCTCGCCCAGGGCGGACGTGCGGACCACGAGCTCCTCGCCGGAGACCGGCATCGCGCGCTCGCGGATGGTGCGGTCGACGGCCGCCAGCAGCGGTCCGTCGAGCAGCTCGAGCGGGCCGCTGAGGACCAGCTCGTGCAGGTTCAGGGTCCCGACGACGGGGGCCAGGGCCACCCCGACCTGGGTGCCGACCTCGGCCAGCGCCTCCGGGCCGTCGGCGGCCAGCCGCTCCCGCAGCCGCGGGGCGGCCAGCACGGTCTCGAGGCAGCCCCGCCGGCCACACGCGCACTGCGCACCGTCGGGGTCGATGACCACGTGGCCGACCTCGCCGGCCGCCGAGCGGTGGCCGTGCAGCATGGCGCCCTCGAGCACCAGGCCGGCGCCGACACCGGTGCCGACCCGCACCAGCATCAGCCCGCCGTCGCCGGCGTCGCCGAACGTGTGCTCGCCCAGGACCGCCGTGTTGGCGTCGTTCGCGACGAAGACGGGTACGTCGAACTCCGCGCGCAGCCCCTCGGCCAGCGGCGTGCCGTGCCACCCCAGGTTGGGTGCGTCGACGACGACACCTGCGGCGTCCACGACACCCGGGGTGCCGACGCCGACCCCGAGCACCGGCCGGGTCGTCAGCGCCGAGGAGCTCGCCGACCAGCTGGTGGACCAGGTCGACGGCGTCCTGGCCGCGGCGGCCCCCGAGCGGGTGGCTGCGCCGCTCCTGGACGTCACCGGACAGGTTGAGCAGGGCACCGGACACGACGCCGTCGGCGGAGAGGTCGACCGCCACGATCTGGCGGGCCTCCTCGGCCAGCTGCACGAGCACCGGGGGCTTGCCCACCCGCCCCTGCACCGGGCTCGCGGACTCGGCCAGCAGCCCCTCGGCGACCAGGTTGCCGACCACGTCGGAGACCGTCACCCGGGTCAGCCCGCTGGAGCGGGCGAGATCGGCCCGGCTGGCCGGGCCGTACCTGAACAGCAGCTGCAGCAGCAGCGCCCGGTGGTGGCGACGAGTGTCCTCCGGGAGCAGCCGCCCCGAGGGGCGCAGCGCCCGCCGGACCGGTGTCGGGGTGCTCGTCACATTTGTTAGGAAACCTCACTTACTAATTACGTGTCAAGAGTTCCGGGATAGTCCGGCACGTTTGTGTATGTCGACGGGGTGACCGACATACACAGACGTGCGGGACTATCGCGGCGATCAGACCGTCAGCGAAGGGTCCTCCGGCAGCGAGAGGGTGAGGACGGCGTCCTCGATGTTCTCGTTCTCCTCGACGTCGGACTCGACCTTGCGCAGCCGTACGGCGAGGTCCGGCTCGCGGTCGTCGCCGGTGAGGTCGACGGCGGCCACCACGAACAGCCGGGCCGGGCCGACGTACTCCAGGTGCAGGTAGGTGACCCGCTCGATGTCCGGGTGCGCGAGCACGCGGGTCAGGACCAACCGGCGGATCTCGGCGTTGTCGCCCTCCCCCAGCAGGTAGTCCATGTTGCGCCGCATCAGGAAGATCGCCACCCCGGCCAGCAGCAGCCCCACCGCGATCGACCCGAGGGCGTCGTACTGGTGGTGGCCGGTGAGCTGGTGCAGGCCGATGCCGGCGCCGGCGAGCACCAGGCCCAGCAGCGCGGCGGAGTCCTCGAAGAACACGGCCCGCAGCGTGGGGTCCGACGTGCGCGCGACGAACCGCAAGGGGTGCAGCCCCCAGCGCATCGCCTTGCCGCGCACCTGGCGCGATGCCTGGACGAACGAGATGCCCTCCAACAGGAAGGCGAGCCCCAGGACGATGTAGTTGGCGGTGTACGCCGCGCGGCCCGGCTCGGCGAACAGCTCGGTGACCCCGTGCCAGATCGAGACCACGGCCCCGGCCGAGAACAGCCCGAAGGCGGCCACCAGCGACCAGATGTAGGTCGACCGGCCGTAGCCCCGTGGGTGGGCCTCGTCGCGCGGCCGCTGGCCGGTCCGCTCCGCGATGACCAGGAACACCTCGTTGCCCGTGTCGGACCACGAGTGCGCAGCCTCGGCCACCATCGACGCCGACCCCGTCAGCACGGCCGCAGCCGTCTTGGCCACCGCCAACAGGCCGTTCGCGGCCAGCGCGACCACGACCGTCAGCAGCGACGAGTCCTGGGGGTGGCTCGTTGAGCTCTCGGACACGACGTCCGGTAACCCGAACCGTGCGGTTAGCGTCGGCGGGTGAGGTGGTTGCTGCTGGTGCTCGTCCTGGCGGGCAGCGGCTGTGCCGGCGGCAGTGACCAGGGAGGCGACGACGGGTACGGCTCGTACGTCGCGATCGGCGACTCCTACGCCGCCGGGGCCGGCAGCGGTCCTGCCGTCGCGGGACCCGGCGCCGCCTGCGGCCAGGTCAGCGGGAGCTATCCGCGGCTGGTGGCCGAGGAGCTCGGCGCTCGGCTCCACGACGCCAGCTGCGCCGGTGCGCAGACCTCCAACGGGACCGAGCCGCAGGTCACCAACCGAGGTGTGCGGTGGCCACCCCAGCTCGACTCGCTGTCCAGGGACACCGACCTGGTGACCGTCGGGCTCGGTTTCAACGACGGCGCCTTCCTGGTCGGAGCCATCGTGGGCTGCTCCGCCCTCGCGACCAGCGACCCCGGCGGTGCACCGTGCCGCGACCGCAACCGGCTGACGCGGGCCCAGGGCGCCGACCTCACCAGCGTGGCCGACCGGGTGGGCGACCGCCTGCGCGACCTGCTGGGCGAGGTGCAGGACCGGGCACCGCAGGCCGAGGTGCTGCTGGTCGGCTACCCGCAGCTGGTGCCGGCCAGCGGAACCTGCCCGGAGCTGCCGCTGGCGGCCGGCGACTACGCGTACGTCAGGGACCAGTTCGACCACCTGGACGACGTGATGCGCCAGGCGGCCGCGGACGCCGGCGTGACCTTCGTCGACGTGCACGCGGCCAGCGCCGGCCATGAGATCTGCACCGGCGGCGACGCCTGGCTCAACGGCACCCCGGCGACCGACGCAGCGGCGGCGTACCACCCGTTCGCGAGCGGCGAGCGGGCGATCGCCGACCTCGTGCTGGCCGCCGTACCGGGCTGACCCGGCTAGAGCCTCGAGTGCACGACCCGGCCGCCCACGGCGGTCAGGGCGACCGACATGGCGCGCAGGGCTGCGCCGGTCTCGGCCGAGTCGGCGTGGTCGGCGAGCGGGTCGGCGTCGAGGAGGACCAGGTCGCCCGGTGAGCCGACGCCGACCGTGGGCTGGCCGTCGACCGAGGCGGCCAGCGCCTCGGCCGGAGTCAGCGCCTGCTCGCCGTGCCACGGGTCCCGTTCGTCGGCGCTGCGGTGCACGGCGGCCGCGATGGCCAGCCACGGGTCGAGCGGCGAGACCGGTGCGTCGGAACCGAGGGCGAGCTCGACGCCCTCGTCGCAGCATCCACCGGAACGCGAAGCAGCGCTCGGCCCGGCCCGACCAGGCCAGCTCGGTGATGTCGCGGTCGTCGAGGAGATGGGCCGGTTGCACGCTGGCCCGGACGCCGAGCTCGGCCATCCGGCGTACGTCGTCCCTGCCGACCATCTGCGCGTGCTCGATCGAGCCGTGCGCACCGGTGTCGGCGTACGCCGCCAGCGCCTCGGCCACGGCCGCGTCCCCGATGGCGTGGGTGGCCACCTCGAGGCCGCCGCGGTGGGCGCGCCCGAGCAGGTCGCGCAGCTCGCCGCCGGAGAGGTTCGGCTGACCCGCAGGGTGCTCCAGCCGGTGCGCGTCGGCGTACGGCTCGCAGCACCAGGCGGTGCGGGTGTTGAGCGAGCCGTCGCTGATGATCTTGAGCGGGCCCATGGTGATGCGCTCGTCGCAGCCGGGCAGGGGGTCGCCGGTGCGCAGGCCGGCGGCGAGCACGTCGTCGAGCGTGTCGGCGTACGTCGCCCAGCGGACCCGCAGCACGTCGCAGCCCCGCGCCCACCGCTCGGTCCAGTGCAGCCGGTCCGCGCCGAACTCGAAGTCCACCATCCCCACCACCCCGCGGGCCGCCGCGGCGTCGAGCGTGCGCCGGAACGCCTCGGGCGAGGTGCCGTCGTTGCCGACCAGCGTGACCAGCCGTGGGTAGACCGAGAACCACTCGTTCTCGCGCACCACCGAGTCGCGCACCGGCATGGCCAGGTGCAACAGCGCGGTGGTGTTGAGCCAGGCGTGGTGGCCGTCGCCCGCGATCAGCACCACCGGGGTGTCGCCGCTGACCGCGTCGAGCTCCGACACCGTGACGTCACGGTCCCAGCCGCCGGGCCGGTGACCCCAGCCGACGACGGGTACGCCCGGCAGCGCGGTCAGCCGGCCGACC
This sequence comes from uncultured Actinomycetota bacterium, assembly GCA_963755835.1. Lineage (GTDB taxonomy): Bacteria > Actinomycetota > Actinomycetes > Propionibacteriales > Nocardioidaceae > Nocardioides. Next base: position 993,345 of record CAVWLC010000003.1, on the reverse strand, counting down.
ACGAGGGCCAGGACCTCCTCGGGCGAGTGGGCCGGCGCCAGGTCGAGCCGCTGGGAGGCGAGCGTCCACTGGGTGAAGTGCACGTGCTGGTCCCAGAGGCCGGGCGCGCACCAGCGGCCGTCGGCGTCGTACTCCTCGACGCCCGGTCGGGGGTCGAGGTGGGAGGCGATCGTGGTGACCAGGCCGTCCTCGACGAGTACGTCGACGAGGTGCTGCGGCGGCGCCGCGGCCGGTCCGATCGGGACCAGGCGCGTACGCCGGATCATCAGGCTGGTCACCGCGACACGGTAGCGATCCGACAACCGAACGACATCCGCAGGCGTCCCACCGGTACTCACCACTTCTCCTCGATCCGGAGGGTCGCCATGAACCGCATCGCAGCCGTCGCCGTGGCCACGCTGGCCATCTCGCTCGCCTCCGCCGGCGTGGCTCACGCTGACCCCAACCCGCCTGTGGCGGAGGGTTGCGGCGGAGGCTACGTCGCCCCGGCCCTGTCGACCCACCTGCACTACACGACGACGAAGTGGAACATCGGCGCCGACTCCGAGGACGGCACGCTGGGCATCTCCGCACCGCGAGGCTGGTCGTTCGTCCGGACCCCGCAGGGCGAGGGCCGCTTCCACAGCCGCAGCGGGAACGACCTGCTCAGCCTGCGCACGGTGACCCGGGCCGGCACCCCCGCCGAGCTGATGGCGGCCCAGGTCACCGACCTGGCCGGCACGGCCGGCCTGGAGGTCATCGGACAGCACACCAAGGTCATGGGCAACCTCAACCAGGTCTGGTCGACCCTCAGCTACCGCTACCGCTCGTCGATGAGCGAGCCCCGCACGGTGAAGGTGCGCTGGATCACGTTCGGGACCGACTCGGCGGGCGAGGCCCGGCTGGTCCTCACCATCGCCGGGCGGCCGCTGGACGGCTCTGGGCTCGACGCCCTGCTCGCCCACGTGGGCCCGACGGTGCGGCTGGCCGGCTGACGCCGCGTCAGACCCGCTCGCGCAGCCCGGCCGCGAGGCCGGCGACGGTGAGCCGGTCCACGAGGCCCCCGCCGTGCTTCGCCACGGTCCGGTGCCTGACCGGCGCCAGTCTCAGTCGCAGGTGCATCCGGGTGCCGCTCCCCTCGGGCGCCAGGTGCAGGCACCAGGTGAGCTGGGTGTGACCGCGGGTCGAGGTGTACAGCAGGTGCTGTCCGGGCTCGAGGCGAGCCACGGTGAACGTCGCGTCCTTCCCGCCCCAGTCGGGGACGACGTCTCCGACCGCCAGCTCGAGGTACGCCGGCTCGAGGCGACGCAGCCCTCTCCTCGACGGCGGGACGAACCGCTCGACCCAGCGCGGGAGGTACCAGCCCGCCCGCCGCTTGCCGAGCTGGACCAGCCACGGCCAGACAGTGTCCGGTGGCGCCGGCAGCGAGAAGGCCCGGTCCATGACCACGTCGGCCGGGTCGACGAGCTCATCGCCGGGGAGGGCCGCCGCCCGCTCGGCGCCGGTCGGTCGGGACATGTAACCAACCGTTACGGCATCCGGGCTGCGGTCACAACCGCATGGGAGATGTCGTAACGGTTGGTTACAAGCGAGCTCAGGCGGCGCAGGGCACCTCGCAGTCACGCTCGTGCTCTCCCTCGACGACAGCCTCGGGCGCCGCCATCGGCTGCGGCCGGAGGAAGACGCCACCGATCACGGCGGCCAGCCCGGCCGCCACGGCACCGACCGCGAAGGCGACCTGCAGGCCACCGTGCAGGGCCTCGACCGGGGAGGAGCCGGAGGCCGCCAGCGTGGCGGTCCGGGAGTCGGAGACGGCCACCAGCACGGCCAGCCCGAGCGCGCCGCCCATCATGAACGAGGTGTTCACGACACCGGAGGCCAGGCCGGCCTCGTGCGGCTCGACGTCGCCCATCGCGGCCAGCAGCACCGGGTTGAAGGCGATGCCGGCACCGATGCCCAGCAGCACCATCGAGGGCAGCACGTCGGTCACGAAGCTCCCGTCGACCGGGGCCAGGGCGAACAGGCCCAGCGACGCCGCCGCCAGCGCCAGACCGACGGTCAGCGGCGCACGGATCCCGAACTTCATCACCAGGCGGTCGGAGACCTTCAGCGAGCAGATCATCATCACCAGGCTGGTCGGGACGAACGCCAGGCCGACCTCGAGGGCGGAGTAGCCGAGCACCTGCTGCAGGTAGAGCGCGGCCAGGAAGAACCAGGCGAACATCGCCGCGGCCCACAGCACGCCGACCACCTGCGAGACGGACACGTTGCGGAGCTTGAACAGCCGCAGCGGGACGAGGGGCGCGGCGGCCTTGGTCTCGCGGACGATGAAGGCGACGAAGAGGACGGCCGCCGACGCCAGCAGGGTCAGGGTGCGGGTCGAGGTCCAGCCCGCCTCGTTGCCGCCGACCACGGCGTACACCGCGATCATCAGCGCGGAGGTGACCAGTACGGCGCCCGGAACGTCGAGCTTGGTCGAGCCCGGAACCACGTCGTCGGTCGGCAGCACCGCGCGGGCGGCCACGAGAACGACGACACCGACGGGGACGTTCACGAGGAAGATCCAGTGCCACGACAGCAGGCCGGTCAGCACGCCGCCGGCCAGGACACCGACGGCACCGCCGCCGGACATCACGAACCCGAAGACACCCATCGCCTTCGCGCGGTCACCGGGCTCGCTGAACAGCCCCATGATCAGGGCCAGCGCCACCGCGGACACGCTCGCGCCGGCGAGCCCCTGGACGGCGCGGCCGACCACGAGGAACGACGCGCTGGGGGCCAGGCCGCACACGGCGGAGGCGATCGTGAAGGAGACCACGCCGCCGAGGAAGACCCGCTTGTTGCCGAGCAGGTCCCCGAGCCGGCCGGACAGCAGCAGGAAGCCGCCGAAGGTGAGCAGGTAGGCGTTGACCACCCAGGCCAGCGAGGCCTGGGAGAAGCCGAGGTCGGTGCGGATCGAGGGCAGCGCGACGTTCACGATGCTCTGGTCCAGGACGATCATCAGGTCGCCCAGGCAGAGCACGTAGAGGGCCAGCCAGCGGCTCCTCGAGGTCGCGCTCGCCTCGGAGAGCTGCGGGGAGGGGGCGGTCGTGGACATCTCGTTCTCCTCAGTGGGTGGAGGTCCTTCTGACATCTCCACGAACGGGGGCGTACGGATACGACAGACCCGGCGAGGTTTCTCGATTCATCGAGGAGACCGGACTGGCTAGGGTCGAGCGCATGTGGTGGCGCGCGCTCGGGGTGGCCGTCGTGCTGCTCGCCGTGGGCGTCGTGGGCGGGTACGCCGTCGCGGACCGCGCCCAACCGGAGCCGGCGAGCAGCGACACACTCACGCCGGTGCCGGCCGTCTCGCCCGACGTACCGACGCCTCCGGCGCAGACCTACCTGCCCGACCCGGACACCGCTCCGCTCGAGCCCGACCTGCCCAGCGCGCCCAAGGACCTGCGGGTCAGCCGTCGAGGGCTGGGCGTCACCGTCAACGTCCCGGTCGGCTGGGTGCAGAACCAGGTCTCCGAGACGAACATGTGGAACTTCGTCAAGCCGGGCAACCCGTTCTTCACCTATCTCCTGCGCGTCAACATCGTGCGCGGCTCGAACGTCTCGATCTCCGTCGCCAAGGGCACCCGGATCGCGGCGCTGGAGGAGTCCGAGTCCAACGGCGGAGCGGTGCAGGACTTCAACGTCACCGCCGAGACGGACGACACCTTCGAGGCGACGTACACCTCCGGCGGCTATCTCCGCGTGACCATGGAGAAGTGGGTCTCCTTCGACGGCAGCCACGCCTGGGCATCCGTGTCGGTGACCGGCCGGAGCGTGGACGAGGAGGGGCTGCGGGACCTGCTCAACCGGACCATCGACTCGATGCGGCCGCTCGAGGCGCGGCCACCCAACGTGCCCGCCCAGCCGTAGGGTCCCAGCCGCCTATATGCCGTGCGTGTGGACGTCGTCCAGGACCTGGTTGGCGACGGCGCGCTCGTCGCTGCGGACCTGGACCCAGAGCAGCGTGTTGACGGCGACCTGGACAACCCTCTCGACGGTCACGCCTCCGCCCGGGCAGCCGGAGTAGACGACCGTGGCCGACGGGTCTCCGTTCTGACTGTCCTGGATGGCGCGGCCCGCGCTCCTGCACTCGGGGTGCTGGGGCAGCTGGTCCGGCAGGTCGGTGCCGCTCGGCAGCAGCCCGACGAAGACGCCCTGGCCGGCGACGCCCTTCCCGGCCCAGTCCTTGCTGGTGCCCACCGAGAGTGCAGGGAAGGTGCCGTGGGCGTTCGGCGGGCGCCAGCCGTCGAGCGCATCGGCGCGGTCCCAGTCCGCCGGGACGGTCACCGACAGCGTGCCCTGGGCGTCCTCGACGGTGCGCTCGGTCGGGGCCAGCTGCCGTTGCGCGGCGTACCCCGCTCCCCCGCCGACGGCCAGCGCGAGGAGCCCGACGACGGCGTAGACCGCGAGCCGGCGGCCGCGGCGGCGGGGCAGTGCCGGCTCGGGCAGCGCGCCGCGCTCGGGCTGCACCGTGGGCCGAGGGCCGGGCTGGGTCAGCTCCGGGTCGCGCTCCAGCCACGGCTGGGTGCTCGGGCCGGAGGCGACCGGGCCGACGGCGGCGTCCAGCGCGTCGACGAACCCGGTGACCGTCGGGTAGCGGTCGTCGCGGCTGCGGGCCAGCCCGCGGTGCAGCACCTGCTCGACGGCGGGTGCGAACGGCCGCTCCGGCGTCGAGACCGGCGGCAGGTCTCCCGGGTTCATCGCGTCGGAGAGCGAGAGGTGCGTGAACGGCGCCCGGCCGGTGAGCAGCAGGAAGGCGAGCGCGGCGAGGGAGTACTGGTCCGCGCGCGCGTCCGGTGCCTGGGCCGAGGCCTGCTCCGGGGCGATGAAGGTCGGCGTGCCGGCGATCATCGTGAGCCGCGAGGACATGTCGAGCGCCTTGCCCAGGCCCAGGTCGCCGACCATGGCGCGGACGGTCTGCCCGGTGGGGCCCTCCACGCTGCGGAAGAGGACGTTGGCCGGCTTGATGTCGCGATGCAGGATGTCGCGGTCGTGCAGCGCCTGCAGGCCTGCCCCCACCTGGCGGACCACCTCCATCGCCTGGGCCACCGTGAGCCCCTTCGAGGCTCGCTCCGCTCGCACCTCAGTGCCAGCCTCGACTCCTTCCAGCCGGTCGGCCAGCGTCCCCTGGTCGGCGTACGACATGACGAGGTAGGGACGGCCGTCGTCGAGCTCGCCGGCGTCGTAGACGCTGACCACGTTCGGTGACTCGACCTTGCGCAGGTAGCGGCCCTCCTCGACGAACCGCTGCCGGATCTGGTGGTCCTCGCTCCAGTTGTCGGCCAGCACCTTGACGGCCACCGGGGAGTCCAGCTGCTCGTCGTAGGCCAGCCACACCGTGGCGAAGCCTCCGGAGCCGATGCGGCGACGCACGGCGTACCGGCCGAGACGGGCGGGCATGGGCACGCCCCACATCTTGGCCCCTCAGGTGAAGGACGAAACGATCCGGGCCAGCTCGTCGCGGGTCGGTCCGTCGCCGTACGCCGGCCGCCAGCCGGTCTCGAACACCCGGCGCGCCGCGCCCTGCAGGGCGTCCAGCGACGCAGGTCCGGCCTGCATGGCCAGGTAGGGCTGCATGGCGCGCGCGATCCCGGGGTCCTGCGACGCGGCGGCGAGCACGAGGTCGGAGGGAAGGGGCTGCTCCAGGTCGACCTCTGCGCCGCCCCACCGGGCCAGCCGGGTCGAGTCCGTGGCGATGTGGTCGCGCACCCACGGGGCGATCGCCTCCGCGCACCACTCGTCGAACGAGTCGCGCAGCGCGTCGAGGTCGCCGCCGTGCTCGTCGACCCCGGCCAGCAGCCGCTCGGCCTGCATCAGGGCCATGGTGACGCCGCGGCCGAAGTTCGGGGTCGTCGTGGCGACCGCGTCGCCCACGGCGACCAGGCCGCTCAGCAGCGGCCGTCCGTCCCGACGGCGCTGACCGCGGTAGTGGTTGAGCAGGCTGCCGCCGGGGAACACCGACGCGACCGGCTCGGCCCGCTCCGGGTCGGTCCAGGCGGCGAGCCCGGTGATGGCCGCGCAGGCCGCGTCGTACGCCTCGTCGTGGCGGAGCGCCTTGAGCTCGGCGTCGTGGCTCTGCCGCATGATCACCGTCGAGAAGATGCCGGCCTCGTGCGGGAAGACCAGCACCTGGTAGCCGTCGAAGTCGCCCTGCCAGGCGATCGGGCCGTTGAGCGGCCCGGGCTCGGCGCCGGGTCGCAGCCGGTAGAGCCGGTCGACGTAGGCGATGCCGCAGTCGCCCCCGAAGCCGTCCCGCTCGCCGAGCTCCCTGGTGACCGGGCTCGACCGGCCGGACGCGTCGACGACGAGCTCGGCCGCCACGGGCTCGCCGTCGACGTCGAGGCCGATGGCGACGCCGTCGACGTGCCGCACAGCGCCCACGTGGCCGCGGCGCAGCACCAGACCGGGCTCGGCGGCCACCACGTCGTGCAGCGCGCGCTCGAAGGTCGAGCGCTGCGAGCGGATGCCGGCGACCTCTGTGGTGCCGGGCGCGAACACCGGCTCGGCGCCGAGCTCGAGCCAGCGCGTCCACGCCTCGGGCAGCTCGCGTTCCAGGGCTCCGGCCACCGGCGCCCGGAACGCATGCGCGTGGTGGAACTGCATCACGCCCTTGCGCGGCCAGCTGCCGTCCCGCTCCGGACCACCGTCGCGGTCGACGACGGTCACGGCGTGGCCGCGGCGTTGCAGGGCGCCACCGAGGTACAGGCCGGTGGGTCCGGCCCCGATGATCGCGACGCGCACCCGGCCCACAGTTCCGGTGCCGTGCCGGCAGCGTCCATGGCCCGGTCGGGCCGTTGTGGCGTGGCCCGGCAGGGCGCGCCCAAGGCGTGCTGGCAGGTCTCGGTTCGGTTGCGATCGGGCCGGTGACGACCGGGTAGGCATTACATTCGCCATCGCTGGGGAGGGTGGACGACATGACCGAGGCAGCAACACCGGACGAGATCGACGACCTGGCCCGACGAGCCCAGGACGGCGACCGGGACGCCATGGAGCTGCTGCTCGCCGCAGTCCGCCCGCGCACGCTGAACGTCTGCCGGGGCGTCCTGCCCTACACCCCTGACGCCGAGGACGCCTGCCAGGACGCGCTGATCAAGGTCGCCCAGAAGATCGGCACCTGGAACCAGCGCGGCCGGTTCACCACGTGGCTGCACGTGGTCGCGGTGAACTCGGCCCGTTCGACGTACCGCCGGATGAAGAACCAGGCCATCGCCTCCGACCCCAACGAGTCGCAGGCGATGCAGCGCCCCGACCCGCGCACCACCAGCGTCATCGCGGGCACCCGGCTGGACCTGCTCGAGGCGATGGAGGTGCTGGAGCGCGACCACCCGCAGTTCGTGGAGCCGCTGCTGCTCAGGGACGTCTACGGGCTGCCGTACGACGAGATCGCGCGCATCGTCGGCGCACCGCTCGGGACGATCAAGGCGCAGATCCACCACGGCCGCAAGCTGGTGCGGCCGATGCTGGCGGAGAGTCAGTGAAGCGGTCCACCAGGCTCGGGGCGCTCCTGCTCACCGCCTCGTTCGGCTGCGGGCTGCTGTCGGCATGTCACCAGGATGACGCGACCGCGGCCAAGCCGACCACGAGCGCGACCCCGACCCCGACCCCGGCCGGCTCCGCCTCTCTGCCCGCCGAGACCGACGCCCCGCCGGACCCCGACGACCCGGCCCTCGACCCGGCGCTCAGCGATCCGGTCGAGGACTCGGTCTACCCCGACGAGGGCGACCCGAGCGTCGACGCGCTCCACTACGACCTCGACCTGGCCTGGTCGCCGGACACCCGCACGCTGGACGGCGACGCGACCATCGAGCTGCGCTCCACCGAGACCGCCGACCACCTCCAGCTCGATCTCGGCGAGCCGCTCCAGGTCGGCGCGGTGACGCTGGACGGCGACGACGTGGACTTCGACCACGACGGCAAGAACCTCGTCGTGGACGCGCCGGTGAAGAAGGACCAGCGCTACGTGCTCGACATCCGCTACTCCGGCACGCCCCAGCCGACACCGGCGCCCACCAACCGCAGCGACTTCACCACCAGCGGCTGGACGATCACGCCCGACGGCGAGACGTGGACGATGCAGGAGCCGTTCGGCGCGTTCACGTGGTACCCGGTCAACGACCAGCCCTCGGACAAGGCGTTCTACGACATCACCGTCACGGTGCCCTCGCCCTGGGTCGGCATCGCCAACGGCGTGATGACCGACCAGACCGACCACGACGGGCTGACCACGACGGCGTGGCACCTCTCCAAGCCGGCCTCGTCGTACGTCGTGACCGTCGCGACCGGCGACTACACCCGCACCACGAACACCTCCCAGAGCGGTGTCGAGATCTCCTACTGGGTGCCGAGCGACAGACCGGGCCTGGCCCGCGGCCTCGAGGCCGCGGCGGCCGGGCTGGACTGGCTCGAGAACCTGCTCGGCCCCTACCCGTTCGACAGCCTCGGCTTCCTGCTCGTCGACTCGCGCAGCGGCATGGAGACCCAGACCATGATCACGCTGGGCGCGACCGACTACACCACCTCCACCGCGGTGCTGGTGCACGAGATGGCGCACCAGTGGTACGGCGACGAGGTGACTCCGCAGGACTGGCGCGACGTGTGGATGAACGAGGGCATGGCGATGTACCTCCAGGGCTGCTGGCAGGCGCAGGCGGACGGTCGCACCGTGGATGCGGTGATGAAGGACTACGCCAAGCTCGAGGCCCCCGCCCGCGCACAGGCTGGCCCACCCGCGGCGTACGACCCGCAGCAGTTCGGCCAGGGGAACATCTACTACGGCCCGGCGCTGATGTGGCACGAGCTGCGCAAGCGGATCGGCGACGACGCGTTCTGGAAGCTGGTCCGGGACTGGCCTGCCCGGGCGCCCGAGACCAACGCGACCTTCGACCAGTACCTCGACTGGCTCGTCGCGAGGACCCACGTCGACCGGTCCTTCTTCGAGGCCTGGCTGCTCAGCCCGACCACGCCCAAGCGCTCCTGACGCCGGGCCGGCGTTCTGCTCTGCGCTGATCGGGACGCCGAAAGGTTGTGCGGGAGGCCGGTGCGCTGTGGGGTGGGCGCATGCGACTGCTGGTGCTGGGTGGGACGGTCTTCCTGTCGAAGGCGGTGGCGGCCGACGCGGTGGCGCGCGGCCACGAGGTGACGTGCGCGGCGCGTGGGACCTCCGGGTCGGTGCCCGAGGGTGCGCGGCTGGTGACCGTGGACCGCGGGGAGCCCCTGCCCCCGGGCCTCGGTGACTTCGACGCCGTGGTCGACGTGGGGCGGCTGCCGTCCTGGGTGCGGAGCGGGGTGGCGGCGTACCCGTCGGCGCACTGGGTCTTCGTCTCGACGGTCAACGTGTACGCCGACGACGCGACGCCCGGTGGCACGCCGGCCACCCTGCCCCTGGTCGAGGCCATGGAGGAGGACGGTGACGTCAAGGAGGACCCGCAGGCCTACGGCCGGATGAAGGTGGCCTGCGAGCGGATCGTGCTCGACGGCGCCACCTCGGCGATGGTGATCCGGCCCGGGCTGATCGTCGGCCCCGGAGACCCGAGCGGCCGGTTCACCTACTGGCCGAGACGGCTGGCCGCTGGCGGCGAGGTGCTCGCTCCCGGCGACCCGGCCGACCTCATGCAGGTGGCCGACGTCCGAGACCTCGCGGCCTGGGCGGTCACCGCGTGCGAGCAGCGGACGACCGGCGTGTACGACGGCGTCGGCCCGTCGATGCCGTTGTCCAGGCTGCTGGCCGAGTGCGCCGAAGCTTGCACTGAGGTGCGAGCGCAGCGAGCCTCGAACGGGCATCGACGCCGACACCAGCTTCACCTGGGTGGACCAGGCCTTCCTCCAGGAGCAGGAGGTCGAGCCCTGGATGGGGCCGGGATCCATCCCCCTCTGGCTGCCGCGCCCGGAGTACGACGGCCTGCCGGCCCACGACGTACAGCCCTCGCTCGACGCCGGCCTCACCATCCGTCCCCTGGCCGAGACCACCCGCGACACCCTGGCCTGGCTCGAGGCCACCCCCGACGCGGTTGTCAGCGGCATCGACCTCGACCGCGAGAAGGAGCTGCTGGAGGCCTGGCACGCCCGAACGCCGGGATAGTCCCGCACGTTCGTGTATGTGGTTCCGGTGACGGACCTACACAGACGTGCGGGACTACCGGGCGCCGGTGAGCACCGAGGCCAGCTGGCCAGCGGCCCGGTCGGCACCGCCACGGCGGATGGGGCGGTACGACGGACGGGACTGCCGCGCGGTCCGCATCGCCTCGGCGAGGTCGCGGGGCGAGGTGGTCCGGTAGTCCATCCGGTGGCCGGCGCCGTAGTGGTCGAGGCGGTGGGCGACGAAGTGCTGCTGCTCCCAGTGGTGGGCGAGCGGGAAGTAGACGAACGGCCGCCGGGCCGCGACGAGCTCCATGGTCGTCGACAGGCCGCCCTGCACGATCGCCGCGTCCGCCGCCGCCAGGTGGGCGAACAGCCCGTCGACGTAGCCGCGCTTGTCCATCCCCTCGACGTCAGGCAGCTCGTCGGGGTCGATGCGCGGCCCGGTGACCATGACCAGCCGCGCGTCCGGCTCGTCCGCCCGCACCAGCGCGAACGCCTCGGCGGTCAGCTCCAGCAGGTCGCGGCCCACCGCCGTGCCGCCCACCGCGGCGACGTAGAGCGGGTAGCCGGTGCCGTAGCCGAGCTCGCGCCGCAGCGCGGCGGGCCGTCGGTACGCCGACGGGTCGAACGGCACGACGTACGGGACGGTGCTGAACCACCGCTCGGTCCAGTCGCGCACCGTCGGCAGCCCGCGGCCGAGCGACGCCTCGGGCAGCTCGGCGAGGTCGCCGATGAACAGCGACCGGTCACGCACGTACGGGAACCGCTCCCGGTGCTCGATCATCTCGGCGTTGTAGTCCGTGGTGAGCTCGACCTCGCGCGGGTCGTGCTCCGCGTCCACCGGCAGGAAGCCGACGACGTCGGTCATGAACGCGTACGGCGCGGTCTTCCGCTCCGGGTTCTCGTGCAGGAAGTGGTCCACGTCCCAGGCCTCGTCGCCCACCCAGAGGTCGTACGACGTCTCGCGGACCACGTCGTCGAACAGCATGTAGTTGGCGCACAGGATCTCGTCCATCCGGCGCAGTGCGTGGAAGGCGTGCAGCTCGTGCCTCTCGGCCTCGCTCTCCCAGTGCGCCGACTCCGAGGCGAGCTCGGCGCTGGCCGGGTGCAGGATCTCGCCGTGCGCACGCACGACGTCCGAGACCGGTGACTGGGCCAGCCACTCGATCTCCAGGTCGGGCACCCGCTCGCGCAGGGCCCGCGCGATGGCCAGGTCGCGCAGCACGTGGCCCAGCCCGATCGGCGAGCAGACCCACAGGGCACGGCGCTTGCGGTCGCGGGCGAACAGCCAGGGCGCTCCGCCCTCGACCGCGGCGGGCGCGGTGGTGGTGGCAGTGGCAGGCGCCGCAGAGGTGGCAACGGTGGTCATGTCGACGAACTCCTTGATCTCGGTGTTCACCAGCACCGGGTGGCGGGCGTGCGGGAGATGGCCGCCGCCCTCGACGACCACGAACCGGGCCCCGGTGAGCTCGGCGAAGCGCCGACCGCGTTCCAGCGGCTGGCACCGGTCCTCGGTCCCGTGGATGACGAGCATCGGCAGGTCCAGCCGGCTGACCAGGTCCACCGCCTCCTGCTCCTCGCTCGGCCGGAGGGGCGCGTGGGTGCGGGACGTGATCGTGGCGACGTCGGTCTGGAACGACCAGCCCACCAGGTCGTCGTACGCCTTGCTCGAGTGGGGCTCGGGGAGCAGTACGCCGGAGTGGTAGGCCACCCAGCCCTCCCAGTCCCCGACCCAGTCCGGATGGTCGACCGGCTGGATGGGGTCGGGGTGCGGCGCCAGCGGATGCACCCCCGGGGCGATCGCGACGATCCCGCGCACCCGCCCGGGCGCCCGTTCGGCCACCAGCAGCGACCACTTGATCCCCGAGCAGAGCGCGACGAGGAAGGCACTGTCGGTGCCGGAGGCATCCAGGACCGCCAGCGCGTCGGCGGCGTTGACGTCGTCGGAGTGTGCCGCGGGTCCGGCCGGACGGCCGGACCGGCCGTTGCCCCGGGGGTCGATCGTGACGACCCGGAAGTGGCGGGCCAGGTAGGGCACCTGGGCCTTCCACTGGTGGCCGTCGACGACGGGGAAGGTCCCCATCATCAGCAGCGTGGTCGGGCCGGACCCGAACACCTCGTAGTGGATCGGCACTCCGTCGCGGTCGGTCTCCCCGACCCGGTCGGGCTCACGGGCGCGCACGGGCGCTCACCTCGTCGACGAACCGCCGGACCCGGGCGTTGAACCAGACCGGGTGCCGGGCGTTCACGCAGTGGCCGCCCCCGGTGACCACCTCCAGCGGGGCGCCAAGGGCACGGGCGAGGGCCACCCCGTCGGAGAGCGGGGTGATCCGGTCCGCGTCGCCGTGCAGCACGAGCGCGGGGCAGCGCAGCTTCGCGGCGAACGCCGCGGCCTCCGCCGGGCTGAGGACGCGCCGCCGCGGCGAGCGGGTCGCCACCAGGGTCTCCGCGTCGGTCTCGAGCGCCCACGACGTCCCTTCCTCGACCAGCCGGGTCGAGTGCGGCTCCGGGAAGGCCTGCCCGAAGAAGAACTCCGCGAAGCCGGCGAGGTCGCGACGCCAGGAGTCCGCGTTCCAGCGCCCCCAGTCCTCGTAGCTCTCCCGCTCCTGCTCGAAGGTGGCCTCGAGGGGGTTGGGCCGGTCCGTGAGCAGCACGTGGGCCCCGACGAAGACGGCGCCGCTCACCCGCTCCGGGTGCTCGGCCACCAGCGCCAGCAGCACCCGGGCCCCCATCGAGAGGCCGACCACGACGGCGTCCTCCACCCCGACGGCGTCCAGCACCGCGACCGCGTCGGCGACCAGCTCGGCGTCGTCGTACGCCGCGGGGCTGGCAGGTCGGTCCGAGCGCCCGTTGCCGCGAGGGTCGTACACCACGACGCGGGCGTGCCGCGCGAAGTAGGGCACCTGCAGCTTCCAGATGCGGGAGTAGACGATCGACCAGGGCGGCAGCAGCACGATGGTGGTCGGGCCGTCGCCGAACACCTCGTAGTAGAGGCGGACACCCGACCGCACGGCATAGCCGCAGCGGTCGGGTTGGCGGGCACGCACGGAGTCCAATGTCCCGCACGTGCCCGCATCGCGCATCCCGCTCAGGGCCGGGCCTCGTAGACGAGGTTGAACGGCGTCTCGGCGGCCCGCCGGAACCGGGTGAAGCCCGCCTCCGCGACGACCTTGCCGATGGCTGCCTCGCCCGCCTGCGCGCCGAGCGAGTAGCCCCCGGCCTGGGAGAGTGCGTTCGGCACGCAGAGGAAGGTCGAGAAGCCGTAGTAGGACCGGCCGACCGGGTTCAGGTTGTCGGCCACCGTGTCGCCGGCGAACGGCTCGACGATCAGCCAGGTGCCGTCCTCGGCGAGGGACTGCCGGATGTGTCGGGCGGCACCCACCGGGTCGCCCATGTCGTGCAGGCAGTCGAAGGTCGCCACCAGGTCGTAGCCGGTGCCCGGGAAGTTCTGGGCGGTGGCGATCTCGAAGTCGATCCGCTCGGACACGCCTGCGTCAGCGGCCCGCTTCTGGGCCAGCTCGATCGACTCGGCGTGGTAGTCGACGCCGATCAGCCGGGACTGCGGGTACTCCTCGGCGAGCACGATGGTGGACGCTCCGAGCCCGCAGCCGACGTCGGCGACCTTGGCGCCGGCGCGCAGCTTGGCCTCGACGCCGTCCAGCGCGGGAAGCCACGCGGGCACCAGGTTGGCCAGGTAGCCCGGCCGGAAGAACTGCTCGCAGCCCACGAACACCTCGTCGTCGTGCTCGTGCCAGCCCACGCCGCCACCCGTGCGGAACGCCTCGGTGATCCGGTCGACCGCCTGCAGCGAGCCCAGGGCCAGCACGAAGGCACCGGGGGCGTAGACCGCTCCGTCCGGGTTGGCGAGCACGAAGGCCTGCTCCTCGGTGAGCGAGAAGACCTCGCCCTGGGGGTCATAGGTGACGTAGCCACCTGCGGCCTGGCCGCGCAGCCACTCGGCGACGTACCGGGGGTCGCACTGGGTACGCCGGGCCAGGTCGTCCGCGGTCGCGGGGGCGGTGGCCAGGGCTTCGTAGAGCCCCAGCCGGTGGCCGACCACGACACTGCCGGCAGCGATGGTCGCTCCCAGGTCTCCCACGAAGCGGCCCAGGAACTCGTTCAGCTTGTTCTCGTCCATGAATGTCCTCTCGGATGCGCGGCGCCCGGGGTGGGCGGCGCCACACCACGCTCGGGCCGCGTTGCGTCCGCGGGACATACGTGGAAACCCCTAGGGGTCGTGGCTAGGGGATCCGCTGGCGACCGGCCGACCAGGCCGCGACGGCGGCGCGGCTGGGCAGGCCGAGCCGGGCCAGCACGGCGCTCACGTGCAGCTCGACGGTCTTCTCGCTGATGCCGAGGCGCCGGCCGATCTGCCGGTTGGTGAGCCCCTCGGCGATCAGGTCGGCCACCTCGGCCTGGCGGGCCGTGAGGACCTGCGCGGCCGCGACCTCCGGCTCGGCAGTGAGCCGGTCGGCGAGCTCGAAGACGGCGTCGGCGCCCATGGTGCGGCCGGCGTGTCGCTCGCGATCCGCGGCCACGGCCCCCAGGGCCAGGTCCATCCGGCGGCCGAGCTCGTCCAGGACGCGGAGCTCTCCCTCGGTGGGCGGACTGGCCACCACCTCGCGCTGCCGGGTGGCCGCGCCCAGCAGCCGGCTGGCGGTCGCGGCCGCGCCGCGGGCCAGGGCCACCTCGGCGAGGGCCTCGAGGCACTGGGCGATGCCGCGCCGGTCGCCCAGCTCACGGTGCAGGTGCAGCGAGCTGCCCAGCAGCCGAGCGGCCGCGTCGTGCTCGCCGCGCCGGACCTCCACCGTGCCGAGCAGCTGGCCGCACACCGCCTCCCCCCAGGGGTAGTCCAGCTCGTCGAACAGCTGCAGGGCCTCGCTGAGCAGCGGTACGGCGTCGCCGTCGCGTCCCTCGTCCAGCGCCAGCAGGGCCAGGTCGTGGTCGGCCCAGGCCCGGCCGCGCTCGTTGCCCGCGGCCACTGCGGCCTCCCGGGCCGCCCGGTAGCGGTGCGCGGCTTCGGCGTAGTGGCCGCGGCCCCGAGCCACGTGGCCGAGGAACGCGCCGGCCATCGCCGCGCGGCGCGGGTCGCCGTCGGCATCCACCTCGGCGAGCAGGAGCGCCGCGCGATCCGGGTCCCCACGGCCGAAGGCGACGACCCCGGCGGCGACCGTCGCGGCACCGCGGGCCTCTCCGGACGCCTCCGGGTCACACTCGTCCAGCACCTCCTGGACGACCAAGGCGTCGACGAGCAGCCCGCTGAAGTAGCCGTCCCAACCCACCATCGTGGCCAGCCAGAGGGCGTCGTCGGAGTCCATGTGGGCGCGGGCCCAGCCGAGGGCGGCGCGCAGGTCGCCGCGGACCCGGGGGGCCTCGTCCTGGGCGGCGGTCTCCGCCGCGCTCCCGAACGTCGCCTCCCAACCGGCCGACCGGAGAGCGAACCAGTGCGCGTGGCGGTCGCGGGTGGCCTCCTCCTCGCCCGCCTCGGCGAGCTGCTCGGCCGCGAACTCGCGCAGGCTGACCAGCAGCGCGAACCGGGCCTCGGCGCCGTCGTCGGCCTCCCGGCGGAGCAGGCTCTTGTCCAGCAGCGACTCGACGGCCTCCGTCACGTCCGGTTCGGCGGCCACCGCGGCCGCGTCCGCGATCGTGAAGGCGCCGACCAGGACCGAGAGGCGGCGGAAGACGGCCTGCTCGCGCTCCGCCAGCAGGCCGTAGCTCCAGTCGATCGCGGTCCGCAGGTCGCGGTGGCGGGGCGGGGCGTCGAGGACGTTCGTGGTCAGGACCGCCATCCGCCGTTCGAGGCGGAACGCGAGCTCGCTGGGGGTGAACACCCGCAGCCGCGCGGCGGCCAGCTCGATGGCCAGCGGCAGCCCGTCCAGGCCGATGCAGATCTCGGCCAGGGCGCGGGCGGTGGCCGGGCTGAGCCGCACCCCGCCCGGAGCCCGCTCGAGCAGGAGCCGGACCGCCGGGTTGTCCCGCAGCAGGGCCGGGTCGTCGACCTCGTCGGCCGCCGGCATCGGCAGGGGCGGTACGGCGTACTCACGCTCGGTCGCGAGCCGGAGCCGCTCACGGCTGGTGGCGAGCACCCGCAGCCGCGGTGAGGCGGCCAGGACCTCGGCCAGCACGGCGGCCAGCCCGGCCAGGTGCTCGCAGTTGTCGAGGACCACGAGGTGCGGCCGGTCGGCCGCCACGGCGAGCTGGGCCACCGAGCTGACCGCGCGCACCCCCAGCGCCCGGCCGATCTCACCGACGACCGCGGCCGGGTCGGTGACCGGCGCCAGCTCGACCCACGCGACGTCCTGGTCGTCCTCGACCACGGCCAGCGCGAGCCGGGTCTTGCCGACGCCGGGCGGCCCGGTGAGCGTGACCAGCCGCGACGAGCCGAGCAGCGCCCGCACGTCCGCGAGCTCCGAGGACCGGCCCACCAGCCGGCTCGGGGCGACGGGCACCGAGCTCGTGCCGAGCACGGGTTGATCCTAATGGGGTGCATCACTCGGTGTTCGGTCCAGAGTGGTGTCCACGTCCGCCGGTGGGTGAGCACTGTCTGACCCCGATCCATTGAGGTCTAGTTCTAGATCGTGCCCCTGCTGGTCGTTCGGGAAGGTGAGGACGGCTGGTGGGATGGCGTGCCTGTGAGCACTGATCCATTAGGGCGCTGCAAGCCTTTCCGTGGACGCGCTGAGGGTCAACGTCGAGGAGGTTGGAAGCGGTGTTGTTGTTCGTCGGTGATGACTGGTCGGAGGACCATCACGACATCGAGTTGCAAGATCACGACGGGAAGGTGCTGGCTCGTCGACGACTGCCTGAGGGCGTCGGGGGGATCACCATGCTGCACGAGCTGGTCGGGGAGCACGGCGCCGGCGAGGAGGTTGCGCCACAGGTCGTGGTGGGGATCGAGACCGATCGCGGCCCGTGGGTCCAGGCGCTGTTGGCCGCCGGATACGAGGTCTTCGCGATCAACCCGATGTCGGTGGCCCGTTATCGCGAACGGCACACCACCTCGGGCGCCAAGAGCGACCCCGGCGATGCGCACGTGCTGGCCGACCTGGTCCGCACCGACCGTGACCAGCACCGGCCGATCGCCGGTGACTCCGAGCTGGCCGAGGCCATCAAGGTGCTGGCCCGGGCCCACCAGTCGATGGTGTGGATGCGGGGCCAGCAGGCCAATCAGCTGCGCTCGACATTGCGGGAGTTCTACCCCGCCGCCCTCGAGGCGTTCGAGTCGCTGACCAGCAGTGACGCGCTGGCTGTGCTCGCCATCGCACCAACCCCCGACCAGGGTCGCGGCCTGTCGGTCAAGCGGGTCGAGACCGCGTTGCGGCGCGGGGGACGCCAGCGGTACGTGGCGGCCAGGGCCGAGGCGATCCACGCGGCCCTGCATAGCGAGCAGCTGTCCCAGCCACCGTTGGTCGCCGAGGCATTCGGTGCCAGCGTCAGTGCTCTGGTCGGGGTGCTCACCGCCTCCGTCACGGCCGCGGCAGCGAGCGGCTCGCCGAAGCGGGACGCGAACGCGAGCTCGGACAGCGGGCGGCGGGTGCGTGTGGCCAGCTCGGACTCGACGGCGAGGCCGACGGCCAGTCCGGTGGTCACCCGCCAGTGTCGGGGTACGGCGGCCAGCTCGGCCAGCCCGTCGTGGTCGAACGCCGCGAACTGATGGACTCCTAGGCCGAGCGCCGAGGCCTGCACGGTGAGGTGGGCGACGGCCTGGCCCAGGTCGTACTGCGCGTAGTCGGAGTAGCCCAACGCATCGTCCTCCGGACCGCTGGCGACCTGGTTGAGCGTGAAGACCAGCGCGGAGGCGGCCGGCGCCCAGCGGCGGACCGAGGGTGCCAGCAGCTCGACGAAGACCCGGTGTGCCTCGTCCCCGCGCCGGCCGACCAGGAACGCCCACGGCTGGGAGTTGCCGGCCGACGGCGACCACCGGGCCGCCTCGAGCAGCACCGTGAGCTCGTCGTCGGCCAGCACGTGCGTCTCGTCGTACGCCCGGATGCTGCGGCGGTCCCGCAGCAGCGGCAGCAGTTCCGCCATGCAGGGCGAACCCGCGCGGCCTCGATCGTGTTCCAGTAGGCGACAATCCGGCCCATGAGGACCTACGTCGTGAGCGGTGCCGCCTCCGGGATCGGGGCCGCGACCACGGCGCTGCTCCGCGAGCAGGGCCACCGCGTCGTCACCGTCGACCTGCGCGACGCCGACGTGACCGCCGACCTCTCGACCCCGGAGGGGCGGGACGCGGCGGTGGCCGGCGTACGCACGCTGACCGACGTGGTCCACGGGGTCGTCCCGGCGGCCGGCATCGGCGGTTTCACCGGGACCGACCCGGCCCTGGTCGTGTCGGTGAACTTCTTCGGCGCGGTCGCGCTGGTCCAGGGGCTGCACGAGCCGATGAGCAACGCCGGGGGCGCGGCCGTCGTCCTCCTGGCCTCCAACTCCATCACCGGTCAGCCCGGCTGGGCCGGTGAGGTGGCGGCCGCCTGCCTGGGCGGCGACGAGGACGCGGCCCGGGCCGCCGCGTCGAAGCACGAGGCGGTGATGGTCTACCCGGCCACCAAGGCGGCGCTGGCCTGGTGGGCGCGGCGGGCCGGCGTGACCGAGGACTGGATCGGCAGGGGCATCCGGCTCAACTCGGTCGCGCCCGGCAAGATCGCGACCGCGATGACCGAGCAGCTCGCCGCCGATCCGGTGTTCGGCCCGCTGTCGGAGGCGTACCCGTCTGCGCTCGGCCGGGACGGCCGCCCCGAGGAGATCGCGGCCCCGATCGCCTTCCTGCTCTCCGACGCGGCCTCGCTGGTGGTCGGCTCGGTGCTGTACGTCGACGGCGGCACCGACGCGATCCTGCACCCGATCGCCCCGGAGGGCTGGGACGTCCGAGGCCTCTCGGACTGAGCCTGCGAAGGCCGAGAGAAAGCCGAGGAGGCCTCCAGTGTGAGGATCGCTTCGTGAGCCGCGAGGTCGAGCAGCAGAACCGCCGGATGCTGCGGGCCCGGGACGCGATGGACCGGCGGTACGCAGAACCGCTGGACATCCCGGCGCTGGCCCGGATCGCGCACGTGTCCGACGCGCACTTCATCCGCACGTTCCGGGCCACCTTCGGCGAGACGCCGCACCGCTACCTGCAGCGGCGCCGGGTCGAGCGGGCGATGGCCCTGCTGGTCTCCACCGACCGGTCGATCACCGACATCTGCATGTCGGTCGGCTTCTCCAGCCTCGGCACGTTCAGCCGCACCTTCCGCGACATCGTGGGCGATTCTCCGAAGGACTACCGGGCCGCGCACCCCATGGTCGGCCGGGTGCCGACCCACTTCTCGATGGCGTGGACGCGACCCAGTGAGATGTCGAGCAGTTTCGGAGAAGAACCCGGCTCGGGTCCTGCCTAGCGTTTCGTGCACCGGGAACCCCCGGACCAGATCTCCGAAGGAGCAGCACCATGTTCACCAACATCAACGTCTCCCAGATCTTCGTGCTCGACCAGGACGAGGCGCTCGAGTTCTACGTCGGAAAGCTCGGTCTCGAGGTGCACACCGACGTCGACCTCGGCTTCATGCGCTGGTTGACGGTCAACGTGCCCGGCCATCCCGACCGCGAGCTCCTGCTGGAGCGTCCCGGCCCGCCGTCGATGGACGAGGCCACCGCGGCCCAGGTCCGCGAGCTCGTGAGCAAGGGCGTCATGGGCGGCTGGGTCGGCTTCGTGACCGACGACTGCCGCAGGACCTACGACGAGCTGTCGGCCAAGGGTGTCGAGTTCACCGACGGCCCCAACGAGCAGCCCTACGGCGTCGACGCGGGCATCCGGGACCCGTTCGGCAACAAGCTGAGGTTCGTGCAGCCCGCGCAGTGACCGGACCGGTCACGTCGCGCAGCTGAGCGTCGCCTCGGTGAGGGCGTCCTTCACCTCGGGGTGCGTGGCCAGGTCGAGGTCGTGGAAGGTCAGGTCCGCGTCGAACATCCCGATCTCGACGAGGTTCTGGAGCCCGACCGTCTCGACCGTGTGCCGGGCCACGCACTCCGCCTGTTGCTGGGTGAGGCCGAGCTGGGCGGCGAACGTCCCGGCCATGCTGGCCACGGCCTTGTCCTCGTCGCCGGAGGCCGCCGGTGGACCCGGCGTGGACGCCGACGTCGATGCCGGAGGTGATGTGTTCGGCGAGGTGTCGGCCTGGGGGTGGTCGTCGTCGCCCCGGGTGACCGCATAGGCCACCACCAGCACGGCGACCACCAGGAGGCTGACCAGCCCGGCCGCCAGGAGCGCTCCGCGCCGCCGTCGAGGTGGCGCCGCTGCGGGCGCCGGAGCCGGTCCGCTCATCGCGCGGAGCCGGTCGCGGACCGCGGCCGCCGACGCCGGGCGCTCGGCAGGGTCCTTGGCCATGGTCCGGCGCAGCACGTCGTTGAGCTGGCCGGCGAGCGGCGTCGCGGCGGCAGGCAGCTGCGGGACCGGCTGCTCACGGTGCGCGGTGACGATCTCGAACTCGGACGTGCCGGCGTACGGCGCCCGGCCGGTCAGGGTGGCCCAGAGGAGGCAGCCGAGGGAGTACAGGTCGGACGCGACGCCCGGCCGCCCGCCGGTGTGGAGCTCGGGGGCCATGTAGCTCGGGGTGCCGACCGTCGCGTGCGAGGTGCGGGTGGCCTCGCCGTCGACCTGACGGGCGATGCCGAAGTCGGCCAGGTAGGCGGTGTACCCGCCGTCGTCCCGGCGCCGCAGCAGCACGTTGGCCGGCTTGATGTCGCGGTGCACCAGCCCGGCGGCATGGGCGTCGGCCAGCCCCTCCGCCACCTGCGCGACCAGGTCGACCGCCACCGGCATCGGCGGGGCGCCGTGGGCCGAGAGCATCGTCCGCAGGTCGCCGTCCGGGACCAGCTGGGTGGCGATCCACAGCCGGCCGTCGTCCTCGCCGTGCGCGTAGACCGGTACGACGTGCCGGGAGTCGAGCGAGGCCTGGCCCTGCGCCTCGCGGGTGAACCGCTCCCGGAACCCGGCGTCCTCGGCCAGGTCCGGGGCGATCACCTTGAGCGCGACCGGCCGGTCCAGCCGCTCGTCGAGCGCCTCGTAGACCACGCCCATCCCGCCTCCGCCCAGTCGGCGCCCGACCCGGTAGTGGCCGATGGTCTCCCCGTCCTGGGGGTAGCCACTGGTCATGGGTCGTGTCTACCCGGAACCGTGGCTGCGGAACCACTTCGGCCGTGGCCCCTCTCACCCGGTCCGGGTGATCCGGTCGGGCTCCGTCCGCCTCAGTGTCGAAAGGTCAGGGCGGCTCGACCTTGGAGGTGTGTGCCATGCGGCGGAACCTCGCCGGGGCCGTCGCCGCCCTGCTCCTGGCGGCCGCGCTGGTTGGCTGCGGCGGCGAGGACGGGTCGGGCGGGACCCGGCCCAGCTTCGCGCCCACCCGCTCGCCCACCCGTGAGCTGCCCAGTCCCACCAGCTCGGAGACCGGCGAGCCGACCGCGCCGGACAGCTCGCAGGCCTCGGAGGACACGACCGGACCACGGCCGAGCAGGACTCCGACCGAGCGACCCGAGTCCACCAGGGCCACCCCCTCACCGTCGGACCGGTCTGACGAGCCGACGTCCGAGCCCGCCTCCAGCTCGGCTGAGGGGTCCACCGGCCCGGACACGACCGGGGAGGACAGCACCGGCAGCGAGGACGACGGCGCACCCTCCTGGCTGTGGTGGCTGCTGGCCGCCCTCGTCCTGGGCGCCATCGTCGCGATCCCGCTGGTGCGTCGAGCTCGGCGGCGCGCCGCCTGGCGTCAGCAGCTCTCCGAGGCCGAGGCCGAGCTCGGCTGGCTCGCGCGCGAGCTCCTTCCCGGGCTGCGCCACGTGGGTTCGCGTGAGCAGGTCGCCGGCGCCTGGACGGTCGCGTCTCCCAGGGTCACCGCCGCCGAGGACGCGCTGACCGTGCTCGAGTCCACCGCCCCCGACGACCTGAGCCGGTCCCGAGCGCAGACGCTCCGCGACGCCTCCCGTCTGGCCCGCCAGCGGATGGAGCAGCTCGTCGCCCCCGGACCGCACGACACCTGGTCCCTCGACCTGGACGCGATCATGGCCGACCTCGAGGCGGCCCTCGGGCGCCCGGCGCCCGCCTGAGCGCGCCGGTTCAGAACAGCAGCGCCGACGCGGGGTCCTCGACCATCCCGGCCACGTCGGAGAGGAACCGCGAGCCGGACTCGCCGTCGACGTGCCGGTGGTCGAAGGAGAGCGCCAGCGTGGTCACGTGCCGGACGACGATGCTGTCGTCACCGTCGTCGTCGACCACCCACGGCTGCTTCTTGATCGCGCCGAAGCAGAGGATCGCGGACTCGCCGGGGTTGATGATCGGCGTACCGGCGTCGACGCCGAAGACGCCCACGTTGGTGATGGTGAAGGTCCCGCCGCTCATCTCGGCGGGCTGCGTCTTGCCCTCCCGGGCGACCGCGGTCAGCTCGCCCAGGGCCTGGGCCAGCTCGAGCAGGGAGAGCTCGTGGGCGTCCTTGATGTTCGGGACGACCAGCCCGCGCGGGGTGGCGGCGGCGATGCCGAGGTTGACGTAGTGCTTGAGCACGACCTGCTGCGCCTGCTCGTCCCAGAACGAGTTGAGCACCGGCGTACGGCGCATGGCGAGCATGCACGCCCGCGCGAGCACCAGCAGCGGCGACACCTTCACGTCGCGGAACTCGCGGCGGGTCCTGAGCCGCTCGACGAACTCCACGGTCCGGGTCGCGTCGACCGTCACCCACTCGGTGACGTGCGGCGCCGTGAACGCCGACTGCACCATCGCGCCGGCCATCATCTTGCGGACGCCCTTGATCTCCTCGCGCGTCTCCCGCTCACCGCCCTCGGTGGCTGAGGTGCGAGGAGCGCCAGCGACGAGCCCCGAAGCCCCGCTCGCTGCGCGCTCGACGTCCTCGCGCGAGATCGAGCCGTTCGGCCCGGTCGCCTCGAGGGTGGCCAGGTCGACGCCGAGGTCCTTGGCCAGCTTGCGCACCGGCGGCTTGGCCAGCGCCCGCGCGGCCGCGGGCTCCAGCGGCTCGGAGCGCTGGTTGCTGGCCGGGACGGCCGGCTCCAGCTCGTCGGCCTCGACCATCGGCGACTCGCCGGTCTCGAAGGCCGCCTGGGTCTGCATGTGCGCGGCCACGCTGCCCGAGGGGACCCTGCGGGCCCGCCGGGTCGGGCCGCGGTCGGCCTTCATCCGGCCGACCAGGGACTCGCCCTCGGCCGAGCCGGAGGCGGCCGGGTTGGAGAGGTCGATCTCCATCTCGGCGGCTGCAGCGGGCTCCGGCGTGGTCGGAGCCGCGCCGCCCTCGGCCGCCGCGTCGTCGCCGATCGCGATGATCGGCGTACCGACCGGGATCGTCTCGCCCTCGGGAGCCAGGATCGCCGACACGACGCCGGCGAACGGCGAGGGCAGCTCGACGATCGACTTGGCGGTCTCGATCTCGCAGACGATGTCGTTGATCGCGACGGTGTCGCCGACCTTGACCTTCCAGCTGACGATCTCGGCCTCGGTCAGGCCTTCACCCACGTCGGGGAGCAGGTATTCGGGCATCGGTCAGCTCCCTAGTAGGACAGAGTCCGGTCGACGGCGTCGAGCACCCGGTCGAGGTCTGGCAGCCACTCCTCCTCCATCCGAGAGGCGGGGTAGGGCGTGTCGAAGCCGCCGACCCGCAGCACGGGCGACTCGAGGTGGTAGAAGCACTGCTCGGTGATCCGGGCGGCGAGCTCGGCGCCCAACCCGAGGTTGACGTGCGCCTCGTGGACGACGACCGCGCGGCCGGTGCGCCGCACCGAGTCGAGCACGGGCTCCATGTCGAGCGGTGAGAGCGTGCGCAGGTCGATGACCTCGAGCGACCGCCCCTCGCCGGAGGCCGCCTCGGCGGCCTTCATCGCGGTCTTCACCGTCGGCCCGTAGGCCAGCACCGTGACGTCCTGGCCGGGGCGCACGACCCGCGAGGTGAACAGCGGGTCAGGCGTGACCGAGTCGTCGAGGTCAGCCTTGTCCGCGTGGTACTGGCGCTTCGGCTCGAGGAAGATCACCGGGTCGTCGCAGGCGATGGCCTGCTGGATCATCCAGTAGCCGTCGACCGGGTTGGAGCAGGCGACCACCTTGAGCCCGGGCGTGTGCGCGAACTGCGCCTCCGGCGACTCGCTGTGGTGCTCGACCGCACCGATGCCGCCACCGAACGGGATCCGGATGACGATCGGCATCTTGATCCGGCCCTTGGAGCGGAAGTGGATCTTCGCGACCTGACACACGATCTGGTCGTAGGCGGGGTAGACGAAGCCGTCGAACTGGATCTCGACCACCGGCCGGTAGCCGCGCATCGCCATGCCGACCGCGGTGCCGACGATGCCGGACTCGGCCAGCGGGCTGTCGATGACCCGGTCCTCGCCGAAGTCCTTCTGGAGTCCGTCGGTGATCCGGAAGACGCCGCCGAGCTTGCCGACGTCCTCGCCCATGACCAGGACCTTGGGGTCGGCCTCCATCGCCTTGCGGAGCCCCATGTTGAGCCCCTTGGCGAGGGTGATCTTCTCGCTCATGCGTGCGTCCCCTCGAAGGAGTCCAGGTAGGCCGCGAACTCGTCGTGCTGCTGGCGCAGCTCGTCAGTCTGCTCGGCGTAGACGGCGGCGAAGATGTCGAGCGGCCTCGGGTCGGGCAGCGCCTTCACGCCGTCCCGGAGCCGGGCCCCGAGGTCGTTGGCCTCACCGGCCACCTCGTCGAAGAAGGAGGCGTCGGCCAGGCCGTTGCGCTTGAGGTAGGCCTCCACCCGGGCGATCGGGTCCTTCAGCTTCCAGCGACTCGACGTCGCCGGAGAGGCGGTAGCGGGTCGGGTCGTCGGTCGTGGTGTGCGCACCCATCCGGTAGGTGTAGGCCTCGACGAGGGTCGGCCCCTGGCCGTCGCGGGCGCGCTGCAGAGCGGCCTGGGTGACGGCGTACGTCGCGAGCACGTCGTTGCCGTCGACCCGCACGCCCGGGAAGCCGAAGCCCAGCGCGCGCTGGTAGAGCGGGATCCGGGTCTGGCGCTCGATCGGCTCGGAGATGGCCCACTGGTTGTTCTGGCAGAAGAACACGACCGGCGCGTTGTAGGACGCCGCGAAGATGAACGCCTCGTTGACGTCGCCCTGGCTCGAGGCGCCGTCGCCGAAGTGGGCGATCACTGCAGCATCGCGGTCGGGGTCGCCGGTGCCGACCGCGCCGTCGCGCTGCATCCCCATGGCGTAACCGGTGGCGTGCAGGGTCTGGGCGCCGATGACGATCGTGTAGAGGCCGAAGTTGTACTCCTCGGGGTCCCAGTCACCGTGGTCGACGCCGCGGAACAGGCCGAGCAGCTTGAGCGGGTCGAGGCCGCGGCACCAGGCGACGCCGTGCTCGCGGTAGGTGGGGAAGACGAAGTCCTGCGGTCGCAGCGCGCGGCCGGCGCCGACCTGGGCGGCCTCCTGGCCGAGCAGCTGGGCCCAGATGCCGAGCTCGCCGTGCCGCTGCAGCGCGGTCGACTCGGTGTCGATCCGGCGGACCATGACCATGTCGCGGTAGAAGCCGCGCAGCTCGTCCTCGGAGAACTCCATGTCGAACTCCGGGTGGTGCACCCGCTCGCCCTCGGGGGTCAGCAGCTGGACGAGCTCGGGGCCGCCGTCCTGCTGGGACGGTCCGAAGACCTCCGCGAGGTCGGGTCCGAATGCGGGGGGTGGTGCCGCCGGGTCTGTCGCAGGGCCACTCACAGAGTCTCCTAGGGAGGTCACGGCCGGGTCGGGGTCTCCGCCACGGTGGAGGGTGTCCCGGTAACCGCGTCGCGGGGGTGGTGCGGGCTGTGAGCCGGGTCACGATCGTGCAGCGTCAGGATATCGGGGGCCGCTCACCGGGCGAAATGCGCCCGACCGGCCGGGCGCGTGCCCAGCCGTCAGCCGCGTGGCGCGGAGACGATCGAGCTGACCACGCCCGGGAACGCGTCCTCGAGGTCGGCCAGCCGCAGCCGCTGGTGGGTCTGGCCGCCGATCGTGAGCCGCTCGGTCATGCCGGACTCGCGCAGCACCTTGAAGTGGTGGCTGGCCGTGGACTTGCTGACCGAGTCGTAGAGCTCGGAGCAGGCGACCGGCTCCCCGGCGCTCGCCATCCGGCGCACCATCTCGAGCCGCACCGGGTCGGACAGTGCCTCGAGCACCTCCTGCAGGGTCCCCATCGGGCTGATCGTGGGCAGGTCCTGCACGGCCCCTCCTCTCCGGCTATGCGGCTGTGGCCTGGATCACCGGTAATTCAGTTCGACAGTCATCGAACCCGGCGTAGTGTGACTTGAGTTCGATGCACTTCGAACTTACCACGCAGGAGGACGCCATGAGCACCATCACCAGCCCCGCTCGCCCGGCTCGCGCCGCGGCCGAACAGGCCTGGGCCTACCCGCTCCTGATCACGCTCCTCGCGGTCTCCCTCGGCGTCTCGGGTGCGCCCGCTCCGCTCTACGGGTTGTACGCCGAGCGGTGGGGGCTCGCCCCGATCACCACGACCCTGGTCTTCGCCGTCTACGCCTTCGCCGCGTTGGGAGCGGTGCTGGTCGCGGGCCAGGCCTCGGACCGGTTCGGCCGCAAGCCACTGCTGGTCGGGGCGGCGGTCGGCATGCTCGTCGGCCTCGTCGTCTTCATGACCGCCTCCGGGCTGCCGGCGCTGTTCGTCGGCCGGTTCATCCACGGGGCGTCCGTGGGTACGGCCGTCGTCGTCGGCAGCGCCGCCCTCCTCGACCTGCGCCCCGAGCGGGGTGCCCGAACCGGCCACATCACGGGGGTCGTGTTCAACATCGGCATCGCGGTGACCATCCTCAGCGCCGCCCTGCTCGCCCAGTTCGGGCCACACCCGTTCGTGACGCCGTACGCCCTGGTCGGCGCGGTCGTCCTCGCCCTGCTGCTCGGCGTGCTCGCGATGGCCGAGCCGCACGGCTCCCGCGGGACCCAGCCGTTCCGCATCGCGCGACCCTCGGTGCCGGCACCGGTGCGCGCCGACTTCCGCTTCGCCGTCCTCGGCGTGATGGCGACGTGGTCGGTGCTGGGTGTCTACCTCTCGCTGTTCCCGAGCTTCGCGGGCCAGTCGACGCACATCCACAGCCTCGTCTTCGGCGGCGTCGTGGTGGCGGCGATGTCCGGCGCGGCAGCGGTCAGCCAGTGGTTCGGCGGCAGCCTCGCTGCGCGCCACGCGGCCGTCGTCGGTGACTTCGGCACCGCCGCGGCGCTGCTGCTCAGCGTGCTCGCCCTCGACACCGGCCACGCGTCGCTCGTCGTCGCGGCTGCCGTCCTCATGGGGCTCACCTTCGGGCTCGCGTTCGGAGGGTCACTGCGTCACCTGGGCCAGGTCGTGCCCGCCGGTCACCGGGGAGAGGTGATGTCGGCGTACTACCTGCTCGCCTACAGCGCGATGGCCGTGCCGACGATCCTGGCCGGCTGGGCGGCGACCGAGTGGGGGCTGGCCGCCGTGTTCCCGTGGTTCTCCCTGCTCACCGCGCTCGCCTGCCTGACCGCCGGCCTCCTCGGGGTGCGGTCGGCGCGGCCGGTGCCCGCCGTCTGAGGACTGCGCTAGCTAGTGGACCTCGCCCAGGTCCTCGTGGTCCTGGTGGCTGGCCGGCTCGACCTGGAAGGTCGCGTGGTGGACGTCGAAGTGGTCGGCCACGCACCTGCTCAGCTCGTCGAGGGTGGCGCCGACTCCGCGCTCGGCCAGGCAGGCGTCGGTGACGGTGACGTGGGCGGAGAGCGAGGGGATGCCACTGGTGATCGTCCAGGCGTGCAGGTCGTGGACGTCGGTGACGCCCGGTACGCCGAGCAGATGGGTGCGCACGTCGTCGAGGTCGAGCCCCCGTGGCGCGACCTCGAGGAGGACGAGGGTGGCCTCGCGGGCCAGCGCGATCGCCCTCGGCAGGATCAGCACGGCGATGACCAGCGTCGCGATGGAGTCCGCACGCGTGTTGCCCGTCGTCCAGATGACGATGCCCGCGATCACCGCGAGCAGCGACCCGAGCAGGTCGGCGAAGACCTCGTTGATCACGCCGCGCATGTTGAGCGAGCCACGTTCGGCCCGGGCCAGCACCGCCATCGAGATGCCGTTGGCGACCAGGCCGACCGAGGCGAAGGCGACCATCGGGCCGGCGTCGACGGGCTCGGGCGAGGACAGCCGGCTGATGCCGGCGTACAGCAGGTAGCCGCAGACCACCAGCAGCACCACCGAGTTGACCAGCGCGGCGAGCACCTCGGCGCGGTGCAGGCCGAACGTCGAGCGGGGACCGCCCTTCAGCGTTGCGACGTACGACGCCCCCAGGGCGAGCACCACCGCGGCCGCATCGGTGGCCAGGTGGCCGGCGTCGGCGAGCAGGGCGAGGGAGCCGGTGACCAGCCAGCCGACCACCTCGAGCACGAGCACGCACGAGGTGACCGCCAGCACCACCCGCAGCCGGCCGCGGTCCGCGGCCCGGCCGGCCGCGTGCCCGTGGTCGTGTCCCATGCAGACGAGCCTAGGAGCCTGCAGAACAATTGCGCGGCGCCCGCACCGCGATAGCCATCCACGCCCTTGTCCAGCAGCCTCCTAGGCCGGTGGCTCCTCGTCGTCGGCGTCCTTGCCGAAGCGCTCTCCGGTGCTGGGATCGACGGCCGTCTGGCCGGGCGGCAGGTTGGACAGGTCGGGTGCGATGAGGGTGCCCTCCCGGCTGTCCGGGAGCCGCAGCCCCACGACACCCTCGCCCACCTCGGGGCCGATACCCAGCAGCACCAGGTCGCCGGAGTGCCGCTTGGGCAGCGTCTCGCCGCGGAAGTAGTCCGGAGACGCCCACTGCCACGCGTACATCAGGATGACGCCGAGCAGGAGTGAACCGACGCCGATGATGAAGACGCCGCCGATCCCGCCGATCGTCGTGTAGCCGTAGTCCGGGTCGGCGTACGTCTTGCAGGCGTAGAAGAAGAACGCGACGAGGAGCAGCCCCCCGAACCCGGGGATGATGCCCTGCATGACCACGTCGCGCGGCTTCTTGGAGAGCGTCTTGCGGTAGAACCACACGCACGCGAAGCCGGTCAGCCCGTAGTAGAACGCGATCAGCAGACCGACCGCGGCGATGGTGTCGGCCAGGATGTTCTCGCTGGTCAGCGTGAGCAGGACGTAGAAGATGATCGAGACGACACCCATCCAGATCGTCGACTCGGTCGGCGTGAGGTACTTCGGGTGGATCTTGGCGAAGCGGGCCGGTGCCGCCTTGAACACCGCCATCGACAACGTGGTCCGCGCGGTCGGCAGGATCGTCGTCTGGGTGGAGGCGGAGGCCGAGGTCAGCACGCAGATGGCCAGCAGGTGGACCATGATCCAGCCGACCGCGCCGCCGCCGAAGACCTCGTGGCCCATCGCCGCGAAGACGTCGTCGGCGTTGTCCACGTTGCCGAGACCGATCCCCGTCGTGCCGACACCCGCGAAGGCGATCGTGGCGACCGAGACCAGGGCGTAGGTGAGCAGCAGGAGCACGGTCGAGAGGATCGCGGCGCGGCCCGGCGTCGTGGTCGGGTCGTCGGCCTCCTCGTTGGTGGCCACAGCGGTGTCCCAGCCCCAGTAGATGAAGACGGCGATCAGCGTCGCGCTGACGATCGCGGTTGCGCTGATGCCGCCCGGGGAGAGCCAGCTGAGGGAGGGTTTGATCCCGGCCGGGGCGCTGCCGGCGTACACCTTCACCAGCGCGAAGACCGCGAAGGCGACCAGGGTGACGACCTCGATGCCGAGCAGGGCGTACTGCAGCCGGGCGGACACCTCGATGCCGCGGTAGCAGATGTAGGTCATGACCGCGATCCAGATGATGCCGGCGACCGTGCTCCAGAAGGTGCTGGCAGCCAGCTCGTCCGCACCCACGAGGCTGAACGAGTAGGAGCCGGCGATCTGCGAGAGGTTGGCCATCACGATGACGTCGGCGGCGACGATTCCCCAGCCGCCCAGCCACCCGGTCTTGGTGCCGAAGGCCCGGGCCGCCCAGGTGAACGTCGTCCCGCAGTCGGGCTCGGCCTTGTTGAGCTCGGAGTAGCCGACCGCGATGCAGTACATCGGGATGAAGGCGAGCACCATGATCAGCGGCGCCTTCACGCCGACGATGCCATTGGCGGCATCGGTGTTCTCGACGATCACCACGTAGCCCAGGCTCGCGGCGAGGCTGTACGCCGGCGCGGTGGACGCGATGCCCATGACGATGCTGCCCACCAGGCCCAGGGCCCCGGGCTTGAGACCCTTGGACTCGCCGGCTTCGAATTCCGTCGTCGTGGTCATCCCAGCCCCTTGAATGCGTCGCGCACGCGCCGCTTCACCGAGGACACCGTAGGCCCACGCGGGGCGGGAGGACAGGGCCCCATCGATCGCTGGGGGCGAGCTCAGGAGCCCTCGGGCGGCGCCGTCCAGCCGGACAGGTCCGGGCCCTTCGGCACGATCCCGGTCGGGTTGATGCCGGTGTGCACGACGTAGTAGTGCTGCTTGATCTGGCCGAAGTCGACGGTGTCGCCGAAGCCGGCGGTCCGGAACAGGTCGCGCGCGTAGCGCCACAGCGCCGGCAGCTCGATGAGCTTCTGCCGGTTGCACTTGAAGTGGCCGTGGTAGACCGCGTCGAACCGCACCAGTGTGGTGAACAGCCGCACGTCGGCCTCGGTGATCGCCTCGCCCATGAGGTAACGCCGGCCGGTGAGCCGGTCCTCGAGCCAGTCCATGCTCACCCAGAGCCGGTCGTACGCCGCGTCGTACGCCTCCTGCGAGCTGGCGAAGCCGCAGCGGTACACGCCGTTGTTGACCTCGGTGTAGACCCGCTCCATCACCCCGTCCATCTCCTCGCGGAGCTCCGTCGGCCACAGGTCCGGGGCGTCCGGGCGATGGAGCTCGCGCCACTCGTGGAAGAGGTCGTGGGTGATCCACGGGAAGTCGTTGGTGACGACCCGGCCGGAGCTGACCTCCACCATCGCAGGCACCGTGACGCCCTTCTCGTAGCCCGGGAACCTGGCGAAGTAGGCCTGCTGCAGCCGCTCGATGCCGAGCACCGGGTCGACGCCGCCCGGGTCGAGGTCGAAGTTCCAGCTCCGCACGTCGTGGGTCGGGGCACACAGCCCCAGCGAGATGACGTCCTCGAGGCCGAGCAGGGCGCGGACCATGATCGCCCGGCTGGCCCAGGGGCACGCCCGCGCCGCGACGAGCCGGTAGCGACCGGGCTCGACCGCCCACAGCGGGACGTCCGCAGGGCCGAAGTCCGGACGCCGTCCGTCCCAGGTGATCCGGTCCGGGATGTAGTCGGTGTCTCTCTCGAACTGGCCGCCGGTCTCCTTGCTGTCGCCCTCGTTCACGGCGGCACCGGTACCCACCAAGGCGACGGCCGGGCCCCGCGAAGGCGGGGCCCGGGCCGTCGGTCTGGAGCCGGTGGTCAGCTGCAGGCCTGGTAGTCCCTGGAGACCGTCACCGTCTTGCCGGAGGTGAGCTTGATCTTGCCGGTGATCGTGAAGGGCCCCTCGACGGGAAGCGCCTTCAGCGTGGTGGTCTTCTTCTTGACCGGCTTCTTGGCGGAGCCGACCTTGGCGCTGCCCACCTTGAAGGTGGCCTTCTGGACGTTCGAGTTCTTCTTCTTGCCGGCCTTGGCCTTCCAGGTCGCGACCGCGGTGTTGGTGGCGCAGTTGTCGGCGTTCGGCAGGTCGACGTACTTCTTGCCGTTGCCGGTGGTCTTGGTGGTGGCGAGGCCCGGCTCGTCGAAGCTGATCTCGACGACCGCGCTGCCGCTGGCGCCGGTCGGCGCCTGCGCACCGCCCTGGGCGATGCTCACGCCGAGGTAGGAGGTGCCGGCGGGGAGCAGGAGGTGACCCTCGCCGGAGCCGTGCTTGCCGCCGGCGACTGCGATCAGCGACGCGCCAGAGATGCCACTCAGTGCGTCCGCACTGCTGGCGACGACCGCCTCGGTGACCATGCCGCGCGCCGTTGCCGTCACCGACACGTAGGTGGGCTTGACGAGGTCGAACTGCAGCTCTGCCTCGGAGCCGGCGAACGCGCTCATGTTGCACTTCTGCGCGGCACCCTTCGAGCTGTTCATGGTCGCGCTGAAGGAGTCGCTCATGGAGACATGGCTCAGCTGGCCGCCGGCCTGGGTCACGGTGACGGTGCGAGTGGTGGTGGCGGTGGCCGACGTGACGTCGGTGGCGTCGCCCGCGTTGGTGTCCGTCGCGTCGCTGGACACCGAGACGGTGTGGGGCTGTCCGTCGGCCACGAGCGGAAGCGGGACCTGCTTGTCGCCGGTCCCCGTCTGGTTGCAGGTGGTGGGGAAGAGCGGGTTGTCGTCGAACCCGACGGCGGCGCTGGTGGTGGACAGCGGGTCGAGCACGACGGCGTTCGCCGAGGGCGCGGCGGCCAGCGAGAGGCCACCAAGTGCGACGGCGGTGGTGAGTACGGCGGCGGCGTGGGCGCGCCGAACTGAAGTGATGCGCATGCGTGCGGTCTCCTGATCGAGGGACGAGGGACGAGGTGCGGAGCCCTCGAAACCTAGTGGACCTGGCAGACGCCCGTGGTCCGAACACGCGAACGGTCGGGTACCGGCAGGAATGGTCACCTCGCCGCAAGAGCCCCTGCCCGATCCCGACGTCGTCCCGAGCGGCGACCCCGACCCGATCCCGACCGAGCCGCTGCCCGAGCGCACCGGTCCGGGCGAGGAGCCGGACATCAACCCGCCCCACGACCCGCTCCCGGAGGGCTGACCGCAGCCCCTCCGCCGGGATAGTCCGTGACAGCTGTGTGGGTCGAACACCGTTCTCCACAACACAAACGTCACGGACTATCCCGCAAACCACAAAGACATGTTTGCAAATATCTCTTTGCAAAGATATGTTGGCGGTTGTGGACACCAGCTCGATCACCCCGACCCCGCAGCAGCTGCGGGCACTGACCCACCCGGTCCGGTTGCGGATGCTCGGCATCCTGCGCACCGAAGGGCCGACCACAGCGACCGCCCTCGCGAACCGCCTCGGCCTCAACACCGGGGCCACGTCGTACCACCTGCGCCAGCTGGCCCAGCACGGCTTCATCGTCGACGACGCGGAGCGCGGCAACGGCCGCGAGCGCTGGTGGCGGGCGGCACACGCCTCCACCCGGACCAGCCTGGAGGAGTATCCCGACCCTGCCGACAAGGAGGCGCTCGACGCCTACCTGCAGACGGTGGTCGTGGTCTACACCCAGATGCTCCAGCAGGCCATCGAGGAACGCTCGACACTCTCTGACGAGTGGCGCAACGCGTCGACCATGTCCGACTGGCGCTGCCGGCTCAACCCGGAGCAGGCGGAGCGGCTGATCAACACCGTCTCGGACCTGATCGAGGAGTTCGAGAAGGCGGAGGAGCTGCCTGTCGACGACCCGAGCGGCGTCCCCTACACCGTGATGTTCCACGCGTTCCCTCGCCCGGGCGGAGAGTCCGGAGGTACGTCGTGACTCGCAAGCTCGCACCTCAGGACAGGCGGCCGCTCTACGGCTGGCTCGGCGCCGAGGGCGTCTCGCTGGTCGGCACCCGCGTCTCGATGGTGGCCCTGCCGTTCTTCGTGCTCACCACCACGGGCAGCCCCGAGAAGACCGGCCTGGTCGCCCTGGCCGAGCTGCTGCCGCTGGTCGTGCTCAAGGTCCTGGGCGGCCCCGTCATCGACCGGATCGGCGCCCGTCGGGTCGCGATCAGCTGCGACTGGGGCTCGCTGGCCGTGGTCGGGGCGATCCCGTTCCTGCACGGGTCCGGGCACCTCTCGTTCCCGGCGTTCCTGGCTCTCGTCGCGGTCGCCGGCGCGCTGCGCGGGCCGGGTGACTCGGCGAAGCACACGATGACCCCGACCCTCGCCGCCACCGCCGACGTCTCGCTGGAGCGGGTCACCGGCCTCAGCTCGACCGTCGAGCGCACCGCCTCGATGCTGGGCGCTGCGATCGCCGGCACCCTGGTCGCGGTGATCGGGCCGGCCAACGCCCTGGTCGTCGACTCGGTCTCCTTCGGCGCCTCCGCACTGCTGCTGGCCTGGGCGATCCCGGCCCGCACCAAGCCGGTCGTCGACCCCGATGCCGACCCGGCGCCGTACGTCGAGCAGCTGCGGGAGGGCTGGCGGTTCCTGCGCAGCGACCGCGTGCTGGTCGGGATCACGGTGATGGTGGCGCTGACCAACCTCATCGACCTGGCGTGGGCGGCGGTCCTGGTCCCGGTGTGGGGCATCGAGCACGGGGGCGGCGCGGCCGCGGTCGGTGCCCTGTTCGCCACCTTCGCCGGCGCCTCCGCAGTCGGCTCGCTCGTGGCAGCGGCGTACGGCGAACGGCTGCCGCGCTACGCGACCTACCTGGTCTGCTTCCTGGTGACCGGGCTGCCGCGGTTCGTGCTCATGGGGCTGGACACGCCGCTGTGGGGCATCCTCGCCTTCTGCGTCGTGGCCGGCGCGGCCTCGGGCTTCCTCAACCCGATCCTCGGCGCGGTCATGTACGAGCGAGTGCCCGAACACCTGGTGGGCCGGGTCAGCTCCCTGTCGAGCGCGTGCTGCTGGGCGCTGATGCCCCTCGGCGGGCTGGTCGGCGGCTTACTCGTCGGCAGCGCCGGGCTGGCTACCGCGATGCTCGTCTGCGGCGCGGCGTACTTCGCGGTGACGATGCTGCCCGCGCTGGACTCGCGGTGGCGCGGCATCAACCGGCGCCGGGACGTCGAGCCGTCGTTCGCGACATCGTTGGCGTGAACCGGCGGCTCAGTAGCGGGCGCCGGCGACCTTTTCCGACAGCCCGTCGAGCCGGGCCAGCTCGGCGTCGGTCAGGTGCAGGTCGAGCGCGCCGGTGTTCTGCTCGAGGTACTCCACCCGCTTCGTGCCCGGGATCGGCACCACGTCGTCGCCCTGCTGCTGCACCCACGCCAGCGCCACCTGCCCGGGCAGCGCGTCGTGGGCGGCGGCCACCTCGGCGATCTCGGCCACGACCGCCTCGTTGGCGGACCGGTTCTCCTCGGCGAAGCGCGGCATGCGGGCCCGCGAGTCGCCGGCGCCGAACGAGCGGCCGGCCAGGGCGCCGGTGAAGAAGCCACGACCGAGCGGGCCGAACGGCACCAGGCCGATCCCGAGCCGGCGGGCCGTCGGCACCACCTGCGCCTCGATGTCCCTGGTCCAGAGCGACCACTCGCTCTGCAGGGCCGAGACCGGGTACGCCGCGTGCGCCCGTTCGAGCTCGTCGGCGGTGACCTCCGAGACTCCGACGTGACGGACCTTGCCGGCCGTCACCAGCTCGCCCATCGCACCGACCGACTCCTCGATCGGGGTGTCCGGGTCGACACGGTGCAGGTAGTAGAGGTCGATGCGGTCCGTGCCGAGCCGAGCGAGCGACTCGTCACAGCGGCGCCGGACCTCCTCCGGCGTGGCCCTCAAGGTGAACCGGCGGCCGGAGCTCGGGTCGGCGGTCGTGTCGATGCCGCCGATCCCCATCTTGGTGGCCAGGGTGACCTCGTCGCGGTGCTCGGCCAGCACCTTCGCGAGCAGCTTCTCGTTGGCTCCGAAACCGCCAGGCCCGGCATCGCCGTACACGTTCGCGGTGTCCCAGAACGTCACGCCGAGCTCGAGAGCGCGGTGCAGCGTGGCGATCGACGTGGCCTCGTCGGCCTCGCCGTACGACTGGCTCATCCCCATGCAGCCCAGCCCCTGGGCGGACACCTCCAGCCCCTGTCCGAGTGTTCGTTTCTCCATACCCACGACGGTAGGAACTGGAGCGCGCTCCAGCGCAAGGGCTAGCCGGCGGCCTTCTTCACGAGCGCGCGCAGCTTCTTCTCGTCCGCGGCCGTGAGGTCGGTGATGGCGAACGCCACCGGCCAGACGGTTCCGTCGTCCAGGGCGGCCGTGGTCTCGAAGCCGAAGGTGGCGTAGCGGTCGTTGAACTTCGCGGCCATCTTGAAGAAGCAGATCACCTTGCCGTCCTTCTTGTACGCCGGGAAGCCGTACCACGTCGTCACGTCCAGGTGCGGCGCCGCCGAGATCACGATCGCGTGGATCCGCTCGGCCAGCTTGCGGTCGGGCTGGCCCATCGCGGCGATCGCCTCGAGGCAGCGCTCCGACTCGTCGGCCTTCTTGGCGCCGCCCTTCTCCGCGCGCAGCTCGGCGGCGCGCGCCTTCATCGCCGAGAGCTCCTCGGCGGAGAAGCCGGAGTCCGACTTCGTCGCGCCGGCCTTCTTGGCGGCGGTCTTCTTGGCGGCGGGCTTCTTGGTGGTTGCCTTCTTGGTGGTTGCCTTCTTGGTGGTTGCCTTCGTCGTAGCCATGGGAGGAACGCTAGTGCGACCGCCGCCGGCCGCCTTCTCGATTCCTGATCAGCTGCGAGGAGTCAGTGGGAAAAGCTCCGGGCCAGCTCCAGCAGCCGGTCGTTGGCCTCGTCCTCGCCGATCGAGACCCGGGCACCCTCGCCGGCGAACGGACGTACGACGATCCCGAGCTCGTCGGCCGCGGCCGCGAAGTCGGCGGTGCGCTCGCCGAGCTCGAACCAGACGAAGTTGCCCTGTGCCTCCGGGACCTTCCAGCCGGCGTCGGCCAGGCCCGACTGCACCCGGGCCCGCTCGGCGACCAGCGCGTCGACCCGCTCGAGAAGCGCCGGCTCGGCGTCCAGCGAGGCGATGGCCGCGGCCTGCGCGACCCCCGACACGCCGAACGGGAGCGACACCGCGCGCAGCGCGGCGGCCACCGGCTCCTGGGCGACTGCGTAGCCGACCCGGAACCCGGCCAGCCCGTACGCCTTGGAGAAGGTCCGGAAGACCACCACGTTCGGACGCTCGCGGTAGGTCGCGATCCCGTCGACCTTGTCGTCCATGCGCACGAACTCGACGTAGGCCTCGTCGACCACCACGAGGACGTCCTCGGGCACGCGGTCCAGGAACGCGTCGAGCTCGCCCTGGCGCACCGCCGGGCCGGTCGGGTTGTTGGGCGTGCAGACCATGACGCACCGGGTCCGCGGCCCAACGGCAGCGAGCAGCCGGTCGAGGTCGTGCCGCCCGTCGGCGGTCACCGGCACGGGCACCGACGTCGCTGCCGCCGCCGCGATCGCGATCGGGTAGGCCTCGAAGGACCGCCAGGCGTGCACGACCTCGTCACCCGGCTCGCAGAACGCGGTGAGCAGCTGGTAGATCAGCGCGACCGAGCCGGTGGCCGCGGCCAGGTCGCCGACCGGCACCTGCAGGCGCGCAGCCAGCGCGTCGTACAGCGCGCTGTTGCCCATGTCGGGGTAGCGGTTCATCACGTCGACCGCGCGGTGCGCCGCCTCCACCACGCCGGGGAGCGGCGGGTACGGGTTCTCGTTCGACGAGAGCTTGTACGACGTCATCCCGGGCCGCACCGTGGGCGGCTTGCCGGCGATGTAGGCGGGGATCGCTGCGACGTTGGCGCGAGGCTGCGGACCGGTCACGCCGCCAACCTATGCCGCGGTCGCGTCGGGCTCGGCTGGTGGCTAGCAGGCCGAGGTGCCCAACGTCACCCGCCAATCCCTTGGATCGTTCCAATAACTAGTCCAGAATTGAACCATGAGCACCACCTCCGACACTCTCGCCCGCCTTCACGACCACTACGTCGAGGCCGTCAACATCGCCGTCGCCGAAGGGGACGACGCCCGCGTGGCCCAGCTGGCCGCGGCGTTCGACCTCGAGGCCCTCGACGTCGTGCGCCGTCGGCTCGCGGCCGCCTGAGCGAGCCACTCGACCGAGCCACAGCGGCGTCAGCCGCCCGGCGTCACGCCCGACTCACACCCGACTCACACCCGACTCACACCCGACTCACAGGGTGACGCCGGACCTCACGCCTCCTGGGTGACAGCACACCCACCCAGGAGGACCAATGCCCAGTGCATCCCGC
Organism: uncultured Actinomycetota bacterium; assembly: GCA_963755835.1. Classification (GTDB taxonomy): domain Bacteria; phylum Actinomycetota; class Actinomycetes; order Propionibacteriales; family Nocardioidaceae; genus Nocardioides. Next base: position 955,449 of record CAVWLC010000003.1, on the reverse strand, counting down.
TCGACCACACCGGTCGGCATCGACATGGACGTCGTCGAGGGCCGCTACGCCGAGCTCGACGACCACACCGTCTCGTTCGAGACCTTCAAACAGGACCTCGACGTGGCGCCGTACTTCCGGGGGCTGCCCGGCGACGCCTGCACCTGCCTGCATCTCGGCTACGTCACCGCCGGCCAGATCACGTTCCGCTGGCCCGACCACGAGGAGACCTACGTCGAGGGCGACGCGTACGTCGCTCCGCCCGGTCACCAGCCACTCATCGCCGCGGGCACGCTCGATCGTCGAGTTCAGCCTGACCCGCGACCTCGAGCCGGTGATGGCCGTGATCGGTCAGAACATCGAGGCGATGGCGGGGTCCGAGGCATGACCGCCGTGGCCCCCACCGTCGGGCTCGACGGCGGCCTGCAGGGCCTGGCCGACGAGCTCGTCCGCTGGCTCGAGACCGGCGTCCGTCCCGAGGGGATGTTCTCCGACGACGTCTTCTGCGACCTTTCGCTCCCGCAGTGGCGGATCCAGGCGCAGGGTCCTGACGACGTCTACGCCATCCGCGAGGGGGACCACCCCTTCCGTGGGACGGTGAGGGTCGAGGCGCTCGACCGCACCTCGCGCGGCTTCCTCGTCCAGTTCGAGGAGCGCTGGGAGGCCGAGGGCCAGCGGTGGTACTGCCGTGAGCTGATCCACTGTCGGGTCACCGACGGCCGGATCAGCGAGATGGCGGTCTACTGCACCGGCGACTGGGACGCCGCCGTCCAGGAGCGGCACGCCGGGCAGGTGCGGCTGATCCGGGCATAGCCTCACGTCGATGGCGAGCGATCCCATGTCCGCGGCGTCGCTGCTGACCCGGGCCGAGGAGGCCTGGGCCGGCGGCGACGGCGAGGCCGCCATGGCGTTCTACGGCCGGGCCGTCGACCTCGCCGAGGCCGACGGCGACCTCCAGACCCGGGTCGCGGCGGTGCTCGGCCTGGCCCGCGGACAGCAGTACAACCTGACTCCCGGCCTGCTGCCGGTCCGGCTGCACGCGGCGTACGACGCGTCGACCGAGCCGGGACCGCGCGCCCGGCTGGCCGCCGCCCTCGCCCGCTGCTGGTCCTACGCCAACGAGCCGATCCGGGCCCGGCCGTTCGCGATCGAGGCCCTCGACCTCGCCGACGGGCTGGACGACCCGCTGCTCGTGGCCGACGCGCTCGATGCGGCGCTGGCCTCGCACTGGGGACCCGACGACCTGGCCCGGCGCCGCGACTGGGCGGTCCGGCTCGACGAGGCGGCGGCGTACCTGCGCGACCCCGACGCGCGGCTGCAGGCCCAGCTCTGGGGGCTCACCGTCGCCTGGGAGGTGCTCGACCTGCCCCGGATGCACCGGTGCATGCGCGCCATCGAGCTGCTGGGCGAGGAGTCGCCTCGAGCTCGCTTCTTCGCGGCCACCCGTCGGCTCCCGCTCGAGCTGCTGCGCCGCAACCACGACGTCGTGGGGATGCTGGTGGACCGGGCCGAGGCGGCAGCCGCGGAGGCCGTGATCCCGGACGCCGAGGGCGTGCTGCACGGCATGCGCGGCTTCGGTGCCTTCTTCGCCGGTGACGTGGCGGGCTGCGCGGCCGAGGCTCCGGCGTTCGAGGCCTACGCCGTCGACTTCGGGGTCACTGCAGTCCGCGCCGAGGGCGCCGTCATCTGGATCGGCGCCGAGCGGCTGGACAAGGTGGCCGGGATGGTCGGCGCGTTCACCCCGGACGTGCTGGCGGCACTCCCCCGTGACGCCGACTGGCTGCTCGTCCTCCAGTGCGTGCTCGAGGGCGCCATCGCCATCGGCGACCGAGAGCTGTGCGCGGAGCTGGTCGGCCACCTGGCGCCGTACGCCGGGCGCTCGGTCGTCAACGCCGGCGCCGTGATGTGGCACGGCGTCACCGACGACACGCTGGCCCGCGGGTTCGCGCTGCTGGGGGATGTGGACGCCTCCGCCCGGCACCGGGCCGCCGCTCTCGCGACCTATGACCGGATCGGCGCCGGCTGGTGGCGCGACCGGCTGTCCGCCACTCTCGGGGCCGCGACGCCGCCCACGGACGAGCGGGTGGTGCACCTCCACGAGCAGCCGGGCGGCCTGTGGCTGGTCGGTCGGGAGGGGGCGACGTTCGTGCTGCCGCGGATGCGAGGCCTGGTGCACCTGCACCGGCTGCTCACCGAGCCCGACCGGGACGTCCCGGCGACCACGCTGGTCGGTGGCGAGGTGGTCGAGCAGCCCGGCCTGGAGCTCCTCGACGAGGAGGCCCGGCGTGCCTACCGGGCCCGGGTCGAGTCCCCCGACACCGACGAGGTGGAGCGGGCCTGGCTCCTGGACCAGCTCGGTGCCGCGACCGGACTGGCCGGTCGCCGCCGGACCACCGGCTCGAGCGACGAGCGCGCCCGGGTGGCGGTCCGGAAGGCGATCGTGGCGGCCCTGGCCCGGGTGGCCGAGACCGACCCCTGGCTGGGCAGGCACCTGCGCGACCGGGTCCGGACCGGCACGGACTGCCGCTACGAGAGCGACGCGGACCACCCGGTCCGCTGGGTGCTTCAGGCCGGCCGGTAGACGGCCAGCACCACGCCGTTCGAGAACACTTTGCTGTCCAGCAGCCGCAGCCTGCGCTCGTAGCCGTCGGGGAACAGGCGGCGTCCACGGCCCTGCACCGCCGGGTAGGTGAAGAGCCGGAACTCGTCGACCAGCCCCTCCTCGATCAGCGCCTGGCTGAGCGTGAGGCTTCCGGTGCAGACGATGTCCCCGCCGTCCTCGGCCCTGAGCTCCCGGACCCGGTCGCGCCACCTCTCGCCGAGCACGGTCGTGTTCTGCCACTCGGGGTCGCCGAGGGTCGACGAGACGACGAGCTTCTGCACGTTGTCGAGCAGCTCGGCGACGCCGGTCGGGTCGTCGGTCTGGTGCGGCCAGTAGCTCCGGAAGTCGGTGAACGTCTGCCGGCCGAGCAGCAGGTAGTCCTCGGTCTCGCTCTGTCGGCGTACCTCCGCCGCCAGGTCCTCCGCCTGGTCGCCGGGGTCGAACCAGTCGCCCAGGAACTCCGGTGAGCCGTCCGCGGACAGGTTCTGCGTGATGGTGAGAGTGCGCATGGTCAGTGCCGACCGGACACGGGCTCCCGACTCATCGGCGCGGGCCGGAAGCGCCACGGCCGGACGACGGGGAGCAGCGCGATGCCGACGAGCACACCGATCACTGCGCCCGTGACGTTGTCGATGACGTCGGTGACGTCGCAGGCCCGGTCGATCCGCGCGGCCTCGAGCTGGGTGAGCTCGATCAGCGCGGAGTAGCCCGCCAGTGCGACCAGCCCGAGCGGCACGGTCACCCACGCCGATCTCCACCGCGCCGCGACCAGGACCAGCAGCACGCCCGCGGGCACGAAGACCACCACGTTGAGCAGCCGCTGGCCGCCGGGCAGGATCCAGAAGCCGTCCGGCGCCGGACCGCCGATGTCCCACGAGCAGTGGTCGAGCCGGCCCTCGGCCGAGACGATGCCCGGGGCGCCGTTCGCGGGGATCAGCGTGAGCACGCCGATGGCCGCGACCGAGAAGAGAAGCAGGCCGAAGAGGGCGGCCCAGGGCCAGCCGAACGGGCGCGCGAGTGCGGCGGCCACCGCCGCCGCGAGCACCGCGGCCACGGCGATGAGCAGGAGCATGACGCCCACGCCGCCAACCGGGAACATGGCTCGAAACTACGGGGCGGCGTCGTCAGGGCCTCTTGCCGACCGCGCACCGGGCCTGACTGCGTATGGGGTAACTCAGTCGGGCGGGAGCACCACCGCACCACGCGGGACCTCGGGCAGGTCGCGACCCACCGCGATGTCGAGCGGGTTGGTGAGGCAGCGGATCGAGCCACCGCCCTTGTGGAACTCCGACACGTCGACGAGCTCGACCGCGAAACCCCAGGCCTCCAGCTGGTCGCGCACGTGGTCGGGGGCGGCCGGCATGACGACCGTGGCCGGGCCGCCGGTGGCCGACGGGACCACGATGGAGTTGGCGGCGAAGGTGGTCAGCGCCTCCTCCTCGGTGAGCACCAGCGGCTCGGGCACGAGCGACAGCAGCGCCTCCGCCGAGGACGGGTCCAGCGCGTCGGGGCAGACGATCGCGCGGCGGTCGTCCAGCGGGCAGAACGCCAGGTCGAGGTGGTACATCCCCGGGTGCGTGATCCGCAGACCGCGCACCCGCACCCCGAGGTCCTCGGACAGGTGCTTGAGCGCGAGCTCCTCGGTGCGCGGCCCGAACCCGGCGACGAGCGCGTCGCCGAACGGGAAGATGTCGCCCGACTCGAGGTGCGCGCCGATGCCGTGCCGGCCGACGTACGACGTGGTGTAGCCGTGCCCGGCGAACCACGGCTGCGCCGACGCGGTCTCCATCCGGCGCTGCGGGTAGCGCATGTGCGAGAGCACGACGTGCGGCTCGAACCCGCCGTCGCCGCGGCGCCGGGCCACCGCCAGGCCCAGGTTCATCGCGTAGACCATGTCGGGGGCGTCCGGCCGCTGCGGGATCACGTCCACGGTGCCGCCGAGCCGTCCGATGGTCTCGACGAGGGTGTGCCACTGGGCCCGCGCCAGCCCGCGGTCGGGCTGCTCGCGGGGGTCCATGAAGGGGTTGATGACGTAGTCGATCCGGAAGTGGGTCGGCTCGACCATGACGTAGTGGCGGCCCCAGGACAGCGGCATGTTCCCCCCTCGAAGGTCACGGATTGTCAGACAATCTGACATTCGGTAGTGTGACGTACGAGGGCGACCCCCGCAAGCCGTCGGCGAGGATGGGACCCATGAGCCAGGCCCGCACCGAGCACGCACCGTTCGGCACGCTCCACCTCGAGCACGCATCGACCGTCGACCGGGTGGCCGAGGAGCTGCGGCGGGCGGTCTTCGAGGGCGAGCTCGAGTCCGGTACGCCGCTGCGCGAGGTCGCGATCGCGGAGTCCCTCGGGGTCTCCCGGCCGACGGTCCGTGAGGCGCTCACCATGCTGGTGGCCGAGGGGCTCGCCACGCGCGAGCCCAACCGCGGGGTCTCGGTCGGGACGCCGGAGGCCGGGTCGGTGCACGACGTGTGCGCCGCTCGCCTGGTGCTGGAGGGCGCGGGCATCCGGAGCTGGCGCGAGGCCCCGGACGAGCTGCGGGCGCTGGTGCACTCGACCCTCGACGACTACATCTCGGCCATCGACGCCCACGCGTCCTACCAGGAGCTCAACGAGCGCCACCTCGCCTTCCACGTCTCGCTGGTCGGCCTGACCGGCTCGCCCCGGCTGGTCGCGATGCAGGAGAACCTCGTCGTCGAGCTGAAGCTGGCCCTGGCCCAGGTCGACCGGATCCGCCGCAACGCCCACGACCAGGCCGACTCCCACGCCGCCCTGGTCCGGCTGCTCGAGCGCGACGACATCGACGCGGCGTACGCCTTCCTCGTCCAGCACCTGGCCGACGCCGAGGACGAGATCATCGAGGCCCTCGACCTCGCCTGACCTCGGCCGACCTGCGGCGAGCCCCCGTGCAAGACCACCTGAAACACTGTCGCCCGTGATCCGGTTCCTGGCCTGGCTGGGCACCACGGCGGTCGCCGTGGCGGCCGCGGCGCTGCTCATCGACGGCATCTACTTCGACGGACCGGTGCACGGCCAGGAGGAGCTCCAGCACAAGCTGGTGCCCCTGCTGCTGGTGTCGCTGATCCTGGGCGTGGTGACGTCGTTCGTGAAGCCGCTGCTGACCATCCTCTCGATCCCGTTGATCGTGGTCACGTTCGGGCTGTTCCTGCTGGTGATCAACGCGGCGATGCTCAAGTTCACCAGCTGGCTGGCCGACAAGCTCGACATCGGCTTCCACGTCGAGGGCTTCTGGCCGGCGGTGGGCGGCGCGATCGTGATCACCGTGGTCACGTGGATCGTCGACGGCGTGATCGGGGAGACCCGCTGAGGCCCGCGCTACCCGCTCCGCGCACGGCCGGGCGCTACACCGTCGCGCTGGTCTGCCTGGGCAACATCTGCCGGTCCCCGATGGCCGAGGTGGTGCTGACCCAGCGCGTGGACGACGCCGGGCTGGCCGGCCGGGTCACCGTCTCGAGCTGCGGCACCGGTGACTGGCACATCGGGCAGCCGATGGACGAGCGGGCGGCCGCGGTCCTGCGCGCCAACGACTACGACCCCTCCGCGCACCGCGCCCAGCAGTTCGCGCCGTCCTGGCTGGCCACCAACGACCTGGTGCTCGCCTTGGACGCCGGCAACCTGGCCGACGTACGCCGCGTCTCAGCGGCGTCGGGTGCCGACGTGGACCCGGAACGGGTCCGGCTCTTCGGTGACTTCGACCCGGTCGAACCGGGTGGCGAGGTCCCGGACCCGTACTACGGTGGGCCGCAAGGTTTCGAGGAGGTGCTGGCGATGGTGGAGCGGACCTGCGCCGTCCTCGTCTCCGCCCTCCAGCAGCTGCCCGGCCTCCGCGACCCCGGTCCCGACAAGTGACCCGCCAGCCCGTCGTGGCCAGGCACGCCGAGGAGCTGCTCGGCACCGCGGTCGTCGCGACCGCCCCGTTGGCCGGTGGCGACACGTCGTCGGCGACCAAGCTGCGGCTCTCCGACGGCAGCACCGCGATCATGAAGACCCACCCCCACCCGCCGGCCGGCTTCTTCGCGGCCGAGGCCCATGGGCTGCGCTGGCTGGGCGAGGCAGCCGCCGACGGTGGCGTCCCGGTGCCCGAGGTCCTCGGGGTGGACGAGGAGTGCCTGATCCTGCGCTGGGTCGAGCCCGGCAAGGTGTCGGCCGACGCCGCCGCGTCGTTCGGGACGGCGCTCGCGGCCACCCACGCCGCGGGCGCTCCGTCGTACGGCCGCGAGGCCGACGGCTTCATCGGCAAGCTCCCGTTGCCCAACGGCCCGTGCGACTCGTGGGCGGAGTTCTACGCCATCCGCCGGGTGCTGCCCTACCTCAAGCTGGCCCGCGACCGCGGTGCAGTCAGCGACGTCGAGGCCGGCCTGGTCGAGGGCGTGATCGGGAAGCTCACCACCCTGCTGCCCGAGGAGCCACCGGCCCGGCTGCACGGCGACCTGTGGAACGGCAACGTGCTCTGGGGCCAGGAGGGCCGGGTCTGGCTGGTCGACCCCGCGGCGTACGGCGGGCACCGCGAGCTCGACCTGGCCATGCTCGCGCTGTTCGGGCTGCCGCACCTGCCGCGAGTGGTCGAGGCCTACCAGGAGAGCGCGCCCCTCGCCGGCGACTGGGAGGATCGGCTGCCGCTGCACCAGCTGTTCCCGCTGCTCGTGCACGCGGCGCTGTTCGGCGGCGGCTACGGCTCCCGGGCCGCCGAGGCTGCCGCGCGCTACGCCTGACCCCTCTGTCCACAGCCACGCCGGGGTAGTCACGGACGTTCTGGTCGTCAGCAAACGGTTGCGGGCGGCAAGAAGGTCCGTGACTAACCCGACCGTCCGGGAACCATCCCCAGCGCCCGGCCACTGGTCAGCGGCGGCGCACCGGGTGGTAGATCGCCTTGAGGCTGATGGGGGTGACCCCCACGGTGAGCCGCAGCTTCCGCTTGTGCTTCGCCTTGCCGGGCACGCCCTTCCACTTCTTGAAGACGTAGTGGACGCCGTGCTTGACGAAGACCCTGGGTGCCACCAGCTTCAGCGCGGCGCCCTCGTCGAAGCCGGTGCGGTACGGCGTGCGGTGCCGTTTGCCGTCGACCTTGACCTTCACCTTCCCCGGTGACGACCTCAGCACGAACGGCGTGGCGCCGGCGTACGAGATCCGGTGGAGGCCGCCCGAGCCCGCGTCGTAGGAGCCGTTGGTGAACGAGCCGTAGTCGACGTAGTAGAGGTCGTTCCCCGGACCGATGGCCAGCTCGACCGGCGCACCGGCCGACTGCGCGAACACCTGGACGTCGCTGGGGTCGGGCTGGCCGTTGGCGTCCTTGCCCAGCCGCCAGATGCAGCCGCGGAGGAAGTCGGAGAAGAACAGCGCGTCCTGGTAGTCACCCGGCCAGCCGGTCCCGAGCGGCGTGAAGGCGATCCCCGACATCGCCGAGGAGTTCGTGGCGGGGCAGTGCTCGCCCGGCGTGATCGGCCCCGCGCCGGTGCGGGTCCGGTAGCTGAAGACAGGCGGCTGCACGGCGTTCGCACCCTGGGCGTAGAGCCCGGCGCAGATCCCGTCGGCCGGCGGCGTCCACGAGGGGTTGACCACCGACTGGCCGTTGGCGCCCTCGTAGCAGGGCCACCCCCGGTTGACCAGGCTGGTCGTCGGTGCGTCGCCGAGCCGGTTGATCTCCTCCCAGTTCGACGAGCCGACGTCGACGCTCCAGAGCTGCTCCCGGCCCTGGCGGAAGGTGAGCCGCCACGGGTTGCGCTGCCCCATCGCGACCAGCCACTGGCCGGGGTCGTCGGTGGCCGGGTGCAGTCCGGCGTCCGGGTCCATCCGGAAGATCGTGCCGTCGATGCCGAGCGGGTCGCCGGAGGTCCGCTGGTCCTGCGCCCGCAGCGAGCCGCCCTGGCCGGCCGGGTCGCCCGGGCAGGCCGGGCCCTGCGGGTAGCCCGCGTTGTTGGCCTGGCCGCTGTCCGCGCCCCGGAAGCTGGCGCCGTCGCCCGCTGACGCGTAGAGCTTGCCGTCCGGACCGAAGGCCACGTCACCCGAGGAGTGGCTGGAGAACTGTGCGCACCCGTCCTGGACCAGGACGTGCTCGCTGCCCGGCTGCATCGTCCAGCCCAGCGGCGTCTTCTGCGCGGTCAGCCGGGACACCCGGTCGAGCACCGGGCAGCCGCGCTCGGGCGGGTTGAGCGAGGCCTCGTCGGCGTCGCCGGGTCCGCAGTTGTCGTAGGCGATGCCGGGAGTGCCCCACGACGGGATCGTGCTTCCCGGCGCCGGGTCGAGGTTGACGGTGTAGTTGACGTAGACGTACGGGCGCGCCGGGAAGTGCGGGTCGACGGCGATGCCGGTCAGCCCGCGGTCGCCGTAGTTGTCGACCTCGACGCTCAGGTCGGCGAAGTCCGTCGAGGTCGCGGCCGGCTCGAACTGGCCGCCGCCCGCGTCGAGGTCGTAGGACTTGATCCCCCCGGTCTTGAGCGCGATGAACGCCGTACCGTCGGGCGCGAAGGCTACCGACACCGGCTCGGACAGCCCGCTGATCACGTCGGTGTCGCTGAACCCGGCCGGCAGGGTCGCCTTCGCCACCGCCGCGGTGTGGGACCGGCGCTCCGCGGGGTCGGCCGACGCCTGCGTGCTCGCGACCGTGGCCAGTGACGTGGCGACCAGGGCCAGGGCAGCGGTGGCGACCAGGTGGCCGCGGTGTCCTCGCATGGTTGAGCTCCCCCTCATCGGACTCGCCTCCAGACCGCACGCGGCACCGCGAGCGCCCCCGGGACTTCTCGCACACGCCATCTCTTTGCCCAGAGAACGGTGCAGAGCCAAGGCAGCGTATGTCCCGGACGGCAACAGGACGGTGACAGGGCCCAGCCGGTCCAGACGCGCCGACCTGCGTGCTCTCAGCGGGGACTCAGGCGTGACTGGCACAGTAAGACCGTGAGCAGCCCCCTTGCAGGCAACGCCGCCGGCAGGCAGCGCGTCCTCGTCGTCGACGACGACAGGGCCGTGCGCGAGTCGCTGCGCCGCTCGCTGGAGTTCAACGGGTACGACGTGTCGACGGCCTCGGACGGCGCCGAGGCGCTGGCCGGGCTGGGCGCGGGCGCGGCCACGGCCCCCGACGTGGTGGTGATGGACGTGATGATGCCGCGGCTGGACGGCATCGAGACCACCCGCGCGCTGCGGGCGGCCGGCAACGACGTACCGATCCTCGTGCTCACGGCCCGCGACGCGGTCGGCGACCGGGTGGAGGGGCTGGACGCCGGAGCAGACGACTACCTCACCAAGCCGTTCGCCCTGCAGGAGCTGCTGGCCCGGCTGCGCGCGCTCCTGCGCCGGACGGTGCCGGCCGGCGAGACGGACGAGCTGCTGAGCTTCTCCGACCTGTCGATGGACATCGCTACCCGCGACGTCCGCCGCGGCGACCGCGCCATCGAGCTGACCCGGACCGAGTTCACCCTGCTCGAGATGTTCCTGCGCCGGCCGCGCCGGGTGCTGGAGCGGAGCTTCATCCTCGAGGAGGTCTGGGGCTACGACTTCCCGACCACGGCGAACTCCCTCGAGGTCTACGTCGGCTACCTGCGCCGCAAGACCGAGGCCGAGGGCGAGTCGCGACTGATCCACACCGTGCGCGGTGTCGGCTACGTCCTGAAGGAATCGTGACTTTTACACCCCCTCCGCTCGGCTCCGATGGTCGTTGGCACTACCGGCGGTCGCTGGCCAGCCGGGTCACCCTGCTCACCACGATGGCGGTGGGGATGGCGGTCACCCTGGTGGCACTTGGCGCGTTCCTGACCGTCCGGATGCAGCTGCAGTCCTCGCTCGACGACTCACTCGAGAGCCGCGCGACGACGGCGGCCGCGTCCCTCGACCAGATCCCGCAGTACGCGGTGCCGGCCTTCCTGGCCGGTGCGTCCGACGTACGCATCGGGTTCATCAAGTTCGACGGCACGTCGCAGTTCCTCGACCAGGGCGACGTCATCCACCTCGACCGGCACGAGCTCGCGGTGGCCAAGGGGAACGCGAAGCGAAGCCTGCGCACCGTGCGCGCCGGCGGCATGGACTACCGCGTGGTCGCGGTACCGGTCGACGGGACGCCGGGCCTGGCCCTCGTCATCGCGCAGTCCCTCGAGCCGCAGGAGCACGTGCTCACCAAGCTCGGACTGGTCACGCTGCTCTTCGGCCTGGCCGGGATGGTCATCGCCGGGCTGGCCGGCTGGGGCGTGGCCCGCAACGGCCTGCGGCCGGTGCGTCACCTGACCGCGGCCGCCGAGGAGATCGCGCGCACCGAGCGCCTGGCGCCGATCAAGGTCGAGGGCGACGACGAGATCGCCCGGCTGGCATCGGCGTTCAACCAGATGCTGGCGTCGCTGGCCGCCTCCCGCGACCGGCAGCGACGGCTGGTCGCGGACGCCGGTCACGAGCTCCGGACCCCGCTCACCTCGCTGCGGACCAACATCGAGCTGCTGACCCAGGCCGGCGGCTCGCTCCCCGACGAGGCGCGCGCCGAGCTGCTGGCCGACGTACGCGCCCAGATCGAGGAGCTCACCACCCTCGTCGGCGACCTCGTCGAGCTGGCCCGCGACGAACCCACGCCCGCTGTGATCGGCATCTTCGAGCTGGACGAGGTCCTCGACCAGGCGGTGGCCCGGGTCCGCCGCCGCGCGCCCGGGCTGACGTTCGAGGTCGACGCCGACCCGTGGTACGTCGAGGGCGACGCCTCCGCCGTCGAGCGAGCCCTCACCAACCTGCTCGACAACGCCGCCAAGTGGAGCCCGCCCGGCGGCACCGTCACGGTCGCCCTGCACGGTGGCGAGGTCACGGTCGACGACGAGGGCGACGGCATCCCCGAGGTCGACCTGCCGCACGTGTTCGAGCGCTTCTACCGTTCCACGGAGTCGCGCTCCATGCCCGGCTCCGGCCTCGGTCTCGCGATCGTCGCCCAGGTCGCCGAGCGCCACTTCGGCTCGGTCGAGCCCGGCCGCTCGCCGTCCGGTGGCACCCGGATGACCTTCCGCCTCCCCGGCTCGACGTCGCCGAAGCCGCCCGAGCCCCCGGCCGGTGCCCTTGGCTCCGAGGCCACCGTGTCCGAGGTCCTCAGCGGCTGAGCTCGCTGCGGCCCGCCCGCCGCTTGTAACTAACCGTTACGGCATCTTCCATGCGGTTGTGACCGCATGGAAGACAAGTGGACGGTTAGTTACAAGCGACGGCCGGGCCTACTGACCCTTCTGGTTCGGGTCCCGCCAGGAACGCTCGAACGGCAGCCGCCACGCGTGCGGGGCGATCAGCTGGTGGATCGCGTTGGGGCCCCAGGAGCCGGGGGCGTAGCCGCGGACCGGCGGCGGGTTCTGGAGCAGCGGGATGGACTTCTCCCACAGGGTCTCGATGCCGTCGGCCGTGGTGAACAGGGTGTGGTCGCCGCGCATGGCGTCGAGGATGAGCCGCTCGTAGGCCTCGAGGACGCCGACCGAGGACGCCGTCTCGTGCGTGGCGAACTGCATCGAGAGCTTCTCGAGCTGCATGCCCGGGCCGGGGCGCTTGCCGTAGAACGACAGCGACATCCGGGACTGGTCGGCCAGGTCGAAGGTCAGGTGGTCCGGGCCCTGCATGCCGGCGTTCGAGCCCGCGGGGAACATCGACAGCGGCGGCTCCTTGAACGCGATCGAGATGATCCGCGCGCCCTCGGCCATCTTCTTCCCGGTGCGCAGGAAGAACGGCACGCCGGCCCAGCGCCAGTTGTCGATCTCGATCTTCAGCGCGACGAAGGTCTCGGTGTCGGAGTACTCCGCTGACCTCCTCCTTGCCGCGGTAGCCGCTGTACTGGCCGCGGACGACGTCGTGCGGCTCGATCGGCTTCATGGAGCGGAAGACCTTCAGCTTCTCGTTGCTGATCGGGCCGGGCGCCAGCGAGGTGGGCGGCTCCATCGCCATGAACGCGAGCACCTGCATCAGGTGGGTGACCACCATGTCGCGGTAGGCGCCGGTCGACTCGTAGAACGCCGTGCGGCCCTCGAGGCCGAGCGTCTCGGGTACGTCGATCTGCACGTGCTCGATGAAGTTGCGGTTCCAGATCGGCTCGAACAGACCGTTGGCGAAGCGGAACGCGAGGATGTTCTGCGCCGCCTCCTTGCCCAGGAAGTGGTCGATCCGGAAGATCTGCGACTCGTCGAAGACCTGGTGCACCTCGTTGTTCAGGGCCACCGCGGACTCGAGGTCGGTGCCGAAGGGCTTCTCCATGACCACCCGAGACCGCTCGACCAGATGGGCCTCGCCGAGCTGGTGGATCACGTCCAGGGCGGCCTCGGGCGGCACCGAGAGGTAGTGCAGCAGCCGCACGTCGCCGTCCGCACCCAGGTCGGCCTCCGCCTTGTGCACCGCCTCGGCCAGCTCGTGCGGCCCCTTGCGATGGCAGACGTAGGTCAGCATCGAGGCGAAGCGCGCCCACTTGTCCGGGTCGAGGTTGCCGTGGCCGAACTCCGTGCAGGCGTCGTGCGCGAAGCGGACGAAGCCTTCGGTGTCGATGTCCTCCAGCGAGGTCCCGACGATCCGCACCTCCGGGAGCAGCCCGGCCTGGGTCAGGTGCAGCAGCCCCGGCAGCAGCTTGCGCCGCGCCAGGTCACCGGTCGCACCGAAGAGCACGATGACGTACGGCGCACCCACTCCGTCCACATTGGCAGCCACGCCTTTCACGGTATTACGGCTGGTCGACCGCGGACAGGGCAGTGAGCAAACGCTCAGCCTTCCACCGGGACTCGGCGTACTCCTCCTCGGCCGTCGAGTGCACCGTGATCCCCCCGCCGGTCCCCAGCCGATAGGAGCCCGAGCCCGTCGTGGTCAGCGTCCGGATGATGACCCCCAGGTCGGCGCGGCCGTCGCCGGCCAGCCAGCCGAAGGCGCCGGCGTACGCGCCCCGGGCGGTCTGCTCGACCTCGGCGATGATCTCCATCGTGCGCAGCTTGGGCGCGCCGGTCATCGAGCCGGCCGGGAACAGCGCCCGCAGCGCCTCGACCGTGCCCAGCTCCGGGAGCAGCCGGCCGCGAACGGTCGACACCAGCTGGTGCACGGTCGGGTAGGACTCGACCGCGAGCAGCGCCGGCACCTCGACGGTGCCGACCTCGCAGACCATGGCCAGGTCGTTGCGGAGCAGGTCGGTGATCATCAGGTTCTCGGCCCGGAACCGCGGCTCGGTCGTCAGCGCGCGCCGCAGCGCCTCGTCCTCCTCGGGCGTCGCCCCGCGCGGCGTGGTGCCCTTGATCGGCTTGGTCTCGATCGTGCGGCCGTCGTCGTCGGTGGTGACGAGCGCGTACCGCTCCGGCGACGAGCTCAGGAGCCAGCCACGGGCGCCGTCGACGTCGTGCTGGAGGAAGCCGGCGTACGGCGCCGGGTTGAGCGCACGCAGCCGCAGGTACGCCGCCACCGGGTCGAGGTCGCTGGCCGCGTCGCGCCGGTAGGTCAGGTTGACCTCGTAGCTGTTGCCCGCGTGCAGCTGCTCCTGCACCTGGGCGAAGGCCTTGGCGTAGTCGGGCGGCACGGTGGCTGAGGTGTGAGCGGAGCGAGCCCCGAAGCCTCCGGAGGTTTCGAGGCTCGTCGCTGGAGCTCCTCGCACCTCAACCACCGTGGGATGTTGGAAGAGCCGCAGGCGGCTCGGCCGCATCCAGACGGCGTCCGGTACGCCGTCAGCGGCGGCGAGGGCCGGGAGGTCCGGCCGGCAGGCGTACCCGAAGTAGCCGAACCACTGGTCCCGGTGCGAGCCGAGGGCGAGCTCGTCCTGCAACACGGCGAACACGTCCGACCCCACGACCTCCGACTCGCCGTCGGCGTGCCGGGTCACCTCACCCGCGGCGGCGGAGTAGGTCAGGGAGACGTCGTCCGGCTCCAGGACCCCGACCAGCGAGCGGTGGCCGGACCACTCCCGGGCACCGCCACCGTCGAGCCAGAAGCAGCGCCGGTGCTCGGCCGCCGCCTCGCGGAACGCGTCGAGGACGGTCACGACGGCCCGGCCAGGAAGTTCGCGACCATCTCGGCGCCGTGCTCGGACAGGATCGACTCGGGGTGGAACTGCACACCCTCCTGCGGCAGCGCGACGTGGCGCACGCCCATCACCACGTCGCCTCCGGCGTCCGAGGCAGTGACCACGAGCTCGTCGGGGACGGTGAGCGCCGCGAGCGAGTGGTACCGCACCGCCGCGAACAGCTGCGGCAGCCCGCTCGAACACCCCCATCCCGTCGTGCCGGATCCGCTCGACCACGCCGTGCGCAGGTGCGATCCGGTCGACGGTCCCGCCGTACGCCGTCACCAGCCCCTGCATCCCGAGGCAGACCCCCAGCACCGGCCGGCGGCCGTCGAGGATCACCGAGCGCCCCACCGAGAAGTCGACCTCGGACACCGGCGTGCCCGGCCCCGGTGACAGCACCACGTGCGAGTGCCGCAGCACTTCGTCCGGCGAGACCTGATCGTGCTGGACCACGGTCGGCAGCACCCCGGTCACCGACGCGACCAGGTGCACGAGGTTCCACGTGTACGAGTCGTGGTGGTCCACCACCACGACGTCCCGCATCACGAGGTCAAGATAGGGGCACCCAGGACCCGCGGCGCATGACGCGGTTCACCTCGAGCTCGTCCGACAGCTCGACCAGGTCGGCCCACGCCCCCGGCTCGAGCCGGCCCACACCTGGCAGGCCCAGCATCGCCGCAGGGGTGGAGGTCACCGCGGCCAGCGCTTCGGGCAGCGGTACGCCGGCCTCGGACACGGCGTACCGCAGCGAGGACCCCAGGGTCGCCGTCGAGGCGGCGATCACGCCCGTCCCGGGTAGCCGCGCCACGCCGTCGCGGACCACGACCGTGAGCGAGCCGAGCCGGTACTCACCGTCGGCCGCGCCCGCGGCCGCCATCGCGTCGGTGACCAGCGCGGTCCGTCCGGGCCGCCAGGCCAGGGCCAGCACCGACGGGTGGAGGTGCACGCCGTCGGCGACCAGCTCGACGTACGCCGAGGACTCCAGCAGCGCCACGACCGGCCCGGGCTCGCGGTGGTGCAGCGGCGGCATCGCGTTGAACAGGTGCGTGGCCGCGGTGGCCCCGGCCTCGAGGGCGGCGCGGGTCTCGGCGTACGTCGCGTCGGTGTGTCCCACGGCGACCACCACCCCGGCCGAGACCAGCTCCGGGATCGCCACCAGCGCACCGGGGAGCTCGGGGGCCAGCGTGACCATCCGGAGCTGGCCGCGGGCCGCCTCGAGCAGCCGGTCCACCGCGTCGAGGGTCGGCAGGACCAGCTGCGAAGGATCATGCGCACCGACCCGCCGCGGCGACAGCCACGGTCCCTCGAGATGGATGCCGGCGACGTGCCCGGCCTCCGCGGACGAGGCGAGCGCGGAGCAGGACGCGGCCAGGTTGTCGATCGAGTCGGTGACCAGGCTGGCCACCATCGTGGTGGTGCCGTGTGAGAGGTGGGTCTGCACCGCGCGCGACACCTCGGCTGCCGAGCCGTCCTGGAAGGACGCCCCGCCGCCGCCGTGCACGTGCACGTCGACGAACCCGGGCACCACCAGGCCGGGCAGCGACCACGACGGCTGGTCCGGTGGTGGCCCGGTGCCGACGGCGAGCACCCGCTCGTCGTCGACGACGACCCAGCCGTCCACCACGATCCCCGTGGGGAGCGCGAGGGCGCCGGCCGACAGCACCCTCGCGCCCAACGGCAGCTGGTCAGGCACTGGTGTCCGCGACCACGGTCGACTCCTCCCCCTCCTCCTCACGGCCCGGCGTACGCAGGTTGCAGCTCCGGATGACCCAACGGACGAGAAGTAGTAGGTGAATACCTACCCGACGCCGATCACGACCAGCAAGAGCGATCTGGTCGCGATGGCTCACCTCGGCATCAACAGGCCGTGTCAGGGTGAGGCCATGATCTTCATCGCTGCCCGCTTCCGTGTCCTGGCCGAGCATGCCGACGACTGGCCCGCGATCACCCGCGGCTTCACCGAGGCCACCCGCGCCGAGCCCGGCAACCTCTGGTTCGACTGGTCCCGCGACCTCGAGGACCCCCAGGAGTACGTCCTGATCGAGTCGTTCCAGGACGACGCGGCCGCCGCCCATGTGCAGTCCGACCACTTCAAGCAGGCGCAGGCCGACCTGCCGGCGTACCTCGAGGAGACGCCCCGCATCGTCAACTTCGCCGTCGAGGGGACCGAGTGGTCCGAGCTCGGGGAGCTGGCGGTCGACCGCTGAGCCCTTCCGGGTGGTCCGGGCCCGACTCGATAGCGGGCCCGATGGCGCTGGGGGGCAGTCGCCATCGGGCCCTGCCCCACATCAGACCAAATATCGTGCTGTTGCGCAGCGGAAACCACCGGTCGAGACGAAAAAGTGCAGACCATTCACGCGGCCGGGTGACGCCGGTCACGGCAGCAGCAGCTCCGAGACCAGCCGGTGCACCAGGTCGTAGCCGTGCTCGGTGAGGATCGACTCCGCGTGGAACTGGACGCCGCGGTAGTGCGGGCCGTAGACCGCGTGGATGTCCCCGGTCTCCGGGTCGGCCTCGACCCGGACGCCGTCGGGCAGCACCGTGTCGGGCGCCATCCGGCCCACGAAGGTGTTGTAGAAGCCGACCCGCTCCGTGCGGCCCTCGATCTCGACCGGTGACTGGGTGCCCTGGAAGACGATGTCCTTGTAGGCCAACGGGATCCCGAGCTCGTGACACAGGGCCTGCTGGCCCAGGCACACGGCCAGGAAGGGCCGCTGCTCGGCCAGCAGCCTCGCGGTCGCCGCCCGCAGCGTCACCATCTTGGGGTCCGCGTCGTCGCGCGGGTCGCCCGGCCCGGGCCCGACGATGACCAGGTCGAACCCGTCGAGGCGGCCCTCGGCGTAGTCGTCGTACCGCACCACCGAGCTGGTCAGGCCCAGCACGCCCAGCACGTGACGCAGCATGTTGACGAAGTCGTCCTCGCCGTCGAGCACCACGACGCTCTGACCACGCAGCCTCGGGTCCGGCGGCGCGCCGGCCTGGTCGGTCAGCCAGAACGACGAGAGCCGTCGGTTGCGCTGGTTGAGGGCGAGCAGCACGTCCTCGTCGTTGACCAGCTCGGCGACGTTCGCGCCGCTGGCCGGCGCCGGCGGCACCAGCCCGAAGGCGCTGAGGATGCCGCCGGCCTTGGCGTGCGTCTCGGCCACCTCGTACGCCGGGTCGGAGTCGCGCACCAGCGTCGCCCCCGCGGTCACGGTGAGCCGGCCCTCGAGGTCCACGTCCGCCGTGCGGATCACGATCGGGCTGTCCACGACCGGGCCGCCGTGCGCGTCGCGGCCGAGCACGGCCAGGGCGGCGCCGTAGTAGCCGCGCCCCTCGGTCTCGTACTGCTTGATGAGGCGGCAGGCGTTCTCCACCGGCGAGCCGGTGACCGTGGCGGCGTACATCGTGTCGCGCAGCACCTCGCGCGGGTCGCGGTCCGTGCGGCCGGCCAGGAGGTACTCGGTGTGGATCAGCCGGCTCATCGGCTTGAGGAACGGCCCGAGCACCTGCCCGCCCTCGTGGCAGATGTCGCACATCATCTTCAGCTCCTCGTCGACGACCATGAAGAGCTCGTAGATCTCCTTCTCGTCGTGGAGGAAGTCGAGGAGCCGCTCGTGCAGGTGGTCGGTCGGCTCTCCGGCCTTCGGGAGCCGGAAGGTGCCGCTGATCGGGTTCATCCGGACGTCGCCGCCGTGGATCGACACGTGCCGCTCCGGGCTGGCGCCGACGAGGTAGCGGTCGCCGGTGAAGAACACGAACGTCCAGTACGCGCCGTGCTCGCGCTCGAGCAGCCGCCGGAACACCGCGAGCGCCTTGTCCGCGCCCCAGTCCTCGACGGTCGCGCGGTAGTGCCGGCCGATGACGAGGTTCGCGCCCTCCCCCTGGCCGATCTCGTCGGCGATGATCGAGCCGACCAGCTTGCCGTACTCGTCGTCGTCGGTGTCGAAGCCGCCGCGGTCGGAGAACTCCACGATCGCCTCGTCGATCGCGTCCACGACCTCCGCGACCGTGAACTCCAGCTCGGTCTCGACGTCCACGACCACCAGCGGAGTGCCGTCGTCGTGGGCCTCGAAGCCGCGCTCGCGCACCTGCCGGAACGGTACGGCGAGCAGCCGGTCCGCGATGTGCCCCGCCTCCGGCACGCCCTCCTCGAGCGGCACGTCGAGGAGCGACGGGACCTCCCGGCGCCTGCCACCCACGACACCGACGGTGTCGCGGTCACCCGCCCGCGTGGAGCGGCGGATGATCGCCCAGGCCTCGTGCCGCTGGACGGCCGCGATGGCTTCCCGGGCAGCTGGCTTGGCGGTCATGCGGGAAGCCTAGGTGTGGTGCGCACCGGGGTTTCGAGACGGTCGCAGAGCGACCTCCTCAACCACCGGTGGTGCGAGCTTCGGAGCTCAGCCGATCCGCAGCTCGAACTTGTCGGCGACGCAGCCGCGCAGCACGACGTTGCCGAGCTCGCGCGAGCGCTGGACGTGGTCGATGCCGGTGACTCGCACCGGCTTGTCGGCGAAGCGCTTCGGCACGAAGACCCGCAGCGCGCACCGGCCGGCGGCGCTGGTGTCCCGGCCCGCGAGCACGAGCCTGCCCGTGCGCCCGTCGGACGTGAGCCGCGTGATCGTGCCGGGCACCGCCCGCGGCACCGGGCGGCTGAGCACGTCGGCGAACGCCGGGTCCGGCGCCGACATGACCTGGTCGGGGCAGGTGAACCGGTTCAGGCTGGGCGACACTGCGGCCGGCTGGCCGCCGGGCTGGTTCACGACGTGCGGGTCGCCGCACGCCTGCTTCCAGTCCCACCACGCGCCGCCGTACCGGGCGGCGTCCTCGGCGGCGGCGTACCGCCCGATCTGGCGCGACGCGTCGACCGGGTGCTCGGGCCAGAAGCCCCACTCGCCGCCCCAGACGGTGACGCCGTGCTGCTTGGCCACCTTGTGGGCGCTGGCGAAGCCGCCCGGGATGCTGTTCGACGACAGCGACTCGGCATAGATGTGCGGCGCGAAGACGAGGTTCTTGTCGGTGGTGAAGCCCGGCGCCGGGACCGGGTTGCTGCCGAGCGCCGACCACAACACGCTCGGCTCCCAGAACACGACGTGGTGGAAGCCGCCGCCGGCATTCTCGCCCGCGCGGATCGCGCCGATCGCCCGGCCGTAGAACGCGCCGAGGTCGGTGGTGCTGTTGGCGCTCGCGTCGAGCCCGAAGCCCGGCTCGTTGAGCAGGTCGTAGCCGGCGACGTTGCGAGCCTTCGCGAAGTCGTGCGCCAGCCGGCCCCAGGTGTCGACCAGGTGGGTCTGGATGCCGTCGGTGTTGTCCCAGAAGTGCTGCCAGGCGTGGGTCACGGCCGGCGCGAGCTCACGCTCGCCGGGCCGGCAGGTCGAGGCGCCGTCCGTGATCGTCGCCCACGCGGGGGCGCCGTCCCAGCCGTTGTTCGGCTTGGTGCCGTCCGGGCAGGTCACGTCCTGCGGGGTGTCGACCGCAATGCCGTAGGCGTCCTGGTGCATGTCGAGCACGACGTACAGGTCGTAGGCCGCCGCCCACCGGACCGCCTGCCGGATCTGGCCGACGTACGCCGTGTTGTACGCACCCGGGCTCGGCTCGAGCCGCGACCAGCTGACGATGAGCCGGACGCTGTTGAAGCCGAGCTTGGCGATGTCGTGGAAGTCGTCCTTGGTCAGCGGGACGGTCGGCGGCAGGCTCGGGTCGGCCTGGAAGTACTCGCCCAGCTGGTTGACGTTGACCCCGCGCAGCAGCACCTGCGCACCGTGCTGGTCGCGGATCGCGGCTTTCGGGCCGTGGGTCGCGTGCAGCTTCGGCATCGGCCCGTCTCCCGTCCGAGGCGCGGCGTGGGCGGCGGTGGGGGTCAGCAGGGTCGCGGCCAGGGCGGCGACGACGGCGAGGGTGCGGAACACGGGCGGGAGCCTAGAACCCGTTCTAGTGGGCGGCCAACTCGGTTCAGGAGCGTCTCAGGAAGCTCGACCGGCGAGGGTCACAGACCGAGCTGCTTGGCGCAGGTGCCCCAGGCCTTCACGACGTACTTCGCGTACCAGGTCTCGTGCTGGGCGTCGGGGTGCTCTCCGTCGACCAGGTTCGAGAGGTGGTGCTTGGCGATGGTCGGCCAGTCGGACAGACAGGTGAGCGGCCGGGAGGCGGCGAGGGCGTGCATCCAGGAGGCGTACTTCTTGGTGGCCGCCACCGGGCCGGCGTTGTCGCCCTGGAACTCGCGGTAGGGCAGCAGGAAGAGCACCGGCGTGCTGGCCGGGATCGACGCCATGGTGTCTCGGAAGTCGCCCTCGTTGAACCCCTGCCGGCGGTTGGTGCCGAGCTGGACGATCAGCTCACTGGGGTTGTCGTGGTTGGCGCGGAACCAGTCCAGCCGGCCGGGCAGCTCGTCGAGCCGGCGGCCGGGGCGCAGGTCGAGGATCCAGTGCGGCTCCCGCGCGTACAGCTCGTTGTCGGCACGCCAGCTGACCGAGTCGCCGACCATGTAGAAGCCGCCCTGCTCCGAGGCCGGCACCGGTCCGGACCGCTTGACGCACCGGCCGCTCTTCATCACCCATCCGGCGCGGTAGGAGCAGTTGAACCGGTTCCGGTCCAGGGACACCTCGTTGACCGACTGCTTCTTGTGCCGGGCGATCTTCTGCAGCTTCGAGAGGCGGCCGGGCGAGATGCACTCGTCGTACCACCCCTCCTCCTCGCGGTGGTTGACGTAGGTCCGGCCGTGGCCGGTGCACTGCGGCGCGTTCGGTACGACGAGCCGGGCCCGGTCGGGGTTGGACGCACAGGAGTTGATCGCACCGATCCAGACCCGGCCGAGGTCCGCGCAGCGTCGGGAGTTGATCGGGCGCGCGAACTCGGCTCCGGCGCGGCCCGGGAGCTCACACAGCTCGGCGTCGTGGCCCTCCTTGAACATGGTCGCGCCCGGCACGCAGTGGTGCCGCTCGCAGCCCCGGCCCGGCGCCCAGACCCGGCCGGTGAGCGCGCACTCGCGCTGGCTGAGCCGGCGGTCCACCGAGGCGGTCGCGTCAGCGGACGAGCCGGAGACCACCGAGAGAACGGTGATCGAGATGAGCGCGGCCAGGACGGCGGCGAGGGAGCGGCGCACGGTGCAGAACTGTCTCACAAGCCCCGTGACGCAGAGAAAACTACGAGACAGTCGTCAGGAGCTGGGTGGCGCGGGTGAGGACGACGTAGAGCGTGGACCGGCCCGTCACCGACTCGGCCTCGATCTCCTCGGGACCCACGACCACGATGCCGTCGAACTCCAGCCCCTTGGTGTCGAGACCGGTCAGCACCACCACGCGGTCCTCGCCGGACGGTGCCACCGACGAGTCGATCGCGGCACGGGCGCCGGCAGCGTCCTCGGCCAGCTCGGGCCACGACGCGAGCCACGCGTTGGCCTCCGAACGTCGCGCGACCGGGACGACGATCCCGACCGTCCCCGAGACGCGGCCGGCCACGTCGAGGACGGCCTCACGGGTGGCGGTCTCGATGTCGCTGACCCCGGTGATCTCCACGGGCTCGACGCCGGTGGAGCGGACCGCGGTGGGCAGGTCGGCGTCGAGGCCGACGCGCTGTGCGTACGCCGCGGCGTACTCGTAGATCTCGGCGGAGTTCCGGTAGTTGGTCGACAGGTGGAACTCGTGGCGCTCCTTGCCCTCGAGGGCGACGGCACGAGCCTCGGCGGCCTCGTCCGGGTCGGGCCACGACGACTGCGCCGGGTCGCCGACGATGGTCCACGAGGCGGTCTTGCCCCGCCGGCCGACCATCCGCCACTGCATCGGAGTCAGGTCCTGCGCCTCGTCGACCAGCACGTGCGCGTAGGGGTCGTCCTCGAGCCGGTGGCTTGGCGGTGCCCAGGCCCGCCCGGACGGCGCGAACTCCCGGTCGGAGGCGGTGAACAGCTCCTGCATGTCGATGCCGCCCTCGAGCAGCGAGGTCTCGTCGAGGTCGCGCTCGTCGTCGGTGCGGAGCGGTACGTCGCCGAGCGCGTAGCGGAGCTCGTCGACCAGCGGCACGTCCTCGACCGACAGGTCGGCGCCCCAGGACTTCAGCACCAGCCGCTGCTCCTCCGGGCCGAGCAGCCCGTCGGAGACCTGGGCCAGAACCTCCGGGTCGCGCAGCCAGCCCAGCACCGTGCGGGCGTCGAGCGGCGGCCACCAGCCGAGCACGAAGTCGAGGAAGTCGTCGTCTCCGAGCAGGTCGTCGTCGAAGGCCTCGCGGCCGCGGTCCAGCCCGCGCTCGCCCCGCACCTGGCTCCAGAGCGAGTCGAGCAGCAGACCGGTCACGCGTGGCAGCTGGCGGTTGCGTCGGCCCTGCGACATCAGCTGGCGGCGTACGCGGCCCAGCATGCCCCGGTCGAGCACGAGCACGTCGTCGCGCCAGAAGACGCGGAACTGCTCGGGGCTGCCGGGCGCCTGCAGCCGCGCCGCGCGCCGGAGCAGTGTGGCCATCCGGGCCGAGCCCTTGATGTCGGCCACGGCGGGCTCGTCGTGACGGGTGGCCCGGACGCCGTCGACCACCTCGCCCAGGGAGCGCAGCGCGACCGCGGTCTCGCCCAGGCTCGGCAGCACCCGCTCGATGTAGCGCATGAACACCCCGCTCGGCCCGACCACCAGGACGCCGCCGGTCTCGTAGCGGCGCCGGTCGGTGTAGAGGAGGTAGGCCGCGCGGTGCAGCGCGACGACGGTCTTGCCGGTGCCGGGACCGCCGGTGATCGTCACGACCCCACGGCTGGGCGCGCGGATGGCCAGGTCCTGCTCGGCCTGGATGGTCGCCACGATCGAGTGCATCTGGCGGTCGCGGGCGCGGGAGAGCTGGGCCATCAGCGCGCCCTCGCCCACGATCGGCAGCTCGACGCCCTCGGCCTCGAGCTCGGCCAGTGCCTCGGAGTCGAGCAGCTCGTCCTCGACGCCGACGACCTTCGGGCCGGTCGAACGCAGCACCCGGCGGCGTACGACCTTGCGCGGGTCGGCCGCGGTGGCCTGGTAGAAGACCGCGGCCGCGGGGGCCCGCCAGTCGATGAGCAGCGAGTCCCGGTGCGCATCGCGCAGCCCGATCCGGCCGATGTAGCGGGGCTTGCGGTCCAGCGAGTGCTGCAGGTCGAGGCGGCCGAAGACCAGCCCCTCGTGGGCAGCGTCCAGCTGCGCGATCCGCTTCGCGGCCTGGTAGACCATCGCGTCGCGCTCGACCAGGCCTCCCTCGTGCTCGAGCTTGCCGCGGTTCTCGCCCTCGCGGGCCAGCTGCCGTGCGTTGCGGGCGGACTCCTCCAGCTGGAGGTAGACCCGGTCGACGAACGCCTGCTCGGCTTCTATCTGCTGCTCGACCAGCTCGTCGTTCAATGAGACGTCCCCTCGGCCCATCCAGTGGTTCAGGTGGTGCTGCCGTGACAAACCGGCAAGCCCCCAAGCCTAACTCCTGTGACCCAGCGGGGGATCGTCAATTCAGATCAAGAGACCTGATCGGTAAGAAGTCACTTCTTGCGGTTGAGGAAGGCCGTCATGGCCTCCTTGGCCTCGTCGGAGGCGAACAGCCGGGCGCTCAGCGCGGCCATCTCCTCGCCCCGCGCGTCGATCCGCTCGAGCAGGTCGCGGTTGAGGATCCGCTTCGACTCGCGCAGCCCCTGGGCGGCGCCGGTGGCCAGGCTGGCGCACAGCGTGCTCACCTCCCCGGCCAGCTGGTCGCCCGGGACCGCCTTCGTGACCAGGCCGTACGCCGCCGCCTCGGCCCCGCTGAACACCTCGCCGCCGAGCGTGGTCAGCGACGCCGCGCGCGGGTTCATCCGGTGGTGGACCGTCAGCGAGATGATCGCGGCGGCCAGCCCGAGCTTGACCTCGGTGAGCGCGAAGGTGGCGTCCTCCGCCGCGACCGCGATGTCGGCAGCGGCCACGATGCCGATCCCGCCGGCCCGCACCGGGCCGCCGACCTCGACGACGACCGGCCTGTCCATCGTCACGATGAGCCGCTGCAGCCGGACGATCTCCCTGGCGCCCTGCTCCATGCCCTGGCTCGTCGCCTCGGAGAGGTCGGCCCCCGAGCAGAACACCCGGCCGCTCGAGCGGATCACCACGACCTTGACCGCGTCGTCGCGCTCGGCGGTCTCGAGCCGCTCGAACAGCTCGCTCACCAGCTGCCGCGACAGCGCGTTGCGGTTGTGCGGGCTGTCCAGGGTGATCGTCGCGACTCCCCCATGGTCACCGACCGCGACCTCGAGGTGGACCAGCTCGGTCGGGGGGTCAGACACCTGCTCGCTCACAAGGTGAAGACTGCCGCACGTGACGGACGTGCGCTTCGCGGAGGTCTCGGACGAGCAGTCACTCCTGGACTGGCAGCGCATCCACAACGAGATCATCCCGCCGGACCCGCTCTCGTTGGACGAGGTGCGCGAGCGGTCGACGCGGCACCGGCTCGAGCTCGCGTACGCCGGCGACGCCCCGGTCGGCAACTCCACCGTGCGCCGGCCCACCGAGGAGTCGGGCGCGATGGTGATCGCGCGGGTGCTGCCGGCGTACCGCCGCCGGGGGATCGGCACCCGGCTCTACGAGCGCGGGCTCGAACGGGCCCGTCGGTGGGCCGACGACAGACCGGTGGAGGCCGTCGTACTGGCCTCGAACGAGGACGGGCTGGTCTTCGCGCTGGCCCGAGGCTTCGTCGAGGTCGAGCGGTACACCCTGCCCGGCGCCACCATCGCGTACGTCGCGCTCGAGCTGCGCGACTGACGACCACCCGAGGAGGCAACGCATGCTGCACATCGGAGTCCTGGGGCACTCGATCCCGGGGTCGGCGCACTGCTACCAGGAGATCGCGCGGTACGGCGAGGAGCGGCTCGGCGACTACCAGCACCCGGACGTGACGCTGGACTGCATCGCGATGGGCCGGAGCATGCCGCTGTGGAGCTCCGGCGACCGGCAGGCCATCCGGGCGATCCTGGCCGAGAGCGTCGAGCGGCTGGCGGCGGCGGGGTGTGACTTCTTCGTCTGCCCGGACAACACCGCGCACCTCGCGCTGGACCTCCCGGGGCCGGAGCTGGCGCTGCCCATGCTGCACATCGCCGAGGTGGTCGCGGCCGAGGCGGCGGCCCGTGGCTTCCGGAAGGTCGGGATCATGGGTACGGCGTGGACCATGAGCGCCGACATGTACCCCCGGGCACTGGGGGCGCACGGCATCGACAGCGCGGCGCCGACGGAGGTCGACCAGCGCGACGTGCAGCGCATCACCTTCGACGAGCTCGTGCACGGCCTGTTCCGCGAGGAGGCACGAGACCGGTTCGTCGAGGTGGCCGGCGCACTGGGCGACACCGGCTGCGACGCCGTGGCGCTGGTGTGCACCGAGCACCCGCTCCTGCTCACCGCCGACGTGTCGCCGCTGCCGACCCTGGACTCGACCAGCCTGCTGGCCCGGGCGGCCGTCGAGTCGGCCCTGCGCTGACCTGCGCTGCTCGCACCCTGCGTCCGTCGCAACTCACCGTGAACCCCCAGCGGAGCCGCGGAGCAGCGCGGCGGCCTCGGCAACCGCGGCCTTCAACGACTCGAGGTCGTAGGCGCCGTAGTGCCGCTGTCCGTTCACGAAGAAGGTGGGGGTCCCCGTGGCGCCGCTGAGGTCGGCCGACTCGACGTCCTGCGCCACTCTCGTCTCGTGGGCGTGGCGCTTGAGATCGTCGTGGAACCGCTCGACGTCGAGGCCGAGGTCGGCGGCGTAGCCAACCAGGTCGCCGGCCGAGAGGTCGTCCTGGTGCGCGAGCAACAGGTCGTGCATCTCCCAGAACCTGCCCTGCGCGGCCGCCGCCTCCGAGGCCTCGGCGGCCAGCTGCGCGGCCGGGTGCACGTCGGTCAGCGGCAGGTGCCGCCACACGAACCGCAGGTCGGCGTCCTCGAGCAGGTCACGTGCCACCGGCTCTGCCTGGCCGCAGTAGGGGCACTCGAAGTCGCCGAACTCGATCACCGTGAGGGGTGCGTCGACCGGCCCACGGATGTGGTCGCGCTCCGGGTCGACCGCGGGGATCAGGTCCTGGATCAGGCGGACGTCGCCCTGCAGCGCGCGGGCCCGCCGCGCCGGTGACAGCAGCCCGGTGAGCCGGTAGACGATCCACGTCAGCAGCGATGCGAGCACCGCGGCGGACAGCGCACCGAGCTTCGCCTCGGCCAGCTCTACGCCGGAGAAGGCGCGGTCGGCGATCAGCAGCGCGACGGTGAAGCCGATGCCCGCGATCGTTCCGCTGCCCAGCACGGCCGCCCAGCCGATGGGCGGTCGGATCCGCCCGCGGCTCAGCCGGGTGACCAGGCCCGCCGTCAGCATCAGCGCGACCGGTTTGCCGACCACGTAGCCGACCAGTACGCCGATCGTGATCGGTGCGGTGTACGCCGTGCGCAGGAAGCTGCCGTCGAGGTGGATCCCGGCGTTGGCCAGCGCGAACAGCGGAACGATGACGTAGCTCGTCCACGGATGGAAGGAGGTCTGCAGCCGTTCGTTGGGCGAGAGCGACGAGGTGATCCCGGCCGTCGCCGAACGCGCGAGCTCCGAGGTGGGCTGCTCACGGAACGTCTTCACCAGCACCGTCACCTCCTCGAGCCGCTCGCGGGCCGGGGAGTAGGCCGGCGCCGACAGCCCGATGGCCAGGCCGGTGACCACCGGGTCCACCCCGCTGGCCTGCAACGCCGCCCACATCGCGAGGCCGAGGAGGACGTAGATCCACCGCCGCCGTACCCGGCGCAGCGCCGCGGCCAGCAGGAGGGCGAACACGACGAGAGCGATGCCCAGGTCGGCGAGGTCGACGCTGTCGGAGTAGACGACCGCGATGACGACCAGGGCAGCCAGGTCGTCGACGATCGCGATGGTGAGCAGGAAGACCCTCGCCCGGTCCGGGACCTCGCGGCCGAGCAGCGCCAGCAGACCCAGCGCCAGCGCGGTGTCGGTCGACATCGCGACTCCCCAGCCGTGTGCGCTCGAGTGCCCGGCGTTCACCGCGAGAAAGATCAGCGCGGGGATCGCCATCCCGGCCAGTCCGGCCAGGAGGGGCAGCACGAACCTCCGGCGCTCCCGCAGGTCGCCGAGGTCGAGCTCGCGGCGCGCTTCGAGGCCGACGACCAGGAAGAACAGCGCCATCAACCCGTTGTTGATCCAGGTCCGGACGTCGTGGGTGACCTGCAGGTCGCCGAGGCGGATCGAGAAGGTGGCCTGCCAGACGCTCTCGTAGCCCTGCGGGTCGACGTTGGCCCAGACCAACGCGGCCCCGACCGCCGCGACCAGGACGCCCGCACTGCCCGACTCGGTCCGCAGGAAGGCGCGCAGCGGTGCGGTCCGCTCGCGCGACCACGAGGTGCGGTCACGCCACGACGTCGACTGGTCAGCCACGGGGACCGTCGTACACCACGACCGGGCTCCCGGCGACCGCCGGACTGTCGGCGGCCGCTGCCATCATCACAGCATGGCCTACGACGAAGAGCTGGCCGAGCGGATCCGGGGGCTGCTGCCCGACCTGCCGGTGACCGAGAAGAAGATGTTCGGCGGCCTGGCCTTCCTGGTCGGCGGCCACATGTCCGTGTCCGCGAGCGGCAAGGGCGGCCTGATGCTGCGCTGCGACCCTGACGACAGCGAGAAGCTGCTGGCCGAGCCCGGCGCCAGCCGGATGGAGATGCGCGGCAAGGAGATGGACGGCTGGCTGCGGGTCACCAGCGAAGCGGTGGCAGACGACCGGGAGCTGCAGCGATGGGTCGACATCGGCACGTCCTACGCCGCGAGCCTGCCGCCCAAGTAGCCCCGGAAGAAGCTCGAGAAATCCTTCGGGGCCACCCATCCGGGTCGCCGCCCGCTCCGAACCAAGGACGTGACTGGCCTTCTGACGTCCCCTCAGCGTCCCCGCGGCGCGGGAGACTGACGCTCGTGGAACCGGTCCGTCCGACGGGCGTCGACGTCCCATCCGAAGGAGGGGCGCGCTCCGGCGCGCCGGACCTCGGCGAGCTGCTCAAGACGTGCGGCCGCGGCGACCAGACCGCGTTCGCCCGGCTGTACGACGCCACGTCGTCGCGGGTCTTCGGAATGGCGGTCCGGGTCGTGCGCGACCCGGCCCAGGCCGAGGAGGTCGCCCAGGAGGCGTTCCTGGAGATCTGGCGCACCTCGGGACGGTTCGACCCGGCCAAGGGCAGCCCGCTCGGCTGGCTGCTCACCATCGTCCACCGCAAGGCGGTGGACCGCGTACGGTCCGCTGAGGCCTCGACCCGGCGGGACGCGACGTACCACCAGCAGAACCAGGCCGTCGAGCACGACTCGACGGCAGAGGCCGCCGCCGCGTCGCTCGAGGCGCGCCGGGTCCGCGGCGCCCTGGCCAGCCTGACCCCGGTACAGCGCGAGGCGCTCGAGCTGGCCTACTTCGGCGGCTACACGCACACCGAGGTGGCGACCATGCTCGATCTCCCCGTCGGCACCGCCAAGACCCGCATCAGGGACGGGCTGATCCGGTTGCGCGACACCATGGGGGTAGGGGCATGAGCGACATCCACGCTCTCTCAGGGGCCTACGCGGTCGACGCGCTCGACGACGACGAGCGCGCCCGGTTCGAACAGCACCTGGCCGAGTGCGCCGAGTGCCGAAGCGAGGTCGCGTCGCTGCGGGAGGCCGCCTCACTGCTGGCCGAGACCACGGCCACGGCGCCGCCGGCCGGGCTCCGCGACAAGGTGCTGACCAGCATCACCACCGTGCGGCCGCTGCCGCCGGAGCCGGGCGAGGCCCCGGTCGTCAGCCTCAGCTCTCGCCGGCGCCGGCGTACGACGGCGTGGCTCGCGGCCGCGGCGGCCGTGATCGCGATCGGTGGTGGTGGCGTCGTCTGGCAGCAGACGCACGACGAGTCGCCGAGCCGGGTCGAGCAGCTCCAGGCGGCCGGCGACGTGCAGCGGTTCTCCTTGCCGGTCGGCGACGGGGGCAGCGCCACCGTCTACCGCTCCGAGCACCTCAACGAGGCGGCCATCGTCACGAAGGGGATGCCGGCGCCACCGGCCGGCAAGGAGTACGTCCTCTGGCTCCAGCACGGCTCGACGATGACCCAGGCCGGCGTCATGCCCGAGGGCTCGGAAAACAAGGTGCTGTTCAGCGGCGACGCGGCCACCGCGGACGGGGCCGCGGTCAGCATCGAGGACGCCGGGACCGAGCCCAGCCAGCCGAGCGACAACGTCGTCGCCCTGTTCTCCTTCGACGCCTAGATGACACCGACTCCGCAGCGTCTTGCGGTCGTCGGCTCGGGTGTGGCCGGGCTGACGGCGGCGTACGTCGCCTCGCGCACGGCGCACGTCACGCTCTTCGAAGCCGATGACCGGCTGGGCGGCCACGCGGACACCCACGTGGTCCGGGAAGGCCAGCGCGAGCTGGCCGTCGACACCGGCTTCATCGTGCACAACCCGCGGACCTACCCGGTGCTGCTCCGGCTCTTCGCCGAGCTCGGCGTGGTGACGCAGCCCTCGGAGATGTCGATGTCGATCCGCGACGACGGCACCGGGCTGCAGTGGGCCGGGGCGCTGGGCCGCAAGGGCGTCTTCCCCACGGCCGCCAACCTCACCGACCCGCGCTACCTGCGGATGCTGGCCGAGATCCCGAGGTTCCACCGCCGGGCCCGGAGGCTGCTGGCGGTCGACGGACCTGACCTCACGCTCAGGGAGTTCCTGGCGGCCGGCCGGTTCACGGCGTACTTCCACCGCCACTTCATGGAGCCGCTGGTCGCTGCGGTGTGGTCGTGCGACCCGGAGGTGGCGCTGGACTACCCCGCGCGCTACCTGTTCACCTTCCTCGAGCACCACGGGATGCTCGGCGTCTTCGGCAGCCCGCAGTGGCGGACCGTCACCGGGGGCTCGCAGCAGTACGTCGCCGCGGTGGCGGCCCGGGTCCCGGAGGTGCGCACCGGGGTGAAGGTCACGTCGGTGCTGGAGACGCAGGACGGCGTCGAGGTCACCGACGGCAACGGGTCGGTGCAGCTGTTCGACGGGGTCGTCATCGCCACCCATCCCGGCCAGGCCCTGGACATGCTGGCCGAGCCCACAACCGCCCAGCGCGAGTTGCTCGGCGCGATGCCGTACTCGAAGAACACCGCGCTGCTGCACACCGACACCTCGGTGCTGCCGTCGTCGACCAACGCCCGGGCGTCATGGAACTTTGCTCGGCTCGCTCCGACCGAGCCTGCGAGGACGAAGCGATGGGCGAGCAGGTTGAGACGGTCGGAGAGCGACCTCGTCGACCACCGGTCGGAAAGGGTTCTCATCACCTACGACCTGACCCGGCTGCAGAGGCTCGACACCGAGGTCCACTACCTCGTCACGCTCGGGGGTGACGAGCTGGTCGACCCGGACCGGGTCATCGAGCGGATGGAGTACGAGCACCCGCTCTACAACCCCGCTTCCGTGGCGGCGCAGGCCAAGCTGCCCACGGTCGACACCGACCGGATCAGCTTCGCCGGCGCCTACCACGGCTGGGGGTTCCACGAGGACGGCGCGCGCTCGGGGCTGCGCGCGGTCGAGCGGCTCGGCCTGACCTGGCCCGCGGTGTCGCCGCACTCGCCGGCGGACGACGTGCCGACCGGCAGCTACCAGACGACGATCCGGCACACCCGGCGCACGCCGTTCAGACGGAGCTTCACGCACCGGTCGCACACCTGGGTGGTCGACCTCGACGACCTGCCGGACCACGGCGTGCTGGCCAGGTTCGAGGCGCGCGACCACCTGGGCGACCCTCGGCGGACGATCCGAACCAACGTCGACGCGTTCCTCGCACAGCACGGCATCAACCTGTCCGGTGGGCGGGTCGTGATGGCAGCGCACGCCCGGGCGTTCGGCTACTGCTTCAACCCGATCTCGGTGCACTGGTGCTGGGACGCCTCGGGCCGGCCCGCCGCCACCGTGGTGGAGGTGCACAACACCTACGGCGACCGGCACGCCTACCTCGTCCACCCGGACGCGCGCGGCCGCGCCACCACGCCCAAGGCGATGTACGTCTCGCCGTTCCACGGCACCGACGGCGTCTACGAGCTCGCGGTCCCGGTCCCCCACGACGACCGGCTCGACCTCGTGGTCAACCTGGCCACCGACGACGGTGCGCGCTTCTCCGCGTCCTTGTCCGGCCGGCGTACGCCGGTCACCCCGCTGCGGGCCGCGCCCGCCGCGCTCCGCGCGTCGCTTCTGATCCGGATGCACGGCATCCGGCTGTGGCTTCGTCGGCTACCGGTCCAGCAGCGCCCCACCCACTCCCAGGAAGGAGCTCGACCGTGACCCAGGTCGCCCAGGACCGCCGGTCCGCCAACCTCTGGCCCGGGCTCGACGCGGTGCCCAGCGGTCCGCGCGCGCAGCTCTCGGCGCGGGTCGCCAGGACCCTGTTCCGCACTGCCGTCAACCAGCTGCCGGTCACCGTCCACGTCGGGGACGACACCTTCGGCCGGGGCGGGCCGGTGGCCGTGGTGCACCGGCCCGAGGAGTTCTTCCTCCGCCTCGGGCGCGACCAGCTGATCGGCTTCGGCGAGGCCTACCTCACCGGAGCCTGGGACGCCGAGGACCTCGGTGGCTTCCTCGGGGTGCTGGCCGCCCGGCTGCCGACGCTGGTCCCCGAGCGGCTCCAGAGGCTCCGCGGACTCGTCGTGCGCAAGCCACCTGCCGACGAGCTCGGCAGCACCGAGAACTCGCTGGAGAACATCGCGCACCACTACGACCTGTCCAACGACCTGTTCGAGCAGTTCCTCGACCCGACCCTCAGCTACTCCTCGGCGCTGTTCACCCTCGACGAGCTGGACCGGGTGCCGCACCGGGCCGACCTCGAGGTCGCCCAGGCCCGCAAGATCGACCGCGTGCTCGACCGCGCCGGCGTCCGGGCCGGCTCACGCGTCCTGGAGGTCGGGTCCGGCTGGGGTGAGCTGGCGATCCGTGCGGCTCGTCGCGGAGCCAGGGTCACCACCATCACCCTCTCGGTCGAGCAGAAGGCCCTGGCCGAGCAGCGCGTCGCCTCGGCCGGCCTGGCGGACCGGGTCTCGGTTCAGCTGTGCGACTACCGCGCCGTGCAGGGCGAGTACGACGCCGTCGTCTCGGTCGAGATGGTCGAGGCGGTCGGCTGGCGGTTCTGGCGAACCTACTTCCAGACCATCGACCGGGTGCTCGCTCCCGGCGGCCGGGTCGCCATCCAGGCGATCACCATGCCGCACGACCGGATGCTGAAGACGCGCAACACCTACACCTGGATCAACAAGTACATCTTCCCCGGCGGGTTCCTCCCTTCGGTCCGTGTCATCGACGAGATCACCCGCGAGCACACCTCGCTGCGGATGGCTCCCCCGCTGTCCATGGGGACGTCGTACGCCGAGACGCTGCGCCTCTGGGACGAGGCGTTCCTGGCCGCGTCGGACCGCGTGCTGACGCTGGGCTTCGACGAGACCTTCCTCCGGATGTGGCACTTCTACCTGGAGTACTCCCGGGCCGGCTTCGCGTCCGGCTACCTGGACGTCAACCAGCTCGTCTTCGAGAGGCAGCCATGATCGCGAACCGGCTGGAGGAGGCGCTCCGCCCGTTCCTCGGCGGCGACCTGCCGGTCCGGCTGAAGGCCTGGGACGGCTCGGCAGCCGGGCCGGTCGACGCGCCGCTGGTGGTGCTCAGCTCACCGGACGCCGTACGCCGGATGCTCTGGCACCCCGGCGAGCTCGGCGCCGCACAGGCTTATGTCACCGGGGAGCTCGACGTACCCGGCGACCTGGACCACGCCCTGACCCACGCGTTCGCGGTGGCCAGGGCTCGGGGGCTACCCGGCGGGCGGCCGACGGTGTCGGCGCTGCTAGGCGCCGTACGCACCGTTCGGGGGATCGGTCTGCTCGGCCGCCCGCCGGCAGCTCCCGCGTCGCAGGCGAGGCTCCGGGGCCGGCTGCACAGCCGGCTCCGCGACCGGAGCGCGATCTCGTTCCACTACGACCTGAGCAACGAGTTCTACTCGCTCGTCCTCGATCCGCAGATGGCCTACTCGTGCGGCTACCACGTCTCGCCCGACGTCTCCGTCGAGCAGGCGCAGCACGACAAGCTGTCGCTGGTCTGCCGCAAGCTCGGCCTCCGGCCGGGGATGACGCTGCTCGACGTGGGCTGCGGTTGGGGCTCGCTGTCGCTGCACGCGGCCGAGCACTTCGGTGCCCGGGTCACCGGCATCACCATCGCCGCCGAGCAGAAGCGCTTCGTCGACCAGCGGATCCGTGAGCGCGGCCTCGGCGACCGGGTCACCATCCAGCTGCGCGACTACCGCGACGCGGTCGGCGTCTACGACGCCGTCGGCTCGATCGAGATGGGCGAGCACGTCGGCCGCGACAACTACCCGGCGTACGCGTCGGTCCTGGCGCGCTCGGTGAAGCCCGGCGGGCGCGTGCTCGTGCAGCAGATGTCGCGGGCAGGGAAGTGGCCCGGCGGCGGCCCGTTCATCGAGAGCTTCATCGCGCCCGACATGTACATGCGCCCGCTCGGCGCGACCGTGGCCCTGTTCGAGCGGGCCGGCCTCGAGGTGCGCGACGTGCACGCCCTGCGCGAGCACTACGTGCTCACCGTGGCCGGCTGGCTGGACAACTTCCACCGCAACCACGACCGCATCGTCGAGCTGGTGGGCGAGGAGGTCGCCCGCGTGTGGGAGCTCTACCTGGTCGGTGGCTCGATGGCCTTCCGCGACGGCCGGATGGGAGTGGACCAGCTCCTCATGGTCCGGCCCGGCGACGACCACTCGCTACCGCTGATCCGCGACTGGTAGGAACGGTCCATGAAGCCTCGCGCTCTCCTGGCCGCACTGCTGCTCACCGCGGGGCTGACCCCGCTGGTCGCACCGGGCCCCGCCACCGCCGCACCGGTCACGAAGGGCCAGCTCCTCACCCTCGACGAGCTCGAGTCGGTCTTCCCGCAGCTGCTCGAGCGGCGCGACAACGCCAACCAGGACCGCTTCCGCTTCGGGATGGATGCGCCGGCCTACTGGACCTCACCGCTGCGCTGCGACCACACGCGCCTCTACAAGGGCACCAGCCGCGCGACCGCGAACACCTACACGCTCCTCGGACCGTCGTTCAACTTCCTCGAGAGCATCGTGCAGTTCCGGACCACGCACGAGGCCCGCAGCGTGCTCCAGCACTACCGCGACTACGCGAGGGTCTGCAGGGGCTCGCACGCTACCGACGACGGCGAAGGCAACGCTGCGACACTGCTGGTCCGCGGCTGGCGTCCGGGCCGCGTCGGCGATGAGAGCATCGGCCTCCTCGACGCCTTCACCGTCTACGGCGACACCCAGTGGCGCCGCAGCGTGGTCGCGCGCGTGGGCCGGACGGTCGTCTTCACGGTGGTCGAGCCCAACCGAGGGACCGGGAACGCGGCGCAGTCCGTCGAGGGTGCGCGGCTGGCCGTCGCGAAGCTGGGCTGAGGTGGCCCCTGTCCTCATCGCCCTCCTCGCCGGGCTGCTGGCCGCCGCGGCCGGGATGACCGCCGCCGCGATCCGCGCGAAGCAGCTCGACAAGGCCGCCGTGGTCGACGTCGCCTGGGGCGCCGGCTTCGTGCTGATCGCCCTGGCTGCCGCGCTCGTCGGCACGCTGCTCGACGAGGGCACCGGCTGGCGGCGCTGGCTGGTCACCGCCATGGTCGCCCTGTGGGGGCTGCGGCTGGCGTGGCACATCCGAGGCCGGGCGGTCGGCGAGCACGGCGGCAGGGAGGACCCGCGGTACGCCGAGATGCTCGGCGGCCCGCCCTCCCAGGTCGGCATGGGTGTGCTCGTGCGGCGGGTCTTCGTCGTGCAGGGCGTCGTCCAGTGGTTCGTCGCCCTGCCGGTGATGGTCGGCGCGGTCCTGGACGTCGACTGGTGGCCGGTCGTCCTCGCGGGCGTCGTGGTCTGGGCCGTCGGGCTCTTCTTCGAGGCGGTGGGCGACCGCCAGCTGGCGGCGTACAAGGCCGAGCCGGAGGCGACCAGGCCCCCGGTCATGGACCGAGGGCTCTGGCACTACACGCGCCACCCCAACTACTTCGGCGACGCCTGCATCTGGTGGGGCCTGTGGCTGGCAGCGGGGCTCGGCTCCGGTTGGGTGGCCGGGCTGGCCACCGTGCTGTCCCCGGCCGCCATGACCTTCTTCGTCTACCAGGTCACCGGCGTCAAGCTGCTCGAGAGGACGATGATGAAGCGGCCCGGTTACCCGGAGTACGCCGCCCGCACGTCGGGCTTCTTCCCGCTGCCACCGAAGCGAACCTAGGCGTGACGCCAGACCACGACGGCGAACGCGAGCACCAGCATCATCATCACGATCTGCAGGAAGTCGATCACCCGTCCCTGCAGGCCGACGAACTGCATGATCGTGAGCAGGAGATAGGCGACGACGGCCGGCACCGGGACGGCGCGGGCCCGGATCAGCGCGGCGGCGAGGACGAGGCTGCCGAGGGTCGTGAGCACGAAGCCCGCCATGTCGATGCCCATCAGGTGGCCGACGTGGTCGTTGCCGTATTCGACCAAGGACTGGCCGGCGCCGTCCGAGAGGCCGTGGACTCGCTGCGCCGGGTGGCCGCCGGCGGCTCCGCGCTCGACCCGGAGGTGGTGGCCACGTTGCTGGGCCCGCGCCGGGACCACGACCCGCTGGCCACGCTGACCCCGCGCGAGCGGGACGTGCTCTCCCTGATGGCCGAGGGCCGCAACAACGCCGGCATCGCCCGGCGGCTGTTCCTCACCGACCGCACGGTCGGGACCCACATCGCCGGCATCATGCAGAAGCTCGGCCTGCACGAGACCGGCGAGGAGCACCGTCGGGTGCTGGCGGTGCTGACCTGGCTGGGCGTCCGGCAGCGCGGCTGACCGGTGACCTACGGCGCTGCGTCGCCCTCCTGCTCCTTGTCCAGCTTCCTCTGCTGCTCGTACCGCTTCCGCTGCTGCTCGGCCCGGGCGCGCACCTGCTTGAGGAACTCCTCGTCCTTCTCCGGGTCGGCCGCCGCGGCCCGGCCGGGGCGGTCGTACTCCGGGTACGACGGCGTCGCACGCTCGTGCGCGCCCCGCCGACCGCCGCCGTCAGGCCGGCCGAACACGAACCAGCCGACGATGCCCGCGAGCGAGAAGAACAGCACGATCACGATCCACGCGCCCTTGTTGAGGTTGCGGATCTCGTTGTCCGGTGTCTGGGCCACGTCGATGATCGTGTAGATCCACGCCCCGAACAGCAGGGCTCCCATGAGCAGGTCGAGCTTGATCACGGCGGCAGTGTGTCCGACGTCAGGGTCGCCTGTCTCTGGTCCGCGCGGGTGGTGTCCGTTCGCTGGGGTGCCGACGGTGGTCTGAGACCCGCCGAAGTGCCCACGGTGGCTGAGGTGCGAAGGCGCCCCGCGCCTGAGCCTCGAAGCCCGGTGACCCGGCGCTGTAACCCGGCCGGCTCGCCCCCGCGCACAGGCTTCGAGGCTCGTCGCTGGCGCTCCTCACACCTCAGCCACCGGACCCGCCGAACTGCCCGCGTTGGCTGAGACCCGCCGAAGTGGCCCACGGTGGCTGAGGTGCGAAGGCGCCCTGCGCCTGAGCCTCGAAGCCCGGTGACCCAGCGCCGGAACCGGCCGGCTCGAGAGCCCCCTGCACAGGCTTCGAGGCTCGTGGCTGACGCTCCTCACACCTCAGCCACCGGACCCGCCGAAGTGCCACACTCGACAGATGGAGGACTCGGTCTCCGCGGCGTTCGCCGCCACCCCTCGAGCCGGGTTCCTGCCGCGGCTGTCCCGCGGCCGGGCGGCGTACGACGGCCCGATCCAGATCGGCCGAGGCCAGACCAACTCCCAGCCCCGGACCGTCGAGGCGATGCTGCGGCTGCTCGCGGTCCGGGCCGGCGACCGCGTGCTCGACGTCGGAGCAGGCTCCGGCTGGTCAACCGCGTTGCTGGCGCACCTGACCGGCTCCACCGGCGAGGTGGTCGGGGTCGAGCTCGAGCCCTCGCTCGTCGAGTTCGGGAGCCGCAACCTGGCCCGGGTGGGCCGACCCTGGGCGCGGATCGAGCCGGCGCTCCCCGACGTGCTCGGCTGGCCCGAGGCGGCGCCGTACGACCGGGTGCTGGTCTCCGCCGATCCGCGACATCTTCCTCAGGAGCTGGTCGACCAGGTGGCAGCCGGTGGCCGGATGGTCATCCCCGTCGACGGCGTGATGCTGCTCGTCGACAGCACCGATGGCGGGATCGAGGTCAGCGAGCACGGCGGCTACCGGTTCGTGCCGCTCCGCTGACTCTCGGCGCGGACGCGGACCCGCTCGCGGAACGCCTCGCTCGTCTCCGGGTCGGTCGCGACGATGCGGTCGTGGTCACCGGGCTGCGGTGCCGCCTGCGGGCGGCCGAAGGCCAGCCAGACGATGGCGGCGGGGGCGAAGCCGAAGAACACGACCACGGACCAGACATCCCGGTCGAGCCCCCGGGTCTCCACGTCGCGGACCCGGATCACGTCGTGGAGGCCGTAGATCCACACGCCGAAGCCTGCGAGG
Source organism: uncultured Actinomycetota bacterium (assembly GCA_963755835.1). Taxonomy (GTDB): domain Bacteria; phylum Actinomycetota; class Actinomycetes; order Propionibacteriales; family Nocardioidaceae; genus Nocardioides. The sequence continues at coordinate 917,452 of CAVWLC010000003.1, read as the reverse complement.
ACCACCAGCAGCTCCAGCTCCATCGCGGAAGTGTGGCCGAGCCCGGGGTCCGGTGTCTGTGGCCCATCCGGGCAGATGTGAGTGACCCGTTCGTCTGTCATTCATCTGGTCTCCCTAGGCTCTGGGCCGTGTCCGACGCGTCCCTGGGTGAGGAGCTGGTCCGGCTCGCGTCGGCCGACAACTTCCGCGACGTCAGCGGCCCCGACGCGGCGTACGCCGCCGCGGACGGGCGACCGCTGGCCAGGGGCGTGGCCTACCGCTCCAACGAGCTCCAGCTCTCGCGCGGCGACGTCGAGTCGCTGGGCCGGCTGGGGATCGGCGCGATCTACGACCTGCGCTCCGACCGCGAGATCGAGGCGCACCCGGACGTCGAGGTGCCCGACGCGGTGTGGCGGCACCTCGAGGTCAAGGGGATCCCGATGCAGGCGGTCAGCGACCTGGCCGACCGGGCCACCGCGCACGACGTGATGCTGCGGGTCTACCGCAGCTTCGTGGAGGTCGAAGGGGCGCGGGCAGCCTTCGCGACACTGTTCCGCGAGCTCGCGGAGGCCGAGGCACCGGTCCTCTTCCACTGCACCGCCGGCAAGGACCGCACCGGCTGGGCCGCCGCGCTCCTGCTGCACCTGGCCGGAGTCGACGACGACACGATCCTCGAGGACTACCTGCTCACCAACACGTTCTCCTCGGGGACCCGCGAGAAGTACCTCGGCCTGGTCCGCGAGCACCTCGGCGCGGACAAGGTGGACGTCTACGAGCGGGTGATGCTGGCCGACGTGGCGTACCTGCAGGCCGGGTACGACGCCGCGGCCACCGCCTACGGCGACCGGCTCGGCTACCTCCGCGACGGCCTCGGCCTTGACGACGCGACGCTGGACGCACTCCGGGACAGAATGCTCGGGTGACCTCCGACCGGGCGCCGTTCGCCCGACGCGAGGTTGGTGTCGTCGTGGCCGTGCAGGCCGCCGTGCTGCTCGCGCTGGACTCGCGCTACGGGCCGCACCGCGACGAGCTCTACTTCGTCTCGGGCGGCCAGCGGCTCGCCTGGGGCTACCCGGACCAGCCGTCGTTCACGCCGTTCCTCGCCCGCCTCGCGACCGAGGTCGCCCCGCACCACCTGCTGGTCCTGCGGCTGCCGAGCATCCTCGCCGTGGTCGGGGTCGCGCTGCTGGCCGTGCAGTACGCGCGGCTGCTCGGCGCCGGCCGCGGCGGCCAGGTGCTGACCGCCGTGGTGGTCGCGGCCTCCGCCGTGCTGATGGCGCTCGGCCACCTGCTCTCGACGGCGACGTTCGACACCTTCTTCTGGACCGCGATCCTGGTGCTCGCCACCCAGGCCGTGTCGGACCGGCGACCTTCGCTGTGGGTCGCCGCCGGCGTCGTCGCAGGGATCGGCCTCAACAACAAGCACGCCGTCGCCTTCCTGCTGTTCGGGATCCTCGTCGCCTGCCTCGTGGACCGGGAGCTGCGGCCGGAGCTGCGCACCCGGTGGCCGTGGGCGGCCGGGCTGATCGCGCTGGCCATGTGGGTGCCGAACCTGGTCTGGCAGGCGCAGCACGGCTGGCCGGTCCTCGACCTGTCGGCCGACATCCGGGACGAGTACGGCGGCCTCGGCGGCCGGCTCGCCCTGGTCGGTGAGGCCGCGGTCATCTTCAGCCCGCTGATCTTCTTCGTCTGGCTGTACGGGCTGGTCCGCCTGCTCCGGAACCCGTCATGGCGGCGCGCTCGCCTGCCGGCGATCGTCTTCCTGGTCGTCCTCGTGACCTTCCTGGTCACCGGCGGCAAGGGCTACTACCTGGCCGGGGCGGTCGTCCCCCTCGTCGCGGCCGGGTGCACCGCTCTGGCTGCGGGCCGCACCGCCCGGCGGCTGACGGTGTACGGCACCGTCCTCGCCCTCTCCGCAGCCTTCGCCTGGCCTGCCCTGGTGCCGGCGCTGCCCGCGTCGACGTACGCCGGCTCGTTCTGGCAGTCCATGGACGACAACCAGCCCGAGACGATCGGCTGGCCGGAGTACACCGCCCAGGTCCGCGCGGTCGTCCACGACCTGCCCGACGGCGCCGTGGTGTTCACCGGCAACTACGGCGAGGCCGGCGCCTTCGAGTGGTACGGCGTCGGCGCCCCGGTCTACAGCGGCCACAACGGCTGGCGCAACTGGGGCCCGCCCCCCTCGCCGGCCGCACCGGTGGTCGTCGTCTACTACGAGGACCCGTCCGACCTCTTCACGGGCTGCCGCCGCGCCGCGACCCTGCACAACGACCTCGGCATCGACAACGAGGAAGAGGGCCACGGCATCTGGGTCTGCGACGGCCCGATCGGCGGCTGGTCGAAGGCGTGGAAGGACCTGTCGCACTATGACGCGTGACTGCCGAGGTCCAGCGCGTCACAGCCTCTGCCGCCCCGGCACCTGCGAACGCGTTCATGGACCCGGTTGGGTGACGCGTGAATGATTGTCGGTCAGCACGGTTCTGAGACGAATCATCAAGAGATGAAGGGATGCACCATGACCACGAAGGCTGACTTCTCCGAAGAGGACTGGGTGCGCGTCGTCCGAGCGCCGTTCGTCGCAGGGATGGCCATCACGCTCGCTGACCCGGGCGGCCCGATCGAGGCCGCCAAGGAGACGATGGCCTCGATCAAGTCCGCGACGAACCCTCCAAGTCGTGAGCAGCTGCTGACCGAGATCGCCCTCGACATCCAGGCCCAGGTCCAGCAGCACCACAACCCTGTCAAGGGCTACCGCCCGACCGGCAGCACACCGCCCGGCGACCAGGTCCTCCAAGAGCTCACCGAGGTGCGCGCGATCGTCAACCAGCACGCAACACCCGAGGAGGCGGCCGCCTTCGGTGACTGGCTGGTCACCACCGCTCAAGCCGCTGCCGACGCAGCCAAGGAAGGCGGCTTCATGGGATTTGGAGCCGAGCTGGTCAGCCAACGCGAAGCGGACATGATCGAGAAGGTCCGCGCAGCGGTGGGCTAGCTTCCCCCACACTCGCGGATCAGCCGAAAAGTCCGACGCGAGCATCCGGCACCCACCCATCAGTCACCCGCGACAGGTGAGCCTGGCGGGGTGATTCCCTTGCAGAATCCCCACGTCGGGCTCGCCGTACGAGTGAGCCGAGAGGAAAGGCCCGCGGATGGGATGCCTGCTCGCGCTGCTCGCCGGCTTTGCTCCGCGAGTCGCTCTCGTGCTGATCTGGATCTTTTCGAACCTCGTGGACCGCGCCTTCAGCGGCTTCCTCGTCCCGCTCCTCGGACTGATCGTGTTCCCCTACGCGACCTTGTTCTACGTCCTGGCCTACAACCCCGTCACCGAGGTGAGCAGCTGGGGCTGGGCATTCGTGGTCCTGGGTTTCATCTTTGACATCGGGCACTGGGTCGGCGGAGGCCAGACCGGTCGGCAACGCTATGCCGGCGCCTAGCGCGGGGTCCGCCACGCACCAGGTTCTGGTTCACCTTGAACCGCGCTCCGGTCGGTGCTGACCACGTCACTCCGCGTCTACGTCGTGTCGTTCGTCCCGGCAGGCTTCCCGCGACGCATCGACGAAGACAACCCCAACCCCAAGGTCTGCCCCAACTGACGACAACGCGACATTGGGGTAGTGCTGGCCCGACCAGCGCCACCAGCGGCCCGTCAAGTGCTGAGCCGCTGGTGGTGCATCAACGTCCTCGATTCGCCCGACGACGGCTGTCACGGCCATGCCGCACGGACATGGTTGCTCTACGAGTGTCGGGTCCGTTGGTCCCTGGATGCGCGATGGCGTGTCTCAGGTCGACGGCGAAGACGACTGGATGGGCGTTCCGTCCACCGACACGATGAGCATGCTGAAGTCCAGCGCCGGCGCACTGTGCGTCACAGAGCCCACTGCGACAGCGTCGACGCCAGTCGTGGACACGGCTGAAATGTTCGCCAGGTCGATGTTCCCCGAAGCTTCCAGCTGCGTCGACGATCCACGCTCATCGCGCAGTGCGACGGCACGACGCATGTCGGTGACAGACATGTTGTCAAGCAGCAGCCAGTCGACTTCGCAGTCCAGGCCCTCCTCCACCTCGCTCAACGTGGTGACCTCGGTCTCGATCAACAGTCGCCCAGCGGCCCCGGAGGCCAAGTTCTCGCGAACAGCACGGACGGCAGCGCTCAGACCTCCAGCAGCACGGAGGTGGTTCTCCTTGAGCAAGATCATGTCATTGAGGCCCATCCGGTGATTCGAACCTCCACCACACCGCACCGCGTACTTGTCGAGCTGTCGCAAGCCGGGCGCCGTCTTACGGGTGTCGCGCAGCAGGATCCCCGTTCCGTCGAGCTCATCGAGGAGAACACGCGTCCGCGTGGCGATGCCTGCCGCGCGCTGGAGCAGGTTGAGCGCCGTTCGCTCGCCCGTGATCAAGGAACGGGCCCGGCCATGGATCACTGCCACGATGTCGTCGGGGCGGACTGGCTCCCCATCTCTCGCGATGGCTCGCACGCGAACTCCGGGATCGACCTGGTGGAAGACCTCCTCGACGAAGTCGATACCCGCCAGGGTCCCCTCTTGCTTGCAAATGATCCGGGCTTCAGCGATCGACGCAGCAGGGACCGTCCACAACGTCGTGAGGTCTGCAGCGGCATGATCCTCGTCCAACGCTGCGCTGACCACACGACCGAGCTCCGGAGCCAACTCCTCCGACGTATTGACAGATGCTTCAACCGGTCGGATCGACGTGAGCGCCACGCTCGCAGTGCAGTAGTGGTCACCGCACGCACCCCGCGCCTGAGACCACTGGGGCGGGAGATTCGGGACTTTCCCGCGGGTCGGCAACTCGTCGCGCCATGACGCTGGGTTCTTCCCAAGTACACGGGTCAAAGCCTTGAGCATTCAGCATCTCCTGGATATGAGGAATCGAAGGTTGTCGTCGTCGCAAGGTGGATGGTCAGCCCAACGCCTGCCGGGTGGCGAGGTCGGCGGGCAGGAACGTCTCGAGGTGCATTGAAGATCGGACTGGACCTCGGTCAGTCGATGCCTTCGACGATGCGGAAGTCGCGCTCGACGCCGTCGGAGAGGACGGTCAGCGCCTCCTGGTAGGCCGCACTCTCGCGCGCCGCAACGGCCTGCTCGAAGCTGTCGAACTCGATCAGGATGGTGCGCTCGGCGATTCCTTCGTCATGCGCCACGACCCGACCGCCGCGGACGAATGTCCGGCCGCCCCCGGCCTTGACGGCCGGAGCGGCCAGCTTGTCGTAAGCAGCCAGCTTCTCAGGATCTGAAATGGTGCGGTAGACGCTGACCCAGTAGCCCTTGGGCATGGAACCTCCAGTGTTGGGATGAGTGCATCTGACTTACGGGTTGGTCTCGGACGAGCGTCGTCGGGCCAGAGCGAGGCTTGTCAAGGTCGTGATCGCCATGGCGCCGATGCCGACCAGCGCCGCGGTGGTGTACGCGCTGTCGTCGGGGAAGAGGTGGCCGGGGCCGGTGCCGGCGGCGAGGATCGGGCCGGCCGATGGCGCTGCCCAGGCCTCCGCTCGTCGGGCCTTGCTCGTCGGGCCGCGTTCATCGGGCGATCGCCAAGGGTGTTTCGGTGCGGAGGTGGCAGCCGACGCTCTCTGTCCTCTTTGCCGCCGCCTCGACGATGGCGGCGCCGACGCGACACGTTGCGTCACGGTCGGCATGAGCCGCGAGCCAAGCGTGGGCCTCAGCGAGCCCCTCGGTGGAGCGCTCGATGCCGGCGTGGGTGTCCATCAGCTCCTGGGCGGCGCGAGCCAGCCGCGGGTCGGTCGCCATCATGGCCGCTACGGTCGTGGTCGTCGGCCCGGTCGGGGGCGTGGGCAGCTCGAGGGTGAGGGTGGCCGCGACCCGTGCGCCGTAGACCAGTCCCTCGAGCAGGCTGTTCGAGCCGAGCCGGTTGGCGCCGTGGACGCCGGCGTCGGCGACCTCTCCGACCGCGTACAGGCCGGGCACCGTCGTGGCGCCCCAGGCGTCGGTGGCGATGCCGCCGCACAGGAAGTGCTCGGCCGGGCGCACTGGCACCAGGTCGCGGGCGAGATCGACCCCGATCGTCGAACAGGCGGCGGTCACCGTCGGGAAGCGACGGCGCACGTCGACGACCTGGCGGCAGTCGAGCCACACGTGGTCGGTGTCGTCGGACTGCATGGTGCGGTGGACGGCCGCGGCGACGACATCGCGCGGCGCGAGATCGGCCATCGGGTGGAGGCCAGCCATGAACGGCGTGCCGTTGCGGCCGCGGAGCACCGCGCCGGCTCCGCGCAGCGCCTCGGTCACCAGCGGCAGCTGCCCGGACCGCTCACCGGTCGCCAGTGCGGTGGGGTGGAACTGCACGAACTCCAGGCCGTTCACCGCCGCCCCGGCCAGCAGCCCCAGTGCAATCCCCTGGCCACGGACGGCTACGGGGTTGGTGGTGGTGCCGTAGACGTGGCCGACGCCGCCGGTGGCGAGCACCACCGCGCGGGCTCGGATCGTGATCGGACCGCGCGGCCCGTGCGCGACGACCCCCGTGACCGTCCCGCGGGTGACCGCGCTGTCGGTGAGCACCAGCCCGGTGACCTGGGTGTCGCGCATCCGGCGGACTCCCGAGCCCTCGGCGTAGGAGTGCAGGGCGCGCCACACCTCGGCACCGGTGGTGTCACCGCCGGCGTGGACGACGCGGGGCCGGTCGTGGCCGCCCTCGCGCGATCGCAGCAGACGGCCGTCGTCGTCGCGGTCGAGCCGCGCGCCGCCGGCGACCAGCTCGGCGACCCGCTGCGGGCCTTCTTCGACCAGGCGGCGGATGGCGTCGGGATCGCCGCGGTGGGCGCCGGCGCGCTCGGTGTCGCGGGCGTGCGCGCGAGGGTCGTCGTCGCGCAGTGCGACCGCGATGCCGCCTTGCGCCCAGCGGGTGGAGCCGTCACCGTTGTCGACCAGGAGCACGTTGCGGGCGGCCGCGAGCCCGAGGGCGGCGGTCATGCCGGCAGCGCCGCTGCCGACCACGACGACATCGGCGCTGTGGTGGCGCACGTGCTCGTTCACTCCCCGGCTCCGGTCTCGCCCAGGTCGAGCAGCGCCTCGACCGCAGCCGGAGCGCGCGCGGCGGGTGCCGGCTCGACGATGACCTCGTCTCGCCCCTCACGCACGCAGCGCAGCAGCAGCTCGGCGTCGGGGCGGGGGGTGATGCCGTTGGCCAGCGAGCAGCCGGCCTTGGCGGTGGGCACCACGGTCTTGTCGGGGTTGAGGATCTCCGCGGTCTCGGCCATGAACAGCACCCCGCACAAGACGATCTTGGCGGCGTCGGTCGATGCCCCGTGCCGCGCCAGAGCGAGCGAGTCGCCGACGACGTCGGCGACGTCCTGGATCGGCGCCGGCATGTGGTTGTGGGCCAGCACCACGGCGTCTTGCTTGCGGGCCAGGCGGCGTGCCTCGTCCTGCCAGGTCTCCAGCTCGAGTGTCTCAGCCACGGTCACCAGGTTCTCCATGTTTTCGTCTATGGGGCGATAACTGGTTGGAACTCTAACATGTGCGGCGTGGACCCCTTCCCGGCCTACCCGCACGAGGTCCTGGCCGTCGTGCTGTCGGTGCGTGCCGACGCCCTGGACGTGCTGCTGTGGCGGCGCGCGCAGGCGCCGTACGCCCGGCGTTGGGCCCTCCCCGGCGGCGGAGTCCGGCCCGACCAGCGGCTGCGCGAGGCCCTCTCCGCCCACCTGGCAGCGAAGGTCGACGTCCGCGACATCTCCTGGCTCGAGCAGGTCGCCACCCACAGCAAGGTCGACCGCGACCCGCGAGCCCGCGTGCTGGCCACTGGCTACCTCGCCCTGGTGCCCACCGCTGTCGAGCCCGAGCTACCCGCCGACACCGCCTGGCACCCCGTCGCGGACCTGCCACGGCTGGCCTTCGACCACCCCGACTTCATCCACTCAGCCGTCGACCGGCTACGCGCCAAGCTCAGCTACTCCAACATCGGCTTCGCCCTGGCGCCGCCCGAGTTCACCATCAACCAGCTCCGCGAGATCGTCAGCGCGGCCCTCGGGTACGACGTCGGCGCAACCAACCTGCAACGCGTCATGACCCGACGCCAGATGATCGAACCCACCGGAAACCAGAGCACCCCGGGTCCCAGCGGCGGCCGCCCGGCCGCCCTCTACCGCTTCCGCCAGCGCACCCTCAACATCACCGACCCCTTCGCCGTCTTCCGCCCCCCAACACCCTGAAGACCGCACCAACGAGACCAACGGTGAGGGACGGGGCCGCTCGCCCACGATCCTCCTGGAGGCCGGCGACGAGGACGGCGACGCCTCGCGGGGCGCTGTCCACTCCGACCGGTCGCGACGTCCCCCGGAACGAGCCCGATCTCGTGGTGGACGAGATCCTCGAGGTCCTCAACGCCGTCCGGCCGTAGTCCTGGGATCTCGTCTCGTCGGAGCTGTCGATGTCTTGCTCGTTCCGCACGATGCGAGCCGCGTCATCTCGCCTCGTAGGCCTCAGGCCTCCTGAGCGGTACGACGAACCAGCGCAACGGCCGACCAGACCATCTGTTCGACGGCCTCCTCACGGCTCAGGCCGGCGATGTCGGTCAGCCACACCAGCGACTCGATCCCGCTGACGGCGCGGATCGCGATCGCCAGACGGCGTACGCCGTCATCGCCGAGCTGGTCGGCCAACGGCTCGAGCGCCTCGGCGAACCAGCCGATCGCCCGCCCTCGGCGCAACGGGAGCTGTCCTGACTCCGTGTCGGGCTCCAGCGAGAGCCGAAGCATCGTCCGTTGCTGCGGCTCGGTGTCCACCACCAGCTCCATGAACCCCCGGACCGCGGCCGCCACCCGCTCCTCCGGATCATCACCAACATCTCCATGAAGCATCGAGGTCGCGTCGACCTCGGGGTGGGCGGCCACCAACAACGACTTCTGGGTCGGGAAGTAGCGGTAGGCCGTCGTTCGCGACACCGAGGCCGCCTCCGCCGCCTCGCCGACCGTGGGCGGCCGGCCCCCACGGGCCACCAGATCCCGTGCGGCCGCGACGAGCGCCGTCCGGGTGCGCTGCTTCTGACGGGCTCTTCCGGTCTGCTCGTAGGTCGTTGACATCAACATCATGGTACCGTAGTTTCGTTATGGGACTCTGGTCCCATATACTCAGGAGGCCACATGCCGACCGCTGCAACCCCCCTCGTTCGCAACACCGACGAGGTTGAGCGCCGGTGGTTCTACGGCGGGGGCCTCCACAGCTGGCTGGTCCGCGAGAGCGAGGTCGGCGACGGATTCCTGTTGTTCGAGGACACCGTCGACCCAGGCAAGTGCACGCCACTGCACACCCATCCCGCCGCCGACGAGACCTTCTACCTGCTCGACGGGTCGATGCTGCTTCATGTCGACGGCATCGAGCACGAGGTGCGCGCGGGCGGGGTCGCGGTCATCCCACGCGGAGTTCCACACGCGTTCCTGGCTCAGGCGGAGGGCGCTCGGATGCTGTGCCTGCACACACCTGGAGGCGGTGAGGACTTCTACCGGACTGCCAGCGAGGCCGCGCTCCCCGGCGAGCCGGCCGCGGCCGTCGACTTCGACCGAATCCGGAGGGCCGCCGCCTCGACCGGCAGCATGACGATCGTGGGACCACCGCCCTTCTGACCTGTGTATTCGTCGTCGTTCCGAGAGGCACACGGCCGCGCGATGCACGACCAGAACGGATTCCGCCAGACGATCCGAGGCCAAGAAGTGCGGCGACCCGGAACCTGCGATGACCGCCGATGACGCGGCACGGGAGTCCGAACCAGCCCGATGAGGTTCTGAGCAGTGTCCTTCCGCCGTGAGTCGGACACTCGCGTCCGGGTGCACAGCGATGGCTCAAGGTCGGAAGGTCGCGCGGTACTGCGTCGGCGTGCGACCGGTGAGGTCGCGGAACGCTGCGTTGAAGGCGGACAGGGAGGTGTACCCGACCTGGTGCGCGATGGTCGTGACCGAGTCCTCGCCCGCAGCGAGCCTCTCGACGGCGCGCAGGACCCGCATCCGGCGCAGCACCGCGCGCCACGTCATCCCGACTTCGTCCTCGAAGCGGCGGGCCAACGACCGCGGCGCCAGCCCGACGTCGCGGGCGATGTCCTCGAACTGGATGTCGTGGGCCAGCCGTTCGTCGGTCAGGGCCAGGGCCCGACGAAGCTCCGGCGACTGACCGGCCGGGACAGTGATCGGGCTGGGGTGCTGCGCCAACCGCCACGCCACGGCCGCGAGCGCAGCGAAGATGCTGCGTGCGTACGGCGGGAGTGGTTCGGCAGCGTCAGGCCAGTCGGCGCACTCCGACACCAACGCTCGCGCCAGGGGGCTGAGGTCGAACACGGTCAGTGGCGCAGGTGGCGGCGGCGCAAAGTCGACGTCGAACAGGACCGACGATGTTCTCACCGGCTGCGGGATGGCGACCCGGATGGACTCACCGGCCGCGATCAGTGCGGCCCGTGCTGGGGGCAACACCCACGACATGCCGTGCGCCTCCAGCCGCAGAGCACCTTGCGAGGCGCAGAGCAGGTAGTGCCGGGCAACGCAGAGCTCGGACGGAGGAGAGGCTGGAAAGTCTCTTGCGAACGCGAACGCCTCGCGCCTTTCGGACGGCCTCACATCCGTTCACCCTACGGCTGGGCTGCGGGTCAGACCGTCTCCAGGAGCGCGGCGCGGAACCGTCGACTGACCGGATGCGCCGTCATCAGCGGACGGAGCACCGCACCCGAGCGTCCGAAGGCACTCGACGCCAGATAGCCGGCGAACGAGCCCTCGTCGGCCCATTCGTGAAGGACGGTGACGGCCTCCGTGTCGTCGCGATCCGCGTACACCCGGAAGTCGAGGTTGCCCGGCATCGAGCGGATCTCGTCCTTCTCGCTGTCGAGCTGGGCGAGGGCGAGCTGACGGTCGGCCGCGGTGGTGCGCAGGTCGAGAATGGCGATGAACATGGGATCTCCTGGTGGTTCGACGTGATGGCCTGGGCGACCTCTCCGATCCTGCAGCGGGTGACCGGACCGGGGCTCGCGTCAGTCGGACAGGTTCCAGCTCTCAGCAGACAACGCCGGGCGAGGCCGTCAGGTGGAGAAGCGGGCGCGTGCTCGCCATACCATCGCCAGGTGCCTGCGACCGACCGCGTGGAGGACGCGCGGCGGATCCTGGTGTACGGCGCCACCGGCTCGGGCAAGTCGGTCATGGCGCGGCGGCTGTCGGAGCTGACCGGGATCCCCTGGACCAGGGTCGACGACATCTGCTGGAGCCCGGGCTGGGTCCAGATGCCTCAGGCCGAACAGGTTGTCCACTTCGACGCCCTGACGAGCGAAGACTCCTGGCTCCTCGACTCGGCGTACGGCGGGTGGCGCCACCTGGCCCACGAGCGTGCGGACCTGGTGGTCGCTCTGGACTACTCGCGGCTGACCAGTCTCATCCGTCTCCTGCGACGTACGGCGACTCGGATCCTCGACCGGCAGGAGATCTGCAACGGCAACCACGAGTCGTGGCGCACGGTGTTCGCCAGAGACTCGCTCGTCGTCTGGCACTTCACGTCGTTCCGCAGCAAACGCGCGGAGATGCGCGCGTGGGCGGCAGCCGCATCCGGGCCACCCGTGATCCTGTTGCGGCGACCCGCCCACGCCCGCTCCTTCCTCGAGGCAGAGAAGGACCGCCGCAGGCCGACGCGAACGGCCCGGCCGGCCGAGGAGCGTCGGCCGGACCCTGAAGAGTAGGTCCCCGTCCGCGCTGCGTCAGGCGGGTTCCTCGGTGGCGTGGGAGTCGGTGAGGGTGAGCGCACCCCAGCCCGTGATGAGGCCGACGGCAACCGCGAGGACGGCGTAGATGATCCGTTCGCCGTGGAAGAAGGACTCCACGAGGGCGCTGCCCCACGGGCCGGCGGGGAGCTGCGTGGTGACGAGGGTGGCGATGAGAGTGCCCACCACAGCGGTGCCGACGCTGGTGCCGACCTCCTGGGCCGTGTCGTTGAGTGCAGTGCCGATCGAGGTGCGGTTGCTCGGCATCGCGTCGACGAGGGCGACCGCGCAGATCGTCATGACCGTGCGCAGCCCGATCGTCATCAGCACCATGCAGGCGGCGATGGCGGCGTACCCGTGGTCGACACCCCACGCGAGACCGACGAGTGAGCCGGCCAGGAACATCGCCCCGATCAGACAGGCGATGCGGTGGCCGAACTGCTTGGCGAACCACTCGGACAGGGGCGTCGCGGCGATCATCGTCACGATGATCGGCAGGTTGGCCAGACCGGCCTTCATCGGGCTCCACCCGTAGGCGTACTGGAAGTGGAGGATCAGGCCGAACATCACGCTGGCCATCGCGATCGACGTCCCGATCTGGGCGATCGATGCGCCACGGACGGTGCCGTTGGAGAAGAGATCCAGGTCCAGCATGGGTGCGGCGGTACGGCGTTCGTGCCTCACGAACGCGAAGCCTGCGACGACGGCGCCGATGACGGAGGCGAGGGTGATCGCGGAGAGCCAGCCGTAGTGCACGCCGCTGGTGAGTGACCAGCACGCGAGGCCGATCGCGCTGGTGCTCAGCACAGCGCCCGGCAGGTCGAGCCGGTCGTCTGGTCAGGTCCTCGGGCCGGTCCGCGGAGACCCCGAGTCGCACGCCGATGCAGGCGAGCAGTGCGATCGGCGCGTTGACGACCAGCAGCCACTCCCACCGCACGTGCGCCAGAGCGGTCCCACCGAGCAGCGGGCCGAGGACGAAGCCGGACATGCCGACCACGATCATCACGGTCATGGCGCGCATCCTCAGCGCCTTGTCGTCGAAGAGCCGGAAGACCAGCGAGTTGGTGATGGGGGCCATCGCCGCAGCGGCGACACCGAGCCCGGCCCGCAGTGCGATGAGCTCCCCCGCACTGGTCACGAGGACGACGCCCAGGCTCAGCAGGCCGAACACGGCGAGCCCGACCAGCAGCACGCGGCGCCGTCCGAACCGGTCGGCGGTCGACCCTGCGGTGAGCAGCAGGCCGCCGAACGTCAGCGAGTAGGCCCCGGTGACCCATTGCAGCGCGGTGGTGCCGCTGCCGAGGTCGCGACCGATCGTCGGCAGCGCGATCGAGAGCAACGTGTTGTCGACCATCTCGACGAAGAAGGCCAGGCACAGGGCGGCCAGCGGGATCCACGCCGCGCGCAGGGACGGGTACGTCCGCGACGGTGCGGGTGTCGTGATGGTGGTGCTCATGCTGGCCTCCTGGCGGACGGCGCCCGAGTGCCGGACGACGCATGAGCGACGTTAGGGAGCGGCGCCTTCAACCCGGTTTCACGCCACTTTCACGGCGTGATCGGCGCACCCAGCACGTGAAACCGCTCTGAGGTGGCACGGGCCGGCCTCAAGCCGGATCGAGCTCGAGGCCCTCGCCGGCGACTCGCTCGTACTCGGCCTGCGGACCTGGTACGACGTGGGTGCGGGCCTTGACCACGGGCACCAGCACGGCGACCACGGCCGCCAGGGTCGAGGTGACGACCAGCAGGCCGAAGCCGTGGGTGTACCCCGACTCGACGGGGAAGCCGCCGGGCCCCAGGTCGGAGGTGATGACGCTCGCCACGATCGCGCTGCCCAAGGCTCCACCGACGGTACGGATGTTGGTGTTCATGCCGCTGGCCACGCCGGTCTGGGACTGCGGGACCGCGTCCACCACCAGGGTGGACATCGCGGCGAAGGCCAGTCCGAAGGCCAACCCGAGGACGGTGGACTCGACGACCACCGCGGCGACCGAGTCGTGCCAGAGCACGATGCCCAGGGTTCCCAGCGCGGTGAGCGTCGCACCGGCGACCAGCACCACCTTGGAGCCGTAGCGCCGGGCCAGCGGGCCGGACGCCAACCCCGCCGCAAAGGTGGCGACCGTCTGCGGCAGGAGCAGCAGCCCGGACTCGGTCACTGAGGCGCCGAAGCCGTAGCCGGCGACGTCGGACGGGGTCTGCAAGAACTGGGGGAGGAACGCGAACATGGCGTACATCCCGAAACCGAACAGCAACGCCACCAGGTTGACGGTCCACACGGTCGGGATGCGCATCATGTGCATGTCGATGAGCGGGCTGTCGCTGCGGGACTCGGCCCACACCCACAGCGGCAGCAGTACGGCCGTGGCCACGAACAGCGCGACCGTCGGCGGCGAGCCCCAGCCCCACCGCTCTCCTTGGCTCACCGCGATCAGCAAGGTGACCAGCCAGCCCGACATGAGCAGCGCCGTACCGACGTTGATCCGGCCCGGCGCTCTCTCCGGCGACTCCGGGACGAAGAACAGCGCCGCCACCGCGGCCACCAGGGTCATGATCATCGGAATCCAGAACAGCCAGTGGTAGCTGAGCGCGTCGACGATGGGCCCGGCCAGCACCAGCCCGAACCCCCCGCCCACCGCGAGCAGCGCCGCCGCCGTCCCGATCGCGCCGGCCACCTTCTCGCGTGGGAACTCGTCCCGGATGATCCCGAAGGTCAGCGGCAGCACGCCGCCGCCGATGCCCTGGATCGCGCGAGCCACGATGAGCACTCCGATCGACGGCGCCACCGCCGCCAGCAGCGAGCCCGCCGCGAGCGCCCCCAGTGCCACGACCAGCATCCGCTCCTTGCCGACCTTGTCGCCCACCCGGCCGATGATCGGAGTGCAGACAGACGCCGAGAGGAGGTACGCCGTCAGCACCCAGGTCACGGTGGCCTGGTCGGTGTGCAGCGCCCCTTCGATGGTCGGCAGCACCGGGTTGACCATCGACTGGAGCAGCGAGAACGACGCGACCCCCAGGCAGAGCACGACGAACGTCACCCGGTAGTCCGCCCGGCGCCCGGACTCCGTGTGACCCGTCTCCCGCACGACCGTGCTCAGCGCCGAAAACGGTTCACGCATTCCCGCAGGTGGGTGACCCCGGCAACTTTCTCAGCCACCGAGACCCGCCCTTCGTCGACAGGTGGCGAGCCGCTCCGGTCGCCTGGCACCGCAGAGTCGATCACGGTTACCGTTTTGAGACCCGACTCTCAGGATGGCGGTGGCGAACTCCTCAATGGTCCCTCAGGTCCGCCTGATTGGGTCCTTGCTGGCGATGCCCCGACGCTTCGCCCGTGACGTCGGGGCATCGTCAACCAATCCGCCTTGCTGACCGCGAAACCCGCTCGCGAGGCGCGCTCTCCCAGCCGCTGGTCGCAGCTTGGCTACGCAGCCACCGGAGCGGTGCAGAACGGGGCGGTTGCCGCCGAGCTCTTCCGTCGCGTTCTTCAAGGAAAGCCCTGCGCCGACTTCGTCGGCCGCGGACATCCGGGCGGATCATCGGTAGGTCTAACGCGCCAACACACAACTGGGAGGGTGCGGCGATCCCTCGCCGGACCTTGACCCAGCCCGCGCCAGGTGGTCACGTTTCGACCGCGCGGCAATGCCGATGGACCCGGACACCGGCGTCCGCCAATCAGTCACGCGATAGGTGAGCCTGGCGGGGTGGTTCCCTCGCATCTCTGACCTCGGGCACTGGGTCGGCGGAGGCCGGACCGGTCGGCAACGCTGTGCCGGCGCGTAGTCCTGCAGGATGGGCGTCGTAGGTCCAGCGGTCGTCAGTCGTTGACCCGGCCGGTCTCGTAGGCCCACATGGCGACCTCCACCCGGTTCCGTGCGCTCAGCTTGGCCATGAGGCTGGCGACGTGGGTCTTGACCGTACTGAGGCTGATGTGCAGCTCACCGGCGATCTCGGCATTGGTGCGGCCGCGGGCGATGGTGAGGAGCACCTGCTCCTCGCGTTCGGTGAGCGGGTCGATCGGTTGCGTCGGCGGTCCGGCGCGGCCGGTGCGCGCGAAGGACGACAGGAGCCGGCGGGTGATGCTCGGCGAGATGAGCGAGTCGCCTCGATTGGCAGCGCGTATCGCCTCGCCGAGCATGTCGGGTCCGGCGTCCTTCAACAGGAACCCGGTGGCTCCGGCCTGCAGCGCTCCGTGGACGTACTCGTCGAGGTCGAAGGTGGTGATCACGACGACGGAAACGGGGTCTTCGACGCCCGGGCCGGCGAGCTGACGCGTTGCCTCCACCCCGTCCAGCAGGGGCATCCGGATGTCCATCAGGCAGACGTCCGGACGCAGCTCGCGGGCGAGCCGAACCGCCTCCTCGCCGTCGCTTGCCTCGCCGACAACCTCGATGCCGTCCAGCGTGCCGAGGATCAGCCGCAGCCCGGTCCGCACCAGGTCCTGGTCGTCGGCGACCAGCACCCGGATCGTCACCCCGCCACCTCCCGCGGCAGGGTCGCCTCGACGAGCCACCCGCGGTCGGGGCAGGGGCCAGCCGAACCCGCCCCGCCGAGCAGGGTCGCCCGCTCGACCATGCCGACGATGCCGAACCCGGACCCGGTGGTCCGGCCCGGATTGTGGTCTCCGTCGTCGTGGACAGTCAGGCGGATCGACGACGGATCGCAGTCGACCCGCACCTCGACCAGCGTCGGGTTCCGGGCATGACGTAGGGCATTGGTCACCGCCTCCTGCGCGATGCGGAACACCGCCGCGTCCATCGCGGCAGGGAGTTCCGACATCTCACCTGAGAGCTGCACCTGGACCCGAGGCCCAGCGGGTGGGGCGCCGACCAGCCGCTCCAGGTCCGCGACCCCCGCCTGAGGGGCGTAGTCGGCGGGCGACTGGTTGCGCAGCACCCGCACCATCGCGCGCATCTCCGCCAACGTCAGCGACGCCTCGGCCTCGATCACCTCCAGCGCTTCGACGGATGACTGCGGACTGCTGGACGCGAGCGCGCGACCGGCCTGGGCCTGGATCGCGATTGCGGAGACGTGGTGCGCCACGGTGTCGTGCCGCTCGCGCGCCAGCTCGATCCGCTCCTCGGCCTTCGCCTGTTCGAGCCGGCGGTGCCGGTGGTCGTACTGGGACCGCGCCGCCAAGCCGAGCGCCATCGAGGTCAACAGCACAGCCGACCCGCCGACCAGGTCCGCGACCCCGGTCCAGCTCACGAAGAACCCGGTCGTGGCCGCGACCAGGATGATCGCCAGCCCGGCCAGCACCTCACGCCCGGAGGCCCACCGGAACAGCGCGTACGGCAGGAGCAGGAAGTAGATCTGCGTGTAGGTCTCGAGCGCTGGTTCGTCCGCGATCATCAGCCCGACGTCCACGAGCACGGACGTGCCGAAGGCCACCGCGACCACCGCGAACGGATGCGTACGCCGCCACAGAAGTGTCGGGGCCAGCCCCACCGTCACGGGCAGCGCCAGCCACGGAAGCCGAAGGTTCTCGCGCAGCGTGACCTCCAGCAGGCCGCTCACCGCGACCACGCCGACCAGCACCCAGTCCCACCAGACCCGCGCCGGCGGCGACGGGGCGCGCGGCTCGGCCAGCACGGACCGCAGCGGGTTCACCACCGGCCCAGCCTAGGGACGCCGGCGTCCGCCGGGACCGGCCGAAAGTCTGATTCGCCCTCGGCCGAACGCATGACCGCATCCCGGCCTCGACGCCGATGTGTCGGCACCCCCGTCGAAACCACCGTGGAGCCACTGGCCGGTGCACTCAAACCGGCCGCTCACCGAGGAGGCCATCGTGTCCGGAGCTCTCGAACGACTGGGCCGCTTCGCCGCCAGTCGCCCCTGGGTCGTGATTGCCACCTGGGCAGCGATCTGCCTCGTGGTCCTGACCGCCGCGGCTTCGTTCGGCAGGGAGCTCGACGACCCGTTCGAGGCACCCGGGCTCGACTCGCAGCGCGCCACCCAGCTGTTGACGAGGGCCGGCGCCGACGAGATGGGTCTGGGCGCCGACGTCGTGCTCACGCCGCGTGACCCGTCGGAGAATCTCTTCGACTCCCCTCGAGCGCGGGCCGACGTAGCCAGGGTTCAGGAAGCCGTGGCGGCGCTGCCCCACGTACTCGGCACGAGCGACCCGGCCGGCGTGCTCGACGCGGGGCGGCAGTCAGCCGAGGACTCCGGGGTTGTCTCGCCCGACGGCGAGGTCGCGCTGATCCGGATCCAGTACCCAGGGCGCGCTGACCTGTCGCCCGCCGACCTGGAGCACCTGAAGAAGACCCTCGACGACCTTCGTACCGCGACATCCCTCCGCATCGAGGCCGGCGGCGACCTCTACTTCGCGTTCGAGCAGGCGCCGACCGATGTCGGGGAGGCCCTCGGCCTTGCGGTCGCGATCCTGATCCTGCTGCTGGCGTTCGGGTCGATCGTGGCCATGGGGTTGCCGATCGGGATGGCTCTGCTGGGACTCGCTGTCGGCGCCGGATCGTTGTCCTTGGTGGCCTACCTCGTCGACATCCCCAGCTGGGCCGTCGTCATCGGATCGATGATCGGACTCGGCGTAGGCATCGACTATGCGCTGTTCATCCTGACCCGTTTCCGTGAGTACCTCGCCGAAGGCCGTGACGTCGAGGACGCCGTCGGTCGCTCGCTGGCAACCGCCGGCCGGTCGGTGGTGTTCGCGGGCGGCACGGTCGTCGTGGCGATCCTGGGTCTCGCCGTGGCTCGTATCCCGTTCATCACAGCCGGGGGGATCGGGATCTCCCTGATCGTGCTGGTGATGGTGCTCGCATCCATCACGCTGCTGCCGGCGCTGCTGGGCATTGCTGGCCACCGGGTCAACGGGCGCCGATCCGGCGGCCGGGACACCTCGGGCCTTCGGTGGCGCCGGTGGGGTGCCCATGTGGGACGGCACGCGGCGGCGTACGCCACCGGCGCCACGGTGCTGCTGCTCGCCCTGGCGGCGCCGGTGACAGCGCTCCGCCTCGGCTTCCCCGACGAGGGGACGATGCCGCAGTCGCGCACGGAGCGACGGGCCTACGACCTGATCGCGGACGGCTTCGGACCCGGCGCCAACGGCCCGCTGGTCATCGCGGTCGAGGTCGCGGGTGACCCCACGGTCCTCCCAGCGCTCGCGTCCGCCGTCCTGGCGGATCCGGGGATCGCGGAGGTCTCGGCTCCCCAGGTCTGGCCGCGCACCGACGTGGCCGTCCTGGTCGCCGAGCCGACCACGGCCCCCCAGTCCGAGGTCACCCGCGAGACGATCGACCGGCTGCGCTCAGCGGTGTTGCCGGAGGCGCTCACCGGCAGCCCGGCCCGCGCACACGTCGGCGGCCAGGTCGCGGTCTTCGCCGACCTCGGTCACCGTGTGCAGGAGCGCCTGCCATGGTTCATCGCGGCCGTCGTGCTGCTGTCGTTCCTCCTGCTGATGCTGGTGTTCCGCTCGCTGCTGGTGCCACTGAAGGCCGCGGTGATGAACCTGCTCAGCGTGGGTGCGGCCTACGGCGTCCTGGTGATGGTCTTCCAGTGGGGCTGGGGAGGGGGTCTCATCGGACTGGAGTCCACGGTGCCGATCCTGTCGTTCATCCCGCTGTTCATGTTCGCGATCCTGTTCGGACTCTCCATGGACTACGAGGTCTTCCTCCTGTCACGAGTCCGGGAGGAGTACGCGCGCACCGGCGACAACGACGAGGCGGTCGTGCGCGGCCTGGCCGGAACTGCACGCACGATCACCTCGGCGGCGCTGATCATGGTGGCGGTCTTCAGCGGCTTCGTCCTCGGCGCCGACCCCCTGGTGAAGATGATGGGGCTCGGCCTGGCCACAGCGATCGCCCTCGACGCCACCATCGTGCGGCTGGTTCTGGTGCCCGCCACGATGACGTTGCTGGGCAACGCCAACTGGTGGCTGCCGGCGTGGCTCGACCGACTACTGCCGGGAAGCCGCAACGAGAGCGACCTCCCCGGTCCAACCGGGGCCGAACGGCCGACAAGAGTCGTGGCGCCCTGAGTCGTCGGCCCGGCACTCCCCATGCTTGAACGGCATGGGGGCTCCGCGTGCGCGGCGCATTCCGGTGCGCTTTCGGCGGGTGTCGCCTTGAGCAGCTGGGGTCCACCGAACGCACTCACCTGTGCCCGGGCGACGACACGATGACGTGGCCCCTGCACGGGGTTGCGGCGGACAACACTCGGTGTGCTCGACAGAGGTTCCGTGCAGACTTTTCGGGCGTGCCGACAGGTACTACCGCTTCCCCCGACCGAACATGCGGCCCAACCGGTCGCCCATCGACCTCGGCGGCTTGATGTCGATGAGGGTCGACCCCTCGGGCAGCGGGAGGGTCGCCGCCTGCTCGGCGGAGAGTGTGGTGCAGACGTACGTGGTGTAGATCCTGCCGATCTGATCCGCGTCGACGAACCGTGCGCCTTCCGACGTCTCGACCACGATGCCGTCGAACACGGAGACCTTCTCGTCGACCAGTACGGCCTGGACCGTGGCGAACCGGTGCCCGTCGCTCGTCTGCACCGGCGTGCCCGGCTGCAGCGCGGTGTAGGCGATGGGGTACTCAGCCTCGTCTGGCATGCCGCAACCCTACGGCCGCCTCGCAACGACGGCGACCACAGCGGCGGCGGCCGGCGAGCTGTCGAGCCTCGGGCGTTGCCGGTCAACCGCCGTCGAGAGCCTCTTGGTTGAGCGCGTCCACGACGTCCATCAGGTCGCCGGTCTCGTAGAAGTCCACGGCCACGAGATTGACAGGTTGTCGTTCCTGCGCGCAGCGGTCCACCCGGCCGCGCAGGACCCGCTCGGAGTTCACCTGGGCCGCCGCCTCGTCGGAGGGCGGGGTGACCCAATGGTTGAGCAGGAGCAGCGGCGCGTCCGGCCGGCCACGGAACGCCCGGCACGAGTCGGAGCTCTCCAGCTCCTCCGGGGATGCGTAGTCATAGGGCACGTCCTGCACGAGTCCGTCCTTGTACACGTTGGGGATCCGCGGCCCCAGGTCGCCGTTCTCGAGGCCGATCACCAGGCGGTGACCCGACTCGACCATCGACTCGAGGGTCGGCATGGGCCGGGTCGGGTCGATGGTGGCGATGTAGGGATCGAGTCCCTCATCGGTGAGCACCGGCACCAGCTCCTCGGCGGGCAGCTCGTCCTGGACGACGATCATCAGCACGTCGCTCTCGCGGTCCTCGAGGAACCGTCGCAACACGTCGACGACGTCGCTGAACCGCACGGCGCCGAGCTCACAGAGCTTGTGGCACAGGTACACCTCGCGGGGTGCGGTCGCTTCCGGCGGGCCGACCTTCTGACGGAGCAGGACAGCGTGTTCCGCCGCGGCCGGTCCCACGAGGCTCAGTGCGTGGGCCAGTCGGCGCCTGGTCAGGTCGGTGTAGACGACGTCACCGTCGCGGGAGTGCTGGACCGACCCGAGAAATGCGTCGATGAGGAATCCCCGGACGCCGTCCGCGAGCTGCTGCTGGATACCGCTCTGCTGGCTGGGCTCGGTGAACCCGTCCGCCGCGGCGTTCATCGAGTTGTGGGTCGTCGCCAGGGCAACCTGGTCCAGCCTGAGGTCGCAGAGCGCAGCGGACCCGTTGCACTCACGCGCGTGCCCATGTTGCTGGAGCCCGAGGGCCAGTACGACCGCCAGGATGGCGACGACGAGCAGACCGGCCAGCAGCAGCCCGGCCGGTCGGCGCCACCGTGACTTCTCGCCACCGCCGGTGGCCGACTCAGACGCGGAACGCTCCCGATGCCACGGCAGCCAGGTTCGTCATCGATCCCTCCACGTGCCGTCCATGACCGCCGCCCCGCACCGGGCGCAGTGGCCTCTCCTCGCCAGGATGCTAGGGCCTCCCGAGCAGCGACCTAGCATCTGCCGGGTGCCTCTCGAGCTCGTGTCGCTGATCGTCGACGACTACGACGCGGCCATCGAGTTCTTCACCGGCCCATTGGGTTTCGTCCTCTCGGAGGACTCCCCGTCCATCACGACCGAGGGGCGACCGAAGCGATGGGTGGTGGTCCGACCGGCCGACGGCGGCACCGGACTCGTGCTCGCCCGCGCCGATGGTGAGGATCAGGGTGCCGTTGTCGGGGGCCAGTTCGCCGGCCGGGTCGGGCTGTTCCTTCGCGTCGAGGACTTCGACGGCACCCTGGCCCGCATCCAGCACTCCGGCTGCGAGCTGGTCCGCCCGGTCCGCGACGAGACCTACGGCCGCGTCTGCGTCTTCAGGGACCCTTGGGGCAACCTGTGGGATCTTCTCGGCCACCACGCTGGGTAGAGCCCGCCACCAGCGGGCCGGTTCCGTCGAGAAGAAGTCAGGTGCAGGAGGCCTGGCCGGCCAGTACGGTCCGAGGTCATGACCTCGGATGACTTCGTGCCCGTGGACTTCGAGCCGCCGACCTCACTCGACACCGAGCTGTTCCGCCTCGAACCACTGGGTCCGCAGCACAACGAAGCGGATCATGCCGCCTGGATGTCGAGCATCGAGCACATCCGCTCCACGCCCGGTTATCCGGACGGCAGCTGGCCACCGGCCGACGGCATGACGCTCGAGAAGAACCTCGCCGACCTCCGCCGCCACGCAGAGCACTTCACGCGGGGCCTCGGTTTCACCTTCACCGTCCTCGACCCCGGCGACAACGACGTCATCGGCTGCGTCTACCTCTATCCCTCGCCCTCGGACGACTGGGACGTCACGGTGCAGTCCTGGGTGCGGGCCGACAGGGCGGACCTCGACGTACCGCTCGCGGACGCCGTCGCACAGTGGCTGGCCGCCGACTGGCCCTGGGAGCGGGTGGACCGCTGCGGCCGCTGAGCCGCGGGTCGGCGACCTCGGAGCCGCTCTGACTCGGCGTTTCGCGCCTTGTGGGGTGAGACCAGCCGCTACTTCATCGCCCGACCCGGGTTCGTGTCGCTGCGGCTGCATCGTGCGGTGAACGACGACGCGCCCTACCGCTGGGTGAACGTCGCGGTCTGGGAGAGCGAGGCCGCCTTCCGGGCCGCGCACGGGACCGAGCAGTTCCGGACGCTGGTGACGGCCCCGGGCTGGTCGGAGTTCCCGAGCCTGCCGGCACTGTTCGAGGTGGACACCGAGGTCGGGTGAGCGCTCCGGGCCCGTCACACGTGGTCACGCCGAGATGGGTTCCCAGACGAGCTCGGCCACGTCGATGACGAGCTCGGAGCTCGCCTGGTCAGGATCCTCCGGCGCGCGGACCTCGCCGACGCAGACGCACACCACGTCGTTGAGCCGGCGGTAGCGCTCGCTGTCGCTGAGGTGGAAGACCGAGCCGACGATCTGTCGCCGCCCGGGCGGGTACGCGCGGCCATAGCCCTGCAGCCCGAACATGATGGTCGCGCCGTCGGCGACCTCGATGACGGCGCGGAAGTCCGGGAGGAACGGGCCCTCGACGGTCCGGCGCTGCGGGAAGTTCGCGCCCCGGAAGCGGCCAGTGATCGAGCCCTCGCAGCGGCCCTCGGCCAGGAACAGATGCTGCTCCCACCCGCCTTCGAGGGTGACCATCCAGCTCTCGGGGTAGGTGAAGCGGATCCGGTACAGAGGCTCGAGCCTCACGGTGCACCTCCCGTATCGGGCGACCTTCGACCTATCGTGGCAGGGATCCCCGAACCGCAAGGACGGCCACCGATGACCGCACGCACGCTCGGAAGCGACCTCACGGTCTCCCCCATCGGCCTCGGCTGCATGGGTATCAGCCAGAGCTTCGGTCCGTCGCCGGAGCGGCCGGCCATGGTCGCCTTCCTGCGCCAGGCGGTCGACCACGGCATCACGTTCTTCGACACGGCAGAGGTCTACGGACCGTTCGAGAACGAGGAGATCGTCGGGGAGGCTCTGGCGCCGGTCCGCGACCAGGTCGTCATCGCGACGAAGTTCGGCTTCGCCTTCGACCGGGACGGGAGCTCGAGCGGCGTCAGCAGTCGTCCCGAGAACATCCGCGCCGCGGTCGACGGCTCGCTCCGGCGGCTGCGCACCGACGTCATCGACCTGCTCTACCAGCATCGCGTCGACCCGGACGTGCCCATCGAGGATGTGGCGGGCACCGTCCAGGAGCTCATCTCCGCCGGCAAGGTCCGCCACTTCGGGCTGTCCGAGGCCGGCCCCACGACGATCCGGCGGGCTCACGCCGTCCAACCCGTCACCGCGCTGCAGAGCGAGTACTCCCTGTTCTGGCGCGAGCCGGAGGAGTCCGTGCTCGACACCCTCGAAGAGCTCGGTATCGGGTTCGTCCCGTTCAGCCCGCTCGGTCGCGGCATCCTCACCGGTCAGGTCACCCGCGACTCCACCTTCGGCGAGGGCGACATCCGCGCCACCCTCCCCCGGTTCGCCCCGGAGGCACTGGCAGGCAACCTCGACCTCGTCGACCAGGTCACGGCCATCGCCGACCAGCTCTCCGTCACCCCCGGACAGGTCGCCCTGGCGTGGCTGCTGGCCCAGAAGCCATGGATCGTGCCCATCCCCGGCACCCGGCGCATCGAACGGGTCGACGAGAACCTCGCCGCCGCCGACCTCGACCTGACCGCGGAGCAGACCGCGGAGCTGACCGCGGCCTCCGACAGCGTCACCGTTCAGGGCGACCGCTACCCAGCGGCCATGCAGGCCATGATCGACCGCTCCTGACCAAGAGACCACCGAGTCCACCAGCCGCCGAGGGGTCTGCGTCCCGCGATCAGACGGCTGCGGCGAGCGCTGATCTCCAGGACCTGCCACAGTGGGGCCCGGCGGATGGTGGCCGACTCCGGTGAGCTCCAGTGGACGGCCCGTCCTCGACGAGTGACAGGGACGATCGGATCGGAGGTTGCTGACATGAAGGTACGACCAGGTGCAGTGGTCCGCGGCGCCGGAGTGGCTCTCGCGTGCGTCGCGTCCGACACGGCTACCCGCTCGCCCATCCTGCTCGCGTTCTTCACGGGCGGTTGGTTCCTGAACCGGCCCGGACTGCAGATCTTCGTCGTCATCCCCGACACGGACGAGCCGTGGAAGCGAGCCACGGTGCCGTTCGCGACCTCCGTGGCGTCATGGTCGACCGTGATGCTGGCCGCGACCACCGCCGTGCGACGAACGAAGCTGCCGGCACCGATCGCTGCGGTCGTGCTCGGCGGCGGTCTCGTGGTGGTCGACTCCCTCCTCACCGATCTGGGAGAGGCGCGGGCCGCGGCCGCGGCCGCGGAGAACGACGTCGAGGCAGACCCCGCCGGATAGGGACGGTCAGTGCGCTTCCGACAGGCGTCAGCTCCAAGCTCGGCCGGAGCTGACCCACCTGGACTGCTCCACCGGAGGCGGTGAACCCACCAGCCACCCGGCCACCGTCTCTGCGTGCTCCTCCGGTGTGCCACCGGATGAGTCGACACGGAAGGCTCCCTCGAAGTAGGGGAACTCGGCGGCGCGCTCGCGGACGAGCTCGCTGTCGAGATCCGTGGCCTGGTCTCTCGCATCGAAGCGCCGCACGGCCTCGTCGGGAGTCACGAAGAACTCGACGACGAACACCGGCACCGGCGAACCGGCCAGCTGATGCAGCAGACTGGCCCGCTGGTCACGCCGGGCGTAGGTGCACTCGAGGACGACGGTCTCCCCGTGGTCGACGAACATCCGGGTCAAGAGGTGCGCTCCGTCGTACGCGCGCAGCCGGTCGTCGCGGTTCCGGTCGGAACCGGGGAACAGAAGGTCGAAGAGCGCGTCGACCTGGAGGTGCACGGGTCGGCTGCCGGTCGCGAGCCGCTTCGTCACCAGGGCCCGGGCGGCGGTGGACTTGCCCGAGCACGGCGGACCCGAGAGAACGACGATCCCGTGGCCAGTCATGTCCCTCACTGTCCGTCCAGTGCCGCCCGGAGCTCGGCGAGGGTCGCCTCGACGGAGCCGCGTGCGTCCACCCATGTTGCCCTCGGACGGCTCTCGCGGAGAGACTCCATCGAGGTCACGAGGCGCGGGGCGTCATCCGGGGCGACCAGCTCGTTGTTGATCGCGTGCTCGGGACGGCTGGGTCCTGCCCTTCGGCCGGCCAGGCGAACGGCGAGCGTCTTGGCATCCAGGTCCAGGACGATCTCGTCGAAGACGGCACCTTCGTCCACGGCCAGCTGTTGGAGCTGCTCGATGAACTCGGTGCGTGCGAGGTACTGGCCCAGCACCACGTCACGTCCCGCAACGAGGCAGGTCCGAGCCTCCACCAGGGCCCGGCGGCGGGCCTCCAGGCCCGCTGCGTCGGGGTCGTCGTCCCAGCCGGGGATGGCGTGCTTGATGATGTCGACGTCGATCGCCAAGGCGTTCGGCAGCCCTCGCGCAAGCTCCCGCGCCAGGGTCGACTTGCCGGACCCGGGTGCTCCGTTGACCAGGACCAGACGAGCCATGGGTCGAACCTAGTCAGAGACCGACACTCCGGTTCATCGCGCGTTCACCCCGATGGGACAGACTGGCTGGTCCCGGGTCGTCGCTCTCGGGAGCGAGCGGGGCCGAGCAGGCTGGAGCGAGAGGGAACGGCGATGACCGGGAGTCCAGGTGAACTGACGGTGCCACCCCATCCGCTCGTGCTGGAGATCGACACCTGGCCGTGGCTGTCGGCCCTGACCGGCTCCGAGGGTCGTGAAGTGGACCTGGGCAGCGTGCCGGCGCTCGTGTGGGACAGCATCGCCGGAGCCGGCTACGACCTGGTCTGGCTGATGGGGGTCTGGCAGCGCAGCCCCGCCGGGATCGCCGTGGCTCTCGACAACCCCGACCTCATGCGGTCCTTCAAAGACGCGCTCCCGGACTTCACCGACGACGACGTGGTCGGCTCGCCGTACTGCGTGCGCGACTACGTCGTGGACGACCGGCTGGGCGGGACGGCGGGTCTGGCCGCGGCCCGGGCCGAGCTGCAGGCTCGGGGCGTGGGGCTCCTGCTGGACTTCGTCCCCAACCACGTCGCGCCCGACCACCCATGGGTGTCTGCTCACGTCGACCGGTTCGTGCTCGGCGACGCTGCGGACGTGGAGCGGGACCCCGCGACCTTCGTCGACCTCGGCGGCCGCGTCTTCGCCCACGGTCGAGATCCCTACTTTCCCGCGTGGCCGGACGTCATCCAGCTCAACGCGTTCTCCCCGGAGCTCCGCGCCGGGGTGGTCGAGACCCTGCTCGACATCGCCGACCAGTGCGACGGGGTCCGGTGCGACATGGCGATGCTGATGATGGACGACGTCTTCGCGGCCACCTGGGGCGACCGGGCCGGCACGCCCCCTTCGCCGGCGTACTGGCCGGAGGTCATCGAGGCCGTGCGGCGCAGCCATCCGGCCTTCGTGTTCGTGGCCGAGGCGTACTGGGACCGCGAGTTCGCCCTGCAGCAGCAGGGGTTCGACTACTGCTACGACAAGCGGCTCTACGACCGCATCACGACCGGAGACACGCCAGGCGTGGCCGGCCACCTGTCCGGCGACCCGACGTACCAGTCCGGACTGCTCCGGTTCATCGAGAACCACGACGAGCCGCGGGCGGCCTCCCTGCTCGACCCGGCTCAGCATCGGGCCGCCGCCGTCGCGACGCTGACGCAGTGCGGCGCACGGCTCGTCCACGACGGACAGACGAAGGGCCGGCGGACCCACCTGCCGGTGTTCCTGGGCCGGTTCCCCGACGAGCCGGAGGACCTCGAGCTGGATGCGTTCTACCGCCGCCTCCTCCAGGTGCTCTCCGACCCGACGTTCCGCACCGGCGAGTGGCGCCTGTGCCGGACGACGGGATGGGCGGACGATCCCGGTGCGGCGCAGATCGTGTCCTGGTGCTGGACCGGGGACTCGCGCTGGCTGGTCGCGGTCAACCTCTCCGCAGGTCGTGCCGAGGCGCACGTGGCCGCGCCCTGGCCGGAGCTGAGGGGGCGAGCCGTGCGGCTGCACGACCCGACCCAGGAGGTGTCCTACGACCGGGCCGGCGACGACCTCGACGACGGGCTGTACGTCGAGCTGCCGGGCTGGGGATGGCACCTGTTCCACGTGGACGTGGCAGCCAGCGAGAGTCTGGGTGCAGCCGACCAGACACCACGACCGAGAGAAGAGGCGTCATGACCCGCTCCGACAGCGCCGAGCACCGCCGCCTGGCCGAGGCCACCGGGCGGGCCGAGGAGGACCTCTTCGACGCGAACCCCTGGTACGAATGGGGTCCCTACCTCTCCGAGCGCGCCTGGGGCACCGTTCGCGAGGACTACAGCGCGGACGGGGACGCGTGGTCGTCCTTCCCGCACGACCACGCCAGGTCCCGGGCCTACCGCTGGAACGAGGACGGGATGGCCGGGATCTCCGACATCCGCCACGAGCTGTGCCTCGCCCTCGCACTGTGGAACGGGCGAGACCCGATCCTCAAGGAACGGATGTTCGGCCTGACCGGACCGCAGGGCAACCACGGCGAGGACACCAAGGAGTACTGGTGGTACATGGAGGGGCTGCCGAGCCACTCCCTGCTCCAGTGGCGCTACCACTACCCGCAGGGCGAGTTCCCCTACCAGCGGCTGGTCGAGGAGAACGCGCGCCGCGGGCTCCGGGACCTCGAGTTCGAGCTGATGGACACCGGGGCCTTCGACGACGGGCGCTACTGGTCGGTCGACGTCACCTACGCCAAGGCCTCGGCCACGGACATCTACATGTCGATCGAGGCCACGAACCACGGACCGGAGGAGGCGACCCTGCACGTCCTGCCCACCCTGTGGTTCCACAACACGTGGCGCTGGGCGGAGCGCACCGACGTACCCCGGCTGTCGCTCGACCAGGACTCGGTGGTGGTCGACCATCCGCTGCTGGCCGGCTACCGCCTCGACGCGGCCCCGGGTCCGGACGGCACCCCACCGCAGGCCCTCTTCTGCGACAACGAGACCAACGTGCCGCGGTTGTACGGCGGCGCCGCGCTCACCGAGTTCCCGAAGGACGGGATCAACGACCACGTCGTCACCGGTGCCGACACCGTGAACCCGAGCCAGCAGGGCACGAAGGCGGCGCTCTGGTACCAGCTCACGGTCCCGGCCGGGGGCACGACGCAGGTCCGGCTGCGCCTCCACCTGCCGTCAGCCGCCGGAGGAGCCCCCTGGGACGACCAGGAGTTCGACCGGGTGCTGGCCGCGCGGCGCGGCGACGCCGACGAGTTCTACGACGCCCTCGACCCGCACCTGGACGAGGAGCGCAGGCGCGTACTCCGGCAGGCTGCTGCGGGGCTGGTGTGGAGCAAGCAGATGTACCCCTATCGGGTCAGCCGATGGCTCGACGGGGACCCGGCCGGACCACCGCCGCCGGAGTCCCACCGACACGGCCGCAACGCGGGCTGGCGACACCTCGACTCCTTCGACGTGCTGGCGATGCCGGACCCGTGGGAGTACCCCTGGTTCGCCGCCTGGGACCTGGCCTTCCACGCGATCGCCTGGGCGCACCTCGACCCCGCGTTCGCGAAGTACCAGCTCACCGTGCTGCTGCGCGAATGGTTCCAGCACCCCAACGGCGCGCTACCGGCGTACGAGTGGAACTTCGACGACGTCAACCCTCCCGTCCACGCGCTCGCGGCGTTGCGCGTGTTCGTCATCGACGGCTCCACCGACGTGGCCTTCCTGGAGCGGGTCTTCCAGAAGCTGTTGCTGAACTTCACGTGGTGGCTCAACCGACAGGACCCCGAAGGGAACAACCTGTTCGGCGGAGGCTTCCTGGGCCTGGACAACATCAGTCCGGTCGACCGCTCCCACCTCCCCGACGGTGTTCGGATCGAGCAGGCGGACGGGACGGCGTGGATGGCGGCGTACTCGCTGGCGATGTCGATCCTGGCGTTGCTCCTCGCGTCCGAGAACCCGGTCTACGACGACATGGTCGTGAAGTTCCTCGAGCAGTTCCTCCTCATCTCCGATGCGCTGGAGAAGTCCGGTCTCTACGACCCGGAGGACGGGTTCTTCTACGACCGGCTCATCGACGCCGAGGGGAACGGCACCCCCGTGAAGGTGCAGACCCTGGTCGGCGTCATTCCCGTCCTGGCGACCGTCGGCGTGCCCCTGGACCGGGTCGAACGGCTCGCCGCCCTGCGCAAGCACGCGGCCCGCCACCTCGACGACTCCGAGCGCGGCAACGGGCCGATCTTCCGGGTCTGGGGCTCCAGCGGGGTGGACCATGTCGTCGTCGCCCTCGTGACCCCGGACCAGGCGCGACGCACCTTGGCTCAGCTCTTCGACGAGGACGGCTTCCTGTCGCCGCACGGACTCCGCTCCGTGTCCCGACGACACCTCGAGGAGTACGCCGTCCCCGGGCTCCCCGGCGCTGTCATCGACTACGAACCGGCCGAGTCGACCACCTCGATGTACGGCGGGAACTCGAACTGGCGGGGCCCGGTCTGGATGCCGACCAACTACCTCGTGGTTCGCTCCCTGCTGCTCTACGACGAGTTCCTCGGCTCCGAGTTCACCCTCGAGTACCCGACCGGCTCCGGCCGCGAGCTCACGGTCCGGGAGGTGGCAGGCGACCTCGCCGACCGCCTGGTGGGCATCTGGCTCCCCGACGAGTCCGGACGACGGCCGGTCTTCGGAGCTCAGCGCCTCTTCGCCGAGGACCCCGCCTGGCGGGACAACCTGCTGTTCCACGAGTACTTCCACGGCGACAACGGCGCCGGCCTCGGCGCCAGCCACCAGACCGGCTGGACGGCACTCGTCATCGACCTGCTCCTCGACCCACCAGAACGCGCACGGCGGGTGTTCGACCGCCAGGAGGGTGGGCCCGCGGGCAGCTGACGACGCCCGCCCAGCGCCCGGGTGGACACCAGCTCGAGACCGAGCCCCGATCACCTCCTTCACCGCAGCCCGGCCACTGCGCCATGCTGGTCCCGTGGTCGTTCTGGTGCCGAGACAGCTGCAGATGACGGGCATGACCGGCAACGTGCCGTACTACGGAGGGCGGATGACCCCCGCGCAGGCGTACGCCGCGTCGCATCCGCCCCGGCCACCGTCGCCACCCCGTCCTCCATCCCGGCCGGCTCCGCCCTCGAACGCGGCTCCGCGCTCGACCACGGCCGAGCCTCGGCGCGATCCGCTGGAGGCACTCGACCACCTGCTCGAGAGCGGAATCGTCGACCAGCAGGAGTACGACCAGCTCCGTGCCCGAATCGCACCATGAGCGGACCGGTCCAGGTGCTCGTCGTCGGGTTCGATGAGCCGTCGTTCTCCGGTGAGGTCATCGCCGAGCTGACGCGGCTGCGCGAGGTGGGGGTGGTCAGGCTGGTCGACGTACTCCTCGTCCGCCGCGACCTGGACGGGACGTTCGACACGCTCCCTCCCCCACCGGGTGTCGACCCGGGCCTCGGCCAAGTGGCCGCCGACATCCTCGGTGGCACGGACGAGGCACCCGTCGACGGAGAAGGGTGGTCCCTCGCCGACGTCGTCGCTCCCGGCTCGGTCGCCGCGGTCGCGCTGGTCGAGCACCTCTGGGCCGGCCCGCTGGTCGACGCGATCGCCTCGGCCGGTGGCCGTCCGCTCGGCGAGCTGTGGCTCTCGCCCGAGGACCGCGCCCGGCTGCCCGGATAGCCGGATCCACCAGCCGCCCGACCTGGAACGCCGTCACCCAGATACTTGGCGGGTGGCTGATCTGCTGTCGCTGACCTCGACAACCGACTCGGCCGAGTCGCTGGTGAAGCAGTCGTCGGTCGTGCACCAGACGTTCGACCACCACACGCAGGACTCGGGGAACGTCTCGTGGCTGGTCGATGCGGACGGTGTGCGGCTGTTCGTGAAGACCGCAGGCCCGGTCCACCCACCTTCAGGGGCGACGAAGCCGCTGCTGGACCACGCCGGACGGGTGGCGCTACTTGCCAACGCCGTCCGGCTCGCGCGGTCCTGTGACCACGCTGCCCTGGCCACGCTGCGCAATGTCATCACCACCAGTACCGGACCGGCGCTCGTCTACGACGCAGCACCAGGCGAGCTGATCGGCCTGGCACCAGGTCTCGGGAGCGACCCGGCGTCGGCGTACCAGCGGTTCGCGCAGCTGCCCAGCCACCGGATGCTCGCGGTCTTCGACGTCCTCGTCGATCTTCATCACGCTCTCGCGGGCCACGGCTGGGTGGCCTGCGACCTCTACGACTCGTGCCTGATGGTCGCGCCCGACGACCGGCTCACCGTCGTCGACCTGGACACGTATCACCTGGGGCCGTTCACGAACACGATGGGACGCATGTTCGGCTCCAGTCGGTTCATGGCCCCGGAGGAGTTCAGGTTCGGGGCGACCATCGACCAGCGCACCACCGTGTTCACCCTCGCGCGCCTGATCATCCACTTCGCGACCCGGCTGACCGACGACCTGGACACGTTCATCGGAGCTCAGCCACGCGCGGCAGTGCTCCGTAGAGCAAGCCACCCGGACCCGACCGCTCGCTTCCCCACCGTCGCCGACTTCGCGAGCGCGTGGACCAGCAACCGGGAACGCTAGCGGCGGCCGCCGCCGCTCCCGCGCACGCGCCGAAGCCGAACGTCGTACGGAACGTGTCCCAGGTGTCCCAGGTGTCTCGAACCGTATGACGTCACGGCCCGGGCTACGGCCGGCTGGAGTCGTGCAGCGGGCGCTCGTCGGGCGGGCCGTCGGGCGGGTCGGTGGGCGGGTCGTCGGGCGCGCCCGGCGGCGGGTCGGTGGGTTCGTGCTCGCTGTTGGTCACGACGTCAAGGATGACACGAATGCGGCCCGGCCACAGCCGTCCGCAGCGCCAGGCTTTCGTCATGGCCGGTCGCCGGCTCGGAGAGCTCAGCCATCAGGAGATCGAGGGCGGCCAGCGATGGCTGCGCCACTCGTCCCAGGTCGCGAACCCCGCTGGTGGGTCGTCGATCGGTTCGCTGCCGTCGAGCTCACCGGCCGTCGGGATGTCGATCTTGGCGGCCCACTCGGCCAGCTCCGCACCGGACATGGGCCACGTCGTGTGTGGCGCTTCGGCCTGGCGCTGGTCGAGTCGCCTGCGCTGCTCCGCTGGGTCGAGCTCGAAGTAGCGCATCTCCACGACCGCGCCACGGTCCGCTGCTGCCTGCCGAAGAGCGGAGCGCTCGTCTCGACCCCAGAGGCCGTAGTCGATCACGACGTTGATGCCGAGCTCGAGGGCACGCAGCCCGATCTGGACCAGCCTTCCTTCGATCACGTCCTGGGCCGGTGGCGGATTCTCCCGCCCGTACAGAGCCCTCACCCATTCGTCCTTCGTGAGACGAAGGGCTCGCTGCTCGACCTCGATGCGTCGCGCCGCAACGGTCTTCCCGGTGCCCGGCAGCCCCACGGTCAGGAACAGTCTCGGTCCCTTCATCCGCTCCCTCTTGTCTAACGCCGTGGTGGGGCCGTCAATCGGTCAGGGTGCCGAGGCTCCGCGCCAGGGCAGGGATCATCACGGTCGCGGCAACGAGGTGCAACCCGAGGAGGGTGGCGGTGGTGGCGGCGTCTGCTCCGGAGAGGAGGGGCGGGACCAACGAGACCACGGTCAGCGACCCTGCCGTCCACACGAATCGCTCGGCGGGGCGGGCACCCCAGCGAAGCAGAACGACGGCGATCACGGTACCCACGACCGAGAAGAAGCCGGTCACCACGGCGATCCCTGACAACGGGATCGTCTCGCCACGGTCCGGGACCTCGAAGTCGACGCCCGCGGCCCGGGCCAGCGCAGCGGCGAGGGTGGTGGCCACCATTGCTGCGAGTGTGGCGACGAGGCCGGTGATGGCCAGCCTGCGGAGCCGGTGGGTGTCGCCAGTCCGGCCCGGTGCCGGCCCTGCGACGAGCCGGGTGCTGTTCACCGGGAGTGCTCCGTGCCGTCTGCCGGCAGCCGCTCGGGGAGTGCGAGCCGCGAGAACCGGTCGGAGTGGAAGGTGACGATCTCGGTGATCGCCCCGCCGGTGATGCGCAGGACGTCGAGCGTCAGTGGCAGGTACGCCGCCTCCTGCTCCTGCCACAAGTAGAAGGCGACGGCGGGCTGCCGGTTCACGGAGGTGGGGAGGCCACGCAGGCCCTTCATGCCCACGAAGCCGTCCTCGACCCAGTCGTTCACCACCGCGTCGCGGCCGACGTACAGGCCCGGCGTGGGTGGCATCGAGCAGCGGACGTCGTCGCGCAGCATGGAAGCGAGCACGTCTATGTCCGTGGCCACGCTGGCGTCGGTGAAGCGGCGCACCAGCTCGCGCGTCCCGGCGTCCTGCTCGCCGCCGGTCCAGTCCTGCCGCTCGGCGGGCAGGTTCTCACGCATGCCGGCGCGGGCACGCTGCAGCGCGCTGTTCACGGAGTTGACGGAGTCCCCGAGCAGCTCCGCGACGTCCTTCGCCGGCCAGCCGAGCACGTCCCGCAGGATCAGCACCGCCCGCGGCCGCGGCGCGAGGTGCTGGACCGCGACCACGTAGGCCAGCTCGATCGTCTCCCGAGCCACCGCGACGGTCTCCGGCTCGTCCGCATCGCCCGCGGACAGCTCGTCGAGCAGCCGGTCCGGGTAGGGCTGCAGCCACCGCACCTCGCCGCCGGTCGCCGGGTCCGGGCGGCACTTGGCGAGCAGGTCCAGGCAGGCGTTGGTGGCGATCCGGTACAGCCAGGCCCGGAACGTCGACCGCCCCTCGAAGGTCTCCCGCCGCCGCCAGGCACGGAGGAACGTCTCCTGCACGGTGTCCTCGGCGTCCTCGAACGACCCGAGCATCCGGTAGCAGTGCACGTGCAGCTCACGCCGGTGCCGCTCGGCCAGCCCCGAGAACGCCGGCTCGTCGACCTCGCCCAGACCGCTCACGCCCAGCTCCTCCAGCCGCGTGTCCGCACTCATCACGTCATCCTTCCGCCTCGTCGCGTGTCGTCGTAGGTGTGACGCGTGCGGGCACGACAACTCATCACCGGGCCCGGCTCGGCGGGGCCCCGGCCACGCCCGGACGTCCAGAGCTCGTCCGGGCCGGCGGGCTACAGCGGGACCGCGACCTCCGGTACGCCGTGCACTCGCGCCGGCGCCGGACAGGTGCTGATCGCCGTCTCGAGGAGGGCACGCAGGCGGGAGTCCCGGTCGGGGTCGCCGCTCGCCACGATGCCGTCGGCCGCGCACCGGATCATCGTCGGGGCGCAGCGGTTGGCGAAGGTCCTCGGGGAGATCCGCGCCGACACCCCGAGACGTTCGGCCCACGCCACCGCGCCGGGGACGAGGTCGAGCGCGGCCTGCGCGCGGCGCCCGGTCGCGGCCAGGTCGGGACCGGCCTCGGTGGAGACCTGGCGGGCGCTCAACAGCCCGGCAGCGAGCACCCGTTGGGTCCCCTCGGGCAGATCGAGGAGCTGCGAGGCGGCCACGGCGACCGGAAGGTCGAGCCAGGTGTGATCGTCCCCGCGCCGACCCACCACCAACGGAATCAGGGGCACCAGCTGCTGGCGGCCCTCTTCGCCGATGAGGTCGTTCACCCGCCGCGCGAGCTGCGCGAGCAGCGGATGGGTGCAGGAGGGGTGATCGCTCCATCGCTCGCCTGCCAGGAAAGAGGCGAACTCCATGAAGCAGGCGCCACGGCGAGCTGATCGGTGCCTGCCGGCAGAAAGGAGCGGTACGCCGTCCGGGGCAGCCAATGGGTTCATCGCGACCTCCTCACTCGAGGATGCGACAGCCGGTCGGCAGGATCAAGGGTTCTGCGACGTCGAACTCCTGTCGGGGCCCGAGCCATCGCGGGTTCCGCGCCATGGCCACCCGGTCGACAGCGTGTCTGATCGAGCCCTCGAGGGGTACCCGGCCCTTGCCGAAGCGGGTCTGGCCGGGGACCGCACCCGCCGACGCCCGCACCGGCAGAGTGCCGTGCGGCTGACGGGATCCCATTCTCGGAGGTGCCCGAATGAAGCACATCGCCGGCGCGGCGCTCGCCGCCGTCACGGTCCTGGCCGTCTCCTCGGTGGCCAGCAGCTCACCCAGCTCGCCGCCATCGCGGGACGAGGCAGCCCTGGCCCCCACCCGCGGGGCACCGAGCCCTGGCATCGAGGCCAAGGTCAACGCACTGCTCGCGAAGATGACCACCACGGAGAAGCTGCAGCAGGTGCAGCTGCTCTCCGACGGCCAGGTCACCAACGCCGATGCCCAGGCCGGCGTCGGCGGTGTCTTCAGCCTGGTGGACCCCGCGAGGATCAACGAGCTCCAGCACATCGCGGTCGAGCAGTCCCGGCTGCACATCCCGATCCTGTTCGCCTACGACACCATCCACGGCTACCGCACCATCTTCCCCGTCCCCCTGGCCACCGCCAGCTCGTTCGACCCCTCGGTCGCCCAGGCCGACGCCACGATCGGTGCGCGCGAGTCCGCGACAGTCGGCCTCAAGCAGATCTACAGCCCGATGGTCGACGTCTCCCACGAGCCCCGTTGGGGCCGGATCGTCGAGGGCAACGGCGAGGACCCGTACGTCGGCTCCGTGATGGCGGCCGCCCGGGTCAAGGGCGCCCAGGGCTCGGACTACTCGAAGAAGGACAAGGTCGTCACCAGCGTCAAGCACTTCGTCGGCTACGGCCAGCCCGAGGGCGGCCGCGACTACAACACGACCGACATGTCCGAGTCGACGCTGCGCAACATCTATCTGCCGCCGTTCAAGGCCGCGATCGACGCCGGCGCTGACACCGTGATGTGCTCGTTCAACGCGATAAACGGCGTCCCGGGGTGCGCGAACCCGTACACGGAGACCGACATCCTCAAGAAGGAGTGGGGCTTCGACGGGTTCGTCGAGAGCGACTACACCGCCGTCGCCGAGACCCGCGCCTGCCCGCCGGTCAAGCCCGACGTGGGGCCCTGCGGCCACGGCACCGCGGCGGACGGACCGGCGGCGGGGGCCAACGCGCTGATGGCTGGCACCGACTCCGAGATGGTCAGCACCAACCTCCGTGACTACGGCGACCAGCTGCTCTCCCAGCACCGCATCACCATGAGCCGGCTCGACGACGCGGTTCGCAGGATCCTGCGGGTCAAGTTCCGCGCCGGCCTCTTCGACCACCCGTACGTCGACCAGGCGAAGGCCACCGACCCCGCCAGCTTCCTCACCCCGGCCGACCGCGCCGCCGCTCGCAGCGCGGCGGGCAAGTCGATGGTGCTGCTGAAGAACGATGGCGCCACCCTGCCCTTCGACCCGAACAAGAAGACCGCCGTCATCGGCCCGCTCGGCGACGACCGGCACGACATGCTCGGCCCGTGGTGGGGACAGGGCAAGGACGAGGACGCGGTGAGCCTGCTGGCCGGCATCTCGGCCCAGTCGCCGGGAGCGACGTTCGCCCCGGGCTGCACCCTCAGCAACGCCGAGCCACCGGCGTACGACCCCGCCAACGACTGCGCGTCCGACGCCGGCTTCGCTGAAGCTGTCGCGAAGGCCAACGCGGCCGACCAGGTCGTGCTGGCCCTGGGAGAGACCAGGGAGATGAGCGGCGAGGCGACCAGCCGGTCCACGCTCGACCTGCCCGGTCGGCAGCAGGAGCTCATCGACGCGATCAAGGCCACGGGGAAGCCGTTCGTGGTCGTGCTGTTCAACGGCCGACCGCTGACGCTCGGCGACGTGGCCGCGAGCTCGCCGGCGATCCTCGAGGCCTGGTTCCCGGGTGTGGAGGCCGGCAACGCGGTCGCCGACGTCGTCTTCGGGAAGACCGACCCGGGCGGCAAGCTGCCGGTCTCGTTCCCGCAGCGGCTCGGCCAGGTACCGATCTACTACAACCACGAGCCGACCGGACGGCCCTGCGACGTGACCCAGAAGTACAACTCTCGCTACCGCGACCTCCGCTCGTGTGACCCGCTGTACGCCTTCGGCTACGGGCTCAGCTACACGACGTTCTCGGTCACGGGGCTCAAGCTCGACCGGACGTCCGTGTCGCCGTCCGGACGCGTGCGCGCGAGCATGACGGTCACCAACACCGGTGCTGTCCCGGGCGACGAGGTCGTGCAGCTCTACCTCCACGACCCGGTGGCGAGCATCTCGCAGCCGGTCCGCCGACTGCGCGGCTTCGAGCGGGTCACCCTCCAGCCGAAGGAGTCGAAGCGGGTCACGTTCACGCTCGACCGCAGCGACTTCGGGTTCTACGACAACCGGGGTGACTTCGTGGTCGAACCAGGGCAGATCGAGGTGTACGCCGGCGACTCCTCGCAGGCCACGATGAAGGCGACCTTCACCGTGACCGGCGGTCACTGACCGCGCCAGGGCAGCGGAACCGGACCGGCGGGGCAGCCACCCCGCCGGTCCGCCCGGCGACGCGACGACCAGAGACGCTTGGTCACGCCGGCGACTACGCGGGCGGCACGCAGGGCATCGCGGCGTACCCGACGGCGTCGTCGAAGAGGCGCTGCACGCTGGCGTCGGCCAGCTCCAGGTCCGCGTCGAAGCGGCGGAACTGCGGCACCACGCTCGTGGTGATCCAGTGCCAGCGGTCGTCGTACCCGGTGATCCTGGGCCACGTGTGCGCCCGCGCAGCGGCCGGCAGGCCGCGGGTGAGCGAGCTCAGGTAGAACGAGGTGAAGTACGCCAGGCGCGACGGCGGGACACCGACGCGTGGGCTCCGTCATCGCAGCCTCAGCTCAGGCCGAGGATCGTCCCGTCGTCGGCCAGGTCGATCCGCGACGCCGACGGGTCCTTGGGGAGGCCGGGCATCGTCATCATGTCGCCGCACACGACGACGACGAAGCCCGCGCCCGCGGACAGCCGGACCTCGCGGACGTGCAGCTCGTGGCCCGAGGGGGCACCGACCAGGGTCGGATCCGTCGAGAATGAGTACTGCGTCTTCGCCACGCACACCGGTAGCGCGGCGTACCCGTCCCGCTCGATGCGCAGCAGCCGCCGCCGGGCCCGGGCTTCCCACGTCACGAGCCCAGCGCCGTACAGCCGGCTCGCGATGGCCTCGACCTTCTCGGTCAGGGACAGGTCGTCCGGATAGGTGAAGGAGAACGTGTACGGCGAGGGCTCGTCGAGCGCCTGCAGCACACCCTTCGCCAGGTCCTGCGCTCCGACGCCGCCGTCGGCGAAGTGGGTCGCCGGGAAGGCGCTGACGCCGGCCGAGCCGACCAGCTCGACGACCTTCGCCACCTCGATGTCCGTGTCGGTCGGGAACCGGTTGACCGCGACGACGCACGGGATGCCGTAGACGCCGCGGATGTTGTCCAGGTGCCGGCGGAGGTTCACCATCCCGGCCTCGACGGCGCCGAGGTTCTCCTCGCCGAGGTCGGCCAGCGCCACACCGCCGTGGTACTTCAGGGCACGCACCGTCGCGACCACCACGGCGACATCGGGCCGCAGGCCTGACTTGCGGCACTTGATGTCGACGAACTTCTCCGCGCCGAGGTCCGCCCCGAACCCCGCCTCGGTGACCACGAGGTCGGCCAGCCTCAGCCCGGCGCGGGTGGCCATCACCGAGCTGCAGCCGTGCGCGATGTTCGCGAACGGGCCGCCGTGCACGAACGCCGGCGCGCCCTCCAGCGTCTGGACCAGGTTCGGCGCGAGCGCGTCCCGGAGCAGGGCCGCCATCGCTCCCGCAGCGCCGAGGTCGCGCGCGGTCACGGGGTTCCCCGCCCGCGCGTAGCCGATGACGATGTCCCCGATCCGGCGCTTCAGGTCGGCCCACGACTCGGTGAGGCAGAAGATCGCCATCAGCTCCGAGGCGACGACGATGTCGAAGCCGTCCTCGCGCGGGAAGCCGTTGGCGTGGCCGCCGAGGGCGACGGTCACCTCGCGCAGCGCGCGGTCGTTCACGTCGAGCACGCGCTTCCAGGTCACGCTCCGGACGTCGATGTCGAGCTCGTTGCCGTGGTGGACGTGGTTGTCGATCAGCGCCGCCAGCAGGTTGTTGGCCGCGGCGATCGCGGCGAAGTCCCCGGTGAAGTGCAGGTTGATGTCGGTCATCGGCACCACCTGGCTGTAGCCGCCGCCGGCCGCGCCGCCCTTCATGCCGAAGACCGGGCCCATGGACGGCTCGCGCAGACAGGCGACGGTACGACGGCCCAACCCGTGCAGCGCATCGGTGAGGCCCACCGTCGTGGTCGTCTTGCCCTCCCCGGGTGGGGTGGGCGACAGCGCGGTCATCAGGATCAGTCGGCCGAGCGATCGATCGGCGAGGGAGTTCAGGTAGGTCAGGTCGACCTTCGCCTTGAAGTGGCCGTACGGCACCAGGTGCCGCTCGTCGATCCCGAGCGTCTCGGCCGCCACCTCACTGATCGGTCGCAGCGTGGCGGCGTTCGCGATCTCGATGTCCGACAGCACTGTCGTCCACCTCCTCCATCCGCGCTGCACGCTAGCGCTCTCCGGCGCCGCGGTCGACGGGCACGGTCATGGCGCGACCCGGTCCTCCACGGCTAGCGTGACCGGAGTCCCGCTGACACCAGCGAGGACACGTCAGGGAGGTCGCGCGATGCACCTGCTCTTCGCCGACCGGCTCCCCGAGCAGACGCTCGTGGACCTCGGAGCCCGCGGGCACGTCTGCGTGATGGAGCCCGAGCTCACCGCGGACGAGCTCCCGGGGCGGATCGCCGGGTTCGACGGACTCGTCGTGCGCAGCACCAAGGTCAAACGTGCGGTGTTCGAGCGCGCCGACCGGCTGGCGCTGGTGATCCGGGCCGGGGCCGGGACCAAC
The DNA here is from genome assembly GCA_963755835.1 of uncultured Actinomycetota bacterium. Taxonomy (GTDB): domain Bacteria; phylum Actinomycetota; class Actinomycetes; order Propionibacteriales; family Nocardioidaceae; genus Nocardioides. Next base: position 877,265 of record CAVWLC010000003.1, on the reverse strand, counting down.
ACGATCGACACGGACGCTGCCGCGACGATGGGCGTCTTCGTCTCCAACGTCCCCGGCCGCAACGCCGCTGCGGTGGCCGAGCTCACCATGGGGCTGCTGCTGGCGATCGACCGGCGGATCGCGGACAACGTCGCGGACCTGCGCAACGGTCGCTGGGACAAGAAGGGCTACAGCAAGGCCCACGGCCTGCTCGGGTCCACGATGGGCATCATCGGCCTCGGCTCGATCGGCCTCGCCGTCGCGGAACGAGCGGCGGCGTTCGGCATCGAGGTCCAGTCGCTCGCGAAGCCCGGTCGTTCCGAGCAGGTCGTGGCCCGGGCCGAGGAGCTGGGCATCCGCATGCGCGACTCGATGCACGAGCTGGTGTCCTCGTCCGACATCGTGAGCCTCCACGTTCCTTCGGCCGAGGACACCCGGCACCTGGTCGACGACGGCTTCCTCCAGCTGATGAGACCCGGCGCCATCCTCCTCAACACATCGAGAGGCGACGTCGTCGACGAGGGCGCCCTGCTGAAGGCGCTGGACGCAGGCACGGTGCGCGCCGGCCTGGACGTGTTCGCGGACGAGCCGGGCTCCGGCCGGGCCTCCTGGGACTCCCCCCTGGCCCGGCATCCGGGGGTCGTCGGGACCCACCACATCGGCGCCTCGACCGAGCAGGCGCAGCAGGCCATCGCCGCAGGGGTGACCGAGGTCGTCGACGCGTTCATGGCCGGCGAGGTGCGGCACTGCGTGAACCTCGATCCCAGCCGCCTCGGCTCGATCACGCTGACCATCCGCCACCTCGACCGCGTCGGGGTGCTCGCCCAGGTCCTCAACCAGCTCAGCACCGCCGGCCTGAACGTCGAGCACATGGAGAACCGCGTCTTCCGCGGAGGGCAGGCCGCCGTCGCCTCCATCGACGTGGTGGGCCAGGCCTCGGCCTCGCTGCTGACGGCCCTCCGCGAGATCCCACACGTGCTGAGCGTGACCGAGGTGACCCTCAGCGAGGACACCGCGCCGCCGGCGAGCGCGGTTCGCCCCTTTCCGGCCCGGGTAGTCCGTCCCGAGTGGGCCCGGCGCCTGGTCAGCGGCCTGTCCGAGCTGCCGGAGGACACGGGCACGCTCCCGCCGGTCGCCCCCGTCGACCCGTCGTCGTACGACGAGTCGGAGCCCGCGCTCTACGTCTACCGGCAGGAGCGCGGCGACCTCTCCTGCACCGGGGTCGTCTGTGACGTCTCACTCCGTGCGTTCGTCGACGGCCAGGTGCGCGGGCACGAGGCGGTGCAGACCCAGCGGGTAGAGAGCCTGGTCCACCACTACGCAACGACCGATGCCCCGCCGGCCCTGGTGGCGCTGTTGCACGACGCCGGCCCGGCGTACACCCGGACCCTCGACGAGGTGTGCAGCACGACGCCGCTCCTCGACTTCGCCGGCCCCGGCCGGCTGCGGCAGCTGGTGTGGCGGGTCCCTCCGGGGAGCGTCACCGCGCGGCTCGCCGACGAGCTGGCCGCAGCGGAGCACTACATCGCCGACGGCCACCACCGGGTCGCAGCGGCGCTGACGGAATGGCGTCGGAGCGGTGAGCCCGCGGACGCCGGTGTCCTGTGCGTCGTCCATCCGATGGACGGCCTGCGCCTCTCGGTCTTCCAGCGGCGAGTGATCGGACCCGCGGACCTCGATGCGGTCGTCGACCTGCTCACGCCGGCGTTCCGGGTGGCGGCCGTGGCCTCGCCGCCGCAGCCAGCACCGGGGTCCTTCGGGCTGTACGCCGACCGCACCTGGTACGACGTGACACCCGACACCGCAGGTTCGGGGCTCGACGTCGAGGTCCTCCGCGCGCAGGTCCTTGACCACCTGCCACAGCTCATCGAGATCGCGCCGGCGCGGACTCCGGTCGACGAGCTGACTCGCCGGTGCGACGCGGACGGAGGCGTGCTGTTCACGCTGGCGCCGCCACAGATCGCGACGCTCACCCGGCTCGCGGACGCCCACGAGGTGATGCCGCCCAAGACGACGTACTTCGAGCCGAAGCCCTGCGCCGGGATCTTCCTGCGCCCGACCTGGCAGCGGTGAGAATCCAGCACTCGAGATCGCTTGACAGCGGCCCTGGCCAGCCGGGATTGTTACTGACTAATTGATCAGTCAGCCTTCGACGCGGGAGAGGGTGCAGTGGACTTCACCTACACGTCACGGATGGCCGAGCTGAAGGCGCGCGCCGCCGGGCTGGCCGGCAAGATCATGGTGTTCGAGGACGAGTGCGAGATGGACAACGGGCTCAGCCCCGAGTCGCACGCCGCCATCAAGGCCGCCGTCCTCGGGGCCGGGCTCAACGCCATCAACCACCCCGCCGAGCTGGGCGGGGCCGGGCTCACGATCCTCGAGCAGGTCGTCGTGCAGGAGGAGCTCGGCAGGCTCACCGGCGCGCTCTGGGACACGGTCTGGCGGCCGGCCAACGCGCTGGGAGCCTGCACCGAGGAGCAGAGGGAGCGGTGGCTCGAGCCCGGCATCCGCGGCGAACGTCGCGACGCCGTCGCCATCACCGAGAGCTCGGCCGGCTCGGACCCCTCGCGGATCCGTACGACGGCCACCCGGGTCGGCGACCGGTTCGTCATCAACGGCGAGAAGTGGTTCGTCACCGTCGGCGACGTCGCCGACCACTTCCTCGTGCTGGCCCTGGTCGCGCCCGAGAACGCGCCCACCATGTTCCTCGTCGACAAGGACACCCCCGGCGTGCAGCTGCTGCGCACACCGCGGTACATGCACACCTTCGTCTACGAGCACCCCGAGTTCGCCTTCCGTGACGTCGAGGTCGGCCCCGAGCACGTGCTCGGCGAGATCGGCGGCGGCTACGACCTGACCCGCGACTGGTTCACCGAGGAGCGGCTGATGATCGGCGCCCGCACCATCGGCGCCGCCGAGCGCGCTCTGTCCCTCGCGCTCGACTGGGCCAGGACCCGCGAGCAGGGCGGCGACGTACTCATCGACTACCAGCTGATCCAGGGCATGCTCGCCGACTCCGCCGTCGAGATCGCCGCCAACCGGGCGCTCGTCCACCAGGTCGCCTGGGAGTTCAGCAACGGCGGTGCGCGCAAGACGATGCACGCGAAGGCCGCGATGGTGAAGCTGTCCGCCTCCGAGGCCGCCGGCCGTGTGGTCGACCGGGCGGTGCAGATCTTCGGCGGCCGCGGCTACATGCGCGACTACCCCGTCGAGCGTCTCTACCGCGAGCTCCGCGTCGACCGGATCTGGGAGGGCACGTCGGAGGTGCAGCGGCTGGTCATCGCCAACGAGCTGAACAAGCGCGGCCACGAGTCGCTGCTCTCGCTGCCGGGGGCCTTCTCGGCGTAGGGCGACTTCCTGCGGCGGCTGCGGAGGTTTCGAGAGGGGCGCGGAGCGCCCTCCTCAACCACCGAGGAGTCAGCCACCGGTGGTTGAGGAGGTTGCGCAGCAACCGTCTCGAAACCCCTGAACGTGGTTGTCACCCGCGCGCCAGCGCCTCCGCCGCGGCGGACCGGCCGGTGCGCACCGCGCCCTCCATGTAGCCGGCCACCCACTGGTCGGAGCCGCACACGTAGAAGGGCGGCTCGTGCGTCCCGTGCAGCGGCCCCACCCGGAGCACGTCGCCGGGATGCCACTGGGTGACGTAGCCCTGCGTCCACGGGTTCGTGCCCCACAGCCGCTCGAACGTCGCCACCGGCGTCAGCGCCTCCGGCCCGAACCAGGCAGCCAGCTCGGCCAGCGCCTCCTCCGCGCGGAACCGCGGGTCGGTCGAGAGGTACGCCGCGATCCGCTCCGGCGGCACCAGGCAGGACAGGATGCCCTCGCTCTGCGGCCAGGACGAGCCCAGGATCCCTTCGGACTCGGTGAGCCCGTTCTGCCCGGCGTCGCGCCAGAACGGCCGGGCGTACGCCGCCACGAACTTGGCGGCCAGCGCGTGCCGCTGCCGGTGCAGCGACTCCAGCCGGGCGTCCGAGACGCCCTCGACGTCGATGTCGCGCAGCGGCCCGACCGGGACCGCGCTGACCACCGCAGTGGCAGAGACGAGCTCGCCGGTGTCGAGCTCGGCCGCGCAGCCGCCCGCGCCGACCTTGATGGACCGGACCGGCACGCCCAGCCGCACCCGGTCGCCCAGCTCCTCGGCCATCCGGAGCGCGACCGTGGCCGAGCCCTCGGCCACGCGCAGGTTCTCCCACTCCTCGTAGGCGTAGAGACCCTTGGTAGACGTCACCGCCGACTTCCGCAGCTGGGACAGGAACGAGATGCGTTCGTAGGACCCGGAGCTGAGCCCGAGCTGCCCGGCCTCGAGGGCGCGCCGCACGTTGTCGGTCGCACCGATCGAGCGCAACCAGTCCTGCATCGACTGCCGGTCGAGCCGCTCGGCGTCCGGGTGCGACCACGGGTCCCCGGGGTCGACGGTGACGCACAGCCGCGCGAACTCCTCCTCGACCCGGGCCATGCTGGCGTGGTCCTCCGGGGCGAAGAACGCAGGGCGGTCGCCGATGTGGATGCCTTCGTGGAGGACGTAGGTCAGCTCACCCGGCTCGGCCACGTAGCTGGGCACCAGGGTGAGGCCGAGCTCGGCCACCAGCTGCTGGTACGCCGTGTGCGCGTTGCCGACGACCTCACCGCCGAGCTGCACCAGCCGCCCGTCGTCGAGGGCGACCTGCTCGACCCGGCCGCCGACCCGGGGTCGCGCCTCGAGGACGACCACGTCGGCGCCGCCGCGGGCGAGGTCACGCGCGGCGACGAGACCGGCCAGGCCGGCGCCGATGACGACGACGTCGTGGGACATGGGAGTGCTCCTACGCGAAGGGGAGAAGGTCAGTGCAGGACGAGGCAGTGCTCGGGCAGCCAGCCGATGCGGACCCGCTCGCCGTCCGTCCAGCGGTCCTCGGTGCGGGCCCGCTGCAGGTTCTGCTCGAGCACGGCCAGCTCCACACCTGGCGCGATCTCCATCAGGTAGGTCGTGGTCGGGCCGCCGTACACCGTGGCCTTGACCAGCCCGTCGGTCTGCACCATCTCGGGGGTGAGGTCGGAGATCCAGATCTTCTCCGGCCGGACCGCGATCGTCACCTGCTCGCCCTCGCGGCAGCCGTCCAGCGGGCCGGTGCGGAGCCGCATGTCCCCGGCCAGGACCAGCCCGCCGTCGCGGTAGTCACCGGTCATCCGGTTCGCGGTCCCGATGAACCCGGCCACGAACGCCGTCGCGGGACGCTCGTAGATGTCCTCGGGCGTGCCGCACTGGTGGATCCGGCCCTCGCTCATCACCGCGATCTGGTCGGACATGGTCAGCGCCTCGTCCTGGTCGTGGGTGACGAACACGAACGTGATGCCGACCTCGCGCTGGATCCGCTTGAGCTCGACCTGCATCGCCCGGCGCAGCTTCAGGTCGAGGGCGGCCAGCGGCTCGTCGAGGAGCAGCACCGACGGCCGGTTCACCAGCGCTCGGGCCAGCGCCACCCGCTGCTTCTGCCCGCCGGACAGCTCGCGCGGCATGTCCTTGTCGCGGCCGGTGAGCTGTACGAGCTCGAGGATCTCGCCGACCCGCTGCCGGAGCTCGGCCTTGCCGGTCCTCTTCCGGCGCAGCCCGAACGCGACGTTGTCCCAGATGGACAGGTGGTCGAAGAGCGCATAGCTCTGGAAGACGGTGTTGACGTCGCGCCGGTTGGGCGGCAGGTCGGTGACGTCCTCGCCGTGCAGCAGTACGTCGCCGCGGGTCGGGTCGACGAAGCCGCCGATCATCCGCAGCGTGGTGGTCTTGCCACACCCGGAGGGGCCGAGCATCGAGAAGAACGTGCCGGCCTCGACACGCAGGTCGAGGTCCTTGACCACCTCGGCCTCACCGTAGGTCTTGCCGATCCCGACCAGCTCGACGGCGGGCCGGCCGGCGGTGGCCGGAGGCTGCGTGGGGGTGAGTGTCTCTGCGGTCATGGCTGTCCTAGTGGTGTGTCTAGCTCTTGAAGAGGTCGAGTCCGGAGCCGCGGCGGCCCAGGAGGCGCGGCAGCACGAGGGCGAGGACGATCAGCAGGATCGAGCCGAAGAGCATCAGGGTGCCGACGGCGTTGATGGAGGGCTGTACGCCGAAGCGGATCGCCGAGTAGATCCGCACCGACAGGGGTTGCGGGCTCACGCCGGTGGTGAAGAAGGCAAGCACGAAGTCGTCGAAGACGATCGTGAAGATCAGGATCGCCGAGGACAGCATCGCCGGCCACATGAGCGGCAAGGTCACCAGGCGCACAGCCTGCATGCGGCTGGCGCCGAGGTCCATCGCGGCCTCCTCGATCTCCGGGTTCAGCTCGGCGACCCGGGCGCGCAGGATCACGGTGACGTAGGAGATCGAGAACGTCGTCTCGGCGATCATCAGCGTGGCCAGCCCGGGCTCGAGGTAGACGCCCTTGAAGAGCATCAGCGACGCGACACCGGTGACGATCTCCGGAGTGATCAGCGGGATCAGCATGATCGCGTTCGCCGCGGCGCCGAGGCGCGACCGGGCCCGGACCAGCCCGAAGGCCAGGGCGGCGCCGATGAACACCGAGCCGACCATCGCGACCGCGGCCACCTCGAGGCTGGTGCCGAGCGAGTGGGTGAGCTCGCTGTCGTTGAAGAACGCGCGGTACCACTGCAGCGACCAGCCGTCGAAGACGGTGAGCGACTTCTTGGTGTTGAACGAGAACACCACGACGGCGGCGATCGGCAGGTAGAGCAGCACGAAGAAGAGCACGGTCACCGCGACCGCGAACTTGGGCTTGCGGTCCATGCCGGAGCCGCGCCGCCTGCGGCGCTGGCGCGAGCTGCCGGCCGCGGGGCTGGCGACCGCTGGCTCCGGCCGGGCGGTGGTCACGCTCATCGGGCCGCCTCCCGCGAGTCACGCGCAGTCTGGCGCAGGTAGGCGAACATGCAGACCAGCAGGAGCAGCATCAGGGTCATCGTCAGCGCCGACCCCAGTGGCCAGTTCTGGCCGGCGAAGAACTTCTCCTGGATCAGGTTGCCGATCATCAGGTTGTTGGGACCGCCGAGCAGCTGCGCGCTGATGAAGTCGCCCATGGCCGGGAGGAAGACCAGCACGATGCCGGCGTAGGCACCGGCGCGGGTGGCCGGGACGGTGACGGTCAGGAAGGTGCGCAGCGGCGAGCCGTAGAGGTCCCGGCCGGCTTCGATCAGCGACCCGTCCATCCGCTGCAGCGAGGCGTAGACCGGGAGGACCATGAAGACGATGTAGCCGTAGACCAGCCCACCGATCACCGCGCCCGCGGTGTCGAGGATGTGGAAGTCGGACGAGACGCCGAGGTCGCGCAGCCTCTTCATGACCACGCCGTCGTCGGAGAGCAGCGTCTGCCAGCCGTACATCCGGACCAGGTAGTTGGCGAAGAACGGGACGACGATGAGCGCGACCAGCGCGTTCCGGTATCGCCCGCCGTGCCGGGCGATGACGTAGGCGACCGGGTAGGAGATCAGCAGGCAGATCACGGTCGCGCTCACCGAGTAGACCAGCGAGCGGATGATGACGCGGAGGTAGGTCCACTCGAGGATCCCGCGGATGTTCTCGAGCGTGTTGCTGAACCGCGGGTTCCCCAGCTCGTCGGTCCGACCGAAGCTGAGCGCGATCACCAGCGCGAGCGCCGAGACGAAGAACACCGACATCCAGAGCGTGCCGGGCAGCAGCAGCCAGGTCCACAACCGGTCGGACTTCTTGGCGCTGGACATCAGCCGACCTTGATCCTCGTGTACGCGTCGTCGCGGGCCCGGGTGTCGTCGACGTTGTGGTTGGTGAAGTAGAGGTCCTCCCCGAGGTCGTCGACGGTCACCTTGCAGGCGGGGAACGGCGCCATCAGCTCGTCGTAGACCGCTTCGGTCCCGTGGACCGGCATGGGGTAGCCGATGTAGTTGATGTTCTTCTCGACGTTCTCCGGCCGCAGCATGTAGTCGATGAACAGCAGCGCGGTGCCCGGGTGCTGGGCGTTCGAGGGGATGGCGTAGGTGTCGGTGTTGACCGGCGCGCCCTCCGAGGGCGACTGGAACGCGTAGAGGGACGGGTCGTCCGCCTGCCAGATGACCGCGGCCAGGTCGCCGCTCCAGGCCTGGGTCAGCCACGCGTCGCCGGAGAGCAGGTTGTTGAAGTCGTCGCTGCTGAACGCACGGAGGTAGGGCCGCAGCGAGTCGACCTTGTCGACGATCTGGTCGAGGTCGTCGCCGTCCGCGGTGTTGAGGTCGAGCCCGAGCAGGAGCGCCCCCATGCCGAGCACCTCGTCGCGGTCGTCGAGGAGGAAGGTGTGCCCCTTGGCGGTGTCGTTCCAGAGGTCGTTCCAGCTGCCGGTGAGCTGGTCGCCCAGCTTGTCCGTGCGCCAGGCGACGCCGGTCTTGTACATCGTGAACGGGATCGAGTGCGCCGACTTGGGGTCGTACCACGGGTCGGCGAAGTAGTCGTAGTAGTCGAAGATCGCCGCGGCGTTCTCCAGCACTGAGTGGTCGATCGGGTAGAGCTGGTTGGCGGCGTCCAGCTTCTCCACCCACTGCGCGGACGGGAAGATGATGTCGTAGCGGTTGCCGGCGGCGAGCTTGGCCGCCATGCCCTCCATCGAGTCGAAGTTCGACTGGATGATGTCGACGCCGTACTCCTCCTTGAACCCCTTGAGCACCTTCGGGTGCACGTAGTCGGCCCAGTTGAAGTAGACGAGGTCACCGTCGACCTTCGGGACGATCTTCTTCTTCGGGAGTGCCCGCGGTCCGGGTGGGTTGACGTAGGCGCACGCGGACGTCGCGCCGAGCAGCGCCGCCGACGCCCCCGCAGCCTTGAAGAGTCCGCGACGAGAGACGTACGACGCCCGGGTCATCGTCGGCCAGCCTCCGGGAACGCGACGGTGAGGCCCAGGGGCTCGGTGGCGAGTGACCAGATCGCCGCCCGCGCGCTGTCCAGGGTCACCGCGGGGCTGCCGATCATCAGCTGGACGCCGAAGCCGTCGCACAGGGAGTTGATCAGCTGGGCGTGGGCGGCGGTGTCGCACGGCTCGAACTCGCCCGACGCGATGCCGGCGTCGAGGGTCTCCTCGATCCAGCTGGTGTGGGCCTGGTAGAGGTCGACGGCCAGCGTGCGCGACTCGGGGTCGCGGCCGGCCCGGCACCACAGCTCCTGCCAAAGGGCCCACTCGCGGCGCAGGCTCGCCGACATCGGGAGCGACGCGTTGATGATCCGGGCCAGCCGGGCGGCGGCGGTGTCGCCCGCGCCCTTGGTCTCGTAGACGTCGGCGCCGGTGCTGCCGAACGAGTAGTGGAGGGCCGCGGCGAACAGCTTCTCGCGGGTGTCGAAGTGGTAGTGCAGGGCCGCGGTGGAGACGCCTGCCCGCTCGGCCACCATCCGCATCCGGATGTTCTCGAAGCCGATCTCGGCGATCACGTCGCAGGCCGCGCTGAGGATGGCCTCACGGGTCTGCGCGGCGATCTCGGCGCGGGGGCGCTTGCCGTTCTCGGACTGCGTGTCAGCGTCGGGCATGCGTCACTCTTTCACCTGGTGTTGCAGACCGGCGTCTCCGTGCGATCGCGCCGAAGCGCCGGGAGCCAGGGGCCGTCGCGGGACGGCGCACGGGGACCCGGGCGGGCGGGTCGTGGTGTCCGTCATGTCGAGTCTCACTCTGGCTGACTAACTGATCAGTCTGTTACCTTGCCGTCGCGGCCTCTGGCTGTCAAGGGCTGGTCACCGATTCGGGAGTCACCAGATGCACGGACCGAACACCGCCGGTACGGCGTGGCTGAGCGCGCTCCGGAGCTGCGTCGAGGTCGCCTCATGACCGCGATCCGCGTCGACCCGCCCGTACTGTACGGGCGGGTCAGCGTCGGGAAGGACGTTTGCACTGTGGCCGGTGACCGGAGAGGCCGGGCGCGAGAGGCTGCTTCCATGCGCCTGATCGCGGTCCTCGAGGTCCAGTGGTGACCCGCGACCTCAGCTCCCTCTTCGACCAGCTCTTCGACCCGGGCCACATCGTCGTCGTCGGGGCCAGCGCCGACCCGGCCAAGTGGGGCAACGCGGTCGCGCTCCAGGCGCTCCGCGGTGCCGACCGGCACACGATCAGCCTGGTCAACCGGCGCGGCGGCGAGGTGCTCGGCCGGCCGGTCGTCACCTCGGTCGACCAGCTGGATCGACCGGTCGACCTCGCTGTCATAACGGTGCCGGAGCTCGGCCTCGAGGAGGCCGTCGACGGCGTGCTCGCCCAGGGCGCTCGCGCCATCGTGGCCATCACCGCCGGGCTGGGCGAGTCCGGCGAGGAGGGCCGGGCCCGGCAGGACGCGCTGATCCGGCGGGTGCGCGACGCGGGCGCGGTCCTGGTCGGGCCGAACTGCCTGGGGCTGGTCGACAACCACACCGCGACGTACCTCTCCTCCAACACCTTCCGGCCGGGCGGCGTCGCGCTGCTCAGCCAGAGCGGCAACCTGGCCATCGAGGTGGACCGCCTGTTCGGTGACCGCGGACTCGGGATCTCGCGGTTCGTCTCGCTGGGCAACCAGGCCGACATCGGCCTCGTCGAGCTGATCGAGGCCTGCGCGGCCGACGAGCACACCGAGGCGATCGCGGTGTACGTCGAGGACGTGCGGGACGGCCGCGGATTCGTCCGGGCCGCTGCGGCCGCGGTCGAGGCCGGTACGCCGGTCGTCGTGCTCGCGGCCGGGGCCAGCACGGCCGGCGCCCGCGGCGCCCAGTCGCACACCGGCTCGCTCACCAGCGACGCGGCGGTGGTCGCGGCCGCCTGCCGGGCCGCCGGCGTGACCCAGGTGCGGACGCCGCGCGCACTGGCCGACGTCCTGATGTCGCTGCGGCAACGAGCCCAGCCGCGCGGCCGACGGGTCGCGGTGCTGACCGACGGCGGCGGCCACGGCGTCATCGCCTGCGACGTGCTCGAGGCCGTCGGGCTCGAGGTGCCGGCGCTCGAACCTGCCACGCAGGGTGCCCTGTCGGAGGCGCTGTGGAGCCGGTCCAGCGTGACCAACCCGGTCGACCTGGCCGGCGCCGGGGAGATGGACCCGCAGTCCTACGCCCGGGCGTTCGCCGCCCTGCAGCAGGCAGACGACGTCGACGCGATCCTCCTGACCGGCTACTTCGGCGGCTACTCCGGCGGCCAGGACGGGCTGATCGGCCTGGGCCCGGCCGAGTGCGCGGCCGCCGAGCAGCTCGGTGTCGACGCAGCTGGTCGCAAGCCGGTCGCAGTGCAGTCGATGTTCCCGGAGTCGCCCGCCTGCCGGATCCTGGCGGAGGCCGGGGTGCCCGTCTTCTCGGCCGTGGAGGACGCTGCGGCCGCCCTGGCGGCGACGGCCGTGGACCCGCGGTCGGAGTCGGTGCTGGCCATGCCGGCACCCGCCCCACCGATCACTGCCGTGGGCTACTCGTCGGCGCGGGCGGCGTTCGCGGCGGCGGGCGTCCCGTTCGTGGCCGCCCGCGAGACCCACTCGGCGGCCGAGCTGCACGAGGCGGCCCAGGAGCTGCGTCCGCCGTACGTGCTGAAGGCGCTGGGGTTGCTGCACAAGTCGGACGCCGGTGGGGTCGTGGTCGGGCTGCCCGACCGCGAGGCCCTCTACCTCGCGTACGCGCAGCTGTCCGAGCGGCTGGCGCCGCCCGCCTTCTCGGTCGAGGAGCTGGCCGACCTGGCCGGCGGTGTCGAGCTGATCGTCGGCGCCCGCTGGGACGCGCGCTTCGGCCCGACCGTGCTGGTCGGCCTGGGCGGGACCACCACCGAGGTGCTCGACGACGTGCAGGTCGCCCTCGGCCCGGTCGACGTACCCGAGGCCGAGCGGATGCTGCGCCGGCTGCGGGCGGCCGCCCTGTTCGACGAGCACCGCGGCCGGCCGGCCCTCGCGGTGTCAGCCGCCGCCCGCGCGGTCGCGGCGGTGAGCTGGTTCGCCGCGTCTCATCCCGAGGTCGTCGAGCTGGAGATCAACCCGCTGCTCGTCACTTCGTCCGGCGCGGTCGGGCTAGACGCCCGGATCGTCGCCCGCTGAAAGCGGCCGTCGAGGGTGCTGGCCGGGCGGCGGTGAGCCTTCAACCGGTTCCGGGGCCGGAGAGGTTGAAGGACCACCGCCACCTGGGCGGGCCCGCGGCAGCCAGTCCTACGGTTTCCCCCGCTGCGCGGCGTCGTCGACGACGTACAGCTCGCCGGTCGTCGGGTCGGTGAAGCTGACGTCGACGTTCTCGGCGCCCTTGTGCCGCTGGGCCCGGACGTAGCTCGCGTACGCACGGCGGTCCGCGTCGGTGAGCTCGCCCCGGTCGACGAAGACCGAGCGGAGCGAGCGCGGCCAGAGTCGGCGGGCGAGGACGACGTTGACCTCCATGCCGATCACCCCGATGAACGACGCGAAGTAGATGATCCCCATCATCCCGAGCACCAGGGCGAAGACGAAGTTCATGCCCCCGGTCTCCCGGATGACCCGGGTGGTGTAGATCGTGCCGACGTACTGCAGCGCCTGCCAGAGCACCGCCACCGTGAACGCGCCCGGTGCGGCCCGGCCGATGTGGTGCCGGCGCGCGGCGGCCAGCCGGAACACCACCGTGAGCAGCGCCCCGATCAGCAGCACGGTCACCAGCCGGACGCCCCAGCGCAGGGTCGCGTCCAGCCTGGGGCCGAACACCTCGGTCTCACTGCCCAGCGTCGAGACCGTGGTGATGGCGACCACCGAGACGCCTGCCAGCACCAGCAGGCCCAGACTCTTGAGCCGAAGAAGAAACGGGTTCGGGCGCTGGTTGCGCGGCACCGACCAGGCGACGTTCAGCGCGTTCTGGAGTGCCTGGCCCAGGCCGAGCGAGCCGTAGATCGCGGCCAGGATGCCGACCACCGTGGCGGCGGTCGACCCCTGCAGCTTGTCGGGGCGACCCAGCTCGTTGCCGATGATCGGGAAGGTGCTGAGCGCGGAGTCGATGACGCGCTCCTGCAGGTCCGGGTTGCCCTGCAGGATGAAGCCGAAGATCGTCACCGCGAGCAGCAGCAACGGGAAGATCGCCAGCAGCGCGTAGAAGCTGATGATGGCCGCGAGGAAGGGACCCTGGTCGTCGAGGAACTTGAAGAACGTCGCGAGGGGGAAGCCGAGGACCGACCTCTTCCGCTGCGTGCGGTCGAGCGTGTCGACGAACCCCACTCTCGAACCGTACAGACGTCGCGGCACTCAGACCGTCGACAGGACGCCGTCTGCGTCCGTGACGAAGAGCTGGACGCCCTCGGTGACCTCGGGTGCGTCCGCACCCAACGCGACCGCGATCTTGTTGGTGGAGTTGCGCACCACCTCGAGGACGACCTCGACGGCCTGGGCGTCGGAGAGGTGTGCCTGCACCCCGGCCACCACCTCGTCGGGGATGGCGCTCGGAGTCCAGATCATGGCGTCCACGAGGGCCAGCGCGGCCTTGGCGGCCGGCGGCAGGTCGCTGTCGCCGTAGTGGTCGACCGCCGTGAACGTCGCCTCGTCAGCCCCCTCCTCGATCGCCGCGACCGACCGCCGGCTCTTGCAGATCCGGCACTCGTGCTCGCGCGCGCCCCGGAGCCTGACCAGCTCGGTCATCGTCGGGTCCAGTGCGTTGAGGTGGGCCACGGCGGCCATGAACGACTCGATCGTCAGCCAGACGTTCGAGATCGGTACCCGCCTCGGGACCAGCGGCCAGGTCGACGGTCCGAACAGCGCGTCCAGGCCGGCTGAGAGCCTGGCCGCCGCGTCCGTCACCCACACCATCTGGGCCACGTCGAACTGTCGCTCGCCGGTGGCGTCGGCGAACCCGGCCCGGAGCTGCTCGTCGATGCCGGTCACATCGACCCGGAACTGGTCGGCGAACGCGGCTACCTCGGCGCCGCCCAGTACCTCGTCGAACAGCCCCGCCGGGCGCACGCTCTGGAGGTGCAGGAACGCCCGGGCCACGGCCGGTGCGTACTGCTGCAGCGCAGTCGCGCCGCCGAGCTGGGTGGTGGAGGTCACTCCTCAGTATGCGCGCCGCCGCGGCGATGAGCGCATCGCGACTGTGCAGGGTCACCCGCGCCGATCCGGCCGCGGCCGCCGGTCGACCATCTAGCCTGCGGGCATGTCTCCGACTCACCCCGCCCGCGTGGCGTCGTACCTGCTCGCTGGAGCCACCGTGGCCCTCGCCCTCACCGGCCCGGCACACGCCGCTTCCTCCACCGAGTCGCACGCGGATGCCCGCAAGGACCTGGTCAGCCGCGACCGGTTCTCCGACGCCCCGCCGCGCAAGCCCGACCCGAGCCGGCGGCTGGGCGACATCACGACCAACGAGGTCGCCTACGGCACCGACCTCGTCGTCACCACGCGGTTCCTCAACCTCCAGAACACCGGCCACCAGGAGTTCCACTGGTCGATCCTGACGTCCGGCGACTTCGAGGCCTGGGAGGCGTCGTACGTCATCAACCCGGGGCAGGCCAAGGGCCGCTTCACCCTGCTCGACCCGATCGCCGACCAGCCGCGGTGCGGCGGCGTCACCCTCGACCGCCCCAAGCGGCTGGTCACCCTCACCATCCCTGCCTCGTGCCTCGGCGCGCCCGCTTGGGTGCGCGTCGGCAACGGCGTGGTGTTCCTGGTCGGCAGCCGCGAGTACCACGACGACGCCCGGCTCGACGGGATCGTGAAGGACGGCTGGAAGTACGGACCCAAGCTCGTCACCTCCTGAGGCGGGCTCAGTACGACTTCGGCAGCCCCAGGGAGTGCATCGCGACGAAGTTGAGGATCATCTCCCGGCTGACCGGGGCGATCCGGCCGGCGCGGGTGGCGACCAGCAGGCCGGCCATGCCGTACTCCTGGGTGATCCCGTTCCCGCCGTGGGTCTGCACGGCGCGGTCGGCCGCGTCGCAGGCGGCCTCCGCGGCGGCGTACTTGGCCATGTTCGCCGCCTCGCCGGCGCCCATGTCGTCGCCGGCGTCGTAGAGCGCGGCTGCCTTCTGGGTCATCAGGCGGGCGAGCTCGACCTCGATGTGGGTCTGCGCCAGCGGGTGCGCGATCGCCTGGTGCGAGCCGATGGCGTCCTTGAAGACGACGCGCTCCTTCGCGTACGCCGCGGCGCGGTCGAGCGCGAACCGGGCCAGCCCGGTCGAGAACGACGCGGCCATGATCCGCTCCGGGTTGAGCCCGGCGAACAGCTGGACCAGGCCGCCGTCCTCGTCGCCGACCAGCGCGTCGTCGGGCAGCCGCACGTCATCGATGAAGACCGTGAACTGGAGCTCGGGGCTGACGATCTCCATCGGGATGCTCTTGAACTCGAAGCCGGCCGCGTCGGTCGGGACCACGAAGAGCACCGGCTTGACCTTCCCGGTCCTCGCGTCCTCGGCGCGGGCGACCACGAGCACGTGGTCGGCCTCGTCGACACCGGAGATGTAGATCTTGCGGCCGTTGAGCACCCACTCGTCGCCGTCCCGGCGGGCGGTGGTGGTGATGTTGTGGGTGTTGGTGCCGGCGTCCGGCTCGGTGATCGCGAACGCCATCGTCGAGGTGCCGTCGCAGATGCCGGGAAGCCAGCGCTGCTTCTGCTCCTCGGTGCCGTAGCGGCTGATGATCGTCCCGCAGATCGCCGGGCTGACGACCATCAGGAGCAGCGGGCACCCCTGCGCCGCCAGCTCCTCGCAGACCGCAGCGATGTCGCCGATGCCGCCGCCCCCGCCGCCGTACTCCTCTGGGATGTTGATGCCCAGGTAGCCGTTCTTGCCGATCTCCAGCCAGAGCTCGGTCGTCTTCTCGCCCGAGCGCGCCTTCTCGGTGAACCACTCGCGGCCGTACTTGCCGGCGAGCTTTGCCACCTCCCGCCGCAGCGCCTGGCGCTCCTCGGACTCGCTGAACGCGGCAGTCATACGGCTCCTTCTGTTCTTGCTGTTGTTCTTGCTGTTGATCTTGCCGTTGATCTTGCTGTTGATCGATCTATCGGACGCCGGAATGACCACCGTTGCTGAAGCCCAGAAACGAACGTGTCAGGTTGACTAACAGGGTTGAGGTAATGAGTTATGATTTTGCTGTTTTTCTAACATGTTCTTCACAAGGGTTGGGAAACCGAACATATGAACTGGGACCCCCAGATCCCGTACAACGACCTCCCAGATCTGCCGCCCCACGCCATCGATCTCGAGCCGCGTGCCGTGCTGAAGGCCACGATCGAGACACGTGCGGCCCTCGCGACGGTGGCACAAGCCGGTCGCGTCCTGCCCAACCCCACAGTCCTCATCAACGCGGTCCCACTGCTGGAGGCTCAGGCGAGTTCGGAGATCGAGAACATAGTCACGACGGCCGACGAGCTGTTCAAGCATGCAGAGACCGGCGGTGGCGACCACGCGACCAAGGAAGCACTGCGGTACCGCACGGCTCTGTTTGCGGGTGTCGAAGCCATCGCCTCGCGTCCGATGACAGCCAACATTGCCAGCCTGATCTGCTCGCGACTCCAAGGCAGGGAGATGGACGTCAGGGCAGTTCCCGGGACAAGGATCGCAAACCCCAGCACCGGCAGCATCGTGTACGCACCACCTGAAGGGGAGGCGCTGATCCGCGACAAGCTCGGCGCCTGGGAGAGCTTCATCCACGGCCACGATGACCTCGACCCCTTGGTGCGCATGGCGGTCGCGCACTACCAGTTCGAGGCGATCCACCCGTTCCATGACGGCAATGGACGAACGGGGCGCGTGATCAACATCTTGATGCTGATGGAAGCGGGGCTGCTCGACCAACCGATCCTGTACCTGTCCCGATCGATCATCGCTCGAAAAAACGCCTATTACCGCCTCCTGAGCAGTGTCACCTCGGACGGCGCCTGGCACGACTGGGTCTTGTACATGCTCGAAGTGGTTCGCGACTCGGCCGAGTCGACCGTTCGAAAGATCAACGCCATCCGTGACTGCCAGGAGAACATCGGCGAACGCGCAAGGGCCGCCACCATCGGCGGACGCGACGCCCAACTGCTTGCCCTTCTCTTCGAACAGCCCTATTGCCGCATCAGCAAGGTCGTGGAGCGCTGCGACGTCACACGCCAAACAGCCTCGACATGGCTCCACGCGCTTGTTGACGCCGGGCTCTTGCAGGACGCCAAGGTCGGGCGCGAAAGGCTCTTCGTCAACCACGAGTTTCTGCACGTCCTTACTCGAGCGGACTGACCACGGCGTCATCCCTCTTCCACCACGGCCAGAACTTCCCCGGACGCCACCTGCGCGCCGGGCTTCACGTCGATCTCGGTCACCGTGCCGGGCCCGGGGGCGCGCACGGTGTGCTGCATCTTCATCGCCTCGAGGACCAGCACCGGCTGGCCGGCCTCGACCTGCTGCCCCTGCTCCACGGCGACGCTGACCACGGTGCCGGGCATCGGCGCCAGCAGGCTGCCGCTGGCCACGGCGTCGGCCGGGTCGACGAACCGTGGCGTCCGCCGCAGCGCCGCGTGGCCGCCCGGCCAGTCGACGTCGACCTGGTCGCCGACCACGCTCACGTCGTACGTCGCGTGGACGCCGTCCGCCGCCAGCACCACGCTGGTCGAGCTCGCCGACACCACCGAAGCGTCCTCGAGGACGTAGCCGTCCCGGCCGCCCCACCAGCGCACCTCGAGGCCACCCTCGTACCGCGTGACCTGCGGCTGTGAGACGACGCTGCGGTAGCCCACCGGGATGCCCCGCTGAACGGTCCGCGCCTCGCCGGCCCGCTCGGCCAGCGCTATCGCCGCTGCCGCCGGCGCCATCCCTGCGGGGGTCTCGACGAGCTCGACCAGCGGGAGGAGGTCGGTGGACACCTCGCCGGTCAGGAACCGGTCGTCGCGGAGGACAGCGACGAGCTGGTCGCGGTTGGTCCGCACCCCGTGGATCCGGGCCCGCTCCAGGACGCCGGCCAGCTTGCGGGCGGCCGCCTTGCGGGTCGGCGCGAGCGCGACCACCTTGGCCAGCATCGCGTCGTAGTGCGTCGACACCTCGCTGCCGGTCTCGTAGCCGGCGTCGACCCTGATCCCGTTCTCGATCGGAACCTCGAACATCGTGAGCGTGCCGCTCTGGGGCCGGTGGTCGGCGGCCGGGTCCTCGGCGTAGAGCCGGACCTCGATCGCGTGGCCGTCGACGGTGGCTGAGGTGCGAGGAGCGCCAGCGACGAGCCTCGAAGCCTCCGCAGCGGCGATCTGCAGCTCCACCAGATCGACCCCGTGCACCAGCTCGGTGACGGGGTGCTCGACCTGGAGGCGGGTGTTCATCTCCAGGAACCAGAACCGTTCGCTGGCCGGGTCGTAGAGGAACTCGACCGTGCCGGCGCCGCGGTAGTCGATCGCCTCGGCGGCCCGGTGAGCCGCCTCGTGGAGCGCAGCGCGGACCTCCTCGCTCAGCCCGGGGGCCGGGGCCTCCTCGACCACCTTCTGGTGTCGGCGCTGGACCGAGCAGTCCCGGTCGCCATAGACGCTCGAGCCCACGACCTGCACCTCGACGTGGCGGCCGCGCTCGACGTACGGCTCGACGAAGACCATCCCGTCCCCGAACGCCGAGGCCGCCTCCGCCTCGGCCGCCGCGATCTCGCCGGCCAGGTCCGCGAGTCGGCGTACGACGCGCATGCCGCGGCCGCCACCGCCGGCAGACGCCTTGACCAGGAGGGGAAGGTCGGCCTCGGTCGGGGTCTCCGGCGCCTCCAGCGTCGGGACGCCCGCCTTCCGCATCAGCTCCTTGGCGCCGATCTTCGAGCCCATCGCGTCGATCGACTCGGGGGTCGGGCCGACCCAGGTCAGGCCGGCGCCGATGACCGCGCGGGCGAAGCCGGCGTTCTCGGAGAGGAATCCGTACCCGGGGTGGATCGCGTCGGCGCCGGACGCCCTGGCCGCCGCCAGCACGGCGTCGACGTCGAGGTAGGTCTCGCCGGGTGTGCTGCCGGGCAGGTGGACGGCGACATCGGCCTCGCGGACGTACGGCAGCCCGGCGTCCGCATCGGAGTGGATGGCGACCGTCGAGATGCCGAGCGTCCGGCAGGTCCGGAAGACCCGCGACGCGATCTCGGCCCGGTTCGCGACCATCAGTCGCGTGATCATCTGACACTCCCGGGGCTTCGAGGCTCGCAAGCTCGCACCTCAGCCACCGGGGCGGCTGCGGTGGCTGAGGTGCGAGGCGCGCCAGCGACGAGCCTCGAAGCCTCCGCGCGCGCGGCGCTCATGGGCGGAACACCCCGAACCGGTCGGTGCCGGCGTAGGCCTTGTTCTCGATCACCGAGAGGCAGATGGCCAGGACCGTCCGGGTGTCGCGCGGGTCGATGACGCCGTCGTCGTAGAGCATCCCGGAGAGGAAGAACGGCAGCGACTGCTCCTCGACCGAGGCCTCGACGAACTCGCGCATCCCCTTGTCCGCTTCCTCGTCGTACTCCTGGCCGCGGCCCTCGGCGGCGGCGCGCGCGACGATCGACAGCACGCCGGCCAGCTGGGCCGGGCCCATGACCGCCGACTTGGCCGAGGGCCACGTGAAGAGGAAGCGGGGGTCGTACGCGCGGCCGTTCATGCCGTAGTTGCCCGCGCCGTACGACGCACCCATGATCACGCTCAGGTGGGGTACGCGGGAGTTGGAGACCGCGTTGATCATCATCGCGCCGTGCTTGATGATGCCGCCCTGCTCGTACTCCGCGCCGACCATGTAGCCGGTGGTGTTGTGCAGGAACAGCAGGGGTGTGTCGACCTGGTTGGCGAGCTGGATGAACTGGGTCGCCTTCTGCGCCTCCTCGCTGAACAGCACGCCCTGCGCGTTGGCCAGGATGCCGATCGGCCGGCCGTGCAGCTTCGCCCAGCCGGTCACCAGCGACGAGCCGTAGAGCGGCTTGAACTCGTCGAAGGCGACGCCGTTGGTCGCGGAAACACCGTCACAGATCCGGGCGATCACCTCACGCGGGTCGAACGGCTCCTTCAGGTCGGTGGGGATCAGGTCCAGCAGCTCGTCGGGGTCGGCGTCCGGCTCGGCCCACGAGCTCGGCGCGGCGTACGCCTTGCGCCAGTTGAGCCTGGCCACGATGCGGCGGCCGATCCGGATCGCGTCCCGCTCGTCCTCGGCCAGGTAGTCGGCCAGCCCACTCGTCCGCGCGTGCATCTCGGCGCCGCCCAGCGCCTCGTCGTCGGACTCCTCGCCGGTCGCCATCTTGACCAGCGGCGGGCCGCCGAGGAACACCTTGGCCTGCTGCTTGACCATCACCGTGTAGTCGGACATGCCGGGCACGTAGGCACCGCCCGCCGTCGAGTTGCCGAAGACCAGCGCGACCGTCGGCAGCTTGGCCGCCGACGAGCGGGTGATGTCGCGGAACAGCCTCCCACCGGGAATGAAGATCTCCTTCTGGGTCGGCAGGTCCGCGCCGCCGGACTCGACCAGGGCCACGGTGGGCAGCCCGTTCTCCTCGGCGATCTGGCTCGCGCGGAAGATCTTCTTCACCGTCCACGGGTTCGACGCACCGCCCTTCACCGACGGGTCGTTGGCGGTGATCATGCACTCGACGCCCTCGATGACACCGATGCCGGTCACGACCGAGGCGCCGACGGTGAAGTCGCTCCCCCAGCCGGCCAGCGGCGAGAGCTCCAGGAACGCGGACCCCTCGTCGACGAGCAGCTCGATCCGCTCGCGCGGCATCAGCTTCCCGCGGTCGTGGTGCCGGTCGACGTACTTCGGCCCGCCGCCGGCCACGGCCTTCGCGTGCTCGGCGTCGAGGTCGGCGAGCTTCTCCAGCATCGCCTCGCGATTTCGAGACGGGCGCAGAGCGCCCTCCTCGATCCAAGGGTTGGCAGTCATCTCTCGACCACCGCCTTCATCCGCGCCAGCGTGGTGCGCATGCCGCGCTCGTTGGTACGGCCGCGCAGCGGGCCGAGCAGGGCCCAGTACGCGCGCATGTAGGGCTTGGGCTCGAGCCGGAAGTACTCCGTCACAATCGTCCCGGCTCCCTCGGCCGCGAGCCGGTAGCCCCAGTTGGTGAGTGTCGTGTTGTCGGTGCCGACCGCGAACTCGAAGATTTCGTTGGGCACGCATCTGGTCACCTGGCAGGGCGACCAGTACGTCGGGCCGACGCCGTTCCGCTTCACGTGGCCCTTGAACGACGCACCGACCTCGGGGCCGGTCGAGCCACGCGTCCACTCGGCCTCGAACGTCTCCGGTGAGAACTCACCGATCCGGGTCACGTCGCTGACGAGTGCCCACACCTTCTCCGGCGGCGCCTCCATGTGCAGCGAGACTTCGCCGGACATCGGCTTCGTCAGGCTCATGCGGTGTACCCCAGCAGCTTCGCAGCGAGATCGGTCAGCACCTCGGTCGCTCCTCCTCCGATGGGCAGGAGCCGGGCGTCGCGGTAGTGCCGCTCCACCTCGGTCCCGTGCATGTAGCCGGTGCCGCCGTGCAGCTGCACCGCCTGGTCGCAGACGTGGGTCGCCGCTTCGCAGGCGGTCTGCTTGGCCAGGCACGCCTCGGCGACGACGCTCCCGCCGTCGACGTGGCGTCGGGCGACGGACCGGGTGTAGGTCCGCGCCACCTCGACCTGCCGGCGCATCTCGACGAGCTTGTGCCGCACCACCTGGTTGGCGATCAGCGGCTTGCCGAAGGTCCCGCGGTCGCGGCAGTAGGCCGCAGCCAGCTCGAGCGACCGGCCGGCGATGCCGTAGGCGTGCACGGCGAGCGCGATCCGCTCGACCACGAACTGCTCGGCGATCTGGTAGAAGCCCATGTCCTGCTCACCGACCAGGTTGGCCACCGGGACGCGGACGTCGACGTACGACAGCTCGGCGGTGTCGGAGCAGTGCCAGCCCATCTTGCGCAGCGACCGGTCGACGGTGAAGCCCGGCGTCCCGGCCTCGACGACAAGGAGCGAGACGCCACCGTGACCAGGGCCGCCGGTGCGGACAGCGGTGGTCACGAAGTCGGCGCGAACTCCGCTGGTGATGAAGGTCTTGGCCCCGTTGACGACGTAGTGGTCGCCCTCCAGCACAGCCGTCGTCCGGATGCCGGCCACGTCGGAGCCGCCGCCGGGCTCGGTGACCGCCAGCGAGCCGATGGTCTCGCCGGCCAGGGTCGGCCGGACGAAGCGGTCGACCAGGTCGGCGTTGCCGGATGCCGCGATGTGTGGAAGCGCGATGCCGCCGGTGAACAGTCCAGCCATCAGCCCGCTGGACGCGCCCGCCTCGAACATCGCCTCGGCCAGGTCGACCGAGTCGAGCAGCGTGCCGCCGCCACCGCCGACCTCCTCGGGGAAGGCGATGCCGAGCAGCCCCTGCTGGCCGGCGGTCAGGTGCAGCTCGCGCGGGATCGAGCCGGCGTCCTCCCACTCCTGGAGGTGCGGCGCGACCTCGCGGCGTACGAACTCCGCGCCGAGCGCGCGGATCTCGGCGTTCATATCAGGTCCTCCTGGATGTGCACGACCCTCGACCGCAGCCACTCGCCGAGCCCCTTGGCCTGCGGGTCGAACCGCGTCGAAGCGGCCACGCCCTGCCCGAGCAGGCCGTGGATGACCACGTTGATCCCGCCGAGGTTGGGCAGCACGTAGACGTCGATGTCGAGCTCCCGCGCCTCGGGGAGCAGCTCGCGCACCCGCCGGGCGCTCATCACCTTGGCCAGCCAGGTGACGCGCGCCTCGCGCCGCGGGTCGCCGTCGTTGGCCACCCAGAGCCCGATGTTCGCGTCGCCGCCCTTGTCGCCCGAGCGCGCGTGCACGAAGCCGCCGAGCGGCATCCGGCGGTTCAGCGAGTCGGCGGGAGCGGGGTACGGCGACGGGCGCCGACCCTCGTCGGGATCGGCGACCGAGAAGTCGGTGGGGTCCGCGATCTCCTCACGGCGCCCGTCGGCGTGCACGACCGTGTGCTGGACCTGGGTGCGGTCGACGTACTCGGGCCGGTAGACGCCGTACGGCGTCGGCTGCTGCGGCGGGGTGGTCATCGTGAAGCCGGGGTAGGACGCCAGCGCGAGCTCGACCGCCGGACCGGTGAACGCCCGGCCGACCGGGTCCGGCTGCGGGTCCATGACCGTGCAGCGGAGCAGGACCGACGCGCCCTCCTCCGTGTCGGCGTCGGGCGGCTGGGCGACCCGGGACCAGGCGACATGCTCGGCGGCGAGCGACGGCGTGAGCTGCTCGCGAACCCACTCCGCCTTCTCCTCGACGTCGAGGCCGGTGAGCACGAACTCGACCTGGTTGCGGAAGCCGCCGAGCTCGTTGACGCAGACCTTGAGCCGCTCGGGCGGGGCCTCGCCCTTGACCCCGCGGATCGCCACCCGGTCCGGTGCGTCCTGGCTGAGCTGGACGGTGTCGAGCCGCGCAGCCACGTCGGGGTTGAGGTAGTGGGTGGACTGGATCTCGTAGAGCAGCTGCGCGGTGACGGTGTCGACCGTGACCGCGCCGCCGGTGCCGTCGTGCTTGGTGATCACGCTGGAGCCGTCGGCCGCGATCTCGGCGACGGGGAAGCCGAGCGGCGTGGCCGGGTCCATGCCCGCGTGCACGAGCTGCCGGAAGCCGGAGAAGTTGCCACCAGTGGCCTGGGCGCCGCACTCGAGGACGTGGCCGGCCACCACGGCGCCGGCCAGCTCGTCGTACGACGCCGCCGTCCAGCCGTGGTGCGCGACCGCGGGACCGACGACGAGGCTGGCGTCGGTGACCCGGCCGGTCACCACCACGTCTGCTCCGCCGTTGAGTGCCGCCGCGATGCCGTAGCCGCCGAGATAGGCGTTGGCGGTGAGCGCTCCGTCGTGGAGACCGAGCGCGCGCAGGTCGTCGCCCTCGACGTGCGCGACGGCCGCGTCGAGCCCGAGCCCCTTGGCCACCTCGCGGAGCCGGTCCGCCAGCCCGGCCGGGTTGAGGCCGCCTGCGTTGCTGACCAGCTTCACGCCCTGCTCGAGCGCCAGGCCGAGGCAGTCCTCGACCTGCCTGACGAACGTGCGGGCGTAGCCGAGCGAGGGGTCCTTCATCGTGTCCCTGCCCAGGATGAGCATGGTCAGCTCGGCCAGGTAGTCGCCGGTCAGCACGTCGAGGCCCCGTCCGTCGGTGGCACCCTCGAGCTGCTCGCGCATGGCCGAGAACCGGTCGCCGTAGAAACCCGAGCAGTTGCCGATCCGGAGCACGTTCATCGCGCCGCCTCGTCACCGGTGGCTGAGCGCCTGCGCACCTCAGCCATCGGCTGGCTCCCTGCCGGAACCGGACGGGCCGGCGAACGCCTGCGCGATGTCCAGCCAGTGGTCGGCATCGTCGCCGACGGCCACCAGGTCGGTGTCGTCGCGGTGGACCCGCTGGGTCACCAGCAGGCAGAAGTCGTACGCCGGACCGCCGACGCGTTGCTCGGCGTCCGCCGGTCCCCACGTCCAGAGGTCGCCGCTGGGCGCGGCCAGCTCGACGCGGAACTCGTCGGCCGGCGGCTCCTCCTGGTGCACCGAGAAGGCGAAGTTGCGGGTCCGGACACCCAGGTGCGCGACGTGCCGGATCCGGTCGGTCGGAGCGGCCCGCTCACCGGCCGCGTCGTGGACGTCGAGCGAGTGCGCCCACGTCTCCATGAACCTCGCGGTCGCCATCGACGCGGCCGACATCGGCGGGCCGAACCACGGGAGCTTCTGTCCCGCCGGCAGCGCCGTGAGGGCCTCCCTCAGCGCGGTCCGGCCCTGCTGCCACCGGCCCAGGACCTCGTCGCGGGGAAGCTCCGCGAGCTCGAAGGCGGCCCGGTCGACGTACCCCATCGGGTCCTCGATCGCGGCCAGCACGACGTCGTCCCACGCCTGCTTGTCCTCGGGCGACTCGTGGGCGCGCGCGGCGAGCACCGCGACCTCGTCGGTCCACATCAGGTGCACGACCTGGGTGGCGACCATCCAGCCCGGCGCCGGCGTCTGGTTCTGCCAGCCGTCGGGGCCGAGCCGCTCGACCGTCGTGGACAGCTGGTCGCCCTCGGCCCGGAGGTCGTCGAGGAGTCCGCGGAGGAGGTCAGTCATGCGGGCGCCAGCTGGTCGTCGAGGGTCTGCGCCCACTGGTCGAGGATCCGGGTGCGGCGCCGCCGGTCGTCGCTGATCGTGTTGGCCAGGCCGAGCCCGCGGACCAGGTCGAGGGTGGCCTGCACGAGCTCGCGCACCCCGGGCCGCGACTCGTCGGCGCCCAGGAGCTCGACCGTCATCCGGTGCGTCTCCCGGCCGACCTCCTGCTCCAGCGGTCCGACCTCGGCCAGCAGCGCCGGGTCGGTGCGGGCCGCCACCCACAGCTCGAGTGCCGCGGTGAACACCGGCGACGTGAAGTGGTCGCCCAGCACCTGCAGGACGGCCCGGGTCCGCCTGGCCCCGGTGGGCAGCCGGGCCGCGGCCGCCGCCAGCTCCGCTCCTCGCACCTCGGTGACGTGGCGCACCGCAGCCACGACGAGGTCCTGCTTGGTCGGGAAGTGGTGCAGCTGCGCGCCCCGGCTGACCCCCGCCCGCTCGCTGACCAGCGTGGTCGACGTACCGGCGTACCCCTTCTCCACGAGCAGCTCGACGGTGGCGTCGAGCAGCCGTGCCCGCATCGCGCGGGTGCGCTCCTCCTGCGGCACGCGCGTCACAGCAGCCTGGCTCGCCATCGGTTCAGGATCGCGCGGTCAGCAACAAACAGTCAAGCCTGACTTTTTGTTGGAGCCCGCTCAGGGCACAAACCATCACCAGAGGTTGGGTGTGCCCTGACGTCCGAGCGGGTGAAACGCAGCAGTCCCTCAGCCGGTCCTGTCGATCAGCTCCTGCACGGCCGGAGCCCAGTGGCCGGCGTACCGCAGCTGCAGCTGCGGGATCTGCCAGTCGCTGCCCTCGACCATCTGCCGGCAGCGGTAGGACGGGCAGTGGCAGCGCAGGTAGTACGCCGGGTCGACGGTGCTCATCGCGTAGTCGACGAGCAGCTCGTCGCCCTCGGTGAGGTCCTGCAGGGTGACCAGGGAGTACTCGTCGGCGAAGCCGAGGTTGGGATCGCAGCCGTGGTTGCCGAACCGGTTGTCGCCGCCCGGCGCCAGGACCAGGTGGGTGTCCTCGGCGACGACGATCGTGTCGACGTAGTCGTCGCTGGTGTCGATCAGCGCCCGGAGCTCGGCGGCGTCGACGAGCCGCCCGCCCAGCCTCGAGACCACGGTGCCCACTGGGATCGCCGCGGTCGCGAACAGGCCGCGACCCGCGATCGGCGAGGGCCGCACCACCACGTCGGGGTGCAGCCAGCTCTCGGGCTCGGGCTCGCGCACCCGCTCATCAAACCTCAGTCGAGCCGCGCCACCAGACTGGCCCAGACTGGGTGGCATGTCGACGATCCTGATCACCGGCGCCTCCTCGGGGCTCGGCGCCGAGATGGCCCGCCAGTTCGCCGCCAACGGTCACGACCTCGCGCTGTGCGCGCGGCGTACGGAACGGCTCGAGGACCTGCGCGACGAGATCCGGGCCACGCACCCCGAGCGGCGGGTCGAGCTCCGCGCCCTCGACGTGAACGACGACGCGCAGGTCTTCGAGGTCGTGCGCGCCTTCCGCGACGACTTCGGCGGGCTCGACCGGGTGGTGGTGAACGCGGGGATCGGCAAGGGCGCGCCGCTCGGGACCGGGCGGTACGACGTCAACCGCGAGACCGCGATGACCAACTTCGTCGCCGCGCTCGCTCAGGCCGAGGCGGCGATGGAGGTCTTCCGCGAGCAGAACGCGGGCCACCTCGTGCTGGTGTCGTCGATGTCCGCGATGCGCGGGATGCCGAAGTCGATGACCGTCTACGCCGCCACCAAGGTCGCGCTCTCCCACCTCGGTGAGGGACTGCAGTACGAGCTGCTCGGCCAGCCGATCAAGGTCACGGTCCTGCACTGCGGCTACATCGCCTCGGAGATGAACGAGCGGGTCCAGCAGCAGGTGAGGTTCATGGTCCCCACCGAGCAGGGCGTCCGCGCGATGGTCGCCGCCATCGAGAAGGAGAAGGCCCACGCCTACGTGCCCGCCCTCCCCTGGACCGCCCTCGCCCCCGTCATGAGACACGCCCCGCTCCCCCTCCTCAAGCGCCTCCTCTGACGCCGTTCGCCGGGATGGTCCGTGACGTTTGTGTGGGTCGAACCGCGAGTGGACCCACACAGATGTCACGGACTATCCCGGTGTCGCGACCGCGAGCCGGTCCTCATCGGCGTCGTCGCCGATGCGGAGGTCGAGGTGGCCGAGGGTGTTGCTGAGGCCACGGTGGTCCTTGGTTCGCCACGCGAAGACGACGGTCAGGACGGCGTACGCCGCCAGGAGGGCCACGGCGACCGGGCCGACCACCTGGTCGTAGAGCGGCGCGAGGACGAAGATCGGCCCGACGCCGACCGCGAGCTTCACCAGTCGGCCCGGCAGCAGCAGCCGGGGCCGGCGCGGGACCGTGTGCAGCGACACCACCCACTCACCCACCGTGCGGCCGAAGCCGAGGACGAGCACCGCCTCGGCCGCGAACGGGACGCCCCACTGGAGCGCCGCCTGCACGTGCCGGTCCACGTCCAGCGGCCGCACGTCGCGCAGGTAGATCTCGACACCCCGGTACGCCAGCGCAGCCGCCGCCCCGGTGAGGGCGATGAACACCACGTCGCAGGCGAAGCCCACCAACCGGCGGCCGAAAGAGATCGTCGTGGGCAGCACGATCTTCCCGGTCCGGCGGTGCACGACCAACAGCGACAAGAGCGAGCCGACGATGGCGCCCAGCGTGTTGACGATGAGGTCGTCGACGTCGAAGCGCCGGTAGGCACAGGAGTAGAGGTGCCAGTCACCGGTCTTCTGGGTGAGCTCGATGAGCAGCGACAGTGCGAACCCCGCCACGGCCGCCACGACGACGCCACGGTGCAGGATCACGCGCAGGAAGTAGCCGAGCGGCACGAACAGCAGGATGTTCAGCACGATCTGGAGGAACGCCGGTTCGCGGAGCAGCGCCAGCGGCCCGCCGTGCTGCGGGACGTGGATCAGCCCCAGGGACCCGAGCACCCGCAGCTGGCTGCCCTTGCACCGGAACGTGTGGTCCACCGGCATCGGCAGCAGCGTGTAGGTCCAGATGGCCAGCGCGTAGATGGCCGACGTGACCAGGATGGCCAGGTCCCTGGGGCCGAGCCGCCCGTCGAGCCGGTACTGCACGGCCGCAGTCGGGATCAGCAGCAGCACCGCGAGCACCGTCCCGAGGACGATCGCGATCAGCGCGTTCGTCGTCTGGTCGCCCACGTGGGCGACCCTAGGGTGCCCTGGACCGGGCAGCTATCCCACCTCGACCGGTCCGGCCGCCGCGACGGCCACCGCGGCCGGCTCGTGGTCGAGCTGCGAGACGACGTACGCCGCGTCCTTGCCGACGCCACCGACGGTGTGCGAGTTGAACATGTACTCGAAGTGCTGGCCCAGCACGTAGAGCCCGGGCTGCCCCTTGACGGCACCGCGCTCGCTGGCCAGCCGGCCGGACGAGTGCAGGCCGGGCAGGTCGATCCAGGCGAACCCGTCTTCGAAGCCGGTGCACCAGATCACGTTGGCGACGTCGAGCACCTCGCCGTCCTCGTTCTGTGGCCGCCCGTCGACGATCGCAGTGATCCGGGACGTCCGCTCGACGCCCGCCTGCACGATGTCCTCCTCCTTCTGCCGGATCCACGGGTCGCCCTGGCCCTGGAGCATCTGCGCCTGGACCTTGCGGCCGGGCTTCGTCCGCTCGGTGAGGATGTGCTCCCACACCCACCACATCACCGGGAACAGCATCCGGCCCTGCCAGCTCCTCGTGTCGAAGGGGATCTCTCCGACCTTCCGTCCGGCCAGCAGCACGTGGTGGGTCGGCGCGAGGTCCATCGCGATCTCGGCGCCGGTGTTCCCCGCGCCGACCAGCAGCACCGGGCCCGGCGCCAGCTGGCCGGGGTTGCGGTAGTCCGCCGAGTGCAGCTGCACGATCTTGTCGGACACCTCGTCGGCGAAGTCCGGCGTACGAGGCTCCCGGTGCACCCCGGTCGCGAGGATCACGTGGTCCGCGTCGAAGGCCTGCGCGCCCGCGGTGACCCGGAAGCGGGCGCCTTCGCGGAACAGCCCGTCGACCTTCACCCCGAGCCGCACCGGCAGCTCGAACGTCGCGACGTACCGCTCGAGGTAGTCGAGCAGCTCGTCCTTGGTCGGGAAACGGTAGTCACCGCCGATCGCGAGGCCGGGCAGGCTGTCGCGGATCGACGGCGTGAACAGCTTCAGGGAGTCCCACCGGTTCAGCCACGAGCCGCCGATGCGGTCGGCGCTGTCGAGGATGACGAACGGCTTCCCGCGGCTGGCCAGGTGGTAGCCGGCCGACAGGCCGGCCTGGCCGGCTCCGATGACGATGGTGTCGAACTTCTCTGACATGGCGATCTCCTGAGGTCGATGGATGGTGCGTCGACGCTAGGAACGGCGGACGGGTCGCCGCGTCGGCGAAACCACCCATTCGGCGCAGGGGTGGGAGTGGGTACCGCCGCGCTGTCCCGAGGGGCGGAGTCAGACCAGCTGGCGGTCGAAGGCGTACGCCGTGGCCGCCGCCCGCGACGTGACGCCGAGCTTGCCGAAGATGTTGCTGACGTGGCGGTCGACGGTCCGTTCGCTCAGCACCAGCTGCTCGGCGATCGCCCGGTTGGTGGCGCCGGTGGCCAGCAGCTTCAGCACCTCGAGCTCCCGAGGGCTGAGGACGTCGTCGGTCTCGGTGAGCCGGGTCAGGTCCGGCAGCGCACCGAGCTCCTCGAAGATCGCCCGTGCGGCGTCCATCTCTCGCTCGGCGGACTCGCGGTCGCCCAACGCGCGGCAGGCATCGGCGAGCAGCGCGCGGGTGCGTGCTTCGTCGTACGGCGTGTGCGCGCGCACCCACGTCCCGAGCGCGTCGCGCAGCAGCGGGAGGGCCTCGGCCGCGGCTCCGCGGGCGAGACGGACTGCCGCCTTCGCATGCTGGCCGAGGGCGACGACGATCAGGCTGCGGTTGACGGTCGCGATGCCCTGGAGCTCGTCGGCCGCCGCCTCCGCCGCGTCGATCTCGCCGACGGCGAGGAGGATCTCGGTCGCGGCTGCGAGCGTCTGGATGCGCCTTCCGGGCTGACGTGTCTCGGCGAGGGAGCGTTGCGCCATGGCAGCCGCTGCCTGCACGCTCCCGCGGGAGAGACGGAGCAGCGCGAGACCGGGTTGCGGGTCCTCGCCGAACCTCGACGCGAGGCGGAACTGCTCCTCGGCCGAGTCGTACCGGCCGGCCATCCGGTCGAGGTTGCCGCGCACCATGGCCGCCTTGCCCCCCACCCACCTGTCGAGTTCGGAAGGGGTCACTCCCTCGAGCTCGTCGAGCGCTTCGGGCCAGCGACCGTTGAGCTGCTTGAGCTCGGCTCGGCGTACCTTGCACTCGCCGGTGAAGTTGCAGAGCTCGGGCTGGGCCGCCGCCCACTGCGTCATGGCGGCTGTCCACTGCTGCGCCCGGGTGAGCTCGTAGATCGACCAGCACGCCTCGATGACGTTGCAGTAGATGATGCCCTCCACCATGGCGGAGCACTCACCGGCGGCGACACAGAGCATGGCCTCGTCCATGCACGCGAGTCCCTCGTCGGTCCGTCCAGCTGCCACGAGGAACATCCCCTGCTGGTGCAGCGACAGTGCGACGTACTCCTGCGACCCGTGCCGCCGGGCCGCCTGGACGCACTCCCCCGTGATGAGGGCCGCCTCCTCCGGGTCGCCTCCCATCGCCACCTCGAGGGCACGGGCCACCGTGAGGAAGCCCGCCGCCCTGGAGTCGGTGCCGTCCTCGGCCACGATGCGCGAGGCTCGCGCGATCCAGCCGCCACCCTCGGCGACGTCCCCCTGGACGGTCTTCTGGATGCCCACCCAGAGAGCGACCTCGGCCGCGGCCAGTGGCTGGCCACGGTCGAGCAGGCTCTGGTACGCGCGCTCGCGGATGGCGAAGTAGTCGGGCAGCCGCGCCAACAGGTGCGCGCACACCGCGAACCGGTGGTAGTCCTCGGCGTCGAGCGGGGCCTCGGACTCGGCCGCGGCGAAGGCGTCGTAGGCGCGCTGCCAGGCGCGCTCTGCGTACGCCGTCCGGGCCTCCCGGAGCTTCACGCCCCAAGTATCGCCACCCGGCCGCCCCCCGTGCGACCGCGCGACCCTACGACCGGGGGGCCGGGACTACTCCTGCGCCTTGCTGGCCGGGGCGGCCCCGTGGAACTCGTTGTACTGGTAGGGGCTCTCGACCAGCGCGACCTCGGGAACCTCGGGGTGCATGCCCTGCTCCCAGGCGTCGGCGCCCATCGTCGAGCTCAGGTAGTCGAGGGTCGCGTCCACCTTGCTGCGGATCGCCGCCAGGTCCACCCCGACCAGCGCGCCGTCCCGCTTCACGACCCGGCCGTCGACCAGGACCGTGTGCACGTCTCCGCGTTGGGCCTGGAAGACGACGTGGCCGTAGGGGTTGAGGATCGGGAACGAGACCGGCGACGCGTCGTTCTTGAGCAGCACCAGGTCTGCCTTCTTGCCGACCTCGACGCTGCCCAGCGAGTCGTCGCGGCCGAGCGCCTTGGCCCCGCCGCGGGTGGCCCAGTCGACGACCTGGGCCGCGCGGAGCGCGTGGTTGGTCACCGTGTCGCCGCTGCCGTGCGCCTCGAGGTGCTCGCGCGAGCGGTCCGCCCCCAACGTCGACCGCATCGCGGAGAACAGGTCTCCGCTCCACCACACGCTGGTGTCCATCGACAGGGAGATCGGGATGTCGTGCTTGCGGATGGCCCAGGTGGGCGGGTAGCCCTGCCCGGCGCTCTGCTCGCTCTCGGTCGCCACCGAGACCGAGCCACCGGTGCCCGCGATCCGCTGGTAGGAGTCCTCGCTCAGGGTCGCCGCGTGCACGTAGACCGACTCGGGCGTCATGAACCCGTGCTCGTGCATCAGCCGGATGCCGTCGTCGTTCGTGGCCCCCCACACCCCGACGTGGCTGGTCACGGCGACGCCGAGGTCGCGGGCCACCTCGAAGGCCGCCTGCTCGGGGAAGCTCGGGTCACCCGGGATGTCGAAGGCGATCTGGAAGCCGAGCATGTCGTCGCCGGTGATCCGGCGGCTCACGAAGTCGCGGAACTCCGGGGTCGTGCTCCACTCCCACGGCGGCTGCTGGATGTTGCCGTAGGCGAACACGAACCGGCCCGGGATCGCCTGCAGGGCGTCGACCGCCGCGTCGGCGTGGTCGGTGGTGTGGTTGTTGTGCGACCAGTCCACGCAGGTGGTGACGCCCGCGTCGATGGCCTCAGCCGCCGCCAGCAGGTTGCCGGCGTGGATGTCCTCGGGGCGGAAGAGCTTGCCGTGCTCGAGGTAGTAGTAGACGAAGTACTGCGTCAGGGTCCAGTCGGCCCCGTAGCCGCGCTGAACGGTCTGCCACATGTGCCGGTGGGTGTCGATCATCCCGGGCATCACGATCCCGCCGGAGCCGTCGATCTCGACGGTGCCCTCCGGTACGTCGAGATGGGGTCCTACCGCGGCGATCCTGTCGTCCTGGGTCAGGACGTCGGCGTCGGTCAGCACCGTCTTCGCGTCGTCCATGGTCAGGACCGTCGCGCCGCGCAGCAGCACCGGCGGCCGCGCACCCTGGTCAGCCATCTCGCTTCTCCTCCGCCTCAGTCACGGGGGAGTTTCACCGGGTACCCGGTGAAACTCCCGCTGCCGGACGACTGTCCGCTGTCCGGTCACTGGTTGAACGTTTGACACTCTGGACCGCCGGGCAGGACGTGTCAACGGATCGCGGGCCATGGGAAGGTGGGCCCATGCCCCGCACCGGGACCGGCCCCGACTTCATCGAGTCGCTGGCCCGCGGGCTCGAGGTGATCGCCGCGTTCCGTCCCGGTCAGGAGTCGATGTCGCTGAGCGACGTGGCGACGGCGACCGGGCTGGCTCGGCCCACCGCGCGCCGGATCCTGCTCACCCTCGCCGAGCTCGGCTACGTGCGCACGGACGGCGCCCGCTACACGTTGACGCCGCGGGTGCTGGAGCTCGGGACGGCGTACGTCGGGTCGCAGGGGCTGTGGCAGGTGGCCCGTCCGCACCTGCAGGAGCTGTCCGTGCGGACCAACGAGTCGTGCTCGGTGGCGCAGCTCGACGGGAGCGACATCGTCTACGTCGCCCGGGTCGCAGTCCCCAAGATCGTGGGGCTTTCGGTGCAGATAGGCACCCGCTTCCCGGCCCTGCAGACCTCCTTGGGCAAGGTGCTGCTGGCCGAGCTGCCGGCCGGCGAGCTGGAGGAGGTGCTGGCCGAACCCAGCCGGTCCGGTCTCACGCCGCTGTGGCAGCCGTCCAAGAAGGAGCGCGACGCCGAGCTGCGCCAGGTCCGCGCCCGAGGCTGGGCGATGACCGACCAGCAGCTCGCGCTCGGCATCCGGTCGGCGGCGGCGCCGGTCCACGACGGCGACCGGGTGGTGGCCGCGGTCAACGTCAACACGCACGCCGCCGAGACGACGGTCGAGCAGCTCACCGAGCACCACCTGCCGCTGCTGCTGCGGACCGCCGGCGAGATCGGCGCGGACTTCGCCCGGTTGCGGAGCCTGCCCCAGGTGGTGCGATGATCAAAACGGACTTCTGTCCGCACAACGGTCAACAGAGGAGGTCGGCGTCATGACCGGACCGCTCGACGGACTGCTCGTCGCTGACTTCTCCCGCGTGCTGGCCGGCCCCTACGCCACGATGCTGCTGGCCGACATGGGCGCCGAGGTCGTCAAGGTGGAGGGCCCGCCGTCCGGGGACGAGACCCGGTCGTGGACGCCGCCGGAGCGCGACGGCGTCTCGACGTACTACCTCGGCGTCAACCGCGGCAAGCGCTCCCTGGTGCTCGACCTGCGCGACGACGCCGACCTGGCCCTGGCTCGCGAGCTCGGCCGCCGCGCCGACGTGCTCATCGAGAACCTCCGGCCCGGCGGCATGGCCAAGTTCGGCCTCGACTTCGAGTCCGTACGCCGTGACAACCCGGGCGTCGTCTACGCCTCGATCAGCGGCTTCGGCTCGGCCGAGGGCGCGGAGGTGCCCGGCTACGACCTGCTCGTCCAGGGCATCTCCGGGCTGATCAGCCTGACCGGGTCGCCCGACGGTCCCGGCTACCGGGCCGGCATCTCGGTCTTCGACGTGATGGCCGGCAACCACGCGGTCATCGGCATCCTCGCCGCCCTGCGCCACCGCGACCTCACCGGCGCGGGCCAGCACGTCGAGGTCAACCTGCTCTCCTCGGCGCTGACCGGACTGGTCAACCACAGCTCGGCCTGGGTGGCCGGGGGCGTGGTGCCCTACCGCATGGGAAACGCGCACCCGAGCGTGTTCCCCTACGAGCCGTTCGCGACCGCCGACAACGACCTGATCGTGATCGCGGCCAACGACCGGCAGTTCCAGCGGCTGTGCGCGGCGCTGGGCATCCCCGAGGTGGCCGAGGACGAGCGGTTCCGGACCAACCGCGACCGGACCCGCAACCGCGACCAGCTCGGGCCGCTGCTCGAGGAGCAGCTGACCAAGCGGAAGGCCGACGAGTGGTTCGACCTCCTGCTGGCGGCGGGCGTGCCCTGCGGGCCGATCAACACCATCGACGACGGGTTCGCCGCCGCCGAGCGGTTCGGGCTCGAGCCGGTGGTCGAGGTGGGCGAGGGCGACCGCGCGCTGCCCACGACGCGGCACCCGATCCGGTTCTCCAGCACGCCGGTCGACTACACGCTCCCGCCACCGGAGCTCGACGAGCACGGCGACGAGCTCCGGGCCTGGCTCACGTCTGCGTCGGAGAAGACGCAGTGACGGACTACCCGACCGCTCTGGGCGCCTCCAGCCGCGAGACCATCACCCTGCTCGGGCAGGACCTGGCCCGCGACGTGATGGGGACCGTCGGCTTCGGCGAGCTGGCCTTCTGGCTGGCCACCCAGCGGCGGCCCGATCCCGGCGAGGTGCGGGTCTTCGAGGCGGTGCTCGCGGCGCTGGCCGACCACGGCTTCACGCCGACCGCGATCGTGACCCGGCTGACCTGGCTGTCCGCGCCCGACTCCGTGCAGGGCGCGCTGGCCGCGGGGCTGCTCGGCGGCGGCTCCCGGTTCCTCGGGGTCACCGAGGACTGCGGCCGGTTCCTGCACGACGTGATCGCCTCCCTCGACGAGCTCCCGGACAGCGGACCGGGCTGGGATGCCGTCGCCCTGGACGTCGTACTCCGCCGGCGCGAGGCCGGCGCCTTCGTGCCCGGCCTCGGCCACCACGTGCACAAGGACGGCGACCCGCGCACGCCGCGGCTGTTCGAGATCGCTCGCGAGGAAGGCCGGTTCGGGCCGCACCTCGCGCTGTTCGAGGCGATCGGCCGGGTGCACCCGGAGGTGCTCGGGAAGACGCTGCCGCTGAACGGCGCCGGCGTCTGCGGCGCGGCGCTGGCCGACCTCGACCTGCCGCTGGAGCTGCTGCGCGGCTTCGCGCTGCTGGCCCGGACCGCCGGACTGATCGGCCAGCTGGCCGAGGAGCTGCGGCACCCGGTGGCCAACGACATCTTCCTGTCGGTCGACCTGAACAACCGTCCCGTCGACCCCGACCCCGAACCCCAGACGACACAAACACGCACAACCTGACGGAGGCACGACCCGATGCAGCTGGTCACCGAGGACAACATCACCGAGCTCGCGAAGCAGCGCTGGGGCACCGCGCACGACGCACGCACCCGCGAGCTCCTGACGGCGCTGGTCCAGCACGTCCACGACTTCGCCCGCGAGGTCCGGCTCACCGAGGACGAGTGGATGGCCGCGATCCAGTGGCTGAAGAGAACCGGGCAGATCAGCGACGAGAAGCGCGAGGAGTTCATCCTCGCCTCCGACGTGCTCGGCCTGTCGATGCTCGTGGTGCAGATGAACCACCGCTTCGACCCGGGGGCGACCCCGGCCACGGTGCTCGGACCGTTCCACATCGAGGGCTCGCCGGAGCTGGAGTACGGCGACGACATGTCCGAGGGGCTGCCGGGGACCCCGCTGTTCGTCACCGGGACGGTGCGGGGCCTGGACGGTACGCCGGTGGGTGGCGCGGTCCTCGACGTCTGGCAGGCCGACGAGGAGGGCGCGTACGAGGGGCAGCTGGAGGTCGAGGAGGCCCGGCTGCGCGCGAAGTACACCACCCGCGAGGACGGCACCTACTGCGTCCGCACCATCGCCCCCAAGGGGTACGCGATCCCGATGGACGGTCCGGTCGGCGAGCTGATCCGGCAGACCGACATCAGCTACTTCCGCCCTGCCCACGTGCACTTCCTGCTCAACGTGCCCGGCTACGAGCCGTTGATCACCCACCTGTTCGAGGCGGGCGGGAAGTACCTCGACAGCGACGTCGTCTTCGGCACCAAGCAGGAGCTGGTCGTCGGCTACGAGCACCACGAGCCAGGACCGACGCCGGACGGCGGCCGCAGCGACGTGCCGTGGGCGTCCGCGACGTACCACTTCGTCCTGCAGCCGAAGTGAGGGTGCAGTGATGCGGGCGGTCGAGCTGCAGACCCCCGGCCAGCCGCCGGCGGTGGTGGACCGCGAGCCGCCCGCGCTGGCGGCCGGCGCCGTACTGGTGGACGTGACCGCCGCCCCGATCGTGCCGCTCGACCTGCTCTGCGCCTCCGGCACGTCCTACTTCGGGGTGCCCCGGACGCCGTACGTCCCCGGCGTGCAGGGCGTCGGCACCGTGGACGGGCAGGCGGTGTGGTTCCCGACCTCGGCCGGGATGGCTCCCGGCGACGGGTCGATGGCCGAGCAGGCGGCGGTCCCCTCGGCCGACCTGGTGCCGCTGCCCCAGGGGGTCTCGCCGACCGAGGTGGCGGCGCTGGGGCTGTCGGCCATCGCGGCCTACATGGCGCTGACCTGGCGGGGCGAGCTCGCCACCGGTGAGACCGTGTTGGTCCTCGGCGCCGGCGGCGTGGTCGGACAGGCAGCGCTCCAGCTCGCTCGGCTGTACGGCGCCGAGCGGGTGGTGGGCGCGGCCCGCTCGCACGCCGGCCAGCAGCGCGCTCTGGCCGCAGGCGCGGACAGCGTGGTGGCGCTCGACACCGACGACGTGGCCGAGCTGGCGGCGCGGCTGGGTTCGTCCGCGGACGGCCAGGTGGACCTGGTGCTCGACCCGCTGTACGGCGTACCGGCCGCGGCCGCGGCGAGGTGTCTCCGGCCCGGCGGCCGGCTGGTCAACCTGGGCGGCTCGGCCGCCGAGCACGCACCGCTCGACTCCTCGACCATTCGGGGCCGGTCCCTGCAGGTGCTGGGCTACACCAACAACGCACTGAGCCGCGAGCAGAAGGCGTCGGCCATGACTGCGATCGCGCAGCACGCCGCCGCCGGTGAGCTCAAGGTCGCACACGAGATGGTGCCGCTCGAGAACGCGACCGAGGCCTGGCAGCGCCAGGCCTCCGGCCAGACCGGGGGCGTACGGCTGGTGCTCGTCCCGTAGCGTCGCCACCGCGGACACGCTTGAGCGGCCGTCGATGCAGACCTGCCCGGCGCCGCAAGAACCGAATGTGCCGAGCTCAGATGGTCAGAAGACGGTCGAAGAAGTCCCGGTATCGCTGGAAGGCTGAGCGCAGCTCCTCGGTGTCGGGCTCACCGTCACTCCATTGCGCTTCGAGCTGACCATGCTGCTGCTCGAAGCCGCTCGACAGCTTCTGCAGCACGTCGCTGACGAGGGAGTCCGCGTCGCTGACAGCGCTGCGTGGGTCGTCGACGAACCCCTGCTGGATGGCCTCCCACCGAGTCTTGAAGTCCATGGCGGCCTCAGCTGAGACCAGCTGTCCGCCAGCAGCGGCGGTCTCCGCGCCCTCGCCGGAAGCAGGAACGACCTCGCTCGGTGCAGGCGCTTCGGTCGCGACCTCTCCGGTCGCAGGCGGCGGCGTGCTCGCCGACGCCGACCGTCCGGCCACCGAACCGTCCGGCCCGTCCGCTGATGAGTAGCTGTCTTGTGTAGTCATCTCTGTTCCCTCGTGGTCGTCGATCTTCAGGACGGGGTTGCGTCTCGCGAGCCGCTGTCACGCAAGAGCGCGTCGACGAGCTCCCGGTAGGACGTGACGGCCTGGCGGAGCTGTTCGGTGTCAGCGGTGCCGTCGAGCTGAGCGACCGCCACCGCATGGGCCTCCCGGTAGTGCTGAGCCACATCGGGATGGTCGACGGAGATGTCGTCCACACGGTGGTCGAAGTCGTCGACCGGATAGCCGCTGTCACGCATCATCTGGACAACAAGGCTGTCCGCCTGCTGAACGGCCTCGGCGGGTTCGTCGACGAATCGGCTCTGGATTCCCATCCACTCCTCGCGGTAGCGGGCGGCCTCCCCATCGTCGAGCGGGGTGATGTCGAATCGAGAGCGCCGCTTCTCCCGCTCCAGAAGGTCCTTCTCTGCAGTCCGGCGATCGTCGGCGTCCCGCACGGTGCGGTCGTACTCGGAGCCGAACGTCTCCTGCAACCTGGCCGACCGTCTTCGCTGATATGCGACGGCGGCCACCGCGAGTCCCGCGACGACCACGATGACGACCAACACGATCACGATGGCTGACGTGTCCAT
The DNA here is from genome assembly GCA_963755835.1 of uncultured Actinomycetota bacterium. Taxonomy (GTDB): domain Bacteria; phylum Actinomycetota; class Actinomycetes; order Propionibacteriales; family Nocardioidaceae; genus Nocardioides. Next base: position 838,899 of record CAVWLC010000003.1, on the reverse strand, counting down.
CAATCCCTCCCCCACTCGCGACGAGCAGTACCCCAGTCCCTCGTTCCTCATTCCGACCCTGTCGCGGATCCGCCGGCGAGGCCGCTGTTCGCGCGTCGAGGGACACAACGCCGGCGCCAGAGGTGCTCGCCCGCGCGGGGTTCGCCCGGATCGGCTCCGAGACCTCGCACGGCGACGGTGTCGGCAGGACGTGGTCGAGCACGTCTACCGTCTCGACCAGTGGCTCGGTCGAGCCGCGTTCGTCCAACCATGACGGAACGGCGCGCGGCCTGGTTGACCGCTCGCGGACGGGAGGACACGGATGGAGGTCGAGCTCATCGGTGTGCCGTTCGACGGCATGGGCCGCGACGGTGGCCAGGCGAACGCACCGGCTGCGCTCCGCGCCGCCGGGCTGGTGGAGGCTGTCGGCTCGCGCGTCGGTGGGCTCGTGGAGCTCGAGGTCCCGGCACCCAGCCCCGTGCGTTCGGACGGCGACGGTCTGCTCAACGCGGATGCACTCATCGCCACCGTGACCCAGATCAACCACGAGGTCGCCGCGGTGCTGTCCCGCGAGAACCTCCCGCTCGTCTACGGCGGCGACTGCTCAACGCTTCTGGGCGCGGTCCCTGCCCTCGTCGACGTCACCGGCGTTGCGGGTCTGCTGTTCCTGGACGGGCACGAGGACGCCACGCCCATGGAGCTGTCCATCACCGGCGAGGCCGCCAACATGGAGATCGCCATCCTGCTGGGCCTGACCGGTCAGGACCTGCTGCCGTCGCCACTCCGTCCCGCGTGCGGGACCCTGGCAGCGCCGCAGCTCGCGATGCTCGGCCCTCGCGACGCAGCTCTTCGGGACGAGCTCGGAGTGCCGAGCATCCGCGACGGGGTCTGGTTCCGCTCAGCCGACGAGGTGGCCGCGGATCCGGCGGGTCAGGTGGCGCTGGCGGCGGCGCATCTGTCGGCCACGACGGCGTACTGGTGGCTCCACGTGGACCTGGACGTCCTGTCGACGTCGGCGTTCGGGTCGTGCGGCGCACCGGGTGAGCCGGCCCTGGTGGGCGGACTGACCTGGCCGCAGCTGACGGATGCCGTCACGACTGCGGTGCGGGAGCCGGGCTGCCGCGGCTGGAGCGTCGGCGTGTACAACCCCGACCTCGACCAGGACGCACGAGACGCGCGCGCGATCGTCACCATGGTCTCCCAGGCTCTCGACGCCCGGCCCGAGGCCTAGCGATAGGTGACGAGCTCCCGGTCGAGCGCCGCGTGCTCGTTGAAGGTGAGCAGGCGGGCGCCGGTGGACCCGACGACGACCCGGGTCACGGAGGCGTTGACCATGACCGCGTTGAAGCGGGCCCAGGCGGCGGAGAGCCGGCGGGGCTCCTCGCCGACCTCGGTGAGCATCGCGCAGGCCGCGGCGATCGGGCCGCCGGAGGTGACGACGACGGCGGTACGCCGCTCGCCCGCCTTGCGGGCCGCGTGGCCGATCGCGTCGCGGACCCGGCCGATGAAGGCGGCGAACGACTCTGGGTAGTCGTCGTCGTAGGCGCCGGAGGCCCAGCGAGCGGTGGCCTTGCTGTAGAGCTCGAAGAAGGCGCGCAGGTCCATGCCACCGGTGGCGAGCTGCGTGCGGTCCTGGTCGGTCAGCGTGGGGTAGGCACTCATCACCGCGAGGTGGTCGAGCTCGCGCCAGCGGTCGTCGGTCTGGGGCTCGAGCGACCATGCGGAAGCCCCCACCAGCATCTGCTCGGCGGTCTCCAGCTGGCGCCGCATGCCGCCGTGGATGAGCGTGGTCGGTGAGACGCCGTACCCGGCCAGCGTCTCGGCCACCTTCCGGCTCTGGCGCACGCCCCGCGACGACAGCACGTCGTAGTCGGCCGTGCCGAACGACGCCTGTCCGTGGCGGACCAGCATCAGGACACCCATGGCCTCATCGTCTCTCCCCGTACTCGACTCTCATCCGGCGACGGTGGTGACCACCTTGGCGCGCTGGACCGGATCGGTCCAGGCGTCCCGCGCGTGCAGGAGCCGGATCATCGACCAGACCAGGAACGGCGACGCGACCAGCACCGAGATCTCGGGGTGCGGCACCCGGGCCAGCCCGGAGAAGACCAGGCTGGTCAGCGTGGTCGTCACGGCCAGCTTGGTCGAGTAGCCGACCATCACCAGCGGCGGGGCAGGGGTGGCGCGGGCCGAGCGCAGGTCGACCGCGAACGGCCGCCGCGACGACCAGCGCATGGCCGACGAGACCACCTGGAGCACCACGACCACCCAGGTGCACAGCAGCGCGGTGAGCTCGGCCGCGTCCGGCAGCCCGGCCCGCAGGCCGGCCAGCACCATGGTGGTGAACGACGCGACGAGCAGGAACTCGGTGAGCACCCAGGCCCGGGCCGCGAACACCGTCCCGGGGCCGACCGGCAGGCTCTCGCGCCACAGCCCGCCGCGGGCGTCGAGGCACCAGGCGTTGACGCCGAACAGCAGCGCACCACCGGAGGCGACCAGGCCGGGCAGGATCGTCATCTGCGCCCAGTCGAGGTTGCCGGCCAGCGCGACGACGCCGGGCCCGACGGCCAGGACGGTCAGGCCGCGACGCATCGGTACGGCGCGCCAGACCGAGCCGCGGTCGGTGCGGACCAAGCCGGCCAGCGCCGAGCGGGGCAGCCCGCGGGCGGGGTAGGAGCCGCTCTCCACCCGCAGCTCGTCGCGCGCGGTCCGGTGGGCGGCCAGGTGCGCGGGCACCGCGCCGAGCGCGATCGCGACGAGCACGAGGGCCACCTCGATGGCGATGCAGAGCACCCAGCGTCCGGAGAAGCCGTTGACCAGGCCGGCGGCCAGGCGGGTGGTCGGGAACTTGTCGAGCAGGGTCCCGAGCCGACCGCTGAGCTGGAGCACGACCGCGACGCCGAACAGCACGACGGCCATGCTGCGCACCAGTGCGATGCCGTGGTCGCGGCGCCGGACCGCCTCGACGGTCCAGGCGACGACCTGGCCGACGACGGTGGCCAACCCGATCCACAGCAGGATGCCCAGCAGGGCGAACGGCAGGAAGGGCCGCTGGACGCCGTACGACGTGGCGCCGAGCAGGATCCAGGCCTGCAGCAGCCAGGCGATGTTGAGCGGCGCGAGCAGCAGCGCACCGAGGTGGTCCGTGGTCGGGCTGACCGGGTGCACGACCGCGTGCTCGCGGTCCAGCAGCTCGCGGCCACCGCCCGACGCGACGGCGGAGGCGATGGCGAGCAGCAAGAAGCCGGCCATCGCCGAGGGCAGGATCGTGATGGTGTCCAGTGCGTAGCCGCGGTAGCTGCCGGCCCCGTCCACGAACGTCGGCACTCCGGCCGCCGCTGTGGTCAGCCCCACGAAGACCGCAGCAGCGACGGCGAAGGCGCGCGGGCGGCGTACCGTCCTGGCGCGGAACGCCACGAGGTGCGCGACGTCGCGGACCGCGCGACGTACCTCAGTCGAGGAGGCTGCGGTAGGCACGCGCCCCCTCCTCGCCGGCCATCTCGACCGAGGTCGCCGTGGCGACCTGGGCCCCACCGCGCAGGACGAGGACCGAGGAGCAGGCCTCGACGGCCAGCTCCCGCAGGTGGGTGGAGACCAGCACGCACGCGCCGCGCGAGCGGGCGTCGCTGATCACGTCGAAGGTGGCGTCGACCCCGATCGGGTCGACCCCGTCGAACGGCTCGTCGAGCAGCAGCACCTCGGGCTCGTGCAGCGCGGCCAGGCACACTGACAGGCGGCGGCCCATGCCGTGCGAGAAGCCGGTCGTCACCCGGTGCGCGACGTCGCCGAGCTCGAACCGCTCGAGCAGGTCCCGGGCCCGTTCCTCCCAGTTCTGGAGCCGGCGCAGCCGGGCCGAGAGCTGGAGGTGCTCCCACGGCGTCGCTCGCGGCACGAGGCCGCCGACGTCGGGGCAGTAGCCGACCGCTCGCTTCACGTCGAGCGGGTGGGTGCGCACGTCGAAGCCGGCCACGGTCGCGCTGCCCGCGGTGGGCGGTACGACTCCGGCCAGGACGCGCATCGTGGTCGACTTGCCGGCGCCGTTGCGACCGAGCAGCGCGGTCGCGTGGCCGGCGTACGCCTCCAGGTGGACCCCGGCCACCGCCTCGACCTCACCGAACCGCACGTGCAGGCTCCGTACGTCGACGACGGGGGCACGGCTGATCACTCCTGAATCCTCCCCGCGCTCGCGCCCACGCGCGGGGGAATCGCCAACTTGGCCCGCACCAGCGGGCCAACTCTGACCGAAAGGAGGACCACCGCTCACCGCCCGACCTCGCTATGGACCCGGGCGTGCTTGAGTCGTAGCGTCCGGACAGGACACTGACGACCACCCCCTCGGGGAGGCGGCCGCCTGCAACCAGCAGAGGAGGCCCCACTGTGTTCATCCAGATCATCCAGGGCAGGTGCAGCCGGCAGGACGAGATGCGCGCGCTGGGCGACGAGTGGCAGGAGAAGCTGTCCGGCGGCGCGGACGGCTGGCTCGGCGGCACCTACGGGTTCACCGACGACGGCCTGTTCGTCGGCGTGGTCCGCTTCGAGGACCGCGCGAAGGCGATGGCCAACTCGGAGCGGCCGGAGCAGGGCGAGTGGGCGGAGCGGATGGGAGCGGTGTTCGACGGCCCGGTCGAGTTCCACGACAGCGACGACGTGACGCTGCTGTTCGACGGCGGGTCGGACGACGCCGGTTTCGTCCAGGTCATCCAGGGGCAGGTCGACGATCCGGCGCGGCTTCGGACCTTCCTGAGCGGCCACCAGGAGGCGCTGCACGAGATGCGCCCGGAGATCCTCGGCGCGACCCTGGCCCTCGAGCCGGACGGGAGCTACACCGAGACCGTCGCGTTCACCGACGAGGACAGCGCGCGCAAGGCCGAGGGCGCGGAACCACCGGAGGACGTACGCCGCGAGCTCGAGTGGGCGATGTCCGGTGCGACGTTCCACGACCTGCGGCACCCCTGGTTCGAGTCCGCCTGAGCTGCGCTGTGTCGAGGGTGACCCGCCCGTTCAGTACGGGCGGGTCAGCGTCTGGTCGTGGGTGGGTCAGGCCGGGAGGGAGCCGCCCGTCGCGGCCAGGTCGCGCAGCCACGGGGTGGCCTCGAAGCGAGGGCCGTACGCCGCGGCGAGCTCGTCGGCACGCTCGAGGAACGCCGCCAGCCCGATCGGGCCGTCGGGGTTCCCCGGGTCCTGGTAGCCGGCCATGAACTGGGCCGCGCCACCGGTCATCGGCGGGAAGCCGATGCCCATGATCGAGCCGATGTTCGCCGCGGCGGAGGACTCGATGACGCCCTCCTCGAAGCACTTGGCGGTCTCGAGCGCCTCCGCGAACAACATCCGGTCCTTGATGTCGCGCAGCGGCAGCTGCTTCTCGGCCACCGGGAACAGCTCGGCCAGCCCCGGCCAGATCGAGCCGCGGTTGCCGTTCTCGTCGTAGTCGTAGAAGCCGGCACCGCGCAGCCGGCCCGCCCGGCCGGCCTCGAGCATCTTGTCGACGACCGCGGTGCCCGGGTGGCCGTACTCCTTGCCCTCGCGCTCGGCGGCCTCCTTGGTCGCCTTGGCGATCTTGGCCATCAGCTCGAGGTTGAGCTCGTCGGAGAGCTGCAGCACCGGCGCCGGGTAGCCGGCCTGGGTCGTCGCGCGCTCGATCGAGTAGGGGTGCACGCCCTCGGCGAGCATCGCCATGCCCTCGTTGACCATGAAGCCGATGACGCGCGAGGTGTAGAAGCCGCGGCTGTCGTTGACCACGATCGGCGTCTTCTTGATCTGCTGGACGACGTCGTAGGCCTTCGCCAGCGCCTCGTCGGAGGTCTCGGCGCCCTTGATGATCTCGACCAGCGGCATCTTGTCCACCGGCGAGAAGAAGTGGAGGCCGATGAAGTCCTGGGGCCGGTCCACGCCGGTCGCGAGCTCGGTGATCGGCAGCGTCGAGGTGTTGGAGCAGAGGAGCGCGTCCGGGTTGACGTGCGGCAGGATCTCGGCGAACACCTTCTCCTTGAGCTCCGGGTCCTCGAAGACGGCCTCGATCACCAGGTCGCAGCCCGCCAGGTCGGCCGGGTCCGCGGTGGCCTTGATCCGGCCGAGCAGCTCGGCCTTCTTCTCCTCGGTGGAGCGACCGCGCGAGATCGCCTTGTCGAGCAGCTTCTCGGAGTAGCTCCTGCCCTTCTCGGCGTTCTCGACGGCGACGTCCTTGAGGACCACCTCCATGCCGGCCCGGGCGCACACGTAGGCGATGCCGGCGCCCATCATCCCGGCGCCGAGGACACCGACCCTGGTCGCCTGCCACGGCTCGATGCCCTGAGGGCGGAGCTTGCCGGCGTTGATCGCCTGCAGGTCGAAGAAGAACGCCTGGATCATGTTCTTCGAGCCCTGGTTGACGATCAGGTGGGTCAGGTAGCGCGACTCGATCCGGCTCGCCGTGTCGAAGTCGACCTGGGCGCCCTCGACCGCGGCCGAGAGGATCGCCTTCTGCGCCGGGTAGTCCGCACCCTTGAGCTGCTTGCGCAGCAGCGCGGGGAACGCCGGCAGGAAGCCGGCCAGCGCCGGTGACTTCGGCGAGCCGCCGGGCATCTTGTAGCCGGGCGCGTCCCACGGGTTCTGCACGGCGTCGGGGTTGGCCTTGATCCAGGCCTTCGCGGCCGGGACCAGCTCGTCCTGGGTGGCCACGACCTCGTCGACCAGCCCCTTCTCCCGGGCGGCGGCCGGCTTGAAGCGGGTGCCCTGGAGCAGCACGTCCATCAGCCCGCTCTGGATGCCGAGCATCCGGACGATCCGGGTGACGCCGCCGCCACCGGGCAGCAGCCCGAGGCTCGCCTCGGGCAGCCCGAGGTCGTAGCCGCCGTCGACGGCGATCCGGTGGTTGCAGGCCAGCGCGATCTCCAGGCCCCCGCCGAGTGCGGCGCCGTTGACGGCGGCCACCACCGGCTTGGGGTAGGTCTCGAGCCGCCGCAGCCCGGCCTTGACCCGCTCGGACAGCTCGAAGACCGACTGGGCGTCCGCGGGGGTCGCCTTGACCATCTCGTTGAGGTTGCCGCCGGCGAAGAAGGTCTTCTTCGCACTGGTGACCACGACGCCGGTGACGGACTCCGCCTCGGCGTACAGCCGGTCCACGGCCGCGGCCATCGACTCGATGTAGAGCTCGTTCATGGTGTTGGCACTGGCCGTCGGGTCGTCGAGGGTCAGCGTGACGATGCCGTCAGCGTCCTTGTCGTACCGGACTGCTGTCTGCTCGGTCTGGGTGGTGCTCACGTTGAAGTCCTTCGTTCTCGGTGGTTGAGGTGCGAGGAGCGCTAGCGACGAGCCTCGAAACCTCGCAAGCCGGTCCAGGGACGCAATGCGTCAGACGAGCTCGACGATGGTGGCGATGCCCATGCCGCCGCCGACGCAGAGCGTGGCCAGGCCGCGGCGCAGGTCGCGCCGCTCGAGCTCGTCGACGAGGGTGCCGAGGATCATCGCGCCGGTGGCGCCGAGCGGGTGGCCCATCGCGATCGCGCCGCCGTTGACGTTGGTGATCTCGGGCGTGATGTCCATGTCGCGCATGAACCGCATCGCGACCGCGGCGAACGCCTCGTTGATCTCGAAGAGGTCGATGTCCTTGGTCTCGAGGCCGGCCACCGCCAGCGCCTTCCGGGCGGCCGGGGCCGGACCGGTGAGCATGATCGTCGGGTCGGCGCCGGAGACGGCGGCGGAGATGATCCGGGCCCGTGCAGTGAGGCCGAGGTCGGTGCCGACCTGCTCGCTGCCGATCAGCACGAGGGCCGAGCCGTCGACGATGCCGGAGGAGTTGCCGGCGTGGTGCACGTGGTTGATCTTCTCGACCCAGTGGTACTTCTCGAGCGCGACGTCGTCGAAGCCGGCGTCAGCGCCGATCTGGGCGAAGCTCGGCCTGAGCCCGGCCAGCCCCTCGACCGTGGTGTCGGGCCGGATCAGCTCGTCGTGGTCGAGGACGACGACGCCGTTCAGGTCCCTGACCGGGACGACCGACTTCTCGAAGTAGCCGTTGGCCCACGCCTTGGCCGCGCGGTGGTTGGACTCGGCGGCGAACGCGTCGACGTCCTCGCGGCTCCAGCCCTCGAGGGTGGCGATCAGGTCGGCGCCGATGCCCTGCGGCACGAAGCCGGTCGTGAGCGCGGTGGCCGGGTCGGACGCCCAGGCGCCGCCGTCGGAGCCCATGGCCACCCGGCTCATCGACTCGACGCCGCCGGCGAGGATCAGCTCCTCGAAGCCGCCGCGGACGCGTGACGCGGCCTGGTTGACCGCCTCGAGCCCCGAGGCGCAGAACCGGTTGAGCTGTACGCCGGCCGTGGTCTCCGGCAGCCCGGCCGCCAGTGCGGCGGTCTTGGCGATGTCACCACCCTGGTCGCCGACCGGCGAGACCACGCCGAGGACGACGTCGTCGATGCGCGTGGTGTCGAGGCCGGGGTTCCGCTCCCGCAGCTCGTCGATCAGGCCGACCACGAGGTCGACCGGCTTCACCTCGTGCAGCGACCCGGCGGCCTTGCCCTTGCCACGCGGGGTGCGGAGGTGGTCGTAGACGAAGGCTTCTTGCCCGGACACGGATGGCATGTAGCGATTGTGACACCATTGGTGTCACGGTCAACAGGGACAGGTGGTGTGGCCTGACTCTCACCCGGCGTACGGAGGTGTGGTGGACGACGAGCAGCTGCTGACGCTCGACGAGCTCTGCGGGCGCGTCGGCATGAGCGTCCGCAACGTGCGCTTCTACACCTCCCGCGGGCTGGTGCCGCCGCCGATCCGCAAGGGCCGCTCGGGCTACTACTCGCGCGACCACGTCGGCCGGCTGGAGCTGGTGCAGGAGCTGCAGAGCCATGGCTTCACGCTGTCCGCGATCGAGAAGTACGTCGCCGGGATCCCGGACGACGCCACGCCCGAGGACCTCGCGCTGGCCCGCACCATGCTGGCCCCCTGGGACGTCGAGCGGCCGATCGAGATGTCCCGCGGCGAGCTGTCGACCCGCGCCGGCCGCGACCTGTCCGAGGACGACCTGCGGACCCTGGCCGCGCTGGGCGTGGTCTTCCCGCTCAAGCGCGGGCAGTACCAGGTGGCCGTCTCGCAGCTCTCGGTCGGCCTCGGCCTGCTCGACCTCGGCTTCCCGGTCGAGGCGGCGCTGGCGGCGGCCGACCTCTACGCCCGGCACGGGCGCGAGGTCGCCAAGGAGCTGTACGACGTGTTCCGCACCCTGGTCTGGCCCGTCTACCGCGACCAGGGCGCCTCGCCGGAGACGGTCCGCCAGGTCGTGGAGAAGATCAAGCCGCTCTCGATCGCCGCGCTCGTGTCGGCGTACGAAGCCGGCATGGACGAGACCAAGCGCGAGGAGATCGCCCGGCGCAGCCGGTGACTTCCGCGGCTTCAACGCAGCTGTAACTGGGGCGACCGGCGACGGGTACCAGCAACCCATGTCCCTAGGATCGGCGCGATGAGCGACGAGAAGCTGACTGTGCTGGTGACCGGAGCGACCGGTTTCATCGGCCGCCGGCTGACGCGCGCTCTCGTCGCCGACGGGCACACGGTCAAGGCGATGACGCGGCGCCCGGACGACTACGCCGGGCCGGGCGAGCCGGTCTTCGGCGACGTCTTCGACGCGGGCACGCTGGCCGCGCCGATGGAAGGCGTCGACGCTGCGGTCTACCTCGTGCACTCGCTCGACGACAACGACTTCGAGCGCAAGGACGCAGAGGCGGCCAAGGGGTTCGGCCTGGCCGCCGCAGCCAGCGGCGTGCACCAGATCGTCTACGTGGGCGGCCTCGGGAAGGACCGCGACGACCTGTCGCCGCACCTGCGGTCGCGCCGAGAGGTCGAGCGGCTCCTCGGCACCTCCGGCGTACCGGTCACCGTGCTCCGCGCCGCGATCGTGGTCGGCGCCGGCGGCATCTCGTGGGAGATGACCCGCCAGCTGGTGAAGAACCTGCCCGCGATGGTGGTCCCCCGCTGGGCCGACACCCGGACCCAGCCGATCGCCGTCGACGACGTGATCCGCTACCTGGCCGGCGTGATCGGGGTGGAGAAGACCTACGGCGAGGTCTACGAGATCGGCGGCGCCGACCGGCTCACCTACGTCGAGATGCTCCAGCAGGCCGCCGACGTCATCAACGGCCGCCGGGTCCCGATCGTGACGGTGCCGGTGCTCACCCCGCGGCTGTCGTCGTACTGGATCGGCCTGGTCACCAACGTCGACGCGACCACCGCCGGCAACCTCATCGACTCGATGAGCACCGAGGTGCTGCAGACCGACTACGCCATCCAGGACATCGTGCCTGGCGAGCCGCTCACCTACCGCGAGGCCGTCGAGCGGGCGGTCGCGGAGGAGCACCAGTCCTGACACCACCGTCGGGATAGTCACGGACGTTCGGCTCGGTGGCAAACGTTTGCCCGCGACAAGAATGTCCGTGACTACCCCAACGGCGGCGGACCTAGGAGAACACCAGGGGCAGCGCGACCAGCATGGTCAGGGACCAGGTGCAGTGGGTGAGGATCGGGGCGAGGACGCCGCCGCTGGCCCGGCGCTCGAGCCCGACGACGACACCGAGGAGTACGGCGGCGAAGGCCAGCATCACGTTTCCGGTGGCGGCGGTGGCGACGGCGTAGGCGACGGTCGTCCAGAGGACGGGGTGGCGCGGGATGGCGGCGTACGCCGCACCGCGGAAGAACAGCTCCTCAGCCACGCCGTTGACCGCCGTGATCACCACCAGCAGCGGCAGCGAGCCCTGGTCGGCGTAGTCGGTGACCTTGACGACCTGGCCCTCGAGGCCGCTGAGGACGTCCATCGTCCGCACCAGGAAGGCGCCGACGACGAAGACCCCGGCCAGGGCCAGGCCGAGCACGATCGGTGTGACCACCGGCCGCGCGGTGCCTTGCCGCAACGAGATCCGCCCGAGGTGCAGCGGTCCGGACGCGAAGGCGCCGACGGCCCAGACCGCGGCCAGCGCCAGGGTGGCCGGGTAGAACCAGTGGCTGCCCGGCTCCAGCCGCAGCGAGAAGCCGAGCACGACGCCGCCGAGGACGACGAACCCGAGCGTGACCAGCTGGCGGCGGCGCAGGTCGCGCGGGTCCTGCCGGTGGTCGCGCGGCACCACGTCCCACAGTGCCCGGCGCACCCACGCCTGCAGCTGGCTCATCGCCACGATCCTACGAAGAGCGGGGCCCCCGGCTGGAGCTGAACGACGCGGCGCTGTGGCCGCGACCGGAGGGCTGGGCCTGCCCACGCCGCCCACGAGACCGGTTGCCACCGCCCGAGCCTCCGCCCGAGGGGCGCTGGCCCGAAGGCTCCTGGCCCGAGCGCTGACCCGAGCGCTGGCCCGACCGCTGGCCCGAGCGCTGGCCCGACCGCTGACCCGAGCGCTGACCGGAGCCCTGGCCCGAGCCCGAGCGGCCGCGGTTGCGACCGCCGCCGGACCTGGGTGCCGGCTCGTCGGCGGTGACGCCGAGACCGCCGGCGACGAGCACGCGCTCGCCGGGGGCGAGCGTGATGAGCACCGGGTGGCGGGGGCCGTCGAGACGGGTGATGGTGGGCTTGATGCCGGCCGCCCGGGTGAGGTCGCGGACGTCGCGCACCTGCTCCGAGGTCATCAGGGTGACGACGGTTCCCGAGGCGCCGGCCCGCGCCGTACGTCCCGACCGGTGCAGGTAGGCCTTGTGCTCGGCCGGCGGGTCGGCGTGCACGACGAGAGCCACGTCGTCGACGTGGATCCCGCGGGCCGCGATGTCGGTGGCGACCAGGGTCGTGGCCCGGCCGGCGTGGAACGCGTCCATGTTGCGGGTGCGGGCGCCCTGGCTCAGGTTGCCGTGCAGCTCGACGGTCGGTACGCCGCTGCGGTTGAGCTGGCGCGCCAGGGCCTTGGCGCCGTGCTTGGTCCGGGTGAAGACCACGGTCCGTCCCGGTGCGCTGGCCAGGTCGACGAGCACCGGAACCCGGTGCTCGCGCGCCACGTGCAGCACGTGGTGGTCCATGGCGACGATCGGCGACTGCACCGAGTCGGCCTCGTGGGTGACCGGCTGGTGGAGGAACTGCTTGACCAGGACGTTGACGCCCTTGTCGAGGGTGGCGGAGAACAGCAGCCGCTGGCCCTGCTGCGGGGTGGCCGCGAGCAGCCGGCGCACGGAAGGCAGGAAGCCGAGGTCGGCCATGTGGTCGGCCTCGTCGAGCACGGTGACCTCGACGGCGCCGAGGTCACAGTGGCCCTGGCCGATGAGGTCCTCGAGCCGGCCCGGGCAGGCCAGGACGATGTCGACGCCCCGGCGGAGCCCCTGGACCTGCGGGTGCTGGCCGACGCCGCCGAACACGGTCCGGGTGGTCAGCCCCGCGGCGGCGGCGAGTGGGTGCGAGGGCCTGGTCGATCTGGCCGACCAGCTCACGGGTCGGCGCCAGGATCAGCGCGCGAGGACGTCCGGGGCGGCGCGGCCGGCCGGACTCGGCGAGCCGGGCCACCAGCGGCAGCAGGAACGCGTAGGTCTTGCCGGAGCCGGTGCGGCCGCGGCCGAGCACGTCGCGGCCGGCCAGCGAGTCGGGCAGCGTGGCGGCCTGGATCGGGGTGGGGGCGGTGATGCCGCGCGCCTCGAGGACGGCGGCGAGGGAGGTGGGCACGCCGAGATCGGCGAAGGAGCGTACGGAAGACAAGGGAGATCACTCTCGATGGTGGTGTCTCACCAGAGGATTTGAGTCTGCGGTGGCCCGGCCGCTGATGACCAGCGGGGGCTGGCCCGGGGCAAGACAGGAACGGGCCGCTGCTGCCAGTGTGGCAGAGCGGCCCGCAGAGCCCGCAATCGCGGGCCGGTGACGTCGGTTACTTCTTGAACGCGTCCTTGACGTCGTCGGCGGCGTCCTTGACGTTCTCGCCCGCCTGCTTCACCGAGGACTTGCTCTGGTCGGCGCGACCCTCGTTCTTCAGCTCGTCGTCGCCCGTCACCGCTCCCGCTGCTTCCTTGGCGCGGCCCTTGACATCTTCGCCCTTGTTCTCGACCTTGTCGTCGAAGCCCATCGTGCACCTCCGTTGTTGGTGTGCCTGTCCGGTCTCCCATGACGGGCTCGGTCAAACGGAGGTGAGAGCGGAGTCACCCTCCAGCGCGCGTACGCCGCCGAAGGCGAGCACCCCGTCGTCGATGTCGACGTGCTTGATGGTGCGCAGGTCGGTCAGGTAGTTCTGCTTCAGCCGCCACGGCGACCGGTCGCCCTGCTTGGGCAGGCGGTCCAGCGACCGGAGCACGTAGCCGGACTGGAAGTCCATGAACGGGACCTCGCCGACCTGCGGCTGCCGGACCGGCACCACCGACCGCGCCCCGATCCGGTCCATGTGCCGCAGCAGCCGGACGACGTAGGTCGACACCAGGTCGGCCTTCAGCGTCCAGGAAGCGTTGGTGTAGCCGACCGTGTAGACGAAGTTCGGCACGCCGCTGAGCATCAGCGCCTTGTAGGCCATGGTCCGCGAGTAGTCGACGGGCTCGCCGTCGACGACCAGGTCCATCCCGCCGAACGGCAGCAGCTGCAGCCCGGTCGCGGTCACGATCACGTCAGCGTCGAGCTCGCGGCCCGAGGCGAGCCGGATGCCGGTCGGCGTGAACGTCTCGATGGTGTCGGTGACGACGGAGGCCCGCCCCTCGCGGAGCGCCCGGAACAGGTCGCCGTCCGGCACGAAGCACAGCCGCTGGTCCCAGGGGTCGTAGCGCGGGTTGAAGTGCACGTCGACGTCCACGTCGTCGGGCAGCTGCGCCTCGACACCCTTGCGGACGATCCCCTTGACCTTCTCCGGCCAGCGCCGGGCTGCCTGGTAGGTCCCGACGGTCACCAGGATGTTCGCCCAGCGCACCACGGGGTACGACACCTTCGTCGGCAGCCGGTCGAGCAGGGTGGCCAGCCGGTCGCGGCCGGGCCGGCTCAGGATGTACGACGGTGAGCGCTGCAGCATCGTCACGTGGCCGGCCGTCCCGGCCATGGCCGGCACCAGCGTCACCGCGGTCGCACCGCTGCCGATCACCACGACGTTCTTGCCCGCGTAGTCGAGGTCGTCCGGCCAGTGCTGCGGGTGCACGAGCCGGCCCTCGAACGTCTCGACACCGGGGAGCTCCGGCGCGTAGGGCTGGTCGTAGTCGTAGTAGCCGGAGCAGCCCCAGAGGAGGCTCGCGGTCATCGTGACCGGCTCGCCCGCGCGGTCGATCTCGACGGTCCAGCGCTCCGTCGTCGAGTCCCAGCTCGCGCCCCTGACCTGGTGCCGGTAGCGGATCAGCTCGTCCACGCCGTACTCCTCTGCGACCGTACGCAGGTAGCCGAGGATCGCCGGCCCGTCGGCCAGGGCACGATCGCCGGGCCAGGGCCGCCAGCTGTAGCCGAAGGTGAACATGTCCGAGTCGGAGCGGACGCCGGGGTAGCTGAACAGGTCCCACGTGCCGCCACTGGCCTCGCGCGCCTCCAGGATCGCCACGCTCCTGGTCGGGAGGTGCTCGCGGAGCTGGCAGGCCGCGCCGATGCCGGACAGCCCGGCTCCCACGATGAGGACGTCGACGTGCTCGGGGGTGGTGGTCACGGCCGCCAAACTATCCGTGACATGGTGTCAAGGCACTGGGTAGCGTCGGAGATCACACTCACTGCGCGTAGAGCTCCACGAACCGGGCCAGGACCCGCGGCGGCTCGACGACCGGGGCGCCGCGTGAGCGGTCCACCACCTCGTCCGCCTCGTGCGGCTCGAAGTAGCCGAAGTGGCGGTAGACCTCGGTGCGCGTGATGATCCCGCCCAGGTCGAGCTCCGGGTGGAACTGCGTCGCGTAGACGTTGCGCCCCAGCCGGAACGCCTGCACCGGGCAGGTGGCCGACGAGGCCAGCAGGACCGCACCGTCCGGTAGCCGGGACACCGCCTCCTTGTGGCCGAGCAGGGCGGTGAAGCTGGCGGACAGTACGCCGAACAGCTGGTCGGCCCGTCCGTCGTCGGTCAGCTCGATCGTCATCGGCCCGATCGGTTCGGAGTACCGCCGGTCGACGACACCGCCGGCCAGGGTGCCGAGGGTGCCGATGCCGTAACAGGCGCCCAGGAAGGGAGAGTCGGCCTCGACCGCCTGCAGGGCCAGCTCCCGCAGCCGGGCCTCGCCGCGGCGCTGCGCGTCGTCCTTGAGCGAGTCGGGGTCGCTCACGTTCCACGGTCCGCCGCCGAGCACGATCCCCGACCACTCGTCCAGGTCCACCGGTCCGAGCTCGTCCCGCTCGAGGCGGACCCGGCGCACGTCGCGCTCGTCGAGCCCGGCACAGCGCAGCACGGCGGCGTACTCGTCGTCCGCGGCGGCGTCCTGTGCGCGGATCCCGAGGAACAGGAAGGGTCTCATCGCAACCGAATCATCCCTGGACGGCGACGCCGCGCTCGACCAGCCCGTCGACGTCCTCGATGCCCCACGCGGTCAGCGCCTCGCGGGTGTGCGCGCCCGCGACCGGCGACGGGGGCAGCCCGAGCGAGGCAACGGTGCGGGAGAACCGTGGCGCCGGCTGCGGCTGCACCAGCCCCTCGTGCTCGACGAAGGTCCGGCGCGCCTCGAGGTGCGGATGCCCGGCGGCCTCGCTCACCGGGATGACCCCCGCCACGCACGCGTCGGTGCCCTCGAACAGCTCGACCCACTCGGCCTGGGTGCGCTGCCGGAACGTCTCGGTGAGCAGCCCGCGCAGCTCGTCGTACCGGTCCACCTCCCCCTGGCCCGGCGCGGTGCCCTCCAGGCCGAGGGTCGTGACCAGCGCCGCGTAGAACTGCGGCTCCAGGGCACCCACCGACACGTGCCGGCCGTCCGAGGTCTCGTAGACGTCGTAGTAGGGCACGCCGCCGTCGAGCAGGTTCGCCCCGCGGCTCTCCTGGTAGCCCCCGCTGGCCAGGAAGGCCGAGGTCATCGCGTTGAGGTGGGCGGTGCCGTCGACGATCGCCGCGTCCACGACCTGACCCTGCCCCGAGACCCGCGCCTCGAGCAGCGCGGCCAGGAGGCCGATGACGAGGTACGTCGACCCGCCCCCGAAGTCCCCCACCAGGTTGGCCGGGAACTGCGGCCGGTCCGGCGTCTGGCCCATCCCGAACAGCGCGCCGGCCACCGAGATGTAGTTGATGTCGTGGCCGGCCGACCGGGCCAGCGGACCATCCTGGCCCCAGCCGGTCATCCGGCCGTAGACCAGGCGCGGGTTGACCGCGTGGCACTGGTCGGGCCCGATGCCGAGCCGCTCGGCCACTCCCGGCCTCATCCCCTCGACCAGCACGTCCGCGCCGCCGACCAGCTCCAGCACGACGGCCGCGGCCTCGGGCTGCTTGAGATCGAGGGCCACGCTGGGCCGGCCGCGGTTGAGCAGCATGGTTTCGCCGCCCGAGAGCAGCTGCCCGCCGGGTCGCTCCACGCGGATCACGTCGGCGCCGAGGTCGGCCAGGATCATGCAGGCGTGGGGTCCGGGCCCGATCCCGGCGATCTCGACGACCTTGACCCCGCGCAGCGGGCCGGTGCCGCCGCCGAGCTGGATGTGGTTCCGGGGTTCCCCGCGGGACTGTGCGTTCTCCGCGCGCAGCGCATCCTGCGCAGAGTCTCGTGGGGGGTTGCTCATCCTGGGGAGCATGGCAGACCGGTGCGAGGCGGCCCGGGCGTGTCCGAAAGATCGCGAATCACCCCGTTTGGGGAGGTTCCGCATCGGGCGATCGGGTAGTTTCGTGGTTGTGATTCTTGGGGGGTTCAGGCCGTCACGGCCAGTTCAGGAGCAGTCCGCGAGACCGGGGGCCGCCCCGCCCTCGTCGTCGGACAAGGACTGACGCACACGCGCTCAGACCACGAGCCGCTCAGTGCTCGTGGTGTTCGGCATGTCCTGCGACCGAGCCCGCGTCGTGCGCGTGCGCGTGCCCGTGCGCGGCGTGGGCCTTGGCGTGGCCCAGGCCGCGGGCGATCATCGCGCGGTTGACCGGGACGGTGACCACGAACGCGATCGCCAGCGACACCGCCAGCGACGCCCAGAACAGCCAGTCCGTCAGCCCGGCGGCCATCGCGGCCGGCCAGATCAGCAGCGTGCCGTTGTCCACGATCTCCATCACCAGGATCGAGACGGTGTCGGCCGCCAGCGCGGTGCGCACCGCGTCAGGGACCGACAGCCCCGCCCGGCGTACTCCGGTGAAGGTGAGCAGGTAGCCGAAGAAGAAGGCGAGCACGATCGAGATGGCGACGCTGGCCAGGTTGCCCCAGCCGGCCGCGGTCGCGATCACCATGCCCAGCACCTCACCGATCGCGCAGCCGGTCAGGCAGTGCCGGGTGGCCGTGATCGCCTCGCGCCACGAAGAGTCCACGGGCCTCAGTTCATCACCTCCTCCACCACCCGCTCGAGACCGGCGGCCCGCGACCCCTTGACCAGCACCACGTCGTCGGGCCGGGCGTGCCGGTCCAGCCAGGCCACCGCTGCGGCGACGGAGTCGCCCGCCGGCACCACCTCCACCCCCAGCCGGTGAGCGCACTGCCGGACAGCTCGGTGCGCGGCGTCGGTCCAGGCCCCGAGCTCCCGCATGTCCCCGAGCACGGCGATCGGACGACCGGTGCGGTGCCGCCCGATCTCGACCAGGGTGCGGAGCGCGGCGCGGACCGTGTCCGGGCTGGCGTTGTAGGTGTCGTCGAGCACCAGCAGCCCGTCGTCGCGGTGCCGCGGCTCCATCCGGTGCGGCGCCGGTGGCACGGAGGAGAGACGTTCCGCCACCGGGCCCAATGGCTCCCCCACGGAGAGCGCCATCGCCGCTGCGGCCGCCGCGTTGCCGGCCTGGTGCGCTCCGAGCACGCGTAGCGACACCGCAGCCGAGCGGTCGGCCCAGGTCAGCTCGAAGGAAGCGCGTCCCAGGCGGTCCAGGCGCAGGCCGCGCCACGACACGTCGCCGGTGCTCCCGAAGGTGACCACCCGCGCACAGGTGCGCGACGCCATCGCTGCAACACGCGCGTCGTCGGCGTTCAGGACGGCCACGCCGTCGACGGGGAGCGCCTCGACGAGCTCCCCCTTGGCGGCCGCCACCAGCCCCGGCGACCCGAACTCACCCACGTGCGCCGACCCGACCCCGAGCACGGCGGCCACGGTCGGCGGGGCGATCTCACAGAGCCAGGCGAGGTGGCCGACCCCCCGAGCGCCCATCTCCAGCACCAGCTGGTCGTCGGCCTCGGTCAGCCGCAAGCAGGTGAGTGGCACCCCGAGCTCGTTGTTGAGGTTCCCGGCGGTGGCCACCGCGCCGGGCAGGAGAGCGGCCAGCAGCTCCTTGGTCCCGGTCTTCCCGTGCGACCCGGTGAGCGCGAGCACGGTCGGACGCACCTCGTCGACGATGCGCCGGCCCAGCCGGCCGAGCCCGACCACGGGGTCGCGCACCACGACGGTCGGCGCCGCGGTCGGCCGCGAGCCGAGCACCGCGTGCGCGCCGGCGGCGTACGAGTGGCCGTCGGTGCGCTCGCCCGCCAGCGCCACGAACAGCCCGCCCGGCACGGGCTTGCGGCTGTCGAGGTACGCCGCACCGCTCACGACGAGGTCGGGCGGCCCGTGCACGACGCCGCCGGTCGCCGCGGCGATCCCGGCCAGGGTCAGCTCGATCATGCGCCCACTCTCCGGTCGACGCCGGGACGGCGGCGTCGCTCTCGCGGGCAGAGGCTCGTCCTCGAGGACAGACCTCCGGCACCTCAGGTGGAGGCGCCGGGACCGGTGCGACCTCGACGGTGATGACATGACGATCCTTCTCTCCGACCCGCGGGTCGCCGCCGTCCCGGTCCGGGAGTGCGGGGAGCCGCTGGTGCCGCTGCCCGAGTCGTTCGGCCCGGCGGGTGCGCTCGTGCGCCGGAGCGTGGCGGTCCGGCTGGCCGCCGCCCAGACCCTCCTGTCCGGCGGCCTGCAGCTGCGGGTGGTCGAGGGCCACCGCTCGGCCGCCGCCCAGGAGGCGATCATCGCGCGCTACTCGGCCGAGGTCTGCGCTTCCCGGCCCGGCGTCTCGCCCGGCGACCTCGATCAGCTGGTGTCCAGGTTCGTGGCTCCGGTCGGGGTCGCTCCGCACGTCGCCGGCGCGGCCGTCGACCTGACCCTGGTCGACGCGCACGGCGAGGAGGTCGACCTCGGCACCGCGATCGACGCCACCCCGGAGGCATCCGGCGGAGCGTGCTACTTCGCCGCCACGGACATCAGCAGGTTCGCGCGGTCGCACCGACGGCTGCTCTCCTACGTC
Source organism: uncultured Actinomycetota bacterium (assembly GCA_963755835.1). Taxonomy (GTDB): domain Bacteria; phylum Actinomycetota; class Actinomycetes; order Propionibacteriales; family Nocardioidaceae; genus Nocardioides. The sequence goes on along the minus strand of CAVWLC010000003.1, from coordinate 819,742 downwards.
CTGCGGCACTCGGGCTTCGTCAACTACCCGACGGAGTGGTGGCACTGGTCGTACGGCGACCGCTACTGGGCGCTGCTCAGCGGCGTCGACGCGGCGCTCTACGGCCCGGTCACCGGCGCCCAGGGAGTCGCGGCATGACCGTGCTGGCCCTTCGAGGCTCGCTGCGCTCGCACCTCAGTGCGAGCCTGCCTCGGCGCCACCGCCCCGGCCCACGCCTCGAGGTGGACCTGGCCGCCGTCGCCGCGAACGTCGAGCTCCTCGCCCGGCGCGCGACCGGCGAGCTGATGGCGGTGGTGAAGGCCGACGGCTTCGGACACGGTGCCGCCGCCGTCGCCCGGGTCGCCCTGGCGCACGGCGCCGCCCGGCTCGGCGTGACGGGCGTGGCCGAGGCGCTCGCGCTCCGGGCCGAAGGCGTCTCGGCCCCGGTCCTCAGCTGGCTCAACCCGGTGGACGCGGACTTCGCGGCGGCGGTGACCTGCGACGTCGAGCTGGCGGTCCCCGGTCGCGAGCACCTCGAGGCCGTCGCCCGCACCGCGCCGGGCGCCGGCGTTCACCTGCACCTCGACACCGGCCTGGCGCGCGACGGCGCCGCTCCGTCCGAGTGGGCCGGGCTGTGCCGGGCCGCGCGCCGGGCGGAGCGCCAGGGGCTGGTGCGGGTGGTCGGTGTGATGGGCCACCTCGCCTGTGCCGACGTGCCCGGGGACCCGGCCAACGCGGTCGGCCGGGCCCGGTTCGCCTGGGGGGTCGAGACCGCGCGGGCCGCGGGGCTGCGGCCCCGGCACCGGCACCTGGCCGCGACCGCGGCCACCCTCACCGACCCGCTCAGCCACCACACGATGTGCCGGGCCGGCGCCGGCCTGGTCGGGATCGACCCGTCCGGCACGACCGAGCTGCGGCCCGCGCTGGCCCTCACCGTGCCGCTGGTCACCGTGCGCCGGGTGCACGCCGGGACGCCCGTCGGGTACGGCCACACGTGGGTCGCGCCCGAGGCGACCGAGCTCGGGCTGCTGCCGCTCGGGTACGCCGACGGCCTCCCCCGCTCCGCCTCCGGCCGCGCCGAGGTGCAGGTCCGCGGCCGGCGCCGGCCCCTGGTCGGCCGGATCTCCATGGACATGGCGGTCGTCGACCTGGGCCCGGAGGGGGCGGACGTCGGTGACCTGGTGACCGTGTTCGGGCCCGGCCACGACGGCGAGCCCACCACGGCCGAGTGGGCGGCCTGGGCGGGCACGATCGAGCACGAGATCGTCACCGGCCTCGGACCACGGGTCCGGTGACGAGGATCCGGGTGGCCGTGATCGGGGGCGGCCGGAACAGCGAGCACGAGGTGTCCCTGGCGTCGGCCGCGGCGGTCGCCGGCGCGCTCGACGAGGAGGCCTACGAAGCGGTCCGCTTGACCATCGACCCGGACGGCGTGTGGCGCGACCGCGAGCAGCGGCCGATCGGGCTGGCCGGTGCCGTGCACGTGCTGCGGACCTGCGCGGTGGCGATCCCGGTGCTGCACGGGCCGCACGGCGAGGACGGCACAGTGGCCGCGCTGTGCGACCTGGCCGGGGTGACCTACGTGGGCTCCGGCGTGGGTGCGGGCGCCCTGGCCATGGACAAGTGGGCCACGAAGCTGGTCGCGCGCGGCCTCGGTGTCGCAGTGGCCCCTGACGTGCTGCTGACTCCGGCCACCGCATCGGCGTACGCCTTCGCCCATCCGGTGGTCGTGAAGCCGGTGTCGGCCGGCTCCAGCCACGGCGTCACCCTGGTCCGGGACGCCGACGCCCTGCCGACGGCCCTCGCGGCGGCGTTCGCGCTGGACGACCGGGTGCTGGTCGAGGACGTCGTGGCCGGCCGCGAGGTCGACCTCGCCGTGCTCGGCCGCCCGGACGGACGCCGGCTCGTCGCTCCGGCCCTCGAGGTCGTCGTCGACGGCATCTTCGACACCGGGACGAAGTACGACGGCTCCGCCGACTTCCGCGTCCCCGCACCCATCGACGACGCCGAGCGCAAGGAGCTCGAGCACGCCGCGGTGGTGGTCTACGACGGCCTCGGCTGCGCGGGAGTCGCCCGGGTCGACTTCTTCCTCACCGACGCCGGCCCGGTGCTCAACGAGGTGAACACGATGCCGGGCTTCACCGAGCAGTCGCAGGTGCCGAAGATGTTCGCCGCCGCCGGGGTCTCGTACGCCGAGCTGCTGGACCTGCTGGTGCGCGACGCCCTCGCGGCGTGACCGGCGCGGGCATGGCGGTCCGTCGTAGGTTTCGCGCATGAACGAGCGGCTGCGGGAGTGGACGCCCGACCTCCTCGTCGGCCTCGGCGTCCTCGTCGTGGGGCTGGTCGAGGTCTGGTCGCTCTTCCTCCTGCCCGGACAGGACCGCGCGGCGTACCTGCCGGTGGTGGTCGGCTTCTCGATCGCCTGTCTGCTCAGCCGCCGGGAGCCCTTCGCCTCCCTGGTCCTGGTCTGGGTCACCTGCACGCTGCAGCTGCTGTCCGGCACTCCGGTGATCGCCGTCGAGTTCGCGGTGGCGATCGTGGCCTTCGGCTGCGCGCGCTGGGGCCGGGCGGTCACGGTGGTGCTGAGCGGGCTGTCGATCCCCGCCGCGGCCGCGGTCGGCTACGTCGTGGCCGGGCAGGACTCACCGGGTGTGTTCCGCGGGCTCGCGCTGTTCCGGGAGATCCGGGACAGCGCCTACCGGTTCAGCGACACCCTGCTGGTCGGCGCGACCATCCTGGGGCTGCTGATCCTCGCGGTCCCGTGGCTGGCCGGCCTGGTGCTCCGAGCCACCGCCCGGGCCCGCCGGTCCGAGGTGCAGACCGAGCGGGCCGAGGCCGATGCCGCCCGGGCCCAGCACGAGACCGAGCAGGCCCGCGAGATCGCCCGCCTCCAGGAGGAGCAGGGGCAGCTGGCCCGCGACGTCCACGACGTCGTCGGCCACTCGCTGGCGGTGATCCTGGCCCAGGCCGAGTCCGGTCAGTACCTCCCGGACGACGACCCGGCCGCCCTGAAGAAGACGATGGCCACGATCGCGAGCTCGGCGCGGGCCTCCCTCCAGGACGTGCGCCAGGTGCTGTCCCGGCCGGGGCTGCCGACGCCCGCCCGCACCGGCGCGTTCGAGCAGCTGGTCGAGGGGGTCCGGGCCGGTGGTCACGAGGTGGTGGCGACCGAGGTCGGCACGCCGCAGCCGCTACCGCCGGAGCTCGACGTGGCCGCGCACCGGGTGGTGCAGGAGATGCTCACCAACGCCATCAAGCACGGCCGCCGCGACCGGCCGGTGTACGTCGAGCGGCACTGGCCGGAGGGCTCGTGGGACCGCGACCTGCGCATCGAGGTCCGCAACGTCGAGGAACACCCACAGGGCAGCGCGGACGAGACCCAGCCGCTCTGGGCCTCCGGTCCCCCGGGCCAGGGGCTCGAGGGGATGCGCCGGCGCCTGGACTCGGTGGGCGGCCGGCTCGACGTACGCCGCCGGGACGAGAACGGCGAGCCGACCTTCAGCGCCACCGCGTGGGTGCCGGTGAGCGGCCGATGACCTCCGACTCCGGGATCCGCGTGCTCCTGGTCGACGACCAGGAGCTGTTCCGCTCCGGCGTGAAGGTGATCGTCGACGCCCAGGACGGCATGTCCGTGGTCGGCGTGGCGGGCGACGGCTTCGAGGCGATCCGGCTGGTCGACGAGCTCGAGCCCGATGTGGTGCTCATGGACCTCCGGATGCCGGAGATGGACGGCGTCGAGGCGACCCGCCAGATCTTCGCTCCGGACCGGGTGGCACGGCGGACCCGGCCGGTGCGGGTGGTGGTGCTCACGACGTTCAACCTCGACGACCGGGCCGCCACCGCCATCCGGCACGGAGCGAGCGGCTTCCTGCTCAAGGACACGACGCCGGCGATGCTCCGCGACGCCATCCGCACCGTGCACTCTGGCAACGCGGTGCTCGCTCCCACGGACCTCTCCCTGTTGCTGGACCACCAGTTCCGCGAGGCGACACCACCGCCCGCCGCGTACCTCGCGCTCACGGACAAGGAGCGCGAGGTCTTCGACGCGGTGGCGCGCGGCCTGTCCAACGCCGAGATCGCCGGACTCGTCTTCGCCAGCGAGTCGACCGTCAAGACCCACGTGGGCGCGATCCTGCGCAAGCTCACCCTGCGCGACCGGGTGCAGATCGTCGTCTTCGCCCACGGGCACGGGCTGGTGAGCTGACCCCCGGAACGGCTCGTAGCCTGACGTCGTGAGCCTGATCCGCGACCTGACCGACGACGAGGCCCGCGCCGCCCTCGTGCTCAAGTGGGGCGAGACCGAGCCCGGCGTGCTGCCGGCCTGGGTGGCCGAGATGGACTACGCGATCGCAGAGCCGGTGACGGCGGCGCTGCGTGATGCGGTTGAGCGGGGCGAGGTCGGGTACCCGGCGTACGTCCGGTCCGGCGGCAAGCTGGGCGAGGCCTACGCCGGCTTCGCGCTCCGTCATTTCGAGGCCGACGTGCCGCCGGACCGGGTGCTACCGACCGCGGACGTGACCGTGGGCGTGCGGATCGCGCTCGACGTGCTCAGCGAGCGGGCGCCGATGGTGCTGCCGCTGCCGGCCTACGACCCGCAGCACGGTCTGGGTCAGATCACCGGCTGCGAGCAGTGGGACCTCCCGGTGGAACCGGACGCCGACCGCTACGCGGTCGACCTCGACGCGTTGGGCCGGCTGTTCGCGAGCGGGGCCCGGACGCTGCTGCTCACCCAGCCGCACAACCCGGCCGGCCACGTGCACACCCGTGCGGAGCTGGAGGGGATCCGCGACGTGGTGCTCGAGCACGGTGCGCGAGTGGTCAGCGACGAGATCCACGGGCCGCTCGTCCTGCCTGGCGCGGAGCACGTGTCCTACCTGTCGCTGGAGGGGACGGCGGACCACGCGGTGGCCGTCGTGGCGGCGTCGAAGGCGTTCAACATCCCTGGCCTCAAGTGCGCGCAGATCGTGACCGGCGACGACGCGACCCGCGACAGGCTGGTCGGCATCCCGATGGCCCAGAACGACTCCTGGGGCTCCCTCGGGGTGGTCGCCTCGGTGGCGGCGTACAACGAGGGCGACGAGTGGCTGGCCGCGCTGGTCGAGCGGCTCGACCAGCAGCGCACCCTGCTCGGGCGGCTCCTCGAGGAGCACCTCCCCGAGGCCAGGATGCGGCCGCTCGAGGCGACGTACCTGGCCTGGCTGGACCTTCGCGCGTACGGCCACGACGACCCCGCCGAGGTCGTCCTGCGGGCCGGCGTGCGCGTCTCCCCGGGGCAGATCTACTGGCCCGGGCTCAGTGGGCACGTGCGGCTCAACATCGCCACCTCTCCGGACCGGCTGGCCGAGATCGTCCGGCGGATGGCGGCGGGGCTCACCGGTGGTGGTGGTGATGATGGTGCTTCGGCCGTGGCACCCGCTTGAACTTGTAGCGCGCGGGTGAGCCGTCCTGGTTGCCGGCCGCGTCGACCGCCCGCACCAGCAGCCGGTGCTTCCCGACCTTCACCGAGTAGCGCAACGGCGACTTGCAGCTGCGCCACGGCAGGTTGTCGAGCATGCACTGGAACTTCGTGCCGGGCTCGGAGGAGACGAACTTGAACTTCACCCGAGGCTTGTAGAACCGCTTGGGCGTCTTCTTGGTGAGCGTCGTGTCCGGCGCCTTGGTGTCCACCGTGAAGGTGCGCTTCGGCGGGTTCGCCTCGACGTTGAAGACCTCGTCGCGGGCCCGGACCGTGAAGGTGTGCGGCCCGTCCGGGAGTGGCGTGGTGGTGACGGGGCTCTTGCAGTTCGGGAAGACCGTGCCGTCGAGCTGGCACTCGAAGGTGGCGTCCGGACCGCTGCGGAAGGTGAAGACCGGGGTGTTGTCGTTGGTCGGGCCGCTCGGGCCGGCGGTGATGGTGGTGGACGGCGCGGTGATGTCATGCAGCTCGTAAGCGCCCATGTCGGGCTTGGCCGTCCCGTCGCCGTCGCCGTCGAACGAGCGGGTGCGGCCGGCGCGGTCCGTGGAGGCCATGCTGAGAACGCCCTGGTCGACCACCGCCGAACCCGCGCGGAGGTCGTAGTTGCCCGCGGCGGCGTCGACGAAGCCTGGCTCGGCGCCGACCAGGTTGCCGCCGCCGGTCACGGTGCCCTGCGTCGTCTCGTAGTTGGACGTGCTTGCGGTCAGGGTGCCGCCCGCGGCGACCAGCGAGGTGGCCGGGCCACGAATGATCGAGTTGGTGAGTGCGACCGTGCCCTCCGACATGACTCCTTGCGAGCCAGCCCCCCCGCCGACGACGGTCAGGTGATTGCCAGTGGTTGCGCCCTGCGACCGCAGTCCGGTCGCTCCGGTGGGGCCGAGGTCGAGGACGGAGTCGTCGATCTTGAGCGTGCCGCCCTCGACCGAGATCGCCGTCTGTGCGAGCTGGACAGTGACCCGGGAGATGGCGTCGGTTCCCGAGACCAGGCGGTAGCCGACGGCCCCGCCGCTCCAGGTGCTGTCGGAGTAGAGCAGGTTCGCGCCGAGGCTGCGGATCCCGGTGTTGCCGGCGCCGCCGGTGACGTTGACGGTGGCGTCGTGCACCTGTGAGCCCTCCGCCTGCAGCCCGATCGCATTGACGGACCCGGGCCCGAAGACCACCACGTTGTCCACGGTCGCGTTCGTAGCGGTGATGCCGGTGGCGCCGGTGAAGGTGCCGAGCTCGACCCGGACGTCGGCGACGGTGCCGCCGCCGCTGACGGTGACGCCGGTCTGCCCGTTCGCGGTCAGGCCGAGCCGGGTCGCGGACGCGCCGGTACCGGCGCCGAAGCCCCTGAGGCTGACCCCGCTGGGCAGCACGTAGGGACCGTCCGTGTAGAGCCCGGGCGCGGGGCGGATGGTGTCGCCGCTGGTGGCGACGGCGATCGCCGCAGGGATCGTCGGCGCTGGTTGTCGTTGCAGACCGTGCCGGAGGGCACGGTGCCGACGCAGATGGTGCCTACCGCGGCGTGGGCGGGCGCGGCACCGAGCAGCGGGAGGGCAGGGGCGAGCAGGGCTCCGAGAAGGAGTGCCGGACGAGGGCGCACGCGTCGAATGTACGTCGTGCCGGAGGCTGGCTGGCTCAACCGGACGGGGGAAGGACGCGGCGCAGGAACTGCCGGGTGCGCTCCTGCTCGGGGGCGACCAGCAGCTGGGCGGGCGGGCCCTGCTCGAGGATCCGGCCGTCGTCGAGGAAGCAGACGCTGGTGGCCACCTCCCTGGCGAAGCTCATCTCGTGCGTGGCCAGCACCATCGTCGTACCCGCCTCGGCCAGGTCGCGGACGATCGTGAGCACGTCGCCGACCAGCTCCGGGTCGAGGGCTGCGGTGATCTCGTCGAGGAGCAGCAGCTCGGGCTGGGTGCACAGGGCGCGGACCAGCGCGACGCGCTGCTGCTGGCCGCCGGAGAGCCGGTCGGGGTGCTTGGCGACCTGGTCGCTGAGGCCGAACCGCGACAGGAGCTCGGTGGCCCGGGCCACCGCCTCGGGTCGGGGTACGCCGTGCACCCGGACGGGCGCCAGCACGCAGTTGTCGAGCACCGTGAGGTGCGGGAAGAGGTTGAAGGCCTGGAAGACCATGCCGATCCGCCTGCGCACCTCGCGCGGGTCGACGCGCGGGTCGGAGATCTCGACGCCGTCGAAGCGGATCACGCCGTCGTCGATCTGCTCGAGGAGGTTGAGGCAGCGCAGCAGCGTCGACTTGCCGGACCCGGACGAGCCGATCAGGCAGATCACGTCGTGCCGGTTGACGGTCAGGTCGATGTCGGCGAGGACCACCTTGTCGCCGTACGCCTTGCGGAGGTCGCTGACCTCGAGGACAGGGACAGGGCCGGTCACCGGGTCGATCCCAGGGCCGGTCACAGGGCCGGTCACAGGGCGCCTGCCCGCTCGCGCTCCATCCAGCGCCGCTGCAGCCAGTCGCACAGCCTGGCCAGCGGCACCGTGCAGACCACGAAGAAGCCGGCGACCACGACGAGGGGCGTGTAGTTGAAGTTGAAGTTCCCGTAGTCGCGGGCGCTGAACAGGGCGTCGAAGAGACCGACCGACGAGACCAGCGCGGTGTCCTTCTGCAGCGAGACGAAGTCGTTGAGGAGGGGCGGTACGACGCGGCGTACCGCCTGCGGGACGACGACGAACCGCATCGCCTGCGCCCGGCTCAGCCCGAGGGCCGAGGCGCTGTTCAGCTGCGAGGGGTGGATCGAGTCGATGCCCGAGCGGAACACCTCCGCGACGTAGGCGCCGTAGGAGACCACCAGGGCCACGCCCGCCCAGAACAGGAGGCTGTTCGGGATGCCCTGCAGCTTCAGGGCCGGGAACCCGAACGCGAACAGGACCACCAGGAGAATGGTCGGGATCCCCCGGAGGACGTCGGTGTAGACGACCGCGAGGATGCGCAGCGGGGTCAGCCAGGGCGTGCGGGCGTTGCGGGCGAGGGCGACCGCCAGCCCCAGCACGAGGATGCACGGCTCGCACAGCAGGAACAGCTTCACGTTGATCCAGAAGCCCTTGAGGATCGCGTGGAAGGAGTCGTGCGCGTGGTGGCTGTTGAAGAACAGCTCGTGCACGCTCGGCCAGCCGGGCGACGCCAGGATGGCGACGAGGACGGCCCCGAACACGACCGCGGTGACGACCGTGGCTATCAGGGTGGTCCGCAGCTGCTGCCGCCGGCGCAGCTCGCGGCGCTCGAGCTCGTGGGCGCTCGGCGTCCAGTCGCTCACTGGAGGACGGGGACGTCGACCTCGCTGGAGAGCCACTGCTGCTCGAGCTGGTCGAGGGTGCCGTTCGACGTCAGGGCGGCCAGTGCCTCGTTGACGCACGCGACCAGCGGGTTGCCCTTCTGGAAGAGCATCCCGAACTCCTCCTGCTCACCGCTGACCGGCTGGAACTGCCCGACGATCACGCTGTTCTTGATCTCGGCGGCGGTGATGTAGAAGGCGGTCGGCAGGTCGACGACGATGCCGTCGATCTGGCCGTTGAGCAGCGCCTGCTTGGCGGCGTTGGTGTCCTCGAAGACCGCCGGGTCCGAGTCCGGCTTGATCGTTTCCCGGACCGCGGTCAGCGACGTGGTGCCGGTCTGGGCACCGAGCTTGTACTTGGCCAGGTCGGCCAGGCTCGCGGCCTGCGCGATGTCGCTGTCCTTCAGGGCGACCACCGCCTGCGCCGCGGCGTAGTAGCCGTCGGAGAAGTCGACGACCTCGGCCCGCGCCGGTGTGATCGAGATCTGGTTGATGTCGAAGTCGAAGTCCTTGTCGCCGGGCTTGTACGACGTGTTGAACGGGACCTTGACCCACTTCACCTGGTCGTTGGTGAAGCCGAGCTGGCCGGCCACGGCGTAGGCGACTGCGGACTCGAAGCCCTTGCCGTTGCTCGGGTCGTTGTCCTGGAACCACGGGTCGTACGCCGGTGAGTCGGTGCCGATCGTCAGCTGACCGGGGGTCTTGAGGTTGAGCTGGTCGGTCGCGCAGGCGTCGGCGGCGGATGCCGACGCGGTCGCACCGGCGCTCCCAGTCGCCGGCGGGGCGCTCGAGGTGTCGTCGGCGGCGCTGCCGCTGTCGTCCTGTGGCGCGCAGGCCACGAGCGGGACCAGGACGAGCGGGAGAACGGCGAGACCGGAACGCAGGCGCATGGCCGTGATCGTAGAGCGCTTGGGCGACCCCGGACATGACGTGTCCGAACCATTTCCCACTGGAATGGTTGACTTAAGCCCTTCATCCGGCGGCCGCTGCTCCGTGACGTTCCGGTTGTGGAGAACGGTGTTCGGGCAGCGACTTCGTCACGGACTGTCCCGCCGGGCGCCGCTCACAGCTCCATCAGCCGTCCGGGGCTGAACCCCGGCGTGACCTGCACGGCCCGGTCGCGCAGGTCGTCGAGGTCGGCCTGCCAGGTGTGGCCGGAGTCGGTGCGGCGCAGCATGTAGCCCAGCCCGTGCGACGCGGTAGATCTCGCCGCCGGCCACGCGGACCGCATGGATGAGCTGGGCGTCCACGTGCCGGCGTACGCGCCGGAACCCACCGACCTCGTGCAGCAGGCCGCGCTCGACCAGCATCGTGCCGCCGGCCACGAAGCCGCGGTAGACCTCGCTGGCCGCGCCCAGCCGCACGGTCAGGTCGAGCGGCTCGAGGTAGTAGACGTCGTCGGGCATACCCACCAGCTCGGCGCCGCTGTAGGCGCGGGCCTGCAGCAGGTCGGCCGCGAAGTCCGGCGCGTACCAGTCGTCGTCGTCCATCTTCAGCACCACGTCGCCGCCGGCCGCGCCCGCGGCCGCGTTGAGGACGTCGCCGAAGAAGACGTCGGCGAGGCTGCGGCACCACCTGGACGGGGAGGTCTCCGGCCAGCTGCCGGACCCGGCCGGCGTCGGGCTCGAAGCCGTGCGGCGCGAGCACCAGCTCCAGCTCCTCGACGCCGCGCTGGCGGGCCACCTGGCCGATGGCGTGCTCGAGCAGCTCGGGCCGCCGGGTGGCCATCACCACCGAGAGGGACGGCTGGTGCTGCACCCGGACGCCGGTCAGCTCGCCGAGCCGGCGCCGCCAGGCGGCGACCGAGAACTCGGCCAGTGCGGCTCGGCGGAGCACCACGCTGTGCTCCTCACGCGCCTGCTGGTCGGTGAGGTCGACGGGCGCCGTCAGCGCGGCGACCACCCGCTCGCCGAGCAGCGCGGCCACCTCGGGGTCGACCTCCGAGGCGGTCAGCGGTACGCCGGCCATGGCCAGGCCGGCGATCGCGCGCGCCTCGGGCTGGGCCGGCGCCTGCGACGGCTCGGTGCGTACGCCGAGCGCCGGCCGGAGCCGCCGGACCATCTCCTCGGTGGGGCCGCGCCCCCAGTCCAGCTCGTCGAGCTCGACCAGCGGGCCGGTCGCGTCGCGTCTCGAAGCCGGTCGGGTTGAGGACCCGTTCGTCCAGGGGGCCGAGCGCGAGCGGCCCCGACCGTTCGCGCTGGGTGAGGACCAGCGGCTCGCGGCCGGTGATGTCGACGTCGGTCTCGTCGAAGGTTGCGTACCAGTCGGCCAGGACGACGTCCTGCGGCACCTTCTCGCTGGAGAAGAAGTCCGTGACCAGCCCACGGTCGCCGACCCGGTCCGGCCAGACCGACTGCCGGCCCAGCTCGAGGACCACCCGGTTGACCGGCGCGGGCGACTCGAAGCGCAGCACCGTCAGCCAACCGTCGTCGACGGCCCGGGAGCGGATCAGCTGCAGGGCCGGCCACTCGGGCCGTGGTGTGAAGGAGAGCGCCGACGTGCCCTCGTCGAGCCAGATGGCCAGGGCCGTCGTACGGACGCCCGGGCCGGACCCGCAGCGCGCGGAGCTCGCCGCGGTCGCGCACGGTGACCGCCACCCGGTCGTACTTGCCGGGCTCGACGTGGCCGTCCGGGCCGATGACGGCCTGGGAGCGCGGGGACTCGTCGAGGAAGGCGTTGAGCGCCTCACCGGGTCCCATCAGCCGCCCTGCTCCTGCAGCTCGAGCCGGAGCGTCAGCGGCCGGGGCTCGAGCTGCATCCACTGCTTGGTCACGTAGTCGACGACGTGCACACCGGCCGGTGCCTCGATCCGCTTCAGCCCCTCGATCTCGTGGCCGCGGGCCTCGTGGAGCGCCTTCATGACCTCCAGCTCGCGAGCCTTGCGCGGCGTGCGGACCGGGTCGAACGCGGTGTCGCTCCAGTGCGCGAACTCGTCCTGGTCGAGCCACTTCAGCTCGACGCACATGCCCTCCGGCGCGACGATCCGCTCGCTCGTGGACGGGAACTCGCGCACCTCCCACTCGAAGGCCTTGACGAAGGTGAACTCCGGGCCCATCGGGTAGACCCAGGGCTCGAGGAACCGGTAGCCGAGGTCGAGCCAGGCGACCGACTCGCTCTCCACCGACATCGGGTGCCGCGGGACCGCGACCACGGCGTTGGAGTCCTCGAGCTGCCACGACAGGTCGCGGAGCAGCTCGACCCCCTCGGCGGTGAGAACCATGTCGCCGTCCCACTTCATGGAGTACGACGTCCGCACGTGCGAGAACGACCAGTTGTAGAAGTAGGTGAGCGAGTGGACCGAGTCGGGCGGGGTGTGCAGGTGCTCGGCGCCGGCCCTGGCCACCCGGAATGGGTAGTGCGCCAGCGTGAACCGGTCGGCGGCGCCGTGCTCCTCGGCCACCCGCTGGGCGACCTCCGCGGTGCCGTCGTCGGAGCCGTTGTCGACCAGGACGACGTGCTGGACCGCGTCGAACATCGGCGGCAGCACCCAGGGCAGGTTGCGGGCCTCGTTCTTGACCCGGAAGACGCAGGTCAGGCCGGGCGTCAGCGGACCGTCCTCCCAGGCCCAGTGGATCGGGAAGTCGGCCGGGTCGGGATCGCTCACTGGCCCAACGTCCTGCGGATCTTCCGCCTGGCCCGGACGCCGAACCCTTCCGGCGTCGGCGGCCGCTCGTCGAGCGCCTGCTGCCGGCCCTCGCGGCGGGCTGCGACCACGCTCGACTGGGCGACCGCCTCGGCCTCGTCGTAGAACGCGACGTACGCCTCGCGCACCTCGTCGAGCAGCGCGTGCACGTCGGGGGTGTCGCCGCCGGGCTCGGCCAGCTTGCTGAGCCCGCGCCAGGTCTCCTCGGCGAGCTCGCGCAGCCGGGCCGGTACGTCGACGTCGTCCCACGTCGTCTGGACCCGCTTCAGGTCCGGGTCGATGAACTGGTGCACCTTGCGGATGTCGTTGGCGCTGGCGGCCTTGACCGCCTCGAGGTCGAGCTCCTGGCCGAGCCGGAACACCGGCACCGTCCAGTCGGTCAGCAGGTCGTCGTACCGGACGAACGCCCGCTTGCCGTCCCGGGTGGCCCGCTCGGTGTGCAGCATCATGTTCACCCACGCGGCAGTGCGCTGGACCTCGCTGAACGCGCTGCCCGTCTGGCCGGGCGCGTAGTAGCGCTTCTTGCTGCCGACCACCTCGGTGACGTGGCGCAGCATCGTGACGTGGGACGCCTCGGCGTCGCAGCGCAGCGCCGCGGACTTCCAGAGGCCGAGGAACCACGCCAGCCGCGGGTCCTTGATGACCAGCTCGTCGACGGCCGGCTCCTCGCCCAGCTCGGTGACCTGCGCCTCCTTGAACTGCGGCCCCATCCACTCGGTCAGCCGGGCGCGGGTGATTCCCGAGGCGCTGGCCTTGCCGGTCTCGTACCACGCCGACGGCCGCGCGTCGGAGACCTGCACGTGGCACCGCTGCAGCAGCTCGTGGTGGAGGTCGACCACCCACCTGGACTCCGCGAACCCCTTCGGGTTGGTCTCGTCGGCCCGCACCTCCGGCTGCGGCACGTGCATCCCCAGGGCCTGCAACGCGCCCGCCACGGTCGACGTACCGCTGCGTCCGGAGCCGACCACGAACACCACGCGGCGCCTGCTCTCGGACATGGTGGGCAGCCTAACGTCGCTTCGCGGTGGTGCTGACCACGGTGGCTGAGGTGCGAGGAGCGCCAGCGACGAGCCTCGAAGCCTCCGCAGCGAAGGCACCCGACGCGTCCCGGCCTCAGCTCACCTGGCATCGCGCCTCGGCCACCGCAGTGGGTCAGTCGACGCGCTCGGTCTGGGCCGCGATGAACTGGCGGTACCAGTCGAACGAGCGCTTCGGCGTCCGCTCCTGGGTCTCGTAGTCGATGTGCACGAGGCCGAACCGCTGGGTGTAGCCCTCGGCCCACTCGAAGTTGTCCATCAGCGACCAGCAGTAGTAGCCGCGGACGTCGACGCCGCGGTGGATGGCCTTGGCCACGGCGTCGAGGTGCGACTCCAGGTAGTCGATCCGGGCCTGGTCGTCGACCACGCCGTTCTCGTCGGGGCCGACGTTGTAGGCGCAGCCGGACTCGGTGATCATCAGCGGCGGCAGCGCGGCGCGGAAGCGGGCGCGGGCCATCACCAGCCACTCCCGGAGCGCCTCGGGTACGACGGGCCAGCCGAAGTCGGTGACGGGGTAGCCGACGATCGGGCGGAACTCGAAGGGGAGCTCCGAGTCCTCCTCGGTGGCCGCGATCCGCATCGGGTTGTAGTAGTTGACGCCGTAGAAGTCGAGCGGCTGCCGGATGGTCGTCAGGTCGCCGTCCTGGATCACGTCCTCGACCAGCGGCAGGCAGTCCTCCGGGTAGCGCCCGAGGAGCATCGGCTCCATGAACAGGCCGTTCCACAGCCCGTCGAACAGCTTGGTGGCACCGACGTCGGCCTCGTCGTCGCTGGCCGGCCACATCGGCGCGTGGTTGTTGGCGCAGCCGATGCTCGGGATCCGGCCGCGCACCGACTCCCGGAGCGCGATGGCCGCGCGACCGTGCGCGAGCAGCAGGTGGTGGGCCACCGGCAGCGCCTCGAACATGAGCGCTCGGCCCGGTGCGTGCATCCCGATCGCGTAGCCCAGGATCGTGACCACGTTCGGCTCGTTGATCGGCACCCAGTGCTCGACGCGGTCGCCGAACCGGTCGCCCACGATCGCGGCGTACTCCGCGAACGCGTCGATGGTCGCCCGGTTGAGCCAGCCGCCGTCGTCCTCGAGCGCCTGCGGCAGGTCCCAGTGGTAGAGCGTCGCCATCGGCTGGACGCCGTGCTCGAGGCACTTGTCGATCAGCCGGTCGTAGAACGCCAACCCCTTCGGGCTCGGCCGGCCCTTGCCCGACGGCTGGATCCGCGGCCACGAGATCGAGAACCGGTAGCCGTTGGCCCCGAGCCGGCCCATGAGCGCGACGTCCTCCTCGTAGCGGTGGTAGTGGTCACACGCCTGCGCCCCGGAGGAGCCGTCGACGATCGCGCCGGGCTTGGCCGTGAACGTGTCCCAGATGCTCGGGCCCTTGCCGTCGCTGCTGACGGCGCCCTCGATCTGGTACGCCGCGGTACTGGTGCCGAACCGGAAGCCCGGTGGGAACCGGGGCAGGCCGGGAGGCTGTGTCTCCCCCACAGGCACAATCTGTCATGTGGCTGTCGCGATCCGCCGGGGAACCGACCGATTCGTGGAACGGCTGCCGGGTCGGCTCACCGCGCACGCGTTCTCCTTCGGTGCGCACTACGACCCCGAACACGTGCGCTTCGGCCCGATGATCTGCCACGACGACCACCTGCTGCGCACCGGCGAGGGCTTCCCCCCGCACGACCACGCCGACCTGGTCATCGTCACCTGGGTGCTGAGTGGTGAGGTCGAGCACGACGGGCCTTCCGGTCCCGAGCGCGTCGGGCCCGGGCAGGTGGCGGTCCTGCGCACCGGCGCCGGGGTCACGCACTCCGAGGTGGCGGTCGCACCGCAGACCCGGTTCGTCCAGGTCTGGCTCGGGGCATCCGGGCCGGAGGAGCCGTCGTACGAGGTGGCCACGCCGCTGTCGACGTCCGGTGAGCTGGTGCGCGCGGCCGAGCCCGAGCCCGGTGCGGTCTTCACGGTGGCCCACCTCCACGCGAACCAGCCGCTCACCATCCCGGCCGCGCCGTTGACGCACGTCTTCGTGGGCCGGGGCGCGCTGCTGCGCTCGTCACTGGCCGAGCCGCTGCAGGACGGGGACGCCTTCCTGTTCACCGACGAGCCCGCGCACGAGGTGACCGCCGGCGTGCCGTCCCAGCTGCTGGTGTGGCAGTTCGGCTAGCGCCGGTCAGCTCTCGGGGACCAGTCCGTGGCGCATCGCGAACAGGCTCGCGGCCGCTCGGTTGCTGACGCCGATCTTCGCGTACACGTGCTCGACGTGGTTCGCCACCGTCTTCGGGCTGATCACCAGCGCCTTCGCGATCTCGCGGTTCGACAGGCCACGGATCAGGCACAGGAGCACCTGCATCTCTCGTGCGGTGAGGCCGGCAGGCCCGCTCTGGCGCCGCTGGACCCGCTCTCCGGCCGCGTGCAGCACGGCATCGACGACGACACCGTCGAGGCGGCCGGCCCGGACCTCGTCCCGGAGCACCTGGGCCGTCTCGGCCCCGCTCAGGGCGGGCCGGTGCGGTCGAGCCTCGCGCTTGGTCTGGAAGAGCGCCGCGGTGGCGAGGATCCGGCTGGGCAGGGTGAGGGCGGCCGCCGCCAGCCCGCCCGGATAGCCGGACCCGTCGAGACGCTCGGCCACCTGCCCCGCGAGGTGTCCCGCTGCCTCCAGCGCCGGGGAGCGACGCAGCATCCGTTCCGTGTACGCCGGGTAGAGGCGGACCCGTTCCCAGTCCGAGGCGGTCAGCGAGCCGGCCTTGTCCCAGATCGCGTTCGAGACTCCCAGGCGGCCGAAGCTCGACACGAGGCCCGCCCTCCACAGGAGGCGCTGGTCCGTGGCCGGCAGGCCGAGGCCGGCGGCCGTCGCCTCCGCCAGGCTCGCGACCGCCGCTGAGTGCCCGGCGGTGTAAGGGGACTTGAGGTCGACGTACCGGCCGATGGCCGCCAGCGCCTCGTCGCACTCGGCCTGGCTGAGCATCCGGGCGAGGGCCGGCTCACCGTCGATGACAGCGCCCCAGGCGTCCAGCTCGTCGAGCCCCTGGAACACCTTCTCCGCGTCAGCGACCACCACCTCGACCAGTGCGGGGTCGAACTGCGAGCCGGACCGGCGCCGGGCCAGGTCAAGGGCGCCGTCGATCCCGTCGTTCCGGTGCGCGACCTCCAGGAACTCAGCCAGCTGCACGATGCGCGAAGCCACGGGTACCTGGTCGCCGACGAGACCGGCTGGGTAGCCCTTGCCGTCCCACCGCTCGTAGGAGCTCGCGAGGGCGTCCAGCACGCCGCCGCCGAGGGCCAGCTCCTCGCCCAGCGACCGGGCCAGCTCGGCGTGCCGGTCCATCATCCCGTCGAGCTCCTTGCGACCTGACACGGCGAAGTCGATGCCCACGCGGATCCGGTGCAGCGGCGTACCGCCGGACCCCAGCAACCGGAGCATGGTGAGCAGGTCGCCCCGGCTGAACTGCTCGGGGTCGTACTTCGTCGCCTTCGCGGCGATGTCGTCCCCGAACCAGTGCGCCTGCTCGTGCGCGTCCGTGTGGCAGCCCACGTTCACGAGGAGGGCCGAGTAGTAGATCGACGAGCGCGCTCCCTCGTCCAGGCCGACCAGCTCGGCGATCCGCAGCGCGATCCGGCACTGGCGCAGGATGTGCTCCATCGGCTGCCCGAAGCCGAGGTCGATGCCCAGCGAGAGCGCAGCGAGCAGCTCGGCGAGGCGTACCCGCTCCGGCCAGGGCTCCACCTTGTGAATGTAGGCCCGGATCGCGCCGACGCCGCTCCCGAAGATGGGGAAATCGCCTCATGCCCTGGCCGGCACCGCTTCGTAGGTTGCTCGCACCAACAACCACGGAGGTCGACATGGCAAGGACTTCGAGTGCAACCGCCGACACGGTCAAGGACTTCGGACCGGTCGAGGACCGGGCCAGCGAGCTGGGTGGGTACACCGTCAACTTCGTGACCATTCGCGAGGCGCAGGACCTGGCACCGCTCCTCGCCGCCCTGCCCACCGGCCGGTGCGAGTGCCCGCACTGGGGACAGATGGTCAGCGGTCGCTTGACCGTGAGCTACGCCTCCGGCGACACCGAGGTGTTCGAGGCCGGCGACGCGTTCTACATGCCGCCCGGACACACTCCCAGGGCCGAGGCGGGCACCCAGCTCGTCCAGTTCAGCCCCACCGAGGAGCTGGCGACGACCGAGGCGGCGATCGCCGCGGCCATGGCGCAGAGCCAGGGGTGACTCAGCCGGCAATGACCGCCAGCGCCCCGGGCCGCACCTCGACGAGGGCCGGCTCGTCGGCCAGCCCGGGCAGCCGGCCGAGCGGCTCTCCGTCGCCGCCGACCGGGACCGGGCGGGAGGCGCCTGTCCTCCGGTGCGAGCTTGCGAGCCTCGAAGGGTCGGCGCGCAGCTCGACCCGCTTGCCGGTGAGCACGGTGACGTCGGGGAGGTCGACGTGCGCGCCGTCGTACACCTTCGGCAGCGAGCGCATCAGCGCCAGCCGCCCAGCGGCCTCGATGACGACGACGTCGAGCACTCCGTCGGACACGGCCGCGGCGGGCGCGATCTTCATCCCGGAGCCGTAGTAGGCGGAGTTGGCGACGACGACGCTGGCCGCGGAGTAGTCACGCTCGACGCCGTCGACCGAGACACGGAAGCGGGCCGGGGAGTACGTCGCCAGCGCGCGGAGCGCGGCGTACGGGTACTGCGCCTTGCGCGGCAGCCGGTGCGCGCGGTCCACGATCTCTCCCGCGCGGGCGTCGACGCCGGAGTAGACCGAGCCGGCCACCAGCCGGGCGGCGGCGCCGGGCAGGGTCAGCGAGACCAGGTCGACCGACCGCACCTGTCCGTCGAGCAGCAGCGCGGCCACGGAAGCGGGGTCGGTGGGCAGGCCGAGCATCCGGGCGAAGTCGTTTCCACGGCCGGCCGGTACGACACCCAGCGTGCCGCCGGCGGCGGAGACCAGCCCGGCCAGCGACGACAGCATCCCGTCACCGCCCACGGAGACGACCACGTCCCCGCGCGCGACCGCCGCGGAGACCAGGGCCTCCATCGCGAGCGGTCCCGGCGAGTAGGTGACCTCGACGGAGGCACCCGCCTCGCGCAGGAGCCGCGCGACGGGGACGACCGCGGCCGGAGCGGCGCCGCCTCCCGACGTCGGGTTGACGAGGAAGGAGAAGGCTCTGCCATTTTCGTGGGAGCTCACGGGATCAGCACCCCGGGGTTGAGCACGCCGGTCGGGTCGAGGTCGGCCTTGACCGCGCGCAGCACCGACACGCCGAGGTCGCCGATCTCGTGGTGCAGCCACGGCCTGTGGTCGGTGCCGACCGCGTGGTGGTGGGTGATCGTCGCGCCGGCGGCGACGATCGCGTCGTTCGCGCGGGCCTTGGCGGCCAGCCACTGCCCGAGCGGGTCGGCCGACTCCTTGGCCGCGACCGTGAAGTAGAGCGAGCAGCCGGTCTCGTAGACGTGGGAGATGTGGCAGAGCACGAGCGTCCCCGCGCCCAGCGACGCCTCGAGAGCGGCCTTCACGCGCGGAGTAGAGGCGGTCGCGGTTCGACCAGAACGTCGCCGTCTCGAGCGTCTCGACGAGCACACCGACGTCGAGCAGCGAGTCGCGGAGGTACGGCGCCTCGAACCGCCCGTGCGCCCACGCCTCGCCCGGCCCCTCGCCGACGGACGTGCCACCCAGCTCGGAGAGGAGCCGGGACACGGCCGAGCGCTTGGCCCCGACCGCGGCCGGCGTGCCTTCGTAGCCGGTGATCATCAGGCAGCCGCCCGTCGACTGGCCGCCGATCTCATCGGGCCGCGCCAGGTTGATGGCGGTCTCGGCCTCGTCGGACAGCCGGATCACGGTGGGCAGCAGGCCCGACTGGGCCAGCGTGCGCATCGCGTCGGCGCCGGTCGCGAACGAGTCCCAGCGCCAGCCCTCGTAGACCTTGATCTCGGGCAGCCTGCGGACCCGCACCGTCACCTCCGTGATGACCCCGAACGCGCCCTCCGAGCCGAGGAACAGCTGGCGCAGGTCCGGGCCGGCGGCGTTCATCGGCGCCGAGCCGAGCCGGACCTCACCGCGCGGGGTCGCGACGCGGAGCCCGACCACCAGCGAGTCGAAGCGGCCGTAGCCGGCACTCGACTGGCCGGAGGAGCGGGTGGCCGCGAAGCCGCCGATCGTGGCGAACTCGAACGACTGCGGGTAGTGGCCCAGCAGCACGCCCTCCGCGGCCAGGAGGGCTTCGGCCTCCGGGCCGCGGAGGCCGGGCTCCAGCACGGCGGTCATCGACTCGTGGTCGACGGAGACGAGCCGTTTCATGCGCACCAGGTCGAGCGAGACGAGCCCCGCGAAGCCGTCCCGCCGCGCGGCCAGACCGCCGGTCACGCAGGTGCCGCCGCCGAACGGGACGACGGCCACGTGGTTCTCCACCGCCCAGGCGAGCACCGCCGCGACCGCGTCGTGCGAGCCCGGGCGGACCACGACGTCGGGAGCGTCGCCCAGGTCGCCGGCGCGCGCCTTCAGCAGGTCGGGCGTCGACTTGCCGCGGGTGCGCAGCCGCCGGGTCTCGTCGTCGGTGAGCACGCTGTCGTCACCCAGGACGCCTCGCAGGGAGTCGAGCAGCTCCTCGGACAGCGCCGGGGCCGGCACCGCCACCTCGTCGACCGCGGGAGTCTCGGCGAGCCCGAAGGCGAGCTCGATCAGGCCGCGCGCGGAGTCGGGCAGGTCGGTGGCGGAGCCGGGGTCTCCCCAGCGCTGCGGGTGCATCTCGACCTGCTGCTTCGGTGGCGTCATGTGTTACAGTGTGACATATGACGTCACTTCGTCACAACCACGAGGAGGCGAGGGAACCTCGGGACGCCTACCTCGACGCGGCTCGCGACTGCATCCTCGACGTGGGCTGGCGACGTACGACGCTGACCGAGGTCGCCCGACGCGCCGGGGTCTCCAGGATGACGATCTACCGCACCTGGGCCGACATGCCCCAGCTGCTGGGCGACCTGATGACCCGCGAGTGGGCAGGCGTCGTCACCGCTCAGGTCCAGGCGGAGGAGGCCCGGCCCGCCCTCGACCGGATCGTCGCCGGGATCGCCGGGACGGTGCGCATGCTGCGCCAGAACGAGCTGTTCGTCCGGATCGTCGAGCTGGACCCCGAGCTGATCCTCCCCTACCTCTTCTCACGTCGCGGTCGGTCGCAGGACCTCATCCTCGCCATCACGACGGAGGCGATCGCCGAGGGGCAGAAGGGCAACGAGATCCGGAAGGGCAACCCGGTGGCCATCGCCCGAGCGCTGCTCCTGGCCGCCCACGGCTTCGTCCTGTCGGCCCACACGATGGTCGACGACGAAGCCAGCGAGGCCGAGCTCGACGACGAGCTCGCCACCCTTCTGACCCGGACCCTCCAGCCATGAGCCCACGCATCACGCCCGGCCTGGCCGGGGCCCCCACCGAGGTGGACCTGGTCGTCATCGGCCTGGGCATCACTGGCACCGGCGTCGCCCTCGACGCGGTGACCCGTGGCCTGTCCGTGCTCGCCGTCGACGCCCACGACCTCGCCTTCGGTACGTCGCGGTGGTCGTCCAAGCTCGTGCACGGCGGGCTGCGCTACCTGGCCGCCGGCCAGGTCGGCGTCGCCCACGAGAGTGCGGTCGAGCGGGGCCTCCTGATGGAGGTCACCGCGCCCCACCTCACCCACGCCATCCCCACGCTGATGCCGTTCAGCTCGAGCGTGCCCGGCCACCAGGCCGGTGCCGCCCGCGCGGCCACGTGGGCCGGCGACCTGCTGCGCCGGAGCGCCCGCACCAGCCGGCAGACGCTGCCGCGGCCACGCCATCTCTCGGGGACCGAGGCGCTCGAGCTCGCACCGTCGCTGCGTCGCCAGGGGCTGCGGGGCGCGATGCTCGGCTGGGACGGCCAGCTCGAGGACGACGCCCGCCTGGTGACGACGGTGGCCCGCACCGCAGCGGCGCACGGCGCCCACGTGCGCACCCGCGCCCGCGTGCTGTCCGCCACCGGCACCTCGGTGCAGCTGCGCGACGAGGTGACGGGCACCACCCACACCGTCACCACCCGCACGGTCGTCAACGCCGCCGGTGTCTGGGCCGGCGACCTGGTCGACGAGGTCCGGCTGCGCCCGAGCCGTGGCACCCACCTCGTGCTGCGCGCGGAGACCCTCCCCGGCCTCCGGGTCGTGGTCTACGCGCCCATCCCGGGCACCTTCAACCGGTTCGTGCTGGTCCTGCCCCAGCCCGACGGCACGATCTACGTCGGGCTCACCGACGAGCCGGCCGACGGACCGGTGCCCGACGTACCGCAGCCCACCGAGCCCGAGATCGGCTTCCTGCTCGACGTGGTCGCGGCGGCCTTCGAGCATCCCATCCACCGCACCGACGTCGTCGGCGCCTTCGCCGGGCTGCGACCGCTGCTCGACGCGGGCCCCGGCGAGACCGCGGACCTCTCGCGCAGGCACGCGACCCTGGTCAGCCGGACCGGCGTCGTGACGATCGTGGGCGGCAAGCTCACGACGTACCGCCGGATGGCCGAGGACGCCGTCGACGCCGCGGTCGCGCAGCTCACGCCTCGACGCCGGCCCCTGCCGGACCCGCACGCTGCCGCTGCTCGGCGCTGCGGACCGCGCGACCCTGGCCGGGCTGGAGCTGCCGCCCCGGCTGGTGCGCAAGTACGGCACCGACGCAGCGCTGGTCCTGGACGTCGCGAGGTCCGTCGGGCTGACCGACGAGGACGCGCTGGCCCCCGTCGCCGCCGATGTCCCGGTGACCCTGGCCGAGCTGGTCTTCGGCGTCACCCACGAGGGCGCCGCCGACGTCGACGACCTGCTGGACCGCCGGACCCGCGTGGGCCTGGTCGCGGCCGACCGTGAGCTCGCCGTACCCGCTGCCGAGCGGGCGCTGACCCTCGCCGCCGCCGCCCGTCACTCGTAACCAACGGGGTGGACTGGTGATCGATGAGTTTCCGCCTCGACCGCTGTCGGTACTGGCAGGCAGACTGGCAAGAGGCAGGAGCGACACCGTGACGACGGTTCAGGAGCGACGCGTGACCACGCAGGAGCAGCAGGACCCCACCCTCGAGCTCGACGACTTCCCGACCCTCACCACGAAATACCAACGCGAGCTGCTGGCCCACTGCTACCGCATGAGCGGGTCGGTCCACGAGGCCGAGGACCTCGTGCAGGAGACCTTCCTGCGCGCGTGGAAGGCCTCCGCCAGCTTCCAGGGCCGCTCGTCGGTCCGCACCTGGCTCTACCGCATCGCCACCAACGTCTGCCTGACCAACCTCGAGAACAAGCCGCGCCGCCCCCTCCCCGCCGGGCTCGGCACGCCCGACCAGATGGCCGGTGACGCGCTCGAGGAGAACCACGAGATCGCGTGGCTCGAGCCGATGCCCGATGCCTCGGTCGTGGTCGCCGAGCGCGACTCGATCCGCCTGGCCTTCGTGGCCGCGCTGCAGCACCTGCCGGCCCGGCAGCGCGCAGTCCTGATCCTGCGCGACGTGCTCCGCTGGTCCGCCGCCGAGGTGGCCGAGGCCCTCGACACCACCGTCGCCGCCGTCAACTCCGCCCTCCAGCGCGCGCACGCCCAGATGGCCGACCGCGGCCTGACCGAGGACACCGTCGAGGAAGGGCTGGACCAGGGACAGCGGGTCCTGCTCGACCAGTACGTCGACGCCTTCTGGCGCAAGGACATCGACGCGATCGTCAGGCTGCTCAAGGCCGAGGCGACCTGGGAGATGCCGCCGTTCACCAGCTGGTACCTCGGCAACGAGAACATCGGCCGGCTGATCGCGACGCAGTGCCCGGGCGGGATCAACGACATGCCGATGATCGAGACCCGCGCCAACGGACAGCCGGCGTTCGGCCTCTACATGCGCACCAAGCACGGCGACTTCGAGCCGTTCCACCTGCAGGTCCTCGACATCGTGGACGGCAAGGTCGCCCACGTCGGCGCGTTCTTCGACCCGAAGCTGTTCGCGACCTTCGGCCTGCCCGCCCGGCTGCCGGTCGGCTACCGCCCGGGCGACCCGGTCCCGGACGACGCGCAGGTCGCGCTCGGCGACCACGCGCCGCTCGGCCACCAACCGGTCGTGGCTCCTCCGTCGAGCCGGGCGTGAGCGCCGCGCTCGACGGCGCCGTAGAGCTGCTCGAGCGTTCCCTCGCCTACACACGGGGCACACTCGCCGACGTCCGTCCCGACCTCCTCGACCGGCCGACGCCGTGCGTCGGCTGGACACTCGGTCGCCTGCTGGCCCACATGGAGGACGCGCTCGACGCGTTCACCGAGGCGGCCTCCGGTCGGGTCCGGGTCGACCCGGTCGCGGACACGACCACCCGGGTCGAGGCGCTGCGTGAGAAGGCCTGCGTCCTCCTGGGCGCGTGGACGGCGGCCCGCCCCGCGGACGACGAGATCGCCATCGGCGACCTCGGCCTCGAGGCCCCGCTGCTGGTGGCCACCGCGGCGCTGGAGATCACCCTGCACGGCTGGGACGTCGGGCAGTCCACCGGCAGCAGGACCCGCATCCCCGACGACCTGGCCCGCGGGCTGCTCGACCTCGCGCAGAAGGTCATCGGGCCGCTCGACCGCGGCCCCCGGTTCGACTGTCCGCGACAGGCACCGGCCGACGCGTCGTACGACGAACGGCTGCTCGCGTGGACCGGCCGTGCCGTGCATCACTTGACTACACCACTTCTGGGCAATCAGGCCGAACCCCCTTCGCGCCGAGGGCTGGCTTCCTAGGCTCTTGCCATGCCCGGGGTCCCGTCGCTCGACAGCGCCATCGCGCGCGTGCGGGGCGGCGCCCTCAGCGAGGGGCTGGAACAGCTGCTCGCGCTGCACTCCACCCACGGCCCCGACTCGTCCGAACCGCTGCCGGACGTCGAGCTGGCCACCCTCGTGGCCGCGCTCATCGAGTGCCGGCTGGCCCGTGGTGACCTGGCCAGCGCGATGACGCTCGGCGAGGAGCTGACCCCGCTCCTCTCGGGCACCGGTCTCGCGGCCGCGCTGGCCCACCAGGCCAAGGGTGAGGTCAGCGCCGCGCTCGGCGACGCCGAGACCGCTGTCGCCCACTTCGTGACCGCCGGCCAGCTCGCGCCGGACGCCGACAGCGACACCCTGCCCTGGCGGGCCGGTGCCGCGCTGGCCCACCTGCGCAACGGCGACGCGCGCGCGGCCGGCGCGCTGGCCCGTGAGCACGTCGAGCTGGCCAGCCAGAGCGACTCGCCGTACGCCATGGCCGGTGCCCTCCGCACCCTGGCCGCGGTCGACGCCGGGCCGGACCGGATCCAGCACCTGCTCCGCGCCCGCGCCGTCCTGGCCGGGACCCAGGCGGAGCGGCTGGCGGCCCAGATCGACACCGACCTGGCCGGGCTGCTCCTGCTGACCCAGGCGCCGGACGCCCAGGAGCGGGCGCTGACCCTGCTCCGCTCGGCCGAGGACCACGCGGGCCGTCAGGAGCTGTGGCCGCTGCAGGCCCGCGTACGCCGGCAGCTCGACCGGCTCGGGCAGCAGCCCCGCAAGGTGCAGACCGAGGCGATGGCCGCGCTCACCGTCTCCGAGCGCCGCGTGGCCCGGATGGCCGCGGACGGCCTGACCAACCGCCAGATCGCCAACGAGCTGGTGGTCACGGTCAAGGCCGTCGAGTGGCACCTCTCGCACGTCTACCGCAAGCTCGGGATCTCGTCCCGGGTCAACCTGGCCGAGACGCTGGGCGCGCCCGTCTGATCGCAGCCGCGCCCACGGACCCGATCGTGGGTCGAGCGGCGCACGGCTGAGCGTCTCCTTCCTAGACTCTCCGCCATGCCGGAGGCGCTCACGCACACCGTGCGCAGGATGACGGGCCGCGACCCGGAGGAGGGCGGTCGCGCGTCGACCCCGCTCGAGCTGCTCTTCGACCTGACCTTCGTCATCGCGTTCGGTGCGGCCGCGGACGAGCTGGCCCACGCGGTGGCCGACACCCACGTCTGGGAGGGCGTCCTGGCCTTCTGCCTCGCGGCGTTCGCGGTCTCCTGGGCGTGGATCGGCTTCTCCTGGTTCGCCTCGGCGTACGACACCGACGACTGGCTGTTCCGCCTCACCACGATGGTGCAGATGGTCGGGGTGCTGCTGCTGGCCCTGGGGGTGCCGCGGATGTTCGCGTCGGTCACCCACCACGCCGAGCACCTGGACGTGCAGCTGATGGTGGTCGGCTACGTGGTCATGCGGCTGCCCATGGTGGTGCAGTGGCTGCGGGCCGGCCGCGCCGACCCCGACCACCGGGCGCTCTGCTCGAAGATGGTCTGGACCCTGACTGTCGCGCAGGTCGGCTGGGTGCTCCTGCTCCTCGACAACCCCGGGATGGGACCGACGGCCGTCGTCGTCGTGGTGCTGATCGGCATCGAGCTGTCGGGGCCGCTGCTGGCCGAGAAGCTGCACGGCGGCTCGCCGTGGCACGGGCACCACATCGCTGAGCGGTACGGCCTGATGGTGATCATCGCGTTGGGCGAGGGGCTGCTCGGGACGACGTCTGCTCTGGGGGCGCTGATCGAGGACGGCTGGACGGTGGACGTCGTGGTGCTCGGCCTGGCGGGGACGGCACTCACCTTCGGCGTGTGGTGGACCTACTTCGTCGTCCCGTGGGGCCACCTGCTCACGGCGCACCGGCGCCGCTCCTTCGGCTGGGGCTACGGCCACATCCCGCTGTTCAGCGCGGTAGTTGCGATCGGAGCCGGGCTGCACGTCGCGGCGTACTACCTCGACCACGACTCCGGGCTCGACGCCACCGGCACGGTGCTCGCCGTGGCCCTCCCGGTCGCGGCGTACGCCGCCTGCCTCTACCTGCTCTACGCACAGATCACCCGCACTCTCGACCCGTTCCACATGCTGCTGATCGCCGGCACGGCTGCGCTCCTGGTCCTGCCGGTGCTGCTCGCTGCCGCCGGGGTCGACATGGTCTGGTGCCTGGCGGTGCTGGCTCTGTCGCCTTGGGTCACCGTCGTCGGCTACGAGACCGTCGGTCACCGCCACAACGCCGAGGTGCTGGCGGCGATCGACAGGTAGCTCCACCGCGGTTCAGGACGCCGTCCGTCCGGAGCCCGACCCCGGCCGAGCTGCCGAGCATGAAACCCAGCAAGCAGTACGACGCCGAGACCACCCGGCTGCCCGACTACCGACTCACCTGCTTCTTCGGTCTATTCTCGGTCACCGCTGCCTGAGGGCACCGCCTGGCTCCCTCGCTACCGGCAGCGTCGAGTGGACCCGCCTGATCGGGCTACGCGCATTGGCCCATCTGCGTCGTTGTCAGCACCCGCTCCGGGTAGCAGACTCGCAGGTCAGGGAGGCAGCGTGGTCGACCCGGTCGTGACCACGGGGACCGTCAGCGCCGAGGAGCACGAGAGGCTTCGACGTAGCCACACTGCGCTTCAGGACCAGCTGGACTCCGCCAACGAGGTGCTCGGCGCGGTCGGCCGATCGGGTGCCGACCCGGAAGCCGTGCTCAGCACGATCGTGGCGAGCGCCCGCCGGCTTTGCCGTTCCGACGCCGTACACCTCTACACGATCGAGCACGGGGTCTTCCAGCTGATCAAGACGCTCGGGCTCTCCGACGCGACGATCGCCTACATCGCCGAGCACCCGATGCCGATGAACCGGGACACGCTCATCGGCCGGGTCGGGCTCGACCGCAGGGCCCAGCAGATTCCCGACGTGACGGTCGATCCCGAGTACGGACGTCTGGACCTGCAGCGCGTCGCGGGCTTCCGCACCACCATGGCCACTCCGCTCATCGTCGACGACGAGGTCGTGGGTGCAATGTCGCTGTGGCGCAACGACGTCAGCCCGTTCGACGAGCGGGAGATGGCGATCCTCACCGCGTTCGCCGGACAGGCTGCGATGGCGATCAACGGCGTCCAGCTGGTCCAGGAGCTGCAGAGGCGGCGCGCCGAGCTGGCGAGGAAGGTGGACGAGCTCGAGGCCCTCCGCAAGGTCGGCGAGGCGGTGAGCTCGACCCTGGACCTGGACGAGGTCCTGGCCACCATCGCCACGCACGCAGTCGAGCTGTCCGGGACCGACGGCGGCTCGATCATGGAGTACGACGAGTCCGAGCGCCGCTTCTTGGTGCGCAGCGTCTACCGGACGCCGGCTGAAGTGGTCGAACGGCTGCAGGACGCACGCATCGACATCGACGCGACACTGGTCGGCCGGGCCGCGAGGGAACGTCGTCCGATCGCTGTTCCCGATCTCAGCGCAGTCGACCTCGACCCGCACCTGCGGATCCTCTTCGACGACGGGTGGCGTTCGCTGGTGGCCGTGCCGATGCTGCGCGAGGACCGGATCGTCGGGTCGCTTATCGTCCGGCGGAAGCTGACCGGCGACTTCAGCGAGGAGGTCGTGGACCTGCTCGAGACCTTCGCCAGCCAGTCGGCACTGGCCCTGCTCAACGCCCAGCTGTTCCGTGCCCTGGAGGAGCGCAGCGCACAGCTCGAGGTCGCCAGCCGGCACAAGTCGGAGTTCCTGGCGAGCATGTCGCACGAGCTGCGCACGCCGCTCAACGCCGTGCTCGGGTTCTCCGAGGTCCTGCTCGAGCGAATGTTCGGAGAGATCAACGAGAAGCAGGAGGACTACCTCCGGGACATCCACGGCTCCGGCAAGCATCTGCTCGAGCTGCTCAACGAGATCCTCGACCTGTCGAAGGTCGAGGCCGGCCAGATGGAGCTGGAGTTCACTCAGGTCGACGCACCGGCCGTCCTGGAGTACGCCGTCGCGATGCTGCGTGAGCGCGCGGCAGCCCACTCGGTCGAGGTGCGGGTGGAGGTCGGCAGCGAGGTCGGAGTCGTGGAGGTCGACGAGCTGCGCTTCAAGCAGGTCGTGCTCAACCTGCTGAGCAACGCCGTGAAGTTCACCCCGGACGGAGGCTCCGTCGTAGTCCGTGCCAGGCAGGTTGGGGACGAGCTGCAGGTCTCGGTCGAGGACACAGGCGTCGGCATCCCGGAGGCCGACCGAGACCGGATCTTCGAGTCCTTCCAGCAGGGTGGGCGCGGCGCCTCGCGCGAGGAGGGCACCGGTCTGGGCCTGACCCTCTCGCGCCGGATAGTGGAGCTGCTCGGCGGACGGATGTGGCTCGAGAGCGAGGTCGGCGTGGGAAGCAAGTTCGGCTTCTCGCTTTCCCCGTACGAGACGCGCGGACCGAGACCCCGGACGCCGCCCGCGGATCTGGGGCGACCTCCATCGTCATCATCGAGGACGACCGGCCCTCCCTCGACCTGCTGACCGCCTACCTGTCCGGAGAGGCGATCACGGTCGTGACGGCTCGCGACGGCCAGTCCGGTCTCGAGGCGGTCCGGCGGAACCGACCCAGCGCCGTGCTGCTCGACATCCGAATGCCGGGCATCGACGGCTGGGAGGTGCTGCACGCTCTCAAGGAGGACCCGGAGACATCCGATATCCCGGTCGTCGTGGTTTCCATCGTCGACGAGCGCACCCGGGGTGCGGCACTCGGCGCCGCCGGCTACCTCGTGAAGCCGGTCAGCCGCGACGACCTGCTGGGCGCACTGACGGCGATCGGACTGAGCCTCGCAGCGGCTGACCCCACGGTCGGAAGGCATTGATCGTGACCTCTCCCCGCATCCTCGTGGTCGAGGACAACCCGAAGAACATGAAGCTGGTGCGCGACGTGCTGGAGTTCTCGGGCTATGAGGTCATCGAGGCGACCTCGGGCGAGGACGGTGTCCGGCTCGCCCAGATCGAGCGGCCTCACCTGATCCTGATGGACCTCCAGCTGCCCGGCATCGACGGCGCCGAGGCTCTGCGCCAGATCCGGGTCGGGCGCGACGGCGAGCACGTGCCAGTCGTGGCGGTCACGGCGTTCGCGATGGACGAGGATCGGACCCGGGCGTTCGCCTCCGGGTTCGACGGGTACGTCGAGAAGCCCATCAACGTGCGCGCATTCACCCAGAAGGTTCGCGAGTTCCTCGACCCAGGAGCCAGCTCATGACCGACTTCGAGGCCCCGACCCGGGTCCTGCTCGTCGACGACCAGCCCACGAACATCAAGGTCCTGGAGGCGATGTTGGAACCGCAGGGATATGACCTGCGCACGGCGGCGTCAGGGGAGGAAGCCCTCGACGTCCTGTCCGGGAACGAGATCGATCTGGTCCTGCTCGACATCGTGATGCCGGGGATCGACGGCTACGAGGTCTGCCGGCGGCTTCGCCAGGAGCCGGCCACCGCCTTCCTTCCGGTCGTGATGGTGACCGCGAGTGGCGACGAGCAGAAGGCCAAGGCACTCGAAGCCGGCGCCGACGACTTCCTGACCAAGCCCGTCAATCGCAGCGAGCTGCTCGCCCGGGTTGCCTCGCTTGCGCGCATCAAGCGCTACCACGACACGGTCCAGCGTCAGGCCAACGAGCTGGCCGCGTGGAACCGCGAGCTCGAGTCCCGCGTGCAGACACAGGTGGACGAGCTCGAGCGGATGTCCAAGCTGCGGCGTTTCCTCTCGCCGCAGGTCGCGGAGCTGATCGTGGACACCGGCGACGAGTCGTTCCTGGAGAGCCACCGGCGCGAGATCGTCGTGGTGTTCTGCGACCTGCGCGGCTTCACCAGCTTTCGCGGAGTCGAGCGAGCCCGAGGAGGTGATGGGGGTCCTCGGTGAGTACCACGCGCTCTCTGGGGGACCTGATCCATCGCTTCGAGGGAACGTTGGAGCGCTTTGCCGGCGACGGGCTCATGGTCTTCTTCAACGACCCCGTGCGGTGCGAGGACGGACCGTTGCGAGCGATCCGGATGAGCGACGCGATGCGCACGCGGATCCGCGGCCTGGCTGAGACGTGGAGCCGCAAGGGCCACGACCTGGCGCTCGGCATCGGGATCGCCCAGGGGTACGCGACGCTGGGCAAGATCGGTTTCGAGGGCCGCTTCGACTACGCCGCGATCGGCACCGTCACCAACCTCGCGGCCCGGCTCTGTGCCGAGGCCGAGCCCTGGCAGATCCTCACGACCGAGCGCGTCTACGCGACCGCCGGTCCCGCCGTCATCGGTGAGGACGGCGGCGAGCGCACCCTGCGCGGGTTCAGCCGCTCCGTCCGAGCATTCAGTGTCCGAGGGCTCGACAACTCGCGGATCCTGTCGTGACCGGCGACGTGTGGACCCCCCCGGCCGCGCGCCCGGATGTGCTGTCGGCCCTCACCGAGGAGGAGCGGTACGCCCGCTTCGACGTCCTGCAGAGCCGGATGAGCCACGTGTGGGACGCGATGCGCCTCAACTACGCCGACGAGTCGGTGGTCGTCGTGCCGAGCATCACGCTGGACCGCGCGGTGGCGTCCAGCGGCAGCCTCACACAGGCCTACGAGGAACGGTTCCTGTTCCTGCTGGTGTTGCTCCGGCAGCCCAGGCTGCAGATGATCTACGTGACCTCGATGCCGATCGCGCCCGAGATCATCGAGTACTACCTGGCTCTCCTTCCCGGGTGTCATCCCGAGTCACGCCAAGGCGCGCCTGTCCCTCGTGTCGGTCAACGACTCGTCGCCACGCTCGCTCAGCGAGAAGCTGCTGGACCGGCCGAGACTGCTCGCCCGGATCGCGGCCTCGATCCCCAACCGGTCGCGATCACATCTGCTCCCCTACAACACGACCGAGCTGGAGCGGGACGTCGCGCTCAGCTCTCGGCATCCCGATGTACGGCGCTGATCCGCGCCTCGCCGATCTCGGGTCGAAGACAGGCTGCCGACGGCTCTTCTCCGAGGTGCGGTGTGCCGTACCCTCTCGGCGCCGAGGACCTGCACAGCCTCGACGAGATCGTCGACGCGCTGATCGCGATGCGTGCACAGCGGCCGGGCATGCGTCAGCGCCATCGTCAAGCTCAACGAAGGCGTCTCAGGGGCCGGCAACGCTGTCGTGCGCATGGGCGGGCTGCCGGTGCCGGGAGCTGCCGATGAGCGCGCAGTCGATCCAACAACGGCTGGCGGACATGGAGCTCGAGTCGGAGTCCACGCCGTACGACGTCTACGTCTCGAAGTTCGCCGAGGGCGGTGGGATCGTCGAGGAGCGGATCGAGGGCGACGAGCTGCAGAGCCCGAGCGTCCAGCTACGGGTGCTTCCCGAGCGGAGCAGTCGAGCTGCTGTCGACCCACGACCAGCTCCTCGGGTGGCGCCAGCGGCCAGAGCTATCTCGGCTGCGTCTTCCCCGCCGTCTGCGGACTACGCGCGGATGATCACCGAGCATGCGGGTGCGATCGGGAAACGGCTGGCGGAGCTCGGCGCGCTCGGCCGGTTCGCCGTCGACTTCGTCGTGGTGCGTGACCGCGACGGCTGGACGCCGTACGCGATCGAGCTCAACCTGCGCAAGGGGGGGACCACCCACCCATTCCTCACCCTGCAGTTTCTCACCGATGGTCGCTACGACCCGTCGACGGCGTTGTTCATCACGCAGCGGGGCCAGGAGAAGCACCTGGTCGCAACCGACCACCTCGAGTCGGACGCTCTTGCGGGGCCTGGTGCCGCTGGACCTCTTCGATGTCGTGGTCCGGCACGGACTGCACTTCGACCAGTCGCGTCAGGCGGGCATCGTCTTCCACATGATCAGCAGTCTCACCGAGCACGGCCGCGTCGGGCTGACGGCGATCGGGGACACGCCCGAGGAAGCGAGCCGCCGATACCGCGAGGCCGAGCGCATCCTGCTGGACGAGGCGCGGTCGGCGTTCGCGGAGCCGCCCCTCCCGGGCTGAGTCGATTGGACCGGGTCTGGTACGTCGCCTACGGCTCCAACCTCGGAGCGGAGCGGTTCCGGTGCTATCTGGTCGGCGGGCGTCCCGACGGCGGAACGCGCACCTACGCGGGCTGCCGCGATCCGTCCGATCCGGCGGGCAGCTTCAGCCTCGAGGTCTCCGGTGCACTCGTCTTCGCAGGTGAGTCCGGCGTCTGGGGAGGGGGCATGGCGTTCTTCGACCCGGAGGGCGCGGGCTCGGTGGCCTGTCGGGCCTACCTGGTGACAGCAGAGCAGTTCGCGGACGTAGCGGCCCAAGAGATGCGGCTCGAGCCAGGCGGGGAGTTCGCGCGGGCCTTGTCGTCGGTGCTACCCGACCTCGGGGAGCTGCACCGGATGGGTCCGGGTCGCTACGAGACGGTGGTCCGGGTGGACATCCGCGACGGTGTCCCGCTGTTGACCGTCACCAACCACGACATCCATGGGCTCACGCTCGCCGCACCGAGTGCGCTCCTACGTGCGGTCGATCGCGACCGGGCTGCGCGAGGCCCACGGCTGGGACGATGCGCAGATCGCGTCGCTACCTCGCCTCGGCTCCCGGTGCCCGGCGATCGTGGACGACGGCCACCGTTCTCGGGCGCTGCAGGTGCGCTCGGGCTAGACGAGCGCGATCTCGCTGTCGCCTCGGCGGCGACGTCGGGGTCGCGCAGCGGGTGCGCGAGCTCGTCCTCGGGAAGCCGGGCCCAGACGATCGCGACCACCGCGAAGACGAGCGGGGCGAGGGCGGCGATCGCGAACGTCGCCTGCAACCCGATCGCCTCCGAGACCGGGCCGGCCAAGGCCATCGACACCGGCAACAGGCTGACCGAGACGAAGAAGTCGAGCGACGCGACCCGGCCCAGCATGTGCGCCGGCACCCGCCGCTGGAGGAGGGTGCCCCAGATGACCATCGGAGCCTCGAACACCGCACCGCACACGAGGGCGGCGACCACGACCTGCCAGACCGAGGTGGCGAAGCCGATGACCAGGAACGGCAGGCAGCCCAGACCCCACATCAGGTTCATCCAGGTGAGGTAGCGGCGCGGCATGGGGAGTGAGGCCATCGTCAGTGCACCCGCGGCCGCGCCGATCCCGAACGCGGCCAGCACCACGGCGTGGTCCCCGGGACCGCCACCGAGCCGGTCCTTGATCAGGAACGGGATCAGCACCTCGAACGGGCCCATCATCACCAGGATCATCAGCGACGCGAACAGCAGCGTGGCCAGCAGCCACGGTGTGCGGACCATGTAGCCGAACCCCTCACGCACGTCGGCCAGCACGGAGGCGACCGGGTGCGTGTGCTCGCCCTGGGACGAGAGGTCACGGCGTACGGGAGTCAGCGGCACCGTCGTCAGCGCGACGAGTCCGAGCAGCGACGAGACCGCCGCGACCGAGATGGCCGCGCCGGGCGAGGCCGCGCCCACCACGGCACCGGCAACGGCGGGCCCGATCGCCTGGCCGACGGTCGGCCGGATCGTGCCCTCGAAGCCGTTGACGGCCAGCAGGTCGGACTCGGGCACCAGGGCCGGCAGCCAGGCGGAGTAGGCCGGGTAGTAGAACGCCATCCCCATGCCCGTCACGAACGAGACGGCGGCGAGGTGCCAGAGCGCGGTTTGCTCGGTGAGCGACAGCGTGGCCACCAGCGTCATGGCGGCCAGCTCGGTGGAGGCCACGACGAGCAGGATCAGCTTCTGCGGGATCCGGTCGGCCACGACGCCACCGAGGAGCGCCGGGAGGAGCACGCCGACCGCGCTGGCAGTGGACACGATCGACAGCTGCGCCGGCCCGCCGTGGATCCGGATGACCTCCCAGACCAGGCCGACCAGCCAGACCCCTGACGCGAACGTCGAGAGCGTGAGCGCGACCGCCAGCCGCCGGTAGGCCGAGTGGCGGAACGGCGTCAGGGCGCGCGGCAACCGCCGCCCGGCGACCTGCTCGCTCATCTCGACCTCCTCGCCCAGTCTGCCGGTCCGGACCGACAGTCTCGACCGAATTCAGCGGTGGCCGACCAGGACGACCTTGCCCAGCGCCCGGCGCTCCTCGAGGTCGGCGTGCGCGCGCGCCGCATCCGCGAGCGGGAACGTCGTGACCAGTGGCCGCCATTCCCCGGAGGCGACCTTCTGCAGGGCGCGGCCAGCGAGCCCGGGAATGCCGCCGGGGAGCGCCATCATCCGCGGGCCCAGCGACCAGCCGGCGGTGATCCCGCGGCCCACCAGGTCCGCGGTGGTGACGTCGGTCGGCGCGCCGGCCGAGAAGCCGAACATCACCAGCCGGCCACCGGGCCGGAGCAGCTCGAGCGAGGCCCGGCCCACGTCGCCACCGACTCCGTCGTAGACCAGGGTCACGCCGCCGAGGTCGCGCACCCGGTCGGCCCAGCCCGGTCGGCCGTAGTCGACGACCAGGGCGACGCCGAGATCCGCCAGCACGTCCGTGCGTGGGCCGCGCGCCGCGGCCACCACTGTCGTCCCGGCGGCGAGGGCGGACTGCACCAGCAGCCAGCCCAGCCCACCGGCGGCCGACGGCACCAGCACGACGTCGTCGGGAGCGGGCGGCTCCAGCTCCAGGATCCCCAGCGCCGTGCGGCCGGTCCCGACCGCGGCCACCGCATCCGGGAACGAGACGTGGTCGGGCACCGGGAAGAGGTGGTCCGGCGAGGTGACCGCCTGCTCGGCGTACCCGCCGGGCACCTGGCCGAGGTGCGCCACGACCCGCCGCCCCAGCCAGGACCGGTCCGTGTCCGGCCCGACGACGTCCACCACGCCCGCGACCTCACGGCCCGGCACGGTCGGCAGCTCCGGCAGCGGCACCGGTCCCGCCTCGCCGCGCCGCAGCGTGGTGTCGAGGAGGTGCACGCCGCTCGCCTCGACCCCGATCCGGACCTGGCCCGACCCGGGCTCCAGGTCGGGAACCTCCTCGAGGACGAGGTTCTCCGGGGGGCCGAACACGTGGAGGCGGATCGCTTGCACAACCTCATGGGACTACTTCAAGTCAACTCGAGGTCAACCACTGGAGCTCGTGGCCGTGGCCCTGCGTGAACCCGACGGCCCTGCTGTCGACGGTGAGCTGGAACCTCCACTGCGGCGGGTCCGGCGCGGCCAGCTCCGGGAACACTCCGGTGGCTTCGTTGCTGACCCAGTGGCACGTCCGGTCGGCGACGAGCCCTTGGAGGAGCTCGCGCATGCGGGTGCGGTCCTCAACGGTCAGGTACGCCGCGACGGCGCTGTGGAAGACCAGCACCTCGCCGTGCGCCGCCCCCTCGGCCACCAGGGCCGGGAGCTCGTCGAGCAGGTTGCCGCGCACCAGCCGCGGCGGGTCGGTCCGGGCCACGGCGATCGCGTGCCGCAGCCGCTCGCGCCGGTCGTCCTGCTCGGGCCAGACCAGCAGCTCCAGCCAGGCCATGTCCTCGGGGTCGGTCACCGAGAGCGGGTTCAGGTCGATGCCGCCGCGCCAGCCGACCTCGGGCAGCTCGACGGGCAGCGGAGGCCGGCCGACGACCCGGCAGCCGAGCCTCGGCTCCGTACCCAGGGTCGTCAGCCCGGCCGGGGTGGACCACGCGTAGCCCCAACGGTCGGGGTAGAGGTTGAGCCCGGCGCTGGCTCCGACCTCGATCAGGGCGAGCGGGCCCGCCGGGACGGCCAGCGCGAACGCGGGCAGGAGGGTGGCCAGCCGTCCGACCTCGTTGGTCTGCGTCGACCGGGCCATGATCGTGGCCCGGATCGTGCCGTCGTCGCCGAGCAGCGCGTCGCGCAGGCCGGCGTACGGCCCGGGCGCGGGTACGCCGTGGAACCGCGCTGCCGCGAAAACCAGGTTCGGCTGCTTCTTCACCCCCGGCAGCTCGTCGACCCAGGCGAGCACCTCCGGGTCGCCGGCGACACCGAGTCCCCACTCGACGAAGCACGACGACTCCTCACGCGCCTCCTCCGCGAAGTGGGTGTACTGGCGCACCACGTCGTCGTACGGCTCCACGGGTCTCCTCCTCTCGGCCGCCGCCCGGCGGCCCGAGCTCAGAGCGCCAGCGCGACGTACGTCGTCTCGAGGTACTCCTCGATGCCCTCGAAGCCGCCCTCGCGGCCGAAGCCGCTGGCCTTGACGCCGCCGAACGGCGCGGCCGGGTTCGACACCAGCCCGGTGTTGACGCCGACCATGCCGAAGTCGAGCGACTCGGCCAGCCGGATCGTGCGCTTGAGGTCGCGGGTGTAGACGTAGGACGAGAGGCCGTACTCGGTGTCGTTGGCCTTGGCCACCGCCTCCTCCTCGGTCTCGAACGTGGTGATCGGCGCGACCGGCCCGAAGATCTCCTCGCGGTTGATCTCGGCGTCGTGGGGCACGTCGGTGAGGACCGTCGGCGGGTAGAAGTAGCCGGGGCCGCCGTGGGCCTGGCCGCCGACCACGAGCGAGGCGCCGGCCTTGACCGCGTCGTCCACCAGCCGGGTGACGCTCTCGACCGCCTTGTCGTCGATGAGCGGTCCCACGTCGGTGCCGTCGTCCTGGCCGCGGCCGAGGGTCAAGGCACCCATCCGGTCGGCCAGCTTCTTGGCGAACTCGTCGGACAGCGAGGAGTGCACGAGGAACCGGTTCGCGGCGGTGCAGGCCTCGCCCATGTTGCGCATCTTCGCGAGCATCGCGCCCTCGACGGCCGCGTCGACGTCGGCGTCGTCGAAGACGAGGAACGGCGCGTTGCCGCCGAGCTCCATGCTGACCCGCTGGAGCTGGTCGGCGGACTGCTTCACCAGCACCTTGCCGACGCCGGTTGATCCGGTGAAGCTCAGCTTGCGCAGCCGCGGGTCGGCCATGATCGCCGAGCTGACCTCCCCGGAGCTGTGGGTGGTGACGACGTTGAGTACGCCGTCCGGCAGCCCGGCCTCGGCGAACGTCGCGGCCAGCGCCAGCATCGTCAGCGGCGTCTGCTGCGCGGGCTTGACCACCATCGTGCAGCCGGCGGCGACCGCCGGGCCGATCTTCCGCGTGCCCATGGCCAGCGGGAAGTTCCACGGGGTCACGAACAGGCACGGGCCGACCGGCTTCTTGATCGTGAGCAGCCGGCTGCCGCCGCCGGGTGCCTGCATCCAGCGGCCGTGGATGCGGACGGCCTCCTCGGAGAACCAGCGCAGGAACTCGTTGCCGTAGGTGACCTCTCCCGCGGCCTCCTTGATGGTCTTGCCCATCTCGAGGCTCATCAGCGCGGCGAACTGGTCGCTGCGCGAGGCCACCAGCTCGAACGCCCTGCGCAGGATCTCGCCCCGGTCCCGGGGGTTGGTGCGCGCCCAGTCGTCCTGCGCGGCCACCGCGGCCTCGAGGGCGCGCTCCCCGTCCGCGACGGTGGCGTCCGCCACCTGGCAGAGGACCGACCCGTCGGCCGGGTCGAGGACGTCGAAGGTTCCCCCGCCCTCCGCGTCGGTCCATCTTGCCGCCGATGAACAAGCGGCGCTGCTCGCTGGGGAGGAAGTCCAGACCACTCATGACGCCACTCTGTCACTCACGACAAGGCGGGTGCCACGGCGTCTCTCGTACTGGGTACGCCTCTTGGCCGGGGACATGACAGGCCCAGCGCGGTTGTGCTTTCCTAGTTCAGTCGACTTCGGAGGGAGCACTGCGAAATCGGCAAGGGCCCCTCGTTGACCCCATGCAACGGGGGGTCCGCTCTCGTCTCGGCCCCGATCCCCGATGACGGCCGCTCGGACGGGACTCGAGGCCCGGCCCGGCGCCGGGCCTCTTCCGTGTCCGTCAGCGTGTCCTGCCCGCACGAAACTCCTGCTTCCCCGACGAAGTTTCATGAGGGAAGGAGGAGTTTCACCGGGTACCCGGTGAAACTCACCCGGCCGGTCAGCCGGCCCGCGCCGCCCGGAGGAACGACTCGATGATCGGGCCCGCGGTGCCGCTGCCGGAGGCGCCGACGTCGACGAAGACGCAGACCGCGAGGTCGCCCTGGGCGGCGATCATCCAGGCGTGGGTCTTCAGGTCGTCGCCGGTGCCGAACTCCGCCGTGCCGGTCTTGGCGATGATCGGCGGACCGGGTACGTCGGCCAGGCCG
Source organism: uncultured Actinomycetota bacterium (assembly GCA_963755835.1). Classification (GTDB taxonomy): domain Bacteria; phylum Actinomycetota; class Actinomycetes; order Propionibacteriales; family Nocardioidaceae; genus Nocardioides. The sequence continues at coordinate 781,640 of CAVWLC010000003.1, read as the reverse complement.
CGGCCACTCCCGTCGGTGACCACTCCGCGCAGCATCGACCGGAGCGCGGACACCTCGGCGGGAGCCAGCGGTGCGGCACCGTCAGGAGGGGTGCCCTGGTGGCCCTGCACCAGCCAGGGCACGACCAGCGACCCCTGCTGCACCGACGCGATCACGGTGGCCATCGCCATCGGCGAGGCCAGGATCGTGCCCTGCCCGATCAGCTGGGCGGCCGCACCGGTCTCGCCCGAGGTGTCGGGGTCGGTCTTGCCGAAGAACGCCGGGAAACCGAGGTCGTGGTCCAGCCCGATGCCCAGCGAGACACCGGCGTCGAACAGGTTGGTGCCGGACAGCTTCGAGGCCTGGGAGATGAACGCGGTGTTGCACGAGTTCGCCACCGCGGTCTTGAGCGGGATGTCGCCGAGCGCACTGTTCGGGTAGTCGCTGTAGTTCTTGAACACCTTGCCGTCGACGGTGATCGTGGGCGTGCACGGGACCACGGTGTCGGGGGTCAGCCCGGCGCGGAGCAGGGCGAGGCTGCTGACCGTCTTGAACGTCGACCCCGGCGCGAACTGGCCGAACGTCGCCAGGTTCTGCCCGCCGTTCGCGGGACCGTTCGCGGCGGCGAGGATCTCGCCGGTGCTGGGCCGGATCGCGACCAGCGCGCTGGCCGGACCGACGCCGGCCAGCGCCTGCTCCGCTTTTGTCTGCAGGCCGGCGTCGAGGGACAGCACCAGCGGGTCGCCCGGCGTCGCCTCGGTACGGAACAGCTCGCGCGGGTTGCCCTTGTCCGGCACCGCCTGGACCAGGACGCCGGGCGTGCCGCGCAGCTGGTCGTCGTACCGCGCCTCGAGGCCGGACAGCCCGGCGGTGTCGCCGGGGTGGTACTCCGGGTGCTCCTTGATGATCTCCGCGGTCACCTCGCCGACCCGCCCGAGCAGCGGAGCCGCGAAGTCGCGGGTGGGCGCCAGCGGCAGGGTTCCGGCGATGATCCGGGCGCCCGGGATCGCGGTGACGCCGCTGCTGACCGCAGCGGGCAGCTCCTCGCGCCGGAAGACGATGGCCTCGACGAACGCCTGGGCGCCGGCGGCCTCGACCGCCTTCACGTACGGCGCGACGTCGATGCCGACCAGCCGGGCCAGGGCGCGCGCGGACTGGGCGGGGTCGCCGCCGTCGAGCTGGGTCTTGTCGATGCCGACCCGGGAGACCTCCCGCTCCGTGACGAGCTGCTGACCGCCCGCGCCGAGGATGTCGCCCCGGTCGGCCAGTACCGACGAGACGCCGAGGTTCTCGCCCTCCTTCAGCGACGGCTCGACCACCGAGGGCGCCCAGGCCACCTGCCACGCGTCGTCGACCAGCTTCAGGTCGGCCTTGGCGTCGTACTCCCACGTCGCGGCGCTGAGGTCCCAGCTCCAGTGCAGCGTGGCGACCGCCGACGTGCCGGTCTGCCGCACGCCGGCGGTGTCGACCCTCAGCGTGGCGGAGCCCAGCTCCTGGGTGATCCGGTCGTACGACGCCTGCGCGGTGGTCGCCGTGTCCGGGGTGAACGTCACCTTCGAGAGGTCCTTCGCGGTCAGCCCCGAGGCCAGCGCCGTGGCGGCCTGCTGCGGGTCGGGCTGGTCGGACTTCTCGTCGCCGGAGCCACCGGAGCAGCCCGCCGCGCCGAGCACGAGGGCGAGCGCGAGAACGGCGGCCCGAGGTCGAGGCATGCGGACCTTTGTACAGGTCCGCCCCTGACCGGGCCGGCGAGGCTTGCGAGCAGCTGTCATGTGCCAGTGCATGCGGTGGTAGACGAGCCGACCCGTCAGTTGGTTATCGCGGCAGCCCGACCCCCGGCCAGACGTGCTGTCCGGAGTGGACGCCGGGAAACGCCGGCAGCGCACCCGAGACCAGGTCCGCGACGATCTCGCTGAACCGCGGGCAGGTGGCGATGTCGTGGGCCCGGCAGCGGAGCGCGTGCTCGGTCATCTCGCGGCTGCGGCGCATCTCCTCCATCCGGCGGTCGAGGTCGGCGATGTGGGCCTCGAGGACCTGGTGTCGCGCGGGCGCTCCGGCGTCGAGCAGCACCAGGATCTGGTCGAGGCTCATCCCGGCGGCCTTGCTCCGGATCACGGTCGCCACCCGGACGACGTCGTCGTTGCCGTACCGCCGGCGGCCCGCCGAGTCGCGTCCCGGCGTCAGCAGGCCGACGCTCTCCCAGTGCCGCAGGACGTGGGTCTCGAGACCGAACCGGGCCGCCACGTCGCCGATGGACCAGTCGAGAGTTGACTTCATGTCGACATGAAGTCACATCCTCATGGTAGAGACAAGTTCGACGACGAGGAGCGCACAGATGGACAGCAGCCACGAACCCGGGTACGACGCGGTGGTGGTCGGCGGCGGACCGGCCGGCCTGCAGGCCACCCTGACCCTGGCCCGGGTGCACCGGCGGGTGCTGATGGTGGACTCCGGCTCCTACCGGAACGACGCCGCCGACCACATGCACAACGTCGTCACCCACGACGGCACGCCGCCGGCCGAGTTCCGCGCCGCCGCGCGCAAGGAGCTGGCGGCCTACGACACCGTCACCGTGCGCGACGGTGCGGTCTCGTCGATCACGCCCGCCGGTGACGCCGGCTTCGTCGTGGCCCTGGGCGACGAGCAGGTCCGTACCCGTGGCGTCGTGCTGGCCACGGGCGTGATGGACACGCTGCCGGACAAGCCCGGGCTCGCCGAGCTGTTCGGTTCGGTGGTCGCGCACTGTCCGTTCTGTCACGGCCACGAGTTCGCCGGAGGCCACATCGGGATCCTCGGCACCTCGGGAGCCGGTCACCTGCCCGGCCTCGTGGCTCCGATCGGCTCTCGGATCTCGGTGTTCACCGACGGCGAGGAGCTCACCGACGCGCTGCCGGCCGAGGTGTCCGTGCGGACCGAGCCGGTGACCGGCGTCCGTCCCAGCCCGGTCGGCGCGACGGTCACCTTCGCGGACGGCCCGCCCGAGGAGGTGGCCGGTCTGTTCGTGCGGACGACCTTCGCCCAGCGCGCGCCGTTCGCCGCGCAGCTCGGGCTGACGCTCAACCCGTCGGGGTGCGTCGAGGTCGACGCGTTCGGCCGCACCAGCCTGCCCCGTGTGTACGCCGCGGGTGACATGGCACACCTCGCCGCCCTGCCGATGCCGATGCAGTCGGTGGTCGCCGCCGCCGCCTCGGGACAGACCGCGGCCGCCTCCCTGGTCGCCTTCGCCTGAGTTGCCGGGTTACTGGGTTACCGGGTTACCGGGTTACCGGTGACTCAGCCCTTCTTGCGCCGTGGCTTCTTGCCCGGCGGCCCTGAGGAGGACGAGGACCGGATGGGCGGACCGTCGTCCTTCTTCAGGTCGATCAGCTTCCCGGAGATCCGGGTGGAGCGAAGTGCGTCCCACGTCTCGCCGGACAGCTCGGCCGGCAGCTCGACCAGCGAGAAGTCCGGCCGGATCGTGATCGCACCGAAGTCCTGGCGGCCCAGCCCGCCCTCGTTGGCGATCGCGCCGACGATCTGGCGCGGCTCGACGCGGTGCCGCTTGCCGACGGCGATGCGGTACGTCGCCAGCGGGCTGCCGTCGCGAGCCACCCGCGGACCTCGTTCACCGCTTTCGGGCCGGTCACCGCGCGGCGGCCGGGCCGCCGGCGGCGGCTCGGGCGACAGGAGCAGGGGCTCGTCACCCTGGGCGACCACCGCGAGCGCGGCCGCGACGTCGACCTCTGGGACGTCGTACTCCTGCACGTAGTGGGCGATGATCTCGCGGAACCCCTCGATCCGGGACCGCGCCTCGAGCGCCTGGGTGATCTGGTCGTCGAACCGGGCCAGGCGGGTGCTGTTCACGTCACCGACGCTCGGCAGGCCCATCTGCTCGAGGGCGACCCCGTTCGCCTTCTCCAGGTGGCGCAGCAGGTAGCGCTCGCGTGGGGTGACGAACGAGATCGCGTCGCCGCTGCGTCCGGCCCGGCCGGTGCGGCCGATGCGGTGGACGTAGGACTCGGTGTCCGTGGGGATGTCGTAGTTGACTACGTGGCTGATCCGCTGCACGTCGAGCCCACGCGCGGCCACGTCGGTGGCGACGAGTACGTCGAGCTCGGCCTTCTTCAGCTGGTTGACGGTCCGCTCGCGGACCGGTTGCGGCACGTCGCCGTTGATGGCGGCGGCGCTGAAGCCGCGCGCCCGCAGCTTCTCGGCCAGGGTCTCGGTCTCGTTCTTGGTGCGGACGAACACGATCATCCCCTCGAAGTTCTCGACCTCGAGGATGCGAGTGAGGGCGTCGACCTTCTGCGGGTAGGAGACCAGCAGGTAGCGCTGGCGGATGTTGGCCGCCGTCGCGGTCTTCGACTCGACCTTGATCTCGACCGGGTCGTGCAGGTACTGCTTCGAGAGCCGCCGGATCTGGGCCGGCATGGTGGCGGAGAAGAGCGCAACCTGCTTGTCGTCCGGTGTCTCGGCCAGGATCGTCTCGACGTCCTCGGCGAAGCCCATGTTCAACATCTCGTCGGCCTCGTCGAGCACGAGGAACCGGAGGTGCCCGAGGTCGAGAGTGCCCTTGTCGAGGTGGTCCATGATCCGGCCGGGGGTGCCGACGACGACGTGGACGCCTCGGCGCAACGCGGACAGCTGCACGCCGTAGCCCTGACCGCCGTAGATCGGCAGCACGCGCACGCCGGGCAGGTCGACGGCGTACCGCTCGAAGGCCTCGGCGACCTGGACCGCGAGCTCACGGGTGGGCGCGAGCACCAGCGCCTGCGGCTCCCGCTGGTCGAGGTCGAGCCGCGAGAGGATCGGCAGCGCGAACGCCGCGGTCTTGCCGGTCCCGGTCTGCGCGAGCCCGACCACGTCGCGTCCGGACAGCAGCGGCGGGATGGTCGCGGCCTGGATCGGGGACGGTGCCTCGTAGCCCACGCCGGCCACCGCGGCCAGCACCGCGTCGCCCAGGCCCAGCTCGGCGAACCCCTGATCACTACTGCTCATCGGTCAACGGTAGTGACTGCGTCCACGGCAGTCCGATTCCCCGTCGCGGTGGGCTCCATCACGCGTCCGGACTCGGACCATGTCAGTACGCCGCGAAGAGGCGACCTGCCTCGCCGGGCTGGCGGGCGACCGGGACGAGTTCAGCCGGGTCCGGTGGTCGAGGAGGTTGCGCAGCAACCGTCTCGAAACCCTTGAGACCGTCGGTCCAGGTCCCAGCCTCGGCTCACGAGGTTTCGAGACGGGCGCAGAGCGCCCGCGCCAACCAGCACTAGGTGAACAGCCGCTTGAAGAACCCCTTCTTCCTCTCCCAGCCGTGCTGCTCGAGGAAGGCGAACAGGGGGTCCTTGATCCGGTCGGTGTCGAAGGAGTAGACGACCGGGTTCAGCGAGACACCCTCCTCGGTCTTGTTGACCCCGCCGAACTCGAGGTGGAACTCCTTCTTCTTCTCCTTGCCCTTGAAGAGCTCCTTCTCGAAGTGGAGCCCGTCGCCGTCGACACCGGCTTGCGTCTCGGACTCGTCGTCCTCGTAGTCGTAGGAGTGCTCGTCCTCGTCGAGGGCGACCTCGAGCCGGTAGGCCTTGTCGATGTGGCTGACCTCGGTCGGGTAGAGCGAGGTGGCCTTCACGATGTCCCATGTGCCGACGATCTTCGTGCCGTCGACGACGTAGGTGAACGGCTGGTCGGCGGCGTTGAGGGAAGGTACGCCGGCGAGCAGCTCGGCGAGGGGAGTGGCAGTCACGTCCGGACGCTAACCCGGGAGGCCCGGAAACTCACTCAACCGTCACGGACTTCGCCAGGTTCCGCGGCTTGTCGATGTCGAGACCGAGCGACTGCGCGGCGTGGTAGGCCAGCATCTGGAGCACCACTGTCATCAGCAGCGGGTCCAGCTCGCGCTCGCTGCGGGGTACGTCGATGCGGTCCACGGACGCCTGGGACGGCAGGTCCCCCAGGTCCACGGCCGCGTGGGTGACCACGACGAGCGGCCCGCCGCGTGCGGCGACCTCGTGCAGGGCGGCCACGTTGCGCTCGGTGAGCTCGTCGTCGGGGACGACGGCGACGGTCGGGACCGAGGGCTCGATCAGGGCCAGCGGGCCGTGCTTCAGCTCGGAGGTCTGGTAGGCCTCCGCGTGCCGGTAGCTGATCTCCTTGAACTTCTGGGCGCCCTCGCGCGCCACCGGGTAGCCGCGGACCCGGCCGACGAAGAACAGGCTCTGGGCCTCGGCCAGCCGGGCCGCCAGCTCGACCACCTCGGGCTCGAGCGCCAGCACCTCGCCGATCTGCGCCGGCAGCCGCTGGAGCCCCGTCACCAGACGGCGGCCGTCGGCGATGGAGAGGTCGCGGACCCGGCCCAGCTGCAGGGCGAGCAGCGCGAAGCCCAGGAACATGTTCGTCAGCGCCTTGGTCGAGGCGACCGCGACCTCGGGGCCGGCGTGGAGGTAGATGCCCCGGCCGCACTCGCGCGCGATCGCCGAGCCCACCACGTTGACCAGCCCCACGACCTGGCCGCCCTTGCGCCGGATCTCCTGGACGGCCAGCAGGGTGTCGATGGTCTCGCCGGACTGGCTCACCGCGACGTACAGCGTGTCCGGCTCCACGATCGGGTTGCGGTAGCGGAACTCGCTCGCCGCCTCCGCGTCCGCGGGGATCCGCGCGAGCTCCTCGATCAGCCCCGCGCCCATCTCCCCGACGTAGTAGGCCGACCCGCAGCCGAGGATCTTCACCCGCCGGATGGCGCGCAGCTCCCGGGCGTCGAGGTCCAGGCCACCGAGGTGCGAGGTGCCGAACCGCTCGTCGAGCCGACCGCGGAGCACTCGCTCGGCGGCATCCGGCTGCTCGAGCAGCTCCTTGCGCATGAAGGACTCGTGCTCGCCGGCGTCGTACTCCGAGGGGTCGACCTCGAGGTCGGTCGCGGGCCGCACCACCTGGGTGAGGTCCTGCCGGTACGTCGAGAACCCGTCCGCGGTGAGCGTGGCCAGCTCGCCGTCGTCGAGGTGCGCGACCCGCGTCGTGTAGCGCACCAGCGCGGCCAGGTCGGAGGCGACGAACATCTCGTGGTCGCCGATGCCGATGATGAGCGGGCTGCCGTTGCGGGCGACCACGATCCGGTCCGGGAAGGCCGCGTGCAGGACCGCCAGGCCGTAGGTGCCCTCCACCCGGGACAGCGCCTCGGCCACCTTCCCCTCGAGGGTGTCCGCCTCCGAGCGGCCGATCAGGTGCGCCAGGACCTCGGTGTCGGTGTCGGAGACCAGGTCGACGCCCGCCTCCGCGAGGCCGGCCCTCAGGACGGCGGCGTTGTCGATGATCCCGTTGTGCACGATGGCCACGTCGCCCTTGGTGTCGACGTGGGGGTGCGCGTTGACGTCGTTGGCCGGGCCATGGGTGGCCCAGCGCGTGTGGCCGATCCCGACCTTGCCCGAGAAGCGCTTGGGCAGCTCGTCGACCAGGTCACGGACCCGGCCCGCCTTCTTCGCCACGCGCAGGCGGCTCTCCTTGCCCGGCCCCAGGACGGCGATGCCGGCCGAGTCGTACCCGCGGTGCTCGAGCCGGCTCAGCCCTTCCACCAGCAGCGGCGCCGCCTGCTGCGGCCCGACGTACCCAACGATCCCGCACATAGTTCAGTCCCTGCCTTTCCCTGCCGTGGTCACGACGAGCCCGCCCGACCCGCTATCCATAGACGATCCGGCGCAGCTGCCGCTCGCTGAGCGCGGGGGCGGCGACGACGCGGTGGACGAGCTCCTCACCGAGGCGCGCGAAGATCTCGGAGTTGCGGGCGCCGTAGGTCTTCAGCTCCGCGTGCCGGCGCCGGACGTAGGCCTCGACCGGCTCGGCGTGGAAGGCGAGCACGTCGTCCACGACCCGGGCCGCCTCGGTCTCGGTCAGCTCGGTGGTCGCGACCAGGTGGTCCACGAGCGAGCGATCGGCGGGCACGGCGTCCACGGTGGGACTTTCGCGGCCGAAAAGCAACTTCCTGCCCGTTATCGGGCAGAAGTACCCACTTTTGGTCTGATCTAGCGTTCACGGCGGCAAGATGGACAGTCATGGTATTTTAGGTGAACAGAAGATGAACGGGAGGTGTCCCACGATGAACACAACGATGGCTGAGCGCCTGGAGATGCGCTGGCTGCCGGTGGCCGACGAGTCGGGGCGCACCCGCATGGAGGCGACCTGGGTCCTGGTGCCCGCCGCGACCTCCGCCCAGCAGCCGGCGGCCACGCACGCCGCCTAGCGTCCTGTCAGCCCCATCCAGCTACTCACCCGTTCGGCCGAGCGCACCGCGCTCGGCCGAACGGCTGCGTCGGCTCGAAGTTCCTCGATCCGAAGTTCCTCGAGCCGGTCCGGAATAGAACCGGACCACGGTCCGTTACTACTCATTGAATGTTGCACCACGACCCGCGACCGACGAGGAGCTCCACCATGACCAACACCGACTTCGACCCCGGCACCACCGTCCTCCAGGACATCTCCGGCGACTACACGCTCGACCCGGCCCACACCCGGCTCGGCTTCAGCGCCCGCCACGCGATGGTGGCCACCGTCCGCGGCCAGTTCACCGAGTTCACCGGCACCGCCCACGTCGACACCGCCGACCCGGCCAGCTCCAAGGTCGAGGTCAGCATCGTCGCCAACAGCATCAACACCGGCCAGCAGCAGCGCGACGACCACCTGCGCTCGGGGGACTTCTTCGAGAGCGAGCAGTACCCGGACATCACCTTCAGCTCCACCGACGTCAGCCGCGACGGTGACGACTGGACGATCACCGGCGACCTGACCATCAAGGGCGTCACCCACTCGGTCGACGTCCCGTTCGAGTTCACCGGCTCGGCCCAGGACCCGTTCGGCAACACCCGCATCGGCTTCGAGGGCGGGACCACCATCAAGCGCAGCGACTGGGGCATGACCTTCAATGCGGCGCTCGAGACCGGCGGCGTCCTCGTCTCCGACAAGATCAAGCTGGAATTCGACGTCTCCGCGATCCAGAACGCCGAGACCGAGCAGGCCTGACCTCCGGTACATCGCAAACTCGGGGCCGCTCCAGAAATGGAGCGGCCCCGGCTCCATTTTGTGGTTGGGTTCCGCCTCGTGGACGTGCCCGCAGAACTCTCGACCCGCCCGCTCACCCGCGACGACGCACCCGCCGTCTACGAGGTGATGGCCGCCCAGGAGGCGGTCGACCTCGACGAGGTGATGATCGAGGAGGCCGACATCGTCGGCGACTGGAGCCGCTCGTCGTTCGACGTCCAGGGCTCCACGATCGGCGTGCTCGACGGCGACCGGCTGGTGGCCTACGGCGAGGTGGGGCCGTCGGGACGGTGCGACGCCGCCGTCGACCCGGCGTACCGCGGCCGCGGCATCGGCACCGCGATCGCGCACTGGATGCAGGACAACGCCCGCAGCCGGGGCGTGGCGGAGATCGGCATGCCGGTCCCGCAGGGCTCGCCCGGCGACCGGCTCCTCGAGGAGCTCGGCTACCGGGTCCGCTGGGAGAGCTGGGGGCTGGCGCTGCTCGACGGCGCGACCGTCCCGGTGCGTGACCTGCCCGAGGGGTACGTCGTCCGGGAGGCCGACCCGTCGGAGTACGAGCAGGTCTGGAACGTCCAGGAGGACGCCTTCCTCGAGTGGTCGGCTCGCGACCGCGAGTCGTTCGAGGACTGGCAGGCCTCGGTCACGGGCCGACCCGGCTTCGAGCCGTGGAACCTGCGGGTCGTCGTGGACCCCTCCGGCGCGGTCGTCGCCATGGCGTGGGTGCTGTTCGGCCTGGACACCGCGTTCATCTCCAAGCTGGCCACCAAGAAGGAGGAGCGCGGCCGCGGCCTGGCCCAGGCGCTGCTCGTCGACTCCTTCGAGGTCGGCCGGGAGCACGGGGCGCACAGGTCCGAGCTCTCGACGGACTCCCGCACCGGCGCGCTGTCGCTCTACGAGAAGGTCGGCATGGTCGTCACCTCGACCTGGGTCAACCGCGGGCTGGTGCTCTGACCCGGTCGGGGTGACTCACCGTTCGGTCAGCTTCCATGGTGTTCGACCACCGGAGAAGCTTTGCGAACGGTGAGCTACCCCTTCTGGTCAGGCAGCCGGGCCCTCGGCCTCCTCGGCGGTGGCCGGCTCGATGTTGTGGTTGAGCGCGAACACGTTGCCGGGGTCGTAGTCCCGCTTCACGTGGGCCAGGCGGGCGTACGTCGCCGGCGGGTACGCCGCCGCGACGTCCTCGGGCGTGGCCGAGGCCTGGAAGTTGACGTAGGTGCCGCTTCCCAGCGCCGCCACCGTTCGCCACGGCCCCAGGGCGCCCTCGACCTCCGCAGGGCCGAGCTGCTCCGGCAGCACGAACCCGCCCACGACCATCGCCTCCGCATCCCGGTGGGCGAACGCGGTCGCCGCCGCGGGCACCCGGGCCACGGCGCCACCGAGGCTGCGCAGGGCGATCGCCGCGGGGGTCGGGCCGCCGTGCAGCCGCTCGATCGCTTCGACCACCTCGTCGTCGAGCTCCGACACCAGGGCGTCGCGGACGACCAGCCGCAGCCCAGGCGGCAGCACCTGGGCCTCCTCCAGCACCCCGGCGTACCGGCGCTCACTGATGTTCGCCTGGACGACCTCACCCAGCTCCAGCAGCGGCTCGATGGCCGCGTCGGCCTGCTCCACCGGTGCCCCGGGGTCGCCGGCGTAGCAGAGGAGCAGCATCGCCTGGCGGGGACCCTCGCCCATCGGGGGCAGCAGGGCCAGGGTGCTGGACAGCTCGTCCGGTGCGGCGCGCATGGCCTTGCGCCACCGGCGGACCAGGTCGCCGACGCCGTGGAGCTGGTAGACCACCGTCCCGTAGTGCACGGTCGTGACCGGCTGCGCGTCGAACTCGAAGTCGACCACCACCCCGAAGTTGCCCCCGCCACCGCGCAGCGCCCAGAACAGGTCCGGGTTCTCCTCGGCAGAGGCCGTCACGATCGAGCCGTCGGCCGTCACGACCCGGGCGCTGACGAGGTTGTCGATGGCCAGACCGTGCTTGCGGACCATCCAGCCGATGCCGCCGCCGAGGGTCAGCCCCCCGACGCCCACGTCCTTGGTGTCACCTGACGTCAGGCCGAGGTCGTGCGGGTCGAGCGCTGCCGCGACCCGGCCCCACGTGGCGCCCCCGCCGACGCGCACCCGGCGATCGTCGAGCACCTCGACGGTGTCCAGGTGACCGAGGTCGATCACCATCCCACCGGTGTTGGTGCCGTGCCCCAGCCCGCTGTGCCCGCCCGAGCGCACGGACAGCGCGAGCCCCTCCCGCGTGGCGTGCTGGACGGCCGCGGCCACCTCGGCCGCGTCTCGCGGCCGGACCACCAGGGCCGGCCGGCCGGTCGCGAAGAACACCCGCGCCGCGTCGTCGTACCCCTCGTCCCCGGGCCGGAGGACCTCATCGATCTTCAGGACTGTCATCGCACTCTCCTTGTGTCGTCCCATGTGTCGTCTGTGGAGTGCCGATGGTGCGTCGGGACCAGAGCGGACCGCGTCGCCCCACGGGCGTCTCTTCTGGCTACCTGACGAGGTGGCGATCCGGTTTGTGAGGCCCGCGGCCGGAGTAGGCCACAGCTACTCCTTCGGTACGACGTACCGGCGGCTCGTTGCTCCTAGGCTCGGACCATGCGTACCGACCGGGGATGGCGACGGTTCTACGCCACGGGCTGGCTGGTCTCGGCGGCCTTCGGCGTCGTGGCGTCGGTGCAGTGGCACGCCCGCATGCGGGAGGTGGAGCGCCGGGCCGAGGAGGCCGAGCGCACCCGGGACGAGATGGCTCGCCGTCGTGCGGTGGAGGAGCGGCTCCGCATCGCTCGCGAGCTGCACGACTCGCTGACCCACAGCATCTCGGTGATCAAGGTGCAGGCGGGTGTCGCGACCCACCTGGCCCGCAAGAACGGCGAGGACCCGTCCGTCGCGCTGCTCGCGATCCAGGAGGCGAGCGGCGACGCGGTGCGCGAGCTGCGCTCGACGCTCGAGGTGCTGCGTCGCGACGACGACGCCGGCGGCAGCGGCCTGGACCGCGTCCCGGCGCTGGTCGAACGGGCCCGGTCGTCGGGGCTGCCGACCAACCTGACCGTGCGCGGTGAGGTGCGGCCGCTGCCACCGGACGTGGACCAGGCGGCGTACCGCGTCGTCCAGGAGGCCCTCACCAACGCCGGCCGGCACGCCGTCGACGCGACCGCGTCCGTGGAGATCACCTACGGCCGGGGCTCGCTCACCGTGCGGGTCGACGACGACGGCACCGGGCCGCGCCGGGCTCCGGTGCCCGGCTTCGGGCTGATCGGGATGCGCGAGCGGGTCACGGCGCTGGGCGGCCGGCTCAGTGCGAGGCCCGGTGACAGGCGAGGGTTCTCCGTGCTCGCCGAGCTCCCCGCGGCCGCGCCGTGATCCGCGTGGTCCTGGCCGACGACCAGGCCCTGATCCGGAGCGGGATCCGGGCACTGCTCGACGCCGAGGACGACATCGAGGTCGTGGCCGAGGCGGCCGACGGCCACGCGGCCGTGGAGCTGGCCGTCGCGCACCAGCCCGACATCGTGCTGATGGACGTGCAGATGCCGGAGCTGGACGGCATCGAGGCCACCCGCCGGATCGCGAACGACGAGCAGCTGGCGGGCGTGCACGTGGTGATGCTGACCAACTACGGGCTGGACGAGTACGTCTTCAACGCCCTGCGCGCCGGCGCCTCCGGCTTCGTGGTGAAGGACACCGAGCCGGCCGACCTGCTGCAGGCCCTGCGGGTCACCATGCGCGGGGATGCGCTGCTGTCGCCGGCCGTCACCCGGCGGCTGATCAGCGAGTTCGTCGCCCGGCCGGCCGACGTACTGCCCGCGGCCGACCTGGAGCAGCTCACCAACCGGGAGCGGGAGGTCGTCGCGCTCGTGGCCCACGGCCTCAGCAACGACGAGATCGCCCAGCGGATGGTGCTCAGCCCGATGACCGCGAAGACGCACGTGAGCCGGGCCATGACCAAGCTGGGCGCCCGCGACCGCGCCCAGCTCGTCGTGTTCGCCTACCAGTCCGGGCTGGTTGCGGCGCGGTCGGCCGGCTGAGCCGCGCTGCGCTCGATCCGGAGCCCCCGGGACCTAAGCGATCACTCATGTCGCGCTGTTCTGTCGGCGACCGGAGGCCGATGATCCGGCCATGGACTCGATCTCGACCACGAACCGCACCACCGCAGCGGTGCACCCGCGATCGGCCGAGCAGTGGCTGGCCGTCCTCGCGCTCCTGGTGACCGGTGGTGTACACCTCGCGCTGGTCCCCGAGCACTTCGAGGAGGCGACGTACGCCGGGTGGCTGTTCCTGGCCGACGGCGTGGCGGCCCTGGCCCTGGCCGCGGTGCTCCTGGTCAGCGACCGGAGGTGGGTCTGGCTCGCATCGGCGCTGGTGGCCGGGGTGACCGTGGCGGCCTACGTCCTGTCCCGCACCGCTGGCCTCCCGCGACTCGGCGACGACATCGGCCACTGGACCGAGCCGCTGTCCTTCCCGGCCCTCGCCGCCGAGGTCGCCGTGGTGGTGATCGCGATCGCGCGGCTCAGCGGATCTGCATCCCCGAGATCGCGCGGGCGATGACCAGGCGCTGGATCTCGGAGGTCCCCTCGAAGATCGTGTAGATGCGGGCGTCGCGAGCCATCCGCTCGACCGGGTAGTCGCGGGTGTAGCCGTTGCCGCCCAGGATCTGCATCGCCTGCCCGGTGACCCGGACCGCCGTCTCGCCGGCGTACAGCTTCGACATCGAGCCCTCGGCGGCGTCGAAGGGCTTGCCCTGCTTGGCCATCCAGGCCGCCCGCCAGACCAGCAGCCTGCTCGCGTCGATGCTCGTCTTCATGTCGACCAGGGCGAAGGCGATGGCCTGGTTGTCGATGATCGGCCGGCCGAACTGCTCGCGCGTCTTCGCGTAGTCGAGCGCGATCTCGTACGCCGCCCGGGCGATGCCGATCGCCTGCGCGCCGACCGCGGGACGGGTGCGCTCGAAGGTGGCCATCGAGGCGTTCGACCCGCTGGAGCCGCCTTCGCGCGCCCGGGCCAGCCGCGCGTCGAGCCTGTCCTTGCCGCCGAGCAGGCACGAGCCCGGCAGCCGCACGTGGTCGAGCACCACCTCGGCGGTGTGCGAGGCGCGGATGCCGTGCTTGGCGAACTTCTGGCCCTGGCTCAGCCCCTTCGTCCCGGGAGGTACGACGAAGCTGGCCTGCCCGCGGGCCCGCAGCTCGGGCTCGACGACCGCGGTGACCACGTGCACGTCGGCCAGGCCGCCGTTGGTGGCCCAGGTCTTGGTGCCGTTGAGCACCCACTCGTCCTTCGCCTCGTCGTAGGTCGCGCGGGTCCGCATCGCACCGACGTCGCTCCCGGCGTCGGGCTCGGAGGAGCAGAAGGCGGCGATCTTGAGGTCGCCGGGCGAGCCGAAGATCTGCGGCGCCCACTCGCCGATCTGCTCAGGGGTGCCGTTGGCGGCCACCGCCGCCGCGGCCAGCGACGAGCCGACGATGGCCAGACCGATGCCGGCGTCGCCCCAGAACAGCTCCTCCATCGTGAGGGGCAGGCCGAGCCCGGTCTCGTCGAAGCTCTGGGTGGCGAAGAAGTCGAGCGAGTAGATGCCGACCTTCGCGGCCTCCTCGACCACCGGCCACGGGAACTCCTCGCGCTCGTCCCACTCGGCCGCGGCCGGGCGGATGACGTCCTCGGCGAAGGTGTGCACCCACTTCTGGAGCTCGACGTGGTCGGGGCCGAGCTCGAAGCTCGGCGTGGTGGGGGCGGCGTCGTCGCTCACATGCTCGAGGTTACCGACGAGTCACCGGTCACGCGTCGCGGTCCTCGTAACCAACCGTTACTACGTCTGGCCCTCGGTTGTGACCGCAGGGAAGGTGTCGTAACGGTTGGTTACAAGCGGCTCAGCCGGCGACGGGACGGGTGGCCCGGCTAGTGCGTCGCGCCCTCCGGGTCCAGCTCGGCCTGCACCTCCTCGTCGCCGACGTCGGCGGTGTAGTCGGACGGCTTGGTCTGGTCGGCTCCGTCCGGTACGCCGGCCGCCCGCAGGATCGGGGTCAGCACGACGGCCACGATCACGTTGAGCGCGAACGCGAGGATCGCGATGTAGACCTTCGTGGTGTCCGACCACGGCAGGTTCACCAGGGGCCCGCCGAAGTGGGCCTGGGTCGGCGACTTGACGCCGTACGCCAGCCAGGTGCCCCACGCCATGCCGGCCGCCCAGCCCGCGAACAGCGCCCATCGGTGGAACCACCGCGTGTAGAGGCCGCCGACGATCGCCGGCAGCGTCTGCAGGATCCACACACCGCCCAGCAGCTGGAGGTTGATGGCGAAGTCCTTGGAGAGCGCCAGCACGAAGACCAGCGCACCGAACTTCACCAGCAGCGACACGACCTTGGCCTGCTGGGCCTCCTGCGCGTGCGTCGGCGTCCGGTTGATGAAGGCGCGGTAGATGTTGCGGGTCCACAGGTTCGCCGCCGCGATCGACATGATCGCGGCCGGCACCAGGGCACCGATCACGATGGCGGCGTACGCGACGCCGGCGAACCACGGCGGGAACTCGTTCTCGAACAGCTGCGGCACGGCCTGCTGCGGGTTGGTGACCTTCACGCCCGCGGCGATCGCGACGAAGCCGAGCAGCGCGAGCAGCCCGAGGAGGAACGAGTACGCCGGCAGCATCGACGCGTTGCGCCGGATCACCGAGCGGCTCCGCGTGGAGAGGACGCCGGTGATCGAGTGCGGGTACATGAACAGCGCGAGCGCCGACCCGAGCGCCAGGGTCCAGTAGGCGTGGTGCAACGCGTCGGGCGGCATGGTCGCCCTCGGGGCGGCCTTCCCGGCGGCGATCGCGTCGGCGTTCTGGCTGTTGAAGTCGGTGAACGACTTGCCGACCGTGTCGAAGATGTGGCCCCACCCACCGACGTGGTGCGGGATGTAGATGACCGCCACGATGATGACCAGGTAGATCAGCGTGTCCTTCACGAAGGCGATCAGCGCCGGCGCGCGCAGCCCGCTCGAGTAGGTGTAGGCCGCGAGCACCGCGAAGGCGATGAACAGCGGCAGGTCCTTGACGAACCAGTTGTCGCTCTCCTTGCCGATCCCCATCACCTGCAGGACGACCTGCATGCCGACCAGCTGCAGCGCGATGTAGGGCATCGTCGCGAGGATGCCGGTGAGCGCGACCGCCGTCGCGAGCGGCCGGCTGTCGTAACGGCCCTCGACGAAGTCGGCCGGAGTCACGTACCCGTGCCGGTGGCTGACCGACCACAGCCGGGGCAGGAACAGGAAGATGATCGGGTAGACGACGATCGTGTACGGCACCGCGAAGAAGCCGACCGCGCTGCCGGCGTACAACGTCGCGGGCACCGCGATGAAGGTGTACGCCGTGTAGATGTCGCCGCCGATCAGGAACCAGGCGACGAAGCTGCCGAAGCCGCGACCGGCCAGGCCCCACTCGTCGAGGGTGGCCAGGTCCTTGGCCCGGCGCCAGCGGGCGGCGGCGAAGCCCAGGACGGTGACCAGGAGGAACAGGAAGACGAAGACGCCGAACGCGACGCCGTTCATCGGAAGTTCTCCACCGGGTCGTCCTCGTGGTCGGGCGGCCGTTCGTCACCCTTGGTGAGCTGGTAGGCGACCGTGGTCAGCACCGCGGCGACCGGGATCAACAGGAACTGGAACCAGAAGAAGAACGGGAACCCCCACAGCTCCGGGTCGTTGCGGGCGTAGATGCCGACCAGCAGTGGCAGCACCACGGCGGGGACGAGCAGGACCAGCACGATGGTCCAGCGGGTGGACGACGACATGAGACACCTCCGAGAGTGCGATGAGCCTCGCCGCACCGCCCGGTCTCCACCCGCGGCAGGTGCAAACCTCGAGGAGGAACCGATGAGCAAGGTGATCGCCAACCTGGCGATGTCGATCGACGGGTTCATCGCGGCCCCGGACGACAGCTGCGACGACCTGTTCGGCTTCTACGACAACGGGTCGACCGAGCTCAGGCTCTCGGACGGCTGGCCGCCGTTCCACCTGGACGAGCCGAGCCTGACGCTGTTCCGCGAGGCCGTCGCGCGGATCGGCTGCCACGTCATGGGCCGCCGGCTCTACGACCTGACCAACGGCTGGGGCGGCCACCCGGGCAACGAGGCGCCGATCGTCGTCCTCACCCACTCCCCGCCGGACACGCAGCCCGACGGCGTCCCCTTCTACTTCTTCTCCGAGGTCGAGGCAGCGGTCGCCCGGGCCCGTGACCTCGCCGGCGACCTGGACGTGGCCATCGCGGGCGCCTCGGTCGCCAGGCAGGCGCTCGACGCCGGGCTGCTCGACGTGATCGACGTGAGCCTGGTCCCGGTCGTGCTCGGCCAGGGCATCCCCTGGTTCGCCGGGTCGAAGGGACCGGTGCAGCTGTCGGACCCGGTCGTGCACGAGGGGCACGGCGTAACCCACCTGCGCTACGAGGTGCAGAGGTAGCAGACTCCGTGCCCGTGGTGGACCTGTCCCGGTACGACGACTGGATCTCCTGGCTGACTGCCCAGGCGGAGGCCGACCCAGACGTGCGCTGCCTCTGGGTCGGCGGCGCGGCCGCCACCGGCGGGTACGACGAGTGGTCCGACCTCGACGTGGTCGGCCTGTGCACGCCGGGTACCGCGCCGTCGGCGTACGCGCGGTGGCTGGGCCGGGCTCGTGCGGACTTCGAGATCCGCGACGTGTGGGAGCCCCCGGCAGCGACCTGGCCGGACGGGCGCCAGTGCTTCCTCAACCTCCAGGACCGGCCCGGCCTCCTGCTGGAGCCGACCCGCCTGGTCGACCTGGTCCTCCTCGACCTCGCCGACCGGCACTCGCACATCGACGTACGCCGGCACGGGACGCCGATCGTGCTCCACGACCCGGAGTCGCTCATCTTCCTGGAGCCGGAGGACACCTCGACGGCGATGGCCGAGGCCCTCGACCAGGTGCGTCAGCGGCGGGTGACGGGCGAGTGGCTGGTCAACCGCGCGATCGCCCGCGGCCACGTGGCCGAGGCGGTCGACCTCTACCTGCGGTTCGCGCTGGCCGCCGTCGTACGGCTGGTCCGGGTCGAGCACTGCCCGTGGCGCCACGACTTCGGGCTGCGCTACCTGCGCGAGGACCTGCCCGACGAGGTGGCCGACCGGGTCGAGGAGCTGGTGCCCGGCGCGTCGTCGACGACCCTGGACGAGCTGTCGCTGCGCTGCTTCGCCTGGCTCGACGAGCTGCTCGCCTGACGTCCGTCCGCGCCGTGGACGCGCGGGGGCTGCATCACCACGCGGAGTTGTCCTAGGGTGCGTCGGTAGACCCCAGGTGGATGCCAGCGTCGTCCAGGTGGTGCGGGGGCAAGGCGCCGGAGCGTGGGCAGGCTGGGTGTCTTTCGAGCGACGGCAACGCCGCCAGCGCGCCGCGTGGGCGGCGGTGGCGCCGCTTGGGGTTCACCAACGTGCCCTAGGGTTTGCCAGGTCACGGGGCACCCCGACCCAGCACTAGGACCCGACATGCGCAAGCTCGTCGCAACACTTTCCGTGCTCACCCTGGGCGCCGTCATGGGGCTCGGTGTCGAAAGCCCCGCGAGGGCCGCCGGCGCCAGTCAGTTCGGGCACGACAACTGCGTCGAGAACAACCTGCCCGCCAACACCACTGCCGTGATGGCGGCGGGGGCCCCCACGAACCCGTTGCCGGTCGCGGCGCCTGCCACCGGCATCATCACCAAGGCGAAGTTCTCGCTGCCCACCATCCCCAGTCCCCTCCTGTTCAAGCTCAAGACCATGCACGCCACGGGGGCGCCCAACGAGTTCACCGTGGTCTCGCAGGGCGACGTGCTCGTGGGCTCGGGTGTCCAGACGTATGACGTGAGGGTCCCGGTGAAGGCCGGAGACCTCCTCGGCATCGGGGGCGCCGGGGCGCTGTTCTGCGCGACGGGCAACGCCGCCGACATTGCGAGCAGTGCGGTCGGCGACCTCGCTCCCGGCACCACCGCGCCGTTCACGCCGGCCACCGGCACGGCGATCCCGCTCGTCGCCACGGTCGAGCCGGACGCCGACGGCGACGGCTTCGGCGACATCAGCCAGGACCAGTGCCCGCAGAGCGCGACCACCCAGAGTGCCTGTCCTGTCATCGACTCGTTCGCCGTGCCACAGGGCAAGGTGATCACCGTCCTCGTCACCACCACCGGCAACACCGACGTGGCGGTCACGGGCCTGGCCAAGGTGCACGGCAAGCAGGTCAGGCTCAAGGGCGGGACGCAGACGGTCAAGGCCGGTGCCCTCGCGCAGTTCAAGGTCAAGGTGCCGAAGGCCCTGAAGAAGGCGCTCGCCGCGCTGCCCGGCGGCAAGACCATCAAGGTGACGCTGACCGCGACGTCCTCGATCTCCGCCCCGGGCTCCATCGACACGAGCACGGTGCGGCTGCCCGGCACGCGCCGCTGACCCGTCAGGAACTGCCGGGAGATGACGCTGACCCGTCACGAAGTTCGCGACGGGTCAGCCGGGGAGGGCGGCAGCTGGTGACGGGTCACCGCCAGCGCGGGTGGCGGCCCCAGCGCTCGGCGTACGCGCGGCGCGGGCCGCGGTGCCGGAGCACCACGAACCACAGCAGCGCGAAGCCGAGCAGGAAGAACGGGAAGTGCGCGATCGCCGAGAAGACGATCAGCACGGCCAGCACCACCAGGAGCGGGGCCGGAACCCCGCGGCGAAACGGACGCAGCCCCGAGTTCCAGTAGCCGTCCTCGCGCACGGGGATCGGTGCCGACACGGCGGCGTACGGGCTGGGCAGGTCGCGGAAGATCGGGGCGACCTCACCGCGGGTCTTGGCCGCCCACACCTGCTCGAGCCGCTCGGCGTGCTCGTCGGCGGTCAGCCGGCCCTGGGCGAAGTGCTCGCCCAGGTCGGCCGCGGCCGCCTCCCGCTCGGCGTCGCTGAGCCGGATCGACTGGTCGCTCATTGCTCGTCCTCGTCCTCGTCCTCTTCGGTGACGCCGTCGGCGAGGATGCCGTAGAGCTTGCGCCGGGTCTCGACGAGTACGTCGATCGCGGCGCGCTGCTGGGCGTCCGAGCCGGCGGTGACGATCTGCCACACCGCGCCCATGACCTGGCCGATCTCGGGCTTCAGCCCCGAGAACGACGTGTCGTCGTTCGCCTTCCGGTCGAACGGCCGCCACACCTGCGCGAGCTCGTCGGCGTGGTCGGCGACGTACTGGCGGCCCTCATCGGTGAGGGTCAGGCTCTTGCGGCCCGGACCGTCGTCGGTCTCGATGAGCCCCTCGTCCTGCAGCTGCTGGATCGTCGGGTAGACCGAGCCGGGGCTGGGCCGCCACGAGCCGTCGCTGCGCTCGGAGATCTGCTGGATGACCTGGTAGCCGTTGACCTGCTCACCGCTCCCCTCGGCCTCCCGCAGGACGTCGAGGATCGCGGAGCGCACGTCGCCGCGGCGGACCCGAGGGCCACGCCGCTGGTCGTGCATCGGGCCGAGGCCGAAGAGGCCACCCACCCACGGCGGCGGGCCCTGGCGGCCGGGTCCGTCCCAGCCGCCGAAGTCGCCCCAGGGGCCGCGGCGGCCCCCGCCGCGACGCTGGCGTCGTGCGGGCTCGTCAGCGCGAGCCCATTGTCTGTTGAATCCTTGGTGTCCCATCTCGGAACTCCTTCTCTCGTACTTTCAGAATGTCTGTGTGTATCGCTTCTGTATCGCGATATATCGTTAGCGTACGCCGAGCGATCGGCCTGCGCAACCAGGAACTCCGGTCAGCCCGGGATCTCTGACGGGAGCGGGGCCGGCTACCGCGCCAGCCACGCCGCGTAGGCGTCGAAGGTGTAGGGGCGGCCGAGGAAGTCGGCGACCAGGTCGGCGGCGTCCTTGGTGCCGCCGGGGACGAGGACCGAGTCGCGGTAGCGGCCGGCGACCTCGCCGTCGAACATGTCGTCCTCGTCGAAGGCGGAGAACAGGTCCTTCGCGATCACCAGCGACCACATGTAGGTGTAGTACGCCGACGAGTAGCCGCCCAGGTGGCCGAAGTTCGCGAAGAAGTGGGTGCCGTCGATGTAGCGGAGCGGCGAGTAGCTGCTCCTGCAGCTCGATCTGCCGGGCGGTCAGGTCGGCCGGCCGCTCGGTGTGGAACCAGTAGGACACCGACGCGTAGAACATCTGCTGCCGGGCCTGGATCCCCTTCCCGAAGTCGTCGGCGGCGCGCATCTGTCGCCACCAGCTCGGCGGGGATCGGCTCGCCGTCGGCGTTCGTGGCGAAGGTCTGGAGGACGTCGGCGTCCCACGCCCACTCCTCGAGCATCTGGCTGGGCGCCTCGACGAAGTCCCACTCGGTCGCGACGCCGGCGAAACGGGTCCAGGCGACGTGGCCACCGAGCACGTGGTGCAGCAGGTGGCCGAACTCGTGGAACAGCGTGACCACGTGGTCGTGCTCCATCAGCCCCCGGCTGAAGTTGCACAGCAGAGCACCCTCGGGCAGCTGCCGTCCGGCCACGCCCTCGGTGAGCGTGAACTGGGCGGCGTGCTTGTACTTGCCCTCGCGCGGGTGCAGGTCCAGGTAGATCCGGCCCAGGCTCTCGCCGTCCCCGTCGACGCCGCCCTCGACGGCCCCGTCGCGGGAGATCGGGTGGACGTCGTACGCCGTCACGTCCTCGTGCCACAGCACGGCGTCCTCGGCCGGCTCGTAGCGCAGCCCGAACAGCCGCCCGGTCACGTCGAGCAGCCCCTGGACGACCTTGTCGTAGCGGAAGTACGTGCGCACCAGATGGGAGTCGACGTCGTGCTGCTCCTTGCGGACCAGCTCCTCGTAGTAGGTCGAGTCCGCGGCGTCGATCCGATCGGCGTCCGGCACGTCCTGGCGAACGCGCTCCATCACCACCGCGAGGTCGCGCTCCATCGGCCCCTGCGCGGCCTGCGCGATCCGGTCGATGAACTCCGGGATCGCCGGGCCCTTCTCGATCATCTTCACCGCCGCGTCGTAGGACGCCCAGTCGGAGTAGCCGACGAGGTTGGCGTACTCGTGGCGCAGGTCGAACAGCTCCTTCAGCAGCGGCTCGTTGGCGGGGTAGCCGCGCTCGAGGGAGGCGACGGTGATCTGGCGCCGGATGTCGGCGTCCTTGACGAACATCCGGACCGGCACCGAGTCGGGGTAGTCGGTGGTCACCGTGACCAGACCGTCCTCACCGACGGGGTGTGCAGCCAGCCAGTCCTCGGGCATCCCGGCCAGCTGGTCGGGGGTCGCCTGCACCGTGCGGACGTCGTCGCGGATGTTGCGGCTGAACTCCTGGTCGATCCCGGTGGTCCGCTCGCTGATCTCAGCCAGCCGGGCCCGGGTCGCGTCGTCCTGGTCGACGCCCGCGCGCCGGAACTCCTCCAGCGTCTTCTCGAGCAGCCGGGCGGCGGTGGGGTCCAGGCCCGCCGGGTCGAGCGCCGCGAACAGGTCGTACAGGCCGCGGTCCTGGCGCAGCTCGGTGACGAGCTTCTCGACGTCGATCTCCGCCTCCTCGCTCGCGGTCCGCACCGCGAGGTCGGGGTGCGCGTTCGAGAACAGGCCGCTGATCGCGCCGACGTTGCTCAGCTCCAGCGTCACCTCGTCCCACCTGCGCAGGACCCCCTCCGGCTCCGACGGCGGATCGCTGCGCAGCCCCGCCACCAGGTCGCGAGCCACGGTGAGTCCCGTCGAGGTGCGCGCCCGGACCCAGGCGAGGGCCTCGTCGGCGGTGGGCAGCAGCAGCGGAGCGGGCGGCGTCATGCCACGACCCTAATGGGGGTGCATCACTCGGTGTTCGGTCCAGAGTGGTGTCCACGTCCGGCCGGTGGGTGAGCACTGTCTGACCCCGATCCATTGAGGTCTAGTTCTAGATCGTGCCCCTGCTGGTCGTTCGGGAAGGTGAGGACGGCTGGTGGGATGGCGTGCCTGTGAGCACTGATCCATTAGGGCGCTGCAAGCCTTTCCGTGGACGCGCTGAGGGTCAACGTCGAGGAGGTTGGAAGCGGTGTTGTTGTTCGTCGGTGATGACTGGTCGGAGGACCATCACGACATCGAGTTGCAAGATCACGACGGGAAGGTGCTGGCTCGTCGACGACTGCCTGAGGGCGTCGGGGGGATCACCATGCTGCACGAGCTGGTCGGGGAGCACGGCGCCGGCGAGGAGGTTGCGCCACAGGTCGTGGTGGGGATCGAGACCGATCGCGGCCCGTGGGTCCAGGCGCTGTTGGCCGCCGGATACGAGGTCTTCGCGATCAACCCGATGTCGGTGGCCCGTTATCGCGAACGGCACACCACCTCGGGCGCCAAGAGCGACCCCGGCGATGCGCACGTGCTGGCCGACCTGGTCCGCACCGACCGTGACCAGCACCGGCCGATCGCCGGTGACTCCGAGCTGGCCGAGGCCATCAAGGTGCTGGCCCGGGCCCACCAGTCGATGGTGTGGATGCGGGGCCAGCAGGCCAATCAGCTGCGCTCGACATTGCGGGAGTTCTACCCCGCCGCCCTCGAGGCGTTCGAGTCGCTGACCAGCAGTGACGCGCTGGCTGTGCTCGCCATCGCACCAACCCCCGACCAGGGTCGCGGCCTGTCGGTCAAGCGGGTCGAGACCGCGTTGCGGCGCGGGGGACGCCAGCGGTACGTGGCGGCCAGGGCCGAGGCGATCCACGCGGCCCTGCATAGCGAGCAGCTGTCCCAGCCACCGTTGGTCGCCGAGGCATTCGGTGCCAGCGTCAGTGCTCTGGTCGGGGTGCTCACCGCCTCCGTCACGGCCGCGGCAGCGCTCGAGAGGCAGCTCGAGGCCTCTTTTGGCCAGCACCCGGCCGCTGAGCTGTACCGCTCCCAGCCCGGTCTGGGATCGGTGCTCGGTGCCCGGGTGCTCGCCGAGTTCGGCGACGACCCCCTCCGTTACGCCGACGCCAAAGCCCGCAAGAACTACGCCGGCACCTCCCCGATCACCAAAGCCTCCGGCAAGAGCCACGTCGTCCTGGCGCGATACAAGACCAACAAACGGCTGCGCGACGCGCTACGCCTGCAGGCCTTCGCCGCCCTCACCAGATCCCCCGGAGCACGCGCCTACTACGACGCCCACCGAGCTGCCGGCGACGGCCACGACAAAGCACTGCGAGCCTTGGCCAACCGCCTCGTCGGCATCCTGCACGGCTGCCTGCACCACGGCACCCTCTACAACGAACACACCGCCTGGGCACACCGCACCGACCAGACCAACGCCGCCTGACACCCTTGACGCCTTAGCCGCGTGGGATGTCTAGAAGCCCGCCCAACCTGTTTCCATCACGATCCGAAATGGTGGGGGTCCGGACCCCGCGCGGCGCCCTACCGTCAGTGGCCGTGCTTGCTCTGGCTCACCTGGGTCGTGAGAAGGACCGACGGTGCACCGGATCCGATCTCGGCCGCCTTGACCTTGAAGTGGAGCTTGCCGGCGACGAGCTTGGTCACCTTCACCACGATGAAGGTCGAGCCCTTCGTGATCTTGACCTTGAGGTGGTGGACTCCCCTGGAGGCCACGACGTGGCCGCCCTGGGTGATCTTCAGCCCCTTGATCTTGAACTTGTCCAGGGGGCTCGACCACGTCAGCGCGAGCTGAGCGGACTTCGAGTGCTTGCTGATCGTCACGCTGTGCGACTTCGACTTGCCCGCCTTCAGGTCGTCGGTGAACGTCTTGGGCGCCGACTGGCAGGTGAGCTGGGTCTCGATCTGGTTCATGACCGACTGCAGGGCCGAGGAGTCCGGCAGGGGGAAGTAGCTGCCGCCCGTGTCGGATGCGATCTGCTGGAGCCTGGCCTGGTCCGCGGGCGCGGACAGGCCCGCGCTGAACCCGATGACGTAGGTCGGCGTCTGGGCCTGCGGCGCCGGGTTGAGGTGCGTGTTGTTGTAGGTCCCGGCGTTGTGGCCGCCGTCGGTCAGGAAGATCCGCGCCCCGGCCGTGGGGTTCGCCGCGCGGGCGGTGTCGAAGGCGAGGTTGTAGTCGGTGCTTCCGTTGTCGGCCTGCACCAAGGTGTCGAGCGAGCTCTTCATGGCGGCAGCGTTCGGGCCCACGGCCTCGGCCGGGAAGACGACGTCAGCGGTGGTCCCGAACTCGACGGCGCCGATCGTCGTCGAGCTGTCGACCGCGTTGATGAGCAGGTCCATGGCCTGGACGCGCAGCCGGTTCGAGTCCGTGCTGAACATCGACCCTGAGTCGTCGATGATGGCCTCGATGTTCGTCACCGGGGTGCAGGCGGCCGCGGCGCCCGCTGGACTGGCGACGCCCGGGATGGGCAGGACGAGGGCGGTGGAGACGAGTCCCCCGGCGACGAGGGCTGCGGTACGTCCGACTGGACCCATGACAGTGCTCCTGACTCGGCCCGGAGAGGCCACCTGCTCGCATCGTCTCGACGGAGGGTGGCGCACACATCACCCAGATGCGGTACTACTCGGGACGGGCCCGAGGCGAACACCTCGGCGTCAGCCGAGCTGGCCGCGACGCCTCGACAGGTAGGCCCGCTCCGCCTCGTTCTCGGTGAGGGCCAGCGCCGCGTCGTACGCCGCCCGCGACTCCTCCGAGCGGCCCAGCCGGCGGAGCAGGTCGGCCCGGGTCGCGTGCCAGGCGTGGTAGCCCTCGAGCGGGAGGCGGTCCACCTCGGCCAGCGCCACCTCCGGCCCGTCGAGCTCGGCCACGGCGACCGCGCGGTTGAGCGCGACGATGGGGGTCGGTACGACGGCGTACAGCTGGGCGTAGAGCGCCGAGATCTGACCCCAGTCGGTGTCGGCGGCGCTGGGCGCGTCGGTGTGCACGGCGTTGATGGCCGCGAGCAGCTGGTACTGACCCGGCCGCGGCCCTCCCGAGGCACGCAGCGCCAGGCACTCCCGCACCAGCTCGTGGCCCTCGGCGACGAGCGCGTGGTCCCAGCCGCCACGGTCCTGCTCGTGGAGCGGCACCAGCTCGCCGTCCGCCATCCGCACCGTGCGGCGAGCCTCGGTGAGCAGCATCAGCGCGAGCAGCCCCGTCACCTCCGGCACCTCGGGCAGCAGCATGCGCAGGATGCGGGTCAGCCGGATCGCCTCGCCGGTCAGCTCGTCGCGGATCGGTGAGGCGTCTGCCGACGTGGACAGGTAGCCCTCGTTGAAGACGAGGTAGAGGACCGCGAGCACGCCGTTGACCCGGTCGCCGAGGTCCTGCGCGGACGGGACGCGGTAGGGGATCTTGGCGACCGCGATCTTCTTCTTGGCCCGCGTGATCCGCTGGGCCATCGTCGTCTCCGGGACGAGGAACGCCTGGGCGATCTCGGCCACGGTGAGGCCGCCGAGCAGCCGCAGGGTGAGCGCCACGCGGGCCTCGGGGGCGAGGGCCGGGTGGCAGCACGTGAAGATCAGCCGCAGCCGGTCGTCCTCGACCAGTCCGGTCGGCTCGTGGGGGGTGTCGTCAGCGATCATGAACGCCGCCTGGTGTTTGGCGTCGCGGTGGGACTCGCGGCGGATCCGGTCGATGGCGCGGTTGCCGGCCGTGGTCGTGAGCCAGCCACCTGGGTTCGGTGGTACGCCGTCCGAGGGCCAGCGCTCGACAGCCGCCAGCAGCGCCTCGGCCGCCGCGTCCTCGGCGATGTCGATGCTGCCGAAGCGCCGGGTGAGCGAGGCGACGATGCGGCCGTACTCCTCGCGGTAGATCCGTTCGATGCCCGCCTGCGTGGGGTCCCGGTCCGCGATCACGCAGGCGCGTCCTCGAACGGCCGGACCTCCACCGCGCCGCCGCACGCCTTCGAGGCCTCGGTGGCCCACTGCAGTGCCGCGTCGAGGTCGGGGAGCTCGAAGACCCAGAAGCCGCCGAGCCACTCCTTGGTCTCGAGGTAGGGGCCGTCGGTGACGACAGGTGCGTCCCCGGTGTTGTCGACGACGGTCGCGAGCTCACCGGGCTGCAGCCCGCCGGCGAACACCCAGATGCCGGCGTCGCGCGCCTTCTGGTTGTAGGTCTCGACCGCGTCGAACATCGGCTGCATCTCCTCCAGGGAGCGGGCGTAGTCCGCGGGGCCGCTGTGCACGCTGAGCAGGTACTGGGTCATCTCG
Source organism: uncultured Actinomycetota bacterium (assembly GCA_963755835.1). Taxonomy (GTDB): domain Bacteria; phylum Actinomycetota; class Actinomycetes; order Propionibacteriales; family Nocardioidaceae; genus Nocardioides. The sequence goes on along the minus strand of CAVWLC010000003.1, from coordinate 754,682 downwards.
GTCTCCTCGATGGGGGGCGTGGTCGGGGCGGCCCGGCTGGCCACCTCAACCTCACCACGAACGGCGCGGCGGCGAAACGACAGCCTCACCCGAGAAGAACCGTCCCGCCGCAGGTGGCTGAGGTGTGAGGAGCGCCCTCCCGCACCCCTTCACCCGGTTTCGAGGCTCACGCACCGGAGCGCGTTCGCAGCTCAGCCACCGGCGGTGCACAGTCATAAAGTCGGCACATGGAGCAGCCGGCGTACCCCTACCTCTCCAACACGGTGCTCGGGACACCCGATCCGCAGGGGCTGGCGAGGTTCTACCTCGACCTGCTCGGCTGGCGCTACCGCGACGACGACCACTCCGACCCGACGTGGGTCGTGATCAAGCCGACCGGCGGCGGGACCGGCCTGTCGTTCCAGCTCGAGGAGGAGCACGAGCCCCCCAGCTGGCCGACCCGGCGCGGCACCCAGCAGATGCAGCTCCACCTCGACATCGGGGTCGACGACCTCGAGGGCGGGGTGGCCCGCGCCGAGGACCTCGGGGCCCGGCAGGCGGAGTGGCAGCCGCAGGACGACGTCAGGGTCATGCACGACCCGGCCGGTCACGTGTTCTGCCTGTTCGCGCCGGGCGGCTGACCCTTCGGCGCGCAACCGAAGGGATGTTCGGGGACACCTGCTCGCACTAACGTCAGGTCATGGTGCCTTTGTCGGGGTCCCCGCGAACGCGCTCGTGCTTCGCGTGCAGCGCCCCATCTAGCGGCCTGGTGCGGTGACATGACCGACTGGGGAGCGCTCTACGCGGAGCACGTCGCCGACCTCAGCGCCCTGGCCGGCGACCTGACCGAGGACCAGCTCGCGACCCTGGTGCCGGCCACGCCCGCCTGGACCGTGCACGAGGTGCTCGCCCACCTGGCCGGAAGCGCGAGCGACGCGGTGACGGGCCGGATGGACGGCGCCCCCGGCCCGGAGTGGACCTCCCGGCACGTCAGCGAACGGGCCCCGCTCCCGGTCGCCGTCCTGGTGGACGAGCTGCGGTCGCACCAGGACGCGGTTGCGGCGTCGGCCGTCGACAACCCGCGACCGGCACTGGTGTGGAACATCGCCGTCCACCATGCCGACCTCCACGAGGCGCTGCGCCGGCCCAGGCTGGCCGAGCCGCTGTGGCAGCCTGTCCTCGACGCGGTCCTCCCCGGGCTCGACCCCGCGCTGGCCGAGAGCGTGCCGCCGTACGAGCTGTTCCGCGGGGTCTTCTCCCGCCGGTCGCGCCGGCAGATGCAGGGCTGGGGCACGACGCTCTCGGCCGAGGAGCTCGACGAGGTGGGCATCTTCGGCCCGCGTGACGACGACCAGCCCGTGCCCGCCGAGCCGGCTCCGGCCTGATGGCGACCTACACCGTCAACCCGGACGCGGTCGCCCGCTGCCGCGAGCTGATCGCGGGCCGGCAGTACGTCCTCGACTCCGACTGGGGCGAGGTGCAGCCCGGCGCAGCCGCCGGCACCGAGTTCCTCGAGCGGCACACGTGGGAGGAGTACGCCGCCTGGCACCTGGGCCTGACCGAGGGTGCCAACGACGAGACCAAGGCTCGCTACGCGTTCGTGTACGGCGACCTGCGCCGGGTGCACCGCACCGGGCTGATCGCCTGCGTCTACCGGGCCTCGGAGTGGCGGCACAAGGCGGTCGAGCTGGCGGCGCACGACCTCCTGCAGGAGCTGGACAAGGCTGCCGGCATCGGCTGACGCCGACCCGTCGGAAAGGTTCTGGCGGGTCAGCGCGGGTCGGCGACAGCAGCCGACGGGTCGGCGTCGATCCGGTCGTACGACGTCTCGAGGTGCTCCTTGGGCACCAGCCACTCCTCGCCCTCGACCCCGCGCAGCACCCACTGCCCGGGCCGGGCGGTCTGGTCACCCTCGAGGCTGTGCACGACCTCGCCCGGCCTGGCCTGACGGCCCCGGATCTCACCGGTCCGCCGCCAGCGGTTGCCGTCCACGGGCTCATGGGTCTTCTCGAAGATCGACGGTGTGATCGACCGGGTCGAGCCGTCGTCGTCGGTGACCTGCCAGTCGCCGGCGTTGCCGTGCATCACGCTGCCGTCGGAGGTGGTCCAGGTCCAGGCCTCGCCGCGGCGAACGGCCGTCACCTCGCCCCTCCGACGGAACCGCACCCACGTGGCGTAGGGGTCGTCGAACGAGCGGTAGCCCAGGGTCTCCAGGAGGGCGACGGTCTCGAGGACCCCCTTGCGGGTCTTCTGCCGGCTCGCCTCGGAGAGCTCCTCCCAGGGCAGCAGGTCGGGGTGCTTGCGGGCCGCCCGGTCCCGGGTCTCGCCCCAGGTCCAGCCGCTGCGCTGGTGGTGTGCCCGCCACGACTCGTGCTCGCGGCGCGCCATCTCGTCGAGCTGCTCCGGGCTGGGCGTGGACGCGGTCCGGCCGCTGGCACCCCAGCTGCGGCCGACCGCGACCGCAGAGCCGAGGACGGTCAGCACCTGCCGGACGTTCGACTCGCGGTAGAACGGCGCCAGCTCGTTCCACGGACGGCGCGCGGGGTCCTGGGGGTCGGGGTACTCGCGCACGAAGTTCTCGTGCACCAGCCGGGCGATCCGCTCCCAGCTGTCGACCGGCCGGCCCTTGCCGGCATCCAGGGTCGAGCCGAACGCACGCACCTGCGCCAGCAGCGGGTCGGCGCCGAGGCCGATGACCTCGGTGTGGCGGGAGTAGACGAGCAGCCCGGGGTACGACGCACCGAGCCGGGCGGCCAGCCGCTGGTCGGCCACGGTCACGTCGCCGCTGAACACCACCGCGGGCGCGACGTACTCGTCGACGGCCGCGGCGACGACCTCGTCCAGCCCGAGACCGGTCTCGGCCCGGACGCGGTCCAGCCGGCTGTTGCCGAACCGGCGCTGGGAGAGGACGTGCTCCTCGAGGACGTGGTCCGCACTCCTGCCGACGATGGTCACCCCGGCCATCGCCGGCCGGCCCGGGTCGAGCTCGTGCTCGCGGCCGCGCTGGGCGAGCTCGGCCACCACCGCGAAGGTCAGGTCGGACTGGCCGACGAGCAGCACCTGGTCGACGGCCCGCTCGACCATGTGGTCGACGAGGAGCCGGGCGGTGACCTCGTTCTCGCTGATCGTGTCGACGATCCAGTCCGGGATCCGGCTCAGGTAGCGACGCCGCCAGTCCTCGGCCTGCCACGCCTCGTCCATCCGGAGCAGGGCTCGGACGGGGTGGTTGCCGGTCACCGTCCGGCGACCGTCGATCGCGGTCTGCACCACCGACATCAGCCGCTGCGACTCGGTGCTGTCGGGCGCGAGCACAGCCAGCCGGCGCAGCGCGTGCCGCCGGCCGGGCCGGCCGAGCAGCCGGACCATGGTCTCGACCCGGTGAGGGTCGGTGACGACCACTCGCCAGCCCGCCGCCCGGGCCTGGCCCACCCACGGCGCCAGGGGGTCGCTCGTGAGCACGGCGAGCGTGTACCGTCCCGCGTCCGCGGCCAGGGCCGGCAGCAGCGGGGCCGACGTGGTGTCTGCCCCCAGCACCACCGAGAGCCGGGGCGACCACCGCACCGCGGACCCGGTCGACCTGGGAGCGCAGCAGCGCGGTGACCGCGCTCGTGAACGCGACCAGCAGCACGAGCAGCTGCGCCAGCCGCGCGAACTGCAGGGCCAACGGCACCCCGCCGATCTCGCAGGTGGTCGTGGCCGGGTTGAACTGGTCGATGGCGTAGTTGTTGGTGACCAGCCCGACCACGCGGGTGATCACGCTCCAGCCGGCGCTCAGGTGCGCGTCCGGGCACGCGGAGTACGACGGGATCGCGAGCGCGACCACGGTCAGGATGCCGAGGCCGAGCAGCACCACCGCGAACGGCCGGTTGCTGCGCCGGTTGACCCGCATCCACGTGATGAACGCCGTGCCGCCGGCCAGGACCTGCACCAGGATCGGCCACCACGCCTCGGGGTCGCCGTAGGCAGCGAGGAAGCCGGGCAGGTCGACGTACACCGCCGCCCCGAGCAGCACGAGGCCGATCACGTAGACCGCCGAGGCCACCCGGATCACCCAGTGCGCGAGGTCGGTGCGCTTGGCGACCGGGACCGGGCCGGCGGTGCTGCTCACGGGAGGATCGTAGGTGTGCGCGGCGGTTTCAGCCGCGCAGCTCGGCCAGCACCTTCTCGAGCCGCCGGGCCCGGGTCTCGGGTTTCTTCGCCTCGGTGAGCGAGCGGGCCGCCTCCTTCTGTCGCGTGAACGACCACGTCTCCCACGCCGTCCGGGCGGACTCGTCCCCTTCGAGCTCGGCAGTGAGGTCGTCGGGCACGTCGACGGTGCGTGGCGCGGTGTCCAGGGTGAGGTCGACGTCCAGGACCTCGCCGGCGGCCACGCCGGCGGCCGCGCGGTTCTCCATGCTGACGCCGAGCATGAACGTGCCGCCCATGTTCGCGATCGAGGAGCGCCAGGTGTGCGGGCCGACGGTCACCAGGACCTTGGGCCGGCGGCCGCCGCCCAGCTCCTCGACCACCTCGTCGGGGATCTCGAAACCGGCGGTGTTGCCGCCGTGGCCGACCAGCTCGAGCCGCAGCCTCATCCCAGCCGTTCCTCCAGGTGCACGGTCACCGACTCGCCCGCCTGCTTGTCGACCTCGAGCCGCAGCGCAGACTTCATCGGCAGCTTGTGGCGCCCGTCGCCGAGCGCCATGAACGAGCTCTGGAACGGTACGCCGTCGACGGTGCCGCGCACCTTGACCAGCCCGTGGGTCCCGAAGAACGTCCGCCGACTCCGGCCAGACGACGTAGGTCCATCCGGCCTTCGCGTCGGACTTCTCCAGCTGCGCCTCGAACGTCACGTCGAGGGGACCGTGCTTCGTGCTCATGCCGGTTCGACCGGGGTCGATGTCACGACTCATCGAACCACGCTCGACAATTGACCAGTGGTGGACCTGAGGAGCCTGGTGGCGGACACCAGGCCCCTTCAGGAGCGGCACTTCCGGCGGCTGTGGGTGGCCAACATCGTCACCGTCGTCGGCGCGCAGCTGACGATCGTCGCCGTGCCGGCCCAGATCTACGCCGAGACCGGCTCCTCGGCGTACGTCGGGCTCACCGGTGTCTTCGGGCTGGTGCCCCTGGTGATCTTCGGCCTGTACGGCGGCGCGCTGGCCGACGTCTTCGACCGGCGCACGATCCTGGTGGTCACCACGCTCGGGCTGATCGCGACCAGCGGGCTGTTCTGGCTGCAGGCGTTCCTGGGCGGGGCCAACGTGTGGCTGCTGCTCTGCCTGTTCTCGGTCCAGCAGGCGTTCTTCGCGGTCAACCAGCCGACCCGCAGCGCCGTGCTGCCCAAGATCCTGCCCGTCGAGCTGCTGCCCGCGGCGAACTCGCTCAACATGACCGTTTTCCAGGCCGGCGCGATCGGCGGGCCGCTGCTGGCCGGCGTGCTGATCCCGGTGACCGGACTGACCTGGCTCTACCGCGTCGACACGGTCACGCTGTTCGCGACGCTGTTCGCCGTCGTGCGCCTGCCGCCGCTGGCGGTCACCGGCGCCTCCGCCCAGGCGCCCGGCATCAAGGCCGTGGTCGAGGGCTTCGCCTACCTGCGCCACCAGCCGGTGCTGCTGATGTCGTTCGTCCTCGACCTGATCGCGATGGTCTTCGGGATGCCGCGGGCGCTCTTCCCCGAGATCGCGCACGTCGACTTCGGCGGTCCCGACGAGGGCGGCCTGGTGTTCGCGCTCCTGTTCGCGGCCATCCCGCTCGGGGCGGTGCTCGGCGGCGTGTTCAGCGGCTGGGTGTCCCGAGTCGAGGCACAGGGCCGGGCCGTCATCTGGTGCATCCTGGTGTGGGGCGTCGCGATGGCCGGCTTCGGGCTCGCGGTCGGGCTGGCCGACCACGCCCCCAAGCCGATGCTGCTGGTCGCGCTGGTGATGCTCGTCATCGGGGGCGCAGCCGACATGGCTTCCGCGGCGTTCCGCACGAGCATGCTGCAGAGTGCGGCCGACGACGCGATGCGCGGCCGGCTCCAGGGGGTGTTCATCGTGGTGGTCGCCGGCGGACCCCGCATCGCCGATGTCCTGCACGGCGTCACCGCGGCCGCGGTCGGCACGGCGGCGGCCGCGGCCGGCGGCGGCGTGCTGGTGGTCATCGGGACGGTGGTCGCATCGCTCCTTGCCCCGGCCTTCGTCCGCTACCGCATCACTCGCTCGTGACCAGCCCGCGCACGTAGGCCGCCTGGCCCGCGTGCTGGAGGTCGTCGCTGACCACGCTGACCAGCCGTACGCCGAGGGTCACCGGCGGGTCCCAACGCGTGTCGACGACGCGGTCGAGGCCGTCGGCGGTGAGGGTGGCGACGTAGGCGACCGTGGCGTCGTGCACGGCCTGCGCGTACTCCGCCAGCAGCTCCGCACTCGCGCGGACATGGCCGACCTCCTCGCTGTTCATGCCGTAGCCCATCGCGGCCGTGTCGAACGGCAGGTCGAACCTCGTCACGAAGTCCTGCGCGGTCCACACCTGCTCGGTGCCGGCGACGTCGGCGACGTGGTCGTCCTGCACCCGGGCCAGGTGCCAGACCAGCCAGGCGATCGAGTTGGCGTCCGGAGTCGGCCGCGCGGCGAGCTGCTCGTCGCTGAGGCCGTCGACCGCGTCGGTCGCGGTCTGGAGGATGCGCTCGAAGGCGTCGGTCAGCAGCTGGGCAGGCGTCATGGCACTCGACGGTAGCCCGACCCCTCTAGGCACGTTGGTTCACCAACGCGCCCTAGGCTCCCCGTCGTGCCCGACCAGGACCCCGAGCTCTGGGCTCGACGCGCGTCCTCGTTCGGCGCGACGGCTCGGGCGTACGCCGACCACCGGCCCGACTACGCAGCGGACGCGATCGCCTGGTGCCTGGCGGGAGCGGAGCGGCCCGTCACCGACGTGCTCGACCTGGCCGCGGGGACCGGTGCGCTCACCGGCGGGTTGCTGGCCGCGGGAGTCGCCGTCACTGCGGTCGAGCCCGACCCCGAGATGCTCTCGGAGCTGCGGCGCCGGCTGCCCGGCGTACCAGCCGCGACGGGCCGCGCCGAGGCGATCCCACTGGCCGACGCCTCCGTCGACGCGGTCCTCGTGGCCACCGCGTTCCACTGGTTCGACCAGGACCGGGCACTGGCCGAGATCGCGCGGGTCCTGCGCCCCGGAGGGGCGCTGGGCCTCCTCTACAACCTGGTCGACACCGGCGTCCCCTGGGTCGCGGAGCTCGACCGGCTCGCCAGGTCCAGCGTCTCGATCCCGCCGGGCGAGGAGCCGGAGGCAGCCGCGAGCTACGCGGGGTTCGGGCCGGTCGAGCTGGAGCGGTTCCCGCACCGGCACCGGCGGACTGCCGAGTCGCTCACCGCCACCATCGGGACGCACTCGCACACACTGGTGATCTCGCCCGAGGAGCGGGCCGCGCTGCTCGCGCGGGTGCGCGCGTTCCTCGACGCGAACCCGGAGACGTCGAGCGGCGAGTTCGACCACCCGATGGTGACCTGGGCGGCCCGAGCCGTCGTCAGGAGTCCCGGCGCGACGGTGCCGGCTTGACTGTCCGGTGACAGGACACTAGGGGCCGGGAGCGGCTCCTGAGAGCCGGTCGAGGCGGGTGGCCAGCAGTTCGCGTCGGTGCGCGTTGCCGTGCAGGCCGATGTAGCGCTCGCCGAAGGCCGAGAGCAGTGCGTCGTCCAGACGGCGCACCGCGCCCGGCGGGTAGCGGTAGTCCATCCGCGCGCCGATCGCGGCCTCGTCGGTGGCGCGCAGGAGCTCGGCGAGCTCCACGAGGGTGGTGATCCCCAGCTCCAGCAGCAGCCCGGAGATCCAGGCGTAGTGGTCGGTGCGCGACCAGCCGGCGTCGGCGTACTGCCCGGCCAGGAAGGCGGCCAGCTCGCCCGGCGCGATCCTCGGGTCGTCGCCCGCGGTCTCGGTCGGCGCGGCGCCGCGCAGCCGCTCGCGGATCGCGGAGAACTCCTGGTCGGCGAGCTCGAGCAGCCCGGCGGCCAGGGTGAACCGTCGGTCGAACTCACTGGCGTGCTCGGCCGGGACCGTGCCCTTGTAGCGGATGTCGTGCTCGAACTCGGCCCAGGCGTGCTGGAGCACGGTCCGGAGCTGGACCTGCACGACCCGCCCCTCGATCTCCACCTGCAGGTGCCGGCTGGCGTAGCCGAACCGGCCCTGGCTGGCGGTGAGCTCCCCGAAGTCGCGGTCGTCGAGCACCGGCAGCTGCTCGGCGAGCAACGCGGCCACGGCCTCGACGTCGTCGCGGACGTAGGTGATCACCCGGATGCCGAGCTGGTCGCCGATGTCGTGCAGGGGATCGGGATAGAGCGGTCCGTCGGCCGCGATCCGCGTCGCCTTCTCGGCGAAGGACGCGACGCTCTTGGCCCGGCCCTCGATGGTCAGGTAGTTGATGCCGGCCTCGTCGAGGACCGAGGCCAGGTGCGCCACCGCGGCTGACGCTGCGGCGACCAGGTCGGGGTGCTGCTCGGCGTAGGTCCGGACGGCCTCGCGCGCCGGGTCGGGCCTGTTGGTCGCGACGGGCAGCCCCAGCGAGGGCGTGACGATGATGCCGGTCTCCTCGTCGCCGTACGCCGTGACCCGGTCGGGGTGCCGGTCGGCGTACCACGCGACGTAGGCGCAGACCACGGCGTCCACCTGGTCCTCGGCCATGCGGAGCTCGCTCTTGCGGGTGGCCCCTTCGACGGCAGCGCGCAGACTCGCCCACGTCTGGTCGGTCGTCACCAGGCTCTCGACGAGCCCCATCAGCCGCAGCAGCTCCGAGCGCAGGTGCGGGAGGTCACGGCCGCGCTTGTCCTTGTAGGTCAGGATGCGGTCCAGGTCGAACAGCGCCACCAGCGCGGCGTGCGGGTAGACCTCCAGAGCTGTCTCGTGGACGACCAGGCCCAGCCGCTCCGCGACGCGCGCGCCGCGGGTGCCGTTCGCGAACTCGGGCTTTCCGGTGTTCGAGGGATGCGCCCCGGCGTGGAACTTCCGGAAGTCGGCACTGAGCGCCTGCTCCGCGGGCCTGGACCCGGTCGGGTTGGTCACCACCAGGGGCGCGTCGATGCCGGCGACCACGCGGCCGTCGGCGTACGGCGCCACGGTGGCCTCGATGGCGGCGTCGGTCGTGACCGCGGAGAGGTGCAGGAGCCTGCAGGAGTCGTCGAGCACGGCGATCCCGGTCGGGTTCTTCTCACCCCACGCCAGGTCGATACCCAGGTACGTCGTCACGCGGCCCTCATGGGGACAACGTAGAGCCCGGGTGCGCCAGCTCCGCCAGATCGCGGCGTGACAGGGCCGGCCCGTCGAGCGAGCCCTCGCCACCCCGGAGACCCCGGATGAAGAGCTCGAGGTGGCGCCGGGCCAGCTCGTCCTTGAGCTCGTCGGGCATCGGCCCGGGCAGCGGCCGCGCGATCCGCACCAGCATCATCCCGACATCGGCGAAGGTGACGTCCTTGGGCAGGTCGCCGCTGACGTGGGCCGCGTCGACCAGCGCCTCGGTCGCCAGGGCCGAGGCCTCTCGGGCCGCGGCCAGCTCGGGCTCCTCGAGGTCGAGCACGTCCAGCACCTGCGGGATGACCGCCGAGACCCTCAGCTCCAGCGCCGCGCGCAGGTAGTCGGCCAGGGCCTCGAACGGGTCGTCGTGCTCCTCGGCCGCCTGCTCGGCGACCGCCCGGGTCCGCTCGAGGGCGTCGATGACCACCCCGCGCAGCAGGGCGGTCCGGTCCGGGAACCGCCGGTAGAGCGTGGCGATCCCGACGCCGGCGCGCTGGGCGACCTCCTCGAGGGCGACGCCGGCGCCCTTGTCCGCGACCAGGTCGCGGGCCGCAGCGAGCAGCTGCTCGAGGTTGCGGCGGGCGTCGGCTCGCATGGGCACGGACATGGGCATGGCCACAACCTATCCAACCGGAGGTTTCTTCTCCATATCTCTTGACTACGGCCCTCTCCCGAGGCAGGGTGAAACGGAGAGAAGATCTCCACTTAGTGAGAGGACCAGCACCATGGCCACCACCACCGCCGAGGTCGTCACCTCACGGACCGACCACCGTTGGGCCGCGCTCGGCGTCATCTCGGTCGTGCAGCTGATGGTCGCGCTCGACGCGACGATCGTGAACGTCGCGCTGCCGACCGCCCAGCGGGCACTCGGCTTCGACGACGCGCACCGGGCCTACGTCGTCACGGCGTACACGCTCTCGTTCGCCGGGCTGCTCCTGCTGGGCGGCAAGGCCTCCGACCGGATCGGCCGGCGGCGAACGCTCACCATCGGGCTGACCGGCTTCGGCCTGGCCTCGGCGCTGGCCGGTGCCGCGCCCACCTTCGAGGTGCTGGTCGCCGGCCGCGCGCTCCAGGGCGCGAGCGCCGCGTTCATGGCGCCGGCGGCGCTGGCCCTGATCGCCTCGACCTTCACCCAGCCGCGTGAGCGCGGCAAGGCGTTCGGCGTCTTCGGCGCAGTCGCCAGCAGCGGCGCCGTCGTCGGCCTGCTGCTCGGTGGTGTGCTGACCGAGTACGCCGGCTGGCGCTGGTGCCTCTACGTCAACGTGCTCGTCGCGGCCGTGGTGATCCCCGTCGCCCGCCGCGTGCTGCCGAAGGATGACGGCTACCCCGTCCCGGTCGACGTCGTCTCCGGGCTGCTCGCGACCGGCGGACTGGCCGGGCTGGTGCTCGGCGCCAGCGAGGCCGCGGCCCACGGCTGGACCTCCGTCGAGGTCCTGGTCCCCGGGCTGGCCGGCCTGGCCCTCCTCGGTGCGTTCCTGCTGCGCCAGCGCGGGCTGGCCGCTCCGCTGCTCCCGCTGACGATCCTGCGCGACCGCGGCCGCGCGACGGCGTATGCCGCCACCGCGATCAGCGTGGTCGGCACGTTCGGGATGTTCCTGATGCTGACCTACCACTTCCAGGTGGTGCTCGGATGGAGCCCGGTGCGGACCGGGCTGGCGTTCCTGCCGATGACCATCGCCGTGGCCGGCAGCTCATACGGGCTGGCCAGCCGGCTGATGGACAAGGTCGCCCCGCGGGCCCTGGTCGCGCCCGGACTGCTCGTCGCCGCCCTCGGGCTGGCGCTCCTGACCCAGCTCACGCCGTCCAGCGGCTACGCCACGGTCATCCTGCCGGCGGAGGTGCTGGTCGGGCTGGGCATCGGCTGCGTCTTCACACCGTCGATCGGCGTGGCCACCAGCGGCGTGGACCCGCGGCAGGCCGGTATCGCCGCCGCGACCGCGAGCACCGCCATGCAGATCGGAAGTAGCGTGGGCACGGCCGTGCTCAACACCGTGGCCGTCGGCGCCACCCGGGACTTCGTCGGGCCGCCGACCGCGGCGCTGGTGCACGGCTTCGCCACCGCGACCGGCGGCGCGGCCGCAGCGTTGGTGGTCGGGGCGGCGCTGGCCGTCGCGTTCCTGCGGCCGGCCCTTCCGGCCCAGCAGCAGATCCACGGAGGTGCGAAATGAGTGTCGAGTTCAACCACACCCTGGTCCACGCGAAGGACACCTGGACCGCCGCTCGCGACGTGGCCGGCGTGCTCGGCCTGGCCGAGCCCACGTCGTACGGCCCGTTCGCGGTGGTCCAGTTCGACAACGGTGCCACCCTCGACTTCATCGAGGACACCGCCGAGATCAAGGCCCAGCACTACGCGTTCCTGGTCGGCGAGGACGACTTCGACGCGATCTGGGCCCGGATCATGGAGCAGGGGCGGCAGTTCTGGGCCGACCCGCACAAGCGCACTCCCGGCGAGATCAACCGCGAGGACGGCGGACGCGGCCTCTACTGGGAGGGACCGGACGGCCACTGGCTGGAGATCATCACCCGCCCCTACGGAAGCGGAGCCGAGGAGTAATGACGGGACCGCTCCATCGCCCGTACCCGCCCGACGCCTACCGCGGCACCGCCGGGGAGCCGTCGGGCTGGATCCGGCCCAGCGACACCGAGCCGGAGCTCCGCTACCGCGCCGGCGGCAGCTGCGAGTACCTCGCCACCGGCGACCAGACCCACGGCACCTTCGGGCTGTACCGCTGGACCTTCGGCCCCGACGAGTCGGGCCCGGACCCGCACTTCCACCGGGCGATCACCGAGTCGTTCTACGTGCTGAGCGGCGAGGTGAGCCTGTACGACGGCACCGGGTGGCGGACCGGAAGGCCCGGTGACTTCTTCCACGTGCCGGAGGGCGGGCTGCACGGCTTCAAGGGCGCGAACCGCTCCTCGATGCTGTTGATGTTCTCCCCCGGCGCACCGCGCGAGGACTACTTCGAGACGCTGGCCGGACTGGCCGACAACCCGATGTCCGAGGAGGAGCGGGTGGAGTTCATGCTCCGCCACGACACCTACTGGGTGTGACTTCGCCTCCCCGCGCGCTCAGAACCCGAGCGGGTCACGCGGACCAGGCACGGTGGCCACCGCGATGGCGGTGGTGACCGGGACGGCCAGGACCAGGCCGATGCTGCTGGCGAAGGAGCGGACCAGCTCCTCGGCGATCTCCTCGGTGCCGAGCAGGTCGAACCACGAGCGGTCGTACAGCGAGACGGCCAGCAGCAGCGTCAGCGCGGTGCCGGCATAGGCGAAGACGATCGTGTAGATCGTCGACGCGATGTGGTCGCGGCCGTCTCCTTGCCGTCGGCGCGGTGAGAACCCACCGGGCCATCCTGCCCGGCCCGGAGAGCCCTGGTCAGTCGGGCGCGGGGTCGCGCGCCACCAGCAGCGCGGCCACGTCGTCGTCGCGGGTCGGGTCGCGGAGCTCCTCGACGACGGCGGAGAGCCATTCCTCGGGGTCGCCGGCCGGCGGGGTCTGCAAGGCGGTGATCAGCCGGGCCAGGGCACTGTCGGCGTCCTCGCCGCGGCGCTCCACCAGTCCGTCGGTGTAGAGCAGCAGCCGGTCACCGCGCCTGAACTCGGCCGAGCGCACCGCCCGCTGGCCACCGCCCACGCCGAGGATGAGGGTGCTGGGGTGCTCGAGGAGCTCGATCTGGCCGTCCGCGGCGAGCAGCACCGGCGGCGGATGGCCGGCGTTGATGACCTGCAGCTGGTCCAGGCCCGGGTCCGCGACGGCGTACACCATGGTGACGAGCTGCTCGAGGTGGAGCGCGTCGAAGACCCGGTCCATGCCGGCCAGCACAGCCGCCGGGTCCGGGTCGACCGCGACCAGGGTCCGGATGGCCGAGCGCATCTGCGCCATCACCGAGGCTGCGGCGACTCCTCGGCCCATGACGTCACCGACGAACATGGCCAGCCGGCCGTCCTCCAGCTCGAGCACGTCGTAGAAGTCACCGCCGGCGTCGGTGCGGCCGGCCGGCAGGTACTGGACGGTCGTCGACCAGCCCTCGACGCTCGGCAGCCGGTCCGGCAGCACGGCCCGCTGCAGCTCCAGGGCGGCCGTGCGGACCTGGCTGTGCAGCTGCGCGTTGTCGATGGCGATCGCTGCGCGCCGGGCCAGGTCCTCGCCGAAGGCCAGGTCGTTGTCGGTGAACCGGCGCCCCTCCTCGCCTGCTACCCAGGTGATCACGCCGAGCGTGCGGTCACCGACCTTCAGCGGGCAGGACATCCCGCTGCGCAGGTTGAGCGCGCGCATCAGCTCGAAGTGCTCGTCGTCGCGAGCCGCCCGGGCCAGGAGCTCGTCGGTCACCTCGGGTATCAGCTGGCTCTGGCCGGTGCGCAGGACGCGGTATCCACCCTGGTCGCTCGCCGGGTCGGTGGGGTAGCGCTCCTGCAGCTCCCGGACCAGCGCGATCCGCTCGGGGTGCGTGTGCGCGACCGCGATCGTGCGCAGGACGCCGTCCTCGGCCAGCGAGATCGCGCACCAGTCCGCGAACCAGGGCACAGCCGCCTCGGCCACGGCGGTCAGCGTGGTCTCGTAGTCCAGATCGCTCGACAGCTTGGCACTGGTGTCGGCCAGGAAGGCGAGCTTGGCCTCGCGGTCGCGGGCGGCGCGCTGGGCGTCGACCCTGTCGATGGTCATCGCGCAGGTGTCGGCCAGCACGCGCAGGAAGAGGTGCTCGGCCTCGCTCAGCTGACGCCGTCCCGGGAACGACAGCGAGACCACGCCGAGCACGCGTCCGCGGGTCACCACGAGGGGCAGGCAGAGGATCGAGCCGGTGCCTTCGGCGATCGCGCCGAGATCCGGGTATCGCTGGGCCACCTCGTCCCGGCGGGCCAGCACCGGCCGGCCGGTTCGCGCGCTCTCCGCGGACGGGACCTCGCTGGCCAGGGGGTACGTCGCCCAACGGCTCGCGGTCTCCTCCATGCCGCCGCGCAGGGCCATCAGCGCGAGCGTGTCGTCGGCGACGATCAGCGAGAGGGACGCAGCGGTCGCTCCGGCCGCCTTCATCATGTGGTCGGTGACGATGGCCGAGACCGCCTCGAGGTCGGCGGCGGCGAGCAGCTCGCTGGTGACCTCGGCCAGGCGGCGCAGCCGGCTGCCGAGCGGCTGGCCCGGGGCGTACGGATCGGCCGTCTCGTCGGTCGCCTCGACCAGGACCAGCGCGCCGCCGTGGTCGGGGTCCTCGACCAGCCGCGTCCAGGACGTCCGCATCGCGACCGGCGTGGTGCCGCCGGCCAGCATGGTCAGCTCACCGGTCCACGAACCCGTCCGCTGGACCAGCTTCAGCACCTGGTCGACCGCGCCGCGCTCGGGCTCGTCGAGGAGGCGGGTCCGGGCATCCGCGTCGACGAGCCTGTCGAACGGCGAGCCGAACAGGTCGAGAGCGGTCGGGTTGGCATAGACCACCGTGCCGCGTGCGTCGAGCGCCACCGCGGCGATGGTGAGGCCGTCCAGCAACGCGGCGTCGGGCTGCCACGACCGCGCGACCGGACGAGGGGTCCTGGCCACCCGGGGATCCTGTCACGCGATCTTCGGTCCCGACAGACGTATCCCCCCATCCGGGAGGGTGGTTCTGCGATGGCCCGAACGGGCGGCCGATCGACCTCGCAGCGGTGAGTCCCGGCGGTGCAAGTGGTCTGCTTCAGCCATGGAGACGAAGAACCTGGCCGACCTCTACGACCTCCCCCCGGTCGACTGGCCCGCCATCAGCTCGCGACTCGAGCGTGGCCTGACCCAGGCGCCGGGGACCGGCGGCCCCGGCCGGCACACCTGCTGGCTGACCACGCTCGACACCGACGGCGCCCCGCACACGACCGGCCTGGGGGCGGAGTGGCTCGACGGGTCCTGGTGGTTCGAGACCGGACGGCGTACCCGCAAGGGCCGCAACCTCGAACGCGACCCGCGCTGCACCCTCGCCGTCGCCGTGGACGAGTTCGACCTGGTCGTCTCCGGCACCGCCTCGCTCGTGACCGACCCGGCCACCGTCGCGCGGCTGGCCGAGGCCTGGGCCGCCGGCGGCTGGCCGTGCCGGGTCGACGAGAGCGGGACCGCGCTGACCGCGGAGTTCAGCGCGCCGTCGGCGGGTAGCCCTCCGTGGCACGTCTACCGGATCTCTGCGGTCTCGGCGACGGTGCTGGCCACGACCGGGGACGGCGGAGCGAGCCGCTTCGACTTCTGAGGGTCAGCGCTGCGGAGCCAGCCCGACGTGACTGGGCGGGACCAGCTCGAGCTCGGTCAGGCCGGCGCTGCGGTCCTCCTGGGTCTCACCCTCCACGCTGAGCGAGAAGGGCAGCCCGGCGTAGGCCGCCGACCACTGGAAGGGCTGCTCCTCCTCGGGGTCGTTCTCGACCGAGAACCACTGCAGCCCGGCGTCCTCGCCGTCGACCTGCCACTCCTGGCTGGGCACCGCGTTCTCGACGTCGTAGTACTTCTCCTTGTCGAACCCCTCGTCCCACCGGGTGTAGCGGACGACGAAGCCGTCGTGCAGGCACTCGTAGACCTCGGCCTTCCCCTCGATGGGCGACTCCTTGATGGTGCACGTGTCGTCCAGTCCGGGGAAGATGGTGGCCAGTCCCGCGCGGCCGGTCGGGACGGGGCAGTCCTTGGCGCTGTCGGCCTCGCTGTTGTCCCAGCAGGTGACCGGGCCGGACTGCTGACCGGCGCTCTCCCCGGTGCCCTGTGCCTGCGACGCCGAGGAGCCCGTTCCCGCCGCCTGCTTCGCCGAGGGGTCGGTGGCGCTGGTGCCCGGGTCGTCTCCACCGGTCAGGACGATGGTGGCGAGCACCGCGATGACGACCACCGCGGCCAGACCGGCGATGAGGAGGGCGTTCCGGCGGCCTCTCGTCCAGGTCGAGCCGGACTGGACCGCGACCGGCGTCGTGCCCGTTGTCGTCGCGGACGTCAGCGGGGTCGGCTTCGCCGGCGGAGTCGGCGGCGGGACCGGGCTCCGGGCCGCTGCCCGGGCGGCGGAGGTGGGCGGGGTGCCCGGCTGGCCGAGCGCGCGGCGTACCGCCCGCACCAGCGACGGTGACCAGACATCGACAGCGCCGCTGGCGTCGAGCCACTGCGAGGTGCCGATCAGGTACCGCAGCGACCGCGACGGCTGCACCTCCTCGAGCCGGACCGGGATGATCCGCCGGTCGGACCCGACCTCGGCCTCGAGCTCCCGAGCGACGTGCGGCGACTCGTTCGTGGCCGAGGAGAAGATGAGGACGATCGCCGCTGCCGCGTCCAGGCCGTCGAGGATCGCCTGCGTGTAGGTCTCGCCCGCCTCGATGTCCCGCGGGGCGATCCAGCAGGCGATCCCGGCGGCCTCGAGCGCCGCCACCGCACGCTGAGCGCCAGCGTCGGGAGCACACACCACACACCACCCGACGACCGAGCACGCACGCCATGGCCAAGTCGGGCTAGTCCTCGTCCTTCGTCAGCGGGCGGCGAACAGGTTGTCAGTGCGCCATGTCGACGAACCGCGAGTAGTGGCCCTGGAAGCTGACGGTCAGCTCGCGGGTGGGGCCGTTGCGGTGCTTGGCCACGATCAGGTCCGCCTCGCCCGCCCGCGGGGACTCGCGCTCGTACATGTCCTCCCGGTGGAGCAGGATCACCATGTCGCTGTCCTGCTCCAGCGAGCCCGACTCCCGCAGGTCGCTGAGCATCGGCTTCTTGTCGGCGCGCTGCTCCGGGCCACGGTTGAGCTGGGACAGCGCGATGATCGGCACCTCGAGCTCCTTGGCCAGGAGCTTGATCTGGCGCGAGAACTCCGAGACCTCGAGCTGGCGCGACTCGACCTTCTTGCCGGAGGTCATCAGCTGGATGTAGTCGATGACCACCAGCCGCAGCTCGTGGCGCTGCTTGAGGCGGCGGGCCTTGGAGCGGATCTCCATCATCGTCATGTTCGGCGAGTCGTCGATGAAGAACGGCGCGCTGGAGACCTCGCCCATCTTGCGGGCCACCTTGTTCCAGTCGTCGTCGCTCATGTTGCCGTTGCGGATGTGGTTGAGCGGCACCCTGGCCTCGGCCGACAGCAGCCGCATGCTGATCTCGGACTTCGTCATCTCCAGGCTGAAGAAGACAGAGGTCAGGTTGTTGTGGATCGAAGCCGCCCGGCACAGGTCCAGGGCGAGGGTCGACTTCCCGGCACCGGGACGCGCCGCGACGATGATCATCTGGCCGGCGTGCAGGCCGTTGGTCAGCTCGTCGAGGTCGGCGAAGCCGGTGGGCACGCCGTAGAGGCCGGCCTCGCGGTTGCCGATCGCCTCGATCTCGTCGAGGACACCGCCCATGATCTCCGAGAGCGGCGCGTAGTCCTCGCTGCTGCGGCGGTCGGTGACCTGGTAGACCTCGGCCTGGGCCTGGTCGACGAGCTGGTCGACGTCGCCCTCGCCGGCGTAGCCGAACTGCACGATCCGGGTGCCGGCGTCGACCAGCCGGCGCAGGATCGCCTTCTCGCGGACGATCTCGGCGTAGTAGGAGGCGTTGGCCGCGATCGGCACGGACGAGGCGATCGTGTGCAGGTAGGGGGCCCCGCCCACGCGCTGCAGCTCGCCCCGCCGCTGCAGCTCGTTGGCCACGGTCACCATGTCGGCCGGCTCGCCCCGACCGTAGAGGTCGATGATCGCGTCGTGGATCAGCTCGTGGCTGGGCCGGTAGAAGTCGGCACCCCGGAGCACCTCGCCGACGTCGGCGATGGCTTCCTTGGAGATCATCATCGCGCCGAGCACCGACTGCTCCGCCGCCATGTCCTGCGGCGGCGTGCGGTCGCGCGACCACGAGGACTCGACGTCGCCGCCGGACTCCGGCATGCCTCCAGGCAGCTGCCAGGCGTCGGACTCGGTCAGGCTCACGCAGGGCTCCCGCGGGTGGTGGAGTTGTGACGGGTGGGACGGCAGGGGAACGTCGCCGACGGTAGGGCCGACCGCCGACAGTGCCGGGTCCGCGCGCCCTGGCCGGGTCGACCGGGGCGGGAGCGGAGGAGCTGTCGGGTCGCTGCTCGGAGGAACTTATGCATCCGCGGGGCCGGCTGGAAAGCCCGTCATCCACAGCCCATGGGGACAACCCGGGCCGCGAGGTGGACTACCCCGGGTCTGCTGTGCACAGCATGGGGACAGGCCTGTGGAACTGGAGCCGATCTTGTCCGGTAGGTCGGCTCTGACCTGCGGAAACACCGCTCCACCGATGTGGAGCCAAAATAGTTCGAGGTGGTGTCCGTTCACCGGACGTCCACCCGGAGGTCGGCGGGTGGCTTTGTCGACAAAGCCCGGGCCACAGGCGGAACGGCCTCTGCGCCACCCCTCGTCCACAGCATTCTCCACCGGTGTGAATGGACTAGTGAAGTGCCGACCAACCGTGGGCGCGAGCCTCTTACAGTGACTACTCCCCGGCTTCCCGGGGATGCGAAACGGCCCCGCGAGCTCGGTTGAGCAGGCGGGGCCGTGCGCCTGTCGAACCCTTGGCTCGAGCGCGTCGCGGGGTCAGTCGGACGTCGGGATGACGTTGAGGGACACCGTGGCGCTCACGTCGTCGTGCAGCCGCACGGTCACGTCGTGGGAGCCGAGCGACTTGATCGGGTTGCCGACCGCGATGGTCCGCTTGTCGACCTCCTGGCCCGAGGCGGTGCTGAGGGCCTCGGCGATGTCGGTGACCGTGACGGCACCGAAGAGCCGGCCGCCGTCGCCGGCCCGGACCTTGACCTGGACCGGGGACCCCTCGAGCCGGGCCTTGAGGGCCTCGGCGGAGTCGTGGTCGCGGACGGCACGGGAGGTGCGGGCCTTCTTGATGGACTCGATGGTCTTCTCCGCGCCGCGGGTCCACCGGATGGCCGCCCCACGCGGGACGAGGAAGTTGCGGCCGTAGCCGTCCTTGACCTCGACCACGTCGCCGGGTGCGCCGAGACCGGTGACCTCCTGGGTGAGGATGAGCTTCATCGCAGGGTCTCCTCTCTCAGCGACCGGTGGACGTGTAGGGCAGCAGCGCCACCTCGCGGGCGTTCTTGACCGCGATGGCGACGTCGCGCTGGTGCTGGACGCAGTTGCCGGTCACCCGACGCGCGCGGATCTTGCCGCGGTCGGAGATGAACTTGCGGAGCAGGGCGGTGTCCTTGTAGTCGACACCTGTCGCCTTCTCCTTGCAGAACTGGCAAACCTTCTTCTTGGGCTTGCGGAGTACGGGCTTGGCCATTGTGGTGCTTCCTCCTCAGAAGCCCGGCTACGCCGGAATGGTCGGTTGGTTGTCTGGAAGGTGCCGGTTTCGAGGCCGGGCGCAGAGCGCCCATCCTCACCACCGGCGGTTGATCAGAAAGGTGGCTCGTCGTTGCTGACGCCGGGCGCGCCCCACGGGTCGCCGGCCGGCGCGGGCTGGCCGCCCTGGCCACCGGCCGCAGGGGCCGGAGTGGCCCACGGGTCGTCGGCCGGCGCGGGCTGGCCGCCGCCCTGGGGCTGGCCGCCGCCCTGGCCGCCCTGGCCGCCACCACCGGAGTAGCCGCCTCCGCCGCCCTGGCGGCTCGTGCGGTTGACCTTGGCGGTCGCGAACTTCAGCGAGGGGCCGATCTCGTCGACCTCGATCTCGAAGACGGTCCGCTTCTCGCCCTCGCGGGTCTCGTAGGTCCGGGCCTTCAGCCGGCCCTGGACGACCACCCGCATGCCCCGCTGCAGCGACTCGGCGACGTTCTCCGCCGCCTGCCGCCAGATGGAGCAGCGCAGGAACAGCGCCTCGCCGTCGACCCACTCGTTGGAGTTCTTGTCGAAGCTGCGCGGGGTCGAGGCCACCGTGAAGTTGGCGACCGCGGCGCCCGAGGGCGTGAAGCGCAGCTCGGGGTCGTCGGTGAGGTTGCCGACCACGGTGATGATGGTCTCGCCTGCCATGAGGTCTCCTTGTCGGTCCCGTTCGGGTGTCCCACCCATCGTTGCCGTCGGCACCGACGCTGGGAAGTGTCCATCCACAGGCGGGCCGCTCCACAGGACGCGGCGCCCGCGGCGACGGGGCTACTTGTTGTCGGGGCGGATGACCTTGGTCCGGAGGATCGACTCGTTCAGCGTGAGCTGGCGGTCGAGCTCCTTGACCGTGTCTGGCTCGGCGTTGAGGGTCACGACGGCGTAGATGCCCTCTTGGTTCTTCTTGATCTCGTAGGCCATGCGGCGTCGGCCCCAGATGTCGACGGACTCGACCGTCCCGCCGTCCTTGCGGATGACGTTGAGGTACTTGTCGAGCGACGGGCCGACGGTGCGCTCCTCGAGACTCGGGTCGAGGATCACCATCACTTCATAGGCACGCAAAGCAGTTCCACCTCCTGTGGGCTCGGCGGCCACGGTCTCTCCGTGGCAGGAGGGCTTGTGCGTCTGTCCTCTCGACGTCTGGTCGAGACGGACAGGTAAGGCTAACAGCGGGCCGGTCGGCCCCTGAAATCTCCGATCCTGTGGATGACCCGGGCGAGCCGTCCGCCGCCGCGCCTAGCGTCCTCGGCCATGCAGCTCCGCTCCCGTCCCGGACGCCGGCTCGTGGCCGGTCGCTACCTCCTGATGGAGGAGCTCGGGCGCGGCGCGACCGGCGTGGTGCACCGGGCGCGGGACCTGCGGGACGGCCGGTACGTCGCCGCGAAGGTGCTGCGCGGAGGCGACGTCGAGGCGGTCGTGCGGTTCGTGCACGAGTCCGCCCACCGCATCGCACACCCGCACGTCGCCACTCCACTGGGGTGGGCGGCCGAGGACGACACGGTGCTGATCGTGATGCCGCTCGCGCGGGGCGGCTCCGTGCGGGACCTCCTGGCGGCCCACGGGCCGCTGCCCGGCCCCGACCGTGGCCCGGCTCCTCGGGCAGCTGCTGGACGCGCTGGTGGCGGTGCACGCGCACGACCTGGTGCACGGCGACGTCAAGCCGGCCAACCTGCTGCTCGAACGCTCGCCGCCCGCCCCACTCCGACTGCTGCTGGCCGACTTCGGGGCCGCGACCAGCTCCCACCACGCCCACCGGGCGGCGTGTCCGGCACCCCTGCCTTCCTGCCACCGGAGCGGCTCGCAGGCGCGCCGGCCCACCCCAGCCAGGACGTCTACGCCGCGGGCCTCGTCGCTCGCCGGGCGATGGCGGGGCCTTCGCCCCTGCTCACCCTGTGCGACTCGTTGACCCGCGCCGACCCCGAGCGTCGGCCGACCGCGGCGGCCGCCCTGCGCCGGCTCCGGGAGCTCACCGGGCCGAGCTGAGGTCCTGGGTGCCGACCACCCGGAGCAGCTCGAGCGCCTGCGCCTCGGGCGACCCCGGTGCGGCCGAGTAGACGATGAGGTTCTGGTCGACGTCGGGGACGTGCAGGGTGTCGCACTCCAGCTTCAGCACACCGAGGCTCGGGTGCTCCACCGTCTTGGTGTGGCTGCGCCAGCTGCCGGCGTCGGTGTCGGCCCACAGCTCGCGGAACTCCGGGGAGCCGCGGTGCAGCTCCTCGAGCAGCCTGGCGAGCCCGGGGTCGTCCGGGTAGCGGCCGGCCACCGAGCGCAGGTTGGCCACGCTCTGCACGGCGGTGGCGACCCGCTCCTCGCGGGTGCCGCCGACCCTGCTGCGGGGCGGGTCCGTCGGGTCGGGGAGGAAGCGCAGCCGCAGCTGGTTGCGGCGTTCGGGCCGGAGCGCGGACCAGTCGCCGTGCAGGGCCGAGGACATCGCGTTCCAGGCGAGCACGTCGCCCTTCGCGCTCATCACGATCGCGGGGAGGTCCTGGAACCGGTCGATGAGCCGCAGCACGCTCGGGCGGACGTGCAGGTCGATCAGCCCCGAGTGCGGTGGCGCGGCACCGGCCAGGTGGAAGACGTGGTCGCGTTCGTCGGCGTCGAGCCGCAGTGCCCGGCACAGTGCCGCGAGCACCTGGTCCGAGGGGTGCGGCCCGCGCGCCTGCTCGAGCCGGACGACGTAGTCGACGCTGATCCCCGCCAGCAGGGCGAGCTCCTCACGGCGCAGCCCCGGCACCCTGCGGTGCGGCCCGGCCGGCAGCCCGGCGTCCTCGGGCCGGACGCGGTCGCGGGCGCGCTTGATCGCGCGGGCCAGCTCGGCGCGGTTCGCCCTCATCCCTCCAGCATGGCTCGGTCCCCGGTCGGGTGGGTAGGACTCCCGGTCCCACGATCCGCCGGCCCTGTTGCCACCTGCCGACGGGACGCACAGTCGAGGACATGACCACCGACACCACCGTCCTCATCACCGGCGCCACCCAGGGGCTGGGCGCCGAGACTGCCCACCGGCTCGCCGCTCGCGGGTGGACCGTCTGGCTGGGCGCCCGCAACGACTCCACGGGCGAGGCCGTCGCCGACCGCATCCGGGCAGGAGACCCGGCCGCCGACCTGCGCGTCGTGCAGCTGGACGTGACCAGCGACCAGTCCGTCGCGGCGGCGTACGACGTCGTCGACGCGTCCGGCACCGGGCTCGACGTCCTGGTCAACAACGCCGGGATCAGCGGGACCCGGGCCCTGCCCGAGGACACCACGCCGGCGGACTTCCTGCCCGTCTTCGGCGTCAACCTGCTGGGCCCGGTGCGGGTCACCAACACGTTCCTGCCGCTGCTCCGCAAGTCGTCGCGTCCCCGGCTGGTGATGGTCTCCAGCGGCATGGGCTCGTTCGGGATCACGCTCGACCGGGCCCGGCTCGAGTCCACGCTCTGGGGCATCGTCTACCCGTCGTCGAAGGCCGCCCTGAACATGGTCACGACGATGTACGCCAAGTCGCTGCCCGACGTCCGGGTCACCGCGGTGGACCCCGGCTACACGGCGACGAACCTCAACGGCTTCTCCGGGACCCAGACGGTCGAAGAGGGCGCCGAGGCCATCGAGGAGGCCTGCACCGCGGAGGAGCTCGCCGCCGGCTTCATCGGCCGCAGCGGTCCGCTGCCCTGGTGACGGCCCGTGTGCCTGTCGGTCGCCGGACCTAGCATGGCTGCATGCTGATCGGAGCCCACGTCGAGCAGACCGACCCGATCGCGGAGGCTCAGGCCCGCAACGCGCCGCTGGTGCAGTTCTTCCTGGGCGACCCGCAGAGCTACAAGGGGCCGGTGTTCAGATACGCCGGCGGTCCCGAGGGGCTCAAGGCGGACGCGGAGGCCGCTGGAGTCGACCTCTACGTGCACGCGCCCTACCTCATCAACGTCGCCACCACCAACAACCGCCAGCGGATCCCCGGCCGCAAGCTGCTCCAGCAGCACATGGACGCCGCGGCGTCGATCGGCGCCAAGGGGCTGATCGTGCACGGTGGCCACGTCCAGGACGACGACGACCCCGACAAGGGTTTCGACAACTGGCGCAAGGCGGTCGAGGCCACCGACATCAAGATCCCGCTGCTGATCGAGAACACCGCGGGCGGCACCAACGCGATGGCCCGCTACCTCGACCGGATCGCCGGCGTGTGGGAAGCCATCTCCAAGGCCGAGGGGTTCGACATGGTCGGGTTCTGCCTCGACACCTGTCACGCGCACGCCGGCGGCAACCCGCTCGAGACCGTGGTCGAGGACGTCCGCAAGATCACCGGGCGGATCGACCTCGTGCACTGCAACGACAGCCGGGACGAGTTCGACTCCGGCGCCGACCGGCACGCCAGCCTGGGCGCCGGGAAGGTCGACCCCGACCTGCTCGCGGCCATCGTGAGGGACGCCGACGCCCCGGTGGTCTGCGAGACACCGGGCGGCGCCGAGGAGCACACCGCCGACTTCGCCTGGCTCCGCGAGCGGCTCTGACCGTTGCCGGAGAGCCACTCACAGGTAGGCCACAGACCGACCACACCGCGGGTCCAAGAGCGCCGCCCACTGTGGCGGCATGAGCCTCCTGACCGCGGGACCGCCCGCTCCCGCCCCGGCCTCGCCGGCACCTGACCCGACCGGCGCAACCACGCCCGGCCGCGCCCGCTGGGAGCGCCCGGCCCTGGCCGGGCTGCTGGTGGCGACCGCGGTGCTCTACCTCTGGGGGCTGGGCGAGTCCGGGTGGGCCAACAGCTTCTACGCCGCGGCCGCGCAGGCCGGCTCCGAGTCGTGGCAGGCCTTCTTCTTCGGCTCCTCGGACGCCGCGAACGCCATCACCGTCGACAAGACACCGCTCTCGCTGTGGCCGATGGCGCTGTCCATCCGGATCTTCGGGCTGTCGTCCTGGAGCCTGCTCGTGCCGCAGGCGCTCGCGGGCGTCGCGTCGGTCGGGCTGCTGTACGCCACGGTCCGGCGTACGACGGGGTCCACCGTTGCCGGTCTCGTGGCCGGTCTCGTGCTGGCCACGACGCCGGTGGCGGTGCTGATGTTCCGGTTCGACAACCCGGACGCACTGCTCACGCTCCTGCTGATCGCGTCGGCGTACGCCACCCTGCGCGCCATCGAGGCCGACCCGGGCAGGGGCATGCACCCCGTCCGGTGGCTCGCGCTGGCCGGGGCGCTGGTCGGCCTGGCCTTCCTGACCAAGATGCTGCAGGCGTTCCTGGTGGTGCCGGCGCTCGGGCTGGCCTACCTGCTGTTCGCGCACTCGGGCATCCCCAAGCGGCTCGGCCACCTGCTCGTCGGTCTCGGCGCGCTGGTCGCCTCGGCCGGCTGGTGGGTCGCGATCGTCTCGTTGTGGCCCGCGGGCAGCCGGCCGTACATCGGCGGCAGCCAGCACAACTCGATCCTCGAGCTGACCCTCGGCTACAACGGCTTCGGCCGGCTCACCGGCGACGAGACCGGCTCGGTCGGCGGCGGCAACACCACCGGCGGCATGTGGGGCGCGACCGGCCTCGGCCGGCTGCTGGGTGACGAGGTCGGCGGCCAGGTCGGCTGGCTGCTCCCGACGGCACTGTTGCTGCTGGTCGCCGGGCTCTGGCTCACCCGCCGGGCGAGCCGCACCGACCCGGTCCGGGCCGGCCTGGTGGTCTGGGGCGGCTGGCTGGTCGTGACCGCGGCCACGTTCAGCTTCATGGCCGGGATCTTCCACGCCTACTACACCGTGGCCCTGGCCCCCGCGATCGGCGCCCTCGTGGGCACCGGCGCGTGGCTGCTCTGGCAGCACCGGACCTCCCTGGCCGCCTCCGGCGTGGCCAGCGCGACGGTGTCGCTCACCACCGTGCTCGGCCTCTTCCTCCTCGCCCGGACGCCGGACTTCCTGCCCTGGTTGCGGTGGGCCGTCCTGGTAATCGGGCTGGTCGTCGCACTGGCCGTGGCCGGCCTCGGCCGGCTGCCCCGCCGGATCGCGGGCGTGGTCGCGGCCGCGGCCCTGGTCGTGTCGCTGGCCGGCCCCACGGCGTACGCCGTCGAGACCGCGGCCACGCCGCACACCGGCTCGATCCCCAGCGCCGGTCCGGCCGGCACCGGAGGCTTCGGCGGAGCCGGCGGTGGTCCCGGAGGCGGGACGCAGCCGGGCACGCCGCCCACGCAGCAGGGCCAGCAGGGCGGTGCGCCGACCGGAGGCTTCGGCGGCAACGCTGGCGCCGGTGGCCTGCTGAACGGGAGCCAGTCCACCGACTCGATCACTGCTCTGCTGCAGGAGGACGCCGACCAGTACACCTGGGTCGCGGCCGCGGTGGGCTCCAACTCCGCGTCGGGCTACCAGCTGGCCAGCCAGAAGCCGGTCATGGCCATCGGCGGCTTCAACGGCTCCGACCCGTCGCCGACGCTCGCTCAGTTCCAGCAGTACGTCGCCCAGGGCAGGATCCACTACTTCATCGGGGGCGGCGGCTTCGGCGGTGGTCCAGGTGGCAACCAGCAGGGCGGCAGCAACGCCAGCAGCGCGATCGCCGCCTGGGTGGCCGACAGCTTCACGGCCCAGACCGTCGACGGCGTCACGATCTACGACCTCACGGAGTCGACGACCGGCGCGACCTCCGGCAGCATCGCGTGAGCGCCCCCGCCTACGAGCAACCGGACCCGGCACTCGAGCTGGCCACCACGACGCTCGACGTCGTCATCCCGGTCTACAACGAGGAGGCCGACCTCGAGGCGTCGGTGCTGCGGGTCCGCGAGCACCTGGCCCGGCTGCCCTGGAGCCACCGGGTCACGATCGCGGACAACGCGAGCACCGACGGGACGGCCGTCCTGGCCCGGCGGCTGGCCCACGCCCACGACGACGTGCGCGTCGTGCACCTGGCCGAGAAGGGCCGGGGCCGGGCGCTGAAGAGGGTGTGGAGCACCTCCGACGCGGAGGTGCTCGTCTACATGGACGTCGACCTGTCCACCGGCCTCAACGCGCTGCTGCCCCTCGTGGCACCGCTGATCTCGGGCCACTCCGACCTGGCCATCGGCACCAGGCTGCGCCACGACGCGCGCGTCATCCGCGGGCCCCGGCGCGAGGTGATCTCGCGCGGCTACAACCTGCTCGTGAAGCGCGCCCTGCGCACGCGCTTCTCCGACGCGCAGTGCGGGTTCAAGGCGATCCGCCGGGACGTGGCCCGGGAGATCCTTCCGCTGGTCGAGGACGACGCGTGGTTCTTCGACACCGAGCTGCTGGTCCTGGCCGAACGGGCGTCCCTGCGGATCCACGAGGTCCCGGTGGACTGGGTGGACGACCCGGACAGCCGGGTGGACATCCTGCGGACGGCGTACGACGACGTCCGCGGGATCGCCCGGCTCGGCCGCAGCCTGCTGACCGGCCGGCTCCCGCTGGCCGACGTCTCCGAACGGCTGGGCCGCGCGTCCGCCGACGCCGGAGCCGGGCGGCTGGGCATGCAGGTGGCGATGTTCGGGCTGGTGGGGCTCGCCTCGACGGTGGCCTACGCCGGGTTGTACCTGCTGCTGCGCGGCTCGACCGGCGCCTGGACCGCCAACGCGCTCGCACTGCTGCTGACCGCGATCGGCAACACCGCGGCCAACCGACGGCTCACCTTCGGGGTTCGCGGCCGCCGCAACGCGCTGCGCCACCAGGTGCAGGGGCTGGTGGTGTTCGGCCTCGGCCTGGTCGTCACCAGCGGCGCGATCTGGGCCGTGCACGCCGCGGGCAACCAGCACCACGGCGTCGAGGTGGCCGTGCTGACGGTCGCCAACCTCGCGGTCACCGTCATGCGGTTCGTGGCTATGCGGACGTGGATGTTCGTGCGTCGGCGCCGCTGACCCCGTCGGTCGAGAAGTAGCTCGCGGGCACGACCAGCAGCTCGCAGACCTCGTGCGCCATCTCGTGGTCGGGGTGTCGACGCTCGAAGCGCACCGGCACGGGGCCGCCGTTGCAGTCGAAGACGAGGAACTGGAAGGCGTGGCCGCCCGCGGCCAGCAGCAGCAGGTGCCCCGGCAGTCCGGTCACCCGCCAGCGGCTCGGCCCCAGGCCGCGGCGGAACGTGACAGCCAGCTGGCTGCCCGGCGCGAGCTCGACGATCGTTCCTGGCTGAGGGTCGTGTACGACGACGTGGCGGTTGTCGACGTACGCGGGGCTGCTCAGCGACGGCTGGGTCAAAACAGTCATGACCGGTCTCCTGGGGCGCTGCGGGGCGAGGTGTCTGCAGGTGAGGAGCGCCTTCCGTGGGTTTGGATACGCCAACGGGCCGAAAAGTTCCCGGCGCCCGTCACGGCCCCGCACTTGGCCTGCTGGCATTGCGGGTGTAGTGATGCCTGCATGCCCGACACGGGTCTGGTCGTGCTCCTGGCGACGCCGCTGACCTGCGGCGTCCTCCTGTGGCTGCTGCTGCGCCGGAGCCTGGCCACCGCGACGAGGGTCCGCGGGCTGGCGGTGGCTCCCGTCGTGGTGGTCGCGTCGTTCGCCGCCACGCGGTTGCAGGGCGACCAGGTCGCCTCGGGCGTGATGCCGGACGCCGTGGTCAACCGGCTGCTCGCCGGCGTCATCCTCGTCGCGGCCGCGGTGTTCCTGGGCCTGAACCGGCACCAGGGCTCGACGGTGGTGCGGTGGGGCGTCCGCGCCACCGCGGCCGGTGCGGCGAGCAACGCGGTGGCCATGCTGGTCTTCGGGTCCATGCCGCTGCTCGTCTCCGCCGTCCGGGCCGAGGGCGCCTACCTGTTGCCCGGGGACCACCCGGACCCTCGCTATGTCGCGGTCGACGGCTCACACCCGCTCGCGCTGGTCCTCGGCGACGTGCTGCCGGTCCCCCCGCTGGACGTGGTGGTGAGCGTCGGCGACCTCCTGCTCGCCGCGGGGTGCGCGATCCTGCTGTCGTACTTCCTCTCGCTGCTGGTGGCGCCGGCTCAGCCGAAGCACAGGAACGGCGCCGGCGCGGAGTCCGTGCCCACCGCGGACACCGTGCCGGCCAGCGCCGAGGCCGGGTCGGAACCGGCCGCCAGGGCCTGGTGGACCCGCACCAGCACGTCGTGAGCCGTCTCGTCGTTGACGGCGGCCGGGCTGGCGACCACGCAGCGGGCGCCGGCGTGCAGCCACGCCGCGGTCATCCCGATCAGCTCCTCTCCCCAGCGCACCGACGATCGGCCGACCTCGCAGGCTGAGAGCAGCACGACGTCTGGTACGCCGGGCAGCTGGTCGATGTCGTAGCCGAACCACGTCCCGTCGACCAGCTCGAGACCCGAGAAGAGCGGGTTCTCGGCCGAGTGGCGGCCGTGCGCGGCCACGTGCAGCACGTCGACCCGGCCGGCCAGCTCGGAGACCGCCACGGCGGTGGCTTCCGGACCCGCGAGGACCGGCGCCCTGCCCCAGGCCGCAGCGGCCGCGCGTACCTCGCCCTCCGCGCGTACGACCCGCGGCCCGGCGACGAAGCCGGCCGACCGGGCACGCAGCGGCGTGGCGGACCGGCTCAGCCACGAGGTGGCGCTCTGGGCCACGGTGAGCGGCCGGCCCACGAGCCCGGGCAGGAGCGTCCACGGGACGCCCGCCAGCACGCCGGACGGCGTGAGCACGAGCCGGCGCCCGCGGAGCTGGTCCAGCAGCGGCTCGACCAGGAGTGCGGTGACCGCGTCGAGCCGGCGGGCCAGCGCAGTACGCACCGACCCGGCCAGGGGTGCCGGGAGCTCCGAGGCGGCCATGTCCAGATCGGGCAGGAGCCCGCCCAGCACCTGGTCGAGGCGGTCGCGGGCACCGAGCTCGTGCCGCAGCGTGCCTTCGGAGGTCACCACCAGGGCCACGATCCGCTCGGCGGTCACGACGTAGGCCACCAGGGCCGTGCCCTCGCCCAGCCCGGCCTGCAGCTCCGCCAGCGACACCGGGTCGGCAACCTCGCCCGAGCCCTTCCGCTGCCAGGCCTGCTCCCGGATCCGGCGCCGCAGCACGGCCTCGCGCTCCGGCTCGGGACCGGCCCGCAGCTCGGCCAGGTCGGCCGCGGTCTGGGGGTCCTGCGGCGCCCGCACGGGCTGGATCCGCGAGGCGAGCATCCGGGCGCGCTCCGACCACTCGAACAGGACCGGGTCCGACCTCGACTCCACCGCCAGCGCCAGTCCGCGGACGGCGAGCCGGACACCGTGCCCGACGACGTTGGTCTGCAGGTCCAGCGAGCCGAACGAGCTCTGCCATGCCAGCAGCTCGTCCAGCCCGGTCCGCACATGGGCGAGAGCCTGGGCGCTCCGCGTGGCTGCCGCCGCCCGCACCTCCCGGTCCGTGAGCCGCACGGCCAGTGGTGCCCGGTCCGTGACCCGGATGGACCGCAGCCGGGTCCGGGCGGCCTCAGCCCTCCCGCTGGCCAGCACGGCGGCCGCCGCCTGGAGCCGCGCCGCCGCAGCGTTCCAGCGAAGGCCGTGCCGGTCCAGCTCGGCAGCGATCCGGTCGCCGCGCTCGGCGGCATCCTTGAGCCGGCCCAGCGACACGTCCGCCGCGAGCTCCTCGGCCTCGGCCCGCGCGACCCAGCTGTCGGCCGAGCCGCGCCGGAACCGCGCCGCGGCCCTGCGGGCGGCCTCGCGGGCGCGGTGCGGGTCGCGCTCGTAGCGAGCCCTGGCCAGCTCCGCCTCGCCCTGGCGCTGGTAGAGCCGGCGGTGGGAGTACGCCGCGGCCGCGGCCCGCAAGGACTCGACGCCCTCGTCGACGAGCCCGGCC
The DNA here is from genome assembly GCA_963755835.1 of uncultured Actinomycetota bacterium. Lineage (GTDB taxonomy): Bacteria > Actinomycetota > Actinomycetes > Propionibacteriales > Nocardioidaceae > Nocardioides. The sequence goes on along the minus strand of CAVWLC010000003.1, from coordinate 724,538 downwards.
GCGATCAGCGCCTCCGCCCGGTCCTGCTCGACCATGGCCCGCATGACCGGCCCCTCGGACGCCACGGTCACGTAGGCGGCCCGCATGTCGTGCAGGGCGCCGGGGACGTCGCCCTCGAGCAACCGGCTGTACCCCGAGTTGTGCTCGGCCTTGGCCGCGCCGTACTCGTCGCCCGCGAGGCGGTACTGACGAGCCGCCTCGGTGAAGTCCGCCGCCGCAGGTCCGGGCTGGTTGCGCTGCAGATGGACGTTGCCGCGGTTGAGGTGGACCCGCGCACGGACCTGCGGGTCCTCGACCAGCTCGACAGCGATGTCGAACGAGGCCAGGGCGGCGTTCCCGTCACCACGCAGCATCTGCACCAGGCCGATCTGCGAGTGCACCGTCCCGCGCGCGTCCCGGCTGGTGTCCGGCAGCCGCAGCGCCGCCTCGAACAGCGTCAAGGCACCGGGGTGGTCACCCGTCTCGAAGCTCAGGTAGGCCTGGCTGCCGAGGACCCGGGCCACCAGGTCGGGCTCGTCGGCGAGGGCGCGGGCCCGCTCCAGCAGGCGTCGGGCCTCGGCGTGGCGGCCGCGGTTGACCGCGTCGACGCCCCGCTCGTAGAGCTCCCTCGCGGAGGACACCCGCGCATTGTCGGCTCTCAGGGCGCCGTGGAGAAGCACTCACCGATCGCGGCGCGGGCGATGTCGACCGCCGTCTCGGACGGCTCGACCGCTCCCTGCAGCTGGAGCTTGCCGAGCAGGGCCTCCGCGAGCTCGCCGGCCGCGATCGGCGCACTGAACGACGTGCCGCTCCAGACGGCGAACCCGCTGCTGAAGTCGTCGGGGTCCAGCGACTCGCGCAGCCGGTGGTGCGAGGTCCACCGGGCCGCAGGCTCGAGCCCGCCCTTGAAGATCGGTGGGATCGTGCTCACCACCGCAGCGCCCGGGCGGTAGCCGGTGACCCAGCGCCCCACGTTGCTGAAGAGGGCGTCGGTGTCGTTCGGGTTGAGCGCCCCGACGGAGACGACCGGGATCGTCATGGACGACATGCTGAAGCCGGCGGGATAGCAGGGCCGGCTCGTCGAGTTGTTGCCGGCCGAGGCCACCACGATCACGCCGTGGCTGGCCATGATCTCCAGGATGCCCATCATGATCGGGTCGAAGTCCGCATCCTCGAGGCTCTCGTGGTAGTAGCCCATCGAGAGGTTGAGGATGTCGATCGGCTGCGTGCTGGTGCCCTCGCGGAAGCGCTTGGCGAGCTCCGCGATCTGGCTCAGGGCGATCACCAGGTCCGACTCGACGATCGGGCCGTCGCTCGGCACGACCCGCCAGCTGACGATGTCCGCGTCCGGGCAGGTCTGGAAGACGAGGCCCGCGATGAAGGTCCCGTGGCCCGACAGCGAGTCGATCACGCCGTCCAGCGGTCCGACCTGGTCGAAGTGCAGCTCGGGGTCGGTGGCGGCCCCGTCGTAGCCGATGTGGTCGCTGCCCAGCTTGACGTCGGTCTTCACGATCCCGTCGAGCCAGGGGTGGCTGCCGCAGCCGGTGTCGAGGATCGCCACCACCGGGCGGCGGCCGGCGATCTCCGAGTCCGGTCGCCGCACGGGCGGCTTGCCGACGTAGCGGACCGGCTGGCGGCCGCCCTGACCGGCGTATACGTAGCTCATCGCCGGGCTCGAGTCGTGCAGCGGGCTCGAGTCGTGCAGCGGGCTCGAGTCGTGCAGCGGGCTCGAGTCGTGCAGCGGGTCCGAGGAGACGCCGGAGCTGGTCGCGTGGAGCACGTGGTCGAGCCCTGCGCCCTTGACCGCGTCGTCGCCGGCCGCGGCGCGCGCCTGCTGGAGCAGGAGGAAGCCGTCCGGCGGACGGACCGCGCGGCCCTCGGCCACCGTGATCGTGCCGATCAGGACCCCGAAGTCCAGGCCACGGGTGCGCTCGTTCTCGCCGTGGAACTCGAGGCTCCAGCCGAGCTCCTTCGCGGCCTCGGTGAGGTGACGGCGCACGTCCTCGTCGCCCGGACCGCGGCGGACCAGCACCCGCGGACCCACGTAGGCGGTCGCGAGGGGCGCGGGCTGGTCCCTCACCTGCGGCGCCGTCGCGGGGTCGAGGACCCGGACCTGCCATGGGTCTCCCGCCCAGCGGCGGGCGTCGGAGGGGGCCTGGCGGTCTGGCACGGGAAGCATGGAACTCCTAGATCTCGAAGGCAGGTGTCATGAAGGGGGTGCTGCCGTCGGTGGGCTCGAGCCGCAGCCGCAACATCCCCGGCGTCAGGGCGGGGAGCTCGAAGCGGCCGGTGTCGCCGATGTCGAAGGTGGCGTCGTCGGACCAGCCGGTGGTGTTGTCGCGCTGCACGACGACCACGACCGGTGAAGGCGGAACCACCCAGCCGTCGATGCGGGAGGCGCTCCCGTCGCCGGACACTCGGAGCAGCAGGTCGACCCCCTCGTGGGCGAACCGGAGCGTGTAGGCCGTGGCGGAGCCTCCGCGGGTGCCGGCCAGCTCCTCGGTGCGCTCGACGAGGAGCATCAGCTCGATGTCGAACCCGACGTCGTAGAGGTCGGACGCGGCCAGCGCCGCCGCCGCCTGGAGCCGGGCGACCATGTCGTCCGGAACGGGGTCGTGGGACTCCCAGTAGGCACGAATCCCGGTGTAGAGGGCGTCGTCGGTGAGCTCGGGCAGGTCAGTCATCGGAGTCCCCCGTGAAGTCAGATCGAGTCTGGACCAGTGTGCGCAGCTTCGAGAGGCAGCGGCCACGGGTCGGGCCGATGCTGCCGACGGGCATGCCGAGGTTCGCTGCGATCGTGGTGTAGTCGGGACGGTGCTCGAAGGCCACGATGCGGAGCAGCGCCTGGCACCGCTCGGACAGCCTCTCGACCGCGTCCCAGAGGCGGCCGTCGGCATCGCGCCGGACCACCTCGCTCTCGGGTGAGTCCTGGTCGGGCAGCCGGCGGGCCAGCTCGTCGTCCTCGACCGGGATGCCGCGACCCGTCGCCTTGGCCACCCGCCAGGCCTCGCGCCGGGCCGTGGTGGTCAGCCATCCACCGACCGCGGCGGCCTCCTGGATCGAGTCCCGCGACCTCACCAGGGCGAGCCAGGTGGTCTGGACAACGTCCTCCGCCACCTCGTTGGTCAGCCGGTAGGCGCGGACCACGTGCCAGAGCACAGGGGTCATCACCCGGACCAGCTCGTCCAGAGCGACGGCGTCTCCAGAGGTCCAGCGCTCGAACGCGGACGCGGCCTGGCCCCAGACCTCGCCCGGGCGTTCGGTCGCGGCGCCACCGATGGTCAAGCGAACCTCCCCCGAGGATCCACCGTGTAACCGAGTTGTCACGACGCACAAGAGCCGCCACGGGGGCGCCTGATACACGTCGAGTGCACAGCGTCGCACCTTCGTGCCCGGTCTGCGAGCACCTTGGGGCCGGGGCTCCGCGCACGAGGCGGCCGATAACCTCGACGGGTGACCCCTACCGTGCGCGCCATCAGTCCCGGCGAGCACCTCGCGTTCCTGGGCGCGCAGCGGTCGGCCAGCTTCCTGCAGACCCCCGCGTGGGGCGCGGTGAAGTCGGAGTGGCGCCACGAGTCCCTGGGTTGGTACGACGGCGGCGAGCTGGTCGGCGCCGCGCTGGTGCTCTACCGCCGGCTCCCGAGGCTCAAGCGCTACCTCGCCTACCTGCCGGAGGGACCCGTCATCGACTGGTCGACCGAGCGGCTCGGCGACTGGCTGGCGCCCCTGGCGGCGTACCTCGCGGCACCAGGGTTCCTTCGGGATCCGGATGGGGCCGCCCGTCGTGACCCGCCGCTGGAGCGCAGCGCAGGTGAAGGACGGGGCTGGCGGACCCCGCGGTGCGCCGGCTCACGGACCTGCCGCCCTCCGAGCGCGACCCGGTGGGCGCCCGCGTCGTCTCCCAGCTGACCTCGCTCGGGTGGCGGCCGCAGGGCACTGACGAAGGCTTCGCGCTCGGCCAGCCGCAGTACGTCTTCCAGGTGCCGCTGGCCGGGCGCACCGAGGCTGACGTGCTGGCCGGCATGAACCAGCTCTGGCGCCGCAACATCAAGAAGGCCGACAAGGCCGGCGTCGAGATCACCACCAGCACCGGCCGCGGCGACGACGAGGGAGACCTCAAGCTCTTCCACGACCTCTACGTGCACACCGCGGAGCGCGACAACTTCACCCCACGCGGGCTGGCGTACTTCAGCGTGATGGCCGACGCCCTGGGCGGCGAGGAGCCCGGCCGGTTCCGGCTCTTCCTCGCTCGGCACGAGGGTGACCTGGTCGCGGCCACCATCATGGTCCGGGTCGGCGCGCACGCGTGGTACTCCTACGGCGCCTCCTCCACCGAGAAGCGCGACGTCCGCGGCTCCAACGCGGTCCAGTGGGCGATGCTCCGCTCGGCCCTCGCGGCCGGGGCCGACGTCTACGACCTGCGCGGCATCACGCCCACGCTCGACTCAGAGGACAGCCACGTCGGCCTGATCCAGTTCAAGGTCGGCACCGGCGGCGAGGCGGTCGAGTACGCCGGCGAGTGGGACCTGCCCCTGAGCAAGGCGCTCTACAAGGCCTTCGACCTGTACCTGAGGCGCCGCCGATGAGCCTGGCGCTGACCGTCGACGGCGGCCGCTGGCGCGCCCACCTCCACGCGGTGACCGAGGCCACGCCCGGGCTGGTCCCGGTGGCCAAGGGCAACGGCTACGGCTTCACCCTGGGCCGGCTGGCCCGCAAGGCCCAGTGGCTCGACGACCAGGGGCTCTCGGTCGACACGCTCGCCGTGGGCACCTACGAGGAGCTCCCGGAGGTGGCCACGCGCTACACCGGCGACCTCCTGGTCCTCACGCCGTGGCGGTCGTTCCAGCCGGCCCCGGACCCGGCGGTGTCGAAGCGGGTGATCCACACGGTCAGCCGCCCCGACGACCTGGCCGGGCTCCTCGGGGCCCAGCCCGGTGCGCGCTACGTCCTGGAGCTCGAGACGTCGATGCGGCGCCACGGCATGACGGCACCGCAGCTGTGGGACGTGGCCAAGCGGCTGGGCGGCGGAGGGCTCGAGGGCGTCGCGCTGCACCTGCCGCTGGCGACGGGCAGTGGCCACCAGGTGGAGGCGGAGCGGCTGCTCAACGACGTGGTCGCGGCAGAGCTGCCGAGGACGACCATCTGGGTCAGCCACCTGACCCCGGCCGAGCTCAGCGCGCTCCGGTCGTCGTACGCCGAGCTCACCCTGCGCCCGCGCATCGGCACGGAGCTGTGGCTCGGCGACCGTGAGGCACTCCGCGCGACCGCCACCGTCCTCGACGTGCACGAGCTGCGGCGCGGCGACCGGTTCGGCTACCGCGGGCGCACGGCGCCCCGCGCCGGCCACCTGCTCGTGGTCAGCGGCGGCACGGCGCACGGCATCGGCCTCGAGTCGCCGATGGGCGCCTCCGGGCTCAGGTCACGCGCCGCGGTCGTGGCCCGCGGTGGCCTGGACGCGGCCGGGCTGACCCGGTCGCCGTTCTGGGTCGACGGCAAGCAGAGGCTGTTCGCCGAACCACCGCACATGCAGGCCTCGATGCTGTGGCTACCCGGTGACGCGCAGGTCCCCGAGGTCGGCGACCGGGTCGACGCACGGGTGCGCTACACCGCGACGACGTTCGACCGCGTCGAGATCGGCTGAGCGGGGCTCCCGTGCCCGTTCAGCGCAACTGCGCTGATCCGGTCCTGTTTCACGCGTGAAACGCGACCTCTTCGGCGCGATTGCGCTGATCTGGTCGATCCGGCGGCCCGGATGGAGCCCCCGATCGCACCGGGTCGTGCTCCGGGTACAGCACGTCCCGCGCCACCAGGACCACCAGGTAGAGCTCGCCGAGCATCCGGACGATGACCGCGACCCAGTAGAAGCCGACGTCCTGGCCGTCGCTGGGCTGCAGGTCCCCCTGGAGGTACCACCAGACCGAGGCGAAGTAGAGGACCTCGCACGCCTGCCACACCAGCTGGTCGCGCCAGCGCGGCCGGGCCAGCACGGCCAACGGCAGCAGCCACAGCACGTACTGCGGTGAGTAGACCTTGTTGACGAGCAGGAAACCGGCCACCACGAGGAAGCCCAGCTGGGCCAGCCGCGGCGTGGACGGCGCGCGGAACCCGACGACCGCGACCGCCACGCACCACAGCGCGAACAGTGCCCACGACCAGTGGTTGACGGTGCCGGGGCTGATGGTGGTGTGGCGGACCTGACTCAGCACCAGCCAGGCCGACCCGAGGTCGGGTCCGCGCTCGGAGTTGAACTCCCAGAACCGCTTCCACTCCGTCCGGCCGCCGAGGTACGCCGGTGCGTTGAGCACGAACCAGGACGCGGCGGCGGCCAGCACCGTGTCGACCAGGTCGCGGTAGCGGCGCTCGCGCAGGCAGATGATGGCGATCGGGCCGAGCAGGAACAGCGGGTACAGCTTGGTCGCCGTGCCGATCCCGATCAGCACGCCGGTCGCGAGCGGCCTGCCGCGCGCCCAGGTGAAGAGGGCGCCCGCGACGAAGACCACCGCGAGCATGTCCCAGTTGATGATCCCCGTGAGGACCAGGGCCGGCGAGAGGGCGAAGGCGGCGGCGTCCCACGGCCGCCTCGGATTGACCCCGGCCAGCAGCCACGCCGACAGGATCGCGAGCGCGGCGAACACGAGGGTGTTGACGATGACGAAGGCGCGCAGCTCCTTCTGCACCTGGGCGGTCCCGACCAGGTCTCCGGTCGGCTGGTCGGCCCGCGCATGGACGTCTCCGGCGCCGGTGACCTTCTGCGTCACCCACGCGGCGCCGTACGCGAAGTACGCGATGCCGACGGGGTACTCCATCACCTCGTAGCGGGCCCGCACCTGCGGGTCGTCGGAGTACGGCCAGTCCAGCTCGGCCAGCCCGCGCCCGGTGTAGAGGTAGGGCAGGTCCGAGTAGCACATGTGCGTGTAGCGGTGCTGGTCGTAGATCCAGTGGCGCTGGTAGCAGCCGCTCTTCTGCACCATGCCGAGCGCGAAGAAGACCGCGGCGAGCAGCACGAGCACCCGAGTCGGCGTCCACCAGAGGTGGCCGGCCGAACGGCTCCCGACCGGTCCGCCCACTCCCTCGCTGAGGGCGGTGACGACCGGGTCGTCCAGGGTCGGGTGGACGTGGCCGGCCGGGTCCTCGGACGCGCCGGTCACGTCACCAGCGCATCCGGTTCCAGAAGGCGGCCAGCGCCATCGCCCGGCCGACGGACTGCGACGGCGTCGGGGTTGCGCTCGGTGTCGGGGTCTGGCAGCCGAAGACGCCGCACGTGTCCGTGGGCGACGGGGTGCCCGTGGGCGGGGCCGAGCTCGTCGGCGGGGGCGGCACCTCGGTGGTCGGCGTGGGCGTCGGCGTCGGGACCACGGTCGGCGTCTTCGTCGGCTTCCCGGTCTCGGAGGGAGTCTCCGTCGGCGTCGGCTTCTTCGTCGGCGCGGGCGGAAGGGTCGGTGCGTGCCCGTCCTCCGGCGCCTCGCCGTCGACGTACGCCGGCGGCGGGAACTCCTCGACGTCCACGCCGTCCATGTCCCGCTTCATGATGTCTGTCCAGGTGTCGGCCGGGTAGTCGCCACCGAAGTACGACGGCAGCCACCCGTCGAGCTGCTCGTTGCCCTTGCCGCGGACGTACATGACCGAGGTGGCGAGCTGCGGCGTGTAACCGGTGAACCACGCCGAGTCGACCTGGTCCTTGTCGTTGGTCGCGGTGCCGGTCTTGCCGGCAGCGGGACGGTCGAGGCCCAGGGCCGCCGTACCGGTGCCCTGCTGGACCACCTGCTGCAGGGCGTAGCTGACGTCGGCCGCGATGTCCGAGCCCTGCTCCTGGTCGATGACCTGCTGGTCGCTCTCGGAGTGGTCGTAGAGGACCTCGCCGTCCTTGGACGCGACCTTCTCGATGATGAACGGGGCGTGGAACCGGCCGCCGTTCGCGATGGTCGCGTAGGCGTTGGCCAGGTTGATCGGGCTGATGGTCGCGCTGCCCAGCGTGATGCTCGGGTAGGGGTCCAGGCCGGCGCTGGCGCGCGGGAAGCCGTAGTGCTTGCCCGGGCCCTTGTTCGGCGGGATCCCCATCTTGTTCATCATCTCGAGGATCTTCTGGGGCCCGTCGGGCATCGAGACGGTGAGGTCGGTGAACGCGGTGTTGATCGAGTCCTCGGTCGCCTTCAGCAGGTTGACCGCGGACCCGTAGGAGGTGTCCTGCTCGTTGCGGACGTCCGTGCCGTCGTCGAGCTCGAAGGGCGAGTTGCCGTCGAAGGTGTCCTTGAGCGAGTAGCCGGCCTTGAGTGCCGCCGCCAGCGAGAACGGCTTCACCGACGAGCCGGCCTGGCCGCCCGCGATCGCCCAGTTGATCTCGCTCTCCAGGTAGTCCTGGCCGGCGTACATGCCCTGGACCGCGCCGGTGTTCACGTCGACGCTGGCCACACCGATGTGGAGGTTCTTGTCGCTGAACTGCTTGCCCTCCGGGCGGACCTCGTTGACGCCCTGCTCGGCGGCATCCATGGCCTTCTTGGTGAACGTCGTGGTGATCCGCAGCCCGCCGCCGTCGATCTCCGACTCGGTGAACGGCTGTCCGGTCTCCTTGTTGGTCAGCGTGGTGAGCTCGTTCTTCACCATCGACAGCACGTGACCCCGCTGGCCGCCGTACTTGTCGTCGGTCTGTCCCGTGTAGAACTTCGGCAGCTTGCGGCCGGCCTTCGCGGCTTCGTCCGTGGTGATCTTCCCGGCACTGGCCATCCCGGACAGGACGTAGCGGTACCGCTCGCGCAGCCCCTTCTTGGCGTCCTTGCCGGCGTCGGGGTTGTACTGGGACGGGTTGTTGATGATCGCGGCCAGGGTGGCGCACTCCTGGAGGCTCAGGTCCGCGGCGTCCTTGTCGAAGTAGGCCTTCGCCGCCGCCTGGATGCCGTAGGCCCCGCGGCCGAAGTAGATCGTGTTGAGGTAGCCCTCGAGGATCTCCTGCTTGCTCACCTCCTTGCCCAGCTTGAGGGAGAGGACCGCCTCCTTCAGCTTGCGCGTGTAGGTGCGCTCCTGGGTGAGGTAGAGGATCTTGATGTACTGCTGGGTGATCGTCGACGCGCCCTGGGTGGCGTTGCCCGCCGCGTTGTTGAACAGGGCGCGGACGATGCCCTTGTAGTCGATCCCGCTGTCACTCCAGAACGTGCGGTTCTCGGCGGCCACGACCGCGTCCTTGATGTCTTGCGGCATCTCGTCGTAGGAGATCGCGTCGCGGTTCTGGATGGCGTACTGGCCGAGCTGGTCGCCCTGACCGCCCTTGCCGTCGTCGTAGTAGACGAACGAGGTGTTGGTCTCGAAGTCGGCGTTCGGGTCGGGCAGCTCGGTGGTCTTGTAGATGTAGACGAAACCGCCGCACGCGATCAGCGCGAACCCCAGTCCGGCCAGCAACACGTAGAGCAGCAGCCGGCGGATCCGGGCGCCGCGGCTGCGCTGCCTCTTGATCTTGCCGTTCTTGCCCAGCACGTCGCGCTTGACGCTGGGAGCCTTCTTGGCCGGCCCGGCCGGCGCCTTGGCAGCAGCCTTCTTCGCGGGAGGACGGCTCCCGCCGTTGCCCGAACCCGCCTTCCGCTTGCCTGCCACGTCGACCGAGGGTACGCAACCGGACCAGCAACTACCCAGTCGGCGAGCCCTCCACGCGGGATGACCCACCCGGCGCGCCCGGAGCGCGAACGTGTGATGCGATGTACCAGTTGTTCGCGTTCCACGGATATATCGCTACGATAGGTCCGTGGCCAGGCGTGCAGAGACCATCGAGCTGGCAGTCCTCGGGCTGCTGCACGAGGGCCCGATGCACGGCTACGAGCTGCGCAAGCGCCTCAACCTCATGCTCGGGTGGGGCCGGGTGCTGTCCTACGGCTCGCTCTACCCCACGCTGAAGAAGATGCTGAGGGGCGCACTCATCGAGGAGTCGACCGCGTCGACGCCCAAGTCGCGCCGACCGAAGATCGTCTACCAGGTGACCGAGGCAGGCACCCGGGAGTTCGAGCGGCTGATGTCGGAGGTCGGTCCGACCGCCTGGGAGGACGACAACTTCGACATCCGGTTCGCGTTCTTCTCCTCGACCGACATGGAGATCCGGCTGCGTGTGCTCGAGGGCCGCCGGATGCGGCTCCAGGAGCGCCTCGACCGGGTCCAGCGCGAGCTGGCGATGACCGAGAAGGAGGTCGACCGGTACGCCGGCGAGCTCCAGCGGCACGGCGTCGAGTCGGTCGAGCGCGAGGTCAACTGGCTCTCGGACCTGATCAACGCCGAGCGCGGCAACCCCACGAAGCCCAACCTGGGCACCCCGCCCACCGCAGAAACGTCATGAACAGACGGCAGTACTCATCAACGGCAGTACTCACCAACGGCAGTACTTACCAACGGCAGTACTCACTAGAAGGGAAATGCCCCCCATGGGTTCGGTTCGAGTAGCAATTGTCGGAGTCGGCAACTGTGCGACGTCTCTCATCCAGGGCGTCCACTACTACAGGGACGCCGACCCGGCCGCCACGGTGCCGGGCCTGATGCACGTCACCTTCGGCGACTACCACGTCCGGGACGTCGAGTTCGTCGCGGCGTTCGACGTCGACGACAAGAAGGTGGGCAAGGACCTCTCCGAGGCCATCAACGCCTCCGAGAACAACACCATCAAGATCTGCGAGGTGCCCACGCTCGGCATCGAGGTGCAGCGCGGCCCCACGCTCGACGGGCTCGGCAAGTACTACCGCGAGACCATCGAGGAGTCTGGCGCCGACCCGGTCGACATCGTCCAGGTCCTCAAGGACACCGAGGCCGACGTGCTCGTCTCCTACCTGCCGGTGGGCTCGGAGGAGGCCGACAAGTTCTACGCGCAGTGCGCGATCGACGCCGGCGTGGCCTTCGTCAACGCGCTGCCGGTCTTCATCGCCTCCGACCCGGAGTGGGCCAAGAAGTTCGAGGACGCCGGGGTCCCGATCGTCGGTGACGACATCAAGTCCCAGGTCGGCGCCACCATCACCCACCGGGTGCTGGCCAAGCTGTTCGAGGACCGCGGCGTGACCCTGGACCGCACCTACCAGCTCAACGTCGGCGGCAACATGGACTTCAAGAACATGCTCGAGCGCGAGCGGCTGGAGTCCAAGAAGGTCTCCAAGACCCAGGCCGTGACCTCGAACCTGACCGGCTCGCTGGCCGGTGTCGGCGCCAACGACCGCAACGTGCACATCGGCCCGTCCGACTACGTCGCCTGGCTCGACGACCGCAAGTGGGCCTATGTCCGCCTCGAGGGCCGCGCGTTCGGTGACGTCCCGCTGAACCTCGAGTACAAGCTCGAGGTCTGGGACTCCCCCAACTCGGCCGGGATCATCATCGACGCGATCCGCGCCGCGAAGATCGCCAAGGACCGTGGCATCGGCGGCCCGCTGATCTCCGCGTCGTCGTACCTCATGAAGTCCCCGCCGGTGCAGCTCCCCGACGACGAGGGCCGCGCCCGCGTCGAGGCCTTCATCAGGGGCGAGGACGGCGCCTGAGCGCGTAGGGCTGAACAGATCACGTCGACCCGGCAGGGAGCTCCTGCCGGGTCGGCGTCATCTCTGCCGCCACCACTCCAGCAGCGCGGCCCCGGCGTCCTCCTCGGACATCGGCCCGTTGTCGAGCCGCAGCTCGAGCAGGAAGTGGTAGGCCTCACCGACCTCGCGGCCCGGCCCGATCCCCAGGAGCTCCATGATCTGGTTGCCGTCCAGATCGGGCCGGATCGCGTCGAGCTCCTCCTGCTCCTGGAGCTGGGCGATCCGGGCCTCGAGGTCGTCGTAGGTGCGTCGGAGCCGTTCGGCCTTGGCCCGGTTGCGGGTCGTGCAGTCGGCGCGGGTGAGCACGTGCAGCCTCGCCAGCTGGTCGCCGGCGTCGCGCACGTAACGGCGCACCGCCGAGTCGGTCCACTCGCCGGAGCCGTAGCCGTGGAAGCGCAGGTGCAGCTCGACCAGGCCGGCCACCGCGTCGATGGTGTCCTTGGAGAACCGCAGCGCCTGCATCCGCTTCCGGGTGATCTTCGCTCCGACCACGTCATGGTGGTGGAAGGTGACTGACCCGTCGTCGAGGAAGCGCCGGGTCCGCGGCTTGCCGACGTCGTGCATCAGTGCGGCGAACCGGCTGACGAAGTCCGGGCCGCCACCCGGCAGCCGGTCCTCCAGGTCCATCGACTGCTCGAGGACGGTGAGGGTGTGCTCGTAGACGTCCTTGTGCCGGTGGTGCTCGTCGCGCTCGAGCGCGAGGGCGGGCAGCTCCGGCAGGACGTGTGCCGCCAGCCCCGTCTCGACCAGCAGCCTCAGCCCCAGCCGCGGGTACGGCGCGCAGATCAGCTTCACGAGCTCGTCACGGACCCGCTCGGCCGAGATGATCTCGATCCGGCCGGCCATGTCGGTCATCGCCGCGACCACCTCGGGCGCGACCGTGAAGCCGAGCTGGGCGGCGAACCGTGCGGCCCGGAGCATCCGGAGCGGGTCGTCGGAGAACGAGTCCTGCGGCGTACCCGGTGTGCGCAGCAGCCCCTGGGCGAGGTCGACCACGCCGTGATGTGGGTCCTCGACGACCCGCCCGGGCACCCGCACCGCCATGGCGTTGACGGTGAAGTCGCGGCGCACCAGGTCGCCCTCGAGCGTGTCGCCGAAGTCGACGGACGGCTTCCGCGACGCCGGGTCGTAGGCCTCGGAGCGGTACGTCGTGACCTCGACGGTCCAGGGCCCCTTCTGGCACCCGATCGTGCCGAAGTCCCGGCCCATGTCCCAGGTGGCGTCTCCCCACGCCTTCAGCAGCCGCTCGGTCTCGTCGGGCCGCGCCGACGTGGCGAAGTCGAGGTCGCGGTGCGGCCGACCGAGCATCGCGTCGCGCACCGGTCCGCCGACCAGCGCGAGCTCGTGGCCGGCCTCCGCGAACAGCGCCCCGAGCTCGTCGATGACGGGCGCGACCCGCTCCAGCTCGACGTCCGCGTTGCGCTGCAGCTCGACGACGGTCAGCGCGGACGGCTCAGGTGCGGACACGAGCATCAACTCTAGGGTGCACGTGTCCTGGGTGACGCGAGGTGATCGGGGCCTTCGGCGGGTCCCGGGAGGCACGGCCCCGAGGTCTAACCTCTACGTGTGCTCCGTCGGCTGTCGTTCAGTGCTGCCCTGGCGGCGCTGGCGGTTCCGGTGGCGCTGACCGGGGCCGCGCACGCCGAGCCTGGCGGTCCGTCGGCCGAGGGCCCGGCCGCACAGATGCAGCTGCGCAAGCAGCCGCCGCACGACGGGTCGGGCAAGGTCACGCGCAAACAGGAGGTGAGCCGCCGGGCCGACCGGGCCCGGAAGAAGGACCAGGCCCCGCTGTCGGTCTCGATCGACCAGCTGTCGCCGTCGTCCATCCCCGACAGGGGCATGGTCCGCGTCTCCGGATTCGTGACCAACGACGACACCGAGACCTGGTCGACGATCAACGTCTACGCGTTCATCTCGGCCACGCCGCTGACCACGCCCGAGCAGCTCGCCGAGGCGGCCGCCCTGCCCCCGGACGCGGTCGTGGGCGGCCGGATCGCCGACGAGCGCCACAAGGGCTTCATCCCCGAGCTGGCCCCAGGCGACTCCGCGCCGTACTCGATCAGCATCCCGCGCCGGCTGCTCCACGTGTCCACCCCGGGCGTGTACTGGTTCGGAGTCCACGCGCTGGGCGAGAGCGCAGCGGGACGGGACCAGACGGCGGACGGCCGGGCCCGCACCTTCCTGCCGCTGGTGCCCGAGGCGCGCACCGGCCAGGAGCCGACCGCGATCGTGATCCCGCTGCGCCACCAGCTCGCCTACACCGATGACGGCTCGCTCGACGACCTGGCCGGCTGGATCCAGACCTTGTCCCAGGGTGGCCGGCTCCTCTCGCTGGTCGACTTCGGCGCCAGCTCGGGCTCTCGCACCGTCACCTGGGCACTCGACCCGGGGCTGGTCGACGCCGTTCGCCGGATCGCCGATGGCAACCCCCCGAGGTCGCTCGAGGCCAACCTCCGGGCCGGCCAGGCGGACGGTGAGGACGAAGGGGACCAGGGCACCGAGGGCGTCACTGGCGGGAGCGCGGTTCCGTCCACCTCGCCGTCGGCGACCGAGGCCACCGAGTCCCCCGGCGCGCAGCCGTCGGAGACCTCCGGCAACCCGCTCGACCTCGACCAGCTCGACCCCGTGGTCCAGGCAGCGGCGAAGGCGGCCCAGGCCTGGCTGAACCGGCTCGGCGAGGCCATGCGCCCCGAGGACCAGGTGCTGTCGCTGCCCTACGGCGACGTCGATGCGGCCGGCGCCGCGGTCCACGACCCGGAGCTCTACCAGCGTGCCGTGGCCCGAGCTGGGACCACCCTGCCGGGCTTCGACGTGACGACGAGCCCGGTACTCTCCTCGCCCAGCGGCTACCTGAACGAGAAGGGCATCGAGGCGGCCGACCCGAGCTCGACGATCCTGCTCACCGACCAGATGTTCGACGCGCCGGCGCCCGCCCTGGCGCGCATCGAGGGCCACGACCTGGTGGTGACCTCCAGCGGCGCCGCGGCCGGCGGTCCAGGTCCCGACGACCCGACCGCGCTGACCGCGATGCGGCAGCGACTCCTCGCCGAGGCGGCGGTTCGGTTCCTGCGCGGCGGCCACGAGCCGCTGACCATGGTGCTGCCACACGACTGGGTGCCGCCGGCCGACGGCACCTCGTTCTTCAGCGGCCTCGACCCCGCGTGGCTCGACGTCACCTCGGTCGCTGCGGTCAGCCGGTCGGCACTGCCGACGACCGTGGACGGAGCGGCGCTGCACTACCCGCGCTACCAGCAGGAGGCCGAGCTCGACCAGCCCAACTTCGACGCGGCCAACGCGCTCATCAGGAGCGGCGCCTCGCTGCAGAACCTGCTCAGCCTCAACAACCTGGTCTCCGGCACCGTGACCGACCAGGCGCTCGGCAGTGCGTCCTACTCCGCCCGCACCAGGCCGATCGCCATGCGCGCCTCCACCGACCAGTCCCGCGTGTGGATCGAGGCGCGGCTGGGCAGCGTGCACGTGAGCGCGCCCCGTGCGGTCACGCTGTCGAGCTCGAGCGGCCGCTTCCAGGCCGTCATCGGCAACGACCTGGACCAGCCGGTGACCGTGGCGCTGGACGCCACCGCAGACAGCAGGCTCACCATCGACGGGCCCAAGCGCGTCGAAGTTCCGGCGAACAGCCGGCAGGCGGTGCTGCTCACGGCGCACACCAGCGAGAACGGCATCCACGAGGTGACCCTGGTCGTCACCGACAAACGCGGCACGCCGCTCGGAGGCACCACCGGCCTGACCATCCGCTCGGCCCAGGTCAGCAACGTGATCTGGCTGTTCCTCGGCGGCGGCATGGTCCTGTTCTTCGGTGCGATCGCCGTCCGGCTGTTCCGTCGGGTGCGCGACTCCCGGCGTACGCCGGCCGATCCGGACGACAGCGGGGACGAGCCCCGGGCCAGCGAGCAGAAGGAGCCCGCAGGAGCCGGCACCCGGTGACCGACCAACCCCTCGAACCGGCGGCCGACGAGGTGGAGGAGCAGGCCAGCCTGCTCTCCAACAGCGCGGTCATGGCCGCCGGGACCACGCTGTCGCGGCTGACCGGCTTCGTGCGCGCCGCGCTGCTGTCCTACGCGCTGGGTGCGAGCGTGCACGCGGACATCTTCACGGTGTCCAACACGCTGCCCAACGCGCTCTACATCCTGCTGGCCGGGGGCATCTTCAACGCGGTGCTGGTGCCACAGCTGGTCCGCGCGCTGCGCAACGATCCCGACCGCGGAGACGCCTACACCAACCGGGTGGTGACCGCGGCCGGCATCTTCCTCATCGTCGTCACGGTCGTGCTGGTCGTCGCCGCGCCGCTGCTGGTCCGGTTGTTCACCCACGGCTACGAGGGAGCGGTCTTCGACTCTGCGGTGGCGTTCACCCGCTACTGCCTGCCGCAGGTCTTCTTCTACGGGATGTTCGTGCTGGTCGGGCAGATCCTCAACGCCCGGGGCGTCTTCGGCCCGATGATGTGGGCGCCGATCGCCAACAACGTCATCTCGGTCGCGGTGATCCTGGTCTACCTGATCACGTACGGCGCGGCCATGGGCGTCGAGGTGCACGGCGGCTTCACCGGCGGACAGGAGCTGCTGCTCGGCGTCGGCTCGACCCTCGGGATCGTGGTCCAGTTCCTCATCCTGCTGCCCTACCTGCGTCGGGCGGGCTTCCGCTACCAACCCAGGTTCGACCTGCGCGGCACCGGTCTCGGCCACACGCTGCGGCTCGGGGTCTGGACGGTGCTGTTCGTGGTGGTGAACCAGGTCGCCTACGTCGTCGTCCAGAGGCTGGCCACCAGCGGTGCGGTGGCGTCCCCCGACGGCACCGGCGCGACCGTCTACCTCAACAGCTTCCTCGTGGTCATGGTCCCGCACGCGATCGTCACGGTGTCGCTGGCGACCGCGATGCTGCCGCGGCTCTCCGCACACGCGGCCGAGGGCGACCGACGAGCGCTGGCGGGCTCCCTGTCGAGCACCCTGCGCGCAGCCCTGGCCGTGATCGTGCCGTTCGTGGCCCTGCTGCCGGTCATCGCACCCGACCTGGCCCGGGTCCTCTTCGCGCACGGAGCCGCGGCCCGCAACGGCGTCGACGCCTACGTACCGACCCTGTCACTGTTCGGGCTGGGCATCTTGTTCTTCACCGTCCACTACCTCGTGCTGCGCGGCTTCTACGCGCTCGAGCTCAACCGCACCGTCTTCTTCGTGCAGTGCGCCGTGGCCGCCACCAACATCGTCGCCGCCGTCGCCCTCGTCCACGCGACGTCGGCCCAGCGCACCTCCCCCGCCCTCGTGGTCTCCTACTCCGTCGCCTATGCCGTGGGTTCGGCAGTCTCCTACCTGATGCTGCGACAGCGGCTTGGTGGCCTGCGCACCCGGCGGCTGGTGAGATTCGGAGGCCGGCTGGTGATCGCGACGGGACTGGCCACCGGGCTGACCTTCCCGGTGGCGCAGGTGCTCGACGGCCTGGCCGACGACCCCGGGACGGTGGTCGCGGCGATCCGGCTGGTCTGCGTGGGCGCCGTCGACGTCCTGCTCTTCCTGGTCTTCGCGCGCCTCCTCCGGATCACCGAGGTGAACGACGTGCTGGCCACGTTCACACGTCGCGCCCGGGCCCGCTGAACGGCCTACGATGGTGCTTTCTCGGGGGCCACACCGGCCACACGCGCAGGAGGTCCGAGCGCACTCGGACCGAGCCTTCGAGGGACGAGCGATCAGCGAGGAGGTTGAGGAGCGTCGGCTCAGACCCGAGCTTGCGAGGGGGTGAGTGACGCGTCTCGAAACCAGGTGCCGCACGCGACCCGGGCCGGCGACGTGCTCGCCGACAGGTACCGGTTGGTCGACCTCCTGAGCGAGAGCGGGGGCGGCCGGTTCTGGCGCGCGCACGACCGCGTGCTCGAGAGGCACGTAGCGCTGCACGTGATCGCGGCCGACGACCCGCGCGCCGAGCTGCTCCTCGACGCGGCCCGCCGGTCCGCCACCGTGCTCGACCACCGGATCCTCCGGGTCCTGGACGCCGAGCGCATCGGCGACTTCTGCTTCGTCGTCAACGAGTGGGGGTCCGGCACCTCGCTCGACATCATGCTGGCGAGCAACGGTCCGCTGTCGCCGCGCCGCGGGGCCTGGCTGGTCAGCGAGGTCGCGGACTCGATCGCGGTGGCCCACGCGAACGGTGTTGCGCACGGGCTGCTCTCGCCCGAGAACGTGCTCCTGGAGAACGCCGGGTCCGTTCGGATCATCGGCTTCTGCGTCGACGCCGCCCTGCACGGCCTGCCTCCCGGCGACCCGCACCACGACGTGGTCGACCTGGCCGGGCTGCTGCACGCGACCCTGACCGGGCGGTGGGCGGGCGTCTCGCATTCTGGCGTCCCTCGCGCCCCGGAGACGCACGGCCGGGTGATGCGGCCGCGCCAGGTGCGCGCCGGCGTACCCCGCGGCCTCGACGACCTCTGCGACGAGCTGCTGAACCCACGCGGTCAGCGGGTGCGCGAGCTGCGCGACCTGGGGAGCGCTCGCGGCATCCACCGCTACCTGGCCGAGTTCGTCGGGGACGCCGGCGGGCTCGGCGAGGCGATCGCGGCCGGCAACCCGGAGAAGACCGAGACCGTGACGCTGCCCGCCGTGCCCGAGATCCTGGCCCGCCCGCACCCGGACGACTGGGTGCCGCCGGACGAGCCGGACGACGGACCGGAGGAGCTCCTCGAGCCGGAACCCGAGCCCGACCCG
The DNA here is from genome assembly GCA_963755835.1 of uncultured Actinomycetota bacterium. Classification (GTDB taxonomy): domain Bacteria; phylum Actinomycetota; class Actinomycetes; order Propionibacteriales; family Nocardioidaceae; genus Nocardioides. The sequence goes on along the minus strand of CAVWLC010000003.1, from coordinate 706,318 downwards.
GTCACCGAGGTGCCCACCCAGGCCGGACTGCCGATCTTCGACGACGAGAACGACGAGGTCTCCTGGCTACGCGCCCGGGACGAGCCCGCGCCACCTCCGCCGCCGTTCGAGGAGCCGCCCGAGCGCCCGCTGTTCGCGGCCGAGGACCGCAAGCCGCGGTACTCGCTGCCGGACGAGGGCCCGGTGGTGGGGCGCGGCGACGAGTACTGGCCCTACGACCAGGGCTGGTCCAACAGCAGCGGCGCGCTGCCGGCCGTGGACGAGCTGACCGACACCCGTGAGCAGGTGCCCGGCCGCCGCTGGCTCCGCCTGGCCATGCTGGTCGCGGTGGGCCTGGTCCTGCTCGTGGCGGTCGCCATCGCGTTCAACCTCGGCCGGGGGAAGACCCCGTTGGGCGCCGAGCCCGGCGACGGAGGGAGCAGCTCGAGCTCGGCGTCGGCGAGTACGACACCCCAGGCGCCCCCGACCCCGTTCACCGGGCTGGTGGCCAACGACTTCGACCCCCAGGGCGACGGCGAGGAGAACGGTGGCGACGTCGGGGCGGCGGTCGACGGCGACCCCGCGACGTCGTGGACCACGCTCACCTACAAGCAGCAGCTCGGCCCGGCCGGGCTCAAGCGGGGGGTCGGTCTGGTGATCGACCTGGGCCGGACCCGCGCCGTACGCCGGGTCGAGCTCACGCTCGTCGGCCAGCCCACCGACCTCTCGCTGTACCTGACCGACTCCCCACCGGGCAACCCGGAGGAGCTGAAGCCGGTCGGACAGCTCGATGCCGCCGGCACGACCGCGGGCGTCGACCTGGACAACGCTCCCACCGGCCGCTACCTCACGGTCTGGCTGACCTCCCTCCCGCACGTCAGCGACGGCTTCAAGGGTGGGATCGTTGACCTCGTGGTGGCCGGATGAACACCCCAGCAGCATGACGGGTCCCGCTGGGGCGGAGCTCACCGACCACGAGCTGCTGCAGGCTCACGTCGACGGCGACCCCGACGCCTTCGCGACGCTGTTCCGCCGCCACCGAGACCGGCTCTGGGGCGTCGCGCTGCGCACGATGGGCAACCCCGAGGACGCCGCCGACGGGTTGCAGGACGGCATGATCGCGGCGTACCGCCGGGCCGGTTCGTTCCGCGGCGAAGCGGCGGTGACCACCTGGCTGCACCGGGTCGTCGTCAACGCCTGCCTCGACCGGATCCGGGCGGCGAAGGTACGCCGCGCCGACCCGCTGCCCGAGGACCTGGACGAGGCGGGCGACCGCGGGTCCCTGGTCACCTCGACCACCGACACGGCGGACCCCGCCGACCTCGCGGTGGTCGAGGAGCGCCGCCGCTTCGTGCTGGCGGCCCTCCACGAGCTGCCGGCGGACCAACGCGCCGCGCTGGTGCTGGTCGACATGGAGGGTTATCCGGTCGCCGAGGTCGCCCAGATGCTCGACTGCCCGGTCGGCACCGTGAAGTCGCGCTGCTCGCGCGGCCGCGCCCGGCTGGCCACCCTGCTGGGGGTCCTGCGGCCGGGTGGTGAGGAAGGCCACGTGCCGCCTGGGAACCCGGACCCGCTCCCGTCCGTCCGAACCACGGAGGCGTCCCGCGCCCCGCCCGATCTCGGCTGATCCCGTCCCAGCCACCACACCGAACCTCGAGCCCCGAGAGGAGGCGTTCGTCCTTTCATGACCGACCAGCCCGACGCACGGCCCGAGCTGACCCCTGGCCAGGAGTCGGAGGTACGCCGACTCCTCGCCGACGCCCGCCACGACGAGCCGATGCCGGCCGAGGTGGCTGAGCGGCTCGACCGCGTGCTGTCCGGGCTGGGCCGCGACGAGCCGGGCTCGCCGGGCGTCGCACCCGTGATCGACCTGGCCGCCCGCCGGCGCCGACGCAACGCCGCGGCCGTGCTGGCCGGAGCGGCGGCGGTGATCGTGGCCGGCTTCGCCATCGGCCAGGTGATCGACGTCGGCTCCAGCGACTCCGCCGACACCGCCGCCTCGAGCAGCGACTCGGGAGCCGACCGGAGCAAGGCCGCCGACCAGTCAGGAGGCGGGGTCGGCCTGCACGACCAGAGCGCCAAGCCCTCGGGGGCGGTCCCGTCCGCCGCGTCCGCGCCGACCCTGCTCCGGCTGAGCTCGGCGCACCTCGAGCGAGAGCTCTCGCGCCAGCTCGACCAGCTGCAGGGCTCGAGTGCGGTCCGGTCCCCGAGTGCGGAGTCCTACGACGCACTCGGCTGCGCGTCGCCGGCCCCGGCGTCCGAGTTCGGGCCGGGTGAGCTGTTCCCGGCGCTGTTCGACGACCAGCCGGCAGTCGTGGCGCTGCGCCCGCCCGCGGACGGACGGCAACGGGCCGACGTACTCGCCTGCGACACCGCGGCCACGCTGGCCAGCACGTCCATCCCGGCCCGGTGACGGGCCCGCCGGGCGCCTCCAGCGGGAATCTTCCTCCCCTACGATCGGTTGTGCAGTAGCAGACTTTTTCGAGGAGATTGGCGGTCCATGTCCGAGCCCCGCAACGTGATCATCATCGGCTCCGGCCCCACCGGCTACACCGCTGCGGTGTACGCCGCCCGGGCCAGCCTGCACCCGCTCGTCCTCGAGGGGTCCGTGACCGCCGGGGGCGCGCTGATGAACACCACCGAGGTCGAGAACTTCCCCGGCTTCCGCGACGGGATCATGGGCCCCGCGCTGATGGACGAGATGCGCTCCCAGGCCGAGCGGTTCGGCGCCGAGCTGGTCCCCGACGACGTCATCGAGGTCGACCTCACCGGCGACATCAAGATCGTGAAGACGCACACCGAGACCTACACGGCGCGCGCGGTGATCCTGGCCATGGGGTCGGGCTACCGCAAGCTCGGCCTGCCCCGCGAGGACGAGCTGTCCGGCCGCGGCGTCTCGTGGTGCGCGACGTGTGACGGCTTCTTCTTCCGCGAGCAGCACATCGCGGTCGTGGGCGGCGGGGACTCGGCCGTCGAGGAGGCGACGTTCCTGACCAGGTTCGGCTCCAAGGTCACGATGATCGTGCGCCGCGACGAGCTCCGTGCCTCCAAGATCATGCAGGATCGGGCCTTCGCCGACCCCAAGCTCGAGATCATCTGGAACTCCAAGGTCGACTCGATCAACGGCGCGGACCGGCTCGAGTCGCTGACCCTCGAGGACACCGTGACCGGCGAGACCCGCGAGCTCGACGCGACCGGGCTGTTCATCGCCATCGGCCACGACCCGCGCTCCGAGCTGCTCACCGGCCAGGTGGACCTGGACGACGACGGCTACGTGCTCGTCGAGCACCCGTCGACGCGGACCAACCTGACCGGCGTCTTCGCTGCCGGCGACCTGGTCGACCACCACTACCGGCAGGCGGTCACCGCCGCCGGCACGGGCTGCGCCGCTGCCCTTGACGCGGAGCGCTACCTCGCCGAGCTCGCGCACGTCGGCGACCCGACCGAGGCCCAGAGCCGCGCCGACATCGAAGGCGGCGAGGTCGTCATCGAAGAAGCTCAGATCGCCGGGGCCTGACCTTCGCACCAGTCGGGTAGTCACGGACGTAGGGACGGCGCGCAACCGTTTGCGGACGGTCCGTTCGTCGGTGAGTACCGCAGCGGCGCGGTGCGGGAACATTCCCCGACCAGGTGCGGTTGGATGAATCAGGCTTCCAGCTCGTCGGCCCGGTTCGGGGTCGACCCCGACATGAAAGGTGACCCATCGTGGGACACATCGAGTCCGTGACCGACGCCGAGTTCGACGCGCAGGTCCTCAAGTCCGACAAGCCCGTCCTGGTCGACTTCTGGGCCGAGTGGTGCGGCCCGTGCAAGCAGGTCGCTCCGATCCTGGACGAGATCGCCACCCAGCACGGCGACAAGATCACCTTCCTGAAGATGAACGTCGACGAGAACCCCGTGACGCCGTCCTCCTACCGCGTCACCGGCATCCCGACCATCAACCTCTACCAGGGCGGCGAGGTCGTGAAGTCGATCGTCGGTGCCCGCCCCAAGGCAGCGCTGCTCAACGAGCTCGCCGACTACATCGCCTGAGCTCGACCTCTGGGCCAGCCGTGAGACCCGACCACGCCCGTGGTCGGGTCTCTGCCTTCTCCGCGGTGGTCTCGACGCTCAGTTCAGGTCGCGATGCGTCATCCGGCCCTCGGCCGGGTGTGGCTTCACGGGGCGGACGGCCCCCACGAGCCGCTCCAGCGCCGCCTCCACCTCGTCCTTGAGCGAGAGTGCGGCGCGGAGCTCCATCCGCATCCGCGGCGTGGCGCCGTGCGCCCGCTGGGTCTTGAAGCCCACGCTCCCGAGGAAGTCCGAGGGCACCACGCAGCTCCCCCGGCGGCCCGGACCCCGGGTGTCGCCGAAGGCCTCGACGGCCTTGATCCCGCCCCGCTTGATCAGGTCGCGGGCCATGCCCTGGACGAGCATCCGGCCCAGCCCTCCGCCGGCGTGCGCCGGATGCACCCAGACGTTGGTCAGCAGCACGGCGTCCGGCGACACCGGCGCCGTCGGGAAGGCCCCGGCACCGGGCAGGAACGTGTCTGGCGCGTAGATCAGGTAGCCGACCGGCCGGTCGTCGACGATCACGACTCGGCCGCACGAGCCCCAGTCCCGGAGCACCTGGGAGACCCAGTCCTCCTTCTCCGCCGCGGCCTCGTCGGGGCAGACCCGGTCGCGGCTGACCGGATCGAGCTGCCAGAACAGGCAGCCGCGGCACGGCCCCTCGAGCTGGGCGAGGTGGTCGACGGTGAGCCGCACGACCTTTCGGGACATGGCTCAAGGGTAGGCCCGTGCGCCCACCGCGTCACCGCAACAGCTCGCGCACCTCCACCAGCCGCTCCAGCTGCTCGGGCAGGTCGTCGAGCGGGTTGAGCAACAGCTCGGTCGCGCCGGCTGCCGCGAGCCGCGCGAGCTGCTCGGCCACCAGCTCCGGCGGGCCGCACACGCCGCAGCGCTCGGTCATCCCCGGCCATCCGTACATGCCATCGAGCAGTGGCGTCAGCCGGCGTACCGCCTCCTCGGTGGTGTCCGCGATCGCCAGGTAGACCCGTCGGGATCGCGGGAAACCCTCCGGATCCCGACCGCGCTCCGTCAAGGCGTCCAGGACGCCCTGACACTGCTCCGGGAAAGCCGCCAGCGGTGCCGAGCCGGCGCCGATCCACCCGTCACCCAGCCGGGCGGCGCGGGCCAGCGCGGGCGGCGCGCTGCCGGCGAGCCAGATCGGCACCGAGCCGGCCGGCGGCTTCGGCTCCATCGGGACCTCGTCGAGGTGGTGGTGCTCGGAGTCGTACGACGTCGGGCCGGGCCGCCACAGTGCCCGCATCAGCTCGACGGCCTCGCTGAGCCTGGCCCCGCGGTGGTCGACCCGGAACCCGAGGCGAGCCGCCTCCGGCGGGTCGTTCCCGACGCCGAGGCCGAGCACGAACCGGTCACCGCTCAGCACCGCCAGGCTCGCGGCGTCCTTGGCCAGCTGCGGCGGGTTGCGGCGCGAGGCGACGATGACCGCCACGCCGAGCGGGATCCGTTCGGTCACGGCGGCCACGGCGGCCAGCGCCGGGAGGGGGTCGAGGTACGGCACCCGGGCGGTCGCGCCCCCGATCCCCGAGTCCAGCGCCCACAGGCCGTCGAAGCCGAGCTCCTCGGCCCGGCGGGCGTACGCCGTCAACGTGCCGGGGCCGGAGCCCGAGAGGTCCTGGGGCAGAGCCACCGCCAGCCGCACCCGTCGAGGATATGTGACTCAGTCGGTGGTCATCCGGTGTGCACGCGCGCCGGGCGTCCCGCACACTTGGATGACCATGGAGAGCACCCCGGCCCGCGCGCAGCACCGTCTCGACCCCTATGTCGACCGGTACGCCGCCCGGACCGCCGGGATGACCGCCTCGGAGATCAGGGCTCTCTTCGCGGTCGCGTCGCGGCCCGAGGTCGTCTCGCTGGCAGGCGGCATGCCCAACATCTCCGGGCTTCCGCTCGACGTGGTGAGCCGCGCGATCGGAGACCTGGTCGCCCACCACGGGCCGGAGGCCATGCAGTACGGCTCCGGCCAGGGGGTGCCCGAGCTCCGCGAGCAGATCACCGAGGTGATGCGGCTCGAGGGCATCGTGGCGCACCCGGACGACGTGGTGGTCACCGTCGGCTCGCAGCAGGCGGTCGACCTGGTCACCCGGGTCTTCTGCGATCCCGGCGACGTGGTGATCTGCGAGGCGCCGTCGTACGTCGGGGCACTCGGGGTCTTCAAGGCCTACCAGTGCGACGTCGTGCACGCCGAGATGGACGCCGACGGGCTGGTGCCCGAGGCCCTGCGCCAGGCCATCACCGCCACCCGGGCCGCGGGCAAGAAGATCAAGTTCCTGTACACGATCCCCAACTTCCACAACCCGGCCGGGGTGACGCTCACCGCCGATCGTCGCGTTGAGATCCTCGAGATCTGCCGGCGCGAGGACATCCTCGTCCTCGAGGACAACCCCTACGGCCTGCTGGGGTTCGACGGCGAGCCGATGCGGGCGCTGCGGGCCGACGCGGCCGAGGGCGTCATCTACCTCGGCTCGTTCTCGAAGACCTTCGCGCCGGGCTTCCGGGTGGGCTGGGCCCTGGCGCCGCACACGGTGCGCGAGAAGCTGGTGCTGGCCCAGGAGTCAGCGACGCTGTGCCCGCCGCAGTTCTCACAGATGGCGGTGTCGGCGTACCTCTCCGCCCACGACTGGCAGGGCCAGATCAAGCAGTTCCGGGAGATGTACCGCGAGCGCCGCGACGCGATGGTGGACGCACTGCAGGACCTGATGCCGGCGGCGTGCCGGTGGAACGTCCCGGACGGCGGTTTCTACGTGTGGCTGTCGCTGCCGCCCGGCGTCGACGCCAAGGCCATGCTGCCGCGGGCGGTCACGGCACGGGTGGCCTACGTGCCGGGCACCGCGTTCTTCGCCGACGGCTTCGGCTCCGGCGCGATGCGGCTCTCCTACTGCTACCCCACGCCCGAGCGGATCCGGGAGGGCGTACGCCGCCTGGCCGGTGTGATCGAGGCCGAGCTCGAGCTGAGGGCGACCTTCGACACCTACGCGCCGCCCCGCCTGATCGGGCTGCAGGGCTACGACGGTCCCAGCAGCGATCTCACCTGAGCTTGGAGCGATCAGCGAGGAGGTTGAGGAGGCTCGGCTCAGGCCTGAGCGTGCGAAGGGCTGAGCGAGCCGTCTCGAAACCACCGCCACCCGCGCTGGGATCCCACCCGCGACAGGGGAGGATGCGTGCGTGCACGACCTGACCTACCCGCCCATCATCCTGGCGGCCAAGCTCGGCTTTCGGCTCCTGGGCCAGGACATCCGGATCAGCGGTTCCGAGAACGTCCCACGCGACGGCGGTGTGCTGCTCGCGGTCAACCACATCGGCTACGTCGACTTCATCTACGGCGGACTGGCCGCCAACCCGTCGGGCCGCAAGGTACGGTTCATGGCCAAGCGCGAGCTGTTCGACCACCGGTGGACCGGCCCGCTGATGCGGTCCCTGCACCACATCGAGGTGGACCGGGCCGATGGCGAGGGCTCCCTGGCCACCGCGGTCGAGTACCTGCGGTCCGGTGAGGCGGTCGGCATCTTCCCGGAGGCCACGATCTCGCGCGCCTTCGAGCTCAAGGAGTTCAAGACCGGCGCGGTCCGGATCGCGGCTGCGGCCGGGGTGCCCCTGGTGCCGGTCATCCTGTGGGGCACGCAGCGGATGATGACCAAGGACCACCCGCGCGACTTCTCCCGCGGCACGACGATCGCGATCAACGTCGGGCCGGCACTACACCCGACCGGGGCGGACCCAGCCGCCGAGACAGCAGCGCTGCGCAGGGTGATGTCGAAGCTGCTCGACGAGGCGATCCGCTCCTACCCGGCCGCACAGCAACCCCCCGGCTCCTGGTGGCTGCCGCGCCGGTACGGCGGCAGTGCCCCGACGCCCGAAGAGGCCGCGGTGCTCGACGCCGCCGAACGCGCCGCCCGAGCCGAACGCCGCGCCGCTCGCGACGATCCGACGAGTTGATCTAGCGCTTTATCGATTTGTCGACAAAGAGACAGGTCGACACGTTCCTTCCATGTTTCCGCAGGTCAGACGCGTGTCGACTGGATCAATGACCGTCAGCCGACGGTCAGCCGGTGGGTTCGCCGGTCGCCTGCGGGTCCATGATCGAGACGATCCGCCGCAGGTCGTCGAGGCTGGCGAACTCGATGGTGACCTTGCCCTTGGAGCGGCCCAGGTCGACCTTGACCCGGGTCTCCAGCCGGTCCGAGAGCCGGTCGGCCAGCTCGGCCAGCCCGGGCGCCGTCGGCTTCGCCCGGGCCACTCGCCGAACGCCGCTCGACCCGGTCGCTCCGACCGTCACGAGCTCCTCCAGACCACGCACACTGATGCCCTCGGCGATGACGCGCTGCGCCAGCCGGTCCTGGAGCTCGGCGTCCTCGACCGACAGCAGGGATCGCGCGTGGCCGGCGGACAGCACGCCGGCCGCGACCTTGCGCTGGACCGCCGGGCTGAGCCGGAGCAGCCGGATGGTGTTGCTGATCTGCGGGCGGGAGCGACCGATCCGGGTGGCCAGCTCGTCGTGAGTGCAGGCGAAGTCGTCGAGCAGCTGCTGGTAGGCGGACGCCTCCTCCAGCGGGTTCAGCTGGGCGCGATGCAGGTTCTCCAGCAGTGCGTCACGGAGCATCGCGGTGTCGTCGGTGTCCCGGATGATGGCCGGGATGGTGGTCAGGCCGGCCTGTTGCGCGGCCCGCCATCGGCGCTCCCCCATGACCAGCTCGTACAGCTCCTCGCCGTCCGTGGTCACTCCGGAGCGTCGCACCACGATGGGCTGCAGCAGCCCCACTTCACGGATCGAGTCGACGAGCTCCGTCATCGCCTCCTCGTCGAAGACCTGACGCGGTTGCGCGGCGTTGGGCCGGATCACGCCCACGGGGAGCTCGGCGAAGGAGGCGCCCACGACGGGCGCGAGCTCCGGGCCGGTGTCGACCTCGGTCACCGCCGGGTTGGGACCCGGCTCGAGGTCGGCCTCCGCGCCCGGTGCGCCCTGGCCGGCGGGTGCCGTGGTCGGAATCAGGGAGCCGAGTCCCCTGCCCAACCCTCGGCGCTGCGTCCGCGGGGAGTTCATGCCTGTCCTTCCTGGGGTCGCAGCCCCTTCTCGGCCAGCTCCCTCGCAGCGTCGAGGTAGCTCATCGCCCCCGGCGAGCCCGGGTCGTAGGTCATCACGGTCTGGCTGTACGACGGCGCCTCGGAGACCCGCACCGACCGGGGGATGAACGTCTTGAGGACCTGCTCGCCGAAGTGCGCCCGGACCTCGTCGGCGACCCCGGCCGCCAGCCGCGTGCGGGCGTCGTACATCGTGATCAGGATCGCGGAGATCGCCAGCTCAGGGTTCAGGTGGGCCCGGACCATGTCCACGGTGGCCAGGAGCTGCCCCAGCCCCTCGAGCGCGTAGTACTCGGCCTGGATCGGGATCAGCAGCTCCTGCCCGGCCACGAACGCGTTGATGGTGAGCAACCCGAGCGAGGGCGGGCAGTCGATGAAGACGTAGTCGTACCGATCCTCCCCCGCTCTCTCGACCGGCTCGCTGCTGATCCGGGAGTCGGTCTTGAGCGCCTTGTGCAGCCGCTGCTCGCGGGCGACCACGCTGACCAGCTCGATCTCGGCGCCGGCCAGGTCGATGGTCGCGGGGACCACGTCGAGGTGCTCGATGTCGGGACAGCTGCTCACCACGTGGGCCAGCTGCGCTCCCTCGACGAGGAGGTCGTAGCTCGACGGGGTCCCGCGGTGGTGCTCGACGGCGAGCGCGGTCGAGGCGTTGCCCTGCGGGTCCAGGTCGATGACCAGGACCCGCTGGCCGAACTGGGCCAGGGCAGCGGCCACGTTCACCGTGGACGTCGTCTTGCCGACGCCGCCCTTCTGGTTGGCCACGACCAGGACGCGGGTCGCCTCGGGACGCGCCAAGGCAGGTCGAAGGCGAGCGCTCTGCCGGGCCAGCAACATGTGCTCGGCGGCCCGGGCCAACGGCGTGGGCTCGTCGCCATAGGGGTCGGCCAGCGAGGGTGTCACCTCGCTGAGGTCGCGGACGCGAAGAAACGAGGAGGGAACGTCGGCGGTCGTTTCACGTGAAACTTTCTTCTCTCGGGTGTCTGCCTCGGCTGATGTTTCACGTGAAACCGGGTCACCCTCCTCGTCGCCAACCTGTGGATAACCGACGTCATCCTGTGGACGCTCCCGCTCACCGGGGGCACCTGTATCGGTGGAAAACTCCCGGGGGTGTTCCTCGGGAGGAGCCGAACCGTCAGTCACTCGACCCAGCTCCCTTCCTCCAAATACAAGGCGTCACCCTAGCCGCGCGGGTCCGCATGGGCCACCCGCACCAGGGTTGCTGTGGACGAGCCGTCCGGCCCTGTCACGACGACCAGCTCTGGCGCGGCGCAGCGCAGCCTACGGGCTTCAACCTCCGCCGCAGCAATCTCGTCCGCCGCCGAGCTGCCCTTCATCGCGAGCAGGACGCCACTCGGTGCCACCAGCGGCATGGCCCAGCCCAACAGCCGGCTCAAGGGCGCCAATGCCCGTGCGGTGACCACGTCGTACCGCTCGCGGCCGTGCAGCTCCTCGGCCCGACCCCGGATCGTCACCACGTTCTCGAGCGACAGCTCCTCGACCACCTCGTCCAGGAAGTCGTGTCGGCGTTGGAGCGGCTCGACCAGGGTGACCCCCAGGTCGGGCCGGCCGATGGCGAGAACCAAGCCCGGCAGACCGGCGCCGGAGCCCAGGTCCGCCACCGACGCCCCGGCCGGTATCACCGTCGAGATCGCCAGGCAGTTCAGGACGTGGCGCTCCCAGAGCCGCGGCGCTTCCCGGGGGCCAATCAGGCCGCGCTCGACGCCGGCGGTCGCCAGCAGGGCGACGTACCGCTCCGCGAGTGGGAGTCGCACCAACGAGAACGCCCTCCGCGCCAGCTCGGGCGTGGAGGGCGTTTCACGTGAAACCTCGGCCATCGGACGGATCAGGCCGGCAGAACCACCACGAAGCGGCGTGGCTCCACGCCCTCGGACTCCGACGTCAACCCCGCCGAGGCAACCGCGTCGTGCACGACCTTGCGCTCGAACGGCGTCATCGGGTCCAGTGCGGCCGGCTCGCCACTCTCCTTGACCCGGGCCACCGTCTCCTCCGCGAGGGTTTCGAGCTGGGCGCGCTTCTCCGCCCGGTAGCCCGAGATGTCCAACATCAGCCGCGACCGCTCGCCGGTCTCGCGGTAGACCGCCAGCCGGGTGAGCTCCTGAAGCGCCTCGAGCACCTCCCCGTTGCGGCCGACCAGCTGGTTGAGGTCGGCTCCGACGATCGACACCGCCGCACGGTCGCCATCGACGTCCATGTCCAGGTCGCCGTCGAGGTCCGCGATGTCCAGCAGCTCCTCGAGGTAGTCGGCGGCAATGTCCCCCTCCGACTCGAGCTGATCGACGCGCGAGGAAGGCGCCTCCGGCTCGACGGACTCCTCGGCCACGTCTCCCTGCTCCTCGGCCGCGGGCCCCTCATCAGCCCCCTCATCAGGCCCCGCGTCAGCCCCCGCGTCGGGCTCGGTGGTCTCCTCGGCGGCAGCGTCGACCGCCTCGGTCTCGGCGTCGTACGTCTCGTCCGTCTGCTCGCTCACTGCTGCTTTCCGTTCCTCTTGTCGTTCTGGCTGCTCTGGCTCCCTGTGGAGCTGCGCCCGCCGCCCTTGCCTGACCCGCCGGCCTTGCCCTGGCCGCCCGCGGGCTTACCCGGGCCGCCCGCAGGCTTGCCCGGGCCGCCCGCAGGCTTGCCCGGGTCGCCCGCAGGCTTGCCCGGGCCTGCGGCCGGTTTGACCGGGCCGCCGGTGGGTTTGGTCTGACGTTGGCTGCGGCTCTGCCGCTTGGGCTGCTGGCGCTGGGACGGCCGCCGATCAGCTTCGGACCCCGGCTGGGTCTCCGTGGTCGTCCCCGTCGTCCCCGTCGTCGCGACGTCGGCGGAGCCGCCGTCGCCAGAATGCACCTTTCCCTCGGCCTTCTTGGCGTCACGCTCGGCCTTCTGCCGCGCCGCCTCGGTGCCTGGGGCGGGGTTGTTCCTGATCACGTAGAACTGCTGGCCCATCGTCCACAGGTTCGACGTGGTCCAGTAGAGAAGGACGCCGATCGGGAAGGCGATGCCGCCCACCGCGAAGACCACGGGCAGGACGTAGAGCAGCATCTTCTGCTGCTGCGCGTAGGGGCCGGTCAGCGCGTCGGCCGGCATGTTCTTGGCCATCAGCTGCCGCTGGGTCGTGAACGTCGTCGCGGTCATCGCCAGCACCAGGATGGCGGCCACGATCTGCACGCCCAGATTTCCGTTGGAGTGGGTGAACGAGTCCGCCAGTGGCAGCTTGCCGAACAGCTTGGACTGACCGAACGAGACGGCCTGCTCATGGGTCATGAACCCGTGAGCGGTCTCCTTCGCGGCGGAGTTGATCAAGCGGAACAGCGCCAGGAAGATCGGCATCTGCAACAGGATCGGCAGGCACGAGGCGAACGGGTTGGTGCCCGACTCCTTGTAGAGCTTCATCGTCTCCTGGGCGAGACGTTCCCGGTCGTGGCCGTACTTCTTCTGCAGCTCCTTGACCTTGGGCTGGATCAGCTGCATGTTCCGGCTGGCCTTGATCTGCCGGACGAAGAGCGGCACCAGCGCCGCGCGCACCACGAGGGTGAGCCCGATGATCGAAAGAGCCCAGGACGCACCGCCGTCAGGGTTCATCCCGATGGTGGTGAACAGCCAGTGCCAGGCCAGCATCACGCCCGAGATGGCGTAGTAGAGCGGCGTCAGGATGTAGTGGCCGATGGTCCCCAACGGTCCCAAAATGAGTGGCATCACGGGATCAGGCTCTTCCTCTTGGGGCAACGTCAAGGGTGGGCTCCGCCGCGGCTCGACCCGGGACCGGGTCGTAGCCGCCCGCCGCCCACGGGTGGCAGCGCGCCAGGCGGCGCACGGCCAGCCAGCTGCCGCGGATGCTGCCGTGCTCGGTGACCGCCTCGAGCGCGTACGCCGAGCAGCTCGGGTGGTATCGGCAGACCTGGCCGTAGAGCGGGCTGATCAGGGCGCGGTAGACACGCAGCAACCCGATCAAGACGTACTTCACGACTCCGCCCTCGTCCCCGACCCGCTCGCGGCCACCGCCCGGGCGGCCTGCGGGGAGGCGGCGACCCTCTGGAGACAACGGGCAAGCTCCGCGCCGAGTTCCGCGGTCGACATCGTGGCGGCGGGCGGCAGGGCGCGCACCACGAGCTCGGACGAGGGCGGCAGTGACGTCAGGCTTTCCCTGACGAGATGTCGAAGGCGCCGCTTGACCCGGTTGCGGACCACCGAGCCGCCGACCGCCCTGTTGACGACGAAACCGGCTCGCGGTGGATCGCCCGGACGGGAAGCGTCGGCGAGCAGGTGCACGACCAGGGCAGCACCACCGGCCCGCCGGCCGGACCTCACGGTGCGCCGGAAGGCGTCGGCGCGGCGCAACCGCTGGTCGGCGGCGAGCACGGGACGGGAACGTCCGGCTCGTCAGACCGCGAGGCTCTTGCGGCCCTTGCGGCGGCGCGAGGAGATGATGGCGCGACCGGCGCGGGTGCGCATGCGAAGACGGAACCCGTGCACCTTGTGGCGACGGCGGTTGTTCGGCTGGTAGGTCCGCTTGCTCACGGGTTTCTCTTCCGGTGTGGGCGACAGGTCTTGTGGTCAGCTGGGGCGGTCGGCGCGGGCGCGTCCCGACCGAGCCTCGGACGCGCGACCGGGCTGCACAACACGGCCGCTGACCGATCAACGGTACGCGGTCGGCTGACACAGGGTCAAACCGGCGGCCACGCCTCGGCGATGACCCCATCGGGTGGGCGGCCATGGCCCAGGGGCGACCGGGAAAATGCCTCGGTCGGCCTGTGGAGAACCGCTTGTGCCCGTCGCCGGAACGGCGTTAGGTTCGGCACTCACCGAGTTTCCCTGCTGCCCTCTGCAGATCATGGGGGGCGAGTCTCGGTTCGGTTTCCCCGCCGACCGCCACCGCGCTCGGCCACTGACCTGTTCCCCCGACCGCGCCGACCCCGCGGGATCCCGGGTGCACAGCCTGTGGAGAATGCTGTGGAGAGCCGGCGGCGGCGCCGTGTGGACACCAGCACCGGACCTGGCAGCAGCCAGGTTCCAGGCCCGACGCACGAGCAGTGGAGAAGGCGAGACGACCTCGTGGAGCAGACCGACCCCGACCTCACCGACGCCTGGCAGTCCGTCCTCGACACCATCGCGCCGCACCAGCCCAACCGGGCCTGGCTCTCCACGTGCGACCCGGTGACCATGCACGACGAGCTGGCGATCATCGCGGTGCCCGACGAGTTCACCCGCACCCAGGTCGAGGGCCGGCTGCGCGCCGAGATCGAGGGAGCGCTGAGCGGGGTCTACGGCCGCAAGATCGGCCTCGGCACCACGATCAACCCCGCCCTGGTGCCGGGCCCGGCGGAGCAACCACAGCGCGAGCAGCCCCAGGGCGCCGGCCCGCTGCCCGACCACGCCCATGTCGACTCGCCGATTGATCGACATGTCGACATGTCGACGATCGAGCAGCTGGCGACCGTGCTCCCGATGCCCGGCTCGGTCATCGGCCAGCCGGCGGCTCCCGTGCTGCACCCCGAACCTCCGGAGTTCCACGACATCGACCTGCGGCCCAGCCGGCCCGGCGCGCACGAGGCCCGGCTCAACCCGAAGTACACCTTCGAGACCTTCGTCATCGGGTCGTCCAACCGGTTCCCGCACGCCGCCGCCGTCGCCGTGGCCGAGGCCCCGGGCAAGGCCTACAACCCGCTGCTGGTCTACGGAGAGTCCGGCCTGGGCAAGACCCACCTCCTCCACGCGATCGGCCACTACGTGCGCAGCCTCTACACCGGCGCCAAGGTGCGCTACGTGTCGAGCGAGGAGTTCACCAACGAGTTCATCAACGCCATCCGCGACGACAAGCAGGACGGCTTCAAGCGGCGCTACCGCGACGTCGACGTGCTCCTGATCGACGACATCCAGTTCCTCGAGGGCAAGACCCAGACCCAGGAGGAGTTCTTCCACACGTTCAACACCCTCCACAACGCCAACAAGCAGATCGTGCTGACCTCCGACCGGGCACCCAAGCGGCTCGAGGCGCTCGAGGACCGGCTGCGCAACCGGTTCGAGTGGGGGCTGATCACCGATGTCCAGCCGCCCGACCTCGAGACCCGCATCGCGATCCTGCGCAAGAAGGCCGCGATGGACCGGCTCACGGCCCCGCCGGACGTCCTGGAGTTCATCGCCTCCAAGATCCAGACCAACATCCGCGAGCTCGAGGGCGCGCTGATCCGGGTCACGGCCTTCGCCAACCTCAACCGGCAGGAGGTCGACATGACCCTCGCCGAGATCGTGCTCAAGGACCTGATCCCCGAGGGTGGCGAGCCCGAGATCACCGCCGGGCTGATCATCGCGCAGACCGCGGCCTACTTCGGCGTCTCCATCGAGGAGCTCTGCGGCCCCAGCCGCGGCCGGCACCTGGTCATGGCCCGCCAGATCGCGATGTACCTCTGCCGTGAGCTCACCGGCCTGTCGCTGCCCAAGATCGGCGCCCAGTTCGGCAACCGCGACCACACGACGGTCATGTACGCCGACCGCAAGATCAACCAGCTCCTCGCCGAGCGGCGGGCTGTCTTCAACCAGGTGAGCGAGCTGACCAGCCGGGTCAAGGCCGCCGCCCGCCAGGCCTGAGCCGACTCAGCGGACTGCCGTCATGTGCCTGTGGAGAACACCCGTCCGAGGGTCCGAACTACACGGGGAGGATCTGCGGATCCGCCGCGCGGGCGGCCGGCGACCCGGTTCGTCGTCCACACCGGCCCTCCGTCGACCCGGCCTCCGTCCACACCCCTTGTGCACAGCGATTTCGGGGGCCGACCTGCGGCGATGCGCGCTGTCCACAGATCGCACAGTGCCTACTACGACTACGTATCTCTACACGGGACGATCGACCGTGGAACTCCACCCGACGCCCAGCCTGTGGAACACCCCCCGGCATGGCAGGATTCAGCCCACCCCTCGACATCTCCTGACACCCGAGCCCGCGGAGGACCCCCAATCGTGAAGTTCCGCGTCGAACGCGACGTGCTCGCGGATGCCGTCGCCTGGGCAGCGCGCAGCCTGCCGGTGCGCCCCAGTGTCCCGGTCCTGGCCGGGCTCCTGATCGAGGCCAGCCACGAGGGGCTGGTGCTCTCGACCTTCGACTACGAGACCTCCGCACGGGCCACGCTGCAGGCCGAGGTGGCCGACGAGGGACGAGCTCTGGTCAGCGGCCGGCTGCTCGCCGACATCTGCCGCAGCCTCCCCGACAAGCCGGTCGAGATGGTCACCGACGGCACCCGGGTCTCCCTGACCTGCGGCTCGGCCCGGTTCAGCCTCCAGACCATGCCGGTGGAGGACTACCCCACGCTTCCGGACATGCCGGCCGCCACCGGCACCGTGCCCAGTGAGGCGTTCGCCCACGCGGTGAGCCAGGCGGTCACCGCCGCCGGCCGCGACGACATGCTCCCGGTCCTCACCGGGGTCCGCCTCGAGATCGACGGATCGACGATCTCGCTGCTGGCCACCGACCGGTTCCGGCTATCCCACCGCGAGCTCAGCTGGAACCCCCGCACCCCGGACGACACCCTGGCCGCCCTGGTGCCCGCCAAGGTCCTCGGCGACACCGCCCGGTCGCTGACCAGCGGCACCGAGGTCACCATCGCCCTGGCCACCTCGGGCTCGGGCGAGGGCCTCATCGGCTTCGAGGGCGCGGCGGCCGGCGGCACCCGGCGTACGACGACGCGGCTCCTCGACGGTGAGTTCCCCAAGGTCCGCAGCCTCTTCCCCAACGAGCACCTGACCGTCGCCCGGGTCGACAAGCAGGCGCTCATCGAGTCCGTACGCCGCGTCTCCCTGGTGGCCGAGCGCAACACCGCCGTCCAGCTGGCGTTCAGCGACGAGGTGCTGACCCTCGACGCCGGCTCCGGTGACGAGGCCCAGGCCTCGGAGTCGATCGACGCGAAGATCGACGGCGAGCCGATCACGACCGGCTTCAACCCGCAGTTCCTGCTCGACGGCCTGACCGTCATCGACGAGGACATCGTGGAGCTCGCGTTCACCCAGTCGTCCAAGCCGGTGGTGATCAGCGGAGCGACCGACGGCGGCGCGAACGGCGACACGGCGTTCCGCTACCTGCTCATGCCGCGCCGGCTGCTCTCCTGATCCACCGCGCGGCCACGGGTTACCGGAACGGGGTCCACCAGTAGCTGTCAGGAGGGAGTCTCGGATGCACATCGGTCTCGTGGGACTGGGCAAGATGGGCGGCAACATGCGCACCCGCATGCGGAACGCCGGCCACACCGTTGTGGGCTACGACCGCAACGCCGACCTCGCCGACGTCGGCAGCCTGGCCGACCTGGTCGCGGCCCTGCCGGGCCCGGACGGAGGCGCGAAGGTGGTGTGGGTCATGGTCCCGGCGGGCGACCCGACCCGCGACACCGTCAAGGAGCTCGGCGAGCTGCTGGGCGAGGGCGACCTCGTCGTCGACGGCGGCAACTCCAAGTGGACCGACGACCAGGCGAACGCCGCGATGCTCGGCGAGAAGGGCATCGGCTTCGTCGACTGCGGGGTCTCCGGCGGGGTCTGGGGGCTCGAGAACGGCTACGCGCTCATGTGCGGAGGCTCCGACGAGGACGTCGCCAAGGTGCAGCCGGCCTTCGACGCGCTGCGTCCCGAGGGCGACCACGGCTTCGTGCACGCCGGCCAGGCGCCCGGTGCCGGACACTTCGCCAAGATGGTCCACAACGGCATCGAGTACGCCATGATGCAGGCCTACGCCGAGGGCTGGGAGCTGCTCGACAAGGTCGACCTCGTGGACAACGTCACCGAGGTCTTCGACTCCTGGCGGGCCGGCACCGTGATCCGGTCCTGGCTGCTCGACCTCCTGGTCGCAGCGCTCGAGGCCGACACCCATCTCGAGAAGATCGCCGGGTACGCCGAGGACTCCGGTGAGGGCCGCTGGACCGTGGAGGCCGCGATCGACAACGGCGTACCCATGAACGTCATCGCGGCGTCGCTGTTCGCGCGGTTCACCTCACGTCAGGACGACAGCCCGGCGATGAAGGCGATCGCGGCGATGCGCAACCAGTTCGGCGGCCATGCCACCCGCACCGAACCGCCGGCCGGCGGCGACGTGGGCCCCGCGAACCCGGCTTAGGGCATGTCTGCCAATTCATGGCGGCACCGGACGCCGCCCAGATCACGCGCTGGCGGCGTTGCCGACGCTTCGAAGACGCCCAGTCTGCGCGCGCGCCGCCTCCCTGCCAGCGCGCGCCTGGACGACGCCGGCATCCACCAGCAATTGCCAGACAAGCCCTAGTATCTTCCCTTGCACGTTGCCCACCTGAGCCTCCACGACTTCCGGTCCTACGCCACCGCCGAGGTCCCGCTCGAGCCGGGCGTGACGGCGTTCATCGGCCGCAACGGCCAGGGCAAGACCAACCTGGTCGAGGCCATCGACTACCTCTCCCGGCTGACCTCGCACCGGGTCGCCACGGATGCCCCGCTGGTGCGGACCGGGGCGGACCAGGCCGTGGTGCGCGCGGCGGTCGTCAAGGAGGGGCGCACCGCGGTGCTCGAGGTGGAGCTGAACCCGGGCCGCGCCAACCGGGCTCGTGTCAACAAGTCGACATTGCCGCGCACCAGAGACCTCGTCGGCCTGGTCCGGACCGTGGTGTTCTCGCCGGAGGACCTCTCGCTCGTCAAGGGCGACCCGTCCGAACGGCGCCGCTTCCTCGACGACCTGCTCGTCCTGCGCACGCCGCGGCTGGCCGGGACCCGCGCCGACTACGACCGGGTCCTCAAGCAGCGGAACTCGCTGCTGAAGACGGCCGGTCTGGCGCGCGGCTCGGCGCGGGAAGGGGCGCTGGCCACGCTCGCGGTGTGGGACGAGCAGCTCGCCCGGCACGGCGCCGAGCTGATCGAGGCTCGACTGGCCCTGGTCGACGACCTGCGCCCCTACGTCGGCAAGGCCTACGAGACCGTGGCCCGCGGGGCCTCGCGCGACGACGCCGAGATCGAGTACAGGTCGTCGGTGCCGCGGGAGGGGCCGGTGCCACAGGCGATCCTCGACGAGCTGGCCCGCCGGCAGAAGGAGGAGCTGGACCGCGGCATCTCGCTCGTCGGGCCGCACCGCGACGACGTGCTGCTCTGGCTCGGCCACGGCGCCTCTCCCGAGAACGTCGCGGACGAGGCCCGGCTCCCTGTGAAGGGGTACGCCTCGCACGGCGAGTCCTGGTCGTTCGCGCTGGCGCTGCGGCTGGCGTCGTACGACCTGCTCCGCTCCGACGGCGACGACCCGATCCTCATCCTCGACGACGTGTTCGCCGAGCTCGACAGCGAGCGCCGGGCCCAGCTCGCCGACCTGGTCGCCGGCGCCGAGCAGGTCCTGGTCACCGCCGCGGTCCCAGAGGACGTGCCGGCCGCGTTGTCCGGCGCCCGGTTCGTGGTGGCAGACGGGGAGGTGACCCGCGATGGCTGAGGACCCGGACGAGACCCCGCACCGGGACGACGGCCTCGACCTGGCCCGGCAGACGGCCCGGGCCACCGCCAGCTCGTCACCGGCCGCCCGCAAGCGCCGGGCCAAGCGGGGCACGGCTCCGCGCGACCCCACCTACTCGGGGGCGCACCCCGACGACCGGGACCCGCAGCTGATCGGGGACCAGGTCGAGCGGATGGTCGCCGAGCGCGGCTGGGACCTCGAGCTGCGGGTACGTGGGGTCTTCGCGCGCTGGCCCGACCTGGTCGGCGCGGAGGTGGGCGCGCACTGCACGCCGGAGTCGTTCGCGGACGGCAAGCTCGTCGTACGCGCCGACTCGACCGCCTGGGCCACCCAGCTCACGCTGCTCGCGCCGGCGGTCGTACGCCGCCTCAACGAGGAGCTCGGCGACGGCACCGTGACCCTGATCGACGTGCTCGGGCCACACCTCCCGTCCTGGTCCAAGGGCCGGCGCCGCACCCGCGACAGCCGGGGTCCGCGCGACACCTACGGCTGATCGGTCGCGACCGTGCAGAGCGAAAGCTCCGAGGTCCGCACTGGGGCCCGTACCAGGGGCCGGATCAGCCGATCTGGGAGCCGCTCGGCCATATGGGGACATGGGCGGCCCCCTGCGAGGGCCTCTCGGTGGCCTTCCCGGCCGTCTGTGGGCCATTTCCACAGGCGGCTCCCCCTCTTCTGTGGGGGACGTGCGTGGAATGCGGCGTTCTGACCGGTATCATGGACGACGGGTCGTCCCGCCAGCTCGGGCGGCCCGTGTCATGTCAACACCGCGGCCGCCTGGCCGAGCGAGAAGGGGTGCCCGTGTCCCAGATCAGTCCTCCGGAGCCCCCCAACGGCGTCGAGTACGACGCGTCCGCGATCCAGGTCCTCGAGGGGCTCGAGGCGGTCCGCAAGCGGCCCGGCATGTACATCGGCTCGACCGGTGAGCGCGGCCTGCACCACCTGATCTGGGAGATCGTCGACAACGCCGTCGACGAGGCGCTCGCCGGCTACTGCGACCGGATCGTGGTCACCCTGGGCGCCGACGGCTCGATCAAGGTCGAGGACAACGGCCGGGGCATCCCGACCGACACCGCGCCCGGCCAGGAGCTGCCCGCGGTCACGATCGCGCTCACCCAGCTGCACGCCGGCGGGAAGTTCGGCGGTGGCGGCTACAAGGTCTCCGGAGGGCTGCACGGTGTCGGCGTCTCCGTGGTCAACGCGCTGTCGAGCCGGCTCGTGGTCGACGTGAAGAACCGCGGTCACCTCTGGCGGCAGAGCTTCCAGCTCGGCGAGCCCGACGGGCCCATCGAGCAGGTCCGCCCGCTGGAGGACGGCGAGGAGACCGGCACGACGGTCACCTACTGGGCCTCCACCGAGATCTTCGAGACCACGTCGTACTCCCTCGAGACGATCACCACCCGCTTCCGCGAGTACGCCTTCCTCAACAAGGGGCTCGAGATCGTGGTCCGTGACGAGCGGGCCGACGCCGGCGCGATCGCGGACGCGGTCCAGGACGACACGATCTCCAACGAGCTCGACGCGGCCCACGCCGACTCGATGCACCGGGCCGAGGGCGGTGGCAGCGAGCAGGTCTTCAAGTACGACCGCGGCCTGGTCGACTACGTCGAGCACCTCAACCGCAGCAAGCAGGCGGCCAACCCTTCGATCATCGCCTTCGAGGCCGAGACGCCAGAGGACGTCGAGAACCACATGAGTCTCGAGGTCGCGATGCAGTGGAACACCACGTTCTCGGAGTCGGTGCACACCTTCGCCAACACCATCAACACCCACGAGGGCGGCACCCACGAGGAGGGGTTCCGCGCCGCGCTGACCTCGCTGGTCAACAAGGCCGGCGAGGACTGGGGGCTGATGAAGAAGCCCGAGGACCGCGTCTCGGGTGACGACATCCGCGAGGGGCTCACCGCGATCATCTCGATCAAGCTCGAGAACCCGCAGTTCGAGGGGCAGACCAAGACCAAGCTCGGCAACACCGAGGCCAAGGGGTTCGTGCAGCGGCTGGTCAACGACCAGCTCGGCGCGTGGTTCGAGCAGAACCCCGCCGAGGGCAAGGACATCATCCGCAAGAGCCAGGCCGCCCAGCAGGCGCGGCTCGCGGCCCGCAAGGCGCGGGACCTGGCCCGGTCCCGCAAGGGGCTCCTGGGCGGTGGTGGACTGCCCGGCAAGCTGTCGGACTGCCAGTCCACCGACCCCACCGAGTGCGAGGTCTTCATCGTCGAGGGCGACTCGGCCGGAGGCTCGGCCCGCCAGGGTCGCGACCCCAGGATCCAGGCGATCCTCCCGATCCGCGGCAAGATCCTCAACGTCGAGAAGGCCCGGATCGACCGGGTGCTCGCCAACACCGAGGTGCAGGCGATCATCTCCGCGCTCGGCACCGGCATCCACGACGAGTTCGACATCGACAAGCTGCGCTACCACAAGGTGGTGCTGATGGCCGACGCCGATGTCGACGGCCACCACATCAACACCCTGCTGCTGACGCTGCTGTTCCGGTTCATGCCGCAGCTGATCGACTCCGGCAAGGTCTACATGGCCCAGCCACCGCTCTACCGGCTGCGCTGGAACAAGCCGCACGAGCACGAGTTCGTCTACTCCGACGCCGAGCGCGACGCCCTGCTCCGTGCCGGTCAGGCCGAGGGCAAGAAGCTGCCGAAGGAGAACCCCGTCCAGCGCTACAAGGGGCTCGGCGAGATGAACGCCAAGGAGCTGTGGGAGACCACCATGGACCCCGACCAGCGGCTGCTGCTCAAGGTCACCCTCGAGAACGCCGCGCTGGCCGACGAGACCTTCTCGACCCTGATGGGCGAGGACGTCGAAATGCGCCGTTCGTTCATCCAGCGCAACGCCAAGGACGTGCGATTCCTGGATATCTGAGTGTCTGGGCGAATTCCTAGACAGCCTTAGAAAACCGCATCGAAGAGCAAGGAAAGCCCGTGACCGACACTCCGACCCAGCCCCCGACCGGCGGCCGCATCGACGAGGTCGAGCTGCGCACCTCCATGGAGCGCGCGTACATCGACTACGCGATGGCGGTCATCGTGGGCCGGGCACTGCCCGACGTACGCGACGGGCTGAAGCCGGTGCACCGCCGGGTGCTCTACGCGATGTACGACGGTGGCTACCGCCCCGACCGGGGCTTCTCCAAGTGCAGCCGCGTCGTGGGTGACGTCATGGGCCAGTACCACCCGCACGGCGACACGGCGATCTACGACACCCTGGTCCGGCTGGCGCAGCCGTGGGTGATGCGCGCGCCGATGATCCAGGGCCAGGGCAACTTCGGCTCGCCCGGCAACGACTCCGCAGCGGCGATGCGCTACACCGAGTGCCGGATGGCCCCGCTGGCCATGGAGATGGTGCGGGGGATCGACGAGGAGACCGTCGACTTCCAGCCCAACTACGACGGCCGCTCCCAGGAGCCGGTGGTCCTGCCGGCCCGGATCCCGAACCTGCTCGTCAACGGCTCGGCCGGCATCGCGGTCGGGATGGCCACCAGCATCCCGCCGCACAACCTGCGCGAGGTGGCCGACGGCGCGAAGTGGTGCCTCGAGCACCCCGACGCGACCCGCGAGGAGCTCCAGGACGCACTGATCGAGCGGATCAAGGGCCCCGACTTCCCCAACGCCGCCCTGATCGTCGGCACCCAGGGCATCGAGCAGACCTACCGCACCGGCCGCGGCTCGATCACCCAGCGCGCGGTGATCGAGGTCGACGAGGACAGCAAGGGCCGCACCTGCCTGGTCATCACCGAGCTGCCCTACATGGTCAACCCCGACAACCTGGCGGTGAAGATCGCCGACCTGGCGGACACCGGCAAGGTGCCGGGCATCGCCGACGTCCGCGACGACACCTCCGACCGCACGGGCCAGCGGCTCGTCGTGGTGCTCAAGCGCGACGCCGTGGCCCGCGTGGTCCTCAACAACCTGCTCAAGCACACCGAGCTGCAGACCAACTTCTCGGCCAACATGCTCGCGCTGGTCGACGGCGTGCCCCGCACGCTGACGATCGACCAGTTCATCAGCAACTGGGTCGAGCACCAGATCGAGGTCATCCGGCGCCGGACCGAGTACCGCCTGCGCAAGGCCGAGGAGCGCGCCCACATCCTGCGCGCACTGGTCAAGGCGCTCGACATGCTCGACGAGGTCATCGCGCTGATCCGCCGCTCGCCCGACGTGGCCGAGGCGCGCCAGGGGCTCATGGAGCTCCTCGAGATCGACGAGGTGCAGGCGACCGCGATCCTCGACATGCAGCTGCGGGCCCTGGCGGCCCTGCAGCGGCAGAAGACGATCGACGAGCTCGCCGACATCGAGCTGACCATCCAGGACCTGCAGGACATCCTGGCCAACGTCACCCGGCAGCGGACGATCGTGGTCGAGGAGCTGGCCGAGATCGTCGACAAGTACGGCGACGACCGGCGTACCCAGATCATCGCGGCGGACGGCGACCTCTCGATGGAGGACCTGATCCCCGACGAGGAGCTCGTCGTCTCGATCACCCGCGGTGGCTACGCCAAGCGCACCCGCGCCGACCAGTACCGCTCGCAGAAGCGTGGCGGGAAGGGCGTGCGCGGCGCGACGCTGCGCGGTGACGACGTGGTCGAGCACTTCATCGCGACGACCAACCACCACTGGCTGCTGTTCTTCACCACGGCCGGCCGGGTCTACCGCACCAAGGCCTACAACCTCCCCGAGGCCCAGCGCGACGCGAAGGGCGGCCACGTGGCCGGCCTGCTGTCGTTCCAGCCCGACGAGAACATCGCCCAGGTGCTGGCCATCCGCGACTACGAGCAGGCCCCCTACCTCGTGCTCGCCACCCGCAACGGCCTGGTCAAGAAGACCCGGCTCGGCGACTACAACAGCCCGCGCCAGGCCGGCGTGATCGCGATCAACTTCCGCGAGGACGACGACGAGCTGATCGGTGCCGAGCTCGTCTTCGCCGAGGACGAGATCCTGCTGGTCTCGCGCAAGGGGCAGGCCGTGCGGTTCCGGGCCGACGACAGCCAGCTGCGGCCGATGGGCCGGGCGACGTCCGGCGTGTCCGGCATGAAGTACGCCGCCGGCGACTCGGTGCTCTCGATGTCGGTGATCCGCGCGGCCCAGGCCGCGGCGGAGGACTCCGAGGAGAACATCCAGTACGTCTTCACCATGACCGACGGCGGCTTCGCCAAGCGGACCCGGATCAGCGACTACCGGCTGACCAACCGGGGCACCAAGGGTGTCAAGGCGATGACCCTGGCCAACGAGCAGCGCGGCGTCCTCGTGGGCGGCTTCATCGTCGAGGACGGTGACGAGATCCTGTCGATCACCCAGGGCGGCCAGGTGGTCCGGAGCCCGATCAACCAGGACTTCCGCCCGACCGGCCGCGCCACCATGGGCGTGAAGTTCGTGACGCCCAAGGCGGGCGACGCGGTGGCGGTCGTGGCCCGGTCGATCGAGGCCAAGGTCGAGGAGGAGCTCGAGGCCGGGGCGGAGAGCGCCGGGGACGAGACCGGCGACGACGCCGTTCAGGACGCCCGCGAGCCGAGCGCTGAATCGGAGAATGCCGAGGTGGATGCAACAATCGAGGGCGACGACGCGTCCGAGTGACGCACGCCCAGGATTTCCACCAGTCCGTCGAGCGCAGGGGAGTGACAGTCTCTATGGCCGACCGCCCGAGCAACACCGGTCGAGAAGACACGGTGGCGCTGCCCTTGCCGCCTAAGCGTCCGGCTGCGGGCAGCAACGGTTCCGAGTCCACGGACTCCGGGTCGGGCGGCTCCAACGGGCGGGTGCTTCCGCCGATGCCTCCCAGCGAGTCGTCGGGCAGCAACGGCAGCGCCTCGGGTTCGACCCGGAGCGCGACGCCTCCGCCCAAACCACCGCCGCAGGCTCGGCCGGCCCGCACCGCGGCGAAGAAGCCCACCCGGGCCAAGCCGGCCACGCCGCCGGCCCAGCCCGCCCAGCCGGCCCAGGGACGCCAGCCCCGCAGGACGGCCACCAAGGCCGCGCCGACCAAGGCGGCACCGGCCAGCCCTCCGCCTGCCGAGGCGCCCCAGCCGAGCCTGGCCACCCAGGCCACCCAGGCGACCCCGGCGGTCCGCGCGACGGAGACCGCGCGCCCGGCGGCCGCTCCGCCGCCGGTCGTCGCGCCCGCGCCGGCCGCCAAGGTCGAGCCGGCCAGGGTTGCGAAGCCGCCGAAGCCGACTCGCGAGGACAAGCGGGCCGAGAAGGCTGCCGTGGCCCCCCGCCCGGGCCGCCGGGCCCGGCTCCGGATGACCCGGATCGACCCGTGGTCGATGATGAAGACGTCGTTCCTGCTCTCGATCGCGCTCGGCATCGTCATCGTGGTCTCGGTGCTGATGGTCTGGACGGTGCTCGGCGCCGCCGACGTGTGGTCCTCGATCAACCAGACCGTCCAGGACGTCGTGGGCGGCCAGGACGCCTCGAGCTTCAACATCGAGGACTACCTCGGCACCCGCCGCGTGGTCGGCTTCACGATGATCGTGGCCGCGGTCGACGTGGTCCTGGTGACCGCGATCTGCACCCTGGGCGCGTTCCTCTACAACATGTCGGCCTCGCTCCTCGGTGGCATCGAGGTCACGCTGGCCGAGGACCACTGAGGTCTCGTGACGGCTCGCTCAGCCGCGAGCGAGCTCGCATCTGAGCCGAGCAAGCTCGGGCGCCGGCTCGGAGATTTTTCGGGGCCCCGACTGCTCCGGTAAGGTCTCACCTCGGTCGTCGGCCGTTCGCCGACGCACTTCCGGGCCTATAGCTCAGACGGTTAGAGCGCTTCCCTGATAAGGAAGAGGTCGGAGGTTCAAGTCCTCCTAGGCCCACTCCCGACGGCGCGGCAAGGTGCAGCTGGATCGCTTGGCACCGCCCGTGCGGCGCTACACGCCGGCCGCGTCCTTCCCGGCCCCGATCCCCGGCCTCAGCAGCACGAGGCTCACCAGCACCGCGCCGACTCCGAACAGCCAGGGCCCGGCCGAGGTGTGCAGGGCCTCGTCGCCATTGGTGAACCCGTGGGCGACGGCGAAGCCCAGCGCCGCGATCAGCACGGAGCCGACCACGGCCGAGATCCGCGTCCCCGACGCAACGGTCGTGAGCTGCGAAGCCAACAGCACCAGGACGATGGCGGCGACCACGGCGCAGACCACGAGTCCGATCACCCATCCGGAGACCTCGGCCGCGCCGTGGTCCGGATAGGTCATGATCTGGAAGAAGGAGTACCAGGTCCGTGAGTCGCTGTCCGCGGTCGTCACCCAGGGCACGATGCACAGGGCGAGGAACATGGCCAGGGCGCCACCGACCCCGAGGGACCTGGCCAGCCGCGGGCTCGCGACCGCTGCGGCGTCGGGCCCGGTGGCCGAGGCCGGCACGGGGGGCTGTGCTGTCGTCGGCGCGGTACGGCGTACCTGCCTGCTCTGCTGCGGACCTGCTGTCATCGGCGCCGGCGGTGAGGTGGTCAGGTTCGACGGTTCCGCCGAGACCGCCGTAGACAACGTCTCGGGCTCGACCGGGTTCGGGCTCGCCAGCAGGCCATCCACCGTGGTCGCCACCTCGAACGTGACGTCCGGCCGCTCGCGCAGCGCCTGCAGCAGCTCACGGGCGCCCGAGCTCTCCCGCGTGCCGAGCTTGCTGCGCAGGTCCGAGACGATCGCGAGCTGGCGGTGCCGGCCGAGCTCGTCCTCACCGCGGATCTCGCGCTCCATCATCACCAGGTAGCTGAGCGGGATGGCGGGCCGCGTCGGCAGCGGCTCGGGGGGCGTGCGCCTGGTCACCGAGCTGACGCCGCGGGCCAGGTCGGCGAGGGCGTCCCGGTCCTCCTCGTCGTAGCCGACCCAGTTGGCCTCCGCGATGATCGGGTCGTACATCCCAGGGAGCTGAGCCTCGGTGAACACCGGGAGGAACGAGACGTGCAGGGAGTCGGCCCACTCGGCCTCGACCCGGCAGGCCTGCGACTCGCGGTACTCGTCGGAGAGCACCGGGATGAACACGTCCGCGGCCTGGATCTGGTCGAGGAGCGTGTCCCACCACCGCTGGCCACCGGTGAGGTCCTGGTCGTAGAACGCCTGGTGCCCGAGGGCGTGCAGGTCCCGGACGAGCGCCTCGGCGGTGGTCATGTTCAGCCGGGCGTAGCTGATGAAGATCTTCACGATCGCCCCCTCCGCCACTGGAGAATCTCGCGACGATAGCAACGTGACGCGGGATCGGGGCATGGCCCGTTCGGGCCAGTGACGGTTCTGCCCTCAGGCCCTTCCCTTGCTACTGTCTCCGCCGTGAAGAAGCTCCTCCTGATCGCCCTCGCGGCCGCCGGCGCCGCCTACGCCAAGAAGAAGATCGACGAGGGCAAGGCCGAGCAGGCCCTCTGGGCCGAGGCAACCGACGCCGTCAAGCGCAGCTGAGCTTCCTGCCCTCTCGGCACCGAGGGGCCTTGGCGCAACTGGTAGCGCACCTGCTTTGCAAGCAGGGGGTTAGGGGTTCGAGTCCCCTAGGCTCCACCACCTCGGTTGCGTCAGGGCCTTGGCGCAACTGGTAGCGGCTCTGCCGGTCCTGGGCTTTGCCAGCAGGGGTTAGGGGTTCGAGTCCCCTGGGCTCCACCACCTCGGTTGCGTCAGGGCCTTGGCGCAACTGGTAGCGGCTCTGCCGGTCCTGGGCTTTGCCAGCAGGGGGTTAGGGGTTCGAGTCCCCTGGGCTCCACCACCTCGGTTGCGTCAGGGCCTTGGCGCAACTGGTAGCGGCTCTGCCGGTCCTGGGCTTTGCCAGCAGGGGGTTAGGGGTTCGAGTCCCCTAGGCTCCACCATCTCGCGCTCCGAGCGCCCGCTTGCCGCTCGCACGACGGGCCAGCGCCCTTTGAAGCGTGAGCGTGCCGGCGGCGGCCAGCACCATCATCGCGACGTTGACCCCGAGCACCTCGAGGGCGCCCCAGGCGGCCCCGGTCTCCCCGAGCCCGAGTGCCACGCCGAGGTAGGCGGCGGCCGGGATGGTGGTCACGGAGACGGCCACGCCGACGCCGGAGCTGGCGCGGGTCTCGAGCGCCAGCATGCCGGCTGCTCCGGCCGCGAGGGCAACCACGATGGTCTCGTTGCTGACGTCGGTCAGGCCCACCAGCACGGTCGAGTCGATGTTGAACGTCGTCGGGAGCCGGCCGAAGCGGTCCTGGGCGAAGGCAGAGACCGCGGCCGCAGCGCTGGCGAACGCCATGCCGATCACCAGCGTGGCGAGCGCGCGGCCGGCGAGGCGAAGGCGACGATCGACCAGGCCGACCCCCACTGCGGTGATCGGCAGCAGGTCGGGACTGATCGCCATCGCGCCGACGATGAGGATCTCGCTGTACAGGACCACGCCGAAGCACGCGATCACGCCGGCCGCGAGCATGAACGCGAGGTAGCGAGCGATCGGGCGGGAGTTGCGCGCGGCCAGGCCGAGCACGTCCTCCCAGACCAGGCCCGCCTCGCCCGTCCCGCCGCTCGACCGGCCGATGACCTCCACGCGCATCAGCGCGATCTGCGCATCAGGCACGCCCAGCCGATGCAGCTCACCCACCAGCTGGTCGACCGCCCTGGGATGGACGGTGGCCAGGGCGACCGCGTGGCCCGGGCGTGTCGCACCGGTGATCGTGACGTAGCCGACGTCGTCGTCATCGTCGAGCAGCTTCCCGACGGCCGCCACCGTGGCGGCCTCGCCGACGACCTCGAGCTTGATCACCGCGAGGAGGCCTCGGGCACGCTCTCCTCGGGCAGCAGCGTCTTCTGGTCCAGGACGTAGAGGAGCACGAAGGCCGGCACGATCAGGACCGCCGCGAGGCCGGTGGCGACCAGGACCGCGGTGATGGTGCCCGACGGTGCTGCCGCCGCCGCGACCGTCAGCGTCTTGGGCAGCAGGTAGTCCCACTGCGCCACGCCCCAGGCGACGACGAGGCTGGCGACCGCGCCGACGGCGGCCAGGCGGGCGCCGCGCCGCGCCGCCCGGGCGACCAGCACGAGAGCAGCCAGGCCGCACACCAGGGAGAGGATCACCAGCGGCAGTGCGCGAGACGTGAGCCCGTCGAAGACGTACTCCGCGTCGTTGGAGAGCACGAAGATGCCGGCCACGGCCACCACGCCCGCAGCCACTGCGGCGGCGGTCGCCCGACGCCGGAAGTAGGCCACCATCGCCTCGTCCGAGAGACGGCCGGCGTCGCGGACCAGGAAGAACGCCGCCAGGTAGGCGGTCATGCAGACAGCGAGGATGCCCCCGAGGACCGAGGTCGGGTTGACCCAGCTGTCCCACGGGTCGCCCGCCTTGCCTCCCGAGGGGACCCGCCCCGACGCGATGCCACCGACCACCGCGCCGAGGCAGTAGGGCACCAGGACGGACGAGGCCGCGAAGGCAGCGCCGAAGTTGCGGCGGTCCCGGGTGCGCAACACCGCTTTGCGGAACGCGAAGCCCGCGCCCCGAAGCACCACGCCCAGGGCCGCGATCGTCAGAGGGACGAAGAGGGTCAGCGTGATCGAGGCGTAGGCCTCCGGGAAACAGGTCCACAGCACCACGAAGATGAAGATCAGCCAGACGTGGTTGGCCTCCCACACCGGAGCGATCGAGTGGTCGATGACCTCACGAGGTCGCTCGCCGCGCTCGGACCCGCCCGCCACGAGGTCCCAGAAGCCCGCGCCGAAGTCGGCGCCGCCGAAGATGGCGTAGGTGGTGATCGCCGCGAAGAGGACCACGGCGGCGGCCGTGGCCATCAGCGGAGCACCGCCCGGTCGTCCTCGGCCCGGGACGAGACGCCCGGATCACTCGGCCCGTAGGGGACGTCGGTGTCGTCGACCCGGCTGCCCGCACGGAACCGGCGGCTCATCATTCGCAGCACCAGGATCGTGGTCACCCCGAGTCCGACGTAGAGGATCACCGCGCCGATGAAGGTGATCCAGATGCCGGTGTTGGCGGTGGCGGCGTCCTCGACCTTCATCTTCTCGTAGACGATCCAGGGCTGACGCCCGACCTCGCTGACCGTCCAGCCCGCCTCGAGGGTGATCACCGCCAGCACTCCGGTGCAGGCGGAGATGCGAAGGAACCACCTGCTCTTGGGCATGTCTCTTCGGAAGATCCACGACGCCCACCACCACAGCGTCAGCAGGAACAGCAGGGTGCCCAGGCCGACCATCACGTCCCACGCGAGGTGGACGACGTCGACCTGGTGGTCGGTCGGGCGGTCGGCCGCGGGCGTCTCGTCGAGCCCCTGGACGACGGTGGACTTCCCGGTGCTCGGGTCCGACAACCACGAGGCCAGGCCGGGGATCGGCAGCCCGCCGACCACCTGACCCTTCGAGTTGAGATGGCCGAGAAGCACCTCGGGGACGTCGCTGCTGGTCTTCGGCACCATCTCGATCGCGGCGAACTTCGTGGGCTGGTTGACGAAGACCCAGCGGGCGAGAGCGTCGCCCACGCCCATCTGCACCGGGGTCGCGATGGCAGCGACGGTGAACCCGATGATGAAGCCCATCCGGTGGTAGCGGTCGGTGCGCCCGCGGAGCATCCCGGCGGCGTAGACCGATGCGATCAGGAAGCCACCGACGAGGTACGCCGCCACCACCATGTGTGCGGCCATCAGCGGCATCGCGTTGTTGAAGATGACGCCCATGGGGTCGACGTCGGTGACCTTGCCGGACGAGTCGAGGGTGACGCCCTGGGGGGAGTTCATCCAGGCGTTCGCCGCGACCACCGAGATGCTTCCGAAGACGCCCGCGACCGCGATCGGCACCCCGGTCCAGAAGTGCGCCCACGGCTTGAGCCGGCGCCAGCCGAAGATGTAGATGGAGATGAAGACCGCTTCGGTGAAGAAGAAGATGCCCTCGAACGCGAACGGGACCCCGAACGCAGCTCCCCACTGGCCCATGAACTTGGGCCACAACAGGCCGAACTCGAAGGAGAGCACGGTGCCGGTCACGGCCCCGACGGCGAAGGTGACCGCCATGTACTTCGACCAGCGCTGGGCCAGCAGCATCGCGTCCTGGTCGCCGTGCTTGATGCCGCGGTAGTTGGCGATCAGGGTCATCACCGACCACGACACCCCCAGCGGCACCAGGATGATGTGGAACGCGAGGGTGAAGGCCATCTGTGACCGGGCCCACGGCACCGGATCGATGGCCAACCCTACGGTCGCCAAGGTGTCAGTCAGCATGCTCGTTCCTGTCCGGCGCGATCACGTCGGCGTGAGCGGGTCGGAGCCGGCTCACAGTGCCTGACCGACGTCTCGGATGTTGGACTTGGCCTGCCCCCAAGCCTCGGCGAAGTCACCGCTGAAGACGAGCTTGCCGGTTGTGAGCGCGAACCCCTTGATCTCCTCGACCGTCGTGTGGGGCGGCACGGCCAGCGCCCGCGGGTCGGTCACGAAGTCGATGAGCGCCGGCCCGGGGTGGGCGAAGGCGCGTTCGATCGCGGGACGTATGTCGGCGGCGTCCTCCACCCGCTCGCCGTGCAGGCCGATCGCGCTGGCCACCGCGCCGAAGTCCGGGTTCTTCACGTCGGTGCCCCACGGTTGGTAGCCGACGACCATCATCTCGGCGCGGACCATCCCCAGCGTGGAGTTGTTGAAGATCATCAGCTTGACGGGGATGTCGAGGCCGGCCGCCGTCAACAGCTCGCCCATCAGCATCGACAACCCACCGTCGCCGCAGAGGGCCACCACCTGACGGTCGGGGGAGCCCGCCTTCGCGCCGATGGCCTGGGGCAGCGCGTTGGCCATCGAACCGTGGCTGAACGACGCCAGGATCCGGCGACCCGGCTTCATCTGCAGGTACCGGGCCCCCCACACGTTGCACATCCCGGTGTCGACGGTGAAGACGGCGTCGTCCTCGGCGAGGTCGCTGAGGGCGGTCGCCACCATCTCGGGCCGCAGCCCCTCGCCGTGTCCGTCGTGGTGGACGTAGGTCTGGATCCCCTTGACCATCGCGTGGTGGTCCTTGATCACCGCGTCGAGGAAGTGCGAGTCCGACCGCTTCTCCAGGAGGGGGATCAGCGCCCGGAGCGTCTCGCCGACGTCGCCGACCAGGCCCAGGTCGACCGCAGCCCGGCGGCCGAGGTGCAGGGGCTTGTCGTCGACCTGGATGATCGTCTTCCCGGACGGCAGGAACGCGTGGTACGGGAAGTCGGTGCCCAGCATCAGGAGCAGGTCGCAGTCGGCCAGAGCCTGCGTGGCACCACCCCATCCCAGCAGCCCCGTCATCCCGACGCCGGATGGGTTGTCGGCCTCCAGCACGTCCTTGCCACGGAAGGCGAACGAGATCGGGGCCTGCAGCGTCTCGGAGAGCTGCAGCACCTCGGCGCGCGCGTTGCGGGTGCCCTCTCCGCCGTGGATCGCGACCTTCTTCGCGCCGGCGATCAGCTGGACCGCCTTGTCGAGTGCTTCGTCGCTGGGCCGGATCAACGGCCGGTCGGTGAGTACCGGGTGGCGCAGCATCTCGTGGTCGACCGTCATCGCAGCGACGTCACCGGGGAGGATGATCATGCCCACGCCGCGCTCGAGGATGGCCGCCTGCAGTGCCAGCTCGGAGATGCGGGGCATCTGGCCCGGGGTGGAGACGAGCGCGCAGTAGTTCGTGCAGCCCGAGAAGATGGCCTCCGGGTTGGTCTCCTGGAAGTACCCGCTCCCGATCTCGGTGCTCGGGATGTGCGTCGCGATGGCGAACACGGGCGCCGCGTTGCGCTGGCAGTCGTACAGGCCGTTGACCAGGTGCAGGCTCCCCGGTCCCGACGACCCGAGGACAGCGGTCGGGCGCCCTGAGATCTGGGCGTCGGCACCGGCGGCGAACGCGCCCGCCTCCTCGTTGCGCACATGGACGAACTCGATGTCCGACTCGTGCCGTCGGAGCGCGTCGACGATCGGGTTCGCCGAGTCACCGACGATGCCGTACACCTTCCGGATCCCGACCTCGACCATCTGGTCGACGAGGATCTCTGCCACCGTCTGCGCCATGCGCGTTCTCCTGTCTCGGTGCCGAACGCCCTACGGCAGGGTGATCGGCAGGTACTCGGGCTGCCACATCGCCTCGTGGACCGCCTCGACCGGGTCGTCGACCTGGACCCGCGCGATGCCGGCCGCGGTCGCGGCATTGATGACGTCGACGGCGACGGTGGCCGAGACCTCGCGGAGGCGGTCGATGTCGGGGAGCAACCCCTTGGCGGGGTCGGAAGGGTCGGCGAGCCTGGCCAGGGCTCGGGCTGCCGCGATGAACAACGACGGCGGCATCGTCGCGGCCCGGCAGGCGATCACGCCGAGACCGAGACCCGGGAACATCAGTGCGTTGTTCGCCTGGCCGATGCGGTACGTCGTGCCGTCGCGCTCGACCGGTCCGAACGGGCTGCCGGTGGCGACCAGGGCCGCGCCGTCGGTCCAGGCGAGCAGGTTCTCGGGGGTCTGTTCGGCGAGCACCGTGGGGTTGGACATCGGCAGGATGATCGGCCGCTCGCAGTGCTCGTGCATCGACCGGATCGCCTTCTCGGTGAACGCCCCGGTGACGCCCGAGGTGCCGACGAGCATGGTCGGGTGGAGGTGGTCGATCACCTCCTGGAGGCCCAGCGTGCCGTCCTCCGTTCGCCAGTCGGCGACCGCGGCGGGGTCCTTGGCGTACGGCTGCTGGTAGTCGTAGAGGTCGGTCATGTCGCTGGTGAGCAGGCCCGGGCGGTCGAGCAGGTAGATCCGGCCGGCCGCCTCCTCCGCCGACAGCCCGTCCTCGGTCATGGCCAGGGCGATCAGGTCGGCGATACCGACCCCGGCCGAGCCCGCGCCGAACACCACGATCCGCTGGTCGACCAGGCGACCGCCGGAGACCCGGACCCCTGCCAGCACGCAGGCGAGGCCCACGGCTGCGGTGCCCTGGATGTCGTCGTCGAAGGTGCACAGGCTGTCGCCGTACCGCGTGAGGATCCCCCGGGCGTTGGGACCGGAGAAGTCCTCCCAGTGGAGGATCGCCTTCGGGAAGCGCGCCGAGGCGCTCGCGACGACGGCGTCGATGAACGCGTCGTACTCCGCGCCGCGCACCCGTGACCGCGCCAGCCCGAGGTAGCGGGGGTCGTTGAGGAGCACCTCGGTGTTCGTGCCCACGTCCAACCCGACCGCCAGGACCCGCCTCGGGTCGATGCCGGCAGCGACGGTGTAGACCGCGAGCTTGCCGATCGAGATGTCGATGCCACCGACGCCCCAGTCACCGATGCCGAGGATCGCCTCGGCATCCGACGCCACGACGAGGTCGATGTCGTCCGCACCCAGCCCCGTGGCGTCGAGCGCCCGGTCGATGCCGTCCACGTCCTCGATGTTGAGGAAGACCCCGCGCGGCCGACGGAACAGGTGGCTGAACTCCTGGATGGCTGCACCCACGGTCGGCGTGTA
Organism: uncultured Actinomycetota bacterium; assembly: GCA_963755835.1. Classification (GTDB taxonomy): domain Bacteria; phylum Actinomycetota; class Actinomycetes; order Propionibacteriales; family Nocardioidaceae; genus Nocardioides. The sequence continues at coordinate 671,418 of CAVWLC010000003.1, read as the reverse complement.
GACGATCGGCAGCATCTCGTGCACGTGTTCGCCGACCAGCCGGTAGAAGAGCACCTCGTTGCTGTCGTGCAGCTGGGACAGGAACACCCACTTCTCGACGTCGGAGTCCTTGGCCTTGAACTGCTCGTAGCACCGCGCCGTCTGCTGGTCGATGGTCTCGGTGGCGGACGGCAACAGCCCGTGCAGGCCCAGGCCGTCGCGCTCGGCGGCCGTGAACGCCGTCCCTCGGTTGACCTCGGGGTCGTCGAGCACCGCCAGGCCGCGGGCATGGATCTGCACGGACAGCGAACCGTCAGGACCTTCTCCGAAGGTGTATCGGCTGGACGCCATGGGCTGCTTCCTCCCTCGAGCGCGTGGAGCGCGGCGTAAGTACCAGACCACACGAACCAGTGAGCGAGCATCATCCAGATGGGATGATGCGCGGGCCGCGAGGACGGTCCTACCGTGCGACGCGTGACCCGCAGCCACGGAGCTACAGCGCGAGGCGCCTTGCTCGTCGCCTCGCTGGTGCTGGTTACAGGCTGCTCGTCCACCTCTGCGAAGGAGCAGGCGACGGAGACGGCGAACGCCAAGAGTCTCGTGTCCGCCGCGCACGCGGCCGGTGTGGCTGACGGCCTCACCGTCGGGGTTGCCGAGTCTCTCTACGGAACGTCGGCTCCGCAGCTCTGCGACGTCCTGAAGGACGGGATCAGCTCCGCCGAGTCGATGCTCCTGACCGGCAGCCCCTCGGGCCGGCGCGGAAAGCTCATCACCACCGACGCGGTCACCTACGAGCGGCTGGTCGTGAAGACCTACTGCCCGCACGAGCTGACGACGTACGACGACCTCGTCGCCGACATCGACCCCACCGACACCACGGGCTGATCGGACCCGCGCAACCGGTTCGACCCCAACGAAATCAGGCCCCGAATGGCAAGACACGAAGCCACCGACGCGGTGCCGGCGTCCGCGGCCGAGGCCGCTGGAACGGGCGGCGTGTCGGTCGGCACGATCGTGTGGCCCGCGCTGGCGATGATGATGGTCGCCAGCGTCGGGAGCATCGCGCAGCTCTCGGACTCCGCGACGTTCGGCCTGGGCGCCATCACCGTCTACCTCATCCCCGCCGTGCTGTTCCTGCTCCCCGTGGGCCTGGTCTCAGCCGAGCTGGCAACCAGCCACGAAGGCGGCATCTTCGTCTGGGTCCGAGAGGCGTTCGGCGACCGCACCGGGTTCCAGGCCACCTGGTTGGTCTTCATGAACAGCGTCACCCTCTACCCCTCGCTGCTCTCGTTCGGGGCCGCCGCGCTGGCCACGGCGTTCGGGCGGCCGGACCTGGCCGGCAGCGGCCTGTACATGGGGTCCATCGTGCTGGTGGGGTTCTGGCTGGCCACCTTCGTGGTCTCCAAGGGGATGAAGACCACTGCCGGGCTGAGCAACCTCGGGGTCGGGCTCGGCACCATCGTCCCGGCCTTCGCACTGATCTTCTTCATGTGCGCGTGGCTCATCGACAGCAAGCCGTCGGCGACACCCCTGGACCTCGACGCGATCACGCCGCCGTTCGACGGGCTGTCCAGCATCGCGCTGGTCGTCGGCACCTTCGTCGCCTTCGCGGGCCTGGAGGTGAACGCGGTCCACATCAAGCACCTCAAGGGCCGTCCGCGCTCCTACTTCAAGGCCGTCCTGTCGGCCGCCCTGCTGGTGTTCGTGATGTACATGCTCGGCTCGATCGCGATCTCGGTCGCGGTTCCGGACGCCACCCTCGAGCTCACCGCCGGCGCGTCGCAGGCGTTCTCCGTCTACGCCGACGGGTTCGGGATCCCCGGCCTCTCCAACCTGCTGTCCGGCCTGCTGGTGCTGGGCGCGGTGGCCGCCTCGATCGCCTGGATCGCCGGCCCGAGCCGAAGCATGTGGCTCGTCGGACGCGCCGGCTACCTGCCGCACCGCTTCCAGAAGGTCAACAAGAACGACGTGCAGATGCCGATCCTGTTCTTCCAGGGCGTGATCGTGACGATCCTGTCCCTGGTCTTCGTGGTCGCCCCGAACACCTCGGTCGCCTTCGCGATGCTGCAGGCCATCTCGATCATCCTGTACATGGGCATGTACATCTGCATGTTCGCCTCGGCCATCAAGCTCCGCCGGTCACAACCCGACGTCGAGCGGCCGATCCGGATCGCCGGGCTGCCGGTCATCGCCTGCGTCGGCATCCTTGCGGCGCTGTCGGCCATCGTCCTCGGGCTGACCCCGCCCGCAGGCTTCAGCGCCCTGTCGGCGGGCCCGTACGCCGCGATCATCGTGGCCGGGGTCTTGGCGCTCGCGATCCCGGCCCAGCTCCTGTACCACTTCCGTCGACCGGAGTGGACGACCGCGGACGAGGCGGAGATCGCCATGGAGCTGGAGGAGTAAGGACACATGTCAGTCGTCACGGAAGGGACCACCACACCATGATCGATCTCGCCACCTACGCCCCGATGGGTGACAAGAAGAACTCCGACTTCTTCGAGGAGTACCTGCCGAGGGTCTACGAGCGTCGAGCCCAGTCCGGGCTGAACGAGATCGTCGGCAACATGGCGGCGCTCGTGGTCCAGGTGGAGCACGGTGACGCGGTCAACTACCTCGCCGAGCTCGCGGTGATGGGGCCCTACCGGTTCCAGTCGGCCCGGTTGATCGACACCCACAAGGTGTACGTCCTGCAGTCGCAGCCGGAGTTCCCGCGGATGATCGTGCTCGAGCCGCTGACGGCGACGTACGAGGACAACATGACCCGGTGGAACATGCTCTACCCGCTCGCCAGGAAGAAGCCCAACGCGCGCTACGTCGGCGAGGTCTACCAGGCCGAGTCGACCAAGGCGGTCCGCGAGGCGCTCGAGCCGCAGAACATCCGCTTCGCCTACCCCGGCGACACCGTCAGCAGCTTCTACGCGCTCCCGCACCTGACGTTCACGTTCCTGTCGGACTTCACCTACAACCGGGTCGGCTACGTCGACGCCGACATCGACGACCTGGACGCACTGGGACTGGGGGAGGCGGTCAACCTGACCGCCGACGAGCAGGGCGTGCTCGAGCGGGCCGACGCCCTCGCGGAGCAGCACGACATCAAGAGCCTGGTGCTAGGCGTCGACCACGCCGCCACCCGGATCCTGGCCGGCGACCGTGAGAACGCGCTGCTGGAGTACCTGACGATGGTCCCGTACTACTTCTGGGGCGCCTACAACATCCACGAGATGAACTCGTCCACGAACGTGACCCGGCACCCCGACATCGGTGACGACAAGAAGTCGCCGGCCCGCGTGTTCACCGCCAACAACACGCCGTCGATCGTGAACTCGTTCGACAACCTGCCCATGCCCACCGAGGACTTCGTGCGCAACTTCGGGCGTCGGATGCACCACCTGGCGATGGCCGTCATGGACGGCCACGTCGCGGACGAGAAGAACGTCGACTACGTGGTCCGCCAGCTCGCCGAGATGGGTACGCCGTTCCTGGCCCACGTGGTCGGGGAGTGCAAGGACGACCCCAACCTGAAGCAGATCTTCTCGAAGAGCTCGCCGTACTCGCTGCTCATCACCGAGTACATCGAGCGCTGCCACGACTTCCAGGGGTTCTTCACCCGCGACAACGTCGCGTCCCTCACGGCCGCCGCCGGAGCCGACGAACGCTACGAGCACGGCCACGTCTTCGACTGAGCAGGCGGCCATCGTCAGGTCGGCCGCGCGCACTCTTTCCGAGCAAGGAGAACCTCAATGATCGAACGCATCCGCACCAAGGTCCTGTGGGCGGTCATCGTCCTCGCCCTGCTGGTGATCCCACTTGCCGTCCTCGTCAGCCCCTGGTGGTGGCTCCTGGAGATCCTCTTCGTCCCGCTCGTGCTGCTGGGCATCTACGACTACCTCCAGCCCCGACACAGCATCCTGCGCAACTACCCGCTCGCCGGGCGGATGCGCTTCCTGCTCGAAGGGATGGGTCCCGAGCTGCACCAGTACCTCGTGGAGGACAACACCGACGGCCGCCCCTTCGACCGGGACACCCGGTCGGTCATCTACCAGCGCGCCAAGAACGTCGGCGGCAAGAAGCCGTTCGGGACCGAGCACGACGTCTACGAGGCCGGCTACACCTGGCTGACCCACTCGGTCGCCCCGCAACCGATGGTCGCCGACCCCGAGGCCGACCTGCGCGTGACCGTCGGCGGCGACCAGTGCACCCAGCCCTACTCGGCGTCGGTGCTCAACATCTCCGCGATGTCCTTCGGGGCGCTCGGCGAGGCCGCCGTACGGGCCATGAACCTCGGAGCCAAGATGGGCGGCTTCGCCCACGACACCGGCGAGGGTGGCCTCTCGCGCTACCACGCCGAGAACGAGGGCGACCTGATCTGGCAGATCGGCACGGGCTACTTCGGCTGCCGCAACGCCAACGGCGACTTCGACCCCGAAGCCTTCCGGAAGAACGCCAGCCTGCCGCAGGTCAAGATGATCGAGATCAAGGTGTCGCAGGGCGCCAAGCCCGGACACGGCGGCATCCTGCCGGCCGCCAAGGTGACCGCGGAGATCGCTGCGGCCCGGCTCGTGCCCGAGGGCCAGGACGTGTTCTCGCCCACGTACCACAAGGCGTTCTCGACCCCCCTGGAGATGTGTGCCTTCATCGCCCAGCTGCGCGACCTGTCGGGCGGGAAGCCGGTCGGGTTCAAGATCTGCATCGGTGACCCACGAGAGTTCGGCAGCATCGTCAAGGCGATGATGAAGAGCGGGATCTACGCCGACTTCGTCGTGGTGGACGGTGGTGAGGGTGGGACCGGAGCGGCGCCGCTGGAGTTCTCCGACTCCTTGGGTGCACCACTGGCTGAGGGCTTGCTGGTGGTCCAGAACGCGCTCGTCGGCGCCGGCATCCGCGACAAGTTCAAGATCGGCGCCAGCGGCAAGATGGTGACCGCCTCGGCGATGGCGCGTTCGATGGCCATGGGTGCGGACTGGTGCAACTCCGCCCGGGCGTTCATGTTCGCGGTCGGCTGCATCCAGTCCCAGCGATGCCACACCAACCGGTGCCCGGTGGGCGTGACGACCCAGGATCCGAAGCTCCAGCGCGCGCTGAACGTCCCGGACAAGGCGGAGCGGGTGCACAACTACCACAAGAACACCGTGCACGCGCTGGCCGAGATGATCGCCGCGATGGGGCTGAAGAGCACGAGCGAGCTGCGTCCGCACCATGTGTTCCGCCGGGTCACCCAGTTCCAGGCCCTCACGCTGGACGAGATCTACGACCTCGTCGGACCGGGTGAGCTGCTCGAGGGGAAGGCGCTGCCGAGGTTCCAGCGCATGTGGGACGAGTGCTCGGCCGACTCGTTCCACCCGCAGCCCGCTCCGGGTCCGGCCGCTCCCGCCCCGGCCCCCGTCGGCTGAGCACTGGCACGTCGCGAACCAGGCCTCGCCGGTCCGGCGAGGCCTGGGCGCTGCCGCGACTGGACTCCGGTCCATCCGCAGACTTCCGATGAGTCTTCGCCCGGTCAGCTGTCCAACGGTCGAGAAGCAACGCCGGTCGCGCAGGTTCGGCGCGACCCGGGCCATCGTCGGGACGCGCGCGTGCCGACGGTCCCGGCAGCACGGGTCCACGACGCAGCCCCGGAGGTTCACGATGCATCCGACGACGGTCGAGGCGAACGGGGTCACGCTCGGGATCGAGCAGTTCGGGGACGCGGCGGCACCGCTCGTCCTCTGCGCGGGTGGCACGACCATGCTCTCCTGGCCCGACGAGCTCTGTGCGGCCGTAGCGCGCGGCGGGCGTCACGTCGTCCGGTACGACCTGCGCGACTCGGGTGCGTCGCTCACCGTCGATCCCGAGGCTCCCGCGTACACGCTGCGCGACCTGGCCGAAGACGCGGCCGCGCTCGCCCGCGAGCTCGACGACCGGCCCGCGCACCTGGCGGGCATCGGCGTCGGGGGAATGGTCGCCCAGGTCGCCGCGCTCGACCACCCGGACGCGTTCTCCGCGCTCACCCTCGCGGCGACGAGACCCGTCGCCCCGGGCCCGGTCGATGACGACCTGCCCGATCATGACCCGGCGACGATGGGCCGGCTGTTCTCGCGCTCGATGCCCGACTGGTCCGACCGCGACGCGGTGGCGGAGTTTGCCGCTGATGGCGCTGAGATCCTCGGCGACGACCCGGCCGCCGCTCGCGTGGCCGCCGCGCGCAAGTGGGACCGCACGCCGGGCACGGCGCCCGCGGTGCAGCTGGCCAACCAGCTGGGCGTGGTGTTCTCCAGGCTCGACTGCAAGCCACGCTGGCGCGAGCGGCTGCCCGAGCTCACGATCCCGGCGCTGGTGGTGCACGGCCGCCGCGACCCGTTCTTCCCCGTCGGCAACGGCGAAGCGCTCGCCCGCGAGATCCCCGGTGCGCGGCTGGTCGTCCTCGAGCGGGCCTCGACGGTGATCCCCGATGCGGCCGCGGGTGAGGTCGCGACGGCGATGCTTGCCCTCTAGAGACCCGAACTCGAGCTCCGCCGCCATCTCGCGTACTTCTCGTCCGGGTGACCAGTGTCCCGCGGCAACACCCGCACAGCCCGCGCGTCCCACAGGCACGGCACCGCGTACCCCACCATGGGGAACGTGGGCCGTCTCCCGCGTGAGGTGCTCGCCCCTGGGCACCGGGGGTGCGTGGTGGGACGCGCGCCGGGGGTCAGCCCTGCGGTCAGGTCGACGACCTGGACCCGCACCGGCGTCGTCATGGCCGTCGTCGTGGCGCCCGTCGTGGTGATCGGGGGCGGCGTCCTGATCGGCCGGCTGGCGGGGTGGAGCTGGGCGAGCGCGATCTTCCTCGGCGTGGTCGCCTACGCCCTGACCATCCAGGCGGCGTGGGTCATCACGGGGGCATTCGCCGTACGCCGCGAGCTCCAGATGTGGCGGGGCACCTACGACTGGGAGCAGGAGGACCCGATCCCCTGAGGTCAGCGCCCCGACTCCTCCAGCGCGTGCAGCTTCTTGACCGTGGGTGAGGTCTGCACCGCCGACGGGTCGGCCGGGTAGGTGCCGAACAGGCGGTCGGCCGTGCCGGCGGTGGTCACGGTGAACCAGTAGTGCTCGTTCTTGTAGTGGTGGAGCCGGTGGTTGCGCCACACCGAGCGGTACCACCGGGACCTGGGCCGGTAGTCGCTGTGCACGAGGTAGTGCGTCCACTCGTAGCCGAGCTTGATGGCGTAGACCGAGACCAGCAGGGTCAGCCCAGAGGACCACGACGGGAACGCGAGCCAGGCGATGACGACGTACGCCGGCAGCAGCCACACCAGCGCCCGCCAGGGGATGAAGACCAGCGGGAGGTCGCGCGGGTCGGCGTGGTGGGCGCGGTGGTCGCGCGCCAGCAGCGAGTCGATCGTGACCGGCCCGAGCGAGCGCGGCTTCCAGTGCAGGATCGCGACGTGGATGCACCACTCGATCACCGGGAACAGCGCGACCAGCCCGGCCGGGACCAGCAGCTCCCACCAGACCCCGCCGCCCACCGCCACCCTGGCGACGATCGCGCCGAGCAGGGACGTCGAGATCAGCCACGGGCTGGGGTGCTCCCAGAACTCCGTCCACGCGGCCCGCAGCGGCAGCGACTCACGGCGCTTCGCCTGACCCGTGATGCGCGCCTCGTCCGCGGCCAGCCGTCGGGTGGCCAAGGCCTCGATCTCCGGCGACTCCTTGGTCATCGGTCCTCCTCGGGCAAGGCCGCCGCTGGGGGCACGGCGAGCGCGGCCAGCGCGGCCAGCAGGCTCTCGGTCGCCGGGCGGAGCACCCGGTCGGCGGCGGCGCGAGCGGTGTCCGGATCGCCGCTGCCGAGGGCGGCGGTGAGCACCCGGTAGGCGTCGACCTGGCCGACCTCCTCGGCCATCAGCGGCGCGAGGGCTTCGAGCGCCGGCTCGTAGGCCGCGCGCAGGCTGTTGAACATCAGCCGGAAGACCGTGGAGTCGGCGGCATCGACGACCCGGTCCCAGAACTCGAGGGCGTGGACCTGCCGCTCGACGTCGTCGTCGGTGGCCGCCAGGCGGTCGAGCGTCTCGGTCAGGTCGGCGGCCAGCACCGGGCCGCCACGACCCGCGGCCAGGGCCGCGACCGCCGGCCCGATCGCGAGCCGGGCCTCCAGCACACTGCGGGCGACGGAGGCGTCGAGCTTCCCCCGGCGTACGAGCAGCCGAGGGAGAAGGTCCAGGCCGGCGTGGCGCCGGAAGTCCCGTACCGTCGTCGCCCCGCCGTGGCGCACCTCGACCAGCCGGGTCGCGGCCATCCGCTGGAGGGCCTCGCGCACCGCGGGGCGGGAGACCCCGAGCACCTCGGCCAGCCGCCGCTCGCTCGGGAGCGACTCGCCGGCTCCGATCTGGCCGTCGACGACCTCGGCCAGGACCTGGTCGAAGACCTCGTCGGGCACCGAGCGACGGGTCACCGGCTTCAGCGGCATGCGCTCAGCGTCCCTCGATGCATGGCTGGTGGTCAAGTGGTCTGACCAGTTGTTTTGTGGCACGGGAGGCCAGGGCCAGAGCCGGCGCCGTACCCGAACAGGGGTGCGCGCCGGGCCGAGGGCATGCTTGGCCGCGTGCCCTCCGTCCTGGCGCCCCGACTGTGGGCCGGCCACCTCCTCATGGTGGTGCTGGCCGTGGCCGCCGTGCTGCTCGGGCTCTGGCAGCTCGACGCGTGGCACACCCGGCGGGCCGACGAGGCGCGTGACCTGACCCGCACCGACCCGGTGGCGCTGAGCAGCGTGATGGGTCCGGACGACCCCTTCCCCGGCCGGTCCGTCGGGCAGCCCGTGACCCTCGAGGGCGACTGGGTCCCGGACGGCACGGTCTTCGTGAGCGGCCGGCAGCACGAGGGGCACGACGGCTACTGGATGGTGACTCCACTGGCCATCGGCGGCCCGACCGAGTCCGCGCTCCCGGTGGTGCTCGGCTGGGTGGCCGACCCCGACCACGCCCCGAGCCCGCCGGAGGGCAGTGCGCAGCTGGTCGGCTGGCTGCAGCCGCCCGAGGGCACCGGGGCCGTCGACGACGACCCGAACGACGACGTGCTGCCCCAGCTGCGCATCGCCGACCTGGTGCAGCACGTCGACCAGGACCTGTACGGCGCCTACGCCGTGGCGGAACACGGGGTCGACGGGCTGCCGGCCGCCGACCTGACGCAGCTGCCGGACGCCGGGAGGTTCACCGCGATCCGGAACCTGCTCTACGCGATCGAGTGGTGGGTGTTCGGCGCCTTCGCGGTGCTCATCTGGTGGCGCTGGGTGGGCGAGCAGCTGGCCCCGGCGCCCGAGGAACCGGCGCCGGACGACGAGGACCACCCCGATACCGTGAAGACGTGAGTCGACTGGTCTCCGCCTACCGCGTCCTCGCCTTTGTGGTGGGCATCCTGCTCGCTTTCGGCGCGCTCGTCGTACTGCCGATGAAGTACCTGTTGACCGAGGGCAGCACGCTGCAGAACTTCGGCGAGCAGGCCAGCATCGTCTGGGTCTTCCACGGCTGGATCTACATCATCTACTTCGTCGTGACGTTCTTCCTCTCGCGCAGGGCGAGGTGGAGCCTCCCCTTCACGCTCCTGGTCCTGGTGGCCGGGCTGATCCCGCTCCTGATCTTCTGGGTCGAGCACCGCGTCATGCAGAAGCTCACGGCTGAGAACCCCGAGCTGGTCGGAGTGGCACACTCGCAGGCGTGACCACCGCCTTCGTCCTGGGCGGGGGCGGCGTCCTCGGCGCGGTCGAGGTCGGCATGCTGCGAGCGCTGTTCGAGCGTGACCTGGTCCCCGACCTCGTGCTCGGCACCAGCATCGGCGCGTTCAACGGCGCCCTGGTGGCCAGCCAACCCGAGCTGGCGGTGGTCGAGCGGCTGACCGATCTGTGGCGTTCGGTGGGGAGTGCCCGGGACGCGGGGTACGGCGACCGGCCGCTGCGCTCCGTACGGCGAGCGGTCAGCTCGGGCACTCATCTGTGGTCGGCCGAGCCGCTTCGACAGCGGCTGGAGCAGCTGCTCGGCGACCGGACCTTCGAGGAGCTGCCGGTGACCTTCCAGGTCTGCGCGGCGAGCATCGAGCGATCGGCCGAGCACTGGTTCACGACCGGCCGGGTGGTGGATGCGGTGGTGGCCAGCGCCGCCGTACCCGGGCTGCTGCCGCCGGCCAAGGTCGGCAACGAGCACTACCTGGACGGCGGCATCGTCAACTCCGTCCCGCTCGGCCGGGCCGTCTCGCTGGGAGCCACGCGGGTCTTCGTGCTCCAGGTGGGCCGGCTGGACCGGCCGCTCAAGCCGCCGAGGCGCCCCTGGGAGGTGGCCCGGGTGTCGTTCGAGATCGCCCGGCGGCACCGGTTCGTCCGAGAGCTGGCCGAGCTGCCGGACGACGTCGAGTGCCACGTCCTCCCCGCTCGCGGCACCTCGCCGCGGGACGACACCTGGACCGGCTCGCGGGACTTCTCCGGCGTCCAGGAACGCATCGACGCGACGTACGACGCCGCCCGGGCCTACCTGCAGGAACACCTTTGAGCTCGCGGTTGCGGCGGCTGGTCACCGTGCCGGCCGTCCTCGTCGTCACGACGATGCTGTGGGTGCTCCTGCCGATCTGGTTGGTCGCCGCGGCCGCCCTCTCACCGTTGCTGCCCGGCCGGTGGCGCACGCTGCGGGTGCTGTGGGTCGCCATCCTCTACGCGACGATGGACTCGCTGCTGCTCGTCGTGATGTTCGGCTACTGGCTGGCCTCGGGCTTCGGGAGGTACCTGCGCACGCCGTACTGGCAGCGGCTCCACTACGACCTGGTGCAGGGCATGATGTGGGTGCTGTTCCGCGAGGCCAAGCGGGTGCTGCGCGTCGAGATCGCCACCGAGGGGCCCACGCCGGACGCCCACCCGGGAAAGCCGCTGCTGGTCTGCTGCCGGCACGCCGGCCCCGGCGACTCGTTCTCGCTCATCCACGCGCTCATGTACTGGTACGGCCGCGAGCCGAGGGTGGTCCTGAAGGACACGCTGCAGTGGGACCCGGCCATCGACGTCCTGCTGCACCGGATCCCGGCCCGGTTCATCTCACCGAACCCGGCCGAGGGGGAGGACCTCGAGTCGCAGATCCGGGAGCTCGCCACCGGCCTGGACGAGAACGACGCGTTCGTGATCTTCCCCGAGGGCGGCAACTTCACCGAGCAGCGGCGCGACCGCGCGATCGCGCGGCTGCGCAGGCTGGGTCTCGAGCGGATGGCGCGTCGCGCCGAGCGGATGACCAACGTGCTGGCGCCGCGGCCCGGCGGCTTCCTGGCCGCCCTCGACGCGGCGCCGGACGCGGACGTCGTGCTCGTCGCGCACACCGGCCTCGACCACCTGCTCACCGTCGGCGACGTGTGGCGCGAGCTGCCGATGGACCAGCAGATCGTGATGCGCTGGTGGCGGGTGGCCCGCGCCGAGATACCCCCGGACCGGGACGGCCGGATCGACTGGCTCTTCAGCTGGTGGGAGCGGATCGACGCCTGGATCGACGAGAACCGGACCGCACCGCGGGCGTGACCGGGCGCTACTTCTTCTTGGCCGCGTCCTCGACCGGCGCCTCGAGGTCCACGACCTCCGCAGGGTTGTCGGGGGTGGTGACGGGGTGCGGTTCCTCGGCGGCGTCGGAGAGCGCCTCATCCGGGGCGGCGGCACCCGCGTCGTCGGCGATCGTCGGGGCCGGGGCCGGGGTCGGGGCCGGGGTCGGGACGTACGACGACTGCCAGTTGTCGCGCTGCCCGGAGCTCTGGATCTTGCGGGCCACGAAGCCGACCGCGCCGGCGATGGCCACGAAGATCGCGAGCTTCTTCAGCTTGCTGCCCTTCTTCTTCTCCTCGCCGCGCAGCTCGGCCACCTTGGTGTCGGCGGCCTGCTTGGCCTGGCCGGCCAGCTCGCTGGCCTGGGCGGCCGCCTGGGCCACCAGCGGCGCGGCCTGGTCGCGCGCGTCGGACAGCGCAGCGGACGCCTTGTCGCGGGCCTCGGCGACGTACGGCGCGGCCTTCTCGCGCGCGTCGGACAGCGCCGGTCCGGCCTTGTCCTTCGCGTCGACCAGCGCGGGCCGAGCGGTGTTCTCGTAGAAGTCCTCGGCGGCGACGATCGCCGTGGCGACGGCCGACTCCACCTGCGGGCGGACCTGGTCGATGTAGTCCGAAGCCTGGTCGAGCAGGGACTTCTTCTTCCTGAGTGCCATCGTTCCTCTTTCACCAGTGTCGGCGAGCAGGGCCGTTCGGTTTCTTGCCATTCGACCACGCCCGGACAAGGGGCGGCCAGTGGGGCCGCGCTTGCGAACCGTGCGAGGATCGACGGGCACGCGCAGCGCGGTCATCCGGTCGGTACCCATTCGGCCGCACGACCCGCCCAGAGCGGCGGAGCCACGACGACGAGAGCCGGAAAGGCATTCCATGGCAGAGCAGCAGGCCATCCTGCACACCAACCGCGGCGACATCAGGGTCAACCTGTTCCCCGACCACACGCCCAAGACGGTGGACAACTTCACCGGTCTGGCCACGGGTGAGAAGGAGTACTCCACCCCGGACGGCCGCAGTGGCCCGTTCTACGACGGCCTCACCTTCCACCGGGTGATCGACAACTTCATGATCCAGGCCGGCTGCCCGCTCGGGACGGGCACCGGCGGCCCGGGCTACCAGTTCGGCGACGAGTTCCACCCCGAGCTCGCCTTCAACAAGCCCTACCTGCTCGCGATGGCCAACGCCGGCCCGGGCACCAACGGCTCGCAGTTCTTCATCACCACCACCGAGACGCCGTGGCTGAACCGCAAGCACACGATCTTCGGCGAGGTGGCCGACCAGGAGTCGCGCGACGTCGTCGACGCGATCGGCAAGACCGCCACCGGCGCCGGCGACCGCCCGGTCGAGCCGGTGATCATCGACTCCGTCGAGATCGTCGAGGGTTGAGCTGATCACCCCACGGAAGCGCGACGAGGCGGCGCGCGGCGCTGAGGCGTCGCGCTTCTGCGGGGACCCCGAAAAGGCATGACCGAGCAGACTCCGCCGTCGGCACAGGCTGGGGTGTCGACCTGTTACCGGCACCCTGACCGCGAGGCATACATCCGCTGCCAGCGTTGCGACCGGTTCATCTGCCCGGACTGCATGCGCCCGGCGTCGGTGGGCTTCCAGTGCCCCGAGTGCGTCAAGGAGGGGTCGAAGGCGACGCGGTCGGGGCGAACGGCGTACGGCGGCCTGCGCCCGACCGACGCGTCGATCACCTCCGGCGTGCTCATCGCGCTCAACGTCGGGGTGTGGCTCGCGGTCCTGGCGACGGGGGGCAGCGGCGGTCGGCTGGTGGGGTGGCTGGTGCTCCGGACCCAGGGCATCTGCTTCCCCAGTGCGTCCATCGACGCGAGCGGACTGTCGTGCCCGGCCGGGGGCACCCTCTATCCCGGCGTCGTGGACGGCGCCTACTGGCAGGTGGTGACGTCGATGTTCACCCAGGTCCAGGTGTTGCACATCGGCTTCAACATGCTCGCGCTGTGGGTGCTCGGTCCCCAGCTGGAGCTGGCGATCGGCCGCCTCCGGTTCCTTGCCCTCTACCTGATCTCGGGACTCGCCGGCTCCGCCATGGTGCTGTGGCTGGGCCCGGAGTACTCCCTGGGCGGCACCCTCGGCGCCTCCGGCGCGATCTTCGGCCTCCTGGGCGCCCTCGGGCTCATCGCGCTCAAGGTCGGCGGCGACGTGCGGGGGGTCCTGGTGTGGATCGGGATCAACTTCGTGTTCACCTTCACGGTGGCCAACATCTCGTGGCAGGCACACCTCGGTGGCTTCCTCGCCGGCATCGCCATCGCCGCGGTCCTGGTCTTCGCCCCGCGGGGCCCGCGGCGGGCACCGGTGCAGCTGGCCGGCACGGCCGCGATCGGCGTCATCGTGGTCGCGGCGATCGTGGCCCGCGTCCTCACGCTCCAGTGAGTGGCCAGCCTGGAATCACACCGATGTAGTTCTCCACAACGTTGTGCACACCTGTGGAGGAGAGCGGGCGGTGGACGAGAAGCGGCTATTCCCAGCGGGTCGCGTAGGTGAAGCCGACGGCCATGAACCCGATGCCGACCACCAGGTTGTACTGGCCGAGGTCGTTGAGGACCGGGACGTTGTCCGCCCAGGGCTGGCCGCTCATGACGTAGTACGTGCAGATCCAGATCAGGCCGATCAGGAAGCAGCCGAGCATCCCGACCACGACGCCGCGGCCGCGGCCCAGCGGGGTGGAGGGGTGGGCGGCGATGACCAGGGCGAGCAGGAACAGGCCGATGCCGATGACGTAGTTCCACTTCTGCAGGTCAGCCATGAAGCCGAGGCCGCCGTAGACGGGCTCGAGGGTCTTGGGGTCGACGTCGTCGGGGCCCGGCCGGACCACGATGTAGTAGTAGACGACCCACGCGATCCCGACCAGGGCCAGCACCAGAGCCACGATCGTCCGGGGGGTGAGCACCGGCCCCCGATCGGGGTCCAGGGCAGACAACGGATCACGGGCCTTCATCCTCGACACCCGGATACCTTAGTCAACGTGTCCGACCAGTCCGAACCCACGGGACCCCGCCGCGCCTGGCGCTGGTCCGGCTGGCGGACCGGCACGCTGGCTGTGGCGCTGCTCAGCGGTGGCCTGTTCGTGGTGAGCGCCCAGTCCAGCGAGGGGACCGACCTGCGGCCCGGACGGTACGACGACCTGTCCCAGTACGTCGCCCAGGACGCCGACCGGGCCGCCGAGCTCCAGGGGCAGGTGGCCGGGCTGACCAACGAGGTGCGTGACCTGACCGACCAGGTCAAGGACGACGACGTGCAGGGGTACCAGAGGCAGGTCAAGGCACTCGAGGACCCGGCCGGCCTCAAGCCGCGCAAGGGACCCGGCGTCGTGGTCACCCTCTCCGACGCGCCCCAGTCGGTGATCGACGCGGCCACCGGCGACAAGAACCCGCTCGTCGTCCACCAGCAGGACATCCAGGCCGTGGTCAACGCCATGTGGCACGGCGGCGCCCGCGCGGTGGTCCTCCAGGGCCAGCGGGTGGTCACCACCACCGGCATCAAGTGCGAGGGCAACTCGGTGGTGATCCAGGGGGTGCCCTACCCGCAGCCCTACGTCATCGAGGCGGTCGGCGACGTCGGCGACCTCACCGGCTCCATCGCCGACGACGGCTACCTCAAGCTCTATCGCCAGCAGTCCGAGGACCCGAACATCGCGGTCGGCTGGGACCTCGACATGAAGGACGAGATCACGGCGCCGGCGTACGACGGCCTGCTCGACCTGTCGTACGCGACCCCGATCGGTCCGCCCGCGCAGGCTCCCGGCTCCGCGGAACGCTCGCACTAGGACTTAGGAGTCTGCAGGGCTCGCAGACCGTTCCGCCGTCCGCGGCGTTGCGGGTGGCGTGGGCAGCTCGGTCGGGTTCACCGTCGGGGTCTCGGTCGGCGGCGGCGGTGGTGGGGGCTCGTACGTCGACACGAAAAGCACGATGGTCGTGCCCTGCGGCTGCGGCTGACCGGGCGGCGGCAGCTGGTCGGTGACCGTGCCACGAGGCTCGGTGGACTTGTCGTCGCCGCGGATGTCGTAGGCGAAGCCGGCGTCGACGATCTGCTGGATCGCGTCCGAGCGGTTGAGCCCGACCACGCTCGGAACCAGGTGCGGCCCCTTGCTGATGGTCACGGTCACGGTGCTGTTCTGGTCGACCTGGGTCCCGCCCTCGGGCGCGGTCTCCAGGACCTGACCCTGCGGCTCGTCGGACTCCACGGACTTGAACTCCGGCTTCAGCTTGGCGTTGCGGAGCCGGTTGCGGGCCTCGTCCTGGTTCGACCCCTTGAGGAACGGAACCTCGACCTGCGGCAGCCCGGAGGAGATCGTCAGGTGGACCGACGTGCCGGGGTCGACGTACTGGTCGCGGTTGGGGTCCTGGTCGGTGACCGTGCCCGCGGCGGCCTGCTCGTCGGGCTGGAAGTCCGGCGCGTCGACGGCGAGCCCGGCGTCGCCGATGGCGGCGCGGGCCTGGTCCTCGGTCATGCCGATCAGGTTCGGCACCTGCACCTGCTCGGGTGCGGACTCGAACAGGTTGCTGCGCAGCGCCAGCCAGCCGCCCGCGAGCAGCGCGAGGACGAGGAGCCCGAGCAGGACCAGCACGAGCGGGCGCGGGCCACCACGGTCCTGGTCGTAGTCGTCCTCGTCCGGTGGAGGCACAGGAGGCCGGACCGCGGTGCTGGTGTCGTCCGGTGGCGGGACCGGCGGCGAGACCGCTGCGGGCACGGGGACCGGCGCCTGCACGGGGCGCCCCGCCAGGTAGCGCTCGATGTCCGCGCGCATCGCGGCCGCAGACTGGTAGCGGTCCTCGAGCCGCTTGGCCAGCGCCTTCATCACGATCGCGTCGACCGCCGGAGGCAGGTCCGTGTCGTGGTCGGACGGCGGCCGCGCGGGCTCGCGCACGTGCTGGTAGGCGACCGCGACGGGGCTGTCCCCGACGAACGGCGGTCGGCCGGTCAGCAGCTCGTAGAGCAGGCAGCCGGCCGAGTAGACGTCGGACCGCGAGTCGACGGTCTCGCCACGGGCCTGCTCGGGGGAGAGGTACTGCGCGGTCCCGACGACGGCCGCGGTCTGGGTCATGGTGTGCGAGTCGCTCATCGCGCGAGCGATGCCGAAGTCCATCACCTTGACGTCGCCGCTCGGGGTGAGCATGACGTTCCCCGGTTTGATGTCGCGGTGGATGATGCCGGCGCGGTGGCTGTAGTCGAGCGCGGACAGCACACCGCTGGTGATCTCGAGCGCACGCTCGGGCAGGATCTTGCGGCCCTCGCGCAGGATGTCGCGCAGGGTGCGTCCGGCCACGAACTCCATGACGATGTAGGGCTGCATCGCCTCACTGCCGTCGGTGGCCGGCTCCTCGCCGGTGTCGTAGACGGCGACGATGGCCGGGTGGTTGAGCGAGGCCGCGCTCTGCGCCTCGCGGCGGAACCGGGCCTGGAACGTCGGGTCGCTGGCCAGGTCGGTGCGGAGCCGCTTGATCGCGACCACGCGGCCCAGGCGGCTGTCGTGTCCCTTGCGCACCTCGGCCATGCCGCCCCGGCCGAGCAGCTCGCCGAGCTCGTAGCGACCACCGACCAGCACCCGGCCGGCGGCCGTCTCCGTGGGCGGCTCCGTGGGCGGCACGCCGGCCGGGACGGTGGGCGGGACCGGCGGCTCGGACGGCGGTGGGGGTGGTCCGGTGGGTGTGTCTGTCACTGGAATCCTCCCGATCCGGACGCAGACGGGCTCCCGGCCGCCGACACCGACGGAGTGCCCGAGCCGGTCTGCGAGGCCTGGTTCCCGGACGCGCTGGGGGTCGTTGAGGTCGGCGGGGTCGACGTGTCGGGCGGCGTCGAGGTGGGCTGGCTGCTCGGCGGCTCCGAGGTGGGCGCGGCCTCGCGGTAGTACTGGACGGTGACGGTGTCCCCCACGTGCAGGCCGGAGGTCGGGCTGACGTTGGCGACCGTGTCGGCGTCCTTGCCGCCGGGGTTGTCCACGGGCTCGGCGCTGACCTTCAGCCCCTTGCCGCGGAGCTCGGCCACGACGTCGTCGACCGGCCGGCCGAGGTAGTCACCCTCGTCGATCTGCACCTCGGCGGGGGCCGAGCTGGTCTCCCGGGTGGGGGTGCTCTCCGTGGTCGCCGGCGAGGAGCTGGGGGTGTCGCTCGAGGAGTCCGACGCTGACGGCTCGTCGTCGCTGTTGTTCGCCCGGGCCACGAGGACCGCGACGAGGACGATCGCGGCCACCAGGGCCAGGACCAGCAGCACCACCAGCCACACGCGACGCCGGTCGTCGTCGGGCGGAGTGGTGACCGGGTCGCTGACCACCGGTGGGACCGGCGGGAGCACCTGCGTCGTCTGGCTCGGTGCGGTCGCCGGGACGACCGGGGGCACGTAGGCCGTCTCGGCCGCGCCCGCGGGGTCGCGCAGGGCGGCCGCGAAGGCGTCGCCGTCGGCGTACCTCTGCTCCGGCTCCTTGGCCATCGCCCTGCGCACGACGGCCGCGAGGTCGGCCGGCACGCTGCCAGGCAGGTCCGGCACCGGGTCGTTCAGGTGCGCCAGCGCGGTGGCCACCGGTGAGTCCGCGTCGAAGGGACGATGCCCGACCAGGCACTCGAACCCGACGACACCGAGCGAGTAGACGTCGGATGCTGGAGTGGCTGTGGCGCCGCGGGCCTGCTCGGGGGAGAGGTACTGGGGGGTGCCCATCACCTGGCCGGTGCCGGTCAGCCCCAGGCCGTCGGAGGCGCGGGCGATCCCGAAGTCGGTGATCTTGACCCGCCGGTCGGGGGTGACGAGGAGGTTGGCGGGCTTCACGTCGCGATGCACGATCCCGGCCCGGTGCGCTGCGCCGAGTGCGTCCGCGGTCTGCGCCATCAGGTCGCGGACCACGGCCGGGTCGAGCGGCCGGCCGCCCCGCAGGAGCTCGGACAGCGGCTGCCCGTCGACGAGCTCCATGACCAGGAACGGGCGCGGCACCGCCGAGCCGTCGGCCGCGCCGAGCAGCGCGGACTCACCCACGTCGTAGACCGACGCGACGCCGGGGTGATGCAGCGATGCGGCGTGCCGGGCCTCGGTCTCGAAGCGCGAGCGGAACAACGGGTCGTCGGCGTACTCGCTCTTGAGCACCTTGACCGCCACCTCGCGACCCAGCGAGGTGTCGGTGGCCCGCCACACCTCGCCCATGCCTCCGGTGGCGATGCGCGAGTCGAGGCGGTAGCGGTGCTGGTCGTCCACGAACCGCTCCGGGGTCTGCTCGCTCACTTGATCACCGCCTCCATCACGGCCTTGGCGATCGGGCCGCCGTAGGTGCCGCCCGCGATCTCGCCGCGGTTGATGTCGGCCTTCTGGATCACCACGGCCACCGCGACCTCCGGGTCCTGGGCGGGTGCGAACGAGACGAACCAGGCGTACGGCGGGACCGACGGGATGCCGCTCTGTGCGGTGCCGGTCTTGCCGGCCACCTGGACGCCGGGGATCGCGCCGGGGGCGGCCGTGCCGTCGTTGACGGTGTCGACCATGAGCTGGGTGACCTGGGCGGCGGTCTCGGCCGACGTGGCCCGGTCGAGCTCCTCGGGCTCGGTCTGCTTGAGGGTCTCGAGCTCGGGCGACTGGATCGAGTCGACGATGTAGGGCTTCATGACCACCCCCTGGTTGGCGATGCCGGCCGCCACCATCGCCATCTGCAGGGGCGTGGCCCGGACCTCGTACTGGCCGATGGCGGACTGGCCGGCCTGCGGCTCGTTGGCGTCCTTGGGGAACGTCGAGATCGCCTGGGGGCCGATGTCGTCGAGGTAGTGCTTGTTGAAGCCGTACAACTCGGCCTGCTCGCGCAGCGTGTCCGCGCCGAGCTCGACGCCGAGCTGGGCGAAGGTGGTGTTGCAGGAGTTCTCCATCGCCTGGCTGAACGGGATCTTGTCGGTGCCGCAGTCGCGGCCCTCGTTGTCGATCTCGCCGGTGCTGCCGGTGGTCTGCGGCAGCTGGTACGTCGGACCGCCGGGCACCTCGCTGTCGACGGTGTACTTCCCGCTCTCGATCGCCGCCGATGCGGTCACCAGCTTGAAGGTCGAGCCCGGCGGGAGCGTCAGCTGGATCCCCCGGTTGAGCAGCGGCTCGGAAGGGGCGGCCTGCAGCGCGTCGTAGTCCTTCTTCACCTGCGCGAAGTCGTGCGAGGCGAGCTTGTTGGGGTCGAAGCTCGGCAGCGAGGCCATGGCCAGGATCCGGCCGGTGCTCGGCTGGATGGCCAGGACCGACGCCTGCACCGGCGCGCCGGTGCTGTCCTGCAGCTGGGTGAGGGCGTCGTAGGCCGCGGTCTGGGCGTCCGGGTCGAGGGTGAGCTGGACGTTGCCGCCCTTGCCGGACTTGTTGGACAGCAGGTCGACCAGCTTGTTCACGAACAGCAGGTCGTCGTCGCCGGACAGGACGGCGTTCTGGCTGCGCTCGACACCGGTCTGGTCGTAGAAGGAGAAGTAGCCGGTGGCGTGGGCGTACTTGAACGGCTCGGGGTAGGTGCGCTGGAAGTCGTACTTGTCGTCGGACTGCTCGCTCTCGGCGACCGGCTCCTGCCCGACCAGGATGGCGCCGCGGTCGCGGGCGAAGGCCGCCTCGATCACCCGGCGGTTGCGCGGGTCGTTGTTGTAGGCGTCGGACTTCCAGTACTGCAGCCAGGTGGCGTTCACCAGGAGCGCCACGAACAGCAGCAGGCAGAAGATCGAGATGGTTCGGATCGGCTTGTTCATGTCAGAGGCGCACCACCTGGGTGGCCTGTTCGTCAGCGGTGTCGTCGTCGTCGCCGCCGGACAGGTCGGGCACCGGGCGCCGGGCCTGGTCGGAGATGCGGAGCAGCAGCGCGCACATCACCCAGTTCGCCACCAGTGACGAGCCGCCGTAGGAGAGGAACGGCGTCGTGAGGCCGGTCAGCGGGATCAGCCGGGTCACGCCGCCGATCACGACGAAGACCTGGAGCGCGAAGACGGCCGCGAGCCCGGTCGCCATCAGCTTGCCGAAGCCGTCGCGGCAGATCAGCGCGGCCCGCAGCGCCCGCTCGACGATGATGCCGTAGCAGAGGATCACCGCGATCACGCCGGTCAGCCCGAGCTCCTCACCGATCGCGCCGATGATGAAGTCCGACTCCGCGAACGGCACCCGCTCGGGGCTGCCGCCTCCGAAGCCGCGGCCGATCAGCCCGCCCCACGCCATGCCGAACAGCGACTCGACCAGCTGGCCGCTGCCCGGGGTCTGGTCGTAGTACTTCATCGGGTCGAGCCAGATGTTGACGCGGTTCTGGACGTGCGCCAGGAGCTGGTAGGACACCAGCGCGCCGCCGAGGAACAGCAGCCCGCCCACGACGAGCCAGCCGGCCCGCTCGGTGGCGACGTACAGCATCACGAGGAAGAGGCCGAAGAAGAGGAGGCTGGAGCCGAGGTCACGCTGGAAGACCAGGATGCCCATGCTGATCAGCCACATCACGAGGATCGGGCCGAGGTCGCGGCCGCGGGGCAGGTCGATGCCGGCCACGCGCCGGCCGGCCAGCGCCAGCGCGTCGCGGTGGAGGACGAGGTAGCCGGCGAACGCGATCACCAGGAGCACCTTGGCGATCTCGCCGGGCTGGAAGCTGAGCGGGCCGAGGCTGACCCAGATCCTGGCGCCGTTGATGGTGGCGCCGACGCCGGGCACCAGCGGCATCAGCAGCAGCACGATGGCCAGGAGCCCGCAGGTGTAGGTGAACCGGGTCAGGACCCGATGGTCGCGGAGCAGGACCAGCGTGGCGATGAACAGCAGCACGCCGATGGTCATCCAGGTCAGCTGCTTGTGCGGCAGCCCGTGCGGCTTGAGCGGGTTGTCGGCGTAGGCGAGGTCGAGCCGGTGGATCACCGCGAGCCCGAGCCCGTTGAGCGCAGTGACGACCGGCAGCAGGATCGGGTCGGCGTACGGCGCGACCATGCGGACCGTGATGTGGCAGGCGATCGCGAGCGCAGCGAGGCCGGCGCCGTAGCCCACGATGTCGGGCGGTACCTCACCCTCGACGCCGATGCCCACGGCGGCGTACGCACCGATCCCGACCGCCAGGGCGATCACGAGCAGGAACAGCTCCGCGCCCCGGCGACGCCGGTGCACGAAACCCATCACGAACCCCGCCTGGGACATCAGGGCGCTCCCTCGGCGGACATCTTCTCAGCCAGGTTCTCGACCTTGTTGCGGGCGTCGTCCAGGCTGGTCGCGTCGAGCCCCTCGCGAACGCTCTCGGCGTCGAAGTCGGAGAGCCGGTCGAGGGTGACGTTGGTCGTCTCGTAGGGCTTGGACAGGTCGACGCCGGGCAGCGAGGCGTCGAGGCCGCGGTAGATCACGACAGTGCCGTCCTGCTCGCCGACGAAGTACTGGCGCTGGCTCCACGACCAGGCGGCCGCGCCGATCACCCAGAGGACACCGATGACCACGGCGAGGGCCAGCAGCCGGCTCAGCCAGGTGTAGCGGCTGGGCGCGATCGGCGCGTAGCGGGCGGTCTCGGGGTCGACCGGGTCGCTCAGGATGGCGGCGCCGGCCTCCGCCGGGATCTCGGCCCGGACCGGCTCCAGCTCACCGGTGTCGCCGCTGCGATGACCCCGGAACAGGTTGCCGGTCTTGGCTCCGCGGGTCCGGCGCGCGCGCATGTCAGCGGCCGCGCCGACGAGCAGAGGCGTGGCCGTCACGTCGGCGGGGCTGCCCACGACCACCTCGGCCACCAGGCAGGTGACGTTGTCCGAGCTGCCCGCCTCGAGGCTGGCGCGGACCAGCTCGACGGCTGCGTAGTCGGGCGAGCCGCTGGAGAGGATGTCCGCCAGCCGGCCGGCCTCGAGGACGCCGCTGCAGCCGTCGCTGCACAGCAGCAGCCGGTCGCCGGGCTGGAGATCGAGGACGAACAGGTCCGGCTCGAGCTCGTGGTTGCCGTCGATGGCGTGCAGGATCAGGTTCTTGTGCGGGTGGACGCGGGCGTCGGCCTCGGTGATCCGGCCCTCGTCGATGAGGGTCTGCACGAAGGTGTGGTCGTGGGTGAGCTGGCTGAGCTCGCCGTCACGGAAGAGGTACGCGCGGGAGTCGCCCACGTGGCCCATGCCGACTCGGTGGTCGCCGTCGAAGAGCGCGAGGGTGGCCGTCGTACTGGTCCCGCTGAGGGCCGGGTTCTGGTCGACCAGCTCGGCGATCCGGTCGTGGGCCCGCTGCAGCGCGCTGCGGACCAGGCCGAGGAGGTCGGCCTCGCTGATCTGGGGCGCCGGCGGCGTCTCGTCGAGCTTGCGCAGCTGCGCGATCGCCGTGCTGGACGCGATGTCACCGCGGGCCGCGCCGCCCACGCCGTCGCACACGACGACCAGGTACGGGCCGACGTACCCGGAGTCCTGGTTGTCCTTCCGGACGCGACCCACGTCGGAGATCGCTGAGAAGTCCAGCCGCACTTAGTGGTCACCGCCAGAGATACGCCGCGCGTCCCGCACTCCGGGCACGCACCTCGCGGCGTTGCCGTCGCTCGATGATCCACCCCACAGAATCGCTCGCTGCGCTCGCGATTCCGCGGGGACCCCGGAAAGGCATGGGCCTACAGCGTCTTCGCTCCGGCGCCTTGCGATGCACGCACCCGGAGCACGGGACGCCATCGACGTACCTCTGGCGGTGACCACTACTTCCTCAACTCGAGGATCGTCTTGCCGATGCGGACCTGGGTGCCGAGCGTGATCGTCGTCGGCTGGGTGATGCGCACCGTGCCGATGTAGGTGCCGTTGGTGGAGCCGAGGTCCTCGACGAACCACTGGTCGCCGGACGCCGCGATCCGGGCGTGCCGGGTCGAGACGTAGTCGTCGTCGAGCCTGATCGCCGCGTCGTTCCCGCGGCCGATGAGGATCGGTGCGTGGTCGAGCTCGGCCCGCTCGCCGACGTTGCTGCCTTCGGTCACGACGACGTGGGTCGGGCTGCCGCGGCGCTTGGGGGGCGCCTTCTTGGCGGCACCCTTCTTCTCCTTGCGCGCCTCGGCGCCGCGCGCCGCCTCAGGCACCCGGGCGCCGAACATGTCGGAGCGGATCACCGAGATCGCGGACAGGACGAAGATCCACAGGATGGCGAGGAAGGCGATCCTGATCAGGAAGAGGGTGAGCTCAGACACCGGCTCCACCCATGAGCGGGTCTTCCTCGTCCTCGACGATCCGCACGGTCATCGTGGTGTTGCCGATCCGGACCTGGCTGCCGTCCCGGACACCCGCCTTGGTGACCTTGTGGCCGTCGATGAGCATGCCGTTGGTGGAGCCGAGGTCGCGGACCTCGATCTTGAGGTCGTCCTTGCCCCCGTGGATGTCCGTGCGCACGTCGAACTCGACGTGCCGGCGGCTCACGCCGGGGTCGTTGATGCGGACGTCGGCCTCGGTGCCGCGCCCGACCACGAGCCCCGGCGGCTGCAGGGGGTGCCGGGTCCGGTTGATCTCGAGGACGGCACGCGCCCGGCGCACCTGCGTGTGGGTGGCGTTGCTCTGCACCCGTGCCTGCGCCCGGCTCCGGATCCGGAACCGGCCGGTGGTGAGGTCGTCGGCCTTCTCGAACTCGATGCCGATCGGCCCCGGGAAGACGTAGCCCTGCGCGTCCGCGTGGTCCTGGACCTGGTGCGTGAGCTCGTCGGCCAGCGCGGTGTCGTACGGCGCGAGCCGGTCGAGGTCGACCTGGCTGAGCTCGACGTGGAAGTCGTTGGGGACCATCCGCCGCTCACGGCTGAGGATCTGGGCGTTGTTGTCGCACTCCCGCTGCAGGGCGGCGGCGATCTCGACCGGCTGCACCGCGCTGCGGAAGGCCTTGGCGAAGGCTCCGGAGATGAGGTTCTCCAGGCGCTGCTCGAACCGTTGCAGCCCGCCCACGTCGCCTCCTTCCGCGCTCGGCTTTGTGGCATGCGAACACGCCACGGTGTCGTTGGGCACCGGTCGGCGGTCGCCCACGACTGTATCGGGGTACCCGTTGTCCCTCGTGGACGCCGCCGGACGCCGTTCGGTTCTCCTTGACCGCCCGCAGTGCGGACCGGGCAGCGGTGGGAGGTCAACCACGACGAGGCCTGCGCGGTCGACGACCCACCGCCGCCCGGGGTGTCGGAGCGGCGCGGTCGGGGCGGCGGTGCCAGATCAACCGCCACATCCGACGAGACCGTTGACAGGTCACCGCCATCCGGTGCACCCGTCGTTGCCGGACCCTTTTGATTAGGACGTGTTCTTCGCGCTGGGCTAACCTTGGGCCGCTTCACGCGCGAGTGGCGGAACAGGCAGACGCGCACGGTTCAGGTCCGTGTGTCCGAAAGGACGTGGGGGTTCAACTCCCCCCTCGCGCACCACAGCCCCAGGTCTTCGACCTGGGGCTGCGTCGTTCCGGTGTTGCGCCGGCGGCCACCTCGCTCTCGGGCCAGGTGCCTGCATCTGTCAACTTCTTGCCAGGTATTGGGCGCGGTCAGGGGCTGAGCTGGAGGACCGCCCCGAATGGCGGTGGCTGGTCAACCGGTCCGACTGGCGTCGTCGGTTGAAAGGTCACCGCCACCTCACGCGGGCCGGCGACCGTCCCTGGGCCCGAAGGCCGCCACCGCGTCGGCGTCGCTGTTGGCCGAGCGGACGTACTCGTCGGCCCACGCCTGCCGCTCGGGGTACGACGAACCGGCCACCACGGCTTCGACCGCGGCGTCCACGTCGATGTCGGTGTGCCGCATCGAGACCTGGCCGCTGCGCAGCAGCGCCCAGGCACCGCCGGCGCGGCCGTAGGGCATGCCGATGCTGCCGGAGTTCACGACCAGTCGGCGGTCGACGAGCCGCAGGAACGGCATGTGGGTGTGGCCGCAGACCACCATCCGGTCGGCCTCGTCGAGGTCGGCGAACGCCTCGGCCCAGCGCGACAGCCGGGTGTCGACGAGGACCACCTCGTCGTCCTCACGCGGTGTGCCGTGGCAGAACACGACCCAGCCGAAGCCGTCGACCTCGAGCCGGACCGGATGGGGGAGACCCGCGAGCAGCTCGACCTGGTCGGGCCGGAGCTGCCGGCCGGCCCAGTTGGACACGTCGATCTCCGAGTCAAGGCCCCGGGCCACGTCGACCAGCTCGCGGTCGGCGTTCCCGCGGACCAGGAGACAGCGCTCGCCGAGCCCGACCAGCCGGTCGAGGACCTCGACCGGCATCGGCCCCGCGGCGTGGTCGCCGGTGACGACGACCAGCTCCGCAGCGGCCACGTCGGGCTCGGCGAGCACGGCATCCAGCACGGGCAGCACGCCGTGGATGTCGGAGAGGACTGCGACCGACGCCACCACGGGCGTCAGTCTGACGGGTCAGCGCGTACGGCGTGCGTGTCGCGGGTTGAACACCTCGAGCGTGTAGGCGTCGAAGCGGCGGACGAGTCGCTTGATCGTGGTCATGTCCCCATGGTGCGGGCCCGGTTGGAACGATCCAAGGATCTGCCGCCATGAGCCCTCGTCACTCCGGGGACGGGCTCCGCTGTCGCGTCGGTGCCGGGGTCCTGGACGCCCCGGTCACCAGCCAGGCATCACCCCGGGCCCGACGGGTCAGCACGACGTACCGCGCTCCCATGAAGACCACCGTGAAGGCGACCCAGACCGCGACCAGGCCGCCGGTGAGGTACGCCGCGGCGATGGCGGCGGGCGTGTAGACGGCGAGCACGACCAGCCCGGCCCAGGCGAGGTAGCGTCCGTCGCCCGCGCCGATGAGCACGCCGTCCAGCACGAAGACGACCCCGGCGATCGGCTGCCCGAGCGCTGCGATGAGGAGCACCGGCACCAGCAGGTCGTGCACCTCGGGGTCGCGGCTGAACAGCTGCCCCAGGAACGGCGCGGCCGCGGCCAGGAGTACTCCGCACACCACCCCCGCGTAGACGCCCCACTGGACCATCCGCCGGGTGACGGCCCGGGTGCCCGCCACGTCGCCGGCGCCGAGGTAGCGCCCGGTGATCGCCTGCGCCGCGATCGCTATCGCGTCGAGGACGAACGCGAGGAAGCCCCACAGCGTGATCGCCACCTGGTGCGTGGCCAGCGAGACCGCGCGGTCCGGTCCGGAGGCGCCCACGGTGACGGCGTACGTCGTCAGCAGGAGAGCCGCACGGAGCGTGATCGTCCGCACCACCAGCGCGACGCCGGCCCGGGCGGCCGCCCGGATCCCGGGCCGGTCCGGCACGAGCGAGGCGCCCGAGCGCTGCGCCCCCCGCACCACGACCGTCAGCAGCGCCGCCGCGCTGAGCAGCTGGGCGACCACGGTGCCGATCGCCGAGCCGGCGATGCCCAGTCCGTCGAAGGAGCCGATGCCGTAGACAAGCACGAGGTTCAGCCCGACGTTGACGCCGTTTCCCGCCACGGCCACGACGAGCGGCGTCCGGGTGTCCTGCAGCCCGCGCAGGACACCGGTGGCGGCCAGCATCACCAGGATCGGCGTGGTGCCCAGCCAGGCGATCCGCAGGTACGTCGTCGCGTAGCCCTCCACCGAGGGGCCCGTCCCGAACGCCCCGACCAGGGGGCCGGTCAGCGCGACGCCGAGCACCGTCACCACCACACCGATGAGCACCGCCAGCCAGATGCCGTCCACGCCCTGCGCCAGGGCGCCCTTCTCGTCGCCGGCCCCGAGGTGTCGGGCCACGCTGGCCGTGGTGCCGTAGGCCAGGAAGATGCACAGCCCGACCGCGGTCT
The DNA here is from genome assembly GCA_963755835.1 of uncultured Actinomycetota bacterium. GTDB lineage: Bacteria > Actinomycetota > Actinomycetes > Propionibacteriales > Nocardioidaceae > Nocardioides. The sequence goes on along the minus strand of CAVWLC010000003.1, from coordinate 644,303 downwards.
GCAGCACCACCGCCGCGATGCCCTGGCCGGCCAGCTGGGGGGTGCCGAGATGGCCCACGATCGCCGCGTCGGCGAGCAGGAAGAGCGGCTCGGCCACGAGGGCCAGGAACGCCGGCACCGCGAGGCGCACGATCTCGCGGTCGTGCGGGTGGGCCATGGCAGCACTCTAGTCAACGTAATGACCAGATGGCATGACTGATCCTGACACCCGGACTCACAGGAGACTGACAGCCAGCCCCGTGGGGCTGTTCAGGTGCGTCCGGCAACCTCGGAGCATGACCGAGAGCGACGACCAGCCGCCCAGCGGCAACCGCTGGGAGCCGGCGGGCGAGACGACCGCGGACGCGAGCGAGATCCACGAGGCCGAGGCCGCTCCGGTGGCGACCGGGACCGCTGCCGCCGCGCCGCCGAGCCGCCCGACCTGGTTGACGAGGGCCAGGGCCGGAGTCGCAGGCGGTGCGGTGGCGGTGCTGCTGGCTGGTCTCGTGGGCGGCTTCGCCGTCGGGCGGGCCACCGCCGGCACCGACGACGGGCCGGGCCGGCGGCAGGGGGTACCGACCGGCGTCGACGGGGACGGGCGCGGCCCCCAGGGTGGCCCCGGCGGCGGGCCGATGACGGGCCAGCCACCCGACGGCGGTCAGGTTCCGGACATGCCGGGGCAGGACGATGGGCAGCAGGACGACGACGGAACGGACAGCTCCGACACATGACCACCCTCGAGACCAGCGCCACCGCGGCCATCTCGACGCGCCCCAGCCGGGCCGCCGTCGACCGCGGGGTGCGGCTGGCAGCCGGGGCGACGCTCTGGCTGGGGCTGCTCCTCGTCACCTACTGGTGGGTGGCCGACGGCGGCCTGCGCGCGCCGGTCGCGGACGGCGGCGCCGTCCTGGCGCTGGGCCAGCTCGCCGGCCTGTCGGCCAGCGTGCTCCTGCTGGCCCAGGTGCTGCTCATGGCCCGGATCCCGGTGCTCGAGCGCGCCTTCGGCCAGGACGACCTCGCCCGCAGGCACCGGCTGGTCGGCTTCACCAGCTTCAACCTGATGCTCGCCCACGTCGTCCTCGTCACCATCGGGTACGCGGGCGGCGACCTCGTCGCCAGCCCGGGCCGGCTGTGGGACCTCACGGTCGACTACCCGGGCATGCTCCTCGCAGTGGCGGGCGCGGCCTGTCTGGTCATGGTCGTGGTCACCAGCATCAAGGCGGCCCGCCGGAAGCTGCGCTACGAGTCCTGGCACCTGCTGCACCTCTACGCCTACCTCGGGGTCGGCCTCGCACTGCCGCACCAGCTGTGGACCGGCGAGCAGTTCGTCGGCTCGACCGGCCGGACCGTCTTCTGGTGGACGGCCTGGGCGGCGGCCGCGGCCGCGATCATCGTCTGGCGGCTCGGCCTGCCGGCGTACCGCACGCTCCGGCACGACCTCCGGGTCACCTCGGTGGTGCCAGAGGCGGGCGACGTCTGGTCGGTGTACGTCACCGGCCGCGACCTGCACGCCCTGGAGGTCGAGGCCGGGCAGTTCTTCTCGTGGCGGTTCCTCGCCGGCCGCGGCTGGTCGCGCGCGCACCCGTACTCGCTCTCCGCCGCTCCCGACGGCCGCAGCCTGCGGATCACGGTGAAGGACCTGGGTGACGGCAGCCGTGAGATCGCCCGGCTCCGGCCGGGGACGCGGGTGCTCGTCGAGGGCCCGTTCGGCCGGCTCAGCGCTCGAGCCCGCACCCTGCGACCCGTGGCGCTCATCGGCGCCGGCGTGGGCATGACCCCGTTGCGTGCGCTGGCCGAGGGGCTGGACTACGCGCCGGGCGAGGCCGTGCTGGTCCACCGGTACGCCGACCGGCCGCTGTTCGCGCGGCGAGCTCGCCGTCCTCGCCGCCGAGCGCGGGCTGCGCGTCGTCGACCTGCCCGGGCGACGCTCCGAGCCGGCCAACGACCCGGGCGTCCTGCTGGACCACGTGCCGGACCTCGCCCACCGCGACGTCTACGTCTGCGGGCCCGAGGAGTGGACCGAGCACGTGCGTCGTACCGCCCTGGCTGCCGGCGTCCCGCCCGAGCAGCTCCACGTCGAGAGCTTCAAGTGGTGACCCGCCGGTGAAGCGCATCGTCCTCTGGCTGCTCAGCACCGTCTCGGCCGTCGTCCTGCTGTTCGGCTACCACACCTCGACGTCCGGACCGGCCGCCACGGCGCAGGCGCCGGTGGGTGCCAGCCTGTCCACGACCGGCACCACCACCTCCTCCGGCAGCGGTGCCGGAGGAGGGTCGGGTGGCACCGACGGTGGCACCACCACGACCGGGAAGACCGCCCAGACCCGGTGGGGACCGGTGCAGGTGCAGATCACCACCGACGCCTCGGGGAAGATCACGGACGTCGAGGTCGTGGAGTACCCGAGCGGCAACGGCGAGGACCAGCGGATCAACTCCTACGCCCTGCCCCGCCTCGTCCAGGAGACCCTGGACGCGCAGAGCGCCGACGTCGACATGGTCAGCGGCGCGACGGTGACCAGCGAGGGGTACCTCCAGTCCCTGCAGTCCGCCCTGGACGCGGTGTCGGCATGACCACCGCGGTGCGGCCGGTCCGCTACGTCGAGCAGGTGATGGGGATGCCCATCAGCCTGGCGCTGCGCGGCCGGCACACCGACGACGCCGAGGCGCTCGGGGCGTGGGCCGAGGCGGTGGCCGCGCTGCGCGACGTGGACCGGGTGTTCAGCACCTACCGACAGGACTCGTTCGTCTCCCGGCTGGGCCGCGGCGAGCTCACCCTCGACGACTGCCCGTCCGAGGTGGCCGAGGTGCTCGCGCTCGGTGAGCTGGCCCGTCTGCAGTCGCACGGCGCCTTCGACGTACGCCGGGGCGGGGTCCTCGACCCGAGCGGCGTGGTCAAGGGGTGGGCCGTCGAGCGGGCGGCCCGGCCGCTGCGGGCGCTGCCCGAGACAGACGTCTGCCTCAGCGCAGGCGGCGACATGGTGTGCCACGTGGCCGGCTCCGGGTCGCCGGACTGGCGGATCGGCATCGAGGACCCGCACGACCCGACCAGGGTGCTGGCCGTCGTACCGGTCCGCAACGGCGCGGTCGCCACCTCCGGCCTCGCGCACCGGGGCGGCCACGTGGTGGACGCCCGCACGGGCGCCGTACCCGACGGCCCCGATGTCGCGGCCTCGGTCACCGTCGTCCACGACGACCTGGTGTGGGCCGACCTCGACGCCACCGCCGCCTTCGCCCTGGGCCGCGACGCCGCCCGCTGGCTCCGCACCCGTGCTCGCCGCACCGGCCTGGTCGTCTGGGCCGACGGCTCGACCGAGGTGGTGGGGTAGACCCGGGTCAGCGTGCGACGAGAAGCAGGATGCCGACCGCGCCCGGCAGGAACCCCACCGCGAGCCACCACGACGCCACCGGCTTCTGGTGGATCAGCCGGCCCACCGCCGCGGCCACCACGCCGAACAGCCCGCCGATGACGCACAGGCCGAACCGCGACCCAGTAGCGCTCTCGTCGAGGAAGAAGGCTCCGATCACCAGCCCCGCCGACAGGTGCAGGATCGTGGTCACCGCGAGCACGGACAGCACCCAGCGCTGCACCTTGGTCAGCGAGTGGTCGTTGACCGTCCGCACCGGGTTGTCCGGGTCCATCAGGTGCCGCGGCCGGCGGACCGGGCCGGTCTCACTCACCCCTCCATAGTCGCGCATCCGGGACGCGCAGCCCATGCCGCGAGGCGTGACGTCCGTCATCACACGGCCGCGGAGGCCTCAGGATCCGGATGCGAGACTCGGGCGCATGACCGACGTGGGGCCTGGGGGGAGTCAGCCCTCGAGACGGCTCAGGAACGGTCTGCTCGTCGCGCTGGCCGTGGTCATGATCAACCTGCCGTTCGTGCACAGCGTCTGGCAGGACCACCGGCTCGACCAGGACGGTGTCGACCACGCCGCCTCCCTGACCGACCACGAGAAGCGCGGCGGCAACCTGTTCGTCTCCTTCGACCTGAAGGCGAGCGACGACCAGCCGGGGATCTCCGGAGAGGTGCGGCTCGACCAGGCGGCCTACGACGACGCGGTGGCCAGCCAGCAGGTCACGGTCCGCGCGCTGCCCGGCTCGTCGACGGTGTGGCGGGTCGAGGGCGAGGCCACGAGCAACCTCGGCCTGGTCATCACGGTGGTCGCGGACGTCTTCCTGCTCATCCTGGTGCTCCTGCTGGTGCGGTTCGGATCGCGGCTGCGTCAGGAGATGGTGCTGGTCGCGACCGAGGACCTCGAACGGTGCCCGCCCGGATCCGTTCTAGACCAGGTCGACGGCCTCCGGTTCGTCGTGTGTGGCGAGGTGGAGACCATCGAGGACGACGAAGTGGTGCTCGACCTCGGGGACCGCCGGGTCAGGGTGATCCTGGACGGCCACCACAACCCGGCCGGCTACCAGCAGCCGGTCAGGGCAACTGGGACGATGCGGGGTTGAGAGCGCCCCGAACCGTCTACCCTTCCGAATCGTGAAGAGACGTCGCCACCTCGCCGCGGCCGGGGCAGTCGCGCTCGGCGTGCTCGCGGTCCAGGGCGGCCTGGCGGCCCCGGCGCAGGCCGCGGGTCAGCGCTACGCCTCGACCACGGGGTCCGGTACGGCGTGCACCAGCGTGGCGCCCTGCGACATCGTCACCGCGGTCAACCAGGCCACGTCCGGCACCGAGGTCATCATCGCCGCGGGCACCTACAACCTGGGCGCGGCCCTCGCGAACAGCCAGTCCGGCGTGAACGTCCACGGCACGGCCGGTCAGCCGAGGCCGGTGATCAACAGCTCGGCGAGCCCGGCCCTGGCCCTGCTCGGGTCGGCGGCGAGGGCCGCGGACCTGACCATCAACCAGAACGGCGGCGCCTTCGGTGTGCAGGTGTTCGCGACCGGCATCCTCGTCCAGCGCCTCGAGGTGCACTCGTCGGCCGCGGATGCGTGCGCCATCGGCTACAGCGGACTGGTGCGGGACCTGCTCTGCGTCAGCACCGCCGCGGGAGGCGTCGCGCTCGAGGACTCGTGGGGCGGTGGGACCGGCACCCTCACGCTGCGCAACGTCACGGCTGTCGCCACGGGCACGGGCTCCTACGGCATCCGGGCCAACTCCACGGGCAACGACACCAACCTCGACGTCAGCGCACGCAACGTCATCGCCTCTGGCGCCCTCGCGGACATCGGCTCGGGCGAGACCGGCATCAACAGCGAGAGCGACGTCATCCTGAGCTACTCGAACTTCGACAAGATCGAGGAGCTCGGCGGCGGCAACGTCAGCGACGTCGGCTCGGTCAGCACCAACCAGACGGCGCTGCCGATCTTCCTCGACACCACGCTCTACCACCAGGCGCAGACCTCGCCGACCGTCGACAAGGGCACCACCGACGTCAGCGTCGGGACCGCAGACCTCGACGGCGATCTCCGGCGGTTGGGTGCGGCGACGGACATCGGAGCTGACGAGTACGACACGATCCCGCCGAACGTCGCGTTCGTGCACGTACCCAAGCAGAAGACGCACAAGCACAAGGTGAAGTTCAGCTTCGTCGCGACCGAGGCCGTCACGTTCACCTGCAAGGTGGACAAGAAGAAGGCCGAGCCGTGCAGCTCGCCGTTCAAGGTCAAGGTCAAGCGTTACGGCAAGCACAAGATCACGGTCACGGCGCGTGACGGGGTCGGGAACATGGACCCGACGCCCGCTACGTACAGCTGGAAGCTGAAGCACAAGCACAAGCGGAAGCATCACCACCACGGTCACCACCACCATCACCACCACCATCACCACCGAACGGGCTGACCCCGACTCGACGGGTACCGGCGTGGCATGACGTCGTTCTCCGCGAGCACGCGCGCCGAGGCAGTGGTCCTCGCCGACCGGCAGGCCATCTGGGACGCCCTGGTCGACCCGGTGCTGATGGCGAGGCTCACGCCGTTCCTCAGGAACATCACCGCCGACGGTGACCACTGGCTCTGGGAGATGACGGGGCTGAACGTGCTCGGCCTGAAGGTTGCCCCGGCGTTCACCGAGCGGATGGTCCTCACCGAGCCGGACCGCATCGAGTTCCGCCACGACCCGCCTGCGGGCCAGACCGAGAGGGCCGGGGTCGAGGGGTGGTACGCACTCTCGCCCACCGAGGGCGGCACCGAGCTGGTCACGCAGCTCGAGATCACCCTGGACCTGCCTCTTCCGAAGGCGTCGGGCCGGGCCGTTCGGGCCACGATGGGCAAGGTCATCGAGACCATGGGGGACCGCTTCTCGCAGCGGCTGCTGGAGCACCTCGGCGCCGAGGAGCGGCAGGTGTAGCAGACTCCTGACGGCGGTGGCTTGCCCCCAGCCAACCGGCGCGTGAGGCTTTGGTCGTGTCCGTCACCACTTCGTCCTACTCGATCACGATGCGTCTGCACACCGCGCCGGACCACGGGATCGTCGGGGCGGTGGCCACCGCGATCACGTCCGCCGGTGGCGTCGTCACTGCGATCGACGTCGTCGACTCGACGCGCGAGCGGCTGGTGCTCGACGTCACCTGCTCGGCCAGCGACGCCGACCACTCCCACGAGCTCGAGGAGGCGGTCGACGCCATCGACGGGGTGGAGGTCTACAAGGTCAGCGACCGGACCTTCCTGCTCCACATCGGCGGCAAGATCGAGGTGCACTCCAAGGTCCCGCTGAAGAACCGCGACGACCTCTCGATGGCCTACACCCCGGGGGTCGGCCGGGTCAGCATGGCGCTCTACGAGAACCCGGAGGACGTGTCCCGGCTGACGATCAAGGGCAACAGCGTCGCCGTGGTGACGGACGGCTCGGCGGTGCTCGGGCTCGGCAACATCGGGCCGGGCGCCGCGCTGCCGGTGATGGAGGGCAAGGCCGCGCTGTTCAAGCGGTTCGCCAACATCGACGCCTGGCCGATCTGCCTGGCCAGCCAGGACACCGACGAGATCGTGCGGGCGGTCGAGATGATCGCGCCCGGGTTCGGCGGCATCAACCTCGAGGACATCGCCGCACCGCGCTGTTTCGAGATCGAACGGCGGCTCCGCGAGAGCCTGGACATCCCGGTCTTCCACGACGACCAGCACGGCACCGCGATCGTCGTGCTGGCGGCGCTCACCAACGCGCTCCGGGTGGTCGAGAAGGAGATGACGTCGTGCCGGATCGTGGTGTCGGGCGCCGGTGCGGCCGGTACGGCGATCGTGACGCTGCTCATCGCGGCCGGCGTCACGGACGTGGTCGTGGTCGACCGCGAGGGCGCGCTGTGCTCCGGCGACGACGGGCTGTCCGCGGCGCACTCCGAGCTCGCCTCGGCGACCAACCCGCGCCACGTCCACGGCGCGCTGAAGGAGTGCCTGGTGGGTGCCGACGTCTTCATCGGGGTGAGCGCCCCCAACATCCTCGAGCCGGAGTGGATCGCCGGTATGGCCGACCAGCCGGTCGTGTTCGCGCTGGCCAACCCGGATCCGGAGGTGGACCCCGCCGAGGCCGAGAAGTACGCCGCGGTGGTCGCCTCGGGCCGCTCCGACTACCCGAACCAGATCAACAACGTGCTCGCCTTCCCGGGGGTCTTCCGGGGGCTGCTGGACGCCCGGGCCCGCGACATCACCATCGACATGCTGCTGCGTGCCGCCGACGCGATCGCGCACGTCGTACGGGACGAGGAGCTGAACCCGAACTTCATCATCCCGACGGTCTTCAACGCCGAGGTGCCCAAGGCGGTGGCCGAGGCGATCCGCGGAGCCCGCTGAGCCTGCGGACCAGCTTCGGCGCAACTGCGCTGGTTCGGTTCGTTTCGGGCGGAGCCCGTCAGGTGTTGCTCACGCCCCGGATCGCCTGTGTGGGGCGCTGCTGCACGATCATCTTCCATGCCCGGCTGGCGGCCTGCGGGCTGGCGGCGTAGACCGAGACCACGTAGGGGAACCGCTCGTACATCGCCGTGATCCTGGCCGGCAGGCTCGCGCCGTCCTTGAAGATGCAGCGGCCGCCGTGGGCGCCGGGGATCTCCCTGCGGTGGTTCTGGCCGAGCCGGGCCAGCAGCCACCGCTCCACCTCCTCGGGGTCCTTCACCTGGTCGTAGGTCACCGTGACCGGCTGGCCGAGGGCGCGCTGGAAACACTCGTAGGAGTCGACGACGGGGTAGCTGTCCGCGTTCGGGCGGGCCTTGTGGCACTGCAGCCGGTCGCGGGCGAACGACGGGAACACCCACGCCAGCCCGCGCGCCCCGGCGGGCAGCCCGCAGAGCCTGAGCGAGGAGGCCTCGCGGCCGTCCCAGCACGTGCCACCGGTCGCAGCCGGCTGGGCGCCCGGGTCGGTCGGCGGCGCGCTGTCGAGCTCGGCCGTCGCTCCGCTGCTCGGCGAGGCGCCGGCGGACGGGCTCCGATGGCCGCCGGCCACCGGCTCGTCGCGGCCCAGGCCGCGTCCGTAGTGGACCACGCCGCCGATGATCACGGCCGCGAGCACGGCCAGAACCACCGCGTCCCGCAAGCGCGGGCGCGTGCCCCCCACCTCGGACATACCCCCCAGCACCCCCTGAGTCCCCATGACTCGGAACATCCCCCGAGGGAGCCCCGTGGAACCATTGTTGCCTACCGCCCCGACCGCCGTCGTGAGGCGGGTCGTTCGCCGGGGACGACGGGCCCACCCGCCGGGGCTGGGGCTACTCGCGGTCCTCGGTGGCGTAGAGCGCCGCTCCGACGACTCCCGCCTGGTTGCGGAGCGTGGCCGGCACGATCTCTGTCTCGATCTTGATCAGCGGCAGGAACTCGTCGGACTGCTTGCTGATCCCGCCGCCGACGACGAGCAGATCGGGGGAGAAGAGCATCTCGAGCGCCCGGTAGTACTTCGTCAGCCGCTTCGCCCAGTGCTTCATCGTCAGCTCGTCCCGCTCCCGGGCGCTGTTGGCCGCGCGGGACTCCGCGTCGTGGCCGTCGATCTCGAGGTGGCCGAGCTCGGAGTTGGGGACCAGGACGCCGTTGTAGACGAGCGCGGAGCCGATGCCGGTCCCGAGCGTGGTCACGATGACCAGACCGGAGCGACCCTTGGCGGCGCCGTACCGCGCCTCGGCCAGGCCGGCGGCGTCCGCGTCGTTGACCACGTGCACGTCGCGGCCGGTGGCGTCGGTGAACACCTTGTCGATGTCGGTGCCGATCCACGCCTCGTCGATGTTGGCCGCGGAGTGCACCACGCCGTGGCGTACGACGCCCGGGACGGTCACGCCCACCGGGCCCCTGGAGTCGGGGAACCGGCCCAACAGCTCGACGAAGATCTCGGTCACCGCCTCCGGCGTCGACGGCGACGGTGTCCTGATCCGCTCCCGTTCGGCCGCGAACTCGCCCACTTCGAGGTCGACGGGCGCGCCCTTGATGCCGGTGCCACCGAAGTCGATGCCGAAGGGGAGGTTCGCCGCCATTTCTCCAACCTATTCAGAAATCGTTCGCTCGTGGCCGGGCGCCGGGGTCAGACTCGCCCGGTGCCGACCCAGCTGGACCTCACCCGTCATCTCGACGGGCTCCACGAAGCCGCAACTGCGCTCGTGGTGCACGCCGGACGGGCCGGCCTCGACACTGCGGTACCCACCTGCCCCGACTGGACCGTGCTGGACCTGGTCGCGCACCAGGGGATGGTGCACCGCTGGGCCGGTGCGCTGGTACGCGGCGAGCGGCCCTCCGACGCCGAGGTGTCGGCCTACGAGGACGCCGGGATGGCCGCCGCCGACCCGCTGGGCTGGCTGGCGGACGGCGCGGCCGAGCTGGCCAGGGCGATCACCGCCGCCCCCGAGGACCTGTCGACGTTCGTCTTCCTCAACGACGCGCCGCCCGCCCGCAGGTTCTGGGCCCGGCGGCAGTGCCACGAGACCAGCATGCACGCGGTCGACGCGCTGGGCGCGTCGCTGGGCCGGGCGCCCGAGGCTGACGAGGTCTGGCTCGACGCCGAGCTGGCGGGCGACGGCATCGACGAGCTGCTCGGCGGCTTCCTGACCAGGCCGCGGTCGCGGCTGCGCTGCGACGACGAGGCCCTGCTCGTCGTGCGCCCCGACGACCTGACGGACTGGTGGGAGGTGTCGATGGGGCCGCGGCCCGCGGTCACCACCCGGCGTACGGCGGAAGAAGAGCCCCCCGACGACCCCGACTGGGAGCTCACCGGGGGTGCGGTCGAGCTGTTCCTCCGGCTCTGGAACCGGACCCACCCGCCCGAGGAGTGGCGGCGGCTCACCGCGGTGACGTGGTCCTGACCGAAGGTCGCCCACCGATGATCCGCACCTCGTGGGCGGTCCCCTGAGCTTGACGATGCCGGTGTCCTGTCAGGTGACCAGCGGTCACGGACGCAGCACCCGCGCCGCGATCCAGGCGATGTCGTCCGCGGTGCGCTCGGGTGCGGCCGAGGGCTGCATGACGTGGCTGAGCACGACTCGGACGACCGCGTCGATCGCGGCCTCGAGCTCGGCGGGGGTCAGGTCGACGGCGTACGGCGCCACGCGCTCGACCACCACGCCCTTGGCGGTCGACAGCAGAGCGCCGGCGTGGGTGGTCAGCAGGGGAAGCAGCTCGGTGTCAGCTCCGTGGGTGGCGGAGACGATCGCGTGCAGGAGCGGGTTGTCCTTCGAGGCCTCCAGCACGGCTCGGGACGCGTCGCGGATGGCGGCGACCAGGTCGGTCGGGTGCGCGTCGAAGGCGAGGGTGACCAGCCCGAGGAACCGCTCGAGCTCGTGCAGGATCATCGCCTCGGCCAGCCGCGGCTTGCTGCCGATCTCGTTGTAGACGGTCTGCCGGCTGACGCCGACCTCCTCGGCCAGCCGGGCCATGGTGACCTGGGCCCAGCCGTGCTCGGTGGTGAGGGTGATCGCCGCGTCGATGACGCGCTCGCGGATCGTCACCACCGGAGGCGTCGTCACGGACACGAGGTTAGGTCCGGTCACGTCCCGGCGGTGAGCGACCGGTCGAGCGGGCGGAAGTCGACCTTGTCGCGAACGCCGCAGTCGGGGCAGCACCAGCCGTCCGGGATGTCCGCCCACGGCGTGCCGGCCGCGAAGCCCTCGCGCTCGTCGCCGGTGACCACGTCGTAGGTGTAGCCGCACCCCGGGCACTGCGCCGCGAGCACCTCGAGCCCTGCCGCCCGGGCCGCGGTCAGCTCGTCGGTCGCGCCGGGCTGCTCGTGCGCCGGTGGCGGGTACGCCGCCAGGATCCGGTCCCGCTTGCGCGGTGAGAGGTTCGCGATCGACAGGTCGCCGTGGAAGTGGGCCGACACGCGAGGGTCCATCACCCGGCGCCAGATCGCGGGCACGATCGCGAGCACGATCATCCCGGCGTACCCGGTGGGCAGGACCGGTGACTGCTCGTAGTCGCGGAGGGACTGGTAGCGCCGGGTCGGGTTGGCGTGATGGTCGCTGTGCCGCTGGAGGTGGTAGAGCAGCACGTTGGTGGCGATGTTGTTGGAGTTCCACGAGTGGGTGGGGTCGACCCGCTCGTAGCGCTGGCGCTCACCGACACCGACCTTCTGGCGGAGCATGCCGTAGTGCTCCATGTAGTTGACGACCTCGAGCAGCGAGAAGCCGACGACGGCCTGGATGACGAGGTAGGGCAGCAGGCCGACGCCCAGCCACGCGACGAGCGCGCCCCAGAGGACCAGTGACATCAGCCAGGCGTTGAGGACGTCGTTCCCGATCCGGAACGGGTGCTTCTTCTTGCGCGCGAAGCGGCGCTTCTCCAGCCGCCAGGCGCTCTTGAGCGAGCCGAGGACGGTGCGCGGCCAGAACTCGTAGAAGCTCTCGCCCACCCGGCTGCTGGCCGGGTCCTCGGGCGTCGCGACGCGGACGTGGTGGCCGCGGTTGTGCTCGATGTAGAAGTGGCCGTAGAAGCTCTGGGCCAACGCGATCTTGGACAGCCAGCGCTCGTGGCTCTCCTTCTTGTGGCCGAGCTCGTGCGCGGTGTTGATGCCGATGCCACCGATGCAGCCGATCGAGACGGCCAGGCCGACCTTGGCCCACAGCGGGAGCTCGCCGTTGATGCCCAGCGGGTCGCCGCGGGCGACGAGGTACATCGCGGCTGCGAAGCCGACGTACTGGATCGGCAGGAAGAGGTAGGTGATCCACCGGTAGTAGCGGTCCTGCTCCAGCGCCTCGATCACGTCGTCGGGCGGGTTGGAGCGGTCGAGCCCCGCGAACAGGTCGATCGCCGGCACGACCACGAGGATCACCACCGGGCCGATCCAGAACAGCCCCGGCCAGCCAGTGGCCAGCCATCCGGCGTAGCCGATGAAGAACAGGCTCGGCACCACCAGGCCGATCAGCCACAGGTGGCGCTTCGGGTCCCGCCACGTCTCGGTCGAGCCCACCGGGACGGTGCTGTTGGCGATGGTGTCCATGGTTGCCACTCCTCCCGCTTTACAGATCACCCATCTCTGTAAAGTGCTTTACAAGACCCTAAGGAATGTAAAGCCAGATGGCAAGCGGCCGGCCGCGCGCTCAGTCCTCCGGCGCACCGTGCTCGGGCAGGTCGACGACCTCCGCGGGGTCGACCAGACAGATCCGGCAGAAGTTGACTCCGAACGGCGTGAGGTGGATCGACCGGCGCACCAGCTTGGGGAACCGCACCGAGTGCATGGCCTCCAGCACGTCCGGCTGCGCCTCGAGCACCTGGTAGTCCATCGGGTCCTCGACCTGCTCGCTGGAGAACCAGACCAGGCCCAGCCGGAACAGGTTGTTGAGGTACGCCGGCACCTCGTCGGCGTACCGCACCCCGGCCCCGGCGCCGATCATGGTCAGCCCCGAGGCGACCAGGCGCGAGCTGACCCTCCCCATCCGCCCGCCGGTGCGCACGTCGACCGCCGGCTGCGGGCCGGCCCGCAGCATCAGCACCAGGATCCGCGCCTCGTCGGGGGCGAGGTCGTCGAGGATCCGGACGTACGCCGGGTGCGGCTCCTCGTCGCTCCAGACGTCACGGGAGCGTTCGAGCAGCTCCTCGCCGCGTTCGCGCAGCGACGGCTCGTGCTCCGGCGCCACCACCTCGACCGGGTCGGGGATGACCTGGGCCAGCGCCGCGCCGCCGTCGAGCAGCGCGCGTGAGACCGGGACGCCGTCGGCCACGGCGCGAGCGACGTCGGAGACGGTGCGGGTCGCCACGGCGACGTCGTAGGCGATCTCGTGCAGCAGCTGCTCCGCGGCATGGCGATCGGTGAGGGCACGGGCGAGCAGCCGCCCGGAGCGGACGTACGAGCCGGCGGTCCACGCCACCGTCCGCACGGTCGTGGCCGCGACGATCCGCGCGAGGCCCGGAAGCTCGTCGGTCGTCCGGACCCAGCGGCTCAACTCGGAGCTCCGGTCGGTCACGACCCACCCACCCCGAACAGCAGGAGGTGGAGCACGCCACCCGCGAAGCCCATCACCGCACCGTGCGCATACAGCATCCACTCATCTTCCCGGAACGCCGAGCGCATCATCTCGACGAAGTCTGCCGGCGGCAGCTCCTTGGTGCGTCTGGCGAACAGGATCCGCAGCCGGTCGCCCTGCTGTCGACCGAACTCCGGGTCGCGGAAGGCCAGGTCGGTGCGGCCGACCGCCTCGACGGCGATGCCCTCGCGGATCCGGTCGAACTGACCGCTGCCGACCGCCACTCGGACGACGGGGAGCAGTGGCCCGGCGGCGTCGTCGATGGCCGGTCGCAGTGCCCGGGCGAGCAGCTGCCGGGTCCGGTCTCCGCTCGGCCCGTTCATGAGGAAGTCGCCGATCCGCTCGAGGGTGATGACCTCCTCGGCGATGTTCCGCGCGTACACCTCGGCTGCCTCGTCCTGGCGGCGCAGGAACAGCCCGTGCACCTTGATCCCGAGGATCCGGCGGGGCTCGAGCGGCTCGAAGATCAGCCACATGCCGAGCTTGTTGGTCAGCCAGCCGACCACGATGCCCAGCACCGGCAGCAGCCACCACTGGCCGAACCAGTGGTCGACGACCGCGACCGGGATGCCGAGCAGGAAGCCGAAGACGAACCCGAAGGTCACCATCAGCCGCAGCTCGCGCCGGCCGACCTCGCGGAAGATCGAGACCACCAGGCCGGGGTTCTGCCGGAAGTGCTCGATCACCATGATCTTCGGGTCGAGGAGCTGGTCGATGTGCTCGCCGATCTCGTCGGTGATGTTGCGGACCACCCTCGGCAGCTGGGCCTCCACCCGGGTCACCACCGCCTGTCTGCCCCAGGAGGGGAGGTCGCGCCAGAGACGCGGGTGCTCGCGCCGCATGATGTCGTCGATCAGCTGGGGCAGGTCGGGCTCGAAGACGGTGACGATGTGCTCGGCGATCTTCTCCGGCTCGAGCTGCTGGTAGAAGTCCTTCGGCGTACCGACCTTGGCGATCACCTTGTCGACCGCGATGCTGCCCATCTTGGCCGCCCGGGCGGGGACGATGCCCTGCCACCCGAGGCCACCCTCGAGCAGCCCCGGGATCTCCTGCACCTTGCGGGGCAGCACTCGGGCCAGTGCCTTGACCCCGGGAAGGTGGATGCCGTGGAACCGCTCCGGGGCGAACAGCATCCAGAGCCCGGACCAGTTGATCAACCAGCCGATCACGCCGGTGAAGACCGGGATGGTCAGGATGTGCAGCCAGCCCCGCGCGTCGACGTCGGTGAAGAACCAGTCGACCTCGAACGTCGCCACCGGTTCACCTCGTCCCGTCACCTAGGACAGAGAACGTGCCAGCCCGCGAGACGTCACGCCACCCCGAGCGTCACTCGCTGGCCGATCCCACGAGAGGCCGTCAGCGGCCCAGGTGCGGCAGGTGGGTCCGGTCGCGAGCCGCTTCGACGGCCTCGCGGAAGGCGCGGGCGATGTAGTCGGGCACGGTGAGGCCCCGGTCGCGCGCCCACAGCAGCTCCCGCTCGACCCGGGAGATCTGGTTCGCGAAGTCGTCGCTGGAGTCGGCGAGGCCGAGGGTGGCCATCACCGCGCCGAAGTCCGCCTGCTGGCGGGTGTTGTTGACGCCCACGGGGGCGAAGGAGACGCGCCGCATGAACCTGACCAGCCAGCGCTGCCACGCTGCCAGCTGGGTCCAGAGGCCGCGCGCCGAGAGCTGGTAGAACGCGTAGTGGCCGGGCTCCTGGCGCTTGATCTGGCCGATGGCCGTGGTCGCGACAGCGAGCTCGTCCATCTCGAGGGTGCCGCGGTGCAGCAGGTTGTAGGCCAGCACCGCCGAGCGCTCGGTGGCCATGCCGGTGAGGTAGTAGAGCATCCGGCAGACGTCCTGGAACGGCGCGAGGTGGGCCAGCATCCCCAGGATCCGCAGCTTGGCGCCGACCGACTCGAGGTCCGCCGTGGCCGGCTCGCGACCGAGCTCGACCTGCAGCCGGTCGAGGATCAGCCCGTGCTGGATCTCCTGCGGCTGCCACACGTCGGCGTAGAAGTGCCGGTCGAGCTCCGGCGGGTCGGGCAGCATCGTGGTGAGCTCGAGGACGTTGCGGTCCACCTCGAGCTCGACCCGGGCCATGTAGTCGAGGACGTGGCCGAACCTCGCCTCGAGCTCGCGTGGCCGCCGGACCGTGAAGTCGACCGAGTCGAGCTGGATGGGCGGATGGTCGTGCGCCAGCCTGTCGACGAGCTCGACCAGCCGGAGCTCGATCTTTGGCAGGTATTGGACAGGCACGGCAGAAGGCTACCTTTCTGATCGTGGTTGATTCGGCGCCGGCGTCGGTGCGGATGGGCACCGGTTCCGGGCGAGCTGTGATCGCGGCCGCGGCGCTCGGATCCGGGATCGCGTTCCTCGACGGGACCGTGGTCAACGTCGCCCTGCGCACCATCGGCAACGACCTGGATGCGAGCCTCTCGCAGCTGCAGTGGATCACCAACGGATATTTGCTCACGCTGGCGAGCCTGATCCTGCTCGGCGGCTCCCTGGGCGACCGGTTCGGGCGGCGCCGGATCTTCGTGATCGGCACCACCTGGTTCGCGCTCGCCTCGTTGCTGTGCGGCGTGGCGCCCAACCCCGAGGTGCTGATCGCGGCCCGGGTGCTGCAGGGCATCGGCGGCGCGCTGCTGACCCCGGGCAGCCTCGCCATGATCCAGGGCGCCTTCGTGCACGACGACCGGGCGCCGGCGATCGGCGCCTGGACCGGGCTGACCAGCCTGTCGGCCGCCATCGGGCCGTTCGTGGGTGGCGCGCTGATCGAGTACGCCGACTGGCGGTGGATCTTCCTGATCAACCCACCGTTGGCGGCGGTGACGGTGTTCGTCGCCATGAGGTGGGTGCCGGAGACCCGGGACGAGCACGCCTCGTCGCACTTCGACGTGATGGGCGCGGTGCTGGCGGCCGCCGCCCTGGGCGGTGCGACGTACGCCCTCATCGAGTGGGGAGGCATCTCCGCCTGGATCGCGGTGGCCGTGGGCGCCCTGTCCGCGGTCGGCTTCCTGGCCGTCGAGTCGCGCGAGCGCGAGCCGATGCTGGTGCTCAGCATCTTCCGCAACCTGACCTTCAGCGCGGCCAACGTGATGACGCTGCTGGTCTACGGCGCCCTGGGCGCGATGAGCTTCTTCGTCACGATCCAGCTGCAGACCGTCAGTGGGTACGGCGCCCTGGCAGCCGGTGCGGCGTTCATCCCGTCGACTCTGCTGATGATCGGCTTCGCGTCGCACGCCGGACGGCTGAGCATGCGGATCGGGCCGCGCATCCCGCTGACGTTCGGTCCGCTCATCATGGCGGTCGGCGTGCTGCTCTACCTCCGCATCGGCGCCGACCCGTCCTACGTCCTTGACGTGCTGCCGGGCGTGGTCGTGTTCGGCGCCGGCCTGACGCTGATGGTGGCTCCGCTCACCGCGACCGTGCTGGCCGCGGCCCCCGACGAGCACGCGGGCATCGCCAGCGGTGTCAACAACGCGGTCGCCCGGGCCGGCTCCCTGCTGGCCGTGGCGGCGCTACCGGTCGTGGTCGGGCTGAGCGGCGACGAGTACGCCGACCCCGCCGCGTTCAACGACGCGTTCCGGATGGCGATGATGATCTGTGCCGCACTGCTGGCGGTGGGCGGCGTCATCTCCTGGTTCACCATCCACCCCCACGTGCTCGAGCAGGGCGAGTCCGACACCGAGGATCTCGACGGGACGGTCGGCGCCGGATAGGCTGTCGCCGCTGGGTGCGCATCACGAAACAGGGTGCACAATGCGCAACAAGGCGAAGAGCTCCGCGGCTGCCACGATGGTGCGGCTGCTCGAGCACGCTCGATACGAGGTGCTGCCCACCGCCTCGGTCGAGGACGCGGTGCTGGAGCAGCTCCGACCCGAGGTCCAGGTCACCGTCACCGCCTCGCCCAGCAAGGGGCTGGAGGCGACCCTCGACCTCGCTGAGCGGCTGACCGGCCACGGTTACACGACCGTCCCGCACCTGGCCGCGCGGATGGTCCGGGACCGGGCCGAGCTCGCCGAGATCTGCGACCGGCTGACCGGCAAGGGCATCAGCCGGGTCTTCGTACCGGCCGGCGACGCCGACCCGCCCGGCGGCTACCCGGATGCCCTGTCGATGCTCGAGGACCTCAGGGACTTGGGCAGTCCGTTCGCGCACGTCGGCATCACCGGCTACCCGGAGTCGCACCCGACGATCAGCGACGACCTGACCATCCAGTCGATGTGGGACAAGCGCCGCTTCGCCACGCACGTGGTGAGCAACCTGACCTTCGACCCGGAGGTCCTGGCCACCTGGGTGGGCCGGATGCGCAGGCGCGGGATCACCATGCCCCTGCTGCTCGGCATCCCCGGGCCGGTGGACCGCACCAAGCTGCTGGCCATGGCCACCAAGATCGGGGTCGGGGAGTCGACCCGGTTCCTGGCCAAGCACAAGGGGACGTTCGCGAGGCTGGCCGCGCCCGGCGGCTTCACGGGCGAGCGGTTCCTCGAGAAGGTCGCTCCCGCGTTGTCCCCGCCCGAGATGCTGGTCGAGGGGTTGCACGTCTTCACCTTCAACCAGGTCGCGGCCACCGAGGCCTGGCGCCGCCAGCTGCTCGAGCAGCTCACCGCCAAGGCTCGACCGTTGGGATAGTCCAGCACGTCTGTGTATGTGTGAAGGTCGTTCCACATACACAGACGTGCTGGACTATCCCGCCGCCAGGAGCTCCTCGAGTGCTTCCTCGAGATGGCCGTGGCCGGTGTCGACGACGGTGAGGGGGAGGCCGATCGTGGCCGCGGCGTCCTCGGCCTGGGCACGGAGCTCGACGTCCCCGGCCTCCTGGGCCAGCCAGATCACCCGGGTGTAGTGGCGGAAGTAGTCGTCGCGCAGCTCGGGGTGGCGGTCCAGGCCCAGCTCGCGGACGACGGTGCGGCGGAACGACCGGACCAGGAAGTCGGTGAGCAGGTAGGTGCCCGGCTGGTCGTCCAGGAACG
Organism: uncultured Actinomycetota bacterium; assembly: GCA_963755835.1. Lineage (GTDB taxonomy): Bacteria > Actinomycetota > Actinomycetes > Propionibacteriales > Nocardioidaceae > Nocardioides. The sequence continues at coordinate 626,004 of CAVWLC010000003.1, read as the reverse complement.
ACGCCAGCCGGGACTCGCCCGCGAACAGGTCGTAGCAGTGCAGTCCGGGCAGCCGGCGCAGCCCGAGCTCGGTGCACACCTCGTCCAGGGCGCCGTAGGTCCCGCAGTCGGCGTAGGCCACCGCGACCGCGTCGTACGTCGCGGCAAGGGAGAGCGCCAGCGCGCGCACCTCGCCCGCTATCAGCTGCGGCTGGTTGTGCAGCAGCGGCGGCAGCGGATGTACGGCGACCGGCCAACCGCGCCGGGCGACGATCTCGGCGGCCGGCTGGGCCAGCGCTCCGCAGGCGACGAGCGCGACGGTGCTAGAACGCGAGCTGCTCGACGAACTTGTCGTTGAACTCGGGGCGGTCGGAGAGCTCGACATAGGTCACCTCCTCCAGCAGTGCCCTGGCCCCCTCCCGTTCACGGATCGAGAGGAGCGCCATCTTGGCGCCTTCGCCGGCGACGTTCCCGGCGGCGACGATCCGCAGCACCGGTAGCCGGGGGACCAGGCCGATCCGCACGGCGGAGGCGGCGGAGAGGTAGCTGCCGAACGAGCCGGCCAGCAGGACCTGCTGCACGTCGCCCGGTTCGATGCCCAGCTGCTCGAGCAGCAGGGTCCAGCCGGTCGAGATCGCCGCCTTGGCGAACTGGAGCTCGCGGACGTCGCGCTGCGTGAGGACGACACCGTCCTCCGGGTCGGTGCCGTGCAGGAGGAAGACCCGTTCCTGGGCCCCTTTGTGGTTGTCGACCATCAGCAGCCGCTCGGCGAGACCGGGCGCCACCTCGCGGGCGCGCTCGTCGGTGAGGAAGCGCCCGCTGTCGTCCAGCAGCCCCACCTTGCACCAGCTCGGCGACCGCATCGACGAGGCCGGAGCCGCACAGCCCGCGCGGCTCGACGTCGCCGATCACGCCCAGCTCGACGCCGCCCCCCTCTTCGCCGACCAGCCTGACCACCTCGATGGCGCCGTCGTCGGCGCGCATCCCGCACCGGATCGCGCCGCCCTCGAAGGCCGGCCCCGCCGGCGCCGCGGTGGAGACGATCCGGTCGCCGTCGCTGAGCACGATCTCGCAGTTGGTGCCGACGTCGATGAACAGCCGGGTCCGCTTGTCGCGGTCCATGCCCGAGGCGAGCATGCCCGCCACGATGTCGCCGCCGACGTAGGCGCCGAGCGCCGGGAACAGCATCGCGCGCGCCCGGGGGTGCAGGGCGAGCCCGAGGTCGGCGGCGAGCACGGTCGGCGGGGACGCGGTCGACATGATGAAGGGCGCGACGCCCAGGGGCTCGGGCTCGATGCCCAGGGCCAGTGCGGTCATCGTCGCGTTCCCGGCGATGGCGACCTCGTAGACGTGGGCCGGATCGACCTCGCCCTCCTTGCACACCTGCTCCGCGAGGTCGGCGAGCGTGTCGGCCGCGGCCTGCTGCAGCCGCGCGAGCGTGTCCGGGTCGATCATGGTGGCGCTGATCCGGGTGATCACGTCGCCGCCGAACGGCTGCTGCCGGTTGAGCATCGACGCCACCGCGACCGGGGTCCCGGTGGTGACGTCGAGCAGGGTGGCCACGACCGTGGTCGTGCCGAGGTCGAAGGCGATGGCGTACTGGGTGCCGGTGGTGTCGCCGGGCTCGACGTCGATCAGCGCCTCGTCGACGACCACGGCGGTCACCTTGAAGTCGGCGGCCCGTAGTACGCCGGGGAGCCGGCGCAGCACGTGCAGGTCCGGCTGCGGCTCGAGGTCGTCGATCGCCGCGAGCAGCCGGTCGAGGTCGGTCCGCTGGTCCTCCAGCGTGGGCTCCACCAGCTCGACGTACCGCTTCTGGATGGCGGGCCGCAGGATCACCTGGCGGCCCACGCCGACGGTGGCGGCCTTGGGCCGGGTGGTGAGCGGGGGTACGTCGACCACCAGGTCGCGCGTCGCGTTGACCAGGCAGGCGAGCCGCCAGCCGTCGTCGAGCTGCTCCGGGCTGAAGGTGCGGACGTCGTGCCGGGTGATGGGCGTCGGACCCTCGATCCGGACCCGGCACTTGTGGCAGGTGCCGTGGCCGCCGCAGGTCGAGTCGATCGCGATGCCGTTCCACGACGCCGAGTCGAAGACGGTCACTCCGGGGGGCACGCGGACCTGGCGCTGGGCGTCCTTGCTCGAGTCCTTGTCGTGGATCGTGAAGGACAGCTCGACCCGGCCGGTGCCGTCATGCGTGGTCGGCCCGGCGCCCGGGCTGGCCAGCAGCCCCTCGCGGCGTACGGCGTCCGGGTCGAAGTCGCCGAGCGGCTCGTCGGTCACGACGCTCCTGGGGTGGACATCACGCGCTGGCGGCAGCCTTGGCCCGGTGCGCGGCGATCCAGGCCATGCCCCACTCGTCGTGGTCGAGGAAGACGTCGGCGGCCTTGACGGCGTCGACGATCTGCGGCGTGCGGGTGTCCATGATCGCGCTGGTCAGCCCGGCGGACATGGCCATCGGCAGCCACGCCGAGCCCAGCGTGTGGCGGTCGGGCATGCCGAAGGAGGTGTTGGACGCGCCGCAGGTCATGTTGACGCCGTGCTCGTCCCGGATCCGGCGCATGGTCTCGAACGTGACCAGGGCGGTCGAGGTGTCGGCACCGATCGGCATGGCCAGCGGATCGATGACGATGTCGGCCTTGGCGATGCCGTACTCCTCGGTGGCCACCCGGATGATCTTGGCGGTCAGGTCGAGCCGCTTGCCCGCCTCCATCGGGATCTCGTCGTGGTCGTTGGGGAGCGCGATGATCGCGGCGTCGTACTTCTTGACCAGCGGCAGGATCGCGGCCATCCGGTCGTCCTCGGCGGTGATCGAGTTGACCAGGGCCCGGCCCTCGTAGACCGAGAGCCCGGCCTCGAGCGCCTCCACCACCGAGGAGTCGATGCAGACGGGCAGGTCGGTGAGCGCCTGCACCAGCTGGATCGCCTTGGCGAGCAGCTCGGGCTCGTCGGTGAGAGGCACGCCCATGTTCACGTCGAGGACGTCGGCCCCGCCCTCGACCTGGGCCTTCACGTCGCGCTCGATCGCGGACAGGTCACCCGCCCGGAGCTGCTCCTGGAAGACCTTCCGCCCGGTGGGGTTGATCCGCTCGCCGATGAGGCAGAAGCGCTGCCCGTGGCCGATGACGACCTCCCTGGTCGCCGACCGGAGGACGGTTTCGAGCTTCTCCCCGGCTGCCATCAGGCCGGCACCTTGGCCCGCTTCTGGTTCATCAGGTCCTTTGCGCGCTTGACCGTCGCCGACGCGTCCGCCGCGTAGCCGTCGGCGCCCACGGCGTCGGCGTACTCCTGGGTGACGGGGGCCCCGCCGACCATGACGATGACCTGGTCGCGGAGGCCCGCCTTCTCCAGGGCGTTCATGTTCGCCTTGAACATCGGCATGGTCGTGGTGAGGAACGCCGAGAAGCCGACGATGTCCGGCTGGTGCTCCTCGATCGCCGCGACGAACTTCTCCGGTGCGACCTGCACCCCGAGGTCGATGACCTCGAAGCCGGCACCCTCCAGCATGATGTTCACGAGGTTCTTGCCGATGTCGTGCACGTCGCCCTTGACCGTGCCCATCACGAACTTGCCGACCGTCTCGATCCCGCCCTCGATCAGCAGCGGGCGCAGCCGCTCCATCGCGCCGGCCATCGCCCGCCCGGCGATGAGCATCTCGGGCACGAAGAAGTCGCCGCGCTCGAACCGGGCGCCGACCTCCTCGAGCGAGGGGATGAGGGCGTCGAAGAGCAGGGACTGCGGCTCCATGCCGAGGGTCAGCCCCTCCTCGGTGAGCTCGAGGACGCGCGGGGCGTTGCCGACGAGCGTCTCGTCGTACAGCCCCTGCAGGACTTCGTCGGGGGTGGTCATGCTGCGCCCTCCTGTGGTGTCTTGCCGCGGAGCAGCTCGGTCAGCGCCGCGGCGTGGTGTGTCAACAGCCGGCCCAGCTCGTCGAACCGGTCTTCCAGTCGTTGCGTCGGTCCCGAGACGCCCAGTGCCGCGACCACCTGGTCGCGGGTTCCTCTCACCGGCACGGCGACACCGGAGAGCCCGACCTCGAGCTCGTCGACGGTGATGGCCCAGCCCCGGCTGCGGGTGCGCTTGAAGTCGGCGCGCAGCGGGCCCGGGTCGGAGAGGCTCGCCGTGGTCGGTGTCTCCAACGGCCCGGGCGGCAGGTCGACGGCATCCCAGGCGAGGAAGACCTTGCCGAGCGAGGAGCAGTGCACAGGCACGTCGACCTGGGTCCAGTCACGGGTGCCGAGCAGGAACTGTGAGTCGACCTGGGCGACCTGCACGACCCGCTCGCCGCGGGCCATGCTCAGGTTCACGGTCTCGTGGGTCGCCTCGCCGATCGCCTCCAGCGTCGGGCCGGCCAACCGGACCAGGTCCTCGCCGGGGTCGTGCCGCGCGGCGTACAGCCAGAACAGGCCGCCGGCCACGTAGCTCCCGTCCATCGTGCGCTCGAGGAGCTCGGACCGCTCGAGCGCCGTGAGCATCCGCGACGTGGTGGACTTGGGCAGGTCGCAGGCCTCCTGGAGGTCCGCGAAGCTGAGCGGTTCGCCGGCCTGGATGACGGTCGAGACGAGTAGGGCAGCGCGGTCGACGGCCTGGGTGCCGTTCGTCGCCATTGCTTCCTCCGTTGACCTGTCGGCAAAGGTTCCACATCATGGAACCCAAGTTCCACATGATGAGGCTAGGATCCCGATGCCGAGCCGGTCAAGCCCAGTCGATCCAGCACTGCCGTCCACAGGAGGGCCCAATGTTCGTCAACCGCATGCCGCGCTACGAGATCCTCTCCGAGGACGCGATGGCGACCCTCGAGACCGGGTGGCGACGGTTGATGTCCGAGATCGGCGTCGAGTTCATGGACGAGCGGGCGCTCGAGCTCTTCCGCAAGGCGGGTCAGAGGGTCGAGGGCAACGCGGTCTTCCTGGACCCCGACTTCGTGCTCGAGCAGGTGGCGAAGGCGCCCCAGGAGTTCGACCTCCAGGCCCGCAACCCCGAGAACTCCGTGCACATCGGTGGTGACTCGATGGCGTTCGGCGCGGTCTACGGGCCGCCGTTCGTCCGCGACGGGGACGTACGCCGCGACGGCACCATGGACGACTTCCGCAACTTCGCCCGCCTGGCCCAGAGCTTCGACGTCCTCGACTCGGCCGGCGGTGTCGTGAACGAGCCCAACGACACGCCTCTCGACAGCCGGCACCTCGACATGGTCTACGCGCTGCAGACCCTGACCGACAAGTTCTACATGGGCAACGTCGTCTCGGGGACCAACGCTGCGGACACCATCGCCATGACCGAGATCCTGTTCGGCTCGCGCGAGGCGATCGAGGAGACGCCGGCGATCATCTCCCTGATCAACTGCAACTCCCCGCTGCGCTGGGACGACCGGATGCTCGAGGCGCAGTTCGAGTACTCCGCGGCCAACCAGCCGGTGGTCCTGACGCCGTTCATCCTCATGGGTGCGATGTCGCCGGTCACGATCCCGGCCGCGCTCGTCCAGCAGATCACCGAGGCGCTCTCCGGGATAGCGCTCTCGCAGCTGATCCGGCCCGGCTGCCCGGTCGTTTTCGGGTCGTTCCTCTCGAACATCGACATGCAGTCCGGGTCGCCGACGTTCGGGACACCGGAGTCAGGGATCGGCCTGCTGTGCACGGGCCAGATCGCCCGGCACTTCAACCTGCCCTTCCGCACCGGCGGCGGCCTCACCTCCTCGCAGGTGCCCGACGCGCAGGCCGGCTACGAGGCGCTGATGACCCTGCTGCCGACCTTCCTGGCCGGCGCCAACTGGGTGATGCACGCCGCCGGCTGGCTCGAGGGCGGGCTGGTGGCCGGCTTCGAGAAGTTCGTCATCGACGCCCAGATCGTCGAGATGCTGCAGCACGAGTTCACTCCGCTCCAGATCGACGAGGCGTCCATGGCCTTCGACGCCCATGAGGAGGTCGGTCACGGCGGCCACTTCCTCGGGGCCATGCACACCATGGAGCGGTTCCGGACCTGCTTCTACCGGCCGTTCCTGAACTCCTCGGAGAACTACGAGCGGTGGATGCGCAACGGGGCCAAGGACACCGCGACCCGCGCCGGGGAGATCTACCGGAAGAAGCTCGACGACTACGAGCAGCCCCCGATCGACGACGCCGTGCGGCAGGAGCTCGAGGAGTACGTCGTCCGCCGCCGGGCCGAGCTGGGGGACTGACCCGACCATGACCCCCGGCCACGACCCCGTCCCCAACGAGCCCGTCGGCGACTACGTGCTGGTGCTGTCCTGTGCTGACCGGCCCGGCATCGTCTACGCCGTCACCACGTTCCTGATGGAGCACGGTGGCGACATCCGGGAGAGCCAGCAGTTCGGCGACCGGCAGTCGGGCCGCTTCTTCATGCGCATCGACTTCGAGGTGTCCGCGCCGACCAGCGCCGAAGCCCTGCGGGCCGACTTCGTCGCGACCGCGGCGGAGTTCGGCATGGACTACGAGCTGTGGGCGGCCCGGGCGCCGTACCGCACGCTGATCATGGTCTCGAAGCAGCTGCACTGCCTCAACGACCTGCTGTTCCGGCACAGCACTGGCGGGCTGCAGATCGAGGTGCCGGCGGTGGTGTCGAACCACACGGACGCCGAGCCGCTGGTGAAGTCCTACGGCATCGACTTCCACCACATCCCCGTCTCGCCGGACTCGAAGCAGGAGGCCGAGGCCGAGCTGCTCCAGCTCGTCGACGGCCTGGGCATCCACCTGGTCGTCCTGGCCCGCTACATGCAGATCCTGTCCGACGGCCTGTGCCGCACGCTGAGCGGCAGGGCCATCAACATCCACCACTCGTTCCTGCCGTCGTTCAAGGGCGCCCGGCCCTACCACGCGGCCTTCGACCGCGGCGTGAAGCTGATCGGCGCGACCGCCCACTACGTCACCGCCGACCTCGACGAGGGCCCGATCATCGAGCAGGACGTCATCCGCGTCGACCACACCCACAGCGCCGAGCAGCTGGTCGCCGCCGGTTGTGACGTCGAGGCCGCCGTCCTGTCCCGCGCCGTCGCCTGGCACTCGCAGACGCGGGTGCTGCTCAACGGCAACCGCACCGTCGTCTTCCGCTGAGGAGCTGCCATGGCCCTGTTCGTGATCACGGTCTTCGGTGACGACCGCCCGGGCATCGTCTCCGCGCTCTCCGGGCCGATCACCCGACACCAAGGCAACTGGGAGCGCAGCCAGCTGGTCCGGCTCGCCGGCAAGTTCGCCGGCATCGTCGAGGCGTCCGTGCCCGACGATCGGTACTCCGCCCTGGTCGCCGAGCTGACCGCGCTGGAGGAGCTGCACGTCACCATCGAGGGCGAGGAGCCGACCGAGTCCGAGGCGGCGGAGGGGGAGGGGTTCCTCCTCGAGCTCCTCGGCAACGACCACGCAGGCATCGTCGCCGAGGTCTCCACTGTCCTGGCCGAGCACGGCGTGAGCATCGAGGAGCTGCACACCGAGGTGCGCGAGGCGCCGATGGCGGGCGGCAACCTGTTCGAGGCCCGAGCCGTCCTCGTCGCCCCGCCGTCCGGGACGGACGCGCTCCGGGCCGCCCTCGAGGGGCTGGCCGACGAGCTGATGGTCGACCTGACGTTGACCGGACCCTGACGAGCGAGAGGGGTAGCGTGCGCGCCATGCTCTTCCGGGGGAGGTCCTCGAAGCGTGCGATCCCCGCGCGAACCGATGGGAGACACGACCTAGATGCCTGCGCTGGCTGACACCGAGGCCGGCGCAGGGGCGTCGGTCCAGTCGGTCGACCGCGCCCTGACCATCCTCGAGCTGCTCGCCCGTGAGGGGGACGCGGGCGTCACCGAGATCGCGGCCGAGCTCGGGGTGCACAAGTCGACGGCGTTCCGCCTCCTGGCCACCCTCGAGGCGCACCGCCTGGTCGAGCAGGACGGCGACCGGGGTCGCTACCGGCTCGGCGTCGGCAACCTGCGGCTGGCCGGAGCCACGACCGCGCGGCTGGACCTGGTCACCGAGGCCCGGCCGGTCTGCCGGCAGCTGGCGACCGACACCGGCGAGACCGTCAACATCACCGTGCGCTCCGAGACCAGCGCGCTCTACCTCGACCAGGTGGCGGGCTCCTCGGCCCTGCAGAGCCACAACTGGGTGGGCCAGCACATCCCGCTCCACGCCACCAGCAACGGCAAGGTGCTGATCAGCGAGCTGACGGAGGCCGAGCTCAAGCTGGCGGTGCGCGAGCTGCCCCGGCTCACGGACCGGACCGTCACCAAGAGGGCGGAGCTCAGGACGCAGCTCGAGCACATCCGCGAGGTCGGGTACGCCGTGGCCGTCGACGAGCTCGAGGACGGACTGACCGCGGCCGCCGCGCCGATCCGCAACGCCCACGGCGACATCGTGGCGTCGATGAGCATCTCGGGACCGACGTTCCGGCTCAACCCCGAGCGGCTCGAGCGCGACGTGCCCCTCCTGACGGCCGCCGCCACCGAGGTCTCGCACCGGCTGGGCTGGGGCCAACGGACGTGACCCGCTTGGGTCGGTCCGTATGACACGCTCGGGTTACATCCGGGCATCGACCCTTGACGTGAGCGGCGCCACAGCCCATATTCCGAGGCAAGGGCCAGTTGCGGACACCGCAATTGGTTGCGTATCACGCAACGGCGCGGTGCGTGCTGCGAAGGGATCGTCGGATGCCTGAGCTCTACGTGGACGGATCGTGGGTGAGCGCGCGCTCGGGCGCCAGCCGCACGATCGTGTGTCCCGCCGACGGCACCGTGGTCGGGGAGGTCGACGAGGCCGGGCCGGAGGACACCGCACTCGCGATCGAGGCGGCCCACCGCGCGTTCCACGAGGGGCCCTGGCCGACCACGCCGGCCCGCGAGCGCGGCGACCTCCTGCTGCGCACCGCCGAGCTGCTCGAGCGCGACGCCGACGCGGTCGCCGAGGCCGAGTCGATGGACACGGGCAAGCGGCTGGTCGAGAGCGCGTACGACGTGGCTGACATCGTCTCGGTGTTCCGGCACTACGGCCGCACGGCCGCCGAGGACGCCGGCCGGATGGTCGACACCGGCAACCCCGACGTGGTGAGCCGGATCGTGCACGAACCGCTGGGGGTCTGCGGCCTGATCGCGCCGTGGAACTACCCCTTGCTCCAGGCCAGCTGGAAGGTCGCTCCCTGCCTGGCCGCCGGCAACACCTTCGTGCTCAAGCCCAGCGAGCTCACGCCGCACACCAGCATCCACCTGATGCGGCTGCTGGAGGAGGCGGGACTCCCCGCGGGGGTCGGGAACCTCGTGCTCGGTGCCGGGCCTGCCGCCGGCGCACCCCTGTCCGAGGACCCGCGCGTCGACCTCGTCTCCTTCACCGGTGGCCTGGTCACCGGCCGCTCGGTGATGGCCGCGGCGGCCGCGACGGTGAAGAAGGTCGCGCTGGAGCTGGGTGGCAAGAACCCCAACATCGTCTTCGCCGACGCCGACCTGGGGGTCGCCCTCGACTACGCCCTGACCGCCGTCTTCCTCCACTCCGGCCAGGTGTGCTCGGCCGGCGCCCGGCTGCTGGTCGAGGAGAGCATCCACGACTCGTTCGTCGACGGCCTGGTCGAGCGGGCCCAGGCCATCCGGCTCGGCGGCCCGCGCGACGAGAAGGCCGAGAGCGGCCCGCTGATCAGCGCCGCCCACCGGGACAAGGTGGCGGCGTACGTCGCCAGGGGGGTCGAGGAGGGCGCGGTCCTCCGCTGCGGGGGGCAGGCCCCCGACGACCCGGCGCTGGAGAACGGCTTCTACTACCTGCCCACGATCCTCGACGGAGTGTCGAGCACCATGTCAGTCGCCCAGGAAGAGTCCTTCGGCCCGGTGCTCACCGTCGAGACGTTCACCGACGAGGACCGGGCCGTCGCGATCGCCAACGACAGCATCTACGGGCTGGCCGGTGCGGTGTGGACCCAGGACGCCGGCAAGGCGCAGCGGGTGGCGGCGCGGCTGCGGATGGGCACGGTCTGGATCAACGACTACCACCCCTACGTCGCGCAGGCGGAGTGGGGCGGCTACAAGCAGTCCGGTGTCGGGCGTGAGCTCGGGCTGGCCGGCATCGACGAGTACCGCGAGACCAAGCACGTCTGGCACAACGTCCGCCCAGCCGAGCAGCGCTGGTTCCAGGGCTGAGGCAGGGGAGCGCGATGACCAGGGACCGGTACGACGTGGTGATCGTCGGCGGCGGCTCGGCCGGCTGCGCGCTGGCCAACCGGCTCTCCGCAGACAGCGGCACCAGCGTCCTGGTCCTGGAGGCGGGTCGGAGCGACTGGAAGATCGACCCCTTCATCCACATGCCGGCCGCGCTGCCGTTCCCCATCGGCAGCCGCTTCTACGACTGGCGCTACGAGACCGACCCCGAGCCGTACCTCGACGGCCGCCGGGTCGAGCACGCACGCGGCAAGGTGCTCGGCGGCTCCTCGAGCATCAACGGGATGATCTTCCAGCGCGGCAACCCGATGGACTACGAGCGCTGGGCGGCCGAGCCGGGGATGAAGGAGTGGGACTACGCCCACTGCCTGCCCTACTTCAAGCGGATGGAGAAGTGCCTCCGAGAGGACGGCACCGTCGGCGCCGACGACTGGCGCGGCGGCGACGGCCCGCTCGTCCTCGAGCGAGGTCCGGCCGAGAACCCGCTGTTCGCGGCGTTCTTCGCGGCCGTGCAGGAGGCGGGCTACCCGCTCACCGACGACGTCAACGGCTACCGCCAGGAGGGGTTCGCCCGGTTCGACCGCAACCTGCACCGCGGCCGCAGGCTCTCCGCCGCGCGCGCCTACCTGCACCCGGTCCGGAGCCGCAAGAACCTCCACGTCGAGACGCTGGCGATGGTGACCAGGGTGCGCTTCGACGGGAAACGCGCAGTCGGCGTCGACTACCGACGGGCGGGGCTGCGCCGCACCGTGGAGGCCGGAGAGATCATCCTCTGCGGTGGCGCGATCAACACCCCGCAGCTGCTCCAGCTCTCGGGAGTCGGCGACGAGACGCTGCTCCGCAACCTCGGCATCGACGTCGTCCAGCACTCGCCGGGGGTCGGCGAGAACCTCCAGGACCACCTCGAGGTCTACGTCCAGTACGCCTCCAGGCAGCCGGTCTCGATCGCGCCCGGACTGAAGTGGCGCAAGCGCCCCGGCATCGGCTACCAGTGGCTGGTGCACCGGCGCGGGCTCGGCGCCACCAACCACTTCGAGGGCGGCGGCTTCGTCCGGAGCAACGACGACGTCGCCTACCCGAACCTGATGTTCCACTTCCTCCCGGTCGCGATCCGGTACGACGGCTCCGCGCCCACTGAGGGACACGGCTACCAGGTGCACATCGGCCCGATGTACGCCGACACCCGCGGCTGGGTGCGGATCCGTTCGACGGATCCCAAGCAGCACCCGTCGATGCAGTTCAACTACCTGTCGACGGACACCGACCGCCGCGAGTGGGTCGAGGCGGTCCAGGTCGCCCGCAGCATCCTCAACCAGCCCGCGTTCGCGCCGTACAACGACGGCGAGCTCTCGCCCGGCAGCGCGGTCGCGACCGACGAGCAGATCCTGGACTGGGTCCGCGCCGACGCCGAGACCGCCCTGCACCCTTCGTGCACGGCCGCCATGGGCGTCGAGGAGCGCTCGGTCGTGGATCCTGCGTCGATGCGTGTGCACGAGCTCGAGGGGCTCCGCGTCGTCGACGCGTCGGTCTTCCCGTTCGTGACCAACGGCAACATCTACGCGCCCGTGATGATGGTGGCCGAGAAGGCGGCCGACCTGATCGCGGGGCGAACCCCGCTCGCCGAGGCTGACGTCCCCTGGTACCGCCACGGTGACGGCAGCCCGCTGCACCCACCCGGCGACCCGCGCAACAGTCAGCGCACCGAGGAGAAGGCATGAGCACGATCACCGAGCCCGAGACCCGCACCGAGGAAGCTGCCGGCCAGAGTGCCCTGTCGGTCAAGAACCTCTGGAAGATCTTCGGCCGTGGCGCCGACGACATCATCGGCTCGGCGGACGCCGAGCTCTCCCGGGCCGACCTCAAGGAGAAGACGGGGTGCGTGGTCGGCGTGCGCGACGTGTCCTTCGAGGTCGCGCCCGGCGAGGTGTTCGTCGTCATGGGGCTGTCGGGATCGGGCAAGTCGACGCTCGTGCGCTGCCTGACCCGGCTCATCGAGCCGACGTCGGGTGAGGTGGTCATCGACGGCCACGACGTCACCACGGCGGGGCAGGGCGAGCTCCGCGAGCTGCGGCGCACCCACGCCTCCATGGTCTTCCAGCACTTCGGGCTGTTGCCGCACCGCCAGGTGATCGACAACGTCGCCTACGGGCTGGAGGTCCGCGGCGTGAAGAAGAAGCAGCGCCGGGCCAGGGCCGAGGAGATCGTCGAGCTGGTGGGCCTCTCGGGCTACGAGGGTTCGTACCCCGACCAGCTCTCGGGCGGCATGCAGCAGCGCGTCGGGCTGGCTCGGGCGCTGGCCAACGACCCGTCACTCCTGCTCTTCGACGAGCCCTTCTCGGCACTGGACCCGTTGATCCGCCGGGACATGCAGAACGAGGTCATCCGGCTCCACCACGAGCTGCGCAAGACGATGGTCTTCATCACCCACGACCTCCAGGAGGCGCTCAAGCTCGGCGACCGGATCCTGATCATGCGCGACGGAGCGATCGTCCAGATCGGTACGCCGGACGAGGTGGTCGGCGCGCCCGCGGACGACTACGTCAAGGACTTCACCTCGGAGGTCCCCAAGTCGCACGTGCTGACGCTCAAGTGGGTCATGCGCGAGCCGAGGCCCGACGACTCCAGTGAGGGCCCGGTCATGACCTCGGACACCATCGTGCGGCAGGCCGCCCGGGCCGCGCTGGCCTCCGAGCACCCCGTCCGGGTCGTGGACGACGGCAAGCTGGTCGGCATCGTCGACGACGACGCGATCCTCCGCGTCGTCGTGGCCGAGGAGTCCGAGCCCACGGGCGCGGCGAGCGAGGACGGCGCGACCGCATGACCGTCGCCGCCTCGAGCTCCACCGGTGTCAGCGGCGTCCGGCCGCGGGCGGGTGTGGCGTCGGCGTTCCGCGAGCACGCCCGGCTGTGGGCCCTGCTCGCCGTCGTGGTGGTGTGGGTCGCCATCTGGGCCGTCATGCAGGGGAAGTACACGCTCGAGATCAGCACCTCGAGCAGGACCGACGTGCACGACTGGCTGCAGAAGGTCGCCGACGACATCTCCGCTGCCTCCGACACCAACGGGTTCGTCGCGGCCCTCAACTCGTTCGCCGACGCCCTGAACTCCGCCTTCGAGTGGCTGCAGAACATCTTCACGGTGGCGAAGTTCCCCAGGCCGCTGCCGGAGATCGGCTGGCTCGGGACCATCGCCATCGCGGCCTGGGTGACCTTCGCCGCGGCCGGCTGGCGCAGCGTGTGCCTGGTGGTCCCGGCGTTCCTGGCCTTCGGCTTCCTGGGCTACTGGACCGACTCCGTCGACACGCTGCTCCTCGTCGGGGTCTCGGTGGCCATCGCCTGCCTGGTCGGCATCCCGCTGTGTGTGTGGATGGGACGCAACCGGGTGGTGACCGCGATCGTGACCCCGGTCCTCGACGTGATGCAGACGATGCCGTCGTTCGTGTACCTGCTCCCGTTCGTCGTGTTCTTCGGGATCGGCACGGCCGCCGCGATCATGGTCACCCTCGTCTACGCCACGCCGCCGGTGGTGCGCATCGGGGCGCACGCCATCCGGTCGGTGAACCGGGAGGTGCTGGAGGCGACGACCTCGCTCGGCCAGAACGGGCGCCAGCGGCTGGTGAAGGTCGAGCTCCCGCTCGCGAAGCGGACCATCATCGTCGGGGTCAACCAGACGATCATGGCCGCGCTCGCGATGGTGACGATCGCCGCCTACATCGACAGCCCCGGCCTCGGCCAGCCGGTGCTCGACGGCCTGAAGCGCGGCCAGTTCGGCACGTCGTTCGTGGCCGGTGTCGCCATCGTGATCATGGCGGTGATGCTCGACCGGACCACCACGGCGGCGAGTGTCCGGTCGGAGCAGGCCAAACGGGCCGGCGAGAGCAGGCTTCGGCTGCGCCGCATCACCCTGGGCGTCGGCCTGGTGGTCACCCTCGTGCTGGTCTACCTGTCCAACACCCAGGTCTGGGCCAACGAGTTCCCCAGCCACCCCGACCTCGGCACGCCGCTGCGCGACGCCGTGGACCGGTTCGCGGACTGGATGCGCAGCGACGTCTCGAACCTCACGACCTCGATCCAGTCCGGCTTCACCGACCACTTCCTCAACCCGGTCCAGAGCCTGATCGCGGACTCGCCCTGGTTCGTGACCGGGACGGCGATCGTGCTGATCGCCACCATCGTGGGGGGCGTCCGCGCCTTCGTGGCGACCGTCCTCTGCCTGGCCGGGATCTACTTCCTGGACCTCTGGTACAACGCGATGGTCACGCTGACCTCCGTCCTGGTCGCCACGGCCGTGGTGGTGGTGCTGGCCGTGGTGGTCGGGGTGGCGATGGGCCGCAACCTGACGACGGACCGCGTGCTGCGCCCGTTCCTCGACGCCGGTCAGACGATCCCGCCGTTCGTGCCCCTCATCCCGGTGCTGATCCTCTTCGGGGCCAACCGGTTCACCGCGATGGTCGCCGGTGTCATCTACGCCGCCCCGGTGGCCATCAAGCTGGTCGCCGACGGCATCCGGAGCGTCTCCCGCGAGACCATCGAGGCCGCAGAGTCCTCCGGCTCCAACCGCTGGCAGATCATCTCGAAGGTCCAGCTGCCCATGGCCCGGGGCTCGGTGCTGCTGGCTGCGAACCAGGGGCTGCTCTACGTGCTGTCGATGGTCGTCATCGGCGGCATGGTCGGTGCCGGCGCGCTCGGCTTCGACGTGGTCAAGGGCTTCCGCCAGGCCGACTACATCGGCCGCGGCCTCGCCGCGGGAATCACGATCGTGCTGCTCGGGATCATGCTGGACCGGATCACGACGTACGGCGCTGCGCGTGCGGGCGCGTCGACGAGCGCCGGGCGGACGCGTGCGTTCCTGCGGCGAGCACCCCGGAGCGCGTCCTGAGTCCCCCGTCCGCAACACCCACGCAGCACCCACGCAGCACTAGAGGCAGCAGAAGAGAAGGAAGGTCAAGATGAGGGTCAGACGCACACATGCGGTGCTCGCGGCACTGGCAACCACGTCGGCACTCGCGCTCAGCGCGTGTGGCGGCGACTCCATCCAGAACGCCAAGGAACCGACCGGCGGCAAGGACTGCGGCGACGTCAACATGGCGGTCAACCCGTGGGTCGGCTACGAGGCGGACGCCCACGTGGTCGGCTACCTCGCCGAGACCAAGCTCGGCTGCAAGGTCAACTACAAGGACCTCGACGAGCAGGTGTCGTGGAAGGGCTTCGGCAACGGCTCGGTCGACGTGGTCATGGAGAACTGGGGCCACCCGGAGCTCCAGGCCAAGTACATGACCGACAAGGGCGGCGACGGCACGGCGGTCGACGCCGGGCTCACCGGCAACGACGGCGTGATCGGCTGGTACGTGCCGCCGTGGATGGTCGACAAGTACCCGGACATCACCGACTGGAACAACCTCAACAAGTACGCCGACCTGTTCAAGACCTCGGAGTCGGGTGACCTCGGGACCTTCTACGACGGCGACCCGGGCTTCGTCACCAACGACGAGGCGCTGGTGAAGAACCTGAACCTGAACTTCAAGGTCGTCTACGCCGGCAGCGAGGACGCGCTCATCGAAGGGTTCCGCAAGGCCGAGCAGAACAAGACGCCGTTCATCGGCTACTTCTACGAGCCGCAGTGGTTCCTGGCCGAGGTGCCGCTGGTGAAGGTGGACCTGCCGAAGTACACCGAGGGGTGCGACGCCGACCCCGAGAAGGTCGCGTGCGACTACCCGCCGTACCCGCTCAACAAGGTCGTCTCGTCCAAGTTCGCCGACGCCGACAGCCCGGCGTACAAGCTGGTCAAGGCGTTCACCTGGACCAACGACGACCAGAACCTCGTGGCCAAGTACATCGCCCAGGACCAGATGGACCCGGACGACGCCGCGAAGAAGTGGATCGACGACAACCCGGACAAGGTCAACGCCTGGCTGAGCGCGGCCGGCGCCAGCTGAGCTGGGCCGAGCCGAGCTGAGCTCACCTGCCTCACCCGGCCGGGCTTGACCGCCCGGCCGGGGTGGGGTGATCCTTGTACGAGTTTCGTATTACGAATCGCATTGCATATTACGCAACAAGAGATCCGGAGTAGTGCATGGCCACCGTCCCCACCTCGGCCAAGGTCGTCGTCATCGGAGCCGGCATCGTCGGCAACAGCCTGGTCCACCACCTGGCTGAGCTCGGCTGGCGCGACATCGTGCAGATCGACAAGGGCCCGCTGCCCAACCCCGGCGGCTCCACCGGTCACGCGTCGAACTTCATCTTCCTGACCGACCACTCCCGTGAGATCACCGACCTCACGCTCGACTCGGTCGAGCAGTACCGCGAGATGGGTGTCCTCATCGAGCCCGGCGGGTTCGAGGTGGCTCGGACCGAGGAGCGGATGGAGGAGCTGCGCCGCCGGATGTCCTCGGCCAGGGCCTGGGGGATCGAGGCGGAGCTGGTCACGCCCGAGTTCGTCCAGGAGAAGGTGCCCTTCCTCGACAAGGACCAGATCATCGGCGCCTTCTGGCAGCCGAAGGTCGGTGTCGTCGACTCGCTCCGCGCCGGCACGATCATGCGCGAGCGCGCCCTGGCCAAGGGCGTGCTCACCGTCGTACCCAACGTCGAGGTGACGGACCTCGAGGTCGAGGACGGCCGGATCAAGAGGGTCGTGACCACGGGCGGCACCATCGAGGCCGAGACCGTCGTGATCGCCTGCGGCGTGTGGAGCCCCAAGATCGCCGACATGGCCGGCGTGAGCCTGCCGCTGGTCCCGGCCGTGCACCAGATGATCAGCGTCGGACCGTGCCCGCAGCTCGCCGAGACCGAGGGTGAGATCACCTTCCCGATCGTCCGCGACATGGACACCTTCTGCTACGAGCGCCAGCACGGCGCCGACATGGAGGTCGGCTCCTACGCGCACCGCGCGATCCTCATGGAGCCCGAGAACATCCCCTCGATCGAGCAGTCGAAGCTGTCGCCGACCGAGCTGCCGTTCACGTCCGACGACTTCGACCCCCAGCTCGAGCAGGCCTACGAGCTGATGCCCGAGCTGCTCGGCGCCGAGGGCGCCGAGATGCGCTACGCGATCAACGGCCTGCTCTCGCTGACGTGCGACGGGCTGCCGATCCTGGGCGAGAGCGAGGTCGGCGGGCTCTGGACCGCCGCCGCGGTCTGGATCAAGGAGGGGCCGGGCGTCGGCCGCGCGGTGGCCGAGTGGATGACCCGCGGCTGGAGCGAGATCGACGTCAGCAACAGCGACGTCGCCCGCTTCCACGAGCACCAGAAGCCGCGCGAGCACACCCGGCTGCGCACCACGGAGTCGTTCATCAAGACCTACGGGATCGTCCACCCCGCCGAGCAGTACGAGTCGGACCGCAACCAGCGGCTCTCGCCCATGCACGACTCCCAGCAGAAGCTCGGCGCGTTCTTCTTCGAGACCGCCGGCTGGGAGCGGCCGCACTGGTACGAGTCCAACGCCGGCCTCGTCGAGCAGTACGGCGACGCCGTGATGACGCGCGAGCACGAGTGGGACTCGCGCTGGTGGAGCCCGATCATCAACGCCGAGCACCTTCGGATGCGTGAGGCCGCGGGCGTCATCGACCTGACGGCGTTCCAGATCTTCGACATCGAGAGCCCGGCAGGTTCGGGGAGCGCGCTCGACAGCGTGCAGCGCACCTGTGTCGCGCAGTGCGACGTGGCGGTCGGCAAGGTCATCTACACGCCGGTCCTCGACGCCAACGGCGGCTTCCGCTCCGACCTCACCGTCATGCGGCTCGGCGACGACCACTTCCGCGTCGTCACCGGCGGCGCGCACGGGCCGGCCGACCGCAAGTGGTTCCGCGACCACCTGGTCGGCGAGGCCGTGCTCACTGACAAGACCGACGACATCTCGACGATCGGGCTGTGGGGTCCGCAGGCGCGTGCCGTCCTGTCCACACTCACCGACGCCGACGTGTCGGACGAGGGGTTCGGCTTCCTCACCTGCCGCGAGATCACCGTGGCCGGGGTGCGCGTGCTCGCCTCGCGGATCTCCTACGTCGGTGAGCTCGGCTGGGAGCTCTACGTCGCGATGGACGACGCCGCCCAGCTCTGGGAGGCGCTGCTCGACACCGGCGACAGCCACGGCACGGTGCCGGTCGGCATCGGTGTCTACGGCACCACCGGCCGCATCGAGAAGGGCTACCGCGCCTACGGCTACGAGCTCGACGGCGAGCGGACCATCGTCGAGGCCGCGATGCAGCGGCCCAAGGTCAAGGCGGCCGACTTCACCGGCAAGGAGCGCTACCTGGCCCAGCGCGAAGAGGCACCGAAGACGGTGCTCTGCACCCTGACCGTCGAGGACCACACCTCGGCCTCGGGCGTGAAGCGCTACATGCTCGGCGGCGAGCCGATCCTGACCCGCGACGGCGGCACCCTGACCGACGGCCACGGCCACCACCCCTACGTGACCACCGCCGGCTCGGCGCCGTCGCTGGGCAAGCACGTGCTGCTGGCCTACCTGCCGCCGGAGGCCGCGACCATCGGCAACGAGCTCGCCGTGTCCTACATGGAGGAGCTCTACCCCGTCGTCGTCGGCTCGGTCGACGCCACGCCCCTCCTGGACCCGGCCAACGACAGGATGCGCTAGTGGACACCCCCGCGGGATCGTCGAGGTCGGCCCGTGCTCCGGGTGCGTGCCTCGCAAGGCGCCGGAGCGATGCTCTACTTGTACGTCCAGCGAGCGACGGCAACGCCGCGAGGTGCGTGCCCGGGGTGCGGGACGCCCGGCGAGCCTGCGGGGGTGACCACTAATGGCCAACGTGCTCGTCTGCATCAAGCGGGTTCCGGACTCCTCCAGCGAGGTCGTGCTCACCGAGGACGCGCAGTCGGTCGACGGCCGCTTCGCCGGGTTCACGATGAGCCCGCACGAGGAGTGCGCCGTCGAGCTCGCGGTCCAGGTGACCGCGGCGACCGGCGGTGAGACCGCGGTGTTCACCCTCGGGGACGCCGAGGCCGTCGAGCAGCTGCGCTCGGCGCTGGCCGTCGGGGCGTCGGCCGCGACCCTGGTCGAGGCCGACGGGTCGACGTACGGCCCGGCCGACGTCGCGCGCGAGATCGCCGCGGTGGTCCGAGCCCACGAGGCCGAGGGCACCGGCCACGACCTGGTGCTGCTGGGCAACGACGCCGCGGACAGCGGCGACTTCCAGGTCGGGATCCGGCTGGCCTACGAGCTCAGGCGCCCGGTCGTCAACGGCGCGAAGCTGGTGTCGGTGGCCGACGGTGTCGTGACCGCGAAGGTCGAGGGACCCGAGGGCGTCGAGACCTACCAGGTGCCGCTGCCCGCCGTGGTCACGATCCGGGAGGGAGGCGTCGAGCCGCGCTACCCGAGCGTGCCGGGCCGGATGAAGGCCAAGAAGGTGCCGATCGAGGAGCGCTCGCCCTCGGCGGAGCCGAGCGGCCCGAAGCGGGTGAAGCTGACGCTGCCGCCGCCGGTGCCGAGCAACGTGCAGATCCTGGGCGAGGGCGCTGCCGCCGCGCCCGCCGTCGTCGACCTCTTCGAGGAGCTGGGGGTGCTCGCACGATGATCCTGACCCTGGTCGAGAAGGACCTCGAGGGTGCGCCCGTCGAGGTGTCGCTGGAGGCGCTGACCTTCGCGCGGACGCTGTCCGCGGAGGGCGGTGGCATCCCCGTCGACGCCGTCGTGGTGGCCAGTGGTGGGCAGGGCGTCAGCGACGAGCTGCGCAAGCAGCTGGCGGAGTACGGCGTCCGCACCATCTACGAGATCCAGGGCGAGGCCGCAGCGGCGTACGCCGGTGCCGCCTGGGCCTCGGCGATCCTGTCGGTCCGCGAGCAGTCGAAGTCCGTGGTCGTGCTGGCCGCCGGCACCGACCGCGGCAACGAGCTGATGGCCCACGTCGCCGCCCGTGCGGGCGTCGCGATGGCCGCCAACGTGCTCTCGTTCCACGGGCTCGCGCCGTTCACGGTCACCCGGCAGGTGGTCGGCGGCGCGGCGCTGGAGGACATGGTGCTCGACCAGCGGCCGGCGGTCTTCTCGGTGGCGGGCCACGCCGTGGAGGCGAAGCCCGCCGAGAGCCCGGGTGCGGCCGACGTCGTCGAGGTCTCGCCGGAGATCGCGGCCGCCGACCTGGTGGCGCGGGTGGTCTCGACCGACGAGCCCGAGACCGACGAGTCCGGCGGGCTGAAGACCGCGCGGGTCGTCGTCGGAGCCGGCCGAGGGGCCGGCGGGCCCGACGGCTTCAAGGACATCGAGGAGCTGACCTCGCTGCTCGGCGCTGCGCTGGGCGTCTCGCGGGTCGTCACGGCGGCCGGCTGGCGTCCGCACCACGAGCAGGTCGGCCAGACCGGCAGCCGGATCTCCCCGGAGCTCTACGTGCCGTGCGGCATCAGCGGCGCCATCCAGCACTGGGCCGGCTGCTCCTCGGCGAAGACGATCCTGGCGATCAACACCGACCCGGAGGCACCGATGGTGACCCGGGCGACGTACGCCGTGATCGGCGACCTGCACGAGGTGGTGCCGGCCATCAACGCGGAGATCAGGCGCCGCCGGGGCTGAACCTCGCGCAAACTGTCACCTTCTCGGGACGGGTACCTACCCTTGTCACAGGGGAGGGACCGATGGTGCGACACGGGGTACGACGCGCGCTGACCGCGACGGCGGTCGTCGCGATGTTCGCGCTGTCCGCGTGCTCGGGGGACGCCGAGACGCCGTCGGCCGACGCCACGACCGCTCGCGCCTCGGGAGGGTCGAGCAGCACCGCTGCACCGACCATCGAGCAGCAGCACAGCGTGCCCGCACCCGGGCCGCGCCAGCCCGGCGTACTCGCACCCGCTGACATCCTCGTCGTCGGCGCCCAGACGCTCGACCCGGACAAGGTCGCCGCGATCGAGAAGATGAAGCACGTCACCCTGCTCCAGCTCGCGCTGTCCGACGCGACGATCGAGAACAAGGCGCTGACCGTCGCCGCGGTCGACCCCGGCGCCTACCGGAGCTTCACGCCGCTGCACTCCGCCGACTTCCAGAAGGGCTGGGACCGCGTGGCCGGCGGCGAGCTGGCGCTCAAGGACCGGCTCGAGGACAAGGTGCCGCTGGATGCGAACGGCTACCTCCGGCTCGGTGGTGCCACCGACGCACCGTCGGTGCACGTGGGCGCCTACGTCCAGCAGCAGCCGCTCATCGACGCCGTCGTCAACCAGACCTGGGTGAAGACGCTGGGCATGACGCCCGACAACGCGCTGCTGGTGCGGGCCGGAGAGGCCGCGCCCAAGGAGCTGGCGAAGCAGCTGCGCAAGCTGTTCGGCGACGAGGCCTCGGTCACCCTGGTCGACAAGGCGACCCGGATCGGGCTGCAGCCCGGCGCCCGGCAGATCGCGGTCGTCACCGGCACCGTCGCCCAGGCGGTGGGTGTCTACCGCTACACGGTCCTCGGTGGTGGCCACATCGCCCCCGACGCGGACTGGGTGCGCGAGCACATCGTCACCGAGCAGGTCCCGATCCTGGGCGCGGTCACCTGCAACCGGGTGATCTTCCCCCAGCTCAAGGCGGCGCTCCAGGAGATCATCGACCGCGGCCTGGCGGACAAGATCCACCCCGAGCAGTACGCCGGCTGCTACTACCCGCGGTTCATCGCCGGCACCACCACGCTCTCCAACCACGCCTTCGGGCTCGCGCTGGACATCAACGCCGTCGAGAACCAGCGGGGGACCGCCGGCCTGATCGACCCCGGGGTCGTGCAGGTCTTCCAGGAGTGGGGCTTCACCTGGGGCGGCACCTGGCACTACACCGACCCGATGCACTTCGAGCTGAACAGCGTCGTCACCCCGAAGCTGGAGTCGGCCAAGCAGAAGTAGTCCGGGTGGGCACGGCTTGCCGAGCGGCTGCTCAGACGAGCTCGGAAATCCCTCCACTGTCGACCATCGTCCGAGCCGGCGCATGCCCGCCGCTGGTCTGCCGAGAAAAATCCGCACCTGGTGCCGAAAGAGCTCGGCAAAGCCGACGAGCGAGGTCGGAACTTCCTCGACTGTCGACCCTTTTCCGAGGCAGGTCGGACACGGCGGCAGCGCCCTTCAGATCCGCACCGGCAGCCGCGGGGAGACGATGAAGAACAGCTGCACGAGCGCCAGCCCGACGATGCCGGCCGGCGGGCTGACGAACGAGACCGCGGCCGCGACGGCGTACAGCGACTGCGCCAGGAACAGCCGGCGCCGGACCAGCGCGAGGTCGGCCGGGTCGTGGACCAGCTCCTGGTGGTCGGCGTGGAAGATCTGCCAGCCGAGGGCGACCCCGAGGCCGAGCAGGTTGGCCCAGTAGAGCAGCACCGCCAGCGTCAGGTGTGTGTGCTCGGCCAGCGTCGACGCCGAGAACGGCAGCGTGGACACGAAGAAGAGGAAGCTCAGCGTCGCCCACGACAGCATCCGGTCCGAGCGGCGGCACCTTTCGAGGAAGGTGTGCTGGGCCAGCCAGAAGGTCCCGAGCATGGTGAAGCTGAGCAGGTACGCCGCGAGCTGCGGTCCCAGGTGCTGGAGCTGGTGCCACAGCGCCGCGTTGTCGTCCGCCTCGCCCTCGGGCAGCCGCAGATCGAGCACGAGCAGCGTCATGGCCACGGCGAAGACTCCGTCGGCCAGCGCCTTGAGCCGCTCGACGCTCTGACCGGACAGCTCGTTGTACTGCGAGGTCACGGCCCGAGCCTGTCACCGTTGGTCAGCCGAGTCGCGCGGCCACGCCCTCACCGTCGACGAGCAGGTCGCCGACCAGGGTCCGCCAGTAGAGCACGCGCTGCCCGTCGCGCCGGGACTGCAGCAGCCCGGACGCCGCCATCACCGACAGGTGCTCACTCACGGTGCTGATCGAGAGGCCGAACAGCTTGGCCAGGCTGGTCGTGGAGCGGGGTACGTCGAGGCCCTCGAGGATCAGCGCGCGCGAGCGCCCGACGAGGTCGGGCAGCCCAGCCGGGGTCTCCCGGCCGGGCTGCTGCCACACCCGGCCCGACCCGCGGGCTCCGTACGACACCACGTTCGCCACGGTCTCGCGGGTGTCGACGGCCACCCACGGCCAGCGGAACACCGACGGCATGAACCAGAGCCCCTGCCCGGCCGACCTCACGGACACGGCGTGCTTGCCCACGTCGACCCGGAGCAGGTTGCCCTCGAGCGAGAGGTTCCGGTGCAGCTGCGGCAGCAGGGCGGTGAGACCGTTCGCGGCCAGCAGCGCCTGGTGGTGGGTGATGTCGGCGCGGTGGATCGCGTCGATCCGCTCCCAGAGCGGCTCGAGCACCGTCGCCCACCAGCCCTGCATCGCCTCGGCGGTGCGGTCGAGGTACTCCTGCGGCTGCATCCGTGCGGTGGCCGACTCGGGCGCGAGCCTGCGCAGCTGCGCCAGGTCGGACTCGGCCACGGCGAGGTCCGTACGGCGCACGGCGTCGAGCTGCTCGAGCGGATGTCCCGGGCGCGTGCTCGGCGGCGGCGCCCAGACGTCGGGCAGCCAGCCGGGGTCCCCGGCCAGCGTGACCAGGTGGTCGAGGTCGAAGTCCGGACGTTTCGGCACGTGTCGCCGAAGCCGTTGGTGGAGCAGGTGGCTCTTCTGGAAGACCAACGCGTGGATGCTCGCGCTCGTCTCCCACACGGCCTGGGTCGTGAACCGAACCTGCGACAAGTCGGTGACGTCGACCTGGATCTCGATCACTTGCCAAGTGTGGGGCCGATCCAGGGCCAGTAGAAAGGTTCGGCCCGGACCGAAACCTCGGACTCCCCCGCAGAGGGCGCCTGTCCGCCGCAGACCAGTGGTCACCACCGAAAGTTCGTCGTGTGTCCCGCACCCCCGACGCACTTCCGGCGGTGACCACTAGCCTCGACATCCATGCGCGCCGTACAGGTCGTCGACACCACCGGTCCGGAGCACCTCGAGGTGCGGGAGGTCCCCGAGCCGACGCCCGGCCCGGACGACGTACTGGTGGAGGTGCACGCCGTCGGGGTCTCCTTCCCCGACCTGCTGCTGAGCCGGGGCGAGTACCAGATCAAGCCCGAGCTTCCCTTCGCCCTCGGCGTGGACTTCGCCGGTGTCGTCGTGTCCGGTGCCGGGTTCGAGCCCGGCCAGCGGGTGGCTGGGGTGGGCCCGTACGGCAACGCCGCCGAGCTCGTGGCCAGCCCGGTCGTCTCGACGTTCCCGCTGCCGGACGCCCTCTCCTTCGAGGAGGGCGCGGCGCTGCCGATGAACTACCTCACCGCGCAGTTCGCGCTGGCCGAGCGGGGCCGGCTGCAGGCCGGCGAGACGGTCCTCGTGCACGGTGCGGCCGGCGGCGTCGGGACGGCCACCATCCAGGTGGCCAAGGGGTACGGCGCCCGGACCATCGCCGTCGTCAGCACCGACGAGAAGGGCGAGGTGGCCAGGGTGGCCGGCGCGGACGACGTGGTGCTGCTCGACGGGTTCAAGGACTCCGTCGCCGCGCTGACCGGCGGCCGTGGTGTCGACGTCGTGATGGACGTCGTCGGAGGTGAGGTCTTCACCGACTCGTTGCGCTCGCTCGGCACCCAGGGCCGGATGCTCGTCGTCGGCTTCGCCTCCGGACAGGGCATCCCCGAGGTGAAGGTGAACCGGCTGCTGCTCAACAACATCGACGTGCGCGGCGTGGGCTGGGGCGCCTACGCGATGGTCCGGCCCGGCTACATGCGCGAGCAGTGGGAGGCGCTGCTGCCGATGATCGAGTCGGGAGTGGTCAAGCCGCCGATCGGGGCGACGTACGACTTCGACCGGATGGGCCAGGCGCTGCTCGACATGGACCAGCGCAGGACGCTGGGCAAATCGGTCGTGCGAGTGCGCTAGCTGCTACCCCGGCGTGTCCTCGCCGATGTCCTCGAACCAGAGCTCCGGCCGCTCGGCGATGAAGGTCCTCATCAGGTCGATGCACTCCGGGTCTTCGAGCACCTGCACCTCCACGCCGTTCTCGGCCAGCCACTCGTGGCCGCCGAAGAACGTCGTCGCCTCGCCCACCACGACGCGCGAGATTCCGAACTGCCGCACCAGCCCCGAGCAGTACCAGCACGGCGACAGCGTGGTGACCATGGTGGTGCCACGGTAGGTGCGTTGCCGGCCGGCGTTGCGGAACGCCGACGTCTCGCCGTGCATCGACGGGTCGTCGTCCTGGACCCGGCGGTTGTGGCCGCGGCCCAGCACGGTTCCGTCCGCGGCCACCAGCGCGCCCCCGATCGGGATGCCACCCTCGGCCAGGCCCAGCCGGGCCTCGTCGAGGGCGACTCCGAGCCACTCGCGGGCGGTGTCGGCCGGCAGTGGTGACCCGGTCATGCGTCGGACGGCACGACGGCCGGGGTCGGCGGCACCGGCGCCGCCAGTGGCTTGAACAGCACCGCGTAGATGACCGCGGCCATCAGGAACCCGACGACCGGCGTCAGGTCGCCGACGTTGGTGAAGTGCGTCGGGATCGGGCCGACGTACTTGGTCTGGTCGGAGAACAGCCAGACCGAGACGACTGTCGCGACCACGAACGCGATCGGTCCTGCCCAGTTCGCGTAGCCACGCGTGACCATCGTCCCCTCCGACGCCGTGCCGCGGCGCAGGAACCGGTCGGTCAGGATGACGCCCAGCCACGGCGCCACCCAGTAGGCGATGACCAAGAGGAAGTTCTCGTACTTCGCACCCGCGTCGTGCAGGCCGCTCCAGGCGACGAAGAAGCCGATCACGCCGAAGACCCCTGCGGTGATGGCCCGACGGATGTGGGAAGGCAGCTTGATCTCGAGGGCGAGGAAGGCCATCGCGCCGGAGTAGATGTTGAGCACGTTCGCGGAGACGGCGCCCACGGCGATCGCGAGCAGCGTGAGCTTGCCGATCGCGGTCGGCATCAGGTCGGTGAACGCCGCGGTCGGGTTGCCGAAGAACGGGTCGGCGCCTGCGGTGACGGCGGCGGCACCGGCCAGCTCGAGGACGACGCAGGAGACGAAGATGCCCAGGCCCGCGAAGAGGAAGACCTTGACCCGGTGCACGTCGGGCTCGAGGTAGCGGGTGTAGTCCGAGGCGTAGGGGTTCCAGCCGGCGGCGTACCCGAAGGAGGCCGCTACCAGCACCATCCAGCCGCCGAAGCCGCCGCCACCGCCCGGGGCACCGACGTGCGACTTGCTGAACACGGAGATGACGGCGATCAGGAAGATGATCGCGAGCACAGGGAACGCGAAGCGCTCCCAGACGTGGATCATGTTGTGGCCGATGAAGGCGATGACGACCTGCACGCCGACCACGATCAGCAGGCACAGCACCTTGGGCATGTGGGTCAGCGCGTTGAGCGCCAACGCGCCGCTGACGCTGTTGACCGCGAACCAGCCGATGCCGGCCATGACCGCGTTGAGGCCGGCCGGAAGGGCGTTGCCGAAGAAGCCGAACGCCGAGCGGGCGGCCACCATCTGCGGCAGCCCGGTGCGCGGGCCCATCGTCGACAGGTAGCCGTGCGTGAGCGAACCGAGCAGGTTGCCGACCACGATCGCCGAGGCCGCCTGCCAGAAGCTCAGCCCGAAGAAGAGGGTGCCGATCGCGCCGACGAAGACCGTGGCGAACTCGAGGTTCGGGGACGCCCAGGTCCAGAGCAGCTGGATCGGGGAGCCGTGTCGTTCCTCCAGCGGGATGAACTCGACCCCGCCGGGCTCGACCGTGGTGACCTTGTTGCCGTAGTCGCGAGGCCCGGATGCGACGTCGATGGTTGCCATGCCGACATAGTGGAACGTCTGGGCTTCGCCTGTATATCGTCCGGGCCGTGCAATTTCGCGGGCGGGTCCGGTTCGACTGGGGGCCGACCGGCGCAGCCGACGCCGCGGAGGGCGTCGACCTCGCGGTCGTCGTCGACGTCCTCTCCTTCACCACGACGCTGACCGTGGCGGTTGAGCGCGGCATCGCGGTGCTGCCCTACCCCTGGCGCGACGATGGAGCCGCGGCGTACGCCGCCGAGCGGGACGCCGTCCTCGCGGTCGGACGGTTCGAGGCCCGGGAGGCGGGGCCGGCCGCCGTCAGCCTGTCGCCGGCGGCGATGGCCCAGGCCCACGGGGTCAGCCGGGTGGTGCTGCCCTCGCCCAACGGGTCGTCGATCTGCTTCGCGCTCGCCGAGGGGGGCGCGACCGTCGTCGGCGCGTGCCTTCGCAACCGCGGTGCCGTGGCCCGGTGGCTGGCGCCGCGCCTTGCGGACGGGCAGACGGTTGCCGTGGTGGCCGCGGGCGAGCGCTGGCCCGACGGCTCGCTCCGCCCGGCGGTCGAAGATCTCTGGGGTGCCGGTGCCATCCTGTCCGCCCTCGACCCCGGCGACGCATCGCCTGAGGCACGCATGGCCGCCGAGGCGTTCCGTGCCGTCGAGCCCCGCTGGGCCGCCGAGCTCGCCGCCTGCGCCAGTGGACGCGAGCTGGTCACCGCCGGTTTCGCCGAGGACGTCGAGGTGGCCGCCGAGCTGGACGTCGCGGAGGTCGTACCGGTGCTGCACGGCGGGGAGTTCCGGCCGGTCACCAACTAAGGTCGGGCGCGTGAGCATCCTGGACGACGCCCGCGAGGGCATGGACCCCGACGTCCGGCCGCAGGACGACCTGTTCGGCCACGTCAACGGTCGCTGGCTGGCCGAGACCGAGATCCCGTCGGACCGGTCGAGCTGGGGATCCTTCGTGGAGCTGGCCGACGCTGCCGAGGAGCAGGTCCACAGCATCATCGAGGACCTGGCCGCCAAGGCTCTCGACGAGACCGCGGGCGACCTCGACCCCGACGCGCAGAAGATCGGCGACCTGTTCGCTTCGTTCATGGACACCGACCGGATCAACCGACTGGGCACCCGGCCGATCCAGCCACTGGTCGACGCGGTGGCCGCGCTCCGCGACGTGCGGGACATGGCGGCGTTCCTGGGCGAGTTCGAGCGGATCGGTGGCCACGGGCTGTTCGGGTCCTACGTCAACACCGACGACCGCAACTCCGACCGCTACCTGTTCCACCTCGTGCAGGGCGGGCTCGGGCTGCCGGACGAGTCCTACTACCGCGACGACAAGTTCGCCGCGGTCCGTGAGGCGTACGTCGCCTACCTGAGCACCGTGCTGCGACTGGTCGACGCCGAGGACCCCGAGGCCGGGGCACAGACCGTGCTCGACATCGACACCAGGCTGGCCGGCGGCCACTGGGAGCGGGCCGAGACACGCGACGTCCAGAAGACCTACAACCTGAAGACGCTTCGCCGAGCTCCGCGAGCTGTGCCCGGCCTTCGACTGGGACGTCTACGTCACCAACCTCAGCGCGTCCGCGCACGAGGCGGACGACCTGTTGTCCGAGACCTGCGTGCGGCAGCCGTCGTACCTCGAGCACCTGTCGACCGTGCTCGGTGAGGTCCCCATCGAGGACTGGCGCACCTGGCTGCTGACCCGGGTGCTGCGCTCCGCGGCGCCGTACCTGACCGACGACTTCGTCGAGGCGAACTTCGACTTCTACGGCCGCACCCTCAACGGCACCCCCGAGCTGCGGGCCCGCTGGAAGCGCGGGGTCAGCCTGGTCGAGGGCGCGATCGGCGAGGCGGTCGGCGAGGAGTACGTCGCCCGGCACTTCCCGCCGTCGTCCAAGCAGCAGATGGACGAGCTGGTCGCGAACCTGCTGGCGGCCTACCGCCAGTCGATCTCGACCCTCGACTGGATGACCGACGAGACCAAGGCGCGCGCGTTACGAGAAGCTCGACAAGTTCCGGCCCAAGATCGGCTACCCCGAGAAGTTCCGCGACTACTCCGAGCTGCGGATCCGCCCCGACGACCTGCTGGGCAACGTCGCCGCGGCGGCGGCGTTCGAGACCGACCGCCAGCTCGACAAGATCGGCTCGCCGGTCGACCGCGACGAGTGGTTCATGCTGCCGCAGACGGTCAACGCCTACTACAACCCGGGCACCAACGAGATCTGCTTCCCGGCCGGGATCCTGCAGAAGCCGTTCTTCAGCCCCGACGCGGAGGACGCCGAGAACTACGGCGGCATCGGCGCGGTGATCGGCCACGAGATCGGCCACGGCTTCGACGACCAGGGCGCGCAGTACGACGGCGCGGGCAACCTCAACGACTGGTGGACGCCGGACGACAAGGCCGCCTTCGAGGTGAAGTCGAAGGCGCTGATCGAGCAGTACAACGGCTTCTCCCCGCGCGACCTGCCCGACGAGCACGTCAACGGCGCGCTCACCGTCGGCGAGAACATCGGTGACCTGGGGGGCCTGACCATCGGCCACAAGGCCTACCTCATCTCGACCGGCGGTCGGGCCACGGTCGAGGAGCGGCAGCGGCTGTTCATGAGCTGGGCCTACTGCTGGCGGACCAAGCGCCGGCTCGAGCAGTCGCAGCAGTACCTCACCATCGACCCGCACAGCCCGTCGGAGTTCCGCGCCAACATCGTGCGCAACCTCGACGAGTTCCACGAGGTCTTCGACACCACCGACAGCGACGGACTCTGGCTCGACCCGGACCAGCGCGTGCGGATCTGGTGAGAGGTCTGGGGTCTGGGTCTGCGTTCGTCCCCCGGGTCGGGTCGGCCCCGGGGGGTGTCGCCCCCGGGGCTGCGGCGGCGCGTCGCGGGCAGCGGCTCGCAGCGTGATTGCGTTGCGCTACCCGCGCCGCGGCCAAGCCGCTTGATGCCCCGGAGGCGCCACCCCCGGTCCCGACCCGCGCGTCACCCTCACTTCGTCATCACGGTTGGGGTGGCGTCGGGCTCGTCAGCGCTGACGCGCTGCCTCGCCCGACGCCGCCAGTCGCGGGTCAGCCTTCGTAGGGCGGCGCGACGCCCCAGCCCCAGCGGGGGACGGGCGCGTGCTCGGCGACACCGGGAGCGCCCGGCTGCGAGTTGTGCATGGCCAGGCGGGTGCCCCACTCGACGTACCCCATCAGTGCCGCCCGGAACTCTGGATCCGCCGGCAGCCCGGCGTCGTCGGCGGCCAGGCTCATCGTCGACGCGAAGCGGTGTCGCTGCTCGGGGGTGATGCCCAGGTCGCGGTGGTGGGCGAGCATCGCCTCGTAGCCGCCGAGCTCGTCGGTGTACGCCGCCGGCCCGCCCAGGACCTCTGACCACCACGCGGCGACATGCGCGCGGTGCGTCTGCGTCACGCCACCGGGGAAGAACGGCGACAGCAGCCCGTCCTGCTCGACCCGGTCGTAGAACGCGTCGATGAAACGGCGCAGGGCGTCGTCGCCTCCGGCCCAGTCGTACAGCGTCGGCAGCCCCGGCTCGTCCACGTCTTCCATCCTCCCTTGTCGCCGTCAGCCATCGGTGTAATGATGTAATCATGATTACAGACGAGGCGCGAGAGCGCGTGGCCGGCTGGTTCGCCGGTCGCCTCCCCGCGGAGTGGCAGGCCGCCCCCGCGGACATCACCATCGACCGTGAGGAGATCACGGTCCGGCTGACCATCCCCGACGTGGAGCTCGGCGACGACGCCACCGACGTCACCCGGTCGGAGGCACGGGCCGGGCGCGCGAAGGCGTTCCGCGAAGAGACCCGCGGCCAGCGGATGGAGATCGCTCGCGAGGCCGAGCACCGCTACGACGCCAAGGTCTCGTGGGGAGTGACCCTGGGTGAGCACGCCGAGCTCTGGACCCACGTCGCCGCGCCGGTGATGACCCGGCTGCGGCAGCCGCAGCGGCTGGTCCTCGACACCCTCGTCGACGCCGGTGTCGCGCGGTCGCGGTCCGACGCGCTGGCCTGGTGCGTGCGGCTGGTCGGCCAGCACGAGGAGGACTGGCTGGGTGAGCTCCGCGAGGCGATGCAGTCGGTCGCCGACGTGCGCAGCAAGGGGCCGGCCGCTTGACGCGCTGGACGGTCAGTCCTTCAGGACGAACTCGTCGCCTCGCGTGACCGGGACGACCGTTCCGTCGGTGTGGATGCCGTCGATCTGGACCTCGGGGCTGCCCACCACGATGTCGACGTGGGTGTTGGCCTGGTTGAGCCCGGAGTCGATCCGCTCCTCGGACGACAGCTCGAGGGAGCCACGGAAGGCTGCCGGATAGCCCATGCCCCACGCGATGTGCGAGCCGACGTTCTCGTCGTACAGCATGTCCTTGTAGACCAGCCCGGTGGTCGCCACGCGCGAGTCCGAGTCGACGATCGCCACCTCCCCGAGGTGACGCGACCGCGGGATCAGCTCGAACTGCTTCTGCACCTCCGCCTCACCCCGGCCCGCGCTCACTCCGGTGATCGTGCCGTCCCGCAGCTCGAGCTCGAGGTCCTCGACGATGGCGCCCATCGTCGACAGGAAGAACGGCGCGGTGGTCTTGACGGTGCCCTCGGCACGACGCCAGTCGGGCGAGAAGAAGACCTCCTCGGTGGGCATGTTCGGCACGAACTCCACGCCGTCCTGGTTCTCCGAGGAGCCTCCGACCCAGTGCGACTCCGAGGCCAGGCCGATCGTGACGTCGGTGCCCGGGCCGCGGTAGCGCACCCTGTCGAAGCCATGACCGTTCAGCACGGCCGCTCGTGCGGCGAGCTTGGCGAGGTGGTCGCGCCAGGCCTGCTCCGGGTCCGCCTGGTCCAGCCGCATCGCGACCGCGACGGCGTCCCAGAGCGCTGCCACGTCGGCCACACCCACACTGGCTGCCCAACCCGGGGTCGGCGCCCCCACCACCGTCCATGCCACCTGGTTGGTGGTGATGATCGGCATCACCTCCTGGATGAGGCTGATCGGTGCTGACTTCGCGAGCCGTTCCGGGTCGAGCCCGTCCATCAGGGTGGGGAACGGGTTGCCGGTCAGGCTGATCAGGGCCGGGCGGGTCTCGCGCCAGGCTCGCACCTTCTCGAGCTCGTCGGGCCGGCTCGAGCCGAGCTGGTCCTCCGGCGCGTGCTGGACGGCCGCGCGCTGCAGGTGCGGGTCGGAGTAGTCGATGGTGACCCGGCTCGCACCTACGCGGTAGGCCTCCTCCGCGACCGCCCGGGCCGCGTCGGCCTGCTCCGGCAGGCAGCGGACCACGACCTCCTGCCCCGGCTGCACGTTGACTCCCACGCGGACCACCAGGCGTGCGTACTTCTCCAGCAGGTGGTCGAACGGCTCCGTCATTGCGCTCCCTCGCCCGTGCTCCATGGCCGCCGCCACAGTACTTGTCGCCGGGCCCGTCCCACCTGCCAGATTTTGCCCGGGGCCTGTGGATGGCCGGCCCGCTCGGTCGGTCCCCGCTGGTAGACAGAGAGCATGTCCACCACCGCCGAGGCCGACGTACGCCGCGACGCCGAGCTCCACCTGCGCGCGCTGGTGGGTCGCGACGACGCCGAGCTGCGCGAGGACCAGTGGCGGGCCATCGAGGCGCTGGCGGTGGAGCGCCGGCGGGCGCTGGTCGTGCAGCGCACCGGGTGGGGCAAGTCGGCGGTCTACTTCGTGGCCACCCTGCTGCTGCGGGCCGGCGGGTCGGGACCGACCGTCATCGTCAGCCCGCTGCTGGCGCTGATGCGCAACCAGATCGCGGCCGCCGAGCGCGCCGGCATCCGGGCGGTGACCATCAACTCCACCAACATGGAGTCCTGGGAGCCGATCCACGACGCGATCCGGGCCGGAGAGGTCGACGTACTGCTGGTGAGCCCGGAGCGGCTCAACAACCCCGGCTTCCGCGACGAGGTGCTGCCCCGGCTGGCCGCGACCTGCGGGCTGCTCGTCGTCGACGAGGCGCACTGCATCTCCGACTGGGGCCACGACTTCCGACCCGACTACCGCCGGATCCGCACGCTGCTGGCCGACCTGCCCGAGGGCATCCCGGTGCTGGCCACCACCGCCACGGCCAACGCCCGGGTCACCGACGACGTCGCCGACCAGCTCGGCACCGACGTGCTCGTGCTGCGCGGCAGTCTCGACCGCGAGTCCCTGCGGCTCGGGGTCGTGCGGCTGAAGACACCGCAGCAGCGGCTGGCCTGGCTGGCCGACCACCTGGCCGAGCAGCCTGGCGTCGGCATCGTCTACTGCCTGACCGTCGCGGCCACCCAGGAGATCGCCGACTACCTCCGCTCGCGCGGCCATCACGTCGCGGCCTACTCCGGCCAGACCGAGGCGACCGAGCGCACCGTCCTCGAGGAGGACCTCGCCGCCGGCCGGATCAAGGCGCTGATCGCCACCAGCGCGCTCGGCATGGGGTTCGACTCGACCCTCGGCTTCGTCGTCAACATGGGGGCACCGCAGTCGCCGGTGGCCTACTACCAACAGGTCGGCCGGGCCGGCCGCGGGACCGACGACGCGACCGTGGTCCTGCTGCCGGCGACCGAGGACCGCGACATCTGGGCCTACTTCGCCTCGCTGGCGTTCCCGCGCGAGGAGCTGGTGCGGCAGACCCTGGACGCGCTGGCCGAGGAGGGCGCGCCACTCGGCACGCCCGCGCTGGAGACGCGGGTCGAGCTCAACCGCACCCGGCTCGAGACGATGCTCAAGGTGCTCGACGTCGACGGGGCGGTGCGGCGGGTGCGCGGTGGCTGGGAGGCCACGGGTCAAGCCTGGACCTACGACGAGGAGCGCTACCGGCGGGTGCGAGAGGCCCGCGAGCGCGAGCAGCAGGCGATGCTCGACTACCTCGACACGACCGGCTGCCGGATGCGGTTCCTGCGCGACCAGCTCGACGACCCCGGGGCCGTCGACTGCGGCCGGTGTGACAACTGCGGCGGTCTCGGCCTCGACGCGACGGTCTCCGAGGAGGC
Organism: uncultured Actinomycetota bacterium; assembly: GCA_963755835.1. Taxonomy (GTDB): domain Bacteria; phylum Actinomycetota; class Actinomycetes; order Propionibacteriales; family Nocardioidaceae; genus Nocardioides. The sequence continues at coordinate 592,295 of CAVWLC010000003.1, read as the reverse complement.
GGTCGAGGAAGCCGGGGCGCGACTGGCGCGGCCCGGGGTGCCCATCCAGCCCCGCAAGATGTGGCCCACTGCGCTCGCCACCTTGGGGATCGACCTCAAGGGCAAGATCGCCGAAGCCGCGGAGGAGGGCCGCGCGGTGGCCCGGCTCACCGACCTCGGCCACGGCCAGGCGCTGCGGGCGCTGTTCCGGCCGGACGCTGCCGACGGCCAGGTGCCCGCGGCGCTGGTCCAGGCGGTGCTCACCCTGCTCGACGACTGGCGGCCCGAGGTCGACGCGATCGTGGTCGTGGAGTCCTTCACCAGGCCGACGCTGACCGACGACCTGGCCGGCGGTCTCTCGCGACGGCTGCAGGTCCCGGTGGTCGGCCGGTGGGCGATCGTCGACCCGGATGTCGCACCCGGCCAGGGCTCGGCCAACTCCGCCCAGCGCGTCGCCGCGGTGGGCCGCCGTGCCGCCCTGCAGGCCGACGTACCCCCCGGCGCACGAGTGCTCCTGGTCGACGACCTGGTCGTCAGCGGCTGGACCCTGACCCTCGCGGCGAAGGCGATCCGGGCTGCCGGTGCGGAGGCGGTGCTGCCGCTCACGCTGGCCCTCCAGTCGTGACGGGTACCGGCCACCCATGACGACCGTTGCGGTCCTGGGGACCGGGAAGATGGGCGCCGGCATGGCGCGGCAGCTGCTCCGGCACGGCCACGAGGTGCGGGTGTGGAACCGCTCGCGCGACAAGGCCGGACCGCTGGCCGACGACGGCGCCACGGTGGCGGACGACCCGGCCCAGGCGGTGCGCGGGGCCGACGTGGTCATGACCGTGCTCTTCGACGCCGACTCGGTGGTCGAGGTGCTCGAGAAGGCTGCGGACGGGCTCGAGCCGGACACCGTGGTCGTTCAGATCTCGACGGTCGGGCTCGACATCGACCAGCTGGCCGAGAAGATCGAGCGGCTCGGCGTCCGCCTCCTCGACGCGCCGGTGCTGGGCACTCGCCAGCCCGCCGAACAGGGGACGCTGACGGTCCTGGCCTCGGGCGATCCAGCCCTTCGCGAGCTCGCGGACCCGGTGCTCGACGCTATCGGTGCGCGCACCGTCTGGGCCGGGGACCGGGTCGGCGCCGCCAGCCGGCTGAAGCTGGTCTGCAACGCGTTCACCGGCGCGCAGACCGCAGCAACCGCTCAGTCGATCGCCCTGGCCGAGGGGCTCGGCCTCGACCCGCAGCTGTTCCTGGAAGCGATCTCCGGGGGCGCATCCGACGCACCCATCACCCGCGCCAAGGGCGCGATGATGCTCGGCGGTGACTACCCGCCGGCGTTCGACGTCCAGGGGTTGCGCAAGGACCTCGCGCTGATCGTCGCCGCGGCCGAGCAAGCCGGGATCGCCACCGAGCTCGCCCGCGCCGTCCTCGCCCTGGCTGAACGCGCTGAGAGCAAGGGCCACGGCCCCGACGACATGGCCGCGCTGCGGGAGGCGTTCTAGTGTCCTGAGTCAGAAGTCCGTGGGCACTAGGCGTACGCAGAGTGCGTGCATTCGCAAGGCGGCGGAGCGAAGGCAGACTGGGCGTCTTTCGAGCGACGCCAACGCAGCGAGGTGTGTGCCATGCGCGCGCGGAGCGCGTGCGCACTCCTGACTCAGGACACTAGGCTCGCTCGTACGCCGCCCGGTGCAGCTCGCGGAGCTCGTCCTCGAGCTCGGGAGCCGGGCCGTCCACCGGCACCTGCGGCGCTACGGCGTCGATCGGGAGGACGTTGACCACCAGCTCGCCGGCGCCCCACTCGGTCCGCCAGGCCAGCAGCTGCTCGGACGAGAGGGCGTAGACGATCCGGCCCAGCCCCATCCAGCCGTGCGCGGCCGAGCACATCGGGCAGTGCTCACCCGAGGTGTAGACGGTGCAGCGCGCCCTCTCCTCGGGCGCCAGCCGGGCCGACCACTGCGCCACCGCGAGCTCGGGATGCTGGGTCTCGTCGCCGCCACCCGCGTGGTTGCGGCCGGACCACAGCACGGTCCCCTCCGCGTCGACGAGCAGGGTGCCGAACGGCTGGTCGCCGTCCTCGTACGCCTCGCGCGCGAGTGCCACGGCGACGCGAAGATGCGCCAGGTCCTGGTCCGAGATCGCCATGACGCCAGCCTGTCATGGCGATGGGATAGCATTGGTGCTATGGCGACGCACGGCAACGACCTGGTCCGCGAGGCGCGCAAGCGGGCCGGGCTCACCCAGCGCGAGCTGGCCCAGAAGGCCGGCACGACGCAGAGCGCGGTCGCGCGGCTCGAGTCGGGTCGCACCCGGCCCGCGTTCGACGACGTGCTCCGGCTGGTGCGGCTGTGTGGCTTCGACCTGGACATCATGCTGGTCGAGCGGGACCAGTCGGACTGGGCGCAGGCCTCACGACTGGCCCCGCTCACGCCGAGCCAGCGCGTGGACAGGGCAGTGGCGGTGGCCGCCCAGCTGCGCGAGATCCGTCGGAGCGGGCATGGCGCCGCCTGAGGTCGACTTCGGGAAGCTCATCGGCACTCTGATCAGCCACGAGGTCAGATTCGTGCTCATCGGGGGCCTTGCCGCGCTTGCCCAGGGATCACCGTTCCCCACCGAGGACGTCGACGTGACGCCAGAGCGCAACCCGGAGAACCTGAGCCGGTTGTCCGCGGCGCTGAAGGCCCTCGAGGCCAGGATCCGTACCCAGGGTGTCGACGGGCGGCTGGTCTTCGACCACGATGCGGTTTCGCTGGCGGCGGCGGGAGTCTGGAACCTCACGACGCGATATGGCGACCTCGACATTTCCTTCGTGCCCAGCGGGACCGATGGTTATGCGGACCTCGTCCGCGAAGCCTCGGACACCGAGATCCTCGGTGTGGTGGTGCCCGTCGCGTCGCTGGCCGACATCATTCGCAGCAAGCAGGCCGCCAACCGACCCAAGGACCAGCGGGTCCTCCCGACGCTCCGCGAGCTCCTGGCCAACCGCGACCTCGACGCGAAGTAGAACACGTTCTAGTCTCCGGACATGCAACCGATCCGGGTCATCCAGTGGACCACCGGCAACATCGGCCGTCGCTCGCTGCACGCGATCCTCGGGCGAGACGACCTCGAGCTGGTCGGGGTCTACGCACACGGCCAGGAGAAGGTCGGCCAGGACGCCGCCGAGCTGTGCGGCTGGCCGGAGCCGACCGGCATCACGGCGACCAACGACATCGACGAGCTCCTGGCGCTCCGACCGGACGCCTGCTGCTACAACCCGCTGTGGCCGAGCATCGACGAGCTGGTGGCGCTTCTCGAGGCCGGCGTCAACGTCTGCACGTCTGCCGCCTGGATCACCGGCGGCAAGCAGACCGAGGCGGACCGGGCCCGCATCCTCGAGGCCTGCGACAAGGGACGGACGACGATCTTCGGCTCGGGCGCGCACCCGGGCATGACCAACCTGGTCGGGATGGCGCTGAGCGGCTCGTGCGAGCGGGTCGACTCGGTGGTGATCACCGAGTCGGTCGACTGCTCGACGTACGAGTCCGCCGAGACCCAGACCGCGATGGGCTTCTCGCAGCCGCCGGAGACGCCCGGGCTGGCCGAGTCCGTACGCCGGGAGAGCGAGGTGTTCGCCGAGTCGGCGGCGATGATGGCGCGGGCCATGGGGGTGGAGCTGGACCGGCTGACCTTCGACGTCGAGTTCACCGCTGCCTCCGGCGACAGCGACCTCGGCTTCATGACGATCCCGGCGGGCACGATCGGCGGGGTGATGGGCTACCACCGCGGCTGGGTCGGCGAGCGGAACGTCGTCAGCGTCGGGTTCAACTGGGTGATGGGCGAGCACACCGTGCCGCCGAAGCCGCTGGCCCACGGGCACGTCATCCAGGTCTTCGGGGTGCCGAACATGCGCACGGTGCTGCACTGCCTGCCACCGGCCGACTGGACCGAGCCGGGCTTCATGGGGCTCGGGATGGTCTACACCGCGATGCCGGTCACCAACGCGGTGCCGTACGTCGTGGCCGCGGAGCCCGGCATCGTCACGCTGGCCGACCTGCCGCCGATCACCGGCCGGATCCGGGTCTGACTGCGACAGTCTCCCGGATCAGCTGGCGAGGGCCTTGACGGCGTCGACCAGCCGCTCGTCGTCGGGCTCGACCTGAGGGCTGAACCGCGCCACCACGGTGCCGTCCACGGCAAGCAGGAACTTCTCGAAGTTCCAGCTCACGTCGCCGCCCTCGCCCTTCTCGGTGGGGGTGCGCACGAGCTCGGTGTAGATCTCGTGTCGGCCGTCGCCGTTGACCTCGATCTTCTCGGTCATCGGGAAGGTGACGCCGTACGTCGCGGAGCAGAACTCCGCGATCTCCTCGGCCGTCCCCGGCTCCTGGCCGTAGAACTGGTTGCACGGGATCCCCACGACGGTGAAGGTCTCGTCGCCGTACTTCTCGTGCAGCTCCTCCAGCCCGGCGTACTGCGGAGTGAGCCCGCACTTGCTGGCCACGTTGACCAGCAGTGCGGACCGGCCGGCGGTTATCTCGCCGAGAGTGGTCTGGGTTCCGTCTAGACGGGCGATCTTGGCGTCGAGGATGCTCACCACACGATCCTAGGTACCCGTCGAAGGACTCCATGCCCGACCTCTTCATCTCGTACGCGCGAGGCGACAGCCGCGACTTCGTCGCCAGGCTCTCGGCTGCGCTGGCGGAGCGTGGCCAGGACACGTGGGTCGACCTCGAGGACATCCCGCCCGCGTCCAGCTGGAACGAGGACCTGCGCGCCGGCATCGCCGCCAGCGACTCCTTCTGCTTCGTCATCAGTCCCGCGTCCGTGGGATCGCCGCACTGCCGCGCGGAGCTCGACCACGCGGTGGCCCTGGGCAAGCGCATCCTTCCCGTGCTGCACCTCGAGGTCCCCGACGCCGAGGTGCCCGAACCGGTCGCCACCCGCAACTGGATCCCGCAGCTGGGCCGCTTCACCGACGACTTCGACAGCTCACTGGTCACGCTGGTCTCTGCCATCGAGACCGACCTCGACTGGGTCCGTGAGCACACCCGCTGGGGTCTACGTGCCGAGGAGTGGGAGCGCCGTGGTGAGGATCGCAGCCTGGTGGCGCGCGGCTCCGACCTCGACCAGGCCGAGGCCTTCATCGGCGGAGGCGGCAACCGCGACCCCGCGCCGACCGAGCTGCAGGGCCGGTACGTCGTGGCCTCCCGTCGCGCCGCCACTCGTCGCCAGCGTCAGCTCGTCACCGGCGTCTCGATCGCACTCGTGGTGGCCATCGTGCTGGGTGTCCTTGCGCTGCTCCAACGCAACACCGCCGTCGACCAGAAGCACCAGGCCGAGGACCAACGGGCGAAGGCCACGTCACGGGCACTGGCGGCAAACGCGTTCCTCAACCTGCCCACCGACCCGGAGCTCAGCGTGCTGCTCGGGCTCGAGGCGGCCAATGCCAGCCCGACCATCGAAGCCGAGAGTGCGTTGCGCAGCGGCATTCTCGACGACCGGCTCCGGGCGACCCTCCAGCACGCCGACAAGGTCTACGACGCATCGTTCAGCCCGGACGGCTCCCGAATCGTGACCGCGAGCGAGGACCACACCGCCGCCTTGTGGGACGCCAACACCCACCAGAAGGTCGCCGACCTGGACGGCGCGACCCAAGCGGTCTTCGAGGCGAGGTGGAGCGCCGACGGTAGCCGCGTGGTCTCTCGCTCCGACGACGGGACGGTCCACGTGTGGGACGGGCACACGGGTGCAGCAGTGAGCACCATCACCGATACCGACGACCCTCGGCTGAGTGACGTGGTCATCACGTCGAACGGCTCCCAGGTCGTCACCTCCGGCTTCGTCGGCAACAAGGTGCGCGTCTGGAACGCCACCGATGGCAGCCTGACCGGGACCATTCCCCGCAAGAACATCGGTCGGATGGCACTCAGCCCGGACGACCGCTACCTGGCCCTGGCAGGGGACTCGAAGGTCGAGGTCTGGTCGCTTGCGGACCTCGGGCTGCTCGCGTCCTATCCGGCCGGACAGGACGGGCCCTCTGCGCTGGCGTTCAGCCCGGATGGTCAGCATCTCGGGTATGGCTACGGCGACGGTACGGCGACGGTGCGATCACCTGACGGGTCGGTCGACGCTCAGGTTCACCACGATGGGCCGATCGATGCGCTGGCCTTCAGCCCCGACGGCACCTTGCTCGCCACCGCGAGCGATGACGGGACGGCGCGGGTCACGCGACTTGACGGCGACACCCTTGTGACCAGCTACACCGGCCACCAGGGGCCGGTACGCGCGATCGCGTTCGCACCCGACGGGTCCGAGGTGGCCAGTGGCGGGGATGACGGTCACGTCGATCTGTGGCGCAGCGCCAGCGGGGCGCTGGTCACCGCGCTGGTCGGGCATGCGACGCGGGTGAACAGCGTGGCCTTCGCCCCCGACGGAGCCAGCCTGGTCTCGGGCAGTGACGACGGGACCGCGCGGGTCTGGACGACGTCGCCATCGGGAGGCGCGTTCAAGCTCGATTCGAGTCTCCGGATCGGCGACGAGATCAACGACACGTTCTCGAGCAACGGTCGATTCGGAGTCTTCGAGGACGACAGCGGCAGCGGCAACTCGTACCAGCTGCGCACCGTCGATGTTGCGAGTGGCGAGATCAGCGACGGGTTCCCCCTGAGCCCGGCCGGCTATCTCGTGCAGGCCCTGAGTCCGGACGGGCGGCTCGTGCCAGTCAGCACCGGCGATGGTGTCGACCTCTACCGCACCTCGGACGGGAGCGTGGCCGCGACCCTGGATGCAACCGGAGCCAACGCCGCGGACTTCAGTCCGGACGGCAAGCGCATCGCCGTCGTGGGCACCGGAGGGACTGCGGGGGTCTTCGACGCCGGCTCCGGCGTGCTGGAGCAGTCCTTCACCGGTGTGGACGCCGACTTCGTGGCGGTCGCGTTCAGCCCTGGTGGCGACCGGCTGGCCACGTTGTCAACCGATGGAGCCGCCCGAGTCTGGGACGTCGACTCGGGCAAGCAGCTTCAGCGGCTGGCGGCCGTGGGACCGATGACTCCGAACTCCCAACCCCTGGGCCGGGTTCTCTTCAGTCCGGACGGGAAGCGCCTGCTCACCTCCGCGACCTGGGAGACCGGGGCCAAGCTCTGGGACCTGACCAGCGGCGAGCAGATCTCCGCCTTGCAGGGCATCACCGCGGGTGTCTTCGGAGCCGGCTTCTCGCCCAGCGGGAGGTTCATCGTCACGGCCGGTTACCTCGGCAACGTCCGCCTGTGGGACGGGCAGAACGGTCGGCTCCTCACCGACGTCACGGGTGACACCACTGGTGGGTTCGCTGCCTCCTTCGGCCAGGACGACCGCACGCGTGGAGCTCATGGTCGGGACCGGTGAAGCGCAGGCCGGTGAGCTGCGCACCTACACCTGTGATGCCTGCGGCGACGTCGACTCCCTGGTGAAGCTGGCCAAGGCCCGAGTGACGCGCACGCTCACCGCGACCGAGAGAGCGACCTACCTCAGCGACAACTGAGAGTCGGTGCACCCGGCTAGTTTCGGTGCCGTGAGCTTCGTCCCCGTCACCGGCACTGCGACCTTCCGGGCCGCGCAGCCGCCGCGGGACGGGGTGGTCGAGTTCAGCGACGACCGGCGCACGGTCGCGCTGCCGATCCGGGCGGCGCTGCCGGTGCTCACCAAGGCGCACCGCCGCGACGACCTGCACCCCAGCGTCGGGCTGCTGTCGGGCGCGGCGCTGCTCGGGCTTCGGTTGGTGGCGGCGGGCCAGATCGAGCCCGACGGGAGCGAGCCGACCTGGCGGATGGCCCCCCTGACGGCCGAGGACGAGGACCGGCTGCTCCGGCTGGCGTCGGCCCGGGCCTACGACGGCCTGGCGCCCGATGCCGCAGCGGACGTCGTACGCGCCATGCTCGACGCGGTCGCCGATGCCATGCCGCGAGCGGCGCCGACCACGCGAGCCAGGCCGCCGGCCGCCCAGCCGGACTTCGAGGGCAGGCTGCGCTCCCGGCTCGCTCGCTACACCGAACCCCGGCCCGAGCTGCCCCAGCTGGTGCGGATCTCGCTGAGGGTCGAGGCTGACGAGGAGGAGCTCGTCGCCGGTTCGGTGCGGCTGGTGCTGCAGGTCCACGACGAGCAGAACCCGCTCCACCTCTGCGACGCGGCGGTGCTGTGGACCGGCGACCAGCACGAGCACGGCTTCGGCGACCGCGCGCGCACCCACGCCGCCATCGCGCTGCGCGGCGCCGCCGAGGCCTGGCCGGTCCTCGACCGGTTGCTCGAGCTCCGGGTGCCCGACCAGATCACCCTGGACGGCGACGAGCTCGAGAGCCTGCTCGAGGAGGGCGTCGCGGCGCTGGCGGGCCGCGGAGTCGACGTGTTGTGGCCGCGCAGCCTGGGCCGCGACCTGACCGCGACGACGGTTCTCGACCGCGCTCGGCCGATGTCGCAGCGTGAGGCCCAGCTGCGGACGGGGATGTTCGGCGAGGACGAGCTGTTCAGCTTCCGCTGGCAGCTCGCCCTCCACGGCGACCCGCTCACGGACGACGAGATGGACCAGCTGGCCACCAGCGCGGCACCGCTGCTCCGGCTGCGCGGCAACTGGACCGTGATCGACCCGGCCATCGCACGCAAGGCCCGCAAGCGCGTGGTGCGCACGGCCACCGCCGCCGAGGCGATCGCGGCCGCGCTCACGGGTGTGGTCCAGCTCGGCACCGCCGAACAGCCGGTCGAGGAGCAGGTGCAGCTGGGCGCGAGCCTCCTGCAGGTCCGCGAGCGGCTGCTCAACGCGGCGCGGCAGGAGCCGGTGCCGGTGCCGGCCGCACTCGACGGCACGCTGCGCGACTACCAGCGCCAGGGGCTGACCTGGCTGGCCGAGCTCACCTCGCACGGCCTCGGGGCCTGCCTGGCCGACGACATGGGGCTCGGCAAGACGATCACCCTGATCGCCCTGCACCTGCATCGCGTGCAGCTGGGTCACCCGGGGCCGACGCTCGTGGTCTGCCCGGCCAGCCTGCTGGGCAACTGGGAGCAGGAGCTGGCCCGGTTCGCTCCCGGCGTGGCCGTGCGCCGCTTCCACGGAGGCGGCCGCTCGCTGGACGGGCTCGCGGGTGGGTTCGTGCTCACGACGTACGGCACCATGCGCACCAGCCACGAGGAGCTGGCCGAGGTCGGCTGGGACCTCGTCGTCGCCGACGAGGCCCAGCACGTCAAGAATGCGCGCTCGTCCACCGCCAAGGCGCTGCGCCGGGTTCCGAGCACGGTCCGGGTGGCGCTCACCGGCACCCCCATGGAGAACAACCTCACCGAGCTCTGGGCGATCCTCGACTGGGTGATCCCGGGGCTGCTCGGCAGCCGGCAGGCGTTCCGCCGGGTCTGGGCCAGCCCGATCGAGGCCGGTGTGCACGAGAGCAAGACCCGGCAGTTCGCCGACCTGATCGGGCCGTTCCTGCTGCGCCGCCGCAAGTCCGACCCCGGCATCGCCCCCGAGCTGCCGGCCAAGACCGAGACCGACCACCCGCTGCACCTGACCCGCGAGCAGGTGGTGCTCTACGAGTCCTTCGTGCGCGACACGATGGCCCGCATCGAGCGGGCCCATCCGGACGACCAGGTGACCCGACGGGGTCTCGTGCTCGCCCTGCTGACCGGGCTCAAGCAGATCTGCAACCACCCGGCGCACTTCCTCAAGGAGTCCGCGGTCGTCCGGCTCAGCGGCCGCTCGCAGAAGCTCGACCTGGTCGACGAGCTGCTCGGCACGGTGCTGGCCGAGGACGGCGCCGCGCTCGTCTTCACCCAGTACGTCGCCATGGCCCGGCTGCTGGAGGCGCACCTGGCCAAGGCGGGCATCCCGAACCTGTTCCTGCACGGCGGCACGCCGGTCCGCGAGCGCGAGCGCATGGTGAGCCGGTTCCAGGCCGGCGAGGTCCCGGTGTTCCTGCTCTCGCTCAAGGCCGGCGGCACCGGCCTCAACCTCACCAGCGCCGACCACGTGATCCACTTCGACCGCTGGTGGAACCCGGCCGTCGAGGAGCAGGCCACCGACCGGGCCTACCGGATCGGGCAGACCAAGCCGGTCCAGGTGCACCGCCTCGTCACGCAGGGCACGGTCGAGGAGCGGGTGGCCGAGCTGCTGCAGCGCAAGCGCACGCTCGCCGACGCGGTGCTCGGTGGCGGCGAGGCGGCGCTGACCGAGCTGGACGACGACGAGCTGCGCGACCTGGTGACGCTCCGCCGCGAGGACGCCCGCCGCTCCGGCCGGGACGAGTGGCCGTGACCACCGTCGTCCACCCGCGCACCCCGGCCCGCCGCGGTGCCGTCCGGGCCACCCGCTGGTGGGCCAAGGCCTGGGTCCGGGGTGTCGAGGAGGCGTCGTACTCCTCGGCCGACCTGGCCACCGCGCGCGCCATCTCGCGGTCGGGCCGGATCGGCCAGATCAGTGTCGAGCCGGGCCGGTTCGTGGCGGCGGTGGAGGACGAGGACGGCCTGTGGGCGGTCCTGGGCACCGTGCCGCTGCTCGACGGTCGCGCCGCCGACGCGCTCGTGGAGACGGTGGCGGCCGAGGCCGGTCGCGTGGCGGCGCTGCTGGCCGGCGAGCTGCCTCACACCCTGGTCGAGCACGCCGAGGAGGCCGGCGTCGAGCTGTTGCCCTACGGCGGCGAGCTCGGTTCGAGCTGCACCTGTGACGCCTGGACCGACCCGTGCCCGCATGCGCTGGCGGTGATGTACCAGCTGGCCTGGCTGATCGACGACGACCCGTTCGTGCTGCTGCACCTGCGCGGGCTGGCCCGCGACGACCTGCTGGCCCGCCTGCACGAGCGGACCGAGCCCGCTCCCGCACCCGAGGATCCGGACGTGGACGTCGCCGTCGACGCCGCGCTGCGCGCCGCCGCGATGCTGGCCGAGCTCGACGCCGCCGGTCAGTAGTCGTAGTTGCGGCAGAGCCGGTCGGTGAGGATCCCCCAGGTGGTCTCGTCGACCTCACCGCGCGTGGTCACCTTGCCGGGCGCATGGTCCTGGAAGGCCGCGACCCGGTCGGAGGTGGCCTGGTCGTAGTCACCGGTGATCGCGGTGCGCGGGAACCCCTGCGGGTCGTCGTCGTGGAACATGTTCTGCAGCCCGCGGATCCAGAGCGTCTCCGATGCGTCCGCGTCCATGCTCGGGAACAGGCGCGGCGCCTCGTTGCTCGGGATCTCGCACGGGCACTTCACCAGCTGCTCGTTGCCCTCGCGGAGCCGGGCCACGAAGCTGCCGGGGTCCGCGCCGGACATCCGGGTCTCGCACGGCTCCCGACGGGTCTCGTAGGGCCCTCGGTAGACGACGTACGTCGGCGTGGGCTTGGTCTCCGGGCCCAGGATCGTGTCGCAGGAGTCGGCACTGCGTAGATAGTGCAACCCGTCCTTGCCGCTGTTGGCCACGGCGCTGCTGAGCGCGGCCACGGTGTTGCCGTAGCCGACCACCAGCAGCGAGTCCTCCGTGCAGTCCTGGTTCTCGAGCGGGATGCCGAGGCGGAGCGGGTCGCTGGCGCCCTGCGATCCCTGGTCGTCGTCCGGCACGACCAGCGCGGTCATCACTCCGCCGGCGATCCCGAGGGCCGCGGCCACCAGGGGGGCGACCACTCGTGCGCGCACCCCGGGATCCTAGGAAATCCCGAGAGCGGCGTACGCCATCTGCGAGAGCAGGTCCCGCATCCGCACGTCGGGCAGCAGCGCGCTGTGCGGTGTGGAGTTGATCAGCCCGAACGCCGCGTGCGCCATCGCCCGCGCACTGTCCGGCCGTAGTCCGTCGTGCACCTCGCGGAGCCGGTCGGCCCACAGGTCGACGTACTCCCGCTGCAGGCTGCGTACCCGCTCCCGCGCCTCGTCGGGCAGGGACTCCCAGTCGCGGTCCTGGACGACGATGAGCGGCCGGTCGCGGAGCGCGAAGTCGACGTGCCAGTCGACCAGCGCGACCAGCGCGGCCCTCGGGCCGGGCGCGGCCTGGGACCGCTCGCGGCCCACCGCGAGCAGCCGTTCGCTGATGGCGACGAGCATCTCGGCCAGCACGGCGTCCTTGGACGCGAAGTGCTTGTAGAGCGCCGGACCGCTGATCCCGCAGGCCGCGCCGATGTCGGCCACGCTCACCCCGTGGAACCCGCGGGCCGCGAACAGCTCCGCCGCGGTGGCGAGGATCTGCTCGCGGCGCGGGAGCTGCTCGGTGGCCATGTGACGAGGTTAGCGCTGGTTAACCTGCGCCACCGCCCTCCCGCACTTGTAACTAACTGTTACGTCGTCTTCCATGCGGTTGTGACCGCAGGCCAGTGGACGTAACGGTTAGTTACAAGGGGCGGGAGTCAGGACTGGGACTGCTCCGCAGAGGCGACCTGGGCGCGGACGTCGTCCATGTCGAGCCCCTTGACGGCGGTGATCAGCTCCTCCAGCGCGGGCGCCGGCAGCGCTCCCGCCTGGCGGAAGACCATGATCCCGTCGCGGAACGCCATCAGCGTGGGGATGGCGGTGACCTGCGCTGCCTGGGCCAGTCCGACCTCGGCCTCGGTGTCGATGCTGCCGAACACGACGTCCTCGTGCCGCTCGGAGGCCGCCTCGTAGACGGGCGCGAACTGCCGGCACGGGCCGCACCACGACGCCCAGAAGTCCACCAGCACGATGTCGCTGTTGGTGACGGTCTCCTCGAAGGAGGCGGAGGTCAGCGGGACTGCGCTCATGTCGAGAGAACGCCGGCCGGCGGGCGGTTGTTCCTCAGCAGACCGACGTCACTTCTCGACGGCGTAGCGCACGTGCGAGACGAGCTGCGAGTGGGCGACCTCCAGGATGCGCAGGTCGATGTCCTTCGCGAAGCCGTCGAACAGCCGCTTGCCGGCCCCGAGGATCACCGGTGCGGTCGAGACGACGAGCTCGTCCACCTCGCCGGCCTGGAGTCCCTGGCGGATCACGTCGGCCCCGCCGCTGATGCTGACGTCGTTGTCACCCGCGGCCTCCTGGGCCCCGCTGAGGGCCTCCTCGAACGAGGTCACGAGGACGAAGCCCGAGTCGGGTGCGGGCGGGTCGTCCGCTGGGCGATGGGTGACCACGAACAGCGGTACGCCGAACGGGTTGGTTCCGCCCCACCGGCCGGCCGACTCGAACATGCCACGGCCGCAGAGCGCGCCGCCGAGGTTGGCGACCATCCGGTCGAAGAAGACCCGGTCCTCGGCCGTCATGTCGGCTCCCGGCTCGGGCTCGGAGTCGTAGGTCCATGGGCCGCCCATCACCCAGTAGTGCAGGCGCTCGCCGCCCAGGCCGAGACCCAGCTCGGGACCGTCGTCCGGTCCGGTGATGTACCCGTCGACTGACGTGGTGATGGCGGCTACGACCTTGCCCATGGCTCCTCCTGTGTCGGAGATCTGTGTCGGAGATCGGGAGGACAGACCGGAGGCGCCGCCGCGACTCATCGCCGCGGCCGGGTCAGTCGGCGCCGGCCGGCAACGGCTGGAGCACGCAGAACTCGTTGCCGGCCACGTCGGCCATGACCATCCAGGAGCTGCCCTCGCCCTGGCCGACGTCGACCCGGGTGGCGCCGAGCGCCTCGAGCCGGGCGACCTCTGCCGCCTGGTCCGTGGGCCGCAGGTCCAGGTGGAGCCGGTTCTTACCCGGCGTCGGGTCGGGGACCCGGACGAGAAGCAGGTCCGGCGAGACCCCGTCCTCGGGACTGCCTTCCGGCGGCTCGAGGACGATCTCGCCGCCGTCGGCGGAGACATGGGTACGCCGCCAGCCCAGCGCCGCCTGCCAGAACGACGCCACGGGCTCGGGGTCGGCGCAGTCGACGACGACGCACTGCCAGCGGAGTGTCATGCGTTGACCTTGTCATCCGGCGTACCGCTGGCCCCACAGGTTAATGATCGCTAACCTAGTCGACGTGGCAGAGGAGATGCGCGACCTGGTCGCGGAGCTGCGCGAGCGGCTGGCCGTGGCTCGCCAGGGTGGCTCGGAGTCGGCCCGGGAGAAGCACACCGCTCGCGGCAAGCTGCTGGTGCGCGACCGGGTGGACCGGCTGCTCGACCCGGGCAGCCCGTTCCTCGAGCTGAGCCCGCTCGCGGCCACCGGGATGTACGACGACCGCGTTCCGAGCGCCGGGATCGTCACCGGCATCGGCAGGGTCAGCGGCCGCGAGACGGTCGTCGTCGCCAACGACGCGACCGTCAAGGGCGGCACCTACTACCCGGTCACGGTGAAGAAGCACCTCCGCGCGCAGACCGTCGCCTCCGACAACCGGCTGCCCTGCGTCTACCTGGTCGACTCCGGCGGCGCGTTCCTCCCGATGCAGGACGAGGTGTTCCCCGACAAGGAGCACTTCGGCCGGATCTTCTTCAACCAGGCCAACCTGTCCGCGCAGGGCGTCCCGCAGATCGCCAGCGTGATGGGGTCGTGCACGGCCGGCGGCGCCTACGTGCCGGCGATGTCGGACGAGACCGTGATCGTCCGCAACCAGGGCACGATCTTCCTCGGCGGCCCGCCCCTGGTGAAGGCGGCCACCGGCGAGGTCGTGACCGCGGAGGAGCTCGGCGGTGGGGACGTCCACGCCCGGACCAGCGGCGTGGTCGACCACCTGGCCGAGGACGACGCGCACGCGCTCGAGATCGTCCGGTCGATCATCGACACCCTGCCCGATGCCGACCCGCCCGGACAGTACGGGCGGGTCAGCGAGGTCGAGGAGCCGCACGAGGATCCCCTCGGGCTCTACGACGTGGTGCCGACCGACACCCGGACGCCGTACGACGTCCGCGAGGTGATCCGCCGGGTCGTCGACGGCAGCCGGTTCCACGAGTTCAAGCAGCTGTACGCCGAGACGCTGGTCTGCGGCTTCGCCCGGATCTGGGGCCACGAGGTCGGCATCGTCGCCAACAACGGCATCCTGTTCAGCGAGTCCGCGCTCAAGGGCGCGCACTTCATCGAGCTGTGCAACCAGCGCCGGATCCCGCTGGTGTTCCTGCAGAACATCTCCGGCTTCATGGTCGGCCGCGAGTACGAGAACAAGGGCATCGCCCGCGACGGCGCCAAGCTCGTCACCGCCGTGGCCTGCTCGGTGGTCCCGAAGTTCACCGTGGTCATCGGCGGGTCGTTCGGCGCCGGCAACTACGGCATGTGCGGCCGCGCGTACGACCCTCGCTTCCTCTGGATGTGGCCCAACGCCCGCATCTCGGTGATGGGCGGCGAGCAGGCGGCCTCGGTGCTCGCGACCGTGGCCGGACGGCCCGACGACGACGCGTTCAAGGCGCCGATCCGCGAGCAGTACGAGCGCCAGGGCTCGCCGTACTACTCCACGGCCCGGCTCTGGGACGACGGCATCATCGATCCCGTCGACACCCGCCGGGTCCTCGGCATGGGTCTCGCGGCCGCCGCCCACGCCCCCATCCCGGCCCCCTCCTACGGCGTCTTCCGGATGTGACGGCTGTGGATGGCAGCTGGACCACCGGGATAGTCCGTGACATTTGTGTGGGTCGAACACCGTTCTCCACAACGGTTCCGTCACGGACTATCGCGGCGTTGTCCACAGGAACGGAGCCGGACCGTGTTTGAGAAGGTCCTGATCGCCAACCGGGGCGAGATCGCACTGCGGGTGATGCGCACCTGCCGGCGGCTCGGCATCGCCACGGTCGCCGTGCACACCGACGTCGACGCCGTGGCGCCGCACGTGCGCGCGGCCGACGAGGTGGTGCGGATCGAGAGCTACCTCGACATCGAGGCGGTCGTCGCAGCGGCGCGCGGCACCGGAGCGCAGGCGGTGCACCCCGGCTACGGCTTCCTCTCCGAGCGTGCGGCGTTCGCGGAGGCGCTCGAGCAGGCCGGCATCACGCTGGTCGGCCCGCCCGCGAAGGTGATGGAGCAGATGGGCCGCAAGGACGCCGCGCGTGAGATCGCCGTGGCCGCCGGTGTGCCCGTCGTGCCGCGCGGTGAGGACGCGGGGTTCCCTGTCCTGGTCAAGGCGGCCGCCGGCGGCGGCGGCAAGGGCATGCGGGTGGTGCGCGCCGAGGAGGAGCTCGAGGAGGCGATCGCGTCCGCGAGGCGGGAGGCGGCGTCGGCGTTCGGCGACGACACCATGCTGATCGAGAAGTACGTCGAGCACGGCCGCCACATCGAGGTCCAGGTGATCGCCGACACCCACGGCACGGTGCGGCACCTCTTCGAGCGGGACTGCTCGACCCAGCGCCGGCACCAGAAGGTGCTCGAGGAGGCGCCCGCGCCCACCATCGACGAGGCCACCCGGGAGCGGGTCACCAGCGCGGCGGTCGACCTGGCCGCCCACGTCGGCTACGTCAACGCCGGCACCGTCGAGTTCCTGCTCGACGCGGACACCGGCGAGGTCTACTTCCTCGAGATGAACACCCGGCTCCAGGTCGAGCACCCGGTCACCGAGCTGGTCTGCGGCGGGATCGACCTGGTCGAGCACCAGCTGCGCGTGGCCGCGGGTGAGCCGCTGAGCATCGGCGCCGTCGAGCTGACCGGCCACGCGATCGAAGCGCGGGTGTACGCCGAGGACTCCTTCGGCGGCTTCCTCCCGCAGGCCGGCACCGCGACCTTCGTCCGGTGGCCCGAGGGCGTGCGGGTCGACCAGGCGCTCGAGTCCGGCCAGGTGGTCTCCACGGCGTACGACCCGATGCTCGGCAAGGTGATCGCCCATGGCGCGACCCGCGAGGAGGCCCGGCAGGCGCTGGTCGCCGCGCTGGACGGCACCGCGATCCTCGGGCTCACGACCAACGCCGGCTTCCTGCGCACCTTGGTCGCGAGCGACGAGTTCCGGGACGCCACCATCGACACCGCCTGGCTCGATCGCCACGAGGTCCCGCCGCCCGACCCCGCGCCCGCGCGTGAGCTCGCAGCCTGGGAGGTGTTCCTCCGCGACGAGACCCAGGAAGGTCCGTTCGCGTCGGACGGGTTCCGGCTCGGTGCCGACCCGGCGCCGGTCGTGGTCGAGCTCGACCAGCCGGTCACCCTCACCGTTCCGCCGGCCACCCGTCCGGTCGCTGCCGTGAGGCACGACCGGGTCGAGGTGGTCCACCACGGCCAGCGGTTCGTCTTCGAGCGTCCCGACGTGATGGGCGACCACGGTCCGGCCGTGGCCGGCGGGGCTCTCACCGCGCCGATGCCGGGCACCGTGCTCGACGTGCGCGTGGCCGAGGGCGAGCCGGTCGAGGAGGGGCAGGTGCTCGGCGTGCTCGAGGCGATGAAGATGGAGCTCAGCCTCAAGGCGCCGTTCGCGGGCACCGTCACCACGGTCGGCGCCGCCAAGGGGGAACAGGTCGCGCTCGGCGACACGTTGTTCGTGGTGGAGGGTGCAGATGACGCTTCCTGACCAGGTCACGATCTACGAGGTCGGCCCGCGCGACGGGCTGCAGAACGAGAAGTCGATGGTCTCCGTCGACGTCAAGGAGCAGTTCGTCCGCCGGCTGCTCGCGGCCGGGCTGCCGGTGGTCGAGGCGACCTCGTTCGTGCACCCCAAGTGGGTCCCCCAGCTGGCCGACGCCGAGGAGCTGATGACGCGGCTCGGCGAGGCCGGCAAGGAGCTGCCCGTCCTGGTCCCCAACGAGCGCGGCCTGGACCGGGCCCTCGAGCTGGGGCTGAGGCACATCGCGATCTTCGGCTCTGCGACCGAGACGTTCGCGCAGCGCAACCTCAACCGCAGCCTCGACGAGCAGTTCGCGATGTTCGAGCCGACGGTGAAGCGGGCCCGTGACGCCGGGCTCGACGTCCGCGCGTACGTCTCCATGTGCTTCGGCGACCCCTGGGAGGGCGCGGTGCCCGTCGAGCAGGTGGTCGGCGTGGGCAAGCGGCTCTTCGACCTCGGCGCCAGCCAGCTCAGCCTGGGCGACACCATCGGGGTCGGAACCGCCGGCCAGGTGACCACGCTGATCGAGGCCTTCGTGGCCGCGGGCATGTCGAAGGACGACCTGGCCATGCACTTCCACGACACCTACGGGCAGGCACTGGCCAACACCTACTCGGCGCTGCAGTCCGGCATCACGACGTACGACGCCAGCGCCGGCGGCCTCGGCGGCTGCCCCTACGCCAAGAGCGCCACCGGCAACCTCGCCACCGAGGACCTGGTCTGGCTGCTCAACGGTCTGGGCATCGAGCACGGCGTCGACCTCGACGCCCTCGTGGCCACCAGCGCGTGGATGGCCGGAGAGCTCGGACGCCCGTCTCCCTCGGCCGTGGTCCGCGCGCTGTCACAATCGGACACGTGAGCACCAAGCGCGTCTATCTGCACGTGGGCGCGCCCAAGACCGGCACCACCTACCTCCAGGACCGGCTGGCCCTGAACGCCGCGTCGCTGCGCCGGCACGGCTACCGCTACCCGATCGGCCCGCACGGCGACATGTTCCTGGCCGCGCTCGACCTCCTCGACCGGCCCTGGGGCGGGATGCGGCCGCAGGCCGCGGGCGAGTGGGACGCGCTCGTACGCCGGGCGCGCCGCGCCCGCGGCACCGTCGTCCTCAGCCACGAGATCCTGGCCGGGGCCAAGCCCGCGGAAGCGGCCCGGGCCCTCTCCGACCTGTCCTTCGCGGAGGTGCACGTCGTCTACAGCGCACGCGACGTGGCCCGGCAGGTGGCGGCGGAGTGGCAGGAGCAGCTCAAGCACCAGCGCAAGGTGACCTTCCGGACCTTCCTCGAGCAGCTCCGGCAGACCGACCAGCGCAAGGCCACCCGCTGGTTCTGGCGGGTGCAGGGGCTGCCCGGCGTCCTCGAGCGCTGGGGCCACGGCCTGGCTCCCGCCCAGGTGCACGTCGTCACCGTGCCTCGGCCGGGCGGGCCGCCCGAGGAGCTGTGGCAGCGGTTCTGCACCGCGCTCGGCATCGACCCGGCCTGGGCCCCGCGGGAGGGCGCTCGTCGCAACCCGTCGATCGGCGCCGCCGAGAGCACGCTGCTGCGCCGGGTCAACGCGCGGCTGAAGCAGGCCGGGCTGCCGTCCGACCAGTACCGCGCCCTGGTCCGCCAGCTCGTCGTGCACGAGACCCTCGCCGCCCGGCCCGGCATGCGGCCGGTGACGTTGCCGCCGGAGGCCTACGACTGGGCCGAGGAGGTGGCGCAGGGCTGGGTCGACTGGGTCAAGGAGGCCGGCGTCGACGTGGTCGGAGACCTCGAGGAGCTGCGGCCGCTGCGCCCTTCGCCCGGCAGCGAGTGGCAGGACCCGGACCGTCCCCGGCCTCGCGACGTCACCTCGGCGGCGATCGACGCGGTCGTCGCGCTGACCCTGGAGGCCGCGCGCCGTCCCGACCCGGACGACACGTTGACCTCGCGGGCGGCCCGCCTGGCCAGGTACCTCCGCCGATGACTCCCTCAGTGGAGAGCTCGGTCGACACCGGTCGGGCGCGCGCCTGGGCCTGGGTCGCGCACCTGCGCTCGGGCGGTACGACGCCGTGGCGGTCGTGGACCTCGGCCGACGCGGCCGACCAGGGGCGGTTCCTGCCGGGTGCCCAGCAGCTCGAGCTGCTACGCCGGCTCAACCTCGCCGGGCAGCCGTCCGCCGCCCTGGTCGACGGGGTCCTCGCGGCGTCCGCGCCCGGCCGCGGCCGCCCGGACCTCGAGCTGGTCGGAGTCGACGAGGAGCGCCGGTTCGGCCCGCCCGCGGTCGACCCCGCGGCCCTCCCGGACGACGAGCTGCTGCGGGTGGCCACCGGGCTGCTCGCCCCGAACTGACCGGATCAGCGCAATCGCGCCGATCCGGTCGTTCGGGATCGACCGGACCAGCGCCATCGCGCCGAAACCGCCGGGTCAGGGTGCGCTACGAGCTGGCCGGCGACCCGTGGCTGGCGGCGGCGCACACCGCCCAGCTGGTCGCCGACGGCCGGCCGCCCGGCGGCGGCGGCCGATCGGTGCACGTGCTCGGTGCCGACGTGCCCACGATGCTCGCGCACACCTGGGCGGAGCGTGCGTTCGGTGAGGGTGCCCCGAGCTGGCCGGAGTTCCTGGCCAGGGTGCGCTCCCGGCGGCGGCTGCCGCGGCGGGTGTCGCTGCCCGAGGTCGTCGACCGGTTCCGGGCCCGGCCGCACACCGGCCGGGTCGCAGTGGTGCTCGACTCTCGGCGCTGCCCCGACTGGTCGGCGTACGCCGGCTCGACGCCGTGGCCGACGTGGCCGCCCACGCCACCGAGCTCGCGCGCCAGGTCGGGGCCGCCCTGAGCCTCCACGTGCTCCCGGCGGAACAGGCCCGGCTGCTCGACACGGTGCTGCGGCCCCGGCTGGCGACGGTCGCCGGCGGCCTCCCGGCGGTGCCGCCCGAGCACCACGACTGGGTCGAGGACGCGGGATTCGCCCTGCGCCAGCGGCTCCTCCACGCTCGTTACCCTGTGGTGGGGGACCTGGACGTGCTGCTGACCCCGCCGGGCGACGTCCGCGGGCGCGCGTCCGGCTCGGTCCTCGACCTGGCGATCGAGCTGCTGCTGGAGGAGGAGGGGCGATGAGCCGCAAGGTCCTCCTCCACGTCGGGACGCCGAAGACCGGCACGTCGTACCTCCAGGACGTGCTGTTCCGCAACCACGACGTCCTGGCCCAGGCCGGCATCGCCTATCCGGCCACCCGGCACGACAGCCACTTCCTGGCCGCGCTGGACCTGATGCAGCTGCCGTGGGGCGGGCTGCAGGCCGAGGCGATCGGCGCCTGGGACGAGCTCGCCGCGCCAGGTTCGGGACCACGACGGGACCGCGATCGTCAGCCACGAGATCCTGGCCACCGCGTCGCGCGCCCAGATCGGCCGGGCGCTCGAGTCGCTCGGCCACAGCGACGGCACCGAGGTGCACCTCGTGCTCTCCGTGCGCGACCTGGTGCGCCAGATCCCGGCGGAGTGGCAGGAGAACGTCAAGCACCGCGCCCAGCTGTCCTACGGCGCCTTCCTCGACCAGATCAGCGACCCCGAGCGCACCAGCCGGATCGGCGCGTGGTTCTGGGGCGTCCAGGAGATCCCTGAGATCCTCGACCGCTGGGGACAGGACCTCTCGCCGGCGCAGGTCCACCTGGTCACCGTGCCGCCGCCCGGCGGCGCGCCGGAGCTGCTGTGGAAGCGGTTCAGCCAGGCGTTCGGTCTCGACGGCATCGACCTCGACCTGCAGGGCGAGCGCCAGAACCCGTCGCTCGGCGCACCCGAGACGACGCTGCTGCGCCGGATCAACCGCAGGGCGAACGCCGAGCTGGCTCCGGCCGACTACCGCCCGCTGGTCCGCGAGCTGCTCGCCCACCAGACCCTCTCCCGGCGGACCCGGTCGCCGAGGCTGGCCCTGCCGCCGGACCTGCACCCGTGGGTGCAGGAGCTCTCCGCATCGTGGATCGCGGAGATCGAGGCCCGCGGGTACGACGTGGTCGGCGACCTGGGCGACCTGGTGGGCGCCCCGCCGGTCAGTGAGTACGCCGACCCGGACCGGCCCCGCGAACGGCAGGTCGCCTCGGCCGCCGTCGACGCGATCACGGCCCTGCTGCTCGACAACGCCCGGCTGCGCCAGGAGGAGGCCCGGCTGCACGCCGAGCTGGCCGACGTGCGCGCGCGCGCTCGAGCGGGCCCACGCGACCCCGTCGTACCGGCTCCGCCGCGGGATCGTCGCTCGCCTGGAGGGCAGTCGCGTCGGTCGTGCGGCGCTCGGTGTCTACCGGCGGGCGCGGGGCAGGAGCTCGCGGTCGGCGTAGCGGCCGACCTTCCAGGTGATGTAGGCGTCCGCACCCAGCCCGATGAAGCCGCCGGCGATCGGGATCCGCCGCCCGACCGTCGTGGCCAGCCGCTTGCCGGCCACCTTGGTCACCAGCTCTGCGGCCACCTCGGCGGAGATCAGCCTGTCGAGGTGGGGTCGTGGATCGGGGCGGTGGCGATCGCCATCGGCGGCGCGGGCAGCTTGCGCTTCCTCACCAGCGCGTCGACGACGTCCTCGCCGAGCATCGTGGTGAGGATCGCGTTGCGGACCCTGGGGTCCTCGAGGTCGTAGCCGCGCAGGTGTGCGATGCCCGCGATCATCCGGGACTGGATCAGCGCCAGCCCGGTGATGTTGGTGGGGATGGTGAGCGCCATGGTCACCACGCCGCCGAGGTTGGTGACGAACCCCTGCGCGCCGGCGTAGCGCACGTGGTTCTCGATCACCTCGTGGACCGCTCGCTCGACGTCGCCCTTCTGCTCCTTCAGCTGGGCGTCGGCGGCTCGCGCGGCCGGCGGCAGCGGCCCCACGCCGGCGATCGCGCGGTGCAGCGCCTCGCGGACGAACGACGTGGTCAGCCCGGGTGCGAGCTCGCCGATGCGCGGCCCGAGCTGCTTGCCCACCGCGCCGGCGGCCTTGCTGGTCACACCCATGGGATCGATCCTACGAAGGGGCCGGTGAGCCTCATGGTGACCGCAGTTCGGCGGGGGCCGCTAGCGTCGGCCGCGTGCCGGTCGAGCCACCTCCGACGCCCTGGGTGTTCCCGGACCCGCGCGACGCCGAGGACGACCTGGTCGGGATCGGCGCCGACCTGGCGCCGGGCACGCTGCTGGCGGCGTACCGCCGCGGCATCTTCCCGATGCCCGAGCACGGCGTGCGGCCGCCGATGCACTGGTTCTCGCCCGTCGACCGGGGGATCGTGCCGCTCGACGGGTTGCTCGTCTCGCGGTCGCTGCGCCGCTCCTGCCGGGAGTTCGAGATCCGCGTCGACACGGCGTTCGACGAGGTGGTCGACGGCCTGCGGCGACCCGCGTCGCGACTCGGGCTGGATCACCCGCGACATCGCCGAGGCGTACGGCGAGCTGCACCGCCTCGGCTGGGCTCACTCGGTCGAGGCGTGGCGCGACGGCGAGCTGGCCGGCGGGCTCTACGGCGTCGGGATCGGCGGGCTGTTCGCGGGCGAGTCGATGTTCCACCGCGCTCGGGACGCGTCGAAGGTGGCGCTGGTCGCGCTCGTCTCGCTGCTGACCGGTGACGACGTCGAGGGCCGGCTGCTGGACGTGCAGTGGGTGACGCCGCACCTGGCTTCTCTCGGAGCCGTGGAGGTTCCGCGCCGGAGGTATCTCGAGCTGGTGGACCGGGCCCTGTCCTTGCCGGCTCCGTCGGCATGGAATCGTGTCGCTGACGCGCCGAACCAGGAGGACACATGAAGCTCGGACTTCTCGTCGCTGGCCTCGTCCTCGTCGCGGGCGGTGCGGTCGGCTGCGGCGGCAACGACGACGGCGGGAGCAGTGGTGCCGACGCGCCGACCACCGAGGAGTTCTGCGGCGCCCTGCAGGACTTCCAGACCCAGTACGCGGCCGCGGACCCGACCAAGGACCTCAAGGCCTACGTCAAGACGATCAAGGACGCCGCGGCCCAGCTGGCGAAGGGCGGTACGCCGGACGGCATCCCGTCCGACGCCGAGGCCGGCTTCGACCTCACGGTCACCAAGATCAAGGGCCTGTCGGACAGCGCGACGGTCGACGACCTCGCGCAGCTCGGCGACGTCGACGAGGCCGACCAGAAGAAGCTCGACGCGTTCGGCGACTACGTCGCCAAGACCTGCCCGGAGCTCGGCAACCAGCCCAGCGGTGAGACGAGCTAGGGACTAGACGACGACCGGCGGCTGGCCGCTCTCGCTGACCATGTCGCGGCCCGCGGCCTCCCACTCGAGCATCCCGCCGTCGAGGTTGACCGCGTCTCGGCCCTGCTGGACCAGCCACGTCACCACGCGCGCCGACCGGGCGCCGACCTTGCACACCACCAGGGTCTGGCCGTCCGGCAGCTCGTCGAGGCGGCCCGGCAGCTCGGACATCGGGACGTGGAGCGCCCCGTCGATGTGGCCGTGGTGCCACTCGACCGGCTCGCGGACGTCGAGGACGACGAGCCCCTCGGGCAGCGGGTCCGGTACGCCGGAAATTGCCACGGTGGGGGTGCCGTCCATGTGGTCAAGTTGACCACGTGCCGGCCGGCCTGGATCTGACCACCCTCGTGGTGGCGATGGTGGCGGCGCTTCTTCTCGCCGTCGTATCGGCCGTGGCCGGGTTCGGTGGCGGCGTGGTGCTCCTGCCGGTGTTCGTGGCCCTCTTCGGCCTCCGGGTCGCCGTACCCGTGCTGACGCTGACCCAGCTCGTCTCGAACGGAAGCCGGGTCGCGCTGAACCGGCGCGGGATCGACCGGCCGCTGGTGGGCTGGTTCGCCCTCGGCGCCGTGCCCTGCGCCGTGGCCGCGGGGCTGCTGTTCGTGGCCGCCCCGCTGGACTTCCTGGAACGGTTGCTCGGGGTGCTGCTGCTCGTGTTCGTGGTGTGGCGCAGGGTGTGGCCCCGGCCTCCGCGGCTGTCGTCGACGGCCTTCGTCGGTGTGGGCGCCGCGTCCGGCCTCGGTTCGGCGCTGGTGGGGAGCGTGGGTCCACTGACCGCTCCGTTCTTCCTGGCGCGAGGGCTGGTGAGAGACGCCTACATCGGCACCGAAGCCGCCTCCGCGGTCGTCATGCACGCCGCCAAGCTGCTGGCCTACGGCGTCGGTGCCCTGCTCTCGACCCGCGTGCTCGTGCTCGGAGTGCTGCTCGCCCCGGCCACGATGGTGGGAACGTGGCTCGGTCGGCACGTCGTACACAGGATCAGCGACCGGGCGTTCGTGGTGGTGGTCGAGGCGGGGCTGGTGGTGTCCGGGCTGCTCCTGCTCTTCGGGGTGGCGTGACTACTTGAGCAGCTTGCTCATCCGCCGGTCGGCGAGCGGCTTGCCGCCCGTCTGGCAGGTCGGGCAGTACTGCAGGCTGGAGTCGGCGAACGACACCTCGCGCACCGTGTCGCCGCAGACGGGGCAGGCCTCGCCGGTGCGGCCGTGCACGGCGAGGTTCGACTTCTTCTCGCCCTTGAGCTCGCTCATGGCCAGACCGCGTGAGCGCTCGACGGCGTCGCCCAGGGTGATGCGGATCGCGTCGTACAACACGACCAGGTCAGTGTCGTCCTCACCCTCCAGCAGGGAGGCTGCGGGCTTGAACGGCGACATGCGCGCGGCGTGCAGGATCTCGTCGGAGTAGGCGTTGCCGATGCCGGCGATGGTGCCCTGGTGCCGCAGCACGCCCTTGATCTGCTTGCGGCCCTCGGCCAGGAGGATCTCCCGGAACCTCTCCAGCGTGAAGTCGTCGGTCAGCGGGTCGGGGCCGAGGGTGGCGATGCCGGGGACGTCCTGCGGGTCGCGGACGAGGTAGATCGCCAGCCGCTTCTTGGTGCCGGCCTCGGTGATGTCGAGGCCGGACTGGTCGTCGAGGATCACCCGGGCAGCGAGCGGGTTCTTCCCACCTGGCCGAGGCGGCACCGTCGGCACCTCGTCCCGCCAGCGGATCCAGCCGCCGCGGGCCAGGTGGATCACCAGGTGCAGCCCGCCGACGTCCAGGTCGAGGAACTTGCCGTGCCGGGTCACGTCGTCGACCAGCAGCCCCTCGAGCGCGCGCAGGGGCGGGTCGAAGGTCTTGAGCGCGCTGAACGCCGCGATGTGCACGGTCGCGATGGCGTGCCCGTCCAGCCGGCCCTTGAGGTCCAGGGCCAGCGCTTCCACCTCGGGGAGCTCGGGCACTCCTGAAGTCTAAGAGGGCCCGCCCACCGGGATAGTCCGTGACGTTTGTGTGGGTCGTACGCCGGTTGAACCACACAAGCGTCACGCGACTATCCCGGCTGGGCGAACCGGTGACAGCCACTTGGACGAGGGGCATCATTGCGAGATGAGTGCCGCCCGGCCGCTGCCCGCGGTGGGGTCGATCTTCTTCGACGCCCGCGGCGATGACCGTGCGCTCCGGGTCTCCTGGCACTCCGAGTCCGACCTCGTGGTGCTCTCCCTGTGGCGCGACAACGTCTGCGTTGCGTCGTTCCGGCTCGCCGTCGACGAGGTGCCGGTGCTGATCGACCTGCTCCGCGAGGGGCTCGACCGCGCGTACGACGCCAGCCGCAGCCGGTTGGCCTGACCCCTCGAGGAGATTCACCGGGTACCCGGTGAAACTCCTCCTTCCCGCATGAAACTTGACGGGGGAAGCGCCAGATTCGCGAGGGCAGGACGCGCCGTGGCCCGAAATCTACGATATCCGCTAGAGACGCCCATACCGTCGTAGCCATGGACCCGGTCCGCAACCCTTACGCACCCGGCGCGGGTCAACGACCGCCCGAGCTGGCCGGCCGTGACGAGCAGCTGCGCGCCTTCGACGTCGTGCTGGAGCGAGTCGCGCGGCACCGGCCGGAGCGCTCGCTGGTGCTGACCGGGCTGCGCGGGGTCGGCAAGACCGTGCTGCTCAACGCCATGCGCGGTCAGGCGGTGCGCAAGGGCTGGGGGACCGGCAAGCTCGAGGCCCGCCCGGACCAGTCGCTGCGGCGGCCCCTGTCCAGCGCACTCCACCAGGCGGTCCGCGAGCTCGCGCACCCGGACGCCGACCACGTCCTCGGCGTGGTCCGCTCGTTCGCCGAGCGGCAGGCCGGACCCGACGCCAAGCTGCGCGACCGGTGGAGCCCTGGGCATCGACGTGCCGGCGGTGCGCGGAAGAGCCGACTCCGGTGACATCGAGATCGACCTGGTCGAGCTGATGAACGACGTGGGCGGCCTGGCCGCCGACCTCGGCAAGGGCGTGGCGGTGTTCGTGGACGAGATGCAGGACCTCGGTCCCGATGACGTCTCCGCGCTCTGCGCCGCCTGCCACGAGGTCAGCCAGTCCGGGCTGCCGGTGATCGTGGTCGGTGCGGGGCTGCCGCACCTGCCGGCGGTGCTCAGCGCCAGCAAGTCCTACTCCGAGCGGTTGTTCTCCTACCAGCGCATCGACCGCCTCACCCGCGACGAGGCCGACCGGGCGCTGACCGCGCCGGCCGCCGAGGAGGAGGCGGCCTACGACGACGACGCGCTGGCCGCGATGTACGCCGCCACCGGCGGCTACCCCTACTTCATCCAGGCCTACGGCAAGACGGTCTGGGACCAGGCGCCGCGCTCGCCGATCACGGTCGCCGACGTCGTGGTCGCTGCTCCCGAGGCGGAGCGCGAGCTCGCGGTCGGCTTCTTCGGCAGCCGCTACGACCGCGCGACGCCTGGCGAGCGCGACTACCTGCGAGCCATGGCCGACGCCGCTGGTCCCGACTCCGATGCGGTCGGCTCGGTCGCCACCGCCGAGGTTGCCGACGTCCTGGGCAAGAAGCCGCAGTCGCTCTCCCCGGCGCGCGACTCGCTGCTAAAGAAGGGGCTGATCTACTCCGGCGAGCGGGGCCGGATCGCGTTCACGGTGCCGCACTTCGGGCGCTACCTCCGCGCCCAGGCCTGAGGGTCTTAGCCCGCAGCGGCCCGAGACCGGTGTCGAAGATAAGGATTTAGCCGGATTCCCCGAAGCCGACTCACGACGAGTGTTGATGACGTCAGCAGGACCTCACTCAGGAGGACGTCATGTACTCGATCACCAACAGCCCCGGAATGGCCCTCGACCTCGCCCACGCCATGCAGGACGAGCACCGCCGCCAGGCCAACCCCACCCGTCGTACGCCGAAGCAGCCGAAGGTCGAGAGCAGCCGGAAGGCCTACTGGTGGCCGACCCGGCCCTGGACGCGCCCGGCCGCGCTGGCCTGACGTTCAGTCGACGAGCCCGAGCCGACGACCCGTGGCCGCGGCTTCGGTGCGGTTCGCCGCCCCGAGCTTGGTCAGGATCCGCGACACGTGGACCGAGACCGTCTTCGGCGACATGAACAGCTCGGTCGCGATCTGCTGGTTGCTCCGCCCCTCGGCGACCAGGCCGAGCACCTCGACCTCGCGGGCGGTCAGCGGTCCCGGGCCTGTTCGCGGAGCCACTGGCCCGACCGTGAGCCGGCCCCGCCGGGCCACCGCCAGGACCTCGTCGCCCAGCGGCTTCGCGCCGAGTTGGAGACAGATCTCGTAGGCCTCGGAGAGCGCCTCGGTGGCGGCAGTCGCGTCGCCGTCACCGAGCGCCGCCTCCCCGAGGAACCGCAGGCAGGTGGCGACGTCGTACGGCTGGCCGCACTCTCGCCAGCCGGCCACCGCCGGCACCCAGTCCGCAGCCGTGTCCCCACCGCGGCTGCGGGCTGCGTGTGCCTGGGCCTCGGCCCACCACGCCGCGCCCCGCGGGCCGGGGTGCCTCAGTGGTGCGATCGTGGTCATGATCCGGCCCACCAGGGCCGCCGACTCCGCCACGGCGGCCGGGTCGTGGCGGTCCACCAGCGACGACTCGGCCCGCAGTGCGGTCGTCACAGCACGCGGCAGCTCCTCGCTCAACGCCGGCGAGGGGGCCAGCTCCCAGGCGCCCGCGAGCTCCGCGCGGCATCTGGCCAGGTCGCCCTCGGCCGCCGAGAGGGCGGCGAGCTGGGCCAGGACTTCGGCCTGGGGTGACCGGTCCGACCACGGGTCGGGGCCGACGTGTCCCTCGACCAGCCGGGAGGTCCGCCGCGCCGCGGCCAGCTCTCCTCGCGACAGCTGCACGCTGACGATGTGGGTGCGGAGGATGTCGTTCACCAGGAGGACCGGCTCGTCCTCGAGCAGCTCCGGCACCACGCCCAGGGCCGCCGTGGCGACCTCGAGCGCCTCGTCCCACCGCCCGGTGGCGATGTAGGCCCCGGCGAGGTTCTCGGCGAGCGAGGCGTAGTGGGAGGAGAGGGTGCTCGGACGCGAGATCCGCGCGAGCTCCTGCTCCGCGAGGCTGGCTGCCTCGGCGGCTCGGCCGAGCAGGAGCAGCAACCAGACCTCCGCGGTGGCCACGTCCCACTCCTCACTCAGCGCGGCACCCGACAGGCGCGACCGCTGGTCACGCGTCATCGACAGGGCACGCTCGAAGTCGCCCGCCTCGCATTTGGGCCAGGGCCAGGCGCACCGAGGCCCGCAGCCGCTCGTCGGGGTCGGCACCCTCGTCGCGCAGCTGTGCGGCCCGCGCCAATGTCCTGGTGGCGAGATCGGGAGGCAGCCCGATCGAACCCAGGAGGTACAGACCGTCCGAGAGCCGAGGATCGTCGAGCTCTGCGCCCAACACAGTCTCGACGTCGGCGCGTCCCGGCCTCGGACTTGCGGAAGTTGTCCTCGAAGACCGCCATCCGCAGCGCGGCCCAGGCCGCTCCGACCGGATCGTCTTCGGGCCGGACCCGGGCGCACTCGGCCTGCAGGAGCTCATCTGTCTGGTCGAACGCCCCGAGCGCCATCCCTCCCCGCACGGTGTCGACCATCGCTCGTTCCCGAGTCAGCCCGGTCAGGCCCACGGCGTCGGGCGACCTGGTCCCACCACTCCAGGATCTTGCTCAGGGCGGCATGCTCCACCGACAGCTCCTGCTGTCGGTGCGCCGAACGCGCTGCCGCGGCCAACGCGGGCAGCGCCTTCTCCGGGTCCTGGGCGTCGTGCCAGTGGGTGGCCAGTGCGAACGACTTGCGCGGAGGCTGTCAGCACCCGGTCGTCGCCCTCGATCGCCTCTGCCCAGCGCCGGTGCAGCCGGCGCCGGTCGCCGGGCGGTACGGCGTCCACCACCGCCTCGCGCAGGAGCGCGTGCCGGAACCGGAGCACACCGTCTGCGGGACCGCTCTCCAGGAGCCCGGCACCGATCACCTCACGGATCGCGGCCGGGTCGACGCCGAGATCATCCTCGAGCAGCCGGACGTCGAGGTGTCCCTGGCCGGTCGCCGCGAGCTCGACCAGCTCGCGGGCGGGCGGAGACAGGTCCGGCAGCCGGGTGAGCACGAGCCGTCGGAGGTAGGCCGGATCGATGCCGACCCCGGGGCGCCAGGAGTCCACGAGCTCCTCGACCAGGAACGGCAGCCCCTCGCTGAGCTCGGCGACCCTCTCCCGGTCACGTCCTTCCAGGGTCGGTGCCACCTCGGCGACCAGCGCTACGAGGTCGGCCCCGCGCAGCACGTCCAGGGCGACCGTCTCGACCGTGTCGGAGGGTGGGGCAGGCCCGCCCTCCTCGTCACGCCACGTCGCGACCAGCAGCAACCTCACCGCGGTGAGGAACCTGTCCAGGTACGTGAACGCGTCTCGCGTGGCAGCGTCGGTCCACTGGAGGTCCTCGACCACCCAGCAGACGAGTCGCCTCTCAGCCAGGGTCTCGACCAGGTCCGCGGCTGTGCTGATGACTCGAGCCCGGTCCGGCTCACCACGGATACTTGAGCGCAACGCGGGGACCAACGGAGCGAGCTGCTCGGCGTCGGGACCGATGGCATCGCGCACCCGGTCCACGTGCACGGTCCGCACGAGGTCGCGAAGGGACTCGGCGAGCACGCCGAAGGGCACCTCGCCCTCGGCCAGGTGCACGCCGTGGCCGACGAATACGAGCGCGTCTTGATCACGCAACGACGCGACCAGGTCCGTGACCAGACGCGTCTTGCCCACACCCGCCTCGCCGTGCACGAGCACCGAGACGGCTTCTCCGGCGCGCGCCTTGTCAGCCAGCGCCAGCAGCTGGCCCAGCTCGGCGTCGCGACCGAAGGTGGTCGCACTGCGCGACCGCATGGAGGCATGCTGACAAGTCCCGGTTGTCCGCGCCAGACCCTTGGCGCTACTCCGGGGCGCCGTCCACGGCGTACTGCTTGGTCTGGAGGATCCAGAACGCCGTGAACGCCGTCAGCAGCAGCGCCTCGACGACGAAGACCCAGTGGTCGAACGGCTGCGAGCCGGTGGCGGCCTTGACCACGAACAGCACCAACGCGCCTGCGATGACGGCACCCATGAAGTAGGCGATGGCGCGATAGGCGCGCTTGAACGTCGTCGTCCGGCCCGTCGTGAGGGTACCGCCGGCTGCGACGAAGTCGTCGACCTTGGCCGCGTTCACCAGCGCCACCGCGACGATGAGGCCGAACATCGGGACCGCCGTCCCGTAGTGCGCGTAGTTGAGGAAGGAGTCGCGCCCGAGCGCGAACCAGAGCGCGAAGGCGACCAGGCCGGTGGCCGCAGCTCCCAGGCCGAACAGGTCACTGCGCTCGGCGGTGCCCCGGCGGACCGTACGCGCGGCGAACAGGATGCCGAGCGCCCCCACGACCAGTAACGCCTCGATGTTGTTGACCACGCCCGGCACGTAGGCGTCGGGGATGCAGCGGGTCTGGCCCCCGCACGCCGCGACGTCCTCCAGCGGAGTCGGGCAGAGGGCCACGACCGGCGCGCACATGCCGGCCAGGTTGAGCATCAGGTCCTCGGGCGGCTTGTCACGGCCCTTGATGGCGATCAGGCAGACCCCCATCGCGATGAGCGTGCCGACGAAGACGCTCCGGACCGGGGTGTAGTAGTAGGCGCTGATCGACCCCAGCCACTCGGTGTCGCCGAAGGCGAGCTCGATGACCAGCGAGACGCCCAGGAAGACCGCGAGCGCGACCAGTCCGACCCGAAGGTAGAGGTAGGTCTTGGTGGTGGACTCGCTGTGCATGACCATGAGGCCGTCGTACCAGTCTGCGGGGACGACCGACCAGCGCCGACCGGGCTATTGACGCCCTCGACCGCCACGTTCACGTGGAAGGTGAAGCGGATCCCACCGCATCGCTGACCGAACCCCCACAATGGTCGGCATGCTTCCGTCGGCGGCGCTGCCGCAGGTGGTCGCGCACCGGGGCGCGAGCTTCGAGAATGCCGAGCACACCCTGGGCGCGTACCTGAAGGCGCTCGACGCCGGGGCCGAAGGGCTGGAGTGCGACGTCCGGCTCACCGCCGACGGCCACCTGGTGTGCGTGCACGACCGCGACCTGCGGCGTACGGCTGCTCGCAAGGGGCTGGTCTCGACCTCCAACCTCGAGGACCTCGAGGCGCTCGACTTCGCATCGTGGAAGAACCCGTGGGCCGAGCTCGACGACGAGGCCAGCGAGCCGGACCCGCGGCTGAACGGCGTGCTGACGCTGCGCAAGCTGCTCGAGGCGGTGGCCGACTACGACCGGCGGGTCGAGGTCGCGATCGAGACCAAGCATCCGACGCGGTACGGCGGCCTGGTCGAGCGCCGGGTCGCGGAGATGCTGCACGACTTCGGGTGGGACGAGTCCAGCGGTGGGGAGCCGAGCCCGGCCCGGGTCATGAGCTTCAGCCACACGGCGCTGCAGCGGATGGAGCGGTTGGCACCCGGGGTGAGGCTGGTGCAGCTGATCGAGAAGCCGCCGCTCTGGCCCGTCCTGAGCCGGACCATGGGCGCGGACTGGGTGGTCGGTCCCGGCATCGAGCTG
Source organism: uncultured Actinomycetota bacterium (assembly GCA_963755835.1). GTDB lineage: Bacteria > Actinomycetota > Actinomycetes > Propionibacteriales > Nocardioidaceae > Nocardioides. The sequence goes on along the minus strand of CAVWLC010000003.1, from coordinate 560,288 downwards.
CTCACCCGCCACCCGCGGCTGGCGGAGCGGATCGCTGCATCCGACCACGACGTGCACGTCTGGACCGTGAACACCGAACCCGCGCTTCGTCGCTGCCAGGGTCTCGGCGTGCAGGCGATCATCACCGACCGCCCGGCGTACATGCTGGAGCTGCTCGACAAGTAGGGCACTAACGTCGCCGGTATGGCGAAGAAGTCGCGCACCAAGCCCCGTGAGACCGCTCCCGGCGAGGTCGGGCCACGGCAACCCTGCCCGTGTGGCTCGGGCAAGCGGTACAAGGCCTGCCACGGAGCCGAGGGCGGCGCCGCTGGCGTCTACGTCGCCCGGCCGTTCGAGGGGCTCCCCTCGGAGTGCGACGTCGTCGCGATGCGGGAGCTGGTGCCCTCGGCGACCGCCCCGATCTCGGTGCGGGGCACGGAGAAGCCGGTGCTGCTCTGCACGCTGCTGCCGATGGCCGCGCCGGCGATGGTGCGCGACAGCGGTCAGCTGTGGCTGGGTCTCCAGGTGCAGCACAACTTCGGCGACCCGTCGCGGGACCTGGGCGCCGTGCTGCAGGCGGCCATCGACGCGGACGAGTCCGGCATCGTCGGTCTCACGGACCCTCCCGGCGACGGGCCGCGGCTTCAGGACCTGGTGACGGACGAGAAGCTGAGCGTCACCGTCCACGACGGCTTCGACTTCTGGATCTCCGACGTCGAGGACAAGGACGACCTCGCGGCCGCATTGGAGCAGGCCAACGCCGCAGCCAACCCGTCCGAGCGGCTGACCCAGGTCGAGGCGGCGTACTGGACGAGCGTCGGCACCAAGGAGCACCTCCGCTGGGTGATGCCGGAGCCCGAGGACCGGCTGCTCGACGCGCTCTCCCGGCTGCACGCGGCCGGCCGGGACGTGATCGTCGAGGGCGCGCGGCTGGTCGGGATGTTCCGCGCCCACGGTCTTCTCACGCCCGTCTGGGACCTGCCCGTGGGCACCGGGGCGGAGGCGCTGGAGGACCCGGCCTCGACGTTCAAGGAGGAGCTCGACGCGGCGCTGGCGGACTCGTCCGCGCTGTCGGCCGACGAGCGGGCGGCTCGCTCCGGCCTGGCCAACCGCCAGGTCACCATCCGCTGAGACCCCCGAGAACGCGGTAGCAGCGCGTCCTCGGGGCACATCCCACAGCGAGACGAGTGGGCGGTACCCCGTTCCGCCGACGCTCACCCGGCCCGGCGGAGCCTCCAGGACTGCAGTCGCGAGTAGCCCTTCACCGACGTACGCCGCATCCGCCGGAGCGAGAAGCCGGCGTGCTCGCGCTCCTCGTTCCCCACGTCATCGGGGGAGTCCTCGATGTCGCCGGTGTCGCCGGTGAGCGCGTCGTGGGCGCCCCGGTCGATCAGGACCGTTCCGGGCCGGGCGACCGAGGTGAGCCGGGCGGCGATGTTGACGGTGGGGCCGAACACGTCCCCGAGCCGGGAGACCACGTCGCCGTACGCGAGACCGGCGCGCACCTCCGGGAAGTCGTCGTCGGAGTCCGCCCCGCGGGCGGTCATGGTGAGGGCGGCGTCCGCGGCTTCCGCGACGTCGTCGGCGACGAACAGCACCTCGTCGCCGATGTTCTTGATGACCCGGCCGCCGTGGTCGACGACCAGGCCGGAGCACTCGGCCTCGAAGTACTCGATCCACCGCACCAGCTCGCTGTCGGCCAGCTCCTTGCTGCGTGAGGTGAAGCCGACGATGTCGACGAACACCACCGCCAGCTGCGAGGTGTCAGAGCCCGCGGAGTCGCTGGCCATCAGCCGGCTGCCCGCGCTGGCCAGGTGCCGGCGCCAGACGTAGCCCTGCAGCGCCTCGACCCGCGGCAGCACCTCGGAGGTCAGGTCGGCGACCTGCGCCACCGGGTCCGGGCTCTCGAGGGCGACGTCGGTGAGCAGCCGGGTCTGCCACTCGGCCAACCGGGCGAAGCTCCGGCCCCAGGTGCGGACCAGGGCGGCCTGCCGCTCCGGGCCGAGGATGCCCAGCTCGACGAGGTCGTGGGTGTACTCCAGAGCCTGGACGTCGGCCGGGGTGAACGCGACCGCGTCGTCCGGCTGGTGCGGGAAGCCGAGCAGCCGCCACAGCTCCTGGGCGGCCTCGAGCGGCACCCCGGCGCGCTCGCAGACCTCGACGCTCGTCAGGCTGGGGGCATCGCCGAGGAGGTAGCGCTCGACGGTGTCGAGCGCCTCCGACAGGTCGGGGTCGTCGCCGTTCACCTCAGTCGTGCTGCGGGAACCGCTCGGCCGCGGTCTTCTCCAGGGCGTCGTGGAACGCCGGCATCTCGACGGCCAGCCGGTCGAGCTGCTCCTTCGTGAAGTGGATCAGCTCCAGCGGAGTGAGAGCGACGATGGTGGCGGTGCGCAACGAGTGGTTGAGGATCGCGGCCTCACCCACGATGTCGCCGGGCCCGAGCTCGGCCACCTCCTTGCCGCGCGAGCGCACCGAGACCGCGCCGTCGAGGATGACGTAGGCCTTGTCGGCGCCGGTCGACTCCGAGATCGGCGCCCAGCCCTCGGGCAGCGTCACCCGGGTCCCGGATGCACTGATGCGGGCGATCTCCTCGGGTGTGAACATCGAGAAGAAGGTGTCTGCCATCGTCAGCCTTTCGGTCGGGTCCTGTCTGGGCAACGATCCAGAGCCCACGAGGGCACGGGCTCCCCGCCGCCGCGCCCCGCTTGTAACTAACCGTTACGTCATCTCCCATGCGGAAATAGCCGCAGGCCAGACGTCGTAACGGTTAGTTACAAGCGGCTCGCGTCAGGGCGCGTCGGGCTGACCCAGCGGCTCCCGCGACACCGGGCAGCTCATGCAGCGCGGGCCACCGCGGCCCGAGCCCAGCTCGGAGCCGGCGATGCGGACCACCTCGATGCCCGCGTCCTCCAGCCGGTCGTTGGTCTCGTCGTTGCGCTCGTAGGCCACGGCCACCCGCGGCGCCAGCGCCAGGGTGTTGTTGCCGTCGTCCCACTGCTCGCGCTCGGCGGTGACCGGGTCGAGGCCCGTGTCGATCTGGTGCAGGGTGTCGATGCGCATCGCCTTGGCCGCGGCCACCAGGAACGGCTCGGCCTTGGACACCTCGAGCAGCAGGTCGCCGTCCGGCTCCGAGTCGCCGGTGGGCCTGACGGTGTAGGCGATCAGCGAGTCGGCCATGTTGGGGTAGACGACCATCTTGTCGACGTCGACCAGCGTGCAGATCGTGTCGAGGTGCATCGTCGCCCGCTCCTGGGCGATCGGTACGGCGAGCACGGTGTGGGCCAGGTCCGCCTGGAAGCACTGCCGGGCCAGCCGCTCGGCTCCGGCCGGGGTCGTGCGCTCGCCGCAGCCGACCGCGATGACTCCCGGGGCCAGCAGCAGGACGTCGCCGCCCTCGACGTGCTCGAGGTGCGCGCCGTGCATCCGCGGCGTGGCGGAGAACCGCGGGTGCCGGCTGTAGATCAGCTCGGTGAGCTCGGTCTCGCGCTTGCGGGCCGGCATGGCCAGCGACGTGATCACCACCCGGTCGCGCACCCACACCGAGGAGTCGCGGGTGAAGAGCAGGTTGGGCAGCGGGTCGATGAGGAAGTCGTCGTAGGCCAGCAGGCTGGTCACCAGCCCGAAGCCGCCGCGGACCTCGTCGTTGCGGATTCCCGCGGTGAGGTACGTCGTCAGCTCGGCGGGCTCCGCGTCACCGAGCAGCCCCTCGAGGTAGCCGCGCATCGTGTCGCCGAGGTCGAGGTCGCGCAGCGCCTCCTCGATGGCGGCCGCGCGAGCGTCTTCCTGCTGGAGCGTCTCGGTGAGCAGCTCGGTCAGGTAGAGCACTTCGACGCCGCGGTTGCGCAGCTCGGTCGCGAACGCGTCGTGCTCGTCCTGGGCGCGGTGCACCCAGGGGATGCCGTCGAAGAGCAGCTTGTCGTTGTTGCGAGGGGTGAGCCGCTTCAGCTCTGGTCCCGGCCGGTGCAGCATCACGGTCCGCAACCGGCCGACCTCGCTGTCCGCGCCGTGGGGGGCCTGGTCGGTCATGCGCGGAACTCTAGCCAGCGTGCGCGACGACCTCGACGGGCCGTTCAGCTGACCAGGTCCACGAAGGTCAGCGTCGCCAGCAGCAGGCAGATCCCGGCGCCCACGTAGTGGAGCACGTGCAGCGAGATGAACCGCAGCAGCGTCCGGCCCACGGCCACCGCCAGGCCGCTGACGACCATCAGCGCACTCAGGGCGCCGATGAAGACGCTGAGCGGCGCTTCGTACTTGGCCACCAAGGAGATGGTCAGGAGCTGCGACAGGTCACCCCACTCGGCGGCGAAGAGGACCAGGAACGACGCCAGCACCGCCCGGAAGCCGGTGGCCGCCCGGGCGGCCTCGGCGTACTCCTCACCGGAGTCCTGCTGCTGGTGGCTGCGCCCCTCGCGGATGAGGATGACCGCCCCGGCCAGGAACATGACCAGCGCGACCGACTTGACGACTTCTTCGGGCAGGAACGACGCCGCGTGCCCGAGGAGGACGGCGACCGTCGTCTGCACCGCGAACGCCGCACTGACGCCGAGCCAGACCAGGATCGGCCGGTACTTCGTCGCGAGCACGAGGGTGGCGAGGAACGTCTTGTCGGGCAGCTCCACGACGAAGATGGCGCCGAACGTCAGCGCCAGGGCGGTGAGGTCCATCAGCCCGCCAGCACCCGCGCGGCGGCGGACGCCTCGGCCAGCACCTCGCGCACCGGCCGGCCGAGCGCCTGCGCGGCGCGGACCACGTCGTCGTACTCAGGCTGCGCGGTCACCACCACCCCGTCGAGCCGGGCCAGCTTCACCCGGACCTCCACACCGGCGACGCTCACCGTGGTCGTCTCGCGGGGGAGGGCGTGCCGGGCGACGGGGTACTCGCGGATCCCGATCGTCGTGGTCTCCCGGAAGACCGTGGCCCGGACCTCGGCGGCGCGGTCGGGGGAGACCAGCGCGCGGAACGTGTGGGCCGGGCGGCCCTTCTTCATCAGGATCGGGGTCAGCCAGGCATCCAGGGCGCCGGCTGCGAGCACGGCGGTGATCACGTCGGGCCACAGCCGCGGGTCGAGGTCGTCGACATTGGTCTCGAGGACGAGCAGGTCGTCCTGGGTCTCGCTCCTCGCCACGGCCTCGCCGACCAGCAGCCGCAGCACGTTCGCATGGCCCTCGGGGTCGCGGCCGCCGGCGCCCACACCGACGTGCTCGGTGGTCATGGCGGGCTGGGGGCCGTACGACGTGGCCAGGGTGGTCAACAGGGCCGCACCGGTCGGGGTGCAGAGCTCGGTGGCCGGGGCGGAGTCCGGGCCGGCGTACGACGGCACGCCGATGAGCAGCGCGGCCACCGCGGGTGGTGGCACGGGCAGGTCGCCGTGCGCACCGCGGACCGTCCCGGAGCCCACCGCGACCGGGCTGACGACGACCTCGGTGGCGGCCAGGTGCGCGAGCCCGGCACAGACGCCGACGACGTCGGCGATGGCGTCCAGGGCACCGACCTCGTGGAAGTGGACCTCGAGCGGGTCGTGCCCGTGCACCGCCCCCTCGGCGGCTGCGAGCCGTTCGAACACGCGCAGCGCCAGGTCGCGGACGTCACCGGACAGCGGGGACCCGAGGAGCATCGTCCGGATGTCCCTCCACGAGCGGTGGTGGACGGAGTCGGCGACGTCGACGTGCACGCGGGTGGCGGCGAAGCCGTTGCGGCTGACCGCCTCGACCCGCAGCGTGACCGGCTCCGGCGACACCGCGTCCACCGCGCCCTGGATGACGTGGAGAGGCACGCCCGCACCGACCACGGCGCCGAGCAGCATGTCCCCGCTGGCGCCGGACGAGGCGTCGACCCAGAGGGTCGTCATCGGGCCGCCCGGGCCACGCGGGCGGCGAACACCCCGGCGCCGTACCCGTTGTCGATGTTGACCACCGTGACGCCGGGTGCGCACGAGTTGAGCATGGCGAGCAGCGCGGCCAGCCCGCCGAACGAGGCGCCGTACCCGACGCTGGTCGGCACCGCCACCAGGGGCTTGCCGGTCAGCCCGCCGACCACCGAGGGCAACGCACCCTCCATCCCGGCCACGACCACGAGGCAGTCGGCAGCCTCGAGCCGGTCCTGGACGGCGAGCAGCCGATGCAGCCCGGCCACCCCCACGTCCTCGATGAGGTCGACCGCGGAGCCGTGCACGCGGATGCTGAGCGCGGCCTCGGCCGCCACCGGCGCATCGCTGGTCCCGGCCGAGACCACGGCCACCGAACCGCTCGGCTCGGGGAACGGCCCGAGCGTCGCCGCCCGCGCCACCGCGTCCACGTTCGCCTCCGGCAGCGAGGTCGCGACCTGTGCCAGCGCATCCTCCGACAGCCTGGTGGCGAGGACCGCCCGGTCGGGGTGGCGTTCGTGGAGGGTCTTGAGGATCGCGATCACCTGGCCCGGCGTCTTGCCCGCCCCGTAGACGACCTCGGCGTCCCCGGTCCGCCGCGCCCGGTCCAGGTCGACGCGTGCGAACCCGAGGTCCTCGGTCCTCGGGTCCTCGTCCACCAGAGCAGGCTAGTCGGCATCACCAGCTGCGGTGTTGGCTGTCCCCATGAGCCGAGTCGACCACTACGCGCAGGGCACGCCGAGCTACGTCGAGCTGACGGCGATCGACCAGCAGGCCGCGAAGACCTTCTACGGTCCGCTCCTGGGCTGGGAGTTCGAGGACGTCGACCTGGGCGACGCCGGGGTGTACGTCGCGGTGTCGGTCTGCGGCGACTCGGTGGCCGGGATCAGTGGGCAGATGCCGCAGCTGACCGGCCACCCGGCGTTCTGGGGCGTCTACCTCACCGTCGACGACGTCGACGCCACCGCCGCCAGGGTGGTGCCAGCCGGCGGGAAGGTCGAGGCGGGGCCGTTCGACGTGATGGGGCTCGGCCGGATGGCGAGCATCCAGGACCCGACCGGCGTACGCGTGAACCTCTGGCAAGCCGGCCAGAGCATCGGCTCGGTGCGCGTCAACGAGCCGGGCTGCCCGATCTGGCACGAGCTGACCACTCCCGACCTGCCGACGGCCACGCAGTTCTACGCCGAGGTGCTCGGCGTGTCGTGGGAGTCGATGCCGATGGACACCGGCGACGACTACACCTGCCTGATGGTCGAGGGCCGGCCGGTCGCCGGGGCGTTCCCGCCGCCGATGGAGGGCATCCCGCCGCACTGGGAGGTCTACTTCAACGCCGCGGACACCGACGCGACCGCGGAGAAGGCGGCCGAGCTCGGTGGCGAGGTCCTCCAGGCGCCGTGGGACGTGCCCGGGGTCGGCCGGCTGGCAATGCTGAAGGACCCGCAGGGTGCGGTGTTCGGGCTGATGCAGAACCCGCCGGAGGACAACGGGCAAGCCTGACGACCGCCTGGCGGTCAGCTGGCAACCTGGTCGTGGTCGGACCGGGGCGGTCTGCGTTGCCTGCTGACCGCTGCCCTGGCTGACGACCGCGTGGCGGTCAGCCAGCAACCTGGCTGGGGTCGGATCGGGTCGGTCTGCGTTGCCTGCTGACCGCTGCCCTGGCTGACGACCGCGCTGGCGGTCAGCCAGCAACGTGGTCGGGGTCGGACCGGGCTCGGCGTCAGCCGTGGTCCTCGCGGAACGCGTCCGCGGGGTAGACCCCGAGGATCTTCACGTCGGTGGTGAAGAACTGCAGCTCCTCGAGAGCGCGCGCGACGGCGAGGTCGGAAGGGTGGCCGTCCACCTCGGCGAGGAACTGGGTGGCGGTGAACTCCCCGCCGACCATGTAGCTCTCCAGCTTGGTCATGTTGACGCCGTTGGTGGCGAAACCGCCCAGCGCCTTGTAGAGCGCGGCGGGCAGGTTGCGGACGTTGAAGATGAACGACGTCACGACCGGGCCGTTGCCGGGGGGCGCCTCGACGAGCTCGCGGGACAGCACCACGAAGCGGGTGGTGTTGTGGTCCTCGTCCTCGACGTCCTCGGCCAGCACGTCGAGCCCGTAGATCTCCGCGGCCAGGGGCGGCGAGATCGCGGCCTGGGTCGGGTCGCCCGCCTCGACGATCTCCCGGGCGGCGCCGGCGGTGTCGCCGGAGATGACCGGGACCAGGTTGTGGGCGCGGATGACCTTGCGGCACTGGCCGAGCGCGTGCACGTGGCTGTGCACGGTGCGGATCTGGTCGAGGCGCGCACCGGGGATGGCGAGCAGCTGGAACCGGATCCGCAGGAAGTGCTCGCCGATGATGTGCAGCCCCGAGTCGGGCAGGAAGTGGTGGATGTCGGCGACCCGGCCCGCGATCGAGTTGTCAATGGGGATCATCGCCAGGTCGGCCTCGCCGCCCTCGACCGCTGCGAAGACGTCCTCGAACGACGCGCAGGGCACCGCCTCCAGCTCCGGGTAGTGCTCGCGACACACCTGGTGGGAGTTCGCCCCGGGCTCGCCCTGGTAGGCGATGCGTCGCTGATCGGTCACCTCCGCATCGTAGTTTTGTTGGCGTGGTCTGGCTGCTCGTCCTCCTTCTCGTGGTCATCGTGGTCGCGGGGGCCGCGCGCGCGATCGTCGTGCGCCGTGCGTCGGCGCCCCGCGGGGACGTCGAGGCCCTGCCCGCCGACGTGGTCGGGCTCCGCCAGGAGGTGGCCGCGCTGCGGGCCGAGGCGCAGGGCGCCCTGCGCCACGTCGGCCTGGTGCGGTACGACGCGTTCGCCAGCGGTGGGCCGAGTGTCGGTGGGCGCCAGTCGTGGTCGCTCGCGCTGCTCGACGACGGCGGCAACGGCGTCGTCCTGACCGCGATCCACGGCCGCAGCGAGGCCCGCAGCTATGCCAAGAGCGTCGCCGACTGGAGGTCCGAGCTGCCGATGTCTCCTGAGGAGCAGGACGCCGTCGCCTCCGCCAAGCCATGACCGACCCCACCCCTCCGGCCTGGTCCGACCTCGCCTCCGACCTCGGCGTCAAGGCGGTCGCGGACGGCGAGCCGACGCGCTGGTACGACGAGCTCTGGTCGGCCGCGGGGCGAGGCGACGTACCCCTGCCGTGGGACCACACCGATCCCAATGACGTCCTGGGCACCTACGTCGACGAGCACCCGGGTGGCGGCCGGCGCGCGGTCGTGATCGGCTGCGGGCTCGGCGCGGACTCGGAGTACCTCGCGGCGCACGGCTGGGCCACCACCGCGTTCGACATCTCGCCTGCCGCGGTCTCGGCGGTGCGGCAGCGTTACCCCGACTCGGCGGTCGACTACCGCGTCGCCGACCTCCTCGACCTGCCCGCGGAGCTGGTGGGCGTGGCCGACCTCGTGGTGGAGATCTTCACCATCCAGGCCCTGCACCCGTCGCTGCGCAGCCGGGCGATCGACGGCGTACGCCGCCTCCTCGCGCCGAACGGCGAGGCGCTCGTCGTCCAGTTCGTGCGGGCCGACGGGGAGGAGCTCACGCCGGACCCTCCTTGGCTGCTCACCCGCGCCGAGATCGAGGAGCTCGCGGGCGACGGCGTCGAGGTCGCGGCGCTCGACGTGCTGCCCCCGGCCGACGGGTCCCGGTTCGGCAACGGGCGCTGGCGGGTCCTGCTCACTCGCCGGTGACGAACCGCTGCAGCAGCACGACCAGCCGCTGGGTCTGCCCGGTGTCGAGCGAGCCGAGGCGCTCGGCCAGGGTCTGCGTGGCCAGCTCACGAGCACGGTCGAGGACCTTCCCCGCGCCGGGCCTCAGGTGCACGACCTGGGTACGCCGGTCCCACTCGAGCCGCATCCGCTCGACGAGGCCTCGCTCCTCGAGGTCGTCGACCATCTGGACGACGCTGGCGCCGCTGACGCCGAGCCGGCGGCTGATCTCGGCCTGGGGTACCGGACCCAGCGTGGCCACGGTCGTGAGGAGCCCGAAGTGCGCGGGGACGATCTGCAGCGGTGCCAGCGCTTCTGAGAAGCCGCGATGCATCCGCAGGTGCGCGCGGGTGATCAGGAACCCGAGGCTCTCCAGCAGCGGTTCGGGGGTGTCGGGAGCCAGCTCGCCCTCGAGCACGCCGAGCAGCAGCCGGCGCAGCTCCTCACGCTCCGCCAGCGAGAAGCCGGGAGTCAGCGCGTCCTCGAGGTCCTCCGCGTGCCGGCGCCAGCGCCGGGCGGCGGCTGCACCCTCCGGGGTGCGGGTGAGGGAGTACGAGCGCCGGTCCGCCGGGTTGCGCACCCGCTCGACCAGCCCCTGTTCGGCCAGCTCCGCCGCCACCTTGGCCATGGTGGTGCGGCTGACGTCGATGGTGTCGGCCAGTGACTGCTGGGAGCGGGGTGCGGCGCCGGCCAGGGCCAGCAGGGCGGCGTACGCGTGGATGTCCACGCCGTGCGGGAGCACCGTGCCGAGGCTCAGCGTCACCCGGGCGGCGGCACGCCACAGCAGGTGTCCCGGCTGGTCCTCCAGCCCGGGCACCAGCTCCCGGCTGTCCCTGGCTTCCTCCAACCCCAAGACATCTGCTCCTTGCCGATCAGGCCCTTGACGGATACCCGGGCCCGAGTATCGTACACAGGGTAATCGTTAGGTGATTGATGATTCGGCTGTTGACGAAATGGCCGGGAAGGGCCGCTGATGACCGAGCCGACCGCCACCACCGCAACCGACGCGCCCACGGGTGCTCGCGACTCCAAGTGGTGGACGCTGGTCGCGGTCTGCCTGGGCGTCTTCATCCTGCTGCTCGACATCACGATCGTGAACGTCGCGCTGGTCAACATCCAGGACGAGCTCGGTGCGAGCCTCTCCGACCTGCAGTGGGTGATCGACGCCTACGCACTCAGCCTCGCGGCCCTCCTGCTCACCGCCGGGTCGCTGGCCGACCTGTACGGCCGCCGGCTGGTGTTCGTCATCGGTACGGCGCTCTTCCTGGTCGGCTCGGTCGCCTGTGGCGCGGCCCAGGACATCTTCTTCCTGCAGGCCTCCCGCGCCTTCCAGGGCATCGGCGGCGCTGCCATGTTCGCGACCGCGCTCGCACTGATCGCCTCCGGCTACCAGGGTCGCGACCGCGGCATCGCGTTCGGCGCCTTCGGCGCGACGACGGGCGTCGCGGTCGCCGTGGGCCCGGTGCTCGGCGGCGTACTCACCAGTGGCCTCTCCTGGCGGTGGATCTTCTTCGTCAACGTCCCGATCTGCCTGCTCGCCATCGCCATTGCCGTCACCCGCGTCCGCGAGTCGCACGACCCGCGCGCGGGCCGGCCGGACTGGATCGGCTTCGTGACCTTCAGCCTCGCCCTGGGCTCGCTGGTCTACGGCCTGATCCGGGCCGGCCAGACGGCGTGGACCGACGACCGGGTGGTGTTCTGCCTCGTCGCCGCGGCCGTGCTGCTGCTCGCGTTCCTGGTCAGCCAGGTCGTGCAGGAGCACCCGATGTTCGACCTCGGGCTGCTGCGCAAACCGACGTTCACCGGCGGCCTGATCGCGGCGTTCGGCGTCTCGGCGTCGGTGTTCTCGCTGCTGACCTACCTGGTGATCTACGTGCAGAACGAGCTCGGCTACTCCGCCGTCGGCGCCGGTGTGCGGTTCCTGTTCCTGTCCGGCGCGGCCTTCGTCGCGGCGGCGGTTGCGGGCCGGCTCACCTCGGTGGTGCCGACCAAGTGGCTGATCGCGCCCGGCTTCGTCGTGCTCGGCGTCGGCCTGATACTCATCCACGGCATCCAGGTCGACTCGTCCTGGACCCACCTGATCCCCGGCCTGATCGTGTGTGGCCTCGGGGTCGGGATGGTCAACACGCCGCTGGCGTCCACAGCGGTCGGCGTGGTTCCGGTGGAGCGCTCCGGCATGGCCTCCGGCATCAACTCCACGCTGCGTCAGGTCGGCATCGCGACCGGCATCGCGGTGCTCGGCACCATCTTCAGCCACCGGGTCGCGGACGGCATCCACAACGGCCTCGCCGGTACGCCGGCCGCCGGCCAGTCCGACCGGATCGCCAGCGCGGTCACCGGTGGCCAGGCCGACGCCGTGATCAAGGCCGCACCGGCCGGCGTACGCGACCAGCTGGCCCAGGTCGCCGCCTCGAGCTTCGTCGACGCGCTGAACGACATCATCGTCATCGCCATCGTGGTGGCGTTCGTCTCCGCCGCCTGCTGCTTCGTCCTGATCCGCCAGAAGGACTTCGTCCAGCAGGGTCCGGACGCTCCCGGCGGCCACTGACGTCCCAAACCCCCGCTGGCGACTACCCCGGCTGGCGCATGTAGAACTCGGTGAACGCGCGGCAGCGTCCGTCCGGGTCGAAGCCGATAACGAAGCAGTTGTGGAAGACCTTGGTGAACCGGCCACCGGGCTCGTCGCGGTACGACGAGGTGCCGGTGGCGACCGCGACGTCACCCTCCACGGCGACCGGGGCGTACGACGCCTGGAAGGTGCCCGGCTCGTCGCGGCTGGATGCACCGGGCTCGGAGGTGTCGCCGAGCCACGACGCCACGACGGCGTCGCGGCCCACGATCGGGTCGTCGTACGGGTGGTAGCGGTACTCGACGTCCTCGCTGAACAGGTCACCGATCAGCTCGGGCGCATAGCTCGACCAGGCGGCGACGTACCGATCCAGCCAGTCCTGCACAGCAGCGTGGTCCATGGGGTGATTATCGCGGCACGCGGACGAGCACCCGGCCGTGGATGCACTCCATCTGCAGCTCGCGGCCCGGACCGATCGAGTCACCGTCGAGCTGGCGCGGGGTGTCGGCGCCGGCGCGGACGACGACGGTCCGGCCGGTCATCCGGTCGACCAGCTCGTCGGTCCGGGGTCGCTTGGCCAGCACCCGGAACGCCAGCGGGATCCAGGACAGGAACCGGCGCGGGTGCAGCAGGACGACGTCGAGCAGGCCGTCGTCGATCGACGCGTCCGGGAGCAGCGGCATCCCGGCCTGCAGGTAGCCGACGTTGCCCACCACGATCGTCCGCGCCCGGTGCGCGGTGAACTCGCCACCGTCGATCGAGAGCTCGACCCGCACCGCCGGGAACATCAGTGACTTCAGCGCCGAGACCACGTAGGCGATCCACCCGACCTTGGCCTTGAACTCCTCGTTGACGCCTTCCATGATCGCGGCGTCGAACCCCATGCCGGCCATGACCATGAAGTGGGTGCCGTCCTCGACCCCGTCGCCGCTCACCTTGACCATGTCGATGGCCCGGTCCTGGCCGGTGAGAGCGATGTCGATGGCCGCCCGCAGGAACAAGGGGATGTCGAGGTTGCGCGCCAGCAGGTTGCCGGTCCCGGCCGGGACGATCCCGACGGGGATGCCGGTGCCGGCCAGCTCGGCGCACACCTCGCGCACGGTGCCGTCGCCGCCGCACACCAGCACCAGGTCGGCGCCGGCCACCGCGGCCGCCTCGGCCATGCCGGCCCCCGGATCCTCGACGGTGGTGTAGAGCCACGACGGCGAGGACCAGCCCGCCTCGGTGGCCATCGAGGTCACGATGTGCCGGAACTCGCCCACGTCCTCCACCTTGGAGGGGTTGAGTACGACGGACAGGTTGCGCTCGGAGGGGAACGGGCCGGGAGCGAGCTCGGGCAGCAGCTGGGCATGGCTGCGCGGCAGCGGGCTGTAGACGGCCAGCCCGAGAGCGACCATCCCCATCCCCAGCAGGAAGCCCCCGACCACGTCGGAGGGGTAGTGCCGGCCCAGCAGGATGCGGTCGAGGCAGACGACCACGATCATGAGCCCGATCAGCACGTAGAGCAGCCGACGAATGTTGCTGCGGCGCACGAGCATCACGACGAGCACGATCAGGATCCCGCCGAACGCCGTCACGGATGCGGCGTGTCCCGACGGGAACGACTTCGAGGAGAGCAGGGCCTGCTCGAGCTGCCACTCCGGGCGGGTCCGACCGACGAGCACCTTGACGAGGGTGTAGGTCAGCGTGTTGACGATCATCACGCCGGCGGTGAAGATCGCTGCCCTGCGGTGCCCTCGGATGAGCAGCAGCACGACCACGATGGTCGTCATCACCGTCATGCCGACGGTCCCGAAGAGGACCTCGATGAACCGGAGCGGCTTGATCATCCAGCCCGAGTCCACCGCGTAGTCGGCCGCGGGCGAACCGCGTTCGTCGAACTGGGCGACGGGCCCCCAGCCCTGGACCACGGCCACCAGCACGAAAGTGAACAGCAGGAACGACAGCAGGGCCCACCCCAGGAAGACGAGCCGCGGTCGGTCCAGCACGGGCAGAAGTATGACGGGGCCGGACCTCGAAGCGGGCACCTGCGAACGACGACCGGACCCGACTGTGCAATCTCGAGTGAGCTGACCCCGGTGCGACCACTAGCCTTGAGAGCGTGATCGACCCCCGCATCCTCCGTGACCAGCCGGACCTCGTGCGCGCCGCCCAGGCCAAGCGCGGGCTGTCCGCCGAGGTGGTCGACGAGGCGCTGGCAGCGGACGCGGAGCGCCGCCGGGCGATCGCCGACTTCGAGGCCAAGCGGGGCGAGCAGAAGACGCTCGGCAAGCAGATTCCCCAGGCCAACGGCGAGGAGAAGCAGGCCCTCCTGGCCAGGACCAAGGAGCTCGCGGCCGAGGTCAAGGCGGCCGAGGCCGCGCAGAACGAGGCCGAGGAGGCCTGGCAGGCCGCCGTGCTCTCGATCCCCAACCTGGCCGCAGAGCAGACGCCCGCCGGCGGCGAGGACGACTTCGTCGTGCTCGAGACCATCGGCACTCCGCGCGACTTCGCCGCGGAGGGGTTCGAGCCGCGCGACCACGTCGAGCTCGGCCGGATACTCGGCGCCATCGACATCGAGCGGGGCGCCAAGGTGTCGGGCTCGCGCTTCTACTTCCTCACCGGCGTCGGCGCCCAGCTCGAGCTCGCGCTGGTCAACCTGGCCATGGACCAGGCCCGGCACGCCGGCTTCACCCAGGTCATCGCACCGTCGTTGGTGCGCCCGCGCGCGATGGAGGGCACCGGCTTCCTCGGGCAGGCCGCCGACGACGTCTACCGGATCGAGGGGGAGGACCTCTACCTCGTCGGCACGTCCGAGGTGCCGATGGCGGCCTACCACTCCGACGAGATCCTCGACGTCGCCGCGCTGCCGCTGCGCTACGCGGCGTTCAGCCCGTGCTTCCGCAAGGAGGCCGGGTCGCACGGAAAGGACACCAAGGGCATCATCCGGGTGCACTGGTTCGACAAGGTCGAGATGTTCGTCTACACGACCACCGGGGAGTCCGAAGCCGAGCACCAGCGGCTGCTGGCCTGGGAGAAGGAGTTCCTCGACAAGCTCGAGCTCGCCTACCGCGTGATCGACGTGGCCGCCGGCGACCTGGGGCTGTCCGCGGTGCGCAAGTTCGACTGCGAGGCCTGGATCCCGACCCAGGACCGCTACCGCGAGCTCACCTCCACCTCCAACTGCACCGAGTTCCAGACCCGCCGTCTCGACATCCGCGGCCGGTTCCCCCAGGGCACCGCACCGCTCTCGACCCTCAACGGCACGCTCTGCGCGGTGACGCGCACCATCGTGGCGATCCTCGAGACCCACCAGAACGCCGACGGCTCGGTCACCGTCCCGCAGGCCCTGCGCCCCTACATGGACGGCCTCGAGGTCCTCAAGCCGGTGCATGAGTAGCGACGGCTGGGCGCCGAAGCTGGTCGCGCTCGACATCGACGGGACGCTGCTGAAGTGGGTCGAGGGCGCAGGCACGACCTACGAGGAGATCGCGCCCGCCGTCGGTGCGGCCGTACGCCGGGCGAGGGACGCCGGCTGCCACGTCGTACTGGCCAGCGGCCGGTCCCCGCACGGCATGACCTCCGTCGCCGACCGGCTGGAGCTCTTCCTCGACGGCGCGGACCCGCTCTGGATCGTGGCCAGCAACGGCGCGGTGGTCTTCCGCTACCCGCCGATCGAGGTGGTCCGTGAGGAGACCTTCGACGCCGCCCCCGCCGTCGCCGCCGTCCTCGAGCGCCACCCCACGGCCCTGGTGGCCGTGGAGGAGCGCGGGGTCGGCTACCGGGTCACCAAGGAGTTCCCCACTGGCGAGCTGTCCGGGGAGATGATCATCACCGACGTCGGCGACCTGGTGGCCGCGCCGGTCAGCCGGGTGATCATCCGCGACCCGGAGGCCACGGCGGACGACTTCCTCACCCTGGCCCGGGAGCTCGGCCTGCACGGCACCGACTACGTCGTCGGCTGGACCGCCTGGATGGACCTGGCGCCCGAGGGTGTGTCCAAGGCCTCGGGCCTGGCCTTCGCCGCCGAGCAGCTCGGCGTCGACGCCGCAGACGTGCTGGCCATCGGCGACGGACGCAACGACATCGAGATGTTGCAATGGGCCGGACGCGGCGTGGCCATGGGCCAGGCGGTCCAACCGGTCATCGACGCCGCGGACGACGTGACCGCCACCGTGGCCGACGACGGTGCCGCCGTCGAGCTGGGGAGGTACTTCTGATGTTGCCGGACGTCGTGGAGACGGAGCGGCTGCGGCTCCCGATCTGGACCCACGCCGACGTGGGCGCGATCCGCGGCGGTGATCGCCGGCCAGGGTGGCATCCGCAGTTCCCCCGCGAGGACGACGTCGACGCGGCCTCCATGTGGCGGGACGGCGACCCCTGGTCGAGCCGCTCGATCACACGCGCCGACGTCGTGGTCGGGTCGATCGGCTTCTTCGGCCCACCGGAGCCGGCCGACGACGACGTCCCCGAGGTCGAGGTCGGCTACGGCCTGGTCGAGGACGCCCGCGGCGTCGGTTACGCGACCGAGGCCCTGAGCGCGATGGTGGCCGCCGCGGAGGCGGCCGGGGCCCGGGTGCGCGCCAGCGTCGAGCCCACCAACGACGCCAGCATCCGCGTCCTGGCCAAGTGCGGGTTCACCCAGCTCAGGGGCAGCAACGAGGACGACGAGCTGGTGATGGTGCGGCCGCGCAAGTGAGGCCACAGCTCGTCGCCACCGATCTCGACGGGACGCTGCTCGACTCCCGCGGTGAGCTGTCCGAGCGCACCCGCACCGTGCTCGACCGCCTCGACGAAGCCGGGGTGCCGCTCGTCGTGGTCACCGCCCGGCCGCTGCGCTGGATGACCGAGCTCTGGCCGGTCGTCGGGCGGCACGGCATCGGGATCGTCTCGAACGGCGCCATCGTGTACGACGTCGCCGCCGGGAGGATCCACGAGCTCGAAGGCATCGAGGTCGACGCGGGGCTGGCGCTGGTCGAAGCCGTCCGTGCGGCCCTCCCGAGTGCGGTCTTCGCGTTCGAGCTGGTCAGCGGGTTCGCCTACGAGCCGGCGTACGACGAGCCGTACCACATCCCCCACGGCAGCCCGTCCGGGCCGGCCGAGGAGCTCCTGACCGGCACCGCGGTGAAGGTGCTGGTCAAGGCACCCGGCACCGACCCCGTCGAGCTCCGCGACGCGGTCGCCGGCGCGGTGGGCGAGACCGCGACCGCGACCTGGTCGGTGGACGGCCTGGTCGAGATCAGCGCCGCCGGGGTGACCAAGGCCGCCGCCCTGGCCCGGGTCTGCGCCCGGCTCGGGATAACCGCGCAGCACGTGGTCGCCTTCGGCGACATGCCCAACGACCTGGCCATGCTCGAGTGGGTGGGCACGTCGTACGCCGTGGCGAACGCGCACCCGAGCGTGCTCGCCGCGGTCGACGACGTGACGGCGAGCAACGACGAGGACGGCGTCGCCCTCGCCCTGACTGGCATCTTCGACCTGTGATCTGCTCTCATGGCCGGGTGCCTCGACGCCTCCTGACCACGATGCTGGGGATCGCGATCGCGGCCCTGGCGGTGCTCGGAGCGGGCCTTCCCGCGCACGCCGCCAAACCGGCCAAGCGGGCGCCGGCGTGCCCCCCGGTGACGGTCCGGGACAGCACCAAGGCGGCCATGGCGGTGTTCAGCGGCACCGTCACCGACTCCCAGCGCAGCGACCGCACCGACGGTCAGCCGGGCGCGCTCTACGACCAGACCGTGACGGTGGACCTCGTCTACCAGGGCAAGATCGACACCGAGACGGTGACGGTGCAGACCGACCGCAACAAGGTGGCCTGCAGCCTGGGGGCGCTGGCCGTGGGCACCGAGTACATGTTCTTCGTCACCGGCACCGGCGACCCCTGGGTGGCGGGCGGCAGCAGTGGCACCCGGATCAGCAACGAGACGGTCGTGGCGCAGGTGGTGCGCCTGCTCGGGGAGGGGGAGCCGACGACCGTGCCGCCCCCCGAGCCCGCCCAGTTCACGCCGGTGAGCACCGGCGACCCGCAGTCGTTCTCGCGGCTGGCCGCACCCGGCGGCGCCCTGGTCCTGGTCGGGCTGCTCGGCCTGCTGGTCGTCCGCGGCGTCAGCCGGCGTAGTCCCCAGTGACGAGACCCTAGAGGTACATCCCGCCGGAGTCACCGGGCTGGGGCGGCTGCTGCAGGTCCCCCTGCTGCAGCGGCTGGCCGCCCTGCCCCATCGGCAGGCCACGGCGCATCTGCTCGAACTGCGCCCGGGCGGCCATCTGCTGGGCGTAGATCGCGGTCTGGATGCCGTGGAAGAGCCCCTCCAGCCAGCCGACGAGCTGGGCCTGGGCGATCCGGAGCTCGGCGTCGGACGGCGTCGCGTCGTCGGAGAACGGCAGGGCGAGCCGCTCCAGCTCCTCGACCAGGTCCGGCGACAGCCCGGCCTCGAGCTCGTGGACGGAGGCCTTGTGGATCTCCTTGAGCCGGTTCCGGCTGGCCTCGTCCAGCGGGGCGGACTTCACCTCCTCGAGCAGCTGGCGGATCATGCTCCCGATCCGCATCACCTTGGCCGGCTGTTCGACCTGGTCGGTGATCGAACGCTCCGAGTCCTCGTCGCCGGACTCGCGCGCGACCAGCGCGGACTCGGGCATCGAGCCGAGCGGCTGCCCGTCCGGCCCGACGATCACGACCTGCCGCTCCTGCGGCTCCCCGGACCCGGTCTCCTGCTGCTCGGTCATGGGCGCCACGGTATCTGGCGTCCGGTCCGCGAGCTGCGCCCCACCGATCCCTCGGCCCGAGCGCGACCGTCAGCTCGTGGTGAGCAGGATCTTCCCGGTGTGCGTGCCGGACTCCATGAGCTCGTGCGCGCGGCGTACGTCGTCGAGGGGGATCGTGGTGTCCACGATCTCGCGAACCTTGCCCTCGGCCACCAGCGGCCAGACGTGCTCCACCACCGAGGCACAGATCGCCGCCTTCTCCTCGGAGGGTCGCGCCCGCAGGGTGGTCGCGAGGATCGCGGCGCGCTTGCGCATCAGCGCGTTGAGGTCGAGCTCGCCCTTGGTGCCGCCCTGCAGACCGATCACCACGAGCCGGCCCTCGATGGCGAGGGCGCTGACGTTGCGCTCGAGGTAGACGGCCCCCATGTTGTCGAGGACCACGTTCGCGCCCGCGCCGCCGGTGTGCTCCTTGACCACCTCGACGAAGTCCTCCTCGTGGTAGTCGATCGCCACCTCGGCACCCAGGGTGCGGCAGAAGTCGCGCTTCTCCGCCGTACCCGCCGTGGTCAGCACCCGGGCGCCGAGCTGGGTCGCGAGCTGGATCGCGAAGCTGCCGATGCCGCCCGCGCCGCCGTGCACCAGCAGCACCTCGCCCGGCTGCAGGGCGGCCAGCATGAACACGTTCGACCACACCGTGCCGGCGACCTCAGGCAGCGCCGCGGCCGCCACCAGGTCGACTCCCTCCGGAACGGGCATCAGCTGACCGGTCGGCACCGCCACCTGGGTGGCGTAGGCGCCCGCGGACAGCAGCGCGCAGGCCTGGTCGCCGACCGCCCAGCCCTCGACGTCGGCACCGACCGCCGCCACGGTCCCGCTGCACTCCATGCCCAGCACGTCCGAGGCGCCGGGTGGCGGCGGGTAGAGACCCTGGCGCTGCAGGAGGTCGGCCCGGTTCAGGCCGGCGGCCGCGACCGTGAGGACCACCTCGCCCGGACCGGGCTCGGGGTCGGGGAGGTCCCGCACGACGAGGACCTCGGGACCGCCCGCGCCCTGGGCCAGGACGGCTCGCACTCAGACCTCTTCGTCGACGAGCTCGTCGGCCCGGTCGTCGAGGTACAGGTCTCCGGTGTGGTCCACGGAACGGTCGTCCGGGATGGGCTCGTCGACGTCGTCGGGATCGGGGGCGTCGGAAGGACGGTCCCAACCCTCGGCGAGAACCTGGGCCCGCGCGGCCAGCTTCTCGACCTGGTCCGGGTCGGCGTCGTGGGTGGCGGCCGCGAAGCCGAGGAGGAACGCTGTCACCGGTGCGGCCGGCCGCTCGACGTTCTCGGCAGCGCACTCGGTGAGGTCGGTCAGCAGCCCCTCGTCGACCTCCACGTCCTCGAGATCGAGGACGTCGCACAGCTCGTCGATCCAGTCGTGGAGGTTCACGGGCTCAGACTTGCGCGCAGACCGGCGTCTCGCAAGTTCCTTGTCCGGACCGCTTCCGTCACTCGGTCAGGTCCCGGATGTCGGCCCAGGTGTCCACGTCGCGGTGCTCCCGGCCCTCGGCCGGTACCTCGGCCAGGTCCAGGGGTGCGAGCAGCCGGTGCAGCGCCAGGTCGTGCTGTTCCTCCAGCCCTGGCCGGACGGCATCCAGCCGCGCCACGTCGAGCACCATCGCGAGGTGGCGGCGCCCGTCCGGTCCCGCGAGCACGGCGCCGTCGTGACCACCCGCGGCCGCCCGCAGCCGCCCGAAGGTGCGCGCGGTGAGGTAGGGCATGTCGCACGCCAGCACCGCGACCGTGCCGCGCGGGTCGAGCAGGGCGTCACGACCGGTGAGCAGGGCCGCGGCCGGCCCGCCCAACCGCGGGTCCTCGCGGGTGAAGGTCACCGGGCGGTGCGTCGGCACCGGGTCACCGACGACGACCACCTCGGCGGCGTCGACGACGGCGTCGAGCGCCCAGGTCAGCAGGGTGCGGCCGTGCAGCTCGACCGACGCCTTGTCGGCGCCGTCCAGCCGGACCGCAGCGCCACCTGCCAGCACGACCGCGGTGAACGGCCCGGTGAACGACATGACCCCAGTCTCGCTGGCCCACGACCGTGCGCACCGGACTGGGACTCTGCAGTGCGGGACACTGGTGGGCATGCTGTCGGTCACAGTCGTCCAGGAGGCGTCCGGCCTCGACCCGGCCGCCAACCGAGCCCGGCTGCACGAGCTCGTCCCGTCCGACAGCGACCTCGTGGTGCTGCCGGAGGCGTTCGCGCGGGACTTCGGCGAGGCCGGGTCCGACGTCAGCCCCTTCGCGGAGTCCCAGGACGGCGCCTTCGCGACCGAGCTCGCGGCGGTGGCGGCCGAGCACAACACGAGCGTGGTCGCCGGGATGTTCGAGACCTCCGAGGACCCGGCCCGCCCGTTCAACACCCTGCTGCTCCGAGGCGCCGCCACGGCGTCGTACCGCAAGATCCATCTCTACGACTCCTTCGGCTACAAGGAGTCGGACTCGCTGCACGCCGGACCGCTGACGCCGGTGGTCGTCGAGGTCGCGGGGTTCCGGGTCGGGCTGATGACCTGCTACGACCTGCGCTTCCCCGAGCTCGGGCGGGTGCTGGTCGAGCACGGGGCCGAGGTGCTGGTGGTGCCGGCGGCCTGGGTGGCCGGCCCGCGCAAGGTGGAGCACTGGCGGACGCTGGCCCGGGCCCGGGCCATCGAGAACACGGTGTTCGTGGTCGCGGCCGGCCAGCCCGGCCCGCGCTACACGGGCCACTCGATGGTCGTCGATCCGCACGGTGACGTGCTGGCCGAGGCCGGTGAGGGCGCCGAGGTACTGCGCGCCACCCTCGACCGGAGCGTGCTGGACGAGGCTCGCAGCACCAACCCCTCGCTCGCCAACCGACGAATTCCATTCACCTCTCTGTAACCTGTTCTGTCGTGCCCCGGACCGCCCCTCGACGACGCGCGACGCGCCACGAGCGGGTCAAGGTCCAGCCCAACAGCGAGCCGGTGGCGACGTCCGACCGCCGGCCGGTCGCCGATCCGGGACCGGTCCACGAGGAGATCGTCCCCGGCCCGGCCGCCGTGCCCGCGGCGCCCGAGCTGACTGTCTCGGTCCCCGACCGGGAGCCGGTGCAGAACAGGCTTCTCGTCGCCCTGTGGGTCCTGGTCGTGGCCGGCGGGCTCGCCGCCCTGGTGGCGGCCATGGTCCCGAGGGGGCCGGACTGGCTCGACGGCGCAGGAGCGGTCGCGGTCGTGACGGCGTACTCCTGGGCTCTCGCGGCCCGGACGGGTGGCCGCCCGGTCGTCTTCGGAGGGCTGGCCCTGGCGCTGGGCCTGCTCGTGCTGCTGCTCGACCAGGACTACCTGCGGACCGGCGCCGCAGTGATGACCTGCGTGGTCTCGGCGGTGCTCGGTGTGATGGCCACGACGCCCGCGGTGCGCTTCACCCGCGCCGCCCGGGAGTGCCTGGTCGCGGTGATCGTCGCGGGCATCGGCGCGATGGCCACCATCGGCTTCGACCCGGTGGTGTCAGTGGTGCGGTTCGAGTACGTCACGCTCGGCCTGGCGATGGTGGGCGCGTTCGGCGTGGTCTACCGGCTCGGGGCCGGTCTGCACGGACTCGGCCGGCGCGGCCTGCTGGTGGTGGCGATCTGCGGTGTCCTGCTCGCGGTGACCCTGCTGTACGCCGAGATGCTGCGCCGCTACGGCTCCCAGGACCTGGTCGACCACCTGCTGGGCGGGGTCCGTTGGAGCCGCAACCACCTCGGCGCTTTCCCGCGTCCGATCGAGGCCGTCCTCGGTGTGCCGGCCCTCGCGTGGGGCTGTCACATGCGCGCCCGGCGCCGGCAGGGCTGGTGGCTGTGCGCGTTCGGTGTGGCCGCCACGGCACCGGTGGCCAGCGCGCTCGTGAACCCGGCGATCTCGCTTCGGGAGTGCGGGCTGTCGGTCCTCTACGGGCTCGTGGTCGGCCTGGTCATCGGGTACGCCGTGGTCCGCACCGACCTCGCCCTCACCGGCTCCCGGGGCCAGGGCGGCCGGCGGCTCGAGGAGGCCGCGGCGGTCCGGCCCGAGCCACCCCGCACCGCTGCGTTGCTCTAGGGTGCGTCGGTCGACCCCCGGTGGCGCCGCCTCGGGGTATACCTACGTGCCCTAGGTTCGTCGCATGGCCCGGGAGCACTTGTCCGAGATCGTGGCGGAGATGGTGGCCAACGTGCTGAGCGTCTCGGTCGAGCCGGGCGACAAGGTCTCGGCGGGCGACGTCGTGATCATCCTGGAGTCGATGAAGATGGAGATCCCAGTCATCGCCGAGGACGACGGCACCGTCCGCGCGGTGAAGATCGCACCGGCCGACGTCGTGCAGGACGGCGACGTGATGGTCGAGGTCGTCCTCGACGACTGAGCTCGTTCCTCGGGCCGATCCACTCAGCAGAGGGGGCGGGATTCGAACCCGCGGCTGACATCTCTGCCAGCGACCGCTTTCAAGGCGGTTCCGATCGGCCACTCCGGCACCCCTCCGTGCGCGCCGGCGTACCGACGCACGCGTCGATCCTAGGAGGATGGAGCGGACTACTCCGAGCCGCCGAGCTCCAGCTCCACCTCGTCGTAGACCAGGTCGTTGATCCGCTGCACGTGCCGCTGGATGTCCATGACCAGCCGTTTGAGCTCCACCCGGGTGGCCTCGACGTCGGGAGTCTCGAGGATCTGCGGACCGAGGATGCTGAGGCGGGAGAGCAGGGCGTTGCGCTCCCGGAACGCCGAGCCGCCGCGCGCGGCCAGCCAGCCGTCGTCGGACCCGGCCGCTTCACCGATCAGGGCGTCGCGTACGTCGCCCATCCGCTGGCGTACCAGCCAGCGCCAGTTGCCGAGCGGGATGCCGGGCTTGCGTGGGGAGTCGAGGGCAGCGTCGAGGCTCTGCAGCGCGGCGGGAAGAGCTGGAGGGACGGTGGGCATCGGCGCCTCCTAGGCCGGGGTATCGAGTGTGACCGAGCTCACTGGTCCCCACAAGCCCCGGTTTGGGCGATGAGATCGTTCCCTGTTCAATCACCAAGTGGTCCCCGCGAGGAGTGTTCGACCGCTTGGCGTGCTCAGGGTGCGTGCATCGCAAGGCGCCGGAGCGAAGACGCTGTCGGCCCATGCCTTTCCGGGGTCCCCGCGGAATCGCGAGCGCAGCGAGCGATTCTGCGGGGTGGATCATCGAGCGACGGCAACGCCGCGAGGTGCGTGCCATGAGTGCGCGAAGCGCACGAAGACTCCTCGTGGGGGCCGCTAGTGCCCGACACCGAGCCGACCGTCTACCGGCTGGCGCCGACGTTCGTGGCCCGGCTGCTCGGGCTGGCCCTGGTCGGGCTGGCTCTTCTGCTGCTCGTCGGTACGACGGTGCTGGCGCTCGCGGGCCTGTCCCTGGCGCTGCCGGTCGCGGTCGCCCTGCTCGGGCTGGCTGCCGCCATCGGCTACGGCTGGTGGCTGCGCCGCCGGGCCTGGGTGCTGCGCTGCACCGACGACGGCTACCGCGTGAGACTGGTCCGGGGCGCCGGCGTGACAGAGGCCCGGTGGAGCGCGGTCGAGGACGCCGTGACGTCGTACCGCCGCGACGTGGCCTGCCTCGAGCTGCGGCTGCGCGACGGTCGCACCACGACGATCCCGGTCGGCGTGCTCGACGTCGACAAGGAGCAGTTCGTCAGCGAGGTCCAGGAGCGGCTGCAACGTGGGCACGGGCTTCGACCGCTCTAGTGTCCGGTCAATTACCCGGGAGCAGCGGGCTGCTTGTAGCCTCCTCCGCGGAGGCGTCGCCTAGTCCGGTCTATGGCGCCCGCCTGCTAAGCGGGTTTGGGTCAACAGCCCATCGCGGGTTCAAATCCCGCCGCCTCCGCAGAGCGTCGCGACGACGACGGACGGCTCCCCTGCCCAGCACGGGAGCCGTCCGGCAGGTCTGGACACTTCGGTCGCGAAGCTGTTGCGAAAGTCGTCCGCCCCGGCGTGTCGTTGCCCGCCCCAGGCGGCTGGAGCCCTGGACCTGCGCTGCGGCCCCGCCGCACCGGTTCGCGGCCGTCCGGGTGGCCCTGTCATTTGATGCAGAGAACGTCTCCGCCAGAGCCTCCAAGGGCCGCCACTACCGTCCCAGCAGCCCCAGGAGCGCTCTCTACCCAAAAGCGGGCATGCCTGCTTGCACGATGGTCAAGCATGATCGAACTGCATGTTTATGCAATGCAGATTTGTGAGGCACTGACGGGCTCACGCCTAACCTGACCCTGCCGACAGACTACCGGAGGCGGGCCATTCCGTGGGCCCCCGTCGATGACCAAGGTGGGGAATTCATGAAGCAGATCGTTCGCAGGATCGCAGTCCTGATCGGTGCAGTGGCGGTCTCCGCCGGCCTGATCGGCGCCACAGCGACGCCCTCCGAGGCGAAGCCGGCGCCGCACTCGATGGACTCCCAGTGGAACTGACCAACCCACAGACTTGAGACGAGGACCCGACTTTCCCCCCACTTGTCCGGTTCTAGCGCCTACCCCCCAGGCCCGTCTCAACCGCACGAGGGCAGTGACCACAGGGTCGCTGCCCTCGTGACATTTCTCGGGTGTACACGGAACGCTCGAGAAAGGCGCGCCGACGGGGTGAGCCGGGCCCCGGGCCCAGGCTCACTCCGTCGGTTCGTCCTCGATCTCCTCGTGGCCTGAGATGCCCATCCGGCCCATCGTGTATCCGAGCTGGAACCGCGTGTCCGCGTCGTAGTCGATCTTGAGGTCGGCGACGTAGCCGGCGTAGGTGCGTGGGCTGACTCCCAGCCGCTTGGCACTGACGGGGTCGCTGTGGCCCTCGATCAGCATTCTCATGGTCATCGCGCGCTGCTCGGCGGCGATGTCCTTCAGGAGCGAGGTCTCGCGGTTGGTGAACGCCCGGCCGCGCTCCCAGGATCGTTCGAACACATCCACCAGGAAGGCCACCACCGCGGGCTCGCGGACGATCACCGCAACGCCGGGCTCCTCCTTGTTGGGGATCACCGCGACTCGGCGGTCGACCACGATCATCCGGTTGAAGAACTCGTCGAGGGTGCGGACCTCGGCGCCGCGAGAGGTCACGGCGGCGACGTACTTGTGGGTGACCGAGCTGCGGCGGGCGCTGTGCTGGTAGAGCGTGCGCATCACGGCCCCGCGCTCGAGCAGCTCGATGTCGCGCAGCGCAGCGCGCGCGAGTGAGCGCGGGTTGCGGCCACCCTCGGGCTGCGCGGTGAGCATCTCCTCCTCGCACTCGGCCAGGAGCTGGTCCAGGACGCTGTTGATCAGCTCGACACTGCGCAGGTAGGTGAACGGGCCTCGGCTCGAGGACTGGGGGGCGCGCCGCCAGCTCTGAGCCAGGCTGCTGAACGCCGAGGCCCACTGCGAGCTCTCCGAGAGCAGCTTCGCGGCTTCCTGGCTCAGCGGGGATACGACCCGGCTCTGGACGCTGGTCGGGTCCTCCGGGCTCCACTGGTCCTGCTCGCTGTCGAAGAGCAGCAACCCCATCTCGATGAGCAGCTCGAAGGCGCTCCGCAGCTCGCCGCCCTCGGTGATGCGGTCGTCGGTGGACGGGATACCGCCTGTCTGGCAGATCTCCTCGTAGAGCTTGGTGGCGTCATCCTCGAAGAGCGCACGCTCGTCGGGTCCGTAGCTCGGCATGGCTCACCACCCCTCGACGGCCGCAACTTCATGCAACGCCGATGATCCCACACCCGGGTACGGCGCCGTCAGGCTCCGGCGGCGTGTGGGCCCCTCAGCCGAGGCTGCTGGGCGACTGCGCAGGGGTCGTACGGGGCGAGTCGGCCGGCGGGGTGCCGATGACCGGGAGGCGGCCCGCAGGCACCTGGTCCGCGGTGGTGCGCGGCGCCGAGGCGGGCGGCGTGACGACCGGGAGGCGCGAGGTGAGGCCGGTGGAGGCGGCGGCCCGGCGGAACGCGTCGGCGGACTCGGCCACCAGTCCGGCCTCGTCGGCCAGGGTGCCGATCTCGAACCAGACCTGCGCGGCCTCGCGGTCGGCGCCGGCGCCCGTGAGCGTGGCGATCGCCCGGCGATACCAGGACTTCGCACCTTCGTGGTCGCCCGTGCTCCACGAGACCTGGCCGAGCAGCACGAGCGCGTCGACGCTGACCATCGGAAGTGAGTCGCCGGCGTCGGCCAGTACCTGCCGGGCGCGCTCCTCGGCCGGGACCGAATGACCTTCCATGAGCAGCGCCTGCGCGCGAACGAGTCCGTTGCGAGCACGGTCGACCGGTGACGCCTCGCTCCAGTCGAGCTCCAGATCGGCCATCCGGATCTGTTCCTTGGCTTCTTCCAGCCTCGGCGGGTCGGCGCGGAGCATGATCGAGCTGAGCTGGATCCGCAGCCGTCCGACATCGCGGACCCGCTCGGTGTTCTCCAGCAGGTGCAATGCACGCTTGGCCAGCGGGAGGGCGCCGGAAACGTCCCCGGCCTCTGCGCGGATGGCGCTGGCGTTCCAGTAGGCGGAGGCGCGAGCCACGGGCGAGCTGAGCCGCTCGGACTCGGCAATGGCTCGATCGCAGAGCTCGGCCGCCTCGGAGGCGCGACCCGACATGAACAGGGCCGCCGCGAGCGTGACGGAGAGTCGGATGCCTTCCTCGCTGCCCAGGACCTCGGACGGCTGACCCTCGACCAGCCCTTGGGCGCAGGCGATCGCGCGCTCGAACTGGCCCTGCTCGCGCCAGATCCGGCACAAGGCGGTCGCGACCTTGAGCCGGGTGCTCATCTCGGGCGCGTCGTTGAGGAGCCGCTGCAGGGCGGGTACGGCGGCGGGGTCACCGAGGGCGTCGAGTGCAGCGGCCTCGACGTAGCGCGCCCGGATCGCGCCGCCGGGCACAGCATCGAGACCGGGGGAGTCGAGTGCGTCACGAGCCAGGTTGAGCGCGTTCTGGGCCTCGCCGCCGGCGAGGGAGAGGTCCGCGTGGTCGAGCTGGAGCTCGAGGCGCTGGGCGTCCTCCCAGCCGTCGCCGAGGACCAGGAACTCCATCGTGACGCCGAGCCGGCCGGCAAGAGTGTCGAGCAGCTCGGTGTTGGGCCGCCGCTGCCCCGTCTCGATCCGGGACACGAACCCGACCGAGGCGTCGGGTCCGGCCAGCTCCGGCTGGGTGAGGCCCGAAGCGACGCGTGCCGCCTTGATGCGCGCGCCCAGCACCGCGGGGTCGAGTGCGGTGAGCTGGTGGGCGAGCTCGGGCGACATGGGCACATATTGCCGGATTTTTCCGCGCTTTTGGTCAACTACTCCATTTTGGGGACGCGTGGGGCGGGTGTGACGCGATTTGCTGTGCGCGACTCATGCGGTGGGAATCACCCACCGTCCTGACGCGAGGAGTCCCTATGAGGAGCAAGTCCGTCCGCCTCACGGTTGCCAGCCTGGTTGCCGTGCTGAGCGTGCTCGGTCTGAGCCAGTCGCCCGCCGGCGCCAAGGTCGCCCACCACCAGGCGTCCAAGTTCGTCGGCCCGTCGTGGTGCTGCTGAACCACTAGCTGAACAAGGGGTCCTCAGGGCCGGGTAGGGGACCCGGCCCCCGTTGGCATGCCCAAGTGGTATGGACGGGTCGAGACAGTTGCCAGAACTTGCCCTATGGTTGGCAACGCAGCCTCGCAGCGACCCCCTGTCTCCAAACACAGGTCCCCCACATCGCGCGAGGCTCCGTCAGGAACTGTCCTGGCGCCGGGAGCCCCCCACATGCACCCCCGGCGCCGGGCATCCTGGCCATCGAAGCAGTCGGCCCCGACACCAGTGTCGGGGCCGATGTGCTGTCTCAGGCCAAGGTGCGCCCGCCCCGGGGGGCCGGGCTCGGGAGGTCACTCCTCGGCGAGCGCCTTGGCCACGCGGCGGTGTGCGTCCCAGATCGCCTCCGGCAGCCGGTCGAACTGCTCGAGGTGCTCCTCACGGAAGCCCATCTCCTGGCGCCAGCGGTCGACATCGATGCTGAGGATCGTGTCGAGGTCCTCGGCGCTGATCTCGAGGCCCTCGAGGTTCAGCTCCTCGGCGGTCGGCACCACGCCCACCGGGGTCGGCCGGCCGGTGACCTCGCCGTTCTTGAACTGGGCCAGCCACAGCAGCGCCCGCAGGTTCTCGCGGTAGCCCGGCCAGCGGAAGTGCCCGTCGTCGGGGTCGCGCTGGAACCAGTTCACGTGGGCGAAGAGCGGCTGCTCCTTGGCCGCTCCGATCACGTTCAGCCAGTGCTGGGCGTAGTCGCCCTCGCCGTAGGACATGAACGGCCGGTTCGACATCGGGTCGTAGCGCAGGTGGCCGTCGACACCCTCGGCGGCGAAGGTCGCCTCGGCGCCCAGGGTCAGGCCGTCGTAGACGCCCTCGGCCAGGTCGGTGATCGCGCGTACCAGCGGCTCCCGGTCCCGGGTGCGGCCGCCGAAGATGATGACGTCGACGGGCACGCCGGTGGGGGTCTCGTAGTCATCGGCCATGTTGGGCACGTTGGCGAGCGTCGTGGTGAACCGGCTGTTGGGGTGCGCCCAGGGCTCCTGCTGCTCCTCGGGCGTCCGGTCGGCGATCGGCGCGCCCTTCCAGTCCAGCCAGCCGGTGACATCGGCCGGCGGCTCCTTGGTGCGCCCCTCCCACCAGACCTCCTGGGTGGTGGGGTTGTAGGCGACGTTGGTGAAGATGGCGCCCGTACCGGGCCGGATGGAGTCCAGCGCGGTGGGGTTGGTCAGCTCGTTGGTGTCCTTGGCCACGCCGAAGACGCCGTTCTCCGGGTTGAAGCCCATCACCCGACCCGACTCCTCGTCGGCCCACAGCCAGGTGATGTCGTCGCCGTAGAACTCGACGTGGTAGCGGTCGCCGAGGGCGTCGGGAGCCAGCGTCATCGCGAGGTTGGTCTTGCCCGAGGCGCTCGGGAAGCCGCCGGCGATGTGGTACTTGCGGCCGGTCTCCTTGTCGACGATGCCGAGCAGCATGAACTGCTCGCCCAGGAAGCCGTTCTTCCAGCCGTCGTACATGGCCTGGCGCAGGCCGTGGGCGATCTTGCCGAGCAGCGCGTTGCCGCCGTACGACGAGCCGTAGTGCAGGATCGTGCGCTCGTCGGCGACGGTCACGAAGTAGCGCTGGTCGTCCTCGGTGCCGTGGCCCAGAGTGGGCAGGTCGCCGGTGACGTGCACGGCGCGGACGAACGAGTCCTGGTCGGCGAGGTTGTCGACGTGGTCCTTGTCGACCCGGGCCATGCGGATCATGTGCAGCACGACTGGGCGGCAGTCAGTGATCTCGACGCCCGCCGCGAACTGCTCCAGAGGAGAGCCGGGCGGCGCCATCAGGTAGGGGACGACGTACATCGTCTTGCCGCGCGACTGGCCGGCCACGAGCCGGTTGTAGAGCTCCTTCATCTCCGAGGCCGGCCGCCAGTTGTTGTAGACGCCCTTGTCCTGCGGGTCGTTGGTCGCCACGATCGTCCGCTCCTCGGAGCGCGCGGTGTCCTTGGCGTAGGAGCGTGAGTAGTAGCGCCCCTCGCCGGCGGGCTGGAGCTCACCCGCGTCGAGCGCCTCCTGCACCAACCGGGGGTCGTCAGCCGCGCTGACGACCTCGATGCGGTCGGGCTGGGTGATCGCCGCCCAGTGGGCGACGTAGTCGCGGACCTGCTGGTTCTTGATCCCGGCTTCGTCGAGGGCTGCTTCAACGTCCGTCATCGCTGGCGAATCCTTCTGTCGGATCAACACATGTTCGGCGGATGGCGCGGCGTCGTTGTCGCGACTCGTCCCGGATCCCCAAGATTCGCCGCTGGCGGCGCTTCGGGAGGCCGACGGTACCTCTGTCCGGAGTCCGTACATATTGGATCGGTCCAAGCCATATGGCCCGGGTCACACTCTGCGTCACGGACTCGGTCACGAGCTCATCGGTACCCGCCGGGCGGCGGCCGGGCCAGCGATTCGGACCGCCCGGCGCGTTCGGCTATCCTCGTGCAGTCCTGCGGACGAGCCAGCTCGCCGTCGGCGGACAGGCGCCCGTAGCTCAACGGATAGAGCATCTGACTACGGATCAGAAGGTTTGGGGTTCGAATCCCTACGGGCGCGCAGTGTGATGTCTCAGGACATCCCGGACAGCCGGACCTACATCTTGCGGGTTCGACTGTCGCTTATTTCGGGGTCTTGGGGCTGGGCCGGCCGGCCGGTGGGTTGGTGGTCGCGAGGACGCCGACGACCGCGAACGTCCCATCGAGCTCCTTCGGCTAGAACGTCCGAGTCGCCGGACGCTTTCGACGTCTCCCGCGGCGCAGTCGCTTGCGCGTGTGCCCTGCATACCCTCGGTGAGGTCCTGGCGCTGCCCTACATCGAGCTCGACGCGCTCCGGCACGGCGTCGACTGGACGCCGCGACAGACGTTCCTCGACGACGTCGCTCGCGCGGTGGCGGGCGAGCGTTGGGTCATGGAGTACCAGTACGACGCGGCGCGGCCCCTGATCCTCGAGCGCGCTGACCTGGTCGTCTGGCTGGATCTCCCCACCTCCGTGACGATGTGTGGCGGCTCCTGCGCCGCACCATCACGCGGCGGGTGACGCGGGAAGAGCTGTGGAACGGCAACCGCGAAGGTCCTCGGTAGTGGGCTCGGCAGCACGGTGTATAGCGGTCTGTTGACTGCCGTAACGACAGGGTCATAACCTCGAACCGGCCGCCGCGGCGCAGGCGGAGGCCTGCGAGGGAGGCGGCCTGGATGACCCTGCCGATGACGTTGTCCCCGTCCGCTCACGTCGACACCTTCTGCCGCGACAACCTGCCGCCCTCGGAGACCTGGCCCGAGCTTCTCTTCGAGCTGCCCGAGCTCCACTACCCGCAGCGGCTCAACTGCGGGGTCGAGCTGCTCGACCGGGTGGCGGACCGGCTGGGCCCGGATCGTCCGTGCCTGCTGGCGCCGGACGCCGACCCCTGGTCCTACGGGCAGCTCCAGCGGCTCTCGGACCAGCTCGCCCACGTCCTGGTCGAGGACCACGGCATCGTGCCGGGCAACCGGGTCCTCATGCGGGGGCCGAACAACCAGTGGCTCGTGGCGTGCTGGTTCGCCGTCATGAAAGCCGGCGCGGTCGCGGTCACGACGATGCCCATGCTGCGGGCGGGTGAGCTCACCACCATCTGCGAGATCGCGTCGGTGGACCTCTGCCTGTGTGACAGCCGCGTGCTCGACGACCTCGTCGCCTCGGGCGTGCCCGGCGACCGCATCGTTGCCTACGGCCCCGAGACCGCCCTCGCCGCCGCCGCGGCGCAGAAGCCGGCCGTCTTCCCTGCGGTGGCTACGTCCGCCGACGACGTCGCGATGCTCGCGTTCACCTCTGGGACGACCGGGCGTCCCAAGGCGACCATGCACTTCCACCGGGACGTGCTGGCGATCGCCGACACCTTCTCGGCCCACGTGCTGAAGCCCACTGCCGACGACGTCTTCACTGGTACGCCGCCGCTGGCGTTCACCTTCGGGCTGGGCGGGCTGGTGATCTTCCCGCTGCGCGTCGGCGCGGCCACGCTGCTGGTGGAGAAGGCGACGCCGGACCAGCTCGCCGACCTCATCGCCCAGCACCGGGTGTCGATCTGCTTCACCGCGCCCACGGCGTACCGAGCCATGCTGACGTCCGGGAAGGCGGCGCAGCTCTCGCAGCTGCGGCGCGCCGTGTCCGCGGGCGAGCACCTCCCGGCGGCGACGTGGGAGGCCGTCCACGCAGCCACGGGAGTCAGCCTGATCGACGGCATCGGTGCCACCGAGATGCTGCACATCTTCGTCAGTGCCTCGGACGACGAGATCAGGCCCGGCTCGACCGGCCGCCCGGTGCCGGGCTTCCGGGCCGCCATCCTGGACGCGGAGGGCCGCCAGCTCCCCCCAGGGGAGCCGGGCCGGCTGGCCGTGAAGGGCCCGACCGGCTGCCGGTACCTCAACGACCCGAGACAGGCCACCTACGTCCAGCAGGGCTGGAACATCACCGGCGACACGTTCGTCCAGGACGAGGACGGCTACTTCTGGTACCGCGCCAGGAGCGACGACATGATCGTGTCGTCCGGATACAACATCGCCGGCCCGGAGGTCGAGGAAGCCCTGCTGGCCCATCCCGACGTCCAGGAGTGCGGGGTCGTGGGGCTCCCCGACGAGGCGCGGGGCCAGGTCGTCACAGCCTTCGTCGTCCCGCGCACGGGGCTTGTCGGGGACGACACCTTGGCGCAGACGCTGCAGACCTTCGTCAAGGAGTCCATCGCGCCGTACAAGTACCCCCGTCGACTGGTCTTCGTCGGCCAGCTGCCGAAGACCTCGACCGGCAAGCTGCAGCGGTTCAGGCTGCGGCAGCTCGACGGGCTCGACTCGGCGACGGAGTCGGCTCCATCGACGTCCGGGTGAAAGGTGTAGTCTAGAGTTTTCATGACGCTCGTCCAGCAAGCGACATAGTCTCGTCGAGTCGGACCAGGAGGCCACAGCGTGCGCATCGCGGTGATCGGCGGGGGACCGGGCGGGCTCTACTTCGCGGCTCTGGCCAAGCAGCTCGACCCCAGCCACGAGATCACGGTGTGGGAGCGCAACGCCGCCGACGACACGTTCGGCTTCGGAGTCGTGTTCTCCGACGAGACCCTTGGTGGCATCGAGCACGCCGATCCCCTGGTCCACGAGCGCATGGAGCTGGAGTTCGCCCGGTGGGACGACATCGACGTGCACTTCCGCGGCGAGACCATCACCAGCGGCGGCCACGGCTTCGCGGCGATGAGTCGCCGACGGCTGCTGGAGCTGCTCCAGGAGCGCTGCCGCGACCTCGGCGTCGTGCTGCACTTCCTCACCGACGCGCCCGACGTGGCGGAGCTCGCGAGCTCCCACGACCTCGTCGTGGCCGCTGACGGCCTCAACTCCGCGGTCCGCACGAAGTACGCCGACTCGTTCCGGCCGAGCCTCGACGTCCGCCGCTGCAAGTACATGTGGCTCGGCACCAGCAAGGTCTTCGACGCCTTCAGGTTCGACATCCGCGAGACGCCGTACGGCGTGATGCAGGTGCACGGCTACCCCTACGACGCGCACGGGAGCACGTTCATCGTCGAGATGAACGAGGAGGTCTGGCGGGCCGCCGGCTTCGACGCCTTCGCGACCCAGGAGTTCGCTCCCGGCCAGTCCGACGAGAAGTCGATCGCCAGGGTGACCGAGCTGTTCGCCGACGTCCTGGACGGCCACGAGGTGATGGCCAACAACTCGAGGTGGATCAGCTTCAGCACGATCCGCAACGAGAGCTGGCGGCACGAGAACGTCGTGCTGCTCGGCGACGCCGCCCACACCGCGCACTTCTCCATCGGCTCGGGCACCAAGCTCGCGATGGAGGACGCGCTCTCGCTCGCCGCGTGCCTGCACGAGGGTCGCGAGCTCGCCGACGCCCTCGACGCCTACGAGGCCGAGCGGAAGGCCGTGGTGCTGTCGACCCAGCGCGCTGCGCAGGCCAGCCTGGAGTGGTTCGAGAACCTGGGCCAGTACGTCGGCCAGGACCCGTGGCAGTTCGCGTTCAACATCATGACCCGCAGCCGGCGGGTCACCTACGAGAACCTGAAGCTGCGCGACCCCGAGTTCGTGGCCCGGGTCGACCGCTGGTTCGGAGAGCACACCGGCGACACCGGCGAGTCGAGCGCCGACGTACCTCCGATGTTCCGCCCCTTCAGCCTGGGCGGACTGGAGCTGGTCAACCGCGTCGTCGTCTCGCCGATGGACATGTACTGCGCGGTGGACGGGTTCGCCAACGACTTCCACCTCGTGCATCTCGGCGGCAAGGCGCTCGGTGGTGCCGGGCTGGTGATGACCGAGATGGTCTGCGTCTCGGCCCAGGGACGGATCAGCCCCGGCTGCACCGGCATCTGGTCCGACGACCGGGCCGCTGCCTGGCGCCGGGTCACCGACTTCGTGCACGCCGAGAGCGCGGCGAAGGTCGGCATCCAGCTCGGCCACTCCGGCCGGAAGGGGTCCACGAAGCTGATGTGGGAGGGCATCGACCTCCCCCTCGACGACGACAACTGGGAGGTCGTCGCCCCTTCGGCCCTGCCCTACCGCGAGGGTGTCAACCAGGTGCCACGCGAGCTCGACCGGGCGGACCTGGCCGAGATCAAGGAGCAGTTCGTGGACGCCGCCCGGCGCGCTGACGACGCCGGCTTCGACCTGCTCGAGCTGCACTGCGCGCACGGCTACCTGCTCTCCTCCTTCATCTCGCCCGTCACCAACCACCGCACCGACCACTACGGCGGGGACCTGACGGCCCGGCTGCGCTACCCGCTGGAGGTGTTCACGGCGATGCGCGAGGTCTGGCCGGCCGGGAAGCCCATGACCGTCCGGATCTCCGCCACCGACTGGTTCGACGGCGGCGTGACCGGCGACGACGCCGTCCTCATCGCCGAGGCGTTCAAGGCCGCGGGGGCTGCCGCGATCGACGTGTCGACCGGCCAGGTGACGGCCGACGAGAAGCCGGCGTTCGGACGCTCGTACCAGACGCCGTACGCCGACCGGATCCGCAACACCGTGGGCATCGCGACGATGGCGGTCGGCGTGATCTCGTCCTACGACGACGTGAACTCCCTGCTGCTGGCGGGCCGCGCCGACCTGTGTGCGCTCGGCCGAGCACACCTCTACGACCCCAGCTGGACGCTGCACGCGGCCGCCGAGCAGGACTACTCCGGCCCGGGCGTGCGCTGGCCGCTGCCCTGGCAGGCCGGGCAGCGCCGGCCCCAGACCGGCCGCACCGACGGGCCCAAGCCGCGGCTGGAGCTGATCCGCAACGGAGCGCCAGGCACCAGGCACGCCCGCTGGCGGCCCACGGGGGGAGGGGAGCGGTGAACCCCCCGGTCGACGAGCGCGAGCTCTCCGCTTGGGCCCGCGAGCTGGCCAGGACCGAGCTCCTTCCCCTGGTCGAGCAGGGGGAGGAGGGACGAGTGAACCGGCCGCTGCTGGCGGCCATGGGGCGACTCGGGCTGCTGCGCGCACTCTTCGGAGGGACGCCGGAGTCGGCACCGGAGGACGCCGCGGCCACCCAGCTGTGCCTGCTGCGCGAGTCCATCGCCGCGGTCTCCACCGACGCCGAGACGGCGCTGGCCCTCCAGGGGCTGGGCAGCTACCCGATCCTGCAGTCGGGGACCCCGGAGACGGTCCGGCGCTGGATCCCGGGAGTCGTCAGCGGCGAGGTCGTCGCCTCGTTCGCGCTCACCGAGCCGGGCGCGGGCTCGGACGCCGCCGCCCTCGAGCTGGCCGCGGAGGCAGACGGCGACGGCTGGCGCCTGCACGGGGAGAAGCTCTGGATCTCCAACGCTCCCGAGGCCGACGTCTACACCGTCTTCGCCCGCACCACCCCGGACACCCGCGCCCGTGGCGTCACCGCGTTCGCAGTGCCCGGGGACGCCGAGGGGCTCACCGGTGAGCACCTCGACCTGCTCTCCCCGCACCCCATCGGCTCGCTCCACTTCGAGGGTGTGCGGGTCGGGCGTGACGACGTCCTCGGCGAGGTCGACGGCGGCTTCCGGGTCGCGATGCGGACCCTGGACCTGTTCCGCCCGAGCGTGGGGGCGTTCGCTCTCGGCATGGCCCGGGCCGCGCTGGACGCCACCCTGGACCACGTCGCGACCAGGGAGGCGTACGGCGGGCACCTCGCGGACCAGCAGGCCGTCGGCCACCACCTGGCCCGGATGGCCACGCAGCTCGAGGCGGCGCGGCTGCTCGTCTTCGCCGCGGCCGGCACCTACGACGCACGTAGCCCGCGTGGCGAGGTCACCAAGTCCGCCGCTATGGCGAAGTACTTCGCGACCGAGGCGGCCCAGACCATCGTCGACCAGTGCGTCCAGCTCCACGGGGCCCGCGCCCTGCAGCGGGGCCACCTGCTCGAGCACCTCTACCGCGACGTACGCGCGCCGCGGATCTACGAGGGCGCCACCGACGTACAGCTCTCCATCATCGCCCGCGAGCTGCTCCGCGAAAGGACCGCGCAGTGAACCGATTCCGAGCGTCCGCCCCGTTGACGGACCGGTGGGACCACTTCGCCTTCAGGATCGACGCCGGCGTCGCCCGGGTGACCCTCAACCGGCCCGACAAGCTGAACCCGCTGACCTTCGAGTCGTACGCCGACCTCCGCGACCTCCTCTCGGAGCTGCCGCACCACGAGGAGGTCAAGGTCCTGGTGATCGAGGGGGAGGGCCGGGCCTTCTGCGGGGGCGGCGACGTCAACGAGATCATCGGGGAGCTGATCACCATGCCGGCCGCCGACCTGATGAGGTTCACCAAGATGACCGGTGACGTCATCCGCGCGATGCGGGAGTGCCCCATCCCGATCATCGTCAAGGTGCAGGGCATCGCCGCGGGCGCCGGAGCCGTGGTCGCCCTGGCCGCCGACTTCCGGGTCGTGGGTCGCTCGGGCCGGTTCGCCTTCCTGTTCACCAAGGTCGGCCTGTCCGGGGGCGACATGGGGGCCGCCTACCTCCTCCCCCGGGTCGTGGGACTGTCCCGGGCCACCTCGCTGCTGATGCTCGGCGACACCATCGACGCCGAGACCGCCGACCGCTACGGGTTGGTGTCCGAGCTCGTCGACGACGAGGGGCTCGACGAGGCGGTGGCTGCCCTGGCGGCTCGACTGGCCGCCGGTCCGACCCTGGCCCTGGCCCAGACCAAGTCCCTGCTGACCAGGGAGCTGGACATGTCCCTGTCGTCCGCGATGGAGCTGGACGCGATGACCCAGGCACTGCTGATGACCACCGAGGACCACGCCGAGTTCCACGCGGCGTTCACCCAGGGGCGACCGCCCGAGTGGAAGGGCCGCTGAGGCCTCAGTCCGGCAGGACGGCGTACCCCTGCACCTCGACGAGTGCCTCGGCGTCCCACAGCCGGCTCACGCCGATCCCGGCCATCGCCGGGTAGCTGTCCCCGACGAGACGACGCCACACCTGGCCGATGGCGCGCGAGTGGGCGCGGTAGTCGTCCATGTCGACGATGTAGATCGTCATGCCGGCCAGGTGCTCGGGCGAGCCGCCCGCCGCGGCCAGCGCGGTGAGGACGTTGCCGAGGGCCTGCTCGAACTGCTCGACCACGTCGGCGCCGACGATCCCGCCGTCGGCGTCGAGTGCGGTCTGGCCGGCGAGGAAGACGACGCGCCCGCGCCCGACCACCGCATGGGAGAACCCTCGGGGCGTCGCCAGCTCCGGCGGGTTCACGAACTCCAGGCTCATCCGACCAGTCTCATGACTGGAGTCCCCCTCCGTCGACGGTGATCGCCTGGCCGCTGATACCCGGGTTCCGGACGCAGCTCCACACGGCCTCCACCACCTCGTCGACCGTGACCAGCCTCTGGTGCGGCTGCCTGCGTTCCAGCTCACGCCGGGCCTCGTCGCGGGTGCGTCCGGTCCGCTCGGCGATGACGTCGATGGTGTGCGCGGTCATCGGCGTGTCGACGTAGCCGGGGCAGATCGCGTTGACAGTGACCCCCTTGGTGGCCAGCTCGGCCGCCGCGGACCGCACCACACCGAGGACTCCGTGCTTGCTCGCCGTGTACGCCGCGACGTACGGGTCGCCCCGTTGCGCGGCCACCGAGGCGACCACCACGACGGCGCCGCGACCCCGGTCGACCATCCCCGGCACGGCCCGCCGGATGCACCGGAACGGCGCGGTCAGGTTGAGGGCGACCATCTCGTCCCACAGCTCGTCGGAGGTGGACACCAGCGGCGCCGAGGCCCCGGCGCCCGCGCAGGCGACGAGGACCTCGACGGGCTCCCAGTGCTGCTCGACGGCGGCGAACACCTCGTCGACGGCGGGCGTGCTCGTGATGTCGCGGGCCACGGCCAGGGTCGGTCCGGTGCACAGCGCGGCGGTCTCGTGGAGCTGGGACTCGGTCCGGGAGACGAGCGCGACGTAGTAGCCCTCGGCGCTGAGCCGGACGGCCACGCCACGGCCGATGCCGCGCCCTGCTCCAGTGACGAGCGCGACCGGACCTGGCACGGCTCGAACCTCCCATTCCTGGCTAACGAGCGTCAATGAAAAGACATACCCCGGCGGCGAGCTCAGCCGTGGATGGTCCGCAGCGCGTGCTCCCGCGCCGGCGACCGGAGCAGGGCGTCGAGATCGGTGAACAGGTCCGCGGCCCGCTGCCCCACCCAGTCCGGCGGGAGCACCTCGGCGGGCAGCCCCGGGTCGCGGTACGGCAGCCGCCGCCACTCGGTGAGCATGGGGAGGTAGATGCCGAACGCCTGCCTGGGCAGGTCGCTCGCGCCCTTGAGCACCGCAGGGGCGTCGCGGTACTTGGCGACGAAGTCGTCGTACTCGTTCTGGATGGCGGGCAGGTCCCACCACTCGCCCACGCGCGTGCGCAGCTCGTCGGCATCCATCGCGCGGGTTCGGAAGATGTCGACGTACTGCCGGAGCCCGATCCGCTCGATCGTCTCGCCGGCGACCTCCTCCATGGTGCCGGGAGCGGCCCAGACGCCCGGCGCCACGGTGCCGAACCCCATGCCGCTCAACGTGCTGCGCAGCCGGTGCCGGCGATCGCGCTCGGTCTCCGGGATCGAGAACACGACGAGCACCAGCCCGTCCGAAAGGTGCGCACGCTGCTGCTTGAAGATCCGGGTGTCGCCCTCGCGCAGCACCTCGAGGGCGGAGTCCGACAGGCGGTAGCCGGCCGTGCCGTCCACCTTGAGCGACTCCAGGACACCGCGGCGCTTGAGCCGGGAGATCGACGAGCGGACACCGGCCGGCTCGGCGTCCAGGTCGGACAGCAGCTGCACGACGGACGCGACCGAGAGCCAGTTGTGCTCGTCGCGGGCGTACAACCCGTACAGCGTGAGGATCAGCTGTCGGGGTGCGAGGTCCGGCATGCCGAGCACTCTACGAGTCGCGGAGACGCTCCAGCCGGTCTCGCAGGCATGGTGGGCTGCTGACGAGCGTCACAGCCCGGACCGACCGGGGGACCGGCCCCCGGGGGGGCGGGGGCCGGTCCCGGAACGGGTCAGCCGGCGTACTGGCCGACCTCGTAGCCGCCGGCCGGCTGCTGGGTGATCACGTTGAGCCGGTTGTAGAACTGGATCACCGCGATCACGAAGACCAGGGCGGCGAGCTGCTCGTCGTCGAAGTGCTTGGACGCGTTCAGCCACACGTCGTCCGGGACGTTGCCCACGTCGGCGAGGCGGGTGCCCGCCTCGGTCAGCTCGAGCGCCGCCTTCTCGGCCTCGGTGAAGCAGGTGGCCTCGCGCCAGGCCGCGACCAAGTTCAGCCGCTGCTGGTCCTCGCCGGCGTGGAGGGCCTCCTTGATGTGCATGTCGGTGCAGTAGCCGCAGCCGTTGATCTGGCTGGCGCGGAGGCGACACAGCTCCTGCAGGGTCGTCGGCAGCACCGAGTCCGGCACGAAGCTGGCGCCGGAGATCTTCTTGATGAGCGTGGTCACGCTGGGCTGGCTGAAGAAGTCCAGGCGTGCGTCCATGGGGTTCTCCCCTCGTTCCTCTGGTTCGTTTCGATGTGGTCGAAGGGATGACGAGGCGGTGGCGCAGGATGTGATGTGAGGGGGGTCACCTCACACTTCGGCCGGCTGCGTCGTCTTCATGTGGAGACCCGCACAGCGAAGGGAGCACGGGACGATGACGAGCAACCCGGTCAGCCACGAGGTGGAAGTCCACCGCAGGCGGCTGATCAACGTCGCCTACCGGCTGCTCGGCTCGGTGGCCGACGCCGAGGACGCCGTGCAGGAGGCGTTCATCCGCTGGTACGCCCTCACCCCGGAGGACCGGGACGCGATCGAGACTCCCGCCGCCTGGCTCACCACCGTCACCAGCCGGATCTGTCTGGACCAGCTCGGGTCGGCGCGGGCCCGGCGCGAGCGGTACGTCGGGGAGTGGCTCCCAGAGCCGGTGCCGGACCGGACCGAGTGGCCCAGCGCCGATGCCGGCGCCGACCCGGCCGACCGGATCACGCTCGACGAGTCGGTCGACATGGCGTTCCTCGTGGTGCTCGACTCGATGAGCCCGGCCGAGCGCGTGGCCTTCCTGCTGCACGACGTCTTCCGCTACCCGTTCGACGAGGTGGCCGAGATCGTCGGTCGTACGCCGGCCGCCTGCCGGCAGCTCGCCTCCACCGCCCGCAGGAAGGTCCGGGACACCCGGCCGGTCGACACTCAGACGGCCGGCCGCGCCGAGGTGGTCCGCGAGTTCAAGCAGGCCTGGGAGGCGATGGACATCGAGGCGCTGCTCGGCATCCTCGATCCCGACGTCGTCTCGGTGGCCGAC
This sequence comes from uncultured Actinomycetota bacterium, assembly GCA_963755835.1. Classification (GTDB taxonomy): domain Bacteria; phylum Actinomycetota; class Actinomycetes; order Propionibacteriales; family Nocardioidaceae; genus Nocardioides. The sequence continues at coordinate 519,333 of CAVWLC010000003.1, read as the reverse complement.
GGCGGGGGCCGGGTCGCGGCAGCGCTGGCGCCGATCGAGGGCCCGGAGGTCATCGCGAACTTCCTGGTCGCGCTGGCCGGACGAAGCACCGGCCTGCGGATCGAGGAGCACACCGTCAACGGGCAGCCCGGCCTCGTCGCCGTTCAGGACGACGAGACGGTCACCGTCTTCGCCTTCGACGTGGCCGGCGGCCGGATCACCCGGATCTGGGCGGTGCGCAACCCGGACAAGCTCCGCCAGTGGAACTTCTGACCCCCGCTACCGGCTCAGGACACGACCTAGTCGTCCTCCCAGTAGGGCCCGTAGTTCCAGCCCGGGTGGTAGACCAGGCTCGGGTCGACGGTCACGTGCTTGCGCGTCCGGGTCTTGTAGGTCACGACCTTCTCGCCGTCCGGACCCATCCGGACGACCGGCACCCGGAAGTGCGTGTACGACGTCGTGTAGGCGTTGCGGGAGTTGCCCGGCCGCCACTCGAAGTTGAACTGCCGCATGTACTGCCGGGTGACCTTCTTCCCGATGATGTTGACCAGGATCTCGTCGTTGTAGGCGCCCAGCGCGCCCCAGTTCTCCGAGCCCGTGAACACCAGCCTCGCGTGCGGGTTACCGGCGTAGTTGCCCTCGATGACCAGGAACTTCTGGTGGGAGTAGTAGTCGAGCGAGAGGTCGACCTTCCCGTCGGGGTTGGGCACCGGGTCGCTGTCGGGGTGGTAGTCGAACCCGGTGGACCGCAGCGGCAGCCGTCCACGGGAGGTCTTGGCCCCGAGGTGGCCCTTGGTGATCGCGCCCACCAGGCCGAAGCTGAACCGGGCGCTGCAGCCCTCGGCGAACTTGCGCCGGTAGGCGTCGGCCAGGTAGTTCCCTCGTCGGCCCCGGATGGTGTGCATGTTGACGGCGAGCTTCGTGCGGATCCGCTTGCCGTTGGGCAGGGTCGTGAGGCACTGGACCCGGTCGAGGATCTTGATGATGGGGTCGTTGCCGGGGCCCAGGTAGCGGGGGAAGGTCACCGTGGTCCCGGAGTCGACGGCGTCGTCGCACGCGACCCCGTTGGCCGGGATGCCGCAGAAGTCGGGGAGCGGCGGCTGCTGCTTCTCGTAGTCCTTCTTCATGTCGTCGAAGAGGTAGACGTACTGGTCGAACAGCGGCTTGTTGCCGTCCATCAGGTAGAGGTCGTTCCACTGGTGGCGCATGGCGTTCATGGTCAGGTTGTGCGACCCGAAGAACAGCGCCCACTTCGAGCCGCCGGTCTTGGTGAACGTGTAGAACTTCGTGTGCAGGAACCGCTTGCGGTTGTCGGTCCGACATCCCGAGTGGCACTTGTAGATGAAGTCGCGCTTCTTGGTGTTGGTCCCCAGGTAGCCACGCAGCATCTTCATGGCCTTGGTGTCCTGGTGGTCGTTGAGCAGGATCTGGATGTGGACGCCGCGCCTCTTGGCCGCGATCAGCGCCTTGGCCACCGGGATGCGGTCGAAGGAGTAGAGCGCGATCCGGATGACGGACCCCTTCTCGGTGGCCTTGATCGCGCGCATCACCTGGCGCTCGATCCGCATCCGGGCGGGCCAACCTCCGCGCGGGTCGTTGAAGTAGGCGCCGGTCGGCACGTGGTAGCGCCCGCCGCCCTTCCCCTTGGCCCGGTCGGGCCTGGTCGCGGGCTCGGTCGCGGGCTTGGTCGAGGCCTGGGCCGCGCTCCCGTGCTGGTCGGTGGTCGACGAGGACGCGAACGTCGCACCGGACGACCCGCCGCCGGCCGCAGCCGCGGGGCCGGCCACCGCGTAAGCGGAGGTGGCCGGGCCACCCGTGGTCAGGACGAGGACCGTCGACACGACGGCTGCCGCGATGGCAGGGACCTTCTTCACGTGCACCCTTTCCGGCCGGACGCTCTTCACGCACTCCCATTGACGCGCGAAAGGCCCCGGAGGTTCGCTCTCCCAAAGCGCATTGTGCGGGATGCTGAGAAGAACGTCGCATTCCCAAGCGATGACTTGCAGGAACACGGCAGGTCACTACTTGACGGCATGATGGTTGACATGGTCAATGACTTGTCTGGGGACCGGTCAGGGCGAGGTCGGGGGAATCCCGGGTGACGAAACGTGCTTGGAGTGGGTAGAACAAGTTCCGGCAAGGAGGATTGATGACGACGCTGCACCCGGGACAGCCACCGGCGACCACTGCCGTGCGCCGTACGGCCCGCGGTATCGCGCCGCGCGTCCTGCGCGCCCTCCTGGAGCTGGGCCTGGTGCTCGCGATGTTCGAGTTCTACCGCTACGGCCGGCTGCTCTCGCGCGGTGAGACCGGCGCGGCGTACGCCCACGCCCTCCGAGTCCATCACCTCGAGCACAACCTGCACCTGCCGTCCGAGGCCACGCTCCAGGCGCTGGTGCCCTCGGACACGCTGCTGCACGCGGCGAACATCTACTACTTCTCGGTGCACTTCCCGTCGATGATCGCGTTCCTCGTCTGGGGCTACCTGTTCCGGCCGCGCGCGGAGTACCACTGGGCCCGCAACCTGGTCGCGCTGTTGACCGCGAGCGCCCTGGTGGTGCACATCGTCTATCCGCTGGCTCCGCCGCGGATGTTCCCCCAATGGGGCTTCATCGACACGATGTCGACGTTCGGGCCCAACGCCTACGCCGGCACGAGCGGCGCCATGGCCAACCAGTTCGCGGCCATGCCCAGCCTGCACATCGGCTGGGCGGCGCTCATCGCGTACGTGATCTTCCGCACCGGGCCACGCTGGCTGGCCTGGGTCGCTGCCGCGCACCTGGCCATCACCGTGCTCGTGGTCGTCGTGACGGCCAACCACTACTGGCTGGACGGGTTCTTGGCCCTGATGCTGCTCGGGCTGGCGATCATCGTGCTGCCGCCGCCGAAGCGGAACCTGCCCGAACCGGGGCCGGTGGTGTTACATCAGCCCCATGAGGACCGCTGACTGGGTGGAGCCCGGCGCGGTCGACCGCGAAGCTCTCCAGATCATCGCCGAAAGCGTCACCGAGCTCGCGGGCTTCGAGCTCGCCGCCATCAGCATCGTCCACGACGACCGACTGCACACGATCGCGGTCGCCGGCGGGGAGCACACCGCCGCTGAGCTGTCGACGCTGAACCCACCGGTCTCGGTCGTGCTGGCCGAGCTCGAGAACGCCGAGGACTGGGGGCTGCTCAAGTTCGTGCCCCACGAGCACGAGAGCAGCGGTCTCGACGGCTACTCGTACATCCCCGATCTCGAGCCGGTCGACCAGCCGGGGGCCTGGCACCCGCGCGACCTCCTGGTCGCGCTGCTCGAGGACGACGCCGGCGAGCTGCGCGGCGTCCTCTCGGTCGACATCCCGCGCAACGGCCTGCGCCCCGATGCCGAGCAGCGCCGCATCCTCGAGCGCTACGCGCACCGAGCTGGCCAGGCACTGGTGACCCTGCTCGAGCGCCACGAGTTCGAGCACGGCATGCGGCGGGAGCAGGCCACCTCCGACTACCGCGGCCAGCTCATCGACGCGCTCTCCCACCAGCTGCAGAACCCGGTCGCGGCGATCACCGGCAACCTCGAGCTCATCTTCGACGAGCTCGACGAGGACGATCCGCTGGAGCGTTCGTTGCGCGCGATCGAACGGGCGACCGGCCGGATCCAGGCGATGATCGTCGACCTGCTGTCGCTGGCCAAGGTCAACAACCCCGACCGTCCACTCCGTGAGGTCGCGGTCGACCTGCCCACGCTGGTCGGCGACGTCGTCGAGTCGGGCTCCGCGGAGGCGGCGTCGGGCGAGGTCAAGGTGGGGACCGAGCTGCCCCCGGAACCGCTCGCCGTCCGCGGCGACCCGGGCGAGCTCGAGGACCTCGTCGGCAACCTGCTGTCCAACGCGATCAAGTACTCCGACCCGGGCGGCTCGGTGACCGCGGCTGTCCAGCGCGTGGTCGAGGGCTCGGCGACGTACGTCGAGCTGCTGGTCAGGGACCGCGGCATCGGCATCGCCGCGGAGGAGCAGGGCCGGCTGTTCGAGGAGTTCTTCCGGTCCGCGAGCGTCGAGGCCCGCCGGCGTCCCGGCACCGGCCTCGGCCTGACCGTCGTCGACCGGGTGGTGCGTCGGCACGGCGGCCGCATCGAGGTCGAGTCCGAGCTGGGCGAGGGCACGACGTTCCGGGTGCTGCTTCCTGCTGTCGAGGGTCAGGGGCGCTGATGCTCCGCACGTGACAACCTGATCGTCTCCACCGGAGTTCCAGGGGTGTGACGAGACGGTGCTGGGCGTGATCGGTGGGCGGGACCGGCAGGAGTTCGAGGCGTTCTTCGCCGCGAGCGGCACCGGGTGGAGCGCGCCGACCAGCTGGCGCACCTGCTGCTGACCGGAGAACGCTGAGGCAGGTACGGCTCAGACGGGCAGCCGGTCGGCTCGGTCCTCGACCAGCCCGGCGGGAGCGGTGAGCCGCCAGGCCTCGAAGGTGAGCTCGGCGAGCTCGTCGCGCTCGAGCCCGTCGAGGTGACAGACCACCCACCCGAAGGCACCGGAGGTGTACTGGACCTCGAACACCTCCGGCCGCTCGGCGACCAGGGCCAGCTGCTCGGCGATCGGCTGCTTCAGCCCGACCGTGGCCGTCCGTGGCCACAGGTAGCCGAAGGTACGACGGCCGACGTCGAACGCCGACCAGCGCTCGCGGTCGTGCTGGGTGACGTCCTCGAGCTGGTGGACCAGCTCCAGGAAGTCCGCGATCTTGCACGGCACGGCCGAAACCTAGCCACTCGCCCCGACAGCCGCGAGGGTGGCGGTGAGCTGTCAACCGGTCACCGCCCGCCGGGCGTTGAAGAGCCACCGCCACCTGCTCGCGACACGCGACACGCGCTCGGCGGCGGTGGGACATCAACCGGTCTCGGCCCGGAGCAGGTTCATAGGTCACCGCCACCAGGGCCAGGCCGCCGCTCCCCGCCACCTGGCTCGACGTTGACGATGTCGACGTTGTCGCTGCACCGGCCGACGTCCCCGTCCGCCGGTGTGCGGCCGCTGCGGATCGGGCACCGGACGGGCGACAGTCGATCCCCGGAGGTCTGCCATGGGCGCTGCCTACGTGCTCGTCATCCTGGTCGTCGCGGCGCTGGTCGTCGCGGGCCTCATGCTCTCGCGGCTGGGCAAGGACCGGGCCGCGCGGCACGAGGAGGTGACCTCGGCCCGGCACACGCTGCGCTACGACGTACCGGTCGGACGCGACCCGGCCGCCGCGCTGGTCGCCCTCTCGCGCGGCGGCTTCGAGGCGGTGGCCGATCCGATCGACCACCACGCGCTGACGATCATGCTCCCCCTGGGCGCCGAGCAGCGCGAGGAGGTTCGGGTGCTCCTGGAGAACGAGGCCGGGCAGACCCTCGACGAGCAGGACGCGCACGTGCCCTCCGGGCCGGTGCGCTTCCTCGACGAGCAGCGCTAGGAGACCAGCTCCTTCTCCGGCTCGTCCGCCTTCTTCTCGTCGCCGTGGCCGGGCCACCAGGCCGCGTGCCCGATCAGCGAGGTGAACCCGGGCACGAAGAACATCGCCATGACGAACGCCGACACGGTGATGCCGAAGGACAGGGCGAAGCCCATCGAGGTGAAGAAGCTGTTGCCGGCCAGCATCAGGGAGGCGAACGTGCCGGCCAGGATCACCCCGGCCGCCGCGATGGTCGGTCCGGCGTGCTTGATCGCCTCGGCAGCGGCTTCGCGCGGCTCCAGGCCCTCGCGGGCCTCCTCGCGCAGGCGCGCGACCATCAGGATGTTGTAGTCGGTGCCGAGCGCGACCACGAACAGGTAGACGTAGATCGGCAGGATGAAGATCAGTCCGGAGTGGCCCAGGATGTTCTGGAACAGGATCGACGTCGCGCCGAGGGTGGCGGCGAAGCCGAGGCCGACCGAGGCCATCAGGTACAAGGGTGCGACCAGGCTGCGGAGCAGCAGCGCCAGGATGATCATGATGACTATCGCGGCGACCGGGAAGACCACCCGGTAGTCGCGGTTCATCGCGGCCTGGAAGTCCACGAACACCGAGGTCGTGCCGCCGACCAGCGCCTCGGTGCCGTCCGGTGCGGAGTCGTGCGCGCCTTCCCGGATGGGCCCCTTCACCGCAGCTATCGCCGCATCTGACGCCGGGTCACCCTCGAGGTAGACGCTGAACGACGCGACGGTGCCGTCCTTCGACGGCTGGCCGGGCTGGACCTGGGCGACGCCGTCGAGCTCGCCCAGCGCCTGTTGGTAGGCGGTGATCTCGTCCGGGTCGAGGGGGCTCCCGTCGGTCGAGCGGAGCAGTACCAGGGTGGGGTCGGTGGCGCCGGCGGGGAAGCCCGTCTCCAGAGTCTTGAGGGCCACCGCTGACTCGGCCGTGCCCGAGGTGCCGCTCGATCCGAGGTCGAAGGTGGGGTTGAAGGACAGGGCTGCGATCGCCAGCACGGCGAGCACCCCTCCGGAGGCCAGTGCGTAGCGACCCGGGTGCCGGCCCACCGATCGCCCGACCGCAGCGAAGCGAGCGGCCTCGGGCTCGTCGAGGTACTTCTTCGACGGCCAGAAGAGCGCGCGGCCCAGCAGGGTCACCACGGCGGGCACCAGGGTGAGCGCCGCCAGGAGGGTGACCGCCACCGCGATCGCGAGCGCCGGTCCGATCGAGCGGAAGATCCCGAGCGAGGACAGCACCAGCGCCATGAACGCCACGATCACCGCGCCTCCGGCGGACGCGATCGCCTCGCCGGCGCGTTCGAGCGCGTGGGCGACCGCGAGGCGCTTCTCCTCGCCCTCGCGAAGCCGTTCGCGGTAGCGGAACAGGAAGAACAGGATGTAGTCGGTGCCGATGCCGAAGAGGACGACGAACAGGATCGTCTCGATGTCCTGGCTCGCCTTGAGGTCGAACAGCTTGTTGGCCGTGGCGATCAGGCCGATGGCCACCTGGGACACCAGGGCCACCACGATGATCGGCATCAGGCAGATCAGCACGCTGCGGAAGATGAGGGCGAGCAGCACCAGGATGAGCAGGATGGTGGCCAGGCCGACGATGAGCAGTGCCTTGTTGCCCGACTCCTGCTGGTCGTAGCTCGCCGCAGCGTTGCCGGTCACGCCGTAGCGGAGGTCACCGGTCACCGCCTCGCCGAGGTCCTTGCGGAGCTTCTTGACCGCATCGAAGGACTGGGTGTCGTAGCCGGTGGCGTCCTCGGACAGTCCGACGACGGCGAGCTGGACGAGGCCGTTCTCGGACGGCGGACCGGCGGTGATCGAGACGAAGGCTTTGCCGAGGTTGCCGTCCAGCCCCTTCACGACCGCGGCGATCTGGGCCTGGTCGTCGGCAGTCAGCTTCTCGCCGTCCTTGCGGTCGAAGACGACGATGGCGCCGACGGTGTTGTCCGACGGGAACGCGTCCTGCTGCAGCTCGGCTGCCTTGATCGACTCGTAGTGGCGGGGCAGGAAGTCGGCCTGGTCGTTGGTGGCCTTGAACGGAGGAGCCAGCGCGACGACCAGCACCACGAAGACGAGCCAGGCGAGGATGACGAGCCACGGACGACGGGACGCGATGCGCCCGAGTGCACCGAACATGCGCCCCACGGTATCGGCCCCGTGCGTCACACCTGTTACAGGGTGACCCGCAGGATCCGGTCGTCGCCGGGCCGCGGATCGGCGCGGCCGTCGCGGTTGGACGTGGTCACCCACAGCGACCCGTCCGGAGCGGGGGCGACGGACCGCAGCCGGCCGTAGTCGCCGGCGAAGTACTGCCTGCTCCGGCCCGCGTCGGGCCCGTCCAGGACGACCGACCACACGCACTCGCCCTGCAACGCACCGAGCCAGGCCCGGCCCGCTGCGATCGCGATGCCGCTGGGAGAGCACTGGTCGACCGGCCACTGGGCAAGCGGGTCGGCGTACCCTCCCTTGCCGTCGGAGCCTTCGACGTACGGCCAGCCGTAGTCCTTGCCCTTGCGGATCAGGTTGAGCTCGTCGGCGCCCTTGTCGCCGAACTCGGATGCCCACAGCCGACCCTGCTCGTCGAAGCGGATGCCTTCGACGTTGCGGTGGCCGTAGCTGAAGACCTCGTTGCCGAACGGGTTCCCCGGCGCCGGCTGGCCCGTGTCGGTCAGCCGCAGCACCTTGCCGTTGAGCGACGTCTTGTCCTGCGGGGTGGACTGGTCCTCGGCGTCGCCGGTGGAGGCGTACAGGAACCCGTCCTTCCCGAACGCCAGCCCGCCGCCGTTGTGGTGGACCGAGGTCGCGATGCCGGTCAGGATCGGCTGCGGCTTCCCGGGACTGCCGTCGAAGGTCATCCGGACGATGCGGTTGTCCTCGTCGGTGGAGAGGTAGGCGTACAGCAGCCGGTTCGTCGCGAACTCCGGGTGCAGCGCCAGCCCGAGCAGCCCGGTCTCGCCACCCTCGTCGAGCCGGGACCGTACGTCGAGCGTGCCGACCACCCGCTTGTCGCCCTGGCTCACGACGTAGAGGTCGCCGGTGTCGCGTGCGCCGACCAGCGCCGAGCTCGACGGGTCCGGCAGGAACGCGATACCCCACGGGACCGGGATGCCGTCGGCCACGGTGCCGGCGACCTCGGGGTGCGGCGCGGCCGAGGCGGTGGGGCTCGGCGGCGGGCTCGCCGTCTCCGAGGGAGTCGCGGTCGGCGCCGGGGACGTCGTGGCTGGTGGGGACGACGGCGTACTGGGGCCGCTCTCCTGGCCGGAAGGCTCGTCGGTGCTGCACCCGGCGAGAGCCACGAGCGACAGGCCGGCGCCGCCCCGGAGGAGCACCCTTCTCGTCGCGCGTGCGTCCATGTGACCACCGTAGGCAGCGCGGGGTCGCGGGCGTAGGTTGCCAGCCATGCCCGGGACGGACGGACTCGACCCCATCGAGACGGCATCGGTCGACGAGCTGCGGGCCCTGCAGACCGAGCGGCTCCGGGCCACGCTCAAGCACACCTACGCGAACGTCGGGCACTACCGCCAGGCCTGGGATGCGGCCGGCGTGCATCCCGACGACATCCGCGAGCTGGCGGACCTGGCCCGGCTGCCGTTCACGAGCAAGGCCGACCTACGGGCCAACTACCCGTTCGGGATGTTCGCGGTGCCGCGCGAACAGGTGGTGCGCGTCCACGCGTCCAGCGGTACGACGGGCCGGCCGACGGTCGTCGGCTACACCGCCGACGACGTCGACATGTGGGCCTCGGTGATGGCGCGCAGCATCCACGCCGCCGGCGGCCGGCCGGGAGACGTGTTGCACAACGCCTACGGCTACGGGCTCTTCACCGGCGGTCTCGGCGCCCACTACGGCGCGGAGAAGCTGGGCTGCACCGTGGTCCCGATCTCGGGCGGCATGACCGAGCGCCAGGTCCGGCTGATCACGGACTTCGAGCCCGGGATCATCATGGTGACGCCGTCGTACATGCTGGCGATCGTCGACGAGATGCGCCGCCAGGGGCTCGACCCGAAGCAGTCCTCACTGCGGATCGGCATCTTCGGCGCCGAGCCCTGGACCGACCAGATGCGCTCGGAGATGGAGGAGATCCTCGGCATCGACGCCGTCGACATCTACGGCCTGTCGGAGGTGATCGGGCCCGGCGTGGCGCAGGAGTGCGTCGAGACCAAGGACGGTCTGCACGTCTGGGAGGACCACTTCTACCCGGAGGTGGTCGACCCGGTGACCGGCGAGGTGCTGCCCGACGGCGAGAAGGGCGAGCTGGTCTTCACCTCCCTGACCAAGCAGGCGATGCCGGTGATCCGCTACCGCACCCGCGACCTGACCCGGCTGCTGCCCGGGACCGCGCGGACCATGCGGCGGATGGAGAAGGTCACCGGCCGCACCGACGACATGATCATCCTGCGCGGCGTGAACCTGTTCCCCACCCAGATCGAGGAGCTGCTGCTCACGCTGCCCGCGCTGTCCCCGCACTTCCAGTGCGTGCTGCGCGCGTCCGGGGACGCTCGACGAGATGTCGGTGCGAGTGGAACGACGTACGACCGCCCGGCCCGAGGACGGCGCCGCCGCGGGCACGGAGCTCGAGCGGCTGGTCAAGGCCACGATCGGCGTCTCGGTGGCCATCGAGGTGGTCGACCCGGACGGCATCGAGCGGTCGGTCGGCAAGATGCGCCGGATCGTCGACGAGCGACCCGCTCGCTGAGCCTGCAGGTCGGTCAGCGGGTCCGTCGGCGGGAGGCTCCCCACAGGCCGACCCCGACGCCGACGACGGCCCCGCCCAGCCCGACCAGCTGCTGCGAGCGCGACATCTGGTCGTGCACCGAGAGGCCGCCCAGCAGGTCCGATGCGTCGGCGCCGCCGGAGGCGAGGAACCAGCGCCGGGTGTCCCGGCCGCGCAGCGCGGCGTGCACCAGCAGTCCGCCGATGAGGGCGTCCCGGTAGCCCATGGAACGCAGCAGCAGCCGGGTCGTGGTGACCGGCTCCTCCTTGTCGCCCCACCAGCGGTTGGCGCGGACCGGGTCGACCAGGAACGAGATCCCGGACGCGAGCCGGATGGTGCCGGCCGCCAGCGCGGCCTTGTCGACAGAGCCTGATCTCACCAGGCCAATGAAACCGGCCGAGTCAAGCGATCCACGCGAACGTGGCCAGCACCGACGCGATCAGGTCCGGGTTGGTCTCGGAGTTCTTCTTCTCGAGGATGAAGTCCAGGCCGACGTTGCGCCCGTTGCGCACCGTGGTGATGGTGTCGTACTCGGAGCGGTCGCCCGGCACCGTGTAGTGGATGTGGAAGGCCTCGACGCCGGCCAGCTGGACGTCGGGCAACCGGCTGGCCTGGGCACCCTTCGGGAGGTTCTTGAGCGCGCTCTGGGCCTGGACGTCGAGCGGGGCGCCGCCGCTGATGTCGCCGCTGTCGACCAGGTCGACCGAGTTGCGGCTGGTCCGGTCCGACGCCGCCGAGGCGTACTCGACGAGATCGTCCATCGGCTTCCAGCCGACCGGCACCCGGATCGTCGAGGACGCCTCGGTGAGCTGGATCCCGGCCGCCGGCGTGATCGAGGGGGTGGCCGCGCTCGTCTCGTCGGTGGGGCTGCTCGTGGGCGCCGACGAGCCGGCCGACGCCGAGGTGGCGGGCGCGGTGGGGTCGTCCTTGGTCTGGTTCGATTCGTCGCCGCCGCAGCCCGCTGCTCCGGCGAGGACCACGGCGGTCAGGACGTGCGCGACGGCGTGCCGACGTGTCCGAGTCACGTGGTCCTCCTCCGTCAGGGCCAGGTCCGCGGGCCGGGCCCGAACACGCTGGCACCCGGATCCACCGCGGTTCACGGTAGCGCGGCGCCCGGAAACAGACCCTCCGTCGCGACCGCCGGGTCCCGTGATGGAATCTCGACGTCGTTTGGTTTGTCTTGACCGAGCCGGGGTAGCAGTCTCGTACCCGGCAAAACGAACTCTCGGGAGCGACGACATGCTTCTTCCTGACGCGGCAGCGGCAGTAGCCGCGCTGCCTCAACTCGGCATCTCCGAGGAACTCGCCAGTGACCTGAAGAAGTTCCTCACCTCGAGCGCCGGCGAGCTCAAGGACTCCACTCCCGACCAGACCGGCAACCACGCGTTCGGGACCTCGCCGGCCAGCCTCCAGTGCGCGAGTGACGCCGCCAAGGCGCACACCCACGTCGCCAAGGCGATCACGGACATGGCGGCGGGACTCGTCGGCTACGAGCAGGTCGTCACCGACCTCTACAAGAACGTCAGCCAGGTCGATGAGGTCGCCCAGGCCGACCTGGTCAAGAAGGCCGCACAGGCCAACGCGTGCGTGGCGCCGTCGTTCGCGGCTTCGAGCGCGTGCACCCTGCCCGGCAACAGCTCGGAGGGTGACTGACCCATGCTCGGACCCAAGCAGCAGCTGCTGGCGTCGTACCTCACCAGTGCCGACGACTCCTCGCTCGATGGCGCCAGCACCCAGTGGAAGACCGGAGAAGGCCTCCTGCGCCGGCTGGCGACCGAGCTCGACACGAAATCGGGGAACATCGGCAAGGACGAGCGGTTCAGCGGCGAGTCCGCCAACGCCGCCAGCCAGGCGTTCGCCCAGTCGGCCACGAAGATGAACGACCGCGCCGACCAGATGCGGGACGGGTCGGGAGCGTTCACGGCGGCCGCGCACGCCGTGCGGCAGGCCCGGAAGGCCAGCACAGGCTTCTCCCAGCACGCCGGGGAGCAGCCGCCGCAGCAGCCGCCGGACCTCAGCGACGTCAAGGCCCAGCACGACTGGAAGACGCAGAACAACACGTTCTGGCACAACTACAACAGCCGCGAGGGCGACGCCTCTGACGCGATCTCGGCGCTGCAGGACAACCACCGGACCCAGGCCGCGGTTTTCGCGAAGATCCACGGTGAGACGCCGCCCACGGCGCCGAACAACAACGGGGGAGGCAACACCAACCCCATCCGGCCCGGCACGCCCTACACGCCCACCCACGTCCCGACCCAGGTGGTGGCGCACGAGCACACCACCACGGGTCAAGTCCACGACACCACCAACCCTGGCAGCAGCAACCACGACCACGGCAGCGACAACCCCAACGACGGCACCAACACCGGCACCAATACCGGCACCAACACCGGCAACGGCCACCCCGGCAACGGCGACCCCGGCAACGGGAACCCCGGCAGCCCGGGGCTGCCGCAGGGCCCGCACCCCTACGGCAACAACCCGCTCCCGAGCGGACCGGCCCTACCGGGCACGATCACGCCACCGGGCAGCGCTGTCGGCGGAGGGATCGGTGCCGCGGGCGGCGTCGGCGCGGTCGCCGGTGGTGCGCTCGGCGGTGCGGCCGCGGCCGGGCTGGCCGGCGGCCTGACCAACATCAACGGCGGGCTCAACGGGGTCGTCGGGGTCGGCGGCATCCGCGGCGGCCTCTCGGCCAGCGGTGTTCGCGGGATCGGTGCGACCTCACGGATCGGCACGGGCTCGGTCCTGGGCCGGGGCGCCGGCGCCACCGGCCGCGGCGGGACCGGCGGCATGTCGAGCCGCAGCGCGGGTCGTGGCGGCAGCCGCACGGCGGGCACCCGAGGAGCACGCGGCCGGTCCGGGTCCCGAGGCGCGGGCGCCGGTGCCGGAGCGGGCCGCAACGGCAAGGACAAGAAGCGCACGGGCGAGGAGCGCGACCTCTTCGACGACGGCAGCGACTGGATCGACGACGAGGACGCCGCTCCCGGGCTGCTCGACTGAGCTCCGCAGGGTGGCGCGGGCCGGGGTGGCGGTTGTAGGCAACCCGATCCGGCCGGGACTGGCCTGGTTGAGGTTGCTGGCTGACCGCTGCCAGGACCGGCCGCGACAAACCAGAGATCACCCGACCGGCGGCCACTCCTTCGAGACCAGGGTCAGTACGTCGTACGTCGCGACCGGCTCGTCGGCGGTGTTGGTGACGACCGCGTCCCAGCGCACCTCGCCGTAGTCGGCGTTGGTCCGTGGGGTGATCTGCTTGACCGTCAGCGTCACCGCGATGGAGTCGTCGACCTTGACCGGCGTGAGGAAGCGCAGGTTGTCGACGCCGAAGTTGGCCAGCACCGGACCCGGGTCAGGGTCCACGAACAGCCCCGCGGCCAGCGACACGACCAGGTAGCCGTGCGCGACGATCCCGCCGAAGAGCGGGTTCTGCTTCGCGGCCTCCTCGTCGGTGTGGGCGTAGAACGTGTCACCGGTGAACTCGGCGAAGTGGTCGATGTCGTCCAGCGTGACCCGGCGCGACCCGGACTGGATGGTGTCGCCGATGCGCAGCTCGGCGAGGCTCTTGCGGAACGGGTGCACGCCGTCGCCCTCCGATGACACCGTGCGTGCGGAGCCCTTGGTCCAGCGGCCGGTGATCGCGGTCAGCATGTCGGGCGAGCCCTGGAGCGCGGTGCGCTGCATGAGGTGCAGTACGCCGCGCAGCCCGCCCATCTCCTCGCCGCCGCCGGCCCGGCCGGGGCCGCCGTGGACGAGCGTGGGCAAGGGGACGCCGTGACCGGTGGACTCCCCGGCGTCGTCGCGGTCGAGCACCAGGATCCGCCCGTGCCACGGCAGCGACCCCGAGGGTGACGGTCCGGGCGATCTCCGGGTCGTGGGTGACCAGCGAGCCGGCCAGGCTGCCCTTGCCGCGGGCGGCCAGCGCCACGGCCTCCTCGACGGTCTGGTAGCCGATCACCGTGCTCACCGGGCCGAACGCCTCGACGTCGTGCGGCTCCACCGCGCTCGCGTCGGCGCGCAGCAGCACCGGCCCCATGAAAGCGCCGCGCTCGCCGTCGGCGTCGACCAGGTCGGGGTTGCCGGCGCGGTCCGGGTCGCCGTACACGACCTCGGCGGAAGCGCGCAGCGACTGGATCGCCTTGCGCACCTCCTCGCGCTGGTCGAGGCTGACCAGCGCGCCCATCCGCACGCCTTCTGCGGCCAGGGTGGCCGACGGTGGTCCGGGCCAGCCGCGCGCCGATCGCGTCGACGACCGTGTCGACCATGCTCGCCGGGACCAGCGTGCGCCGGATGGCCGTGCACTTCTGCCCCGCCTTGTAGGTCATCTCGGTGACCACGCCCTTGACGAACAGATCCAGCTCCGGGTCGTCGGCGGTCACGTCGGGTCCCAGGATCGAGCAGTTCAGCGAGTCGGCCTCGACGCCGAGGGTGACCCCGCCGTGCAGCACGTTCGCGTGGGTGCGCAGCAGCCCGGCGGTGTGCGCGGAGCCGGTGAAGGCCACGTGGTCCTGGACCTGGAGCTCGTCGAGCAGCCCCGCCGGGCTGCCCATCAGCAGCTGGATCGAGCCCTCGGGCAGGATGCCGGACTCGACGATGGCGCGGACCGCCGCCTCGGTGACGTACGACGTATGGGCCGCGGGCTTCACCAGGCTCGGCATCCCAGCCAGGAAGGCGGGCCCGAACTTCTCGAGCATCCCCCAGACCGGGAAGTTGAACGCGTTGATCTGCACCATCACGCCCGGCCGGCTGGTGAACACGTGCTGCCCGACGAACGTGCCGCCCTTGCCCAGCGGGATCGGGTCGCCGTCGAGATAGACGGTGTCGTTGGGCAGCTGGCGGGTGCCGACGCTGCCCGAGGCGAACAGCGTGCCGATGCCGCCCTCGATGTCGCCCATGCCGTCGCCCTTGGTGGCGCCGGTGCGCAGCGAGAGCTCGTGGAGCTCCCCGGTGCGCTCCATCAGGTGCTTCCCGAGCTCCTTGAGCATCGTCGCGCGCTCGTGGAAGGTGAGGGCCCGCAGCGCCGGACCGCCGACGTTCCGCGCGTACGACGTCATCTCGCCGAGGTCGAGCCCGGCCGCCGAGATGCGGGCGACCTCCTCGCCGGTGCTCGCGTCGAGCAGCGGCCGGCCCTCGTCGTCTGCGGTGAACCAGCGTCCGGCGGCGTAGCTCTCGAGCTTGCGAGTCATGCGTCGAGCCTATTGCAGACCGATCGGTCAGGAAATGCGGTCGAGGCTCAGACGACGGGTACCGCCTCCATGGCCGCTCGCAGCTCGTCCTCGGGGAAGTCGAGGTCGCTCATGGTGCCGTGGAGGTAGGACTCGTAGGCCGCCATGTCGAGGTGGCCGTGGCCGCACAGCGCGGTGAGGATCGTCTTCTCCTCACCGCTCTCCTTGCACCGGTTGGCCTCCCGGATCGCCGCCGCGATGGCGTGGGTCGGCTCCGGGGCCGGGACGATGCCCTGCGTCCGCGCGAACATCAACGCGGCCTGGAAGCACTCCAGCTGCGGGATCGCCTCGGCCTCGGCCAGGCCGAGCTCGTAGACGTGCGAGACCAGCGGCGCCATGCCGTGGTAGCGCAGCCCGCCGGCATGGATCGGGTCCGGGATGAAGCCGTGGCCGAGGGTGTGCATCTTGAGCAGCGGCGTCATGCCGATGGTGTCGCCGAAGTCGTAGCGGTACTCGCCGCGGGTCAGCGACGGGCAGGCGGCCGGCTCGACGCAGCGGATGACCGGGTCCATCCGGCCGGCCAGCTTCTCCCGGATGAACGGGAACGAGAGACCGGCGAAGTTCGAGCCGCCGCCGGTGCAGCCGACGATGACGTCCGGCACGGCCTCGGCCTGTTCCATCTGGAGCAGCGCCTCCTGCCCGATGACGGTCTGGTGCAGCAGCACGTGGTTGAGCACCGATCCCAGTGCGTAACGGGTGTCCTCGCGCTGGAGCGCCGCCTCGACGGCCTCCGAGATCGCGATGCCGAGCGAGCCGGTGGAGTCCGGGTGCTCGGCGAGCACCGAGCGGCCGGCCTCGGTCAGGTCGGACGGGCTCGGGTGCAGGGTGGCGCCGTAGATCTCCATCATCGTGCGGCGGGCCGGCTTCTGGTCGTACGACGAGCGGACCTGCCAGACCTCGCACTCCATGCCGTACTGCGCGGTCGCGAACGCCAGCGCGGTGCCCCACTGGCCGGCGCCCGTCTCGGTGGTCAGCCGGGTGACGCCTTCCTGGTGGTTGTAGTAAGCCTGCGGCACTGCCGTGTTGGGCTTGTGCGAGCCGGCCGGGCTGACACCTTCGTACTTGAAGAAGATCTTGGCCGGGGTGTCCAGCAGCTTCTCCAGGCGGCGCGCCCGCACCAGCGGGGAGGGTCGCCACATCCGGTAGACGTCGAGGACGCCGCCGGGGATGTCGACGTACCGGTCCTCGGTGACCTCCTGCCCGATCAGGGCCATCGGGAACAGCGGGGCCAGGTCGTCGGGACCCACCGGCTCGCGGGTGCCCGGGTGCAGCGGTGGTGGCGGCGGGGCCGGGAGGTCGGGGACGAGGTTGTACCACTGCGTCGGGATCTGGGTCTCGTCGAGGAGGAAGGTCGAGCGCTCGGTCGCCATCACCGCATCCTTGCCACTGAGGGCCGGTTGCGCCACGGGCAGTCCACTGGCACTATTTACAGACCGATAGGTCAGTAAATACTGGAGGCGCAGGTGACCACCACGGACGCGGAGCTGGAGCAGCAGTTCGACGAGGTGATCGAGCGCAACGACCGGATCGAACCGCGCGACTGGATGCCCGAGGGCTACCGCAGGACGCTGGTCCGGCAGATCGCGCAGCACGCGCACTCCGAGATCATCGGGATGCAGCCGGAGGGCAACTGGATCACCAGGGCGCCGTCGCTGCGGCGCAAGGCGATCCTGCTGGCCAAGGTGCAGGACGAGGCCGGCCACGGCCTCTACCTCTACTCCGCCACCGAGACGCTGGGCATCTCCCGGATGGAGCTGACCGAGATGCTCATCGAGGGGAAGCAGAAGTACTCCTCGATCTTCAACTACCCGACGCTGTCCTACGCCGACGTCGGGACCATCGGGTGGCTCGTCGACGGCGCCGCGATCTGCAACCAGGTGCCGCTGTGCCGGACGTCGTACGGCCCCTACGGGCGGGCCATGATCCGGATCTGCAAGGAGGAGTCGTTCCACCAGCGGCAGGGCTACGAGCTGCTGATGACGATGATGCGCGGCACCGACGAGCAGCGCGCCATGGTGCAGGAGTCGGTGAACCGGTTCTGGTGGCCCTCGCTGATGATGTTCGGCCCGCCCGACGCCGACTCGCCCAACACGGCGCAGTCGATGGCGTGGGGGATCAAGCGGAACACCAACGACGACCTTCGCCAGCGGTTCGTGGACATGAGCGTGCCGCAGGCCGAGGCGCTCGGCGTGACCCTGCCCGACCCGGAGCTCAGGTGGAACGAGGACCGCGGACACCACGACTTCGGCGAGCCCGACTGGGACGAGTTCATGCAAGTGGTCAAGGGCAACGGCCCGTGCAACGCGCAGCGGATGGCCCACCGGCGCCGCGCCCACGAGAACGGCGCCTGGGTGCGCGAGGCGGCCACGGCGTTCGCCGCCAAGGTTGACTCGGGACTTCTGCCGGTTGAATCGGGAGGTTTGCCGTGACCGCTGACGGAACTCCGGACTCAACCGGCAGAAGTCCCGAATCAACCACTCGGGAGTGGCCGCTCTACGAGGTGTTCGTGCGCGGCAAGCGCGGCCTCAACCACGTGCACGTCGGCTCGCTGCACGCCGCCGACGACGAGATGGCGCTGCGGCACGCGCGCGACGTCTACACCCGCCGCAACGAGGGTGTCTCGATCTGGGTGGTCAGGGCCGACGACATCACCGCCTCGAGCCCGGACGAGAAGGACCCGCTGTTCGCGCCGGCCGGCGACAAGGTCTACCGGCACCCGACCTTCTACACGATCCCCGACGACGTCCCCCACATGTGAATGCCATGAGCCACTCGACTCCCGACCCCAACGACGAGCACGGCAGCGTCTACGACGGCCTGCTCGGCACCGACACGTCCCAGTGGGCCTTCGGGACGGACTTCGAGGACCCCCTGGCCGGGGTCGACACGACGGTCCCGGACGAGCTGGACGCGGGCGCGCTGGCGGCCCACTGCCTGCAGCTGGGTGACGACGCCCTGGTCATGTCGCACCGGCTCAGCGAGTGGTGCAGCAACGCCCCGGACCTCGAGGACGACATCGCACTGGCCAACATCGCGCTCGACCTCCTCGGCCAGGCCAGGTTGCTGCTGGCCCGCGCCGCGACCGCGGACCCCTCCGTCGTACCCACCCTGCCCGAGGGCTCGCCGGTGCCGGTCGAGGACGCGCTCGCCTTCTTCCGGGAGGCGGTCGACTTCCACAACGTCCGCCTGGTCGAGGTCCCGAACGGCGACTTCGCACACACGATCGCGCGGCTGCTGCTGTTCGCGACGGTCCGGCTGGCCGCTTTCGAGCGGCACACGGCGCACCGGGACCCGGTGCTCGCCGCGATCGCGGCGAAGGGGGTCAAGGAGCTGACCTACCACCGCGACTACGCCGGCCGCTGGTTCCTCACCCTGGCCCAGGGCACGGAGGAGTCGCACCGCCGGCTGGTCGACGGGCTGACCGCGGTGTGGCCGCTGTACGCCGAGCTGGCGCGGGCCTACTCCGTCGACGAAACGGTCGGGCCGGAGGTGGACGTGGTGCTCGACCAGGTCTTCGCGGTCTCTGGCGTCGAGCGTCCCGATGCCGCGCCGATGGCGGGCACCGGCCACACCGAGGCGCTGTCGCGGACGCTGGCCGAGATGCAGGTCGTGGCGCGCGCGCACCCGAGGGGGCTGTGGTGAGGACGGCGACCGACAGGGCCTACGCGCTGGCGGCGTCCGTGACCGACCCGGAGCTGCCGATGCTCACCCTCGAGGACCTCGGCGTGCTCCGCGACGTACGCGAGTCGGGCGGCGAGGTCGTCGTGACCATCACCCCGACGTACTCCGGCTGCCCGGCCATGGCCACCATGCGCGACGACCTGGTGCACCGGCTGGCCGACGCCGGGTACGCCGCCCGGGTCGAGGTGTCGCTCTCGCCCGCCTGGTCCAGCGACTGGATCAGCGAGCGCGGCCGGCAGGCGCTGCGGGAGCACGGGTTCTCGGCGCCCGGCCCGGCGCCGCGGTCAGGCGGCCCGATCCCGCTGACCCTGATGCCCACCGCGCGTGCGGTGAACTGCCCGCAGTGTGGGTCGGCGCGCACCGAGCTCACCTCTGAGTACGGCGCCACCGCCTGCAAGGCGCTCTACCGCTGCTCGGACTGCCTCGAGCCGTTCGAGCACGTCAAGGAGATCTGATGCGAGCGATGGTTGAGGAGGTCGCGCAGCGACCGTCTCGAAACCTCGCACGTCGAGGCCGAAACGTGTCCACCCCGCTTGGTGGGGCGCGTGCCTTCGCTGCGGAGGTTTCGAGGCAGGCGCTAGCGCGCCTTCCTCAACCAGCGAGGCGACGATGACCGCCGGCTTTCACGCCCTGAAGGTCGCCGACGTCGAGGAGCTCACCGACGACGCGGTGGCGGTGACCTTCGAGGTGCCTGACGACCTGGCCGAGGAGTTCGCGTTCACGCCGGGCCAGTCGCTGACCCTGCGCCGGATCGTCGACGGAGTCGAGCAGCGCCGCCAGTACTCCATCTCCGCCCCCGCCGGAGCCAAGCCGCGGGTCGGCGTGCGGGAGATCCCCGACGGGCTGTTCTCGCGGTGGCTGGTCCACGACGTACGCGCGGGCGACGAGATCGACGTGCAGACACCGGGCGGCCGGTTCTGTCCGGACCCGGAGCTGCTCCATGGTGGCCGGCACCTGTGCATCGCGGCCGGCTCCGGGATCACCCCGATGCTGTCGGTGGCGTCGAGCGTGCTGTCCGACGACGGTCAGGTCACGCTCCTCTACGGCAACCGCACGTCCGGGTCGGTGATGTTCTCCGAGGAGCTGGCCGACCTCAAGAACCGCTACGGACCGCACCTCCAGCTCGTGCACGTGCTCTCCCGGGAGCCTCGCGACGTCGAGCTGTTCTCGGGTCGGCTCGATGCCGACCGGCTGCGCCGGCTGCTCACCACGCTGGTCCCGGCCAGCCGCTTCGACCACGTCTGGCTCTGCGGGCCGCACGCGATGCTGCTCGACGCCCAGGCGGTGCTGGCCGAGCTCGGCGTACCGCGGGACCGCATCCACTTCGAGCTCTTCTACGTCGACGAGCCGCCACCCGAGCTGCGCCGGGCCGAGGCCGCGACCACCGGCGAGACGACCGAGGTGACCGTCGTCCTCGACGGCCTCAGCACGACGGCCGCGCTGTCCCGGGACGCGAGCGTCCTCGACGGTGGCCAGGCCATGCGGGCCGACCTCCCCTTCGCGTGCAAGGGCGGGGTGTGCGGCACCTGCCGGGCCAGGGTCACCGACGGCGAGGTCGACATGCGCCGCAACTACGCACTCGAGCCCGCGGAGGTCGAAGCGGGGTTCGTGCTGACCTGCCAGTCCTACCCGGTCGGCGACCGGGTCACCGTGGACTTCGATGCCTGAGCCGGCCGACCCCCTGGACACCGCCCGGCAGATGTGGGCCGCCGACCCGGCCAGCCGCGCCATGGGCATGGAGCTGCTCGACCTCGGACCCGGCCGTGCCGTGGTGTCGATGACGGTCCGGCCCGACATGGTCAACGGGTACGCCGTCGCGCACGGCGGCCTGGTCGCCGCGCTGGCGGACAGCGCCTTCGCGCTGGCCTGCAACTCCCGCGGCACCCGCACGGTGGCGGCCGGCTTCGAGGTGAGCCTCCTCGAGCCGGCGTACGACGGCGACGTCCTGGTGGCCACCGCCGAGGAGCGCTCGCTGCGCGGCCGCTCCGGCATCTACGACGTCACGGTGCGCCGGGGCGACGGCGCCGACAGCATCGTGGTCGCCGAGTTCCGGGGCCGGAGCCGCGCGCTGCGGTAGTCGCGCCGTGGCAAGATCGGCCCGGTGGGAGTCGCGGTCGAGTTCTCGGGGCTGACCAAGCGGTTCGGCTCGCTGACCGCCGTCGACGAGCTCAGCTTCGCGGTCGCGCCGGGACGGGTGACGGGCTTCCTCGGGCCGAACGGCGCGGGCAAGACCACGACGCTGCGGATGCTGCTGGGCCTGGTCCGGCCGACGTCGGGGACGGCACGGATCGACGGCCGGACGTACGTCGAGCTCGACCGGCCGCTGGCCGTGGTCGGCGCTGCGCTCGAGGCCACCGACGTGCACCCGGGACGCACCGGCCGCGACCACCTGCGCACGATCGCCGCCGCGTCCGGCGTACCGGACCGCCGGGTCGACGAGCTGCTCGAGCTGACCGGCATCCCGGCCTTCGCGCGCAAGCGGGCCGGCGGCTACTCGACCGGCATGCGGCAGCGGCTGGCGCTGGCCCAGTCGCTCCTCGGCGACCCTCAGCTGCTGGTGCTCGACGAGCCGGCCAACGGCCTCGACCCCGAGGGGATCCGCTGGCTGCGCGGCTTCCTGCGCCATCTCTGCGCCGACCAGGGCAAGACGGTGCTGGTCTCCAGCCACCTGCTCCAGGAGGTCGAGCAGACCGTCGACGATGTCGTGATCATCGCCAACGGGACCCTGGTCAAGCAGGGCGCGATGGCAGACCTGGGTGGCGTGGCAGGAGCGATCGTCCGCACGCCGGACCCGGCGGCGCTGGCCCGGGCACTGGGTGACATCACGTCGGAGCCCGACGCCGACGGCGCGCTGTTCGTGCACTCGACCGACCTGCGCGCCATCGGTGATGCCGCGCTCGCCGCCGGGCTGCCGGTCTGGGAGCTCCGGCGTCGCGAGGCCGATCTCGAAGCGCTGTTCTTCGAGCTGACCGAGGGCCGCAACCGCAACGTCGGGGAGGCGGTGTGAGCGGGCTGGCGGGTGCGGTCCGGTCGGAGCTGCTCAAGTTCTTCACCACCCGGCTCTGGTGGGGGATGCTGATCGGCGTCTTCGCCTGCGGTGCCGCGTTCGCGCTGATCATCGGGCTGCTCTACACCTCGGAGAAGTTCCTCGAGCAGTCGGGCAACGGCGGCTTCGGCGGTGCGCCCGTCGGCGACGACGTGCAGATCGCGAACAGCGTCTACACCGCAGGGCTCAGCGTCAGCTACCTGCTGATGCTGGTCATCGGCGTGATCCAGATCGGCGCGGAGTACCGCCACCGCACGGTCACCAGCACCTTCCTCGCCCAGCCCCGCCGGCCAGTGGTGATGCTCGGCAAGGTGCTCGCGCTGGTGGCCATCGCGGCGGCGTACGGCCTGGTCAACCTGGTCGGCTCGGTGCTGGTGGGCGCGATCACCCTGCACGCACGCGGAGCGCCGGCGTTCCCGTCGGCCGAGGTGGTGCGGACGCTCGCGCTGAGCATGCTCGTGCTCGGCCTCTGGGCGCTGATCGGTCTCGGGATCGGCATCCTGATCCCGAACCAGGTTGCCGCCCTGCTCATCGGCGTCGGCGCGGCCTGGCTGGTCGAGCCGCTCCTCGGCCTGGCCATCAAGGCGTCCGACTTCGGACAGCAGCACATCGCGCCGTACCTGCCCAGCGAGGCCAGCCAGGCGATCATCAACACGGCCAAAGCCTCCGCGGACGACGTCCGCCTGTCCTGGTGGGGCGGCGCGATCACGCTCTTCTGCTGGGCCGCGGCCTTCGCCGGGGCCGGCATCGTGCGGGTGCTGCGCCAGGACATCAGCTGACCTCACCGGTCAGCCGCGGAGCCCCTCGAACGCGATCGCCGTCACCGCGTCGGCCAGCTGCTCGACGTCCACCGGGCCGGAGGGGCGGTACCACTCGACCAGGGAGTTCACCATCCCGAACAGCAGCCGGCTGACCAGGTCGGGGTCGACATCGGCACGTACGGCGCCCTCGTCGGCCGCCGCTCCGACCAGCGTGGCCAGCCGGGCGTCGATCCGGCGGCGCCGCTTGAGGGCGGCCTTCTCGGTCTCGCTGTTGCCGTGCACGCGCAGGAGCAGCGTGACAGCCGGCTGGTGGTCGACGAGCACCTCGACGCTGCGGCGGACCACGCCGCGCAGCCGGTCGTACGCCGACCCGTCGGCCTTCGACGCATGGGCCACCGCGGCCTCGAGCTCGCCGAGCGCCTCGTCGAGCGCCTCGGAGAGCAGGTGCTCCTTGCTCGGCACGTGGTGGTAGACCGCGGACTTGGTGACGCCGAGCTCCTCGGCCACGTCGCCGATGCTCGTGGCGTCGTACCCCTTGCGGTTGAACAGCTCGATCGCGGCCCGCAGCACCGCGGCCTGGTCGTGGCCGGGCCGCCCGCGTCTGGGGACGGCGCGTTCGGTCACCTCGGAAGGGTCGCACACGCCTGTCTCGAGTCGATGTGACCACTACCTCGTCAAACTCACTTGAGCTCAACCTGACTTCAACTTCTACCGTTGACCCATGACCTTGACGGACCGTCCGGGGATCGGCGACTCGACACCGGTGACGACGCCGCTGCTGTCACCGCGGTACCGCTTCGCGACGGTCGGCATGGTCAGCCTGGTCTTCCTGGCCGCGTTCGAGGCGCTGGCGGTGGCCACGATCATGCCGTCGGTCAGCGCGGACCTGGACGGCCGGGCGTGGTTCTCGGCCGCCTTCGCGGCGACCCTCGCAGCCAGCGTCGTGGGCATGGTGGCCGGCGGGCTGTGGTCGGACCGCAGCGGTCCCCGGCTGCCGCTGCTGGCCTCGGTCGCGGTGTTCGCGGCCGGTCTGCTGCTCGCCGGTCTCGCGCCGGGCATCGAGCTCTTCGTGGCCGCGCGGTTCCTGCAAGGGCTCGGGTCCGGGGCGATGACCGTCGCGCTGTACGTCGTGGTCGCGCGGATCTACGAGCCGATCGACCACCCCAAGATCTTCGGCGCCTTCGCCGCTGCATGGGTGATCCCGTCGCTGATCGGCCCGTCCATCGCAGGCGGGGTCAGCGACACCGTCGGCTGGCGCTGGGTCTTCCTCGGCGTGGTCGCGCTCGCGGCGGCAGCGGCGGCGATGCTGCTGCCCGGGCTGCGCGAGCTCGTCGACAACCCCGAACCGTCGGCCGTCGCGACCCGCGGCCGGCTCGTCCTGGCCGGCGTCGTCGCCGGCGCGGTGGTCGCGCTCGACCTGGCGGGCCGCGCCGCCGGGGCGCCCGGCCTCCTCGCCGCAGCGGTTGCTCTCGTGGTGGCGCTGGTCGCGGTCCGGCCGCTGCTGCCGGCCGGCACCCTCGCCGTACGCCGTGGCCTGCCCTCGGTGATCGCGCTGCGGGGCGGTATCGCGGGGGCGTTCTTCGCCACGGAGATCTACCTGCCCTACCTGCTCCAGGAGCGCTACGACCTGTCCGCCTGGCTCTCCGGGGCCGCCCTGACCGTGGGCGCGCTCGGCTGGTCCGGGGCCTCGCAGGTGCAGGCCTCCCTGGGCGCCCGGCTCGACCACCTGGCCGCGCTGCGCATCGGAGCCCTCCTCCTGCTCGGCGGTGTCGCGGTCGAGCTGGTCGCGACCGCGGTGCAGCTGTCACCTTGGCTGATCGGCGCCGCGTGGGTGGTGGCCGGCGCGGGCATGGGACTGATGTACCCGCGCCTCTCTGTCGTCGTCCTGGCCGCCTCCGCCGAGCACGAGCAGGGCGGCAACAGCGCCGCGATGTCGATCTCCGACGCCGTCGGGGCCGCGACCGCGATCTCGCTGGCCGGGTTGGTGTTCACCAGCGCCGGCTCCGCCGGCCGACCTCGCGCCGTTCGTCGCGGCCCTCACCCTCACGACCGTGCTGGCGGCGGGTGCGGTGCTCGTCTCGCGGCGTACTGCCTCCTGACGGCTCGGCCCACGGGATAGCCCGTGACGAAACCGTCGTACGAACACCGTTCTCCACAACGGAAACGTCAGGGACTGTCCCGACCGAAATAGAACACGTTCTGGTTTGATGGCGCGATGACCGAGGGCCGGTTCACCGCGGAGGAGATCACCGAGGCGTACGCCGCACTCCACGGCCGCGTCCAGGGCTACGTCGACGCCGGCGACTGGACCGGCTTCGCCGACAACTTCACCGAGGACGCGGTGTACGTCGAGCACGCCTTCGGCACCTTCCGCGGCCGGGACGAGATCCGCGCCTGGTCCACGCACACGATGACCACGTTCCCCGGCGGGACCATGACCGGCTTCCCGCTGGCCTGGCAGGTGGTCGACGTACCGACCTCCCGGCTCATCTGCGAGGTGCGCAACCTGATGCCGGACCCCGGCGACGGGACCCACCTCGAGGAGCCGAACATCACGATCGTGACCTACGCCGGCGACGGGCTGTTCTCACGCGAGGAGGACGTCTACAACCCGCTGCGGTTCGCGCGGATGGCGGCGCGGTGGGCGCGGATCGCCGAGGCGCAGGGGAACCTCACCGAGGAGGCCCGCGCCTACCTCGAGCGGTCCGGCTGACCTCCGTCTCGGAGTTGGCCTCCTCTGGCAGGCTCAGGCCATGAAGGCGGCGGCCAAGCGGATCGGCCTCGAGCTCGTCGGCTGGCTGCTCGTGGTCGCCGGCATCGCCGCCCTGATCCTGCCCGGGCCTGGGCTGCTGATGATCGCTGGCGGGTTGATCATCCTGTCCCAGCAGTACGAGTGGGCCGAGCGCCGCGTCGAGCCGATCAAGCGTGAGGCGCTCAAGGGCGCCGCCAGGTCGGTCGAGACCTGGCCGCGGATCGTGATGACCTCGACGATGATCTTCCTGATCGCGGCCGCAGGTGTGCTGTGGTTCGTCGGTCCGGACGCCCCCGGCTGGTGGCCGATCGCTGACCGCTGGTGGCTCCCGGGCGGCAAGGCCACCAGCATCTCCCAGTTCCTCTCCGCCCTGATCGCACTCGTGCTGCTGGTGTGGAGCTACCGCGAGTACCACGGCAACCCCGAGGCCATCGCCGCTGTCGTGGCCTCGGCCGACGCCGACGACAGCCGCGAGGGCTTCTGGGGCAAGTGACCTCTCGACAAGTGGCGGCGAAACCGTCGGTGCCGACGCATAGGGTCGCGCTGTGGTGCTCCACCTCCACCGCGCGCCGCGGACCGACCTGCTCGCCGATGCCCTCGGCGAGCTGCTGTCGACGCCGCTGGACGACCCGTTCGCGACCGAGCTGGTGCTCGTGCCCGCGCGCGGGGTGGAGAGGTGGCTCAGCCAGCGCCTCTCGCACCGGCTGGGCACCTCGCGCGAAGGTCGGGACGGCGTCTGCGCCGGTGTCGAGTTCCGGTTCCCGCGCTCGCTGATCGCCGAGCTGACCGGCACCCGCGACGAGGACCCGTGGGCACCCGACGCGCTGGCCTGGCCGCTGCTCTCGGTGCTCGACGAGTGCCTCGACGAGCCCTGGGCGGCCACGCTCGCCCTCCACCTCGGCCACCGCGACACCGGCGACGAGGCGGAGTTCCGCCGCGGCAGGAGGTACGCCGTCGCGCGCCGGCTGGCCGGCCTGTTCGCGTCCTACGCCGCCCAGCGGCCGCAGCTGCTGGTCGACTGGTCGGCGGGCCGCGCGACCGACGGCCTGGGCCACGAGCTCGACGCCGACCTGGCCTGGCAGCCCCCACTGTGGCGGGCGCTCACCCAGGCGGTGGGCGCTGCGGTCCCGGCCGAGCGGCACAACGCCACGCTGGAGCGGCTCGAGGCAGGACCGTCCGACCTGCCGCCACGGGTGTCGCTGTTCGGCCACACCCGGATGCCCGTCACCGAGATCGAGCTGCTCTGCGCGCTGGCTGCCCATCACGACCTGCACCTCTGGCTGCCCCACCCGAGCGACGACCTGTGGCGGCGGCTCACCGACCTGAAGGGGCCCGCGCCCCGGCAGGACGACGACAGCCACCGCCGGGTCCGCCACCCGCTGCTCGCCTCCCTCGGCCGCGACCAGCGCGAGCTGGAGCGCAGCCTCCTGGCGACGGGTCTGGACGGCACCGACGCCGAGGTGGCCACCAGTGACCTGCCGAGGACGCTCCTCGGCTGGCTCCAGGACGACCTCCGCGCGGACGCCCCACGCCCCGTCGGCCGGACCAGGGATCAGGGCGACCGCTCCGTCCAGGTCCATCGCTGCCACGGGCCCGCCCGCCAGGTCCAGGTGCTCCGCGAAGTGCTGCTCGGCCTGCTGGAGGACGACCCGTCGCTCGAGCCCCGCGACATCCTGGTGATGTGCCCCGACATCGAGAGCTACGCCCCGCTCATCACCGCGTCGTTCGGCCTCGGTGACGTGGTCGAGGGCGGCCACCCGGCGCACCGGCTCCGGGTCCAGCTGGCCGACCGGGCGTTGTCCCAGACCAACCCGCTGCTCGGCGTGGCCGCCCAGCTGCTCGACGTGGCCGGCAGCCGGGCCACCGCCAGCGCGGTCCTCGACCTGGCCCAGAGCCCGTCGGTGCGGCGCCGGTTCGGCTTCGTCGACGACGATCTCGACACCATGGCCGACTGGGTCCGTGAGTCCGGCGTGCGCTGGGGGTTCGACGCCGAGCACCGCCAGCCGTACGGCGTCCGCTACCTCCAGAACACCTGGCGGTTCGGCCTCGACCGGGTGCTCACTGGGGTCGCGCTCTCGGACGACTCCCGGGCCTGGCTGGGGACCGCCCTGCCGCTCGACGACGTCGGCAGCAACCGGGTCGAGCTGGCCGGCCGCTTCTCGGAGTACGTCGACAGGCTGGTCACCGCCACCGACCGCCTGACGGGGACCCGACCTCTGGCCGAGTGGCTGGACGGGCTGGCCCTCGGCGTGGCCGAGCTGACCCGGGTCGACCGCGACGACCAGTGGCAGGTCGGCCAGCTCCAGCGCGAGCTGGCGCGCGTCGGCGTCGAGGCGGGGGAGCGGGGCGCAAGTCCCCTTCGGCTGACCGACGTGCGTGCGATGCTCGACGACCACCTCGCCGGCCGCCCCACCCGCGCCAACTTCCGAGCCGGCAGCCTCACCGTCTGCACCATGGTCCCGATGCGGTCGGTCCCGCACCGGGTGGTCTGCCTGCTCGGCCTCGACGACGGGGTGTTCCCCCGTCAGCGCACCGTCGACGGCGACGACGTGCTGGCCCGCACGCCGGTGACCGGCGAGCGCGACGTCCGCTCGGAGGACCGCCAGCTCCTCCTCGACGCCATCGGCGCCGCCACCGACAAGCTGGTCGTGACCTACACCGGCGCCGACCCGCACAGCGGCCAGGACCGGCCTCCCGCCGTACCCCTCGGCGAGCTGCTCGACGCCCTCGACCGGACCACCGAGTCGCCCGTCCGTGACGACATCGTGGTGAAGCACCCGCTGCAGGGCTTCGACCTGCGCAACGTGGAGCCGGGGCGGCTCGGCACGCCCACGCCGTTCACCTTCGACCCGCAGATGCTGAGGGCCGCCACCGTCGCCACGGGTCCGCGGCAGGCGCCGCCGCCGTTCCTGCTGGGACCGCTCGCCGAGCCGGTGGTCCGCGCCGCGGCCGACGAGATCGCGCTCAACGACCTGGTGACCTTCTTCCGCGACCCGGTCAAGGGTTTCTTCCGCGCCCTGGAGCTCACGCTGCCGTGGGACGTCGACGGCGTCAGCGACGCGATGCCGGTGGAGATCGACCAGCTCGAGACCTGGGGCGTCGGCGACCGGATGCTCGAGGACATGATGCGGGGCATCCACCCCGACACCGCTCGCGAGATCGAGTGGCGGCGCGGTGCCCTCCCGCCCGGGCAGCTCGGGTGGCGCAAGGCCAGCGAGGTCCGCGAGATCGCCATGAACCTCGCCATCGCCGCACTCACCCACCGACAGGTCGAGCCGAAGGCGTACGACGTCGACGTCGAGCTGCCCGGTGGCCGCCGGCTGACCGGCACCGTCACCCCGGTCCACGCCGACCGGCTGGTCGCGGTCGGCTACTCCCGGCTCGACGGCAAGCACCTGCTCGAGTCCTGGGTCCGGCTGCTGGCCCTGGCCGCCGGCCATCCCGACCACAACTGGACCGCCCTGACCGTCGGCCGCGCCCCGCGCGGCACCCAGGCGGCCCAGCGGCTGCTCGGGCCGGCCGCCGAGGAGCCGCTCACCCTGCTGTCGGGCCTCGTGGACCTCTACGACGAAGGTCGCCGCGCGCCCCTCGCGCTGCCGCTCAAGACCTCGTTCGCCTGGGCGTCGGCCGCCTTCATGGGGCAGGACCCCAAGCCCGAGGCGCTGAAGAAGTGGCGGTCCAGCCGGTTCCCCGGCGAGGACGCCGACGCGGCCCACGTGCGCGTCTGGGGGGAGCATGCCGACCTCGATGACCTCACCGCGCTGCCGGCGCTGGCGGAGCGGCTGTGGTTCCCCCTGCTGGCCAGCGAACGGGGGCCGATGTGAGGACCGGAACCTTTGACCTGCACGCCGCGCTCCCCGAGGGGCCGACCACGACCGTGCTCGAGGCCAGCGCGGGCACCGGCAAGACCTACGCGCTGGCGGCCCTGGTCACCCGCTACGTCGCCGAGGGCCGGGCGCTGCTCGACGACATGCTGCTCATCACGTTCAGCCGGGCGGCCAGCCAGGAGCTGCGCGAGCGCGTCCGCGACCAGCTGGTCAGGGCGGCCGAGGCGCTCGAAGATCCGGCCCGGGCCGACGACGAGCTCCTGAGGCTCCTGGTGACCGGCGCTCCCGCCGAGCTGGAGCAGCGCCGGCTGCGGCTGCGCGACGCGCTGGCCGGCTTCGACGCGGCCACGATCGCCACCACCCACCAGTTCTGCCAGCTGGTGCTGCGCTCGCTCGGGGTCGCCGGCGACACCGACGCGGGCGTCACGCTGGTCGAGAACCTCGACGACCTGGTCAGCGAGATCGTCGACGACCTCTACCTCCAGCGGTTCGGCGACGTGAAGGACACTCCCGCCCTGACCCGGGCCCAGGCGCTCGAGCTCGCCCACGAGGTGGTCGGCAACCCCCGCACCCGGCTGACCCCGGTCGACCCGCCGGCCGAGACCACCGCCGGCGTCCGTCGCGCCTTCGCCGACGACGTGGTCCGCGAGCTCGAGCGACGCAAGCGGCTGCTCGGCATCCTCGGCTTCGACGACCTGCTGTCCCGGCTCGCGGTGGCCCTCGAGGCTCACGACTCCCCCGCACGGATGAGGATGCGTCGCCGCTGGTCGATCGTCATGGTCGACGAGTTCCAGGACACCGACCCGGTGCAGTGGGAGGTCATCGAGCGGGCGTTCGCCGGGCAGGTGACGCTGGTCCTGATCGGCGACCCCAAGCAGGCGATCTACGCCTTCCGCGGCGGCGACGTGGTCACCTACCTCCGGGCCCGCGACCGGGCCGACGCCCTGCTCGCCCTCGACACCAACTACCGCAGCGACGCCCCCCTGGTGCGACGGCTGCTCCGTGTCCTGGACGGTGCCGCACTCGGCCACGAGGACATCGTCGTGCGGCCGGTCGAGGCCCACCGCAAGGAGCACCGGCTGGCCGGCGCGCCGTGCAACGACCCGTTCCGGCTCCGGGTGGTGTCCCGCGACTCCTTCGGGATGCGCGGCACCCGCACCATCCCGATGGACGACCTCCGGCCGTTCATCGCCGCCGACCTGGCCGCCGACGTCAAGGCGCTGCTCGCCTCCGACGCGACCTACGACGACCGCCCCATCCGGGCCCGCGACGTCGCTGTCATCGTCGAGAGCCACCGCGACGCGCGCGCCTGCCGCGACGCGCTGGCCGCGGCCGGTGTGCCGGCCGTCTACACCGGCGACACCGACGTGTTCGCCTCCCAGGCCGCCGCCGACTGGCAGTGCCTGCTCGAGGCGTTCGAGCAGCCGGGCCGGGCCGGGCTGGTGCGCGCGGCGGCGACGACGATGTTCCTCGGGCGTAGCGCCGCCGAGCTCGCCACCGACCCCGACCTCACCGACGACGTCTCCGACACGCTGCGCCGGTGGGCCGACCACGCCCGGGCGCGCGGCATCGCTGCGGTCCTCGAGGCGGCGTACGTCGCCGGGATGGCCGAGCGCGTCCTGGCCTGGCGCGGCGGCGAGCGCCACCTCACCGACGTCGAGCACCTCACCCAGCTGTTGCACGAGGCGGCGCACCGCGACGGGCTGGGGTTGCCGGCGCTGCTCCAGTGGCTGCGCACCCAGCGGCAGGAGCGCGCGGGTGCGTCGGAGCGCAACCGGCGGCTCGACAGCGACGCGGCCGCCGTGCAGATCATGACCGTCTGGGTGAGCAAGGGGCTCCAGTACCCGCTCGTCTACCTGCCTTTCGCGTTCAACCGGAACGTCCGGATGGGCGAGGCCGTCCTCTACCACGAGGCCGACGGGACCCGCTGCCTCGACATCGGCGGCTCGTCCGGGCCCGGGTACGCCGCGGTGACCGCCAAGGGCCGCGCCGAGATGGCCGGGGACGACATCCGGCTGACCTACGTCGCGCTGACCCGGGCGCAGTCGCAGGTCGTGACCTGGTGGGCGCCGTCGTGGGACGAGGTCAACGGCGGGCTGTCGCGCCTGCTGCGCGGACGGGTGCTGGGCCAGGCCGCGGTGCCCGACTCGCTCCAGCCCAAGGTCGACGACGCGAGCGCGCTCGACCACTTCCGCAAGTGGGAGACGGCCGGCGGTCCGCACCTCGAGCGCGCCGAGCCCGTCACTGACGCCCCCGAGCCGGCGCCGCCGAAGCCGCCGAGCGGCCTCGGGGTCCGGGTCTTCGACCGGCCGATCGACGTCGACTGGCGCCGTACCTCCTACTCCGCGCTGATCCGGGCCGCCGACGAGGTGGGTGGCGTGACTTCGGAGCCGGAGCTGTCCGCCCGCGACGACGAGCTGGCCGACGAGCTCGCAGACGAGACCGACGTTGCCCCCGAAGCCATGGCTGCGCCAGCCTCGCTGCCCTCGCCGATGGCCGCGCTGCCCTCGGGAGCCGCGTTCGGCTCGCTGGTCCACGGTGTCCTGGAGGTCACCGACCCGTTCGCGCCCGACCTCGAAGCCGAGCTGCGCGGCCACCTCGACGACCAGCGTGTGTGGTGGCCGGTCGACACCCCCACCGAGGAGCTGGCGGCGGCGCTGGTCCCCTTGCACCACACCTCACTCGGCCCGCTGGCCGGTGGGCTGACTCTTGGCGGGATCGGCCTCTCCGACCGGCTCTGCGAGCTCGACTTCGAGATCCCGCTGGCCGGCGGCGACGTTGCTCCGAGCGGCTCCGGTGGTCGCCGGGTCACCCTGGCCGACGTGGGCGCCCTCCTGGCCCAGCACCTCGGGACGGACGACCCGCTGCGGCCGTACGCCGACCGGCTCCGCACCCCGGGGCTCGGCAGCCAGTCGCTGCGCGGC
This sequence comes from uncultured Actinomycetota bacterium, assembly GCA_963755835.1. GTDB lineage: Bacteria > Actinomycetota > Actinomycetes > Propionibacteriales > Nocardioidaceae > Nocardioides. Next base: position 487,019 of record CAVWLC010000003.1, on the reverse strand, counting down.
TACCTCTCCGGCTCGATCGACGTGGTGCTGCGCGTGCCCGGGCCGCGCTACCTCGTCGTCGACTACAAGACCAACTGGCTCGGCCCGGCCGACCAGCCGCTCACCGCCGCGGCCTACTCCCGCGAGCGGCTGGTCGAGGCGATGCTCCACTCCGACTACCCCCTCCAGGCGCTCCTCTACGTCGTCGTCGCACACCGCTACCTGCGCTGGCGGCAGCCGGGCTACGACCCCGCGCAGCACCTCGCGGGCGTCCTCTACCTCTACGTGCGCGGCATGTGCGGACCAGAGACCCCGGAGGAGGACGGCCACCCGTCCGGCGTCTTCTCGTGGCAGCCCCCGGTCGCGCTGGTCACCGCGCTGTCCGATCTCCTGGACGGTGTCACATGACGCTGCTGACCCTCGAGCTCGAGGACCCGCACGACCCGAGGCTGGCCGCACGGGCCGAAGGCCGTCTGCGGTCGTTCAACGAGGCCGGGGTGCTCGACGCCGCGGACGTGCACGTCGCGCAGCGGCTGTGCGCACTGGCCGACGAGGAGGACGAGCTGGTCGCGCTGGCGGTGGCGTTCGTCGTGCGCGCGGTCCGCGGGGGCTCGGTCTGCGTCGACCTGGCCACGGTGGCCGACGACGAGCTCGACGCGGACTGGCCCGAGCCCGACGCCTGGTACGCCGCGGTGCGCGTCAGCCCGCTGGTCACCTCGGCCACCCCGGTGCTCCGGCTGCTGGAGCAGGACGGACTGCGGCTGCTCTACCTCGACCGCTACTGGCGCGAGGAGGAGCAGGTACACGCCGATCTGGTCGGCCGGCCCGCCGGCACGGCCCAGCCGGACGACGCCTGGCTGACCGCGGCGCTCGACCGGGTCTTCCCGGTCGAGGGGTACGACGAGCAGCGGGCGGCCGCGCGAGTCGCGCTCACCCACGCCACCACCGTGCTCACCGGCGGTCCCGGCACCGGCAAGACCACGACCGTCGCGGCGCTGCTCGCCCTCTGCGCCGAGCAGGCGGAGCTGGCCGGCGACCCAGCCGTGCGCATCGCGCTGGCCGCGCCGACCGGCAAGGCTGCCGCCCGGCTCCAGCAGGCGGTGGAGGACGAGGTGGCCAGGCTCCCCGACACCGATCGCGAACGGCTGGCCGGCGTACGCGCGGTGACCCTGCACCGGCTCCTGGGCGCCCGGCCGGACACCTCGTCCCGGTTCCGCCACCACCGCGACAACCGGCTGCCGCACGACGTGGTCGTGGTCGACGAGACCTCCATGGTCTCGCTGACGATGATGGCGCGGTTGCTGGAGGCGGTGCGGCCCGGCAGCCGGCTGATCCTGGTCGGCGACCCGTTCCAGCTCGCCTCGGTCGAGGCGGGCGCGGTGCTGGCGGACCTGGTCGACACCGTGCAGGAGAAGACCCAGGTCGGCGTGGCCGCGCTGGTGACGTCACACCGGTTCGGCGAGTCGATCGGCGCCCTGGCCGAGGCGGTGCGGGCGGGCGACGCCTCCGGCGCGCTCGGGCTGCTCGAAGCCGGTGGCGAGCACGTCGAGCTGGTCCGCGTCGACGACCCCGCGTCGCGGGTGCGGGAGCTCGTCGTCCCGCACGCACTCGAGGTGCTCCGGGCCGCCGAGGCGGGGGACGCCGACCGCGCCCTCGCGGTGCTGGGTCGGCAACGGCTCCTTTGTGCGCACCGCGAGGGGCCCTACGGCGTACGCCACTGGAACTCCCACGTGGAGCGCTGGCTGGCCGAGGAGACGGGAGAGCCGATCTACGCGGCGTGGTACGCCGGCCGCCCGCTCCTGGTCACCGCCAACGACTACGGCCTCGGTGTCTACAACGGCGACACCGGCGTGGCGGTGCGTCCGCCTGCGTCCGCACCGGGGCGGGCCCTGCGGGCCGCGGTGGCCGGCAGCGCCGGCCGACTCGACCTGGCCACCAGCCGCCTCGGCCAGGTCGAGACCATGCACGCGCTGACCATCCACAAGAGCCAGGGCTCACAGGCCGACGAGGTCGTCGTGATCCTGCCGCCACCGGAGTCGCGGCTGCTCACCCGCGAGCTCTTCTACACCGCCATCACCCGGGCCCGCGAGCGCGTGGTGGTGGTCGGCTCCCCGGACGACGTACGCGCCGCCATCGAGCGCCGGGCCCTCCGGGCCACCGGTCTGCGCCAGCGGCTGGCCGGCGCGTGAGATCATGGCCCATGGCGTTCATGGTGGTCCGCCGCATCGACCTGCTGGCTGTGGGCGCGGCCGTTCTCGCCGCTGCGATGACCGCCGTCTACCGCGATGTGGTCCGGTCCCAGGGCGACTCCCCGCTGTGGTGGGTGCAGGCCGGCCTGGTCCTCGCTGCGCTGCTCGCCCTGGCCGGCGCGCCGACTGGCAACCGTCGTCGCGGGCCGGTCCTGCTGGCCGCGACCGGCCTCCTCGGGGTGATCGGCCTGCTCGGCATCCTCACCATCGGGTTGCCCATCCTGCTCGCGGCCGTGCTGACCTTCGTCGCGGCCCTGCGTGACCTGAGCGCCGCCCCGAAGTCACCGGCGGAGTCCGCCGGCTGAGCGGTGCGAAACCTCAGCGTCACGACGATCACCTAAGGTCGAATGATGCCGTTCCTGCTGCGAGTGGAGCTGCCCGACGTCCCTGGGTCGTTGGGCCGGGTGGCGACCACGATCGGTGAGGCCGGCGGTGACATCGAGGCGATCGAGATCGTCGAGAAGCGTGACGGAACCGCCATCGACGACGTGCTCCTGGAGATGAACGAGGGCGCCATGCCCGACTCGGTCGTCTCCGCCTGCAACGCCTTGGACGACGTGCGCGTGATGTGGATCAGCCGGTACGCCGCCGGCGGCAACATCTTCCTCGACCTCGAGGTGGTCGAGGAGCTGACCGAGGACCCGGGCAAGGCGCTGGACCGCATCGTGGACCTGCTGCCGGTGGCCTTCCGTTCCGACTGGGCGATGCGGATCCACCGCAGCAAGGGCGTGGTCCGGCGTACCGATGCCGCGCCCGAGGAGCTGCCGTTCGTCGACATCGAGAAGGCCGAGCGGCTGGAGGTCGACGGCGACGACGTGAACCTCTACGCGGGCGCGCGCATCGACGGCAACGACGTGGTCGTCATCGGCCGCCGCGGTGGTCCCGAGTTCGTCGAGTCCGAGCTCGCCCGCCTCGGCCACCTGGTCAGCCTGGCCGCCTCCCTGGCCAGCCCGTAGCGATGAGTTTCACCGGGTACCCGGTGAAACTCACGCTCCCCCCTTCAAGTTTCGTGAGGGGAGCTCCAGTTTCACCGGGTACCCGGTGAAACTCCTCCGGACCGTCAGCCAGTGCGCTCGAGCAGGAAAACCGGGATCTCGCGGTCGGTCTTCTGCTGGTACTCGGCGTACGGCGCGTACTGCGCCACGCAGCGCTCCCACCACTCCTCGCGCTCCTTGCCCTCGGCCAGGCGGGCGCGGTACTCGTGCGGCTCGGGGCCGTCCTGGAGGTCGACGACCGGGTCGGCGAGGAAGTTGTGGTACCAGGTCGGGTGGGTCGGGGCGCCGCCCTGGGAGGCGACGGCGGCGTACACACCATCGTGCTCCACGCGCATGACCGGGTTCTTGCGCAGCTTGCCCGACTTGTGGCCGCGCGAGGTGATCACCACGATCGGCCACTCGGGGTGGCCGCGGAGGATGTTCGCCTCGGCGCCGCCGGACGCTTCGTACTTCTCGACCTGGGTGCGGACCCATTCGGCCGCGCTGGGCTCGTAGTCACCTTCGAGAGTCACGACCTCTGGTAACCAGTCCACGGGTGGTGCCATTCCCCGAGGTCAACGCACTCCTCTGATGCGGGTCACGAAGACCGAGCCGAGCACGCTGGCCAGGAAGGCCAGGAAGTAGACCGCGAAGTAGCCGACGGAGAAGCCGGAGCCGTTCGGGTCGACCACGCCGCCGAGCGACTTCACGACGTACAGCAGAACGCCGGCCAGCACCGGCGCCAGCACCTGTGGGAGCGCGTTGGCGATGTTGATGACACCGAGGTCCTTGGCCCGGTCGACCGCGGTCGGGAGCACCTCGGTGATCAGGGCGAAGTCGACGGCGGTGTAGATGCCGTACGCGCAGCCCATCACCACCGCCGCGACCAGAGCCGCCGGCCAGCTCTGCCCGATGCCGAGCAGCGCCGCCGCGCCGCCCGAGACCAGCCCCGACCAGATCACGAACACCTTGCGTCGCCCGATCCGGTCGCTCCAGGCGCCGGCCACGACCGTGGTCAGCACCAGCGTCACCGCGTAGACGGCGGTGAGCACGAAGACCCGGTTCTCGGCCTCGTCCGAGCTGAAGCCGACCACGTCCTGGAGGAAGTAGAGGAGGTAGAGCAGTCCCAGCGAGTTTCCGAGGTTGACCAGGAACCGGGTCAGCCACGCCCAGCCGAAGTCCGGGTGGGCGCGCGGGGAGATCCAGAACGACGCCACGAACGCGCGCAGCGAGAACGCGGGCCTGGCCCAGACGGGCAGGGCGGGGTCGCGCGAGTACAGGGAGAACGGCACCGCGAGCACGACGAGGAACACGGCGATGGCGAGGTAGCCGGCGGCGATGCTCCCGGTCGCGGCGGCGATGCCGGTCCCGGCCACCACCCCGATGGTCTGGGCGACCGCGGCGATGCCACCGATCCGGCCGCGCCGGTCGGCCGGCACCTGGTCGGGGATCATCGCGGTGACCGCGGCGAGCATCGCGTTGAGCGTGGCCTGCACACCGCACCACGCGAGCACCATCACCGGCACGTTGGGCGCCACCGACAGGACGACCAGCGACAGCGCACCGCCGAGGGCGCCGCCCACCAGCCACGGCAGGCGCCGGCCCGCCCGCAGCGTGGTCCGGTCGGAGAAGGCACCGGCCACCGGGTTGCAGATGACCGACACGAGGGCGCCCAGGCCGGTCACCAGGGCCAGCACCTGCTCCTTGTCGGCGGAGTCGAGCGCCTCGGCCTGCTGGGCGAGCAGCACCTGGATCGGGCCGAAGAAGCCGGCCCACAGCCCGACGCTGGCCAGCGCGAGCAGTGCGACCCACCGGCTCGGCGGGACGATGGTCGGCTCGGCCAGCGCGGCCGGGGTCGTGCTCACCGGAGCATCGTGGCAGCGGTGCCCGTTAGCGTGGCCCACCATGAGCGCCATCGAGGGGGTGTCGGAGACCTTCGACCCCGACGCCTGGGACGACGTACCTGGCTTCGACGACCTCACCGACCTCACCTACCACCGCGCACAGGCCCACGGCACCGTCCGGATCGCCTTCGACCGCCCCGACGTGCTCAACGCGTTCCGGCCGCACACCGTCGACGAGCTGCTCCGCGTCCTGGAGCACGCGCGAACCTCCAGTGACGTGGGGTGCGTGCTCCTGACCGGCAACGGTCCGAGCGCGAAGAACGGCAAGTGGGCCTTCTGCACCGGCGGCGACCAGCGGATCCGCGGGAGGACCGGTTACCAGTACGCCGAGGGCGAGACCGCTGACACGGTCGACAAGGCCAAGCTCGGCCGGCTGCACATCCTGGAGTGCCAGCGGCTGATCCGGTTCATGCCGAAGATCGTCGTCGCCGTCGTGCCCGGCTGGACCGCCGGCGGCGGCCACTCGCTCCACGTGGTCTGCGACCTCACGGTCGCCAGCCGTGAGGAAGCCCGGTTCAAGCAGACCGACGCCGACGTCGGCTCCTTCGACGGCGGCTTCGGGTCGGCGTACCTCGCCCGCCAGGTCGGCCAGAAGTTCGCCCGCGAGATCTTCTTCCTCGGCCAGGAGTACTCCGCCGAGGACGGCGTCCGCATGGGCGCCGTCAACCGCGCGGTCCCGCACTCCGAGCTCGAGGCCACCGCGCTCGAGTGGGGCCGGCTGGTCAACGGCAAGTCCCCGACCGCGCAGCGAATGCTCAAGTACTCCTTCAACCTCATCGACGACGGCCTGGTCGGCCAGCAGCTGTTCGCCGGCGAGGCCACCCGGCTGGCCTACATGACCGACGAGGCCCAGGAGGGCCGCGACCAGTTCCTCGAGAAGCGCGACCCGGACTGGTCGGCCTACCCCTGGTACTACTGAACAGACGCGTTTGCCCAGGTCAGCCGGGGCTCGAGCACCTCATACACCTGCTGCTCGGTCATCTGAACACCCACTTCCCGTTCCCTCACGAGGTCACCCTTCGACGTGGCGGTCACGCAGCCAACGTGCCGGCGAAGATCTGCCATGCCAGGGCGGACTTGGCGGTCAGGCTCAGCACGATGTAGACCTTCTCGCCGAACAGATAGTCCTGCCACCGCCCCTTGGCCCGGTACTGCAGCCACTGGTTGAGGGCGAAGACGTTGAAGAAGACGAACAACGACACGAAGATCCCGTAGACGAAACCGGGAGGCGCGGCCGAGGACGTTGAGCCCGGCGAGAGCAGGTAGATCGTGATCGCCAGCCACGGGACCACGCCGGCCACACATCCGAAGCCGAACGGCAGCCAGCCGCCGCTGCCCGGGCGCTCGTAGCGCTCCTGCAACCAGCCGAACAAGATCATGGCGACGTTCACGCCGAACAGGGCCACCAGCGCGGCAACGTCGGAGATGCCGACCAGCTGGGCGATCAGGACGATCATCAGCGACGAGGAGAGCGAGTACTCGACCCATCGTGCGGGGTTGCGCTGACGGCCCAGATCAGCGACGTATCGCTGCCACCACGCGGTGCAGACAAGGAGGTGCGCGAGCGCGGAGAGCGCCAGGAACCCCGCGACCGCGAGCCCGGTGGGGATGTCGAAGAGCACCACGGGGTCCAGCGGCGTCGTACCCGGCGGCCCGGCCAGGTAGCTCGCGGTCACCGGCAGAGCGAAGTCGGTGGCGAGTGCGAGCACCGCGACGGCCTGGACCGCATGGAGCACGGCCGCGCCCACGTTGGCCCTGCGCAGAGGCGAGGTGTGGCCAGCGCCTGGCTCGTCCATGGAGCCGTCCACGTCACGCGCGGGTCGAGGGTGCGCCGGCAGCGAGGCGCCTCAGCTCTCGCAGGCCGGCCGTCAAGAGGTCGGCCACTGTGCTAGGCGGTACGTCGAGCAGGGCAGCCGCCTCACGGTAGGTGAGCCCGCCGAACACGCACAACGCAAGGCTCGCGCGCTGGAGCCGGGCGAGCCGGCGCACCCACACCATGACAGGCGGCAGCAGCACCGCGCCGGACGTCTCGCCGGCGGGTTCCTGGGTGTGCCGGTACACGTGGCGAACCAGGAACCGCCGCGCCTCCTCGGTCGACCCGCCGCGAATCGAGCGGGCGAGGTCGGCCATCGCGAGCCTCACGGCCTCGGCAGCAGCCGCCTCGTCCCCGAGGAGCGCACACGCGAGCGCGTAGGCAGACAACCCGTGACGGTCCCACAGGTCCTCGAGCTCCCGCCTGGTGACCGCCCCTGCGGGTGCGCTCTGGGTTTCGGCACGCGAAGCGATCTGCGCTCGTCGGGCCTCGGCCTCAGCGGCCCGCGCCGCCCTCCGGTGACCGCGACCACCGGCGCGCGCGCCGACCAGACCGGGGGCCTGCGCTGTCAGTTCCATCGCCGACCATCCCTCGCCCTGACCGTTGGCTGCCTTTCGCCCCCTGTCCTTCTGGGCTCAGAGCCAACTCTGCATGATGTCGAGGGTTTGCACAAGGTTTTGCGCCACTAGTCTGTACAAACCATGTACACGATCAAGCAGGCTTCCCGGCTCACCGGTGTATCCGAGGCGTCCCTGCGCGCCTGGGAGAGGCGCTACGGCGTCGTCGCACCGCACCGGAACGAGTCCGGGTACCGCGGCTACGACGAGGAGGCCCTGGCGGCCGTCTCGACCATGCGCCGGCTCGTGAACGACGGCTGGGCGCCGGCAGAGGCTGCCGACGCGGTTCGCAGCGGGACAGTCCCTGCCGTTCGGGACGAGGTGGTCAGCCCCCGGGACTTCTGACGGTCTCCGCCAACCGAACGCGGTCAGCTACATGGAACGGTTCCTGTCCTCGGCAGCGCAGATGGACACAGCGGGAATCGAGGAGAGCCTCGATGGAGGTTTCGCGCTCGGATCATTCGAGCACGTGGTCGACTCGTGGCTGTTCCCCACCCTCGAGGCGCTCGGCGAGGCTTGGGCGCGCGGTGAGATCGACGTAGCTGGGGAGCACGCGGCCAGCCACGCAGTGCATCGCCGGCTCTCAGCCGCGTTCGACGCGGCCGGCAGCAGGTCCCGCGGTCCGACGGTCGTCGTCGGGCTGCCCTCGGGCAGCCAGCACGACCTCGGTGCCCTGGCGTTTGCCACCGCAATCCGCAGGAGAGGTATGGACGTTCTCTACCTCGGTGCCAACGTGCCGGTGAGCAGCTGGGAGGCGGCGGTGCGGAGCCGCGAGGCCCGAGCGACGGTCTTGTCTGTCGTCACTCCCGAGGACCGCCCCGCCGCGGTCGCGGTGGCCGAGCGACTGCTCAGCCAGGCCCCGGTCCCGCTGGTGTGCGCCGGTGGGGCATCCGCGGCGAACCTTGCCGGTGGAGTCCAGACGCTGGCATCGAGCATCGGGTCAGCAGCCCAGGAGCTCGACGAGCTCGTGCACGGAACCGATGACTGGTCCATCCTGCCTCGGGCGGAACAGGTCCGGTCGTGCGTTCACCTCAGGTCGGCGAGGACGGCGCGGGCGGCGCGGTGCCCGGAGGTGAGAGCGCCCTGGATGGAGCTGGTGTCGCGGTGGTCGCCGGCGACGTACAACGTCTCACCCGCGCCGGCGAACCGCACCGGCTTGGTCAGCGGGTGTGGAGCCGGCATCCCCGGCAACGCGTGCGGGAGGTCGTAGGTCGCGACGAGCTCCCACGACGACGTGTCGGTGCCGTGCAGGCGGGCGAGCGCCTGCCGCACCTCCCGCCCGTCGTGGTCGCGCGGCACCGAGCCGTGCACCATCGAGCTGGAGACCAGCGCGCGACCAGCGGGGGCGTAGTCCGGCGCGGCGGCGGAGATCACGATGGTGTTCGCGATCGGCGACCGGTCGGCATCCAGCAGCAGCATGCCGGTGGCCTCCGGAAAAGCGGGCGCCGAGTGGTAGACGGTGGTGACCCCCCTTGGCGCCGGCGTCGTCACCAGACGCGGCAGCAGCCGCGAGGCCGTCCACGCGTCGGTGGCCACGACGACCGCCCGCGCCCCCACGGGGCCGTCATCGGTGTCGACGCCCCGGGCCGTGACCTGGTGCACCCGGGTCTGCAGGTGAAGCTGTTCCCGGCTGAGCGGCCGGGTCAGCTGCATCGGCAGCTGCTGCATGCCGAGCGCCGGGACGGTCGACCGGCCCCGGACGAACATCCGCACCATCAGGTCGGTGAACCGGCGCGAGGTGGTCATGTCCTGCTCCAGCAGCACCCCGGAGAAGAACGGGCGCAGGATTCCGTCGACGACGTCGGGTGGGATGTGGGCCCGGCGCCAGGCGTCGGCCGCGCTGACGTCACGGCGCTGCTTGAGCTGACCCACGGGGATCGTGGCGCACCGGGCGGCGTAGAGCCCGACCGCCGCCTTGCCGCGGATGCCGCCTACGGGGAGGCCGAGCGCGGTCGTGGCACCACTCGGGCGCTGCACCGGGTTGACGACCGTGACCCGCTCGCCGTTCATGTGGATGCCGACCGCCGGGTCGAACGCCCTGAGGTCGAGGGCGTCCACGTCGACGTGGCTGCGCAGCGCGGGGTAGGCGGTGTTGAGCACCTGAAAGCCGCGATCGAGGATGAACCCGTCCACGTGATCGGTCCGGACGCGCCCGCCGACTGCGTCACCGGCCTCGAGGATCCGTACGTCGAGACCTCGACCGGTCAGCACCCGGGCACAGGCCAGACCGGCCAGGCCGGCCCCGACGACGACCACGTCGTGGCGGCTCATGCCCCGCCACCTTGGGCGTGCCGGAACAGCGGGGGAAGGTAGCGCACCATCAGCGTGGACCACGTGACGTGGGTCAGCACCGGGGCCTGCAACCCGCCGGACGCGCGGCGCTGCAACCCGAACAGGGTGCCCATCACGGCGGCTGCGAGCATCAATGCGGGGTTGCGTGTGGAGGCGGTGGTCAGCGTGTAGACCGCGGTCGAGGCGACCACGGCATGGCCGGGGTCCAACGCGGCGTACATCGCACCCCGGAAGAAGATCTCCTCGCCCAGGCCGTTGGCGAGGGTGGTAGCCACGACCAGGGGGCCCTGGCCCTCCTCGGCGAACCGCAACACGTTGCCGATCGCCCGGTCGAGCACCGGGATCCGCCTGGCCACCAGGGCGCAGGCATAGAAGAACCCGAACGCACCGACCCCGGTCGCCACTGGCGTGAGGACCGGGCGGCGCAGGCGCTTGTCCCGGCTCTGGATCCAGCCCAGATGCAGCGGCCCCGACGCGACCCCGCCGACGGTCCACGTGGCCGCGACGGCGGAGGTCGTCGCGTAGAAGGCCCGGGAGTCCGGCCTCGTCGACAGCGAGAGGCCGAGCAGCCCGGTGCCGACCACCGACACCCCGGCGACGACCCGACGCCGACGCCTCGAGACGGCCGCGGTCTCATGGTGCTGGACGGGTACGACGTGGGTGATCGAGAGAGGCAGTCGCGCCCCGAGCAGCCGCCCCGCACGCCGCCACCGCGCGGCGGTGCGCGCCGAGGTCATCGAGAGTCCCGCCGCGCGGCGTGCTCGGCCAGCGCGACGCGGACCGCATCGTCGTAGCCCATCAGCTCGAACGGAACCACCCGGGTGATGCTGTCGTCGTGTACCACGACCTCGTTGCTCATCGAGTCGATCAGCGACCGTCCCGTCTGGGTGTCCACATCGGTGACCAGCGCCAGCCACCGCGACGAGAGCCCCGGGGTAAGCAGGGGGACGGGCACGATCGCCAGCGGCCTGTTCTTGATCCGGGCCACCCGGCGCATCATCGTGAGGTACTCGAGCACCTCGGGCCCGCCGATCTCGAAGATCTGGCCGAGCGCGCGGGGCTCGTCGAGCACTCCCACCAGGTAGCGCACCACGTCCGCGACGGCGATCGGCTGGGTCCGGGTGCGTACCCACTTGGGCGTGACCATGGCGGGCAGATGGTCGACGAGCTGGCGGGTCATCTCCCACGAGATGCCGCCGCTGCCCACGATGATCCCGGCCCGCAGCACGGTGACCGGGACGCAGGCCTCACCGAGCAGACCCTCCACCTCGCGACGGCTGCGCAGGTGCGAGGAGAGCTTGTCGGACTCGCTGCCGAGACCACCGAGATAGATGATCTGTTGCACCCCGGCCTCGGCGGCGGCCTGGCCGAACGCTTGGGCTGCCTCGGCGTCGAGCCTTTCGAAGTCCTTGGAGTTCAGCGAGTGCACCAGGTAGTAGGCGGCGCGGCAGCCCGCGAGGGCTGGGGGCAACGTGTCCGCGTCGTGCACGTCGCCGTACACCGCATGGCCCTCGCCCGTGTAGGAGCCGGGGTGCCGGGTCATGGCGCGTACGCCGTGTCCGGCCTCGATCAGGGCAGTGCAGAGGCGTCGGCCGACGAAGCCAGAAGACCCCGCGACCAGGACGGGTTGAGGCGAGGTCACTGGTGCTCCTCGAGGTACGGAGGTGGCAGGGGCCGCGCGGGTTGCCGACGCTGGTGGCCGAGCTCGCCGCCGATGCGACCGCCATGGGGGCGGCCGTGGTCGGCGTACTCCTCACGGTAGAACGACATGGTCCAACGGCCGATCTCGAGCCGGGAGGCGGTGCGCAGGAGTGCCGTGTCGACCCGTGCTCCGTTGACCCGGGTGTTGCCCGGACGACCGAGCCGGACCACGACGAACTCGTCGGCGGCGTCGTGTCGCACCTCGGCCTCGAACGGGTCCAGCCCGGCCAGCCGGATGTCGCAGGCGGCGTCGGAGCCGATCGTCGTGACCTCGCCACGCAACCGGAACACCTCCTGTCGGTCGCCCGGCAACGGATGCGCCGCGGGAGCCATGATCAGCCGTGGGTCCCCCCCGCGTCGGGGATCATGCGTCGTGGTGACCGGCGGCCGTGTGCGTCTGCGGAACGTCGGGGCGAGGGGGAACGGCGTGGCCGGGGGCGCCAGCTCGGCCGCTGGCAGGGCTCCGCCGGCCGGGGCCTGCGCGCGGCCCCGGACCAGCGACCACAGCCCTGCTCCCCGCTCCACCCGGATGTGACGTGACCCGGTCACCCGGCGCTGCAGCCACGAGGTCCGCGGCACCCCCAGGGTGACCAGCGGACCCGCCGGGGCCACGACGGTCAAAGAGACACCGTGACGGGCGAGCCCGTCCGCGATGCCCCGCACGGTCGACGCGTCGGACCTCCCCGCGAACAGGAACGGGTCGCTGACCCGCAGCTGGAGGTGTTTGCCCGAGCCCGCCAACGAGCCGCGGACGGTCCGGGCGCCGGGGAGGTCCAGGGTGAACTCCAGGTCGGCGTCGACCGTGAGATCGGTGGGCATGGCTCAGGAGCCGCCCTCGAGGTTGTCCTTCGTGGTGATCTGCAGGGTGCCGTTCAGCTTCCAGGTGGCGCGCGGGGCCTCGGGTCCGGTGTCGCGCGGCACCTCGACGGCCATGTCGATGAAGGAGTAGTTGATCGCGGCCTCGCGACCGGTCAGAAAGGACCACATCTCGCGGCCCAGGTCGGTCCAGTCGAGGACCTGCTCGGTGCTGATGTCACTGCTCATGATGGTTCTCCTCGGGTAGAAGTAGGCCGCCCGAAAATTAGACACTTTCTTAAACGGCTTGTTTAGGTTTACGATCACATAGTGAACCCTGACCCCCTCTCTCCGCAAGCCCCCGGGCGAGACGAGCACCCTGACCATCGGCGACCTGGCCCAGCGCACGGGCGTGGCGCCGGCAACGCTGCGGGTGTGGGAGTCCCGACACGGCTTCCCGCGACCGAGACGCCGCGACAGCGGGCACCGCCGCTACGACGAGCACGACGTCGAGCTCGTCACCCAGGTGCTCCGGCGCCGCGACAGCGGCATGCGGCTCGAGGTGGCCATCGCCGGCGTCGCGCTCGCGGACTCCGCCGGCACCCCCCCGGGTGCACCGTCGGTGTACGCCACGATGCGCCGCCTGCACCCGAACCTCCAACCGCAGCGGCTGAAGAAGTCCACGCTCCTCGCGGTCTCGTGGGCGATCGAGGACGAGTGCTGCTCACGGGCGGAGCAGCCGATGATCTTCGGCGGCTTCCAGCAGGAGCGCTACTACCGCGCCTCCGAGGAGCGCTGGACCGAGCTGGCCCGGATCGCCAGGTCCACGATGGTGTTCGCGGCGTTCTCCCAGGAGCCCGACCCGGTCGACCGCACGACGATGGTGGACCTGCCCGAGGACGCGCCGATGCGGCGTGAGTGGGTGGTCGTCTGCGACGCCCGGGACTACCCGTCGATGCTGACCGCGTGGGAGCTGCCGGGACAGTCGACGGTCCCCGACCGGCTGCGGCTGTTCGAGGCGATCTGGACCGTCGAGCCGGGCGCCGTACGCGACGCCGCGCGCGCCTGCGCCCAGGCCGCTCAGCAGCTCGGCCACCCCGAGGGGGCGCCGCTGCTCTACGAGCTGGCCGACAACCCCGCCCCGCCGCCAGTGGCACTGCTGCAGGCAACCTCGTTGCTGAACCGAGTCGTGGCGTACGTCGACCAAGCCGGCTGACCCTGCCCGTGCGAGCTGCAACCCGGGGTGCATGGCGGCCTGGACTGCCTACGGGTCCCGTGTGGCTCTCACATGGCATGCGCGGGCCGGGCATCGCAGAGTCGGAAGAGGCTCAAGAGAGCGCCTCTGTGTGTCAAGCAGCCTGTAGTTGAAGGCGTTGTTGGACCGGCTGCCTGATGGTGACGCGGTGGCTGCCGTGTCAGAGCTCCAGGCGGCCCAGCCCGGGGCGAGGTTCGTGATGCTGACAGCTGGGACCGCGGACGAGGTGTTGGTTCGCGCGATCGAGGCCGGCGCCTGCGGGTTCTTCGAGCAGTCGAAGAGCCTGCCGGCGCTCTGTTCGGCAGTGCGGGCTGCTCACAGGGGTGAGGCCGTGATCTCGCCGCAGCTCCTCACTCGCCTCCTGCCGCTGATGGGTGGCCGACCGTCCGCCAGGACTGTGCGCCTGAGCCAGCGCGACCGGGATCTGCTGCTGCTCATCTCCGAAGGGCTGAGCAATGCCGAGATCGCCGAGCGGACGGCCGTCGATGTCTCCCCTGTTGAGCTTCATGTGGCCGCTCTGTCCGCCAAGCTGGACCGAGACGTGGGAGCTCGCCGCTCTCGCGGCGGCATGACTCATGGAATGAACGGTTGTCTTGTCCTGCCGCCTTCGGGTGCAGAAGGCTCCTCTTGTGAAGGGACGGGGCGGTGGCCGGTGCGCCACCGCCCCACGGCTGTTGCTGGCGCTGGGTTGGACGGGGTCATGGATGGAGGGTGAGGGTGATGAGCTGGCGGTTGTGTGGGAAGTCGAAGGTGAGATGACCTGAGGCGCCCTGGTAGCGCCCGGTTCCGCCGGTGACGGCGAGCACGAAGTGTGGTGTCTGAGAGACCAGGCCGGCGAACTCGACGGTACCGCCATGGAGGGTCAGGGTGCCGGTGGCCTGGAAGAGCTGACGGGAGACGTCCACCTCGACGCCGACGTCGTGGACGCGTCCGACGGGCTTGCCGTGGCGGGTGAGGGGTTGGTTGAGGACCACGGTGTCGCCGAGGCTCGGGCCGGAGACGCCGAGGTCTTCGAAGGCGACCTTTCCCGTGCCTGCGACCAGGTGGATGGAGGTGGGGTGGCTGTGCGCTGACGCGGAGCCTGCGGTCGTCAGCGCTGTGCCGGCTCCAATCGCTGCGATGGCTGCCGCTGTCAGTGCCACTGTTCGGGTCTTGGTAGTGAGGTGATGGCGGGCGCTCATAGCTTCTCCTGATGGTTGGCGGGTCGGACGGTGGCACGCTAGGGCTGAGGTCGGCTGGGTGCCGTCCTCCCGTGGGTGGGTCTTGGTGAGCACTGATCCATCGAAAGGTGGACGTGGCCCGGCACGTCCGGGGCTAAGGTGCCGGCCTGTGAGAGCGTTGCGAGCTGGTCGCCTCCTCGACGTCGGCCTGGTGGGCCTGGCGGGGATCGTGGCGGGCTCGGTGCTGCTCGGCGGCGAGGAGTCTCGGGGCACGGTGGCGGTGTGCTCGGCATTGTCGATGCTGGTCTTCTTGGCTCGGAAGCGGCAGCCGCTCGCGGTGACGGTCGCCTCGTTCGGTCTGCAAGCGGTGAGCCTGGCGCTGGTCCCGTCGTCTGACCTGCCCCAGTTCATCGCCTCATTGCTGACCTTCGCGCTCGCGGGTGCGGTCAACCGGGGCCGCGACCTGGCGGTGGCCGCGGTCGTCGGCATGAGCTACCTGGCATACGCGACCTTCGGGCTCCCCACCAGTGGCGGGTTGCCCGACTTCGCGCTGTCCGCGACGATCGCGGGCGGGTTCATGGTCGCGGGCTGGCAGGTGACTCGTCGAGGACGGCTGTTGAGCGAGGCGCATGACACCGCTGAGGCCGCCGCGGTGGAGCACCGTGAACGGACGCGGCGGGCCCTGAGCGACGAGCGAGCCAGGATCGCTCGTGAGTTGCACGACGTCGTCAGCCACGGGCTCTCGGTGGTGGTGATACAGACCCAGGCCGCGCGCGGAGCGGCCTCGGACCTCACGCCGGGTGACGTGCTGCTTGAACGCCGCCTCGAGGCAGTGGAGGAGACCGCGCGCGAGGCGCTGGGCGACATGCGCCGGATGCTCGGCCTGTTGCAGGTTGACGCCGAGGACGACCAGGGTGTCGAGCCGGAGCTCTGGTCCCTCAGCGACCTGGCGAGCCTCGTCGAACGAGCCCGCGCGTCCGGCTGCGACGTCACCGCGCAACTGACCGACCCAGCGCCGTCGGTACCGCCCGGCATCGGGCTGGCGGCCTACCGCATCGTCCAGGAGTCGATCACCAACGTCCTCAAGCACGCCCCAGGTGCAGTCCTCGACGTTTGCGTGGTGGCCGCGCGAGACCTGATCGGCATCCAGGTCCGAAACACGCTCACCCGCGATCAGGTGGTCCCGTCCGACGAAGGCCATGGGCTGGTCGGGATGCGAGAACGCGCCTCGACCTACGGGGGCTGGTGCACCGCGGGTGTCATCGAGGGCCGGAGGTTCGAGGTCGTCGCCGAGCTGCCACTCGCCCCGCAGCCGGGAGCGGCCCAGTGACAGGCATCCGGGTCTTGGTTGCCGACGACCAGTCCCTGGTTCGTGACGGCTTCCGAGCCCTGATCGAACGCGAGTCGGACCTCCGCGTCGTAGCCGAGGCGTGCGACGGCGAAGAGGCCATCGAGCTGGTACGTCGGCATCGCCCAGACGTCGTCCTGATGGACATCCGGATGCCTCGAGTCGACGGCCTGACCGCCACCCGGCGCATCCTGGACCGCTCCGGGGGAACCACGTCCCAACCCAGGATCATCGTGCTGACTACATTCGACCGGAACGAGTGGATCTTCGAAGCCCTCCGCGCAGGCGCCAGCGGCTTCCTGCTCAAGGATGTACGCGCCCCAGCGCTGATCGATGCAATCCGCGTCGTGCACGCCGGAGAGGCGCTCCTGGCACCCTCGGTCACCCGCCGACTGGTCCAGGAGTTCGTTCGGACCCCCTCCGCCAGCGCGAGCCTCCCACCCGAGGCCACCCACCTCACAGGCCGAGAGCTGGACGTCCTTCGGCAGATAGCCGCCGGCCAATCCAACAGCCAGATCGCCCACGAGCTAGTCATCGAAGAATCCACCGTGAAAACCCACGTCACCCGGATCCTCGCCAAACTCGCACTCCGAGACCGGACCCAGGCGGTCGTCTACGCCTACGAACACGGTCTGGTCGTCCCGAACCGCAGCACACCACGCTGAAGCACCACCAAGAAACTCACACCCCAGATCAGCGGAAGTTGATGCGCCGCATTGCGGGCGAACTGTTCTTTACGTCTCGGCGGACCACCCCAACACCGACTGACGCCACGCGTCGATCTGGGCGGTGTGCAGCATGCGGAGGACGTCCGCGCCGCTATCGAGCCGTCTCCCGCCGACCTGTCGGGCCAAGCAGGCCTGGGTCGATGCGTCGGACAGTACGCTGATCGGTGCGGCTGACATCGCCAGTCCGCAAATAGTCCGCAAAAGGTCCGGCCGAGACCAGGAACAGCCAACTGCGCCCAGCGACGACAAGGGTGCGTTTGCGCAGGTCAAGTCCACATGTCCAGCGAGGACCAACGATGGCCAGTAGCAGCCAGAGCCCTGCGGTCACGTTCCCCTGGTACTACTGAGCGGCCGCCAGAGGGTGGGAAGATGTGACCGCCGCAGAACGAGTAGTCAGGCAGGTTGAAGGAGTCCCATGAAGCGAGCCACCGCAGCAGACGTCGCGCGCGCGGCCGGCGTGTCGCGGACCACGGTGAGCTACGTCCTCAACAAGACCCCTCACCAGCAGATCCCGGATGCCACCCAGCGCCGGGTGCTCGAGGCCGCGGAGCGGCTGAGCTACAGCCCGTCGGCGGCGGCACGCGCCCTGGTCCGCGGCCGCAGCGACGTCATCCTGTTCGTCTTCCCGGCCGAGGTGACCCTCGCGGACTGGGGTCGGCGGGTGCTCAGCCAGATGTCGCGACGATTCGCCCAGGAGGGGTTCACGCTCCTTGCCCACACCGGACGCTTCGGCCGCGAGCGGATCGACGACATCTGGCGCAGCATCGTTCCCGCGGCGGTCCTGTGCATCACGGTCGAGCCGGAACAGGTGCGCGCGATGCGGGCCGCCGGTGTGCCGTTGGTGCTGCCGCTGTACGGCGGCGGCGACGACATCCAGGCCATCGCCATGGACAGCGAGCGGGTGGTCGTCGCTCTGCAGCTGCAGACCCTCCTCGATGCGGGCCACGAGCGCATCGCGTTCGCCTCCCTCGACTCCGCGCACCGGCTGACCACCGCCTCCCGGCAGCTGTTGCTGCCCGAGGTGGCTGCCTCGCTCGGCATCGAGCAGCCGCCACATCTCGTGTTTCCGGAGGATCCCGAGGCGGTGGCCGCTCAGCTGCAGGCCCTCGTCTCCGACGGCTACACCGCCATCTGCGCGATCAACGACCACATCGCGGGACTCGTCCTGGCTGGTGCCCGGCAGGCCGGGCTCGCGGTGCCGGACCAGCTCGCGGTCATCGGGGCCGGGGACCAGGTGCTGTCGGCGGTGACCGAGCCGGCCCTGACCACGGTCGCCAGCGATACCGAGCGCCTGGCGGAGGCTCTGGTCGACGTCGTGACCCGGCGGATCAACCAGCTTCCGGCGCCCGAGGAGGTTCCTGCCCCCGGGGCGACGCTTATCCGGCGCGGCTCGGTCTGACCGCGCCGGATCGGTCGTGCTGGGTCAGACGGTGACCCGTTCCGGCTCCTCGGCGGCGGGCTCGAGGCCAGTCGGCGTCCGTCGCCGAAGCCCGATCGCCCCGGCCCCGGCCATCAGTGCGATCACGCCGCCAGCCCCGATGAGGGTCAGCCACGGCGTCCGCCACGCGGTGACCTCCTTGGTGACCGGACGTGCCCCGGGGGCGCTGACCGTGACCTTGGCGTGCACGCGACCGATCAGGCTGCCCCAGCCGAGTCCCTTGACCATCTCGGTGACGACCTGCGGCTTGCTGCCCGGCAGCAGATCGGCGAACTGGTGCGTCTTCAGGGGGAACGACCTGGTGCGCGTCCTGAGTGTGCCGGTCGACTGCGGCGTCAGTCGGACGTTCCCCGAGTTGGCCACCTGGTAGCTCACGGTCGCGGAGCCGGCGTGGATCGAGCCCTTGAACCCGCCCTCCAGGTGGAGGCTGAGCTTCGTCAACGACAGCTTGGGGTGAAGCAGACCAGCCACCTGGGCGTAGAGGCGCACCCCCACGCCCGCGCGCACGCCGACGTTGACGTTTCCGACGCTCTCTCCTTGACGCACCTTGGTGTCCCGTGCGACGACGCCGCCCGCCATGTCGCCGGGAGTCACGTTCGACGGCACCCGCACGACGATGGGGATGTCAGCCGCCTTTCCGGCAGGGACCTTGACCCTCGTGACCGGGAGCGTGATCCAGGTGCCGACACCCGTGGGCTTGTCCTTGAACGCCGTGAACGCGAAGGCTCCCCCGTCGGCGATGTTGTAGGCGTCGGCGGGGTAGAGCTGCACGGTGATCGCGTGCGCGGAGGAGTTGGACAGCGCCAGCGAGTCGCAGATCACCTGGCCGCCGACGACGTTGTACTGCAGCGCGCCGCGCTGGTCGGTGCCGTTCGATCCCGGCGCGAGCAACCAGCCGAACTGGGTGGTCTCGCCCTGGGCCTCGGAGTAGGTGACGTGCGGTTTGGGGCAGTGGGCCGTCGCCGGGGTCGCCGCGCCGGGCAGTGCGGCGTCGGACAGTGCGGCGCCTCGCAGTGCGGCGCCTCGCAGTGCGACGCCGGGCAGTGCGACGCCGCAGACCACCAAGAGGCCGACCGCCAACATCGCGAGCCGTGCGAACGACCCTCTCAAAGACCCCGTCACGTGCATCCCTCGCTTGTCTTGCTTGTGTCTTGCTCGGAAAAGGGTTTGCCCGAGAGGGCGGCGGTGTCATCCGCCGCCCCCTCAGGGTGGTGCTTGTCGCGCTCTCGCGAGGGCTCAGCCCAGGACGAGGTCGAGCACGGCGCTGTACGTGCCGTTGTTCACGTACGACGGCACGATCAGGCTGAGCGCAGCGTCCGCCTGCCAGGTGCCGCCACCGCCGCCATCGGGTGCAATGGCGAGGGTCTTCGCCGTCGTCTTCGACAGCGCAGCCGCGGGACCTGGGCCCACGTCACCGAGCAGACCGTCGGTCGGGACGGCCAGCGACACACTCGGGACCCACGACAGGTTGCTCGCCGGGATGTTGTTGTGCGGGTCGGCGACGCCGCCGTTCGTGTTGTGGTTCTCGTGGCCCGGTGTGGCGTTGACGAAGTCACCCGCGAGCTGGCCGTTGAGGACCCAGCCGACGTTGGTGCCACGTGTGTCCTGGACGGTCACGGTGTTCAGGAGACCCGTCCTGGTCTGGACGTGCCCGTTCAGGACGGTGTTGCCCATGTTGACCGTCGTGCCGCTCTGCGTGTCGCCCAGTCCGTCGCCGGGGCTGACCTGCGTGCTGATGGTCTGGTGCAGCGACTGGATCGCCGAGATGTTCAGCGCCGCGGTGGCCGTCAGACCGGAGCCGGACTGCGTCACGATCACGGCGTTCGAGCCAAGAGCCTCGTTCGCCGTGTTCACGGTGATCGTGCCGGTCAGGTGACCGGCTGCGTTGACCGTGGCCGAGCCGGTGTCCGTGCCGCTGGTGAAGGCAAGGCTCGCACTGAGGTTCGGCGCGAAGTTGTCGCCGGTGATCGTGACCACGGTGCCGTCCTGCGCGGTGGAAGGTGCGGCGCTCGCGGTCGGGGCGGCGACGGTGAAGTTCGCCGACGCCATGACCGAGTTTGACGGACCGTTGCCGTCATAGGGCGTGGTGTTCGGCTCGATCACCCTGATCTGGTGCGGGCCGGGTGCGATGTTGTTCGGCAGCGTGACGCTACCGCTGACGACGCCACCCACGGTGAGGGCGCCGGTGCCGGGGTTGACATCGGCCGCGGTGATCGACGCCGAACCCGTCGCCGGCGCACCGTCGAGCAGGATGGTCGGGGCCGGGATGCCCGCAGTCGTGGCGGCGGCGGTGCCGTCACCGTTGATCGGGCTGCCCCAGAAGTGCTGGCCACCCAGGGTCACCGTGCCGCCGGCGGGGGCATTGCTCGCCGTCAGCGTCGGGGTGACGCTCGGGTTCTGGTTGCCGAACTGGATCTGGGCCACCGCGAACTGGGCCTGCGTGCCCGCATCGGCCCAGGCCGCGACCGCAGCAAGGCCGGCGTCCACGGCGCTCTGGGCGAGGGGCACGCTGTACGGGGCCAGCCCGCCGGCCAGCGAGTAGCTCGCCAGGGTGAGGGGCCTCGGGGTGGTGCCGGGAGCGCCCGAGATGAGACTGGCACCGCCGATGTTGGCGAAGGCCTGCGCCCCGTTGGCCGCCGCGACGCTGGCCGCGCCGGCCGCAGTGTTCGCCTGCGCGATCGCGGAGAACGTCGTCGGCAGCGCGCCCGTCGGCGTGAACGTCAGAACGTCCCCGACGGCGGCGTTCTTGATCAGGTACGTGCTGTCAGTGCCGGGGACGGCGATCACCGGGCTCGCGGCATTGCTGCTTGTGATCGTCACCGGGGCGCCGCCGCCGAGCGCGTCCGCAGACGACGCCGAGACCGCCATGAGCGCCAGGCTTGCCGTGGACAGCGCGGCGATGGCCGCGAGTGTCCTCTTGTTTCGAAGATGCATGAGCTGTGTTGCCTCTCTGAAGAAGTTGCTTCGCTTGACAGCGACCGCCCCCCGTTGACAGACCTCGCGCGGCCGTCCCTCCCTGTCCGGGGCCTCACCTCCCTGCGGGCACTCCTTCGCGCGATCGCCCGGCCCTCCCGCCCGGCTCTCACGCATCACTGAGACGTGTCAGTGACGCGCGTCACTATGGAGCCAACCGGGGATGTGGCGCAAGACCTGAAATTGGTGACAACTCGCTGCCGCTGGACCGGCGGCACCCCGCGCGAGAAGGCCCGTCCAGCGCGGGCGCTGGACGGGCCTTTCCCTGGCTCGGGTGGTTCGGCCGCTGGTGCTGCTAAGGCGTCGGCACCTTCTTGGTCTTGCCGGACGTCGCCGTCGCGGCGGTGTAACCGGGGCCGGAGACCGTGACACTGCAGCTCAGCTTGTGCTTCGCGTCTGCTTTCACGATCTTGTACTTCGACTTCGTGGCCTTCTTGATGGCCTTGCCATCACGCAGCCACTTGAAGGCGGTCGTGGTGGGGGAGGGCGACCAGGTACCCGGCTTGCAGGTCAGGGTCTTGCCGACCTTCGCCGTGCCGGCGACCTTCGGCTTGGCGGAGTTGGTGAAGGACTGCTGGGCCAGCTGCACCGAGGCGACCGCCGGTGCCCACGAGGTGCCGTTGGCGCCGGCGGTGTCGTTGGCGCAGATCCCGCCACCGCCCGGGCCGCCCAGACCGCTGTTCAGCGAGCCGAAGCCGAGCGTCGGGATGAGGGCCCCGCCACCGAGAGCAAAGATGAAGCCGTCGCCGGAGGAGTTGCCTGCCAGCGAGATGTCCACCGACTGGCCGTTGGCGCCGTTCGTCGTGAGGGTGCCGAAGTTGACGCCGGTGATCGTGAACGTGATCGGGTCGGCTGTCGGCGTGCCGCCCGGCCCGCCGACCGCGTTGTAGTTGTTGATGGTCTGTGCCGGCGCGGACAGGTTGGTGACCTGCAGCGCCCCGGATGCGTGGGTCGCGTCGAGCTTGACGATTCCCTGGTTGAGACCGATCGTGCCCGCGCCCGCCTGGGCCTTCAGGTTTCCGGTCACGGCGCTCGGCAGCGTGAGGGCGACGGTCGCACCGTTGACCGGGATGGTGGCGCCGTTCGGCGCCTTGGGTCCGGTCGGGTTGGCCGTGACGTGGACGACGAACGGCGCGTCCTGCGGCGGCGGCGCCAGCGTGGTGGTCTTGCACAGCAGCGCCCCGCCGCCGGTACCGGCCGAGGCCGGCGAGACGGAGAGCGCCAGCAGCGCCGGTGTCGTCACGGACAGTGCGGCGAGCGCAGCCACCGTCCTCCTGTGTCGAAGATGCATGTGATGGGTTCCCTTCTGATGAAGTTCGTGCGCTTGACTGCGGCCGCTCACGCGGCCGTCCCTCCCTTGTGTGCTGACCGGCTCCCTGGGCACACCTCTCGCACGATCGCCGCTCTTCACCCATTGGCGCGCACGCGTATCACTGAGAGGTGTCAGTGATGCGCGTCACCATAGGTGGTCGGACGGTTCCGCGGAAGGGGTACGAGGCCGCGGGTCGTCTCCCGCTGGTACTACTGATCGGCGGGATCGCTCGGGTGGCCTAGCCGGGGCCTGCAGCAGGCGGCGCATCCATGGATTCGCGCAGTGCGACCAGGGGCCCGTCCGGGATCTTGATGAGACCGCGAGTCGGGCGATCGAGGTCGAAGGTGACGAACAGCAACATCGTGACGAGACCGGCCGCCAGCAGGATCGGGACGAACCCGCGGCCGAGAAGGCCCACGTGCAGCCCGAGGAGGAACATGGCCAGGGCCGAACCCAGGATCTCGAGCAGCAGCACCTCGGTGGGGACGCGGTTGCCGAGTCCCGCCGTCCGCACGGTCTGCTCGTCGATCATGTCGTTGAGGCTCTCCTCGTAGAGCCTCGGTGCGGTTGCCGTCGGCTGCTCCCTGACCGCCTGTGCGGCGAGGGCCCAGAGCTGGCGTTGCAGGTCCGCGCCGTCGGCGATCGTCCGGTCTTCGCCAGCGCTGCCGGGCTCCTCGAGGGTGAGCCGCTGCTCGACGTCGGTGTAGTCGACCAGCAAGGCGAGGGAGCTGCTGCGCACGGGCTCGGCCAGCGTCTGGGCGCGAAGGTAGGTCGTCCCGATGCTGTTGGCGTCGTCCACCACGGCAGCCCGGCGAGCCTCGTGCCGGCCGACGGCGAGCGACATGGCGAACGCCAGGACCAGGCCCATGAAACCGAGCAGCACCCCTTGGAGCACGCCCGAGGACTCCTTGAGCCCGTGGTGGAGGGCTCGTCGCGACCGGCCGATGAGCAAGCCGCAGACGGCGGACCCGCCGATCACTGCGAACAGGCCGAGAGCGAGCGCAGGAGTGGACAGCCGGAAGAGCACGGGGATTCACCCGTCGACCGGGCTGCAGGCGCTCGCCGCTGAGCAGGACGTCATGAGCCCGAACCGGCGATCATCACGAAGGCCGACGGAACCGCCGCCTCGAGCGTCATGCCCGGATCCTCCCGTCTGGGCACCACCTGCAGCAAGCGACGGGGAGCGCTCAGGCCAGCACGTTGACGGCGCGCGCGATGACCAGCCCGAGCACGCTCAGCGAGATCAGGGACTGCACGGCCATCGCGAGCTTCGCCCACCCCGCCAGCGGCATCACGTCGGTGGGGCTGAACGCGGTGGACGACGTGAGCCCGAGGTAGAGGTAGTCGTGGAACTGTGGCCGCCAGCCGGCCGGTGCCAGCTCCGGGTTGAGCTGCTGCGCGAAGGCCAGATCGGGGGTGGCGGTCGACCCGTGCGCCCGGGCTGCGGCACCCCCGCTGTCCAGCTCCCAGTAGAGCAGCGAGAACGCCACGATGTTCGAGACCCACACGACGGCTCCCGCCACGAGCAGTGACTCCGCGGAGTCGGTCGCATGACCACCCCGGACCAGCACCGTGATCAGGTGCCCGGTCGCCACGAGCGCGTCCACCACCAGGAGTGCGACCACGACGATGGAGACGTAGCGGAGGTTCCGCGAGCGCCGGTCGATCCGGCCCGGGTCGCGCGCGACGAGCACGACCAGGAGGAGGACCTCGACGATCGGAAGGACCCAGGCCGGCAGCACGCGCAGCTCAGCGGGGCGCAGCATCGTGAGGCCCGAGGCAGCGATCACCGCGACGGCCATCGGCCACCGCGGCTCGCCCCTGACCGCGTCGACCTTCTCCGGTGCCGGTTCATCGTCCATGGCGTCGCTCCTCGTCCACCTGTCGGCCGGATGGCCCTCCGTAGTGTCGACCACGTCTCGAGGCGGCCGGTGCAGTGAACCTGGCCGTGGCGGCGGACCTGGTCCCGAGCTCCGGAATCATCCTTCTCGGGTGACGCGGGGGGCCGAGCAACGGGGGGAGGGTGCCGGAGAGATCCACCTAACCCCCGACCGGGAGGCCGCGATGGGCAGTCACCAGCTGAATCCGAGGACCAAGGAAGAGGTCGCGCGCCTCAGCCCCTACCCGATGGCGGGCTCGCCCGAGTACGAGTACATCGTGCGGCAGTCCGCAGGGGCGGCCTGGGTGAGCTTCGCAGGCATGATGATGGTCCTGCTCGGCTCCTTCCACGTCATCCAGGGGCTGGTCGCGCTGTTCCGTGACGACGTGTACGTCGTAGGGCGGCACGGGCTGATCATCGACATCAGCTACACGGCCTGGGGCTGGGTGCACGTGGTGTGGGGTGCGTTCGCCATCCTGACCGCGTTCTGCCTGCTGGTGGGGCAGACGTGGGCGCGAGCCGTCGGTGTGGTGGTCGCGTTCGTCAGCGCGCTGGCCAGCGTCACGTTCCTGCCGGCCTACCCGGTCTGGTCGATCCTGATCATCGTGCTCGACATCGTCGTCATCTGGGCGATCGTGGTGCACGGAGGCGAGCTGAGGAAGCCGAAGGTGTGACGACCGCCCTTCGGCCGTCGGGTGGACCCTCCTCCCCGACGGGCCGGTGGCGGTGATCGACGGCCGATGACCCGCTGGCAGCAGATCGCCCGCGACACCGCCGGAGCCGACTACGCCCAGAGGTACGCCGAGCGGTTCCGGGCGATGGCGGCGCAGGGCGACGACGTGCACGGCGAGGCGACGTTCGTGGCTGGGCTGGTCGAGCCGCCGGCGCGAGTGCTCGACGCCGGCTGCGGCACCGGAAGGGTGGCGATCCGGCTGGCCGAGCTGGGGTACGCCGTGGTCGGTGTCGACCTCGACGTGAGCATGCTGCGCGAGGCCCGCGACCAGGCGCCCGGGCTGGACTGGCGGGTCGGCGACCTGGCGGGGCTCGACACGGGCCAGGTCTTCGACGTGGTCCTCGTGGCCGGCAACACCGTCCCGCTGCTCGAGCCGGACACCCTCGGTGCCGCGGCCGCTCGTCTGGCTGCTCAGCTCGACGAGGGCGGGCTCCTGGTCTGCGGCTTCGGCCTCGACGCGGACCACCTGCCCCGAGGCTGCCCCGTCACCCCGCTCGAGGATGTCGACGCGGCGTACGTCGCGGCGGGGCTGGAACCCCTGGCCCGGTTCGCGACGTGGGACCGCGCGCCGTACGACCAGGGGTCCGGCTACGTCGTGACGGTGGACCGGCTGCGCACCGAAGGGTGAGTGGTCGAGGAGGGCGCCCTGCGCGGTCCTAGGCTTCGCATCGTGCTCGCCCTCGACGCGCTGGTCGACCAGGACCTGCTGATCTGCCCACGCTGCGGGAGCCCGGTGCGGCCGGAGCGCGGCGAGTGGCACTGCGCGGGGGCCGGCTGCGTGTATGCCGTCGAGGCGTTCCCGGTGGTGGCCGGGGTGCCCGCGCTCGTGGACTTCGAGCACAGTGTCCTCGACGCCGACCGGCTCCGCTCCGTGGCCGGCGCGAGCGAGGTCGAGCGGTCGCGGTTCGCGGGGCTGCTGCGTCGGCTGCTGCACCCCGCCAACACGACGGCGCCGCGCAACCTCGCGCGGATGCTGCAGCTCCTCCGGGCCGACGCCGTGGGCCGCAGGCCACGGGTGCTCGTGGTCGGCGGAGGCACGGTGGGTGACGGCCTGGAGGACCTGTACGCCGACCCGACCGTCGACCTGATCGCCTTCGACGTCTACGCCAGCCCGGTCACCCAGTTCGTCGGTGACGGCCACTCGATCCCACTGGCCGACGGGAGCCTCGACGGCGTCGTCGTACAGGCGGTGCTCGAGCACGTGCTGGAGCCGACCGTGGTGGCGAACGAGATCGAGCGGGTGCTCCGGCCCGGCGGCATCGTCTACGCCGACACGCCCTTCCTCCAGCAGGTGCACGAGGGCGCCTACGACTTCACCCGCTTCACCGACAGCGGCCACCGCTTCCTGTTCCGCGGGTTCGAGCGGATCGACTCCGGCACCGTGGCCGGGGCGGGTACGGCGCTGCGCTGGTCGGCCGACCACTTCGTCCGCGCCCTGACCCGCTCGGTGCGGCTCGGCCGGATCGTGTCGCTGGCGTTCTTCTGGTTGAGCTGGAGTGACCGGTTCCTCGACCAGAAGCACTCGGTCGACGCGGCCAGCAGCGTCTACTTCCTCGGCCGCCGGACAGAGGAGCCGATCACCGGCGCCGACATCATCGACTACTACCAGGGCGGGATGTAGAGCGTGCACATCGTCGTCCTCACCGGTGCCGGGATCTCCGCCGAGAGCGGCGTGCCGACCTTCCGCGACGCCGACGGGCTCTGGGAGGGCCATCGGGTCGAGGACGTCGCCACCCCGGAGGCGTACGAGCGCCAGCCGTCGGTCGTCCACCAGTTCTACGACACGCGACGGGCGGCGCTCACGGGTGTCGAGCCCAACGCCGCCCACCTCGCGCTGGCTCGCCTCGAGGCGGCGGTCGGCGACGACCTGCTCGTCGTCACCCAGAACATCGACGACCTGCACGAGCGAGCCGGCTCCACCCGGGTGCTGCACATGCATGGAGCCCTCCGCTCCGCGCTGTGCCGAGCGTGCGGCACCCGGGTCGAGTGGGAGGGCGACCTGGGCGACTTCCCGCCGTGTCCCTCGTGCCACGAGATGGAGCTGCGCCCGGACGTGGTCTGGTTCGGCGAGATCCCCTACGAGATGGACCGGATCTTCACCGCCCTCGAGCACGCCGACCTGTTCGTCTCGATCGGCACCTCGGGAGCGGTGTACCCGGCGGCCGGGTTCGTCCAGGCCGCTTCGGCGTACGGCGCCCGCACGCTCGAGCTCAACCTGGTCCCGAGCGAGGGCACGCACTTCTTCGCAGAGTCCCGGCACGGCCCGGCCGGCCAGCTGGTGCCGGCGTGGGTGGACGAGCTGCTCGGCTGAGCGACGAGCCGGTCCGAAGAATCGGCCCGCCGCGGGCTCCGCGGTTACCGTGGCCGCATGTCGTGGCTGCCCGGACTTGTCACTGCCCTGGTGCTGGCGCTCGCGCCCGGCGCGGCCCCTGCTGGGGCCTCGACCCCGGCATCCGGCGCGGAGCACAGCGCGTCGAAGGTGGCCACGGCGAAGAAGCAGGTGCCGACCCGCACCCAGTGGCTGGCCGACGTCAAGGCGGCCATGAAAGGGTCGCGCGGCTACGTGCGGCAGCAGGTGGCCGCCAAGACCTCTGACGAGAGGCTGGCGGTCAACTTCGACATCGACAACACCGTCATCGCCACCTACTACGACGGCGGGGGCGCCATCCCGCAGATGCTGCGGTTCTCGAAGCTGCTCGACCGGCTGGGCGTGGACGTGGTGTTCAACTCCGGCCGGTCGGCCGACCAGCAGCAGCGCACGGTCCAGCAGCTCACCCGGGCAGGCTTCCCGGTGGCCCAGCTGTGCCTGCGCAACAAGGGCGAGACGCTGCCGGTGGGCAAGCAGCGTTGCCGCGGCTCCTTCATCGACGACGGCTACACGCTCATCGCGAACGTCGGCAACAACGACACCGACTTCGTCGGCGGCGGCTACGAGCGTGCCTTCCGGCTGCCGAACTACGGCGTGCTGGGCTGATCGGGTTTCGAGACGGTCGCAGAGCGACCTCCTCGACCACCGGTGGTTGAGGAGCTTGCGCAGCAAGCGTCTCGAAACCTCCGCGGCCGCGCTGGGACTCAACCCCGGGCGATCCGCTCCCGGATCATCGCCTCGAGCCGGTCGACGTCGCCGGCCAGCCCGAGCTTCGGTGCGAACTCCCGGACGACGTGCACGAACATGTCACCGGACTCGATGACGCGCGGGTCCATGTGGCCGAAGACCTCCAGCGCGACCACGCCGTACAGCGTCGTCCAGCCCTGCTGGTAGAGCCAGACCAGCCCGCGGTCCTCCATGGCCAGGTCGTCCACCTTCGCCGGGATCAGCGGGTCGACGACGGTCTCGCGGACCGAGGGGGGCAGCTCGTCCAGGGTCGGGATCGGATGGTGGTTGTGCTCCCACAGCGCGCGCATCTGGCCGGTCATCAGGTGCCCTGAGGCGACCTGGGTCAGCATCTCGCGACGCGTGCACGCCGCCTCGGCGACCGGGTTGGCGAAGACCATCCCGAACTCGCGCGGGTTGCCGAGCGCCCACATCCGGAACTCGGTCGCGGACACGACGAGGCGGCCGGCGTAGTCGTCCTCGGGCAGCTCGTCCGCCGCCGCGGCGAACCGCTCGGTGGCGGCCTTGTCGACCTCGAAGGCGACCAGGTCGACGAGCTCCTGGTAGCTGGCGACGTACCGGTAGAGCGCCGGGGCGGTCATCCCCATCCGGCTCGCCACCGCGCGCAGCGACAGCTCGGCGCCCTCGGCGAGCAGCGCCCGCGACGTGCGGGTGATCTCGTCGTACGTCGCCTCGCGCTGCCGCTCCCGGCGGGTCTGCGGCGGTGCCGGCTCGGTGGCGCTGCCCTGCACGTCGGTGCTCATCGGTTCCTCTCGAAAGACGTTGACACCGGAAGTTTACACCGTTTACGGTGAACATCGTTCACAAACTTTACATGCGTCACTTATGTTGTTGGGAGTCACCATGATGGAGCGCTGGGGAGCATTCGTGGCCCGTCGGGCGCTGGCCGTGCTGCTGGCCGGCCTCGCCGTGGCCTTCGCCGCCGGAGCGTACGGGTTCGGCGTCTTCGACCACCTTTCGCAGGGTGGCTTCGACGACAAGAAGTCGGAGTCGGCGCGTGAGCTGCAGGCCGAGCGGGACACCTTCGGCAACCAGAACGTCGACGTCGTCGCGATCTACACCAGCCCCGACCTCGTGGCATCGGACCCGGAGTTCCGGGCAGACGTCGAGCAGGTGGTCTCCGGCCTCACGCCCGGGACGACGACGAGCGTCATCCCCTACTACGCCGCGCCGGCGGACGCCGGGCTGGTGAGCAAGGACGGCCACTCCGTCCAGGTGCTGATCTCGCTCGCGGGCGAGAGCCAGGACGACTACCTGTCCAACTACGACGACCTGAAGCCCTCCCTGGAAGCACCTGACTCCACCGGGTTGCAGACCGACCTCACGGGTGCGTTCGCCGTCTTCGACGACGTCAACAAGATCACCAGCGAGGACCTCGCCCGCGCCGAGTCGATCTCGATGCCGATCGTGGTGCTGCTCGCCCTGCTGATCTTCGGCAGCCTGGTCGCCGCCTCGATGCCGGCCCTCGTGGGCCTGCTCGCGATGGTCGGTGCCCTCGCGCTGGTCCGCGTGATCGCGACGTTCACCGAGGTCTCGGTCTTCTCGGTCAACGTGATCTCGCTGCTCGGCATCGGCCTGGCCATCGACTACGCGCTGTTCGTGATCAGCCGCTACCGCGAGGAGCTCGCGCTGCTGCCGGTCGACGACCCGGACGCGGCGTCGACCGCGATCCGCCGGACCATGACCACCGCCGGGCGCACCGTGCTCTTCTCCGGCCTCACCGTGACCGCGGCGATGGCGAGCCTGCTGATCTTCCCCCAGGCGTTCCTGAAGAGCATGGGGTACGGCGGCATGGCGGCGGTCCTCGTCGCGATGCTGGCCGCGCTCACCGTGCTGCCGGCGACGCTTCGCCTGCTCGGCCGCCGGGTCGATGGCGGCCGGCTGCCCTGGCGCCGGCACCGCCCGGTCGTCGTCGACGACGCGCACGGCCGCTGGGCCGCGCTGGCCCGGGGCGTGATGCGCCGTCCGTGGCTGGTCATCGCGGGCACCGTCACCCTCCTGCTCTTCCTCGCCTCGCCGTTCCTCAACGCGGCGTGGGGCAGCGTCGACTACCGGGTGCTTCCGCCGGACGCCCCGTCCCACGTCGCGGCCGACAAGCTCTCCGACTTCGGCCCCGAGACCTCGACCGCCGCGCTGCTGGTCCAGGGTGCATCCCAGGCCGACGTGACGGCGTACGCCGCCCAGGTCGCGCAGGTCGACGGTGTCACCGACGTGCAGCCGGTCGCCACCGAGGGCGACGCGACCCTGCTGCGGGTCTCGTGGGCCGGCAACAGCCAGGCCGGGCACAGCCAGGACGTGGTCAAGGAGATCCGTGAGCTCAAACCGGCCTCGGGCGACGTGCTGGTCGGCGGGCAGAGCGCGAACACCGTGGACCTCATCGACTCGGTCGGTGCACACCTGCCGTGGATGGGGCTGATCGTGGCGCTCGTGATGCTGGTGCTGCTGTTCGTCGCGTTCGGCTCCCTGGTGCTGCCGGTCAAGGCGATCGTGATGAACCTGCTCTCGATCAGCGCGGCGTTCGGCGTGATCACCTGGATCTTCAGCGAGGGTCACCTCTCGGGGCTGCTCGGGTTCACGCCGCAGGGCTTCCTCGACGCGACCAACCCGATCCTGATGCTGGCCATCCTGTTCGGCCTGTCGATGGACTACGAGGTGTTCCTGCTCTCCCGGATCAGGGAGCAGTGGGACCGCACCGGTGACAACGACCTCGCGGTGGCGACCGGCGTACAGAAGACCGGGCGGATCATCACCAGCGCCGCCGTGCTGCTCGCGGTGGTGATCGGGGCGTTCGCGCTCAGCGGCATCGTGTTCATGAAGATGCTCGGCATCGGCATGCTGGTCGCGCTGCTCATCGATGCGACCGTCGTCCGCGCCATGCTCGTGCCCGCCACCATGAAGCTGCTCGGGCGCTGGAACTGGTGGGCCCCCGGCCCGATGGTCCGCTGGTGGGAGAAGCACGGCTTCCGCGAGGGCGAGGAGCCCGGGCCCCCCGAGCCCTCCCGCGAACCTGAGCCGGCCGCCGTCTGATCGGGGTAGTCCGTCACCTTCTGGTCGGGAACTGAGCCGATTTCCACACCCAAGGTGACGGACTACCCCGCACCGGGGTCAGGGCACCAGCACGTAGCGGCCGCGGACGCCGCCCTTGGCCACCGCGCGGTGGGCTTCGGCGGCGTCGTCGAGGGGCAGTACAGCGGCCACCCGGGCCGGGAGCTCGCCGGAAGCGGTCCGCTCGAGCAGTCCGACGGTGCGGGCGCCGTCCGGCTGGACCCCGACGGCCCGGACGTCGATCCCGCGCTCGCTGGCGGGAACAGCGCCCGACTGGACGCCGACGAACTGGCCGCCGTCGCGGACCAGCGCCACGGCCTGCTCCTGCAGCACGGCAGGGTCCGCGACCGCGTCCCAGCCGCCGGTCGGCTCGGTGATGAGCTCCGCGCCGAGTCCACGGATGAACTCCGCGTCGCTCGCGCGGGCCAGGCCGGTGACCCGCCAGCCCCGCTCGAGGGCGAACGGTACGACGTACCCGCCAACGGCACCTGCGGCTCCGGTGACCAGCAGGCTGCGGCCCTCGCCGTCACCGAGGATGTCGAGGAGCTGTGCCGCGGTCAGGGCGTTGAGCGGCACGGTGGCCGCGTCGACCAGGTCGAGCCCGTCCGGCACTGACGCCACGTCGGTCGCCGGCAGCACGACCTGCTCGGCGTAGGTGCCGAAGTCTCGGTCGAAGCCGCCGATCAAGCCGGCGACCCGGGTGCCGGGGGCGAGGTCGACATCGGGTGCCGACTCCAGAACGGTGCCGGAGAAGTCCCAGCCGAGGCCGGTGTGGTGCGGTTGGTGGATCAGCCCGAGGCCGTGCAAGTAGCCGCTCCGGACCACGAGGTCGACCTGGTTCACGGTCGCCGCGGCCACGGCGACCCGGACCTGGCCGGCCTCGAGGTCCGCGACGGGCACGTCGACGTACTCGATCGCGTCGGGCTCGCCGGGCTTGATGACGACGGCGGCGCGGAAGGTGCTGCTCATGGTTCCTCCTGAGTTGTGGTGGTGTTCGTCCGCCGGAACAATGCGAGCAGCCGAGGTGCTTCCCGATGGAGAGCAGGCACCTGAAAGTGCGTAACCGACCCGAGGAGGCCCTCCATGCCCACCATGACCGCGGCCCAGCGCCGCGCGAGCGAGAAGGCCGAGTACGACGCGTTCCTGGCCCAGTGCCCGAGCCGGCAGCTCCTCGACCGCATCTCCGACAAGTGGGTGACGCTGGTGCTGGCCGCGCTCGAGTCCGGGCCGCAGCGGTACTCCCAGCTCGCCCGCACCATCGCCGGCGTCAGCCAGAAGATGCTCACCCAGACGCTGCGGACGCTCGAGCGGGACGGGCTGGTCACCCGCACGGTCACTGCGACGGTTCCGGTGACGGTGACCTACGAGCTGACCGGGCTGGGCCGCTCGCTGCAGGTGGTCATCACGGGGTTGAAGTCCTGGGCCGAGTCGCACATGGACCAGGTGCTGGCCGCCCGGTCCTCCTATGATGCGCCATGACGTCCCCACGGATCCGCCTCGTCGCGGCGCTCGGCATCGTCGGGGTGCTCGTGCTCGCGGCCGGCTGCGGTGGCAAGGACGACAGCGGAGCCGGCAGCTCGTTCGCCGAGCAGTCCGGTGACAAGATCGCCGAGGCCGCCAAGGCGGACATGAAGACCCTCGACGAGGTCAAGTTCTCCGGCGAGATCACCTCCGGCAGCTCGAAGATCACCCTCGACATCCAGGCCGACTCCAGCGGTGACTGCACCGGCTCGATCGGGCTGGGCGGCGGCACGGCACAGGTCGTGGCCAAGAACGGCACCAACTGGTTCAAGCCCGACGAGCAGTTCTGGCGGGCCAACGCCCCTGACCAGGCGGACGCGATCATCAAGGCGGTCGGCGACAAGTGGGTCCTCGACACCAGCTCGAACTTCTCGCAGTTCTGCGCCCTCGACGCGTTCTTCGACAACCTGTTCAAGGACGACCAGGGCGCCAGCCCCTACAAGACCACCGGCACCGAACAGATCGACGGCCAGGAGGTGGTCAAGGTCGAGCAGAGCGACGACACCGGCACGGCCACCGGCTACGTGCTCGTCGACGGCAAGCACTACCTGGTGAAGCTTGAGCGCACCGAGGGCAATGAGCCCGGACACCTCGAGTTCACCGACTTCAACAAGGACTTCGACGTCACGGCGCCGGCCGACAATGACGTCGTCGACCTGAACTCGCTGTAGTCGTCGTACGGCACTCCTACGCACGGGTGTAGCAGCACGCAGAGGTTGCCTGCTGACCGCTGGCGTGGTGGTGCGGCCGGTGGGCGGTCAGCCAGCAACCTGTCGGAGACTCGATCGGCGCGGTGGGGGTTGCCTGCTAACCGCTGCCCGGGGCTGCGACCACTTGGCGGTCAGCCAGCAACCCGTCGGGGACCCGGTCGGCGCGGTGGGGGTTGCCTGCTAACCGCTGCCCGGGGCTGCGATCACTTGGCGGTCAGCCAGCAACGATCAGCTCCGCGACGACGCCGCGGCCACGGACGCCGCCACCGAGTGGTCCGGGTCGGCGACCTGCGGGACGTACTCGCGCAGCACGAGAGCGCTGTTCGCCTTCATCGTGAACTGCGAGCCCGCCTTCAGCTCCTCGACGGTGTCGGGGGTGCCTGCGGTGTCGATGCAGATGTCCCACGCCTCGGCGTACTCCGACGGCGGGAGCGTGATCGTCCCTTCGCCGTCGGCGTTGAAGTAGAGCAGGAAGTGGTCGTCGGTGATGGGGTTACCGCGCAGGTCGACCCCGGCGATGCCGTGACCGTTGAGGTACATGCCGATCGCCTGCGCTCCGCCCACCCAGTCCTCGGCCTCCATCGGCCGTCCGCCGAGGTGCAGCCAGACGATGTCGTTGAGCCGCTCCGCCCCTGCAGGACCGGTGCGGACGGTCCGGCCGGTGAAGAACCGGCGGCGCCGGAACGTCGGATGCTGGCGGCGCAGCCCGATCAGGGCCGCCGTGAACTCGATCAGCGGCTCGTCCGCCTGGTCCCAGTGAATCCAGCTGATCTCGGAGTCCTGGGCGTAGGTGTTGTTGTTTCCCTGCTGGGTGCGGCCGAGCTCGTCGCCGTGGAGCAGCATCGGCGTGCCCTGGCTGAGCAGCAGCGTGGCCAGGAAGTTGCGCTGCGCGCGGGAGCGGAGCGCCAGGATCTCCGGATCGTCGGTGGGTCCTTCGGCGCCGTGGTTGGACGAGCGGTTGAAGCTCTCGCCGTCGTTGTTGTCCTCGCCGTTCGCCTCGTTGTGCTTCTCGTTGTAGGAGACGAGGTCGCGCAGGGTGAAACCGTCGTGGGCGGTCACGAAGTTGATGCTGGCGACCGGCCGGCGCCCGGTGTGCTCGTAGAGGTCGGCAGAGCCGGCCACCCGAGAGGCGAACTCGCCCAGCGACGGCTCGCCACGCCAGAAGTCGCGCACGGTGTCGCGGTAGGCGCCGTTCCACTCGGTCCACTGCGGCGGGAAGCCACCCACCTGGTAGCCGCCCGGCCCGATGTCCCAGGGCTCGGCGATCAGCTTCACCTGGCTGACCACCGGGTCCTGCTGCACGAGCTCGAAGAAGGTGGCCAGCCGGTCGACGTCGTAGAACTCCCTGGCCAGCGTCGACGCGAGGTCGAACCGGAAGCCGTCGACATGCATCTCGGTCACCCAGTAGCGCAGCGAGTCCATGATCAGCTGCAACGAGTGTGGGTGGCGGACGTTCAGCGAGTTCCCGGTGCCCGTGTAGTCCATGTAGTAGCGCTGGTCGTCCTCGACCAGCCGGTAGTACGCCGGGTTGTCGATGCCCTTCATCGACAGCGTCGGCCCGAGGTGGTTGCCCTCGGCGGTGTGGTTGTAGACCACGTCCAGGATCACCTCGATCCCGGCCTGGTGCATGGTCTTGACCAGCGTCTTGAACTCCTGGACCTGCTGGCCCGGCTGACCGCCCGGGGCGCCGCCGCCTGCGGCGTAGCCGGCGTGCGGCGCGAAGAACCCCAGCGTGTTGTAGCCCCAGTAGTTGCGGAGCCCGCGGTCCAGCAGTGCGGAGTCCTGGATGAACTGGTGCACCGGCATCAGCTCGATGGCGCTGACGCCCAGCCGCCTCAGGTGGCTGGTCGTCGCGGGGTGCGCCAGCCCGGCGTAGGTGCCGCGGAGCTCCTCGGGCACCCCCTCGTGGAGCTGGGTCATCCCCTTGACGTGGGCCTCGTAGATGATCGACTCGTTGTAGGGGACGTCGAGTCGGCGATCGCCCTCCCAGTCGAAGAACGGGTTGATGACCACGCCCTTGGTCATGTGCGGGCCGGAGTCGTCGTCGTTGCGGGAGTCCTCGTCGCCGAAGGTGTAGCCGAACAGGCTCTGGTTCCACTCGATCTCGCCGTCGGTCGCCTTGGCGTAGGGGTCGAGCAGGAGCTTGTTCGGGTTGCAGCGCAGCCCCTTCTCGGGCTCCCAAGGACCGGTGACCCGGTAGCCGTAGCGCTGTCCCGGCTGCACCGACGGCAGGAAGCCGTGCCAGACGTAGGCGTCGACCTCGGTCAGCTCGACGCGGGTCTCGGTGCCCTGGGTGTCGAACAGGCAGAGCTCGACCTTGTCGGCGACCTCGCTGAACAGGGCGAAGTTGGTGCCGCTCCCGTCGAACGTCGCCCCCAGCGGGTAGGCGCGCCCCGGCCAGATCTCCAACGGCTCCTCCGTCTCAGGGTGCCAGGGCCTCGGCTGGCCTTGGAACGATCAAAGCACACTCACATTCCGCATACGTAGACGCTTCGAGGCCCGACAACGGCCGCCCGCGCCTGTGACTCCCTGTACCCCCAGTCGTACGTCGCCCGCACGGCTCGACGGACCGATGGGCGGCAGGGAACAGATCGCGGCTCGGCGGGGTTGGCGCCGTACGTGACCACGACGCCTGCCATCAGCCGCGCCGACGTGGGGCTGCGCAGCGAGCGGGGGCCGATCCTGCTCGCGGTGATGCTGAGCATCGGGCTGGTCGCGATCGACTCCACGATCCTGGCGACAGCGGTGCCGGCAGTGGTCGACGACCTCGGTGGTTTCACCCAGTTCCCGTGGCTGTTCTCGGTCTACCTGCTCGGCCAGGCGGTCTCGGTGCCGCTGTACTCCAAGCTGGCCGACCAGTACGGCCGCAAGCCGATGATGATGGTCGGCATCGGCCTGTTCCTCGTCGGCTCGCTGCTGTGCGGCCTGGCGTGGAGCATGGTGGCGCTCATCGCCTTCCGCGCGCTGCAGGGGCTGGGCGCCGGCGCGGTGCATGCCGATCGGCATGACGATCGTGGGCGACATCTACACGATCGCCGAGCGGGCGAAGGTACAGGGCTACCTGGCCAGTGTCTGGGCGCTGGCCGCGGTGATCGGTCCGACGCTGGGCGGCGTCTTCGCCGACTACTTCTCGTGGCGGTGGATCTTCTTCGTCAACCTGCCCATCGGCGCGGCGGCCATGTTCATGCTGCTGCGGCGGTTCGAGGAGAAGGTGACCCGGGCCAGGCACCGGTTCGACGTGGCCGGGGCGACGTTGCTCACCTCGGGCGGCCTGCTCCTGCTGCTCGCGCTGCTCGAGGGCGGCGTGCGGTGGTCGTGGACCTCGGCCACCAGCATCGTGCTCTTCGCGGTCGCGGCGGCGCTGCTCGTCGCCTTCGTGGTGGTGGAGAGCCGCGCGGCCGAGCCGGTGCTGCCGCTCTGGGTGTTCCGGCACCGCGTGATCCTGGCGGCCATCCTGATCTCGCTGGTCATCGGCGTCCTGCTCATGGGACTGACGTCGTACATCCCGCTCTACGCCCAGGGCGTCCTCGGTCACGGCGCGGTCAGCTCCGGCTTCGCGCTCGCCGCGCTGACCCTGGGCTGGCCGCTGGCCGCGGCGAACGCCGGCCGCCTCTACCTCACCATCGGCTTCCGGGCCACGATCGTCATCGGGTCGGTGATCGCCCTGGGCGGCACGCTGCTCCTGCTGCCGATCGGTCCGGACAGCCCGCTGCTGTACGTCGCGCTGCCGTGCTTCGTGATGGGCTTCGGCTTCGGGTTCGCGGCGGCGCCGGCGGTGATCGTGGCCCAGTCCGCGGTCGACTGGCAGCGGCGCGGGGTGACGACCGGCGCGACCATGTTCGCGCGCTCGGTCGGCAGCGCGATCGGAGTCGCGGTCTTCGGGGCGATGGTCAACGCCGGTGTCACGGACCGGATCGGTCACGCGACCCCCGATCTCGCGCACCTCTCGCCCTCGGTGCTGGACGGTCCGATCCACACCACGTTCGTCGGCTCGGTGATCGTGGCGGTGGCGCTGGTCGTGGTCAGCTTCCTGATGCCGCGCCACCTCGGCGAGGAGGGTGCGGTCGCGGTCGTGGGCGATCCCGTTGTCGAAGGCTAGTGTCCGGTCAGCGAGATCCGCACACTGATTCCGAGGCCCAGGCACGCACCTGGCGGCGTTGCCGACGCTTCGAAGACGCCCAGTCTGCGCGCGCGTCGGCGCCTTGCCATGCACGCACCTGGACCACGGCCTCAGCGCACGCATCTCGCTGACCGGACACTAGGCAGCCGCGATCTGCGAGCCCAGCCTTGCCTTGCTTGCCGCTTCGCGGGCCGGCGGCAACGATCGAGCCATGACCACCGACGACCTCGGCCTCGCCGGGTTCGAGGCGGGACCGCACGCGGACGAGCCGCACGGGGGTGGCATCAACAACCGGCTCAACTGGCTGCGCGCCGGCGTGCTCGGCGCCAACGACGGGATCGTCTCGACCGCCGGCATCGTGATGGGCGTGGCCGCTGCCACCACCGACCGAGGCACGATCGTGGTGGCCGGCGTGGCCGGGCTGGCGGCGGGCGCTCTCAGCATGGGGGCCGGCGAGTACGTCTCGGTCAGCACCCAGAAGGACTCCGAGCTCGCCCTGCTCGAGACGGAGCGCCGCGAGCTCCGCGAGGACCCGGAGGACGAGCTGGCGGAGCTGGCTGGGCTGTACGTCGAGAAAGGGCTCAGCGAGGAGCTGGCCCTGCAGGTGGCCACCGAGCTCACCGAGCACGACGCGCTGGCCGCGCACGCCGAGACGGAGCTGGGCATCGACCCGGACGACATCTCCAGCCCGTGGAACGCCGCGTTCGCCTCGTTGGTGTCGTTCACCGTCGGTGCGCTGCTGCCACTCCTGACCATCACGCTGTTCGGTCCGACCCTGCGGATCTGGGTGACGGTGGTCTCGGTGGCGCTCGCCCTGGCGCTGACCGGGTGGGGGAGCGCCCGGTTCGGCTACGGGCCGTCCGGGCGGGCGGTGGCACGCAACGTGCTGGGCGGCCTGTTCGCGATGGCCGTCACCTATGCGATCGGCTCGGCGCTCGGGACCCAGATCTCCTGACGATGCGGATGTTCGCGGCGCTGGTGCCGCCACCGGAGGCGCTCGAGCACCTCGACGGGTTCCTGGAGGGACGGCGTGGCGAGGGCGAGCTCCGCTGGGTGCAGGCCGACCAGGTGCACGTGACCCTCGCCTTCCTCGAGCAGGTGCCGGACCGGAAGCTCGAGGACCTGGTGGAACGGCTGGGCCGCGCTGCTGGTCGGCGTACCGCGTTCGAGACGGCGGTCGCCGGCGGCGGCGCCTTCCCCAGCGTGGCCCGCGCGAAGGTCCTCTGGACCGGGCTCGACCTCGACGAGCCGGGCCGCACCGAGCTGGACCGGCTGGCCACCGGATGCCGGGCCGCGGCCAACCGGGCCGGCGTCGAGGTCGACGGCAGGCGGTTCCGGCCACACCTCACGCTGGCGCGGACCCGCTTCCCGCACGACGTGAGCAACTGGGTGAGGCTGCTCGACACCTACGAGGGTCCGCGGTGGCGGGCCGAGGAGCTGACGCTGGTCGAGTCGCACCTGGGCGAGGGCCCGCGGGGCCGGCCACGGCATGTGGTCATGGACACCTTTCCGCTCGCGCCGACCTGACCTCTGTAGGGTCGCGCAACGTGAGGATTGCCGTGGCCAAGGAGACGCGCGAGGGCGAGACGCGGGTCGCACTGGTGCCCGAGCTGGTCGGGAAGCTGACCGGGCTCGGGTACGAGGTCGCGGTCGAGCCCGACGCGGGCATGCACGCGCTGCTCTCCGACGACGAGTACACCGAGGCCGGTGCGGTGGTCGACGCGGAGGCGGTGGGCACCGCCGACGTGGTGGTGTCCGTGCAGCCGCTGGGGCCCGACGTCGTACGCCGGCTGAAGCGCGGCGCGGCCACCGTCTCGTTCCTCCCGGTCAACCAGGAGCTCTCGCTCGTGGCGGACCTCCGCGACGTGGGCGTCACGTCGTTCGCGATGGAGCTGGTGCCGCGGATCTCGCGAGCGCAGTCGATGGACGCGCTGTCCTCGCAGGCGCTGGTCTCCGGCTACCGCTGCGCGGTCGTCGCGGCCGGGATGCTGCGCCGGTTCTTCCCACTGAACATGACCGCGGCCGGGACCGTGCAGCCGGCCGAGATCGTGGTCCTCGGCGCCGGCGTCGCCGGGCTGCAGGCCATCGCGACGTGCAAGCGGCTCGGCGCGGTGGTCAAGGCCTACGACGTGCGCGCCGCCGCGGCCGAGGAGATCCGCTCGATGGGGGCCAAGTCCATCGACCTCGAGCTCGACACCCTCGAGGGTGCCGGGGGCTACGCGCGGGAGATGACCGAGGACCGGGCGCGGCTGCAGATGGAGCGGCTGGCGCCGTACGTCGCCGCAGCGGATGCACTGATCACCACCGCCGCTGTTCCGGGCCGCCAGGCGCCGATGCTGGTCACCGCGGCGATGGTCGAGGCGATGAAGCCCGGCTCCGTGGTCGTCGACCTCGCCTCCGAGTCCGGCGGCAACGTCGAGGGCTCGGTGGCCGGCGAGGTCACCCGGATCGGCAACGCCTCGGTGTGGGGCGGGAAGAACGTGCCCGCGCAGATGCCTGGGCCGGCGTCGAAGCTCTACGCCCAGAACATCGTCAACATCCTCACGCTGATGACGAGCAAGGCCGAGGGTGACTCGGGAGTCTTCGCTCCAGACTTCGAGGACGAGATCGTGACGGGCTCGTGCGTCACCCACGACGGCGCGATCCGCCACGAGCCGACCCGCATCGCCCTGGAGGGGGACCAGTCATGAGCGAGGGTGTCGTCTGGCTGACGATCTTCATCCTCAGCGTCTTCGTCGGCATCGAGGTCATCTCCAAGGTGTCCTCCACGCTGCACACGCCACTGATGTCCGGCGCCAACGCCATCCACGGCGTGATCCTGCTCGGCGCGATCATCGTGACGGGCAGCACCGACAACAACGTCGCGCTGGTGGTCGGGCTGGTCGCGATCGTGCTGGCCGCGGTGAACATGGTCGGTGGCTTCGTCGTGACCGACCGGATGCTGCAGATGTTCGTGCGCAAGAAGCCCGCGCCGAAGAAGGCTGACACTCCGGGGGCCGACGCGTGATCCCGGTCTGGGCGCAGCTGCTCTACCTGCTCGGGGCGGTCTGCTTCATCCTCGCCCTCAAGGGGCTGTCCGGTCCCAAGACCGCGCGCAACGGCAACCTGATCGGCGCCTTCGGCGCCGTGCTGGGTTGCACCATCCCGTTCTTCTACGCCGACCTCGACCACGTGCCGCTGATCCTGGCTGCGATCGCGGTCGGCACGATCGGCGGCGTCTACGGCGCCCGCACCGTGCAGATGACCCAGATGCCACAGATGGTGGCCCTGTTCAACGGCGTCGGCGGCGGTGCGGCGGCGCTGGTCGCCCTGCTGGAGCTGCACGAGATCGTCGGGGTCGGGGGCGACGTCCAGAAGTTCACGCTGGCCGCGACAGCCTTCACGATCCTGGTCGGCTCGGTGTCGTTCGCCGGCTCGATCGTCACCTTCGCCAAGCTGCAGGAGCTGATGACCTCGCGGCCGGTGATCATTCCCGGCTTCCCGGTGCTGTTCGGCGGCGGCTTCGTCGCCGCAGTCGTCATCTCGGTCCTGCTGGTCCACGACCCCGCGATGTGGATGGGCATCGCCATCGCGCTGCTCGGCCTGCTCGTCGGCGTACTGCTGGTGCTCCCGGTGGGTGGCGCCGACGTACCGATCGTGATCTCGCTGCTCAACGCGTTCACCGGCCTCACCGTCGCCGCCGGCGGCTACGTGCTCTCCAACACCCTGCTGCTGGTGGCCGGCACGCTGGTCGGTGCCTCCGGTACCTTCCTCACCCTGCTGATGGCCCGGGCCATGGGCCGCTCGGTGACGAACATCCTGTTCGGCGCGCTCAAGGGCGGCTCCACGCTCGGCGGCGGCGAGGCCTCCGACCGGCCGGTGAAGGCGGGGGGACCCGAGGATGTCGCCATCATGCTGGCCTACGCCGAGCGCATCATCATCGTGCCCGGCTACGGCCTCGCGGTGGCCCAGGCCCAGCACACGCTCCGCGAGCTGGTCGACCTGCTGATCTCGCGTGGCTCCGAGGTGGACTACGCGATCCACCCGGTCGCCGGCCGGATGCCCGGCCACATGAACGTGCTGCTGGCCGAGGCCCAGGTGCCCTACGAGCAGCTGGTCGAGATGGACGAGATCAACGACGAGTTCAAGGACGCCGACGTCGTCCTCGTCGTCGGCGCTAACGACGTGGTCAACCCGGCCGCGCGGAACACCCCGTCCGCGCCGATCTACGGCATGCCGATCCTCAACGCCGACCAGGCCAAGCAGGTCGTGTTCCTCAAGCGCTCGATGCGCCCCGGCTTCGCAGGCATCGAGAACGAGCTGCTCTTCGAGCCCGAGACCACGCTGCTGTTCGGTGACGCCAAGGACACGCTGGGCAAGGTGCTCTCGGCGGTGAAGGCCCTCTAGCAGGGTTGATTCGGGACTTCTGCCGGTCGAATCGTGAGTTTCGACCGGCAGAAGGCCCGATTCGACCGGCAGAAGGCCCGATTCGACCGGCAGAAGGCCGTCGCGCAGAATCCGATCGACCGGCAGAAGTCCGGAATCAACCGACGACGCCGTAGAGCCGGTCACCGGCGTCGCCGAGCCCCGGGACGATGTAGCCCTTCTCGTTGAGCTTCTCGTCCATCGCGGCGGTGACCACGGTGACCGGTACGTCGACGCCGTCGAGGTCGCTCTCGAGGCGGGCGCAGCCCTCCGGGGCGGCCAAGAGGCAGATCGCGGTGATGTCGTTGGCGCCGCGGTCGGTGAGGAACTTGACCGCTGCCGCCAGGGTGCCGCCGGTGGCCAGCATCGGGTCGAGCACGTAGCACTGGCGGCCGGCCAGGTTCTCCGGCAGCCGTTCGGCGTACGTCGTGGCCTGCAGCGTCTCCTCGTTGCGCATCATCCCGAGGAAGCCGACCTCGGCGGTCGGCAGCAGCCGCATCATCCCGTCGAGCATGCCGAGGCCGGCGCGGAGGATCGGGACCACGAGTGGCTTGGGCGCCGCCAGCTTCACGCCGGTGGTCGGCGCGACCGGGGTGACGATGTCGTAGGGGTCGACGCGGACCTCGCGGGTGGCCTCGTAGGCCAGCAGCGTCACCAGCTCGTCGGCCAGCCGGCGGAACGTCGGTGAGTCGGTGCTCTCGTCGCGCAGGGCGGTGAGCTTGTGGGCGACGAGAGGGTGGTCGACGACGTGGGTCCGCACGACCAGCACCCTAGCCGGGCCCGGGCAGGCTCAGCTCTGGCCCGTGCAGGCCAGCGTGTACGTCGTCTTCTTCGGCTCCGGCGCCCTGGTCGACCTCTTGTTCGGCGAGCTGAGGTTCCAGTAGCGCAGCCAGTCCATCTGCATGCGGGCCTTGTTCATCCGCTTGCCCTTGACCGCCTGCATGGTGAACCGGACCTGGAAGTTGCGGCCGGTCAGCGCGTCGGGGCGGGTCTCGGTGCGGATCACGTGCGAGTCGACGAACCACGAGATCCGCCTGGGGGTGACCTCGACGGCGTAGGTGTGCCACTGGTCCTGCCCGAGGCCACGCTTCAGCGACGCCTGGTAGAGGTTGTTCGGGAGAGACCGGATGTAGAAGTTGACCTCGTTCCCGCCCATCTTGAAGCGGTTCAGCGCGATGTTCTGCTCACCGCAGCCCTCGCCCGCCTTGGTCATCGGCACCAGCTCGGTGATGACGCGGTACGGCGTGAACCGGTGGCCGTACTGGCGCTGGCGGAGCCGGGTCTCCCAGCGGCCGTACGCGCGGCCGGGGATGGTCATCTGCGCGGACACGGTGCCCTTGTTGGCGGTGTTGAGGGTCAGCATGCCGTGCTGGGTGCGCACCGCGCCCGGCCCCTCGACGTGCCAGCGTCGGTGGTTGAGCGGGCCGACGAACGTCTCGTCGTACACCAGACCGTTGTGGCCGTACCACCCGAAGGTGTTGCCGGCGTGGATCGGGCCGGGCGCCT
This sequence comes from uncultured Actinomycetota bacterium, assembly GCA_963755835.1. Lineage (GTDB taxonomy): Bacteria > Actinomycetota > Actinomycetes > Propionibacteriales > Nocardioidaceae > Nocardioides. Next base: position 443,448 of record CAVWLC010000003.1, on the reverse strand, counting down.
GCCGGGAGGTGAGGCCGTCGGGGGTGTCGGCGCGGCCGGCGTGCGCGGCGCCCGCGGAGAGGGACAGGCCCAACAGGGCGGCGGTGCCGACGGCGAGGGCGCGGCGGGGGAGATTCGCGGTGCGGACGAACATGGCCATCGAACCTAGCGAAGTCGGGTCCGGGGGTCACGTCGGCGCACATACCGACGGTCGGTGAACGGCGCGGAAACCGCTCCTGCACTGGTGAAAAAGGGGGTGGTCGCACCGGACCCGGTCTGTCACTCTGGTGCCGTGGTCGGGAACGACGACGGGATCGACTTCGCCCTCGCGGCGTACCGCGAGGGCGCTCTGTGGACCGTCCAGGACCTCGCCCACGACCACCTCTCCGACGTGGAGACGATCGCAGACGCCCTGCGCCGGCTGCCCGGCGACGGAGGCGCGGTGGCCATGGTCGCGATCGACGAGGACTTCTTCGTGATCGTGCGGGTCATCGGAGAGGCCACCCGGGTGCTGCTCTCCGACGTCACCGCGGCCGAGGACTGGGACCTGGCCGAGTCCGCCCTGTCGTTCCTGGGGCTCCCCGAGCTGGAGCTCGAGGACGAGGACGAGCAGGTGCCGGCCGGCGACCTGGACCTGCTCGGTGACCTCGGCTTCCAGGAGATGGAGATGGGGCTGCTGCTCGACGACGTCGACCTCTACCCCGACGAGATCCTCTCCGACGTCGCCCGCCGCCTCGGCTTCGGCGAGGAGTTCGACGACGCCGTCGGCTTCAGCCCGGCGTAGGCGTGTCCCCGATGTCCTCCCGCTGGGAGGCGGCGATGGGGGCCGCCCTCGACGAGGCGCGCGCGGCGCTGGCCACCGGCGATGTGCCGATCGGTGCCGTGGTGCTCTCACCCGCCGACGCGGTGATCGGCACCGGCCACAACGTGCGCGAAGCCTCGGCCGACCCCACCGGGCACGCGGAGCTGGTGGCGATCCGGGCCGCGGCGGCGTCCCAGGGTTCGTGGCGGCTGGACGGCTGCACGCTGGTGGTGACCCTTGAGCCGTGCACGATGTGCGCCGGCGCCGCCGTCCTGGCCCGTCTCGACCGGGTCGTGTTCGGCGCCTTCGACCCCAAGGCGGGGGCGGCCGGCAGCCTGTGGGACGTCGTCAGGGACCGGCGGCTCAACCACCGCCCCGAGGTGGTGAGCGGCGTTCGGGCGGACGAGTCGACGATCCTGCTCGACGACTTCTTCGCCTCCCAGCGGCGCCCGGCTCAGCCATAGCCCGTCCGGGTGGTTTGCAGCGTTTGCCGGGCGAGCGACAATGCCAAGGTGGGTTGGTTCCGAATGGCCGGCCTGGCTGCAGCCGCCGTGACGTCGATGGGCGTCGTCGGACTCGCTGCGCCGTCGTACGCCGACGGCACCGTCACCGTGCAGGGCACGGCCTTCCCCGACCCCGCGCACGCCGACCTCTCCTTCGTCGGCTGTGCCGACCTCTACCAGCGCACCAACGAGCCGCTGACGCCGATGGTCGGGCTCGGCCCCGGCGAGGCGCCGTCCGGCACCCGCAGCCTGGGCTGGGACCTGACCGGCGGCAACGCCGTCGGCGCGGTCTTCCCGGTTCCGTCGGTGCTGGCGACCACCACGGCCAGCCTCGAGGTGAACGCCGCGGGTCACGCGACCGGAGTGGCCTATGCCGGCTACCAGCAGCCCAGCGACGCAGGTACGTCGCTGCTGTGGATCGGCCGGGCCGTGCTCACCACACCAGGCGGCGCCTGGCAGAAGGTTGACGCCACCAGCCGGCTCTACACCTGGGCGAAGTACGACATGTCCACGCGCCAGCAGGTCGACGGTGATCCCGGCGTACCGACGACCGTGGCCGCCTTCACCGCCACCCACGGCGGGGACGGGCCGGGCTTCTACACGATCGGGTTCGGCTGCGACGGGACGCCGTTCTCGATGGACACGCTCGAGATCGGCAGCCCCGACTCGGTGACCACCTACGACCTCGAGGGGCTCCGGACGTCGGTCACCATCACCAGCCAGCGCGCGCTCACCCGCGGCGAGGTCACCATCACCGGGCAGCTGCAGACCGAGACCGGTGACCCGATCCCGTTCGCGACGATGATCCTGGAGCGCCGGGAGCCGGACAGCCGGCAGTGGAAGCCCGTCGAGGTCGCGGATGTGCAGGGCGGGGTCGCGCGGGCCACGGTCCCGGCCGACGAGCGGGCCTTCTACCGCTGGCGGTTCGTGGAACGACCCTTGGCCGAGGGCGCCGTCTCGCGGGCCATGCTGCTCGACGTCCTGCCGCCGCTGCCCAGCGAGTCTCCGTCGCCGACCTCGGCCCCGCCCACGAATCCGCCCAGCGACGTACCCTCGTCGACCCCGCCCACCTCGCACGAGCCGACGCCCACCCCGTCGAGCCCGCCGGGCTCCGCATCGCCGACCGACCCCGGCCCGACCGAGACTTCCTCGTCGCCCGCCAGTCCGCCTCCCGCGAGCCTGGGCGACCCCACCGACGCACCCTCGTCCCCGAGCGAGTCCACCTCGCACCGGCCACGGCTCTGAATTTCAACGGGCCCCCGACGCTCGGGTAGCCTCTCCGGCGGTGGCGTGTCCGAGCGGCCTAAGGAGCACGCCTCGAAAGCGTGTGTGGGTGCAAGCCCACCGTGGGTTCAAATCCCACCGCCACCGCCAACCAAGTCGACAGTGCGCCTGACCTGCTAGGACGTGGTGTCTCAGTCAGTCCGTGGCTGCATCCGCGCCAGATATGTGCCCAGATACTCGTCGCTCACAGTTCGGCCGAGGAATGCCGAGATCTGCTCGTTCGAGACCATCCGGGACAGAGGACCTGTGGGGTTGGGGAGACGATTGTCACTGGCACACCGGGTCTGCGACGGGCCCGCTTGGGCCATGTACGGCCACGTGCCTTCCTCGTAGGTTGAGCAGGCCCGGAGGGGAGTGGAGGCGGGGAAACGGATGACACGTGGCGTCGGACCAGGAACGCGTCGTCGTGGGTGAGTCTCGCTTGCCGCGTGGGCTGGAGCTGGTGCGTCAGCTCGGATCGGGAGCCTTCGGCTACGTGGTCGAGGCCCGGGACTCGGTCCTTCGACGGGAGGTGGCCGTCAAGTTTGTCTTCGGAGGCGCCCACGCCCCCCAGGAGGTCGCCCGGCTGCTCCGCGAGGGACGCGCCCTCAACGCCCTGCACCACCCGAACGTGCTGCAGATCTACGAGGCGGTGACGGTCGCCGACGATCTCGCCCTGGTCATGGAGTACGCGCCGGGCGGGGATCTGGAGCACGCCCTGCGAGCGGGTCGGCTCGACACGGACCAGCTCATCGAGATCCTCGAGGGCGTGGCAGCCGGGCTCGCCGCTGTCCACGCCGTCGGGATCGTGCACCGCGACCTCAAACCGGCCAACATCCTGCTGGGTGTCGACGGCACTTCTCGCATCTCCGACTTCGGCCTGGCGCGGATGGTGAAGGACGTGGCCGCCTTCCGGACAGCCACGGGTGGGTCGGCCGGCACCCTGGGATACGCAGCGCCCGAACAGTGGCTGAGCAGCGAGGTCGAGACGCCCCAGATGGACTGGTACGCGTTCGCGGCGATGGCGCAAAGGGTCCTGACCGGGCAGCTGCCGGGGTCGGACGGCGTCACACCCTTCGTCGACGGCCTTGCGGCCGATCCTGCACAGCGCTGCACGCCGCTGGAGCTGATGGCGGCGATCCGGCGGGAGCCGCGCGAGCGCTGGTCGAGCCCGGTGCTTGCCGCCGCCCCGAGCGACCCGAGCGATGCCAGCGACGTCACCGGACGCACCTCCGGAGCACCGACCAGCGAGCCGGAGGCCACCGGCTGGGCGGCCGGGTCGAGGCTGGCCGCTGCCGCACCGAGCCCACCCGAGCCAGCGGCAACCGGGTCTCAGGACAGGCCCGAGTTGCCCGACCAATGGGTCTCCACACCGGTCTTCGTCCCGGCTCGGGTCAGCCGGCTCCGACGCCTGCTGCCCGCGGGCGTCGGTCTCCTATGCGGCCTGCTTGCAGCAGCGATCATCCTGATCCATCACTTCTGAGGGTCGGCCGGTCAGGGGTGCTGGTAGGTCAGCACGAACGTGCTCTCACCCGACATGGTGTCAGTAGGACTGGTGGTGCAGTCTCCGTAGAACACGTACTTGTGGGTCTCCCTGTCCGTCGCCGTCATCCGCGTGGTCGACCCGGTGAACGGACCGATCTTCTGGTTGATGATGACCGTTGCGTTGCCTTCACTCTTCGGTTCCGGCTTGCCGGTGTCGCCGAAGAGACAGACCGCGTGCGGGCTGACGATGCGCGGCGCTGTGACCCTGAGAGCCTTGCCGTCCCAGCGGTAGGGGAACGTGCGCCCACTGCTGGACGAGATCGTCCCGACGCAGGTGCTGCCCGTGCACTGGCTCGGCGAGAACGTCCAGATCGACGGGTCACCATTGCTCTGCTTCTTCTTGGCTCCGCTCCGCTGGGTCACAACCGCCTTGGTGGTGGCGATCTGCCACACCCCCTGGGGGGCGAGGGCCGCAGGCGACGGCGACGGACTGTCGTCGCTGACCGGAGAGGCGGACGATGATGGCACGGCGGGAGCGGCCGCCGCCGGTGGCGAGGCGTGATGCGGGGTGGTGTGGTTGTGATGCGTGGCGGCCAGCGCGACCACACCGCCACCTACGACGATCACGGCCGCCGCACCGATCGCGATCAGCAACCGACTCGTGTGGGATCCCGCCACGACGGCCGTGGCGGTCGCGCCGCCGGTCTCCACGGCGACCACCCCGGCCACGGCTGGTGCGACCAGGGCGCCGACCCCGGCCTGGGTCCACCAGGCGGTCCCGTAGCGCTTGACGGCGACCGCTTCCAGCGCCGCGAGGAACTCGGTCGCGGTCGGGTAGCGCTGAGCCGGCTCGCCGGCCAACGCCGTGTCCAGCACCTGGCGCAGCGCGGCGTCCACACCTCCGGTCGCCGGGGGTGTCGCCGCCTGTCCGGTCAGCAGGTGCACCAGCACGGCCGCGGCCGAGTAGACGTCGCTGGCCGGTGTCGTCTGGCCTCCGGCCGCCACCTCCGGGCTGCGGTACGCCGGCGTCCCGGAGGCGGAGAAGCCGAAGTCGATCAGCCGGGACACACCCTGGAGGTCGACCAGGATATTGGCGGCCGACACATCACCGTGAGTGACGCCTCGGGCATGGGCGTGGCTCAGGCCGAGTAACGCTCCGCGCGCCACGCCGAGTGCCTGCGCGGTCGTGAAACGAGCCGACGTGGCCACCACGGCGGACAGCGTGGCCCCGTCGATCCACTGCTCGACCAGATAGGCGGAACCGGACTCCTCGAAGAACCCGTAGACGGCCACGATGTGCTCGTCGTCGAGGGCGGCGAGAGTGGCAGCTTCGGTCCGCAGATGGCTGGCTTGCTCCGACGACGCCGAACCCGCCTGCTTGAGCGCTACCGTCCGCGCCAGCCGCGCGTCGTTGGCCTTCCAGACCGTGGCCGAAGCGCCTTGTCCGACCTTCCCGACCAGTTCGTAACCACCTAGAGTAGCCACAGTCCCCCCGCTCTGGAACCAACGGCGTCCCGAGCAGTCACCGACTGAATTCGAACGCTAGTAACCGTCGCCGACGGATCTCGGGTCACCTATTGGTATTCCCGTAATTTGGGGGGACTGTGCTCGACACATCGCTCAGCACTACGACCATCGAACCGCAGCCGATGCGGATCTTCCTTTCCTACTGCTCTGCGGACGCCGAGTTCGCGGGTCGGTTGCGGACCGCCTTGGAGGATCAGCAGTGCCGGGTGTGGATGGCTCCCGACAGCATCCACGGGCAGTCGTCGTGGGCCGAGCAGATCGTCGGTGCTATCGAATCGTCCTCCGCAGTCGCCATCTTGCTGACGCCGAGCGCGATGGGTTCCGCACACGTCGCCCGGGAGGTGAGCCTCGCCGTCGACGCCGGGACGCCAATCGTCCCGGTCCGCATCACCGAGTCATCGCTCTCCGGAGCCCTGCAGTACCTGCTCCAGCTCTCCCAGTGGCTTGATGCCTTCGATGTGCCCGTCGAGACCTGCGCCGCTGCGATCCTGGACCGAGTCAATTGCCCGGAACCACCTGAGGACCTCGCACCGGCAGCCCTCGCCTTCCCCGCGACCGCGCGTGCCTCGGTGGCGATCCAGCCGGGAACGCTCGTTGGTGGGGATGCCTCGTACTCGGTCGACTTCCTGGGACTTCGGGTGGGCCGAACCCCGGACAACGACGTGGTCGTGGGCGACCCGAGTGTCAGCCGCCACCACTGCACCATCAGCGCAACGGAGGACGGCTTCCTCCTGACCGACCTCCACGCCACCAACGGCACCAAAGTCAACGGCCAGCTCGTCTCTCACTGGCAGCTCTCCGATGGCGATCGACTGCAAGTCGGTGACGCTGAATTCAGGTTCGCCTGGCCGGCTCCCTGATCAGGAAGCAGGCGCGAGCACGATGAGGTCGGCGGCCCGGGCCGCCGCCAATGCCGTGACGGGGAGGTGTCATGGATTCCCAAACCTTTGGAAGGCTCCCTACGACCAAGCTGTCCGACTGCCAACGACTCCTGTTCGACGAAGCGTCGACGCCTCCAGGAGTGTCGACGGGCGACTTCCCCGGGCGGAGGAGGTGGACGCCATTTGCTTCACACTTGAAGCAGCGGCGGGCACGGCAATGATTTGCGTGTGCGTGCACCCGCCGCCAGCCTCCGGGGTCCTCGGCAGGGTGCATTCATGTCAGCCTGCTCCGTCGGCGTGGACCGCGCAACGCTGCCCCGTGACCTTGACGCGTGCCTCGCCCGGCTCAGCGCAAGTCGACCACTGTTGATTGGCATCGCGAAGAACACCGCGGAGGGCGATTTCCTGAGTCGGCTCTGACTGTCGCGGGAGTCACACCCGCGGTCACCAACCCACAGCCCACCACCATCAGCCTGCGCAGGCGATCGTCACAGTCACTCCGCCGCCTGTCGGACGCGCGGATCTGAACCGAAACCGGGGCCACTACGTGCTCCGGAGAGGCATGCGTTCAGGTGCCGGGTCGGCTGGTGCGGCATGCCGGACTGGAGGTTTACCGATGACACGACAAGTGCTGCGCGGACCGTTCCTGCCCCTGCTCGCGGTCGGGGCGCTCACCGCCGTCACGGCGTTGGTGGGCGCGGGCGCAGCGGCGGCTCATCCACATCATGCAGCGGGCTTCCGACAGATCAACCTCGTGTCCGATCAGCCCGGCGTGGCTCGCCTGATGGACCCCGATCTCGTGAACGCGTGGGGTCTCTCGGCCAGTCCCGGCACCGACACGGCACCGGGGTCACCGCTCTGGGTGTCGGACAACGGGACGGACGCGACCACGTTGTACGCAGGGGCCTCCTCCACCTCGGTGAGCAAGGTCCTGAGCATCCACGTGACCTCGGGCGCGCCGACCGGGCAGGTGTTCAACACAGATCCCACGGGGTTCGTCGTGAGTGACGCCGCCGGGATCTCCGCGCCCGCCAGGTTCCTGTTCGACTCCGAGAACGGAGGTATCGACGGCTGGAACCCGGCCGTCGGTGGGACCGGCGGCACCAACTCGACGGTCACGGAGGTCGCCGTACGCAATGGCGCGAACGCTGTCTACAAGGGCTTGGCGATAGCCCAGGCCAGCGACGGGCACACCTACCTGTACGCCGCGAACTTCCGATCCGGACGGGTCGAGGCCTACGACGACACGTTCACCCCGGTCGAGCTGTCCGGCGGACTGTTCGTCGATCCCCGGATACCCGCTGGTTATGCACCCTTCAACGTGCAGGAGCTCGCGGGCCGGCTGTACGTCACCTACGCGAAGCAGGACGCCACCCTCAAGGACGACGTCGCGGGCCGAGGACATGGCTTTGTCGACGTCTTCACCACCGACGGGGCGTTCGTCAGGCGTCTCGTGACGCGCGGGGTCCTCAACTCACCCTGGGGCCTGGCCCTGGCTCCCGCCGGGTTCGGCCCCATCGGCGGCGCCCTGCTCGTGGGCAACTTCGGCGACGGTCGGATCAACGCCTTCAACCCCACGTCCGGCGCCTACGAGGGTCAGCTCCGCGGCGTTGGCGGACATCCACTCATCATCGACGGACTCTGGGGGCTGCGCTTCGGCAATGGCAACGCCGCCAAGACCGGTGAGCTGCTGTTCAGCGCGGGACCCGACGACGAGTCGCACGGCCTCCTCGGCAAGATCGTGCCTGCGGGGTAACCCCTCAGGGCGCTAGGAGCACCATCAGGCATCCGGGGGGGTCGGCACCCGACCGGCCATCCCCGGATGCGTGCGACGTGCTCGGCCGGCGAGCCGCGTTGAGCGTCGCGAGCGGCCGCCGACCTCGTGGCGCAGCGTGGGAACGCGGTCGGCGACCTGGCCCGTTGGTTGCGCGTCCCCCCACTCTTGCCCCCCGAGTCGACGCGCATCGCTCCGGGCTGGTTGAGAAGATAACCGTCGGCCGGCCGTCAGGGGGCGGCTGACGCCCCCAGTCCGGTGACCATTTTCCGGGCCAGTCAGGCCAGCAGGCAGAGACCGAGCGCCAGCGGGAGGTCGGCGGCCGGTTCGGGCTCGGCGTCCTCCGGTTCGTGAGCTCGGCCGTCACCCCGACCGGAGAAGCTGGCGCCCACGACCAGGACGGTCGCGCCACCGCCGAGCACCAGGAGCGTCAGGACCAGCCCCGCAGTGCGGGGGGCGTCCCGCGAGGTGACCGGGAGGCGGTGGCCGGGGTGAGGGTCGGCGGCCGACAGCGAGTACCCGCCGTTTTGGTGCTGCCCCTGTGAGCTCATCGCCATGAACAGCGCTCCGAGGACGGCCAGCGCCCACACCAGGCCAACCATGGCCATGGCGTGGATCACCGCCTCCCGAAGTGCCCGAGACCTGTTTCGCATGCCTTCAAGTGTCGGACAAACAGCCCGTCCCGCACTCGGCCTTTCGGACATTTGGCCGGAGGCTGGTCTGGTCTAGCGTCGCCGTCATGGATGAGCCCGTCACCGTCGAGAACAACGGCCCGGTCACCACCGTCGTCCTGCAGCGCCCCCACGCGCGGAACGCGGTCGACGGCCCGACCGCCAAGGCCCTGGCCGACGCGTTCCGCGCGTTCGACGCCGACGAGAGCCGGTCGGTGGCGGTGCTGTACGGCGACGGCGGCACCTTCTGTGCGGGGGCCGACCTCAAGGCGATCGGCACCGAGCGCGGCAACCAGGTCCAGGAGACCGGCGACGGCCCGATGGGGCCGACCCGGTTGCGGCTCGGCAAGCCGGTCGTCGCCGCGATCGAGGGGTACGCCGTCGCGGGTGGTCTCGAGCTGGCGATCTGGTGCGACCTGCGGGTGGCGGCCGAGGACGCCACGCTCGGCGTGTTCTGCCGGCGGTTGGGCGTGCCGCTGATCGACGGCGGCACCGTCCGGCTGCCCCGGCTGGTCGGGACGGGCCGGGCGCTGGACCTCGTCCTCACCGGACGAGAGGTCGGCGCCGAGGAGGCGAGGCAGATGGGGCTGGTCGACCGCGTCGTACCGACGGGGACCACTCGGCAGGTCGCGGAGGCGCTGGCCCACCGGCTCAGCGAGCTCCCGCAGGCCTGCCTGAGGCAGGACCGGCTCTCGCTCCTGGAGCAGCAGGGCCTGTCCGAGGAAGAGGCGATGGCCAACGAGCTGCGCCACGGCCTGGTCAGCCTGCAGAGCGGTGCGCTCGAGGGCGCCCAGCGGTTCGCCTCGGGCGAGGGCCGGCACGGCGCGTCCACCCAGGACGCTGGTCGGTGACCCGCACCAGGGGGGCGGCCTCCGGGTCTGGCACCACCGCGGCGCGGCCCTGTCACGCGGGTGCGGGACACTGTCGTCGTGTCCTGGTTCGCCTCGCCTGACGAGGTATCAGAGCGGCTCGCCGCGACGGGCTACCTGGCCGACCCGACCACGTCGACCACCGCCTACCTCGCCGGTGCGCTCGAGAAGCCGCTCCTGGTCGAGGGCCCGGCCGGCGTGGGCAAGACCGAGCTGGCCAAGGCGGTGTCGCGAGCGACCGGTGCCGAGCTGGTCCGCCTGCAGTGCTACGAGGGGCTGGACGAGGCCCGCGCGCTCTACGAGTGGAACTACAAGAAGCAGCTGCTCCGCATCCAGGCCTCGCAGGGGGACGACCAGTCGTGGGCCGAGACCCACGACGACATCTTCACCGACGAGTTCCTCCTCACCCGACCGCTGCTGACCGCGATCCGCCGGCACCAGCCGACGGTGCTGCTCATCGACGAGGTCGACAAGACCGACGTCGAGGTCGAGGGGCTGCTGCTCGAGGTGCTGTCGGACTTCCAGGTGACGATTCCCGAGCTGGGCACCCTGGCCGCCGTACGCCGCCCCTACGTCGTCCTCACCTCCAACGCCAGCCGCGAGCTCTCGGAGGCTCTGAAGCGGCGCTGCCTCTACCTGCACCTCGACTACCCCGACGAGGAGCGCGAGCGCGAGATCGTGCTGACCCAGGTGCCGGAGCTCGAGGAGCGGGTCGCCGGACAGCTGGTCGCCACGGTGGCCCGGCTGCGCGACCTGGAGCTGAAGAAGCCGCCGTCGATCGCGGAGTCCGTCGACTGGGCGCGCACGCTGATCGCACTCGAGATCCGCGACCTCGACGACAAGGCGGTCGACGACACCCTCGGCGTCGTGCTCAAGCACGCCTCCGACCAGGACCGTGCGGTGCGGGAGCTCAGGCTGCGGAAGTGACGAGCGGCCTGGTCGAGCGGCACATCGCCTTCCTGGAGGCGCTGCGCGGCGCCGGGCTGTCGGTCTCCCTGGCCGAGGGGCTCGACGCGGTGGCCGCGCTGAGTGCGCTGCCGTGGGACCAGCGCGAGACCGTGCACGCGGCGTACGCCGCCACGCTGCTCAAGAAGCAGAGCCAGCGGCCCACCTTCGATGCGCTCTTCGACGTCTACTTCCCGCGGCTGGTCGGCGAGGGCGCCGGACGCGAGGAGACCGACGAGGCCGTGCGAGACAACGGCCAGGCGCTGGCGGAGTTCCGCGAGCGGCTGGCCGAGGCCCTGGCCGAAGGCGACCAGGAAGCCCTGGCCCGGCTGGCTGTCGAGATGGTCGCCCGGTTCGGAGCGATGCCCGGCCGCGGTCCGGGGCTGTCGAGCTGGTCGGCGTACACCGCGCTGCAGCGGGTCTCGCCGGCCGAGCTGACCGCCCGGATCGTCCAGGGGCTGCTGGCCCAGCCGTCAGCAGAGGGCCGGACCGAGGAGGAGGCCGCCCGCGTGGCCGGGCGGAGGATCGGCTCCTTCACCCGGCAGGTCGAGGACGACGCCCGCCGGCGGATCGCCGAGGAGAAGGGCCCGGACCACGTCGCCGACGTCGCGATCCGGCCGACCATCGACCGGCTCGACTTCACCGCGGCCCGCAGGTCCGACCTCGAGGAGATGCGTCGCGAGATCTACCCGCTGGCTCGCAGGCTGGCCACCCGGCTCACCCAGGAGCACCACGCCAAGCGCCGCGGCCCGCTCGACTTCCGGCGGACGATGCGCGCCTCGATCTCGACCGGCGGCGTACCCCTCGTCACCCACCACCGCCCCAAGCGCCCGCACCGCAGCGAGCTGGTCGTGCTCTGCGACGTCAGCGGCTCGGTCGCGAACTTCGCGCAGTTCACCCTGCTGCTGGTCTTCGCGCTGCGCGACCAGTTCCAGAAGGTCCGGGCGTTCACTTTCATCGACCACGTCCACGAGGTCACCGAGCACTTCAAGCCGGGTGCGGACGTCGCCGACGTGATGGCCGAGCTGGCCGCGAGCACCTCGCACGCCGCGCTGTGGGGGCGCACCAACTACGGGCGCGCGTTCACCAAGTTCATGGAGGAGCACTCCGACGCGCTCGGCCCCAAGTCGTCGCTGCTGATCCTCGGCGACGCCCGCTCCAACTACTCCGACCTGGCGCTGGACACGCTCCGCGCGATGGAGCGCGACACCCGACACGCCTGGTGGCTCAACCCCGAGGCCCGGCGGCACTGGGACACCGGCGACTCCGTGGCCGGGAGGTACGGCGAGATCGTCCCGATGGTCGAGTGCCGCAACCTGACCCAGCTCGGGGAGTTCGTGCACGACATCATGTGAGACGAAGCGCTCAGGCGGGCGCGAGGTAGCCGAGCGACCGCAGCCGGTCCAGCTCCTCGGCCACCTCGGGCGAGCCGTCAGCGGCCCGGGCACCCGCGACGTAGACGCCCTCGGCCGAGGAGCCGGCAGCGTCGAACACCACGGTCGTGCGGTTGGTGTCCCCGGCGCTGACCAGTGACCCGAGCAGGGCCACCGGGTCGGCGCGATCCTCGAGCGCGAGCATCCGGGTGGAGCCAGACAGCCGCGGGACCTGGGCGGCCGGGGCCCCAGCGGTGACCACCTGGTCGATCACGAACGGGAGCGGCTGCCGGTGCGCCGCGAGCTCGGCGGCGACCACGCCGCCGGCACCCGTGCCGACGACCATCACGTGCGGGTCGTCGTCGCCGGCCACCGCGGCCGCGACCGTGCCGGCCACCTCGGCGGCGTATGGGGTCAGATCGCCCGACGCCAGCCGCAGCGCCGGGCCGTCCTGCGGTGCGGCTTCGACGGGCGGGCGGCCCACGTAGGCGACGTAGCGTCCGGGCCTGGTCCGGTGCACCAGCACCCGGCTGCCGAGCGACTCGATCGTGCCCATGAGGTCCGCCAACGACGTCGGCACGCGCGGGGCCTCGACCATCGGCGCCTCGTCGATCGCAAGACGTGGGCCGGCCAGCAGCCCGCCGGCCACGTCCCGCAGTGCGGCGGCGGAGTCCTGGCGCATCGGGTCCACGCCGAGCGCCCGCAGCCCGCCGCGCGCCGCCTGGCGTCCGGACTCACCCGAGACGAGTCCGGACGTCAGGGCCGAGCGCATCTGGAGGCTGTCCAGCAGCCCCCCGCCGCCCGAGACGACGTGGTCGAGCAGCTCGGGGTTGGTGGTGGCGAGCTCGCTGAGGTAGGTGGCGAGGCCGTCGCGGTCGAGGGCGTCGGTCTCGATCAGCCCCGCCGTGACGATGGCGCCACCGAGCGCGACGTTGGGCGCGAGGTAGCCGATCGCCCGTCCGGCCACGGCGCCCAGCGTGTCGTAGGCCGCGACGCGCAGCTCGTCGATCCACTGGTAGGTGAGCACCGTCGCGCGGACCACGAGCGCGTCGGCGTCCAGCTCGATCGAGCGCGACAGCAAGCCGTTCTTGCCGGTGGTCGCGGCCCGGATGTCCTCCTCGGCCCGCGAGTGCGAGGCCGACGACAGGTCGGCGGAGTCGGCCACCGCGTCGTCGCGGAGGATCTCGGCGCCCAGCCCGGTCATGGCGCGCAGCTCGTCGCCGGAGCGGTCGAAGACGTCGGCCAGCGCCAGCAGCTGGTCGTACTTGTCGGACCGGTCGGCCACCTGGACACTCACGACGTGACCTCCGCGAGAACCGGGGCCAGCTCGGCGGCGAGGTCCTCCGGGATCACCCGGGCCACCTCCAGCCGTTGGCCGTTCGGGTCGTGGTGGCCGCGCATCGCCCGCCAGCCGTCGGCCACCAGCGTCCACGCCAGCACCCCGACCGTCGTGGTCTCGTCGCCGGACACGTCGGCCACCAGCGCGCGCAGCCGGCCGCGCGCCTCAGTGGCCAGGCCGGTGAGCGCGGACACCACCTCGCTGTCGGTGAGCCTGCGACCGGCGCCGTCGGTGGCCGCCTCCCGGTGCTGCTGCACCAGGACCGGCACCAGGTCGGTGCGGTGGGTCCGCGCGGCCTCGATGGCCGCGTCGGCCAGCTCGTGGGGGACGTCGAGCCGGTCGGGCACGACCGAGTCGGCCAGCGGCAGGTCCTCGGGTATGACGGCGACCCTGGCCAGCTCCGCGGCCCAGGACCACGTCGGGAACCAGGCGAGCTCGAAGACCAGCCCGTCCTGGGTGGACAGCGCCGCGACCGCGCCACCGCTCTGGCGGTGCCAGGACTTCACCTGCACCGGTCCGGCCGCGACGTCGAAGTCGACCGCCACCGTCGGGGTGGCCAGGAGCCCGACCGCGCCGAGGAGTCCCTCGTCCACCGCGCCGTCGTCGGGGCCGCCGACGAACAGCCCTCGGCGGGACAGCGAGGTGGTCGGGTCGTGCAGCCGGCTCAGCGCCTCGGCGTACGCCGCGTGGTCCTCCGAACCGCGGCTGCGACCGAGGCGGTCGTCGAGGGCGCCGTCCTCGGAGCCGGGCTCGAGCACGTCGAAGGGGAGCGGGGCGCCGTTCGCTCCCGCAGCCACGAACCGCAGCTCGGGCAGCGTCAACGCCACCCGGCGGGGCAGGCCGTCCAGGAGGTCATGAGGCGTCGGACGGGGCGGCCCGAGGTCGATGGTCGCCATGTCAGTCCCGACGAGCCATGCCGGGCAGGCTGACCGCCAGCCAGTCCTTGTGGCCGGGGGCCGGTGGCTCGAACCTCGGGAGTGCGCCGTCGTCCAACAGCGCGGTCGCGCGGCGTTCGTTGTCCGCGATGGAGTCCTTGAGCTCGTCGACCAGCTGGGTGTGGGTGTCCAGGGTGGCGGCGGCCGCGTCGTGGCGGTCGGCGGCCGCGCGCAGCCGCGCGGCGCGCTCCCGGATCCGCTCCCGCATCGCGTCGCCGGCCCGGCCGGCCCACGTGACGGCCTCGGCCTGGGCCACGAGCTGGTCGGCCATCGACCGGATCTCGTCCGCCTGCTCGCGCAGCCGGCCGACGTGCTTGCGCATGACCTCGGTGTCGCCGTACATGGCCCGCCTCCTCAACTGCCTGCCCCCTACCCGTCCGGGCAGCGGCGAAACCCGTGCTCCTGATGTGTTAGGTGTTGAAGATGGACAAGGGTGTTCTCGGGAACCTGAAGGTCAACCGGGTCGGGTTCGGAGCCAAGCGGCTGCTGCGCGCGGGGTTCACGGCCGCGGACCGCGAAGGGGCGGTGCGGCTCCTGCGTCGCGCGGTCGAGCTCGGCGTCGACCACATCGACACGGCGGCGTTCTACCCCAGCGTCGCCAACGTGGCCGAGGGACCGACCAGCTTCACCTCGCTGGACGTCGCGAACGAGCTGATCCGCGAGGCGCTGGCGCCGTACGACGAGGGGCTGGTGGTCGCCACCAAGGTCGGGCCGACCAGCCAGGGCCTGGCCCGCCCGGACCAGCTGCGCGCGCTGGTCGAGGCGGACCTCCGGGCGCTCGGCCGGGACTCGCTCGACCTCGTCTACCTCCGCCAGGGCGGCCTGGAGTCGGTCGCTGAGCACTTCGGCGTCCTGGCCGAGCTGCGCGACGCCGGGCTGATCCGGGACCTGGGCCTTTCCGGCGTGCGGGCCGAGCACCTGGCGCAGGCGCAGGAGATCGCGCCGGTGGTGGCGGTCTCCAACCGCTACGCCCTCGACTTCGGAAGGGCGAACGACCAGCTGGTCGACAGCTGTGGCGCTCAGGGGATCGCGTTCGTCCCGTTCTTCTCCCTCACCGGTGAGCGGCGCGAGGCGGGCGGCGTGGCCGCGGACGACCGGGTGAGCGAGATCGCCGCCGCGCACGGCGCGACGCCGGCGCAGGTTCGGCTGGCCTGGGTGCTGAGCCGCGGTCCGCACGTGCTCGTCATCCCGGGCACGAGCACCGAGGCGCACCTGGTCGAGAACCTTGCCGCGGGTGACCTGGAGCTGTCACCCGAGGAGCTCGCGGCGCTCGGATGACCCGGCCCCGCTGCGGCGGGCTGCCGCAGCGGGGGCCTCAAGGCGTGGTCCGGCCGGTCAGGTGTGTGCTGCCAGCTGAGCCGCCTGCTTCAGCAGCGCCCGCGCCTGTGCCATCTCGGACTGCATCTCACC
Source organism: uncultured Actinomycetota bacterium (assembly GCA_963755835.1). Classification (GTDB taxonomy): domain Bacteria; phylum Actinomycetota; class Actinomycetes; order Propionibacteriales; family Nocardioidaceae; genus Nocardioides. The sequence continues at coordinate 427,692 of CAVWLC010000003.1, read as the reverse complement.
GTGGCCGGGCACGATGCCCATCGCGGCCCGGGCGAGCGTCGCCTTCATCAGCGTCGCCACGCGGTCGCGGTGGGCGGCCATCTCCGCCAGCGTGCGCTGCTCGTCGGCGTACCGCGAGTCGTCGGACGCCGACCCGCTGGCCAGCGCCTTCGAGTCCGCGATCAGCGTGTCCGTCGCGAACTCGCCGACACTCGAGTTGATCTGCTGGTACAGCTCCCCGAGCTCGGCGACCTGTGCCAGCGCGCCGGTCGGGCTGGTGAGCGCCTGTGTGATCACCTGGCCGTCGGTCTGGTAGTCGTCGTGGAGGCCGACGAGGTGCAGCAGCGTCGGGCGCAGGTCGGCCTCCTCGACCCAGGTGCCCTGCGTGCTCGCCTGGGGCACCGTGTGCGTCGAGTTCGGGTCCTGCGACTCGTTGCCTCCGGTCGGCCCGGGGCCGTCCACGCCGTTGTTGACCACTCCAGGACCGGCGATCCCCGCCCAGGTGATGTCGATGTTCGGCGAGTAGTAGCCGTGGTCGTAGGCGAAGCCGTTGTTGAACGAGACGTTCGCCCCTGTCGTCGAGAAGAAGTAGTCCGGCATCGGGAAGATCGAGTAGGTCGGCGTGCGCAACGGGTCGTTCGTCTGCAGGTGCAGCACCCGTTGCTCGAGCGCACCGGCCTGGTACTTCGCGATCTTCTCGTTGGGGACGCCGCTGTAGGTGAGGTTCGACGTCATCGCCGCGGTGTCCCGTTCCAGCTGGCGCACGGTCGGGTCGCTCGCCGCGGGCTGGCCGTGCACGTAGATCGACGCGCCCTGCGGCTGGACGTCGTACTGCGTGCCGGAGCTCGCGGTGGTCGAGAGCAGCCCCTTGATGTTGGCCTGGAGCTCGCCGTCCTGCGAGCTCGTGTAGTGGCAGGCCACGGTCACGCCGTCGCAGCCGGCCGGGCTCGGCTGGGTGTTGCGGCCGACGGCGTTGGCGCCCGCGAACTGGTCGTTCTCCTCGGCGCCGATGACGAACACCGTGTTGGCCGGCGTGATGCCGTCGGCAGCGAGCCGCTCGAACCACTTCTGGAAGGCGTTGTCGTAGCTCTTCAGCGCGGCGACGTAGCAGGCGTCACCGGGGCCCAGCGCGTTGCCGGGTGAGGTGCAGCCCGTGGCGCCGCTCTTCTTGTCGTGGGTGTCGGAGATGTACCCGTAGGTCACCGGTATGCCCGCCTCCTGCATGTCCGCCAGCACGGCGAGGCTCTGCGACGCGGTCGGGCTGAAGCCGGGGAAGCCGGGAGTGTGTGTGAATGGCTCCTGGAGGGTGTTGCCGTCGAGGTCGACGAGGTTTCCGTTCGCGTCGGTGACGCGGTAGCCGTTGTGGAACACGTTGGGCCCACCACCGATGGCGGGTGCGATGTACTGCGCGCCGAACAGCCCCTGGAAGCCGTTGTACCCGCCGGGCTCGGTCGGCAGCGCGTCGGCGACAGCGCGGGACGAGCTCGCGCAGACGGCGGCGCCCTGGGCGCAGTGGATCGCCTCACCGACGTACTTCGCGACCTGCACGTCCTTGAACGGGTCGGGGTTGGCGGCCGTCTCGATGGCCTCGGGCGAGCCGGCGCCGAACACGGTCGGGACGTCGACTGTCGCATTCTCGAGCACCATGTTCGCCGTCGAGAAGTTGCCGACGGTGCAGCCGGCGCGGGTGAAAGGAACCCAGGGTGCGGGAGTGACGCGGTTCGGCGCGCCACTCGCGGGAACGGTGTCGGAGTAGGTCATCGACGGCGCCGCGTCGACCGCGCTCGGCGCGGCCGGGCTCACCCCGGTGTCGATGATCGGCGAGGTCCAGTAGGTGAACGACGTCGCGGTGTGGGTGCCGCCGCTCGGCTGGTAGACGTTGTAGGTGTTGGTCAGCGGCTGACCGTGCCGGTCGCCGTACAGCCCGGTGTAGATCGTCAGGCTGTCGTCCGCGGTGTGGGCGATCATCGGCGTGTGCGAGTTCGAGAGCACCGTGCCGTTCGACTCGAGGAAGCTCAGCAGGTGCGGCATCTGCTCGAGGTCGGACGGGACATTCTTGTTGTCCCGGAAGAAGTGCACGTTGTCGAAGACGATGTTGATCACGTGCTTGACGCCGTTGCCGAGCTGGCAGGTCGGCGGTGCCGGAGCAGCGACCGACGGGGAGGCCGGCGCGACGGCGATCGCCCCGACCGCCGACGCGACGAGAAGCGCGCCGGTGGCGAGTCCCGCCTTGCTCCTGGTGAGGTGACCCGGACGAACGCCCATGTTCGCTCCTTCACGACGAGAGTGCCGGACACGCTGTTCCGACAGGGAACCCGGACAACGCGACGCTAGACCCGCGAACGCCGCCGGAGATGCCATGAACCTGCAACCGTGGCAGCCGTTGGGTGAACATCGGGTGCAGGCACGAACGAGCTCATGGCGCGCGGGTGATCTGGAAGACCTGGCTGGTCACCGTCCCGCCCGAGCCGAGGTAGCCGTGGTCGTGGAGCGACTGCACCGCCTCGGTCACGGACGGGTCCGTGGAGGTGTCGGCCAGCCCGGCGCCCTGCTCGTAGACGTCGTAGGAGTGGTGCTCGAGCACACCACCGGCCGGGTGGGCGTCGAAGGTCACCGTGGTCTGCTCCACGGAGTCGGGGTTGGGGGCTCCGTCGAGCTCCGGCACGACGTCGCCCTGCTGCTCGAGAGAGAGGACGTGGGTGCCCGGCGGGAACCCTGCCACCTGTGCGGTCGGTGAGCCGGCGGTCACGGCGTCGGTGACCTGGTAGCCGTGGTGGTGGGCGGCGAGCGCGGCGGCCTCCATCCCGCCGAGCGAGTGGCCCACGACCAGCAATGGCTCGTCGTGGCCGACACCGGCCTGGTGCAGCGCGTCGAGGATGCCCTGCTGGTAGGCGTCGGGTCGGCCACCCATGGCGTCGAGGTCGGTCTCGAGGTCGCGGACGTCCCCGCCCTGGTCCCACGGGGCGTTGAAGTCATCGGTGCCCGGCAGGTAGAGCACGTGCCGGACCGTGCCGTCCGGGCCGGTGATCGTCTGCACCTCGACGGTGCCGTTGGCGGGGGAGTCCGGGTGGCCCGAGAGGGCGGCGACCTGGTGCAGGTGCTCGAGCAGGTCGCGGACGGTGGCCGGCCGGTCGGTGTCCAGGTCCGCGGTGTAAGGCGTGACGACGGGCCGGCCCGGTCCGCCGTAGAGCACGGTGAGGAGTCCCGCCGCGGCCGGCCCGCCGAGTCCGTCGACCACGTGCTCGAGCAGCCCGGGAGCCTCGGTGAGCTGGTCGGGTTCGGCGACCACCACGACCGCGACCTCGGGAAGGACGGCCACCGCGAGCTGGTGGTCGAGCCCGGTGACGGCCAGCCGGACCGCGTCGTCGGTCAGCTCCAGGCACTCGATGGCCACGCGGACGCCGACCGCGTCGGCCTCCCACCCCAGCGAGGCCGCGACCACTCCGTCGGGGCCGCCGGTGGCCGTCAGCACCGCCGCTTCGGCTGCCGCGCAGGTGGCGGGAGCCAGCAGCCCGGACTCGAGCAGGTCGGGATCGCGCATCACCCGCAGCCCGCTCTCGCCGAAGCCGCGGAGCCGGTCGCCGGCCGTGTCGAAGGTGTCGGCCAGCCTGCGGGCGGCGGCGTAGGACGCGGCCACCCCGGCGGCGCCACCGCGGACGTCGACGACCTCGGCGTCACCCACGGGAGAGTCCCGGGAGGTCGACCCGGAGCCAGTCCCGGTGGCCCGGCGGGGGCGGCACGAACCGCGCCAACAGCTCGTCCAGCGGGTCTGGCAGCACGCTGGACACGAGCCCGGCCAACCGGTCCTTGGCCGCCGAGACCAGAGCCATGACGTGGTGCTCGATCTCGGCGATCAACGCCTTGAGCCGGTCCACCTCGTCGGCGTGGTGGCCGAGCGCGACCGCGGCGTCGTCGGACAGCTCGGCGGTCCGGCGCAGGGCGGCCGCCTGGGCCCGCACCCGGCCGCGCATCGCGTCAGCGGCCAGCCCCTGCCAGGGCACGGCCTCGGAGCGTGCCTGCAGGGTGGCCGCCTCGGAGCGCAGCGCCGCAGCCTGGTCGCGCATGGTGCGGGCCAGCCGGCGGATCGCCTCGGTGTCGCCGTACATGCCCCAACGTCTGCCCACGACCGGTCCCGGCCGAAACCAGCGGTCAGAAGACTGTGGAGAGCCTCTCGAGTGCCTCCTCGATCACCGCGGCCCGGCCGGGGAAGCTGATCCGCACGAACCGGTTCCCGACCTCGGTGTCGAAGTCGATGCCGGGCGCGACGGCCACGCCGGTCCGGGCCAGCAGCTCGTGGCAGAACGCCATCGTGTCCCGGCTCAGGTGCCCGACGTCGGCGTAGGCGTAGAACGCTCCGTCGGCCGGCGCCAGCTCGGTGACGCCGAGCCGTGGCAGGCCGTCGAGGAGGATCCGCCGGTTGTCGGCGTAGCGCCGGACGTGGCCGTCGAGCTCGGCGTACGCCGCGTCGGTGAACGCCGCCAGGCCGGCACGCTGGGCGAGCACCGGCGGGCAGATCGTGAAGTTGCCGGTGAGCACGTCGCAGGCCCGGCGCAGCCGCTCCGGCACCAGCATCCAGCCGATCCGCCAGCCGGTCATGGAGAAGTACTTGGAGAAGCTGGCGAAGACCACCGCCTCGCGGGAGGTCTCCCAGGCGCTGCGCGCCATCCGGTCGGCGCCGTACTCGATGCCGTGGTAGATCTCGTCGCTGATCAGCTGCACCTGCTCGGTCTCGCACCACTGCGCCAGGGCCGCGAGCTCGCTGGGCAGCAGCATCGTGCCGGTCGGGTTGGCCGGGCTGGCGACGACCAGCCCCTTGAGGCGATGGCGGTCGTGCAGCTCCGCCACCTGCTCGACCGTGGGCTGGTAGCGCGTGTCCGGTCCGGTCGGGATCTCGACCACCTCGATGCCCAGCGCGGCCAGCACGTTGCGGTAGCACGGGTAGCCCGGCCGGGCCATCGCCACCTTGTCGCCCACCTCGAACGCCGCCAGGAACGCCAGCAGGAACCCACCGCTGCTGCCGGTCGTGACGATGACCTCGTCGGGGTCGACCTCGACGCCGTAGGTCCGGCGGTGGTGGCCGGCGATGGCCTCGCGCAGCTCGAGGATGCCGACGGCCGGTGTGTAGCCGAGCGGGTCGCCACTCCCGAGCAGCCTGATCGCTTCCTCCCTGACCGGCGCCGGGGCGCCGGTACCCGGTTGCCCGGCCAGCAGGTCGAGCAGGTCGCCATGGGTCCGCTGCCGGGTGTGCGCCGCGGCCAGCAGGTCCATCACGTGGAACGGCGGCACGTTGGCGCGCGACGCCACCTGCCAGCGGTCGAGCTGCCTGTCCACGAGGTCACCCTAGGTGCCCTCGCTGCGGGGGTTTCGAGACGGTTGCTGCGCAACCTCCTCAACCACCGGTGGTTGAGGAGGGCGCTCTGCGCCCGTCTCGAAACCCCGCAGGAGTGTCCGGGGCTCGGGTGCGGACCGGCCTAGTGGTGGTGCCTCTTCTTGTGCTTGATCTTGAACGCGTACGTCGCGGGCGTCGGGTCGGTGACCCCGGCCGCCGTGGCCCGGACCGCGAAGGTGTGCTTGCCGGCCTTCAGCTTGAAGGTCACCCCCGACGTGCAGGGCGCGAACGCCTTGCCGTCGATGCTGCAGGCGAACGTCGACCCGGCGATGGTCGAGGTGAACGAGAAGCTGACCTTGACCTTGCGCTTGGTCGTCTTCACCGTCTTCTTCGGCGCCTTGGTGATGGTGGTGTCCGGCGCCGGCGCCGGCGGCGGTGGCACGACGACGGCAGCCGGTGCCGCCTGCGCGTTCACGAGCCCGCCGCCCTGGAAGCTCGCCGGCACCCCGGCGATCGGGGTGGCCGTCGTGACCATGGCGGTGTTGATCGACGCTGCCGACGCGGTCGGGAACTTCTGCCGCAGCAGAGCCGCCACCGCGGCGGCGTGCGGTGCCGCCGCCGACGTGCCGCAGAAGTGGAACGGCGGCCCGGCGCCGGCGAAGAACGTCGTCACGTTGCAGTCGCTGGCCACGAGGTCCGGCTTGTTCACGACCCGCGGCGAGGGCAGCGGCGCGGCCGGGGTACCCGTCAGCGGACCGAACAGCGTGGTGACCGGGCCGTAGCTCGAGTAGCTGTTCAGGTTGGTCGCGACCCGGACGTCGGAGGCGCCCACTGACATCGCGTCGGCGCCGCCGTTGTGGCCGAACGTCGTCGGGCCCATGACGTCCCCGGTGCCCGCATCCGGCACCTCGCGCTCCAGGGTGTTGAACGGGGTGGCGCCGTTGCCTGCGAAGACCATCTTGAACCGCGGCGCCGCCGTGGCGGTCTTGCGGGCCACCACGAAGGCCAGGTTGTCGGTCGACACGAGGCTGCCGGCGAAGAACTCGAAGGCCTGCTGGCTGGCGATGTTGTTCACCTGGCTGTTGCTCGGTGCCGATCAGGCTGTTGGTGGTCTCGTCGATGAGGTAGAGGTCGAGGTCGGTGGTGACGCCGCCGTTCCAGGGCTGCGCCCAGTCGAGGATCGGGCGCAGCGTCTGGCCGCTCGAGTAGTTGAAGCCGAAGGTGCTGTCAGGCGCGCCGGCGGTGCCGAAGTTGGCGCAGTCGACATGGCCGGCCGGGATCACAGCCGGGCAGGCCGTCGCCCGGTAGCCGTTGACGGCCTCGTAGGAGCCGACCTCGTGGCCGTTCTTGACGTAGCGGTTGTTGGCCGAGGACGTGAAGTAGTCGACGTCGCGGGCCCGGACCCCGGTGATGGCCTGCTCGACGATGCCGTCCTGGTACATCGGCTCGTCGAAGTAGGTCACGTCGTCGGTGATCACCTTCGCGCCCTGGTCGGCCAGGGCGGTGATGTTCGAGGCGAAGCTCGGCTCGCTGGTGAAGGCGGTCGCGAAGTCCAGCGGCGATCCGGGCGCGAGGTCGTGGACGATCTGCATCATGCCGCGGCCCTCGTCGGTGCCGGCGCTCGACTTGTCCGCGACCGTCGAGACGGTGGTGTGGCCGCAGGTGTTGGCCGCGCCCGGCAGGTTGTCGCTGACGATGTCACCCGCGGCGTTCGTGAACGGAGCGGCCGCCTTGTTGTAGCTGTCTGACATGACCCCGACCTTCACGCCGGTTCCGTCCACGCCGGTGGCACGGAGAAGGTTGGCCTTCAGGATGGCGTCGCCCTGCGAGATCGTGGTGTCGCAGGTCGCGCTGGTCATCGGGGTGATCTCTTCACCGACGTAGAGCACGCCGGGGACGTCGCCGACCGCGGTGAGGTCCTGCGGGCGCACGGAGACCGCGACCCGGTCGTAGTCTGCGTTGACGATCGTGGCACCGGCAGCCTTGACCGCAGCCAGTACGGCGTCGGAGTGCGACGAGAGACGCAGGTCGACGACCACCCGCTGGCCGTCCGGCGTACGCAGCAGGCTGCCGGCGCCGGTCGTGGGAGCGCTCAGCACCGGGCCGCCGGAAGTGGCGCCTGCGTCTCCCGCGGCGAGGGCGCTCAGCCGGGGGGAGAGGTGGTGATCCGAGGGCGGCGCCTGGCTCGGCGCGGCCTCGGCCGTGGACGGGACGGCGTACGCCATGCCCGCAGCGACCGCCGCGGCGAGCAGGCCGCCGGCGATCTTCTTGTTCCTGCTGGTGACGCCTCGACGCCGTGCGCTCATGTGTCCACCGCTCCCAGGGCTGGGCAAGGGCCGACCCGGCGGACGGCCCACTGCACGCTACGTCCGGGCCCCGGTGGACGTAATCGACCGGATGTGCCAGTGACGGCATGGCCCCTACGTGCTATGCGCCCCTGGTGCCGCGGCATGCCGCCCAGCCCGACGGCCGAAGAACGACCCCTCGCCCAGCTGCGTGCCCGAGCAGTAGCCGGCGCCGTCCTGGGCGAGGTTGGAGGCGCAGGCGCCGGCGGCGTACAGCCCCTCGACGACCGAGCCGTCCTCCCGCTGCACCTGCCCGTCGACCGTGGTGCGAAGCCCGCCCAGGGTGAAGCCGGCGTACAGCGCCCTGCCCAGCGTCAGGTCGTAGGCGCCCCACGGGCCCTGGTCCTGCGGGGCCAGCCAGTCGGGGTGCTTGTGGAAGTCCGGGTCCTCGCCGCGGGCGGCGTGCTCGTTGTAGCGGTCCAGTGTCGCGGCCAGCGAGCCGGTGGGCAGGTCGAGCCCCTGCTCCATCTCCTCGACGGTCTCCCAGCCGTCGATGAACGGCGCCAGCGGCATCTTCGGGTGCTCGATGTGGGCACTGTCGACGACGAGGTAGGCGACCTGGTCCGGCTGCTGCATGACGTGGTACGACGTGCGTGCGTGGTAGCTGTCCTCGGCCACGAACCGCTCTCCGCGGCTGTTCACCACGATCCCGGTCACGAGCACCGACGGCGGGTAGAACGGCGCGGTGATGAACGGCTCGTCCATGTGCTTGAGCTCGCCGCCGACCGAGGCGCCCAGCCGGATGCCCAGCCCGTCGTCGTACGTCGAGCCGAGCGTGAACAGCTTCGAGCCCAGGGCCGGTGTGTAGCTGCTGACCATGTCGGGGTTCATCACGAAGCCGCCGGCGGCCAGCACGACGGCGCTGGCCAGGACCACGCCGGACTCGTCGAACGACCTCCACTCCACCCCGACGACCCGGCCGTCGGCCGAGGTCACGAGGTGGCTGGCCCCGGTCTCGTAGCGGACCTCCACGCCGGCCTCCTCGACCCGGTCGCGCAGCAGGTCCATGACCAGCTTGGTGCCGTCGGTGTCGCCGGGCACCGGGACCTTGTGGCCGCGCGGCGCCGGCCTGGCCTGGTCGATGAACGGCCACACCTTCTCGTTGCCGGTGAACATCAGCCCTTGCGTCCCGGGCTGGATCACGGCCTTCTCGGGGTAGTAGGAGCGCTCGAACCGGAAGCCCAGCGACTCCAGCCAGTCGAAGTGCTCGACCGACCCCTCGCAGTAGGCGCGGATCTTGTCGGGCTCGGGCTCCTTCGAGGTCGCGGTCAGGTACTTCACCATCTCCTCGACCGGGTCCTCGTGGCCGGTCGCCTGCTGCACCGCGGTGCCGCCGCCGAGGTAGAAGTGGCCTCCGGACAGCGACGACGTCCCGCCGTGCACGGCCGCCCGCTCGAGCAGCAGCACGCGCGCACCAGCCCGGGCCGCCTCGAGCGCTGCGCAGCCGCCGGCGATGCCGAAGCCCACCACCACCACGTCGTACGCCGCCGCGTCGGCGGGCACGTCCGCGTCGGAGCGGACCTCGGGGAGATCGGTGCCGGCCACGCCGCCAGACTAGAACAAGTTCTAGTTCCGTGGAATCCTGTCCCGGTGATCCTGATCGACGTCGAGGGGCGCGAGCACTCGCTGCCCGGTGGGTTCGCGGACGAGAAGGCCTTCGCGGCGGCCCTCGGCTGGGCGCTCGCGCCGGAGGGGCTGTGCCGCGACGAGAGCTGCGTGCCGTTGCTGGGCCGCTCGGTCCCCGACGCTCTGGGGCTGCTCGTGGTGCACGACGAGGACGCGGGCGTCGCGGCCGTGGCCCCGTCCGCCGAGACCCATCACCGCGCGGTGGCCGGCGGGAGGGCGCCGCGGCTGGACCTGACCGACGTGGACGGCAACCCGGTCTCGTTCGACGACCTCTCCGGCCACAAGCGGGTGCTGGTCACCTGGGCGAGCTGGTGCGGCTGCCGGCACGAGCTGGCCGGCTGGCAGAAGCTGCAGGACGAGCTGGCCGGCTCCGGGCTCCGGCTCTTCTCGGTCGCGCTCGACCACGACCCGGAGGACTCGCGGCCCTGGATCGAGGCGGTCGGGCCGTCGTACCCCGTGGCGGTGGACACCGCGCACGTGACCGCCGAGCGCTACGGCATCACCAACGTCCCGTCGGTGGTGTGGGTCGACGAGAACGACATGGTCGTGAAGCCGCCGACGATCGCGCCGGGCGACGACCAGTTCGTCGAGTTCACGAAGATCGAGAGCGAGCGGCACCACGAGGCGCTGCGCCGCTGGGTGCGCGACGGCGTGCTGCCCGAGTCGGTCGACCCGCCCGAGCGCACCGACGCCGAGCAGCGGGCCCTGGCCGAGCGTCGGGTCGCGGCGTACCTCCAGCGAGCGGGCGACACCGCGGCCGCCGGCCGTCACCTCGCGGCGGCCCAGGAGCTGGCGCCGTGGGACTGGACGGTGCGCCGCGGCGGCATCGCGATGACCGGCGGCGACCCGTTCCTGGGCGACGAGTTCGTGTCGTTCTGGGAGGAGTGGGACGCCGCCGGGCGCCCGGGGTACACACCGACCACCTGAGTGAATAGCGTGGCCGCATGGCCAGCATGAGCATGAACAAGGTGATCCACTGCGCGGTCCGCCGGGACCTGAAGCGGTTCCGGGCCGCGCTCGACGCGTTCCCCGACGGTGACCGGGACCGCGCGGCGGCCCTGCACCGCGCCTGGCAGAACTTCGACGCGCAGCTGACCGAGCACCACGAGGGCGAGCACGAGATCGCCTGGCCGGCGCTGAAGGCCATGGGGGTCGCGGACGCGTCGATCTCGACCTTCGACGAGGAGCACGAGGCGATGGCGGCCGACCTGGCGACCGCCCGGGCCGCGATGGACCAGCTCGGGCGCAGCGCGAGCCGGGCCGACGCCGACAGCCGCCGCGGCCGCGATGGCCAAGCTCGAGACGACCACGGTGACCCACCTCGACCACGAGGAGCAGGAGACCGAGCCGATCCTCGCCGCCAACCAGGACCATCCGGCGTACAAGCAGATGGCCAAGCAGTTCAGCCGCCGATCCGGACTCGCCCACCGCGGGGACGTTCTTCGCGTGGATGGACGACGGCGCCACCGCGGAGGAGAAGGCCGCACTGCGCCAGAGCGTGCCCGGACCGGTGCTGGCCGTCATCGGCGCGATCTTCGGGAGGAAGTACCGCAAGGAGGTCGCCCCGGTCTGGGCGTCGTCCGGCTCCGTCTGAGCCCTGGCGGCCGGCACCCCGCTGCACCGATAGGGTGGCTTTCCGCCACCCCGATCGAGCGAGGTGACTGTGAACTTCGATCTCCACCAGCTCGACGTGTTCGTGCTGTGGGGGTCGGCGGTCACCTTCCTGGCCATCCTGGCCGTGCGCGTCTCCTCGCGCACCCGGCTGCCGTCGCTGCTGCTCTACCTGCTCATGGGTGTCGCGATCGGCGAGCGCGGGTTCGGGATCCACTTCGAGGACGCCGAGCTGGCGCATGCGCTCGGCTTCGCGGCGCTGGTGGTGATCCTGGCCGAAGGTGGTCTGACCACCTCGTGGCCCGACCTACGCCCGTCGATCCGGCTCGGCCTGTCCCTGGCCACCGTCGGTGTCGGGGTCAGCGTGCTCGTGGTCGCGGCCGGCACCCACTACCTGCTCGGGCTGCAGTGGGAGACCGCGGTCCTGCTGGGTGCGGTCACCTCGCCGACCGACGCCGCGGCGGTGTTCTCCTTGCTCCGCGTCGTACCGCTCCCCAAGCGGCTCACCGGCGCCCTCGAGGCCGAGTCCGGCCTGAACGACGCGCCGACGGTCGTGCTGGTCACGCTCATCTCCACCGGAGCGCTGTCCGAGCACAGCCTCGCGTGGAACGCCGGGCGTGGTGCTCTACGAGCTGCTGGCCGGCCTGGCGCTGGGGCTGGTGGTGGGGTTCGCCGGCGCGTGGGTGATGCGCCGGGCGGCGCTGCCGTCCTCCGGTCTCTACCCGCTGGCCGTGATGGCGCTCTGCTTCCTGTCCTACGGCGCGGCGTCGGTCGCGCACGCGTCCGGGTTCGCCGCCGTGTACGTCGTGGCGCTCGTGCTCGGGAACTCCGAGCTGCCGCACCGGGCCGCCACCCGGTCCTTCGCGCGAGGGGCTGGCCTGGCTGGCCCAGATCGGGCTGTTCGTGATGCTCGGGCTGCTGCTCTCGCCGGGACGGATCGACCTCCGGACGATCGGGTACGCCGTGGTCGCCGGCCTGGTGCTGACGTTCGTCGCGCGGCCGGTGTCGGTCGCGGTCAGCGCCCTGGTCCAGCCGCTGCCGCTGCGGGAGCTCGCGTTCGTGTCGTGGGCCGGGCTCCGCGGCGCCGTACCGATCGTGCTCGCGACCATCCCGCTCGCCGAGGGGACCGACGACGCCGAGCAGCTCTTCGACCTCGTCTTCGTGCTGGTGGTCGTCTACACGCTGCTCACCGGACCGACGCTGCCGCTGGCGGCCAAGGTGCTCCGGGTCGCCCGCCGCTCGGAGCCGCGCGGCCTCGACATCGAGGCGGCACCCCTGGAACGCATCGCCGCGGACCTGCTGCAGATCACGCATCGCGCCCGTCGTCGAAGATGCACGGGGTCGAGGTCGGCGAGCTCCGCCTGCCGCCCGGGTCCTCGGTCTCGATGATCATCAGGAACGGCGAGACCCTGGTGCCGGAACGCCGGACCGTCCTCAAGCACGGCGACGACCTGCTCGTGGTCACCCCGCGCAGGCAGCGGGTCAGGACCGAGGAGCGGCTCCGCCAGGTCAGCGCCCGCGGACGCCTGGCCCAGTGGCTCCGGTAGCTACTCCACGGGCGGGCTGCACACCACGGCGTCGTCCTTGAGGATGATCGAATCGGGTCCCTGGCGCAGGTCGGTGAACTGGTCGCCGACGACCAGCGTGATCCCGGCCGCGGTGTTCTCGGGGTGCTCGACGATCGGCACCTTGCCGACCCGCGCACGGAGCAGCTTGGCCGCCGCGTCGCCGGAGTCCTTGACCCAGATCTCGGCGGGCGCGGTGAGTGAGGTGCCCTTCGGCGCGTTGGCGGTCTGGCCGCCGGCGAACCCGGCGTCCTCGAGCTGCTGCAGCGTGCGGGCGGCCAGCCCCTCGCGGCCACTGGCGTTGAAGACGCTCACGGTGACGTCCTGGACGAACAGCTCGTCGCCCGCCTTGTACGACGTGTCGACGCAGATGGGCGCATCGACCTTGCCCGGGAACGGCTTGAGCACCTGGGCCCAGCCCCACGTGACCCCCAGGACCATCAGCACGGCCAGGGCCGCCAGGGTGATCGCCGTACGAAGCCGCGCGGTCAGCTGCCACTCGAACATTCAGCCCGCCATCGTGTGCACACGCGCGTGCAGGACGTTGCGCTGCTGCAGCGCGGCGCGCAGGGCTCGGTGCAGCCCGTCCTCCAGGTAGTACTCGCCCTGCCACTCCACGACATGGGCGAACAGGTCGCCGTAGAACGTCGAGTCCTCGTCGAGGAGCGCCGCGAGCTGGAGGGTGTCCTTGGTGGTGACCAGCTCGTCGAGCCGGACCTGGCGCGGCGGGACGGCCGCCCAGGCCTTGGAGGACAGGCCGTGGTCGGGGTACGGCCTCCCCTCACCGACGCGCTTGAAGATCACGCCCGCGACTATAACCAGCGCGAGTGTCGGGCCAATTTCCCGCGACGAGACGCCCGGCGCACCCCCACTAGGGTGATTGCATGACCGAGACGCCGGCGGCTCCGGGCCCCGAGCCGCACGCCGACAGCCCGATCGTGCAGGCGGTGGCGCCCGGCTACCAGTTCGAGGGTCCGGCGCTCGAGCTCGGCGGGCTGATGCTCGACGCGACCACGCTGACCAGCACCCGCATCCGGATCCCGCTCGGGATGCTCAACCGGCACGGGCTGGTGGCCGGCGCGACCGGCACCGGCAAGACCAAGACCCTCCAGCTGATGGCCGAGCAGCTCAGCGCGGCCGGCGTACCCGTCTTCGCCGCCGACATCAAGGGCGACCTCTCCGGCCTGGCCACGGCGGGCGTACCGAGCGACAAGCTCACCGAGCGCACCGCGTCGGTGGGCCAGGACTGGAAGCCGACGGCCTTCCCGGTCGAGTACTACGCCCTCGGCGGCCAGGGCACCGGCATCCCGCTGCGCGTCACCATGTCGGCGTTCGGCCCCACGCTGCTGAGCAAGGTGCTCGGGCTCAACGACACCCAGGAGTCCAGCCTCGGACTGGTCTTCCACTACGCCGACCAGGCCGGGCTGCCACTGCTGGACCTGTCCGACCTGCGCGAGGTGGTCAAGTACCTCACCAGCGACGAGGGCAAGGCCGACCTCAAGAACCTCGGCGGCCTCTCGTCGGCCACCGCCGGCGTGATCCTGCGCGAGCTGATCGGCTTCTCCGACCAGGGCGCGGACGCGTTCTTCGGAGAGCCCGAGTTCGACGCCAGTGACTTCCTGCAGACGACCGCGGACGGCAAGGGGCTGATCTCGCTGATCGAGCTGCCCAACCTGCAGGACCGGCCCGCGGTGTTCTCGACCTTCCTCATGTGGCTGCTCGCGGACCTGTTCCACGACCTGCCCGAGGTCGGCGACCTGGACCAGCCGAAGCTCGTCTTCTTCTTCGACGAGGCCCACCTGCTGTTCAACGACGCGTCCAAGGCGTTCCTCGACCAGATCGCCCAGACCGTCCGGCTGATCCGGTCCAAGGGAGTCGGCGTCTTCTTCGTGACCCAGAGCCCGACCGACGTACCGGACGACGTGCTGGCCCAGCTCGGCTCGCGCGTCCAGCACCAGCTGCGCGCCCACACCCCGAACGACGCCAAGGCGCTGAAGGCGACCGTGAACACCTACCCGACCTCGTCGTACGCCGACCTCGGGCAGGTGATCACCGGCCTGGGCATCGGCGAGGCGGTGGTCACCGTGATGAACGAGCGCGGCGCCCCGACCCCGGTCGCCTGGACCCGGCTCCGCGCTCCCGAGTCGCTGATGGCTCCGAGCGAGGCGGCCGCGATGCAGGCCACGGTCGCCGCCAGCCCGCGCAACGCGAAGTACGCCACCGTCGTGGACCGCGAGTCGGCGCGCGAGCTCCTCGCGAAGAAGCTCGAGGCCGGCGCGCAGCAGGCCGCCGCCGACCAGGCGGCCGAGGAGAAGACCAAGGCCGAGAAGAAGTCCGGCACCGGCTCATCCACCTCGTCGCGCAGCAAGAAGGAGGAGGAGGGCGTCGTCACCCAGGTGGTGAAGTCCGGCGCCTTCCGGCAGTTCATGCGTACGGCGGCCTCCGAGATCGCCCGCGGGATGTTCGGGACTGGTCGGCGAAGCCGCTGACGCCGGGATAGTCACGGACGTTCTTGTCGCTTTTCGACCGCAGACCCGACAAGAAGGTCCGTGACTACCCCGCCAGCCGGATGCCGGACAAGCTGACCAGGGCGGCCTCACCCGCGTCGGTCACCGTGACCGCGCGGTGGCCCGAGCGCCGGAGCACCCACTCCTGGTCCAGGAAGGCGTCGAGCACCGCCGATCCCAGACCGCCGGCGAGGTGGTGGCGCTGCTCGCTCCAGTCCAGGCAGAACCGCATCAGCGGGCGCTGGCCGCCGGCTCGGCGTACCGCCTCGAGGTCGACGCCCAGCTCCTCGAGCACCGGCCCGGCGGCCGGGCCGAGCTCGTAGGGGTGCTCGTGCAGCTGTGAGGAGAGCGGGTCGGCGGTGCGGCGCCGGGTGTCGTTGATCCCGTCGCGGGCCAACAGCACGCCTCGGTCGAGCAGCCCCTGGGTGACCGCGCAGCCGTAGCGGCCGGCCAGGTGGTCGTAGCACGTCCGCGCCCGGCGGAGGGCGGCGGCGCGGGTGCCCTCGCGCAGCGACCGGACCGGCCGCCTCGGGGCGAGCGCGGACAGTGCCTCGATCACCGTCGCCACGTGGTCGGAGGCCAGGCTGTAGTAGCGGTGCCGGCCCGAGACCTCGACCTCGATCAGGCCGGCCCTGGTGAGCTTGCCGAGCTGGGCGCTCGCCGCGGGGGCGCTCACGCCGGCCTCGTCCGCGAGGACGCTGGCCGCCAGGGCCCGCCCGTCGGCCAGCGCTCCCAGGATCGACGCACGGGTCCGGTCCGCGAACAGCGTCGCCACCGCGGCGATGTCCACGTCGCCACCCACCTCGACGTACGGCTCGGTGCTCACCATCCGTCCAGTCTGCCCCGGCGACATTTCCACGGCTGTGGAAGCGTCAGCGGCGCGGTAGTCCGTGACGATCCCGTTGTGGAGAACGGTGTTCGTACGACGGAAACGTCACGGACCATCCCGGCGGGGAGAGGTCAGGCCGACCAGCGGAGCGACTCGCTCACCAGGTCGGCGAGCGCGTGCACGCCCTCGAGGTCCTGGCGCCTGGTGAGCAGCTTGGCGAGCTCTCGGCTGTGCCGGCTCTTCACCTGCGCGCGCTGCGCGCGGATCCGCTCGAGCTCGGGGTCGAGGGTGCTGCGGTCACGGTCGGTCGGCGTGGGATCTGCCACTGCGGCCTCCTGTGGTTTCTGGCCGGACAGACCCGAGCTGGTCCGGCGGTTGACGGGATGAACGCAGCGTGGCCGACGAAGGTCGCCACAAGGTTGACTGCGCGTTACGCGCAGGTTCCATCGAGCCCACAGGCTGTGCACTACCTTGCGTCCGTGACCGACGACCTACCGGACCTCGCCGCCCTGGTGCGGGAGGAGCGCGACGTCCGCGCGATCTGCGAGCTGAAGTACCGATACCTGCGCACGCTCGACTCCAAGGACTGGGACGGCTTCGAGCAGTGCTTCGTGCCCGAGGCGACCGGCGACTACAACGGCCTGGTCTTCGACGACCGTGCCGCGCTGGTCTCCTACATGCGCGAGAACCTCGGCGACGGGCTGGTGACCCTGCACCAGGCCCACCACCCCGAGATCGAGGTGGACGGCGACGCCGCCACCGGTCGCTGGTACCTCTACGACCGCGTCATCGTCGAGGCCTTCTCGTTCATGCTCGAGGGCGGGGCCTTCTACACCGACCGCTACCTGCGTACGCCGGACGGCTGGCGGGTCGTGCACACCGGCTACCGCCGCACCTTCGAGGCGACGTACAACCTCGGCGACCTGCCCGGCTTCAAGCTCAGCGGCCCCGGCGTCCACACGCACAAGTAGTCGTATCGACGCTGACCCGCCCGTACTGAACGGGCGGGTCGGCCTACAGGGTCGGGTCGCACCAGGCCATCTGGACGACCTCCACGCCGCGGTCGCGGGTGATCAGCCGGCCGCGGCCGGGGGGAGCGGTGGCCGGGCGGAGGTTGCCGAGCAGGGGGCCTTCGTCGGGGTTGCCCGAGAGCATCAGGCCCGGCATGGCCAGGTCGCGCATCGACTGGATCACCGGCTCGTACAGCGCTCGCGAGGCGCCACCCGACCGGCGCGCCACCGTCACGTGCAGCCCGACGTCGCGGGCCTGGGCGCAGCAGCGGCTGCAGCGCCGCGACCGGTGAGCTCTGCTGGGTGGCGACCAGGTCGTAGTCGTCGACCAGGACGAAGACCTCGGCGCCGGTCCACCACGACCGGCCGCGCAGCTGCTCGGGGGTGACGTCGGGGCCGGGGATCCGGTTCTCGAGGTAGGTCGCCAGGTCGCGCAGCGCCGGCTGGGCCTGGTTGGCCGAGGTGAGGTAGTTGAGCAGGTACTCGTCCGGCACCTCGCCCAGCAGCGCGCGGCGGTAGTCGACCACGATCAGCTGGGCCTGCTGCGGCGTGCGGGTCCGCATGATCTCGCGGGCCAGGCCACGCAGGATCGAGCTCTTGCCGGACTGGCCGTCGCCGAGGATCAGCAGGTGCGGCTCGGTCTCCGGGTCGAGCGTGACCGGGGCCAGCTCCTTCTCGTCGATCCCGACCAGCAGCGGGTGCGCGCCCCGGTCGGCCTCCGGCAGCGTGGCGGGTACGCCGGCCTGGGCCCGCACGTCGTCGAGCGTGATCCGCTCCGGCAGCAGCCGCAGCTTGGGCCCGGCCGGGCCGGTCCAGGCCTCGCTCACCTTGCGGACCAGGTCGTCGACACCGTCGCCCAGGCTCTCCGGGCGGGCGTCGCCGTCGATGCGGGGCAGCGCGGTGAGGAAGTGCAGCTTGTTCGCCACCAGGCCGCGGCCCGGGCGGTTCTGCGGGACGAGCGCCGCGATCCGCCGGTCGATCTCGGAGTCGAGCGGGTCGCCCAGCCGCAGCTCGAGCCGGCTGCCGAACATGTCGCGCATCGCCGCCCGGAAGTCGGCCCACCGGCTGGTGGCGGTGACGATGTGCAGGCCGAAGGTGAGGCCGCGGGTCGAGAGCTGCTGGATCTCCATCTCCAGGTCGTCGAAGTCGGCGCGCAGCGTGCTCCAGCCGTCGACGACCAGGAAGACGTCGCCGTACCCGTCGTCGACCCGACCCTGCTCAGGCGCACGGGCCCGCCGCGACCGGTAGGTCTCGATCGAGTCGATGCCGTTGGCCCGGAAGTACTTCTCGCGCCGGTCCACGATCCCGGTCACCTCGGCGATGATCCGGCTGACCACGTCGGGCTCGGAGCGCGTGCCGACGCCGGCGATGTGCGGCAGCCCGGTCATCCCGGCGAAGGTGCCGCCGCCGAAGTCGAGCACGAAGAACTGCGACTCCTGCGGCGTCGTGGTCAGCGCCATCCCGGCCACGACCGAGCGCAGCGTCGTGCTCTTGCCGCTGCGAGGGCCACCGACCACCGCCAGGTGGCCGGCCCCGCCGGACAGGTCGACCGAGAGGGTGTCGCGGCGCTGCTCGCGCGGCCGGTCCACCGTGCCCAGGGGTACGACGAGGCCGCCCAGCGCCCGCCACTCCTTCGAGACCAGGCCGAGCTGGGGGTCGACGGCCAGGTCGGGCATCAGCTCGTCGAGGGTGTCGGGCACGTCGAGCGGCGGCAGCCAGACCTGGTGCGCCTCCGGGCCGTGGCCGACCATGTGCCCGACCGCGATGTCGAGCAGCGACTGCTGGTCACCGGTCTCGACCGGCGCCGGCTCGGGGTCGGGCTCGGCCATCGGCACGTCGAGCTTCTGCACCTCAGAGATCGTGAACGGCAGGATCCCCCGCAGCTTGCCGCCCTCGTCGCGGCGTACGTGCACCCGGCCCGACGGCGGCCCCGACACGTACGCCGCCTTGAACCGCTGCATCGTCGTCGGGTCCGGCTTGAGGTAGGCGAGGCCGGGGACCGGGGGCAGCTCGTAGGCGTCCGGTACGCCGAGCACCGCCCGCGACTCCTGCGCCGAGAACGTCCGCAGCCCGACCCGGTAGGAGAGGTGCGACTCCAGCCCGCGCAGCCGACCCTCCTCGAGCCGCTGCGAGGCCAGCAGCAGGTGCAGCCCCAGCGAGCGGCCGAGCCGCCCGATCGCCACGAACAGGTCGATGAACTCGGGCTTGGCCGCGAGCATCTCCGAGAACTCGTCGACCACGATGAACAGCGACGGCAGCGGCTGCAGCGGCTCACCCGAGGCGCGCGCCTTCTCGTAGTCGCGGATCGAGGCGAAGTTGCCGGTCTCGCGCAACAGCTCCTGGCGGCGCACCATCTCGCCGGACAGGGCGTCCTGCATGCGGTCGACGAGGGTCAGCTCCTGGGCCAGGTTGGTGATCACCGCCGAGACGTGCGGCAGCTCGGACATGCCCGAGAAGGTGGCGCCGCCCTTGAAGTCGACCAGGACCATGTTGAGGTGCTCGGGCGAGTGCGTCATGGCCAGCCCGAGCACCAGCGTGCGGAGGAACTCCGACTTGCCGGAGCCGGTCGCCCCGATCACCAGGCCGTGCGGGCCCATGCCCTGCTGGGCGGACTCCTTGATGTCGAGGTGGACGACCGAGCCGCCGTCACCGATGCCGATCGGCACCCGCAGCCGGTCGCGGGCCGGCCGGTGCTGCCAGGCCTGGTCGGGCTCGAAGCGGTGCACGTCGCCGAGCGCCAGCAGCTCCATGAAGTCGGCGTCGCCGCTCGACTCCGCGCTGCTGCTCTCGACCACGCCGCTCACCGTGTGCAGCGGTGTCAGCCGGCGGGCGTACGCCTCGGCGGTGGCCAGCGAGCACTGGTCGACCTTGGCCCGGATCACCTCGTCCCGCAGCCGCAGCGCCTGCACCGGGTAACGGCCGCCCTCGACCGGCTCGTTCCCCTCGAACTGCAGCCGCAGCCGGGTCGGGTCCTCGATCTCGTCCCAGCGCTCAGGCAGGTCGAGCACGGTGACGCCGTGCACGCCGTCCGGCGGGACCACGTGGTTGCCCGGCGGAAGCACGGCACCGTCGATCACGAACAGGATGTGCGGGGTGGCCGGCCGCTCCTCGGCACCGAACCGCGGCCGCTCGCCCAGGTCGCCCGGCAGCATGCCGGCCAGCTCGTCGAGCGAGGTCGACACCATGCGCCGCGGGCCCACGGCGTCGGACTGCTGGGCGCTCTGGCCGTGCGGGAGCCACTTGACCCAGTCCCAGTGGGTGAGGTTCTGCTCCGTGCTGAGTACGGCGACCACCAGGTGCTCCGGGGCGTGGAACGCCGTCGCCGAGCAGATCATGGCCCGGGCCAGGGAGCGGGCCGGCTCCTCCGGCCCGCAGATCTCGATGCGGTCGAAGGCGCGCAGGTCGACCGAGGCGGGCAGGTCGGGCTGGAGCCGGTGGACCACCAGCAGCCGGTGCAGTGCCGACGCGGCGGCCGGGTCCACCTGGTCGATGGGTGCGCTCTCCGGTGGCAACAGCTCCAGAGAGAGCGGCTGGTGGCACACGCCGTACCGGACGTGCAGGAACTGCGGGTCGCCGCTCCCGTGCTCCCACACCCGGGTCCGGTCCTCGGCGATCGCGGGCAGCGCCGACGGGTCGGGGTGGTGCCAGCTGAGCGCCCGCCGCTGCTGGTCGGCGGCCTCGCGCGCGAGCTGGCGGACGTTGCCGAGGTAGCGGAGGTACTCGGTGCGGGTGCCGGTGACCTGCTGGATGCGCTGCTTGCGCTGGCGGTCGATCTGCACGACGACGAAGCCCAGCGTGGCGAACAGGAACATCCCCGCCGCGATGTACTGACGGCCGCCGGCGGCGGCGCCGCTCATGGTCGCCACCAGCACGATCGAGCCCAGCGAGCCGAGCATCGGGATGGCGTTCATCATCACGCCGCTGGCGCCCTCGGCCTGCTCGATCTGAGGTGGTGGCTGCAGCTGGAGCTGGCCGTGCGGCATCTCGGGCTCGTCGAGGCGGCCGCCCCGCAGTGTCGTGGGGGCCGGGCCGGTGGTCTGGCTGAACGAGCCGGTGGCCGACAGCGCCGGGGTGAGTCCGCCCGCCCCGGGCGCCGCACGGGGCGGCACAGGGGGTTTGTCGGTCGTCGTCACAGCACTCCTATTGCCCGAGCCGGATCCGTTCGATGATAGGTGTGCCCCACATCGGGGGAACTAGTCTCCCTAGGCTCGTGCGAGCCGGCTCGGGACGGTGAAGGCGGTGATGGCCGGTGGCAGGCACTGACGGCGGCCGACGGCTGGCGCACAGCACGGTCGCGCTCACCGTGCACGGCTCCGCCGGCGCGCTCGACCTCGTCGTCCCACCGGAGGCGTCCGTCGAGGACGTGGCCCGCGAGTACGCCGTCAGGGCCGGCCTCCAGTTCGCGCCCACCCTGCACAGCCGGCTGGGAAAGGTGCTGCCGGCCCAGTCCTCGCTGGCCGAGCTCGGCGTCCGCACCGGCGACGTGCTGGCCGCCGGAGGCGCCGTACGCCGGCACGCGGGCGACCACGTCCCGGACGAGCCCGGGACGGCCCCGCCCGGGGCGTTCTCGGTCACCTGGTTCACGGTGGCGGTCGGCGTGGCCGTGCTGGCCGGCTGGGTCGGCTCGCGGGTCGGCGGCCTCGACACCGACCAGGGGCAGCTCACGGTGGCGCTGCTCGCCTTCTCGGCGTTCCTCGGCGTGCTGCCCCTCGGCCGGCTGAGTGCGCATCGGATGGTCGCCGCTCCGGCGTTCGCCGGGGCCGCCGCGTTCGCGGTGGTCTGGGCTCCGGAGCCTGAGCGGCTGCCGACGATCGTCGGGGTGACCGCCCTGGTGGCCGCGGTCGCGGCCGCGGTGGCCCGCGCGCTCGACGTCCAGGGCGACGAGGCGCTGCGGGTGTGGATGGTCGTCGGCGTCGGGCTGTTCCTGGTCACCGGCGCGGCCGCGCTCCTGCACGCCGAGCCGCGAGTGGTCTGGAGCCTGCTGCTGCTCGTCGCCACCTTTGCCGCGCGGTTCGTGCCGGCGCTCGCGGTCGACGTGCCGGACCAGTACCTCATCGACCTCGAGCGGCTCGCCGTCACGGCGTGGTCGGCACGTGACCGCCCGCACGGGCGGAGGGGGCGGACGGTCGTGCCACCTGCCGCGGTCGCCCACGTCGCGGCTCGTGGCGCCCGGATCGTCACCGCGGCGGCGGCCGGGGTCTGGGTGGTGGTCGCGGTCTCGGCGCCCATGCTCCTCGGCACGGCGACCCTGCCGGTCGACCGCGTCGGTGCGCGGGTGATGGTCGGGCTCTCGGGCGCGGCACTGCTGCTGGCGGCGCGCAGCTACCGGCACCCGGCCGCGCGGGCGATGCTCCGCGGCGCCGGGCTCACCTGCTGGGTCGCGCTGGCCGTCGTACTGCTGCGC
Organism: uncultured Actinomycetota bacterium; assembly: GCA_963755835.1. Taxonomy (GTDB): domain Bacteria; phylum Actinomycetota; class Actinomycetes; order Propionibacteriales; family Nocardioidaceae; genus Nocardioides. Next base: position 405,487 of record CAVWLC010000003.1, on the reverse strand, counting down.
CTGGTCGACGCCTCGCAGGGCGTCGCGCTGGGCATCGCCGGCGTGCTGCTGGCCGTGCTGCTCGTCGTGGTCGCCGTGGCGACCGGACGCGGCTGGCGATCGGCATGGTGGTCCCGCCGCGCCGAGGTGGCCGAGGGGCTCGCCGGCGCCGGTGCCATCGCCGCACTGGTGGTGTCGTCCGGTCTGTTCCGGACGCTGTGGGAAATCAAGTTCCGGGTTTAGCCCCTCCCCGCTGGGGGAGAACGGGGTTGTCCGGATCTCACACGGATCCGAGCCCAAGGAAGGTCCAGAGGCATTCACAACTCGGGTGGCTGCGACATGCCGCTCACAGAAGGGATGAGGCGACATGGCGACGCCTGAGATGAAGGCAGGCTCGAACACCCTGTCCCGCGCCGCCGGCCTGGTGGCCGGCGCCAAGGGCGACTTCGACAAGATGTCCGGCAACCTCTCCGACCAGATCCTCAGCTACCAGAGCAAGTGGGTCGGCCAGGGCGGCTCCGCCTTCTTCACCCTGCACCAGGCGTGGACGGAGAAGCAGAGCAAGATCGTGAGCGCGCTCAACGAGTTCGAGGCCGCGCTGACCCAGACCCAGCGCGACAACACCAACACCGACGAGACCCAGCACGGCAACATGACCAAGCTGACCGGCCGGCTCGACGGCGTGAAGCAGTACTGAGCGACGACCCACGGACTCTGAGGAGACATCGAGATGAGCTACGACGGACTTCTGGTCAACCACGGCAGCCTCGACCAGGCCAGCCAGGACCTCTACAACGCGGTCAAGGCGATCGACAACCGGATGAACCAGCTCGAGAACGAGCTCAACCCGCTGAGGAGCGACTGGGAGGGCAACGCACAGCAGGCCTACACCGTCGCCAAGCAGAAGTGGGACACCGCCATCGCCGAGATGATGCAGCTGCTCAACGACACCAGCACCACGGTCGGCCAGTCCAACCACGACTACCAAGCGGCCGACAACCGCGGCGCCCAGTCGTTCCAGATCGGCTGAACCAACGCGGCAGGAGGACCGGCGCCCGGCGTCGGTCCTCCTGCCGCGTTCAGGTCTCCGCGGGTACTTCCGTAGCATCCAGGCGGCGTCGACTCGGGAGGTGACACAGTGAGCCAAGCACCGGTGAGCACATCCGGACTGGTGCGCGTGACCGTCTCCTCCGGCAGCCGCCGGGTCGACCTGGTGCTGCCCGGCTCGGTGCCAGTGGCCGAGCTCGTCCCCGAGCTGGCCCGCAGCGTGGGGCTGCTCGACGCGGCCACGGTCTACGGCGGCTACCGCGTCGTCACCGCCGAGGGCCGTGAGCTGGCACCCGAGACCGGGCTGATCACCCAGGGCATCGAGGACGGCGGGCTGCTCACCGTCACCGCGGGCGTCGACGAGGCGGCGCCGCGGGTCTACGACGACGTCGTCGAGGCGATGACCGACGTGGTCGAGCGCGACCTGCGGCCGTGGGCGCCGGCGTCCGGACGTCGTACCGCCCTCGCGGCGGCCGGGCTGCTGATGGCCCTGGGTGCGGTGGCGCTGCTGATCCAGTACTCGTCGCTGCTGGCCGGCGTGGCCGCCGCAGTCGTGGCGGTGGCGCTGGTGGCGGGCTCGATCGTGCTCTCGCGCGCCCAGCACGAGCCCGAGGCGGCGGTGGCGGTGGCCTGGATGGGCTGTGTGTACGCCGCCCTGGCCGGGCTGATGCTGGTGCTGCGCCAGGACGGCGACTTCTTCGGCTACCCGGTCGCCTGCGCCGGTGCCGGCGCGCTCGTGGCCGGGCTGGTCTGCGTGGTCGGCCTCGGCGAGGGCCGCACCCTGCTGCTTCCGCCGGTCGTGGTGGGCGCGATCTTCCTGGCCACCGGGCTGCTCACCCGGGCCGGCTCGTTCGACCCGGCGGTGGTGCTGACGACCGCCCTGGCCGTCGTGGTGCTGGCCGGCTCGGTGTTCCCGTGGCTGGCGCTGGGCGTGACGGGCACCAAGGTCGACCAGCTGTTCGCACCGGCCGACATCACCGCCGACCCCGACGACATCGACCCGGTGCGGGTCCGCGCCGACGCCCGGGTCGCCCACCAGATCCTGGTCGCGACCTCCGCGACCGTCGGGCTGCTCCTGGTCCTGGTCGCGCCGCTCGCGGTGAGCCTCGGGCTGTCGGGCACCCTGCTCGCCGTCGTCTCCTGCCTGGTCGTGATGTTGCGGACCCGCCAGTACCGCACCGGCCAGGAGGTCCTGGTCGGTCTCGGGTCCGGCATCCTCGGCCTGGCCTCGGTCGCGGTGTCACTGCTCTGGATGCACCCCGACTGGCGGCCGACCGTGGCGGTGACGCTGGCTGCGACCGGCGCCGTATTGCTCGCGGTCACGCTGGTGCCGGGCACCCCGTCGCTGCGCCGCGGCCGGCTGGGTGACCTGGCCGAGACCCTCTGCCTGCTCGCGCTGCTGCCGCTGGTGGTGCTGGCCACCGGCATCTACTCCACGATCCGCAGCTGATGGCCGGCTGATGGCGACCAAGAAGGACCTCGTCGAGGCCTACTCGTTCTCCCGTCGGCGGCTGGTCACCGCCTTCCTGTCCGGTGCACCCGGTGGTCGCGAGGTCGAGCCCTCCCGGCCCGGCCGCACGGTCGTGGGTGGCCTCGCCCTGGCGGTGCTGCTGATCGCAGGCGCGGCGATCGCCTCGGTGCTGGCCTCCCGCACGCCCGAGGACTGGAACCAGGTCGGCCTGGTGGTCACCCGGGGCGACCAGCCGGCGACGTACGTCATCCTCGACGTCCAGGACCCGCCCAAGCTGATCCCGGTCATCAACATCACCTCGGCCCAGCTGATCCTGGGAGCCGACGTCAAGGCGACCTCGGTCGACCAGGACGTGGTCGACGACGAGACTCCCGGGATCCCCATCGGGATCCTCGGGGCGCCGCAGACGCTGCCCCGACCCGACCGGTTCATCGAGACCGGCTGGACGGCGTGCACCGACGACCAGGTCGGCATCGCGATGGACGTGTCCGGCGACCCGAAGGTCACCCGCACCACCACCGGCGCGATCGTCGTGCACAGCGCCGACCAGGACTGGCTGATCGCCACCTCGAGCGCGCGGGAGGGCGACGACCGACGGGCCTACCGCTACCCGATCTCGGACGACGAGGGCGACCAGCTGCTCGTGGACTACGACCTCGGCCAGAAGGCCGCGGCCATCGACGTACCACCGGCGTGGCTCGCGCTGTTCCCCGAGGGCGGCGAGATCGGCGCGGGCGGGTTCGACCTGCCGCGCTTCGGGCGCAGGGCCGTGGACTCGCCGGTGCCCGGCGCCAAGGTGGGCGACTACCTCGTGCTCGGGGACGGCCGGGGCGCCATGGTCGTCGACCACGGCTTCCAGCCGCTGGACCCGTTCGCACTGGCGGTCCTGCAGAACCTGTCCGGCCCGCGCGAGGTCGAGGGGACCGCGCCCGAGCGCTATGCCAACTCGTCCTTCGTCACGGCGCACTGGCCGGAGACCGCGCTGAAGCCGCTCAACTCGGCGCCGTGCGCGGAGCTCGACGTCGCCAGCGGGAGGGCCCCGAGCGTGTGGCTGGCCGGGCACCCGAAGGGTGCCGCGGTCTCGCCCGAGGTGACCGCCGACGGCCACATCGCCGCCGACGACCGACGGGTGGCCTTCGACCGTGGCCACGGCGCCTTCGTGCAGGACGGCACCTGGGACTCGACCTCGAGCGACTCGGTCCTCGTGGTCGACCCGCTGGGCAAGGCCTACCCGCTGATCGGGGGACCGGCCACCCTGGACAAGCTGGGCTACGACAAGGACGACGCACCCGTCGTCCCCGACGAGTGGGTCAGCCTGTTCGACGAGGGGGTCCCGCTGTCGACGGGCGCCGCGCTCTGCCCGCCGTCCGACCAGCCCGGCAGGCCAGAGGCCGGGTCCGACTGTCAGGAGCCTCCGCAGTGAGGCTGCCGATCGCGTGCCTCGCCGTGCTGGCGTCGTCCGTGCTGGTCTGCCCCGCTGCGGCCGCCTCGTCCGACGACGGCCAGACCCAGGACTGCCAGGTGATCACCCGGGACGACACGGCCCACTACTCGACCGACCAGCCGAGCCTCCCGCTGCAGGAGATGGGCGTGGACGACGCCTGGGCCCGGCTCAAGCAGGAGCACGTCAAGCCGGGCCAGGGCGTCACGGTGGCGGTCATCGACTCCGGCGTCGCGGCCGATGCGCCCATCACGATCGCGGGCCAGCCCGTGGATGCCGGCAACAAGATCCGGGAGCCCATCGACTACCACGGCACGGCGGTGGCGGGCCTGATCGCCGGCCACGCGCGGCCCGACGGCGGTGGGCCGGTCGGCATCGCGCCGTGGGCGAAGATCTTCGACGTCCAGGTCTACGACGAAGCCGGCGCCTCGACCGCGCCGGGGAGCACCGAGTCGCCGATGACGGTCGCCAACCTCCGCGCCGGGCTGGACGCCGTGATCGCGGCGGTGCCGACCCTGGGGATCCGGATCGTGAACATGTCGCTGGCCATCCCGGACGACGCCGAGCTCCGCGCGAAGATCGCCCAGCTCTGGGACCTGGGCGTGGTCGTGGTGGCGCCGACCGGCAACCGCTCGTCGGACCAGCTCAGCGGCCTGCCCAGCGCGTTCGCGACGCCTGAGCCGGGGGAGGACGCGGCGCCGTACGTCCATCCGGCGGACTACGACAACGTGCTCGGCGTGAGTGTCACGCCGGCAGGTTCCAGCGAGTCCGACCCGGAGCACTGGGTGATGGACAACTCGATGACCGACGTGGCTGCACCGACCGCCGGGGCGGTGTCCTACTCACTGCGCGGCGAGTCCTGCGTGCTGACGGACCCGGCCACGTCGTACGCCGCCGCCGAGGTGTCCGGCGTCCTCGCGCTCCTCCAGTCGGCCCACGACGAGCCGGTGTCGGCCTCCGTGCGCCGGCTGCTGACCAGCGCCAACGGCCGACCCGACATCCCGAACACGCTGGTCGGAGCCGGCGAGGTGCAGGCCATGGACGCGCTGACCCGGCCGATGGAGCTCGCCGACGACGGCACCGATCTCGGTGCGGGCAGCGTCGAGCACCAGCCCCAGGTGCTGCAGGTGCCCAAGCAGCCGGAGGACGTGCTCGCCTCGACCCGCGCGGACGCCGTGTGGTGGGGGCTCGTGGGCGGCGGGATCCTCCTGCTCGCGGTGGTGCTGCGGCCGGTGCTAGCCCGGCGTCGTCGTACCGTTCGCCCGTGACTCGCGCCCGCGCTCGCCGGCCCCGGCCGGCCGACATGGCGATCCCGGACGGTGCGCGCTGGGTCTACACCGACGGCGCGTGCTCGGGGAACCCCGGCCCGGGCGGCTGGGCCTGGGCACTGTCGGCGACCGAGTTCGCGTCGGGCCACGAGGCGGTCTCCACCAACCAGCGGATGGAGATCCGCGCGGCCCTCGAGGCGGTGCGGGCCCTGGCCGGGCCGCTGCTGGTCGTCTCCGACTCGACCTATGTCGTGAACTGCTTCCGCGACCGCTGGCACGAGGGCTGGCTCGCGCGCGGCTGGGTCACCTCGGCGCGTACGCCGGTGGCCAACCGCGACCTCTGGGAGCCGTTGGTCACCCTGGTGGCCGAGCGGGGCGACGTGGCGTTCCGGTGGGTCAAGGGCCACTCGGGCGACGTGATGAACGACCTGGTCGACCGGCTGGCGGTGGCCGCCTGCCGCCCTCAGGGCTGAGTTGCGGGCGGGCAGCGGTCGGTGGGCAACCCGAGTTGTCGGATCCGGTCGGTCGGAGGTTCCGGGCTGACCGCTCGCTCGACGTGCCGCTGTCGGCGACTGGTGACTGGGTGACTGGCGGAGGATGCGGGATTCGAACCCGCGAGGGCTGTTAACCCAACCCGCTTTCCAAGCGAGCGCCATAGGCCTCTAGGCGAATCCTCCGCCGAGGAGGTTACAAGCCGGGGCGCGGCGCCAGCCAATCGCGGCCGAGCCGTCGAGAAGCCCGTCACCGCCGCGTTGGAGCGCGGAACAGCGCTCACCTACACTCGTCGCAACCCCCCGTGTGGCGGCACCTAGCTCAATCCCCCAGGGCCGGAAGGCAGCAAGGGTCGGCAAGCTCTGCCGGGTACGCGGGGGGCCTTTTCCTGCCCGGGCCTGCCCAGTGCAGGGGCAGGATCGAGGGGTGAACCCGGACGACATCCCTCCGGATGTCTTCGACGACCTGGTCCGCGACGCCCTCGACCAGCTCCCGGCGGAGGCGGCTGCCCTCGTGGCCCACATCGCGGTGGTCGTCCGCGAGCAGCCGGAGCCGGACGAGGTGGTGCCGGGCCAGCTGCTGCTCGGGACCTTCCGGGGCATCGCCCGCACCTACGTCGGGGGCCGGGTGCCCGGCTCGTTGCCGGACGTCATCACCCTCTACCGGCTGGCGATCCTCGCGGTCTGCCGCAACGTCGACGAGGTGGCGCCACGGGTGCTCAAGGTGCTCGGCCACGAGGTCGGGCACGCCCTGGGGCTGAGCGAGGCGCAGCTGCGGGCCTACGGCTGGTACTGACGCCCGACGGCTTCCTTTCGAGTGTCGATGGGGCCAACTAGGGTTCAGGGGAAATGGAGTCCCCTCTCGCTCTCTACCGCCGCTACCGGCCGGAGACCTTCGCCGAGGTCATCGGCCAGGAGCACGTGACGGAGCCGCTCCGCGCGGCGCTGGCCGGCAACCGGGTCAACCACGCCTACCTCTTCAGCGGCCCGCGCGGCTGCGGCAAGACCACGAGCGCGCGGATCCTGGCCCGGACGCTCAACTGCATCCAGGCACCGGTCGCCGACCCGTGCGGCGAGTGCGACAGCTGCGTCGACCTGGCGCGCCGGGGCCCGGGGTCGATCGACGTCATCGAGATCGACGCCGCGTCCCACGGTGGCGTCGACGACGCGCGCGACCTGCGGGAGAAGGCCTTCTTCGCGCCGGTCAAGAGCCGCTACAAGGTCTACATCATCGACGAGGCCCACATGGTCTCGACGCAGGGTTTCAACGCGCTGCTCAAGCTGGTCGAGGAGCCGCCGGAGCACCTCCGCTTCATCTTCGCCACGACCGAGCCCGAGAAGGTCATCCCGACCATCCGCTCCCGCACCCACCACTACCCGTTCCGGCTGATCCCGCCGCGGCTGATGTCCTCCTACCTCTCCGAGCTGTGCGAGAAGGAAGGTGTCGAGGTCGAGCCCGCGGCGCTCCCGCTCGTCGTACGCGCGGGCGGCGGGTCGGCCCGCGACACCCTGTCCGTCCTCGACCAGCTGATCGGCGGCGCCGGTCCCGACGGGGTCACCCACGAGCTGGCCTCGGGGCTGCTGGGCTACACGCCCGACACACTGCTCGACGAGGTGGTGGACGCATTCGCAGCGGCCGACGGCTCAGCCGTGTTCGGGGTCGTCGACAAGGTCATCGAGACCGGCCAGGACCCACGCCACTTCACCGAGGACCTGCTCCGGCGGCTGCGCGACCTGGTGATCGTGGCCGCGGTGCCCGGGGCAACGGTCAGCGGGCTCATCGACGTCTCCGAGGACCAGGGCGAGCGGCTCGTCGCCCAGGCCGCGCGGTTCGGCGCCGCCGACCTCAGCCGGGCGGCCGACATCCTGGCCACCGGGCTGACCGAGATGCGCGGCGCGACGGCCCCCCGGCTGCTGCTCGAGCTGCTCTGCGCGCGGGTGCTGCTGCCCGGCGCCGACCACACCACCGAGGGGATCGCGGCCCGGCTCGACCGGCTGGAGCGGCGGGCTTCGATCTCCGGGACGCCGAGTGCGCAGGCGCCCACCGCACCCGCTCCGCCCGCCCCGGCTCCGGTGCCGCCGGCGGCACCGGCCCAGGACCGTCCGGCCCCTGCGGTGCCGACCGCGGTGGGCACCCCGGTGCCCGAGGCGCCCGAGCCCCGCGCCGAGCCCCGGGCCGAGCCCGAGCCCCGGGTCGAGCCGGCACCCCAGCCACCGCCGGCCCGCGGCGGCGGCGGGCTCAGCCTGGTCGACGTGCGCCGGCTGTGGCCCGACGTGGTCGAGGCCACCAAGTCCCGCCGTCGGATGGCCTGGATCCACCTCACCCAGAACTGCCAGGTGGTCGGGCTCGACGGCAACGTGCTCACCCTCGGGTTCGCCAACACCGGGGCTCGCGACAGCTTCGTGTCGAGCGGCTGCTCGGAGGTGGTCCACCAGTCCGCCATCGATGTGGTCGGCGCGGACTGGAAGATCGAGACCATCGTCGACCCGGGCGCCCAGCCCGAGGGGACGCCGGTGGTCACCAGGGCCGCCGCCGAGCCGGTGCCACCGCCAGCTGCCGCCGAGCCTGAAGCTGCCGAGCCCGCGGCGGCCGAGGCGCCCACGTCGCCACCCGCCTGGGCCGCCGACGAGGAGCCGGAGGCCACCGAGCAGCCGGAGGTCACCGAGCAGGCCCGGGCCGCCGCTCGTCAGGCCATCGCGGAGACCCGGCCGGCCGGCCGGGAGGCGCCCCGCTCGGGCGAGCTGGCCGCGGCCGACGCGGTCGCCAGCCGCGACGACCTCGACGCCGACCCCGACGACGCGCAGGGAGAGGACCTCCTCGCCCGGGAGCTCGGGGCGTCGATGATCGAGGAGATCAAGCACCCATGACCACCAGGCAGAACGTGAGAGGGACATCGAGATGACCGAGGGCCAGGACCCGTTCGAGGCGCTCGGGGCGGGCGGGTTCGACATGAACGCCCTGCTCCAGCAGGCCCAGCAGATGCAGGAGCAGCTGCAGGAGGCCCAGCAGCGGCTGCACGACACGGAGGTCGAGGGCACCGTCGGCTCGGTGACGGTCAAGGTCAACGGCATCGGCGAGCTCACCGCCGTCGACGTGAAGCCGGGCGGGTTCGACGCCGACGACGCCGAGAGCCTCTCCGACCTCGGCGACATGGTCGTGGCGGCCTACCGCGACGCGAAGGCCAAGGCCGACTCGATGGCCACCGAGGCGCTCGGGCCTCTGGCGGGTGGCCTCGGCGGCGCGCCGGGCCAGGCGCCGGGCCAGCTCGGCTTCTAGGCTTCCTCCGTGTACGAAGGCGTGGTCCAGGACCTCATCGACGAGCTCGGCCGGCTGCCGGGTGTCGGGCCGAAGAGCGCCCAGCGGATCGCGTTCCACCTGCTCCAGGCCGATGAGCCCGACGTACGCCGTCTCGCCGACGTCCTGATCGAGGTCAAGGCGCGGGTGCGCTTCTGCTCGATCTGCTTCAACGTCTCCGAGGCCGAGCTGTGCCGGATCTGCAGCGACCCCAGGCGCGACACGACGGTGCTGTGCGTGGTGGAGGAGTACAAGGACGTCGTCGCGATCGAGCGCACCCGCGAGTTCAAGGGCCGCTACCACGTGCTCGGCGGGGCGATCTCGCCGATCGACGGCATCGGGCCGGAGCAGCTGCGGGTCCGCGAGCTGATGATGCGGCTCTCCGACGGCACCGTGACCGAGCTGATCCTGGCCACCGATCCGAACCTTGAGGGTGAGGCGACAGCCACCTACCTCACCCGTATGTTGAAGGACCTCGACCTCACCGTGACCCGGCTGGCCAGCGGGCTCCCGGTGGGCGGCGACCTTGAGTACGCCGACGAGGTGACCCTCGGACGAGCACTGGCCGGAAGGCGGAGCGCCCAATGAGCGACGCAACCAACGACGTACCAGCCGACGAGCAGATCGGCCTGAGCAGCGACACCGAGGACTTCGCCCAGAGCATGGCGGACTCGTTCTCGAGCTTCCTGCTGGCCCTGCGCGAGATCGCCCGGGAGGGCGCCGTCGGCTCGGCCATCCCGCTGCTGCTGCTCGAGATCAGCCAGATCTCGCTGGCCGGCGCCCGGCTCGGCGCCCAGCGGGACTTCGAGCCGCGCCAGGAGTACCAACCCGACGTCGGCCCCGAGTCCGATCTCGACGAGCTGCGGCTGCGGCTGGCCGGGATGCTCGACAACCTCGACACCTACAGCTACGTCTTCGACCCCTTCGTGCCCGAGATGGTCGAGAGCCAGCTCTCCGACGACCTGACGAGCATCGCCAGCGACCTCGAGGTCGGGCTGCGCCACTACCGCGAGGGCGATGTCGCCGAGGCGCTGTGGTGGTGGCAGTTCTCCTACGTCGCCTCGTGGGGCAACCTGGCCGGTGTGGCGCTCAACGCGCTGCTGTCGGTGGTTGCGCACGACCGGCTCGACACCGAGTTCACCGGCGAGACCGAAGATGTCGCCGCCGCCAACGAGATGCTGGACGAGGGCGAGTCGCTGTCCACCTAGGCGCCGTACGCCGGAGGTCGCCACTCCGGCCTTCTAGACTCGTCTGTCGTGGGAATCGTCGTCCAGAAGTACGGTGGCTCGTCCGTCGCTGATGCCGCGGGCATCAAGCGCGTCGCGCAGCGCATCGTCACCACGCGCCGGGCGGGCCACGACGTCGTCGTGGTCGTCTCGGCGATGGGCGACACCACGGACGAGCTGAGGGACCTCGCCGAGCAGGTGACGCCGCTGCCGCCACCGCGCGAGCTGGACATGCTGCTGACCGCCGGTGAGCGGATCTCGATGGCGCTGGTCGCGATGGCCATCGCCCAGCTCGGCCACACCGCCAAGTCGTTCACCGGATCGCAGGCCGGTGTCATCACCGACTCGGCGCACGGCAAGGCCAAGATCATCGACATCACACCGGGCCGGATCGAGGCGGCGATCAGCGACGGCGCGATCGCGATCGTGGCCGGCTTCCAGGGCGTCTCCCAGGACACCAAGGACATCACCACGCTCGGCCGCGGTGCCTCGGACACCACGGCGGTGGCGCTGGCCGCCGCCCTGGGCGCCGAGGTCTGCGAGATCTACAGCGACGTCGACGGCGTCTTCACCGCCGACCCGCGCATCGTGCCGACCGCCCGCAAGCTCGACCGGGTCTCCACCGAGGAGATGCTCGAGATGGCGGCCTGCGGAGCCAAGATCCTGCACCTGCGCTGCGTCGAGTACGCGCGGCGCCACAGCATGCCCGTCCACGTCCGCTCCTCCTTCTCGACGAAGGAGGGGACGTGGATCGTCCCCACACCCGAGGGAGAAGAACCCGTGGAACAGGCCATCATCGCCGGCGTCGCCCACGACCGGAGCGAGGCCAAGATCACCGTGGTCGGCGTACCGGACAAGGTCGGCGAGGCCGCTCGGATCTTCGAGGCCCTGGCCTCGGTCGAGGTCAACCTCGACATGGTCGTCCAGAACGTCTCCGCCGCCGCCACCGGCCTCACCGACATCTCGTTCACGCTGCCCCGGGCCGACGGCAACACGGCGATGGCGGCGCTGGCCAGGATCCAGGACGAGGTGGGCTACGAGAAGCTGCTCTACGACGACCAGATCGGCAAGGTCTCGCTGATCGGCGCCGGCATGCGCTCCCACCCGGGCATCACCGCGAGGTTCTTCTCGGCCCTGGCCGCGGCCGGGGTGAACATCGAGATGATCTCCACCTCCGAGATCCGGATCTCGGTGATCGTGGACGAGGGCCAGGTCGACGAGGCCGTGCGGGCCACCCACAGCGCCTTCGACCTCGACGCCGACGAGGTCGAGGCGGTCGTCTACGGAGGAACCGGACGATGACCGCGGCTCGACACACCTTCAACGTCGGAGTGGTCGGCGCCACCGGCCAGGTCGGCGTCGCGATGCGCCAGATCCTGGCCGAGCGGGACTTCCCGGTGGGCGACGTCCGGTTCTTCGCGTCGCCACGCTCGGCGGGCTCGGTGCTGCCCTTCGCCGGCCGCGAGGTGACGGTGGAGGACGCGGCGACGGCCGACCCGAGCGGCCTGGACATCGCGCTGTTCTCGGCCGGCGCCACCACCTCGCGCGCGCTGGCCCAGAAGTTCGTCGACGCCGGTGTCATCGTCGTCGACAACTCGAGCGCCTTTCGCAGGGACCCGGACATCCCGCTCGTCGTCTCCGAGGTCAACCCCCAGGACGCCGCCGGAGTGATCGCGGCAGGCCGCGGCATCATCGCCAACCCGAACTGCACGACCATGGTCGCGATGCCGGCGCTCAAAGCCCTGCACGACGAGGCCCGGCTGGTCCGGCTGATCGCGTCGACCTACCAGGCGGTCTCCGGCTCCGGCGTCGGCGGGGTCGAGGAGCTCGCCACCCAGGTCGCGGCGGCCGGCGACAAGGCGCGCGAGCTGGCCTACGACGGCGAGGCGGTGGCGTTCCCCGAACCGGAGAAGTACGCGCGCACCATCGCCTACAACGTGCTTCCTCTGGCCGGGTCGATCGTCGACGATGGTCTGGAGGAGACCGACGAGGAGCACAAGCTCCGCAACGAGTCCCGCAAGATCCTCGGCCTGCCCGACCTGCCCGTCTCGGGCATCTGCGTCCGGGTGCCGGTCTTCACCGGCCACTCGCTGGCGCTCAACGCCGAGTTCGAGCGGCCGCTGACCCCGGCCCGGGCCCGCGAGCTGCTCGCGAACGCCCCCGGGGTCGAGCTGAGCGACATCCCGACGCCGCTTCAGGCGGCCGGGAAGGACCCGTCGTACGTCGGCCGGATCCGCCAGGACCCCGGCGTGCCCGACAACCGGGGGCTCGCCCTCTTCGTGTCCGGTGACAACCTCCGCAAGGGCGCCGCGCTCAACACGGTGCAGATCGCCGAGCTGGTCGTCGCGGCCCAGCGATAGTTCCAGCACGGGCTGCGGAGGTTTCGACACGCTCGGTCCGGGCTCCGCAAGCTCAGCCCGGCTCGCTGCTCAACCACCATCGATCGGATCGGCCGTCGTTCCTCCGGCCGCTCCGATCAGCGGACGTCGTGCTCCTCGGGTCGCAGCGCGGGGTCCGACCCGTCGTCGGCGGGGTCGACGAAGGTCGCCGTGACCCAGTAGGACAACAGGAACGTCGCCACCGCGGCCAGCGGGATGACGATGATCATCCACCACTCGAAGATCGAGCCGACGAGGAAGAGCAGCGCGATCACGCTGAGCAGCCCGACCGCCAGGAAGCTGGTGCTGCCGGGCTCGGGGATGCCGGCCCCGCGCAGCATGGCGGCGCCGACCAGCACCGCGGCGACCAGGATGGCGACCAGGAGGAAGAACCCCTGACTGCCGCACGACGACGTGCCCTTGACCGCCGAACAGATGTGCAGCGAGCCGGCGGTGGCCGCGACGATCAGGACGCCGATGAACAGCCCGGTCAGGGCGGCGGCCGGCGTACCGCCCAGCCAGGGCTCGCGCGGCTGCCTGGGCGGCTTGGCCACCGCCGGCTCCGGCGCGAGGTCCGGCGTGGGCTCGCTGGTGTCGTCGAAGATGGTCGTGGGGGTGTCGTCGACGACCCCGGCGGCAGGCTCCGGGCTGGTGGCCGGTGGGTCGACCGGTGGCTCGACCGTTGGCTCAGCCGCTGACTCGACGGCTGGTTCGGCCGCTGGCTCGACCGGTGGCTCGACGGCTGGCTCGACCGGTGGCTCGACGGCTGGTTCGGCCGGTGCCGCCGAGTCGGCTCTGGAAGCCTTCGGCCTGCGCCGGAACAGCGACGGCGGCTCCAGAGACGGAGCGTCCTTCTCACGGTCCCCGGCCATGCCCAGATTCTCGCAGAACCCCCGAACCTGCGACCTGGCTGCGAAGAAGGTGCCGATCTGCCAACCCGGCCATGACTCCGGACTGGACCAGTGTCCACCCGTCGATGCCCGTTGGGGCATTGACAACCGAAGTGGCTAGGGTTACTACCGCTGAGTTCGTCCAAGGGGGGCTTTGATGAATCTCGATGCGGCCGCCTGGTCTTGCTCATTCTGTGGAAAACGTGGCACCGAAGACACCCGATTCGCGGGTGGTCTTGGTGCCCTCATGTGCACCGAGTGCCTCGAGCGGTTCACCGCTGCGTTCGCCGCGCCCGAGAACGCCAACGCGAAGGTGATCGGCTGGTCCGACGACGACCTGACCGACGCCGACATGCTGGCCCGGCTCCCCTTGATCGCCGCCACGGCGACCCAGGTCGACCGCTACCTGCGGGCCTGGGTGGCCCGGATCCGCGAGCGGCACATCTCCTACGCCGAGATCGGCAAGGCCCTCGGCGTCTCCCGCCAGGCCGCCTGGGAGCGGTTCAGCCGCGCGGTCGGCTCGGGCTCAGGCACCGCCGGCCAGGGCACTGCCGCGGCCGAGAAGCGCTCCTGACCCGACGCTGCTGCTCCTGGACGAGCAGACTCCCGGCCGCAGAGCGACCGGGAGCCTGTTGCGCGAGTCGGGCTGACAGGATTTGAACCTGCGGCCTCCTCGTCCCGAACGAGGCGCGCTACCAAGCTGCGCCACAGCCCGCACGTGAGCGGGGCTCACAAGGTCCGGAGCATACCGGAGCAGAACCGGCGTTCCCCAATCGGTCAGCCCCGGCGCGGGACCAGGGTGAGCAGGCTGGCCTCCGGACGGCAGGCCACGCGGATCCGGGCGTAGGGCGAGGTGCCGATCCCGGCCGAGACGTGCAGCCAGGCCGAGCCGGGGTCGCCGTCGCGCGAGGCTGCGGGGTGGCGGTGCAGCCCCTTGGCCCGGGCGGGCTCGAGGTCGCAGTTGGTGGTGAGGGCGCCGACGCCGGGCAGGCAGACCTGGCCGCCGTGGGTGTGGCCCGCCAGGATCGCGTCGTAGCCGTCGGCGGCGTACTGGTCGAGCACCCGCAGGTACGGCGCGTGGGCCACGCCCAGCCGCACGTCGGCGGACCGGTCGGCCGGGCCGGCGACCGCGGTGAGCCGGTCGTAGTAGAGATGCGGGTCGTCCACGCCGGCGAACGCGACGGACAGCTCGCCCACCTTGACGACCTCGCGACGGTTGGTCAGGTCGACCCAGCCGGAGGCCGTGAACGCGTCGCGCAGCTCCGGCCACGGCAGCCGCGCCGAGGAGACCTTGCGCCGACCGTTGTCCGGGAGCAGGTAGCGCAGCGGGTTGCGCACCGTGGGGCTGAAGTAGTCGTTGGAACCGAAGACGAAGACCCCGGGCACGTCGAGCAGCGCGCCGAGCGCATCGCGCACCACCGGGACCGCGGCCGCGTGCGAGAGGTTGTCACCGGTGTTCACCACCAGGTCCGGCCGCAGCGTGGCCAGCCCGGCGAGCCACTCCTGCTTGCGCGTCTGGCCCGGCGTCATGTGGACGTCGCTCAGGTGCAGGACCCGCAGCGGGTCAGCGCCCTCGGGGAGCAGCGGGAGCTCGACCCGGCGCAGGGTGTACTGGCGCGCCTCCCACACGGCGTACGCCGTCAGTGCGGCCCCGGCGGCCCCGCCGGCTCCGACGACGCCGCCCAGAACTCGCGCGAGGGTCACACGTCAAGGCTGCCACAATGGCGGGCGTGGCCGACCTGAAGGACCGACTCCGCGCCGACCTCACCGCGTCGATCAAGGCGCGGGACGGAGTGCGCTCCTCGACGCTGCGGATGGTGCTCACCGCGATCACCAACGCCGAGGTGGCGGGCAAGGAGGCGCGCGAGCTCAGCGACGACGAGGTGGTGGGCGTCCTCTCCACCGAGGCCAAGAAGCGCCGGGAGGCCGCCACGGCGTTCGACGAGGGCGGTCGGGCCGAGATGGCGGCGAAGGAGCGCGCCGAGGCCGTCGTGATCGCGGACTACCTGCCCGAGCAGCTCTCCGAGGAGGAGATCGTCTCCCTGGTCGCCGCGGCCATCGAACAGACCGGCTCCGCGGGCGAGGGCATGAAGGCGATGGGCAGGGTGATGGGCGTGGTCCAGCCCCAGGTCAAGGGCCGCGCCGACGGCGGCGTCGTGGCCGCGGAGGTGCGCCGCCAGCTGGGTTAGCCCCGGTGAGCCAGCCGGTGGCCGTGTCCGTGTCCGTGGCCGTGTCCGTGACCTCCGCCGCCGTGGCTGGGCTTCGGCTGCGGCACCGACGTCACGCCCACGCCCTCGATGCCCTGGGGGTAGACGAAGTCGTCATAGGGCTGACCTGCGGTCAGGGGTCGGAGCGCGTCGCCCCAGATGGGCGCGGCGAAGCCGGAGCCGGACGCCTCGTAGATGTAGGTGCCGTCGATGGTCTTGCCCACCAGTGAGTCGGGTCTGCCCTCATTGTCGATGCCGGCGATCACGGCGGCTGCGGCGAGGTGGGTCGTGTAGCCGCAGAACCACACGGCCTTCTGCGCAGTGGTGGTTCCGGTCTTGCCCGCGGCCGCGACCGGGAGCTGCTGCGCCTCGGCGAACCCGCCGGGTGCGATGACCCCGCGCAGGACGTCGTTGACGGCGTCGGCGACGTTCTGCGGGAGCACCTGCGTGCACTGCGGCTCGTAGTCGCGCAGGACGTTGCCCGCGGAGTCGGTGATCTCGGTGACCGGGCGGGAGGCGCAGTGCATCCCTCGGGCCGCGAAGGTCGCGTAGGCCTCGGCCATCTCCAGGGGCGACGCGTCCGCGATGCCGAGGGTGAAGGTCGGGTAGCGCTCCACCTGCGGGTCGGTGAGGTGGACGCCGAGCTGCTGGGCGAGCGCGTAGGGCTTGCAGACGCCGGTCTTCTCCTCGAGCTGGAGGTAGAACGTGTTCACCGACAGCCGGGTGCCGGAGTACATGTTCATCATGCCGCTGGAGGTGGAGTTCACGGCGGTGTAGGGGCCACCGAAGGTGCCCTCGCCGGGGCAGTTGGAGAAGTCCGCGAGGTCGAAGTCCATCGGCGACCGCGCGTCGAAGGTCGTGGTCAGCGGGTAGCCGTCCTCGAGCGCCGTCGCCAGCGTGAACACCTTGAACGTCGACCCGGGCTGGAACCCGTTGGCGCCGCCGTACTCCTTGGGCACGGTGAAGTTGATGTAGGTCTCGCCCTGCTTCTTGCGGTTGCCCATTGGCCGGGACTGGGCCAGGGCCAGCACGTTGCCGGTGCCCGGCTGCTCGATCGCCAGCGCACCGATGGCCTTGTCGGTCTTGCCGACGTGGGCGGCCACCGCGCTGTCGGCGTCCTGCTGGGCGCTCATGTCGATCGTCGTCTTGATCGTCAGCCCGCCGTTCTTCAGGACGTTCTTGCGCTCCTGCACCGTGGCGCCGAGCTGCGGGTCCTGGAGGAGGTAGGAGATGACGTAGTCGCAGAAGAACGGCGCCCGCGAGTTGACGCAGCCGTTGTCGACGTCCTGGACGTCGAGGCCGAGGTCCTTCTGCTTGTTCTTCTCGGCCTTGTCCTGGGGTACGACGTTGAGCTGCGCCATCCGGTCGAGGACGACGTTGCGGCGCTCGAGCGTCTTGTCGGGGAACTTGGTCGGGTCGTAGCCGTAGGGGTTCTTCACCAGCCCGGCCAGCATCGCGGACTGCCGCAGGTTGAGGTCGCGGGCATTGACGTTGAAGTAGTGCTTGGCGGCGGCCTGCACGCCGTACGCGCCGTCGCCGAAGTAGGCGGTGTTGAGGTAGCGCTCCAGGATCCAGTCCTTGGAGTGGGTCTGCTCGAGCGCGATGGCGTAGCGCAGCTCCTTGAGCTTGCGTGCGTAGGTGTCCGCGGTCGCGGCCTCCCGCTCGGCCTTGGTCTTGGCCTGGCTCTGCAGGGTCAGCTTCACCAGCTGCTGCGTGATCGACGAGCCACCCTGGACCACACCGCTGTTGGCCTGGTTGGTGATGAGCGCGCGCAGCGTGCCCTTCAGGTCCAGCGCGCCGTGCTGGTAGAAGCGGTAGTCCTCGATCGCCACGATCGCCTTGACCATCGTGCGCGAGATGCCCTTGAGGGGCACGATGATCCGGTTCTCGTCGTAGTAGGACGCCAGCCGGTTGCCGTTCGCGTCCAGGATGGTGGTCCGCTGCGGCAGCTCGTCGGTCTGGAGCTCCTCGGGCAGGTTGTCCATCGTGCGGGCCACGTTGCGGGCGCCGATCCCGGCGATGCCCGCGAACGGGATCGCCAGCCCGGCGACGACCACGCCGAGCACGGCGGCAACCGCGACCATCACCACCAGGTGGGAGAGGACGCGGTACGCCGGGAGCCGCTCGTGGCGGGGCATGGACACCATCACAGGATACGGACGCGGCCCGAACCCGCCCAGTTGCCGAGCCCGGTCCGGATTCTGCCCGGAAAACGCTGGCGGCCGGCTGAAGGCCTTCAGGGAAAGGCGTCAACCGGCCGCGAGCGTGTCCTGACGCGAGTCAGGAGCTGTGGGGGATTTCAGTTGTGGGGATGAGCTTGAAGGGGTTTCAGGCGGAGACCTGCTCCTCGGACTCCTGCTCCGCCTTGGTGCGGGCAGCCTCGAGCACGGCCCGCCAGGAGGCGTTCGGACGGCGACGGAGGAGCGCCCGGCGCTCCCGCTCGGTCATGCCGCCCCACACGCCCCACTCGATCTGGTTGTCCAGGGCCTCGGCGAGGCACTCGGTCCGCACGGGGCACCCGGTGCACAGCTGCTTGGCCTTGTTCTGCTCGGCCCCACGGACGAAGAGCTCGTCGGGCTGGGCCTGTCGGCACGCCGCGCGGGGGGTCCAGTCGTCGATCCACATGTTCTCTGCCCTGCCATCTCCGAGAAGACGATTCCTTGGTGGCCCTGCGATATCTGGGCGCCTGTCCCGGGGGCCCGAGCGTTCCCTCCCCGTGGGCAAAAAGTTACGAAATGGAGCCCTGTTCCAGGTACAGGTGAACGCTTCGACCTCCATAGCCCGAAATGACTAGTCAATTGTGACTAGTTGCTCCCTTGGGAGGGGGCCGGAAGGGCAACCGCGAGCGCGTTCCGCGCCTGGAACGGCCTCGTCTACGCCCTGGCCTGTGCGTGTCGCAGCTGCGGTGGCTGCGTCCGTCGTACTCGCGACTTCACGGAACCGGGGCGACCCCAGGGCGGGGTCACTGCTGGGCCAGGAGCTCCCCGATCACGCGCAGCCCGTCCAGGTCGTGCACGTCGCCGGCCAGCGCCGGGACCACCGCCGTGGCCACCGTCGGGTGCGCCGCGGCGAACCGCTCGCGCAGCGCCGCCTCCCGCTCGACCGTCCGCTCCCGGTCCGCGTGCAGCCGCAGCAGCCCGGCCGTGAGCGCGGCGGTCGGGGAGTCGGTCTCGCGACGAAGCCGCGCCGAGGCGCCCATCGCCTCGTCCGCCGAGAGCGACCCGAGTGCGGCGGGGCTGGCCCGGTTCACGACCAGGCCCGCCAGCGGCATCCGGTCCTCGCCGAGCCGCTCCACGAAGTACGCCGCTTCGCGGAGCGCGTCGGTCTCGGGCGCCGCCACGACGAGGAAGGCCGTCCCGGGGGCCTGCAGCAGCGCGTAGGTCTGCTGGGCCCGGGCCCGGAACCCGCCGAACACCGTGTCCAGGGCGGCCACGAAGGTCTGGAGGTCGACGAGGAACTGGCCGCCCAGGATCCGCGACAGCGCGCCGGTGACCAGGCCGAAGCCGGCGGTCATGAGCCGGGCCGGGCCACGCGCCGGGGCCAGGAGCATCCGTACCAACCGCCCGTCGAGGAACGACGACAGCCGCTCGGGCGCGTCGAGGAAGTCGAGCGCGGAGCGGGAGGGGGGCGTGTCGACCACGATCAGGTCGTAGGTGCCGGAGGTGGCGGCGTCGCGCCGGAGCTGGCCCAGCTTCTCCATCGCCATGTACTCCTGGGTCCCCGCGAACGACGAGGACAGCGCGACGTAGAAGGGGTTCTCGAGGATCTGCCTGGCCTTCTCGGGCGTGGCCTGGGACTCCACGACCTCGTCGAAGGTCCGCTTCATGTCGAGCATCATCGCGTCGAGCGAGCCCCCGTGGTCGGCCTGGCCCCGGACGTCCGCGACCGGCCGCGGGGTGTTGTCGAGCGCCGCGATGCCCATCGACTGGGCCAGCCGCCGGGCCGGGTCGATGGTCAGCACCACCACCTTCCGGCCGCGCTCGGCCGCCCGCAGGGCCAGGGCGGCCGACGTGGTGGTCTTGCCGACGCCGCCGGAGCCGCAGCACACGATGATGCCGGTGCGCCGGTCGTCGAGCAGCGCGTCGACGTCCAGCGCCCCGCCGCTGGTGGCCCGGGAGGCCAGCGGCCCCACCCGCGGATGGGAGCGGGTCATGCCATGCCGCCCTCCTTCAAGCAGGCAGCCAGCTCGTAGAGCCCGCCGAGATCGACACCCTGGGCCAGCCGGGGCAGCTCGTAGGTGGGGAGGCCCAGATCCTTCACCAGCTTGCGCTGCCCGTCCTCGAGGGCCCGGCGTACGGCGTGGTCGCGCGCCTCGTCGAGCAACCCGTCCACCAGCCCGTTGGACACGTCCACGCCGGCCGCGGTCAGGTCCGAGGAGATAGCGGCCCGGTCCAGCTCGCCCTTCCGCGCGGCGGCCAGGTCCTTGACCCTCAGGGCGCGCGGTCGGACCTGGTTCACGACCACGCCACCCACGGGCAGCCCCGCCGCTCGCACCTGGGCGATGCCGTCGGCCGTCTCCTGGACCGGCATCTCCTCGAGCACGGTGACGAAGTGGATGGCGGTGCGCGGCGAACGGAACAGGGTCATCATCGTGTCGGCCTGGTGCTTGACCGGCCCGACCTTGGCCAGCCCCGCCAGCTCGTCGCTGACGTTCAGGAACTGGGAGATCCGCCCGGTGGGCGGCGCGTCCAGCACCACGGCGTCGTACTCGCGGGCGCCCTTGTTGCGGCTGTTGCGCTGCACCGCCTCGTAGACCTTGCCGGTGAGCAGCACGTCGCGGACCCCGGGCGCGATGGTGGTCGCGAACTCGATGACGCCGAACCGGTCCAGGGCCCGGCCGGCGCGGCCGAGCCGGTAGTACATCGCGAGGTACTCCATCAGCGCGGCCTCGGCGTCGATGTGCAGCGCGTGCACGACGCCGGCGGTGTCGTCGTCCGGTCCGCGGCTGCGCAGTCCGGTGGCGATCCGGCGCTCGGCGTACGGCAGCGGGTCGACGTCGAACATCCGCGCGATGCCCTGTCGACCCTCGACCTCGCAGAGCAGCACGTCCTTGCCGTGCGAGGCGAGCCCCAGGGCGAGCCCGGCGGCCACGGTCGACTTGCCCGTCCCGCCCTTGCCGGTCACCACGTGCAGGCGCACGCGCGGCCAGTCGCTCACCCGGGAAACCCTACTGAGGGGTCATTTCGTGCGGCCCAGCAGTCTGAGCAGGTTGCCGTCGGGGTGGGTGCCTTCCTGCCGCTGAGGATCAGCCAGATCCCCCGCTGTCCGGCCCGACAGGTGCCGTGAACGGCACCGGGCAGGGGCCCGCCCACACTCATGACGGTTCCGCGCTGGACGACCTTGCCTCGAGCGGACCGGAACGTGATCGCGCCGTGCTTCCCCAGCCGAAAGGTCCGGGTGGCAGCCTGCGGCACCTGCTGCGGATACGAGGGGTCCAGCACTGGCGTCACGGTGATGACGGGTTGGGCGCTCGCCGGGGGTGCCGGCTCCAGGAGCGCTCCGGTCAGTGCTGCGAGCGCGGCCAGCAGGACGAAGGTGCGCGTCACCCGCGGGAGCCTGGGTCGGGATGAGGCACTAGGTTCGGATTCGCTCGGATGGGAGGCGGAGATGGACAAGGTGGTGGGTTCGGCCGCTGAGGCGGTGGCCGACGTTGCGGACGGCGCGACGATCGCGGTGGGCGGGTTCGGGCTGTGCGGGATCCCGTCGGTGCTGATCCAGGCGTTGCTGGAGGCGGGCACCCAGGAGCTCGAGGCGGTCTCCAACAACGCCGGCGTGGACGGCTGGGGGCTCGGGCTGCTGCTCGAGCAGGGCCGGCTGCGGCGGATGGTGGCGTCGTACGTCGGGGAGAACAAGGAGTTCGCCCGGCAGTTCCTCTCCGGCGAGCTGGAGGTCGAGCTGACCCCGCAGGGCACGCTGGCGGAGCGGATGCGCGCCGGCGGCTCGGGGATCGCGGCGTTCTACACCGCGACCGGAGGGGGCACCCAGGTGGCTGAGGGTGGGCTGCCGTGGCGGTACGACGCGGAGGGCAACGTGGTCCTCGCGAGCCCGCCGAAGGACACCCGGACCTTCCAGACCAAGGACGGTCCGAAGGAGTTCGTGCTCGAGGAGGCGATCGTCGCCGACTTCGGGCTGGTGCGCGCCTGGAAGGGCGACCGGCACGGCAACCTCGTCTACCGCGACTCCGCCCGCAACTTCAACCCGCTGGCGGCGATGTGCGGGCGGTTGACGATCGCCGAGGTCGAGGAGCTGGTCGAGCCCGGTGAGCTCGACCCCAACAGCGTGCACACGCCGGGCGCCTACGTGCAGCGCGTCGTCGCGTTGACCCCTGCGCAGGCCGCGGACAAGCGGATCGAGAAGAAGACGGTGCTTACTCGTGAGGGGGAGCGGTCGTGAGCTGGACGAGGGAGGAGATGGCCGCGCGGGCGGCCTCGGAGCTGACCGACGGCTCCTACGTCAACCTCGGCATCGGGCTGCCGACGCTGGTGCCCAACTACGTCGCCGACGACGTCGAGCTGGTGCTGCAGTCGGAGAACGGGATCCTCGGTGTCGGCCCCTACCCCGTCGAGGGGGAGGAGGACGCCGACCTGATCAACGCCGGCAAGGAGACCGTCACGCTGCGCCGCGGGGCGTCGTTCTTCGACTCCGCGACGTCGTTCGGGATGATCCGCGGCGGCAAGATCGACGCCGCGATCCTGGGTGCGATGCAGGTCTCCAAGGACGGCGACATCGCCAACTGGATGATCCCCGGCAAGATGGTCAAGGGGATGGGCGGCGCCATGGACCTCGTGCACGGCGCCAAGCGGGTGATCGTGCTGATGGAGCACACCGCCAAGGACGGCACCTACAAGATCGTCGAGACCTGCTCGCTGCCCTACACCGGCCGCGGCGTCGTGCAGCGGATCATCACCGACCTGTGCGTCATCGACGTGACGCCCCCCTCGGACGGCGGAGGGTTGAGGCTGGTCGAGCTCGCGCCCGGCGTCACCGAGGACGAGGTCCGGGAGAAGACCGAGCCGGAGCTCACCCGCTAGCCGGGGTCAGCCGCTCGACCAGCTCCGTGAGGTGGTCGAGGCGCGCCTTGAGGTCGGCGTAGTGGTGCTCGCTCTGCCGGTGCAGGTTGGGGATCACCACGACCTTGCCGCTCGGCTCGAGCCAGGCCATCCGGGCGTCCTCGACGGTCTGGGCCCCCGCGGACTGGAGCGCCGCCAGCAGGTCGTCGTGCGACATCTCCTCGCGTTTGAGCGCGTCCTCGATGACCTTGCCGTCCCTTATCAGCAGGGTCGGTGTTCCTTCGACGACCTTCTGCGCCCTGCGGCTGCGGAACACGATGAAGGCCAGGGCACCGTCGACGAGGAACAGCGTGGTCGCGCCCACCACCGCTCCCGTCACCGAGTTGTCGGCGCCGATGAGCCCGTTCTGGACGGCGTTCGCCACGGCGAGCAGCACCACGAAGTCCAGGGTGTTGAGCTGGCTCAGCTCGCGCTTGCCCACGAGGCGCAGGGCGATCACGAGGAAGAGGTAGATGGCGACCGCTCGGATGACCTTCTCACCGAGGGACAGGTGCAGGTCGAACATGGCGTTCCACATGGAGGCATCGTCCCCCCGAGGACCCGCACGAAGGTTGTCGGCGCCCGGACCTAGGGTCGGTGGGTGGCCATCGCGACGTACAAGGACCTGTGCATCGACGCCGTCGACGACGCGAGGATGCAGCTGTTCTGGGCCGGGACGCTGGGGCTCGACGCCGTGCCCGACGACGGCGGGACGCTCGACCTGGTCGGGCCGACGCCGCAGCACCGCGTGTGGGTCAACAAGGTGCCCGAGCCGGTCACCGTCAAGCAGCGGGTGCACATCGACGTGTTCGCATCCTCCGCTCAGGAGGTCCTCGCCCAGGGCGCGACGCTGCTCGACTGGGGGCCGTTGCCCTGGGACGTGCTCGCGGACCCCGAGGGTGGGGAGCTCTGCGTGTTCGTTCGCGACGAGGTGCCGGCGTACAAGCTCTACGAGGTGGTCGTCGACGCGGCCGACGCGCATGCGATCGGCGCGTGGTGGGCCGAGGTGCTCGGCGCCAGCCTCGTGCGCGGTGACGAGGACGAGGCGTCGTTCACGGACGCACCCGGGATGCCCTTCGAGCTGGTCTTCGGGAACGTCCCGGAGCCCAAGACGGTCAAGAACCGGATCCACTGGGACGTCGAGGCCACAGATCTCCGGGCGCTGCTCGACCGCGGTGCCACCCTGCTGCGCGGGCCGGACGACGACATCGACTGGCACGTGCTGGCCGACCCCGAGGGCAACGAGTTCTGCGTGTTCGCGCCCCGGGACTAGGCCCGCCGGGGCCCGAGTAGGGTGCCGATCATGACCAAGTGGGAGTACCTGACCGCGCCGATCCTGACGCATGCGGCCAAGCAGATCCTCGACAACTTCGGGGCCGACGGGTGGGAGCTCGTCCAGATCGCGCCGGGCATGAACCCCGAGAACCTGGTGGGCTACTTCAAGCGGCCGGTGCAGGCATGAGCACTCCCGAGGAGAGGCTGGCCGAGCTCGGTCTCACGGTCCCCGAGGTCGTCCCACCCGTCGCGGCGTACGTCCCCGCCGTGCGCAGCGGCAACCAGGTGTTCACGTCCGGCCAGCTGCCGATGCGCTCCGGCGAGCTCCTGGCCAAGGGCAAGGTCGGCACCGAGGTGACCGAGGAGGAGGCCTACGCGTGTGCGCAGCAGTGCGCGTTGAACGTGATCGCCGCGGTCAAGGCCGAGGTCGGGGACCTGTCGCTGGTCAAGCGGATCGTGAAGGTCGTGGTCTTCGTCGCCTCCACGCCGGGGTTCACCGCGCAGCCCAAGGTCGCGAACGGCGCCTCCGAGCTGTTCGGCAGTGTCTTCGGTGACGCCGGGGTGCACGCCCGGTCCGCGGTCGGCGTCGCTGTGCTCCCCCTCGACGCCCCGGTCGAGGTCGAGGCCGTCGTCGAGCTGTGAACCACACCGGAAGAGCATGAGGATCCCCGTCCCACCGGTCCGGCTGCCGGACCACCTGGTCGAGGTCGCCCAGGAGTACGCCGAGGGGCGGCGTGAGCCGGCCGAGCCACGGGACGCCGCGACGGTGATCCTCCTGCGCGACTCCGAGCACGGGCCGGCCGTCTACTACCTGCGCCGGCAGGTGTCGATGGAGTTCGCCGCCGGCATGTGCGTCTACCCGGGCGGCCGGGTCGACCCGCGCGACTTCGACCGCGATGTCGCCTGGGAGGGGCCGGCGCCCTCGGACTGGGCACAGCGGCTGGGCTGCGACGAGGAGATGGCACGGGCGCTGGTGTGCGCCGCCGTCCGCGAGACGTTCGAGGAGTCCGGCGTACTGCTCGCCGGGCCGCACGAGCACGAGGTGGTCGCGGACACCACCGGCGCCGACTGGGAGGCGGACCGGGCGGCCCTGGAGTCGCACGAGCTGGCGATGACCGAGTTCCTCACCAACCGGGGACTGGTGCTGCGCACCGACCTGCTCGGCGTGTGGGCCGCGTGGCTGACGCCGGTCTTCGAGCCGAAGCGGTTCCGAACCTGGTTCTTCGTCGCCCTGCTCCCCGAGGGCCAGCGCACCCGCGACGTGTCCTCGGAGTCCTCGGAGGTGACCTGGCTGCCGGCCGGCGACGCGGTGGCGATGGCGGACCGCGGCGAGATGCTGATGATGCCCCCGACCTACCTCACCTCCCTGGAGGTCTCCGGGAGAGCGACGTCGTCGGACGTCATGGACGTCGCACGGGGCCGCACCGTCGAGATGCACACACCCGGCCTCGAGGCGCTGGACGACGGGTGGACGCTCTCGGTACCGGAGCACCTGCGGTCGATGCTGGCCGCGCACTCCGCGCCATGACCGAGAGCTGGACCGGGGGGTCGTTCGGCGGGCGGGCGCGCTGCTACCTGGCGCCGAACCCCGGCCTGATGACCCTCGACGGCACCAACAGCTGGGTGCTCACCGAGCCCGGGGCGTCCCGCTCGGTGGTGGTCGACCCGGGTCCGATCGAGGACGGCCACGTCGACGAGCTCGACGAGCGTACCGGCGACGTCGCCCTCGTGCTGCTCACGCACCGGCACTTCGACCACTCCGAGGTGGCGGTCGAGCTCGCCACTCGGAAGGGCTGTGCGGTGCGGGCCCTGGACCCGGCGTACTGCTTCAACGGGGACCCCCTGGTCGACGAAGAGCTGGTCGACGTCGACGGGCTGCACCTGCGGGTGGTCACGACACCGGGCCACACCTCCGACTCCGTCTCGTTCGTTCTTCCGGCCGAGCGCGCGCTGCTCTCCGGTGACATGGTGCTGGGCCGCGGTACGACGGTCGTCGCGTACCCGGACGGCCAGCTCGGCCCCTACTTCGACTCGATCGAGCGGATGCGCTCGTTGGCGGCCTCGGGCGAGGTGGACACGATCTGGCCGGCGCACGGCCCGGTGCTCGACGACGCGCTGGGCACGCTGGAGTACTACTTGGTCCACCGCCACCAGCGGCTCGGCCAGGTCGAGGCTGCGCTCGCCCGGCTGGGCGTCGCCCGCCCCGATCCCGACGACGAGGAGCTCCCACGCCGGGTCGTCGAGATCGTCTACCAGGACGTCGACGAGTCGTTGTGGGGTGCCGCCGAGTGGTCGGTCCGCGCCCAGTTGGCCTACCTCGCCGCCCGTTGATTCCGGACTTCCGCCGGTTGATTCCGGACTTCCGCCGGTTGATTCCGGACATTCGCCGGTTGACTCCGGACTTCCGCCCTTGACGACGGCCACTCGGTGTCCACAAGCCGACCAACAGAACGTGCTGTCCACAAGGCAGGGGGGTCTGAAGCCCGACGGTCGCTGACGCTGGGCAGGCCTTCGCTCATGATGATGAGGAAGGTTGTGTGGCCGGATGGCCCA
Organism: uncultured Actinomycetota bacterium; assembly: GCA_963755835.1. GTDB lineage: Bacteria > Actinomycetota > Actinomycetes > Propionibacteriales > Nocardioidaceae > Nocardioides. Next base: position 378,917 of record CAVWLC010000003.1, on the reverse strand, counting down.
TTCACCCGTGCCGACCTGAGGGAGCTGAACAACCCTGACGCAGCACTGAAACGCGGGCTGCGCGCCGGGACGATCCGCCCGATCCTCCGGGGCGTGTTCGTACGCATGGACGTGGCCGACACCACCGAGATGCGGGCCCAGGCGGTGGCCAAGGTGGTCCGGCCACACCATGTCGTGACTGATCGGACCGCCGCCTGGCTGCACGGCATCGATGTCCACGTCAACGCCGAGCGAGACTGCGTCCCTCGGGTCGAGACCTGCGCGCTTCGTGGGCATGAGCCAACGGCGATCACCGGCATCGACGCCCGGTCCCGCGACCTGCGCCCCGAGGACGTGATGACCGTGCACGGCGTCCGGGTCACGACGCCCCTTCGCACGGCGCTGGATCTTGGTTGCTGCTTGAGGCGCCGTGAGGCGTACGCCGCCATGAACGCGTTCGCGGCGCGGTTCGGCTTCACCGCCCTCGACTACGAGGGGGCGTTGGTCCGGTATCGGCGCCGGCGAGGCGTCGTCCAGCTCCGCGAGCTGGCCCCCCTCTGTGACCCCAGAGTCGAGTCCGCGAGGGAGTCGTGGGTGCTGCTCGCGATCCACGATGGCGGGCTGCCATTGCCCGAGCCGCAGTACTGGATCGAGATCGACTGCGTACCGACGTACCGGCTCGACTTCGCCTACCCGCAGCTGCGCGTGTGCGTCGAGTACGACGGCGTCGACTTCCACGAGCGGACCGCGGATCAGAAGGACGCTGACCGCCGGCGCCGGAAATGGCTGCGTGACAACGGATGGACGGTGATCGTCGTTCGGCGCGGCGACTTCAGGCCGGCGACGCTCGACCGCTGGCTGGGTGAGCTGCGCGGCGCGCTGTCGCCGGCGTACACCAACCGTCGCTGGAAGTGGTGACCTCGCGAGTCCAGCGGCAGAACTCCCGAGTCGAGCGGCACAAGTCCGGAATCGACCGGCAGAAGTACCGAATCGACCGGCAGAAGTCCGGAATCAACGGGCGCGGCGAGCCAGCCGTTCGACGTCCATGATCACGACGGAGCGTGGCTCGAGCCGGAGCCAGCCACGGGAGGCGAAGTCGGCCAGGGCCTTGTTGACCGTCTCGCGGGAGGCGCCGACCAGCTGGGCCAGCTCCTCCTGGGTCAGGTCGTGGTGCACGTGTACGCCGTCGTCGGCGGTGCGGCCGAACCGGTCGGCCAGGTCGAGGAGTGCCTTGGCCACCCGGCCCGGTACGTCGGAGAAGACCAGGTCGGCCACGACGTCGTTGGCCTTGCGCAGCCGGCCGGCCAGCTGGGCCAGCAGGCCGCGGGCCACGACCGGTCGGCCCTCGAGCCAGCGGAGGAGGTCCTCGTGCGAGAGCGAGGCGAAGGTCGTGTCGGTGACCGCGGTGACCGTGGCCGAGCGCGGTCCGGGGTCGAACAGCGACAGCTCCCCGAACATCTGGCCCGGCCCGAGGATGGCCAGGAGGTTCTCGCGGCCGTCGGACGAGGTGCGGCCGAGCTTCACCTTGCCGTCGAGGACGATGTAGAGCTTGTCGCCGGAGTCGCCCTCGTGGAAGAGCACGTCACCGCGGCGCAGCCTGGTCTCGGCCATCGAGGACCGCAGGGCGGTCGCCGCCTCGTCGTCGAGCGCGCTGAAGAGCGGCGCCTGACGAAGCACGTCGTTGTCCACTGGATCCTCCGCCTCAGGCCCCGCTGGTTCGGAGCCTCAGGAATCCTATCCAGTGGCATGGATCACAGGAACCACCGGCTCGGGTGGCACGGCTGCCGCAAGGCCGGGGTTGGGGGCAGGCGCACCTATCCTTGAGCGGTGCCTGACCCCCTGCTCTCCAATGAGAGCCGCACCAGCCTGGTCCGGCGCGCACGCAAGATCGACCGGGTGCTCGGACAGACCTACCCCGACGCCACGATCGAGCTCGACTTCGACGACCCGTTCCAGCTGCTGGTGGTCACCGTGCTCTCCGCCCAGACCACCGACAAGCGGGTCAACGCGGTCCGGCCGACCCTGTTCGCGGCCTACCCCGATGCCCGGGCGATGGCCGCGGCCGAGCGGGACGAGCTGGAGAAGATCGTCGGCCCGCTCGGCTTCTTCCGGGCCAAGACCGAGTCGCTGCTCAAGCTCAGCGCCTACCTGGTCGAGCACCACGACGGCCAGGTCCCCGGCAAGCTCGACCAGCTGGTCAAGCTGCCCGGGGTCGGCCGCAAGACCGCGAACGTCGTCCTGGGCAACGGCTTCGGCGTCCCCGGGATCACCGTCGACACCCACTTCGGCCGGCTGTCCCGCCGGTTCGGTTGGACCACCGAGACCGACCCGGTCAAGGTCGAGCACGCGGTGGGGGCGCTGTTCCCCAAGAAGGACTGGGTGATGCTCAGCCATCACCTGATCTGGCACGGCCGCCGGTGCTGCCACGCCCAGAAGCCGGCCTGCGGCGCCTGCCCGGTGGCGCGGTGGTGCCCGTCGTACGGCGCCGGACCGACCGACCCCGAGACCGCCGCCAAGCTGCTGCGTACCGAGGGCCGCAACTGATGCGCATCCTCGCCGCGCTGGTTGCCGCTGCGCTGATGGTGGCGCTGGCCGCGTGCAACACCGACCACGAGAGCCCGATCATTCCGGGGCCCGGCCCGAGCAAGGTCAAGGTCGACACCGCCGACCTCCGCGCGCTCAAGGCGACGACAGGCGTGCAGGACTGCGTGCCCGGCCCCGGTGGCGGCGCGCTCCCCGACGTCACGCTGCCTTGCCTGGGCGGCGGCACCCGCGTCGACCTGTCCACGTTGAAGGGGCCGATGGTCATCAGCCTGTGGTTCGCCGGGTGTGGTCCGTGCAAGCAGGAGATGCCGGCGCTGCAGGCCTTCTACGACGACCACGGCGACCAGGTGCCGGTGCTGGGCGTCGACTTCCAGGACCAGTATCCCGGCAGCGCCCTGCAGACCCTGAAGAAGAGGGGCGTGACCTACCCGTCGGTGGCCGACCCGGGCGGGGACCTGATGGACACCGACGCGTTCGCCAAGCTCCGCGGCCTTCCGGCGATGTACTTCCTCGACGCGGAAGGGTGCGATCTCGTACGTCGAGTTCGGTGGCCTCGACTCCGAGAAGGAGATCGTCGACCTGGTCCGCGAGCACCTCGGAGTCGACCTTTGACCCCCGACCTTCCCGACTGGCTGCGGCCGGTCGAGGACGCCGCCCGGTCGATCTCGGTCCACGACCTGACCCGGTTCATGCCGCCCGAGGACGAGGAGCCGAGGGAGAGCGCCGTCCTGATGCTGTTCGGCGAGGGGCCGTCCGGGCCGGACCTGCTGCTCACCGAGCGCAACCACACGATGCGCTCCCACCCCGGCCAGGTGTCGTTCCCCGGCGGCGCTGTTGACCCCGGGGAGACGCCCGCCGACGCCGCGCTCCGCGAGGCGGAGGAGGAGACCGGGCTGGTCCCCGCCGGCGTCGACGGTCTTCGCCGAGCTGCCACCGCTGTGGCTGCCTCCCAGCAACTTCTCGGTCGTCCCGGTGCTGGCCTGGTGGCGCGAGCCCAGCGCCGTCCACGCCGTCTCGCCCGGCGAGGTGCACGCGGTCTACCGGGTGCCGATCGCCGAGCTCCGCGACCCCACCCACCGGATCACGGTCAACGGCCCGTCCGGCTACACCAGCCCCGGCTTCCTCATCGGGCCGGACAAGGACGTCATCTGCTGGGGTTTCACGGCCGGCGTGATCGCCCGGCTCTTCGAGTACCTCGGCTGGATCGAGGACCTGCCCGACGCTCCTGAGCGGGAGGTGCCGGCGTACATGCTGGCCGGCCGCCGTCTCAACGAGAACGTCAAGCCGAACACCGAGTTCGACCGGCGGCGCCGCTGATGGACGCACTCGACTGGCTCCTGGTCGTGCTGGTGGTGGCGTACGCCGTGTCCGGCTACTGGCAGGGCTTCGTCACCGGCGCCTTCGCCACCGCGGGGCTGCTGCTCGGCGGGCTGTTCGGCGTCTGGCTGGCGCCGTTCGCGCTCGGCGACGCCGACCCGTCGCTCATGGTGTCGCTGGGCGCCCTGTTCATCGTGATCCTCTGCGCGTCGCTGGGCCAGGGGCTGCTGCAGTGGGGCGGGGCCAAGATCCGGGAGCGGATCACCTGGCAGCCGGCGCGTGCCGTCGATGCCGTGGGTGGCGCCGTGCTGAGCGGCTGCGCCGTCCTCATCGTGGCCTGGGCGCTGGGTGTCGCCGTCTCCGGCTCCCGGATCGACGGCGTCACCCCGCAGGTGCGCAGCTCGGTCGTGCTGTCCAAGGTCAACGAGGTGCTGCCCCAGCGCGCCGGGGGCGTCCTGCAGGCGTTCAACGACGTGGTCGGCACCAGCTTCTTCCCGCGCTACCTCGAGCCGTTCTCGCCGGAGCGCATCGTCGACGTGGCGCCGGGCGACCGGCGGATGCTCCGCGACCCGGACGTGACCCGGGCCGGGACGAGCGTGCTCAAGGTGCGTGGCACCAACTCGTGTGGCCGGGGCATCGAGGGTTCCGGGTTCGTGTACGCCGACGGCCGGCTGATGACCAACGCCCACGTGGTGGCCGGCGTCCAGGATCCTCAGGTGGTCGTGGGCGACGACACCCTGGACGCCAAGGTCGTCTTCTACGACTCCGACCTCGACATCGCCGTGCTCGCCTTCGACAGCGACGCCATCCCGGCGCTCCCGTTCACCGCCAGCGGCGACCCGGGCCAGGCCAAGGAGCCGATCGCGATCCTCGGCTATCCGCAGGACGGTCCGTTCGACATCGAGTCCGGCCGGATCCGCGCGAAGCAGACCCTGCGCTCGCCCGACATCTACGGTGACGGCGCCGTGATCCGCGACGTCTACTCGATCCGTGGGCTGGTGCGGCCCGGCAACTCGGGCGGGCCGATCGTCGACTCTGCCGGCCAGGTGGTGGGCGTGGTGTTCGCCGCGTCCGTGACCGACGACGACACCGGCTACGTGCTCACCGCCGACCAGGTGCGGAGCGCGGCCGACGAGGGCCGGACCAGCGAGACCGAGAAGTCCACGGAGGGCTGCGCGGGCTAGGGCGTGTCTCCCTAGCTCTTGCCCTTGAGCGCCTTGGGGATCTCCCGGCCCTGCTCGATGGCCTTCTCCGGTGGCCCGACCTTCTTCAGCTTGCGGATGCCGATCCACACCATCACCGCGGTGACCAGGAACCAGAACACGGTCACGATGAGGAAGGCCCAGTGCAGGGCCAGGCCGGCGCCGCCCCAGTTGATGAAGTAGACGATCGTGAACGACAGCATGATCACGCCGAGCACGGCGATGAACGCCGCTCCGGCGAGCAGCCCGGCCCCGATGCCACCGCTGCGGATGCTGACCTTCAGCTCGGACTTGGCGAGCTCGATCTCCTTCGAGAGCAGCGTCGAGATGTCGCGGCTGGCGTCCGCGACCAGGCGCCCGATCGTCGGGTCGTCGGGCGACGGTCCGCGTACCGGAGTCCGGCCGGTCCCCGCGTCGTCGGTGGTCATGGGCTGACAGTATCCGTCCGCCGGGCCCGTCAACCTGCGGGCTGGAACAGGTGGTCGGGGGAGTCGCCTTCCTCGGCCAGGGCCAGGACCTCGTCCCCGGACTCCAGGACGGTGTCGCCGCGCACCTGGACCAGCCGACCGCCGCGGCTGACCAGGCTGACCCAGAAGCTCTCCCCGACCGCGAGATCGGCTAGCGAGCAGCCGTCGGCCGGCGAGCCGGGCGCCACGACGTACCGGTGCAGCCCCTCCGGCTCGTCACGGAACCGCATCCCCAGTGCCCAGGGCGCCGGCTCGACCACGCGCATCGGTACGCCGAGCATCCGGGCCACGACGGGGACCAGTGACCCTTGGAGCACGACCGAGACCAGCACGACGACGAAGATGATCTCGTAGAGCTCCTGGGCGTGAGCAGCGCCGTCGGCCAGCACGTAGGTGCCGAGCAGGATGGGGACCGCGCCCTTGAGCCCGCTGAAGAGCACGAAGCCGCGCTCACCCCGGCTGAGCCGGATCGGAGCCAGCACCAGGCCGACCAGGACGGGTCTGACCAGCACCATCAGCAGGGCCGCGACGAGCAGCCCCTTCCAGAGCGACGCTCCGGTGAGGATGGGACCCACCTGCACCGACAGCCCCAGGACGACGAAGGCCACGATCTCGGAGAGGCTGGCCAGGGCGCCGGCGAACTGCTCGATCTCCCGCTTGTAGGGAGCGCGTTCGTCGCCGATCAGGATCCCGGCCAGGAAGACCGCGAGGAAGCCCGAACCCTCGAGGACGGTGGCCAGGCCGTAGAGCACGAACGCTCCCGCGATCACCTGTAGGGGGTGCAGCGCGGCGCTGGGGAGCGGCAGCCGCCGCATCAGCCGCAGCAGCAGCCAGCCGCCGACGACCCCCACCACGGCCCCGACGAGGAGCTGGAGTGCGAAGTGGCCGAGGCCGTCCCCCACGGCGTGCCAGCCGGTTCCGCCGGCCGCCAGCAGGCTCACCATCAACGCGATGCCCACGGGATCGTTGGCACCGGACTCGCCCTCGAGCAGGGTCCCCGACCGTCCGGTGATCTCGCGGCGCCCGAGCACGGAGAAGACGACTGCCGGGTCCGTCGGCCCGACGGCCGCGCCGAGCAGCAGGGCGGTGCGCCATTCGAAGTCGAGCAGCTCGTGGACGAGCACGGCGATGGCGGCGGAGGTGACGACGGTGCCGGCCACGCCGAGCCACAGCACGCCGCCGGCCGCGGGCCGCATCCGCTTCCACCCGATGTGCATCCCGCCGTCGAACAGGATCAGCACGAGGGCAGCGGTCACGATCCGCTGGTTGGTGACGACGTCGAGGCCGTCCAGCCGGGGGATGAGGTCGGACGCGATCGCTGCGGTGACCAGGAACAGCGCGGGCGCGGGGATCCGCGACCACTCGGCCAGCCGGTTGGACCCGACGGCGAGCAGGACCGTGAGCGCGACGAGGAGCACCGTCTCGGCGAACGGCACCAGATCGTGCATCACGGGTCCTCAGGGTCGTCGGTGTGCGACGCCGACCAGACTTCCCGGCACACCCCGCCCAGACCCTACCGCCCGGCCACTCTCCGGTGCCGTCACCGGCGTACCGCGACACTGGGACCATGGACGACCTGGTGCGGGCGGTGCTGATAGCACTCGGGGTGCTCGTGGTCATCGGGCTGGCCGTGGTCGGCTTCCTGATGTGGCGGTTCAAGATCCCGCCGCGTGGAGTCGTCGCGATGTTCGGCGCGTTGTTCTACCTGGCCCTGCCGGTCGACCTCGTGCCCGAGGCGCTGCTCGGACCGATCGGCTTGGTCGACGACACCGGCGTCCTCGCCGTGGTCGGGATCTGGGTCTACAAGCTGGTCAAGGCGCGACAGCGGCTGGTCGAGGGCGGCGTGATCAAGAGGCCGCCCCCGACCGACAGCTGAGGGGCCGGGGTCAGTCCTCGGCCTTGCCCGACTCCAACCCCTCGGAGATCAGCTCCATCACCGAGCTGTCGGCCAGCGTGGTCACGTCGCCGACCTCGCGGTGCTCGGCCACGTCGCGCAGCAGCCGCCGCATGATCTTGCCCGACCGGGTCTTCGGCAGCTCAGCGACGATCATGATCTGCCGCGGCGTGGCGATCGGGCCGATGGCCTTGCGGACGTGCTGGCGCAGCTCGTCGACGATGTCCTCGCCGCCGTCGCCCGCCTCCTCCTTGAGGATCACGAACGCGCAGACCGCCTGGCCGGTGTCCTCGTCCTTCGCGCCGACCACGGCGGCCTCGGCCACCTTGGGGTTCGAGACCAGCGCGGACTCGATCTCGGTGGTGGAGAGCCGGTGGCCCGAGACGTTCATGACGTCGTCGACCCGGCCCAGCACCCACAGGTCGCCGTCCTCGTCCTTCTTGGCGCCGTCGCCCGCGAAGTACCAGCCCTGCTTGGCGTACTTGGCCCAGTAGGTCTCCTTGAACCGGTCGTCGTCTCCCCAGATCGTGCGCAGCATCGACGGCCACGGCGCGGTGAGCACGAGGTAGCCACCGGAGCCGTTCGGCACCGACTCGCCCTCCTCGGTGACGACGTCTGCGGAGACGCCGGGGATCGGGATCATCGCCGAGCCCGGCTTGCCGTGGGTGACGCCGGGCAACGGGCTGATCATGATCGCGCCGGTCTCGGTCTGCCACCAGGTGTCGACGACCGGGGTGCGGTCCCCGCCGATCACCTTCCGGTACCAGACGTAGGCCTCGGGGTTGATCGGCTCGCCGACCGAGCCCAGGATGCGCAGCGACGACATGTCGAACCGGTCCGGGACCTCGTTCCCCTGCTTCATGAAGGCACGGATGGCGGTGGGGGCGGTGTAGAGGATCGACACCTTGTGGTCCTGGATGATCTTCCACCAGCGGCCGCGCTCCGGGAAGTCGGGCGTGCCCTCGTAGACGACCTGGGTGACGGCGTTCGAGAGCGGTCCGTAGACCATGTAGCTGTGGCCGGTCACCCAGCCCACGTCGGCCGTGCACCAGTAGACGTCCGTGTCGGCCTTGAGGTCGAAGACCGCCCAGTGCGTGAACGACGCCCCGGTGAGGTAGCCGCCCGTGGTGTGCAGGATCCCCTTCGGCTTCCCCGTGCTGCCCGAGGTGTACATGACGTAGAGCGGGTGCTCGGAGTCGAACGACTCGGGGGTGTGGTCCGGTGAGGCCTTGCCGACGGTGTCGTCCCACCACACGTCGACGTCGCCGTCCCACGCGACGTCCTGACCGGTGCGCTTGACCACCAGGACCCGCTCGACGTCGAAGCCGTCGTCCTTGGCCTTGGCCCGCGCCTCGTCGACGGCGGGCTTGAGCGCCGCGGCGGAGCCGCGCCGGTAGCCGCCGTCCGCCGTGATGACGACCTTGGCGCCGCAGTCGACGATCCGGTCCGCGAGCGCATCGGCCGAGAAGCCGCCGAAGACCACCGTGTGCGGCGCACCGATCCGGGCGCAGGCCAGCATCGACACGACCACCTCGGGGATCATCGGCAGGTAGATGGCGACCCGGTCCCCGGTCTTGACGCCGAGGTCGGTGAGCGCGTTGGCCGCCTGGCAGACCTCGTCCTTCAGCTCCGCGTAGGTGAGGTCGCGGGCGTCGTCCTCGGGCTCGCCCACCCAGTGGATCGCCACCCGGTCGCCCAGGCCGTTCTCGACATGGCGGTCGACGCAGTTGTACGACGCGTTGAGGGTGCCGCCGACGTACCACTTGGCGAACGGCGGGTCGTCCCAGTCGAGGACCCGGTCCCACTTCTTCCCCCAGGACAGCCGCTCGGCCTGCTCGGCCCAGAACGCCTCCGGATCCTTCTGCGCACGCTCGTACGCCTCCTCCTTGAGGTTGGCGTGCTCGGCGATCTCGGCCGGCGGGTCGAAACGTCGCTCCTCGCGCGACAGGTTGGACAGGGTCTCCTCGGTCACGTCTCTCTCCTTGGTGCGTGCGTGTCTCCCGCCACGCTAGGCCGAAGGGCCCAGCGTGGCGAGAGAGGGTTGCGAGTGGGTTGCGTCGCTACTCGCGGGGCCCGGTCGGGACAACCGGACGCTTGAAGGTGAACGCGGTGACGCCGGCGAAGGATGCGTACCAGGCCGCCAGGGCGGTGGCGACTCCGATCCAGCCGCCGACCTTGATGATGTTCTCGGTCGGGCCGAAGTTGCCGATGGCCAGCACCACGAAGGTGACGGTCAGCAGCGCGAACACCACGAGCACGGCACCGCTGACGCGGGTCGCCGCGACCGTCATGTAGGCGGTGAAGAAGCCCCACGCCAGCAGGTAGAGCCCGATCTCGTGGGCGGCCTGGTCGCCCTTCGCCGCACTGAGGTCGGTATGGCCGGTCAGCCACCAGAACGAGACCCAGAACGCGCCGTACGACGCGAACGCGGTGGCACCGAAGGTGTTGCCCTTGGCGAACTCCCACATGCCGGCCGCGAACTGGGCGATGCCGCCGTAGGCGAAGGCGAGGCCGAAGACCACGGGCTCGACGTGGAACAGGCCGGTGTTGGTCATGCTGAGGACGAACGTGGTCAGCGCGAACGCGGCCAGCCCGAGCGGCGCGGGGTCGGCGATGAAGCCTCCCGGTGGAGTCGCCGGAAGCGGAGAGGTTGAGCGTGAGTCGCTCAGGTTTCCGGGAGCCTGGGTCATGGGACCTCCTATGAAGGCATTGGGACAGTCCTGACGCTAGGTACGGCGCTGTGCCCTGGGGAGGGGTGCGGCGCCGTGGTGCGCCGACCGGTGGCAAAGCGTCGCTGTGGTGGCCGTCACACTGCGGTGAACGGTGGTTCGGGCGCGCCGAACGGACGGGGGTTTGTTCCTCGTGGGCGGAAGCTGCCCCGGTCGACGTCGAGCTCCTCGGGCGAGTGGAGCCGCACCATGGTGCGGCCGACGTGCTCGGGCAGCTGGCGCGTGGTCAGCAGGGAGACGCCGACCATCGTCGCGAAGGCAGCGGGGACGGTGACCAGGGCCGGCTGTGAGCAGACCACCGCCCAGTCGCCGCCCGGGGGACGCCCGAGCAGCTCCAGCACGACTGCCGTGGCCGAGAGCACGCCGCCGACGAGCAGCCCGGCGACGGCGCCGGGCGCGGTGAGACCTCGCCACCAGATGCCCAGGACGAGCAAGGGGCAGAAGGTCGACGCCGCGACGGCGAACGCGAGCTCCACGGTGTGGGCGAGCGCCTGCTCGGACGATGCGAGCGCGAGCACCAGGGCGACCGCGACGACGACGACTGCCGCCACCCTGAAGGCAGCGACCATGCCGGTCCAGCGGGAGAGCAGGTCCTGGCTGACGACGCCGGCCATCGACACCACGAGTCCGGAGGAGGTGGACAGGAACGCTGCGAAGGCGCCCGCGCCCAGGCACGCGGTCAGCAGGTCCGAGCCGGCACCGGCGAACAGCCGATCGGGCAGCGCCAGCACGACCGAGTCGGTATGACCGCTGGCGACCAGGTCGAAGGCGTAGACCCGGCCGAGTGCGGCGTAGCCGACGGGCAGGAGGTAGAAGGCGCTGAGGAGGAAGAGCACGGTGAGCGTCGTACGCCGCGCGGCGCGGCCGTCCGGGTTGGTGTAGAAGCGGACGACGACGTGCGGCAGCCCCATCGTGCCGAGGAACGTGGCGAGCACGAGGGAGTAGGTCAGGTAGGCGCTGTGCGGGCCCTGCATCGGCTCGACCCACTGGGCGACGTGGAGGTGGCGCGTGGGCCCGCCGTCGTGGTGCTGCCAGCGCACGAGGAGGAACACGAGCGGGATCAGGAGGAGGACGAGCTTCAACCAGTACTGGAAGGCCTGCACGAGCGTGATGCTGCGCATCCCGCCGGCCAGGACGTTCAGCAGCACGACGACCGCGACGACCATGCCGCCCAGCCACCTCGGGGCGCCGGTGAGGGCCCGGAGGGTCAGCCCCGCGCCCTGGAGCTGCGGCACCAGGTAGAACACACCGATCAGCACGACCAGGCAGCTGGCCACGCTCCGGGTGGTCCGGGACTCCAGCCGGAGCTCGGCGAAGTCCGGCACCGTGTAGGCGCCGGAACGACGCAGCGGTGCGGCGACGAACAGGAGCAGCATGAGATATCCCGCGGTCCAGCCGACCGGGTACCAGAGCATGTCCGCGCCCCGGAGGAGCACGAGCCCGGCGACCCCGAGGAACGACGCGGCTGACAGGTACTCACCCGCGATCGCGGACGCGTTGAGCCGCGGACGAACGACCCTGGAGGCCACGAAGAAGTCGCTCGTCGTGCGCGAGACCCGCAGGCCGAACGCTCCGATCGCCAGCGTCGCCGCCGACACTGCCAGCACCGCCACGAGCGCCCAGGCGTTCACCGGTCGCGCACCAGCTCCCGGAACGCCCGCTCGTTGCGCTCGGCCCGCACGATGTAGAACCAGGCCAGGACGATGAGGAACGGGTAGACCAGGACGCCCAGCAACCACCACGGGAGCGGGATCCCCAGCACGCTGGCCCGGCGCACGCTGTCCGACGCCGCGAACAGCACCGGCAGCAACCCGACCGTCAGCGCCAGCGCCGCGGTGACGCCCAGGGCGAGCCGCAGCTGGCTGCGGACGAGGGAGCGTACGTAGACCTCGCCCAGCTCGGTCTGCGCGTCGATCTCGGAGACCACGCTCCGAGAGCGCGGCGCCTTGCGGGCCGGTCCGGTGACCCGGACCCGGGCCGGCGGCGTGGGACGCTCGCTCACCTCAGGCCTCGCCCGCCCGGACCCGGCGGAGCCGGTCCCGGAGGACGGGAGTCAGCCGACGGCTGACCGTCAGCTCGACGCCGCCGATGACGACCGTGCAGCGGCCGGCTTCGGTCCGCACCTCGTCGATCCGCCGCAGAGCCACCAGCAGGCTCCGGTGGATGCGCAGGAACCCGGCGTCCGCCCAACGCTCCTCCAGCGCCGCCAGCGAGAGCCGCACGAGGTGGCTCCCCTCGGCCGTGTGCAGGCGCGCGTAGTCGCCCTGCGCCTCGACGAACGCGACCTCGGACCGCTGGATCAGCCGGGTGACACCGGCCAGCTCGACCGGGATGGTGTCGTCGCCCCCACCATCGCGGGCGTGCCACTCCTCGACGCGGCGTACGGCGGCCCGCAACCGGTCCTCGCGGACCGGCTTGAGGACGTAGTCGACCGCCTCGAGGTCGAACGCGTCGACGGCGTGCTCACTGTGCGCGGTCACGAAGACGACAGCCGGCTCCACGTCGAAGCGCGACATCACGGTGGCGAGCTCGAGCCCGGTCAGGGCCGGCATGGCGATGTCGAGGAAGACCGCGTCGACCGGATCGTGACGCAGCACCTCGAGGGCGTGGGTCGACGACGACGACGTGTGCACCACGGCCACCCGGTCGTCGCGCCGCAACAGGTAGGCGAGCTCGTCCAGGGCGGGCGCCTCGTCGTCGACCGCGAGCACGCGGAGGCCGGGCCGGTTCACCGCTGCGTCCCTGTCGCGAACTTCGGGATGCGCACCGTCACCTTGGTGCCCGCCCCGGGGGCGGTCTCGACGACCAGCCCGTAGTCGTCGCCGTAGACCGAGCGCAGCCGCCCGTCGACGTTGGCCAGGCCCACGGCATCGTCCTCGACGTCGCCGGAGAGCGCCCGACGGATGCGGTCGGGGTCCTCCCCGACGCCGTCGTCCTCCACCGCGATCACGGCGTCGTTGCCGGCGTCCTCGGCGAGGATGGTCACCCGGCCCGGACCGGGCTTGCCGGCCAGACCGTGGCGGACCGCGTTCTCGACCAGCGGCTGGACGGACAGCACCGGCACCGGGACGGGGAGCACCTCCGGCGCGATGCGCAGCGTGACGGCCAGCCGGTCACCGAACCGGGCCTGCTCCAGCACGAGGTACCGCTCGATGGAACGCAGCTCCTCGCCGAGCGTCGTGAACTCACCGTGCTTCTGGAAGGTGTAGCGGGTGAAGTCCGCGAACTCCATCAGCAGGTCCCGCGCGCGGTCCGGGTCGGTGCGGACGAAGGACGCGATCGCGGTCAGCGCGTTGTAGACGAAGTGCGGCGAGATCTGCGCGCGCAGGGCGCGGACCTCGGCCTCGGCGAGGGCCGCGCGGGAGTGGGCCAGCTCGCCGAGGTCCAGCTGGCCGCTCACCCAACCGGCGAGCTCGGACGTGGCCCGCACCAGCCCCGCCGATGCGGAGGCGCTGAACACCTGGAGAGTGCCGACCACCCGCTCGTCGGCAGTCAACGGACTGACCACCGCCTGGCGGATGCCGCACGCAGGGTCCGGGCAGTCCAGGCCGCGGCCGACGTACTCCCCGCTGCTGACGGCCCTTGCGGCCAGCTCGGTCACGTGCGCCAGGTGACCGTGGCAGCGACCCTCCCACGCCAGGACCGTCCCGGCAGCGTCCGTCAGGGCCACGCCCGGTGTGCCGAGCAGCGCGCGGAGATGGCGGACGGAGGTCTCGGCCGACGTCGGGGACAGACCGCTCCGCAGGGCGCTGCTCATCATCGACGCGGTGTGCAGGGTGCGGAACGTGGCCCGGTCGGCCTCGCTGCCGAGGTTGCCGGGCCGCAACAGCCGCCGCCCCCGCACAGGCACACCATAAGGTCCTTGCGTCAGGGCACCATCCAGTCCAGGACCGAGGTCGACTGCAGCCAGACGATCACGCACATGACCGCCAGGAGCAGCAGGCTCCAGCCGATGACCTTGCGGAAGATGTCACCCTCGCGGCCGGCCATCCCGACGGCGGCGGCGGCGATCGCGAGATTCTGCGGGCTGATCATCTTGCCGAGCACCCCGCCCGAGGAGTTCGAGCCGGCCATCAACACCTGGTCGAGCCCCGCCTGGCTGGCGGTCTGCACCTGGAGTCCGCCGAACAGGGCGTTCGACGAGGTGTCCGAGCCGGTGACCGCGACACCGAGCCAGCCGATGATCGGGGAGAGGATGCGAAGGCGCTGCCCGCCTGGGCCAGCCAGGCGCCGAGCGAGGCGGTCTGGCCGGACAGGTTCATGACGTAGGCCAGCGCGAGCACGGCCATCACGGTGATGATCGCGGAGCGCAGCTCGACATAGGTCCTGCCGTAGGCGCGCAGCGCCTCGCCCGGCCGCACCTGCAGGATCAGCGCTGTGATGATCCCGGCGACCACCATCAGCGTCCCGGCGGCGGGCAGCCAGTTGAGGGCGTACGTCGTGGTGCTGACCGGATCACCCGCGGTGTTGCGGACGTCGAGCCCCGGCCAGCCGAAGGCCTTGGTCCAGGGCTCCTTGGCCAGCTGTTCCTTCACCGCGTTGATGTTGGTGATCGAGAAGAGCGCGATGATCACGAGGTACGGCGCATAGGCGCGCGCGACGTCGGCGCGGGTGTCGACGTGGTCGGGGTTCCGGAGGTCGTCGGGGTCGTCTGTGTGCTCGAGGTCGCCTGGCCGGCCGTCGGCCGTCGTACCGGCACCGCCGACGCTGACGTGCTCGCGGACCTCGGACGGCTCGGCGGTGAGGACCTCGGCCGGGTGCCAGACCCGGACCAGGAGCACGACCGCGCCCGCGGAGAGGAGCGAGGCGACGATGTCGGTGAGCTGCACCGAGATGTAGTTGGACGCTACGAACTGCATGACCGCGAAGGTCACGCCGCAGGTGATCGCGGGGAGCCAGGCGTTCCTGAGCCCGCGGCGGCCGTCGACGATGGCGACCAGGATGAGCGGCACGACGATCGCCAGCAGTGGCGTCTGGCGGCCGACCATCGCGCCGAGCGTGTCGGTGTTCAACCCGGGGTCGTTGCTGGCTCCGGAGGTGACCGTGGCCAGCGTGACGATCGGGGTGGCCAGCGCGCCGAAGGCGACGGGCGCGGTGTTGGCGACCAGCGCGACCGTCGCCGCCTTGAACGGCTCGAAGCCGAGGGCCAGCAGCATGACGACGGTGATCGCGACCGGCGTACCGAAGCCGGCCAGCGCCTCCAGCAGGGCCCCGAAGCAGAAGGCGATGATGATCGCCTGCACGCGCAGGTCCGGGCTGACCTTCTCGAACGAGCGCCGCAGCACGTCGAAGTGGCCGGACACGACGGTGAGGTTGTAGACCCAGATCGCGTTGATGACGATCCAGAGGATCGGGAAGAAGCCGAACGCCGCACCCTCGGTGCCGGCGAGGAGGGCCTGGCCGACGGGCATCTCGAAGAGCGCGACCGCCACCACCAGGGCGACGGCCAGCGAGATCAACCCGGCCAGCCAGGCCCTCATCCTGAGCCCGCCGATCAGAACGAAGATGGCGAGCAGCGGCAGCGCCCCGCACAGCGCGCTCAGTGCGAGCGAGTCACCGACGGGCTGGAGATCTTGCTGGAACATGCCTGACCGGTTGCCACTGTGGCGACAGTCACACCCTTCCGGGTGGGATTCTTCCTTCTGGCTAGCGGAAGTCGATGAGCAGCATGTCGGTCGACGACCCGTCGGAGACGGCGTTCTCGGCGCCCTCGGTCGGGCCGTTGGTGGTCAGCGTCGGAGTGACCCGGTCGAGCACCTCGGCGCGGAAGCAGGACGCGGCGTAGGGGAGCTGCATGCCGTCCATGCCCCGGCCGAAGTCGTCGTAGAACGCGAGCACCTCGGCCATCTTGGCCTCCTGCTCGGCCGGCGTGAGGACCGCGACGTTGGAGCGCGAGCGGACGAGGTCCTGGATCGAGGACCGGTCGACGACCTGCCAGAACCGGAACGACTCCTTCTCGACCTCGCCGAACAGCTTCGACCGCTCGAGCACCTCGCGCGGGTCCGACAGCTGCTCCTGGGTGCCGATGATCCGGCCCAGCCGCTTGACCCACGGGATCCGCTCGTCGCGCTGGTTCCAGACCAGCGAGAGCCGGCCGCGCGGCTTGAGCACGCGCGCGATCTCGGGCAGGGCGCGGTCGTAGTCGAACCAGTGGAAGGCCTGGGCGCTCACCACCACGTCGTACGTCGAGTCGCCGGCCGGGATCTCCTCGGCCGGTGCCCGCGACACGCGGACCCCGGGGTGCTTCTTCTCGAGGATCGCCAGCATCTGGGCGTCGGGCTCGGTCGCGTGCACGTCGTGGCCGAGGGCGACCAGCTGCTCGGTCAGCTTGCCGGTGCCGGCGCCGATCTCGAGGACGGTCAGCGGCTGCTCGGAGGTCAGCCAGGCGGCCGCCTCGCGCGGGTAGGACGGACGGCCCCGGTCGTAGGCGTCCGCGACTCCGCCGAAGGACCGGGCCGGCTCTGGGGTGCTCATCGGGTTCCAAGGTACTGGCTGAATAGCCTTGCGCCCGTGAGCCATCCCGACGACCCGCTGGCCCGGTTGGCGTCGTTGGAAGGGGTGCCCTCGTCGTTCGCGGCGGCCCGCGACGGGATCGATGCCGTGCTTCGTGACCGCGGGCTGCGACGGACGTCGCCCGAGACGACAGCGGAGTCGCTGCTGCGGGGAGCGCACGCGTCGGCCGTGCTCGAGGGCTCGGCCTCGTCCTTGGCGGCGGTGCGCACGGGTGCGGGCGACCCGATCGCCGTCGACGCGGTTCGGGTCTCCACCGGACTCCTGGCGCTGGCACCGACGCTTCTCCGGTCTCCGCTGCAGGTGCTGGCCCGGCTGCACATGCTGGCCGCATCAGGGTCGGTCGACGACGCGCGGCTGGGGCGGCCCAGGGACGCGGCTTCGGCCGAGCGCCTCCAGGGCGTGGCCCGGTTGCTCAACGGCCCGTCGACGGCGCCGGCCCTGCTGCTGGCCGCGGTGGTGCACGCCGACCTCGCGACGGCGGCCCCTTTCTCCTCGCACAACGGCATGGTGGCCCGGGCCGCGGAGCGGCTGGTGCTGGCGGCCCGAGGGGTCGACGAGAAGTCGCTCGTGGTTCCCGAGGCGGCGCACCTGGCCCTGCGGCCGGCGTACGAGTCCAACCTGCGGGGCTACCGCGACGGCGGCCCGGGCGGCGTACACGCGTGGCTGCTCTACGCGGCCGAGGCGTACGCCGCGGCGGCCGAGGCGAGCCCGCTGGTACGGGAGGCGGAGTGAGGGGTGGGTCGGCGTGGCGGGGGCCGCCCACCACGCGCAGGTGGCACCCGAAGTTCTTGACCTCGGATGCCACCGCAAACACGTGAACCCGGCTACCAGGCGTGCAACATCCAACTACTGCCACGGGCAGTTCCCGACTGGCTAGCGCCCTCTGCGAAGGGTAGATCGCCGCGTGGGTACCCGACTCACGTGTGGTTCTGGACTTGTTGTGCCCCATGTCTACGCCGGTTCGGAGCCACACTCAAGGCCTTGAAATCACCTGCCGATGAGAGGACATTGAAGAGGTGTGCGACCTCCACGGAGGTCGTTTTTCCTGTCTTCAGGCACCCAGACGTCTGCGGCGGGCGTTGGCCCAGAGCACCCCGCCGACCGCGACCACACCGCCCACTGCGAGCGCGGCCAGAGTGGGCTTGTACGGCACCCGGCTGCGCAGGGCCACGGGCTTGGTGAAGACGAGGATCGGCCAGCCCTTGGCCGTGGCCAGCTTGCGCAGCTCCTTGTCCGGGTTGACCGCATGCGCGTGGCCGACCACCTCGAGCATCGGTGCGTCGGTGATGGAGTCGCTGTAGGCGTAGCACCGGTCGAGGTCGTAGCCGCGTTCCTCGGCCAGCTCGAGGATCGCCCTGGCCTTCTCCTCGGCGTACGCGTAGTAGTCGATGTTCCCGGTGTACTTGCCGTCCGCCTCTTCCAGTCGGCTGGCCACCACGATGTCGGCGCCGAGCATCGCGCCGATCGGCTCGACCACCTCGGTGCCGCTCGTCGAGACGATGACGACGTCGCGGCCGGCCAGCTTGTGCTCCTCGATCAGGCTGACCGCCTCGTCGTAGACCAGCGGGTCCACCACGTTGTGCAGGGTGTCGGCCACGATCTCCCGCACCGTCGCGACGTCCCAGCCGGCCACCAGCTGTGACATGAACGCCCGCATCTTCTCCATCTGGTCGTGGTCCGCGCCGCCGACGAGATAGACGAACTGGGCGTACGCCGACCGCAGCACCGCTCGACGTGAGATCAGCCCGCCGGCCTGGAACGGCCTGGAGAAGGCCAGGGTGCTCGACCTGGCGATGATCGTCTTGTCGAGATCGAAGAACGCCGCGCTGCGGAGGAGCGGGGCGGCCATGGCTCCATCGTAAGGATCCACGAGACGTCCACAGGCGAACCCCGAAGGTCGGCTGTCCACAGGTCGCGGCTCCGGCACCCGGTCCTGTCCCCTTCGCGGGGATCGTCGACGCATGGACCACGTGCCGCCCCGACCCCTGATCGCCACGGCCGATGTCGCCCTGGGCGAGGAGCTCACCCGGCTCTCGGCGGCCGCTGGAGCGACTGTCGAGACGGTGGCCACGGCCCACGAGGTGCTGCATGCCTGGAGCACCGCGCCGGTCGTGCTGGTCGGCGCGGACCTGGTCCCGGCGGTGGTCGAGCTCTCGCCGTCGCGTCGGCCCGGTGTCCAGGTGGTCGCGTGGTCACCGGCGGCTCCGGGCGCGTTCCGCGACGCGTTGTTGCTGGGCGCGGAGCGGGTCGTCGAGCTGCCGGCCGGGTCGGAGCTGGTGGCCGAGCTGCTCACCGACCTCGACGAGGCCGGCCGCGCTGAGGGGATGGTCCTCGGGGTGGTGGGCGGCTCCGGTGGTGCAGGTGCGACCACGCTGGCCTGCTCGCTCGGGCAGGTGGCCGCGGTGAGTGGAGCCACGATCGTGGTCGACCTCGACCCGCTCGGTCCGGGCTGCGACCGCGTGCTGGGACTCGACGGCGATGCCGGCGTCCGGTGGGACTCGCTGGGCACCGCCTCGGGCCGGCTCAGCGGGCGGTCGCTGCGTGAGGCCGTGCCGCGCCGGGCCGGCCTGGGCGTGCTGGGTTGGGGACCGTCCGGGTCCGGACCCGATGCCGGCGCGGTCCGCGAGACCCTCTCGGCGGCGCGGCGGGGTCACGAGCGTCGTGGTGCTCGACCTGCCCCGCCCCGACGACCTCGTGGTGGAGGTCGCAGCGCAGTGCGCACTCGTCGCCGTGGTCGTCCAGCCCACGGTCACCGGCGTGGCCTCCGCGGCCCGGCGGGTGGCGGCGCTGCCCGACCCGGGCCGCGCCTGTCTCGTGGTGCGTGGCCACGGTGTCGACCCGAGTCGCATCGCCGCCCTCGTCGGTGCGCCGGTGCTGACCACCATGGCTGACCAGCGCGGGCTGGCCGAGGCGCTCGACCTGGGTCTGGGGCCGGTGCGATCACGGCGTGGACCGCTGGCCGGTGCCTGCCGCGAGCTCCTGACGGCGGCCGTCCCCACGGCTGTGGCCGCATGATCGGCGGCCCCGAGGCGCCGAGCGTCGCCGACGTCGAGCCCGCGGTCGTCGACGGGGTCAGGCGGCGGCTGGCCGACCGACCCGGCGACCTGTCCCCGCACCGGGTCGCCGAGGCGCTGCGGGCCGCGGGTCGCCCGGTCGGCGACGCCACCGTCCTGGCCGTCTACGAAGCCCTGCGACGTGACGTGCTGGGCGCCGGGCCGCTCGAACCGCTGCTCCGGCTGCCGGGCGTGACCGACGTGCTCGTCAACGGGCCGGAGCAGGTCTTCGTCGACCGCGGCGACGGTCTCGAGGCGACCGCGGTGCGGTTCGCCGACGACGAGTCCGTGCGACGGTTGGCCCAGCGGCTGGCGGCGATGGCCGGTCGTCGGCTCGACGACAGCGCCCCGTTCGCCGACCTGCGCCTGCCGGACGGCAGCCGCTGCCACGCCGTGCTGGCCCCGGTGTCGCGGCCGGGCACGACGATCTCCCTGCGCGTCCCACCGGCGCGCGCCTTCGCGCTCGACGAGCTGGTGGCCGCCGGGACCCTGACCCCTCGCGGGGCCGAGCTGTTGCGGGCGCTCGTCGCCGCCCGGGTGGCGTTCCTGGTCAGCGGCGGCACGGGCAGCGGCAAGACCACCCTGCTGGCCGCGCTGCTGTCGCTCGTCGACGTCCGTGAGCGGATGGTCATCGTCGAGGACGCGTCCGAGCTGCGGCCCGACCACCCGCACGTGGTCGCTCTCGAGGGGCGGCCGGCCAACGTCGAGGGTGCCGGCGCCATCGACCTGCGCAGCCTGGTCCGGCAGGCCCTGCGGATGCGGCCCGACCGGCTGGTGGTCGGCGAGGTCCGCGGCGCCGAGGTGGTGGAGCTGCTGGCTGCACTCAACACCGGCCACGACGGCGGGTGCGGCACCCTGCACGCCAACTCCGCGGTCGACGTGCCTGCCCGGGTCGAGGCGCTCGCGCTGGCCGCGGGTCTCGACCGCGCCGCGACGCACAGCCAGCTCGCGTCCGGGGTCGCGGCGGTCGTGCACCTGGCGCGCGGCCGCGACGGCACCCGGCGCCTGGCCGAGATCGCGGTTCCGACGCGCGGGCCCGACGGGCTGGTGACGATGGTGCCCGCGGTGACCCTGGCCGGCGGTCAGCTGCGCGAAGGACGTGGTGCCGCCGGGCTGGCCGAGGTGCTGCGACTGTGACCGCCCTCGTCGCGCTGGCCGGTCTGGCGGCTGGCGTCGCGTCCGCACTCCTGGCTCCCGGGCCACCGCGGCTGTCGTCGCGACGCGAACCGCGCCTGTCCTGGGATCGCCCGCTGGGCCTGGTCCTCCTGGCCCCGCTCGTGGTCTGGCTGCCGCCCGGCTGGCTGGTGCCGGCTGTCGTCGGCGCGGGAGCGGCGTGCGTCTCCTGGCTGCTGTGGCTGCGCCGCCGCGAGCGCCGGGCCGCGGCGCAGACGGGTGCCCGGGTCCTCGAGGTGTGCGAGCACCTCGCCTCCGAGCTGGCGGCCGGGCAGCCGCCCGGCGCGGCGCTCGGCCGGGCGGCCGACGACTGGCCCGAGCTGGCCCCGGCGGCCGAGGCGTTCCGGGTCGGGTCCGATGTGCCGTCCGCGCTGCGCAAGGTGGCCACGCGGCCCGGCGCGGCCGACCTGCGGCTGCTGGCCGCGGCCTGGCACGTCGCGCACCGCACCGGCCAGGGGTTGGCCGACGCGGTCGACCGGGTGGCCCGCGACCTGGTCGCCGCCCGCGCGACCCGCCGCGTTGTCGACGGGGAGCTGGCCTCGGCCCGGGCGACCGCCCGGCTCGTCGCGCTGCTGCCAGTGGCCGCGCTGGCCATGGGCTCCGGGGTGGGCGGAGATCCAGTGGGCTTCCTGCTGTCGACCCCGGCCGGGTGGCTCTGCCTCGCGGCCGGGCTGGCGTTCGGCCTGGCCGGGCTCTGGTGGATCGAGGCGCTCGCTCGTGCCGTGGACCGAGGCTCGTGACCGCCCCGGCCCTGGTCGCCGCGCTGGCGACGTGCTGCTCGGCAGCCCTGCTGGCTCCGGTCGCGCCCCGGTTCGGCTCGCCGGCGCCGGCGCGTCCGGCGCCCGCGGGCTCCGACTGGCTGCGCCGGTGGCGGCCGCTGTGGATGCTCCTGGCCGGGGTCGCTGCCGCGGTGTTCGTGAGCGGAGGGCCGGGGCTGGCCGCGGCACCCGTGGCGGCCGGGGCCACCTGGTGGGTCATCGAACGCGCCGAGCCGGTCCAGGTCCGTCGAGATCGCGAGCAGGCACGTCGCGACCTCCCACACGTGGTGGGGCTGCTGGCCGACGCGCTGAGGTCGGGCCGGCCGCCCGACGCCGCGCTCGCGGTGGTCGCCGACGCCCTGCCGGGCCCCGCCGCGGCCCGGCTGGCTCCGCTCGTGCCCCGGTTGCGTCTCGGCGTCGACCGCGAACAGGTCTGGGCCGACCTGGCCGCCGACCCCGCGCTGGGACCGCTCGGGCGGGCCCTGGGCCGGGCGCACCGCACGGGCGCGCCGGTGGTTCCGGCCGTCGAGCGGTTGGCCGACGAGCTGGCGAGCTCGGCCCGCGCCGAGGTCGAGGACCGCGCCCGCGCGGTCGGGGTGAAGGCCGCCGTACCCCTCGGCCTGTGCCTCCTCCCGTCGTTCGTGCTGGTCGGCATCGTCCCCGTCGTCGCGGGGCTGCTCAGCAGCCTGGGCCTGTGACGCGTCCACCAGCCGTCCACAGCACGGCCCGGCCCGCTGGTCATGCACAGGTCGACACCAGGTGGCCGCGGACCGAGGGTCCCGGCCCGCAGAGTTCGAGATCCAGGCCGCGCCGCGGCCCCGTTGATGAAGGAGACCCATGCACCGCACACTGCGCCGAGACGAGCGCGGCATCACCACGGCGGAGTACGCCGTCGGCACGGCCGCAGGCGCCGGCCTGGCCGGCCTGCTCTACAAGATGCTGACCGGCGGCTTCGG
This sequence comes from uncultured Actinomycetota bacterium, assembly GCA_963755835.1. Taxonomy (GTDB): domain Bacteria; phylum Actinomycetota; class Actinomycetes; order Propionibacteriales; family Nocardioidaceae; genus Nocardioides. Next base: position 356,332 of record CAVWLC010000003.1, on the reverse strand, counting down.
TGACAAGCTGCTGAAGCTGCTCTACGACCACGTGCTCAGCCTGCTCGGCATCTCGTGAGCTGATGGTTCGACGGGCGCGGGACGCGCGTGGCGCCGCCACGGCCGAGCTGGCCATGGTGCTGCCGCTGCTGGTGGCCGTGGCGCTGGGGCTGGTCTGGCTGCTCGCTGTGGGAGCCGCACAGGTGCGGGCCGTCGACGCGGCCCGCGAGACCGCCCGCGCCCTGGCCAGGGGCGACGACGATGCGACCGCGGTCGGGCGGGGTCAGGAGGTCGCGCCCGACGGCAGCCGGATCACGGTCAGCCGTGGAGGTGGCGAGGTCCGGGTGACGGTGACCGGCCGGGTCGAGGGGCCCGGCGGGCTCTTCGCCCACCTGCCTTCGCCGACCCTGCGTGCCCAGGCCGTCGCCGCCGACGAGGAGGAGTCGACGCCGTGACGTGGAGGAGCGAGCGGGGCTCGGCCACGCTGTTCGCCGTCGCGGTGGTCGGCCTGCTCGTCCTCGTCGGCGCGGCGCTCGGCGTGGTCGGCGCGATGGTGCACGCCCACCGCGTGGCCCAGTCGGCGGCCGACCTGGCCGCGCTGGCCGGTGCCCAGTCGCGAGCTCGAGGCGCGGACGCGTGCTCGGCCGCGGCCACCGTCGCCCGGGCCAACGGCGCGATCATCGACAGCTGCGCGGTCGACGGGTTCGAAGTGCGGCTGCAGGTCACCGTGGCCGGACCGCACTGGCTGGGTCAAGGTCACGACCTGTCGGCCGAGGCCCGCGCCGGACCTGCGTGAAGCGCCCCTCGGGGCTTGATCGCGGAGGCGGTGGGCGGCGGGTGGGTCAGGGAAGGGAAAGGGAGAACAACGCCAGCCTCAGAGCGACGGGCGGTCCTTCTCCTCGTGCTCGTCGACGTCCATCCGGCGCTGTTCGTCGACGCTGTCGAGCTTCTCGGAAAGGTCCTGCAGCCGCTTCTGCTCCTTGCGGCGCGCCCAGGAGCGCTTGGTGCCGGACTTGAAGATCCACAGGCCCCACCAGATGGCGACCGCCGAACCGACCCCGATGAGGAAGAGCGCCGCCGGGCCGATGTCCTGTCCGAGGAACTGCAGCTTGGTGCCGTCGATCTCGGTGGCGAACAGCCCGCACACGATGGCCAGGCCGCCCAGCACGACGAGGAGGAGACCCAGGATCACCATGGCCGGACACTAACGCTCGGCGCCTGCCGAGTCACGGACCGTCAGCCGTCGAGGAGCACGTCGAGGAGTCGGAGCGCACCGGACTTGTCGAGCGGGTTGTTCTGGTTGCCGCACTTGGGGGACTGCACGCACGAGGGGCAGCCGTCGAAGCACTCGCACGCGGCGATGGTCTCGCGGGTCGCGGTCAGCCAGTCCCGGGCCGCCGCGAAGCCGCGCTCGGCGAAGCCGGCGCCGCCGGGGTGGCCGTCGTGACGAAGACGGTGAGCTGTCCGGTGTCCGGGTGCAGCGCGGTGGAGACGCCGCCGATGTCCCAGCGGTCGCAGGTCGCGAAGAGAGGAAGGAGGCCGATCGAGCAGTGCTCGGCGGCGTGCGCCGAGCCGGGCAGGTCCCGGCCGGCCAGGCCGGCGGCCTCGAGGGCGTGGTCCGGGACGGTCCACCACACCGCGCTGGTCCGCAGCGTGCGCTCGGGGAGGTCCAGCGGCTCCTCGCCGAGCACCTCGCCGCTGGGTTGGCGTCGCATCAGGTACGACACGACCTGGTGGGTGACGTCGACGCGGCCGACCGACAGCCGGCAGTCGCCCCACATCCGATGGTCCTGCTCGGCCACGATGGAGATGTCGGTGGTCTCGCGGGCGGTGGTGGAGTACGCCGGCTCGGCTCGGCCGATCACGGCCACGTGCTCGTCGAGGTCGAGCGACTCGACCAGCCAGGTCTCGCCGCGGTGCACGTAGACCGCGCCGGCGTGGGCGGTCGAGTGGGCGCTGCCGGCGTCGACGGTTCCGATGACGCGGCCGGTCTCGGCCTCGACCAGCTGCGACGGGCGGACCGCCGGTGGAGCGGATGTCGGCCAGGTCGCTGGCTCGGCGCCGGTCGGTCCAGAACCAGCCGCGGGAGCGACGTCGCAGCAGCCCGGCCTCGGTGAGCTTGTCGGCGACGTCGCGAGCGGTCGGCCCGAACAGCGGCAGGTCGGCCTCGGTCAGCGGGCAGCTCGGCCGCGGCCGCGCACAGCTGGGGCCCGAGGACGTAGGGGTTGGCGGGGTCGAAGACGGTGGCCTCGACCGGCTGGCCGAGCAGCGCCTCCGGATGGGTGACGAGGTAGGTGTCGAGGGGGTCGTCGCGGGCCACCAGGACGCCGAGCGCGTCCCCGGCGCCGCGGCCGGCCCGGCCGACCTGCTGCCAGAACGCTGCGCGGGTGCCCGGGAAGCCGGCCAGCAGGACGGCGTCGAGGCCGCTGACGTCGATGCCGAGCTCGAGGGCGTTGGTGGCCGCCAGCCCGGTCAGCTCGCCGGCACGGAGCTGCCGCTCGAGCTCGCGGCGCTCCTCGGGGAGGTAGCCGCCGCGGTAGGCCGCGACCTTCCCGGGCAGCGACGGGTCGACCTCGGCCAGCAGCCCGGCCGCGGTCATCGCGACCTGCTCGGCTCCGCGCCGGGACCGGATGAACGCCAGGGTGCGGACGTCGGCGGCGACGAGGTCGGCCAGCAGGTCGGCCGCCTCCGAGGACGCGGCCCGGCGCAGCGGGGCGCCGTTCTCGCCGGTGAACCGGGTCAGCGAGGGCTGCCACATGGCCAGCGAGACCTCGCCGCGAGGCGAGCTGTCCCCGGTCACCGCCAGCACGTCGAGACCGGTGAGCCGGGCCGCGGCGGTCTCCGGCTCGGCCACGGTGGCCGAGGCGAGCACGAACGTGGGGTGCGCGCCGTAGGCCGCGCAGATCCGCCGCAGCCGCCGGAGCACCTGGGCGACGTGCGCGCCGAAGACGCCGCGGTAGTGGTGGCACTCGTCGACGACGACGTAGGTGAGCTGTGACGAGGAACGAGCGCCAGCGTTCGTGGCCGGGCAGCAGCGAGCGGTGCAGCATGTCGGGGTTGGTGAGGACGTACTCGGCGTGGTCGCGGGCCCACTCGCGCTGGTCGCGGCTGCTGTCCCCGTCGTGGGTGGTGACGCGGACGTCGAGGCCGAGCGCGGCCAGGCCGGCCAGCTGGTCCTGGGCCAGCGCCTTGGTCGGCGCGAGGTAGAGGGTGGTGGCCCCCCGCTGGCCGCGCGGTCCCCGCGGTGCTGAGGGCCGAGGTCAGGGCCGGGCAGCTGGTAGGCCAGCGACTTGCCCGACGCGGTGCCGGTGGCCAGCACGACGTGCTGGCCGGCGTACGCCGCCTCGGCCGCGACCGCCTGGTGGACCCAGGGCTCGCCGATCCCGCGGGCGCGGAAGGCGGCGACCACGGCCGGGTCCGCCCACTCCGGCCAGGCGGCGGTTCGGCCGGGACGTGCGGGCAGCCGCTCGAGATGGGTGAGCCGGCCCTCCCGCCCAGGGACGGCCGCCAGCCGCTCGATCACGGTGGCGGTGAGGGTCACGCGGCGAGCATGTCAAAGCGCGCCGACGGTCAGGGCAAGCGCGCCCACCCCTTCGGGTGAGGCGGCGACGGCCTCGATGAGGCCACTGGGAACCGCACCGGTCCGGGCGGCGTCCTTTGTGCTGCGACCTTTGTACGAGTCCCGGGTTGCCGTGGTTTCATTGTGCTGGCTGAGTGGTGGGGGCGAGAATGACATGCGTGCTCAGCCGCCCGAATCCCAGGGGAGTGGACGTGGATCTGACGCTTGCGACCAGTGAGGTCGACGGGGCAACGATCATCGCCGTCGGCGGTGAGATCGACGTCTACACCGCTCCCAAGCTGCGGGACAAGATCACCGAGCTGGTCGGCGACGGCATCTACGACATCATCGTCGACATGGAGGCCGTCGAGTTCCTCGACTCCACCGGGCTCGGCGTGCTGGTCGGCGGCCTGAAGAAGGTCCGCGCCCACGACGGCTCGCTCCAGCTGATCTGCACCCAGGACCGGCTGCTCAAGATCTTCCGGATCACCGGGCTGGCGAAGGTGTTCGTCATCCACGACTCCGCCGACGGAGCGCTCGCGGCCCGCTAGGACTCCGCGAGCCCCGGTGCGGGGCCTTGCGAGCCCGGCCAGCGCCCGTCGTGGGACGGGTCACACCCGATGAGGCGATCCGGTGCGCGATGCGTAGACTCCCGCACGTTCCGCGCTCGGGTCATCCTTACTCTGCCGGGTGACGGCCAGCGCGGCCTGTCGAGCTCACACCTGATCCGCATGGAGGAAACCGCATGACCGGGATCTATCCCGCTGTCGTGGATCTCTCCGGTGGCAACCTCGTCCTGGTCATCGTCGTCGCACTGATCGCGCTTGGCGCGCTCGGTATGGCTGCGATGTTCCGCGACGGAGGTCCTCGCCGCCGGCGAGGGCACCGACAACATGAAGAACATCGCCCTGGCCGTCCAGGAGGGCGCGGACGCGTACCTCCAGCGTCAGTTCCGCACTCTCGCGATCTTCGCGGCGCTCGCGTTCTTCGCGCTGCTCGCGCTGCCGGCCGACGACACGACCGTGCGGATCTTCCGCTCCGTCTTCTTCCTCGTCGGGGCGGGCTTCTCCGCCTCGGTCGGCTACCTCGGCATGTCGCTCGCCGTGCGCGCCAACCTGCGGGTGGCCGCGGCCGCCAACACGGAGGGCCGCGAGCCGGCGATGACGATCGGTCTGCGGACCGGCGCCATGGTCGGCATGCTCACCGTCGGCCTGGGCCTGCTCGGCGCCAGCATCGTGGTGCTCGCCTTCCAGGACGAGGCGCCCAAGGTGCTCGAGGGCTTCGGCTTCGGCGCCGCGCTGCTCGCCATGTTCATGCGGGTCGGCGGCGGCATCTTCACCAAGGCCGCCGACGTCGGCGCCGACCTGGTCGGCAAGGTCGAGCAGAACATCCCCGAGGACGACCCGCGCAACGCCGCGACCATCGCCGACAACGTCGGCGACAACGTCGGCGACTGCGCCGGCATGGCCGCCGACCTGTTCGAGTCGTACGCCGTCACCCTGGTCGCGGCGCTGATCCTCGGCTCGCAGGCCTTCGGCGACAAGGGCCTCGTCTTCCCGCTGCTGATCCCCGCCATCGGCGCGCTCACCGCGGTCGCGGGTGTCTACTTCACCAGGCCGAAGGCCGGGCGAGAACGGCCTGACCACGATCAACCGGGCCTTCTACCTCTCGGCCGGGATCGCCGCCGTGGCCAGCGTGATCCTGTCCTTCGTCTACCTGCCCAGCAGCTTCGCCGACTTCGACAACGTCGGAGCCCTGGCGGCCAGAGCCGACGGCGACCCGCGGTTCATCGCCTCGACCGCCGTGGTCATCGGCATCGTCATGTCCGCCGGCATCCTGGCGCTCACCGGCTACTTCACCGGCACCGAGTACCGGCCGGTCAAGGACGTCGGCAAGACCTCGCTCACCGGCGCGGCGACCGTGATCCTCTCCGGTCTCTCGGTCGGCTTCGAGTCGGCCGTCTACACGACGCTCGTCATCGGTGCGGCGGTCTTCGGCGCCTACCTGCTGGGCGGCGCGACCGCTGACCGTCTCGCTGTTCGCGGTGGCGCTGGCCGGCTGCGGCCTGCTCACCACGGTCGGCGTGATCGTGGCCATGGACACCTTCGGTCCGGTCTCCGACAACGCCCAGGGCGTCGCGGAGATGTCCGGGGACGTGAGCCCCGAGGGCGCGCAGATCCTCACCGACCTCGACGCCGTCGGCAACACGACCAAGGCGATCACCAAGGGCATCGCGATCGCGACGGCCGTGCTCGCCGCGACCGCGCTGTTCGGCTCCTACGCGACCTCGGTCGGCGAGGCGCTCGTCAAGGCGAAGCCGAGCCTCGGCGAGTCCAACCTGCTGGACTTCGCGGTCTTCAACCCCGCGGTCCTCGTGGGCGTCCTGCTCGGCGCGCGCCGTGGTGTTCCTCTTCTCCGGCCTGGCCATCAACGCCGTCGCCCGCGCCGCCGGCGCGGTGGTCTACGAGGTCCGCCGCCAGTTCCGCGAGATCCCCGGGATCATGGAGGGCACCGGCCGTCCGGAGTACGGCAAGGTCGTCGACATCGTCACCAAGGACTCGCTGCGTGAGCTGATCACGCCCGGGCATCCTCGCGGTGCTCGCGCCGATCGCCGTGGGCTTCGGCCTCGGCGTCACGGCGCTGGCCGGCTTCCTGGCGGGTGCCATCGGCACCGGCACCCTGATGGCCGTCTTCCTGGCCAACTCGGGTGGCGCCTGGGACAACGCCAAGAAGCTGGTCGAGGACGGCAACCACGGCGGCAAGGGCTCTGCCGCCCACGAGGCCACGATCATCGGCGACACCGTCGGCGACCCGTTCAAGGACACCGCCGGCCCGGCGATCAACCCGCTGATCAAGGTGATGAACCTGGTCTCGCTGCTGATCGCCAGCGCCGTCGTCTCGCTGAGCGTGGGCGACGACCAGCACGACGTGCTGCGGATCATCATCGCGCTGGTCGCGGTCGCGATCATCGCGACCTCGGTCTACATCTCCAAGCAGCGCGAGGTCAGCATGGGCGACGACGTCCCGCCGACCACTCCTGCTGCCCCGGTGACCGACCCGGCCGCCACCGCCTGACCCAGCACCAAGCCGCTGACCCGCCCGTACTGTTCGGGCGGGTCAGCGTCATTTCGGGCGCCTTAGGCTCGTCGGATGCGTGCGACCTCGCCCGACGTCCCGGTCCGGCTGCGAGCAGCGCTGGAGGCCGCCGACTTCACCGTCGACGCTGTCCGCGAGCTGCTCGGCGAGGTAGCCGATGCCGCGCTGCTGCGCAACGAGACCACGCCCGCGCTGCGGCGTACGGCGAACGACCACGGCCCGCTCGCCACGCTCACCCGGCTGTTCCTGCTGCAGACCACGGTCACCGCCGGCGCCGCCGAGGCCGCGCTGCCCGCGCTGGTGGACCGGCTGGTGGCCGAGGGCGTGCTCGACCGGTCGGTCGGCGAGGTGGCCGCGCGGCTGGACGTGCGGCCCTACGCCACCGAGGACAGCACCCTCTGGGTGGTCAGCGACCTGACGCCCGGGCTGGACGGGCTGCCGCAGCAGATCGGAGCCGACCACGTGCTCGGCATCAGCCCCGCGTCGACGTCACTCGCCCAGCTCACGACCAGGGCCGAGGCCGGGAGCAGCCTCGACCTCGGCACCGGCTGCGGCGTGCAGGCCCTGCACCTGGCCGCCCACAGCGACGAAGGTCGTCGCCACCGACGTGAACCCGCGCGCGCTCGGCATCGCGAGGTTCAACGCGGCGCTGAACGAGGTGGGCGACCGGGTCGAGGTCCGCGACGGCTCCTTCTTCGAGCCGGTGCGCGGCGAGCGGTTCGACCTGATCGCGACCAACCCGCCGTTCGTCATCTCGCCGGCCACCGGCGAGCTGCTCGTCTACCGCGACTCCGGACTGCCCGGCGACCGGGTGGTCGAGGACATCGTCCGCGCCGCGCCCGGCCACCTCACCGAGCGCGGCTGGTGCCAGGTGCTCGCCAACTGGGTCGTCGAGCGGGACCGCCCCTGGGACGAGCGGCTCGCCGGCTGGCTCACGCCCGAGGTCGACGCCCTCGTCGTGCAGCGCGAGCTGGTCGACCCGGCGGCGTACGTCGAGCTCTGGCTCAAGGACTCCGGCCACCACCCGGCCACCGGCGGCGACGCCGGGGAGTACCACCGCCGCTACGACACCTGGCTGTCCTGGCTGGAGGAGCAGGGGGTCGAGGCGGTCGGATTCGGCTGGGTCAACCTGCGCAGCGGCGGCACCGGCCGGCACGACCTCTGGGACTGGCCGTACGACGTCGAGCAGCCGATCGCCCCGGCCATCGCGGACTGGGCCGCCGGCGTCGGCGCGGATGCGGGTCCGGACGTGCGGCTGCGGCTGCGCGAGGACGTCGTCCAGGAGACGGTGGGACCGGCCGGTGCCGAGGACCCCGAGACCATCGTGCTCCGCCAGCAGCGGGGGTTCCGCCGGGCCCGCCAGGCCGACACCGTGGTCGCCGCACTGGCCGGCGCCTGCGACGGGGAGCTCCCGGTGGGCCGCATCCTCGACGCGATCGCCCAGCTGCTCGACCGGGACCCGGCGCGAGACGCGCGCGACCTACCTCCCGGTCGTGCGTGAGCTCGTCGACGAGGGGTTCCTCGTGGCGCCGTGAGTCAGCGGTGGGAGCCGACCAGGCGCACCGGGGCGCCTTGCGGTTCACCTTGCCGTTCACCTTGCCGGTCGTCGGGTCCACCTTCAGCTCCATGGGAGGGCCCGAAACGTGGAGCCAGGCGCTCAGCCCCGCAGCGAGTCGCGGTAGTCCTGGCGACATCTGCAGCACCTGGACGAGGTTCCCGTCCGGGTCCTGGAACGTCGAGAAGATCCCGGGACCGCGGTCCTCCAGTCGCACCGAGAACGTCACGCCCATGCCCTCGATGTGCTCGACGACGGAAGGGGCGTCCTCGGTGTCGATGTTCAGGACGATGCGAGGCTCCGTCGTACGCTCGGCGATGTCGTCCCGGGTGTCGAAGATGATGCCCAGGCCACCGAGGTCGATCGCGTGATACTGGTCGGGTTCGACGCCGAAGGCCTCGCTGTAGAAGGAGCGCAGCCGGTCCGGGTCCTTGCTGGCGAGCAGGATGCTCGCGCCGACATGACGGGACATGGAAGGACAGACCCGGTTGCGTCCCAGGACTCATCGCAGCGGCGTCCGGTTTGCCCCTCCGGGAATCAGAAGTCGTGACCACGCGCTACCGTGACCAGCCGTGACCCCGCTCAGCCAGTGGGGTTGCGGCACGAATCGAGAGGGACAAGCAGGCAGTGGCACACAAGTTGGTGATCGTCGAGAGCCCGGCGAAGGCCCGCACCATTGGCGGGTACCTCGGTCAGGGGTACGTCGTCGAGTCCTCCATCGGCCACATCCGCGACCTCCCGCAGAGCGCTGCGGAGACGCCGGCCAAGATCAAGGACAAGCCGTGGGGCCGGCTGGCGGTCGACGTCGACAACGGCTTCGAGCCCTACTACGTCGTGCCGCGCGACAAGAAGTCGCACATCGCCAAGCTCAAGACCTTGCTCAAGGACGCCGACGAGCTCTACCTCGCCACCGACGAGGACCGCGAGGGTGAGGCGATCGCCTGGCACCTGCTCGACGAGCTGAAGCCGAAGGGCATCCCGGTGCACCGGATGGTGTTCCACGAGATCACCCGGCCGGCGATCCTCGAGGCGGTCGAGAACCCCCGCGACATCAACGAGGACCTCGTCGAGGCCCAGGAGGCGCGCCGCATCCTCGACCGGCTCTACGGCTACGAGGTCAGCCCGGTCCTGTGGAAGAAGGTCATGTCCGGCCTCTCCGCCGGGCGGGTCCAGAGCGTCGCCACCCGGCTGGTCGTCGACCGCGAGCGTGACCGGATGGCGTTCCACCTCGCGTCCTACTGGGACCTCGAGGGCACCTTCGACGCGGGCGCCGAGAAGGACCCGCGGATGTTCCCGGGCAAGCTCCACTCGATCGACGAGACACGCGTCGCGGGCGGCTCGGACTTCGGTGACGACGGTCAGCTCAAGGACAAGAAGGGTGGCCGGGTCCACCTGGACCGCGCGGCCGCCGAGGGGCTGGTCCGTGCACTTGCCGACACGACGTTCGCGGTGCGTTCGGTCGAGTCCAAGCCCTACCGTCGCCAGCCCTACGCGCCGTTCCGCACGACCACGCTGCAGCAGGAGGCCAGCCGCAAGTTCGGCATGTCCGCCTCGGTGACCATGTCGGTCGCGCAGCGGCTCTACGAGAACGGCTTCATCACCTACATGCGCACCGACTCGACCACGCTGTCGAGCGCGGCGGTCAACGCGGCCCGGTCGCAGGTGCGCGAGCTCTTCGGCGCCGAGTACGTCCCCGACCAGCCGCGCGTCTACGCCAGCAAGGTGAAGAACGCCCAGGAGGCGCACGAGGCGATCCGTCCGTCCGGAGAGAGCTTCCGCACCCCGGCGCAGACCGGGCTGACCGGTGAGCAGTTCCGCCTCTACGAGCTGATCTGGATGCGCACCATCGCCTCGCAGATGAAGGACGCGGTGGGCCAGTCGGTGGCGGTCCGTCTCGGCGGCGCCGCGTCCGACGGCCGCGACGTGGTCTTCGCCGCGTCCGGACGAGTCATCACCTTCCACGGCTTCCTCAAGGCGTACGTCGAGGGGACCGAGGGCGGCAAGCGTTCCGACGACGACCAGGTGCCGCTGCCCGACCTGCGCGAGGGCGACCCGGTCAGCGCGGCTGCGCTCAACGCGCTTGGCCACGAGACCAAGCCGCCGGCCCGCTACACCGAGGCCACGCTGATCAAGGAGCTCGAGGACCGCGAGATCGGCCGGCCGTCGACGTACGCCTCGATCATCGGGACCATCCTCAACCGCGGCTACGTCTACAAGAAGGGCACCGCGCTGGTGCCGGCCTGGCTCGCGTTCTCGGTGATCCGGCTGCTGGAGGAGCACTTCCCGCGGCAGATCTCCTACGAGTTCACCGCCGGCATGGAGGACGTGCTCGACGAGATCGCCGCCGGCCACAAGGACCGGGTCAGCGAGCTCCAGGAGTTCTACTTCGGCTCCGAGCGTGTGGAGGGGCTGCACGACCTCATCACCAACCTCGGCGAGATCGACGCCCGCGAGCTGGCCACCTTCCCGATCGGCGGCCCCGACTCCGGCATCAACCTCCGAGTCGGCCGCTACGGCCCCTACCTCGAGGGGCCCGGCGACGACGGTGCGCCGGCTGGGAAGCGCGCCAACGTCCCCGACGACCTGCCGCCCGACGAGCTGACGCTGGACAAGGCCAGGGAGCTGTTCGCCAACCCGGCCGGCGAGGAGATCCAGCTCGGGGTCCACCCGGACTCCGGGCTGGAGGTCGTGGCCAAGAACGGCCGCTACGGCCCCTACGTGACCGAGTCCCTGCCCGACGACGCTCCCAAGAGCGCCAAGCCGCGTACCGGCTCGCTGTTCAAGTCGATGTCGCTCGACACGATCACGCTCGACGACGCGGTCAGGCTGCTCTCGCTGCCGCGAGTGGTCGGCGAGGACCCCGAGTCGGGCGAGGAGATCACCGCCCAGAACGGTCGCTACGGCCCCTACCTCAAGAAGGGCACCGACTCCCGCTCGCTGACCTCCGAGGACCAGCTGTTCACCGTCAACCTGGACGACGCGCTCCGCATCTACGCCCAGCCCAAGCAGCGTGGCCGCGCCGCCGCCGCCCCACCGCTCAAGGAGCTCGGCAACGACCCCGTCTCCGGCCAGCCGGTGGTGGTGAAGTCCGGCCGCTTCGGCGAGTACGTCACCGACGGCGAGTACAACGCGACCCTGCGCAAGGACGACACCGTCGAGAGCATCACCCTCGAGCGGGCCGCCGAGCTGCTGGCCGAGCGCCGCGAGCGCGGCCCGGCCAAGAAGGCGGCCAAGAAGGGCGCCAAGAAGGCCCCGGCGAAGAAGCCGGCCAAGAAGACGGCCAAGAAGACCACCAAGAAGGCCGCGAAGAAGTCGTGACCGCCTACTGGGTCTCGGAGTACCGGCAGATCACCGACCAGGACCGGATGGCGGCGTACGCCGCGCTCGGCCGGCCGGCCCTCGAGGCGAACGGTGGCCGGTTCCTGGCCCGCAGCCTGCCGGAGCAGCTCTACGAGGCCGGCGTCTCCAGCTTGACCGTGGTGATCGAGTTCGAGTCCGTCGAGGCCGCGCAGGCCGCGCACGACAGCCCGGCCTACCGGGAGGCATTGGCCGCGCTCGGCGACGCCGCGGTCCGGGACATCCGCATCGTGCCTGGCTTGGACTGACGCGGGGACGTCCCAGCACCGGGTTGCCGGGTTTCGAGACGGTTGCTGCGCAACCTCCTCAACCACCGGTGGCTGAGGAGGGCGCTCTGCGCCCGTCTCGGAGCCTCTGAAGCCGAGTCCGGGACTCAACCCCACCAGAATGACGTGGCGATGATCCCGTAGAGCGCGACCAGTGAGGCACCCTCCAGCCAGGTCGACTCACCGTCGAACGCGATGAACGCCGCGAGGATGATCGCGAGCAGCAGGCAGGCGACCAGCAGCGGGCTGAACACCAGGGTGAACGAAGCCAACCCGAAGATCTGGCTGGCCAGCACCAGCACCGGGGCCAGGACCAGCGCGATCTGGATGGGGCTGTTGAGGACCACGGAGAACGCGTACTGCGACTGACCCTTGGCGGAGAGCTGGATGCCCACCACGTTCTCGACCGCGTTGCCGGCGATGGCAACGACGACGAGACCGGCGAACGCCTCGGAGACCCCGAGGGAGTCCATGGCCGGCGTCAACGCCTTGACGAACCAGTCGGACGTGAACGCAGCGAGGAGGGACGCCGCGGCCAGGACGGTGAGGGCGAGCCAGATCGGCCATCGGGGTGGCTCGTGGTTGGTGCCGGGGTCATCGGTCGCACTCTGGTCCCGGCGCAACGAGAACGGCAGGGAGAGTGCGAACAGGCCCAGCAGGATCACCGAGACGATCACCGAGAACGTCTTCTCGTGCTCACTGACCGGCGTGTGCAGCACGTGCGCGATCGACGGGATCGCCATCGCGGTCACCGACAGCAGCATCAGGACCACGATCGTGCGCGCCCGCTCCGAGCCGAGCTGCTGGGTGCCGTGCTTGAGGCCACCGACGAGGAAGGCCAGGCCGAGCACCAGCAGCAGGTTGGCCAGGATCGAGCCGATCAGGGCCGCGCGAACCACCTCCACCAGGCCGGCCCGGAGCGCGAAGATGCAGATGAACAGCTCCGGGAGGTTCCCCAGCGCGGACTGCAGCACGCCGGTCGCACCCGCCCCCAGCCGGTCCCCGAGCTGGTCGACGCTGCGGCCCACCAGGGAGGCCAGGAGGCACACGGCTGCGGCCGAGACGATGAACGCGACGACCGCGGTCCATCCGCCGTAGTGGGAGACGCCGGCGAGCACGACCAGGGCCCCGGCGAGGCCGAGAACGATCCGGTCGGAACGGTTCAGGACAGGGCCCGCGGGGTTCGGGGCGGTCGCGGACATGCGGGGCACGCTATCTGGGCGGACTCCGTGTTGGGTCGTGTCCCCGGCGCCGCGTAGGTTCGGCGCGTGCACCTGCCCGCGACGTACGCCCCGACGGGTGTCTTCGTCTGCTTCGAGGGCGGCGAGGGGTCGGGCAAGTCCACCCAGGCCCGGCTGCTCGGCGAGCGGCTGCGGGCGGAGGGCTATCAGGTGCTGCTCACCTTCGAGCCGGGCGACACCGCGGTCGGCCAGGAGCTGCGCAGGATCGTGCTCAGCCCGGAGACCGGTGAGCTGTCGCCCCGCACCGAGGCGCTGCTCTACGCCGCCGACAAGGCCGAGCACGTCGACACCGTCGTCCAGCCGGCCCTCGACCGGGGCGAGGTGGTGGTCACCGACCGCTACGTCGACACGACGCTGGCCTACCAGGGCGCCGGCCGCGAGCTGCGTATCGATGAGGTCGAGGTGGTCGCCCGCTGGGCCACGCGCGGGCTGCGCCCGCACCTCACGGTCGTCATGGACGTCGACCCGCGAGACGGGCTGGGCCGGTTCGAGGGGCGGGACCGGATCGAGGCGGAGTCGCTGGAGTTCCACGACCGGGCCCGACAGTCGTTCCTCGACCTCGCGGCAGCCGACCCCGAGCACTACGTCGTGCTCGATGCCCATGGGTCGGTCGACGACCTGGCGGCGGCCGTGCTCGAGCGCGTCCAGCCCTTGCTCGGGCAGGCCAAGCGACCATGACGGCCCTTCGAGACGCCTCGTCCCTCGGCTCCTCAGGACAGGTCTGGGCGGACCTGGTCGGCCAGCACCGGGTGGTCGAGGCCCTGCGGGCCGCGGCCGCCGGTCACGGGATGAACCACGCCTGGCTGTTCACCGGCCCGCCCGGCTCCGGCCGGTCCAACGCGGCGGTGGCCTTCGCGGCGGCGCTGCAGTGCGAGCGTGGCCCCGGACCGCAGGCCGGCTGCGGCGAGTGCCACGAGTGCCACACCGTGCTGGCCGGCTCCCACGCCGACGTGACCATGGTCCGGACCCAGAAGCTCTCCATCGGTGTCGACGAGGTGCGCGAGCTGGTCCGCCGCGCGGCGCTGGCCCCGGTCGGCCGGCGCTCGCAGGTGCTCATCGTCGAGGACGCGGACCGGCTCACGGACCAGGCCTGCAACGCCCTGCTCAAGGCGATCGAGGAGCCGACCGACCGCACCGTGTGGATGCTGTGCGCGCCGACGGTCGAGGACGTGCTGCCCACGATCCGCTCGCGGTGCCGGCTGGTCACCCTCACCACCCCGACCACCGTGGACGTCGCAGCCTTCCTGGTCCGCCGCGACGGTGTGGCCGAGTCCCTGGCGGCCTACGCCGCCCGGGCCAGCCAGGGCCACATCGGCCGGGCCCGGGCGCTGGCGCGCGACGAGAGCACCCGCAACCGACGTCGCGAGGTCGTCTCCTACCCGGCCAAGCTGACCACGCTCGGGGCCTGCATGACCGCGGCCGCCAACCTCGCGGAGGTGACCAAGGAGGAGGCCGACCTCGTCACCGGCGAGCTCGACGCCCGCGAGAAGACCGACCTGGACACGGCGTACGGCGTGGAGGCGCGCGGCCGGCGGCCCCGCGAGTACGCCCCCGCACTGGCCGCTCTCGAGCGGGACCAGAAGCGGCGAGCCACGCGGCGCCACCGCGACGTGGTCGACCGGGGGCTGATGGACCTGGTGTCGGTCTACCGCGACGCGATCGCGGTCGCCACGGGCGCGTCCGGGGAGCTGGTCAACGAGGAGATCCGGCAGGACGTCGAGGTGGTCGTCCGGACGTCCACCCCGGAGCTGAACCTCCAGCGGATCGCGGCGATCTTCGCCGCCCGCGAGCAGATGCTGGAGTTCAATGTCCCGGTGGCCCTGGCGCTGGAGTCGATGATGGTCGCGCTCAAGGTCCCGGACCGGCCGGGCCGATGAGGGCGATGCGGCTGGTCGTCGGCCTCGTCATCGTCTCGGTGGTGGCGGTCGCGGTCTACCTGGCGGTGGGCAGGTCCGACGGCTCGACCGACAACGACGCCGAAGCTGCGAGACCCACGCTCGCACCCACACCGACGCCGCAGCCCGGCTCCAGCGACCCGCCCACGGCGGACCTCGCCACGTTCTACGGGCAGACCCTGGACTGGAAGCACTGCTCCGGCAAGAACGCCGACGAGTGCGCCACCCTCACGGTGCCGCTGGACTACACGCACCCGGAGGGCGAGACGATCGACCTCGCCCTGCTCAAGGTCCCGGCCGAGGACCAGGGCGCCCGGATCGGCTCGTTGGTCGTCGATCCCGGAGGTCCGGGGGCCTCGGCCATCGACTACGCGACCGGTGGGTCGTGGGACAAGACCCTGTCCCAGCACTACGACATCGTCGGCATGGACCCGCGCGGCGTCGGGAGGTCCGACCCGATCGACTGCCTCTCCGACGACGAGATGGACGCCTACCTGGCCGGAGATCCCGATCCGGACACCCCGGACGAGGTGACGGAGTTCGCGGCCAGCGCCCAGAAGTTCGCCACTGGTTGTGAGACCGGCTCCGGAGACCTGGCCGCGCACGTCTCCACCGTCGAGGCCGCGCGCGACATGGACGTGCTGCGCTCGGCCCTCGGCGAGAGCAAGCTGACCTACTTCGGGGCCTCCTACGGCACCGAGCTCGGCGCGACGTACGCCGAGTACTTCCCCGACAAGGTCGGCCGGCTGGTGCTCGACGGGGCCGTGGACCCGACGCTGGGCATCGAGCAGGTCACCAAGGCGCAGGCCCAGGGCTTCGAGACCGCGCTGCGCTCGTACGTCCAGAACTGCCTCGACGGCGGCGACTGCTTCCTCGGCGACTCGATGGACCAGGCGCTCGCGAGGATCAAGCAGCTCCTCGACGACCTCGACCAACAGCCACTGCCCACCCAGTTCGGCGACCGCGAGCTGACCGAGGGACTCGCCTACTACGGCATCGGTGCCGCCCTCTACAGCCAGGAGGCGTGGATCTACCTCGACAAGGGGCTCCAGGAGGCGTTCGGCGGCGACGGCACGATCCTGGCCCTGCTGTCCGACAGCTACGCGGGCCGCAACCCCGACGGCACCTACAACGGCAACATCCTCGAGGCGTTCCCGACCATCACCTGCCTCGACCACCCGTCGAACATCCCGTTCGACCAGGTCGAGTCCCAGGTCCCCGAGCTGGAGAAGCTGTCGCCCACGTTCGGACGGACCTTCGCCTGGGGGATGACCCTCTGCAACGACTTCACCACGAAGGCCGTGGAGCAGCGCCGTCCGCTGCACGGGAAGGGAGCGGCGCCGATCGTGGTCATCGGGACGACGCGCGACCCCGCCACGCCGTACGCCGAGGCCGTGGCGCTGGCCCAGCAGCTCGACTCGGCCGTGCTCGTCAGCCGGGACGGGGACGGCCACACCGCCTACGCCTCCGGCAACAAGTGCATCGACGACGCGGTGGACAGCTACCTGGTCGAGGGCACGGTCCCGCAGGACGGTCTGCAGTGCTGATCGGCCGGAACCCGCTGATCAGAGCGGCTGCGCGATCGCCTGGATCCGCTTCGTGGCGAGCTCGATCATCAGCTGGGCCGCGGGGGACAGGGTGGCGCCGCGGCGGTGCACGATCGCGAAGTTGTCGTAGATCCGTGGCCGGAAGCTGACCCAGCCGGCGTTCGGCGCCAGCCGGGGCAGCAGCTGCTCGGCGGCGCCGCGGGGAACGACCGAGTCGGCCAGTCCCAGGCCGACCAGCTCGACCGCGATCTCGACGTCCTCGACCTCGATCCGGGTGGGTGGGTTGCGGCCGGTCTCGTGCAGCAGCTGGCGCAGCATGATCCGGATCGAGTCGGTGGCCCGCCACGTGGTCTCGGGCATGACCAGGCTGGCCTCGGAGAGCCGCTTGGCGGTCACCGGGCTCTCCAGCCGCGCCGGGTCGTTGCTGATGTAGACGATCTCGTCCCGGGCCACCGGCGTGATCTGCATGCCCTCGCTCTCCACGGAGTGGATGGCGATCATGGCCGCCTCGAGCCGGCCGCGCCGGAGCTCCTCGGCCACCTCGCTGGAGTTCTGCCCGATCAGCTCGACCCGGACCCCGGGGTGGCGAGCCAGCACGTCGGCGACCAGCCCGGCCCCGGCGTACAGCCGTGCGGTGCCGAACATGCCGAACCGGATGGTCCCGGTCTCGAAGGAGGCCGCGGCCCGCGCCGCTCGCCGGGTGTCCTCGGCCGCGGCCAGCGTCCGCTCGGCGTGCGGCCGCAGTGTCTCCGCGATCGTGGTCGGTACGACGCCCCGCCCGACCCGCCGGAACAGCTGGACGCCGAGGGACTTCTCCAGCGCCCGGATCTGCTCGGACACCGACGGTTGGGCGTAGCCGAGCTCCTCGGCCGCCCGGGTCAGCGACCGGTGCTCGTAGACGCTGATGAAGCAGGTGAGCTGATGCAGGGAAAGCATAGGACTCTCCTTGGGAAGTCACTGGAAAGTCAGGCTACCCCTATGCCTACCGGTCGGTCACACTTGAAGTGTTCAAGCGACACTCGCGTGAGCGAGAGACCTGAAGGAGGCTCCTCCATGTTCGACCACAACTGCACCGCGTGCGGCAAGCGCCAGCTGATCTTCCCGAGCCAGGTCACGTCGCTCGTCAACACCGACCACGGCATCATCGTGGCCTTCGAGTGCTGGTGCGGCGCCGAGCAGACCCTGCTCACCGGCCGCGCCGCCGACCACCGCGAGCCTGTCGCCGCCTGAGTGCACTCGGCGACCTGAACGGGTCGTGTGATCCCGACGCCCACCACGTCGCGGTCGCACGGCCCGTTTCGTTTTGGCCCCCGCGTGTGCGGATCCGTAGACTTCCGCGGGTTGCCCTCGGGCAGCGCCGCCTTAGCTCAGTCGGTAGAGCGGCTCACTCGTAATGAGCAGGTCGTCGGTTCGATTCCGACAGGCGGCTCCGTGTGATGTCTCAGGACATCGGCATAGCCCGAACCTACGGATGTGGGTTCGGGCTCATTGTTTTGGTGGTGTTGGGCCGGGTGGTCGGCCGGTGCCGTGGTAGTCGCGGGCGGGGTCGATGACCAGGTCGCGGAGGGTCTCTCCGGTGGCGGCATCGACGATGCGCACGTGCAGGTCGTGGATCAGCAGGAAGATGTCGGTTCCGGCGTGGGTTCTTCCGATGCCGATGTGGCGCAGTTGGCCGGCCACGCGAAGGGTGACGATGCCGTTCTTGCTGACCTTGTCGGTGCGGACGCGGTCGTGGGTGTCGCGGGACCGGTCGGTCGAGGGGACTGCTTTGCGACGAGCGGCGTAGACGGTGGCCGGGGTGGCGCTGAGCGGCAATAAGCGGTGCGGCCTACTGGTGTTGTAGTCGACCCCGAACCGGTCCAGCAACGCCTGCAGCTCGGCGAGGGTGGTCGGCTGGACTGGCTGGGCTCGCAGCCACTTCTTCATGGTCTGCTGGAACCGCTCGACCTTCCCGCAGGTCCTGGGGTGGTTGGGTCGGGAGTTCTTCTGCACGATGTTGAGCTCGCGCCGCTCGTACTCGAGGTGGTTGCGGCCGCCGCGCCCACCGGAGAACCGGGTCGTGTAGACCATGCCGTTGTCGGTGAGCACCGATGCCGGATAGCCGTGCTGGCCTGCGGTTTCGCGGAACGCAGCGAGCACGATCGGGCCGGTGACCCGGAGGTGGGCGCTGATGTGCAGCGCCATTCGGGAGTGGTCGTCGAGCCAGGTCAAGATCTCCACGTCCACACCGGGGCCGATGCCCGGGGTGTTGTTGGGGTTGGTCAGCCGGTAGTGGGTGAAGTCGGACTGCCAGGTCTGGTTCGGCTGCTCGGCTTCGAACCGGATGTAGGAGGACTTCGGTCGCTTCGACGGATCCGCGGTGACCTGGCCGTTGCGAACCAGGATCCGGTGGATGGTGGCCCGTGGCAGCCGGGTCTGGTGGTGATGGAGAAGGTGCCAGACGATCGTGTCCGCGCCCGCGTCGTGGCCTTGCTCGGTCAGCTCCTTGCGCAGCCGCAGCACCAGCTCGACGGCCGCGACCGGAGTGGCATTCGGTGAGGTGTGGGGCCGACGTGACCGTGGCTCGAACGCGGCTTCGCCGTCGATGGCGTAGCGGGCCCTGAGCCGGCTGATCCAGCCCTGGGAAACCTGGTAGGTCCGGGCAACCTCACTTTGTGAGGTGCCCGCAAGGACAGCGGTGATGACAAGACGACGCTTCCGGCACACAGTCGCGGCAGAAGAAGCCGATGGCGCTGATCGGGACCCGACACGGTTCCGCAGATGTCCTAGTAGAGCTCGAAAACTCCCTGTCAGGTTGGTCGATGATCGAGACCACGGGGGGCGATCCTCAGGGTCCAGACGGCGGTCGGGCAGCCGGGCCGCGAACACGAGGACGCAGGCACCCCCCGACAGCACAGGGCACGAGGAACTTCGCCGGAGCGCTGTGGTCGAAGGCCTGCACCGGGTAGGTCGCCGCGACGGCCGCGACGGGGACGCAGACTCCGCGGATCCCTGAGACCGCTCCGCACTGCACGGCTGGCACCTGGTCGTGCAGCACCGCGACCTGGGCCGCGAGCAACGCGTTCAGGAACACCTGGGCGGTGCACCAGCCGATGAGCACGACCGGGACGCTCGGTGCCACCGCCACGGTCAGCGTGCCGACCGTCCCGCCGGCCAGGCCGATCACCATCCACGGGCGACGCATCCAGTGTCGCGACGTGGTCCGGTCGCTCAACCGGCCAAAGAGGGGGTTGCCCACCATCGCCAGCACGGAGCCGATGCCGGTGACCAGCGCCAGGCTCTTCGGAGCCTGGTCCAGCCCCACTAAGGAGTTCACCGTCAACGCCAGCGAGACGAGCAGCGGCGCGATCATGACCAGGGTCCCGCCGGCGAACGACCGCGAGTACAGCGCGACGAACCCGCGTCCGACGCGCTGCGGCTGCAGCGCGGAGCCACGGCCGGGTGGTGGATGCCTGGGTGCGGGCGCTGTGGGACCTACCGAGACGGTCAGGTGGTGAAAGGCGCACGTGGCCCCGTCTCTCGGCTGGCGTCGGGGTTCGAGCGCCGCCACCCCCAGCATCCACCGGTTGGGGCGTCAGGGGAACCCGTCCGGGGGGGTGGGCTACCGGTGGCGGGCGCGGGTGGCGGCTGCGGCCGAGGATCAGCCTGTGACCTGCGCCGGGACCGGGGGTTCGCGTCCCGCGCCGTCCAGAGTGACGAGGTCTTGGTCTGTGAGGTCGTGGCCCTCGGTGTTGAGGTGGGGAAGCAGGCGGTCGAGCCAGGCGGGGAGCCACCAGTTGCGGTCACCGAGGAGCTCCATTGTGGCCGGGACGAGGACCATCCTCACGATGGTCGAGTCGATGAGGACCGCCGAGGCCAGCCCGATGCCGAACATCTTCCCGAACACGTCCTGACCCAGGACGAAGGAGAGGAAGACCGTGACCATGACGGCCGCGCCGGCGGTGATGACGCGCGCCGACTTGGCCAGCCCGTCGGCGACCGCGACGGCGTTGTCGCGGGTCTTGTCGTACTCCTCCTTGATCCGTGAGATCAGGAAGACCTCGTAGTCCATGGAGAGACCGAAGAGGATCGCGAAGATGCCGATGGGGATGAGGATGGGTACGGGGGTCGCTTCCGGGATGCCGACGAGGCTCCCCAGCGGACCGCCGTTGACCGCGAGGGTGAGGACGCCGAAGGCGGCGGCGCTGGCCAGGAGGTTCATGGCCACGGCCTTGGCGGGGACAGCGATCGAGCGGAAGACCAGCATCAGGAGCAGGAACGAGACGAGCAGCACTCCGGCGAAGAACACCGGCAACCGGTCCGCGACGCCACGGGTGATGTCGAGGTTCACCGCGGTGGGCCCACCCACGTGGACCGTGAGGTCGGTGTCGCCGATGGCGGTCGGGATGGCCATGTCCCGCAGGGTGTCGACCAGGTCCTCGGTGTCCCGGTCCTGCGGGGAGGTGGTCGCGACCACGTCGAGGACCCCGGTGTCGCCTGCCTCGTTGAGGACCGGAGGTGAGACGGCGGCGACGCCGTCCACCGCCGCCAGCGAGCTCCTCAGCGCATCGGCCTCGGTGACCAGCTCGCTGCCCGTCGCCCCTTGGAGGGTGATGACGAGTGGCGCCGAGAACCCCGGACCGAAACCTTGGGCCAGGAGGTCGTAGGCCCGATGGGTCGTGAAGCTGGGCGGGTCGCTCTGTGCGTCCGGGAACCCGAACCGGATGCCCAGGAACGGTGCCGCCAGCGTGAGCAGGGCGACGAGGCTGCCCACGGCAGCGATCAGCGGCCGGCGCTGGATGAACCGGCTCCACTGGTACCACCGCGACGAACCCGAGTCCTTGGCCTGGGTGCCGACGAAGGGGACGTGCAGCCGCTCGATGTTGCGTCCCGCGAAGCCCAGCATGGCGGGCAGCAGGGTGAGGGACGCCGCCATCGTCACGAGGACGGCCAGTGAGACGGTGAACGCGAAGCCGTTGAGAGCCTTCTGTCCGACGAGCAGGATGCCGAGCATCGACACGATCACCACAGCGCCGGCGAAGAGGACCGTGCGTCCCGCGGTGGCCGCCGCGTTGAGCACGGCGTGCCGCGGCTCCTGGCCGTCCGCGAGACCGGTGCGGAACCGGGTGACGATCAGCAGCGCGTAGTCGATGCCCACCCCCAGGCCGACCATGGCCGCGGTCGGGGGAGCCCAGTCCGGTACGTCGACCACGTGCATGAGCAGCTCACCGAGGGCGAGCGCCGTGCCGAGGCCGAAGAGGGCGGTGATCAGGGGCAGACCCATCGCCACCGCAGAGCCGAAGACCACCAGCAATATCAGTGCCGCGGCGATCAGCCCGATCCCTTCGGTCCCCACCGGCGCGCTCTGGGACAACGCCGCCACCTCCCCGCTCACCTCCACCTCAAGGCTGTCGTCACCGGCGGCGAGCACCGGAAGAACCAGGTCCTTGGCCTCCTGCGCGGTGAAGTCGGAGTGGCTCTTGTCCAGGCTGACCACGGCGTACGCCGTGGTTCCGTCCGCAGAGACCTGGTCGGCCCCCTCGGACGAGAAGGGACTGACCACCCCGACCACGTGGTCCTCGTCGGACACCTCGGCGATGACCGCCTCCGCCCGTTCCCGAGCACCACCGGACGAGACACCTGCGTCGGAGTGCATGACCACCTGGATGGTGTCGCCGGCTCGGTCCGGGAAGCCGGCGGTCAACGTGTCTGCGGCGGCCTTCGACTCCGACCCGCGCTGCAGGTAGTCCTGCTTCACCTCCCCGCCGAACGCCCCGGCGAGGACGACGGCACCGAGCAGGACAGCGACCCAGGCGGCGAGGACCCAGCGACGACGGCGGTAGCAGAGGTGAGCAAGACGAATGAGCATGAGGCACTCCAAGATCAGGACGCACGATGGTGCGGAGCTCGCGTCGAGCGAGTGGCTCAGCGCCAGAGCGCTGCCTCGAGGAAAGCGAGGACTTCCCGAGAAGCGACGCACGCTGTGCGACCGCCGTACTGGTTGGGACTGTCCTCGCACCTCGATTGCCGCGCCACTTCTGTTGCCGTTTCTGGGAACCGCAGGGCGGCGGCCGGCTGGGATGCGGGACACCGGTCTCCCATCAGCTCGCGGATCCCACGCCTCGGGAACCCCTGATTGCCGAGGGGTCTGCGCTCCGTTGCCAGGTCTAGGTGAGTCGCCGCGATGGTGCGGTTCTGAGGTTCATCCGTTCGCCGGGGCGGTCGAAGATGCTGAGGATCTCCGACGGCTTTTCGCCGGTGCTGCCGAACCAGTGCGGGACCCGCGTGTCGAACTCGGCGACGTCGCCTGTGTGCAGGACAAGGTCATCGTCACCGAGGACAAACCGAACGTCGCCCGACAGGACGTAGATCCACTCGTGGCCGTCATGGGTCCGCGGCTCCGGGGAGGTCTTGCTGGTAGGGATCACGATCTTCCACGCCTGCCGCCCCTCTGGCTCGCGAGTCAGCGGTATCACGATCCTGCCCTTGACCTGGCCGGGCTTGAGGCGGATCCGGGGATCACCCTCCTCAGGCGCGGCCACCAGGTCGTCGAGGGGCACCCGGTAGCCGTGCGACAGCCCGAGGAGCAGTTCGAGGGTCGGCCTGCGGCCGCCGGTCTCGAGCCGGGACAGCGTGCTCTTGGAGATGCCAGTGGACTGCGCGACGGCGGTGAGTGACAACCCGCGCCGAAGCCTGGCCTGTCTGAGGCGCGGGCCGACCTGGTCCAGGGCGTCGGCGATCTTCGCTGAGGCGTCGCGCACGGTGTTCATCTGACTCCCGATTCCCGCAAACAGCAACGTTCGTAGGTCATCCGCACGACCGATCCCACCCTTGGGGACATGAATAAGTACGACGTAGCGGTCATCGGCGGAGGCGCCGCGGGCCTGTCCGCCGCCTTGGTCCTTGCCCGCGCCGGCCGCGACGTGGCGGTGGTCGACGCTGGTTCGCCCCGCAACGCCCCGGCCTCCCGCCTGCACGGCTATCTCTCCCGCGACGGACTTCCGCCGCGCAAGCTGCTGGCCCTCGGCCGGATGGAGGTGGAGAGCTACGGCGGCGAGATCATCCATGGCACGGTCACGGCCCTTCGGGCCGACGCTCCCGGCTTCCTGGTCGACCTCGCAGACGGGCAGCAGCTCCGAGCGCGACGCATCCTGGTCACCACCGGCCTCCGCGATGAGCTTCCCGACATCCCCGGGCTACGTGACCGCTGGGCCCGCGACGTCCTGCACTGCCCCTACTGCCACGGCCGGGAGGTGCGAGACCGCCGACTGGGAGTGCTGGGCGGCCCGCCCGGCGCCGTCCGCTTCGCCCAGATAGTGCGCCAGTGGACCCACGACCTCGTCTACTTCACCCCACCAGACCTCCTCACCACCGCCGAGCGGGCCCAACTCCAGGCACGTGCCATCGGCGTCGTCGAGGGCACCATCGACCAGCTGGTCATCGACGAGGACCAGCTGGTCGGCGTACAACTGCGCGACGGGTGCGTAGTGCCCCGCGACGCTCTTTTCGTGCCACCGCGCTTCGTCGCCAACCATGAGCTGCTCACCGGCCTCGGCTGTCGAACCGACGACAACGGATGGGTCACCACGGACCCCGCCGGGCAGACCAGCGTCCCCGGAGTGTGGGCGGCAGGCAACGTCGTCGACCCGCGTGCCCAGGTCATCACCGCCGCCGGCGGAGGTTCCGCGGCCGCGATCGCCCTCAACGGTGACCTGGTAGACGACGACGTCCGTTATGCCGTCCACGACTTCGAGCAAGGCCACCCACCCGCCCACACCAACCAGGAGAAGTCATGACCACCCGATCCGTCCCCACGACTCCGCCCACCAAGCACCAGCTCGCCCTGATGATCTGGCTCGCGGTCTTCCCGACCCTCACCGTCCTCAACCTCGTCCTGGGCGACTGGCTCCACACACTGTCACCCGTCGTGCGCACCTTCGTGCTGGCCACCATCGCGGTGCCGATCGTCATCTACGGTCTGATGCCCCAGCTCCACCGCGCCCGCCGCCGACTCCTGACGCACCTGAGCAGCACCTAATGACAACCGCCGCGACGACCCGAGCCTGGCGACCGCCAAGTGGCTTCACTCCCCGACTACGTCCACTGCCGTCGCCGGTGAGCCGCTGACTGCATCCCCACTTGACAGGTGGTGCTAGGCCCGTCGTTCGTTCAGCGTGCTTTTGGGTCTGCCGACAAAACTTGGGTGAGCGAGCGAGTGGGACGCCCGCACGGCGACAGATTCGGACGTTGCCGACTAGTTCGTGGCCAGCCTTCGGACACCGAGTTTGCGCCACCCTTTCGACTCAAGCTCGCGCCGCGGAAGGGGCAGTCACGTGAACATGTGGCGCATGACTTCGGTGCTTCGTGATGATGATCAACTTGTCACGCAGGGCGACCGCTTCGAGACGCTCCCCAGCGTCGAGGCGGCGGGCCACCGCGAGCGCGCGGCCCCGTTGGACGTAGCCGATCTGGGGCGACTTCAGGGACCGGTGCACGGCGACCGCGTGACGGTCGTGGGGATTGTCTCGCTCTCTGACGAGAACCAGCCGATGGCCGGGTCGTAGGCTGACCGTGCTCGGCTGGTACTGGCTTCCGCGGATGTAGGCGGCGATGATGTCCAGCTTGCGCAGGCCGCTGACTTCGGGTGATGATCCTGGACGGCTCCCGCGCCGAGGAGCTCGCGTCCCTCCTCGTGCCAACCCTGGTCATCCACGGCCTCGACGACACCCTCATCGACCCGAGCGGCGGCCGGCGAACCGCTGAGCTGGTGCCCGGGGCCCGGCTCCTCGTCATCGAGGACATGGGTCACGACCGCCCCGAGGCGCTTTGGCATCAACTCGTCGACGCGCTCGCCGACCACTCCAACGCCAGCTGACCCCCTCAGCGCCTCGCCGTCGCTTCAAGTGCCGAGGACCAAATCGGCGTGTTTGGCGAGCGGCGAGTGCCCGCGTGATCCACCTGGTGACGGCTAGACAGCTCGTCGCTCGGACGAGGTTGTCGGCGGCTACCTGGACAACCGCGTGAGACGAGCGGCGTCCGAGCCAGTTCGCAGCGCCCTCAACCCGGCGGCCGGGAAGAAGCACACGCCGATCAGGCCGGCGGTCGTCACCGCTGCTGCGGTCGCAGCGTCGAGCCGGCCCTGCGCGATGCCGACCTGTGTCGCCGTGACGATGAACGGGAGGGACGTGGCACAGAATAGGCCGACGCCGACGGTCTCCTTCCAGGAGTCCAGGCGGAACAGGTACGCCGGCAGGCCGCGGGCGATCAGCAGCCCTGCGGTGAGCAGTGGTACGACGAGCAGCGCGTCGGGCCACAGCGTTAGGGCCGATAGGTCGAGCCGAGCGCCGCTCACGATGAAGAAGATCGGGATCAGGAAGCCGAAGCCGATCCCGTCGAGCCGCCCGCGGAGCTCCCGGTCATGCATGCCGTGGTCGAGCACGTTGAGAATGCCTCCCGCGAAGAAGGCGCCGAGGACGATCTCCAGACCCAGGCGTTGGGCCAGCGCTGCGAACCCGACGACCAGGGCCACGCTGAGCCGGACCCGGAGCTGTGTCGTGCCACCGGAGAGCCGATCGACGAGCGCCGTCACCGCCGCCCGTGCGCCCAGTCGACGACCGGCGACTGTGATCACCAGCGTCAGGAGGACCAGCACGCCGAGGAGGCTGACGTTCAGCAGAGGGGTGCGCCCGGTGCTGAACCCCAGGGCGAGCACGACCACGGCGCTGAACTCGGCCACGCTGGCGGCGGCCGTGACCAGCCGCCCGGACGGAGTGGCGATCAGGCTGGCGTCGCGGAGGAGTGGCACGACGAGCCCCAGCCCGGTGGCAGATAGGGCGACGGCCAGGAGGGCCGGCCCCGACACGAGCCCGAGGCCGTGCATGGTGAAGGTGCACCCGAGGGCCAGGAGCAGGCCGGCGGCGTACGCCTCCAGCGACCGCAGGAGGACGAGGCCGCGGATCGCGCCCAGGTCGATCTCCAGCCCTCCGAGGAAGAAGAGGAATGCCAGCCCGAGCTGGGCCAGGGTCTCGACCGGTCCGTCCAGGGCGACCCAGCCGACCCCGTGCGGCCCGACTGCGAGACCGGTCAAGAGCTCGATGACGATGCCGGGAGCGACGCCTCGAAGCGCGGCCCTCGACACCAGGGGCGTGGCCGCGCCGAGGGCGACGACGGCGGCAAGGTTGAGGACGCTCATCCCGGTCGGCGGTTATCCGCCGCTGTGTCGCCGGGCGAGCGAGAGCGGGTAGGCGCGGGTGCGCCCGACCAGCAGAGGGTCGTCGGACAGGGTGATCCCGTCGAGGAGACGCACGGGGTCGAAGAAGAGCCCTTGCTCGGCGTAGACACTGTCGGGCATGAGCTGGGTGAGGTGCAGGGTGCCGAGCTCGACGCGACGACGGTCCGCGGGCCACTGGGCGTTGGCGTCGTCGGACACGTCGCCCGGGCCCGCGATCTGCAGCTCGAGGACGAAGGACACGGGTCCGTCCGCGAGCCGCTTCCCGAGCTCGTCGGCGAGGAAGTCGTCCGCCTGCCTCGCGACCTGATCCTCGGTCAGCAGCTGGTGACCCGCGACGGGGTTCCAGACGTAGCGGCCGACGCACTCGTTGCCGTCGGAGGCTTGGAACCGGAAAGCGTTGACTGGCCAGTAGTTCAGGGTGGCATAGCTCGCCGGGACTCCGTGGGTCTGGATGGCGTGCACGAACGCGGCAGCGGCGGGATGCTCCGAAAGGTAGGTCTCCGGTCCAGGACCGCCCGGTGCGATCGCGCCCAGGAAGTCGGTGAAGTCCTCGACGACGCGGCCGGGGAAGCCGTTGATCGAGTGAGCCAGCAGGTCGGTGGATGCCCCGTTGGCGAGCCGGAACTGGACGGCGAGTCCCCGGGGGTTGGACTCGGGGGCGGCGTCCGGGTGGGAGGCGCCACCGGGGAAGTTCGAGAAGCGGGCCACGACAGCGACACGCCCTCCGGTGAGGTGTGCGGCGCGAGTGACGGTCGCGGCGTCGGGGGAGGAGCTGAAGTGGCCAGTGAGGACGACCCCCTTGGCGTGTGCCGCCCGGCGCCCGGGCGCAGCCCCGAAGTTGGCGTCGAGGTTGTCGATGACCCGCTCGAAGGTGTCCGCGTGCCGGGTGTCGGGGATGGGTTGGCCGAGCGTCGTGGTCATGGCTCTTCGCTTCCGTCGGGGTGTGGTTGACAGTTCGACGCGACGCTACGAACGACATCCCTGCCACCGCTTGGGTCACTCGACGCAAGTCGTGGACGCGTTCCGCGCCCCCGGAGGCCGGCCATCAGGACCAGGTCGGCTTCGGTCCAGTAGTCGAAGCCTCCGGGGTGGGGGTAGATCGGCGCCTCGACCAGGGTGAGGGGGAGTGAGGGGTTCGCCAGCGACCGCACGACGCTGGCCGTGATGGCCTGCGCGAGGTCGGCATGGACTCGGCGGCCGTCGTCGGAGAACCCGCGGGCAGCCGTCAGCACCTGCGCGAGAGCTGTCGCCTCAGCGAGACGTGCGTGCACGAGCGCCGCCGGGTGACTAGCTCCACGAAGTGCGCGTGCGACCTCGAGTGCCCCCGGGACCGGGCGCAGACCGTCACTGGTCATGACGACTGCTCGGGCCCTCGGGGGCCATGAGGGGACCCGATTGTCCACTGTGCGAAGGTCACTGGGCTCAGCCCATTGCCTTGACGGCCTTGAGGATCTCGGCGACAACATCTTGGGGGTGGGAGATCATCACGTCGTGCGCTGAGTGCACCCTGTCGATGTGCGCGCCGGCACGGTCGGCCATGAACCGCTGTCCGCCGGCGGAGATGGCGTGGTCGTCGAGGGTGATCAGGTCCCAGCTGGGGATTGTCTTCCACGCGGGGTCGCCGGAGGCCTCGGTCTGAGCGAAGTAGCTGAGCGGCCGCTGGGTCGCGGCGAGCTCACTCGCCACGGCTCGGCTCTCGTCGCCTGCGAAGACCTCTCGGAAGTCGGTCGGCTTGATGTAGACGTCGACGTCCTGGCCACCCGGTGCCGCGGGGTTGTACGTCGGCCGGACCGTCGTCGTGTCCGGGCCGAGGAGCGAGCCCGGGTACTTCGTCGGGTCGTAGGACGTGACGATCGACTCCCCGACGTCGGGCACGAACGCACCGACGTACACCAGTGCCTCGACGTTGGTGGCGCCCCGGGCGGCGTTCGTGATGACCGCACCGCCGTAGGAGTGGCCGACCAGGACAACGGGCCCCGGGATGGTGGCGAGGACCGAGCGGATGTAGTCGGCGTCGGAGGTCAGGCCGCGGAGCGGGTTGGGCGGTGCGATCACGTCGTAGCCCAGCTTCTGCAGCTCGATGACCTCCTGGCTCCAGCCGCTCGCGTCGGCGAAGGCGCCGTGCACGAGCACGATGGTCGGCTTGGCGCCCGGGTGGGCGTTCGCGTGATGGTGCGGGTGGTGATGGCGCGCGGTGCCTGCCGTCGCGTCGGTGACCGGGACGGCCATGACGCCCAGCGCTGTGACCGCTGCGACAGCTACGCCGGCCCAGTGTCGGGACGTGAAGGAACGGGTGGTGTTGGTCATGGGACTGCCTCTCTCGTGACGGTGAAGAGAAAGGACGCTAGGAACCCGCCGCACACCTGGGCTTCCGTCACGCGACTGCGGGCCGCATGACCCGGAGCAGGCCGTCCTCGTCTCCGGTCTGGCGCCGAGCGCGTGGCCACGTCGCGAACGCAGTCGGTCGACTCAAGCCACAAGCGTCTGGTGCGGACCACGATCCACTCACGCACCGTCTGCCTATGGAGGAACACCATGACCGAGCCCCGACACCCTGTCGTCTTCATCCACGGCCTCTGGCTGCACGCGTCGTCGTGGCAGCCTTGGGTCGAGCTGTTCGACGGAGCCGGCTACAGCAGCATCGCCCCTGGGTGGCCCGGTGACGCCGAGACCGTCGCCGCGTCCCGCGAGCACCCGGACGACATCGCCGACAAGGGCATCGACGACGTCGTCGACCACTACCTCGGCCTGTTCGACCAGCTCCCGGAGAAGCCCATCCTCGTCGGACACTCCTTCGGCGGGATGATCGCCGAGAAGTTCCTCGGGATGGACGTCGCCCAGGCCGCTATCGCCATCGACGCCGCCCAGATCAAGGGTGTCCTGCCGCTCCCACTCTCGGCCCTCCACTCCACGCTCCCGGTGTTCAAGAACCCTGCCAACAAGCACCGCGCGGTCTCGCTGACCGCCGAGCAGTTCCGCTACAGCTTCGGCAACGCCCTGACCGAAGAGGAGTCGGACAGGCTGTTCAAGCAGTACACGATCCCCGCGCCTGGCAAGCCCCTCTTCGAGGCGGCCGCCGCCAACTTCTCGCTGCACTCGCCAGCGAAGGTCGACACCGACAACAACGACCGCGGACCGCTGCTCCTCATCATGGGCGGCAAGGACCACACCGTCCCCGAGTCGATCACCAAGTCGACGCTGAAGCAGTACAAGCACTCCGTCGCCGTCACGGAGCTCCTGGAGTTCGAGGACCGCGGCCACTCGCTGGTCATCGACGACGGCTGGCGGGAGGTGGCGACGACATGTCTGGAGTGGCTGGAGAAGCAAGGGCTGCGCGGCGTCGCCTGACCGCAGTGCCGGTGCCGACCCGCCTGGAGCGGCTGTCGCTCATCGCGCTGGGCCGAAGGCACCTGCTCCGGGCCCAGCAGACCCAGGACGGCTGCAGCGTCGCCGAGCTCCTCATCGAGCGGGGGCGCTCCGGCCTCTGGCTCGTCGCCCTCACCGCGCGGGCGGAGCTCGCGTCGATTCCGGTAGAGGACGCCACGAGCATCCAGGTGATCCAGGGGCGCGTCCGGGTCCCCCGCGACGGGTTCAGGCCCGCGATGCTTCCGGGTGACCTCGCGCTCGGTCCGGTCGCCCTCAGAGAGATCATCGCCCTGACCGACACGGTGTTGGTCGTCACAGGCACGCCAGCGCCGCATCTGCAGGTCCCGGCATGAAACCGACGGCAGGAGAACGGCACAAGGTCGTCGTCATAGGCGGCGGCTTCGGTGGCCTGACCGCCACCAAGGCGCTTCGCAAAGCACCTGTCGACGTCACCGTGATCGACCGGAACGGGCACCACCTGTTCCAGCCCCTGCTCTACCAGGTCGCGACCGGCATCCTCTCCGAGGGCGAGATCGCGAGACCCCTGCGCGACGTCCTGCGTAAGCAGGAGAACGCCGAGCTGCTGCTGGGCGAGGTCACTGACATCGACCTCCAGAAGCGGCTCGTCACCTCGTCCGCCCTTGGGACCAGTGTCGTGACGCCCTACGACAGCCTGGTCGTGGCGGCGGGTGCCAGCTACTCCTACTTCGGCAACGAGCACTTCGCGGACCTCGCGCCCGGGCTGAAGTCCATCGACGACGCACTGAGGATCCGCGCCCGCCTCTTCAGCGCGTTCGAGCTCGCCGATCGCGCAACGGATGCGGCCACCCGGGACCAACACCTGACGTTCGTCGTCATCGGTGGAGGTCCGACGGGGATCGAGCTCGCCGGACAGATCGCAGACCTGGCCAGGTTCGGCCTGCGCGGCAACTACGCCCATCTCGACATCGGCTCGACCAAGGTGGTGCTCCTGGAGGCGGCCGACACGCTGCTCCCGTCGTACGGGCGCGAGTTGTCCCTCAGCACGCTCCACGCGCTCGCCCAGACCGGTGTCAGCGTCCGCCTGGAGGCTCCGGTCGTCAGGGTCGAGCCAGACGCCGTGGTCTACGCCTCCGAGGGACGGGAGCACCGGATCCCGGCCACCACCAAGGTGTGGGCGGCCGGTGTCACAGCCGCTCCTGTCGGGAGGCTGCTCGCGCTGCAGTCCGACGTCGAGCGCAACCGGGCGGGGCAGCTCGTCCTCGGCCCGGACTGCGCCCTCCCCGGCCATCCCGAGGTCTTTGTGGTCGGTGACCTGATGAGCACGCCCGGCATCTCCGGGGTCGCGCAGCTCGCCATCCAGAGCGGGAGGTTCGCCGCGCGAGTCATCAGCGACCGCGAGCGCGGACGGACACCCGCAAAGACGTTCGAGTATCACGACAAGGGCTCACTCGCGACGATCGCCCGCTTCCGGGCCGTGGCGCGTCTGCCGCACCTACGGCTCACCGGACGCCTGGCCTGGTTGCTCTGGCTCGGCGTGCACCTCGTGGCACTGATGGGCTTCGGCCGCCGGCTCTCCGTGGCCCTCCGGTGGTTGTTCGCCTTCATCGTGGCCCGACGCCCCGAACGGGTCGGCACCGAGCTGCAGGCCGGATGGCCGATCACCGTCCTATCGCCTCCCACCGCACCAGTCGACCGATCCGCGGAGAGGAACCACCATGTCCCACCACCTAGACTCACCACTGGCCCGCCAGGACCCTCGGCTCAACATCACTGATCTTTACGTCTTCGACGCTGACGGCGCGACCGTCCTGGTGCTGAACGTCCGGACCTCGCTGGCCGGCGACGAACATCCCGACCCGTTCCACCCCGAAGCGCGCTACGAGTTCAAGATCCACTTCGACGGGAGTGAGCGGGAGGACGTCACCTATCGCATGGCCTTCCTTCCGACACAGGACGTGGGGCAGCCGTACACCGTCGAGCGACTGACCGGGGATGCCGCCACGCGGGATGACGTGTCGGGCACCGTGATCACCCGCGGCACGACCGGGCTGCCCTCCATCACCCTGGACGGCGGCCGGGTCTGGGCCGGCCGGGTCGTCGAGCCGTTCTACCTCGACCTCCGTCAGCTGCACGACGTCTCGCACGCCCTCCAGCTCGGCGAGGACGTCGACCTGACTCGCTGGACCCGGGGCGCCGCAGAAGACTCCTTCGCCGCCGCGACCGTCTGGTCGATCGTGCTGACAGTGCCTGTCGGTGTCGACGGCCTCACGACCGGCCGTCACCTCTGCACCTGGGCCACGACAAGACTGGCCACCGATGCAGGAGGCTGGCGGCAGCTCGGCCGCACCGGGCTCCCGATGATCTGGCCGCTCTTCCGGGCGCCCGACAGTGACGAGGCGAGCCGGCCGAACCAGACACATCCGGCCGATGACCCGGCCACGTACGGGCCCGGGATCGCCGAGCTCGTGTCATCGACGGTGGACCGGCTCGGGACGTCGGATCGTCCCGGTGCCTACGCCGACAGCGTGGTGGAGCGGATCGTTGCCGACCTGCTCCGGTACGTCGTAGGGACGCCGGCTGTCTTCGGCTTCGCGCGGTTCAACGGTCGCAGGCTCTCCGACAACGCTCCAGAGGCCATGTTCTCCCTTGCGACGAACTCGGCGGTCCCGACCGGTCTGCGGTCTGCGGATCGCCGGCTGAGTCAGGAGACGTTCCCCTACGTCATCCCGGTGCAAGGGAGCTAGTGCCGCCAGCTTCGGATGGGACCACGTCGTGCAGCTGGGCGCGCGCTGTGATGTGGAGGACGGGGAAGATGGCATAGAGGTGGGTGCTGATGGTGCGCGGGGAGAGAAACAGTCGTTCGCCGATCTCCCGGTTGGTCAGGCCGGAGGCAGCGAGGCGCGCGATCCGCTGCTGCTGGGGCGTCAGCTGCCCGAAGACGTCGGGCGTTCGTTCCTCGTGCCGCAGACCAGCGGCACGCAGCTCGATCATGGTCCGCTCCGTGGAGGGTGCTGCACCGAGCCGCTCGAACTCCTCGCGAGCCGCCTCGAGCATGGTGCGGGCCTCGACGACCCGTCGACGCCGGCGGAGCCACTCGCCGTAGTCGAGCCGGGCCTGTGCGAGCTCGAAGGGCACATGGAGGTCCGAACCCGCCACGGCGCTGCGGAACAGCTTCTCTGCATCCGCGTCGGATTCGGCGAGCAGCGCGCGGGCGCGATCCACCTGCAAGCGCATGCGGGGGCGAAGGGACCCCTCCAGCCGCTTCAGCGCCCGCTCGACCAACACCCGGGCCTGCTCGGTGGCGCCCGAGCGGACTCCCGAGGCGGCCAGGTCGGCCAGCGCGTACCAGGATCGTTGATAGTGCGTGGGGCTGCCGTCTGCGAAGAAGAGTCGTGAGAGCTCGTGGAAGGCGAGGGCGTGGTCGCCCTCGGCCATCGCCGCGTACGCAGCGGCCTGGCGGACGCGTGCCGCGATCCCGGCGGTCTGCTCCGGGTCCATGGTCGACAGGATCGAGGCGATGCGGTCCCGCGCGGTGCGCGTGTCGCCACGCAGTGCGGCAATGGTGGCTTCGACGGCATCCGCAGAGGCGATGAACATCTCCTGGCGGCCGGCCATCGCGATCTGGAAGCCCTCGTTGGCGATCGTCAAGGCCTCGTCCCAGCGGCCGCGCTCGACACAGGCCCACGCGAGCCCGGTGAGGGTCGCTGCGCTCACATACTTCGTTTGACGCAGCCGGTGCCGGTCCGCTGCTTCACTGAGCAAGCGGACTCCGACATCGGTCTCGTCCAGCACCTCGGCCGCCGCACCCAACGACATCGCGACGTCCGGGTCGGTGGTGTCCTGACGCATCAGCTCGTGCAGCCGTGCCACCAGCGGGTCGCGATCGTCGACCGACGAGACCGCGGCGTCGATCCACATCCGGGCCGCCGCGACGATCGGTAGAGCAGCTAGTGGGTGTCCGGAGAACTTCTGGTCCATCTCGGTGGCGAACGCCTCGACCTCTCGGCGGCTCGACTCGTCTCCGGTGAACTGGGCCACCAGAGCAGCGGTCGTCAGGGACCCCAGCGCCGACAGGGGGTCGACGTCCAATGAGATCCGAGTGACGTGGCGCAATGCCTGTCGGGCAGTGCCGTGGTCGAGCGTGGTGGCGAGGGAGTGGGCCTCGATGTGCGCGCCCTGGGTGAGAAGCTCGGGGTCCTCCGTCGACTCGCGCACCTGGGTCATGAGTCTGCGGACCCACACCGCGTCACCCGCCATCATCGCGGCTTCGGCGGCCCGCACGAACCGGCGGGCTCGATCGCCCGGGGCCGCACTCAGCTCGGCAGCTCGTTCGAGCGCCAAGGCAGCCTCCACATTGGCGCCGCGACGACCGGTCTGGAGCGCGCTGGCCTCGAGCTGTTCGGCGACGGGCTCATTGGGTAGCACCGCGGTCGCTGCGAGGTGCCATGCCCGGCGGTCCGGGTAGTCGAGGAGCAGCTCGGCCACTGCCTGGTGCGCATCCCGCAGCTCCTTGGCCGACGCCGCGCGGTAGACCGCCGCTCGGAGCACCGGGTGGCTGAACCTGACCACGTCGTCCACGGTCACCAGCCCGGCCTCCTCTGCCGGCCGCCAGTCGTCGGGTGGCACGTGAGCGGTCGCCGCCCGCAAGACGGCGCCGTCGCCGGTGTCGGCGACAGCGGCCAGCAGCAACGCGTGGCGGGTGATCATGGGCAGCTCTGCGAGGCTCGTCCCGTAGACCTCGTAGAGACGGTCGGTGAGTGGCAAGGGAGCGGTCGCCCAGCCGAGGGCGGCGTTCGGCCGCCGCGATGCGGCGCGGGCCAGCTCGACCAGGGCCAGCGGGTTCCCGGCCGCCTGGCTCAGCACTGCCTGACGGTCGAGACCGCGCAAGGGTGTCGGCATGCCGTCCACGAGGCGTGCGCTGGACCTCGGGTCGAGCGGCTCCAGGACCAGCCGGGAGAACGGCTCCAGAGGCCGTGGCGGGACCGCACCCCGGGCTGTAGAGAGCAGGACGATCGGTTCCTCGGTCGCCCGCCGTACGACGAACGACAACGCGTCGAGTGACGCTGAGTCGACCCACTGAGCGTCGTCAACGAGCAGCAGGAGAGGCGCTTCCGTCGCCACCGCCGATAGGAGGGAGAGCAGTGCGACGCCTACGCGCAGGGGGGTCGGTTCGTCGTCGTCGGACTCCAACCCCAGTGCCGTGTGCAGCGCCGAGCGCTGGGCAGGAGGCAGGTCGTCGCTCCGGTCGAGGACGCCGTGCACCAGCTGGTGCAGGCCGGCAAAGGCGAGCTCGGTCTCGCTGCGCCCGCCACGCGACCGCAGGACCGACCAACCGGTCGCCCGCCCGATCTCGGCGGCTCTGTCCAGCAACATAGTCTTGCCAAGGCCGGCCTCGCCGACCACGATCAAGCTGTCGCCCGTCTGGCGCCGCGGATCCAGGAGCTCCTCTAGGCGTGCGAGCTCGGCATCGCGGCCGACGAAGAGCAGGGGCTGTCGCAGACCGTCCTTGGTCACGACGCCCACCCCTACCGTGCTCGATGCCCACCAGACGCTGGGAGCGGATACGGCACCCGGGGACATCCTCGCAGAAGCGGACGGGCTCCAACACGGTCAGCTCAGTGCGCAATCCCTGCCCGCGTCGCGACCAAGGCGTCGAGCTCTGCGAGCATGTCGCGCAGCTGGGAACGAGCGGCTATGCCCAGCTTCGGGAAGGCTCGGTAGAGATGTGAGCCGATGGTCCGATGGGAGAGGTAGAGCCGCTGCCCGATCTCCCGGTTGGTCATACCCAGGGCGGCAAGGCGCACGATCTCCAGCTCCTGGGCGGTGAGGGCCTCGGCATCGCCGAGCTCGCGGCGCAGGCGCCTGGCCCCGCTCGCCCGCAGCTCGCGGCGCGCATGCTCCGCCCACGCGACCGCCCCCAGCCCTTCGAACGCCACCAGGGCTTCCTGAAGCGGGAGGCGGGACTCCACCACCCGGCGCTCACGCCGGAGCGTCACCCCTCGGGCCAGCTGGATCCGCGCCCTGTCGAAGACCCGCTCGACCGGGCACTCGGCCAAGGCTCGATCGAACCTCGCGTCGACCGGGAGCTCGAAGCTGGACATGGCCCGAGCGAACGCGGTCGCACCACGGAAGACGGGCGTCGACCCCAGCTCGTCAAGCGTCACCACAAGGAGGTCCGACAGAGACTCGGAGCCGCCGTGGAGGCCGGACTCGGCCAGGAAGCCGACCGCAACCAGCCGGATCCACCGTGGGCGCCCGGCCCCCGCGTAAAGGAGCTGGGCTAACCGAGCCCACGCCTCGTCGTATCGTCCGGCGTTGAGCGCCTCAACTCCCCGGGCCAGCCCCAGCACGTCGGCGAGCTCAGAGCCCCCGCATCTCCTGGCCAGCCGTTCGCTGTGTTCCAGCAACTGCCGTGCCCCGGCGTCGTCGCCATGGATCGCGGAGACGATGCCGCGAACCGCCGCGCTGAGTGCCATCAGTTCGAGGTCTTGAGCGACACTCGCCTGGCCCAGGCAGCTGTTGGCGGCGTTGCGGGCAGCCGACCAGTCACCACGGCCGATGGCATGGAAAGCCACCTCTGCAAGAAGCTTGGGGTGGCCGGTCTCCTCTGTATGGGTGACGATGGCCAAGGGGGAGTGGACGCTCATGTGACCTCCTGTGGGTGACAGGGCGACGCTATGGAGGTCGAGCCGTCGATCGCGTACGTCATCTGACGTAGATGTGGCCTGCACGGCGCACAGCGCCGAGCAGGCGATGCGGTGCTGAGCCATCGGGTGAGGGCTCGAATCGCTAGCCATGCCGGCTTCTTCACGACTCCGCCCGGAACCACCCGGCGGACTGACACCCGATCGGATCGCGGCTCCGGATCCGGGCGACGGAGACTCTGTTCAGACCGCCGCGAGGGAAACTTCACGGATCGATGTCGAAGGCGGGGACCGCCGTTCGACGTGTGGGCGAAAGGCACATTCGAGCAACCATTAGGAGTGAGCACAATGCCGCGTTTCATGGGATTCGTGAGGATGGAGGAGGGCGTCGGCACGCCGCCTCAGGCCCTCTTCGACGCGATGGACACCTACATCGGCGACCAGACCGCCAAGGGCGTGTTCGTCGATGGTGGTGGTCTGTACGGCACTGAGGACGCGGTGAACTTCGTGGTCCGCAACGGCGAGGTCAGCCGCGTCGACGGCCCGTACGCCGAGGCGCTCTCGACGTCGGCGGCGAGCGCCACGCCGATGAAGACCGACGACCCGGTACCCGTGCTGGTGGCACGGACCCGAGCCGTGCCGAGCAGCCGATCGCCGTCGAAGCCGTCTAGGTCGATGTCCTCGAACACCACGGCCTGACCTTCCGACCTCACCTGCGCAGTGTTGGTGGTCAGGTAGCCGCCGTGCCGGTGTTCGTCGTCCAGGTGATGCAGGACGCCGGCCGTCACGGCCATGAGCGCGGCCGCGACCAGGGTGGCGACGGCCAGGGCCAGCGCGACCACGCGGGCCTTGGTCCGCGTGGTCCCGCGCCGGGGCTTCGCGTCGGCTCCGAGGGCGGGCCGCCGTTCGTCAGTCGTGGGAGGCATGGTCGTCCGCTTGCTCGTGGTGGTCGGCGGGTGCAAGCGCAAGGTCGTCGGCGTCCGAGAGGTCGACGACCTCCTGCACCGAGACGAGCTCGATGGCGAAGCTGCGGAGGCGCTCCAGCAGCCCGTGGAGCTGGCTCTGGTCGAGCGGCTCCGTGTCGAGCCGCGTCTTGCCTTCCTCCGCCACCAGTGAGGCACTCGGAAAGGCAGCAGTGAATCGCTGTCCGAGCCCGCCCTCGACGATGATGGTGTACCGCTTCGACAACACCCGTGCCTCCTTGACGTGATGGTCTGGAGCCGCAGTCTTGGTGGCGTCTGGGTGATGCGTCATCACACACAGGGCACTCACCCAGGGTGGTTCCCGGAGACCTCGACCCCGACGAGGAGGGCATCGTCGAAGAAGCCGACCACGCGACGCTCGTACTCATCGGGGTCTGCCTGGAGGCCCTTGATGTGCTGGGCG
Source organism: uncultured Actinomycetota bacterium (assembly GCA_963755835.1). GTDB lineage: Bacteria > Actinomycetota > Actinomycetes > Propionibacteriales > Nocardioidaceae > Nocardioides. The sequence continues at coordinate 318,249 of CAVWLC010000003.1, read as the reverse complement.
TCCTCGACCTCCCACTGGACCGCGCTGGGGCCGATCAGCTGCTGGTAACGCCGGTTGATGGCCTCGCGTTGCCTCGTGTGCGGTGCCCAGATCAGCAGGACGGGGCGGGGCGCGACCCGGTGCAGGACATCGACAAGGCTGGGTGGTGGTGACTCGTTGGAGAACAGCGTCACGCCGATGTGTTTCGCGGCCAGCGAGTGGAAGCCCCAGATCAGGCTGTTCGCGTCGTTGTCGACGAGCTCCTCGGCGAGGGTCCGGGTGCCGGCGCCCTCGGAGACGACCGCCGCGAGGCGGGCGTCCTCCGTTGCGGTCTGCAGCATGAGCTCACCACCGACAGAGAGTCCCAGGCCGCCGATCCGACCGGGGCCGACGTCCGGACGGTCCTCGAGGAAGTCCAGCGCTGCCACGATGTCCCGGGTGCCGCCCCACCCGAAGGAGTTCGGGTCGCCCTCGCTGGCACCCTCGCCTCGACGGTCGAAGAGCAGGACGCCGTAGCCGTGCTCGACGAGCATGCGGGTGTGCGGCTGCGGGTTGGTCCGGCCCGGGAAGGCGATGACGGCAGCACCGTTCCTCGACGGTACGTACCAGCCCCTCAGCCTCAACCCGTCGCTGGTCGTGAGCGTGACGTCCTCGTAGGTCGCTCCCAGCTCGGGATCAGCCACGCTCGCCCGCGCCACGTGCGTCACGACGTAGCCGAACCCGAAAGGGATGAGGACCTCGGTCATGGTGGCGATGCCGAGCACCCCGACCAACGTTCGGCGAGCGTACTGGCGGATCCGGGTCGGCCCGGTCCGTCGTGACCGCCACAGGGTCCGCACCGCCAGCCCGACGAGCAGCAGCCCCGCGACCCCGGCGACCAGACCGGTGTAGTCGTCCCCGGAGAGCCTGGTCGAGTACAGGTGGTTGCCGGCTTCGGCGAAGCCGACCACGAGGCCGGTGAACGCCATGACCAGAGCGATGGCGGCGCGTGCTCCGGCGCGCATACGCGGGTAAGCGAAGGCACCGGCGGCGAGCACCGACAGCGGGACGGTCCCGCTGAGCAGGTGGTCACCGGCGGTCATCCCGTCGGCCGGCTGGAGAAAGTTGTCGTCGGCGATGTGGAGCATGATGGCCGCGGCGCAGCCGAGAAAGAGTCGGGGCGACCCGCTGATGTCGGAGCGCGGCTCGATGGTCATACCGGACCTGCCTTCTGGATCGCCGATGTCGGGCCCGCAGTCTCGAAGGACGCTGGGTGAGCCGTCATCACTCGCCGGGCGCTCACCCAGGGTGGTCGCGGAGAGAGCGCGACTCGCTGCGTTGCTCCTATGGCCCAATCACCCTGGGTGTACGGCCGCTGGGTGACGACAGCTCACCCAGCACCGGCAGAACGTGTGCCGTGCACGGGACCACCCCGAGCACCGGGCTCTCCGGCGCTACGGCTGCTCCCTTCCAGAGAGGCACTGACATGACGCAAGTTCTGACCCCGGTTGAACCTCACGCCACGACCGTCGCTGCGCGCGTCGACGGTGTGAGCAAGTTCTACGGCAGCGGAGACGCGGCTGTCGCCGCGCTCGACGACGTCTCCGTCGCCATGGCCCAGCGCGAGTTCACGGCGATCATGGGTCCCTCCGGATCCGGGAAGTCCACGCTGTTGCACCTCATGGCCGGCCTCGACCGCCCGACCTCGGGGGAGGTGTACCTCGCGGACACCGAGATCACCTCGCTCAACGACAAGACGCTCACGCTGCTCCGGCGGGACCGCATCGGCTTCATCTTCCAGTCCTTCAACCTGCTCCCGACCATGACCGCGGCGGAGAACATCGTCCTGCCCATGCGGATCGCAGGCCGTAAGCCTGACGAGAAGTGGGTCGCCTCGATCGTGGAGACGGTGGGGCTCACGAAGCGACTCGGGCACCGTCCTTCACAGCTGTCCGGAGGGCAGCAGCAGCGTGTCGCCGCCGCACGAGCGCTCGCGTCCCGGCCCCAGATCGTGTTCGCCGACGAACCGACCGGCGCGCTCGACTCGACCTCCGGCGCCGAGCTGCTGGCCTTCCTGCGACGGGCGGTCGACGACCTCGACCAGACGGTCGTGATGGTCACCCACGACGCCAACGCGGCCAGCTACGCCGACCGCGTGATCTTTCTTGCGGACGGTCGCATCGTCGATGAGCTGCGCTCGCCGACCGCCGACGGCGTCCTCGACTACATGAAGCGGCTGGGGGGCTGAGCGCCATGCTCACCTCGACCCTCCGCAGCATGACGGCGCACAAGCTGCGCCTGTTCCTCACGACCGCGTCCATCGCGCTGGGCATCGCGTTCCTGTCCGGGACGCTCGTCCTGACCGACACGATGAACCTCGCCTTCGAGCAGCTCTTCGGCAAGGTCTCCTCAGGCACCGACGCCGTGGTCCGCACCGAGGCGTCCTACGTCGAGTCCTCCGGCGTCGACACCAGCCGGGCACCGATCTCCGCCGCGGTCCTCGACGACGTCAAGGGCGTCGACGGCGTCCGGGCGGCCGAGGGATTCGTGTCGGGATACGCGCTCCTCACCGACAACGACGGGAAGGCCATCCTGACCTCTGGTGGCGCGCCGACCATGGGCTACACGATGGCCGAGGATGAGTCGCTGCGCGGCGACGTCGACGTGCTGACCGGCACGGCTCCGGCCGGCCCGGACCAGGTCGCGATCGACGCGACCAGCGCCGAGGAGAACGACATCGCTCTCGGCTCGACCATCAAGGTGCTCTTCCAGGGCCCCACGCAGGAGTTCACGGTGGTCGGCACGGTCGGTTTCGGCGAGGAGAAGGACCTGGGAGGCACGACGTCGGCGTACTTCGACGCGGCGACCGCGCAGCAGGTGCTGGGCACACCGGGCACCTTCGACACGATCGGGGTCGCGGGGGAGGCCGGCGTCTCCCAGAAGGAGCTCACCCGCCGCCTCGATGCCGTCGTGCCCGCCGGCACGGAGGCGGTGACCGGGGCCACGGTGTCGAAGGAGAACGCCGATGCCATCAAGGACGACCTGAAGATCGTGGGCATCCTGTTCACGGTGTTCGCAGGCATCGCGCTCTTCGTGGGCGCCTTCATCATCTGGAACACGTTCACGATGATCATCACCCAGCGCACCCGGGAGATCGCGCTGATGAGGGCCATCGGGGCGACTCGCCGCCAGGTCCTCCGAACCCTCCTGCTCGAGGCGCTGGTGATCGGGTTCCTGGCGTCCGCGCTGGGCGTCGGCCTCGGCGTTGCTGTCGCGAGGGGACTCAACGTCCTGATGGACGCGGTCGGCTTCAGCCTGCCGAGCACCTCGCTCCAGCTCGAGCCGCGCACCGTCGTGGTCTCGATGCTCGTCGGCATCGTGGTGACGGTCGTGGCGGCGCTGGTACCGGCTCGGCGAGCCACGAAGGTGCTTCCCATCGAGGCACTGCGGGACGCCACCCCCGGCTCGGAGAAGGTCTCGAAGAGGCGCGCGGTCATCGGTCTGGCGCTGCTGGCAGCAGGCACGGCCGGCATCCTCGCCACCCTCTACGCCGACTCGCCGATGCTCTTCTTCGGCCTCGGACTCGTAGGTGTCCTGGTCGGCGTGATCGTGTCCATGCCCCTCGCCGTGCGTCCACTGACCGCGCTCATCGCGGTCCCGATGCGGCTGCGTGGACTCCCCGCCGAGCTGGCGGAGCAGAACGCCAGGCGCAACACCCGCCGCACCGCCTCCACGGCCGCAGCGTTGATGATCGGGCTCACCCTGGTGGTGAGCATGAGCGTCTTCGCATCCTCGCTCAAGGACTCCTTCGGCGAGGTGATCGGTGACAAGACCAGTGCCGACCTGTTCCTCACCGCGTCCAGCTCCCAGGGCCCGGGCTTCAGCCCGTCCGTCGTCGAGGCGGTCGACCAGGTCGCTGGGGTCGACGAGGTCTCGGCCGCCGGCTGGGGACAGGCTCGCTTCGACGGGGCCGACTCGAGCTACTCCGCCATCGACCCGCGCAACGCCGACAAGCTGATGAGCCTGGACCTCGTGCACGGTGCGCTGGGTGACCTCGACGCGGACGGCGTGGTCGTCGCCGAGGCGACGGCCAGGAGCCACGACTGGAAGGTCGGCGACGTGATCGAGGCCGACTTCGCCGCCACCGGAAAGCATTCGCTTCACATCGCGGGGATCTACGCCTCCAAGGGCTGGATCGCGGACAACTACATCCTCAGCCTGGGGGCGCAAGACGCTTTCGCCGGCCCGCAGCTGGTGGCGTCAGCCCTGGTGCGGATCGACAGCGGCGCGGACCAGGGCGCGGTCCAGGACGCCATCAGGGCGGCACTGGCCGACCACCCCGACGCCAAGGTGCTGAACCAGGAGGAGTTCGAGGCGGAGGCCAGCGGCTTCATCGACAGCCTGCTCACCTTCGTCACGGTGATGTTGCTCCTCGCGGTGGTGATCGCGCTGCTCGGCATCGTCAACACCCTCGCCCTGTCGGTCTTCGAGCGCACTCGTGAACTCGGGCTCCTGCGTGCGGTCGGCATGACGCGTGCCCAGGTCCGGGCCATGGTGCGCTGGGAGTCGGTCGTCATCTCGCTGATCGGTGCCCTGAGCGGCGCGGCGATCGGCATCGGCGCCGGACTGGCCATCTCGCGGGCGTTGGAGGACGAGGGCATCACTGGCATCTCCATCCCCGTGTCGCAGATCGTCGTGTACGTCGTGCTGGCGGCGGTGGCCGGGGTCCTGGCCGCCATCGGCCCGGCAAGGTCGGCCGCGAAGGTCGACGTGCTGAAGGCGGTGGTCACCGACTGACTCTCGACCGCGGGACGGCCGGGCGGACCTGCGGTTCCACCCGGCCGTTCGTCGCGGGGCTCGTACCGCTTGCTGCGAGGCCGGGCCTTCTACCGCAGCCAGGCGAAGCGCGGTGGTGACCACGTCCCGATGCCGCTAGCGTGGCGTGGGTGCCACCGTCGCTGGCCGCTGGTGGGTTCCCGATCCGGACGAAGGTACAAGCCCCGATCGCCCGGGATCTCGTGCCCCGCCTGGGTCCTCTGAGCGCCCTCTGCGAGGGTTCCCCTCGCCGTCTCACCCTCGTTCGTGCACCCGCCGGCTGGGGCAAGTCGAGCCTGGTGACGACCTGGTCCGTCGCTGCGCAGGAGTCACGACCCTTCGCCTGGCTCGCGCTGGATCGCGCTGACAACGACCCGATCCGCTTCTTCCTCTACGTGATACAGGCGCTCCAGGCGCTGGCACCGGACTTCGGGGCGCAGGCCGAGCGGATCCTGCGGGCCCCTGGCATCAGTCTGGTGGACGACGTCCTGCCGGTCGTGGTCAACGATCTCGATGCTCTGCAGGACGACCTCGTGCTCGTGATCGAGGACTACCACCTCATCACGAACCCCGAGGTGCACGAGGCGGTGACCTTCCTCCTCGAGCACGCCCCGCGGCGGCTCGAGCTCGTGCTGACCACACGGGTGGAGCCTGCGTTGCCGATCGCCCGGTTGCGGGCCAGCGGCGAGCTCCTCGAGATCGCGACCACCCAGCTCGGATTCTCCGTCGGCGAGGCGGAGACCCTGCTGAACGAGAAGCAGCGGCTCGACCTGGACCCGGCCCAGGTCACCCTCCTCGTGGACCGGACCGAGGGCTGGCCTGCCGGCCTCTATCTCGCGGCTCTCTCCCTGCGCGGCCGGGCGGACGCCCACGAGTTCATCGAGGCCTTCGCCGGGGACGAGCGCAACGTCGTCGACTACCTGACCACCGAGGTGCTGTCAGGTCTCTCCACAGAGATCTACGACTTCCTCCTCACCACATCGGTCCTGGAGCGGCTCTGCCCCTCGCTCTGCGACGCAGTGACCGGCACGGGCGGCGCCGCCCGGCTACTCCGGCAGATCGAGGTCTCCAACGCGTTCCTGATTGCGTTGGACACCAGGCGCGAGTGGTTCCGCTACCACCACCTGTTCCGCGACCTGCTGCGCAACGAGCTCCTGTTCACGGACCCGCACCGGGCGGCGGACGCCAACCGTCGGGCCGGTCGGTGGCTCCGTGAGCACGGCGAGACCTCGGAGGCGATCCATCACACGATCGCGGCGGGTGACTCGACCGAAGCGGTCGAGATGGTGGCGTCGTCGTGGCGACCACTTGCGTACTCGGGCGGCTACCAGACCGTGGAGGGGTGGCTCGGTGCGCTGCCCCGCGAGGTACGCCGCGGCGACGCCCGGCTCTGCGTGGCGAGCGCGGTGGTCGCAATCGGCACTGGTCGGGTCGACGAGGTCGCGCCCTGGATCGAGCTGGCCGCCGTGGCCCCGGCCGCCGGCCCGTTCCACGACGGCTTCCCCTCCGGGCCGGGGGCCGCAGCCCGCCTGAGCAGCGTGATCAACTGGCTGACCGGCGATCTGAGTGCGTGCCGGGAGGCCGCGTTGACGGCGATCGACGACGCGGGCGACCCCTCCACCTGGGATCCTTCGTCCTGGGATCCGTTCGCCTATACGTGGCTCGGAGCGGCGACGTACTGGCTCGGCTCGGCTGATGAAGGTGTGGAGCGACTGGAGGTCGCCCTCGAGCGACTTCGAGTCGCTGCGCCTCGGGTCGACGACGCCACGGCCTCGAGAGCGGGTCCGGCCGACGCGCCGCGGCCGGCGGGCGGTGCGACCGCCGTGGCGTGCTTGGGCATGCTCGGCCTCATCCACGTGCTGCAGGGAGGGTTCGACACGGCCCAGCGGTACACCGACGCGGCCCTCGTGATGTCGGAACGGTCGGGACTGGAGGAGTACTGGGTCAACACGGCGGCGCACACAGCGGCGGGACTGCTGCTGACCCACGCGGGGCGGACCGACGAGGCGCGCAAGGCCCTCGACCGTGCCTGCGAGGTCGCGAGACGGGGGAGCGGACCGGTGGAGACGACCCACGCCCTGGTGGGTCGCGGCCTCGTCGCGCGGGCAGCCGGCGACATCGAGGCCGCCCGCGGGTACATCGGCGACGCGCACTCAACCCTGCTGTCGTGCGCGGACCCCGGCCCGGTCATCTCGTCGCTGGTCAAGGAGGCCGAGGAACAGCTGCCGGCGACTGCGTGGCGGGCTCGCATGCTGCCACCGATGGTCGAGGAGTTCAGCGAGCGCGAGCTGGAGGTGCTGCATCTGCTCGGCGGACAGCTCTCGCAGCGGGAGATCGGCGACCACCTCTTCATCTCTTTCAACACGGTGAAGACCCACTCCAAGAGCATCTACCGCAAGCTCGCCGTCGGCACGCGCGCCGAAGCAGTGAGCCGGGCCCGCGAGTTCCACCTCATCTGACCCGAGCCGTCGACCTTCGCCCGGCTCACCCTGGGTGGTTGCCGGATGTGTGATGACGCGTCACCCAGCCCCATCGAACACTCCACCTCAGATCCAACCGGACTGAGGAGGAACCGTGGCAGCAACGCAGTCGCACGACGACCTGAAGGTGCTGGTCGTCGGCGCCGGCATCGGTGGTCTCACAACCGCGGTCGCCCTGCGTCGCGTGGGGATCGAGGCGTCCGTCTACGAGCAGGCGCCGGAGCTACGCGAGGTCGGCGCCGGCATCTCGCTCTGGCCCAACGCGATCAAGGCCCTTCGCCGACTTGGCATCGCGGACGCGGTCGAGAGTGCCGGCTGTGCGGTCACGCACGCCGAGACCCGGGACCGACACGGAGCCATCCTCCACTCGTCCCCCGTTGACCAGCTCGCTGCCCGGTTCGGCGCCCCTCTGGTCATGGTCCACCGGGCCGCCCTGCACGCAGCCCTGGTCGCCGCGCTCGACGAGGACGTGATCCACCTCGACCGTCGTTGCGTCGCGCTGGTGCAGGAAGCGGGCCGCGCTCGAGTCGCCTTTGCCGACGGCAGCGAGACCACGGCACAGGTGGTCATCGGCGCCGACGGATTGCGCTCGGCGGTGCGGGCCATGACCCTGGGCGACGGTCCACCGCGACCGAGTGGCCTGTGCTCGTGGCGCGCCGTCACATCGGTGTCCGGGACCCTTGCCGAAGGCTTGGCCGGAGGTGAGTGGTGGGCACGAGGGGCCGTCTTCGGCGCTCAGCGCCTTCCGGACGACAAGGTCTACTGGTACGCGGCCGATCGAGCCCAGCCCGGCGACCGGACCTCGCGAGGAGGGTGGAAGGCAAGGCTTCTCGAGGTCTTCGGGGACTGGCCCGCTCCCGTCCCGCGGCTCCTCAACGAGACGGCGGACGACGACATCCTGCGAACCGACCTCTTCGACCGTCCGGCCCCGGAAACCTTGGCATCCGGCCGGGTCGCCCTGCTCGGAGATGCCGCGCATCCCATGCTCCCCTACCTCGGCCAGGGCGCGTGCCAGGCCATCGAGGACGGCGTGGCCCTGGCCGGCGCCCTCGTGAAGACTCTGGATGACCCGGAGCTCGGCCTCAGGGCCTACAGCCGGCGCCGTCTCCCCCCAACGACCGAGGCCGCGGTCCAGTCGGCGCGGATGGCTCGCGTCGCGCACCTGCGCAACCCGGTCGGCGTCGCGCTGCGCAAGGCCCTGCTCAGGCGGACGTCGGAGGAGGCCACCCTCTCCAAGCTGGCTCCGATCGTCGGAGGCGGTCCTGGGATCACGGCCGGCGGCGTCGACGAAGTCCGACGATGAGCAGCGTCATCGAGGTCAGCGGTCTCACCAAGGACTACGGACTGGTCCGGGCGGTGGACGACGTCAGCTTCGCGGTCCGGCCCGGCACCATCACCGGATTTCTGGGTCCGAACGGCTCCGGCAAGAGTACGACGCTCAGGATCCTCGTCGGACTCGTGGACGCCACGGCGGGGACCGCGCGGCTCGGTGGCCTTCCCTACCGCGAGCTGTCCGACCCGTTGTGCCAGGTGGGCACGATGCTGGAAGCGGCCGCCCACCCCGCTCGGACCGCCCGCAACCACCTGCGAGCGATGGCCGCCGAGGCGGGCATGACGAGGCGGCACGCGGACGAGCTGTTGTCCCTGGTCGACCTGGACCAAGCCGCCGACCGGCGCGTGGGCGGCTTCTCGCTCGGGATGAAGCAACGACTGGGCCTCGCCACCGCCCTGATCGGTGACCCACAGATCCTTCTGCTGGACGAACCCGCGAACGGCCTCGACCCGCAAGGGATCCGCTGGCTGCGCGACTTCTTGCGAGGGCTGGCCGACCAGGGACGGACCATCCTCCTCTCGAGCCACGTGCTCGGCGAGGTGGCGCAGACCGTCGAGGACGTAGTGGTGCTCGACCGGGGGAGGCTCGTCGCCCACCAGCCCCTCGCGCAGCTCCTCGCTGCTGCCGGGACGCCGGGCGTCCTGGTGCGCTGTGCACGCCCCGACGTACTGGCGTCCGCGCTCGAGGAACGCGGTCTCGAGGTCGGCCGCGACGACTCCGGAGCGCTGACCGTCGGTGGCTCCACGCCGGAAGACATCGGTCTGGTCGCGTTCGACCACGACGTGGTGATCCACGAGATGTCTGTCATCAGACCCGACCTCGAAGAGACCTTCCTCAGCCTCACCACTCAGTCAGGGCGGGAGACCCACCGATGATCGCCTCACTCCGGGCGGACCTGATCCGTCTGCGCACCCTGCGCTCGAGCTATGTCGTGCCGACGGTCATGCTCGGGCTGGTCGCCCTCATCACGGGCAGCAGCCTCACCCAGGCGGGGTCGTCCGGCATGACCACGGCCACCCAGCTCCGCGAACCGGTCACGGCGAGCGCGGGAATCATGCTCGCCGTCGGGATGGCGCTGTTCGCGGCCATTCGGGTCGGCGGCGAGTACCGCTACGACACGATGGGCCAGCGCCTGCTGGCGACTCCGCACCGGCGCCGGCTGCTCGCATCGATCCTGGCCCTCCACGGGCTGCTCGGGATGGTGGTCGCGGGGCTCGGTCTGGCCATCGGGCTGGGGATCGCGTACCCCATGCTCGCCGACGACGACCTGAGCATGCACATGACGCCCTCGATCCTGGCCGCGACGCTCTTCGCGGTCGTCATGTTCAGCCTCATCGGTGTCTCCTGCGCGATCATCCTCCGCAGCCAGGCGGCCACCGTCCTGGTCATCGTCGGCGCCTTCGTGGCCGAGAAGCTCGTCGGGATCCTCATGGGCGGCGGCGCTGCCGAGTACCTGCCCTACGGGTCTCTGACCCCACTGCTTCGCCTTGAGGGCGCTGGGATCGGCGCCGCCCCGGCAGCCGGCGCGCTCGCCCTGGTCGCCCTGCTCCTGATGACCACCGCAGCGGTGCTGTTCGACCGACGCGACATCACTCCCTGATCACGACACCTGAGAGGCAGGCATGAACAAGACATCGATCGAGATGACCGACCCACGGACCGAGCGGGGGCTGCTGCCCGTCGTGCTGCTCTCCCTGGCCCTGGTGGTGGCCGCCGTCCCCGCTCTCAACGTGGCCCTGCCCAACGTGGCCGCCGACACCGGCGCGAGCCTCAGCCAGCTGCAGTGGATCGTGGACGCGTACGCCCTCGTCTTCGCCGGTCTGCTGCTCCCGGCCGGCGCGCTCGGTGACAGGTACGGCCGCAAGCCGGTGCTCATCCTCGGACTGGCCGTCTTCGCGCTGGGTTCCGCCGCGGCGTCGTTCACCAGCGACCCCGACGTGCTGATAGCCCTGCGTGGCGTGATGGGGGTGGGAGCCGCGTTGGTCATGCCGACCACCTTGTCGGTCATCACCACTTCGTTCCCGGCTGACATGCGGGGGCGGGCCGTCGGAGCCTGGGTCGGCGTCGCGGGCGCGGGCGCCGTCTTCGGTCTACTCGTCTCCGGGGTGCTGCTGGAGGTCTGGGACTGGCAGTCGGTGTTCCTGTTCAACGCCGCCATGGCGGCGATCGTGGCGTTGGCAGCGATCCGTAAGGTGCCGAACTCGCGCGCGTCGCAGCCACCCCGGATCGACTACATCGGGGGAGTGCTCTCGGTGGTCGCGCTCGCCGGCATCGTGTTCGGGGCCATCGAAGGACCTGGACGGGGCTGGGTCGACCCGGTGACGCTGACGGCCTTCGGGATCGGGATGGCCGGTCTCGTCGCGTGGGTGGCCTGGGGCTTCGTCGCCGACGAACCGCTGCTGGACCCGCGACTGTTCCGGAACCGCGCCTTCTCGACAGGGGTCTTCTCGATCGCCCTGCAGTTCTTCGTGTTCTTCGGCTACGTGTTCGTGATCGTGCAGTACCTCCAGCTGGTGCTGGACTACAGCCCCCTCCGGGCCGGACTCGCGCTCGTCCCCATGGCCATGGTCCTGGGTGGTCTCTCACGACGGGTGCCGCACCTCATGACGAAGGTGAGTCGCCGACCCCTCGCGATCGCCGGGCTGCTCCTCATGGCGCTCGGGACCGGCGTGCTCACACGGCTCGGGCCGGACTCGTCGTACTGGGTCGTCCTGGCAGGCATCGTTCCAATCGGGGCCGGCATGGCTCTTGCGACCTCGCCCGCGACCACCGACATCGTCTCCGCTCTTCCCGAGCACAAGCAGGGCGTGGGCTCCGCCGTGAACGACGCAGCGCGCGAGGTCGGGGGAGCCCTCGGGATCGCCGTGCTCGGGAGCGTGCTCAACGAGCGGTATCGGTCCGGGCTGCTCGACCGAGCGCCGGCCGCTGCTCCCGCCCCCGTCGTCGAGCGAGCGCAGGAGTCGCTGGGTGCTGCGCTGGGCATGGCGTCGCGTCTAGGTGACACCGGCCAGGGACTGGGCGACGCGGCACGGGAGGCCTTCATGGGGGGTGCGGCCGACGCGTTCTACCTGGCGACCGCGCTGTTGTCCGTGGCTGCCCTGCTCCTCGGACTCCTGATCCCGGGCGGCTCGCAGGCGGAGCCGACAGCGGCGGATCAGGACGAGCTCGTGCCGCCGGTCGACGCCGTTCCCCGGTGATGCACGAGCGCGACCTCCGGCCCGGCGTCGAGAACGCCCCCGCCGGATCGCTGCCCTCCACAGTCGTGGGCCAACTGCGCGAGGTCGCGTTGCTGGCGAGTCTCTACGTCCTCTACTGCTCGACCCGCGCGTTAGGCGCGCACAACGTCGTCACCGCACGACAGCGAGCCCGCGAGGTGCTGGAGGTCGAGGGCATGGTCCACATCGACATCGAGTCTCAGCTCAACGCCGCGGTGACTGACATGGCTTGGCTCGCCGTACCCATGGACTACTGGTACGCGGTGCTGCACTACGTGGTCACCCCAACGGCGTTGGGCTGGCTCTACTGTCGGCAGCGCTCCAGCTATACCCGGTGCCGCAACCCGCTCGTGATCTCATCGACGCTCGGGCTGCTCGGGTACTGCGTGTTCCCAACCGCGCCGCCGCGGCTGATGGGGGAGCCGTACCTCGACACCCTGGCCCGCTACGCGCACCTGGGCTGGTGGACGGAGCACGCTTCGGCTCCGAGCGGACTCGGTGGGCTGACCAACGAACTGGCGGCCATGCCCTCGCTGCACGTCGGCTGGGCGGTGTGGGTTGCGTGGGCGTTGTACCGGCATGTGCGTGGTCATGTCGGTCGCGTCGTACTGCTGTCATACCCTCTCCTGACGACAGCCGTCGTGGTCTGCACCGGCAACCATTGGGTGCTCGACTGCCTGGTCGGGGTCCTCGTAGTGGTGCTGGGCGTTGCGGCCTCAAACCTGGGTCTCGCGATGCGAGAGCGTCCCGGGAAAGTCCCGGGAAAGGGCGCGTTCTGGTGGGTTGGGGTGGGCAGTGGTGGGTAGGGCGTTTGCGCGTTTCTGCTGCTCAGTGACCATTTCAGGCATGGCCAGGGCGGCTTACTCGTAACGAGCAGGTCGTCGGTTCGATTCCGACAGGCGGCTCCAAGGTCGACGGCTGACTTGGGCCCCGCGCAGCGAGAGCCGTGCATCGAGCTCCGAACGCTCACGCTCCGGACTCGTCGAGTCCTCGCTCGATCACCTCGATGACCCGTGGCCGGAGCCGGGCGACGGAGATCACCTCGTCCACCGAGCCCACCCGTACGGCCCGGTGGATGTCGTGCACGCTGTCGAACTCGGCTGCGACCTCGCTGATCTTCTCCGGCCGAACCTCTGCCCGCAGGTCGGCGAGCTCGACGACCAGGCGGCTGCGGTCCGGTCCGGTGGCGTCGGCGATCCGGTTCTCGGCCTCTCGGACGCGGGAGTCGGCCGACGTGCGCTTCTCGACCTCGCCGGCGAACACGACTGCCGCCGCTGGGGCACCGCCGATGACCGACGCGTAGGACCCTTCGAGGGCCAGTACGGTCATGTTCGGGTTCAGGGCCTTGGAGAAGACCACGAACGCGCCGCCGTGGTAGCGGGAGATGACGCAGAAGACGATCGGGCCGTCGAAGTTGACGATCGCGCGGCCGATCTCGGCGCCGTACTCCAGCTGCAGGTTGCGCATCGAGTCCGGCGAGCCGTCGAAGCCCGAGAGGTTGGCCAGCACCACCAGCGGGCGGTTGCCGCTGGCGGCGTTGATCGCTCGGGCCGCCTTCTTCGACGATCGTGGGAAGAGGGTGCCCGCGGTGTAGGTGTCCGGCCCGTCCGTGGGCGGGAAGCCCCGTCGTGGAACAGGCCGTGACTCGATGCCGAGCAGGCACACGGGGTGTCCGCCGAGGTGGGCGTCCAGGACCACGGCGGTCTCCGCGTCGGCCATCCCGGCCCAGCGTTCGAGCGTCGGGTGGTCCTGGTCCGACAGAGCGCGCATCACGGTGCGGATGTCGAAGGCCTTCTTGCGGTCCGGGTTCGCGATGGCGGAGAAGATCTCGCCGACGGTGGTGAAGTCGCTGTCCGCCACGTCGTGCGGGAAGGTCGAGATGTCGCGGTCGCTCGGGTCGGCGGTGGGGGCGTGGCGCGGTCGGGCCTCGCCGGGCACGACGTAGGTGTGGTCGTAGTGAGCCAGCAGCACGCCGAAGGCGCCGGCCAGGTCGGGAGCCCAGTACTGGGCCTGCCCGTTGGGCCCCATCACCCGGTCGTAGCCGCCGATGCCGTAGTTGTCCTCTGCCGAGACTCCTCCCGAGAAGTCCAGCGACTGCTTGCCGGTCAGGACCATCGCGCTGTCCGGCGTCATCACCAGGATGCCCTTGGTGTGCATGAGCATCGTCGCCTCGGCGTTCCAGTACGGCTGCGCCCCGACGTTGATGCCCGCGACGACGACGTTGATCTCGCCGCCGGACTGGGTGAACTCGATGATCCGCTTGAGCCCGGCTGCGACCCAGTCCATGTTCTCGGTTCCGGAGTCCATCGAGATCCGGGCGCCCGCAGAGAGTGCGTACCACTCCACCGGCGCCTGCAGCCGCTCCGCGAGGTCGATGGCGGCGATGATCCGCGAGCACTCAGGCTCCGAGACGGCGCCCAGGGCCTTCGTCGGGTCGCCGCAGAGCACCACCCGGGTCACGCCCTCCGGGTGCAGGATGGTCGGGGTCGTGACCACGGCGACCAGGATGCCGGCCTTGTTCTGGCCGGGTGACCGGTCGACGGGCACCAGTGCACCCGTGTCGTCGAGGTCGTACTCGACGAAGCCGCCCTCGGGGCCCGTGAGCACCCCCGCGAGCTCATAGGGATAGACGAGGCCGCGGCGGCGGGCGCGGACGACCTTTGCGGCGTACTCGTCGAGCGGCTTGAGCCGTTCGGTCGGCCGACCCTCGATGGAGGACGTGACGCCGGCGCCGGGGCGGGCGTGGAACCGGATCGCGATGGGGGACGGGCTGCCGTCCGGGCCGATCACCCGGCCCTGCGCGAGCACCTCCTCGATGCCGGCTCCGTCGGTGAGCGGCGTGATCTTGTCCTGCAGCGAGGTCAGCTGCTCGACATCCGCCTCGACGATCGGCCACACCTGGACCCAGACGTGGTTGCTGTCGAGCCTGCTCCCGGCGGCGCCGCGCGACGCACGGACGCGGCGAATCGCCTCCAGACAGTTCTCCACCGCCCGCTCCGCGTGCGGCAGGCCGGTGACCCTGCCCTCCTCGTCGCGGACCACGGCAAGCTGACGGACCTGGGCCAGGGCGACGAGCCGGCGGTCGGCGGGGTTCTCCGGGGCCACGCACTCGTAGAGGAGCACGTCCTCCGGCGCCTCGATGCGGGTGACGTGGAAGTCACGCAGCCGCCACAGATCGAGGCGGCGGCCGACCATCGGGTGCACGCCGCGGACCAGGTCGTCCTCGACGGTCCCGTCGTCGGTGACGGGGCGGTAGGTGAAGTAGTTGACCGGCCTTCCTTCGCCGGGGCACACCGCCACCGCGACCCGGCGTACGTCGTGGGCGAAGGGCAGGGCACCGACGAGGCGGGCGAGCTCCTCGCTGGCGCGCTCCGACGCCTCCGGGACGTCCGGCCAGTGGATGTAGAGGTCGAGCACCGCCTCGTGACCGGCCGCACGGGCGGCGATCTCGTCCCCGACTGCCGTGATCATCGCGCTGTCCGGGTCGCCGAGCTCGGCGATGGTGCCCTCGGTCGAGACCACCCGGGTGGGACGGTCGTCGAGGACGTAGTCGGCCACTGCGAACGTACGACCATCGCGCACGAAGGACCGCAGGCCGTGCAGGTCGTGCTCGCGGTAGTGGCGGCGCACCAGCACCTCGAGCATCGGCTCGTGCTCCGGGACGCCGGTCTCGAGCCGCTCGGCCAGGAACCGCACGATCTGCTCCGGGATCGCGGCCAGTGCCTCCAGCCGTGCGATCCGGTCGGGAGCATCGGGATCGGCTGCGAGGGCGGCCACCTCGTCCCGGACGCCGGCCAGGACGCTGGCCCGCTCGACGTCGACCAGTGGTTGGTCGAACCAGCGGAAGCGGGTGCTGCGCGCGAGGTCGCCGACCGCCGGGAACCGGAGCTGCGTGGACCGGACGAGCCGCTCGAGGAGCTCGCGCACCGAGCCCGCGAGCTCCTCCCTCGGAGCTGGCTCGGCGATCCAGCGCTGGAGGAGCTCACTCGCCATCTGTACCTCGGGGGCCGACCGCTGCTGCGCCAGGAAGATCCGGAACACCGCTTCCTCCAGCTCAGGTGTCCGGGTCCAGTCGGTCACGCCGTAGTGGGCGAGGACCTTGGCCAGGCGGTCGCGGAACTGCTCCGGGAGCCCGCCGCGGTCGACGTCCAGGCTCTGCAGGTAGGTGTGGAAGTGCTCCTTCGAGCTGTGCACCCGGAGCTCGGTCTGCAGCTCCTCACCGACGGGGCGGTTGCGGCTCAGCTCGGCGAAGTCGGCGAAGCACTCGAGGAGCTGGAGCTCCTCGGTCACGACGTCATGGCCCGCCGCGAGGAGCTCGTCGCGCGCACGGAGGTAGTCGTCGATGACCGAGCCGTTGGTCTTCGGGTCGACGTCGAAGCCCATCAGGATCGCGGCGAGGTCCTCGCGGCCGCGTGCTGCGCGCTGCTGCGCCGTCGAGCCGGTCCTGGCCTGGGGAAGATCGAGGTCTCGGCCCTCCTCCTGGGCCGCCGGGGCGTCGTCATCGGCGTCGGCATCGTCGGCGACGGGCTCGAGGCGGACCAGCGGGGCGCCGGTCTCGACCTGGCTCCCGGTCGCCGCCAGGAGCTCACGCACCCGCGCGGCGAACGGCGACCGCAGCACCGTCTCCATCTTCATGCTCTCGAGCACGAGCACCGGAGCACCGGCCTCGACCAGGTCGCCCGCGGCCACGGGGGAGGCCACGACCAGGGCCGGGGCCGGCGAGCGCAGCACGCCTCCCTCGTCGCGGCTGACCCGGTGGGCGACGCCGTCGACCTCGATCAGGTGGACCGGCCCGTGGGTGGCGGTCACCACCCGGTGAACGGTGTCAGCGACCGTGAGCCGGGTGTGGAACTCGTCGAGCCTCTCGACGTCGACGTCGACCACCTGCGTGGCGCCCGCGCCGGCGACGGCGACTCGGAACCTGCGCAGGCCGGTCCGGAGCACCGTGACCTTGTACGCCGCGCCGCGCAGCTTGAAGTCGACCGCCCGGCCGACCTTGTGCTGCACCTGGGGCCGGCCTCCGTGGGCACTCTCGAGCAGCCGAGCGATCTCGACGCGCTCCTCGTCCTCGTAGGCCTCGATGCCCGCGGCGACGACCGCGATCCCGGAGTGCTCGTGGGCGACGAGGCGCCCCTCGCTCCGAGCCCGGTCGATCCAGGCCGTGTCAGCCCAGCCGTCCCTCCCGTCGACCACCTCGGACTGGTCGAGGAGGTCGAGGATGAAGCTCTTGTTCGTGGCGCCGCCCTCGATCACCACGGTGGTCTCAGCCATCGCCCGGCGGAGCCTCGCCAACGCCTCGTCGCGGGTGCGGCCGTAGGCGATGATCTTGGCGATCATCGAGTCGAAGTCGGCCGGGATGGTGTCGCCCTCGCCAACGCCGGTGTCGACGCGGATGCCGGGCCCCGAGGGCAGCTCGAGCAGCGCGATCCGGCCTGGTGACGGGGCGAAGTCGCGGTCCGGGTCCTCGGCGTTCAGCCGGGCCTCGACGGCGTGCCCCTTCTCCGGCGGCTTCGCTCCCTCGAGCCGCCCGCCGGCAGCGACGTGCAGCTGCGCCTTGACCAGGTCGAGGTCCGTCGTCACCTCGGTGATCGGGTGCTCGACCTGCAGGCGGGTGTTGACCTCGAGGAACGCCAAGGACCGCTCACCCGGGTGGTAGAGGAACTCGACCGTCCCGGCGCCGACGTACCCCACGGCGATCGCCAGCCGCTCGGCGGACGCCTTGAGCTCCTCGGTCTGGCTCGGGTCCAGCAGCGGCGACGCCGACTCCTCGATCACCTTCTGGTTGCGCCGCTGCACGGTGCAGTCGCGGACGCCGACCGCCCACGCCGTGCCATGGGCGTCGGCGATCAGCTGGACCTCGACGTGCCGTGCCCCGGTGACCAGGCGCTCGAGGAAGACCACGCCGCTGCCGAAGGCGCGCTCAGCCTCGTCGCGGGTGCGCTGGTAGGCGTCCTCCAGCTCGGCAGGGGAGTCGACCCTGCGGATGCCCCGGCCACCCCCGCCAGCAGTTGCCTTGAGCATGAGGGGGTAGCCGATGCGCTCGGCAGCGGCCAGCGCGTCGTCCAACGTGTCGACCCCGCCTCGGCTCCACGGTGCCACCGGCACCCCCACCTCCTCGGCCAGGAGCTTGGAGCCGATCTTGTCGCCGAGCCGGCGCATCGCGTCGGCGCTCGGACCTATGAAGGTCACGCCGAGGCGCTCGCACAGGTCCGCGAACGCGGGGTCCTCCGCGACGAACCCCCAGCCGACCCAGACCGCATCCGCCTGGCACTCGACCAGAACCCGCTCGAGGACGGCCAGGTCGATGTAGGGGCGGGCCGAGGCGGGACCGAGTGCGTAGGCCTCGTCGGCCTCCCGTGCGAACATCGCCGTACGTTCCTCATCGGTGTAGAGCGCGATCGTGCGGATCGGCGCCCCACCACCCTGCGCGTTCAGGTCGCGGACGGCGTGGATCAGCCGCATCGCCGCCTCGCCGCGGTTCACGATCGCAACTCGAGAGAACACCGGTGCTCCTCCAGACCCGACGGGCTCGCTCTCGGAACCGTCGTCGCGAGACTGTCACGTCGGCGCGGCTACGAGCGAGTCACATCGGGAGCGTCCACCGCCAACCACCCGTGGTGAGCAGGTCGTCGGCTCGATTCCGACCGGCGGTGCCCGCCGATGCGTCTGCGTCTTCCAGGTCGTGGATCGCGCGCAATCAGAAGGGCATGGCCATGAATGGTGAGGCGTACTCGCCGTCATCCGCCAGCTGACCTTCTGCCCCGCTCACGGACGTCCGAGCCTGCTCGGCCTGAACCATCATGCCCAGGAGCCCGACGTCTCCGGCGGTGGCGATGCCCGTCACCTCCCGGCGGGACAGAACCCACGAAACCGCCGCGGAGATGCGTTCCTGGTCGGCGTACGGCTCGTACCACGTGGCGTGTGAGTGCTCCGCACGGTCGGGCCAGTTGCGACGTGAGATGGCCTTGATGATCATCAGGCCGGCGTCCTGGCGCTGGACCTCCTCGACGAGAGCTTCGTAGTCGGCGCGGTACGACTCGTTGCGCCACAGCACGGGGTTGAGCGGGGTCAGCACCGTCGCGAACCGATGGCGGCGCAGCGCCTCGAGGTGGGTTGCCGGGGCCTGGTGGCCGTGGCCGGTGATGCCGATCGCCCCGATCAGGCCCTCCTCCTGCGCCCTCAAGGCGGCCGAGAGCGCGCCGTCGGGACGAGTCGCTGCGTCGAGCTCGCCCAGGTCACCGATCGCGTGGAGCTGCCACAGGTCGACGTGGTCGGTCTGCAGCCGGCGCAACGAGTCGTTCAGCTGCCGCCAGGCCGGCTCCCGGTCTCGCTCGCCCGTCTTCGTCGCCAGGAAGATCCGGTCGCGGATCCGCGGCATCCACGGTCCCAGCCGCAGCTCGGCCTCCCCGTAGCCGGCCGCCACGTCGAAGTGGTTGATGCCCGCAGCCAGGGCCTCGTCAACGGAGTGATCCGCCACGTCCTGTGACACCTCGGCCAAGGCCGCCGCCCCATAGATGAGAACCGAGCTGCGATGCCCAAGGCGTCCCAGTCGCCGTTTCTCCATGTCAACACCTTCTGCCTGTCCTCCGGCGCGAGCAACCCCTCCAGGAAGGTCGGCGACGGCAGGTCGGCGTCGGCTCGTGTCGACAACCCCGCACCGTCTCCTCCGCGAGCGCGCGCCACAGCTCCTTGGCCTGCGCGACGGTCGAGATCCCCGGCTGGCCCGACCGCTGGGTCCACTGTCTTGCCGTCGGCGTGGGCCGACCGGGGGAAGGCACGGGTGAAGCCGCGCACGGGTCGGTCGTGGCGGCGGATCACGCGCCGGCGACGTACTCCGGCTCGGGCTCCGCCGCCGGCCCGAGCTCGTCGGCCCGCGGGTCGGCCCGCCGAGGGATCAGGGCGAACGCCGCCACCAGCGCGCCGGCGATGGACACGCCCGCGGCGAACACCAGGCCGGGCCGGTACGCCGCGAGGGCGGCCTGCGGCGAGGCTGTCCCGCCGGCGTCTGAGGTGATCAGGGCGGTGGTGACGGCGAGCACGACCGCCGCGCCGACCTGCATCGAGGTCTGCAGCACACCCGCCGCCAGGCCCTGCTCGTCGTCGTCGATCCCGTTGGTCGCCTGGATGTTGATCGCGGGGAAGCCGACCCAGCCGATCCCGATCAGCAGCACCGCCGGCAGGATCATCGTCGGGTACGACGGTGCGGTGTCCAGCCGGAGGAAGAGCAGGTAGCCGACCGCCATCACGGTCAGGGTGACGGCGATGATGCGCGCGGTGCCGAAGCGGTCGACCAGCTTGTCGGAGAAGACCGATGAGCCGGCCACCATGAGCCCGACCGGCAGCAGGCCGAGCCCCATCTGCAGGGGCGTCCAGCCGAGCTCGTCCTGGAGGTAGAGGGTGACGATGAACTGCCAGCTGAAGTAGGAGCCGGCCACCGCGACGACGGCCAGGCTGGCTCGGACCAGCGAGCCCTTGCGCAGGATGCCGAGCCGGATCAGGGGGTGTCGGACCCGGTTCTCCACGACGACGAAGGCGGCGAACAGCCCTGCGGCGACGGCGAACGAGCCGAGGGTCCGGGCCGACGTCCAGCCGACGGCCGGCGCCGAGACGATCGTGTAGACGAGCAGCAGCATCGCCGCTGTCGAGAACATCGCTCCCACGAGGTCGTGGCCGCCTTCCTCGGCGGGCTCGGAGCGTGGCACCAGCACGAACGCGGCGGCCAGGGCGGCCAGGGCGATCGGCACGGGGAGCAGGAAGTTCCACCGCCAGCCGAGGCCGGTCATCAGACCTCCGAAGACCAGGCCGGAGGAGTAGCCACCGGCGCCGAACACCACGTAGATCGAGAGCGCCTTGTTGCGGGCCGGCCCCTCGGCGAAGGTCGTGGTGATGATCGAGAGCCCGGTCGGGGCCGTGAACGCGGCCGCCAGACCCTTCACGAAGCGGGTGAGGATGAGGAGCGGGCCGCTGCTCACGAGTCCGCCGGTCAGCGAGGCGATGGCGAACACGGCGAGGGCGACGAGGAAGACCCGGCGGCGGCCGAGCAGATCGGCAGTCCGTCCGCCGAGCAGCAGGAGGCCGCCGTAGCCCAGGACGTAGCCGCTGACCACCCACTGGAGGGTGGACGTCGACAGGTCGAGCTCTGCTCCGATCGACGGCAGGGCGACACCGATCATCGAGACGTCGAGCCCGTCGAGGAACAGCACGATGCAAAGGGTGATCAACAGGGCCCAGAGCCGAGGGCCCCAGGTGCCCGAGATCGAGGGCTGGATGGTGGAGGAGGTCACCAAACGACAATTACATGCACACGCATTCAATGCAACCGCATTAGATGCCCTTGCATTCATGCTACGCGCGGGCTAGCCTCCGACCCATGGCGGCGACTCACGGGACGCCCGAGCTGGTGGACGAGTGGCGCGCCCTGCTGGCCCGGCATGCAACGGTCAGCTGTGCGCTGGAGAAGGCGCTCGAGGGTGAGCACCAGATCGGGCTCAGCGAGTTCGAGACCCTCGACCGGCTGGTCGACGCCCACTGCAGCAAGTACCGCATGAGCGAGCTGGCCACCGACACCCACCTGAGCCAGAGCGCGCTGTCCCGGGCGGTGGCTCGGCTCGAGCGGGACGGGCTGGTCGAGCGGAGCATGTGCCCCGACGACCGGCGGGCCATGTTCGTCCGCCTCACCGACAAGGGCCGGCGGGTCCACCGCAAGGCGCAGCCCACCCACCGGAGCGTGCTGAGCGAGACCTGGAGCGCGCACGCGCCGGTGTCATGACCGTGTCCGGCGTCACGGAATGGCTCCGAGGCTCGACGGCCTTGTGCTCTGCGTGACAGCTACCAAGAGCAAGGTCGTGATCATCACCGGAGCCGGCTCCGGAATCGGCGAAGCCACGACGCGACTGCTCGTCGACCGCGGAGACCGGGTGCTCATGGTCGGCCGCGACTTGGACCGGCTGGCCCGGGCACGACAGCAGCTCGGGGTCGACGCAACGGATGTGCTCGCCGCCGACGTCACCGCCGACGACGCCGGCGAGACCGTCGTCCGGGCGGCCCTCGACCGGTGGGGACGGGTCGACGTACTCGTCAACAACGCGGGCATCAACCGGCCCGGCGACCTCGCCACCATGTCGATGGGCGACTTCGACGACACCTTCGCGGTCAACGTGCGCGCCCCCTACGCGCTCACCCGCGCCGCCGTCGCGCACATGCAGCCGGGCTCCTCGATCGTCTTCGTCGGTAGCAACCTGTCCCGCTACGGCAAGCCCGGTGCCGCCGCGTACGCCGCGAGCAAGGCCGCCGTGGAGTCGCTGACCAGGACCCTCGCGGTCGAGCTCGGCAGCGCGGGCATCCGCGTCAACGCGGTGTCTCCGGGCATGACGCACACCGCCATGACGGCTGGCAGCTTCGCCGACGAGGACCGCTACCGGCAGCTGGTCGCGAACAGCCCGGTCGGCTTCCTCGGTGAGCCCGACGACATCGCCGGCGCGATCGCGTTCCTCGCCTCGGACGCCTCCCGCTACGTCAACGGGGCGGCCCTGGTCATCGACGGCGGACGTTCACTGATCTGACGGGATGTCACGGGCCGGGCGTCCACCTCGTCTCGGGAGGCATGAAGGTATTCGTGGCAGGTGGCAGTGGAGTCCTGGGCCGGTTCCTGGTCCCGAAGCTGGTGGCGAACGGCCATGTGGTCACGGCCAGCACGACCAGCCCGGACAAGATCCCGTTGCTGGAGGGGCTGGGCGCGACCGGCGTGGTGATGGACGGGCTGGACGCCGTGTCGGTGGGGGAGGCGGTCGCCGCGGCGCACCCGGACGCGATCGTCCACCAGATGACCGCGATCTCGCCCCAGCACGCGGGCAAGCCGGACCTCAAGCACTTCGACAGGTGGTTCGGCCAGACCAGCCGGCTGCGTACCGAGGGCACCGACCACCTGATCGCCGCGGCCGAGGCGCTGGGCGTCGGCCACGTGGTCGCACAGAGCTACGCCAACTGGAACGGGCTCCGCGAGGGCGGTTGGGTGAAGACCGAGGAGGATCCGCTCGACCTGCACGTGGGCGACGCGGCCGAGCCGGGCATGCGGGCGATCCAGCACGTGGAGGAGGCCGTGGTCGCCGCCGGCGGTGCCGCGCTCCGGTACGGCGGCTTCTACGGTCCCGGGGCCAGCGACGACCAGGTCGAGCTGATCCGCAAGCGGCAGTTCCCGCTGGTCGGCGACAGCAACGGGTACTCGTCCTGGGTGCACCTGGACGACGCGGCCACCGCGACCGTCCTGGCGGTCGAGCAGCAGGCGAAGGGCGTCTACAACGTCGTCGACGACGAGCCGGCCCCGGCCAGCCAGTGGCTGCCCTACCTCGCCGAGTGCGCCGGTGCGAAACCGCCCCGCAAGGTGCCGAGGTGGCTGGCCCGCTTGCTGGCCGGCGAGGTGGCGGTGTCGATGATGACCGAGGGCCGGGGCTTCTCCAACGACAAGGCCAAGCGCGAGCTCGGGTGGGAGCTGCGCTACCCGTCGTGGCGGCTGGGCTTCAAGGAAGGTCTCGGGTGAACAAGCTGGAGGAGTTCCAGCAGCTGCGACCGCTGCTGTTCTCGATCGCCTATCGCATTCTCGGCAGCGTGAGTGAGGCCGAGGATGCGGTGCAGGAGAGCTGGCTGCGGTTCGAGGCCTCCCAGACCGAACCGCGGTCGACCAAGGCGTTCCTGTCGGCGGTCGTGACCCGGATCTCGGTCGACGTACTCCGCTCCGCCCGCGTGCGTCGCGAGGAGTACGTCGGGGAGTGGTTCCCCGAGCCGCTCCTCTCGGACCCGTACCAGGACCCGGAGCGCGCGGCCGAGCTGGCCGACTCGCTCTCGATGGCGTCCCTGCTGCTGCTCGAGCGGCTCAGCCCGCTGGAGCGTGCGGTGTTCGTCCTGCGCGACGTGTTCGCCTTCGACTTCGCCGACGTCGCCGCCGCCGTCGGTCGGTCCGAGGAGGCCAGCCGTCAGCTCCTGGTGCGCGCCCGCCGGCACATGGCCGCCGGCCGGCCCCGGTTCGAGGCCGACCGGGCGGAGCGGGACCGCCTGGCCAGTCGGTTCTTCGACGCGCTCAGGGACGGTGACCTCGACGGGCTGCGCGAGCTCCTGGCGGCCGACGTGCAGCTGGTCGGCGACGCCGGCGGCAAGGCCCCGCTCTGGGGCCACGGCATCTTCGGGGCTGACAACGTGACCCGGCTGCTGGGCACGGTCTACCCGCTGCTCGCCGAGGTCGACGTGACAGTCGAGCGCCATGAGCTGAACGGCCAGCCGGGCGCGATCTTCCGCGACCGCGACGGCAAGGTCGTCAACACCTGGACGATCGAGTTCCTCGACGGCCAGGTCCAGGCGATCCGCACCGTGCTCAACCCCGACAAGCTGCGCCATGTCGGACCCGTGGCCGACGCGTTCGCCGTCCTGCGCGAGGCCAACGAGGCGCGACGGCGCTGAGGTCAGGTGCTCGGCCGGACCACCAGGGTGGCGTGAGGTCGGGCACCGGGTGACGCGCGGGACGACCGGGAAACCCGGTCGCGCTCGGCGGCAGCCGTTCCAGTTGTTCCCGGGCCGGACGGGTCCGGAGCCCCATGCTCCTGGGCGCGTGCCCGCCGGAGCGTGGCCGGATGCGATGGACAACAGTGCTGTGCCGACACGGGTCATCCCTCGCTTACGGTGACGCCCTGACGCCCCGGCGTACACCGTCGACGCACGACCGCGGATAGGTTCGTCCCGTGACAGTCGGGGGCGGGGACACCGTCGGCATCGTCGGTGGCGGCATTCTCGGGCTGGCCGTGGGCCGCGAGCTGGTACGCCGCCGGCCGGGCACGCGGGTGCTCGTTTTCGAGAAGGAGGACCGGGTCGCGGTCCACCAGACCGGTCACAACTCCGGGGTGGTGCACGCCGGCCTCTACTACAAGCCCGGCAGCCTGAAGGCCGAGCTCTGTGCGAAGGGCCGGGTGCTGATCCGGGAGTACTGCGCCGAGCACGGGCTGCCTTACCAGCAGTGCGGAAAGCTCGTCGTGGCCGTCGAGGAGGCGGAGCTGGGCCGGTTCGACGCGCTCGAGCAGACGGCCACCGCGAACGGCGTGCCGGGGCTGCGTCGCATCGACGCCGCCGAGATCCGGGAGATCGAGCCGCACGCGACCGGGCTGGTCGCGCTGCACTCGCCGGAGACCGCGATCACCGACTTCGTGGCCATCGCCCGCACCGTCGCGCAGGAGATCGAGGCGGCCGGCGGAGAGGTCCGGCTGTCGACCGAGGTGACCGGGATCGAGCGGAGCGTCGGGGGCGTCGTGGTGACCACGGCTCGAGGCCGGGAGACGGTCGACCGGCTGGTGGTCTGCGCCGGGCTCCAGTCGGACCGGCTGGCCGGCGGCGACAGGAAGGAAGGGCCGCGGATCGTCCCGTTCCGCGGCGAGTACATGACGGTCTCCGCGGCCAAGCGCGAGTTCGTGCGCGGCATGGTCTACCCGGTCCCAGACCCGCGCTACCCGTTCCTGGGCGTGCACTACACCCGGCGGGTCAGCGGAGAGCTCGAGGTCGGGCCGAACGCCGTCCTCGCCCTCGGGCGCGAGGGCTATCGACGCTCCGCCGTGAAGGCCCAGGACGTGCGCGACATCGTGAGCTGGCCCGGCTTCTGGAAGATGGCCCGCCAGCACTGGCGCACGGGGGTGACCGAGGTCCGCGGCACGGTCTCCAAACGCGCCTACATGAAGTTCGCGCAACGCTACGTGCCTGACATCGACGTGGCGGACGTCGTGCGCGCCCGGTCCGGCGTCCGCGCCCAGGCGGTCGAGCGGGACGGCTCGCTGGTCGACGACTTCCGCATCACCCACACGGACGGCGTGACCAACGTCCGCAACGCTCCGTCGCCGGCCGCGACGTCGTCGTTCGCCATCGCCGAGTACGTCATGGACCAGGTGGACCAGGTCCGTTGACGCGGATACATGGGGCATTCGCCTCATGTGCCCGGCTCGCGTTGTTCCTACGGTGAGGGCCTCACCGAGGGCGAGGAGCAGCCATGAGCATCGACTGGGAAATGGTCGAGTCGGGGCCGGCCGATGCTGCGCGCACTGTGCTGATGCTGCCGGGGGGCATGTGCAGCGCCCGATCGTGGGCCGAGGTGATGGCGCAGCCCGCGCTGACAGGCGTGCACCTGGTCGCGGTGACCATGCCCGGGCACGCAGGGGCGCCCGCGCCGTCCGACTTCAGCAACGAGGCGTACGCCGCGTTGGCGTCGGACCTGGCCTCGCAGCTCGGCGTCGACGTCGTCGTGGGGTTCAGCATGGGCGCCACCGTGGCCCAGGAGATGCTGTTGTCCGGCGGCTTCAAAGGACCCGCGGTACTGCTCGGGATCAGCCTCTCGCCAACGGACGAGCCCGCGTTCTTCCGGGCTGTCATCCGGCTGGGATCGGTGCTCGGCCCGCTGCCTGCCGCCGTCCTGAAACGAGGCGCCGCATCGATGGTGAAGCGGATCCCGGTGCCGCCCGAGCGGCAGGCCGAGCTGCGTGCGGACTTCGGGCGGAACCGGGCCGTCGACATGCGGCGAGGGCTGCACGAGTACCTGCGCTACCTCACGCGCGACGCGGATCCAGCGCGGCGGCTGTGCGACACGACGTCCTCCATCTGGGTCGTGCACGCGGAGAAGGGCGATGGCGGACTCACCGCGCACGAGCGCTCGACACTCGACAGGTGCCCACACGTCGAGGTCGTGACCATCCCCGGCGAAGTGCTCTTCCTGCCCAACGAGGTCCCTGCGCGGGTGGCCGAACTCGTCGTCGACGCCCTGGCTGCTTGCTGACCCCACCGCCCATGCCATTGGGTGGTCCGTGTGGACTCCGCCGCGCTCTCGCGTTCGCGGCTGCAGCCGCTCTGGCTGGACAACCCGGGGCGTCCGGCACCGCGTCCGATGCTCCACGGTCCCCAGGAGAGCGACCTGCTCGTCGTCGGCGGCGGCTTCACCGGGCTGTGGACCGCGCTGCGGGCGGTCGAGCGCGAGCCCGGTCGCCGGGTCCTGCTCGTCGAGGCCGACCGGATCGCCGAGCACGCCACCGGCCGCAACGGCGGGTTCTGCGAGGCCAGCCTCACCCACGGCGAGGCGAACGGGCGGGCCCGGTGGCCCGAGGAGTACGACGAGCTCGAGCGGCTCGGGCTGCGCAACCTCGATGAGATCGAGCAGACGCTGTCGAAGTACGACGTCGACTGCGGCTGGGCGCGCGGCGGCCAGCTGACCGTGGCCACCCGGCCGCACGAGGTCGAGTGGCTGGAGCCCGACCGACCGGGCTTCCTGGACGCAGAGGCGGTGCGAGCGCTCGTGTCCTCGCCGACGTACCTCGCCGGCCGGCTCGACGCCGACGAGGCGGCGATGGTCGACCCGGCCCGGCTGGCCTGGGGGCTGGCCGACGCGGCCGAGCGGCTCGGCGTACGCATCGCGGAGGGGACCCGGCTGCGGTCCCTGACCAAGGCGGCGCAGGGCCTCGAGGCCACGACCACCGGTGGGGTGGTGCGGGCCCGGCAGGTGGTGCTGGCCACGAACGTCTTCCCGGGCCCGCTGCGGAGGACCGCGCGGCGGCTGGTGCCGGTCTACGACTACGTGCTGGCCACCGAGCCGCTCACCGACGGCCAGCTCGCCGAGCTCCGGTGGGACCCGGGCATCGGCGTGGCC
Source organism: uncultured Actinomycetota bacterium (assembly GCA_963755835.1). GTDB lineage: Bacteria > Actinomycetota > Actinomycetes > Propionibacteriales > Nocardioidaceae > Nocardioides. The sequence continues at coordinate 290,787 of CAVWLC010000003.1, read as the reverse complement.
GACTCGGGCAACCAGTTCCACTACTACCGGCTCACCCCCGACCGGCGGATCCTCTGGGGAGGCTACGACGCGGTCTACCACTTCGGCCGGTCGATCGCGCCCGGCCACGACGACCGCGCCGAGACGTTCGGGGTGCTGGCGCGCAACTTCGCCGAGACCTTCCCGCAGCTGGAGGGCATCCGCTTCACGCACCGCTGGTCCGGCGTGATCGACACCTGCACCCGCTTCTGCGCGTTCTACGGGACGGCGTACGCCGGCCGGGCGGCGTACGCCGCGGGCTTCACCGGCCTCGGGGTCGGGGCCTCGCGGTTCGCCGCCGACGTGGTGCTCGACCTGCTCGGCGGGCTCCAGACCGAGCGGACCCGGCTGCGGATGGTGCGGGAGAGGCCGGTGCCGTTCCCGCCCGAGCCGTTCGCCTGGGCCGGCATCAAGCTGACCACGCGGTCGCTGGCCCGCCACGACCGGACCGGCAAGCGGAACCTGTGGCTGCGTGCCCTCGACCGGATGGGACTCGGCTTCGACTCCTAGGACATTAGGACACGCCCTGGACGGCCAGGGCGCTCGCCCGCTCGGTGATCGTGGCCAGCACCCGGCGAGCGGTGTCGACGTCGACGGGGTCGAGCCCGTCGGAGAGCTGGGCAGTGAGCTCCTGGATCCGGGCGGAGACCTGCTCGAACAGGATGCGCCCGGCCGCAGTCGGCATCCATCCGTCGCGTAGCGCGGCCAGGCCGAGCGTCTCCAGGTCGGACACGACCGGGGCGACGCTCGGCTCCGGGGACCGGAGCGCGGCCGCCAGCCGAGTGGTGTCCGGGGCAATGGGCGCGTTGGTGACCACGGTGAGCGCGACCCAGTGCTCGGTCGACGGCAGTGGCGTGCTCGCCAGCACGGTGGTCAGCAGCTGTTGCATGGCGCGCTCGGTCTGCCCGATGTCGCGGCCGGTGAGGTAGGTGCTCATGGCGATCCCTTTCGTTGGTGATACCAATCATTGGCATGACCAACAATAACGCGATCATTGGTGAAGTCAATGATCCGCCGCTAGGTTGTGGTGCGTGGACACGAGCGAGTACCAGCCGCCGCAGCGGCTGCGCACGATGCCGAGCTGGCTGCTCAGCCGGGCCGCGCTGGCCGGGGACCGGCTGGTGGCCGCGTCCCTGGCCGAGGTCGGGCTGCGCAAGCATCACTTCACGGCACTGCTCGCGGTGGCCGAGGAGGACGGGCTGAGCCAGGCCGCCCTGGGCCGCAGGCTCGGCCTTGACGTCAGCGACGTCCACACGGTGGTCGGCGAGCTCGAGGAGCGGGGTTCGCTGGCCCGGACCCGCGACCCGGCCGACCGGCGGCGCAACGTGCTCCGGCTGACCGCCCGCGGCCGGCGCGAGCTGGCCCGGCTGGAGCGACGGGTCGGGGCGGCGCAGGACGCCCTGCTCGCACCCCTGTCCGCCACCGCTCGCCGGCAGCTGGTGACCGCGCTCGAGGCCGTGGTCGAACCCTGACGAAGCTGCGGGTCAGACCGGGATCGGGCGACCCGCCGCGGCCATCAGCCGCTGGGTGTCTGTGGCGTCCGCCGGTGGAGTGACGGGCGGCTTGACCAGCCCCATCTCGACCGTGTGCTCGGTGCAGGTCAGCTCCACGACGCCGGTCATCCCGGGGATCCATGCGGGTGGGAACTCGATCGCGCGGCCCACGCTCGCGGAGACGTCCCAGGCGTGGGCGGCCGCGTCGATGAGCGCGAAGTTGACGACGACGGCGCCGGGCAGCTCGCCGAACGGCGTGACGTGGGACGTGGTCATCACCCCGTCGGTGTGCCACAGCTCCACCACGCGCTCGGTGACCTCGCCGGCGATCAGCGCCAGCTCCCCCTCGTAGGGGACCGCCGCCATCGCCTCGTCCTGGGGCATGAGGTCGTGACCCGTCACGAGACCGGCCCAGAAGAGCTGGTTCTTCAGCGCGTGGCTGGCCAGGCGGCGGACGGTCCACGGCGGGCAGTTGCTGACCACGTCCATCTCGCCGGCCGCGATCTCGGCCACGACCCGGCCCAGCTCGTACTCCGCCTGGCTCAGCAGCGTCAGGTCGTCCATCTCGCCCTCCGTCCGGCCGGGGGCCCAGACTACCCACGTGAGCCGGGGGGTAGCGCGAGGCAACCTGCCGAGGTCCGCCACGCCCTTGATCGGACGGGCCGGCGCTCTTCCGGAGATCGCGGCCCTGGTCCGCACCCACCAGCTCGTGACGCTCAGTGGCGTCGGCGGGGTGGGCAAGACCCGGCTGGCCGTGGCCGTGGCGGCGGAGCTGGCGGACGAGTTCCCGGACGGGGTGTGGCTGGTCGAGCTGGCGCCGGTCACCGACGCCGACGCCGTGCCGGATGCGATCGCCAACGCCCTCGGCGTCACCCCGCAGGGCGACGCCCCTGTCATCGACGCGGTGGCGGAAGCGGTGACCGGTCGGCGCCTGCTCATCGTGATCGACAACTGCGAGCACGTCCTCGCCGCGGCCGCCGCGGCCATCACACGGATCATCGCCCGCTCCGAGGTGCCGAGGATCGCGGCGACGTCGCGAGAACACCTGCTGGTGGCCGGTGAGGCGCTGGTCTCGGTGTCACCGCTGGCGCTCGACGGCGGCGTGACCTCCGCCGCGGTGACGCTGTTCGTGGAGCGGGCCGGCACCGCCCGGCCCGGCTTCGGCATCTTCGACGAGCCGACCGCTTCGGCGGTGATCGAGATCTGCGAGACGCTCGACGGGCTGCCGCTGGGCATCGAGCTGGCCGCGGCGCGGATGGCCGCGATGAGCGCGGCCGAGGTCCGGGACCGGCTGGCCGACCGGTTCCGGCTGCTGACCGGACCGGAGCACGGACCGGATCGCCAGTCGACCCTGCGCAGCACGGTCGCGTGGTCCTACGACCTCCTGGCCGACGGCGAGCGGGAGCTGCTGCGGTCGGCGTCGGTGTTCGCCGGCGGCTTCGACCTCGAGGCGCTGTGCGCCGTGACCGGGACGAGCGACGACGTGGAGACCCTGCTGCTCCTCGACTCGCTGGTGCGCAAGTCGCTGGTCGTCGCCCACCACGGCCTCGCGCGGACCCGGTACGCCATGTTCGAGACCATCCGGACCTACGTCCACGAGCAGCTCGCGGAGCGGAGCGAGCAGGAGGCGGTGCGCGACCGGCACGCGGCGTACTTCGGGAGCGAGGCCGCGGCGCGCTGGGAGCGCTGGAACGGCCCCGGATGGCGCGACGAGGTCGACTGGGTCCGGGCCGACCTGGCCAACCTGCGGACCGGCTACCGATGGAGCAGTGACCGTGGCCAGGTCGAGGTGGCGACGGACATCGCGGCGCACGCTGCCCTGATGGGGTTCTCGGTCGAGCTGTTCGAGACGATCGGGTGGGCAGAGGGGCTGCTCGAGGAGGCGGCCCGCGCCGACGTACGCCGGCTGCCCCGCCTCTACGCCGCGGCCGGCTACGCGTGCTTCGTCGGCCGGGCCGTGGTCGCGACCGCCAACGCCCATCGTGCGACCGAGCTGGAGGCGTTACCGGGTTACGAGTCCTGCGAGCCCGGCTATGCCACCTTCATCGAGGCGCTCGGGCAGGTCTACTGCGGGAACCTGGATCGCTACATCGAGCTGACCCGCGAGGTCGCGGCGCTGCCCGGCTCCGGTCGCGCCTACGGGATCGCTGCGTACGTCGACGGGCTGCAGTCCGCCGGTCGGGTCGAGGAGGCGCTGGCCCTCACCGACGCGGCGGTCGACGCCGCCCGAGCGCTCGACAACCCCTACTGGGTGGCCTACACGTCGTGGATCGTCGGGCTGGCCTGGTCGAAGGCCGACCCGCAGCGGGCGCTGGAGACCTGGGACCGGGCCGTGGCCTACATCGCCGAGCACGACGTCCGGTTCTTCGAGGGGTTCATGGCCCGCGACGCCGCGCTCCTGCACACCACGGACGGACAGCTCGAGGCGGCCCTGACGCTGTTCGGAGCATCGGTCGAGGCGTTCCTGCGCGCCGGTGCCGTGGCCCAGCTGACGATCACCCTGGCCAGCCTGCCCGCCCTGTTCGAGCGCCTTGACCGCCCGGCGGTGGCCGGCACCCTGCTCGGCGCCATGGCCAACCAGCCGGGCAGCCTCCACCACGTCCCCGCGCTGGCCGACCTCGGCCGGCGGCTCCGGGACACGCTGGGGGACGAGCAGCCGGACCGGTGGACCGCCACCGGCGCGACCATGGACCTCCACGACGCGGCCGCCTACGCGCTCCACCAGATCGACGTGGCCCGCAACGCACTCGCCGTCGCCGGTCAGCAGGGTGCGCTGGCCGGGCTGACCGCCAGGGAGATGCAGGTGCTACGGCTGATCGCCGACGGGGCGACCACGCGCGGGATCTCCGAGCAGCTGTTCATCTCGGCCAAGACGGCCGACAACCACATCCAGCACATCTACACCAAGCTCGGCGTCACCAACCGGGCGGCGGCCACCCGCTGGGCGTTCGACCATGGCGTGGAGACCAGGACCGAGGACCTGGAGTAGGGACCTGCAACAGGGACCCGGAATGAGGAGATCTCCTCATGTGGCCGGCGCCACATCGGTGGAGTGTTCCTTCTCATCCAGCCGACACCGTGCTGGCGAGAGAGGGAGAGAACGATGATCTTGGCCACGACGAAGGTGAAGGACCTGGACCACTTCCTGGAGGTCTACGGCGCGGCGGGCGCGGACAAGCGTGGGTCGCACGGGTCGAAGGGCTCCTCGGTCTACCGGGACCCGATCGAGGAGGACCGGGTCTGGGCGGTCTTCGACTGGGACGAGGCGGGCTGGACGGCCTTCGCCACGGACCCGGAGACCCCCGGGATCATGCAGGAGGCGGGTCACCTCGGCCGGCCGTCGCTGGGTCAGTTCCTCGGGAACTTCTCCGCCTAGCTGCGGTGCGCGAGGATCGGCCACGTGCCCGCTGCCCACCCCGACCACGCCTCCGTGGTGGTGGTGGGCGGCGGCGTGATCGGCCTCAGCGCGGCGTACCACCTCGCGAGGTCCGGGGTCCGCGACGTGGTGCTGGTCGAGAGGGACGAGCTCGGGTCCGGCTCGACCAGCAAGGCCGCGGGCGGGGTCAGGGCACAGTTCTCCGACGCGGTGAACATCGAGCTGGGGCTACGCAGCCTGCGGACCTTCGAGACGTTCCGCGACGACTTCGGGCAGGAGATCGACCTGCACCAGGTCGGCTACCTGTTCCTGCTCGACCGACCTGAGCACGTCACGCTCTTCGAGAGGAGCGTCGCCCTGCAGAACGAGCTCGGCGTCCCCAGCCGGCTGCTCGAGGTGGCCGAGGCGAAGCAGCTGTCACCGCTCGTCTCCACCGACGGGCTGCTGGCCGCGGCCTACTCGCCCACCGACGGGCACTGCACTCCTGAGTCCGTGGTGCTCGGCTACGCCACGGCGGCCCGGGCGGCGGGCGCGACGATCCTCCGGCGTACGTCGGTCGAAGGCATCGACCGTGACGGCAGGAGGATCACGGCGGTGCTGACCGACCGTGGCCCGATCCGGACCGAGGTCGTGGTCTGCGCAGCCGGGGCCTGGTCGCGCGCGGTCGGCCAGATGGTGGGGATCGACCTGCCGGTGACGCCAGAGCGCCGGGACATCGTGGTGACCGAGCCGGTTCCGGGGCTCGACCCGAGGACGCCGTTCACGATCGAGTTCGCGACGAGCTTCTACTTCCACGCCGAGGGGTCGGGGCTGCTGATGGGGATGTCCGACCCGGACCTGATCCCGGCCGCGGTCGAGCGCCGGGTGCCCGAGCTGAGCGAGGTGGGCATCGCGAGCGGCTGGTCCGGCCTCTACGAGAACACACCCGACCACAACGCACTGATCGGCGAGGTCGAGGGGGTGGAGCGGTTCCTCTACGCCACCGGCTTCTCCGGCCACGGCTTCCTGATGGGTCCAGCGGTGGGCGAGGTGGTGCGGGACCTCTATCACGGCCGCCGCCCGGTGGTCGACGTCAGCGCGCTCGACCTGAGCCGGTTCGGGGGCAGCGGGGCGCGCCCCGAGCGCAACATCGTGTAGGACAGAGTCGTGCCGATCCCCACGCGCGACCAGCTCGCCACCCTCGCCCACGAGGCCCTGACCCGGGTCGGGGCCGAGCTGCCCAGCGGTGACCACGAGCAGCCCTCGCCGGTCAACGGCGAGGTCCTGAGCTCCCTGCCCCACGCGGACGCCGCCGCGGTCGACGCCGCGGTCCAGCGTGCGCAGGCCGCCTTCCGGGAGTGGCGCAAGGTCCCCGCACCGACACGTGGTGCGCTCGTGAAGCGGCTGGGCCGAGCTGCTGACCGAGCACAAGGACGACCTCGCGACGCTGGTCAGCCTGGAGGTCGGGAAGATCACCTCCGAGGCCCGCGGCGAGATCCAGGAGATGGTCGACATCTGCGACTTCGCGGTCGGGCTGTCCCGCCAGCTGTACGGCCGGACCATGCCGTCCGAGCGCCCCGGCCACCGGCTGATGGAGACCTGGCACCCGCTCGGTGTGGTGGGCGTGATCAGCGCCTTCAACTTCCCCGCCGCGGTGTGGTCCTGGAACACCGCCGTCGCCCTGGTCTGCGGCGACCCCGTGGTCTGGAAGCCCTCCGAGCTGACCCCGCTCACGTCCCTGGCCTGCGCCGCGACCCTCCAGCAGGCACTCGCGGACGTCGGGGCGCCGGCCGACGTCTCCCAGGTGCTCATCGGCGGCGCCGACGTCGGCCAGGCACTGGTCGAGCACCCCGGCGTCGCGCTGCTCAGCGCCACCGGGTCGACCCGGATGGGACAGGCCGTCGGACCGCGCGTCGCGGAGCGGTTCGGCCGCACCCTCCTCGAGCTCGGCGGCAACAACGCCGCCGTGGTCAGCGGCAGTGCGGACCTCGACCTCACCGTGCGCGGCATCGTCTTCGCCGCCGCGGGCACGGCCGGCCAGCGCTGCACCACGATGCGCCGGGTGATCGCGCACCGGTCGGTCGTCGACGAGCTCACCGACCGGCTCGCGTCGGCCTACGAACGGCTCCCGATCGGCGACCCGACGGCCGACGGCACCCTGGTCGGCCCGCTCATCCACGGCAGGGCGTACGACGGCATGCAGACCGCCGTCGGCCGGGCGACCGACGAGGGCGGCAAGGTCGTGACCGGCGGCTCGCGGGTGCTGGAGGAGGAGGCGCCGAACGCCTACTACGTGCAGCCGGCGATCGTGCGCGTCGAGACACAGTCGTCGGTCGTGCAGCAGGAGACGTTCGCGCCGCTGCTCTACGTCCTGCCCTACGACGACTTCGAGGAGGCGGTCGCCCTCAACAACGCGGTCCCCCACGGGCTCTCGTCGAGCGTGTTCACCAACGACCAGGCCGAGGCGGAGCGGTTCCTGTCCGCCGAGGGTTCCGACTGCGGCATCGTCAACGTCAACATCGGCACCTCGGGCGCCGAGATCGGCGGGGCCTTCGGTGGCGAGAAGGAGACCGGCGGCGGCCGCGAGTCGGGCTCGGACGCCTGGCGCGCCTACATGCGGCGGGCCACCAACACCGTGAACTTCTCCGGCGAGCTGCCACTCGCGCAGGGCGTGGACTTCACCGTCTGACTCATCGGCTGACTCATCGGCTGACTCATCGGCTGACTCATCGGCGGAGCAGCCGGTGGGCGGCGGCCAGGATCTCGGCCTCCTGCAGCAGCACGGCGTCGGCGGCCGGGCCGAGCGGGACGTAGGAGTCGGCGCTCGTGACCCGGGCGACCGGCGCGTCGAACCCGGCTTCGGCGAGGGCGGTGACCACCCCCTCGGAGACGCCGCCGCTGGTCCGCGTCTCGTCCACCACGAGCAGCGCCGCGACCCCCTGCGCCGCCCACAGGAGGCCGTCCACGGGCAGCGGCGCCACCCACGCGAGGTCCAGCACCGTGCAGCCGAACCCCTCGGCGCGCAACGTGGCGGCCACCCGCAGCCCCATGTACACGCCGTTGCCGAAGGTCACGATCAGGAGGTCCCGCCCGCTGCCGTTGACCACGACGTCACCGAGCGCGGTCCGGGACGAGGCGTGGTACGGCGCCAGCCAGCCGGCGTCGCCGGCGAACAGGTCCTTGGTGTGGTAGCGCGCGATCGGCTCGACGAACACGCAGACCCGGCCCTCGTCGCGAGCCAGGTCGAGGCAGCACCGCAGGAGCGCGGGCGCGGTCTGCGGGTGGCTGGCGACCGCCACCACGACGCCGGGGATGTCGCGCAGCACGGCCAGTGAGTTGTCGTTGTGGAAGTGGCCGCCGAAGCCCTTCTGGTAGGCCAGCCCCGGCAGCCGCAGCACCATCCCGTTGGCGTACTGCCCGGCCGAGAAGAAGCGCAGCGAGGCCGCCTCGCCGCGCAGCTGGTCCTCGGCGTTGTGCAGGTAGGCGAGGTACTGGATCTCGGGCACGGGCAGGAAGCCGGCCAGGCCGGCGCCGAGCGCGGTGCCCAGGACGGTCTGCTCGTCGAGCAACGTGTCGAAGACCCGCGTGGCGCCGAACCGGGTCTGCAGTCCGCGCGTCACGCCGTAGACCCCGCCCTTGGCCGCCACGTCCTCGCCGAACACGAGCACGTCGTCGTGGTCGTCCAGCTCCTGGGCCAGGGTCGCGTTGATCGCCTGCGCCAGGGTGACCTGCGGCCCGGGCTCGGCGGTGGGTGCCGGCGGACGGTGCCGCGGCGTGCGCACGACCAGTGGCGCCATCACCTCGTCGCGGGTCTCGAGCCGGCGCTCGGCAGCCACCTCGGCCGCGGCCCTCCGGACGGACTGGCGGAGCTGCTCGTAGCGTTCGAGCACGTGCACCGGGGTCCAGTGGCCGCCCCCGACCAGGGCGCGCGCGGTGCCGAGCAGCGGGTCGCGGGCGTGGTCGGCCTGGATCGCGGCCGGCGAGCGGTAGGCGATCTCGACGTCCGAGCCGGCATGGCCCATGAACCGGACCGTGCTCAGGTGCAGCACCGCCGGGCGGCGACCGGTCCGTACGGCGGCCAGGGCGTCCTCCGTCGCGCCCAGGAGCTCCGCCGGGAGGTGCCCGGGGGCGTGGAAGTAGGGCAGGCCGCGCCCTCTCAGCGCCGCGGCCACCCAGCCCTTCGGCGTACGGGTGCTGATGCCGAGCCCGTTGTCCTCGCACACGAACAGGACCGGGCAGTCCCGGTGCACGTAGGTGAGGTAGGCCGCCGCGTTGAGCGCGCCCGTCGCCGTCGAGTGGTTGACCGACGCGTCGCCGAAGCTGCACAGCACCACCGCGTCGTCCGGCCACGGCGTCTCCCGGCCGAGCCGCCTCGCGAGCCCGAGTGCGAAGCCGAGCCCCACCGCGCGGGGCAGGTGCGACGCGATCGTCGAGGTCTGCGGGATCACGTGCAGCCCGGCATGCCCGAAGACCTTGTGCCGGCCGCCCGAGATCGGGTCCGACGCCGAGCCGGTGAGGCTGCGCAGCGTCTCCCGCACCGGGTCGACGGACCCGTCGAGGTGGGCCCGGGCAGCGAAGAAGCCTCCGGAGCGGTAGTGCAGCAGCGCCGGGTCGGTGCTCGGCGACAGCAGCCCGAGCGCGGCGTTCGACTCGTGGCCGGCCGACCCGATGGTGTAGAAGCCGGCGCCTTGCTGCTGCAGGTACCGCGCGGCGAAGTCCAGGTGCCGGCTCTCGGCCTGCGCCACGAACAGCGCCTCGAGCTGAAAGCGCGCCGGGCCCACCGCCGGCCGGTCCGGCGTACGCATCGCCTCCACCGCCCGCACGAAGTGCTCGTCGATCGGCTCCACGCCCCGAGCGTGGCACAGGCGGCCGGGGCCGTCGGCAAAGTGTGCTCAGGCGGCGTGACGACGGCGGGGCCACCTCAACCAGCCACGGCGACCCCGCAGGGTACGGGTCGAGCTCGATCGAGCGCACATCACACAGTCCGCTCGTCCGCACGCCGAAGGCTGTAGCGCCGTCATCAACGCCAGCGCCCGGTCCGTGTACTCGTCCGCGAGCCGCCAGACGAGGTCCATCCGGTCCTCGCCGACCGCCGCGTTGACCTGCCACACGTAGGCGTCGTGAAGCTCGCGCAGAGACCCGGTGTCAGTCAACGCGCACCTCCCAAGGTCACCCTGGGCCGCAGCAGCGCCTTCGTGACCGGCCTCTGGGAGACAGCTCGAGTCTGCCCCGAAATCGCACGCGTCGCCAGCAGGGCGGCCGAGCTGACGCCCGACCCACGGCCACGGGGCCGTGCGGCTCAGCGAACCTCGGTCAACACCGCTTCGCGGAGCCGGGCGCCAGCCTCCACGACGTCCTCGGCCGTGGTCCGCCAGCTGGTCACGAGGCGCACGCTGGTCGGACCCATCCGGTAGAACAGCAGGCCCGCCTCGGCCGCCGCGTCTATCGCCGGTGCCGGCAGCTCGACGAAGGCCATGTTGACGTCGGCGCGCTCCTGGAGCCGCACACCGGAGGACGACAACGACTCCAGCTCTGCGACCAGGTCGGCCATCCGCCGGTTGGCGTGCGTCGCCAGGCGCAGCCACAGGCCGTCGGTGAGGTACGCCACCAGCTGGGCGGACTGGAAGCGCATCTTGCTCGTGACGTGACCGGACCGCTTGGTCCGGTAGACCAGCTCGTCGGCGATCCGGTCGTCGAAGGCGACGATCGCCTCCGCACTCAGGGCACCGTTCTTGGTGGCGCCGAGCGACAGCACGTCGACCCCCGCCCGCCAGGTCACGTCGGCCGGCGCGCACCCCAGGGCGGCCACGGCGTTGGCGAGACGCGCACCGTCGACGTGGGCGCGCAGCCCGAGCTCCCGCGCGATCGAGATGAGCTCCCTGATCTCGTCGGGCTGGTAGACCGTGCCGTGGTCGCTCGGAACGGTCAGCGACAGCACGCTGGGCTGGCTCTCGTGCGGGTCGCCCCACCGGACGTCGTCGAGCGTCCTCCGCAGCCGTGCCGGCTCGATCAGCGCGTGAGCACCGTCCACGCCGTGCATCACCGCGCCGCCACTGAACAAGGACGTGGCGCCGCCCTCCGCACCGATGATGTGCGCGGACGGGTGACACAGCACCGCTCCCCAGGGGGGCGTGGCTGCCGAAAGGGCGAGCGAGTTCGCAGCCGTCCCGCTGGTCACCGGGAAGACCCGAGCGGTCGGATGCTCGAACACCGTCCGGACGACGTCCTGGAGGTGGGCGGTCAGGTCGTCTCCGCCGTAGGCCAGGGCCGAACCCGTGTTGGCCGCCTGGACGGCGGCCAGGATCTCCGGCGCGACGCCCGCCGCGTTGTCGCTGCGCAGCTCGATCACGCGCCCACTCTGCCGTTCGCGACGGACCGGTCCGTCAGCGGTCGTAGTCGTCGTCGTCCTCCCCGACCTCGGCGCCCTGCTCGAGGGCGTCGGCCTCGTCGGCCTGGTCGGGGGAGACGGTTGGCGGCGTGGGGGGCGCGTCGTCGTCGAGGTTGGTGGCCGAGCGCTGCTGCTCGGCGACGTCGGCTTCGTCGGCGTCGTCGAAGGGTGAGGAGCTCATGACCTCATGCTGCCCGAGGCCCAGGGCGTGGTCGAGACCGCGACGCCGCGCCGCTGCGCGCGCTGGAACGCGTCGGTGAGTGCCTCGCGCCCCTTGCGGCGGCCGGTCCGGTGCTCGCCGCCCTTCTCGACGACGATCGACAGCGTGGAGCCGGAGCCGGCGGGGACCGCGCTCACTGCCAGGCGGGTTCGCTTGACGTCGATGTCGGTGGCCGCAGCGATCCCGAAGAGCACCCACCTGTCGACCCACGACGCGCGGAACCCCGCGTCGGTCCGCTCCTTGACCTTGTAGCCGTGCTCGCCCAGCGCAGCGGCCACTAGGGAGAGCGCCTCGGGCACCGGCAGCCCGACCGACGCGGTCATCCAGGGGCTGAAGGACTTCGCCTCCAGCCAGTCCGGGACCTCGATCGGCGTACTGGTCACGGCAGCTCCCCGCGCAGCGCCTCGACCTGGTCGGCCAGGTCGTCGGGCAGCTCCATGGCCTGGAGCGTGGCCTGCGACCGTTCCCTCAGCCGTACGGCGGCCGGCGACTGGTCGGACCCACCGAACACCGCTGCCAGCGTGGTCCGGCCGGCGTCGATGCGCGCCTGCACCTCCTGCCAGTCGCGGCCCAGCTCACCCCGGCGGGCCGCGGACGCGCGCGCAGCTTCGAGGGCCGCGTCCTCGCGCGCGACCCGCGCGGCATCCTGCTGGGTCTCGGCGACGACCGCCTCGACCCGGCGGAGCAGCTCCTCCTCGCGTGAGCTCATGTGGGACTAGGCCGCCGCGGTGGTGGCCGCACCCTGGGCGAGGTCCTCGATGATCTGGTACTTGGCCAGGATCGAGGTCTTGGCCTCGGCGAAGTCCTGGATCGCCGACGAGATCGTCTCGATCAGCGTGTTGACGCGGCGTACCCACTTGATGATGTCCTGGATGTCGCTGTAGGCCGTGAACGCGCCGATCGCCCAGCCGATCAGGGGAGTCGCCGCCTCCGCCGCCATCTTGAGCAGCTTGTCGGCGATCATCTTGAGCAGGCTGCCGATGCCGACGCAGGCCAGCTTGGTGACGGTCGAGAGCGTCTTCACCAGGTCGCCCGCGTAGGAGTAGGCCGCGCTCAGGCCGTAGGTCGCTGCGGCGATCGTGGTCATCGCGCCACGGAACGAGTCACCCGAGAGCCCCTGCCAGGTCTGCGGCGTCGAGGCCACGAGCCCGGCATGGTTGCGGGTCATCCCCAGGGCGGCGTCGCCCGCGTGGTGCCAGGCCTCGGAGTTCTTGAAGATGCCCTGCCAGTCGCCGGCGAACGGATGGAAGACGCAGCGGTCGAGGATCGAGAAGCCGACGAACTTCTCCGCCACCCAGTCGATGCTGCCGAGGAGGGCGCCGGCGCTCCAGCGCAGGTCGGACACCGGGTTGTCGGGGGCCTGCGGAGCGACCAGGAACGACGAGGCGTCGACCAGCTCGGTCACGTCACCGGTCGGGGTCAACCCGTCGACCAGCCCCTTGATGTCGCTCACCCCGCCGCTCACGGCCTGCACCGTGGCCTCGCCCTTCTGCCAGAAGAACGACTCCACGTCGCCGTAGTCACCGGGTGCGCTCGTGCCTGCGGCCGGCAGCGTCGGCCCCTTGGTGAGCTCGGGGTAGCTGTCGTCGGCGCCGTCCGGGCCGAGCCGGCCGAGCAGCTTGGTGAACGCGTCCCCGACGTGGCCGTCCTGGTCGGCCAGGTCGGCCTGGGTGTCGCCGACCGCTCCGGCCATCGCCTGCTCCAGCTCGGCCAGCACGTTGGCCGCGTCACTGCCGACCTGGACGGCCAGCCTGGACAGCGGGTCGAACATCGACAGGAGCAAGCCGGTCGAGTCGCCGATGTCCGCGTGGGCCGGGAGGTACGACGCGATGTGTCGCGCGTGTGCCTCCTGGCGCTCGAGCACCTGCTGGGTGAGGGACAACGTGTCGTACTTGATCACCATCTGGCCGCCCATGTCCTGCAGCCTCGCCCGATCGGCCGTGGTCCAAACATCGCTGGGACACGCGCAGGTGATCACCGCCGGCGTCGTGGGCCCGGAAGACGGTGGTGTGCAGGTGGCGCGTAGGCGAATGCCCGAACTCGGCTATCCGGACAGCTCGGCGTACCGCACGGCGATCTCGGCACCCACGCGGGCGTTCTCGCGGACCAGGGCGATGTTCGCGGTCAGGCTGCGGCCACCGGTGAGCTCGACGATGCGGCCGAGGAGGAACGGCGTCGCGTCGCGGCCGACGATGCCGCGGGTGTCGAGGTCAGCCAGCGCCTGGGTGATCACCGGGTCCATCTCGGCCGCGGGGATCTCGTCGGCCTCGGGGATGGGGTGGGCGACCACCAGGCCGCTGTCCATGCCCAGCGACCACGCCGCGCGCATCGCCCGCGCCACCTCGTCGGGACCGTCGACGCGCAACGGGGCCGGGAAGCCGCTGCCCCGTGAGTAGAACGACGGGAACTCGTCGCTGCCGTCGACCAGGACCGGGACCCCGAGGGTCTCGAGGTTCTCGAGGGTGAGGCCGATGTCGAGGATGCTCTTCACGCCGGCGGACACCACACAGACCGGCGTGCGTGACAGCTCGGTGAGGTCGGCGCTCACGTCGAAGGTCGTGGCGGCCCCCCGGTGCACACCGCCCAGCCCTCCGGTGACGAAGACCCGGACTCCGGCCAGCGCGGCCAGCCGCATGGTGGCCGCGACCGTGGTGGCGCCGTGGCCGCCTCGCGCGATGACCGACGGCAGGTCGCGGACGCTGGCCTTGACGACGGTGGGGTCGCTGGCCAGCAGCTCCAGGTCGTCACCGGACAGCCCGATCTTCGGTACGCCGCCGAGCACCGCGATCGTCGCCGGCACCGCGCCGTGCTCACGGACGATGCCTTCGACCTCTGTCGCCATCGCGACGTTCTGGGGGTACGGCATCCCGTGGCTGATGATCGTGCTCTCGAGCGCGACCACCGGCCGTCCGGCCTCGATCGCCGCGGTCACCTCGTCGGTCAACCCGATCGCGTTCAGTCCGGCCACGAGCCCATCCTGTCGCGCAGGTCGGGGACGACCGTGTGCGGGCTGGCAACAGTGAGGGCCGCCGCCGTGTGGCCGGCCCGGGCAGCGGCCCGAAGGTCGTCGCCCACCAGTATCCGGTGGCAGAACGCGGCGAGCATCGCATCGCCCGCGCCGGTCACGTCGACCGGCTCGACCAGGGGCGCCTCGAGCTCGACGAGCTCGTCGGCCGTGCTGAGGGACGACCCGGCCGGGCCTCGTCGGACCCACACCACCTCGACCCCGCGTCTGTGCAGCCCGGCCACTGACCCCAGCGCGGCGAGCTCGGCCTCGTTGGGAGTGATGGCGAACACCGGCCGTTCCGGTCGCAACAACGGCGCGATCCGCCGCGCCTTGGCCACGCTCACGGGGTCGATGACGACGCGGACGCCCGCCGACGCGCCCAGCACGAGCACCGCGTCGATGGTGGTGGGCGGGACGTTGCCGTCGACGACGACGAGGGCCGCGGACCCCAGCAGGTCGTCGTCGAGCACCTCCGGCAGCAGCGAGTCGGTGGCCGCCATGTCCGCCACGCCGACCGCGAGGTCGCCGCCGTGGTCGAGCACCGCGACGTACCGCCCGGTGCGGCCGCCGCGCAGCACCGGCTCGACGTCGACCCCGGCCAGGGCGGTCTCCTGCAGCAGCCAGTCGCCGTCCGGGTCGTTGCCGACCGTCGAGACCAGCGCGACCCGGCTGCCGAGGCGAGCGAGGTTCTCGGCGACGTTGCGGCCGACACCACCCGGCGTACGGACGACGGTGCCCGGGTTGCTCGTGGCGGCCACCAGGGGTGCGGCGGTGCGGGCCTTGACGTCGACGTTGGCCCCGCCCACGACGACCACGAGCGGCTCGGCCATGGCCGAAGGGTAGTCAGGCCCGGGTCATCCGCTCCCTGACGACCTCGTGCCACGGGCTCCAGAGGAACCACGAGGGAATCTCCCGGACCAGACGCGAGGGGCCGGCCACCTCGATCCGTCCGTCGCGCACCGCCTCGCGCCAGGACGTCCGGCCGTTGAAGAGGTAGCTGAACTCGGCCGTCGTCCCACGGAGGTGGATGTCGACCTCGAACCCCGGGTGCTGCTGGCACACGGAGACCTCGCCGTGCTCGAGCACCAGCCAGATCGACATCGGGTCCGGGGCGGTGAAGGCGTACTCGAGCACGACTCGGTGATCCGGGAACGCGCTCGGGTCGGTGCGACGGTGCATCCACCACATCAGCGTCGGCGGGTCGACCTCCTGCGGGTAGAGGTCGTCGAAGAGCCACTCGATGGCCCAGCGCCCGAAGGCGTCGATGACTCGCTCCAGGTCGCGGCCGGCCGGGGTCAGCCGGTACTCGTACCCCTTGCCCGCCGAGGACGGCCACCGCTCGATGCAACCGCGCTTCTCGAGGTGGCGCAGCCGCTGGGTCAGGAGCGTGCGCGAGATGCCGGGCAGCCCGCGGGCGATGTCGTTGAAGCGGGTGTTCCCCAGCACCAGCTCGCGCACGATCATCGGTGTCCATCGGTCGGCGAGCACCTCGGTGGTGAGGGCCACGGGGCAGAACCGTCCGTACTCCGGCACCACTGCATCGTGACAGGCTGTTGGCAGGTCCGGAAGTCCAGAACCTGTACCACCAAGGTCCAGAAGATGCACTGGGCACGCCTCGCTCGACGCAGCACGCTCCCGGGCATGACCACACTCCAAGAACCCCAGGCGCGACCCCTCGACGGCACCGCGAGCCTCGGCGACCGGGTCGCCCGGGTGACGCCGGTGCTGGCCCGGCACGCCGGCCAGCACGACATCGACGGCACCTTCGTCTCCGAGTCGCTCGACGCCCTGCGGGACGCCGGGCTCCTCGCCGTGGCCGTGCCCACCGAGCTCGGTGGCCTCGGCGCCGGACCCCGCGAGCTTGCCGGCCTCCAGCGCGAGCTGGCCCACCACTGCGGCTCGACCGCGCTCGCCAGCTCGATGCACCAGCACGTCGTGTGCTTCACGGCCTGGCGCTACCGCCGGGGGATGCCCGGCGCCGAGGCGACGCTGCGCCGGGTGGCCGAAGAGGGGATCGTCCTGGTCTCCACGGGCGGAGGCGACTGGACGCACCCGCGGGGCGAGGCGGTCCGCGTCGAGGGCGGCTTCCGGGTCTCGGGCCACAAGCGGTTCTGCAGCCAGGCGGGCGCCGGCACGGTGATGTCGACGATGGCGAGCTACGACGATCCCGAGCAGGGTCGCCGGGTGCTCAACCTCGCGGTGCCGTTCGCGTCGGAGGGCGTGAGCGTGCTCGACAGCTGGGACACGCTGGGCATGCGCGGCACCGCCAGCAACGACGTCGTCCTGGAGGACGTCTTCGTCCCCGACGAGCGGGTGCTGGCCAACCGGCCCTTCGGCGTCATCGACCCGCCGCTCCAGGTGATCGGCAGCATCGCGTTCCCGATCGTCTCCGCGGCCTACCTCGGCGTGGCCGAGGCTGCCTTCACCGCCGCGGTCGACTCGGTGCGGCACCGGTCGGACTCTCCGACCGTTCGCCGCCAGGTCGGGCTGATGAAGCACCGGCTCCAGGTGGCGGGCTGGGCCCTCGACGCGGTCCTCGACCTGGTCGGCGAGGACCCCGCGCCGTCCCTGGACGTGCTCACCTCGGTGATGATCGCCAAGCGCGAGATCGCCCTGGCCGGCGTCGAGGTCTGCGACCTCGCCATGGAGGTCGCCGGTGGGCCGGCCTTCTTCCGCGGCTCGGTCGTCGAACGCTGCTACCGCGACATCCGGGCGGCCAAGTTCCACCCGACCACACCGGACGAGACACTGCTGCTCGCGGGTCAGCAGCACTTCTAGGTGTGAAGGTGGTCCTGCCTGCCGACCGCGTAGGCCTCCGGGACCCACGGCCGCAGCTTCCCCACCTCGTCGGGGCCGTCGAGCCGGAAGGCGTGCAGGTGGTTGCGCGGTGAGAAGGTCTCGACCCTCGCGAAGGCTGGTTCGGGTTGGCGAACCCGCGCCCGCACCGTGGGCACACCCACATCGGTCTCACAGCAGCATCGTCCCTACCCTGAGCGCGTGCCGTCCACGGAGAGCAGCGTCGTCGAGGTGGAGCTGCCTGGGGTCCGGCTGTCCTGCCTGGCCTGGGGGCCGGCCGACGGGCCGCTGGTGGTGGCGCTCCACGGGTTCCCGGACACCGCCCACACCTGGCGGCACCTGGGGCCGCACCTCGCCGACCGCGGCCACCGCGTGGTGGCGCCGTTCCTGCGTGGCTACGCACCGAGCGGCCTGGCGGACAGCTACCACGTCGGTGCGCTGATGTCCGACGCCGTCGGGCTGTACGACGCGCTCGGCGGCGACGAGCGGACGGTGCTGGTCGGCCACGACTGGGGAGCGATCGCCGCCAACGCGCTCGGGGCCCACCCGGACTCGCCGTACCGCCGCGTGGTCGCGCTCGCGGTCCCGCCGCTGGGCGCCATGACCGGCGCCTCGCTCCGGCTGGGCCCGCGACAGCTGCGGATGAGCTGGTACACGCTCTTCAACCAGGTCCCCGCGGTCCCCGAGCGCACCGTCGACCGATGGCTGCCCAAGCTGTGGCGGGACTGGTCGCCCGGGTACGACGCCGGCGAGGACGTCGCGCTGGTCCGCGCCGCCTGGCCGACCCGGGCCCACGTGCACGCTGCAGTCGGCTACTACCGGGCACTCCGCGCCCCGTGGCGGGTACCCACGCCGTACCGGTCCTGGGCTCGGACCTTGCAGGGCGTGCCGACCGTTCCGCTGCTGGTCCTGCACGGAGCCGACGACGGCGCCATGCAGCTCGGCTACGCCGAGCACGCGGCCCGGAACCTGCCCGTCACTGCCCGGCTCGAGGTCGTCGCGGGCGCAGGTCACTTCCTCCAGCTCGAGCGGCCCGACGTGGTCAACGAGCTGATCACAGGGTTCATCGGCACGAGGTAGGCGCGCACGTGGCCGGCGCCGATCCGTCGCCCGGAGGAGCGCGACCGGAGAGGTGATGAGCCGCTACGTCTCGCTGGTCGAGGAGTCCGGCCTCGACTCCGATCTCATCCTCGACCGGGCGATCGTGTTGCTCCACATGTTCCTCGACCCGCCCTTCCAGAAGTCGCGCTGAGCTCGCCTCGACCCGGTTGCGAAAGCTGGGCCACGGTGCGAGTGTGACCAGCGCCCCCGATCGACTCGATCGCGGAGTTGCGACGCCCCGACGCAACGAGAGGGAACCGTCATGAGCGACGCTCCGACCGAGGTCCGCCCGTTCCGAGTCGAAGTTCCCGAAAGTGAGCTCGAGGAGCTGCGCCGTCGCATCGGTGCGACTCGTTGGCCGAGCAAAGAGCTCGTGACCGATCGCTCCCAGGGTGTGCAGCTCGCAGCGCTGCAGGAGCTCGCCCGTTTCTGGACGAGCGAATACGACTGGCGCCGGTGCGAAGCGCGACTGAACGCGCTACCGCAGTTCAAGACCGAGATCGACGGGCTCGACATCCACTTCATCCACGTGAGGTCGGCGCACGAGAACGCCTTGCCGTTGATCATGACGCACGGGTGGCCGGGCTCGGTCGTCGAACTGCTCGAGACCGTCGGACCGCTCACCGACCCGACCGCCCACGGGGGACGTCCCGAGGACGCGTTCCATCTCGTGTTGCCGTCCATCCCCGGCTACGGCTTCTCCGATGAGCCGACCGAGCTCGGCTGGGGCCCCATTCGCATCGGTCGGGCCTGGCACGAGCTCATGCAGCGCCTCGGGCACACGCGCTACGTCGCGCAGGGCGGTGACGTGGGTTCCCAGGTCACCGACGCGATGAGTCGCCTCGGGCTCGATGGTCTGCTTGGCGCGCACACCAACCTGCTCACGCCCGCGTTGGGCGACCCCGTGGCTCTGAGCGCGTCGCCGCCGACCGAGGAGGAACAAGCAGCGCTCGACCAGCTCGCCGCGTTCCAGGCGACCGGCACGGGTTACTTCGTGGAGCAAGCGACGCGCCCGGAGACAATTGGCTACGCGCTGCTGGACTCACCGATCGCGCTCGCGGCCTGGATGATCGATCACGACACCGATGCCTACGAGAAGATCGCCGGCGCCTTCGTCGACAAGCAGCCATCGGGCAACCTCACCCGCGAGCACATCGTCGACAACATCACGCTGTACTGGCTCACCGGTACGGGCGCGTCGGCCGCGCGGTCGTACTGGGAGGAAGGCCAGGAGAACGCTCGACTGGCGGTCTCGGGCAACCCACCGGCTACCGTCCCGGTCGGCTTCACATCGTTCCCCGGCGAGATCTGGCGGACGCCACGCAGCTGGGTCGAGCGGGCGTACCCCGACGTCATCTACTACAACGCGGTCGAGAAGGGCGGCCACTTCGCGGCGTGGGAGGAGCCGCAGCTCTTCTCCGAGGAGATGCGCGCCTGCTTCCGATCCTTGCGCCCGACCGGGTGACCGTTGATCCGCTCGATCGTCCATCGCCGTGCGGGTGACGAGCCCGTTGCGCTGCCCGACGAAGGTCGCCTGGCGTCGTTCGACGGCGCGACCGCGTGGCTCAACTCCGATCCGCTCACCCCGGAGGGTCTGCGCGGGCGGGTCGTCGTCGTCGACTTCTGGACCTACACGTGTGTCAACTGGCTGCGCACGCTCCCCTACCTTCGGGCGTGGGCGGCGAAGTACCGCGACGACGGCCTCACGGTGATCGGCGTGCACACGCCCGAGTTCGGGTTCGAGGGGAACCTCGAGAACGTCGTCGTGCAATCGCACGCGCTCGGCGTGGAGTATCCGATCGCAGTCGACACGGACTACGCGGTGTGGTCGGCGTTCGCCAACCACTTCTGGCCCGCGCTCTACATCGCCGATCGCGACGGCCGGATCCGGTTCCACCACTTCGGCGAGGGCGAGTATCCGATGACCGAGATGGTCATCCAACAGCTGGTGCTCGCTGGAACGGACGGTGCCGAGCACGATCTCGTCACGGTTGAGCCGCACGGCCTGGAGGTCGCGGCTGACTGGCAGACACTGGCGTCACCCGAGACCTATGTCGGCTACCGGCAGAGCTCGGGCTTCGCGCAGGAAGACGGCGCGACCTTCGACGCGCCCTACGTCTACACGTTGCCGGATCGCCAGAGCCTCAACGAGTGGGCGCTCTCGGGTACGTGGACCGTCGCGAGCCACGCCGCGATCTCCAACGATCCCGGTACACGCATCGCGTTTCGTTTCCACGCGCGCGACGTCAACCTCGTCATGGGACCCGCTGATCCGGGGACGTCGATCCAGTTCCGCGTGTTCCTCGACGGTGAGCTCGCAACCGAGTCGCACGGCACCGACGTGGGCTCGGACGGCAGCGGTACGGTCCGCGACCAGCGCACGTACCAACTGCTTCGCCAACCGGGTGAGATCTCCGATCGTCTAGTCGAGATCGAGTTCCAGGACGCGGGCATCGAGGCCTACTGCTTCACGTTCGGCTGAACCTGGCGATGGGTAGGACCAATCTGCGACCTTTTCCGATCACAGACGACGCAGCTGCTCGCCGACGCGCTTGCGTGACGCGGTCCAGTGGAGGTGCGACGATCCGCCTGTGGTCCTCCGCACCGTGGCCCTCGCTCTGGCCGCGACCGTGGTCGCCAGCCCGGCCGCCAACGCCAGCCGCGCCGTGGTCGTCGACCAGGTCGACCCGTCCGGTGACGTGAGCATCTTCGACGGCGGTGGCGCGAAGCCTTCGACGGGACAGCGCCGGACCATCGACCTCGAACGGTTCACGGTGACGCGGACCGAGGCCGGCGTGCGACTCACCTTCCGGATCGCCCGGATCACCCGGGCACGCACGTTCGACCAGGTGGTCGAGGCCCAGCTGCAGAAGACCGGCCCCGGCGGGTTCAACCTCGACGTGCTGGCCGACCCACAGCACGAGAACGGCTCGGCCTTCATCGGCGGCACCCTGTGCCTGACCGACGTCACCACCTCACGGCGCACCGGCACGGTCCGGGTGGACGTGCCTGGCGAATGCCTCCCGCAGCGTGCGGGCGTACTGCGCGTGACGACCTACACGCAGGAGAAGAACGGCTCCGGCCCTGGCTTCTCCGAGGACACCATGCGAGTCGAGGGACGCGTCGCCCTGGGCTGACCGGTCCGGAGACCCCGAAGGCGACGGCTCCCGAACGCAGCCACCCCCCACCGGGGCTGCGGCGTACATGGGGATGGGAGCCGTCGCCGACCGAGAGTCCCTCTCGGCCCGCCCGAGTCTAGGGCGTGTCCGAACCGCCTTCCATACCGCTGTTGGGGTACTTCGTGCCGCTGACGACAAGCCCTCCTGACTCCTCGTCGGAGCTGACGGCGACCTCCATCCCGGCCTCCCGGAACGCGGCCGACGTCGCGTCGAGCTGGGTGCGCCCGGTCTCCACCAGCACGTGACCGCCGGGCCGCAGCCACTCCCGCGCGGCGGCGACCACCCGGCGCTGCACCGCGAGTCCGTCGGGGCCGCCGTCGAGTGCGACCCGGTGCTCGTGGTCGCGGGCCTCGCGCGGCATCAGCGCGATGGCGTCGGTCGGGACGTACGGCGCGTTGGCGGCGACCAGGGCCACTCTTCCGCGCAACCCCTCGGGCAGCGGATGGAACAGGTCGCCCTCGAACACGCGGTCCGGCGGCAGGTTGCGCCGGGCGCAGGCCACCGCGGCCGGGTCGATGTCGACGGCGTACACCTCGACGCCGGGGACCCGGGACAGCACCGCGGCCGCGATGGCTCCGGTGCCGCAGCCCAGGTCGAGCACGACGTCGCCGCGCGCCACGAGCGTCGCTGCTTCCTCGACCAGCAGCGCCGTGCGCTGCCGGGGTACGAACACCCCCGGCGCCACCGCCACCCGTAGCCCACAGAACTCCACCCACCCGACCAGCAGCTCCACCGGGTCGCCGGCCTCGCGGCGTACGACGAGCGCCTCGAGCTCCTCCCCGGTCGAGACGGCACCGGCCAGCAGCTCGGCCTCGTCCTCGGCGAAGACGCAGCCGGCGGCCCGCAGCCGGGTCACCAGCGCATCGAGCCGCTCAGGAGACAGGTGCACGGACCTGATCCTCGCTGCGTGCCGCCGCGAAGACGAACCACCGCATCGCGCAGAACACGAAGACGCCATCGGCGCCGCCGGCGGCGACCCGGGCCAGTTGGTAGGGGACGCCGAGCGGACCAGCGTCGGCACGAGCACGCGCGGACGTCAGGGAACGCGGATGAACAGCAGGTGCGCCCCTCCTACTGGAGCCGGCCCGACCGCCGCGCCCACTCCTCGAACGCGACCGTGCAGAAGGGCGGCACCGAGGCGGCCAGGGCCAGCAGGGCGACCGGCAGTGACCAGCGCTGGACGCGCCAGGTGACGAGCGTGACCACGAGGTAGGTGAGGAACACGGTGCCGTGGATCGGGCCGAACACGTGCACGCCCTGCTCGCCGGCGTCGACGACGTACTTGAAGAACATGCCGGTGAGCAGCCCGAGCCAGCTGAGCGCCTCGGCGAAGGCGACCACCCGGAACGCCGTCGCGGCTCCCGCCCTCCGGTCCGGGTCCTGCGCGCGGAGCCACAGCAGGCCGGCCACCGGGAGCACGACAGGCACGAACCCGTAGTCGATCCCGTAGTCGGACCAGACCGAGGCGTCGGGGAACCAGTCCCGTACGAGCAGGCTCAGGGTGCCCACGGTGAGCACGCCCGCGAGCTCGACCCAGAGCATCCGGGAGGCGAAGCCGGTGTGCCCTTCGGACGCCCGCCGGATCGCCACCCAGCCCAGTGCGTACGTGAGGGCGGCCAGCAGCGACAGCGAGTAGGCGACCGGGGCCACGTCGGCCTTGGTGACCAGCTGCACGACGGCCCGCGCGCCGGCCGACAGCGTGAAGATCGCGTAGACCAGCAGCAGCACCTGGTGGGCGCCGGAGCGCGGGGTGGCGGGCGGTGCCGGGTCGGTCACGGCCACCGGCTCGGTCACGGCTCGGCCATTGGTTCGGTCACAGCGTCATCACCATCCGCACGCTGATCGCCGCGACCGTGATCGCGGCCACGGCGACCACACCCAGCGACCACGCCCCGTCGTCGCCCTGCACGGAGCGCAGCGCGAGCGGCATGATGCAGACCGAGGCCAGCAGGTAGATGAGGTGAGTGCTCTCCTGCTCGGGCTCGTGTCCCTGGAGCAGCGAGCCCAGCCCGGCCACCGCCCGCACCGCCAGCAGTACCTCGAGCATCCACGCCATCGAGTCCAGCCACGGCGGCCGGCGGTGCCAGCGGTACGCCGACCAGCCGGCCACCAGCGCGACCAGGACGGCGTACGCGGTCACCACCCAGCTGATCTGGTCGAGCGCGGACACCGGCACATTCTCCCGTGGCCGAAAAGTGAAACGCGTTCTAGTCTGGCGCCATGGCCCCCGATGTGTTCGCACCGGCCCGGCTCGGTCCGGTCACGGTGCGGAACCGCACGGTCAAGGCCGCGACGTTCGAGGGGCGTACGCCGGACGGCGAGGTCACCGACGAGCTGATCGACTACCACCTCGCGGTCGCGGAGGGCGGGGTCGGGCTGACCACCGTCGCCTACCTGGCCGTGACGCCCGAGGGCCGCACCCACCGTGAGCAGATCGTGGTCGGTGCCGGCACCGAGAAGGGGCTGGCCCGGCTGGCCGAGGCGATCCATGGGACCGGGGCGAAGATCGCCGGCCAGGTCGGGCACGCCGGGCCGGTGGCGAACGGCCGCTCCAACGGCGTCCACGCGCTGAGTGCGAGTCGGATGCCGAGCCCGCTGTCGATGCAGCTGGTCCACGCGGCGACCGAGCAGGACCTGACCCGCATCACGGCGGCGTACGTCTCGACCGCCCGGACGCTGGTACGGGCCGGCTTCGACGTGCTCGAGCTGCACATGGCGCACAGCTACCTGATCTCGTCGTTCCTGGCGCCGGGGCTCAACCGGCGCAAGGACCGCTACGGCGGCTCGCTGCCCGACCGCGCCCGGCTCGCCCGGCAGGTCGCCAGGGCTGTTCGCGAGGAGGTCGGCGACGCGGCGGCGGTGACGGCGAAGGTGAGCGTGAGCGACGGCTTCCGCGGCGGCGTGACCACCGACGAGAGCCTCGACGTCACCGCGATGCTCGAGGACGACGGTCATCTCGACGCGCTGCAGCTGAGCGGCGGCAGCTCGCTGATGAACCCGATGTACCTCTTCCGAGGCGATACCCCCACCAAGGAGTTCGCCGCCGCCATGCCGTTGCCGGTGCGGCTGGGGATGCGGACGCCGATGGGCAAGCGGTTCCTCAAGCAGTACGAGTTCCACGAGGCGTTCTTCCTCGACAAGGCGCTGCGGTTCCGCGAGCGGTTGTCGATGCCGCTGATGCTCCTCGGCGGCATCAACCGCCGCGAGACGATGGAGAACGCCATGGTGCTCGGCTTCGACTTCGTGGCCATGGGCCGGGCCCTGCTGCGGGAGCCGACCCTGGTCAACGAGCTCATCGCCGGCCGCCAGGCCGACGGGATCTGCATCCACTGCAACCGGTGCATGCCGACGATCTACTCCGGGACGCGGTGTGTCGTCCTCGACGATTCGTCTGCGCTCTGACCTGTGGTCGCCCGCTCCGCTGCGCAGACGAATCGCGGTGGCCTTCCCACAAACTAGAACCTGTTCTAGTCTCCACCCATGGGCCAGGTCATCCCCGAGAAGCCGCTGCGCGTCGTCGTCTGGTCGACGGGCACGATCGGCCGGCACGCTATCGCGGGCGTCGACGCCCACCCCGACCTCGAGCTGGTCGGCGTGTGGACGAGTACGCCGGCCAAGGAAGGCAAGGACGCCGGTGAGCTGGCGGAGCTGGGTCGCGAGCTCGGCATCAAGGCCACCACGGACCGCGACGCGCTGATCGCGCTGGCACCGGACGCGATCGTGCACACCGCGATGGCCGACGACCGGGTCTTCGAGTGCATCGACGACCTCACGGCGTTCGTCGCCGCCGGGATCAACGTGACCAGCAGCGGGCCGGTGCTGCTCCAGTGGCCGGAAGAGATCCTGCCGCCGGAGATGATCGCGAAGATCAACGACGCGTGCGTGGCGGGCAACGCCTCGATGCACGTCAACGGCATCGACCCCGGCTTCGCCAACGACGTGCTGCCGCTGGTGATGACCAGCCTCAGCCGGCGGATCGACGAGGTCCGGGTCATGGAGATCTGCGACTACTCGACCTACTACCAGCCGGTCGTGATGAACGACATCTTCGGCTTCGGCAAGCCGATGGACGAGGTCGGAATGATCTTCCAGCCCGGGATCCTCACCATGGCCTGGGGCAGCGTGGTCCGGCAGATCGCCGCCGGCCTCGACATCACTCTCGACGAGCCGCTCACGGAGGAGGTCGACCGCAGGCCGGCCGAGCGGGACACCGAGAGCGTCAGCGGTGAGGTGAAGCAGGGGACGATGGGCGCGGTGAAGTTCGCGGTGGTCGGCAAGGTGGACGGCACACCTCGGGTGGTCCTCGAGCACATCACCAGGACCGACCCCGAGCAGGTCCCCGAGTGGGAGAAGCCGCCACCGGGCGGCGACGGCTGCTACCGCATCAGGATCACCGGCGAGCCGATGATGAACGTCGACTTCACCCACCACGGCGAGCACGGCGACCACAACGTCTCCGGGATGATCACGACCGCGCAGCGGATCATCAACGCGCTGCCGGCGGTGGTCGCCGCCGAGCCCGGCATCGTCCGGGCCGTCGACCTGCCGCTGGTCACCGGCCGCGGGCTGGTGAGCAGGTGACCATCCTGGACCGCTTCGCCGTGCCCGGTACGGCGGCGGTCGTGACCGGCGCCGGCCGTGGTCTCGGCGCCGCCACCGCCGTCGCCCTGGCCGAGGCGGGCGCCGACGTGCTGATCTCGGCCCGGACCGAGGACCAGCTCGAGTCGGTCGCCCAGCAGGTCCGCGAGACCGGCAGGCGGTGCGTCGTCGTCCCCGCAGACCTCAGCGACCTCGAGGCCGTCGCCGGCCTCGCCCAGGCGGCGTACGACGCGTTCGGCCGTCTCGACACCGTGGTCAACAACGTGGGCGGCACCTTCCCCCGCGCGTTCCTCGACACCAGCACCGGCTACCTCGAGCGCGCGTTCAGCTTCAACGTCGGCACCGCGCACGCGCTGACGAAGGCCGCCGTGCCCCTGATGCTGAAGAACGCCGACGGCCGGCAGTCGGTGGTCACGATCAGCTCGATGATGGGCCGCACCGCCGACCGCGGCTTCGTCGCCTACGGCACCGCCAAGGCGGCCCTCGCGCACTGGACGAGGATGGCGGCCCAGGACCTCGCACCGCGGATCCGGGTCAACGGCATCTACGTGGGCTCGATCCTCACCAGCTCGCTGGAGTACGTCGCCGCGCAGCCGGAGCTGATGGAGCAGCTGGAGTCCAAGACACCGCTGGGCCGGGTGGGCGAGCCCGAGGACATCGCCGCCTCCGTGCTCTACCTCGCCTCCCGGGCCGGGCAGTACGTCACGGGCAAGCTGGTCGAGGTGGACGGCGGCATCCAGCAGCCGACCATGGACCTCGGCCTCCCCGACCTGGAGTGACCCGTGCCCGTAGGGTCGCCAGGGTGACCTCGTCAACCACCCCCACGGCGTACGCCGTCTCGCCCGACTCCGGCGAGCACTGGACCGCCGAGGGTGCCTGGCCGGTGGCGGAGGGCGTCTTCCGGATCCCGTTGCCGCTGCCCATGGACGGACTGAAGGCGATCAACGTCTACGTCATCACCACCGACGAGGGGCTGGTGCTGGTCGACGGCGGCTGGGCGATCCCGGAGGCGCGCGAGCTGCTGGACCGGTGCCTGCGCTCGATCGGCTCGGGGTTCGGTGACATCAGGAGGTTCCTGGTCACCCACATCCACCGCGACCACTTCACGATGGCCACGGTGCTCGGGCACGAGCTGGGCGCCGACGTCGCGCTGGGGATCGACGAGAAGCCCGGGCTCGACCTGTTCCACCAGGACTTCACCACGATCACCGAGAACCCGTTCGCGCGGATGCTGCGCACCGCCGGCGCCACGGAGGTGGCCGACGTCTGGAACCAGGGCGTCGGCGGCGGTGAGCGCCCGGACCTGAGCCTGTGGCAGTACCCGGACACCTGGCTCGAAGGCGACTTCCCGATCCCGCTGGGTGCCCGCACGCTGGACGCGGTGCACACGCCCGGCCACACGCCGGGCCACTACGTCTTCGCCGACCGGGCCGACGGCCTCCTGTTCGCCGGCGACCACGTGCTGCCCACGATCACGCCGTCCATCGGCTTCACGGTGCCACCGACGCCGCAGCCGCTGGGCGACTTCATGGCCTCCCTGACCAAGGTGCGGGGGCTGCCCGACCTCACCGTCCTGCCCGCCCACGGGCCGGTGGCGCCGTCCTCGCACGTCCGGGTCGACGAGCTGCTGGTCCACCACGAGCACCGGCTCGACCTCTGCCTCGCCGCGCTGGCCGGCGGCCCGCAGAACGCCATGGCGGTGGCCAGTCAGCTGGGCTGGACCCGGCACGAGACGGCGTACGACGACCTCGACGTGTTCGCGCAGGGCATGGCCGCCATGGAGACCAAGGCCCACCTCGAGCTGCTCGTCGCGCGCGGCGTCGCGGTGCGTTCCGAGGACGCCGACGGGGTCGTCACCTTCGCCGCCGCGGGATAGTCCGGGACGGAACCGTTGTACGAACACCGTTCTCCACAACGGAAACGTCACGGACTATCCGCCCGACGCACCATCGGCAGGTGGGGGATGCCGTCCTCGACGAACTCGGGGCCACACACCTCGAAGCCGTAGCCGGCGTACCACCGGGCCAGGGGCGACTGGGCGTCGAGCACGACGTCGCGGTCGGGGCACACCTGGAGCGCGGCCTCCATGATCCGGTCGGCCCAGCCCTGCCCGCGCGCCGTGCGATGCAGCGCGACCCGGCCGATCCGCCACTCGTCCCCGTCGTCGAGCACCCGGGCGCAGCCGACCACGACGCCGTCGTCGTCCTCCATGACCACGTGCCGGGTCTCCGGAGCGAGGTCGCGGCCGTCGAGGTCCGGGTAGGGGCAGTCCTGCTCGACGACGAAGACGTCCTGGCGGAGCTTCCAGAGGCTGTACGCCGTGAGCGGGCCGAGCGCGGCGAAGGGCACCGCCGAGATCTTCACCGCGGGCCTCCGCCGTTGAGGAAGGTGAGCGTCTGCTGCCACGCCCGGCCGGCCTCGGGCAGGAACGGCAGGACCGGGTAGACGTGGATCAGCCCGGGCTCCTCGACCGACGTGAGCTCCCAGCCCGCCTCCGCCGCCCGCCGGGTGAGCAGCCGGCCGCCGGGGGCGAGCGAGTCGCGGGTGCCGAAGAACATCAGCGCCGGCGGCAGCCCGGCCAGGTCGGCCAGCCCGGGGGAGACCTCCGGCCGGCCCAGGTCGTCCGGCGAGCCCGCCCACCACCCGGCGTACGCCTTCATCTTGCCGACGAACAGCCACGGGTCGGTCTTCGTGACCTCGTAGGTCTCCGGGGTGCTGAGGGTCAGGTCGACCCACGGCGAGACGAGGAGGAGGTGCCCGGGCTGGCGGCCGCCGCCGTCGCGCACCCCTATCGCCACCGCCAGGGCCAGCCCGCCCCCGGCCGAGTCACCGACCAGGGTGACGTCCTCGCCGTCCTTCAGCAGCCGCTCGACCAGCTCGACGATCGGCCCGTGGGCGTCGCGCCAGGTGTGCTCGGGCGTGAGCGGGTAGTCCGGCAGGATCACCCGGGCACCGAGCGCCGAGGCCAGCCTTGCGGCGTACCGCACCTGGTAGGGGTCGATCGGCCCGACGAACCCTCCGCCGTGCAGGTAGACGACCGTGCGGCTGGGCGTGGTGCCGCGCCGGGTCAGCGCGTACGACGGGAAGCCGGGCCCGGAGGCGACGGCGGGAAGCTCCTCCCGGACCACGGCGTACCGCCGGCCGAAGAACGGCACGGCGCCGGTCGGGAGCTTCCGGTCCAGGGTCGCGTGCCACCGCTCCAGCCGCGCCTTCTCCGCCTCGGGTGAGTCCAGCTCGCGCGACTTGCGCAGGCGCGGGACGACTCGGGCCAGGAGCTCGTGGCGGCGGCTGGGCATGCGGGGAATCTTTCACATCCCGGCGCGCTAGGGTGGTGGCCACAACGACAGGGGAGCGCCCAAGGCGCTGAGAGTGCGGAACAGCCGCAGACCCTCCGAACCTGATCCGGTTAGCACCGGCGAAGGGAGTCACAAGAGATGCGGCGCATTCCTGCAGTGCTGGCGGTCGCCACCGCCCTGCTCACCACCTCCTGCTCGCTGGTGGGCGGCGGCAATGACAGCGGCGACGCCGGCAAGAAGGTCGTCCTGGTCACCCACGAGTCGTTCGTGATGTCGAAGAAGCTGCAGTCGCAGTTCGAGGACGAGACCGGCTACGACCTGGTCATCAAGGCGTCCGGCGACGCGGGCGCGCTTACCAACAAGCTGGTGCTGACCAAGGACGACCCGACCGGCGACGCGGTGTTCGGCATCGACAACACCTTCGGCTCGCGGGCGATCGACGAGGGCATCGTGGCGCCGTACGCCGCCAAGCTGCCCGACGGCGCGGCCAGCTACGAGCTGCAGGGCGACGACCACCACGAGCTCACGCCGGTGGACACCGGCAACGTCTGCGTGAACGTCGACGACACCTGGTTCGCCGACCACGGCATCCCCGAGCCGAAGACCCTCGACGACCTGGTGAAGCCGGAGTACAAGAACCTGTTCGTCACCCCCGGCGCGACCACCAGCTCGCCCGGCCTCGCGTTCCTGCTGGCCACCGTGGCGGCGTTCGGCGAGGAGGGCTGGCAGCACTACTGGACGCAGCTGATGGCCAACGGCACCTCGCTCACCCAGGGCTGGTCGGACGCCTACGAGGTCGACTTCACCCAGGGCGGTGGCCACGGCGACCGGCCGAT
Organism: uncultured Actinomycetota bacterium; assembly: GCA_963755835.1. GTDB lineage: Bacteria > Actinomycetota > Actinomycetes > Propionibacteriales > Nocardioidaceae > Nocardioides. The sequence goes on along the minus strand of CAVWLC010000003.1, from coordinate 260,499 downwards.
CGTGCTGTCCTACGACTCCTCGCCGGCGTTCACCGTCGACGGGCAGGGCGGCACCACCACCAGCGCGCTGCTCGACACCTGCTTCCGGCAGGTCGAGTACGCCGGGGTGCTGGCCGGTGCGAAGAACCCCGACGGCGCCAGGGCACTGGTCGACTTCATGCTCGGCAGGTCGTTCCAGGAGGCACTCCCGGACGCCATGTACGTCTTCCCGGTCGACTCGCACATCGCGCTGCCGTCGGACTGGGCCACCTTCGCGAAGCAGCCTGACCAGCCCTACTCCGTCGACCCGGCCGAGATCGCGGCCCACCGCGACGAGTGGCTGCGCGACTGGAGCGACATCACCAGCCAGTGAGACGGCGGCTGCTCACTCTCGCCGGCCTCTCCCTGGGGCCGGTGCTGGTGCTCGCCGTCTTCTTCGTGCTGCCGGTCAGCGGGATGATCGGCCGCGGCTTCGTGGCCGACGGCCACTTCGACGCCGGCGCCGTCATCGACGTCCTCGGCCGGTCGCGCACCCACCGGGTGCTGTGGTTCACGGTCTGGTCCGCAGGGCTGGCCACGGTCTGCTCGGTCGTGCTCGGCCTCCCGGCGGCGTACGTCCTGCACCGGCTGGCCTTCCCGTTCCGCAACCTCATCCGCGCGCTGCTGCTGGTGCCGTTCGTGCTGCCGACCGTCGTGGTCGGCGTCGCGTTCCGGCTGCTGGTGGGGGAGTCGGGGCCGCTCGGCTTCCTGGGTCTCGACGGGACGCCGGTGGCGATCATCGCCGGCCTCACCTTCTTCAACGTGGCCGTGGTGATCCGTGCCGTCGGCACGACCTGGGAGTCGCTGGACCCCAGGCCCGGGGAAGCGGCGGCCACACTGGGCGCCACGCCGGCGCAGGTGTTCCGCACCGTGACCTTTCCTTCGCTCCGACCCGCGCTGGTCTCCGCCGCCAGCGTGGTGTTCCTGTTCTGCGCGACCTCGTTCGGCGTGGTGCTCACCCTCGGCGGGCTGCGCTACTCGTCGGTCGAGACCGAGATCTACCTGCTCACCACCCAGCTGCTCGACCTCCGGGCCGCGGCCGCGCTCTCGATCCTCCAGCTGCTCGCGGTCACCGCCCTCCTGGTGGTCGCGGGCCGGCTCCGGGCAGTTCGGGACCCGACCGTCGAGCGTCGTACGGCGCGACCCCGCCGGGTCGGGCGCCAGGACGCCGGCCAGCTCCTGCTGACCCTGCTCACCCTGGCGCTGGTGGCCGCACCGATCCTCACCCTCCTGGTCGGCTCGCTCCGCGCCGACGACGACTGGACCCTCGCGAACTACCGGAACCTCGACTCGGTCGGCGCCGGCAACGCCCTGCTCGTCCCGGTGACCGGCGCCCTGGTCACCTCGCTGCGCACCGCGGTCGACGCCACCTGGATGTCGCTGCTGCTCGGCGGGCTGATCGCGGTGGTGGTGAGCCGCCGCTCGGTCACGCGGAGCGAACGCGGACTGAGGAGCACGCTCGACGGCTTCTTCATGCTGCCGCTCGGCGTCTCCGCGGTCACACTCGGCTTCGGCTTCCTGATCACCCTCGACCACCCGCCGCTGAACCTTCGCGACTCGCCCCTGCTGGTGCCGATCGCCCAGGCCCTGGTGGCCCTGCCGCTGGTGGTGCGCATCCTGGTGCCCGCGCTCAGGGGCACCGACGACCGTCAGCGCCAGGCCGCGGCCTCGCTGGGCGCCGGACCGCTGCGCGCCTTCGCGACCGTCGACCTCCCGGTGGTGTGGCGGCCGCTGCTGGCCGCGGCCGGCTTCGCGTTCGCCGTCTCGCTGGGCGAGTTCGGCGCGACGTCGTTCCTCGCGCGGGACGAGCACCCGACGCTGCCGGTCGTGATCTACCAGCTCATCGGCCGCCCCGGCAGCGAGAACTTCGGCATGGCCCTGGCCGCCTCCGTCGTGCTGGCCGCGGCCACGGCCCTCGTCGTGCTCCTCGTGGACCGGTTCGGCGCGCGGTCGCTGGGGACCTACTGATGCTGACCCTTGACGGCGTCTCCGTGTCGTACGACGGCACCCCGGCCGTCCGCGACGCCGGGCTCGAGCTGCCGGACGGCCGGGTGCTCGCCGTGCTCGGCCCGTCCGGCTGCGGGAAGTCGACGCTGCTGCGCGCCGTGGCCGGGCTCGAGCCGCTGGCGGCCGGCTCGGTCTCGTGGGACGGCGCCGACCTGGCCCGGGTGCCGACCCACAAGCGCGGGTTCGCGCTGATGTTCCAGGACGGGCAGCTGTTCAACCACCTCACCGTGGCCCGGAACGTCGGCTACGCGCTGCGGCTTCGCCGGGCGAGCTCGGTCGACGCCCGGGTCGAGGAGCTGCTCGCCCTGGTCGGGCTGGAGGGGTTCGGCGATCGGCTCCCGGCCACCCTCTCCGGCGGCGAGCGCCAGCGGGTGGCCCTGGCCCGCTGCCTCGCCGTACGCCCGCGCCTGCTCCTGCTGGACGAGCCGCTCTCGGCCCTCGACGCGGGGCTGCGACAGCGGCTGGCCACCGACCTGCGCGCGATCCTCACCCGGGAGAAGATCACCGCGCTGATGGTCACCCACGACCACGAGGAGGCGTTCACCGTCGCCGACCGCCTGGCCGTGATGCGGGCCGGGCGGATCGTGCAGCAGGGTGAGATCGCCGAGGTCTGGCGGGCCCCCGCCGACCCCGAGACCGCCCTCTTCCTCGGCTACGCCCGGGTTCTCGAAGGCCTAGCCGTCGATCGCGTGCTCGCCGAGTTCAGGGGTAGTCACGGACCTTCGGACGGTCTACCGGACCGCTCGACCGTCCGACTGTCCGTGACTACCCCGCCGCTGCGGCTGGCCGTCCGCCGGTCCGCGTTCCGGGTCGACCCCGAGGGCGGACTGCGCGGCACCGTGGTCGAGGCGCGTACGACGCCCGAGCAGGTGCGGCTGGTCGTCGACGTCGAGGGGATCGGCCGAGCTCGACGCGGTGTCGCCGCTCGACCAGCACCCCGGGGTCGGCGAGCCGGTCCGGCTCTCCGTGGACGCGACGCGCACCGCCGTCGTGGGGGGAGAAGTCCCGTGAGCCGCTCGCACAGCCCCTCCCTAGACTGACCCGCGTGTATCGCCGTGCCTGGAGCCTGATGGTGTTCCTGGCCGTCGCCATGGCGGCATGGGCGATCACCCTGGCGATCGTCCTGGACAAGCGGCTGGTCGACCCCGAGGGCAGCTTCCTGGGGCCGTCCTACATCCGGCTCCCGCTCCTGCTGCTCGGTGCCCTGATGCTCGACCTGATCCCGCTGACCGTCTGGAACTCGTGGCGCGCGCCGAAGGCCATCCCCTCCATCGTCCGCAACCGGCTGCGCAACCACTGGACCCGGGAGCGCTGGACGCTCGTCACGCTGGGGATCACCTGCTTCTACGTCGTCTACGTGACCTACCGCAACATCAAGTCGTACCTGCCGTTCGTCATCTCGACGAAGTACGACCGCGAGCTGCACCTCCTCGACCACGCGCTGCTGTTCGGCCACGACCCGGCGACGATCCTGCACACCCTGCTCGGCACCGGCATCGCCGCGCACGTGCTGTCCTACGTCTACCTCTGGTTCCTGCCGATGGTGCCGCTGGTCGTCACCGCGTGGGTGGTGTGGGTGCGCAACCTGTCCTACGGCTACTGGTTCGTGACCTCGCAGTGCCTGGCCTGGACCCTCGGCACGATCTCCTACTACGCCCTGCCGACCCTGGGCCCCGGCTTCCGCTACGTCTACCTCTACACCGACCTCCCGACCACACCGTCCGGCCGGCTGATGGCCTCGCTGGCCGACACCCGCCACAACGTCATCACCGGCAGCGTCGAGGGGGCCGTGCAGTCCGTCGCCGGGTTCGCGAGCCTGCACTGCGGCATCACCTTGCTGGTCGCGCTGATGGTTCAGTACACGATCAACATCCGGTGGCTCCGGATCGCGGTCTGGGTCAACTTCTGCGTGACCGCGACCGCCACGCTCTACTTCGGCTGGCACTACATCGCCGACGACGTCGCGGGCGTCCTCATCGCCCTGGTGAGCTTCTACGTCGGGGGCCTGGCCAGCGGCCAGAAGTTCGAGGGCGGGGGGCTGCGTTCGCACCCGACCACGACCACGTCGGCGGTTCCGGTCCTCCACGACTGAATTACAACGATGTAGTGCGTCAAGCCGACACGCCGATGAATCCGAGAAATCTGCCCGTTTCGGGTTGACGTGGCCGCGGATCGCCCTACGGTGGTGTTCGTGCGGCTGAAGTGACACGTGTGGGACGTGTGACTGAGGTGCACGCAGAGGCTGGCTCGGGGAAGGAGCCGGTCGCGAACCGTATGAGGGGTCGAGGCCGGTGCGTGCCCGAATGCTGTTCCGGGGTCCCCGCGGAAGCGCGAGCGTAGCGAGCGTCTTCCGTCGGGTGGGGATGATTTCCGTGGGGATCGCGCTGGCGTGCGCGGGAGGCCTGGCCGTCCCAGGCGCGTGGGCGGTCGACCCCGGCGGCTCCAGCGGCGACCGGGTCTCGCAGCAGGACGTCGACGACGCGCAGGCCGCGGTCGATGCCAAGTCCGCCGACGTCTCGTCGGTGCGAGCGAGGCTGACCGCCGCCGAGCAGCGGCTCGAGGGCGCCCAGGTCGCGGCGGCCAAGGCGGGTGAGGCCTTCAACGGCGCCCGCTACGAAGCACACCAGGCCGCCGAGGCGGCCCGGCTGGCTCAGCAGCAGGCGGTCGAGGCGGACGCCGACCTCGAGCGGCAGCGAGCGGCGTACGCCGGCGCGGCCGTCGCGGCGTTCCAGATGTCTCCGCAGCTGGGCGCGGTCGGCGCGATCAGCGGAGCCGACGGCGTCACCGACGTGCTCGAGAGCATGGCCGCGCTCCAGAACGCACAGTCCGGACTGCAGGGCCGGTACGACGCCTTCCACGCGGCCGCCGACGACGCGCAGACCGCCGACGACCGGGCCAAGGACGCGCTGGCCGACGCGCAGACGGCGAGCCAGCGGGCACGGGACACGCGCGACGCCGCGCAGCAGGCCGAGGCGGCCGCGGCCGAGGAGGCCGGCGCCTACGCCGCCGAGCGGGACCGGCTGGTCGGCCAGCTCGCGCGGCTGCAGGGCATCAGCGCCGACCTGGCCGGGCAGCGCCAGGACCAGCTCGAGGCCCAGGCCGCCGCCGCGGCGGCAGCCGCGGCCCAGCAGCAGGCCCAGCAGCAGGCCCAGCAGCAAGAGCAGCAGACCCCCACCGCACCCGCGTCCCCGACCTCGTCGACCACCCCTCCAGCGACTCCGACCGCCGCCCCGACGCCGACGTCTGCGCCGAGCCCCACGCCGACCGCCCCGACGACCCCGGCCACCCCCACGGCGACTCCGACGGCGACGCCCACGACCCCGCCTCCGCCGCCGCCACCACCGAGCGGCGGCGCCGCGGCGGCCATCGCGTTCGCCCGGGACCAGCTCGGCGAGCCGTACAAGTACGGCGCCACGGGACCCAACAGCTGGGACTGCTCCGGCCTGACCATGATGGCCTGGGCGGCCGGCGGCAAGTCGCTACCGCACTACTCCGCGGCGCAGTACGCGCAGTCGACGCCGATCACGCTGGCCGAGCTGCAGCCGGGCGACCTGCTGTTCTGGAGCGACAGTGGCCCGTCGTCGATCTACCACGTGGCGATCTACACGGGGAACGGGATGATGATCCACGCCCCTCGTCCCGGCCGGACGGTCGAGGAGGTCTCGATGTACTACTGGATCGCGCCGAACTACTTCGCGAGGCCCTGAGTCACGTCGGACGCAGAGCCTGGCGGCGAATGACGATCCCGGAGTAGCGGGCGGAGACAGGCCGAGGTGGCTGGGTACCCTCGCGCCGTGGCCACGGACACCACTCCTCCGACCGACCGGCAGCTCCCCGACCAACCGCGCGAGGACCCCGCGCCGGAGGCGGTGGCGGAGAGCGAGAAGCCGGGTCACGTCCAGCCGGCGGTGGACGTGGCCGCGCTGACCGCACTGCTGGACGGCAGCTACGTCGAGGTCCGCAACCTGGTCCGCGAGAACCTGGCGACCTACGCCTCGATCCTCGAGGACGCCGAGACGCTCGACCGGGCGGCGTTCCGCGAGCGGGTGCGCGAGGTGCTGGTGGAGATGGCCGCCACCGGCCAGACCGGGATGGGCTTCCCGGAGCGGTACGGCGGCGGGGGCGACATCGGCGCGTCGCTGGCGGCGTTCGAGACGCTGGCCTTCGGTGACCTGTCCGTGCTGGTCAAGGTGGGCGTCCAGTTCGGGCTGGCCGGCGGCGCCATCCTGCAGCTCGGCACCGAGCGGCACCACGCGGCGTACCTGCCGGACCTGATCACCGGGAAGCTGATGGGCTGCTTCGCGATGACCGAGACCGGCCACGGGTCCAACGTGCAGGCGCTCGGCACCGTGGCGACCTACGACACCGAGGCGGGCGAGTTCGTGATCACGACCAGCGAGCCGGACGCCAACAAGGACTACATCGGGAACGCCGCTGCCCACGGCGAGCTCGCGGTGGTCTTCGCCCAGCTCGACGTGGCCGGCGAGCGGCACGGCGTGCACGCCTTCCTGGTGCCGATCCGGCGGGAGGGCGAGCCCGCACCGGGCGTCCGCATCGAGGACGACGGCCTGAAGATGGGGCTCAACGGCGTCGACAACGGGAAGCTGTGGTTCGACCGGGTCCGGGTCCCGCGCGAGGCGCTGCTCAACCGGTTCGCCGACGTCGCCGAGGACGGCACCTACTCCAGCGGGATCGAGAACCCGAACCGGCGCTTCTTCACGATGCTCGGCACCCTCGTGCAGGGCCGGGTCTGCGTCGGAGGCGCGGGCATCAACGCCAGCAAGGTCGCGCTGGCCGTGGCGGTCCGCTACGCCTTGAAGCGGCGCCAGTTCGAGGCCACCTCGGAGGACGAGGAGGAGCTGCTGCTCGACTACGGCCAGCACCAGCGCCGGCTGCTCCCGTTGCTCGCCCACACCTACGCGTTGCACTTCGCGCAGGAGGTGGTGGCAGGTGAGTGCCACCGGGTGTTCTCCGGCGAGGTGGTCGACGAGAAGCAGCGCCGCGAGCTCGAGTCCAGGGCGGCGGGGACCAAGGCGATCGGCACCTGGCACGCCACCCGCACCATCCAGGAGTGTCGGGAGGCGTGCGGCGGCGCCGGCTACCTGGCCGCGAACCGGTTCACCGCGCTCAAGGCCGACACCGACGTCTTCACGACGTTCGAGGGCGACAACACCGTGCTGCTGCAGCTGGTGGCCAAGGGGCTGCTCACCGACTACGCGAGCGAGTTCGAGGAGCTCGACCAGCTCGGCATGGTCCGGTACGTCGCCGGCCTGGCCGTCGAGACCGTCGTCGAGCGCACCAGCGTGCACAACCTGCTGGAGCGGGTCCGCGACCTGCTGCCCGGCGGCGACCAGTGGGACCAGGAGGGCGGGCTGCTCGACTCGGCGTACCAGCAGGCCATGTTGCGGTTCCGCGAGGAGCACATGCTGGGCGGGGTGGCCCGGCGGCTCAAGCGCGGCATCGACTCCGGGAAGAACCCGGGCGAGGTCTTCTCACTGGTCCAGGACCACGTCATCCACGCGGCCCGTGCGCACGTCGAGCGGCTGGTGCTGGACGCGTTCGTCGACAAGGTCGAGGCGATGGAGGACGGCGACAACAAGGTCGCACTGGGGCTGCTCCTCGACCTCCACGCACTGTCGGTCATCGAGGCCGACCGGGCGTGGTTCATGGAGCACGGTCGGCTGACTGCCGGTCGCTCCAAGGCGATCAGCCGGGAGGTGAACGCCCTGTGCCGCCGGATCCGGCCGCTGGCCCGCGACCTGGTCGACGCGTTCGGCGTACCCGAGGAGATGCTGCGCAGCCCGGGCCTCGTCGGCTGATGGCTGGTCGGACGACGTAGGAACGGGGTCCGGCGGGAGTGAGTTTCACCGGGTACCCGGTGAAACTCGCGCTCCCCCCGTCAAGTTTCGTGAGGGAAGCTCCAGTTCCACCGGGTACCCGGTGAAACTCCTCCGGCGCGGTCTCAGTGCGTCTCGCCCGACTCCGAGATCTCCTTCTGCCGCTGGAACGACGCGCGGACCTCCTCCTCGGCCTCGGCCCGGCCGACCCACTCGGCGCCCTCGACAGACTTGCCGGGCTCGAGCTCCTTGTAGACCTCGAAGAAGTGCTGGATCTCCAGCCGGTCGAACTTCGGGACGTGGTTGATGTCGCGGATGTGCTCCAGCCGCGGGTCGGTCGACGGCACGCAGAGCACCTTGTCGTCGCCGCCGGCCTCGTCGGTCATGCGGAACATCCCGATCGCCCGGCACTTGATCAGGCAACCCGGGAACGTCGGCTCCTGCAGGAGCACGAGTGCATCGAGCGGGTCGCCGTCCAGGCCGAGGGTGTTCTCGATGAACCCGTAGTCGGCCGGATACTGGGTCGAGGTGAACAGGGTCCGGTCCAGCCGGATCCGTCCGGAGCTGTGGTCCACCTCGTACTTGTTCCGCTGCCCCTTCGGGATCTCCACGAGCACGTCGAAGTCCATGGAGGCATCCTCCCGCACAATGGCTCCGGCAGGTACGACGACGAGGGGGATCAGTGGCAGTAGGTGGCCGGGGCCACGGCGCGGTGGGCCGCGCCGTGGTGGCGCTGCTCGTCGTGGCGCTGCTCCTCGGCGGGGTGGCCGCCTGGCGGCTGGACCTCGTCGGGCGCCTGGGCGGCGACGGCTCCGGCTCTGCCGCCGGCGCGGCGGCCGGCCCGGCCACGGTGCCACCTCCGGCGGGGCTCGAATTGCCGGCGCTGACCGACCCGGCGCCGGTCAACAGCGTGCTGACCCCGCCGGGCCGGATCGACCCGGCACTGGTGCAGGCCGCGGTGGCGCCGTACCTCTCGGAGCCGGTCCTCGGCCAGCACGTCGTCGGTGCGGTGGCCGACCTCGGAGCCGGCCGCCCGGTGGTCAAGCTGGGCGGCGGGAGCGCCGCGATGCCGGCGTCGACGACCAAGCTGCTCACCACGACCGCGGCGCTGTCGGTGCTGGGGCCGGAGACCCGTTTCACCACCCGAGTGGTGGCCGGCGGCAAGGGGCGGATCGTGCTCGTAGGCGGTGGCGACCCGTTCCTGTCGTCGAAGCCGCTACCCGCGGCGTACCCACAGCACGCGGACGTGCAGACCCTGGCCGCGGCCACTGCGGCCGCGCTGAAGCAGCAGGGCCGGACCAGGGTGCAGGTCGGGTACGACGACTCGCTCTTCTCCGAGCCGTCTTTCAACCCCGCCTGGCCGGCGCACTACCTGCCGGAGCACGTGGTCTCACGGGTCACCGCCCTCTGGGTGGACGAGGGGCGGCCCGCGGTCGGCTCGGGCCGGGTCGACGACCCGAGCCTGTACGCCGCGCAGACCTTCGCGGCCGCCCTCGTCGCCAACGGCATCAAGGTCGTCGGCCCCCCTGTCCACGGCGTCGCCTCGGCCGGGCGCGAGCTGGCCTCGGTCCAGTCCGCCCCGCTGCGCGAGCTCGTCGCCCGCATCCTCGAGGTGAGCGACAACGAGGGCGCCGAGGTCATCTCGCACCAGGTGGGCGTGGCGGTGGCGCACAGCGGGACGTTCGCCGACGGCGCCGCGGCGGTCACCCGGACGCTGCAGGGTCTCGGCGTGACCGCGGCGTTCGACATCCATGACGGGAGCGGGCTATCGCGCGAGAACGAGGTCACGCCGCTGGCGCTGGTGCAGGTCCTCCGGCTGGCCCTCGACCCCGCGCACCCGGAGCTCAACCCGATCGCCACCGCGCTACCGGTCGCCGGCTTCACCGGATCCCTGACCAACCGGTTCGACCAGCCGTTCCCGGAGTCCCGGGGGCTGGTCCGCGCCAAGACCGGGACGCTGACCAACGTGAGCGCGCTGGCCGGCATCGCGGTGGACCAGGACGGCCACGAGATGCTGTTCGCGCTGATGGCCGACCAGATCGACCAGCCTGACGAGACCAAGGCCCAGCGCGCGCTCGATGCCGCGGCCGGAGCACTCGGGGCCTGCCACTGTGGCGTGGTTCAAAACTAGAGCGGTTCGGTCGACTATGCTTGACCAGTGACCGTCGACACCCTTCCCCTGCCGACGTACGGCGATGCCACCGTCGTCGTCCCTGCTCCCGACGCCGGTCCGGGCAACTGGTCGGGCGCTGCCTCCGCCGTTCTCGTGGACGGCGTCTTCTGGCTCACCTACCGCGTCCGGCGGCCGTTGACCGAGGGACGCGGCGTCGCGGTCGTCGTCTCGCGCTCCGTCGACGGGGTGGCCTTCGAACCCGTCACCGAGGTGCACCGCGACCAGTTCGGCTGCGAGTCGTTCGAGCGGCCGGTGCTCGTGCCGGTGCCGAGCCTGGGCTGGCGGCTCTACCTCTCGTGCGCGACGTACGACTCCAAGCACTGGTGGCTCGACTCGCTCACCGCCCCGGACGTCGAGTCGCTGCCGGCCGGCCACCAGCAGGTCGTACTACCGGGCTCCACGGCCGTCGCGGTCAAGGACCCGGTGATCCAGCCGCCCTCCGCGCCCGGTCAGGACTGGGTGATGTGGCTGTGCTGCCACCCGCTCACCGAGCCCGGCCACGAGGACCGGATGACCACCCGCCGGCTCACCTCGCCCGACGGCCTCGCGTGGACAGACCGCGGCGAGGTGCTGGCCGGTCGCCCGGGCCACTGGGACGCCCGCGGGGCCCGGGTCGCCACCGTCCTGACGACCGACCCGCTGACCGTTCTCTACGACGGCCGCGCCGACGCCGCGTCGAACTGGCACGAGACCACCGGCCTGGCCCGCTGGGACGGCACCCGCCTCATCCCCTCCGACGACGCGCCGGTGACGTCGCCCTACTCCGACGGCGCCTTCCGCTACGCCTCCGCGGTCGCGCTGCCCGACGGCCGGACCCGCTTCTACGTCGAGGCCGCCCGCCCCGACGGTGCGCACGACCTGGTGACCGTCGTCCGCTGAGACCACTACGCTCGAAACATGAGACTGCCGGGTTTCGAGACGGCTGAGCCGAGCCTCCTCAACCTCCTCGCTGATCGCGCCGCGAGCAAGCTCGCGGCGCGCGCTCGGACATGACGCAGACACCGGCCGGGTGGTACGCGGACCCTCAGGACGCCACGCAGTTCCGCTACTGGGACGGCGCGCAATGGACCGAGCACCGCTCGCCGCGCGGACCGACGAGCACGGATCAGCTCGGCCAGGCGGCCAACGACCTGGCCGACGGCCTGTCCAAGGGGTTCAGCGCGGTCGGCAGCTGGATCAACCAGAACACCGCGGCCGCGCCCGCCGGGACGCCGACGTTCCAGTCCGTGGCCGCGTCCTGTCGCGACGAGCCGGCCCGGCAGCCGCTGTCGGTGACCGCGGAGCTGGTGCACACGCCGAACGACGTCGCGGGCATTGCCGCGGTGTTCGCACAGACCCAGACGCCGGTCAGCGCCGAGGGCGCGACGCTGGAGAACGAGCACTGCCGGCTGGTACCGAACCCGTGGGACCCCGCGGTGCCCAACGGCGTGGCGGTCTTCGTCGGCCTGACGATGGTGGGCCGGCTGCCGGCCGACCTCGAGGCGACGTACTGCGGGCCGCTGGCCCAGCTCGCCAGCAAGGGGCTGCTCGCCACCGCGGTGGCCGACCTGTGGGCGCAGGGCGCACCCGGCGCGGTGAGCTCGGCCCGGGTCACGGTCAAGCTGCCCGAGGCGACGGCTCTCGCGTCGCTCTAGCTGGAGGAAGTCGCGCGCTGCTCGAACGAGCCGCGGCTCTCGACCGAGCGCCACGCGGGGAAGTCGTCGCCGGTGAGCTCGGAGAGCAGGGCGATGTCCTCTTCGAAGTGCGGTAGCAACCGGGCGCGCGCGTCCGGCGAGAGCCGTGGCCGGTGCGCCTGGCCGGTGCTCAGCTGTGCGACGAGTGGAACCGACAGGGCCCGCCAGAGCTGCGGCGGCGCGAACTGCCCGAGCCAGGCGCCGGTGCGGACGGCCGGCCCGAAGACCGCGGTCCGCCAGCCGGGCTCGGCGTACGACCGCGAGTTGTCCTTCGGGATGGTGTCGACGTGGCTGTCGGCGATGCCCAGGAACCGGCACACCTCGTCGACCGTCCGGGCCGGCTCGTCGACGATGTCGCGGTAGCGCACGACGAGCACCCGCTCGCGGTCGACGTACCGGTAGAGGTGCGCGAGCTGGCGGCCGTAGAGCCCGAGGTCGCGGTATCTCCAGAACGGCGCCCAGCCCGCCTCCATCCGCCGTTCCTGGAGCGCGAAGGCACGCTCGAAGTCGGGAACGCTCTCGAGGCCGTCCGACCACAGGTGCATCCAGTTGCTGTACGCGCGGTCGATCGGGTCCCGGACCAGCGCGATGAGCTTCACATCGGGCAGGTGCTCGGCGATGCGGCGGTGCGCCGGGTAGCTCCAGAGGTAGAACGGCGTGCTCTCCCCGCGCAGCCGGTGATCGGCGGCGGGACGGAACAGCGCCTCGTAGTCGCGGCGCCGCCAGACCCACTCCTGCTGGGAGTGCGCGTCCCCGGGGCCGCACCAGCGCGGTGGCGGGGCATCCCCGCACAGCCAGTACTTCGGCTCCTTCGGGGTCGTGGTGAACACCTCGGGGTGCTGCGCGAGCGCCGAGTGGAGGGCGGTCGTCCCGGCCTTGGGCGCACCGACGATCAGGAAGTCGGGGAGCGCCGGCCGGACCACGGAAACAAGATTAGTTCAGTTCAATTAAAAGGCAATGACCCCGAGGGGTGGTCACGCGTCGGGACTGCATCGCATCTCGTCGCTCAGGCCGACGAGTTGCTGCACAGTCGGGGGAGCAGTCGACCCGGTCGACCAGCACAGGTCAAGCCCGGGCCACGCCGCCCCAGTTGGCCAGCTTGGCGGCGATCGCGTGCAGGTCTGCCCGCCAGACGTCCTCCGGTCCGGGCGGCAGCACGTCGTCCCACTCGATCGTGGGCGAGCCGATGACACCGGTGAGCCTCGCCGTCCGGCCCACGAACCAGGTGTGCGCGTGGGCACCACCGTCGCCGTACCGCAGCACGTGGCAGCGCGCCACGTTGTCCAGCCCCTCGATGATCCGCACGAGCCGGTTCGAGATGCGCCCGTGCTGAGAGGCGAGCTCGTCGTCGAACTGGCCGACGTCGAGGTGGATCCGAGGCTCGAGGATGAGTACGACGGGCAGGCCGCTCGGCCGGCCGAAGTGCTTGAGCACCCAGACGTCGTCGTCCCAGACGACGTTCTCGGCCGGCGTACCGAAGCAGGACGGGCAGGGCCGGTCGGGAGCGTCGCCGGCCCGCGGCGGGTCGTCGGACGGCGGCGGCAGCACCCGGGGGACGATCACGCCGTCGACGGCCTCCCAGGGGAAGTTGTCCCACTCGTTGCTCGCCGGCGGCGCCAGCCGGCCACCGTCGCCGACGGCCTCGCGGATGCGGGCATGGACCTGCTCGGCGGACTCGGCCATGTCCGCCACCCTGCCAAACCGACGGGCGGAGCCGACTCCCCGGGGTGCCCCTAGGGTGGTGTCCGTGCCAGACGTCACCCTGCCGTCCGCCCCCGACCTCGCCGGCACCCGGCACGTTCACTCCGGGAAGGTGCGTGACCTCTACGAGCTGACCGAGGGGCCGAACGCCGGCCGGCTGCTGATGGTGGCCAGCGACCGCATCTCGATCTTCGACTTCGTCCTGGACACGACGATCCCGGACAAGGGCGAGCTGCTGACCCGGATGTCCCTGTGGTGGTTCGGGCAGCTGGCCGACCTGGTGCCCAACCACGTCGTGTCCACGGAGGTACCCGCGGACGTCCGCGGCCGGGCGGTGGTGTGTGAGCGGCTCAGCATGTACCCGGTCGAGTGCGTGGCCCGTGGCTACCTGACCGGTACGGGGCTGCTCGACTACCGCGCGACCGGCGAGGTCTGCGGGATCGCTCTGCCCGAGGGACTCGAGGACGGGAGCCGGCTGCCGCAGCCGGTCTTCACCCCGGCCACGAAGGCCGAGCTCGGCGAGCACGACGAGAACGTGTCCTACGACGCGGTGGTGGAGACCGTCGGCGCCGGGCACGCGGCCGAGCTGCGTGACCTGACCCTCGACGTCTACCGCCGCGCCGAGGGGATCGCCCGCGAGCGCGGCATCATCCTGGCCGACACCAAGCTCGAGTTCGGAGCCCGAGGTGACGGTGCCACCGTGCTCGGTGACGAGGTGCTCACCCCGGACTCGTCGCGGTTCTGGCCGGCCGCCGAGTGGCAGCCCGGCCGCACCCAGCCGTCGTACGACAAGCAGATCGTGCGCAACTGGGCGCTCTCACCGGAGTCCGGCTGGGACCGGTCCTCCGGCGAGCCTCCGCCGCCGCTGCCGGCCGAGGTCGTGGAGCGGACCCGGGCGCGGTACGTCGAGGCCTACGAGCTGCTCACCGGCCAGTCCTTCTGATGCGGTTCGGCGGCCGGGTCGAGTTCTCCCGCAGCCGCGAGGAGGTCTTCGACTACCTGGTCGACCCGCGCAACCGGCCGGAGTGGCAGTCGTCGCTGCGGCGCGTCTCGTCGGTGGTCGGGGAGGTCGGCGTCGGCCAGACCTGGGTCGACGAGACGAAGCCGGGGATCGAGCCGCGAATGCGCACCACCGAGTACGAGCGTCCGGTCCGCTGGAGCGAGTCGGGCACCTGGCGGTTCGTGCGCGCCGTGCTGACCCTCGAGCTCGAGGACGCGGACGGCGGCGGGACGCGTGTCGAGTACAGCTTCCGCATCCACGCGCTGGGCCCGCTGGGCACGCTGGCCTCGGCGCTGTCCGTGCGAGCTGTGGGGTCCGATCTGCGCCGGGCGGCGAGTAGGTTGGCGAAACCACCGACGTGACGGAGGCAACGTGTCCGCCAGCTACAACCTCGCCACCCTGCTCGAGACGAGCGCCAAGCGCTTCCCGGACCGCGAGGCCATCGTCTTCCCGGCCACCGGACGACGGCTGACCTACGCCGAGGTCGACGCCGCCGCCAACATGGTGGCCAACCTGCTGGTCGGCCGCGGCATCGTGCCCGGCGACAAGGTGGCGCTGAGCTGTCCGAACCTGCCGTACTTCTCCCTCGTCTACTGGGGGATCCTCAAGGCCGGCGCCACCGTCGTACCGCTCAACGTGCTGCTGAAGGCCCGCGAGGTCACCTACCACCTCGACGACTCCGACGCGAAGGCCTACTTCTGCTTCCAGGGCACCGACGAGCTGCCGATCGGCAAGGAGGGGTACGCCGGCTTCCAGGACGCCGAGAAGTGCGAGCACTTCTTCGTGATCACGGCCGCGCTCGACGGTGAGTCGCCGTTCGAGGGGGTCGAGACGCTCGGCCAGGCGCTCGGTGGGCAGGCCGCCACCTTCGACACGGTGCAGACCGACGAGGACGACACCGCGGTCATCCTCTACACCTCGGGCACGACCGGAAAGCCCAAGGGCGCCGAGCTGCGGCACCGCAACATGCGCGACAACGCCCTGCTGGCCGAGTCGATCTGGGGCGTCGACCCGGACAACCCCGAGCGGTACCTGTGCGTGCTGCCGCTGTTCCACTCCTTCGGCCAGACCGTGATCCAGAACGCCGGTGCCGCGACCGGCAGCACGGTCGTGATGCTGCCGAGGTTCGAGGCCGGCGCGGCCCTGCAGCTGATGCAGGAAGAGGGGATCACCTTCTTCGCGGGCGTCCCGACGATGTACTGGGGGCTGCTCGGTGCCCTGAAGGAGGCTCAGTCACAGGACAGCGACTCGGTCGACATCGAGAAGCTGGCCGCGACCCTGCGCGTCGCGGCCGCCGGTGGCTCGGCGCTGCCGGTCGAGGTGCACAAGAACTTCAAGGACAAGTTCGGCGTGACCATCCTCGAGGGCTACGGGCTCTCGGAGACCTCACCGGTCGCCAGCTTCTCGCCGGCCGACGAAGAGCCGCGCGTCGGCTCCATCGGCCTCCCCATCCCCGGTGTCGAGATGAAGCTGCTCGAGCCCGGGAGCTGGGACGAGGTGAACGCCGACAACAGCGACCCGGACGCCGTCGGCGAGATCGCGATCAAGGGCCACAACATCATGAAGGGCTACTACGGACGCCCGGACGCGACCGACGAGGCGATCCGGGACGGCTGGTTCCGCAGCGGCGACCTGGGCCGCCGGGACGAGGACGGCTGGTACTACATCGTCGACCGGTCCAAGGACATGATCATCCGCGGCGGCTACAACGTGTACCCGCGCGAGGTCGAGGAGGTCCTGATGACCCACCCCGACGTCTCGCTGGCCGCGGTCATCGGCGTGCCGCACGAGAGCCACGGTGAGGAGATCAAGGCGGTCGTCATCCTCGAGGACGGCGCCGAGGTCACCGAGGACGAGCTCGTGGCCTGGGCCAAGGAGCAGATGGCGGCGTACAAGTACCCGCGCATCGTCGAGTTCGTGCCGGCGCTCCCCATGACCGCGACGGGCAAGATCCTCAAGCGCGAGCTCTCGTGATCACCCCACGAAAGGCTCCGCTCCCCCCGCTGCGCTCCTTCCGCGGACCCTTCCGCGGGGACCCCGAAAAAGCATGACCCTGCGCCGCGCGCTCGGCCTCTCGCTCGCGGGCGTGATGGTGCTGGTCGGCGCACTGTGGACCGGCCAGGGGCTGGGCTGGATCGGCGGCAGCTCGATGAGCGGCCAGGGGTTCTGGGCGATCGTCGGTCCGATCGTGGCCGGCCTCGGTGTCGCGCTGTTCATCGTGATCATCGGCAAGGTCCGCCGGCAGGGCGAAGCGACCGACCTGGACGAGCGGTACGGCGGGAAGCGGTAACGGGCCCTCCTCAGCCACCGCGTGCGGCTCAGGCGAAGGGATCCGGCAGCGCGCCGGGCAGCTTGGCCAGCAGCTCGCGGGCCTGGGTCAGCGACTTGTGCTCGACCAGGACCTCGTACTTCGTGGCCACGACCGCGGTCACCGAGGAGAAGTCACGCTGGCCCCGGGTCGCGGCGTACCCGACCAGGGCCCAGATGACGCCGAAGACGGCGCCGAAGAGCACCGTGGCCAGGAGCGTGGCCAGGAAGCTGTCGCCGTCGGTGAACAGTGAGAGCACCAGGCCGACGAAGATGCCGAGCCAGACGCCGGACAGCAGTCCGCCCAGGGCGACGCGCCCGGTGGTGAGCCGGCCGGTGATCCGCTCGATCCGCTTGAGGTCGGTGCCGACGATCATGCACTGCTCGACCGGGAACTTGTTGTCCGAGAGGAAGTCGACGGTCTTCTGCGCCGACGCGTAGTCGTCGTAGACCGCCAGGGACTGCGGGAAGTCGAGGCCGATCGGCGAAGCGGCGGCTCCGCGGCCGGGGGTCGGGGTGCCCATGCTCATGCCCACAGTCTGCCCGAATCCTGCGAGACACTGCGCTTTCAGCCTGCGTTCGGGAACTTCTTGGATTCACCGGCCATTCTCGTCACGTGACCGACGAGTCCCACTCCGAAGATCGCAAGGCCAAGCGGCGCAAGCGGGTGTTCCACACCGCAGGGCTGACCGCCTCCGCCGCCGTGCTCGCGCTGTCCATCCAGGCCGGCTCGCTCACCTCCGACGACGACCCGCCGGTGAACCAGTACGGCGACGCCACGATCCTCGACCCGGACGACACCGGAGGCGACTCGGTAGACCAGTGACCGCGGGTCAGGGCTTGATCCCCAGCCGGGCCCGGGCGGCCTCGAGGCGGGCCACCGGGATCCGGTAGGGCGAGCACGAGACGTAGTCGAGCCCCGCTTGTTCGAAGAAGTGGATCGACTTCGGGTCGCCGCCGTGTTCACCGCACACACCCAGGTGCAGGTCGGGCCGGGTCTCCCGGCCGAGCCGGACCGCGGAGGTCACTAGCGAGCCGACGCCGTCCACGTCGATCGACTCGAACGGCGACACGGGCAGGATGCCGTGGTCGAAGTACGTCGAGAAGAACTCGGACTCGACGTCGTCGCGCGAGAAACCCCAGGTCATCTGGGTGAGGTCGTTGGTGCCGAAGGAGAAGAAGTCCGCGGACGCGGCGATCCGGTCGGCGGTCAGCGCCGCCCTCGGCACCTCGATCATGGTGCCGATCGGCACCGGCAGGTCGAGGCCCCGCTCGGTACGGATCGCCTCGGCGACGGCGTCGATCTCGGCACGGACCAACACGAGCTCGGGGGCGGTGGCCACCAGCGGGATCATGATCTCGGGCCGCGGGTCACCGCCCGCCTCGAGCCGGTCGGCCGCGGCCTCGAGGACGGCCCGGGCCTGCATGGTGACCAGGCCGGGGACCACGATGCCGAGGCGCACCCCCCGGAGGCCGAGCATCGGGTTCTCCTCGTGCAGCCGGGCGACGGCATCGAGCAGACGGTGATGACGCGCGTCCCTGTCGCCGTGGTCGTCCTCCAGGGCCACCTGCACCGACAGCTCGGTGTGGTCCGGCAGGAACTCGTGCAGCGGCGGGTCGATGAGGCGGATGGTGACCGGCAGCCCGTCCATCTCGCGCAGGATCTCGGTGAAGTCCTGACGCTGCAGCGGCAGCAGCTCGGCCAGGGCCGACACCCGCGCGGCCTCGTCGGTGGCGAGGATCAGTCGTTCGACCAGCTCGCGTCGCGGACCGAGGAACATGTGCTCGGTCCGGCAAAGCCCGATGCCGGAGGCGCCGAAGCGCCGGGCCCGCGCGGCGTCCTCGGGGGTGTCGGCGTTGGCCCGCACCTCCAGGCGGCGTACCCGGTCGGCGTGGTCCATCACGAACGCCACCGCATCGACCAGGTCGCCTGCGTCCTCGTCCGTGGCCGTCCCGTCCAGGTGGCTCAGGACCGCCGAGTCGGTCACCGGGACCGCGCCCAGGAACACCTCGCCGGTGGTGCCGTCGATCGAGACCACGTCACCTTCCACGAGGGTGTGGCCCGAGACCCGGACCTCTCCGTGCTCGACATCGATGTCCAGCTGTTCCGCGCCGCAGACACAGGTGCGGCCCATCCCGCGTGCGACGACGGCCGCGTGCGAGGTCTTGCCGCCCCGGGCGGTGAGCACGCCGCGGGCCGCCACCATGCCGGGGAGGTCGTCCGGGTTGGTCTCGCGGCGCACCAGGACGACGTCGTCCCCCTGGGCTCCCCATGCAACGGCGGTTGCCGACGAGAGCGCGATCCGGCCCGAGGTGGCCCCGGGAGATGCGCCGATGCCTGTCGTCAGGTGCTGACGGTCGGCGGCTGGGTCGAAGCGGGGGAACAGCAGCTGGGCGAGCTGACTGCCGGTGACCCGGCGGACCGCCTCGTCGGCGTCGATCAGCCCCTCGTCGGTCATCGCCCGGGCGATGCGGAACGCCGCCTCGGGGGTGCGCTTGCCCACCCGGGTCTGCAGGATCCACAGACGGCGCTGCTCGATGGTGAACTCGATGTCGCACAGGTCGTGGTAATGCCGCTCGAGCAGGCCCATCACGTCCACCAGCGCGTCGTACGACGGCTTGTCGATGCCTTCGAGGTCGGCGAGCGGCACAGTGTTGCGGATCCCGGAGACGACGTCCTCTCCCTGCGCGTCGGGCAGGTAGTCGCCGTAGACACCGGCGAAACCGGTTGCGGGGTCGCGAGTGAAGCACACGCCGGAGCCCGAGCCGGGTCCCCGGTTGCCGAACACCATGACCTGGACGTTGACGGCGGTGCCGAGGTCGTCGGGGATCTGTTCGTGGCGGCGGTAGACCACAGCGCGCTCGGTCAGCCACGACGAGAAGACGGCCAGGACCGCAGCCCGCACCTGCTCGCGCGGGACCTGGGGGAAGTCGTGGCCGGTGTGCTCCCGGATGATGGACTGGTAGGTCGAGACCAGCGCCCGCAGGTCGTTGGCGTCGAGGTCGACGTCTGCGAAGACGCCGCGGTCGGCCTTGAGCTTCTCCAGCTCGTCAGCAAACGCCTCCGCGTCGATGCTGAGGACGGTGGCCCCGAACATCTGCAGCAGCCGGCGGTAGGAGTCGTAGGCGAACCGCTCGCTGCCGCTGGCCTTGGCCAGGCCCGCAACCGACGCGTCGGTCAGGCCGAGGTCCAGCACCGTCTCCATCATCCCGGGCATCGAGAACTTGGCTCCCGAGCGCACAGAGACCAGTAGCGGGTCGTCCGGGTCGCCGAGGGCGCGACCCATCACCGTCTCGAGGGCGGTCAGGTGCTCGTCGATCTCGCGCTCCAGGCCGTCGGGCAGATCACCGGTGGTCAGGTAGGCGCGGCAGGCCTCGGTGCTGATCGTGAACCCAGGCGGCACCGGTAGACCGAGCCGGGTCATCTCGGCGAGGTTGGCGCCCTTGCCTCCGAGGAGGTCCTTCTCGTCCTTGTTGCCTTCGCTGAACGCATACACGTAGCGGCCCATGGTTCGAGCATCGAGGCGCATGGACTGGACGGACAGGGACCAAGGACCCGCCTTGCCGGGGACGAAGTCAAGGCGTCGGCGAGGGTTGAGTAGGCTCGCGGCGTGCCGAAGGTCGTCGTCGACGTGATGCCCAAGCCGGAGATCCTCGACCCTCAGGGCAAGGCCGTCCTCGGTGCGCTGCCGCGGCTCGGCTTCTCCGGGGTCACCGACGTCCGGCAGGGGAAGCGGTTCGAGCTCGAGCTGACGGGTGAGGTCACCGACGACGTGCTCGAGCAGGTCCGGCAGATGGCAGAGACGCTGCTGTCCAACCCGGTGATCGAGAACTTCGAGGTCAGCGTGGAGCCCAGGGCGTGAAGGTGGGCGTCGTCACCTTCCCCGGCTCCCTCGACGACGTCGACGCCCAGCGCGCGGTCCGGGTCGGTGGCCACGAGGCGGTCGCGCTGTGGCACGGCGACCACGACCTCCGAGGTGTCGATGCGGTGGTCCTGCCGGGCGGCTTCTCGTACGGCGACTACCTGCGCTGCGGAGCGATCTCCCGGTTCGCGCCGGTGATGACCGAGGTGGTCGAGGCGGCGGGGCGGGGGATGCCGGTGCTCGGCATCTGCAACGGCTTCCAGATCCTGTGCGAGTCCCACCTCCTGCCGGGCGCCCTGATCCGCAACGACCACCGGAAGTTCGTCTGCCGCGACCAGCGGCTCCGCGTGGAGAACAACCGGACGCCGTGGACCTCGGCCTACGCCGAGGGTGCCGAGGTCACCATCGTGCTCAAGAACGGCGAGGGCGGGTACGTCGCCGACGAGGAGACGCTCGACCGGATCGAGGGCGAGGGTCAGGTCGTCGCCCGCTACCTCGACGACAACCCGAACGGCTCGCTGCGCGACATCGCCGGCATCACCAACCAGCGCGGCAACGTGGTCGGGCTGATGCCGCACCCAGAGCACGCCGTCGAGGCCCTCACCGGCGCCGGCACCGACGGCCTGGGCTTCTTCACCTCGCTGGCCGCGCACACCTTCGCCTGATCCGGCTCCCCGGCCGGCACCCGGCTACCTCTTGGCTACCTCTTGCCGGCTTGCAGCGCCGCCCACGACCCGGCGCCGAAGACACCGTTCTCGGCGATGCCGTGCTTGGCCTGCCAGACCGCGACGGCCGCCTGGGTCTGCTGGTCGTAGGTCCCGGTGACCGCGAGCTTCGACTTCGGCGAGGCCGCGTTGAGGGCCCGCTGGACCCGGCGTACGTCCTCGCCGGTCGAGCCGAGGTTCAGCACCGGCGTCGGTCCGGCCGCGAGCAGCGTCATCCACGCGGTCCGCGAGAACATGGCGGTGCGGCCCAGTCCGAGCCGGCCCTGCCAGGACTTGACCGAGGTGGTCAGCCGGCCGGTCCACGCGCCCTTGACCTTGCCCTTGAACACGCCCTGCTCCTTGAGCAGGCACTTGAGCGCGGTCACGTAGCCGGCGTTCGGCTTCTTCCCCTTCGAGGGCGCCTTGAGCCGCGGGTAGTTGCTGAAGTCGACCTGCTTGCCGTGGCAGTGGTCCTCGGTCACCGGCGGCGGCGGGGCGCCCACCCCGAGGTCGAGGAAGTCACGGTCGATGTTGATCGTGACCCCACCCCACTTCTCGTTGTGGCCGCCCTGGAACTGCTTCATCCGGCCACCGGGGACCCACCCGTCGGTGCGGATGTACGTCGTGGAGGTGTTGGCCTGGCCGTCCCACCGCGCGATCCAGATCTGGTCGGGGAGGGTGAACACCCCGGGGCGGTCGACCCGCGCGTCGTCGAGCGACTTGATGCCCGAGCCGGCGCTGGAGTAGACGCCGGAGACGTAGCCCAGTGCGTGGAGCTGCTGGGTCCAGGCGCTGAGGAAGTAGAGAGAGGACTCCCGGCAGGCGCTGTTCGTGACGTCGTACCCCTCGAGGTCGTACCAGAGCGTGCTGCCCGGCACGATGCCGATCGCCTGCGCGGCGGCGACCGTCGTCGACGCCTCGGCCGTGCCCTGCTTGAACGCCTTGGCGTAGATCCCGGCGCCGTCGCGCTTGGTGCTGATCACGGGGTCGTTGCCGTAGCGCGGGAACGACGGGTTGCACGCGGCCTGCGGGCCGAGCGTGATGGGCAGCAGCCGCCAGCCCTTGGCCAGCTGGGTGCTGATCCAGGTGGGGGTGAGGTTCGGTTGGTCGCGGCAGCCGCGAGAGGCGCCCGAGATGTAGATGCCGACCGCGCGGTACGGCGAGGCCTGCAGCCAGGCGTCCATCTTCCACTGCTCAGGGGCGTGGCACTGGTCGAAGCCGAGCCCGGTGAAGGTGCCCGGCGTGACCGGGTTGCTGAACAGCTGCCTCGGCACCACCCGGCCTGCGCCGACCACCGAGCCCGCCGAGGCCGAGGGCTTTGAAGAACCCTCGGCCCCGGCGGGGGCCGGTGCCAGTCCCGCGGCGGTGGCGGCCAGCACCACGGTCGCGGCAATGCCGATGAAGGTCGTCGTCGTACGACGGCGCATGAGGGGGCTCCTGGGGGAAGGTCCGGGCCGGTTGCCCAAGCACCGTAGGTCACTCCAGTCACACCCGTCACCGGGTTCGCGGTAACTACAAACCTGTAATTCCGATCTCGCTCAACCACGGGCTTTCCGGCCCGGACGCACGTAACTCCGTGTTCGTGTCACCAGGCCGGTGTCGGAACACGGGCCCAGTGCACGTGACACGGAGTCACATGTGGGGAGGGAGTGCGTCAGGCGGCCAGCGCCTCGAGCTCCTCGTCGGTGTCGACGTCGCCGGCCGGCTCGGGCACCTCGGCCGTACGCCGCCGGGTCAGCGCCGCCAGCGCGACGACTCCGGCCAGGGCGGCCATGGTCGCCGAGGTGAGGAACGCCGCCCGGGCACCGGGGAGGAACTCGCCGGGGACCGAGCCCGCTGCGTACACGCTGACGATCACGGCCAGGCCGACCGCGCCGCCGAGCTGCTGGAAGGTCTGCAGCAGCCCGGACGCAGAGCCGGCGTGCTCCCGCTCGACGCCGCCGAGCACGATGGCGGTCACCGGCATGAACACCAGGGCGGCCGAGACGCCGTTGACCATCATCGGCCCGAACACGCCGCTCAGGTAGGTGTCCGTCGCGCTCAGGGTGCTGAGCCACACGAAGCTGATGGTCAGCCCGATGGAGCCGGTCACCATCATCGGCAGGACGCCGACCCGCTCGATGAGCCGCGGGGTCACCCTAGACATCGCGAAGATGCCCAGGGTCAGGGGGAGGAACGCCATTCCCGAGGCCAGCGGGCCGAAGCCGAGCTGGTGCTCGATGAACTGGACGGCCAGGAAGAACATCGACAGCTGGCCGCCGACGACCAGCGCGATGATGGCCAGGCCGCCGACCCGCTGGCGGCTCTTCAGCAACGTGGGCTGCAGCAGCGGGTGCGCCACCCGGCGCTCGGTGAACCCCAGGACGGCGATCAGCAGCACGCCGGTGAGGAGGCCCAGCACCGTTCGGGGCGATCCCCAGCCGTGCTCGGGCGCGCCGATCAGTGACCAGACCAGCGCGACGGCCCCGCCGGTCGCGGTGAGCGCACCGACGAAGTCGAACCGGCCCGGACGGCGCGGGGTCTCGTCCACGTAGCGCCGGGTCAGGGCGACCACGGCCAGCCCGATCGGCACGTTGATGAACATGGTCCAGCGCCACGACCCCAGGTCGGTCACCGCTCCGCCGAGGAGCAGGCCGATCGAGAGCCCGCTCGAGGAGACGGCGCCGAAGAGCGCCAGGGCGCGGAGCCGGGCCGGCTCGTCCGGGGCGCTCGTGGTGAGCAGCGCGAGGACACCGGGCGCGGCGAGCGCCGCGCCGACGCCCTGGGCGGCCCGGGAGAGGACCAGCCACTCGGGCGTCTGGGCCAGGCCGCCCACGAACGACGCAACGGTGAAGACCGTGAGGCCGACGACGAACAGCCGGCGCCGTCCGAAGACGTCACCGAGCCGGCCCCCGAGGAGGAGCAGCCCGCCAAAGGCGAGCGTGAAGGCGTTGAGGACCCACGAGAGCGAGGCCGGGCCGAAGCCGAGGGCGATGTCGATCCGTGGGAGCGCGACGTTCACGACCGTCGCGTCCAGGGTGAACATGAGCTGTGCAACGAGGACGATCGCGATCCCGGCCGCGGCGCGGCCGGCGTTCGCAGGGAGGTCGGCCGGGCGGGTCTGCGCCTGGCCGGGGGAGGTGGTGGGGAGGTCATGTAGAAGAGGTCCTGTTCTCGGCCGGTGGGCCGATGTACTCTTGATCCGGAGGATGGCTCCGCTTCCTCCACTACGATACGGAGACTGTCTCCGTTTAGCAAGTCAATTAGGGAAGTTCATGCGCGCCGACGCCAAGCGCAACTACGACCGCATCGTCGAGGTCGCTCGTGAGGTCTTCCGCGAGCAGGGGTACGACGCCTCGCTCGACGAGGTGGCCAAGCGCGCGGGCGTCGGCCCCGGCACGCTCTACCGGCACTTCCCCAACCGCGACGCGCTCCTCGACGCGATCATGCAGAGCTGGGTCGACCGGGTCGACGAGGCGGCCGACAAGGCACTGACCCACGAGGGCTCGCCCCGCGACCTGCTCCTGGCGTGGTTCGAGGAGTACGTCCGCCTGATCAGCCTGCACAAGGGTGGCCCGGCCAAGATCACCTCGGCCATGGGCGACCCGGACTCGCCGATCCTCACCAAGTGCCAGGTCCTGACCCGTGCGAGCGACCGCGTGGTCGAGCGGCTCCGCGAGGAGGGCGCGCTCAAGGACGGCATCGAGAGCATCCAGATGTGCCGCATCGTCGGCGGCGTGGCCACCGTGGCCGACCAGGCCGGCCTCGACGAGGCGGCCGTGCGCCCGCTGCTCGAGGTCGTGGCCGACGGGTTGGTCCGCTGACCCGGCTCCCCGGCGCACCGGTGGGCTGAAGCCGAAGGTCGCGCCGGTAGATTGCTGCTGTGCCCGCGCCCACCGGACTGGACACCGGCCTCGACACAGTTTCCAGCGCCGCGGGGGACCCCAGCCGCGAGCAGCCCTGGGCCGACCTGGGTCTCAAGGCTGACGAGTACGCACGGATCCGCGAGATCCTCGGTCGCCGGCCGACCAGCTCCGAGCTGGCGATGTACAGCGTCATGTGGAGCGAGCACTGCTCCTACAAGAGCTCGAAGGTGCACCTCAAGCAGTTCTCCGAGATCCCGCAGGAGACCCCGGTCGGCAAGATGCTGGCCGGCATCGGCGAGAACGCCGGCGTGATCGACATCGGCCAGGGCTACGCGGTCACCTTCAAGGTCGAGTCCCACAACCACCCGTCGTACGTCGAGCCCTACCAGGGCGCGGCGACGGGCGTGGGCGGCATCGTGCGCGACATCCTCGCGATGGGGGCCCGGCCGGTGGCGGTCATGGACCCGCTGCGCTTCGGCCCGCTCGACGCCGACGACACCCACCGCGTGCTGCCCGGGATCGTGGCCGGCGTCGGTGGCTACGGCAACTGCCTCGGCCTGCCCAACATCGGCGGCGAGGCGGTCTTCGACCCGAGCTACCTCGGCAACCCGCTGGTCAACGCGCTCTGCGTCGGCGTGCTCCGGCACGAGGACCTGCACCTGGCCAAGGCGAGCGGTGTCGGCAACCAGGTGATCCTGTACGGCGCGAGGACCGGCGGCGACGGCATCGGCGGTGTCTCGGTGCTCGCCTCGGAGACCTTCGACTCCACCGGACCGGCCAAGCGGCCCAGCGTCCAGGTCGGCGACCCGTTCATGGAGAAGCTGCTCATCGAATGCACGCTCGAGCTGTTCGCGGCCGGGCTGGTCAGCGGCATCCAGGACCTCGGCGGTGCCGGGCTCTCCTGCGCGACCTCCGAGCTGGCCAGCGCGGGCGACGGCGGCATGCACGTCGACCTCGACCGGGTCCCGCTGCGCGACTCCACGCTGGCTCCCGAGGAGATCCTGATGAGCGAGTCGCAGGAGCGGATGATGGCGGTCGTCGCCCCCGACGACGTCGACGCCTTCCTCGCCATCTGCGCCAAGTGGGAGGTCGACGCCACCGTGGTCGGCGAGGTCACCGACACCGGGCGGCTGCACGTCGACTGGCACGGCGAGCGGGTGGTCGACGTACCCCCGCGGTCCGTGGCCCACGACGGGCCGACCTACCAGCGGCCCTTCGCGCGCCCGGACGGCCAGGACGCGCTGCAGGCGGACCGGGCCGAGGCCCTGCCCCGCCCCTCCGGCGGCGAGGAGCTCCGCGAGACCCTGCTCCGGATGGCCGGCAGCCCGAACCTCTGCGACAAGTCGTGGATCACCGACCAGTACGACCGCTACGTCCGCGGCGACACCGTGCTCGCGCAACCCTCGGACAGCGGCATGGTCCGGGTGGACGAGGAGACCGGGCTCGGGGTCGCGGTCGCCACGGACTGCAACGGCCGGTTCGCCGCGCTCGACCCGTACGCCGGCGCCCAGCTCGCCCTGGCCGAGGCCTACCGCAACGTCGCCACCGGCGGCGCCACGCCGCTGGCCATCTCCGACTGCCTCAACTTCGGCTCGCCCGAGGACCCGGGCGTGATGTGGCAGTTCGCCGAGGCCTGCCGTGGGCTCAAGGACGCGTGCGTCGAGCTCGGCATCCCGGTCACCGGCGGCAACGTGAGCCTCTACAACCAGACCGGCGAGACGCCCATCCTGCCGACGCCGGTGGTCGCGGTGCTCGGCGTGATCGACGACGTCACCCGGCGTACGCCCACCGGGTTCGTCGCTCCCGACGAGGCCGTGCTGCTCCTCGGCGATACCCGCGAGGAGCTCTCGGGCTCGGAGTGGGCCCACGTGGTGCACAACCATCTCGGCGGCCGGCCGCCGGCCGTCGACCTGGCCCGCGAGCAGGCGCTGGCCGAGCTGCTCAAGGAGGCGGTCGGCCTCGTGACGTCGGCGCACGACCTCTCCGACGGCGGCCTGGCCCAGGCCCTGGTCGAGTCGGTCCTGCGGCGCGGGGTCGGTGCCGCCGTGACCCTCGAGGGCGACCCGTTCGTGGCGCTGTTCTCCGAGTCGGCCGGCCGCGTGCTGGTCGCGGTGCCCGCCGCGGACGTCGAGCGGCTCACTGCGCTGGCCGGGCGGCACGGCGTACCGGTCGCCGGGCTGGGCCGCACCGGCGGCGGCTCACTCGTGGTCGAGGGGCAGTTCGACGTCGACCTGGCGGTGCTGCGTGACACCTGGACCCGCACCCTGCCCGACGCCCTTGGCTGACGAGCTCGAGGTCGCCGACGGCTGGGTGATCCCGGCCGGGGAGCTGTCCGAGAGGTTCTCGAGGTCGTCCGGCCCGGGTGGGCAGGGCGTCAACACCGCCGACTCGCGGGTCGAGCTGTCGGTCGACCTCACCCGCCCGGAGGCGGTGCCCGACCGGCTCCGCTCGCGAGTGCTGGACCGGCTCGCCTCCCGGCTCGTCGCCGGCGTGCTCACCGTGACCGCGAGCGAGCACCGGGCCCAGCTCGACAACCGCCGCGCGGCCCGCGACCGGCTGGCCGACCTGCTGCGCCGCGCCGCCGCACCACCGCCGCGCAAGCGCCGGCCGACCAGACCGACCCGCGGGTCGCAGGAGCGCCGGCTGGCCGAGAAGAAGCGCCGCGGCCAGACCAAGCGTGGCCGCCAGGGACGGTACGACGCGTAGACCGAACCTCACGGGGAATGGGAGCGTCAACCGAATGAGCGCCGGCGGTTCGGCCGGCGTCGAGACCGGAGGTTGACCCCATGAGACAGTCCCTGACCCACCTGCGGCGCAACGCCGTCGCCTACCTCGCCCTGGTGCTCGCCGTCGGCACCGGCACCGCCTACGCAGCGGCGGCGATCCCGGACGGATCGGTCACGGCGGCCAAGCTGCACAAGAACTCGGTGACCTCCAACAAGGTCAAGAACGGCTCCCTCAAGCCCAAGGACCTCAAGAAACCGACCTACGTCCAGAGCACCAACCTCCAGCTCGGCACTCCGCCGGCGGTGGCCGACGTCACGAGCCTCGCGCCGTACGACTTCACCCTCCCGACCAAGGGCCGGACCAGCGTCACCGTGTTCATCCCGACCATCAGCGGCGGCTGCGACAGCGGCAACACTGACCAGCCGACCATCGGCCTCTACATCGACAACGTGCCGGTCGCCGGCACCGGAGCCACCGTCCCGGCGCCGCCGAACGACCGCTCGGTGCTGCTCACGGCCACGCTCGAGCTCGGCGGCAGCGCCCACACGGGCCGGGTGGGCATCACGTGCACCGGCGCGTCCCTGCCCAACAACCTGACCTTCCCCGGCGCCAAGTCCTGGACGATCATCCAGGCCGACTGACCGGTCCGGGCACGACGCCGCGCATGGGGTCGGCGTCGTGCCGTAGGACCAGTCCGTGGCCGGTGTCGCGCCGAACACCCCCTGTGAGGCGCCGGACCGTGCTCGGCGTGCCCGTCCTGGGTGCGGTGGCCCTCGCACTGGCGGGCTGCGGCGATGATGATGGCGTGACCGACGAGCCGACCCCGCAGGGTGCCCGTCGGATCGACTACGGCGCGGACCCGAGCCAGTACACCGAGCTGTCGTTGCCGAACGGCACGCCGCGCGGCGTGGTCGTCGTCATCCACGGTGGCTTCTGGAAGGCCGCGTACGACCTGTCGCTCGGCCGCCCGCTGGCCGCCGACCTCGTCGAGCGGGGCTGGGCGGCGCTCAACGTCGAGTACCGCAGGGTCGGCAACGGCGGCGGTGTGCCTCGGACTCTCGACGACGTCCGGGCCGCGATCGCCATCCTCGGGGCGACCGACCTGGACCTCTCGACGGTCGTCACCCTCGGCCACTCCGCCGGCGGCCATCTCGCGGCCTGGGCCGGCCACGCGATCGGCACGGTGACCCACGTGGTCGCCCAGGCCGGCGTGCTCGACCTGGTGGCCGCGGACCGCGAGGAGCTCGGCGGCGGAGCGGTCCGGGCCTTTCTCGGCCATCCCGCCGGTCCGGGCGACGTGGACGTCGACCCGCGTCAGCAGCTCCCGCTCGACGTACCGGTGTGGTGCATGCACGCGCGCGACGACGACACCGTTCCGTTCAGCCAGTCCGAGGAGTACGTCGCCGCGGCCACCGCGGCCGGCGCGCGCGCCGAGCTGGTCGAGGTGCCGGGTGGTCACTTCGGCGTGATCGAGGACGACACCGAGGCCTGGCGGATGATCGTGGAGGTCCTCGACGGGATCGGCTGATCGTGCTCAGACCTGGGGCGTCACCACGTCGGCGACCTCGTGGTGGGTGATCGAGGACTCGCCGAGCAGGTAGGCCGCGTCCTCGGGATAGAGGACGGCAGCCTCGATGTCCTCACCGGCGAACGCGACGATGGCCTGCCGCGACTCCCAGAGCGAGAGCGTCACGAACTCGGTCTCGTCGCCGTCGTCGCGGCGGAGCAGCCAGGCGCCGCGGTTGCCGGGCGTCTCGCCGTACTCGTGGAAGCCGGTCTCACGGATGTAGTCCGCGTAGCGGTCGGCGTCCGCGCTGCGGACGACCCCGCGCCAGGTCCTCATGATCATGGGACCAGTCTGTGGGATCAGCTGACCGGGACCGGCCCGGCGTCCTTGGCCGGGTCGTACGGCTCACCGGGCGGGAGGTTCGAGATCTTCTGCCAGATCTTGCGGGACAGGCCGACGGTGAGGTTCTCGATGGTCGAGACCGTCTCGAGGATCACCGAGTCGCGTGACTCCTCGGCGCACAGTGCCGCGGTCTTGCCGACCAGGCTGAGCATCTCCGAGCAGTAGTCGAGGTAGCGCTCGACCTGGTCCCGGGTCATGTCGAGCCTGGTGCTCTTCGAGGTCGGGACGAAGCTCGGCTTGAGCTGCTCGGGGTCCTTGGTCAGCTGGTGCATGTCGATGACGTGGGCGGTGGACCGGAGCTGGTGCAACAGGCCGAGCAGCCGGCTGCGCTCCAGCCGCTCCGGGAACGACCAGAGGAAGAAGATCGCGATCGAGGCGTAGACCAGGTCCTGGATCGCGGTGCCGGCCACGCCCAGCACGTCGACCGAGGTCAGCTCGTCACCGGAGACCGCGTCGCGGCCGGCGTAGACCAGCGCCACCGCCGTCACCGCGATGACCACGACCATGACGACCCGCGAGAGGTAGCGAGCCATCCGGATCCGGCGCTGGCCGGCCCCGGCCACGTCCTGCACCTCGTCGACGATCGTGGCCAGGTCGCCGCACACGCCGAGCAGCCCGCGCTTCGGGAACCGGGCCTCGATCCGCCCGTACAGCTCCTCGACCGTCTCCTTGACCGCCGGGGCCTCGAGCGGCTCGTGCAAGGCCTGGCTCACGGCGGCAGCCTAGGGCAGACCCCTGGTGGTCACCGCTGGGTCAGCGGCGCAGTCCGGTGCGGCTCGCCTGGAGGCCGGCCTGGAAGCGGGTCCGGGCTCCCTCCTCCCGTTGCCGGCCTGCGGCCGCCACTCGACCTGTCGAGGCCGCCGCGCGGACCGCCGCGAGGTTCGTCCGGGCGCTGCCTGACGGCTGATCCTGGGTGCGTCGGCGGCGGTCTGTAGGACACTGGGCCCTGGATACCGCATGGGGTATCAGGTATCGACGATGCAGGAGGACAGCGCATGGAGGGGACACTCGGGTCCCTGGAGTCGCTCAAAGGCGTACCGCTCCACCTGGCACTGGACAACACAGGTGTCGGGCTGGTCGCCTGCGACGCGTCCGGGATGCTGACCCTGATCAGCCCGCCGCTGCAAGAGCTGTTCGGCATGGAGTACGAGCCCGTGACCGAGCCGTTCTACGTGCAGAAGTTCCACCTGTTCCGGGACGACGGGGAGACCGTGCTGCCGGTCGACGAGGTGCCGTTGGCGCGTGCGCGGCGAGGCGAGTTCGTCCGCGACGCGCTGGTGAGCACGCGCCGGGCGGACGGGACCCTGGTGCACCTGAGGTGCAACGCCGTACCCCTGCGGGACGACGGTGGCTGCGACAGCGGCGCCATCGCGCTGGTGCAGGACGTCACCGCCGAGACCGAGGCGGCGAAGCGGGCGCAGCTGCTCCAGCGGCGGCTGGTCGAGACCATCAACCACGAGTTCCGCACACCGCTGGCGGCGCTGCTCGGTCACGTGGAGCTGATCCACGACCACCGCGACCGGCGCGACGACCTCGACCCGGAGCTGGCCGGCTGGCTGGACGCGATCGAGCGAGCCGGCTGGCGGCTGCGCGACCTCGTGGAGGAGGTCTCCGACCTGGTCAGCGCGGACGACGACGGCGACGGCGACGCGGAGCCCGCGGAGCGGCCGCCGCGCCGGATGCGCGCCGGGTGACCGTCAGGCCACGGCCAGCTGCGGCGCGGGCGTCTCGTCGGGTGATGGCGTCGCCCACTCGGACGGACGCGGCACCGAGCGCACGGTCCGGCTCAGCGTCGGGATGAGCGCCACCAGCGCGCAGAACACCACCAGCGCCGCCATCGTCGTGGGCCCGCCCAGGACCGCGAGCAGGGTGCCGCCCAGCACGGGCGCCAACGGCATCGTGGACCAGCCGAGGAACTGACCCGTCGCCTGCACCCGGCCGACGAGCTCCGGCGGGATGATCGACATCTTGTAGGAGCCGATGCCGGCGTTCCCGGCCGGGTTGAGGAAGACACCGGTCGAGAGCGACACCATGACGACGACCGGGTTGTTCCAGAAGACCAGTGGCACCAGCAGCGGCACGAAGCTCCACGCGACCACGACGGTGAGGACGCCGGTCGCGGTGCGCTCGATGATCCGCGGGGCCGCCAGCGCACCGAGCACGCCGCACACGCCGGCCGCGGTCTCCACGAGCCCGATCGACCAGGGGGCGAAGCCGGCCTGGATGAGCCGGACGGTCGCGGCGGTGAACAGCGCGTTGATCATCAGGTTGGAGCACATGCCCCAGGCCATCAACGTGCGGAAGAACGGCCGGCTCCACTGGAAGCGGAACCCCTCGGCGACGTCGTCACGAGCCCTGCGGCGTACGCCGTCCGCCTCCGCGGGCCGGTCGGCAGGGGAGAGGTCGCTGCGGATCCGGCCGAGCATCACCCACGAGACCGCGAAGGTCAGCGCATCGAAGAGGAAGGGGACCCACCTGGTGACGGCGTAGAGGGCACCGCCCAGCGGACCGCCGACCAGACCGGCCACGTGCTGGCGGGCCTGCTGCTGGCTGAGTGCGGTGGGCAGCTGCTCCGGGGGACGACCGCGCGCACGGCCGACATCTCGGCCGGCGCGAACACCCCGGCGCACACACCGGTGAGGACTCCCACGACGAACAGGTGCGGGACGGTCAGCATGCCCAGCACCCCCGCGACCACCAGGGACGCGTAGAGCAGGACCCCGGCGCCGGCCGCGGTGCGCATCACCCGGCCGCGGTGCACCCGGTCCGCGAGCAGCCCGCCCGGGAGCAGCGCGATCGCCGTCCCGAGCAGCTCGAGCCCGCCGGCGATGCCGGCCAGGAGCGGTGAACCGGTGACCGCGAAGGTGATCAGCGGGAAGACGAACATGCTCACCCGGGTGCCGAGCTCGCTGACGGTCTGGCCCACCCAGAGGACGCTGAAGTCGTGGTTCTGACGGAGGTCGCGGAAGCCGGTCATATGCGCAACATAACGTGCGCAATTATAGTTGCGCAAGAGTTGGTGCGAAACTTGCTACACTCGAGCCATGGACCGGCCCGAGCTCCACGACCCGCGCGTGCTCCGTGCCATCGCGCACCCGGTGCGCAGCCGGATCCTCACCGAGCTCGACGCCCACGGCTCACTGCGGGCCGCGGACGTGGCCCAGGTGCTCGGCATCCCCGCCAACCAGGCCAGCTTCCACCTCCGGCAGCTGGCCAAGTTCGGGCTGGTCGAGGAGGACCCGGAAGCGGCCCGCGACAAGCGGGACCGGGTCTGGCGAGCGGCCGAGGCGGCCGGCTACGACGTCTCGATCGGCGAGGTGGAGCGGGCCCCGGGAGGCAAGGCCGCGTCCGCGGTGTTCCGGCGCACCAAGGCTGCCTGGGCACACCAGCTGGTCGAGATCGTGTACGGCGAGGACCGCACTCCCGGGATCCA
Source organism: uncultured Actinomycetota bacterium (assembly GCA_963755835.1). Lineage (GTDB taxonomy): Bacteria > Actinomycetota > Actinomycetes > Propionibacteriales > Nocardioidaceae > Nocardioides. Next base: position 227,302 of record CAVWLC010000003.1, on the reverse strand, counting down.
CAGAGCCGTGACCGAGCAGGCGGTCCGGCTGACCAAGGAGGAGGCGAGCCAGCTGACCGAAGCGCTCGTCGACGTCGTCGACGAGTGGCGACAGCGGAACCAGGGCAGCGACGACGACGGGCGCCGGACCTACCACGTCCTCCAGATGGTGCAGCCGTTCCCCGACCAACCCATCGAGTCCTGATGCCGGCGCGGCTCAGGATCGCCGACCCGGCCGAGGTCAGCGAGGCCCTCGCGCGGGTGGCCGACCAGCCCGAAGCCGCCGACCTCCGGCTGCTGACCAAGCACTTCCTGGCGGTCCTGGAGCAGCGGGCACCAGGTCACTCGGTCGAGGTGCGCGTGCCGCCGTACGCCGCCGTGCAGGTCATCCCCGGGGTCCGGCACACCCGCGGTACGCCGCCGGCCGTGATCGAGACGGACGCCGAGACGTGGATCGCTCTCGCCACGGGCGACCTGTCGTGGGTCGACGCCGTCAGCGCGGCGCGCGTCTCCGCCTCGGGGGAGCGGACCGACCTGACGCCGTACCTCCCGCTCAGCTGATCTCGTCCAGGAAGGCGAGGGCGGCCCGCGCGGTCGCCCGCCGCCACGCCAGCAGGGTCACGTCGAAGCCAGTGGCGTCGGACTGCTCGTCGAGTGCGGCGGTGACGGGCTCGAGCACAGCCCGCTGCTTGCTGAGCAGCTCGCTCGGGCTGGTCCCGCGCCGGTCGAGGAGGGCCAGCTTCATGAGCAGCTGCGAACGCACGTCCCGGACGTGCAGGGCCGGCGTGACCAGCCAACGGCGCACCTCCGCCGAGCCCTCGACCGTCGTCGCGACGATCTGGCGGCGAGGCCCGCGACCGGGCTGCTCGCCGGCCCCGACCACGAGCTCGAGCTCCTCGAGCCGGCCGATGGCGCGGTAGACCACCGGCCGCGGGATCTGCCAGATCCGGCCGAGCTCACCGCGTGGTGAGGTCAGTGCCGCCACGGCGAACCCGTGTGCCGGCTCCTCGTCGACGACCGCCAGCACCGTCCACTCCGCCAGCGACAGCTCGCGGTGGTCGGGCAGCACCTCGCCAATGTACGGCGACCGGCTGCAGGGTCGGCGCGACTTCGGCGAAAGGCCGGACTCGGCACCACGTCCTTCGCGCAGCTGACCACCGGCCAGGGTCACCGCGGGCACCATCGTCACCAGCCCGTCGGGCCCGCGCGTCGGAACCGCGATCTCGGCCAGGCGCCGGGTGCCGTCGCGGCCGGGCCGGACCAGGGCAGCTACGTGCTGCGGCGCCCCGGCTTCAAGGCGACCACGCTGTTCCTGGTGCCGAGCGACCACGCCCGGCGCACCTACGAGGCCGTGATCTTCCGCAAGCCCTGACCGCCTTAGGGTCGGAGCATGAGCGACGACCTCCGCGCGACGGTGCGCGACCTGATGCCTGCCCTCCGCTCGGACCTCGAGGACCTGGTCCGCATCCAGTCGGTGAGTGCCGACCCGGCACGGACCGGTGAGGTGTGGCGGTCCGCCGATGCGGTGGCCGACCTCTTCCGCGCCGAGGGGTTCGCCGAGGTCGACATCGTCAGCACGGACGGCGGGGCGCCCGCGGTGATCGCGCACAAGCCCGGCCCCGCCGGTGCGCCGACGGTGCTGCTCTACGCCCATCACGACGTGCAGCCCGAGAACGACCCTGCCGACTGGGACTCACCGCCGTTCGAGCCGACCGAGCGCGGTGACCGCCTCTACGGCCGCGGTGCCGCCGACGACAAGGCCGGGATCGTCGCGCACCTGGGCGCGATCCGGGCGTACGGCGACGCGCTGCCGGTCAACGTCGTGATGTTCATCGAGGGCGAGGAGGAGGTCGGCTCGGACACGCTGCCGGCGCTGCTCGAGGAGCACCACGACAAGCTGCGCGCCGACGTGATCGTCATCGCCGACTCCGGCAACTGGGACATCGGCGAGCCCGCGCTGACGACCTCGCTGCGCGGCCTGGTGCGGGCCGACATCGAGGTGCGGACCCTCGGCCACGCCGTCCACTCCGGGATGTGGGGCGGTCTGGTGCCCGACGCGATCATGACCCTGAGCCGGGTCATCACGAGCCTGCATGACGACGTCGGCAACGTGGCGGTGGCCGGGCTGGTGTCGGGGCCGGCCGCCGAGGTCGAGTACCCCGAGGAGCGGCTGCGCGCCGAGTCGGGGGCGCACGGGTCGGTCGAGTGGATCGGCGACGGCCCGGTCGTCGAGCGGCTCTGGACCCGGCCGGCGCTCACGGTGACCGGTCTGGACGCGCCGAAGGTGGACGGCGCCTCCAACACGCTCGTGCCGGTGGCCCGGGCCAAGCTCAGCCTCCGCATCGCACCGGGTGACACGACCGCCAACGCCGTGGAGTGCCTGCGCAAGCACTGCGAGGCGCACGTGCCCTGGGGTGCCCAGCTGACCTTCACCGTCGTCGACACCGGCGAGCCCACCCGGATCGACGCCACCGGTCCGGCGTACGACGCGGCCCGGACCGCGTTCGAGGAGGCCTGGGACGGCACCGCGCCCGTCGACATGGGCGTGGGCGGCTCGATCCCGTTCATCGCCGAGTTCCTCGAGGCCTTCCCCGAGGCCAGCGTCCTGGTGACCGGTGTCGAGGACCCGGACACCCGTGCCCACGGCGCCAACGAGGGGCTCCACCTGGCCGAGTTCGAGCGCGTCGTCCTGGCCGAGGCCCTGTTGCTGCGGAACCTCGCGTCGGGGTAGTCACGGACGTTCTTGTCGCTCCCGAGGCCGAAAACCGACAAAAAGGTCCGTGACTACCCCTACGGCGCGGCTTGTTGTGCACAAACAGGAGTGACCTACTACAGTTAGCGGATGCTCAGGCCCGAGGTCCACGTCACCGTCCCGCCCGCCGTGTCGGTGACGGACAGCGAGCCGGTGCGGACCGATGTGGCCGTGGTCGGCGGTGGAGCAAGCGGCACGCTGACCGCCATCCACCTGATGGCCTCGCGGGCGCACGACCTCAGCGTCACGGTGCACGACGCGTCGGGCGAGGTCGGCAAGGGGCTGGCCTACGGGACCACCGACCGCCGGCACCTGCTCAACGTCCGCTCACGACACATGAGCGCCTTCCCCGACATCCCGTCCGACCTGGCCGAGTGGGCCCGCCGCACCGGGCGGGAGCCGGACGCCCAGGCGTTCCTGCCCCGGCGGGACTACGCGGTCTACCTGCGCGAGACCCTCGACCGGCTCCGTGACGACCGGTTCTCGTTCCGGGCCGAGCGGGTGCACGACGTCGTACCGACCGACGGCGGGTTCGAGCTGCGCGGGACCGCCGGTCGGGTGACCCGGGCCGCCGCGGTCGTCCTGGCGCAGGGCAACGAGCGACCCGCGCGCCTGGGCATCGACGGGATCCCGCTGCCGCAGGCACGCTGGCACCTGCCCGACCCCTGGGACCTGGCCCGGCTCGGCTCCCTTCCGCGCGACGCGGTCGTGGTCCTGGTCGGGGCCGGGCTGACCGCGGTCGACGCCGCGATCACGCTGCTGGGCGATGCCCCCGACCGCCGGGTCCTGATGGTGAGCCGGCACGGCCTCCTCCCGAAGGCGCACATCGAGCAGAACTCCACCGCGTGGCTGAGCCCGATCCCGACCGGTCCGCTGACCGCCGACCAGCTCGCGGACCTGCTGCGCGAGCAGGTGGCCGCGGCCCAGCGGCAGGGCGTGGACTGGCGGGCCGTGGTGGACGGGCTGCGCGCCCCCACCCAGGGGTTGTGGCAGCGGCTCGACCTGGCCGAGCGCCAGCGGTTCCTCCAGCTCTACGCCCGCGAGTGGGAAGTACGCCGGCACCGCATGGCCACCGACGTCGCAACCGCTCTGGACGGCTACCGCGACGAGGGCCGGCTGGAGGTGGTGGCCGGCGGGCTCGCCTCGGTCACCGACCACGGAGCCCGGTGCGAGATCGAGCTCCCCGCCCTGCCCGACCCGCTGTTCGCGGACGCGGTCGTCAACTGCACCGGTCCGCAGACCGACGTGTCCCGGAGCACCGACCCGCTGGTGCGTGCGCTGGTCGGGCGCGGCCTGCTCACTCCGGACCCGCTCCGGCTCGGCGTCGCCTGCACGCCCGACGGCGACCTGCTCGACGTGTCCGGCCAGGTGGTGCCCGGGCTCCACGTCGTCGGCCCGCCCCGCAAGGGCACCCTCTACGAGACCACCGCGATCCCGGAGATCAGGTCGCAAGCGGCCGCACTCGCCCAGCGGCTGCCGGAGCGGGTACGCAGCATGGTCTGATCTCTCTGTGCGCCTCGCGGTCTTCCTCGGCTCGTCTCCTGGGACCGAGCGGCACCGGGAGGTCGTGACAGAGCTGGCCGACGCGCTGGTCGCGCGCGGCATCGGCATCGTGTACGGCGGCGCGCAGGTCGGCCTCATGGGGCTGCTGGCCGACCGGGCACTGGCCGCCGGCGGCGAGGTCATCGGCGTGATCCCGCGGGCCGTGTTCGCCCGCGAGGTCCCGCACGTCCGGGTCGCGAACCTCATCGAGGTCGACTCGATGCACGAGCGCAAGGCCGAGATGGCCGAGCTGGCCGACGCCTTCGTCGCCCTGCCCGGTGGTGTGGGGACCCTCGAGGAGCTGTTCGAGGTGTTCACCTGGCAGCTGCTCGGGCTCCACGCCAAGCCGGTCGCGCTGCTCGACCCCGACGGCTTCTACGACCCGCTGGTCGAGCAGCTGGACCGGGTCGTGGCCGCGGGCTACCTCAGCGCCGAGAAGCGGGCCGCGCTGCCCCGTGCCCGCAGCGTCGACGAGCTGATGGCGTCGTTCGGCGACGGGACCTGACGCAGCGCCGGAGCCCGGCCGTGCGCATGGCCGGGCCGCATCGTCCGTCAGGCCGCAGGCAGGAACACCCGGAAGGTGCTGCCCTCGCCCAGCACCGAGTCGACCTCGATCCGGCCCAGGTGCCGGGTCACGATCCGGTCGACGATGGTCAGGCCGAGCCCGGTGCCGGCCTGGGCCTTCACCTCGGGCGACTCGGACCGGAAGAACTCGCGGAACAGCTGCCTGCGGTCGCCGGGGGCGATGCCGATGCCCTGGTCCTCGCAGCTGAGCACCACCCACTGGTCGTCGCGGGAGAGCCCGACCGTGACCGTCGATGCGCTGTCGGAGTACTTGATCGCGTTCGAGACCAGGTTGGTGACGAGGATGTCGACCTCCGCCGGGTCACCCATCGCGACCATCTGGTCCGCGGTGCCCCGGACCTCCACCTTGATCCGGGGCTGGTCGGCGAGCGGGATGAGGTTGACGACGTCCTCGACCGCGTCCAGCACGTTGACCGGCCGGCTGAGCAGCGGCAGATGCGGGTCACCGACCTTGGCCAGCAGCAGCAGGTCCTCCACGACACGCACCAGCCGGGTCGCACCCCGGTCGACGGCGGCCAGCACGTTGAGCGCGCCGGGGTCGAGGTCGATGGTCTCGGTGAGGAACTCGATGTTCGCGAGCATCGCCGCCAGCGGGCTCTTCAGCTCGTGGGAGAGGGTCGCGATGAGCTTGCTCTTGTAGTCGTCGAGCGCCTTGAGCTCCCGGACCAGCTCGCGTTCCCGGTCCAGGGCGCGGGCGTTGAGCACCGCCCGGCCCAGGTCGCGCCCGACCTCGAGCGCGGCGTCCACCTCGGCCGGGGTCCACTCCGCGTCGTCGAGCGCTCGGGTCAGCACCAGGCTGCCCAGGCACTCCCGGCCCGCGCCGACCGGCACGAACAGCAGCGAACCGACGCCGATCTCCTCGAGGAACTGCAGGATCTCCTGGAACTCCGGCTCGGACACCTGGGCGACCCTGGCGTCAAGCGGGACGTGGCGCGAGACCAGGCCCACACGCTGGGCCTGCCACGACTCCGACGCCGCACGCTCGGCGATCTCCACCAGGTGCAGCGGCATCTCGATCCGCGCCCCGTCGCCGGAGTAGATCGCACCCAGCCCGTGCCCGTCCTCGTCGAAGGTGTGGATCCAGCTGCCCAGGCAGCGGAACCCCTCGATCAGGCTGGGCTGGATCTTCTCCAGCATCGCCCCGATGTTCCGCTCCCGGGTGGCGCTGCGGACCACCTCCCTGGTGGCGGACAGCACCCGCAGCTGGTCGGCGAAGGCCTCCCGCTCGACGGCCACGTAGAGCGCCCGGGCCGCCTGCTCGGCGTACCGGTTCAGGATCCGCCGGTGCACCTCGTCCGGGCGGCGGCCGTCGGTCGGACAGTCGATCGAGAGCGTTCCCCGCAGCTCACCGGTCGGCCCGTACAACGGGGCCACCAGCAGGTCCAGCGGCTGCCAGGCATCGGGCTCCAAGAGGGGCACGAGGTCGGGCACCCAGCCCCAGCTCTCGACCTCGGGGTCGAGGGTCTCCTGAGGCACGAACTTGAACATGCCCCAGTCCTCGGCGTGGGCGAGCTCCTCCATCAGCCGGGTGATCGGGGTGAAGGTCCCGAGCAGGATGTCGCGGGCCTCGTCGTTGCCGGCGACCGCCATGACCTGCATGTGCTGGGAGTCGCGTACGACGCTCACCGCGGCCACGTCGAAGCCGGCCAGCTGGGTGATGCCCTCGGCGATGACGAGCAGCGCCTGCCGGGTGGAGCCGTCGGCCCAGCTGGTGGCCTCGTCGGCGAGCGCCACCCGGCCGACAGCTGCATCGGACGCAGCCTCGGCCAGGGGGTCGGTGGACATCGGGATCCTCGCAGGAGGCAGGTCGTCAGAAGAGCAGGAGGGAGCTCTGCCCAGATTAGGTCGTGGACGACCCGGTGTCCGGAGAATCCGGCACGGTCCTCGTGACGCTCGACGCGTGATCGGCCCGCAGGGTCAAGACCGCCCGTCGATGCCCGAACGCGGGCCGCACGCTCGTACGATGAGGGTGTGCCCTACCTCAGCTCCGGTGGCCGTTCCGGACCGAGCCGGCGTGGTGGCGACGGTCGGCTCACCCTGGACCTCGACCCCCACGACAGGGGACCTCAGGACGCCTGCGGCGTCTTCGGCGTCTGGGCCCCCGGCGAGGACGTCGCGAAGCTGACCTACTTCGGTCTCTACGCGCTCCAGCACCGCGGCCAGGAGTCGGCCGGCATCGCGGTCAGCAACGGCCGGCAGATCCTGGTCTACAAGGACATGGGGCTGGTCTCGCAGGTCTTCGACGAGACCACGCTCGACTCGCTCAAGGGCCACCTCGCGATCGGCCACTCGCGCTACTCGACCACCGGGGCCAGCACCTGGCAGAACGCCCAGCCCACGTTCCGCCCCACCGCGGACGGCTCCATCGCGCTCGGCCACAACGGCAACCTGATCAACACCCACGAGCTGCAGCAGCTGGTCGAGGACCTGCCCGACCCGGACGGTGAGCTGCCGCTCCACACCCGCGACGTCGAGACGTCGACCAACGACACCGGCCTGGTCACCGCGCTGCTCGCGCACCATCCCGACACCTCCCTGGAGCAGCGGGCCCTCGAGGTGCTGCCGCTGCTGCGCGGCGCGTTCTCGTTCGTCTGGATGAACGAGGACACGCTGTACGCCGCCCGCGACCCGCAGGGCATCCGGCCCCTGGTGCTGGGCCGGCTCGACCGCGGCTGGGTGGTCGCCTCCGAGGACGCCGCCCTCGCGACCGTCGGCGCCTCCGTGGTCCGCGAGATCGAGCCCGGCGAGCTGGTCGCCATCGACGAGCACGGGCTGCGCACCCACCGGTTCGCCGAGCCGGAGCGGAAGGGCTGCGTCTTCGAGTACGTCTACCTGGCCCGCCCCGACGCCACGATCGCCGGCCGGTCCGTCCACGCCGCCCGCGTCGAGATGGGTCGCGAGCTGGCCCGTCAGTTCCCGGTCGAGGCCGACCTGGTGATGCCCGTGCCCGAGTCGGGCACCCCGGCCGCCGCCGGGTACGCCGAGGAGAGCGGCATCCCGTTCGGCCAGGGCTTCGTCAAGAACGCCTACGTCGGCCGCACGTTCATCCAGCCCAGCCAGACCCTCCGCCAGCTCGGCATCCGGCTCAAGCTCAACGCCCTCGAGCACATGGTCCGGGGCAAGAAGCTCGTCGTCGTCGACGACTCGATCGTGCGCGGCAACACCCAGCGCGCGCAGGTCCGGATGCTGCGCGAGGCCGGCGCCCTGGAGGTGCACGTGCGGATCTCCTCACCGCCGGTGAAGTGGCCGTGCTTCTACGGCATCGACTTCGCCACCCGGGCCGAGCTGATCGCCAACGGCCTCGACGACGAGGAGATCCGCGCCAGCATCGGCGCCGACAGCCTCGGCTACATCTCGCTCGAGGGGATGATCGAGGCGACCCAGCAGCCCGCCTCGTCGCTGTGCCAGGCCTGCTTCACCGGCGAGTACCCCATCCCGCTGCCCGACGAGAGCCTGCTCGGCAAGCACCTGCTGGAGGCGACCCTGGCCTCGCCGACGCTCGGCAAGGCACTGCCCGTGCTCAACAACCCCTAGGAGCTGCGCAGTGACCGACGCCTACGCAGAGGCCGGCGTCTCGATCGAGGCCGCCGACAAGGCCGTCGAGCTGATGAAGGTCTGGATCGACAAAGCCCGGCGCCCGGAGATGATCGGCGGCATCGGTGGCTTCGCCGGGCTGTTCGACGCGTCCGCGCTGACGTCGTACCGCCGCCCGCTGCTGGCCACCTCGACCGACGGCGTCGGCACCAAGGTCGCGATCGCGCAGGCCATGGACGTGCACGACACGATCGGCTTCGACCTGGTCGGGATGGTCGTCGACGACCTGGTGGTGTGCGGCGCCGAGCCGCTGTTCATGACCGACTACATCGCCTGCGGCCGGGTGGTCCCCGAGCGGATCGCGGCCATCGTCAAGGGGATCGCAGAGGCCTGCGTGGAGGCCGGCTGCGCGCTGGTCGGGGGAGAGACTGCCGAGCACCCCGGGCTGCTCGGTCCCGACGACTACGACGTCGCGGGCGCGACCACCGGTGTGGTGGAGGCCGACGACCTGCTCGGCCCGGCGCGGGTCCGTCCCGGCGACGCGGTTCTGGCGATGGCGTCGAGCGGGCTGCACTCCAACGGCTTCTCGCTGGTGCGGAACGTGGTGGCCAAGGCTGGCTGGGACTACGACCGGGACGTGCCCGAGCTCGGCCGGACCCTCGGCGAGGAGCTGCTCACCCCGACCCGGATCTACGCCAAGGCCTGCCTGGCGCTGGCCCGCCAGGCCGGCGTGCACGCGATGGCGCACGTCACGGGGGGCGGGCTGGCCGCCAACCTGGCCCGGGTGCTGCCCGTGGAGCTGCACGCCACCCTGGACCGGTCCACCTGGACCCCGGCGCCGGTGTTCGACCTGGTCCGCCGGCTCGGCGGCGTACCCCAGCCGGACCTGGAGGCCACGCTCAACTGCGGCGTCGGCATGGTCGCGCTGCTCGCCCCGGCCGCCGTCGACGCGGCCGTGACCTTGCTGGGCGAGCACGGGATCGACGCCTGGGTGTGCGGTTCCGTCGGGGCCGCTGAGGGACGCGGTGGCACCGTCGAGCTGGCCGGCCAGCACCCCGGTTGGTAACGACCTCACCCCGCGCGAGGGGTATTTCACGCGGAATCGCCAAGGTTTTCCGAGTACGGGTGTGCGGGAACAGCCAGGCAACAGGTAGCGTTGTCACCACGAGAACTCTTTGAGACAGCCCGGGAGCCACGTTGCCCCGGCCGAGTGTGCGAGGGGGCTGACCCTATGGGGCGCGGCCGTGCAAAAGCCAAGCAGACGAAGGTCGCCCGCGACCTGAAGTACCGCACTCACGAGACGGACTTCGGTGCGTTGGCCAACGAGCTCCACAAGGAGAACGGCGACTCCACCGAGGACGTCGATCCCGAAGTGCTCGAGAAGTGGTCGGACTACGCCGGCCCCTCGCGCGACTGATCCCTCTCCGCTGAGCAGGCTGGCCGGGTGGCTCCCGGCTCGCTCTGTCGTGCCCCCGGGTCGGGGGACTCTCCAGCCAGCGCCCTCAGCCCAGCCAGATCCCGCGCAGCCGGCCCACGTCGCGCATCCGCCGCTCGGCGAGCCGGTCGGCCGCGATGGCCGGGGGGACGCTCTCGGTCCGGGCCAGCTCGAACACGGCGTACGTCGTGTCGTAGATGCCGGTGGCGCGCTGCTGGGCGCGGTCGAAGCTGAAGCCGTTCGGGTCGAGCTCGTCGGCGACCTGGATCAGGCCGCCGGAGTTGACGCAGTAGTCAGGGGCGTAGAGGATCCCGCGCTCCTCGAGGGCCTTCTCGATGCCCGGGTGGGCGAGCTGGTTGTTGGCGGCGCCGCACACGATCGTCGCGCTCAGCCCTTCGACGACCTCGTCGGAGAGCGCGCCGCCCATCGCACACGGCGCGTAGACGTCGAGCCGGCTGGCGACGAGCTCAGTGGTGCCACCCACCGCGCGCACGTCGGGGTGCTCGTCGCGCACGCGCTCGACCGCGGCGGTGCTCACGTCGCTGACCACCACCTCCGCGCCGTCCTCCAGGAGGTGGTTCACGAGGTGGTGCCCGACCTTGCCGACCCCGGCCACACCGACGGTCCTGCCCTCGAGGCTCGGGCTGCCCCACTGGAACTGCGCGGCGGCGCGCATGCCCTGGTAGACGCCGTACGCCGTGAGCACCGAGCTGTCCCCGGCGCCGCCGTGCGCAACCGTGCGGCCGGTGACGAAGGCGCACTCGCGGGCGATGTCGTCCATGTCGGGCGAGAACGTCCCGACGTCGCAGGCGGTGTAGTAGCGCCCGTTGAGTGACTGCACGAACCTGCCGTACGCGCGGAACAGCGCCTCGGCGCCGCCGGCAGCGCGCACCTGCGCGGGGTCGCCGATGATCACGGCCTTGCCGCCGCCGAGGTCGAGCCCGGCCAGCGCGGCCTTGTAGGACATGCCGCGCGACAGGTCGAGGACGTCGGAGAGCGCGGCCGCGGTGGTGGGGTACGGGAAGAAGCGGGTGCCGCCGAGCGCGGGGCCCAGGGCGGTCGAGTGGATCGCGATGATCGCGCGGAGCCCGGTGGCGGGATCGTTGGCGAAGACGACCTGCTCGTGGTCGTGCCCGGCGTCGAACACGTCCGTCACGTCGTGCAGGGACATGGATGGAACCCGCTTTCTCCTGTGTGGCCACGGGGGTGGTGTGGCTCATGCCTGGATGGCTGTGTGGGTGGCCCGCAGGGGTGGCGCGAGCCACTCCTAGGGTAGATGGGGTGACACCGGCTCGCAGAATGTGGACGCTGTTCGAACCACTCCACGCGGTCACCTACTTCGCACCCGAGGGACGGACAGCGTTCGAGGCCGCCGGCCTCCGCGGCTTCTGGCGCGGCTACTTCGCATCCCGCTCCGCTCCGCTGGGCCCGGCGCCGGCCGCGGTGACCGTCGCGCTGTTCGCGAACTTCGCGCCGCGCATGGTGGAGCGGGCCATCCCGTCGATCTGGGAGCTGGCCTCGCCGGAGGTGGCGCTGGCGGCCCGGCTGGAGGGCTCGGTGGCCGCGCTGGACCGGCTCCTCGACGGCGCCGACGTGGGAGAGGCGGCGGCGCTGCTCCAGTCGGTCGCGGCTGCAGCGCCGACGTCCGGCCGGGCCCTGGGCGCCGCGAACGCCGCCCTGCCCTGGCCGACCGAGCCGCTGGCCGTCCTCTGGCAGGCCGCCACCGTCCTCCGCGAGCTGCGCGGCGACGGCCACGTCCTCGCCCAGCTGGCCGTCGGTCTCGACGGGCTGTCGACGATGGTGCTGCGCTCCGGGCACGACCTCGCTCGCGAGGCGCTGCAGCCCCACCGGGGCTGGACCGACGAGGAGTGGGCCGACGCCGGTGAGTCGCTCGCCGCCCGCGGGCTGCTCGGTCCGGACGGCCGGATCACCTCCACCGGCCTCGACCTGCTCGAGCGCGCCGAGGCCCTCACCGACGAGCTCGCCCAGGAGCCCTGGACTCTCGCCGGCTCCGACATGGCGCTGCGCTTCGCCGAGCTGGCCGAGCCGCTGGCCCGGGCGGCGCGTGCGGTGCTGCCCGACGTCAACCCGATCGGGCTGCCGCGGTGACGGCCAGCCGCGCGAGGTGTGCGGTGATGTCGGCGACCACGTCGACGTGCGGTGGCAGCACGCTGAGGACTCCCGCGAAGACCTCGTCCTGGACGGGTCCGGACAGTCCGAGGTAGGCCGAGACGGTCGACAGGTGGCCGACGTAGTCGTCGGAGGCCATGTCGAGGCGACGCTCGATGGACAGCTGTCGGACATCGGTGAACCGGTGGCTCGCGATCAGCTCGGTCCCCGGCCACTGCAGCTCCGGTCGACCAGCGCGCCGACCCGGCGCGGGTCGGCGAGCGAGGTGGGGTGAGCATCAAGCTCGCTCGACCGAGACGGTTGAAAGGTCACGCGCCGAGGAGGTCGAGCGGCAGTCGGCCGGACGATGGGGTGGCGTCACCGCGATGCCGCGTCGCGCGAACGCACGGGTGGCCTTGCCGGTGCCGGCGCCGATCTCGAGGGCGGTACGCAGGGGTCGGCCCGCATAGGCGAGGACCTCGTCCACGAGCTCGTCGGGGTAGCCGGGCCGGAAGGTCTCGTAGGTCGAGGCCACGGCCCCGAAGCTCAGAGCGCGATCAGTCACCCACCCATGTTGCAGCCCGGGTCACGCCCGGGCATCCAGGCTTCCGAAGGAGCCCGTGGATGAGGTCAGGTGGGCGTCCGGGCCCGGCTGGTCCCGACCGGCTCGACGAGCGGCAGATCAGCTCACCAGCGTCGTCACGGCGTACGCCGCGGCGAAGGCGGCGGCGAAGACCAGCAGCGTGATCAGCGTCAGGAGCACCGGCAGCCGGCGCCGTTCCGGGGCCGACGGCAGCGGCGCATAGGTGGTGTCCGGCGTCTGGTAGCGGGTCGTGGGACGTGACGGCCCCGAAGCCGTCACCGGCAGCGCCGAGCGCAGCGCGTCGACGAAGGCAGCCATCGACGGGTAGCGCGCCTCCGGCGCCGGGTCCAGCGAGCGGAGCAGCACCTCGTCCACCTCACGCGGCAGCGCCGGGTTCAGCCGCGACGGTGCCACCGGCAGCGAGGCGTGCGCCAGCTCCGCGATCGACCCGTCGCGGGCCAGGGTGCCGGTGAGCATCTGGTAGGCGACGGCGGCGAGCGCGTGGACGTCGGCGCGGGCGTCGATGGTGCCGCCGGTGGCCTGTTCGGGAGCCATGTACGCCGGGGTGCCGACCACCTGGGTCAGCCCCGACGCGTGCAGCATCGCCTTGGCCACGCCGAGGTCGGCCACCAGCAGCTTGTCGCCGGCCGAGCCGCCGGAGCGCAGCAACAGGTTCTGCGGCTTGATGTCGCGGTGGATGACGCCGTTCTCGTGGAGCACCGAGAGACCCAGCCCCGCCTGGGTGACCAGGTCGACGGCCCGCGGCACGGACAGGGGTACGCCGGGCGTCAGGTGCCGGGCCAGCGAGCCCTGGTCGGCGTACGTCATCACGAAGTACGGCGTCCCGTCGACCTCACCGATGTCGTAGACCCGGACGATGTGGTCGGAGTCGGCGCGGCGCAGGATCCGCGCCTCCTCCAGGAACCGCTCGCGCACGTCGAGCCGCTGCGCCCAGTTCTCGGCCAGCGCCTTGATCGCGACGTCGGAGTCGAGCTCGGCGTCGTGGTAGAGCCAGACCGTCGCGAAGCCGCCCTCGCCGAGCCGTTCGACGCGCTCGAGGCGACCGAGACGGGTGGGGAGGGACACGGGGGCAATCGTTTCAGACGGGTGCCACGGGCCGCGCCTGACGAGGCGGCGCGGCCCGCGTGACCGGCCCGGGGAAGAGGGCGCGGTCTGCCCCGTATCAGCCGGGCTGTCCGCCGTGGAACTGCTTCACGTAGACGTACTGGGTGGCCTGGACCGAGACGCCCGCCTGGCCGGTGTTGCTCCCGGTGAACGAGCCGGTGATGACCACCGGCGTGTCGTTCGAGGTGATCTTGATGGTGCCGTTGAACGAGACCTGGGCCGCGTTGCTGCCGCCGTCCGGCACGTCGGCGGTGAAGTTGGCGCCGAAGCCGTCCTGGAGCCCGGGGACGGTCACGGTGCCGTAGTCCGGGTCGCTCGGCGCCGGGCCGCCGCCCTTGTGCCAGAACTGGGCCGTGCCGGAGATCTTCCAGGTTCCCTTGTCGAGCACGAGCGTCACCAGCGGGGTGTTGGGCGAGCCGACCGCGACCACCCGCGCACCGGCGAGGTTCGGGTCGGAGCTGACCGGGGTGGTGGCGCTGACCACGTTCTCGGTCGAGGTGAACCTCGCGAAGTTGTTCTTGGTCAGGTCCGCGGTCTGGATCGTGCCGTCCTTGATCTGGGCGGACGTGATCTGGCCCGCGGCCACGGACGCGCCGGTGCCGGCCAGCGCCGCGATGGCACCGGCCGCTACGAGGTGGCTGAGCTTCATGGGTTCCTCCGACATCTCGGGGTGCTGCTCTCTCACCTGGACTGACGCGGGCCGCGGGCGATCGGTTGGGTCCCTCTAAGGTGAAAGACGTGGAGGCGGACGAGCTCGACGACCTGGCCCTGAGGGCGGCGGGCGGCGACCGGGCCGCGCTCGAGGAGGTGCTGGCCGAGGTCCAGCCCCGGGTACGCCGGATCTGCGGCCGGATGCTGCTCTTCCCCGAGGACGCCGAGGAGGCGACCCAGGACGCGCTGCTGCTCGTGGCGACGAAGATCGACCAGTTCAAGGGGCGCAGCCGGTTCACCACCTGGCTGCACGCGGTCGCTTCCAACAGCGCCCGGTCGACCTACCGCTCCCTGAAACGGCGGGCGGCCGAGCGACCCACCGACCAGCTGCCGGTGCACGCCGACCCCCGGACGACCAGCGTCATCGCCGGCAGCCGGCTCGACCTGCTCGAGGCGCTCGAGATCGTCGGCACCGACCACCCCGAGCTCGTCGAGCCACTGGTCCTGCGCGACGTCCAGGAGCTCGACTACAACGAGATCGCCAGTCTGCTCGACGTCCCGCTCGGCACCGTGAAGTCGCGCATCCACTCGGCCCGGAACGCGGTCCGGCCGCTGCTCAAGGTGTCGGACTGACCTGCCGCTGCAGCACCACGTCGCCGTGGCTGCCGTAGCCGACCAGCCGGCCGCCGTACGTCTTGCCGTTGAAGCCCACCAGCAGGGTCCGGCCGTCCACGGTCACCACCGTCGGCCACGGGATGTTGGTGGGGTACGCCGCGTCGAGGGTTCCGACCTCGCGCAGGTCCAGGTCGAGCACGGGGTAGCAGCGGCGCCGCTTGTCGCTGGCCAGCACCCGCCACTCGCCGTCCAGCCTGGTGAGCGTGGTGCCCTCGGTCTCGGGGCCCGAGCCGACCGCGCGCACCGCCAGGCCGTCGAGCGACGAGCCGGAGGCGAGCACCGGGTGGAAGCGGAAGTACCTCGTCGCGCTCACGTACCCGACCAGCCATCGGTCGCCGGTCCGCACCAGGTGCGGGTCCCAGACCCCGACCGACCGGAAGCCGTCGGTGGGCAGCGCGAGCGGCCGGCCGTCGAGGACGTGCACACCGCGGGTGAGATCCGCGGTCGACTCCGCGAGGGTGACCCGCACCGGCCGGTCGTCGCGGTCGAAGTCGCCCCAGGTGCTGCTGGCCAGCAGCCAACGCTCGCCGTCACGGACCAGGTGCGCGGCGTGGTCGCCGTGCACGCCGCCCCGCCGCACGAACAGGTCGGCCCGGTGCTCGAGCTCGAGCGCCTCCGGGTCCAGCGCCCAGACCGAGCAGTGCCCGGTCGGGAAGCCGCCCGGGCCCGCGCCCGTAGCGGTGAGCAGGACCGAGCCGTCGTCGGCGTACGGCGTCCCGTCGGCGTGGCTGACCACCCGCAGGTCGCGCAGCCCGAGCTGCCCGAACCGGCCCAGCTCGTGCGACGCCGTCAGCCCGGCCAGCCAGTCCTCGTCGTGGACGTCGTGCCGGTCGGTCAGGTCGTAGCGCGCGCGGGCCACCCACACCCCCGCCTCCTGGGTGAACGCGGTGACGAGCGGCCCGGTCAGCGTCAGGGCCACCGCCTCGACCGCCGCCTCCGGCCGCCCGCTGCGCCGGCTCCGGTGCGTGGTGGCCCGGCCGCCGGTGCTGACGTGCAGCGCGACCCGGTCGTCGAAGGTCGCCTCGACCGTGACCGGTCCGCCGGCCAGGGTCAGCGTGGGCCGGCCGTGGGCGGTCACCGCGGCGTACGGCGCCCGCACCGGTCCCGGCCGGGCCAGCACGACCGGCCGCCGGCGGGCGACGATCTCGAACCGCGGCAGCACCCGGGGATTCTGTCAGCGCAGCCGGGCCAGGTACGCCGCCCCCCGGCGCAGGTCGCGCACCCGGGCCTCCCACGTCACGCCCGCCCCGATCAGCACGGCCCCGGCCGCGCCGATGACCATCCACTGCGGCGCCTGCGCGGCGTACGGCGCCAGCTCGCGCACCACCAGCGCTGCGCCGCCCAGGAACCCGACGAGCACCGGCGCGGTCCACCGGAACGAGGCGCCGCCCAGCAGCAGCACCAGGCAGACCCCACCCATGACGACCGCACGGGTCGACAGCGGGTCGGCGAGCGCCCACAGCAGCGTCGGCAGGGTGGCCAGCGTGAGCCCCGGCAGCAGCGCCGCCACGGTGGACGCCTCGGCGTCGCGGTTCATCCACGCGAGGCCGGCCAGTAGCAGCACGACGGCGGTGGGCAGTGTGTACGCCTCGGGTGCGTGCACGCCCAGGTCGAACAGCCGCACCCAGGTTGCCGTGGCCAGCAGCAGCCCGCCCAGCCACGCGAGCGGGCGGTGGTCCCGGTGCGCGAGCGACGTCGCGGTCACCAGGCCGCCGGCAACGGTCAGGTGCACGGCGAGGGACACCGACACGTCGGCCGCGGCCAGGACACCGGCGCTCGACGCGACCAGCACCGTCGCGGCGGCCGGGACCTCGAGCTCCGGTCGGGGCACGGCCAGGGCCAGAAGGCCCAACGCCACCAGGACGACCAGTGACCGGACGTCGTCGGGCGTGCCGAGCACGTCGCCGCCGACCCAGAGGAAGCCGGCCAGCGCTGCGGGCAGGGCCGGGGTGGCGAGCGCGGCGGCGTTCCGACCGCCTCGCCACATCAGCTGGGCCGCCAGCAGGGTGACCTCGGCCAGCACCAGCATGGTCAGCACCGCGCTGGGGAACGCGATCACGAGGCCGAGTGGGCCCAGGGCCGCGACGAACACGACCAGCGGCAGCGCGAACTGCGCCGCCGTGACCACTGCGGTCAGGTAGCCGACGCCGACGAGGGCGTAGCCGAACCGGGTGGTGCGCGGCACGGTCAGGGCGGCGACGAACGCGACGACCACCACCGCCAGCGGCACCAGCAGCGGGTTCGCGACGTGTTCCTCCGGGCTCAGGCGGACCAGCCAGTCGGCGGCGAACGGCGGCCCGACCTGGCAGAGGTTGCCGACGCCTTGCAGCGCGACCAGGGCCGGCACCGGGCAGAGCACCAGCAGGGACCCGGCCAGGGGCACCCGCGGCACGGCGTACCACCGCAGTGGCGCGGCCGCGGCGGCGATCGCCCAGAGCACCGCGGACCCGGCGGCGGCCAGCGTGATGGGGGTGGCGCCCTCGTCGAAGGAGGGCAGGACCACGGCGACGGTCAGCACGGACACCGAGGCCGCGCAGGCGAGCTGGCGCAGGTCGTCGTGGTGCGGTGCCACCGCCCAGGGCAGCAGGACGATCCCGGCGAGGACCAGCAGGCCGACACCGTGGCCCTCCACCCAGAGGCCGCGCAGGGTCGGGTCCGCCGAGGCCTCGACCGCTGCCAGCCCCGCGAACGACACCCCCGCCAGCACTGCGCCGCTGCCCGCGGTCCAGGGGAGTACGACGGCGCCGAGGCGGCGGCCGAGCAGTGCCAGGCCGACGAAGGAGCCCAGCGCGAGGGCCGCCACGACCTCGGCGTTGCCACGGGGCGCCGCGCCGAGGACCAGCAGCCCCAACCCGAGCGGCGCGGCCACCTGCGGCGAGAAGAGCCGGGTCCTGGGCAGGCACAGCGCCACCGAGACGAGAAACAGCGACGCGCCGACCACCGCCACGAACACCTGGTCCGACGTCTCGAGCCAGCCGGCGGTGCGGGCACCCAGCACGTCCAGCACGACCAGCCCGAGAGATACCACGGTGAGCGCCTCGGCCGCGACGCCGAGGTCGCGGCGGGCCAGCCACCGGCCGGCCAGTCCGGTCGCGACGGTGAGCCCGACCAGCACCATGGTCCGGCCGTCGACGCCGAGCCACGACCAGGCGACGGCCAGGAAGATCGCGGCCGCGACGAGGAGACAGGTGGCGCCGAGGCCGAGAAGGATCTTGGGCACCGAGGGCATGGTCATGCCGGAGGTGGCCGCTGCGGCGGGTGGGCGAGCCGGGTACGTCTCGGCGTACGTCGTCACCGGCGGAGGGACGGTCGGCGGAGGAAGAGTGGGCAGAGGAACGGGCGCGGGAGGCTGGTCGAGGACGTAGCCGCAGCGCGGGCAGCAGTCGAGGCTGGTGGACAAGGTGCTGGTCATGCGCACATTTCGCCCGCCACCGTCGTGCCGCGGACAGCGACCGTGCGCTCAGCCGCCGTGAGTGCGGATACTTATCCACCGTGCCGGAGCTGCCCGAGGTCGAGTCCGCTCGTGCCGTCATCGAGCGCTCCGCCCTGCACCGGAAGATCAAGGACGTCGACGACACCGACAGCTACGTGTGCCGGCCGCACACCGCGGGCGAGCTGCGCGACGCGTTGGTCGGCCACCAGCTGCGGGCCGTGCACCGGCGCGGCAAGTCGATCTGGTGCGAGGTCACCGGCGACGGACCGGTCCTGGGCATCCACCTGGGCATGAGCGGCCGGATCCACGTCAGCCGGAAGGGGCGGGAGGACGACGAGGGCGGCGACTACGTCGGCACCGGGGTCTCCGGCACCGGCGCCGCGGTCAAGCCGGAGTGGGACCGGTTCACGCTGGTCTTCGCCGACGGCGGCTCGTTGCGGCTCTTCGACAAGCGGCGGCTGGGCCGGGTCCGGCTCGACCCGGACATCGACGCCCTCGGCCCCGACGCCGGGGAGGTCGGCCTGGCCGAGTTCCGCGAGCTCCTGCGCCGCTCCCGGGCACCGGTGAAGGCCCGGCTGCTCGACCAGCACGCGATCGCCGGCGTCGGCAACCTGCTGGCCGACGAGGCGCTCTGGCAGGCCGCGGTGGCACCCGGCGTACCGGCCGAGGACCTCGACCGCGACCAGACCGCGGCCCTGCACCGCAAGCTGCGGGTGGCGATCCGGCACGCGATCAAGGGAGGCGGCGTGCACACCGGGGAGATCATCGGCCACCGCAGGGCCGGCGAGCACTGCCCCCGCTGCGGCGCGCCGATGAGGCGCGCCACCGTCGGCGGCCGGACGACCTGGTTCTGCAGCAAGGAGCAGAACGGTGGCTGAGACGGGCGCTGCGCAAGCTCCCCAGCCACCGGTGGTTGAGGAGGGCGCTCCGCGCCCGTCTCGAAACCGTCCAAGCCTGCTCGCGCAACCTCCCCATGGCCGGGTCGTGGCTGTGGGACGCTCCCCGAATGACGGCAGGCACGGGGCAGAGGGTCGACCACGAGGAGTGCTTCATCTCGGTCGACGTCGAGACCGGCGGGGCCACTCCGGCTGACTACGCGTTGCTGTCGATCGGTGCCTGTCTGGTCGACGACCCGGAGACCACCTTCTACGTCGAGCTGCGGCCCGAGGACAAGCGCATCACCGTCGAGGCGCTCGAGGTCAGCAAGCTCTCGGTCGACATCCTGAGGACGATGGGCGAGCCGCCGGACACGGCGATGCAGCACTTCGCCGACTGGGTGGCCGAGGTCGTGCCCGCGGGCACCCGTCCGGTCTTCGTCGGCTTCAACGCCGCGTTCGACTGGATGTTCGTCGCCGACTACTTCGAGCGGTACGTCGGCCGCAACCCGTTCGGCTACACGGCTCTCGACATCAAGGCGTTCGCGATGGGCCGGCTGGGCAGCAGCTGGGCCGAGACCAGCATGAGGGTGCTCGGCCCGGAGTACTTGTCAGGACGCCCGCTCGCGCACCACGCTCTCTCCGACGCGCAGGACCAGGCCGCCCTGTTCCGCGCCCTGTACGCCGAGCCGGCGCACCGGCGAAAGGACAACGATCCGACATGACCGACGACGTCACCCGCCTGGTCGAGTCCGCCCAGCGGCTCGGCATCGAGCTCGACGCTGCCGACACCGAGCGCTGGCTGGCGGCGATGACCAAGGACGAGGGGGTCGAGACCTCCGACATCGTCATCGACGAGAAGGACGGTGTCTTCGGCCACCGCATCAGCATGCTCGACTTCAGCCCGGCCGACCTCGTGCGGTTCCGCCGGATCGGCGAGATCGTCGAGGTGAAGGGTCCCCAGGGAGTGGCCGAGGGCGCGCTGGCGTTGTCCGGCTCCGCGGCGCAGTCGAAGATCCAGACCCACCCGGGCGATGCCGACTTCTTCCAGCGGCTCAACATCAGGGCCGGCACCCGCGACGAGGCCTGCTCGATCCTCGCGACGCTGATGAAGGAGCACGTGCTCTCGCACCAGAGCGGGCCGACCTACCAGTTCATCGAGGCGAAGTGGAGCTCCTTCGCCTTCGACTGCGTGCACCGCGGCGAGCCGCAGAAGAAGGGTGGCCCGATCTCGTGGAAGCTCGACGAGGTCAGGGCCGGGGCGATGGAGGTCGAGGTCGACGGCCGTCCGGTCACCATCGACTGGGACGCGGTCGCCACCGAGCCGGGGTGGTGCAAGCTCGACTGGGTGGTCGCCGACCCGGACCAGAAGCGGCTCACCAACGCCAGCAACGTCATCGACGTGACCTGGGAGTCTCCCAGCGGCGACATCGTGCCGCTGGACGGCTACCTCGACGCCTACTTCCAGGAGGTCTACCTCGACGCGGGACAGCTGCCGACCTTCACCAAGGTCGTGCAGCACGTCTCGGGCAACGCGCTCGACGACTACGTCGACCAGCTCGAAGGTGAGGTCCGCAAGTACCTCGCCGCCGACCACGCCAACTACGGCAAGGCCGCCAAGCGGATGTACAACGTCTTCCGGCTCACCGGACGCACGCTCGATGCGGCGTACCTGCGTGAGCTCTTCGACGAGCCGACCACGATGCTCTACCAGGTCTGGTCGCTGATCGGGACCCTGGAGAACGCCGCCACGCCCGGCTCGTCGATCTCACCCGAGACCGTCCAGACGCAGACCGACGACCTCGTGATGACCGTGGTCAGGGCGCTGGACGGCGTGCAGGAGAACGAGCTGGTGGGGGCACTGCTCAAGCTGCGGGTCGCCCTGGAGGAGACCAACCGGGGCGGCACGTCGGCCGAGGCCGGTGCGGCCGACATCGAGTCGGCGAAGCTCCAGGTCGTGAACCTGATCAACAACTTCTTCCACGACCAGCTGGTCGCGGTGCCGACGATCAGGGACTACATGGACTCCCTGGCCGCGCCGGCCGGGTAGTCGCGCAGCTCCTCGAACAGGCCCGCGAACGGGTCCGGGTCGAGGTCCAGGTAGGTGGCCACCGGCTGCCAGGCGTCGCACGGCGCGCTCGGGTACGCGCGCGGCGTGAGGCGTTCGGAGGCGGCAGGCGCGTCGACGACCTCGACCCCGTGCTCGAGCAGCTCCACGCAGGTGCGCAGGCGTAGTTCGGACCCCATGTCCATGTTGGTGCTCCCCGTGTGTCTGCTGGCCCCTGCGGTCCCCACAGACCGCTCCCCGAAACCAGCAACCACAGGGTCCCGCGTCGGCAGCGTCCTGTCAGGCGAAGCGGTCTAGCAGTCCAGACCGCACTGGGGCCGAATGACCCGGGCGGCCGCCGATCGAAGGGCTCAGGCGGAGGGGTGCGGCGGCTTCGCGCTGCAGTGCACCTTGGGGTTCACCCCGGCGTAGTTCATGGGTCCGGCCAGGATCGTCAGGCCGGTGTCCGCGTTGGTCTTGCAGTTGACCGCGCGGTCGTTCCCGAAGTAGCCGCGCTGGCCCGCGGCAGCCGCGCCGAAGACGAGCCAGGCGGCGAGCACCACCCCGATGGCCAGCCTCATCGTCCACACCTCCCGAGGGGCGGCCGGGCCTTCGGCCCTGACCGCCGAGCTCTACGTACCTTCAGAGTGGCACCACGCGTCGCCCTCCGCGTGGAAATCGGGCAACGCGGCGATGGCGATTTCGCAGCGTCAGTAGTCGACCTCGAACGACGCGGCTCCGGTCGACTCGGCCTCCTGGACCTCGACCCGGTCGACACCCGCAGCCGGAGGCCCCTGCCGGCACCAGGCGACCATCCCCTCGACCGCCTCGTCGGGACCCTCGAGGTG
This sequence comes from uncultured Actinomycetota bacterium, assembly GCA_963755835.1. Taxonomy (GTDB): domain Bacteria; phylum Actinomycetota; class Actinomycetes; order Propionibacteriales; family Nocardioidaceae; genus Nocardioides. Next base: position 205,129 of record CAVWLC010000003.1, on the reverse strand, counting down.
GGCGGCGACCGAGCCGTCCGGCTCGTTGCGCACCCAGCCGACCAGCTCGAGCCGGACCGCCTCACGGACGGCGTACCAGCGGAAGGACACGCCTTGGACCCGGCCGGTGATCCGGACCTCCACGGCACGCCTCATGCTCGCAGGGGTACCCGGATCAGCGTCACCGACAGCGCCGGGAGGGTGAGGTGGACGGCGTGGCGACGGAGCCCGAGCCGGCCGAGCCTGCGCAGGCCGGCGCCGGCGTACTGGTAACCCTTCGCCTTGCGAGCGCCGGGCGCGTGCTTCAGCCGCACCGCGGTCCGCAGCGGACTGCTCGCCTTGTTGACGACGACGACCGTCAGGGCCCCGTGCGCGCCGTCGCGGGCGGCGTACACCGACACCCGGCGCTGGTCCCCGCTCTGCGCCCGCACCCCGCGGTCGCCGAAGCGGTGGTGCTTCCCGTCGTAGTTGCGGAAGATGCGGAACGCGGCGGCCGGGACCGGCGAGCCGCCGTCGGGCCAGAACGTGGCGAGGTCGAGCCCCTCGCGGCCGAAGATCCCCAGCGCGTCGGCCTCGATGACGTTCTGCAGCCGCTCGTCGGTGGTGACGCCGAGGCCGAGGTTGTACTCGCTCACGCCGAGCTTCGTGCCCGGATAGCCGGCCTTCACCCAGTTCCGCATCCGCGGCAGCAGGTCGATCCTGGCGTGGATCCACGACGGGTCGGTGTAGGCCGGGTCCCACAGCGAGCGGGTGACGTCGGTGGTGGGGGAGTACTGCCCCTGCGGGTAGTAGTGCAGGTCGAAGTAGTCGAGCAGCCGGCGGCCGGTCTGCCGCTCGTAGGCCGCGAACTGCTGGAGGTACCACTCGGACAGCTCGGTGCCGCCGTGCGCCGCGCGGTCCGGCGAGGTGGCGAAGCAGCCCTGGTCCACGTGGTCGGCGGCGGAGCAGAAGTAGTTGGGCCAGCCCCACTCGGCCGGGCCGAGCGTGGCCGCCCCCGGGTCGGCGTCCTTCACGGCGATCGCGAGGTCGCGCGACTTCGACCACAGCTCGTCGTACGTCGTGGGCTGGGGGTGGAAGTCGTGGTGGGTGCTGTCCCACAGGTTCGGCTCGTTGCCCAGCTCGTAGATCGAGACCCCGCCGTGCTGGGCGTCGCCGAACCTCTGCCTGAGCGCCGCGATCCACTGCGCGGAGAACGCCGGCCCGACCTGCAGGCCCGCCGTGGTCGGGTCGGCAGCCAGCCACTGACCGCCGCGGCGGCCGTTGCCGCACGTCGGGTGATAGGGGTCGTGGTCGTCCTGCGGGTCGTCCGCCGCCGGGTAGCTGCACGGGTGGTCGCCGGAGTACGACACCGCTCTGGCCACCCAGCCCAGCAACGGGAGGGTGAGCAGGGTGGCCGTGTGCGTCGCCCGGTCCTGCGCCACTTGGGCGTCGGCGGCGCTGTAGTCCTGGCCGCGCTGGCAGAAGCCGAACGCGTCGGTCCAGCAGTCCGCGAAGTTCGTGAAGTACCAGTCCTGGCCGTGGTTGCTCCCGCGGACCTGCCAGTTGTAGGTGTCGGTGCTGTTCCCGCCCCACCGGTCCACGGGCAGGTCGACCTGGTTGGCGAACCCCCGATCGGCGAAGTTGATGCCGTAGATGAGCGGCGAGATCCGGTGCTTGCCCCGGGCCGCGTCGACGGTGAGCCTCGGCCCCTTGGCCACCCGCGGGGCGGGTGCCCCCGCCGTCCCGTGCGCGGGGGCGGCCCTCGCCGCGAGGGGCGGTCCGGGCACTCCCAGCGCGGCAGTGGCCGCGGCCGCGGCCAGGGTCACGAGCAGACGCACGTCGCGATCCTTGCACCATCGGGGTGTTGACGGACTCGCTCCGGCGAGCGACCGTTCCGCCATGGAGCGCGTCCCACACGAGAACGCCGCGACCGTCCTGGTCGACCCGCTCGTGCTGCGCGACCTCGAGGTGCACCTGATGACCCAGGACCTCCGACTGTGGCCGGTGGCCACCGCACCGGTCTGCACCGACGGTCCGCGCACGGCGTTCCAGATCCGCCGGCGGATGCTGACCGCGCGCCGCGGCGAGTGGGACGACGCGGCCGAGTGGGTGCCGGTCTGGATTGCCTTCGGCGAGAGCTGGTACGACGGTGCCGAGCCGCTGCCGTGGGCCGCGCACCAGGCGTTGTACCGCACGCTGGAGCGGTACGACGACCACGTGCGCTACCGGCGCGGCCTGGGCGGGGTACCGCGACTCGACGTCCCCCGGGAGCTCGCCGGCTGATCTGGTGGGAGGCTTTGGCGGTGAGGGTCGATCTGACCGTGCTGGCCATCCCGGCCTACTTCGCCGCGATGGGCGCCGAGTACGCCTGGCAGCGGGCGCACCCGGTGGAGCCGGGCACCCGGGCGGGTGACTACCAGACCGCCGACACCCTGGCCAGCCTGGCCATGGGCGTCGGCAGCCTCGTCGCGCCGTACGTCGCAAAGAAGGTGCTCGACCCGGTGACCCCCGGCAGGGGGAGGTACGGGCGGGTGCTGCTGGCCGCTGGTAGCGGCGCGGCCGTGCTGACGACGGTCGGGGACGTCGTGCGTCGCCGGGTGCGGGACGGTCGGCTGCCGGATCCGCAGACCGTGCCGGACGAGGTGCGTGAGGTCCAGGAGGAGCTCGCCGGGCTGCGGCTGGCGCCGGCGGTCCCGCGCTCGGAGCGTCCGGCGCCGTCGCTGCCCCGGAAGCTCCACGGCGGGCTGGCCGTGGCCGCGGTCGCCGGCGCGGGGCTCACCGTCTCGACCGTGTGGGCGGCACGAACCTCGGCGAGATCGGTCTTCGGCCGTTCCGGGCTCGACCTCGGCACCAGCTGGCCGGCCTGGGCGCTGGCCATCCTGGGCTGGGACTTCATCTACTACTGGAACCACCGGTTCATGCACGAGTCGCGCTGGCTGTGGGCCGTCCACGTCGCCCACCACTCCAGCCAGCGCTACAACCTGTCCACCGCGCTGCGACAGCCGGTGGCGGAGTCGATCACCATCGCGATCCCGTACTCACTGCTCGCCCTGGCCGGCGTACGGCCCCCGCTGATCGAGCAGGCCCGCGCGCTCAACCTGATCTACCAGTTCTGGATCCACACCGAGGCGATCCGCACCGTCGGGCCGCTCGAGCGGGTGCTGAACACCCCGTCGCACCACCGCGTGCACCACGGCTCCAACCGCCAGTACCTCGACCGCAACCACGGCAGCATCCTCATCCTCTGGGACAAGCTGTTCGGCACCTTCGAGCCGGAGTCGGAGCAGGTCGTCTACGGGCTGACCCGCAACATCGACAGCTACAACCCGGTCGTCATCGGCACCCACGAGCTGGTGGACATCGGCCGCGACGTCGCCGCCGCCGACACCTGGCGGGACCGGCTCTCGTTCCTGTTGCGCGGCCCGGGGTGGGCCTACGCCCACCGACCGGCCGCCGTCGCCGTGGAGCACGAGCCCGCCGGCGTCGCATGAGGATCTCGGCGGCAGCGGCGGTGGCTTCGGACGTGATGGTCCGCGAGCCCAAGGTGCACGCGCCGTCGCTGACCGTGGGCGAGCTCCGGGCCGCCCTGGCCGACGACCACGTGCACATGCTGCTGCTGGTCGACGAGGGCCGGCTCCTCGGCACGGCGGAGCGCGGCGACGTACCTCCCGACGCCGACGGGTCCGAACCGGTCCTGCGGTTCGCCAGGACACCAGGTCGCGCGGTCGCGCCGGACGCTCCGGTCGACGACCTACGCACCACGATGCTGGCCCGCGGCGTGCGGCGACTCGCCGTCGTCGACGACGAGGGCAGGCTGCTCGGGCTGGTCTGCCTCAAGCGCCACCTGGACGGGTTCTGCAGCGACGCGGACGTCGCCGCCCGGGTCGCCGACCGTCACCGCTGTCCCTGATCGACCGTCGCGGCCGCTTCATGAGAGAACCTGCCACGTTCCTGCACCCGCCTTGTCGGCGAACGGGCGGAGGTCAATAGTCCGATGCGGAGCCCACTCGGGGCCCCCGAATCGGAGGGGTCATGCTCGGAAATCTAAGGACGGCAGTGCTGACTGCCGTGGCCGCGTCGGCAGGGCTGGTGCTCGCCAGCGCGCTCACGCAGAGCACGGCAGTCGCAGCACCAAGCAGTCACAAGGCAGTTGTCGCGAACGTCGGCACCGAGAAGGTCATCGTGGTCCTGCGCGACCAGCTGGCCTCCACGCCAGTACGCCGCAGCGACATGGATGCCCGGAAGTCACTGGCCAAGGCGTCGCAGAACGACGTCCTGGACAGCCTGGCGGGTCCGGACGCGAAGGACGTGACCCACCTGACCGTCGGGAACGCCTTCGTCGCCACCGTCACGACCGACCAGGCCGCGGCGCTGGCCGCCGACCCGTCCGTGGCGTCCGTCGTGAAGGACTCCAGCATCGCCGTCTCGCCGCCCACGTCGTCCCAGCCCGCCACCGGCGGCTCGGCACCGACGCCCTCGAGCGGGCCGAACGTCTACGACAACGACCCCACGAAGATCTGCCCCACTGACCCCTCCAAGCCACTCCTCGAGCCCGAGGCGCTGCACACGATGCACGTGGCGGCCACCGCCACTGACCCCGGTGCGCAGGCGTTGACCACCGGCACAGGCGTCAAGGTCGCCTACATCGCCGACGGGATCGACATCAACAACCCCGACTTCATCCGGGCCGACGGCTCGCACGTCATCGTCGACTACCAGGACTTCTCCGGCGAGGGCACGAACGCGCCCACCGGCGGGGGCGAGGCGTTCGGCGACGCGTCCGCGATCGCGGCCCAGGGGCGGGTGTCCTACGACCTGTCCCAGTTCGTCAACCCGGCGTACCCGCTGCCGGCCGGCTGCAACATCAGCATCCTCGGCGTGGCACCGGGGGCCAGCATCGTGGCCATCAAGGCCGGCGGTGAGTTCCTCACGAACAGCTCGATCCTGCAGGCGATCGACTACGCGGTGCGCGTCGACCACGTCAACGTCATCAACGAGTCCTTCGGCCTCAGCCAGTTCCCCGACGACAGCAGCCGCAACACGATCCAGCTGTTCAACGACCAGGCCGTCGCGGCCGGCGTCACGATCACCGAGTCCACCGGTGACGGTGGGATCACGGGCACGATCGGCAGCGACTCCCAGGACCCGCTGGTCATCTCCACGGCTGCGTCGACCGACAGCCAGCTCTACGCGCAGACCGGGTACGCCGGAGCCAGGTTCTTCGGCAACGGGAAGTGGGTCAACAACAACATCTCGGCGCTGTCGTCCTCGGGCTTCACGAACTTCGGCCGGACGGTCGACGTCGTCGCGCCGGGTGAGTCGGACTGGGCCCTCTGCACACCGGACCCGATGTACGCGAGCTGCACCAACTTCGCCGGTGGCCGCAGCAACATCGAGGCGTTCGGCGGGACCAGCCAGTCCGCGCCGCTCACCGCCGGCGTGGCCGCGCTGGTGATCTCGGCCTACCGGAGCACGCACCACGGCGCGAACCCGACACCGGCGCTGGTGAAGCAGCTCATCACCGGCACGGCGACCGACCTCGGCATGCCGTCGGACGAGCAGGGCTCGGGGCTGGTGAACGCACGGGCGGCCGTCGAGGGCGCGATGACCTACAAGGGCTCGACCGGAGCGCCCGCCGGGGTGGCGTCGAACATCGTGACCTCGGAGAACCAGTTCACGCTGGCCGGCACCCCGAACACCTCCCAGCACCACTCGGTCACGGTCACCAACGTCGGGACCAGGCCGGTGACGGTGCACACGGGGACCCGCAGCTTCAGCACGATCTCGAACAGCGCTCAGACGGTGGCGTTCGACTCCGCCTCCCTGCCGACGTTCCCCTACCCCACGACCGGACAACCCTGGGCCTACAAGAAGGTCAGCTTCTCGGTGCCCAACGGCACGGACCGGCTGCTCACGCGGACCGCGTTCCCAGGGGCCAACGGCAACGCCATCGTGCGGGTGAGCCTCTTCGCACCCGACGGCACCTACGTCGCCAACAGCCGGCCGCAGGGCGGCACGGCGACGCCGAACTACGCCAATGTCGACGTCCGTCAACCGGCGGCGGGCACCTGGACCGCGGTCTTCTACTCGAACAAGTCCGGTGGCTTCAGCGGCAACCTGCAGTTCTCGGCGACCAACGAACGGACTGTCTCGGCCGGAACCGTCACGCCGTCGAGCTTCACGGTGCAGCCGGGGGTGAGCAAGGACGTGAAGTTCTCGTACACGATGCCGTCCAAGGCGTCCGGGGACCGCTCGGTCGCGGTCACGCTGTCCACGTCGGAGGGGCGCCAGACGTCGGTCTCGGCGGTGATCCGCACGGTGATCGACACCGACCACGGCAACGGCGCCTACAGCGGTGTGGTGACCGGTGGCAACGCGCGCGGCGTGACTCCGGGCGAGACGTTCAGCTACCAGTTCAACGTTCCGAAGAAGTGGGACGACCTGCAGGTGTCGACGAAGTTCGAGGAGAACCCGAACAGCGTGGTCGACCTGGTCCTGATCGACCCGAACGGCGAGCTCTCGGACGTCGTCAGCAACCAGACGCTGAACGACACCGTGAGCGGGTTCGCGCTGACCCAGAACATGCAGTCGTTCACGGCTGACCCGGTGCCGGGGCTGTGGCACATGGTCGTCGTCGTCCAGAACCCGGTGAGCGGGACCAAGATCGAGCAGCCGTTCACCGGCAAGGTGACCGACCAGGGAGTCGGCGTCAACAGCCACCAGCTGCCGAGCTCGAACGGCACCAAGCTGGCGGTCGGGGTGCCGGCGACGTACGACCTCAAGGTCACCAACCCGGGGGTGCAGCCGATCTTCCTCGGGGTCGACCCACGGCTGGAGAAGCTGGTGACGCTCAAGGCGGTGCCGATCCAGGGCGACGAGACCTTCGCCCTGCCTCCGGACCCCGCGGCGGAACCGGTCTACAACGCGCCGCCCGACACGCAGAGCCTGACGGTCACCTCGGAGTCGACGACTCCCGCGCAGCTCGAGCTGCAGGGCTCGGCGGCCGGCTTCGACCTCTTCGGCGACCTGAGCTCCGCGCAACAGGGCAGCACGCTGTCGGTGGCGAAGGTCAGCGAGACCGGCCAGGGCAACTACATCAGCCGCGGCATCTGGTTCACCAACATGCAGCAGATCGGGCCCTTCCCGACCGCTGCGCCGCCGGGCCAGTCGACGCTCTCCGCGTCGATGCGGACGTTCGCGTTCGACCCGACCGTCACCTCGGCGGCCGGTGACCCGTACGGCAACGCTGTCGATCCCACCAACGACGGGTTCGGCAACCCGGTGCGGGTCGGGCCGCACGAGACCGCGACGATCAGCGTCACCATCACCCCGACGAAGAAGGGCTCGGCCTCCGGCATCCTCAACCTCGTCACGGTGCCGAACCTCCCCACCGGTGCGGGCGGACTGCCGTTCACCAGCACGGGTGAGGTCGTGGCGACGGTCCCGTACAAGTACAAGACGACGGGGTGATCGCCTGATCGGCTGAACGCGAGACGAGGGCCCCACCGGCGTGCCGGTGGGGCCCTCGGCTGCTCATGGGCTTTCTCGGTGGCGACCCGCATGCGGGTTGTCTCACAATCGGTCGGCCACGCCCTGACCTTGCACCACGAACCCGGAGGACTCGAGTGCCCGACCTGACGCCTGAGCTCGAGCGAGCCGTCGCCCGCGGTTATGCCGAGAGGGACCGATCCGACATGGCCCCGACGATTCGACACTTCGAGGAGCTGCTGGCTGCGAACCCTGGACATCCGGTGCTGACCTACGAGGTGGCCGGGGCCCACGACACCGCGGGACACGAAGCCGAAGCATGTGCCCACTACGAAGAGGCGCTGCGGCTGGGCCTGGACGGCGACACGCTCCGCCGCTGCCTCTGCCAGTACGGCAGCACCCTGCGATGGCTCGCGCGGTACGACGAGTCGCGCGAGGTGCTGCAACGTGCCCGTCGGGCGTTCCCGCAGTCCGAAGCCGTTCGTGTCTTCCTGGCCCTGACCCTCAACGACTCGGGGGACCACGACGCCGCCCTGGCCGCGCTGCTGACCATCGTCACCGACCACGCCGACGTCACGGACCTGGGCCGCTACGCCACTGGGCTGGCCGGCCTGGCTCAGTGGCTGGCCGACGGTCGACCCGAGGACTGAGGCCACGAGGGGCCACGATCAATCCGATTGAGGCATCCGAGCTGGCTGCCTAGGGTCCCTCCATGGCCTCGCTCGGGAGACGGCACAAGCGCGCGAGCGCGTCCGACGGTGCATCCTCGGATGCCGTCCGGCTCAGCGGCGTCACCAAGGTGTACGGCCGCGGCCCGGGCGCCGTTCGCGCGCTCGACGACGTCTCGGTGCGCATCGAGCGCGGCTCCTTCACGGCGGTGATGGGGGCTTCGGGCTCCGGCAAGTCCACGTTCCTCCACTGCGCGGCCGGCCTGGACCTGCCCTCGAGGGGTTCGGTCCAGCTCGGCGGAACGGCCCTCGACGGGATGTCCGAGACCGAGCTGACCAGGCTGCGGCGCCGGCGTGTCGGGTTCGTCTTCCAGGCCTACAACCTGGTGCCGTCCCTCACCGTCCGGGCCAACATCGAGCTGCCGGTCCGGTTGGCCGGACACCGGCTGCCGCGTCGGGCGGTGGACTCGGTCCTCGAGGTCGTCGGGCTGGCCGGCCGGGGCCGGTCCCGACCGGCCCAGATGTCCGGCGGGCAGCAGCAGCGGGTGGCGATCGCGAGGGCGTTGGTCACCTCGCCCGACGTCATCTTCGGCGACGAGCCCACCGGTGCGCTCGACACCGTGAGCGGACGCGAGATCCTCGGGCTGTTGCGGAGGTGCGTCACCGCCGGTCGTCAGACGGTCGTCATGGTCACCCACGACCCGCTGGCCGCAGCCCACGCCGACCGTGTGCTGTTCCTGGCGGACGGGCGCCTGGTCGACACGATGACCGGCCCGACCCCCGAGCGGGTCGCCGAGCGGGTGACCCGCATGGGGGCGTGGAGCCGGTGCTGAGGTACGCCGTCCAGACCGTTCGAGCGAGGAAGGCGAGCTTCGCGGGCGCGTTCCTGGCCCTGCTGTGCGCGGCGGCGATGGTGAGCGCCTGCGGCATCCTCCTGGAGACCGGGCTGCGCGGCACGATCGACACCGAGCGGTTCGCCGGTGTGGCGATCGTCGTGTCCGGCGACCAGCTCGTGCACGAGACGACCGTCAAGCACAAGCACGGCAAGACCAAGGTCAAGCACAAGTCGAAGTCGCTGGCCGAGCGCGTCTGGCTTCCCGAGGACTCCGTCTCGGCGGTGGAGCAGGTGCCCGGCGTCCGGCAGGTGGTTCCGGAGGTGACCATGCCTGCCTACCTCACTCGGGACGGCGGCATCGTCCCGGGCGTGCACGGCGGCCCGTCCTACGGTCACGGGTGGTCCTCGGCCGCCCTGACGCCGTTCTCCGTGGTCAGCGGCACGCCGCCGGCGCACGACGACGAAGTGGTGCTCGACCGGGAGCTCGCCCGACGGGTTGGGCTCCGGCCCGGCGCCACCGTCACGATCCAGTCGACCGGCGCACCGACCCGTTACCACGTCAGTGGCGTCGTCGAGCCGCGCGACGGCGAGCTGGCCGACCAGAGCTCGATCTTCTTCACCGACGACGAGGCCGGCCGTCTGTCCACGCATCACGGAGAGGTCGACGCGATCGGCGTCCAGCCCGATGCGGGTGTGTCCGCGGAGCAGCTCGCGAACCGGATCGACGACGTGGTGCCAGGGGTCGTCGTGCACGCGGGCAACGACCGCGGTGCGGCCGAGTTCCTCGACGCGGCCAACGCCCGGGTCGCGCTGGTGTCGATGGCCGGAGCGATGGCCGGAACCGCCCTCCTGGTGGCGATCCTCGTGGTCGTCGGCACGTTGGCGCTGGCCACCCAGCAACGACAGCGGGAGCTGGCCCTGCTGCGCGCCGTCGCGGCGACGCCTCGGCAGATCCGACAGCTGATCGGGCGGGAAGCGCTTCTGGTGGGCCTCGTGGCCGGCGGCATCGGCGCGGCCGCCGGGCTGCCTCTGGCCGGGTGGCTGCGTCACCGCTTCGTGTCACTCGGCGCGGTGCCGCAGACCCTGGAGCTCACCTACGGTCCGGTGCCGTTCCTGGCCGCGGTCGTCGCAGCGGGTGCCGGAGCGTGGATGGCGGCCAGGGCAGCAGCCCGCCGAGCCAGCCGGGTCCGACCCGTCGACGCCCTGACTGATGCGGTCATGCCGCAGCGTCGGTCCTGGGCTCGCACCGTGGCCGGGGTCGGCGTGCTGGCCGCCGGGATCGTCCTCACCACCGTCCTGGCCCATCTCCACACCGAGCCCGCATCGACCCCGGTCACCTACCTGAGCGTGATCCTGCTCTGCACCGCCGTTGCGCTGCTGGGTCCGGTGATCGTGCTCGTCGGCTCGTCGGTGGTGGCCGGGCCGCTCTCGGTGCGCGGGACGACGGCACACCTGGCGCTCAGCCAGACCCGGGCCAACGCCGTCCGGAGCTCCGCCGCCGTCACCCCGCTCGCACTGATGATCGCGATCGCCTGCACGACCTTCTTCGTGCAGACGACCATGACCCACGCCGCCCGCGTCCAGGCCCGTGCCGGTAGCCACGCCGCCTGGGTGGTGACCGCGGATGATCCCGGAGTCTCCCCGGCTGCCGTCGACGCCGTGGCCGAGGTCCAGGGAGTGACCGGGGTGGCCGCCGTGTCGTCGACCAGCGTCAGGGTGGGACTGGACCGGTTCGGCGTCGAGGGCATCACTCCGGGCGGGCTCGGGTCGGTGGTCGACCTCGACGTGTCGTCGGGGACCGTCCGCGGGTTCGACGACGAGAGCGTCGCCCTCAGCTCGGTGTCCGCCGACCGGTTGGACAAGAAACCCGGCGACGAGCTGCAGGTGACGATGGGTGACGGAAGGACGGCCGACCTGCACGTCGTCGCGGTCTACGGGCGAGGACTGGGCTTCGGCGATCTCGTCATGTCGCAGCCGTTCGTGGCGGAACACGTGGACGACCCGCTGCCGCGGGAGCTGCTCGTGGGAGGGAGCCAGGACCAAGCACTTCGCTCACGCCTGACCTCGGCCGTGGCTCCGTTCGCCGGCGTCCGCCTCCAGGACGGAGCTGCCGCCGACCAGGCGGTGGCGCAGGCCGGCCACACGGATGCCGAGCTCCACCTGCTAGCGATGGCCCTGGTCATCGCCTTCACCTCCGTCGCGGTCGTCAACACCCTGGCCATGTCGGTGGCCCAGCGCTCCCGGGAGATCTCACTCCTGCGGCTGGTGGGTGCCACCCGTCGCCAGGTGCGCGCCATGCTCCGGTTCGAGACCGGCGTGCTCGTCCTGATCGCCGCCCTGCTCGGCACCGCGGCCGCCGCGGCGGTGCTGGTCGCGTTCAGCCTCGGCATGACAGGCAGCCACGCGCCGGCCGTCACGGCGGCGACGTACGCCGCGGTGCTCGGCGCAGCCGGCGCGCTCGCCTGGTTGGCGAGCCTGCTGCCCGCGCGGTACGCGATGCGGCACCCGGTCCCCGACGTGAAGGAGGAGTCCTGAGCCGGGACCGGGCTGGTCAGGAGCCGCGGCGGCTCCAGTCCACGACGACCTGCTGGTCGCCCGTCAGGGGGTCTGGTCCTCGCGGAGCTCCTGGGCGAAGAAGTCGAGCGCAGTCTTGGTCTTGGTCTGCTGCGCGGAGCTCATGTCCAGCCCGTGTTCCTCGAGGAAGGCACGCGACTCCGCGGCCACTGCGAAGGCCGACTCCGGGGCGCACTTGGTGGACAGCTCGAGGATCCTCGACCCGTCGGGGTACATCCAGAGCTCGGCCACCATGCGTCGATCGAACCCGGCCGGGTCGAACTTCAGCTTGAGCACCGTGATGGGGCCGAGGGGGTGCAGGTCGTCGAGGGTGAGACCGGACGGTGCGTACAGCTCGAAGAACCGGCGTTGCCACTTGGTGAACAGCTTGCGGGGCGACGAGTGCTGGAGCATGGCGCGGCGCACCGTCCCTGGTTCGAGCTTCTCCTTCAGCCTCCCGGAGCAGACGAAGCCACCGGGCATGGCATCGACCTCCACGCCGAACCCTCGTCGAGCCCGCATCTCCTCCGGCAGGTCGTCGGGGACCACCGGTCGCAGCTTCACGGCGGCGTCATCGCGTGCGCGGGTCCGCCGGACGCGCGCGATCACGCCCGCGGCGTTGACGTCGAGGTCCGGCGTGTCGAAGAACCAGACCTGGACCATGTCGGCGGCCAGGGGGTCGAGGGCGAGCGCCTCTATCGTCGAGCGTCGGTCGGAGTCGGGGACGCTGAACTTCAGCTCGACCGAGTCCACGCTCCCGAGGATCCCCGCGAGCTCCTTGCGCTGATCGGTCGTCAACGCTCCCGGTGCCGCCACGGTGTCCGCCATCCCCAGACTCTCCGGCACGGACGGTCACCCGGCATCACCCGTGCAGGGTGACGCTCGCGGACGCGTCCATCAGACTGGAGGTCGGCGTATCGCCCGTGGCGGGCGATGCCTCACCACCACGACGGGGTCGAGACTCGGCGCTCCCTGGCCGAGTGAACGGGAGACCCACATGAGCACTGGCGAGACCCTGGTGTTCGTCGCCGTGATCGGCGCCCGCTTCCTCGTCCCCCTGCTGATCCCGCGGTTCCCGTTGCCGGCGATCCTCGCCAGCCTCGTGCTCGACGCGGCGGACCAGTCGATCTTCCAGGCGTTCGGCTACGACCCTCCGGGCTACCAGAGCTACGACAAGGCCATGGATGTCTACTACTTGGCGATCGCCTACCTCGCGACCCTGCGCAACTGGGCGAGCCTGCCGGCGTACCAGGTCAGCAGGTTCCTCTACTTCTACCGTCTCGTCGGTGTCGTCGCGTTCGAGCTCAGCCAGGTCCGCGCCCTGCTCCTGATCTTCCCGAACACCTTCGAGTACTTCTTCATCGCCTACGAGGGCATCCGCTCGCGGTGGCGGACCACCCGGTGGGGGTTGCGGTGGTGGATCGGCGTGGCGGCGTTCATCTGGATCTTCATCAAGCTGCCGCAGGAGTGGTGGATCCACGTGGCCCAGCTCGACTTCACCGACTTCCTCGCCGACAACGCCTGGGCCGGGCCGACCATCGTGATCCTCCTGCTCATCGCCGGCGGCGTCTTCTGGGTGTGGGGCCGACCCCGACTGCTGCCGGCGGACCACCCGTGGCGGTTCGAGGCGGACCCGTTGCCGGAGCTGATGGACACGGCGGCGGCGCAGGCTCGTCAGTACGCCGAGTACGGCGCTGTCTGGTCGATGGCCACCCTCGAGAAGGTGGTGCTCCTCGGCCTGCTCTCGGTGATCTTCGCCGAGACGCTTCCCGGCGTCGACGCCTCCACCTTGCAGCTCTTCCTCGGTATCGCCGTCGTGGTCGTGATCAACGCGGCGTTCTCGCTGGCTCTGGCCAGGCGCGCGCGGACCATCGAGTCGACGGCCCTGGCGTTCCTCGCCCGCATGGTCGGCAACGTGGCACTGGTCCTGGTCGTATCGTGGCTGCTGCCTCGTGACGGCGGCGCGATCAGCGTGTCGGCCACGCTGTTCTACCTGGGCCTCATCAGCCTCTTGACGACGTTGCACGACCGGTGGCAGCCCATCCTCGCCACTCGGGCCGACCAGGACACGCCCTAGCCGACGCTCTCGGTCACGCCGGCGGAGGGTCCTGGCCCGCAGCCACTGCAGGTGCCGGAGCGGCGAGGAACTCGGTGACGATCAGCACGACGACCACACCGAGCACGAACCACAGGGCGGTGTCACCGGTGGGGTGGTCGAGGGACAGGTACCAGAGCGCCGCCACCGAGAGGGTGACCACGCGGACGGCGACGCGGTACTGCCGGAGGAAGACGCCGAGCCGGCCCGTGTCCATCCCGGCCCGGGCCCCTCCGCGACGTACGAAGGCGATGCCGTTCCCGATGCCGGTGCGGGCCGCGGCCCCGGTGCCTCGCGGCGCGCTCAGCCAGGCGCCGACGGCCACCGCGACGCCCAGGACCAGGACGCCTCGGAGCGCGAACCTGATGAAGGAGACGATCTGGTCGTAGAGCGCTCCCGCGGCGGCCGCGGACGAGCTGGCCGGCAGCGCATCGAGGTAGAACGGGCGGATCACGTTGAGAGCGAGGCCCAGGAGCAGCATCGATGCGGCCACCGCGATCCCGGCCGCCAGCAGCACCCGGCGCCGGTCCCGCGAGATCATGACTGCGATCGCCAGCAGGCCGAGCCCGATCACCGGCAGCCAGGTGGACAGGTCGTCGAGCAGGCCGAGCGCCGTCTGGACCTTGCCGAGGTCCGAGGACTGGAAGACCGTGAACGTCGCGTTGACCTCGGGGATGCGGTCGGCGATCGCGAAGCCGGCGTCGGTGAGCTGGGTCTTGACCGCGTCGATGATCGTCGCCAGGCCGATCGTCACCTCTCCGTTCTCGATCTTGACCGCGTCCCCCTTGCCGGTGAGGGCGGCGACCAGCTGCGAATGTGCCTCCCGGTTCGCCTCGATCCAGGCGGTCTCGAAGGCGTCGGACTGGACGAACTTGAGGATCTGGTCGGACACGAAGTTGCGGATCCCGGAGGCCAGCGGCCCGATCGCCGCTTGGAGGGTGGCCGCCGCCGCCGGTGGGAGCCCTTGCTGGTTGATGGCGTCCACCAGCGCACTGGTCGCCGCGTCGATGTCGAGGTAGCTGAAGACGACCTGCTCGACCCGTGCGGCGACTGCCTTCTGGACGTCCGGGTCGTTCGCCAGTGGTCCCACCGTCGCGATGTAGCGATCGGTGTCGTCGATCTGCCCATTGGCCCAGGTGGCCAGCACGGAGAGCGGAGCCAACAGGGCGGCGACCAGCACGAGGATGCCGGCGACCACCGGTCGCCACCAACCCGTGCGATCGCGTGGTTCGGCCGGTGCCTGCTCCTGCTTGAGCCGGGCCACCTCGGCACGCAGGCGCTGCACCTCGTCCTCGGTCGGGTCCTCGGTCGGGTCCTCGGTCGGGTCCTCGGTCGGGTCCGCGGTCGGGTCCGCGGTCGGGTCCTCGGTCGGGTCCTCGGTCGGGTCCGTCGGTTGCCCAGGTGTTCCGGAGCTGGTCACCCTCCCACGATCCGGCAGTCATGGGGCAGGCACGTCACCCGCTCCGGGTGACGCCCGGGCCCTGGAGACCGATGAGGATGGTGTCTCCCAGCGGTGCATCCACCAGACAGGTGCCATGTCGGGAGCCGCCGGTCCAGCGGGCGAGGAGACCAGCTGATCTAGACCAGTGGCCCTCGGGCCGTGGAATCACCCGGGGTGAGTCGGCAGGTGGGTGGGGACACCTCACCCCGCGGGGTGCTCCCGTGCAGACGTGCGACTTCTCCGCGGTGCTTTGCCATGAGCCTGTCCGTCGCCGTCGCGGAGGCCGCCGAGAGGTCGCGTGATCGAGCGGGTGTACCACTCGTTCCGGCGTGGGTGCTGCCGCGGCCACGGCTGAACCAGCTCCTCGACGACGCCGACCGACTGGTCACCGTCGTGTGCGCGCCGACCGGGGCAGGCAAGACCTCGGGCGTGGCGGCGTGGGCGGCGGAGACCTCGTCGGCTCCGGGGGTGGTGTGGCTCAACGTGGCGCACGCCGGGTCGGAGCCCGACCTGGTGTGGCGCCGCCTCAGGCGGGGGCTCCACGATCTCGGCGAGCGCCGGCTCCCGCCGGCACCGGTGACCCCCGATGGCAGCGCGGCCCGGGTCGACGCCTTGATCGAGCTCGGTGAGGCCCTGCACGGAGGCGGGCCCTGGACCGTCGTACTCGACGGCTTCCCGACGGGCACGTCGTCGCAGCTGGGCTCGGAGCTGGAGATCCTGCTCGACCATGCCGGTCGCTCGCTCCGACTCGTGCTGCTCAGCCGGGCGGAGCCGGCGTTGCCGCTGCACAGGTACTCGGCCGCGGGGGAGCTCGCCCGGGTGACCGATCGGGACCTGGTCATGGACGACGTCGAGATCGCGGGCGTGCTCCGGCTGGCTGACGTCGCCGCGGGCCGGCCGGTGGTCGACGCGATCGCCGCGCACACAGCCGGGTGGGCGTGCGGGGTCCGGCGCGCAGCCGTGGACCTCGTCGACGCCGCTGACCTGACGTCGGCCCTGCAGGAGACCGACGACGCGATCGAGGACTTCTTGACCCGAGAGGTCCTGACCGCGATGACGCCATCGGTTCGGCGCCTGTTGATGTGGACGAGCGTGGTCGAGCGCGTGCCGCCCGGTGTCGTCCAGGCGGTGGTGGGTGGCGACTCCCGTCGCGCTGTGGACGCGGCTGTAGCGGGCACTGGCCTCGTCCAGCAGTCACCGGACGGATTCCTCTCGTGTCACCCGCTGCTGAGGGCGGCCGCCCGGGCGCAGCTCGAGCTGGAACAGCCGGACCAGGCGCGCGCCCGGCGCCGGCGCGCTGTCCGCTGGTTCGCCGACCACGGCGCCGCTGACGCCGCCGTCGAGCTCAGTGCGGCCACGCAGGACTGGCCGGGCGTCGCGTCGCTCCTGGTGCAGGCCCAGGCCGTGCCGAGGCTGATGGCCGGCACGGCCGACGAGGTGCTGCGCCGAGCTGCCGAGCGACACGAGGTGCAGGCCGAGGAGCCGCTGGTCCGGGCGGCCGTCGCGCTCGCGCGAGCCGACCTGCTGACGGCAGAGGCGGCCCTGGCGAAGGCCCTGGCGAGCCCCCGACAGCAGTCCCCTGCCCAGCTCGTCGCGGTTGCCTTCCTACAGCTCGGGATCGCACGGCTGTCGGGTCGTCCCGTCCCGGACGCCGACCTGGTGCCTCGAACCCGAGGACTGCTGGCCCAGGCCGACCCGACCCCGTCGGACGGGGTCACTGACCTGTCGATCCTGCTCGACGCCCACGCCGGCGCGGTGCACCTGATGACCGGTCAGGTCGAGCAGGCAGCGGCCGTCTTGACCCGTGGCGCCGGCCGCCTCTCGGTCGCGTGTCATCCGTCGGCAGGTGACTGCTCCGGGCAGCTCGCCTTGCTCGATGCCTACCGCGGCAACCTGCGTGAGGCTGCGCGCCGAGCCGCGGTGCTCCTCTCTGGCGCGGCCGGCGCGCCCCAGGCCGGGGTCGCGCACGCCCACGTGGCCCTGGCATGGGTCCACGCCGAGCGGGGGGACTACTCGCAGGCGGCGGCGAGGCTGGGGCGCCTGGAGAGCCCGGGTGGCGGATCTCCGGAGCCGTGGCTCTTCCTGGCCGGACAGGTGGTGGAGGCGCGGACGCTGATCGACTCGGGGCGCCCGGACGAGGCGCTGAGACTGGCTGGGTCCTGGCCGACCGCGCTCGAGGGCGGTGCGCCGTCCAAGTGGCTGATCGGCCAGGCGACCTCCGTGTCCGCCGAGGCACTCCTGGCCTTGGGTGAGTCACAGCACGCGCTGGCGCTGGTCACGTCGGGACTCGCAGCAGGATCCCCGGATCGTGCCGTGCTCACGGCGGAGGCCCGTCGCCAGATCGGCGACCTGCGCGGGGCCGGCGCCGCGCTCGTGTCGGCGACGGACGAGCTTCGGAGAGCCCCGAGAGGGACGCAGGTGCGCGCCTGGCTGCTGGAGGCCCGGATGGCGCACGAACGTGGCGAGCTCGACCGGTCGATCCTGCTCCTGGAGAGAGCGCTGCGCGTTTCGAGTGCAGAGGGGCTTCGCCGGCCGCTCGCCGGCGACGGGCCTTGGCTGCAGTGGCTCCTGCCGAGGGACGGGACTCGCCTGGGGCAGTACCTGCCGTTCGTCGAGTCTCTTCGCGGCGTACCCACCGCCGAGCCCGGAGGCAGCAGCCTCCTGACCGTGTCGACCGAGAGCCTGCTCGAGCCCCTCACGGAGCGCGAGACCCAGGTGCTGCGGCTGGTGGCCCAGATGTGCTCGACCGACGAGATCGCCGCCGAGCTCTACGTCTCGCCCAACACCGTGAAGACCCACGTCAAGGGCATCTTGCGCAAGTACGGAGTCAGCCGTCGGGTCGACGCCGTGCGTCGCGGCCGCGAGCTCGGCAGCTGCTGAGCCTCACACGGCGACGCTCACCGGGAGGGTCGCCACCCACGCGAGGGCCGCGACCAGCACCACGTACGCCGCGATGACGACCCCGATGCGCAGACGACGGCTGGTCATCTTGCCGGCCATCCCCGCGAACAGCAGCACGATCGTGTAGAGGACCACGCTGAGGACGTAGTTGCTGGACCGCTGGATGTTGGTCGCCACCGTGGCGGCGGAGGCCTCGGCCTGCTCGTCCAGCTGGGCCGCCTCATCGAGAGCTGCGACGTGGTACTCGGGCATGGCGAACGGCGTCTGCGGTGCTGAGCTGTCGACGAAGGGGTCGGTCGCCAGCCAGGCATCGAACGCCGACTTGAACTCCGGACGGAACCGGTCGACGTAGAAGGTCTGCAGGTCGGTGTTGCCCGCACCCTTCGCATCGGTCCAGGCGATGAAGGTGGCCACGTCGACCTCCGTGTGGGCCGAGGCCAGGGAGGCGGCGCGGGCGGCGTTGATCCGGATCGCACTGGTGCGGCCGGCCGCCTTGGCCTGCTCGCCGTTCCAGCGGGTCGCCTGGTAGCTGCTCCACGAGGCCGCGGCCGCCCCCACGATCAGGAGCACGGTGACGAGGACCTCGAAGACGCCGACGCCTCGGTCGGCCTCCTTGTCAGCTGGGGACTCAGTTGGGGACTCAGTTGGGGACTCCGCGGCTGTCACACGGCACCTCCAGCTTCACGTCGGCCACCGCGAACTGGGCGTCCATGAGCCGCAGGGTCCGTTCCATCGCAGTCGGGTGCAGCCGCCCCACGCCGTGCCCGTGGGGATGGTCGAAGAAGACCAGCAGCTGGAGGAGCACGCAGATCACGACGGTGACGCTGCCCATCAACAGGGCCTGGGTCTTGGGGCCCTCGCCGCTGTCGGCGAAGAACAGCAGGTAGACGAAGATGACCACCGAGATCAGGAACATCGCCAGCCACAGTGGCAGCGGGATGATCCCCTCGGCCCCGTGGATCCGGTCGACCCGCGCCTGTTGGCGATCGGCGTTCTGGTCCATCCAACGGTCGTACGCCGACTGCTCGGCCGTCGTCTGCGGGTCGGCGGCCTTCATGGTGCGGAACATCTCCGCTCCCCACGGGTTGATGTCCGAGTCGAGCGAGCCGGTCGCCATGGCATCCCACTCCGGCCCGACGACCGAGCGCGCGTAGCACTGCAGCTCACCCTCGAGGGCTGACGCCGTGTCGGGGGGCAGGAACTGAGCGGTCTCGACCTGTTGGGAGACGATCGTGGCCTCCGTCTCGGCACCCGAGCGCGACGAGTCGTAGGAGCTGAAGGCCAGGAAGATGATGAAGCCGAGGAGCACCGAGAACCCGGTGGCCAGCACCCCGAACACTCCCGAGGCCCGGTCGCCGTCGCTGAAGTAGCTGCCGACCGGGGCCCGCCGCCGGACCAGGAGCATGGCGGTGACCGTCACCACGGTCGCCCCGACCACCACGAGGAGTGCGAAGAACAGGTTCACACTGGCCTCCTGCGAATCGGGGCAACGGCCGCCCGGCTGGCTCGCATTCTGGGCACGACGCCGTGGCGACGCCATCACCCGCAGAGGGCGAGTGCGTCGACCGTCCGCGGACCATAGGGTCGACTGGTGAGCAACACGCCCGAGCACGCCCGAGAGCTGATCCCGGGTGCACGGCCGGAAGGCCACGCGTAGTGGCCGGCCGCCTGGTTGCCCGCTGGCAGCGAATGTCCACTCGGCGCAAGGTCAGTGCAGTCGTCGCCGTCTCCGTGCTCCTGGTGCTGGCCGCGCTGAGCTACCTGGTGAACAGCGACGGCATCACGGTCGTCGACGACGACCGCAGCGACGCGTTCACCTACATCTCGATCTTCGTGCTGATCTTCCTCGACGCCGTCATCCCCATCTTCCCGGGCGAGACGACGCTGAACGCCGCCGCGACTCTCGCTGCCCACGGCAAGCTCGACCTCGGTCTGATCATCGTCATGGGTGCCTTGGGTGCGATCCTGGGTGACTCGGCGCTGTTCTGGCTGGCCCGGCTCTTCTCGGTCAAGCTCGAGGGCCAGGTCACCCGGGCCAAGGCCAACAAGCAGGTGCGGATGGCCTTCGACCTGATGGACAGCAGCACGGCCGTGCTCATCATCGGGGGTCGCTACGTGCCGGGCATGCGCTTCGTCGTGAACGCGACGATGGGGCTGTCGGACATCGCCTACCGGCGGTTCCTGGGGTGGTCCATCATCAGCGGCATCCTCTGGAGCGCCTACACCTCCATCCTGGCCTACGAGATCGGCCTGGCCCTGGGTGACTTCCCACTGGCGTCGTTCATCATCTCGGGGCTGGTGACCACGATCGCGATCACGGTCGTGTTCTTCACGGTTCGGCGCAACCGGCGAAGGCTGGCCGCGGCGGAGTCGCCGGAACCGACCGAGCCCTGAGGCCGGAGAGCTCGGGTGTCGGAGACCGCGTTCGCCGTCATCACGCTCCTGGTCCTGGCCTGGGCCGTGGTGTCGAGCCTCCTGGTCAGGGCCAACATCACTGGGGCCCTGGGCCTCACGGTGGCGGGCTACCTGCTGGCGAACCCGGACTGGGGCGTCCTCACCGTCGACGTCGACGCGCCATCGGTCCACGTCCTGGCCGAGGCCACGCTCGCACTCCTGCTCTTCTCGGACGCCGCCAGGATCGACGTGGTGAGGCTGCGCAGGGACATCGGGGTCCCCGTCCGTCTGCTCGGTGTGGGACTTCCTCTCACGCTGGTCCTGGGCGCGATCGTCGCGCGCTGGTGCTTCGACAGCCTGTCGCTCGCCCTGGTCTGCTTCGTCGCCGCGACCCTGGCGCCCACCGATGCCGCTCTCAGCGCCCAGGTGGTCAACGACGAGCGGATCCCCATGCGCTTGCGCCGGGCGCTGAACGTCGAGAGCGGGCTCAACGACGGAATCGTGACCCCGATCGTCGCCTTCACGCTGGCGGTCGCCGCCACCGAGCTGGGAGCTCACGGCGCCAGCCATTCCCCCGAGGGCGCTGCGATCCGCGAGCTGGCGGTCGGACTCGGCGTCGGGCTTGCGGTGGGGCTGGCCGGCGGGCGGCTCATCGCACTGGGGTCGAGGCGGCGCTGGATCGTCCACGGCGGCCGGCAACTCGCCTCACTCGCGGCGGCGCTCTCCAGCTTCACGCTCTCCGTGGCGCTGCACGGGAACGGTTTCATCGCTGCCTTCGTGGCCGGGATCGCCTTCGGGGCACAGCTGAAGAAGGACGCGCCCGACGCCGACGAGGCCGTGGAGCTCCCGGAGCTCACCGGGGAGTTCCTCGCGTTCTTCGTCTGGTTCCTGTTCGGCGCCGCACTGGTCCCGGTCGTGGTCCATCACCTCGACGTGGCGACGGTCCTCTACGCGCTGCTGAGCCTCACCGTCCTGCGGATGGTTCCGGTCGCTCTGGCCCTGGTCGGCACGGGGCTGGACGTACCGACGGTCCTCTTCGTCGGCTGGTTCGGTCCGCGTGGCCTGGCCTCGGTCGTCTTCGCCCTCCTCGCGATCGAGGAGCTCGGAGCCGGCCCGGTGGTGGCCCAGCCGATCGCAGCTGTCTGCCTGACGGTCCTGCTCAGCGTCGTGCTGCACGGCGTCTCGGCCGGCCCGTTGGGGCGTAGGTACGTGCGCTTCGAGCCGGCCATGGAGGGCGAGGAGGCGCCTCGGTCCAGGACCGCGCACACCTGGACACGTCATGGTGGCTGACCCGTGGCTCAGCCGGACCCAGCCAACCGACCGTCGTCCGGCTCCCGGATCGGACGGACGACAAGCTCGATGACCGTGGTCACGATCGAGATGACGAGCGACCCCAGGATCGCGCTGCCGAGGCCCGCGACGTCGAGCCGGGTGCTCAGCGCTGCGGTCAACAACAGCAGGACGCCGTTCACCACGAGGGCCGAGCCGCCCACGGTGAGCACCGACAAGGGCAGCGCGACCAGGTGGAGCAGGGGCCCGACCACCGCGTTCACCAGCCCGAAGAGGAGCGACAGCGCGAGGTAGGTGAAGAAGCCGCCGTGCACGTGGATGCCGGGTAGGAGCGCGGTGGCCACCCACACGGCGGCGGCCATCACCGACCAGTTCGCCAGCACCCGCACCAGCATCACGACGTCGTCCCGGGTCAGCCCGGCGCCGACGGAGTCCTGGTCGTCGACGGGGAGCTCGACGCCGGGTTCGTGCAGCCGCAGTCTCGTCTTGACCATCCGGAAGAACGGGCCCTGCGAGGCGTCGAACTCGGCACCGATCGCCGTGCACGACACCAGCACGACGGATGCTGCGAGCAGCCAGCCGATGATGGCGATCGTGATGCCGAAGAGGCCGAACTCCTGGGTGTACTTGCTCACCAGCGGTGCCATGTAGACCGTGGTGGCGAGCGCGAGGAGGGACGACCCCAACGCGGTGGCGCCGCCGGCCACGAGGAGCCGGCGCCAGTGCACCTCCCGGTTGAGGAGGAGGTACGGGATGGAGGTCCAGAGGATCAGTCCGGTGGCGAGCGACATCGGGAGGGCCCACAGCCAGAACATGGACAGCTGCCTGACGAGAGCCCGCACGCCGTAGAGGACGAGGATCTCCGCCAGCATGGCCAACAGCCCGAGCGCGGCGAACAGGCCACCACGGATGCCCGCCTTCTCCCTGTCCCAGGCGGCTCGGTACATCGTCTGCATCCGCCGGGTGAACGAGACACCGGAGAAGAGCAGGAGCAGCGCGCTCGAGACGCTGACGCCGCTGGTGGCACCGGTCGGCGTCGCGAAGAGCTGGTTCACCGCAGCCGCGGACTCGCCGGTCAGGTCGAACTTCCTGACGATCGTGCTGGCTGCAGTGTTCGACCCTTCGGCGGGCCCCAGCGTGGCCATCAGGATGAGCAGGGGGATGAGCGCGGTGAAGGCCTGGGACGCGAGCACGATGCACCGGTCGAGGCCGGCCATCCTCACGAACCGGCGCAGGCAGCGACCCAGGAAGGACCCCTGCAGCCGTTCGATCAGCTCGGAGACGCCCCGGGTCGGTAGCTCACCCAGCTGGTCCAGCCTGGGTCGTCGTACCGGCGCCATAGATCGCGACGGCTCAGCGGGAGCCGGCGACCGCGAGGGTCACGGGCACCGGCTGGTCACTCGCCGGGCTTGATCTCTGACCCGTGCACCGTGAGCGCCATGATGATCACGATGTCCAGCGCGATCATGGTCAAGGACCAGAACGGGTACGCCGCCAGGAACGCCACGTTCGCGAGCAGGCTCACCGACGCCACGATCACACCGACGATCCGCGCCCACAGCTGACCGGCCATCACGCACAACCCGGCGACCAGGATGATCACTCCCACGATGAGGTGCACCCAGCCCCACGTCGTGAAGTCGAGCTTCAGCGCGAGACCCTTGGAGGACACCAGGAAGAAGTCGTCCTTGAAGATGCCGACCAGGCCCTGGAACGCGTGGAGGGCACCGAGGATGACCATGAGTACCCCGGCGAAGGCGATCCAGCCGACCCACGGCGACGCTTGCGGGTAGCGACGTGCGCCCGGGCCGGCGGGCGGTTGGTCATCCACGTACTCGGTCATCGCGACTCCTCATCCTGGTCGGTCTGGACGGTGCCGACTCTGCTCCTGTGCGGTTCGGGGGACCTCACCCGCCAGGGATGAGTCGCCCGGCGGCGCCGGCGTGTCACGGTCCCGTGCTCAGGGACTTCGGGCCGGAGGTGAGACGCATGGTGGTCGCGCTCCTGGCCGTGCGTGGTCCGGAACGAGCAGCCACGAGGCAGCCGCGATGACCGGATTGGCGGCCCGGACCGCAGAACCGGTCGACGAGCTCGGCCCCGTCGACTGGATCGTGGTGGAGTTCCCAGGCAGCCGGTTCAGGGGTGAGATCCTTCCTGCCCTCCAGGAGCTGGTCGAGCGCGGCACCGTGCGTGTGCTCGACCTGTTGATCTTGAAGAAGGACGAGGACGGCAACCTCGAGGCGTTCGAGCTCGCCGACCTCGACGACTCCGAGCTGGGCTGCCTCCGGCCGTCCGAGACCGAGCTCGCGAGGCTGCTCAGCGAGGATGACGTGCAGGCCGTGGACGCGGCCGTCGAGACCGGGACCACCGCAGCCGTCCTCGTCTGGGAGAACAGGTGGGCCGTTCCCTTCGCCTCGGCCGTACGACGGGCCGGGGGACAGCTGTTGGCCGGCGGACGGATCCCCGTCGAGGCCCTTCTTGCGGAGATCGACGAGGCGGAGCAGCTCGCAGAGGAAGGTGTGTGACACGGGCGTCGGCTGACGACCAGGCCGCCGGCCGCAGTCATCGGTCCCGTGGCCCGGGTTAGGGCGCGTTGGTAAAACCCGAGGCGGCGCCACCGCCGCCCAGGCGGCGCGTCGGCGGCGTTGCCGTCGCTCGAAAGACACCCAGCCTGCCCACGCTCCGGCGCCTTGCCCCCGCACCACCTGGACGACGCTGGCATCCACCTGGGGTCTACCAACGCACCCTAGGTCATCATCCGCTTCGGGTGAGTCGGGGACATTGCGATCGCCCTAGCGTCGTCGGGGTCCGCGAACGTCCTGCGGGCGGCTGAGCCTTGGGCAGGAGATCGCATGAGGGTGTTGGGCATCGTCGTCGCCGGGGCATTGGTGCTGGCCGGCCTGGTGGGCTGCGACAACAGTGGCGACGCACCTTCCGATCTCGAGGCGGCCCAGGCGAAGGTCGCGGCGAAGGAGAAGGCTCTCGAGGACGCCAAGGCCGAGTTCGCGGAGAAGTCGGACGCCTTCTGCGGGTCGAGCAAGACCTACATAGAAGCTCTGGACCGATACGGCGACCTGCTCACCCAGACCGCTCCGACCGTGGGTGACGTCAATGACGCGGGTGCCGACCTCGAGGACCCGCGGGACGAGGCCGAGTCCGGCGCCGAGGCCGCCGTCGACGCACACCAGGCCGTCTTCGACGCGCAGCAGGAGCTGGCCGATGCGAAGGCTGCCCTCAAGGAGGTCAAGAACCCGGGATCGGCCGACTCGAGCTCGCCTTCCGGGTCGAGCAGCCCGAAGCCGCTGGTGCCCGCGACCACGGTCAGCCGGGTCAAGCAGGCCGAGACCGAGCTGAAAGCGGTCCAGAGGGGCATCTCCGAGGACACCCCGCTGGATCAGGCCTCGCAGCAGTTCAACGCCGCCGTCGTCGCCCTGGAGATGTCCTGGCTGCGTCTGTTCTCGGACGCCGGCTGCCTCACCGACGCGCAGCAGACGGACGCCGAGGCGGCCGTCCGCGACTACGCCTCGGCCCTGCAGCAGTCATTGAGCGACGCCGGCTACTACGACGGTGAGGTCGACGGCGTCTACGGCCCGGCGACCGTCGACGCGGTCGAGAGCCTCCAGAAGGCTCATGACCTGCCGGTCACGGGCACGGTCGACAAGGCCACCGCTGACGCGCTGGAGGCCGATCTCGCGGCCGGGGGCGGTGCCGCCGCCCAAGAGGCACTCGTCACCACCACCGCCGTGCAGCAGACGCTCAGGCTCGCAGGGTTCTGGGACGGTCCCGTCGACGGGGAGTGGACGCCCGAGCTGACCGATGCGTTGAAGGAGCTCCAGACCGAGCTCGGGGTCAAGCCGACGGGCACCGTCGACGCCGCGACGGTCGCCGCCCTCGAGAAGGCGATCGCGGAGGCCCAGGCAGCGCCGTCCGAGGACACGACCGATGCCTCACCGACGGCCCCGTCCTCCGAGAGCAGCGAGAGCGAGCCGAGCGTGCCGAGCACCGACGTATCCTCACCGTGAGGCCAGGGGCCGCAGTTCACCCGCAAAGGATGAGGCACACCCCGAAGTGGGTGCCTAGGTTCTCGATCGGGCGCTGGTGGAGGTTCCGGCGTGAGGAATGCCCACGGACGAGGGAGAAGCTATGAGCGAGAGCGTTGGCCTGGACGTCGACGAGATGGGTCCGGTGGACTACTTGGTCGTCGAGTTCCCTGGCAACAAGATGACCGGGGAAGGCCTCCCGCTCCTGGTGGACCTGGTCGATCGCGGGATCATCCGGATCCTCGACTTCGCCTTCGTGATGAAGGAGCTGGACGGCTCGGTGCACGCGATGGAGATCTCCGACTTCGACGGGGACGGCCAGCTCGACCTGGCGGTGTTCGAGGGTGCCACGTCCGGCCTGCTGGACGAGGACGACCTCGGCGAGGCCGGGGGAGTGCTGGAGCCGGGCAGCTCGGCCGGCGTACTGGTCTACGAGAACGTCTGGGCGGCACCACTTGCCCGGGAGATCCGGCGCGGCGGCGGGCAGCTGGTCGCGAGCGGACGGATCCCGGTGCAGGCACTGCTGGCCGCCGCTGAGGCACTCGACGCCGCGGACACCGCGGTCTGACACGAGAGGTAGAGACAAATGCCAGGACTCATCCGAGGGGTGGCCCGGACGGCCGCCATCGCCGGTACGGCCACCGCGGTGTCCAACCGGGTCTCGCGCCGGCAGGCCGGCCGGTGGGCCGAACAGGACCAGCAGGCCTACCAGGAGCAGGCGTACCAGGAGCCTCCCCAGGCGGCGGCGCCGCCTCCGGCCGCTCCAGCGGCCGACGCGGACATGGACGCGAAGCTGGCCCAGCTCAAGAGCTCGGAGAGCTGAAGGAGCAGGGCGTGCTGACCGACGCCGAGTTCGAGGTGCAGAAGGACCGCATCCTGCACGGCTGAGCGGTTCCAGCGGCAGGCGCTGGGCAGGCCTGGGCAGGCTCAGTGCAGGGCGACCTTGAGCAGCGCGACGAGCACCCCGATACCTGCGCCTGCCGCGGCGCAGGCGATGCGGCCAAGAGTGTCGAGACCACCACGGGCGCCCGCCAGGTAGCTGTAGGTCGCCAGCAGCCCGATGGTCACGAGAAGGGCCGTCCAGGCCGAGGTGCTGAGGTCGGCTCCCGCCAGCCTCGTCACGACCAGGACGGCCAGCGGGACGACGGACGCGGCGGCGACCGGCGCCGTCTCCACCAGGGCGTGTCGAAGCGCCCGGATCGGGTGATGGCCGTGGGTCAGCGAGCTGCCGATCGTCACGGCGTGGAGGTGCGCGAGCCAGTAGACCGCCACGGTGGCGGTGATCGCGACGACCAGCTGGGCCGTCGAGTAGGCGTGGCCGACGCCGTAGGCGATCACCGCGGCGCAGACCACCGTGCCGGTGATCGCGCCCTCACCTCCTGAGACCAGGTGCAGCGGATCAACCGCCACCGAACGACTCCAGGAGCGCCTCTCGCTCGGCGTCGGTGAGGTTGGTGTGCACCAGCACCTTGTCGAAGCCCTGGAAGCGCTCGGCGAGCCGGTCGAGGTGGCCCTGGTCGGTCACCACGAACAGCGCCGACGTGCCCTCGACGACCTCGATCCGGATCCGTTCGAGGTCCTCCTTGCTGATCCCGGTGTCCTTGGTCGCCTTGCTCAGCGCTGCGATCCCGACGCCCACGGCGCCGCCGACGATGGGGATGGCGAACAGGGCGCCGCCCATGATCCCCCAGAGCGCACCCCAACCCATGGCCCGCTTCTTGCTGTCCTTGGCGTGGTCGATGTCCGGGCGTTCCGCGCCGGGGGGCCAGGAGACGACGGCATGGTCGATGATCTTCACCAACCCCTCGCTCTCGGCATCCTTGAGGACCGAGGTCGCCCGCGTCGCGCCGCCGGCGTCCGCGAACTTCCACACGGTGAATGTCGTCACGGTGATCTCCTTGCGTGTGAGGTGTGCGGGGCCGCGACATGACGCTCGCGCGACCTTCGTTCGGACTTTCGCTGGAGGCGAGGTAGGGCTGCGCCACCCCGGTGAGGGTGGTCGCTCAGGACAGCAGCGCCCCGACTCCGAGCCCCACCACGCTAAGTGCGACGAGCATCGCCAGCAATGGCCAGACCCACCGCAGGTAGGCGCCATAGGGCACGCGCGCGATGGCCAGCCCGCCCATCACGACCGCAGAGGTCGGAATGAACAGGTTCATGATCCCCGA
The DNA here is from genome assembly GCA_963755835.1 of uncultured Actinomycetota bacterium. GTDB lineage: Bacteria > Actinomycetota > Actinomycetes > Propionibacteriales > Nocardioidaceae > Nocardioides. Next base: position 177,298 of record CAVWLC010000003.1, on the reverse strand, counting down.
GGCGCTCTGGTACGCCGTGACGACGAGTTCGGGCGGGACGTTGGCGAACGACGCCAGGGGGCTCATGATCGGCATGGCGACGGTGGCGAGGCCCGAGGAGGACGGGATCAGGAACGACAGCGGCAGGAACAGCCCGAACATCACGATCGCGAACCCGGCCTGGCCGACGTCACCCAGGGCCGGTCGAGGCCGGACGAGGATGGGATCAGGAAGGACAGTGGCAGGAAGAGCAGGAACATCACGAACGAACGCCACCGGCCCCAGGCCGTCCCCGCCTGCTCCGCCCAGTTCAGGACGGTGTCGGTGATCTGGCCGTTGTTCATGATCACCGTGATGCCGCGAGCGATGCCGATGATCAGCGCGACGCCGAGCAGGTCGCGGGCGCCGTCGACGAAGGCGTTGGTGAAGTTCAGCTCGGACATCTGGCCGATGACGCCGATCACGATGCTGAACAGGATGAAGGACGCGGTCATCTCCGGGAACCACCACCACAGGGTGGGGATGCCGATGTTGAGGTCCTCCCACGGGATGACGCCGTACATCATCACGAGGAAGGCCAGCGCGAACACGAGCAGAATCACCTTCTGCTTGCCGCTCATGGCCGCGTCGTCCTCGCCGGTCTCGACGCTGAAGTGCTTCGCGTTCTCCTCGTGCATGTCGGCAACGACCGAGCGGGACGGGTCGGCCTTGACCCGGTCGGCGTACCGGAGCACGAAGAAGATGCCGATCACGAGCCCGACGACGAGCATCACGAGCCGAAGCACCAAGCCGTCGCTGATCGAGACACCTGCGAACCCGGAGGCGATCCCGGTGGCGAACGGGTTGATCGTCGAGCCGAACGTCCCGATGCCGCAGCCGAGGAGGACGATGGCAGCGCCGGTGAGTGCGTCGTAGCCGGCCGCGATCATCACCGCGATGACGAGTGAGTAGAACGCCAGGCTCTCCTCGGCCATGCCGTACGACGTGCCGCCGAGGGCGAAGACGGTCATCAGGATCGGGATCATCCACCGCTCCCGGCCCCGCAGGCGGTTCACGAGTCGGCCGATCCCGGCCTGGATCGCGCCGGTCTGCATGGTGACGCCGAGGAACCCGCCGATCACGATGATGAACAGCGCGACGTCGATCGCGCCGAACAACGTGCCCGAGTTGTAGTAGTTGATGTTCCCCTTGCCGTTCTCGATGCCGTAGAGGCCGTTGATCGGAGCGGTGAGGGAGTCGACGAGGATCCGGGCGGGGTGCGAGTCGACGGTGTGGTAGGTGCCGGGGATCGGCGCCCCGCTCTTGTCCGTCTTGTAGACGCCGGCCGGGACGATCCAGGTGGCGATGGCCGTGACCACGATCAGGGCGAACAGGATCGTGTAGGCCGACGGAAGCTTGAACCCTCGCCGCGGCTCGACCTCGGTCGTCGTGTCAGACATGGACGGTCTCCTCTCCGGCGGATCGCCGGTCTCTGATGTGGTCACCACGGCCGCCTCGACGTCGTCGCCCCATGGGCCCGCAGCCTGGGGGACCTTGAAGCCGAGGAACCCGTACAAGACGTCCAGCACGGGGCTGAGCAGGTTGAAGAAGCAGAACGGGAAGTAGGCCGCGGTGGAGACCCCGAGCACTCCCGAGATGTAGGCCCCGCAGGTGTTCCACGGGACCAGCACCGAGGTCACCGTTCCGGAGTCCTCCACGGCACGGGACAGGACCTGAGGCGCCAGCCCGCGCTTGGCGAACTCTCCGCGGAACATGCGGGCAGGGAGCACGTCGGCGACGTATTGGTCACCGGCGATCACGTTCAGGCCGACCCCGCTGGAGGTGACGGCCGCGATCAGCGACCCACGCCGGCGGGTCCGAGACACGATCGGTAGGAGTAGTCGCTGGAGGAAGCCCGCGTGCTCCATGACCGCGGCGAACGACAGAGCCCCGAGCACCAGCCAGATCGTGGTCAGCAGGCTCGCCATCCCACCCTTGGTGAACAACGCGTCGATGGGCTCGACACCAGAGTTGCTGACGAACCCGGTCGCCATCGCACTGAAGATGGCGTGGATCGAGGTGGTGACCGGCCCGAGGCTCGGGTCGTCCACGAACGCCTTCACCGCCTCCCACTGAGTGAACGGGGCCAAGATGCCGGCGAACAGCGCTGACCCGAGGATGGACAGGAAGGGCGGGAACCGGCGCATCGAGAAGAACACCAGCAACAACAGTGGAAGCAGGTTGACAAGACCGATGTTGAAGGCGGCCGCCAGGCCTCGCGAGCTGCATCGGTGCTGATCTCGGCGTCGGGATCCGCGTTCAGCCCCAGCACCAGGAAGATGACCAGGCTGATGCCTAACGCAGGTCCCGCGGTCCAGAACATGTTCCGGATGTGCTCGCCCACGCTCAACCCACCGCCAACGAGCTTTGGGACGAGGATGGTCGTCTCGGAAAGCGGAGTCATCTTGTCGCCGAAGTAGGCACCGCAGATGACGGCCCCGGCCGTGATGGCCTCCTCCAGGCCCATCACCCTCGCCATGGCGACGAAGGCGACACCGAGGGTGCCCGCGGTGGTCCAGGAGCTGCCGGTCACCATACCCACCAGCGCACACACGACAGCAGCGGTCAGGTAGAACCACGTCGGACTCACGATGCCGGATCCCGAAGTCGACGATGTCGGGATGGTCCCGGCCATGTTCCAGGTCCCGATCAGCGCACCGACCGCCAGCAGGATGAAGATCGCGCCCACCGCGGACGTGACGCCCCCCACGGCGGCGTCCGCGACACCGGCAACCGTGTAGCCGTTCTTGAACGCCATCAGGCTCGCGAACGCGGCACTGATCAGGAGGGCCACCTGGAGAGGCCCGTTTGTCGCGTCGATCCCGAACACGGCGATGGTCATCGCCAACATCGCGATCAGCACGACGATCGGCAACAGCGCGTCAGCATGTCGCTCGCCCGCGCTACGGGGCTGTCGCCACCCTCGAACGGGCTCGGCGGCCGGGGGCTCGGCTCATGCCTCGCCGTCGACACCTGCGCGACCGACCTCCTCCGCACCTCGTCTCCCGCGGTGGTGCTCGTCGCCACGCGCCCAGATGAGGAGGCCGACCACGAGCAGGGCCGCCACGCCGCGACGACCCAGCGGACGGTGCCTCGCCCCTCACAGCGGGTCCCGCTCGAGCGGGCAGGTCATGCAGTGACCGCCGCCGCGGCCCTTGCCGAGCTCGAAGCCCTCGATGGTGATGACCTCGACACCGGCCTCGCGCATCTTGGCGATCGTGTACGTGTTCCGCTCGTAGGCGACCACGACACCGGGCTCGAGGGCCACGACGTTGTTGCCGTCGTCCCACTGCTCCCGCTCCTGCTGGTAGGCGTCGCCGCCGGTCTCCACCACGCGGAGCTTCGGTACGCCGAGAGCGTCGGCGACCGCCGGCAGGAAGCCCTTCTCCTCGGTCACGTGGAACTCCGCGCCGTTCGAACCCGGACGGAGGCTGATCGCCCGGACCTGGTCCATCACCCGCGGGTAGGCGGTCGCGGCGTCCCGGTCGAGCAGGGTGAACACGGTGTCGAGGTGCATGTGCGCCCGGTCCTTGGTCATCACGACCGCGATCACCCGCTCCGCCGCGCCCTTGGCGAAGAGGGCCCGCGCCACCTGCTCGATCATCCGCGCCTGCGAACGCTCACTCATCCCGATCAGCACCGTGCCGTTGCCGATCGGCTGCACGTCCCCGCCCTCCAGCGACGCCCGGCCGAAGTCGGCCACGTCGAAGCGGCCTTCGTCGCCGAGCTCGGGGTACCAGTACTCGAAGTCCGCTTCGGCGAACATCGGGTGGTAGCGGTAGATCGCAGCGACGTTGTAGGCCTCGAGGCGGCGGGCCGGCCAGTACATCGGGTTGACTGAGACACCGCCGTACATCCAGCAGGACGAGTCGCGGGTGAACAGCGTGTTCGGCAGCGGCGGCAGGACGAACATGCTCTCGTCGTCGATGGCGGCGGCGATCACGGACTCCTCCCGGAGCTTGCCGAGCTCGAGCCCGGACTCCGCCACCGTGAGGCCGCCGATGAGGTGGGTCGCGAGCTGCTCGGGCGCCATGCCCGTCAGCACGCTCCGGACCTCGTCGACCATCGAGATGCCGACGGTGTACTCAGAGGCGGTCAGCTCGACCAGCCTGCGCTTGGCGTCCTCGCTGGCGGCGATCGTCTCGCCGAGCAGGGTCTGCAGCAGGTACACCTCGACGCCGCGCTCGCGCATCCGGGCCACGAACTGGTCGTGCTCGTACTGCGCCCGTTCGACCCAGAGCACGTCGTCGAACAGCAGCCCGTCGTGGTTGGTCGGCGTGAGCCGCTGCAGGCTCAGCTCGGGCCGGTGCACCATGACCTGGCGCAGGCGGCCCACCTCCGAGTGCACTCCGAACGTCATGGCTTCTCCGTCCCGGACACCACTTGGGTGCCCATCTCTCCGTCGACGATCTGCTGGATGTGATCCAGTGAGCCGATCGCTGCGCGACCTCCCGTGGCCTCGACGAAGCGGCAGGCCGCCTCGACCTTCGGGCCCATGGAGCCGGCCGGGAACTCACCCGCGCGCAGCTCGGCCGCGCTGACCTTGCCCAGGGCCCGCTGCTTCGGCGTCCCCCAGTCGGCGTACACGGCGTCCACGTCGGTCGCCATCACGAACAGGTCGGCGTGCACCTGGCGGGCGAGCAGCTCACTGGCGAGGTCCTTGTCGATCACGGCCTCGACGCCGACCAGCGTCGTCTCCGCACCCGGCCGGAACATCGTCGGCACCCCACCGCCGCCCGCGCAGATGAGCACGACCCCGTGGTCGAGCAACCAGCGGATCGGCCAGATCTCGAAGATGTGCACCGGCTGGGGCGAGGGCACCACCCGGCGCCAGCTGTCGCCGTCCTGCTTGAACGTCCAGCCCTTGTCGGCCGCGAGCCGGTCCGCCTCGGCCTGCGGGTAGATCGGGCCGACGAACTTGGTGGGATTCTCGAAGGCCGGGTCGGCCGGGTCGACCTGCACCATCGTGAGGATGGTGGCGAGCGCCGCGTCGCTGGGCATCACGTTGCCCAGCTCCTGCTCGAGGACGTAGCCGATCATCCCCTCGGTCTGGGCGCCGAGGACGTCGAGCGGGTACGGGTCGACGTCCTCGTACGCCGCCGCCTGGAGCGCCAGGAGGCCGACCTGGGGTCCGTTCCCGTGCGAGAGGACGAGCTGGTGCCGCTTGGCGACGGCCGCCAGGGAGGGAGCCGCGGCGCGGATGTTGGACCGCTGGTTCTCGGCGGTCATCGGCTCGCCGCGTTTCAACATGGCGTTGCCGCCCAAGGCCACCACCACGCGCATCGGAGATCAGTCCCCGAGGGTCGCGACCATGACGGCCTTGATCGTGTGCAGCCGGTTCTCGGCCTGGTCGAACACGATCGAGTGCTCGGACTCGAAGACCTCGTCGGTGACCTCGAGGCCGTCCATGCCGAACTCCTGGAAGATGTCCTCGCCGACCTTGGTCTCTCGGTTGTGGAAGGCCGGCAGGCAGTGCATGAACTTGACGTCCGGGTTCTTGGTCCGGGCGATGACGTCCGCGTTGATCTGGTAGGGCGTCAGCAGCTTGATCCGGTCAGCCCACACGCTCTTGTCCTCGCCCATGGAGACCCAGACATCGGTGTAGAGGAAGTCGGCGTCGGCGACGCCCTCGTCGACGTCGTCGGTCAGCGTCAGCCGGGCACCGGTCTCCTCGGCGATCCCGCGGCAGGTCTTGACGAGGTCTTCGCCCGGCCACAGGTCTTTGGGGGCGCAGAGTCGGACGTCCATGCCGTACTTGCAGCCCCCGACCATCAGTGAGTTGCCCATGTTGTTCCTGGCGTCCCCCAGGTAGCAGAAGGCGATGTCGCCCAGGTGCTTGTCGCTGTGCTCGGTCATCGTGAGGACGTCGGCGAGGATCTGAGTGGGGTGGAAGTCGTCGGTGAGCCCGTTCCAGACCGGCACGCCAGCGTAGGTCCCCAGCGTTTCCACGTTCTCCTGCGTGGAGCCGCGGTACTGGATGCCGTCGAAGGTCCGGCCGAGCACCCGGGCGGTGTCCTTCATCGACTCCTTGTGACCGATCTGGGAGCCGCTCGGCTCCAGGTACGTGATGTGCGCGCCCTGGTCCTTCGCGCCGACCTCGAAAGCGGTGCGCGTCCGCGTCGACGTCTTCTCGAAGATCAGCGCGATGTTCTTGCCCGCGAGGCGGGGTTTCTCGTAGCCGCCGTACTTTGCCGCCTTGAGGTCGGCGGACAGCTTCAGCAGGTACTTCAGCTCCGCTGGCGTGAAGTCGAGCTCCTTGAGGAAATTGCGGTGGCGGAGGTTGAACGGCATGGGGGGACCTTCCTTTGCTCAGGCGATGGCAGGGGTGACAGGCAGGGGGGGCTGGAGTGTCGCGGGCGCCTTCGCCGCCCGGCCCCGGAGGACGAGCTTGATCAGCTCCTCCACGACGACGATGGACACGGCGATGCCGGTGCAGATGCACCACTGGTTGAAGGTGAGCCCCGTCGTCTCGAAGATCCGCTGGAGGAAGCCGAGCGACGTGACCAGGATGACCGCGAGCAGCGCGACGGCGTAGCGCCGCAGCTGCATGACGCCAGGCACGGCATCCCGGTCGAAGATCGTGTTCAGCTGGTCGCGGCACAGGAGCGCACCGAACACGTGGAACAGCGACAACGTGGTGAGCAGCATCGTCGCGGCCACGACGGCCCCGTCCTGGTCGTGGCCGATCTGGTAGGCGACCAGTGAACCGACCGTCATCACCGCGCCCTGGGCGCACAGCCGGAACCAGTTGTTGCGGGAGAGGACGGGCGTCCCGACCGGGCGAGGTGGACGGGCCATCAGCCCCTTGGCCGCCTGGTCGAAGCCGAGCGCGATGGCCAGCGGGATGTCGACGACCATGTTCAGCCACAGGATCTGCAGCGGGTTCAGGGGTGAGCCGTTGGCGATGCCGAAGATCCCGGCCCCGATGAAGATCGCGATGTAGGCGACCAGGGTCGACATCTGGAAGCGGAGGTACTTCAGCAGGTTGTCGTAGAGCGTGCGGCCGTAGGAGACCGCCTCGACGATGGTCGCGAAGTTGTCGTCGGTCAGGATCATCACCGCGGCCTCCTTGGAGACCTCGGTTCCGGTGATGCCCATCGCCACACCGATGTCGGCGGTCTTCAGGGCCGGCGCGTCGTTCACGCCGTCGCCCGTCATCGCGACCACGTTGCCCTTCTCCTTGAGCAGCCGGACCAGGCGGACCTTGTCCTCGGGCGCCACCCGGGCGATGACCCCGATCTCGTCGAGCTCGCCCTTCAGCTGCTCGTCGCTCATCGCCGCGAACTCGGTGCCGGTCACCGCCCGGCCCTCGATGCCCAGCTCCCCGGCGATCGCCGCGGCCGTCGTTGCGTGGTCACCGGTGATCATGCGGACCCGGATCCCTGCGTCGTGGCACTCGGCGATCGCGACCCTGGCCTCGGGCCGCGGGGGGTCGACGATGCCGACCATCGCGAGCAGCGTCAGCTCCTGGACCTGGTCGATCAGGTCGCCGCCGGCCGTGAGCACGCCCGGATCGAGATCTCGCTGCGCCACCACCATGACCCGTTCCCCGGCGTTGGCGATCTGGTCGTTGGCCTCGATGGCGAGGTGGCGGTTGTCGTCGGTGATGGGAACCAGCGTGCCGTCGGGGTTGCGAAGGGTCGTGGCTCGTGAGATGAGGACGTCCGGTGCGCCCTTGACGTAGCAGCGCACGACGCCCCGGCCGTCGTCCGCGGTCATCTCGTGGAAGGTCGCCATGAACTTGTAGTCGGAGTCGAACGGGACCTCGGCCACCCTCGGAATCGCCTTGCGGGTCTCGTCGATGTCCAGCCCGCCCTTCGCGCCGAGCACGATGAGCGCGCCCTCGGTGGGGTCACCGATCAGGCTCTCGCCGTCGAGCACGGCATCGGCGCACAGGACCATCGGCAGCAGGTACGGGTCGAGGTCGTGGCTCTGGCCGCCGACGTGGCTGATCAGGCCCTCCGTGCTGTAGCCCTCTCCGGACACCGTGTAGCGGTTCTGGCCGGGGATGACGAGCTCCCGGGCGGTCATCTTGTTGAGGGTCAAGGTGCCGGTCTTGTCGGAGCAGATCGCCGAGGTGGAGCCGAGCGTCTCCACAGCGGGGAGCCGCTTGACGATCGCGTGACGTCGGGCGATCTCGCGGGTGCCCATCGACAGGAGCGCGGTCACCACCGCCGGCAGGCCGGTCGGGATCGCGGCCACCGCGAGGGCGACCCCGGTGACGAACAGGGTGTCGAACGACTCGCCCCGCGCCAGGCCCAGCAGCACGACCAGCACGAGCGCGACCGCCGCGATGGACGCGATGATCTTCGACAGCGCGTCGAGCTGGTTCTGCAGGGGTGTCTTGCTGGTCTCGGTGTTGCTGAGCATGTCGGCGATGTGCCCGATCTCGGTGTCCATGCCGGTGGCCGTGACGATCAGCTCACCGCGACCGCGGGTCACCGACGTGTTCATGTAGACCATGCAGGTCCGGTCGCCGAGCGGGATGTCCTCGCCCGGGACCGGCTCGGTCGACTTCCCGACGGGCAGGCTCTCGCCGGTGAGCGCCGCCTCCTCGATCTCCAGGGTCGCGGCCAGGGTGACCCGCCCGTCGGCCGGGATCAGGTTGCCGGCCTCGACCAGCACGACGTCGCCGGGCACCAGTCCCTGCGCGTCGATCTCGACGGCCTGGCCGTCGCGGCGCACCCGTGCGATCGTCTTCATCATCTGGGCGAGCGCCTTGACGCTCTCCTCGGCCTTGGACTCCTGGCGCAATCCGATCACGGCGTTGAAGACGGTGAGCCCGGCCAGCACGACCGTGGTACCGGTCTCGCCGGTGACCAGCTGGTTGACGAGGGCTGCAGCCAGGAGGATGACCTGCATGAAGTCCTCGTACTGACGCAGGAAGGCCCGCCACCCGGGCTCCTTCTTGCCTCCCGCCAGCATGTTGGGCCCGAACTTCGACAGCCGGCTCGCGGCCTCCTCGGACGACAGTCCGCGCTGGGGGTCCACGTCGAGCTCGCGGGCGACGTCCACGGCTTCCGCGGCGACCGGGTCGTAGGCGTTCTGGACCACGGAGATCGGGGCGTCGTTGGTCGTCATCGGTCCCTCCATGGACGGCAGGCCTGCTCAGGCCTGCCGAAGTATGCTCCTGAGGCTCCGGGTGGTCACGCCTCACCCTCGGAGGGGTGGGTTCGACGGTGGGCGGCCAGCGGCCTCTCGAGCGCGAGTTCGAGGGCCGAGCCACGAGTGGGCGAGTCGCCGTTTCCGGGACGTCTGGGTCTAGCATTGCTTGGCAGGTTGGACACGGGTACGACTGACTCCCATCGAGGGTGGCCCCATGGCACGCGAAGCGCACGGGGCACACGGGTCTGGTTCGGTGCGCCGAAGACGGCACGACTCGCCCTTCTTCCGGTCCAAGTTCCGCGTGCCTGCATCGCCCCACCACTTCGTGCGGCGCCCTCGCCTCGTGCGGCTGCTCGACGATCTCTCCGACTACCCGGTCACGGCTCTCATCGCGCCCGCTGGTGCCGGCAAGACGGCGCTCGCAGCGGACTGGATCCGGCACGCGGACCGGCGAGCGGTCTGGCTCGCGCTCGACGACTCCGACCGCGACCCTCAGCAGCTCATGACGGCGCTTGCCGCCACGGTCGACCAGCTCGTCCCGGGCTGTGCGGAGAGCACCATGAGCGTGCTCCGGCGCCCCCACGAACCCGAGGACGCTGTGCGCGCTCTCGTCGATGCGCTCGAGGGGGCCGACGCCGACCCCACCGTGCTGGTCATCGACGACGTCCATCTGATCGACGACGAGCCGTCGGCATCGTCGACCCTCGCGTCGTTCATCGAGCACAAGCCAGCCTGGCTGTACCTCTTGCTGGTGAGCCGGCGACAGCTGAAGCTCCCCGTCGACCGGCTCCGCGCAGGGGGAGAGCTCGCTGACCTCACCTTCGACGCGCTGCGGTTCTCCGACACCGAGGCGGTGGAGATGCTCACCGGGCTGTGCCCGGAGCTGCCACCCGAGGAGCTGCCGGAGGTCGCCAGGTGGGCCGGGGGCTGGGCGGCGGCACTGCAGCTCGTCGCGCTGGCGGTCCGGTCGCAACGGACTCCCTGGGTGCCACACCCGGACCTCGAGAAGGAAGCGCCCGCCGGAACCGGCCGCCTGGTCGACGAGTACCTCTGGCACGAGGTGCTCGCGGCGGAGAGTCCAGAGCTGATCGACATCCTTCTGGCCGTGTCGGTGGTCGATCGGGTGAACTATCCCCTTGCCGAGGCGCTCACCGGCCGCCCGGACGCCGGTGACGTCCTCGCCGAGGCCGAGCGGCGCGGTCTCTTCGTCACCGCCCTCGAGTCCGGCGGCTGGTTCGAGGTGCACGCACTGGTGCGGGAGCTGCTGGTCGCCGAGCTCGAGCGCCGCTGGCCCGAAGGGCTGAGGGAACGTCACGCGCGGGCCGCCCGCTGGTTCGAGACCGCCGACGACAGCACCAGCGCGGTCGAGCACTGGCTGTCCGCGGGCATGCCTCGCGAGGCTCTCCGGCTGCTCGCCGATCTCGTGGTGGACCTGTTCGAGAGCGGTCGGGAGACCACGATCCACCGGATGATCGCCGGGATCTCGCCGAACTTCCCGGAGTCCGACGCGGACGCCCTGATCGAGTTCGCCTGGTGCCAGCTGCACGTCGACAGGCCGTCCTTCGAGATCGCCCTGACGGCGGCGGAGTCCGCGGACCCGGCCGACGCTGCTGGTGCCGGCCGGCTGATGGTCCTGCGAGCCGCTTCCGCGATCCATTCGGGCGACGGGGCTCAATGCGACCGCCTCGCCCGAGCCGCCATGGACACGATGGGGGAGGTCCGGCTCGACTCCCTGGGTCGGTTCGGCTGGAGCCTGGTCGCCCAGAGCATCGCGCTCGACGAGCGGTGGCTGGACAGTGCGCAGGAAGTCGGTCAGGTCCGCCTCGGAGTCAGCAGGGACGCCCGACGCTCGATCGCTCTCGAGGGCACCCGCGCCGTCGGCCTCGCGCTGGCCGGCCATCCGCTCGACGCCCTCGAGACCTCGGCCGGGGTGCGCCAGACCGCGAACGCCGAGGACATGAGGTCCCTACGGACCGAGCTGTCCCTGGCCGAGGCCATCGCCACTCGCGAGCTCGGTGACCGTGAGCAGGCGCGGCACCTCCTCGAGCGGCTGTCGGCGCAGCCGTCGTACCCCCTCGTCTTCGTCCGCGTCCTGGCGCAGCTCGAGCTGGTCGAGCTGCACCTGTCGAACGGCGACGTCGACGACGCGGAGACGGTCTTCGGGGCCGCGACCGAGACCTGTGAACGCCACTACAACGGACCCGGCGCCATGAGCGGCCTGGCCCGCCGGGGCGTCCTGCTCGGCCTGGCCCGCCGTGACCTCGACGCAGCCGCGCGCTGGTCGCAGCGGATCGAGGACCCCTTCTGGCGTCCGTTGAGCGACGCCCGGATCGAGCTTGCCGAGCGCCGCTTCCCCGAGGCGGCCGAGGCGCTGGCGCTCGCCGTCCCCCGGTCCGTGCGGCACCAGGTGATCAGCCACCTGATGTTCGCCCGCACCCTGCGAGACGGGCAACGCGGATCCGCGGAGAAGGAAGTCGCCAGGGCTGCCGAGATCGCCGCCGAACAAGGCATGCTGCAGACGGTCGGCTCAGAGGGGCTGGAGCTGCTCGACCTGCTCGAGCTCGCCGCCTGGCGGGTCCCCGAGGGCTGGATGCACCGGCTGCGTCATGTGGTGGTGGGCAGTGAGGACCTCAGAGCGTCGCCCGGAGTCCTGATCGACGAGCTCACCGAACGGGAGCGTGACGTGCTCCGCCTGTTACCGACCCGCCTGACCGTGCGGGAGATCGCCGGCGAGCTCTTCGTGTCCCGCAACACGGTGAAGTTCCATCTCCGGGTGATCTACCAGAAGCTCGGCGTCAACTCACGCGCCGAGGCCGTGGACACCGCCCGCAAGCTCGGCCTGCTGCGCAGTCACTGAGTCAGGGGCGCGCCGGCTTCCGGCCCTGTTCCGAACACCTTCCGCACCTGACCTTCGAACTCCTCCTCGGACAACAGACCCCTGTCCACGAGCCGGAGCAGCTGGCGGACCTCGTCCACCCGCCGAGGCTGGACGGCGGCCACGGCAGGTCCGACCCCGGCGTCGAGTGGCGGGGGACGACGGAGCAGTCCGGTGTGGTCGCGTCGTGACCCGGCCACTCGCTTCACGTCTCCGACCCCTTGCCCAGCCGCTCGATGCGGGCACGGTCCGCCTGCTCCAGCCGCTGCCGCGGGATCCGCTCGCCTCCGACGATGCGGCCGCCACCGGACCTCGCTGCTTCGGCCAGCTCCTGGGCCCACCGGTCCTCGGCGACGAGGATCAACGCCGAGGAGCCGGACGGCAGCGCCCGGCAGGCCAGGGCGATGTCGTCGTCGCTGAGGAGGCCTCCGACCTCCCCGTCCACGCCGCCCAGGTCGCCCAACGCTGCGACCAGCTCCGGTTCGGTGACCGCATATCCGCCGTGGGCGTCGGTGACGACCGCGACGAGGTCGAGGATCCTGATCCTCGACGACTCGACGAGGCTCCTCAGCGCCTGGGCCACGGCCAGGCTCGACGACAGGTCGGGCACCGTGATGACGACGTACTCGACGAGGTCAGGGTCGGGTGCGAGGCGCCCATCGCTCGTGGGCTCGACGCCTTCGGCACCCTTCGACATGTTGTGTCCCCTGCCTCCGACTTGTGTTCCTGCCGCCGAACAGGGCTACGCCAGGAGCTTGGCCTTGGCCTGCTGGAACTCCTCATCCGAGATCGCACCGCTGCGCTGCAGGTCCGCCAGCCGCTCGATCTCCGCTGCGGGACTGGAGCTGGTGCCGGCGACGCTCTGGACATAGCTGCGCATCTCCTGGTCGCGCCGCTGTGCGTCGTGCGCTGCGTGCATCCCCATCTTGTTCCCCCGGGCGATGAGGTAGACGAACACGCCCAGGTAGGGAAGGACGATCACGAAGATCGTCCAGAGCGCTTTGCCCCATCCCGACAGGTCGTCGCTGCGGAAGATGTCGGAGAAGACCGAGATGAGCAGCCAGATCCAGATGAAGAAGAGAAAGAACCAGAGCATGGAGAAGAAGACGTCGCCTGGCGTGTACTCCCAAACGGTGACCACGGTGAACCTTCCGGTCGAATTGGTGCGGCGAGGTCGTTGCCGACCGGCGCCTCATCGTGAGGAACCATGATCGGAACGACGTGGGTGGGTGGGCACCACCCCGGACGGGGTCGTACCCGGGTCCTACTTGTAGTTCCTGTGCTGGACCGACAGGGCCCAGATGACGGCGAGGTTGAAGGCGATGATGAAGGACGCCCAGACCGGGTAGACCGGCAGGAAGGTGAAGTTGGCCAGGATCGACAGGCTCGCGATGATCATGCCCGCCACCTGGCCCCAACCCTTCCGCATGAGGATCCCGATGGCGACGGGGAGTCCCACCACGCCGGTGACGATGTGGATCCAGCCCCACGCCGTCACGTTGATCCTGAAGAGATAGTCGCTGCCTGCCGCGTACAACGCGTCGTCGTGGACGGCCGACAGTCCCTGCACGATGTCGAACAGCGAGGCGAGCACGAGCAGTACGCCGGCGAACGTCGCCGCGACGTCGGCCACCGAGCCCTTCGCCGAGAGATCCATGTCGTCGCGAGACTCTTCGCTCATCCGTCCTCCTCCGGAGCCGAACCCCCAGCATGGTTGCGACCCGGGTGGACCCACCCCACCCCGGTGGGGTGGCTCAGCCTCAGCCGAAGGCCATTCCCTCCGCGTCGCCCGTCGACTCGGGTTCTGGCAGCCGCACCATCCGGAACGAGTTCCCCAGACCGAGCAGGGCGGCGAGGATCGGGATGCACAACGCCACCTGCAGTGCCAGCGGGCGCGCCTCGGTGTTGATCCGCAGGACCTCGTCCTGGACATCCCCGGGCTGGTCGGCCAGCAGCGCCTCGAGCTCGGTGTTGCTCATCACCTCGGCGTCACGCTGCAGCGTGTCGGCGATCTGGGCCTTGTCGTCGGGTGGGAGGACCGAGCTGTTGTCGGACTTGTGCGTGAAGGCCACCGACAGGGTTGCCAGCATGATGGCCCCGGCGAACGCCAGCCCGAAGGACAGACCGAACGACCCGGCGGCCGAGTTGATGCCGGCGGCCTCGCTCACCCGCTCGTCGGAGATCGGGCCCAGCGTGTAGTTGTTCAGCTGCGAGACGAGCAGGCCGAGACCGCAGCCGGCCACGATGAGCGGGATGACCAGAGCCCACCCGGAGTCGGCCCGCGGCACGATCGGCAGCAGTGCGGCCATCCCGAGGGCCAGCAGGGCGAACCCCGCACGGATGATTCCGCTCGGACGTCGAGCGCCCTGCATCCGCCCCGCGAGGACCGCGACCGCGAACATGCTCAGCGACAGTGGCGCCAGCGACAGGCCCGCCTCCATCGCGTTGTACTCCAGGACCATCTGGAGGTAGATCGGAAGCGCGATCATCGCGCCGCCCAGGGCGATCTGCTGCAACATCTGCTGCGAGATGCCCAGCCGGAACGTCGGGATCTCGAAGAGCTCGGGGTCCACGAGGGTCGGGCGGCCTGCCCGCTTGCGGCTGACGAGCCACTTGACCAGGGAGCCCAGCGCGACCGCGCCCACCACCATGAGCAGCAGGACGAACTCGCCGCCCTCCTGCCACACCAGGATGCTGAGGACCAGTCCGCCCATCGCCAGGACCGACAGCACGGCGCCCACCGGGTCGACCGTCCGCGGTCCCGTGTACGGCGCGTCGTGGACCAACCTGATACCGGACAGGACCACCGCGATGATCACTGCCTCCAGGCCGAAGGCGACCCGCCAGGACAGGTAGGTGGTGACGAAGCCGCCCAGCAGTGGACCGACCGCTGCCGCGATGGCGGCGGCCGCGCCGACCAGTGCGTAGGCCTTGCGCTGGGCAGCGCCCTCGAAGTTCCCGTGCACGAGCGACTGCATCGCCGGCAGCAGCAAGGACGCCCCCAGGCCGCCGATCACGGCCCAGAACACGATGACCGCGGTCAGGCTCTGCGCCAGGGTCATGGCGATCGCGCCCGTCGCGTACCCGAGGAGACCGAGCACGTAGGCACGCTTGCGGCCGATCAGGTCGCCCACCTTGCTCCCGATGAGGATGAACGCGGCCGACACCAGTGCTTCGAGCGCAATCGCCGACTGCACTCCGCTGACGGTCGTGTCCAGGTCCCGGACCACGGCGCTGATCGAGACGTTCATCAAGGACGTGTCCACCACGAGCACGAACATGGCCATCGCCAGCAGGACCGCGAGCCTGGTGTTGGCCGGCGACTCCGTGGCGGCTGTCTCTTCTCGCTGGTTGCTCATCGTGCACCACCTCGCGATCTGCGCCGCGCGTGCGGCTAGACCACGCTAGGCCCCATGAGGCGCCGGGCAACCACCCGAGGCGGGGTGGGGTGCAGCCACCCGTGGATGCCTCAAGGTCGGGGCAACCGAACCGCGAGGACGCACCCATGACGGCCACCGGCGACGCCCCGAGCAACCTGTCGGTCCGCCAGGCTGCGTTCATCGGGGTCGGCGCCATGGTCGGGGCGGGGATCTTCGCGCTGCTGGGCGCGGCTGGAGAGGTCGCCGGCGCGGCCGTCTGGGTGTCCTTCCTGCTGGCCGGCGCCATCGCTGCGCTGCAGGGCTACTCGTTCGCCAAGTTCGGCGCCCGTTACCCGACAGGTGCCGGTCTCCTGGAGTACGTCTTCCGCGCCTTCGGCAACGGTCACATCACTGGAGTCGTCGGCTGGTTGCTGCTCGCGACCAACGCGATCATCACGGCGATGGTGGCCGTGTCGTTCGGCAGCTACGCGGACTCGGCGTTCGCGGACGGCAACGGCGACTGGACCGCGGCGTTCGCCGTGCTGGTGGTGGTCGTCATGTCCGCCCTCAACATCCTCGGCTCGGGAGTCGTCGCTCGGGCCCAGACGGTCGTGGTGATCGTGGTCATCGGGATCCTCACGGTCTTCGCGGTCGCCACCCTGACCAACCTGCACCCCCATCTACTCGCGTTCTCCGGCTATCCGTCCTTCCGTGACATCGTCTCCAGCGTCGCCCTGACCTTCTTCGCGTTCCTCGGGTTCGGCGTCATCACGTTCACCGCGAAGGATCTCGCCGATCCGGCTCGGGAGCTGCCGAGGGCGGTCTTCCTGGCCCTCGGTATCGCGACGACCGTGTACGTCGCGGTGGCGATCGGAGTCTTCGGCACCCTGACGGTCGACGAGGTCGTCGACTCCGGAGGGACCGCCCTCGCCGTGGCGGCCGAGCCGGTGCTCGGAAGCGCCGGCTACTGGCTGATGAGCGTGACCGCGCTGTTCGCCACGGCGGGTGCGACCAACGCCGGCCTGTACCCGGCTGCCGGTCTGTGTGAACAGATGGCGTCGACGGGCCAGTTCCCGCCGTTGCTGGGGCGCCGCTTCTTCGACCGGGCACCGGCCGGCCTGATCGTGACCGCCGTGGTCGCGATGATCCTGTCGGTGGGGTTCGACCTCAGCTCGATCGCCTCCTTGGGCAGCGCCGTGGCGCTCATCGTGTTCACGTTCGTGACGATCGGCCACCTGCGTGTGCGCAAGGAGACCGGCGCACGCACCTGGCTGCTGGTCGTGGCGATCGTCTCGACGGTGGTCGTGCTCGCCACCTTCGCGGTGACCACGCTCGTGGACGAGCCCGGGACGGCGGTCGCCCTCGTCGCGATCCTGCTCCTGAGCATCCTGCTGGACCTCGGGTGGAAGCGTTCGCGGGACTCGCACCCCGTCGATGCCTGAGCGTCGCGGGCCGCCCCCCGAAGCTCTCGTGCGCGGGTCCGCCCCCGAGGGTCACGCGGCTGCCACTAGGTCGCGCCGGTAGGCGAGAACCGGGATCGGGGGGAGTCCGCTGATGCCGTAGTGCTCGGCCAGGTCGACGTCGTACTCGGGGGCGCGTCGGTAGCCGAGGTGCTCGTAGAGCTGGACGGCCGCCGCCATGAACGTCGCGGTGTGGAAGGCGAAGACCGGTGCGCCGACCTCGTACGCCCTGCGCTCGCAGTCGGCCAGCAGGGCTCGGGCCACCCCTTGCCCCCTCGCGGCCGGGTGGACGGCCAGACCGCGGCCGCCGGACCAGCCCGCGGGCCAGCCGAAGCCCTGCACGTGGCTGTCGCAGTAGAAGGCGCCCGAGCCCAGGATGCGACCGCGCGCCTCGGCGACCACGAGCGTTCCGCGCCGGGCGTGGGTCTCCAGGTCGAGCAGGTCGGCCTCGTAGGGGCCGAAGACACGGGGCGGCAAGGACATCGCGAACGGCCCGTACGCGCTGCGCAGGACCGCGCGGATCTCAGGGTGGTCGGCCGGCGTGGCGGTGCGTACGGCGACGCGGTCAGCGGCCGGTACGAGCTGGCTGGGATGGGCGAGGGTCATGGTCAAGGCGTCTCTCGGGAGTGCGTCGGGCTCTGTCGGGGAGGAGCACGACACCGAGAGACCCGGTGTTCACCGGCGGTCGGTCAGTCGCCGAGACCCAGTGCGGCGAGGCGGGCGCTGGCCTCGCGGCGCGACGAGGCGCCGAGCTTGCGCAGGATCGCGGACACGTGGTGGTCCACGGTCCGCACCGACACCACCAGCTGTTCGGCGATCTCCGCGTTGGACATGCCGGTGCCGACCAGGCGCAGGATCTCCAGCTGGCGGTCGGTCAGGCCGGCGGGGTTCTCGCGGGTGCTCGACAGCGGCCGGCTGGGCAGCCGGGTGACACCCAGGTCCCGCAGCCGCCGGCGGGCGAGACTCCCGGCGGGTTCTGCGCCGAGTGCGTCCAGGATGCCGAGTCCCTCGAGGGTTGGTTCGGTCTCGCCCGAGTCCAGGAGCTCGAGAGCGCGCTCGTACGGGTCGCCGGACCGCTCCCAGAGCTGTGCGGCGGCCTGCCAGTCGCCGGTGATGCCCGCGGCGTACCGGTCGGGGCAGTCGGGGAACTCGTGCGCCGGCAGGCCGAGCCGACGCAGGTACCGCATCAGCTCGCCGCGCTGGACCAGCGTCCCCGGGCGGTCGGTCCGCTCGAGCAGCAGCTCGGGGAACGGGGCCGCGTCGTCGGGCCGGCCGGTCAGCCAGGCCTGCTCGACGCAGGCGATGCCCACCGGGACCGACCACTCGAGCACATCGGCCCGGCGGGCGTGGTCTCGGGCCCGCTCGAGCAGCGCTGGAGCGTCGGCGTGGCCCTGGCGAACCCGGATCCGGGCCAGGAACGGCAGCGACTCGCGCCCGATCATGCCGGGGTTGCCGCGCTCGTCGACCAGCTTGGTGAGGCCGGCGGCCGCGTCCTCCCACTGCCCGCGCATCGCGAGCAGCCGCAGACGCCGGGCGGTGCACATGTAGGTGTAGACGGGGAAGTCCCGGTCCTGGACGTAGCCCTCGGCTGCTGCGAGGTACTGCTCCGCCGCGGCGAGGTCGTCGAGCCGCCACAGTCCCTCCACGAGGTTGTAGTAGCCGCGCAGGACATGCTCCTGGTGGTCGATGCTGCGGGCGAGCTCGATGCTCTCCAGCAGCTCGACCTCACCCACCCGGTCGCCCAGCTGCAGCCGCGCGGAACCCCGGTAGTTGTGGGCCAGCGCCGCAAGCCGCCGCAGCCCGAGTGACTCGGCCATGTCGATCGCGTCGTGCAGGAAGGGCAGGCCCTCCTCCTCGTGGTCCAGGAGCACCAGCAGGCCGCCCATGTTCAGCAGCGCCTGGGTGCGCTGCTCGTTCCCCAGGTCGCTTCCGAGATCGCTCTCGGTGAGCTCCAGGGCGCGTACGGCGGAAACTCGCGAGGCGGCCGTGCGTTCGGTCAGCCACTGCTGACGCGACAGGGTCACCAGGGCGCGCGCCAGGTGGGCGTTGTCGCCGACCTCGGCCCATCCGTCGACGGCTCGGGACGCCGCACCGGCGGCCGGGTCGAGCTGGTTGCTGTTGCTCAAGGCCCAGGCGTACGCCTCACCCACCCGCGCGCGGTGGGCCGGGTCGAGCAGCTCACCGCGGGCGAGCACCTGCTCGTAGCAGACGGCCGCCTGACGGTGCGCCCCCATCCGGGAGGCCGACCTGGCCGCGACCAGACCGTGGGTGACGACGACGCCGTCGTCGCCGGCTCCCACGGCATGGTGCAGGATCCGGAACGGGTCCGAGTCCTCGCGCCCGAGCAGGACCTCGAGCACCTCCGCGTTCAGCTGGATCCTCTCGATGGCCGACAGGGACTGGACGACGGCCCGACGGGCGAGCTCGTGCCGGAACCCGACCACGCTGCCGCGCACCTCGAGCACCCCGGCCCGCTCGGCCGCCCCGACCGGGACGAGGTCGCCGACGAGGCGTCGCAGCAGGTCGATCTCGACGCCGGACGGCACGACAGCCACACGCGACAGCGCGGCCTGGGCGTCCCCGTCCAGCGCGCCCACCCGGGCCAGGACCGCATCCACGATCGTCGGCGTCACGGTCTGCTCCGGGAAGGCGAGCACCTCCGAGACGAAGAACGGGTTGCCACCGGTGAGGCGGAACAGCTCGTCGGCGTCGACCCCGGTCACTGCCGCGGCCATCCTGCCGACGGACCGGGCGCTGAGGCTGGTCAGCCGCAGCCGCTGCGCATCCGCACTGGACAGACCTCCGAGCAGCGCGCGCAGCGGATGGTCGATGCCCAGTGCATCGTCGCGGAAGGTGATCACGACGACAGCCGGGAGGGCGTGGACGCGCGAGGTCAGGTGGCGCAGCACGTCCAGCGTGGCGCTGTCCGCCCAGTGCGCGTCGTCGATCACGAGCACCGTGGGCGATGGCGGCTCGGCCAGCTCCTCGGCCGCGGCGGCGAACAGCCGGCCCTGGTCCACGGGCTCGCGCAGGGCCTCGGCCAGCGGGCCGCTCGTGGCCCGCGCAGCGTCCCGCAGGGGCCCGAGTGGGCGCGGTGTGAACAGGTCCTCGCAGCTCCCGGCGAGGACGCGGACCTGGTGGGAGACCTCGGTCAGGAAGCTGCGTACGAGGCTGGTCTTCCCGATGCCGGCCTCGCCCGTCACGAGGGCCGTGGACCCCTGCCCTCGGGTGGCGCGCTGCACAGCGGCCCCGAGCGCCTCCAGCTCCGCCTGCCGGTCCAGCAGGTCCACGACCACGCCCCATGGTCCCACCCGCGCCGCGGATAGGCATGCGCCCAGCTGCGAATGGGCAGCGCTCACCGATTCGGGGAACCGGGCCCGGCGCCGATGGTCGATCCATGGACCTGACCTGCCCTGGCTGCCGACCGGGCGGCTGCGCCGGGCTGTGCACCGAGGAGGGGCTTCGCGGTGCGGACGCGGCGTACCGCCCCCGGCTGCTGGCCCGCGCGCGCCGCGTCGTGGGGGACCCGGCGCTCGCCGAGGAGGCGGTGCAGGAAGCCCTGGTCCGCGCGTGGCGCTCCTGCTCCTCCTTCGACCCCGACAGCGGCCCTCTCGCTCCCTGGCTGCTCGCCCTGACCCGCAACGCGGCGATCGACCTGGCCAGGTGGCGCTCGCGCCGTCCTCCGGTGGCGGCCACGGGCGACCCGACGGACCGTCCTGCCCAGCCCGCGACCATGAGCGCCGAGGAGCTGCTGCTGCTGCGCGACGAGCTGGTCGACGCGCTCGCCGACCTGGGTCCGACCCACCGGTCGGTGATCGTCGAGACCCTGCTGCGCGACCGGTCGCACGCAGAGGTCGCGGCGGAGCTCGGCATCCCCTCCGGCACGGTTCGCAGCCGCGTGCACTACGCGTTGCGCTCGCTGCGCGAGCGACTCGAGCCCGGCCACGTCTGCGCCTGCTGACCCCCAGGCGTCCATCGCACCGCAACGAAGGGAACCACCATGTCCTCAACCAGCATCCCGACGCCCACTCGTGGTGAGGCGACCAACCAGGCCGGTCGAACGGACCGGCGAACGGCCTTCGGGAGCTGGGTCGGCCTCGTCGGCGTGAGCACCTTCCTCGTTGCTGCGGCGGCGATCGGTCTGGCGACTCCGGGGTACGACGTCCGCCGCGAGGCGGTCAGTGGCCTCGCAGCCCTGGACTCCCCGCACGCCTCGTGGATGATCGCCGGGTTCGTGGTCGGGGCCCTCGGTCTCGTGGCCGGTGCCGCGGTGCTTCGGCTGGCCCGTGGCCGCCGGGCTCCTGGCCCGGCGTCGTGCTGACCGTCGCGTGAGCGGCGACCGCAGCTCGAAGGCCCTCACCGGCTGCCGGCGAGGGCCTTCGACGCTCGTGGGCAGGGGCGGGGTCGAACCGCCGACCTTCCACTTTTCAGGCGGACGCTCGTACCAACTGAGCTACCTGCCCGAGCGGCGCCACCCTACCCGAGGCAACTCGGTGGCTCCGAATCGTCTCCTTTACTCTTGGACGCGCACCTGGCCCCCATCGTCTAGCGGCCCAGGACCCCGCCCTTTCACGGCGGTAGCACGGGTTCGAATCCCGTTGGGGGTGCTCGACCGCTCCTCCCGCACGCCGGCACCGGCACCTGCAGGGCTGCCCACGATTGGGAGCGCCCGCGACGGATAAGTTAGAGTCGCACCGCTTCACGGCCCGCTGGCCGCGAGAGCAACCTGGCCCCGTAGCGCAGTTGGTTAGCGCGCCGCCCTGTCACGGCGGAGGCCGCGGGTTCGAGTCCCGTCGGGGTCGCCAAGACACACAGGGAGCCGGTTCAGCGACCGGCTCCTTCGTCGTCTCTCGGGCCGTCGACGGGACCTTCGGGAGCCGTCATGCGGACGCCGAGCTGGGTCGCCTGCGCGAACCGGTCGGCCAGTGCGTACATCGCGACGATCCGCCCGTCCTCGACGCGGAAGAAGTGCGTGCCCACCCACTCGACCCGGCGACCGGTCGGCGGCACCGGTCCCCACCCGCCCACGTGGGTCGAGGTGGCCCGCCAGCGCAGTGCGACGGCGTTCCCCTCGGCCACCCAGTCCAGCACGGCGTACGTCGTGCCGGCCCACGTCTCGGCGTCGTCCCGGTGCCACGCGAGCAGCTCCGCGAGCGTGCCGGTGCCCCCGTCGTGATCGAAGGGGTCGGCGAAGTAGGTCGGCAGCTCCCCGAGGTCGCCGCCGTTCCACACCCGTTCGACCAGGTCGAGCACGAGCGAGGCGGCGGGGGTCACAGCGACACGGTAGGACCAACCCCGTGGCGAGGGCGAGACAATGGGGAGGTGCCGATCGACATGGAGCCGGAGCGGTTCGACGCGCTGGTCGACCGGGCCCTCGACGGCATTCCCGACGAGCTGGCCCGGCTCGTCCACAACGTGGTGGTGCTCGTCGAGGACGAGCCGCCGGAGGGCGAGCCTGACGACCTGCTCGGTCTCTACGACGGCGTCGCCCTGACCGAGCGCGACGGCGGCCTGACCCCGCAGCTGCCGGACACGATCTTCGTCTTCCGGGGGCCTCTCCTCGACCTCTGTGACAGCGAGGAGCAGCTGGTCGAGGAGGTGCGCATCACCGTCGTGCACGAGATCGCCCACCACTTCGGGATCGACGACCGAAGGCTGCACGAGCTCGGCTACGGCTGAGCCGCTCAGGATCCCGTCCAGAACCCGAGCGCGCACGCCGCCAGCGAGACGCCGACGGTCGTCCCGGCGTAGACCGCGCCACGCAGGAGAGGGAGCCGGTGGGTCTGCACTGCGAACGCGGAGTAGGTCGTGAAGCCGCCGCAGAAGCCGGTCCCGAGCAGCGCCAGCCAGTGGCCGTTCGTGGCGGCCGCGGCCAACAGGCCGAGCAGGAACGAGCCGGTGACGTTCACCACGAAGGTGCCCGCCGGGAGCCCCTCCCTGTCCAACCTGGATGCGATCAGGAACCGCATCGGAGCTCCGACCGCCGCGCCCAGCGCGACCAGCAGCGGCGTCACTCGTCGCCCCCCTCGGCCGCGAACTCGTCACCGGCGGTCGGCGGGTAGAGCCGGCTCACCAGCGAGACGGCCACGAGGCAGGCCGCCAGGGTGCCGGCCAGGTAGAGAAGAGCGGTGCCGGTCTGCCCGTCGTCCAGCAGGGCCCGGGTCTCCTCGGAGTACGCCGAGAGGGTCGTGTAGCCGCCGAGCAGGCCGGGCCCGAGCCCGGCGGCCAGCACCCGGTTGTGCCGGAGCGCGGCGGAGAGCGGCAGCGCGGCCAGGACCAGTGAGCCGCTCACGTTGATCGCGAAGGTGGTCCAGGGGAACCCCGTGCCGTCGGACAGCACGTCACCGAGGAACCACCGGAGCAACGCACCGAGGGCGCCGCCGACGGCGACGGCCACATACGTCACGGGCTAGGACACTAGGTGATGGCGTTGGCCCGGCCGTTGGAGCGGGCCTCGAGCCACGACAGCGGAGCCTCGCCTCTGGCCTGCCGGACGAACTCGGTGAGGAGCCAGGTCTGGAACCGGCGCTGCTCAGGGTTGCGGGCGAGCGACAGCAGCCGCTCCTCACGGCAGAACGCGTCGGCCAGGTCGAGCAGCTCCACGAACCGCATCAGCGTGCTCGCGTCGGCCCGCGCCATGTGCACCACGAGGTCGGTCGACTCCAGCCCCTGGGCGAGCGCGTCCTCGATCTGCTCGACGCCGACGCCGTCGCGCAGCTGTCGGTCGAGCGACCCGAACAGGTCGGAGAGCGCCTTGGCGAGCGGGTAGTCGGACGCGTGCGCCAGTGCCAGCAGCCGCACCTCGCGGCGCAGCTCCCGGAAGTGGTGCTGGAAGCCGACGTAGAGCGAGAGCGGGACGTCGAGGATGGTGATCCGCACCCGGTCCTTGGTCGGTGCCACCTGGACTCGGTGCTGCTCGGTCCCGGAGATCGAGCCCGGCACGCCCGGGCCGTCGGCGAACTCCGGCGCCGGCGCGAACCAGACCACCTTGCCGTCCTCCTCGATCTCCGCGCCCCAGGCGTCGGAGCAGCGGGCGACGATGCTCAGGCCGCGCCCGAAGGTCAGCAGCAGGTCGTCGGTCTGTGGCCGGTCGAGCGGCTCGGTCGGCAGGATGGGCGGCTCCACCGACGAGTCGCGGACCTCCACCCGTGGGTGCTCGGTGGTGCCACGCATCCGCACCGTGATCGGCGGCTCGCCGTGCAGCAGCGCGTTGGTGACCAGCTCGGACACCCCCAGCTGGGCACACTCCGCGAGCTCGGGCCGACCGATCTCCACGCACAGCTCGGCCACCCACCGGCGCGCGTCATGCACGCCGCGCGGGCCCTGGCCCAGGGCGAGGGGAGGCCGGTTGAGGGGCACGGGGTCTCTCCAGCTGATGTTGGGGATGTCGGCCAGTCGACTGGGATGAAAACCAGTTGAAATGGCGTCTACCCGGTCCGGGGCCGACCAAACCTCCGAGGAGATCGAATCCGCCACGATTCCCGTTGCCCAATCAGGATATCGCAACGATATCCGTCGTGTCCGGCACCACACCGAATGGCGGATGCGCTGGATTCGCGCCGTGGTTACCCCTGTAGGGAGCCGTTCCGCGCTCCCCGACACAATGGCCCAGAGGCTCACGAGGCCCGCGAGGAGTGATGAGGCGATGACCGAGACGTCGACGAGCACGTCGGCCGGTGCGTCGGCCGCAACGTCGGCCGCTACGGTCGAGCAGACCAGGGGCGGGGGTCGCCGGCACCAGGTGGTGGTGATCGGATCCGGCTTCGGCGGGCTGTTCGGCACCAAGGCGCTGAAGCGCTCCGACGTCGACGTCACCGTGGTCGCCAAGACGACGCACCACCTGTTCCAGCCGCTGCTCTACCAGATGACGACCGGCATCCTGTCCGAGGGCGAGATCGCGCCGCCGACCCGCGAGGTGCTGGCCAAGCAGAAGAACGCCAAGGTGCTGCTCGGTGAGGTCACCGACATCGACCTCGAGGCGCAGACCGTCATCTCCCACGTGCTCGGCCGCGAGACGGTCACGCCCTACGACTCGCTGATCGTGGCAGCCGGCTCCAGCCAGTCCTACTTCGGGCACGACGAGTTCGCCGAGTTCGCCCCCGGCATGAAGAGCATCGACGACGCCCTCGAGCTGCGCGGCCGGATCTTCGGTGCCTTCGAGCTCGCCGAGCTGGGAGCGATGCGCGGCGAGAACGTCGACGCCCTGCTCACCTTCGTGGTGGTCGGCGCCGGCCCGACCGGGGTCGAGATGGCCGGCCAGATCGCCGAGCTGTCCCGGCGGACCCTGAAGCGCGACTTCCGGGCCATCAACTCGCGCAACGCCCGGGTCATCCTGGTCGACGCGGCCGGCCAGGTGCTGCCGCCGTTCGGGGCCCAGCTGGGGGTCAAGACCAAGCGTGCGTTGGAGAAGCTCGGTGTCGAGGTGCGGCTCGGCGCCATGGTCACCGACCTCGACGAGGGCGGCCTCGAGGTCAAGCTCAAGGACGGCACCGTCGAACGGATCGAGTCCCTCACCAAGATCTGGGCGGCGGGCGTCCAGGCCAACGCGCTGACCAAGACACTCTCCGAGCAGACCGGCGCCCCGCTGGACCGCGCCGGTCGGATCGGCGTCAACTCAGATCTGACCCTGCCCGGCCACCCCGAGGTGTTCGTCGTCGGCGACATGATCGACCTCGACCACCTGCCCGGCGTCGCGCAGGTCGCCATCCAGGGCGCGAAGTACGCCGCGAAGGCGATCGACCGCCGGCTGGAGGGCAAGCCGCCGCAGAAGCCGTTCAAGTACTTCGACAAGGGCTCGCTGGCCACCATCAGCCGGTTCCGGGCGGTGGCGCTGATCGGTCGCTTCCGGCTCACCGGCCTGCTGGCCTGGTTCCTCTGGCTGGGCGTGCACATCCTCTACCTGACCGGTTTCAAGAACCGGGTCTCCGCGGTGCTGCACTGGGCGGTCTCCTTCGTCGGTCGGGGCCGTCAGGAGCGGACCGCGACCGAGCAGCAGATCTTCGGCCGCCAGGCGCTGAGCCGGCTCGACCACGGCGCCGCCGACCTGGTCTCGTCGCCCCCGCCCGAGCAGGCCGCTGCGCTCGAGAAGCGCCGCGCCGAGCTCGAGGCCATCGCCCTCGAGGAGGCGCGACTCACCGACTCGGGCGAGCGGGGCGTCAAGGTCGAAGTCGACCCGTGAGTTGAGTCCGGACTTCCGCCGGTCGAGTCGGCCCTTTTGCCGGTCTATTCGAACGACTCGACCGGCGGAAGTCCGGACTCAACTCGCTCTCGAGCCCACTTGGGCAGGATGAAGAGCCCCTCGGCCTCCACGGTCACACCGTCCGGCCCGGAGAGCTCGCCGCGGGCCCAGGTCTTGTGGTCCTCGGCCCGTTCGATCCAGGCGCGCGCGCTCAGCTCACCCAGCGGCGTCCGCTGCCGGTAGGTCAGGGTCAGGGTGGCGGTCATGCCCGGCTTGCCGCCGGCGCCTGCGGCCTGGCCCAGCATCTGGTCGAGGACCAGCGAGAGAACACCGCCGTGCACGCTGCCCGGCGGCCCTTCGTACGCCGCACCGAGGTGGAACTCCGAGTGGACGCCCCGGTCGTCCGCGGTGATCACCAGCGGTGGCGCGACCGCGTTGCGCAGCCCGACCACCGCGTTGCCCCACGCGCGGCTGGCGCCGTCCGTGCGGAACCTGACGCCGTACGGGCCGGCCAGCCCTTCGCCCCGCAGCCGCGCGGCGATCTCCTCGATCTCGGCCCGCGCGCGCCGGATCTCCTCGGCGGGCGCGGTGGTGCGGATGGCAACGTCGACGAGCTCGCGGATCGCCTCGGTGAACGGGCCGTACAGCCCGCGCTCGGCCTCGAGGGCCTCGAGGCTGGTCTCGTCGATCTGGTAGCCGGAGCTCACGCGCTCAGAGTAGAACACGTTCCAGTTCTATTGGATTTCCTGTTTCCCGTTCGCTTGGTGCAATGGACCATGACCGCCCTGGCCCGGCCTGACGTCCGCCTCCACCCGAGCTGGGCCGCGACGGTCACCGACTTCGGCTCCGAGACCATGCACGGCTCCGGGGTCTGGCACGGCGCGGGTGGTCCGCTCGACCTCACCGAGAAGGGGTGTGCGGCATTCGTGGCGATGTTGGCGCCGTTCGCCGACCCCGCGACGGAGCTCCCCGAGGACCGGGTGCACTCCGACTACTACTGGATCACCGACGGCGCCGGTGCCGACGAGGAGGTGGTCGGCTTCCTGGCCCTGCGGCACGCGCTGACGCCGTGGCTGCTCGAGGAGGGCGGCCACATCGGCTATGCGGTGCGGCCGTCCCGGCGGGGGCAGGGTCACGCCGGGCGGGCGCTCGCGATCGCCGTACGACGCGCCGCCGACCTGGGACTGGACCACGTGCTGCTCACCTGCGACGAGCCCAACGTGGCCTCGGCCCGCACCATCGAGCGCAACGGCGGGGTCTACGAGGACACCCGCAACGGCAAGCGCCGCTACTGGATCGCGACCGGCGTCAGTGCGAGACGACCTCGGGCCGGAAGAACCTCAGCACCCGCATGAAGTCGTCGGCATCGACCATCGTCGAGTCCACGGCGAACGGCGCCATGCCCCGGCGCGGGAACAGGACCTTCCACCCGCGCCGGCCAGGACGGCCCCGCACCTCGACGTGCGTGTAGGGGCTCGCGAGGTCGAAGACGTAGCGGTCACCCTGGCGAACCACCTCGAGCTGACCCTGGTGGACCTCGAGCTTGGTCGGCGCGGCGCCCGCGCGGATCGCCCACACCATGGCGGTGGCCAGCACCACGATCGCGGCGAGGCCCATCGATGCGGTCTCCTGGGTGTCGTAGGCCGCCTTCACGAAGTACGCCGAGGCCACGAGGCCGGCCAGCATCGCGATCGTGAGCAGTCGCCGTGAGGTCTTCCGGGGCCGGAACAGGTAGCGCCCGGGCATCTCGCCAGCCACCTGCTCGTGCTTCGACTCCTTCTTCGGTGCCGGGACGACCTCGGGCTTCGCCGGGGGCTCGACCACCACCGCGGCCGGCTCGACCTCGACCTCCACCGCGGGCTCTGGCGCCGGGCCCTTGGCCAGCGCTCGGGCCTTGGCCTTGGCCGCGACCAGGTCGCGAGCCGCGTCGCCGGTGCTCGGCGAGGCGGTGCTCCGGCGCTGCCCGGCCGGCTTGGGCTGACGTGGGGCCCGCGACAGGAACGAGCGGCGAGGCGGCGCAGGCTCCGCGGGGGGTGCGTCCTCGGATTCGGTGCGGGCGACGAGCTCCGGCTCGACGGCCACCGGCTCGACCACCGCGACCGGCTCTGGCTCCGGTTCAGGCTGGACGGCTGCGACCGGCTCCGGCTCGATGGCCGCCGTCGGTTCGGGGTCCGGCTCCGGCCTGGGCTGACGCCGGGCCGGCAGGAGGAACGCGAGGCGGGACCGCGGCTCCGCGGGGGTCTCGTCCTCGGGTTCGGAGCGGGCGACGAGCTCGGGTTCAACCGTGACCGGTTCGGGCTCGGCCACCTTGACCGCGACGGGCTCGGGCTCCGGCTCGACCACGACGACGGGCTCGGGCTGCGGCTGGGGCTCGACCACCGCGGACGGTTCAACGAGGGTCTCGGGACCCCGCTCCGCGCCCGGCGCGATGGTCTGCTCCGGCTCGGCTTCGGCGACGACCGACTCCGCCACGATCGCTTCGGCCACCGCCTGGGCCAGCACCGGCACGGGCTGGGGTGCGGGCGCGACGTAGTCCTCCGGCTCGGCCTCGGCCACGACCGACTCGGCCACGGCCGGCTCGGCTGCGGGCGGCTCCGGCTCGGGTAGCTGGGGCTCGACCATCGCGGCGTGCTTGGGCCGCGGCGTGGCCACCGGCTCCGGCTCGCCCTGGTCGAACAGCGGCGCGGCGTCGACGAACGCCCGGACCGCGGTGGGTGGCGCGACCTCCTCCGGCTCGAGACTGCGCGAGACGACCGGCTCGACGGTCTCCGTCGCGGTGGGGACGGGCTGTGGTTCGAGGCGCGGTTCCACTGGTGCGTCCGCGTGGCGAGCGGCCGGGGCCTCCGGTACGGCGGCGCGGATCGTGTCCTCGATCGAGCGCGCGGCAACGGGGGACGGTGCGGGCGACCGGGTCGGCAACGCCGGTGCGGGGCTCGGCGTGGGACGAGCCTGGGGCAGGGCCGGCTGCTGCGTCGCCGGTGCCGGCGGTGCCTCCGGCCCCGCGGCCGACTGCTTCGGGTCCACGAAGCGGCTCTTGAGCCGCTTGAACCGGCTCGGCTGCTCCTGGGGCTTCGAAGTGCTCGCCGGGTCGGGCTGGTCCGCCTTCTTGCGCACCGAGCGCATCACGATCGGCTCCCAGCCCGTGGGCGAGTCGCGGTCCCGCTCGCTCGAGCCGGACCCCGGTTGGGCGTTGGCCGCCGGCCGGCGTGCGCCGAAGGTCGACGGCGCCTGGAGCCGGTTGCCGATCAGCGGGTCGCTCTCGACCGCTGAGGAGGCGACCGCGGCCGCGGGCATCCGCCGCGAGGCGCGCGGGGGCGGGTTGTGGTCCGTGGCGCCCTGGGTCGACCCGGTCACTTCTCCGTCCGGGGACTGCTGCTCGTGGTGTGCGAGCCAGCGGCCGAACAGGTCATTGGACTGGGCGTCCTGGGGCTGGGGGTCGGCCGCCATGTCAAGCAAGGTACGTCGCGCCGAGGCCGCGCGTGACCGGTTTGCCGAAGGTCGTGCGCGGCGCGTTCAGCCACGATCGCTCATCTTCATGTGTTCTCATGTGTGGCGGGTGAGACTGAAGTGACTTCTGACGACGACGACTCGGGTGCTGCGCCGCGCCCCCGACGCCGACAAGTGCTGCGTGCCGCCACCGTGACCGTCCTCGGAGCGGGGGTCGTCACCGGGGGCGGCGCGGGGATCCTGCGCGCCCTCAACTCCGACGACGGCAGCGGCGGGGGGCGGCTGCTGCTGCAGACGGACGCGACCTCCGGGGTCGGCATCCTGGAGAAGCCGCTCGCGGACCTGGGGCTGGTCAGTGCCGGCACCAAGCTCTGGCAGACGCCGGTCCTCGACACCGCGCTGGTGACCATGGCCGGCTTCACCTGGCGCGACGGCGTCCGCCCGCCCAAGATCCTCGCGAGGTTCCGGACCAAGGGCCGCTGGTCGCTGTGGCGACCGGCGCCGCTGCTGCGCGACATCCCCGACCCGTCGTCGGGTGAGGGCATCGGCAAGGCCGGCACCTCCCCGCTGTTCGTCGAGGCGTCGGACGGCGTCCAGGTCCAGGTGTCCGGCTCGGTCCCGCCCGAGCTGAGCATCACGCTGATCCATGCCGCTGAGCTGGCCGGAGACGCGCGCCTGGTCGCCGGGACGACGTCGCGGGCCTTGCTGCGTGCGGCCCCGGTCAACGTCGCGGTACCCCTCATCTACACGCGCGCGCAGTGGGGCGCCAACGAGAGCTGGCGCGACGGCCCGCCGCGCTACAACAACACGATCCTGCAGGCGCACATCCACCACAGTGCTTCGGGCAACGGCTACTCACAGGCCGACGTGCCCGCCCTGATCAGGAGCTTCTACAAGTACCACACGCACAGCCTCGGCTGGTCCGACATCGCCTACAACTTCCTGGTCGACTCCTTCGGGTCGATCTGGGAGGGCCGGTACGGCGGGATCGACCAGCCGGTGCGCGGGGCGCACACCCTCGGGTTCAACGCCTCGTCGACCGGCATCTGCGTGATCGGGAACCTCGACACCGTGCAGCCGACCGCAGCCACGCTCGACTCGCTGTCCAGGGTCGCCGGCTGGAAGCTGGCGATGTACGACCGCGACCCGCAGGGCTGGACCCAGGTCACGTCCGAGGGCAGCGACAAGTTCCCGGCCGGCAAGGTCGTCAGCCTGCCCGTGATCGACGGACATCGCGACACCAACGACACCGCCTGCCCCGGCGGCAACCTCTACGCCCAGCTCGGCAACCTCCGCGCGGCGACGGCCGGCGTGATCGCGGCCGCCACGCTCAAGCTCAAGGTGCCGTTCGAGGTGATCGGTCGCCCCGTTCTGGGCCACACGCTCAGCGTGGCCGACGGGAGGTTCAAGCCGCGCACCGCCACCGTCTCCTACCAGTGGCTGCGCAACACCGTGCCGATCCCGGGCGCCGTCGGGGCGACGTACGTCGCGGCCCCCGAGGACGTGGCCCAGGCGCTCGGCGTCGTCGTGACCGGCAGCGTCCCGGGTGTCGCGCCCGTCAGCCAGACCATCGACGTCGCCGGTCAGGTCAGCTCGACACCGGTGTGCGAGGTGCGCACCCAGCGCAAGCACGGCGGCAAGGTGGTCGTGATCTTCGAGGTGGCGGCGCCGGGCATCGCCGAGCCGGACGGCAGCGTCGTCGTCAAGGTCGGGCCGCACCAGCGCACGGTCACGGTCAAGAAGGGCAAGGCCATCGCGCGCTTCGTCGGCGTCGACCCGGGTCGCTACCGGGTGCGCTGCCAGTACGCCGGCGGCACGCTCGTCGAGCCGGGCAAGGCACGCGACTGGGTGCGGGTCCCGGGCAAGGGCCAGTTCGCCCGCTCCTGACGAACGGCCGGGCCATCGGCCCGGGAGGCAGCAGAACCCGCTGGCCGTATCCCTGAAGACGTCCGGCGGGCTGCTGCTGTCGGCCCGTCGTCGACCCCCCGACGACGTCGAGCCTCGTTCCCACTCCGAGTCGGCCACCCCCCCGTGGCCGGCTCGAGATCGAGGCTAGGGGACGGGCGGGCACGCCGGTTCCTCACCGGTGCCACGGAGGAGTAACAGTCGCGCGGGCAGGTCAGGCCCGGCCCCGGATCAGCCTGCGTCGGGATCCTCGGGGTGGGGGCGGCGCTGGTCGAGGTTGCGCAGGAACTCCTCGTCGTCGTCGGGCGCGACGGGACGCTGCTGCCCCGGCTCGGGGCGGCGGCGAACCGGGCGCGCCACACCGCGGCGCTCGATCACCCGGATCAGGTAGTACGTCGCCACTGCGAACAGCACCACCACGAGCAGGACCTTCAGCACACCACCAGCGTAGGGCGCTTGTGGTGAAAGCGTGTCGAGAGTCGGTTCCTGGTGGGGCGCGCTGATTCGATCACTGGGCATCCGCGCCCTCACGGACCGGACTCTAGGCTGTGAACCGTGAAGGAGTTCGTCGTCTACACCGGGCTGCGGCTGCTGATGCTCGCCGCGACGTTCGGGATCGTGATCGGCGTCTGGCTGTTGGTGGCCGACCACGCGAACATCTTCGTGGCGATCGTCATCGCCTTCGTCGTCAGCGGCATCGCGTCGTACTTCCTGCTCAACCGGCCGCGCGAGGCCCTGGCCCAACGCGTGGAGGTGCGAGCCGCGCGAGCAGCCAAGGCGTTCGACGAGCTGAAGGCCAAGGAGGATGCGGACTGATCGCGACCGAGGAGTCGAAGCCTCCGCAGCCCGCGCCGGGAGTCAGCGCTTGCGGTTCAGCTGCCGGTCGACGCGGGACTCGGACTGGCCGAGCAGCTTGGCCAGCAGCGGCACCCGGCGGCGCCACACGACGACTCCGACGACCACGATCGCCAGGATGATCAGGAACGCGAGCATGCGACGAGAGTACGTCGGCCTGCCCAGCACCGACTCAGGACGACCGACTCAGGACGCCAGGGCGACCAGTGGCACGGCGACCAGCACCGCCCAGACCAGCTCGGCGAGTCCGGTCGACTGCAGCACCGGGACCAGCCCTCGACCGACGGCGCCGGACATGACGGTCCGCACGCCGGGCAGCGCCGGCACCAGGAAGCCGAGCCCCAGAAGTGCCCACCAGCTGGTAGAGGCCGCGACGGCCACGCAGGCGACCGTGGCCGCCAGCACCAGCAACAGGTACAGCGCGCGGGTCCGGTCCGCGCCCAGCACGACCGCGAGGGTCCGCTTGCCGGCGACGATGTCGGTGGGGATGTCGCGCAGGTTGTTGACCACGAGCAGCGCGCACGCGAGCGCCCCGATGCCGACCGCGGCGTAGAGCGCAGGCAGCTCGAAGGACTCGGTCTGGACGTAGGTCGTGCCGACCACGGCGACCAGGCCGAAGAAGACGAAGACCATCACCTCACCCAGGCCGAGGTAGCCATAGGGACGGGAGCCTCCGGTGTAGTACCAGGCGGCCAGCACCGAGACGAGACCGACGGCGACGAGCCACCAGGCCGTCGTGGCCGCCAGCACCAAGCCCGCCACCGCGGCGACTCCGAAGGCCAGGAACGCCGCGCGCTTGACCGCCGGCGGTGTGGCGAGGCCCGAGCCGACCAGCCGGATCGGGCCGACCCGGTCCGCGTCGGTGCCGCGCACGCCGTCGGAGTAGTCGTTGGCGTAGTTGACCCCGACCTGGAGGGCCAGGCTCACCACCAGCGCGAGGCCGGCCTTCCACCAGACCGCCTGGTCGACGTACGCCGCGACGCCGGTGCCGGCGACGACCGGCGAGACCGCCGCTGGGAGGGTGCGGGGGCGCGCTCCGGCGACCCACTGGCTGGCACTGGCCACGACCGAGGATTCAAGCAGGCTGCGTCGGGGCCACCGACTCCCGGGCCCGGAACCGCTCGGCCGGTCATGCGCGCATAGCCTGCCTCGCATGGACCTGCGCGGTACGACGGCCGAGGTCGTCGCGGCGCTCTCGCGCTGGGTCACCGGCACCGACGACGAGCCCCTGGTGGTCGAGACCTCGGGCTCCACGGGCCGGCCCAAGCGCGTGGTGCTGTCCCGACGGGCGGTCCTGGCCTCGGTGCGCGCGACCGCCCGGAGACTGGGCGGGGAGGGACAGTGGCTGCTCGCCCTCCCGGCGTCCTACGTCGCGGGCGCGCAGGTGGTCTGCCGCTCGGTGGTGGCCGGGGAACCTCCGGTGCTGCTCGAGAGCCACGAGAGACTGGCGGCCGCGGTCGCGGCCGGCGCACCCGACTACGTGAGCCTGGTGCCCACCCAGCTGCACCGCGCCCTCGACGACGCCGAGGACGTGGCCGCCCTCCGCTCGATGCGGACCGTGCTGCTCGGTGGCGGGTCGATCGACCCCGCGCTGCGGGCTCGGGCGCAGGACGCAGGGATCACGGTGGTGGCGACCTACGGCTCGGCCGAGACCGCGGGCGGGTGCGTCTACGACGGAGTCGCCCTGGACGGGGTCGGGCTGGCCACCGAGGCGGACGGCCGGCTGCGGGTCTCCGGTCCAATGCTCTTCGACCGGTACGACGGCGACCCGGGGCTGACCGCGCGAGCGCTGGTCGACGGCTGGTTCCGCACCGAGGACGCCGCGCGGATCGACGAGGACGGCCGGCTGCAGGTCCTCGGCCGGCTGGACGACATGGTGGTCACCGGTGGCGTGAACGTCCCGGGCCCGGTCGTCGCCAGGCGGCTCCAGGAGCACCCGGCGGTCCGGGCCGCAGAGGTGCTGGGGCTCCCGGACGAGGAGTGGGGCATGCGGCTGGTGGCCTTCGTGGTGGGCGACCTGGTGCTGGCCGATGCCCGCGAGTGGGTGGCCGAGCGGCACCCGCGGTCATGGGCACCCCGGCAGCTGGTCGTGGTCGAGGCGCTGCCGATGCTGGCCAACGGCAAGGTGGACCGGGTTCAGCTGGCGGCCACCGCGGCCTCGAGCTGAACCACCGAGGTCGCCACGGCCACCACCACCGAGTCATGGGTGGCCATCACGACGGCGCGGTCACCGGGCAGCGACGTCAGCGCGTCGAGGACCAGCCGGGTGTGGTCGCCGTCCTGGTGTGCGGTCGGCTCGTCGAGGATCGTCACCGGCGCCCCAGCGTGCAGCGCCCTGGCCAGGCCGACCCGTTGCCGCTCGCCGAGCGAGATCTCGCCGGGGAACCGCTCGAGCAGGTGGTCGACCGACAGCGCAGCGGCCAGCGCCGGCACGTCGGCGGCGCGGCCCGCGTCGGCGAGCGCGATGTTGTCCAGCACGGTCAGCGTGTCGAGGAGCGCCAGCCGCTGTGGCACGAACACCGTGCGCACCGGCCGCTCGACGGTTCCGGAGGAGGGGCGGTCCCAGCCCGCCAGGATCGAGACCAGCGTGCTCTTGCCGGTGCCCGACGGACCCGTCACGGCCAGCACGTCGCCCGCCTGGACCATGAGGCTGGTCGGCCGGAGGGCGAGGACGGCGTGGCCGCGGACTTCGTACGAGCGGGTGACCTCGCGCGCAGCCAGAAGCAGCTCACTCAACGTCCGCGCCCGGTTCGTCCCGCGGCGGGTGCAGCACGACCCGTCCGTCCTCGACCTCGATCGCGACCCGGCTGGTCGGGAACAGGAGCCGCGCCTCGGGTGGCAGCTGCACCCGGCCGCTGGCGTCGATGACACCGAGCCGGGTGGCGGCCCGGACGTCGTGCTCGGTGGTCAGCACGCCATGGTCGAGGTGGAGCAGCCGGTCGGCCTCCTGGGTGATCCGCGGGTCGTGGGTCGTGTAGACGACGGTGGTGCCGTCGTCCTCGGCGGTCCGCCGCAGCCGCTCGAGCACCTGTCCGGCCCGCTCGTCGTCGAGGTGCGCGGTCGGCTCGTCGGCCACCAGCAGCGAATGTCCGGACGCCATGGCCACCAGGAGCGCCAGCCGCTGCTGCTCACCGCCGGAGAGCTGGTCGACGCGGTGCTGGGCCTGGTCGGCCAGCCCGAGCGAGCCGAGCACCTCGCCCGGCTCCTCGGGTCCGGCCATGCGGATGTGGTCGGCGGTGCTGAGGTGCTCGACCAGGTTGCTGCGGGGGCGCTGGTGCACGAACGCGACGTTCCGGTGCCGCCACCGGCGCAGCCGGGTCGCACTCAGGTCGGTGAGCACTGTCGAGCCGTGGGTGATGGTGCCCGCTGAGGGCCGGTCGAGCCCCGCCAGCAGCCGGATCAGCGTGCTCTTCCCGCTGCCGGACGGGCCGAGCACCGCGGTGAGGCTGCCCGGCTCGAGGACCAGGTCGACCCCGCGGACCGCCTGCACCTCCTCGGTCAGCCCGCGGTAGACCCGCACCAGCTGGCTGGCCACCACGGCGGACCCCCGACGCTCACTCATCGTGCAGCAGCTCGTTCACGGACCGGGACCTGCCCAGCCACTGCTCGGTGGCGCCACCCGCCAGGGTCAGCACCAGGGCGATCGCGCCGAAGCCCACCGCCGCGACCAGCAGCTGTCCGGTGCCGGTCACCTCGAGCGCCGGCTGGAGGTCGGGCTCCGGGTCGAGCCTGCTGGCGAGCGAGGACGTGACGGCGTACGCCGCGACACCGCCCGCGACCGCACCCAGCAGCGCGACCACCGCCAGGGCCGCCCCGGCGGCCCTGGAGGCCAGCCGCCGGGAGTGGCCCAGGTCGGCAAGGGTGCGGTCCTGGAGCCGTCGCTGCTCGCGGTCGCGCCGCTGCAGCCCGGCCAGCACGAGCAGGCCGAGGACCAGCGCCAGCACGGTGAACGCCTGGAGGTACCGCGTCACCCATGACCGGGCCACGAGCGAGGCGTGGCTGGCCCGCATCTCGTCGGCGGTGGTCTCGAGGCTGAGGGTGAGCCCGTCACCGGTCCGCGCGGCACGAGTGACGGTGTCGGCGTCCCGGGCGCTCCACAGCTCGGCCTCGAGGGTGTCGATCGCCCCGGGTGGTGCCAGGGCCAGCAGCGCGTTCTGGTCCACGACGAGCACGGTCTGCCACCGGCCGGAGCCTGCGAAGCCGGCGATGTGGTCGACCACGCGGTAGGGCACCGACCAGTCGTCACCGCGGGCCAGGGTGCCGGAGGCGGGCACGTGTGCGCCGCTGCCGGCCACCACGACGGGAACGGCGTCCGCGTCCGGCCCCGCGCGGAGCTCGCGGATCAGGACGGACAGGTCCTGACCGGCGAACCGCGGCGACCACAGGGCGGCCGAGCTGAAGGTCGCCGGGTCCACCGCGGACAGCCGGTCGCCGGTGAAGGTGCCGACCCTCGGGACCGTGTGCAGCACGACGGTCGAGTCACCGACGTCGGCGGCGACGGCCGCGGCCGCGACCGGGTCGTTGACCCCGAACACGCTGTTGGCGCCGACCTGGGTGGCCACCTTGTCGGCGGTCGCCGCGTCGGCCGAGGCGTGGAACAGCAGCCCGTAGCCGGCCGCCCC
Organism: uncultured Actinomycetota bacterium; assembly: GCA_963755835.1. GTDB lineage: Bacteria > Actinomycetota > Actinomycetes > Propionibacteriales > Nocardioidaceae > Nocardioides. The sequence goes on along the minus strand of CAVWLC010000003.1, from coordinate 140,474 downwards.
GAACGCGATCGTGGCCGCCAGGAACGCGGTGGCAGACGCCGGGTCGCGGGCCAGCCGGGACAGGGTGAGCCGGGGCCCGAGCCGGGCCGGCAGCCACCGCCGGACCAGCTGGGCCAGCAGCGCGGTGGCCAGGGCCGAGACCACGATCGCCGCGGCTCCCACCGCGGCCAGTGGGAAGGCGGCCGTCACGGCGTCGAAGTCGCGGTCCCCGCGGTAGGCGCTGACCGCCCCGACGGCGGCCACCGCCAGCACCGCGCTGCGCCAAGGGAGCCGGCGGGCGGCCACCAGGGTCCGGCCCGAGGCCCGGCGGTGGCGCGCGAACGCGTCGGTGGCGGAGGCCACCGCGACCGTGACGAGCACGATCCCGCCGACCAGCACGGCGTCGCCCGGCCGGGGCGACGCTCCATCGGGGCCGACGATCGCGGACACGAAGGGCGGGCTGACCCACCAGCCGGCCAGCAGCCCCACCGCGACCGGCGGCACGGCCTCGACCACGCTGAGCGCCGTCAGCTCCAACGACGAGCGGCCCTGCTCGACGAGGACCTGGCGCTCGCCCCGACGGCGTACGAGCAGGGCGACCGCGGCCAGGGCGAGGACGAGCCACGACAGCCCGGCGGCGAGGACGCGCACCGCCGCGACGCCGTCGTCGGTGGCCCGGAGCCCGCCGCGGGTCTGCACGACCATGGTCGGCAGCCCGGTCGAGATGGTGACCCGGTTGCGCCCCCGGTGGCTGACCTCCTTGCTGAGGTCCGAGGCCTGGTCCTTCAGCTCGTCGCGCAGGGTCTCGGCGGAGTCGTCGAGCCGTTCGAGGTCCTGGATCCGGGCCGGGTCCGCTGCGGGTGCCACGTCCCAGGTCACGAGCGACAGGTCGCGGGTGCCGGCCACCAGGGTCCGGTAGGTGTCGGTGTCCGCCACGAGGAGCGGCAGCTGGGCCGTGGTCGGGACCAGGTGGTCCGGCCAGATGGGGAGCTCGTCGGTCAGCCGGTGCCAGAGCCCGGTGCCGTCGCGGGGGGCACCGTGGGTGTCGGTCAGGTAGACGCCGGTGACGGTGGCGGTCGCCGGCGCCGGGTTCGCCCCCGGCGTGGCCAGCTGGAGGCCGACCTGGTCACCCGGCGCGAGGTGCAGCCGGGTGGCGACGGTGTCCGGGAGCCAGAGCCCACCGGCGCCGGGCTGCGGCGAGCCCTCGTCGGGGACGAGCGCCTCGAGCGCGCCGCTCGCCTCGAAGGCCACGCCCGGCGTCCGTTCGCCGGTGGCCGGGTTCACGACGTACGGCGCCGGCTTGGTCCGCGGGTCGAGGTAGCCGACCGGCTGCCGGACCTCCTGGACGGGGCCGCCTCCCGCCAGCCCGGCCATCTCGCGGCTGACCGCGTCCTCGACCCGGGGTGGCGAGCCGTCCGAGACCGAGGCGCGGACCCTGCCCTGCTCCTCCGCCGGAGCGGTGGCGGGCACCGCGTCGAGCTGGCTGTGCACCAGCGCGACGTCCGCGGCGTCGAGGAACGTCCGGCCGGAGAGCACGGACACAGCGAGCGCCGCCGTGCCGAGCGCCAGTGCGACGGCGTACGCCGGGTAGTGCCGCACGAGGACCACGATGCTGCCGCGACGCACCGGGTCGCGCAGCAGACTCATGCACGGATCATCACCCAGTCAGGGCCGACCGACCACGTCCCGCGCGGTGCGGCGGACACCTGGCGATCCAGATGAGCAAGTCCAAGGGCTCGCACGCTACGCGACGCGCAGCATCCACGCTGGCGGCGTTGCCGACGCTCGAAAGACGCCCAGTCTGCCATCGCGCCGGCGCCTTGCCAGCGCGGCGCTGAGCGCCGCTCGCTCGCACGACCCATTGGACCTGCTCATCTAGGTTGAGCGCATGGAGACCCGGGTGTTCGCGATCCCGCTGCGCACCCGGTTCCGCGGCATCACGCTGCGTGAGGGGATGCTGCTGCGGGGCGAGGCCGGGTGGGGTGAGTGGAGCCCGTTCCTGGAGTACGACCCCGAGGTGGCCGAGCCGTGGCTGCGCTGCGCCGAGGAGGCGGCGGCCGGCGGCTGGCCCGACCCGGTCCGGAGCGAGGTACCGGTCAACGTGACGGTGCCGGCCGTGGGTCCGGAGCGGGCCTACCGGGTCGTTCGTGAGGGTGGCTGCACGACCGCCAAGGTGAAGGTGGCCGAGCCCGGCCAGTCGCCGGCCGACGACGAGGCCAGGGTGGAGGCGGTCCGTGACGCGCTCGGCCCGTCCGGGCAGGTGCGCGTGGACGCCAACGGGGCCTGGTCGGTCGACGACGCGGTCGCGGCCATCAAGGCGCTGGACACCGCCGGGTCGGGGCTGGAGTACGTCGAGCAGCCCTGCGCCACGGTCGAGGAGCTCGCCGCCGTGCGCCGCCGCGTCGAGGTCCCCATCGCCGCCGACGAGTCGATCCGTCGCGCCTCCGACCCCTACCGCGTCCGCGACCTCGAGGCCGCCGACGTCGCGGTGCTGAAGGTCCAGCCGCTGGGCGGGGTGCGGGCCTGCCTCCGGATCGCCGAGGACATCGGGCTGCCGGTGGTGGTGTCGTCCGCGCTGGAGACCTCGGTCGGGATCGCAGCCGGGCTGGCCCTGGCCGGGGCACTGCCCGAGCTGCCCTACGCGTGCGGGCTGGCCACCGTGCAGCTGCTGACCGCCGACGTCGTGGCCGAGCCGCTGCTCCCGGTGGACGGGATGCTGCCGGTGCGCCTGCCGCGCGTCGACCCGCGCGCGCTGGACCAGCTGGCCGCCACCGCCGACCGGGTGGCGCACTGGCAGGCGCGCCTGGCGGAGGTGCGCGCGAGATGACTTCCACAGACGTGGCGCGGTCGGTGGTCAGCATGCTGGTCGCGTTCGGGGTCCGGGAGGTTGTGGTCGCGCCGGGTTCGCGGAACGCCCCGCTGTCGTTCGCGGCGTACGACGCCGCCGAGGCCGGGCTGCTCCGGCTGCACACGCGGATCGACGAGCGCACCGCCGGCTTCCTCGCGCTGGGGCTGACCAAGGGCGGCTCGCGGGCTGCGGTCATCTGCACGTCGGGCACGGCGGTCGCCAACCTGCACCCGGCGGTGCTCGAGGCCCATCACGCGGGCGTCGGCATGGTGGTGGTGACTGCCGACCGGCCACTGCGGTTGCGCGGCACCGACGCCAACCAGACGACCGACCAGGTCGGGATCTTCGGGCCGCAGGTGACGACCCTCGACCTCGCGCGGCCTGTGGTCGCTGCGGACGTCGACGAGACGTGGTGGACCGGTCTCCTGCACCTCAACGTGCAGCTCGACGACCCGCTGATTGCCGCCCGACAGGTGGGTGCCGGACGTCACCACGCCGGAGCGCCGCAACCGGTTCAGCTCGCGCATGCTGCCGTCGTTGCCGATGGGGCCACGCACGGTCGTGGTCGCCGGGGACGACGCCGGGCCCGGGGCGCGGTCGCTGGCCGCCGAGGCCGGCTGGCCGCTGCTCGCCGAGCCGTCCAGCGGGGCGCGGACCGGGCCGGCGCTGCGCACGTACCGGTTGCTGCTCGCCACCTCGCTCGCGGACGACGTCGAACGGGTGGTCCTCTTCGGCCACCCCACACTGTCGCGGCCGGTGCAGCGGCTGCTCTCGCGGGCCGACGTCGAGGTGCTCGACGCGACCCCGTCCTGGACCCGGCCGTACGTGGTCACGCCGATGGACAGCGATGCCTCCGCCGATGACGCCGATGACGCCGACGACCCGGCCTGGCTGGCGGCCTGGCAGGACGCCGACTCCTCGGTCTCGCGGCAGCTCGACGCTCTCATCGACGAGGCCGGCTTCACGGCGTACCACGTCGCAGGTGCGGTCAGCCGCGCGCTGCCCCCCGGCGGCCATCTCGTCGTCGGTGCCTCGAACCCGATCCGCGACCTCGACCTGATGGCGACGGCGTACGACGTCGGCAGCCGCCGCAAGGTGGTCGCCAACCGCGGCCTCTCGGGCATCGACGGCACGGTCTCGACGGCGATCGGGGCTTCGCTGGCGCGCAAGGAGGAGAGCCGCAACCTCGCACTGCTGGGCGACGTGACCTTCCTGCACGACGCCAACGGTCTCGTCATCGGGCCCGACGAGCCGCGGCCGGACCTGACGCTGGTCGTCGCCAACGACGACGGTGGCTCGATCTTCGCCACGCTGGAGCAGGGCGCGGAGGAGTACGCACACGCCTACGAGCTGCTCTTCGGCACCCCGCACCACGTCGACCTGGCCGCGCTCTGCCAGGCCACCGGCACCCCGCACTGGCGGGTCGACTCGGCGGCCGAGCTCGACCACGCGCTGGCCAGCCCCAACGGTGGCATCGAGGTGGTGGAGGCCGTGGTGGACCGGTCCCGGCGGCGCGCTCTCGATCTCGAGATCCGCGCGTTGCGGCCCTAGCCCACCCGGCGAGCCTCAGGTCTCGGCCGTCGGCGCCTTGCGCTGCCCGCCGGGTGGATCAGCCCCGACCGCCTCGACCGGCAGGAGGCGGGTGAAGAACAGGCCGAGCAGGGCCAGCAGGACCAGCACCGAGAGGCTGACCCGCAGCCCGTCGATCCGCGCCGTCTCGTTCTCGTCGACGATCGCGTCCACCTGGGCCTCCGGCAGCCCGGCGTCACGGAGTGCGGTCTGGAGCTGGTCGTCGGAGACGAACGGCACGCCGCTCGCCAGCTGCGTCTCGCCCGCCGTGACCGTCTCCGCCGGGACGTCCGGGTTGTCGCGCACACCCGCGAAGAAGCTGGCGGACAGGGCGGTGATCAGCACGGAACCGACCAGGGCGGTGCCGAGCGAGGCGCCGAGGTTGGTGGCGGTGTTCTGCAGGCCGCCCACCTCACCGCTCTGCTCGTCGGGCACCGCCGATACCGTCACCGCGCCCAGCTGTGACGAGAGCGCCCCGACGCCCAGCCCGGCCAGCAGCATCGGCACCGTCACGATCTCGGCGCCGGCGCCGGCGTCGAGCGCCAGGACGAGCGAGACGATGCCGGCCAGCAGGGCCACCAGACCCCACTGCACCACGCGGCGCGGCGACGCCAGCGGCCAGAGCTTGGGGATGCCGACCGCCGCGATGAGCAGGGTGACCGAGAGCGGCAGCAGCCGGACCCCGGTCTCGAAGGCGCTCAGGCCCAGAGCGACCGAGAGGAACAGCGGGACGGAGAAGAAGAGGCCGGCCTGGATCATGAACTGGAAGAAGAACATCGTCATCCCGCCGGCCAGCTGGGCGTTGCGCAGCATCGAGGTCCGCACCAGCGGCTCCTTGCCGGCCGCGAGGACGCGCTGCTCCCACCAGAAGAAGATCCACAGGATCAGGGCTCCCGAAACGATGAACACGAGGGTCATCGAGAGCCCGAACAGGGACGGCGCCGACTCCTTCGCCAGGACCCACCCCCACTCCGACGACCGCAGGACGCCGTACACGGCCAGACCCAGGCCGGCCGCCGACAGGAAGACGCCGGGGACGTCGATGCGTTGGCGGGCGCCCTCGACCTCGACGTCCCTGATCCGTCGGGTGAGCAGGACGATCAGCGCCACGATGACGACCTCGCCGGCGAAGACCAGGCGCCAGGTCCACAGCGTCGTCACCGCCCCGCCGATCAAGGGGCCGGCCGCGACCGCGATGGCCCCGGCGGAGGCCACCAGGCCATAGGCCCTCGGTCGTTCGGGTGCCGCGAAGTTGGAGGCGACCAACGCGACGATCGCGGGCATGATCAGTGCCGCCCCGATGCCTTCGAGGAACGACCAGCCCACGATCAGGACGGTGAGGTTCTGGGCCAGGGCCGTGGTGAGCGAGCCGGCTGCGTAGACGACGCACCCGATGGTGAAGGCCCTCTTCCGGCCGATGATGCTGCCGACCTTGCCGCCGGTGATCATCATCGTGGCCATCACCAGCGTGTACAGCGTGATCGCGGTCTGCACGCCCGTGACGGTGGTGCCGACGTCCTCCGCCACCTGGGCGATGGAGACGTTCATGACGGAGCTGTCCAGCGTCATCAGGAACTGCCCCGCCGACAGGGTCATCAGGACGATGCCGGCCCCGGCTGCCGTCGTGCTGGTGTCGACCGCCCTGGCCATTTTCCCCCTCGGGTGCTCGCGCCTCGGCCGAGCCTCGCGGTGGATCCTGCCAGAAGGCTCACCCGTCACGGAGTAGATGCGACGGACCGGTTGCCGCCGCGGGTCAGCGAGACCAGCACCGCTGGCGCCTGGTCGTCACCCCTGCGGCGTCGCGACCCAGACCATCGGGTCACCCCAGCCGAGCTCCTCGACGCCGTGCTTCGAGAGCGCCAGGACGACCAGGGTCCGGCGGTGCGCCGCGAAGGTCAGCACGTGCGCGACCATGCCGCCGTAGGTGAAGACCTCGGCCGGCTCGCACAACGCATCCACGAACGTGTCGTCGAGCCGGTCCTGCTCGACCACCTCGCGGACCTGGGACAGGAACGTCGGCCCCTCGACCGCCAGCCTCTCCCGCATCGAGCCCAGCGACTCGTGCTCCTCCACCGACCAGTCGTAGTCGCGCAGCGCCACCGCGGCGTTCCACATCCCCATCTGGCCGATCAGCCGCGACAGGAGCGAGCGGATCGTCTGGCGGTCGTCGTCGACGTCGAGCTCGATCGGCTGGTCCAGCTGCCCGTCGGTCAGCCGGCCGGCCAGCCGCACCATCTCCCCGGTCAGCCAGATGTGGTGCTCGACCATGCGGGTCATCAGGTCCATCGCGGTCACCTTGTCTCGTGCGGGCAGCCGAAGGCTGCCGGGCGGGTGGAAGTGGACGTTGCTGGGCGCGGGGATCCGGATCCGGCCGGGGGCCCTGCGCCACGCCGCGGGCGAGACGCCGTACGCGCGGGCGAAGGCCCGGGTGAACGCCTCGTGCGAGCCGTAGCCGGCCTCGACCGCGATGTCGATCAGCGGCGCCGTGGTCGTCACCATGCGGTAGGCGGCGCGCTCGAGGAGGATCCGGCGGCGGAACGCCTGCGGCGGCTCGCCGGCCACGCTGCGGATCATCCGGTCGAAGTGGTAGCGCGAGAAGTTGAACCGCGCCGCCCACTCCTCGCCGGACGCGTCGCGGTCGTCGGTCTCGTCGAGCACCTGTGCGAGGTGCTCGACGAAGCCGGCGAAGGTGTCCGCAGCGGCGGACTCGTTCAACGTCACAGGAAGATCGTCGGCCACGACCGAATGGTCCCGCTTGATCCTGATTGCGCCGACAGCGGACAGGTTAGGTGCGGCACGGTCCGCTCGGGACAATGGCTGCCGTGGAGATCACGGCCCTGCTGTGCGGCCTGGCCGTCGGCGTCCTCGTCTGTACGTGGGTGGCTGCGAAGGCGGACGTCCCCGCGCCGTTCCTGCTGATCCTGGTGGGCGTCGCGGCGTCGTACGTCCCGTTCGTGCCCGACGTCGAGCTCTCCAAGGACGTCGTGCTGTTCGGGCTGCTGCCGCCCCTGCTGTACGCCGCTGCGCAGAGCACGTCACTGGTCGACTTCAAGGCGAACCGGCGGCCGATCCTCCTGCTGTCGGTGGGGCTGGTGGCCTTCACCACGCTCGGCGTCGGCTGGGTGGCGCACCAGATGCTGCCGGGCATCTCGTGGGCGATCGCGTTCGCGATCGGCGCGGTCGTGGCGCCACCCGACGCGGTGGCGGCCACCGCGATCGGCCGGCGGATCGGGCTGCCCCGCCGGATCGTCACGATCCTCGAGGGGGAGTCGCTGCTCAACGACGCCACGGCGCTGGTCGCGCTGGGCACCGCCCTGGCCGTCGCCGACGGGGACGGCTTCAACCCCGCGACGGTCGGGCTGGACTTCCTGCTGGCCGCCGGCGGGGGCGTCGTGGTCGGCCTCGTCGTGTTCAAGGTGGTCGCGGCGTTCCGCAAGCATCTCGAGGACCCGATCCTCGACAGCGCGCTCTCCCTGGTGGTTCCGTTCGCGGCGTACTCCATCGGGGAGGAGCTGCACGCCTCGGGCGTCGTCGCGGTCGTCGTCGCCGGCCTGCTGCTCGGCCACAAGGCGCCGATCCTGCAGACGGCGCAGTCCCGCATCGCCGAGCGGCTGAACTGGCGCACGATCGCCTTCGTCCTCGAGAACACCGTCTTCCTGCTCATCGGGCTCCAGGCGCGCTCGATCATCGACGGCGCCGGGAACGGCTCGCTCTCGTGGGGCCGGATCGCCGCGGTCTGCGCCGCCACCCTCGCAGCCTGCATCGTGCTGCGGCTGCTCTGGGTCTTCCCGGCCCGCTACCTCATCATCCGGCCCGGCCCGGACCCGCTGACGGGCCGCCGGCCGCCGTGGACCTTCACCTTCGTCCTGGGCTGGGCCGGGATGCGTGGTGTGGTCACCCTGGCCGCGGCCTTCGTCATCCCTGCGGACACGAAGTACCGCGAGGTGCTGCTGCTGATGGCCTTCACCGTGACCGCCGGGACGCTGTTCATCCAGGGACTCTCGTTGCCCTGGGTGGCCCGGCGGCTGCGGGTGCCGAGCCCCGACCCGGCCGAGGACGCGCTCGCCCGGGCCACGCTGCTCCAGCAGGCGGGCAAGGCGGCCCTGCACCGGCTCGACGAGCTCGAGTTCGAGGACAGTCAGGGGGTCGTCGACCTGATCCGCCAGCGGCTCGACCAGCGGAACTTCGCGGCCTGGGAGCGGCTCAGCACCGTCGCCGACCGCGAGTCGCCGAGCGAGCTCTACTCCCGGATCCGGCTCTCGATGCTCGAGGCCGAGCGGACCAAGGTGCTGAAGATCCGCGAGACCGGCCAGGTCGACTCCGAGGTGGTCGCCGACGTCCTCGCCCTGCTCGACGTCGAGGAGTCGATGCTCGACGTGGCCACCGAGGAGCGCAAGGAGCTGCAGGAGTACTCCACCCAGCGGCGTACCGGCTACACCTGCGCGGACCTCGACCACTACGCCGTCGTGGAGACGACTCCGGACCCGGTCTGTCAGCGCTGCCTCGACGAGGGCCTCGAGTGGGTGTCGATGCGGCAGTGCCTGGAGTGCGGCAACCTGGCCTGCTGCGACTCCTCGATCGGCCAGCACGCCACCAAGCACTTCCAGGACACCACCCACCCGGTCATGGAGACCGCCGAACCGGACGAGGACTGGCGCTGGTGCTTCGTGCACCACGCCACGGCCTGACCAGGGCGCGACCGGCGCACCAGCGCACCCCGCCAGCTGACCTGGCTGGACGGCCGCTGGGGCTAGAGGAGTCGTGCGGCCTGGCTCGCCGCGCCCAGGGCGACGTACTCCGCGAAGGGCGGGGTGTGCACCGGCACCCCGAGTATCTGGGGGGCGAGCTCGCGCAGCGCGCGGGACCGGGCGCCGCCGCCGACGAGGGTCACCTGTCGCGCCCCCACGCCCTGTGTCCGGATCGCGTCGAGCGCTCCGGACAGGAGCGTCAGCAGCCCCTCGACGGCCGCGCGGGCGAAGTTCTCGCGGGTCAGGTTGGCCAGCGTCATCTGCGCGAGCGTGCCGGTGGCGTCCGGGAGGTTGGGGGTGCGCTCGCCCTCGAGGTACGGCGTGTAGGCGAGCCCGCCGGCGCCCGCACCGGCGGCCAGGGCCAGAGCGTCGAGCCCCCCGTGGTCGACACCGAGCAGCCTGGCTGCGGAGTCGAGCACCCGCGAGCCGTTGAGCGTGGCGGCCAGCGGGAGGAAGTGACCCGTCGCGTCCGCGAACCCGGCCACGAGGCCGGTGGCGTCATGGGTGGGGGTCTCGGAGACCGCGGCCACGACGCCGCTGGTGCCCACCGAGAGCATCACGTCGCCCGGCTGCAGCCCGAGACCCAGCGCGGCGGCCGCGTTGTCGCCGGCGCCGGGGCCGAGCAACAGGGGCGCGTCGTGGGCCTCCACGGGCTCGGCCGGGCCGAGGACGCGGGGGAGGACCACGTCATCGCGCCCGAGTGCCCGGCCCAGGAGCTCGCGGCGGTACTCGTTCGCGACCGGGTCGAAGTAGCCGGTGCCGGACGCCTCGGAGCGGTCCGTGGTGAGGTCGTCGAGGTCGCCGGTGCCGCGCAGCCGCCAGGTCAGCCAGTCGTGCGGGAGTGCGACCGCGGCCACCTGCTTCGCATGCTCCGGCTCGTGCTCGGCCAGCCAACGCAGCTTGGTCACCGTGAAGGACGCGACCGGCACCGAGCCGGTGGCGTGCGCCCAGGCCTCGGCGCCGAGCTCGTCGACCAGCGCGGCGGCCGCAGCCGCGGAGCGGGTGTCGTTCCAGAGCAGGGCGTCGCGGATGACCCGGCCCTCCGCGTCGAGGGCGACGAGCCCGTGCTGCTGACCACCGACCGACAGCGCGGCCACGTCGTCCAGCCCGCCGGCCTGCGCGATCGCCTGTTGGAGCGCCTGCCACCAGGCCTCCGGGTCGACCTCGGTGCCGTCAGGATGCACCGCGGTGCCGCTCCTGACGAGCGCCCCCGTCTCGGCGTCGCGGACGACCACCTTGCACGACTGGGTCGAGGAGTCGACCCCGACGACGAGCGTCACCCGACGAGGTGCTCGACGGCGAGCTGCTGGAGCCGGACGAAGCCGAAGTCCCGCTCGGCGGCCTTCTCGGGGTCGAATCCGTCGTCGGCCTTCCGGAACTCCTCCAACGACTCGCCGTCCGCGACGGTCGTGGTGGCCAGGTCGAGGACGCCCGAGTACTGCATGGCCTCGGCCACCCGCGGATCGGCCCGGAACGCCTGAGCCTTCTCCTCGAGCATCAGGTAGGTGGCCATGTTGGCCCTTGCCGACTCCCACACCCCGTCCAGGTGCTCGGTGCGTGACGGCTTGTAGTCGAAGTGCCGCGGTCCGTCGTACGTCGGGCCGCCCGACGGGAAGCCGTTCTCGAGGAGGTCCACGGTGAAGAACGCCGACATCAGGTCGCCATGGCCGAAGACCAGGTCCTGGTCGTACTTGAGCCCGCGCTGCCCGTTGAGGTCGATGTGGAACAGCTTTCCGCTCCACAGCGCCTGGCCCAGCGCGTGGGTGTAGTTGAGGTTCGCCATCTGCTCGTGGCCGACCTCCGGGTTCAGCCCGACGATGTCGCCGTGCTCGAGCTCCGCGATCAGCGCCAGAGCGTGCCCGACCGTCGGCAGGAAGATGTCACCGCGCGGCTCGTTCGGCTTCGGCTCCAGGCCGATCCGCAGGTCGTAGCCGCTGTCCTTGATGTAGCCGGCGATCGTGTCGAGCCCCTCCTTGTACCGCTCGAAGGCCGCGTGCACGTCCTTCGACGCGTCGTACTCGGCGCCCTCACGGCCGCCCCACATCACGAACGTGGTCGCCCCTACCTCGGCGGCCAGGTCGACCGCGTCGAGGATCTTGCGCAGCCCGAACCGGCGCACGCCGCGGTCGTTGGACGTGAGTCCTCCGTCCTTGAACACCGGGTGGGTGAAGGTGTTGGTGGTGACCATCTCGATCACCAGCCCGGCGCTGTCCGCGGCCTGCTTCAGCCGGCTGACGCGGTCCCGCCTCGTCGCCTCGTCGGCGTCGAAGGGGAAGACGTCGTTGTCGTGGAAGGTGATGCCCCAGGCGCCGAGCTCGGCCAGCTTCTCGGCGTACTCCCACGGGTCGAGCACCGGCCGGGTCGCCGTGCCGAACGGGTCGGCCCCGGGCCACCCGACGGTCCAGAGACCGAAGGAGAACCTGTCTTCAGGGCGAGGTGTACGAACCATCAGGACGCTCCGGTTGTGATATTTGTTGTGTGGCTAAACATAATCCGTCCCAGTCGATGAGGACAAGGCATGGCCCGCACTCCGCCACCCGGCGCCTCGGCCGCGGCGAGGCAGGCCACGATCCGCGACACCAACCTCCGGCTGGTCCTGTCGACGGTGCTCGGGTCGACGGAGCCGGTCTCGCGCGCGGGCGTCGCCATCGCGACGGCTCTGACGCGGTCGACGGTGTCCCGGCTCACGGACGAGCTCGTCGCCGCCGGCCTCGTCGACGAGCTCGCGCCGCTGCGCGCTCCGGGGAGGGGGCGACCCGGCACGCCGCTCGTGGCCGGGCGACAGGTCGCCGCCCTGGGCCTGCAGGTCAACCCCGGGTTCAGTGCCGTCCGGGTGGTCGATCTCCGTGGCCGCATCGTCCGCGAGCACCTCGTGACCGAGGATCTCGTCGGCAGCGACCCGCAGCAGACCTTGCGCCGGATCGGTGTCGCCGCCCGTCGCCTGCGACGGACGCTCTCGCCGGAGCTGCGGCTGGTCGGCGCCGGGCTCGCGTTGCCGGGCGTCGTCTCCGTCGAGGACGCCCGGGTGCTGAGCGCGCCGAACCTCGGCTGGTCGGAGGTCGACGTGGCGGCCGTGCTCGGTGGTCCGGCCCTCGGCCACCTCCCGCTCCGGGTGGCCAACGAGGCAGACCTGGCGGCGCGCACCGTCGCCGAAGCGGTGCCGGGACGGCCCGGTCCGCTGTCGGACTTCGTCTACGTCTCGGGTGAGGTCGGCATCGGTGGGGCGGCGGTCATCGGCGGTCGGGTCTTCGCGGGACGGCACGGGTGGGCGGGCGAGATCGGGCACGTCTCGGTGGACGCGAGCGGCCCGGCCTGCCCGTGCGGCTCCACCGGCTGTCTCGAGCAGTACGCCGGTCGGCGGGCCATGCTCCGCACCGCGAGGCTGCCGGACGACGCGTCGATGGAGCTGCTGGCGGCGCGCGTCCGCTCGGGGAACCGGGCCGCCTGGAAGTCGGTGGACACAGCCGCCCGTGCGCTCGGTGTGGCGCTCTCGAGCGTGCTCAACGTCCTCGACATCTCCACGGTCGTCCTGGGCGGACACCTGGCGGAGCTGGCCGAGCTCATCCGGCCGACCCTCGAACAGCACCTGCACCGGCGGGTGATCTCGGCGCCCTGGCTCCGCCCGGTCGTGGAGCTCGCCGCCCCCGACGAAGCCCTGGGCGCCACCGGCGCTGCGTTCGCCGTGCTCGACGCCGTGATCGACCATCCGGCCCGCTGGGTCGACAGCGGCGGGACCCGGAGCCGCTGAACCCGAGCCGGTGGCTCAGGCCTCCCGGCTCTCCCGGATCGCCTCTTCGAGTGTCCGGGCGGGGTGGCCACTCACGCGCTCGACGTCGCCGGTGACCTCGGCGCACGACCCGTCCTTGATCGCGGTGTAGGTCGACACCCAGGCGTCGAGCTGCCAGTCCTCGGCGCCGTACGCCGTCCGCCGGGAGTCGTAGGCCGCCTCGACCGTCTCGTCCTCGAACCGCAGCTCGCGGCCCAGCACCGCTCCCGCCCGCGCAGCCAGCTCGGTCATCGTGATCGCCTCGGGCCCGGTCAGGACGTACGTCGCGTCGGCGTGGTCGGAAGGGGCGCGCAGCACCGCGGCGGCCACGTCGGCGACGTCGGCGCGCGCCACCGCGGCCACCCGGCCGTCGCCGGCCGGTCCACGGATCACGCCCTCCTCGTCGGCGAAGTAGGGCACGAGGTCGCTGTAGAAGTTGTCGCGGAGCAGCGTGTAGGTCATGCCGCTGTCGCGGATGGCCTCCTCGGCGTCCCAGTGGTCGCGGCCGAGGGTGAACGTCGCGTCAGGTGCGGCACCGGCGAACGAGGTGTAGACGATGTGGCCGACGCCGGCATCCGCGGCGGCCCGGATGAAGCTGCGGTGCTGGTCGCGCCGGTCGACGGCCTCGGCGGCCGAGACCATGAACAGGGTGTCGACGCCGGTGAGGGCCTCGACCGCGGCGGCGTGGTCGGCGTAGTCACAGACGCGCACGTCGGTGTCGAAGTCCGGCGCCCGGGCGGGGTCGCGCACCACCAGCCGGAAGTCGTTGCGCAGGTCGTCGGCGAGTGCGCGGGCCACCCGCCCTCCGACGGCGCCGGTCGAGCCGGTGATCGCGAGCATCGAGTCTCCTCAGGTCGCCGGCGTGAACCGGATCGGGAACGATACTGCACCGGTGTTCCCGGACACCGGTAGCCAAACCCCTGGCCCGTCGCACTCCGCGTCCGGCATCCGCTGCGCGAGCAGGGGCAGCGCTACGGCCATGTCGGTGCGGGCGACGAAGTGGCCGAGGCAGTGGTGGATGCCCGCGCCGAAGCCGTGGTGCGGCGGCCGCTGCTCGGCGATGTCGAACGACGGGTCCGGCACGGCGCGCGGATCGGTGCCGGCGCTGTGCGAGAGCATCTGCACGATGCCGCCCTTCGGGATGTGCAGCCCCTGGAACTCGACGTCCTCGAGCGCCTCGCGGGTCACCCAGGTGACCGTCGGGTTGACCCGCATCACCTCCTCGACGGCGTTGCCGCCGAGCTCGGGCCGCTCGGCGAGCAGCGCCCACTGGTCGGGCCGCTCGAGCAGCGTCTGCAGAGCGAGCCCGAGCTGGTTGCGTGTGGTCTCCATGCCGGCGAAGGCGAGGAAGACCAGCGCCACCGACAGCTCCCGGTCGGTGAGCGTGCCCTCGGCGTCGCGGGCCTGGACCAGGGTCGTCACGAGGTCGTCCCGCGGGTGGGCGCGCCGGTCGCCCACCACGTCGTCGACGTAGCCCGCCAGCCCGGTCAGCGCCGCCTCGATCCGCGGCACCTGGTTTCCGACGTCGATCGAGAACGACGCACCGAGGTCGTCGGCCCAGCGCGCCACCTGCGGCCAGTGGTCCTGGGGCAGCCCGAGCAGCAGGCAGATGATCCGGGCGGCGTAGGGCTCGGCGAACTCGTGCACGAACTCGACCTGCCCGCGCGCCGCGAACCCGTCGATCAGCTCGTTGGCGATGGCCTGGAACGTCGGGCGCAGCTCGGCGATGACCCGGTTCTTGAACGCCGGCACCATCAGCCGCCGGATCCGGGCGTGGTCGTCCCCCTCGAGCGAGAGGAGCGTCTCCTGCCACCAGTCCGAGAACAGCCCGGAGTGGATGCCGTTCTGTGCCGGCCAGCGGGCGTTGCCCTGCCGGAACCGCCGGTCCCGCAGCAGGGCGCTCACCTCGGCGTACCGCAGCACCGCCCAGCCCCAGGTCGTCTCGACGTACCAGTTGTCCTCGCGCGCCGTGTGCACCTGCGCCGAGGTGACGTCGAAGCCCGGGTCGCCGAGGTCCCAGCGTGCCGTCATGCGTCGCCGAGCCCGGCGAGGTAGCGGCCAGCGAGCTCCTGGTACGCCGCCGGGTTGCCGTTGACCCACGCCTCGGCGTTGGTGCCCTCGATCGGCCCCAGCACCCGGGCCGGCGACCCGATGGCCAGCACGCCCTCGGGGAGCTCGGTCCCACCGGTGACCAGCGCGCCGGCCGCGACCAGTGTCCGGGCGCCCACCACGGCGTGGTCCAGCACGGTCGCGTGGTTGGCGACCAGCGCCTCGGTGCCAATTGAGCACGCGTGCACGACGCAGCCGTGGCCGATGGTGGCACCGGCCCCGATCTCGACGGGGCCGTCCGGGGCCGCGTGCACCACCGAACCGTCCTGCACGTTGGCTCCCTCGCGGACCACGATGGAGCCGAAGTCGGCGCGCAGCACCGCGTTGAACCACACCGAGGCGCCGGCCTCGACGGTCACGTCGCCGATCAGCGACGCCGTCGGCGCGACGAAGGCGGTCGGGTGGACGGTGGGGGACTTCCCCTCGAAGGAGTACAGCGGCACCGCGTCAACACTAGTGGGGGTCGGTCTCGGAAATTCCTCGACTGTCGAGTGTTTCCGGAGCCACTCCGGCTTTGCCGAGCATCTTCGGCAGCAGGTGCCGATTTCCCTCGGCAAAGGCAGCCCGCACGGGTCGGCCCTCGGAGAAGACTCGGCAGTCGAGGAATTTTCGAAGCCAGGGCCGGTGGTCCGGGTTTGCACCGCAATCTCGACTCATGACCGCCAAATGTCGGCGCACATCCGACCCGGCCGGCGGAGCTCCCCGACTGCACCGCAGTTTCGCCGCCGGGCCGCCATTCACGGTGCAGTCGGGACCTGCTGGTCAGGTGCCGGCACGCACCATCCGCACGTGCAGCCCCTCGTCGTGCTCGTCCTCGGTGCCGTCGAGCCGGAACCCCTGCCGCTCGTAGAACCGGATCGCCCGCTCGTTGCCGGCCAGCACCCACAGGTAACACGCCGCGTCGCCGACTGCCTGCTCGAACAGCGCGTAGCCGACCCCGGTGCCGTAGTAGGACGCGCGCACGTACAGCGCGTACAGCTCCAGCTCGAGGTCGACGTCGTTGTCACGAGCCGGCCCGGCGCCCGAGAAGCCGGCCAACCCGTCGGCGTCCTCGGCCACCCAGGTCGGCTTCTCCTGGCCGAAGATGTCGCGCCAGCGCTCGATGCGGGCGGCGACGTCCTCGCGGCGGCCGTCGAGGATCGACTGCGGCACCAGCCCCGTGTAGGCGTCCTCCCAGACGTCGACGTGCAGCGGGCCCATCGCCTCCGCGTCCTCGGCCACGCCGCGCCGGATCCGCACACCGTCGGGAAGAGCCATGCGGGCAGCGTAGGGCGCCGCCGGCCGGGCTCAGCCGTACGCCGCCACGAACCTCGGGTCGAGGAAGGTGGTGAATGCGGTGATGCCACCCGCGCCGAAGGAGAACACCGAGACACCGTGGCTGAGGTAGGCGCCGACCCGCTCGTCCCAGACGCTGAACTCGACACTCGGCTGGCCGTTGACCCAGACGGGCTGGCCCCGCCAGCGTCGTCCGGGTCGCAGTGGCCGTTCGGCGATGAAGGCGCGCACGTCGGCGCGGCCGCGGTACCACTCGGCGTACGGCGGCATCGACATCTCGACGTCCTCCGCAAGCAGGGCGACCACTGCGTCCACGTCGCTGCGCTCCCAGGCGGCGATGAACGCGCTCACCGTCGCTCGCACCTGCCGGTCGCCGACCTCGCGGAGCACCTCCTGCTGGCTGCGCTCGGGGAGCGCGGCCTTGACCGAGCCCCGGGCCCTGGCCAGGGCGCTGGTCACCGACGCGACGGTCGTCTCCAGGATCTCGGCGGTCTCGGCCGCCGAGAACGCCAGTACGTCGCGGAGCACGAGCACCGCCCGCTGCAGCGCCGGGAGGCCCTGGAGCGCGGCGATGAAGGCGAGCTCGACCGCCTCCTTCTGCTCGTAGACCGCGTCGGTCGGGGTCGACTCCCAGGTGATGCCGGCATCGGGCAGCGGACCCAGCCAGACCGTCTCGGTGATCGGCGCCGCCATCCCGTCTGCCGGGTCGGCGGCCGGCCCCAGGTCCACCGGGACCAGCCGCCGGCCGCGCCGCTCGATCTCGCGCAGGCAGACGTTGGTGGCCACCGTGTAGAGCCAGGTCCGCAGCGAGCTGCGCCCCTCGAACCGCTCGACGCCGCGCCAGCCGCGCAGCAACGTCTCCTGCACCGCGTCCTCGGCGTCGTGGGAGGAGCCGAGCATCCGGTAGCAGTGCAGCAGCAACCCGGGCCGCAGGGGCGCGACCTGCTCGGCGAACTGGTCCGAGGCGATGGTCACCCGGCGTACCTCCCCACCAGCGTCATCGTGCGCAGCTCCGGCGTGTTCGCGCACCGGTCCTCGACCAGCGTCGCCGTGAACCGCTGGAACGCCTCGGACACCTGCACCTTCCCGCCATCGCCCTCCTCGTCCACGACGTGCACGAAGCTCACGCCGTCGTCGAGCAGGTAGACCGAGTAGGTCACGCCCTCGGTCCGTCGCGCGTCGAGATCTGCCATCACCTCGCGAACGTACGCCGAGTTCTCCTCGGCCCGCCCGTCCTTGACCCGATAGGTCACCATCCGCATCGTCATGCTGCCACCGTCTCGATCTCGTCGTTCGTCTCTTCATTGGTCTGGGTCGGTTCTGCGGACCGACGTGCGGGCAGCGCCAGCCCGGCGAAGGCACCGAGCAGCGACATGGCGGCGGCGGCGAGGAGCGCCGCCCGGAAGCCGGCCACGAAGTCCGCTGCCGAGGCATAGCCCCCGCGAGCGCCGAAGACCGCGACGGTCACCGAGACGCCCAGCACACCGCCGAGCTGTCGAACGGTGCCGTTCACGCCGGAGGCGGTGGCCACGTCGCGGTCGGTGACCGCGGACAGCACGGCGCTCTGGCCGCACGGGAGCGCCAGCGACACGCCGATGCCGCCCACGACGAACGGGCCCAGCGTGTCGAGGTAGGTCAGGTCCGTGCCCACCTGTCCGGCGAACCAGAGCATGGCCGCCGCCTGGATCGCCAGGCCGGCCACGACCAGTGGACGCTCGCCGATCCGGTCCGCCAGCGTCCCGGCCAGCGGCGCCACCACGATGAACGTGCCGGTCCACGCCATCAGCCGCACGCCCGCGGCCAGGGGGCTCTCGCCCATGACGACCTGCATCAGCTGTGCGTAGAAGAACACCGCCGCGAACAGCGCCGCCATCGTCAGCCCACTGGCCAGGTTGCCGGAGGCGAACCCACGCCGTCGCAGCAGCCGCGGTGGCAGCAACGGGTGGGCGGCGCGCCGCTCCCAGAAGGCGAAGCCCGCCAGGAGCGCGAGGCCCAGTGCGCTCATGCCCACGACCTCGGCACTCGCCCAGCCGGCGGTCTCACCGCGGACCAGCGACCAGACGAGGCCGAGCACGCCGGTCGCGAGCAGGGCGACCCCGGTCAGGTCGAGCCGGCTGCCGGGGACCCGCACCTCGGGCACATGACGCAGGACGAGCGGCGCGGCCACCAGCCCCACCGGCACGTTGAGCCAGAAGATCCACTGCCAGGCGAGGCCGTCGACGACCGCGCCACCGACCAGAGGTCCGCACGCGACCGCGATCCCGGTCACCGCGCTGAAGAGGCCGATCGCCGTGCCGCGCCGCTCGGGCGGGAACGCCGAGGTCAGCAGGGCCAGGCCCAGCGTCATGACCACGGCCGCGGCGGCGCCCTGCAGCACCCGCAGCCCGATCAGTGCCCCGACGCTCCCGGCCAGCGCGCAGCCGGCCGAGGCGAGCGCGAACAGCGCCAGCCCCGCGGCGTACGTGCGGGCCCGGCCGAGCCGGTCGCCGAGCACCGCGGCCGGAACCAACAGGACCGCGAAGCTCAGGTTGTAGGCGTTGACCGTCCACTCGAGGTCCGCAAGGGACGCGCCCAGGTCGCGCTGGATCGTGCTCAGGGCCGAGGCCACCACCAGGGTGTCCAGGGCGGCCATGAACGACCCGACAGCGGTGAGCACGACGACCCAGCGGAGCCGTCCGTTCTCTCTCATCCGTACTCCTCGTCCAGATCGACTGCGGCGGCGCTTGCCGCCCTCATCTGGTGTGATCCGCGGCTGGCGTCGAACTGGTCGGTTTCGGACCTACTCTCGAAAACATGCGGATCACGAAGTTCGGCCACGCCTGCGTCCGGATCGAGCACGACGGGCAGGTGGTGGTCCTCGATCCCGGGGTGTTCACCGACCCGGAAGCGGTGGACGGCGCCACCGCGGTCCTGGTCACGCACGTGCACCCCGACCACCTGCACGCCGAGAACCTCCGCGCCACCGACGCGCGGATCTTCACGGTGGGACAGGTGGCCGAGCAGCTCGCGTCGGACGCCCCCGACGTCGCGGAGCGCACGGTCACCGTTCCCGTCGGCGCCGCCTTCGACGTGGGCCTGCCGGTCCGCGCCGTGGGTGAGCTGCACAACGTGATCCACCCCGAGCTCCCGCAGCCCTACAACTCGGGCTACCTGATGACCGTGGGCGACCAGACCGTCTACCACCCGGGAGACGCGCTCGCGCGGCCCGAGGTGCCCGTCGACGTACTGCTCTGCCCGTCCTCGGCGCCGTGGCTCCGGAGCGAGATGGCCATCGAGTTCGTCCGGGCGGTCGGCGCGCCCCGGAACCTCGCCATCCACGACCGCGTCTACTCCGAGGCCGGGCACGGGTTACTGGCCACGCAGATGGAGACGTTGGTCGGTCCGCGCGGGCTGGAGTGGCTGCGGAGGGCGGACGGCGAGGATCTCTGACGCGGGGCCCCGGCCGGGTCCATACTCACCCTCGGACAGGAGGCACGGGGATGACGCAGGACCCGACCCAGGCAGGTCAGCTCAGCTCGGCGAAGGTGGCCGAGCTCGAGAAGAACCTGGCCGACGCCGCGGCCGAGGTCGCCCGCGTGCAGGCCCAGCTGACCGAGGCCCGACAGGGCCTCGCCCCGCCACCGCCGAGCGGGCCGCCGTTGAGCACCACGCCGCCCGCTCCCGGCGGCGCCGCTCCCGGCACGACGATCCCCCCGGTGCCGTACGGCGGCACCGGGGGGCACTCGATCACCATCAACGGCCAGCAGGTCGTGCCGGGCAGCGGCAACTTCCTGCAGGTCCTGCAGCAGCTGGGCCAGGCGGGCGCCGCCGGGGGCGCGCCGGTGGTCCTGGTCAACGGCCAGCAGGTCTCTGGTGGTCAGCCGGTCGACCTCTCGGCGTACATCACCCCGGAGGTGACCCAGAAGCTGCAGGACACACTGGGACGGCTGGGCCTCGACCAGGGCATGGGGGCCTTCTTCGGCCATCCCACCCCGCCGGCGCCGCCGCCCAGCCCGGCCACCGTCACTCCGCTGGCGGAGCCGCCTCGGCACGTGCCGTTCGCGTTCCGGGTGGCCACCTTCGACCTGAATGTCTGGGAGCTGTTCATCCTGGCCGTCGGGTCGGTCGCCGGCCTGGCGTTGTGGTGGAGCGTCGAGGTCTCCCTGCCGATCGCGCTCGTGGTCGCCTGCCTGGTGATCGCGTTCTTCCGGGTCCGCAAGTACGTCCGGCGGACCCGGATACTCAGGTGGGGCAAGGTCGCGACCGTCACCAACAGCGACGAGATCTCGCGCGGCACCTACTACTCCGGCACCACGGTCCAGAACATGTTCATGCGCCAGGCCAGCGGCTGGGACGTCACCTCGCGTCTCTACAGCGGCCCGATCAGCAAGACGACCATCCAGTACTCCCTGGACGGCCAGAACGGCGAGCTGGCGTTCAGAGGCCTCGAGTACACCAACGGCGTGGTGCTGGCCGACTCCCGCAAGCCGGGCCGCGCGATGGTGGTCAGCCAGTTCCCTTACTCGGTGAAGCCGGACGAGACCGGCAACTACGTCGGCACCCTGTCGGCCTGGCGCTGGGGAGGCGTGATCGCGACGCTCGTGGTGGAGGCGACGCTGGTCTACGTGACCGTGATCGCCGTGATGGACACCTGGTTCTGAGCGAAGCCCACGGGTCGGGGTGACCACGGACGAGTGACCCGTTCGGATCATTCCCATCGGGGTGCCCCACAGCGTTACATGGCCAGGACGCTTGGTCCGGGGGGACGGGGGAACAGGTCATGGCGCGTCTGTTCGTCAGCTACGCGCGCCGTGACATGCCCGTCGTCGTCCAGCTCGTCAACGAGCTGCGCGAGATGGGCCACGAGCCCTTCTACGACCAGGACCTGACCGGCGGCCAGCGCTGGTGGGACGTGCTGCTGACCCGGATCGAGGAGTGCGACGGGTTCCTGCCCGTCCTGTCCGACGCCTACATCGACTCCGAGGCGTGCCGTCAGGAGGCGCAGTGGGCCTCGGACGTCGGGGTGCCGATCCTCCCGCTGGACCTGGGCAGCGTGGGACCGGAGATGTGCGACCCGCACGTCTCCCAGACCAACTGGATCCGCTACGGCCTGGAGGACCGCACCTCCATCGCCCGGCTGGCGCGAGCGCTGGGCGCGCTTCCGCCGCGGACGCCGCCGGTGCCGGAGCCGGTGCGGCCACCCGTCCCGGTCACCTACCTCACGGCCACCCGGCAGGAGATCCACGACGCCGAGATCATGGCGGTCGACCGGCAGCTGGCGATCATCGCGACGCTCCGGTCCAAGCTCGGCACTGATGACGACACGTCGGCGCGCACCCTGCTGACCGAGCTGCGGCGCCGTCCCGACGTGGCCTACGCCAGCGCCGTCGAGATCGACCACATGCTCGGCACCGCACCCGTGTCCCCGTCCGGGACGGACCTCCGGCCACCGAAGGACGGTGGCGGTCGCAGCCGCCGGGTCATGGTGACCGCCGCGGCCGCCGCCGCGGTCCTCGTGATCGCCGGCGGCACCAGCTGGGTGGTCACCCACCTCGGCGGTGACGACGGGGGAGACGGCGGCAGTCCAGCGGCCGGTCCCGGTGACGACGGGTCCATGTCCGGCCCGACGTCGGGATCGTCGTCGGAGCCGGCCTCCGGCTCGCCGACCTCGTCGACGAAGACCAACGACCTGATGGCGATCCTGGCGCAGGCCGACGAGTTCTCGGAGGGCCACTCACTGCTACCGCCGGCGACCTGCACAGTCGTTGCGGTCGACGAGGTGAGCTGCAACCCCGACGTGATGGGGGTGTCCAGCGTGGACTTCCGGGTCTACGACTCGCTCGACGATCTCTACGCCGACTACCAGTCCGAGGTCGCCGACGACGCCGGCCAGCCGTTCGAGCCGCTCGCGAACACGGGCGAGTGCGACCAGAGGTCATCCAGCGGCGAGGTCAGCTGGAACCACGACAAGCAGCACAGCCACCACTACACGGTGGAGCAGCTGATGCAGGGCAACCTCGACGACGCCAAACAGGCGGCCGGGCGCGTCTACTGCGGTCTCCACGGCAGCGTGCAGACCGTCATCTGGACGCAGAACCACGAGCCGACCCTCCTGGCGGTCGCCAAGGGAGCCCCGCACGACCAGGTGCGGGCCTGGTGGCGCAAGGTCCACCACCTGATCGCCTGCATCACCGCCGACGGCCAGTCCAAGTGCCCGGACATGGGCGACATGGGTGGCATGGGTGCCGGCGACGCCAGTGCCGGGGCCACGGCGCCGGCCTCCGACGAGCCCTCGGACGCCATGACGAGCGGGATGGGCTGACCGGCTGCGCCTCGCCTGAGGCGACCTACCCCGGGCGGACCCTCACCTGCCGCAGGGCTTCGTAGGCCGGTCGGCACGCCTCGGCGACCGCGGCGTCGTGCGGGGACAGGTCGACCTGGCGCGGGCGGTAGGGCTCGAAGCCGGTCGAGGCCAGCACTGCGTCGTACCAGTAGGGCGCCCAGACGCCGTCGGAGTCACGAGGCCCGGGGGGCCAGGACAGCATCCGGGCCGTGAACTCGATCCCGAGCCAGTCGCACAGCCACCGCAGGTGCGCCTCGGGATCACGCAGGAAGTCGGCGGAGTCGATCACCGGGACGTCGTGGCCGGCGGCCTGCCAGCGCTCGAGCAGCCACTGCTCCTGGAGCAGCCCGATGTCCTCGGGCTCGCAGGACTCGCGTGAGCGGACGTACGACGCCACCACCTCGGCCGGGTCGCGGATCAGCAGCACGTTGCGGAACGCGTCGGACCACGACGCGTCGGTGCCCATGTCGACGTGTTGGGCCATGTGCTTGGCGTAGTGGACGGTCCGTCCGTCCGGCAGCGGCTCGGACAGCGTGGCCACCGCCTGGTCGAGCGAGGTGGGCTGAGCGGCCAGGATCTCCTCGCGGCCCGGGTGGTCGAGGCCGGTGCGGGCCAGGTAGGACGCGTAGAGCGGCTCGTCGACCACGACCGTGTCGGGCCGGTTCTCCCAGGCCCGCATCATGGCGGTGGAGATGTTGCGCGGCCCCGACCACATGCCGACGCGGACCACCGCGAGGTCGGGGCCCGTCATGGCCGGCCGCGCGTCGCCACGTCGCGGGCCACCCAGTCGGCGTACAGCTCCTGCAGCCGGGTCACCACCGGCCCCCGTGTGCCCGAGCCGATGACCCGGCCGTCGACCGACCGCACCGGCGCGACCCCGGCGAAGGTCCCGGTCACGAAGGCCTCCTGGGCGCTGTAGACGTCGGTGAGGCTGAACGTCTTCTCGTACGCCGTGATCCCGTGGTGGCGGCACATCGCCACCACGTTGCCGCGGGTGATGCCGCCGAGGCAGAAGCGGCCGTCGGAGGTCCAGACCTCCGGCTCCTCGGGCGTCCCCTTCACGACGAAGAAGTGGGTGCTGTTGCAGGTGGCGACGAAGCCCTGCGGGTCGAGCATCAGCGCCTCGTCCGCGCCGGCCTGGTAGGCCTGGATGCAGGCCAGGATGTCGTTGAGCTTGCTGTGCGCGTTGAGCTTCGGGTCGAGCGTGTCCGGTGTCGCGCGGCGCACGTGCGTCGTGAACAGCGCCAGCCCGCCCTCGACCGTCTCCGGGGTCGGCCGCTTGTGCTCGGCGATGATCACGATGGTGGCCGGGCCGACAGTCACGCGCGGATCCTGGTAGGGCGTCGACTTCACGCCGCGGGTGCACATCAGCCGGACGTGCACGCCGTCGGCCATCCCGTTCGCGTCGAGCGTCTCGTAGACCGCGGCGGTCAGCTCCTCGCGGGTGACACCGAGGTCGATCATCAGCGCGGTGGCGCCCTCCCACAGCCGGTCCAGGTGCTGCTCGAGGAACGCAGGGTGGCCGCCGTGGATCCGCAGCCCCTCCCAGACGCCGTCCCCGAGCACGAAGCCGGAGTCGAAGACCGAGACGGTCGCCTCGGCGCGAGGTGTCAGCCGCCCGTTGACCCAGATCAGGATCTCGTCGTTGCGGGGGTCGTGTGCGTGGTCGTGGGCGCCGGACGGCATGGGAACAAACTAGGGGTGACCCAGGACTGTCCCGGAACGTCCCCAACCTGGGGGATGCGCGGATCGCCAAGCCGAAGTTGTCTGGTCTGGACCACTGGAGCCAGAACTCGGGGGGGACGGCCGTGAGTCGAGTATTCGTCAGCAGTGCCTACCGTGACCGCGCGGTGGGGGCGCGCGTCGAAGGCATGCTGCACACGATGGGCGACGAGCCGGTCGACGACCGCGACGACGCCGAGGGCAGCGCGTGGTGGAACGAGGTCGTCGGGCGCATCGAGACCTGCGAGCTGTTCGTGGCCGTCGTGTCACCGGCGTACGCCGACGCGCACGCCTGCCGGCTGGCCGCCAAGCACGCGGCCGCGAGCGGCCTGCCCGTGGTCCGGCTGGAGCTCGGCGACAAGCCGCCGAAGACCGGGCTGCACCCGATCGTGACCATGGCCCGCCCGGTGCGGTTCGACCCCGACGACCCCACCGCCCCGGCGGTCCTCGAACGCGCTCTCGACGAGGCCATGTTCCCCGACCTGCCGGCAGCGCCGCAGCCTGAGGAGGCGCAGCCGCCTCCGCCGCCCGATCCGCCGGTGGCTCCGCCCATCGCTACGCCGTCCGGAGCACCGCCCAGCGTGGAGGAGGGTCGGTTCAGCGGCTTCGAGCTCTTGCTGGCGACGGTCCTGGTCGTGGTGGCCGCTGCGCTGCTCGTGGTCGAGGGGCGATCGGTGGTGCACATCATCGACAGGATCGGCCACCACGGGTCCGACGACGGCGGCCAGGTCCGTCGGGTCACGACCAGCGCCGAGCAGGTGTCCAACGCCCCGTCGTCCACCGCCCCGTCCCAGCCGGCGGCGTCCCCGACGGCGAGCCCGGCCCAGCAGCTGCTGGCCATGATCCAGGCGATCGGCTCGGACCGACTGTCCACGGCGTCGTGCGCAGCCGGCGACGGCCAGGTCACCTGCCGCAACCCGGCACCGAACATCCAGATGGTGGTGTTCACGCCGTACTCGTCCCAGCAGGAGCTGTACAGCGCCTACACCGATGCGGTCGGCGGCCTCTCGGGCGAACCGGTGCCTGAGAACACCGGCGACTGCAGCGGCGACACGTTCGAGGGAGAGCTCACCTGGAACCTCGACCTCGGGCACAGCCAGGACGTGTCGGTCCAGGACGAGGCGGCCGGTGGCCTCGACCCCGACGCGAAGGCGGCGGGCCGGCTCTTCTGCACCGAGTCGAGCGACGTCATCAAGCTCGTGTGGACCCAGGACCCCGCGCTGCTCGTGACCGCGACCGGCCAGCCGGCGCGGCTGACCATCGGCTGGTGGCACGACCTGCACATGGAGCTCGCCTGCGCCACCGGCGGGACCGGGACCGGCTGTCCCTAGACCCTTGATCCAGCGGGCTGTCTAGCGGGCGTCCTGGCCCGAGAGCGCATCTCGCACCGGCACGAACTTGCCCTGGGTCTCGGCGAGCTCGGCCTCCGGGTCGGAGTCGGCGACGATGCCGCAGCCGGCGTACAGCCGGACGGTGTTGCCGGAGATCACGCCGGACCTCAGCGCGATGCCCCATTCGCCGTCACCGTCGGCGTCCATCCAGCCGACCGGCCCGGCGTACCGGCCGCGGTCCATGCCCTCGATCTGGGCGATCAGCTCGGTGGCCACCCCGGTGGGCGTGCCGCCGACCGCGGCCGAGGGATGCAGGGCGGCCGCCAGCTCGAGCGAGGTGACCGTCGCGGAGTCGTGGGCCACGCCGGCCACGTCGGTGGCCAGGTGCATGACGTTCGGCAGGTGCAGGACGAACGGCGCCTCGGGCACGTTCATCGACGAGCAGTGCGGCTCGAGTGCCTCGGCGACGGACCGGACGGCGTACTCGTGCTCCTCGAGATCCTTCGACGAGCGGGCCAGCCGCGCGGCGAGCGCGAGGTCGTGGGCGTCGTCCCCGGTGCGCCGGATGGTGCCGGCGAGCACCCGCGACGTGACCAGACCGAGCTCGCGGCGGACGTAGAGCTCCGGGGTGGCGCCGAAGATGCCGTCGACGTGGAACGTCCAGCACGTGGGGTAGTCCGTGGCCAGCCGGCGAAGCGGCCAGCGCACGTCGATCGGCTCGGCCGCGGTGGCGACGAGGTCGCGGGCGAGCACGACCTTCTCCAGGTCGCCGGCGTTGATCCGCCGCACCGCCTCGGCCACGACACCCATCCACTGCTGGCCGTCCAGCGCGCCGTCGGTGAAGTGGACGTCCACCGGCGCCGGCGGGTTGGTGGCCAGCTCCAGCCTGCGGTCCAGCTGGTCGAGCCCGCCGACCGAGGAGACCGTGGTCAGCCAGGCCGTGTCGCCGCGCCGGCCCAGGATCACCTCGGGGACGACGAGGGTCGAGTCGCCCGGATCGTCGGCGAACGCGAAGGTGCCGAAGGCGACCAGGCCGCTCCCGGGCTCGTCCACGTCGCTGCGGACGATGGCCCGGGCGGTGAGGTCACGCCACCAGCTGTTGGCCTCCTCGAACCGGTCCGCACCCGAGGGCCGGAGCTCGGCCGCGACCCCGCAGCCGACCAGCCCGTCACCCCGGCGCAGCCAGGTGACCGGGTGGTCCTCCGGGAGCAGGTCGAGCAGCGAGGCCTCCGCCGGGAGCTCGAGCTCGACGGTGCGGACCACGAGGGGCGCGGTCGGCGTCTCGCGGGAGACGTCGGTGGTGGGGCCACTCGTCACAAGTGGTGAGAGTACCCACGGGGCCGCCGAGGACCAGCCTTCGGGAGCCCCGGCGTGTGCGACCTCACGCCGCGGTCAGCTCCAGTAGACAACGACCTCGTCGCCGACCCGAACCTGGTCGTAGAGCCAGGCGACGGCCTCGAGGTCGCGGACGTTGACGCAGCCGTGGCTGGCGCCGGCGTACCCGCGGGCAGCGAAGTCCGACGAGTAGTGCACGGCCTGACCCCCCGAGAAGAACATCGAGTAGGGCATCGCCGAGTCGAAGAGCCGCGACACGTGGTCGGCGTCCTTGAGATAGACGTGGAACACGCCTTCGCGGGTCGGGGTGTACGACGCACCGAACCGCACGTCGACCGTCCTCAGCACGGTGCCGTCCACGACCCAGCG
Organism: uncultured Actinomycetota bacterium; assembly: GCA_963755835.1. Taxonomy (GTDB): domain Bacteria; phylum Actinomycetota; class Actinomycetes; order Propionibacteriales; family Nocardioidaceae; genus Nocardioides. Next base: position 113,101 of record CAVWLC010000003.1, on the reverse strand, counting down.
CAGGGTCTGGCTGGTCTTGTCGATGCAGATCACCCGGCCGGTCCGGCACCGCGGGTCGAGCGGCCCGGGGGCGTTGTGCAGCCCCATCGCGTCACGGGTCGGCTCGGCGGTCATGCCGTGCAGCCGGTCCAGGGTGCGCTGGTCGACCCGGCCGGTGACCGGGATCTGCCGCTTCTCCTGGAAGCCGCGCACCGCCGCGACCGTCGCGGCGTCGTAGCTCCCGGTGCCGCGGCCGCTGAGCCAGAAGAGCGCCGCCAGCCGGGCCTGGAGATCGCGCACCTTCGTCCCCGTGTCGCCCTTCTGGAGCAGCGCCGGGCCGGGTTCCATCCGGTAGGCGGGCCGCATCCGGAAGTGCGGACGGTGCACCCGCTGCGGCTCCTGGACCACCGGAGCGACCGCGGGCGCGGCCGGCTGGGCAGGTGCCTCCTGCGCGACGGGGCGGGCGTGCACGGTCGCGGCGCCGTGCAGGTCCGGGCCGTTGCCGTGCCGATGGGCGTAGCCGACCACCGCCGCCGACAGGGCGAGGAGCAGCACGACGAGCAGGCCGAGGCCGGCTCTGCGGAACGACGTCATGGAGGCTCCTGGAGGGGAAGCGGAGTCTGGTCACCACAGTGACGCCTGCGGTCGGCGTCGGGTTGCCGACACGCCGCCCCTAGTCTTCCGGGGTGGCCCGCGCCGACCTCGACAAGCAGCCCGCCGACGTCCGGCGGATGTTCGACGCGGTCGCCAAGCGGTACGACGTGACCAACGACGTCCTCTCCCTCGGCCAGGACCGCCGCTGGCGCCGCGACGTGATCGACGCCGTGGACCCCAAGCCGGGCGAGCGGGTGCTCGACCTGGCCGCCGGCACCGGCACCTCGAGCCAGCCCTTCGCCGACCGTGGCGCCGTCGTCGTACCGTGCGACTTCTCCCTCGGCATGCTCCGGGTCGGCAAGCAGGCCAGGCCGGCGCTGCCCTTCACCGCGGGCGACGGCACCCGGCTGCCGTTCGCCGACGACACCTTCGACGCCGTCACCATCTCGTTCGGGCTGCGCAACATCGTCGACCCGTTGGCCGGCCTGCGCGAGCTGCGCCGGGTCACCCGTCCCGGCGGCCGGCTCGTGGTCTGCGAGTTCAGCCATCCCACGTGGGCGCCGTTCCGCACCGTCTACGTCGAGTACCTCATGAAGGCGCTGCCACCCATCGCGCGCACGGTCTCGTCCTCACCGGACGCCTACGTCTACCTGGCCGAGTCGATCCGCGCGTGGCCCGACCAACAGGGCCTGGCCGACCTCATCGCCGAGGCCGGCTGGCACCGCCCCGAGTGGCGCAACCTCTCCGGCGGCGTCGTCGCTCTGCACAGGGCAACCGCATAGGACAGCTGGCCGACGGTGGCTGAGGTGCGAAGGCGCCGACGGTGCTGAGGTGCGAAGGCGCCGACGGTGGCTGAGGTGCGAAGGCGCCGACGGTGGCTGAGGTGCGAAGGCGCTCTGCGCCTGAGCCTCGAAGCCTGGTGAGCTGGGCTGGACTCGTCCAGTCCGGGTGCCATCGGTGCGGCGGTGGCTCTCGAGGCTCGTCGCTCGGCGCTCCTCGCACCTCAGCCATCGACGTCGGTGGCCTCACCACGCTCCTTGTCGCGCACGCTCTTGCGCCGTGAGAGCTCGGGCAGGGAGTCGAAGTCACCGCGCATGAGCGCCTCCTTCTTCTCTCGGCGCCAGCCAGCGATCCGCTTCTCGAACGCGAAGGCCTGCTCGATCGAGTCGAACTCGGCGTTCCAGACGAGGACGACCGGTCGGCGCCGTCTGGTGTAGACAGCGCCGTCGTCACTGTGGTTGTGCTGCCACAGCCGGCCGTCCAGATCCCAGGTGCTGCCGACGTAGTAGGTGTCGTCGCTGCAACGAACGATGTAGGTGTGGGGCATCTCGTCAGCGTCGACGCGGGCACCCACTGTCGTCGGTGTGTCGGCGAGGCGGTGTGCACCACCATCTCCGCGGGGTTGGCTGTGGACGGATCGTGGCGGGTCGGGCGTCGTCCTTGCGGAGGCTTCGAGGCTCGTCGCTGACGCTCCTCGCACCTCAGCCACCGTGGAGACTTCGAGGCCCGCCCGTGGCCGGGCCTTCGCAGCTCAGCCACCGTGGGGCTCGAGGCGCGCCCGTGGCCGGGCCCTCGCAGCTCAGCCACCGTGGGGCCGCCGTGGCTCGGTGGCTGAGGTGTGAAGGCGCTCTGCGCCTGAGCCTCGAAGCCTGGTGAGCTGGGCCGGGGGCACGGTCGGGTCGGGTGCCCGGGTTGCGGTGGCTTCGAGGCTCGTCGCTGACGCTCCTTGCAGCTCAGCCACCGTGGGGCCGCCGTGGCTCGGTGGCTGAGGTGTGAAGGCGCTCCGCGCCTGAGCCTCGAAGCCTGGTGAGCTGGGCCGGGGGCACGGTCGGGTCGGGTGCCCGGGTTGCGGTGGCTTCGAGGCTCGTCGCTGACGCTCCTTGCACCTCAGCCACCGTGGGCCTTCGAGGCCCCGCCCGTGGCCGGGGGCTCGGTCGGGTCGGGTGCCCGGTTTGCGCTGGCTTCGAGGCTCGTCCCTTCGAGGCTCGCTGCGCTCGCACCTCAGGACAGGCGCGGCGCTCCTCGCACCTCAGCCACCGTGGAGCCATCGTGGAGCCACGGCGGCGATTTAGGCAACGTCGACGTGCCCTATTTCCGCAGGTCAGGGGCGGTAAGACCCCGACTTCCGGGTCCAGACCACGAGTGGCAGTATGAGCAGCGCGCCACTTAGTGATTCCATTCACAAGTTCACGAGTGCGATCTGGGTCACAGCGAGTAGAGCGGCGCCAGCAAATCGGCAGAGCCGGCCGAGAGCCGAGCAGCAGTGAGAGAAGGCGATGCGGTGGACCTGTACATCCCAGCCTTGGTGCTCGCGGCCCTGGCCTTCCTGTTCGCGGCCGGCTCGGTCCTGATGAGCAGCATGGTCGGACCGAAGCGCTACAACCGGGCCAAGCTCGACAGCTACGAGTGCGGCATCGAGCCGACGCCGCAGCCGGTGGGCGGCGGGCGATTCCCGGTGAAGTACTACATCATCGCCATGCTCTTCATCGTCTTCGACATCGAGATCATCTTCCTCTACCCGTGGGCCGTGCACTTCGACGCGATGAAGTTCTTCGGCCTCGTCGAGATGGTCCTCTTCATCGCCACCGTCTTCATCGCCTACGCCTACGTCTGGCGCCGCGGTGGCCTGGACTGGGACTGACTCCCCCGAGAACTGACCAGAGACGCGAGGAAACCGAACAGTGGGTATCGAGGAGAAGCTGCCGAGCGGCGTACTCCTGACGACCGTCGAGGGCGTCGCGGGCTACATGCGCAAGGCGTCGTTCTGGCCGGCCACCTTCGGCCTGGCCTGCTGCGCCATCGAGATGATGACCAGCGGCGGTCCGAAGTACGACCTGGCCCGGTTCGGGATGGAGGTCTTCCGGGCCAGCCCGCGCCAGGCCGACCTGATGATCGTGGCCGGCCGGGTCAGCCAGAAGATGGCGCCGGTGCTCCGCCAGATCTACGACCAGATGCCGGACCCGAAGTGGGTGCTCGCCATGGGCGTGTGCGCCAGCAGCGGCGGCATGTTCAACAACTACGCCGTCGTCCAGGGCGTCGACCACGTCGTCCCGGTCGACATGTACCTCCCGGGCTGCCCGCCCCGGCCCGAGATGCTCATCGACGCGATCCTCAAGCTGCACGACCAGATCCAGCACGGCAAGCTCGGCAGCAACCGCCTCGCGCAGATCGAGCAGCGCGAGAACGACGCCCTCAAGGCGCTCCCGACCAGCGAGATGAAGGGCATGCTCCGATGACCGAGGGCGGCCAGAAGGACGTCGTCCCGGAGCCGAAGTCCCCCGAGCAGGCGGCGGTCGACCAGTCGCCCGAGAACGCACCGGCGACCCTCGACCCCGAGGTGCACGCGGTCGGCGCGCGGCAGGGCATGTTCGGTGTAACCGGCTCCGGCGACACCAGCGGGTACGGCGGCCTGGTCCAGCCCATCGTCTTCCCGGGCCCGGCCCAGCGTCCGTTCGACGGCTGGCACGAGGAGGTCGCAGCGGCCCTCGACACCGCGCTGGCCGGCGGTGGTGTCGAGCACGCGATCGAGAACGTCGTCATCGACCGTGGCGAGATCACCTTCCACGTACGCCGCGAGGACCTGGCCCAGGTGGCGAAGCTCCTGCGCGACGACCCGGCCCTGCGGTTCGAGTTCTGCTCCGGGGTCTCCGGCGTCCACTACCCGCAGGACACCGGCCGCGAGCTGCACGCCGTCTACCACCTGCTGTCGATGACCTTCAACCGCCGGATCCGCGTCGAGGTCAGCTGCCCCGACGACGATCCGCACATCCCGTCCATCGTCGCGACGTACCCGACCAACGACTGGCACGAGCGCGAGACCTTCGACATGTTCGGGATCGTCTTCGACGGCCACCCCGCACTGACCCGGATCCTCATGCCCGACGACTGGCCGGGCCACCCGCAGCGCAAGGACTACCCCCTCGGCGGCATCCCCGTCGAGTACAAGGGTGGCGCGATCCCGCCGCCCGACCAGCGACGGAGCTACAACTGATGAGCACCACCGAGCAGGACCTGTACGCCGGCACGAACGAGACGAGCGAGGGCCGGGTCTTCACGGTCACCGGCCAGGACTGGGACCAGATCGCCCAGGGCATCGCGGAGGAGGCCGACGAGCGGGTCGTCGTCAACATGGGGCCGCAGCACCCGTCGACCCACGGCGTGCTCCGGTTGATCCTCGAGCTCGAGGGCGAGACCGTCACCGAGGCCCGCTGCGGCATCGGCTACCTGCACACCGGCATCGAGAAGAACATGGAGTACCGCTCCTGGGTGCAGGGCGTCACCTTCTGCACCCGGATGGACTACCTCGCGCCGTTCTACAACGAGGCGACCTACGTGCTGGGGGTCGAGCGGCTGCTCGGGATCGAGGCCGACATCCCCGAGAAGGCCCAGGTCATGCGGGTCCTGCTCATGGAGCTCAACCGGATCTCCTCCCACCTGGTCTGCATCGCGACCGGCGGCATGGAGATCGGCGCGCTGACGGTCATGACGATCGGCTTCCGCGAGCGGGAGCTGGTCCTCGACCTGTTCGAGCTGATCACCGGGCTGCGGATGAACCACGCGTTCATCCGCCCCGGCGGCGTGGCACAGGACCTCCCGCCCGGCGCCCTCGACGAGATCCGGGCCTTCATCGCGCTGATGAAGAAGCGGCTGCCGGAGTACGCCGCGCTGTGCAACGCCAACCCGATCTTCAAGGGCCGGCTCGAAGGCGTCGGCCACCTCGAGCTCGACGGCTGCCTGGCCCTCGGGATCTCCGGCCCGCCGCTGCGCGCCGCCGGCTACCCGTGGGACCTGCGCAAGACCCAGCCCTACTCCGGCTACGAGGACTACGACTTCGAGGTGCAGACCTGGGACACCGCCGACTCCTACGGCCGGTTCCGGGTCCGGCTCAACGAGATGTGGGAGTCGCTCAAGATCGTCGAGCAGGCCGCCAACCGGCTGGCCGGCCTCGAGGGCGCCCCCGTCATGGTCGAGGACAAGAAGATCGCCTGGCCCAGCCAGCTGGCCATCGGCAGTGACGGCATGGGCAACAGCCTGGACCACATCCGCCACATCATGGGCGAGTCGATGGAGGCCCTGATCCACCACTTCAAGCTGGTGACCGAGGGGTTCCGCGTGCCGGCCGGCCAGGCCTACGTCCCGATCGAGTCCCCCCGAGGCGAGCTCGGTGCCCACGTGGTCTCCGACGGCGGCACCCGCCCGTTCCGCGCGCACTTCCGCGACCCGTCGTTCACCAACCTCCAGGCCACCAGCGTGATGAGCGAGGGCGGCATGGTCGCCGACGTGATCGTGGCCATCGCCTCGATCGACCCGGTGATGGGAGGAGTCGACCGGTGACCGCTCCTTGTCCCCACGAGGTTCTTCGCCTCCCCCGCAACGCTTCGCCCCACGGCCTTCTGCCTCCCCCGCTTCGCTCCTCCGACACAATGCCGTGGGGGCCCCGAAGCTTCGCTCCTCCGTCGAACAACCTCGCGGGGGGCCCCGAGTGACGCTTGGTCAGGACACGTACGGCGAGCTCGAAGGCATCGCCGCGCGCTACCCCGAGGCCCGCAGCGGCCTGCTGCCGATGCTCCACCTCGTGCAGTCGGTCGAGGGACGGATCACACCGGAGGGCATCGAGGCCTGTGCGGACATCCTCGGCATCTCCGCCGCCGAGGTCAGCGGCGTCGCGACCTTCTACACGATGTACAAGCGCAAGCCGGTCGGCGACTACCTCGTCGGCGTCTGCACCAACACGCTCTGCGCGGTGATGGGCGGCGACGCGATCTTCGAACGGCTCAAGGACCACCTCGACATCGGCAACGACGAGACGACCGCCGACGCCGACGGGCTGAAGAACATCACCCTCGAGCACGTCGAGTGCAACGCGGCCTGCGACTACGCGCCGGTGATGATGGTCAACTGGGAGTTCATGGACAACATGACCCCGCGGTCGGCCGTCCAGCTCGTCGACGACCTGCGCGAGGGCAAGGAGGTCTCCTCCACCCGCGGGCCGCGGCTGTGCACCTGGCGCGAGGCCGAGCGGGTGCTCGCCGGCTTCCCCGACGGCCTCGCCGACGAGGGGCCCGGCGCCGGCCCGGCCTCCCTGGTCGGCCTGCAGCTGGCCCGTGAGAACGACTGGACCGCGCCCTCCTCCGACACCCGAGCCGCGGCGCTCGGCGCCGGCGAGGGCCACCCGGCCGACGAGGCCGACTCCAACCCGACCGAGGCCGCCGCCGTCGACAAGAGCAGCTCGGCCACCGAGACCGGCGCCGAGAAGGACGAGGCGAAGTGACTGCGCAGATGGGCACCCTGACCCCCGTCCTCACCGACATCTGGGACGCCGACGAGTCCTGGAAGCTGTCGACCTACGCCGACCGGGGCGGCTACGGCGCGCTGGAGACCGCGCTCGGGATGGCGCCCGACGCGATCATCGAGGCGGTCAAGGACTCCGGGCTCCGCGGCCGCGGCGGCGCCGGCTTCCCGACCGGGATGAAGTGGTCGTTCATCCCCCAGGACAACCCGAAGCCGAAGTACCTCGTCGTCAACGCGGACGAGTCGGAGCCCGGGACGTGCAAGGACATCCCGCTGATGATGGCCAACCCGCACGTGCTCGTGGAGGGCGTCATCATCAGCTCGTTCGCCATCCGTGCGAACAAGGCGTTCATCTACATCCGCGGCGAGGTGCTGCACGTGGTCCGTCGCGTGCAGGCCGCCGTGGACGAGGCGTACGCCGCGGGCCACCTCGGCGAGGACATCCACGGCACCGGCTACGACCTGGACATCGTGGTCCACGCCGGCGCGGGTGCCTACATCTGTGGCGAGGAGACCGCCCTGCTCGAGGGCCTGGAGGGCCGGCGCGGGCAGCCGCGGCTCCGGCCGCCGTTCCCGGCGGTCGCCGGCCTCTACGCCAGCCCGACCGTCATCAACAACGTCGAGTCGATCGCCTCGGTGCCGAGCATCATCGAGCACGGCGCGGACTGGTTCGCGTCGATGGGCACCGAGAAGTCCAAGGGCTACGGCATCTTCAGCCTCTCCGGGCACATCGCGAAACCCGGCCAGTACGAAGCCCCGCTCGGCATCACCCTGCGCGAGCTGGTCGACCTGGCCGGTGGCGTCCGCGAGGGCCACGAGCTGAAGTTCTGGACGCCCGGCGGGTCCAGCACCCCGCTGCTGACCGCCGAGCACCTCGACGTGCCGCTCGGCTTCGAGGAGGTGGCCGCGGCCGGGTCGATGCTCGGCACCCGCGCGCTGCAGATCTTCGACGAGACCACGTGTGTGGTCCGGGCCGTGCTGCGCTGGACCGAGTTCTACAAGCACGAGTCGTGCGGCAAGTGCACTCCGTGCCGCGAGGGCACCTGGTGGCTGGTGCAGATCCTCGCCAAGCTCGAGCAGGGCATCGGCGAGGAGAGCGACCTCGACCTGCTCCTCGACCAGTGCGACAACATCCTCGGGCGGTCGTTCTGCGCCCTCGCCGACGGCGCGGTCAGCCCTATCGACAGCTCGATCAAGCACTTCCGCGACGAGTACCTCCAGCACCTCACCGAGGGCGGCTGCCCGTTCGACCCGATGAAGTCCACCCTCTTCACCGACGAGCTGGAAATGGCGTGAGATGACGACTGCTCCAGAGAAGACCGGCACGGCATCCAGCCCGTCGTGGCCCGACGACGTGAAGACGGTGTCGCTGACCATCGACGGAACAGAGATCTCCGTCCCCGAGAACACGCTGGTGATCCGGGCCGCCGAGCTGGTCGGCGTACAGATCCCGCGCTTCTGCGACCACCCCCTGCTCTCGCCCGTCGGCGCCTGCCGCCAGTGCCTGGTCGACATCCCGGACGCCGGCAACGGCCGCGGCTTCCCCAAGCCGCAGGCCTCCTGCACGCTGCCGGTCGCCGAGGGCATGGTCGTCAACACCCAGGTCACCAGCGAGGTCGCCGACAAGGCGCAGCAGGGGATCATGGAGTTCCTGCTGATCAACCACCCGCTCGACTGTCCGGTCTGCGACAAGGGCGGCGAGTGCCCGCTCCAGAACCAGGCCATGTCCAACGGCCGCGGCGAGTCCCGGTTCTTCGAGACCGGCGGGCTCAAGCGCACCTTCCCCAAGCCGATCAACATCTCCGCGCAGGTGCTGCTGGACCGCGAGCGCTGCGTGCTGTGCGCCCGGTGCACCCGCTTCTCCGCCCAGATCTCCGGCGACCCGTTCATCGAGCTGATCGAGCGCGGTGCCCTGCAACAGGTCGGCATCTACGAGAAGGAGCCGTACGACAGCTACTTCTCGGGCAACACCATCCAGATCTGCCCGGTCGGTGCGCTGACGTCGGCCGAGTACCGCTTCCGCGCCCGCCCGTTCGACCTGGTCTCGACCCCGTCGATCGCCGAGCACGACGCCTGCGGCTCCGCGATCCGCGTCGACCACCGGCGCGGCAAGGTGATGCGCCGCCTGTCCGGCAACGACCCCGAGGTCAACGAGGAGTGGATCACCGACAAGGATCGGTTCGCCTTCCACTACGCGACCGCCGGTGACCGGCTGACCTACCCGCAGGTCCGTAACCGTGTCGAGGACGGGGGAGACGGCGAGCTCCGCCCGGCGTCCTGGACCGAGGCGTTCGCGGTCGCGGCCCGCGGCCTGGCCGCGGCCGGCGGGGTGGGCGTCCTGCCCGGCGGCCGGATCACCGCCGAGGACGGCTACGCCTACGCCAAGTTCGCCCGGGCCGCGCTCGGCACCAACGACATCGACTTCCGGTCCCGGCCGCTCTCCGCCGAGGAGGCCTCGTTCCTCGCCGCGCACGTGGTGCTGACCGGCCCGGGCGGTGGTGCAGTGACCTACGCCGACCTGGAGAAGGCCGGCACCGTGCTGCTCGCGGGCTTCGAGCCCGAGGACGAGGCCGGCGCGGTCTTCCTGCGGCTCCGCAAGGCCAGCCGGGCGCACGGCACCAAGGTCGTCTCCATCGCGCCGTACACCTCTCGTGGCCTGCGCAAGATGGGCGGCACGCTGGTCGCGACCGCGCCCGGCGAGGAGGCCGCTGCGCTCGACGACTTCGGCATGACCGGTGACCACCCGCTCGACGCGACCTCGGTGATCATGGTCGGCGAACGGCTGGCGACCTCGCCGGGAGCACTGTCGTCGGCGGCCGGGCTGGCCGCCCGCACCGGCGCCCGGCTGGCCTGGGTGCCGCGCCGGGCCGGTGACCGCGGCGCCATCGAGACCGGCTGCCTGCCGCACCTGCTGCCCGGTGGCCGCTCGGTCGACGACGCGCAGGCTCGCGTCGATGTGGCCACCGCCTGGGGGCTCGAGAGCCTGCCGGAGACCCCGGGCCGCGACGCGGACCAGATCATCGCCGCCGCGGGCTCCGGCGAGCTGGGCGGACTGGTCGTCGGCGGGGTCGACCCCGACGACACGAGCGACCCGGCCGCTTTCCGCAGCGCCCTGGAGGCGGCGTCGTTCGTGGTCGCGCTGGAGCTGCGCGAGACCGACGTGACCCGGGCCGCCGACGTGGTCTTCCCGGTCGCCTCGGTGAACGACAAGGCCGGCACCTTCGTGACCTGGGAGGGCCGGCCGCGCTGGTTCGACGCGGTCTTCACCAACCCGCAGGCCCTGCCCGACAGCAGGGTGCTGGCCGGCATCGCCGAGGAGCTCGGCCGCCCGCTCGGCTTCCGTACCGTCGGCGAGGTCCGCGCCCAGATGGAGGACCTCGGACCCTGGGACGGCGACCGCGCAGGTCACGAGCCGGTGCTCTCGACCGGCGCGGCCGGCGCTGGCACTGAGGTGCGAGCGGAGCGAGCCTCGAAGGGTGCCGGGCTCGCCCTGGCCACCTGGAAGCAGCTGCTGGACAACGGCTCCATGCAGGACGGAGACGACAACCTGCGCGCCACCGCCCGCAATGCCGTGGCCAAGGTCGGCCAGTCCGTCCACGACGCCTGTGGCGAGCTGGTGACCATCACTGGTGACCGCGGTGAGTGGACCCTGCCCGCCGAGGTGGCCGACGTCCCCGACGGTGTGGTCTGGGTCCCGTCCAACAGCTCCGGCAACGGCGTGCTGGCCGACCTGGCCTCGCCGGGCAGCCGGGTCACCGTGAAGGGAGCGACGGCATGACCGTCCCGTCGATCACTCCGCTGGCGCTGGAGGCCTTCGGCCAGGACCCGTGGTGGATCATCCTGATCAAGGCGGTCCTGATCTTCGTGATCCTGGTGCTGCTCACGCTGTTCAACATCTGGTGGGAGCGGCGCGTGGTGGCCCGGATGCAGCACCGCATCGGCCCCAACGTGCACGGCCCCTTCGGGCTGCTCCAGTCATTGGCCGACGGCGTGAAGCTGGCGCTGAAGGAGGACATCATCCCCAAGGCCGCCGACAAGGTGGTCTTCCTGATCGCCCCGGTCGTGGCCACCGTGCCGGCCTTCGTGACGTTCGCGGTGATCCCCTTCGGCCCCGAGGTCAACTTCTTCGGCACCGAGACGCCGCTGCAGCTCACCGACATGCCGGTGGCGGTGCTGTTCGTGATGGCCGTCGCCTCGATCGGCATCTACGGCATCGTGCTCGGCGGCTGGGCGAGCGGCTCGACGTACTCCCTGCTCGGTGGCCTGCGCTCGAGCGCGCAGATGATCTCCTACGAGGTCGCGATGGGGCTCGCGCTGGTCGCGGTCTTCCTCTACGCCGGCTCGCTGTCGACCTCGGAGATCGTCGCCGCCCAGGACAAGTTCTGGTACGGCCTGATCCTGTTCCCCTCGTTCGCCATCTACACGATCTCCATGGTCGGCGAGACCAACCGCGCGCCGTTCGACCTCCCCGAGGCCGAGGGTGAGCTGGTCGGCGGCTTCCACACCGAGTACAGCTCGCTGAAGTTCGCGCTGTTCTTCCTGGCCGAGTACATCAACATGGCCACGGTCGCGGCGCTGGCCACCACGCTGTTCCTCGGCGGCTGGCACGCGCCGTTCTGGATCGACCACGTCTGGGCCGGCGCCAACGAGGGCTATGTGCCTCTCATCTGGTTCTTCGGCAAGGTGCTCTTCTTCATCTTCATCTTCATCTGGCTGCGCGGGACCCTCCCGCGGCTCCGCTACGACCAGTTCATGGCGCTGGGGTGGAAGTGGCTCATCCCCGGTGCGCTCGTCTGGATCCTCGCGGTAGCCACGATCCGTGCCATCTCGCTCAACGGCGGAATCGACCGGAACTACCTCCTCATGGGGATCGGCCTGGTGCTGGTGCTGCTGATCGCGCTGTCGTTCTGGCCGGCCCGCGCCGAGGAGGACGAAGACCAGGCCGAGCCGGCGAGCGCGGGCAGCCGCCCGGGCGCGTTCCCGACGCCGCCGATGCCCGCGGGTGGCGCCGTCCAGGGCCCGGCCGAGCCGTTGACCTTCCGCACCCCGACCACCACGGTGCCTGCCGGCACGTCGGAGGACTGACACATGCCGACCCTCAAGGAACAGTTCTGGGACCCGGTCGCCGGGTTCGGCGTCACGTTCCGGACCATGTTCAAGAAGGTGGTCACCGAGCAGTACCCCTTCGAGAAGCTGCCGACCGCCCCGCGGTTCCACGGTCGGCACCAGCTCAACCGCTGGCCCGACGGGCTGGAGAAGTGCATCGGCTGTGAGCTGTGCGCGTGGGCCTGCCCGGCCGACGCGATCTACGTCGAGGGCGCGTCCAACACCGAGGACGAGCGGTTCAGCCCCGGGGAGCGCTACGGCAGCGTCTACCAGATCAACTACCTGCGCTGCATCCTGTGCGGGCTGTGCATCGAGGCCTGCCCGACCCGGGCGCTGACGATGACCAACGAGTACGAGCTCGCCGACGACAACCGCGCCGACCTCATCTACACCAAGAACGAGCTGCTCGCCCCGCTGCTGCCGGGCATGGAGCGGCCGCCGCACCCGATGCGGCTCGGTGACGACGAGGGCGACTACTACCGGGGGACGTTCCGGCAGCCGGCGACCGAGGTGTCCGACTTCGACCTCGAGGAGTCCGCGCTGCGTGACCTCGCCGCCGGGGAGAAGCTCCTCGACGAGGAGGCCGACGCGTGACCGCCTTCTACATCCTGAGCCCGATCATGGTGCTGGCCGCGCTGGGGATCCTCTTCGTCCGCAAGGCCGTGCACGGGGCCCTCCTGCTGGCGGTGGTGATGATCTCGCTGGCCATGCTCTACGCCGCCCTGGACGCGCCGTTCCTCTTCGTGGTCCAGATCATCGTCTACACCGGCGCGATCCTGATGCTGTTCCTGTTCGTGCTGATGCTGGTCGGTGTCGACGCCTCCGACTCCGTGGTCGAGACGATCCGCGGCCAGCGGCTGTTCGCGATCCTCGGCGGGCTGGCCCTGGGCGTGACGCTGGTGGTCGGGGTCGGCCAGATCTCGCTGGGCACGATGGTCGGGCTCGACGAGGCCAACAAGGACGGCAACATCGAGGCGCTGGCCAACATCCTGTTCTCCACCTACGTCTTCGCCTTCGAGGTCACCTCGGCGCTGCTGATCACCGCCGCGGTGGGGGCGATGGTGCTCGCCCACCGCGAGCGGCTCACCCCGAAGCCGACCCAGGCCACGCTGGCCGCCGAGCGGGTCCGGGCGTACGCCGAGACCGGCCTGCACCTCGGGCCGCTGCCGCCCCCGGGCGTCTTCGCCCGCCACAACGCGGTCGACACACCGGCGCTGCTGCCCGACGGCACCGCCTCGGAGGCGTCGGTCTCCCGGGTGCTGGCCGCCCGGGGCACCGTCCGCTCGGCCCCGCGCGACGTCGACGCGGTGCAGCGGTCCATCGACTACCACCCCGACGGCACGCCGGTCTCGGAGGCCTCACCCGAGGGGCGGACCGGCGCGGTCAACCGCGGGCCCGGCTCCTCCAGCGGCCCCGACCTCAGCGCCGAGACACCGGAAGGCGGTGCGTGATGCACAGTGTCACGCCGTTCATCGTGCTCTCCTCGATCCTGTTCACCATCGGCGCGGTCGGGGTGCTCACCCGGCGCAACGCCATCGTGGTGTTCATGTGCGTGGAGCTGATGCTCAACGCCTCCAACCTCGCCCTGGTCGCCTTCGCCAAGCAGCACGGCAACCTCGACGGGCAGGTCGCTGCGTTCTTCGTGATGGTCGTCGCTGCCGCCGAGGTCGTCGTCGGCCTGGCGATCATCATGACCATCTTCCGGAGCCGGCGTTCGGCCTCGGTCGACGACGCCAGCCTGCTGAAGTACTGACCGGACAGGACGACGATGTTCTCACTTGCCGACGTGCCGGTGGTCGACCCGACCGCCGCGGACGGCGTCTTCTCCCTCGCCTGGGTGGTCATCGCCCTGCCGCTGGCGGGTGCCGCCATCCTGCTGATCGGTGGGGCGATCGCCCCGAAGCCGTTCGCCAGCTTCGGCCACCTGCTCGGGTGCCTGCTGCCGATCGGGTCGTTCGTGATCAGCCTGGCCATGTTCATCAGCCTGCTCGGGCGCGCTGACGACGACCGCTCGCTGAGCCAGCACCTCTACACGTGGATCGACACCGGCACGTCGGGCAACGGGCTGCACGTCGGGATGGACCTGCTCTACGACCCACTGTCGGCGCTGTTCCTGCTGCTGATCACCGGCGTCGGGTCGTTGATCCACATCTACTCGATCGGCTACATGGAGCACGACGCCCGCCGGGTCCGCTTCTTCGGCTACCTCAACCTGTTCGTGGCCGCGATGCTGACGCTGGTCCTGGCCGAGAACTACCTCGTGCTGTTCCTCGGCTGGGAGGGCGTCGGCCTCGCGTCGTACCTCCTCATCGGCTTCTGGCAGCACAAGCACTCGGCGGCCGCAGCGGCCAAGAAGGCGTTCGTGATCAACCGGGTCGGCGACATGGGGCTCTCGACCGCGATCATGCTGGCCTTCGTCACCTGGGGCTCGACCAGCTTCACCGTGATCAGCGCGAACGCCGGCGGCGCCACCGAGAAGACCCTGACCGCGATGGGGCTGCTGCTCCTGCTGGGCGCCTGCGGCAAGTCCGCGCAGGTGCCGCTGCAGGCCTGGCTGCTCGACGCGATGGAGGGCCCGACCCCGGTGTCGGCGCTGATCCACGCCGCGACCATGGTGACCGCGGGCGTCTACCTCATCGTCCGCTCCAACTTCATCTTCGACCGGGCCCCGAACGCCCAGACCGTCGTGGTGATCGTGGCGACCGTGACGCTCCTGTGGGGTGCGGTCATCGGGTGCGCGAAGGACGACATCAAGAAGGCGCTGGCCGGCTCCACGATGAGCCAGATCGGCTACATGATGCTCGGCGCCGGCCTCGGCGTCGCCGGCTACGCGTTCGCGATCTTCCACCTGCTCAACCACGGCTTCTTCAAGGCCAACATGTTCCTCGGCGCCGGCTCGGTGATGCACGGGATGGACGACGACGTGGACATGCGCCACTACGGCGCGCTGCGGAAGTTCATGCCCATCACCTTCGCGACCTTCTCGATGGGCTACCTCGCCATCATCGGGTTCCCGGGCTTCTCCGGCTTCTGGTCGAAGGACAAGATCATCGAGGTCGCGATCGACCAGAACTGGGTCGCCGGCGTCTGCGCGATGCTCGGCGCGGGCATCACGGGCTTCTACATGACCCGGCTGATGATCATGACGTTCTTCGGCGACAAGCGCTGGGAGAAGGACGCCCACCCGCACGAGTCGCCCCCGGTCATGACCTTCCCGCTGATCGTGCTGGCGGCCCTCTCGGTACTCGGCGGCGTCATGCTGATCGGCGGCTGGATCGAGGACTTCCTCGCGCCGGTCACCGGCTTCAGCGAGGACGCCAACCCGCCGATCCCGGGCTGGGCCGTCAGCGTCATCGTCGTACTCATCGTCGCAGTCGGCGTCGGGGTCGCGGTCGTCTTCGTGGGCCGGCGGGACATCCCCCGCACGGCTCCACAGGACGTCTCGTTCGCCACCCGGGCCGCGCGCCACGACATCTACGGCGACGACATCAACGACGAGCTCGTGGTGAAGCCGGGCAAGGCACTCACCTCCGGGCTCCTGGTCTTCGACCGCACGGTCGTCGACGGAGCGTTCTCCGGCGGCGCCCTCACCGTCGGCGGCCTCGGTGCCCTGGCCAGACGTGCACAGAACGGCTTCGTGCGCTCCTATGCGCTCTCCTTCCTCGGAGGCGTGCTCCTCGTCGTGCTCGCGCTGCTGGCGGTGAACCTCGCATGAACGACTTCCCCTGGCTCACCGTCCTCTGGGTGGTCCCGCTCGTCGGGGCCTTCGCAACGGCGTTCGTCCCGAAGGGCGCGCTCGCGAAGCAGACCGCGCTGGTCGCCTCGCTGCTGACGCTGGCCGTCGGTGTCGTCACCGCCACCCAGTTCGACCGGGACGGCTCGGGCTTCCAGCTCGAGGAGACGCACACCTGGATCAAGGCGTTCGGCGTCCACTACGCGCTCGGCCTCGACGGGCTCGGCCTGCTGCTGGTGCTGCTGACCGTGGTGCTGGTCCCGATCGTGCTGCTGGCCGGCTGGAGCGACAGCCCCGACGGGGACTCCAGGCCCTGGTTCGCATGGGCGCTGGCCCTCGAGGCGCTCTCGCTCGCGGTGTTCGTGGCGACCGACGTGTTCCTCTTCTACGTCGTCTTCGAGGCCACCCTCGTGCCGGCCTACTTCCTGATCGGCGGCTTCGGCCGCGCCGGCCGGGGTGCGGCCGCCCTGAAGTTCCTGATGTTCCAGCTTGGCGGTGGCCTGGTGCTGCTGGGCTCGGTGATCGGGCTCTACGTCGTGTCTGCACAGCAGGGCTCGCCGTCGTACCTCTTCACCGACCTGCAGAACCTCGACATCTCCACCAACGCGGGCCGCTGGCTGTTCGCCGGCTTCTTCATCGCCTTCGCCGTGAAGGCGCCGCTGTTCCCGGTGCACACGTGGCTGGCCGACACCACCCAGCACGCCACGCCACCGACGAGCGTGCTGCTGGTCTGCGTGCTCGACAAGATCGGCACCTTCGGGATGCTGCGGTTCTGCCTCGGGCTCTTCCCGGAGGCCTCCGACTGGGCGACGCCGCTGGTCGTGGTCCTGGCGCTGGTCTCGATCGTGTACGGCGCCTTCCTGGCCATCGGCCAGGACGACATCCTGCGGCTGATCGGCCTGACCTCGCTGAGCCACTTCGGCTTCATCACCCTGGGCATCTTCGTGTTCACCGCGGAGGGCACCAACGGGTCGATCCTCTACATGCTCAACCACGGCATCGCGACCGCCGCGCTGTTCCTGGTCGCCGGCTTCCTGGTCAAGCGCCGCGGCACCACGCTGATCAGCCGGATGGGTGGCCTGGAGAAGGTCACCCCGGTCGCCGCCGGGCTGTTCCTGGTGGCCGCGCTGGCCACCGCCGGGCTGCCCGGGCTGAGCCAGTTCGTCTCGGAGATCCTCGTGCTGATCTCGGCCTTCGACTACCGCTGGTACGTCGGCGCGATCGCCGTCACCGCCATCGTGCTGGCCGCGATCTACATGCTCTGGGCCTACCAGAAGATGTTCACCGGCCCGAACCCCGACAACCTGCAGGCCGAGGTCGACGCCGGTGGCGAGGGGGTCGCCGACCTGGGCCGCCGCGAGATCGGCGTACTCGCGCCGTTGATGCTGGCGCTCGTGCTGTTCGGCTTCTACCCCGGCCCCCTGCTCGACGTGAGCAACCCGTTCTCGGAGGAGCTCCTGCAGCACACCGGGGTCAAGGACGACGGACCGCAGGTCCCGGCGACGGCACAGGAGGGCGAGCGCTGATGAGCTTCGACAAGCCCACCATCGAGTACGCCCAGCTGTGGCCGATGCTCGTGGTCTTCGGGGTGGCCTGCGTCGGCGTCCTCGTCGAGGCGTTCGTGCCACGCAACCGGCGCTACCTGACCCAGGCCGTCCTGGCGGTGGGCGGCCTCGTGGTCGCGCTGGCCGGCTCGGTCTACGTCGGCACCGACCTCAGCAAGCTCGAGACCGGCGGTGACGTGGTCGCCCGCGGCAAGCTCGCCGTCGAGGGCACGCTGGCCGTCGACGGCCCGTCGATCTTCGTCTGGGGCCTGGTGCTCGTGTTCGCGATCGGCGGCGTGCTCCTGTTCGCCGAGCGGCGGCTCGAGGCCGGGGTCTCAGCGTTCGCCGGCCAGGCCGCGGCGCTGCCCGGCACCGAGGCCGAGCGTGAGGCTTCGACCCGCGGCCTCGACCACACCGAGGTCTACCCGCTGCTGATGTTCGCGGTCGGCGGGATGATGCTGTTCCCGACCGCCAACGACCTGCTCACGATGTTCGTGGCGCTCGAGGTGCTCTCGCTGCCCCTCTACCTGCTGTGCGGGCTGGCCCGGCGGCGCAGGCTGCTGAGCCAGGAGGCCGCGCTCAAGTACTTCCTGCTCGGGGCCTTCTCCTCCGGCTTCTTCCTGTACGGCGTCGCGCTGATCTACGGCTTCGCCGGGTCGATGCAGTTCACCGACATCAACGAGGCCGTCCACAACGACACCTCGAACCAGGCCCTGCTGCTGATCGGCATGGGCATGCTGGCGGTCGGCCTGCTGTTCAAGGTCGGCGCGGTGCCGTTCCAGGCCTGGGTCCCGGACGTCTACCAGGGCGCGCCGACCGCGGTGACGGCGTTCATGGCCGCGTGCACCAAGATCGCGGCGTTCGGTGCAATGCTGCGCCTGTTCTACGTCGCCTTCGGTGCCGAACGCTGGGACTGGCAGCCGATGCTGTGGATCATCGCGATCCTCACCATGCTGGTCGGCTCGATCCTGGCGGTCGTCCAGACCGACATGAAGCGGATGCTCGCCTACTCCTCGGTGTCGCACACCGGCTTCCTGCTCACCGGACTGCTCGGTGTGCAGGCGGCGTCGGCGCTCAGCAACGACGAGATCACCTCGCTGCAGGCGGTGCTGTTCTACCTCGCGACGTACGGCCCGGCCACGGTCGGGACCTTCGCCATCGTCACGCTGGTCCGAGACTCGGGCGGCGAGGCCACGGCGTTCTCGAAGTGGGCCGGGCTCGGCAGCCGGTCCCCGCTGGTCGCGGGAGCGTTCGGCTTCCTGCTGCTGTCGATGGCCGGCATCCCGCTGACCGGTGGCTTCGTGGGCAAGTGGGCGGTGTTCGAGGTGGCGTTCTCGGCGGGCGCGTGGCCGGTGGTGGTGGCGGCGATCGTGGCGTCGGTGATCTCGGTGTTCTTCTACGTCCGGGTCATCCTGCTGATGTTCTTCGCCGACCCGTCCGACTCGCCGGCCGCGGTGACCAGGCCGTCGCTGCTCACCTCGGCCACCATCGCGGTGTGCGTCGCGGTGACGCTGCTGCTCGGCGTCGTACCCGGGCCGGTGCTCGACCTGGCCGGGAATGCGGGATCATTCGTCAGGTGAGCCCCACCGACGGACCGGCGGCCCAGCCCCAGGGCCTGGCGCTGCCCGTCACCGACCCCGAGCTCGAGGCGCGGCTGCGCGCTCGCCTGGACGAGGTCGAGAAGGCGCTGTACGGCCATGTCCAGAGTCGGTTCCCGTTCGTCACCGAGGCGGCCCTCCACCTGATGGACGCCGGCGGCAAGCGGTTCCGCCCGCTGCTCGTGCTGTTGGCCGCCGAGGCCGGTGACCAGCCGGACGCCGACGAGGTCGTCACCGCCGCCTGCGTCGTCGAGATCACCCACCTCGGCTCGCTCTACCACGACGACGTGATGGACGAGGCCGAGCTGCGCCGCGGCTCGGAGTCGGCCAACGCGCGCTGGGACAACCACGTCGCGATCCTGACCGGCGACTTCCTGTTCGCGAGGTCCTCCGAGCTCACCGCGCTGCTGGGCCCCGACGCGGTCCGCATCCAGGCGGAGACCTTCTCCCGGCTGGTCGAGGGCCAGATCCTCGAGACCGTCCAGCCCGGCCCCGACGAAGACCCGATCTCGCACTACCTGGAGGTCGTCGCCGGCAAGACCGGCTCGCTCATCGCCACCTCCGCTCGCTACGGTGCGCGCTTCGGCGGCGCCTCGACGGAGGTCGAGGAGGCACTGGCGGCGTACGGCGAGATCGTCGGCTCGGCCTTCCAGCTCTCCGACGACATCATCGACATCGCCTCCGACTCCGTGGAGTCGGGCAAGACGCCGGGCACCGACCTCCGCGAGGGCGTCCCGACCCTGCCCGTCCTGATGGCCGCCTCGTCCACCGACCCGGCCGATGCCCGGCTCCTGGACCTGCTCGCCGGGGCACTGACTGACGACGACCGGCACGCCGAGGCGCTGTCGCTGCTGCGGGCCCACCGGGCCATGGACCAGGCTCGGGCCTACGTCGTCGAGCGGGCCTCCGAGGCCAAGGCACTGCTGTCGGTGCTGCCCGACGGACCGGTCCGGGCCGCGCTCGAGGCGTTCGCCGACGTGGTGGCCACGCGGTCGAGCTGAAGGTTGCTGGCTGACCGCTCGGTGGTGATGCGGCGCCGACAAGCAGGCCCGCGTACTCAGGTGTGGAGCGCAGGCAGCCAGAAGGATGGACGGGTGGCCAGCACCGACACCGAGCACGCCGACCTCGCACCCTACGCACGACGTTCCCGGGGTGGCGTGCTCGAGGGACTGGCCTCGACGGCGGCGGTCGTGACGATCGTGGCGCTGGCCCTGAACTGGTTCGGCGCCCACCTGACGTTCTTCGGCGATCCCGTCGTCATCGACGACCAGGAGGTGCGGCACTACTGGTACATCGTGGGCCTTCTGGCCGTGAGCCTGATCGCGTCGTGGGTGGGCGCCGCGCGGCGTGGTGCGCGGACGGCGTGGGCCTGGCACGCACTCGTGGCTGTGACGGGACTTGCGGCGGCGGTGCTCTTCGCGGTCACGTCCGCCGGACCGGTCGGGGACGAGCCCGAGCCACCGCCGCCGGCGTACACCGGGCCGAGGTGCTACTCGGGGGGCGACTCCCACGAGTGCCCAGGGGGCTGAACGGCCCGTTCGCCGTCGGGCTCAGGCCGCCGACGCGATCGCGGTCAGCCGCAGCTGCCGCCGCCGGTGCGCGTTGGCCTCGAACGTGAACATGACCAGCGCGACCCACACCATCACGAAGCCGACCCACCGGCCCGCCGGCATGGCCTCGTGGAAGTAGAGGACGCCCAGCGCGAACTGGATGATCGGCGCGAGGTACTGCAGCAGCCCGAGGCTCACCATCGAGACCCGGATCGCTGCGGCGCCGAAGCAGATCAGCGGTACGGCGGTCACCAGGCCGGTGGTGCTCAGCAGGAGCGCGTGGCCGGTCCCCTCCGAGGTGAAGTGGGAGTTGCCGTGCGCGGTCAGCCAGACGAGGTAGACCGCCGCGAACGGCGCGATCAGGGTCGTCTCGAGCGTGAGCGACTCGACCGCCTCGACGTTGGCGGACTTCTTGGCCAGCCCGTAGCTGCCGAACGAGAACGCCAGCACGAGTGCCACCCAGGGCAGCCGGCCGTAGTCGAGGGTCAGCACCACCACGGCCAGCCCGGCGAAGCCCATCGCCAGCCACTGCAACGGCCGCAGCTGCTCGCCCAGGATGAAGACCCCCATGAGCACCGTGACCAGCGGGTTGATGAAGTAGCCGAGGGAGGTCTCGACGACCTTGCCGTTGTTGACGCCCCAGATGTACGTCGCCCAGTTGAAGGTGATCGTGAACGCCGCCGCGGCCAGCAGCAGGAAGGTCCGCCGGTGCGAGAAGAGTGCCCGGAACTGTGCCCTGCGTCGCAGCAAGAGCACCAGCAGCCCCATCGTGAGCAGCGACCACAGCACCCGGTGCGCAAGGATCTCGAGGGCGCCGGCCGGCTCCAGGTGCGGCCAGTAGAGGGGGAAGCCACCCCACAGGACGTAGGCCGTGACCCCGAGGAGCAAGCCTCGGCGGTGGTCCGTCACTGCGCCAGCGTAGGGGGCGCGTTTCGACGTCCCGAGCGAGGGATGGGTAGGGTCGAAATGCACAGACCCGACCTCGTCATTGGGAGAACAAGACATGCGCCTCGCTCGAATCCTCGGAGCCCTCGTGGCCCTGATCCTGACCGTCTCGCTCGGTCAGTCCCTCGTCTCGCCCGCAGACGCGGCGGGCAAGCCGAAGCACCAGATCACCGGCCTCGGTGGTGGCGAGAAGGGCCACACCAACCACTTCTACATCAAGGGAAAGGTCGCGACCTTCCCCAAGGGCAAGATCAAGGTCCTCCGGAACGTCGGCGGCGGCCCCTACAAGGTCTACAAGAAGACCAAGACCAAGTCGAGCGGCAAGTTCCACACCTCGATCGCCGAGGTCGGCCGCAAGAAGACCTGCTTCAAGGTCCAGGTCCCGGGCACCGCGACGTACAAGAAGACGACCTCGCCGGTCATCGGCTGCATCACCAGCAGCTGACCCACCCGAGCCTCGGACGGCCCCACACGTAGCACGTGTGGGGCCGTCGGCATGTAGTCAGATCGGGTGGTGCCGAGCGGGGTCGTCGCCGCGTTAATGTCGCGCCGACAGACCCGAGCATCGTCTTCGAGAGGAAAGCAGCATGCGCCTCAGTCGCACCGTCGCACTCCTGATGGGCCTCCTGATGGCCCTCACTTTGTCCGCCGCCCTGGCCTCGCCCTCCGAGGCGATGCGTCCGATCCCGGTCGCACACGCCGCCAAGGGGCTCACTCCACTGCGGGCCACCATGGTGGAGGCCGGCAACGACCACTTCATCATCTACGGCGTGGCGGGAGTGACCAAGGTCGGCATCTTCCGCAACGCCAACGGTGGGAGGTTCGTCTTCTACCGCAAGCTCAACGTGAACAAGCACACCGGCAAGTTCCGCACCCGCGTCTACCAGTACAAGCACACCCGCACGTGCTACCGCGTGCTCGCCCCGGCGACGGCGACCACCAGCCAGCACATCGTCGCGGTGGGCTGCATCGTCAGCAGGTGACGGGCTGACCGCCCGCCGTCGACGCCCGCACCAACTCGGTGGTGCGGGCGTCGCCCGCGGATCCTCAGACGACGGTCCAGGTGTCGCCGCCGCCGATCAGCGCGGCGAGCCGCTCGGTCGGCGTGCCGCTGACCGCCTCGCGGGCCGTGGCGACCTGGGCGCGGGCCTGGTCGTCGTACGTCGGCCGCTCGACCTGGCGGAAGATGCCGATAGGTGCCTGGTGGAGGTAGCCGGCGTCGGTCAGCCGCGAGATCGCGAAGGCGGTGGTCGGGTCGGGGTTGTGCGCGTCGTGCACGATGAGCGCGTCCTCGCCCACGTCGGCCACGAGCGCGACCTTGACGCCACCGGTCTGGGTGTCGCGGACGATGCCCTTGGTGCCCTGGCCGGATGAGTCGGGGGCTCCGAACCGGATCGGCTGGCCGTCCTCGAGCGGGATGATGGCGTCGGCCTTCGTGTCGTTGCTCTTGATGGCGTCGAAGGCGCCGTCGTTGAAGATCGGGCAGTTCTGGTAGATCTCGACCAGCGAGGTGCCGCGGTGCGCGGCGGCCGCGGACAGCACCGAGGTGAGGTGCTTGCGGTCGGAGTCGATGGTGCGGGCCACGAAGCTGCCCTCGGCGCCCAGGGCCAGCGAGACCGGGTTGAACGGGTGGTCGACCGAGCCCATCGGCGTGGACTTGGTGATCTTCCCGGGCTCGGAGGTGGGGGAGTACTGGCCCTTGGTGAGCCCGTAGATCCGGTTGTTGAACAGCAGGATCGTCATGTTCACGTTGCGGCGCAGCGCGTGGATCAGGTGGTTGCCGCCGATGGAGAGGGCGTCGCCGTCACCGGTGACCACCCACACCGAAAGGTCCTCGCGAGCCGTGGCGATGCCCGTCGCGATCGACGGCGCCCGGCCGTGGATCGAGTGCATGCCGTAGGTGTCGAGGTAGTAGGGGAACCGCGACGAGCAGCCGATGCCGGAGACGAAGACGATGTTCTCCCGGCGCAGCCCCAGCTGGGGCAGGAACGACTGCACGGCCTTGAGCACGGCGTAGTCCCCGCAGCCCGGGCACCAGCGCACCTCCTGGTCGGAGGTGTACTCCTTGGCGTTCTGGCCCTGTCCGTCGGGGCCCTCGAACGTCGGCACGCCCTCGATGCCGGAACGCATGCCGGGCAGTCCGATGTCTGTCGTGTGCGGGGAGCTCATCGGGACACCTCCTGGGGTGTGGTCAGGCCGTGCACGCCGAGGTCCACGTCGATGCCCTCCGCCTCGGCGACCAGGTGGCCGATCGCCTGCGCCAGCTCCGCCGCCTTCAGGGGCAGCCCGCGGACGTGGTTGTAGCCGATCGCGTCGACGAGGTACTTGCCGCGCAGCAGCAGCGCCAGCTGGCCGAGGTTCATCTCCGGCACCAGCACCTTGTCGTAGCGCTGGAGGATCTCGCCGAGGTCCTTGGGGAACGGGTTGAGGTGCCGCAGGTGCACCTGCGCGACCTGGTAGCCCGCGTTGCGGACCCGTCGTACGCCGGCGCCGATCGGCCCGTACGTCGACCCCCACCCGATCACCAGCACCTTCGCGGTCTCCCCGCCCGGGCCGGCCGGGTCGTCGACCTGGAGCGGCGGCAGGGAGTCGGCGATCCGGTCGACCTTGGCCTGGCGGGTGCGGACCATCAGGTCGTGGTTGGCCGGGTCGTAGGAGATGTTGCCGTGCCCATCGCCCTTCTCGAGGCCGCCGATGCGGTGCTCGAGTCCGGGCGTGCCGGGGATCGCCCACGGCCGCGCCAGCGTCTCCTCGTCGCGGAGGTAGGGCCAGAACTCCGCCGCCGACTGGGCGTCCTCGGCTCCGGACGGCTGGTGGTTCTTCTCGGTGGCGAAAGCAGGGTCGATGGTCGGCAGGTCGTCGACCTCGGGGACCCGCCACGGCTCGGACCCATTGGCGAGGTAGCCGTCGGAGAGCAGCATCACCGGGGTGCGATAGGTGACCGCGATCCGGATTGCCTCGAGAGCGGCGTCGAAGCAGTCGCCCGGGGACTGCGGCGCCACGATCGGCACCGGCGCCTCGCCGTTGCGGCCGAACATCGCCTGGAGCAGGTCGGCCTGCTCGGTCTTGGTGGGCAGCCCCGTGGACGGTCCGCCGCGCTGGACGTCGATGACCACCAGCGGCAGCTCCGTCATCACCGCCAGCCCGATCGCCTCGGACTTCAGCGCGATGCCCGGGCCCGACGTCGACGTGATCCCGAGCCTGCCGGAGAACGACGCCCCGATGGCCGCGCCGATGCCCGCGATCTCGTCCTCGGCCTGGAAGGTCGTGACGCCGAACGCCTTGTGCTTGGACAGCTCGTGGAGGATGTCGGAGGCCGGGGTGATCGGGTAGGTGCCGAGCACGAGCTCGAGCCCCGACTGGACGCCGCCGGCCACCAGGCCGTAGGCCAGCGCCAGGTTGCCGCTGATGTTGCGGTAGGTGCCGGGCGCCATCGGGGCCGGCTTCACTTCGTACTGGACCACGAACGTCTCGGTGGTCTCGCCGAAGTTCCAGCCCGCCCTGAACGCCGCGATGTTGGCGTCGCGGATGTCAGGAACCCTTGCGAACCGCTTCTCCAGGAAGGTGATCGTGGTCTCGGTGGGCCGGCCGTACATCCACGAGAGCAGCCCCAGGGCGAACATGTTCTTCGCGCGGGCGGCGTCCTTGCGGGAGAGTCCGAACTGCTTGACCGCCTCGACCGTCATCCCGGTCAGGTCGAGCGGGTGCACGACGAACTCGCCCAGCTGACCGTTGGGGTCGTCCAGGGTGTCGAGCGGGTTTGACGTGTAGCCGGCCTTGGTCAGGTTGCGGTCGGAGAAGTCGTGGCTGTCGACGATGATCGCGGCACCCTTGGGCAGGTCGCCGAGGTTCGCCTTCAGCGCGGCCGGGTTCATCGCCACCAGCACGTCGGGCGCGTCGCCGGCGGTGAGGATGTCGTGGTCGGCGAAGTGCACCTGGAACGACGAGACGCCGGGCAGCGTCCCCTGCGGGGCCCGGATCTCGGCCGGGAAGTTCGGCAACGTCACCAGATCGTTGCCGAACGCCGCGGACTCCTGGGTGAACCGGTCGCCGGTCAGCTGCATCCCGTCGCCGGAGTCCCCCGCGAACCGGATGATGACCCGATCTACCTGCTTGACCTGCTTGGGCACGGTGGTGGTCACACTTCCTCGGTGCTGCTCCCAGCCACGCGCTGACGAGGCGTGCTGGCTGACGTTTCTGGGGTGGCGCGGTGGTGCCTCGGCCCTCGATCGTACCCACGGTATGTCAACACGGGACGCGTTCCACTTTTCTCCGTCAGGGGCACTCGACGCACCCGCCCCAGCCTAGTCCGAAGGCCGTCCCGGCCCCACTCGTCTCTGCCCGTGGATGCGTGACGCGCGCCACGGCGTGGGCATTTGCCACCAAGGCACCTAAGTCGAGTAGTCTGCTCGTAATTACTGAGCAACGCCGCGTTCGGGAGCGGCGGTGAAAGGGAACTCGATGAACAAGACGATCAAGGCCGCGGTGGCAGCTACCGCCACCGGGGTGCTGGCCTTGACGGCAACGGCGTGCGGCGGTTCGTCCTCAGGGGACGAGGGCGACACGCTCAACCTGGTCGGTTACTCGGTGCTGCAGAAGGCGGACGCCGGGGTCATCGACGCCTTCAAGGACACCAGTGCCGGCAAGGACGTGGAGATCAAGGGCTCGTACGGCGCCAGCGGCGACCAGAGCCGGGCCGTGGAGGCCGGCCAGAAGGCCGACATCGTGCACTTCTCCCTCGAGCCCGACATGACCCGGCTGGTGAAGTCGGGGCAGGTCGCGGAGGACTGGAACACCGGTCCGACCAAGGGCATCTGCGCTGACTCGATCGTGGTCTTCGTGGTCCGGCCCGGGAACCCCAAGGACATCCACTCCTGGTCCGACCTGACCAAGGACGGCGTCTCCGTCGTGACTCCCGACCCGGGCTCGTCCGGCTCGGCCAAGTGGAACCTGCTCGCGGCCTACGGCTCGGTGCTGGCCGGCGGCGGCTCGGACGCCGACGCGCAGTCCTACATCTCAGACCTCGTGGCCAACGTGGCGACCTTCCCCGGCAGCGGCCGCGACGCCACCACGGCGTTCACCAGCGGCACCGGTGACGTCCTGCTCTCCTACGAGAACGAGGCGATCCAGGCCATCCAGGGCGGCGCCGACTTCGAGTACGTCATCCCGGACAGCTCGCTGCTGATCGAGACCCCGTGCGCGGCCACCAAGGACGCTCCGAAGGCGGCCCAGGACTTCATCGACTTCACCGAGTCGAAGGAGGGCCAGAAGCTCTACGCCGAGACCGGCTTCCGTCCGCTCGTGGACGTGGGCGACGTCGAGGTGAAGGGTGCGACCGACCCGAGCAACCCGTTCCCGGACCCGGCCACGCTGCAGACCATGGCCGACACGTTCAACGGCTGGGGCGAGGCGAACGACAAGTACTTCGGTGACGGCACCGAAGGCAAGCCGCTCGGGATCATCACCTCGATCATCAACGACTCCGGCAAGACGTCCTCGTAACCCGATGGCTTCAGCCGTTGTGACGGCGGGCCGGCCGGCGCGCAAGCGCCGGTCGGCCTCTGCCGCTTCGTTGACACCCGGCTCCGCCCTCGGGCTCGGAGTCGCGATGCTGTGGTTCAGCCTGCTCGTGCTCATCCCGCTGGCGGCGATCGTCGTCACGGCGAGCGAGAACGGCTGGGCGACCTACGCGGACACGCTCAGCGACCCCCGCACGCTCGCTGCGCTCAAGCTCACTGTCGGGGTCTCGGTGCTGGTGACGCTGCTCAACATGGTGATGGGCACGCTCATCGCCTGGGTGCTGGTCCGGGACCGGTTCTGGGGCAAGAAGCTCCTCGACCTGGTCATCGACATCCCGTTCGCGATGCCCACGATCGTGGCCGGCCTGGTGCTGCTCGCGCTCTACGGCACCACCGGCCCGCTCGGGCTGGGCTTCGAGAACACCCGCAAGGCCGTGTTCCTGGCCATCGCGTTCGTGACGCTCCCGTTCATCGTGCGCACGGTGCAGCCGGTGCTGCAGGAGATGGAGCTCGACGTGGAGGACGCTGCCGCGTCCCTGGGCGCCAGCCGGTTCACGACCTTCCGCCGGATCATCCTCCCGACGCTGACCCCGGCGATCTTCGCGGGCGCGACGCTGTCCTTCGCCCGGGGCATCAGCGAGTACGGCTCGCTCGTGCTGCTCTCCGGCAACCTGCCGAGCAAGACCGAGGTGTCGTCGTACCGCATGGCCTCGATGCTCGAGAACGGCAACCGGGCCGGAGCCGCGGCTCTGGCGACCGTGATGCTCGCGGTGGCGCTGGTGGCGATCGTCGTTCTCGACGTGATCCAGAGGAGGTTGGCGCGCCGTGGCTAGTCGATCGACCCAGGTCGGGAACCGCAACCCGGTCGTGACGTGGGTGCTGCGGCTGGTGGTCGTCGGCTACCTGTTCATGCTGGTGATCTGGCCCACCGCGCTGGTGTTCAAGCGGGCCTTCGCCGGCGGC
Source organism: uncultured Actinomycetota bacterium (assembly GCA_963755835.1). GTDB lineage: Bacteria > Actinomycetota > Actinomycetes > Propionibacteriales > Nocardioidaceae > Nocardioides. Next base: position 85,279 of record CAVWLC010000003.1, on the reverse strand, counting down.
ATGGAGGGGCTGAAGGTCGCGCTGCAGGACCCCGACGTCATCGCCGCGCTCAAGCTGACCGCCGAGGTGTCGGTGATCGCCGTGGTGCTCAACCTCGTCTTCGGCGTCGGCATGTCGTTGCTGCTGGTGCGCAAGGAGTTCCCGGGCAAGCGGGTGCTCAGCGCGTTCATCGACCTGCCGCTGGCGGTCTCGCCCGTCGTGGTGGGGCTCGCCCTGGTGCTGGTCTACAACGGCAACTTCGGCTGGTTCGGGCCGACGCTCGAGGACGCCGGCGTCCAGGTCATCTTCGCCAAGCCGGGGATCATCATGGCCACCACGTTCGTGGCCCTCCCGCTGGTGATCCGCGAGGTGGTGCCGGTGCTCGACGAGCTCGGCATCGAGCAGGAGCAGGCCGCGAACAGCCTGGGCGCCAACGCGCTGCAGACGTTCTGGCGGGTCACGCTGCCCGGCATCCGCTGGGCCATCGTGTACGGCGTCGTGCTGAGCCTGGCGCGCTCGCTCGGTGAGTTCGGCGCGGTGAAGATCGTCGCCGGCAGCGTGATCGGGGAGACCCAGACAGGAACCATGATCGTCCAGGAGAAGTACCAGAACTTCGAGCAGCAGACGGCCTACGCCGTCTCGTTCCTGCTCGTGCTCGCCGCGGTGCTCTGCCTGGTGGTGGTGGCGCTGCTGCGCCCCAAGGAGGAAGACCAATGAGCATCGACGTCTCCGGCGTCACCAAGACGTTCGGCGACTTCGTCGCCCTCGACAACGTCTCGGTCTCGCTGCCTACTGGGCAGCTGACCGCCCTGCTGGGCCCGTCCGGTGGAGGGAAGTCCACGCTGCTGAGGGTCATCGCCGGGCTCGACCATGCCGACACGGGCACCGTGACCATCGAGGGCCGGGAGGCCACGAACCTGCCGGCGCGCAAGCGCAACGTGGGCTTCGTCTTCCAGCACTATGCGGTCTTCAAGCACATGTCGGTGGCCAAGAACGTCGCCTTCGGCCTCGAGATCCGCAAGCGGCCCAAGGCCGAGATCGACAAGCGGGTCGCCGAGCTGCTGGAGCTGGTGCACCTCTCGCAGTTCCGCGACCGGATGCCCTCCCAGCTCTCGGGCGGCCAGCGCCAGCGGATGGCCCTGGCGCGTGCGCTCGCGGTGGAGCCGACCGTGCTGCTCCTCGACGAGCCGTTCGGCGCGCTCGACGCCAAGGTCCGCAAGGAGCTCCGCGACTGGCTGCGCCGGCTGCACGACGAGGTGCACACCACGACGATCTTCGTGACCCACGACCAGGAGGAGGCCCTCGAGGTCGCCGACGAGATCGTGGTGATCAACGAGGGCCGCGTCGAGCAGGTCGGCAGCCCCGACGACCTCTACGACAAGCCGGCCAACGACTTCGTCATGAGGTTCCTCGGCGAGACCACCGACCTGGGCCGGCAGACCGTGCGCCCGCACGACATCGAGGTCTCCATGACTCCGGGCACGCTCGGCGCCATCTCCGGCACCGTCGCGCGCATCCTCCGGGTCGGCTTCGAGGTGCGCGTCACGGTCGCCACCGAGGAGGGCACCGACGTGCTCGTCACGATGACTCGCACGCTGGCCCGCAACCTCGGGATCGAGGAGGGCGCCAGGGTCTGGCTCGCCGCGGCCAAGGGCGCCACCACCGTTCCCGTGATGGCGGCCGTCTGAGGCTCCTCGCCGCTGACCCGCCTGTTCAGTACGGGCGGGTCGGCGTCGTCTAGCGTCGCGTGCTGTGGAGGAGTACGACGTCGCGGTGGTCGGGGCCGGGCCGGCGGGTTCGTCGGCGGCCCGGGCGGCCGCCGCGGCCGGGGCTCGGGTCGTCGTCCTCGACCGGGCGGCGTTCCCGCGGTACAAGACCTGCGGCGGCGGCCTGATCGGCCCGTCCCTCGCCGCCCTGCCCGGCCGGCCGCCGGTGCGGGCGTCGATCACCCGGGTGTCCCTGTCGCTGGCCGGACGCCGGCGGCGTACCCGCACCGTCGACGAGCCCTGCCTGCAGATGGTCACCCGCGCCGAGCTGGATGCGTGGCTCCTGCGGCAGGCGACCGACGCCGGGGCCGAGCTGCGGGTGCCGTGCCGGGTCCTGTCGGTCGACGATGACGTCGTCGAGACCAGCGAGGGGCCGCTGCGGGCGCAGGTCGTGATCGCCGCGGACGGCACGTCGAGCCGGCTGGCCCACGACGTCGGGGTCCGCCTCGCGCACGTCGACCTCGGGCTGGAGCTCGAGCTCGACGCCGGGCCACTGGCCGACCGGTGGACGGACCGGGTCCATCTCGACTGGGGACCGATCCCCGGGTCCTACGCCTGGGTCTTCCCCAAGGGCGACACCCTCACCGTCGGCGTCATCGCGGCTCGTGGTGCCGGCGACGCGACCCGGCGCTACCTGCACGACTTCGTGCGCTGGGTCGGCCTGGACCGGCTCCGCGTGGTGCACGACTCCGGCCACCTCACCCGCTGCCGCACCACCGGCTCGCCCCTCGGCCGGGGCCGGGTGCTCCTGGCCGGCGACGCCGCCGGGCTCCTGGAGCCGTGGACCCGCGAGGGCATCTCGTTCGCCACCCGCTCGGGAGCCCTGGCCGGCGCCGCCGCCTCGGCCGGACCGGACGGAGCGGTCGAGCGCTACCGAGCCTCCCTCTCCGTCGACCTCCTGCCCGAGATGGCCGCCGGCGAACGCTGCCTACGTGCCTTCGAGAACCGCCCCCGGGCCTTCCACGAGCTGATCAGGTCGACCTCGGTGGGCTGGCGGCAGTTCGCCCGGATCACTCGCGGCGACACCAGCCTGGCCCGCGCCGTACGCCGCCGGCCGGTGCGAGCGGGCCTGGCCCTGCTCAGCCTCGGATCCGGCGAGTTCCCCTCCTGAGCCGGTCGCCTGTGCTCTAATACTCCATAAAGTCGAGTAAGACACATGACTTTGACAGGAGGGCACATGCACGGCGACGCGATCGACGTCCACCAGCACCTGTGGCCGGCCGAGCTGGTCGACCGGCTCCGGGCGCGCACCCGGCCGCCGTACCTGCGCGGCTGGACCCTGCACACCGACGGCGAGCCGCCGTACGAGGTCGACCCCGCAGCACACGACCCGGAGGCCCGAGCCGCGGTCGACGCCGACGACGGCACTGGCCTGGCCTGCGTGAGCCTCTCCGCGCCGCTCGGCATCGAGGCCCTGCCCCGTCGCGACGCCGCCCCGCTGATCAGGGCCTGGCACCGCGGCGTCGGCGACCTGCCCGGCCACTTCCGAGCGTGGGCGTCGGTCCCCGCGACGGACCCCGACCTCGAAGGGCTGCGCGGGCTGCTCGGCGAACCTCGCTTCGTCGGTCTCCAGCTGCCCGCCACCCAGCTCCTCACGCCCTCCGCCTGGGAGCGGGCGGCGCCGGTGCTCGCCGTGGCCGAGGCGGCCGGCGTACCGGTCCTCGTCCACCCCGGCCCGGTCCCGTGTGCGCCGTTCGACCGCGACCTGCCCGGCTGGTGGCCGGCGGTGGTCGGCTACACCGCCCAGCTCACCGCGGCCTGGTGGGGCTGGCACGCGGTGGCCGGCCGCGCCCTCTTCCCGCGACTGCGGGTGGTGTTCGTCGCCGCCGCCGGGCTGGCGCCGGTCCACCACGAGCGCCACGCCATCCGCGGCGGCCGGCCGGAGCCGGTCGACCCGGGGCTGTACGTCGACTCCTCCGGCTACGGCCCGCGGGCGCTGGACGCCGTGGTCCGCGTGCTCGGCATCGACGCGCTGGTGCTCGGGTCGGACCGGCCCTACGCCGCGCCGCTGACCGAGCTGTTCGGCGAGGCCGCCACCCACGCGGTCCGCGTCACCAACCCCGCCCGGCTCCTGGGCGGGACACGAGCAGGAGAGCAGACATGGCCGTTCGCGAGCTGAGCTGGGTCGACGGGGCCGGAGTGCCGAGCGACCGCGACCTCGACGCCGCCGAGCTGGAGGCCCTGACGAACCACGTCGCCGCCCACCCCGAGGAGTGGGCGCACCACGTGGCCTTCGACTCCGAGGAGCGGGTCTACGCCTCCCTCCACCGCGACCACCACGTCGACGTGTGGCTGCTGTGCTGGACCCCCGAGAACGACACGGGCTGGCACGACCACGACGTGTCCTCCGGCGCGGTGTCGGTCGTCTCGGGCGAGCTGGTCGAGAACAACCTCACGCTCACCCACGGCGCCCGCGAGCGCCGGGTCGGAGCCGGGACGTCGTTCTCGTTCGGCCCCGACCACATCCACCGGCTCAACGGCGCCGTGCAGGGGTCGATCTCGGTGCACGCCTACAGCCCTCCGCTGTGGCGGATGGGCCAGTACCGGATCGACGACGACGGCACGCTCAAGCGGGTCTCGCTGTCGTACGCCGACGAGCTCCGCCCGATCTGAGCGCGCTGGTCAGCCGATGAACTCGGCCAGCGAGACGATGACTCCTTCGGGGCCGCGGACGTAGCACATCCGGTAGGTGTCCTCCCACTCGGCCACGCCGCCGACCAGCTCGTAGCCGGCCGCGGTCACCCGGTCGACCACGGCCCCGAGGTCGTCGACCTCGAAGCAGACGTTGCGCAGCCCCGGCTCGTTGGCGGGGAGCGCCTGCGCCGGCAGCTGCTGCTCCTCGCGCAGGAACGTCGACAGCTCGAGCTTGGTGGTGGCGCCGGGCACCTGCAGCATCACCACCTCGACCCGGACGTCGTCCATGCCGACGACCGTGCTCACGAAGTGGCCCTCGACGACCTGCGGATCCCCGTCGGGCTCGAGCCCCAGGGCGACGAAGAACGCCTGGGCCTCCGCGAGGTCGTTCACGGTGATGCCGACGTGGTCGAACCGCTGTGCCCGGGCCATGGGGCCATCCTGACCCAGGGGACTACGAGGCGGTCACCAGCGCCGACCCCAGCAGCGGGCGCACGACGGACGCGGCGCGGTCCACGATCGAGTCCGCCAGCCCGCGGCGCGCGCAGACGTAGAGCTGGAGCGGCTCCGGCGTCGGCAGGTCGGGCCGCGGCACCAGTCCGTCCGGCGTCTGGCCGAGAGTGGCCATGAGGGCCACGCCGAGCCCGGCGCCGACCGCGGCCTGCACGCCGGCCAGCTGCATCGCCTCGGCGCCGACCACGGCCGGGATGCCGTGCCCCGAGAGCGTCTCCAGCGCGCGGGTCCGCAGGGCGCACGGGCTGTCGAACGCGACCACGGGGACCGGCTCCGGCGGGGCCGGCAGTGACCAGGTCGGAGCCGAGTACCACGTCAGCGTCAGCTCGCCCACCGGGACCGCGTGGGGGTCCTTGACGTCGAGCAGCAGCGCGAGGTCGACCCGCCCGGTGGCGAGACCCTCGCGCAGCCGGTAGCCGCGGTCGATCCGGAACCGGAAGCCGAAGCCGGGGGCGGCCAGCTCCAGCGCCGCCGAGAGGGACGGGAGCAGCTGGGCCGCCGCGTGCTCCGTGCAGCCGACCGTCAGGGTCTCCTCGGTCTCGACGTCGAAGGCGCGCAGCGTCTCGTCGTGCAGGGCCAGGATCCGCCGGGCCTGCCCCAGGAGCTGCTCGCCCGCCGGGGTGAACCGCGACCCGCGGCCGTGGCGCTCCACCAGCGGCCGGCCCACCGCCGCCTCCAGGCGGCGTACGTGCGCACTCACCGCCCCCTGGCTCAGGTGGAGGGTCGAGGCCGCGCGCTGGAAGCCGCCGCAGTCCGCCACCGCGAGCAGGCTCCGCAATGGAGCGATGTCCAGAACTGCACCCATGTAGATCAGTTTAGTGGACTTATCGATCACCCGCGCTGATGGGCCGACATCACATCCGCGCGTTGGAGTTCTGCACCTAAAGTCTTGTAAGTTGGTGGACATTAGCGGGAACGACGAGAGAGACGAGCGGATGACCTCGAGGCGGCAGCTCCACCTGGGCGCGGTGCCCTACGGCACCGGTGGCCCGGGCAGCCACACCCTCTGGCTCGACCCTGAGATCCCGGGCGATGCCAGCGTGAACATCGACTGGTTCGTCGAGACCGCCCAGCTGGCGGAGCGCGGCCGGTTCGACCTGGTCTTCATCGTCGACAGCCAGTTCATCACGCCGTACTCGCCGCCCCACTACCTCAACCGGCTCGAGCCGCTCACCCTCCTGAGCGCGCTGGCCACCCAGACGAGCCGCATCGGGCTGGTCGGCACTGCGACCACCAGCTTCAACAGCCCCTTCAACCTCGTGCGCAGGCTCGGCAGCCTCGACCTGATCAGCCGCGGCCGCGCCGGCTGGAACGTCGTCACCACCGGTGATGCCGGCACCGCCGGCAACTACGGGCTGGACGAGCACTACGACTACGACACCCGCTACGGCCGGGCCCAGGAGTACGTCGAGCTGGCCAGGGCGCTGTGGGACTCCTACGAGGACGACGCGTTCGTGCGCGACCGCGAGAGCGGCGTCTTCCTCGACCGGAGCAAGCAGCACGTGCTCGACCACGAGGGCGAGTACTTCAAGGTCCGCGGCCCGCTCAACCTGGTGCGCTCCCAGCAGGGCCACCCGGTGATCTTCCAGGCCGGCGACTCCGACCAGGGCCGCGACCTCGGGGCCAGCGTGGGGGAGGGCATCTTCACCCACGCGCCGGACATCCCGAGCGGCCAGGCGTTCTACAACGACATCAAGGGGCGCGCCCGGGAGAGGTTCGGGCGCAACCCCGACCACCTCGTGGTCATGCCCGGCGTCAAGATCGTGCTCGGCGACACCGACGAGGAGGCCCGCGAGATCGAGGCGGCCAACAACGAGCGCGACCACAGCTTCCAGGCAGCGCTCGGGGAGTTCGGCCGGGCGTTCGGCTGGCACGACTTCACGCAGTACGACCTCGACGCGCCGTTCCCGGCCGAGGCGCTGAAGTACGGCGAACGCTCGTTCTACACCCAGGCGCAGCGGATCACCCAGCGCGCCACCGACAACGGCTGGACCCTGCGCCAGGCCGTCGAAGCCACCCGCCAGTTCCGCAAGAGCGAGTTCGTCGGCACCGCCGAGACCGTCGCGGACAAGCTCGTCGAGTGGTGGGAGGCCCGCGCCTGCGACGGTTTCAACGTCGGCGTCGACCACCCGGCCAACTTCCGCCGCATCGTCGACGAGCTCGTGCCGGTCCTCCAGGAGCGCGGGGTGTTCCGCCGCGACTACGAGGGCGAGACGCTCCGCAGCCACCTCGGGCTACCCGTCCCCGAGAACCGGTACGCCGCCACGTCCTGACCCCGCACCGAGCACCCCGAGAACCCGAGAACCCGAGAACACCGAGAACCCGAGAGACACGAGGTATCCCATGCCCCGCGCCGCCCGCATCCGCACCCAGCGTTCCGACTCCAGCACGCCGCTCGCCCTCAGCCGCCGTGGCCTCCTCGGCATCGGCCTGGGCGCCGGCGCCATCTTCGCCCTGGACGCCTGCGGTGGGACCACGACGACCGGGGCCGGGGGAGCGGCCGGCGCCTCCGGAGGATCCGGCACCATCACCTGGGCCTGGCAGCTGCCGACCACGTGGGACCCGGTCACCTCGTCCGCCGGCTCCGACGTGCAGATGCTGGCGCTGACCTACGACGCGCTCACCGCGCTCGACGACAACGGCAACGCGGTCGGCTGGCTGGCGGAGACCTGGAAGTACAACGACAAGGGCGACGCGGTCACCTTCACCCTCCGCTCCGGGCTGAAGTTCTCCGACGGCTCGCCGCTCAACGCCGACGCGGTGGCCAAGTCGATCAACCGGGGCCGCACCCAGGACGGGTCGCTGATCGCCCCGCAGATGATCGACATCAAGGACGTGACGGCCGACGGCGACCTCGATGTCGTGGTCACGCTCACGGGCGTCAACTACCAGTACCCGCTGCTCTTCGCAGGCAAGACCGGCATGGTCGTCAACCCGGCGGTCTTCGAGAAGGATCCCGACTCGCTGGCCACCAAGCCCGCCGGCTCCGGGCCGTTCACGGTGACGTCGTACACCCAGAACGACCACGCCGAGATGGACAAGAACAAGTTCTTCTACCTCGCCGACCAGATCAAGGTCGCCGGGTTCAAGCTCTACCCGGCGCCCGACCCCGCCACCGCGGTGGCCTCGGCCGCCTCCGGCCAGTACAACGTCGTCCGGCTCACCGCCTCGAACATCGAGGCGGCCAAGTCGGCCGGGCTCGAGGTCCAGGTCCTGGACTCGATGTTCGTCTCGGTGCTCGACGTGAACACCACGATGGCGCCGTTCGACAACCCGGCGGTGGTCGAGGCGCTGCACTACGGGATCGACCGTGAGGCGATCAAGAAGACCTCGAACTTCGGGGTCGGCGACGTCAACTACCAACCGTTCCCGAAGGGGTACGTCGGCCACAACGACGAGCTCGACACGCTCTACGCCTACGACCCGGACAAGGCCAAGCAGGTGCTGGCGGACGCCGGCCTGAAGGACGGGGTCAAGGGGACGTTCTCCACCTCGGCGCCGCCGCCGGCCGCGGTGGAGCAGATCCAGGCCCAGCTGAAGGAGATCGGCATCGACCTCGAGATCGAGACGATCCCGTCCACCCAGTTCACGCAGGTCATCTACCTCGACCACTCCAAGGCGCTGGCCTACGACGGGTTCGCCGGCCGCGAGTCGCCGGTGCAGGCGTTCCAGGTGCTGTTCAGCAGCACCGGGCTGATGAACCCGAGCCGCGCGGACAACGCGGAGCTCGGTGTGCAGCTGGGCAAGGTCCGGGCCACCGCCGACCGACGACCCCGCCTACCCGGGGCTGCTGCAGGAGGCGACCAAGCTCGCGGTCACGAACTACCCGAACACCTTCCTCTACAACGCGCCGTACATCATCGCCCGGCAGAAGTCGGTCACGGAGCTGAAGCAGCACCCGAGCCTGCGCCGCTTCGAGGGCATCTCCGCATGATCGGGCCGGCCTGATGGCGTCGGCCACCACCCTGACTGCCGTCCCCGCCGCTGCCAGCACCCGGCGCGGCGGGGCGGCGCCAAACCTCGTGGCGAGGCTGGGGCCGCTGGGCCGGCTGTTGCTCACCACCACCACGGTGCTGTTCCTCGCGTCGGTGATCACCTTCGGGCTGGGCGCGCTCAGCAAGAGCAACCCGGCGGCGGCCGTGCTCGGCGAGACCGCGACCCCACAGGACATCGCCACGATGAACCACCAGTTCGGGCTGGACGAGCCGCTGGTGCCTCGCTACTTCACCTGGCTGGGCGGCGCTCTACACGGGGACCTCGGCCGGTCGTGGTTCACCACGGTGCCGGTCTCGGACTCGATCAGGCAGGCGCTGCCGGTCGACCTCTCGATCGCCCTACTGGCGCTGGTCCTGGCCATCGTGCTCGGCACGGGCGCCGGGGTCGTGGCGGCGCTGCGGGCCGGCGGGATCGTCGACCGCGCGGTCACGGTGGTCTGCTCCTTGGTCGCCACGCTGCCGCCGTTCGTGATCGGGATCGGGCTGATCGTCCTGCTCGCGGTCAAGGCGCGGCTGCTGCCGGCCGGCGGGTACGTCGCCCTGAACGCGGACCCGGCGCAGTGGCTGCGGTTCTCGATCCTGCCGGCCCTGGCGCTGAGCATCGAGGTGGCCGCCAACATCGCCAGGCAGCTGCGGACCTCGCTCGTCGGAGCCTTGACCGAGAACTACGCGGTCGGTGCGGAGATGCGCGGCTTCTCCCGACGGCGGGTGCTGTTCGGACACGTGCTCCGCAACGCCATCTCGCCGACCCTCGCCGTCATCGGAATGGCGCTGCCGCTCATCATCGGGGGCGCGGTGATGACCGAGAAGCTGTTCAACCTGCCCGGCATCGCCCAGCTCGCACTGCAGTCCGCGCAACGTGGCGACGTCCCGGTCGTGCTCGGCACCCTGCTCGTCACCGCCGTGATCGTGCTGGTGGGCAGCCTGGTCGTCAACGCACTCCAGGTCCTCCTCAACCCTGCTGCCCGGCGCGCGAGCGCTGTCCGAGGTGTGAGGCCATGACTCCCGACTCCAGGCGGCGCCGGACGCCGTCACGATCACGCGCTGGCGTCGTTGCCGACTCTCGAAAGATGCCCGACCTGCCTTCGTGCCGGCGCCTGGCCAGCACGCGCCGTGACGACGCCGGCAGCCACCTCGAGTCGGGAGTCATGTCCTCGTGAACACCCTTCGCAACCTGGTCCGGATCCCGGTGGCCCGCGTCGCCCTGGCGATCCTCTTCCTGATCGCCCTGGTGGCCGTGTTCGGCAGCCACCTGGCGCCGTACGACCCGCTGGACCAGGACGCCTCGATCCTGCAGGGACCGAGCGCGCACCACCTGCTCGGCACGGACTACGTCGGCCGGGACGTGCTCAGCCGGCTGATGGCCGGCACCCGGCTCTCGGTCATCGGCGCACTCGAGGCGGTCGCGGTCGGACTGGCGCTGGGCGTACCGACCGGACTGCTGTCGGTGTGGCTGGGCCGGGTCGGCGAGTGGGTCTCGCTCCGCGTCACCGAGACCCTGATGATCCTGCCGTTCACGGTCTTCGCGATCGCGGTCGCCGGCACGCTCGGCAACGGTCTGCACCAGGCGATGATCGCGGTGGGCGTGCTCACCAGCCCCGGCTTCTTCCGGATCACCCGGGCCGTCGCCATCGGGCTGCGGACCACGCAGTACGTCGAGGCCGCGGAGCTGATGGGCGCGTCGCGCTGGTGGACCCTGCGCACCCACATCTGGTCCAAGGTGCTGCCGAACGTCTCCGTGGCCGCTGCCCACGCGATGGGATCGGCGCTCCTGGTCGTGGCCTCCCTGGCCTTCCTCGGCCTCGGCATCATCCCGCCCACCCCGACCTGGGGCGGCATGCTCTCGGCCGACCTCGGCTTCCTCGAGCAGCAGACCTGGGCGCCGCTCTTCCCGGGCATCCTGCTGGTGCTGACGGTCGGCTCGCTCAACATCCTGGCCGACTGCATCCGGGAGGCGAGCGCCGGAGAGGCCCGTCGCCGGCGCGGGTTCGTGCGCCGGGCGGTCGGCCGCCGGGACCAGACGCCGATCGGCGTACCCCTGGCCCCCGAGGCCCTCATCGCGACCGAGGAGGACCGCCGTGTCGCAGCCTGAACCGATGCTGCGGGTCGAGGACCTGCAGGTCTCCGTCGGTGACCACCTGCTCGCGGTGCGCGACGTGTCGTTCCGGATCGGCCGCGGCGAGTCCGTCGGTCTGGTCGGGGAGTCCGGCTCCGGCAAGACCATCACCTGCCGCTCGGTGCTCGGGCTGCTGCCCGGCACCGGGGAGGTCGACCACGGCTCGATCCGGCTCGGGTCCGGCGCGGACGAGGTCGAGCTGACCCGGGCTCGCCGCAGCACCTGGAACCAGATCCGGGGCACCCGGGTGGCCGCGGTGTTCCAGGACCCGGCTTCCTACCTCAACCCCTCGCTCACCGTTGGCCACCAGGTCGACGAGGTGCTGCGGGTCCGGGGCGGGCTGGGCAAGCGCGCCGCCCGGGAGCGGACCCTCGAGCTGCTGGTCGAGGTCGGCCTGCACGACGCCGAGCGGGTCTACCACTGCTACCCGTTCGAGCTGTCCGGCGGCATGCTCCAGCGCGTCATCATCGCCATCGCGATCTCGCTCAACCCCGAGCTGCTGATCGCCGACGAGGCGACCACCGCCCTGGACACGGTCGTCCAGGCGGAGATCCTCGAGCTGCTCCAGCGGCTGCGCCGTACCCACCAGCTCAGCCTGCTGCTCGTCACGCACGACCTCGCGGTGGTCGCGGAGACCTGCGACCGGGTGCTGGTGATGTACGCCGGCCAGATCGTCGAGAGCGGCCCCACGGCGCAGGTGCTGGGCGACCCTCAGCACCCCTACACCCAGGCGCTGATGGGCGTCGCCTCCATCGGCGACTGGTCGCGGCGGACCCTCGACACCATCCCGGGCCAGCCGCCGGCCGCGGGCCAGGAGATGCCGGGCTGCCGGTTCGCGCCGCGCTGCCGGTACGCCGCCGACGAGTGCGTCCAGGGACCGATCCAGCTGCGGTCCGTCGACGCCGAGCGAGCCTCGCGCTGCGTCCGGGTGGCGGTGCCGGCATGACCGCGCCCAACGCACCTCTGCTGCGGGTCACCGACCTGTCGGTCAGCTACGCCAAGCCGAAGCAGGGCACCCACCTCGGCACCGGGGCCGCGCTGCACGGCGCCACCCTCGAGGTGCGCCGCGGCGAGATCGTCGGCATCGTCGGCGAGACCGGCTCCGGCAAGACCACGCTGGCCCGCGCCACCGTCGGACTGGTCGCTCCGGCCGCCGGGACCATCGAGTTCGAGGGCCGCGACCTCGGCGCGCTCCGGGGCCGGGCGCTGCGCGAGTTCCGCCGCCGGGGACAGGTGCAGCTGGTCTTCCAGGACCCGCTGCGCTCGCTCGACCCGGACCTCACCGTGGCCCGGATCGTGGCCGAGCCGCTCGACATCGCCGGTGGCCTCTCCTCACGCGAGCGCACCGCCCGGGTCGACGAGTCGCTCCGCGAGGTCGGCCTCGACCCGGCCGAGGTCAAGGGCCGGCGACCGCGCCAGCTCTCGGGCGGCCAGCGGCAGCGGGTCTCCCTGGCCCGGGCGATCGTGACCCGGCCCGCGCTGCTGTTCTGCGACGAGCCGGTGAGCGCGCTCGACGTGTCCAACCGCAACCTGGTCCTCAACCTGCTCGACCGGCTGCGCCGCGACCTCGACCTGGCCGTCGTGGTCATCGCGCACGACCTGTCCTCACTGGCCGGGATCGCCGACCGGGTCGCGGTCTTCTACCGCAGCCGCCTGGTCGAGCAGGGGCCGACCCGGGACGTGCTCGCCAACCCCGCGCACCCCTACACCGCACTGCTGACCGCCTCGGCGCCCAGCGTCGAGCGGCACCACGCGATCCGCCCGGCCGACGTACGCCTGGACGCGGAGCCGACCGAGGCGCGCGCCGGCTGGACCGCCGACGGCGGCTGCGTCTTCGCCGCCCGGTGCGCCTTCGCTCACGACGCCTGCCGCGTGCAGCCGCCCCTCGAACCGCTCTCCAACCCCTCCCGCGAGGCCGCCTGCTACGTGGCCGGCCAGTGGGAACCCGCCCTCGCCAAGGAGTCCGCATGACCGACCTCGAGTTCATCGGCATCACCGCCACCCAGCGCGTCGACACGACGTCCGACGCGGCACCCGGGGCTTTCGGGATGGCCACCCACACCGAGATCGGCGTGCCGGTCGGCCCGCCGGTCAACAAGGAGTTCGCTGCCGAGCTCGCCCAGGCCCACGAGGCGTCCGGCTTCGACCGGGTGCTGATCGCTCACTCCTCCGCCTCGATCGACGGCTTCGTGCTCGCCGACCAGACGCTGGAGGCGACGACCAGGCTCAAGGTGCTGCTGGCCCACCGGCCCGGCTTCTGGGCACCGACCGTCGCCGCCCGCGCCTACGCCACCCTCGACGCCTTCCACCCCGGCCGGGTCGCGATGCACGTGATCACCGGCGGCGACGACACCGACCAGCAGCGCGACGGCGACTACCTCACCAAGGAGGAGCGCTACCGGCGTACCGACGACTTCCTCACCGTGGTGCGCCAGGAGTGGGAGTCGGAGACCCCCTTCGACCACGAGGGCGAGTTCTACAAGGTCACCGGCGCCCACGCGTCGGTCCGCCCGGAGAAGGGTGGGATCCCGATCTACTTCGGGGGCGCCTCCGAGGACGCCATCCGGGTCGGTGGCAAGCACGCCGACGCCTACGCCTTCTGGGGCGAGCCGCTCGACGGCATCCGCCAGCGGATCGCCGAGGTGCAGGCCGCCGCGGCGCCGTACGGCCGCAACCCGCGGTTCTCGGTGAGCCTGCGGCCGATCGTGGCCGAGACGGAGGACGAGGCCTGGGCGCAGGCCGAGGCGATCCTCGCCGCCGCGCAGGCCAAGGCCGGCACCAAGGGCCCGTTGAGCGGCTTCGGCAAGAACGCAGTCGGGTCCCAGCGGCTCGTCGCCGTCGCCGAGTCGGGCGACGTCCACGACAAGCGGCTGTGGACCGCCCTGGCCAAGGTAACCGGCGGCGCCGGCAACTCGACCTCCCTGGTCGGCACCTACGAGCAGGTCGCCGAGGGGCTCCTCGACTACGTCGACCTCGGTGTCACCACGCTCCTCATCCGCGGCTTCGACCCGCTGGAGGACGCGAAGAAGTACGGCCGCGTCATCGAGCTGGTCCGCGCGGGTGCGCGGCAGCGTCCCGCCCTGGCCGGCTGACCACCCTCCCTCGAAAGGAACCCCCATGACCTACGACGACATCGAGATCCTCGGCATGATCGGCACGGCCGACGCCTCCGAGATCCGGCCCCGCGGCGGTGCGATCATCGACCCCGACTACACGGCCAGGTTCGCCCGGGCCCACGAGGACGGCGGCTTCGACCGGGTCCTGATCGGCTACGGCTCGGGCTGGTCGGAGGGCACCCAGGTGGCGGCGTACGTCGCCCAGCACACCGAGCGGCTCGGGCTGCTCGTCGCGCACCGGCCGGGTGTCGTCTTCCCGACCCTGGCCTCACGGACCTTCAGCACGCTCGACCAGTTCTCCCAGGGTCGGGTGGCGGTCCACATCATCACCGGTGGCGCCGACGTCGAGCAGCGGCGCGAGGGCGACTACCTCACGCACGACGAGCGCTATGCGCGGACCGACGAGTACCTCGAGATCCTGCGCGACGCCTGGGACGAGCCCGGTCCGCGCGACTACGACGGCACCTACTACAGGTTCGAGGACTTCACCCCGCAGGTCTTCCCGCACCAGGACCGCCACCTGGACCTGTTCTTCGGCGGCAGCTCGCCGGCGGCGTACACCGTCGGCGCCAAGCACGCCGACACCTACATGCTCTGGGGCGAGCCGCTGCAGGAGACGGGGGAGCAGATCGCGAGCGTCACCGAGCAGGCCGCGGCCGCCGGCCGCGCATCTCGGCCGCGCATCTCGGTGTCCTTCCGCCCCATCCTCGGCCGCACCGACGAGGAGGCCTGGGAGCGGGCTCACGGGATCCTCGACACCATCAACGGCGAGGTCGGCCAGGCGTTCAGGCAGCAGTTCGCGCGGCGGCGCCCGCAGGGTCAGGCGCCCGAGAACGCCGGGTCGCAGCGGCTCCTCGCGGCGGCCGAGAAGGGCGACCTGCACGACCGTTGCCTCTGGACCCCCACCACCAAGGCCGTGGGCGGCGGTGGCAACTCCACCGCGCTGGTCGGGTCGCCCGAGACCGTCGCGGCGGCGATCCTCGACTACGTCGACATCGGGGTCAACACCGTCCTGATCCGCGGCTACGAACCGCTCCAGGACGCCATCGACTACGGCAAGCACCTGCTGCCGCTGGTTCGCCAGGAGGTCGCGCACCGCAACGCCACCCGGGCGATCCCCGAGGCCGTCTGACAGTGAGGCCTCTCGAAGGAGTCCGGGTCGTCGAGCTCGCGCACGTCGCAGCTGGACCGTTCGCGGGCATGCTGCTCGCCGACCTGGGCGCCGACGTGGTCAAGGTGGAGCCGCCGACCGGTGACCAGATGCGGGGCTGGCCGCCGTTCGCGGTGTCGCCCGGCCAGGGCGGCGAGCGGTTCAGCCACAACTTCGCCTCGGTCAACCGCAACAAGCGGTCGGTCGTCGCCGACCTCAAGGACGCCGAGGACCTCGCGCGGGTCCGCGACCTCGTCGCGGCCGCCGAGGTGGTGGTCGAGAACTACCGGCCCGGCGTCCTGGACCGGCTCGGCCTCGGCTACGAGGAGGTGCGCGAGGGCCACCCGGGCCTCGTCTACTGCTCGATCTCCGGCTACGGGCTGACCAGCCCCTACGTCAACGACGGCGCGTACGACGTCGTCATCCAGGGGATGTCCGGGCTGATGTCGGTGACCGGTGACCCTGACGGCAGCCCGGCCAAGGCCGGCGTACCGGTGGGCGACTTCGTCGCCGGGCTGTACGCCGCCTACACGGTCGCCGCGCTGCTGGCCCAGGTGGGCCGGACCGGCCAGTCGGTGCGGGTCGACGTACCCATGCTCGACTGCCTGCTCGGCATCTCGGCGCTGCAGACCAGCGACTACTGGGGCACCGGCCGTGAGCCCGCCCGGCTGGGCACCGCGCACCCGCGCAACGCGCCGTACCAAGGGTTCTCGGCCGCCGACGGTGACTTCACCGTGGCCGCCGGGAACGACCGGCTGTGGTCGGCGGTGGCCGAGGTGACCGGCCTGCCGCGGTTGGTCGACGACCCGCGGTTCGCGACGCAGCCCGACCGGGTCACGCACCAGGTCGAGCTCGCGGCGCTGCTGCAGGAGCGGTTCGCGGGGGAGAAGCGCGCGCACTGGCTCACCGAGCTGCGGGCTCGTGGCGTCCCCTGCGGACCGGTCAACAGCTTCGGCGAGATCCTCGCCGACCCGCACGTCGAGGCGACCGGGCTGGTCTCGCGGGTGCCGATGCCGGTCGCCGGCGAGGTGCCGCAGGTGGTCTTCCCGGTGCGGATCGAGGGTCAGCCGCCGCGGCTCGACCGCGGCGCGCCGGCCCTCGGTGCGGACGAGGACCTGTATGCCGAGTGGGTGACCTCATGAGCCTGCGCGTGGACCGCGGCGCGGTGTGGACGGTGACCCTCGACCGGCCGGAGCACGCCAACGCCCTGTCGGCCGAGCTGGTCGAGGCGCTGCACCGCGTCCTCGACGAGGCCGCCCCGGTCCGGCCGCTGGCGCTGGTGCTGCGCGGCAACGCCCGGCACTTCGCCGCCGGCTTCGACCTGGGTGGACTCGAGCTCGAGACCGACGCGACGCTGGCGCACCGGTTCCTGCGGATCGGGCTGCTGCTGGAGCGGCTGGCCTCCGCGCCGTACCTCACGGTCGCGGTCGCCGACGGCGCCGCGATCGGTGCCGGAGCCGACCTGGTCCTCGCCTGCGACGCGCGCCTCGTGGCCCCGGGGGTGACGCTCCGGTTCCCCGGCTCGCAGTTCGGCGTCGTGCTCGGCGCTGCGCGACGGACGCTCCTGGAGGACGCTCGCCCTGAGGTGCGAGCTTGCGAGCCTCGAAGGGACCCGGGGCTGGTCACCGGCACCCCCGACCAGCTCGACGAGCTGCTGGCCGAGTGGCTCGGCTGGAGCACCACCGCACGCGCCCGGGTGCTCGCCGACCGCCCGAACCACGACGCCGACGCCGAGCTCGCCGCCCTGGCGCGCTCGGTCGCCGTACCCGGGCTGCGCGACCGGCTCGCGGCGTACGCCGACCGCACCTTCGCCACGGCCCGAGTCAAGGAGAGCGCGTGACGCAGCAACAGCAGATCGTCCCGGTGCAGAGCGACGTGCCCGAGGTGGCGGCCTTCGCACGCAGGATCCAGGAGCTGGTCGGGCGCGGGCTGGACGAGCGCTCGCTCGCCGAGGCGGTGCGCGCCGAGCTGTCTGCGGTGCTCGCGGCCGGCTTCGAGCTGCCGGAGGACAAGACCCGGCCGGACCCCGAGCGCTACGTCATGTACCCGTTGCACGTCGCGCCCGACGGCAGCTTCTCGATCGCCAGCGCGGTGTGGAACGTCGGCCAGGGCACGCCCGTGCACGGCCACGAGACCTGGGGCGTCGTCGGCATCTACCGCGGCGTCGAGGTCGAGACCCGCTACGAGAAGCCGGCCGTCGCCGACGTCCCGCTGGTCGTCGAGGGCACCGACGAGTGGGGTGCCGGTCAGGTCACCGTCTGCTGCACCACCGACGACGACGTCCACCAGGTGCGCTGCGGCGGCGACCAGCCGGTCGTCGGCATCCACGTCTACGGCGCGGACATCGGCACCCTGCCGCGCCGCTCCTACGACCCCGAGACCGGTGCCGTGCACTGGTTCACGTCGACCTGGGCTCGCTGAGCCCTCCTGGGAGGTACGTCATGACCATTGCTTCGTGGGACGAGCCCGCCGGCGGTACGCCGCGCGGCACGCTCGTCGTCCTGCCCGGCCGCGGGGAGACCACGGCGTCGTACGAGCGGTTCGGGCGGCGGCTGTCCGCCGACGCCTACAAGGTGCGGCTCGTTCCGGTGTCGCTGTCGGACCTGGACGACGTGACCGACACGGTGGGCAAGCTGCTGGCCGACGAGTCGCTGCCCTCGCCCAAGGTGCTCGTGGGCTCGGACAGCGGCGCCACCCTGGCCGCCCTGCTCGCGGCCGAGCTGCCCGTCGACGCCGTCGTGCTGGCCGGCGTCGCGCTGCCCGGGTCGGCCGGCGTCGACACGTGGGCGGACGAGATCGCGGCCCGGACCGCCTGCCCGGTGCACACCCGGGTGATCGACGGCGACACCGACTTCGGGCGGGGCGCCCTCAACGACCCGCTGCCCTGGGAGTCGGTCGCGCTGGCTCCGTCGGGCAAGCCGACCCTGGTCCTGCACGGCACCGCCGACCCGGTCACCCCCGTCGGCGAAGCGACGGCGCCCTTTGCGGGTGCCGCTCTCGTCCGGCTGGTCGAGGGCGGGCGCCATGACGTGCTCAACGACGCCACGCACCGCTCGGTCGCCGCCACCATCGTGCTCTTCCTCGAGTCGCTGCGGCTCGGACCGGAGCTGCCCGCCATCGTGAAGGAAGCCCGATGACCACGACCGCCGTCGTCGTCGGCAACCCCAGACCGCAGAGCCGGACCCTCGTGGCCGCGACCTACCTCGCGCGGGAGCTCGACGGCGAGCCGGACCTCGTCATCGACCTCGCCGACCTCGGGCCGAAGCTGCTCGACTGGTCCGACCCCGACGTCGCCGACCTGGTCAAGCAGGTCGGCGCCGCCGATCTCGTCGTGGTCGCGAGCCCGACGTACAAGGCGGCCTACACCGGGCTGCTGAAGCTCTTCCTGGACCGGTTCGCGGGCGGCACCGGGCTGTCCGGGCTCGCCATACCCCTGATGCTCGGCGGCAGCCCGGCCCACTCGCTCGCACCGGAGCTGACGCTGCGTCCGGTGCTGACGGAGATCGGCGGCACCGTGCCGGGTCGGGCGCTGTACGTCGTGGACGCCCAGCACGACGACCCTGCGGCGTACGCCGAGTGGTTGGCCGCCACCCGGCCTGTCGTCACCGACTACCTGAAGGGTCGTACCGCGTGACCGCCCTCTCCACCGCCTTCCCCACCAACCAGGACCTGGATCCGGCCCGGCTCCGCGAGGCGTTCGGGATCTTCCCCACCGGTGTGGTCGCCGTCGCCGCGAGAGTCGACGGTCAGCTGACCGGTCTCGCGGCCAGCTCGTTCACGTCGGTGAGCCTCGAGCCGCCCCTGGTCTCGGTCAACCTGGCGACGTCCTCGAAGACCTGGCCCGGCCTGCGCCGGGCGGGCCACCTCGGCGTGACCGTGCTGGCCGACCACCACGACGTCGTCTGCCGCCAGCTGGCCGGCCCGGTCGAACACCGCTTCGAAGGCATCGCCCACACGGTGACCGAGGCCGGCGCGGTCACGCTGGACGACGGGCTCGCGCAGTTCGACTGCACGGTCTACAAGGAGGTCGAGGCCGGAGACCACATCCTCGTCCTGCTCGAGCTGCACGCCGTCGAGCACGTCGACCACCAGGCCGCCGGCGCTCCGCTGGTGTTCCACCGCAGCGGCTTCGGGAAGCTCCAAGCCCTCGGTTGACCTGCCAAGTCTCGATGGCGGTCACCCGATGCGGGTGACGCCAGCACCCGGCCGTCGCGAGAGGTTGGCGCAGGAGAGGAGCGCCGATGGTCGACGACACCTTCCGGCCCCTGCCCCAGAAGGGGCTCATCGGCCGGGTGGCCGGCGCGGTCACTGACCGCGCGCTCGACGTCGTGGACCCCGACATCGTGCTCGACCACGTCGACGTGAACCTGCTGCTCGCCAAGATCGACGTGCAACGGCTCCTCGAGCGGATCGACCTCGACGCGGTGTTGCAGCAGGTGGACATGAACGCCCTGCTGGCCCGGGTCGACATGAACGCCCTGCTGGCCCGGGTCGACGTCAACCAGATGCTCGACGACGTCGACCTGGAGGCGGTCGTCCGTCGGTCAGGCATCCCCGAAGTTGTCGCCGAGAGCACCAGCAAGCTCGCCGGCTCGACCGTCGACGTCGCGCGCCGCCAGGTGGCGGGGCTGGACTTCTGGGTGAACCGCGCCGTTACCACCCTTCTCCGGCGCCCCGCCGGCTCGATGCCGGTGGCCCCACCTGCCCTGGTGGAGACCGCCGCCGCGGCCGAGGAAGGCGACCGGCGCGAGGTGACCGGGCACTATGCGGGTCCGGTCGGGCGGACGCTGGGGTTCGCGATCGACATGGCCTTGGCCACGCTGATCTACACGGGCGCGGGTGCCACTTTCGACTGGCTGGCCCGCATCCTCTTCGGCGAGACCGTGGTCGGGAAGTTCCCCGGGTGGCTGAACGCGGTGATCCTCGGGGTCTGGCTGTTCGTCTACTTCTTCGGCTGCCTGGCGGTGGCCGGTCACACCATCGGCCAAGCCCTCGTGGGGCTGCGCGTGGTCGCGCGCGACGGCACCACCTTGAGGCCGTGGTCAGCTGTGCTGCGGACCCTGTGCATGCCCCTGAGCTTCGCCTTCTTCGGGCTCGGGCTGGTCGGTGTCGTCGTCGGGCGAGAACACCGGGCCCTGCACGACGTAGCAGGCCGGTCCGCGGTCGTCGTCGACTTCGGCGACCGGCCCGCCGAGCTGCCAGGCCCGCTGTCCAGGTTCCTCGAGCGTCGCGACCTGTGAACGCGCGCAGCGGGCCACCGTTGGCTGGTCGGTGCGTTCGGGCTGAGGAGGTCGGCCCGCACATCTAAGGCACGGCTCGGCGGATCTGAGGTGGGCGTCCGATGCCGCGCCCCCCGGTGAACCAGCAGCCTCCTGGTGCCAGACAAACTCACCAGGAGGAAGCATGAAGAACACCACCACCCTCGCCGCCGGTCTCGTCTCGGCCGGCGCTCTCGCCCTGGGCGCCCTCGGCGCCGTCGGCGTCGCCAACGCCGGTCACCCGGCTCAGGGGCGCCACCACGGCCACCCGGACGCGAGGTTCACCATGGTGCGCTCGACCGCCGCGGCCACGACGGGCTGCCTGCCGCAGGCCAAGGCCAAGGTCAAGATCACCAAGCTGGAAGGCGCCGAGCAGATGGACATCCACGCCACGGGGCTGCTGCCGAAGACGGAGTACGACCTGTTCGTCATCCAAGTGCCCGACGCGCCCTTCGGGCTGTCGTGGTACCAGGGCGACCTCGAGACCGACCGGTACGGCGACGCCGAGGGCACCTTCATCGGGCGGTTCAACGAGGAGACCTTCTCGGTCGCCCCCGGCGTCGCGCCGGCGCCGGTGCGGCACGACTCACCGATCGCCGACGCGAGCGCCAACCCGGCCACCGCGCCGGTGCACCAGTTCCACGTGGGGCTGTGGTTCAACTCTCCGCAGGACGCGACCGCGGCCGGCTGCGGCACCGCGGTGACGCCGTTCAACGGTGAGCACAACGCAGGCGTCCAGGTGCTCAGCACCCGGAACTTCGCACCGGGTGACGGGCCGCTGGGCCAGATCGGCAGCTGAGCCGGACCGACGGCTGCGCTGGGGGGATCGGCGGCGGGGCGGGTGCTGCACACCCGCCCCGCCGTCGGCGGCCCTGCGCCCAAGCCAAGACTCAGGGTAGTTGGTGTACTTAGCCGACCAATATGAGTGTTTCCGATCAGGCCAATCTGAGCGTGAATCGCCTCGGTTCGACATTGGCCGAGGATGGCAGATTGGGGTCCTTCTCGGACCTCTTGCGGGCTCCTTGCGGACCAGAAGGGCACGCGTCATTTCCCTGTCCGGCCCTAGCGTGAATCCATGCTCGACCTGAGTGACGTGGATCTGGAAGAGCTCGCGATGGCTCTGGAGGACCAGGAGAGCTACGACCATTGCTGGTTGCTCGACCCGCGGACGGGGCAGGTGGACTCGCAAGAGTTGCCCTCGACTGTGCGCCCGGAGGCGACTACCGTCATGCCAGGCAGTCCGTCGAACTGGGTGGCGGGCGCCGGAGATCAGGACGCGGTGACCTTCGCGCCCACGACGGCACTTACCACGCCGGCCCCCGGCTCCAGCAGCCCGCCGCCGTGTCCACCTGCGTCCCTGGAGCTCGGGCAGGCACTTACGTGGATCTCGGGCACTGCGTGTGTCCAGCATCCAAGACCCGTGCCGGACGCCAGCGTTCAACTATCGCGTTCTGGACCAGCGACACCGGAATCGACGGGGAGAACCCCGTCGAGATCGACGAGCTGGACCTGGTTGCGATCGATCCCGTCCCGTCGTATGTCTGGTACCAGGACATGGTCGACTTCGCCGACGGCATCAGCGACTCCGTGTCCGGACGTCGTCTCGCGCAGTCATTGCAGGGGCGGGGTGCGTTCCGACGGTTCAAGGACCAGCTCCACAGATCGAGGCCGGACCTGCTTTCGGCGTGGCATTCCCAGCACAACATCCGGGCGCGCCGTCGAGGCGTCGAGTGGCTGCTCGACCAAGGCCTCATCAGCGACGAGGCCGCCCAACAGTTCATGTCGGACCATCCGGAGCCGGCCTTTCCATGAAGTGATTGTGGCGCCAGCGCGGACTCGCGCAAACGTCCGGACGAAACTGCGGAGCCTCGTAGGATGCGTGCCGTTGCCTTGGGGTCGCGACTCTGAGCCTCCAGCCTGCCGTCACCAGCGTTGCCATCGAGACCTCTTGAGATCCTCCGTCCGAATCCGTGCGGCGAGCTTCAGCAGCTCCTGGCGGATGGGGCTCCACTGAGGGTCCGACCTGGCCAACACCAGCATGTCGAGAGACCGGATCACTCTTCGACAGGCGGCCGGCGAATCGATCACGTGTCTGGCACTCGGAGAGGTCGTGCTCCTTCGCTTGGACGACCTCGCGGATCACCTCCCGCACGCGATCGCACCCGAAGCGGCCGCGCGGCGTTCTTCGTAAGCGCGCGACGGCACCGATGTGAGCACCACTTCCGTGGTCGGCCTCCCGACGCCGACCCACGGTGCCGCATCGAAGGCAAGTTCCAGACGTCGACACGTCGGCATCAGCTCGCTGTTGCCTTGCATCTCCACAGAAGCAACTGAACGCACACGAAAGACAGACCGACAATGCAAGAGGTGTGTGGGCTGGTGAGGTTGCTCGGGGCGGGATGCTGGGGAGCAGCGCTACCGTTGATCTGCGAAGCTCAAGTGACGCATTGATCGGCTGGGACAGCAGCGGCGGTGTGCCTCGTCGGCGTGCGACTAACAGGTCACACGCCAACTTGTCTAGCACCGCCCCCGCCGCGTCAGCGCATTCGCGCGCGCCCGTCAGCGGAATGGTCGGCGAGCTGACAGCGGCATAGGAAGACGTTCTGCGTGTCGGTTCCGGGCGTAGGAACGTCCTCCTGATGCGCTTGTCGGGCTTGGTGTCCCATCGCATGAAGGAGGACGTTCATGAACAACGGTAATGGTGTTTCTCGTGGTGATCGCAACCGCAACGCACGGCTGGTACGGCTGCGGGAGCTGGTGCCGGTGACCAACGCGATCGTCGGGATCGATCTGGCCGATACGCAAGCAGATGGTGGTGGTCACCGATCACGACTCCAAGGTCGCTGGCCCGCCGCACGTTCCGGTGCAAGGCCTGGGATCTCGGTGCCGCGTTGGACTGGGCTGCGGAGCGGGCGGCCGCGAAGGGGTTCGCCGGGGTCACGGTCTCGTGTGAGCCGACCGGGCACCGGTGGCGGGTCCTGGGCCAGCTGGCCGCCGATCGGGGCATGTCGTTCGTGTGTGTCCAGCCGATGCAGACCTCCTGGGCCCGGCGCAGTGAGGACCTGACCTTCGACAAGACCGACGACAAGGACGCGGTGCTGATCGCCCGGCTGACCGCGCAGCTGCGCTGCTACGTCCCCGAGCCGGTCGATGAGACCTGGGGTCGGCTGCGTCACCTCGGAGCCCGCCGCGAGCAGCTGATCGTCGAGGCCGTCGCCCAGGTCCAGCAGATCCGCGACCTGCTCGAGTGCGTCTGGCCGGCCGCGTTGGAGCACCGCCGCGCAGCCGTTCCGGTCCCAGCACCTGGGCCGCGGCCATGACGCGTGATCCTGGACCGCGACGGCGGCGACTTCGACCGCACCCGCCGGCTGGGGCTGGCCCGGTTCGAGACACGCGGTGCGCCGCGAGATCATCCGTCGCGGCGGGCAGAAACCCTGCCTGCGGATCGCTCGCAACCTCTTCGCCGCCCTGGCCGATCCGGCCGGGGTGATCGCGCACCGTCCGCGGTGCCTTCGAGCGGGTCGCAGTTGCTGCTCGAGGACTGGGTCGACGACCCAGCGCGAGCTCGCCGAGACCGAGCAGCGCATGGTCAGCGGTCCTCGACGAGCTCGAGCCTCACCGACGCTGGTCACCTCGCATCCACGGGCCTCTCCGCGGTCGGTGCTGCCGCGATCCTCGCCGAGACCGGCGACCCGCACCGCTTCGCCACCGCCCGGGCGGTGGTCAAGCACGCCGGCCTCGCACCACGGGAGAAGATGTCCGGGCACCTTCGCCGGCCGGACCAAGCTCACCGGCCAAGGCCGACCCGGACTACGCGTCGCGGCCTGGCGCGCGGTCTGGGGGCGCAATGCAGACCAACCCCGTCTACGCCGCCCGCTACCGACACCTGACCACCCGCGAGCACAACAAGCTCAAGCCCACCCAGGCCCAGACCGTGCTCGCCGCCGCGATCCTGCGGCAGCTGCACGCCGTGATCACCACCGGCCAAGCCTGGGACCCCGTCATCGCCACCCACGGCACCCGACGCAAGCAGACCGTCGACGCTCGCCGCCTGATCACCGTCAGCCGCGGCGGCATCAAGCTGACGGTCGGGGCGAGCCCTACGCGGCATTGAGGACCCTCGAGTACCTCGTCGCTCATCATGGGCAGCCCCGCCCGTCGTCTGACCAACCCGATTACACGCTGCTGGGCACGAGCCCCATCACGCTATGCAGGGACAGACGACGGACGAGGCACCGACCAGACGCTTGACGCAGAACGCCTTACGCTGATGTGAAGGCGTTGCGCTGGGAGGGGAGTGCGCAGCCAACGGCGGCGTGCGAGCCGATCGGCACTTCGGGTGTGTGCTCACCATTCCTCTGCTCCGCGGTCAGCACGATGACATAGGACGCCGTGGCCAGGAGCTGGGCGCATGCGGTGTCGGCTGTCCAGGTTTCGTAGGCCGCGGGCGTCCACCCGCGGTCCACGACCAGGAGCCGCCACAGGTCGGGGTGGTTGAGGGTCCACAGGATGTCGGCGGCTCGGTCCACGTCCACTCCCTGGCGAAGGCCGCCTTGCTCGTGCAGCAGCTGTGCGACGGTGGCCTGGTTGTCGTGGAACTCGGTCTGGATCAGCTGCCATAGCTCACGCGCATCGGGGTCGACCTGGGCCGCGTCGCTGATCACCCGGAGCATGCCCCCCGCGCGCTCCTTGACCGTACGGGAGTTGCGAGCGTTGATTCGCAGGCGCCGCTCCGGGTCCAGCTCGTCTGCCATCTCGCGGTACCACTCGCGGGCGGTCACCGGCTGCTGGTCGTCCTCGCCGCCGAGGGCGAGGTCCCACAGCGAACGGAGCAGACCGCTCTTGGTTGAGAACGCCAAGTACAGGGTCTTGGACGAGACCTCCGCCGCAGCCGCGATCGCGGCCACGGACGTGGTCGCGTACCCCTCGGACTCGAGGACCCGCCGCGCCGTTCTCAGGATGTGCTCCCTGGTGGCCGCGGCCTGTTCGTCGCGTCGCGGTGAGTGGTAGCTCCGCGTGGACTTGACTCGCTGACTCATTTGGTTATAGTAACAGCGAGATTCATTACTCAGACACTATATCTCAATATGAGAGGCACCCCGATGACCGAGCGCTCGACACAGACCAGAACACCTCCCGACGCGAACGCCGGGAAGGCAGGAGCGTCGCCGACGCGTACACGCCATGTGGTCCGCCGTCGCGGGTTCGTGGGCGGAGTACGCCGACTACACCGACGCGCGCCATGCCCCGGAGACCTCCACGATGCTCGCCGCCGTGGCGCCCGTCCGGGGCGAGCACGTGCTCGAGCTGGCCTGCGGAGCAGGAGGGCTGGGGTTGGCCGCGGTGGAGCTGGTCGCACCGACCGGGCGGGTCGTGCTGTCCGACGTCGCGGCCGAGATGACCCTGTTCGCCGCGGCGCGGGCCGATGCTGCTGGGGCGCTCATCACCGAGGTGCGGGTGCTCGACCTGGAGGACATCGCGGAGCCGGACGCGTCCTACGACGTCGTGCTGTGTCGGCACGGGCTCCAGTTCACCGTCGAGCCGATCGCCGCCGCCGAACAGATCGCTCGGGTCCTGCGGCCCGGAGGCCGGATCGCGGTGAGCGTATGGGGGCCGGCGGAGGCAAACCCATGGCTGGCCCTGGTCATGGACGCCGTCCGCACCCAGTCGGCCACCAGGTCCCGCCACCCGGCATGCCCGGCCCGTTCTCGCTGTCCCAGCCGGAGCAGCTAGCCGGGTGTTCGAAGCTGCCGGCCTCTGCGACGTCGAAGTGCACCAGGTCTCCGTGCCGATGGACGCCGACGGCTTCGAATCTTGGTGGGCCCGTACCTCCAGACTCGCGGGACCTCTCAGCACGATCCTCAGCCGTATCGATGAGCAAGGCGCGACTGCGATCCGTGAGCTCGCCCGCGCGTCTCTCGCCGACTTTGCGACCCCGAACGGCTACCACCTGCCCGGGCTGGCCCTGGTCGCCACTGCCCGCCGCCCCTGACCCACGCCGTACCACCCAGAAAGGAACCTGTCATGACCAACACCACCTCCTCGACCCCGGCTGCGAGACCCACGACATGGTCTTCGTGCACCGTGCCTTCCGACGCGAGTTCGCGCTCCTGCCGCGCATGGTGCGCGCCGTCTCCCCCGGAGATCTCACACAGCGAGCGTGATCTGCACCCACGCCCGGGAGATGACCGCGATGCTCCACCACCATCACACCGGCGAGGACGAGCTGGTGTGGCCGCGGTTGCGCGAGCGCGCCGAGCTCGACGCCTGTCTCGTCGACCGCGCGCAAACCCAGCACGAGGTCATCGGCCAGTTGCTCGCCGCCCTCGACGATGCCCTACAGCGGTTCGCCGAGACAGCAGACCCGACGTCAGGCTCGGAGCTCGCCTCGGTGCTCGACCAGGTGTCGATCGCCCTCAACGAGCACCTCGATGAGGAGGAGACAGCGATCCTGCCCATCGTCGCGGAGACCCTCACGGCCGCGGAATGGGAGAGCTCTCCCAGCGCGGCATGGCCGCGATGAGCAAGCCACGCCTGCTGGTGCTCCTCGGGCACATCCTCGAGGAGGCCGACAACGATGAGCGGGCAGCGTTTCTCAAACACGTCCCCCTCCCTGCCCGGGTCGGCTACCGGCTGTTCGGACGCCGCCGCTACCTGCGCGAGATCGCCGCCCAGCGCCGTGACCTCCGCTGAACACTTGGACACGTCGCAGGACGTACCTCATGCTGGCCACCCGCACCGCATTGGTGAACGCCGGTACCGCGAGTAAGGTTCTAACCGGGGAAGCGGCCCCCCATCATCGTGTTCCCGGGAGGACACATGCATGCCGGGCTCGCCCTCGGCGAGGAGTCGCTGCGCGCTTCGGGCTCCGCGCTCCTCGTCGTCGCTCTACCCTGTACGGCCGAATCAGGTCGGCGCCATCGTGCCCGAGAGTTCGCAGTCGTGGTCGGCCAGCTGTGCGACCGCCTGGGAATCCCCACCCGTCGAAGCGGTGGTGGCGATCCCGGCGCGTACCTGACGGCGTGAGATGGCCGCCCACTACCCACGCCTCGTCCGGCGCTGATCCTCCAGGCGCCGCACCTGCCCTGGGACAGCGGGCGCGAACCTCTGGCACTGGTTCGGAAGGGCACATCAGCGTCCATGGTCTGGCGGGCCCGACAGCGGCCATGGTCTGGCGAGCTCGCACTCGGGCTGGTCGGGGCCTTGATCACCGGCAACGAGATCTGCTCCTCCAACAGTCCCTGTCCATTACTGACCTAGTCCCTGTTCATGACCTTCCCCTGTATCCAAAGCGACGTCTGCCGTCTACTGATCTAGAGAAACGCCCAAGATCGAGAGAGCTGCCTGCTTCTGATTGACCCCGTCAGAGTCCTCTCAGCTACAGTCACGATCTATCAGCTACTCAGAGCCGACCCGGACAGCAGATGCGGCAGCTAGCGCGAGCCCGCCCTCCACGCCGACAGCTCGTGACCACCCTCGAACTCCCGGTGTACCAGGTCTAGACCCTATTCGCCGGCACGTTCCCAAAATCCCGGTTGGCTGCGAGCAGCCTGACGTCCTCCTTCGAGCCGACCTGCATCCAAAGCCGCAGTCCAGAGGACGCCAAAACGTCGTCGAGCACATCCTCGCCGGCCAGCTGGTCGTCGTCGCCGCGCCAGTACAGCGCCGCCTACCCCGTCGCCACCGCTCCGAACAGATGCCGCCACCCGCAAGCGACATACAGCGCGGCGTTCCCGCCCAGGCTGTGCCCGAGGACCAGGCGACGAGCGCGCTCCGGTGGTAGAGCGACCCGCTGCTCCAGAAAGCGTTCCAGCGACTGCATGTACCGTCCCAGGATGGTCGGATCGGTCAGCGACGCCACCCGGCTCGGACCCCGGGGCTTCTAACCTCGATCGACTCGACGCAGACCAGCGTCAGCGCAGGATAATCGCGTCGTCCTGTAGAGCCAGGAGAGCTTCTGGATGCCCTCGCCGATCATCGGACGCCCATCGAACAACACCGCAAGGGCCGCCTCGACGCACCGGCGCGGCAGCCGGCTGGAGCGACAAGACGGTGCCGTCATCGAGTTCGTGTCGCTCCATGGTGTGTGTCTAGCAAATTGTGACGCCGTCCGGCTTGATCGACTTCGCTCTCCTGCGAGAGACCACACACCCGCCGTCGCTCATCCCAATAGCACTTCAGGCCAGAGCTCCCGACTGGGCTGCCCCTCCGTACTGAACGTCTACTCCTCAGCTTGACCGAGCCGTCAGCGGCATGAGCGCGAGCTTCTGCTCGAAGCGGGTACTGAAGGGTGGCCCTTCGACAGGCGTGCGCCGTCGCTCTCCTGGTGCCCCTCCGCGAAGGTGCCGGGGCGCGCCGAACGGCACTACGGTGAGGATCTACGCCGACGACGCCGTCCTAGAATGGGTTTTGCTGCTAGTCCTTCCCAGGGTGGAGTGGCGTGGCTTCCGGGTCTCTACCGAGTGCAACGACCCGGTCCTGCCGCACGATGCGGGCTTGGAAGTCGCGGGCGTGGAAGTCACCTGCATCGGGCTTCTTCGCATACAGCAGGTAGTAGTAGTCGTTCGCTGCTACCTCTTCGCGATCTGCGACTTCGACGACGTCCCAGTGCGCGAATGCCCACTCCTCGGCCTCAGGAAGGCTGCCCGCTACTCGCAGCAGGTTCGCGTGCCGGTCGTAGACGTACCACGGCAGCACCGCGCTCGGGGGACGCTCGCTTCGTTCGGTGGTTCGGTCATCGCGCGGGGCCCTCCTTGCGTCGAAAGAGTCTGGGCGGCACTCCGACTCCATGCTTGCATGTCCGTGCCGTTCGGCCAGGCCTTCGACGGACCCGCCACCGCCGATGCTAGAACCCCGCTCCCGGCTGCTTCTTGACACAGAGGAGCCATGATCGGGCGCTCTCTGTGTGAGGTCCGAACGCTCCTTGGAGGCTGACTGACAGGCGGCGGTGTGACGCACCCAGTTCGACGGACTGCCTGGCATGACGGTCGTCGCCTCCGGGCGCACAGTCGAGGGCAACTCTTGCGAGTCCACCTGGCGGGCGCCGGAGATCAGGACCCGGTGACCTTCGCGCCCACGACGGCACTTACCACGCCGGCCCCCGGCTCCAGCAGCCCGCCGCCGTGTCCACCTGCGTCCCTCGGAGCTCGGGCAGGCACTTACGTGGATCTCGGGCACTGCGTGTGTCCAGCATCCAACACCCGTGCCGGACGCCAGCGTTCAACTGCCAACCTCCGGAGCCCACCAGGGTCCCAGGACGGCGCCGTCGGGTTCGTGCAGTGAGCCCAGGAGGGACGAGAGACCTTCCACGACGTGACTGGTGGCCCTGTCGCTGTCCCGCTACGCCGCCGATGCTGGAGAGATCCCGCAAGCCAGCGACTCTAGGAGGGGTTATGGCCGCAGCAATCTTGCTCCTGCTGCTCGTGATGTTGATCGGCGGCATTGGCATCAACCTCGGTCTGCGCAGCTGGGTCCGCGAGCAGTCGCGGCGCGAGGCGCACCTGAGAGACCCGAACACGCACACCGTCGCTTACGCGATTCCCAACGGTGTGGATCCCGTGACAGTCGAGTCCGCGTTGGCGCGAGCCGGCTTCACGTCCGGGGTCGACCGCGTCGGCATGGTCGAGTGCGTCCGCATCGAGTGCAACGACTCCCAGCGTGAGCGGGCCCGCGGTGCCCTCGAAGGCATCCGGATGAACGCCTACGACGGCTCGCAGTTGCAAGCAGGGCACGTCGTGTTCGAGGACGAGCGCTGACCGCACTCGAGCATTAACACGATGTTCGCTGTCATCGAGCCACCGCGAACGCCATGTCCGTCAGACTGATCCGTCGCCCATGACAAGCCGTCCACCGGTGGCTGCCCCTCCTGCTCTACGGGCGGAGCCCGCAAGCGCAAAGCCGTTTGTCACGCGGGTATGCCATAGCTAGTGACCGCCCAATGGGTCTCTGACATACAGACGCGGATCTGGCTGACGCTCCGAGGATCTGTGTGCGACCCGATGGCGAGAACCCAAAGCATCGGAGCCCCATGACGTTGTGAGCGAAGATCGCCACGCATCCGCTCTCGGGCACCGCCAGGCGCCGCTGTAACCCGGAGGCTCAAGGATGAACGGTTCGTCCGGCCGATCAACGGCAAGCCTGACCACGTGCATCCATCTCCGGGTCGAAGTCGGTGGTCCACCCGCCCGAAAGGGCGGCGAGTTGCGCTCGTTCGCCCTGTAGTGGGCCGATGCCTGACGCTTCGAGTCCTACGTCGTCAAGGCACCGATCGCTTGGCTCATCGCGGTCGCGGGCAAGTCGATTGCCTTGGCCGTCAAAGAAGGCTCGGCCAGGTCCTCCTCGGCACGGCCCGTGATTGAACAACGCAACAGAGCCCCCCTTCCGACACTGTCCGGGATGCCGAACGGCGCGGTGGCTTAGGTTCGACAATCCCTGCGACAGGAGCAACACCCGTGGCCACCTCCGGCTCGCTGTCGCGGAGCACCGATTGGGGTGAACACTGAGCATCATGCATGAGATTCGGATCGCCCCCATGCAGAGGAGTCGACTCAGCGCCCTCCTCTCCGAGGACCGCAACGACCAGTTCGACGCTGTGGCTGCGGGGGCGCAGAAACTGCTCAAGGGACGCGTTGTCTGGAACGTGAACGCCACCGCACAAGGCGGCGGCGTCGCGGAGATGCTGCAGACGCTGCTGGCCTATGCGCGCGGGGTCGGCGTCGACACCCGGTGGTTGGTGCTGTCGGGGTCTCCGGACTTCTTCGTCATCACCAAACGTATCCACAACGTGCTGCACGGCGAGCCGGGGGACGGCGGGGCGTTGGGAGCCGCCGAGCATGCTGTGGTCGCGGAGACACTGCGATCGGACCTTGCCGACATGGCTTCTCTGGTCGGTCCCAGCGACTTCGTCGTTCTCCACGATCCGCAGACGGCCGCGATGGTGGGGCAGCTCCGCGAGACAGGTGCGAAGGTGGTCTGGAGATGCCACATCGGTCGTGACACATCCAATGCGTGACCGACGAGGGCTGGGCCTTCCTGCGACCGCTGATCGAGGACGCGGACGCGTTTGTCTTCTCTCGCGCCAGTTATGCCCCGGCTTGGATCAGGGCCGAGAAGCTGCGCATCATCACCCCGTCGATCGACCCCTTCAGCGCCAAGAACGCCCCTCTGACCGACGCCGAGGTGGAAGCGACACTCGGTTACGCGGGTCTGCTCGAAGGGACGCAGATCCCCGAGCGTGACGTTCGTGAGGCGAGACGGCACCCTCGGTGCCGCTCGTGAGCGTAGCGGGCTCGACATCAACGGAACACCGATACCTCGCGAGGCCCGGCTGGTGATCCAGTCAGCCGCTGGGATCACCTCAAGGACATGGCCGTGTCGTGACGGGATTCGTCGACAGTCTCGCGACGCTTCCCGACGACGTGCATCTCCTCCTCGTCGGACCCGAGGTGTCCGGGGTATCGGATGACCCCGAGGGAGCAGGAGCCCTGGCGGAGTGTCGGAGCCAGTGGGATCGCTTGGATCGCTCTCAACAGGCCCGTGTGCACCTCGTGTGTTTGCCCATGGACGACGTTGACGAGAATGCGCACCTGGTCAACGCCTTGCAGCGTCGCGCCTCCGTGGTGGTCCAGAAGAGCCTCGTGGAAGGGTTCGGGCTGACTGTCACCGAGGCGATGTGGAAGGGTCGACCCGTCGTCGCATCGGCGATCGGCGGGATCCAGGACCAGATCGTCGACGGCAAGCACGGGCTGCTGCTCGGCCCGCGTGATCTCGACGCCTTCGCGCACGCAGTGAGACGACTCCTCTATGACACCGAACTGCAGCCGAGCTGGGCGCGCCGCACACGCTCAGGTCTATGAACACTTTCTCGGCGACCGACATCTGGAGGCGTACGCCGACCTGTTTCGGGCACTGTCAAATGGTCAGACATCTGATGATCGATCAGTTGGTCTGCCCAGAGTCTCCGCGTGATCGGCGGGTAGCAGAGGTCAGACCGCTCGGGACCTCTTGGACTTGTAGCCGGGCTTACGACGCCCGCGCTACCCAGCACCTCATCGTGCCCCGAGGCCCCGAGGCCCCGAGGCCCCGAGGGCCCCGAGCCCCGAGGCCGTCTTCCAGGCAGCCAAGCAGCTGATTTCCTCAGCAAAGCGCTCCCCCGGTGACGGCCTTGGTGGAAGGCAGATACGAGTGGCGAGACGTGCCTGGCGAGGAGTCCGGCGGACCGGGCGCTTCGCCTCAGTCAGGGAGTGCCATCCCGAGGGGGTCTGCTTGTTGCACAATCGACCTCGACCGGGGAGCAGCATGGAGGAGCAGTGGTAACCGGACCGCACATGTCCGGCGGACAGTGCCGTCCGACAAGCATGCGAAAAACACCCTCCAGTGGCGAACGATGTGCGCGTACTGCCCACACACGTCCACTGAAGGGCGCTTCAAGAACTAGCGTACTCCGCGGCCCCAGGACTCTCTCGGCCATGCTGGACACGGGCGAGGACGGCCTTCCTAGCTGGGCGCCGCACTCTGAGCGCGGCACGACGAGCGCCGCCGACTACTGAGAGACGTGGTGACGGCTGCACTCCCGACGTCCCGGTGTATCGGTGTATCGGTGCCCGACGGCGCGGCACCTGGACCGCCGGAACGAGACCGCGGCAGACGCGACCTCACGTCGCACTGGTTGCCGGCCGGCGATACGCGCCGACAGCCTGTGCTCCCTGCACGCGACGGCCGGGCCCGCTGGGACGAGCTCGGCCCGAAGCGCTGGTCCTCAAGCCATCTCGGGGACGTGCAGGTGCGCATAGGCGAGCTCGAACTCGTGCACCTCGACGATCTCGCCGCCCGCATCCTTCGAGGCCCGGCTGCGCATGTCGTCGGCCGACGGTCGGCTGGCTTCCATAGCCTCGCGCGTCTCCCAGGCCGTGGTGGCGCAGCAAAGGCCGGTCGACCGGTTCACGAGCAGGCTGGCACTGCAGAATCCGCGAGTCTGTTCGAGCTGGGGAAGGATCCCGACGCGGACCGTCTCCGTCATGGCGTCGAGGTCACCCCGCAGCCAGCTGGCTCGGCAGCACTCGCCGTGATGCGTGCGGTGCATGACGGCGATCTCCCACTCGTCCACCTGCATGGAGCCGCCGAGGATGTCCCGCCCGCGATCGCGGATCGGGCGAAGCTGCTCATCGCTGGCGCGCATGGCCTCCTCTGTCTCCCACGAACTTGTTGCGATGCAGCGCCCGGTCGCGCGGTCGACCAGCATCGAGAGGCCGCGACAGCCCTCGATCTGGACGAGCATCGGCCCGGCCTCACTGTTGATGAACGTGATGCCCGCGTCGATGTTGTCGGGCATCCCCTGGAACGTGGTGGATCGTGCGTACACGGCCCACTCCTCTCTGGGACGGGGCAGTGCCCAGTCCGGCACCGCCGGTTGATCTCTGCTTACTCCTCTCGGCCCGCGGACGCTATGGCCGGCGTTGGAGAATCCTGTCCCTGAGGGAGCCGGTGCACCGGCTCCCTTCGCCCGTGTGCGCCAGACGGGAGCCGGAGCGCAGTATGGATGGGTGAAGCAACCGATTGAGCTTTCGCGGGCTCGCTGTCTTGAGCTGTTGTCGAGCTCCGAGGTTGGCCGGGTGGCGTTGTGTACCGACACCGGCCCCCTGGTCTGGCCGGTGAACTACTCGATGGTCGAGGACGACATTGTGTTCCGCACCAGTCCCTACAGCCAGTTGGGCACGATGGCATGGAACAGCCGTCTGGCCTTCGAGGTGGACCGCATCGATCTCGACCGTGAGGAGGGGTGGAGCGTGTTGGCCACGGGTACCGGTGAGATGGTCGAGGATCCTCACGAGTTGGGGCTGATCCGGACGTTTCGGGACCCGCACCCCTGGGCGGGCGGGGCGACCCGGCTGTTGTACGTGCGGCTGCGCTGGGTCGGGCTCACGGGTCGTGAACTCGGTTGAGGGTCCCCTCGGTCGGCTGCCGCAAGCCCCGCGGTACATCCGCTGGGCACCGGGGTCACCGCCGTGCCGATAACACCAGCAGGTGCCAGTCAAGGACGGCGCTGCCGTCGCGGTCGGCGTACGACTCGGCGCAAGTGCTCCCTCAGCCCGTGGTCAGGTCGATCCGCAGGTGTCGACCATGGCAGGCGGAGCCTGACCCGCTACTCCAGAGACGGGTCGTGGAAGAGCCCTGCGGTTGCTGGGCCGTAGGCGTGAGCTCAGGCGGGCAGGAGACGTCGGCCCGAGATGTCGTGCGGGGTGATCCGAACGTGGAACGTGCGCTGGCCCTCCGCCCATGCGTGCGGCCGATCCTCGTCGTCAGCTGGAAGGTCGGCGTTGTCGACGTGAGCACCTGTGGCCAACAGCTGAGGACCGCACCCGAGCAGCAGTCTCCAACCTGATGCGCGACATGCTCGAACCAAGACCTGACTGACCTTGCTGCGGACTCAGTGCGGACTGTGGTCACTGGTGAGCGGCTGACCTGCGGAAACGCTCGGATTCACCGGTAGTTGGTGAACTGCACCGCGAAGTCGTAGTCCTGCTCGCGCACCAGCTGCTGGACGGCCTGCAGGTCGTCGCGCTTCTTCGACGACACCCGGAGCTCATCGCCCTGGACCTGCGCCTTGACGCCCTTGGGACCCTCGTCGCGGATCAGCTTCGAGATCTTCCTGGCGTCGTCCGAGCTGATCCCCTCCTTGAGGGTGATCGCGATCTTGCTCACCTGTCCGGACTGGCGTGGCTCGGTCGCGTCGAGCACCTTGAGGCTCACGTTGCGCTTGACCAGCTTCTGCTTGAACACGTCGAGAACGGCGTTCGCGCGGTCGTCGGCCGAGGCGCTGATCTCTATGGCGTGCTCGCCCTGCCAGTCGATGGCGGCGCCGGTGCCCTTGAAGTCGAACCGGGTGGCGATCTCGCGTGCCGCCTGTCCCAAGGCGTTGTCGACCTCCTGGCGGTCGATCTTGCTCACGATGTCGAACGACGAGTCAGCCATGGTCTCAGCTCTCCCTACGGTGCCGCCTGCGATTCGGGTCTGCGCTTCGCGCTGCGCTATTGTTTCGCTCCGTTGTCGACCGGCCAAGCCGGGTCCGATGACATCCCAGGCAGGTTGCCCGAGCGGCCAATGGGAGCGGACTGTAAATCCGTCGGTGTACACCTACGCAGGTTCGAATCCTGCACCTGCCACCCAAGCAATGCGGTCGACCCCGACCACCTCGGTCGGGTCGATTCGTGCCCGATCGTGCACATCACTCCTGTTGGCAGTCCTGGTCCATCAACCCCTGCCGCTTCATCCAGTCGCTTGCGTTGACCCCAGCGGCGCGCACCTTGATGCGGATCTCCCCGGGGTCGGGACGAGGGTCGGGGAGGTCGACGATCTCGAGGACGTCCGGGCCGCCGAATCGGCTGAACCGTGCTGCCTTCATGGCGCACTCCTTCCGAGGAACGAGTGGCGGATCGTCCGATACGGCGGGTGCGCGTGCTCTCCGTCGGGCTGTCCGCTCGGCGCCGAGAGCACGTTTCTACTCCGATGCGGCGCTCGTAACGAGCTCATCGTCGTGTCTGCTCACCTGGTTCTCGTGGCTGACCAGGGCTTCTCGGCCCGCCCCTGAGGGGGTGTTCTTCTCACCCGCACCTAGACCGAAGGCGTCCGTCAGCCCAGCAAGACGGCACACGCGACGGAAGCTGGAGCTGGTGGCGACGAACGTCACGGTCCCGGCGAGCTCGACGGTGGCGTTGTGAAGATGGACGAATGTGCCCAGCCCGGCGGCGTCGACGAAAGTCACGCCCGCCACGTCGACGGTGAAGCCGGTGCACCCCTGAGCCAGAGCGTCATCGAGTCGCCCACGCACCTGCCGTGCGGTGACGACGTCCATGTCGCCTGTGACGACGAGGTGCGCCTGATCTGCCTGAAGGGTGATGGCTGCGTGGAAGTCCGTGGCGTCCACCCCAGCTCCGTGTCGTTTGACCGGGAATGGAGGCGCCATGATGGCGAGTCACGACAAACCCTCGGCGCCTTGGACGCTACTCGGCTTCGTGGCCATCGGTTCCACCCCAACAGGTGTCACTACCGCGGGCAGGCATCGGACGTAGAGTGCCCCTCATCAGGACGACACGTGAATGAGCCCCTGCGGCTGGCCATCGTGGATGACTACGCCGTGGTGATCGCCGGAGTCGCGTCGTTCCTGGAGGCCGAGCGCATCGACGTCGTCGAGACCGGAGCGTCAGAGCCGGTGCTCAGCGATGTCGACATCGTCCTCTACGACACCTTCGGACAGATCCAGGGCACCGGGATCGACCTCGAGGACTTCGTGCGTGACAGCGGCGCGAAAGTGGTGATCTACAGCTGGAACCTCGAGCCGAGCCTGATCAAGAAGGCAATCGCTGGGGGTGCCAGGGGCTACCTGTCGAAGGTGCTCACCGGACCGGAGATCGTCGCCGCCCTCGCGCGGGTCATGGCGGGCGAGATCGTCATCCTTCCCGGCGACAGCGAGACGAGCGAGGGCGGTGCCGGGGACTGGCCCGGCCGCTCGGCCGGGCTGACGCCGCGCGAGGCCGAGATCATTGCGCTGATCACCCAGGGTCTGACCAATGAAGAGATCGCCAAGCGTGCGTTTCTCAGCATCAACTCGGTGAAGACCTACATCCGGACCGCCTACCGCAAGATCGCCGTCACCCGGCGCTCGCAAGCCGTGCTGTGGGGTGTGGAGAACGGCTTCAAGCCCGACACGCTGCGCACCCTCGACCCGGCACTCCTGCTGCGGCCGGTCATGCCGGCCGCGCGTCGTCCGATCCCTTAGCACCTGTCGTGCGCTGTCGGGCCCGGGGCAGATGAGGCCCTCCTGATGGCCTCCGAGGGCAAGCCCCGGCCCGACCTCGCCCGAGTCAATGGAGGCGGCTTTCGTCCCTCTCGTTGGTGTTCGCCGCCATCAGCGCGACACCGGCGCCAGCACGGCAATCGATCGCCGGATTCTCGATGATCCCATCTGTCCCCTACTCTGGATCGAGATGGATGTGGTGGGAGCCGGCACCCGCGAGGATGACCGGCGCGAGGCGAGTGCTACGCGCGTCCCGTCGGCGAACCCGGAGGAGGCTGAGCCCGGGCTCTCGCGGTACACGGTCATCGCGGTGTGGTCGGTCGTCGCGGTCTTCGCAGTCCTCACCCTGGCCCGGTCGGCAGCAGTGGACGTTCCGATTCGGGACCCGGGCGGCAAGATCGTGCTGGAGCGGCTGCAGATCGCGGTCGAGCTGCTCCTCGTCCTGGTCCTGGCGGACGCCCTGGCGGCCAGCCTGTGGCGGCACCGATCCCTGCGCGCCCTCCCGCGCACGCTGCGCGAGCGGTGGCCGTGGCGTCGGATCTGGCCGGTCGCCATGGCGGTGGTCGTGTACCACCTGGTCTACTTCTGCTACCGCAGCCTCAAGAGCTGGGACGCCTTCAACCAGGACCATGACCGTGGACTCCAGGCGGTGGACCGGGTCATCTTCGGCGGCCAGACCCCCGCGGTCCTGCTCCACAACCTGTTCGGGGAGCACACGGCGGCCATCGTGTTCGCCGACGTCTACAACTCCTTCCCCAAGCTGGTCACGGTCTCGGTCGTCGGCACCCTGGTCTTCGTCCGGCCGGTTCGCCGCTCCTACCTGTTCCTCTGCTCGATGATGTGGGTCTGGATCCTGGGCACCGCCACTTACTACCTGGTTCCCAGCTTGGGTCCGTTCGCGACCTACCCGCAGGACTTCGCCGGTCTCACCGAGACAGCGGTCACGCGGTCACAGCAGACCTACCTCGAGCAGCGCGCCCACCTGCTGACGAACCCCGCAGCGCACGACGCCTACGCCAGCATCTCGGCCTTCGCCAGCCTGCACGTGGGCGTGACCTGCGTCATCCTGTTGATGGCCTACCGCTACGGCCACCGCAACCTGGCGATCGCGCTCGGGGTCTACCTGGCCGCCGTGATGGTGTCCACCGTCTATGTCGGCATGCACTTCGTGGTCGACGACCTGGCCGGGATTCTGATCGCCCTGCTCGCCGTTCGGCTGGGGCAGCTCACCGTCGGCCGCTCCGTCTCGCCCAGACGTGAGCGGCGGCGCGAGCCGGAGCCGGAGCCGGAACGAGGGACCGCGGCCTGACGCCTGTCTGGAGTCAGCGGGGCACGAGTCCGTGTTCGTAGGCGTAGATGACCGCGTGCACGCGGTCGCGGACACCCAGCTTCATCAGAACCCGACTGACATGGGTCTTGACCGTTGTCTCGGACACGACGAAGGTGTCGGCGATCTCGGTGTTGGTCAGGCCGCGAGCGATCAGCTCGAGTGTCTCGCGCTCGCGTTGGGTGAGAGTCGCCAGGCCGGCGTCGTCGGTCCGACTGTCATCGGGGCGATTGCTGAGGAACGACGCGATCATCCGCCGGGTCACCGTGGGCGCGAGGAGGGACTCACCTGCGTGGACGGCGTGAATACCGGCGACGAGCAGCTCGGGCTGGATGTCCTTGAGCAGGAAGCCGCTGGCTCCGGCCTCGAGTGCGTCATAGACGTAGTCGTCCATGTCGAAGGTGGTCAGCATGATGACCTTGGCGTGACAGCCGGGATCCGTCGTGATCCGCCGAGTGGCCTCGACGCCGTCGCTGGTCGGCATCCGGACGTCCATGAGCACGACATCGGGGGCGAGGTCGCGGGTCAGCGCCACCGCTTCGAGGCCGTCGGCGGCCTCACCGACGATCTCGAGGTCTGGTTCGATCTCGAGGATCATCCGGAACCCGCGCCTGACCAGGGCCTGGTCGTCGACGATCAGCACCCGGGTGAGACCGCCTGGCGGGTCCGTGGTCATGCCGGCGCCAGGGGCAGGGTCGCGATCAGCTCGAAGCCGCCGTCCGGGCGTGGTCGGGCGACCATGCTGCCGCCGTAGACCGAGACGCGCTCCCGAAGCCCGAGGAGGCCGTGTCCCGCCTCGGCGGCCGACGACACCCGTTGGCCGTCGTCGCGGATCGCCAGCTCGAGGTGTTCGGCGTCGTACCCGATCGAAACCTCCGCGTGGGTCGGCGAGACGGCATGCCGAAGCGAGTTGGTCAGCGCCTCCTGGACCAGCCGGTAGGCGGTCAGGTCAAGACCCGGCGCCAAGGGCTGCGCCCGGCCGGTGACCGCCACGTCGACCGGCAGTCCGGCGCTCCGGAACTGTTCGACCAGTCGCGGCAGCTCGGTCAGCCCGGGTGCGGGTGCCCGGTCGGGCGCCTCACCGCTCTGGCGCAGCACGCCGACCATGCGCCGCATCTCGGCGAGCGCCTGGCGGCCGGTGGTCTCCACCGTCTCCAGGGCCTCGCGCTCGGAGGCCTGGTCCTCGCTGAGCCTGCGGCGCACGGCGGAGGCCTGCACGGTCATGATGCTGACGCTGTGGCCGATCACGTCGTGCAGCTCCCGCGCGATGCGGTTGCGTTCCTCGGTGACCGCCTGCGTGGCCATGGCCTGGCGCCGCAGTCGACGCTGCTCGGCGTTCACCACGCGGCTCCGGACCAGCGCCCCGACCAGCCACGCGATGATCCAGGGGGACCACCAGACCGCCTGGCGGAACCGCTCTGCGGCTGTTGCGGGCACTGGGTCGAAGGCGATCCAGGCCAGGCCGAGGACCAGGAGGAGAACCAGGCCCCACCAGGCCGGTCTGCGCCGCTCCCACCGGGCCACGCTGTACGCCGCCACCATCGGCGGCACGGCCACGCCGAACCCCTCCGGCGACCCGACGGCGGCGAACTCCACGACATAGACCGCGACCAGACCCGCCAGCACCCCGAGCGGGTAGACCCGGCGGGCCAGCAGCAACAAGGCCCCGATGGCGTAGGCGAGTGCCTGGACCCATGGGGGGCCTTGATGATGGGTGGACCCGGCACCGGTCCACACCTCGAGCTGCCCGACGACCAGGACAGCGCCCGCGACCAGGACGTCGAACAACACGTTCCGCCGGGTCACCGCTCGACGCTACCGCCGCGGCTGACGACCTGAAGTCATTCCCGGGTACGACTCTCGCCTCCGTCGCGCGGACGACCCAGGCTCCGCTCGAACGGCAGCGCGATCTCCTCTGTGCAGCCGACGCGGCGGATGGCCGGCCGCACCTAGCGTCGCCATCTCGAACCGGCAGCCGTGAGCAAGCTCGTGCGGCCGCCCCACCAGAGGAGGACACGATGATCAACCGACGCACAGCCGGAGCCGCACTGCTGGTCTACGGCGTGGCGACGTTCGTCGCCAACACGCTGATCGCTGCTCCCGGGGGCGACTACGAACCCAGGGTCGTCGCCCGCTTCGTCGACTCCGGGCACTTTCCGGTCGCCTTCGCCGCTGCGTACCTCGGCTGCTTCGGCGCCTTGGCCATCCTTCCGTTCGTCATGGGGATTCGGGGCGAGCTGGGTCCGCTGAGCGACCTGGCATGGGGCTTGGGCGTCGCTGCGGCCACCGCGGGTGTGGTCGGCTGGTTCGTCACTGCCGGGGTCGACGTGGCGATGGCCGAAGGTGGCTCGACCGTCCCGGCCGGGGTTCCGGACCCGGTCGTCTACACGATCACCGAGATCGGCAACCTTCTCAGCTGGTGCGCTCCGGCCCTGTTCGTCGGCGTCGTCGCGATCCTGCTGTCCCGGGTCCACACCCTGCCCCGCTGGCTGCGGGTCTTCACCGCCGTGGCCGGGGTGTGCGGCATCCTCGCGCCCTTCTTCTTCACGTTCTTCCTGTACCTGCTGTGGGTCCTGGTCCTCGGCGCCACCTTGGTCGCGCGTCGTACGGCGTCCGCCCGGTTGCCCCAAGAGTCGATCGTGTGAAGCCAGAATCACCCGGCGGGAGGCGTCAGTCGGCGACTGCCGCCGTGGCCGCGAGGATCGCGTCGATGGTGACCTGGGGCTCAGACACCATGGAGACGTGGGAACCTGCCGCATCCGTGATGGTTGCTCCGGCGCGCTCCGCCATGCTGCGCTGCGTGGCCGGCGGGATGACTCGGTCCTCGGTGCCCACCACCGCCCAGCTCGGGCGCGACTTCCAGGCTCCCGCACCCGACGGCGTGGTGTTCGCACCCAACGTGATCGGCCGCTGACTCTCGACGATCAACCACCGGTCGGCCTCCTCGAGGTCCTGGGCGAAGGAGCTGTGAACCGTGTCGGCCTTGAGGAACGCCTCGAGGTCGCCCTCGGGTGACCCTGGGTAGCCCGCGAGGTCGAGAACGGTGGTTGGGTCCGGCACGTCCAACGCTGACCCGGACCCGCCGAGAATCTGGAAGACCGTCTCCCCTTCGTCGGGGATGAACGCGTCGACGTAGACCAGTGCCTTCACCTCGTCGCCGTCCGCGGCAGCGTTGGTGATGACGAAGCCTCCGTAGGAGTGGCCGACCAGGACGACTGGTCCCGTGGTGCGCTGGGCCACGAACGAGGAGATGTACGCGGCGTCGGTCGCCACCCCGCGCAGGAGATTCGGCGGCGCGAAGACTGTGAACCCCTGACCCCGCAGCTCCGCGGACACCGCATTCCAGCTGGACCCGTCCGCCCATGCTCCGTGGACGAGGACGATCGTGGGCTTCGGCATGTGTTTCCTTCGTGATCGGCGAGATTGGGCCGAGACTGGACCAAGTCACTGACACTACTCATGTTTGGTTGTCCGGCATAGGCGACGGTCACCGACGGCACAGGGCCATCAGGGTGAACAGCAGGCGAGCCAGAGGACTCGAAGGCGCCGACTGGTCAGTCGAAGTGCTGGAGGCGGGGCCACAGGGCCGCCCACCCTGGAGGCGGTACACGGCAGACTGCTACGACGCTGCCCTGCTCCTCGTTGTCGAGGCCGACACCGTCGTCCATCGTCGTGGCCGGACGGCAGTCGGTGAAGAGCGTTCGAGCGGCGGGGTAGTCCTGGGTCCACAGGAGTACGACGTCGGCGGTGGCCGGGGGCGGACCGTGGAAGTAGAGCTCGTTCTGTGCGCTGTACACCGGCGGCAACCCTTGCCCGTAGCGGTCGACAGCCCCGGCTTCTCCGTAGTTGCCGGTGAGGATGACGGCGCGTGATCGGTCGTCGACAGGCATGGCTTCGTACACGCGCCGCAACGTTCGTACATACGTCGGCCAGCCGACCTGGTCGCCGATGGTGCTGTTGAGTCCGGCCTGGAAGCCGACCTCGGAGACAGGGAGCAGAGGAAGCGCGAGGATCACGCTGAAGACGGCGTTGACGGCAACGGCAGCGACGAGCAGCCAGCGTGGACCGCGCTCCGTCGCCCATCCGGCTGCGACCATGAAGGCGAGCAGCCCGAACGCGTAGTAGATCTGTCCGCCGGCCAGGAGATTGACCAGCAGCGCGACGAGGTAGGCCGGGGCGAGACCGCGCACCGGCCGCCACGCTGGCCGTCGCACGAGTCCGATGAAGCCGAGGACGGCCAGCACGAACAGCGGCGGCCCGATGAGGAGGACCTGGAAGGGGACCACCTGTTCGCGGATCTGCGTTGCGCTGTGCTCGTGCAGGGCCTGGGCCATGGTGACTTGTGGGAAGTGGTGGCTCACCTGGTAGATCAGGCTCGGCGAGGCGAGCGCGAGGCCGACCAGGGCGCCACCCCACAGGTACGGCGAACGGCCCGCCGACCTGGGCCGTGGGCCGATTGCTCCGATGCCGATGGTGAGCGCGAGCACGAGGATCACCACCAGCAGCTTGTTGTCGGCGGCGAGGCCGAGGACCGCTCCGGATGCGAGCCACCAGCGCTCGTCGCGCAGCAGGGCTCGGGTGACGAACAGCAGCGCGGCGGTCCACAACGTGAGGTCGAGGGTTCCGGTCTCCAGCAGGTGTCCGCTCAACAGGGGTAGCGCCGCGAAGCCGTAGCCCCATGCTGCGAACGCCTGTGCGCGCGAGCTGCCGCCGAGCTCACGTGTGGTGAGCGCCGTGAGCACGACTCCGGCGGCCACGCACAACGGGGCCAGCGCGCGCAGCCCGAACACGGTGTCGCCGAAGACCCGGATCGACGCCTTGGCCAGCAGCGGGGTCATGAAGGGCTGGTCGACATACCCCCACTGGGTGGGCAGCATCCGGAAGTACAGCTCGTCGCGGTGGTAGCCGTACCGCCACAGAGTGGCGTACAGCAATCCGCACACAACGGCGATCGCAGCGCCGATCCATCGCCATGGCGGCCCGGCCAGCGTGAGCGGTAGGTCGTCTGGCGTGGCCTGTGTCGGCGAGGAGGGCACGACGGTCCAGCGGGGTTCGGATCGAGGCTCAGAGCGCGAGCAGCTCGAAGATCTCGACAGCGCGGGTGCCGTCGCCCTCGGCAAGGAACGGCAGCCCAGCGGTGAGAGCTTTGGCCTCAGCGAGGTCGGCGGTCTCGAGGATCGAGTAGCCGATCAGCTCGCCTGCAGTGCCTTCGGTGCCGTCGTCGCGCACGGAGGCGCCCGCCCCGAACGGGCTGCCCCCGTCGACCAGGGCGGAGCCGACCTTCTCCATCCAGGCACTGAACGCCGCCATCCGGTCGGCCTGCTGGTCGGGGGTGGGCTCAGCCGTGGGTGTCGGGCCGCGGTACAGGTAGATGAACTTCGCCACGATGATGGTCCTCTCCCGGATCGGTGTGCCCGATGGGCACTCGGTTTGCTTGACGAACGGGACCGCCCGGGACGGACAGAAGTAGACGAACGAGTGCCTCCAGACTTCCGCGGGCGGAGGGAGGTGTTGGCGCGGATGAGTACCGGCACCGCCACGAGGCCAGCCTCACGCCCAGCGACTGATCTCGCCCTCCGGGTAGGGGTGGAATCCGGACCCTTCCGCACCGCTCTTGAGACTGGTCAGGTACGCGCCCCAGTTGGTGCTGCAGCCGCTCATGAACTCGCTGGCCTCGGACCAGTCCTCGTGGGAGAACAGCAGCGTCG
Source organism: uncultured Actinomycetota bacterium (assembly GCA_963755835.1). Taxonomy (GTDB): domain Bacteria; phylum Actinomycetota; class Actinomycetes; order Propionibacteriales; family Nocardioidaceae; genus Nocardioides. The sequence continues at coordinate 40,925 of CAVWLC010000003.1, read as the reverse complement.
TACCCCCGTCGTTCGACGGGTCCAGTGCGAACGTGATGACGGTGCCGATCCAGGAGTCCGGACCCTGCGCCACGCGCCAGACGACCCGGTCGGGCGTCTCGGACTGCGTCTCCATGACGGCAGCCGGGGTTCCGCCGTCGCTGAAGCGCACGGCGAAGCGGCCACCGACGGCACTGTCGCCCTCCACTGGGTGGCCGGTCCACCAACGGCCGACGCCTTCCTTGGTGGCGACGAGGTCGTGGACGGTGTCGGGCGAGGCGTCGATGCTGATGCGGTGCAGGATGTCGGGCATTGCGTGCTCCTCGGTTGGGCTGTCCGGCCACCTCTTGGGCGGACGTACCAGATGACGAGCGGCGTGGCCCGAGACGGACACAGATGCGAGCGGCTCTGCCATGGCCGTTGAGCTTTCTTGCCACCACCTGTCCGTCGGCGACGTTCCCGTTCGTCAGATGTTCGAACCGGTGCCGGCGAGTGACTGGAGGGATGATGCGGTACGCACTGCTTGCCTACGGAAGTGAGCGCACGACCCCAGGTCCGATGGACCCCGCGATCGCCCGGGTGCTCGATCGACCGGAGGTGACCGGGTGGGCGCGACTCCACGGGGAGGGCTCAGCCACCACCGTGCGACACGGTCAGGAACGCCCGCTCGTGATCGACGGACCCTTCATCGAGACCAAGGAGTTCCTGGCCGGGTTGATCTTCGTCGAGGCCGCCAACCTCGACGAGGCGCTCGCGATCGCCCAGGAGCTCCAGGAAACACGGTCCATGGGCGCGATAGAGGTGCGGCCCGTCCTTGAAGCGGACCTCAGTGGCGCTTGACGAGGTCTTCCGCGAGCACTGGGGCCGCGTCCTGGCCAGCCTGGTCGGGATCCTCGGCGACATCGAGCTGGCCGAGGACGCCGCCCAGGAGGCGTTCGCGGTCGCAGCCGAGCGCTGGCCGCGCGAGGGCGAACCCGCCAATCCCGTCGGCTGGCTCATCGCGACGGCCCGAAACCGGGCTGTCGACCGAATCCGCCGACAGCGCGTCCTCACCGAGAAGACCAAGCTGCTGGCAAATGAGCTGCTCGTGAGCTCGGAGGCACCCATGTACGAGTCAGTCACCTTCCGCGACGAACGGCTCGAGCTGATCTTCACCTGCTGCCATCCCGCGCTCGCAGTCGAGAGCCAGGTGGCGCTCACGCTGCGCACCCTCGGCGGACTCTCCACCGAGGAGATCGCGCTCGCATTCCTGGTCCCGGTCGACACGATGAGCAAGCGACTCACCCGCGCCAAGCACAAGATCCGCGACGCCGGAATTCCCTTCACCGTGCCGCCCGACCACCAGCTTCCCGACCGGCTCGCTGCCGTGCTCGCCGTGGTGTACCTGGTGTTCAACCAAGGGTGGGGCGGAGGCCGAAACGACCTGGCCGGGCAAGCGATCCAGCTGGGTCGCTCGCTCGTGGACCTCATGCCGGACGAAGCGGAGGCCCGAGCGCTCCTCGCCCTCATGCTTCTGCAGGAAGCGCGCCGAGCGGCCCGATGGCGCGACGGTGATCTCGTCCTGCTCGACGACCAGGACCGTTCCCTGTGGGACACCGAGCAGATCACTGAAGGTCGGTGTCTTCTCCAACAGGGCGCCTTCGGCGCGGGCGACGGCCTCTACCTGCTGCAGGCGACCATCGCCGATCTGCACCTCCAACAGCCCCGCGACTGGCGTCAGATCGCGGACCTGTACGAGCGCCTCGCAGTCCTGACACAGTCACCCATCGTCGAGCTCAACCGGGCCGTCGCGGTGGCCGAGCTCGAAGGACCCGAGACGGGCCTGGCGATTCTCGGCCGTCTCGACCTCGCTTCGTACCGCTACTTCCACTCCACGCGTGCCGAGCTGCTGCGTCGCGCCGGACGGACGGAGGAGGCACGCGACGCCTATCAACGCGCCCTCGAGCTGGCCCACACCGACGCCGAGCGCCGATCGCTGAACCGTGAGCTGGCCACGCTCGAGGAGCCGAGCCAGTGACCGGCGCCGCATCGTCCCGCACCCGGCTCAGCGGAGGTCGACGGACGCTTCTGACCATCACCGGCGCCGGCCGGGGGGTCGTCGATCTGGCGCACGAGAGCCCCCCCGACGGGTTGGAGGCCGCGCTCGGTGGGCTCGACGACTCCGAGCGCGAAGCGCTGGCGCGAGCAGTACTCGTGCTGCGAGACCTCGGCGCACGCTTGAGCCGTCAGCCGATGGTGGTACCGGCATGAGCAGCGATGGGAACGACGAGATCATCGCTTTCTTCGCCGACTTCGAGAACGCTTCTCGGCATGAGGACTGGTCTCGCTACGGAGACCTGTTCCTCCCCGACTTCCTGAGCGCCGATCCCACCTCGATCGGCGTCGTTGCCCGCTCGACGCTGATCGCGTTCTTGCCCCACCGGAAGGCGATCTTCGAACGCGCCGACGCCACGGGCACGCGTCTGGTCGACCTTCAGGTCGACAGACTCGACGAGCGGCACGTGCTGGCCAAGACCCGCTGGGACGTCGAGTTCAGGTCCGAGCACGGACCGGTGGTGCTCCGCTCGACCTTCCTGCTGCGCCACGAGGACCGGTGGCGCATCGCGCTGTACCTCAACCACGGCAACTTGCTCGAGCTCCTGGGACTGTCATGACGACCGAGCACAAACCTCGAAACGGGAGACCGTGGCAGTGCAGCCGGGTCTTCAGCCGGTCGAGCCGCTCGGACGAGCCGCGTCGGGACTCAGGTCGTAGGTGACCCACGGCTGCGGCTCGGCCAGCCGGTCGTAGAGCCGCCGGGCCACGGCGTTGTCCGCCCCGGTGATCCAGGTGACCACGCCCCAGCCCCGCTGGCGCGCGAGCGTACGCAGGTGCTCGAGGAGCGCCTCCCCGGCACCCGAGCCCCGGCGGTCCGGGTCGACGAACAGGTCGTCCAGGAACCCGCCCCAGTCACCCTCGAGCGGCCGGGCGAAGGCGCGGACATGGGCCAGCCCGACCACGTCCCCGTCGAGCTCGGCCACGAAGCACTCGACCTCACCGAGCTCGGTGATCCGTCGCCACAGGTGGTCAAGATCTGGTGCCGGGACCTCGTAGAAGGTGGCGTACCCCTGGTAGAGCTCGGCCCAGCGTGCCCGGTCGGGCTCCGCGGCGGGGCGTACGACGACGGGCACGGCGTCAGCCTGTCACTGAAAGACCCCGATGGGCACTGGCCGATCCGGGCCAGGACCACGGGGTGAGCTCAGAGCTCGGTCAGCGGGTCCTCGTCGTGCGGCTCGTCGGGCTCGAAGCCGTTGTTGAAGTCGGAGTCCTTGCGGCTGATGATGTCGCGCCGCTCCTCGGGCGAGAGCGAATCGAGCGCCTTCCTCATCCCACCGGGCTGACCGGTGATCTCGGGCGCCTCGAAGATCGGGATCACGGTGTGCACGATGCGGTCGTCGTACACGTGCACGGTGTTGAACGCCTGCTGCCCGTCCACGCCCGAGATCAAGCGGTCCAGCGGTGCCGGGTCGGTCGTGTAGCAGCTGGCCGAGGCCACGCTCACCGGAACGCCGGCGAAGGTGCTGTGCGACGAGTAGTGGAAGTGCCCGCCGAGGATCTGCCGCACGTCGCTGCCCCGGACCACCTCGGCCAGCCGGTCCTGCTCGAGGAGCTCGATGATCGCCGCCGGCTCCAGCGTGGGGACGGGGATCGGCGGGTGGTGCATGGCCAGGACGGTGCCGTGCTCGGCCGGTGTGGCCAGCAGTTGGCGGAGCCAGTCGAGCTGGTCGTCGGTCAGCTCGCCGTGGTGGTAGTCGCTCACGCTCGTGTCCAGGGCCACGATCCGCAGCCCGCCCACGTCGTACACCCGGTCCTGCGGTCCGTCGTCGTCGGAGTCGAACAGCCCCTTGGCGTACGGAGCCCGTGCGTCGTGGTTGCCCATCACCCACACCACCTGGGCTCCCATGCCGGCAGCGGCCGGCTCGACCAGCTCGCGCAGCCGCGCGTAGGCCTCCGGTTCGGCCCGGTCGGCCAGGTCGCCGGTGAACACCAGCGCCTGCGGCACGGGATCCAGCCGGCCCAGCCGCTCGATCGCCTTCCGCAGCCCGTCCTCGGGTTCGACGGCGCCGTACTGCTTCACGCCGTTGGCGAGCAGGTGCACGTCGCTCAGATGGGCGATGGTGAACCGCGGGGCGGGGTACTGGCCGTACTGCACGGAGGAACGCTAGTGGTCACCGCCGAGTGGCCGAACCCCGGGCGGTCAGGCGACCCGCGCCAGCCGGAACACCGGGATGACCCGGTCGGTGCGCTCCTCGTACTTCGCGTAGTTGGGCCAGGTCTCGAGCATGGCCCGCCAAGCCGCGGCCCGGTCGTCGCCGGTCAGCTCGGTGGCGCGCACCCGGAACCGCTCCCGCCCGGACGTGACCCGCGCGTCGCCATGGGCGGCGCGGAGGTTGCCCACCCACAGCGGCGTCCTGGGGCCGCCGAAGTAGGACCCGGCGATCAGCATCGTGTCGCCGTCGGGGACGCAGAGCAGGGGCGTGGTGCGCTCGATGCCGGACCTCCTGCCCGTCACCGTGAGGTTGAGGTTGGGCAGCCCGGCCAGGTCGAGCACGGTGACCCGCCCCCGGCTGACCCGCTGGAGCAGCTTGTCGAACCAGACGATCTGCGGCAGGAACCGCGGCAGCCACGGGATCCCACCGATCCGGATCGCCAGCGGGGTCATCAGGCCCATGCGGAGAGGGTAGGAGGACCCGTCCCGGACCCGGCGACCCAGGTCACTCCGCCCGTGGCTCGCCCTCGAAGACGCGCAGCAGCGCACGCCGGTTCCGGGCCGGCCACAGGAGGTCACGGAACTGGTCCACCGGACCGACCGGCCACCTCTCCACGATGCTGAGCACCGCCGGGTCATGGATCTCGGCCTGCAGCAGACCGGGAAAGTCGGCCCACGCCACCCGGAACGGCCGGTCCCACATCTGCACCATCTCCGTCACGACCGGCTCGGTGAGCTCGAGCGCGTTGTGCATCGCCGCCAACGCCTCGTACGCCGCCAGCAGCGCCTCCTCCCGAGCGGGCCACGTCTCGGCCCGGACGACGTCCCACAGCGTCGGCGTCAGGTCAGGGCCGCACCTCAGCCTCGAGAACGCGGTGCCGAACCACTTCGCGTACGGCGCGTACTCCCGTTCCATCAGGAAGCAGAGGCGCATCAGGTCCGACACGAGGCGTGACCCGATCAGCGCCGACCCGAGCTCGTCGCCCACCGAGCCAGCGCGGCCCACCAGGTTCGCCTCCGGGTGGACGCGCCACCAGCCGGCCATCAGCAGGTAGAGCCAGACATCACGCGGGTAGTACGCGAGGCGGTCCCGGGCCGCCTGGAGCCCGACCTCGTCGTGGTGGACCTCGCCCGCCGTGAACATCCGCAGCCCCTGCTCGGGGAAGGTGAGCCAGTCACGCGCCTCGATCCCGCCGTCGAGATCGACCGCGAGCCGCTCGAGGAAGTAGCCACGAACGCTGTGCAGCTCGAAGTCCACCGGACGACCGCGGAAGGTCGCCGGCAGCTCCCGACGCAGGACGAGGTCGACCTCCTCGCCGTGGCGAGCCAGGTCGTCCTCCGAGAGGAAGAGGACGACGCGCGGTCGCCAGTCGTGGTCCGTCGACATCTCGTCGTCGAAGCCGAGCACTTCGGATCCGCGGCCCAGCAGCGCTGCGCTGTGGGGCAGTCCGGGGAAGCCGGCGTCCAGGACCGGCCACACGAGCTCTTCGTAGAGCTCCCTGCTCACCTGCAGTCCGGGCACGAACGTCGACACCACGGCAGCCTCCTCCAGACCGGCCGGGAGCGCGAGCCGCTACCGGGCCCGCTCGACCCGGCCCGCCACCTCGCCCATGGTGATCCGGCCGCCGCCGGTGCCGGGCGCGGAGTAGCGGAGCACCACCTCGTCGCCGTCCTCGAGGAACGTGTGGCTCGTCCCGTCCCCGGCGGTGAACGGCTCCTTCCCGCCCCATGACAGCTCGAGGAACGAACCGCGCTGGCCCGGCTCCGGCCCGCTGATGGTGCCGGACGCGAACAGGTCGCCGGTGCGCAGCGAAGCCCCGTTCACCGTGAGGTGGGCGAGCATCTGGGCGGGGGACCAGTACATCGTGCGGTACGGCGGCCGGCTCACGACCTCGCCGTTGAGCTCGATCTCCACGGCGATGTCGAGCCCCCGAGTGGCGCCGGGGCCCAGGTAGGGCAGCGGAACCGGGTCCTGCTCCGGGAGGTCCACCCAGGCGGCGTCCAGCGCCGCCAGCGGCGTCACCCACGGCGAGATCGACGTCGCGAACGACTTGCCGAGGAACGGCCCGAGGGGGACGTACTCCCACGCCTGGATGTCGCGGGCCGACCAGTCGTTCAGGCCGGTGACCCCGAAGACGTGGTCGGCCAGCCCGGCGAACGGCACCGCCGAGCCCAGCTCGGACGGGGCGCCCACCACGAAGCCCAGCTCCGCCTCGATGTCCAGCCGCCTGCTCGGGCCGTACGTCGGGGCCGTCTCGTCCGGCGCCTTCCTCTGTCCGGAGGGGCGGGTGACCGGCGTACCGGAGACGACGACCGTGCCGGCGCGGCCGTGGTAGCCGATCGGCAGGTGCCGCCAGTTCGGCGTGAGCGCGTCGCCGTCGGGCCGGAAGATCCTGCCGACGTTCGAGGCGTGGTCGAGGGAGGCGTAGAAGTCGACGTAGTCCGCGACCTCGACCGGCAGGTGCAGCACCACGTCGGCGAGCGGGACCAGGTCGGCAGCCTCGACCAGCCGCGCAACGTCCTCCCGGGTCTGCCGCCACACCTCGGGGCCGAGAGCCAGGAACGCGTTGAGTGACGGCTGGTCGAACTCGGGCCGGCCGGTGGCCGCGTGCAGGTCGAGCACACCGTCGCCGTAGCGCACCCCGACCCGGCGTGGGCCGCCGGCGACCGAGAAGACGCCGTAGGGCAGGTGGTCGATCCCGAACCCGTTACTCATGAACGCTCCCGTCCGGTGGCTGAGGTGCGACGAGCGCCGGCGAGGAGCCTCGAAGCCAGGTGATCCGGGGCTGGCACCCGGTGCGGTCGGGTGCCTCGGCTGTGGTGGCTTCGAGGCTCGGCCGTGGACGGCCTCGCACCTCAGCCACCGTTGATCAGCCCCAGCTCTCGGAGGTCCGCCCAGGGCTCGGCGACCGAGCAGGAGCCGAACGACGTGAACCAGCGCCGGGCGCCGGCCAGGTCGAGCTCGCGAGCGGCCTCGACCAGGGCGGCGCTCTCGCGCTGCTCGAGGACCACGACCGCCTCGTCGACGGAGGCTCCGTCGAACAGCAGCCGCGTCGCGACGAGCACGTTCACGAAGCCGTGGTGCTCGAAGCCGTCCTCGCCGGTGTGCCGGACGGCGTTGTGCAGCCCGGCCGTGCACTTGAACGGTGTCTCCCGGTCGAGCGCTGCGTCGATCCAGCGGGCGAGCGCGTGCGCGGCCGGGAACGCCGAGGCGTCCAGCCCGCCGGTGCGGAACTTCAGCCGCAGCTCGGCCGCGGCCACCTCGTCGGCCGCCGCGAACCACGAGGCCGTGTTGCCGACATGCGGGAGCTCGACGTGGACCGGCACGTCGGTCTCGAGCTCGCGAAGGGCTGCCACCACCCGTGCGGCGTTGCCGGCCAGGTCGTCGAGGTCGCGCAGGGCGATCTCGAGGCCGGCGAGGTTCAGCCCCAGCTTCGCGCACAGCCCGACCGGGCCGGCGAGCTGACCGGCGCCGCCGGTGACGACCACGGACAGCGGGCCGCCGAAGCCGCGGACCAGCGGCAGGTCGGTGTCCTTCAGGACGAAGGTGCCGACCAGCTCCGCGCCGTCCTCGGCCGTGCGGGCGGCGTACGCCGCAGTGGCCTCGTGCAGTGGGGCGTCACCGGGCGGGAAGATGGCAGCGTCGTCGACCAAATGGGCCCACGCCCCGTCGACGGCAGAGTCGAGTGGCACCCGACTAACTTAGGGGCCATGGCGCACTACAGGTCAGTGGGTGAGGTCCCGCCGAAGCGGCACACCCAGCACCGCGACCCCGACGGTCATCTCTACCGCGAGGAGCTGATGGGCGAGGAGGGGTTCTCCTCCGACTCGTCGCTCCTCTACCACCGCGGCGTGCCGTCGGCGATCGTCGGCAGCGAGGTGTGGGAGCTGGCCGACCAGACCCGGACCCCCAACCACCCGCTCAAGCCCCGCCATCTCAAGCTGCACGAGCTCGCGACGGACAAGGACCCGGTCACCGGTCGCCGGCTGGTCCTCGGCAACCACGACGTGCGGATCGGGTACGTCGTCACCGGCGTCGACCCGTCGGCTTACTACCGCAACGCGATCGGTGACGAGTGTGTCTACGTCGAGGCCGGCTCCGGCACCGTCGAGACCGTCCTCGGCGTGCTGAGCTACCGCACCGGCGACTACGTGATCGTGCCGCGGGCGACCACCCACCGGTGGGTCCCGTCGGAGCCGAGCCAGCTCTACGCCATCGAGGCGAACAGCCACGTCGCGCCGCCGAAGCGCTACCTGTCCCGCTACGGGCAGCTCCTCGAGCACGCGCCCTACTGCGAGCGCGACCTGCACGGCCCCACCGACACGTTCCTCGCAGAGGGAGAGGACGTCGACGTGCTGGTCAAGCACCGCACCAGCGCCGGTGTCGTCGGGACCCGGATGACCTACGCGACCCACCCGTTCGACGTGGTCGGCTGGGACGGCTGCCTCTACCCCTACACGTTCAACATCGACGACTACATGCCCATCACCGGCAAGGTGCACCAGCCACCGCCGGTGCACCAGGTCTTCGAGGGCCACAACTTCGTGGTCTGCAACTTCCTGCCCCGCAAGGTCGACTACCACGAGCTGGCCATCCCGGTGCCCTACTACCACTCCAACGTCGACAGCGACGAGGTCATGTTCTACGTCGGCGGCGACTACGAGGCCCGGAAGGGCTCCGGGATCGGCCTCGGCTCGATCTCGCTGCACCCGGGTGGCTACGCGCACGGTCCGCAGCCGTCGGCCATCGAGGCCTCGCTGGGCGTGGAGTACTTCGAGGAGTCCGCGGTGATGGTCGACACCTTCGCTCCGCTCGACCTCGGTGAGGGCGGGCTCGCGGTCGAGGACCCGGCGTACGCCTGGACCTGGGCCGGCCGCGGTCCCCAAGGGTCGACAGATGGCGGCGACAGCCCCGCGGTGTTCTCCAACAGCTGACCCGTCACGAACTGTCGCGAGACGACGCTGACCCGGCAGGAGCTTCCTGCCGGGTCAGCGTGGTGTTGCGTGAGCTTGTGCCGGGTCAGCCGATCTTGAGCACCCTGGTGCCGCCGGCGAACCGGTCGAACAGGTGCTGACGCTGCGGGTCGCTGTTGATGTTGACCGCGATCAGGATGACCGAGACCAGCACCGCCAGCGGGCCGATGCACGGCACGATGTCGAACAGGTACCAGATGTTGCGCTTGACGGACTCGTTCGTCGTCGGGTTGCTCTGGCCGTCGGGGCCGACCGTCCTGAGCTTCATCACCTGCTTGCCGATGGTCTGGCCGCGAGTGGACTCGAAGTAGGCGAAGTAGCCGACGTAGAGCACCGCTGCCACGACGCCGCTGATGAAGACCGCCACCCAGTAGCTGGCGACGGAGTACAGCACGATGTAGATGATGAAGTAGACGATGCCGACGATGATGCCGTCGATCAGGCGGGCCAGGAACCGGTCGAGCAGGTTGCCGGGCTGACCCGGGCCGTACGCCGCACCGGGGACGCCGGCCGCGGGGGCCGCACCTGCCGGCGGCGGCGGCGGGGGCGGGTAGGTGCCGGGGTTGGTCGGGGGCGGCGGGACCGCGTCACCCGCGGCTGGGGGCGGCGGGACCGGGTCACCGCCGACCGGGGGCGGCGGCGGGGGAGGCGTCGGCTCGCCTTCAGGAGGAGTGGGACCGGCCGGAGGCTCGGTGCTGCTCATGCAGGGGCTCCATTCATGGGTAGGTGCAACGCCGATCCGGCGTAGTGGCGCGGGCCGGGTTGCGATCGGGCCGAAGATAGTCCTTTCGCGGTGCCGGGGACAGCACCCAGCCGTGCCATGACCCCGGCGCGTCGGCCGGTTCGTACGCCGGGGGATCCCGCGCCAGACTGGGGTCGTGAGCAACCTGGAGGACCGGCCCGACGAGCTCGTCTGCGATCAGCCCGCCACGGGCGCCCGAGGTCGGATCGAGGTGATGACGCCCCGAGAGGTGCCCCTGGGCGGCCCCCGGGCCATGACCGTGCGCCGTACGCTCCCGCAGCGCGAACGCTCGCTGATCGGGGCCTGGTGCTTCCTCGACCACTACGGCCCTGACGACGTCGCCGACACCGGCGGGATGAGCGTGGCCCCGCACCCGCACACCGGGCTGCAGACGGTGTCCTGGCTGTTCACCGGCGAGATCGAGCACCGCGACTCGGCCGGTCACCACGCGATGGTCCGGCCCGGCGAGCTCAACCTGATGACCGCCGGCCACGGCATCAGCCACTCGGAGGTGTCCACGCCGCCGACGACCGTGCTGCACGGCGCGCAGCTCTGGGTGGCGCTGCCGTCGTCGGCGCGTGACGCCGAGCCGACGTTCGAGCACTTCGTGCCCACCCCGGTGACCGGCCAGGGCTGGGAGGCGCGGGTGTTCCTGGGCTCACTGCTCGGCTCCTCGTCGCCGGTCGCGACCGCTACGCCGCTGCTGGGTGCGGAGCTGCTGCTCGGCGCCGGCACCGAGCTGCACCTCGACGTGGACCCCGGGTTCGAGCACGGCGTGCTGGTCGACACCGGGATCGTCTCCGTCGGCGACGTCGAGACCAAGCAGCACGAGCTCGCCTACCTGCCGCCGGGCTCGCAACGGCTCACCCTCGAGGCGGTCGCGGACGCGCGGGTCCTGCTGCTGGGCGGCCCGCCGTTCGGCGAGGCGATCGTGATGTGGTGGAACTTCGTCGGCCGCAGCCACGAGGAGATCGTCGCCTTCCGCGAGGAGTGGATGGCGCAGCTGGCCGACGGGGGCTACGTCGACGGCCGGTTCGGTGTGCCCACCGGCAACGAGCTGGCTGCGATCCCCGCGCCGGTCCTGCCGAACGCACGGCTGCGGGAGCGTAGGTGATGGGACCGGTGGTGGGGGAGGACGGCGTCGCTCGCTGTCCCTGGGGCGGCGGTCCGGGCGTGATGCGCGACTACCACGACATCGAGTGGGGCAACCGGGTGCGCGGCGAGGCGGCGTACCTCGAACGGCTGACCCTCGAGGCCTTCCAGTCCGGCCTGTCCTGGTCGACGATCCTCAACAAGCGCGAAGCGTTCCGCGAGGTCTTCCACGGCTTCGACGCAGACCGCATCGCTGCCTTCGACGAGGCCGACGAGGCCCGGCTGATGCAGGACGCCCGCATCGTCCGCAACCGCGCCAAGATCTCGGCCGCGGTCGTCAACGCCCGGGCCACCGTGGCGCTGCGGGACGCCGAGGGTCTCGAGGCGCTGGTGCTGTCGTTCGCACCCGACGTCCCGCCCGCACCCCGGACCACCGAGGAGATGCAGACGACCTCGACCGAGTCGCTGGCGCTGTCGAAGGCGCTGAAGAAGCGCGGGTTCGCGTTCGTCGGGCCCACCACGATGTTCGCGCTCATGGAGGCGATCGGGATCTTCGACCCGCACCTGGTGGGTTGCTTCAGGCGCGGTCAGTCGGCCTGACCCACCAGCCCGGCCGCGTCGACGCCGGCCAGCGCGGCCTCCTCGTCGTGGTCGGAGGTGTCGCCGGAGACGCCGACCGCGCCGAGCAGGGTGCCGTCGGCCGCCTTGACCAGTACGCCGCCCGGCACCGGCACCAGCGCGCCGATCGAGTGGTTGACCGCGGCGACGAAGTAGGGCTGCTGCTGGGCGCGCTCCATCAGCGACCGCGAGCCCATGCCCATCGACACCGCGCCGTGCGCCTTGCCGAAGGCGACCTCGAACCGCTTGTTCGACGAGCCGTCCTCGCGCTCGGCGGCGACCACGTGGCCGCCGGCGTCGAGGACGACGACGGTCAGCGGCTTGAACGAGGCGTTGCTGCCGGCGGCCAGGGTGCCCTCGATGATCGCGCGGGCCTGGGAGAGGGAGAGGCTCACGGCTCATCGCCCTTCAGGATCCGCCGGTGCCGGTGCAGGATCGGCTCGGTGTAGCCCGAGGGCTGGCTGAGCCCCTCGAAGACCAGGTCGTGCGCCGCCCGGAACGCCTCGCCGTCGTAGGTCGGCCCCATCGGCCGGTAGCCGGGGTCGGAGCCCTGCTGCTCGTCCACGACGTCGGCCATCCGCCGGAACGCCGCCTCGACCTCGTCCGCGGTGACCACCCCGTGGTGCAGCCAGTTGGCGACGTGCTGGGAGGAGATCCGGCAGGTGGCGCGGTCCTCCATCAGCGCGGTGCCGTGGATGTCGGGCACCTTCGAGCAGCCGATGCCGTCGTCGATCCAGCGCTTCACGTAGCCGAGGATCCCCTGGAGGTTGTTCTCGATCTCCGCCGTCCTGTCCTCGTCACTCCAGGTCGGCGGGTCGGCCAGCGGGACCGTCAGCAGCTGCTCGATCGTCGTACGACGCCCGCCGGCGAGCTCGGTCTGCCGGGCCGCCACGTCGACCTGGTGGTAGTGCAGCGCGTGCAGCGTGGCCGCGGTCGGTGACGGCACCCAGGCACAGGAGGCGCCGGCCTGCGGGTGGACGATCTTCTCCTTGAGCATCGCGGCCATCTCGTCGGGCATCGCCCACATGCCCTTGCCGATCTGGGCCTTGCCCTGGAGGCCGCAGGCGAGTCCGATGTCGACGTTCTGGTCCTCGTAGGCCTTGATCCACGCCGTCGACTTCATGTCGCCCTTGCGGATCATCGGCGCCGCCCAGCATCGAGGTGTGCAGCTCGTCGCCGGTCCGGTCGAGGAAGCCGGTGTTGATGAAGGCCACCCGGCCGCGGGCGGCGTGGATGCAGGCCTTGAGGTTGGCGGAGGTCCGCCGCTCCTCGTCCATGATCCCGAGCTTGATCGTGCCCCGGCGCAGCCCGAACAGGTCCTCGACGGCCGCGAACAGGTCGTCGGTGAACCGCACCTCGTCGGGGCCGTGCATCTTCGGCTTCACGGCGTACATCGAGCCGGTGCGGGAGTTGGCCAGCTGGCCGCGGCCCTGGATGTCGACCAGGCTGCACAGCGCGGTCAGGACGGCGTCGAGGATGCCCTCGGGGACCTCGTGGCCGTCACCGTCCAGGATCGCGTCACTGGTCATCAGGTGCCCGACCTGGCGCACGAACAGCAGCGACCGGCCGGGCAGGATCACCTGGCCGGAGGGGCCGTCGTAGAGCCGGTCCGGCTCGAGCTCGCGGGTGAACGTCGAGCCGCCCTTGCGGACCTCGGCGGTGAGCGTGCCCTGGTTGAGCAGCAGCCAGTTGCGGTAGGCCGCCACCTTGTCCTCGGCGTCGACCGCGGCGATGGAGTCCTCGAGGTCCATGATCGTCGACACCGCGGCCTCGACGAGAAGGTCCTTCACGCCGGCGGCGTCGTCCTTGCCGATGTTGTCCTCGCGGTCGACCTGGATCTCGACGTGCAGCCCGTGGTGGACCAGCAGCACGCCCTCCGGGTCGGCCGGGTCTCCGCGGTGGCCGACGTACTGTGCCGGGTCCTTCAGCCCGGACCCACCGTCCCCGAGCCTGACCGTGAGCGCGCCGCCCTCGACGGAGAAGCCGGTGGCGTCCGCGTGGCTGCCCTGCTCGAGCGGGAAGTGGTCGTCGAGGAACGCCCGGGCGGTGGCGATCACGGCCGCGCCCCGCTTGGGGTTGTAGGAGGAGCCTCCTGGACCCTGCCGTTCCTGGCCGTCGTCCTCGGGCAGCGCGTCGGTGCCGTAGAGGGCGTCGTACAGCGAGCCCCAGCGGGCGTTGGCCGCGTTGGCCGCGAACCGCGCGTTGAGCACGGGTACGACGAGCTGCGGGCCGGCCTGGACGGCGACCTCCTCGTCCACGTCCCCGGTCTCGATCCGGAAGTCGGCGGGCTCCTCGACCAGGTACCCGAGGTCGCGCAGCAGCCGGAGGTACTCCGCCTCGTCGCGGACCGGACCGGGATGCGCGGCGTGCCACTCGTCGAGCTGCTTCTGCAGCTCCTCGCGGCGGGCCAGCAGCTCGCGGTTGCGCGGCGCGAACTCGTCGAGGATCTGCTCGACACCGCTCCAGAACTTGTCCTCGTCGAGGCCCGAGCCGGGCAGCGCCTCGTCGCGGACGAACTCGTGCAGCACCCCCGCGATCTGGAGCCTTCCGACGGTCACCCGGTCTGCCACGATCTGTCCCTCCTTGGCGTCTTCACCGCTAGCGAGTCAGTCTTGCCTACATGACTGTGGACGCGCAGGTCGACCTCGGGCCCCTGGTGGACGAGCTCGGTGACGACGTGGTCGTGACCGACGCGGAGCGGATGGAGAAGTATCGCTGGGACCGGGCCAACGACCCGGACGCGGGCACGCCGCTCGCGGTGGTGCGCCCCGGGTCGACCGAGGACGTCCAGGCGGCGGTGCGGTTCGCAGCCGCGCGGGGCATCCCCGTCGTGCCGCGCGGGGCGGGCAGCGGGCTGTCCGGCGGCGCGTCCGCGGTGGACGGCTGCCTGGTCGTCTGCACCGAGCGGATGACCGCCATCGACATCGACCCGGTGACCCGGACCGCGGTGGTGCAGCCCGGGCTGATGAACGCCCAGGTCAAGGCGGCGGCTGCGGAGCACGACCTGTGGTACCCGCCGGACCCCTCGTCGTACGAGATCTGCTCGATCGGCGGCAACATCGCCACCAACGCCGGCGGGCTGTGTTGCGTGAAGTACGGCGTCACGACCGACTACGTGCTGGGGCTGACCGTGGTGCTGGCCGACGGCACCGCGGTCCGGCTGGGTGGGCCCCGGGTCAAGGACGTGGCCGGGCTGTCGCTGACCAAGCTGTTCGTGGGCTCGGAGGGGACGCTGGGGATCATCACCGAGATCGTGCTGCGGCTGGTCCCCCAGCAGCGGCCACCGGCCACCCTGGTGGCCACCTTCGCCACCCTGGACGACGCCACCGACACGGTGCTCGCGATCACCCGCCGGATGCGCCCCTCGATGCTGGAGTTCATGGACCAGCCGACCATCAACGCGGTCGAGGACATGACCAAGATGGGCCTGGACCGCTCCGCCGCCGCGATGCTGGTCATCCAGTCCGACGAGCCCGCCGGCCACGCGGCCGCGGAGTGCGAGCTGATCGCCTCGCTCTGCGAGGAGAACCACGCCACCGAGGTGTTCTCCACCGACGACCCCGACGAGGGCGAGGCGTTCGTGGTCGCCCGCCGCAACGCGATCCCTGCCGTCGAGCGCACCGGCACGCTGCTGCTCGAGGACGTCGGCGTGCCGCTGCCTCAGCTCGGCGCCCTGGTCGACGGCATCGCGAAGATCTCCGCCGACCGCGACGTGACGATCGCGGTCATCGCCCACGCCGGCGACGGGAACACCCACCCCCTGATCGTCTTCGACCCCGCCGACACCGACATGGCCGAGCGGGCCCGGATCGCCTACGGCGAGGTGATGGAGCTGGCCATGTCGCTGGGCGGCACCATCACCGGCGAACACGGCGTGGGCCGGCTCAAGCGACCCTGGCTGGCCGACTACCTCGGCCCGGACGCGCTGGCCCTCAACCAGAGGATCAAGGACGCCCTCGACCCCCAGGGCATCCTCAACCCGGGCGCCATGTTCTGAAGGGTTGAATCCGGACTTCTGCCGGTCGAGTCGGCAGTTTCGCCGGTCAAAAGGCCCGACTCGACCGGCAGAAGTCCGGATTCAACCCGCTAGATTCCCGTCGTGACCACGCGCATCCACGCCTTCGGTGACGACGCCCTCGGGACCTACGACGCGGTGGGGCTGGTCCAGGCGCTGCACGCGGGGGAGGTGTCGATCCCCGACGTGGTCGAGGCCGCGATCGCGCGGGCGCAGCGGGTGCAGCCGGAGCTGAACGGGATCGCCCAGGAGACCTTCGACCGGGCCCGGGAGGAGGCGCGCGAACCCAGGCCGGGCTTCTTCGCCGGCGTACCGACCTGGATCAAGGACAACGTCGACGTGGCCGGGCTGCCGACCATGAACGGCACGGACGCATGGGCGCCCGTCCCGGCCAAGCAGGACGGCGACTTCGCACGGATGTACCTCGCCACGGGCCTGGTGCCTCTCGGGAAGAGCCAGCTGAGCGAGTTCGGCTTCTCGCCGAGCGCCGAGCACCCGCGGATCGGCCCGGTGCGGTGCCCGTGGGACACCCGGCACCCCGCGGGCGCGAGCTCGGCCGGGTCGGCGGCGATGGTGGCCGCCGGCGTGGTGCCGATCGCGCACGCCAACGACGGCGGCGGCTCGATCCGGATCCCCGCGAGCGTGAACGGCCTGGTCGGGCTCAAGCCCACCCGCGACCGGCTCGCCCAGGACGCGGTGATGCGCCAGATGCCGGTCCGGATCATCAGCGACGGCGTGGTCACGAGGAGCGTCCGGGACACGGCGGCGTTCTTCCGCGAGGCCGAGAAGGTCTACCGCGCCCTGCACCTGCCGCCGATCGGCGACCTGACCCGGCCGGGCCATCGCCGGCTCCGGATCGGCGTGCACACCGAGGGCGTCGCCCGGGGCGCGACGCCGGAGGTCACCGAGCTCACCCTCAAGGTGGCCGCCGTGCTCGAGGAGCTCGGCCATCGGGTGGAGCACGTGGACGCTCCCATGGAGGCGTCCTTCCCCGACGACTTCCTCCTCTACTGGTCGAGCATGGCCTTCTTCCTCGAGCGCACCGGCCGGAGGTTGCACGGACGGTCCTGGAACCCCGCCAACCTCGACAACGTCAGCCACGGACTGGCCCGGCACGCCCGCCGCAACCTGCACCGCATGCCCGGCGCGATCCGGCGACTGCGCCGGAGCCGCGTGGCGGCGGCCCGCTTCTTCGAGCAGTACGACGTCGCGCTCACCCCGACGCTGGCCACCCGGACCCCCGAGCTCGGCTGGCTCGACCCGACCCAGGACTACGAGCTGGTCATGGACCGGATCCTCGACTGGGTGGCGTTCACGCCGCTGCAGAACGCCACCGGCGACCCCGCCATCTCGCTGCCGCTGGCCACCACCGCCGACGGACTGCCGCAGGGGATGATGTTCGGCGCCGGCGCCGGCCGCGAGGCGACCCTGATCGAGCTCGCCTACGAGCTCGAGGAGGCCCTGCCGTTCGCCCGGATCGACGGCCGGATCACGATTTAGCCACACCGCTCAGGCTGTGTAGAGTTCTCCGTCGGTGTCACCCACCGGCCCCTTTAGCTCAGTCGGCAGAGCGTCTCCATGGTAAGGAGAAGGTCTACGGTTCGATTCCGTAAAGGGGCTCTGGCACAGCCGGGCCGTGATGGCGTGCGTCAGTACGCTGGATGGTGAGGCCGTGTCCCCCGTGGCGGGGTAGCTCAGGTGGTTAGAGCACACGGCTCATAATCGTGGTGTCGCGGGTTCGAATCCCGCCCCCGCTACTACCCAGCTTCGACGTAACACCGACAAGAGGACTCACCGTGGCCAGCAAGAGCAGCGACGTTCGCCCCAAGATCACGCTCGCGTGCACCGAGTGCAAGGAGCGCAACTACATCACCAAGAAGAACCGGCGCAACGACCCCGACCGGCTCGAGATGAAGAAGTACTGCCCGCGCGACCGCCGGCACACACTGCACCGCGAGACCCGCTGACCCTGGCTGCACGACCCAGGCTGCACGACCCAGCCTCCTCGTCGACCCGGCAGGTACTTTCTGCCGGGTCGACGTCTATGTTGAGGGCCATGGCCGTGGACCAGTCGCTCGTGGGCCGCACCTTCCCGCCGACCACGCCGTACGCCGTGACCGAGGACAACGTCCGCGCCTTCGTCGAGGCCACCGGAGCGTCGTACGACGGCGGCCCGGCACCGGCCACGTTCCCGATCGTCATGGCCTTCGGGGCCATGAACGCCTTCCTCGAGGCCGAGCAGCTCGACCTCTACCGCATCGTCCACGGGGAGCAGCGGTTCGCCTACGAGCGTCCGGTCGTTCCCGGTGACGTGCTGACCGCGACGCTCAGCGTGGCCAGCCTGCGCCAGATCGGCGGCGCCGACATCATCGGCACCACCAGCGAGATCACCGACGGCTCGGGCGCGCTGGTGTGCACCGGCACCGCCACGCTCGTGCACCGGGGGCCGGACGCATGAGCCTGGACCCGAGGACCTTCACCGTCACCCGCGCCGACCTGGTCGCGTACGCCGGGGCCAGCGGCGACCACAACCCGATCCACCAGGACGAGGAGGTGGCCCGCAGCGTCGGGCTGCCCGGCGTGATCGCGCACGGCATGTACACCATGGCCCTGGCCGCCCGCGCGGTCGCGGACTGGTACCCCGGCGCCGAGCTGGTCTCGTTCGGCTGCAAGTTCACGGCTCCGGTCGTCGTACCCGCCGAGGGCGGCGTCGAGATCGTGGTGGCCGGCGAGGCCAGGGACCCCGAGGACGGTCTGACCACCATTGCGCTGACGGTGACCTCGGACGGGCAGAAGGTGCTCGGCATGCCGAAGGCCGTGGTCCGCACCCCCGCCCATGGCTGAGCAGCTCAAGGACCACACCACCCTGCGGCTCGGCGGTCCGGCGCGGGAGTGGGTGCGCGCCCGGAGTGAGGCGGAGCTGGTCGAGGCGCTCTCGACGGTCGAGGGACCGGTCCTCGTCCTCGGTGGCGGCAGCAACGTCGTGGTGGCCGATGCCGGCTTCGACGGCACGGTGGTCGAGGTGGCGACCCGCGGCGTACGCGCGGACGTCGAGGGCGACGATCCCACCTGCGGCGGGGCAGTGGTGACCGTCGCGGCCGGCGAGAGCTGGGACGAGCTCGTGGCCCAGGCGGTCGAGCGGGGCTGGCTCGGCGTCGAGGCGCTGGCCGGCATCCCCGGCCTGGTCGGGGCGACCCCCATCCAGAACGTCGGCGCCTACGGCCAGGAGGTCGCGCAGACCATCGCCCGGGTACGGGTCTGGGACCGGGTGCTCAAGGGCGTGCGGACCTTCGCCAACGCCGACTGCGGGTTCGGCTACCGGACGTCGCGGTTCAAGGCCGACCCGGAGCGGCACGTCGTCCTCGATGTGGCCTTCCAGCTGCGGCAGGGCAACCTCGGGGCACCGGTGCAGTACGCCGAGCTGGCCCGGGTCCTCGGCATCGAGCTCGGCCAGCGTGCCCCGCTCACCCGGGTGCGCGAGGCCGTGCTCGACCTCCGCCGCAGCAAGGGCATGGTCCTCGACGCCGACGACCACGACACGTGGAGCGCTGGCTCGTTCTTCACCAACCCGGTGGTCGCCGAGTCCGAGGTGCCTGCGGGTGCCCCGACGTGGCCGCAGCCCGACGGGCGGGTGAAGATCCCGGCCGCGTGGTTGATCGAGCAGTCCGGCTTCCACAAGGGGTTCGGCACCGGTGCAGTAGGGCTCTCGACCAAGCACACCCTCGCGATCACCAACCGCGGCGGGGCCACCACCGAGGAGCTGCTGGCCCTGGCCCGCCAGCTCCGCGACGGGGTCGAGGCGACGCACGGGATCCGGCTGGTCAACGAGCCGGTACTGGTGGGCTGCTCGCTCTAGACAAGCGTCGGATCGGCGTACCCGATCCAGGCCGCCAGCGCGACGAAGCCGGCGACCACCAGCGCGCCGAGGAACGTCATCACGATGCCCATCCACATCCCGGTCTGGGCGGCCGCGAGGTTGCCGTAGACGCCCGGCTGCCGCTCGATGTCGCGCTTGGCGTGGGCGCCGGCCACCCACGCGAACGGCGCGCAGAAGACTCCCGGCAGCGTGATGCAGCAGAACGGCGTCAGCAGCAGCGAGGCGATCGCGATGATCCCGAGGGTCAGCGCGGTGGTGCCGCCCTTGTGGGTCAGTGAGCCGGGGTACGGCGCGCCGTACGCCGGCGTCCAGCTGTACGCGTACGGCGTCGTCGGTGGAGGAGGGCCGTAGGGCACCTGCGGCGGCGGTGGTGGCGGCGGGGTCACGTACCCCGGCCCCGACGGCTGGGCGGCCGGCCCGGACGGCGACACGTACGGGTTGTCCTGGGAGTCCTGGCCGTAGGGCTGGTGCGTGAACGGCACGGTGTCCTCGGGGTCGCTCACGGGCCAGATTCTGCCGCCATCCAGTCCTGGATCCCGGCGAACAGCCGCTTCCGCACGTCGTCCGGCGCCGACGAGGCGCGCACCGACATCCGGGCCAGCTCGGCCAGCTGCTCGTCGTCGAGGTCATGCGCGGCGCGCATGGCGGCGTACTGGCCGTGCAGCCGGGAGCCGAACAGCAGCGGGTCGTCGGCGCCGAGTGCGACCGTGGCACCGGCCTCCAGGAGCGTGGGGAGCGGGACTGACGAGAGGTCGGAGTAGACGCCGAGGGCCACGTTGGAGACCGGGCAGACCTCCAGCGCCACCCCGGAGGCGACGATCCGGTCCAGCAGCTCGGGATCCTCGGCGGAGCGGACGCCGTGGCCCAGCCGCTGGGCGTGCAGGGAGTCGAGGCAGGTCCGGATGTGTTCGGGGCCGAGCAGCTCGCCGCCGTGCGGCACCAGCCGGAGCCCGGCCCGCTCGGCGATCCGGAAGGCACCGGCGAAGTCCGCGGTGCTGCCGCGCCGCTCGTCGTTGGACAGGCCGAACCCGACCACCCCGCGGCCGACGTACTGCGTGGCCAGCCTGGCCAGGGTCCGGGCGTCGAGCGGGTGCCGGATCCGGTTGGCCGCGATGACGACGGCCATGTCCAGGCCGGTCTGCGCCGAGGCCGAGGCCACCGCGTCCAGCACCAGGTCGGTGAACGCCGTGATCCCGTCGAACTTCGCGGCGTACCCGCTCGGGTCGACCTGGATCTCCAGCCAGCCGCTGCCGTCGGCGACGTCGTCCTCGGCCGCCTCCAGCACCAGCCGGCGGATGTCCGCCTCGGTGCGCAGCACCGACCGGGCCACGTCGTAGAGCCGCTGGAAGCGGAACCAGCCCTTCTCGTCGGCGGCCGACAGCTCCGGCGGCCACTCCGTCACCAGCTGGTCGGGCAGCCGGATGCCGTCGCGCTCGGCCAGCTCGAGCAGCGTGGCGTGCCGCATCGCCCCGGTGAAGTGGAGGTGCAGGTGCGCCTTGGGGAGCTCGCGCAGGGAGCGCCCGCTACCCAACCAGCTTCTCCGCCGCGGCCAGGCGCGCGCACGTGGCGACCACGCGCGTGGCGGCCTCCACCTCGGCGGGCTCCGGGAACGTCGGAGCGAGCCGGATGTTGCGGTCGCGCGGGTCGTGACCGTACGGGAACGACGACCCGGCCTGGGTCAGGGCCACTCCCACACCCTTCGCCAGCTCGATCACGCGGGCGGCCGTGCCGTCCAGGACGTCCAGGTTGATGAAGTAGCCGCCGGTCGGCTCGGTCCAGGTGGCGAAGCCGAGGCTGCCGAGCTCCTCGCGGAGCACGGTCAGGACCTGCTCGAACTTCGGCGCGATGATCTGCCGGTGCTTGCGCATGTGGTCGCGTACGCCCTGCGGCGACCCGAAGAACTGGGAGTGGCGCAGCTGGTTGAGCTTGTCCGGGCCGATGGCGCCCTTGCCGAGGTGGCCGATGTACCACTTGATGTTCTCGACCGAGCCGGCGAGGAACGCCACCCCGGCTCCGGCGTAGGTGATCTTCGAGGTGGAGGCGAACATGATCGGCCGGTGCGGGTGCTCGGCAGCCGAGGCCAGGGACAGGATGTCGGCGCTCTTGGCCTCGGCCTCGGTGAGGTGGTGGAACGCGTAGGCGTTGTCCCAGAGGATCTTGAAGTCCGCCGCCGCGGTGCTCATCGAGGCCAGCCGCTCGGCCACCTCCTGGGTCACGATCGAGCCGCCCGGGTTGGCGTAGGTCGGCACCACCCACATGCCCTTGATGGTGGGGTCCTTGCCGGCCAGGTCGGCCACCGCGTCGGGGTCCGGACCGTCGTCGTTCGTGGGGACCGTGACCATCTCGATGCCGAACCAGTCCAGCAGCGTGAAGTGCCGGTCGTAGCCGGGCACCGGGCAGATGAACCGGACCTTCTCCTCCTGGCCCCACGGCCGCTCGCCGTCCACGGCGCCCTTGAGCCACAGGTCGGTGATGACCTCGCGCATCATCACCAGGCTGGAGCTGCCACCGGCCACGACCTGCTCGGGCTCGACCCACAGCAGCTCGGCGAACATCGCCCGGAGCTCGGCGATGCCTTCGAGGCCGCCGTAGTTGCGGGTGTCCACGCCGGCCTGGTCGAACGGGCCCGTGGGCAGGTCCAGCAGGGCGTCCGAGAGGTCCAGCTGGGCCGAGGCGGGCTTTCCGCGGGTGAGGTCGAGCTTCAGCCCCTGGGCCATCAGGTCGTCGTACGCCGCTCGCTCCTCCTTCAGGAACTCGGCGAGCTCCTCGGGGGAACGTTGGGCCAGCGGCGGGCGTTGGCCAGGAGAGGACAGAGCCTGCGAGGTCACGTGCTCATCGTTCCAGACCGGTGCGAGTTCGACTCCCCGCGGGCTCGCACCGTAGACTTCCCGTTTGGTGGTTTCCCACAGGCTTTGCCATGCCTTGACCTGGCAGGCTGCGGTCTCGAGGGACGCGGGAGACAACGGAGGGCACTAGCTCAACTGGCAGAGCATCGGTCTCCAAAACCGAAGGTTGGGGGTTCAAGTCCCTCGTGCCCTGCAAGGAAGCACCCACCGAAGCATCGGCCGAAACATCAGCCGCAACAGCAGCAGAGACAGAAGAAGGATCGAGGCGAACACCGTGACGGACAGCAAGGCGGTTCGCGGGCCGCGGGAGCGCTCCGGGTCCGACAAGCGCACCAGCCCCACGGTGTTCTACCGGCAGGTCGTGGCCGAGCTGCGCAAGGTCGTGTGGCCGACCCAGGAGCAGCTCGTCACCTACTTCATCGTGGTCCTGGTGTTCGTCGTGATCATGATGACGATCGTGTCGCTGCTCGACCTGGGGCTGGGCAAGCTGGCGTTCGAGGTCTTCAACGGCAACAGCACCGACTAGCCAGCGGCAGCAGGCCGCCCCCATGCATTACGAGTGATGGAGCAACCCGTGTCAGAGCAGTACGACGAGCAGGACGAGCTCTCGGTGCAGCCCACCGACGAGAACGCTGCTGACGTCGAGCAGACCGAGGTCCCGAACGCCGACGAGGCCCGCCCCGGCCTCGAGGCCGGCGAGAGCCCGGACCCCGAGCTCGAGGACCAGTACGGCGAGCCGGACGACGGTCCCGAGATCGAGGACGACCCGCGGCTCGACACCGAGGTGACCGACGAGGACACCGACCTCGAGATGGGCCTGGACGACACCGAGGACGACGGCGCCACGTCGCTGGACATGTCCGAGGCCGAGGGCGACGAGGGCCCCGAGCTCTCCGAGGACGTGGTCGCCGAGCTGGCCGACGACGTCGACGAGGGCGCCCCCGGGGACGAGGCCGTCAGCGCCGAGAGCGCCGAGGTCACCGAGGAGTCCACCGACGAGGCCGACCAGGCCGACTCGACCGAGGTCGCTGACGAAAGCACCGACGAGGACACCGACGAGGACACCGCGGCCGAGCCCGGCTCCGATCCGCTCGAGCAGTTCCGTCGCGAGCTGTGGGCCAAGCCGGGTGACTGGTTCGTCGTACACACCTACTCCGGCATGGAGAACCGGGTGAAGTCGAACCTCGAGAACCGGATCATCTCCTTGAACATGGAGGACTACATCCACGAGATCGTGGTCCCCACCGAGGAGGTCGCCGAGATCAAGAACGGCCAGCGCAAGATGGTCAAGCGGACCGTCCTGCCGGGCTACGTCCTGGTCCGGATGGACCTGACCGACGAGTCGTGGGCCGCCGTGCGGCACACCCCGTCGGTGACCGGTTTCGTCGGCCACAGCCACCAGCCGGTGCCGCTGAGCATGACCGAGGTCGAGAACATGCTCGCCCCCGCCGTGGTGGCCCGCGCCGAGGCCGAGGCGGTCGCCGCCGGCACCGCGGCGCCCGGCAGCACCTCCGCGTCGAAGAAGCCGGTCGAGGTGGCCGACTTCGACGTCCAGGACTCCGTCATGGTCGTCGACGGCCCGTTCGCCACGCTGCACGCGACGATCACCGAGATCAACCCGGAGTCCCAGCGCGTCAAGGCGCTGGTCGAGATCTTCGGCCGGGAGACCCCGGTCGAGCTGAGCTTCAGCCAGATCCAGCGGGTCTGAACCAGGGCTGGAACGCAACACCCGGCGCAGGCCGGACGACAGAAAAAGTGGCAGGGACGCAAGCCCCGCTATGACCACACGAGAGAGAAGAGAACATGCCCCCCAAGAAGAAGATCGCTGCGCTGGTCAAGGTGCAGCTCCAGGCCGGTGCCGCGACTCCGGCCCCGCCGGTCGGTACCGCCCTCGGCCCGCACGGCGTCAACATCATGGACTTCTGCAAGGCGTACAACGCCCAGACCGAGTCCATGCGCGGGAACGTCATCCCGGTCGAGATCACGATCTACGAGGACCGTTCGTTCACGTTCATCACCAAGACTCCGCCGGCCGCCGAGCTGATCAAGAAGGCCGCCGGGCTGAGCAAGGGCTCGGGCGTCCCGCACAAGGAGAAGGTCGGCAAGCTGACCAAGGACCAGGTGCGCGACATCGCCCAGACCAAGATGCCCGACCTGAACGCCAACGACATCGAGGCCGCGATGAAGATCGTCGAGGGCACCGCCCGCTCGATGGGCGTCACCACCGACTGACGGCTCGCCGGTGGTCGAGGAGCACGCTGTGCGCCAGTCTCGAAACCCCGGCGCCCGCAGGCTGAACCAAGTGGCAGAGCCGCGCTGGCTCGCAGACCACGACCTTCGTAGAGAGAAGACAGACATGCAGCGCAGCAAGACCTACCGCGCGGCGGCGGACACGTTCGACAAGGACGAGCTCTACGCCCCGCTCGCAGCGATCAAGATCGCCAAGACCAGCAGCAAGAAGAAGTTCGACGAGACCGTCGACGTCGTCATGCGGCTCGGGGTCGACCCCCGCAAGGCCGACCAGATGGTGCGTGGCACCGTCAACCTGCCGCACGGCACCGGCAAGACCGCCCGGGTGCTCGTGTTCGCGAACGCCGACAAGGCCGAGGCCGCCCGTGAGGCCGGCGCCGACTTCGTCGGTGGGGACGACCTCATCGACAAGGTCAGCGGTGGCTGGCTCGACTTCGACGCCGTGGTCGCGACCCCGGACATGATGGGCAAGGTCGGCCGCCTGGGCCGGGTGCTGGGTCCCCGCGGCCTGATGCCGAACCCCAAGACCGGCACGGTGACCCCTGACCCGGGCAAGGCCGTCTCGGACATCAAGGGCGGCAAGATCGAGTTCCGCGTCGACCGCCACGCCAACCTGCACTTCATCATCGGCAAGGCCTCGTTCTCCGAGGTGCAGCTGGCCGAGAACTACGCCGCGGCGCTCGAGGAGGTGCTCCGCCTCAAGCCGGCCAGCTCCAAGGGCCGCTACATCCGGAAGGTGACGGTCTCCACGACCATGGGCCCCGGCGTCCAGGTCGACCCCAACCGCACCAAGAACGTCGCCTCCGAAGAGGCGGCGGTCGAGGACTGATCGCAGAGACTGCCTGAGCTCGCGGTTCCGCGGATCATGAGTCGACCCGCCCGTACCCCGCGTACGAGCGGGTCGGCCCTATTTCCGGGCCGGCGTCCTCTTGGGTTGCTGCGCCGGGCGCGGACGGGGGCGCAGCGGTGAGGTGCGTGGTCCTCGACGACTACCAGGACGTGGCCCGGCACTTCGCGGACTGGTCGGTCCTGCAGGGCGTGGAGATGGTCTCGGTACGCCGGCACGTCGCCGACCCCGACGACGTGGTCCGCACCCTCCGTGGCGCCTCGGTGGTGGTGGTCATGCGCGAGCGCACTCCGCTCACCGAGAGCATCCTGGCTCGGCTCCCCGAGCTCGAGCTGATCGTGACCACCGGCTCCCGCAACGCCTCCATCGACCTGGCCGCGTGCCGCGCACGCGGCATCACCGTCTGCGGTACGGCGTCCCGTCCGGCCCCGCCCGCCGAGCTGACCTGGGCGCTGGTGCTGGGCCTGCTCCGCGGCGTACCGCGGGAGGCCTCAGCCATGCGCGAGGGCGGCCCGTGGCAGTCCACGGTCGGCCGCGACCTGGCCGGGTCGACGTTCGGCGTCATCGGCCTGGGCAAGATCGGCACCCGGGTGGCCAGGGTGGCCCGGGCCTTCGAGATGGACGTGATGGCCTGGAGCCCGCACCTGACCCAGGAACGCGCGGACGCCGCGGGCGTGCGGCTGGCCCTCTCCAAGCGGGACCTGCTGTTCAGGTCCGACGTGGTCTCCCTCCACCTGCAGCTGGCGTGGTCGACCCGGGGGATCATCGACGCGGGCGACCTCGCGGCGATGCGGACGGACGCCTACTTCGTCAACACCGCCCGAGCCGCGCTGGTCGACAACGACGCCCTCGTCGCGGCGCTCCAGCAGGGCCGCCTGGCCGGCGCCGGACTCGACGTCTTCGACGAGGAGCCGCTCCCGGCCGACCACCCGCTCCGCACGCTGCCGAACGTCCTGGCGCTGCCGCACCTGGGATACGTCACCGCGGCCAACTACCGCACCTACTTCACCGAGGCCGTCCAGGACATCGAGGCCTGGCTCGCCGGTGAGCCGATGCGCGTGATCAGCTGAGCCGCGGACCGGTCCCTCAGAGCAGGATCCCCCGGCTGGTCAGCGCGACCGTGCGACCCAGGTTGGCCCGGAAGAAGTGGTCGATCCGCTCGTGGTCCACGAGGTCCCACAGCAGCTGCGAGACCTCCCACGCGCCGGCGCGTGCGGTGGCGATCCCGAACATCGCGAACCCGTCGTCGACCTTGCCGCCGAGCTCGTCCACCTTCGCGACGAGCCCCGAGATGAACCAGCTCTTGATCTCACCCTCCGCGTCGGCCAGCACGGCGTTCGTGGTCGAGAAGTCCTCGTGCTGCGGGCTGTCGTCCTCCGGCCGGACGTCGAGCTCCCGGCAGGTGGCGACCACAGCCGAGGGCAGGTCGTGGCAGATGTGCGCGTTCATGCCGGCCAGCGCGAACTGGATCGGGAGCGTGTTCGGCTTGTTCCGCGCCTCGAACAGGGGCGCCCACGCCTGCGGGAGGGGCCGGCGGTCCTCGTCGGCGGCGTACGCCTCGAAGAAGATGTTCGCGAAGTGCACGTCGAGCCGCCCGAGGAACGGATCGGCCACGAACCGGTCCCTGTCCACCGCTCGGTCCACCAGCCTGGTGACCTGGGTGTACATCCGGTTGAACGTCGCGACGCCGTCACCGACGGGCAGCGTGGTGTTGATGGCGTCCATCCGCTCCAGGACGTCGTCGATCGTCTCGGCCTCGGACCACCGCATGGAGCCCACGCGAAAGAGTGTCGACCGTCGACCCGGTCGCCGGAATGGTCAGTTCGGGTGGCACGGGTGACGCCGACGGATTTGGCCGGACACCGAGAGCACCCGTACCCTTGAGGACGTACCAGAGACCGCCGGTCGTACGACTGTGAAAGCAGTCGGCCGAAGGTTCCGCGAGAGCGGACGGCCCGCGCAGGTGACAGAGCACAGAATCCGCAAGGATCCGATGACGCCCTGAGCCTGCGCTCGGGGCGTTCGTGATTTCGGGGCCGGTCTCACCCACAGAAATCAGTGCACAAGAAGGAGACCGATGGCGCGGGCAGAGAAGCAGGCCGCCGTCGCGGAGATCGTCGACTCGTTCAACGATTCCGCGGGTGCGGTGCTGACCGAGTACCGCGGGCTCACCGTCAAGGAGCTGCAGGACCTGCGCCGCTCCCTCGGCGAGCACGCCGACTACGCCGTGGTCAAGAACACGCTGGCGAAGCTGGCCGCCGACGAGGCGGGCATCTCGGGCTTCGACGAGCTGCTGACCGGTCCGACCGCGATCGCGTTCCTCAACGGGGACGTCGTGGAGGCCGCGAAGGGGCTGCGTGACTTCGCCAAGGCCCACCCCGCCCTGATCATCAAGGGCGGCTACCTCGACGGCAAGGCCATCGATGCTGCGGAGGTCGCGAAGCTCGCCGACCTCGAGTCGCGTGAGGTCCTGCTGGGCAAGCTGGCGGGCGCGATGCTCGCCTCGCTCC
Source organism: uncultured Actinomycetota bacterium (assembly GCA_963755835.1). Lineage (GTDB taxonomy): Bacteria > Actinomycetota > Actinomycetes > Propionibacteriales > Nocardioidaceae > Nocardioides. Next base: position 12,926 of record CAVWLC010000003.1, on the reverse strand, counting down.
AGAACGCCGTCTTCCTGTTCAACGCCCCTCTCGCCCAGGCCGCCCGGCTCGCCGGTGCGCTCCAGGCGAAGGCCGAGCAGGACCCCTCGATCCTCGCTGGTGGTGCCGGCCAAGCAGAGCCCAGCACTGCACCGGAGCCCGCCGCGGAGGAGGCCGCTCCCGCGGCCGAGGAGGACACCACCGAGGACACCACCGAGGAGCCTGCCGCCGAGGAGCCCGCCGCCGAGGCGAGCACCGACGAGGCCAGCACCGACGAGGCCGCCGCGGAGGAGTCGACCGAGGCCGACGAGGCCACCGAAGCCTGACCAACGGGCTGACCACCACCTGAGAAACCCGGTCCGCGACGTGCGTCGTGGGCCATCAACCGGAAGGAACCGCCACCATGGCGAAGCTCAGCACCGACGAGCTGCTCGACGCGTTCAAGGAGATGACGCTGATCGAGCTCTCCGAGTTCGTGAAGCAGTTCGAGGACACCTTCGGCGTCACCGCCGCCGCCCCCGTGGCCGTTGCCGCGGCCCCGGCCGCCGGTGGCGCCGCCGCCGCCGGCGACGACGCCGCCGCGGAGCAGGACCAGTTCGACGTGGTCCTCGAGGCTGCCGGCGAGAAGAAGATCAACGTCATCAAGGAGGTGCGCGCGCTGACCTCCCTCGGCCTGAAGGAGGCCAAGGACCTCGTCGAGGCCGCGCCGAAGCCGATCCTCGAGGGCGTCAACAAGGAGCAGGCGGACAAGGCCAAGGAGGCCCTCGAGGGCGCCGGGGCCAGCGTCACCGTCAAGTGACCCGAGGCTGCGCAGCAGCCTGAACCGCTTCTGAGGGCGGCCACCCAGCCGGGTGGCCGCCCTCGTCGCGTCTCCCCACCCGTCCGGACCACCGATCGCGCCGCCGGACGAACACGTTTCTCCACGGCTACTGCCGGGTACGACGCTGGTGGCTCTCGGGAGGACCAGCGGTCGGGAAGCGGGACGGCCGCGTGAACAACGCGTAACCTCGCCGCGCCACCCCCGTTGTCACTGGTGAGTGTGGGCCGTCGTCGGGCGGCGTGCCCACGGAGGGAGCGAGGGCAACCTCGCGATGGGAGTGCACGGCCAATGGGTGTGGCAATCGAGATCGAGGGGCTGACCAAGTCCTTCGGCAAGCAGCTGATCTGGGGCGACGTCACGCTCACCGTGCCGCCCGGAGAGATCTGCGTGATGCTCGGCCCGTCCGGCACCGGCAAGTCCGTGCTGCTCAAGACCATCATCGGCCTGCTCAAGCCCGACCGGGGCTCGGTCGTCATCGAGGGCACCGACATCGCGAGCTGTTCGGAGAAGGAGCTCTACGAGATCCGCAAGCTGTTCGGCGTGCTGTTCCAGGACGGCGCGATGTTCGGCTCCATGAACCTCTTCGACAACGTCGCCTTCCCGCTGCGCGAGCACACCAGGAAGTCCGAGTCCGAGATCCGCGACATCGTCATGGAGAAGATGGACCTGGTCGGCCTGCTCGGCGCCGAGGACAAGCTCCCCGGTGAGATCTCCGGCGGCATGCGCAAGCGCGCCGGCCTGGCCCGCGCGCTGGTGCTCGACCCCGAGATCGTCCTCTTCGACGAGCCGGACTCCGGCCTCGACCCGGTCCGGACGGCTTTCCTCAACCAGCTGATCGTCGACCTCAACGCCCAGATCGACGCGACCTTCCTGATCGTCACCCACGACATCAACACCGCGCGGACCGTGCCCGACAACATCGGTCTGCTCTACCACCGCCACCTCGCCATGTTCGGCCCGCGCGAGATGCTGCTCTCCTCCGAGGAGCCGGTCGTCCGCCAGTTCCTCAACGCCCAGCGGGTCGGCCCGATCGGCATGTCCGAGGAGAAGGACGCCGACGAGCTCGAGGCCGAGAAGGGGCAGGACCTCCCGCCACTGCCGCCGATCCCTCTCCAGCTCGAGCCCTCCAACGGCATCCCGCGCCGCAGCCAGCGCGAGCCGGGCGGCTGGTGCCGTGAGAACGGCGTGGAGCCGCCCCCGGGCTCCTTCGAGGAGAAGATGTCGATGGCTCCCGGGGCCGGCTAGGCGCGACGGGACACATCGAGATGGCTTCCACGACTGCCACGCGGGTCCTCGCGCCGATCGGGACCGCCGGCAAGCTCTTCGCCTTCGGCCTCGACGTCGGCCGCGGGCTGTTCCGGCGTCCCTTCCAGACCCGCGAGTTCATCCAGCAGGCCTGGTTCATCGCCTCGGTCACGATCATCCCGACCGCGCTCGTCGCCATCCCGTTCGGCGCCGTCATCGCGCTCGAGGTCGGTGGCCTGATCAAGCAGTTCGGCGCCCAGTCGTTCACCGGCTCGGCCGCGGTCCTGGCCGTGGTCCGCGAGGCCGGTCCCATCGCCACCTCGCTGCTGATCGCCGGCGCGGGCGGCTCCGCGATCGCGGCCGACCTCGGCGCGCGCAAGATCCGCGAGGAGCTCGACGCGATGATGGTGCTCGGGATCGACCCGATCCAGCGGCTGGTGGTCCCAAGGGTCCTCGCCTGCATGCTCGTGTCGGTCTTCCTCAACGGGCTGGTCTCGGTGGTCGGTGTGGCCGGCGGCTATGTCTTCAACGTGGTCCTGCAGGACGGCACACCCGGTGCCTACCTGTCGAGCTTCACGGCCCTGGCCCAGCTGCCCGACCTCTGGCAGGGCATGGCCAAGGCGCTCGTGTTCGGCCTGATCGCCGCGATCGTCGCCTGCTACAAGGGCATGAACGCCGCCGGCGGCCCGAAGGGCGTCGGTGACGCGGTCAACGAGTCGGTCGTCATCAGCTTCATGCTGCTGTTCGTCGTCAACTTCGTGATGAGCGCGATCTACTTCCAGCTCGTCCCCCCGAAGACGGGTTGACGACGTGGCCAACCTGAGGGCGATCTACACCAAGCCGGCCGGACTCCTCGACGACCTCGGCGCGCAGCTCGGCTTCTACATCCGCGCGCTGGCGTGGACCCCGCGGACGTTGGTCCACTACCGGAAGGAGATCGCGCGGATCCTGGCCGAGACGACGCTCGGCTCCGGTGCGCTGGCGGTCATCGGCGGCACTGTCGGCGTGATCCTCGCGATGTGCTTCTTCACCGGCACCGAGGTCGGCCTCCAGGGGTTCGCCGCGCTCAACCAGCTCGGCACCGCGCAGCTGGCCGGGTTCGTCTCGGCGTACTTCAACACCCGTGAGATCGCCCCGCTCGTCGCAGCCATCGGCCTGGCCGCCACGGTCGGCTGCGGCTTCACCGCTCAGCTCGGCGCGATGCGGATCTCCGAGGAGGTCGACGCCCTCGAGGTGATGGCGATCCCGTCGCTGCCGTTCCTCGTCACCACGCGCATCATCGGCGGCCTGATCGCGATCATCCCGCTGTACGTCGTGGGGCTGATGTCGTCCTACTTCGCCAGCCGGCTCGTGATCACCAGGTTCTTCGGCCAGAGCTCCGGCACCTACGACCAGTACTTCACCCAGTTCCTCCCGCCGGGCGACGTGCTCTGGTCCTTCGGCAAGGTCCTGGTCTTCGCGGTGGTCGTGATCCTGATCCACTGCTACTACGGCTACAACGCCAGCGGCGGCCCGGCGGGCGTGGGCGTGGCCGTGGGCCGCGCGGTCCGCACCAGCATCGTGGCGATCAACGTGCTCGACCTTCTGCTGTCGATGGCGATCTGGGGCGCGACCACCACCGTGAGGTTGGCGGGATGAGCTTCCTCACCCGCCAGTACAAGGTGCTCGGGGTCGTCTTCCTGGCGCTGGTGGTCCTGGGCGGCTACCTCGTCTACGCCACCTTCACGAAGAAGTTCGCCGACTACGACGAGGTGAAGGTCGAGACCTCGGAGATCGGCCTGCAGCTGCCCGCCCGCGCGGACGTGAAGATCCGCGGCGTCCAGGTGGGTGAGGTGCTCGACATGAGCGCCACCGCCGACGGCGCCCAGCTCATCCTCGGGCTCTACCCGAGCAAGATCGGCGAGATCCCCCAGAACGTCACGGCGTCGATCGTGCCGAAGACGCTCTTCGGCGAGAAGTACGTCTCGCTGATCGTCCCGGGCGACGCGTCCAGCCAGCACATCGAGGCCGGCGCCACCATCAAGCGGACCGAGGTGTCCACCGAGGTCGAGAAGGTCCTCTCCGACCTCTACCCGTTGCTGCGCACCGTCGAGCCGGCCGAGCTCAACCAGACGCTCAACGCGCTGGCCACCGCGCTGGAGGGCCGTGGCGACGAGCTCGGCCAGAACCTCGAGACGCTCAACAGCTATCTCCTGCGGCTCAACCCGCAGATCCCGGCGCTGGTCGAGGACCTCCGCCTGACCACGTCGGTGTCCAACACCTACGCCGACGTGCTGCCCCAGATCGGCGACATCCTGCGCAACACGGTGACCACGACCGGCACCCTCGAGTCCCGCGAGGCCAAGCTCCACCAGCTGCTCGGCGACGTCACCCAGTTCTCCGGGACCGCGCGGACCTTCCTCGACGACAACGGCGACAACCTGATCCGCCTCGGCGAGGTCAGCCGGGCCCAGCTGCGGGTGCTGGCGCGCTACTCCACCGAGTTCCCCTGCCTGCTCGGCGGCCTGGTCAACTCCGGCAAGCGCGAGGCCGAGGCCTTCCGCGGCTTCACCCTGCACATCATCCTGGAGACGCTCCCCAACCAGCCGCGCGGCTACACCGCCGCCGACCAGCCGGTCTTCGGCGACGACCGCGGGCCGACCTGCCTCCACCTGCCCAACCCGCCGTGGGACCAGTCCAACCCGGTGAGCAGGCAGCCCGACTTCAACGACGGCGTCGACTCCCCGCTCGGCAAGGGCACCGACCGGGTCGGCGCGTCGTACGACACCGGCGCGCCAGAGCAGCTCGGCGACTTCGGCGGCTACGCCGGCACGCCCCAGGAGTCGCAGCTCATCGACAACCTCCTCGCGCCGACGCTCGGGACCACCGCCGGCGACGTCCCCGACCTCGGCAGCCTGCTGCTCGGCCCGATGCTCCGCGGCGCCACCGTGTCCTACGGCAACGATGAGCAGGGCGGGGGTGACACCCCGTGAAGCTGCTCGACAAGAAGACCACCGGCGACCTCACCAAGCTGCTCATCTTCATGGTGGTGACCGCGCTCGCCACCGGGGTGCTGGTGGTCACCATCGGCAACCTCTCCTTCGGCGGCACCCACACCTACAAGGCGGTCTTCGCCGATGCCACCGGCGTCAACAAGGGCGACGACATCCGCGTCGCGGGGGTCAAGGTCGGCACCGTCAAGGGCGTGGAGATCAGCGACCGGACCCGAGCGATGATCACCTTCTCCGTCGACGACTCCACCGCGGTCACCGAGGCCACCCACGCGACGATCAAGTACCGCAACCTGGTGGGCCAGCGCTACATCGCCCTGAGCCAGGAGGTCGGGTCGGCGACGAAGCTGGGCGACGGCGCCACGATCCCGATCGCGCGTACCTCACCGGCGCTCGACCTGACGGTGCTGTTCAACGGCTTCAAGCCGCTGTTCCAGGCGCTCAGCCCCACCGATGTCAACCAGCTCTCCTACGAGATCATCCAGGTCTTCCAGGGCGAGGGCGGCACCCTCGAGAGCCTGCTCGCGCACACCGCCTCGGTGACCAACACCCTGGCCGACCGCGACCAGGTCATCAGCGCTCTCGTCGACAACCTCAGCGAGGTGCTCGACCACGTCGCCGACCGGGACCAGCAGCTCAACCAGCTGATCACGACGTTCAAGCAGTTCGTGGGCGGCCTCAACCAGGACCGCGACGCGATCCTCGGCTCGCTCGACCAGATCTCGCACCTCTCGGTGCAGACGGCGTCGCTGGTCAAGGGGATCCGCTCGCCGCTGGTCGACGACATCTCCAACCTGCGCCAGCTCACCGCCAACATCCAGCGCAACCGCGGCGAGCTCGACCGGGCCCTCCAGGTGCTGCCCATCAAGCTGGAGAAGGTCGGCCGGACCGCGAGCTACGGCTCGTGGTTCAACTTCTACCTCTGCCAGTTCCAGGGCAAGGTCAAGCTGCCCGGAGTGACCGTCCCGATCAGCTACAACACCGGCTCCCCGAGGTGTGACCTCGGATGAGCAAACCCTTCCGCGAGCGCAACCCGGTCATCATCGGGGCGATCAGCCTCGCCGTGATCGCGGCGCTGATCCTGGCCGCCTTCCGCGCCCAGGACCTCCCCATCATCGGCGGCGGCGACACCTACACCGCGGCCTTCGCCGAGGCCGGCGGCCTCAAGGTCGACGACCCGGTGCGGATCGCCGGCGTCCGGGTGGGGAAGGTCGAGGGCATCGGGCTCGAGGGCGACCACGTGAAGGTCACCTTCCGGGTCAAGACCGACTCCCAGTTCGGCGACGAGACCAAGGCCTCGATCCGGGTGAGCACCCTGCTGGGCGCGATGTACCTCGCGCTGGAGCCCGCAGGCTCCGGCCAGCTCGCCGAGGACAAGGAGATCCCGGTCGAACGCACCCAGTCGCCGTACGACGTGGTCGAGGCCTTCTCCGGCCTGGCCCAGACCGTCGACCAGATCGACACCGACCAGCTGGCCCACTCGCTCACCACGCTGGCCGACCTGACCCGCAACACCCCCGAGGAGTTCCGGGCCGCGCTGTCCGGCGTCTCGCGGCTGTCGTCGGACATCGCCGCCAAGAACGGCCGCATCAACCTGCTGCTGACCAACCTGGAACGCGTCTCCTCGGTGCTCGACGACCGGGACCAGGACATCGTCGACCTGATGAAGCAGTCCGACACGCTGTTCCAGGCGCTGGTGGCGCGCCGGCAGGCGGTGCACAACATCCTCGTGTCGACCTCGAGCCTCTCCAGCGAGCTGAGCGCCCTGGTCCGGCAGAGCCGTCAGGACCTGAACCCCGCCCTGACCCAGCTCGACGACGTGGTCGGCATCCTCAACAAGAACGAGGACAACATCGACAACAGCCTGCGGCTGATGGCGCCGTTCTACCGGGTCTTCGCCAACACCCTCGGCGACGGCCCGTGGTTCGACACCTACATCCAGAACATGCCGCCCGCGCCCGACGCGCAGAACGGCGGTGGCGTCGGATGAGCGGCAGCCAGCTCAAGCGAGCGATCGTCCCGCTCTGCCTCCTCGCGCTGGTCGCGGCGTTCGGCTGGACCATGTTCAGCGGCGGTGACGACACCAACAAGCTGACCGCGCACTTCCCGCGCACCATCTCGATCTACGAGGGCAGCGCGGTCAAGGTGCTCGGGGTCGCGGTGGGTGCGGTCGACAAGGTGACGCCGTCCGGCACCGACGTGGTCGTCCAGATGCACTACGACGCCGACGTCAACGTGCCCGCGGACGCCAAGGCCGTGATCGTGTCGCCCTCGATCGTCGGCGACCGCTACATCCAGCTCACCCCCGTCTACGAGAGCGGCCCGAAGCTGGCCGATGGCGCGGTCCTGCAGACCGACCAGACCGCCGTGCCGCTGGAGCTCGACCAGATCTACTCGAGCATCGACCAGCTCGACGTCGCGCTCGGCCCGAACGGCGCGAACAAGAACGGCGCGCTGTCGGACCTGCTCGCGACCACCGCCAAGAACTTCGGCGGGGAGGGCGCGCAGTTCCACCAGACCATCCAGGACTTCAGCACCCTCAGCAAGACCCTCGACGACAACAAGGAGGCCCTGTTCGGCTCCGCCCGCGAGCTCGAGGGCTTCATCAACACCCTGGCCACCAACGACCAGACCGTGCGCCAGTTCAACCAGTCCCTCTCCGGCGTCTCCGACATGCTGTCGGGTGAGAAGGAGGAGCTGGCGGCCGCCCTGCACAACCTGTCGATCGGGCTGGGCGACGTCGCGACCTTCGTCCGCGACAACCGCGACATCCTGAGCAAGAACATCGAGCACATCGACCGGGTCGCCAAGGTGCTGGTCAAGCAGCGCGCGGCGCTCGACGAGACGCTGCGCGACGCCCCGCTGGCTCTGAACAACCTGACCCTCACCTACAACCCCCAGGCCGGCACCCTCGACACCAACGCCAACCTCGGGGAGCTCGTCAACCAGATCGCCTCCGACCCGCAGACCCTGGTCTGCGGCTTCCTGGCCCAGGCCGACCACAGCGGCCAGCTGTGCAACCTGGCCAGCTCGGTCCTCAAGCGCTCCGCGCCGTTCGGGACCGGCTCGTCGTACGGCCAGCCGTTCGACCCGACGCTGGGCGGCCTCGTCGCCACGGAGCAGGGGAGCCACCGGTGAAGCGGCTGCGGCTACTCCTCGGCCTCCTGCTGGGCAGCGTGGTGCTGTCAGGCTGCCACTTCGACGTCTACGCGCTGCCGCTGCCCGGTGGCACGGACGTGGGAGACCACCCGATCCACGTCACCGTGCAGTTCCAGGACGTCCTCGACCTGGTGCCGAAGTCGACGGTCAAGGTGAACGACGTCAGCGTCGGCCAGGTCGAGAAGATCACGCTCGACGGCTACACGGCCGAGGTCGAGCTCGCGCTGCGCAACGACACCAAGCTTCCCGACAACGCGATCGCGGAGATCCGCCAGACCAGCCTCCTCGGCGAGAAGTTCGTCTCGCTGTCGGCGCCCGAGACCGGCGCCAGTGACAACCCGCTCAAGGACGGCGACGTCATCCCGATCGAGCGGACCGGGCGCAACCCCGAGGTCGAAGAGGTGCTCGGCGCGCTGAGCCTGATCCTCAACGGCGGCGGCGTGGCCCAGCTGAAGACGATCGCGCAGGAGCTCAACAAGGCCGTCGGCGGCCGGGAGGACGCCGTCCGCTCGGTGCTCGGCCAGATCGACACCTTCACCTCTCAGCTCGACACCAACAAGGGCCAGATCGTCGACGCCATCGAAGCCCTCAACCGGCTCGCCCTCTCGGCCCACCAGCAGGAGGGGAACATCGACCAGGCGCTGGAGAAGCTGCCGAGCGCGCTGACCAGCATCGACGGCCAGCGCCAGGACCTGGTGCGGATGCTGCAGTCCCTCGACCAGCTGTCCGCCGTCGGCGTCCACGTGATCAAAGCGTCCAAGACCGCGACCATCGACTCGCTGCGCCAGCTCCAGCCGGTGCTCAACCAGCTCGCCGCCTCCGGGGACGACTTCGTGAACGCCTTCAACGTGTTCCTGACCTACCCGTTCGTCGACGAGGTCGTCGGCCGGGACCCACAGGTCGCGCGCAACCTGCACATGGGTGACTACACAAACCTGTCGATCACCCTCGACCTCGACCTCAGCAAGGGGCTGCTGCCGACCAACCCCACCGACGTGCTGCCGACCGAGCTCGACCCGGGCCAGCTGGTGCACGCCGTGCTCGACTGCATCGCCAGCGGCAGCCTGACCAGCGCCGCCTGCCAGAGGGTGCTCAACACCCCCGCGGCCCTGCTCAAGCTCAAGCAGCTCTGCCAGGAACCCGCCAACCGCAACAAGACCGTGTGCGTGCTGCTCAACACCGTCCCCGGCCTGCCGCAGCCTTCCGGTGGCCTCCCCTCCGGCGTTCCCTCGGGCCTCCCGACCGCGTTGCCCAGCATCCTCGGGGGCCTCGGGCTGGGCCGCAGTGCCACCGGACCGTGGAACGACGCCTCCCACGGCGGGCCCACCATGGCCCAGCTCCAGGCGGCCTACGACCCGTCGCTGGTCAACCTGCTGGTCCCCGAGCTGGTGGTGTCGGACTCCGGTGCCAAGACGCATGCCGAGGGAGGGAGGGCCAGGTGATCACCCGTCGCACCAGGGTCCAGCTGGTCATCTTCGCGGTGATCACGCTGCTGGGCGTGTCCTTCGTGGGCGCGCGCTACGCCAACCTCGACCGGGCCTTCTACGACGACAACTACACGGTGACGGTGCACCTGGCCGACTCCGGTGGCATCTTCGCGGGTGGTCAGGTCACCTACCGCGGCGTCAGCGTCGGCACCGTGCACAAGCTGGTGCTGACCGACGCCGGCGTCAACGCGGTGCTGGACATCGACAACTCCTACGACGAGATCCCGGCCGAGACCACGGCGGTGGTGGGCAACCGGTCGGCGGTCGGTGAGCAGTACGTCGACCTGCAGCCGCAGCGCAAGGACGGCCCGTACCTCCACAACGGCTCGGTGGTCGACCAGCAGGACACCCAGCTCCCCATCGCCACCGACACGCTGCTGACGGACCTGTCCGAGACCGTCGAGTCGGTGAACAAGCAGGACCTCAAGACCACCGTCGACGAGCTCGGTGCGGCCTTCGCCGGGACCGGGCAGGACCTGCAGCGGATCATCGACACCGGCGACTCCTTCATCCAGGCCGCCAACGACAACTTCGACACCACGACCGCGCTGATCCGCGACGGCAACACGGTGCTGCACGGCCAGGTCGACTCCGAGTCGGCGATCCGGAACTTCTCCCGGCAGCTCCAGGCGTTCAGCACGGTGCTGGCCGGCGCCGACCCCGACCTGCGCAACCTGATCGACACCGGCGGCGCGGCGGCCACCGAGCTGCGGACCTTCCTGGAGCAGAACCGCGTCGAGCTCGGCGACCTGATCAACAACCTGGTCACCACCGGCGACGTGGTCGTCAAGCACCTCGACGGGATCAAGCAGCTCCTCGTGCTCTACCCCTACGCCGTCGAGGGCGGCTTCACGGTGGTCTCCAAGACCCCGGACACCGGCCTCTACGACGCCCACTTCGGCCTGATCCTGACCAACCAGCCGGTGTGCCACCAGGGCTACGGCAGCACCGACACCCGGGTGCCGCAGGACGGCAGCAACCGGCCGATGAACGTCGACGCCCGCTGCGACGAGCCCGCCACCAAGAGCAACGCGCGCGGTGCCCAGCACGCGCCCGAGCGGGCACCGGCGTCGTACGCCGAGGCCGCGAGCTCGCCGGTCGTGGCGGCGTTCGACCCGGCCACCGGCAAGCTCACCTGGGGCGACAAGGCCGTCGCCCTCAGCCACGGGGATTCCTCGGCGGGTAGCGCTACTCCGCCGTCTCTAGGAGAGGAGTCCTGGAAATGGCTGTTCCTTCAGCCCTTGACCAACGGCCAGTGACAGACGAGAACACGGGCGAGGACGGCGTCGAACCCACCACGTCGACCACCTTGCGGCTGGCGCTGCTGGCGGTGCTCTCCGTGCTGCTCCTCGCCTCCGTGGCCGCGGTCGCCTACCTCGGTGCGACGCGGCCGGTGCCGGCGCTCGGTATCGACGGCGACCAGGCCGCGGTCCAGACCCAGCGGGAGGGCGTGATGGCGCAGGCCGAGCAGTTCATGCTCCGGATCAACACCTACGGGCCGGACCGGCTCGCCGACGACGGCACCATGCCCGACTACCGCAAGCTCGTCGAAGAGGTGATCACACCCAAGTTCGCGGCGGACTTCGAGAAGAACGCCCCACTGGCCGAGGCCACCGTGAAGCAGGCCGGGCTGGCGCGGAGCGCCCAGGTGTTCAGCACCGGCGTCTCGGCGATCGACTCCGACTCGGCCACCGCGCTGGTGGCCGGCTCGATCACGCAGTCGTACCCGAAGAAGCCCGGCTCCGACCAACGGGTGCAGACCGAGCCCGCGCCGTTCCGCGTCCAGGTCAGCCTGGTCAAGATCAAGGGCACCTGGCTGGTCGACGACTTCCAGCCGCTCACCGGCACCGATGACCAGGGCACGGGCACCGGAACCGGCACCGAGCTGCCCACCCCGACCCAGGAGGCCACGCCGTGACCCCCACCTGGTACGACCTGCTCGGCGTCGACAGCGGCGCCTCGGCCGACGAGATCCGCACCGCCTGGAAGGCGGCGATCGCCGACCTCGACCCGACCGACCGTCGGTTCCGGACCCTCAACGAGGCCGCCGAGGTCCTCCTCGACAGGAAGCGACGCGCCAAGTACGACGCCAGCCTGGAACCAGAGGCCGAAGAACAGGAACAACCGGCGCAAGCCGAAGGGGAGCTGGACGCGCCCAGCGCAGAGCAGGAGGGGCAGGACTCGCGAGCCACGTCGAGACTCAAGGTGCCCGCCTGGCTGCTCGCGGCCCTCGCCATCCTGACGGCAGTGGCCCTGGCAGCCGCCGGCTACCTCTACTCCCAGCCCTCCGACGGCGCCATCGCCGATGCCACGACGGGGGCCCAGAGCGCGGCCGAGCACGCCGTGACCACGATCCTGGCCTACGACTACCGCCACCTCGACGCGGACCAGAAGTCCGCAGACGAGCTGATGACGACGTCGTACCAGAAGAAGTACGACCCCCTGTTCTCCCAGATCGCCGCGAACGCCCCGGACCTCAAGGCGGTGGTCACCGTCCAGGTGGTCGCCTCCGGCATCGTCCGGTCGGGCGAGGACCGGGTGCAGGTGCTGCTGTTCGTGAACCGGCCGACCACCCGGGCCGACGGCAACCAGCTCTACCGGGACCAGGTCGTGATGACCATGGAGAGGTCGGGGGACGACTGGCTGGTCGACGACATGGACACCAACCAGCTGGCCAGCTGATACCCCCGCAGTCTTCGGCCCCGGGCCTAGGGGCTCGCTCCCCTTCCGTCTTCGCTGTCCCTCTTGCCACCAGGCCGATCGCCGTCCGCCTCGCTCCGTTCTTCCACCGCATCGCTGCGCCCCCACCGGCGAGGTTGCGCGTGCTGCCCCACGCGAGGTGCCGCGCGCGACCCGCGCTGTCCCGCTCCGCTGCGTGCCGGTGGTCCTCCGCGGCGTGTCCGCCTCGATGCTCGCGCAGGTCAGCGGGGTGCGGCGACGCGTCATCCCCAGTTCTGCGCCGAAATGCTTGACCTGAGCCCCGTCTCGGACCACACTCGGTGGACGCCATGCGGAAAAGCCGTGGCGCGGTCTTGAAGGCTGCCCGCTGATCCGCTATCGTGGGTCCTTGCGCCTGCTCTCAAATGCTCCTCGCCCTGTCCTGAAGGGCGATGTAGTGGTGGTCGGGCGCCTCTCCGCTCTCGAGCCCTCATGAGGACAACTCTTGGCCGCGCGCTCCACCTCCCGCACGCCCGCTCCGCGCAACCCAATGGCGAACTCCCCCCGTCGCATCTCCTTCGCGAAGAT
>CAVWLC010000002.1:0-17889 GCA_963755835.1 uncultured Actinomycetota bacterium | reverse complement strand
ACCAGCATGGCGCTCGGTCCGCCGCGCACTGGTCAGACGTGCCGGCCCGTGCCGCGCCCGGAGTGAGGGGCTGTCGATGGAGCGGCTCAGCGCACTCTCGGCGGCTTTCCTGTCGGCTGAGGACGTGGACCCCGAGAGCTCGATGGTCATCGGGTCGATCGGGCTCCTCCCCGGGCCTGCCCCTGCCCTGAGCGAACTGTCCGCGCTGGTCGAGGAGCGACTGCCGTCGCGCTATCGACAGCGGATCAGCCGCAGCCTGCTCGGACTCCGTGCGCCTGGGTGGCATGACGAGGCGTACTTCGACGTACGCGGCCACTTACGTCGGGTCGCTGTGCCGGCGCCCGGCGGCCGGGCGGAGCTGGCCGACCTGGTGGGCCGGACGATGAGCGAGCGGATGGACCGGGACCACCCGCTCTGGGACATCACGCTCTGCGAAGGCCTCGAGGGCGGGCGGTGGGCGCTGGTCTGCCGGATCCACCATGCACTGGCCGACGGCGTCTCGGGCACTGGCCTGCTGCGCGTGGTCTACGACATCCCCGACGACGCGACCCCCACCACCGTCGGCGTTCGGAAGGCGTCCGGGTCCCGCCTGGCCCGGATCACCAGGGCCGCGATCGACGCCGGCCGTGGTGGCCTCGCGTTGAGCACAACGCTGGTGCCGGTGCACGGCCCCTCTGTGACTGGCCACATTCGATCCGGGCGGCGCTACGCCTGGACCAGCGTGCCGCTGTCCTCGGCCCGCGAACGGCGTCGCGACCTGAAGGTCAGCGTCAACGACGTGGCGCTGGCGGCGGTGACGGCGGGGTTCCGCGCGCTCCTGATCCACCGTGGCGTCGAGCCCCACCCGCACGCCATCCGGTCCCTCGTGCCGGTCTCGGCGTGGGCGGGCGACGGTGTCGACGACCCGGGCAACCGCGTGACGCTGATGCTGGCGGACCTCCCCGTCGAGCTGGAGGACCCCGTCGAGCGGGTGCGTGCCATCCACAGGATCCTGGCCCGACTGCGCCACACCGGCGAGCCCGAGGCGGGCATCGTGGCGCAGCAGCTGATCGGCTCGGTTCCCTACCCGCTCGTGGAGAACGCGACCCGCTTGGCCCTGCGGCTGCCCCACCACCACCTCTCCACGGTCACCACCAACGTGCCGGGACCCCGACAGCCACTGACCTGCCTGGGCCGTGAGGTCGCGCAGCTGCTGCCCTACGTACCGATCGCCGACCGGGTGTGCATCGGCGTGGCCATGTTCAGCTACTGCGGCGTGCTGACGTTCGGGGTGACCAGCGACCTCGACGTCACCGACCTCGACGTCCTCGTCGAGGGCATCGAAGCGGGCTGGTGGGCGCTGGCAGGGACCCAAGACCTGCTGCACGAGGACGTGTGACCCTGCCCGACGCGCCCCCCTCTCGCGAGGGTTGAGGAAACGGGCCGAAGGGGCCTCGGAGGGAGCGCTGCATCATGAGGATCGCCATCAACGGCTTGGGACGAGTAGGTCGAGCACTGCTTCGGCAGGCGGTGCTCAGCAAGGACCTGGAAGTCGTCGCCGTCAACGACCTCGCCGACACACGCACGCTCGCCGCCCTGCTACGCCGGGACTCGACGTACGGCCCCTTCCCGTTCATGGTGGAGGCCGGGGAACAGTGTCTGGAGATCGACGGGTTCGAGATTCCGTGCTCGAACGTCACCACACCGGCCGAGCTGCCTTGGGCGTCGTACGCCGTGGACGTCGCGGTCGAGTGCACCGGCAGGTTCCGGACCTACGAGACCGCGGGGGAGCACCTCGAGGCCGGCGCCCGCAAGGTCGTCATCTCGGCGCCCGGCAAGGACGTCGACGCCACCATCGTCATGGGCATCAACGACGCGACCTACGACCCGCACCACCACGACGTCGTCTCGAACGCGTCCTGCACGACCAACTGCGTGGCGCCGATGGTGTCGGTTCTCCACCAGGCGTTCGGGGTGCAGCACGGGTTCATGACCACCGTCCACGCCTACACCGGCGACCAGAACCTGATCGACGGTCCGCACAAGGACCTGCGCCGCGCCCGCTCGGCCGCGGTCAACATCATCCCGACGACCACTGGAGCGGCTCGCGCGGTCGGCCTGGTCCTGCCCGACCTGGCCGGGAAGCTCGACGGCGTCGCGCTCAGGGTGCCTGTCGTCGACGGGTCCCTCGTCGACCTGGCGGTCCTCCTCGACCGTGAGGTCACCGTGCAGGAGGTCAACGCCGCGTTCGAGGCGGCCAGCCACAGCCCGGAGCTCGAAGGCCGGCTGCGGTACGAGACCGAGCCGATCGTGTCAGTCGACGTCATCGGCGCGGACGAGTCGTGCGTCTTCGACTCGGAGCTGACCCAGGCTGCGGGCCGCTTCGTCAAGGTCTTCGGCTGGTACGACAACGAGTGGGGCTACACCGCACGGCTGGCGGAGCTCGTCCGCCTCGTCGGTGAGTCCGTGACCACCCCGGTGGCATGACCATGGACGTGCGGATCCACGGACGCGGCGGCCAGGGCGTGGTCACGGCGGCGGAGCTGTTGAGCCTCGCCGCCTTCGACCAGGGGCTGCACGCGCAGGCCCTGCCGAGCTTCGGCTCGGAGCGCACCGGTGCCCCGGTGGTGTCGTTCTGCCGGATCGACGAGCACCCGATCCGCGCCCACGACCCCCTCGACGCACCCGACGTTATCGTCGTGCAGGACCCCACCCTGCTGAGCGGCCGGGGCGTGCTGGCCGGGCTCGCCGACGACGGCCTGGTCGTCGTGAACTCCGCACGTACGCCGCACGAGCTCGAGCACGCGGGCCTCCACCTCCGCGACGGGCAACGCGCGGTCTGCATCCCAGCGTCCGAGCTCGCTCGCGAGCTGCTCGGTCGTCCGCTGCCCAACACGGCGCTCGTCGGCGCGGTGGTAGGCCTGACGGGCATCGTGGGACTGTCCGCGCTGCACAAGGCCATCGAGCAGCGGTTCACCACTGCCTCGGAGGATGTGCTGGCCGCCAACCTGCAGCTGGCCTCCGATGCCTACACGCAGGTCCAAGAGCGGGAGCATGACGATGCGTAGGCAGGTCGAGGGCTCGAAAGCCGTCGCGGAGACCGTGGCCCGCTGCCGACCGGTGGTGGTGGCGGCGTACCCCATCTCTCCTCAGACGCACATCGTGGAGCGACTCTCCGAGCTGGTCACTGCGGGCGAGCTCGACTCGTGCGAGTACCTCATGGTCGAGTCCGAGTTCGGCGCGCTCTCGGCCTGCATCGGTGCCTCTGCCGCCGGCGCCCGGACCTACACCGCAACCGCCAGCCAGGGGCTGCTGTTCATGGCCGAGGCCCTGCCCAACGCGTCGGGGCTCGGCCTCCCGATCGTCATGACCGTGGCCAACCGGGCCATCGGCGCGCCCATCAACATCTGGAACGACCACTCCGACGCGCTCTCCCAGCGCGACGCCGGGTGGCTGCAGCTGTTCGCCTCGTCCAACCAGGAGGCGGTCGACCTGCACGTCCAGGCCTTCGCCCTGGCCGAGAGGCTGTCGTTGCCGGTGATGGTCTGCATGGACGGCTTCGTGCTCACGCACGCCATGGAGGAGATCGACGTCCCCGAGCAGGACGAGGTCGACGCGTTCCTGCCGGCGTTCCGGCCGCGGCAGTGGCTGGACCCTGACCACCCGGTCACGATCGGTGCGATGGTGGGGCCGGATGCCTTCACCGAGGTGAAGTACCTGATGGCCCAGCGGCAGCTGCGGGCCCTCGACACGGTGGACCAGGTCGCGGCGGAGTTCCGGGGGGTCTTCGACCGTGACTCGGGTGGGCTGCTCCGTCCGTACCGCACCGAGGACGCAGAAGTGGTCCTGGTGGTCATGGGCTCGGTGTGGGGTACGGCGGCCGACGCGGTCGACCAGCTCCGGAAGGACGACATCCGGGCTGGCGTCCTGGGCGTGACCTGTTATCGACCGTGGCCATCTGGCGAGCTGCACGATGCCTTGCTCGGCGTCCCCACCGTGGTGGTCGTCAACCGGGCCCTCGCGCTCGGCTCCGGAGGCGTGCTGGGCCAGGACGTCCGCGTCACGGCTCCCGCGGGGACCGATGTGCGAGAAGTGGTCATGGGTCTGGGCGGCCGCCCGGTCACTCGATCCGGGCTGGTGGACCTGGTCAGCGACGTGCTCGACGGGTGGGAACCCGCCGGCGTGCTCGACTTCCGCGATCTGGACGAGAAGGTCGCCCACCACGAGCTCGCCAAGGAGGAGGCGCAGCCATGAGCCAGACACCGCTCTACCAGATCGGCACGTTCGCCGCCGGCAACCGACTGCTCGAGGAGGACCAGCGCACCGTGCAGTCGAGCCGCGAGCGCACCAATTCGATCACCTCGGGCCATCGAGCCTGCCGCGGCTGCGGCGAGGCGCTCGCTGCCCGTGTGGTGCTCGACGCCGCCCAGCGAGTGACCGAAGGCCGGATGGTCACGGTGAACGCCACCGGGTGCCTCGAGGTGTTCTCGACGCCGTACCCCGAGTCGGCCTGGCAGGTGCCGTGGCTGCACTCGCTCTTCGGCAACGCAGCGGCTGTCGCGTCCGGGGTCGCCGCAGCGTTGCGCGCCACCGGCCGCAACGACGTCCGGGTGGTGGCCCAGGCCGGCGACGGAGGAACCGTGGACATCGGGCTCGGCTGCCTGTCCGGAATGTTCGAGCGCAACGACGACGTGCTGTTCGTCTGCTACGACAACCAGGGCTACATGAACACCGGCGTGCAGCGGTCGGGCGCCACTCCGCCCGCGGCCAGCACCGCGAACACCCGTCCGCTGGGCGCCTCGGTCGGCAACTCGTTCGGCACCGGCAAGAGCCTGCCGCAGATCGCCATGGCCCATGAGATCCCCTACGTCGCGACCGCGACGGTGGCCGACCTGCACGACCTCGAGACCAAGGTCGTCACCGCGATGGGACTCCACGGTGCGCGCTACCTGCACGTGCTGGTGCCGTGCCCACTCGGCTGGGGCACCGCCTCGGCGGAGACCGTGCGGATCGCGCGGCTCGCGGTGCGCAGCGGCCTGTTCCCCGTCCTCGAGGCGGAGAACGGCCAGGTCACCCGCGTCACCACGATCCGGCAACCGGTTCCCGTCGAGGACTACCTGCGGCCCCAGACCCGGTTCGCCCACCTCTTCCGCGGAGATGGCCGACCCGACGTGATCGCGGCGCTGCAGGAGCGCGCCGACCGGTACATCGCCCGCTACGGGCTGCTCCCGGACCAACCCGGTGAGGACTCCGAGCCGAGAGACGAGGTCTGACCATGAACGAGATGAACCTCCCCTTCGCCGTGACCCTCGGCCCGGGTTCGAGCAAAGCCGACCACACGGGCACCTGGCGCACCGACCGGCCGGTCTACCAGAGCCTGACCGCACCCTGCGGCCACGCCTGCCCGGCCGGTGAGGACGTACGGACCTGGCTCGGCCTCTCCCAGGAGGGCGGGGCCGGTTATGAGGCCGCCTGGCGCAGCATCATGGCCGTCAACCCCTTCCCGGCGATCATCGGGCGGGTCTGCTACCACCCGTGTGAGACCGCTTGCAACCGCGGTCAGCTGGATGAGGCGGTGGGCATCAACTCGGTCGAGCGCTTCCTTGGTGACCTGGCGTTGGAGCTCGGCTGGACCGTCAGTGTCTCTGCCGCGCCGACAGGGCGTCGCATCCTGGTCGTCGGAGCCGGACCGGCCGGGCTGTCGGCGGCGTACCACCTCACGCTGCTCGGCCACGAGGTCGTCGTCCGGGACTCCGCGCCCCACGCGGGCGGCATGATGCGTTACGGCATCCCGCGCTACCGGCTCGCCCGCGAGGTGCTGGACGCGGAGATCGACAGGCTGGTCGACCTCGGTGTCACGATCGAGCTCGACACCCCCGTGCCTGACGTGCGGCTGGCCCGCGAAGAGGGTTGGGACGCCGTCGTGCTGGCCGTCGGTGCGCAGCTGGGCAGGCGGACCTACCTCCCCGCCGCGTCGGCGGCGCGCATGGTCGACGCTGTCTCCCTCCTGCACGGCCTCGAGGAGGGCGAGCGTCCTCTGCTGGGACGCCGGGTGGCGGTGTACGGCGGTGGCGACACCGCCATCGACGCGGCTCGCACGGCCAAGCGACTGGGCGCCTCCGACGCGGTGGTGGTCTACCGGCGTACACGCGACCGGATGCCGGCCCACGACGACGAGGTCACCCAGGCCGAGGAGGAAGGCGTCGAGTTCCACTGGCTGTCCACCATCGACCGGGTCGAGCCGGACGGGCTGCGGGTCGAGGAGATGGAGCTGGACGACTCCGGCTTCCCGCAGCCGACGGGCCGCTTCGAGGAGCTCGCGGCGGACTCCCTGGTCCTCGCCCTGGGGCAGGACACCGACCTGTCCCTCCTCGGTGAGCACAGCGGAGTCTCGGTCTCGGACGGAACCATAGACATCGACATCGGCGCGGGCCTGGCCACCTCGGTGCCGGGTGTCTTCGCCGGTGGCGACGTCATCGGCGGCGACCGGTCGGTCACCGCCGCGATCGGCCACGGCCGGCGAGTCGCCGAAGGCGTCGACGCCTGGCTGGCCGGCCGGACGGCTACGCCACCCCTTGAAGCCCGGCTTGCGCCCTATGAGGCACTGAACACCTGGTACTACGAGGACGCGCCCCGGACCCACCGACCCAGGCTCGAGCTGGCCCGGCGCAGCTCCACCTTCGACGAGGTGGTGCACGGCCTCGACACCGGCACAGCGCTCTTCGAGGCACGTCGCTGCCTGTCCTGCGGCAGCTGCTTCTCCTGCGACAACTGCTACGCGCTGTGCCCTGACGACGCCGTGATCAAGCTTGGTCCCCTGGGCGAGTACGAGATCGACCTCGACTACTGCAAGGGCTGCGGCATCTGCGTGGAGGAGTGCCCCGCAGGGGCCATCACCATGGTCCCGGAAGAGATCTGACATGGCACTGCAGGGTCCTGTGGCACGAGGACGTTCGGCCCTGCTGCGGCCGGCGACGTTGGAGGGGCGTGGATCCATGGAACGGCTCTTCGTACGTGACTTCTCCGAGATCGGCGCCAGCGACGTCCCTCTGGGGTCGGACCGTGATGTGGTCGCTCGCTGAGCGTGCGCGGCTTCGCGACAGGATCGCGACCCACCCGCACGAGCGACCAGCGGACCCGATGCTGCTGGCCCCGCTCGTCGCCGGGCTCGTGTCCGGACTCACCAGCCCCGAAGCCGGTGTCCGGCTCCGCTGCGCGGTCGGGCTGGAGCGGGTGACCAGAGCGCATCCAGAGCTGCTCGCGCCGCACAAGAAAGCCCTGCTCGGGCCGGTGGCAGCGTCGCCGTCCCCGGAGGTGCAGTGGCATCTGGCGCAGCTGGTGCCCAGGCTGGAGCTCGATGACCCCGAGCGGGCCGAGGCGCTCGCACTCGTGCTGGGGATGTGCAACCAGCGGGCCAGCGGCATCGTGGAGGCCAACGCGTTGGAGGCGGTCGTGGAGCTGGCCCACGGCCACCCGGAGCACGAGCGGGTCGCCGCCCGCTGCCTCCAGCGCGCGCTGGCCGACAGCTCCGCCACCGTCCGGACCCGGGCTTGGCGGCTGTTCGACCACGTCGACGACGATCGACTGAAAGGGACAGGCCATGGCCATGAGCTCCGGGAGCCTCGCCTCTCTTGACCGCGCTCCCGCAGCCTCCTCCCCGAGGTGGTGGAGGTGGCTCGCGGCCGTCGAGGTCGCGCTCGCCACCGCCGCGGTGCTGCTCGACCTGCTGGTCCCGTCGCTGGTCCTGGTCCTGCTGGCTGCCGCGTCGCTGGCGGTACGCCGCCAGTCGCCCAGCACTCTCGGCCTGCGCCGGTCGCACGCGCGGAGGCTGGTCGCCAAGATGTTCCTCGTCGCCGCCGGGTGGTCGCTGGTGCAGCTCAGCCTGACCATGCCCGTGGCCAACCACCTGTCCGGCCGGAACCAGGACCTGGGCCAGTTCGACGATGTGGAAGGCGACCTCGCTCTGCTCCTGCTCTTCGTGGTCCTCAGCTGGACCCTGGCCGCGTTCGTCGAGGAGGTCGCCTTCCGCGGCCTGCTGCTGACCCGGGTGCGCGAGCTGCTGGGTCCGTCGCCGGCCGCGACGGTCCTGGCCGTGACACTCACGTCCATCCTGTTCGGCGTCCTGCACAGCGAGCAGGGGCTCGTCGGCGTCCTGCTCGTGACCCTCGACGCGATCGTCCTGTGCGCCGTCCGTCTGCACTACGACACCTTGTGGGCGTCCGTGCTGGTCCACGGCTTCAACAACACCCTGGGCTTCGTCACGTTCTTCCTGGTCGGTCCCGTCCACGGCTTCTGGTGACGGTCAGCGGCCCCGTGTCGCACGATCCACCGCGAGCCCGTCGAGCGGGCGGTCGTCAGTCATCAGGGCGGCTCACGCCGCGGCGACTTGGAGGACCCAGGCCCTCGCCGGTTCCTCTCGGGAGATGTGGTCAGCTGCTACGGACGACGATCCGGGTGCCGCTGGGCACCACGACCACGTCGCCCTCGTCGATGCCGTCCGCGAGGACGGGGACCAGGTCGCGTACCGAGACGAGACCGGCGATGAGGTTGTCGTGGAGGACCGGCAGGTGCCGCACGTCGGCCTCGGACATCAGGCGGGCCGCCTGCACGATCGGGGTCTCCGGTGGAATGGTGACCACGTCGCCGGCCATGACCTCGCCCACGGCCAGGTGGCTGAGTTCGGAGCCGGCGGCCACGTGGACCACGACGTCCCGTTCGGAGACGATGCCGGCCATGCCGCCGTCGCGGAGCACGAGCAGAACGCCGATGTTGTCCGCGGCCAGGGCCTCGGCAGCCTCCTCCAGAGTCGCCTCGCTGTCGATCGTCGCCACTGGCCAGCTCATCACGCGGGACACGGGGTCGTAGGGGTGGGCGGGCATGGTGCCTCCTCGGCAGTTGGTGCGACCAGCCTCGGCCGAGCTCACGTGGCGCCGGCAGGGTCTCAGGGCCCAGAACGACGGGACCAGGGTCCGCTGACCAAGACCCAGCTCGCAGCCACGACCGATCCCGTGACGGAAGCCCAGGCCCACGAGGACCTTCGCCCCTGAACACGGGAGCGGAGCACGACGAGGCTGAGTGGACGTAGTCAACTATCGAGGAGAGCTCATGAAAGCCGCCGTCGTCACCGACTTCACCAAGCCGCTGGAGCTGCAGGACCGCCCGATTCCGGAACCGGGGCCGGGCCAGGTCCTGGTACGCATGGAGACCTGCGGTCTGTGCCACACCGACATCCACGCCGCGCACGGTGACTGGCCGGTCAAGCCGACTCCGCCGTTCGTGCCGGGTCACGAAGGTGTCGGCATCGTCGAGCGGGTCGGCGAAGGCGTGACTGTCCGTCAGGTCGGGGGTCGCGTCGCGATCCCCTGGCTCGGCCACGCGTGCGGTCACTGCGACTACTGCATCAGCGGCTGGGAGACGCTCTGCGAGCAGCAGCAGAACAGCGGCTACTCGGTCGACGGCGCCTTCGCCGAGTACGCCGTGGCGGACGCCGACTTCGTCGTGCCGGTGCCTGACGCCGTCTCCTCGTTCGACGCCGCCCCGCTGACCTGCGCCGGCGTCACGACGTACAAGGCGATCAAGGTGGCCGGGGTCAGGCCCGCCGAGAGGGTCGCGATCTTCGGTGTCGGCGGCCTCGGTCACCTGGCCGTGCAGTACGCCCGCATCGTCGGTGGCACCGTGATCGCCGTCGACGTCGACGACACCAAGCTCGAGCTGGCCCGCACCCTGGGCGCGGACCACACCGTCAACGCATCCTCGACCGACCCGGTCGCCGCCATCGAGGCGTTGGGCGGCGCGGACGTCGCGGTCGTGACCGCGGTGATCCCGTCGGTCTTCGAGCAGGCCTTCGCCGCCCTGCGCCGTGGTGGCCGGCTGGTGTGTGTGGGGCTCCCGCCTGAGACTGACGGGCCCATGAGCCTGCCGATCTTCCCGACGGTCCTCAAGGGCATCTCGGTGATCGGCTCGATCGTCGGCACCCGCGAGGACGTGGCCGAGGTCTTCGACCTGCACGCGCACGGCCGCACCACGGTCGTCGCCGAGGGTCGCAAGCTCGACCAGGTGAACGAGTCCATCGACGACGTCCTTGCCGGCCGCACTCCCGCCCGGCTGGTCTTCGAGTTCTAGGCGGCGCCATGCCGCAGAGCCGGGTCGACCTGTACTGGCTGCCGCTCGGCGCCGGCGGCCATCTGGTGTCCCGGTGCGGCCGGACCTACGAGCGCGCTGCGGCGTGGCGGGACCACCGCCCGCCGCAGCCGCTGTTCCACTCCGCCCTCGACGTGACCGTGGACGGCGAGCACCACGTCATCGAGATGGGACCCGTCTGGAACGAGCGCACCGCTACTCGCGGCGTGGTCCTCGAGGGACCCGTCGGCTCCCGGGTGCTCGGCCGCCTCCGCGCCTTCCGCTACGAGGTGCGCAGCTGGCCCGGAGGGCGGATCCCCGACGTCGCCTGGGCCGTCGGTGGCCCACGCTGCCTCAGCGAGGACCGGGCGACGGCGACCGCCCTGCTCGCGCACGTGGCACAGGTACCCGCGCTCACGTGGGGACGGGACGAGCTGGGCGCGGGCGAGATGTGGAACTCGAACAGTCTCGTGTCCTTCCTCATCGGCACCGCCGGACTGGATGCAGCGCACCTGTGTCCGCCTGCGGGTGGTCGCGCCCCGGGCTGGGACGCGGGCCTGCTCCTGCATCGATCCGGACGCGGGACCGTGGACGGTGGGATCGATGACCTTGCGCCCTGCACGTCAGGAGCGAGCGGCCGGAGGCTGGTGCCATGACGGTGTCCGGTGCCCCCGCCACCACGTCCGCGGACCTCGAGACCAGGTACGCAGCCAGGGCGGTCCACGCCCACAAGGTCTTCGGAGCTGGGAGCACGTCCGTGGTCGCACTCGACGATCTGAGTCTCGACCTGCGGGCCGGGCGGTTCACCGCGATCATGGGCCCGTCGGGCTCGGGCAAGTCCACGTTGATGCACTGCCTGGCCGGGCTGGACACGCTCACCTCCGGCCAGGTCTTCATCGGCGACACCGATCTCGCGTCGCTGTCCGACCGCGAGCGCACGCTGCTGCGCCGGGACCGGCTCGGGTTCGTCTTCCAGTCCTTCAACCTGCTTCCGACCCTCAGCGCGGAGGAGAACATCACCTTGCCCTGCGACCTCGCCGGCCGACGGCCCGAGGCGGGGTGGCTCGAGACGGTGATCGCCAAGCTGGACCTCGCCGACCGGCTGGCGCACCGGCCCTCCGAGCTGTCCGGGGGCCAGCAGCAGCGCGTGGCCGTGGCCCGCGCGCTCGTCACGCGTCCCGAGGTCGTCTTCGCCGACGAGCCCACGGGCGCGCTCGACTCCCGGACCGGCACGGAGCTGCTGCGGTTCCTCCGCTCGGTCGTGGACGACCTCGGCCAGACCGTCGTGATGGTCACCCACGACCCGGGCGCGGCGGCGTACGCCGACCGCGTCGTCTTCCTGGTCGACGGCGCCATCGTGGAGGAGCTGCCTGACCCGACCCGCGAACGGGTCCTGGAGATCATGGGCGGGCTGGGGGGCTGAGCCGTGCTCCGCTTCTCGCTTCGCAACCTGCTGGCCAGCCGGCTCCGTCTGCTGCTCACGACGTTCTCGGTGGTCGTGGGCGTCGCGTTCGTGTCGGGCACCTTCGTGCTGTCGGACACGATGGTGAAGGCCTTCGACGAGCTCTACACCGGGCTCACCTCCGGCACCGACGTGGTGGTCCGCTCGCAGAGCGCGTACGACGCCTCGGTGACGACGACGGGCGGGATGGGTCGTCCGTTGGACGAGGCACTCGTCGCCACTGTTCGCGGCGTTCCCGGTGTCGAGGCCGCCGAGGGTTCGGTGACGGGGTTCGCCCTGATCGTCGACCGGCACGGGAAGCCGATCCAGCCCAGCGGCGCACCGACCCTGGGCGTCAGCGTCTCCCGGGACCGAGCGCTCTCCGGCGAGGGCACGCTGCGCGAGGGGCGGGAGCCCACCGCACCCGACGAGCTGGTCGTCGACGCACGCACGGCGCACCAGGCCGGCTTCGTGCTGGGTGACCACGTCGACGTCATCACCCAGGTCGGGCGGCAGACCTACACCCTGGTGGGCACCGTCGGCTTCGGGGACACCGACAGCCTGCTCGGCGCCACTCTGGCGGGCTGGGACCTGCCCACTGCTCAGCAGGCGCTGGACAAGGCCGGTGTGGTGGACCAGATCGATGTGCGCGGTGCTGACGGGATCAGCGCCGACACCCTGCGCGACCGGGTGGCCGGTGCGCTGCCCGACGGGGTCGAGGCCGTCACCGGCGAGCAGGTCGCGGAGGACGGGACCGCATCGGTCAAGGAGGCGCTCGGCATCTTCACCACGGTGCTGCTCGTGTTCGCCGGCGTGGCGCTGCTCGTCGGCTCGTTCGTCATCTGGAACACCTTCAACGTCCTCGTCGCCCAGCGGCGCCGTGAGGTGGCCCTGCTGCGCGCCGTCGGCGGCACCCGGAGGCAGGTGCTGTGCGGGGTCCTGATCGAGGCCGCAACCATCGGTCTCCTGTCAGGGGCGATCGGGCTTCTCGCCGGGGTCGGACTGGCGAGCGCGATCCGCTCGCTGTTGAGCCTGATCGGCATCGACGTGCCGACCACCTCCGTGGCCATCGAGCCACGCACCGTGGTCGCGGCGTTCGCGGTCGGTCTGGGCGTCACCGCTGTGGCGGCACTGCTCCCCGCGTGGTCTGCCGCGCGGGTCGCGCCCATGGAGGCGCTCCGCGACGTCGTACCGGCAGCACCGACGTCGGGACGAACCCGTCACACCGCGGGCTGGGCCGTGCTGGCCGTCGGGGCCGGCGGTTTGACGTGGTGTGCGGTGGTCGGCAACCAGCGGTGGTGGACGGTGGTCGCCACCCTCACGGCCTTCCTCGGACTGCTCTTCGTGGGCCCGATGCTCGCCCGGGGGCTGGCCCGGCTGGCCGCTCACGGCAAGCGCGGCGGAGGCTGGCGGATGGCGGCGCAGAACGTGCGGCGCAACTCGAGGCGAGCGGCGGCCACAGCGCTGGCGCTCACGATCGGCCTGACCGTGGTGAGCGCCGTGGCCGTCACCGCGGCCTCGCTCAAGGACTCGGTCTCGGCGGCGGTGACCGGCGGCAACCGGTCGGACCTGATCCTCGAGCCCGCCGGAGCCGGCATGGGCATCAGCCCGTCCGTCGCCGCGCTGCTGCGTGCCCGGCAAGACGTCTCGGACGTGGTCGAGCTACGGGAGTGGAGCGCTCAGGTCGACGGCCGCGAGCACCTGGTCACGGGGCTGGACACCGCGGGCCTCGACCACGTGATCGACCTGGGGATCCAGAGCGGCAGCCTCGGACGGCTGCGCCCGGGCAGCATCCTGGTGAGCACCGTCGAGGCCCGGAAGCTGGGCGTCGCCGCCGGCGACGCGGTCGCGGTGACCTTCCCGGAGACCGGCCGGCGCTCGATGACCGTGGCCGGCACGTTCAGCGGCGGCAGCCTGATCAACGCGTCGTACATCGTGGCCATGCCCGACTTCGACGCCAACGTCAGCTGGAAGCTGGACGGCGCCATCCTGCTGACCACCACCCCCGGGGCCGACCCCACTCTCGCCAAGCGGCGGATCGAGTCGGCTCTGACCGACTACCCCAACGTCACCGTCAACACCCCGGCGGACATCACCCGCGAGGCGCAGCACTCGGTGGACCAGCTGCTCGGCATCGTGACCGCACTCCTGCTCCTCGCCGTGGTTGTCGCCGTCCTGGGCATCGTCAACACCCTCGTGCTGTCGGTGATGGAGCGGACCCGCGAGCTGGGACTCCTGCGCGCAGTGGGTGGGACCAGACGACAGGTCCGCTCCGTCGTACGCCGCGAGTCGGTGCTGATGTCGTTGCTGGGCGCGCTCACCGGTCTGGCGCTCGGGGTGGC
Organism: uncultured Actinomycetota bacterium; assembly: GCA_963755835.1. Classification (GTDB taxonomy): domain Bacteria; phylum Actinomycetota; class Actinomycetes; order Propionibacteriales; family Nocardioidaceae; genus Nocardioides. The sequence continues at coordinate 4,008 of CAVWLC010000002.1, read as the reverse complement.
CTCGGGCGTGGCCCTGGCCAGGGCGCTGGCCGACCAGGGCATCACCGAGGTGAGCGTGCCGGGGACGACCCTGGCGATCTACCTCGTGGTCGCCGTCGTGGTCGGCCTGCTCGCGGCCGTGGGGCCCGCCCGCCGGGCCAGCAAGGTCGACGTGCTGCGCGCGATCACGGCGGAGTGAGCCACGCCCTCGATAGCGTGATGGTGTGAGCGGCTCCGTGCTCGTCCTCAACGCGGGCTCCTCGTCGTTGAAGTACCGCGTGGTCGACGCCGACGAGCGGACCGTCGTGCGTGGGACGGTGGAGCGGGTCGACGAGACCGGGTGGGACGGCGCCTTCGGCGACGTCTCCACGGCGCTGTCGCAGGCAGGGGTCGACACCGCGGGACTGCTCGGTGCCGGGCACCGGGTGGTCCACGGCGGCGATCGCTACACCGAGGCGACGCTGGTCGACGACTCGGTCGAGCAGGGGATCCAGGAGCTGGTCGAGCTGGCGCCACTGCACAACCCGCCGGCCCTGGCCGGCATCCGCGCCACGCGGACTGCGTTCCCGGACCTGCCTCAGGTCGCGGTCTTCGACACCGCCTACTTCGCCGGCCTGCCCGCTGCTTCGGCGACGTACGCGCTCGAGCGTGCGGTGGCCGAGCCGCTCGGCATCCGGCGGTACGGCGCCCACGGGATCAGCCACCAGTACGTGGCGGGGGAGGCCGCTCGCTTCCTGGGCCACCCTGGGACAGACCTGTCGCTCATCACGCTCCACCTCGGCAACGGGGCCTCAGCGGCAGCGATCCGGGGAGGTGCACCCGTGGACACCTCGATGGGGCTGACGCCGCTCGAGGGGCTGGTCATGGGCACCCGCCCGGGCGACGTCGACGCCGGGGTTCTCCTGCACCTGCTGCGCAACGGCTACGACGCCGACCGGCTCGAGGAGCTGCTGCACCACCGCTCGGGGCTGCAGGGGCTGGCCGGCATGCACGACTTCCGCGACCTGCTCGCGGCGGTGGGCCGCGGCGAGAAGCAGGCCCGGACGGCGTACGAGGTCTACTGCCACCGGCTGCGCAAGTACGTCGGCGCGTACCTGGCGGTGCTGGGCGGTGCGGACGCCGTGGTGTTCACGGCCGGGGTCGGAGAGAACGTGGCTCGGGTCCGCGAGGACGCGTTGCGCGACCTGGTGCGCCTGGGCATCGAGGTCGACCCGACCCGCAATCGAGCTGATGGCGAGGGGCACCGACGGGTCAGCGCGGACAGGAGTCGTGTCGAGGTGCTGGTCGTGCGGACCGACGAGGAGCTCGCGATCGCCCGGCAGGCTCGCAGCCTGTTGCCCGGCTCGTAGCCCTAAGAGTGCGGTCCGCGTGTCCGGCTCCTTCGGTCCGAGACAGACACCCTGGAGAGCCCCAACGTCCTATCGGTCCGGGATCCGGACCGGACCTAGCTCTGGTCGCCCGGGTTGGTCGGCTCGGCCGTCGTGGACGGTGACGCACCCCGGGCCGGCTGGGCTTCGCCCCACGACCAGTCGCGGACCTCGGGCAGGTCCTCACCGTGGTCGCGCGTCCATGCGCGAGCGACCAGCCGCTTGTCGCCCATCTCCTGCCGCAGCGCTGCGGCGCGCGACCCGAGGGACGGGACCCGGTCGATGACGTCCATGACCAGGTGGTACCGGTCGAGGTCGTTCATCATCACCATGTCGAACGGCGTGGTGGTGGTCCCCTCCTCCTTGTAGCCGCGCACGTGGATGTTGTCGTGGTTGGTCCGGCGGTAGGTCAGGCGGTGGATCAGCCACGGGTAGCCGTGGTAGGCGAAGATCACCGGCTTGTCGGTGGTGAAGACGGTGTCGAAGTCGCGGGCGGAGAGGCCGTGCGGGTGCTCCCGGTCGTCCTGCAGCCGCATCAGGTCGACGACGTTGACGAACCGCACCTTCAGCTCCGGCAGCCGCTCGCGCAGGATGCTGGTCGCGGCCAGCGCCTCGAGGGTCGGTACGTCGCCCGCGCAGGCGATCACGACGTCGGGGTCGTCGCTCTCGTGTGAGGCCCACTCCCAGATGCCGAGGCCGCGGGTGCAGTGCAGGTCGGCCTGCTCGGCGTCCAGCCAGTCGAACTGTGGCTGCTTGCCGGCCACCACGACGTTCACGTAGTGCTGGCTCTCGAGGCAGTGCCGCATCGTGGACAGCAGGGTGTTGGTGTCCGGCGGCAGGTAGACGCGGACCACCTCGGCCTTCTTGTTGACGACGTGGTCGATGAAGCCGGGGTCCTGGTGCGAGAAGCCGTTGTGGTCCTGGCGCCACACGTGCGAGCTGAGCAGGTAGTTGAGCGAGGCGATGCGCGGGCGCCACTCGAGCTCGCGGGTGGTCTTGAGCCATTTCGCGTGCTGGTTGAGCATCGCGTCGACGATGTGGATGAACGCCTCGTAGCAGCTGAACAGCCCGTGCCGGCCGGTGAGCAGGTAGCCCTCCAGCCACCCCTGACAAGTGTGCTCGGAGAGGATCTCCATCACCCGGCCGCTGTGGGCCAGGTGCTCGTCGACCGGGAGGATCTCGCCGGCGAAGACCTTGTCGGTCACCTCGTAGACCGCGTCGAGCCGGTTGGACGCGGTCTCGTCGGGGCCGAAGATCCGGAAGTTGTCCGGGTTGTCGCGGACCACGTCGACGAGGTACTGACCCAGGACCCGGGTCGGCTCGTGCACCGAGCCACCAGGGGTCGGTACGTCGACGGTGTGCTCTCGGAAGTCCTTGAGGGCCAGCGGCCGCTTCAGGCGGCCGCCGTTGGCGTGCGGGTTGGCGCTCATCCGCAGCTCGCCTTGGGGACGGAGCGCCCGCAGCGACTCGACCAGGTGGCCGTTGTCGTCGAAGAGCTCCTCGGGCCGGTAGGACCGCATCCACTCCTCGAGCTGGGTTCGGTGCGCGTCGTTCTCGCGGGTCGCGGCCAGCGGGACCTGGTGTGCGCGCCAGGTCCCCTCGACCTGGACCCCGTCCACCGTGGCCGGCCCGGTCCACCCCTTGGGGGTGACGAGCAGGACCATCGGCCAGGGTCGTCGCTCGACGTCGCCGTCCTCCCGGGCGGCGCGCTGGATCTCCCGGATCGAGTCGTGCGCCCGGTCCAGCGCCGCCGCCAGCTGCCGGTGCACGTCGGCCGGCTCGTCGCCCTCCACCGTGAGCACCTCGTGGCCGTAGCCGCGCAGGAGGCTGATCAGCTCCTCCCGCGGGATCCGGGCCGGAACTGTCGGGTTCGCGATCTTGTAGCCGTTGAGGTGGAGGATCGGGAGCACGGCCCCGTCGTGGACCGGGTCGACGAACTTGTTCGCGTGCCACGAGGCGGCGAGGGGACCTGTCTCGAACTCGCCGTCGCCGACGACTGCGGCGACGAGCAGGTCCGGGTTGTCCATCGCCGCGCCGTACGCGTGCGAAAGGACGTACCCGAGCTCGCCGCCCTCGTGGATGGAGCCGGGAGTCTCCGGCGCGACGTGGCTCGGGATGCCACCCGGGAAGGAGAACTGCCTGAACAGCCGCTGCATCCCGTCCTCGTCGTCGCCGATGTGGGGATAGACCTCGCTGTAGGTCCCTTCCAACCAGGCGTTCGCGACCACCGCAGGGCCGCCGTGTCCGGGGCCGGCCAGGAAGATCGCGTTGACGTCGCGGTGGCGGATCAGCCGGTTCAGGTGCGTCCACAGCAGGTTGAGCCCGGGGGTCGTACCCCAATGTCCCAGGAGTCGCGGCTTGATGTCGTCCCGCTCCAGCGGCCTGCGGAGGAGCGGGTTGTCCAGGAGATAGATCTGCCCCACGGAGACGTAGTTCGCGGCTCGCCACCAGCCGTCGAGCAAGCCGAGCTCCTCGTCGGAGAGGGATGGCGAGGACGGTGCGGTCTCGGTGTCGAAGGCCGAGGCTGGTTCGGTGGCGGTCACAGGTGTCGAGCCTCCGTCATCTCACGGCGTGTCGGACAGGGACCATTCGCGCCGATGTGGCAGGACCTTGGTCCTTCAACGTGGGCGACCGCGAAGTCGCCTGTCAACCCGTCACACCT
>CAVWLC010000001.1:0-14994 GCA_963755835.1 uncultured Actinomycetota bacterium | reverse complement strand
GTGCTGCGCGCGATCACGGCGGAGTGAGCCACGCCCTCGATAGCGTGATGGTGTGAGCGGCTCCGTGCTCGTCCTCAACGCGGGCTCCTCGTCGTTGAAGTACCGCGTGCTCGACGCCGACGAGCGGACCGTCGTGCGTGGGACGGTGGAGCGGGTCGACGAGACCGGGTGGGACGGCGCCTTCGGCGACGTCTCCACGGCGCTGTCGCAGGCAGGGGTCGACACCGCGGGACTGCTCGGTGCCGGGCACCGGGTGGTCCACGGCGGCGATCGCTACACCGAGGCGACGCTGGTCGACGACTCGGTCGAGCAGGGGATCCAGGAGCTGGTCGAGCTGGCGCCACTGCACAACCCGCCGGCCCTGGCCGGCATCCGCGCCACGCGGACTGCGTTCCCGGACCTGCCTCAGGTCGCGGTCTTCGACACCGCCTACTTCGCCGGCCTGCCCGCTGCTTCGGCGACGTACGCGCTCGAGCGTGCGGTGGCCGAGCCGCTCGGCATCCGGCGGTACGGCGCCCACGGGATCAGCCACCAGTACGTGGCGGGGGAGGCCGCTCGCTTCCTGGGCCACCCTGGACAGACCTGTCGCTCATCACGCTCCACCTCGGCAACGGGGCCTCAGCGGCAGCGATCCGGGGAGGTGCACCCGTGGACACCTCGATGGGGCTGACGCCGCTCGAGGGGCTGGTCATGGGCACCCGCCCGGGCGACGTCGACGCCGGGGTTCTCCTGCACCTGCTGCGCAACGGCTACGACGCCGACCGGCTCGAGGAGCTGCTGCACCACCGCTCGGGGCTGCAGGGGCTGGCCGGCATGCACGACTTCCGCGACCTGCTCGCGGCGGTGGGCCGCGGCGAGAAGCAGGCCCGGACGGCGTACGAGGTCTACTGCCACCGGCTGCGCAAGTACGTCGGCGCGTACCTGGCGGTGCTGGGCGGTGCGGACGCCGTGGTGTTCACGGCCGGGGTCGGAGAGAACGTGGCTCGGGTCCGCGAGGACGCGTTGCGCGACCTGGTGCGCCTGGGCATCGAGGTCGACCCGACCCGCAACCGAGCTGATGGCGAGGGGCACCGACGGGTCAGCGCGGACAGGAGTCGTGTCGAGGTGCTGGTCGTGCGGACCGACGAGGAGCTCGCGATCGCCCGGCAGGCTCGCAGCCTGTTGCCCGGCTCGTAGCCCTAAGAGTGCGGTCCGCGTGTCCGGCTCCTTCGGTCCGAGACAGACACCCTGGAGAGCCCCAACGTCCTATCGGTCCGGGATCCGGACCGGACCTAGCTCTGGTCGCCCGGGTTGGTCGGCTCGGCCGTCGTGGACGGTGACGCACCCCGGGCCGGCTGGGCTTCGCCCCACGACCAGTCGCGGACCTCGGGCAGGTCCTCACCGTGGTCGCGCGTCCATGCGCGAGCGACCAGCCGCTTGTCGCCCATCTCCTGCCGCAGCGCTGCGGCGCGCGACCCGAGGGACGGGACCCGGTCGATGACGTCCATGACCAGGTGGTACCGGTCGAGGTCGTTCATCATCACCATGTCGAACGGCGTGGTGGTGGTCCCCTCCTCCTTGTAGCCGCGCACGTGGATGTTGTCGTGGTTGGTCCGGCGGTAGGTCAGGCGGTGGATCAGCCACGGGTAGCCGTGGTAGGCGAAGATCACCGGCTTGTCGGTGGTGAAGACGGTGTCGAAGTCGCGGGCGGAGAGGCCGTGCGGGTGCTCCCGGTCGTCCTGCAGCCGCATCAGGTCGACGACGTTGACGAACCGCACCTTCAGCTCCGGCAGCCGCTCGCGCAGGATGCTGGTCGCGGCCAGCGCCTCGAGGGTCGGTACGTCGCCCGCGCAGGCGATCACGACGTCGGGGTCGTCGCTCTCGTGTGAGGCCCACTCCCAGATGCCGAGGCCGCGGGTGCAGTGCAGGTCGGCCTGCTCGGCGTCCAGCCAGTCGAACTGTGGCTGCTTGCCGGCCACCACGACGTTCACGTAGTGCTGGCTCTCGAGGCAGTGCCGCATCGTGGACAGCAGGGTGTTGGTGTCCGGCGGCAGGTAGACGCGGACCACCTCGGCCTTCTTGTTGACGACGTGGTCGATGAAGCCGGGGTCCTGGTGCGAGAAGCCGTTGTGGTCCTGGCGCCACACGTGCGAGCTGAGCAGGTAGTTGAGCGAGGCGATGCGCGGGCGCCACTCGAGCTCGCGGGTGGTCTTGAGCCATTTCGCGTGCTGGTTGAGCATCGCGTCGACGATGTGGATGAACGCCTCGTAGCAGCTGAACAGCCCGTGCCGGCCGGTGAGCAGGTAGCCCTCCAGCCACCCCTGACAAGTGTGCTCGGAGAGGATCTCCATCACCCGGCCGCTGTGGGCCAGGTGCTCGTCGACCGGGAGGATCTCGCCGGCGAAGACCTTGTCGGTCACCTCGTAGACCGCGTCGAGCCGGTTGGACGCGGTCTCGTCGGGGCCGAAGATCCGGAAGTTGTCCGGGTTGTCGCGGACCACGTCGACGAGGTACTGACCCAGGACCCGGGTCGGCTCGTGCACCGAGCCACCAGGGGTCGGTACGTCGACGGTGTGCTCTCGGAAGTCCTTGAGGGCCAGCGGCCGCTTCAGGCGGCCGCCGTTGGCGTGCGGGTTGGCGCTCATCCGCAGCTCGCCTTGGGGACGGAGCGCCCGCAGCGACTCGACCAGGTGGCCGTTGTCGTCGAAGAGCTCCTCGGGCCGGTAGGACCGCATCCACTCCTCGAGCTGGGTTCGGTGCGCGTCGTTCTCGCGGGTCGCGGCCAGCGGGACCTGGTGTGCGCGCCAGGTCCCCTCGACCTGGACCCCGTCCACCGTGGCCGGCCCGGTCCACCCCTTGGGGGTGACGAGCAGGACCATCGGCCAGGGTCGTCGCTCGACGTCGCCGTCCTCCCGGGCGGCGCGCTGGATCTCCCGGATCGAGTCGTGCGCCCGGTCCAGCGCCGCCGCCAGCTGCCGGTGCACGTCGGCCGGCTCGTCGCCCTCCACCGTGAGCACCTCGTGGCCGTAGCCGCGCAGGAGGCTGATCAGCTCCTCCCGCGGGATCCGGGCCGGAACTGTCGGGTTCGCGATCTTGTAGCCGTTGAGGTGGAGGATCGGGAGCACGGCCCCGTCGTGGACCGGGTCGACGAACTTGTTCGCGTGCCACGAGGCGGCCAGGGGACCTGTCTCGAACTCGCCGTCGCCGACCACTGCGGCGACGAGCAGGTCCGGGTTGTCCATCGCCGCGCCGTACGCGTGCGAAAGGACGTACCCGAGCTCGCCGCCCTCGTGGATGGAGCCGGGAGTCTCCGGCGCGACGTGGCTCGGGATGCCACCCGGGAAGGAGAACTGCCTGAACAGCCGCTGCATCCCGTCCTCGTCGTCGCCGATGTGGGGATAGACCTCGCTGTAGGTCCCTTCCAACCAGGCGTTCGCGACCACCGCAGGGCCGCCGTGTCCGGGGCCGGCCAGGAAGATCGCGTTGACGTCGCGGTGGCGGATCAGCCGGTTCAGGTGCGTCCACAGCAGGTTGAGCCCGGGGGTCGTACCCCAATGTCCCAGGAGTCGCGGCTTGATGTCGTCCCGCTCCAGCGGCCTGCGGAGGAGTGGGTTGTCCAGGAGATAGATCTGCCCCACGGAGACGTAGTTCGCGGCTCGCCACCAGCCGTCGAGCAAGCCGAGCTCCTCGTCGGAGAGGGATGGCGAGGACGGTGCGGTCTCGGTGTCGAAGTCCGAGGCTGGTTCGGTGGCGGTCACAGGTGTCGAGCCTCCGTCATCTCACGGCGTGTCGGACAGGGACCATTCGCGCCGATGTGGCAGGACCTTGGTCCTTCAACGTGGGTGACCGCGAAGTCGCCTGTCAACCCGTCACACCTGAACATGTGCCGAGGACCCTGCTCGGGGGTGACCTTCGCCCCTGTGGCTGGCAGCGCCCGAGGAGTGGGCTGTGCATGGGACCGAGGAGGAACCTGGCATGCCGACCACAACGCACCGTGACCGCAGCTGGCGTCTCAGCGTCCTGACCCCAACCCCAGCCGTCCTGCTGAGCCAAGACAGCTGACTCGCCGCGAGCGCGTTCCGATGGTCGACCTCGCCCCCCATCACCCGCAGGCGTCCGGTGGTCTGAGCACAGCCGAAGCCGCCCGGCTCCTGCGTGAGCAGGGACGCAACGAGCTGCCCAAGGATCCCGGGCCGACCCTGCTCGGGCGGGTCGCGGCCCAGCTGCGCGACCCCATGATCCTTCTTCTGTGTGGAGCGCTGGTGCTGGTGTTGGCGGTCGGCGACCGGCCGGACGCCGTCATCATCGCGGCAGTCATCGTGTTCAACACCGCGATCGGCGTGGTTCAGGACGTGCGGGCTCAGCACGCCGTCGACGCCTTGTCACGGATGGTCGTTCCCGTGGTACACGTCTGGCGGGACGGCCGACTGGGCGAGCTCGCAGCCGCTGAGCTCGTTCCCGGTGACGTGGTGCGCCTCGAAGCGGGTGACGTGGTCCCGGCCGACGTGACGCTGATGGAGGGCGCGTCTGTCGAGGTGGACGAGGCCGCGATGACCGGCGAGTCAGTGCCGGTCTCCCGCGACGCTGGTTCGGAGCTCTTCGCCGGTACGGTCCTGACCCGGGGCCACGGGGTCGGCCGAGTGGTAAGCACCGGTTCGACCAGTGCCCTCGGGGGCATCGCGGCCATGGTCTCGGGACGAGTCCGCCCGACGCCGCTTCAGCGGCGGATGGGCATCCTGTCGCGTCAGCTGGTGTTCGTCACGAGTCTGCTGTGCCTGGTCGTCGGGGGGCTGGCCGTCCTCCAGGGTGAGTCGTGGACGCGGGCCGCGGTCTTGGCGGTGAGCCTCGGCGTGGCGGCCGTTCCCGAGTCGCTGCCGGCCGTCGTCACGATCTCGCTCGCCCTGGGGGCGTTTCGAATGGCTCGCCGGCACGCGGTCGTCCGTCATCTGCCCGCCGTCGAGACGCTGGGGTCGGTGACGGTCCTGGCATCGGACAAGACCGGCACGATGACCTCCGGCGTCCTCACCGCCCGGCGGACGTGGTCCCCGGAGGGTGCGTGCGAGATCTCCGGCACGGGGTACGCCGTGGCCGGCGACGTGTCCGGGACGTCCGCCGCGCGAGTCGGGACCAACCGACTGTTGCGGGACGCCGCGCTGTGCAACGACGCGAGCCTGGTGGTGGATGACGGGAGCGAGTGGCAGCCGACGGGCGACCCGTTCGACGTGGCGCTCCTGGTGGCGGCGGCCAAGGCGGGCATCACGGAGGCGTCGCTTCGAAGCTGGCGCAGGGTCGAGGAGACGCCGTTCGACAGTACGGCTGGTTATTCGCGCACCCTGCACGAGGACGGCGCCGGGAACCGGCTCGAGGTGGTCAAGGGTGCACCGGAGACCGTGCTCGCCCTGCTGCCTCCAGGACGGGTCGTCGAACAAGCCCGTGCGGTGGCCCAACAGCTGGCGGCGGAAGGGCACCGCGTCCTGGCGGTGGTCGAGGACCGGGCCTGGGCAGGGCTCATCGCGGTCATGGACCCGCCGCAGACCTCGGCCGCGGCGGTGGTGGACCGCTGCCGCGCGGCAGGCATCCGCACGGTCCTGGTGACTGGCGACCACCCCGCGACCGCCGCGGCGGTCGCGACCGAGCTGGGCATCCTCAACGGGGGAGACGTCGTCGAGGGCGATGCCGTGCAGCGCGGTGACCACGTGTCTCGAGTCGAGGCGATCGACGTCTACGCCCGCATCCGGCCCGAGCAGAAGGTGGCCATCGTCGACGCCTGGCAGGCTCGCGGCGCTGTCGTGGCCATGACAGGGGACGGGGTCAACGACGCGCCCGCTCTGCGGCGCGCCGACATCGGAGTGGCCATGGGCGGAAGGGGCACCGAGGTTGCCCGTCAGGCCGCCGACCTCGTGCTCACCGACGACAACCTCGGGACCCTGGTCGCGGCCGTGTCAGAGGGCCGCCGCATCCACGTGAACGTCAGGACCTTCTTGCGGTACGGCCTGGCCGGTGGGCTGGCCGAGGTAGCGGTGCTGCTGTGCGCGCCGCTGCTGGGCCTGCCCATCCCGCTCACACCGGCGATGATCCTGTGGATCAACATGGTCACGCACGGCCTGCCCGGCGTGGCCTTCGGAGCCGAGCCGCTCGACCCCTCGCAGACGCGCCGACCCTCAGCGCCAGGGTCGGTGCTGAACCGCACCCTCGTTGGGCAGATCGTCTTCGCGGGCACCCTGGTCACGACCACCTCGCTCATCGCGGGCGCCTGGGCATCATGGCAGGGGCACGACGCTCGCACGGCTGTGTTCCTCACGTTGGGGCTCGGTCAGCTCGCCGTGGCCCTGGCTCTCCGCAGCCCTCGGGGCGTCGGTGGGCGGCGGTGGCGGTGGTCCGAGCGCAGCCTCGAGCTCGCGGTGCTGGCCGCCGGGGCCTGCCAGGTCGCCGGGGTGACCGTTCCCGTGCTCAGTGACTTGCTCGGCACCCAGTGGAGCGGCTCGGCTGGCTTCGTCGTACCGCTGTGCCTCGCCTCGGTGCCCGGCTTCGCGGTCGCCCTGTCGCGCCGACGCGGCCGAGATGGCCGGAGGTCCCGGCTCCCGAGGTCCTTGTCTCCTGTGACTCCGCCGCCCACCGGCGTGTGATGGAGCCATGGAGCTCCGCCAAGATCTTCAGCATCCTCATCACCCGGTCCGCGACGCCGGCGGACCGCGGACCCGGCGCGTGGTCGTGGGAGTCGGTGCGTCGCTGGCGAGCGCTGCCGCCCTCGCCTGGGCGCACGACCTGTGCCGGCGGCGCGGGTGGCGGCTGGACGTCGTCACCGGCTGGCCCGACTTGGGGGAGGTCTGGGTACACGAGGTGCCGGGCCACTACTGCGAACCGCGCGGGCGCGCGGTCGCCGCGCTGCAGCAAGCCCTGGCCGCGTGCGGTGCCGAGCTCGACGGGTCCGTCGTGCGGGTGTACGTCGAGAACGCCGACCCCGTGCAGGCCCTGGTCGACCGCAGCCGCGGGGCGGAGCTGCTGGTGCTCGGTGCCTCGGGCTCGGGACGGTCCCGGCGGGCCGGGTGCCCGCCGGTCAGTGACTCCTGTCGTGAGCGGGTGACGTGCCCCGTCGTCGTCGTGGAGGCCGAGAAGGTGGCTCCGCTTCGGAAGGGTCAGGCCACGGTGACGGCAGGGTCGAGGTAGACGTCGTGGATGGCGATCCGGTCGCCGGAGAGGACTCGCACCACGAAGACCTCGGCTGCAGGGCCCACGGGTACGAGCAGTGGCCACCCCAGGACGGTCCTGAAGAGCTACGTCCGGGCGGGTGGTTCTGCAGGGCCGATGGCTGGCTCGGCGGATGGGTTTCAGTCGATACGTCGGTGCCGGCCGGTCCCCGGCTGGGCTGACGGAGCTCCATCACCCAGGAGCGCCCGCGTCACTCGCGCGATGAATCCAACGACGTCCGTGTCGTGCATGCCCTCGGTCGTCAACGCCTTGCTGATGTCGCTGTCGGTCAGCCCGTCCTGCACTTGTCGGAGGATCCGCCGCTCGGCCACCGTTGCGGCTGGAGTGAGTGAGTCCATCACCGATCCCAGCACGAGGGATGCTCGTTGGACGACGTGCCCATCGAGCTGCGAGACGCCGGGTCGCTGCTTGCGGATCGTGCCGACGATGTCGCCGTCGCGGGCCATCTTGACGAGATAGCCGGCCGCCCCGGCGAGCAGTGCAGCCGCCGCCGCCTCGTCGTCTCCGGCCGCCGTGAGGAGCAGACCGCAGACCGACGGGTTGACTGCCCGGACGGCCCGGCAGACCTCGATTCCCGTGCCGTCCTGCAGCTGCAGGTCCAGCAGCATCACGTCTGCCTCGAGGCGAAGGATCTCGGCAGCGGCATCCTGTGCGGAGCCGGAGTCGCCCACGACCTCGATGTCCCGGGCGCCGTTCAGCAGGTCGTGCAGGCCACGCCGGACGATGTTGTGGTCGTCGACCAGGTACACACGGTGGTATCGAGGCACGTAGCCCTGCACCTCACCGTTGTACGGGAGAGTCGCAAAGGTCCGCTACCCCGACGCGGCCCGGATGGGGGCCAAGGCTCGGAGGCCTTCTGACTCACCGGTGCGGGGACCCGTCCGACGGATACGGGCCGCCGGGCCGGCATGGCGTAGCGACATCAAGCTCCGTCACGTTGGGCATGGAGACGGCTGGTCAATGTCGGGAGGATGGGACTTAGCGGAAGCCGGGTATGTCGTGGCCCCAGTCGCCTACGGCCTGCGTGACGAGGACGGCGAGCGGTACGGCGGCCACGACCACCACTGCTGCGGCCGTCAGCCGCCATACGCGTCCTGGCACATGAGGGAGCCGTTGGCTCCGCGAGGCGATCTGGAGGGCAGGGATCAGCCGTCCGAGCAGGTGCAGGCCGGTCGCCGTGGCCCAGACGGCGAAGGTCGCCTGGTGGAGGGAGAGCCAGTCGACGCGCACAAGTGGCAGTGTCACCAGGACCGTGCGGCTCGTCTGCTCGCCCAGCAGCACCAGGAGCACGCCGGTGGCGAGCAGGCCGAGGGTGGACAGCACGACGGCGGGCCCCAGGAGCCGGAGCAACAAGGGCGGCGGCCCGGCCTGCTGGTAGGCGCCGTTGCCGCGGTAGTACTGGACCATCCGCCAGGTGGTCGTGCCCGTCTTCAGCAGCGCCGGGGGGATCAGGAGCGCTCCGATCGCCACGTGCCAGCTGATCAGTCCACGGACGTTGAAGAGCGTGAGGAGCTCGGCGACGGAGAGGGCGAGCAGCACCAGCCCGGTCCAGGCCGTGAGGATGACGTTGCCGGCGGGGCCACCGGTGCCCGGCAGGACCGGGTCCTCGCGGTGGTGCCGACCCATGGCCGCGGCCAGGCTGCTGGCGAGGACGCCGGAGGACTCTTGATCGACGGTCGTCACGCCGGCCAGCCTGTCGGCCCCACTTCTGTGTTCGCTCTGAGCAGGCTCAGGGTGGGGGCTGAGCCCCCTCAGCCGTTCGTGAGCCGCAGCGCGAGCCGCGGGCACTCGCGGACCGCTTCCTCGGCGTACCGGACCAGCGCGGGTGGGACGGGCAGGGAGCTGTCGTGGTTTCTCGCCTCCGGGTAGCCCCAGTCGTCCTCGGCGAGGAGCTCGGGCACGAGCTCGATGCAGAGGCCCCGGCCCTGGCAGCGGGTCCAGTCGATGTCGAGATGCAGGGTCATCGGCCGAGCCTCACGCGGTGGGCGGTCGCGGTGCAGTGCGCCCCCAGGTGGTGCTCGACCTCGGCCCGGAAGGTGCGAACGGCGCTGCGCACCATCCGGATGGTGCCGTTGGGGTGGTGGCAGGCGCCACGCCCCTCGACGGAGCCGCAGATGCGTTCGATCTCGGTGCGGGCCGCCGCGGAGCTGCGGCCGGTCGCAAGGTCGGTGAGGTGGTCCGCGATCGTCGGGAGGCCGTTGCGGCACGGCCCGCACTGACCGGCGGTCTGGCCGGCCAGGTAGCGGGCGATGTCGGCCGCCGCGGCCAGCCCGCAGTGCCGGGAGTCCAGGGCGACCAGGACGCCGGCCCCGGGCGCGGCGTCGTACGGCGAGAGAGCCGCCCTGCTCAGCGGCAGCTGGATGGTGTCGGCATCCCACGGGACCCAACCGCCGTGGTAGCCGCCGACCAGCACGGCCTGGAGGTGCTCGACCGGTCCGCCGGCGCGGCTGATCGCCTCGCCCAATGTGGTGCCGCCGGCGACCTCGTACACCGCGGGCCGCCGGACGGCACCGGAGATGGTGAGCAGCCGTGAGCCCGGGTCGTCATGGCTGCCCCGGGAGCGGAACCAGCCGGCGCCGTACCGCGCGATCAGGGCGACGTGCGCGAGCGTCTCGACGTTGTGCACCAGCGTCGGGCGACCATCGACCCCGCGCCGGTAGACGGGCGGAACATGCATGGGCAGCGGTCGCATCCCTTGGACTGCGGCGACGACCGCCGTCTCCTGACCGGACACGAAGGTGTCGGCCGACGGGACGAGGGTGATCGCCAGGCGCTCGCGCCGCTGGCGGAGGGCGGGTGCGATCGAGGTCTCGAGGACCCGCTCGGGCGCGTGGACGTAGCCGGTCGACGCGCCGGTGGCGCGCGCGGCCAGGACCAGCCCGTCGAGCACCAGGTGCGGTGCGGACGTCATCACCGCAAGATCCTTGCTGCTGGCCGGCTCGCCCTCGGCGCCGTTGGCCACGACCACAGCCCGCCGCCCGGCGGCCACGGCGGTGAGCTTGCGGGCGGCAGGGAACGCGGCCCCGCCGCGGCCGGTGAGCCCGGCGTCCCGCACCTCGGCGAGCAGCTGAGCAGGGCTGTGGTCCGGAAGCGCGCCGAGCAGGGCGACGTGCTCGTCGTACGACGTGGTTCTGACGGCGAGCAGCCCGGCCACGGGTGTCGCGACGCGGCGTCATCGCAACCCCGCCAGCCCAGGGGGTGCGGACACCGGCACCGGTGCTGCCTCGGGCGCGAACCGGTCACTGACCAGTCGCCAACCGATGGCGGTGCCGACCCCCGCCAGGCACGTGCCGAGAACGGCCAGCATCCACGCGGAGTGCCCGTCGGTCCCGTTGCCGAAGGCGTGCAGGATCGCCAACGGCCAGAAGAGGTAGGCGGTCCAGTGCACCAGCCGCCAGGTCCGGAGGCCGAGGCGGTGGCGCAGCAGGCTCGACCCCACGAGCAGCACGACGAGGTCGACGGCGACGGTGCCGAGCCCCTGCCACATCGGCCTGAACGAGCCGAGGAAGGGCACCACCGTGTCGACCAGGTGGAGCTGGGCATAGGGGTCGAGGCTCAGGGTGATGATGTGCAGCGCCACGAACGCCACGGCGGTCAGGCTCGTCGTGCGGTGGAGCGCCGCCACGGCGAAGCGCGGCAGCCCGGGCAGCGGGCGGCCGGAACGGGTCAGGATCCCGAGCACCATGACCAGGCTCAACAGGACCAGGGCACTCACGCCGAACCCTCGTCCGGCGTACCAGAGGGCTTGGCTCACTCGGGCCACCCACCGACCAGGGTGACCGCGCCGTCGGACGCGACGAGCCGGGCCGCGACGCCGGCTTCCTCGAGCACGGCGACGGCTCTCGCTCCGAGCACGATCGCCTGGGTGGACAACGTGTTCGCGCGCAGGCAGCTCTCGGCCGCGACGGTGACGGTCCGCCACACCGGCCGCGCCGGCAGCAGGGTCATCGGGTCCAGGAGGTGGTGCATCTGCTGACCGTGGCGCTGCCACCGGCGCCGCAGGGTCGACGACGTCGCCACGGCGTGGGCACCCGACAGAAGGATCACGCTGGCGGGCTCGTCGTCGCCGTCCTGCACGAGGACGTTCCAGCCGCCTTGCGGCTCGGCGCCGCAGGTCCGCAGGTCGCCACCGAGGCTCACGAGCGCTCCGCACCCGTAGCGGTCGGCGACCTCCGCGGCGCAGCGGTCGGCGGCGGCGGCCTTCGCGGTCGCGCCGAGGTCGAGCAGGGTGCCGGGCGGCAGTCTCAGGGCGTCCTCGTCGAGGTGGACGTCTCGCCAGGTCGTCCTCCGCTCGGCGCGGAGCTGCCCCGGAGGCTCCGGGCCCGATCCGACGCCACCGGCTCCGTAGCCGAGGTGGGTCAGCACCGTGCCCAGGGTCGGGTCGACGACGCCGTGGGTCTGCTGGGCGGCGTCGAGGGCCACACCGACCAGCTCGCGCAGGAGCGGGCTGATCCGGTGGACCGCCTGCTCGGAGCCGGCGATCATCGAGACCTCCGAGTCGGGGCGGAACCGGCTCGCGGCCAGGTCGATCTCGTCCAGCCGGTGCCGCACGAGGGCGGTCGCGATGTCGAGGACGGAGGGGTCGGTGACCACCAGCCGCGCCTGGGTCGTCCACACCGTCCAGTCCGCGACGGCGGTGCCGTCGGTCACCGCCAGGCTGCTCATGAGCCGCTCGACTGCGCCTGGGCCTGCCCGGTCCCGCTGGAGACCGAGCCCCGGGTCGCGCTGGAGCCCGACGAGCTCGACGAGCCCGACGAGCCCGACGACGAGTGCTGCGTCCGCGTCGTCCGCGGATCGGCGGCGGCCTGCTGGGCGTGGACGGCGAGCCCTCCAGCGACGCCGGCGACCCCTAGCGTCCCTCCGACCGCCAGGCCGGCGGTGAGGACCCTGACGCGGTCACGTGCCGTACGTCGGTCGGTGTTCCCCATCCTGGGCTCCTTCGTCGAGGACCGCTGTGGTCCAGTGAGCCCACCGTGCCTCGCTCGGATGTGCGGAACGTTCGAGGTTCCTCTGAGTCCGCTCTGAAGGTTCCGACGACGCGCAATGGGACTGAGAGCAGATTCAGAGGTCGTGGGGCCGTGGTTTCGTCGTCCTCGCGCCTACCGTGGATCAGGTGCCGACACCACGTGACCTTCGCGACCTCCGCCTCAGCGCGCGGACGCGGCTGCGGCGTACGAGCCAGGTGATCGCGGCCCTGGCCGGGCTGGGCACGACGGTGGTCTCGGTCGGCCTCGCGGCCGGGCACGCGTCGAGCGGTCCAGCGGTCAGACCTCCCACGGGTCCGGCCGCCCGGGCGTCGACCGACGATGGACAGCGCTCGTCCCGGCTGCGTGCGCAGCAACGTCGGGAGCGGTTGGCTCGTCTCGGGGCCGCTGCGACGCCCACGGCGACCTCGAGCGCCGAGCCGACGGCGACGCCCACCTCCGCCCCGACACCGCGCCCCGTGGCACCGCCCTCGGCTCCGCCCAGCAGCTCCTCGCAGGGCTCCTGACTCAGAGCGGGTTCAGAAGTTCCTCTGAGCAGGCGCATAGCCCTCGACGCCGCAGCGCCCCCATGCTGGGCGACATGAGCGGTGAGCCGACCCCGGCCGGCACCGGGCACCCCCGACTGGTGCGCCGGGACGGGCTGCCGCCGCGGGTCCTCGTGGTCGACGACGAGGCGAGCCTGGCGGAGGTGCTCGCCAGCGTGCTGCAGCGCGAGGGCTGGGTCGCCCGCGCCGTGTACGACGGCGCCCAGGCCGTCCGCGAGGCACGGGAGTTCAAGCCGGACGCCGTCGTGCTCGACATGATGCTCCCCGACCTCGACGGGCTGGAGGTGCTGAGCAGGATCCGGGCGATCGACCCGGCGGTCCTGGTGCTGTTCCTGACCGCCCGCGACAGCGTGGAGGACCGGGTCGCCGGCATCACCGCCGGAGGGGACGACTACGTGACCAAGCCGTTCAGCCTCGAGGAGGTGCTGGCCCGCGTGCGGGGCCTGCTGCGGCGCACCACCCTGGTGGAGGACGCCGGGTCGACGCTGACCTTCGCCGACCTGACCATGGACGAGGACGGCCACGAGGTCACCCGGGACGGGCGACGCATCGAGCTGACGGCGACCGAGTTCGAGCTGCTCCGCTTCCTGCTGCGCAACCCCCGACGCGTCCTGTCCAAGGCGCAGATCCTCGACCGGGTCTGGGACTACGACTTCGGAGGCGAGGCGCACATCGTCGAGCTCTACATCAGCTACCTCCGCAAGAAGATCGACGCCGGCAGCGAGGTGCCGCTCATCCACACCGTGCGTGGAGCGGGCTACGTCCTCCGGACCCCGAGTTGAGCGAGACAGAGGTCGACAGAGACGTCGTGCGCAGGTCACGGCCCCGTCGCTGGCGGGCCGGAACGCTGCTCAGCCGGTTGACCGTGGGCATGCTCGTCGTACTGCTCCTCACCTGCGCCGTCCTGGGGGTGGCGACCGAGCTGTTCGTCCGAGACTCTCTCCTGGGCCAGATCGACAAGGAGCTCGGCGCAGCCGGAGGGCGGTACTCCGCCAGCCTCGAGCACCAGGGCTCCCCACCGATCAGCGTCGACGGCGACGGCGACGAGTCCGTGCCTGGACAGGCGGTCGGCACCCTCGGGGTCCGGCTGGTCGATGGCACCGTCACCGACGCCGCCGTGGTCACGGAGGCAGGGACCAACCGACGACTCGACCTGAGCGCTGACAACGCGGAGCTCCTCTCGTCGGTCGTCCCTGGCGGCGCACCGAAGAGCCTCGACCTGGAAGGGGTCGGCGACTACCGCGTCCTGGCGCTCAAGGGACGCGACGGGGACATCCAGCTCACCGGACTCCCACTGTCTCCGATGAACCAGACGCTGACTCGCCTGTTCGTCGTCGAGGCCATCCTCTTCATCCTGGTCTTCCTGGCCGGGGGCGCGGCCACGGTCCTCGTCGTACGCCGGAACCTCCGCCCGCTCCACCAGCTCACCGCCACCGCCCTCGACGTCTCGGAGCAGGAGCTCACCGATCCCGAGACGTCGCTACCGACCGCGGTTCCGCTCAGCGAGGCCGGCAGCGAGGTCGACCAGCTCAACGTCGCCTTCCACCGCATGCTCGACCAGGTCCAGAAGGCGCTCACCTCCCGCGACGCCACCGAGGCTCAGCTGCGCAGGTTCGTCGCGGACGCCAGTCACGAGCTGCGCACCCCCTTGGCCAACATCCGCGCGCACGCCGAGTTCGCGTCGACCGGAGCGGAACCGCTCCCGGAGGCGACGTCGACGGCCCTCGCCAGGATCACGTCGTCGGCAGACCGGATGTCGGCCCTGGTCGAGGACCTGCTGCTGCTCGCCCGTCTGGACGCGGGCCGCCCCCTCGCTTCCGAACCGGTCGACCTCACCCGGGTCGTCCTCGACTCGGTCGCCGATGCCCGCACCGCCGCACCCGACCACCGCTGGCAGCTCGACCTGCCAGAAGACGTGGTGATGGTGACCGGCGACGAGGACCGGCTGCACCAGGTGCTGGCCAACCTCCTGTCCAACGCCAGCACCCACACACCCCCGGGCACCACGGTCGTGACCCGTCTGCAGGTCAGCAACATGACCACAGACCTCGTCGTCACCGATGACGGGCCGGGTATCCCCGCTGACGTCCAGCCGCGCCTCTTCGACCGGTTCGCCCGCGCCGACACCTCTCGTTCGCGCACCCACGGGAGCAGCGGGCTGGGACTCGCCATCGCCGTCAGCATCGTCGCGGCACACGGTGGCAGCCTGACCGCATCGTCACTTCCAGGCGCAGGCGCGGAGTTCCGGGTCAGGCTTCCGAATGGCCTTGCTTGAG